>NZ_CALEJS010000001.1 GCF_937898475.1 uncultured Chitinophaga sp.
GCTAAGCAATATCTCAATAACCCCGAGCTTACTGCGCAGAAGTTTATTGCTAATCAATACAGGCCAGGCAGCCTTATGTACCGGACCGGCGACCTGGGAAGATGGCTGCCACAAGGTGAGATACAATACATAGGCAGGAAGGATGAACAGGTAAAGATCAAAGGGTATCGTATTGAACCCGGAGAAATTGAAAATGCTATTTTAACCCTGGCGGATATATCAACTGCAGTGGTAGTCACCGTTCCCAATACTGCTGGTGAGCCCGAACTGGCAACCTATTTTACCGCTAAGCGGCAGATAGATGTAGCGGAGATCCGCAGCCATCTTACAAGCTGCTTACCGGCTTATATGCTGCCGGCACATTACATGCAACTGGAGGTGCTTCCTTTAAGCACCAACGGGAAGGTAGACAAAAAAATGTTGCCTGCACTTAAGGAAGCGGGGTTGGAAGGAGACCTTAACTATGTGGCTCCTGCTAACGATACTGAACAACAGATTGCGAACATCTGGCAGGAGATACTAGGCAGGGAAAAAGTAGGGATCAGAGACAATTTCTTTGATCTTGGCGGAGACTCCATCAAAATACTGAGAGTACTGGCTGCCGTCAGAAAACAACTGAACCTTGACATACCAGTGGCAGATGTATATAAGCATCCTACTATTGAAACGTTACTTGCCAACACCCTTGCCACTAAAGATGACAGATCGCAGCTGCTGATAAAAAAACAGCAGAAAGAAGCTGAGATCAGGGCGGAGATCGAGGCACTAAAAGAAAAGATCCTTTCCACACTCAACGATACCGCGAACATAGAAGACATATACCCCATGAGCGATATTGAGAAAGGGATGGCATTTAGTTCTATGGTACACCAGGACAGCGGTATGTATCACGACCAAATGGTGCACCAGCGGCTGTTCCCCGGATTTGATATCAACAGGTTCCGGTTGGCGCTGGAACTGCTTTCAAAAAAGCATTCTATTCTCAGAACAGGCTTTAATCTCAGTGATTTTGACAGGGAAGCGCAGATTGTGTATAAAGAAGTCAGCATTGATGTTGTATACCATGATCTTTCTACCTTGAAAAGGCCACAGCAGGAAGAACAGGTGCGCCGCTTCCTGGCGGAAGAGATGAAAAAATCGTTCGATGTTAGCCGGGCGCCCCTATGGCGCATGGCGGCCTTCAACCTTGGTAATAACGAAATCGTATTTGTGTTCCAGTGCCATCACGCTATTATTGATGGATGGAGCGATGCCCTCCTTATGACGGAGCTCAATAACCTGTATCTTAAACTGGCAGCAGACAGCAAGCATATTCCCGAACCACTCAAAATATCTTACAAAGACTTCATCGTACTACATGAACTGGATAAAAGAGATGAAGACACCTCCCGCTTTTGGAAACAGCAACTAGCGGGCTTCAATAGGCTTGATATATTTACCAGGGAACATGACTTGCAGCTATTGCACTACCATCTGGACAAAAAGCTGCTTTCGCAACTGGAGCAACTTGCTGTAAGCCTGGGGACTACTGTTAAGGTCATATCCCTGAGCGCTTACCTCTGCCTGCTAAAAATACTAAGCTCGGAGCCGGAGATACTCACCGGGCTGGTCACCAATATGCGGCCAAACAGTGAGGATAGCGATAAGATACTGGGTTGCTTTCTGAACACCATTCCTTTCAACATCCACGTAGATGACCAGAAGACGGGAGCGGAATTGGCAGCCGCCGTTCATCAACAACTGATCTCACTCAAAGACAGGGAAAGGCTCAGTATGTTTGAGATAGCCAGGATACATAATGAGCAACAGCAAGGCGGCAATCCGTTCTTTGACGTGCTATTTGATTATGTAGACTTTCACGTGTATGGCACTATTGAAGAAGATGCGCAGGCAATAGAAAACCTGCAGACATTCAATACTGCCGGAGGAATTGACCTGACCAATACTTTCCTCGACTTTATGATCAACCGGACGAAGGGTAAATATGCACTAACCATCCGGTTGACGCGGAAGCTGAAGACAGGCTTCAGCGCAGAAAAACTTGCTGCCCTGTTCTGTAATATACTGGAGCATATTGTTACTGCCCCTGAGCGTCCTATCTGCCAGGCAAATTACATTGAACTCACGGAACGTCAGCTTTTGCTCAGTGATTTCAATACCACAACTGAACATTATACCGGATATCAGCCGGTTGTTACCCTATTTCGGGAACAGGCAGCACGTAGTCCCAGAGGAAATGCACTTTTTTGGGAAGGTGGGGCTGTCTCCTATCAGGCGCTCAATGAAATCACTGATCGCCTGGCCAGCCATCTCGTGCAACAAAACGAGGTCAGGAGCGGTAGCAGAATAGCTGTGATGATGGATCGTTCGGATAAGCTGATCATCGCTATACTGGCTATCCTGAAAGC
>NZ_CALEJS010000002.1 GCF_937898475.1 uncultured Chitinophaga sp.
AAAGTTAGAAGAACCACTGTACCGCTAAAAGATGTACTTCGTCGTTAGCTTACATGTATCTGTTGTTGAATTCAGATACAAGGCTATTTATAAATCATGGACAGTGGCACAATGACCTCCGTTTTACAGCTCCTTTATTTGGCCCAATGACCTCCGAAACGCCGGCGCTAAGTTTGGCCCATTAATTCCTGAAATGTGTGGCCCAACATCACCGAAATCGATGGCCCAATGGCCTCCGTTTTAGACAGAAATTTGTTTACTCTATTGAATTATTAATCATGTACACTTCTAAGCAGTTTGTAAAGTTGTTAATTATATGGAAGCTTTATTTAGTGAATAGAAGTCATATTGTCGGAATTTAGGGTTGTTGATTTCTTGTAAAGTAATCCCGGGCTAAGTGCTTTTACCCTCAGATCTAAATCAAATCCATTTGATATTCCCTTTTCCATTGCCGGTATTCCTTTTGTCATCCACAGCGGTGGAGGCGCATTTTTTAAGAAGTGGTCAAAAAATTGCTTCATGCGAATAGTGTAGTCAATACTGGCAATTCCAAAGACCAAATGATCTTGTCCATCATATTGTAACATCCAGGCCTTTTTTCCCAATCGTCGTAGAGAAGTGAAAAGTTCAATCCCTTGTCCAAAGGGAACATCTCCATCATCAATGTTGTTCATCATTAAAAGTGGGGTGGTAACTCGATTTGCATATAGAACAGGCGAATTCTCAATGTATAAATTCGTTCCCTCCCACAAAGAAACTCCGATTCGATCTCTATATAATTCATATTGGCGTTGCCGACTGCTTCCGTCCCCAACGATACTTCCATAACAACTTATGAAATCGGACATTCCGGCAGATGACATAGCAGCAGCAAACATATTTGTTTTTGTGATTATATAATTTGTTTGAAAACCTCCAAAACTATGACCTTGAATACCTATTTTATTTTTGTCAACATATTGTCTTTGGGAGAGTAGTTTTGCAACTGACACAACGGAATTGAACGCACTTTCTCCTGGTTTTCCTACGGTATAGTGAATGTCCGGAACAAAAACAAGGTAGCCATCGCTTACATAGTAAGGAATGTTCATTGGTCCTTCGCTAGGTCCTGGTTTTATAAAGCTATGCAACGTTTCTGAAAACCTTTCATAATAGTGTAATATTAGAGGATATTTCTTTGTCGAGTCGAAGTTTTCAGGCTTAAATAGAATTCCATCACTTGTTTTGCCATCGAAAGTTTGCCATGATACCAATTCGGTAGTAAGCCAGTTATAATTGCGTTCAGGATTTACAAAACTCAATTGATGGAAAGTTTTAAAGTCCTTGGTGGAAAAGTAGTTTGCGGATTCGGTAGAGCTCATTCTACGGACAATATATTTCCGGGCATAAGTGGCTTTAGTGGGAGTAAACTGTGAAACTTCAGTCCTATAAGCGCCATTAAAAGTATACGGACCCATATATAACATTTTTGGGTCTTTACTTCCTGAAAAATTTGCAATGAAGTATCCATTATCCTTGTTTTTTCTATTAAACGCGTTTAACAGAATCTCTTCGGATTTGTCTATCCACTTGGAATGTGCTTCAAAAGCTAAACGAAATTCTATGTTATGACGACGGCCATATCCATTAGTGATATTCAGGGGCGGTCTAGCTGCTGTGGGATCTAGTAGCCAAATGTCATGTTGATCATATATTAATACACCCACGTCATTTTTAAGCCAGCCAACCACGCCGCTGGTGCTATAATATCTTTTAACTGGACTGTCCCTGTAATCATATTCCGCCCAATCTGTTGTAATTGTTTCTGTAATATTTTTCGTTACACCATTTTTGGTGTCGTAGCAGTAGTAGTTGTTGTCATCAAGGTTAAAATATATGATGTATTTTCCTGAAGGAGACATAATAAATGTCATTTCACTCACCGAAGGGACACCTTCTTTTAATAATCGCCTCTCTCCGGTGTTCGTCGAAACGACGTATATGTTAGCAAGGGACGACTTATTCCAGTTCCATTCATGTAATGCGCCTTCTCTCTGTATAACAATGAGATTGTCATCATTATATGTTTCGTTATGCTGTCGAAAGAAAGAAGGTCTTATTCTTTCAAACTTATGTTCAAGTTGTATGAAAGTTTTATCTCTAATATGTATTGTTGATCTAAATGTTTGGTTATTTGTAGATTTAATCTGTTCTGATTGTAGTGTTTTGTCTGTATAGCTCCATATGTTAACATTTACGCTTGTGTTCGCTGGGTTTTTATCAAGCTTTTTTGTAACGTTAAAGAATATTTTACTTCCATCAACACTAAAGGAGATGTTACTACTTTTGTCAATCTTAAACTCACCGTATTTTAATGCTGTGCTATCACTGAATAATCGAGTGACTTTTTCTGTCGTCAAGCTATAATGCCATAAACCATAAATTTTGTTTGACTCGTTGTTAGAGCCAGTAAAGCATACCTGTTCTTCTTTTGTATCAAAGGTAAGATGGTCAGCATCAATGCCATTCCATACTGTTGATGTTGTGTTTTTATTGAGTCTGACAATCTTCAAAACAACTTCATCTTTAATTGTCTTATTTTCTTTACATAGTATTAATAAAGCGATACCATGTTTACTAAATATGTATTTCTCTACACCCGAGAAATATTGGGTGGTTCCCGATATGAGATTATAAAGCACAAGTCTCTTCTCTTTGGGATTTTGGAGATATGCTATCCAACCGTTATCGAATTCTGCTGGTAAATCATACGAGAGTGTATTAGGGAATTTCAAAATTTTAGAGGATAATGTATTTAGTATGTATAGTGTATCGTTTTTGATAAATAAAAAATATTTGCTGTCGCTTGTGAATTTACAGTTTGATTGAGTGAATGGAAAGTCGATACTCAGATTGTTGTCTAGGCCACGCAGACAGAGCGTAGTACTGCCAGTAGGCTGGTTGATAATCGAGTAATATGCGAACTTCCCATTATTACTAATCGCCGGTCCATTAACGAACGGCCAGTTAAAAAATGTGCCCGTATCAATGGTTGGTTTATCTTTGAAAGCATGATTATTCTGCCCCAGCACAATTTGGGTTTGTAGCAATATGATGTAACAGATAATAGGTAATTTCATTAAATATGATTTCGTTTTTATAATGTACGAATAAGCGATGCAATCACATTGCAGTGAATAGTGTTATTATTTGTTGTTTGTGTGGCTTAAATGACGGCGTAATATATTTCAATCCATATAATATTCAGTTCATCACTTACCTAACATAATAGCAAGGAGCCGACTTTAATCATTGTTTTTTGCCCATGTTGGCTCACCTTTTTTCATTTTTGATATCGTTTCTGAGTATATTGGATCCGGATCTCTACGTTGAGTTTTGGCACTCTCAATTTCTATCTTTTCTGCCTTTTCTTCGAGGGCGATCGCGGCAGTAACTCTTCCGGTTTTATATAGTAGGTTCGCATACGTGTCTAGTCCTGCCGGGTCATTTGGCTGTTCCTTTAGCAACATCTCCATCCATTGAATACCTTTGTTGATTTGATAGGTATCGTTGCTGTGCATGAATATTATCTCAAATACAAAATTATTAAGGAACGTTTTCCCGAGTCCGGCTGTGTCAAGTCCATAGCGCTCCGCCTTAATAATATAATACTTAATCACCTTCTCCCACATTTGGTTATCTGTGTACCATTTTAATTGTGCATTAAGAACATTTCTTTCCGCAAATTTGTCATTATATTTCTTTGAAATGTTCATTTTTATTTTGTTCCAATCGGGTTCAGATGATCGGTTTTCTTTAGCTAAGTATTTAGAAATTTCTTCTTTGGTAATGACATTGTCTAGGATCGAAATTGATATTTCTCTCCTTCCGAGTATGCTATCAATTATTTTTGATTCGTTATAACACAATTTGAAATAGTTGTCTTTGGAATTTAGTTGTCCTGAAAACTCATAAAGAAACTGTAGGTTATCTTTTTTTAGTAGTATTTTATTGTTACAGCTATCCATAATTTGAATGAATTTCCTTGAGATGGAATTGGCTAACAGAATATCACCTAATAATCTTGCATTTCTTGCTAAGTGCATAATTGTTTTTTTAGTATGGTCTCCCTTTTTATATTTATTAAGAAGAGTATAGTATTGTGTTTGAGGGTTTAAAGCTGAGTTTACAACTTCTATGAAAAGTGAGTCGGTCATAGCGCCATTTTGTCTGTGAACTGGTTCACCATTGGGAGAGAAGAACAAATACGTTGGAAAGGTATTAATATTATACTTCAAACATATAGACTTAACGTCATTATGCCAGTTTTTAATGAAGTCATTATCGTTCTTGGTTGTGTCACACTGTAGTTTTATTGATACAAAATTTGTATTTATCAGGTTACCTACATTTTCTTTGGAAAATACTTCTTTATCCATCCACTTACATGGTCCACACCAAGTTGCGAAAAGGTCAACAAATATGTATTTGTTTTCTTTTCTTGCTTTATTTACCACCAAATCCCAGCTGGTTTCCTGGCTGAACTTTATACCTTCTTTTTGTTGTGCGATGAGCGTAAATGGGATGAGTATTCCCAAAAGGAGAAATTTGTTCATTGTTATTTTCAGTTAAAGATTTTAGTATCCGGGATTTTGGACTAGTTTTGAATTATTGAGTAATTCTTTTGATGTAATTGGATATAGTTGTTGTGTGGATACCCATTTACTACCTTTTTCTTCTGCCGCGAAATCCATTGCTTGGTCTATTTCGCCAGATCTTTTTAAATCAAACCACCGATGGCCCCATTCGCCAAATAGTTCAACTCTCCGTTCATTGAAGATGGCCGTTAGTAATCCTGATTTGGTTGTTATTGTCGTATTTTGCAGACCAGATCTGTTTCTGATAGTATTTAGATCAACCGAAGATCCTGTAAGATCCCCAATTTGTGCTTTTGCCTCAGCTCTGATTAAGTATACTTCTGATAACCTTAGGATGGTTGAGTATTCGGAAACGGGCGATCCTGGTGTATTTACTTTATATTTATATAAGTAATGGTATGTTGTGGAATTAATCTTAATGCTATCAATCCAGTTTATTCTTCGTAGATCGCCCGATTCAAAGCTTTTAAGTAAAGACCTACTTATAACTATTGGATTTAGGTCGCTTGGGCCGGTTGGTGGAATTATATATATCCGGGCTTCTTGTGTGTTGTATCCTGCAAGGACTGGTTGTAATTGCCATATAGCTTCTCTGCTATTTGCATGGAAAACACTATTGACATCTGAAAGTAATTCAAATAATCTTTTGTTATCAATTATACTATTGCATTCTGAAATGGCCTCATTCCACTTTCCGGTGAATAGGTACATTCTAGCTAACAGAGCAGTTGCAGACCATTTGTTGGGTCTTGTCCTTTCATTTGTTAGATTAGTCGCACTTGCATCAACGTAGTCTTCGGATAATAGAGATTGTGCATCTTTCAGTTCTGATATCATGAATTTGTATACATCTGCTACGGAAGTCCGTCCAATGACGGACGTTTGTTTATAGTCTGTAATTGTTACAAGCGGTACATCTCCGTACAGATTCAGCAGATAGAAGTAGCAGAACGCCCTAAAGAACTTTGCCTCTCCAAGTAGTTGAGCCTTCACTGCGGGGGTTAAGTATGTTGATTTATTTAGCCTCTCTATAGCTGAATTGGCGAAATATATGTAAGGATAGAAGCTGCTCCAGAAATCAGCGGTGTAAGGTATAGTATTACTTGAGAGTGAGTTTTTATAATATTGGATGTATGTTGTGTTACTTGTGCCAGTAAATAGCCCGAATTCGTCAGAAGACAAACCTGTAAGTAATGGGACACTAGTTATTCCGCCGTCCGGGAAGTAGTTAGCACTCATTTTACCATAAATTCCAGTCAAAGTGGCTGCTGCAGTTTCATCTGACGTGAATACATTTTCGCCTGAAATACCGGTTTTTGGCGGCGGTACTTCTAACTGTTTCGTGCAAGATGTTGTGAAAAGAACTGCTAAAAAGATCGAATAATAACGGCATTTAGAGCTTTGGTATAACATAGTCGTTATTTTTTTGTCATTCATTTATATATTTCCAGATCACAGGGTTATTTGCAAACCAACCGTAATTGTTTTTAATGGTGGTATAGAACTGATGCTTTGTGATTCTGGATCTAGCCCCTTATACTTGGTAAAGGTTAGTAAATTTTGAGCAAGTAGAAACATTCGGCAATTTTGAAGATGTAGTTTTTTTTCAATGTTGGAGGGTAGAGAATAGGAAAGTGATATGTTCTTCAATCTGATGTAGGAAGCATCTGTATAGCCAGCATCACTTATATCGGCAAAGAAATACTGTGATATTGTGCTGAAATCCTGATTGAATTTTTGGATTTCAGTATTATCACCGACCTTTTTCCATCTGCTAAGTACCCAGGTAGGCTGATTGTAGTTTCTTGATCCTGGTACATTTCCGAACATATAGTTTTTTCCTATTTGCTTTACGAATTGAAATAGGAAATCAAATTGTATTCGCTTGAATGAAATGATGTTCTGGAGGCCACCATAGAATTTCGGCAGTGTATTTACCAAAGATACTCGATCATTTTGAAAATCTGGATTAGATGTCGAGGTGCCTTTGTTATCCGTGAATTGATAAATCCCAGTGGAGTCGTTTACACCGGCAAATCTAAATGTCTTGTTAATTGTTATTGGTTGACCTATTGTTAACAGGTCGGCGTAGCTAGAATTCTCTAGATTTGGAAAGGACGCTAGTTTATTTTTGGGAAGAGTTAGATTGAAATTGGTTGTCCATGAGAACGAACTTTGTTTTAAGTTATAACTAGTTATGGATAATTCAATGCTTGTATTATGAACTTTAGCGGGAAAATTTGCCAGTATAGATGAGAAACCGGATTGTATTGGAAGCGTATAGGGAAGTAGTTGGTTTGATGATATATTACGTATAAAGTTCGCTGTAAAGAGAATGTGATCTTTTAAAAATCCTAAATCTAAACCAAACTGTAATTTTTTGGTTTCTTCCCACTGCAAATAAGGATTGGTTAGTTTGTCAGGTAACAGCCCAGTAGCTCCTTGATAAGCGATTCCGACGCCAGGTGGTGGAAAGTACAAATCCAAGTGTTGATAGTCACCGATTTGGTCGCTCCCTGTCGTACCATAGCTAATTCTAAGTTTACCAAAGGATACAAAAGGTACTTTTTTTTCGAAGAAGGTTTCATTTGAAAATATCCAACCGGTTCCGACGGATGCAAAGCTGTGGTATAGATTTTCTGATCCGAACCTGCTGCTTCCATCCCTACGAGTGGAGATGTTTAGTATGTATTTATCGGATAATTTATAATTAATCCGGCCAAACATCGCTCGATATTTATAGGTGCTTGCAAGGGTTGATATTGGATATATATTGCTCGCAGATCTTATGTCTTCTAGTACTAGATCACTGTTGTAGCCTACACCAACTACAGATTGACCATCGTTAATATTTTTTTGTATGGTTGTCCCAATAAGAAGCTGCAAATCCGACTTTCCAATTGCTTTATGAAAAATAGCTTGTGGTTCGATTATCCATGATGTGGATGAGCTAGTTCCGTAGTTGCCAACTCTAAGAGTTGATGGCCTGTAGTCTGGCCTAGTTGATGAGAGCGGTACTGTAACTGTTTCTCTAAATTGTTGGTTTGTGAATCCGAAGCTGCTCCTGATCTCCAGGGACTGAAATAGCTGAAAACTTAATATGGCATTGCCAACTAGATTATTTGTCACTCTTTTATACCTGTTATTTAAGTAAGAAACAGGATTTATCCATGTATAGTTTCCGGCGGAATCGCGTGCCCAGTTCAAACTGCCATCTTCATGGTACAGCTCGGGTGCATTTGGAGGGGTGGTTATCGCAGCTGATGTGAGGTCGTTATTTGGTAGTCTACTGTCGTCGTTAATGTAGTTGCCGGACAATTGTGCTTTAAACCTTTGATTACTGGAAGTACTATTTACGTTAAAGTGCAATGACCATTTTTGATCGAAATTTTCTCCTGGAAAAACTGTGGTTTCTCTATGGTATCCGATTCCAAGTAGATATTGCGTGAGAGTGTTTCCTCCTAAAATGTTAGTTTGAATGTCATTATACTTTGCGTTGTTTCCTATAAGTGTTTTTTGCCAGTCTGTATATCGGGTGGTGTCCCAGGTGCCATTAATGTCAAAGTCAAATTCTCCCGGTGTTAATCCATCGTTTTTAAAGGCCTCCTGACGCATCTCTAGATATTGTTTAGTATCTAGAAGTTTTAATTTTCTTGTAATGAATCCCCAACCTGTTTGTGCACTAATGGTTGCTTTCATTTCTCCTGGCTTTCCTTTCTTAGTTGTAATTAGAATTGCTCCGTTTGCCGCTCTTGAACCATATATAGCGGTGGCGTCTGCATCTTTTAGCACCTCAATACTTTCAATGTCAGCTGGATTAATGTAGCTTAATGGATTTCCATTTTCGCTTCCAAATGTGTTTCCTGATCTACCTAGTATAGCTCCTAAACTTGGCAATAGTTGAGAAGTGTATGGCACTCCGTCAATGACATAAAGGGGGTCATTCCCTCGACCAATACTGTTTTGACCTTGTATACGAACTGTTACTCCACCTCCGGGCAGTCCATTAGCTTGGGTTATATATAAGCCTGGAACTCTTCCCTGTAATGCCAAAAGAGGGTTGCTGACAGGCTGCTTCTCTATATCTTGAGCCTTTATAGAACTTATATTGCCAGTGTTATATCGTTGAGTAGTTGTACCATAAGCAATAACAACCGTTTCATCCAAATTGTTAATGGCAAGATTTAGCTTTATGAGGACGCTATTCCCACTTGTCGGTATTTCACGAGTTTCATACCCGATTGAACTAATAATTAGTAAATCATTTTTTTTTGTTTTAGCCAATGTGAATTCCCCCTCCCCATCCGTCGTCACCCCATCACCCGTCCTCTTCACCCTCACCGTCGCCCCCGGTATTGGCGACCCATCCGCCTGCACCACCTTTCCCGTCACCGTTATCATATTGATATTCGAATCCACTGCTGTACCCATACCATTTCCTCCTCCTGACAATCCCTTTTTTTTTCTAATCGTTATCACATTATCCGTATATATCCACTCTAGTCCCGTTCCCTCCAATATCCTCCCCATCACCTCATCCAGCGCCGCATCCACCACTTTAATGCTCACCTTCACCGGCAACCTGATGTCACTTGTCGAGTAAAAAAAACTCATCTTCGTTTGCTTCTCAATCTGTTTGAAAACTTTCACACAACTCTCTTCCACTACATTCAATGTAACTTTCTTCTCTCCCTGATCAACACCCGCAAAACAATTCAGATATAAGGATAAATTGACGGCACACAGAATCCCCATTCTGCGCACCTTGTAGGTCCATGATTGTCCCATAGCGATGCTAATTTTTAATGTATGCGTATAGATTTCGTTTGTGCATGGTCGTTTCTGATCATACGGGCAGAAAAACCCGTTTAGATCTCAGGCAAACTCATACAATGATCTTATGTTGGTTGATTAATCGAACATTCTGATAACAAAAGAGTACGTCTTGCTATGTTTTTTAAAATCACATGACTATTTTTAACCCGGCTTACGGTAAAATACCTAAAGCCCATAGTTTATATATATACGGATAGCTTTTTCGATCCATACTACCTAAATGAAGTTTTTTTTAAATTTTTTGTGCACAGGAAATAGCACGAACAAGGGATACTTTCCGGTTAACAACGGATTAACTATAATTTGGCTGAGATGGCCTGCTGTGCAGCTATTGAGCCTATCTAATTTTTTGATTTCCCATCTAAATGTATTATATTTAGAATGCAAAAAGAATATAACAAATTATTGCGTGTTTTGCATCGGTAATATCAAGAAATTATTACCACTACACACCATAACACCAACCACCAACCGGTTTCTTTTCCCTCTGCAAGATTTTACAGGTAGACCTACAGTCACATGCAGCATGTAAGTGATGACATATTGCTGGTTAAAGCACTCGTGAAAGGTGATGAATCCGCCTTTAATGAGCTGTTTCATAAATACAGCCGCTGGATATTCCTCGCAGCTATATCCCGCTGCAACGGCAACGTCCCCGAGGCGAAAGACGTTGTGCAGGAAGTGTTCTTCAAACTGTGGAAAATACGGGAAACCCTCAAGCCGGAGCTTTCCGTTAAATCCCTGCTCTTTACCATGATGAGCAACACCTGTAAAGACCGCAATGAAAAAAGACAAACCTCTCTCAAACTCAATATAAAGTACCTGGAAAAGGAAGAACAAACGTCCTTACCAGCAGACAGCAACGGAAACAATGAACTCGCCGAAAAAGTCCACAAAGCCATCGATCAGATCACTGCCCCCAAAACACGCCAGGTAATTAAGATGTACTACATGGACGGCCTCAGCTATAAAGAGATCATCCACATTACCGGCATGAAGCTCCAGACCGTCCGTAACTATGTTAGCGAAGGTCTCGCCATTTTGAGAAAAAATGTAAAAAATCAATATTAACGGCAGTATGTTTTAATTTCTCGCCCGTATAATATCATAGTCGTGTTCAATGAAGTTTAATCCAGTTATAATTGACCAATTAACAAGTCAGCAGGTTGCTGGCATTATTTCCCGGGAAGATGAGGACTATCTGAATGAACTCCTTTCCCGGGACAGTGAAGCTTTGGAGTACTGGAAATCGATGCGGCTGTACTACGAATCCATGAATGCACCCGATGTTCAGCAGGCATTTGATGAACATGTAGCATTGATGAACACCTGGGATCGCATTGAAAAGTCGCGGCGTTCCCACAACATTCGCAGGATACTAAGTATTGCTGCCATCGGCCTCCTGGCGGTCAGTACACTCACTTATATATTGGTTCCTTCCGCCAGAACGAAACCTGAAACCGCAGCCGTGAGTACGGCCGCAAACGGTATCCGGCTTACCCTGCCCGGAGGGAGCACAATAGACCTCTCTACAGAACAGGGACAAGTGGCCGTTGCAGGCGCCACACTGCAGCATAATAATAAGGTATTGCGCTATACGCCCGATGAAGGCAAAAATGCGGGCGCCTTTGCCACGCTTACAGTGCCCATCGGCAAAGATTATAAACTGCAATTGGCCGATGGTTCTGAAATATGGCTTAACTCAGCTACCTCTGTTCAATTCCCTTTTGCCTTTGGCGATAGCAGGGAGATCACTATTAACGGAGAGGCGTATGTTAAAGTCGCAGCCAATGCAGATAAACCTTTCCTGGTGCATCTGGGTAATACCAGCATACAGGTGCTGGGTACAGAATTTAATGTAAATACCTACGATTCAGGCCTTGTAAAGATCGCCCTCGTAGCAGGCTCCGTTAAGCTGCAGGCTGCCGAACAATCTCGCGTGATAAAGCCTGGTTACGAAGCCGTTTATACTGATGGTGCTACTATAAAAACACATCCCTTTGATGAAGATTATCTGCTCTCCTGGAGAAAAGGCATCTTCAAATTCCAGGATATTTCCCTGGATGAGATCTGCCGCGTACTTCCCAGGTGGTTTGGTATAGCCGTGGTAATGGATAGCCGGCAAACGGCCGGTAAGCGCTTCTCCGGTGAGCTGGACAGAAACAAATCACTGGAGAAACAATTGGAGCTCTTCAAAAACGCAACTGATCTTGATTATTACTTCAAAGATGGGGTGCTTCATTTCCGTTGATTTATTGCCAACCAATCCATAATAGGTTTAGATTTTGTTTGAAAACTCCTTCGCAGGTTTCTCTTCAGTTACCTGCTTTTTTATTTGTAACAATTGAGCGCTCACCAATACCAGCGCCTGTTATGATGCCTTTCACAAAAAAAAGTGCTTAAATTTATGTCAATTGTACTGTACCATACTTTCTGAAAGTATGACAATTGTTATGTTCGAATAACCCATAAAACCCGTCTTTATGAAAAACATTGTTAACCTAACCGGCTGCCTGGCAGCGGTATTACTTTTATCAGTAAGTGCTTGTGTAAAAGATCCCAAACCCGAATCTCCTCAACCTCCTGCCCTGGGCTGGCTGCCTACAAAGATTGAAACTACCGTCAAACATGGAGGCCCTGAAGGTGGTCCGGTGTCGTATGAGTATTCGCGGGATGAATTTGAGTATCATTACTCCCAACCGGATTAATGATTATTTTAGCGGGCACATAACCCGCTGCATATGAAAGATCCCATACGGCGGAGAACATTCCTCAAGTCCTCCGCCTTCACTTTACTGCCTTTTATTGCTCCATTGCCTGCGCCGCCGGCAAAAGAAAGAACATCCGCAGAAAAGCAACCGGTCAATTTCTTATTGGAAGGAGAGATACGCACGGTCCAACAGTATGCAGACAAACTGGCTGAGATCTGCCGCAGGGAAGCCATTGAACCAGACCGCTATGGAGAAGGCGGCTGCGTTGCGGCGCTGGAATCGCATTTTGAAGCAGTCACGGGAAAAGAGAAAGCTATTTTCATGCCCAGTGGCACCATGGCCAATCAACTGGCCGCTAAAGTGCTCAGCGGACAAAATACAAAGATCTTCGTCCATGAAAGCAGCCATATGTACCGCGATGAAGCAGATGCCGCACAAAGTTTGCATGCCCGCCGCCTCATTCCCATCGGCAAGGAGAAACCCTGGTTTAGCCTTGATGACCTGAAAGCGGCTATCGGCTATCATCATGAACAGGAATACATTCCTTCGCTCACCGGCGCAGTGGTCATAGAGATACCCACCCGCCGCAGCGATAATACGATGATGCCATTCGATGAATACAAAAAAGTGTGCACCTATTGCCGGGAAAACAACATACCCGTTCACCTCGACGGCGCACGCATCTACCAGGCGGCTGCCTGGTCGGGGGTGCCTATCAGCGAATATGCTGCCCTGGCAGATACGGTTTACATCTCGCTCTATAAATACCTGGGCGCTTCCGCCGGCGCAATTTTGTGTGGTAAGAAAGAAGTGATCGGGCAGATGCCCCTGCTGATCAAAAGACACGGCGGTTCACAGTACCGCAACTGGACCAATGCTGCAATGGCACTGCATGAAGCAGATGGTTATATGGAACGGCTTATAAATGCCCGTAAAAAAGGGGAGGCGCTGATCGCTATGCTCAATACCCTGCCGCAAATGAAGATCAATAGCTGGCCTGATGCTACGAATACTTATCGTATGGAGCTGAGCGGGATTGATAAGAAAGCTTTTCAGAAAGCGCTGGCCGCACAGGGTATCAGCGCCGGGCAAACTATTTTTTCATTGAATGTATCTGTCTTACACCGGGATAATAATGAGCTGTTCCATGCATTTAAAGATGCGATAAAAGGCGCTGCGCTATAGCAATACCCACAAAGCTCCCCAGTTCAGGGCCATGCCCAGCACGCCCCCAATAATGCTGGCGACAGCATCCATGATATCATAGTGGCCGTGCCCGCTGATCAGTGAAAAGAGCTCAAAGCCGTAACTGATCATCACCACGATGGCCAGTACGATCAGCGTTCCGCCAAGGGGATGCTGCGGCAGCAACAGCCATGCAACGCTCTGTAATAAAGCGCCCATCAGGATACCTACCCAAAAATGTCTCCACTTGTCTGGTGCAATATTATTCAGCATATGTGTGAAGATACGCATGGCTGAATAGCTTTTTTTAGTTAAATTTATCAACGTAAGGAATGTTAACACCCAACTAGCCTATGGACTGGAATAACACATTGACGGAACTCAATTATTACCTGGCCAGACTTTTTGCCCACGATATCACCAACAAGGAGAAGGCTTCACTGGTCGAAAAAGCCGGGATGCCAGTCTATATGATCGAGATTCCCCAGCAACAGTTGCTCGCCTGGTTCAATATCCTGCAATTCGCTGCTGCACGCAACCAGGTGGTTCGCCTGCTGGAAGTCATTACCGCTCCTGAAATGGGCAATGCCGGTGACGAATTCCTGAAAGGGGCCATTGTGGCTATGCAGTCCGGCAAAGCCATCAGGAATATTTCTCTGCCCGATGATGAATGGAAAGGCGGCAACGATATTGCTGCCACCAAAGAAAAGATACTCGGAAAGAAAAGTACCCTGCTGCCCATTGGCTTCCTGGAACAAGGCACGGATGCCGCCAGGGCAGTGGTCAGGATAGTTACGGAAAATGAGCTGGGCACCGGTTTCCTCCTGGCACAGCGCTGGCTGCTCACCAACAACCATGTGCTGCCCAACCTGGAAACCGCTGCTGCCGCCAGTATAGAGTTTAACTACCAGTTTCCCAAAGGCATTAAAGTTTCTACCAAACAGCCGGCCGATCTGAAAGCAGAATATGCCACCCGCCTTACACCGGGCACGGCAGATAAGCCCCTGTTTTACACGAATGAAGCGGAAGACTGGACACTGGTAAAAATAGATGACCCGCAGATAGACCCTTTCGGTTTCTTTACCATGGCCGCACCCGGACTGAAACCCGGCGATTTTGTCAACATCATTCAACACCCCCTGGGCGGCCCCAAACAGATAGGTATCTACCAGAATATGGTGATGTATGCCGATGACGCCATCGTACAATATATGACGGATACCAACACCGGTTCTTCCGGCTCGCCTGTGGTGAACAGCGACTGGGAAGTAGTGGCCATTCATCACAGTGGCGGCTGGGTGGAAGATCCTGCCACCAAAGAGACCGTCCGGCGCAACCAGGGCACCAACATCCAGCGGGTGAAAGCATTTATTGATCAGCTAAACCACCACAAATAATGATACTTTCTGCCAAACAGCTGCATAAGCTGAGAAAAGTGCTGTACCGGCTTTTTCCCAACGGCCAGGAAGCCCATTTCTATCTCACAACTGCCAACATTCAGAACGTATTTGTAGACACCAATAGAAACGCTTGGATGGTTTGGGGCGATGTGCTGGATGCGCTGAAAACGAATAAAGAGAAAATGATCCAGCTGTTAAAGGCCATGCTGGATAAGAACGATGTGCCCGAACTACAGTATTTCTATACAGAACTGGAATCCAGCCGCCGTATGAGGCTGGTAAGCCTGGCAGAAGCCCTGATCATGGGCAGGTGCGTGCTCTTCCTGGGGCCGGAAGTTTTGAAGGTGCGGGAGGGGGGCGCACAGATCTCCTTTAACGAATGGATTGCCCGCAAGCTGGAAGAACGGATGGTCAACGATAATGTTTACTTCGACAAAGACCTGAATACGAACCTGAGCTACATGGCTAACTGCTATAAGGAAACGCCTAATTATATGTTTGGTGATGTGGCCGCACTTTCCAACACTGAATTTAAATCACTGCTGGCGCAGCAGCGCATAGGACGCGAGATATACGAACAGATGGCCATGCTGCCGCTCAGGATCGTTATTAACGCCAACCCGGACGATCTGCTTTGCAACTATATCAATCAGCGCAAGGCAGACAGCTGCCGCCTGAGTTACTACGATATTTCCAGCAAAGAGGAAGAACGCCCGCAAACAACCAGCAGCGCCGGTTTACAGGTAGCCGGCAGCGAACTCCTGACGGGCGGCCAGACAGTGGTGTATAACATCTTCGGATCTTTCCGGAACGAAAGTTCCATCCTGCATACAGAAGGGGAATTCCTGGATTTCATCAGCCGGGTAACCATGGGGAATCCCCGCCTGGATAGTAACCTGCTGGCTGAATTCAATGAAAAGGACAGCTACCTGTTCCTGGGTTTTGATTTTGAACAGTGGTATTTTAAAGTGCTCTTTCACCTCTTCAAACTGAAGAAAGATCAGTTCAATGCTGTTTCCTGCAGCTTTGATGCACCCGGCATAGGCGCTGCCAATCCGCTTCCTGCCAATGGAAGGATCAGTGTGCGTACCAGGGAATTCTTTGAAGAGGAATTCAAAATGTTCTTTGTAAGCGACGATCTGCAGAGCTTTATTACCGACCTCAATGCTTTGCTTGCTAACTATAGTGCTAAATTGATATGAATGTCAGATAATGCCATCCGTAAAAGCCGGTATCCCGGTGTAGTTGCTTTTGAAGAAAATCAACACCAGCTTTTTTTCGGCAGGAAAACCGAAACAAAAGAACTGATACAGCTGCTGAAAGCGGAGCGTACCATCGTATTGTTCGCAAAATCAGGTATCGGTAAATCTTCCCTGCTTAATGCAGGCCTGATCCCTTATATGCAGGCAGAAGGATTTTATCCCATAAAAGTAAGGTTCCAGTATACCGGCGATAATCCGGATAAAGACACTATCCGCAAAACACCGCTTAAAATACTGGACGAAGTTATTCACCTCAAAATGGGCCAGCCCAGCGGGATCGCCCTGCGTGAGGAAATGAAGGTGCTGTTTGACAACAGGCAGCCCAGGTTATGGGAACTTTTTAAGCGGCTTAAATTTCCTTCCTACCAGCCTAAAAGCACAGGCAGGGAACAGATATTGCAGGCCTTCCGCGAAGAGCAGTCTGCCATAACCGGTACTCCGGCGCAACGTCTTCCCGCGGAGGCCCCTCACATGATGACGCCCGTACTGATCTTTGACCAGTTTGAAGAGTTCTTTAACTTCTCTACCTGCGAACGGCATGATTTCCTGGTGCAGTTATCTGAACTGCTGCACGAGATGTGTCCCAACCGCATACTGGAGTGGCTGCGCAGCCAGGCGCCCGAGATCCGCACGCCTGAAATGGTGGAATGGTCCAAACAACCCCTGATCAAATGCATCTTCGCCATCCGGGATGATAAGCTGGCAGAGCTGGATGGCATCCGCAAATATATTCCCCTGATCCTGCGCAACCGCTACCGCCTTTTCCCGCTCGACTATTACGATGCCAGGGAAGCGATGACAGAACCCGCTAAGGTTGAAGGGGATTTCGTGGCGCCCAAATTCTCGTTCGATGAACAGCTGCTGGATGCTATTCTGCGCAAACTGTGTGGCAGGGCGCCTGAGCTGTCTCCGCTGATCAGCCAGCCTCCGGAGGATAACAGCCTGCGTACGGGGGTAGATGGCTCACAGCTGCAAAAGATCTGCACCTATATTGAACACAAGGTAATTGAAAGGCATCGGCTCAGGCCTTACACCAGCATAGTAGTGGATGAAACCCTCATCAAACAGGAGGAGGCCGAACATATTCTCGATCGCTTTTATGAAGACCAGCTCAAAAAAATAGGCAACGAAAAGGATATTGATATCTGCCGCAGGATCATAGAAGACAACCTGGTAGCCGGTGGCGGGCGCACCAGCCTGACCGATAACCAGATGAAACAACTGCTGAAAGACCGGCAGGACCTCCTGGATAAAATGATGGATGTACGCCTGGTGCGCGAAGAGTTTACCCACCTGGGACGTACCTACGAATTGAGCCACGACACTCTTGTTAAGGCGGTAACAAAATATGCTGAACAGCACCGCGAAGCGCGGCTGCGGAAAGACAAAGACAGGCAGGTTCGCTATAAGCTGCTGTTCCTGGCCCTGGCACTGGTTTCGCTGGCATGCATGATACTGGTGTTGCAAATGTCTGCAAAGAATGAGCGCATCCTGAATAAAAGCAAGGGATGGCTTGCGGAGAAATATTACACGGAGAATAACCATTACATGGCCTTCCGCCTCTGGAGCAGCTACCAGCGGGTAGGGCTCTTTGATACAAAAGCAAGAGACTCCGTGCGTAAGCTGCTGGATAGCCGCTTCTTCTTCGATATCTCCGGGGGGACGCAGCTGCATGTACTGAACCCCGCTACCTATGTTACCCTCGAGGCGGAGAACCGGATCAACATCTGGAGATTACCGGAAGACGGCGCCCAAAGACTGCTGCTGAAGGCCATCGCGGATGCAATGAGCCTGGAAGTGGCAGACAGCCGCGGGTATTTCATCTGCCGGGATAAAGGCGGCCGTCTGGTGGTGTATGATGTAAATACCCGCAATGCATTTTCCATTCCGCATGCGCAGCTGAAGAACATCAATACTGCAGACAGGAATTCAGACTTCACCTATGGGTCCGACTTTAAAGCCGGTTTCCTGCCGGGATCGGATTTTATCTGGTATCTTACGGAGGCGGGCGATACCTACCTGTTTGACCTTAAAAAGCGGAAAAAGATCAACTATTCTTTCACAACAGGAGAACCTGCTGCAGATTCAGCGGGCAGCAGCAGGGGTATTCTCTATACTATGAAAATGTCTCCGGATGGGAAATTGCTGGCCGTTTTCAAAAAAGGCCTCCTGCGGATCTACAGCCTGCCAGATGCAGGAATGCCCTTGCTGCAGGACAGTATCAGCGGCATTACCTGGCTGGATGTAAAGAAACACAAAGACTGGCTGGTGTATGGAACATCACTGGACCTCTATACCTCTTCTGCCCGGAACGGCTGGCGCCACGCAGCCGCCAAGCGCATGGACTGCTCCTTCTGGCTGCCCGCACAGGATACCAACAGGCTGATATTTAACAGCAGGCCGGGAGCACTTACGATCTACAATCTTCTGACTGAAACTATAGATACCACGATAGCAGATTATGCCCGCCGTTCTGCGGGCAGCTCCCTGAACGCGGCCAGCGCAGCAGACAGACCCAGGTCATTTTCCTGCATGAGCAGCGGTATTGTAAGGTACACTAACGGGCAGGGTAAAACGCTATATTATTCATTGGCGGAACACAGGTATATACAAGGCATTTCCAATGCCACCCTGTTTTCAGCTGGGGCCAGGTATTATGCCTATGCCGATGCAACAGGCCTGATGCGTGTGTTCGATACCAGGAGCGGAAAGGAGCTGTTCCGCCGCCTGACAGCGGATGCAGCTTTCTCCTTTGATGATACCGAAACCCGGCTGGCCTACCTCCGGACAGACAGTACAAAAACTACCTGGCTGGAAGTAGTGAGCCTGCCAGCCGGACAACGGATCAACCGGCAGGTCGTGGGCGCAGAAGTTGCCCTGGAAAAGATCCTGGACGATCAGGTGGCAAGAATGACGGATATAGAAGGCAATTCAGGCATTCTCTTCCTGAATGGCGAACGACGCGGCTATCATTATTTCAATGACCGTTACCCGCTGCTTTCTACCAATGAGAGAACAAGGGTAGGGATTGAATAATCTATTTTGCCAGTACTCCGCTGTAAAGCATTCCATCTCCTGCAGGCAGCTCAAGCCCCAGCAGTTTACTGATCAGTGGTGCAATATCCACTAATCCCATTTGGCACTTTAATGTGCTCATACTGCCAGATCCATTTACCGGTAATGCCCAGGGGCTCAGACGGCGTATTGTAGTAAATGCCGTGTTTCAGCGGCTTTGCGCCGGTGATGATGGTGGTGTGGGAGGGATAGGTAACCACGCCTTGCCTCATGCCTTGGCGCAGGTGCACCATGTTCAGGAAGGCGGGCGAAATTTGATAATTAAGCAGGCTTTTTTATGAGCAGGAAGATGAAGTTTGGGTTAAGTTTATCCTGCCTGATTATTCCGTAACTTACATACCATGAGCGTCCCTCCATTATCAGCGCTTTCCGTGCTCCAGCATGCAACGCCTGCACAGCTGGAGCTGGCTGCTGCGGACAATCACCGGCAGCTGTTCATCCTCGAAGCCATGTCGGTAAAAGGAGCCGTGCAATCTGCCGGCGGCCTGACCTGGGCGTATGCCGGTCCGCATAATAACGCTTCCGTTCCTTTTCCTGCGATGTCTAAAGAAGAGGCGGGCCCTTTGCTGGATGAGATGATGGCCTGGTTTCGCAGCCATCCTCCCAGGGGCGCAGGCTGCTGGTCGCTGGATCCTCCGCAGCCGGCAGACCTGGGCGTGCGGCTCCTGGCCCGGGGTTTTCAGCCAGGATGGAACCCGTGCTGGATGGCGCTGCGGCTGGACAATCTCCGGCAATACCCCGTTCCGGCGGGACTGGAGGTTCGTCCCGATAATCATTCGGATACATCGCTGGTAAGTGCTTTGCCCTATGCCGGGAAAGATGGCGCCGTGCCACCCGCTCTCATGGAGGCTTTTCCTGACCGCGCCCAGCGATTCCTGGCTTTCCTGGATGGAAGGATAGTGGGCCAGAGTTGTGTGTTCTTAACAAGCGGCACTTATGGCGCCGCGGGCATCTATAACGTGGGAGTAGTGCCCTCGGCACGGCAACAAGGCATAGGCAAGGCCATACTGTACGCCGCCTGTCAGCACGCCGCTGTCAAAGGCTGGCATTACGCCGTACTCAATGCTACTGGTCTCCGCATGTATCAGCAGGCTGGTTTTAAGTGGATCAGTAATGGCCATACCTGGTGGATCAACAACCAGGATTGTTTCACAGACGCGCCTCTTCCTGCCCGCATCCAGCTGGCCGAGGCCATCGGACTGGGTGATATCCGCGTGCTCGAAGAAATTGGAAAGGATTACGCTCCCCAGGAACTCAACATACCCCTGGCCAACGGCATGACACTCATGGAGCTGGCAGTGTATTTTCACCAATCCCGCGCCGCCGCCTGGCTGGCCGAACATGGCGCCACCTGTACCGTTCTTGATGCCTGGAACCTTGGCTGGAAAGATCGCGCAAAGGCCCTGCTGGCCGCTCACCCCGAAGAGGTGAACCGCCGTTATAGCTACCTGGATTATACCATTCTCCACATCGCCGCTGAAAAGAACGACCTTGACCTTGCTCAACTTGCCCTCTCCGCAAACCCCAACCTCAACATCCGCGACAAGATCTATCACAGCACACCCCTTGGCTGGGCAGAACATTTCGGAAGGATGGAGATTATACAACTCATAAACAAACATTTGAAGGTTTGAAGTTTTAAGTTTGAGGTTCGTTGAAAGTTAAAGGTTTCTGCTGGTGTCAGGCCTGTTTCGCGGTGCCTGCATCGTAAGCATATTACTTTTTCAGATGGCTATCAATAATGTTCAAACTTTCAGACCCTCAAACTTTCAAACGTTTAACTGCCGCTACGGATTCAATGTTGCCGCTATACTGTCCGCCATCTGTAAGTGCATGCGTAATTTTGGAAGATATTTGTTGGCGTAATCTTTCAGCCGTTGCTGATCGCTGTTCGCGGCGGCATCTTCGAATAAGGCGATGTTTACGTTGTGATCCCTGATCTGCGCGTTGATATAGGCCGTATCAAATGAATAGCCGCTAAGGGTCAGCAGTTGCTGTTTCAGCCGCAGATGTACGGTGTCAGGGTTGTCTGGCAGATCCACGATCCATGCATTACCGATATCATCCAGTTCTGCCTGGGCGGTGGTATGATCTGCCACCATCATCTGGCCATACAGGCTAACGCCGCCATTGGCAGAAACAGAATCAGCAGTGGCCCCCATGTCTATTTCCGAATGATTACCATAGGATGCGGTGATCATAAAGTTTTTGTCCCGGTCAGAAATAGCAGGGTTGCTGATGTCGTCATCATCATCTGAACAGGCCACAAAGAAAAGGGCATTCGTAACAAGGCATCCGGCCAAAAGCAATTTTCTTGCGCTCATATGATATGGTTTTATTGTTTGCAGGAACCATCGCAAAATATGTGCTTCACTGTAGCGTGCACAGGAGGGAGTGGCCGCAATGCATACATTGCCAGTGTATTAAGCTGAGTGGCCGGTATTGCCGGCAGATGGGCCTGTTTGCACAATTGGAGGAACAAAAAGTGGGGAAGTGTAGAAGGGGTTGTATAGTAATAAGGACCCCGCTTTGCCCGGGATCCTTATTACGTTTTTTAGGTGAAAATGACAGCCAGGCAGGAATGCCTTGCTCTATTCCTTATAAATTCGTACTAAAATTACTGATCTCTGGCTAAGCGATAGTTAACCAATCGTTAACCAACTGGAAAATAATACGAAAAAGATATAGTTTCGTATATCCGATGAAACTTTCTATCAGTCAAATCGTTAAGGTCGGCCTCAGGCCCGGCCTCCCGTCAGAAGAGCAAAAAAAGATCAGGTCACTGAATGTCGGTAATCTTATAGGTATGACCATGGTGACGATCCTCTGCGTGTGGAATATCCTGGGCGCCCACTATCACCTGGCTTTTTCCTATGCCTTCCTTATTGGGTGTATGCTGCTCATTTTCCAGTTACAGCATCTCGGTTTTTTCCCGGCTGCGCGTTATTTTACCGTAGCGCTGATACCCGGTTTCTTCAGCTATATCTCACTCTGCTACCAGAATAATACCGAACTGTTCCTCCTGCTCGACATTGCAGTGATTGTGCTGCTGCTGAATTCCTGGTGGATGATTATAGCGCTCTCCCTGCTGAACATGTTCGCCTTTATCTTTATCCGCATCTATAACGGTAACCACCAGCCGCTGATCGAGGCGCTGCCTGCCTCCCGGGATGTGATCAGCGCTACCAACCTTTTTGTGCTGATGACCATGGTGCTGCTGTACTATAAATACGAACAGCAGCGCGACCGCCGCCAGCTGGAAACACTCAACCGCCAGAACGAGGAGAAGGCGCTCCGCCTCGAAAACCTGAACAGATCCAAAGAACAGATCCTGTCGTCCCTGTCTCATAACCTGCTACAGCCACTATCAGCCTTGCGCAACGTGCTCCAGAAGGAAGAGGAGCTGTCTCCCGCCAGGATCAGCGATTTCACCGGCCGGTTCAAAAGTAATCTCGATAATGTACTGCTAAGCCTTGAAAATACCCTGCGCTGGTCGCATACACGCCTGAAAGGCCTGATCCCTGCGCCACGTTACTGTAACGTGTACGATACCCTGGAACAGGTGGCCAGTCAGTTTAAAGCGCAGTTGTCGGAAAAGCGGCTCAGGTTTATTCGTAGATGTGATCGCGACATCCTGGTATATGCAGATCCTACACACCTGCAGCTGATCATCAGGAACCTTGTATCCAATGCGGTGAAATTTACGCCCAAAGGCGGCAGCATACGGATCACTGTAAGCAATGCCAATGGACTGGTGGAGATCAGTGTAACGGATACGGGTATCGGTATGAATGAAGACCTGCTGGAGCAATTGTTCAACCCCGAACAGCGTACACACTCTTCCGGAACAGAAAATGAACCCGGCGCAGGACTTGGCCTGCTGCTCGTGAAAGAGCTGGTAGAACTGAACGGAGGTCATCTTACTGTTACGAGTGTACTGAAAGCAGGTGCAACTTTCCAGGTAATATTGCCAGCCTCTTATATATGATGCTGGTAAACACCGCTGTAATTACAACTATTGTTTTACAGACACTTTAAATTTCATTATGTATTTTTACCAATAGAGTCCTAAAACCCCTACGACGAGGGATTTTACCGCACCCATGTGAAGAATGGGTATGCAGTTCCCGAAGAGATCGACCTCCGCGAACTGGTAGAAGAAAAGATCGATATCTTCAGTAGTATTGCCGAAACAAATAATACCGTCATTCTCAATAACGTGCCGCCGGAGCTGCAGTTCTGCGCCAACTATCAGTCGCTGGCTGTGGTATTGCATAACCTGCTGGACAATGCCGTGAAAAACATCAGGGAGGGAGAGATTATGATCTCCGCCATGCATGGCGAGGGTATGATACAGGTAAGTATTGAAGATACGGGAACCGGTCTGCCGCCAGCGCTGCTGCACTGGATCAATGCGTACTGGCATCCCATGAGAAAGGTGGAAGACACCATGCCCGCTCACAACGGCCTGGGCCTGATCATTGTGATGGAATTGCTGGAACAGATGAAGGGACGCCTGACCGCAGAGAATAAACCGTATTGCGGCGCTGTGGTAAAGATTGAATTCCCCTGACTGCTTTCAATGCACTCTTTATATCTTCTTCTGAAGAGTGCTTCACCAGGTAGCCGTCTGCACCCGCCTGTATGTAGTTGAGGGCAAACAGTTGTTCTTCGTACCCTGAGAAGATCAGTATTTTTATTCTGGGCTGCCGTAAGCGTACCGCGTCTATCATCTGCAGGTTGTTTCCGCCCGGAATATTAATGTCCAGCACCAGCCATTCCTGGCGGTAATTCATACAACCAGGAAATATAGCAGCCTGCCGCACTCAGAATGATGCTCTTTCTACCAGCCTGCAGGGATTCTTCAGATGTGCTTTTTTTCTTTTCACGATCATATGGATCAGGTCAGTTCCCATTTTCGCAAAATCAGTGGAGATGGTGGCAATGCCATTGGCAACGATCTCTTTGATGGGGGTTTCATTATAGGAGATAATACCGATGTCCCTGCCCAGTTTCAACGACGACTGTGCGATCTTCTTCACCAGCACTACCAGGTCCTGGTCATGTACCAGCACGTATAATTCACCGCGTTCCGGCTTCCTGTTCCTGGTGTGGGTAATAATAGAGCATTCGAGTTCAGCATCCTTGCAGAACTGTCGGAAACCTTTTTCAATCTGCTTCAGGTTGTAAAAGTCGGGTCCCTGTACCAGCACCAGTTTCTGGTATTTGCGCCGTATTTTCCTGATGCACTGCTGCAGCATTTTGTAGATGTCCTCTTCAAAGTACTGGCAAACGGAAGGGTAGCGGGCGCCCCAGTCGGTATAGCCCAGGTCAAGTATATAGATCTTTTCCTGCGGCAGCTTTCTTAGCGCGGGCTCAATCCCTTTGTGCTGAATGGGCATGATCACATAGGCGGTATACTTGCCGGCACTTTGCGCGATCAGGGTGTTAAACACTTCCACGTTGTTGTGGTGAAAGAAAATGTCTACCACGCCTTTACCGTCAATTGTTTCCTTAATGCCCTCATATATGTCTTCCTTGTACGCGTTGAGGTTATTGAACAGCAGGAAGACGTTGTGTTTGGACTGCGTGTTGGCGCTGGCTACAAAGTAGCCCTTGTATTTAACGGCAGTAATAACGCCGGTCTGTTTCAGGTGTTCGAAGGCCTGCACCACGGTTTTCTTGGCAATACCGGTGCTATCGCTGACCTCGTTCACAGAGGGAAGCTTGTCGCCGATCTTCAGCCTTTTGCTGTCTATCGCGTTGATAATAGACTGTATGACCTGCTGGTATTTCGGCGAACCGGACGTGTGGTCTAGTGAGATGAGTGATTCCATTGTACTGTACTAAAAATTAATAATTAATAATGAATAATCATAGGGTGAGGTCAGACAGGATAGCTACGGCCTGTATAATTATTAATTGAAGAGCTGCTCCAGTGTGCCACTCGTTGTACCCTCCTCCTGCTGCTGGCCGTCCATAAAGCCAAGAATGAGGCAAGCGCCTTTGCCTAAAACAAGGGTGTGCTGGCCAGCGGGGAAGTAGTAGGTGTGTATGTTCACGGATGGCTGGCCGTGCAGCTGTATGGCATTGGTGAGGCGTACAGCTGACTGTCCATGGTTGTCGGCGCTGGCGTCTGTTTCAAGATCGGGTGCTTTCAGGTAGGCGGGGTCTTTAGATTGAAAGAAGCCAACTACTACCTTTACGGGCGTCTCGCTGCGGAACCGGAGGGTGGTGCCTTTTTCCAGCTGTTGCTGCCGGGAGAGCTGTATGCCCCTCAGTTGGCGCAGCGCCGGAACCAGGGAGGTGATTTTCAGTGGCTCATCGGCGTATACCCTTGATCCTGTTTGCGGTTGATAGTAACCGGGCACGGGATGCAGAAGGGTAACGGTTGCGGGGCTTAATACCTGGGGGCTTCCAGTCCCTTTGTTATTACCGTGGCGTAGTGAAGCCAGGTGGGCTTTAAAATGGCGCAGCTCTGCTTCATAAAAGGGTAGCAGTTCTGTCCAGGTTTTGTTCTTGCCGTCGGCGCCGCTAACCGGCACTTTTCTTTGCTGGGTTTGCATGCTGTTGGCATACAGGTAGGTGTTCCTGGTAAGGCGTTCCAGCTCCCTGAAATGATGCAGGCTTTGTTCCAGCCAGGGTAATGCTTTTTCCAGGTCGTGGATATCGTGAGAGTACTGGTACCGTAATACCAGCAGGGCTGCCTGCACTTTGGCGGCAAAGTGATGGGCCAGGGCCTGGTAACAATACATATCATTCCTGATACGTGCAAATTCATCCCCAGCATCCTGTACGCTGCCGGCGGCCCGCTCTATAGCAGCTACTGCGAGGTCGCCATGCCGGGTTACTTCCTGTATGATCTGTACAGGTGTTTCTCCTGTATGTGTTTCGCGTTTCCATTCTTTGACGGCATATTCGGTGAGCGTTTCGCCTTCAGGGCCGTCAGAGTTATAGAGGTCTGGCCATACCCGCCACCTGGACGGGTTAATGAGCTGGCTCATAAGCATGCCAAGTGTAAGCGTTTGGCGGTTACCGTTAGTGATGCCGAAGCGGCGTAACAGTTTAGGCGCTATTTCGCCTGATTGTTCATAAGCTTCCAGTATATGTTTCCCGGCGCCGGTGCCAAATATGCTGTCGAGCCGGGTGCTCCAGTACTGGTCTTCCTTGCTGCGGTCACGATGACAGTTCCAGGCGTAGCGCGCCCAGGCTTCGTACCAGAGCCAGTCGCGTGCAGTCTGCAGTAAGCGTGGCGATGCTTTGTCTGCCGTATAGGGCCAGTCCCAGTAAGCTGACTCCGGGTACAGGTGAAGGCCGTTGGCGCCATGTATATTATGCATGGCCTGTACGCTCTTTTGTATAAAGCTGGTGGCGCCGTAGCGGAAAGGTTCCAGGTTGGCCAGTATATGTACATTGTCAATATGGGCGGCGGCCAGGCGGCTCATATCCTGGTGCATAGCCGCCCAGGGACCTCTGGGCGTATAGGTGGTCAATGCTTCGCCATTGTATTTGCCCATGGTATACAGGTTGGGGTAAAGCGGGCGGGCCGCCTCCATCACCAGTTGCGGGTTGCTGTCATGACTGCGCAGCACAATCGGCGGAAGGTTGTTTTGTCCCAGCTGTTTCAGCCCGTCTTTAACGCCTGGTATGATCGTTTTTGTAAACCATTCCACGTCCATCTCATCACCTTCCATTGCTTCGCCCAGTGTGACCAGTAACCCCACGTTAGGATATCTGGCTACAAAGGCGGCGATGGATTTGCGGGTGTAATCTGCTATCAGCGGGGTGATAGGGCGTTTACGGTCCTGCGTGGCAAGCCCGTGTTTTTCTGCAAAAGGTTTGGAGAGGATGATGTTGTAGAACATCTGTATCACCCATATACCGCGGCGGTCTGCCTCTGTGGTGAGAAAACGGTACATCTCTTCGTTGCGGCGGAAAGTGGCGCTGTCTACTTCTACGGCGTAGGGATAGTCTTCCAGTCTTACCAGCGATGCAAAGGGATGGCCGTTCCAAAGGTAGAGTGAATTCATGCGGTTGGCAGCCAGCATGTCCAGGTACTGTATCCACAGGGTTTTATCGTAGAACCAGGGAAATTCCTCCGGGGTATACGGATACTCATATACGGTTCTTCCGGGCAGGTATGTGGTTTTCTGAATGCCAACACAGGTGCCGCGCAGTACCATTTCCGGCTGATCACTGAACTGAAGGCTGCCGGGCAGCTTACCGTTCAGGCGTACCTGTTCTGCCAGTTCAAGGCAGCCATAAAGTGTGCCGCTGGCGTCTGCCCCGCCAATAAGCGTATAGCCCTGCGTGGTGCTGATGGTGAAGCCTTCCTTACCCGGCTGGCTTTTTACCGGCAGGTGGTATTGCCGGATAGCTGCTTGTATCCTTTCCTCTTCCAGTAATCCTATGATGATGACTGCTCCTTTACCGGCTGTGGTCCTGCCGCTGCCAAGTTGTACTTTATAACCTGCTGTTGCAAGCGCTTTGCTTAATTGCGACACGCCGTATTGTATACGTGGATGGGTTTTTTCAGCGGTCAGCAGTACAATGCTGCTGTCGGCTGCCGCTTGCATGCAGTAGCTGTGCAGCAGCAAAGCGGATAGTAAGATGACAGATTGCCGTATGTAGCTGTATATCTTTCCTGTTCGCATGTTCTCTTTTTCTTTTTATTTCAGAGTGCTGGTGATCGCGGCTAATGCCTGCCGGTTGAGTTTTACCTGTACCATTCCTATCGGGTGAAAACGCTGCTGGTTGTTGATGGCTGCGTAGAGGATGGTGTAGCGGTCATTACCTTCCGGTATCAGGCAAAGCGGTGTACGCATAATATCCCACCATTTCTTTACCCTGGTGTGAATGGGAATGTAGCGTGCGGGGCTCCAATGCAGCCCGTCTCTGGAAAGCGTATACCCCATCATGTTAGGCAGGTGCAGCCCGAAGCCTTCGGGCCCTCCGTCAAATACAGCGATGTATATGCCATTTGGTAATTTGCTTACAATGGGGTTTTCCACAAAATAGGGATGTATGGATGTTACCGGGTTCACCGTAGTATCCAGGCGGGTCCAGGGCCCTTCAAGGGAGGCCGCACGGGCCAGGCCGATGAACCAGCCTTTGCCTGTTTTCTCCGGATAATCTGCTGCTTTGGCGTAAGGGTACGCGCCTGCGTAAAAGCCCAGCCACCCATTGCCAACAGGGTAGGGGAAGAAGGAGGCTACGCCCTGGCGTCCTTCCCACAGCTGGCTGTCCATCCCCGGTTCCAGGATAATGTCTTTATCAGTATACGGACCGCCAATGCCGTTAATACCTGCTTTTACAGATTCGCTTCTCCATATCCTGCCAAAGCAGTGATTAGGTTCTATGTCCTTATGAACGGTATAGGCCAGGTAGTAGCCATACCAGCGCTGATGTACGGTATCGTAAACAGGCATGAAAGACCAGAGCGCGGCGCGGCGATCGTTCAGCGGGTTATCATCTGCTGTAAGCGCGTACTGGCCGCTGGCCTGGTAAATGGTAGATTCCCGTTTCCAGTGGATGGCGTCTTTACTGCTCCAGTGCCCTATGCGGGTTTTCACACGGTCATAGTAAGGTGGTATGCCGGCTTCCCCGGCTCTTTCTGTCGGGAACATATGATATACACCGTTGATCTTTACACAGGCGCCTCCTTCAAACCCTCCCTGTATGCCTTCGGTGCCGGGCATACCTTCCTGTATTACAGGTGTTGCTGGTCCGCCGATGATGTCAAACAGTGGTAACTCATCAGAAGGTAAAGGGGAACCTGCCTGTGCATGGTTCCCCTGCGGCCCGGGCGTCTGCTGCCCAATGCCGTTCACGTTATGAATGGAATGCTTCGTTATAATTCTGAATACGTAGGCAAAGTCGGATGGTATCCTTGTTTTTGCGGGGATGGTGATGGAAAGCCCCTGTTCATCCAGCTGGTAGGGACAAGCCTCCAGGGCTTTCAGTCCGAGCAGTTGCAGGGATTGCACTTCCCCGATGGTGTTGCTGTTAAGTGCTGTTAGCTGCACTGTTTTTCCATCTCCCGGCCAGTCCAGGAAGATGGCATAGAGTGTATCTCCTTTCCGCGTATAGTGCACTTTCTGTCCGCTGGAGGTGGTTTCACCATATACGTTAAAGGGGCGTGTGTTATAAATGCCTTCTCCAAATGCCCACATCCATTTGCCTACCCTGAACATTACTTCCTGCTGGTCTTGTGGAATGCTGCCGTCTGCCTTAGGTGAAAGGTTGAGCAACAGCTGTCCGTTCTTGCTTACGACTTCAATGATCTTGTGGATGATTTCGCGCGGTGTGCGAATGTCCATTCCTTCTGTATAACCCCAGGAGAGTGCTTTGCCACTGCCGATGGAGTAATCGCAGAGCCAGGGTTTTTCTATAATACGATCGGGATTGGTATTCTCATGGTCCAGCATACCAATGCCATCAGGTATATCATTGCCTTTGTAGGTCATGATCACTTCCTGTCCGCGTTGTTCCGCGCTGTTGAAATAATGCGCTAGGTATTGTTTGATGTATTGTTCCGGTATCTGCTCCAGCCAGGAGTCAAAGTACATGATGTCCGGATGGTATTTGTCTGCCACTTCATTGCACTTGCCCATCCACATGTTGAGCCATTGTTCATGGGGCATGGGGGTGCCATATAGTTTGGCATATTTAGGATTGGCCGCAGCCCATCCGGGTTTGGGCTTTACATAGCCGTAGTTCAGTTCATGGTGCAGGGATACAAAAAATTTCATACCCCTTTTGCGGATGGCTTTTTCCAGCTCGCCTACCACATCGCGGTGAGGCCCCATTTGTTTGGCATTGAAAGGTGTGAGCTGACTGTCCCACATGGAAAATCCATCGTGATGTTCGCCTACCGGTCCGGCAAAACGCGCCCCGCTTTTTACAAAAAGATCGGCCCATTCATCAGCATTAAAATGTTCGCCTTTGAACATCGGGATGAAATCATGGTATCCAAACTTACTGAGCGGCCCATACAACGCCTGGTGCCGCTGATAGGTGCCTAGTTTTGAATAGCCGGAATCTGCGTGCATGTGAGAATAATAATGTTCATTATTATAGGCTGGCACGGTATACACGCCCCAATGGCAGTAAATGCCAAATTTAGCGTCACGTATCCACTCCGGCACTTCGGTATGCTGTTGCAACGAGCTCCAGTCGGGTTGGTAAACAATCTTCTTTTGTGCGGAAATATCCTGGTAGTAAGTACCCGCCAGCAGCAGACATAGTAAAACATGCCGGCAGGTGTACAGCAAAGCATTCATCATAACCTGGCTTGGGACAGCAGCGGGATCATAACGTAATGAGAAGATCCAGGTTAATTGCAGAAAGGTACATCATAATTTCCAAGTATACTATACTATGATACCTGTTTTTTGGATAATTTGTCAATGCCAACGTTGCCGGCAACGATTGCGTAAAAAAAACGGTGACTTCGTGCCGGATGTAAATGAAAATTGCTGTAGCTTGATCCCGGGATTAATACTTCTGCGTATACGGAAGTAAACCGGAGCAAAAGACAGCATCTCCGGTTGTAAGGGGAAGGTCATAAAAAATTCCATGAGTTATGAAGAAATTATCGCCAATGAGTGTCAGCATTTCTTTAATTGTCTGAAAGACACAACAAGTATCAACCTATTCTATTATTCCAAGTTCCACTAAATCATTAGAAAAATGATTACAAAACTACTTTCAGGTAAGCGCATTACCACAGGGGGGATTATGCTGTGGCTGATGCTGATCATTACCGGCGCCTGTCCACGTTTGACGCTTGCCCAGACACCTGATCCTGTCGCCACACAGGGAAAGCCTATGCCTGTTACCGTAAAAGGAAAAGTATTATCAGAAGAAGGAGAGGAAGTACCGGGTGTTACCGTACGGGTAAAAGGTGTACAGAAAGGAACCGTTACCGATGCAGATGGCAACTACACTATACAGGTGCCCGACGGAAAAGCAACACTGGTATTTTCATTTATCAGCCATGCCCCGCTGGAGGTGCCGGTGAACGACCGCTCTGCGGTAAATGTTACCCTGAAGAGCAGTGTAACATCCTTAAATGAAACGGTGGTAGTAGGTTACGGCACCCAGCAGAAGACACATTTAACCGGTGCGGTGGCTACGGTGAATGTAAAGGAAATTGAAGATCTTCCCCTGGGAAACCTGGGCGCTACGCTCCAGGGCAAACTGCCGGGCGTGAGCGTGAGCGGTGGTAACGGCCGCCCGGGCGATGCAGGGGTGATCACTATCCGCAACCCGGTGATCTTCTCTAAAGACGGTGGCACTACCAGCCCGATATACGTGATCGATGATGTGATCAGAACGCAGGAAGATTTCAACCTGCTGGATGCGACAGAGGTGGAAAGCATTTCCGTATTGAAAGATGCCGCGGCAGCGGTGTATGGGGTTAACTCATCACAGGGCGCTATCGTGGTAAGAACCAAAAGAGGAAAAGCCGGTAAGCTGGTGATCAACTATAATTCTTCCGTTGCCCTTAACCAGGCAACCTCGTTGCCAACCATGATGAATGGCTACGAGCATGCCCGGTACATGAACGATATTTACTTCGCAGACGGGAAAACCGCAGACGATAACCAGGTATATACACCGGATGAACTGGAACATTTCAGGAATAATAATTACGACTGGCTGCGCCAGGCATGGAAATCTTCCCTGGTAACCCGCCATGCATTTAATGTAAGCGGTGGTACGGAGAAGGCTACCTTTTTTGCCGGTGCCTCTTACTTCTACCAGAATGGCAACTTCGATAATATCAAGAACGATAAATGGACCTTCAGGGCCAGCGGCGATGTGAAACTGGCTACCGGACTGAAAATGGGCTTGTCTGTGAGTGGGGATCTTTCCAATACCAAATTATACCTCATGAAGGTAGGATCTGAGAATGTGGAGAATGATATGAGAGGCCTGCTGTACACACCGCAGTTCACACCGCCTTACGTGAACGGCTATCCTACGCAGCTGAGCAGCAGCAGCAATACCATTGACGCTTTTCACTTCTTCGAGGTACAGAATCTGAGCAACTATTCTCAAACCCGGGGCAATGGCCTCAATGTAGTGGCCAACCTGGAGTACCAGCCCACATTTATCAAAGGGCTGACTGCAAAGGTGCAGTATGCTAAACTGATGGATAATGTCTTTCCCAAACAGTTCGGTACCTACTATTATGTATATGCCTTTGATATGGAAGGCGGCCATAATCACATTTATGCAGGAGATCCTATTAAGACGGTGCGCGTAAAGAACGGCGGACGTGTATACTTTAAACCATCGTATGCAGACCGTTATCAGCTCAATGCCTATCTTAACTACGCCCGCAAATTTGGTAAACATGATATTTCACTGCTGGCGGTAGCAGAGCAACGCGAATATTCATATGACGATGTGCAGGCCTATACAGAAGATCCTACCGATGGCGCACCTGATATCTCCAGGTTTGCTTTCGGTAATATGAATGTGTGGGAAACCGCCAACGAAACCGGCAACCTATCCTATATCGGCCGCGCCAACTACGCGTACGACAATAAATACCTGCTGGAATTTGCCTTCCGCTATGATGCCTCCACCAACTTCGCACCGCAATACCGTTGGGGCTTCTTTCCCTCCCTGTCACTGGGATGGGTGGTGTCGCAGGAAGGCTTCTTCCAGCGAAACGTTCGCGCGTTTGATTACCTGAAGCTGAGGGCTTCTGCCGGTCACCTGGGTGGCGATGCAACCAAACCCTGGGGATATTTGCAGCGGTTTACCCCCAGCCAGACTTCCGGCGCCGTCTTTGGCGGCAACAGTAACAAGTCCGTAGGTACCAAACCGGAATCATTGCCCAACCCTGCAGCACGCTGGGACGATGATCTGAAATTCAACTTTGGTATTGACGTCAAGGCCTTGAACAGCCGCCTCTCTGCCACCGTGGACGCCTTCTTTGATCATCGCTATAATATGCTGACCAGCCTCACGGCCAGTGTGCCGCTGACGGTAGGTTCCAACATCGCGGCAGAGAATTACAACACGGTGAATGCCTACGGTTATGAGCTGTCGCTGGGCTGGAGCGATCGTATCGGCAGGGACATCAATTATTATGTAAACGGTTTCCTTAGCTGGAGCGATGCCAAAGCAATAAAAGTGGATGTAGACAAAGGTATTCGTGGTACATGGGAAGACCCTAATGGCTATTCAATGGACAGGGGCGTGAGAGGGTATCACTACCTCGGCATGTTCCGCACACAGGAAGAAGTAGATGCTTTCCTGTCTAAGAACCCGGACTACAAGGTATTCGGGAAAACGCCCGAGCCCGGAATGCTTTACTATAAAGATATCCGTGGACCAAAAGATCCGCTGACCAATCAATATGCTGGTCCTGATGGTGTAGTGGATGAGAATGATGAAGACTGGATTTCTAAAAAGGCCAATAACCATTATGGTTTCGGTCTTTCCATCGGCGCAGGTTACAAAGGGTTCCGTATTGATATGGTGATGTCGGGCGCATTCGGCGGACAGAATGTGGTTGAAAGCGATGCACGTAAACAGGCTACTGTCACCTCTAATCGTCCCGCCTTCTGGAACGATCACTGGACGCCGGAAAACCCGGATGCAAAATATCCTTCTCCTTATTTCGACGATCAGTACGACCGCACGTCTGCTTTCTGGTTCAGGAACTCCTTCTCTTTCAGAATGAGAACACTTAACCTGTCGTATACTTTCTCGCCTTCTCTCGCGAAGAGCATCGGCTTCCAGTCGTTTAAAGTATACCTGGCGTGTACCAATCCTTTTAACTTCTATAATCCTTACGATTATAAAGATAATGCGCTGGGGTCTTACGCTGTATATCCGCTGATGAGAACGATGGCATTCGGCCTGAACGTTAGTTTATAACTCTGCCAAAATCAATGATCATGTACAAACGTATTCATATATTCATATTCGCAGGGCTGCTTTTGTTAACTGCTTCCTGCAGCAAGGTGCTGGATAAAAGAGACCTGGGCTCCCTGCAGGCCAACCTTGTGTTTAATGACTCGGTGCTTGCGCGCACCTACCTGGATTATCTTTATGATCAGAATTTACCTTCCTGGGGTGGTACCTGGGGTTCCAGCAGTAATCTCTCTGATGAATCTTATGGTGAAAGCAAATATTTTGAAGGAAGTTTGCTGGTGAATGATGTAGCCGATTTCGGCACCAAGCTGGATGCCAATAATAACTACGGGAAAATAAGGGCGCTGAACCTTTTCCTGCAGGAAATAGACAAAGGCACCATCTCACCAACCTGGAAGGCTACACTGAAAGGACAGGCGTATTTTCTGCGTGCATGGCGGTATTTTGAGCTGGTAAAGCTTTATGGCGGTGTGCCCCTGATCCTGGTACAACAGGAAGCCGTAGGGGAGGAGGCAAAAGATAATGCTTATGTGCCACGTAGTAAGACATCAGAATGTATCGCACAGATCCTGAAAGACCTGGACGCTGCTATGGCTGTGCTGCCTGCCAGGTGGCCCAATGGGGCTGCTGACTGGGGCCGTATCACCAGTGCAGCAGCGGCAGCTTTGAAAGGCAGGGTGCTTTTATACTGGGCCAGCCCGGAATTTAACCCCGCTGGTCTGGCAGACAGGTGGCAGGCTGCCTATGATGCATGTAAGGCGGCCAAAACATTGCTGTCTGCCAATGGGTATGGACTGCACACTTCTTTCAGCCAGATGTGGTTTACAGAGGTGAATAATCCTGAAGCCGTATTCGTTACCTGTTTCAACAATGCCACCGGCGATCAGGCAAGAAAGAACAACGGTTACGATAACAGCACACGGCCTTCCATTAACGGTACCGGCGGCGGATCTAACCAGCCTTCAAAAGAACTGGTAGATGCTTTCCCGATGAAAGACGGGAAGAAGCCCGCTGAAGCTTCTGCAGATTATCCCTATGATCCACAGCTGTTTTACAGGAACCGTGATCCCCGTTTTGATGCCACTATCGCATTCAACGGGGTGAACTGGCCGCTCAACGGTGTATCCGGCTATAAGCTATGGACGTATACGGCAGATGGAAAAACCACTGAAAAAGGAAAGGCATCCAATACCGCTTTTTATTGCCGTAAGGCGATCGACCCGAAACCGGCTACGGGTGAAGTACAGTACTCCGGTACAGACTGGATGGAAATCCGTTATGCAGAAGTGCTGCTAAACCTGGCAGAAGCGGCTAACGGCATTAACAAACCATCTGAGGCCTATGATGAGCTGATCGCCATCCGCCAGCGCGCCGGCATCCTGGCAGGGGATGACGGACTATATGGTTTGAAACCCGCAATGACCCGTGCAGAAATGTTTGACGCGATCCTCGATGAAAGACTGTACGAATTTGCTTTTGAAGGTAAACGTTTCTGGGATCTTCGCCGCTGGAAACTGTTTGAAACCAAACTGAATGGTAAGAGACGAACCGGCCTGACCATTAACCTGAAAACAGCTATCATCAGTGCAGCTGATTTTGAAGCACAACGCGATACCGTTACTCTGGACAGGGCCTACAGGGAATACTTTGAGCTCAAGCCTAAAGAAATGGATACTAAATACGCTATCGGCTGGAAACCTGAATACTATTATTTCCCTATACCTAAATCAGCGTTGGATAACAACCCGCTGCTGGTTCAGAACATAGGATGGGGCGGTAATTTCGAACCGGCACAATAATGATAAGAAATTGGAACCCATGCTTAAAAAGGACAACAACATGCGGAAGTTTTTTGCAGTGGCAGTAGCCTGCTTGATCACAATGGGATTGGTACAGCCGCTAATGGCGCAATATCCCACCATACCAGCGCGGATACAGGATTCCAGTGATGCCGCGCTGAAAGAAGCCCTGCGCCTGTCTGACGAGGCCTGGAAAAAGGCACTGCCCATCATCCGGGAAGACGCCAAACACGGCAAGCCTTATGTGCCCTGGGCATCCCGGCCCATAGACCTGCCGCAGGCAGACATTCCCGCCTTTCCCGGTGCGGAAGGCGGCGGGGCTTTTACAGCAGGCGGCCGTGGCGGTAAGGTATACGTGGTGACCAGTCTGGAAGACCGTGGCCCGGGTACCTTACGCGAGGCCTGCGAACAGGGCGGCGCCCGTATTATTGTTTTCAATGTAGCGGGTATTATCCGTTTGAAAAGTCCGCTGATCATCCGGGCGCCTTACATCACCATTGCAGGGCAGACGGCGCCCGGAGATGGCGTATGCATAGCCGGCGAATCCGTATGGATCAATACCCACGATGTGATACTCCGTTACCTGCGCTTCCGTCGTGGTGAAACGTTTGTAGCGCGCAGGGATGATGCGCTTGGCGGTAACCCGATCGGCAATATTATCATCGACCATTGCTCTGCCAGCTGGGGCCTGGACGAGAACATCTCCATCTACCGTCATATGTACGATCCCGGCGATGGATCAAAGGAACAGAAATTGCCCACGGTGAATGTTACCATCCAGAACTGTATCTCTTCAGAGGCGCTGGATACCTATAACCATTCTTTTGGCAGCACCCTGGGCGGAGAGCACTGCACCTTCATGCGGAACCTCTGGGCCTGCAATACCGGGCGTAACCCCTCTGTTGGCTGGTACGGCTGCTTCAATTTTGTGAACAACATTGTGTTCAACTGGCAGCACCGCACCATGGACGGCGGCGATTACCGCGCCATGTATAACGTGATCAACAACTACTACAAGCCCGGACCAGTTACACCGAAGGATGAGCCGGTAGGACACCGTATTATAAAGCCGGAATCAGGCCGCAGCAAATATCCTTTCAAGGTATATGGCAGGGCCTATGTGAATGGCAATATCATGGAAGGATATGATAAGATAACAAGGAATAACTGGGAAGGTGGCGTACAGGTGGAGAACCTGCAGGATGCAGGTCCGAACCGTGATGATATGCGCGTAGAGAAACCCTTTCCCATGCCGGCTATCACTGTGATGACGGCAAAGGAAGCCTACGAATACGTGCTGGATAATGCAGGCGCCACACTTCCTAAACGCGATGCGGTAGATACCCGTGTGATAGAACAGGTGCGTACAGGTGAGATCCGCTACAAGGAAGGAACAGATAACAGCATTGGCAGCGAATTCATAAAACGCCGCATGCCGAAAGACTCATATAAGGATGGTATTATATCCGATATCAGCCAGGTGGGTGGCTATCCGGAGTATAAAGGAACACCCTATAAGGACACCGATAACGACGGTATGCCCGATGAATGGGAGCGGAAGCACGGACTGGATCCCCATGATGCGGCCGATGCGGTAAAGGATATGAACGGAGATGGGTACACGAATATTGAAAAGTTCATCAACGGGATCAACCCGCAGAAGAAGGTGAACTGGAAAGATCCGAAGAATAATTTTAACACCCTTTCAGGAAAAATAAGCGGTCAGTCTGGCCGCTGATAACAATCTGCTGGTATGCAAAAGATATGCTTTTTACTTTTAGCGGGATGCCTGTTCGCAGCGATCCCGGCCATGGCTCAGACGCCGAAGGCGCAGGATACTGCCTACGTGCGTGTGGTTACACAACGTGCGGAGAAGATCGTAACTACCCTTGGCCTTACTGACGCAGCCAGAGCCGCTGAAGTACGGGATATTATAGCAGGGCAGTACCTGCGGCTCAATGAGCTGGATGCTGTATCGGATACCACCGGCAAGGCGAAGCGGCTGCAGCAGCTGCATAACGATTATCTCGCGAAGCTCTCTGCCAGGCTGAATGCACAACAGGTGAACCAGGTAAAGGATGGCATGACCTATGGTGTGCTGCCGCTTACTTACAGGGTGTATACGGACATGCTGCCCGATCTTACGGAGCAGCAACGGGCGCAGATCATGGCCTGGCTGGTGGAAGCAAGGGAACATGCTATGGATGCAGGCTCCTCTGAAAAGAAACATCAATGGTTTGGAAAATATAAAGGCCGGATCAACAATTATCTTGCTGCCGCCGGTATTAACATGAAACAGGCGGAGCAGGACTGGAAGAAAAGGCGGGAGGCAGGATCGAAATGAAATTAACGACTAGCTTATTTACTGTTCTACTGGCTGTTAACGCATATGCCCAATCGCCAAAACAGCCCAAGCCACTGCCGCCGGTAAGTCTGAATACCGGCGGCACACTGGTGTATACGCCTGATCCGCAGGGCAACCGTATACCCGATTTTTCTTATTGCGGTTACATGGCCGGAGAACAGGCCATCCCGGATGTTCCCGTGCGCGTGGTAGTGCCCCTGGTAAAAGGGGATGCCACGGCAACCATACAGGCCGCGCTGGACCAGGTGTCTGCACTGCCGGCTGATAAGCAGGGCATCCGCGGAGCGGTGTTGCTGCAGAAAGGGCAGTATGATATTGCAGGCAGTCTTCGTATCCGCGCGTCCGGTGTAATACTGCGGGGCAGCGGTATGGGCGGATCAGGTACGATACTGAACGGTACAGGATTTGACAGGCAAACGCTGATACGGATCACAGGTATTAACAACCGTTCCCTTTCAGCGCCTGCCAGGATCACCGATACCTATGTACCAGTGAATGCACAAACCCTGCACGTAGATCATCCGCAGCAGTTCAAAGCCGGTGATAAGGTGATCGTGCACCGGCCTTCTACCATAGCCTGGATCAAATTACTGGGAATGGACCATTTTGGCGGGGGCATTACCGCCCTGGGCTGGAAACCCGGTGAGCGTGATATTGACTGGGACCGTACCATCACTGCCGTAAATGGCAGCACCATTACCCTGGATGCGCCGCTGACCACTGCGCTGGACACTGCCTATGGCGGTGCAACAATAGCAACATACCAGTGGCCGGGCCGTATCATGAACAGCGGGGTAGAACACCTGCGTTGCCGTTCCTCCTATGATCAGCACCAACCCAAAGATGAAGATCACCGCTGGATGGCCATCACTTTGGAAAACATCGCTGATGCATGGGTGCGGCAGGTTACCTTTGAGCATTTTGCCGGTTCGGCAGTAGCGGTGCTTGAAACTGCCAGACGGGTAACGGTGGAGGATTGTATCTCGCTTGCACCTGTGTCTGAAATTGGCGGGCAGCGCCGTTATACTTTCTTTACCAGCGGCCAGCAATGCCTTTTTCAACGCCTGTATGCAGAACATGGCTATCACGATTTTGCCGCAGGCTTCTGTGCCGCCGGACCAAATGCATTTGTACAATGCGAAGCACACTTACCATTTAACTTCAGCGGCACTATTGACAGCTGGGCCTCCGGTGTATTGTTTGATATTGTTAATATCGACGGACAAGCCCTGCGCTTTGGCAACCGCGGACAGGATGGCCAGGGCGCCGGATGGTGCGCTGCCAATAGTGTACTGTGGCAATGCAGCGCCGCCCGCATAGATTGTTACCGTCCTCCCGGCGCCAATAACTGGTGTTTCGGCGCCTGGGCGCAATTCCAGGGAGACGGCTACTGGGAAGCATCTAACGAACATATTCAACCGCGCAGTTTATACTATGCGCAGCTGGCAGAAAGAGTAGGGAAGGAGGTATTGCAGCGCGCACAATTGCTACCTGTTGGATCGGAAGCATCCAGTAGTCCTTCTGTACAGGTAGCCGCAGCCCTGACCACCGCTGCCGCCCAACCACTGGTACAACTGAAAGACTGGATCGCTAATAGCGCCACACGTAATCCGATCCCCACACAAACCGCGGGCGCTCAAACCTTCAAACCGTCAAACTCTCAAACCCTTCAACCTTCAAACGGCGCTGCCCCCATGCATTTGTCCAACGGCTGGCTGCTGCGTGGTAAAGCTGTGCTCACCGGCTCGCGGCATGAAGTGTCCTGGTGGCGTGGCAACGTACATCCTGACGGTATAAAGGAAGCATCGCCCCACATCACCCGTTTTGTACCGGGACGCACTGGTACGGGGCTCACAGATGATCTGCCCGACGTAAGCAGGTGGATGAAGGAACATCATATTGTAGCACTGGAACACAATTACGGGCTCTGGTATGAGCGCCGCCGTGATGATCATGAGCGTGTGCGCCGTATGGACGGTGAAGTATGGCCGCCTTTTTATGAACAGCCTTTTGCCCGCAGCGGACAGGATGCCGCCTGGGATGGGCTTAGCCGTTATGACCTTACAAAATATAATCACTGGTACTGGCTGCGCCTGAAGCAGTTTGCCGACCTGGCAGACCAGGAAGGATTGGTACTGGTGCATCAGCACTATTTCCAGCACAACATTATTGAAGCAGGGGCGCACTGGGCGGATTTTCCCTGGCGTTCTGCCAACAATATCAACCATACCGGCTTTCCCGAACCGCCTCCCTATGCGGGCGATAAACGCATTTTTATGGCCGCTCAGTTCTACGATGTAAACAACCCGGTGCGTCGCAAATTGCACCGGGCTTACATCCGCCAGTGCCTGGAGAACTTCGGCGGCAACAATGGCGTTATCCAGCTGATAGGGCAGGAGTTTACAGGTCCTTTGTCTTTTGTGCAGTTCTGGATCGATACCATCCTTGAATGGGAAAAAGAGACCGGCAAACCCGTAACAGTGGGGCTCAGCGTAACAAAGGATGTGCAGGATGCGATCCTCGCTGACCCGGTGCGCTCGCGCGCTATATCGGTAATAGATATACGCCAGTGGCATTACCAGCCGGATAGCAGCCTGTATGCGCCGCAGGGCGGGCAAAACCTGGCTCCGCGCCAGCATGCCCGTTTGCTCAAACCCAAACGCAGCAATTTTGCACAGGTATACCGGGCAGTACGTGAGTACCGGGATCGTTATCCCGCTAAGGCGGTTACCTATACAGCCAGCGCCTATGATGAACAGGCCTGGGCGGTGTTTATGGCGGGAGGCTCGCTTGCAGGTTTACCTGCGATAGCAGATACGGCTTTCCTGCAGGCGGCAGCAGCGATGCAGCCGGTAAATGGACCTGCAGGGGAATATGTGCTTGGCAATAAAGGGAAGGAATATATTATCTACAGCACGGGTATTGCAAAGGCAGACCTCCGTAATATGAAAGGATCCTGTACAGTAACATGGATAGATCCAAAGGATGGCCGTCTGATCAAAACAGCCAAGGTGAGTGGTGGGAACCAGGTAGCACTGGATAACCCGGGTACAGGCCCGGTGGTGGCGTGGATCAGGAAGGCGTTTTGAGTGGAGGTATGGAGGAAGGGGCAGACGGGGGAGGAAGACCCTTCTGCCAATAATGAAGAGTAAACCCTTTGCCCAAAGCCAGACGATTACTATCCGAAAAACCAGTAACCGGAAAAAGAAGTATGCCTAGAACCGCGATATTTTTATTGATTTTACTAACGGCAAAGATCAGCGCATTTGCCCAGTCCCCCCGTGTGCAACCACTGAAAATCTCCGCCAATGGCAGGTATTTTACCACTGCCTCCGGTGCGCCTTTCTTCTGGCTGGGCGATACCGGCTGGCTCCTCTTTAATAAACTTACCCGTGAAGAAGCGGAAAAGTACCTGGAAGATCGCCGCAGTAAGGGCTTCAACGTTATACAGGTAATGGTGATTCACAGCGCGCGGCAGGTGAACGCCTACGGCGATGCCGCATTGGAGAATAAAAATATTGCGCGTCCACGCACTACGCCCGGCAATGCTTTTAATGATACCCTGCAATATGATTACTGGGATCACGTGGATTATATTATTGATAAGGCAGCGGAGAAAGGCCTGTATATGGCCCTGGTGCCGGTGTGGGGCTCCAATGTGAAAGCCGGGCTGGTTACACAGGAACAGGCACGTGTTTATACTGCATGGCTGGCCAACAGGTATAAAAGCAAGCCTAATATTATCTGGCTCAATGGCGGCGATATTAAAGGCAGCGATTCACTGGCGGTATGGAACACCATCGGTGCTACCCTGCATAAATATGATCCAGGGCACATTGCCACCTATCACCCGCGTGGCCGCTTTCAGTCGTCCCAATGGTTCCATAACGAGCCCTGGCTGCAGTTCAACATGTTCCAATCCGGGCACCGCAATTATGCACAGGATACCTCGGCAGGAGAGCTGCATTACGGGGAAGACAACTGGCGATATATCCAGGCAGACTATCAGCGTAGGCCTGTAAAACCTACCCTGGATGGAGAACCTTCCTATGAAGGTATTCCACAGGGCCTGCATGATACTTTGCAGCCTTTCTGGTCGGCCGCTGATGTGCGGCGTTATGGTTACTGGTGTGTATTTGCAGGTGGCGCCGGGTACACCTATGGTAACAATGCCGTGATGCAAATGCATAAGCCCGGCGATACAGATGCCAACTACGGCGTAAAAGATTACTGGTATCACGCCATTGATGATGAAGGCGCCCGCCAGATGAAATACCTGAAAGATCTGATGATGTCGCGCCCCTACTTTGATCGCGTGCCTGATCAGTCGCTGATTGCCGGTGATGCCGGTGAAAAATACGAACACCTTGTCGCTACCCGTGGTAAGCAATATGCTTTCATTTATACCTACACCGGCCGTACAATACAGGTGAATATGGGTAAGATAGCCGGCGATACGGTAAAAGCTTACTGGTTCAACCCCCGTAACGGGCAGGTTACATTGATCGGTAAATATCCTAATAAAGGCGTAGCTACTTTTGATCCTCCCGGTGTGCAGCAGAACGGTAACGACTGGGTACTGATCCTCGATACTTATGTGCCGGGCCGTGAGGTTTATCTCTTTACTTCTTTTCGTGAACCGGCTACTGACGGGTTGCACCTGTTGTACAGTTACGATGGCTATCACTGGTCAGACCTGGGCCGTTCTTTATTGCGGCCGGCAGTCGGTGATAAGCCGGTAATGCGTGATCCTTCCATGGTGCAGGGCCCCGACGGCACTTTTCACCTGGTGTGGACCAGCGGCTGGAAAGGCGATAAAGGCTTTGGCTACGCCAGCTCAAAAGACCTGGTACACTGGACAGAACAACGCACCATCGATGTAATGGCGCATGAACCTGCTACGGTAAATGTATGGGCGCCGGAATTGTATTACGACAGCGACAGCAAACAATACATTATTATCTGGGCTTCCACCATTCCACAACGTTTTCCAAAAGGGCAGGAGGATGAAGACAATAATCATCGCCTGTACTTTACCACTACCAAAGACTTCCGGACATTCAGCCCTGCAAAACTATTCATGGACCCCGGCTTCAGTGTGATCGACGCTGTAGTGGTACCAACCGCTGCGGGGAAATATACGCTGGTGCTGAAAGATAATACGCGCCCTGAACGTAATATTAAGGTAGCTTCCGGACCGCACGCAACAGGACCGTATACCAATGTTTCCCGCGCCTTTACACCTCATTTTACTGAAGGGCCCACTGTTACCAAAGTGAACAAAGCGTGGCTGATCTATTTTGATGCCTACCGCGATAAGTATTATGGCGCAGCCAGCACAAAAGACTTTAAGACGTTCACTGATATTTCAGACGAGGTATATGTGCCCGTTGGACATAAGCACGGAACCATCGTTCAGGTGAAGGAATCCATCCTGGACGGATTGTTAGCTGCACGGCATGACACCGTTCGTTACGCCGGTGCTACGAGGGTGAATATCGACTACCATCATGGGCAGTTATCGCCCGCTATGGGAGTGCACAACATACAGGTATTGCGCGCCAACCGCGAACACCCGGAATTGGCGGAAGGAATGGGCTGGACCTACAACCATGCTCCCATGCTGGCATACTGGAATAATATGTTTTACCTGGAATACCTGAGCGATAAAATAGGGGAGCATATTCCGCCGGGGCAGACACTGCTGACCACCTCAAAGGATGGTTATCGGTGGTCAAAACCCATTGTGCTGTTTCCTCCTTACAAAGTACCGGACGGTACCCGGAAAGAAGGGCAGCCCGGTGTGGCAAAAGACCTGTATGCGGTCATGCATCAGCGTATGGGTTTCTACACAACAAAGAATAACCGCCTCCTGGCGCTGGCTTTCTATGGTATCTGCCTGGACATAAACGACGATCCCAATGATGGTCACGGTATAGGCCGCGTGGTAAGAGAAATATTACCTGATGGCAGTTTCGGCCCTATTTATTTCATCCGTTATAATGCGGGCTGGAATGAGCAGAATACGGATTATCCTTTTTATACTTCCAGCACGGATAAAGCATTTGTGGCAGCCTGTAAAGAGTTGCTGGATAACCCGCTGGTTACCCAGCAATGGAATGAAGAAGCAGACAGGAATGATCCGCTGATCCCGCTTAAGAAGCAGTATAAGGCGCTGAGTTATTACCATCTCCCGGATGGGAGGGTGGTAGGGCTGTGGAAAAATGCACTCACCGCCATCAGTACAGATGGTGGGAAAAGCTGGCCGTCATCTGCCGTACGTGCGCCGGGCTTTGTGAATGCCAATGCAAAGATCTGGGGGCAACGTACTTCAGACGGCCGTTACGCCACCGTGTATAATCCTTCTGATTACCGCTGGCCCCTGGCTATTTCAGTAAGTGAGAACGGCCTGGACTATACGAATTTACTGCTGGTGCATGGAGAGATCTCTCCCCTGCGCTACGCAGGTCATTTCAAGGATTACGGTCCGCAGTATGTCAGAGGGATTACCGAAGGTAATGGCACACCGCCGGATGGCAAGCTGTGGGTAAGCTACAGCATGAGCAAAGAGGATATCTGGGTGGCTGCTGTTCCGGTGCCTGTTCAGGATAAGGCGGATGGTCCCGTGAATGAAGTCTTTAAACAGATGCCGCCAGCAAGGGCCCTGGATAAATGGAACATCTACAGTCCCTGCTGGGCCCCCGTGAAAATGGAAGAGACACCCGCAGGCCCGGCCCTGGTGCTGAGAGATAAAGATCCTTACGACTACGCTAAAGCAGAACGTTTGTTCCCCGCAACACAAACCGGCACCGTGGAGTTCAGCGTTACGCTGCAGCAGCGGGGAAAGGGCATGCTGCAGGTAGAACTGCAGAATGCAAAAAATAACCCTGCCATCAGGCTGACCTTTGATACGGATGGCACCTTACGTGCAAAGTCGGGCGCCAAGTTTAAGAACATCCTGCAATATGAAGCAGGTGTTAATTATACCATCCGTATCACTTTCAATACCGCTAACCGCTTCTATACGGTGAACATCAACGGAAAGGATGTGCTTACCCAGCTGACCTTCGCGCCGGTAGATGGCCTGAACAAGATCGTGTTCCGCACAGGAATGCCACGCCATTTTCCAAATGCAGACACACCGGCTATTCAGCCGGATGATCTGCCCGATGCGGGTACACCGGAAGAAGAGGCCGCCTTTTATATCGGATCGCTAAAAACTGAATAGCTGTGCAGGGCCGGATGTTTTTCATATACACGATTATCATGCAACTGTGGGCATTTGCCGCAGCTGCGCAGCATGGTATACAGCTGCAGCACCTGCGTTGCGAAATGCGTAATGATCCAATGGGCATTGATATAGAGGCTCCGCGCTTAAGCTGGGAAATAACAGGTTCGCAACGGCATATCATGCAAACCGCCTACCAGGTGATAGTGGCGGATTCTCCTGAGCAGCTGGCAGCTAATGAAGGCGGGTGCTGGAATTCAGGTAAGGTAAGCTCCGGGCAGTCCATTCATATTCCATATGCGGGAAAGGCATTACAAAGCCGCCATGTATACTACTGGAAAGTAAAAGTATGGACCAATAAGGGAGAAAGTAACTGGAGCGCGCCCGCCCAATGGAGTATGGGACTGCTTTCGCCCAACGCATGGAAAGCCTCCTGGATAGGGATGGACCGCGCCTTTCCATGGGATAGCGCGCAAAGTAAGTTTTCCCGGCTCTCTGCCCGTTATCTCAGGAAGACCTTTGATGCAAAACCTGCCGTTAAAAGAGCGACTGTTTATATTGCGGGACCCGGGTTATATGAACTTTACCTGAACGGTCAACGCATCGGCAACCAGGTATTGGCACCGGCGGCCACTGATTTTACCAAAGCGGTAAAGTACAATACATTCGATGTAACAGCAGCGCTGAAAAAAGGCGGCAACACAATCGGCATGGTATTGGGCAACGGCCTTTTCTTCACTATGCGACAGGCCTATAAGCCGCATAAGATCCGCACTTTTGGGTATCCCAAGCTGTTGCTGCAGCTGGAAATAGATTATGCAGACGGCCATCGTCAAACCATTGTAAGCGATCAAAGCTGGAAGCTGACCACGGATGGCCCCATCCGCAGCAACAACCTGTATGATGGGGAAGAGTACGATGCCACCAAAGAGATGCCCGGCTGGCATACCACCGGTTTTGATGACAGTCACTGGCTACAACCGGAACTGGTACAAGCTCCCGGCGGCCGGCTGGAAGCCCAGCTGAATGAACCCATGCGTATCATGGATACCGTGAAGCCGGTACGAATTTTTAAAGCCCGGTCCAAATATATCCTGGATATGGGCCAGAATATGGTGGGCTGGCTGCAGATAAAAGCAAAAGGCCGGCGCGGTGAAAAGGTAAAGCTGCGCTTTGCAGAAACCCTGCAGCCTGACAGCACCTTGTTTGTTGCCAATCTGCGGGACGCCAGGGTAACGGATGAATATACTTTCAAAGGAGAAGGACTGGAAACCTGGCACCCGGTATTTGTATACCATGGTTTTCGTTATGTGGAAGTTACCGCAACAGCATTACCGGAAGCAGAAGGTCATGTGATCTATGATGCGATCCCAACTACGGGATCCTTTCATTCATCAGATAGCACACTGAACCAGGTATATCACAATGCGTACCGCGGTATTCGCGGTAATTATAAAGGCATGCCGCTGGACTGCCCGCAGCGTAATGAACGTATGCCCTGGCTGGGCGACCGCGCAACAGGGGCGCATGGTGAGAGCTTCCTCTTTGGCAATGCCAGCCTCTATGCCAAATGGCTGGATGATATTGCGGACGCACAAACCCCCGAAGGCGCTATCCCGGATGTGGCGCCAGCCTATTGGCGTTACTACAGTGATAATGTTACCTGGCCCGGTGTTTATATTCTGGTGGCAAATATGTTGTATGAGCAGTTTGGCGACGAGCGTTCCATCGAAAGGCATTATGGCTCCATGAAAAAATGGCTGGCATATATGCAGGGCAAATACATGAAAAATTACCTCCTTACAAAAGATAAATATGGCGATTGGTGTGTGCCGCCTGAATCATTGCAGCTCATACACTCGCAGGATCCGGGCCGCAAAACAGACGGCACGCTGTTAGCCACAGCATATTACTACAAGCTGCTTACACTGATGCAGCGCTTTGCCGCTTTACTGGATAATCAGGCAGATGTAAAGGCTTTCGCTGCGCTGTCAGATAGTATAAAAACGGCCTTCAATAAGCAGTTCTTTCATAAAGACCTTGCCCGGTACAGTAACAACACGGTTACCGCCAACCTGCTGCCCCTGTATTTCGATATGGTTCCCGCTGATGCGCGCAAAGCCGTGTTTGACAGTATGGCTGCGGCCATTCAGTACAGGTATAATACCCATATCAGTACCGGTGTGATCGGCACACAATGGCTGATGCGGAGCCTCACAAGAATGGGCCGCCCCGATCTGGCTTACCGTATGGCAGCCAACCGCGACTATCCCTCCTGGGGATACATGGTGGAACAGGGCGCTACTACCATCTGGGAACTGTGGAACGGTAATACCGCCAATCCCGGTATGAACTCCCACAACCACGTAATGCTGCTGGGCGACCTGCTGATCTGGTATTACGAAGACCTGGCAGGTATCCGTACGGCAGCAGATCATCCTGCGTTTAAACAGATCGTCATGCAGCCTGCACTACCGCAGGGACTAAACGAAGTTGATGCTTCCTTTCATTCCATGTATGGACTTATTGGTAGTAAGTGGAAAAGGGAGAATGGCCGCTTTTGCTGGAAGATAAACATCCCCGCCAATACAACAGCATTGATCTATATGCCTGCGCACAATGCCGCACAGGTACAGGAAGGCGGCAGGGCCGCAACATTATCCGCAGGTGTACGCTTCCTGCGGATGGAAGAAGGCCGTGCCGTGTTTGAAGTTGGCTCAGGAGAATATGCATTTGAAAGTGAAGCACCATAAAAACGGAAACAACCATGATGTATACACGTATTTTCAGCACCTGTCTTTTATTAATGGCCGCTTTATTTGCCAATGGGCAGGCAGCCCGGGAACGAACCTGGAAAGAAGGTATCCTGACGGATGAATTCATTTTCGAAAAGGCGCCTTTTCCTTCCTGTCATGCCGCCACTATTGCCGAGACAAACAAAGGTTTGATAGCTGCCTGGTTTGGCGGTACCAAGGAACGTCATCCCGATGTTGGCATCTGGGTTAGCCGGAAGGATAAAGGCAACAATAGCTGGACGGCCCCCGTGGAAGTAGCCAATGGCGTGCAGGCAGACGGCAGCCGCTTTGCCTGCTGGAACCCCGTATTGTACCAGGTACCGGGCGGCGACCTGCTGTTATTCTACAAGGTCGGGCCTAAAGTAGCCGCCTGGAAAGGCTGGATGATCCGGTCCAGAGACGGCGGCGCCAGCTGGTCAACCCCCGCTGCTTTACCGGAGGGATACCTGGGCCCTGTAAAGAATAAGCCGGTGCGCTTAAGTGATGGTACACTGCTTTGCCCTTCCAGTACGGAAGGCGACCGCTGGCGCATCCACTTTGAGCTGACAAAAGACCAGGGCAAAACCTGGGAGAAGATAGGCCCGGTAGACGGTGGCGCCAGCTTCAATGCCATACAGCCCAGCGTACTCTTTTATAAAGATGGCCGCCTGCAGATCCTGTGCAGGAGTAAGAACAGGGCTGTGCTGCAATCATGGAGTACAGACAATGGGCGTAGCTGGTCACCGTTGGATACCACTACCTTGCCTAATAACAATTCCGGTACCGATGCAGTGACCCTGCAGGATGGCCGCCAGCTGCTGGTGTATAATCATGTGCTGCCGCCCGATGGCAAGGTGAAAGGTCCGCGTACGCCGTTGAATGTATCGGTATCCGATGATGGTAAAATATGGAATGCCGCCCTGGTACTGGAAGATTCGCCGGTCAGCCAGTATTCTTATCCTTCAGTGATCGTTGGCGCCGATGGCTTTATTCATATCGTGTACACCTGGCGGCGTGAACGTATTAAGTATGTAAAGATAGACCCTGCGAAACTGCAGCTGACAAAGATTGAAAACGGCCAGTGGCCTTTATAATATTCACTTATGGATCGTCGTAGATTTATTATTAACTCAACGCTTGCCGCCACGGCAACGCTCTTTCACCAGCACTTTGCCTGGGGTGCAACACCTGCAGCCCAGCGGTACCGCATAGCGGTATGCGACTGGATGATCCTGAAGCGGCAGAAGCTGGGTGCATTCAAGCTGACCCGGGAGATTGGCGCAGATGGTGTTGAACTGGATATGGGTGGCTTAGGCAACCGCGAAACATTTGACAGCAAACTGGGAGACCCGGCTATTCGCCAGCAGTTCCTGGATGAAGCGCGTAAGCAGCAGGTACAGATCAGCTCTGTGGCCATGTCTGGTTTCTATGCGCAATCATTTGCAGAACGTGAAGGCGTGGACCGTATGGTGCAGGATTGTATCAATACGATGCAGCAGCTGCAGGTGAAAGTAGCTTTCCTGCCTTTAGGTATACAGGGCGACCTGGTAAAATTCCCCCACCTGCGACCGGTGATAGTGGAGCGATTAAAAGCAGTAGCCGTGCAGGCAGAGAAAGCCGGTGTGATCATTGGCATTGAGACCGCACTGGATGCCACCGGCGAAGTAAAGCTGCTGGACGATATCGGGTCTTCCGCCATCCAGAGCTATTTCAATTTCGCCAATGCACTGGAGGGAGGCCGCGACCTGCAGCAGGAATTACGCATACTGGGCAGGGACCGTATCTGCCAGATACATTGTACGGATAAAGATGGCGTATGGCTGAAGGATAATACCCGCATTCATTTACCCAAAGTAAAGAGAACGCTGGATAAGATGGGCTGGCGCGGATGGCTGGTCATAGAACGTTCCCGCGATGCAAAAGATCCGCGTAATGTAAAATGGAACTTCGGCGCCAATACCGCTTACCTGAAATCAGTTTTTCAAAAGGCATGATGAAAGCAATTATATTCTTCTTTTTCCTGGGGTGGATGAGCGTGTTACCGGCTGTTGCCCAGGATAGAGGTCTTGAAGCCGCTTTCCGCCATCCACCTGCTGCAGCTAAACCATGGGTATTCTGGTACTGGATGCAGGCCAGTGTTTCCAGGGCCGGTATTACGGCAGACCTGGAAGCCATGCGGGAAGCAGGTATCGGCGGCGCATATCTCATGCCTATCAAAGGCGTTGCGAATCCTCCTTTGATGGAGCCGACGGTGGCACAGCTATCACCGCAATGGTGGGAGATGCTGCGACATGCCATGCAGGAAGCAGACCGTTTGGGTATACAATTAGCCATGCATGCTTCCGATGGCTTTGCACTGGCAGGCGGTCCATGGATCACGCCTGAGCTGTCTATGCAGAAGGTGGTGTATACCACCACACAAGTGCCGGGTAGCCGGCAGTTCAATGATACACTGGCGCGTCCGGCAGCATACCAGGGCTATTACCGCGATATTGCGGTGATGGCCTTTCCTTCGCCCGAAGGTGAAGGTGTGATGGCAAAGCCGCGTGTAAGCACCAGCCTTCCGGGGGTGGATGCTTCTTTTCTGCTGAACGATGATAACCGGAAAAATTTCCGGAGCGATGCCGGCGGCTGGATACAGTTTTCCTACGAACAACCTTTTACCTGCCGCACCATCCAAATCCGTACCAATGGTCCCAATTACCAGGCGCAGCGCCTGATAGTGAGCGCCAGCGATGACGGAAAAGTATTCCGTACGATCACCAGGCTGGAAGCGCCCCGGCACGGATGGCAGGATAGTGATGCCGGTGTAACGCATGCTATAACGCCTACCACTGCACGTTATTTCAGACTGGTGTATGACACCACGGGATCTGATCCTGGTGCAGAAGACCTGGATGCCGCCAAATGGAAGCCGGTACTGAAAGTATGTGGCATCAGGCTGTCATCAGCGCCGAGGATCCACCAGTTTGAAGGTAAGACGGGCGAGGTGTGGCGTGTGAGCCGCGGCACTACTGCGGGCCAGCTGCCTGATTCACTTTGCGTGCCGATGAACAAGGTCATTGATCTCACGGCAAAGATGGATGCTTCTGGCCGTTTGCAATGGCACGTTCCACCGGGCAGGTGGACCCTCCTGCGTATAGGGCATACTTCTACCGGGCATACCAATGCCACGGGCGGTGCGGCGGCAGGTCTTGAATGTGATAAGTTCAACCCGGCCGCTATCCGTTTACAATTTGACCGCTGGTTCGGGGCAGCCTATCGCGAGCTGGACCCTGCACTTGTAGCACGGGTACTGAAGATCTTTCATGTGGACAGCTGGGAATGCGGCAGCCAGAACTGGTCGCCTGTATTCAGGGAAGAATTCCGCCGCCGCCGCGGTTATGACCTGCTGCCCTGGCTGCCTGTGATGACAGGTGTGCCTTTGAAAAGCGCCGCCGCGTCAGAACGTTTTCTGCACGATGTACGGCAAACCATTGCTGAACTGGTAACAGATAAATTCTACGGTACCATGGCGCAGCTGGCAAAGGAAAAAGGCTGCAGCTTCAGCGCTGAAAATGTGGCGCCTACCATGACAAGCGATGGTATGGCGCATTTCAGCGCAGTGGATATACCGATGGGCGAGTTCTGGTTTCGCTCACCTACGCATGATAAACCCAATGACATGCTGGACGCTATCTCCGGCGCACATATCTACGGTAAGCAGTTGATCCAGGCAGAAGCGTTCACCACCTTACGCATGGGTTGGGATGAACATCCCGGGATGTTGAAAGCACTGGGCGATAAAAATTATGCGGCAGGTGTTAACCGCCTGGTGTATCATGTGTTTACGCACAATCCGTGGATGGACCGCCGTCCGGGTATGACACTGGATGGTGTGGGGTTATATTTTCAGCGCGACCAGACCTGGTGGAAACCCGGCCGCGCATGGGTGAGCTACGCACAGCGTTGCCAGGCTTTGCTGCAGCAGGGTGTTCCCGTGGCAGACCTGGCGGTGTTTACCGGTGAAGAGATACCGCGCCGCGCTATACTGCCCGAACGGCTGGAAGCGATTATGCCGGGGATTAACAGATATGCTTATGATGCGATAAACCGGGATGCATTGTTACGCCTGGCGCGTGTGCATAATGGCCGTATCGAGTTGCCTGGTGGCGCCAGTTATGCAGCACTGGTTTTGCCGGGTACCCATCCTTTGTCTCCTGACAGCGCTGGGTTCTCAGCTGAAGTGGCAGCTCGTTTACAGGCCCTGAAAAAGGCCGGGGCTACTATACTGACAAAAGGGCAATCATTCAATGTAATGCCTGATGTAATAGCGCCCGCGGGAATTGTATGGGCCCACCGCCGTACGCCGGGTGCGGACATTTATTTTATCTCTAACCAGGAAGATACTTCCCGCATTGTGCAGCTTTCTCTTCGTGTAAGCGGTAAGGTGCCTGAACTATGGGATCCGCTGAGTGGGGAGATCCGCGATGCGCAAAAATGGAAGATGGAAAAAGGCAGGACGTTGCTGCCGCTGCAATTGTCCCCCAGCGGTGCTGTGTTCATTGTACTGCAACGCAGTACGAAGGAAGTACAGCACCGCGGTAATAACTGGCGTTCATTCCAGGCCTTGCAAACATTGGAAGGACCCTGGCAGGTGACGTTTGATACAACGAATGGTGGTCCTGCGGCAGTTCAGACTTTCACGGCATTACAGGATTGGAGCAGGCATACGGATCCGGGTATACGTTATTATTCAGGCACAGCGGTCTATACAAAAACATTTAACTGGCAGCCGCAGGCTGCTCAGCAGAAAAAGGTCTGGCTTGACCTGGGAGCGGTAGCAAATATTGCTGCTGTTACGCTGAACGGTCAATCCTGCGGCATTGCCTGGACACCGCCGTACCGGGTGGAGATCACACCGGCTTTGCGCAGCGGCGTCAATGAGCTGCATATTGAGGTAACCAATACCTGGGCTAACCGCCTGATAGGCGATCATGATCTGCCGGAAGCGCAAAGGATCACGCGGACTACAGCGCCTTACCGTTTGGAAGGAAAGCCGTTGCTGCCGGCAGGTTTGCAGGGACCTGTGAGGGTAATGAACGGGGAGTAGGGGGATTGAAGGTTTGTTATAGCGAAGGCTATGGAATGAAGACCATCACCTCGCCATGACGAACCATGATGACACCAACTAACAAACGCAGCAAATCACACAAACAAAACTATCATCATGAAAACGATATTAACCTACATGCTGCTGCTCATGCTACCTGCCGCTTACGCACAGCAGGTACCTGATTCCATAATGAGCAGCATCTACCAGCAGGTAAAAACACCTTACAAATACGGCCTGGTATTAACTCCTGCAGACGATTCAAAAAAGCTGGATTGCCCTACCGTATTCAGGAAAGGAGACCAGTGGTACATGACCTACATCGTTTATGATGGCCGCGGATATGAAACCTGGCTATCCGGCAGTGAGGACCTGCTGCACTGGAAAACACTTGGCAGGATCATGTCTTTCTCTGACACCACTGACTGGGATAACAACCAGAAAGCCGGTTACATTGCCCTGCAGGACTATAAATGGGGCGGTTCGTACCAGTGGCAGGCCTATAAAGGAAAATACTGGATGACCTACATTGGCGGCAGCAGCCGGGGTTATGAGCAGGGACTGCTATCCATCGGTATGGCGCATAGCACCCAGGATCCCTCGAAGCCGCGGGAATGGCAGCGGCTACCCGCACCGGTGCTGAAAGCTACAGACCCCGATGCCGGCTGGTGGGAGAATAATACACTATATAAGAGTTCTGTTATCTGGGATTGCAACAAAACAACCGGCTATCCCTTTGTGATGTATTATAATGCCAAAGGAGACAGCCTACAACCCAAACGCGGGAAAGAACGTATAGGAATGGCCGTTTCCGATGATATGGTCCACTGGAAGCGTTATGCAAAAGACCCGGTGCTGAACCACCACGCCGGTATTACCGGTGATCCGTATATCCAGCAAATGAACGGCGTGTGGGTGATGTTCTACTTCGGCGCTTTCTGGAAAGATCGCCCCGGCGCTTTTAACCGCTTTGCCTGCTCGTATGACCTGGTACACTGGACAGACTGGAGTGGCGATGATCTCATCAGCTCTTCCGAGCCCTATGATGACCGCTTTGCGCATAAGTCCTGTGTAGTATACCACAACGGGGTGGTCTATCATTTCTATTGCGCGGTGAATAAGGCAGACCAGCGCGGTATTGCTGTTGCTACTTCGCGAGACATGGGTAAAAGCACTGTAGAATTCAAACATTAAGGAAAGCACAATTGCAATGAGGATATTAACCGGTCTGTTATTACTGCTGGCTATTCATGCAGCTGCACAGGATACAACAAGGGAACAATTATTTGATGCGGGCTGGCGGTTCCATCGCGGCGGCGCCCTGGGTGCGGACAAACCCGCTTTTAATGATGCGCAGTGGCGGCAGGTCGATCTGCCGCATGACTGGAGCATAGAAGACCTGCCTGGTACCCAGTCTCCTTTTAGTCCGGATGCGATCAGTCAGCCGGGTGGCGGCTTCACCACAGGCGGTACTGGTTGGTATCGCAAATCCTTTGCACTGCCTGCAACTTACCAGGATAAACGGATACACCTGCAGTTTGACGGCATTTATATGAATGCGGAGGTATGGCTCAATGGAAAACGCCTGGGCAAACATCCGTATGGTTATACTTCTTTCTCTTATGATATCACAGAACGTTTGAAATGGGATACCATCAATGTGCTGTCGGTTAAGGTAAGAAATGAGGGAGAAAACAGCCGCTGGTATGCAGGTTCAGGGATCTACCGTCACGTGTGGCTGAAGTTGATGGGGCCTGTTCATGTAGGGCAATGGGGTACGTATGTTACCACGCCCGAAGTAAATGCAACAGCTGCAAAAGTGCACCTGCAAACCACCGTGCTGAATACAACAAAGGAAACGGCCGCTGTAAAAGTAGTGAGCCGCATCCTCAATGCACAGGGCAGGGAGGTGGCTGTTACTTCAGATAACCGTAACATGTCTGCCCGCGATACCATGCGGTGGGAACAGGATATGACAGTATCAAAACCCATGTTGTGGTCTGTACAAAAACCAGCAATGTATACCGCTGTAACAGAAGTGTATCGTAACGTGCAGTTAACCGACCGCGTGGAGACGCCATTTGGTATACGTACCATCACAGCGGATGCCGTACACGGTTTTCGCCTCAATGGACAAACCATCAAACTGAAGGGCGGCTGCGTACATCATGATAATGGTCCGCTGGGCGCTAAGGCCTATGATCGTGCGGAAGAGCGTAAAGTGGAGCTGCTGAAAGCTGCGGGATACAATGCCATCCGCTGTGCGCACAATCCGCCTTCACCCGCCTTCCTCGATGCCTGCGACCGTTTAGGTATGCTGGTGATAGATGAAGCTTTTGATACCTGGCAGGATCAGAAGAACCCGGAAGACTATCACCTGTACTTCGATAAATGGTGGCAGCGGGATGTGGAGAGTATGGTGTACCGCGACAGAAATCATCCCTCCGTTATTATGTGGAGCACCGGTAATGAAATACCGAACCGTCAGCGGCCGGAAGTAGCGCGGGTAGCTAAAATGCTGCGTGATTATGTACGCAGTATTGATAGCACCCGCTTCATTACCTGCGGGGTAAATGGTATTGCGGAGGACAAAGACGCTTTTCTGTCTACGCTTGATATTGCAGGGTATAACTATGCCAGGGATAAATATGTGCCGGATCATCAGCGTGTGCCGCAAAGAACGATCATTGCTACAGAATCTTTTCCATTGGAAGCATTTGACTATTGGATGGAGGTGGAGGATCATCCATGGGTATTAGGTGATTTTGTCTGGACTGCATTTGACTATATAGGAGAAGCCAGTATCGGTTGGTTAGGTTTCTGGCAGCAGCAGAGCTTCTATCCCTGGAACCTGGCTTATTGCGGCGATATCGATATCTGCGGATGGAAACGGCCTCAGTCTTATTACCGCGATGTGCTGTGGAAGAAAGACCAGCTGTCTGTTTTTGTAAAACCCCCGCAACCGTCTTTTGCGCTCAATCCTCATAAAGTAGACTGGAGCCATTGGGAATGGCATGATGTGGCAGCACACTGGAACTGGCAGGGAAATGAAGGCAAGCGGCTGGAAGTAAATGTGTATTCATCCTGCGAAGAAGTAGAACTTTTCCTGGAAGGCCGTTCCCTGGGCAGAAAGCCTGTCAGCCGTGCCAACAGGTTTACAGCAGTATGGCAGGTGCCCTACCAGGAAGGAACATTAAAGGCAATAGGATATAGAAAGAACAAAGTGGTGAATACTGCAATTTTACGCACTGCCGGAACAGTAGCAAAACTTAACCTGAGTGCTGACCGTACGGTTTTACAAGCCAGCACACAGGACTTAAGTTATGTAACAGTGGAGTTGCAGGATGCCAATGGTGTCCGTCATCCGCTTGCAGAGCAGCTGGTACAGTTCGAAATAAGCGGCCCCGCAGTGATCGAAGCAGCAGGCAATGCAAACCCCAGGAGTGTGGAGAGCTATACATTACCCCGGCGCAAAACCTGGCAGGGCCGTTGTATGGTAGTGGTGAGGACTACGGGTGAGAAGGGGAGGGTGATGTTGAAAGCGCTGGTACAAGGAATGGAACAGGCACAAATAGTGTTGGAAGTGAAGTAGAAGATTAGCTGATAACATTCCAGCGGTTATTGACTGAGATCCTGCATGGCTTTGCCGGAACAACAAAATAAACGAAATTTACCTGGCCCCTGGCTGTTAAAGCTCGAAGGCAATACATTAACTTATAGCGAAACCGGGTTGTTGCTGATTTTTGATAAAACTACGGGTAACCACGAATTGAGAGAGTATGAAGAAATGAAAGCGCATGATGTTGCTTTTGAGCTGATAAAGGAATGGGCGGCTGATCCTGCGGCGCCCTGAGGAAAGGACAAAGTAAGGTCGCGGTAGACAGCACCTATGATTTTGTTGAGGTAGGTGTTACTTTTGT
>NZ_CALEJS010000003.1 GCF_937898475.1 uncultured Chitinophaga sp.
TCCTGGGTGGCGAACAAGTGACGAAGGAACAGGTGCGCATATTGAAGTTACTGAATCCAGGCATGGCGGTATATAACGAATACGGGCCTACTGAAACTACGGTAGGATGTATCGTAAAAGAGCTGCAGGAAGATGATGCGCAGATACTGATAGGCAAACCCATTACGGCTACAGAGATATTTATCCTTGGAGAGGCTGGGCAGCTTTGTCCCATTGGTGTCGCAGGAGAGATCTGCATTACAGGCGCAGGACTGGCAACGAAATATCTCAATAACCCCGAGCTTACTGCTCAAAAATTTGTTCCTAATCCTTACAGGCCTGGCAGTCTTATGTACAGAACCGGTGATCTGGGAAGATGGCTGCCACAAGGTGAGATACAATACATTGGCAGGAAGGATGAACAATTAAAGATCAGGGGCTACCGCATTGAACCCGGAGAAATTGAAAATGCATTGCTGACACTTCCGGGTATATCAGCCGCGGTGGTGAACGCCAGCAGTAGTACTACCGGTGAAAAAGAGCTCGTAGCATATATAGTTACCGAACCGTTAGTTCAAATTACAGATCTTCGTGACCAGCTTGCAAACCTGCTCCCCCCTTACATGCTGCCGGCGCACTATATACAGCTGGACGTCCTTCCATTAACTCCCAATGGAAAGATTGACAAAAGGATGCTTCCAACCCCGGCTGACACTATCTCTTATGAAGCCTATATCGCTCCCACCAATGCCACAGAACAGCAACTGGCAAACATCTGGCAGGACATACTGGGTAAAGAAAGGGTGAGCATTTATGACAATTTCTTTGATCTTGGTGGCCATAGTTTAACGGCCATCCGGCTGGCCAGCCAGTTACAAAGGGTATTCCATGTTAAAGTGGAGCTCAGGGACATATTTGCCCAAAAGCGTTTAGTGGATCAGGCGGAGCTTATTCAGGCAGCCACCAAAACAAACTTTGTTACTATAGCAGCAGCGCCCTTCATGGCAGACTATCCACTCTCCTCCGCACAGCGCAGGTTATGGGTGCTAAGCCAGTTCGAACAGGGTAGTGTGGCTTACAACATGCCGGGTGTATACACCTTTGAGGGAGATTTGGATATTGCAGCACTTCAGGCAGCATTCAAAGATCTGATACAACGACACGAGAGCCTGCGCACCGTGTTTCACCAAAATGAGCAGGGCATACCCCGGCAGGTTATTCTACCACCTGATACAGTTGCACCGTTCCGGGTAATTTACAAAGATTTGCAGGAAGCACCGGAAGAAGTGTTGCTCCAATTTATACGCAAGGATCTTCAACAGCCCTTTGATCTTGGCAAAGGACCTTTAATGAGATCATCGCTTTTCCTGGTTGCCCCCAAACGCTGGGTATTTACTTACGTAATGCATCATATCTGCAGCGACGGATGGTCTATGGAAATATTGATCCGGGAACTGCTTTTGTTATATAACGCGCATTTGAAAGGTGAACCGCCCTTACTTTCGCCCTTACGGATACAGTATAAGGATTATGCCTGCTGGCAGCAGGAGCAGTTAAAGGGAGAACAGTTGCAGCTACACAGGGACTACTGGATCAAACAACTCGAGGGTCCGCTGCCCGTGCTTGAGCTTCCCTTAGATAAAAACAGACCCGCTGTAAAAACATATAACGGCAACAGCATTAATAAAAAGCTGGACAGCCATTTATCAGAGGAACTAAAAGTGATCTGCCGCGAACAAGATGCAACCCTCTTCATGGGATTACTGGCCGCAGTAGCTGCCCTACTACATCAATATAGCGGACAAGGGGACATTATTATTGGAAGCCCCATCGCTGGCAGGCAGCACGCAGATCTTGATGACCAGATCGGCTTCTTTCTTAATACACTTGCACTGAGGTTGCGTTTAGACCAACAATCCTCATTAACGGACCTGCTTCGGCAGGCCAGACAGATCACCCTGGATGCCTACCAGCATGAGGTATACCCCTTCGATCAGTTAATAGATGACTTACAGCTGCAAAGGGATATGAGTCGCAGCCCCCTGTTCGATGTACTGATCGACTATCATGACAACAAAACAACCAGGAAGGAAACAGTTGCAACACTGGATAATATTCCCCTTAAGATCAGCTCTTTTGGCGACAATGCCCAGCCGGTGAGCAAGTTTGACCTGACGTTTATGTTCATCGATTCGCAGGATGGCCTCAATTTGCTGCTGGAATATAATACAGACCTGTTTGAGCCGGAGACCATAGAGCGGATGTTTAGTCACCTGGAAGGGATCCTTGCGGCGGTTGTTGATAATCCGCAACAAACAATCAGCCGGCTCGAATTCATTAGCGGCACAGAACGTCAGCTGCTGCTTAATGAGTTTAATACTGTACCGGAACATTATAGCGGGTATCAACCTGTGGTTAGGTTGTTCCGTGAACAGGCTGCTCACAATCCTGATAAAAAGGCGATGCTCTGGGAGGATGCGAATATCTCCTATAAAGCACTCGATGATATTTCTGATCTTCTGGCTGCTCATCTCCTGCAACAATACAACATACAGACAGGGGACAGGATAGCCCTGATGATGGATCGTTCGGATAAGCTGATCATCGCTATACTGGCTAT
>NZ_CALEJS010000004.1 GCF_937898475.1 uncultured Chitinophaga sp.
GCGTGGGGTTCCAAACATTGAAATAGAATTTGACACAGTTTATTTTACACTCCCACAGAGAACCGATATCCGCCGAATCAATAGATAATAAAGCAACATTCCTAGCAATTGGTTCCAGGTTTTCCAGCTCAAACGCGACATCCTCAAATTGAATAGACTGAAAGATCCTGGTTAATGCCTCCCTGAACAATTCTTTGCTCAGTTCCTGTACCGGCGAAAATTGCGCTTGTAGCCGCCTGAGTTGTTCTTCATCTAATTCTTTCTCCAGTCGGGAGATTGTTTTGGTTATAAACTCGCTCTCAGAGGCATTGCCATTTGGCAACAGCAGTTGTTGAATATTATAAAGTAACACCAGCCAGGGCATGGCACCCTTCTCTCGGTATTTACAAATATGCTCAACATTCTTTTCCAGATATTCCTTTACCTGCTTAAATTCCTCTGCTTGGTTCTCAAATGGCTTCCTGAATAAATTTGAGTTAAAGTGGCTCAATGTAATCTTCTGTGTATCATATTCCGACAAGTCGAACTGCTTTAGTATATCATAAATGGCATTTTCTATTTCGGGCATATGATAATCTCTGAAGAAAAGCATTGCATTATACAAGGTTGATATAACAAGTTCTTCATCAGTATCAGGATGAACCTCTACACAAGCTGTAAACAGCGTACCGTAAAATGCAGCATCAAAGATGTTCTTTTGTTTTTCAAAACATCTGAAAAGACATAACCAGCCCAAGAAAGGAAAGTTTTCCACTTCGAAGGAATACAATAATACTTCTTCTGCAAAGTTTCTGGCAGTTTGGTATTGAAAATTGAAATTTAACGCATCAATAAAATTCAGATATATGTCATAGAGAAACCGCTTGTAGGTAATTTGTTCCCTGACCAATGCAGAAAAGAATACGATCCACGTATAGCATTCTTCTAGTTCTTCTGATGAATATTGGCGCTGTTCAAGAAGGGACAGCCGATCAAGAAGGTATTCTAAAATACCAACCACCTTTTCTTCCGGAAAAGAATGCTCAAGTTTCAGGGTAGACAAACTAACCCGGATATCTTTGTTCAGTGTGGATTGTAGTAGATCAAGCAGGTCCTTTTCTGTTGTTTCTCTATCGTAAGAAACATGTTGGAATGGTTCCTTTTTTCTGAATGTCCGGTCTTCTAATTTGCTCAATGAATTTATAAGTGATTGAATCAGGTAATCTAAACCATGAGAGCCAACCGTCTTGAATATCTGCAGAAGCTGGATTCTTGCTTCTCTATTGCCACGTTGGAAGGCGATAGCACTCATCACTGTGGGCAATAGAAAGGAGATTCTCTCTTCAATTATTTTTTTTGCAGTTTCCTTTTTCTTAAGTGGCTTTTCAAAATAGAACAACTGGCGCATGCAATATTCCAATTCAGATACATTAGCCCAGATCACATCTTCCAGTGGAATTTTGTGTATGCTATCCTGTAGTATGATGGGTGAAGAACCAGGCAAGCCGAGAGGGTATTCCTGGAATTTATAGGTGGACAGGAGATGCGTTATAGGAATAGGGCTTATGCAAAATGACAGGAGTTTTTCACTCATTTCTTGCTCAGTCGAGTAATAAGTATTGGAGGCCATTTCCCTGGCTTCCATTTGCTCTTGTCCCATGATGACCATCCCTCTTTTAAACGCACCTGTGGAAAAGTAGTTGGATAATAGGAAAGGGTCAAGTGCAAAACAGTCATTTATCACGAGACCGCTGAGAGAAGGATAATCGGGCACAGCAATGCAGATAATATCCTTCGAAACTTTATCTCCAAGATACTGTTGCAGCGCTTCTTTTTTTTCTTGTAGCCGGAATGTAGCCTCAGTTACTTCATCAAGTACCTGCTCATATTCTTTTGAATTAAATGGAAAAGGTACAATACATGCTTCCAATATCAGATAAACTGTTTCAAGTTCGAAAACTAAGGAATCTCTGAGTGGTTTGGGTAGTGTAGGATGTCCTACAACAGATAATCGCTTTATGCCTTTGTCTGTTTTGTCAACCATTATATCTTCAGCCAAATACCTGGAGAATAGACCAAGATGTTTTCCCTTTGGTATATATTTATTAATTAGTTGGTTGGCCAAATAGGCTGTGTTTAACTTTGAGATAGCATTTGTGTTAAAATAATAGTCTGATCCATATGAAAGAAGAGGCGATTTCCAGAGGTCTATATTCCCATCCATTACAGTGAATATGCTGGAAAGTATTTTTGCAACAGTGGTTTCTTTTATGCCTGATAATTTATGAAGGTGATGTGTTAGCTCCTTTTTACTTATTAGGACAGGAATGGAAGTAGTTATCTCTGTTTGCCCCTTTGTATTAAGAAACGCTTCATCAGTTATGGTCCAAAAGAGAAGCTGCAGATCACTGATAACAAGCAATATGGTTTGAATGGTAATGTTATCAAGCTCTTTTATATTGACATGTTGAAGATGAAAAAGATAAGCGATTTCCAAACCTGTGGATAGTTGTCTGTACCTGTTTTTTTGCTTCTTGCCGGAGAGCTTGAAAGTAAGTCTCCCTTTGGATATAACAGGAGTGGGTGAAAAAGTGTAAAAGTCCGGAAGTTTACCATCAAGGTATATGCTATATTCATGTAAATGGTTATTAAATCGCTCTGTACCTGCTCTTCTGAGACTGTAATAGTATTGTGGATAATGCTTGAATTTTATAGTATTCTCTTTCCTTTCTATTTCACAGAATTCACGTTTAAAATACTCAAAGGCATCTTTCAGATTAAATAATAGATTGGTACAGAGCATACATTTCCGCATAAGGGCCCATACATCTTTTTCACTCAATGTCGGCTTTCCTAGCTCTCTTTTAGGAGCATATTGGGAAATGATATTGATTAATACATTGCATACTTCGATGTTTATATCAGCTGCGTCTTGGATTTTCACCTTTTCGTTAAACACAGTCTCAATGTCTCCATTCAGGGCCTCGCCGAATTCGGTTGGCACATTCTTATCATCCTTGAGAAAACTGTCAATGGACGCCAGATTGAGAGAGATAGCATCGTAATTAGATAACAACAACAACTGGTGGATGACATTGATTCGGTCAAGATTAATTTCATCCAGTAAGGATTCAATCTCCACCATAATAGATTCGTAGATCTCATTGAGCTCTAAGATAGCAACAACTTCTCCATTATCTCTAATCTTATAATCATTCGTATTCCATACTGTTGTAAATTCGAGCAACCTGACGCCAAAAGTTGTTTTTTCAAATTCATCCGTAAAAGGATCGAATTCCGGATACGCTTTGATGAAGGACTTAATAATTTGAGATAGAGATAATACTATTTCTTCTGCGTTTTCGGTCATTTGAGTAGATTAAATAGTTTAAGCAAATAGGTCAGAATAAGCCTCTGCTACACACTCCGGAATTATTTTCGGGACAGATTGGTCAAGGAATCTAAAATACCCGACTGTTGGTGTATTGTACTATCAATTAACCTCCAAGTTTATGAAATGCCAAATGTATTGAGCTTAGAGGGGTAACGATTCAGTGCTAATCAAACCACAAGACGCTCAGAACATACCCATAACTATCGGAATAGTAGCACTGTTCGTACATATCCCTATCCGCATTGTAGGTCGCCTCGAACCAGTCATTAGGACTAACCGTTTCTATGCCAGTGTATCGTTTTCCAGAATCTGCAAAAAACTCTGCAGCTACTGTTCTTGGAGGTAATCTTTGGCCTCGTTTGAACCGGTTTACCCATTTAGGGAAGTCTTTGCTACGCGCAGACCATCTTATTTCGCCATTTTCTGACAGCACGGCGCATATTTCATGAGTTCCTATCTCTGCAAATTTGATGGCCGTGCTGAGCACACTGACTTGGAAGGCAGCGGATAATTGCAACACTGTATCCAAGGAGAACTTTTTCGGTGTTTTAACTGCCCTGAACAGGTTGTCCGGCATCAGCAGGCAACTGGCAAAGTAATCAGCTTCCTCTTCCATTTCATTCTGAGGGTTAAGATCATTACGGGAGCCAATTGGAGCAATAGCTCCTGATTTAATACCAATGCGGTGTTCGTCAATAAAATAATGTGCCAACTCATGTGCTAAGGAAAACCTTCCCCTAGGAGAATTTTCGCTATTGCCCCTGTCCAGATTGACGTGGATATACCACTGGTCCTGCTCTTCTTCGTAAACCAGCAGTCCATCAAAGGTATTTTCATAGTGATCATAACAGACTATAATCTCTTCCGATGCAGCAATGTTAAGAAGCGCTGTCACCTGTCCAACTTGATAAAGGGCGGCGATTTGTACGGCCATTTCCTTAAGGCTATTCCTTTTGTGATCCGTTATCATCACCTTTAGTTTGTTGCTGATTCTTTTTAATCTTATCCAGGATATTCTGGGGGATGTCCCTTTCTCCCTTCCGGGCTGCCATCTTCAGTGGCGCAGTTGCTGCAGGTTTTTGTACCGGTTTATCAAGTGATATTACTTTACCAGTCTTGATGCCCAGTATAACCTCTGGGTCTAATAATTCAGATTCCGGGATGACTATATCCGCATATAATTTCTCGAACCGTCGAAGCTCGCTGGTCGTTCTGGGGAAAATGAACCCGGTGGATGCCATCCAAGCTGTGATATTATTAGGTGTAATTTTCATATTAGTTGTTGCCATATAACTTCAAATAAAGAGCCACGGTTTCAAAGGCCTTTTTTTTATAAACACGGATACTTTCTTGGGTAAGATTAAATTCGTCTCGTAATCTTTTAGTTACGCTGCGGGGAATATACTCGCCATCGCCTGCTTTACTTTCATAGTAAGCATAAGTCAAGTAGATCGCTTTATGACTCGGTGGCAGGCTTTCTAGTGCGTTGCTAATGATATCATGTTGTTTCTGTAACTGTGCTTTCCTTTCGGGTTCCGGGTCTAAAATATCCAGATCGGGTAGTTCCCAGAAAATCTCGTTTTCAGGGATGTCCATTTTGGAATGCGTCGTGTTTCGCCTGTAATCAGATAATAGTCGGGTTGCAATCTTTCCTATATAAATTTCAACGCAATCATCCAGCGTCCAGTTTCGGCAATTTTCCTGTTTGAAGGAGGTGCAATATCTGAACTTACGAAATGCTTCAGTAGCGATTTCGTCTGCTATGGCATCATCATAGCCCATGTGATTTGCGACAACCCTGCATTTTTTTTGCACGCGTTCCCTGTATCGCATAATAAACGCCCAAAAGATAGCGTCCGCAACGCTTGGGTCTTCGGCTGGATCTGTGGTGGCCATACCGGCTATCAGATCTGCGGTGGTTTCATCTTTAAACAATTCCCACTCCATAGGTAAATACGTTCCAAGCTGGGGAACGTGGATAACTGGTTGAGGTTAAATAATAACGGAAAATAAACCGATTTAAGTAGATGACAAAATATTTCAACAGTTATCCACGGACGATACCCTTTATACACACTTATCACTGTTTAATGTATATACGGAAAACCGTTATAACGCCTTTCCGTATTATAGGTAGGGGACCAGCTGAGCTGGATTTACCTACATACGCAAAACCGTTATAACGGCTTCCCGTATTAAAGGTAGTAGCAGGTATCCTCAAGGCATGTGAATGTTAAATAATTAAATAATATAATAATGTTGACACCGCAGCAACGGGAGCAGTTCAGTGAAATCTTCGAAGAACTGGCAAAGTCCCTGGATATTACAAAGAAAGAGTATGAAGATGCAGTTACCAGTTATCAATTTGTAGGCCGTTGGCTAGCCGGTGAAGATTCGGAGTTAGCGGTCTATCAGCCTGAGATTCTGCCCCAGGGATCCTTCCTGCTGGGGACAATGATCCGGCCGGTACATGAAGACGATGACCTGGATATTGATCTGGTGTGCCGCCTGGTTGGTAAAAGAGATAACTGGGCACAGTTTCATTTGAAGCAGGCGGTGGGGAATCGTCTGAAAGCTCATGGGACGCTGGAGCGCATGCTGCGCGTACCCGATGGGCGGAGGTGCTGGACGCTTGACTATGCCGAAGAATCTCGTTTCCATATGGATGTCCTGCCTGCTATCGTGTGGCAGGGCTATCAGATCCTGCTGGAGAAGGCATTTTCTAACTCCTTTAGGGACCAGGATATAGCATCACTGGCCATACGGATTACCGACAAGGAAGCCCGTAATTACAAAGTAGCCACAGATCCACTGGAATGGTTGTTAAGCAATATGTTCGGTTATGCCGCCTGGTTCAAGGACCGGTCTGATATAAACCTGGTTAAGGCAATTAATTTAAGAGAGGCCATCAAGCCGGTACCCACCTTTCAGGTGCATAAGACGCCCCTGCAGCGTATCGTACAGATTCTGAAGCGCCACCGGGACATTATGTTTAATGGCGATGAGGACAAGCCTATATCCATTATTATTACCACCCTTGCCGCCCTGGCTTACCGCAAACAGACGGATATAATGACCGGTTTGCAGGAAGTAGTCGTAGAGGTGGACCGCTATATAGAAGACCACTATGATCCAGCTACCGACACTTGGTATAAGTGGATCGGCAATCCTGTTAATTCACTGGAAAACTTTGCGGATAAGTGGAGGACTCATCCCAAGCGCCAGACTAAATTTTACGAGTGGTTACAGGCAGTAAAGCAGGATATCACCTATGTTACGTCTCAGCGGCAGCTACCGGCCATCCGGGAGGCGCTTAGCCGTCCATTTGGAGGCCGGGTGATCGATAAAGTGTTCAATAACATGGCGACTACCAAAAGGGAACTGCGAGAACAGGGCGGTCTTCGCATGGCTGCAGGCACCGGTATGCTAGGTAACATTGGTAGGACAAGTGTTAGTGATCACTCATTCTTTGGCAGCAATGAGTAGGCTCTCATTACTGCACCAAGAGGGAGCGTTGCGGTCATATTTTCCCGGTTGCGAGATTTTCAGGGAGGGAGAGTCTGTACTCACCTGGATACATGCGCTGCAGCCTTCCCCGCTCAGTGATACCTATCGGGTAAAGCTGCATTACAGTAAAGGACAGGTAAAGGCCTATGTACTTACGCCGAAGTTAAAGCTGGCGGAAGGGGAGAGGAAACTGCCCCATGTCTACAGTACGGAACGTCAGCAACTTTGCCTGTATTATCCGGAAAAACGAGAGTGGCATGCCGGTATGCTGTTCGTGCAAACGATCATCCCGTGGATGTCCGAATGGCTCTATTTCTATGAGATATGGCTGTGCTGCGGTAAATGGCTGGGTGGAGGGATTGAACATAGCGGGGCAGAGCCTAAGTAAAATGGCATCATTTATTAACTATTAAATATCAATTCAATGAAAAATTACCATTTAACAAAACATGGCGATGACTGGCGACTGGCAAAAGAAGGCGCGTCTAGGGTTTCTTTAGATCTATCAGGGTTAAACAAGGTTCAGGCAACCCAACAGAGTGCGCAGTTTTTGACAGGGACTGGCAGTTCCTTGAAAATTCATAATGTAAACGGTCGGATACAAGAGGAAAGAACCTATCCCAAATCCATGGACCCCAAGAAAAGTAAAGGATAACGATAATGAAAAAAAAGACATGCAGGGTTTTATGTATTGACGGCGGGGGGATACGCGGTATCTTCCCCGCCAAATTCCTGGCGGAACTGGAAGGAGAACTCACGGCCAGGGGGAATGAAAAGCAGCAGGTTTTTCAGCACTTTGACTTGATCACAGGCACTTCCACTGGCGGAATACTGGCTATCGGCCTGGCATTAGGTATCCCAGCTATAAAATTATATCAGCTATACAGGGAAAATGCACGCAAAATCTTTGGTAGTAAAAGGGGGATATTGAAACAATTACAGTATTCCGCTCATGACCGGGGACATCTGGAAATGCTTTTACAGGAGGAGTTCCGTGCTGTAAACGGTGGCGTAGACCCACGCCTGGGGGATTGCAAGACCGGTGTTTGCGTCCCGGTTTATGACCTGATGGAGGGCCGGGCCTCGATGCTGAAAAGCAGGTACCACTCAGCCTTCAACCGGGACTACCATATTCCTGCGTATCAGGCAGCGCTGGCGACGGAAGCAGCGCCTACCTTCTTTGATCCATATACCTCTGGGTACACGGACCTGAAAGGAATTTACCAGACCTTTTCCAACAAGGTGGATGGCGGTGTGTTTGCCAATAATCCGACTCTGTCGGCCATCATAGAAGCTCAGAAGGCTTTTGAAGTAGGTTTATCTGAGTTGCAGGTACTTTCCATAGGCACTGGCCATCAGAAGTTTAATGATGCCTGTACCAGATCAAAATGGGGTATACTGTATTGGATTAACCCACGGCGCAAACGTATTATTGACCTATTTATGCAGGGGCAATCCCAGCAGGTACAAAATCTCATTAGTCTTCTTCAGAAAGGAATTGACAAGCAGGAAGGAGAGAATTTTCTTTATACTCGTATAGATACGGAGCTGGATGAAACCTGCAGGATCGAGCTGGATGAGACCAGCTCGATCAAACTGGATAAGCTAGCCGAGAAGGCACAGAAAGCTTTCCAGGACCGTGGCAATGCCGTGTTAAACCATTTTTTTACACTCCACGGTGTCGAAGCCGTTTAGGGCCGCATTATAAGTAAGTATGATTGCTTATTTGCCCGAAACTTGATAAAGATTATGCCTAATAGTAATGAGATTATATGTATGTGCTTTGAGAAATCCATGTCCTTTTCATGGCTCACTGTGGATTTATTCCAGTAAAGCAGACATATAATCTTATTTACTATTCATAACCTACTCTTACCAAAATACTTCCATCCTTATAAAATCCATGACTCATCCATCATTGACTTCCTTTCCTCGCTAGCTCAAATTTGTGTCTGTAAAACTTGTTTTTATGGACACTTTATTTATTCCGAATGAGAATGATTTCCGCAGATGGATCAGGGAGGCGGTGAAAGAGTGCTTGGAAAATACTTCCGTTAAAAGTGCCCAGCCCGCCCAGCCGGACAATGAACCCCTACGGAGCCGAAAAGAAATAGCGGGGATGTTTGATATCTCCCTGGTTACCCTTCACGACTGGATGAAAAGGGGGCTCCCATTCCATAAACAGCGTGGGCGAGTATATTTTCTCCGCTCTGAAGTGCTCGAATATGTGAAACAGAAACGCAAACCCACTTTTAAACCCCTGGGAGAATGAGAAAATTAACTATTGCAGAAGCTAAGCTAATTGGCCTAGCCGGCTACCTGGCTGCACACGGGTATTATCCTGATCCGAAGAAAAGTAATAGCAGGGAGTTGTGGTATTTCTCACCGCTCCCCGGCCGTAATGAAAAAGAAGCCTCTTTCAAGGTTGACTTGAAACTAAATCTTTGGATAGACTTCGGTATTAGGAAGGGAGGCAGTATCATTGACTTCGGGATACTGTATCACGGCTGTACTATCCCCGAATTCCTGGAAAAATTGGAAATGTTTCTTTCCTTTCACCGTAATTCCTCCCCGGCATTGCAGCAGACCACGGCGAAGATGCAGTTAGCTGGGCGCTCGACCTCTACTAGCTTTTCCAGTGAAAGAAAAAAAATACAGGTTGTTTCCGTAACTCCCATCATTTCCCCAGCGCTTGTCTATTATCTGGGCCAACGTAAAATACCCGTCGAGCTGGCACAAGTGTATTGTCGGGAAGTGCGGTACAAAGTGAGCGGCAGACTATATTATGCGATTGGTTTTCCCAATGATATCGGAGGATATGAGTTACGCAATCCTTATTTTAAGGGTAGCTGTTCTCCCAAAGGCACCTCGTTTATCGACAATGGAGCGCAGCGGATAGCTGTTTTTGAGGGATTTTTCAATTTCCTTTCCTTTCTCATTTTCTGTCAAAACCGGGATCTGCCACCCACTAATTTCCTGGTATTAAATTCCCTTTCATTTTTCGAAAAGAGCCGCCCATTAATGGAAAAACATGAGACCATTGACCTTTACTTAGACGGGGATGCTGCTGGCATGAAATATACAGGACAGGTATTAGACAATGCCCGGTACAAAGACAAAAGTGGTCTGTACCAAGATCATAAAGACATGAACCAATGGTTGATTGAGAATTTTTTGCAAGTGCAGCGGGAAGTGCAGGCTCTTGTCAGAGCCAGGAAATTGGCAGAGGGTACGCAGAACCAACAGGTTACCCGGGGGAGGGGACGCCATATTTAGAAAATTATTTCATCAAAATAAATGTAATCATGACCGATTTTAAAAGAAGAACCCTGATGTTGGACAGTGGCAAGCAAATAAAGTTGTTCGGTAACAGCATCGCCATTGGGAAAAGTTTACAGATCGGGGAGGGATATGCGCCTAATATTTTTTCCTGCGCTGAACAGCAACAAGTGGTAAAATCCACTGCTGAAGCTGGTAAACTACTTCAGGAGAGTAAACCAGCTAATGAGCAGCCACAGAAGAAAACAGTTATCAATATGATTAATCCTTACAGTTTAACAGAAGCAGAGATTTTCGAAATGGCAGATTACAATATCCGTCTGTGGATGGATTTGAAAGATAATATCCGCAAATACGGGGTGAATAATCCCAAGATCTTTAACCGGGACGCCCTGCTTTAACAGAGATTTTTAGGAAGAAGTAGGTGCCCGCTGACAAAATTTCCGCCACCAATTTTCCTGCTATTGGGTATAAGCTGCCTGTAAAGGGGCCGGGAAAGCGGGAAGTTGGTCAACTGACCGGTTATACTTTTGGTCAATAAAGGCTAAACGCACAAACAGCAAATAAAAGGCTAAAACAGGAATGGCTCTACGAATTGCATATGTGATGCCTAACCCACGAAAAAAATGCCGAAAAAAGAGGCTCCAAACTGAGTATATCGCAAGATTGGTTGCCCGGAGGAAGAGCAGTCTTTCAGACGCTCAGGAGCAAGGAGTGTTTTGGTGTACACCAAAACGCCGGCCCCTCATCCGCTACCCGCGGATTCGGGGCAATTTTTTTCATCCGCCTCCTGGCGGATTCAAAAAATTAAGAGGGAACGACTATGGAGAAGGCGAATAAACCAATAAGAAACAAAGGAGGGCGCCCTAAGAAGGAGCTTACAAAAGGGCAGCGAATTCCTATTAAATGTACCAGCTATGAAAAGATGGTCATTAAAGCAAAGGCCAAAAAAGCGGGTTTTACCGTATCAGAATATCTGCTGCAATTAGGACTAAACGGACAAGTTGACAGTAAGGTAAAAATGCTGCCTAAGGAAGTATTGGCCCTTACCGGTACGCTCAATCACAACGCCGCCAACCTGAATCAGCTTGCCAAAAAGCATAACAGTGTAACCGATGTCTTAACGCTGCTTGACCGGCTTGATCTGCTGACGCTATGTAAAGAATTGAAAGATCTCGTAACCCTCGTCAAAAATTATTTGCAATGATAGGTCGTCCGATTACAGGAAGTTCCTTTTTAGGTTGCATCAGTTATAACCTGGAAGATAAACGGGAACTGACCGAAGAACAGAAAGAACAGTTATCCCAGCTGGAAGGGGTACGGCATAAGAACCGGGCAGAAGTACTGGTCTACAACAAATGTTTCGGTGATAAATATGAACTGGCGGCACAGTTCAGGGAGGTCGCCCAATTAAGTAAACGAGTAGAAAAACCAGTGTTCCATTTTCCCATCCGGCTGGCTCCGGGAGATTCCATAAACCGCGACGAACTCATAGAAATAGCAGAAGCGTGTGTAAAGGAATTTGAGGTGGAAAATAATCAATATGTGATCATTTTACATAAAGATACCCCGGAGCCACATATTCATATTATAGCTAACCGGGTTGGCTTTGATGGAAAAGTTGCTAGTGACAGCTACAGTAAACGCCGGATGATGGCTCTTTGCCGCAGGCTCGAAAAGCAGTATAAATTAAGGGAAGTATTAGGTCCTCGAGCTTCTTTATCCAAAGAGTTACGGTTAATCCCCCAACATAATACCCGAAAAGAACGGTTGAAAAATGATATTCGCCGGACCTTGGAACAGGTAAAAAATTATCAGGAGTTTGCAGAATTGATGCGAAAATTAGGCTACACTGTATTGAAAAGTCGGGGGATTGCCTTTATTGATGATAAGAAGGTAAGAATAAAAGGCAGCGAGGTGGGATTTTCATTGTCAAAGATTGAGCAAATTTTACACCTTAAAAAAACGTTGGTGGATAAACAAGCCAAGCAAACATTACTTGAGGCAGTTCGGCGACAACAAACCACTAAATATCGGGCCAATACCCCGGCACAAAAATTATTGTTACAAACATGGCAGCAGGCGCAGCGGGAAAAATCTCCACTATTCCGGTTGCAACAGGAAATAAACATCGTAACACAGGAACTTAACCAATTGCTATATGATTTGTTTAAGCCGGAATATCCTGACCAATCTATTAATCCTGAGCTTATAAAAGAAGCTAAGCGTAAAAAGAAACGGAGGCCTCCGAAATGACAAGCTGATTTTTTAAAATAATAAAAGCGAGAACATGGAAAATATAGAAAAGGACAGTCTGCTTCTGGTGCTGAATGATTTTACTGAACAGCATAAAGAAATGGCAAAACAGTTCAATGATCTGAGAAATACCATTTCTTTACTGGAAGAAAAAATAGGTGGTTTTGAAAAGAAATTGGAAAATCTAAAAGTTACTTCCCCTCCTACGGATACTACGACCATACAGACTATTGTTTCTCAAGGGATGAGTGATGTTAAAAAAATGGTGGCCGAACAACCCAAAAACGTCCTGCAGCATAAGCGATTCTTGTTCTTCCCGGAACATAATGCCAGAGAGTATTATTCAGTGGTGCTTCGCTGGATATTATATATCATCATTGCTTCCTATTGCTATTTACTGTTAAAGCATATGATGGATCACTGGGTAGTTTAAAACTACTGCCAGTGTAAATGAAAAGAGTCAGTATAAGAACATGACGTTGAGCAATGGAAAATTTATTATTCCTATAAGGAATGAAGTGACCGTGCCGCCTGCATGTAGCAGCTGTTAATGAAATAAGAAAAACATTAAATACAATAAATTAAAATATGGGAGTAACACGTTCGTCTGTTGAAACGTATTTATACGTATTTGCTGATTTGTCTAAAATATTCTACAAGTATTTCAAAAAAATATTTTTTCTTTGTTCCAGTATGTTTGAAATGCTATGAAATAAAGAACATTTTCCTATATCTAATTAAGTAAGCAATGAATAGAACGTATTAATAGTACATAATTGAGTTGGCCCAAGACAGTGACCGATTTTCAAACCAGATGATGGATATCCCAAAGATGCAGATGTAAAACTGCAAATGTATGCTTCATGCCACACGTGGTACATCATTCTATGAGTTAACTGTCTCCAAGAAGTAAATTTTGGTAACATATACACCCTGAGTATGCGTATTGCATATCTACTTATGATGGTATTGCTATTGCAATGGCAACACCTATATTCGTAGGAGGCACCTGCATTGCAACATAAGCGGCCAGATAGTACCGGCAGCGCTTTAAGTCAATTTCCGGAGAAGTACTTTTCACAGGTAAGCGGTAAATCCAGCCACTTTGAAAAGCAGGTGAACAATCGCTCACAGAAAGCATTGGAACGCCTCACCCGCCAGGAAAAGAAAATGCAGGCCAGGCTGGCTAAGATAGACTCCCTTGCTGCAAAGAACATTTTTACCCGCTCTATCGATTCCATGGGTAACCTCCAGGCCAGGCTAAAACAAAAAGCCGGCAAATATGATCCCTCAAAGCTGGGCGCCGGCTACACCAGTTACCTGGACACCCTGCAGAATTCCCTGTCCTTTCTCAAAGACGCAAAATCATTAGGTGGCCAATCCAAAGCCCTGCAGGATAAAGTAAGCGGTTCCCTGCAAAGCGTACAACAGCTGCAGGCGCAATTACAACAGGCAGAACAGATCAAGGCCTATATCCGTGAACGGAAGCAGCAACTCAAAGAGCAGCTGGCGCAGTATACCGGCTTCACCAAAGATCTGGAGAAGTTCAATAAGGAAGCCTATTACTACGGACAACAGCTCAAGGAATACAAAGAGCTGCTGAAGGATAAAAAGAAAGCGGAAGCGAAAGCGCTGGAGATGCTCAAAAAAGTACCGGCCTACAATGATTTCCTGCAAAAGCATTCCCAGCTGGCTGGCTTATTCAATTTCTCCTCCGCTGCAGGCTCTGCGCCGAACCTGGAAGGGCTGCAAACCCGTGCCCAGGTAGAACAGCTTATTCAGCAACGTTTGGGAGGTGGAGGCCCTAATGCCCAGGCAGCGGTGAGTCAGCAGATGTCGCAGGCCCGTGAACGTTTCAATGAGCTGAAAGATAAATTCCCGGATGTGGACAATGCGGCAGATATGCCCGGCTTCAAGCCGAATGAGATGAAGACTAAAAGTTTTCTGCAAAGGCTGGAGTTTGGGGGTAACATGCAGTTTGCACGATCCACACAGTATTTCCCTACTACCAGTGATATAGCAGGACAGGTAGCTTACAAGTTTCACAAGAATGGCAGCGCCGGAGTAGGGGCGGCCTATAAGCTTGGGTTGGGCACGGGGTTTAATAATATCCGGTTCTCTCACCAGGGCCTGGGCTTGCGTTCCTTCCTGGACTGGAAGCTGAAAGGTTCTTTCTATATCAATGGCGGTTTTGAAGAGAACTATAATGCTGCATTCGCCAATACAGACCAGCTAAGGGACATTAGTAACTGGCAGAGGAGTGTCTTGCTGGGCATCAGCAAGAAGTACAAAGTAAGCAGTAAGCTGAAAGGTAATATTATCCTGTTGTATGATTTTCTGTATAACCAGCATGTGCCCCGCACAGATCCTATCAAGTTAAGGCTGGGTTACATTTTTTGAGATATTGTTTATTGTGCAGATAGTATGCGTAGCATAATAGCAATTTTGTAATATAACCATTTAACACGTGACACAACCTTATTTTCAAAGCAAACCTTACCTATATGTATAAAAATTTCTGTCTCTTCTTATTCTTTACTATCACAGCATTTCATTCTTTCAGATCTTCCGCTCAGAACAGGCTGGAGAGTACCGGTAATGTAGGTATTGGTACTACTTCCCCTGTTGTAAAACTAAGCGTTTATGGTTCTTCGGACGATTCGGCAGCCATTTCATTGCAGTCTGGTTCCAATAGCCGCTTCTACATACAACAGGGAGGCTCACTTTTGAAATTGGGAGGAATTACACCCGGAGCCGCCGGCGTTATTAACATAAGCAATATGGGCAGGGTCGGTATTGGTACCAGTGCACCCACTACAGCGCTCGATGTGAACGGGGATTTCCGTCTAGGCGTAAACACAGGTGGTACTGCCTATTCCATTGGCTTTACCCGTACAGTGGGCGCGCAGCTTTATGGAACCACTTCAGCGGGGCTATCCCTCGGTGGAGATGTAGCAGGTGTTGATGCCGTTGTTATGCCCGGTGGAAATGTGGGGATTGGAACATCCAACCCTGCTCATAAACTGGATATAGCGGGCGGTTCTGTGAATATTGGCTGGGGTGCTAATATAGCCTATCGGGCGGGTAGCTATGTTTCCATCGGTAACATGTCTTATACAAATACTCCTTATATAGCCTTTAATGCATTCCTGACCACCTCTGATGTCGCCACGAGTAAAAATTTGGTTACTCCTACCTATAATGCAGGTAGTGGGTTGATTATAAGAGGAGAAGCCGGTGGTAGCGGACTACATTTTTTACAAAGGAACTATGCCAATGGTACAGTACCGTATGATGTCAATTCTTTTACTGATGCGCTAACCCTGACATCTTCGGGCAACGTTGGGATTGGTACTGCGGATACAAAAGGATATAAGCTGGCAGTGAACGGTGAAGCTATTTTTACCAGGGTGAAAGTGGAGCCGTTCAGTGGGTGGCCGGACTATGTGTTTCAGCCGGGATATGAGTTGTCAACGCTTTCGGAAGTGGAGAATTATATTAAAGCTAACAGACACTTGCCGGACGTTCCGTCTGCGGTAGAAGTGGAGAAGGAGGGATTGGACGTAGGGCAAATGAATAAGAAGTTGTTGCAGAAGGTGGAGGAGCTGACTTTGTATATCATTGAGCAGCAGAAGTCAATTTTGTCGCTCCAGCAGGAGATGAAGGTATTGAAGGAAGAGAAGAAGAATATAACATATAGAAGATAAATTATTTACCAGGTATAAAATAATGCCAATGAAACAATTAATAAGAACGTTGCTGACTGGGTTATTATTACTTTCAGTTATTTCTACAGCTATTGCTCAACAATCAGGAAATTTTTTCGTTAATGGAGACCTCGACAAGTTCTATCCGGTAACTTTCTTTGATGGTGGATGGGCAAATCTAGCTGCCACCGAACTACAGATAGGACGCTCTGATGTCCACCAGGATGCCTCCAATAGGGGCTCGTTAATCGCAAGCTTCCGGTATCATGTTACAAATTGGGGGCATGGATCTAACTTTATCGATGCTGACATTCGTCAATTTACGGGCGCTAATAGTAAAATGATAAGTGGCTGGAAAGATGGCACTGCCGCTAACGGCAGTTACAGAATCATAATCTGGCTCAGAGGAAATACCACCTATACTTACAGATCGAACTACGCAGTTAATCCGTTAGTGTACGATGGAGTGCAAAACCCATTGCCTTACAAGGAATTGATAGGTACGACATCCAGCATTGATCATTCGTATAAAACAAGTCTCGACCCCACAGTGAATATATATGGCATGTCATATGCCAATACTGCTTACTTCAACGGCTCCGCTAACAATTATTTTGCAGGCAAAGTTGGTATTGGAGTTACCAACCCAACATTTGCATTTCACAGTGCTGCATACAACAATACAGGCGTAGCGGCGGCCTTGTTATGGGGAGATCGTTATGGGGCAGCTGTAGGTATATCAGATGACACTTCATCTTACTATGCTTTTCACGTAGTGTCTAACGTGGATTCAATGGGAAGGGGAAAGGCAGGTGGCACGAAAAGCTTATTATATGTGAGAGGCGATGGAAACGTGGGGATTGGCACGCTTTCACCCCAGGCTAAACTGGCGGTAAACGGTGATATCTTTTCGAAAAGGGTTAAGGTGATCCAGACCGGCTGGCCGGATTATGTATTTCAGCCAGATTACCGCCTGCCATCATTACTGGAATTGGAAGAGTATGTTAAAGCTAATCGACATTTACCAGATGTCCCGTCTGCGGTAGAAGTGGAGAAGAACGGGTTGGATTTGGGGGAAACCGATAAAAGACTTTTACAGAAAATAGAAGAACTGACCCTTTACCTCATTGAACATCAAAAGACAATCCGCGCCTTACAGGAGAAAAATGCTGCACTGGAGGCAAGAGTACAAACCCTTGAAAAGAAATAAGACAATGAAGAAACTGACTTTACTGTTCCTACTTTTGCCAGCTTTTTATGCACAGGCACAAGACAGCCTGGAGAATAAGATATTGGTTTGGGAAGAATCCAATTATCAGAACGGATTCGGACACCGGATATACCCACGTGATCCCGGCATCAGAACACAATTAAATATTGCTGCGCGCCATAATTCAGCTACATGGACAGATATGATGACACTTACTTCCGATGGGAAAGTAGGCATCGGGGATACAGATCCTCAGGTAAAGCTAAGCGTTAATGGCGATGCACTGTTCAAGACTAAACTCTCTGTAACGGGGGACATAACTGCTAACAGCAACTACATCACCAATGGGCAGATACGTGTTAAACCTACCGCCTTTAAGGGCTCCAGCGCTGGTATTAAGTTAGGGGACGGTTCTTTACCTCTGCCAGATATTGAGTTTGTAGTCAGCTCTTATTCTAGTGGCTTTGGAACCAGGCTTGTGCCTGTGGATATCCAGGACGGCAATGGGACCACCTTTCTGAAATTCCAAAGCAGATCTCAGTCTGACACCTGGAATGATGTATTTACAATCAATAACAGGACACGGACGGTAGCAGCGACTAGCCGCTTATTGGTTAATAATGCAACGGATGACGGGACAACGGCTTTGCGTGTCAACGGAGATATAGCAGCAAAGCGCCTGAAGGTTATGCAGACCGGTTGGCCGGATTATGTGTTTCAGCCAGATTACTGCCTGCCATCATTACTGGAATTGGAAGAGTATGTTAAAGCTAATCGGCATTTACCGGATATGCCATCTGCGAAGGAAGTGGAAAAGGAGGGATTGGATGTAGGAGAGATGAATAAGAAGTTGCTGCAGAAAGTAGAGGAGCTGACGTTGTATCTGATCGATATGAAAAAGGAGATTAACCGCTTGGTACAACAGAACGAAGATCAACAACAGCAGATTAGCCAATTGCAGTCAAAAAAATAGTCAATCCTATTTGTTAAAATATACATATTGTGAAAAATAGAGTATTTATTCTTTTATGCCTTTGGCCAATTTTTGGCAGAAAACGATTGCTATTGCTGGCACTCTTCCAGCTGTTGATTGGACAGACTTTTGCACAGCAGTCTGCGCCAGATCTTGTAAGGGTGATACCTCCGTCCCCGACTGCTGCCGCAATGGCGAGATACGGGGAAATACCCGTCTCTACTTACACTGGCGTTCCGAATATCAGTATTCCCCTTTATGAGATAATAAATAAAGAATTGAAGGTCCCTGTTGTCCTGAGCTATCACAGCGGCGGCACAAAAGTGGAAGATGAGGCCTCCTGGGTTGGATTAGGTTGGAGCCTGATGGCGGGCGGCTCCATATCGCGTATTGTGAACGGAATGGATGATTTGTCGAAATCCAGTATTCGCGGATTCCCCGATTCTTATCTGCCTACATCTATAGACCTGTTCTCGTATAGATATGTTGTACCTCAGGATGCAACGCAACGACAGTATGATTCTCAATATCTGGTTGATGTACTTGATGGCTTGGACGATACGGAACCGGATATCTTTGTCTTCAATTTCAATGGAAGGTCTGGGAAGTTCGCACTTAAGAAAAGAAGTAGTACCACTATGCCACTTGAACCTGTACTGCTATCCCAGGAAGATCTCAAAATAGAGGTGGCTTATTCGAGTCAGGCGGCGAATTACCAGTGGGTGATAACAGACGAAATGGGCGTAAAGTATTTCTTCAATACAACCGAGTCGACAATCTCACGCTCAAACGCCGCTGATGAAGAATACATGGCTGACGTAACAGCTCCCGAGGGATTGCCGAAGGATGTTGTTTCCTCATGGTATCTTGATCGTATAGTGTCCCCCACGGGCGCCGAGATAAATTTCAGCTACTATAGCAGCTATCCTACCGGCCGGGGCACAAAAAGGATACTATCCAGATCTCAGGTAAAGAAACACGTTATAGACCTCACGGCAATGCCTGACTGCATTCCACCAATGAATGAATATACTTACTTCAGCACCTACACCGAAGTACATGATGTGTATTTGAAAGAGATAACCTTTCCCAACGGGAAGATTGAGTTTAAACTAAGCGACAGGGAGGATATTGAACCGGTGATCAGTGGCTTTCCCACAACGTATGCGAAGAAGGTCGATGAAGTGATCATCTCCGCGGGATCCGGTAGTAGTTTCACCATGGTGAAAAAATATCTGTTTAGTTATTCCTATTTCAATCCCGGAACTACCTATGCGGAGAAGCGCCTTAAACTGCTTAGTGTCACGGAAAGCAACGGGGTCGTTAGCCGGCCGCCCTATCTGTTTACCTATGATGGCCGTGAACTGCCCGCAAAGGACTGGAAATCGGTTGATCACTGGGGATATTATAATGGCGCCCCCAACAACAGCGTCAATCAAACTACCTATGGCGACAAGATATTTAATGGTACCCTGGTTCCTCCAACAAGCGCCGTCGTTCAGGGAGGTACAGGAACAAGGGAATTTGCCGGTGCTGACAGGGAGCCGAACCTGGATTTTGCAAAAGCTTCCATTTTAACCGGCATTACTTATCCGACCGGAGGGACAACGGCATTTAGCTACGAACTGAATGACTATTATGACCCAAGAACAGATACGCTTAGAACGAGCGAAGTGGCTTTCACAGAAAAATTCGGTCCAGACACCCAGGTTCCGAACCATCGTCCCGACAACTTTACCCTCGAATTTGCGACCAAGACAAGAGTGACTGTAGGTACAATCATAGAATGTTATAGCGGTAATGATTGCCTCGATATGGGAGGAGAATACGAATACGACGTTGCTAATATAAAATCAGCGGATGGCGGCACATTTAATCAATGGATAGGTTATCTGTTGACCTATGATAATCAGGGCCATGGTACATGGCAGGAAACTACCTATGATCTGCCGGCCGGTAAATACCAATTTACCGTATACGCCGACCAGAAGTATGTATCGAGGTTAATGGTGTCCTGGGAAGTTAAAACTCCAGTCCGACGCTATAATAGCCTGGGCGCCGGGCTCCGGATTAAATCGATCACGGAATATGACGGCATCTCCCATGAAAATGATAAAGTTACAGAGTATGGGTATGCGACACAAAAGGAAGCGCCGGGATGCTCAACTGGGAAGTTGATGCTTAAACCACTCTATGAATATCACGAGTATGCGAAGAGAGGGTGCCTGTCCGGAGTACCTACCGTTGCGAGGTACCTCGTCCGGTCATCTACTCCTGTGATCCCATTCGGCTATAGCGCACAAGGCAACCAGATCGGATATGACATGGTGGAGGTTACCCAGGGTAACAATGGCAAAACAGTCTATGAATACTACAACGAGGAGGACAATACAGCTCGCGTTGGCTTTCCCGGTGTACCTCCGGTCGGATTCATTGGTAACGGACTTCTTAAAAGGGAGACTGCATATGTAAAGAATGCCGACGGCTCTTTTAGTAAGTTAAAGGCAATCGGAAAAACATATGTTATCGGTGCGAGAAGAGCAACCATTAAAGGTATGAAAATCCCTTCAGGAGATGCTTCAAGGTATTATACTGAATTTTTTAACCAGTGGATATCGATACCGATCTATGATAACTCCCAGTTTTATGATATCGTCTCCGAATGGGTGCATCCCCAATCTGATACTATCACACAATATTCACAGGATGGAACTATTAGTTTGCAGCAGATCATCAACTATAATTATACTAATTCGGTATGGCGCCAGCTGTCAAGCATGAATACCACCGACAGTAAAAAGAAAACCGAGGTCGTTACGTATAAATATCCGTACGATTTCCCTTCCGATCCGGTATGCACGCAACTTGTCAGTAAGCATAGGATAGGTAATATAATAGAAGAAAGCTCAACAATGGACAATACACATGTTCGAACTGTCAAAACAAACTTCGCTACGTGGTCCAATAATCAATTGTTGCCCCAGACTATAGATGTGCGTATCGGTGGTGGAGCTCTTGAGACCCGGGTCAGAAATCATGCGTATGCGCCAGATGGCTCGCTATTAAGCCAGTCAGGGGAAAACGATATGAAAATTTCCTATAAATGGGGATACAACAATCAGTACCCGGTTGTCGAAATAGCAAATGCGGGACCGGACGCCTTCTACTATGAAAGCTTTGAGGAAGGTACAAACATTGGAGTCGCTCAGGCTGCCGCTAAAACTGGGAAAAAAGTAAAAGCAACAGGTTTTGTGGTGAATTTCACCCTCCCCGATCAACGGTCCTACGTATTGAGCTATTGGTACCGGACTGGCACAACAGGAGAATGGAAGTACAAGCAGGTAGATTATCCCGGGCCTGCATATTCCATTACTGACGGAACATATATCGATGAAGTGCGGATATGCCCTAAAGATGCAAGTATGAAGACTTACACCTGTGATCCTTTGATTGGTATCACAAGCGAAACGGATATTTCTGGCAAAACTTTATACTACGAGTACGACGGATTTAATCAACTAAAGCTGGTGAAAGATGCTGATGGCAAGATTATCGGGCAATACGATTACCAGTATCAAAAGCCCATTACTCAATAGTTCAAAACTAGTCCAAAGCCATTACATGAAAAAGATACATCTCTCCATAATCAAATCGCTTGTCGGGCTGGTGTTAATGATTGCTATCATCCCTGCAAATGCTCAAACACCTAATAGCAGCGTCCGCCCCGCTGCGACGCCGGTAAGTACCTCTCCGGCTTACACAAATACCCTTGTTAACTATATCCGCACTTGGGAGCCCAATATGCCCACATCCGATCCGGCAACTATCGCTGCTTCCGATGTCAATACCGCAAGGCAAAGTACCCAGTATTTTGATGGGTTAGGACGCCCCTTACAAACGGTCGCGAGGGGGATCACGCCTGCAGGAAGGGATCTCGTAGCGCCGGTTATCTATGACATTTATGGGAGGGAGCAATTTAGATATTTGCCCTATGTGCCAACCACCGGCAACCTCAGCGATGGGAAATTTAAAGCTGATCCGTTCAATGATCAGAGCCGGTTTTATCTGTCTGAAAGCTTGGTTCCCGGCGCAAAAGGGGAAGCTATCTATTATGACCAGACGCAATATGAGGCTTCACCACTCAATAGGGTGCTAAAAACCTATGCACCCGGCAACAGTTGGGCGAAGAATGACCCTGCCGGCGTACAGAAGGGCGGCAATAGGCCAATTGAGCATCAGTTCCTCCTGAATACGGCTGCCGATGCGGTGCGTATCTGGGATATGCCTGCTACTGGCAACACGCCAACCAGCGGCAGTGGCTCGATATATGATGTCGGTCAGCTGTATAAGAATGTGACGAAAGACGAGCGCGGCTTTCGGACAGTGGAATTCAAGGATAAAGCGGATCGGGTGGTGCTTAAAAAGGTGGAGGTGACCGCCTCCGCAGCGGATGGTCATGACGGCTGGCTCTGCACCTACTATGTATACGATGACCAGAGTAACCTGCGCTTTGTTATTCCCCCCAAAGCAGTTGAGCTTATCAAAACAAGCTGGGCGATCAGTTCGTCCATTGCCAGTGAATTATGTTTGCAGTACCAGTATGATAACCGGAACCGGATGATCATAAAGAAAATACCTGGCGCCGATCCCGTAGAAATGGTATACGATGTACGCGACCGGCTGGTATTTACTCGTGACGGCAACCTGAAAAGCAAAAGCCAATGGCTGGTTACCTTTTACGATGGCCAGAACCGCCACATCATGACGGCCCTGTACAATTCCTCTGCTACCAGAGATGCACTGCAGATCAGCATGAACACGGCTATTTCTGGTACTCAGGCCATCACGCATAGCTATTCTGGCGTGGCAGACCTGGTAGTAGCCGCCCATGACGGCCGGCCCATCTATCAGGCATCCAATAGCATTACCTTTGAAGACGGCTTTGACTCCAATACCGCGGAGATGCTGGCGGAGATCAATTCTGCGGCTGTCCAGGAAACGTTGAGCATTAACGCCACCAATCCTTTGCCCAGTATGCCGGCCAGCACCCTCACTCCGCTGATTTATACTTTCTATGACGATTATAACTACACCGGCAAGCACGACGCCGTTACCGGCGACTTTACTCAGCCTCAATATACCGGCAGTAATTATGCAGAAGTAGTGACAGCGGCCAGCAACCTTACCACAGGTTTGATGACCGGTGCCCGAGTAAGGGTACTGGGTACAGACCAGTGGCTGACCACCACCGCCTACTACACCGATAAAGGCCGCTTACTGCAAACCATATCTGATAACATCAGCGGTAGTAAGGATGTGCTGACCAGTCTGTATGACTTCAGTGGCAAGCTGCTGAGCACCTACCATCGGCATAACAATCTGCGCAGTAGCGCCGTTCCCGACGTAAAGATCATGACCCAGGTGCTGTATGATGCAGCAGGGAGGGTAACGGATGTGATCAAACAGGTGAATGGCGGCGCCAGGCAAACCATCGCCAAAAACACATACGATGAGTTGGGGCAGCTCCAGTCCAAACGCCTGCATGTCAATGGCAGTTCCCAGTTGGAGAAACTCGATTACGAGTACAACGTCCGCGGCTGGTTGAAGAGCATCAACAAACTTTATGTAAATGACGTAGCCAGCAATCCAACTTCCAACTGGTTCGGCCAGGAGCTGAGCTATGACTACGGTTTCACCACAAATCAGTATACAGGCAATATTGCCGGGATAAAATGGAGAGGTCGCAATGACAATATTCCCCGTGTCTATGGCTACAGCTATGACAATGCCAATCGCTTGACCAATGCTGACTTTAATCAAAAGAACAATCCGAGTGCTGGCTGGACACAGGATCAAAAGAATTTCTCCGTCAGCAACCTGACCTATGACGCCAACGGGAACATTAAAACCATGACCCAGAAGGGAATGGTAGGCTCAACTATCTCCATTATTGACCAGCTGGCTTATAGTTATAAGGAGGTGAACGAAGCCAGTAACAAGTTGCGTTTCGTAGGAGATAACGGCGCTAATACCGCTACAGCCAAACTGGGTGATTTCATCAATGGCGCCAATACTGGCGACGATTATGATTATGATCCCAATGGGAACCTCACCATGGACCTGAACAAGAACATCAGCTCCATCACCTATAATCATCTGAACCTGCCGGAGCTGATTACTATCAGTGGTAAGGGCAGTATTCGGTATCAGTATGATGCCGTCGGTAACAAGTTGAAGAAGACAGTTACTGATAATACTACAGGTACTTCAAAGGTCACTACTACGGACTACATGGGTTCCATGGTATACCGCAATAATCAACTGGAGCTTATCAGTCATGAAGAAGGCCGTATCCGCCCAGTATTCAATAATGGTCAGCTGCAGGAATATGTTTATGATTACTTCCTGAAAGATCACCTGGGTAATGTTCGTACGGTACTGACAACGCAGACGGAGTTTGATATGTACGCCGCTACCATGGAAACGGAGCGTGCTGCCACGGAAGCCGCCCTGTTCAGTAATGTGGAGGAGAGTCGTGCCGCCAAACCGGTGGGCTACCCCGAGGATGAGACGAACAATAAAAACAAATTTGTTGCTAAGTTAAATGCCAGAGATGGTGGTAAAAAGATCGGTCCTTCGCTGGTGCTTCGGGTGATGGCGGGAGATACAATTCAGATAGGAGCCAAGGTCTTTTATAAATCCACCGGTCCGAAAGATACCAAGTCCGTTGCCCCGGAAGACATGATAGCGAGCCTGTTACAGGCTTTTGGCGGCGAAAAGGCCGGCAATGCCTCACATGCTGCCCGCCAGGAGGAACAGTTATCTCCATTCAGAAATTTCAATTGGAATGATTATCAACGACTGAAGGAGAAAGATCCGAACAACCAGGGGGCACAGAATAACCCCCGCGCCTATTTGAACTTTGTTTTATTTGATGATCAGTTTAACTTAGTGGAGGAGAACAGCGGGGTACGGCAGGTAAAAGCTATGCCCGACGAGCTGCAGACCCTGGCGGTAGACAAGATGCCGCTGACAAAGAGTGGTTTCCTGTATGTATACACCAGCAATGAAATCACCCAGGATGTGTTCTTTGATAATATAACATTGGGGGTAGCACAGGGTCCCTTGCTTGAGGAAACGCATTATTATCCGTTCGGGCTGACTATGGCCGGAATCAGTTCAAATGCTCTTAAAGGGACGAACTATCCCGAGAATAGAAGGAAGTATAACGGGATAGAACATACCACTGATTTTGACCTTAATCAATATGATGCATTCTTTAGAAATCTTGATCCACAAATAGGCAGATGGTGGCAAGTGGATCCAAAGTCTGAATACTTTGAAGATGTAACTCCTTATAATCATGTTCTTAATAATCCCATCACCATGAGTGATCCTTACGGTGATGATACAGTTCATATTAACGATTTGCCTAATGTTTGGCCGGATTTTGATCCAGGCAAGGATGTCGTAAATCTGACCGGTATAGTAGTTAAGCCTAACGGAGCACGCAGCGAAATTTATGACCCGGGGGCACTGCCAGGATTCAAAGTATTACCTGCAGTGAGGGGATTTTGGAATAGGATGTTGACTGGAGAAAGAAGGCATGATAATGGCTTATATAGAGGTATTGTCGACTACAACGGGGTTTTGACAAATAGAGGATCCCCTCGAGCAGGCATGCCAAATGCTTTGGTAAACGCTGCGAGTACAGGCGGGATAGGTAGTATAAGAACAGTTTATAAGGGCATTAAAGCGGGATTACCATACATTGGCAAATCAATTAATTTGTTAAAAAGATATACGGCTGCTGAGAGAGCTGCAATGAAAATACAATCATTATTTCCAGGTGCCGAAGGAAGATTGTTGAGGGCAGTTGAGCAAGTCGTACTTGATTATCAAAAAACGCTAGGACCTGTATCGAATATAAATAAGGCTATGGACTTTAATCTGGCTAAGAATAAGGGGATGTATGAAAAAGCAATAGCATTTTTGGAAGAAAATTTTCCTAATTGGAAAGAAATGGTTGCAACAAGTCATTAAAAGATATATATGAGTGTTTTAAATGATTCACAGGTGTTTTATTTTAGAATTCCGCTAAATAACATCGCATTTGGAAAGCTGCCTTTTCAAATGACTTATAAGTATGCCTACTGTAGATACTATAGCACTTCGTTATTGTGCCAGGAACGGCCAGCCTCTAATATTATAGGGGTTTATGATTATTTGAGTGATGAGCCTATCAATGACTATTCGATTTTGCTTGGAAAGGACTGGCTGTTTGGTGAAGTGTTAACATATCCACCTCCTTTACGGGGAGAAGCAAAATGGTCTGTAATAGGTAAAATGCCAATAGATTCAGTAAATATTAGGTTACCGCATTTTAAGTTTGGCAAAAACGATAGTTGGTTTTATTTAAAGGATGGCAAGTATTATTTATTCGCGGGAGTCAAGGCAGCTAAAGAAAAGGTGAATCATCTTGAACACTCAAATATAAATGCGGAGAATACAATAAAGCTGAGAATAATAGTAGAATTATTAAAGCGGGAATCAAAGTCACGTAAATTAGAGATACCAAATGAAGAATGGGAAAATATCGCCTTCATGGTGTTAAGAAGCGAGTATATTCATAGAAAAGATTCTGACGAAAGAATAAGAGAATTTGTTTCAAATTTATTGCCCGATATGTTAAATCAATCCATTTATAGTGAAATTCCGCCGGAGATTAGAGGGACTGCTGTAGAGTAATACGATTTAGCATAACTGTGCACATTAGGAAGGTTCAAAAGTCCAACAATCTGTTGGACTTTTGATTGCCGGGAAGAGATGCCAACCTTGATACTACGGATCAAGATGAAATCTTGGGGGATTGTGGTTTAAGCATGGAGTTTTGCTAGTCTAAATAGGAAGAATTCTGTATCTCAATAATGAGTATTTATATCCCTCTTGAAAGAGAGGGTTGTAGTCATAATTTTGGTTTGCGTTATGTGCTGGAAGACACAATCGAAGAAAGAGGATTAGCAAAAATACTGAATATTGGAATATCTCAGGTTTCACAGAAATTTCTCTTGAATGTCGTGGATATAAGATCAGGGTGATAAAACGGTTGGTAAATGCACTTAGATTGAAGGATGCCACTTTTAAAATACAATGATGGTCGTTACCATTAGCCATGAACGTAACACACAGAGTAAGCGTCAAACCAGACGCAAGGCAGAAGGCAATTCTACAGAAGTATGGGATTGGAGTAAATCAGGGCCTTACTACTTTTGAGCTCGAGGATAATTCATCAACTTATAATGAATTAAAAATAGGGCCTCTACCAGGGATGTTTGCTCGGTAAATACAAGTTCCTCAGAGACTATTAATGGGTATTATACAGAAATGTTCACCGTAAAAGTGGTAAGCCCGGATTCGTTGCTATCAACGGAAATGTTTCCTCCCAGCAGCTCTGCGTACATCTTGCAAATAAAAAGCCCTAAACCCCAGCCCTTGCCAGGCTCAAGCTGCCAATACGGTTCGAATAGGTGATCTATCTTCTCATCTGGTATAGGATAGCCTATACTGGATACTTTGATCATTACCTGATTGCGGGAGTGTAAAATAAACTGTGTCAAATTCTATTTCAATGTTTGGAACCCCACGC
>NZ_CALEJS010000005.1 GCF_937898475.1 uncultured Chitinophaga sp.
ACCAGACGGCCATAGCCTGAAAAGAGTGATCTCAGCCGGGGAAAGCTGTCCGGTATCGCTGCAGGAAAAATTCAGGACGGTATCCTTTTACAATAAGTACGGGCCCACGGAGGCGACGATCTCAGCCACCATATTTAGCACCCGGGCAGGAGCACTTACCGGCGCTACGGTACCCATTGGAAAACCATTACGTAATCGCCAGGTATTTATTCTCAGCGATAGTGGCGCATTGCAACCCATCGGTGTTAGTGGGGAGATCTGTATTGCCGGCTCGGGACTGGCACGAGGATATCTTCATCAACCGGAGCTCAGCGCTGAAAAATTCGTCCCTAACCCTTTCAGGCCGGGAGAACGCATGTACAGGACAAAAGACCTCGGAAGGTGGCTACCGGACGGCAATATTGAATTCCTCGGACGAATGGATGAACAGGTCAAGATCAGGGGATATCGTATTGAGCCGGCGGAAATTGAAAAATGTTTGCAAACTTTTCCGGGTATTATCGATGCCGCAGTGGCCGCCAGACCCAATAAAGCCGGGGAAGCTGAACTGGCAGCCTACCTGGTAGCCACTGAGCAGCTCAATATCGGCGCCCTCAGAGATCATTTAACCCAAAAACTTCCAGTCTATATGCTGCCTGATCATTACGTGCAACTGGACTTGCTTCCGCTTAATGCCAACGGGAAAGTAGATAAAAAACAGCTGCCACAGCCTGAAGGCATCAGTGTGGCGGGTTGCGCAACCTATGTGCCACCACGCAATGACACAGAGCAACAACTTATAAATATCTGGCAGGATATCCTGGGGAAAGAACGAATCGGTGTTAAAGACAATTTCTTCGACCTCGGAGGACACAGTTTAAAAGCCATACAGCTTGTCTCAAGGATCAACAGCACCTTCTCAGTGCGGCTTAATATTCAAAGCATTTTTATTGCACAAACAGTAGAAAATATTGGTGAGCAGATAATGTTTGTAATACACCAAAGCGAACAGCAACAAAACAGAAAAACGTTAATACAGATAGAAATATGAAAGACTTCCTGAGCAGAATAAGGGATAACAATATCTACCTGAAAATAGTGGATGGAGAGTTGAAAGTGTTTGCCAGCGACAGTGAGGTAGATCCCGGATTAATTGCCGAGATACGGGAAAGAAAAGCAGAGCTATTTCAGATGCTTAAAAATAACAGCCAGCATACTGAAAGACCGGCCGTTAGTTCCAATATCCCTGTAGTTCAGGAACAAGTTGATTATCCGCTTTCATCCGCACAGCGAAGGTTGTGGATGCTATGCCAGTTCAATGAAGGCAGTGTAGCCTATAATATGCCAGCAGTATTCAGCTTTGAAGGCGCGCTGGATATGAATGCAATTTCCCGTTCATTCAGCACGCTGATACATCGCCATGAAAGTCTGCGTACGGTATTCCGTCAGAATGAACAAGGATTGCCAAGACAGGTTATTCTTCCAGCCGAAGTAGCCACTGCAGCTTTCCAGATAACTTATAAAGACCTGCAACAAGATCATGAGGACGTAGTGCAGCAATTTATCCGGCAGGACCTGCAGCAAGCTTTTGATCTTCGTAAAGGACCTTTGATGCGGGTATCCTTATACCAGGTAGATAGCGCACGCTGGATATTCACTTTTGTGATGCACCATATCTGTAGCGACGGATGGTCTGTTGATATCCTCATCCGGGAACTGCTGCATTGCTATAAAGCCTATGTGAAGGGAGCGCAGCCTTCACTCGTTCCCTTAACCATACAATATAAGGACTATGCCTGTTGGCAGCAACAACAGTTAGCCGAAAAGGGTTTCCTGCCTCACAGGCAGTACTGGATCAGACAATTGGAAGGTCAGTTGCCTGTACTTGAACTTCCGGCCGATAAAAGCAGACCAGCTGTAAAAACGTACAAAGGCAGCAGCATCAACAAGCGCATCAGGCCCCAGCTTGCCGATGAGCTAAGATCAGTCTGCCGCAGCCAGGACGCCACCTTATTTATGGGACTGCTCGCTTCTGTTGCAAGCCTCCTCTATCACTATAGCGGACAACAGGATATGATCATTGGAAGCCCGATTGCCGGAAGGGAACATGCCGATCTGGATGGACAGGTGGGGTTTTACCTGAATCCTCTTGCTTTACGGCTTCAGCCCCGTGAGGGTATGACGTTCGAAGAGCTTCTTCAGCACACCAGGCAATGCACACTGGAAGCCTATCAACACCAGGAATACCCTTTTGATCAACTGATCGAGGACCTGCAGCTGCAAAGGGATATAAGCCGCAGTCCGCTGTTCGATGTACTGATAGATTATCATGATAATAAAGAAAGACAACTTGGCCATGGGATGATCGTTGGAGGGCTTAAGATCACACCTTCTGACAATACAACCCAGCCTGTCAGCAAATTTGATCTGACGTTTATTTTCATCGAATCGCCGGATGGGCTCAATTTGCTGATGGAGTATAATACCGACCTGTTTGAAGCCGCTACTATCGAGCGGATGTTTGATCACCTGGAAGGGATCATGGCAGCTGTCATTACTAACCGGCAACAGGTAATCAGCCGGTTGGATTATATCAGTAATGCAGAGCGGCAGCTGCTTTTAAATGAGTTTAATACCGTACCCGAACTCTATAACGGATATCAATCTGTGGTTAAGTTGTTCCGCGAACAGGCTGCACGTAATCCTCAAGCAAAGGCGCTTCTATGGGAGGATGGGAATATCTCCTATAAAGCACTCGATGACAGCTCTGATCACCTGGCAGCATATCTCTTACAACAATACAACATCAAGAGCGGC
>NZ_CALEJS010000006.1 GCF_937898475.1 uncultured Chitinophaga sp.
GTTGGTGCTGTTCTTCTTCGCTCAAATAGTTTAACTGCTTAAGAGGCGTCAGGGGCTGTGCTATCAACGCCTCCATCAACCGCAGCAGGTGATCTGCCATGCGGCTGATCGTCTGCTCTGTGTATATGTCGGTATTATATACAAAAGTGGCCTGCATGCCTCCGGTAACCTCTGTAAAATCGAACGAGAGATCAAATTTGCTGACGGTATATCGCTGTTCCGCATAGGGACTGATCTTTAATCCTTCCAGTTCCTGTAATTGCTGGTCATACCTGGCGTCTGCATTCTGGAGAACAATGGAAACATCAAAGACTGGGTTCCTGTTGATGTCATGCTGCAACTGCAGTTCCTCCACAAGCTGGTCAAAAGGGTATACCTGGTGTTCATAAGCGCCTAGCGTTACTTGCCTGGCCTGTTGCAGCAGTTCATTGAAGGATCGTTCCTGTTCAGGTTTGAGCCGCAGGGCAAGTGTATTCAGGTAACATCCGATCTGGTCTTCCAGGTCAGCATGTTGCCTTCCGGCGATGACGGTACCGGTTACGATATCATGCTGTCCGGTGTAACGTTGCAGTAAGATGGTCACAGTAGCCAGTAATCCCATGAAGAGCGTCGCATCCTGCTGATGGCAGCATGCTTTAAGCTGCTGAATGGTGTGGTTGTCTATCCATCGGCTAACACTGTATCCCCTGAAGCTTTTAACGGGTGGCCTGTTATTATCCAGGGGCAGTTCCAACACCGGAACGTTTCCTTCAAATTGTTTAAGCCAGTAGCTCCTGTGCAACTGCAAGCTTTCTCCGCTTAATTGTTGCTGTTGCCAGGCGGCATAATCTTTATACTGGATAGGCAGTGGCTGTAGAGGCACCTGTTCCCCGTGAATGTATGCATTATAAAGTTGGAGCAGCTCCCGGATAAATATTCCCATGGACCATCCGTCGCTGCAGATGTGATGCATGACATAGGTCAGCACCCAGCGATCATCCTGTATCTGGTATAATGCGGTATGCAGGAGGGAACCTGTACTGAGATCAAAGGCATGTTGCATGTCCTGTTGTACGAGCTTTTGGAGCCGATTTTGCTGTTCGCTTACCTGTCTCAGGTCCTCGCAGGTTACCTGGAAAGCAGCCGCTGCTGATTCTGCAGGTAGTATGATCTGCCGGGGTTCTCCCTGTTCACTCTGACGGAATACCGTACGCAGTATCTCATGTCTCTTTATCAGGTGGCGGAAAGCCCGCTGAAGCGCATCAAGATCCAGTGCTCCTTCCAGAGTATAAGCCCCTGGTATATTATAAGCTATGTTACTGTCCTGTAACTGGCTCAATATCCATAAACGGCGCTGAGCGGAAGAAAGAGAATAGTCCGGTTGAGCATCAAGTGCGCTGATGGCAGCATAGGTTTCCTTCTGAGCCTTTGTAATTAGCACTGCCTGTTCTTCCAGTATAGCATTGATGAACACATCTTTCAGATCAACTTTGGCCTCAAAGATCTTATGGATCTGGCTCACCAGCCTGGTAGCGCGGAGACTGTGTCCACCTATGTTAAAGAAATTATCCTTCACGCTGATACGATCCTTGCCAAGGATCTCCTGCCAGATG
>NZ_CALEJS010000007.1 GCF_937898475.1 uncultured Chitinophaga sp.
AAGTTAAAAGCTGGACTTGTTGTTAGAAAGATGGGGTTGGTCGCTGGCTTACGTTTATTATGTAAATAAATTTGACAGCTTCATTTACCCTGCCAGTTCGAAGTGAACTATTTTCAACATGCAATTTTTCAGGGAACATCGAACTAATGACTTCCCGTTTCTATTCTATATCTGCGGTTTCATAGATATAATCCAGCTTTAAAAGAAGTCTAATTCAAAGTCAACAATCAATGGTTTGTGATCACTATACTTTGTCCATGCTTCATATGTACCTACTTCCACATTTTTTAATTTTCTGATTAAGTTTTCTGAAGCAAAACAATAGTCAATATGATAAGGTCGGTCAATTTTTCGGTGCATAAAAAGTGTACTATCTCTTTCTTCTCCTTGAACTTGGTTATGGAAGTTGTGGTAAGTGCTTAGTATATTTTTTGTCATCAAGAATTTTACGAGATTAGTATGATTATACACACGCTTTGGTTTATCCCAAATTGAATTGCTATTAAAATCACCTGCAATAATCACATTATCTTCACCGAGAATGTCGCTGTAAAAATGTACAGCGCTCCAAATTTGTTCAGTGTAACAGTCATGATATTCGGGTTTTTGTGCCCATACGGCAAAAAGTGTAATACTTATTTTGTCATTATAGATATTAAGGGGTAAAACAAATTTGAATAACTCATTATGGTTAAATTGCTTAATTTTTAGCTCTCCAAAAGTGAAAACGGCCAGCCCTTTATTACGATTGTTCCCAAACCACAATTTATCTGTTGGAGTTTTTGTGTCTCCCTTAAAGATTATTTTGTCTGGGTGCTCACATTCAGGGACAATAAGAATATCAGGTAGATATGCTAAAATAATTTCGGCTTTTTTTCTGAAAGCCATATTACAGTTCCATGTTATGATTTTCATGTTAAATATTTTAGATAACTCCCTTATCCAGGATAGCTATATTCATAGGAACGCCAATTTCTGCCGCCTTCGCTTCTGCGGCATTAGCTATCTGTTTTGCTTGTTCTACGGTAACATCCATGACCTATAGATAATGATCTTAAAAATTAACATTCAGATACAAATTTAGATCAGGGAACTACTGTGAAAAATGATGTATGGTAATTTAGACGCCTAAGAACGGGACAATTCTTTCCTGATGCGGCTTAAGCTTTCTGTCGTAATGCCCAGGTAAGAGGCCAGGTGGTAATTTTTAATTGTTCGTTCAATCTGCGGATAGGTTTGTAAAAATATCAGGTATTTATCCTTTGCGGGCATCGCCAGGTCGGATAAGATCCTTTTCTGATAAGTGGAAAAAAAACGTTCCATTTTTATCCTGAAAAAGGTTTCGATCAGCGGCACTTCCAGGTAAAGTTCTTCCATGCTTTTCTTCGAGAGCCGGTAAATAACCGCATCATGGATACAGTCTATGTTAAACATGGCCCTTTCGCCGCTGAAGAATGCCGTATAATCGCTGATCCACCAATCATTCACAGCAAATTGTATGGTATGTTCCTTTCCGGAGCTGTCGATAAAATAAGTCCTAAGGCATCCGCTGTACACATGATATTGATAAGGAACGAACTGTCCGGCACTTAATATGATCCTGCCTTTTGGTACATGCATTTCCTTAAATTTTGCGGATACGATTTCTACATCCGCATCAGTAAGGTTAACCTCTTTAAATATTTCTTTAACAACAGCATTTTCCATTGAATATATTTATTGAGTGCTGGCCATTTATGGTGATCAGTCCGGGTTGATACTCAAAGATAAACTATTTCACCATTGGTAGTTTAGATGGCAATAAAAGGGCAAACAGTGTGCTGCCTGCCCTTACTATTGACTTTTACCCTGCATATTACGCTTCCAAAAGAGAAATAACATTTAGTGCGGTAGCACTGGCCGAAGCGGGGTTCTGACCGGTCACCAGGTTCCCGTCGACAATACTGTGCGGGGCCCAGGCAGTACCGGCATGAAACCTGGCACCTTGTTTAGTCAGCGCTGTTTGAAGATCAAAGGGCACGTCCGCCGAGGCGTAATTAGCTTCCTCTTCCGTGGTAAACGCAGTGATATTCTTGTCTTTTACCAACAACGACCCATCGCTTAGTTTTACATTAAGCAACGACACAGGTCCATGACACACTGCCCCAACAATAGCGCCGCGCTCATAGGTTTCGGCAATAACCTTTTTCAGCAACGGTGCCTCCGGCATATCTACCATCGGGGCAAGTCCGCCCGAAACGAAAATGGCATCATAAGCGCTGACATCTACATCGGCAAGCTTTGTGTTGTTTTGCATCTTATTCCATCCTTCGCCGTTCAGAAAGGCTGCATTTCCAGGTTCGTCCTTTCCTTGCAGGCCATCCAGCGACGGAACTTCTCCTGTAAGGCTGGCAAAGTCTATTTGGTATCCGGCTTTATCGAACGCTCCGTAAGGGTGCGCTGCTTCATCCAGAAAAACGCCAGTTTTTCTGTGGTTAGGTCCAATCTCATGCGCATTGGAAACAATTATTAAAACCTTTTTTGACATGACTGCATTATTAAAAAGTGAATAATCTGTTACTTCATTAGTTTTTAGAAAAGCTTGTTAAGCAATTGTACCTCGCGGTTTTCGAGATACGGAATGATCTCCGTCACTACGGTTTCCCGGTAGTGCGCCGAATTTTTATGGAAGTTCAGAGCCTCCTGATCGGCATAGCGCTCATGCAGGATCAGTACGTTGGCATTATCGGCTGCCTGGTAAATGTTATAAAGAAGGTTTCCCTTTTCTTTTTTGGTATCTGCCGCCAGTTGCGGTAGGAGGCCAAGTATCCGTGAAGTTTCTGATTCCCGGATGGTCCATTTTATGATCAATTCTTTTTCCATTGTGATTTTATTTAGTATTCGTTTCAAATATTTAGTCAAATGTCCGAACGCTTTGGCGTGAAAAAATTGATGTATGGTAACAAACATCGTATTGGAAGAATTTTCTACATCATTAAGCATGCTCCCCAATCGGGCTATTCCATCAAAAATCCCCTTTGAAGTTATTATAACGGTGGGTCCGGGGTGGTGACTGGCATAAAACCAAACGGCGCCATTTGAAGACAAATAGCGCCGTTTTTTATATCCAATAAGTTCCTTTCTGAATCAAAAATTCTTTTTTTAACCACTAATCTCTAACTTATACCCCTTCCCACGTATAACCACAATCCTGATATGCTGATCCAGCTCCAGCTTTTTCCTGAGTTTGGATATAAACATATCCAGGCTGCGGCCCACTATAACCCCTTCATCTTCCCATATCTCTTTTTGCAGCCGGCTTCGCTCTATCACCTCGTTGGGCGCCAACGCAAAAATGCGTAGCACACGGGTTTCAGTCCTGGTCAGCTCTATGGTCTTTCCATCTGCCATGAGCTTACGCGCCGCTGTGTCGAACGACATTGCCCCCAATTTGAGCAGGTCAGTATGCTGGTTATCAGCTAAGTCTGTATCCTGACGATCTATTAGATCCTCTTGTTCCCTGGCAGGTCTCCAGAAAGTAAATCCAACCAATGCTAAAAATGCCAGGCCGCCCAGGAAATGTTTAGTCTTTGTTGTAATGATAGCCGTTGGATTAAATTTAATGTTGATCATGTAACATGCTTTGGGTTGCTTTCTTCCTAAACAGGTTACAATATCATTTTTCTTATCTTTTGATATAGCATATCCATAAGCTACCCTGCCATCTGCACAGCTCAGTACGTTGACAACATAATCGGTTGCAAGCGGGTCTCCGGACAACAAACGCCGGGTAGTATTCACCAGGTGGCCGGTTTGAAAAGTAAGATTATTCTCAAAACTGATCTGGTATTCGTTTTCGGCGATCTTTTTTACCGGAAGTACCCGGGATGTGCTGTCGCCTGACTGCAATAATACTTCATGCCCGATCCGGCGGAGTAAGATTTCCCTCCGGGCAACTTCATAATCGTTACCGCCAGCCATACTGAAAGCCAGGCCAATGATGGAGATAAGCAGGAGTAATGACAATGCACCCACGTACTTACGTTTCCCGGACAGGAGATTGCGGATATAAGGCTTCATGTCAAGAGATTATTTACAAAGGTTACATTTTAATTTACAATCCAGGCGCCCTCGTCTGGATACTTTCAAGGTATTTTTGTTGTATCAGCGCTTAAAGGGTACGAAAACAAAAGAAATGCCTTAAACGGGGCTGATTTATCCGGATAAAGATTTATTTACTTAAAACTACAAAAAATATGAAAAAACTTATCTATGCGCTGGTCTTAGTGCCGTTGGTGGCAAGCGGACTAGTACTGGCTAACCGCGAAATTAAACAGGGAACTGCTGAAAAACCGGCCCCGAAACCGCCCTCTGCTGCTGAAATAAAGGCCGCGCGGGAACAATGGGAAGCTACCCCTGCTGGTATAAAATTCAAAGAATGGGAAGCGTCTCCTGGAGGTAAAAAAGTACTGGACGGCGCCGCCAGCATAAACAGGCATATAAAAGCTAATACCAATATGGAAGCTGTGGTAACCTCGCTTTCTCTTCCGCCAGGCGCTCGATTAGGGTTCGGCTTGATGGTCAGGATAGATGATGTCGATTATATTCTCAGTTTCGGGGCGGGAAAGAATAGTGAATTTCAGCAATTGCGGAGCCTGAAAGTTAACGACAGGATAATTGTAAGAAGCCAGGCTGTATCGTACGCACCGAAGTATTCCTATCCGATAGTAACGGGCGACTATGTGGAGCGGGATAGTAAAATACTTTATAAACGTCCCCCCCGCAAAGGCGGTTGCTGAGTAAAAGTTAAGAAATACATGCAAGTATATGGTTGGTCCCTGGCGGTTGTTTACACCGCCTGTGGACAACCGCAAACAGCGCCAAATAAAGATAATATCCATCAGGATGCCAGATCAGTTGGAAAAATAGTAATTTACAAGGACAAAAGTGGGGGTCACTATCCACTACATCCTTATGCGAAATCATCTATTGTTAATTTGCTTACTGCTCTGCGGTTCTTCATCATTCTCTCAAAGGCTGGCGAAGATCACTATTACACACCCTAAGCTATCCGATGGAACCGTTGTAAAAGTATATCAGCCTTTCGGCAGATTTGCCAATAACCTTACCGTTACCAGTGAAGTGGTCGCAAAAAACGGCCTGTCGGAAATTTCTTTGCCCCTGGCCGTTCCCGGTGTTGTTAAATTCCAGTCTGCCGCTTTCACCTATAAGTTATTCATAGCGGAAGGAGATACAATCCGGGTTGACGGCAAGCCGGACAATACTTACAGTATTTCCGGTAGCAATAGCGACGGTCAATACTACGTAATGCGTACGCCGCCCCTTGGACGAGACCTGGATCCGGAATTTGACGCTGTTATAGCCCCTGCCTCCCGCGGAGCTGCAATTGTAGATAGCGTTGAGCAATGTATGCGTAAGTATAAGTCCATTTACAACGCATTGTTTTCGGAGGGTAAGATCACCCCTTCGCTGCATCAATATTTTATGGTTCATGTAGAGGCGATTACCCTTATGTATACCTACATGAGGTATAGTAGTTATTTAGAGGATGACAATCCACCGCCTGCAATTAATAAGATGCCCCCCAAGTGGGCCATATTGGATGGCCTGAATAGACTGTATACCAAATATGATGCATTTGATGCTAAGTACCAGGTCAGCCAGATTCAACAAATCATTGCCGGAAACAAACTCCGGTTAACCGGCCAGATTTCGGGGCCTTCTTATATTGGTGATAAGGCCAAATGGGATGTATTCAGAGAAGGTAACCAAATATATGCCACTGCTCCGGATTCAATACAAGAGTGGAAAATGGCTTCCCTGATTTTATCCAACATTAGTCATGGAGATTTATCAAAGGAGATATTGGACAAGTATAAACAAACATTTAATCAATATTATCCGAATAGTGTGTGGACGGACATTGTTGAGCGGGAGTTTGCAAAAGTTCCGGATGTTGCTCATCAGCGGGCCGCCAATAGTAAAATGGGATACTATATCGAGTATAATGGGGCAGCCGGTGGGATAAAGATGGTTCAAAACACTGCCTTGAAGACGATAAATGACATTGAGGGATTGGTACGGTTGCTTGCAAACGGTAAACCATTGATGGTAGACTGCTGGGCTACCTGGTGCGGCCCTTGTGTTGCCCAGTTCAGACATAGTGAGGAATTGCATCGTTTCCTGGATAGCAGCTCCGTTAACATGCTATACTTATCTTTTGATTCGCCTGCCAACCGGAAGATCTTTCCAACTATCAATGATTATAAACTGGATGGCATGCATTATGTCGCGTCCAATGAAATTATTGAGTCAATCGCTAAAATATATAATGTTACCACCCTAAGTATACCTAAGTACCTGCTTTTTGACAAGGATGCTAAGCTGTTGCATGCAGACCTGGAGCTTCCCGGTTCCGGCGCCCGGCTGTATGGGCAGATTAAACAGCTATTGGAAGACGCCGGGAGGCAATGAAATACATCCATCCATCACCGTTCAAAAACTGTAAAGTTTTTCCAGGACCGGTCACTGACAGATGCCAAAACCGCACTGTAAGATCCCGGAAATACGTTGCCACCTGACAGATGTACTGTGACAGATCGAAGGTATTCAATGTAAGACAACAGATGTGTCATGTAAGCTGACAGATGTACCGTGCAAGCTGACAGATGTACTGTGACAGATCGAAGGTGTTCAATGTAAGATAACAGATGTGTCATGTAAGCTGACAGATGTATCGTGTAAGCTGACAACTATTCCGTGTAAGACAACAAAAGCAGCCCCCCACCTGACACCGCTTCCCAACTACTTCGTCTCCACCCATCGAAAATATACCCCACAAAAGCCGTTTTTCCTTAAATTGTCGTTGTAACATATCTGTTTAAGTCCAACGCTATCACCACCCATGACCAGACCCACATTGCTGCTCCTGTTGTTAATAATTACAGGCCCCTGTTTTGCACAAAGCTATACCGAGCTTGCCCAGAAGGCCTACGAAGCATATAATAGTAAGGATTATACGAAAAGCGCAAGCCTCTATATCCAGGCAATTAAAAAAGGCGGCCTCGATTTCAACAACTACTACAACGCCGCCTGCTGCTACGCCCTTACCGGAGATAAAGAGAACGCATTTAATTTCCTTGCACAGGCTATTAAATATGGCTATTCCGATACCGCCCACCTGCAGGAAGACACCGACCTGAACCTGCTGCATCCCGATCCCCGCTGGGCACAAATGGTAACAGATGCAGCAGCTATTGCTAAAAGACAGGAAAAGTTCTGGGACGGACTGGCATTAAGCAGCCCCTATCAACCCGATCTCTCTCCCAATGAAAAGATCGCCGGCCTGTCAAAACTGTGGGCAGAAGTAAAATACAGCTTCGTCAATTTCCACCTGGTGCCCCAGCTGGATTGGGACTCACTCTACATGGCTTACCTTCCTGAAGTAACGGCCAGCACCAGTACGGCGGAATACTATAAACTGTTAACCGCCATGATCGCACAGCTGCATGATGGACATACCAATGTGAATGTCCCGCCCGCGCTGTATAGTACTTTTTATGCAAGACCCGCTTTCCGCACAAGGCTGGTGGAAGATAAGGTGCTGGTGGTAACCATATCAGACCCGGAGCTGAGAAAACAGGGCCTCAAAGAAGGCCTGGAACTGGTGGAGATCAATGGACTGCCGGTTAAAGATTATGCTGAGAAATATGTTAGGCCCTTCCAAAGCTCCTCCACTCCGCAGGACCTCGACACCCGTACTTATGAGTATGCATTGTTTGCAGGGCCCTTAGATTCTACTGTGCATACAGTGCTGGTGGATGAAAAAGGGAAGCGGCTAAATTTTCCGGTAAAGCGTATCCCGCTGGCGGATAACGGCAAGTACGGCAAACCGGCCTTCCAGCTTACCTGGCTCAAAGACAGTATTGCCCTGGTAGCCCTGAATTCTTTTGGATCTGATAAGGCGGCGGAGGACTTTCTCCGGGCTTTCGATACCATTGCAAGAGCCAGCGCCATCATCTTTGATGTTCGGGATAATGGAGGCGGCAGCAGTAATGTAGGCTATAGTGTACTGCGATGCCTTACCAGAAACAACATTGCCACCAGCAGCTGGTACACCCGCGACTATCGACCTGCCTACAGGGCCTGGGGATCCCCCGAAGGGAGGTATGGCTACGGCGATAGTTATGTAGACCCTGACAAAAAACACTACTACAGTAAACCGGTGGTGGTGCTCACCAGTCCCCGCACATTCTCCGCCGCCGAAGATTTTGCCGTGGCTTTTGATGGTATGGATCGTGGCCTGATCATTGGCGAGCCCACCGGCGGAAGCACCGGGCAACCCATGTTTTTTGCCCTCCCGGGAGGCGGCAGTGCAAGGGTTTGCTCCAAACATGATCTGTATCCCGACGGAAAAGAGTTTATAGGAGCAGGCGTCCAGCCAGACATCCTGGTAAAGCCTGCGGTTGCTGATCTGAGGAAAGGGAAGGATACGGTACTGGAAGCAGCCATAGCCGCATTGAAAAAGAATGCCAGGTAGCTGCAGGCAGTTTATATCGTTACCGGCAGTGAGCCGTGAACGAAAGTAAATTGAGCTATGGAGGAAAACGGCCACAAGGTATAATGGTTGATCTTTGTATCGTTAATCAAAAACATAACGACAATGTCAACAATAACAAAGATAGCCCTTGGCAAGAACGGCCCGCTGGTATCTAAACTCGGATTAGGTTGTATGCGCATGTCCCCGGTTTGGGGTAACAGAGCCACTGATGAGAACGAAAGTATCGCTACCATCCACATGGCGTTAGACAACGGTATCAACTTCCTGAATACAGGTGATTTTTATGGTCACGGACACAATGAAATGCTGGTAGGCAGAGCGATCAAGGGAAGAAGGGACCAGGCTTTCATCAGTGTCAAATTCGGCGCGATATTCTATAATAACCAATGGCTGGGACTGGATCTGCGTCCCAATTCCATTAAGAACTTTATCAACTATTCCCTGGTTCGCCTGGGTATAGATACCATAGATCTTTACCAGCCCTGCAGAATGGACAACAGTGTGCCCGTGGAAGACGTCATTGGAACCGTAGCCGATTTGATCAAAGAAGGAAAAGTACGTTACCTGGGCGTTTCTGAAATCACTGCTGATCAGCTGCGCAAGGCCCATAGCGTTCATCCGGTAGCTGCACTGGAAATAGGCTATTCACTGGCAGACCGCCAGATAGAGAGCGACCTGCTGCCGGCTGCCAAAGAACTGGGCATCGGTGTTGTAGCATTTGCCAATACGGCGGAAGGACTGCTCACCGGCGACCTGAAAGCGCCGCTTCCTGCTGATGATTACCGCAGCCACTTCTCACGTTTCCAGGGAGAGAACCTGGTAAAGAACCTGGAAAAAGTAGCGATACTGAAACAAATGGCAAAAGAAAAGGGCTGCTCACCAACACAGCTGGCCATTGCCTGGGTAAATGCACAGGGAGATCATATCATGCCGCTGGTAAGTATGAGCCGCAGAACACGGCTGCCCGAAAACATGCAGGCCATGGAGCTGCAGTTTACTCCTGAAGAGTTAAACACACTGCATACGCAATTTTCACCAAACGCTATATTGGGAGGTACTTACCTGCAGCGTTAATGATATTGCACCTGAACTTTACAGGTTTTATACCTTTGTACAATGAAAAATCCCACTCAGATCATCCCGGGGGTCATATTTTACTCCTTCCTTACCACCGAAAGAAAGGAAAAGGTGGCATTCATGGAGCATAATACCCTCGTCTTACAGGTTTCCGGGCGTTTTGCCCTGGAAACCACGGAAGAGAAGGTGTCCATGACCAGCGGCCAGATGCTGCTGATACAGAAATACCAGCTGGGTGAACTTACCAAAATCCCCCTGGAAGGGGAGGACTATCAAACCATCGTTATCAGGCTGAAGGAAGACCTGCTAAGGGAGATTGCCCTGGAAGAGCAGATAGCGTGCGGGCAAAAATATACGGGTCCCGCTAATATTCTTTTGCCGCCGAACGATTTTTTGCATGCATACTTTCAGTCCGTACTTCCCTATGTCCGCCATCCGGAAGCGAAAATAACCAATGCCGTGGGTAAGCTGAAGGTAAGGGAGGCCGTATACCTCCTTTTACATACCATGCCCCAGCTCAGCAGTTTTTTATTCGACTTTTCGGAGCCTCACAAAATGGACCTGGAAAAATTTATGCTCAGCAATTTCCATTACAATATTCCTGTTGAACAATTTGCACAGCTCACGGGAAGAAGCCTGGCAGGCTTTAAACGTGATTTCCAGAAAATATTCGGGATGGCGCCGCGGCAATGGTTACTGGAACGACGCCTGGCAGAAGCGCGGCACCTGATCGAGAAAGACAAAAAGCCATCTGCTTTTTATCTCAGCCTGGGGTTTGAAAGCCTTTCTCATTTTTCATACTCCTTTAAGAAGAAATTCGGCAAGGCGCCTACGGAGTGGGCGTGATGGATCTTCAGAACAATCTGCTCATGCTGTAAATCGCTGCCGGAATGCAGCAGGCGTCATACTGGTTTTGATCTTGAACAACCTGCTGAAAGACTGCGGATGCTCAAAGCCTAACTGGTAAGCCACTTCACTGACAGACATATTGGTTCCCGACAGCAAGTCCTTGGATCTTTCAATCAGTTGCTGATGAATGTGCTGCTGTGCATTCAGCCCCGTAAGTGATCGCAGCATATCGCTTAAATAATTGGGAGTATAGTTGAGTTGCTCCGCCAGGTATTGTACCGTAGGAACGCCCTGGCTAAGGGCTTTGTCCTCTTCGAAAAATTTACTGAGTATTGTTTCCAGCTGTTCCAGCAGGTTGCCGGTTACCACCTGGCGGGTCAGGAACTGGCGTTTATAAAAACGCTTGGCATAACTCAGCAGCAGTTCGAGCTGGGCAATCACCAGCTCATGGCTGACTTCGTCAATGCTGCTGTTTAATTCATCGCCGATGATCTGGTAAAGTGAAAGGATGGTCTGTTTTTCCTTATCAGACAGGTGCAGGGCCTCATTGCTGGCATAAGAGAAAAAACCATACTGTTTTATTTTCCTGGCGATGGGGTGCCCCTGCAGAAAGTCGGGGTGTATGATCAGGGAGTAACCCTTGGTTCCCCTGTAGCTGTTTGTATTGGCTATTACCTGGTTAGGGGCGGTGAACAGCATTGTGCCCTCGTCAAAGTCATAATAGCTTTGTCCATACCTGAATTGTCCCGATACTTTGGTAACGAACGTAACCTTGTAAAAGCCGGTTACATAACTGGCGGGCAGACGGGTCAGATCCACTATATTATTCGTCATATCCAATAAACTGATCAAAGGATGAACAGGTCCCGGCAATCCCAGCATCCGGTGCATTTCGGGGATCGAGTCAAGTTTGCTGATCATAACATTTCACATTTCACATTCAAAGATAATAACTGTGACCGGCGACTGATACTGCACCGGTCACAATTTATTGTAGTTTACTTATCCTGGCAAAATAATGGCTGCACTACCAGGCCAGCGGTCCGTTGGGACCTGTAAAGCTGCCGGTGGGAATATCGTTGGCCAGGGCCACGCGCACCGGTTCTCGTGCGCCGGTTTCGAGGCTGTCGGTACCCTGGAAATTGTTCAGCGCGGTGGCGGTAAAGCCGGGACTGGTGGCATGTACCTTTATGTTTTCCTTCTCCAGTTCTATGGCAAAAGCAACGGTAACGGCGTTGAGTGCCGTCTTGGATGCGCCGTAAACAACACCGTAATGTTCTCTCGACCAGCAGGCCGGATCAGACATCCAGGTTAGTGAGCCAAGCGCGCTGGATACATTCACAATGCGCGCTGCGGATGATTTTCTCAGCAGCGGCAGCATGGCCTGGGTAACGGCAATCACACCAAATACATTCGTTTCCCAAACGGTTTTTATTTCATCCAGGGAGGCAACGCTGGGACGGCTGGCCTCGGTTATTTCTTCGAGCGTGCGCCCCGGCTTACCCGCATGGGAGATGCCGGCATTGTTTACCAGCAGATCAAGGCGTCCCTGTTCCTTTTCTATGCGTGCCGCCGCTGCCTGGATGTCCGGCTGCTTTGTAACATCCAGCTGGATGGCATGTGCAGCGGGGCCAATATCGGCCGCCGCCTTTTCACCATTGGCCAGGTTACGCGATCCCACATATACAATATATCCGTTAGCTGCAAGCGCCTTTGCAATCTCATTACCTACGCCCTGGTTGGCCCCTGTGACCAGCGCAACGGGCTGCTTATTGGTTACTGATTCCATTTGTTAACATTTAAAATTCAATGATCTTATTGTTATACAAATTTCAGCAATCACCATTTGCTGCAGTTAACCGAATCATGGACAATTGTAACCTAAATGCCGGAACCCATATAAGGAAATGTTAAAACTGCAGCAGCACTTTACCAAAGGGACGGTCTTCTATCAGGAATTGCTGCGCAGCGGGCGCTTCGTCTGCCTTAAAGATCCTGGCTACGATAGGTTTGATGGCGCCTTTGCTGAAGAGGGTTAACAGCTGACCCCATACTGCCTGCTGCTGTTCGTTCGTGAACCAGCCAGACAGGCTTTGCCCGCGCATCTGTAATCCTTTCCATACAAAATCGGTGATGTTGGCCGTAAACTGCGTGCCTGCTGAGTAACCGATGTTGACGATAATACCGCTCCGTGCCAGTGAACTGATAGCATCGCCGGTCAGCTGGCCGCCAATGCTGTCCAGCACAATGTCAACACCTTTGCCGCCGGTGATCCGCATTACGCCTTCCCGGATGCTTTCTTTTTCCAGGTTGATCACGTTGGTATAACCTGCGTCTTCCGCAATTTTAGCCTTTGCAGCTGATCCGGCGGTAGTGATCACCAGTGATGCGCCCAGCGCGGTTGCCAGTTGCACACCCGCATTACCAACAGAACCACCCACGCCCAGCGACAACACGGATTTGCCGGGTGCAAACTCTGCCCTGTTTAAACAGGCCATAGCGGAAAAGAAGCCCCCAAACGCTGCCGCTGCTTCTTCATCAGTAAGTGTATCCGGCGTTTTTACGAGTTCAGACGGTTCAACGGCCAGGTATTCCTGCCAGGCGCCATCCGTGGTAATACCGCGCACGGTACCCTGTGCGGTGAAACCTGAGATGATCACCCGCGTACCGGCGGGGAAGTCTGCATTGCCCTTCACCACAATACCGGCGGCTTCATTACCCAGTATCATGGGCGGTTTTTTAGCCTGTGGTATCAGCCCCTTACGTATAGTATTATCCACCGGGTTCACTGCGGCAAAAGTTACCTTCACCAGCAGCTGGCTGCCGCTTAAGGCAGGTTCCGGAAGTGTTGTAAGCTTCAGCTGATCATAAGCGCCATACTCAGTAAATTGAATGACTTTCATAATGGTTGTTCATTTAAGACCGAACGGTCCGTTTTTGGATAATAAAAATTTGGTCCTTTTCATAAAGCATCTGAATACCACCAGCAGCCGGCTGGTTTATTTCCACTACCTCGCTCACTGATGTGCTGAAAATGCCGATGATGGTATCCTTTGTTCATGACGGGGCAAAGTTAAGACCGTACGGTCTTTTTTCCTAATAATATTTTGTTAAGATAGCCTGCTGACATACTGTTGTCACAACCCCTATACAATTTTGCAGGGACAGTTCCTGTAAGGCGGGCGTACACGTCATTACAATTTTTAAACGAGGTAAAAAACGAATCATGCAACTCCTTTCCGTTAGGATCATTACGGCCGACATTCAGCGCTTAACCGAATTTTATGCACATGTCACCGGCTTATCGTTCAGGTTTTACTCGCCTGAATTTGCAGAGCTCCAGACCAATACCGCTGTTTTGGCCATAGGAAGCACCAAAACCCTGCAGGCTTTCGGGGGCGACCAGGTTGCCAAAGCCGCTGAAAACAGAACAGCCATTGTCGAATTTAAGGCGGAGGATGTTGACCGCGACTATGAGCGGCTGGCTGAATTCCTGCAGCCCTACATTGTGCAGGCGCCAACAACAATGCCCTGGGGAAACAGGTCGCTGTTATTCCGCGACCCTGATGGGAACCTGGTTAACTTTTTCACTCCTGTTACGCCGGAAGCGGCTAAAAGGTTTGAAAGCAAGTAGGTTTTAAAAAAAGTTGCAGGAAACTTCCTGCAACTTTTTAATCAACCACCCTTACTTAGTACCCCGGGTTCTGCACAATCCTCGGGTTCCTGTCTATCACATCCTGCGGTACGGGGTTCAGGTACATTTTCTGCGTAAACACATGCGGATGGTTCAGCGGCACAATCTCATATTTCCACACCCCTGCATTATCATTGGGCGATGTATTCGAGATCTTCATAGCGTGCTTGTCCACATTCATCACAGTACTGGCGGTTTTCCAGCGGATGATGTCATAAAATCTTTTGTTCTCAAAACAGAGCTCCACTCTTCTTTCCTGGTAAACAGCGTTCCGCATCTCCGCCTGTGAGAGACCCGGCGCCAGGTCGGGTAAACCGGCTCTTCTGCGCACCTGGTTAATGGCATTATACACACTGGCATCCGGCCCCACTGCTTCGTTCTGTGCTTCTGCATATCCCAGCAACACCTCCGCATAGCGGTAGTAAATAAAATTAGCCCCGCTTACGGCGCCGCCACCTGGTCTTACCAGGGGGTTCAGTTTCTTCTTAAAATAATAGCCCGTATTGCCTACATCATCCGTCCCAAAGTCGATCTGGTTCTTGGAAGGGCGTACTTTATCAATGCGGGTGTATATGGTGTCGCCTTTGTCCATCCAGGTCATTTTATAAGGCGCACCGTCATATACGATCCAGTCGTAAAAGCGTTTTTCACGGCCCACATAGGGATGCTGCGGATCATAGCCGGAGCCAGGGTCGGTAATGGGCTTCCCGTTGGCCATAAAGAACTGGTCCACCAGTTCCTGTGTGGGGCAGTAGTTGCCCCAGGTGTAATAGGCCCCGTTAATCCACACCGGGCCGCCATATTGTTCAAAGGATGATCCCATGGTGTTGGCAACTACCTGTCGGTCCCACACCACTTCCGAATGATATTCATTGGCTTCATACCAGATGGCGGAAGGATCAGGAAACAGTTCGTATGCTTTGCCGTTACCATAAAGATCAATGAACTCCCTGAATGTAGCGGCAGATTTTGCCCAGCGCTGGGCATCGAAGTTATTGTAACCGGCTACCCTGGCAGGGTCATTGCCTGCTGCCGGTTGTGCGGCATTGAATGCCGGGCTGGCGGCGTATAGTTCCACCCAGCCTTTTAAGGCCAGCGCGGCGCCCAGCGTAGCCCGCCCTGCATCTGCATCACCTTTGTTATATTTAGGCGGCAGGTTGCCGCCTTTGGCAACGGAATCCAGTTGCGTGGTGATAAAGTCTGTTGTTTCTGCAAAAGTGCTCCTGGGAAGATAGAGCGCGGCGCTATCCATGGTGCGCCGGTCGCCGGGCGTGGTAATTATGGGTAGGCCGCCAATATGCATCCATAGCTCGCTGTAAAAAAAGGCGCGGAGAAACCGGGCTTCGTCCAGCCGTTTGTTCAGCCATTCCGGGGAGAAATTCTGCGCGTTTTTACGCACTTCTGTGATGAATGTATTGCATTTGCGGATGTTGGTGAAAGTGGTGGTCCAGTTGGTCAGATCTGCAGAACCGGTAATGCCGCCCCATACCGTATAGTCGTTGGAGGAGGCTTCTATAATGCCCTGTTTCCAGTTGTAGGAAGTATAATAGAAACCGGCGTCGTTGTCGTCTGTGAAATTATCCAGGTTTTCCGGCTGGTTCCAGTAATTGGGCAATGCGCTGTAGATATCGTTCAGGAAAAGATCGGCATTCCCTTCTGTGCTCCACTGCATTTCGTCAGTGAGCTTTGTCTTATCGGTATTTTCCAGGAATTCTTTTTTGCAGGACAGGATGCTGAGCGCCAGTATAGCAAGCAGCAACAGCGGTATGAATCGTGTCATGGTATACTATTTTTACAGGATGAATCTAAAAAGTGACATTTAATCCAAACACAAACACCTTCTGGTTGGGATAGGCTGTTTCAAGGTCTGTATAGCCTACTTCCGGGTCCATAAATTTCATTTTGCTGAAGGTGAGCAGGTTTTGTCCGGATACATAACAACGGACGCTCTGCATCTTCATCACATTTGAAATATGGGCGGGAAGCGTGTATCCCAGCACGGCTGTTTTTAAACGGAGATAACCTGTTTTCATCATCCAGAAATCCGAGTTCTGTGTGTTATTGGCGTAAGGCGACTGGTTGGCACGCGGGTACCTGGCATCAGGTGTGCCGGGCGTCCAGTGGTTATTATAGTATTCATACGCGGAATTACTATTGTTGTTGTTAAAGGGCACTGTCTGGAAACCACGGAAGTTCAGGCTTGCGAGCGCAGATCCCTGGAAAAATAAGCTCAGGTCAAATCCCTTCCAGGATGCGCTGGGCGTAAAGCCATAGGTAATGAAAGGATACACCGGGTTACCGATCACCGTTTCATCATAGGAGTCTATTTTGCCATCGGGCTTTCCATCGGGGCCGCCGATGTCTGCATAGCGGATATCGCCGGGATGCAATACGCCAAACTGGGTAACGTTGTATCCGTCCTGGCTGTTGATCACACCATCGTTGTTCTTATCATCCTCCAGCGAGAACAGTCCCAGTGCATGATAGCCGAATTGCGTGCCAATGGGTCTTCCGGTTCTGCTGCGATTGGGATTGTCTCTTGTGGCAGCGGTTTCAAATACCTGGATCATTTTATTTCTGGCATAGCTGAAATTACCGTTCAGGTTCAGCTGTAAACCATTGTTGAAGCGATGGCTGCTGCGAACGGAAATATCAATGCCGTTGTTTTCCATGACGCCTTCGTTTTCGTCAGACAGATCCAGGCCATATTCTACGGGTACGGTTACTGCAGGCGGCAGCAGCATGCCGGTCCTTTTTTCATGGAAGTAATCTATCTCCAGAGAAAGCAGGCCTCTCCAGAAGGTAGCGTCTATCCCTATATCTGTTTTGGTGGAAATTTCCCAGGTGATATTGGGATTGGCTTCGCGGGTGATGTTGGATCCCTGTACCATATTGCCGTTACCATAAGCATAGGCATTGCCGTATAAATTGTAACCATTGAGGTACTGGAAGGCAGCCCCGGCCAGGTTGCCTGATTTACCCCATGAGCCCCTTAATTTCAGGTAGTTCAGTGCAGAGGGATGGTCTTTTATGAAGCTCTCTTCAGAAATAACCCATCCTGCAGAGAAGGCGGGGAAATAACCCCAGCGTTTGCCCGGAGCAAAGTAGTAGTGACCATCATAGCGGCCGGCTGCCTCAAACAGATATTTCTGATCGTACACATAACCTACGCGGTATACAAAACCGAGCTGGCTGCCGGTGATCGTGGAGCCATTGTTGTCGAAATCATTTTTGTTGGAGCTGCCCATCCCCAGCTCGTCAATGTCTACCGCAAAATTATTACGCCGGGCAGAAAAGCCGGTGGAGTCATTCTTACGGGCTTCAGCTACCACCAGCCCGGTGAAATCGTGTTTACCAAAGGTGTTGTGATAGTTGAGATATCCCTGGTAGGTAAAGAACTGGTTTTTGGAGTATTCCTGGTTCAGCCAGGTATACGGGGCAGCGCTTCCTTCGGAAGTGGAGATCTGTTTAGTATAGGTGTAAGGGTTAGTGGCGGTATTCTGTGAATAAAAATAGAATGGTGTGTGCCAACCCTTCACCGTAAAATCATTGGGGTCATAGCTGAAGGTGCCTTTAATGCTGAGCCCTTTAATGAAAGGCAGTTGCTGTTCCACGGCAAGGGTAGTCAGCAGGGAAGTGGCTTTGCGGTGAGAGTAGCCTGCCTTCAGGATACCTACCGGGGTGTTGCCCGCAAACTCGCCCCAAAGGCCGTTACTGTAGTAAAGATTGGTGATGGGTATCAGCTTGTATGCGCTGCGGAAAAGCTGTCCGGGTGTGGTGGCGGCATCTACGCTGTTGGTATTTTCAATGGCGCCGATGAGAGCCAGGGACACGGTAGTGGTAGGAGTCGCGCTTACTTCCATATTTACATTATAGTCGTATCGCCTGTAGTTGACCGGGTTAAACATACCATCCTGTTTAAGGAAACCGAGACCCGCATAATATCTTACAACCTGGTTGCCGCCGCTTAGCTGCAGGTTATAGTTTTGAATGGGTGCGTGCATGCGTACCAGGTCTTTCGTATTGCTGATAGGATATCTGTCCGGATCTTTAGCGTTGAGATCAGCATACGTATTAATGAGCTCATCGCTGAAAGGTTGTTGTGTACCGCCGGGATTCTCGTTCATATAAGCTTCATTGCGCAGGCGCATATAATCCTGTGCGTTCAGCATTTTGGGGTAATAGGTAGGCGTTTGAAAACCATAGTAGGCGTTCAGTGATAAGGAAGGCTTGCCTGTTTGTCCGCGTTTGGTGGTAATGAGAATTACGCCGTTGGCGCCGCCTAATCCATAAGGGGCTACTGCAGCGGCGTCTTTCAGTACGGTAACAGACGCAATGGAGCTGGGCGATATCTCGTTGATGTTATTGCGGATGATGCCATCTACTACTATCAGCGGCGAATTGTTGCCTGTAGTGGCAATGCCCCTGATGTGTATGTCAGGATTATCCATGCCGGGTTGCCCGCCGTTAGGGCGCATGCTGATGCCCGAAACATTTCCGGCAAGCGAATTGGAGATGTTGGTAACGGGCGACTTTGCCAGCTCTTTTCCCTGTACCGCCGCAACGGAAGCGGTAGAAGAAGTTTTTTTCTGTGTGCCGTACCCCACCACTACAACTTCATTTAAACCGCTGGCGCTTTCTTTCAAAACAATGTTGATAGGTTCGGCAGTGCTCACTATTTCCGTTTGTTCATAACCCACATAGCTGAATACCAGTATTACCCCGGTGCTGGCCTGCAGTTCGAACCGGCCGTTTTCATTGGTCATGGTGCCGATATTGGTGCCTTTTATTTTTACAGATACACCAATGAGCGGATCGCCATGTTCGTTTTTCACAATGCCGCTTATCCTGGCAACGTTTACAGGACCGGATGCAATTACAATGGCGTTGTTACTCATTACCGTGTAGCGCAATGGGGTGCCGGCAAATGTTTGGGACAGCAGCTGTTCTACCGTGGCGTTTTCTGCATGGATAGAAACAGGCGGCTTTTCCGGAAGAATGTCGTCGTTGTAGATCAACCGGTAGCGGCTTTTTTGCTGGATGGTTTTCAGTACTGTTTTAATGCTGACTTTATCCAGGGAGATGCTGATCTTTTCCTGGATGGCAGAGTTGGCGTATATGGGCATAACGCCGGTGAACAGTAAAGCCCATAGGATCATTATTTTCATAACATGGAGTGATAAAGGGTGATGGAAAGTAAAGTAAATGGTGGTCTGGTATTTTTATGTCATAGCCTTTGTTTTTGAAATAAGGAATACGGTCAGTTACTGATGTATACTGCTTCTCCACTGATCCGGTACCGGAAGGGACGGGAAAGCTGCAGCATTTTCAATGCCTCGTCTATTGATTCTGTATCAATGATGCCGGAGAACCGCAGTTGCTGCAGTGCTGCCGATTCAAAATGGAAAGTGACGCCGTACCACTGGCTCATCATCGCTGCCAGTTCGCCAAAGCTGTTGTTGTCAAATGCCAGTTTATTATTCAGCCAGGACGTTTCAGGAAGCTGCCCACTGCTGTCTTTTTGGGGGTGTGCCTGCTCAAAGGCGCCGGCCTGTCCGCTGAGCGGTACGGTTAGTTTTTCTTCGGGGCGCATTACTACGGTTTTCTCCTGGAATGACACTGCAATTTTTCCGCGGACCAGGGTAGTGAACACGGCACTATCGCCAGCATAAGCTTTCACATTGAATGCGGTGCCAAGTACCCGGATATTCACTTCCCCTGCATGGATAATAAAAGGGACGCCTTCGCTTCTGGCAATATCAAAAAAGGCTTCACCATTGAGTGTAATTTCCCGGTGCTGTTTACCAAACCCGTTCTTTTCATAATAGAGCCGGGTATTGCGGTTGAGCCATACAATGGAGCCATCGGGCAGCGCCACTTTTGATTTTCCGCCGGGCGCAGAAGACAATTGCTGCAATACCGGTGCAGTTGGGCGTAACAGTATCCAGCCCGCCCATGTTGCTGCCAGTACCGCCGCCGCAGCCGCCGCTGTCACCAGCCTGCGTACAATAGGTGTATGCCGCCGCTGTTGAAGTTGGGGGCTGAGCGTTTCCCATATCCGCTCCTGGTGGCCGTCAGCAGCGTTTACATCCTGCAGGGGCGTCTGCCAGATACTGGCGGCCAGTTCGCCGGAAGCAGCTGCCTCCGGATCCTCTTTCAGCAATGCTTCCAGCTCCGCCTGTTCGGCAGCAGCAATATCGCCACTCAGCTGCTTCCCGAGTAATATCCATATACGGTCTTTGCTCATAATATTATTTAAATGATTGTTAAGGAGCGCTCAGGGTGTAAGACAACAGGCAGCAAAAAATACCCCCAAAAGGGGTGGAGATTTTTTTTGGGAAAGCGGCTTATTGATGGCCGGGCAGCGTTGTAACCAGGATTGCTTTCATCCGGGTCAGTTTTTTGAGTGCAATGCCTACCTGGTTTTCCACGGTTTTTATGGAGATATTCAGCAGATCAGCTACTTCCCGGTATTTGAGACCGTCTTCTTTCACCAGTTTAAAGATAAGGCGGCACTGCGGCGGCAGCTCACTGATAGCTATATTGATATGCCGCACCAGTTCATTGCTGATAAGTTGTGCTTCGGGGTTTATTGTATATTCGGGTAAATGTACTTCATCAATATGCAGTGTTTTCTTACGCGCATATTTTCGCACGTAATTCAACGCAATGTTGCGGGTGGCGGCGTAGAGGTACCATTTGAGGTTGCTGACCTGCGGAAGGTCATTTCTTTTTCGCCATACGGCAATAAAAACGTCTGCTACTATTTCTTCCGCCATTTCCCTGTTGTGTACAATGGCGAGGGCCAGCTGCAGCAGGGGAGTGCAGTAGCGGTTGTATAATGTTTTAAATGCCTGTGTATCACCGTTAAAGATACTGTTTTGCAGCTCGTGGATATCGTGCTCAGGGGATGATCTGCCACAATTCCGCATCATACTGATTTTCATACCACTGTTCCAGTTTGGTGCCGGGAGTCTGGTTGCTGTAGGGAACATTCAACGCCATCAGGCTTCTGCGGTTGATGATCTTAAAGTACCCGTTGCCCATATCCTGCACCCGCCAGTGCTGTGCTATATTATTGTTGTCATTCCATTGGATAAGGATATTGCCGGCATTAAGCGAGCCGCCTGCATTATCCAGGTTCAGGTTGGAGGCAACCGACTTTATTTTATAATAACCATTTCCCAGGTTGATAAAATTCCATTTCTGCGCAACGTTGTTGTTATCCGTCCATTGCTGTATCTGTACGCCAGGTGTACTGGTTCCGCTGGGAACGTCCACGCATTGCGAAGTTACTTTGGACTTGATCTTATAAACACCATCTGCGATTGGCATGGCGTAGCCGGGCCCAACGGAAGGGGACGGAACAGGGATACCTTTCTCAATAGGATACCCGAAGTAAGGAATGTTACCATCCCAGGAGAACTGCTGGGCCATCACCCTTCTGTTCCACCCGGAGCCATCGCTGTTGGCAGCATGATACACGATCCACCACTGGATGTTATCCGGCGATTTGACAAATGAGGCATGCCCCGGGCCATATACATTGCCGAACCTGGAGAAGGCGGCGGTTGGGGGTTTGTTCCAGGAGGATTTGGACATGAGGTCGCCATTGGTGCAGGTAAGACGGCCCAGGCAATAGTCATTGGTCCAGCTGCCGCTGGCGGAGTAAATAATATTCACCGTATTGCCGCTGATAAGCGGGGTAGGGCCCTCGTTGACGGTGGGCGAACCAACTTTTTCCCAGGCGTAGTCTGGCCGGGATATTTCTACTCTTTCGCCCGAAATCGTATAAGGATTGCTCATCCGGGCAATGTAGATATACTGCGAAACATTGGTAGTGCCTTCCCAGCCGGACCATACAAAATATTGCTGGCCGTTGAAGTCGAACGGGGAGCCATCAATGGCCCAGCGGTCGGTAGTGGCGCTTAACTTTGCTTTAAAGTTATAAGCGCCCGCAAGGGGATCGTTGGCATTCGTGCCGCCTTCCAGCACATACATCCGGTGATTGGCATTATTGCCGTCATCAGCAGCAAAGTAAACATACCACCTGCCGCTGCGATAATGCAGCTCCGGCGCCCAGAGGTTGGAAGAATACATGGTGCCGCCGGGAGGCGTAAAAATATAGGTTTTGGCCTGTAGCAGGAGGTCCTGCAGGGTAGCTGATTTAGTGATCCATAAGCGGCCGCCGTCAGATCCGCAATAGTAGTAAAAGCCGTTCACCCGGATCACCCAGGGATCATAGTAGCTGCCATTGTCGGCCGAGGAAAGCGGGTTGTTGAAAATAGGGGAGGCGCTTTCCGTACGCGGTGTACGCCCTGTTTTGTCCGGAACCATATCGGTATCCGCTTTTTGTGCTTTACAGGCATGGATGAATCCAAGGGCCAGGAATATGCATAGGTGTAACAAATTTGCTGTTTTCATAACTGTCGGGTTTGGAGGCTGGCAAAAAATGCCCGGAACAAAGCGTCGCTTTAAGATAGGAATAATATTTTACATGGTAACCGTTATAATATAGGAAAAGGGGCCGATCGGAAGACCGGCCCCTTTTTTCAACAACACGTCACAACTCACTATTGAAACAGGAAGACGTTGAACATGCTGATGGCAGTTTTGACACTGCTGTCAGACAGCTTGGTATTCCTGAACTGGATAGCGGTAAAGTTATTACTGCCGCAGTCGGCCACATCAAAAGACCGGGTCACCACTTCTCCTGTAGAAAAGGAAACGGTGGATACACCCTGGTACGCCTGTCCCTGCAGATGGAACTGAACATCCATCCGGAAAGTGGTATCGGCAGTAAATACTTTGTCGAATAATACTACCTCGCGCTGCAGATCCTTTTCAGTACCCAGTACCATTACCAGGTCATCTTCAGTGGAAGCGGCGGGATCAATATCATAGATCCTGCCGAAACCGGATAGTTGTACAACACCATCTGTATTGGCCAGTTCGCGGTTATCAATAATGGCGATTGAGGCTGCATTTCCGGGCCTGCTTAAGTGTCCTGGTGTACCATTGTTGGCAACATTGTCTATCTGCTGATAGATCTTTGATTTTAACATAAATCGGAGCATTTGATTTAATAAACAATAAGCGATGACTATGGCGCGCTCACAGCACCGCTTTGGGGTTTGATAAAACAAAGGTAGCTGCCCGGTATGCATTGGATATGCGCAGCCGCATCAGCGTTGCACGGTTACCAGCAGAAAGGTGGCCGGGATAGTTGTTTTACCTGGATCATTGCTCCTGTTCTCACGGTTGAATAAAGTTTCCAGCTCATTTTGCAGTGCGGCGTCCTGTCCGTTGTATTCAGCTGCTTCAAAGGCGTTCATGGTAGGGCCATAGTACTTCCTGAATATGGCAACCAGTTCAGCGGGAGAAAAGGGAGCATTGAAAGTATATGTATCTCTTTCAAAGGAAATACGCTCCGCAGGAATACCGGCTTCACCAAAGCGTTCAGTTACATGGCTTTCTACTCCCCATAGCATTGGGCTTACAAATCCTTCCGGTGGCGGCGGTGTGTAAGCGGCGCTGATCTTCAAAATCTGTGCTACCAGTGTGGGATCATTGGGTATCCAGTTGCCCATTACAATACGGCCGCCGGGGCGGGTCACTCTTACCATTTCTTCTGCCACATCAAACGGCCTTGGTGCAAACATGGCGCCGAAGATGCTAATTACCAGGTCAAAACTGGCGTCACTGATTTCTTCCAGGTTGGTAGCATCGCCTTCCCTGAAATAAATGTTGCTGAGAGCTTCTACCTGCGCGCGTATGTTTCCCGCCGCTACAAGATTGGCTGCAATGTCAACGCCTGTTACATTTGCGCCAAGCCGCGCTGCAGGAATAGCAGTAGTGCCGTCACCGCAACCCAGGTCCAGTACATCCATACCGGCGCTGATGCCCAATTTGCGCACGAGCGCCATACCGCTTTCGCGCATGGTGGCAGCAATACGTGTAAAGTCGCCTTTTTCCCACAATGCCTTGTTAGGATTTACAGCAGGTAATGCTGTGCTTGTTGCTTTCTCCATGTGTGATGTTTTTGAGGTTAATTAAAAAGCACAGGCTTCCAGTGGGGTAGTAACAAGGGGAGATTCATTAAGTAAGGTGGGATGAAGATACAACCTTTGGCATTAAGCAGAAAATCCGTTTTGTTAAATATTTGCTGGCATCCCTTTAGCTGAAAACGCAGCTATCCGGCGCATGTATGGAGCAGAGGCAATGGTGATGTAAAACCTCGTTTACACCTTCTTTATTTTCCCGATTTTAATCCGTAATTTGTTACTGAAAACCCACGTTATTGTTCACTCAAACAAGTTTTAACCTATGTTGAAACCCAACACCTTGTCCATTAAGACAGTAGCTGTACTATTGCCCTTGTTGCTGCTACTCATTATGCCAACCCTGGCCCAGATCTCATGGCCATCCGCTCAGCTGCTTCCTTCCTTCCCCGCACCCGCGCAAACGCAGGACCTCTTTATCCTTCGTGAAACGTCTACGCGCTGGGAAGGCGAAGGCTCCGCCCTCAGCCACAAAACAGGCAGGCTTGAAACGGATGGCTGGCTTTGTCAAACCGGTATTGATGCGCCGAATGATCATATGATCTACGGGCCATATAGTACCGATGTGCCGGCAGGCCCCAATGTAGCCGAATTCCGTATGAAGGTAGACAACAATACCGCCAACGATGATCCCGTAGTGGACATCGATGTACGGAACGCTACCACCGGGCAGATTCTCGCCGCGCGTACCATTACCCGCACGCAGTTTCCGGTGGCTTCCAACTACGTTAATTTCACCCTGCCCTTTACCATGCCGGCAGACAATCAGTCCATTGAGCTGCGTGTATTCTGGCGCGGCACCTCCTACACAAAAGTAGATTGGGTAGCGGTGCAGCAGAATAACTCTTCTGCAGAAATGTACCTGTTTGCTTCCCTGAAAGGCATTGTGAACAAAACAACGCCCCGGCTCTTCTCCTATGAAGGAGACGCTTTTGCAGAAGGACAGTATACCTGGCTGCAATCGCTGGGCCTGAACTGGACCGAGTATTCCAACAAATGGGATCTCATTACAAAATACCGCAGTGAAATTTCCGGTTTAATTGTATACGATCCTTCGCAGATCCACACCGTTAACCTGGCTACCGTACTGGCGAAAAATTATAATGCCCTTATCGCATCGCCCACATTGTTGTCACGTTTAACATCCGCACCGTATAATATTCCTGTAGTGCTTGATCTGCGTAATCAGTTCACCAGCAAGCTGCAGGTATACCAGACACTGTATAATACTTACTGGCCTAACCTGGATCACCGCCTTTTGATAGGGTTGAATCCCGACATACATAAAGCCGCCCTGCGCGAATATGCCACGGCTTTAGGCGCTGCAGTGATCTGGCTGGATCCTGAAAATGCCGCTGAAAGCCAGCTGCTGAACAGCTTTTTATCTTCCATGCCACCCGGCTCCAACTATATGGGATGGTGGCCCGATGAAGCCCCGGGTGTGCAGAGAGGTTCCACCTATGGTATCACTACCATCGCGAGCGACTGGGCCACTAACCTCACCGTTCACAGCGGTATGCCCAGAACCGTGAACGTTAAACCGATCCCTCCCAAGCCTGCACTGCAGAATAAGATCTATGTGGCCTTTATATTAAGTGATGGCGACAACCTGCAGTATGTGGAGCATCTCATGCGTAAGCTATGGAACAATGCTGATCGCGGCTCCGTGCCCATTGGCTGGACCGTATCACCTGCCATGCTGGATGCCATGCCGGGCGCACTGAATTTCTATCATCAAACCTCCACCAACAATGATAACCTGATCTCCGGTCCTTCCGGTTACGGTTACACGTATCCGAACAACTGGCCCAACCAGAACCTGCTCAACCAGTTTGTTGCCAAAACACAGGACTATAATCAACGCGCCGGTTTACGGGTGATCACTATCTGGAACACGATCACCGGCGGCATTAACCAGAACGTCGGACAAGCCTTCGCTACCTATGCCCCGCAAACGCTGGGCTTAACCGCACAGAATACCGGCGGCGGGCTTACCATCTATAACAACAGTCTTCCGGGTATGGCGCTGTCCTGTAACTATTGTACCGGTGAACAGGCCATGAAGGATCACATTGCCTCCGCCGCCGCAGGATGGAATGGCACATCACCGCGTTTTATTATCATACAGGCGCAACCCTGGACGGATGTGACGCCCACCACTTTTAAAAACGTTGCCAATTCACTGAACACCAATTATGTCGTTGTGCGGCCCGATCATATCTTCCAGCTGATCCGGGAAGCCAACGGGCTGTCTACTGATCCTGGCAGCACACCCATAGCCTGCCTGATCAATTAACGAATAGCAAAGACCGACTCCATAAGCAAAAAAAGAGGATGCTGGTTTTATAGCAGCATCCTCTTTTCACTGGTTTTATTATCTTTATGGCATGTTCGCCTATACTATCCGCCGGACCAGGGACACCGGAACTTATACCCGTACCATATGCCTGCTGTTAGCCCTGTTGATGCAAACAGCTTTCTTACGCGCCCAGCATAATAACAGACCTGATTACCAGTTACTCTGGCGTATTGATGCTCCCGGCATGCAAGCGCCCTCTTACCTCTTTGGTACAATGCACCTGACAGACAGGCGGGTGTTTGAATTCAGCGATTCCGTATTAACGGCCCTGCGCAGCACTGCATCTTTCGCGATGGAAGTAGACATGGATTCTATGCTGGCCTATATGCTGGCGCCTAACGGGCCGCTGAAAGATACGGTCAATCATATGCGCCGTTTACTAAGCGACAAAGAATACCACTACGTAGACAGCCTGGTGAAAGAAAAAACAGGCGCGCCGCTGGACCAGCTAAGCCTGAAACGTTTATGGTTCCTGGAAAAGCTGCTGATCGGGGAAGAGGAGGAGCTGAAGAAAAATGAAAGCCGCCCAGGCCATAAACCCGAGAACGTATTCCTGGATGCGTGGCTGTACCAGAAAGCCATCGGACTTAACAAACCCGTGCATAGCCTGGAGAAGATACAGAACCAGCTGAATATTATGAGCGCCGAGGTATCAGATATCCAGAAGGAAGCTTTTCTCTGGGCTCTCGGATATAAGACCAGCGGCACCGGCGATGCCACAGACAGGACCAAGCGCCTCCAATCAAGAGTAGACTACCTGGATGCAATGGTGAACCACTACTATGAAGGTGATCTGCAGCAGATCCTGAAACTGGTAGACAGCTGGGAGGAAGAAGATACACATCTCGAACTGGTGCCGCGCAATATAGAAATGGCAGATAATCTTGCCAGGCTGGCTGCCAAAGGCAGTGTGTTTGCCGCCGTAGGGGTGGCTCATTTACCAGGCGGAAAAGGGATGCTTGCATTGCTACGGGAGAAGGGGTATACCGTTACCCCGGTGAATGCCACCTTTACCGGGGTTGCCAGGCGTGAACGCCAGCAGCTTGACAGCGTGAAAGGATATTCCCTGAACAGGATGGCGGATGGTTACAGCGTTGTATTTCCCGGTATCCCCATCGCTTACCAGGTGCCCAACATGAACCGTAAAATGTATGTAGGCACCAACAACGATGAAACCGGCTTCGCTTTTTTTATGGACATCGCACAGCTGGCGGCAGACAAACAGGAACTGGTCAATAACATGATCGCCAATATGGCGAGCCAGGGTAATGCGGCCATACAGCGATCCTATCCCATTATTTACCGTGATATACCCGGTACTGAAGCGTTGATGCTGCGGGAGAACATGTTGTTCCATATGCGCCTGTTTATCCGCAATAACAGGGTTTTTGTGTTTATGTACAACTCACAGGAGAAAGACAGCGTTGCGCGGAAGGATTTTTTCAACTCTGTACGCTTTTACGACGTGGTGCACCCGGTAATGGCATATGAAACCCTGGCACGTCCGGACCTCGGTTTCTCGGCCATACTGCCAGCAGACGCCAATCACGCCAGTATAGGCGGCCGGAACGGCGGCCGCCCCGAAGAAGTCTATACCTCCCTGGATGGCGTTAACAATGTATCTTATGTAGTTCGCATCCTGAAGATGCATAAAGGCTATTACAACCTGAATGATCAGCAGCTGTTGGAAGAATTAAAGCAGGTGCTGATAGGGAAGGACAGCACTATACAGGTGATCGACTCCTCGCTGTCTGAACAGGGCGGATTGCCCCGCCACCAGCTTACCTGGCAACATGCCAACGGCTTCGTTTCCCGCATTGACTTTATACCAAGGGGTAACCTGGCTTATTGCCTGATGTGCGTGTACGACAAAGCGCATACAGACAGCAGTTATTGGCGCCGCTTCCTGGATGAGTTCCGCATATTGCCCCTGTTGTCACAGGCGCCTTCCGTTCCATTTACGCCGGAGGATAGCAGCTTCTCCGTAATGGGTCCGGTGGCCCTTGAAGGTGGCGCCCTCTCGCGGTACGACAGTTCATCGGCCGTGGCAACATACCAGTACCAGGCCATGGATACCCTGTCTAACGCCGTGTATATCGTAATGGTAGACAAATACCACCGTTACTATTATGAGGCGCCTGACAGTATCTTTCGCACATTTTTACAGCGTAACGACAGCGATCTTATTGTAACTGCATCCCGGCAGTATACATTGGATGGCCTGCCCGTCAGGGAAGTGGAAACGAAACTACGCCGCACCGGTCTGCGTCTTTACCGCAAAGCAGTGCTGGCGGGACATACGGTCTACCGCATCTCTGCTATCATCCCCGAAGAGCTGGATGGGAAAGGGTATGCGCAGCAATTCTTTGCCTCCTTTCATCCGGGTAAAAGGGAGCAAAACGATGCGCGCCGCCTGGGACAAAAGAAACTGGACCTGCTGCTGGCAGACCTGCAAAGCAGGGATTCGGCGGTATTCCAGGGGGCCTTTGCTTACCTGCGTAACCTCGCGCCCGACAGTGCAGAAGTGCCTGTTATGCTTCATGCACTCACCCAACCTTTCCCGGGAGACACTGGCAGTAACAACGTTAAAGTAAAACTGCTGCTGTCGCTGAAGAAGCACGCCAATGACGCCACCGTGCATGCTGCCGGACAGCTGTTCAACGAAACCACCGATCCCGGACGTCGCAGGAGTATCCTGCGTTTCCTGAGCGCGCTGGGAACAGATACTGCTATGCACACCTTCCTGCGACTGGGAACCCAATTGCAGGAAAGTATCGCTACAGGCGGCGTTTTTGATTACAGCCTCCGCTGGAATGACAGCCTCTATCAGCGATACCTGCCTGAAATCGTTGCTGCTGCCGAACATGCGCCCGGCCTGCTGGAGGCCTTTGCAGGATTTTCCGCCTGGGATTCAACATGGCTTGCTCCCCGGTTTGAACGCTACGGGCTTGAACGCCTGGTACCCGGACTACAAAGACTGTTTACCCGCGATATAGCGCGGTGGAAAAACCGGCAGCCGGATGCAGACAGCAGCTGGATGTGGGAAAACAGTCTGCTGAACATCGGCCATATACTGGCTTTGCCGGGAATGCCAGGTTCCACTGTTCCCGGTTTTCGTGTGCTGCTGACGGATACTACCATGCAGCTGCGCGCCCTCGGCGCCCGCGGTTTGATCAGTCAGCATATCACGGTGAATGACATTATGCTGAATAGTATCCTCATTAATAACAACGTCTCCTGGCCGTTCATTTCTGATCTCAGGGATCGCAAACAGCTGAAGCATATCCAGCATTTGCTGAACCAGGAACTTATAGGGCGCAGCTATGTGGCTTCCATATTATCTGATGATTATGATGTAACAGCGATCGGCCAGTTTGCCCGTGTAAAAGTGAAACTGGAAGATCAGCCTGCAGTATGGATCACATTATACCGTTATAAAACAGATGAGAACGAGGAGTGGGAATATGTGCTGAACGGCCCCCAGCCGGCGGACGGGAAAAAGCTCAATTTCGAACCGACGTTTATACGCTGGCTTAATGAAGGGCAGGATGTGACAGATAAAAAACAGCTCGCTGCTATAACGGAAGAAGCATATAAACGTTACCTGGAAGAACAGAAAGAGCAGGAGCAGCATTAAGTGCCGCTGTGCGGCAGACGGGAAAAGCTAGTTTTTCTTCCGCTTATTTCCCGTCTGCTGCTGCAGCTCGTGAGGCAGGGGTGCTATATTCGATTTGCGCTGAGCGCCTTTCTCTGCCGTAACGATCTCACCACGGCTATACGTTTCTTTTATCATGTGCCCGTCTTCATCGTACAAACGCCATTCACCATTTCGTACAGAATTTCCTTTCCGTACAACTTCCACCCGGGACTCTTCCTGCGTAACCGGATCTATGACCAGTACAGTGTCAATTTCGCCTTCTATTTCCATCGCCAGCATAACACCCGCTGCGCTGAGTTTGCCGTTGGGATAATAATATTTACAGGGGCCATCCAGTACGCCGTTATGGTATGTTTCTTCCGCGATCAGATCACCGATCTCATTGTATTTTTTCCAGACGCCTTCTTTGCGGTCGTTTTTGTAGGAGCCTTCCCAGCTGTAACCGGGCTCTCCGCGCAGCGGCTCTACCTGTTCTATCCAGGGGCCCTGTTTGCGTTGCTTGGCATCTGTCTGGTTCACGGCAGTCGGTGTTTGTGCCTGGGTCAGCAGTGCGGAGCAACTGATAATGAGTAAAATAACGATCTTTTTCACAGGTCTTTAGGTTTATGGTTCAGGCACAAAGTAAGGATTTGGAGGGGATTAACAAAGAGTGTATCACCGGGCCGAGTTTACTATGACAGGCCTAATGTGGAGGAAATAATATGGACGATCTCCCGGGGGTAGTTGAAAATAAAGAAATGTTTGCCGGGAAACACCTTTATCTGTACATCGTTACTCGTCTCTTTTTTCCATTCGCATGCATCTTCATAGCTTACTTTTTCCTCCTTGCCGATCATGACAGTGATCGGCAGGTCCAGCATCGCGGGACCTGCATACTGATATGTTTCCACACCGCGAAAATCCGATCTTAGAATCGGCTCGAAAAAGTTCATTACGTTATCGTCGTTCAACAGGTCATCAGGAAAGCCGCCCAATTCTTTAAGCTTGCTGATGAATGCAGGACGTGGTAATTCTGATGTGGGAGGATGTTTTCTCGGAATGGAGGGGCCTCCTCTGCCCGAAACGAACAGGTGCACCGGATTATTCAGGCCTTCCTGCCTGATCCGGATGGTCACCAGGTAGCTTAGCAAAGAACCCAGGCTATGGCCGTAAATAGCGTAAGGAGTATGAAGTGAGTGCCTGATCTGGGAAAATATATCGTCTACCATCAGCCAGATATCTGACAGCGGCTGTTCCATTGACCTGGCGCCTCTGCCCGGCAGCTCAACGGGTACTATATTTAAACCGGCCGGAGCTGCAGCGGCATAGCTGTTATATGAATACTTGCTGCCTCCTGCAAAATGGAAACAGAATAAGTTGAACTTCATTATTTGTTACTGATTTTAACAAACAATCCTGCATACAGCGTTACAAACTATTGTATACGCTGCAACGCTTCATTGTTACCTAATTTTCTTGGCCGGGTCGTTATTTTTGTTTTCCCAAAATTATAGGTGAAACCTAAAGACAGACGGCGGCTGTCTCCATACCGGTCTTTCCGTGAGCGGTATACTTCAAAACTTTGTCCTGAGAAGTATACGTTGCGTTTCAGGATATCAGTACCACCGATCCTGAGCTGGCCTTTATTATTCAGCACACTTATTAATAAACCGGCATCTATGTTCCCCACTTCTCCTATACTGGTCAGCTCAGACGTGAGTGAAGAATAGTAGTAAGCGGTAACTTCCAGTTTAATGTTCTTTGAGAAATTAAAAGTGTGACTGCTTTTAATGTTAAACCAGTCGGAGGAAAGACGGAACGATTGGTTGAGCACCTTACCCTCTGCTTTTGAATAGCCGAAGACGGAGCCGCTGTTTTGTGTACTCCACCAGGAAGTTATCTGAAGCGGGTAGAACACGTCAATATGGAAGTCTTGTGCATTATCCAGGTTTTGCAATGCAAAGTAGGTCACCTTGGTATTGTAATCCTGCTTTATGGGGAATTGACCGAACATCCCTTTAATGATGGTATAGTTAAATGAAATGTTCAGTTTATTTAACTGGGTATTTAAACTGAAGATGTTGTCATACTGTGGCTGAAGCGCAGGGTTGCCTGTAAATACGGTATACTGGTTAACAAATATTGTGTAGGGAACCAGTTCATTATATGGCGCGCGGCTGATCACTTTCTTGTAAGAAAGCGAGAAATTGTATTGCTTGCTGAAATCATGCTGGTAGTTAATGGTCGGGAAGAATTTCAGATAGTTTTGTTTAAAATTATTAATGAATTCCGCTTCCGTATTTTCAACCCTTAAACCCGCCTGCAGCCTGTCGCTTACCCAGTTTTTGGACAGAATGGCGTAACCCGCATAGATCGCCTCTCTGAGGTGATTGTTATTGGAGTAACCGGGTACCACAGCAAACTGTCCGCTGCTGTTATCTTCGTAAAGAATACTGTTTTTGGAATCTGTACGCTGATATTTCAGGCCCGTTTCCAGCTGCCAGTGCTGCCGGAATTTATGTGTATAGTCGGCCTGACCGATAAGAATGTTTATATTGGTATTATTAGTGATCTGGTAAATGGCCGGCGTACGTATTATAGCTTCGGTACCGTCAACCAGTACTGAAGGAAAATATTGGAAGAAGTTGCTGTTATAGCGTGTATATGTACTGAGCAAGGTGAGTTCGTTTTTCCCGGAATCAGCCAGCAGGTGGTAGTTCAGGTTAAAGTTATAGGTCTCTCCTTTGTTGTCCAGCGGGCTGTTGGTATATAGTATTGAGTCAACAGGCGCCTGCAGTTTGCTGAATATATTGCTGGACGCAAAGAGGCCGTCGCTTCGTACTATCCTGGCCGTTGCAAGCGCTCCGATGGTTTGGTTATCAGTGAGATTGATATCTGTTCCACCCTGAAATGAATAAAAGTTCTGGTAGAAGGTCCTGGTGATATTTTCCTTGAGCAGATCTGGTTTTTCTGTTGCATTTAACTCACGGTCCATCAGATTGACGGATTGCTGGTCGCTTCTGGTGTATGCGCCCAGGCCAAAAAGCGTGACATTCTTTTTCTTGTAAGTGATCCTGCTATTGCCTCCATATTGTCCGTATTTCCCTTGGGCGCCTTCCAAACGAACATTGCCGGTAATACCTTCTGTTTGTTTCTTTTTGGTGATGATATTAATAACGGCCCCATAAGCGGCATCATACCGGGCGGATGGATTGGTGATCAGCTCTACAGAAGAGATATTTCCTGCAGGTATCATCTGGAGGATATCCTGTAAAGAGGCTTCAGGGATTGGTTTATTATCCACCAGGAACATCGTTTTCTTGCCTTGTAGCTGCACCTCATTGGAGGCGGATAATGATACAAATGGCGTTGATTTAAGCAGGTCAATGGAGTTGCCAGACGCCATTGCGCTCTTTTCCACATTCACAATAAACCGGTCGCCTTTCCTTTCCACGGGGGCTTTGCGGCCGGCGATCTCGATCTCTGTCAAGGTAGTGGCGGATGCAGCCATGGTTAACCGCCCAACATGTACCCCTTCCTCTGCCTGCATTTTAACAGGCCTTGAATAGCTAATGGTAAATCCAAGCACAGAAACCTTAACAAGGTAGTTGCCGGAAGGAACGTTGAAGAAGTGATATTGCCCTGTTGTATCTGATAATACGTTCTTTACTACAGATGAATCGGGAAAGGAAAGCAGGGAGACGGTAGCAAAAGGTATCGGGGCGCCCTGCTGGTCAGTAACCAGGCCGCTTAGCTGGCCTTTTACCAGGGTATCTGTTACAATAGCAAGCCTGTCAGTATAGCGATCTACTCCCTTCGCTACAAGGATTGTAAACATGCAGATGACAATAATTGCTGATGTTCTCCAGGCGGGGCCGCAGTACTTCTTTTTTTGGATTTTCATACGTTCTTTGGTCGATAAGGGTTTAGCGCTTGTTTGGCGTAACTGAAGCCGCTACAAGTTGTTGGTTATCTTGGTAATGGGTGTTTAGATTTTGGCCATTCATCGGCAATTTACAATTTTTAACATTTAATGTGTTATTTTAGTTTAACAGCGACCCAGCAGAATAAATAGTGACATCTTCTATTGTCAGTCTTCCATAATCCATTTTATAAAGTTTGTCTGCAGTATGATAGTATTTATCATCATGGGTGATACCAATGATGGTGAGGCCCTCTTCTTTCAATGCAGGAAGGATCTCGGTATAGAACTTTTTCCTGAAATAGGGATCCTGATCCGCTGCCCATTCATCCAGCACCAGTATAGGTTTTTCCTCCAGCAGGGCGGCAATAAGGGCAAGCCGTTTTCGTTGTCCGGTAGAAAGGTCGATTGTAGAAAATTGATGGCCGTCCAGCTTAACTTTGTTATCCAGCTCAAACAGCTGCAGGTAATATTCCCATTTTTCCATAGAGAAATTCCTGATACCCGGCAGATCATTGAACAGATAAAAGTCACTGAACACAACGGCAAAAAGGGTACGGTACTCGGGGTAGTTATCGGTAGTGACGGGGATGCCGTTGAGGAGGATCTCTCCCGCCATTGGAGGCCGTATGCCGATCAGTGAATGAATAAGTGTAGTCTTACCGCTGCCGTTCCCCCCATATATAAAAATAGTTTCTCCCTTCCTGATATCTAAACTGATAGGACCCACTCCGAAGGTTTTGTTCTTGTCGGCATCCTTGTAACTGAATTCCAGCTGGCTGACTGACAAAGTATCAAATTCCTGTTTGCTTATATACCTGGAAGGTATGCGATTCCCTTTTTGCTCTTCTTCCAGTTCCTTTTTTAAGTTCAGCAAATGAATGGCAGCCACTTTTGCCCTTGCCAGTCCGGGAAGAGCCCCCATAATGGTTTCGATAGAACCCAGCAGGTAAAGCAGTGTGAATACAAAACTTACAATATTACCAGGTTTTATATTCAGCAGAATGCCCAATACCAGCAGTACAGACGATATCAGCAGGTAGAAGAGTATCTGCCCGGTGACCTGGTTGGTAAGGAATCCTGCATGGGCGGAGATATTGTTTTTGAAAGATTCGTCTGCCACCGGGGCTATCTTCCTGTCATAAATGTCATGACCCTTACGGGAATCCATGTTGATCTCTTTGAACCCGTGCAGTAAGGCGTTGAAGTGCTCAAGGAACTTGTTCTCCAGGACGCGGCTCCGTTCATACTTTAAACTGATCTTTTTATTGTTTACATAGTAGACGCTGATGCCGATCGATGCCACAAATAATGTGATGGCGAAGAGTATGATTGAGATAGATGCAAGATAGATCAGGCAGGCTATAGACAGGATCATTGCAGTGAAGAACTGGATGATGATCATTGATGCGTCTGTAAGCACATATACATCCCTGAATATAGCCGTTTGTATATTGCTTCTTTTCTCTGTCAGTTGCTGGTAGTTAGACCCGAGGATAAAAGACAGGATGTGCTTCCGCAGTCGCCAGAACAGGTTTTGTGATGAACGGATGATCCCAAGTGAAAGCAACCTCCTGGTGCCAATCACCAGTAGCACAATACCTGCGGCGATTAAAAGGTAATCTTTGTTAACGGTTGTCAGGGAGCCGGATATAATGAGATTTATAACACGGGTTACACAATTAATGAACAGGAAATTGAGTATTCCCGAGAGGATCCCCAGCAGTACATATTTAACCAGCCTTTGTTTGCCGAACATGGGCATTATCAGCGTGAATACTTTTTTCATTTTTAATGCTTAAGTAGTTGAAAAAGGCGATGGATGGAATGGGAACAGTTCCCGCCTTATCAGGCAGGAACTGCATTGGATTCATACAAAAGCTCTTTTTCACCAAACAGTCTTTCAGCAATGATTCCCCGGTTTTTACATTCTTCCACCAGGAGGTTTGACTGGATGATCGGGTTAGATTCATCGGTATACTTAATACTGCTGATGAACTTCAGCCAGGGTTCCATGCCCATTGCGTATACATAGGCTTCTTTGGGATGGAATATGTCGATCAGGTGCAATCCCTTCCTGAAGTCGGATCCAGAAAGCCTTCTCGACTGGTCTTTGTCCCTTGGCATATCTTCTGTCAGCAAGGGGCCGTATAACCAGGTTAAGGGCGCTCCGTCACACTCCATGCCCAGGAAGATCACGTCAACATCCCCCAGCACATGGTGTATGTGCTCATACAGCTTGGCTTCCAGTATCCTTGAATCGGCTACAAAAAGGAACGAGAATTTGTCTACTGCTATATGATAACATGATTTAGCTTTCACATTCAGATCGCTGTGTTCTCCCGTAAACGGTATACCTGTTATCACGCAGTTCTTGAATTCGATGGTTTCCATTTCATCTATTTCGGTAATATTATCGAACCCGATCTTATTGAACATCAGCTTCAGGTTGGGGTCTTGCAGCGCGCCGCTGGTAGTGCGGGGGACAATGATATTCTTTATTTTGTGCCTTAAAGGAAGCAGTGTTTCAAACAGGATGTGATCCTGGTGATTATGCGTGATCAGTACATAATCTATAACATCCGGCAGGTCTATATCAGAAAAGTGTGCCACACTTGATTCATACCCATAGTAACTGATAAGTGGATCTACGAGGATGCTGATATCTTTGGTTTCTATTAGAATGCAGGCATGGCCGAAATAGCGCATTCTTACATGTTCTCCTTCATATTTCCTGTACGCGGGGTGTTCCTGTTGCGTGAAGAACGTGTTGAATAATGCCCGGTCTGTATCCTTTACTCCCAGTATGGCAGCTATTTCATCGATCGAGCCGGCCTTACGTTTCATCCTGCTCAGTACATCGATGCCGGCATGCCTGAAAGGGATATCGAGATGCAGTACATTAGGCTCATCCAGTTTAGGTGTGCTCAGACAGAACGGACGGTCGTCGTTATCAGTTACCCATAATGCAATGCTCTGAGAACGTTCATTATAGAATTTACTTTGGTACAGAAGTGACTCAAAGAAACGGAAAGAGGGGTTGTTGTTAAGATCATATACCAGTTCTACATATCCTTTCAGGATGTCAGGAACTTTCTCGTATAGGCTTTCCAATGAGTATCCTTTTGCATGGGCCTTTAGTGTTTTGTCGAGTTCCTGTACAGCGGCTGCAAAGGCGATCTGGTCAGCTTGCCTTTCAGTTGTCCGGTGCTTGAGTTCCCGGATCTCTTCTACACGGGGCACTTTGTAATCCATGAATGGGCCCCCAAGCATCTTGGGATTTTTTACAGCAGCGGCATGTATCTGCTCCGACTGTATATAGGAGTTCATTATTTTAAGATGCCTGCCTACCGTGTTCATGGCAGCTGTTGCGGGTGAGATCAGATGTGCCCAGGCATACCATCTTTCAAACAGGGGTTCAATTACTACGTTGGGTTTGAGATACCAGGTGTTGTCTTTCATAATTCAAGGATTTAATTTGTTGTAATAAAATGAGTTGACTGGTTTTAATGGATGATGAGCGATCTGAGTATTTTTTCCATTGCTGTAAGGTGCTTTCTGGAAAACAGTTCCCAGTGATCTCCCTCGATGAATGAGACATTTACAGTTCCTTCCGTGTATTGGCTCCATTCGGACATACGCGTCCTGTTTTCTGTTCCGGTAGCTTCAATGGCGTATATATTGCTTTTTATGCTACTCCCTGATGCATATGCAGCCAGTATTTTAAGATTGTTTGACAGGAATCCGGCAAGCCGTTCTTCCCCGGTATGTTCACCAGCTAGCAGCACCCTGTATTTGTTAAGCAGCTGTGCGGTATGTATGCTGTTTGTTGCTTCAGAGTAGTACACGGGCGCTGCCTGTACATGTCTGTCTACCAGCACAAGGCGGAACGGTTCTTCCTGCGTTTCCAGCAACCGGGCCACCTCATACGCAATCACAGCGCCCATAGAATAACCCAGGATGATCCGTTCGCCTTTTGTTGGGTGAGCAATGATCTGGTCATAACAATCACGTGCCGCCAGTTCAATAGAATCGTACAGGGGTTCTTCGTTTTCCAGCCCCCTGTATTGCCAGCCGTAGCAGGAAAAACTGTCAGATAACCTTTCTGCCAGTGGTCCGTACAGGATCGCATTCCCTAAAACGGGCGGGATGAAATAAACAGGCTTCAGGTCATCCCGTTGCGGTTTATTTAAGGCGAACAGTTTACTATCTGCGGTTTGTTCTAATGCCAGTTCTTCTACAGTGGGGCGCTGGTAGATGTCCTGGAGTTTTACATTGAACCCGTGAATGCTGTTTAACAAATGTTGCAACTTTACTGCTTTGAGACTATGCCCGCCGATATCAAAGAAATTATCCTTCACGCTGATACGATCCTTGCCAAGGATCTCCTGCCAGATG
>NZ_CALEJS010000008.1 GCF_937898475.1 uncultured Chitinophaga sp.
TGATGCACAGATACTGATCGGTAAGCCCATTACGGCAACAGAGATATTCATCCTTAGCGAGGCCGGGCGACTTTGTCCTATTGGTGTGACAGGAGAGATATGCATCACAGGCGCCGGACTGGCTAAGCAATATCTCAATAACCCCGAGCTTACTGCGCAGAAGTTTATTGCTAATCCTTACAGGCCAGGCAGCCTTATGTACTGGACCGGTGATCTGGGAAGATGGCTGCCACAAGGTGAGATACAATACATTGGCAGGAAGGATGAACAGGTAAAGATCAAAGGGTATCGTATTGAACCCGGAGAAATTGAAAATGCTATTTTAACCCTGGCGGATATATCAACTGCAGTGGTAGTCACCGTTCCCAATACTGCTGGTGAGCCCGAACTGGCAACCTATTTTACCGCTAAGCGGCAGATAGATGTAGCGGAGATCCGCAGCCATCTTACAAGCTGCTTACCGGCTTATATGCTGCCGGCACATTACATGCAACTGGAGGTGCTTCCTTTAACCACCAACGGGAAGGTAGACAAAAAAATGTTGCCCCTTCCTGATGGATCCCCCTCCGCTGCGGCCTATGTAGCTCCTGCCAACGATACTGAACAACAAATTGCCCACATCTGGCAGGAGATACTAGGCAGGGAAAGAGTAGGGATCAGAGACAGCTTCTTTGATCTTGGCGGTGACTCCATCAAAATATTAAGGATGCTGGCCGCCGTCAGAAAGCAACTGAACCTTGACATACCAGTGGCAGATGTATATAAGCATCCTACTATTGAAGCGCTATTAGTAAATATCCATGCCCATAAAGATGACAGGCTGCAGCTACAGATGAAAAGACAGCAGAAAGAAGCTGAGATCAGGGCGGAGATCGAGGCATTAAAAGAAAAGATCCTTTCCACGCTTAGCGATACCGCGAATATAGAAGACATATACCCCATGAGCGATATCGAGAAAGGGATGGTATTTGAATCCATGGTAAAGGGCATAGGCGTATATCATGACATCAAGGTATTTCAAAAAGTACTGCCTGACTTCGACATTATGCGCTTCAGACATGCGTTGCAGCTGCTTAGCGACAAACACCCCATTCTCAGGACCGCCTTTAATCTTAGCGATTTTGACAGGGAAGTCCAGATTGTATATAAAGCGGTCAACATTGATTCTGACTACCAGGACCTGTCCTCCTGGGAAAGATCACATCAGGAAGCACATATCCGGGAATTTTCTACAGCTGCAATAAAACGCCCATTCAACCTCTCAACTGCTCCCTTGTGGCGTATGGCGGCATTTAACCTGGGAAAGGACGAAATCGTATTTGTATTCCAGTGCCATCACGCCATCATCGACGGATGGAGTGAAATGTCCTTTATAACAGAGCTGAACAACCTGTATCTGAAGTTGTCGGAGAACAGCAGTTACATTCCTGAAAAGCTGAAGGCTTCTTATAAAGAATTCATCGTACAGCATGAACTGGATAAAAAAGATGAGCAGATCAGTGCATTCTGGCAACAGGAGCTGGAGTACGCAACCCGCCTCGACATTTTCACCAGGGAGAACACTTTGGATGCCTATACCCTGACTTTCAAGCATGAAGAACTGGATCAGCTGAAAAATACTGCATCTGCTTTGAACACCAGCATAAAAGTCATCTCATTAAGCGCTTATCTGTATTTGTTGAAGTTGCTTAACTATGAGCCCGGAGTGCTGGCCGGCCTGGTGACCAATACCCGCCCAAATTGCGAAGATGGCGATGCTATACTCGGCTGTTTTCTCAACACCATCCCTTTGCATGTAAACATAGCTGATTCGCTGACAGGTGCAGCGCTGGCAGCCATCGTTCATGAAAAACTGGTGTTGCTTAAAGACAAAGAACGGTTGAGTATACTGGAAATAGCCCGCCTCCACGGGAAGCAGCACGAAGCGGGAAACCCGTTCTTCGATGTGATATTTAATTATGTCGACTTTCATGTGATGGACGACCTGCAGGATAGCCATACACCGGATGCAAATGGGGATGCTCCATCCAGACTGAACGTCAACAGCGTGGTACAGGGCAACACCTATTTTGACTTTACAATAGATACAACAGCGGGGCAATACAAGATCAACCTTAGCCTGACGAAAAAACTCCACTCCGGTATTCCTGCAGAGCAGATAGTACTCCTGTATTGCGCTATCCTGAAACATATTATCCATACACCGCATCTTAAGATCGAGCAGGCCCAACTGATGAGCGCTGAGGAAAAGGATCGATTACTGACTACTTTCAATAATACGGCTGCTGACATTCCTGCCGGCAACACTCTCATTAGCCTGTTTGAAGAACAGGTACAGCGCCACCCCGATAAAACAGCTATTCTTTTTGAAGGAAAAGTGATTAGTTATCGTGAATTGGATGAAGTATCCAACCAGTTAGGCCGGTATCTCCGGCAACAATATGCAATACAGTCTGATGACCGCATAGGCATCATGATCGGGCGGAATGAATGGATGATCGTGTCAATACTGGGAGTACTAAAATCAGGTGGAGCATATGTTCCAATAGATGAACATTACCCGGAAGAACGGATCGCTTATATAATGCACGACAGCAGCTGCAGGTTACTGATTGACGATGCGGAACTGGCAAAGTTCAATGAGATACGCGACCAATATGACAGGACGTCCCCCGATACTTCCACCAGGTCCTCCAACCTGGCTTATGTGATCTATACCTCCGGCTCTACCGGCCATCCTAAAGGCTGTATGCTGGAACATAAAGGCATTATCAACCGGATATCATGGATGTGGCAACATTATGCGCTTAGCACATCAGACGTGATCATGCAAAAGACTGCATTTACATTTGACGTTTCAGTATGGGAAATATTCGTTTCGCTGTGCTTTGGCGCCAGCATGTTGCTATGCACCAAAGAAGACGCAGGGTCACCAGCCCGGCTGCTGTCGCTGATCAAACAACACCAGGTCACCTGTTCTCATTTTGTACCCAGCATGTTAAATGCATTCATCGCTGCCTTATCTGACGATGAAGGTGCAGAGAATACACTAAGCAGCCTGCGAATGGTCATTTCCAGCGGAGAAGCTTTAGCCCTGGAAACTGTAAAGCGATGGTATGCGAAAACAGCAGTTCCTCTTTATAACCTATACGGGCCTACGGAAGCCTCTATAGAGGTCACTCATTATGCCACGTCTGCCGGGGATAACAAAGTGCCTATAGGGCGTCCTATATGGAATACGCATATTTATATCCTGGGAAAAGAGCAGCAGCTCTTACCAGTGGGAATAACCGGCGAACTATGTATTGGCGGAATAGGACTATCAAGAGGATATCTGAACAACCCGGATCTGACTGCAGAAAAATTTATACCCGATCCCTTCAAAAAAGGCGCCCGGATATACAGAACCAATGACCTGGCCAGATGGTTACCGGACGGTAACATAGAATATGTCGGAAGACAAGACTGCCAGGTAAAGATCCGTGGCTACCGGATAGAACCGGGGGAAATAGAGCAGGTGTTGCTTAAGCTGGAAACGGTTAATGCGGTGACCGTTCAGGTATGGACGTCACCGCAGGGAGATAAGGAACTGGTTGGTTATGTAGTCAGCAAGGAACACCTGGTTACATCGGATCTGCGTGCTTTCCTGGACAGATCACTGCCGACTTATATGATACCCGCTTATTTTGTCCAACTACCGGCTTTACCGCTAACCTCCAGCGGAAAGATAAACAGGCGGGCGTTGCCAGCTCCCGTAGAACATGGAATGAGCACAGGCACAACCTACGTTGCTCCCCGCAATGCGATGGAGGAAAAGCTTGTTATGATCTGGCAGGAAGTGCTTGGGAAAGAAAAAATAGGTATGAAAGACAATTTCTTTGAGTCTGGCGGCCATAGCCTGAAAATTATCCAGCTGATCTCAAGGATCAGGAAAACTTTTGAGGTCAGCTTAAGTCCCGGTATCATCTTCAATCATCCAACGGTAGAAGGCATTTACAATGAAATTGAAAGTATCTACTGGGCCAATAATGAACTTTTTAAGATAGATAGTGCAGAAAACACTGAAAATTTCTCTATATGATAACCGAGCTGTATTCAAGATTAAAGGAATTAAAGGTAGCTATACAGGTAGTAGGCGACAGGCTTGACCTGCAGGCTCCTAAAGGTGTTTTAGACCATGAACTGCTGAATGAAATAAAATATCATAAAGAAGACCTTATTGCACTGATATCATCATACAAACAGCGAAAACAGGCACATTATGCGGTCCCCAAAGCCGCTTCCCAGGATAGTTATGTTCTATCTCCTTCTCAACGCCGCTTGTGGATATTGAGCCAGCTGGCAACAGGTAATACTGCTTATAATATGCCCGGTGCATGTACATTGGAAGGCAAGCTGGATATTACGGCTTTAACCTTTGCATTCAGGAGTATGATAGAGCGGCATGAGATACTGCGTACGGTGTTCCGTCAGAGTGAACAGGGAGAACCCCGGCAGATCATACTACCTGCAGAATCAGCAGCGGCTGCTTTCCAGGTAACCTGCGAGGACCTGAGACAGGTAAGCGAACAGCAAAATCGGCTCCAAAAGCTCGTACAACAGGACATGCAACATGCCTTTGATCTCAGTACAGGTTCCCTCCTGCATACCGCATTATACCAGATACAGGATGATCGCTGGGTGCTGACCTATGTCATGCATCACATCTGCAGCGACGGATGGTCCATGGGAATATTTATCCGGGAGCTGCTCCAACTTTATAATGCATACATTCACGGGGAACAGGTGCCTCTACAGCCACTGCCTATCCAGTATAAAGATTATGCCGCCTGGCAACAGCAACAATTAAGCGGAGAAAGCTTGCAGTTGCACAGGAGCTACTGGCTTAAACAATTTGAAGGAAACGTTCCGGTGTTGGAACTGCCCCTGGATAATAACAGGCCACCCGTTAAAAGCTTCAGGGGATACAGTGTTAGCCGATGGATAGACAACCACACCATTCAGCAGCTTAAAGCATGCTGCCATCAGCAGGATGCGACGCTCTTCATGGGATTACTGGCTACTGTGACCATCTTACTGCAACGTTACACCGGACAGCATGATATCGTAACCGGTACCGTCATCGCCGGAAGGCAACATGCTGACCTGGAAGACCAGATCGGATGTTACCTGAATACACTTGCCCTGCGGCTCAAACCTGAACAGGAACGATCCTTCAATGAACTGCTGCAACAGGCCAGGCAAGTAACGCTAGGCGCTTATGAACACCAGGTATACCCTTTTGACCAGCTTGTGGAGGAACTGCAGTTGCAGCATGACATCAACAGGAACCCAGTCTTTGATGTTTCCATTGTTCTTCAGAATGCAGACGCCGATCATAGCCAGCAATTGCAGAAGCTGGAAGAACTGAAGATCAGTCCCTATGCGGAACAGCGACACACTACCAGCAAATTCGACCTCTCATTCGAGTTTACTGAAGTTGCAGGAGGTTTGCAGGCAAATTTTGTATATAATACCGACATATACACAGAGCAGACGATCAGCCGTATGGCAGATCACCTGCAGCGGTTGATGGAGGCGTTGATAGTACAACCCCTGACGCCTCTTAAGCAGTTAAACTATTTGAGCGAAGAAGAACAGCACCAAC
>NZ_CALEJS010000009.1 GCF_937898475.1 uncultured Chitinophaga sp.
GCCGCTCTTGATGTTGTATTGTTGTAAGAGATATGCTGCCAGGTGATCAGAGCTGCCATCGAGTGCTTTATAGGAGATATTCCCATCCTCCCAGAGAAGCGCCTTTGCTTGAGGATTATGTGCAGCCTGTTCGCGGAACAACTTAACCACAGGTTGATATCCGCTATAAAGTTCCGGTACAGTATTAAACTTATTGAGCAGCAACTGTTTTCCTGGGGCATCAATGTGATCCGCCTGGTAAATGGGATGCTCCGGCGAGGTAACAATATGTTCCAATATACTACAGAACATTGCCACCAGTTGTTTAGCATCAAGTTCTGCTTTCAGTTTACGGGTCAGCCTTACAGTAAGCACATAATTGCCGCCGGTCCGGTTGATCATAAAGTCAAGGAAAGTATTGGTCAGGTCAACACCTCCCGCAACATTGAGACCAGGAAGGGGTGAAGTCTGCTCTGCCGCAATCGCTTCTTCTTTTACAGCTCCGAAAATATGGAAGTCAACAAAATCGAATAGTACATCAAAGAAGGGATTTCCAGCTTCCTGTTGTTTGTTGTGTATCCTGGCTATCTCGAACATGCTGAGCCTTTCCCTGTCCTTGAGCGTGACCAGTTGCTGATGAACGGCAGCGATCAGTTCTGCCCCTGTTTGCCGCTCGTCTACGTGGATGTTGAAAGGAATGGTGTTCAGGAAGCAGCCCAGTAGCTTATCACTATCCTCGCTGTTTGGCCGCATATTGGTAACCAGCCCCGTGAGTATATCCGCATTGTAGTTGAGGACTTTGAGCAGGTAGAGGTAGGCGCTCAGTGATATTTCTTTAACGCTGACGCCCAGGTTAGCTGCGCATGCTTCCAGTTTATACAACAGTGTTTTATCCAGCCGGTGGTGCAACAACTGCAAGTCTTGTTCCTGTGTAAATATATCGAGCCTGTTGAAGCCGGATATTTGTTGCTTCCAGAAGCTGCGGGTAGCTTCATCTCTTTTATCCAGCTCATGTTGTACGATGAAGTCTTTGTACGATATTTTGAGTGGTTCAGGAGTAAATTTGCTGTCTGTTGCCAGGGCGAGATAAAGGTTATTGAGCTCTGTCATGAAGAATGCATCGCTCCATCCATCAATGATAGCATGATGGCACTGGAATACAAATACCATTTCACCGTTACCGAAGTTGAAAGCAGCCATACGCCATAGGGGCGCCTGGCTAACATCGAACGTTTTTTTCATTTCTTCAGTCAGAAAACGGCGAACCTGATCTTCCTGTTTAACCCTTTCGAGGGTAGATAAGTCCTGGTAAACCAGGTCTATTGTTACCTTTTTGTACACGATCTGCACTTCCCTCTCAAAATCACTGAGGTTAAAGCCTGTTCTGAGAATGGGGTGCTTTGTTGAAAGCAGTTCAAGCGCCAGCTGGAACCTGTTGATATCAAATCCGGGGAACAGCCGCTGGTGCACCATCTGATCGTGATACATACCACTGTCCTGGTGGACCATGGCACTAAAAACCATCCCTTTCTCAATATCGCTCATAGGGTATATGTCTTCTATGTTCGCGGTATTGCTAAGCGTGGAAAGGATCTTTTCTTTTAGGGCCTCGATCTCCACCCTGATCCCGGCTTCTTTTTGCTGTCTTTCTATTTGCTGCTGCAGCCTGTCGTCTTTATGGAGGATTGTGTTTGAAAGTAAGGCTTGAATAGTAGGATATTTGTATACATCAGACACCGGGATATCCAGGTGGGCCGTTTTTCTGAAGGCCGCCAACATCCGCAGTATTTTGATGGAGTCTCCGCCAAGGTCAAAGAAATTATCCCTGGTGCCTACTCTTTTCCTGCCTAATATCTCCTGCCAGATGTCCGCCAGTTGCTGTTCGGTGTCATTGGCCGGAGCAACATAGGTGTCATCAGCAAGATTGGATCCGGCAGGGTGGGGCAGCATGCTTTTATCAATCTTTCCATTGGTGGTTAAAGGAAGCGTATCCAATTGCAGGAAATGTGCCGGAAGCATATGCGCAGGAAGCTGCCTGGCAAGATGATCCCGTATATCGGCAGTTGCAAGTTGTGGGCTGCCTACCAGGTAAGCAGCCAGTTCTTTTTCCCCATCTTTGCTGGTGACAGCGCTTACCACCGCGTTTGTTATATCCGGATGTGACAGCAGGGCATTTTCGACTTCGCCGGGCTCGATACGATATCCTCTGATTTTTAGTTGCTCATCCTTCCTGCCTATGTATTGTATCTCACCTTGTGGCAGCCATCTTCCCAGGTCACCGGTCCTGTACATAAGGCTGCCAGGCCTGTAAGGATTAGGGATGAACTTCTGCGCAGTAAGCTCGGGGTTATTGAGATATTGCTTAGCTAGGCCTGCGCCTGTGATGCATATCTCTCCTGTTACACCGATAGGACAAAGCTGTCCAGCCTCGCCAAGGATGAATATCTCTGTTGCCGTAATGGGCTTACCGATCAGTATCTGTGCATCATCTTCCTGCAACTCTTTTACGATGCATCCTACTGTAGCTTCAGTAGGCCCGTATTCGTTATATACTGCCATATCTGGATTCAGCGACTTCAATATGCGCACCTGTTCCTTCGTCACTTGTTCGCCACCCAGGATGGCTGTTTTAATACCCGTGCTGTCCAGTTCCAGCTGGGCAATGAGATTTACATGGGAAGGTGTGATCTTCAGTGCATTAATACCACTCTCTGGACTACAGCAGTGCTGCAATATGCTTTGTATATCCCTGTGTTGTTCATAGATGAACAGTTCACCACCCGATGTAAGCGGACAGAAAATGGAGGTGATAGACAGGTCAAATGCAATAGAGGTGAACCAGCCAAATGTTGGTGGTGTGCCCTGTCCGAAGTAGTAACTATTTGCCCACCTGGTATAGTGGGAGAGGTTGCCGTTAGTTATAGCACATCCTTTAGGCTGGCCGGTAGATCCGGAAGTATAGATCACATAGGCCAGCGCATCAGCCGGAAATTCACTAGGCAGACTAACATCATCAACCGCTGCTAATCCTTCCAGTTGTGCATCAATAGCAAAGAGCGGCCCCTGGTAATAATCAATATCAAATATGTAATCAGTCTGAGTGATGATCAGCTGTACAGCAGCATCTTCAACAATAAATTGTTTGCGTGCAGGCGGGTAAGCCGGATCAATGGGTACAAATGCAGCTCCTGCTTTCAGGATAGCCAGTAGGGTGATGATCAGCTTGTCGGAACGATCCATCATCACTGCTATCCGGTCACCTATCTGGATATTGTATTGTTGTAAGAGATGAGCAGCCAGATGATCAGATGATTTATCCAGCCTGTTGTAGGATTGCATATTATCGTCCCATAACAAGGCCGGATTTTCACCCAACCGTTTTGCCTGTTCCCTGAAAGTCAATACCACAGGCTGATAACCGGCAAAATGTTCAGGAGTAGTGTTGAAGTCCCTGAGCAGCATCTGGCGTTCTCTGTTGCTGATATATTCCAGCCGGCTGATAGCTTGTTGCTGGTTGTCAACAACCGCCGCTATCACCCCTTCCAGGTGGCTGAACATACGCTCAATGGTTGCTGCTTCAAATAAGTCGGTATTATATTCCAACAGCAGGTGCAGCCCATCCGGCAAGTCGATGAACATAAATGTAAGATCAAACTTGCTCACCGGCTGAGTGTTGTTGCCAAAGGAGCTGATCCTGAGTTGCATATTGTCTAGTTCCTGCTCCGCATTCTGAGCACTTGACCTGTTGTCATGATAATCTATCAGCACATCGAACAGCGGACTGCGACTCATATCCCTATGCAGTTGCAGGTCTTCGATCAGCTGATCAAAGGGATATACCTCGTGCTCATAAGCCTCCAGGGTGATCTGTTTAGCCTGTAGCAGCAGATCAGTAAAGGAGGACTGTTCGTCAAAACGTAACCTCAGGGCAAGGGTATTAAGATAGCAGCCGATCTGGTCACTGAGGTCTGCATGCTGCCTGCCTGCAACCGGACTCCCAACAATAATGTCTTGCTGGCGGCTGTATTGATGCAGCAGCGCCGTTACGGAAGCCAGTAAACCCATAAACAGGGTTGCGTCCTGCTGGCGGCATAGTCCTCTGAGACCATCTGTAAGATGACCGGAAACAGGTTTACTGATATTGCTGCCACGATAGTTTTTTACAGCAGGCCTGCTGTTATCTAACGGTAACTCAATTACCGGTAACTGACCCTGTAATTGATGCAGCCAGTATTTTTTATGTAAGTTTAATGTATCACCTTCCAGTTGTTGCTGCTGCCAGCAGGCGTAGTCTTTATATTGGATGCCAAGTGGGAGGAGGGGGGCTTGTTCTCCCTTGCGGCAGGTACTGTACGACTGGAGCAGCTCGCGGATCAGTATTTCCATTGACCATCCGTCGCTACAGATATGGTGCATCACATAGGTGAAAATCCAGCGGCTAGCTGCAACCTGGTATAAGGCTGCCCGGATCAGTGGGCCTTTGGTAAGATCAAACACCTGCTGCAAATCCTGTTGTATATACCGATGCACTGTTTCTTCAGGTTCCTGTTGCAGATCCTTACACGCAACCTGGAAAGCAGTGGCAGCGATATCAGCAGGCAGGATAATCTGCCTGGGCGTTCCCTCTTCATTTTGATGAAACACGGTGCGGAGACTCTCGTGCCGCTGTATCAAATTCTTGAATGCCGCAGAAAGCGCAGCAGTATCCAATTCACCTTCAAAGATGTACACACCCGGCATATTGTAGGCTACGCTGCCTTGTTCAAACTGGCTGAGCACCCAGAGCCGCCGCTGGGAAGACGAAAGCGGATAATCTGGCTGTTTAGCTGCTTTAGGTATAGCCGTTGTTAGGTGATCTGCGGCGGTTGCAGATCGTAAGTATATTAACAGCGAATCTTTATTTTCCTTTATCTTCCGGATGATCTCTGGCGTAATGTTCTCTTCCGATCCCCATATTCTGAGATCGTTTCCCTGTGCTTGTATGTTGATATTCAGCTTGATCAGCTCGTCAATAATTTGCGCAAGTTTTTTCATATTGTAACTGTTAGCTTTTCATTCATGTCTGATATATCCAGTTGTTGATTTCCTATATCTATCCACTTTCTTCTGATTATTTCGCGGGCAATGAATTCGATGGTAGCATTGCTGAATACTGTGTCCATTCTGAGCTCAACCTTAAATTCATTTCTGATCCGGGAAAGAATTCTAATAGCCGTTAAACTATGGCCGCCGAGGTCAAAGAAATTGTCTTTAATGCCGATCTTATCTTTACCAAGGACTTCCTGCCATATATTTACCAGCTGTTGTTCAGTATCATTGGTGGGAGCGATATAGGTTTCATTAAAAAGATTACCGCCTGGTGCTGGAAGCCTTCTTTTGTCAATCTTACCATTGGCAGTTAAGGGAAGGGCGTCAAGCTGTATATAGTGCGCTGGCAGCATGTAAGGGGGGAGAAGGCCTGTAAGCTGGTTGCGCAGGTCTGTAATTTGCAGTAACGGATCGGCAACTACATATGCTACGAGCTCTTTTTCACCGGTTGTACTACTGCTGGCATTCACCACTGCTGCTGTTATACCGGGAAGTGTCAGCAATGCATTTTCAATTTCTCCGGGTTCAATGCGGTAACCCCTGATCTTCAATTGTTCATCCTTCCTGCCGATGTATTGTATCTCACCTTGTGGCAGCCATCTTCCCAGATCACCCGTCCGGTACA
>NZ_CALEJS010000010.1 GCF_937898475.1 uncultured Chitinophaga sp.
CGTGGGGTTCCAAACATTGAAATAGAATTTGACACAGTTTATTTTACACTCCCCATCTGCCGCATTTTCAATGATTATTGCCATTTGTTTAATGTATTAGTTAACATTGCCGCAATTGCTGGATTCAAAGATTCGATATAGTCCTTTAACGTTTTATTCTTATCAGCGCTGGATTTCATTAATTCAAACAGTGGTGCCTTATCCTTATTGTCCGTAACATTAACAAATTTCAAGTTGCAAGTACTTAACTGGAGGTGAAATTCAATTTCTGATTTCTTACCTTTCAGAATAAATTCATCTTCACCCTTCCACTTTCCAGTAGAAAACAAATCATCAATATAGTAGTCCGTAGGTTTGCCTCTATAAATTGCCAATTTGCATTTTTGTACGTCACCATCTTCTATTAAAATATAAAAATCAAAATTATATGGTTGCGGTACTACAATCACCTTTGCAACAAGATCTTGTCTTTTTTTGTTGACATAGGTTCTATGTACTATCTCAAATGCAAACTGTTGCTGCAATATTTGCTTTTTTACAGCTTCTAACTTTTCGGTGGTTATTCTTTTGTCTTCGTTTGCTAGCCTACATAGCGCAGCCTGTAGAATGTCTAAAAACACCTCTTGTTTTTCAATATCTGATTTGGAATGGAAATTTTCGGGCAATGGATATTTGATATTAATAAAGACTTCTTTTCCGTAATAAAGGATTGCTTCTTCTAAATCGTTTCCTATGTGATTGACATGTATGTATTTATTGGAAGTTACTCCTGTACTTTTTAGGAGATGTGAGTATATAAACGTTAGTGCTTCCGTGTTTGCACTTATTTCCCTTTCAACGACTGATCCTAGTCTAATCATGTTTTAATGTTTTACGCATTTATAAATTCTAAGGTTTAATTTGGAGCCGGTGTTTGTAGCCGTAAATTGCTATATGTGCTTTAACCGCAGCATCCTCAACCTCTAATACCAAGGCTCTGTTTGGCGCAGACAATACAGGTCGCCAATTTACTGAAGCGCCAAATAATGTTTGAAATACCGGCAATTGTTTTTCTGGTCTATCATAGCCAGTTGAATACATATCTGCAACTCCATATTTAATAATAGGTGTAAAACCGTCCGTTGGTGTAAAGAAGAATTCGTACAATAGTTGAGGATTAGTGTTATCCTTTCGGTTGCCATGTTTCGTAAAAGGAATTGAAAGAGGAAGAGCCGGCAATGGGTAACGATGACTAGCTTTTAACCCCCGTCTTATCAACAGATCATTGAGTTCACCAGATACAACCTGCCATAAATATTTTGCTCCTTCTACATCTGCTTTCAGTTTATCTTTTAGATCATTTCCGGCAGTGCTCCAATCACCTAAGCTAGGGAAACGATAAAGCCCTGTTGTTGCGGTAGCGCCGGCTAATCCTGCACCTTCACCCAGTAATGGAAATAATACTGGTGCAAAAGCCGTCTTACTATTTCCTTTATTCTTTTCCTTGTCTTTATCTCCATTATTGTCCCGGCTACCACTATTACTGCCTTGGAGCTGTCTAAAAGCTTCCTGTGCATCTGTTCCTGTATACCTCGTTCCCCAGCTAAACTCCTCTACATCCATTCCATTTGGATCAAGTAGGCTTATGGGATTATTCAGAGCATAATTATATGGAGAGTAACTTGTGTATTTAGAGGACATGGGGTCCAAAACATGCCATCTTCCAATTTGTGGGTCCTGCATTCTCGCTCCGTAATCATACCGCTCTTGACCGCCACTTTTTCTAAACTCTTTACTTTGTAGCTCCTTCCCATTATATTTAGATCTATTCTCCGGGTAGTTCATGCCCTTCAACGCATTCGAATTAATCCCGGCCATCGTCAATCCAAATGGATAATAATGCGTCTCCTCCACCAGCGGCCCACTATTATGCACTACCACTATATTATCAAAGAACACATCCTGCCCGCTCTCATTGCGTTCAGAGAGTTTCTTCCATTATCCATTTCAGACCACACCCAAGCTTCAACAGGATTCTCCACTGCATGTTTTGCATGGCCAAATTCGTGGCCCAATACAATTGTAAACTCCTTAAAATCCGCAACGGTTTCGTCAATTCAAATATTTATTTGATCCATAGTTATCCATTGGCTTGCCTCTTCCATTGTATAAGTCCGTTCTGATTTTTTGTCTATTCCTTGCTTATCCCTTTCTTCCCGTTCAGCGCCATAATATCGTCCTCTTATTTCTCCTCCTATTGGGTTGCCGCCTTCATCATTCTGTCTTATTACATGAAATTGTCCCAAACTCCAGGTTGGCGATATCGCTCCTTTTGTAATGTTCCCACTATATGATTTCTCATATCTTTCTGAAGAATTTAATCTTTGACTCGAAATATAGACCTTCGTACTTGACTCATTCAAGACAGCGGAGTCTATACTGTACTTTACCCAGACTAATACCCTGTAATATCAATAGCAACTGCGAGTAAGAGATCATTGTATGGCTGTCGTTCTGCTCGAAAAGTGGTCATTCAAAAGTTCCTTTGGTGAGTACTACAAAATTCCTTCATCGTCAATTTTGATGCATTCCACATCTCGACTAAGGCCTTCTTTTCTGATGTAGTTTTACGTTTTTGAAATGGGGTTATCGACATCATTGATATTTTACCTCGCTAAGTTAAAAGCTGGGTTCTGTGATAAAAAGGTGTACTTAGTCGCTGGCTTACGGGTAAATGTATTTTATTTTTTATTTGATTCAACCAACTCTTTAAATTTCTCCAGTATGAATCCCAATTTATTTAAATCCCCAGCTCCAAAATATTGCTTGTTTTTTACCTTATAAACATACCAATCATTATCACTAGTCTCAACAATATCTGTCTCAAAATCTAAATGGTCTAATTCTGTGTCTGCCAAATCTATTTTAACGGACCAACCAGGATTATCTAAAGTCTCAATCCTTACCCCATATTCATGTTCCCAGTCTCCATCACATTGAGACAATAACCAATTTGATATCCAGTCAATAATTTGTTCCATTTTAATTAGTAAATTAGGGAGTGCCTCCCGGGTTTATAAATCTGTTATTCTGTGGTATTTCCCAAGGCTCCGGTGCCCTCACACCTCCTGGAATTTTGGGATCATTCACGTGAGGAGTTGATACAGTTTGGCCGGTTTTGTTATTATAATGTGGTGCTCCAGGTTGGCCATTGCCCGCCCCTCCATCAAATCTTCTCCCTGCATCAAATCCATTTGGATTCCGAGGGTTTTCGGTAAATTCTTGATATTTGTAGACATCACCATTACCATCTCTCTTAAAAGATGTATGACTGCCTGGTTGGCTCTCATTTGTGTTAGGATCTGCTTTATAAGCTTCTAATTTATTATCACCTTTTGCATAAACCCTACCATTCTGTGAAGCTAAATTAGCAGCTCCATTTTTATTCAATATAGTACCAATTATTGAGATGCTTAAACCTTTGATCGCAACAGGGACAGATACTACTCCTGCGAGACCTCCACTAGCTACAGTCACGGTCGCTGCTGTAGCTGCTATAGCTCCTCCTACTATTTGCCCTGTTTTACCAACTACCACTGCGCCAACATCGGCTACATTTAGTCCTGTGTTCCATCCAGATGCGATTGACGGATCAGAGATATTAGTGGCAACAGCACTTCTAAAACTTGCTCCGCTAATATTATCAACCGTACCTATAACCGTTCCACCAACACCTCCTGCAAGAGCTTTCCCTGCGTTCTTAACATCGTTCCATGTAGGCCAATCCGGCCACATACCATCCGGATCTATAAACCTTGCCGGATTATCAAACGCATAAACATATGGACTCCATCTTCTGCCTTTTTCAGTCAAGGGATCTAGTGTGTGCCATCTTCCTATTTGTGGATCTTGCAACCTTGCTCCGTAGTCATACCATTCCAACCCACTTCCATCTCCGAACTCTTTACTCTGTAGTTCTTTCCCGTTGTACTTCAATCGGTTCTCCGGGTAATTCACGCCTTTCAGCGCATTCGAACTAATCCCCGCCATCGTCAACCCAAACGGATAATAATTACCGCCTCCGACCAGTAATCTTCAAAGAACTGCTAATAGTCCCTAAAATAAGGCTTCCTTTTTCAATTGAACAAAAAAATAGCATGGGTGAAGATAAGGGGGGAACGTACGGGGGCATAGATGAGGTGGTGGACTGTCGCTCAGGTATATTACACTGCTGATCCTACGGCCGGTCGTTGGGTGATGTGCTGAAGCTGGGCACCTCGTCTATGACCACGGACGCGCCAAGACAGTACTAACGTTGATCAGTGTTACTGTCGCCGCTGTTCGCGGCAGGTTATGTTCTATCGCCCATTGATCAAGGGGGATTGCCTGGCAGCTATAATCCATCGCTTAATAGCATTCCCGCCGCCACCGACCGCCATTCCGCCCTGGCCGCTATGGCGGGAGTGCGTAGCGCAGCGAAGCACGGAGCCATAGCAGGCCGCCGCTAGACCTTGTTAATAGCCGGGAGCGCAGCGGACGGCAGATAAAACAGATAAGGCCAGGGCGGTTGGCAGGTGGCGGACGCATAACGGGCAGCGCAGGGATGGCGGTCATTACAAGCACCTAGCATAACAGGATACAGCCAGACCGGGAGCTGCCCCGACCGGAGCACGAAGCAGAGCAAAACCGTGACAGGCACGCCCGCGTCAGCGGGATGCCTGGCGCGGTTTTTTGGGGAGGCTGTGCGCAGGGAGACTGCTTGGCCTGATTTCACTTGTAGAGGCCGAGGACAGGTGTTAGACAAGTACGACAGATTTTGATTCTGTTTGTCTTGGAACGCATTATGGCCCGTTTGTGCGGAGGAAGAGATTCGATACTATATAGCTATCGTTTCGTATATTTGCTAGTAATGGATGCCATCAGAGATATTATTATAAACCTTCTCTCCGACGCTATTTGGATGCTCGGTGGCTTTGCATTGATTAGCCTCTCCACTTTTTTAAAAAAAATGTACTCTAGGGATCCCTATAGGATTCGAACTTATTAATTCAGCTAATTAATAACCAGTCGTTTACGATTCACTATGAGCTAATGGTAAAACTATGGTAAAACATTTGCCCGGTATGCGTTATTGTACAGCCTTATCCCATAGGATGATGCCTGCGTAAAGAGCGTTGCAGATCTTCCAGGTCGCTCGTCTGGTACCGCTGGGTACTGCTCACATATTTATGGCCAGCCATATACTGTACCTGTCGTAGGTTATATTGCTTTATCCAGCCGGCTATAACACTACTGCGTAGTTGCTGAGCGTTCTGCACTTTAGGGTTAAGCCGGCGTAACTGCCTCATGATGCTGTTAACCTGGTTAATAATGTTATTGGCACTGATAAAGCCCTTTTTCTGTCCGGCCAGTAAAGCGCCTGCCTTGAGCCGGTTAACAGCCAGATAACGCTGCAGATCTATTATCTGCACGGCTTCCAGCTTCAACCATCTTTCGTTACTGCGGCTGGTTCCCTGGATAAAGATCTTCCCTTCCTTTAGCCGGATATGCGGTGCTTCCAACCGTTCTATTTCATCAGTGGTCAGCCCCTGGTAGACGAGCAGCCCTAACATGATCTTTTTACCCAGGTCTACATATAGCTGGATGTTGTACTGATCATAGAGCTGCTGCAGCTGCTGAACACTTAACAAGTTGGAGGGCAGCTTTCTGCTAAGGCCTCTGATAAAAACACCGGCTGCAGGGTTATCTGTTCTTTTACCTGTTGCTACCAGGTAATTAAAGTAATGCCGCAGGATGCAAAGCTGGCTTCTTACCATGCCTTTGCTTTTACCCTGCGCTTGCAGCCAGCGTATAAAGTCCAGCAGTTCAGTGTAAGTCATATCTACCGGACTTAACTGCTCCTGATCCAGCCACTGGGTAAAGTACTCCAGCTGTTTATTATAAGCCCCAACAGTGGCTGTACTGAACTGCTGCTGTTGTAAATAAGTAGAGAACGTCATAAAACATCATTTACCAGGTGAGTGTAAATCTGTGTACTGTCTAACTGGCTATGGCCTAAGAACTCCTGTATCTGTTCCAGCTCCATACCGCTCTGCAATAGATGGGTGGCGATACTGTGCCGTAAGGTATGAGTGCCTATATTCTTTATTATACCAGCCTTTTTTGCCAGTTGTTTAATACGGATATATAAACTCTGCTTTGTCAAGGGGATTCCCTTATTTACGCCTATAAACAGCATTGCTGTAGCGCTTTGTAACAACCGGGGACGGCTCTGGTCTATATAAAGTTGTAACAGCTCATAAGCCCGTCCACTGATAGGAACATACCGTTCTTTATAGCCTTTCCCTTTACGTACATATAATAAGGCCCGATCCCTAAGCACATCACTTACTTCCAGGCTTGCCCCTTCATTTAAGCGCAAGCCACAGCCGTAGAACACCGCGAGCATTGCACGGTCACGGACGCCTAACGCTGTGTCATCTGTTGTCCTGTACAGCGCATGCACTTCTGCGACCGTTAACCAGGTTGGTTTACTACGGCTATCTTCCAGCCGTTCCAACCTGAAGCCTATCCCTGTTTTGCCCGTCTCCCGCACATAGCGGCTAAAAAGATGTAAAGCCTGGATGTACTTATTAATATGCCCGCTGCTATGGCCCTGTCCCGTACGGATGCCTGTTCTCATTTTAAGCAGATCTATAAAAGCAGTAGCATCATTGGCCACCAACTGCTGCAGGCTGCTTTTGCCCTGCTGCTCCTGGTAATGTAAAAACTCCTGCAGGTGCCGTGGAAGATTATAGACACTAATATCAGCATAGCCCAACAGCTGCAGCCAGTTCTTAAAGCCTTGCTGTAATAGCACATGCTCATTACTATGTAATAAGTGAACTGCTTCCATAAACAATAGATTTTAATAAGGAGGAGGGGTAAAAGATTTTGCTACTATAGTCTTTTTACTGAACTACTGAACCACTGAAGATAAACGTAGTACTGTAGCGCCTTTGAGTGGTTCACTAACTTTACTGAACCACTACTGAACCACTGAACTACTGGCCTGCTGATTAATGGTGTTTAAAATACCCTGCAAGTGTTGATCTATACTGCCTTTCAGGGTTTCATACTCGTCAAAGTTGATAATACGGTATTCATAATGACGATAGCGGTTCCCGCTGCCCTGTAGGTATCCGTAACGTTCCAACTCTGACAGGTAGCGTTTCAGGTTGCCGGGATTAATACGTAGCCGCTCCCGGATCTCTTTGGCGGTAAAGCTGTCTTTACTCTCAGCTTTCAGCAGGGCTTTTAATAACTCTAAAAAGTTACGGGTAGCCTTTGCCAGCTCATCGCTTTTACTGAACAGCACCTCTTTTAAAAGCCCGAACGCGGCTGATATATCTTCCGGCGTGCTTTCTATATAAGGCTGACCGCTGCCATCCCTTTTTATCTCCCGCTGGTACTGATGATAGAAGGTGACCGTTTCTATAAACGATAATAATAAGGTCATGGTTCTGCGGGGCTTAAAGATCTGCTGCGGCAACTGGATATAAGCTGCATAAGGATTGACCACCCGCACCGGTTGTAATACCTGTTGGATACTTTTAAACAGTTCCTTTACTGCCTGCTCCTGGCCATGATCTACGAGCCCGGCGCTTAACCTTGTCTGGTACTCCATAATGCGCCGATCCTGATCGCTCGTCCCATCTACATACAGCAGCAGACAACGGTTCGCGTTATCCTCATACAGTTTCTCCCGCGTGGTACACCCGCTCACGCTTACCGGACCTTCCACCATAACGGTAACGGTTTTCAAGTTTCCTTTACTGTCCTTCAGGGTAACGGTTTTGGATATGCGCCGCTTACTCTGCAGCTCCCTGAGCGGATACAGGGAAGATTCTGCGCCGTCCAGATCTTCTATCAGCAGCAGCTTATGTTTTAACTCCTCCTGCTTAAAATAATAAAAGGCATTTTCCGTCACCTGGGTGATTTCTATTTTATCCTCCGCTGGTATCAGCTCACTTACCCGTTCCTGCAGATAGGTCTTACCGCTGCCACTGGCGCCCAGGAACATAATATGCAAAGGCGCCTCCCGCTTTCGGCTGCTGTACACCAGGTAGGCGATCAGCCGGTTAACGGTTTCTCCTACAATGCCCGACCGTCCTATGTCCTCACTGGTACGGCGCAGCAGGCCTGGCTGCTTTAGGTAATTAATAGCTGCCTCCCTTTGCGCAGCTGTCAGCTCCCGTTTCTCTGCCGGACGGGCTTGCATACTCTCCAACCGTGAGGCACGGTAGCTTTCTAACGCGCCCGTAAGCTGGGATATAATCCCTGTCACCACCTGCAGGCTCATTTCAAAAGCCTCTGATAGTTTGCTCGTAAGCTGCTCGGTATGGCTGTTATTGTACAGGTCAAGATTGTGACGTACTGGTAACAGCTGCTTTTGCTTATGCTCAACCTTCAGCGTAACCCGCAAGCGGTCTAACCCTGTGAGCTTAATACCGCCCAGGATAGTGATCTGTAGCAGACCACCATCATAGGTTAACAGCTCCGGTGTAGCAGTGTTTAACCTGGTATCTACTGCTGTTACAGGTGTAACAGCACTTTCAACCAGTGGAGCTTCTTTTTCAATTGAAGAATAAAAATCAACCGGCTGACGCTGACTGATCATATCTATTAAGATACGGCTGTCATCATGTGTTTGCAGCAGGCTATTAACGTCCTCTCCATTAGGAAGCCTTACAGCTGTAAGCTTCATCTGTGGCAGCAGCCCGGCCAGCGTGCCGGCGTGCTTCATAGTAGCTGCCTGGCCTGCACTATCTCCATCTAACATGAAGATGATCTCTGCCAGTCCGCTACAGCTGATAATAGCCTGCTGATGTTCATCCGTCAGCCCATTGGTACCATACAAGGCTAATACTCCGTACTCCGCAGTGATCTCCGGCTGCTGCAATAAGCTGGCCGCATCGATCACACTTTCCGTAAGTATTAACCTCGTAGTAGCACCCTCAGGATAACAGGGATAAAGACCGGATCTTCCGGTTAAGTAAAAATGCCGCTGATCCTCATTGTTACTGATACTGCGGCCGTATAATGATATAATTTTATGCTCCCGGTTCTTTAAGGGGAAGACCACACAGTCTTTTGCCCATACATTGTAACCGCCAGTGGAACGGAGTTTCAGCAATCCGTATTTTACCATGCTGCTGACCATGTGGTGGTTCTTGCTCTCCACATGCAGCCCACCACTGTTATAACCGATTTCATGGAGTTGGTAGTTTATACTCCGGCTCTCCAGGTAGCTGACTGCTTTCTTTGCAAGCGGTAAGGACCGTTTAAAGTAGCTGAACACTTTTACCATTAAGGCTTCCTGTTCAAGTATATCGGCATCACTGCCCGCTGGTAACTGTACTGAAGGCAAAATCGCAGGTATAGCACCTGCCGCTCCCAGCATGGATTTAGCTTTCATAATAGCTTCATGCTTGCCACCTTTTTCCATCAGCTGTATAAACTGCAGCTGATCCCCACTACCAGCGCTGCAGGCTGTAGAGAAGCAGCAGAACGTATCGGTCTTGGGGTACAGCTGCAGGCTGGGTGTTTTATCCGCATGGAAGGGGCAGAGCAGCCGGTTATACTTATCAGGCTTTAACCCATAATGCGCCACCACTTCCAGGATAGATAACTGCTGCTTAATGTCCCGTATCTCCATGAGCAGCTTTCTTTTTGATCTTCAGCACCCGGCGGCCTACCAGGATCTCTAACTGGTCGCCTACTTTAAAACCGGCCTGCTCTAACCATAGGCCGCTTACATTCAACCAGGGCACATCACGGCCACCGTTCCAATGATTCTTTACCTGTTGGTATTTACCATGTAGTTTGATAAGTCTGGTTTGCTTTGCCATGTGGAAAAATATTTAATCACTACCTATTGGTCGCAAATGTAACATATCCATCTTTACAAACCAAGTTTTATAGGTTTTGATTAATACTTATAGGTAGAGTATTTTTGCAAGAGCCCGTTAAAACGGGTCTGTTTCAATACGTTTCAGTATGACAATAGGCGAACATATAATGCTGCTGCGCAAGCAAAAAGGCTTATCCCAGGCCGATCTTGGTAAACAGATTGGTACTTCCGGTGATATTATCGGCCGCTATGAGCGTAACATCATGACCCCATCCATTGAGGTGATTATTAAAATTGCGGATGCACTGGCGGTGTCCATTGATTACCTGGTTGGTAAAACTAACCTTGTGCTGGATCAGGATACCTTAAAACGACTGGAAGATATTAATGCCTTACCGGGTGAGGCTAAGGACTATATCCTTAACCACATAGATATTATGATAAGGGACTTTAAAAACAAAAAGACGTATAGCCATAAATGAAAAAACCGCAAGCTGATGCCTGCGGTTTTTTCATTTAATTATACTTTCTAATACTCATGTGATAGGCATGACTCCTCATATTGCCACTTATTTTGGCCTTCTCCATCATCTAAATATTTTTTTACAAGTCTATAATTAACCTGCTTCGGTACATTTACTGCAACTATTTTTCTTGCTAAAAAGGCCTCTGATTCACAGCCCAACTTTTCTAAAGCTTCTCTCGTTGCCTCTATTAGCTCTCCATCTTCAAAATACAGCCGTATTGTGCTATTCCCCGATGTAGCCAGAAAATCATCAAAATAATATGCCCCTTCGTCTTCATCATATTCAACCTTGATAGTGTCCCCTAATGCAATTCTCTTTGCAATAAAAGGGATATTATCTATTATGTAAGAGTTTCCATCCTCTATACACCAAAGACTCTCTGTCTCAAACTCGTCTTCGGCCACTTTTTGTACAAACAATACTTTTTTCCTATTCTCCATAATTAGTGATTGCTTTTTTCTAAGTTACAACCTCTACATAAAATTTGTCCATTATCAGGAGTGCCGCTACCTCCCTTAGATTTAGGCACTACATGATCTACATGCGCCTCATTAGATGGTGGTGTTTCTCCTCTTTGATGCTTTTTACCCGGTTGTACATCCGTATCGCAATTCTCACATTTCATCTGCCCTCCATTCTTCTCTTTATTAACATCCTTAGTAGCCTCCTTACCTGCTTTAGTAAAATCTTGACCTGGACGCTGTTTTTGACTAAGTTTATCGGCTCTCTCTTGTGCCTTGGACTTATTATTAGAAGATGGTGAAGACTTTTCATTTGACGGAGGCGCTTTAGCTTCCTCTGACTTAACCGTTGATGGCCGCTGAACCACAAAGTTCGGCATATGATCGATACTCCCCACAGCTCCGCTTTTGAGGGCAGGATCTATTACTTGGTTATATACTTTCACTGCAGCTGCAGTAATACCGGTTGCCGCACCTAGATAAACAATCGCCTCTCCAATAGCAGGAAGCCCCCAGGCTAGAAATATAGGGAATTTACCATCAGGGTCACTATAGCGAACAGGATTGTTATATGCAAAATGATATGGTGTTAAGTTTTCTTGTCCATCTTCCAATAATGGATCTATCTGTTGGAACCTTCCTATTTGTTGATCATAAGTCCTTGCATTAAAGTCGGTCCACTCAAGACCTGTACCATCTCCGAACTCCTTACTCTGTAGCTCATTTCCGTTATACTTCCTGCGATTCTCCGGGTAGTTCACGCCTTTAAGAGCGTTACTACTAATCCCGGCCATTGTAAGTCCGAAAGGATAATAATTACCGTCTCCGGCCAGTAATCTTCAAAGAACTGCTAATAGTCCCTAAAATAAGGCTTCCTTTTTCAATTGAACAAAAAAATAGCATGGGTGAAGATAAGGGGGGAACGTACGGGGGCATAGATGAGGTGGTGGACTGTCGCTCAGGTATATTACACTGCTGATCCTACGGCCGGTCGTTGGGTGATGTGCTGAAGCTGGGCACCTCGTCTATGACCACGGACGCGCCAAGACAGTACTAACGTTGATCAGTGTTACTGTCGCCGCTGTTCGCGGCAGGTTATGTTCTATCGCCCATTGATCAAGGGGGATTGCCTGGCAGCTATAATCCATCGCTTAATAGCATTCCCGCCGCCACCGACCGCCATTCCGCCCTGGCCGCTATGGCGGGAGTGCGTAGCGCAGCGAAGCACGGAGCCATAGCAGGCCGCCGCTAGACCTTGTTAATAGCCGGGAGCGCAGCGGACGGCAGATAAAACAGATAAGGCCAGGGCGGTTGGCAGGTGGCGGACGCATAACGGGTAGCGAAGGGATGGCGGTCATAGCAAGCACCTGGCATAACAGGATACAGCCAGACCAGGAGCTGCCCCGACCAGAGCACGAAGCCGAGCAAAACCGTGATCAGGCACGGCGTAGCCTGCCTGGCGCGGTTTTTTGGGGAGGCTGTGCGCAGGGAGACTGCTTGGCCTGATTTACTTGATTTACTGAGGATATGTGTGCGAGGACCTTCTGATCCGTAGTCAGATGCTCTTAATGTTCTTCATGGGGTAAGGGATTCGAACCCCCGGTTCGATTATCAATGAGGGTTCCTTTCATATACATTACGGTAGTACGACAGACTCTGACTCTGTTTGTCTTGGAACAGGATTTGAACCTGCATGTCCTATCTGTGCGGAGGAAGAGATTCGAACTCTCGTTCCCTTCCGTGCAGCTGATTAAGAGTCAGCTGCTGCCTATGGGTCCCCAGAACCACAATCTGGTGCTACTTATCCTGTGCGTGCTCGGTTCCTGGGACTGGAACCCTATTTTTTTGATTTACACTTGTTTAGGTAGCCTGTTCGCCCGATATCCGCCAAAAAATAAAGATTACAAGTCGAGCGGAGAACGGGGTTCTAACCCGATGGGCTGCTGCTTAGAAGGCAGCAGCCCTATTGCCTATAGGTGTTCGATTGTGCTCCCTTTACCTATAGGGAACGGGAGTCGAACACCCTCAGGTCCATAGAAGATTCGAACCGGTTCTTATAACAAGATAGTAATTAATCCCTTATGTGATAACCTATGGCTACCCCTAAAACAATGGTAAAACATTTGCCTGCTATGCGGCCAGGAGTTTATCCCATAGGGTGATGCCTGCGTAAAGAACGTTGCAGATCTTCCAGGTCGCTGGTGTGGTAACGCTGGGTACTGCTCACGTACTTATGCCCGGCCATATACTGTACCTGTCGTAGGTTATATTGCTTTATCCAGCCGGCTATAACACTACTGCGTAGTTGCTGAGCGTTCTGCACTTTAGGGTTAAGCCGGCGTAACTGCCTCATGATGCTGTTAACCTGGTTAATAATGTTATTGGCACTGATAAAGCCCTTTTTCTGTCCGGCCAGTAAAGCGCCTGCCTTGAGCCGGTTAACAGCCAGATAACGCTGCAGATCTATTATCTGCACGGCTTCCAGCTTCAACCATCTTTCGTTACTGCGGCTGGTTCCCTGGATAAAGATCTTCCCTTCCTTTAGCCGGATATGCGGTGCTTCCAACCGTTCTATTTCATCAGTGGTCAGCCCCTGGTAGACGAGCAGCCCTAACATGATCTTTTTACCCAGGTCTACATACAGCTGGATATTGTACTGATCATAGAGCTGCTGCATCTGCCCAGCGCTTAACAAGTCGGAGGGTAGCTTTCTGCTAAGGCCTCTGATAAAAACACCAGCTGCAGGATTATCGGTTCTTTTACCTGCCGCCAGCAGGTAATTAAAGTAATGCCGCAGGATGCAAAGCTGGTTTCTTACCATACCTTTGCTTTTACCCTGCGTTTGCAGCCAGCGTATAAAGTCCAGCAGTTCAGTGTAAGTCATATCCGCCGGGCTTAACTGCTCCTGGTCCAGCCACTGGATAAAGTACTCCAGCTGTTTATTATAAGCCCCAACAGTAGCTGTACTGAACTGCTGCTGTTGTAAATAAGTAGTGAACGTCATAAAGCTTCATTTAACAGGTGAGTGTAAATCTGAGTACTATCTAACTGACTATGACCTAAAAACTCCTGTATCTGTTCCAGTTCCATACCGCTTTGCAGTAGATGGGTAGCAATACTGTGCCGTAAGGTATGAGTACCGATATTCTTTATTATGCCCGCCTTTTTTGTTAGTTGCTTAATGCGGATATATAAACTCTGCTTGTGCATTCTTACGCCCTTATTTGCGCCTATAAACAGCATTGCTGTGGTGCTTTGTAACAACTGAGGACGACCGTTGTCTATGTAAAGCTGCAATAGCTCATAAGCCTGTCCACTGATAGGCACATACCGTTCTTTATAACCTTTACCTTTACGTACATGCAGTAAGCCCCGGTTAGTAAGCACATCGCTTACTTCCAGGCTCGCCCCTTCATTTAACCGCAACCCGCAGCCGTAGAACACCGCCAGCATGGCACGGTCACGCATCCCTAACGCACTGTCATCCGTTGCCCGGTACAGCCTATGAACTTCTGCGATGGTTAACCAGGCAGGCTTACTGCGGCTATCTTCCAGCCGTTCCAGCTGGAAGCCTATCCCTGTTTTACCCGTCTCCCTCACATAACGGCTAAACAGCTGTAAAGCCTGGATGTACTTATTAATATGCCCACTACTATAGCCCTGCCCCGTACGGATGCCGGTTCTTATCTTCAGCAGATCTATAAAAGCTGTAGCATCACTGGCAGCCAACTGCTGCAGGCTGCTCTTGCCTTGCTGCTCCTGGTAATGTAAAAACTCCTGCACATGCCTGGGCAGGTTATAAACAGAACTGTCAGCATAGCCCAACAGCTGCAGCCAGTTCCTAAAGCCTTGCTGTAATAGCACATGCTCATTACTGTGTAACAAGTAAACTGCTTCCATAAACAATAGGTTTTCTGGTAAAATGGAGGAGAGGTATTTTTTTTACTACTATAGTCTTTTTCACTGTCGCAGTTGTCGCAGTAGCTTAATCCCTTATCTGTGGCGGCTCTTACTGCGACAGTAATTTACTGTCGCAGTACTGTCGTAGTAGACGCAGTTGCTGATATTTTGGTGAGTATACCCTGTAATTGTTCGTCTATGAGCTTGGTGAGCTGGCTATATTCATCTTTGTCTGCTATGGTGTATTCAAAACCTTTACGGTGCTTATAACCACTTACCTGGCGGATGTAGCCATACTGGAACAGTTCCCGGATGTAACGCTGCAGTGAGCGGGGATGCAATCTAAAATCCTTTCTTATCTGCTGAGGCGTAAAGCTATCCTGGCCGCTGGCTGACAGGTACTCTTTCAACTGTTCCAAAAAGTTACGGGTAGCCTTTGCCAGCTCGTCGCCTTTACTGAAGAGTACCTCCTTTAGCAACCCGAACGCGGCCGATATATCCTCCGGCGTGCTTTCTATATAAGGCTGACCGCTGCCATCCCTTTTGATCTCCCGCTGGTACTGATGATAAAAGGTAACTGTTTCTATAAACGATAATAACAGCGTCATGGTTCTGCGGGGCTTAAAGATCTGCTGCGGCAACTGGATATAAGCGGCATAAGGATTGACCACCCGCACCGGTTGCAGTACCTGTTGGATACTCCTAAACAGTTCCTTTACTGTCTGCTCCTGGCTGTGATCTACGAGCCCAGCGCTTAACCGTGTCTGGTACTCCATAATGCGCCGATCCTGATCGCTCGTCCCATCCACATACAGCAGTAGGCAACGGTTAGCATTGTCCTCATACAGCTTTTCACGAGTGGTACACCCACTCACACTCACCGGACCTTCTACCGTAACAGTAACGGTTTTCAGGTTCCCTTTACTATCCTTCAGGGTAACGGTTTTGGATATCCGCCGCTTGCTCTGCAGCTCGCGTAGCGGATACAGGGAAGATTCTGCGCCGTCCAGGTCTTCTATTAACAGCAGCTTATGTTTTAACTCCTCCTGCTTAAAATAATAAAAGGCGTTCTCGGTCACCTGGGTGATCTCTATTTTATCTTCCACTGGTATCAGCTCGCTTACCCGCTCCTGCAGATAGGTCTTACCGCTACCACTGGCGCCCAGGAACATAATATGTAAAGGCGCCTCCCGCTTACGGCTGCTGTACACCAGGTAAGCAATGAGCCGGTTAATAGTTTCCCCTACAATACCAGACCGTCCTATATCATCACTGGTACGCCGCAGCAACCCCGGTTGTTTTAAGTAATTAATAGCGGCCTCCCTTTGCGCAACTGTTAACTCCGGCTTTACTGCCGGACGGGCTTGCATGCTCTCCAGCCGTGATGCCCGGTAGGCTTCCAGCGCGCCGGTAAGCTGGGATATAATTCCTGTCACTACCTGCAGGCTCATTTCAAAAGCCTCTGATAGTTTGCTGATCAGCTGCTCCGAGTGGCTGTTATTGTACAGATCAAGATTGTGGCGTACTGGTAACAACTGCTTTTGCGTATGCTCTACCTTCAGCGTAACCCGCAAGCGGTCTAACCCTGTGAGCTTAATACCGCCCAGGATAGTGATCTGTAATAGGCCACCATCATAGGTTAACAGCTCGGGGGTAGCAGTGTTCAACCTGGTATCTACTGCTGTTGCAGGGGTAACAGCACTTTCAACCGGTGGAGCTTCTTTTTCAATTGAAGAATAAAATATTACAGGCTGACGCTGACTGATCATATCTATTAAGATACGGTTGTCATCATGTGTTTGCAGCAAGCTATTTATATCTTCTCCATCAGGAAGCCTTACAGCTGTGATCTTCACCTGTGGCAGCAGCCTGGCCAGCGTGCCTGCGTGTTTGGTGATGGCTGTCTGGCCGGCGCTATCTCCATCTAACATAAAGATGATCTCTTCCAAGCCGCTACAGTTGATGATGGCCTGCTGATGCTCATCTGTTAAGCCATTGGTACCATACAAGGCTAATACCCCGTACTCTGTAGTGATCTCCGCCTGCTGCAATAAGCTGGCCGCATCGATCACACTTTCCGTAAGTATTAACCTCGTAGTAGCACCCTCAGGATAACAGGGATAAAGACCGGATCTTCCGGTTAAGTAAAAATGCCGCTGATCCTCATTGTTACTGATACTGCGGCCGTATAATGATATAATTTTATGCTCCCGGTTCTTTAAGGGGAAGACCACACAGTCTTTTGCCCATACATTGTAACCGCCAGTGGAACGGAGTTTCAGCAATCCGTATTTTACCATGCTGCTGACCATGTGGTGGTTCTTGCTCTCCACATGCAGCCCACCACTGTTATAACCGATTTCATGGAGTTGGTAGTTTATACTCCGGCTCTCCAGGTAGCTGACTGCTTTCTTTGCAAGCGGTAAGGACCGTTTAAAGTAGCTGAACACTTTTACCATTAAGGCTTCCTGTTCAAGTATATCGGCATCACTGCCCGCTGGTAACTGTACTGAAGGCAAAATCGCAGGTATAGCACCTGCCGCTCCCAGCATGGATTTAGCTTTCATAATAGCTTCATGCTTGCCACCTTTTTCCATCAGCTGTATAAACTGCAGCTGATCCCCACTACCAGCGCTGCAGGCTGTAGAGAAGCAGCAGAACGTATCGGTCTTGGGGTACAGCTGCAGGCTGGGTGTTTTATCCGCATGGAAGGGGCAGAGCAGCCGGTTATACTTATCAGGCTTTAACCCATAATGCGCCACCACTTCCAGGATAGATAACTGCTGCTTAATGTCCCGTATCTCCATGAGCAGCTTTCTTTTTGATCTTCAGCACCCGGCGGCCTACCAGGATCTCTAACTGGTCGCCTACTTTAAAACCGGCCTGCTCTAACCATAGGCCGCTTACATTCAACCAGGGCACATCACGGCCACCGTTCCAATGATTCTTTACCTGTTGGTATTTACCATGTAGTTTGATAAGTCTGGTTTGCTTTGCCATGTGGAAAAATATTTAATCACTACCTATTGGTCGCAAATGTAACATATCCATCTTTACAAACCAAGTTTTATAGGTTTTGATTAATACTTATAGGTAGAGTATTTTTGCAAGAGCCCGTTAAAACGGGTCTGTTTCAATACGTTTCAGTATGACAATAGGCGAACATATAATGCTGCTGCGCAAGCAAAAAGGCTTATCCCAGGCCGATCTTGGTAAACAGATTGGTACTTCCGGTGATATTATCGGCCGCTATGAGCGTAACATCATGACCCCATCCATTGAGGTGATTATTAAAATTGCGGATGCACTGGCGGTGTCTATTGATTACCTGGTTGGTAAAACAAACCTAGTGTTGGATCAGGATACTTTAAAACGCCTGGAAGATATTAACGCCTTACCGGGTGAGGCTAAGGACTATATCCTTAACCATATTGATATAATGATCCGGGACTTTAAAAACAAAAAGACATACAGCCATAAATGAAAAATCCGCAGGCAATCACCTGCGGATTTTGTACTGCTATTTGAACTAACATATTATTCTAGTCCCTTTATCTTCAGCTTCACCTTCTCTCCATCTTTTAGGTTATATACCTGTTTTGCTATGTCGGCATTATATAAAAGATAACCGGGATAGTCATTAACATAAAAATTTCCAATCGCATAATCTCCCCCTATGACAAAAGGTATTTTAGGTTGAAGTCTTTGATCTAAAGATATTGGATATCTGTCCTTCCATTCCTTTTCATAACTCATGCCTGTAAAATATTCGAGATCTGCTATTAGAACGTTTAACCATTCTTTAAACCCTTGTGCTAACACCTCTCTGCTTCCTGTCTCTATGTTGAAAAATATTACTGTCCCATTATCCAGATTAAATGCAAACTGATTTCCAAAGATGTCCTGGGCAAAAGAATATAGTTCCTCAAATAAAAAACTAAACTCCTCTTTAAGTGTGTTATTTACAGATAAAATACTCCTAAATTTTTCATCTTCTTTTACTAAACTATAAAATTGCAGAGATTGGCCAAAGAAGAAACCTCCGTTACCAACAGAAGCAATAAACTCAAAATAATCTTCATCTCGAATAAATTGTTTAATTATTGCTACTATTTTATTGTCAATTTCAAAGGAAGTCCCTTCTTCTAATTTATTATCAATAAAATGGTTAAGCTGTGTAATCATTGCTTTATCGGCTTGTCTAAATTAATAACTTTGATCTGAACCCTTGTATTATCGGGCAGATTTTTAATCTGTTGCCCTATTGATGCTCCCGCTCCTCTATTATCGCCTGAAGTTATGGTCCTTACACTAGTCCCCCCACTAGGCCTTAAAACGGCCGGAGGGAATTCATCTCTATCTTTGCCTTGCTCTGTTTTGACATTTTTTGTATTCTCTCGTCTTCGGCTACTGGCTCCAGAACGATCTATTGTTCCTTCTCCAGGAACTCCACTATCCATAGCATCTTGAGCATGCCTAGCCGATTCAGGGTGCCGTTTGCCATCTATTACAACTTCCTTAACCTCATCTTTTACTTCATTTGCCAATTTCTTTGCAGCTTCCTGTGTCAGCTTTGTCTTTGCTGCCTCTTTAGCACCTTCACGTGTAAAGAGTGATACGGATACTTTTTCTGCTTTGCCCCCTGGGAGAATGCTTGTTACAACCTCTGTATTATAATTTCTGTAGGCTTGTTTTACGGCTTGCGCATCGGAGGGGCTTCCACTTGGAGCAACTGCCGGTTTTGAAGCCAATAGCAAGCCTACAGCAAAGATGATAAACGGAACTATAGGTAACTTACCATCAGGGTCGGAAAAACTTGGAGGATTATTATACGCAAAATGATACGGTGTTAAACTTTCTTGGCCGTCTTCCAATAATGGATCTATCTGCAGGAATCTTCCTATTTGTTGGTCATACGTCCTCGCATTAAAGTCGTACCACTCCAATCCACTACCATCACCGAACTCTTTACTCTGCAACTCATTACCATTATACTTCTTCCTATTCTCCGGGTAATTCACGCCCTTCAACGCATTCGAACTAATCCCCGCCATTGTAAGTCCATACGGATAATAATGTGTCTCCTCCAACAAAGGCCCACTTGCCGACAGTACCGTAACATTATCAAAGAGCACATCCTGTTCTGTTTCATTGCTGGTATACACATAGAGAAAACCACTCTTCTCCATCACCATCTTATCCACCGCCAATGTCTGCAACTCATCCGGTTCTCCTTTTACCTGTCTTACACCACTGTTCTCCTCCACTAAGTTAAACTGATCATCGAATAATACAAAATTCAGATATGCCTTCGGTTTATCCTGCTGATTCTGGTCTGCATCCCTTTCCTTTAAGCGCTGGTAATCATTAGAATTAAAGTTGCCAAAAGGTGATACGCGATCTGCTACCCGATTGGTATGTGAGCCACTGGATGCTGCTTCGCCGCCAAACGCCTGCAGCAAACCTGCCACCATATCCTCGGGAGTTACGGACTTACTATCTTTGGGACCGGCTGACTTATAGAACGCCCTGGCACCTATCTGAATCGTATCTCCTGCCATTACTTTGAGGACCAGCGAAGGACCTATTTTTTTGCCACTTTTAGCATTCAGCTTTGCAACATACTGGTTACTTCCGGCTGCCTGATCTTCAGGATAACCCGCCGGCTTCCCGGCCCTGGTTTCTTCCACATTGCTAAACAACGCGGCTTCCGCAGGTGCGTTTGCTGGCTCCATTGTTGCCGTATACACCGACAGATCGGTCTGCTCTGTTAACACCGTCCTCACGTTCCCCAGGTGATCTTTCAGGAAGTAGTCATAGTAATACTTAACAGGCTGACCGGCTACATATACGGGCCGTATACGTCCCTCCTCGTGGCCTATCAATTCCATGGTATCATTCCGGTAAACAATTCCGCCGATGTAGTCAGTGGTAGTGATCTTAGCCGGTGTAACAGTATTATCTGTAACAATCTTCCGTAGTTTGACTCCGGTGGCGTCATATAAATACCGGATGGTGCCTTTACTTGTAATAGCTATACTATCCGGCAGATTCAGATGATTATAGCGGATGACGGCAATATTTTTATTCAGATCTTTGATCAGGTTGCCGCTGGTATCATAGGCATAATCCCCTGTCTCATTGTTGTTGATCTCTTTGAAGTCCCCCAGCTGACTGGCAGTGTTATTCTTCTTGTCGGTTACAAACGACAGTTTATTGCTGTTTAGCTGATAACCATACTTTAAGCTGTCTATTGTTTGAATGCTGGTCCCGTTCATGCCTTTTTGCCGCATGGACAGAATATTGCCATTGGGATCATATACCAGCTGATCAACAGAAAAATCTGCCTGTGTTTTATCCCAGGTGTTGCTGCTGGCTGTGTTATTCTGGGTAAAATCCGCCGTTGTAAGCCGGTTGGCGTTGTCATAGTTATATCCATAGGCCCGGCCTTTCCCATCACTACCACTTTTCCATTTAATGCCGGCGATATTGCCATTCACCTGGTTGGTGGTAAAGCCATAGTCATAGCTTAACTCCTGTCCAAACCAGCTGTTATAACCAGTAGGTGTTTTTACAAAGCCTTTATTAATGCTTTTTAACCAGCCGCGGATATTATACTCATAATTCAGCGTTTCAAGCTGGGTGCTGCCTTTCACATGTAGTCGTTTGCTTTTAAGCTGACCCAGCTCATCGTATGTATTTTTAGCTATTGTTAACTGCGTACTGTCATTCAGTTTTTTGATCACATCTGTAACCCTTCCTGCTGCATCATACAGCATCTGCGTCATCAGAATGGTCTGAGGCGTGGTACCACTACGCACATTAGTATGTCGCTGCAGTGTTCGCAGCAGCTTCCCGCTGAAGTCGTATATACTGCTTACTACATCCTTACCTCCACTGACATTATCGGCTATTACTTGCAATACCCTGCCTTTGTCAGTATAATAAGTCGTGGTTGTCAGCCACTGATCCGTACCTAATACCCTTACTTTGGTGCCAGTCACCAGCCCCCGTGTCATATTGCTGGTGCTGCTTATGATTTCTGCATACGGACTGCCGGAAAAAGCCGGTGTGGTAAGATCACCCGTTACAGCATTATGTTTTCCCGCATAGTTATAATCATCATAAAAAGTATAGGTCAGCGGTGTGAGCGCACTTGCAGCAATATTGGGCAGCGGGTTTACAGCGACAATGCTTAGGTTATCCTGGTTGGCAGTACCATCTATGAGTGCCTCCATCGCGCCGCCGGCACCAGTATCAAAACCAGCATTAAACGTAATGCTTTTCCGGGCGGTGTATTTTGCACGGCCATCATGATAAGCGAATTCCAGGTCTGCCTGTTCGGGAATGGGATTTGTGATGACCTGCGTATTGGAAGTTGCCTGGTTCATGCTGAGTTGCAGGGCGTCTCGCGTAGCAGCGGAACTATACAATGCTGTCATGGTAGGTCTGTCCAGTCCATCATAAAAGGTAACCAACCATTTCTTGTTGGTAGCATTTCTCATGTTTCCGTCACGGGTAAAAACGAGCCTGTCCCTAACATCATAAACCATTTCCGTTGAATCTGCTCCCGGTACCTTTTTCATGATCATCCGGTTACGGCTGTCATAGCGGTAAAAGAAGCAAAGCTCACGGGCAATTGTGGCGTCTATAGTCCAGCTGGGCCTGATCAGCTCTACGGCTTTGGGAGGGATCACGCAACGAAGGTTGCCCAGATCGTCATAAACATAGTAGGTGCAAAGCCAACCTACATGACCTTCAGAAGGGCTATCAGTTAATTGTATTTTCTTCAGAACTACCCGGTCTTCCTTATCTTTGTATTCTATTGTTAGCTTTCCCCGCTCGTCTTTGGTTATATTTTTATACAGTTGACCGCGGCCGTAGATGCGGCTGCCACCGGTAGTTGGGATGATGGTCCCGTTAGCAGGCATATCCCAGATATGCACACTGTCTGCAATTGTATTAACCAGGTATTGTTGCTCAACAAATTTATTACCTCCTCTTTCAACACCCGCCGGATCATTCTTTGCCCAGGTATTACCTGGTGCGTACGACTTCAATACGCGGTTTAAGGGAGATGTTTCATACTCAGTCTGACTGTAAAAAATTGCCTCTCCTGAAACACCGGGCGTTAAGTTTGCATCTTGATAAAATGCTTTTTGCGCATTAAAAGGATCTGCCTTGAACTTACCATCGCTTACATTTCCAGCGTATGGGAGATATTTGAACTGCTCCCGACCATAGAAATCATAAGTAAAGGGAGTTATCAGGTCTTTTCCGCCTGGTGTAATACCCTTGCTAACCGTCTGCAGTGGTCGTCCTAACCCATCGAAGTATTGTGTCGTCTGCCTGACGTGATTTACATCTGGATCATTAGCTACAGTCACAGGATCTGCACTAGGCATGCTGGGTTCCCAGGTGCGTATGTAGTTGATCGTGGCGCTGGTATAGGTATTAGGTGGTGTAACCGCATTCGCTGTTGGGCGAACACTGTTTGATTCCGGTCTGTTTTGTGAATAGGCATCCAGTGTAAATATACTTAGCAGGGAAAGAAAATATATTTTCATTATATATTGCATACTTACGTTCATATTGGGTCAATATTCAGGTGAAGATCTAATTTTGGTTCGTACTACGATTCTGCCGGGCATTCACCGTTTAACCGTTCTTCATAGGTGTCACTGACGCTTCCATCAGACCACTCATAGTGATATACGCCGTAGCATATTTTTTGTCCGTCAACCAGTACCGTTTCGGTTCTCAATGTGTAAATCCTGTTGCCCATTTCGCATACCCCATTAATTTTCTTTTGTCCCTCCTGATCACAGGGCGGAGGGCAGTCGCTCATGGAGAAAGTGGCCACCATCCAGGATTTTTCGTTGTAAGTATAGCTGTACTGATTTTTATCTATATATTCCTTTTCTACATACCCGTTATTTCTTCCTCTGGAATCTTTTTGACATCTCTGCTGCCCGGTTTCTATCCAAGCAGGATAGATCGGACAAATATTAGCAGTTGGCGACCAGACTGTTTGATTATATGTGGGACTCGTCGTGTTAATGTCTCTCACTTCGCGTTCGCTTATGCCCGTAGCCCTTCCCTCAAGTCCTGTTACACATCTGTTGTTACCTGTTGCGGCCCAATTAGCAGTTGTTGAATTATTGTTAACGGCATTATACTTGTATTCTAGTTGCTTAATTATTTTTCTGTCTGCGTCTAGCAGCCGGTTAAGCCTGCCATAATTGTCATACTCGTAGAAGATCGGTAAATTATTAGCGGTGGCCATAGACAAAGTTCCAATTAGAGGAAGATGTGTATAGCTGTTCATTTGAGCATCTTTTGGGAACAGACGGAGCTCATCGAGGAGAGCATTTCCAGAAACTGTTATTGTATTAGGATTCGCGATGTAGTGTTCATACAATGTCCATCCATTTCTTGTGCTGACGGCCTGGCCTGCTATTCCATTGACTTGTGCTGTACCGCTCTTTGTCCAGTATGAAACAATATATTCTTTGTTGATATTTAAACTTGCCTTTGTAATATTGCCTACCGCAAGGTTATATGCTTTAGCACCAGTGTATCCTCCTATTGTAATTGCAGCTGGATTAATAACCCAATTCCCCCCCTGAACCGTCTCAAAACTTGTATAGGCTATTTCATTACTTGCCGCGTTTGTAACAGATGCCGCAACCAAGGATGCATTATAATCCCATATATATGATACAGGACGGCCGTTTACATATTGTAGAGAGGTGGGGTTCCCTTTATCGTCATAAGATATGTACTTTATCCTTGGTTCAAGAGCGCCGCCACCTACCTGTTGATATATAATATCCTCGTAGAACCTATTCGAATTATTCCAATTTCTGAAGTCGGTTCTTTTCCTGTATGTAAGATCAGTGTTACGCAGAAGATCAACTTCTATTGGCACGGATAGAATATTGCTATTAACCATACCATCAATAGCTGCCGAGGCCGTGGTGGTAAGGTTTAGTATGCTGGATTTGTTCTGTGGGTATTTTCTTATTTCGGTAGTTGTTTCACCTGTCTTGCTTGCAGTGTTGACAATTTTTGTAGGATACAGGTGGTTGGGACCATCGTAGAAAATTTCCTGTTTGCGTATTATCGTGTCATTCTGATAATCAATCTCTTCAGTTTTTGTGAGCATCTTACTTCCAAAAGACAATGAAATGTCTGCATAGTCAAAGTAATTTAACATGACCTTATCCAGCACCCATTGATCTGTCAGATAAGTTGCCAGTGGTATACCATATACGTTTATTGTTTGTTCACATATTTGTCCGATCCTTACAGATTTTCTTCCCAGGGAAGTATAGCTGTGCTTTATTTCTTTCTGCAATATGTAGTCGGCATTATCTCTTTTGTATATTTTTTTATTTAGCAGCTGGCCCCTGGCCCAGGACTTGTCAGTACTGAAATTCCAATATTTGATTAAATCATATCCAAACACACTATCCTGTTCGTATTCATACCGGTATTCAGTTTTTCCGTTGTTGTCACCAGGAAAGCCGTCATATTCCGTAACTTTTGTGTAAAACACGGATGACCCACCGAAGTAATTAAATGGGGTTATCGGGTTGGCAAAGATATAAAAGGAGCCACCGGTGCAAAAACTCGAAAAGGTCGGATGTCTCCATTTGCAAGGAACCGTGTATGTGAAGTCATCAGGGTAGAGTCTTGAAATTGCTATTCCCTCATCATATTTATAGGATTTTACGAGTGTTTTATTTGCGATAGTGTCAATGTTAATAATGCGGGCTATTCTCAATCCGCCTTGTAGCAAAGATCGATCGGTGGTATAGGTTGTTCTGTTGCTTTCATATTGAAATATGGAATATGCTCCGGTAGGATAGATAATCTTCTTAAGCATACAAGCCTGTGCAGAAGAGGGTGAAGTATATCTGTCAACAGCCCATAACTCATATGCTTCTCTCACGCTGGTGTTGGCTACGGGGTAGAAGCTTAGCAAAAACCCGTCAATATATTTTGAGTAATTTTTTGGAAGTAGCGTTGCCCCTTCAAGACCATTGCAATAGCCCCAGAAATCCATCGCGGTAGATTTTCTCTCACTCCCTCCGTTATAGGTTCTGTATGGAGGTAGGGCCGTTTCATATTCAAAAGTATACGAACTTACCACAGCGGAAGTTTTGTCGTTAAAATTGACTTTATCCAGCCTGAGCCTTTTGTCATACTTCTCCTTACCTGCCGGAAGCGATTTCCCGGTAGTAAAATAGGAATGTACCAATTGCATTGCTTTAATCAATCCAGCCTCATTGTATACCTTTATCCCTGAAAGGCGTTCTTTGATGGGATCTTGACGATCGTTAGCGTATTCAAACTTTACATATCCATTAGCGAACTTAATGGTATCTATTAATTTTCTATGATACTTGTATACTGTCATTTGAGTAGACCAGTTGAAATTTGGGATCTCCAGTTCACAAAGTTGAGCTCCTGACATTCCGAGCACATTTATATAGAAGGAATAACTATCGAAGAAGTCTTCATAAGTCTCAGCTGCTTTATATTTAAACGTAATTGTGTCTGTTAGGTCGGCTGATATCATCATGGTTAAATGCCAGCTGGTAATGTCATTCGACGCTTGCAGGTTTTCCGTTATTTCTGTTTCATTAAAAAAGTATCGAACTCCCGCATCATCAATTACTGTAAATGTATTGTCTGCGTTTCTGTTTATTTTCAGTTGCCTGTCAACAGGTGTTATATGCATCTGCTTGTTGATGTCATATACAAACTTGCCAGCAAGACCCGGAATGTTAATGTTATAATTATCGGATTGAGAATCAAAAGCACCGGTTGCCAGACTTGTCAAATAAAATAGATCATCTCCGTCGTATACTTTCCCTTGAAGTAAAGATTTACTTTTATATACATCATTTGGGTTAGTGATCTTTAGCAGTCCTCTATCCCGTTCATCCGCTATACCGGCAACCGTTCTTGAAATACTCCCTCCACAATTAATTACCCATCCTAATCCGGCTGGAGTTGCAATATCTTCTACCTTAATACCTGATGCATGGTAAGATAACGAGATGGGAAGTGAAAGTTTTCTGGATTTTATTTCATATATCGGAATGTTTATTTCAGGGATACCGGTGGATAGGCTTACCGGTATTTCCCCGTATCGACCTAAAGCGGCTACTTCCGGAGAGGGTGGTGTGAAATTTTTAAGCGTGATTTGGTTGATGTTTTCAGATTGAGCGAATGATACTAAATGTGAGAGTGTAAAGCTATAGACCAATAGCCAACGATGTAATTTGGCTTTGTTAGTAAAACGATCTATTGCTGCTGTAACCGGAGATTTTACTATTCGGGTCATCGGGTCTGTTATTGAAAATTTTGCAAACATATCAGGGGCTGTATAGGGCATTTTGTACATTAATTGCCAGTGTGTTTACAATCAGGTTGCTTGGAAAAAGTACTATGCTTCTTTAATTCATTAATTTCTTTTTTCAGTTCAATCATATACAATGTCAACTCCTCTACCTTCTGCAATAACTTCTTATTCATTTCTCCCAGGTCTAATCCATCTTTATCTACCTCCTCTGCTGATGGCACATCTGGCAGATGTTTATTGGCTTTTATATATTCCTCAACGTCCTCCAGAGCAGATAATTCGTATTCAGGGTCAAACACAAAATCAGCCCATCCCGTTGGATTTACCTTTATCTTACGCGCTCCAATAGAACCTTCCACAGCCAGCTTATGGATCCCTGTAGATGTTGTGCCTATGCCTACACCCCCCTGTATGCTGATAATATCTGTTGTAGAGAAATTCTGTACATTACTTACCACATCATCCTTCGCCAGAAGAAATGTTGCACTTTGGGCATACCCCGTAAAGGAGAAGTTAAACAGCGTTGAACTGTTTGCAATGGAAACTGCCAGATAACTTTCGCCGTTATAAGTAAGTGTAACCAGTGATGCTGGCTCGTTGTACGAAATGATACTACCCCGGTTCGAAGTATATGCACTTGAAGTATTTACTTCAACTGTCCACTTACGATTGGACGCACCTGTACCACCTCTGATAGCTGTTATCTTCCCGAAAACGTGATTATCTGCTATTGGCGTGTTAGTATATATTTTATGTAGCAATAGATAGTTAGGTCCCTGGCTATCTTCCGTTTGACCTGAAATAGTGAGATTGGTGTGATATGTCCGGACACCTTGTGCCATTGAGAGGCGTGTTACGACAAGCAAGAGGATAAAAGTAAATTTGAACTGCAAAGACATCTTGTTCATATATAGGGTTTTAATATTGTATCTGTGTCTAAAGTTTGCCAGGCCCGTCGGCTGCGTCGTCAATTGCATAAACCATACGGGGAGAAATAATGTTTATCCTGCCTGCACATCGATAGGTACTTAATTGCAATACCAATGTAGGCCAGGTATCTATGCCATATGTATACTTAATCTTATCAATATTTATTGTCGGAGACAGTTAACATAGAATGGTATACCATGCGAAGCATGAAACATACATCTGCAGTTTTTTCGCCTGCATTCCTGGGATTTCCATCATGTAATTCGAAAACCGGTCACTGTCTTGGGCCAACTCAATTATTCGTCTTTAAAACTTTCTATTCATCACTTACTTGATTAGGTACGGGAGAATGGTTTTATCGCATTCAAACATATGGGAACAAAGAAATAATTTTTTTTGAAATAAATGGAAAATTTTTTTTACCCGGGAGATCACAACAAAGCAAAACCCCTCAACCCTGCATCTTCCCTTATTTCCAATAAGAATAAATCCAACCAATTGTACTAAATTCTCCCACATAACCTTCGCCTTTTCCCAAAAAATTCCCTCCCAGACTATTCTATTATGCAGCCTGTCCACAATTTTTTTAACCATTATTATAAGTTATGATATTCTTAACTCCAGAACAGGAACTTATTAAACAGGCTGTACTAAAGAAAGTAACCCGTTTGCTGGCAGACAATAACCCTAAGGGCGTATATCTGTTAAAGTCTTCACAGGTCATCCAGATACTGAATATCTCCCAGAGAATGTTGTACCGGCTAAGGGCTTCCGGTGTGCTGCCTGCAAAAAGAATAGCCTCCTGCTATCGCTACGAGTATCAGGATGTACTTAATATTCTGCAACAAAATTCATCATCAAAACCATTAACACTAAAACAAAGTAATTAAAGCATCCACTGCATTAATCATCTCAGCCGATTTTATGCGGGGTGGAACAGCCAATAATTTATATAAGCCTCTTTCAGTGCTTTGCGGCTTCATTTCCGGTTTAGCCCCGGTTTTACCTGCACTGAAGTAATTCCTTTACCACTTTGTTTCGCAGAACCTTTCTTAATGCCGCCGTGCCGGTTCCTTTTTATTTGTAATAAAAATTACAATCAAAAATAAACTACTCCCCGAGGTTTAATAAAAGAATTGTTTATATAATTTGTTGATATTCCCAATATTATATTTGCCATCCTGCTCCCGGTAATATGCTTATATGAATCCAAACCCCCGCCTATACGCAATAAACCACCTGGAACAAATAATTTTCCCTCTATAAATTAAAAAATTTACTAATTTGGCTCCGTTATCTTTTCGATTTTAACCAATCCGCCTATAACCATATCCTATACAATATGGATCGCAGACAATTCCTCACCTTATCCCCTGCACGCCGCAAAACGGTGAAAGCTTCCTATGGCCGTACACTGTCAGGTATCGATGCATACACAGGCCCATGGGGAACCGCTCAACAGGTACACCTGCTGAAACGTGCATTATTCGGCGCCTCTCCCGCAGATCTGGCCTGGATAAAAGGGCTTACCCTGGATCAGGCGGTAGACGCCCTGCTCACCCCCCTCGCAGCAGCCAACTACCCCCAGCCACCGGTAAATAACTACGGCGACGATGCCACCGGTATCGCCCCCGGCGCCACCTGGGTAAATTCTACGCCCTACACAGATAATGACGACCTGGATCGCGCACGCCGCAGCTCCTACAAAGCATGGTGGCTCGGCGTAATGCTCAACCAAACCAGAAGCATACACGAAAAAATGGTGCTCTTCTGGCATAACCACTTTGTAACAGAAACACAAACGGTAACAGACCTCCGTTATGTGTATAAATACAACACCACCCTCCGCCAACACGCGCTGGGCAATTTTAATGCGCTCACCAAAGCCATTACCCTCGATCCCGCTATGCTCATCTACCTCAACGGTTACCTTAACAGCAAGGAAGCCGCAGATGAGAACTACGCCAGGGAACTGCACGAGCTGTTTACCGTAGGTAAAGGCCCTGATTCTCATTATACAGAAGAAGATGTGCGCGCTACCGCCCGTGTGCTTACCGGGTGGCGTGTTGATCCTAATACCCTTACCAGCTATTTTGATGCTACACAGCACGATTTCAGCAACAAGGAATTCTCTGATTTCTATGGCAAGAAAAGGGTATCCGGACAAACAGGCCCTAACGGCGGTATGCTGGAACTGAATGACCTGATAGATAATATCATCTTCAAACAACCCGAAGTATCCAAATTCATTGTACGTAAATTATACCGCTATTTCATTTACTATAAGATAGATGATGCGGTTGAAGAAAACGTGATCACGCCGCTGGCAGAAATATTCCGTGCAGCTAATTTTGATATTCTGCCCGTGCTCAGCGCCCTGTTCAGAAGCGAGCATTTCTACGATCCGCTGAACATGTCCTGCCTCATTAAAAGCCCTATCGAATTCTGTGTAGGCCTTTGCCGCGAATACAGCGTAGAGTTCCCGCCTGCTTCAGATTACAGCATGGCATACGATAAATGGGATTTTGTACGGCAATACGCAGCCTCTATGCTGCAGGACATTGGCGATCCGCCGCTGGTGGCCGGATGGGATGCCTACTACCAGCAGCCACAGGGTCACGAGCTCTGGATCAACACAGACACCTTCCCTAAACGCAACCGTTTTTCAGATGCCCTGGTAAGCGGTCAGGGCGGGGCCATGGGCCTTACTATCGACGTACTGGCCTTCGCCGATCAGCTGTCAGATCCGGCTAACCCGGTTACACTGGTGAACGATTCATTAGACTTATTATATCGTATAGACGTTTCCGCTAACCTGCGCAGCTGGTTGAAGAACAATATCCTGTTGAGCGGCCAGAACCCGGATAGTGATTACTACTGGACTGATGCCTGGACTACCTACAAATCCAACCCGGGAGATGCCAACGCCAGGGCTGTAGTGGAAACAAGGCTCCGCTCCCTGTACAGATACATTATGAACCTATCCGAATACCAATTATCCTGACCTTACTGAAAGACCTCCTAATATGCGTAGAAGAGATTTTCTCAAACATACAGCATCGGCAGCCGTACTGCCATCCATCATTGATGGGTTCTCTGTAAAAGCATTTGCCGCATCCCCCATGCTGGCAGCGCTGCAAGGCGCCGCTACGGATACCGACCACGTATTGGTTATGATCCAGCTCACCGGTGGTAACGACGGTCTGAACATGGTGATCCCCCTGGATATTTACGATAAATACCGGGCGGCTCGTACCAACATCGCTATTCAGCAGGGCCAGGTACTGCCCCTTGCCAATAATATTAAAACCGGCCTTCACCCGGCTATGACAGGTATACAGCAACTGTATGACGACGGGAAGGCTTGTATCATACAAAGCGTTGGATACCCCTCGCCAGATTATTCCCACTTCCGCGCCATGGATATCTGGCTCACCGGCTCCAACTCCAACCAGGTGCTGAACACCGGCTGGGGAGGAAGGTACCTCAACTATGAGTATCCCAACTTCCCCGAAGGCTTCCCCAACGCAGAAGCGCCCGATCCGCTGGCCATCCAGATAGGCTCCATCATTTCGCCTACCTTCCAGGGGCCCAATGCAAATATGGCGGTAGCCATCACCAGCGCTACAGACTTCTATGACCTGCTGGATAACCCCCAACAGGATCCCGTGCCCAACACACACTGGGGTGATGAGCTCAAATACATTCGCCTCATCGCCAAACAGTCAGATAAATATGCAGACAGCATCAAACTGGCTGCCAGCAAAGTAACACGCCAGGGCGCCTATCCTGATAACAGGCTGGCCGCCCAGCTCAAGATCGTGGCAAGGCTGATAGCGGGCGGACTGAAAACCCGCATGTACATGGTGAGCTACGGCTTCTTTGATACGCACGCAAGCCAGGCTCAGGCCGGGGATACCTCCAAAGGGTACCACGCTGAACTGCTGGGTGATGTGAGCAGCGCCATCAAAGCCTTCATGGACGATCTCACCGAGCTGAAAGCCTCCCGCCGCGTTGTAGGTATGACCTTCTCCGAATTTGGCCGCCGTATCAAATCCAACAGCAGTATGGGTACTGACCACGGCGCCGCCGCTCCCATGATCGTTTTCGGCGATTATGTGCTGCAGGGCGTACTGGGTAACTCTCCCAACATTCCGGATGCTTCCAGCGTAGCCGATAATATCCCGATGCAGTACGATTTCCGTTCTGTATACGCCTCCATCCTCGAACAGTGGTTCTGCGTAAAAGAAGCGGATCTTAAACAGATCCTCTTCGAAGATTATCAGCGGCTGCCCATTGTATCCGGCCTCGCCTGCGGCGTGATCACCGGAACGGACGACATCAACCAGAACGCGGGGAAAAACTATATTACCAACTATCCGAATCCTTTCGTGGACAAAACCTACCTGAAGTACAAAACCAGGGGCGGTCATACCATGATCCAGATATTCGATACCACCGGCCGCCTGATCCTGGTGCCTGTGAACAAAATACATACAGCCGGCGAATACACCATCACTTTCGATGGCGAACGGCTGCCCACTGGCGTGTACTACGCCCGTTTCCAGAACGGTACCGTACAACAGGTGCGCACCATGCTGAAAGTAAGGTAAACGCGACATACTGAATACGCTACGCTGAACGCTTAATGCAAAAATGCAGGCTGCGTTCAGCGTTTTGCTTTTATCCCTTCAGCGTCCTTAAATGATACAAAGTTGCAAATCGGCGTTTTTTCCTATCTTTGTGTTCACTAAACCGTTAGGTGAAAAAGCACTGGATACATAAGGTATTGGCTATCATACTGCTGGGAGTGTTTGCACTGCATACCACCCCCCGGGAGTTCCTGCACCTTTTTGCTCCGCACCAGGATACGGTAGACCCGCATTCCTGCACTTCATCTGACGGTCTCGCTTTTTCCGTTAAACACCAGCACTGCGAATTCCTGCAAATAGCGATAGAGCCCTATGAGCAGGCAAATGTTTATCACGCCCCGGTGGCCCGGTCCGTACGCTGGATATATGCACAGCCCTATATCCCTGAGGTCGTAAAGATCAGCCATGCAGACGCTTCCCTCCGTGCGCCCCCGTCTCTTTTTATCTGATACCCACTCTCAATTATTAGCAACTAACAACTAATGACCAACTACCCGTCATTAGCATCTGTTTATTCGTTACTCTATTCTTAAAAAATTTATGCAAACGCTGCGTATACTTATTGCCGGAGCACTATGCTTATTGTTACCTGGCCTTTCATCTTTTGCCCTTCCTGCCGATGAAGGTTATGACAATACTTTAAAAGGGAAGATCACCGATAAGAACAGCCATGGCCCGCTGCCTGGCGCTACTATATATTTGCCCGATCTGCATGTAGGCGCTTCCGCCGATGCACAAGGCAACTATACCATCAAAAACCTGCCAGCCGGAAGATTTGTAGTGGAGATCCACTATATAGGTTATGCCGCCTATACGGCCTCCATCAATATTAAAGGCGCTACCAGCCAGGATTTTGAACTGTCTGAAACACTGATCGAAAAGAACGAGGTAGTGGTAACAGGCGTGAACCTGGCCACCAACGTAAAACAGAACCCTGCACCCATCAGCGTCATCCGCAGGGATTATCTTGATCAGCATATCTCTACCAACATCATCGATGCCATTGCTAAAATACCGGGCGTGAACCAGCTCTCCACCGGACCGGCGATCTCCAAACCCTTTATCCGCGGCCTGGGTTATAACCGCGTTGTGGTAATAGGAGATGGGGTACGCCAGGAAGGCCAGCAATGGGGCGATGAACACGGTATTGAAATAGATGACTACAACGTAGGAAAGATAGAAGTGCTGAAAGGCCCTGCCTCCCTGGTATACGGCTCTGATGCACTGGCAGGGGTGGTGAACATTGTACCGCCTTCCATCCTGCCCGAAGGAAGCGTGAAAGGCAATTTTGCCGCCAACTATCTTAACAACAACGGCCAGGTTTCCTACCATGCAGACCTGGGCGGCAACCAGAACGGCTTTAGCTGGAGTGTATACGGCACCCAGAAATGGGCGCACGATTACAAGAATAAATACGATGGTTACGTATTCAACTCCCGCTTTAAGAACACCAACTACGGCGCCAGCATCGGGCTGAATAAACACTGGGGATACTCCCGCCTGAGCTTTACCTCCTTTAACCAGAACCTGGGCCTGGTAGAAGGGGAGCGCGACAGCCTCGGACGCTTTATACAGGTAGCGAATGTGGACGGCGGGGAAGTGGAAAAGGTGGCGGATAATTTTAAGTCGTACACCATCAACATGCCGCAGCAAAAGATCAACCACCAGAAGATTGTGTGGGATAATAATCTTTACCTGCACAACGGCGGCCGACTGGGCATTACCCTGGGCTATCAGTATAACCAGCGCCGTGAGTATGAAGATGTGCTCCTGCCCGATGAACCAGGCCTCCGCCTGCAGCTGAAAACCTTTAACTACAGCCTGAAATACTTCCTCCCCGAGATGGCAGGATGGCAAACTACCGTCGGCGTAAACGGTATGCAGCAAACCAACCGCATCTCCGGCGATGAGTTTCTCATTCCCAATTACGACCTCTTTGATTTCGGGGCTTTTGCCATCACCCGCAAAACCTTTAATAAACTGACCCTGAGCGGTGGCTTCCGTTTCGATACCCGCTCAATGAAAGGAAAAGCTTTATACCTGGACGAAGAAGGCGCTCCCATTCAGCAGCCTAAAGACGAGGGTACTACCAAGTTCGCCGCCTTTGACCGCAACTTCTCCAATGTATCCGGCAGCGTGGGCATCAGCTATGAAGCAAGCGACAGGGTGATACTGAAACTGAATGCTGCCCGTGGTTTCCGCGCTCCCAACATCGCCGAACTGGCAGCGAATGGGGTGCACGAAGGCACCATCAAATATGAATACGGCAACAACAACCTGAAACCGGAAGTAAGTACGCAGGTGGATGGCGGAGTGGAGTTTAATACACAGCACGTGTCGCTCGGCGCCAATGTATTCTATAATCACATCAGTGACTTTATCTTCTCCCGCAAGCTGCTGAGCGCCGCAGGTACAGATTCTATTCCCACGGAAGATAATGATGATGGTTACTCCGCTTTCAGGTACCAGCAAACCAATGCTAACCTGTATGGCGGTGAACTGTTGCTGGATATACACCCGCACCCGATTGACTGGCTGCACTTTGAGAATACCTTCTCTTATGTGCGCGCTACCGCCGGCAATGCTACAGACTCTACCAAATACCTGCCCAACATTCCCGCAGCCCGCTGGCTGAGCGAATTAAGAGGCAATTTTAAGAAGGTAAGCGGCTGCCTGCGCAACGCCTATATCGGCCTGCAGATGGACATGAACTTCAAACAGAACAACGTGTTCAGTGCATATGAGACAGAAACACCTACTGATAGTTATACCTTATTGAATGCAAATCTGGGTACAGACGTGGTAAACAAGAACAATAAAACTTTGTTCTCATTACATTTTGCAGTGAACAATATAGGCGATGTGGCCTACCAGAGCCACCTGAGCCGCCTTAAGTATGCTCCTGTTAATGAGCTCACCGGCCGTTCAGGGGTGTTTAACATGGGCCGCACTTTTAGCGTGAAAGTAGCGGTGCCGATAGATTTTAAATAGAAAGAAAAGATTGCTTCGGCCGGGCTCCCCGCAGGCCCGAAGGGTCTCGCAATAACGAACGCGAGGCCCGCCCTGCGGGTTGGTCCTCCGCAATGACGGCGTTGAAGACCCTCCGCCGTCATTGCGAGAAGCCGCGCGGGAATGTGCGGAGCGCGACGAAGCAATCTTCTTTAAACGTCAAACAGGTCTTCCATCCCCCATACATCAATAAAACTTGCATTCCTATCCCCATCCCCCTATATTTACCCCTATCGCAAATCTTATTTCATGCAAAAAATAATGCTCTTCACCTGCGCCCTCCTCGCGCAGCTCTGCTCATTCGCCACAGATTCAAGCAGGATCAAACTCATTCCGGAACCCGTCATGCTCAAAGAACTGCAGGGCAATTTTAATCTGAACAAGCAAGTAAATCTTGTCATACGCGGTGAAGACAAACAACTGAAAGGCACGGCCCAGTGGTTTACCAACCAGCTCAACGCCATGACAGGCATCGATATAAAAGCCGGAGACCTTGGCGCACCCAATAACATTACCCTCGAACTCTTAACCACTCACAACAAATCAATAGGCGAGGAAGGCTATACCCTGAGCGTCACAACTTCCGGCATCCACCTCCAGGCCAACACGCCCGCGGGTATCTTCTACGGCATGCAAACCCTGCTGCAGATGGTTCCCTTACGGGACACCGTAAAATCTACCGCCACCCGGTTTAACATTCCCTGTGCGGAGATCACGGACTACCCCCGCTTTGGTTGGCGCGGCCTCATGCTGGATGTCAGCCGTCATTTCTTCACCAAAGAAGAAGTAAAGCGCTATATAGACGAAATGGTTAATTATAAATACAACACCTTTCACTGGCACCTTACAGACGACAACGGCTGGCGTATCGAAATAAAAAGCCTGCCCGAGCTCACGCAGAAAGGCGCCTGGCGTGTGGAAAGGGTAGGGCGCTGGGGCACCTTTGCACCGCCGCAACCCGGCGAAGCTGTTCCCTATGGCGGTTTCTACACCCAGGAAGATATTAAGGAGGTGATCCAATATGCACAGGAACGTTATGTAACCATCCTGCCCGAGATTGATGTGCCGGGCCATAGCTTATCCATGATCGTAGCATACCCTAACCTGTCCTGCACACAATTGCAATACATGGTAGGTCCTGGCGACAGCCTCCGTAAAAAGAACGATAATGTGCTTTGCATTGGCAACGATTCCATCTTTACCGTACTGGATAAAGTATTCACCGAAGTGGCAGCCCTCTTTCCCAATAAATACATTCACATTGGCGGCGATGAAGCCTACAAAGGCTTCTGGGAGAAATGCCCCAAATGCAAACGCCGCATGCAGACCGAACATCTCAAAGATGTGCACGAACTGCAAAGCTGGTTCGTAAAACGGATGGAGAAAATGTTATTGTCCAAGAACAAAAAGCTGATAGGCTGGGATGAAATACTGGAAGGCGGACTGGCGCCCGAAGCTACGGTAATGAGCTGGCGCGGCATGCAGGGCGGCATTACGGCTGCACGGATGAACCATCATGTGGTAATGACGCCCTGGGACTTCGTTTACCTGGACCTTTACCAGGGAGAGGCCGCTGCAGAACCACCCACCTATGGTATGTGCCGCCTCAGCGATTCCTATAACTATGACCCCGTACCGGATAACGTGGATGAAAAATATATCCTCGGCGGACAAGGCAACCTGTGGACAGAATCCGTGAACACCTTCCGCCATGTACAATACATGACCTGGCCCCGTTCACTGGCCCTCGCAGAAGTGTACTGGAGCCCTAAATCCAAGCGTAACTGGGATGATTTCATCAACAGGCTGGAAGCACAGTTCCCACGCCTGGATGCCGCCGGTGTCAAATACGCCCGCAGCGCTTACAACGCGATTGCTACCCCTGCAAGAGATAAAAAGGGTGAGCTTAAAGTCAGCCTGACTACCGAGATCAAAGGGCTCGACATTTACTACACCTTCGATAACTCTGATCCGGATCCTTTCTATCCCCGTTACAACGGACAGCCCTTAACTTTTCCCAAGGGAGCCGCCCAGATAACAGTGGTCACTTACCGCAACGGTAAGCAGGTAGGAGAGCAGTTTGCGATCAAAAAAGAAGAACTGGAAAAGCGCCTCTTACAAGGCAGGCATATTTACTAAGCAGCTATAAAAGAGAAGCGCCCGGGCTATCATAACCCGGGCGCTTTTCTTTTTTTATTTATTTATTGAATTGTTTTGGTTGCATGTCCGTTCACCGGATCGGGCAACTGCTCCGTACTTTCATCGTAGTACACAAAAAAGTAGAGGTAGATCACCCGGCTGATACGCATCAGCCATGGCTGGAACACCAGCAGTATCACACCATTCACGCCCAGCCAGATGAAGACGCTGTTATCTCTCCATGACAGGCCGAAAAACAACCAGAACCAGATAAGGTTAAACACAGAAAAAGCTACACCCAATGCATAACTCACATAGCCTGTTCCAAACCAGAACCCGGTTTCCAGCTCAAATTGCTGTCCACATACCGGGCACTGCTCATGCATGTTGAATATCCTTGAGAACCGCCAGTGAAAAGGATTCTTATTCCTGTACATGTCACCCCTTCTGCAATGAGGGCATTTCATTTTCAGCATGCTAAGAAAATAATTCGGACGCTTTCTTTCCATATGGCGAAGGTACAATAAACTTGATTTTCAAAAGTTGATAGTTTGCAGGTTTAACGCCCTCAGGCTTACCCCTTTGGGACCACCCTCAAACTCTCAAACATTTAAACTTTCACCCCAGACATTTCACGCTTTTCTCCAATCTGCTGTCTCCACATCGCATAGTACAATCCTTTCTCCGCCAGCAGGCTGCTATGGGTACCGGTTTCAATGATGCGTCCCTTCTCCAGCACGTATATACGATCTGCATGCATAATGGTAGACAAACGGTGAGCGATCATCACGGTAATATGCTCGCGGGTGGCGGTCACCTGTCTTACTGTCTGGCTGATCTCTTCTTCTGTGATGGAGTCCAGCGCAGAAGTAGCCTCATCAAATACCAGCAGGCGGGGATGGCGCAGCAGCGCGCGTGCAATGGAGAGCCGTTGTTTTTCACCGCCGGAGATCTTGATACCGCCTTCACCGATCACGGTATCAATGCCTTTGTCGGCCCGGAGCAGGAGACTCTGGCAGGAAGCCTTCTGCAGTACTTCCATGATCTCTTCATCTGTAGCGCGCGGGTTTACAAATAACAGGTTCTCTTTGATACTGCCGGAGAACAGCTGGGTATCCTGCGTTACAAAACCTATCTGGGCGCGCAGCTCTTCAATATCAATTTTCGTACTGTCCACGCCGTTATACAGGATAGTTCCTTCATCCGGTTTGTAAAGTCCCACCAGTAATTTCACCAGGGTGGTCTTACCGGATCCGGAAGGCCCTACAAAAGCGATGGTTTCGCCAAGGTTCACCGAGAAATTGATATCGTCCAGCGCTTTATTGGCGGCTGTCAGGTGTTTAAAACCCACATGATCAAAGGTGAGCTCATCTATTTTGTTAACAGGTACGGGTTTATCCGGCATCACTTCCACCGGTGTGTTCAGTATGTTCTGGAAGTTGAGCAGGGAAACCTGCGCTTCGCGGTAGGCCAGGATGATGTTACCCAGTTCTTGCAGCGGTCCGAAAATAAAGAAGGAGTACAGCTGCAGGGTAAACAGCTGGCCTATTGACACGGTACCGGGATACAGCAGGTACAGCAGCAGGAACAGGATGCTGGAACGCAGCAGGTTCACAAAGGTGCCCTGTACAAAACTGATACTGCGGATAGTGCGTACTTTCTTCAGTTCCAGCATCAGTATTTTGATGGTGGTAGAGTTCAGCCGCCGTATCTCCTGGTTGGTGAGCCCAAGGCTTTTTACCAGCTCTATGTTACGCAGTGATTCCGTAGTAGATCCTGCGAGCATGGTGGTTTCTTTCACGATGGTCTTCTGTACGGTTTTAATCTTCCTGCTCAGTACGTTCATCAGTACGCCCAGCAGGATACAGCCGCCAAAATATACAAACACCAGTGACCAGTGCACTTTAAAAGCATAGATCATCACAAACACAACGCCTACCAGTGAGGTGAACAGCACGTTGATAAAAGAGGTGATGAATTTTTCTGAGTCGGTGCGGACTTTTTGCAGTACGGCCAGTGTTTCACCGCTGCGCTGATCTTCAAACTGCTGGTAAGGCAGGCGCAGTGAATGCCGCAAGCCATCAGTATACACCCGGGCCCCGAACTTCTGGATGATCACATTCACAAAGTAGTCCTGGAAAGCCTTCGCAATACGCGATACCATCGCCACGCCGATAGACGCCAGTATCAGCATCAATACCCCGTTGAGGTATTTGGGCATGGAGCGGGCAATTTTGCTGCCATCAATGGTTTCCACCTGCGGATGGGAAGCAAAGCGGTCAATGATCAGACCGAAGATATATGGATCCAGCAGGGAGAATACCTGGTTGATCGAAGCCAGCAGTAAAGCCAGCATTATAAGCCACTTATAAGCTTTAAGATAATAGAGGAATAATTTCATGGTGGTAAAGAATGCTTAATGCTAAACGCTGAATGCAGAAAAGCGTCTGTTTTTGCTTTCTGCGTTCAGCGTTTAGTGTGAAACGCAAAGATACGGGAAAACCCTCATTCGATGTTGCAACATCTTTTTATAATTGCTGCCAAGTTTACGTAAAATATGTTAACTTAATAGTAACTAGTTCCACTTATGAAACCCCGAGGCTCCGTCTGGCCATGCAGCACTTCCCGGATGAGCCCCTGAGGTTCCATCCGATCTTCACGCTTAAAACAATAACGGATGAAAACGTATGATGAAAAACACATTAAAAACATCGTACTGCTAGGCGCCGCCAAAAGCGGAAAAACTACCCTCAGCGAAACCATGTTATTTGAAGCCGGCATTATCAATAAGCGCGGCTCGGTAGAAGAAGCCAACACAGTATCCGACTATCACGAAATAGAGTATGAAAGGGGAAGCTCCGTATATGCTACCAGCCTGCACACCGAATGGAGAGATTATAAGATCAATATCATAGACACCCCGGGCCTGGAAGACTTTATCGGCGAGGTGATCTCTTCCATCCGCGTATGCGATACCGCCCTGCTGCTTTTACACGCCCAGTATGGGGTGGAAGTAGGCACTGAGCTGATCTGGGATTATGTGGATAAGTACCGGAAGCCTACGATACTGGCAGTGAATCACTTAGACAACGAGGAGGCCAACTTCAACAAAGTTGTGGAGGATGCCCGCCGTATATTGGGGACCGCCGTTACCATTATGCAATACCCTGTTAATCAGGGTATTGGTTTTAATTGCGTGATCGATTTGCTGAAAATGACGATGTACAAGTTCCCTGCCGATGGCGGTAAGCCGGAGAAGCTGCCCATACCCGACAGCGAAAAGGAACGGGCAGACCAGCTGCACAACGAGCTGGTGGAAAAAGCAGCCGAGAACGATGATACCCTTATGGAACACTACTTTGACAAAGGCAGCCTGGATGAAGACGAAATGCGGGAAGGGCTCAAAATAGGCATGCTGAAACACCAGGTGTTCCCCGTATTCTGTTTATCGGCCAAGAGGAACATGGGTAGCGGCCGTTTGATGGGATTTATAGACAACGTAGCCCCTTCAGCCATAGAAATGCCCCCCGAAGTGACCGAAGAGGGGCAACCCATTCCCTGCGATCCCGCTGGTCCGGCCTGCCTGTTTGTATTCAAAACCCTCCTGGAACCGCATATCGGGCGCCTGTCTTTCTTTAAGGTATTGTCCGGCGAGGTGAAAGCCGGGATGGAGCTGGTCAACGAAAAGGGCAATACCACGGAGCGACTCAACCAGTTGTTCATAACGGACGGGAAGAACCGCAACCCGGTAGACCGGCTCCGCACCGGTGATATTGGCTGCAGCCTTAAACTGAAGAACACCCTCACTAATCATACCCTGAACGATAAATCTTTCACCGGGCAGGTAGATCCCATTCATTTCCCCCCGCCCAAAGTACGCGCCGCCATCGAAGCCCGCAACAAATCAGACGATGAAAAGCTGGGCGAGGTGCTGTCGGAGATCCATATGGAAGATCCTACCCTGGAAATAGAGTATAACCGCGAACTGAAGCAGGTCATCCTCCACGGACAGGGAGAATTGCACCTGGCCGTTACCAAATGGCGCCTGGAAAACATTTATAAGATGCAGGTAGATTACCTCCCCGCCAAAATACCCTATCGCGAAACCATCCAGAAACCCGCTCTCGCCTCTTACCGTCATAAGAAACAATCCGGGGGCGCCGGGCAGTTTGGCGAGGTGTATATGAAGATAGAGCCCTACTATGAAGGCATGCCCCCCTTGAAAGAATTTCCCGTACGCGATTCGGAAGAAATTGCGCTCAACTGGGGCGGCAAGCTGGTGTTCAACAACTGTATTGTAGGCGGCGCTATTGATGCCCGTTTCCTGCCTTCCATCCTCAAAGGCGTGATGGAAAAGATGCAGGAAGGCCCCCTCACCGGCTCTTATGTGCGCGATGTAAGGGTGAGTGTATACGATGGTAAAATGCACCCGGTAGACAGCAACGATATCTCCTTCAAGATCGCCGGCATGATGGCCTTCCGCGACGCTTTCCACCAGGCGGCTCCCCAACTGTTGGAACCTGTATACGATATTGAAGCCACTGCCCCCGACTATATGAGCGGCGACATCATGAGCGAGCTGCAAAGCCGCCGCAGTATTATCACCGGTATGGATTCCGTGAACAGCAACCAGGTGATCAAGGCACGCACCCCCCAGGCTGAGCTGGATAAATTATACGCCGCCCTGCGCAATATTACCCAGGGAAAGGCCAAGGTAAAGGCCAGTTTTGCGGAATATGCACCGGTACCAATGGAATTGCAAAGGAAGCTGTCGGAGGAGTATAATAAGGTGGCGGTGAGTAGTTAGCCGCAGGTAAACATTACGAAAACACGTTTATACTGAGCACCCTGGTAGGGGACTGGGGATATATTTGCGATGCTATGAAATATTTAGACGCGATATATTCAATTGTGTTTGGGGTATTCAGGAAAAAGAATTTGTTTTGTGCTATCGAAGCTATACCTGGAAAGTACTGTTGTTACCCATTTGTATGAAACCGGACTTTCTCAGCACTCGTTAATGCTAATGCTCCTGATCGTGTGAACGCATGTACTGTGCGTAGATGAGTGCCATTTTTGTAAAATATTATTCAACCATAATTCGATGTAAAACGTTGGTGTTATGTCCAGATCCCTTTCCCTACTATTGTCGTTAACCGGTATCTTCGGGAGCTTCCAAGTTACTTTTCCGGAAACATGCAGCTTGCTAGGCCAGCCCAGAAAACACCATCGCCTTAATTCTTTACAAACTGCTGCAGGTTACTCCTCACATTGATTTGTATCCATTTACACAGCATTATAGAATACCCTGTTATATGAAACTGAGATTTATTGTTCATGCTCTTTTAGTTGTTGTTGCGATCAGTATATTGCATCTCTCTGCATCATCCCAGGATCAGCGTGGGAAATATGCGGACGTATCTATCTCATCGCCAACAGCGGCGTCCCTTGGTAAATATGCAGATATCCCTGTAAATTATCATACGGGCATTCCGCAAATTGAAATACCGCTTTATACAGTAAAGGAAGGCTCGCTGTCACTGCCCATTAGCTTGAGGTACCACGCGGCAGGTTTAAGGGTGATGGAGCCCGCTGGTTGGGTGGGTGCGGGATGGTCCTTGAACGCAGGTGGCGTTATCACCCGGAAAGTGAGAGGGGCGCCGGATGAAAGCGGCAACAGCAACGCAATCAGAGGCCATTTCAGTGACTACGGTTACAGCAGCTATCTTACAATTGGGCAGTCTGGCGGTTATCCCCAATCCAGCGGCCCTGCTGCGCCAAATGACTATCAGTTTTTACACAATCTTTACGATGGTGAGGCTGACCTGTACTTTTTCAATTTTGGAGGGTACTCTGGTAAGTTTTTCTTTGATGATGATCGTCGTCCAGTGGTTGTTGGTGGAGAGGATTTGAAGATTGAATATTACTATCCGAGTGACGATCCTAACGACCCCGCCAATACGCATACGTCATTCAGTGCAAATATCTATGGTTTTATTATCAGCGTTCCCAGCGGCGACAAATATTATTTTGGAATTAACAAAGGAGGTACAGTTTCTGGCGCAAATCCTGTGGAGACGACCTTCCCGTATTCTGCCAGTCATCAGCTTTTAACAGAAACGGTCATCTCAAGTTGGTATTTAAATAAAATAGTTTCGGCCGATGGAATGTTCACTATCTCCTTCAAGTATGATGCAGAAGATTATAGCTATTATTCAATCGCAATGTACCCGGTGGATGCAGAAGCTATACAAGGCCCATTGGAATATGAGCTGGTCAAGAATCTTATTTCGGGCGTACGTTTGAGTCAGATCAGCTTTTCAAATGGAAATGTTGACTTTATACCTGCAAATGCTCCAAGGCTGGACTTGAGTGGAGAATTGATTGGCGGCCTTAACGAAACATCCAATACACAAGGCAAAGCGTTAGCAACTATATCTATATCCGGCAGGAATAATTTTTGCAAGAAGTTCCGCTTCGCTTATAGTTATTTCGAGGATAATGTGAGCCCGCTGGCGACCGCTTTTAGCTTTTACAACATTCAATCCGATAAAAAGCGCCTGAAGCTTGATAGCTTAACAGAACAGTCATGTGATAGCGCTTTAATCGTCAAGCCTTTTTTGTTTAGTTACTATAATAATTTTGCAGCACGGCTCCTGTCTTTCTCGCAGGATCATTGGGGATTTTACAATGGAGCCTATAATCCTGTTACGTTAATTCCCACCTACTCCAAAAATAATTTTACGTTTGTCCACGGTGCAGATCGCGATGCTAAATGGCCGCAGATGCAATGCGGGGCGCTCACAAAAATAACATACCCTACGGGTGGTAGCGACATCTTTGAGTTTGAACCCAATACTACCTGGGTAACAGATACCCGGTATGACGAGCAATACAAAGCAGCTTACACTGTTGGGTATGATGGTAATGGATTCGCCTCCTGGAGTAATCTTTCTTTTAACAGTAACTATTATAGGGTGGTATTGTCCAATGCTTCGTGTCCGGGTACCTCGCCATGTGGTGCTTCGGCCCAGCTGATAGCGGCTAATGGAACAACTGTTTTGGGGGTAGGAGCAGGCGGGGGTGAGTCTTCCTCCCAGATCGTACAGATTCCTGCAGGAACTTATACCCTTAATATGTCCAGGTCAGATGCAAGAAGTGGAACGAGTGGTGCCCAGGTGACCTTTTATGAAATTGTTCCCACACATATACAGAACAATGTAACAGTAGGAGGTCTGCGGATCAAATCCATTACCAGGGATAACGGAACCGGCCTGAATAACGAAGTAACCAACTATACATATGATGTGAATGGACAGTCTTCAGGAATACTATATAGCAGACCGGTATATGTGCAAGTGGTAAGGAACGATATACTTGCCCAGGAGGGATGGCCGGGGAATATTACCCACACCAACTATGCTCCTCATGGCTGCCTTGCAGTGGAAGGGGCCAGGCAGAGCTATTATAAATCTCCTTGTGGAATAATACCTATGGCTACTACACAAGGTAATCATATAGGATACAATGAAGTAAAGGTGAGCCAGAATAGTAACGGTTACAGTATATACCGTTATTACGGCTCAAATTTATGGGACTTAAACCATGATGACGTCGCTTACAGGGATATAGATCCTTATCAATGTGATTTTTCGATACCCAATTATCCCTCGGCGCCCGTCCCCTTTGAATATAAGAGGGGATTATTGAAATATGAAGGACATTTTAATGAGAGTGGCCAAAGGATTAAAGACATCCAGTACAATTATATTTTTGACAGTAGCAGGGTGGCAACTCCTTCCTATATTGTGAAAAGCGGCAACGGGGCGTCTATGCTGGGCACCTTATACGAAATAAGAGGATATTGGAAAAAGGAAATTCAGAAGATTGAATCTACATGTATTCCCGGTGGTGCCTGTCTTCAAATAACAAAAAAAGAATACTTTGAAAGCCCCTATCACCGACAGGTTACGCGAGTTGTTACAACTGGTTCAAAGGGAGAAAGCGTGGAGGCAAAAATGAAATACGCACTTGATTACCGGCTACCTGATTGTGATGGCATATCTGATGGCATAGCGCAATATATCAGCGCCTGCAACGCATGCGATGCAGCTATGAATGCAACATTAAGCAATACCAGCCTGACGCGGGATTACAGGTTTATTGCCCGTGTAGATAACAGGATATGTCGTGCTGAGGCAAGAAAAAATTTTGCTTTATTGCGAAAGAACAATTTTACTGGCCTCACAAATGCATTTCAATCTTGCATGGCTGCCGGTAAGGCCAATGCTAATGGCGATCTCAAGCCTATATTGGAATTACAGATCCGTCGTTTTAATCCAATCATTGAAAAGACGGAATGGAGGGGTGGTAAATTGACTGCCGCAGAATTTTATAAATTTGATTTTTTGAGTACCCCGGCCACCATTCCAAGTTTGAGCAAATTACAATGGATAGATATAGCTGCACCGCTAGGCAATTTTGCAACATCAGCTGTAGCTGGTAATACTGCCCTTACCAAAGATCCCAGGTACAATGACCAGCTGTCCTACCTGTTCGCTAACGGAAACATTGTAGAGAAGAAGAAAGTGAATGATATAAATAACGTCTATTTATGGGGGTATAACTCAAGATATCCTGTGGCTAAGATAGAGGGAAGCGATTATAATACAGCCAAAGGTATCATTAATCCCGCCATTCTGGATAATGCAAGTGGACAGTACACGGAATCGCAGATCAAAACGGAGCTTAATAAGTTGAGAACCAATTTACCAAACGCGCAGGTATCAACATACACCTACTCCCCTCTGGCCGGGATAACGTCAGAAACCGACCCTTCCGGTAAAACAACCTACTACGAGTACGATAATCTCGGCCGTCTGAAGCTGGTTAAAGACCAGGATGGTAAGATCCTTAAACAGTACGATTATAAATACATGGTGCCCATTAATCAATAGTTAGAATTCTTTGAAATAAAGCCAAATGCGAAACATTTCTTTATATATAAGACGGATCATTTGCAGTCTGATGTTTATACCCGGCTCCGCCGCTTTGTATGCTCAAAATGTGCCAGATGGAAGTGCCCGCCCGGCTGCTATAGCCGCTCCTCCCCGTTCCGTTTATCCCAATACTACTGTCAGCTTTATTCGTACCTGGGAGCCCAATATGTCTACATCAGACCCTGCTGTCGTTGCCGCCTCAACAGATATAAATGCAGTTAAACAGGTTACTGAATATGTTGACGGATTAGGGAGGCCTTTACAAAAAGTAAGCAAAGGGTTTTCTCCATCGGGCAAAGACCTGGTAGAACCCGTAATATTTAATGCTCTTGGGCGTGAACAATTCAGGTACCTTCCCTATGTATCGCAAACGGGGAATACAAATGACGGCAAATTCAAAACAAATCCCTTCAACGATCAAAAAGCCTTTTACGAAAACAATACGTTGAACCCAGGGGCAGCAGGAGAGAGTGTTTACTATGCACAAACAGAGTACGAAGCTTCACCCCTGGACCGCTCAATAAAAACCTATGCCCCTGGAAATACATGGGCAAAGAATGATCCGGCCGGAGTAGAAAGAGGCGGCAATAAACCTGTAGAGCAGCAATACCTGATAAATGTGGCTGCTGATGCCGTGCGTGTATGGGAATTGCCTCCAAATAGCAACATACCCACGAGCAGCCGCGTATATGAAGATGGAACTTTATTCAAGAATGTAACCAAAGATGAACACGGAATGCGGCTGGTAGAATTCAAGAATAAAGATAAGCAGACGGTGCTCAGAAGGGTCGAGTTGAATACCGGCGCAGCTGATGGGCATAGTGGATGGCTATGCACTTATTATGTGTATGATGATCTGGCCAACCTGCGCTGTGTAATTCCTCCCAAAGCAGTAGACCTGATCAAAAACACTTGGGTGATTGATGCTGCAACAGCTGCAGGGCTCTGTTATCTGTATGAATATGACGGTCGTAAACGAATGATCCGGAAACAGCTGCCGGGAGCTGGCTATACAGATATGGTTTATGACGTACGTGACAGGCTTGTGTTTACACAGGACGGCAATCTGAGGGCAAAAAACCAGTGGCTGACGACTTTTTACGATGGTTTCAATCGTCCGGTAATGACAGCGCTTTATAACAGTACTACTGATCGGGTTTCCCTGCAAAACAGTATGAACAGCGCCACATCCAATACCCAGAACATTGCCTATACCTTCCCCGGAGTCGCAGACCTTGTGGTGGCAAATTATGACGGTGTAACACAAAATTACCAGGCCACCAATTCTATAACATTCGAAGATGGATTTGATTCGTTTACGAACGCTGAATTTGAGGTAGAGATCAATACCAGCGCCAACCAGGGAACCGCCACAATAACAGCGACTAATCCCTTGCCCAACATACCTTCAAGCGCCCTAACGCCATTAAGTTATGCTTTTTATGACAATTACAGTTTTCCCGGTGTGCAAGCTGCGCAAACAACCGACTTTACTAAGCCTCAAGCAGACAGTAACCCTTATGCGGAAACGGTATCTGGAATCAGCAGCATGACCAAGGGCCTTATAACAGGTACAAAAGCAAAAGTGCTGGGGACTACAGACCGATGGCTTACTACTACTATCTATTACAATGATAAAGGCAGGGTGATACAGGCTATTGCTGATAATATTAGCGGCGGACAGGACATCACCACTAGCCTCTATGACTTTAAAGGGAAATTGCTTAGTACCTACCTGAGGCAAAAGAATCCGCGTAGTGGGATTACACCTCAGACTACCCTGCTAACTATGATATCCTACGATGCTGCTGGCCGGGTGAAGACTGTCAGGAAGCGGCTGAATGACAATCCTGCCTGGGAAAGAACTATTGCAGACAACACCTATGACGAGTTAGGACGGCTGCAGAGCAAACGCCTTGGTATAAAGGGAACCGGCGCACCCCTGGAAACGCAGAATTTTGAGTACAACATCCGCGGCTGGCAGAAATCTATAAACAAAAGCTATGTAAATGCCGCCGGCAATAGCAGTAACTGGTTTGGCCAGGAGCTTAGTTATGACTATGGCTTTAATGTGAAGCAATACAATGGCAATATTGCCGGAAGTAAATGGAAAAGTGGCGGAGATAAGATCTCGCGGGCCTATGGTTACATCTATGATAATGCTAACCGCTTAACGGCTGCCGACTTTACGCAGCAGAACGGCGGCAGTACCAACTGGACAAAAGACCAAAAAGACTTTTCGGTGAGTGGCATTTCTTATGATCCTAACGGGAACATCGGTGCCATGACACAAAAAGGAATGGTAGGTACCGTCGCCACCACGATAGATCAGCTCACCTATTCCTACCGTGCCAATAGTAATCAACTGGCAGCAGTAGGGGATCCCATTAATACCACTAGTGCCAAACTGGGTGATTTCATCAACGGCACGAACAGCGGCGATGATTATGACTATGATCTGAATGGCAATCTTATCAAAGACCTGAATAAGAACATCACGGCTATAACCTATAACCATCTGAACCTGCCGCAAAGCATCACCATTAGCGGAAAAGGTAGCATTCAATACCTGTACGACGCGATCGGCAATAAGGTGAAGAAGACGGTAATTGATAACACCGTCACTCCATCTAAAACCACTGTAACAGATTATATGTCAGGCTTTGTATACCGTGAAAATGTGCAGGAACTGGTGGGACATGAGGAGGGCCGCATGCGCCCGGTAATTAGCAATGGTCAGCTGACCGACTATGTATATGACTATTTTCTTAAAGATCACCTGGGTAATGTACGTGTTGTATTGACGGATCAACAGGATCTGAGTATTTATACCGCCACGATGGAAACGCAGCAGGCAGCTACCGAAACGGCGCTGTTCAGTAATATTGATGAAACCAGGGCCGTCAAACCGGTAGGCTATCCGCAGGATGAGACAAACCCGCAGAACCAGTATGTGGCCAAACTGAATGCCAAAGACGGCGGTAAGAAGATAGGTCCTTCACTGGTGTTGAAGGTAATGGCGGGTGACACCATACAGATTGGCGCCCGGGCTTTTTATAAGTCAGCCGGTCCCAAAGATAGTAAGTCCGTAACTCCCGAGGATATGGTGGCAGGTTTGCTGCAGGCGTTTGGCGGCGAAGCAGCATCCAGTGGCTCACATACCAATCGGGTAGCAGATCGCGTATCACCTTTTGGCAACTTTAATTCTAATGATTACCAGCGCTTAAAGGAAAGGGATGCAGACCAGAATCAGCAGGATAAACCGAAGGCATATCTGAATTTTGTATTATTCGATGATCAGTTTAACTTAGTGGAGGAGAACAGTGGTGTAAGACAGGTAAAAGGAGAACCGGATGAGTTGCAGACATTGGCGGTGGATAAGATGGTGATGGAGAAGAGTGGTTTTCTCTATGTGTATACCAGCAATGAAACAGAACAGGATGTGCTCTTTGATAATGTTACGGTACTGTCGGCAAGTGGGCCTTTGTTGGAGGAGACACATTATTATCCATACGGCCTTACAATGGTGGGCATTAGTAATAATGTGCTGAAAGGGACGAATTATCGCGAGAATAGGTTCAAATATAATGGGAAGGAGCTACAAAGTAAGGAATTCGGAGATGGCTCAGGCCTGGAATGGTATGATTATGGAGCGAGGATGTATGATGGGCAAATAGGACGATGGAATATGCAAGATCCTATGACTGATAAAAGGTCGTGGCTTTCTCCATATAATTTCGTACAAAATGACCCGATAAGCAGGCTTGATCCAACCGGGGAGTTAGATACGAGATACGAGGATGAAGACGGTGTTTTGTTGGGAGAAACCAATGATGGTAATGATGCTACCGTTACAATTGCGAATGAGAATAAAGATAAGTTTGTTCAAGAGTTTAATTCTCTTAATAACAATACGGATGCTCAAAACAGTCAGGCAACTAATGAATATTGGATACAAGAGTATGGTGTAGAGCTGAGCGCTAACGAAGGAGACAAAGTTCCGACATGGGCGGCCAAAGCGATTGATCCTACCGGGGTGGCATTATCATCGGCAGGATTATTAGTGTCCAGTACTGATCAATATCTCAAAGGGGCCACTTTCCGGCTTTTCAATAAGAAAGGCACCAACTTTAGCCCAAAACTTTATAAAAGCGGATGGAAGGGAGGAAGCGCAGGTCAGATCAAAACATACAATACTAAATATGCTAATATTGGCCTTACTTGGCTTGGCCGAACATTAGGAGCTTACAATGCTTTTATGATTTATCAGCAAGCACAAAATGGTGAGATCACAACAGCACAGCATGTGATCGAACAGGCCTCCAATGCTTATTCGACCTTTGGAGGTGTGCCAGGCGCTGCTTGGGGAGTAGGCTGGGAAATCGGGCGTGTGATCACGCAGATACCCGGATATCATGAAAACGTTCGTGTTCCGTTACAAAAGTTTTTTGGAGTTCATACTGAAGATTAATAAAAATGATATTTAAAGTTTATTATTATTGTTACTATCTGTTATACAGCCGGGTAATTCCTGATCTGACGCCATATTCAACAGCTGTATTTGTTTTTGGGGTATTGCTATCATTTTTAGTAAATGGTATTGTTGATGTTATAAGTATTTTATTATTCTGTCAGGGAATAGGTTTATACCCAATGGTAGGGATCGCAGTTTTGTCGTTGATTACGAGTTATTTGTTATGTGTCAAGTATGGTAAAGGGAGGAAAATTGTTTCGGAGAAGCCTCTTTTTTTTGGGAGTCATCGGCTTAGTATGACAATTGTTCTGGTAAGCTCGTTAGCAATTATCTCCTGGCTTTTCTGGGGGCCTATTTATACCCGGAACCTTCTTGAAAAGTGCCGATAAATAATAGAGAACTGACAACAAGGTTATAAGTAAAGCAAGCCTCGTCGATCGCCGGGGCTTGGTTTATTTAGAGAAAGCCCTTTAAGTTTGCGGCTCGTGCTTATCCCAAAATGCACTACCTTTGAATTGTATAAGCTTATCTGAGAAGTTCAACGGTAAACCAGGTGCATATGAATAAGAGCATACCCACGGAAAGCCTGCTGCAGTACTACGAAAGAACAGGGATGCACATCCCGCAGGACCTGCTGCAGGGCGGGCAAGGCAAAGGTCATTTTAACGCCAAAACGGCGCAGTGTCCCTTGCCTAAATCACCCTTTAACCGCAGGGACTATTACAGGATCTGCCTCAGCAGTACCGGTATTGATAATACCAGCGGTATCCTGGTATACAATGACCGCGAAATACATTTAGATCGGCCCAGCCTGGTGTTAACGCATCCCAACGTACCGGCATCCATTGAGATTACCGCCGGCCCGGTGTACCGTCACTATTGCTTTTTCAATAAACCCTTCATTGAAGGGCATATTTCTCCAGACATACAATATGCCTGCTCCCTGTTTAATCCTGCCGTGCATCCTGTCATAAATTTATCTCCGGAAGAAAGTGAACGCCTGAGCAGATACTTTAAGGAAATGCAGACGCTGCAGGATTCAACTTATCCTTTTAAATGGGATATGATCCGCAATATGTTGCAGCTCCTGATCCATGAAGCCATCCGCCTGCAACAACAGCAGCTGTCAAAGCCGCCTGTCATCCAGGATCGCCTGGTGAATTCCTTTTTCACTTTGCTGAACAAACAATTCCCGGTCGATTCTCCCCGCAATGCACTGAAACTACTGATGCCTTCTCATTTTGCAGACCAGCTGCATGTGCATGTAAACCATCTTAACAGCGTAATAAAAAAGTATACCGGTAAAACAACGCGCGCTATCATCCAGGAACGTATCATTTCAGAGGCAAAAGCCCTGCTGAGAAACACAGACTGGAATATCGCGGAGATTGCCTATGCGCTTGGGTTTGAATACCCGTCACACTTCAACAAGTTCTTTAAACAATTTACCGGGCTTGCACCCATGGAATTCAGGCTGGCCGGTGATCCGGCCTACCGCCTTTGATTTGTATAAGCATACCTTTGAACCGTATAATTCTCCCGGCGCGGGCTTGGATATCTTTGCAGCTTCACCAACTAAGCGTTTGACAGATGAAAAGAATCAGGACATCCATGATCGGAACAAACACAATTGTTGCTTTGGGTTTGATCCCCCTTTCCGGGTTTGCCATGGATATATTTATTCCATCATTACCGGATATGGCGGAAAAACTACAGGCTGCGCCATCAGCTATCCAACTCACCCTTTCGCTATTCATTATCAGTTACGGCATCTCACAACTGCTCGTGGGCGGATTGATCGATACCTTTGGCCGTTATTGGCCCAACCTGGTATCATTGCTGGTATTCAGCGCGGCCAGTTTCGTGATTGCCTATTCGTCTGATCTGCAGGTTATTTATGCCATGAGGATCGTGCACGGTTTGACGGTTGCCGTCATCGTAGTGAGTAAGCGCTCCTTTTTTATTGACATGTTCACCGGAGAACGATTGAAAAAATATACCAGCCTGTTTTCTGTTATATGGGCCATTGCGCCTATTGTGGCGCCTTTCCTGGGAGGATTTTTTCAAACAAGCTGGGGCTGGTCCTCCAACTTTATCTTCCTGGGTTGTTTTGGTCTGTGCTTCTTCTTCATTGAGCTGCTGATAGGCGGAGAATCCCTGAAGGAAGCACAGCCATTCAATGCACGTGTGATCCTGAACACGTATGGCAGTATGGTCAGAACACCGGATTTTACTTCAGGCATGATCATACTCGGACTCACTTATGCCATGGTATTGTTATATGGAATGTGCAGCCCCTTCCTCATCGAAAACCAGCTGCACCTGGATGCAACGGTAACAGGATATTGTTCACTCTTCTCGGGTGTGTCAGTGATGATTGGCAGCTCCCTGTCAAGGATGATGATACAACGGCCTTTCCTCAGGAAACTGTTACTGGCCTGCGGTCTGCAGCTGGTAACCGTGGCAGTATTGATACCGCTGACAATCTATTATCACAGCTTATGGACACTGCTGTTGTATGTATTCCTGCTGCACAGCGCAGGCGGATTTATTTTCAATAACCTGATGTCCTATTGCCTCATCCGCTTTCCGCAATATGCAGGAAAGGCCAGCGGACTGGTTGGCGGCGGATTTGGCATTATAACATCTGTTTTCAGCTCGCTGCTGGTAAATACCGTGAACATCACCAACCAGGCCATGCTGGGGATTGCTTACACCGTATTAGCTATCCTGATATTACTGTTACTGGTAAAAACAAAATGGAAAGGTGCAGAACGCCCCGCCTTTAACCCTGCCCTTCAAACAAACACTAATCACAAATCGCCAACAACTAACAGCTAACAGCTCCTCATATCATCTTCCCCAGCTCTCGCGGTCCAGGCTTCTGAACTGTATGGCCTCCGCGATATTCTCCTGCTGGATATGCTCACTGCCTTCCAGGTCTGCAATGGTGCGGCTTACCTTCAGTATCCGGTCATAAGCCCTGGCAGACAGTTTCAGCTTACTGATGGCGTTCTTCAGCAATGTGCCGCACTGGTTGTCCAGCCGGCACATTTGTTTTAGCAGCTTGCTGTTCATCTGCGCATTACAGTAAATTCCTTCGTATACTGCAAACCGTTGTGCCTGTATTTCCCTGGCCCGCATCACCCGCTGTCTCACCACATCGCTGGATTCTGGCTGCTCCTGTGAATGCAGGGCGGTAAAAGATACCGGCGTTACCTGAACGTGAAGGTCTATACGATCTAACAGCGGGCCGGATACCCGGTTCAGGTATTTCTGCACCATGCCCGGTGCACAGGAGCACTCCCTCGATGGATGATTGTAGAAGCCACAAGGACATGGATTCATAGCAGCAATCAGGGTAAAACTTGCTGGGAATTCAACCGCTATCCTCGCGCGTGAGATGGTCACCTTCCGTTCTTCAATAGGCTGCCGCATTACTTCCAGCGCTTTTCGTTTAAACTCCGGCAGTTCATCCAGGAACAGTACGCCGTTGTGCGCCAGTGAGATTTCCCCTGGTTGTGGAATGGAGCCTCCGCCCACCAACGCGGTATCACTGATGGTATGATGCGGATCACGGAAGGGGCGCCGGGCTATCAGCGAAGCATGCTCCGGCAGCTTGCCCGCAACAGAATGGATCTTGGTGGTTTCCAGCGCTTCGTGCAGGCTTAAGGGTGGGAGGATAGTGGCGAGTCTCTTTGCCAGCATTGTTTTACCAGCACCCGGCGGCCCGATCATGAGGGCATTATGTCCGCCGGCGGCCGCTATTTCCATGGCCCGTTTCACCGTGTACTGCCCTTTAACATCGCTGAAGTCTACGTCAAAATCTCTTTGCGCCATCATGAACTCCTGCCGCGTATCTACGTGTACTTGTTGCAGTGAGCCGGGGTTCTGCAAAAAACCGATCACCTCACGGATGTGCGATACGCCGTATACTTCCAGTTCATTCACCATAGCGGCCTCACGGGCATTCTGCAAAGGAACGATCAGTCCTTTGAATCCTTCCCGCCTTGCCTGTATGGCAATTGGCAAAGCGCCCTTGACAGGCTGAATGGTACCGTCAAGCGACAGCTCTCCCATGATGGTATACTGCGATAACATTTCGCCGGGCATCTGTCCGGATGCGGCAATAATGCCAAGAGTGATGGGCAGGTCGTAGGCAGATCCGGCCTTCCTGATATCTGCCGGGGCCATGTTCACTACGGTACGGAAACGCGGAAAGCGGTAGCCCAGGCTGACGATGGCAGACTCAATCCGTTTCTCGCTTTCTTTTACAGCGTTGTCTGGCAGCCCTACAATAAAGAAACGCGTGCCTCTCGGGAAAACATTCACTTCGATGGTGATGGTAATGGCGGCAACGCCCTGTACCGCGCTGCCAAAGGTCTTAACAATCATGGATGATGATATGGTTGGTTGGTAATGAAATTAAATTAAGTAAGCTATTTTATGTGCAGCACGCTGCCTTTGTACTCGAAACGCAGCCCGGATGTGCGTTGCAGATGCTCAATAAAAACAGCCAGCGGTTTGTTTTTATGGATAACGCCGGAGAAACGTTTGTTAACAATACCGGGATGATCCAGCACTACATCCACACCGTACCAGCAGGGTATTACCCGAGCAATCTCCTGTAGCGGCGTATCGTGAAAAAGATATTCCCCCTTCAGCCAGGAAAACGTTTCGGTTTTATTGAACGGCCGTATTTCCATGCCCTGGTGTGAAAGACAAACCGCCTGGGTGCCTGGTTGCAGCAGCTGCACATCATTACCGGCTTTTATCTTTACGACGCCCTCCAGCAGGGAAACGGTGGTACGTTGCCGTTGGTAGGTATTTACATTAAAGCTGGTGCCCAGCACTTCTATCACTGATTGCGGCGTGTACACAATAAACGGCTGGCCAGCTTTCTTTGCCACCCTGAAGTATGCTTCGCCATTTATGCTGACCTCTCTTTTATTGTCCGGGAACGAGAACGGGAAACTCAAGGTAGTACCGGCGTTCAGCCTGATCTCGGTACCATCGGATAATAAGAGCGTATAGTCTTTCCCGGGTGGAACGATCAGTGTATTCACCATTTTGTTGCCCGCGGCGGTAAAGGTCAGCGTATCATGAAATCGCCGCAGGTAGGCATCTTTCAGGGGGATGTGCTGCGGACTGTTATCACCCAGGCTGATCAGCCGCCCATTGCCCAGCTGCAGGCAAACTTCCTGCCTGGCCGCCGGCATCGGGGCAGGGGCAGATGGCGGCCGCTGTGCACCGGGCCACTGCAAACTGGCAACCAACAGTAATAATATTGCGGCGGCCCATCCAATGTCGTAATACCGGCGCCGCTGCTTTCGCTGCCGTTGCTCCAGGGTGGTGAGCACCTTTTCTGCAAACGCTTCATGCCGCGCAGGATCAAGCGCCTCCCGGCCTTCCGGTGTGGAAAAGGTGGCCTGCAGGGCAGTCCAGGCTTCGGCAATGGAAGGGTCATCCCTGATAAGCCTGTCTACCAGTGCTTCGTCAGCAGGGTTGATATCGCCGGATATTTTTTCAATTAAGAGGATGTGTATGTCTTCACTATTGTATTCCATCTCCACCAAAACGTTTTCTTAAAATGCTGATCGCACGGGTTAGCTGCGATTTGACGGTATTTATACTCACGGCCATCTGTGCGGCTACTTCACTTTTCTTTTTATTTTCTATAACGATCATATGGAACACCCTGGACGCCTGCGGCGGCAGTGCGCTCATGTAATAGCTGACGTTTTTATATAAAGGGGCCTGCAGGTACTCCGGCAGCAGCGGATGGATATATGCTTCCCCGGCGGCCGCATATTCCCTTGTTTTGCGGCTATACACCTCCCGTTTGTCCAGCACATCGTTACAACGGTTACGGACAGACTGGTAGAAGAAATATTTAACAGACCGGTCAATATTGATCCGGTGCCGTTTTTCCCATAACGCCAGGAAGAACTCCTGTACCACATCCTCCGCCAGCTGAAGGTCTTTCAGCCGGAAATAGGCTGCCGTCCGCAGCGGCATACTGTACTTCAGGAAAAGCGCACGGAACCCTGCTTCCTGGTTGTTTTTCATTTGCTGAAAAAGTACCTGGTCATTATCTGCTACCATGATCAGATGATTTTAACCTCTCTCCGGATAATATGTACGCGCTTTTGATCACGGTGGTTTTATATAGAGGCCCAACTGATTGAAAAATCCCGTAATTTTCTAGTATTAACAAGTAATTAACTATAATGTAAAATATTTACATAATCTTCCGGTTGATTGAAAAAAAGTCCGGGGTTCCTTACACCCTTTTTGTGAAGTCAACCGTCTCATAAATATCCTGTGAAGAAAAGATTTCCATACCCAGGTATATGGGCTAACCTATGGCTGGTGATCTTACTGCTTGCCGGCAGCTTGTCCTGTTCCTATGCCTATGGCTTTTACCAGGCCAAAGATAAAGTAACGGTTTCGGGTGATCATATCGCCCTGCGGGAAGTGTTTGCTATCATACAGAAGCAGACCGGCTACCATTTCTTCTATTCCGGAGAACACCTGGATAGCCGCGAGAAGATCAGTATACATGTAAAGGACGCTCCGCTGGAAAGTGTGTTGCAGTTCCTGTTCAAAGAAAGAGGCCTGGAATGGGCCTACAGCGAAAACGTAATTCTCATCAGAAAGGCAGCAAAGGCTGACAAAATATTAACAGAGGGGCGGGACTCCCTCCTGACGATGATCACAGGCAAAGTAACCGATGCAGCTGGCGCTCCCCTTGTGGGCGCCACTGTGTTGGCGAAAGGAACGGGCAGGGGAGAGGTCACCAATGAAGAAGGGAAATTCTCCCTGTCAAAGATAAACGCCGGCGCTTCGCTGATCGTCAGTTTTGCAGGCTATCAAACCCGCCAGCTGAAAGTGAGCTCGCAGGCAGCGCTCAATATTCAGCTGGAAAAAAATATTATCGACATAGCAGGCGTGTCTGTAGTGTCTACCGGCTATCAAACCCTTCCTAAAGAAAGAGCTACCGGTTCCTTTGTGAAGATCGGTAATGACCTGCTCAGCAGGAAAGTGAGCACCGGTATACTGGACCGCCTGGAGGGTGTTAGCAGCGGCGTGCTGTTTGACCGCCGTGATCCGGCTAATCCACAGATCCAGATCCGTGGCCTCTATACCCTTACCTCTACCATTGCGCAGCCGCTGATCGTGGTGGATAATTTTCCTTACGAAGGAGACATCAATAATTTTAACCCGAACGATGTAGAAAGCGTGACGATACTGAAAGATGCCGCAGCAGCCTCCATCTGGGGCGCTAAAGCAGGAAACGGTGTGATCGTGATCACTACTAAAAAAGGCAATTTTGATCAAAAGCCTGTTGTTTCACTTAACACGAATGTAACCATCCTGGATAAACCTGATCTATACACCCTTCCACAGATACCCGCTTCAGACTATATTGATCTGGAGCGGTATTTATTTAATAAGGGCTATTATAACGGGCAGCTTTCCGGCTTCAGGCGTCCTTTAACACCCGTAGTGGAACTGCTGGCCAAACAACAGAGCGGCCTTATATCTGCTGCGGAAACAGACGCCGCCATCAATGCGCTGCGCAATACAGATGTGCGGAATGATTTTGATAAGTATATCTACCGCAAAGGGGTTAACCAGCAGTATGCCGCCAGCATCAGCGGCGGTGGTAAGCATGTGAAGTACTTCTTCTCAACGGGCTTTGACAGGAACCTCTCCACCCTCAGGGGGAATGACTACCGGCGTATCACCATCCGTTCAGAAAATACCATACAGGCCCTGCCTTCACTGCAGCTGACAGCGGGGGTACAGTATACACAGGGTAATCTGGCCAACAACAGCCCGGGGGGATATGGCTCCGTTAATTACCGCCTGCTTAACAGGGCGCTGCCTCCATACGCACTCCTGGCAGATGATGATGGCAATCCCCTTCCCATCAGCAACAAATACCGGGCGCCTTACCTGGATACCGTGGGCAGGGGTATGTTGCTCGATTGGAGATACCGTCCCCTGGAAGAGCTGGCGCTGAATGATAACACTACAAACACTAAACTGCTGATGGCCAACATCGGTGCGAAGTATGACATCTTTCCTTCGCTCAGCGCCGAAGTAAAATACCAGTATCAGCGAACAGACAGAATCTCCCGCGTGTACTATGATGAACGCAGCTTTTATGCCCGCGACCTGATCAACCGCTTCACGCAGCTTGACGGCGGAAGCCTAGAATATATTGTTCCCCGCGGGGGCATACTGGATTTGTCCAATACCAACCAGGAAGGGCATATGTTAAGAGGTCAACTGAATTTTAACCACGAGTGGAACAGCAAACATGAAGTGGCCGCCATCGCCGGGGCTGAAATGCGGCAGCTGCATACCCTTGGTAACAGCCATCGTGTATACGGATCAGACAATCATACCGGTGCTGCCAACGTTGATTATGTGAGCCGCTATCCGCTCATTACCGGCGGGATGGATGTTATTCCATCCTTTGCAGATCTTACCGGGTTGCTGGATCGCTTTGTGTCGCTCTATCTCAATGCGGCCTATACCTATGATGACAGGTATACTATTTCCGCCAGCACGCGTAAAGATGCTTCCAACCTTTTTGGCGTGCAAACCAACCGCAAAGGAGTACCGCTCTGGTCTTCCGGTATCGGCTGGAAGATTTCCAGCGAGCGCTTTTATAATTTCGCATTATTGCCTTACCTCAATTTCCGGGTCACCTATGGCGCCAGCGGTAATGTAAATAACACCATTACGGCGCTGACCACCATCCTGCGCTCACCGGCGGCTTTCCAGAGTACCAACATCCCCTTTGCCAGCATCGCGAATATTGCCAATCCTCACCTGCGCTGGGAAAAAGTAAGTACCCTGAATATCGGGCTTGATTTTGCCCTGCAAAATAACCGCCTCTCGGGCAGCCTGGAATTCTATCATAAACAATCCATGGACGTGATAGGCTTAGAACCGCTGGACCCTACCACAGGTTTGGGCACGATATTGACCAACTCTGCGGATGTGAAAGGAAAAGGTGTTGAATTGCAGCTGCACAGCCGGAATATTACCGGTGGCGCTTTTAAATGGCAGACCAGCTTTATGCTGAATTATGCCGACTATAAAGTAGGGCGCTATCTTTCTACGGCCCCTACCGATGGCTTTGTCTCGGACGGTAGTTCCATTAATCCTTTGCCCGGCTATAATCCTTACCTGGTGGTCAGCTACAAATGGGCAGGACTGGATCCCCTCACCGGCGACCCACAGGGGTATATAGACGGTCATATCAGTAAGGACTATGCCGCATTGACGCAGGCACCCATCAGCGAACAGGTGACCCATGGTCCTGCATTGCCGCCTGTTTCGGGGAACCTGTTGAATACTTTCTCCTGGAAGGGCATTTCACTTTCAGCGAACATTACTTATAAACTAGGATATTATTTCAGGAGGAGTACCATCGCTTATGGCTCACTATACGCATCCGGGACGGGGCATAGCGATTACCTGAAGCGCTGGCAGCAGCCCGGTGATGAAAAGTTCACCAATGTGCCTTCTATGATCTATCCCAACCCAAGTTTTAACCGGGATAAATTTTACACTTATTCTGAGATTACCGTTGAGAAAGGTGATCATATCCGGCTGGAGGATGTCCGCCTGAGCTACCGGTATGGAAATTACCAGGTATACGCCTATATGAGCAACCTGAATGCATTGATATGGAAAGCCAACAAAGCAGGGCTGGATCCGGATGTACCCAATGGCTTAAGGCCGCCCCGTACCATTGCCCTGGGAGTAAAAATGGATATTTAAAACTATTGCCTGCATGAGGAGTGATTATATATTGTCTGCCTGTATGATCGTGCTGATGGCGTGCGGTCTTTCATCCTGTCAAAAGTTCCTGGATGCAAAGCCTGATGACAGGCTGTCCCTGCCTTCTACCATAACAGACCTGCAACTGTTGCTGGATGATTATAACACCCTGAACACGCAATATCCCTACGCACAAGAGCTGGCTGCCGATAATTTCTACCTTGCAACAGACGACTGGAACACGCTCAACCAACTGGACCGGGACATCTACTCCTGGCAGAAGAATGATCAGACCCTTGACCGGTGGACAGCCGCCTACCAGGCAGTGCTCAGCACCAATATTGTGCTGGAAAATATCAACATTGTGCCACACAGCCCGGGCGAACAGGCCGCCTGGAACAATGTGAAAGGCTCCGCTTTGTTCTTTCGTGCTTTTTACTTTTATGGTATTGCACAGGTATACACTTTGCCCTACAATAGCAGCAGCGCGGCGGCAGATTGGGGCATACCCTTACGCCTCAACGCAGATTATACACAGGTATCAGTAAGGTCCTCTCAGGAACAAACGTACCGGCAGATCATAACAGACCTGCAGCAGGCCATATCACTGCTGCCGGTAACCCCCGCTATCAAAAGCCGCCCCGCGAGGCCTGCGGCATACGCACTACTGGCCCGTGTGTATCTCGACATGCAGCAATATGCTGACGCAGGGGCTTACGCTGATTCCTGTTTACAGTTGTACAACCACCTCATTGATTATAACACCCTGGATCCCACTGCAGACGATCCTTTTGAGCGCTTCAACGATGAAGTGATCTTCGAGGCATTAGCGCCGGTTGCTGATATTGCAGCTGCGCTGTGCAGGATAGATACGCCGCTGTACGCGTCCTATGCCGCTAATGATCTTCGCAGGGAAATATATTTCAGCAATAACAACGGCTATACCGTTTTTAAAGGTGATTATAGTGGCTTGGGCGCCGCCAGGAACCTCAATATATTTACCGGCATTATTGCGGATGAAATGTACCTGGTGAAGGCAGAAAGCCTTGCAAGGGCCGCTAATACCACTGCCGCCATGCAGGCTTTGAATGCGCTGCTGCTAACGCGGTGGAGAACAGGCGCTTTTGTTCCCCTCACGGCTGCAAACCCTGCAGAGGCATTACAGCAAATATTGACAGAAAGAAGAAAGGAACTGCTTTTCAGGGGCGCACGCTGGTCAGACCTGCGCCGCCTGAAAGATGACCCACAGTTTTCGGTAACGCCTGTACGTATTATTAATGGCCGGCAGTATGAGCTTGCGCCCAATAGTTCCCGCTACGCATTGCAGTTGCCACGTTCCGTGATCGAGCAAACGGGAATGCCGCAGAATCCATGATCAGATAACCACATGTGAAATGTTGACAGCAACCATCTTAAACCTGCAGCTCCTGTTGCAATCCATGATCCCTGTGCATCAGCAGGGACTGAGCGTAGGAGATAAATGCCCCGACCTTTTTATCTCCTCCATTATCAACCACCCCAGCGGCAGCGCCCGTCTTTCAGACTTCAAAGGAAAACTGGTGATACTCGATTTCTGGTCTACCTGGTGTCTTCCCTGTGTAGCCGCCCTGCCTAAAATGGAGGCGCTGCAGCAGGCTTTTGGCAACCGGGTGCTGATCCTGCCCGTCACCACCCAGCAAAAGGAAATGATAGCGGCCTTCTGGAAAAATAACCGTTACACCCGGGAGCTTTCCATCCCTTCTGTGGTAGATGATACCGCGCTCAGCGCCTGCTTCCCGCACGAAGGCGTACCGCATGAAGTATGGATAGATGGCAACGGCATTGTGCGCGGCATCACCACAGAGCAGTATGTGAACGCCGCCAACATTCAGCGCCTGCTAAACGGCGAAACCGTCAACTGGCCTGTTAACAGCACCAACTACGATTTCCGTTATGACGCTCCACTGTTGATGCCGGCGGATAATGGTCCAGCCACACCGGGAAGGATCTACTACTCTGCCATTACGGAATACCTGCCATCCGGAATCAGGCCTATGGCCGAATTCAGTATTGACAGCGCCCAACGTTACGTGCGGTTTTATGCGCTTAACCAGCCTGTTATTGGTCTCTATAAACAGGCTTTAAAGTACACTGATCTTTACGGGCATCACAACCGCTTTATTGTAGTAACAAAAGATTCCTCCCGTTTTTTCTACGATCCTGCAAAATACTATTACGAAGAATGGATGAGCCGCAACGCGTATACGTACGAAGCCCGTATGCCTTTGTCTGCAACAGAGGAGGTCGTGCTGAACGCCATGCGCTCGGACCTTAACAGGTATCTCGGCTTACGGGGGCGTTTTGAAAGAAGGCGGATGCATTGCCTGCGCCTGGTAACAAAGAAGTCCCGCCTGCTACCCCTGCGCCGCGACAATGCGCCGTTGCAGGGCAAAAGAGGCGTGCTTCTGTTCACACATACAGATGAAATGGTGTTGTCGCTCAACCTTACGGAAGGCATACCCCCCATCATTAATGAAACGGGTATAGATGCGCCGCTGGCCTTAACGCTCGATGGCTCCCTGCTGAAAGACCTCCCGGGTCTCCGTTCCGCGCTGCAGGGGTATGGGCTGGATCTGGTGCCTGCGGTGCGTGAGCTGAAAGTGTTTGTGCTGTCCGAATAAAAAAAGGCCACCTCCCTGTGTTGTGAGGTGACCTTTCCTTTAGTATCTGCTTTTACGGTTTTTCCCTGAGCAGGTAGCCTACGGATGCACCGGAAGTATTAAAATAAGTAACAAGCTGGTTGTCGAGAGGAGTGCCCTGTATGATCACCGGTTGCCCGCTGCTGTTCATTTCTGTCTGGATGGCGCAGAGATGAACATTGCTGGTGCACTCTACCGGATAGCTGCCGCCCACAACAATATAATTGTTCACATTCCTTGCTTCAGTAATATTGGATGCAATATCATCCCCCCCGTCGGAATAGAGGAACCACTGCGGGACAAAAGCGCCTTGCATATTTTTACTCGCCTTGGTATAGGTTACTGCTGCTACCGCAAGCACAACGGCTGATAAGCCAATGGTAAATTTTTTCATATAACAAATGGTTTAATGATTATGCAATGCGCCTACTCTTTTATGCAGGTTTTCGGCACGGCCTGTTTATTGAATTGATAAGCTGCTGCGCCGCGGCTCCCGGCTTAGCAGGATTCCCCCCAAGGCGAGCAGTGTAAAAGCAATATTGAACACCAGGTGCTGTTTCCAGGTAAAGCGGCTGATCACACCTCCGCATGAGCAGGGCAGCGGACTGGTAAAACAAAGCATGTAAGCCAGGTAAGAAGTGAAGATCAGCATCAGCATAAATGCAGCATACAGGCCCTTGCGCCGGGTGCCTGGTATGAATAGCAGTAAGGAAACCAGTATCTGGCTCACAGGTATCAATACAGACACAAGATTTGCATAACCCGAGATCAGCGGAGAGCTGCGGAGTACCAGGCGGAAAAGCGCAATTTCACTGAGCTTGCTCAGGGCCGTGTAAAGGAATAGCAATATAAACAGGCCCCCGATAATTTCTACAATGAGTTTTCTGTACATAGGAGTTCTCTAATGTTGGCTTCATTCAGGCGTTGCCGTAAAACTACTGCAAAAATCCTTTTCCCACTATACTAACTCCATTAGTTCTGTGAACCCTGGGCGGATATCCGTAAAATTTTTTGAAGTCCCTGGTAAAGTTGGTAGGCATATATCCAAGTTCGGCTGCAATATCAGATACACTCTTATTGCTCTGGAGCAACAGCTGCATGCTCTTCTCCATCCGCTGTTTGTGATGGTAGTTCCACACGGTGGTCATGTAGTACTTCTTAAAGCCCTGTTTCAGTTTTGACTGGCTGATACAGAAATTGCGGGCCAGCTGGGCCAGGTCGGGCCTGGTGTCCAGGCGGTTGCAGAGATAGGCGCGGATGGTCTCGAACAGGCGGCTGTTGGCATCTCCGCCTGCAGGGTTTTCAGTTCCCGTTTCGTCCAGCACCAATGCCTGTATCTCCAGCAGCTTGCTGTACAGCTGTATCTCTGACGTTTTTTTATCCGGCGCAATCTGGAGCGTTTCATGAATCAGCTGGTAAAGCTTATGGCGGATAATGCCCGAAACAGGCGGCAGCGCATCGGGCCCGTCTATGCCCCAGGAAGCATATAAACCGGGATTTAACTGTATCTCATGTGTAGCATTACGCAGCTGCAACAGGTTATACTGCCCCTGGTACAACCGTTTTGACCGCGCACCATTGATGCGGCAATCCACGCTGCCCTGTAACATGCAAAAAAGTACAGGCCCCTTCTCCTCCGATGAAAGCCGCAGTTTTACAGGCCCTTTTACAAATATCCAGTGATGAGAGAGCGTGTAATTCCGGATACTGGTTTGCTGTTCAAGTATCACGGCTACAGGAGTGGAAGACAAAAGGCTTTTCGCAAAAGGGTACTGGTAGCTTCTATAGGGGATGGGTATCTCATCACCGGCACTGATCAAATGCGCCGGCACATCGGGAAAAGAGTACTTCATGGGCTCGTAATTTTGGTTAACATGATGATTATAAAACGGTATAATTGTTGGCAGGCCGGGTTTTCCATAACATTGGGTAATGCCTGAAATTAAAAAACGCCACTGCACTTGTCTTGCAGTGGCGTTAAAAATTTTAGTAATACAAACTTGTCTATTTTATCTCTTTGAGCAGGTCCAGTACTTTTTCCCGCTTCAGTATCAGGTATCCTATTTTTTCTTTGGCAATACCGTCTTTCAGCTGGTAGGTAAAATGCAGGTTGTCTGCTATCACTTCAGACTCAAAGTATTTAAACCGGATATTGGGCTCATCCTGTAAGGCTTCCGCCAGTTCGTACAGGTGCGTGGATAGTATGAACAGGCAGTTGCTGCTGCGCAGTAATCCCTGTATAACGGCCAGCGAACAGTTTTTGGCGTCTTCCACATTGGTGCCCTTGAACATCTCATCTATCAGCACCAGCCAATGTTTGCCGTTGCTGATCTTGATGATGGTGTTCTTGATGCGTTGTACTTCGCTGTAGAAATAACTTTCTCCCTTAAAGATATTATCCTGCACCTGTATGTTGCTGAAGATACCATGGAAGAAGCTGAGCCGCATCTGTTGTGCAGGTACGCCCATCCCGATGTGCGCCAGGAACACCGCTACCCCCACCGCTTTGATGAAGGTGGTTTTGCCCGCCATGTTGGCGCCTGTAAGGAAAAGAAAATGGGCGTCCGGGTCCAGGTTGATATCATATGATACGGGTGACTGCAGGATCATATGATACAATTGCTTTGCATGCACAAAGGGATGCGCCGTATTCTCAAACTCGGGGAACTGCAGTTTGTAGTGCTTCATTGCTTTGGCCATGGCATAATAGGCGTCCAGCTTCTGGTACAGCTCCAGCAGTTCCCAGAGATGTTTTTTCTGGCGGTTACGTACCAGGTTATCGTAACGCAGTATCTGTATAAAGTTCAACTGCTCCGGCGCTGTGATCGTTAACAGATCAGCAAGCTCCCGCTGGCGTAACAGGTGCTGCGCTCTGTCCAGCAATTGTTTCAGCACCAGCGGAGTTTCGTCTGAATTGAATGATTGTACCAGCGACAGGAAACCTTTTACAAGGTTCAGCAGCTGTGTGAAAGAGAATTTGATGAAACCGTAATCAGGTGCATAAATGGTTTTGGTGATCACTGCATTGAACAGTAATCCCGGGCCGGCGGTATTGGAGATAGGAGAGATCTGCGCTTCCAGGTAGTTCTCCATCACCACTATGGTACCGTTGGTGATGATCTCTGGCCAGGCGGCTTCCTTCTCTAAAATGTATCGTAACGCATCCTGTCTTTGCTGAATGGCGGCAATATTCTGTAACGGCGCGCTGAACAGCTGACGGAGGTATTCTCTCCCTCCTGCAGTAGTGGTAAAATCCAGCCGGTGAAATAAGGAATACTCCTCTTCCCGGTTAAAGATAGATAGGTCGTAATAGGTTGTCTTGTCCAGCTCCATTTGTTAGTTATTAGTTGTCAGTTATCCGTTGTCACCAGGTAGTTGTCAGATTGACGCAAAACACTTATTTGTTATATGTACAGATGCAGTATACTGCAAATTCCATAATACTGACCCCGTTTATTTGTTACAAAAGATATAAAATAATTCCGTTTCTGTTCACTGACAACTGATAACCGGCAACTCAGCACCTGAACAATAAGCGCTGACCCTGCCTGCTTTCATTAAAGACGCCGTTCTGCCAGGCCAGGTGGCCGTTTACAAAAGTATGGGTAATGGCTGCCGGGAAGGTATGCTCTTCAAAGGGACTCCAGTTACATTTATAGAAGATATTGTCTTTGTCTATGGTTGAGGCCTGCTGCAGGTCAACGATCACACAGTCTGCAAAATACCCTTCGCGCAGGTAACCTCTTTCACTGATGCGGAAACATTCCGCAGGCGCATGGCACATTTTCTCTACCATTTTTTCCAGCGTAATATTATCCTTGCTTACATGTTCCAGCATCATCAGCAGGCTGTGCTGCACTAATGGAACGCCGGAGGGCGCCTGCAGGTAGGGCTGTTGTTTTTCTTCCCAGGTATGCGGGGCGTGATCGGTGGCGATGATATCCAGCCGGTCGTCCAGCAGTCCATTCCACAGTGCATGTTTGTTATGTTCCGCTTTAATGGCGGGATTGCATTTGATCAGGTTACCGTAGCGCACATAATCATCAGCGGTAAAGTAAAGATGATGCACACATACCTCTGCGGTTATACGTTTTTCGGCCAGCGGCAGCATATTGCTGAACAGCTGCAGTTCTTTTTCTGTGGAGATATGCAGGATGTGCAGGCGGGAATTATGTTTCTGTGCAAACTGTATGGCCACCAGGGAAGACTCAAAGCAGGCTTCTTCATTACGGATCAGCGGATGATCGGCCGCGGTGAGGTGGTCTTCTCCCTTTTCCGTTTTAAAGCGGGCCATGTTCTCACGGATGATCTTTTCATCTTCACAGTGTGTGGCAATCAGCAATTCGCTTTCAGAGAAGATCTTTTCGAGGGTAAGGTAATTGTCCACCAGCATGTTGCCGGTAGAAGAGCCCATGAATATCTTAACACCGCACACGCGGTCTTTTTTATCGTTCGTTTTCAGCACCTCTTCAGCATTGTCGTTGGCCACGCCCATAAAGAAAGAGTAATTGGCCAGTGAGTGAGCACGGGCGATCTCATATTTTTCTTCCAGCCTTTCCTGCGTAATTGCCTCGGGTTTGGTGTTGGGCATTTCCATGAAGCTGGTCACCCCACCTGCCACTGCTGCACGCGCTTCGGTATAGATGGTGGCTTTATGAGTAAGGCCGGGCTCGCGGAAGTGCACCTGGTCGTCTATTACGCCGGGCAGCAGGTGTTTACCCTCACCGTTGATCTCAGTGTAATTGCCTTCAATGCTGATCTGCGGAGCTATCTTTTCAATGCGGTCGTTGCGGATCCATACGTCCTGTACGGTAGTCTTTCCTTCATTCACCACCGCAATATTTCTGATGAGGTAATTTTGCATGGAGCAAAGATAGACAATTGGGAAAAGCTATTAGCTGTTAGCCAAAGCCATTATATCCGCTTTAATGCCAACAGCTGACAGCCAGCAGCTAGTTGCTTATCCTTCTAAATGTATCGAAAACACGATCATCCGTGACTGCAGTTTTTCGATCACATTGGAGTAGCGCAGGTTGGGATCTTTTACGTGTACATTGCCAAAGCCATTGCTGACTTTGAACTCTGGAGAGAAGATGAAGCTCTGGAAATAGAATTCAAAGCCGGCGCCCAGCTCATAGCCGTAGTCGCCCGTTCTTACTTTCACCAGCTGGTCATCGCGACGGGAACGGGCGTTGGCGGCCAGGTCATAGTCATATTTCAGTCCGGCGATCGTGTATACCCGCATGTTACCAATGCGGTCAGATTTGAATTTTATCTGTATGGGAAAGCTCAGCAGGATGGATTCGATCTTTTTATCGGTTTCCGGTTTTTCCTGGTAGTTTTCGCGGTAGTAAAGATTCTTGGAAGCAAACACCAGCTGCGGGTTAAAGCGCAGGTCAAAATACTGGCTTAAACGGGCGTTAGCCAAAAGTCCGAGGTTAAAGCCTACGGTTTTCAGCGGCTCTACCACCATAATGGAATCCTGTTTAAGGAATACCGGCGCCTGGTGCAGTTTAAAAGCAGATTGATTGGCAGCCAGCGTTATACCGAAGTAGTAGGGTTTGGCGTCATGTTCCAGCATATTCATCATTTGCTGGGCGTGAGCCGTTGCAGGCTTCCATAGGATCGTCAATAGGGATAAGGTTAGCGCGTTGCGCAATAAATTGAACATATGCCGAAAGTGAGCGTTTTGCATGTAACCGACTGGAAACCAGTATTAGTTAAAATATTACACATTACCGGTCCCTGTGGGAAAGCCTTTACTGAATCCGGCAGATAGCTGTAGGCCGCCTGGCTTTTTGCAATCCATTTTCCTAACAGGGGGGTTATATAACGAAAATACAAATTATATAATTGTTTAATGGGAAAAACTGTTGGGTTAGAGAACTCCAGTATCACCAGTTTCCCACCCGGTTTTAACACCCGCCGCATCTCAGACAACCCTTTTTCCAGGTGCTCAAAATTCCGGACGCCAAAGGCAACCGTTATCGCATCAAACGTCTGGTCAGGAAAACTTATTGTTTCACTGTCGCCTGTCTGCAGGGTAATTTTATTGCCAAGCCCCAGCTTTTCGATCTTTTTGCGGCCGATAGCCAGCATGCCTTCAGAAATGTCGATACCAATAATACTGTCGGGTTGCAGGAGGCGGTTGGCCATGATGGCAAAATCACCGGTGCCGGTGGCCACATCCAGCATTTGTTTGGGTTGGAGGGTTTTCAGTTGTTTTAGTGCTTTTTTACGCCAGATCACATCAATGCCCAGCGACATGAAATGATTCAGGAAATCATAGCGGAAAGCGATATTATTGAACATGTCCGCTATTTGCTCCTTCTTACTTAATTTTGACTCCGCGTAGGGAACTACCTTTTTGTCCGACATAAGGGGCAAAGTTAGGTAAGCCGTTGAAATTAATAATGAATAATTAATAATTAACATGCCCGGCGCACGGGTGTGCTTTAAGTGGCACAGGTGCTAAAAGCGTTATTAATTGTTAATTGTCAGAACAGTAAAATTGTAACATCAATGATTATAAAGTCGGCAGAGTATCTTATCAGTAATGCAGAATGGGATAAATGTCCCAAGCCAATTCTGCCGGAGTATGCGTTTATAGGACGATCTAATGTGGGGAAGTCTTCACTGATAAATATGCTGGCTAATAATGAAAAGCTGGCCAAAACCTCGGGTACGCCTGGAAAGACCCAGCTGATCAACCATTTCATTATCAACCAGGCCTGGTACCTGGTGGATCTTCCGGGTTACGGCTTTGCCAAGGTGAGCCAGTCGCAGCGCCGCCGCTGGGAGCAGATGATAGAGAACTACCTGCGCAAAAGGGAGAACCTGGTCAATGTATTTGTACTGATAGACAGCCGTCATACCCCCCAGAAGCTGGACCTTGATTTCATTAACCAGCTGGGAGAGTGGCAGGTACCTTTTAACCTGGTGTTCACCAAGGCAGATAAGAACACCCAGGTTGAGACCAGCCGCAATGTAAAAGCCTTCCTGAACCGGCTGAAAGAGGACTGGGAATTCCTTCCGGCCCACTTTGTAACATCCACGGTCAAGAAGTCCGGCCGTGATGCCATCCTCACTTTTATAGATGAAATGAACGCCCAATTCCGGGCAATCGCTTAAGGCGGCTTCCCTGCTTTTACATAGCTGCGGAAGGTGTTATCATTATTGCGGGCAGCCTTCAGCAGGTATAAGTGTGGAAGCAGCTAACAGTACGTAGATGGCAAGTTTCATGAATAGTGGATGTAGGTATAAATAAAAGGGAGGAACATGCCTGTTTGTACAGGAAACAGAAAAATGGGGGAAGTATAGGGGAGACAAAGTTACCGGACGTGCGGAACACATCCTTTTTTGCGTGTTTTGGGGCATTGCACCTCGCGGGCTTAGTTCACCACCTTATTGGCGCAGCTGCTGCTGGCGAAGGCTTCGGGTTTGGCCTTAAAGGCAAAGCCCATACCCAGTATATAACCCATTGCTTCGCGCAGCGCCTGGTTACTCTTGAACTGGGGATTGGTGTTGATGTCTGCGTGTACTTCCATATCCACATCGTATTCTGTGAACAGGTCGCACAGCTCATAGGCGATCTCAATGCTCTTGGCCACCTCGATCAGCATACGTTCCTTGATAGAATAGGAATCGCGTGTCTTTTCATTGTGGATGAACATAAAACCACCGTGGCCTTCGCGCAGAAAAACGATCACCGTAGCAAATTCGGTCTCTGCGCCCTTTACCTGTGAGTCAGTACCAATGCAAACTTTCAGCTTGAACCCCCGGGCGCTTTCCCGGATGATGGCCTCCCGTACTTCATCCTTGATCGGCAGATGAATAGGATCGCCATTGAATCTTCTCCATTTTAACATGTGTATGTATAATTAAGAGTGAATAGGCGTTAGTGTTATACGCTATCAATCTGTTGGAGAAAAGCCGATCTGTATCTGTAGCCAGGCGGATATGGGGTAGATGGATAGAAAGAAATTTACCGAATATACGAAAAAAGCAGCAGATCAGTACTGCCCGGTGCTCAGTAGTACCAGGGTACAGGCCTCCATGGGCCTGATGCCATGTTGGGACGCCAGTTGCTCCAGCTCTTCGTTCTCCGTACCGGGATTAAAGATGATGCGTTTAGGACGCAACTGGAGAATGTAATCATAATACTCCTGCTGTCTTTGTGGGTTCAGGTACAGCGTAACCGTATCCACATTTTCAAGCGGGGGATGATCTTTTATCACAGGCGTACCGGCAATCTCCGCTTCGCGTTGGCCAATGGCTACAACCGGGTGCCCATGCGCCTTTAGCCGCGACACCGCCAGGTAACTGTACCGCGCCGGATTGGGTGAGGCGCCCAGCACCACCGTTAATTTCTTATCGCCATTGTTCGAGGTTTCCATTACCACTAAAATAAGTTATTTTACTGAAACAGGGTCAGAACAGGTGATATTGCCGCCGCGGCAGCTGCTGCAGTATATGCTCAAACGCGCCCTGCAAATGAGGGTACCTGAACCGGAAGCCTTCGCGGGTAATGCGGGTAGGTAATACCCAGCGGCTCTTCAGCAGCAACTCTGTTTCCGTGCCTATCAGGCAGGCGCCTAAGAACAACAGCCAGGCGGGAGCGGGAAGACCCGTTACATGCCCGCTCACTTTCCGCAGCGTTTCCATAAAGGTATTATTCCTTACGGGATAGGGGGCGCTGCAGTTAAAGATACCCTCCTGGTTGGGATGCGCATACAACCAGGCGATCATCCTGCACAGATCGGTGATATGCACCCAGCTGAACATCTGCTGCCCGTTGCCCTGGCGGCCACCCAGCCCGTATTTCACCAGGTTCAGGTAGGGCGGCATTACACCACCCTGGTGGCCCAGTGTAACGGCTATACGTAATATCACTTTCCGTGTATGGGGCAGGGTTATATCATTAAAGGTCTGTTCCCAGCGTTTGCATACCTGTACGGAAAAGTCGTTGGCCATCTCTCCCGTAAATTCATCCATAGGGCGGTCTTCCGCATGGCGGTATATCGTGGCAGATGCCGCGTTGATCCAGAGCTGCGGCGGGTTTATCAGGCGGCTGCTCGCCTCGCCTAATATCGCTGTGGCCTTTGTACGGCTGTCAAAGATCTCTTTTTTGTTCCGCTCTGTGTAGCGGCAGTTTACACTTTTACCTGCCAGGTTAATAAGCAGGTCTGCATTTTCCAGCTCGCCCGCCCAGCCGTTCAGGGTTTCTCCGTCCCAGTATACATAGCGTGTACGCCCGTGGTTCACTTTGGGATGCCGCGCAAGGATGACAATATCGTTCCTGTCGCCAAAATGGTCAAGCAGACCCTGGCCTATAAAGCCGGTGCCCCCGGCAATCACTATTTTTTTGTTTTTCATGATCTGTGTAATTTCAATACTTTCAATAATTATTGAAACAGTATGAGAAAAAAATATTACTTGAAGAGCTTCATCAGGGTACCATAGAACCAGCTTTCTTCGGCCTTAACGAAAGAAGTGATGGTCTTGTCTGTCTGGTGGGCAAACTTGTTGATATTATGAATAGAATCCCTGAAGGCTTTTACATATTTGTCTTTCTGGTCTCCTTCCACATCCTGCAGCTGGTTCAGCACTTTCATGATGGGGTCCAGCTCGCGCTTCTTCCTTTCCCTGGCAATTAAGGTGGCCACTTTCCAGATGTCTTTTTCAGCAGTAAAGAACTCGCGGCGTTCCCCGGGCACCAGCACCCGTTCTACCAGGCCCCAGTTGATCAGCTCCCGTACGTTCATGTTGGTATTGCCGCGTGAAATGTTCAGCTCCTGCATGATCTCATCAGCACTTAGCGGATCAGGCATTACCATTAACAGCGCATGGATCTGCGCCATGGTACGGTTAATACCCCATTGGGCGCCCAGTGAGCCCCAGGTTTGAATAAACTGTGCTTTTGCTTCCGCTAGTTTCATCCATATAAAGTTAGGGAAAGTTATTGAAGTTTCAAAATATATTGAAAGATAAGCAGGAGAGGACCAGATTTATTTACTGCATGGAGTGTAAGGCGATATGGTTCCCTTCAGAATCCCGTATAATAGCATAGTAGCCCAGTGCCTGCTCTTCAGATACCGGGGTTTTTTCCTGGATGATCTTACCGCCTGCATCCGTTACGCGCGCCAGTACAATGCTCAGGTCATCGCCTGCATTCAGGTACACCAGGCAGCCGCGCTGACTGGGTATATAATCCGGGCCTTGTACAATAGCGCCGCCAACGCCGCCTCCCTGCGGGTCATGTGGTAAGAAACCCCTGCGGTTGGGTCCTGCCAGTGTATCCTGCATGTGATAGTCAAACAGGCGGCTGTAGAATTGCCTGGCTCTGTCAAAATCATTTACGGGTATCTCGAACCAGTTAAGTGTATTTACGGGAGGTTTCATGACAGGATAAATTATCAGGATGATGAGCTGGGGCTGCTCACTAATTTACGAATTATAAGTGAATTTATTTACAAATTAACATCCTCCTTATCATGTTCACAATCATTTATTCAATAAAAAAGAGCGAAGCTGTGCGGCTCCGCTCTTCATATAGCTGTTTTCGTTAGTCTGCTTTTTACACCAGCATGGTCACCGGGTTTTCCAGGAACCCTTTCAGGGTAGCCAGGAAGCGGGCGCCTACTGCACCGTCTACCACACGGTGGTCGCAGCTGAGGGTCAGCTTCATGATGTTTTCCACCTTGAACTGGCCTTTTTCTGATACCACTGTTTCTTTGATATTACCAACAGCCAGGATGGCGGAGTTGGGCGGGTTGATGATGGCGGTGAACTCGTCGATGCCCAGCATGCCCAGGTTGGAGATGCTGAAGGTGCTGCCGCTGAATTCCTGCGGCTGCAGCTTTTTGTTCTTGGCTTTATCGTACAGTTCCTTTGCTTCGCCTGCTATCTGGCTCAGGGATTTCTGATCGGCAAAACGGATCACCGGTACGATCAGGCCCTCATCTATAGCTACGGCAGAACCGATATGGATATGCTGATTCTGACGGATCACATCACCCATCCAGCTGCTGTTCACAAACGGATGCTGACGCAGCGCCAGGGCAGCTGCCTTGATCACCATATCATTAAAGGAAACTTTTACAGGAGAGATCTCATTGATGGATTTGCGGGATTCCATGGCTTTATCCATGTTCACATCGATCTTGAGATAGAAGTGGGGGGCAGTGAATTTGCTTTCGCTGAGGCGGCGTGCAATTGCTTTACGCATCTGGCTTACCTCGATATCGGTGTAGCCTTCCTGTCCTGCCGGTACAAAGGCCGGAGCGGCTGCTTTCGCGGCTGCGGGAGCAGTGGCTGCTGCCGCGGTTTTCGCGCCCGGTACAAAGTTGTCAACATCTTTCTTCACTATTCTGCCGCCATCACCGCTGCCGGTTATCTGGCTGATGTCAATACCTTTTTCTTCTGCCAGCTTCTTTGCAAGCGGAGAAGCTTTCACCCGGCCACCGTTTGCCGCGGGGGCTGCTGCCTCCGCTACAGGCGCTGCCGGAGCCGCGCTGGCCGCTGGTTTGCTTTCTTCTGCCGGAGCCGCCGCGGGGGCAGGGCCTCCTTTTTCTGCAGCCAGGATGGCATCCACATTGGTGCCCTTCTTGCCTACAATGGCGATAATATCGTTTACTTTGGCAGCAGTGCCTTCTTTTACACCGATGTATAACAGTTCGCCGTCTGCATAGCCGATCACTTCCATGGTTGCCTTATCAGTTTCCACTTCAGCCAGCACGTCATCACTCTTCACCGTATCGCCTACCTTTTTGTTCCAGGCTACGATCTTGCCTTCGGTCATGGTATCACTCAGCAGCGGCATGCGGATCACGGTAGCATTCTTCAGCGCTTCCTGTGCAGCGGCAGCGGCGCCGTTAGACGCAGCAGGAGCAGGAGTAGCCGCCGGAGCGTCAGACTGTTGCGCAGGTGCGCTTTCAGCCTTGCCATTGGCCGGAGCTGCGGCAGCGGCGCCGCCTTCCAGCAGGGGTTTGTAATCTTCCCCGGGTTTACCCACAATAGCAATGATCTCATTTACTTTGGCAGCCTTCCCTTTCTCAACACCTATATATAATAGAGTGCCGTCAACATATCCTATAACCTCCATGGTAGCCTTGTCGGTTTCCACTTCAGCTATTACGTCGTCTGATTTTACGGTATCACCCACCTTTTTATGCCATTCCGCAATCACCCCTTCTGTCATCGTATCGCTTAAAAGGGGCATTCTGATAACTTCTGCCATAATGTTTACTCAAAATTTTGCCCAAACCTACAAAAGAAAGACGAAAAAATTAATAATTAATAACCGAACAATTAATAATGCCCGCAGTACCTGTGTTTCACCTGAACTCCCGTGCCGTCCATATTATTAATTATTTATTCTTAATGATGCATTGTTAAAAGTCCAGCTCCATATTCAGTTTATCCTTCAGCTCTTTCACCAGCGGATATTTCTCGATCATGGCCTGGAACTGTTCCCGGCTGCTCATCGGCGCAGGCCCGATATCCTGCGTTTGCTGGCTCTCATCCAGCTGCAGCGTGAGAATAATAGCGGGATTATTGAACTTCTTCTTGAAAAACTCTGAAATAGCCAGCTTCTCTTCCTCCATGAAACGGAACTGCACAATGTTCCTGCTGGAGATACCGATCTCCTCAGGCGCCAGCAGCTTTACGGTTGCCAGCTGCAGGTTGCTGACCACGGTCATTTTATTAGCCTGCCGGAAAATATCAATGAACTCTTCCCAGTATACTGCCAGCGCCCCGGCGGTAATGGGAATAGTTTGCTGCACCACGGCGGTTTGCTGCCTGGCAGCCAGCGCTTCCTTCATGGCAGCCAGCCCGGTAAGTTTGCTGCCCGTAGCGCCGGCAGGCTTTGCCGCCGGTGTACCGGTTGCCGGGCGCGGAGCCGTACTGACAGGTGAAACCGGCGCAGCAGCTGGCCTTGCAGCCGGAGGCGGGGTGGCTGTAGCCGCCGGAGTAGCCGCGGGCGTTGCTTTGGCTGCCGGTGTTTCTATGGTAAGACGTGCAGATTCGTTCTGGGCGATAGAAGCCGCTGTGGCGGGTTTACCCGCACTCTTCGGTGAGGCGGCCTGGGCAAACGGCGCCCTGAGCTGCTGAGGCGTAGCCCCGTCAGGTACTAACTTTTTTTTTACCACCTCGCCGCTCTGGTCATCACTCACCAGGGTTACGGCCTGCTGCAGGTAGCACAGCTTGATCAGCGCCATTTCCACGTGCAGGCGTTTATTACGGGCCAGGCGGTAGTTGATCTCCGTATCATTCAACAGGTGCAGGGCGGTGATCAGCCATGCAGGACTGATCTTTCCGGACAATTGCTTATAACGGTCCTTCAGGTTGCCCGATACTTCCAGCAGGTGTAAAACCTTTTCTTCCTTACACATCAGCAGGTTGCGCAGGAACTCTGCCCAGCCGTTCAGGAAATTATCTCCCTCAAAACCTTTCTGCAGGATTTCGTCAAATATCAGCAGGGCACTGGCAACGTCCTGTTGCAGTACGGCATCCATCACCCTGAAGAAATAATCGTAGTCAAGTATGTTCAGATGCTCCAGCGTATTCTGATAGGTCAGATGTCCGCCGGTGAAGCTCACAATCTTGTCCAGTGTACTTAATGAGTCGCGCATACACCCATCTGTCTTCTGCGCTACCAGGTGCAGGGCATCCGCTTCTGCCTGGATATTTTCTTTCTGGCAGATCTCCTGCAGGTGGTCTACCGTATCCTGGATGGTGATACGCTTGAAATCGAATATCTGGCACCGGCTCAGGATGGTGGGCAGTATCTTGTGCTTTTCTGTAGTGGCCAGTATAAAAATGGCATAGGAGGGAGGTTCCTCCAGCGTTTTCAGGAAAGCGTTAAAAGCCGAGGAGCTGAGCATGTGCACCTCATCTATGATATAGATCTTGTATTTACCTGCCTGCGGAGCAAACCGTACCTGTTCTACCAGCGTACGGATATCATCTACCGAGTTATTCGATGCAGCATCCAGCTCGTGGATGTTGAAAGAGCTGCCTTCGTTGAATGATTTACAGGAATGGCACTCGTTACAGGCCTCTCCATCCGCCTGCAGGTTCTCGCAGTTAATGGTTTTGGCCAGGATGCGCGCACAGGTGGTTTTTCCCACCCCTCTCGGACCGCAGAACAGGAAGGCGTGCGCCAACTGGTTATTGCGGATCGCATTTTTAAGTGTAGTGGTAATGTGGGATTGTCCTACTACCGTCGAAAAATTCTGAGGACGGTACTTCCGTGCCGAAACGATAAAATTCTCCATATATACAAGGCATTCGCAAAGATCGAAAGTACATAATTTCTTTAATACTCCTGGACGATGGTCTGCGGACTGAACTCCAGCACCAGATCCAGGTAAGCTTTCCTGGTCAGCGCCACATAGTTATCATACTGCTGCAGTACCTGCGGCCCCACATCTTCCACTGTCAGCATGGAACGCTCCTGTATCAGCTCCTTCACTTTTTCGCGCAGCTCCTCGTCCCAGTGATTCACCACTTCCTGGTACTGGCAGAGTATTTCGATCAGCCCCCTGAACCGGTGATAGTCTGCCTGTAGTATATCGTCCATGGCAGCTAAATACTCCGTTGATGGCAGGTCAGCATCGGTGAACATGGTGTGGCGGTCAACAGCGTCTGCAACTATTGCTCCCAGCTGCTCCGCCATTTCCTGGTGCAGTATCACCTGCTCATATAACTGCAGCAGCTGTTGCGCGGGCGCTGTTCCCTTTTGCAGCGCCCGCGTGTAATGATAACGGAAAGCAAGGCAGTCGTGCGCCTGCAGCCAGGCTTCCTCCCGGGTCAGGGCAGCGCTCAGTTCCATTATAAGAGGTGCCGCCTGCGCAGCAGGATAGGTTTGCCCGTCAAATTCAAAATGACTCAGGGGAATCTGCCGCTCCGCGATGGCTTCCAGTGTTTCCAGGTCCAGGCGGTCCCGGAAATAAGACCTGATGCGGATGCTATTGGCAGGGTCATACAATGCATCAAATGTGTACAAAGCCTTTTCCGCTTCCGTCAGGGGCTGTTTCCAGTCAGCAGTGAGCGGTGTGAAAAGCCGGTTGTCATAGTACCCTGAAAAGGCAGCCGGCGCTGCATACTGTTGTTCTGCCTGTTGCAATGCCGCCATGAAATCTGTTACGCCATACCACTGCTGGTTTTCGGGTAGCGTTGTTGCGCCGTACTGCCGTGCCGTCATCTCTTCCTGCAGGCGAAGCCGCTCGTTGAACAGGTCCCAGGCGCTGGCCTTTTCTGCCGTGTCTGCGGCCCTGATGATTTTGATGCGATGCGTTCTTTCATCCAGGCCGGGTTGCGATGCGGCCTGCCGTCTGAACTGTACCCTGCTTTTTACAAATGTTTGCAGGTAGGTATCTGTGATCAGCGGCAAACCGGCTGCATCTGTGCGGAGGTAATTATGCGCGGCGTAACGCCGTATCAATGCGCCCTGCGCCTCGTACAGGTTGCGGAACCGCAGGCCCCGGGCGTTCAGCCCCGGAAGTTCGTCCAGGCAACGTTCCAGGCAATGGCCGCCTATCTCTGCACGATGCAGTGCCGATACAGCGGTGTGGCTGCCGCTTACCAGCGTGCCCACCGCGTCTGCATAGAACTCCATTTCGCGGCTTACAGGAATGTATGCACGGTTTACCAGTGCAAACAGCCCCTGCAGTAAATACTGTATGCCATTGGCAATGCCCATGGTGGTCTGGCTGAAAGGCCGCAGCAGATAACTTCGCCCCAGCCGCTGGATGATGGTCATATGGAGGCGTTCATTTTCGTATAAGCGCTGATAGATCCATTGATGCAGGCCCGATACATAATTGCCCAGCTGCATGCCGGGCACGGAGAACCTGGTCAGCGTACGCGCCAGTATCATCTTTAGTTCTCCCACGTTCAGGCTGTTCACCAGTCCCAGCCCGATCTCCAGCTGACTACCGGTCAGCCGCAGGTTGCCCGGCCCGTGAAAAACAGCCGCCCTAGCACCGGGCACAGCAAATACTTTACCACGGAACCGGGTGCGGGTAGCCGCTGATATTTCGCTGATGGAATGGAATAAACGGGGATGTTCTGCCGGTTGCAGCAAGGTGCGCAACTGACGTGTTCCCTGCCTGCGGCTGAAAAGAGATCCGCCCAGCAGGAACAGCAGCATAAGGCCCAGCAATACCAGGCCTAATGCCAGGATGACGGGCAGCACCTGCCGCAGGCTCATCAGCAAAAACACTCCTCCGGCCATACAGGCGGCCGCCAGTGCAGTGGTGAGGATCAGCAACAGGATGTATGCAGTAAAGAATAGTAAGATGAAGCCGGAGGCCTTTAGCACCTGCCTTTTAAACAGCGGCGGGAATGGGGCCTGAACCGGCTGGCTAACCGGATTATCGTTGGACATAGTTCATACAGGTTAGAGAAATAAAGCAGGATAGTTTGCGTCCCACCCCCCGGCGTTGTAACACCCCCGGGGGGTAAAAGACCATAAATTTAAATTAAAATAATGTAAGTAAAAATCTCATTGAAGAAAATAATAATGCGTTAAACCGGCGCTAGTGACGGGCTCGCAACTAATCACCTGAATGTCTGTAAATTTATTTACCTTACAGGGATGGTCCCTAAATAACGTGTTTCCAGGAGTAGATTTCCCTAGTTAATCCAGGCTAACCAAAATAAACCAGGCACAACCCATTAAATTAAATTCAATCTGCTGAAATGAATCGTTCAGTTGTTTTACGTATTACGGTACCCGTATTGTTTGTCATCACCATCCTGCTTGGCGTTAAAACTTTTAATGCGTACCGCTCCGGTGCGCGCCATTTGCAGACTTCCATAGACACGCTGAAGCAGGATAATCCCGGCCTGCGGCTGATAGATTCTGCCCTTATCACATTCAATGCCGCAGACAATAATTTCCGTTTGTATACCGTGCTGTATACACCTGACTACCTGCAGGCTTTCCGCCTTCAGCTGGATACGGTGACCTACCTGCTGGGCGCTCAGCTGTCAGACCTGTTGCGGGCCAAAGAAGGGCTGGCTGCAAAGATAGCCGGCATCAAACACAACACTGATGAACTGCTGGCGCATTATGCCAGCGATGACAGGGTAGAGAAAATGCTGAGCAACATCCCTTCGTATACCCCCGGCCGTATGGCCGATGATAAAGTGATAATAGACACCTTAGGTTATAGCGATGGAAAGCCCGCTAAGAAGGGATTGCTCAAACGCCTGGGACAGGCGATCGCCAACAGGCCGGATACCGTGAGGTCAACACAGACCATTGTAGTAAGAACCAAAGACGGTAAAGTATTACCGCAGCACACCTACGAAGCAGGCCGCCTGCAACGCGTACTGGCAGATGTGAACAACTATTACAGGAATGTGCTGCGGCAACAGCAGCAGGGCCGTACGGAGATCAACCTGGCAGAACAATCACTTGCGGCCACCAATCTTGCACTGCTGGATGATCTGAAAAAGACCCTGCAAACACTCCGGGAACAGGCGCTGAAGAATGAGATGGACCGCAGGTTCCGCGCCGGGCTCAATACCGGCACCAATATCAGCAGGATGACCGTCAACTTTATATGGCTGTTCGTCTTCTTCCTGCTCACCAGTATCGGCAGTGTTTTTCTGTATCGCGAATATCGCCGCAAGACCGCACAGCTGGCCCGTGAAAAGGCAAAGGCGCTGGAAGAGGCCCGCGCACGTTCTGTTTTTCTTGCCAATATGAGCCATGAGATCCGCAGCCCGCTTAACTCGCTGGTAGGCTTTACAGAACAGCTCAGCCACACCCAGCTGCATGAAGAACAGCGCGAACTGCTGCGCGGGATAACACTTTCCGCTGATATGCTCATGGAAGTGGTGAACGATGTACTGGACTTTTCCAAGCTGGAAAGCGACTATATCTCCATCCAGCGCCAGCCTTTCACACTCTACCAGGCCATACAGGATGTGATCAATACCATGCGTATCCAGGCGGAGGGCAAACAGCTGGAGCTGCATTTTTATTTTGAAGGCAGTCAGCAGCAACACGTGCAGGGCGACATGTTCCGCCTCAAACAAATCCTCATCAACCTCATTGGTAATGCCATTAAATACACATCAACAGGCAGTATAACGGTGAAGGCTAAATTGGAACACCAAAGTACATACCGCGGACTCTTCACCTTCTCTGTAACAGACACAGGGCCTGGCATGCCGCCGGAGGCATTGCCCAGGATCTTTGAACGTTTCTACCAGGCGCGTTCCCCCCGGCTGGATATAAAGGGCACTGGCCTCGGACTGGCCATTACGCAGCGGCTGTTAAGGCTGCATGGCGGCGATATATTTGTAGAAAGCGAACTGGGTAAGGGTTCCGTTTTCAGTGGTCATATTCCCTATGAACTGGCCCATCCGCCCCAGACAATGATCGTTACCCGGCAGGATATTGAACAGTTGAACAGTAACCAGCTGGAAGGTCTTTATGTGCTGATAGCAGACGACCAGGAGATGAACCTCCTGCTGCTGAAGATGATGCTGACCCGCTGGAAATGCCGCTTCGATATGGCGAAAGATGGCGCCACCGCCTATGAGATGTTCAAAACAAACAATTATGATCTCGTATTGCTCGATCTGCAGATGCCGCAGCTCAGCGGCCTGGATGTGATACACCGTATCAGAACAGACATCAACCCCCGTAAGGCGGCCGTGCCCGTAATTGTCTTAACTGCAGACATCACCCGCCAGGATGAAGAAAACTTCCGTAAGGCCGGCTTCAATGACTGGCTGCTGAAACCCTTCCGTGAAAAGGACATTTACAAAATGATAGTGGGGCATATTTCCAATGAGAGTTTAAAGGTTTGAGGTTTGAAGTTGGTTAAATGTCAGATGTTTTTATCAGTGCCCCTGCTACAGGTCACGAACCTGTAACGTTCAACGAACTTCAAACTTCAAGCTTCAAACTTTTACACCATCGGATGCCGCTTAAATTCTTTCGTTCTGTCAAACAGGTAGCGGTAAGTGGTGAGCTGGCGGCTGCGGTAGGTGCCCAGGCTTTCGGCGATGTTGATCATTTTGGGGTTCCAGTCACCTATCCATTGCATTTCATAATCATCATAGAGCTGTTGGCCCTGGATGATCTTGGCGCCTTCCACGATCATGTAGGCGTCTGCGCCCTTGCCCTGGAACTCAGGCACCACGCCAAACACGATGCCGGTAATTTTGCGGCATCGCCGGGTAAGTTTCAGCCACAGGAACTGCAGCTTTTGCAGCAGGCCGAATTTTCCGTTCATATGTTTAAAGAACTGGTTGAGTTCAGGAAGGTTCAGCCAGCAGGCAATGGGTTCATTGTTGTAGTAAACAAACCATATCACCCTTTCATCCATCACTGCTTTCATTTTTGAAAAGATGCGCAGCGCCTGTGCGGGCGTGATATCTTTGCCGCCATCATGTCCTGCCCAGGCTTTATTGTATACAATAGAGAAGTCGGTAGCATATTTTTCAAGGTCCTTCTTCTGCAGATGCCTGGCAGAAATGCCGGGGTCCTGCGATAACTGCTGATGGCGGATGAAGAACTTTTCCTGCAGGGGTTCCCTTACCTTCATGGCAAAGCAGATCTGGTGGAAGAAAGGCCGGAAGCCGTAATTTTCCAGCAGCTCTTTATAGTAGGGCGGATTGTAGTTCATGCAATACAGCGGTTCATGGAACCCCTCTACCAGCAATCCCCACCAGCGGTCCCTTTCCCCGAAGTTGATCGGGCCGTCCATCGCTTCCATGCCTCTTTCCTGCAGCCATTGTTTAGCGGCATCCAGCAGCATGTTGGCGGCCGCCTGGTCATTGATGCAGTCAAAGAAACCCATGCCACCCGTAGGCTGGGTATCGCCCTTGGTCTTGTACTTTTTATTGACAAATGCTGCAATACGGCCTATCCAGGTGCCCTGCTCATTGCGCAGCAGCCATCGCTCACATTCTCCAAACCGGAAGGTCTTGTTCTTCTCCGGGTCAAATACTTCTGCTATATCTTTGTCCAGCGGACGTATCCAGTTAGGATACTGTTTGTTGAGATCTGCGTGTACCTGTATAAACAGCCGGGCCGTTTTTGCGTTATCTACTTTGACAAGCTCCATAGGGGAGCAAAAATAATGATTTAGGCTTAACGCCGAACGGAGAACGCGAAACGCAGAACGCAGGGGGACTGACGCAGCAGCCACCCGGCAACTTGCATGCACCGTTCAGCAGCTGGCCTTCAGCATAATGGCACTATTTTTTCTGGGGGAGCAGAGACAGTAACAGCATTTTACAGGGACAGTTAAGGTAACCATATGAAAAGAGCTTCACTTTATACCATCATTTGTTTCTTCATTGCCGTACTCCTGGCGGTGGGCTATTTCCGCCAGCAGCAGCGGGTAAAGAAGATCCTGGCGCAGAACGAACGTTTGCTGAATGAGAACCGCGACCTCCGGGAAAGCCTCAATTCCGTAAGCGGTACCGCGCAGCAGATCGCCGAAAGAAAAGATCAGCAGCAGCGTATGCAGGGCAGGTTTGTAGAACGCCGCGCCTACTATCGCCGCAACTGGCAGCAATTTATTGCCGTAAGCACCAACGATTACCGCACCGGTCTCCTGGGCGGGATCAAGAACCTGCAGCTGGTGGTACGCAACCAGACAGAATACCCGCTGGATAATGTAGTGGTCAATGTGCAATACCTTCGCAGTAATGGCGAGGTTTTCAAGACGGAACCCTATACCATCAACGAAATACCCGCCAAAGGCAGCCGCTCCATAGAAGCAGCGGGCAGCCGTAAAGGCATGAAAGTGCAGCTGAAGCTCATGAGCATTACCAGCCAGGCCATGAATTTCTGCTGGTCGTACAACAAAAAGGCGCCTGCAGACAACCCTGACCCCTTTCAGTGCTCAGAGCAGTAATGGTGGTAATTTACCTGTCTTCTCCTTCGCTTCACCCAGGCTTCTCCTTTACCAGGACAGTTTAGGTTAATATACTACCGGAACCCGCTGGTATCGGATGTATAACCAGTATCAGGACTATTTTATTCACCTGTATAGCTATTTTAGGACTAGACAGTACAGTCTTTTATGCAGGATGTCCGGTACATGTCCGGTATATGTCCCGTAGATGAAGGGTAGATGTCCGGTATCTTATAAGGTACCAGACATCTACCTTTCATCTGCCGCTTAACTACCGGTATCATACCGGAAATATATCCAGCCCTGATAGGGTGCAGTGCAATAAACATCGAAAGGGCCCGTCCGCCATTGGCGAACGGGCCCTGTTTTCACCCTCACATTATCCTCGTGCTTTTATATAGAGACGATCCCCTTATTGTACCCGCCTGGGAGTATTGTTATTGTTGTTACTGCGTTGTTGTGGCGCAGGTTGCGGGCGCGGGGATGACGGTTGCGGACTGGAGAATGACCGCTGCGGCGTGCTGCGTTGCGGCGCCGGGGTGGCTCTTTGCTGCGGTGCAGGATTTGCCCTTTGCTGCGGTGCAGGTGTTGACCTTTGTGGCGCAGGATTCACCCTTGGCTGAGCCTGGGGCTGCGGTGCAGGCCTGTTTTGCGGCTGGCTGAAGGTACGCCTGGGCATTGTCTGCTCCGGAGCCGTCCGGTTGTTATTGTTGTTATTATTGGGCACAGGAGCGGGCCTGTTACTGGGCTGCTCAAATGTGCGCCTCGGCGTTCTGTCAGGAGCCGGGTTATTGTCAGGCCTTGTATTGGGCGCTGGTGTCGGCGTGGCAGGACGGTTATCCGGGTTGTTGAAGATCCGCCTGGGTGTTGTTGAATTATTGTTGTTGTTGCCGGGATCGTTGTTATTGTCAACATCCCTCCGGATAGTGCGGCCCGGTTGGCCTGGCTGCGTCACATTATTAGGCGCAGGGCTTACGCGGCGGTTATTGTCGTTGATCCTCCTCGGTGCATTATCAGCCAGCGGGCGGCGCAGTTGTTCGCCCTGCGGCCTGAATATGCGCAGCTGGTTGTTGGACAGTGAGCTGCCCGGACGGTCGCTGTTTACCACCCTTACCGGTCTTACTTCAGAACGTGTTACGCGGGATACATCCCTTGCTTCAGGACCATAGTAATAACGGGTGTTCCTGTTCACCGTACGCACGTTGTTGATAACGGTAGTGTTGTTGATGATGGTCACATTGCGGCTGCGGTCCACATAATAGTTGTGGATGTTCGGGCTGGTGATATAGCGGCAGGGCACAAAAGACCAGTAGGAAGTAGGGATGTTGAAGTTAACACCCACACTTACACCAGGCGTTAGCGGCGCCCATCCGTAATAATCGCTGCTGTTACGCCAGCTTACCCAGGCAGGGCCCCATTCTTCGCCGGGTACCCATACCCATCCATAATAGTTGTCATATGTCCAGCGCCCGTAGTGAAAGGGCGCCCAACCCCAGGAGTAATCAGACATCCAGGTCCACCCGTAGTCTGTATACACCCAGTGACCGTTGGTATAGTAAGGCCTGAAATCCCGTCCGGCATCCGGCACCCATACCTGGCCGTAATTACCGTAGGTAACCCACTGGCCATAGGGACTTAAGGCGTCATAAAAAGCGGAGAAAGATACATTTGCCTGAACCTGCTGCGGTCTGGCCGTTACACAACTGCTGCCAAACACAGTAAGGAAAAGGCAGGTGATCAATACGCTCGCATAAAGGGATACTTTACTTTTCATAACTCTAACTTTTAATGGTATCAGGAAATCCTCTCGCTTCATTTCCTAAAAAACATAACGCTTAAGTAAATGCGATTATCGTACCAGAGGTGGTGCAGGGCCCTTTTCTTAACGCTATTTAACGTTCCGGGTCCCGTTTTAACTATTTTTTAGCTTAACGGGTTCCCCTGCACGGCATTCCGGGTGGCCGGGTGCTTTGGGGCGCCGTACACTTCTGACGGAATGGCGGCTTCTGATGCGCCACTGTCCTTAAACAGAGTCACTTTAATATTAAACAGAACCCTAATTTGAGGCGGAGGCCACTATTCGCCTTGTTTATTTGAATTTTACCCCTTTTACCATTACCTTTGCGGCAAATTTTATAAACCGCTCATTTAAGTATTTATAAACCTCTTTAAAATATGCCTAACACAGGTAAGATCAAGCAAATTATCGGTCCCGTAGTGGACGTGCATTTTGAAGGCAAATTACCCGAGATCTACAACGCCCTGGAAATAACACGTGATAATGGACAGAAGGTAGTGCTGGAAGTGCAGCAACACCTTGGCGAAGACAGCGTTCGTTGCGTGGCAATGGACTCTACTGACGGTTTCGTTAGGGGCATGGCTGTAGAAGACAAAGGCACTCCTATCAAAATGCCAATTGGCGACCAGATAAAAGGACGCTTGTTCAACGTGGTAGGTGAGGCGATAGATGGCCTTGGCAACATCGAAACTACCAATGGTTACCCCATTCACCGTCAGCCGCCCAGGTTTGAAGACCTGGCCACTGATACAGAAGTACTGTACACCGGTATTAAAGTGATCGACCTGATCGAGCCTTATGCAAAAGGTGGTAAGATCGGTCTGTTTGGTGGTGCGGGTGTAGGTAAAACCGTATTGATCCAGGAGCTGATCAACAACATTGCTAAAGGTTACGAAGGTCTGTCCGTATTTGCGGGTGTAGGTGAGCGTACCCGCGAAGGGAATGACCTGATGCGTGAAATGATCGAAGCCGGTATCGTAAAATATGGCGAGAAGTTCCGCGAGTCCATGGAACATGGCGGATGGGAACTGGGCGCTGTAGATATGCAGGAGCTGAAAAAATCCCAGGCTACATTTATATTCGGCCAGATGAACGAGCCCCCCGGCGCCCGTGCCCGTGTGGCCCTCTCCGGTCTGACCATTGCAGAATATTTCCGTGATGGCGATGGCTCTGCCACAGGCGGCCGCGACATCCTCTTCTTCGTTGACAACATCTTCCGTTTTACCCAGGCAGGTTCTGAAGTATCCGCGCTGTTAGGCCGTATGCCTTCTGCGGTGGGTTATCAGCCTACACTGGCTACAGAAATGGGTCTGATGCAGGAACGTATCACCTCTACCAAGAACGGTTCTATCACCTCCGTACAGGCGGTGTATGTACCTGCGGATGACCTGACCGACCCTGCTCCGGCCACTACCTTTGCCCACCTGGATGCTACCACCGTACTGGACCGTAAGATCTCCGACCTTGGTATCTATCCTGCAGTAAGCCCGCTGGATTCTACTTCCCGTATCCTTACACCTGCCATCGTAGGTGAGGCGCACTACAACTGCGCACAGCGTGTGAAGATGATCCTGCAGCGTTATAAAGAGTTACAGGACATCATCGCGATCCTGGGTATGGATGAGCTGAGCGACGAAGACAAACTCACTGTAAGCCGCGCACGCCGCGTACAGCGTTTCCTGTCACAACCTTTCCACGTGGCAGAACAGTTCACCGGTCTGAAAGGCGTACTGGTGCCCATCGAAGAAACGATCCGTGGCTTTAACATGATCATGGATGGTGAAGTAGATGAGTATCCTGAAGCGGCATTCAACCTGGTAGGTACGATAGACGACGCGATCGAGAAAGGTAAGAAACTCCTGGAAGCAGCAAAGAATTAATAAATAGTTTGAAGTTTGAAGTTTGAGGTTTGAAGTGAAGGGCGGCTGCCTGTTCAACTTCAAACCTCAAACGAACCTCAAACTTCAAACCTCAAACTTCAAACTATACACATGTTATTAGAAGTATTAACACCTGAAAGGAAACTGTACTCCGGCGAAGTATACGGCGTACAGCTGCCTGGTATCGATGGCTCATTCGAAGTGCTGGATAAACACGCACCGCTGATCGCAGCCCTTGGTAAAGGCAAAATGAAGGTGCTGAAAGATAAAGTGCAGGCAGAGTTTTACCAGATAGAAGGAGGCTTTGTGGAAGTATTGCGAAATAAAGCCACTGTGCTGGTAGAAGGAGCTTCTGCTATTTAACTGGCTGCATACAAATAATTAGGCCGGGTATGAATACCCGGCCTTTTTTTTTGTCCTAACTATTCCAATCTAAGAAGACCCCGTTAAAGCGCAGTAAGATTACTGGCCGGGTTATTCTACGAGCAGGTTATTGCCGTTATGATAATAAGCAAAAGCTACTATCATGCAGCAGGCATATAACCCTATTCCTATGAAAATGAATATGTTTAAAGCGCTCCTGAAAGGTGGCCGCCTGCCAGGAGAGCAAAGGGAATTATAAATAAGTTCAGGGTTTGTTAATTTGTTTTTTGTTTTTCCAGTCCCCAAAAAAGAGCCTGTATTTATATCGTTCTCATAGGTTTAGCTTTCATAGCTATAACGCGCTCGTTGCATCTGCTCTTCACAAGTGTAAATAGGCTTACAATACACTCATTGGTTGATCCTACCGTATCTATTTTACATTAGCAAGATATTTAAATTGTTTTGAAAAACCTTGCTCCGTTTAGTCATTTTTGTTAGGAATAAGATATGAGACGACCTTAGTCGTTGGACTTCAAAGCATATGCATTAAAAATTTTTTTCAACATTTTTTATGAACATCGCGATGGTAAAAACTATAGATTTTCTTTCAGCAGCAATGCATATTAAACGAAAGAAACTGCAAATACATTCATTATAAATGTAATAGTATGGAAAGCTGCAATGCTTATGGCTGCTGGACTTGCAGGGTGTATTAACATCTTGTTAACATCTCATTAAGAATTCCGGGATGCGGAAAACACTAACTTACTGACCGTGAATTCCCGGGATTTTTTTTATAGCATATAAGCATATCCATGAAAAGCGATAGAATACACCTTTGGCTCATTTGCCTCAACCAGTAGATGAAAGTTGTTTGTTGTTAAATCAGTATGTATGCCCATGTCCACTATTCCCAAAATTGTCTCGCCTTACCATATACAGCGAGTAACCGAAACACTCAGGCTATTACGTCGTAAAATGGAATATTCACAGGAGTATATGGCCTTTATGCTGAATATCTCACAGAACGCCTACAGCCGCCTTGAAAACGGCAAAACACCCTTAACCCTTAACCGGTTATTTGAAATATGTACGCTGCTGAAAATAAGCCCCGGAGAGCTGCTGGAAGCTGACCCGGAAACGCTTGTCTGAGGCCGCAATAAAGAGCAAAGACCGGTGTGCCGGTCTTTGTCTGGTTGCATCATAGGATGGTTACAGGAATAATGTGCCGGGTATGGATATTTTGGGGGCACTGCAAAATCTTCAGGCTATATAAAGTTGATACTTATTTCATCCTTCTCCTAAATCCCTGGTGGATAAATTATTCCTGCAAGGTTTGGGATCGGGCTGGTATAATGAAAAAATGACATAGCGGCAGGCTATGTCATTTCTATTTTGTATAGATTACGTCAATAGGATTACTGCTCAGTTCAGTGAAGGGTCTATCGGGAAATTTGCCATAATGGCGAAGTTATTGCCCAGGTTTTTCAACGACTGCTGCCAGATGTTCTGCTCTTTTTCGTCGAATATTAATCCGGCGTCGCTTTCAGAAAGTATCCATGATTTTTCATTGAACTCATTCTCCAGCTGTCCGCTGCTCCAGCCGCTGTAACCAATAAAGAACTTGATCTTATTCATGTCCAGCCGGCCTTCATTGATCAGTTCCACCACGCTTTCAAAACGCCCGCCCCAGTAAATGCCTGAAATGATCTCAAAACCGCCTTCTATCAGTTCAGGTTGCTGATGCACAAAATGGATGGTATCCATCTGCACCGGGCCTCCGAAAAATACGGGAATGTTGTTTACCAGTACTTCGGGTACCAGTTCATCAAGGGATTGATCGAAGAGTTTATTGATAACAAAACCGAAACTTCCTTTCTCCTGGTGTTCGCAGAGCAGCACAACCGTACGCGCAAAATTCGGGTCTTTGAGAAAAGGATCAGCTATAAGTAATATTCCGGGAGCCAGGGAAACCATACGCCAACAATTTTGATCACGTATCCAAATTTAGCCAATTTTGATCGTGATTGCATAGCAGGCTGGTAAAAAGACAATAAAAAAAGGAGGCTAGACAGCCCCCTTACCATTTTATCAACCAAAATCTAAATCGCTTATGGAACGAAATCCACGTCGATGTATGTAGAAAGTTTAATTTGCTTTTTTATCGTCACTGGTAACCTATCAAAATTAGTACCAGTTTCTGAAGCAAAGGTAAGCAAACTCACAATAAAAAAATCAGCCCACCGCCGTTAAAATTACGTTAAAGTGATATTCTTTTGTTAAAATTAGACTGGTAAACGGTTTGAGGAGTCTAATTTTGTATCATTGTTGCTATAGCAATAATTGATTTCGACAGTTTTTAAAGCACGGAATATTATCTTAGAAGGTTATAAACAACAAAGGCGATTTATTTAAGATTTTTACAAAATACATGCTACCGCTAAAGAAAACATTCCCGATCATAGTAGTTCTCATCACGTTATCATTACTGGGTATCATAGCCATCCAGGTCAGCTGGATCCGTAACGCGGCCATCCTCCGGAAAGAGCAGCAGGAACAGCGTTTCGTCAGCGTAACGGATGCTGTGCGCAACGAAATGGTACGCCGCCAGGCGCCGCCCATCCGCTTCAAAATGGGGGGCACCACCATCACCAAAGGAGCCGATAACAGCTTTAACCTGGAGAAGTATGAGCTCAGTAATATCACCGTTGGCGTTAGCGACCGCTTTACCACGGAAGAAGTGCAGCACCTGATAGACAGTACTTTGCGGAAGCAGAAGCTTAATACCAAATTTGAATTCGGCATTATCGGCAGAAGCGCCTTCAGCAATGACAACATCATCAAGATGCAGTCGGGCAGCTTCGGACGATTATTCGATATGGCTGTCAAAGACACAATTAATTACTCCATACAAACCGTACCGCTTGTTACCAGCTTCGAGTTCATGAACGATCAGATGGAAGTATTACACATAGTGTTCCACAACAGCAGCTCATTAATGATGAGTTGGTTGAGCTGGGTTATTGCCGGTTGTGTGGTATTTACCATTATCATCGTTACGGCCTTTGCCCTGACCATACGTACTTTGCTGAACCAGAAGAAACTCTCGGAAATAAAATCGGATTTCATCAACAACATGACGCATGAGCTGAAAACACCGCTGGCCACTATCTCCCTGGCCATCGATGCCATCGGCAACAAGAAGGTGATGGAGAACCATGAGAAGATACAGTACTTTTCAGGCATCATCAAGGAAGAGAACAAGCGCATGAACAAACAGGTGGAAAGCATCCTGCAATCTGCCCTGCTGGAGAAAAACGAAATAGGATTGAACCTGCAGGTGATCGATGCCCACCAGGTGATCCAGCATTCTGTAGAAAATATCCAGTTACAGCTGGCTGCTAAAGACGGCAGGGTAGAACTGCGCCTGGATGCCATCAATCCCATCATCAAGGCAGACGATGTACATTTCTCCAACGTGGTCTTCAACCTGCTGGACAATGCGATCAAGTATTCCAAACAAAACCTGGAGATTGTGATCAGCACCTACAATACCCGCAAGCATCTTAATATCACCATTTCTGATAACGGCATCGGCATGAGCCGTGATACGATTTCCCGTATCTTTGAGAAGTTCTACCGCGCGCATACGGGCAACGTGCATAATGTAAAAGGTTTCGGCCTGGGCCTTAGCTATGTGAAGGCCATCGTGGAAGCGCACAAGGGCAGGATTAAAGTGGAAAGCGCCGTAGGTAAGGGCAGTAAATTCACACTTGAATTTCCACAGGAGTAGCAGGTATAAAACATATTTGGAATGGCATTAACGGATAAAGAATTACAGCATTTTAAATTTCCTATAGCCGTACCCGGTATGGGAGTGGCTATGCAGGAAAAACTGAAGCAGACAAGAATACTGGTAATAGGCGCAGGCGGTTTGGGCTGCCCGGTTATACAATACCTCAGCGCCAGCGGTATAGGCGTGATTGGCATAGCAGACTATGGCGTGATCACAGATGAAGATATGCATCGCCAGCCCATTTACCAGATGCAGGATCTGCGCAAGCATAAAGCCAAAATGGCATCCAGCCGTTTATGGGCCAGCAACCCTTTTACAAAACATTACCCGCTGTTAGTGCAGATAAAGCCCGACAATGCGGGGCAGCTGCTCAACGAAATGGACCTGGTAATAGACTGCTCGCAGCACGTGCCCACCCACCTGGTGGTGAACGATGCCTGTGTTGTATACAATAAACCTTTTGTAATAGGAGAGGTGCATAACTGGGTAGCCTGGTGGGCCGGCTTCAATATTCCCCTGGAGGATGGTGCGGTTTCCGCTTCCTACCGTTGCAGCCTTGCCCTCACCGATGAATACCGCAATTTCGACTCCGGCGCCATGGGGGTTACCCACGGTGCTACGGGCCTGCTGATGGTGAACGAGATCCTGAAATACCTGGCGGCAGTGCCAGACGGGCTGGTGAACAAGTGCTACAGTATGGATTATCTGCATAACAAATTCCAGGTGCATCCCCTGACGCCCGACCCGGCTGTTATAGCCGAAACAAAGGCAAATGGCATATTAACGGCGGAAATATACGGACTGGAGATCGTGCCCGACGTAGAGGATTAAGGGCCGCTTAATTAGCCAGCACAGCCCCTTTAGGCCCCACTTTCAGCTGGTGTTTTACCCCCAGCTGCAGGGCATAGTTCTCTGCCTGGTGGCCGGAAGGGAAATTATAGCACACGGGATAATCGTACGCTTTCACAATATTGGCAATGATGTCGAATTCGGCTTGCCCAAAAGGGGTTTCCGTTTCCTTGCCGTCTGTAAAGGCGCCTACTACCATTCCGGCCAGTTTGTCCAGCCAGCCGGCGCGCTTCAGGTTGTACATCATGCGATCCACATTATAGCGGTATTCGCCGATATCTTCCAGCAGCAGGATCTTACCTTTGGTATCTGGTTGAGACCGGGTGCCCGAGAGGTTGGCCAGTAAAGACAGGTTACCGCCTACCAGTACCCCGCTGGACTGACCCCACCTGTTCAGCGCATGCGCTTCCGCGCCATACTTGTAGGATTTGCCCCGCAGCAGCTGCCGCAGGCTTTCCACATATTCATTTTCTGCGGTTTCCGGGCGGATGCCGCTGCACATCATGGAATGGATGGTGGGAATACCGTAACGGGCCTGTATATGTGTATGAAGGGTAGTAATATCGCTATAGCCGCAGATCCATTTGGGGTGTTTGCGGAAACGGCGGAAGTCAAGCTGATCCAGCAGGCACACCATGCCGTAGCCGCCGCGGCCAAATATAATGGCTTTGATGGCGGGATCGTCCAGCATATCCTGCAGTTCTTCCAGCCGCAGTTCATCGGGAGCGGAAAAATTATGGAAGCTGGTGCCCACGGTGATGCCCAGGTGTACAGCGTATCCCCAGGAACTGATCACACCGGCCGCATATTCTGCCGCCGCCAGTTCCATCTTGCTGCTGCTGCAGGTAATACCGATCAGGTCACCTTTTTTGAGATATGGCGGAATTTTTATCATTCTAGTACGCTTTATTTACCTTTGCGGATTAGTTCACCGTTTATTTGTTCCGGTCTTGCTGTAATATTGGGAAATAAGCCGGCAAACTCCAGGGCCAAAATAAATCAATAAACGAACTAAACTAGCAAAAGCCCAAACATTTAAGTATTCTTTAAACAGATATGGCAAATTTTAATAGATATTTAATAACGGCTGCCTTACCCTATGCCAACGGGCCTGTGCACATCGGGCACCTGGCCGGCTGTTATTTACCATCGGATATTTACGTACGCTACCTGCGTGCAAAGAAAGCGGATGTGAAATTCATCGGCGGTACGGATGAACATGGCGTTCCCATTACCATCAAGGCCATGCAGGAGAACGTATCCCCACAGGATATCGTAGACAAATACTACAAGATCATCAGCGAGAGCTTTGAAGCGATGGGAATATCTTTCGATATATTTTCCCGCACATCCAGGCAGATACATCATGAAACGGCTGCGGAGTTCTTCCTGAAGATGTACAACGACGGCCGTTTTGAAGTGAAGGAATCTGAACAATACTTCGATGAAGTGAAGCAGGTATTCCTGGCAGACCGTTACATTATTGGTACCTGTCCCAATTGCGGCAATGAAAAAGCCTACGGCGATCAGTGTGAACGCTGCGGCACTTCGCTCAGTCCGGAAGAGCTGATCAACCCGCGTTCTGCGCTGAGCGACGCTGTTCCCGTAAAACGCAAAACCAAACACTGGTACATGCCCTTACAGGAATACGAGCCCTGGCTGAAAGAGTGGTTGCTGGAAGGTCACAAGGAGTGGAAGAACAATGTATACGGACAATGCAAAAGCTGGATCGATAACGGCCTGCAAAGCCGCGCCATGACGCGCGACAGCAACTGGGGCATCAAAGTGCCCCTGCCCGATGCAGAAGGCAAGGTGCTGTATGTATGGTTCGATGCGCCCATCGGCTACATCTCCGCCACCAAGGAGCTGACGCCCAACTGGGCCGATTACTGGTGTAAGGAAGATACAAAGCTGGTGCATTTCATCGGGAAAGATAATATCGTATTCCATTGTATCATCTTTCCGGCAATGCTGAAATCGCACGGCGGATTTGTTTTACCGGAAAATGTACCTGCCAACGAGTTCCTCAACATTGAAGGAGAGAAAGTATCTACTTCCCGTAACTGGGCGGTATGGGTGCATGAATACGTGAAGGACTTCCCCGATCAGCAGGATGTGCTGCGTTATGTGCTATGTGCCACTGCGCCTGAAACAAAGGATAACGACTTTACCTGGAAAGATTTCCAGGATCGCAATAACAACGAACTGGTAGCTATTTTCGGCAATTTCATCAACCGTACCATGGTGCTCATGCACAAGCTGTGCAAGGGCAAGGTGCCGCCTTTCCACATCGATGTCAGGGATGATAAGGATGATGCCGTAGCCGCTATGCTGCAGACGGCAAAACAGAAGATCGAGGATGCCCTGGAGAACTTCCGCTTCCGCGATGCGCTGCAGGAAATGATGAATGTGGCTCGTGAAGGTAACCGTTACCTTCAGGAGAAACAGCCCTGGATACTGGCTAAAACACCGGAACTGCAGCAACAGAACCAGGCCCTGATCGATAACTGTCTGCACCTGTGTTTACAGATCACCGCCAACCTGGCTATTTTCTGTAATCCCTTCCTTCCTTTCACTGCAAAGAAGATCTCCCACATGCTGAAAGTGGTAGACCGTATGCTGGAATGGGAAAATGCCGGTAGTCTTAAACTACTGAGCGTGGGCTATTCACTGCGTCCGCCGGAGCTGCTGTTCAAGAAAATAGAAGATGAACAGGTAAAGGCACAGATAGAAAAACTGCATGCCGGTTTGAAACAATCTGCTGCAGCGGCAGCACCTGCGGTTCCTGCCGCACCTGCTGCCGCCAGGCCGGAAGCTGCACCCAAAGCGGAGATCCAGTATGATGATTTTGCGAAGCTGGACCTGCGCGTAGGGACTATCCTGCATGCAGAGAAAGTAGAAAAGGCAGACAAGCTGCTGAAATTAACAGTGGATATCGGTACGGAAAAACGTACAGTCGTTTCCGGTATTGCAATGCATTTTAAACCGGAAGAGATTGTTGGAAAGCAGGTAACGCTGGTAGCAAACCTGGCGCCTCGTAAAATGCGTGGTATTGAAAGCCAGGGTATGATCCTGATGGCGGAAGATAACGGGAAACTGGTGTTTGTGAATCCGAACGAGCAGGTGAGCCCGGGTAGCGGGGTGAGCTGAATTTTCAAGCTGCTGGCTTCCGGCTATTAGCTTTTAGCTATAGAAAAAGCCAATGCGACATTGTCGTGTTGGCTTTTTTGTTACCTTCATTAAAAGCCCCATAGTAATGAGAAATTTTAAGAACCTGAAGGTTTGGCAAAAATCAATGCATCTGGTCTCACTACCCAACTAAGAAAAGCCAGCGTATCAATTGACGGTAATAGTGCTGAAGGATGCGCAACGTCAACGGCCGCTCATTTTAAAAAATTACTGGAAAATGCGGTTGGGTCTGCATTTGCAATAGAAACGCAGTTATTGATAGCAGCGGGGGGTTATGTTGATCTGAAAGAAAACATAGAAAAAATCCTTCCTGTGATAAACGAAGTACAAAAAATGCTAAATTCATTAATCGAAAAACTGAAACAAGATTCGCATAAATGGCTAAGCGCCAACGGCTAAATGCTAAAAGCTATGAAGAGACACATCAATAAAGTTACCGTCCTTGGATCCGGAGTGATGGGCTCCCGTATTGCATGCCACTTCGCAGGTATAGGTGTACAGGTGTTATTGTTGGATATTGCCCCTAAGGAATTGAATGATGCGGAAAAAGCAAAGAACTTACCGTTAGACAGTCCCGCCGTTAAAAACCGCATCGTTAACGATGCCTTACAGGCAGCTATCAAATCCAACCCCTCACCGGTATTCACCAAAGATGTGGTAAAACGTATCCGTACGGGCAACTTTACCGATGATATGTCCCGCATAGCAGACAGCGACTGGATCATTGAAGTAGTGGTAGAGAACCTGGATGTTAAACGGTCCGTATTTGACCAGGTGGAAAAGTATCGCAAACCCGGTACCTTCATTACCTCCAATACGTCCGGTATCCCCATCCACCTGATGACGGAAGGGCGCAGCGATGACTTTAAAAAGTATTTCTGTGGCACCCACTTCTTCAACCCGCCCCGCTACCTGCGCCTGCTGGAGATCATTCCTACACCACACACCGATCCTGAAGTAGTGAACTTCCTCATGCACTACGGCGATCTCTTCCTGGGCAAAACCACCGTGCTGTGTAAAGACACACCTGCCTTTATTGCCAACCGCATAGGCGTGTTCTCTATCATGGCCATCTTCCATATCATGCAGGAAATGGGCCTGGGTATCGACGAGATCGACGCGCTCACCGGTCCTGCCATTGGCCGTCCTAAATCTGCCACCTTCCGTACGGCAGATGTGGTGGGTATAGACACGCTTGTAAAAGTGGCCAAAGGTGTGGCAGACAACTGCCCCAACGACGAAGCCCGCAAGATATTCGAAATTCCCCCCTTCCTGCAGAAGGTAGTAGAGAACAAGTGGCTGGGTGATAAAACAGGCCAGGGTTTCTACAAAAAGACCAAAGGCGAAAGCGGTAAGGAAATATTAACGCTGAACCTCCAGACCATGGAGTACGGCCCCAAACAGAAAGCGAAGTTCGCCAGCATTGAAGCCGGCAAACAGGTGGAAGACCTGAAACAGCGTATCCGCATGCTGGCTGCCGCCAATGATAAAGCCGGACAGTTCTACCAGCTGTTCCATGCTCACCTGTTTTCGTATATCTCTCACCGTATACCTGAAATTGCAGATGATATCTATAAGGTAGATGATGCCATGAAAGCGGGCTTTGGCTGGGAAATAGGGGCCTTTGAAACCTGGGACCTCCTGGGCGTGGAAGCCTCCGTGAAAGCCATGGAAGAAAAAGGCTTTGCTCCCGCAGCCTGGGTGAAAGACATGCTGGGCAAAGGCGTCAAAAGCTTTTATAAAGTAGATAACGGAAAGAAATACTATTACGACCTTGCCTCAGGCGACTATAAACTGTTGCCCGGCGCAGATACGTTCATCATCCTGGAGAACCGCAGCAATAACGTGATCTGGAAGAACAGCGCCTGCAACCTGTATGATATTGGCGATGGGGTTGTATGCCTGGACTGGAAAACCAAGATGAACACTATCGGCGGCGAAGTGCTGGACGGGGTGAATAAGGCAATAGACCGCGCAGAGAAGGATTTCCGCGGCCTGGTAATCGGTAACGATGGCGCCAACTTTTCCGCCGGCGCCAATGTAGGCATGATCTTCATGTTCGCCGCAGAACAGGAATACGATGAGCTGGATATGGCAGTACGCATGTTCCAGAAAACCACTATGCGTCTCCGTTATTCCTCCGTACCGGTGGTAGTAGCGCCACACGCACTTACGCTGGGCGGCGGCTGCGAGATGTGCCTGCATGCAGATAAAGTACAGGCTGCGGCAGAAACCTATATCGGCCTGGTGGAAATGGGCGTAGGCCTGATACCCGGCGGCGGCGGCACCAAGGAGATGGCCCTCCGCGCCAGCGATGAGTTTAAGGAAGGCCGCATTGAAGAAGAACCGCTCAAAGACCGTTTCATGACCATCGCCATGGCTAAAGTGGCCACCTCCGCGCATGAAGGGTTTGACTTCGGTATCCTTCGCCCCGGCACGGATGAGATCACCATGAACCAGCAACGCCTGATCGCCGACGCCAAACGCAGCGTGATCGATCTGGCGGATGACGGCTACACCCGCCCCCTGGAAAGAAAAGATGTGAAAGTACTCGGCCGCACCGCCCTGGGTACCCTGCTCACCGGCATCAACGCCATGCTGGTGGGTAAGTATATCTCTGAGCACGATGCCAAAATCGCCCGTAAACTGGCTTATGTCATGTGTGGCGGTGATCTCAGTGAAGCTACCCTGGTAAGCGAACAATACTTGCTTGACCTTGAACGCGAAGCCTTCCTCAGTCTTGCCACCGAACGCAAAACCCTGGAGCGCCTGCAAAGCGTCATTAAAACAGGTAAGCCCATACGCAATTAGATGTTTGAGCGTTTGAGGGTTGAAACGTTCGTAAACATTTCAAACCCTCAACGCTCAAACTTTCAAACTATCAAACCACTAATTCTTAATTCCCCTTGTCCATCTTATCTCTCCACTCCATTTCCAAGCGTTACGGCGCCATCCAGGCCCTGTCAGGTGTGAGCTTCGAGGTGCCCCGCGGCGCCGTGTTCGGTATTCTTGGTCCCAATGGCAGCGGTAAAACCACCCTGCTGGGGATTGTGACCGATGTGCTGAAGGCCGACGAGGGTACTTACCGCCTCTTTGATGAAGCCCCCACTGCTGCACAGCGGCGGCAGATAGGCACCTTGCTGGAAACCCCCAACTTCTACCACTACCTGAGCGCATATCGCAACCTGCAGGTGGCCGCTTCCATCAAACAGCGTCCAGAACAGGATATCAGCCGTGTACTGGAGATCGCCGGACTGACAGCGCGCCAGCATTCCCGTTTCAAGACCTACTCCCTGGGTATGAAACAACGCCTGGCGATCGCCTCCGCCCTGTTGGGCGATCCGGAGGTGCTGATACTCGATGAGCCCACCAATGGCCTGGATCCCGCAGGCATTGCAGAAGTAAGACAGCTGATCCTTGAGCTGGCCCGTAGCGGTAAGACCATTATACTGGCCAGCCACCTGCTGGACGAAGTGGAAAAAGTATGCAGCCACGTAGCCATCCTGCAAAAGGGCAAGCTGTTATTATCCGGGTCTGTTGCCGAAGTACTGGTGCGCGAAGATTATGTAGAACTATCCTGCAGCAACAATGCTGCGCTGGAAAAGCTCATCGCCGGCCATCCCGCATTTGCTCATATCCTGCAACGCCATGAGCACCTGCAGGTGGTATTCAGTCAGCCGGTTGATCTGGCTGCATTGAACGCCTGGTGCGCAGACCAGGGCATATGGCTCAGCCATTTACACATCCGGAAGCAGAGCCTGGAGAAGGCCTTCCTGCAAATCACCAATAACTGATACCTATGCTGCAGATCATCCGTACAGAATGGCTTAAAGTAAGATCCTACCGCACATTTTGGGTATTGCTGCTACTAGCGGTGCTGAGTATCCCGGCGGCCAACTTCATCGTGGCAGAGATCACTGAAACGATCCGGGAGCAGGCGCAGAACAAGATCCCCGTCAATTTATATGACTTCCCGATCATCTGGCAAAGCGTAAGCTGGATCAACAGCTTTATGACGGCCGTTTTCGGTTTTCCTTTGCTGATCCTGGTCACCAATGAATTCACGTATAAAACGCATCGCCAGAATATTATTGATGGCTGGGAACGGCGTGACTTTGTACTGGCCAAACTATACTGGTGGCTGGCCTTCGGCGTGCTGGCCCTGCTAACCACGATGCTGACGGGTACCCTCCTGGGTTTAGCCTATGCTTTGCACCCGTTCAGCTTTGAAGACAGCCGTTTCCTGTTCTACTATTTCCTGCAGGTGGAAGTGTCTATGGGTATTGCCCTGCTGATAGCGGTGCTGGTGCGCAGGGCGGGATTGGCCATCGTGCTGTACCTGGCTTATATTATGCTGGTGGACCAGCTGCTGGTGCTGATCGTCAAACGCAAGGTGGGAGAGATAGGAGGCCTGCTACCCATGCAGGCTGCCGATGAGCTGATACCCTTCCCTATCATAGATAAATTCATCCCGGATACCAACCGCTATGATGATTCCGTTTATCTGATAATGCTGCTGGTTTATATCGCACTAATGATCTTCCTGGTGTTCCGCAGAATGCTGAAAACGGATTATTAATATAAAATGTATGCAATACATACTAAATTTGTAACAAGTAAAAAATCGGATGGTCATGGCTGATGAAAGGATTATACTGGTTACCAATGACGACGGCATCACCGCCCCGGGCATACGCGCCCTGATAGAGGCCGTGAGCCCGCTGGGCAAGATAGTAGTGATGGCGCCCGATAGTCCGCAATCAGGCAAGGGGCACGCCATCACCATCGGGGTGCCTTTACGGCTTGACGAGGTGGATATTTTTGAGGGGATAGAGGCCTGGCAATGCTCCGGTACACCGGTAGATTGTGTTAAGCTGGCCCGTGACAAGATCCTGCACCGTAAACCGGATATCTGCGTAAGCGGTATCAACCACGGCGCCAACCATTCTATCAACATCATTTACTCCGGCACCATGTCTGCAGCCATGGAAGCGGCCATAGAAGGCATTCCCTCTATTGGCTTTTCCTACCTGGACTACGGCTTTGGCGCCGATTTCAGCCTGCCTAAGCAGGTTGCAGCCCAGGTTACCGGTAAAGTGCTGGAAGGGGGCCTGCCCGCCGGTACTTTGTTCAATGTGAACATTCCCGTGATCAGCAACGGCCAGGAATTCAAAGGCATCAAGATCTGCCGTCAGGCCCATGCCAAATGGGTGGAAGAATTTGACGAGCGCAGGGATCCGCGCGGCAGAAAGTATTACTGGCTGACAGGCGAATTTAAGAATATGGACCAGGGAGAAGATACAGACGTATGGGCCCTGGAAAATAATTACGCATCACTGGTACCCGTTCAGTTTGACCTTACGCACTATAAGCTTATGGATCAGCTGGAAGCTAGCTGGAAATTTTAAACGATGCGCATATCTGCAAATCCGCACATTCGCATATGAATTACGTTATGTTCAAGAAAGACAACCTACCCCTGGGCATTATGCTGGGGCTGTTGACACCTGTAATTGGCTTCTTTTTGTGTTACCTGCTGATGTTTTTACCTAAGCTGCATATAGGCCTGGGAGAATTCTTCAGGCTCCTGGCATCCAACCGTCAGATGATCCCCAAGATCATCAGTATATGCCTGCTGGCCAACGGGCTGGTGTTTTACCTGTACACCCGCCAGCGCAAAGACATTACCGCCAAAGGCATTTTCCTGGTCACCATGCTGTACGCCATCACTATTCTGTTACTGAAACTCATTCACGGTTAGTATACTGCCAACGAAACACTGAACGCAGTCTGCGAAGGCAGAAGACCTTTCCCGTTTAGCGTTCCGCATCCGGCATTCCGCCTTTTTCTTACTTTTGCCAGCTGACGGCTCAACGCTAACAGCCAACAGCCAAAAGCTAACAGCTCATTATGAAATATTACTTAATCGCCGGCGAAGCCTCCGGCGACCTGCATGGCAGTAACCTGATCAGACAATTGAAGCAGCTGGATACAGAAGCAACCATCCGTTGCTGGGGAGGAGATCTGATGCAGCAGGCCGGTGGCCAGGTGGTGAAGCACTACCGCGATCTGGCTTTTATGGGATTTCTGGAAGTGGTGATGAACCTGCGCACCATTCTGCGCAATATGGATTTCTGTAAACAGGATATAGCGGCGTTCAAACCCGATGTGCTGGTGCTGATAGATTATCCCGGTTTCAACCTGCGTATTGCAGAATGGGCTAAGAAGCAGGGATACCGCGTAGTATACTATATCTCTCCCCAGGTATGGGCCTGGAAAGAAAGCCGCGTAAAAAAGATCAGGGAATGTGTGGACAGGATGCTGTGCATTCTTCCTTTTGAACAGGACTTCTACCACAAATGGCAATATGAAGTGGAATATGTGGGGCACCCCCTGGTGGAAGTGATCCGCGCTGCGAAAGAGCGGCCCGCTGATCCGCCATTTGCAGATAAACCGGTGATTGCCGTGCTGCCGGGAAGCCGCCGGCAGGAGGTCAGCGTAAAGCTGCCTATCATGCTTACCATGGCAAAGCACTTCCCGGATCACCAGTTCGTAGTGGCGCAGGCCCCCAGCCTGGATGATCATTTTATGCAGGAACTCATCGGCCGTCATCCCAATGTATCTACCGTAAAAGGCCAGACCTACGCCTTGCTGCGCCAGGCCACTGCTGCGCTGGTAACCTCCGGTACCGCCACCCTGGAAACCGCCCTCTTTGGCGTTCCCGAAGTGGTATGCTACAAAGGCAGTCCCGTTTCTTACTTCTTCGCAAAACGCCTCATCAAGGTAAAATACATTGCACTGGTAAACCTGGTAATGGATAAGCCGGTGGTGAAAGAGCTGATACAGCACGATCTCACAGAAGCACAACTGCTGAAAGAGCTTACACTGCTGCTCAATGACAGCGCTACCCGCGAGAGGATGAAAGCAGATTATGCAGAATTATGGAACAGGCTGGGAGAGAGGGACGCATCCCGCCTGGCAGCAGAGATCATCTATAACGAATCAGTGCTTTAACTTCAACAGCCTGATCAGCATGATGATCAGCGCAATGATGAACAGGAGGATGGAGATCCTGTTCATGCCATGCATCATAGCCACATAGCGGGTTTTAGGCGCATCCGGGTCTTTCTTCCGGATATACAGGTATCGCAAGATTTGCTGCCAGATACTTTTCATCCTGCAAAGATAGCAAGCGGTGTGAATTTCCTGGATAAAACGTATTTTGTCAGGGTATTTCCTATACTCAAATAATTTATACCATGCGTAAAATCTGGATCTTACTGTGCGCTTTGCTGGCGCTGCAGGCAGCTAAAGCTCAGGAGAATGAAGAACAGCCCTATATTCCCGAAACGGACCAGGCGGTGTTGCAAAAGCTGGATGACTGGCAGGACTGGAAATTTGGTATGATCATACATTGGGGGCCCTATTCACAATGGGGCGTAGTGGAATCCTGGAGTATCTGTCCGGAAGATGAAGGCTGGACACAGCGCAAACCTTACGGCATACCTTATTACGAGTACCTGCAGAAATACGAAGCCCTTGGCAATACCTTCAACCCCCTTAAGTTCGATCCTTCCAAATGGGCAAAGGCCGCCAAAGGCGCCGGTATGAAATACGTGGTGTTCACCACCAAGCACCATGATGGTTTCTGTATGTTTGATACAAAGCAGACCAACTACCGGGTAACAGGTCCCAACTGCGCTTTCAGCAAAGATCCCCGCGCCAATATAGCCAAAGAGGTGTTCAATGCTTTCCGCCAGGAAGGTATCCATGCCGGGGCCTATTTCTCAAAACCAGACTGGCATTCGGAAAACTACTGGTGGTCTTATTTCCCGCCTAAAGACCGTAACGTGAACTATGATGTGCAGAAATATGCTGATCGCTGGGAGAAGTTTAAAAAGTTTACTTATGACCAGATAGAAGAACTGATGACCGGCTACGGTAAGATAGAGATCCTATGGCTGGATGGAGGATGGGTGCGTCCCCGTAAAACACAGACAAAGGAATCCCTTTCCGGGAGCAAAACACCGCCGCAGGACCAGGATATTGATATGGCAGGTATAACCGCCATGGCGCGGAAACACCAGCCGGGCCTGATCGTGGTAGACCGCAGCGTGCATGGCCCCTTTGAGAACTATCGCACGCCCGAACAGCAGATCCCCGATAAACCGCTCAGCTATCCGTGGGAAACCTGTATGACCATGGGAAGCTCCTGGTCTTATGTGCCGGATGACAAGTATAAATCCGTTACACGGATCGTGCATAATCTGGTAGACATTGTGGCGAAAGGGGGCAATTATCTGTTGAATGTAGGGCCAGGTCCTGACGGAGAATTACACGAAGCAGCCTATACTACCATGCAGGGTATTGGCAGCTGGATGCAGGTAAATGGCGATGCCATCTATGGTACACGTGCGGTGGCACCATATAAAGATGGGAAGGTATGCTTTACCCGCAAAAAAGATGGCAGCATATATGCTATATACCTGCTGGATGAGGGTGAAAAACTGCCTGCCAGGATCTCCTTCAGCGGGATCACTCCTGCCAGGGGCGCCCGCGTTACCCTCCTGGGTGCAAAAGAAAAACTGAGCTGGAAAAAAACAGGCAACCAGGTAGAGATCAGTCTTCCTGCCAGCCTGCAGCAAAAAAACTGGCAACATGCGGTGGCCATAAAGATAGACCGGGTATCATAGTAATACAGCCATTCCCGAAAGTTAATTAGATCTTAAGCACGGCTAAAAAATTACGCTCAATAACGAATTATTAACTCGAAGAATACGATAATTTAGCAATATTGCAGGGGTTACTATTCCTGTAATGACGACCTGTTTGTTGTTTACTATCAGCCAAAAAAGAAGAACCAAGCAACTAAAGCTTTAACCATATCCCATTGTTTTCAAGATGATTCGTAAAACACAAATATTACTGGTTGACGATGATTATCATTTTGGGGGAATTGTAAAAAAACACCTGGAAACAGCGGGCTTTGACGTAGTGCAATGTTTTGACGGGGACATCGCGTGGAAGAAATTCCTGAAAGCCGATTTTGACATTATCCTGCTGGATGTGGTAATGCCTAAGCGGGACGGCTTTACCCTTGCACAGGACATTCGTAAGAAGAACGGGCTGATACCTATCCTGTTCATCACTTCGAGGAAGCTGGATGAAGATCGCCTGGAAGGCTTCCGCGTAGGCGGGGACGACTACATCACCAAACCATTCAGTATGCAGGAGCTGATTGCCAGGATAAATGTATTCCTGAAAAGAACATTACCCCGTGCTCATAATGAGAAACGGGAATTCACCCTGGGAAAGCTTACTTTTAATGTAGAATACCTGAACGTAAAGGATGAAAGCGGAACGGTTATCGGAGAAATTACCCCAAGAGAAGTTGAGCTCATCCGGTATTTCAAGAACAATGCTAACCAGATACTGAAGCGGGAAGAGATCCTGCTCAATGTCTGGGGAAAGGACGGGTTTTTCAGCGGCAGGAGCATGGACGTTTTTATAACCCGCATGCGTAAGCATTTCAGAGCAGACCCCCAAATACAGCTTGAAACCTTGCACAATGTTGGATTCCGGTTAAACATCCCCGTTGATGGACAGAACAATGAACATTAAATCACCTCAATTATAAGTGTTAAACCCACTGATAATAACTTTGTCATGAACATTGATAGACGAGATCAGCCCGGTCGCCTGAAAACGGGCAATAACCGCCCATCCGGGTATGGCGGCGGTTACGGTAGCCAGGACAATCGGAACAGGGAAGGCTACAACCGGAACAATGAAGGCAACTTCCGGCGCGGCGGCAGACCTAACCAGGGAAACAGGCCTAACCCCCAGCCCCGAAAAAAATTCAAAAAGCCCCAGCCGCCTAAAAGGGAGAACAAGATCTATTTTATCGCATTACTGCCCACCGCGGAAGCCGGTAAAGAGATCATCCGCCTTAAACAGGAATTCGCCGAAAAATACGGCGCCCGCCACGCGGTAAAAGTGCTGCCGCATATTACCCTGCAGGTACCCTTTACGGCAGACCCCCTCCTGGAAAAAACCATCACCGGCGAGCTGACGGAATTTGCAGCCACCCTGTCACCCTTCGAAGTAAGCCTGAACGGTTTTGGCGCCTATCCGCATAAGGAACAGAAAGTGCTGTATATCAACGTGGAAAAAGACCCCGCCATCATGGATACCCATCGCAGGCTCATGAGCTTCCTGCGTAAAGAGTTCGGGTTCAGCAATATGTTGGCCCGGGATAATTTCAACCCCCACATCACCGTGGCGTTCAGAGATCTTACCTCTGAACAGTTCGAGGCTGCCTGGCCCGAATACCAGCACCGCGACTTCCGGCTCTCCTTTAAGGTCAACAACCTTTACTTCCTCCGCCATAACGGCGTTTCGTGGGAGGTTCTACATAAATGCCGCCTGGGACCGCAGCACGTTTGAAGTTGGAGGTTTGAAGTTTGTTGAAAGTTGAATGTTAAGGGCAAGGGCTTTACCTGGTACAGGTTACCCGTGAGGCGAGCCGGCAATTTTTGAACCTTTAACGTTTAACGAACCTCAGACTTCAAACCTCAAACCCTGAAACCCCCAAACTTTCAGACCCCTAACGTCTGCCATTTATTTCGTATTTTTAGGGTCGATGGAAACAGTGGCAGTTCAAAAATATAATCTCGACGAAGAACAGGAGAAAAAGGAGATCGTCCGGCATTACCGCGCATTATTAAGGGCCCTCAAACCCCGCCTTAAAAAAGGCGATCGCGAGTTAGTACGTACCGCCTTCGAAATGGCAGCCGATGCGCATAAGGAAATGCGCCGTAAATCGGGGGAACCCTATATCCTGCATCCCCTGGCCGTTGCACAGATCTGTGTGGAAGAAATAGGCCTCGGGGTACGCTCCGCTATTTGCGCCCTTTTGCATGATACCGTAGAAGATACAGAAGTAACCCTGGAAGACGTGGAACGGGAATTTGGCGCTGAGATCGCCCACATCGTGGACGGCCTCACCAAAATCTCCACCGTGATAGATTCCAGCACCAGCACCGCCCAGGCGGAAAATTTCAAGAAAATACTGCTTACCCTGGCAGACGATCCCCGCGTGATCCTGATCAAGCTGGCAGACCGCCTGCATAATATGCGCACGCTGGATAGCATGAGCAGGGAAAAACAGCTGAAAATAGCCTCTGAAACGGTATTTATCTATGCCCCCCTGGCTCACCGCCTCGGCTTGTATAATATCAAGTCCGAGATGGAAGACCTGGCCATGAAGTATACCGAGCAGGATACCTACCGCGATATTGCCCGGAAACTGAAGGAGACCAAACGCGAACGTACCCGCTATATCAACGAGTTCATCAAACCCATCAAGGAGGTACTGCAGGAGGAAGGCTTTGATTTCGAGATCTACGGCCGTCCCAAATCCATACACTCCATCTACAATAAGATCAAGACCAAGGGCGTCACCTTTGAGGAAGTGTACGACCTTTTCGCCATCCGCATCATCATGAACTCCGCGCTGGAAAAGGAGAAGGCCGACTGCTGGAAAGTGTATTCCATCATCACCGACTTCTACCATCCCAGCCCGGAGCGTACCCGCGACTGGCTCAGCAATCCTAAGTCTAACGGCTATGAAGCCCTGCACGTCACCGTAATGGGCCCCCAGGGTAAATGGGTGGAAGTGCAGATCCGCTCCAAACGCATGAACGACTATGCGGAAAAAGGCCTGGCCGCCCACTGGCGTTATAAGGAAGGCAACCAGGTGTCCAGCCAGGAATCCAAATTTGACCTCTGGTTCAGCCAGATCAGGGAGATCCTGAACAACCCGGATTCCAATACCCTCGACTTCCTGGCCGATTTCAAAAGCAACCTCTTTACCGAGGAGATCTATGTATATACCCCTAAAGGCGATCTGAAGATACTGCCGGTAGGCTCTACCGCGCTGGATTTTGCCTATTCTATCCACAGCGCCATCGGTAACAAGTGTATCGGCGCCAAGGTGAACTACAAGCTGGTGCCCCTCAGCCATAAGCTGCGCAGCGGCGACCAGGTGGAGATCATCACCTCCAATAAGCAGAAACCTTCTGAAGACTGGCTCAACTTTGTACTTACCGCCAAAGCTAAGTCCAAGATCAAAGACGCGCTCAAGGAAGAAAAGCGGAAGATCGCCATGGACGGTAAAGCCGCCCTGGAGCGCAAGCTGGACAGCCTGAAAATAACCGCCAGCCAGCATAATATCAATGAGCTGGTGCAGTTCTATAAACAACCCTCGCCGCTGGACCTCTACTACCAGATCGCTATTAAGAATATCGACCTGAAAGAGCTTAAGCAGTTCAACGTGCTGGGCGATAAGCTGGAAGCCCCCAAACCGGTGAAGCAGCCGGATCATACGCCCGACGACCCGCTGAAGCATCACCAGATGCCCGCTAAAAAAGATGCGGAACTGATCATCTTCGGCGAAAGCTCTGATAAGATCGCCTATAAGCTGGCCAATTGCTGCCGCCCCATACCCGGCGACGACGTATTCGGCTTTGTTACCGCCAGCGAAGGCCTCAAGATACACCGTACCAACTGTCCCAACGCCGCCCAGCTCCTGGCCAATTACGGCCACCGCGTGGTAAAGACCAAATGGGTCAAGAACCGCGAAATATCCTTCCTTACAGGCCTGCGCATTGTGGGAATGGATGATGTAGGCGTCATTCACAAGATCACCAATATCATTTCAGGTGAGCTCAAGATCAATATCGCCGCCCTTACCATCGAATCCCGGGAAGGGCTGTTCGAAGGCCTGATCAAGGTGTTTGTACACGACAAGGAGGAACTGGATGAGCTGGTGGAACGCCTGTACAGACTGGATGGCATAAAATCCGTACACAGGCTGGAAGAATAAGTAAAAAGTAGAAAGTAAAAATACTTTTTACTTAATTTTGCCCTTCTTTTCTAAACTTACACAAATTATGGTAGATGTTTTGTTAGGCCTGCAATGGGGTGATGAAGGCAAGGGTAAGATCGTGGATTACTTTGCAGGTAAATATGACGTGATAGCCCGCTTCCAGGGGGGGCCTAACGCAGGGCACACTTTATACATTGATGACAAGAAGGTAGTATTGCATACCATTCCTTCCGGTGTGTTCCACAAAAACACCATTAACCTCATCGGCAATGGCGTAGTACTGGACCCCGTTACCTTCCGCCGGGAATGCGGGGAAGTAGCGGCCTTCGGGATAGACCTGAAGCAGAACCTGTTCATCGCCGAAAGGACCCACATCATCGTTCCTACCCACCGTGCGCTGGATAAGGCCTCAGAAGCGGCTAAAGGCCACGAGAAGATAGGCTCTACACTGAAAGGCATCGGTCCCGCTTATATGGATAAAACCGGCCGTAATGGCCTGCGTGTGGGCGATGTGCTTCTGCCCGATTTCAGGGAAAGGTATGAGAAACTGAAAGCAAAACATCAGCACCTGCTGGATGGATATCATTTCAATGAAGATATTTCTGCATGGGAAGAAGAGTTCTTCTCTGCCGTGGAGTTCCTGAAAACCATGAATATTGTTAACGGAGAATACTTCCTGAACGAAAAGCTGCAGGCAGGAAAACAGGTACTGGCCGAAGGTGCGCAGGGTAGTATGCTGGATGTGGACTTCGGTACCTATCCCTTCGTTACTTCTTCAAGTACTATTTCTGCGGGAGTTTGCACCGGTCTGGGCATCGCTCCCAAATGGATCCGTGAAGTGATCGGCGTTACCAAAGCCTATTGTACCCGTGTAGGCAGCGGTCCCTTCCCCACAGAGCTGCATGACGCCACCGGCGAAAAGCTGCGAGAAATAGGCCGTGAATTCGGCGCCACCACGGGCCGTCCCCGCCGCTGCGGATGGATAGACCTGGTAGCACTGGATTATACCTGCATGCTCAGCGGCGTTACCCAGCTGGTAATGACCAAAAGCGATGTGCTGGACGCCTTTGACGAAGTGTATGCCTGTACTGCCTATGAGGTGAATGGCACACAAACCCGCCAGATGCCTTTTCAGCTGAATGGACTGACAGTAAAGCCTATATGGGAGAAACATAAAGGATGGAGTGATGAAGCGGCAGCCAACAGTAAGCAATACAACGAGTTACCTGCCGAAATGAAAGCATTTGTAACTGCAGTGGAAGGATATTTGAAAGTGCCCGTGAAATTCGTTTCCAACGGGCCTGGCAGAGATCAGGTACTGGAAAAATGAATTCAAAAAATTACTAAAAAAAAGAGAGAAAAAAAATTTGGCGAATAAAAAAAACTGTTAAAACTTTACGCTAAAGAAATAAGTGAACCTATTATGAAATCGAAATCTGATAAAGAAAAAGAGACCAAAAAAACTACTTCTGCCAAATCAACCAAAGGCGCCTCCCCCAAAGCTGCAAGCAAGCCTAAAAAAGAAGTAGATGACGAGGATGAGGAAGATGATGAGGAGGAAACTCCCCGTAAATCTGGTGTTTCTAAAAAATCAGATGCGGCACCCTCAAGAGGCAAACGTAAAGTCGACGATGACGATGATGACGACGATATCGATGATGATAGCGATATAGACGATGATGATGATGCATGGGAGAAAGGAGACCAGGATGAAAACTATGATCCTGACTTCGAAGAGTTCGACATGCCCAAGCCTAAAGCAAGGCGTGGCCGTCCCGGTAAGAAATCTGCTGACGATGACGATGATCTGGGCTTTGACGATGAGTTCAAAGACATGGATCTGTTCAACGACAGGGGCTTCGATGATGACGATGATGATTTCTAAGCTTTAAAACAAAGCATTATCAGGATATTTCACGATTTCCCAGTAGCAAATCATAAGATTTTTAAACAGCAAATGTTGAATTGGTCTAACCGGTTCAACATTTGCTGTTTTTTGGACAATAACGGGTATCCCTCACCCTATAACCGTTATGAGGCACTGCTGGGTGCAGACGCCATCGAATATCTCTCACTGCCCGCCGGCTCCGCATTCACATCTTTACAGCAGTTCCATGACAGCCGGCAGGACTGGCTCTTCGGACACCTGGCCTATGATCTTAATGGTGAAACTGCAGGCATGGCCCCATCTGTACATCCCGATGGTATTGGTTTTCCCGACCTGTATTTCTTTCGCCCGCGCATTGTTATGCTGCTGCAGCCGCATTCCGTCCAGATAGGCGGGGAGGAGTTGAACCGGGAACAGGCGCAGGAGATCTATGAGGCCTGTCTGCAAATGCCCGGACAGGTAGAGCAGGCTGCCGCTGCAGTATCCGCCCCTGCGCTGCAGGCCCGCATTTCCCGGGAGGATTATCTCAGCGCCGTAAAAGCCCTGCAGGATCACATACATCGCGGTGATTGCTATGAAGTGAATTTCTGCCGCGAAAATTACATTACAGATATTCGCGTACATCCCTTAACGTTATTCGATAAACTGAACCGCGTTTCACCATCTCCCTTTGCTGCCTACTACCGCGTGGGTGAGCGGTACCTGCTTTGTTCCAGTCCCGAACGCTTTCTGCAGCAGCAGGGCAGTACCCTCATTTCACAACCTATAAAGGGCACAACACGCCGCCTTGCTGATAACGATGCAGATGCGCTGGCGCGCAGCCGTCTTTACAACAGCCCCAAGGAACGTGCAGAGAATGTAATGGTAGTAGACCTGGTGCGCAATGACCTGGCACACGCCGCCAGCTCAGGTAGTGTAACCGTAGAAGAACTGTTCGGCATCTATTCATTCACACAGGTGCACCACATGATCTCTACCGTTAAAGCCATCCGTGAACAAGGCGTACCTTTCACAGCGGCCATGCGGCATGCGTTTCCCATGGGCTCTATGACCGGCGCGCCCAAATTCCGCGTAATGCAGCTCATTGAACAATATGAGCAAACCCGCCGCGGACTTTTCTCCGGCGCCCTTGGTTACATCACCCCTGAGGGAGATTTTGACCTCAATGTGGTGATCAGAAGTATACTGTACAATGCATCCCGCAATTACCTTTCTTTCTCCACCGGCTCCGCCATCACCTTCTACAGCGATCCCCTGAAAGAATGGGAAGAATGCCTCCTGAAAGCCGAGGCCATGATGCTGGTGATGAACCACTAGAAATCCCGGGGTAAATTCCAAAAGCCCAATTCCAGGAGATAAAAATCCAAATAACAAATTCCAAATTCCAAAATGATCTTCTCGAAGATCTGCGCGTTTTTGGAATTTGGAGTTTGTTATTTGGAATTTGGATTTTACCTCTTGGTGTTCGGACTTTGGAATTACAAGAACAATTGTTCCATGGCGGTTTCAATATTAGGGTAGGAGAAGACAAAACCGGTGTCCTGGATTTTCTGTGAAGATACCCGTACGCTCTTCAGCACTTCCACACTCATTTCACCCAGCGCCAGTTTTAAGGCAAAGGCAGGCACATAGGCGGTTATAAAGCTTTTACCTTTGGCGGCCCTGGCCATGGTCAGGATCAGTTCTTTATGGTGTACAGGCTGCGGTGCTACGGCGTTAAAGATGCCTTGCAGCCGGGGGTTCACAATAGCATTGAAATAAAGGCGGATGAGGTCCTGCAGGTGTATCCAGCTGACCCACTGCTCCCCGTTGCCCAGTATGGTGGCAAAGCCGAACTGTAAGGGTTTGTAGAATTCTTTGAGTGCGCCGCCGGCTCTGCTCAGTGCAATGCCCGTGCGGAAAATCACAACCTGTTTACCCAGGCGCTCCATTTCGAGCACGCCGTTTTCCCAGGCCTGGCAGGTAGTACCCAGGAAATCGCCTGCAGCGGGCGAGCTTTCTGTAAAGGAACTTTTATTGCCGTCATACTCACCGTAGTAGCCGGTGCCCGATGCGCTGATGACCTTTTTGACCTTATTGGGATGCTGTTCCAGGGCTTTGAATAACAGCTGGCTGCTGAGGGTGCGGCTTTCCATTATCTCTTTCTTGTAGGCTGCTGTCCACCTTCTGGCGCCCACATTGGCCCCTGCCAGGTGCACAATATGATCGGCGGCTGCCAAAGCCGCTGTATCAACGGTCTGGCGGCGAATGTCCCACCCGGCATAACTAACCAGGTTGTTTTCGGTATTTTTGTTGTCCGTATGTGGCTGGCGGCTCAGGATGATCACCTGATATCCATGTTCCGTAAGCAGATTGGTAAGCGCTTGTCCTATTAATCCTGTGCCACCGGTAATTAACACTGTTTCCATCAGGCTAAGAACGGTTCAATATTTAGCTAAAAGTAGTGAAAATAGTCGATAGTCGATGGTCCGTCGTCCATAGCCTGACCTGTTAAGGAGGTCGCCTGCAGTACAGGAACATGCTATGGACGATGGACTATTGACCATGGACTATTTCCCCCTTTGCGAAACGCAAATTTTCGTGTAGGTTTGACTGGTAAAATTTTATCAGGTCAGGTACCCGCAGCCTACAACAATATTAGATGTATTTACGTTACCACATTATTTAAAACATATACTAATGCTATACCGATTTTCTCTCCTGGTTTGCCTGCTTTTTTGTGGAGGATCCCTGATGGCCCAGAAAATAACCTATTCAGAACCGGAGCGTGACGACTATAAAAGCACTGAGTTTGAGATCATTGGCCGTGTTGGCGGCAATATCCTGGTATACAAGAGCGATCGTGGTGATAATGCCGTGTCCGTATATGATAATGCCATGCAGCTGAAAGAAAGGGTAAAGCTGGATTTCCTGCCCAAGAAAGTGATCAGTGTTGACTTTATTGCCTACCCCGGTAAAGTATTCATGATATACCAGTTCCAGCGCAAAGATGCCGTGTACAGCGTTTGCGCCACCATGAACCCCGAAGGCCGGTTTGACCAGGCCCCCATCGTGGTAGATTCTACCCGTATTGGTTTTTACTCCAAGGAGAACAAGGTATATTCCGTAGAATATTCAGAGGATAAGGGGCGGATCATGATCTACAAGATCAACCAGGACAAGGAAGACAACAATGTGTTCTACACCTTCCAGTACGACAGCTCCTTCAATTTCGTGAATAACAGCCGCCTTTCCCTGCCAATGGAAAAGAAGGCGATCCTGAGCAATTTTACCCTGGCCAACAGCGGCGACCTGATATTTAACCGCCTGGAACGTACCAGCAACCGGGATTATACCATCAAGGCAGACGTGATCATCAAACGCTCTGCGGTAGACTCTTTCGAGGTTACGCCCCTGCAACTGCAGCAGCAGATGCTGGATGAAGTGAAGATGAAGCTGGATAACAACTCCAACACCCTGCTGGTAAGCGCCTTCTACTACAAACAGAAAAGAGGGAATGTGGACGGCATGTATATTGCCAAATATGACTTTGCGCAGAAACAGCTGGTGTATGAAAAGCTCAGCCCCTTTACGCCCGAGCTGAAGATGAACGCCAGGGGAGAATCTTCCACCAATGCAGCCTTTAACGATTACTTCATCAGGAAGATCATCAATACCAAAGACGGGGGCTTCCTGATCACGGCAGAATCTTTCTATACCACTTCGCGCTATCAGCCCTGGAACCGCTGGAATTACATGTACGGCCCTTACGGCATGTCTTCCCCGTATTCCTACTACTATTCACCTTACTCCCCCTGGTATTACAGTCCCTGGGGATGGAACAACTCACAGGGCAACCGCTATCATTACGATAATGTGGCCGTCCTGTCTTTTGACCCGGAAGGCAAGCTGCAATGGAGCAATTTTGTACGTAAAAGCCAGTTTGACGATGGGGCAGATCTGTACCTGTCTTACATGCTGGTGAACATCGGCAGCGAACTGCGGTTCCTGTACAATGACCTGGATCGCAGAAGCTATATCCTGACAGACAACAGCATTACCCCGGATGGGAAGATCAGCCGTATGCCTACCCTGCGTAACCTGGATAAAGGCTTTACCTGGATGCCCCGCTACGGTAAGCAGATCAGCAGCCGTTCCGTGTTGATTCCCTGCATCTACAGGAATTATATTTGCTTTGCAAAAATTGACTTTTAATCACACCTTTGCACCGTGGTAAGATTTTTCCGTTCAGGCAATCCGCTAACGGTATTGCTGTTGTTACTATATACCTTACTGGTTAAGTTTTATTACCTGATACACCCGTCCACCTTCGTCGCAGACGGGTCTGAAGGTTTGTTGTATCAACTGCTGGTGAACTGGCTGCAGATGCTGGTGGGTAAAAGCCCTTTCTTCTTTACCGCGATGGCCGTGCTGCTGCTGTTCCTGCAAACCTTGTTGCTCACCAGGATCGCCAACCACCATCGCCTGTTCCCTAAAGCTACTTACCTCCCGGCCATGAGCTACCTCCTGTTCACTTCCCTGTGGCAGGGCTGGAATGAATTCTCACCGGCGTTGCTGGTGAACCTGATCATGCTCTGGGTGTTTGCCAATATCACGGAATTGTATACACGTACCTCTGCCCGAGATGTGGTGTTTAATATAGGCTTTGCCCTGGGCGTAGCCGGCTTGTTCTACTTTCCGGCCATCGTGTTCTGCCTGCTGCTGTTGCTTAGCCTGCTCATTATGCGGGCTTTCCGCCTGGCAGAGTGGATCATTGCCCTGCTGGGACTATTATGCCCGCTATACCTGCTGGGTACCTACCTGTTCCTGACAGACCAGTGGAACCAGATCGAAAAGATCCCCCGTATGGGTATCAGTCTGCCCATCATCAGCCACTATAAGGTATGGGGCGCCCTCATTGCCAGCGTGTTCTTCTTCGTGCTGGGATGGCTGCTGTTGCAGCGGCCGCTCAAAAAGATGCTGATACAGGTACGTAAAACCTGGGCCGTGCTGATCGTTTATGTAATAGTGGCCATGCTGGTGCCTTTCTTCAATGTACACTTCTCGCCAGATTACTGGGTGGTGGCCATCCTGCCCATTTCTATGTTCGTAGCCAATGTATACTGGACCTTCACCAATGAAACAATAGCCAACATCATCCATTTCATTACCCTGGGCTACGTGATCGTGATGCAGTACTTCAGCTAAAATGTTAAAATTTAGGTGTGGGGCGGGGCTGAAAGCTATGCATATGCCCTGATTATCAATTATTAGCATATCTCCACGGTTGCACATCGGCATATTGGTACAAGCGGCCGCTAAAATATGCGGGCGGTTCGGTAATTTTGCAGTTTACAATTATTATTGACTTCTGAAATAAAGACTCATGAAATTTGGTGTTGTCACCTTTCCCGGCTCTAACTGCGATCACGATATGATCGATTCCCTGCGCAACGATCTTGGCCAGGAAGTAATTGAACTCTGGCATAAGGATAAAGATCTGAGCGCTTTCAGCACACAGGACTGTATCATTCTTCCCGGTGGATTTTCCTATGGCGATTACCTGCGCTGCGGCGCCATCGCCAGGTTCAGTCCTATGATGCAGAGTGTGATCGAGTTTGCCAACAAAGGTGGCCGTGTAATAGGTGTATGTAACGGTTTCCAGATACTCTGCGAGGCAGGCCTGCTGCCGGGCGTACTGCTGCGCAACCAGAACCAGCAGTTTGTGTGTAAGAACGTATACCTGAAAAGTGAGAATACCACTACTGCCCTCACCAAAGACGTTACGGGCCGTCCGCTGATGATCCCCGTTGCCCATGGCGAAGGCCGTTACTATGCAGACGACGCTACACTGGACAGCCTGTTTAAGCATAACCAGGTGCTGTTCCGCTACTGCGATGAGTTCGGCAACATTGTTGACGAGGCCAATCCTAACGGCGCTATCCGCAATATTGCCGGTATTACCAATAAGGAAAAGAATGTCTTTGGTATGATGCCTCACCCTGAGCGCGCTACCAGCCTGGCATTGAACAATACGGATGGTCAGCTCATATTCCAGAGCCTGATCACCAACAACTAATTCCGGGCTTTTTCCGGAGAGAATCAAAACCACCAACCATTTTAAACAAGAGGAATGAGTATGAAAAAACTGTTGACAGCATTGTTCCTGTTCGCGTTGCCCGTGTTGGCCAGCGCTCAGATCGAAAATCCGGTGAAATGGAATTTTTCGTCCAAGAAGATCAATGACAAGACCTATGAAGTGCATATTACCGCCACCATAGAGCCGGGTTGGCACCTGTATGCGCAGGATGCCGGGGAAGGTCCCGTGCCCACTTCTTTCAAATTCGCCAAAAACCCCCTGATTGCCACCACAGGGAAGGTAAAGGAGAATGGTAAGCTGCACAAGGCGTTTGACAAGAACTTCGATTCCGAACTGAAATACTACGAGAACCAGGTAAACTTTGTACAGACAGTAACCGTAAAAGGTAAAGCTGCTACCAAAGTGAAAGGCTCCGTAGAATATATGGTGTGCGATGATCACCAGTGCCTGCCGCCGAAAGAAATTGAATTCTCAATCGGTGTAGGAGGGAAGTGATCATGAAAAAAATATTTGCATTTCTCATAGCGGTCCTGGCAGCCTTTAACCTTGCCCAGGCCCAGGATACCGCCGCCACTACCCAGGTGGCCCAATGGCAATATACCGCCGAAAAAAAGAGTGACGGAGAGTTTATACTCCATTTCAAAGGCACTATTGATAAAGGCTGGCAGCTGTTTTCCACTACCATGAGCGACGACGATCCCAACACCCGCGTGGTGCTGGACACCGCAGCTGCAGGGGCCGAGCTCCTGGGTATAAAGGAGAGCGGTAAGCTGGACAGCCGCAAGGAACCGCTCTTCGACAATCTCCAGATAAAATATTTTGAAAATGAAGTAGAGCTGCTGGCCACTGTAAAGGTGCAACCCGGCGCCACCAAAGTAACCGGCAGCGTTAACTACATGGCGCTGAAAGGCGATGAAGTGGCAGGTCCTGAAGAGGCGCCCTTCCGTTTTAATGTAGATGCCTCCGGCAACCTGGTAAGTGCTGCTGCAGGGCTGCAGGAATCAGGCGTAGCCGCCAGCTCGCTTAAACGCAGCAATATTATACTGGACAGCCCGGTGAATAGCTGTGGTGGTATCGGGTCTGAGGGTAAGAAAAGCCTTTGGGGAATATTTGTGCTGGGCCTGCTGGGCGGTTTTATCGCACTGCTTACGCCCTGCGTATTCCCGATGATCCCGCTGACAGTATCCTTCTTTACCAAGAAATCCGGCGATAAGGGTAAGGGCGTGATGAACGCTTCCCTTTATGGCTTTTTCATTTTCCTGGTATACATACTGCTAAGCCTGCCTTTCCATTTCCTGGACTCCCTGAACCCGGAAATCCTGAATAACATTTCCACCAACGTATGGCTGAACCTGTTCTTTTTCGTGGTCTTCATTGTATTTGCCATTTCTTTCTTCGGCTACTTTGAGATCACGCTGCCCAGCAGCCTGGCCAGTAAAACAGATGCCAAAACAGGTGTAGGTGGAATAGCAGGTATCTTCTTTATGGCGCTTACGTTGGCCCTGGTGTCTTTCTCCTGTACCGGGCCTATCCTGGGCTCTTTGCTGGCGGGCTCCCTTTCTACCGATGGGGGCGCTATGCAGCTCACCGCCGGGATGGGAGGCTTTGGTTTGGCCCTGGCACTGCCTTTTGCAATTTTTGCCCTGTTCCCCGGCTGGTTGAATTCACTGCCTAAATCCGGCGGCTGGTTAACTACCGTGAAGGTGGTACTGGGCTTCCTTGAAGTTGCAATGGCCATCAAGTTCCTCTCCAACGCAGACCTCGTAATGCACTGGGGTATCCTGAAAAGAGAGGTGTTCTTTGCTATATGGATCATAGTAGGCATCTGTATTGTGCTCTACCTTTTCGGCAAGATCCGCTTTCCGCATGATTCGCCGCTGAAGAAGCTGAGTACTCCCCGCCTGGTAGTAGCGCTGATCTTCCTGGCCTTTACGCTGTATTTGATACCGGGTGTGACCAATACAAAATATGCTAACCGCGCCCTGATCAGCGGTTTTCCGCCACCCCTGACCTATAGCATTTATGGGGAAGAGGCTGCTAAAGGTAAAGGCGTAGAGCCTAACATAGTGAACGACTATGAAAAGGCCCTGGCATTGGCCAAGGCAGAAGGAAAACCCCTGCTGGTGGATTTCACCGGCTGGGCTTGTGTGAACTGCCGTAAAATGGAAGAAAACGTCTGGCCGAAGTCTGAAGTAAAGACGCTGATCCAGAAAGATTTTATCCTGGTGTCGCTTTATGTGGACGACCGGAAACTGCTGCCTGAAGAGGCTCAGTTCCTGTTCACCTCCCGTAATGGCAACAAAAAGGAGATCAAAACCATAGGAGATAAGTTTGCGACCATGCAGACGGAGAATTTTAGCAATAACTCCCAGCCCTTCTATGTGCTGATCAGCCCGGATGAGAAGCTGCTCACCAAGCCGGTAGGCTATACCCCTGACGAAAGGGACTACGCTAACTGGCTGAAGTGCGGCCTGGACGCCTTTAAAAGTTTGAATTAGGCTGAATAGCTATAAAAGAGAAAGCCCCCGAGCGTATGCCGGGGGCTTTCTCTTTTAATGATCTTTGTCTTTTCTTCGTATACGCTTAGTGTACCCTTCGTCTTCTCCTCGTGAAACCTTCGTCATTCCTTCGGGTAAGCTTCATGTAACCTACGTGCTATCCTCACTAAAAGCGCATAAACGGTAAGTAAAAGCGAATAAGCAGCTTACACGAACTGGAAGTTCAGCAGTTCACCGGCGCTGATCTTCTGCTGCTGGCCCGTCTGCAGGTGCTTGATACTCAGGCTGTTCTCCTGCAATTCGCTTTCGCCGAGGATCACCACGTAGGGAATACCGCGTTTATCTGCGTACTTGAACTGTTTGTCCATCTTGGCGGCTTCGTGGAATACCTCTGCGGCAATACCTTTTTCCCGCAGCTGCATCATATAGTTAAAGGCAACGGGCAGGCTTTCTGCGCCCATATGCAGGAACAGCACACGGGTAGATTGCTGGGCAGCGGCAGGGAACAGCTGCAGCTCTTCCAGCACATCATATATGCGGTCTACACCAAAGGAGATGCCTACTCCTGAAAGGCCGGGTAAGCCAAACAGTCCGGTGAGATCATCATATCGGCCGCCGCCGCCAATGCTGCCCATTTTAACAGCGGGCGGCGCCTTGGCTTCCACGATCATCCCCGTGTAGTAGTTCAGGCCGCGTGCCAGGGTCACATCCACGATCGGGGCGGCATTGAACGTGGCCATGCCGCTGTTCAATACAAATGCCAACTCTTCAATGCCTTTTTGCGCGGTAGCGGAAGCCTGTAATAACACCTGCAATTGCTGCAGCTTTTCATCATTGCTGCCGTCAATGCGGAGGAAATTGTTGACAATCTCCACATCCTGATGGCTGAGTCCGCGATGCAGCAGTTCCTGCTGTACGCCCTCAATACCTATTTTATCCAGCTTATCGATAGAGATGGTAATATCGGTCAGCATTTCAGGTTTGCCGATCAGTTCTGCCAGTCCGCTGAGGATCTTACGGTTATTCACCCGTACTTCGTAGCCCTGCAGGCCCAGTTTGGAGAATACCCGGTCGTAGATCATCAGCAGTTCCACTTCATTCAGCAGGGAATTGCTGCCCACCACATCGGCATCACACTGGTAGAATTCGCGGTAGCGGCCCCGTTGGGGGTTATCTGCCCTCCACACCGGCTGCATCTGGTAGCGTTTGAAAGGCAGGGCCAATTCATGCTGCTTCATCACCACGTAGCGGGCAAAGGGAATAGTGAGATCATAGCGCAGGGCCTTTTCGCATAAAAGCGTGGCCAGCTCCTTGCTATCTTTGGCAAGCTGGGCCTGGCCCAGTATTTCGCCGTTGTTCAGTATCTTAAAGATCAGTTTATCGCCTTCTTCTCCGTATTTCCCTGTCAGCGTGTTCAGGTTCTCCATGGCCGGAGTTTCCAGTGGCTGAAAGCCGAACAGCTCAAATGTTTCGCGGATGGTCTGGAAGATATAGTTCCTTTTTCTTACCACCGCCGGTCCGAAATCGCGTGTACCCTTGGGAATGCTGGGTTTTATCATAATTAATAATTAACAATTAACAATTGTAGAGGAAGTGTCCCGGAAACAACTATTCATTTACTATACGGTTGCACGCCTCATATATCATATTGTATACCGGTTCAAAAAGGGCGTCGTCGTACCAGGGATCGGGTACTTCCTGCTGGTTGTCCAGCAGCAGCTGCACTTTCTGTTTGTCGGCTTCACTGCGGGCTTTGCGCAGCACGTCGCGGTAATTGTCCAGGTCCATCACATAGATCCGGTCAAAAAGATCGAAGTCTGCGGTAGAGAATTGCCGTCCCCGCAGTTGGGAAATATCCACCCCATGCCGTTTGCCCACTTTTACGGAGCGATGGTCTGGCGGATCGCCGATATGCCAGCTCCCGGTGCCTGCTGAATCAATTTCCCAATCTAAACCTTTCTGTTGTGCCAGGTGCCTTAAAATACCTTCTGCCAGCGGAGATCGGCAGATATTACCCAGGCATACCATTAATATTCTCATCGTATAAGTTTGTTGCCCGGCTCAGGCAACGGGGGGCTATCCGCCATACCGGCCTTACCGGGACCGCAAACCTACAAGATTTTTGCGGGAACTGCATATATGGAAAACAGGGTAGTGCAGCATCTATATAGTCAAACGGCATCAAGTAAAGCCGCTTCATTAACAGTATCTTAACAACTCTGTTAACAATTGATAAAGATCCGAACCAGGAAATATTACGATTGTTGCATTGTTGTAGAAGCAGCAGCACAGGCCGTTTGAGCATATCCGGGCCAGGTTTTTTTAACATTCTTCTAGGTTTGGGTATGCAAGATTGAAAAAAATTTTTTTTATACTTGTAATTCACTAACAATGCTAATGCAACAGGAAAGCTCAAGCAAGCGGCGTTTAGCGGTACAATACCGCCCGCTGGGGGAATTGATAAGAGGAATATTCTTTGTGCTCTTTGGACTATTTGCGTTCTTTGGTGAGCAGCTGGGGTTTGCCAATTTTCGGATGTCTCCTCTGGTGATGAACATCTTTGGTGTGATATTGATGGCATATGGGTTGTTTCGTATATACAGAGGCGTTAGATATTTAACAACTGGCAAACGAACAACAGACGATTAACTAACCGGAGGAGCTACACCATGTTATCAAAACTCGTAAACCATAAAGCCACCTGGCTGGTATTGCTGACTGTAGGCTTGTTCGCTTGTAACAGCGGCGGCCAGGGAGATCAGTCCTATGATACGCCTACAACAGGAACTATCCGTATCAGCGTAGACGAAACTTTTGAGCCTTTAATTGAGGCCGAGATCAAAGTATTCCAGTCCCTGTATCCTAAGACACGCATCATTGCGGAATACAAACCGGAATCAGAATGTTTTAAGGACCTGCTGAATGACAGTGCACGACTTGTTATCGTGACACGCAGCTTCAACGATAAGGAGAAAGACTATTTCAAACAGCTCAAGATCAGTCCGCAAAGTATGCTGTTAGCCTGGGATGCCGCAGCGCTGATCGTTAACCGTGAAAATGCCGACTCTATACTGACAATGGACCAGGTACGGCATATCATGGATGGTACAGATAAGGAACGTAACTGGCAGCTGGTATTTGATAACGAAAATTCCAGCACCGTAAGGTTCATACGTGATTCCATTAACAAAGGAAAGCCATTGCCGCCCAATACCATGGCGGCAAAGACCAATCCCGAAGTGGTGGATTATGTAACGAAGAATAAAAATGCTATTGGTGTAATAGGCGTGAACTGGATCTCCGATCCGGACGATTCAACCACTATCGAGTTCACCAGCAAGGTAAGCGTGGTAAAGGTACGCGCCGATTATGGATCAGAATTTGTAAAGCCTTATCAGGCATACATCGCCACTGGATCTTATCCCCTCAAGAGAGGGATGTTCTTTTGTCTGAAAGAACCCTACCGGGGCTTAGGCACAGGATTTGTAACCTTCCTCGGCAGTTACGAAGGTCAGTTGGTGATCAAAAAGTTCAGGCTCTTCCCTGCAAGGATCAACGCCGTATTCAGGGAAGCGCAGTTGCAATAGAAAGTATTGCAGCAACACAACACAGTAAAACAACACAACACATAACAACACAACTAAAACCAGATTGCTCATGAACAGACGGAAAAGCTTAATTGTAGCATTGCTGTGCGTCGCGACTAATGGCGTTATGGCCCAATCTGTAGAAGATGGATTAAAAGACATTTACTATGGCAAATACCAATCTGCCAAGCAAACTTTTGAGAAAGTGATCGCATCCAAACCGGATGACAGAGCATATTATTACCTGGGTATAGCTGAGCTGAGCCTGGAAAATAAAGATGCCGCCGCTGCCACCTTCCAGAAAGGACTGACAGCAGTGCCGAATTCTCCTTTGCTGCAGGCAGCCATGGGGCGTATAGACCTCATCAATGGAGATGCCGCTGCTGCAAAGCAGAAATTTGAAGCAGCCAGCACTGCTACCCAAGGCCGTAATGGAGACGTGGCCCGTGCAATTGCAGATGCCAATACATCTGTAAAAGGCGGCGACCGCGGTTACGCACTGAGCGTAATGGAGAAACTGCTGAACAATGAAGGCCGTAAAAAGAAAGAACAGTATACTGCTACCGCAGCAGACTATATTGAACTGGGCGACGCTTATCGTGTACTGGGTGGAGAGAACGGCGGTAAAGCCATCACCACCTACGAAAAAGCGCTGGAACTGGAACCCAACAACGCAGAGGCTATCATGAAACAAGGCCTGGTGAACTACAACGCCAAGCTACTGCAGGAAGCGGTGAACGAATGGACTAAGGCCGTTGCCACCGATCCTAACTATGGTCCTGCCTATTTTGAACTGTTCGAGTTCTACATCACTCCCAAGAAGAACCAGCTTTCCTGGGATAAGGCAGCAGAATACCTCCAGAAATACATGGAAGTAGGCGACCCTGCAGACAAACTGAAAAACGAATACTACCTGGCGGCTATCTCTTTCTACAAGAAAGACTATGATGCTGCTATTAACAAAGCCAAATCAGTACTGCCCCAGGCTGCTGACGAAGCCAACAAAGGTAAATTTACCCGTCTGCTGGCTGACGCTTACCTGCAGAAAGGCGATTCACTCAACGCAAAATCAACCATGGATGAGTATGTGAAAAGCGTTGGTGATGCTAAACTGCAGCCTAATGACTTCAAGCTGCTGAGCGAGATCTATGGCCGTCTGAAGATCACAGATTCCGCTCAGGCTGCCCTGAATGATTCCCTGGCTTCTTTCTACCTGGAAAAATATGCTACGCTGGACACTACCAAAGATGTAGACCACTACCGCGAAGTAGCTGACAAGTTCAAATCACTGCGTGACTATGACCGTGCTGCTGAATGGTATGGCAAGCTCACTACTGATTTCACAGATGAGCAGAACACCGGTAAGATCCAGGACTACTTCTGGAAAGGTACTATGGAGATCTATGCTAACAAACCTACTGATGCAGACTCTACCTTCGGTACTTTTGTGCAGAAATATCCTAACCAGGAAGCCCTGGGCTTATACTGGAGGGGCCGCGCCAACATGCTGAACGACCGGGAAGCTAAAGAAGGCGCAGCAATACCTTACTTCCAGAAATTCTTTGAAGTGGGCGGCGAATCTAAAATGAAGCCCAACCTGCTGATGTATCCTTATCAATACATGATGATATATTACTATAACAAAGATGATAAGGATAACCTGAAAACCTGGATGGACAAGGTATTGTCACTGAATCCTAACGATCCTGCTGCCAAGCAGATCCAGGAAAACCTGGCAAGCACAGCTAAAGCTGCCAGCAAAGCAGCCGCTAAATCCGGCAACCAGAACAAGAAATAAGTTATTCAGCAATAACCTGGAAAGGGGAGTGCCAGCCGGCGCTCCCCTTTTTTATTTAACTATTTAATAGTTCCGGGGCACGCGAATTTTCGGTATATTTAGTATAAGTGCAAAAAAGAAAAAGGGACAAACTGGTTATTCTAAAAAATCAGAAGCGCATGAGACAGTTAATAATGATTGCAGCCTTGCTTGGCCTTGCCAACGGCTTATGGGCCCAATCCATTGAAGATGGTTTGAAAGACCTTTACTACAACAAATATCAATCCGCCAAGCAGACTTTTGAAAAGATCGTAGCCTCCAAACCCGACGAGCGGGCATACTATTACCTGGGCATGGCAGAACTGGGACTGGAAAACACCGAAGGTGCCGCTGCCGCTTTCCAGAAGGGGTTACAGGCAGTGCCAAACTCCCCCTTATTACAGGTGGGGCTTGGCCGTATAGACCTGATCAACGGCAATGCGGCAGCAGCCAAACAGAAATTTGAAGCCGCCAGCCAGGCTACCCAGGGTACCAATGCAGAAGTGGCCCGCGCCATTGCAGACGCCAATACCGAAGTGAAAGGCGGTGACCGCGGATATGCCCTGAGCGTTATGGAGAAGCTGCTGAACAATCCCGACGCCAAGGGTAAAAAGAAATACACGCCCGTTGCGGCAGACTATATCGAACTGGGAGACGCCTACCGCCTGCTGGGTGGTGAAAATGGCGGTAAAGCCATCACTACCTACGATAAGGCGCTGGAACTGGAGCCCAACCGCGCGGAGGCCGTTATGAAACAGGGACAGGTGAACTTTAACGCCAGGCTGCTGCAGGAAGCAGTGAACGACTGGACCAAGGCTACCACCATGGACCCAAATTACGGTCCCGCCTATTACGAATTGTACCAGTTTTATATCACTCCTACCAAAAACACCTTCTCCCTGGAAAACGCTGCCAAATTCCTGCAGCGCTACATGGAAGTGGTGGGCACAGGGGCCGGGCAGCAGGAAAATGAATACAACCTGGCGGCCATCTCTTTCTATAAAAAAGACTATGATGCCGCCATCAGCAAGGCGCAAAGCGTATTACCGCAGGCCAATGACGCCTATAAGGGCAAATTTACCCGCCTGATAGCAGACGCCTACCTGCAGAAAGGCGATTCCCTGAACGCCCAGAAAACCATGGACGAATACGTTAAAACAGTGCCGCCTGAAAAGCTGGAGACGAACGACTATAAGATGTTAAGCAACATCTACACCCGGCTGAAATCATCCGATTCTGCGCAGCAGGCAGCCATCAACAAACAGGCGTTGACATACCTGGAAAAATACGCAGAGGCGGATACCACCAGGGACGTGGCCCGCTATGAAGATGTGGCCAGGGCATATGCCAATGCAGAAGCCTTTGATAAGGCGGCAGAATGGTATCAGCGCGTGATCGGCATCAAGACCGAATTGAAGGAAACGCCTACCGCGGTAGACTACTATAACGTGGGTCAGAACTTTTTCCGGGCCGCCGGCAGCCAGTCGCCCCTTGACACCGTCATGCTGAACAGGGCCGATTCTGCCTTCGGTATACTGGCAGAAAAGTTTCCTGACATTACAACAGGGCACTACTGGCGGGGCTATGTGAACGCCGCCAAGGACGAACTGGCGAAAACAGGGGCTGCCGTGCCTTATTTTGAGAAATATTTGTCCATGGCAGAGGGAGACCCGGCCAAGAACAAAGTAGGCCTGGTTAGGGCTTATACTTACATTATGGTGTATTACTATAACAAAGACGATAAAACCAACCTGCAGACCTACATGAACAAGCTGCTGGCTATAGATCCTGACAACCAGACGGTGAAACAGATCAAAGAAAACCTGTCAAGTACCAATAAGTCGCAGTCCAAGCCGGGAGCCGGTACCCGGTCCAGCCAGAATAATCGCCGCTAGCAGGTATATTTTAACGATATTATAACAGAGTTGAAACCCCGGTGCCACACCGGGGTTTTTTCGTCCCCGTTTGGTAAAAAAAGATAATATTTTAGCGCTTCATAGATTTGTATTTTGCCGTTTGTTGCAGTATTTTTGCACATTCGCGTGAACGTTTTATTGGGAAGCTTATGTTTTTAGACACTGAACTTTTGTCAGCAACCACCACTCCTTTTAGTTATTTCCCTATTGTATTGCAGCTGATCGCTGCGCTGGGATTTGTTGGCGTTACGATGGTGGCTACCCACTATCTGGGGCCAAAACGCAAAACCAGCGACAAACTTATTAACTTTGAAAGCGGAATTGAACAGGTTGGGAATGCAAGGCAGCCTATCGCCATCAAATATTTCCTGACTGCCATTTTGTTTGTTCTGTTCGATGTGGAGGTAATCTTCTTCTATCCTTATGCGGTTAATTTCAGGGAACTGGGATGGGATGGATTTCTGGCCATGCTGATGTTTGTGGCATTCTTTATGGGTGGATTCTTCTATATCATTAAGAAGGGCGCCCTGAAGTGGGAAGACTAGTGGAGCAGCATGCTGCTATTGTAAACGTATAAAATACTTTGGAGGCTTAATATATGGCACGTCCGGTTCAACATAATACCAAGGTGAAGATGGTGGAAATACCGAAAGGTTATTCCGGTGAGGGGTTCTTTGCCACTACATTTGACAAGGCGATTGGCGCCGCCAGGAAAAATTCCATCTGGCCTTTGCCTTTTGCTACTTCCTGCTGTGGCATTGAATTCATGGCTACAGCAGCATCCCACTATGACCTGGCTAGGTTCGGGGCCGAGCGTATGGCATTTACGCCCCGCCAGTGCGACCTGCTGATGGTAATGGGAACCATCGCCAAGAAAATGGGTCCTGTACTGCGGCAGGTATATTTGCAGATGGCAGAACCCCGCTGGGTGATAGCCGTTGGCGCCTGTGCGTCCAGCGGTGGTGTATTTGACACTTATTCCGTATTACAGGGGATAGACCAGGTAATACCGGTTGATGTATACGTTCCAGGATGTCCTCCCCGGCCGGAAGCGATCCTGGACGGTTTTATGAGGATCCAGGAGCTGGTTGGCCAGGAAAGCCTGCGCCGCCGTCATTCAGAAAGGTATAAAGACCTGATGAACAGCTACGGTATCCAGTAATCGCCCACAACATAAAATTTAAACTAACATCGTGATGTCTTTGACAAACGACTATATAAAGCAAAGATTGGTTGAAAAGTTTGGAGAGGAATTGACCAGTTTCGAAGAACCATTTGGAATATTGTCCTTTACCGCACCGGCCGCCCTCAACCTGAAAGTAATGCAGTTCCTGTACGATGATGAGGAACTGCAATTCCGTTTTCTGACAGACCTTACTGCCGTACACTATCCCCACCAGGCGGATGCAGAACTGGCAGTAGTTTACCACCTTTATAACTTCCGCGAAAAAGTAAGGCTGCGTTTGAAGATCTTCGTCCCTGTTGCAGCCCCCAAGGTATTTACAGCAACTAAACTATTCGAGTCTGCCAACTGGATGGAAAGAGAGACTTACGACTTCTACGGAGTAGAATTCGTGGGGCACCCTAACCTGAAACGCATCCTGAACGTAGATGAAATGACATATTTCCCAATGCGCAAGGAATTCCCGCTGGAAGACCAGACGCGTATTGATAAGGATGACGAGATGTTTGGACGCTAAATATTAACAATTAATAATTAATGATGAATAACTGGTAAAACAGGCGACCCGAGGGATACAGGCCACCAGTTATTAATTATTGATTCTTCATTATTCACTGATCATGTTAGAGCAGCCACATATAAACCTGCCGCAAGGCTCTATAGAAAAGCAGACCACCACGCTGAACCTGGGTCCTACGCACCCGGCTACCCACGGTGTGTTCCAGAATATCCTGGAAATGGACGGAGAACGTGTGGTGAATTCAGAATCTACGGTTGGGTACATTCACCGCGCATTTGAAAAAATAGCGGAACGTCGTCCCTACTACCAGATCACACCTTTAACAGACCGTCTTAACTACTGTTCTGCCCCCATCAACAATATGGGCTGGCACCTCACGGTAGAAAAGCTGCTGGGCGTACAAACGCCCAAACGCGTAGACTATCTCCGGGTTATCATCATGGAGCTTGCGCGTATTACGGATCACCTGATCTGTAATGGGGTGGTTGGGGTGGATACCGGTGCTTTTACAGGTTTCCTCTACCTGATGCAATACCGCGAGCTGGCGTACGAGATATATGAAGAAGTGTGCGGTTCCCGCTTAACTACCAACATTGGCCGTATCGGGGGCTTTGAAAGAAACTTCACACCCGCAGCCTTCCAGAAAATAGAGAAATTCCTGGCAGGATTTCCCAAAGCGCTGAAAGAGTTTGAAACACTGATGACGCGTAACCGCATCTTCGTGGAAAGAACCACCGGCGTAGGTCCCATCAGTGCCGAAAGGGCCATGAACTACGGCTTCACCGGTCCCAACCTGCGTGCCGCAGGGGTAGACTATGATGTACGGGTGGCGCATCCCTACAGCTCTTATGAAGATTTCGAGTTCTCCATACCGGTAGGCACCACGGGCGATTGCTATGACCGTTTCCTGGTACGCAACGCCGAAATGTGGCAGAGCCTCAGCATCATCCGCCAGGCAATGGACAAGCTGAAAGGCCTGCCCGATGATGTATATCATGCAGATTTACCTGCCTACTACCTGCCGCAAAAGCAGGATGTATATACGAAAATGGAAGCGCTCATCTATCATTTCAAGATCATCATGGGCGAATCTGATATACTGCCGGGTGAGCTGTACAACGCCGTAGAAGGCGCCAACGGTGAGCTGGGCTTCTACCTGATCAGCGACGGTGGGCGCAGCCCGTACCGCCTGCATTTCAGGCGTCCCTGCTTCATCTACTATCAGGCTTATCCTGAACTGGTGAAAGGCGCCATGCTGAGCGATGCCATTATTTGCCTGAGCAGCCTGAACCTGATAGCCGGAGAGCTGGACGCATAATCAAGAATAACAGCAGATGTTTTAATTTATCAACATGGTTCAATTTTCAGAAGAAAAACTGAATAAAGTAAAAGAGATCATCGCACGCTATCCCGAGGGGAAACAGAAAAGCGCGCTGATACCGCTGCTGCACCTGGCGCAGGAGGAGTTTGGAGGCTGGCTCAGCCCGGAGACCATGGATTACGTGGCTTCCCTGCTGCAGATCACGCCGATAGAAGTGTATGAGGTGGCTACCTTTTACAGCATGTTCAACATGAAACCAGTAGGCAAGTACCTGTTCGAGGTTTGTCAGACAGGGCCCTGCATGCTGAACGGCTCCGATCAGATCATTGACTATATAAAGAGCAAACTGGGTATTGGAGTGGGAGAGACCACGCCCGACGGCCTCTTTACCCTTAAAACGGTAGAGTGCCTGGGCGCCTGCGGATACGCCCCCATGATGCAGTTAGGCAAACATTACCGCGAACATCTTACCCCTGAAAAGGTAGACGCGATCATTGCCGAATGCAGGGCGAAAGCAAACTAACCAACCTGAATAACTATGGGACGCAAACTACTCTTAGACAAAGCACATATTGAGAACATCCGGTATTACAGCACATACCGGGCCAACGGAGGTTATGCCGCAGCAGAGAAGGTGCTCAAAAGCATGAGCCCCGAGCAGGTGGTAGAAGAGGTGAAGAAAAGCGGCCTTCGCGGCCGTGGAGGCGCAGGCTTCCCTACCGGTATGAAATGGAGTTTCCTGGCTAAACCGGAAGGCGTACCCCGCTACCTGGTGTGTAACGCAGATGAATCAGAGCCGGGTACTTTCAAAGACCGTTACCTCATGGAGTTCCTGCCCCACCTGCTGATAGAAGGGCTGCTGATCTCCAGCTTTGCATTAGGATCTAACCATACTTACATCTACATCCGCGGCGAATACGCCTGGATCCCTGATATACTGGAACAAGCCATTGCAGAAGCCAAACAGAATGGCTGGCTGGGTAAGAACATCCAGGGCACTGGTTTTGACCTGGAGATATATGTTCAACGCGGCGCCGGCGCTTATATCTGCGGTGAAGAAACTGCATTGATAGAATCGCTCGAAGGTAAACGCGGTAATCCCCGTATCAAGCCGCCGTTCCCCGCTGTAAAAGGTTTGTGGCAGAGCCCCACCGTGGTGAACAACGTGGAAACACTGGCTGCGGTAGTGCCGATCATCAACATCGGCGGTGAGGAATACGCCAAATACGGTATCGGTAAATCAACCGGTACCAAGCTCATTTCCGCCTGCGGCAATATCAACAAGCCCGGTGTTTATGAGATCGAGATGAATATCTCTGTAGAAGAATTCCTTTATTCTGACGAATATTGCGGTGGCATTGCGAACGGCAAACGCCTGAAGGCCTGCATTCCGGGCGGATCATCCGTACCCATCCTGCCGGCTAACCTGCTGCTCAAAACTGCTAAAGGCGAAAGCCGCATGATGACCTACGAAAGCCTGAACGACGGCGGTTTTGCCTCCGGCTCCATGATGGGTTCCGGCGGCTTTATTGTGCTGGATGAAGATCAGTGCGTAGTACGCCATACCTTGTCACTGGCCCGCTTCTATCATCATGAAAGCTGCGGACAGTGCAGCCCCTGCCGCGAAGGTACCGGCTGGATGAAACGCGTGCTGCACAACATTGAGAACGGTAAAGGAAAAATGAGTGATATAGACCTGCTGTGGGATATACAACGTAAAATAGAAGGCAATACCATCTGTCCGCTGGGCGATGCAGCCGCATGGCCGGTGGCAGCGGCTATCCGTCACTTCCGTGACGAGTTTGAATGGCATGTGCTGAATCCTGAGGAGTGCGTGAAACGTAATTACGGCCTCGCGCATTATGCAGATCCGCTGCCGCTTGCAACCGCTGCAGTATAATGCCACAGCTTTAAAAAAATAAACATGGCTGAAGAAAAGAAACTATTCAAGGTCAAGATCGATAATATCTCTGTGGAAGTGGAGCCCGGCACCACCATCCTCAATGCTGCCCGTCAGATAGGAGGAGATATTGTGCCGCCGGCAATGTGTTACTATTCCAAATTACAGGGCAGCGGTGGTAAATGCCGTACCTGCCTGGTGAAAGTGACCAAAGGCTCTGAGGCCGATCCCCGTCCTATGCCAAAGCTGGTGGCCAGCTGCCGTACTACCGTAATGGATGGTATGGAAGTGGCCAACATCACTTCTCCCGAAGTACAGGAAGCGCGTAAAGGCGTAGTGGAATTCCTGCTGCTGAACCACCCGCTGGACTGCCCCATCTGCGATCAGGCGGGCGAATGTCATCTGCAGGACCTGGGCTATGAGCATGGTGCAGATGGTACCCGCTACGAATTCAAACGCCGTACTTTTGACCAGATAGACATCGGTGAGAATATCAAGCTGCACATGACGCGCTGCATTCTCTGCTACCGTTGTGTGTACACCGCAGACCAGCTGACGCAAAGGCGCGAGCACGGCGTATTGGGCCGCGGTGAGCATGCTGAGATAGGCACTTATATCCAGAAAGCGCTGGATAATGATTTCATCGGTAACGTGATCGACGTATGCCCGGTAGGCGCCCTTACCGACAGAACATTCCGCTTCAAGAACCGTGTATGGTTCCTGAAACCGGTAGACGCCCACCGTCATTGCGACAAATGCTGCGGTAAAACCGTACTGTGGATGCGCGGCGACGAGATCTTCCGCGTAACCGCCCGCAAGGACAAATACGGCGAAGTAGAAGAATTCATCTGCGATACCTGCCGCTTCCATACCAAAGATGTAAAAGACTGGACCATAGAAGGCCCGCGAAAGATAGACCGCCACAGCGTTATCTCACAGGGCCACTATGTAGGCACCGTGAAGCCCAAAGAGACCATCACCGATGTGCTGGAAGGCCGTCAGCCAAGACTGCTGATGGACATTCACAGCGTAAGTGAAGTGAATCGCCCGGGTATAGAGTTGTCTAAAATAGACGGCCCTGCGCATTCAGATGATTTCAAAAAGGACGCTTAACGCATAATGCAGTAAGCGTACCGCATAATTTGTAATTCGTAACTCGTAATAGAAGATATGTCTATAGACTGGTACTTTATACTGGAGAAGCTGGTGCTGATATCAGGCGTACTGGCACTGTCCCTGATAGTGGCAATGTACTCTACCTGGGGAGAAAGAAAGGTGGCAGCCATCATACAGGACAGACGTGGTCCTAACCGCGCTGGTTTTATGGGGCTTTTACAACCCCTTGCAGATGGCGGCAAGCTCTTTTTCAAAGAAGAGATCATTCCCGGTACCGCTAACCGTTTCCTGTTTATACTGGGCCCCTCGCTGGCAATGCTGGTGGCCTGTATGACCAGCGCAGTAATACCCTGGGGCGATACCCTCACCATCGCAGGTAAAGAGATCTCCCTGCAGGTAGCAGATATCAATATAGGCATCCTCTATATTTTCGGCGTAGTGAGCCTGGGTGTTTATGGCATTATGCTGGGCGGATGGGCTTCCAATAACAAGTATTCATTACTGGCTTCCGTGCGCGCCGCTTCACAGATCATCTCTTACGAACTGGCCATGGGCCTTTCACTGATAGCGCTCCTGATGCTGACCGGCTCTCTCAGCCTGAAAGACATTGTAGAGCAGCAGCGTCACGGCTACTGGAATTTTATTTACCAGCCCCTGGGCTTCCTCATCTTCCTGGTGTGTGCGTTTGCTGAATGTAACCGTACGCCCTTTGATCTGCCTGAAGCAGAGAATGAGCTGAATGGTGGCTATCACCTGGAATATTCTTCGATGAAACTGGGCTTCTACCTGTTTGCAGAGTACATTAATATGTTTATCAGCTCTGCACTGATGGCCAGCCTCTATTTCGGCGGTTACAGCTTCCCCGGTATGGACAGCCTGGGACTGAGCCCCAACCTGGTGACGATACTGGGCTTCCTGGCCCTGTTCATAAAGATCATCATCTTCCTGTTCTTTTTTATGTGGGTACGCTGGACCATACCAAGATTCAGGTATGACCAGCTGATGCGCCTGGGTTGGAACATTATGATCCCCCTTGCGTTGTTGAATATGTTGATTACCGGCGCTATTGTATTGTATCGCCAGGGATAGGACCATCAAAATTATTATCATGCAAGCACTAACAAACAGAGTTCAACCGGTAGACCGCAGACCCCTGACATTGTGGGAGAGAATGTACCTGCCGGCTATTTTTAAAGGGATGCTCATCACTTTTAAGCACATCTTCCAGAAGAAAGCTACAGTGAGCTATCCTGAAGAAAAACGTCCCTTCAGCCCTGTATTCCGCGGGCTTCATATATTGAACCGTGATGAGGAAGGCCGCGAAAGATGCACCGCCTGCGGATTATGCGCGGTAGCCTGCCCTGCGGAGGCCATCACCATGGAAGCAGCCGAAAGAAAACCCGGCGAAGAGCACCTGTACCGCGAAGAAAAATACGCGGCCCGGTATGAGATCAATATGCTGCGTTGCATATTCTGTGGATTTTGTGAAGAAGCATGCCCCAAAGACGCCATCTACCTGACAGAAACATTTGCGCCGGCTAACTTCCAGCGCAAAGGCTTTATATATGGCAAGGATGACCTGCTGATCCCTGATCCCAAAGCAAAACAAACTGTTTAGAACGATTATGAGTACGCAACAAATCATTTTCCTGGTCCTCTCGGTAATATCCCTCGTATGCGCCATGGGCGTGATACTGAGTAAAAACCCGGTGTCCAGCGTGTTATGCCTGATACTTACCTTCTTTACAATAGCAGGGCATTATGTAATGCTGAATGCACAATTCCTGGCAGTGGTGCATATCATTGTATATGCAGGCGCTATTATGGTGCTGTTCCTTTTCGTGATCATGCTGATGAACCTGAACGCGGATATTGAACCGCAGAAACGCAACTGGCTGAAATATGCGGGCGCCATCAGCGGCGGTACCCTGCTGGTGATATTGGTAGCAGCCCTGCGCGATGCCAGCATGCCATCCCTGCAAAGCGGCGCTACTGAAATAGGCCTGATCGGCAACCTGGGTAAAACGCTGTTCAACCATTACGTGGTGCCTTTTGAAGTCAGCAGCGTATTGTTCCTGAGCGCTATGGTAGGCGCAGTGGTAATAGGAAAGAAAGAGCACTGATCTTAACTGTTCATAATTCATTTTTAATAATTAATTACTCATCGATAATGCCTGTTCAATACTATATATTCCTTAGCATTGCTTTATTCTGTATAGGTGTAATGGGAGTGCTCATGCGCAGGAACGCCATTATTATCTTCATGTGCATTGAGCTGATGCTGAATGCAGTGAACCTGCTGATGGTGGCATTTTCCAAAATGTGGGCAGATGCAGGCCGTATAGATGCCGCCGCCGCCCAGATCTTTGTGTTCTTTATCATGGTGGTGGCTGCGGCAGAAGTAGCGGTAGGACTGGCCATTATCGTGATGGTGTACAGGAATACGCATGCTGTTGATATCAATATCCTGAACAGGCTGAAAAACTAGAACGCGAAACGCAAAACGCTTAACGTGAAACGCAGAAAGCGTTCAGCGTTGGGCCTTAAGCTTTAAGCATAAATTGTAATTCATAAATGATCAATCTCGTTTGGCTGGTACCATTTTTACCATTATTAGGATTCCTGATTAATGGATTAGGAAGGCGATATTTATCGAAATCCCAGGTGGGTATTGTTGGCAGTGGCGTTATACTGGCGGCGTTTGTAGTGAGCCTGCTCATTTTCCTGGAGGTAAGACAGCCGGGATTCAGTGCACAAACCATTACACTGTTCGACTTTATCTCCGCCGGCAGTCTGCATATACCATTTGCTTTCCAGGTAGACCAGCTGAGCGCGCTGTTCCTCCTGATCATTACCGGGGTTGGTTCACTGATCCATATCTACTCTACCGCCTATATGCACGATGAGAGCAATGAAAGCTTTGCCCGCTACTTTGCCTATCTTAACCTTTTCGTGTTCTCCATGCTGATACTGGTGCTGGGCGCCAACTATGTGCTGATGTTCATCGGATGGGAAGGCGTAGGGCTCTGCTCTTACCTGCTGATCGGTTTCTGGTTTAAGAATACTGCTTATAATAATGCCGCCAAGAAAGCCTTTGTCATGAACCGTATTGGTGACCTGGGCTTCCTGCTGGGCATTTTCCTCATGATAGTGAACTTTAACAGCGTTACGTTCTCTCATGTATTTGGCGGGGCCAAAGCCATGGGCCTGAATAACGTTGCCGTAGCCGCTATCGCCATCCTGCTGTTCGTAGGCGCTATGGGTAAATCAGCCCAGATACCTTTATACACCTGGCTGCCCGATGCGATGGCGGGTCCTACACCGGTGTCTGCCCTGATCCATGCCGCTACGATGGTTACCGCTGGTATTTATATGGTAGCCCGCAGCAACGTGTTGTACTCCCTGGTACCGCATATCCAGACCGTAGTAGCGATCATCGGCCTGGTTACCGCCCTGCTGGCGGCTTCCATCGCCCTCAAACAGAATGATATTAAAAAAGTGCTGGCCTATTCTACAGTAAGCCAGCTGGGTTATATGTTCCTGGCCCTGGGTGTAGGCGCTTATACAGCTGCCGTGTTCCACGTAATGACTCACGCTTTCTTCAAGGCGCTGTTGTTCCTGGGTTCCGGTTCTGTGATCCACGCCATGGGCGGAGAGCAGGATATCCGTAAGATGGGGGGGCTGAAGAAATACATGCCCACTACTCACTGGACCTTCCTGGTAGGCTGCCTGGCGATAGCCGGTATCCCCGGCCTGTCCGGCTTCTTCTCTAAAGACGAGATCCTTGCACACACTTTTGCAGCGAATAAGGTAATGTATGTATTGGCCCTCGCTGGTGCATTGATGACCGCTTTCTATATGTTCCGTTTATATTACATCACTTTCAGCGGCAGCTTCAGAGGCACACATGAGCAGGAGCATCATTTGCATGAAAGCCCTGCGGCTATGACCATACCGCTGGTAGTACTGGCCCTGCTGTCTATACTGGGTGGTTATCTCGGTTTACCGGAAGTGTTTGGTGTGAAGCACCTGTTGGCATCCTACCTGTCTCCCGTGTTTGCAGGATCTGCAGCCATTGCAACACCGCATCACCTGGAGCACAGTATGGAATGGATCCTGATGGGCCTCAGCACCGTGCTGGTGATCGTCTTTATACTGATCGCCCGCGGACGGTATGCAAAATATACCGACAGCGGTAAGGAGAATACAGGTTTAGCCAAAGTGCTGGAGAACAAATGGTATGTGGATGAGCTGTATGATGCTGTGATCGTAAAACCCCTGGGCATGTTGTCCCGCTTTTTCCAGGACAAACTGGAGAGAAACGGTATAGACAGGCTGGTGAACGGCGCAGGCCGTGCTGTAACCTGGGGCAGCCAGCAGGCCCGCCGCCTGCAGAATGGCCAGGTAGGCTTCTACGTGTTTGCCATGGTAATAGGTATTATCGTATTATTTGTGATAGGACTCTTATTGTAATGTTTGAAAGGTTGCGTGTTTGAAGGTTTAAACCATTTGCAAACGTTTCAGACTTTCAGACGATCGAACACAGATTTAAAGAAGTATGTTGACAGTTTTACTAATATTGATCCCTTTGATAACCGGCCTGCTTACGTTTGGCCTTAAGGGATCAGGACCTAAAGTGCTGGGCCTGGTATCATCCCTGGCGTCTTTAGCAGTAGTGGCAGGGGCTTTGGTTCAGTTCCAGCATGCTCCCGAGGCTTTACAGCTGAGCGTTCCCTGGATCCCGCAGCTGGGAGCACGCTTCCAGGTGGGCCTGGATGGCATGGGGGCGATGCTTTGTCTGCTGACCGCGATCGCTTTTCTCCTGGTCTTTATCACGATCTACAACCGTAATTACGAGCGGGCCGGCAGCTTTTACGGACTGATGCTGTTATCCCAGGCGGGGCTGGTAGGCGTATTTACCGCCTATGACGCCATGCTGTTCTATGTTTTCTGGGAACTGGCCCTCATACCGGTATACTTCCTCTGCTCAATGTGGGGCGGTGAAAAGCGTATACCCGTTACCTTTAAATTCTTCATCTATACTTTTACAGGGTCACTGCTGATGCTGGTGGGCATTATCTACCTCTACCTGCAGTCTCCCGACAGATCTTTCAGCTACGCCGCTTTCACCAATCTGAACCTGCCCGCACAGGAGCAGTCCTGGTTATTCTGGCTGCTGTTTGTGGCCTTTGCCATCAAGATGCCGATCTTCCCCTTTCATACCTGGCAACCGGATACTTACGAGCAGTCTCCCACGCCGGTAACCATGATCCTGTCAGGGGTGATGGTGAAAATGGGCCTCTTCGGTATCGTTCGCTGGCTGCTACCCGTGCTGCCCCAGGGCGCGTACATGTGGTCTGATGTAGCTATCATCCTGTCTGTGATCGGAATCATTTACGCCTCCTGCATTGCTATTGTGCAAACAGATATTAAGCGCCTGATCGCATATTCCTCTATCGCCCACATCGGCCTGATGAGCGCTGCTATCTTTGCCCACAATGATCAGAGCCTGCAGGGATTACAGGTGCAGATGTTCAACCACGGTATTAACATCATTGGCCTGTGGATAGTGGTAGAGATCATCCAGCAGCGACTGAATATCAAAAATATGGAAGAGATGGGCGGTATAGCCACCTACGCTCCGCGTATGGCGATCTTCCTGGTGATCATTGCCCTGGCTAATATTGCCCTGCCACTCACGAATGGTTTTATAGGCGAGTTCCTGATGTTCAGCGGCTTGTTCCAGTATAACGCATGGGTAATGGCGGTAGCAGGTCTGGGTATCATCCTGGCGGCAGTATATACGCTGAATATGGTGCAAAAAGTGATCTTCGGTCAGAGCAACACGCTTACATCTACCTTTACAGATCTGCAGAACACAGAGCTGGTTGCGCTCAGCCTCATTGTGATCGTGATCCTGTTCCTGGGCTTTTATCCCAAGCCTATACTGGAGCTGGTGAACAGCACTTCACAAATGTTGCTGGCTAATATTGTTAAGTAGTATTACTTGTAAATAAAGAATATGCTTTGGACCATGGACTTTCATGACCATGGGCTAATAACTAAGACAGAAATATGAACGCATTAATTTCTACTGCTTTATCAGGTGTTGTGATGATGTTTGCGGGGTTGTTTATACAGAAGAAGCAGCACATTAAATATTTTGCCATTGCAGTATTGCTGGTGTCATTTGTTGCCAACCTGCTGGAGATAGGTACGGTACAAACAGGTACTCATACGCTGTACAATATGATCGAGGTAAGCAGGTTCAGTATCCTGTTCAATGCAGTGATCCTGGGCGCTACGCTGCTGTATTTCATGTTGTCTGGCAGCGAGTTTGAAAAGGTAGGCGAACATGTGGCAGATTATTTTGCACTCATATTCTTCATCCTGTCTGGTATTATGCTGGCTACCAGCTTCAGTAACCTGCTGATGTTGTTCCTGGCCATCGAGATCATCTCCATCCCCCAGTATATCCTGGCGGGCGCTGATAAAAATAATCTGAAGAGTAACGAGGCTTCCCTGAAGTACTTCCTGATGGGCTCTTTTTCTACCGGTATACTGCTCATGGGCATCACCCTGATCTACGGTGCAGCAGGCACCTTTAACGTGAATGAGCTGGGATTGGGCAGCGGTGATGTACATCCCCTGTCTATCAGTGGTATCATGCTGCTGATCTTTGCATTATCCTTCAAGGTATCTGCGGTGCCCTTCCATTTCTGGACACCTGACGTATACGACGGTTCACCCACCGTTTTCACTTCTTTTATGGCCACTGTGGTAAAGGCGGGTGGTTTCATCGCTTTCCTGCGCCTTTTCCATGTAAGCTTTACCGGCGGCGCGCTGAGCGGACACTGGCTGCTGGTGTTGGCCCTGATAGCTGCGGGCACCCTGTTGCTGGGCAACCTCACTGCAGTATTCCAGCAAAGCGTAAAACGGATGCTGGCTTACTCCAGTATCGCGCAGGCGGGATTCATGCTGCTGGCGGTGATCGCCCTGAATGAAACCGCTACACAGGGTATTGTGCTGTATGCAGCCGCCTACAGCGTGGCTACCATTGGCATGTTCGCCGTATTAATGAAAGTTAAGGACTACACTTTTGAAGGATTTAACGGACTGGCCCGTAAAGAGCCTTTATTGGCGCTGGCTGCCACTGTTTTCCTGTTTTCACTGGCTGGTATACCTTTAACTGCAGGCTTCTTTGCAAAATATTTTGTGCTGGCTGCAGCCGTACAACAGGGACAGTTGTTGTGGCTGGTGATCCTCGCCGTGGTTTGTGCGGCCATCAGCATTTACTATTACTTCCGCGTGGTAATGGCCATGTATTTCAAAACCGGCGAACCGGAAGTGGAGCCCTTCTCCCCCGCATTTAAAGCCGTGCTGGTGATAGCGGTGATCATTGTGATCGCACTGGGGGTTTACCCGGGGCTGCTGCTGCATTTCATTGCCTAGCAAGGTCGGAGTTTTATCTTAGTGATATCATCTGAGGTTCAGGACAAGTACGCTGTAAAAGCTTATTTGTTCTGAACCTCAAACGTTTAGGCCAACCTCAAACTTCAAACTTCAAACCTCAAACTTTTATATTAACTTTATGTTGAACCCTTTACTATGCGATTTCGTGATATATTCTCCCTGGCGTACCGTTCCATCAGCGCCAATCGTCTACGAACCGGTCTTACAGTAGCCATTATTGCATTTGGTATTATGGCGCTGGTAGGAATTCTTACCGCTATAGACAGCATCAAGGGCAGCCTGTATGACAGCTTTGCCAGCATGGGGGCCAACAGTTTCTCTATCCGCAACCGCGAAATGATGATCCGTATGGGTGGAGGTGATAAGGCTACCAAGGGAAATAAACGCACTGCCAAGGTAAAGGCATCCAACCGTAACAAACGCATTTCTTATGAGGAGGCACTGGAGTTCAAAAGACGCTTTTCTTTCCCCGCTGTTGTCAGCATATCTTTCAATGCCACCGGTATTGCCACCGTTTATAAAGACGATAAGAAAACAAATCCGAATGTGCAGGTCATAGGAGGTGATGAGAATTATGTGCGGCTTTCCAACTACACCATAGAGAAAGGACGCAATTTCACGGAAGCCGAAGTAGCATCCGGACATAATGTGGCATTGCTGGGACATGATGTAGCGGTGAAGCTCTTTGGCCGCAACCTGAAGAATGTAGTTAATAATACCATTCGTGTAGGCGATGTACGCTACCGCGTGATAGGCCTGCTGGCCTCCAAAGGCAGCAGCAATATCATGAGTGCAGATAATGTCATATTAACAACGGTGAACAATACACGCCGTGTTTTTAGTCGTCCCAATGCGTCTTACCAGATAGGTGTTTCCGTCAACAATGTAGCACAGATGGATGCCGCTGTGGCCGAGGCCACCGGTCTGTTCCGTATTGTGCGCCGGCTGGAGCTGCGGGAAGATGATAACTTCTACATCAGCAAAAGCGACAGCCTGGCTGAAATGCTGTTCAGCAGTCTGAGTACGGTCACTTTTGCTGCAGCGGTGATCGGGTTTATCACCTTGTTTGGTTCTGCCATCGGGCTCATGAACATCATGCTGGTATCAGTGGCAGAGCGCACCCGTGAAATAGGCGTGAACAAGGCACTGGGGGCTACTGCTCCCACAATCCGAAAGCAGTTTATTTATGAAGCCATCATCATTAGTGTGCTGGGCGGCCTGCTGGGTGTGATCCTGGGAATGATCGTGGGTAACCTCATGTCGCTGGTGCTGAACACCAGTTTTGTAGTGCCCTGGCTCTGGATCACGCTGGGTATATTGCTTTGCGCATCGGTAGGGCTGATCTCCGGCATCTATCCCGCTATCAAGGCTTCCCGCCTTGACCCTATAGTAGCGTTACGCTACGAATAAACGATTATATATTTCTTGTTTATCATGCAGGTTTATCAAATAAAGCTGCATGAATATATTTTTATTCCATAGCTTTATTACATCGGTAACTATAAAATTATCAGAACGTGGGATTAGCAACTGAAAATTTCAAAGCACTGGGCCTGAACCTGCCCCCTGCGCCAACTCCCTTAGGCGTATACAAACCATTTTTAATTGATGGCAAGCACGTATATGTTTCCGGTCATGGTCCCGTACAGGATGACAAGAACCTGATCATCGGCCGTATAGGAGAGGAGCTGGATATAGAGCAGGGCAAGCTGGCAGCGCGCCAGGTAGGATTAACAATTCTGTCTACACTGATGACCAACCTGGGTAGCCTGGATAAAATAAAACGTGTGATTAAAGTATTAGGTATGGTGAATGCCACACCTGACTTCGGACGTCATCCCTATGTGATCAACGGTTGCAGTGAACTGTTTGCAAAGATATGGGGAGAAGAGAATGGCATCGGCGTACGCAGCGCAGTAGGCATGGGATCACTGCCGGATAATATCCCTGTTGAAATTGAAGCGCTCTTTGAATTACATGAAGAGCTGTAAACACTAAAGCAACAGCCGTGTGGTATACTATCAATAATGTTGATCAGCTTGATTCTCCCGCATTACTGGTATATCCTGCCAGGATACGGGAGAATATAGATGCAGTGAAGGCAGCGATAGATGATGTGCAACGTTTACGCCCCCACGTAAAGACCAATAAAATGGCAGAGGTGGTACAACTGATGCAGGATGCAGGCATTCGGCAATTCAAATGTGCCACCATTGCAGAAGCTGAAATGCTGGGGAAGGTAAACGCAGCAGACGCTTTGCTGGCCTATCAGCCGGCCGGTCCTAAGATAGCGCGGCTGGCGGCATTGGTACGTGCATATCCGCGTACAATGTTCTCCTGCCTGGTAGATGACCTGCAGGCCGCTACTGCGATCTCCAATCAGTTTTCAGCACTGCAGCAGCCGCTGCAGGTGTGGCTGGATCTGAACCTGGGCCAGCACCGTACGGGCATTGTGCCCGGTGCTGCCGCGCTGGATCTGTATGCCCAGCTGCATACGCTGCCGGGCATTGTGCCGGTGGGCCTGCATGCATACGATGGACATTTGCATGATGATGATTTTGAGCTGCGCACATCGCGTTGCAATGCCGCTTATGAGCAGGTAACTGCATTAGCAGCAGCTATCACGGCAAAAGGTTTCGCGCAGCCCCGCATCGTGGCGGGTGGTAGTCCTACCTTTCCCATACATGCAAAGCGAAAGGACATTGACTGCAGTCCGGGTACTTTTGTGTTCTGGGATTGGGGATATCAGCAACACCTGTCTGAGCAAAGCTATCATTATGCAGCCCTGGTATTGGCCAGGGTGATCTCCCATCCGGGCGATCAGCTGATCTGTCTTGACCTGGGGCATAAATCCATAGCAGCCGAAAATGCGCTGACCAACCGTGTGCATTTCCTTAATGCCCCCGACGCAACACCCGTATCGCAGAGTGAAGAGCACCTTGTACTGAAAGTACCGGATGCAGGAGCGTACCCTATAGGAACAGTATTTTACGGAGTGCCTTATCATATATGCCCCACCGTAGCGCTGTATGATAAGGCATATACCATCGTAGACAATGCTTATGCCGGAACCTGGGAGGTGATTGCAAGGGACAGAAGCATAATAATTTAAGCAACAAAAATCAATACCGTGTTTATCATAGATGCACACCTCGACCTGAGCATGAATGCCATGGAATGGAACCGTAACTTACGGTTACCAGTAAACGAAATAAGAGCAAGAGAAAAAGGCCTGACGGATAAACCGGATCGTGGCCGCGGGGTAGTTGCCCTGCCTGAGTTGCGTAAAGGAAATATCGGCCTTGTAGTGGCTACACAGATAGCGCGCTTTGTGGCGCCTGATAACCCGCTTCCAGGCTGGTTCTCTCCTGAACAGGCATGGGCCCAGACGCAGGGTCAGCTGGCCTGGTACCAGGCGATGGAAGAAGCAGGAGAGATGGTAGCTATTACGGATCTTACTTCACTGGACCGTCACCTGGCGGTGTGGAATAACGAGAAGCCGAACGATCAGAAACCCATCGGGTACATCCTTAGCCTGGAGGGCGCAGATTCTATTGTGGATACTTACTATCTGCAATGGGCATACGAATATGGCCTGCGTGCCGTGGGGCCGGCGCATTACGGTCCCGGGCGTTATGCACAGGGTACAGATGCAACCGGTAAGATGACACCGCTGGGACACGAGTTACTGAAAGAAATGGAACGGCTCAATATTATCCTCGATGCCACCCATCTTTGTGACGACAGTTTCTGGGATGCCATGGATCATTTCAATGGTCCCGTATGGGCCAGTCATAATAACTGCCGCGCACTGGTAGATCATAACCGCCAGTTCAGTGATGAGCAGATCAAAGAACTGATCGCCCGTAATGCCGTTATTGGCGGCGCCCTGGATGCCTGGATGATGCTGCCCGGATGGGAGAGAGGGGTATCTGATCCGCAGGCGATGAACTGCTCACTGGAAGTAATGATCGATCACCTGGATCATATTTGCCAACTGGCCGGAAACGCGTTGCATGTAGGCATTGGCTCAGACCTGGACGGCGCCTTTGGTAAGGAACAATGTCCTTACGATCTTGAAACCATTGCAGACCTGCAAAAGGTAGCCACCCTGCTGGAGAAACGTGGATATTCCGCAACGGATATTGAGAACGTAATGCATGGTAACTGGCTGCGTTTCCTGCGCAACGCCTGGAGCAAATAAAAGGTAGTAATTAAAAATAAAAAAAGCGCGAAGGATAATCTTCGCGCTTTTTATTTTCTTCGTTGCTTTTCACTTTGATTACTCAGCTACTACTTCGAATTCCAGTTCAGCTTCGTTGCCTTTACCGAAATCGATCTTAGCTTTGTAAGTGCCTAATTCCTTAACATCATCGAGGATGTGGATACGACGGCGGTCAATTTCGTAACCTTTCTGCTCTTTAATAGCACGTGCGATCTGCACACCAGTTACGCTACCGAATATTTTGCCGGAAGTACCGGTTTTAGCGCCAATTTTAACAGGGGCAGCTTTCAGGACTTCCACCACTTTTGCAATTTCAGACAGCAGTTTCTCTTCCTTCACTTTCTGCACTTTCAGGCGCTCCTGAAGCTGCTTCATGTTGGAAGGGCTGGCTTCTACTGCAAATTTCTGGGGGATCAGAAAGTTCCTGGCGTAACCGTTCTTCACGCTTACCAGTTCATTTTTCTGGCCCAGGTTATCAACGTCTTGTATTAAGATGATCTGCATAACTTTTTCTTACTTTAAAAGGTCAGTAACATAAGGCAATAAAGCCATTTGACGAGCTTTCTTAATAGCCTGGGCTACTTTACGCTGAAATTTCAGAGAGTTACCCGTAATACGGCGGGGCAGCATTTTACCCTGATCATTGAGGAACTTCTTCAGGAATTCCGCGTCTTTATAATCCACGTACTTGATGCCCATTTTCTTGAAGCGGCAGTATTTCTTCTGGCGCTTCTCCTGTTTAACGGCGGTTAAGTACTTAATTTCTTGTTTTACTGCCATAACTTTAAGCTTCTACGGTTTTAGAATCAGCACTCACGCCATGTCTTTTTCTGCCGTTGTATTCAACAGCGTACTTGTCAAGCGCAGTGATCATGTGGCGTAATACATTTTCATCGCGGTTCAGCTGAATTTTCAGCTTCTCATTGAGGTCGGATGGCGCCTTGTACTCCAGAACCAGGTACATGCCCGTGGTTTTCTTCTGGATTGGGTACGCCAGTGATCTTAATCCCCAGGGATTTTCGTGCACTATTTCTCCGCCGTTCTCTTTTACGAGGTCAGCGAATTTTTTCTGAGCGGCTTTATAGTCGTCTTCAGAAAGCACAGGGGTAAAGATCACCATCAATTCGTAATTGTTCATTTTCCCTGTTTTAAAAATTTGATTAAATAAATTATCCCCAATAAAATTGGGAGTGCAAAGATACAATTCCTATTTCAATTCCCAAGCGTACAATAGCGGCTATGGTATTAAATTTCGGGAGATTTTTGGTAAGAGGGCCGGGTAAATACCGGGGTTGGAGAGGGGCTAATGTTTTTGTTAAGCGTAAGAGGTTGAATTACATGCTACTGGCAGATTAAATGTTATTCCATCACCCGGCGCTGACGCCGGAGCAATAACACGGTTGCATACCAGGGTCTTCAGTTCCCTCATTTTGAGGCCAGGATAGTTTCCCCGGGAGCCATATTTGCCTTCCTTTTCCTTGTGTTCTCTATGCTTTCTCCATGCTGTTCCACTTTTTTTTAAAATAACATCATAAAAATAAGGGCCGTCCGGAATTTCCGGACGGCCTCCATTTCAGGCTTATTCAATATAGATCTAGTGTGTCACAAGTATCTTACTTACCTGGGAGCCCTCCCTGGTTTGTATGCGTAACAGGTAAATGCCGTTTGGTAACCTGCTGATATCCATTTCTTTATAATTACGTCCCTTAACCAGGTTGAGGTTACCCTGCGCCCGAACCCTTCCCTGCAGGTCTATCAGCTGCACTGTCGCCGGTCCGCTGCCTGTTTTATCTGCATCTACCCATAGCTGTAAGCGGTGACCAATAATGCACCAGATCAGGCGCCACAGCAGGTCTTTCAGATTTACGTTCACGCTCTGTACCTGGCTGTATTTAATGGCGCCATCCAGCCCCACCAGCTTCAGCCGGTAGTACGACCGGCCTAACCAGGGTGAGTAATCAGCGGATTGATAGTTAGCGGGCAGAGTGGTGGTGCCCCGGGCCGCTACTGTATCTATCGCGTTGTAATCGCGCTGGTTACGAGACCTTTCTACGATGAAGCGGGCGGTATTGGTTTCATAAGGGGTGCGCCAGCTCAGTTTCACGATACCGCTGTCTACCACCGCCCGGAAGTTTTCGATGGGGTTGCGGTTAGCTAATACGTGCAGCTGATAGCGGCTGACCACCGGGTAATGGTCTGTAGTGGTGGTGCCATAGCTGCTAACCAGCTGGGCCGCCTGTGTATAGATAATGGCAGAGCCGGGCAGGTAGGCCTGGGCCATTTCATTGGAGGCCATGACGTTGTCTATCACAGTGGGGAAGGAAACGGTGGACCTTTGTCCGGCGAGCGACAGGGGCAGTGTCAGCAGTTTATAATCCGCCGTGTCATTCACAAAATCAATATAAGAGGTGGTCGTATCGGGGGCCAGCTCGGTAGTGATGGTTTTGTTGAACGCATCGTTAAAGTCGCCCAGCACAATAAAGTTGCTGTACTGATATTGTGCATCCAGGCTGTCTTTCAGCTCTTTAGCCCCGTTTCTGCGGCGGTGCCAGGACTCGATCTTGTCAGCTGCATTCCCGGTATTAGCTTTGGAATGCAGCAGTACGAACTGGATGCGGGCGCTGTCGCCATTTAAGGTAGCTGTTGTTTCAAACAGGAAGGGGAAGCGGCCGGACGACCAGTTAAAGTAGGCGCTGTCGCTGCCTCCGCGGCGGAGCATGCCGTACGAGCGGATACCCCTGATAGTAGCTGTTTTGTATACGAAGGCCAGTTTCTGGGCGCTTACATAATCCGGGTCCCCGATGCTGTCGGCATAGGAGCCGAAGTCGGATATTATATAGCTGTAACCCGGCAGCTGGTTTACCACGGCTTTGAAGCGGGCGGTATCCACTACTTCTGCCAGGGCGAATATGTCGGCATCCAGTTTTTTAAGTACCGTGGTTACGTTGGCTTGCTGCAGGTCGTCATCAGACGGATCCTGGGCAGGGCTGCCAAACCATTCGATGTTCCAGTTCACCACTTTCAGGGAACGGAGGGAAGTGCCGCTCAGGCGTACAGTACCACCTTTCAGTCCATCTGTGATGAAACGCAGGCTGTCGCTGAACTGCTGGTTGGCAGCATTCGGCGCAAATTTCACCCATACGGTCTGTTGTCCGGCGTCAGGCTCCCAATAGGTCAGGAAGCTGGAGTAAGGTCCCGCACTATCTTTCGCAACCAGGAAGGCGGCGGGTGCTTCGATGAACAGCGAATCTGTCAGATCGTTGCCCCAGAAGGTGAAGTTTTGCGGCGTAGATTGCTGGGATACCGGTACATAATCAAAGTCCAGCGTATTGGTGCTGAGGGTCAGGCTGGGCCGAGGCGCCACCGGGCTGTTAAACACGCTCACATCGTCCAGTGTCCATCGGGCGGCGTTCAGGGTTGGCGAAGAAGTATATAGGAAGGCGATGTACACGCTGTCTTGCAATACGGCGCCCAGGCTGATGCTATCAGACAGCTGCCATACGTCAGAGCCTTCTGCCGGGAAGCGGCCATTCAGCAGTGTCCAGCTGGCGGTGTGCGGGTCGCTGTGACCATCATAATCGGTACTCACCATCAGCCGGAGCGAAGGACCTGAAAACGCCGTGCGGCTGGAGAAGCGCAGCAGCGGATAGTTGAAGCCGCTGAGATCAAAGGCAGGCGAAATGAGCCAGTCTTCATTTTCTCTCGGGCCGCCGCTGAATCCGTTGATCTGTACGCCATTGCTGCTGTTCTGTCCGAAGGTGGTACAGCCCCAGAGCTGGGAGCCGCTAATGCTGTATTGGATGAATCCACCGGAGATATTGCTGCTGCCATTGGGGGTACAATCATTGAAGTTGAAGGTGAGCTGCTGCTCCGCCGTACGGAAATACCAGCCGGATGCCCCACTGATCCCGGCAAAGGGATTACCTGACAGGTCTGTTACTGCGGCGCTGTCGAGCGTGATATAGTAATTTTGGAGGGGCTGCAGCGATGCGGTCAGCGTAAGGGTATTGGCACTTATGCTTACCGCCGGACTGTTAACATCAAATACCTGCTGGCTGCCGTTGGTGGCATTATGAAGGACGATATTGCCTGCGCCGATTTTAATGTTTTCAGTGAAGGTGATCTGCGGACGGGTAGCCGGCGCCACCGATGAATCGCCGCTGGCGGGTAGTAGTGAGCTGATGGCGGGGGCGATGGTATCGCCTCCGCTGCCTGCGGCCAGGATATTATCTACGGCAAAACCAGGCCTTGAACCAGCGCCGCTGACCTGGCGGTTTACCCAGCGCAACTGCACCAGCGCCTGGTTGCTGCACTCAGGAGGCAGGGTCACTGCAATATTGACAAGGCGCTGCGGTGTAGTAAGGCCGGAGGTGGTTTGCTGAGTGGTATCGTTCTGGTAAAGCGTGCCAGGTACGTTGGTAAAGGCGCCCGTGCTGCCAATGCGGTATTGCAGGCTAACCTCGTTGATGCGGGTATTGCTGCCGCCATCATAGGGGTTGCGCAGGGTCATTACATCGTAGCTGAACGAAATATTCAGCTGTCCGCTGGTATTGAGGGCCAATACCAGTGCATTATCTGCGGAGCCGCTGTTGAGGAAGCCTAATTTACTGTTATAGTTATAGACGCCGTTGGTAGTGGACGATGCGCTGCCGTTGGCCATCAGGGCTTTATCACCTGTAGGGGCGGCCGTGTTGAAGTTGCCGGAGGGAGACCCGCTCAACGTCCAACCCTGCCAGCCGGCCGGGTAGGTGTTCGCGTTGTGTGCCAGGGCATCAAATTGCTGTTGGTAGGGCAGGGCCTGCGGTACAGGCTGTGTTTGGGCGTTTAGCTGTGAACCGGAAAACAGGGCTGTTACCAGTAACAGAGGGTGTAAAAGTCTAAGCATACGCATTTGGGATTTTCCAGGTTTAAGATTAGGATTTTCTCACGGGGATTTACCGGGCCAAAATACAACTTGTGCGCGGGCTTTATGGCAACCGGTTGATGAACTATTTGTTAATTCCTAAATATATACATTTTTCGGTTATGCAGGGTGGGGGATGTGGAAAGGGTAGCCGGACAGTTTGTCAGCCGTGTTTCCGCTGGCACGGCCTTTGGAAACGCAAGAGGGTCAAAAAAATAGTTTACTCATGCAGAAAGGTGCTATACGCGTACAAACAGAAAACATCTTCCCCATTATCAAAAAATTTCTCTACTCTGATCATGAGATATTTATTCGCGAGCTGGTGAGCAATGCTGTGGATGCCACGCAGAAGCTCAAAACCCTGGCCAGTGTTGGCGAATTTAAAGGAGAACTGGGAACCCTCGAAATCAGCATTAAACTGGACAAAGAGAAAAAGACACTCACCATTTCCGACCGCGGTGTGGGCATGACGGCCGAAGAGGTGGATAAATACATTAACCAGGTGGCCTTTTCAGGTGCAGAAGAGTTCCTGAAAAAATATAAAGGTCAGAATGAAGGCACCAACATTATAGGGCATTTCGGCCTGGGTTTCTATTCTTCCTTTATGGTGAGCGACCAGGTAGAGATCTTTACCCGCTCCTGGAGGCCCGATACCACTGCAGTGCGCTGGGAATGCGATGGCAGCCCGGAATACCAGCTGGAAGAAACCGCCAAGGAAGACAGGGGCACTGATATTGTGCTGCATATCAATGAAGAAAGTGCAGAGTTCCTGGATGAGAACCGCATCCGCAACATCCTGGAAAAGTTCTGTAAGTTCCTGCCCATTCCCATTAAATATGAAGACAAGCAGATCAACGATACTACACCTGTGTGGACACGCAAGCCCTCAGAACTGACGGCCCAGGACTACCAGGATTTCTATAAGAAACTGTATCCTTTCTCGGAAGCGCCGCTGTTCTGGATACATCTGAATGTGGATTATCCCTTCAACCTCACCGGTGTATTGTATTTCCCGAAGATCACCAAGAGCTACGAAATACAGAAGGATAAGATCAACCTGTACTCCAACCAGGTGTATGTAACAGATGAAGTGAAAGATATTGTGCCGGAGTTCCTGATGCTGCTGCACGGTGTGATAGACAGCCCGGATATTCCGCTGAACGTGAGCCGCAGCTACCTGCAGGGTGATCCCAACGTGAAAAAGATCAATGCACACATCACCAAGAAAGTGGCAGACAAGCTGGATGAAATGTTCCGTAACGACCGCAAAGGCTTTGAAGAAAAATGGGAATCCATCGGCCTGTTCGCGAAGTACGGTATGATGACGGATGATAAATTCCTGGAGAAAGCCAACAAGTTCCATATCATGGAAAGCGTGGAAGGCGGCAAGTTCTATACACTGGAAGAATATCGCCAGGAAGCGCAGGCCCTGCAAACCAACAAGGATAATAAACTGGTAATCCTGTATGCTACCAATCCGGTACAGCAGGATAGCTATATACAGGCCGCCAAAGCAAAAGGCTTCCTGGTAGTGAAGCTGGAAACCATTGTGGATGCTGCCTTCATTAACAACATGGAAATGAAATGGGAGAACGTACAGTTCACCCGTGTGGATGCTGATATTGCCGACAACCTGATCGATAAGGATGAGAAGAATGAACATGTGCTGACGCAGGACCAGGAAACCAAACTGAAAGACCTTTTTGGCGCCCAGGTTACGCAGCCCAATATCAAGGTAGAGCTGAAAGGCCTGAGTGCAGAAGGTTTGCCGGTGATCGTTACCCGTTCAGAATTTATGCGTCGTATGAAAGACATGGCTTCCATGGGCGGTGGTATGAGCTGGTATGCCAATATGCCGGATGAGATCACGATGACGGTGAATGCCAATCATCCTATTTACCAACAGGTACTTGATGAAAAAGACGATGATAAACAACAGAAGCTGGTACGCAACTTGGCAGATCTGGCGTTGCTTTCACAGAACTTACTCACCGGCGCAGATCTGACTGCCTTTGTAAACCGCAGTGTAGAGCTCCTCGGTGGAGAGAAGAAGAGCAAGATCATCTTACAATAAAAGTTTGCATTTTATCGTTAGAAGTATAATTGGTTTAAGACTTCAAACGATAATTTTTGTGATAGTCCCGTTCAGGTCTGGCCTGAACGGGACTTTTTATTTTAAGAGATATATGAACTGAAAAACGGAGATTGGATACTTCAACAATAGCAGGGTAGCTAGCGGCTGATAGCGGGCCTGATATCTATCACTTTGAACTGCAGCATGGTTTTGCCGTTCCATTCATTTTCATCAATGGTAAATACCATATCAAAGGGCTGACGGTTGTCCATCACTTCAAATTTGCTGGCCAGGAAGAAGCCGATACCCGAGAATACGGGTCCGTATTTTTCCTGTTTGATGGAGAATTTGATATGCTCATCCTTCACAATTTTAGAAAACCCGGCATCCATTACATTGCGTGCAAGGAAGACGGGGCGCAGGTTTTCAGGGCCCAGTGGTTCAAATTGTTTGAGGATATTGAAGAATTGTTTGTGTACATCGGCGAAGCTGATCTCTGTATCGATGACGATCTCGGGTATCAGTAATTCGGGATCGATGGTGGTGGCTACTACCTCTTCAAACTTTTGCCGGAAGGCTTCTACGTTCTCGGGTTTCAGCGTCATGCCAGCTGCGTAGAAATGTCCGCCGTAATTTTCCAGCAGGTCTTTACACTGGTGAATGGCTTCATATACATTAAACCCTGTAACAGATCGGGCGGAGCCGGCTACCTGGTCGTTGCTTTGTGTCAGGATGATGGTAGGGCGGTAAAAGTATTTATCGATCAGGCGGGAGGCTACAATGCCTACAACACCTTTGTGCCAGTCTGCTTTAAACAGCACCGTGCTTTTGCGGGTGGCGAGGGCAGCATCGTTCTGGATCAGGGCCACAGCTTCCTTGGTGATGTAGCTATCGATCTCCTTGCGGTCAAAATTATCCGCGTGCAGTACAGCGGCTATTTCCATCGCCTTGTCAAGATCGTTTTCGATGAAGAGGTTCACCGCTTTACGCGCATCATCCATTCTGCCGGCGGCATTTACGCGCGGGGCAATCACAAATACCAGGTTGGAGATGGTAAGCTTTTCTTTCAGTGCGCTCAGTTGGATCAAAGCTTTTATACCTGGCAGGGGATCTTCATTGACCTTTTTGAGACCATGATAAGCAAGGGTTCTGTTCTCTCCCGTCATAGGGACAATATCCGCGGCGATGCTGGTGGCTACCAGATCGAGATAGCGAAGGGACTGTTGTTCGGGTAGACCGAGTTTTTGTCCGAGTGCAGTGATCAGCTTAAAACCGATGCCGCATCCGCTCAGTTCTTTATAAGGGTACGGACAGTCGTATTGTTTGGGGTTGAGGATGGCCACGGCGGGGGGCAGGATGGCATCCGGCAGGTGGTGATCACAGATGATAAAATCAATGCCTTTCTCTTTTGCACCGGTGATGTGGGCGATGGATTTGATACCGCAGTCCAGCGTGATTACCAGGCTGAAATCATTTTCAATAGCGTAAGTAATGCCAGCTTCAGAGATACCGTATCCCTCGCGGTAGCGATGGGGGATATAATATTCTATTTTCGGGTAGATACGCTGGAGGAAGTCGAATACGGTGGCGACAGCGGTGGTGCCATCTACATCATAGTCGCCGTATATCAGTATTTTTTCCTGGCGGAAGAAAGCTTGTTCAATGCGGGTGACGGCTTTGTCCATATCCTTCATGCTCCATGGATCGTGCAGATCAGCCAGGGAAGGGCGGAAAAACTGCTTGGCGGCTTCATAGGTATGAATACCGCGTTGAACCAGCAGCCGGCATAATAAAGGATGTATGCCCAGCGCTTGCCGCAGCGATGCCTCTTCTTTTGGTTGATAAGACTTTACGGTCCAGCGTTTCTGCATGAAAAAGTATTTTCCGTTTGAAAGTCTGAAGGTTTGATAGTTTGAAGGAACGTTGTTTATTTGTGACACCTTCAAATTATCGAACGCTCAACCCCTTAAACCCTCAGACTTTTAAAACGTTCTGTCTGTAGTAAAACGTACTAACTGCTCCAGTCCGTTCCTGATATCATTTTCAGGAAAGCTGTTCAGCACTTCCAGGGCTTCATCCCGGTACTGGAACATTTTATCCCTGGTATAGTCAATACCGCCGGAGCTTTTCACCAGGCCAATCACTTCCGCCACTTTATCCTTGTCGGTATTATGATTTTTGACGATGTAGATAATGCGGCGGCGGGTTTCCGGGTCTGCGTGCTGGAGGGTATAGATGAGCGGGAGAGTCAGTTTTTTCTCCCTGATATCTATGCCGGTAGGTTTGCCGATCTTGTCTGCTCCATAATCAAAGAGGTCGTCTTTGATCTGGAAGGCGATGCCTACTTTTTCTCCGAAGAGGCGCATTTTTTCGGTAGCGTCATCCAGTCCGGTGGTGCTCCAGGCGCCTGCGGCGCATGCAGCTGCGAGGAGGGAGGCTGTTTTACGGCGAATAATTTCAAAGTAAACGTCTTCGCGGATATTCAGCTTGCGGGTTTTTTCCATCTGGAGGAGTTCACCTTCACTCATTTCCTTCACGGCCTCGGTCAGTATCTGTAAAGTTCTGTAATCATGGTTGTTAAGAGACAGCAGCAGGCCTTTAGACAGGAGGTAATCGCCTACCAGGACAGCTATCTTGTTCTTCCACAATGCATTAATGGAAAAAAAGCCTCTTCTTTCATTGGCGTCGTCCACTACGTCGTCGTGTACGAGGGTAGCGGTATGCAGCAGTTCTACCAGTGCGGCTGCGCGGTAGGTGCTTTCCTGGACGTCCGGGCCGAATAGCCGGGCGGAAAGCAATACAAACATTGGCCTGATCTGTTTTCCCTTGCGTTTTACGATGTAATGCATGATCCTGTCCAGCAATGGGACATGGCTTTTTACAGAATCCGCAAACTTATTCTCGAAATCATGTAATTCCTTACTGATCAGGTGTTTAATTTCGTCCATGTATTTGTGAAAAAGATTGCTAAGCTATGCCTAAAATATCAAAGTTTTAACAATTTTGGCCCCTAATTTGTATATAACGGTATAACATTACGTTAACAATACGTTTGTTATCCGATAACAAATTAGCAATTTAAGGTATAACAATTGTTTTACCTAACCTTTGTTATTGAAGTAGTTATCAATACAAATAATATTGTAAGAAAAATTTGTATATTCATTTATGATTTTTACCTTTGCTGGGTAAAAAACGGGTTATTAGTAAATCTTTAACAGTTTTTAAATAGAAAACAATTATGGCAAGCAAAAAGTACTTATTACTGGCAGGCGCTATGAGTCTTCTAGCGGCGTCGACCAGTTTTGCACAAGTTCAGCCTTACTACGATGTCCTGGATTCCTCTAAGGTTCCTGCATCTAGGGCGGCTCAACAGAACAATTTCAGTAACCACCAGTACGATTATCCCGCTAAGCCCCGTGACATGTGGGAAATTGGGTTCCACGGCGGTTATCACTTTATCAGGGGCGATATGGACGCCAGACCTGGTTTCGGTGGCGGTATCTCCTTAAGGAAATCTCTGGGTCACACTTTCTCTGTAAGGGCTGAATATACCGGTTCATTTGACCGTGGTCTGGACTATCAGCTGCGTCCTGTTAACACTGCTGGTGGCAACAACAACTGGGCTAGAACAGCAGCACTGAATGGTGGCCGTATTGTACCTAACTACAAAACAGCTACTCACCAGGCATCTATCGACATGATCGCTTCCCTGAGCAACATCCTGTTCTACAAATCACAGCCTAAAGTTAACTGGTATGTATTTGGCGGTTATAGCCTTATACTGGCTGACGTAGATGTTGACGCTGTTGACGCATCCGGTAACGGATATGACTTCAGGGGTGTTGATTTCACCGGCAAACGTAAAGATATTAAAGACCAGATCAAGAACATCCTGGATGGCGATTATGAGTCTAACGCTCCTTCTCAGGGCAACAGGGCTCAGATCGGCCGTAAAAGTGACAACCAGTTATGGCGTCACGCTGTTGACTTCGGTACTGGTATCGCTTTCAAAGTTTCTAAACGTTTCAACATCGGCGTAGAGCAGAAATTCACTATGCCGTTTGATGACTACTTAGACGGTTATAATTCAGGTGCTTATGACGCTAGCAAGGATTTCTTCTCCTACACCAGCGTTCGCCTGAACTTCAACATCGGTAGCACTGCTAAACGCGTAGAGCCGCTGTGGTGGCTGAATCCTCTGGATTACTCCTACAACGAGCTGAGCTCTCCCCGTCACATGAAACTGCCTACTCCCGTTCTGCCTGACGCTGACGGCGACGGTGTAACTGACCAGTTCGACCGCGAGCCGAACACTCCTGCAGGTGCTCCTGTAGACGTTCACGGTGTAGCTAAAGATACTGACGGTGACGGTGTTCCTGACTACAAAGACAAACAGCTGATCACTCCGACTTATTGCCAGCCTGTTGACGCTGATGGTGTTGGCCAATGCCCGGATCCCGAGTGCTGCAAAAACATACAAAAAACTACCTGCGCTAGCCTGGTATTCCCCAGCGTAGCTTTCAAAGGCAGCTCTACCAAGATCTCCTCTGACAACGAAGCTATCCTGAGCAGTGTTGCAAACACACTGAGAACCAGCCCTGAGTGTAATGTACTGGTTACCGGCCATGCCGGTGCCAAAGGCAAAAAAGGTGGTGTTGACCTGAGCAGCAGAAGGGTTGACGCTGTGATCGACTACCTGGCTGACAAGCAGGGTATCGATAGGGGTCGTTTCATCAAACAAAACACTCCTGGTGAGTCCAGCACTGTTGACTTAGCTCCTGCTAACTAATACAGCGGTGTACTACACTAGATGATATTGCAGAAAGTCCTCCGTCTATGACGGGGGACTTTCTCTTTTCAGGTATTTGTTATTGATTATTGCCGTAATTTTGACCGCCTTACAACTAATTTACATTAAGAGTGAGAATAGATATTAACAAGGTCAGCCTGGCGGGTTTTGTGGTTGCTCTGGGTATTATATACGGTGATATAGGTACCTCCCCTTTGTATGTTTTCAAAGCCATCATGGGTTCCAATCCTGTCAGTGACCTGCTGGTGGTAGGTGGCATCTCCTGCATCATCTGGACCTTAACCCTTCAAACTACCATTAAATATGTAATACTAACCCTGCAGGCCGATAATAAGGGAGAAGGCGGCATCTTCTCGCTGTACGCCCTGGTAAGACGGCATGCAAAATGGGCAGTCATATTCGGAATGATAGGCGGCGCCGCCCTTCTGGCAGACGGTATTATCACCCCACCCATTACGGTTACTTCCGCTATAGAAGGTCTCCGCACCCTGGAAGTGTTCAAAGACCTGGATCAGTGGACGATTGTCAAGATCGTACTGATCATCATCGCCGGGCTTTTCTTCATGCAGCAGTTTGGCACCGTATCTATCGGGCGGCTGTTTGGACCTATCATGGTAATCTGGTTCTCTATGCTTGGCATATTAGGGCTGGCGCATATTGCAGATGACGTTACGGTATTGAAAGCATTCAGCCCGCACTACGCTATAGAATTGTTAACCACCTACCCGAAAGGGTTCCTGATATTAGGCGCGGTATTCCTTTGTACCACGGGAGCCGAAGCCCTGTATTCCGACCTGGGCCACTGCGGTCGGGGGAACATCCGTATATCCTGGATCTTCGTAAAGACGTGCCTGATCATCAATTACCTGGGACAAGGCGCCTGGTTACTAACACAGCGTGGCCAGATACTGCTGAAAGACCAGAATCCCTTCTTTACCATTATGCCCGAGTGGTTCGTGATATTTGGCGTGCTGATAGCCACCATGGCCTCCGTTATCGCCAGCCAGGCCCTGATCTCCGGATCATTCACGCTTATCTCAGAAGCAATGCGCCTGAACCTCTGGCCCAAGCTGAAAATCAACTACCCCACAGAAATGAGAGGGCAGCTGTTCATCCCCGGTATCAATGTCATGCTGTTTGTAGGATGTACCGCCATCGTGCTTATTTTCCAGGAATCCGGCGCCATGGAGGCCGCTTACGGACTGTCTATCACTATCTGTATGCTCATGACCTCCTGTCTGTTTGCATTCTACCTGTATACACGCAGGGTACGGGTCTCTTGGGTGCTATTGTACCTGGTGATCTACCTGACCATCGAATTCTCTTTCCTGTTTGCCAACCTCGTAAAATTCATGCACGGCGGCTACGTTACCGTAATAGTGGCAGGCGGCCTGTTTGCGGTAATGTTGGTATGGTTTAAGTCGCGCAAGATCAAGAACCGTTACGTGGAATTTGTACGCCTGGAAGATTATCTGCCCATATTGCAGGAGCTGAGCAATGATACCTCCATTCCCAAGCATGCCACTCACCTGGTGTATATGAGCAGCGCCGATAACCCCAAAGAGATAGAGCACAAGATCATTTACTCCATCCTTAACAAGAAACCCAAACGCGCCGATATTTACTGGTTTGTACATGTGGATGTGGTAGACGAACCTTACCTCAGTGAATACTCCGTACAGACCATCATTCCCAATGAAGTGATCCGCGTAGAATTCCGCCTCGGGTTTAAGGTAGAACAGCGCATTAACCTGATGTTCAGGATGGTGGTGGAAGATATGGTGCGCAATAAGGAAGTGAACATTACCAGCCGTTATGAATCGCTGAGCAAGAACAATGTAGTGGGCGATTTCCAGTTCATTGTAATGGAAAAATTCCTCTCGCATGATAATGATCTTCCCTTGTATGAAAGACTGGTGATGCGGATGTACTTTTTCCTCAAGAAGATCAGCCTGTCAGAAGAGCGGGGTTTCGGACTGGATTCCAGCTACGTGACCATCGAGAAGTACCCGCTGGTGGTAGCGCCCGTTACCAACCTGCAGCTGAAAAGGATCATTCCTTCATAAATAGCTGACACTTCGGAAGAACTGGCAGCACACAAACTGACAACTTTTGTTGACAATGATCCGTACCTGACAAAATTTCTCACCATCAATGGCAGCCTGTGGAGTTCCTTCACAACAAGTGCTATGCGCCCGGAAGTTAACAGGGTATCAGTAATATTGTAACATGGAACCAATTCACCAGCAAATTCTGCAGCATTTAGCACGTCATGTATCACTTACTGCGGAAGAGCAGGAGTTGTTTATTTCCCTGGTAAGTACCCGGCAGCTGTTGCGTAAACAGTTCCTGCTGCAGGCAGGTGATGTATGCCGTTACGAAAGCTATGTGCTGGATGGATGCCTGCGCTCATTTTTTGTAGATGACAAAGGGGATGAACATACCCTGCACTTTGCGCTGGAAGACTGGTGGATCACTGACCTGGAAAGTTTTTTGCATCATACAGCTGCCCGGGTGAATATTGAAGCCCTTACACCGGTTAGGGTGTTGCAGCTGGACAAGCCCTCACTGGAACGCCTGTATGCGGAGGCGCCGGTCTTTGAACGCTTCTTTCGTATACTGCATCAGAACGCATACCTGGCGCAAAACCGCCGTATCCTCAACAATATCAGCATGAATGGAGAAGCCCGCTACGTTGATCTGCTACAGCACTATCCGCAACTGGTGCAGCGCGTACCTCAAAAGTATATAGCCTCTTATCTTGGCATTACGCCGGTATTCCTGAGCCAGATCAGGGCAAAGCTGGGCCACCGGGAAGAAGAATGACAATTGAATACCTGGAAGTCATGTCCTCCAGGCGAAATCGTACTGTCACTGGCGTAGGTATTAAGTAGTAATGCCCTCCGTCATCTCCGGGCTGGTGGTATACGAACGGGTGATGCGCTTCGTTACCTGCAAGCCTGGAGTTGACTTGAGTAGCAATAGTATTTCTGCGATCAATACTGTAAAGGTAGTATCACATTGCGTAGTGTATTTGCGTTGGGAAATGACAGAATCTCATTAAACTATTTTAATTGTATTTATTAAATTAGTTTAACGGCATCCGGTTATATCTGTAACAATTTTGTGTGCATAAAATTGAATGTTATGTACACAAATAATGAATTCACTCCCGCAGTTTTTAATGCACTTCATTTAGGCACCCACCTGCTCAGGAACAGGTTTGCAGTAGCGCCGATGTCACGTGTGAGCGCCGGTTTTGACGGCGTTCCTACGGCTAACATGCAAGCTTACTATGAGGCATTTGCATCAGGCGGTTTCAGCCTGATCATTACAGAAGGAATTTATACAGATGATATAGCAGCGCAGGCCTATCCGCGACAACCTGGTTTGGTAACGATGGATCAGCAAGCCGGATGGAAGCATGTAACGTTGCGTGTAAAACAGCATGGAGCCGTATTTATTGCGCAGCTGATGCACGCTGGCGCTATATCACAGCATCTTCCAACTACCTGGGCGCCGTCTGCAGTATTGCCGCTTGGTAAGAAAATGCAGGAATATGGAGGAGGTGACGGCCCTTTTCCTATACCGCATGCCATGACGATAACGGAGATAACGCTGGTTAAACAGGGCTTCGTACAATCGGCCCTGCGTGCCTTGGCGGCTGGTTTTGATGGAGTAGAACTGCATGCCGCCAATGGTTATTTGCTGGATCAGTTTATGACAGACGATATCAACTTACGAACGGATCTGTATGGTGGAAGCATTCCTAACCGTTTCCGCATAATAAAGGAAATCATTGAAGCAATAAGAGCAGTTGTACCACCAGACTTTATCATTGGCCTGCGTTTATCAGAAGGTAAAGTGAACAACCTGCATTATCGATGGGCGGATGGACCTGTAACAGCGAAGACAATACTATCTGAAGTGGCTACCGTAAAACCAGATTATATCCATATTGCAGCGGAGGCGGGCAACTGGGCTGCAGAAGCCACTTACCCTGATGGTAGCTCATACACAGGATTGGCAAAACAACTTACAGGTGTACCCGTGATCGCCAATGGCGGACTACACCAACCGAAGTTGGCGAGGCAGGTACTGGAGGAAGGACATGCAGACCTGATAGCAATTGGTAAGGCTGCGATGGCCAATCCCGATTTTCCGTTGCGTGTACAACGCGGGGAAAGCATCATCCCTTTTCACCCGCATATGATCAAGCCTCACGCAAACATCGAACATACCTGGAAAGTGCTTGCCCAAAGTACTTCACCACTATAAGTACTTTCTGATCAGCGGATGTTTCCTGATCAGATGACTGACGATCCAGCTGCCGGATAATGCAACTATAAACGTAATAATGAATTTAATAAAGGCAGGTGCTGAAATGGAAAGCAAAGCATACTGGCACCATACGACAAAGATGTAATGCAGCAGGTAAATGCTGTAAGCGTTAGCAGAGAGGAATGTCCACCAGCTTTTAGGCGCCTGTACCAGCGCTTTAAAGGAAGTGACCAAGGCAATACAACTTAAGCTGCAGGAAAGAACATACACGGTATAGTAGACGAGCCAGCCGGTCATTGAAGATATTTTTTCCTGTGCTACCAGTTGCCTGAGTGGCGCAGAAATGACTGTGAGTAAGATATACATCAACAGGCAGGCGGCTATCCAAAGCGGCCATAGTGCTATAAATTTACCGGAGAATATTCCGTCGCCATATCTTTTATTACCAGCAAGCGCGCCCAGCAAAAAGTAAGCGAAATACAGCAGTATCCTGCTTTTCTGGAAGTCAAAGGGCCCGATGCCAGTCCAGGTATAGGGGCCTACCCACATCGCCATCGGTACATATAATATCCAGGTGATCACTACGAGGCCGGAGACAAGTACACCCGGGCGAAAGCTCCCGATAGTTTTATTCTTTAACAATGGAAACAGTAAAGCAAATATGATATTATAGAGAAAGAGCACCCAAATAAACCATGGCGGACCAACCGGCCATGCTTCAGTGGTAAAGTAATCGATAACATAACCTTTGATACTGTGGCTGCCATGAGCTATATAGTAGGCGGGATAATAAGCCAGCATCATTAGTAAAGTAACGCCCGCAGCAAACGGAAGGAACAGGCGATAGAAGCGGTCGCGTATAAATGCAGTGACGCCTTTCCTGGTGAGGCTGGGTAATACAAACATGCCGCTGATAAAGAACATCAGCGACATAAAAAATACGTCGTTGAAATTTTCGAAGATATCAAGCCCTATCCAGCGTTCTTTGTCAACAATGGGATGGGTGGATAAGATATATGCCTGCTTATTAAAACTGGCGAAAGTAGTATAGGCCAGGGAAGAGTGATGGGCCACTACCAATACGGTGATGGCAGAACGGAGATGGTCTATCCACAGGGCGCGGGCGGATGCAGGCATGCAGGGTTTTATATCAAAGATGCGGTGGCAGCTAAATAGTTGCATACCAGCACCCTGATATTTTCAGGGAACCGGTAAGCAACACTGTTTTAGTACTTCCGCTTTTTGCGCAGGGAATTTACCTGTTTGGATATTTTGCCGAATTGTTGTTCCATTCTTTTCTTTGCCAGGGCACTTGCCTGGTAATGATATTGTTCGCGGATCAGTTTCAGGTAATTGTGATACACGGCTGGCGGCAATTTGCCCTGCTCAAGCGCAGCTGTTACCGCACAGCCGGGCTCCTGTTGGTGTAAGCAGTCCCGGAAGCGGCATTGCCCAGATAGTTCTTCGATCATCGGGTGATAGAAGCTTACGCCGTCATCTGCATCCAGGGTGAGGCCAAATTCCCGCATTCCCGGCGAATCAATAAGCATACTGCCGTTGGGCAACAGCACCAGCTGCCTGGAGGTGGTGGTATGTTTGCCTTTGTTATTGTAGGAACTCACACTACCTTCTTTTTGCATTGCCAGGCCGGAGAGGCTGTTGAACAGGGTGCTTTTCCCTACGCCGGATGAGCCCAGCAGGGCGAAGGTCTTGCCGGGAAGCAGGTACCGGGTGGCCCAACCGTTCAGCTGATCATGATCTAATGCGCTGGTGAGCAGCACAGGGCAATCATATCCCAGTGACAGCACCTCCTGTCGGCAGGCTTCCGGCGCATCTGCAAGGTCTTGTTTGTTCAGGATAACAATGGCCTGGATGCCGCATTGATATACCTGCTGCAGGTAACGTTGCAGCCGCGGGAGGTTAAAATCGCGATTGAGTCCCTGGATGATCAGGGCGGCGTCTATATTAGCGGCGATTACCTGTTGCTGACTGCTTTTACCAGGGAGCTTGCGGCTCAACGCATTAAGCCGGGGGAGGACATCGACAATGATGCTTTGATCGTAATAGTGTTTACAAACGATCCAGTCGCCTACTTTTGGCAGCTCCCAGGTTTCTTTGCCATTCATGAGCGAACCCGCCAGCATGGCAGGAGAAGGCCCGGTGGGAGTGATGATAGTGTGGTTGTAGCCGTTGATAGCAATTACCCGTCCGGCTTCGAGGTCATGCCGGATAAAGGTTGTATAATGATGTTCAAAATGGCTGTTCCAGCCATATGATGATAATGATGATAACATTGTTGAAATAGGTTTCAGCGCTGTGTGCGGACAAAACAGTAGTGTCCGGGCAACAGGGCATAGGTTCATAAATGCATATGAATAACGGAGTAAAGAAACGCAGTGGAAATTAAGTAGTGTTCACTAACCAGCTGCGTTAGGCGGCAATCATTCCGGCAGACGGGCGATATGTGGTATGTATGAGTTGCATACGAGGGCGAAGATAGACATTTTCAGCGATCTTTTACCGGGATAACCGGTTTTAGTCCGGGCCAGCTATCAATAGACGGGAGGCTGGCTTGAATAAGCCGGCCTCCCTTTGGGTGCATTCGTTAGAAATTAACATTTACATAAAGACCTGTCTACATATGTTTTATTGCCGTTCTTGTTGATGTAATAGCAGCCGCCTTTTGGGCCACGGTTAAGCGCCTTGCCTTTATAGGTGCCGCAATCGGCGGAAGGAATGAAATGGGAGTAAGAAGAAGAGCCGGTGGCATTAGTGGTTGCTTTGGGTAAAGCAAGAGATAAAAGGACAATGGGAATGACTAATAGCTTTTTCATATCAATGGTGGTATAGTTTCCAATAGAGGGTGGTTAAAATTTGGGGGTGCAATTGGCTGATGTGAAACGAATGTAGGATTAATTTGTGGTAGGGGACTAACATCTTTGTGGGGTTTTTGTAGGGTGGTATGAGGTGACACGCAGTAAGGGCTTGTTTTAGCAAAAAGCCCCGGTTATAGCCGGGGCCCGGATTCTTAACGTGCCATTGTCCTATCTACCCATTCAAATGCTTCATGAACATTTCCGGATACCTATCTCCCGCAACACTTCCCGCCGGTAGTATGCCGTCTATTGTATTCAATTCATCCTCTGTTAATTTAACTTCTGCTGCTCCCAGGTTCTCCTCCAGGTATTTCACCCTTTTCGTTCCGGGTATTGCAATAATATCATCCCCCTGCGCCAGTACCCATGCAATCGCCAGCTGGGAAGGGGTGCAATTTTTCTGCGCTGCCAGTTCTTTCACCTTCTCTACCAGCTCCAGGTTCTTAATGAAATTATCTCCCTGGAACCTCGGCATATGTATACGGTTATCTTTTATATCCTCCGGCTTTTGGATCTCACCGCTTAACAAACCACGGCTTAAGGGAGAATATGCTACCAGGCCAATACCTTCTGCTCTCAATGCGGGCAGCACCTCCCGCTCGATATCCCTGCTCCACAAAGAATATTCTATCTGTAAGGCGGTGATGGGATGCACCTTCGCAGCTCTCCTGATCGTAGCGGCAGAAGCCTCTGATAAACCGATATAACGAATAACGCCAGCCTGCACAAATTCTGCCAGGGCGCCGATGGTTTCTTCTATCGGTATAGCAGGATCTACTCTTGCAGGCGTATAAAGGTCAATGTAATCCGTTTTCAGACGCTGCAGGCTATACACTATTGCATTCTTCAGGTATTCCGGGCTGGCGTTTACCCTGCTATATCCGGGCATGCCACCTTTTGCGGGGGCCAGCATCATTCCTGATTTTACAGAAAGAAATGCCCGTTCCCGTTTACCTTTGATAGCTTTCGCGATCAGCTCTTCATTATGACCAGCCCTGTAAAAATCTGCTGTGTCCAGAAAGTTGGCGCCCAACTCCAGTGCACGCTCAATGGTTGTAACCGATTCTTTTTCGTCAGCCTGGCCATAAGCACCGGACATTCCCATACATCCTAACCCGACCGCCGTTACCTCCGGTCCACCTTTTCCCAGTTGTCTTTTCAATACTTTCATGATGAATGTTTTTTGATAGGACAAAGGTAGCTGGGTGAACAGTCTGCCAGCCGGACAAATCACCTTAATTACCGGACAAATCCCGGATGGATGAAACAAACCGGGAAACTGTATTTCCTGTTATTTTCCGGAACAGCCTGGAAAAGTAATCCGGATCATTGAACCCAAGCTCAAAGGCTACTTCTTTTACCGATATTTCGTTGTAGTATAATTTGCGTTGCGCCTCAAGTATCAGGCGCTGGTTAAGGTATTCTTTAGCAGAGAGACCAGAGAATTCCTTTACAATGTTATAAAGGTGGGTTGCATTTACTGCGAGGCGTTTACAGATCTCCTCAATGGAGAGATGCTGTGTCAGCTCCTCTTCTACCAGCAGTTTGAACGCAATGTATTTGGTTAACTTTTCATTGGAACCCGACTGTATTTCCTGGTCCTGGAAGTATGCATGGTTGATCTCAGTTAATACGCTATCAAGGTAAGAAAGGATCAATGCAGTGGGTGAATTTCTTACCAGTAAAAGCTGACGAAGGCTTTCAAAGGCCCAGGAGAGCCGTTGTACGGCATCCTCTTTAATTGACAGTATCTGGTGCTGCAAGGGGTTAATGAGAAATGGAAATGATTTAGGAAGCAGCGAAAGACAATGGTCGTCAATACCTAGCTTGTAATATTCCCATTCATGCTGGTGCGATGGCAGTATATGGATTTGTTGTGGAAGCACAAACAATAGTTGGTTGTTCTGCACATTTATCGGCTGCATATCTACCTTATGCAAGGCATGCCCCTTTTTCATGAACAGGAAAAAGTATTGCGCTTGTTTGTGTGGCTGCATGAATTTTTCTATCAGTTCATCAGATGGCAACCCGGTTCTGTTGGATCTGACCATGATAAAAAGCTTTTCATGCTGTGTTAACGTATATAATATTCTGGAGAGGTCCTGCATGATTCAGTATGCTGTTTACAACTTTATATTCCAATGATCAGTGGGAGCGAAGTATTGGTAATTCCCAATAGTTTAATTGACGATTGTTCATAAGATTTATTTTAATTGCGGATAAAAATAAGTCGCCGTGCGTTGTTGTCAGGTTCCCGGTATTGTGGCCTGACAGCCATGCTGCAGGCGTACCTACCGCATCAGCAGCTTGCAAACCGGGGGAATATTCCTATTTTTGCTGCCGAATGAACAGCATTACTATATCATCACAGCTTACACCACCCTGATAGTTATTTTAACTATCATGCACGTTTCTTTAAACGGAGCCAGGTTCTTTTCTGTCACTCACATCCAGTTTTCGTTTTTTACTTTTTAATCTTTCCCACATGAAGGCTTACTTCAATTTATTTGATTTCTCGCAAAAAATCAATTACAAGACCGAGGTATTGGCTGGCCTTACGGTAGCCATGACCATGATCCCGGAATCGCTGTCATTTGCCATCCTGGCAGGACTTTCTCCCTTAACGGGTCTTTACGCGGCTTTTCTGATGGGCCTGATTACCGCTGTGTTGGGCGGCAGGCCGGGTATGGTATCAGGTGGTGCAGGCGCTACGGTAGTTGTGCTGATCGCGCTGATGCAAAGTCATGGTGTGGAGTATGTTTTCGCAGCGGTAGCATTGGCAGGAGTCTTACAGATAGTAGTTGGTCTCTTCAGGTTGGGAAAGTTTATCCGGCTGGTGCCGCAACCTGTTATGTACGGTTTTGTAAATGGCCTGGCCGTGATCATTTTCATGGCTCAGATACAACAATTTAAAGTAAGCAGCGCCAGTGGCGCCGCCTGGTTATCCGGCTCTGCATTATGGATTATGCTCGGACTTGTGCTGCTCACCATCCTGATCGTGATACTGGTGCCGAAAATCACCAAGGCAGTTCCCGCGTCACTGGTGGCCATTGTTGTTGTGTTTTTACTGGTGTTAGGCCTGGGCATTGAAACCAAAACCGTTAAAGATATTGCTTCCATCAGTGGCGGCTTTCCGCCGTTCCATGTGCCTGCGGTACCCTTTAGCCTGGACATGCTAAGGACCATTTTCCCTTATTCGCTTGTGATGGCAGGAGTTGGTCTTATTGAAACGCTGCTTACACTTAACGTGGTGGATGAGATCACCGGAACTAAAGGCCGCGGCAACAAGGAAGCGGTGGCACAGGGAACAGCTAATATATTCAATGGCTTTTTTACGGGAATGGGTGGTTGCGCGATGATCGCCCAGTCTTTTGTTAACCTTTCGGCCGGTTCCAGGGCAAGGCTGTCGGGCATTATTGCCGCACACACCATCCTGCTGATCATTCTTTTCGGCGCACCTGTTATTGAGCGTGTTCCAATGGCTGCGCTGGTAGGCGTAATGATCATGGTAGCCATTGGTACATTTGAATGGATCAGTTTGAAGATCATCAATAAAATGCCCCGTCAGGACGTGTTTGTAGGTATACTCGTTGCAATTGTCACCGTATGGCTGCATAACCTGGCGCTCGCAGTGCTGATAGGTGTCATTATATCAGCGCTGGTATTTGCCTGGGAAAGCGCCAAAAGGATACGTGCGAGGAAATATACAGACGACCAGGGTGTCAAACATTATGAAATATTCGGTCCCCTGTTCTTTGGTTCGGTTACCACCTTCCTGGAGAAATTTGACGTACAAAATGACCCGGCTGAGGTGATCATCGACTTCAGGGAAAGCAGGGTGGCCGACATGAGCGCTATTGAAGCATTGAACAAACTGACAGAACGCTATCAGAAAGCAGGTAAGAAACTGCATCTGCGTTACCTGAGTGAGGACTGCCGCGTGCTGCTGAAAAATGCAGCATCGGTGATCGACGTAAATGTAATGGAAGATCCGCATTACCAAGTAGCAACGGATTAGTATATCTTTATCCCCCGAAATTAAACCCTGTTCAACATGCGCGCTTTGCTGTTTTCTTTTATGACGGCTACTGTACTGCTATCCGCCCGGCACGTAGCTGCAACTATAAGAAGTACTCCTCCTGATACCCTGCACAACAACCTTTTTACCGTTGGGGTGGGATCCGGCCTTATCGGCGGATTGTACGATGGCTTTTTTTCTTACCGGGAACTTAAAAAGCATGGCGATTTTGGCCTGGGCGCTCCTGATAAACTGGACGGGGAGATCATGATTTTCCGTGGAAGGGTGTATCAAACCCAGCACAGCGGTAAAACTTTCCAGGTGGATGATCATCAGCTGACGCCTTTTTCGATGATCAATTTCTTTCATCCGGATATCACCATCAGTGTAGTGAAACCACTGGATAAGGCAGGATTATTTCATCTCCTGGACAGTGTGCTCACCAATATTAACGGCATGTATGCCATCCATGTCAGTGGTAAATTCAGCTATATCAAAACACGTGCTTTCCCGCCCGTTCAGCAGCATCAACATACTCCGCTGGCTGATATGCTGAGTCTGCAGCATTTCTTCGAATTTAAGGACGCCCAGGGCGATTTAATCGGTTATCGCTTACCGGTGTTCATGGATAACACCAACATATCAGGTTACCATTTTCATTTTCTTTCTGAAAACAAAGACGCCGGTGGCCACATCATCGACCTGAAAGCAAGCCATTTCACGATCGAAATAGACATATTGGATAGTTACACCATAAAGGTGCCCGCAAATAAAGATTTTGAGCAGTTTGATTTTAAACAGAACAGGGCTGAGGACATTAAAAGTGTAGAAAGAGGCGGAAAGCATTAGTAAGCAGCTAACAGCTGGCTGCTATAAAAAAGTCCCCTGGAGAACCAGAGGACTTTCTTTTAACACAACTAAAAAACAATCAAAATTAAATTTAGCAATAAAGCTATTCAATTCACAACCGCTCATCAATCGGGCTTTTTCCCATCTAAAAACGTATTAATAGTATTGATCTCGGCCTGGTTCTGGCCGGAGTCGCTGATCGTGTAGTTAGAATAGAACTGCTCGGCAGAACCAGCGCCATTGTCCAGGTTAATGTTACGGCGCAGGTAAGCGGGCACATTTTCTATCTCCGCATTATTGTCCATCGTTTTCACATTGAAACTGATGCTTCTCAGTTTAGCCACCCTTTCTGCCTGCTTGCGCTTCTGCTCCTCAAAGGGATCTTCTGCTGCTGGCGGAGGCGGTGGAGGAGGCGGTGTCATCGGCTCTTCCTCATCCCTGAACACCATCTTCATTTCAGGCTGGTCGTTGGCAGGAGGAGGCGTATTCACCGGCTCTATGTGAATATGCGTAGGATGATTATGTTGCTGCGGACGGATTACGTTGATTCCACCGCCGCTGTTACCCGCATTGGAAGCCGGAGGCTGAGATTGTGGCTGCGGTTGCGGCCTGTAATCCGGATCTGGCTCTATGTTCAGCACAAAGTTTGTTCTCTCTGGCTGCGGTGGAGGCGTATAAGCAGGCGCCGGATGAGTAACCACCGGTTCTACCAGACGCGGCGCCATTACATCAATAGGCTCCTGGAACAGGTTACCCTGGCCCTTTTGGTTCAGTTTCTTTTCATCGTCTTCATTTCCAAGCTGCATCACAATCTTCGGCTCTTCTGTCCTGGGCTGGGGAGTACCAGCGGCGGAAACCCGCTGTATTGGTTTTTGTTCAAAACCGGTAGCAATGATGGTTACACCGATCTTGCGCTCCAGGGACTGATCGTAGCCTACACCCAGGATCACGTCGCAATCCTCGCCGGCCATGCTTTGTACATAGGCCTGTATGATGTCCATTTCATCCAGGGTGTGTTCAAATTCACCTTCAGCAGAGGAAATGTTGATCAATATCCATTTAGCGCCGCTGATATCGTTATCGTTCAGCAGGGGAGAGGTCAGCGCTTCTTCTATGGCCCTTTGTGCACGGTTCTCGCCTTCTACAGTTGCTGCGCCCAGCAGGGCTACGCCGCCGTTCCGCATAACGGTGCATACATCGGCAAAGTCCACGTTGATCTGGCCGGTGGAGGTGATCACATCGGTGATACACTTCGCGGCGGTGGCCAACACGTTATCTGCTTTTTCAAAAGCGGCTTTGGCTTTCAGATCGCCGAACTTCTGGCGTAATTTATCGTTGGAGATGATCAGCAGCGTATCCACATGCTCTTTCAGACGGGAAATCCCTTCTTCCGCCTGCAGCATGCGCTTCTTCCCTTCATAGGAGAAGGGAGTGGTAACAATACCCACGGTTAAAATACCCAGCTCCTTGCACACACGCGCGATGATAGGAGCGCCACCAGTACCGGTGCCACCGCCCATACCTGCAGTGATGAAGGCCATCTTGGTATTAACCTCCAGTATTTTTTTGAGCTCTTCAAAGGATTCCTCCGTTGCCTGCTTACCGATCTCGGGGTTCGCGCCGGCACCCAATCCCTGTGTTAAGTGCGGACCTAACTGCACTTTATTTGGAACGGGGCTGTTTGCGATTGCCTGAGCATCTGTATTGCAGATAATAAAATTCACCCCTTCAATGCGTTGGTTGAACATGTGGTTCACCGCATTGCTTCCGCCACCACCAATGCCTATGACCTTGATGATGGAGGATTTCTCCTTTGGAAGATCAAAATGTATCATGACTCTATCTCTTTTATGGGTTAGTTTATTATAAATCACTGTGGCTGCAACAATTGCGCCACTTATAGTTTAGCATCTTCTTCTTCTGTGAACATATCTATGATCTTAGTCTTCATCCTGTCCAGGAAATTCTTCAGCGACGCGTTCCGCTCTCTTGCTTTGCGTTCCTGTATTTCAGATACGCTCATTGTTTCTTCTTCATCCTCCACCCAGCTGTCCTGTGCCTGGGCTGCTTTGCCTGAAGCTTTTTCCTTTGCTATATAACTGGTGTTGATCTTTACATAATTCTCTTCCAGCGCCCTGCGATCATTTTCATAATCATTATAACCTTTCAGTATCAGACCAACGCAGGTAGCGTACATCGGTTTGGTTAGTTCGTCAATATGTCCGCTGGCGAGGTGCTCGTTCGGATAGCCGATACGTGCGCTTACACCAGTAGTGTATTCTGTCAGCTGTATCAGGTGTTTCAGCTGTGATCCGCCGCCGGTAAGTATAATACCGCCGTTCAGCATCTTGCTGTCCATACCGATCTGTTTCAGGTGGTACACTACAAAATCAAGGATCTCACTCATACGCGCCTGGATGATGTGGGCCAGGTTCTTTACGGAGATCTCCTTCGGACTTTGTCCGCGCAGGCCCGGAATAGTGATGTAGGCATTGTTCTTAGCCTCATCTGCCAGCGCGTATCCAAACTGCACCTTCATCTGTTCAGCCTGTGTTTTCAGTACACCCAGACCGTTCTTGATGTCGTTGGTGATGTTCTCACCACCGTAAGGGATCACCGCGGTGTGTTTCAGGATACCTTCGTAAAACACGGCCAGGTCAGTGGTTCCACCGCCGATATCTACAATGGCAACGCCGGCTTCGAAATCAAGATCACACATAACAGCGGCGGCGGAAGCCAGGGGTTGTAACACGAGATCGTGTATCTTCAGTCCTGATTTTTCCACACTTCTGTTGATATTGCGGATGGCGTTCTTGTCGCCGGTGATGATGTGGAAATTGGCGCCCACTTTTACACCAGACATACCGATGGGATAAGTAATATTCTGCAGGCTGTCTACGATGTACTGCTGCGGGATCACGTCAATGATCTGGTCACTGGCCGGGATCACGGTTTTGTACTGATCGTTGATCAGCTGGTCAATATCCTTCTGGGATATTTCCGCATCGGTATCGCTGCGAACAATATCACCGCGGGTCTGCAAGCTTTTTATATGGTGGCCCGCGATGCCAACGTACACTTCATTGATCTCCAGGTTGGGATTTGAAGCATAGCAGTTTTCAAGCGCTTGCCTGATGGCCTTGATAGTCTGGTCGATGTTCAGCACCATACCGTGCTGCACACCAAAAGATGGGGCTTTACCGAATCCCAGGATTTCCAGTTTCCCGTATTCATTCTTCCGTCCTGCAATGGCAGCAATCTTCGTAGTTCCTATATCAAGACCTACAATGATGGGAGCTTCCTGATTCATGGCGTTTTATGTTTTTTTGTTGTGTTTACTGATCCTGCAGCAGGTTTTTTATACACTGCCTTGGGTTGTTTTACTGGTTTGGCCGGTGCTTTGGCTGTTTGCTTTGCTGCCGGTTTAACCATGTGTTTTTCCGGGGCCGGTTTTTCTGCCGGCTTTACCGTTCTGGCAACTGTTCTGACAGCTTCCTTTGCAGGAACAGCTGCCGCTGTAGTGTCGCCTGTTGCCGCCATATCCACATCCACACTGTCTATTTGCGGTGGGGTGGGTTTGGGCGGTGGCGTACCATCCTTACGGGTACATACTACTTCATTTTCAAACGCCACGTTGATCCGGGTGTAGTTGTTCCAACCTATACGGCTTAATCCTTCTTTATAGAAGGCCATCAGCTTACGGAATTTCTTTTCTACGTCTGTGCCTTCCCCGAAATCGATAATATGATCGCCCAGTTTAGGGATGATCTCGAATTTACGGTTGCCGGTGATGTCTACCTGGTCTACCTGCGCCATCCAGAAAGGGTCATTCAGCACATAACGGCTGATGTCTACAATACCCGCGGTGAGAACACTGTCATTTTTCTGGAGCTGTACCGCATCTGTGGGAAATCCTGTAAACACAGGCACCCGGGCGGTATAGCGGTCAGAAACCGGGATACGTTCCCGTCTGGCATCCAGGTAAAAGCTGTTACCGGTAATGGTAAAGATCCTTGCTACCGGCTCCCGCTGAATCACTTTTATGTTCAGGCGCTGCTGATTATCAAAGAACAGGTCGGCCCGCTCTACCCAGGGATCCTGCGACACCAGTTTCTCCAGACGGGAAATGTTAATGTCGTTGATCTTTCTGCCTATCGGATTCAGGTCGGTGTTCTTTACCACCAGAGTCTTGATGTCTTTCTCCTCTATAAAGTAATTGTTATCGCTGCCACTGATCTTTACCACAATGCCTTTGCATTGAACGGCATCCTTTACTTTGGCGGCGGATACTACCAGCACGGCAAAGCCGATCAGCACCGCCATCCAAAATGTGGCGCTGCCTAAACGTTTCAATGCTTTGCGTGTTTTTAGTTCCATCCGTTACAGTTAATAATTAACACTTAATTATTAATAACTACTTGCACAAGTATGTTTGTTTACTGGTGCCATAATTAAAATGATAGTATATCAGCGCCTCGATATTTCATTAGCATTATGATTCTTCATTTTTAATTATTCATTATTAATTAAATGGCCTCTAATATCTTTTTAGCCGGTTCTTTCAACTGATCAATGTCGCCCGCTCCGGCTGTGATAAACAGGGGAGCAGTGTTTGATTTAAGCCAGTCCAGCACCTCTGCCGGTTGCAGTATCTGTACCGGTTTGCCTTTGATCCTGTTTGCGATCATCTCGCTGTTCACGCCCTCAATGGGCAGTTCACGGGCGGGGTAGATGGGTAGCAGGATCACCTCGTCTGCCAGGGCCAGGCTTTCAGCAAAGCCGTCTGCCAGGTCGCGGGTACGGGTATACAGATGCGGCTGGAACACTACCGTGCACTTTTTACCGGGAAACAGTGCAAGGGCACTGCTGATCAGTGCGCGCAGCTCCTCGGGATGGTGTGCATAGTCGTCGATAAATACCTGGTGGTCATTGTTGATCACATATTCAAAGCGGCGGCGTATACCTTTGAAATCGGCTACGGCTGCTTTGATGGCATCATCACTGATGCCCAGCAGCTGTGCCACGGTAATGGCGGCCACACTGTTCTCTATATTATGCATACCGCCGATGGGCAGCACTACATCTTTCAGGCTCCAGTTTTGTTGTACAACATCATAGACATAACCGCCCTGTTGTATACGTATGTTGGTGGCATAAGCATTGGCGGTAAAGCTTTGCAGGCTGTACCACAGTTTATTATCGCCCTGCAGATCTTTTGCACGCTGCAGTCCTTCCCGGGCAATGAGGGTACCGTTAGGCTTGATGTTCTTCGTATACTGAATGAACGCTTCCTGCATGTCTTTTTCCGTACCGTAGATGTCCAAGTGATCTGCATCCATGGCAGTCAGCACGGCAATGTCCGGGCTGAGTTTCAGGAAAGAGCGGTCATATTCATCTGCTTCAATAACGGCTACCTGTTTTTCGCTGCTCCAGAAATTACGGTCGTAGTTCACGCTGATGCCGCCCAGGAAAGCATTGCAACCATAACCACTATGCCGCAGGATATGCGAGATCATGGTGGAGATGGTGGTTTTGCCGTGGGTGCCTGCCACAGTAATGGCAAACAACTCACGGGTGATCTCCTGCAGCACATCGCTGCGTTTCACTACTTCATACCCTTTTTCACGGTACCATTTCAGTTCTGCGTGCGTAGGCGGTATGGCAGGTGTGTACACCACCAGGCTGGCTTGCGGGTCTACCAGGTTCGCATCGTCCGTATAATGGATCTGCATTCCTTCTGCGGACAACTGGCGGGTAAGGGCTGTTTCCGTACGGTCATAACCGCTCACCTTTACGCCGTTCTCGTTAAAGAACCGCGCGATGGCACTCATGCCGATGCCGCCGATGCCGACGAAATAAACGCGTTGTATTTTTTTCAGATCCATTATATCAGTCTTATTACTTCATTTGCTATTACCACATCCGCATTGCTTTTGCCAAGCACTGAGATATTTTGTTCCAGTTGTTCCATGAGGGCTTTGTTCTGCAGTAGGCTGAACAGGGTGTTACCTAATTCTTTTCCTACGTCGCTGTCCCTGATCAGCAGGCCCGCCTGTTTATTCACCAGGCTCTGTGCGTTGAAGGTCTGGTGATCTTCGGCGGCAAAAGGATAAGGCACAAATATGACCGGCTTTTTTACAAGGCATTCTTCTGCAATGGTCATAGCCCCGGCGCGGGAGATCACTACGTCTGAAGCCTTATACGCAAAGTCCATGAGGTTGATGAACTCATGCACCTTAACGTGCGAGGTGTAAGCCGCCGTAGCTTTTTGTGCGATTTCGTAATACAGCTTACCGGTTTGCCAAATCAGCTGCACATCTTCCTGTACAAACCGGGGCAGTAAAGCGCTCAACGCTTCACTGATAGACCTGGCGCCCAGGCTGCCGCCGAAGGCGAACACTGTTTTTTTCCCATCCTGCAATCCAAAATGCTGCAACGCTTCCGTGCGGGTAACAGCAGATTGTGTAATGCTGCTTCTTACAGGGTTGCCGGTGAGAAGCAGTTTGCCGGCAGGAAAGAATTTTTCCATACCATCGTAGGCCACACAAATTCTTTTGGCCCGTTTACCCAACATTTTGTTGGCTTTGCCTGCAAAGGAATTCTGCTCCTGGATCAGGGTAGGGATGCCTTTGCGTTGCGCTTTCCACAATACCGGGAAGCTGGCGTAACCGCCAACGCCCACTACAACGTCGGGCTGGAAGCGTTTCAGTATATTGCTTGCCTGATTTAAACTTTTAATGATCTTAAAAGGGAGCAGCAGGTTTTTGAGCATATTGCTGCGGTTAAAGGCGGCAATATCAAGTCCCTCGATCTGGTAACCGGCCTGCGGCACCTTCTCCATTTCCATCTTTCCCTTTGCTCCAACAAAAAGGATATCAATGTCGGTACCAAGCTTTTTCAACGCATTTGCAATGGCTATAGCCGGGAAGATATGTCCTCCCGTACCGCCACCTGCTATAATTACTTTGCGTTGCATTTCAGTTAATTATTAATTAAGAATGTATAATGAATAACTTATGCTGCCGGCGCATTTTCCATCGCCCTCGCTATCCTTTCCTGTTCTGCTTTCTTACCTTCCATCTCTTCTACATTGCGTGCCACACTCAGTATAATACCGATGGCCAGACTGGTAAAAATTACAGAAGACCCACCCATACTGATCATGGGCAGCGTAACACCTGTAACAGGGAACACTCCTACATTCACTGCCATATTGGTCATTGCCTGTATTACCAACGTCACACTCAGCCCTAATGCAAGGAATGCCCCAAAAGCGTATGGGCATTTCCGAAAGATGCGTATACAGCGCAGCAACAATAACAGATAGGCCATCAATATCAAAAAGCCGCCAAAGATACCATACTCTTCTATAATTGTTGCATATATATAATCAGAATATGCGTGCGGTAAAAAGTTCCGCTGCGTACTGTTTCCCGGACCTTTACCCAGCAAACCGCCACCTGCAATTGCGATATTGGCCTGCTGCACCTGGTAGGGCGTTTCGGAGTCTTCCTTGTTAAAAAAATGCTCCGCTCTTTTCTTCCATGTTTCGGTACGCATTGGCAGATCAAACACCTCCGCCACTACAAACATAAACAACACAAGACCTATCCCTACGCCCACCATGGAAACCAGAAACTTTACAGGTACGCGGCCTATAAAGCACAACAGCATACAGCTGGCGCCCAGCAATAAAGCCGTACTCATGTTAGCAGGCATGATCAGAACGCAGATAACGCCCACCGGTATGATGATGGGTAGAAATCCTTTTTTAAAGTCGGTGATCACCGTCTGCCGCCTTGACAACTGCCGGCTTACATACATGAATATGGCCAGTTTAGCCACATCCGATGTCTGGAAGGTCAGGTTGATGATCGGCAGCCTGATCCAGCGACTGGCATCATTGATATTGGAACCGAATGCAAGCGTATAGATCAGCAGCGGTATCGATATCATGAACCCTATCTGCGCGACCCGGGAGTAAATGGTGTAATTTACCCGGTGGGCAAACCAGATGATCAGTAAACCCATTATCAGCACGGTTAACTGCTTTAGCAGGTAATATTCCGTGTGGCCGCCCTGCTCACGGTAGGCAAGTGATCCTGTTGCACTGTACACTGCAAGTAAACTCACTAATGACAGGAAGATCACGATCGCCCAGATCACTTTATCGCCTTTAGTCCTATATAGTAAGTCACTCATATTTTTAGTTTAAGCGTTTGAGTGTTTGAAAGTTTAAGAATTTGAGGCATATGGCCTTCAACCATTAAACCCTTAAACTGCCCAACTTATAGTTCTCTCACCGCATCCTTGAACTGCTTTCCCCTGTCCTCATAGTTCTTGAACAGGTCAAAGCTGGCGCATGCGGGGGAGAGTAAAATAACATCTCCTTTGGTGGCTGCCTGGAAAGCTGCCTGTACGGCATCTTTCATATTGGCCGTATCTACCATGGCAGGAGTAGCCTCAGTCAGCGCATCATGGATCGGCTGATTGTCTACGCCCAGGCATATGATCGCTTTTACTTTTTCCTTTACCAGGTCTTTAATGGCACTGTAATCATTGCCTTTGTCTACACCACCCATGATCAGTATCACCGGTTGCTCCATGCTTTCCAGCGCAAACCACAGCGAGTTTACGTTGGTAGCCTTGCTGTCATTAATAAAGTCTACACCCCGTACGGTAGTTACATACTCCATACGATGTTCGAGGCTCTTGAAAGAGGTGAGGCTTTCGCGTATCTTCTCTTTCCTGATATCCATTGTTCTCCCTGCAATACCTGCTGCCATTGAGTTATACAAATTATGTTTGCCTTTAAGGGCAAGGTCATAAATAGACACAATCACCGGATCATCATTCAACCGAATGTTCACTTGATCGTTTGCTATAAATCCGCCTTCTTTCTTCAATGGTTCCATGATAGTAAATGGTATTGGTGTTGAATAAATAGTTTGCTTGTTTAAATAACCCATGATCTCCGGATCATCCATACAGTAGATGAAATAATCCTCCCTGGTCTGGTTGAGCGTGATCCTGAACTTTGATTTTATGTAGTTCTCCATTTTGTAGTCATAACGATCCAGGTGGTCTGGCGTAATGTTCAGCAGAATGGCTACGTTTGGTTTAAATGTCTTTATATCATCCAGCTGGAAGCTGCTTACTTCAATCACATAATAATCAGCCGGTGCGGTGGCTACCTGTCTGGCGTAGCTAAGGCCGATGTTGCCTACCATGGCTACGTTAAGGCCGGCTGTTTCAAAAATGTGGTAGGTAAGAGCGGTGGTAGTGCTTTTACCGTTGCTACCCGTTATCGCAATGATCTTCTGATCTTTGCTGAAACGGTAAGCAAATTCTATTTCAGAAATAACCGGTACCTGTTTTTCGCGTATCTTCTTCATCAGTTCCGACTTTTCAGGTATGCCGGGACTTTTCACGATCTCATCAGCTGCCAGTATCAGGTCCCAGGAATGATGGCCTTCCTCAAAGGGAATATGATTCACCGCCAGTTCCTGTTTGTATATGTCCTTTATAGCGCCGCCGTCTGAAACAAATACGTCATACCCCTGCTTCTTTCCCAGCAGTGCCGCACCTATACCGCTTTCTCCGGCTCCGAGTATGACCAGTTTCACTTTTTGCATTTTATCTCATTTTCAATGTTGCTATTGCTACTGCCACGCACATAATGGTAACTACCCAGAAGCGCACTGCGATCTTACTTTCATGATATCCCAGCTTCTGATAGTGGTGATGTAAAGGCGACATTCTGAAGATGCGCCTGCCTTCACCGTATTTCTTTTTGGTATATTTGAAGTAGCTCACCTGTATCATTACGCTCAGGCTTTCCACAAAGAATACACCGCAGATGATGGGCAGCAGTAATTCCTTGCGTACGATAATGGCCAGCGAGGCAATGATGCCCCCCAATGCAAGACTGCCCGTATCACCCATGAACACCTGCGCCGGATAGGCATTGTACCAGAGGAAACCTACACAGGCACCTACCAGGGCAGCAATGAATATAGACAGCTCACCCAGGTTGGGGATGTACATGATGTTCAGGTATTCAGCAAATTGTATGTTACCGGACACATAGGCAAAGATGCCCAGGCCAACACCTATTACGGCAGATACACCGGTGGCAAGCCCGTCCAGTCCGTCTGTGAGATTGGCTCCGTTAGATACTGCGGTAATAATAAAGATCACGATCAGCACATATAACACATAAGTGTATTTCTCTGCACCCGGTATCCATGAGATCAGCTTGGAGTAGTTGAACTCATGTGTTTTAACAAAGGGGATCGTGGTGATAGGCGTTTTAACATCCACAAAACGGTGCCCGTCTTTGGTTACCCTTTCAGATTCACTGATCACTCTTTCATAGGGAGCTACGGTTTTTGCGCCCAGCACCTCACGGGAGATCACCACGTTATCGTTAAAATACAGGGTCATGCCAATGATCAGGCCCAGACCAACCTGTCCAAGGATCTTAAATCTGCCAGCCAGGCCTTCCTTGTTCTTTTTGAATACCTTGATGTAGTCATCTATAAAGCCGATCAGGCCCAGCCAGACAGTGGAGAGCAGTATCAGCAGAATATACACGTTCAGTACGCGTGCAAAAAGGAGGGTGGGGATAACAATCGCGGATAATATAATGAGCCCGCCCATGGTAGGCGTTCCTTTTTTTGTGTTTTCGCCCTGCAGGCCCAGCTCACGGATAGTTTCTCCGATCTGTTTGCGTTGCAGGTATTTTACAATGCTTTTGCCCAGGAGCAGTGATATTACCAGAGATAATAGCAATGCCATGGTCACACGGAACGTGATGTACTGGAACATCCCGCTACCGCTGATGTTAAATTCAGTTTTCAGATAATTGAATAAATAATATAGCATAAGTTAGTTAGTCCTCGATACATTTACTTGTCCATCAGCTTCATCATTTCCTGCAGCACTGCTTTGTCGTCAAAAGGATGTTTCACGCCTTTGATCTCCTGGTATTTTTCGTGCCCTTTACCGGCCACCAGGATGATATCTTCCGGGTTGGCCAGGCTGATAGCCGTTTTTATGGCTTCTTTCCTGTCGGTAATAGACAACACTTTTTTTCGCTGGTGTACTGGTACGCCTGCTTCCATTTCGTGTATAATGGTTTCAGGCGCCTCAGAGCGCGGGTTATCGGATGTAAGGATCACCCGGTCGCTGTGCTCTGCAGCTACCTGCGCCATTACAGGGCGTTTGGCCCGGTCCCGGTCGCCGCCACAACCTACCACGGTAATAACCTGTTCGTTGCCTTTGCGCAGGTTTTTGATGGTAGCCAGTACATTCAGCAGCGCATCCGGTGTGTGGGCATAGTCTATAATGCCCATTACCCTTTCCTTTGCGGAAAGAATGTAATCAAAACGGCCTTCGGCGCCCTGCAGGTTGCTGAGAGCCTGCAGCACCGCGTGTTTATCCTGTCCCAGCAATACGGCAGCGCCATATACTGCCAGGAGGTTATAGGCATTGAACTCGCCAATCAGCCGGAAGTGCACTTCCTGCTCACCTATCTGCATGATCAGGCCCGTAAGGTTGTTCTCCAGTATCTTGCCTTTGAAGTCGGCCATGCTACGCAGGCTGTAGGCAGCTTTGCGCGCTTTGGTGTTCTGCAGCATCACATTACCGCGCTTGTCATCGATATTGGTGATCGCAAAGGCGGTGTTGGGAAGGCCGTCAAAGAACGATTTTTTCACCCGGATGTATTCATCAAAGGTCTTGTGATAATCCAGGTGGTCATGCGTGATATTGCTGAAGATGCCGCCGGCAAATTTCAGTCCCGCGATCCTTTGCTGGTGAATGGCATGCGAGCTCACTTCCATAAATGCATACTGGCAACCTTCTTCCACCATCCTGGCCAGCAGCGCATTCAGGCTGACAGCATCGGGGGTGGTGTGAGTGGCGGGTATAACGGTATCGCCTACCTGGTTCTGAACGGTAGACAGCAGGCCACATTTAAAGCCCAGCTGTGTGTACAACCGGAACAGCAGCGTGGCAATGGTGGTTTTACCGTTGGTACCGGTAACACCTACCAGTTGTAAATGGTGGGAGGGATGTTTATAGTAGTTGTCGGCCATTATGCCACAGGCGACTGTACTGTCGGCCACCATCACATAGCATACCTGCTCCTGCAGCGTATCTGGCAGGCGTTCGCAGATAACGGCGGCAGCTCCCTGTTCAACAGCTTTGTCGATAAACTCATGGCCATTGGTATGCACTCCGCTGATGGCAATGAACACATCGCCGGGACGTACTGTCCTGGAATCAATGCGCAATTCGTTCACGGTAATATCACTATTTCCGTGAACGGCCTGAATGCTTACACTATATAATATATCCCTCAGCATTAACTTAGTTCTATGATGATCTTTTGATCTTTTCCAATTTTCGATCCTCCAGGTATAGACTGGGCGCTTACTTTACCGCTTCCCCTGATCTCTACCCGGAGTCCTGCATTCTCCAGCAGGTATAATGCGTCTTTCAGTCCCATTCCCGTTACATCGGGAACGGCCCCTTTGGTCTGATCAACCGGCTCCAGCGCTACTTTGTGGCGCTCATTCACTTTGGCGCTTACCCAGTTGGTACTGCTTACAGCGCCGTCCCAGGGCAGATGCAGGGTGTTCAAAATCTCTTTCAGCTCGCTGCCTTTACCGTTTTTAAGCGCCAGCAGGGTATCTACCTGCATACGGCTCTGCATAGGCCTTTGCTTTTCCACGGCAATGGCGTAGAGCTTGTCTGCCACTTCGCGGAACACCGGACCTGCTACAGAGGCGCCATAGAAGCGGGCCGCATGCGGCTTGTTCTTGATCACCACTACACAGGTGTATTGCGGATCATTAGCCGGAAAATAACCGGCAAATGATGACTGATAGATCTTATCTGCGTAACCACGTTTACCATTCGCCACCAGCGCGGTACCTGTTTTACCGGCGAAGGAATAGTACGGTGTCCACAGCTTTTTTGCAGTGCCTTCCAGCACTACGCCTTCCAGCATTTTTCTCACCTGCCGCAGCGTATTCTGTGAGCAGATACTGTCCATTACTACTATCGGCTCGATCGTTTTTACCGGCTTGCCGTATTCCATGATACTGTTCACCAGGTAAGGCCTCATCATTTTACCGTTGTTGGCCACTGCATTATACAGCATACAGGTTTGCAGAGGACTTATCAGCACTTCGTAGCCGAAGGCCATCCAGGGAAGACTGGTGGCGCTCCAGGTACGGGAGGCAGTGGTCTTGATAACCGGATCTCCCTCGCCGATCAGGTCTATCCCGGTCTTTTGATCGAGCTTCAGCTGTTTAAGCCGCGCTACAAAATCATTAGGTTTTTTATAATAATACTGGTAGGCCAGTTTGGCCATACCCACATTAGAGCTCAGTTCAAATGCCTGTTTGATGGTAACGTTGGTGCGGTGATGCGGCTCAGAATCATACACGGTTCTGCGTCCTACCTGCCAGCGACCGTAGTTCAGGTCTACCATACCGTTCATGGTAGTAAAGCGGTCTTCCAGCACAGCGATCATGGTAGCCAGTTTAAAAGTCGATCCTGGCTCACCTACCTGCAGGGCGTGGTTCATGTCTTCCCAGTAGCTGCCGTCGGGCTGTCTGCCAAGGTTGGCAATAGCTTTTATCTTACCGGTCTTTACTTCCATCAGTATACAGGAACCAAATTCCGCCTCGTTCTTTTCCATCATATTCATGAGGGCGGTTTCCACAATGTCCTGCATGTTTACATCCAGGGTGGTGATGATATCCCTGCCATTTTCAGGTTCTATATCATAACCTTCTACAGGAACGAAGGTGCCGCCGGCTATTCGCCGCATCAGTCGTTTACCGGTTACCCCTTTCAGGTAATCGTCGTATGTTCTTTCCAATCCTACATTCTGCGCATTCTGACGGGCCAGGCCTATAGTTCTGTTGGCCAGTAGCTTGAACGGATTGATACGTTTGTTCTTAGTCTCTGCGATCAGTCCGCCTTTGTTGGCACCCAGCCGGAACATGGGAAAGCGGCGTACTTCGCGGTACTGGTTAAAGGGAACATCCCTTTTCAGCAGGAAGTAGCGGTCTTTGCTTTTGTAGCCTTCCCGCAGCAGCTGTTTGTATTCCCTTGCGGTACGGTCGCCGAATAGCTGGGAAAGACGAATGGACAATGAATCAACATTGTCCGTAAATACTTTACCATCTTTAGCCCGGAGGCCGTCTGCCGCGAAATCTATACGCAGGTCGAAGTAGGGAATTGAAGTAGACAGCATTCTTCCTTCCTCAGAATAGATGGTGCCTCTCTCAGCATCCAGGGATACATAGCTGGTGTGCAGGCTGTCTGCCATACCGCGCCAGTATGCGCCCTCTACGTTCTGCAGGATGAACACCTTGACAAGTATGATCACGCCAAACAGTACCATGCCAATAAAGCATATGTACGCCCTCCATAGTATGTCTTTCTTTACTTCCAATGGTGTTACTTTTCTTCTTTTTTCACTACTATTTTCTGGGGAGGATTACTCAGTTCCTTTAACCCCAGTGGTTCTACGGCCTTGCTTACCTCACTCAGTTTGCTGCGGAACATCAGTTCACTTTTTACGTTCAGGTATTCCCAGCGCAGCTCTTTGATCTCCCTGCTCAGTTTATTGATACGGCGGATCTTTTTTTCTGCCATGTGACTGTTCGCGATATATACCAGGGCCAGTGCGCTCAAAAAGAGGATGAAAGGCATATTTCCTACCAGTGCGCGGTAGTTGATCCGCAGACGCCATTCTCTTTTCTCCTCCGGAAGCACCGGTATATCCAGGCTTTCCGGATCCTGGTTGCTGGTATCGATTGTTGCTTCCTCCATCATCATTATTAATTATATACTACAACAATAATGAAGTGCGGACGGGCTAATATGCCGATGATAATTTGTGAAAGTGAATCACAACTGAAACTGTCCGTTAGATAATCACATCAGCATATCAGCACACCCGCACATCATTTGTTAGATCTTTTCTGCTATTCTTAGTTTGGCGCTCCTGGATCTGGAATTTACTTTCAGTTCTGCAGCGCCTGCAATAATTGGCTTTTTGGTAATCAACTTGAAGGTCTTAGGGGGAGTTTCGGTGGTGAAAGTGTAAGTTGGATCCTGGACCTCAAAACTTCCAGTTTTCATGAAATTTTTCACCAGCCGGTCTTCCAGGGAATGGAAGGTGATGATGGCCAGTCTGCCTCCTGGCTTTAATACCTGGGCTGATTGCTGTAACAGATCTTTCAGCGCGCCCAGCTCGTCGTTTACGGCTATCCGCAGGGCCTGGAACACCTGAGCCAGGTATTTTTGCGGGTTGCCTTTTACGATGGGCTGTATCAGGGACTTGAATTCGCCAATGGTACGCAGGGGGTGCAGCTTGCGTTGCTGTACAATGGTTTTTGCCAGTGTGCGGGCATTGGTCACTTCCCCGTAGTCCTGGAAGAGCAGGTGCAGCTGCGGTTCTGAATAGGTTTGCAGGATCTGCGCCGCCGTCAGGGGTGAACGTGTATCCATGCGCATGTCCATATTCCCTTCAAAACGGGTGCTGAAACCTCTTTCTGCAGTGTCAAACTGGTAGCTGGAAACCCCGAGGTCTGCCAGTATGCCATCTACTTCGCCGGCTTTGTGCAGCCTGAGAAAGCGTTGCAGGTGCCTGAAGTTCTGCTGAACAAAAGTTACCCGGTTATCCTCGATACGGTTACGGTAAGCATCCTCATCCTGGTCAAATACCAGTAATCTGCCGCTTTCGCCCAGTTTGGAAAGAATGGCCCTGGAGTGGCCGCCGCCGCCAAAGGTAGCGTCCACATAGGTGCCGTCGGGCCGGATCGCCATGTTGTCGATCACTTCCTGCAGCAGTACGGGTAGATGATATTGCGATGCTTCTTCCATGTCCTCTTTAGGTGTTTGACGCCTCAAACTGTTTATATATTGTCCCCGGTCATCACCTGTTGCGCCAGATCACTGAAGGCCCCTGGTGAGAAATTTTCAAAGAACTCCTGGTACTTACTTTTATCCCAGATCTCGATTTTATTGGTTGCCGCTGCCAGTACAATGTCTTTCTCAAGGCTGGCGTACGACATCAGGTTCTTGGGGATCAATAACCTCCCCGCAGTGTCCAGCTCCAGAATGGTAGCGCCATTCAGAAAATAGCGGCGGAATTCTCTAACTTTCGGATCAAAATCGTTCAACTTGCTGATTCGCTCAAATATGGGCTGCCATTCATTCATCGGATACAAGGTTAAGCACTTCTCAAAGCCTCGGTTCAGTACAAACTGCTCTCCTGCGCCTTCCGCCAGCTGCTTTTTAAAGCCAGCAGGTAGGAGGAAGCGCCCTTTTGCATCCAGCGTAGCCTCATATTCTCCCAGAAAACCTGTCATACTGTGGGGCGAAAGTCCTTGAAATCCATTTTCTAACACAAAATAACACTTTTTCCCACTTTTTAACGAAAAAATGAATTATAAATTTTTTCCACAGAAGCTAATTGCCCAAACTATGCGTGTTAAGGCCAGGGAGGGAAAGTGGGAGTGTGGATTGTTGATGTGGATATGTTAATAACCTGTGGGTAACCTGTGTATAGGTGTGGATAAGCCTCGGTGCGTGCGCTGGTGTAGAGGGATGGAGTGAAAAAGACATTCCATCAGGCAGTAAATCCCCGCTGCTAAAGCTTATCCTCCAGTCTTTTGCAAAATTTTAACACCTCTCAATATTGTCCAGCCTTACATTTACATTTAATTCGTAACTTTGCCCTTCTTTTATGCGGAAAATTTTTATATACATCAGCCTTTTTGTCCTGGTAACAGCCGCCGCTTGTAATTCGGAACTGCGTAGGATCGAGAAAAGCAAGGACTTTACCAAAAAGCTGGCTTATGCCGACAAGCTGTATTCAAAAAAGAAATATACCCAGGCCCAGTTGCTGTATGAAGAATTATTCCCTGTTTATAAGGGAACCGATAAATTTGAGCCTATCTATTACAAATACGCCTACTGTTCTTATTATGTAAAGGACTACGTACAGGCAGCTTTTCACTTCAAGAACTACCTGGACGCGTTCCCGAACAGCCCACATGCCCTGGAGGTAGATTATATGCAGGCTTATTGTTACTATAAACAATCCCCCAAGGTTACGCTGGACCAGACCAATACCGTAAAGGCCATTGCTGCCATGCAAACCTTCATCAATAACTATCCCACCTCAGACAAGCTGTCTGAAGCCAATCTGGTGATAGAACTGTGCCGCCGCAAACTGGAAAAGAAAGAGTATAACGCCGCAGAACTGTATTATAACCTTGGCTATTATAAGTCCGCCGCCATCTCGTTCAAGAACCTGATGCGCAATTACCCGGATTCTGATAAAAGCGATGCCTATAAATACATGGCTATCAAGGCGTACTATCAATACGCAAAGAACAGTATCCTGGAAAGGCAGAAGGAACGCTATGAAGAGGTGCTGACAGAATACATGGACTTTGCCGACCATTATCCCACCAGCAAGATCAAGCCTGACGCCGAAAAGTATTACGCTATGGCCCAGGATAATATCAAAACGCTGGACAATGAGATAGAAAAGATCGAAAAGGAACGCGCCCGAAGGCTGAGGATGATGAAGGGCAAGGGAGACAGCACCAACGCCACTCCCGGCACTATCAACAGCACCATTGACAAACTGAAACTCAATAATTCCGATAACAATAATAAACCCTTGGAGAATGAGCAAAATAAAGAGAAGTCTAACCAGTAGTATCAATCCCTGGGTAGAAACCAAAAATACCACGGAGATCAAAGGCAAAACAGGCAATTTATATGAATCTATTGCCGTTATAGCCAAGCGCGCCAACCAGATCAATATATCTGTGAAGGAAGAGCTGCACTCCAAGCTGGAAGAATTTGCCAGCCACACCGATAACCTGGAGGAAGTGCATGAAAACAAGGAGCAGATAGAGATATCCCGCTTCTATGAAAGAATGGCCAACCCGGCTATCCAGGCTACGCAGGAGTTCCTGGAAGACAAGATCTACTTCCGCCGGAATGATGATGATCTGTACAGCTGATAAAGATCTTATAACTATATGTTCAAAGGTTTGAAAGTCTGAAAGAGCCTGGCGTTCTGCCATCATCTTTCAGACTTTTAAACCTTTCAGCATTCAGGCTTCGGTTTGATGGCAGAGCGGCAGGACAATTTTTTTCTGCCGCTTTTGTTTTGTAGCTTGCTATAAGCCAGCCCCCAGGGATTGCACCGTAAGATGATCTGTGTTGAAAGGGTGGCGATTTACTTTCTGAATTTTCCTAATGAATTCGCATGTTGCAAGGAAAAAAGATCTTATTAGGCGTATCCGGCAGCATCGCTGCTTACAAAGCAGCGCATCTTATCCGCCTGTTGGTGAAGGAAGGCGCCCAGGTAAAAGTGGTGATGACCGCCGCTGCCTGTGATTTTATTACCCCGCTGACATTATCCACCTTATCGAAAAATGAGGTGCTTGTTTCTATTAACAATAACCAGAGCTGGAACAATCATGTAATGCTGGGCCGCTGGGCCGATGTAATGCTGATTGCGCCCGCTTCTGCCAATACCCTGGCCAAAATGGCGCAGGGCCTTTGCGATAACCTGCTTCAAGCGGTATATCTCTCTGCCACCTGCCCGGTTTGTTTTGCACCGGCTATGGATGAGGATATGTGGCATCATCCCGCTACCCGCAACAATATAGAAAAGCTCCTGTCCTATGGTCACCGGCAGATCCCCGTTGAAAGCGGCGAACTGGCCAGCGGTCTGGTGGGAGAGGGACGTATGGCAGAGCCGGAGCATATTATCGATTTTCTGCACCGGCATTTTGCAGCTCCCAGGAGCGGGGGACAAACCTCGCAGCCCCTCAAAGGTAAACTGGCGCTGGTTACAGCAGGCCCCACCGTAGAACCAATAGACCCGGTACGCTTTATCAGCAATTACTCCAGCGGTAAAATGGGCATTGCAATAGCAGATGCACTGGCCGCAGCAGGCGCCACGGTAAAACTGGTACTGGGCCCCACCCGTTTCGGTCCCACTGCTCCCAACGTAGAAACAATACCTGTGAAAACGGCGGCAGATATGTTCAATAGCTGTATCGCCAACTATCCTATGGCCGATATAGTGGTCATGGCAGCCGCTGTAGCCGATTACCGGCCCAAGGTCATTGTAGACAGGAAGATCAAGAAGGAGGATGAAGGTATGACACTGGAGCTCGAAAAAACACATGATATCCTGCGCACCCTCGGCAACAACAAAGGAACAGATCAGCTCCTGGTAGGTTTCTCACTGGAAACCAACAACGAAAAGGAATACGCACTGAAAAAGCTTCATGAGAAGAACCTGGATATGATCGTACTGAACACCCTTAACGATGAAGGCGCCGGATTTAACCATGACACCAATAAAGTAACCCTGTTTGATCGCAACGGCAAGGAAACCGCGTTTCCGCTCAAATCAAAGCAGGAAGTTGCTAAGGATATTGTATCGGCTATAATTGAATTGCAAAATGCTTAAAAACCAGAAAAGACCCTCGTTACCCGGCAGGAACACCGTTATATACTACGGTAAGTTTTTCCTTTTTCTTTTTTCTTTTTGCTTTTGCAATGGCTTTACCACTACCGCGCAGGAGATCAGGGCCAATGTAACCGTAGTGGCCCAGCAGATCACCGGCGTAGATAAGAAAGTGTTCACCACCCTGCAGAACGCTATCAAGGAATTCCTGAATAACCGTCGCTGGACGGGAGACTCCTATACACCCGCAGAAAGGATAGAATGCAACTTCATGCTGAACATCCAGCAGGAGATAGGTACCAACGCATATAGGGCGGCACTTACCATACAGGCCACCCGCCCGGTATATAATTCCGGCTACGTCACCAGCCTGCTTAACACACAGGATAACAATGTGGCCTTCCGCTATGTAGAGTTCCAGCCGCTGGAATTCAGCGATAACCGCGTGGTGGCCAATGATCCGCTGGTGTCTAACCTCACGGCTACACTGGCCTATTATGTATACATTATACTGGGACTGGACTATGATTCTTTTTCACCAAGAGGAGGAGACGACTTTTTCAAGAAGGCGCTCAATATTGTAAGCAATGCCCCCGATGGAAAAGATATTGCCGGCTGGAAAGCATTTGAGGGTAACCGTAACCGTTACTGGCTGCAGGATAACCTGCTGAACGCCAAATTCAGCCGCTTTCATGATGTAATGTACCAGTATCACCGCCAGGGCCTTGATGTGATGTATGATAATATGAACAAAGGCCGCTCTTCCATCATGAATTGCCTGAATATGCTGTACGCCATCCACCAGGATATTCCCAACTCCATGCTGCTGCAGGTGTTCTTTACCGCAAAGGCAGACGAGTTGCAGAAAATATTTTCCAAAGCGCCCCCACAGGATAAATCTCGCGCAGCTCAGATGCTGGCTCAGATGGACATAACAAACGCGAACAAATACCAGCAGATGAAATAGCTATGTGCAGAAGATTGTTGAAATTTATTATACTGATAAGCTTTATAGCAGGCGGCTGCGGCCAGGCCGGTAAGGTGCCTGCCGATGTACTGTCTAAAGAAAAAATGCGGGATGTGCTGCTGGATATGAATATCGCCGATGCGCACAGCTATGATATACGGCCGGCAGATAATATGCCCCTGCCCGATTCTATCCGCCAGCTGAAAGTGAAAGAATACTATCGCCAGATCTTAGACCTGCACCAGGTGTCAGTAAAAGATTTCATGAAAAGCTACAGCTATTATGAATCTCATCCGGACAGGCTGAAAGAGGTATATATCATGATGCAGGCCGCCGCTGCTCAGAAGCGCAGCATACTGGAAGGCGAAGAAAGACGGCGGCAATATGCTGCTGACCCTTCAATGTTTTTTCCATATCCGAATAATGCTGTAATTTCAAAAAAGCAGGATACCATTCTGCCTTTCCTGAAAAAACCGCAAAACGCCCATGGCTCAACGCAAAACGCCAAACATGTAGAAAGCGTTCCGCAATAAGCGTTCTGCACAAAACATAAACACCAAAACATGAACAAGGTTGTAGCGAATGCCGATGAGGCCCTGCAAGATGTTCCGGATGGCGCTGTATTGATGTTGGGAGGTTTCGGTTTATGCGGTATCCCGGAGAACAGTATTGCCGCGCTGGTGCGCAAAGGAGTTAAAGGACTCACCTGTATATCTAATAACGCCGGTGTGGACGATTTTGGCCTGGGCCTTCTCCTGAAAACACGGCAGATCAAAAAAATGCTTTCTTCCTATGTAGGAGAGAATGCCGAATTTGAAAGACAGCTATTGAGCGGCGAACTGGAGGTTGACCTCATTCCCCAGGGTACGCTGGCCACCCGCATACAAATGGCAGGCATGGGTATTCCCGCCTTTTTCACGCCTGCCGGTTATGGTACCGAAATAGCCAATGGAAAAGAAACCCGCGAGTTCAACGGCAAACAATACCTGATGGAACTAGCCCTGCACGCGGATTTCGCCATTGTGAAAGCCTGGAAAGGAGACACCATGGGCAACCTCGTGTTCCGTAAAACTACCCGCAATTTCAGTACCTCTATGGCGAAAGCCGGTAATATTACGGTTGCAGAAGTAGAGCAGCTGGTAGCCCCTGGTGAACTGGACCCGGACCAGATACATGTTCCCGGAATCTATGTGCACCGCATCTTCCAGGGCAGCAACTATGAAAAGCGTATAGAGCGCAGAACCGTAAAAATGTAAGCCCCTCTTTTTCTTTTTACTTTTTAATTTTTCCAACATGCCTTTAGATAAATATGGTATCGCCAAAAGGATCGCGCAGGAGCTGGAAGACGGGATGTATGTAAACCTGGGGATCGGTATCCCTACACTGGTATCCAACTATATCCCGGCCGGTATCTCCATCATGTTACAATCTGAGAACGGGATGCTGGGCATGGGCCCTTATCCGGCAGAAGATGAAATAGATCCTGACCTGATCAATGCCGGTAAGGAAACCGTTACCCTCCTGCCTGGCGGCGCTTATTTCGATTCTGCAGAAAGCTTCGGCATGATACGCGCAGGTAAGGTAGACCTTACCGTTTTGGGCGCCATGGAAGTGTCCGACAACGGCGATATCGCCAACTGGAAAATACCCGGTAAAATGGTGAAGGGCATGGGAGGCGCCATGGACCTGGTAGCTGCAGCCCGTAACATCATTGTGGCCATGATGCACACCAACCCCAAGGGAGAAAGTAAGCTGCTGCCCCAATGCACATTGCCCCTTACCGGAGTTAATTGTGTAAAGAAAGTGGTAACAGACCTGGCCGTGCTGGATATCACTCCCCAGGGATTTAAACTGCTGGAGCGCGCGCCAGGTGTCAGCGTTGAGGAGATCCGGGCAAAAACGGCCGGTCGCCTGATCATTGGCGATCATATACAGGAAATGAAAATATGATAAAAGCGGCTGCGGTAGTGGTTCCTGTATCAATTTTTCGTAACTTAACAGACCCGTAATCTGTCACCCAAAAAGCGTTCGAAGTGCAAGTTGGATATATTTGTTACAACGGGAGATTTATCCCCGCAACAGAACCCATTTTTACGGCAGATAACCGTTCATTCCGCTATGGGGACGGTTGTTTTGAAACCATGAAGGTCTATCAGAGCCAGGTGTTACTGGCCGATCTCCATTTTGAAAGGCTCATAACGAGCATGAACCGCCTCCATTTTGACCTGCCGCTTCATTTTACAAAAGAATATTTTACCAGGCTGATCATCGAGCTGTGTAACAAGAACGGCGTTTCCCGTTTGGCCAGGGTGCGTCTGACTGTTTTCCGTTCCAACGGCGGTCTCTATGAACCTGCTGATAACACTCCCTGCTTTGTGATACAATGCGGAGAACTAAGCCGGAGGATCTTCGAGTTGAACGAGGATGGGCTGACCATAGATGTATTTCCTGATGCACGGAAGAGCAGCGACAAGCTCTCCAGCATAAAATCCAATAACTGTCTTGCTTATGTAATGGCAGCCATGTTTGCCCGGCAGCAGATGCTGAACGAAGCAATATTGCTGAACCACCACAACCGCGTGGCAGATACTACCAATGCCAATATCTTCATTGTACGAGGTCAGCAGATCATTACACCGCCCTTATCTGAAGGCGGGGTTTGCGGGGTAATGCGCAGGTACCTGCTAAAAGCAGATCTGCCGTTCAAAATAGAAGAGCATCCGCTGACAATAGCGGATCTCGAAATGGCAGATGAGATCTTTCTTACCAATGCCATCTACGGCATCCGATGGGTGGGCCTTTTCAGGGACAGCAGCTATGGCAACGCCACAGCCGCTATCCTGCATGAAGTGCTTTTTGAACAACTGTTAGCTGCCAAGAGCTAACTGCTTACTGCCCGCTTCCATCAGCCTGTTTACTGCTGCATGCCCTTCCTCTCCAAGGCCCAGGCTGAAATCGTTTACATACAGGTCAATATGCTGACGCATGACCTTTTCATCCATCTCCTGCGCGTGCTGCTTTACGTAATCGGATAGCTGTGGATAATGTTCATAAGCGTGCTGCAGGCTCTGACGGATCAGGTCGTCTACCTGTTGCTGTACTGCTTCGGGAACGTCTTTACGTATGAAAATACCGCCTAAGGGAATAGGGCTGCCAGTTGTTTGTTCCCAATACTCGCCCAGGTCAATGATCTTCACCAGTCCTTTCTGCTGGTAAGTAAAGCGGTTCTCATGAATGATCACGCCAACATCGGCCCGGCCATCCAGCACCGCATTTTCAATATCAGAAAAGAGCATCACCTGCTTGTTTTTCGCTTCCGGGAAGGCGATGGAGAACAGCAGGTTGGCAGTGGTGTGCTCACCGGGTATCGCAATGCGGCAGTTTTTGATCTCCTCCTGCGGGATGAGCCTTTTAGCGATGAGCAACGGCCCGCAACCGCGGCCCAGTGCGCTGCCGCTGTCCAGCAGGCGGTATTTCTCTTTCACTTTCAGGTATACGGCAAAGCTTAATTTGGTGATGTCCAGCTTGCCTTCCAGCGCCCATTTATTAAGTGTCTCCACATCTTCCAGTGCGGTATCAAACCGCAGATCTCCTGTTCCAATCTTATTATTCACCATAGCATCGAAAATGAATGTATCATTCGGGCAGGGTGAAAAGCCTAACGATAAATGCATATAGCTCTGAATTTTATAGTCTGAATATTTTAAAGTTTGACGTTTGATATTTGTTAAAAGTTAGAAGTTTAAATGGTGTCGGACTATCTTGACCATCCCACTTCCAACAAACCTCAAACATCAAACCTCAAACTTTTGGCAACGTTCCACATAATTTATAAGTGCTTCATTTAGCTGTCTTACCGCCAGCGGTATGTTCCATTTACTTTTGTCTCTTGGCTCCACGTAGTTGGAGATGCTGCGCAGTTGCAGAAACGGCACAGCTTCCTGCAGGCAGGCAAAATGAAAAGCAGCGCCTTCCATACTTTCTATATCCGGTGCATATTGGTGTTCCAGGCGTGCGATGGAGGCCGGGCTGCCGCTCACCATATTAATGCTGATGCCCCTGGCCACGGGCAGCTCAGGTACAAAAGGCAGTCCTGAAAAAGTATTTACAAGCTGCCGGCCTGTAAAAGGTGATGTTCCTTCGGGCCAAAGCCCCGTATCAAAAAGATCGTTGAAACTGCCGTTGTCGTCTACGCCCAGGTCGCCCAGCTGTTCGCTGCCGATCATCACCACCTGCCCCAGGGGCCAGCTGCGGCGGAAACTGCCTGCTATACCGGCTTGTATAGCGAGGTCGGGCTTTTTCCGGGCTAATTCCCTTCCCAGGTGCCAGGCGGTATGCATGAGACCGATGCCGCCTATCAGGATATTCACATGGCAGCCTTCCGGCGAGCCATTTTGAGCCAGATATTCCTGGAACGGCTTGATTTCCAGTGCTGTTGCGGCGGTGATCAGTAGATTCATCCTGTAAACTTACGCCCGACTCGCGGATTAATGGTATTTTTGCGGAAAATTTTGTTAAAGTAATGATCTATTTAACGCGTGTGGAGAATTTCAATGCCGCGCACAAATTGTCCAATCCCGCATGGAGTAAGGAAAAGAACCAGGAAGTATTCGGTAAATGTGCCAACGACAATTGGCATGGTCATAACTATGAACTGCACGTAACCATCAAAGGCACGCCCGACAAGGAAACAGGGTTTGTCTTCAATGCTAAAACACTAGGCGATATAATAAAGAACGAGATCGTGGAGAAAGTGGATCACCGTAATCTGAACCTGGATGTTGAATTCATGGCAGGCAAGTTCACGTCTGCCGAAAACCTGGCAATCGCCATATGGGACGAGCTGGCCAAAAACCTGCCGCCCGAAGTACAGCTGCATTGTATCAAATTATATGAAACACCACGGATCTACGTGGAATATTACGGGGGTAAATAAAATGGCATATAAAAAGATCGAACAATTTGACGAAAAGGTCACCTCAGACCTGATGAAGAATTACAGGGAGTGCTTGCAGCTGATAGGAGAGAACGCGGACAGGGAAGGACTGCTCAAAACCCCCGAACGTATGGCGAAAGCCATGCAGTACCTGACCCAGGGCTACGGGCTGGATGCCAAGGCAATCCTGCGTGCGGCAAAATTTACAGAGGCATACAGTGAAATGGTGATCGTAAAGGATATAGAGCTCTATTCCCTTTGTGAGCATCATATGCTGCCCTTCTTTGGAAAAGCCCATGTAGCCTATATCCCTAACGGTTATATCACAGGGCTGAGCAAAATTGCGCGTGTGGTGGATGTTTTTGCCCGCCGTTTACAGGTACAGGAGCGCCTGACGCACCAGATACTGGATGCCATACAGGAAACCCTGGAACCCCAGGGTGTTGCAGTGGTAATTGAAGCCCAGCACCTTTGCATGATGATGCGCGGGGTGCAGAAACAGAACTCTGTTACTACTACTTCCGCCTTCTCCGGCCAGTTTGAAGATGGCCGCACCCGTTCAGAATTTATGCGGTTGATCAGCGCCAATCTCATAGGGAAGTAGTTAATAGTCCATGGCTGATAATCCATAGCATGTACATTCATGTTAACGGTCGGCCATGCCATGGACCATAGACTATCGACTATGGACTAATATCATATCTTTGCACCGCTATTTCAACTAAACAACCAGATTAATGAAGCACGCTTACGTATTTCCCGGTCAGGGATCACAGTTCCCTGGTATGGGCAAGAACCTGTATGAAGCCAGCACCAAAGCAAAAGATCTTTTTGAGAAGGCCAATGAAATATTGGGTTTCCGTATATCTGATACCATGTTCACGGGTACGGAAGAAGACCTTAAACAAACCAGGGTTACGCAGCCCGCGGTTTTCTTACATGCAGTTATTGCTTACCTGGGCATAGAAAACGCACGCCCTGATATGGTGGCAGGTCATTCCCTGGGTGAATTCTCTGCACTGGTAGCCAACGGGGTACTCACTTTTGAAGATGCCCTGCGCCTGGTTTCCATCCGCGCAATGGCCATGCAAAAGGCCTGCGAAATTCAGCCTTCTACCATGGCGGCTGTTCTGGCGCTGGATGATGCAAAGGTGGAGGAAATATGTGCGGCCGTGACCGCAGAAACCGGCGAGGTAGTAGTACCGGCCAACTATAACTGCCCCGGCCAGCTGGTTATTTCAGGTACCGTGAATGCGGTGAACGTCGCCTGCGAAAGAATGAAGGCGGCTGGCGCCAAAAGAGCGCTGGTATTGCCGGTAGGCGGCGCTTTCCACTCTCCGCTGATGGCCCCCGCCAAAGAAGAGCTGCAGGCTGCCATTGAAAGCACTACTTTTAATACTCCCGCCTGCCCCGTGTACCAGAACGTGGTTGCCAAAGCAGTAACAGACCCTGCACAGATCAGGCAGAACCTGATAGACCAGCTGACTGGTGCCGTGCGCTGGACGCAATCCGTACAGGCCATGGTAGCCGATGGTGCATCACAGTTCACAGAAGTAGGCCCCGGTAAAGTGTTGCAAGGCCTTGTTGTAAAGATCCATAAAGAGGCTGCCGTCAACGGCGTTAGCTGATCATTTCCATTTCATACTGGGATATGGTAGGCGTAAAGCCTGCCTTTAGCAAAAACTGCTGCAGGCCCTTGTTTTCATCCGTAATATTGGTGATGGAAAACGGCCCCTGCAGCTTTTTTGTTATATGCTGCAGTAATGCAGTGCCAATGCCCTGCCGGCGATACTGCGGGTGCACTGCTAATTGACGGATACGTTTATTCCCCGTATATACGCTCACAAACCCCATCACTGTTGTTTTGTCGTATGCTATCCAGGTACTGGTGTCCGGCCCTTCCCGCTGAATGCTGTCTGAACTGTTAGACCAGCTGGGCAGCTGATCGCAAAAACTGTTTAACAAGGTCCAGTCCGGAGCAACCGCTTCCTTAAACTGAATATCTTTCTTTACGTGCGGTCTTATCGGTACCCCTTTATAACAATGGAACAACCGGCTGATCATAAAGCCGCTGCTGGTATAAGCTTTAATGGCAGGCATATTGGTTGTGATCACTTCCAGTATGATACGCCGTATACCCTGTTGCCGGTACAAAGGCTTGAACTGCGAATACATCTGCTGCACCAGGCGCCTGCCCCTGAAGGCTGGTATCACCCCCGTACCGCCGTTGTACAGCATCTGTGCCCCCGGCCAGGTATCTGCACCATGCAGTATTAATCCTGTCAGCAGCTGACCTGAAAAAGCGCCGATGCTTTGAGACAATTGTATATGCTCTCCCTGGATCTTTTGTTCCAGCAGCGGTAGGGTTAATTGCACAGGTACAATGTAATCGCTGAATGCCAGGTTAAAGGCCTCGCAAAGCGCCTGCAACGGAGTATTTTCAAGTGTTTCGAAACGGATCATAAAAACAGCTGTTAGGTTTTAGCTGCCACACTTAACCCTTGCGCCGTGAGCAGGCTGCTAACAACCCGCAGCGGGCAGCTATATATCAATGCCTGCATTCCACCACTCCGGGTCAAACCTGGCCTGGTACTTACGGTAAAAGTTAATGGCAGGCTCATTCCACTCCAGTACCTGCCAGCTGATACCGTGAAACTGCTTATCTTTTGCTTCGGTAATAAGCCTGTCAAACAGTAAGCCGCCAATGCCCTTGCCCCGCCAGCTTTCTGTTACCAGGATATCTTCGAGGTACATACGGCAGCCTTTCCAGGTAGAGTAGCGCACATAATAAAGTGCAAAACCTACAATGGTTTCCTGGCCGTGCTCATTGCTTACTGCAACAAAAGCCTTCCACACCGGGCTGGCGCCAAAACCGGCTTCTGTAAAATGCTCCAGGCTCACAGTTACCTCCTGCCTTGCCTTTTCATAGGTGGCCAACTCCAGGATCAGCTCCAGCAGCCGTGCACAATCTTCTTTTCGTGCGTCCCTTATGGTTACACTCATTGCTGTATTTAAATGTTTACTGTCATCAAAAATACAATATCCTTCCATGCTTAAAACGGTATATTTGCTTATTGCCGGCAAACCCGGCAGCGTTATGATAACATCATCCTCCTTTTACGCCGGGGTGCCCCGGCATTTAGTGGCAGTGGATTGTATTATATTCGGATTTGAGGACAGCAGGCTGAAATTACTGATCATTCAACGCAAGGTGGATCCTAAACAGGGAGAATGGTCGTTGGTAGGCGGCTTTGTACAGGAACAGGAAAGTACAGACGCAGCTGCAGCCCGGGTATTAAGACAAACCACCGGCCTGGAAAATATTTTCATGGAGCAGCTGAGATGTTATGGAGAAGTAGAGCGGGATACAGGTGCCAGGGTGATCTCCGTAACGTACTACGCGCTCATAAGAGTCAAGGAGCATGATCATATCCTGGCCGAAGAACATGGTGCACACTGGCTGGAGCTGCACCAGATACCCGCGCTTATCTTTGACCACGGAGAAATGATCACCGATGCCCTGAAAAAACTGCGCGACAATGCGCACTTCCATCCCATCGGTTTTGAACTGTTGCCTGAGAAATTTACCCTATCCCAGCTCCGTAGCCTTTATGAGGAGATATACCAGCATGAGCTGGATAAACGTAATTTCCGTAAAAAGATCCTCTCCATGGGTATCCTGGAGAAACTGGAAGAAAAAGATAAGACCACGTCAAAGAAGGGCGCCCACCTCTATCGCTTTGATAAGCATAAATACCAGCAGCTCACCAAACGGGGATTCGTTTTTGAGATATGATCCCGCTTTGCTTTTCATGTTCATATTTTACCTATTTTCACATATCATATTCAGAGAGGGTGCCACCACACAATAAAAGCATATTGATTGGATCGCATTCGATGTAGTAAACCACTTAAAAGCGGAGCATTATGTATTTGGCTGCTCAGCCTTGCAGCTTTGTTACACGCCCAAAACCGTGAGATCACTGGGCTGAAAGCCCGCTTGCCCCATTTGAAAGACAGCACCCGTTACGTAGATACCCTCAATCGTCTTGCAGGGATGTACCTGTCCCACCAGCTTGATTCCTCATTTGAATATGTCGCAAAAGCCCAGGAAACGGCCAAACGCCTCCGGTACGCCAAAGGAGAGGCTGATGCCGCCATGAACATGGGCAATTACTATGCTTTGCGCTCTAACAGTTACCTTTCTTACCGCTGCTACCTGGATGCCCTGCAGGCCTATGAGGAACTGGCCGACAGCAACAATATCTGCATATCACTCATGAATATAGGCGTGTACTATAAATACGACGGGCAAATGGAGCCTGCTGCCTATTACATGGGCAGGGCCTTGAAAATAGCTTCCCGGCTGCCTAAAGCGCTTACCTATGCCTCCGTACTTACCAATTACTACGTTGTTCATAGTGGCGACAGCACCCGCCGGGATTCACTTAAATGGGCCCTCGCCAAAGCAGACAGCATTGCCACTACATCCAATGATGAGCGCAGCCTGCTGAATGTAAGCCTGTATAACGCTTACCAGCGCCTGCAGCAAGGAGATGCAGACGGCAGCAAAAAGATACTGCAGGCTACCATCAGCCAGGCAGACAGTAACGGCTACACTTATATTTCCATGTCGGCCTGCGCCTATCTTGCCATTTTCAAAGCATGGCTGGGGGAACCGGATTCCCTGTATTATAAAGAGAAGATGGTAGGCTACGGAATGGCCGGCGGCTATCATGAGCTGCTGCTGCCTGTTGCAATAGACCTGTACTACTGGTACGCCGGCCGGGAAAACACGGTGTCGGCCACCGGTTACAGCAACCTGCTACTGAAGATCATAGAAAAAGGACGTTATGCCAAAACACAGGGCGAACTGGAGTACCTGGGTTATTTCATGCAGGGACAACGCCTGCGTGAATTACAGCTGCAACACAGATCGCAGCAACAGCAGCTGGACAGAAAGAGGCTGGAAAACCTGCGCCGCCAATACTTCCTCGGAGGCATGGTATTGCTGCTGCTCATGCTGGCCATCCTGCTGGTATTCCTGCTGGACGCGTATAACAGGTCCAGGCGGAATACCGCCCGGCTGACAGAGAAATACCGCGAGATCAGTGAGAAGAACGCCCTGCTTAAAACACACGACGATTTTAAGAACAAACTGATCTCCCTGATAGCGCACGATTTCCGCTCACCGCTGATACACATCAGTGAAATCACCAGTTTTGTAAAAGAGAACGCGCTTACACTCGAAGAAGCCGCCGGCATGATGGTAAAGGTGGAACGCAGCTCCCGCAATACCCTGCATACCTTCGAAAATATTCTACGCTGGATCAGCTCACAGCTGTCTGGCTTCGTATATACACCTGAACCCTGTACGCTTGCAACGCTGCTGTCTGAAGCAACAGATAACCTGGACGATATCATCACTGAAAAGGAAGCGGAGATCAGGATCAACATCCCGGCAACGCTGCAGGTGATGGCGGAACGGCAGATGTTACAATTCGTACATCGCAATTTCATTCACAACGCAGTTAAGTTCTCACCCCGCGCGGGCGTTATTGACATCACCGCTGTTGTCACAGACCGCAACGTAACGGTAACCATAACAGACCAGGGGCCGGGTATACCGGAAGATATACTGCCCCAGCTGTTTGAATACCGCAGCAGCGACCGTCCGGGAAGAGGCAAACAACAGGGTGCAGGCCTGGCGCTCATTATCTGTAAAGATTTTATGCAGATGATGAATGGCGCCGTGCACGCCGCCAACACGGCAGGCGGAGGGGCTGCGTTGTCTTACACACTACCCATTGCTAACAGCTAACAGCACATATGCGACTGATGCTGACATACATACTGCTTCTGCTCTTCAGCTACAGGACTTCCGCCCAGTCTGAGGAGATCGCAGCGCTGCGCCGGCAGCTGGCCCAGGTAAGGGACAGCATCACTTATGTCGACCTGCTGAATCAGCTGGGCTTATATTACCACCTGAGCAGTACCGACAGTTGCTTCTGGTATGCTACCAAAGCCAGGGAAACAGCCACCCGCCTGAAATACAAACGAGGCAAAGCAGGCGCCTTAAGAAACCTGGGTATTGTCTCTTCACAGAAACTGAACCTGCCGCAGGCCATTGCCTATGAACAGGAAGCCCTGCAACTGTATCGCGAAGCAGGTGATTCTGCAAACGTCTGTCACATGCTGAACAATCTGAGCATAGACTTCGAGGAGAGTGGCAATATTGCCATGGAGCACTACTACCTGGACCAGGCCATGACCCTGGGCAGTCAATTATCCAACGATTCCATGTTCAGCCTTGTGCTCAGTAATTACATACTCGAATATAACGCAGACAGCACCCGCCAGGATTCGGTAGAGTGGGCGCATGGACGCCTGCACGCTATTGCAGACCGCTACCCTTACTCCAGGGAGTGGTTCTATGCGCGGATGTTTGATGCCGTGGTGCTCCTGAAGAACGGGAACGGTAAAGCCGGAGAATCGCTGATCAATAAAGTGGCAGATACTGCCCGGCAAAAAGGCTTTGTACACCTGGCCATTGCCGCCTACTACCGCATACTCGATGATTTTATTCCCGGCGGGTTTAAAGCAGACAGCGTAATATACCTGGAAAAAATATTCAGGCTTTCTCAAAAGGCCGGGTTCTATGACGAGATGATAAACACCTTGCCTGCTTTATACAGGCATTACAGCGCGGCAAAAGATGCAGGTAAGACCGCCATTTATGGCAAAGCTATCGCTGAACTGGCAAAACACCAGCTGTCCCTGTGGAAAGACCGCCAGCAAATCAATTATACAGGCTATTTTCTTAAAGAGCGTGAGCTAAAGGCCCTGCAGCTGGATAACCAGGTGCAGCAACAGGCCATTGATCAGGACAACCTGCAGAAGGCCAACCGCCGTTTGCTCCTCCTGCTGCTGGGCAGTCTGTTGTTACTGGTGGCCATCATTCTCATTGTTTATTACCGGTCTTATCTCAGCTCGCGGCAATATGAACGGCGCCTGGCTGCCATGAACTTTTCCATTTCAGAAAAGAACCGCTTACTGCGCGCCAACGATGATTTCAAGAACAAGCTGATTTCCGTAGTGGCCCATGATTTCCGCAAACCGCTGGATGATATTATACGGATGGCGGTCATGCTGCAAACACATTCACTGGACCGCGAAGAGATGATGCGCACCATTGACCAGGTGCAGGCTGCCTCCGGTAAAACCCTGGATATTTTTGAGAGTATCCTCCGCTGGATCAAGTCCCAGTTGTCAGGATTTATCTATGCCCCGGCCCCCTGCAATATCAGGAATATGGTGCAGGAAGCATTGTTAAGCGTGCAGACAGATGCAGCAGGGAAAAATGTAACAATAAAGACAGATATACCCGGCACCATACAGGTAGCCGCAGAGCGGGAAATGCTGCAGTTTGTTCACCGCAGCCTGCTTAACAGCGCCGTGCAGTTTTCAATGCCCGGAAAACAGCTAAGTGTTGGTGCGCTGGAGGAAGATGAAGCGGTAAAGGTTTGGGTAAAGGCAGAAAGCACCATCAGCACTACCTTGCTGTTGCCACTGTTTGTTTACAGGGGGAGAGATTATAAACCCGGCGATGCCGAGCTTACCCTGATCATCTGTAAGGACTTTATGGATAAAATGAGCGGCCATATCAGCGCTATCCCCGACGGGGAAGGACTGAAATTTGAATACGTATTGCCGTCTTTTCATTGAACAGCTGCCAGCTAATAATGATCATTGCATCAAACCGCCTCAATCACTGGTAGCCAGCAGCTAATAGCTAACAGCTATTCCGGATCATACGCCCACTTAATATAGCTGGCGCCCCAGGTAAATCCGCCGCCAAAAGCAGCCAGTACCAGGTTATCGCCTTTTTTCAGTTGCTTTTCATAATCCCACAGGCATAAGGGAATAGTGCCCGCGGTAGTATTGCCATAGCGCTGTATGTTCATCATCACTTTTTCTTCCGGCAGCCCCATCCGCTGTGCGGTGGCATCAATGATACGCTTGTTGGCCTGGTGAGGTACCAGCCACGCTACACTCTCAGAGGTCAGCTGGTTGCGTTGCATGATCTGGTGGGCAGCTTCCGCCATGTTGGCCACTGCGTATTTGAACACCATCTTGCCTTCCTGGTATACAAAATGCTCGCGGTTGGTCACTGTTTCTATAGTGGCCGGGCGGGCAGAACCACCTGCTTTCATGAACAGGTATTCGCGGCCATGGCCGTCGCTACGCAGTACACTGTCCAAAAGACCAAAGCCTTCTTCACTGGGCTCCAGCAGCACGCCGCCGCCGCCATCGCCAAAGATGATGCAGGTGGTACGGTCAGTATAGTCAATGATGGAGCTCATTTTATCGGCCCCGATCACCATTACTTTCTTATAACGTCCGCTTTCAATGAAACGGGCGCCGGTATCCAGGGCGTACAGGAAACCAGAACAGGCAGCGCTGACGTCAAATCCCCATGCGTTCTTGGCGCCTATCTTATCTGTCACTACATTGGCTGTAGCGGGGAAAACCATGTCTGGTGTAACAGTGGCCACTATCAGCAGGTCTATCTCTTCCGGGCTGATCCCCCTTTTTTTGCATATATCCAGGGCTACCGGTGCGCATATCTCGGAAGTCCCCATGTTTTCTCCCTTTAGTATTCTTCTTTCTTTGATACCTGTGCGTGTGGTGATCCACTCATCAGTTGTATCTACGATCGTTTCTAACTCCTTATTGGTAAGAACATAGTCAGGAACATAACCACTCACTGCTGTAATAGCAGCCGTTATTTTGCTCATATTAGGTATTAATTGTTTTATAACAAGGCGTAAAAATACGATATTAAAAGAATTTCAAAAGTCTTAAGTTGTCAGCCATAATTCTTCTCCTTTTGCAATGAATTTATCTCTAACGACTTTTTTAGTAAGTTTGTTTACTTATTAATCTATATGATCGCTTACCTTAATGGCAAATTAACCCACAAAACGCCTGCCATGGTGCATGTGGAAGTTCAGGGAGTAGGATATGAGGTACAGATCAGTTTAAATACCTATTCCCGTATCCAGGGTTTGGAGAACTGCAAACTGCTCACCTATCTGCATATTAAAGAAGACGCCCACACCCTGTTTGGTTTTGCTGACGAGGCAGAACGGAGTATGTTCCTGCTCCTGATCGGGGTGTCTGGCATTGGCGCCAGCACTGCCCGTATGATGCTGTCTTCCCTGCAGCCGGAAGACATTCAGCGCGCCATTGCCATGGAAAATGAAAAAATGCTGGAAAGTATCAAGGGGATTGGCGGTAAAACGGCCAAACGTATTATCCTGGAGCTGAAAGACAAGATAAGAAAACACAAGGATGCAACCCCACAATTATCTGTGGCAGCAAACAATACATTGTCGGAAGATGCGTTAAATGCATTGGTAACCTTGGGTATAGCCCGTAACGTGGCAGAACAGGCTATTCAGAAGGTACTGAAAACAGAACCACTATTGCAGGACTTGGAAGGGCTGATAAAAAAGGCCCTGAAAGGTCTATAAATTTATTACCCTGACCTCTATAAAAACCTATTTCGCTTGGCAAGAAAGACATATTATGGTGCTTTTGCAGTAATAGGCGTCGTATCTTTTTTTATTGTTGACACTGCCGCAAGGGAACGTTCGGGAACTCATTATCAGTACGAAAATTGGAAAATTGATACAACCGGCAAGGATTCGAGCAGCAAGACCGATACCCTGAAATATCCGATAAAGGACAGGTATGGAAATGGCATCACAGACCCCGTCCGGAACGCAATCGATCTGAAGGATCCCGCTAACATTAAAAGAACTGTAGACTACGATCCGGTAACCAAACAATACACCGTCACCGAGAAGATCGGCGACCAGTACTATCGTGCCCCCACCTACATGAGCTTTGACGAGTTCTATAAGCTCCAGTCGGCCCAGAGTGAACAGCGTTACTGGCAGAAAAGGGCTTCCACGCTCGGTAGCCTGAACCAGATGGGCTCCGGCCCCGCCCTCTACAACGGAAGCAGCGTTTTTGACCGGGTATTTGGGGGCAGCAAGGTAGACATCCGCCCCCAGGGTAGCCTGGACCTCACCTTCGGCTACCAGGGCCAGAATATTAAGAACCCTGTGCTCGTTGAACAGGCGCGTAAGAACGGCGGGTTCGATTTCGACATGAACATCAACATGAATGTTACCGGGAAGATCGGTGACAAGCTGAAACTTATTACCAACTATAATACCCAGTCTACCTTCGATTTTGAAAACCAGATCAAACTGGAATACACAGGTTATGACGATGAGATCATCAAAAAGATCGAAGCCGGTAACGTAAGCTTCCCCCTCCGCAGCTCCCTCATTTCCGGGGTGCAATCTCTGTTTGGTATCAAAACCCAGCTGCAGTTTGGCCGCCTTACCGTTACCAGCGTATTGTCCAACCAGCGCTCCCAGAAGCAGAACCTGATGCTGAAAGGAGGCACCCAGGTACAGGATTTTACCATCCGGGCAGATGAATATGAAGACAACCGGCACTTCCTGCTGGCGCAGTTTTTCCGCGATACCTTCAATTATGCCATGTCTAACCTGCCTATTATACGGTCACTGTCTTATATCAATCGTATAGAGGTATGGGTCACCAATAAAACCGGGGCTACCACCAATACCCGCGATGTAGTGGGTTTGATGGACCTGGGCGAATACCGGCCCTATAACCCCAACATCCAGGTGATGACCAGCGTAAGGCAGCCAGACCGTGGTACCAACAACCTTTACAGCCAGCTGGCCGGCGACCCGGCCGCCCGCTATACCGGTACCGTGGTAAGCCGCCTGCTGGCTTTAGGCCTGCAGCCGGTACAGGAATTTGAAAAAACATTTGCCCGCAAGCTGGACTCTACGGAGTATACCGTTAACCGGCAGCTGGGTTATATCTCACTGAACCAGCAGCTGCAGCCAGACGAAGTACTGGCAGTTGCCTACCAGTATTCCTATAACGGCCGCATCTTCCAGGTGGGCGAGTTCTCACAGGATGTGCCGCCAGACCAGAACAACAGCGCCAACCAGCAGATCCTCTTCCTGAAATTGCTGAAAGCGACTTCCGCCCGTCCCACGTTGCCCATATGGGACCTGATGATGAAGAACGTTTACTCTACCAATGCCTTCCAGCTGAACCGCCAGGACTTTAAGCTGGATGTTTACTATAAAGACCCGGGCACAGAAGACCGCGCACCCAGTGATAAACGCTATATCCCCGATGCCAGGGGCGAGTTCCAGGGAGCACCCATCATCACGATCCTTAACCTGGACCGCCTTAACAACCAGAACGACCCCCAGCCCGATGGGGTGTTTGACTATGTAGAAGGATATACTATCAACTCCATGAACGGCCGCGTAATGTTTCCTCAACTGGAACCCTTTGCCGATGGCCTGAGAAAAGCCTTTGGCGGCGATGCCGCCCTTGAAAAGCAATACCTCTACAACGTACTGTACGACTCTATTAAAGTGGTGGCCCAGCAGTTCCCGCAATTGAACCGCTATGTGCTGAAGGGCTCTTATAAATCTGCCAACTCCTCGGAGATCTCCCTTGGCGGCTACAACATCCCGCCCGGCTCTGTAACGGTTACCGCCGGCGGTCAGCAGCTGCGTGAGAATGTGGACTATGTGATAGATTATAACCTGGGCCGTATCAAGATCATCAACGGTGGGGTGCTGAACTCAGGTGTGCCTATCAATGTGCAGTTTGAGAACAACGCGCTGTTCGGTCAGCAGGTCCGTAACTACCTGGGCACCCGCCTGGATTATTACGTGAACGATAAACTGAGCCTGGGCGGTACCATGGTAAAAATGAGCGAAAGGCCCTATTACCAGAAAGTGAACTACGGGGACGATCCCATTAATAATACCGTGGTGGGCCTGGATGTGAACTATAACTCTGAATGGAAAGGCCTCACCCGCATGCTGGATAAGCTGCCCAACTATAGCACTACCACCCCTTCCAACATCCTGTTCACCGGCGAGGTGGCGCGCCTCTTTCCGGGTCACAGCAAGCTGGTAAACGCCGCAGGCAGCAGCAGCGGCCAGGTGTTCATAGACGATTTTGAAGGCTCACAAAGCGGTTATGACCTTAAGTTCCCGGCTACCAGCTGGGTACTGGCGTCTACCCCCGCCGGCGCTACAGACGCCAACGGCAATATTCTTTTCCCGGAAGCCGTTCTCAGCGACTCGCTGGACTATGGCAAGAACAGGGCAAAACTGGCCTGGTATATTATCGAGCCTACCCTGCAGATCCCCAATTCACCGGGGCTGCCTTCTAATATTACAAAGGAAATGCAGTCTGACCCACGGGTACGCCTGGTATACCAGAAGGAAGTATTCCCGAACCGCTCTACAGACTTTGGCCAGAGCCAGCTCAGTACCCTTGACCTGGCTTACTATCCAACGGAAAGAGGGCCTTATAACTTTTCTCATACCCCTGCCGACATTTTACCGGACGGGCGTTTAAGGAACCCGCAGGGTAAGTGGGCCGGTATCATGCGCGCCATTGATAACAGCGACTTCGAAACGGCCAACGTGGAGTTCATTGAGTTCTGGATACAGGATCCATTCATCCGGCAGCCCAACAGCACCGGCGGCCAGCTGTACTTCAACCTGGGTAACGTTTCTGAAGACGTGCTGAAAGACTCACGCAAGTTTTTCGAGAACGGTCTGCCTGATCCGAACCAGAACGCCAACCAGCTGGATTCTTCCCACTGGGGCCGCATTCCCAAATACCAGCAGCAGCTTACCCAGGCATTTGATAATGATCCCAACATCCGGGGCTACCAGGACGTAGGGTATGATGGCGTACGATCTAATAACGGGGATGACGACGAAAGGAATTTTTACAGGAACTACCTCAACCAGCTCCTTGCCAGCTTTGGTCCTAACTCACAGATCTACCAGGACGCCCTGCGCGACCCGGCTAATGATGATTACCACCACTACCGCGGTGATGACTACGACAGGGACAAGCTCGACATCCTGCAGCGTTATAAAAGGATCAGCAACCCTGAAGGCAACTCCCCGGTTTCCACCGGCAGCTCCCAGTATTCTTCTGCCGCTACCAACATACCCGAATCAGAAGACCTGAACAGGGATAACACTATGAACGAAACGGAAGAATACTTCCAGTACCGCGTTGAGCTGAAACCCAACATGAATGTGGGCGAAAACTATGTGGTAGACAAGATCACGGCCAATGTAGACCTGCCCAACGGGCAGAAAACGCAGGAGGTATGGTACCAGTTCAAAGTGCCGGTCAGCCAGTATGAGCGCCGGGTGGGTAATATTCCAGACTTCAAGTCCATCCGCTTTATGCGTATGTTCCTTACCGGCTTCCAGGATTCTACCGTTGTACGCTTTGCCAAGCTGGACCTGGTGCGTAATCAGTGGCGCCGTTACCAGTATAAACTGCAACCCGGCGATCCTGTTCCTATCGATCAGTCTACCGTATTCAATACCACCGCTGTTAATATCGAAGAGAACTCCTCCAGGAGGCCCATCCCTTATGTAATGCCCCCCGGAGTAGTACGCCAGAATACCATCAGCACCAATAATACCACCCTGCAGCTCAACGAACAATCGCTTTCCCTGCAGGTATGTAACCTGAAGGATGATGACAACCGTGGTATCTCCAAGAACCTGGGCCTGGATATCCGCCAGTACAAGCGTATCCAGATGTACATCCACGCAGAAGCAACAGAGAATGCATCAGCGCTGAAGGATGGCGATGTACGTGCCATCATCCGCCTGGGTAGCGACTTTGTAAGCAACTACTACGAATACCAGATACCGCTGAGGGTAACACCCTGGTCTGCTTCAACAGACGCTTCCGCCATCTGGCCTGACTCCAACAATCTTGACCTGGAGCTGGCAAAGCTGAGCCAGATGAAACAGCGCCGTAACCTCTGCGACAACTGTTCGCCCATCACCCCCTATACTGAAATGGACGGCAGCAACTATATGACCGTGGTGGGTAACCCCAACCTGGGCGATGTGAGAAGTGTAATGATTGGTGTATACAACCCGAAAGATGATGGTATGCCCAAATGTGCGGAAATATGGTTTAATGAGCTGCGCCTGACCGACTTTGACGAAAAAGGCGGTTATGCCGCCATGGGCCGTATGGATGTGCAGCTGGCAGATCTTGGCACCGTGAGCGTTTCCGGTAATATGCACACCGCCGGTTTTGGTAATATAGACCAGCGGGTAAATGAGCGTTTCCGCGACAACTACACACAGTATGACATTGCGGCCAACCTTGACCTGGGTAAACTGCTGCCCAAAAAGGCCAGCATTTCCATCCCCGTGTATGCGGGTTACTCGCAATCTGTGAGCAACCCGGAATATGATCCATATGACCTGGATATTAAGCTGAAAGATAAATTGCGCATGGCCCGCAATGCAGCCGAGCGGGATTCCATCAAACGGGACGCGCAGGACTTTACCTCTATCAAGAGCCTCAACTTTACCAATGTCCGCAAACTGAACCAGGGCGGGGATAAGCTGAAACTGTGGAGTATCGAGAACTTTGATCTGAGTTACTCGTTCTCCCAGATCAATGCCCATAACCCCCTGATAGAAAATGACGTGCTCACCAAACACCGTGGAGGCCTGGGTTACAATTTCGCGGGGCAGAGCAAGTTCCTCATGCCATTCAAGAAGATGTTCAAGAGCAAGTCCAAATGGCTGGACCTGATCCGCGACTTTAACGTGAACTATGTACCTTCCATCATCAGTTTCCGGGCAGACATCACCCGCCAGTTTGGCGCCACCCGGATCCGCAACGTGGGGGGAGACGGTACCTATAAACTGCCTGAAACGTATAACAAGTACTTTACCTTTGACCGTTACTATGGCCTGAAATGGGATCTTACCCGCAGCCTTACCATAGACTTCAACGCCGTAAACAATGCGCGTATTGATGAACCTTATGGCCGCCTTGATACGAAAGAGAAGCGGGATACGGTGCGGAAAAACCTGTTTAAGTTTGGCAGAACTACCAACTACTTCCATTCACTGAACGTGACCTATGCATTGCCCACCACCAAGTTCCCCCTGCTGAGCTGGACCAACGTTGCGCTGGGGTATAGCACGGAATACCGGTGGACAGGCGCTTCCCGCCTGGCGCTGGAACTGGGTAACGCTATTGAGAATATGCAGAACAAAACAGTAACGGCAGAATTTAAGTTCTCCGAACTGTACAACCGTTCCAAATTCCTGCGAAGGATCAATAGCAACGGCCCGCAGGGCGGTAATAACAATAACCGCAATATGCAGGGACAGAACATGCAGGGCAATCAGCAGCAGAATAACCAGCAGCAGAAGAAAGATGATAGTGATGATGAATTGTCGCCTTTTGTAAAAGCTGCCCTGAAACCGCTGCTGTCAATAAAGCGTATCGCCATCAACTATTCTGAAAATGCCGGCACCCGTTTGCCGGGGTATATAGACAGTACCAAGATACTGGGTATGAACTGGGCTACCATGGCCCCCGGCATTGGCTTTGTATTAGGCAAACAGCCCAATAAGGCCTGGCTGGACGATTTTGCCAAACGGGGCCTCATCACACCGGATACCCTGTTCAACATCCAGTACCAGCAGCAGTTCACACAGCGCCTGGATGCGCAGGCCCAGCTGGAACCCTTTCCCGATCTGCGTATTGACCTGAACATTACCAAGTCATTTACCAAAACGCACACAGAGCTGTTTAAGAACGCCTTTGATTCAATAGGCGGCGGCTATGACTACCAGCACCTCAGTCCCTATGATGCGGGTGGCTTCGAGATCACTTATATAGCTGTGAAAACCCTGTTCGGCAGCATCGATTCAGAAACCGGTATGTCTACCACCTTTAAGAATTTTGAGAACTACCGGCTGGCCATCTCTAAAAGGTTGTATGAACAGAATGGATATAACCATGATCCCAACAACCCGGTACCTGTTAATAACAGCAAAGACCCGAATTATTACTACGGTTACAGCCGTTATGCGCAGGATGTGCTGATACCCGCTTTCCTGGCCGCCTACACCGGTAAGGATCCTGATAAAATAGGGCTGCTGAAGCAAAGCAATTCCAATGTACGCAGCAACCCGTTCAGCAATTTTATACCCAAGCCCAACTGGCGGCTTACCTATAACGGTCTTACCAAGCTGGAGCCGTTCCGCAACATCTTTACGAACTTTGTAGTGACACATGCCTACACTGGTAACCTCAGCATGAACTCCTATAATACAGCACTGCTGTACCAGGATCCGCGCTTACTTGGAGTTCCGGGATTCATCGATACGGTTTCCGGTAACTATATCCCGTACTTCCTGGTGCCCAACCTAACCATTACGGAACAGTTTGCGCCGCTGATCGGGTTTGATATGACCTTTACCAACAGCCTGAACTGCCGTATTGAATTCAGGAAAAGCCGTTCACTCAGCCTCAGCCTGATAGATTACCAGCTGACGGAGATCCGCTCTACCGAGATCATCCTGGGTGGCGGCTACCGTATGCGCGGCTTCCCGCTGCCTTTCCGGGTGGGCAAGAATGGCGGCAAGAAGCTGGAAAATGACCTCAACTTCCGCCTGGATCTGAGTTACCGCGACGATAAAACGGTCAATAACCGGCTGGATGCTGACCTGGTGATACCTACCAGCGGCCAGAAGGTGATCGGTATTGCGCCATCAATAGATTATGTAGTGAATAACAGGCTGAACCTGCGCTTCTTCTATGACCGCAGGCAAACCATACCGGTGATTTCCACGGCCTACCCGGTTATCAATACCAGGGGTGGCCTTACCCTGCGGTTTATGTTAGCACAATAGATCGTTTCCTTTATAGAAAAGACCGTCCGCCTGCCTGGCGGACGGTCTTTTTTTATGCCAGGTAACATTAGGATATCATGATGATAGGTCTGCTAACTGTATACCACAGGTAGTTGAGCGGTAGATGTCTGGTACCTATAAAGATACCGGACATCTACCGCTCAACTACGGGACATATACCGGACATGTACCGGACATCATGCATACAACCCGCAATCTGTCTAGTCCTAAAATAGCTATACAGGTGAATAAAATAGTCCTGATACTGGTTATACATCCGAGTCCATAAGTCCTAAAAAAGCGCTACAGGTCATAGCCGATGCTTTATTGCCAGGTAGACCGGGGGAGTGTCTAGTCCTAAAATAGCTTTGCAGGGGAATAAAAAGCAAGCGGGTGTATCCATCAGATACACCCGCTTTTTATAACAATAACTATAATTTGTTTCTTCAGATGCGAACCGAAGTCTCTTCCTTTATCTCCAGGTTAAGTGTGCTGTTTGACCAGTTCCTGATCTCGTTGCAAAGCCCGGGGTTGTCAGAAAGTTTTTTACCGTAGGAGGGGATCATCTCTCTCAGTTTGGCCTGCCATTCCGGGGTGGCCATCTGCTGGTTAAAACAGCGGTTCAGCAGGTCCAGCATGATGGATACGGCGGTAGAGGCCCCGGGAGAGGCGCCCAGCAGGGCGGCAATAGAACCATCGGCGGCGCTAACCACTTCGGTACCGAACTCCAGCACACCGCCGTGCTCGGGATCTTTTTTGATCACCTGTACACGCTGACCAGCGGTTTCCAGGTCCCAGTCTTCCATTCTGGCGTTGGGAACAAATGCCCTGAGCGCCTCCAGGCGGTCTTCCGGCGATTGCCTTACCTGCTCAATGAGGTACCTGGTGAGGGGGATATTGTCTATCCCTGCTGCCAGCATGGGGCGTATGTTGTAATATTTGATGGACTTTGGAAGGTCCATGAAGGATCCGTACTTCAGGAATTTAGTGGAGAAACCGGCATAAGGGCCAAACAGCAGGGCCTTTTTGCCGTCAATAACCCGGGTATCCAGGTGAGGTACAGACATGGGCGGCGCACCTACAGAGGCTTTGCCATATACTTTGGCCGCATGTTCCTCTATCACGTCGGGGTTATTACAGATCAGCCACTGACCGCTCACCGGGAAACCGCCAAAGCCTTTTCCTTCGGGGATGCCTGACTTTTCGAGGAGGGGCAGTGAACCGCCGCCTGCGCCAACAAACACGAACCTGGTATGTACGGTGCGTTTGCGGTTGGTGGTAGCGTTCCTCACAGTGATCTGCCAGCGGCCGTCGTCGCCTTTTTCTATGTCTTTCACCTCATGGGCGGTGTAAATGCTTACCCCATCCTGTTTGCGCAGGTATTCGCAGAGGCTGCGGGTAAGGGCGCCGAAATTAACATCGGTACCACCTTCCATCAGGGTAGCGGCCACTTTCTGGGAGGGATCCCTGCCTTCCATCACCAGGGGCATCCACTGTGCCAGCTGTGCAGGATCTTCTGAATACTGCATGTCTGCAAACAGCGGGTTATTTCTCAACGCCTGCTGGCGTTTTTTCAGATATTCCACATTAGCAGCGTCCCAGACAAAGCTGATATGGGGCACCTGGCGTATAAAGCTTTCTGGCTTTTTAACAAAGCCCTGTTGTACCAGGTAAGCCCAGAATTCTTTGGACACTTCAAAAGATTCAGCAATTTTGATGGCTTTGGAGATATCAATGCTGCCATCCGGGCGCTCAGGAGTATAGTTGAGCTCGCAAAAAGCGGAGTGGCCGGTACCCGCATTATTCCAGGCGTCAGAGCTCTCTCCTGCAATAACGTCCAGCCTTTCGTAAATCTCGATGGTGGTTTCCGGTTGCAATTTCTTGAGCAACATGCCAAGGGTCGCGCTCATTATCCCTGCCCCAATTAACACAACATCAGGCGCTGCTTTTGAAGACATATCTTAGTATTAGCTGTTTAGGCCTGCAAAATTAATACCTAAAGTTTACAAACCGAAACCTTAACCGGAAACTAAAACGGTTCCGGAAGTTACCGGAACCGTTTCAAATTCTTTCTTCTACATCACATACATCAACTGTAGCCAAGAGAGTAACCTTTAGCCCAGCGGCCGTAATTATTTCTGCGGGACCTTTCTGAGTAAAAGCGCCACTCCTGCTTCCACCTGGGATAGTACAGGCGCAACATGAATACTATTACAAATGTTAGCATAGGGATATGGTTATAGATTATAGGATAGTTAGCATTGCATTGGTTGTAAAACTGACAATTTATTAACGCTGATCAAATATAATGATTAGTTCAAATATATTCAAAATATTTAACCTATAAAATCACATGTTAATGTTAATTTCTATCGTAGTAATAAGCGCTGGCCTGCTGAAGGGGTGTTATTTCCAGGTCATTGATGCATACATGAGGGGGCAGGGTTGCGCAATAATAGATCACATCTGCCACATCTTCAGCGCTTAAGGGGGTGAGCCCGGTATAAACGTTCTTTGCCTTGTCTTCGTCTCCCTTAAAGCGTACCAGTGAGAATTCTGTTTCTGCGGCGCCGGGGCGGATATTGGTCACCTTGATCCGGTAGGGCAGCAGATCCACCCGCATGGCCTGGGATAATGCCGCCACCGCCGCCTTGCTGGCGCAGTAAACATTGCCTTTGGCGTATACCTGGTTGCCGGCAATGGAGCCGATATTGATAATGTGGCCCTGTTTACGGGCTTTCAGCCATGGGATCACTGCCCTTGACACATATAACAGGCCTTTTACGTTGGTGTCTATCATCTCGTTCCAGTCTTCCGGGTTGCCCTGATCAATGGTACTGAGGCCTGCGGCCAGTCCGGCATTATTTATAAGCACACTTACCTGTTTCCATTCCTCAGGTATCTTATCCAGGGCGGCATACACGGCCTGCTCGTCTCTTACATCAAAAGTAAGGGGCAGCACTTTTACCCCGTGCTGCTGTTCCAGTGTGGTCTTTAAACTGGTTAAACGTTCCTGCCTGCGGCCGGTAATGATCAGGTCATATCCGCCGGCGGCAAACTTTTCAGCGCAGGCCTTTCCAAAGCCGGCAGTAGCGCCGGTAATAAGTATGATAGCCATTCTGTTTGTTTTTTTTTACCTCACCAAAGTTACCGTTCCTTTCCGTAAAACCACCTGCCCTTGTAAATCTTTGCCCCGCAGTATCCAGGTATAGGTGTCCACGGGAGCGGGTCTGCCTTTGATGGTGCCGTCCCATCCGTTGCGGAAGTCTACGGAGGAGTAGATCTCCTGTCCCCATCGGTTGTAGATACGGAAGAATTCATAGGAAACGATGCCCACGGGAATGAAGCGGAAGCGGTCATTCATCCCGTCGCCATTGGGAGAGAAGGCGTTGGGCACATAAATATCCGGGCCCAGGTAATATTTGATGTTGATGGTGTCATAGGCAAGGCAGCCCTCTGCAATGGATACTTTCAGTATGTACTGTATATCCTCATTCCAGTTCACAATGGGATCGGGGATGCTGTTGTTGCTCAGGCCAATGGCCGGCTGCCATTCATAGAAATCGCCGCCCCGGGCGTGCAGGGGAAGCGGCTGTCCTCTGGCCAGGATGGTGTCGTTGCCTGCAAAGGGATTGACCTCGAATAAGCGCAGGTTATGGGTAGCCTGCTTGCTGCAGCCCTTATCAGTATCCACTGTAAGCGTAATGGTATAGATTCCGCCCAGCGGGTAACGTATGTTTACCTCGGGTGTGCCTGCGGTAATGCCGGGCATGCCCAGGTCCCAGTAGCGGTTGGTGATCTCTCCGTACACATAGGTGGAGGTATCCCGCAGCTGCACGGGCTGCTCGCGGCATAGGCCGCTAACGGTAAAGCCGGCACGCAGGCCGGGATAGTTGTTAATGATGCCTGTACTGCTGTCTACACAGGGCAGCCCCCTGTTCAGGACCAGCTTCACGGTATATTGCCCGGTATCAGGAAACTCGTGGAAAAAGACGGTCTTCTCGCGGGTAATGGTATCCGTGCCGTCGCTGAAGGTCCAGTAGTAGGTAGATGTAAAGCCGGCGTTGCTGAAATTGGGAATAGGTACGCGCAGATCAACAGAATCTACGCAGTTATTGATCACATCCGGCACGTTGGCTCTTACATCTGCCTTACATGAGTATACCGTCAGCAGAATGTCTTTATGGTGCGAGCCGATGAACTGTTTGGTCCTGCGGTCAAATTCATTTACGCATACCGATACCACAAATTTTCCCGGCCGCGTAGGGGTGCCGGTTAACAGTCCCCGCTTATCTATAGCGATGACGGGACTGCCCCCCATAGGATTTTCTCCGGAGTAAGGTGGTATGTAGCTTACAAAATCGTCATAAGGCGGTGGGGTAGTGGCATTACTTTCATTCCGCGCAGTGCCGCCGGTTAAGGCGCTGCACAGGCTGTAGGTCAGGCTGTCGCCATCGGGATCAAAAGCAGCATAGTCATAACGGAATGCAAAGTCGGCGCAGATCACAATGGCCACGTCTTTATTAAAATAAGCGCTGTTATTATTCGGCCGGCTTTCCGTTCCGGGTATAACGGTATAAAACGTGCTGCCTTCCTGTTCGGAACTGTAGATATTGGTCAGCTTTTCGCCGCGGCAGCAGCGCTGGTAGGCCACGTAATACCCGCCGTAACGGGGCTCCAGCTCTATGGTGTCACGATAAAAGGCTACTTCCAGGTGCTGTGTCTGTGGTGAAAGGCATGGGTTCTTCAGCGTGTCGTTCATGGGTTGTATTTCCTGTATATATAGCAGTATGGGCGGCAGGGCCCGGGTGCCGGAAGCGGTGTATATATTGATAGGTACGGGATTTTCGAAATGATCCAGACATCCCTGGCGATCGCCGCAGGTAAAGTCTGCATCGCGGTATAATTTCAGGGTAATAAGGTAGCGGTAGGCGCCACTGCTGTTGTTGTAGCCGATGGTAGCGTAAAAGATCTCTCCCCCAATAATGTGGTAAGCACCTGCTATAACGTGGATCAGACAGCAGGCAAGTGTAAGGAGAAGGACTTTGCTCATGAAAGTTGGCACATGCCCTCTGAATTTACTAAAATTCCGGCACTTCAGAAAATCAAATTATGCACTAACGTACAAGTGTAACAGTGCCTTTGCGCAGGAGGGTGTTGCCGTGGATATCCTTGCCCTGCACCAGCCATACATAGGTGCCTATGGGCGCCGGCTGCCCGTTGAATGTACCATCCCAGCCTTTCATATATTCCGTGTTGGAATACATCATTTTACCCCAGCGGTCAAACACGCGGAAGAAATCCATCTGTACAATGCCTACGGGCAGCGGACGGAAAATATCATTCAGCCCGTCACCGTTGGGAGAGAAGCCGGTAGGAATATAAATATCGGGCCCCACGATAAAACGCAGGTGTATATCATCACTGGCAAAGCAACCTTCTTCGGTATATACGGTAACCGTATAGGTAAAGTCGCGGTTGATATTGGTCCAGGGCGTATCTGTATTTGTATTGTTCAGGCCATCTGCCGGCGACCATACATAGTGCACGCCGCCGGTGGCGTGCAGCTGGAATGGCTGATCCCTTATCAGGATGGTATCATTACCCGCAAAGGCCGGGACGGGTGGCGTTACATTGATGCGAACGGTATCGTTTACAGGTTTGGGACATCCCAGTATATCCCTCACCGTTACAATAAAATCTGTGCTGGTCAGCGGCCTGGCTGTGGTAACAGCACGCGTGGGCGAGCTGACTGCCTCAGCTGGTGTCCAGGTGTAAATGCTGCCGCCGCTGGCGCTGAGTGTTACACGGTCTCCATAACAGATGGTGGTATCTTCTCCGGCATAAGCATTTGGCGGATCCACCACGCGGTAATTCACCGCATCGCGTGAGCTGCAGGAGCCCAGTGTAACCTGCACTGCATAGGAAGCAGCGGGCGCCGGAGGCTTTACCTGCGCTTCACTGCTGTTGCTGATAATGCTGTTATTGCTGAGATCATACCAGGCAAAGGCATAAGCGCCATCTGCCTGCGCTTTGAGCGATAAGGTGTCACCGGTACAAACAGTACTGTCTGCCGGACCATACACCAGCAAAGTGTCTTTCACATCAATGGCTACACGTTTACTGTTTACGCAACCGGTAACATCCGTAAAGGTCACGGTGTAGGCGGTATCAACATCAGGGTTAACGGTGGGGGTGGCGGTATTGGCGCCGGTGATGAAATAATTGCTGGGCGTCCAGGCATAGCTGCCGTTCACAATACTTTCTGCACGGAGCTGCATGGCATCTTTATGGCAAAGTGGCGTATCGCTGGTGGTGGTCAGCGGCGGCCTGTCGTAAATGGTAATGGAGTCATAGATGGTGCGCTCGCAGCCCTGCTGGGTGCGGATAAGCAGCTGCACATTGTATTGACCCGGGGTGCTGTACTGGAACACCGGGTTTCGTGCAAGCGAAGTATCGTTATCGGCGCCGGGAACGCCAAAGTCCCAACGGTAATAGTTAATGGCGTCATTACGGCCGCTGGTATTGGACGTGTTCTGAAAACGGGTAGGCTGCGTGGTACACAAACCGCTGAAGGTAAAATCAGGTCGTAATAACGGGAATACATATACGGTAGCGGTGGCGCTGTCGCCGCAGGCGCTGTTACGGTCTACATAAAGCTTTACAGTATAAACGCCGTCGTTACGGTACGTATGTTTAATGGTATCCAGGCTGGTGGTGGTGCTGTCGGTTCCATCGCCAAAATCCCAGTAGTAGATTTTGCCGGGTGTACTGTTGTTGACGAAGTTGATGGTGTAGCCGTTACAATCGGCGTACTTTTCGGGCATGGCGGCTGTCACCAGGCGGGTACAGGTGGTTACGGTAATATGGAAATCTTTACGGTGCGTGCCTATCAGTGTGCCATTGCGATACTCGCCTACACAAACGGTGATCACGTATTTACCGGCTGGTGGTGCTATACCGGAGATCACCCCGGTTTTCGGATCAATAGAGGCCTGGCTGCCTAAAGGGAAAGAACCGTTATATGGATTTTTATAAGGAACAGTAGAATAGGGAGGCCCCGCTGCTGCCGGTGGTATTCCGCTCTGGTTGGTAGTTTGTCCGCCGCCATATGCATCGCAGAAATAGTAGGAGAGGCTGTCCCCGTCTTTATCTGCGGCAGAAAAATCGTACGTGAACTTCTTACCTGCGCATACTACCACCGCCAGGTCATTGGCAAATACAGGGCTGGAACTGCCGATGATGCCGTTGTTTCTGCCGGGTAGCTCTGTATAGTAAGTAGCGCCGTTACCCGGACGGTTCGGGTTATTGGGCACATGGGTGTCTATAACGTTCTCTATGAAGTTGTCACGGCAGCAGCTCTGGAAGGCCACGGTATAGCCCAGGTTATTGTCGTTCACTTCGATCACTCCTTCGTACAGGCCTATTTCAAAACAGATCGTGGGCGGGTTTACGATACAGGGATCCACCTGGCCCGATGTAACGGTTTGCACCGGGCCGCTGCGGTTCACCAGCTGCAGACCGGTACGCACGCCATTGTCTTTGCTGAAAACCGCAAAATACACACTGGGAGGCATTTCTGCGATGTTGCCGCCATGTTCGCACACGCGGAACAGCTTTAGGGTGATCTGGTAACGGCTTACGCCACTCTGAGGAGAACCCAGGTACTCGTAATACATTTCACCTCCAATAATATGAGACGCCCGTGCCATGCACACACAGGTAAGGCATACTATCAGGAGAGAAAGATGTTTCACGAACGTCAAAAAGGGTTTAGAAGTTTAAGGTTTGAGCGTTTGAAAGAGCACTTGTTAGGTGCCACCTTCAAACTTTCAAATGTCACAATTGGCAGTATTCAGCAAAGTGCTGCAATGCCAGCGAGCACTCATCCGCCACTTCCCACATGCCCATGTGCCCTGTGTTGTCAAAAATATGGATGCTGCTGCGGGAGGGCAGGGTTACCTGCGGTAACACACTTTCCATAGGCACAGCGGTATCATCTTTTCCTATCTGGAACAGTACCGGTGCGGCGATCTTTTGCAAAACTGTTTTCCGTTCCGGCCGTTTTATCATTGCTTCATAGTAGGCGATAAGCGCCTCCACTTTGCACTGCATGCCCAACTGTATCAGTGCGTCAACCAGGGCGGGCTGTTCTCTTTTGGTAGCCGGGCTGAACATGCCTGGCATTGCCTGGCGTACAAAAGCCTCACTGCCATATTGTTCCATGAGTTTAATGGACTTACGCCTGGCTTCCTTCTTTTCTTCGGTATCTGCTGCGGCGGTGGAATGGATCAGTCCCAGGCCCTGCACCAGGTCGGGATATTTCTCTGCAAACGCCAGCGCAATGTATCCTCCCATAGAGTGGCCCGCTATCACAGCTTTGTCAATCCCTTCTGCTAACAGTATGGTGTGTACGAAATCTGCCATGCTCTCAATGCTAAGCGGGTAGGTGAGCGGCGAATTACCGCTGCCGGGCAGGTCGGGCGTAATTACGGTAAACTGCCCCTTCAAATGCTTTTGCTGCCGTTCCCATACAGTACTGTTTTCCGGGAAACCGTGAATCAGTACAATGGGGGCGCCTTCTCCTGTTAGCTGGTAGGCGCCTATGGCATCCTGATGGTTAATTTCCTTCCACATATCCTTTCCTGTTAGTGAACCGCAGAACGGTCGAGTAAACTAATAACAATATACAAAATATCACTGCAGCCTTTGAAAGAAGGTCACCATACTTCACATAGAACGTAAAAGAGTGTGCTGGTGTTACATTGGCCTTTATCACGGCCTCCTCCCAGTATGGCTGGGCCTGCCGTATCTGCCCCATCGGGTCAACAAAGCAGGATACCCCGGTATTGGCGCTGCGCGCTATCCAGCGGCGGGTTTCTATGGCCCGCAGCCTCGCATACTGCAGGTGCTGCCGGTGCCCCTCCGTACGCCCCCACCAGCCGTCGTTGGTGATGATGAACAGTAGGTTGGCGCCCAGTCTTACATGTCTTGCAACAAATTCGCCATAAATGGACTCATAACATATAGTGGGAAATGCTTTCAGCTGTTCTTCCGGGTTTTCCAGTATCTCCACGCCCGGGCTGCGGCCATAGCTGCCGCTGATGCCGCCCATATCCAGGGCCCAGCTTTCCATAAAGGAGAGATAGCGGGAGTAGGGGATCAGTTCTACGCCCGGCACCAGGCGGGACTTATGATAGATCTGTATGGCAGCAGAAGTATCGATCTGCAGGGCGGTATTGAACGCATCGAAATAGCCGCCGTTTTCCATTTTCCTGGCAGAGTAGGGGGCTTCATCCTTACTGGTGTAATGTTTCAGCGTGGTGGCGCCGGTAACGAGTTTGGCCCTTGGGTATTGCTTCAGCAGATCCCGTATGTCCTGGATCACAGGCTGTTCGTTCAGCGTATGTTCCCAGGCGCCGTGCGGGAACAGTGCGGTTTCGGGCCATACGATATAGGCAGTATTGCTATCTGCCAGTTCCTTTGTGAGCCGGATAAATTTTTCCAGCTGCTTTCCTTCTGCGCCGTCCGCAAATTTATCGTACGGGTCAATATTGGGTTGTACCACCACAATGGGCAGTGTGCGGCCTTTGGGTACGTTCAGGATGTTAGTGTTGGAAAAAAACACCACGCCGCTTAGCAGCAGGGGTACCACTATGGCGGCAGCTGGTTTCCATCCTTCTTTCCAGAGGGCATCTGACAGCGGAGCGGGATAATTGCGGCCTTTCTGCCAGCAGCTGTACAAGGCAATATTAACGCCTAGTATCCACAGGGTACCTCCGCTGGCGCCCGTGTATTCATACCACTGTATCCATCCCGGGTGCATGGCAAAAGCGTTGCCCAGCGTGAGCCATGGCCAGCTCAGTTCCCAGTTGAGATGTATGTATTCAAACGTTAACCAGTATACGATGAGTGCGAAATAACTGAGAGCGTAACCAAAGCGTTTGCGGCTGCTCTTGAATCCCATCCAGGGAACGGTCATGATCAGCGCATTGGTGATATTGGCCAGTATGCCGCTCACAGGAACAGTGGTATTGCCAACCCACCAGGTGGTGCCTGCGTTCCATATAAGCATGGCCAGGTAGATACAGCCAAAGTAACCCCAGCGGTTTTGTACCAGGTCTGTAAGGTACAGCAATGGTATAAAAGCGAAGAAGATCAGCAGTGTGAGCGGCGAGGTGGGCCAGGCCGCCCACAACAGCAAGCCGCTGCCGATGCTCAGCAGCCAGGGAAGAAAAGATGGGAATCTACGTTGAGCCATATATCATGCAATAGTTTTCAAAAATAAGGTATTGATGTTAACAGGGCGTGAAAAATCGATGGATGAAAGTCAGCAGACGACGGGTCGATCGTGCATGGAATAAATGGAATAAATAGAAAAGAGCCGGGAAATTTCCCAGCTCCTTTACATTTTATTTAGTCTGAACATTTCTCGCTTACATTACTGGCATGGAGCATTGATCATGGGCTCTATACTCTACCTGCTGTAGTTCGGCGCTTCTTTCGTGATCACCACATCATGCGGGTGGTTCTCTTTCACGGTTGCCGGAGTGATCTTGATGAACTGTGCCTCCTGCAGGGCTTTAACGTCTTTGGAACCAGTGAGGCCCATACCTGCACGCAGGCCGCCAACAAACTGGGTGATCACTTCAGACAGGGTGCCTTTGTAGGGAACGCGGCCTACAATGCCTTCCGGCACCAGTTTCTTGATATCGTCCTCGTCCTGGAAATAGCGGTCCTTGCTGCCTTCCAGCATGGCTTCCACAGATCCCATACCGCGGTATGATTTGAATTTACGGCCTTCGTAAATGATGGTTTCGCCGGGGCTTTCTTCCACACCTGCAAAGATGGAACCTGCCATGATACAGGAAGCGCCTGCTGCCAGGGCTTTCACCATATCGCCGGTATAGCGGATACCACCGTCTGCGATCACCGGTACGCCGGTTTTCTTTAGTGCTCCGGCGGCGTTCATGATGGCAGACAATTGCGGGAAACCTGCACCGGTCACTACACGGGTGGTACAGATGGAACCGGGGCCTACGCCTACTTTAACAGCGTCTGCACCAGCGTCTACCAGGGCTTTGGCGCCGTCTCCGGTAGCTACGTTACCTGCTATCACCTGCAGTTTGGGGAATGCTTTTTTCAGTTTCTTCAGGCTGTTCAGCACTGCAATGGCATGACCATGAGAGCTGTCTAGACAAACAACATCCACACCCACCTGTATCAATGCCGATGCACGATCCAGTACATCGCTGGTGATGCCGAGGGCGGCGCCTACCAGGAGGCGGCCATATTCGTCCTTAATGGCGTTGGGATAGCTGGTGAGCTGCAGGATGTCGCGGTAGGTGATCAAACCGACCAGTTTACCTTGCTTGCTTACTACGGGCAGCTTTTCGATCTTGTATTGCTGTAATATTTTTTCCGCCTTTTTCAGGTCAGTGCCTTCAGGAGCGGTTACCAGGTTCTCTTTGGTCATCACATCACTTACCAGGCGTTTGGCGTTCCTTTCAAAGCGAAGGTCACGGTTGGTAAGGATACCTACCAGTTTCCTGTTCTCATCTACGATCGGAATACCGCCAATACCATTCTCTTTCATGAGCTGTAATGCCTGCCCGATGGTGGCGCTGGCTTCCAGCGTTACCGGGTCCAGTATCAGGCCGTTCTCACTACGCTTTACCCTACGTACCTGTTCTGCCTGTTTCTCAATGCTCATATTCTTGTGCAGTATGCCAATACCACCTTCCCTTGCAAGCGCTATAGCCAGGTTGGCTTCAGTAACCGTATCCATGGCAGCAGATACCATGGGGATGTTTAGCTTAAGTTGTTTGGTAAGTTGGGTGGAGATGTTTACTTCACGAGGCAATACTTCAGAATAGGCCGGGACCAGGAGGACATCGTCAAATGTAAGGCCGTCATCTACAAATTTCGGTTTATTTTTCCCTGCAGGCATGGTGCAATTATTTGTCTGTTTAAAAATAATTGCACGCAAATGTACGGCTATTTACTGAATTAGAAAAAAATGCTGAAGGACGCGGGGGGAATGCAGAACGCGGAACGTCAATAGCTGAAGGATAAAGGGCTAATGCTGAACATATTATGCATTTCGCATTAAGCGTTCCGCGTTCTGCTTTCCGCATTAAGCGTTCACCGTAAGCCGGTATCGCTGCCCCGGCATGCTTTCAATCATATTGTGCATTTCCAGCTGCAGCAGTGTATTGGTAAGCCGGCTGCCCGGCCACGGGCATTTGTGCATAAGTTCATCGAGATGTTGTTCAGTGGATTCGTTGAAAAGAGATACCACCTGCTGCTCATCTTCATTCAGCGTCAGGAAGAGGGAGGGCTGACGCACGGCAGGTTTAGGTTTAAGAGCGGTGTGCCAGTTCATGAGTAACAGTACATCTTCTGCGCTCGTAATAAGCGCTGCCTGGTTGGTTTTAATGAGTTCATTACAGCCGCCGGAGAAAGGATCTGTTGTTCGCCCCGGAACAGCCATCACATCCCGGCTATAGCTGTTGGCGATTTGTGCGGTGATCAGGGAGCCGCCTTTCAGTCCGCTTTCTATTACAATGGTGGCATCAGACATACCGGCTACGATCCTGTTCCGTTTGGGAAAATTCTGTTTATCGGGCAGGGTCATGCTCATGAAATCCGTAAGCAGGCCGCCGTTCTCCAGCATGGCGGTGGCGGTAGACCGGTGTGCCGCTGGGTAGATACGGTCAAGTCCATGCGCCAGTACGCCTATCGTGCACATCTGGTGTTCAAGGGCTGCCTGGTGTGCAACGATATCGATACCATAGGCAAGTCCGCTCACCACTGTAATGCCCTCTGCCGCCAGCCCGGCAGCGATCTCCCGGCATATTTCCCTGCCATACCTGCTGGGGTTGCGGGTACCGATGATGTTTACGATCCTGGGTGCATTCAGGTTGGCATTGCCTTTAAAGTACAGCAGTAAGGGGCTGTCTGCACAATGGTGGAGCCGATGCGGATACCCGGGGTCTGTATAGAAAAGCGGCTGGATGTCAAACTTCTCAATAAAGCGGAGCTCCTGTTCTACACGCTTAAAATCGCGGAACTGTTTGATGGCGGTGGCGCGTACAGCGCCTATTTCCGGCAGGCGTTCCAGTTCACGCTGCCGGGCCTTGAAAATATCGCCGGCGCTTTCAAAATGAGTGATCAGCTTTTTAGCGGTAACATCGCCGATCTGGGGGATGCAGGTAAGGGCTACCTGGTAGAATAATGCTGTAGGCTCAAACATGGACGTTCTTTACTTTTCACTAAGTTAAGATTTCCCTCAAAGCCCACAAAACATTGATCAAAGGCTGATTACTTTAAACTCAGTTCTTCTGTTTTGTGCTCTTCCTTCTTCCGTGTTATTGTCTGCTACGGGTTTTGTTTCTCCGTAACCTTTGGCGCGCAGGCGTGAAGCGGCGATGCCTTTTTGTGTGAGATAGTTCACTACGGCTTTTGCCCTGTTCTCAGACAGCAGCAGGTTGTCTTTATCGGCGCCTACATTATCTGTATGTCCGCTGATCTCAGTAACCAGTCCGGCGTTATCCTGCAGTAGTTTCACCAGTTTGTCCAGTTCAATCCGGGACGCTGGTTGAAGCGTGTATTGTTTGCTTTCAAAGAAGATATTGTGCAGTACGATCGTGGCATTGGCTTCGATGGGCTGCAGCGGAATATTCTTTTCAGGAGGCGTGGCGGTTTGCTCCTGTGGCAGTGAAAAATTATCTGAATAGAACAGGTATCCGCGTTTGTTCACGTTGAAAGCATAAGATCTTCCGAGTGGTAAAGGCACCAGGTACTGGCCGCTGTCGTTGCTTTTTACCAGGGCTACGGTAAAGCCGCTTTCCAGGTCGGTAAGCTCCATGTCGGCGCTGAGGCGCTGCTGTGTTTTGGCGTCGTAAACATAACCTCTCACATAGCGCGTGGGCAGTGGTCTGGCATCAGGGTACAGCTCAAAGCTATAGATATCAAGTGCGCCGCGGCTGTCTGAGCGGTCTGAGGCAAAGTAGGCGGTTTTACCATCTGCCGCTACGATCAGGCTGGCGTCTTCATCTATAGTATTGATCGGATAACCCAGGTTGGTGGCAGGGCCCCAGCTGCCATCTGCCTGGCGGCGGCTGTAAAAGATGTCCATACCTCCGTAGCCGGGATGGCCGTTGGAAGCGAAGAACAAGGTCTGGTTATCTGCATGTACAAAGGGAGTGGTTTCGCGGCCCCTGGTATTGATAGTGGGACCCAGGCGTTCTGCCGGCGCCCATTGTCCGTTGGGCAGGCGGCGGCTCATAAAGATATCGGTGCCTGCGTCTGGTGTTTCCCTGGTAAAGTAGAGCGTTTGTTTATCGGCAGACAGGCAGGGTTGTGATTCCCAGTCGCGTGTATTAACGGTAGCGCCTATATTCTGGGGCGCCTGCCAGCCATCTTTCGTTTTGATGGAGTAGTAGATATCGCAGCTGCCTTTACCCTCGGGGAACTCGCAACCCGTGAACACCAGCATTTCACCATCCTGTGATATCTGCTGTGCGCCTTCATTGAACGCGCTGTTCACCGGTTCACCCATGTCAGTGGCGGCCTGCCACTGGAGGCTGTCACGTTGTGAAATAAAGAAATCTTCATTCTTGCCATTCACACGGCGGGTAAAGATCAGCGTTTTATCGTCGATGGTAAGGCTGGGAAAATATTCCGGATCTTTTGAGTTGATATGGTCTCCCAGGTTATGCGGTTCAAAAGGCACCTGCTGTACCGCTGCCTGCACGGCAAATTCGTAATTGGTCTTTAAGCCGGCGGCTTTTGGGTTGTTGGTTTTACCAGCCATCATGTACTGTTCGATCTGCTGCAGGGCCGCCTGGAATTGCCCGGTTCCGGCTAAAGCGCGGGAGTAGGCTACCAGTGCGGGGCGCAGGGCGTTGCTGTCCAGCTGTTTCAGTTTTTCAAAGCTGTTGATGGCCTCTTTGTATTTTTTCATCGTCACATAGGTGATACCCAGTTGCCCGTAAGCATCGGCAAAATTGGGCTCAATGCGGATGGCTTCCTGCAGATAGCCAACGGCTGCAGCATCGTCATAATCCCTGACGGCCAGGATCGCCTTATCAAAGCTGGCCTGTGCTTTTTTCTTGGCGGTTTCGTACGTTACGGTCTGTGCCTGAACGAAGAGGCAGCTTAACAGGATATAGCTGAGGAATATAGATCTCATGTGCAATGTGCTGGTAGTGGATTAACGCGAAGATATACATTAATATTTTCCTTTATCAGCACATTGGTTCGTTACCCTTATGGTACGTTGATATACTTGTGGATCTGCAGGGAAAGTTCCCACTGGGGGTGATCTTTAATGTAATCGATGATCAGCGGGGTCATTTCAGCGGCTTTCTCCCATTCTGGCTGCAGGTAGAGTTTGCAGTGCTTATTGGCCATGGCGGCATATTTTTCTGCCCAGGCAAAATCTGATTTGTTGAAGATCACCACTTTCAGTTCATGTGCTTTTGCACAGATCTCCGGCAGGGGAGCTTTGAATTTCTTGGGGGATAGGGTGATCCAGTCCCATTGTCCGCTCAGCGGGGAAGAGCCGGAGGTTTCCATATGGGTGCGGAAACCGCGTTTATGCAGTGCCTTGCATAAGTCGTCGAGCTTATGCATTAAGGGCTCTCCGCCGGTAATAACGGCGATGCGGCCGGGGTAGCGGGCAGCTTCATCTGCCAGGCTGTTTACGTGCTGCAGCGGATGCCGGGCAGCGTCCCAGCTGTCTTTTACGTCGCACCAGTGGCAGCCAACATCACAACCGCCCAGGCGTATGAAATATGCTGCTCTCCCCTGGTGGTAGCCCTCACCCTGAATGGTGTAGAACTGTTCCATCACGGGCAGCATGTCTGCCTGAACAGTAATGTGTGTATCTGCCGTTGTCATTCTTGATATTTATAGTTTGAAGGTGGCTTACTCGCATGAACACCATCGAACTTCTAAACCCTTTAACTTTCAAACTTTTCTCAAAGGTCCTTATTTTTTTATGTCTGTGGCCTTAATTCATCAGCACTTTCTGTCCCAGGGAAGCGTGGTAGGTATTTTTCAGCAGGGCTGCGATGGTCATGGGGCCAACGCCGCCGGGTACCGGGGTGATGTAGCTGCATTTAGGCGCTACCTCATCAAATTTCACATCACCTATCAGGCGGGAGCCGCTCTTCTTGCTGGCGTCCGGAATACGGTTAATACCTACGTCAACCACAACGGCCCCATCTTTTACCATATCGGCCGTTACAAAGTTGGGTTTGCCGATAGCGGCTATGATAATATCTGCCTGGAGGCAAATCTCCTTCAGGTTGGCCGTCTGCGAATGGCATAAGGTGACTGTGCAGTTACCCGGATAGGTGTTCCTGCTCAGCAGTATGCTCATGGGCGTACCTACAATATGGCTGCGCCCTATCACCACGGCATGTTTGCCTTTGGTGGCAATATTATAGTGCTCCAGCATGAGCATGATACCGTAGGGCGTGGCCGGGATGAAGGTAGGTAGGCCGCTTACCATTTTACCTACGTTCATGGGATGGAAGCCATCCACATCTTTACTGGGATCAATGGTATTGATCACCAGTTCTTCATTGATATGTTTAGGAAGAGGCAGCTGTACGAGGATACCGTCAATATCGGCATTTTCATTCAGGAGGGTAATATTGTCCAGCAGGTGTTTCTCTGAGATCTGTTCGTCAAAGCGTAATAACGTGCTGTTATATCCTATTTCAGCACAGGATTTTACTTTGGACGCAACATAAGTTTCACTTGCCGGATTATTGCCAACCAGGATGGCTGCCAGGTGAGGTATTTTTTTCCCGGTGAGCTTTAATTCAGTCACTTTGGTGGCCAGCTGGGCTTTAATCGCCTCTGATACAAGTTTACCGTCTAAAATTTGCATGCGCAAAGGTAAGATTAAATAATAATAAGGTAAACAGCAGCCTGCTGAAGAATCTTAATGAAAGAAAAGGAAAGACGAAGTAAAAGAAATGGCAGCAATGATCATTAAACCTTATAATACTTACCGGAGAAACGCTGATGAGCAGGAAAAGGGGCGGGAGGATGGGTTCGGCGTAAGTTCCGCAAAACAAGTTCCTGTGTCAAATCATTACGATGAATTACTGGAACTTGTTTTGCGAAGCGGTGGAATACGCTATACGTGAACTTACAGTTGATGGTTTAGTGGAAATTATAAAAGCACAAGGCCTACAATATAGGCATATTTTTTAAATAGTTAAATTTTCTACAAATTTTTTTTAACCTTTTTGCTAAAAATCTGAAAGCAATCGAAACTATGTTGTAACGGGTATCTGCAGAACTGAAAGCAATTATAACGGTAATGCCTGCTATTCAGCACTTTAATACCTGATGGCTATATGGCTACCTTCGGTGCTGCTGCCAGGATATGCGCCGGTGTCTGGGCGGCATACTTTTCAAAGTTCTGTACAAACTGAGCCGCCAGGTTGCTGGCCTGCCTGTCGTACGCAACGGGATCAGCCCAGGTGGTGCGCGGGTCCAGCATATCTGCTGGTACGCCGGGGCACATTTCCGGAACGGCAAACCCGAATATGTTATGCTCCTTGTAAGCCAGCTTGTCCAGTTCTCCCTTTAAAGCCGCTGTGATCATCGCGCGGGTGTACCGTAGTTTGATACGCTCACCAACCAGGTAAGGACCGCCGGTCCAGCCGGTATTCACCAGCCATACATTTACCTGGTGGCGCTGCATTTTTTCTCCCAGCATCTGCGCATATTTAGCGGGGTGCAGCGGTAGGAACGGCGCCCCGAAGCAGGCACTGAAAGTAGACTTCGGCTCTGTGATCCCCGTTTCGGTACCTGCTACGCGGGCGGTGTAACCAGAAATGAACTGATACATGGCCTGCTCGGGCGTAAGCCGGGATATTGGCGGCAATACGCCGTAAGCATCGCAGGTGAGGAAGAAGATATTTTTGGGGATACTGCCAATGGATGTTTCCAGTGCGTTGTCAATATAATATAGAGGATAAGACACGCGGGTATTCTCTGTGATGTCCTTATCCGCATAATTCACTGTTGTGGTGCCTGGGTAAAACCCGATATTTTCCAGCAGCGCTCCCTGGCGGATGGCATGGAAGATCTGCGGCTCATGTTCTTCCGTCAGGCCAATGCATTTGGCATAACAGCCGCCTTCAAAATTGAAAACGTTGGTTGCAGACCATCCGTGTTCGTCATCTCCTATCAGCTTACGATCAGGATCTGCGCTCAGGGTGGTTTTACCGGTGCCGCTCAGGCCAAAGAAGATTGCGGTATCGCCGTCTTTGCCCTGGTTGGCGGAGCAGTGCATGCTCAATACCCCTTTATAATGAGGCAGTTCATAATTAAGAATGGTGAAGATACCTTTCTTGATCTCGCCTGTGTAGGCAGAGCCGCCGATCAGGATCATCTTCTTTGTAAAGTTCACTACAGAGAAGTTGTGCTGGCGGGTACCATCTGTGGCTGGATCGGCCAGGCATCCCGGAGCCTGGATGATGGTCCAGTCATTATCCTGGTATTCTACTTCCTCTTCGGTGGGGCGAAGGAACATGTTGTAGGCAAACAGATTAGCCCAGGGTGTTTCTGTGATCACACGGATATTGGTACGGTATTCGGAATCTGCGCAAGCGTAGCAGTCCCTCATCCATACATCCTTCCCGGAAAAATAATGGGTGATCCTCCGGTACAGCATATCAAAGAACTCCGGGGTAATGGGTTGGTTAAATTCGTTCCAGTTAACAGTGGCGGCGGTATGCCCGTCCTTCACAATGAATTTGTCTTTGGGGGATCTGCCGGTAAACGCTCCGGTATTAACAGCCAACGCTCCGTTATCTGCCAATATGCCTTGCCGGCGGGCTATTGTTTGTGCAACCAATTGGCTGGGAGAAAGCTGATGATAAATGTTGGCTGTATCTGCTATTCCTAACTCCCGCAGTTCAGCTGCAGGATTTCTTACGCTGCTCATTTGCATACAGCAAGATTGTTTTGGTGTAATAGCAAAACTAGGGAATTTTTGATATTTTCAAATTTACGGCCCCTGTTTTGGCTAAATTTAGTTATTATGAAGTGTTTACAGGCTTTATATTGAAAATTATCAAATGGATTCGATTACAGGATAACAAATTCCAAAATCTAAACTCCCACACCAGATTCCTGCCCCCAATACAAATTCCTGGCAACAGCCACTAATATCTCCGCATTTTTTTGGAATTTGGGTTTTGGAATCTGGGATTTGGAATCTCGGATTTGGATTTTGGAATTTAAAAGTAGCTTTGAACCCGCTAAACATTAAACAATTATGAAGTATTTGCCTTTGGACCCGCAGCTCTTTGTGAAAAACCGTCAGCGCTTTACTGCCAAAATGCAACCGCAGTCTATAGCCATTTTTAATTCGAATGACGAACTGCCTTCCAACGGCGACGCACTCTATACCTTTAAACAGAATTCGGATCTCTACTGGCTGACCGGTATTGTTCAGGAGGATACCATGCTGATACTCTACCCGGATAATCCTGATCCCAAGTACCGCGAGGTACTGGTGCTGGTGCGCCCCAATGAAATGAAGGAGAAATGGGACGGTCACCGCCTGCGCAAAGGGGAGGCCGAAGCTATCTCCGGTATCTCCACCATCGTATGGCTGGACAGCCTGGACCCCCTGCTGCAGCAGTGGATCCACGAGGCGGAAAACATTTATCTTAATACGAATGAAAATAACCGTAAGGCCAGCCTGGTACCTGTGCGGGATTACCGCTATGCCGAAGAGCTGAAGGCACGGTATCCCCTCCATCATTACCTGCGTGCAGCCCCGATCTTGAAGGCCACCCGCGTGGTGAAAACGCCGGAAGAAATAAAGGTGATGCAGCAGGCCATCGATATTACGGAGAAAACCTTCCGCCGGCTGCTGGGCTTTATCCGTCCGGGCGTGTGGGAGTATGAGATCCACGCAGAGATCTTCCATGAATTCCTTCGCAACAGGGCTACCGGGGAAGCCTATAATTCTATTATCGCCAGCGGCGACCGTGCACGTATACTCCATTATATAGCCAACAACCAGGAGTGTAAGGACGGAGAGCTGATCCTGATGGACTTTGGCGCTGCCTATGGCGGTTACAATGCAGATCTTACCCGTACCGTGCCGGTGAACGGACGCTTTACTCCCCGCCAGCGCGAGGTGTATGATGCCTGTCTGCATCTCCACAACTACGCAAAATCTATTCTCAAACCCGGCATCACCATTGCGAAATACCATGAAATGGTGGGCGTGGAAGCCGGGAAGGCATTTGTGCGGCTGGGACTGCTGACAGAGTCAGACATCAGGAACCAGGACCCCGAAAGTCCGGCCTATCGCAAGTACCTGTACCACGGTATTTCCCATCACCTGGGAGTGGATGTACATGACCTGGCCCCCTCTTTCCAGCAATCTATTCCCGAAGGCGCCGTGCTAACGGTAGAGCCGGGCATTTACATAGAAGAGGAGAAAATGGGCATACGCATAGAAAATAACATCTGGATTACCGCCAATGGCAATGTAGACCTGATGAAGAACATACCTATTACCGCAGATGAGATTGAAAGTCTGATGAAGAAATAGCAGGGTTGTCCGTAATAGTTTCAAATAATTTATTATCTATGTGTAAAAATCACCGCAATAATGTTTTAACTGCGGGCCGATGACTGTAAAATGAAGCAGCTTTCTAACGTCCTTACATTGGGAAACCTCTTTTGTGGCGCTCTCGCCATTATTTTCATATTACATGCGCCGCAGTATATCGCGGAGTTTAACGGTATTGAATATACGGTGACCAATCCGGAGCCGGTATACTGGGCTTCCGGCCTGGTAGTGCTGGCGGGCGTGCTCGATTTTTTTGACGGCCTCGTGGCCCGCTGGCTGGGCATACAATCGCCCATGGGCAAGGAACTGGATTCACTGGCAGACGTGGTTAGCTTTGGCGTCGTACCGGGCATGATCCTGTTCCGCCTCCTGCGCAGCGCCTATATGCAGCAACCAGATGTGTTCGATGTATCTTATTTCAACCTGGCCCCGGCCTTGCTGGTGCCCTGTTTTGCGGCGTACCGCCTGGCCAAGTTCAATCTTGATACGCGGCAATCAGACTTTTTCATAGGAGTACCTACACCTGCGGTAGGCCTGCTGGTAGCCTCTTTTCCACTGATCCTGTTGTACAATTCCTTTAACCTGGGGCCCTGGCTGCTGAACATCTGGGTATTGTACGTGGCAATTGTGGTACTCTGTTACCTGATGGTGGCAGAAATACCAATGATCAGCCTCAAGTTCAAAAGCCTGCGCCCTGCAGAGAACTGGCCGCGACTGCTGCTGGCATTGTTGGTGCTGGCGGCCATCCCGGTACTGCATTATGCCGCCGTACCTTTTGCATTCATTTGCTATGTGGTACTCTCGCTGGTAGCGCCCCCCGGAAAGATCAGCGCTCCTGCAGGGAACTAAGCACTTGACAACTCTCAACTATTTTAGTTAGGTTTGCACTCAAAATTTTTAGCACAATGACATTTACTGCGCACATTAATGTGATGCCACTGAAAGAATTGCTCGACCCACAGGGTAAAGCGGTGATGAGCGGTTTGAAGAACCTTGGTCTCGGACAGGTACACGATGTAAGGATCGGCAAACACATTACCCTGCAAATAGATGCCGCTTCCAAAGAAGAGGCCCAGCAGCTGGCTGAAAACGCCTGTCAGAAGTTACTGGCCAACCAGGTAATGGAATTTTTCGAAATAAATATTCAATAAGCTATTGGCTGTTAGCTGTTAGCTTTTAGCCGTTAGTTCTTAGCTACGCACAAAAGCTGACCGCTAACCGCTGGCAGCTAAAAGCTAACAGCCGATGTCCAAGCTCTTCATCGTTCCTTCTCCCATCGGCAACCTCGCCGACATTACTTACCGCGCTGTAAAAGTGCTGGAAGAATCGGAACTGATCCTGGCAGAAGATACACGTACCTCCGCCGTACTGCTGAAGCACTATAATATCAACAAGCCACTTACTCCCTATCATCAGCATAATGAACATAAAGTGCTGCAGCACCTCTTGCAGCAGCTGCAGGCAGGTAAAACCATGGCCCTGCTAACAGATGCGGGAACACCTGGTGTTTCTGATCCCGGTTTTCTCCTTGTACGGGAATGTATACGCGCCGGCGTGCCTGTAGAATGCCTTCCCGGCGCTACCGCTTTTGTGCCCGCCCTGGTGGTGAGCGGTATTCCCATGAACCGGTTTACATTTGAAGGTTTCCTGCCTCTTAAAAAAGGCAGGCATACCTTGTTAACAGCACTGTCACAGGATGAACGTACCATCGTTTTCTACGAATCTCCACAACGCCTGGTGAAAACGCTGGAAGACCTGATCCAGTATTTTGGCGCTGCACGGCCCTGTTGTGTATGCCGTGAGCTCAGCAAAATGTTTGAAGAGCATGCACGTGGCAGCCTTGAAGAGGTGCACGCCCATTTCAAAGATAAGGGGGTAAAAGGGGAGATCGTGGTAATAGTAGGGGGAAGTAGTTCCTGAAATGCCCGGTCCCGTATGCCACATCCCGGAAATACGCAGATATGCGCGCCCATCATTTCGAATTTGGGATTTGGAACCTGGAATTTTTAATTTGCATTATTAAACCAAGCATTGGATGAAGTTATCTATCGCAGGAGCAGCATTGCCTGTATTATTACTGGCAGTCAGCGGGCTGTATGCACAGCCCGACCGTTGGCAGCAACGGGTAAACTATACCATGGACGTAAAGATGAATGTAGAGACCAACCGCCTCAACGGTAAACAACGGCTGGAGTACAGCAACAACTCCCCGGATACGCTCTACAAGGTATTCTATCACCTCTACTGGAACGCATTTCAGCCTAACAGCATGATGGATGTACGCAGCCGCGAGCTGGGTAAGAAAGCGCTGCCCAACGGCCGCCAGGACTGGGATGCCCGTGTACGTGACCGCATCTCCAAGCTGCAGCCGGATGAGATAGGCTACCAGAAAGTGCTGTCACTGAAACGCGATGGCCGCCCCCAGCAGTTTAAAGTGGTGGAGACTATCCTGGAAGCGAACCTGGACAAACCCATCCTGCCCCACTCCAAAGCCGTGTTCGATATGGACTTTGAAGCCCAGGTGCCCGTGCAGATACGCCGTAGCGGCCGTTATAACTCAGAAGGGGTAGACTTTTCCATGGCACAATGGTATCCCAAACTTTGCGAATATGATTATGAAGGATGGCATCCCACTTTCTATGTGGCCCGCGAATTCTACGGTGTATGGGGTGATTATGATGTAAAGATCACCATCGATAAAAAATATGTGATCGGCGGTACCGGGTATTTGCAGAATCCCAACCAGATAGGCCATGGTTATGAAGCGCCGGGTACGGTGGTGAACCGTCCTCCGGGCAATACCCTTACCTGGCATTTTAAAGCGCCGAATGTGCACGATTTTGTGTGGGCCGCAGATCCGGACTATAAACACATTACCCAGCAGGTAGACAGCTTTACAGCACATTTCTTTTACCTGGAAAATGAAACGACGAAAGAAACCTGGCCGAAGCTCGCTAAAATGGTGCCCAAAGCCTATGAATATATCAAAGCGCATTACGGGCCTTATCCCTATAAACAATATTCGTTCATACAGGGCGGTGATGGTGGCATGGAATATCCCATGGCTACCCTCATTATGGGCAATGGTAAAATGAGCGGCCTCTATGGGGTGGCCATGCATGAATGGATGCACACCTGGTACCAGATGATGCTGGGCACCAACGAAAGCCTCTACCCCTGGATGGACGAAGGCTTTACCTCCTTTGCAGAAGACAATGTGATCCACAATACCATTGACAGCCTGCAGGCAGAAAATGCCCAGGCGGGATCTTATAATGGCTACTTTGCTTTGGTAAGAAGCGGGCTGGAAGAACCCATGAGCACACACTCCGATTTCTTTGACACCAATTTTGGTTACAGCACCACTGCTTACGCCAAAGGCGCTGTGTTCCTGGAACAGCTGGGGTATATCATCGGTACGCAGAATCGCGACAAAGGCTTGTTGCGTTACTACTGGACCTGGCGCTTCAAACATCCCAACGCCAATGACTTTATCCGGGTAATGGAAAAGGAGAGCGGCCTGCAGCTGGACTGGTACCGTATGCTGTTTGTAAATACACTCAAGCATATTGACTACGGTATTGATACCCTGTACGAAAAAAATGGCAAAGCGGTAGTGCGCCTGCGCAGGATCGGCGATATGCCCATGCCCATTGATCTGATGGTAACCACCACAAACGGATCAAAAGTGCTGCACTATATTCCATTGTCACTGATGTTCGGTGAAAAACCGCAGGAAGGTAATACCAAACGCATCACACACGAATGGTGGGCATGGACGCATCCTACCTACGATGTAGAACTGGGTGTTCCCCTGCGGGAGCTAAGCCTCCTGGAGATCGATCCCAGTCAGCGTATGGCAGATATAGACCGTTACAACAACATGATCAAGATACAATAAGCATAAGTTTTAAGATCAACAGGCATGAGGGCCTGGCAGATAAGTGCATCCTGTCAGGCCCTCATGCTTTTCTTTTCCGGTGAAAGACCATGCATGCTATGATTCCGGACGCTCACTGTCCTTTAACGGACATATTAAGGTGCGTTGCGCTTTTAAATAACTGGTAATCACGGTATTTTTTTATTGGCATATTTTTAGGCCACTGAAGAAGCAAGTACCACCGGTTATGATAAAGAATTATTTCAGGATCGCATGGCGCAACCTGGTCCGCAATAAAGCTTTTAGCACCATCAATATACTGGGCCTGGCGCTCGGTCTGGCCTGCAGCCTGATCATCATGCTCTGGGTGCAGGATGAACGTAGCGTGGATGGGTTTCATGTTCACGGTAAGCAATTGTACCAGGTGTATGGCCGCTGGCTGTATGATGGTAAAGTGGAGGCCAACTACACCACACAGGCCCTGCTGGCCGACGAGCTGAAAAGAGTGATACCGGAAGTGGAACACGCCAGCAGCCTGGAGCACATCTGGGGCAAAACTTTCCAGGCGGGCACTACTATCGGTAAGATGAATGGCGGTTCTGCCGGTGAGGACTTTTTTAAGATGTTCAGCTACCCGCTGTTACAGGGCACACCTGAAACCGCGCTGAATGCACCGGGCGGTATCGCTATATCACGCAGAATGGCGGAGTTCTTCTTTGGCAGCAGTGCGAAAGCCATTGGTAAACCCATCCGTTTTGAAAACAAGCAGGACCTCACGGTAACGGCTGTATTTGAGAACCTGCCTGCTAATTCATCTCACCAGTTTGATTTCTTAAGGACATGGGTAGACTATGTGAAAGAGAACCGCTGGGTATATAACTGGAGCAATACCAGTCCGGCTACCATGGTACAGCTAAGGGCCAATGCCAATCCCGCCAAAGTACAATCCGTCATTAAGGATTTTGTATACCGCTACCAGCGCAAAGACCCGGCAGTTACCAATGAGCTGGCCCTGCAACCTTTTCTTGAAACCTACCTGCACTCCAATTTTAAGAATGGTCACATTGAAGGCGGACGCATTGAATACGTGCGCCTTTTCAGCATAGTAGCGTTTATTATCCTGCTGATCGCCTGCATCAATTTCATGAACCTGGCCACCGCGCGTTCTGCCAAGCGCGCCAAAGAAGTAGGTGTGCGCAAGGTGATCGGGGCGTACCGCTCTTCACTGATCCTGCAGTTTACCGGCGAAGCATTAATGATCACTGCATTTGCAGTTGTGCTGGCGGTGATCATGGCAGCGGCTTTATTACCGGCATTCAACCAGCTCACGGGTAAACAATTATCGCTGCCGCTAACGCAGCCCTTGTTCTGGGCCCTGCTGGCAGGCCTGTTGCTCTTAACGGGATTAATAGCCGGCAGCTATCCTGCATGGTTCTTATCGTCACTGCAGCCGGTACGTGTGTTGAAAGGCAGTTTAAAGTTCAGCTGGAGCGCTTCCTTCTTACGTAAAGGCCTGGTGGTTTTCCAGTTTATGCTTTCCATTGTCCTCATCACAGGAATGATCGTGATCTACCGCCAGATAGACTACACGCAGACCGCCAACCTTGGCTACAACCGCGAGAACCTGATCTATATACCGGTGGAAGGAGAACTGGTCAATAAATACGCCTTGTTTAAACAGGAGGCGCTTAATATGCGTGGTGTGCTCAGTATATCGAGAATGAAAGAATCTCCTACGCAGATCAATCACCACATAGGAGATGCGGAATGGGAAGGGAAAGATCCCGCGCAGGCAGTGTTCTTTGCCGATGCGGTAGTGGGCTATGATTTTGTGAAGACGATGGGCCTGCAGCTGAAAGAGGGCCGTGATTTCTCCCCGGCATATGGTACAGATTCCGTCAACTACCTGATCAACGAAACCGCCCTGGCAAAGACGGGTTACACAGATCCCATCGGCAGAACCATGTTGTGGGGCAATCGCCGCGGTCAGATCATTGGCGTGCTGAAAGATTTTCACATCAACTCCATGTACAAGGAAATAGAGCCGCTCCTTATCCGGCTGAGTGAACAGGAATCCTGGGGGAATATCCTGGTGCGCACCCGCGCAGGTAAAACCAGGGAGGTGCTCGCCGGACTTGAAAAGCTTTTCAAAACGCTGAACCCAAAATTTACATTTACCTACCAGTTCTCTGATGAGGAATATGCCAGGCTATATCACAGCGAGCAGGTGGTCAGCAAATTGTCTAACATCTTTGCTGCTCTGGCTATTTTCATTTCATGCCTGGGATTGTTTGGGTTGGCCGCTTTCTCTGCAGAACAACGTACACGTGAGATTGGTGTGCGTAAAGTAATGGGCGCAACTGTAAGCAATATCTTCACATTGTTGTCTGCCAGTTTCCTGAAACCCGTTGCCATCGCCATGTTCCTGGCATTTCCCCTGGCCTGGTATGCAACGGATCGCTGGCTGCAGCAGTTTGCCTATAAGATCAGCCTGGAGTGGTGGATGTTTGCGGTGGCCGGGTTACTGGCGATTATCATTGCCATGCTGACAGTAAGCTATCAAAGCGTGAAAGCGGCGCTGATGAACCCTGTAAAAAGTTTGAGGGTGGAATAGGGCGGCTGTGTGTTATTCCAGTATTTCACACAGAAATCCATGCTGCCGTACAAACGAGATCATCGTGTACTCGTCTACTGTCATACCGGTGATGCGCAGCACTTTATCGCAATCTTCCAGGTCTACATAGCAGCTGTCTACATCAAAATGATGCTTTATTACATTGATCATGTACTGCCTGTCCTCACGGGTAGCTATATTGGTCTTGAAGATACCTGTCATAGCAAAAGGTTCAGTGTGTTTAAGAATGGCGTGTAGCATAGTAATATGTTTTTTACTGTTCTTCGCTTGTTGTACCGGGTGTTTCTTTTCTGTCTTCCCAGAAACCGCCGCCAAAGCGCTGGCGGCAGCGTTCTCTCATTTCTTTCATTCTTTCACGCTCTTCAGGCGTCATCGCCTCCATGCGGCGGCGCATCTTTTCTTTCCAGTCTCTTTTCCATCCGCCGTGGTGGCCGTGCCAGCCGAATAGTAATTTGCCGAGCAGTAACAGGCCCAATGCCTGCCAGAAGTTAATATAGGGGCCATGGAACAGGCAGGGTATCAGCCAATTCCAGAGGCTCATTACAACAAATCCAATCAGGGTGAGGAAGAGTATGCCTAAGACAATGAATTTAAGCACACCTAATCCTGGTTTACGTCTCATGATATCGACAGTTTACTTTAGTTAGTTATTTAATAGTTCCTGGTACAGTTCCGCCAGCCTTTCCCGCAGGTATAATACGGCATAGCGTTTACGTGACAACAGGGTGTTAATGGACAGCCCGGTTTCGGCAGACATTTCCTTGAATGATTTGCCTGCTATTTCGTGCTGCAGGAATACTTCCCTTTGTTCGGCCGGTAGTTCGTCTATGGCCTCCATAATGGTTTCAGACAGCATTTTCCGCAGCATGGGCGAATCTGCTTTGGCGGAAGGATCGGCTAATATTTCCGACAGGAACAGCGTTTCTTCTCCTTCAAACTCCATGGTGTTGTCAGAAAAGGTAGTTTCCCGTTTTTTACGGAACCAGTCGGTGATCTTGTTCCGTGTTACGGCAAACAGCCATCCGGTAATGGAATCTATCTGGCTGCCCAACCTTAAATACTCGGTGAACTGGTAGAACACATCCTGTAAGATATCTTCCGCATCCGCTACATTATTTACCCGTTGCCTGATAAAATGTAACAAACGCTTGCGCTCCTTCTGAACGGTCTGCTGTATGCGCTCGTTTTGTTCTAAGGCCATAGATGTTTTTGTAAGGAGCAACTCTTTCATCTTAGTTAGGAAGACGAAGGAATTGGCCTGATATTTTATCGAACAGAAAAAAAGTTTGAAAGTTCGAGCGTTTAAGTGTTTGAAGGTGTCCAAACAGGTAGGACGTCCTTCAAAGGGTCAAACCTTCAAACCTTTAAACTTTCCTAAATTTACGTATGTCACATGATCATTCGCACGGCCTGCCTTCCGGCAGTGCTAACCTGAACAGGGCCTTTATCTGGGGAATTGTGATGAACCTGGGCTTTGTGGTCATAGAGTTTGTAATAGGAATTATCACTGATTCCCTGGCACTTATCTCAGACGCAGGGCATAATCTCAGCGATGTGGCCAGCCTGGTGCTTTCGCTGCTGGCTTTCCGCCTGGCGCGCATCAGGCCTAATTCACGTTATACCTACGGCTACCGTAAAAGTACCATTTTGATCTCGTTATTGAATGCCCTTATCCTGCTGGTGGCGGTTGGCGCCATTGGTTATGAGGCCATACGGCGTTTTTCCCTCCCTGCGCCGGTGCCCGGTGGCACCATGGCCATTGTAGCCGCCGTCGGTATAGGAGTTAATGCGGCCTCCGCCTTCCTGTTTTTCCGGGATAAGGAGAGCGACCTGAATGTAAAAGGGGCCTATCTCCACCTTCTGGCCGATGCGCTGGTATCGCTGGGCACAGTGATAGCCGGCCTGCTGATAATAGGTACCGGTTGGTATTGGATAGACCCGGTGGTAAGCCTGCTCATTATGGTGGTGATCATTGCAGGCACCTGGAACCTGCTGCGTGACAGCCTGCGGCTATCCCTGGATGCCGTGCCGCCGGGTATTGACATTAACCGCGTCAGGGAACTGGCCCTGCAGATACCTGGTATTAAAGACATCTATCACATTCATATCTGGGCTATGAGCACTACAGAAACGGCCCTTACAGCACAGGTACTGGTAAATGAACAACTGAAAAGAGAGGAGGTATCCCGGCTCAAGAAAACCCTGCGGCATGAGCTGGAGCACCTGGGTATCAACCATATTACCCTGGAAACAGACAGCGGTGAGAAGGAAGAGAATATTCCATTGTAGCTTGGAAACACGGGGGATTTTACTTCCTATGTGCCTGAGCAAATGGCCGGTTTGAATCCGGTCCAGGATATGCTGAATGCGGATGGATGCGGATGCCTGTCAAAATAAACAAATAATAATGCGCGAAGAAGAGACCAGCGTCAGGATTTGTTGTACATTCACGCTGGTCTCTTCAAAAAGGCCTTATTCAATCACCCTCAAAATCCTTTCTTATGGACTCCCTTACAAGTATCCAGGTACCTGTTACGCAGGCTATCCAGTATGGTAACTGTGTGGAAACTGCCTATGACGTTTACCAAAGTACCGGCAACAATCTGAACCCGCCGCTGTCGGCCTATCCCAAATCTTTCCAGGAAAATTACCAGCTGGTATTCAACATCCAGATGACGGACTTTTTCTGGTTTAACCAGACGCCCAGCTACTACGGCTTTATTGCCAAAAGCCTGGCTGCGCCCTACAACTACGTAGTAGCGCTTCGCGGTACCCTTACCTGGGAAGAATGGTATGATGATTTTGATGATTTCCGCACTGCTTTTGACCGTGCCCCCAATGGCGGTTATGTTGCCAGCGGCTTTTACACCATTTTCCAGTCGCTTACACTGAATGTGCCCAACCAGGGTCCTGCCAATCTTCGCCTGGTAGACGCGGCCATTGAGCCATCGCTTACATTCGGGGGCGATACGGGCAAGGTGCCCGTGGTAGTGGCAGGTCATAGCCTGGGCGCCGCCCTGGCTACCATGTATGCCGCGTATATGGCTAATTCCGGTCCGAATGGACAAGGGCTTTCAGTATACACCTATGCATCGCCCAAGGTAGGCGATGGTACTTTTGCGGCGATGTACAACAAGACGGTCCCGCAGAATTACCGGATCTACAACAAGCCGGATATTGTACCCCACGTACCCATAGACTTTGACATTTTTGATCCTTTTGTGCAGGTAGCCGGCGGGTATGAGATTGACTCAAAGAATTATAAGGCGGTGCGCCGTTCACTGGAGTGTTATCATTCCCTGAAAACGTATTTGTTTGTGCTGGGCGGCGGGGTAGACACCAGTATATTAGCGGCGAATTGTTTGCTATAATTTCACCGCCACCACATACTTCTCCTTAAAATATTCTTCCTGGAATAATTTATAGATCTCCACCATAGTAGGGCGGCATCCGCTCTCGGAGATCTCTTGTGTCAGATCTCCCCCCTTCAGGCATATCAACCCGCCGGGGCGGCCTTCGGGCCCTTTCTTCAGCAAGGGCCTGCTCCATCTCCAGAGGTCGCCCAGTGGGGCCACCGCCCTGGAAACAACCAGGTCAAACTTACGGTTTTTGATATCTTCCACCCGGCTGTGTGCGGTAGTCACGTTTTGCAGTCCCAGGCCTTCGGCTACCGCCTGCACCACTTTGATCTTTTTACCAATGGAATCTACCAGGTGAAACTTCACTTCCGGGAACAATATGGCCAGTGGAATGCCGGGGAAGCCCCCGCCCGTACCCAGGTCTAACACCTGCAGGTTGTCTGGAAGCACTACGGCTGCGGCTATGGCCAGGGAATGCAGCACATGTTTTTCGTACAGGCTGTCTATGTCCTTGCGGGAGATGACGTTGATCTTTTCATTCCATTCGCGGTACAAAGCATCCAGCGCCTGCAGCTGGTCCAGCTGCGCGGGCGTAAAATCAGAGAAGTATTTAAGAATGATGTCCATGGTGTAAAAACAGTTAGCTATTGGCCTTTAGCACTTCGCTAATGATCCAATAGCTATGATATTCTGAACCAGGGTCTGAGCTAACAGCCGGCAGCCAGTAGCTAACAGCTGCTGCTTCCTACCAATGGTTTTTAGTCTTGAAAAATAAAGCCGGCGTGAAGATAATGTAATACAGGCACATAAAGATGTCCATCAGCCAGGAGAACTTGAAGAGGTCTGCCTCATCAAGCTTGCGCAGGGCAAAAAAGAAGATGACGGACTGGATGAGCATTTTGGCGCCGAAAACTGCCAGCACGTATTGCATCAGCGGCTGGTAGAACAGGCTTACAATAAAAGCAGGATAAAAAAGGAAATGCGTGAGGGAGAACAGGCCCAGCAGCACTTTATGGCCAAAGCGATAATGTTTGCCGGTGCTCATGTGCCGGGTTTTCTGGCGGAACCACCTGCTCCAGTTGGTTTTTGGCTCAGAGTAGGTAAAGGCCTGTTTGTCTATCACAACGGCTACATTGCGGGCGTTACCCGCGCTGTTCACAAACAGGTCGTCATCTCCGGACGCCAGGTGTTGGTGATTGGTGAAGCCCTTGTTCCGGAAGAACAGGTCTTTTTTATAGGCCAGGTTACGGCCTACACCCATATAGGGAATACCCGCCATCGCAAAAGACAGGTATTGCAGGGCGCTGAAAGCCGTTTCATACCGGATCACCTTATTCAGGAAGCCGGGCTTTTTATGGTAGGGGCCATAGCCCAGTACGATCTCCTTTCCGTCGCGGAAACCCTGGCTCATGATAGACAACCAGTTAACGCTGGCAGGGCGGCAGTCTGCATCTGTCAGCAGCACATGCTCATGCTGTGCGCCTTTGATGCCGATAGACAGCGGGTATTTTTTACCCGGGATGAACTTGGCCGCCTGTTTCAGCTCAATATGACGGTAATGCGGGTATCCTGTTTCGATAGAACGCAGGTAATACTTGGTATCATCTTCAGAATTATCGTTTACCACGATCACTTCATAGTCTGGCTGCTGAATGGAGCCATAACGCTGCTGCAGCACCGTGGGCAGGTTCTTCTGCAGGTTCAGTTCCTCATTCTTGGCGCAAATGATCAGGGAAAAGGGATTTTCCGGTGTACCGTCGCTCTCGAACTTGCGGCGGTAAAATGCTACTCTGGAAAAGAATACCAGGTAGTACAGCACCTGTATACCGGCAATAGTAGCAAAAACATAGAAGGTTATTAAACCCAGGCTTTCCGACATATGAGGACAAATATATATGTTTAAATACCAAAACCCAAATTCCTAAATTCCAAATATGAAATCCCAAATCCCAGAATCAAATCCCAAAACCCAAATTCCAAAGGGTGAAGGGCACATAAGATCATTTCCGTTACTTTTGCAGCTCATTTCCCATTTTGGATTCTGGGATTTGGTATTTGGTATTTGGCATTTAACATGAAATTTGACCTTCTTTCAACAGATACGAACAGCCGTGCCCGTGCAGGGGTGCTGACCACGGCCCATGGCGCTATAGAGACGCCTATTTTTATGCCCGTAGGCACGGTGGGCAGCGTAAAAGCCGTTACACAGGAGCAGTTGCGTGCCGATGTACAGGCGCAGATCATCCTGGGAAATACTTATCACCTGTACCTGCGCCCCGGCCTGGAAGTATTGTCGGCTGCGGGGGGATTGCACCGTTTTAACGGCTGGAACCGCCCGATATTGACAGACAGCGGCGGCTACCAGGTGTTCTCACTGGCCGCCAACCGTAAAATAAAGGAAGAAGGGGTGGTATTTCAGTCGCATATTGATGGCAGCCGTCACTTGTTCACACCAGAAAGTGTGATGGATATTCAGCGCACCATCGGGGCTGATATCATTATGGCTTTTGACGAATGCCCGCCTTACCCCTCAGAATATCACTACGCCCGTAAATCAATGGAGCTGACCCATCGCTGGCTGGACCGCTGTATCCAACGGATGCAGGAAACGCAGCCGGCTTACGGTCATGAACAGACACTGTTCCCCATAGTGCAGGGCAGTACCTATAAGGATCTCCGGACCATTTCTGCTACCGAGATAGCAGCCCGCGGATGCGCCGGTAATGCCATCGGCGGACTTAGCGTAGGAGAGCCGGAACAGGAGATGTATGATATGTGCGGACTGGTTTGTGACATTCTTCCTGCTGATAAGCCCCGCTACCTTATGGGCGTAGGCACCCCCTGGAACATCCTGGAAAATATCTCGCTCGGGGTAGATATGTTTGATTGCGTAATGCCTACCCGTAACGGGCGTAACGGCATGCTGTTTACCTGGCAGGGCGTGATCAATATCAAGAATAAGAAATGGGCTACCGATTTCTCCCCGGTGGATGAAGAAACCCAATGCTTTGCCAGTAACCATTACACCAGGGCCTACCTGCGGCACTTGTTTGCCGCCGGCGAAATACTGGGCATGCAGCTGGCCAGCATCCATAATCTTGCGTTTTACCTGCAGCTGGTAAAAGCCGCCCGGGAGCATATCATGGCAGGCACCTTTGCCGCCTGGAAAACGGGCATGGTAAAACAGCTGCAGACAAGATTGTAGATCAGCCGTTAATGCATGACCATGGCTAACGGATAAGCGCTGGATCTGACAACTGACAACTAATTACTATATTGCCTGCGCAAAAAAATATTGATGACAAAGATCGACTGGTATATACTACGTAAGTTCATAGGTACCTTCATTTATTCCCTCATGGTGCTGCTGATCATCTCAGTAGTGATCGATATTACGGAAAAGGTGGACGACTTCATGAATAATAATCTCTCCCTGAGGACCATCGTGGTAGACTACTATTTCGGCTTCATTCCCCATATTGCGGCGCTGTTGTTCCCTTTGTTCATCTTTATATCCGTTATTTTCTTCACCTCCAAGATGGCGTACCGTACGGAGATCATCGCCATCCTGACCGCCGGCGTAAGCTTCCGGCGTTTTATGCGTCCTTACGTGATAGGGGCTTTGCTCTTTGGCGGCATCCTCTGGATGGGCAACCGCTGGGTGGTACCAAATGCCAACCGCATCCGTACCGCCTTTGAAAATACCTATATCAGGTCGCGCGGGGTAGGGCAAACCCAGTATGACCGCACTACCCGGATAGACAGTTTTACCTATGTGACCTTTGCCACCTATGACCCTAATTACAAAAGCGGCAGCGGCTTTGTAATGGAAAAGGTAGAAGGGCTGGATATGACCTTCAAGCTGCGGGCTGACCGTATCCTCTGGGATTCGGTGAGCAGCAGTTGGAAACTGGACTATGTTTCCATGCGCCGGATCGATCACCTGCACGAAACCTGGTGGAACAAGCAGGATACCGTGCTGAAGATGGCGCTTACCCCCAAGGAACTGGTGGAAGAGCGCAATATCCAGGAAGCCATGACCACACCAGAGCTGGATAGATTTATTGCCCGTGAAGAGCTGCGCGGAGCAGAAGGCCTGAACATCTATTACGTAGAAAAATACCGCCGTACCTCGTCGGCAGCGGCCGTGGTGATCCTGAGCCTGATAGGCGCTATCATTGCTTCCCGTAAGATCAGGGGAGGCAGTGGTCTGCACCTGGCCCTGGGCATCGTGATCAGCGCATCCTATATAATCTTCCTGCAGTTCTCTACGGTATTCTCTACCAAGGCTAACCTGGACCCCCTGCTGGCGGTGTGGATCCCGAACTTTATCTTCGGCGGCCTGGCTATCTGGCTGTACATGAGAGCGCCTAAATAATTAAGCCGTTAGTCATTAGCTGTCAGCCGTCAGCTAAAAATTCACATTTCTTTAATATTTATATTTCTTCTTGCAAAGTGTATTGTAAATGATTGTATTGTAAGTGCTTACAATAGCTATCCGCTAATGGCTAACGACTATCGGCTGCTAAAAACGTAGTATCTTAGTTAACAAATCATTACTTTTGACAATTGATCGATTTTGTTTTAACTACCAAACTATCGTATTAAAATGGGGTATATAAAAGAAAAGTTCAAGGTAAAGGCTGATGAGCTTAGCGCAGAAGTCAAGGACCTGTTAAAGAACCATGGCACAAAAAAGATTGATGATGTTACTATTGCGCAGGCGTATCAGGGTATGCGTGGTATAACCGGTCTGGTAACAGAAACATCATTGCTGGATGCGAACGAAGGGATCCGTTTCAGAGGTTATTCCATTCCTGAGCTGCAGGAGCAACTGCCTAAAGCGCAGGGTGGAAGGGAGCCTTTACCTGAAGGTTTGTTTTATCTGATGCTGATAGGCGAATTACCCACTGAGGCAGATGTGCAATACCTGTCCAGCATGTGGGCCCGCCGTTCGCATGTACCCAATTACGTGTTTGCCGCTATTGAGGCGCTGCCGCTGACCACACACCCCATGACTATGTTCACGGTGGGTATCATGGCACTGCAGACAGAATCTGCTTTTGCCAAAGCTTATGCAGAAGGCATGAGCAAAAAGGATTACTGGAGCCACATGTATGAGGATACCATGAACCTCATTGCACGCCTGCCCCGCATCGCTGCTTACATTTACCGCCGCAAGTACAAGAATGGCGATCATATACAACCTAATGGCATGCTGGATTGGGCGGCCAACTTTGCCCACATGCTGGGTTATGACGATGAAGGCTTTAAAGAGCTGATGCGTCTTTACATGACCATCCACTCTGATCATGAGGGTGGTAACGTAAGCGCCCACACGACTCACCTGGTAGGTTCTGCCCTGAGCGATGCCTACCTGTCTTTTGCCGCAGGTATGAACGGCCTGGCAGGTCCCCTGCATGGTCTGGCCAACCAGGAAGTGATCCGCTGGATCATGAGCATGCGCGAAGAGCTGGGGGGCGGTATGCCTACCAAAGAACAGATCGAGCAGTATGTGCGCAAAACGCTGGCAGACGGTAAGGTAGTGCCTGGTTACGGCCACGCAGTACTGCGTAAAACCGATCCGCGTTTCACTGCACAGATGGAATTTGCCAAAAATCACCTGCCTGATGATGAGCTGGTACGCATTGTATGGATGGTTTATGAAACCGTGCCCCCCATTTTACAGGAGCTGGGTAAGGTAAAGAACCCCTGGCCCAATGTGGATGCACACTCCGGCGCACTGCTGGTACACTACGGCATGGTAGAGTATGAATTCTACACGGTGCTGTTCGGCGTTTCCCGTGCATTGGGCGTACTGGCTTCCCTTTGCTGGGACAGGGCCCTGGGCCTCTCTATCGAGCGTCCCAAATCTGTGACCACCGAGTGGATGAAACTGTTTGTATCCGGTAAAGTGGAAGCAATAGCTGATTGATCCGGGAAGTCCATGGTCCATAATCCATGGCCAATGGACCGTCTGATTAAAATATTGTTGTGAAAAAAAGTCCATGGGGTCATCTTCCATGGACTTTTTATTTTATTTAGTTTTTACTTTGCGGCCTGAATAGCTGTATACGCCATGGACCATCAACCATGGGCCATGTATTTAAAAATCAATTCCCATCGCAACACAAGTAGCCATATTATCCAATCCCATAGAATACCTGAAGGGTGTTGGCCCGCAGCGGGGAGAGCTCCTGCGCAAAGAATTGAACCTGCACACCTTTGGAGACCTGCTCAATTATTTCCCCTTCCGTTATGTAGACCGTACCAAGGTGGAAAAAATAGCGCAGCTGCATGGCGGTTTGGATTATGTGCAGATACGTGGCCGCATTACCTCGCTGGAGGTTGTGGGCGAAAAGCGTGGTAAAAGGCTGGTGGCCACCCTGCGGGACGAAACCGGGGAGATAGCGCTGGTATGGTTCCAGGGTTGGCAATGGATGCAGAAAGCCCTGCGTGAACAGGTGGCCTACCTGGTATTTGGCCGCCTCTCCGTTTTCAACGGTGTGCTGCAGATGGCGCATCCGGAAATGGACCTGCTCACAGAGCATATCGCCACCGGTAAACAGTTCCTCGAACCGGTATATTATACCACTGAAAAGCTGAAAGCCAAAGGGCTAACGGCAAAGGCTATCGGAAAGCTGACCTTCAACCTGCTGGAGCAGTTGTCTCCCCTGGAGATACCGGAGAACCTGCCCGAGCCGGTTATACAGCAATACCGCCTCATGCCGCGGGCCATGGCCTTTTTTAAGATCCACCTGCCAGCTACGGAAGAAGAGGCGCAGCAGGCCAGGCGCCGGCTTAAATTCGAGGAGCTGTTCATTTCCCAGGTAAGGATCTGCCGCATCAAGATCAGGCGGCATAAGCAGTCGCAGGGTTTCGTGTTTGAGGCGGTAGGTAATTATTTCAACGAGTTTTATAACAATCACCTGCCTTTTCCCCTTACGGGCGCACAGAAGCGTGTATTGAAGGAGATCAGGCTGGATACCATGAACGGCCGCCAGATGAACCGCCTGCTGCAGGGCGATGTAGGCAGCGGCAAAACCATGGTAGCCCTGCTCACCATGCTGCTGGCGGTAGATAACGGCTTCCAGGCATGCCTGATGGCCCCCACGGAAATACTGGCGCAGCAGCACTTTAAAGGCATTTCCGAACTGCTGCAGGCAATGGACTTAAAGGTAGCGCTGCTCACCGGCAGCGTAAAAGGCAAGGCCCGCAAAGAGATACTGGCGGCGGCTGCAGCAGGCAGCCTGCACATCCTGATCGGTACCCATGCCCTGCTGGAAAATGAAGTGGTGTTCCGTAACCTGGGCATGGCCATTGTAGATGAGCAGCACCGTTTCGGTGTGGCCCAACGGGCACGCCTGTGGCAAAAAAATACCATTCCTCCGCATATATTGGTGATGACGGCCACGCCCATTCCCCGTACACTGGCCATGACTATTTACGGCGACCTGGACGTGTCTGTTATAGATGAAATGCCTCCCGGGCGTAAACCCATTACCACCGTGCACCGTACCGAGTACCAGCGGCCGCAGGTGATGGATTTCATCAAGGAAGAGATCAGGAAGGGAAGGCAGGCTTACATCGTATACCCCCTGATAGAGGATTCTGAAAAGATGGACTATGAGAACCTGATGAAGGGCTACGAAGAGGTGAAAGCCTTTTTCCCCGAACCACAGTATTATATCAGCATGGTGCATGGGCGCCAGCCGGTGGAAATGCGGGAAACCAACATGCAGCGCTTTGCGCGTAATGAAACGCAGATCATGGTAGCCACCACCGTAATTGAAGTAGGCGTGAACGTGCCCAATGCTTCGGTGATGGTAATAGAAAGTACCGAACGTTTCGGGCTTTCGCAGCTGCACCAGCTGCGCGGCAGGGTAGGGCGCGGTGCGGAACAATCCTATTGTATACTGATGACCGGCTATAAGCTGGGCGTGGATTCAAAGGAAAGGATCAACGTAATGGTGCAGACCAACAACGGTTTTATCATCTCAGAGAAAGATATGGAACTCCGCGGTCCGGGCGATATGGAAGGCACCCGGCAGAGCGGGGTGCTGGACTTCAAGCTGGCAGACATCCTGGAAGACCGTCCCATCCTGGATGCAGCACGCAGCTGCGCAGAGAAGCTGCTGCAGGAAGATCCCGACCTGGCACTACCCGACAATCATCCCCTGCGGGAATTTTTAGCTTCTCAACGGGGCAAATCCCAGTGGAGCAAAATTTCCTGAGCGGTTATACGTTAATAGAGTCGATGGTCTATGGACTATCGGTCATTGGCCAACTAAAATTTCTTTCACCTGTGACATTTCTGTAGCTTGTTTCGTTACACCCATTGAACAAGCGCTTGCTATGGATTATGGACTATGGATTTAAAGCTATGAGAATCATTTCCCTTGCCCTTCTTTTGAGTATTTCGCTGGTTGTGCTCCATTGCGGGCAGCTGAAAGGTCAGTCTTCTTCAGCCAGCACCAATTTTACTCCCCTGCGGTTCGTAGAGAACAAAGGCCAGTGGAAGGGCGATTTTCTATATAAAACAGATGTTGGCAGCTCTTATATCTATCTCAGGAAGAACGGCTTCACTTTTCAACTGTTTGACCCGGGCGACCTGGATAAGCTGCATGAGTACCTGCATGGCCATGCCCGTGTAGAAGGGCAACCGCCTTATGTGAATCCCGATGTGCGGTCTGCCGGAAATACAGCGGGTGCAGTTCCAGCTGGCAAGCCAACGCAGCCGGGTAATGATAAACCGGGGCAGCGGCCCAAAGTGAAAGCCCACGCCTATATGGTGAATTTCCTGGGCGCCGTGCAGCACCCGGAAATCGTACCTGATAAGCCGGTTGAAGGCTACAGCAACTATTTCCTGGGCAGTGACTCCACCAGGTGGCAGTCCAATGTGCGGTCTTACCAGTCGGTCACCTACAGGTCATTGTATAAGAACATTGACATGCAGGTATATTCGGAAGCGTCCCAACTGAAGTATGACCTCATCGTACATCCCGGTGGTAATCCTTCGGATGTGCAGCTGCAATATGAAGGAACCGACAGGATGGAGATAAGGCAGGGACAGCTGGTGGTAACTACCTCTGTGGGCACGGTGACCGAGCAGATGCCTTTTGCCTACCAGTATGTGAATAATGAACGTGTGCCCGTAAAAGTGAGTTACCGGCTGAATGGCAACAAGGTAGGCTTTAAGGTGGCCGGTTCCTATGATCCGCAGTATCCGCTGGTAATAGATCCTTCTTATGTGTTTTCTGCCATCTCAGGCGCCAGGGCGGATAACTGGGGTTTTACCGCCACCTATGACGGGCAGGGCAATTTTTATGGCGGCAGCATTTCCTTCAACCCGGGAAATTACCCTATTACACCGGGTGCTGCACAGGGTTCTTTCCAGGGCGGTGAGTTCGACATGGCCATTACCAAGTTCTCGCCTAATGGCCGCACACAGATCTACAGCACCTATCTTGGCAGTAATGGCGATGAGCAGCCGCATAGCCTGATCGTGGATTCCAAGGGTAACCTGATCGTTAGCGGCCGTACCACCAATTCTTCAGATTTTCCCTTTACCAACCGGGTAGGTAACCCCGGCGGCTGGGATATAGCCATTGTGAAACTGAATGCCACCGGCTCAGCCATCATTGGCGCCCTTTGTGTGGCCGGTTCGCAGGACGATGGTGTGAACATACGTGAAGACCGCCGTTTGGGGGCTTCTGTCCTGCTCCGTAACTATGGCGACGACGCCCGTAGTGAGGTAGTGGTGGATGCGGCGGATAACATTTATGTGGCCAGCTGTACCCGCTCTCCCAATTTCCCCGTAACAGCGGGCGCTTTTCAGCGCAGTTTTGGCGGGGTGCAGGATGGGGTGGTTATGCGGCTGAGTCCCGATTGCCGCAGCCTGGATTGGGCCAGTTTTATCGGCGGCTCAAAAGAAGATGCCGCCTATGTACTTGCCATTAACGGCAATACCGTGTACGTGGCGGGCGGCACCGCCAGCCCGGATTTCCGTACTACTGGCGGGGTGGTGTATCCCGGCTATCGCGGCGGTATCTGCGATGGTTTCCTCACCCATATTACGGCAGACGGGACCAGTATACTGCAAAGTACTTTCATGGGTGCGGATAATGTAGCGGCAGACCAGATATACGGTGTGCAACTGGATGCAAGTGGCTTTGTGTATATCATGGGCACTACGGAGGGCAACTGGCCCATCCGGCAGCCCGCGGGAACAGGGAGCTTCTACAATAACAATTCCAAACAGTTCATCGCCAAGCTGCAGCCTAACCTGTCTAACTTTGTCTATTCCACCACCTTTGGTAAAAACGCTTCCACTCCGAGTATATCGCCGGTTGCATTTCTGGTAGACAAATGCGAGAATGTATATGTTTCCGGCTGGGGTGGCGGTATCAACCCGAGCCTGGGTTATCCCAACTCAGACACCAGGGGGCTGCCCACCAGGAACCCGCTGCAGGGCAGCACGGATGGTGCGGATTTTTATTTCTTCGTGCTGCAGCGGGATGCTACCAACGTACTGTTTGCCAGTTATTTTGGCGGCCAGCAGCTGGCAGAGCACGTGGATGGCGGTACCAGCCGTTTTGACCGCAATGGCGTCATTTACCAGGGCATCTGTGCCTGGTGTTATGACGGTCCGGCGCCGAAGCCCCGCTACCCGTTGACGGTTCCTGCATCTTCACCGCCCATGTGTAACTATGGGGCATTGAAGATCGCCTTTAACCTGGATGGTGTGAAGGCAGGTATTAAAACGCTTGACAGGAGAACAAGATACTGTGTACCGGCTACCATTACTTTTGTAGATACAACCGGTATTGCTGCCCAAAGCCGTACCTGGAACTTTGGCGATGGCTCCGGCGATGTTACCGGCAACCTGGATACCGTTACCCATACTTTTACACAGGTAGGCAATTACCGGGTACGCCTGATCAAGTGCGATCCCGCCAGCTGTAACGGCTGCGATACTGCTTATGCAGATATCCGGATCCAGGACGACCAGGCTACGGTAGACCTCACAGCTACCCGCTTGGAGCCCTGCCAGGACCTGAACTACCGGTTCACTAATAACTCTCAGCCGCCGGCCGGCAAGCCCTTTACCAATCAGTCCTTTATACTGGATTTTGGCGATGGTACGCCCACCGCTACCGTAGGCCTGGGCACCTGGACGCACGCCTACGCGGCAGAAGGGATCTACCGGGCAACGCTTACCCTGGTGGATACCAACTACTGTAACGCCCCGCAGACAGACAGCATCACCCTGCGTGTGGCCGCCAACGTAGTAGCCAGCTTTGAAGCGCCTGCAAGCGGTTGCGCACCGGCTACCATCCAGTTCAACAATACTACCAGCGGCGGGGAAACCTTCACCTGGAACTTTGGCGACGGCAGCCCGCTGTCTGACGAGATCTATCCCACACACGTGTATCAGAACCCGGGTACCTACACCGTTACCCTCCAGGCAGTGGATAACAATACCTGTAATATCCGGGATGAAACTACCCGGACCATCGTCATCAGCGGATCGCCATCAGCCGGTTTTTCCTTTACGCCTTCCAAGCCGGAGGAAAATACACCTGTCAGGTTTGTAAATGAATCAGTTGGCGCCACCAGTTACCATTGGGATTTCGGGGACGGCGAAACGTCTTCAGAGACCAACCCGGTTCATCAGTACAATACCACCGGCACCTACAATGCATGCCTGTACGCCACTAACCAGTTTGGCTGTACGGACACCCTTTGCCAGGAAGTAGCCGCTATTGTATCGCCGCTGTTTGATGTGCCCAGCGCCTTTTCTCCCAACCAGGACGGCAAGAATGACGTACTGCTGGTAAGAGGCTTCGGGGTAGCACGGCTTAACCTGAAGATCTTTAACCGTTGGGGGCAGCTGGTATTTGAGTCTAATGATCCTTCCGTAGGCTGGGATGGCCGCTTTAAAGGCAACCTGCAGCCAATGGATGCGTATGCTTACTCCATCTACGTTGAGTTCAGCGATGGCACAAAAGCCAATAGAACGGGCAGTATCACCTTGTTGCGGTAAAATAAAGAGAGGGGAGGATAAACAATTTTTGCAACGGTGAAAACGTTGTATTATTGCCTGGCTATCCAGCCGGAAACCTCCTAATCTTTTGTGTATGAAAAACGCAACCTGTTTATCCGTTTTTTCGTATAACTTAACTGGTTGAGTATAAATTCCAACCTGGGATCTGGTAACAAAACAACCGCTTTCCCCGTTAATTGTAGTATATTAGTTAAGGAAAAAAACGTAAAATCTATTCCGTTGAAATTTACTTTCCTTGCCGGTTTTTTGAGTGTTGCTCTTTGGCTCATCTTAGCCCCGGCTCAGGCACAGGAGAACAGTAATTTCACGCCTTTGCAGTTTGTTGAGAACAAAGGCCAGTGGGAGGGAGACTTCTTATATAAAACGGATCTGGGCGGCGGAACCATCTTTCTGAAAAAAAATGGCTTCACCTTTTATCTGTTAAATAAGGATGACTATGTACGGCTGACAGAATACCTGCACGGCCATGCCGAGCCAAATAGTACTCCTACCGTGGACTATGACGCAAAAAAAGCTACAGGCGTAGCAAACCCTGATCTCTCCAAGAGCAATGGCAAAGAAGTGCCCGGTGTTGAAAAACCGCAGAAACCAGTGGTAAGGGGGCATGCTTATGAGGTTACTTTTCTGAACGCAGCCGTCAACCCGCAGGTATTACCGGATAAACCGGTTGATGGGTACAGCAACTATATCATTGGAAACGATTCCTCCCGCTGGAAGTCTAATGTAAAGTCTTACCAGCGCGTAATGTACAAAGACCTGTACGCAGGTATCGACATGCAGGTATACTCAGAAGCGTCCCAGCTGAAGTATGATCTTATTGTGCAACCTGGAGCCGATCCATCCAGGATACAGCTGCAGTATAACGGCGCCACAAAGCTTGAAATAAAGAAAGAACAACTTGAAATCACTACCTCTGTTGGCACCACGACCGAACTGATGCCTTATGCATACCAGTATGTAAACAACCAGCGTGTGCCCGTAAAAGTTAGCTACCGTTTAAGCGGCAGCAAAGTTGGTTTTAAAGTGTCCGGGTCTTATGATCCGCAATACCCGCTTGTGATAGATCCCACCTATGTGTTTTCCAGCGTATCCGGCTCCCGTTCAGATAACTGGGGCTTTACCGCTACGTATGATAACCAGGGATACTTTTATGGCGGTGGTATTGTGTGGGCGCAGGGATACCCTGTAACTACCGGCGCTGTACAGAACGCTTTTGCAGGCGGCCAGTTTGATATCGGTATCAGCAAGTTTACGCCGAATGGCCGTAACCTGGTGTACGCCACTTATATTGGCGGCAGTGGTGATGAACAGCCGCACAGCCTTTTTGCAGATGCGGCCGGCAACCTGGTGATCAGCGGAAGAACCACTTCCGGCAATTTTCCTGTTAACACGGTGGTAGGCACGCGCGGCGGATGGGATATTGCTATTGTAAAGCTGAATGCCACGGGTACTGCCCGCATCGGTTCCATCATTATCGGGGGCACCGGTGATGATGGTGTGAATATGCGCGAGAACCGCCAGGCAGGCAGCTGGGTATTACTACGCAATTATGGAGACGATGCCCGCAGTGAAGTAGTGCTGGATGGCGCGGGTAATGTATTTGTTGCCAGCTGTACCCGCTCTGCGGACTTCCCCGCTACGGGCAATGTTTTCCAGGGTGGTTTCGGCGGCATACAGGATGGGGTAGTGATGAGGATCAATCCTGATTGTACCAACCTGGTATGGGCCAGTTTTATAGGCGGTTCGAAAGAAGACGCAGCCTATGTGCTTGCACTGAACGGAAGCAGCCTGTATGTAGCAGGCGGCACGGCCAGTTCAGATTTTCGTACTACCGGCGGGGTGGTCTATGGCGGCTACCGCGGCGGTATCTGTGATGGATTTATCACGCACATCACCAGCGATGGCGGCACAATACTGCAGAGCACTTTCCTGGGCGCCAATAATGTAGCGGCAGACCAGATCTACGGCATACAACTGGATGCACGCGGTTTTGTATATGTAATGGGCACTACAGACGGCGCCTGGCCTACCCGGCAACCGCCGGGTACAGGTACTTTTTATAACGACAATTCCAAACAGTTCATCGCCAAACTGCAGCCCAACCTTTCAGACTTTGTTTATTCCACCACCTTTGGTAAGCAGGCCGCAGATCCAAGCCTGTCGCCTGTAGCTTTCCTGGTAGACAGGTGTGAGAATGTGTATGTGTCTGGCTGGGGCGGTGGTATCAATAAATCACTTCGTTATCCTAACTCAGGCACCAGCGGTCTGATCACCAAGAATCCTTTACAGCGTACCACAGACGATCAGGACTTCTACTTCTTTGTGCTGCAGCGTGATGCTACGGATGTGCTGTTTGCCAGCTTCTTTGGCGGCAATGGTTTGTATGAGCACGTAGATGGCGGTACCAGCCGTTTTGACCGTAACGGTGTGATCTACCAGGGGCTTTGCGCCTGGTGTAATGTGTCTGCCAATACGCAGGCCAAACCGCGTTATCCCACCACGCCGGGTGCTTACGCTACAGCGCCGCCGCCTTTCTGTAACCTGGGCGCGTTAAAGATCGCCTTCAACCTGGACGGTGTGAAAGCAGGCGTTAAAACGCTGGACAGGAAACGTAACTACTGCGTACCTGCTACCATCACCTTTGTAGATACGACCGGTATACCCGCGCAAACCTGGACATGGAACTTTGGTGACGGCAGTCCGGAGGTTAGCGGCACACAGGATACCGTTACCCATACCTATTCACAGATCGGCGATTACCAGGTACGCCTGATCAAATGCGATCCCGCCAGCTGTAATGGTTGCGATACCGCATACACAGATGTGCGCATCCGTGCAGACCAGGCAACGGTAGATATCACTGCAGACAGGCAGCCGCCCTGTGAAGAGCTGCGCTACCTGTTCACCAACAATTCTGTTGCGCCGCAAGGCAAGCCATTCCAGCGTAATTCCTTCCTGCTCGACCTGGGCGACGGCACACCGGTAGATACCGTGGGTATGGACGATTTCCCGTATGCACACCGTTACGCGCAGGATGGTATTTACAGGGTACTGCTTACACTGATAGACACCAACTATTGTAACGCGCCGCATACAGATACGCTGGTACTGCGTGTGGCCGCCAACGTGGTTGCCAGTTTCATAGCGCCGGATAGTTCCTGTGCACCTTCTACCATCAGCTTTGACAATACTACCAAGGGCGGCGAAAGCTTTACCTGGAACTTTGGGGATGGCAGCCAGCCTTCTACAGAGGCCTACCCGGTACATACTTACCCGAACCCGGGCACTTACACCGTAAGCCTGCAGGTGGTGGATAATAACACGTGTAACATAACAGACGATACGTCTATTACGATCACGGTGTTTGGGCCGCCTTCTGCAGAATTTTCCTTTACCCCGGTGAAGCCGGTGGAAAATACGCCCACTTCCTTTGTCAACCAGACCATCGGCGCCATCAGCTACCTGTGGGAGTTTGGCGATGGAGAGGTATCTACAGAAACAAACCCGGTACACCAGTACAACAAGACAGGTACCTATGATGTTTGCCTGCTGGCTACTAACGCCGCCGGCTGTACGGATACCATCTGTAAACAGGTGGCCGCCATTGTAATACCGCTGTTTGACGTACCCAATGCTTTCTCTCCGAACGGAGACGGTATGAACGATGTGCTGATGGTACGCGGCTTCGGCATTGCGAAGTTCAATTTCAAGATATTCAACCGCTGGGGACAGCTGGTATTTGAATCGAATGATCCAGGCGTAGGCTGGGACGGCCGGTTCAAAGGCACAGTGCAACCCATGGACGCATACGCATTCGTAGTAAATGTAGAGTTCAGCGACGGAACAACAGCCAACAAGACAGGAAATATCACTTTGTTAAGATGATGAGCCATGAAGCAGCAAGTAAAATATTATTTAGCCGGTATCGTATTGTTGTTCACAACAACACAGGTAACCGCGCAGGATCTGCACTTTTCGCAGTTCTTCAATTCCCCGCTTACCACCAACCCTGCTAATACCGGGTTTATTCCCGACGGTAATTACCGGGTAGGTGTGAACTATCGTAACCAATGGGCCAGTATACCCGTGCCGTATAAAACGATGTCAGCCTTTGCTGATTTTCAGCTGTTCCGCGACCGGCTGGAATATGGCTGGGTAGGTGTTGGCGGCGTAGTGCTGCGCGATGTGGCAGGTAGTGGTAACCTTACCTCTACCAAAGTGTATGGATCAGTAGCCTATCACCAGTTGCTGGGACAGAGCAGCCTGCTTTCCCTTGGGTTTAACATGGGCTCCGCCAGTAAACGGGTGGATATCGCCAAACTCACCTTCGGCGATCAGTGGAATGGTAAGTTTTTTGATTCGCAGCTGCCCACAGCAGAACCAATCACACAGTCAAAAGTGAATTACTTTGATGTACAGGTGGGCATGAACTATGCTTATTTCCCTACAGATAACATCTATGTTAATGGTGGCCTTTCAGTACAGCACGTGAACAAGCCGCACGAAAGTTTCTATGAAGGCAATAACCAGATAGACCGCCGTTATATCGGCTTCCTGAACGGTATCTTTAAAGTGAGCGATAACGTGATCGTTAACCCCGGCGCTTATTATGCCCGCCAGGCAGGATCCAGGGAGATTGTAGCAGGTGGTAACGTTGCCTATAACCTTTCAGGCGATGGCAGCAAGCAGGTGTTTGGCGGTGCTTACCTGCGTTTCAGTGATGCGGCGGTGTTCCTGGTAGGCTATGAAATATCCAGGGTGAGAATGATGTTCAGCTATGATGTAACCACTTCGCAGCTGGCTAATTCCAACGGCCGCCGTGGCGCTTACGAGATCGGGATTGTGTATACCGGGTTGTATCCCAACCGTGCTTTCAACGGAGCCCGCCGGGCTACTTTGTGCCCTTCTTTCTGAAGTGCACGCACACTCCCTAGTATAGTTACATACCACATAAACACAAGAAAACTATGAAACGTTTGCTTTTATGCCTGTTATTGCTGGGTGGTATCCGGTTGGCGCATGCACAGTATTATAAAACGGATACCTCATCCCGCAGTGGCTTTGATCCCTCCCGGATGATGATAGGGGGCTCGCTGGGCCTTGTATTCGGTGATTATACCAACATCAATGTATCGCCATTAATAGGTTACCGTTTTTCTGACCTCTTTGCCGCAGGCGTTAACCTGAATGCGCAGTATGCATCTGAAAAAGAAGAGTATGGCGGACGAACTGCATACCGCTATCAGTATACCGTTTTTGGCGGTGGCGTATGGGGCCGCATATATCCTTTGGAAATGCTGTTTTTGCATGCACAGCCTGAGTACAACCATGTAAGTGAAAAGTATACCGACTATACAGTAGATCCGAAGTTAACCAGCAAAACCAGCTACGGCGTATCCAGCCTGCTGCTGGGCGGTGGTTACTCCCAGCCCCTGGGCTCGGGTTATTCGGCCTTCTACATCATGGTGCTGTATGATGTATTGCAGAATGTACGTTCTCCCTACCAGAACCGTCCGCAGATCACGGCGGGCTTTAACGTAGGCTTATAATCACCCTGAAAGATATGCAAAGGGATAGGGCAGTATACCGCCTTATCCCTTTTTTATGGACGTAATCCTACAATGAATAGTTGTTTGAAAGTTTGAAGGTTTGAAGGTGTCACAAACATTTAGACATCTTCAAACTTAACTTTCAAGCCCTCAAACCTTCAAACGTGCTAACTTGTACGAATGAAACAAGCAGATGTCGCCGTCATTGGCGCCGGAATAGCAGGTCTCGCGATAGCTTATCAATTTGCCAGGCAGGGAAAGCGGGGGTGATATTTGAACGCAACAGCCGCGCCCTGGGCGCTTCCATCCGTAACTTCGGGCTGGTATGGCCTGTTGGTCAGCAGGCGGGGGAACACTACGCCCGTGCGATGGCCAGCCGCCGTATCTGGAAAGAACTGGCGGATGCCACTGGCCTGGAATGCAATGAAACCGGCTCTCTGCACCTGGCGTATGAGAAAGATGAGCTGGCCGTGCTGGAGGAGTTTGTGCAAAAAACGCCAGGCAATGGGTACAGTTGCGAATTATTAACACCACATCAGGTGAGCGCCCGCAGCAACGCCGTAAAAACTGCCGGACTGCTGGGCGCTATGTACAGTCCAACCGAAATGACGGTGAACCCGCGGGAAGCCTGCGCACGTATTGCTGCCTGGCTCGAAGAGCAGCTGCAGGTAACCATGTGTTTCAATACGCCGGTTAACGGTATCTCCATGCCTTTCGTCGAAACCAGTGAAGGATTCTGGAAAGCAGGTAAGGTATTCCTCTGCAGCGGCGCTGATTTCGAAACACTATACCCCCAGGCATTTGCAACCGCCAGCCTTACCAAATGCAAGCTGCAGATGATGCGTACAGTGCCCCAGCCGGGCAAATGGCAACTGGGTCCCGCGCTCTGCGCAGGGCTAACACTCCTGCACTATGCGGCTTTTAATACCTGCAGCAGTTTAGCTGCGCTGCGGCAGCGTATTGCACATGAAATGCCCCAACACCTGCAATGGGGCGTACATGTACTCGTATCGCAGAACGGGGCCGGTGAACTGACCATCGGCGACTCTCATGAATACGGATCCGATTTTGTCCCCTTTGACAGGGAATTCGTTAATGAGCTCATCCTGCAATACATGCACCGTTTTCTCCAGGCCCCGGACTTTACCATCCAGGAACGCTGGCATGGTATCTACCCCAAACTTACCAATGGCCACGCCCACCTGCTACTCCATCCCGAAAAAGATGTCACCATCATCAATGGTCTTGGCGGCGCAGGAATGACTTTATCCTTCGGACTGGCGGAAGAAATAGCCGCAAACCACTAGGACACCCTGGGACAATTTCCCTGCATTATTACTTATCTTACTGAACAAATTCCACGTATGCAGCGATCTATCTTGCATGTACTCTGTCTGTTCATTCTATTCTCCTGCAGGCTGTCTGCACAGGAACTGCCGGTGAACCCGGCAATACTGAAAAGTCCCTGGAAATCTTCCTGGATAGCTGCTCCGCAGGCCGCACAACGCGATTATGGCGTTTATCATTTCCGTAAAACAATAGAGCTGGTAAACCAGCCGGAACACTACATTATTCATATCTCCGCAGATAACCGCTACCGTCTCTGGGTAAATGGCAAGCCGGTATGCAGCGGCCCTGCCCGCGGAGATCTCTATAACTGGAATTTTGAAACAGTAGACCTGGCGCCATACCTGCGGCCCGGGCGTAATGTTTTGGCAGCTCTTGTCTGGAACATGGGCGTATACGCACCGGTGGCCCAGGTGTCCAACCAGACAGCCCTGGTGGTACAGGGAGACACCGGCGATGAAAAAGCAGTGAATACAGACAAGAGCTGGAAGGTATACATCAATAAAGCTTATCAGCCCTGCTCCATAGACAACGGGCCGCGGCTGCACAGTTACATGGTGATCGGACCCGGCGACCGGGTAAAGGCAGCAAACTATCCCTGGGGATGGGAGCAGCCGGATTATAACGATGAAAAGTGGCCGGACGCAGTCCGTGTCAGTACCCCGGTACCCGTAGGCCAGGGCTCTGATAACCTTTGGTGCCTCACGCCCCGCAGCATCCCGCTGATGGAAGAAACCCCGCAGCGCCTGCTGAAAGTGAGAAGGGCAGACGGTGTTACAGCGGAAGATGATTTCCTGCGGGGTGCCAGGCCGCTGACAATACCTGCCAATAAACAGGTGAGCATCCTGCTGGATCAGACCTTTAACACCGTAGCTTATCCCGAACTAACCGTCAGCAAAGGCGCAGGCAGCAGTATTAAAATGACCTATGCAGAAGCCCTGTTCAATGCGCAGGGAAAGGGTAACCGCAACGAAATAGCAGGCCGTGAGATCAGGGGTAACTTCGATATATTTGAGCCGGATGGCGGCAATAAACGCCTGTTCCGCCCATTGTGGTTCCGCACCTATCGCTACCTGCAGCTGGATATTACCACCGGTAATGAGCCCCTGGTATTGGAAGACCTGCAGGGCATGTATACCGGCTATCCTTTTGTGCAGAAAGCCAGTTTCTCCAGCAACGATACCACCCTGAAAGCGATATGGGATGTGGGATGGCGTACAGCGCGGTTATGCGCCGGCGAAACTTATTTTGACTGCCCGTACTATGAGCAGCTGCAATATGAAGGAGATACCCGCATTCAATCGCTCATATCACTGTATGTAACAGGAGACGACCGCCTCATGCGAAAGGCGATCCACGATTTTTATTGTTCCCGTGTACCGGAAGGCCTTACACAAGGCCGCTATCCCAGTAACCGCCTGCAGGTGATCCCGCCGTTTTCCCTCTACTGGGTATCTATGGTATACGATTACTGGATGCACCGTAAGGACGATGCTTTTATACTGCAATACCTCACGGCTGTTCGCGGTGTGCTGGACTGGTACGAAAAACATATCGACAGCAGCAAACATATGCTGGGACCAATGAGCTGGTGGAACTTTGTTGACTGGAACAGGGCCTTCCCCAATGGTACGCCCGATGGCGCTACGGATGGCAACTCATCTGTGATCTCCCTGCAGTATACCTACACCTTGCAGCAGGCCGCGGCCTTGTTTGCATACTATGGTCATCCGCACGAAGCGGAGCACTATAAGCAGCTGGCGGCCGATATTAACCAGGCTGTTTATGCAAGCTGTTTTGATCAGGGCCGCAATGAAATGGCCAATACACCTGAACGTAAAACATTCAGCCAGCATGCCGGTATTATTGCCGTGTTGGCAGGCGCCATACCTGCGGAGAAAGAGAAGAGCGTTTTACAACAGGTGCTTGCAGACAGCACACTCAGCCAGGCTACTTTCTATTACCGGTTTTACCTGAACCAGGCCCTTAAAAAGGCAGGCATGGCATCTTTATACTATGGTCAGCTAAAGCCCTGGCGGGATATGCTGCAGATAGGACTAACCACCTTTGCAGAGAATCCTGAGCCCACGCGGTCTGACTGCCATGCATGGAGCGCCAGTCCCAACTATGATTTCCTGGCAACCATCTGTGGCATTATGCCTGACAAGCCCGGCTTTGAAACAGTGAAGATACAACCCGCCATGGGGGCCTTACAGGAGGTTTCAGGCGCCATGCCTCATCCCAAAGGGGATATAACGGTCAAGCTTAAACGTATCGGCAGCGACGGTGTGTCTGCAGAGATCACATTGCCCGATGGGCTCAGCGGTAGTTTTATATGGAACGGCAGCACCAGGCTCCTGAAAAACGGAAAACAAAACTTTTTAATAAAAAATTAGGATATAAGGAACATTATTATTAATTTTTGTCAAAACCACGTTATTATGCATCAGGCAGATCAGTGTTTCATCGCTTTCTAACCCGTTATAATTCTTTCTAAGCGCACCAAAAAGAGCTTTCTGTACGTGAAGGCATGTGCATAATATACCGGTTTTACGACTTCCGTCTATAGCAAAAATAAACAGCTGACTTTAGATAAAGATAATGCAGCGCTTATTGAACATAAGCGACTGCACGTTCATAACGTGTTAAATGTACAGCAGGTTTCTATCAAGTTACCTGCTCTTTTTTTATAAGACCGCTTAAATACCTAAATTGCTGTACAGATCAATATAATGAAAGATGAATGGTACTTTAAAAAACCTGAAAGAGAGAGATTGGACAGAAACCAAAGCCCACTCCAGCTGGCAGATCTTCAAGATCATGGCTGAATTTGTAGAAGGCTTTGAAACATTGGCCAAAATGGGCCCCTGTATATCAGTATTCGGTTCTGCCCGGACGAGGCCTGGTAATAAATATTACGACCTTACCGTGGAAATAGCGCGCCGCCTGGCAGAGGACGGGTTTGGTATTATATCCGGCGGTGGCCCCGGTGTAATGGAGGCTGCCAATAAAGGCGCACAGATGGGGAAGGGAAAGTCAGTGGGCGTTAATATCACCCTTCCGCATGAACAGTATCCCAATGCCTTTGTGGATCACGACAAGAACCTGCACTTTGACTACTTTTTTGTGCGCAAGGTAATGTTCACCAAATATGCCCAGGGCTTTGTGATGATGCCCGGCGGCTTTGGTACGATGGATGAATTCTTCGAAGTAGCCACCCTTATCCAAACCAAGAAGATGACGGAAACCCCGATGGTGCTCGTAGGTAAAGAGTACTGGAGCGGGCTGCTGGACTGGATCCGCACGGTGATGATGGAAAAGGAAAGCAATATCAGTCCGGAAGATCTTGGTCTGCTCAAACTGTTCGATACCGCAGATGAAGTAGTTGAATACTTCCGCGTATTCTACACCACCAACAAGTTAAGACCCAACTTCTGATAAGTTACTGAACGCAGAACACCTGAAGCAGCATGCAGATTGCATGTTGCTTCAGGTGTTCTGCGTTCAGCCTTTTTAGCTTTTTTCCGTAGGTTTGCAGAAATTTTTCGTTGCATATGGACGTTATTCCTGTAGCGGTAGATGCCTACGCGGAAAAGTACAGCAGCCCTGAAGGCAGTGTACTGAACCGCCTGAACCGTGAAACATACCTGAAGGTGGAGCAGCCACACATGCTGAGCGGCCACCTGCAGGGGCAGTACCTTACAATGGTCAGCCAGATGCTGCAGCCGCGCCGCATACTGGAAATAGGCACTTACACCGGGTATTCTGCAATATGCCTGGCACAGGGATTAACAGCCGACGGCCTTTTATACACCATTGACATCAATGAAGAGCGCGAAGAAATGTGTAAACGTTATTTTAAGGAAGCCGGGCTTGAACAAAAGATACAACTCCGTATAGGCAAGGCCGCCGATATCATTCCTCAGCTACAGGAAACTTTTGACCTGGTGTTCATCGATGCAGACAAACAAGGCTATGACAGCTATTACGACCTGGTGTGGGATAAGCTGCGCCCGGGCGGTTTTATACTGGCAGACAATGTGCTGTATCATGGCGAAGTGCTGCAGGAAGAACAGCAGCAAAGCAGCAATGCCAAAGCCATGGTGCGGTTCTGTGAAAAAGTGAAGGCAGACAACAGGGCCACACAATTGCTGCTCACCATCCGTGACGGATTATTGGTGATCAGAAAAAACAACTAACTCAACAGCATACTATTTACTTTCCCATTAAATTTTCATCATGCAACTAAGAAAATTTTATTTAGTGGTTAGTTTTCTTATTGGCTGCATGCCTTTGCTGAAAGCACAAACCCTCACCACCCAGCAATATATTGCCCGGTACAAGGATATTGCTATTGATGAGATGCGCCGTTCGGGCATACCGGCCTCTATCAAGCTGGCCCAGGGTATCCTGGAAACCCAGAGCGGAAACGGATGGCTGGTGCTCAATTCCAATAATCATTTCGGGATCAAGTGTAAGAACAACTGGGTGGGAGAAACTGTTAAATATGATGATGACGCCCGCCAGGAATGTTTCCGTAAATACAGCAGCGCCGCAGATTCCTACCGCGATCATTCTGCTTTTCTGAAGAACAATCCCCGCTATGCTTTCCTGTTCCAGTTTGCCCTGGAAGATTATAAATCCTGGGCCTATGGCCTGAAACAGGCAGGTTATGCTACCAGCAAAACGTACCCGCAGCAGCTGATTAAAATAATTGAAGACTATAAACTGGACCAGTACACGCAGGAGGGATTAGGACTGGCAAAAAGCACGCCGGCTGAGAACAGCAATAGCCGTACGGCAGTACAGGAGCGTCCCGCTGCCAGTAAGCCGGGGGCGGCTGCCCAAACGCCTGCGAAACAGGCCGCGGCAAAGCAGTATCCCAGGGGCCTGTTTGAGATCAACGGCCGTAAGGTGCTATATCTGCCCGCCGGCACGTCGCTGATCCAGGTGGCCAGTGAGCAGCATATCCGCCTCAGCAGGCTGCTGAAGTATAACGATCTGTCCAGCGATGCACCGCTTACCACCAATATGCTCATCTTCCTGCAGAAGAAAGCAAAGAAAGGAAAAGATGACTACCACGTAGTGGCGGCCGGGGAAACTATGCATGCTGTTGCCCAGGCAGAAGGTATCCAGATGAAATGGCTGCGCAGGCGTAATAAACTACGCGAAGGAGAGGAGCCCGCTGCAGGTGAAAAGCTGGCCCTCGACGGTTACGCCAGCAACACCCCCCGCCTGGCAAAAGGATCCAAAGCCAAGGAAGATGAAGAAGCAGAGAATTACTCACTCAGCAAGGAAGGCCAGGGTATAAAGGATGTACCGGAAGAAGGAGTGGGGGCAGCTCCTGCACCGCCGCCTCCCGCTCCCGCATCCAGTAACAGTGGCATACCTGCGGGTATGATAGAAGACCTGAAAAAGCTTGGAGAAGGCAATAAAACCGCTGGCAGCACTGCCCAGGGGCCTTCCGTGCCCGCACCCAGCCCGGCGCCCGCACCGGTGAAGCCCGCTGCACAACAGCCGGCGCCTGTGCGTGGCATCCTGCAGTACCACGATGTACAGCCAAAAGAAACGGCCTATGGCATTGCCAAACGCTATAATATCACCATTGAGCAGCTGCTGCAATGGAATAACCTGCCAGGCACTGATATAAAGATTGGTCAGCGCCTCCTGGTAGGAAAATAATCAGCAACGTTTAAAAAGCTATCCGTATGTCGATCATAACCGTGCACGATAAACAGTTCCAGCCTTATATCGGCGCAAAGGAATTACAGCTTCGCATAAAGGAAATGGCAGAGCAGATCAGTAAAGACCTGGCGGGAGAAAAACCCCTGTTCATTGCCATCCTGAACGGCTCATTCATGTTTGCCGCCGATGTTTTCAAGTATCTTACCATCGAGGCAGAGATCTCCTTCATTAAGCTGGTATCTTACAAAGGCACTAAATCAACCGGCAACGTGGTCACCTCCATTGGCCTGGATGAAGATCTCTATGGCCGTACCGTAGTGATCCTGGAGGATATTGTTGATACAGGCAAAACCCTTTACCAGTTCCTGCCCCAGCTGGAGCATCAGCAGCCCAAAAAGCTGATGATCGCAGCTTTGCTCACCAAGCCGGAAGCGCTGCAGCATCCCATAAAGATCGATTACCTGGGTTTTTCAGTACCCAATAAGTTTCTCCTGGGCTATGGCCTCGATTACGATGGCCTGGGACGCAACCTCCCCGAGATCTATCAGCTCATTGAATAAATAATTAATAATGAATAAATAAGAATGTAGTACCGTATTGGTGCACGCATTATTAATTATTCATTATTAATTATTAATTTTAGTCATGCGTAAGCTCCTAGCATTGCTTTTCTGCATATTATCCACTGTACCAGCGGGCGCACAAACAACATGGGTAACGGGAGCGGTAGAAGACAGTATTACCCATAATCCTTTGCCCGGGGTAACCGTGAGCGTTGTGAATGATACGGTTAAGGTAATGAGTAACTCCTATGGCCTTTTTCGTATAGTCATACCCTCCGGTAGCACCCATCTTTTGTTCGAACTTCCCGGGTATCAAAGCCGTACCATCGCCATAGACCGCGTTAGCCGTATGCTGGTGGCCCTGGTGCCGAAAGACAAGGAAAAGACCGCCAGCGAGATCGCCATCGCCAAGGCAAAGGCCAAAGCCCGTTTTGCGCACAGCTCCAATCCCAATTACGGCAATACAGGCATGGGGATCAACACCTTCTTTGACGAGACCTATGGCACCATTTACGAAAACAAGTTTGTAGAGACAATGAAAAACGCTACCTCCAACTTTGCATTGGATGTAGACCGCGCCGCCTATAGTAATATCCGACGCTTTGTACGCCTGAAAGAACGTGTACCTGCAGACGCGGTGCGCATCGAGGAGATGGTAAATTACTTTCATTACAATTATCCTCCGCCCGGTAAAAACCAGCTGCTGGCCATCCACAGCCAGTATGCGGTTTGTCCATGGGAGCCTGAACATAACCTGCTGCAGATAGCCGTACGCGCCAAACAGGTAGATATAGACAGCCTGCCCGCCAGTAACCTGGTATTCCTGATAGATGTATCCGGGTCTATGGGCACGCAGAATAAATTGCCCCTGCTGCAGGCTGCCTTCCGCGTGCTGGTAAATAATCTTCGCGCCAATGACCGCGTAGCTATCGTAGCTTATGCGGGTACACCGGGCATAGTACTGCCGGCTACCAAAGGTGATCAGAAGGAAAAGATCCTGAACGCGATCGATTACCTGAGCGCAGGAGGGGCCACCGCAGGAGAAGCCGCCATTAAAATGGCCTACCAGATAGCGGTAGAGAACTTCATCCCCAATGGCAATAACCGCGTGATCCTGGCTACGGACGGCGACTTTAACGTAGGGCAGACCAGCGATCATGAAATGGAAGAGCTGATCATGCAAAAGAAGGAAAGCGGTGTATTACTTACCTGTCTTGGCTTCGGCATGGGCGATTATAAAGACTCCAAGCTGGAAGCGCTTTCCAGTAAAGGCAATGGCAATTTTGCCTACATCGATAACCTGGAAGAAGCCAATAAAATCTTTGCCCGCGAATTCGGCAGCACGCTTTTTACCATTGTACAGGACACAAAAGCGCAGGTATGGTTCAACCCCTCTGTAGTAAAGGCCTACCGTCTGATCGGTTATGAAAATAAGGTGCTGAAAGAAGACAATACCTCCGGCGATAAAGTAGTAGGAGGCATCATCGGCGCGGGTCACTGTTCCGTAGCGCTCTATGAGATCATTCCGCGTGATAGCTCAGCAGCCGTAGAAGACAGTGTACTGGGCGAGGTAAAGCTATGGTACCGCCAGCCTGCAGACAGCATCACGCTTACAATGGATTATGAGATACCGGGTAAGGTAACTGCTTTTGAAGATGCTTCGGATGATTTCCGTTTTGCCGGTTCCGTAGCGCTGCTGGGCATGTTATTGCGTAAATCCAATTACAAAGGCCGGGGCAATGCCGCTATGGTAACCGCGATAGCAAAAAGATCCCTGGGGCCGGATAAAGGCGGCTATCGTAAAGAGTTCCTGAAACTGGTGAAAGAATTGCGGAAAACGGATAACGTGAAGTAGTGAACATCACGCAAATTTATTTCACCATCCTATAACACTTCCTGATCATCTTCTGCTGGAAATCAAAAGGCAGCGTCTGTGCCGTAATATCCTTGATGCTGGTGGCTTTTATCTGGTCTTCCTCCAGCACAAAACGGCGGTAGTTATTGCTGAAATAGATCACGCCGCCCGGCCTGGTAGCGTGTAACACTTTGTTCAGCATGCTGACATGATCCCTTTGTATATCCAGGAAGTCCTTCATGCGCTTGCTGTTGGAAAAGGTAGGAGGGTCTACTATCACCAGGTCAAAAGTGTTGGGAGAGAGGGTATCGAGGTATTGCAGTACATCGGCATGTACAAAATGATGGGAACGAAGATCAAAATTATTGAGCCGCATATTGTCTTCGGCCCAGGCCAGGTATGTTTTTGAAAGGTCTACAGAAGTAACGCTGCGTGCGCCCCCTGCTGCGGCATATACTGAGAACGACCCGGTATAGCAGAACAGGTTGAGCACCTGTTTATCTTTTGCTTCATCCCGTACAAGGCCCCGGGTAATGCGGTGGTCCAGGAAAAGGCCGGTATCCAGGTAATCGCTGAGGTTCACTTTGAAATTGAGCCCGGCTTCATGCACCGTCATCTCATGTTTTTCGAAAGAGAGCTTCTCGTACTGGGCCTGCCGGTTTTGTTTACGCTGGCGTTGTTTGATGAAGATGTTTTCTGAAGGGATCTCCAGTACGCGGGATATCACCGTGATACAGCTTTCCAGCCATTCTTCATGTTCTTCTTCCGTCATACCGTGGCGGCGCTGGTATTCGGCCACATATACGCATTGTTCGTAGATCTCGATGCTGAAAGGGAATTCGGGGATATCATCATCATACACACGGTAGCAGGTGATCTCCTGCCTGCGTGCAGTTTTGCGCAGGTGGCGAAAAACCTTCACCAGCCTGTTCTCGAACATCGTAAGTTTTGTGGGAACCGTCATAGGGCCGCAAGTTAGTAAAAAGTCCATGGCCGATGGTCCACAGTCCATAGTACGTTCGTTTAAGGCTGGTTACCCATATGCCTGGAACACGCTATGGACCATGGACCATCGACCATGGACTCAATATCCTCAACTGAATATATCCCTTACTTTCTCGAAAAATCCTTTTTCAGATTTCTCGGGATTGGGCTGGAAGTTCTCTGCCTGCTGCATTTTTTCCAGCATGGCTTTCTCATCTGCCGTCACATGCTGCGGCGTCCAGACGTTCACGTGTATGAGCTGGTCGCCTTTTTCGTAAGAATTCACGGAGGGGAAGCCTTTGCCTTTGAGCCGGAAGATCTTGCCGCTTTGGGTACCGGCAGGTATCTTGATCTTGGCTTTCCCGTCAATGGTAGGTACCTCCACCTGGGTGCCAAATACGGCGTCGGGGAAGGAGATGTGCAGGTCAAAAGCCACATTCAGACCATCGCGGTGCAGTTCTGCATGCGGTTCTTCCTCTATCAGTATCAGCAGGTCGCCGGGGGCGCCGCCTCTTTCGCCGGCGTTGCCTTTGCCACTCATGCTCAGCTGCATGCCTTCACCTACACCCGCGGGGATGTCTATGCTCACCATTTCTTCGCCATAAGCGCGGCCTTCGCCTTTACAATGGCCGCATTTGCTGGTGATGATCTGGCCTTCACCCTGGCAGGTAGGACAGGTAGTAACGGTTTGCATTTGCCCCAGGAAGGTTTGTGTCACCTTTCTTACCTGGCCGGAGCCTCCACAGGTGTTACAGGTCTGGAAGGCGTTCTTATCTTTAGCACCCAGTCCGTTACAATGCTGACAGGGCACATACTTCTTCACTTTGATCTTCTTGTTGGCGCCCTTGGCGATCTCCTCATAGGTGAGGCGAATCTTTACCCGCAGGTTCGAGCCCCGGGTACCCCGGCCGCGACGGCCGCCGCCACCGCGGTTACCGCCAAAGAAGCTGCCGAAGATGTCTTCGCCGAAAATGTCGCCGAAATTGGAGAAGATATCCTCCATATTCATATTGCCGCCACCATAACCGCGGCCTGCGCCTGTTGCAGCATGGCCAAAACGGTCATACTGAGCGCGCTTATCCGGGTCACTCAGCACTTCATAGGCTTCTGCAGCCTCCTTAAATTTCTCTTCAGCTTCCTTGTTATTTGGATTCCTGTCAGGATGGAACTGCATCGCCACTTTACGGTAGGCTTTTTTTATCTCATCCTGGGAAGCAGATTTGGCAACGCCCAGTATTTCGTAATAATCTCGCTTGGTAGACATGCTTTATCACTTAAAGCCGGACATTACCCGGCATGTTTTTGTTGTGGTACGGTATAGGTATGTCACATCGTCATCTTATTTGCCCACTACCACCCTTGCATGACGGATCAGCTTGTCATTCAGGTAGTATCCTTTCTGTAAATCGTCTATTACCTTACCTTTTAAATCGTCTGATGGGGCAGGGATCTCTGTAATGGCTTCATGCAGGTCGGCATCAAATTCCTTGTGCAGACTTTCCATAGGCTTCAGTCCTTTGGATTGCAGGGTGGATTTCAGTTTGTTAAACACCAGCATTACGCCGTCTTTGATAACATTGATATCCGTAGCCGTTTCCAGCTGTTTGGTGGCGCGGTCCACGTCGTCTACCACATCCAGCAGGGCCAAAATCACTTCTTTATTGGCGGTTTGCATGAGCTCTATCCGCTCTTTGGCATTGCGCTTTTTAAAGTTATCGAATTCTGCAACCAGACGGAGGTATTTGTCACGTATTTCATTCAGCTCCTGCTGCTTTTTCTCTACTTCATTCTCCACGGGCTGTTCAGCCGCCGTTGGTTGTTCAGCCGCTGTTTGTTCGCCCGCATTCGCTTCCGGAGCTTTCTGACCGTTGGCTTCCTGACGCTCTGTCTGTAAATCTTTTTCTTTATCTGTCATAATGGTTTTAATATTTGACTTGAATCTGCAAATTTACAACGGACAATTATTTTGCCAACGTAGTATGGGCGGACAATTTGGCATGCACCCGGAGCGTTAGCCGCTGGCATTTAGCAACAGGTGGCTAAAAGCTAACAGCCAAAGGCTAATTTAATTTACCTTTGCCCCGCTTTTATATAAACTATGACCAAGGTTTTTTTAAAGAAAAAGATACAGAACCGCGTATTACAGGGCCATCCCTGGGTGTTTGGCAACGAAGTGGGCGAGATGGACGGGCCCGTTAACCCGGGCGATATTGTGGATGTATTTACCCACCAGGGGTTCTTTGTAGGCAGAGGTTATATCAACCCGCAGTCGCAGATACTGGTGCGCCTGCTTACCAGGGATAAGGACGAAGTCATTAACGATGCCTTCTTCCACCGTCGCCTGCAGAAAGCCTGGGAGTACAGGCAGAAACTTGGTTATGTGGAAAACTGCCGCCTGATCTTCGGGGAGGCAGACGAAATGCCTGCCCTTATCATCGATAAATTCAACGACTATTTTGTACTCCAGACCCTGGCCCTGGGCATGGACCGCTGGAAAGGCGCCATTGTGGATGCGCTGAACAAGATCTTTGCGCCTAAAGGCATTTATGAACGGAATGACGTACCCGTTCGTGAACTGGAAGGGCTGCAGCAGCAGAAAGGCTTTTTAAGCGCCCCTTTTGATACCAATATCATTTTAAGGGAAAATGGCCTGCAGTTCCATGTGGATATTGAAAACGGCCAGAAAACGGGCTATTTCCTGGATCAGCAGGATAACCGCCGTGCCATTCAGCATATCGTAAAAGGAGCGGATGTACTGGAAGCTTTCTGCTACACCGGTACTTTTTCCTGCCATGCAGGGCACTACGGGGCCAGAAGCGTACTGGGCCTGGATATTTCCGAACATGCGGTGAATACCGCCCGCCGCAATGCGGAACTCAACAAGCTGGAGCAGGTGTGCCAGTTCCAGGCAGTCAATGCTTTTGATGCGCTGAAGCAGTGGACAAGGGAAAACAGGCAGTTTGATGTGGTGATCCTTGATCCGCCCGCCTTTACAAAAAGCCGGGAGAATATTCAGAAAGCCATTACCGGTTATAAGGAGATCAACCTGCGGGGCATGAAGCTGCTGAAACCGGGCGGTTTCCTGGTAACGGCATCGTGCACCAACCTGGTGCCGCCCTCCCTGTTCCTGGAAATTATTGATATGGCGGCCAAAGACGCCAAAAAGAAGCTGCGCCAGGTAACTTTCCAGACACAGGCGCAGGATCACCCGATATTATGGAACATCGAGAACACCACCTATCTGAAGTTCCTGATAGTAGAGGTTTCCTGAAGCCACGAAAAAAATGGATGGTAAAAGATGAGCAGGTAAAGGTCCGGGATAAAAGCGTATATACTTACACGGTATTGAGGGATACTTTACTGAAAACGTTCAGCGGGAAATTATTTCACTACGTTAAACTTGCCAGATTCCACCAGGTTGCCGTCGCGGTCGCGCAGCTGGAAGATATATACTCCACTGTAGTAAGCGCCCAGGTCAACGGTGGTTCTGCCACTGATGTTCTTTAACTGGTCTACTTTTTTTCCAAGGAAGTTGTATACAATAAGATCATACACCCTACCGTTATTATGCTGTTGAATTTCAAAAAAGATTCTGCTGTTGGCTGGGTTCGGATAGGCTTTAATGATTTTCACACCTCCGTCGCTGTCAGTAGTGGCGGGAAGCGTCTTTGCACTTTGTTGAGCGCTGGTGCTCAGGCTACAAAGGCTCAGTAAGAAGATAAATAGTAGGGTAGAGGTTCTCCACATAGCAATATAAAGATAAAGATTTTTTCAAATATTTCACGTTTTATTTCCAACAATACTCCTTGTAAAAATAACAAACGGCAGGCCAATTATTGCGGTCTGCCGGCTGTTTTTTGAAAATTTTAACGCTTATTGCAATCCAGCCAAAGTTTGCTGTATCTTACTGAAATCAGGAAGGTCTTTAGCGCTTTCCAGCACTTCGGCATAACGTACCTTGCCTTCTTTGTCTATCACAAAAGCCGCGCGTTTGGAAACCCCTTTCAGGTCTAACACAAATGTGTCATAATAAGCGCCGAATGCCTGGCAAGCCTCCTTATTGAAGTCAGACAGCAGGGGGAAATTAAGGCCCTGCTCTTCCTTAAACTTGCCCAGTGTAAAGGGAGAGTCTACAGAAATGCCTACCACGGCCGTATTCAATCCGTTATAAGTGCTCAGGCTATCCCTTACGGAGCACAGCTCTGCGGTGCACACACTGGTGAAAGCCATGGGAAAGAACAGAACCACCAGGTTCTGGCCTTTAAAGTCTTCTAATGACACCTTATTCTTTTCGGTATCGTACAATGAGAATGCCGGTGCCTGATTGCCTACTGTTGCGCTCATAAATTTAGTCGTTAGTGGTGAGTGATGATTAGCTGCCGGCAGCCATCTTCCGGCTATCAGCAGCTGCTGTTGTTCGGAGGCCAAAGATACCTGATCTGCTTATTAAATCCCAATAGCAACCCAGGCAATACTGACAGCAATAAATAGCTAACAGCTAACTGCTGATCAGAAGCTCGGACAGTTGGTCATTTCCAGTGTACTGTTCCGGCTGTTCAAAAAATCCTTGAACACCAGGGATATCTCAAAGCCGCCAAAGGTCTGGCTGGCGGTGCGCAGCTTGGAAATGTTGGCATCATAGCTGGCGCCCAGTTCCCAGCTGCCCATGTCCAGCTTAACGGTGGGCACAATGGCGTCGTTCCAGCGGAGGAACATGCCCCCGTAGATGCCCCGGTCAGATTCCAGGCCCTGCTCCAGCAAACCGTAGCCTATGAGTGCGCCGCCTATGAATTCCGAATAGGTGCCCTGGTGCAGCTCGTTATACTGGCCAATCACCTTTACCTTTTCTGACAGCGGCACCGTAATACCGGCGTTGATGGTGAACTTCATATCCAGCTCCACACCCGCGTCTTTATAGAACGAAACCTTGGGCCTGTTGAAATGGTATACGGCAGCGCCCAGGAAGTAGTTAACGTTCTCGCCGATCACACTGTTATAGCTAAGACCGATACCCGCATCCAGGTAAGTATAGCCCCGCAGCGCCAGCCGGTCTTCCCCGCTGGGGGCGGTAGGATCAAACCGCCCGTTGGTATACTGGTTGTTGAAGGTGAGGTTGGCAGGGTTAAACTGCCGTTGCACCAGGCCGCCCGTTACCCCAAGAGAAAGGAAGCTGCTTTTATCAGCGCTGAGCGATTTATGAAAATTAACAGCCGGCAGCACCTGTACAGATGTGAGGCGGGAGGTCCCTGCCCTGTCGTAGGTGAGCTGCAGGCCTGCCGTTATAAAGTTGTTGCTCATACCTACAGGAAACTTCATTTCCCCGCTCACCGCCCCTGTCTGGTAGGGCACGGTAACACTGTTCCACTGGTTGCGGTATACCGCCTGCACACGTACATCGCCATTAAAAATGCCTATCAGCGCCGGATTCCGTAAGATCGGCGTTTCATAGAACTGGGACAGGTGTATATCCTGGGCAAGGACCTGTTGGGTACAGGCGCCTGCAACAACCATTAGCAGCATGCTGCATAACAGTCTTTTCATAAGGTATGGGTTTAAATTATCTTAATAATGTCACATTCCCCCTCAGTTCGAAACGTTCGTTGGTGTCGCAATAGGCTTCAATGAAATAAACATACACGTCTGCCGCCTGCGGCTGGTTTTTATAGGTGCCGTTCCATCCCGAACTGATGTCGTCAATCGCTATATTTTCACGTTTGAATACTTCCTGTCCCCAGCGGTTAAAGATGCGGAATGATTTGATAAAACTAACGCCTTTTCCGCGCACATAAAATATATCATTTGCCCCGTCTCCGTTAGGACTGAAAGTATTAGGTATAAACACGGCTTCCTTGTCGCATACCAGCTTGATATTCACTATATCGCTCGCCTTACAGCCGTCGGTATTGGTAGCGGTAACGCTGTAGCTCATCGGCCTGCGCACCGTTGCCAGGGTATAGGGGCAGGTGGCGCAATCCAGAAATTCTGCCGGCGACCATAACACGCTTTCAATATCGGCGCTGCCGGTGGCATTCAGGGTTACCACGGATCCGGTGGTCACGGTTTGATCCGGACCTGCATCCACGGTAGGAAGTAGTTTCACCCGGATGTTCACCTGCGCTGTTTGTGCGGGGCAGCTGGCATCATTCGTGCCCGTAACAGTATAGGTAATGTCCTGTGGCGTAGTGCTCACCGGGTTGGCAACGTTCACCGCGCTCAGATGGGTGGCCGGGCTCCAGCTGTAATTAGCAGCTCCTGTGGCCCACAGCTGTACCGGGCTTCCGGCGCAGATGGCGGTATCCGGCTGTATGGCCAGTTGTACCTGGGGTACCACCCTTACTGTGACAGAATCACTTACAGCACAGCCGGCGGCATTGGTAGCCGTTACAAAGTATTTGGTATCCACCAGTGGCGACGCAGCAGGCGAAGCGCAGGTAAGACAACTGAGGTTGACATTGGGCGTCCAGAGCAAATTGCCGTCAGTCTGCGTTTGCAGGGTAACGTCATCACCTTCACAGATGCGGTAACTGCGGTTAGCCACTGCCAGGTAGGGAACCGGGTTTACGGTAATGGCGGTGCTGATGGAATCTTTACAATTACGTGCATCTGTTACTACCAGTTTTACATTGTAAACGCCTGCTGTTGCATACGTAGTGGGCGGGGGTGTTTGAGCAGCGGCGGTTCCGCCGTTGCCCATAGACCACTGCCAGCTGGTAAGCGGTATATTGGGCCAGGGCTGAGAGGCGTCAGTAAAACTTACTGCTTGTCCCGCGCAGGGATGCCCCACATTGAAATCCGCCAGTGGCGCCAGTATGGTAATGTGATTTTGTTTCACTACAGTATCGTTGCAATAAACAGCGGGATCCTTATAGAAGATGATCAGTGTATCCGTGAACGTGCCCGTCTGGTGATAGGCTTTCTCCACATCAGTACCCGTGACATCCTGGCGGGAATCATCGCCAAAGCGCCAGCTGTAATGCTGCACCAGTTGTGAAGGTACATTCAGTACGCCGTAACCGATATTGCTGCCGCGGCAGATGGCGCTGATACCGGTGCTGAAATCCGGGTTAAAGTAAGACACCGTCTGGAAGTCGCTGCTCTGGCAGGCGCCACTGGTTTCTCTTACCGTCAGGCGTACGGTATAGTTACCTGGTTGTGTGAAGCTATGCACGGCATCCCGGGTATATACCAGGGGGCTGCCATCGCCAAAGTCCCATTCATAACTTACCCCTGTAGCGGTGGCAGATGTATTGGTAAAGCTGAACTGCTGACGGTTGCCACAGCTGCGGGTATAAGTGAAATGCGCCGCAGGCCCGGTGATCTGCACATTAACCGGTGTGGCGGCAGTATAGCAGCCATTCCGCCCGGCCCTCATTTGTACGCTGATGTTGCCATTGCTTTGAAAGGCGTGGGTAATATCGTTGGAGGGGCCTTCCTGTGTGGTGCCATCCCCAAAATCCCAGCTGTAGCTGTCCGCATTGGTGGCAGTAGCCAGCAGCCTTACGGGAGTACCTGCGCAGGCGGCGCCCGGGGTAGCGGTAAAGCTTACATTGGCGGGAGGCGTACCCGCACGCACTAACTGACCCGCGGTAACGGAGGCCGTACATCCCTGCTGGGTGGTAACGGTAACGGTTACGTTGTAAGCGCCTGGCGCGTTATAAAGATGCGTTACGCCGGATGCTGCAGTGGTTTGTGTATGGCCATCACCAAAGTTCCAGCTGTACTGAGACACCGGGTCACTATTGGGCGTGGTGACGGCTGCTGTCAGCGAGGCGTTGACAGGCGCGCAACCGGTAATATTGGTGCCGCTCACCTCGATGGCGGGAACGGCTATGTTGATGAGCGAAGATTTTGTTAAGCTTTGCGTACAGCCAAAAGCGTTGGTCACGGTCAGTGTTACACTATAGTTACCCGGCCTGGTGTACATATGTTGTACGGAGCCGTTATTGGTGGTCAGGCTGCTGCCATCGCCAAAGTCCCATTGCCGTACGGCTGCTCCGGTTGTAAGGTCTGTAAAGGTAGCATTGAAAGGCTTGCAGCTGGTGGTGGCATCCACCGTAAAATCTACTGCAGGGGAGGGGTTGATGGTGATCTCCCTCCAATACTGACTGCTACCGGTGGGATACTGCACCGTCAGGGTAACCCGGTAAGTACCCGGTTGTGTATAACTGGCTTCTGCATTGGCGGTATAAGCCACGCTTCCGTTGCCCAGGTCCCAGGTATAGGCTATCGGGAATCCGGTACTGGTGTTCTGGAATGCAATGGTAGCAGGGGTACAGAGGCTGGAGGGGGTAGCGGTATACGTGAAATTAGCCTGCTGGCCGCAGACAGGAGCGCTGAACAGTACGGATAAAAGCAGTATTGGCGGTATAGCCAGTAGGTTTATAGGCACTCGGCTTTTCATAGGTATAGTTATGGCCTGATAATTATACCACAAATTAACGGAAAATTTAATAAATAGCAGTTGGCGGCTAATTGTTAGCCGTTAGTAAACAAAGCGAAGATCATTTTCGCCTCCATCACTAACGGCTAACAGCTAACTGCCAACTGCTATTTATCTGCTATCTGAGCACCGTCACATTTCCCTTCATCGTAAACGTCTCATTCGAATCGCACACCAGCTCTGCATAGTAAATGAACACATCGGGGTTCACAGGAATGCCCTGGAACTTACCGTCCCAACCGCTGGTGGGGTCATCGGTGCTCAGGTTGCTGCGTTCGAATACCAGTTGTCCCCAGCGGTTGAATATCCTGAACACTTTAACGTTCCGCACGCCGCGGCCACGGATGTAAAAGATGTCGTTCTGCCCGTCTCCGTTGGGCGTAAAGGTGTTAGGCAGGAATATGGAGCTGGATTCGCATACCAGCCTGATATTCAGACCATCTGTGGCTGTACAGCCGTACTGGTTGGTAACGGTGGCGAAATAATTGATGTTGGACCTTGGCAAAACCAGCGGCGTTTCACAGTCTATACAGCTGAGCCCTTCGGCAGGCCTCCACTGTATGCTGGTCACATCTGTGCTTAATACCGGCTGCAGGCGTACTTCAGACCCGGTGGCTACTACCAGGTCCGGGCCTACATTGATCTCAGGAGATGGATGTACCGTCACAACCGCAATGGCGGTATCGGTAAAGCAGGCATCATTGCCATAGCCTATTACCTGGTAGGTGGTCGTGTTTTCCGGACCGGCAATCGGGTTATTAATATCAGCACGGTTCAGTCCTGTTTCGGGTATCCATCTGTAGGTCACGGCGCCGCCCGCGTTCAGCTGTACCTTGTTGCCGTGGCAGATAGATACATCAGTGGTGTTTACTTCGAAACGGCGGCTAACGGTGATGGATATATCTGCTTCACGCATACAGCCAAAGGCATTCTGCGCTATCACGTGATAGGTGGTGTCCCGGTCAGGTGTAATCTCGGGTGTGGTGCTGCGCGGGTCAGAAATATTGTAGTCGGTCCAGGTAACCTGCGTGCCTGCGTCTACGTTAGCCTGCAGTTGCAGCGGGCTCCCTTCGCACACAACCGCCTGTTTGGGTGTTGGGTCCAGCAGCGGATAAGGACGTACCTGGATGGTGCTGCCGGCGGTATCAGGACAGGTGCCATCGCCATTGCTGATGGTCAGCACCACAGGAATATCACCGGGCGTTTCAAAAGTAAGGGCAGGCGGTGTAGTCACATCGTACAGATCCTGTCCCACTCTCCAGTGCCATTGGGTACCAGCCAGCTGTTTACGCTCACGTCCCTGTAGTTGTACCTCGCCACCGGCGCAAAGCGGTGTCAGTGGCAATATCTCCGCCTCTGGCTGGGGCGACACCACAGCCGGTAGTGTAATGGTATCCGTACATCCCAGGGAGCTGGTTACCAGCAGGTGTACCTGGTAAACCCCTGTCTGCGTATAAAAGAAGCGTGGGTTACGGCCGGTGGCAATATCGTCTGTTCTACCCGGTACACCAAAATCCCACTGGTAGGTCATGGCTTCGCCCAGCTGATCCAGGGTAACGCTGCTGCTGTTATCCATGAAGTAGATAAAGCCACTGTCGCAGGCCGCCGCATTATCCATCGTAAAGCGGGCCGTTACCTTATCTGCCACGATGGTGTCATTACCCAGCGCAGGTACCTGGCAGCCTTTGGCGTCTTCCAGGATCACCCTGGGGTAGTAGATGCCTTCTTTCGGATAGGTATAATCGGTAGTCGGTGTAGTGGTGGTTACCAGGTGACCATCGTCAAAGTCCCAGATATATTTTACGGCGTTGGTGCTCGTAGCGCTCATGCTGATGTGCAGGGGCATACATCCTTTGGTAGGAGTGGCAGACTGCCTGCCGTCAGGGCCGTCTATGAAGATGTCCATGGTGGTATCTACCGCGCATCCACCGGCGGTGCTAACGGTAAGGGTTACGGTATAGGTGCCCGGGCGACTGTAAGCATGGCTGGGTGATTCCAGCGGAGAGGTGCTGCCGTCACCAAATTGCCAGGCCACTTCGTCATAGTCTGAAGAGCCGTTGGTAAACGGCACCAGTACGGGCGGACAAGGCGCAATGTCATCGGGCACAGTAAACGCGGCCTGCGGGTTGCGTACGGTAATAAAATGCAAAGCCTCCTGGCTGGCCATACAGCCGTCACTATCGGTTACCGTCAGCTTGATGGTATAAACGCCGGGCGCCGTGTAAGTATGTTGCGGAGCGGCTTCGGTGCTAACGCCGCCATCGCCGAAGCTCCAGTCAAAAGTAAGGTTGTTGCCGATGGAGTTGTTGGAGAAACCAAAAGCTTTCTGCAGGCAGGCTTCCTGCTGTGGTACCACGATCGATGCATTTACCACATTCACATTCACGTTCCTGGTAACACTTGAAGTGCAGCCAAACTGGTCTGTTACCGTCAGCCTTACGGGGTAACCCGTCATGTTCGGGAAAGTGTGCGGGTAACCCACCGGCTGCGTGGTAAGTGTATCCGGCTGGCTGCCATCGCCAAAGTTCCATATCCAGGAAGTGATGACGGTGGTAGGAAAGGCGGGAACGGAAGCATCTGTAAAGGTGAAAGGCGTTTCCCTGCAATTACCGGTGAAGGTAAAATTGGCCGTAATGCCGTTGATGGTAACGGCAACGGTGTTGGACACCGTCTGGCAGCCGTTCAGGTCTTCTATGGTCACTACAACGTTAAAGTTGCCGGGCGTATTATAGGTGTGATTGTATACAGCATCCGGGTCAAAATCGGCAGCGTCAATGGTTTGCACGGTACCATCCCCGAAGTCCCAGCGGTAAAACCGGATCAGGTTGTTGTGGATGGTGTCTGCATTGGTGATGGTAAAGCCGATAGCATTGCCGGCGCAAACGGCGGGCGCTGTAGGGGCGATAGCCACCTTTTCGTCGATGATCAGTACCTGCTGTGTTGTGGTGGAGGTACAGCTGCCATTGTCTACCGTAAGCCTTACCGTATAGGTACCTGCTGCTGCATACGTGTGTAAAGGCGACTGCAGGGTAGAGGTGTTGCCATCCCCGAAGTCCCACAGCCAGCTCCTGGATACGCTGGCGCCAAAGTCAGACTGGTCATTGAACTGGCGGTCGTATTTGTTCACACAGTCGGGCAGCACGGTGAACCTGGCCACCGGCGGGTATATTTCAATGAGCATGGGTTTAACCAGGGTAGACGGACAGCCGTTGTTGAACACAGTCAGTATTACATCATGCTGGCCTATCTGGTTAAACTGGTGGGCAGGATTCTCTGCCGTTTCAGTAGAGCCGTCCTGCGGGAACTGCCATAGCCATTCATCGCCCGGCGGAACAGACCTGTTGATGAAGTGGAAGATGTCCGGCTGACAGCCCCTGGTTTTATCCACCTCGAAATCAACAACTGATCTGAAACCGGCTTCTATTACAGCGGTAGCCGTAGCAGTACAGCCGCTCTGTGTGACGATCTCCAGCGTTACGGTAAAGTCTCCCTGGGTAGTCCAGGTATGGCTGGGTCTTTCCAGGTTGGAAGTAGTGCCATCGCCGAAATTCCAGTTATAACCTACCACCGGGTCTATGCTCACAACGGTGGGTATGAAATTGGAGCTGAAGGGAACACACCCGCGGGGCGTATCTACAAAAAAGGTAACTGTAGGTTCCTGTATCTGTATATAATCCGGTTTTGTAATGTTCACGCTACAACCGGCAGCATTGGATGCCTGAAGGCTCACGGTATAATTACCCTGGGCAGCATAACTGTGGCTCACGGTTTGCCCGCTGCCGGTGGCGCCATCGCCAAAGTTCCAGGTCCAGGTGGTAGCGCCTGTCGTTTGTGCGTTGAAGTTAACGATGGTGGGCACCCGGCAGGATATGGCGGGAGTGCCCGTAAAATCAGCGGTGGGCAGCGGGTTTACGCGAATGGTCCTGGTGATGGTTTCCTGGCAGCCACCGGTTCCGGTAGCCGTCATGGTGATGGGATAATCGCCGGGCTGCGTAAAGGTATGTGTGATGTTAACGCCGTATTGTGTGCTGCCATCCGGGAAATCCCAGCGAGCCGTTTGTGGCGCAGGAGTAGTTCTGTTCTCCAGTGTCAGCGGCTGGTTTACACAAACGTTGCCGACAGCGGCAAAATCGGGCACCATCCGCACGATCTGGATATAATTCGTTTCAGTCAGTGTCTGGCTGCATCCGCCTGCTGCGGTGGCAGTCAGGCGTACGGTAAACTGACCTTCCGTTGTATAGGTATGCTGTGGCGTTGCATCGGTACTGGTGGCGCCGTCCCCAAAATCCCAGAGGTAGGTCATGGCCGAGCCATTGGGCGAGGTGCTGGTGTTGGAGAAGTTGACGGTCAGCGGGGCGGTACAGCTGCTGCGAACATCGGCAGCAAATCGTACAACAGGCGGTTCCTGGATGTTGATCTGCCTGGTGGTGCCATTCGTACAACCGTGACTGTTAACAACGATCACAGAGGTGGTCTGGTTGCCGCTCAAGGTATAGGTATGAGTAGCCGTAGGCCCGGTACCGTTAGTGCCGTCGCCAAAGTCCCAGGTAATGCTGGTAATGGAGCCGTCTCCCGGGGCGCTTTGGTCGGTAAAAGTCACTGCCAGGGGGGTACATCCTCCCGGTACGGAGGTGCTGAAGGCGGGAATGGGTTTCCGGTACACGGTAACATCTTTTTCCCTTGTTACAACCGCGCCATCGGGATAGGTAACGGTTAAGGTGATTTTGTAAACACCGGCGTTGTTAAAGATCCTTCCGGGGTTAGGGTCAGATACATCTGCGCCTACGCTGAAGCTCCAGTTCACGGTACTGTAACCGGGATCAGAGAGGTTGGTGAATTGTACGGCCAGTGGTTCGCAGCCGTTCCACCGGTCGGCATCAAAATCCACGTGATGGGTTTGGGCAACAGCTGGTAAAATGTGGCATAATAAGATGGATACCAGGAAGGTGGAGCGTCGCAAAAGTTGCTTCCATTGGGCAGACCAATGACGACATAGGTGTAGTTGGCATTTCATGGTTATGGCAATAGGTATATCGGTATATCCTGTCTACTTTTTCTGATTTTCGTCCCCGCCGGTCAGCTATAAAGTATAGGCATAAAAACAGGAATAAAAGTAAGCATTTTATATTGCAATATGTGCTAATATTAGTAAGCTTGTACTGCTGAAAACAGCAATAAGGTGATAGTCACCGGTTTTTTATGATCTTTGTATTGGAAAAAGAATGATATGAAATTTTGCCTGAACGTATTACCTGCTGTAGCGGCTTATTTGCTGTTTACATCCTATGCAGTGGCCCAGACCGTAAATGTGGAAACTTTTGACAAAGGTATGCACGCGGAGAACGTGCAGCTGTTTGATGTAAGAACCGCGCAGGAGTTCAGCTCCGGCCATATCAGCGGTTCATTGCAGGCGGATTATACCAATCCTGCGGAGTTTGCAGAACGGGTACAGTATCTCGATAAACAAAAGCCCGTTTACATTTACTGCCTCAGCGGCGGCCGTAGTGCGGCAGCGGCTAAATGGATGCGTGAAAATGGTTTTAAAGAGGTAGTGGAAATGGATGGCGGTATACGAGCATGGAAGGAAGCCGGCAAACCCCTGGAAGGTGCGGCCGCAGAAAAGCAGCTGGCGCTGAATGATTTCAGGGAGTCTGTTCAGCATGGCCTGGTGCTGGTGGATGTTGGCGCAGCATGGTGTCCGCCCTGCCGGGCAATGGAACCGGTGCTGCAGGCCTTCCTGAAAGAACATCCGGATGTGAAGCTGGTAAAGGTAGACGGCGGAAAAGACCAGGAGGTGATGCAGGCAATCAGCGCCAAAAAATTACCCACCTTTGTTTTCTATAAAGCGGGAAAAGAGGCATGGAGGAAAGAAGGTATTGTGGAAAAGAAGGAACTGGAAGCCGTGCTGCAGTGATGGTTGGTACCAGTTCCGTATCATTCCCGGTATACCCCCTCTTTACCCCGCAGTTTACCGGGTAGATCTGTATAGATTCCCCGGACATTATCCGGATGAAGCGTATTGATGTTGCATAGATGTCGTATCTCTTTAAGAGGTACTTCATCGCTACTATATCGCTACTATATCTCTACTATATCCTGGGAGCAGACTTTTACTGCTTTCAGCTATAGATCTCCCCGAACTTCTCTTCTGCATATTGCAGGAAATACTGAAAATCCAGCGGTTTGCCGGTCACCTTTTCACACAGTTCGTTTGAAGTATAAAAGCGGCCGTGGGCGTGTACGTTTGCACGCAGCCAGTCCAGTAATGGCTTAAACTGCCCTGTTGATACCTGTTCTGTAAGTCCGGGCAGTTGCTGTTGTGCCGCAGCAAAAAGCTGTGCCGCGTAGAAGCTGCCGAGCGAATAAGTAGGGAAGTATCCAAAGCTGCCATGCGACCAGTGAATGTCCTGCAGGATGCCCTGGTTATCGCCGGGGGGTGTAACGTGCAGGTATTCCTGGTAGTAGCGGTTCCATACCTGGTCCAGGTCTTTGGTGGTGTAAGTGCCTTCCAGTAAGCCCTTCTCAATTTCATAGCGGATCATCACGTGAAAGTGGTAGGTCAGCTCATCGGCTTCCGTGCGTATCAGGGAGGGCTGTACCTGGTTGATGCCTTTATAGAAGGCGGTCAGCGGCACCTCTTTCAGGTGCTGCGGGAAGCTTTGCTGCAATTGCGGGTAGTAATGCTGCCAGAAGGCCAGGCTGCGGCCTACGTTGTTTTCCCAGAGGCGTGACTGTGATTCGTGAATGCCCAGGCTGGCGGCCTCTCCGCAGGGAAGGCCGTATTCATCTACCGGAAGTCCCTGCTCATATAGGGCGTGGCCGCCTTCATGGATGCAGCTCCAGGTCATATTGCCGAAATCATTTTCATCAATACGGGTAGTAACCCTTACGTCCTGCGGGTTGAAGCTGGTGGTGAAGGGATGTTCAGAAATATCCTGGCGGCCGGCGGCCATATCATACCCCATATCTTTCAGCAGGGCAATGCCCAGCTGCCATTGCTGGTTGCGGTCATAGTGTTTGTGCAGGAAGTCCTTGTTTACCTGGGGGCGCTGTTCTATACGGCGCAGCAGCGGGGTAAGGGCTTTCTTCACATCGTCAAAGATGGTATCCAGCATGGCGGTGGTGGCGCCTTTCTCGTATTCGTTAACAAGTGCATTGTAGGGATGGCCCTCGTATCCCAGTATGCCGGCTTCCTGTTTTTTCAGCTCCGCCATTTTTGACAAAAGGGGCTCAAACTCCGCATAGCTGTTGGCTTTACGCGCTTTGATCCAGGCATGGTAGGCGGCATTGGTGGCCTGAGACAATGCTGCCACAAAGGTGGAGGGGTATTTTTTGTTCTTCTCGTAATCTTCGAGCGAGAGGGCCACGTTCTTTTGCTGTACAGCGCTCAGGTCTGTACGCTGGTGCAGCTCCTTTAACAGCTCGCCCAGCTCACTGGCGGTGAACATTTCATGGGCAATGGTAGACAGCGTGGTCAGTTGTTGTCCGCGGAAGGCCGCTCCCTTCTCCGGCAGGTAGGTTTCCTGGTCCCAGCCTAATACCGCCATGGCATTGCGCACGTCTGCAATCTGCTGCATTTTCTCTTTGTAGCGGCTATAAAGTTCATTGGATGATGTTACGGTCGTCATGACGGCAAATTAATAATTTAAAATCCATTAATTTTCGCCTATGAAGATAAAGGATATCATCAACGCCATAGAATCATTCGCACCCCTGCAGTACCAGGAAAGCTATGATAATGCAGGGCTGCTGTTTGGCCATCCGGACTGGGAGCTGAGTAATGCATTACTGAGCCTGGATGCTACGGAAGCAGTGATAGACGAGGCGATTGCACGTAACTGTAACCTGGTGGTGGCCCACCATCCCATTGTATTTGGCGGACTTAAAAAGATCACCGGCAGCAATTACGTGGAGCGGGTGGCCATCAAAGCCATCAAGCACGATATCGCGGTATATGCCGCCCATACCAATCTCGATAATGTGCGGGACGGGGTATGCGGGATGATGGCGCAACGCCTTGGCCTGGAGCAGTGCCGGGTGCTGGCGCCCAAAAAAGACGTACTGAAGAAGCTCTTTACCTTTGTGCCCCATGCGGAGGCTGAAAAGGTGAGGGCGGCCCTGTTTGCCGCGGGAGCAGGCCATATCGGCAACTACAGCGAATGCAGCTTTAATGCCGAAGGCAGCGGCACCTTTAAGGCGGGAGCGGGAACGGATCCTTTTGTGGGGCAGCAGGGACAACGGCATACAGAGCCGGAAACCAGGCTGGAAGTGATCTTCCCCCTGTACCTCGAAGGACGGGTGATACAGGCCCTGCTGAACAGCCATCCTTATGAAGAGGTGGCTTATGATATTGTACGGCTGGATAATGCATATCAGCAGGTGGGCTCGGGCCTGATCGGCACGCTGGCGCAGCCCATGGAGGAGACCGCCTTTCTGCAGCTGGTAAAAGAACAGTTCCAGACAGGCTGTGTACGCTATACGCCTTTAAGGGGCCAACCGGTAAAAAAGGTGGCCCTTTGCGGGGGAGCGGGCAGTTTCCTGCTGAAGAAAGCCATTGCCGCCGGGGCGGATGCCTATATCTCTGCCGACTTCAAGTACCACGAGTTCTTTGATGCTGAGAACCAGCTTATTATAGCAGATGTGGGTCATTTTGAAAGCGAGCAGTTCACAGTTGAATTATTTTACAATATTTTGACCGAAAAATTTCGTAATTTCGCGCCTCTTAAATCTACAATTCGTACAAATCCGGTAAATTATTTATAAAACAATATATGGCTACTGTAAAAGAATACTCCGTAGAGGAAAAACTGGTGTCTGTACTCAAGCTGCAGAAGATAGATTCCAAGCTGGACGAGATCCAGGTACTGAAAGGAGAGTTGCCAATAGAAGTAAAAGACCTGGAAGATGAGGTGGAAGGGCTGAATACCCGCCTGTCTCATGTGGAAGATGAACTGAGGGGCATCCAGGACTTTATTGCCAACAAAAAGGCAGCGATCAAAGAGTCCGAGGCATTGGTAAAGAAGTATGAGAAGCAGCAGGACAACGTAAAGAACAACCGCGAGTTTGAAGCTATCACAAAGGAAATTGAAATGCAGACGCTGGAGATCAAACTGGCGGAAAAGCATATCAAGGACGCTAACGAAGAAATAAAAGACAAGACCAGGTTACTGGAATCTGCCAAGAAGGCGATCGTTGATAAAGAAGCGAACCTGAAGCACAAGAAAGGCGAGCTGGAAAAGATCATCGGTGAAACTGACAAGGAAGAAAAGCAGATCCGTAAACAGAGCGAGGAAGCCCGTACCAAGGTAGAGCCCCGCTTACTGGCTGCCTACGAAAAGATCCGCAAGAACTACCGTAACGGTCTGGCTGTGGTATCTATCGTGCGTGATTCCTGCGGCGGCTGTTTTAACGCTATCCCCCCTCAGCGTCAGGCAGAGATCCGTCAGCGTAAGAAGATCATTGTATGTGAGCACTGCGGTCGTATCGTGGTAGACAATGACCTGGAAGCTACGGTAACGATCTAAGTTCGTTTTTCAAAGAAATAATCAGCAGTTGACAGTCAGGTATCCTGGTTGTTAACTGCTTTTTTTGTACCAGCGGGTAAGCACTGGTCACTGCCGCCTGTTAAAACGTTTGGAACGGAATTTGACTACCTTTGGCCATGCGTATTTTCCTAACGCTCACGTTGTTGAGTATCTTTTTCTCCGCTTCTGCCCGTCAAAAGGCATATGATTTTAATACACGCTGCCAGCAAGCCTATGAGGCCATCATGCAACTGCGCATTGATGATGGGAAGGCGCTGCTGGAAGCTGAAAAAAGGGAACATCCTGATAACCTGATCCCTTACTTTCTTGACAATTACGCTGATTTTTTCCCCTTGTATTTTAATGAGGATCCGGCCATGTATAACGCCCGGAAGGGGTTACGCAGCACCCGCCTTTCAAAGATGGAAGAGGGCCCGGAAAGCTCGCCTTATTACCTGTACACACAGGCGGCCATCAAATTCCAGTGGGCACTGATCCGTATTAAATTCGGGGATCGGTGGGATGCCGGATGGGAAATACGCAAGGCTTACCAGACCCTGAAAGACAACCAGCGCAAGTTTCCGCAGTTCCTGCCCAATACGATGCTGCTGGGCACCATGCAAACCGTGTTCGGCACCATTCCCGATGGTTATAAATGGGTGAGCAATATGCTGGGCATGAAGGGCAGCATTAAAGACGGTATGCATGCCCTGCAGAATTTCATTGACAGCAATGCGCCGCAGGCACAGCTTTTCAGGCCGGAAGCCTGCTATTATTACTGCTATCTCAAGCTCACCATGGAGAATAAGCCGGATGAGCTCTGGCAGTTCATCCAAAGCCGTCACCTCGATACCCGTAACAACTACCTGTTTGCCATCATGGTGGCCAACCTGGCCCTCAACAACCAGAAGGCGGAGATGGGCGTTAAAATACTGACAGAACGGAACCAAAGTGCGCAATACGCAGATATAGTTTATGAAAACTATCTGCTGGGTATGTTGAAGCTGGTGCGCATGGAGGATGACGCCCATGTATACCTGGAGAAATTCGTAAATAATTTCAAAGGCAGGTTTTACCTGAAACAGGCCTTACAACGCCTCAGCTGGTACTATTACATTCATGGCAATATGGATGCGGCCAATAAGTACCGGGCCATGATACTTACCCGTGGCAGCACTGATATTGATGAAGATAAGCAGGCACTGAAGGAAGCGAAAAGCGGTAAATGGCCCAATGCCGTGCTGCTGAAAGCACGCCTGCTGAGCGATGGCGGCATGTTCAGTGAAGCGCTGAAACTATTGCAGCATAAGAAAGCGGCAGATTTTGCGCTGATAGAAGAAAGACTGGAATATGCCTATCGCCTGGGCCGTATCTATGATGAGATGGGCATGGATGATCAGGCCATCCAGATGTATGAGGCCACTGTAAAGGCAGGGGCCAACCGCCCCGAATATTTTGCGGCAAGGGCGGCCCTGCAGATGGGATATATTTACGAGAAACGTAACGACAAAGTTAAAGCCCGGCAATGCTTCCAAAGCTGCCTGGATATGCAGGGCCATGATTATAAGAACTCGCTTGATCAGCGGGCCAAAGCCGGGATACAACGGGTGAACGGCAAATAACCAGACAACCTGATCCGCCGGACGGCGGCATACAGATCCGGGGGTGCGCAAATACATTTCGTTCCCCCGGATTTATTTTGTGCAGGTGATGTTCGGGGAATCAGCGTGGCGGATTGTGCATAACTTATTGTTTAAATTTCGGGCTTTTAATTTTAATTCGTACCAGTAACGCAAACTCCCTATATGTTACAGAAACTGACTGTTAAGAATTACGCGATCATTGACCACCTGGAGATCGATTTCTCCGGCAGCCTTAACATCATCACAGGTGAAACGGGCGCCGGTAAATCTATCCTGATGGGGGCATTGTCTCTGATACTGGGGGAAAGGGCAGATCCGGGGGTGTTATTCGACAAATCCGGCAAATGTGTGGTAGAAGGGCTGTTCAGGATCAAAAAGGCGCAGGTGGCTGAATTTTTTCAGCAACATGAACTGGACCAGGAAGAAGACAGCCTGATCATACGCCGGGAGATCAGCGCCGCCGGTAAGTCGCGTGCATTTGTAAATGATACGCCGGTAAACCTCTCCCAGCTGGCAGACCTGAGCGGATACCTGGTAGACCTTCACCAGCAGTTTGATACGCTGGAACTGGAAAAGAGCGATTTCCAGCGCAGGGTGATAGATGCTCTGGTAAATAAACCCGAGCAGCTGCAGCAGTACCAGCAGCAATGGCAGCGCTATACCCAGGTGCAGCGCAACCTGAAACAGCTGCAGGAGCAGCGCGATAACGCCAATAAAGAGCTGGACTATAACAAATTCCTGCTGGATGAGCTGGAGGATGCAGCATTTACAGACAATGAGATCGAGTTGCGGGATGCAGAACTGAAAACATTGTCGCATGCCGAAGAGATCAAGAATACCCTCAGCAAAGCGGTTTTCCAGCTGAAGGAAGATGAACAGCCGGTGCTGCAGCAGCTAAGGCAGCTGCAATCATCTTTGCAGGGGCTGTCCGGCTTCCAGGCAGAGCTGCCCGGCCTGGCAGAAAGACTGCAATCTGCTTACCTGGAATTACAGGATATCGCAAATGAAATAGAACGTATCAACGACGGCGTACAACACGATGCCGCCCGGATAGAGCAGGTGAATGAAAGGCTGGCCACCGGCTACCGCCTGATGAAGAAGCATGGGGTGCAAACCACCGCAGACCTGCTGGAAGTAAAGGCGAACCTTGCAACGAGGGTGGAAAGCGCGCTGAATACAGATGAGCAGATCGCACAGCAGGAAAAGGAACTGGACACGCTGCTGCAATCGCTGCGGAAAGTGGCAGATGCTATCACTGCACAACGCAGGCAGCAGGCAGCGCCCTTTGAAAAGAAGGTAAACGCACTGCTGGCGCAGGTGGGGATGCCCAATGCCTGTTTAAAAGTAGATATCAGCGCCGGTCAGCTGCAGGCTTACGGGCAGGATAATATTGAGTTCCTGTTTGATGCCAACAAGAGCGGCCAGTTTGCGCCTATACGAAAAGTGGCATCGGGCGGTGAATTAAGCCGTTTGATGCTGTGCATCAAATCGCTGGTAGCGCAGTCTGTAGCACTGCCCACGCTGATCTTTGATGAGATAGACACTGGCATTTCTGGCGAGGCCGCCAGGCAGGTAGGCGTGATCCTGAAAGACCTGGCGCGTGCGCACCAGATCATCTGCATTACGCACCAGCCGCAGATAGCCGGCAAAGCGAACGCACATTACTTTGTATATAAAGAAAGCCGAGGTGGCAAAGTGACCACCGGCGTACGTTTGCTCTCACAGGAAGAACGCATCAACGCCATTGCCCAGATGCTGAGCGGTGAGAAGCCTACGGCAGCTGCGCTGGAGAATGCAAGGGAGATGGTGATGAATTGATTAGCTGCCAGCTGTTGGCGGTTAGCTGTTTGCTGGTGAACGTTGGTAGGTAGTTATTAGTTGTTAGGGAAAATTAATTGCCTCAGGCACTAACGGCTAATGACTAACAACTAACAACTATTTATACTATTTTTGCCGAAATTAATTTTTGACCCAATGGCTCATAACTTATTAAAAGGAAAAAAAGGTATCATATTCGGAGCGCTGGACGAGCAGTCTCTTGCATGGAAAACAGCGATCCGCTGTGTGGAAGAGGGCGCCGAGATCGTGCTTACCAATGCACCTATTGCTTTGCGTATGGGGGAGATCAAGAAGCTGGCGGAAACCTGCAAAGCGCCCGTGATCCCAGCCGATGTTACTAACCTGGATGACATTAAGAACCTGTTCACCAAATCCATGGAGCATTTTGGCGGTCAAATAGACTTCGTGTTCCACTCCGTAGCAATGGGCATGAACGTGCGTAAGGGCAGGCCTTATACCGATCTTGATTACGATTTCAACCACAAGACCTTCGATATCTCTGCCATATCATTACACCGGGTGCTGCAAACAGCCTACCAGATGGACGCCATTGCGGAATGGGGCTCTGTAATAGCGCTGACCTACATCGCAGCACAGCGGGTATTCCCTGACTACAGCGAGATGGCGGATGCAAAAGCCCTGCTGGAATCTATTTCCCGCAGCTTTGGCTACCACTATGGCGTGAAGAAGAAAGTACGTATCAATACGGTTTCACAGTCGCCCACCAGGACTACAGCCGGCAGCGGTGTGAAAGGGTTTGACGGCTTTATCTCCTATGCAGAGAAAATGAGCCCCCTGGGTAACGCTACTGCAGACCAGTGCGCTGATTACTGTGTGACCCTGTTCTCAGACCTTACCCGCATGGTAACGATGCAGAACCTGTTCCATGACGGCGGTTTCTCCTTTACAGGGGTTTCGGCTGCAGTGGTAGAACAGATGGAGAAATAATAAAGGTTGTCAGCTGACAACTATAAATAAAGAGCCGTCCCGTTTAGCAAGCGGGGCGGCTTAATTTTTTTGTTGGATAGGAGGACGCCAGAGAAGGCAATAAGGCGGATGGGTGGTTCTCTATCTAGTATTCATCCTCATTAAAGAAGAAGTCATCCTGGGATGGGTAGTCGGACCAGATGTCCTCTATTCCTTCGTAAATTTCTCCCTCATCTTCCAGTTCCTGTAAATTTTCGATCACTTCTATGGGTGCACCGGAACGGATGGCATAATCTATCAGCTCGTCTTTCGTAGCTGGCCACGGAGCATCCTCCAGGTATGAAGCTAATTCTAATGTCCAGTACATGTTAATAAAATTTTTACTTTCTTTAAATTTTGGCAAAAGTATTATTTAATTTGAAATAAACAACTATTACTATTTTAAAGGTTAATTACTTTTCTTTGAGTATGTTAGTTGCTCGCAATCTTACCAAAAATTATTCCAACTTACAGGTGCTGAAGGGGGTGGATGTATCTGTCAGCAAGGGAGAAATCGTAACCATTGTAGGTTCTTCCGGGGCAGGGAAAAGCACCCTGCTGCACCTGCTGGGAACCCTGGACGTCCCGTCATCCGGCGAGGTATGGCTGGGCGATACCAACCTGACTGCCCTGAAGGGAAATGCGCTGGCAGACTTCCGGAACCGTCATATCGGGTTTATTTTCCAGTTCCACCACCTGCTGCCTGAGTTCACCGCGCTTGAGAATGTTTGTATCCCCGGGTATATTGCGGGCGCCTCCAATGGGAAGGTGCAGAAAAGGGCAGAGGAGCTGCTGGACACCCTGGGATTGAAAGACCGTGCAGGGCACAAGCCCAACCAGCTATCAGGGGGAGAGCAGCAAAGAGTGGCGGTGGCCCGGGCCCTGATCAATAACCCGGATATTGTGATGGCAGATGAGCCAACGGGAAACCTGGATTCAAAGAATGCGCGGGAATTACATCAGCTGTTCCTGGAGTTGCGGGATAAGCTGAACCAGACTTTTATCATTGTGACACATAATGAAGAACTGGCGCCATTGAGCGACAGGCAGCTGGTGATGAAGGATGGGAAGATCATCAGCGGTTCTTAAACCCTTGGTTTCCAGGCAATCTCCGCCACCCCCAGCTGGTGGCCAATCCAGCGGGCCAGTACAAACAGGTAATCACTCAGCCGGTTTAAATATTGTAACACCAGCGCTTCTACGGGGAGTCCTTCTTCCTGCATACCCACGCATAAACGTTCTGCGCGCCTGCATACACAGCGGGCAATATGACAGGTAGACACTGCCACATGTCCGCCCGGCAGGATAAAAGATTTCATTTCCGGCAGTTCACCGTTCATCTTATCAATACTGGTTTCCAGGAGTGTTATATCTTCTGCATGCAGGTCGGGGATGCTCATTTTCGTCTCTTTATCCGGATCGCAGGCAAGGGAGGAGCCGATGGTAAAGAGGCGGTCCTGTATCTCTTTCAGCAGGGAATTGGTGGCTTCGTCGGTAATGTGGTCATTCACCAGGCCAATGTAGGAGTTCAATTCATCGACCGTACCGTAGGTCTCTATACGAATATGACTTTTGGGCACCCGGGTGCCGCCTATCAGGGCTGTTTTGCCTTTGTCGCCTGTTCTGGTGTAGATCCTGAATGCCATGGTTGCTGCTTTAGGAGTTCTGCTCTGCCTTCAGGTGCCTTTCATTTACGCGGTCGGTTTCGATCACGCCGTCCCTCAGGCGAACAATGCGCAGTGCATGGTCTGCAATGTCTTCTTCGTGGGTAACCAGTACAACGGTATTGCCGGAAGCATGGATGTTACCGAATATTTCCATGATCTCAACGGATGTTTTGGTATCCAGGTTACCGGTGGGCTCATCGGCCAGGATCATGGACGGGTCGTTCACCAGGGCGCGGGCAATGGCCACACGCTGACACTGACCGCCCGACAGTTCGTTGGGCTTATGTTTGTAGCGCTCTCCCAGTCCTACCTTTTTCAGCATTTCCAGTGCTTTCTCTTCCCGGTCTTTCTTGGAAATACCGGCGTAGATCAGGGGCACGGCCACATTTTCGAGGGCGGTAAGGCGCGGCATCAGGTTAAACTGCTGGAATACAAAGCCAATTTCTTTGTTGCGTACATGCGCCAGCTGGTTATCTTCCATCTGGCTGACATCGTGTCCGTTCAGCACATATTTGCCGCTGGTAGGAGTATCCAGGCAGCCCAGCATATTCATGAGGGTGGACTTACCGGAACCGGAAGGTCCCATCAGGGCCACATACTCATTTTTGAAGATGTCGAGGGAAATGCCTTTCAGTACCGGCAGTTCGTTACGGCCGATAAAGTAGCTTTTACGGATGTTTTCCAGATGGATGACAGAAGATGGGCGCATAGTACAGCATTATTTCTTGATAACTTTCGGCACTTTGAAATACTGATCGCTGGCAGAAGGGGCGTTCTTCAACGCTTCTTCCCGGGTTATGGAAGGGATGACCTTATCCTCGCGGAATACGTTATAGTTCTCCGTAAGGAACAGCAGGGGTTTAACATGGGTAGTATCCAGCTCATTCAGCTTCTCCACAAAAGTGATCATCCGTTGCAGATCCTGCTGGATACCGGCTTTTTCTGCTTCGCTGAAATCAAGCCTGGCGAGTTCTGCCAGCTGTTGTACCAATGCGTCATTTACTTCCATGATCAAATTAAATGATATTTCCTCAAATGTAGTGAATCAAAAATCCAAATCCCAAAATCCAAATCCCAAAATCCAAATTCCAAATGGAGGTGTGGGCTTACACGAAGATAGTCTGGAATTTGGAATTTGCCCTTCGGTATCTGGCTTTGGCCCTAAGCCTTTGTTATTTGGTATTTGGTATTTGGAATTTGACCCATGGTCTTTGGAATTTGGTTATTTTTGCAGCCCATTATGGCAACAGGAAAAGAAATAGTAGTTAGCGGTATACGCTCTACAGGATTTTTACATTTAGGCAATTACTTTGGCGCGATCCGCAATTACATCCGGATGCAGGAAGATTTTAACTGCTACTTTTTTGTGGCAGACTGGCATTCGCTGACCACTCATCCTGATCCTAAAGACCTGCGGGGCAATGTGTTCCGTGTATTGGCGGAAAATATCGCCTCGGGGCTGGATCCTGAAAAAGTGGCTCTATACGCCCAGAGCGATGTGCCGGAGATTGCCGAGCTGTACCTGTTGCTGAATATGCTGGCTTACAAGGGAGAGCTGGAGAAAGTACCTACTTTTAAAGATAAGGTGCGCCTGCAACCCCAGAACGTGAACGCCGGGCTGCTGACCTACCCGGTGCTGATGAGCGCCGATATCCTGATCCACCGCGCGGTAAAAGTACCGGTAGGGAAGGACCAGGAACAGCACCTGGAAATGGCGCGCAACTTTGCCCAGCGCTTTAATGGCCGTTATGGCGAGCTTTTCCCCGAACCGGTAGCCTTTAACTTTGGCGACAACCTGATCAGGATACCCAGCCTGGATGGAAACGGTAAAATGAGCAAGAGTGAAAATGAAATGGCTACCCTGTACCTGGCCGATACCGATGATATGATCCGTAAGAAGGTCATGAAGGCCAAAACCGACAGCGGACCTGCCGAAGAGGGCGCCCCCATGCCCGAAACCATTGCCAACCTGTTTTTGTTAATGCAACAGGTATCTTCACCGGATGTGACCGATAAGTTTAAAAAAGACTATGAAGACCGTTCTATCCGTTACGGAGATATGAAAAAACAGCTGGCAGAGGATATGGTTAACTTCATAGCCCCCATCCGTGAAAAAGCAAAGGAGCTGCAGCAAGATCAGACCTACCTGAACCGTATCATGAAAACCGGCGCTGAAAAGGCGCGTGCAAGTGCGGCACAAACTTTGCAAGCAGCAAGAAAGCTGATAGGGATCGAGTATTACGGGTGACCACAGCCGTAAGCGAAGAAATAGGCTTAAAAACGCAATTTATTGCGTAAATTATCCTTTTGTATTGCACTTACTGAAGCATAGGACTTTTACTTACCACAATAAAAGCATGGCAAAACAGAACAAGATCAAGCACATCGCGATTGCGGGGAACATTGGTGCGGGTAAAACCACCCTGACCGAATTATTGGCCAAGCATTACAAATGGGTACCCCAGTTTGAAGATGTAGAACACAATCCCTACCTGAATGATTTCTATGAAGATATGCCCCGCTGGTCGTTTAACCTCCAGGTATACTTCCTCCACGGCCGTCTGAAACAGCTGCTGGAGATCCAGAACGGAAAAGACACTGTTATCCAGGACCGCACCATCTACGAGGATGCGCACATTTTTGCGCCTAACCTGTATGAAATGGGCCTGATGACCAAAAGGGACTTCGACAATTATTTCAACTTCTTTGAAACGCTGAAGTCTATGGTAAAGCCGCCAGACCTGCTCATCTACCTTCACGCTTCCGTGCCCACCCTGGTGGCCCAGATCCAGAAACGCGGCAGGGAGTATGAAGAGAACATCCGGCTGGACTACCTCAAAAGGCTGAACGAATATTACAATAACTGGATCGAGAAATACCAGGAAGGGCCGCTGCTGGTAGTAGATATCGACAAGAACAAATTTCCCGACAGCGAAGAAGACCTGGGAGAGATCATTTCCAGGATCGATTCCCAGCTATACGGCCTGTTTTAATTTTTTCCCTTTTTACTTTTTTACTTAGTTTAGCCCCTCTCTCTGCTGCAAGCTTTCTCCCTCAAAGACATATTGTTACCAACCAACCATTATAATGATAAGGATCATTTCAACCCTTGTTTGTGCCACTATTGCATCCTGTTTGTATGCCCAGCCTGTTTGGTTACCCACAGGTCCGCTGCCGTCCGGCGGTACCTACAGCTCGCAGTTCAGGCATGTTTTTACAGGCATGCATAACCAGGCCGCCCTGGCACAGTTACCCGCTCTCACGGCAGGCGCCTATACGGAGCGCCGTTTTATGATGAAAGCCCTCAGCACCTATGCATTGGCGCTGGCGATACCTGCGCCGCCAGGCGCTTTCGGGCTTACGTTTGTACGTTTCGGTGCTCCTCTTTTTTATCAGCAGCAGCTGGGACTTGGATATGGCCGCTCACTGGGCGATAAGGTGAGTATCGGCCTGCAGGCTGATTATCTCACGCTTACTATGCAGCAATACGGCAGCGCCGCTACGTTTACTTTTGAGGCAGGCTGCCTGCTGCACATTACCCAGCAGCTGTATGCGGGCTTTCACGTATTTAACCCGCCGGCACGGCAGCTGGATAAATCAGGCCAGCAGGAAATTCCGGTAGTCTATACCGCGGGCCTGGGATATGAAGCGTCGTCTGCTTTCCTGTTAAGTGTGGAAGTGATCAGGGAAACAGGTCAGGCATTTACCACCCGCGTGATGAGTGAATACCGGCTGATATCCCAGCTGTCATTGCAGCTGGGCCTTGCTACAGATCCACAATTGAATGGGGCAGGGGTCAGCTTTTCCTGGGAGGGGTTACGTATCCACCTGTATGGCAACTATCATCCGCAGCTGGGGATCACCCCGGCAACAGCGGTTATCTGGCAATTAAAAAAAGGGACCACATTGCCATGAAACATCCCCTTATAATATTGACAGGCGGCCTGTTTCTGGCTGCCTGGAGGCCGCTCTGCGCGCAGGATCCGTCCTTTTTGCCTGCAGCCGCCGAAGAACAGCTGGAGCATAACCTGCATGCCTCAACGGACGATACGCACTGGCAAGAGCTGCATACTTACTCGCGCAGAAAACTTTCACTGAATACGGCTGATGCGGCAGCGTTGCGTTCACTGGGATTGTTGACACCCCTGCAGATCAACAGCCTGCTGACATATCGCCGTTTGCTGGGGGCGCTGGCCAGTATTTATGAACTGCAGGCAGTGCCTGGTTTTGATACGGCCCTGATATACCGCCTGCTGCCTTACGTAACTACGGGCAGTACCATACAACCATCGTATACCTGGCGCGATTACATGCATGCAGGTGAGCATGCGCTGTTGTTACGTTATGAACGCCAGCTGGAGCGTGCCCGTGGTTATAAGCGCAGCGATACTGCAGCAGCGCATTATGCAGGCACACCGGATCAGTTGCTGCTGCGCTACCGCTATAGCTTTCCGCGCTATGTCAGCTGGGGCCTTACCATGGAGAAAGATGCGGGAGAACAGTTTTTCAAAGGAGCGCAGCGGACCGGTTTTGATTTTTACAGTGCACATTTTTTCCTGCGGGATTATAAAAAGATCAGGGCATTGGTCCTGGGCGATTTTACGGTGAACATGGGACAGGGCCTGATCCACTGGCAATCGCCTGCTTTTGGTAAAAGCGCGATGGTGATGCAGATCAAGCGGGAAGGAGAGGTGTTGCGGCCCTATGTGTCTGCAGGAGAATTCCTGTTCTTCAGAGGGGCGGGTATTACGCTGCAGGAGGGCAGCTGGCAGCTGACAGGCTTTGCCTCTTTACGACAGCTGGATGGCAGCACCGCAGGTGAAGATTCACTGGAGTATGTAAGCGCAATGGTAACGGGCGGTTATCACCGTACTGCCGCAGAAGCAGCCAGGAAAGGTGTTTTGCAGCAAAGATCCGCCGGCGCCAATGTAGTATATGATAATGGCAACTGGTGTATAGGTTTGAATGTTATACAACATCTTTATTCAGCACCTTTCAGAAAAGGAGTAAAACCGTACCAGATGTTTGCATTGGATGGAGACCGTTTCTTCAACGTTAGCCTGGATTACAGCGGCAACTGGAAACAGCTGCATTGTTTCGGTGAAACGGCGGCAGACGCAGCGGGCAACATCGCTACGGTGAACGGTATACTGGCCAGTTTAGCGCCGCGGGTGGATGCAGCCCTGCTGTACCGGCATTACAGCCGGGCGTACCAGGCTGTGAATGGCAATGCATTTGGCAACAATGCACGCCCGCAGAATGAAAGCGGGTGGTACACGGCGCTTTCGCTGCGTATAACGCCGCATATACGCTGGGAGGGTTATGCAGACCTGTTCCGTTTCCCCTGGCTGAAGTACAGGGTACATGCGCCAACTGCAGGGAGGGATCTGCAGATGATGCTTACCTACACGCCGGATAAGCACACGGAGGTTTTTGTTCGCTACAGGTACAGCAACGGTGTGGAGAATGCATCTGCCATGGGAAGCTATATACCGCCGCTTGCTGATGTAGTTAAACACGGGTGGCGCTGGCAGCTTAGCATGCCGCTGGGTCAGCCATGTAAGCTGCGCAGCAGGCTGGAATTAATACGGACAGCAAAAGCAGGAGTGCAGCAGGAGGGCTGGTTGTGCTATCATGAGCTGCAATACAAATTTGCAGATCATCCCCTAAGTGTATCTGCCCGTATTACCTGGTTTGGTACAGGTGGCAGCGGTAGTACGGTATATGCCATGGAAAGCGGGATAGGGGCGGGGTATAGTGTACAGCAGTTTAATGGCGAAGGCTGGCAGTACAATGTGGGTATTAAATGGAAGATGAGGAAACGTTTGTCGTGCTGGTTGCGCTGGAGCCGGATCCGATACCGCGATGCAGCAACTGTTGGCAGTGGCTGGGATGCTATAGATGGGCCCGGACGATCAAATCTTCAGTTGCAGGTGCAACTATTGCTTTAGCAAGAAAGGGGGCCGGGAAGCGCAAGAGGTGTTAAAATAACACATCCCCAAGTTTTCTAGTTAACGGACTGATGATTTAGAACATATGAATTACAAAATAAAATATCCTTAATGATATGTTAATTTTTTCTTGGATCGAAGCGAAAATTTTCTCTAAATTGTGGCCCGTGCCAACTCAAAAAATTGGCCCGTGTCAACCAAAATCTAAATCGTTAATAATGAAGAAGACGTTGCTCTTTTTCACCATGCTCATGGTGATTGTAACGCTGGCCTTCGCACAACAGCGCCAGGTTACGGGTAAGGTAACAGGAGGAGATGGAGCTCCTATACCATTTGCCACTGTACAAGTTAAGGGGACTACAACTGGTACAACAACAGATCAAAACGGTAATTTCAAACTAAATGTAACCGGAGACAACCCGGTCTTAACGGTAAGAAGCGTAGGCTTTACTACCAAAGATATTACGGTTGGCGCTTCCGGCACTGCAGATATTGTGCTGGAGGCCAGCAACGAAAGTCTGCAGGAAGTGGTGGTAACGGCGCTGGGTGTTCAGAGAAAGAAGAACGAACTACCCTATTCTGCGCAGACTGTGGTAGGAGAAGACCTGGTTAAAGTTAGGGAATCCAACCTATCCAACTCACTCTCCGGTAAAGTATCCGGTCTGGAGATCCGCCGTAACAATAGTATTGGTGGTTCTACCAACGTGGTACTGCGTGGTAACAAATCATTGTCTGGTAATAACCAGGCGCTTTTCGTTGTAGATGGAGTGCCCATCGATAACTCCAATACCAACAGTGACGATCAACGTTCCGGCCGTTTAGGGTATGACTACGGTAATGCCGCTGCGGATATCAACCCGGACGATATCGAATCACTGAACGTGCTGAAAGGCGCTGCGGCTACCGCATTGTATGGTTCCCGCGCTGCCAACGGTGTGATCATGATCACCACCAAAAAAGGCAGAAGAGGCCTGGGTGTAACTGTGAACTCCGGCGTAACCATCGGTAAAGTAGACAAAAGCACTTTCGCTAAATTCCAGAAAGGATACGGCGGCGGTTATGGCGCTTACTACGGCCCTAACGAAGATGATTACTTTAACTACGATGATATCAACGGCGACGGTATTCCTGACCGCGTAGTGCCCACCACTGAAGATGCTTCCTATGGTGGCGCTTTCGATCCGAACTTAAATGTTTATGGCTGGTATTCTTTTGACCCGGGTAACCCTTACTTCGGTAAAGCCAGGCCCTGGACTGCAGCTGTAAATGATCCTTCCAAATTCTTCCAGACCGCTGTTTCTACTGTAAACAGCGTAATGGTAGATGGTGGCGGAGACCAGGGATATTTCAAACTGGGTTACACCAAGAACATTGATAAAGGCCTGTTACCCAACAGCCAGATCAAAAAAGACCAGATCAATTTTGGCGCTTCCTATAACATCACGCCCCGGTTAACTGCCAGCGGCTCAATCAATACTACCCTGCTGAGTGGTCTTGGCCGTTATGGTACCGGTTATGACTCCAAGAACCTGATGACCAACTTCAGGCAGTGGTGGCAAACCAACATCGACGTGAAAGAGCAGAAAGATGCTTATTTCAGGAACAAGACCAATGCTACCTGGAACCAATCCGGTATCGGGGCTACCAATCCTATCTACTGGGATAACCCCTACTGGACACGCTACGAAAACTACGAGAATGATAAAAGGACCCGTTACTTCGGTAACGTGATGCTGAACTACAAAATAGCTGATTGGGTAGATGTAATGGGCCGCGTATCACTGGATACCTACAATGAACTGCAGGAAGAAAGGATTGCGATGACCAGTATCGATCCTTCCGAATATCAAAGGTTTGAGCGCAGCTTCAGCGAGTATAACTACGACCTGATGTTCAACTTCCATAAGAAGCTCAGCGAAAACTTTAACCTGAACGGTCTCATCGGCGGTAACGTAAGAAGGACCCGTATTCAGTCTATCCGCTCCCAGACCAACGGTGGTCTGCTGATCCCGCGCCTGTATGCGCTGCTCAACACCGCTAACCCGATGGAAGCGCCTATAGAGGTTTCTACCATTGAAGAAGTGGATGGTATCTTTGCCAGCGCCAACCTGGGTTATAAAGACTTCCTCTTCCTGGATGTAACTGCCAGAAGAGACCAGTCTTCCACACTGCCCAAAGGCAACAACTCTTACTACTATCCGTCAGTATCACTGGGCTTCCTGTTCTCCAAACTGGTGAAAGATGCGCCCTGGTTATCTCATGGTAAAGTAAGGGCCAACTATGCAGAGGTAGGCGCCCCTGCTCCTGTACTGTATACCCTGGACTATTATGATGTGCCCACCGGTATCGATGGTACCCCCCTGGCATCTATCAACAATACAAAATACAATCCTGAGCTGAAACCGGAACGTACCAAGAGCTGGGAGACCGGTCTGGAAGCAGCTTTCCTGGACAACCGTGTAGGCTTTGACCTGACTTACTATAACACCCGCTCACTGGACCAGATCGTAGCGCTGCCTGTATCAAGGGCTACCGGTTACGACTATAAAGTGGTGAACGCCGGCGAGATCCAGAACAAGGGTGTGGAAGTATCCGTTTTTGCCACACCGGTTAAAACGCCTGACTTCTCCTGGACCGTTAACCTGAACTGGTCAAGGAACAGGAACAAAGTAAAATCACTGCCTGAAGGTATTCAGAACCTGCAGCTGAACCCCTCCACCATGCAGGGTAGTATTTCCATCAACGCTGCACTGAATGAGCCTTATGGTACCATCAGGGGTTCCAACTACGTGTTTGACCAGAATGGAAATAAGCTCATCAGCAACAGTGGTTCTGACAGCGGTCACTACCTGATCTCACCAACTTCCAACGAGATCATTGGTAATGTGAATCCCGACTGGATCGGCGGTATTACAAATACCCTGAAATACAAAGATCTGAGCCTGAGCTTCCTGATAGATATGCGCAAAGGCGGCGATGTATTCTCACTGGATATGTACTATGGTCTGGCTACCGGTGTGCTGCCTGAAACAGCAGGTAACAATGACCTGGGCAACCCGGTAAGAAACAGCCTTGAGCAGGGTGGTGGTGTTATACTGCCCGGCGTGAAAACGGATGGTAAACCAAATGATATCCGTGTTCCGTCTGAGTACGGTCTGTTTGGTTACGTATACAACCCGGGTGCTGCCTTTGTATACGACGCCAGCTTCATAAAACTGAGAGAAGTGTCTTTGAGCTACTCTTTACCAAGAAGCGTGATTTCAAGGATCAACCCGATCAAAGGTGTTGACTTCTCCCTGATAGGAAGGAACCTGTGGATCATCCATAAAAATCTGCCCTATGCAGATCCTGAGGAAGGTATGAGCTCCGGTAACGTACAAGGTTACCAGGCGGGTGCCTATCCTACTGCCAGGACTTTTGGATTTAATGTAAAAGTGAGATTCTAAAAAATCTATCAATCATGAAGAAGTTTAAGTTATCATCTATCATACTTTCCTCAGTGTTACTGGCTGCGTCCTGCACCAAAGACCTGACAAACCTGAACAACAATCCGAAGAAACCACTTGCGGTGGATGCGGCTAACTTGTTTGCCAATGCTGAATTAGGCATTACAGACCTGCTTACCAGCACCAATGTGAATCTGAATATCTTCCGCCTGATCACCCAGCAGTGGACTCAAACCACTTATACGGATGAGAGCCGTTATGATCTGAGCACCCGTAATATTCCGCAAAACTGGTGGCATACCGCGTATCGCGATGTGCTGAACGATCTGGCGGAAGCGCAAAAACTGGTTAATGCAGATGCCACACTGGATGCTGCTACAAAGAAAAACCAGCTGGCCCAGATAGAGATCGTAACAGTATACACTTACGCAGTACTGGTAAATACTTTTGGAGATATTCCTTATGGAGAGGCACTGAATATAGATGACCTGTCTCCCGAGTATGCAGAAGCAGAAACTGTTTACCTGGATCTGCTTGACAGGCTGGACGCTGCAATTGACAATCTTGATCCGGCAGCCCAGGGTTTTGCAGCCAGCGAAAGGCTGTACGAAGCCCGTCCTTTAACGCCCGGCACCATTGCATCCTGGCAGAAATTTGCCAACTCCCTGAAAATGAGGTTGGCCATGATCATTGCCGATGCGAATAATGCGAGAGCAAAACAGGCAGTAGAAGAAGCATCACCCAACGCGTTTACCTCTGCTGCTGATGATGCCATCTACTCTTATTCCACCATTCCGCCGAACACCAACCCCCTGTGGGTTGACCTGGTGCAGAGCGGTCGCCTGGACTTCGTAGGCGCAAGAACGCTTGTTGATACCATGAATGCTTTGAGCGATCCCAGGAGGCCTTTCTACTTCAATGAGGCTCCCGGTGGCGGTTTCAAAGGTGGTACACCCGGCGCCAGCAATAGCTACTCTTCATTTTCCAATGCCGGCGAACTGCTGCGCAGAAAAGACTTTTCCTCTGTATGGATAGACTACGCAGAAGTGGAATTCTTACGTGCGGAAGCAATAGAAAGAGGATATGCTGTTGGTGGAACTGCTGCACAGCACTATAACAATGCCGTTACTGCTTCTATCGTATCATGGGGTGGTAGCGAAGATGCAGCAAACACTTACCTGGCTCAGCCCGAGGTAGCTTATACCAACGCTGGTCCCGGTGGCTGGAAAGGCAAGATCGGTGTGCAGAAATGGATGGCCCTCTACAACCGTGGCTTTGAAGCCTGGACAGAATGGAGAAGGCTGGATTATCCGCAACTGCAGCCCGCTTCACGCGCACAATCTGCTATCCCGCTGCGTTTCACTTATCCTGTAAGTGAGCAGAACCTGAACAAGATCAACTATGATAAAGCCGCATCCAACATTGGTGGCGATGTGGTAACAACAAAGATGTTCTGGGATAGATTCTAAGAAAAGCTTTCTGGACATATTAGCTAACCGGGTAGTTTTAAAGGACTACCCGGTTTTTTTACGGCTCCCCCCACTAAAAAAAGAGACCTTGAATCCAAGGTCTCTTTTTTACTTTTGTACCTCAAACCAGAAAAACATGGATAATCAGCACGAAGAGCAGACCCAGTTGAACATAGAACTGAGTGAGGAGATAGCAGAAGGAACATATGCCAACCTGGCCATTATTACGCATTCCAACGCCGAATTTGTGGTGGATTTCGTGAATGTAATGCCCGGTCTGCCGAAGGCAAGGGTTAAATCACGTATCATATTAACGCCCCAGCACGCAAAGCGGTTTATGAAGGCGCTGGTAGATAATATCAAGAAGTACGAGTCTGTACATGGCCCTATACAGGACCAGGAGCCCGTATCACTGCCCATGAACTTTGGGGGTCCCACCGCACAGGCCTGATAAATTTTACTGATACAAGCGCATGAGTCATCAATTTTCCTACCAGCATTTAAGGGAATTTACACAGGAGGTATTTGTCCGGATGGGCTGTTCGCTGGAGCATGCAGATAAAGCCAGTGAAGTGCTCGTGTCTGCCGACCTACGGGGCGTTGACTCTCACGGCGTGGCCCGTCTCAGCGGCTATGTACGTTTGTGGGAAGCAGGCCGCATCAATCCCAGGCCGGATATTCATATTGTACATGAAACCCCCAGCACGGCAGTGGTGGATGGCGACGGCGGTCTCGGACTGGTAGTCGCGCCCTTTGCCATGGAAGTAGCCTTGCAGAAAGCGGAGGCCGTTGGCAGCGGATGGGTAAGCGTAAAGCACTCCAACCACTTCGGGATAGCGGGCTATCATGCCATGATGGCCCTTGAAAGGGATATGATCGGTATTGCCATGACCAACGCCAGTCCCCTGGTAGCGCCCACTTTCGCTAAAGAGCGGATGCTGGGCACCAATCCTATTGCGGTGGCCATCCCCGCTAACCAGCAGCCTGCGTTTGTGGCGGATTTTGCCACTACCACCGCCGCCAATGGCAAGCTGGAAATATTGCAGCGTAAAAACATGCAGGCGCCTTATGGCTGGATACAGGATAAAACAGGCGCTCCCAGCATAGACCCTCACGAGCTGAGAAACGGCGGCGCTTTGCTGCCCCTGGGTGGCGACCGTGAGCATGGCAGCCATAAAGGGTATTGTTTAGGAGCAATTGTTGACATATTTTCGGCCGTTCTTTCGGGCGCCAATTATGGTCCCTGGGCGCCGCCATTTGTAAGCTTTTTACCGCTGCCCCCTGACCCGGTAGGACAGGGCCTGGGCCATTTCTTCGGCGCCATGCGGGTAGATGCTTTCAGACCGGCGGATGAGTTCAAGGCCAATATGGACAAATGGATCAGCCGCTTCCGGGAAGCCAGCCCGGTAGACGGCGAACAGGTACTGATACCCGGAGATCCGGAAAGGGAAATGGAGAAAGTGCGCAGAGAGCAGGGCATCCCCGTACTGGAGCCGGTGGTAAAAGACCTGCAGGAAGTAGCGAACAAGTTTAAATTAAGCTTTTAGTCATCTATATAAAAGATTCACAACTAACAACTGATATGAAAGTTTTAAAATTTGGCGGCACCTCAGTGGGAAAGCCGGAACGTATGCATGCCGTAGCCAGGCTGATAACGGCAGACAACGATCCAAAGATAGTGGTGTTATCTGCGCTGTCCGGAACCACCAATGCACTGGTGGAGATCGGGCAATCGCTGGCAGAAGGTAAGAAGGATCAGGCTAAACAGCAGATAGACAAGCTGGAAAAGCATTACCGTACCTTTTGTGAAGAGCTCGTCAAGCAGGAAGCCCCCCTCGCCAAAGCTAAAGCTATCGTAGATGAACATTTTGAATTCCTGAACATCATCCTTAAAATATCATTCAACGAAGCGCTGAATAAAGATATACTGGCCCAGGGCGAACTGCTGAGCACCAAGCTGTTCACCGTTTACCTGGAAGAAGCCGGGGTGAACGCTGTATTGCTGCCCGCGCTGGATTTCATGAGCATAGACGAGTTTGAAGAGCCTGAAATACCCAAGATCAAGATCAAACTGGGTAACCTGATTGATAAACATAAAGGTCAGCATGTGTTCATCACCCAGGGTTATATCTGCCGCAACGCCAAAGGCGAGGTAGACAACCTGAAACGCGGTGGCAGCGATTATTCTGCATCCCTCATCGGCGCCGCTATCCAGGCCAGTGAAATACAGATCTGGACAGACATCGACGGCATGCACAACAACGATCCCCGGGTAGTGGATAAAACCTTCCCCATCGAGCAGCTGTCTTTTGACGAAGCAGCCGAGCTGGCCTACTTTGGCGCCAAGATACTGCACCCGGCATCTATCTGGCCCGCCCAGCATTTCAATATTCCGGTAAAGCTGCTGAACACCATGCAGCCCGAAGCAAAAGGCACCATCATCACCGAACTGCCCAGCGGCGACGGTGTGAAGGCCATCGCTGCCAAGGACGGCATCATCGCTATCAAGATCAAATCCAGCCGCATGCTGCTGGCTTACGGTTTCCTGCGCAAGATATTCGAGGTATTTGAAAAATATCGCACACCCATTGATATGATCACTACTTCTGAAGTAGCAGTATCGCTCACAATCGATAACCTGCAGCATATAGACCAGATCCTGAAGGAGCTGCATCCCTTTGGCACCGTGGAGCTGGACCATCACCAGGCGATTGTATCTATTGTAGGGAATGAAGTGGCGGCTACGCCTTCCATCCTGAAGAAACTGTTTGATTCGCTTAATGAAGTACCGCTGCGCATGATCTCTTACGGAGGCAGCCGGCATAATATATCCATCCTCGTCAGCGGCCAGTACAAGGAGAAAACCCTGCAGCTGCTGAACAAGGGACTGTTCAACTTATAATGCCCTCAGGGATATAAATGAAAAGAGCATGCGCATCACGCATGCTCTTTTTTGTTGTATTTACTACCCGTTATTTCTTCGATTCCTTCAGCCTTTGATCAAATACAAAGGGGTGCTGGCTAAGTACCGTGATCCCTTCTGCCTCCGGGTGCAGGGGATTGATCAGGTAGTTGAATTCCTCCGGAATTACAACGGAGGGTAATTTTAACACAGAATATTTCCCTTCTTCCAGCCAGGCGTCGCCTACTTGCTGCAGTTCAGGAAAAGGGGCCAGTGACTGCCAGCCCGAAGGCAGCTCTTTACGCTGCAGGGTTTTCACCGGGAGGGAATCCGGGATCATGATAGTAGCAATGCAAAAATCCTGTACAATGTTCTTCAATGGTACATGCACCAGTACTTCCAGTGCAGAGAGGGCGCGGCTTCCGGCAGTATAAACAACAGGATGCCCTTTGCTGTTCCAGCGTCCGCCGTATAAACGGGCGCCAACACCATTCAGATCAGTAATGTACATGCATTTGCTGATACGGTAAACTTCCATTCAAATAGGGTGGGTCTATGCAAAAATGCCGTGGGCAATTTTGCCAAGTTCATCTTGGATGAGTTGGAAACCAAAGGTGGTATCCAGTAAAGAAATAGGTGGTTGATAGTTAAAGGCGGGTAATGGAGTACGCATCCATTCCTTGAAATTTTCCAGGTCGCCAAATACCTGTGTACCGTGCTGATACAGCTGTGAAAGTAATATGGCTCTTTCAGACGTGTCTGCAGACAGCTTTTCATCGTCTCCGTAGCGTTGCAGCGTTCGTTCTGAAATATGCAGTATACGCGCCACTTCTGTCAGAGAGAAGGAAAGCTGCTGGCTCAGGTTCATGAGCGCTTTCTTAATGATACCGTCCCTGGAAAGCTGAATAAATTCAAAGTACCCCCTGCCGCTTACATAAGAAACTCCACCACTGTCTTGTACTACCATCAGGGCCTGCTCCTGCCCGTGGTACCCCCTGTCTTTTTGCGGTTTAATCATATTAACGACATTTGTCACAAATATACGGAATTTTGTCAGGTATTCAAATGTTTATCCTCAAAATATCCGATCTTCCTCATGTAGCTGATTTGCAAGGTAATAACGCCGTATTCTTCAGACACCATCCCTTCCAGGATATAAAATCCCTCTTTTTGCAGCGGGAATTGGCGGAAGCTTTCCGGGAAATGCACTGTATCCAGGAAAGCGCCTTCGCGGTCCAGGAAGGTGCCAAAGCACATGGGGGCGCCCTGGGAGGTGCGTACGTACTTGGTGCAAACCAGGTAACCCAGGCAGCGAACGGTACGGCCCACCTGCTGCTCCAGCTCCCTCGCTGTAAGATACTGACTTTGATCGTGTTCCAGCACACTGAAGGGGGAGGCCACGGGGAATCCCATTAAGGCTATTTCCTCGAAGGCGTCTTCATGGGCGTGGTAAGCCAGCTGGGGAAGGCGGCAATCCGGGGCAGGTTCGCGGAACAGGGGCAGCACATGGTCTGCATGGGGATTTTTGCTTTTCAGCAACAGGCTGCTTTGCCATAACAGCTCTTTTTTGGTGCGGCCGGTGAAGTTAAAGGCGCCTGTCCGGATCAGGATGTCCAGCTGTTCGGGAGGCGGCTGCATACGTTCCGTAAAATCTTCCAGGCTGGTGTAAGGGCCGTAACGCTGCCGTTCTTCCAGCATGCGTTTGATCCAGGCTTCTTCCAGTCCGTCTACATGAATGAAGCCCATGTACACCTCGTCTCCTTTTATGCTGGTGGGATACTGGCTGTTATTAATGCAGGGAGGGTGCACGGTAACACCGGTTTTCTGCAGCTCGCGGAAATACAGTTCGCGATTGTAAAAGCCGCCGAAGTTGTTGATCACCGCCACCATGAATTCTGCGGGAAAATAGGTTTTCAGGTACAGGCTCTGGTAGCTCTCTACCGCGTAGGTGGCAGAGTGGGCCTTTGAAAAGGAGAAACTGGTAAAGCTGGAGATCTGCCGCCAGAGCTCCTGGCTAACGGCTTCGGGGCGGCCCAGCCGGCGGCAGTTGTTGAAGAACTGCTCCTGCAGCTGCATAAATGCGCCGGGCCCGCGGTATTTACCCGCCATACTGCGGCGCAGGATATCGGCATCAGCCAGGTCCATGTCTGCATACTCGTGTATCACCTTGATCACGTCTTCCTGGTACACCATGATGCCGAAAGTTTCGTGCAGCACTTTTTCAATGATGGGATGCAGGTAAGTTACTTTACCGGGGTTCCGGAAATTTTCTACATACTGCCGCATCATCCCGGATTGGGCTACACCGGGGCGGATGATAGAGCTGGCGGCCACCAGGGTAAGGTAATCATCGCATTCCAGTTTTTTGAGCAGCTGCCGCATGGCAGGCGATTCAATATAAAAACAGCCGATGGTGTTCACGGTTCTGAGCTGTTGTTTGATCTGCGGATCCGTGGTAAAGGTTTTGATGGCATGGATGTCAATATCCACGCCTTTATTGGCTTTGATAATATCCAGCGAGTCGCGTATATGCCCCAGGCCGCGCTGGCTCAGGATATCGAACTTATGGAGGCCGATGCTTTCCGCCTGGTGCATGTCCAGCTGTGCGGTATAAAAGCCTTTGGGCGGCAGGTGGGTGGCACAGTACTGGTGGATGGGCGCTTCGCTGATCAGGATACCGCCTGCATGTATGCTCAGGTGGTTGGGAAAAGCTTTGCCATCCTGCGTCATTAAGCGGTTAAAATGCAGGATCTGCGCGTGTACGCTGTCTTTCTCAAATTTCAGGTCAAAAGGGTTTTCCAGTACCCGGTCTATTTCTTTTTTAGGCAGGCCGTATACCTTGCCCAGCTCGCGGATGATGGCATTGTCCTGGAAAGTGGCCACTGTGCCCAGTAAGGCGGTATACTCCTTACCATGGGTATGGAACACGTGGCGGATCACATCATCACGGTCGCGCCAGGAGAAATCAATGTCAAAGTCTGGCGGCGAGCTGCGGTAAGGATTCAAAAAGCGTTCAAAGTAGAGGTTCAGCGCAATAGGATCAACATCGGTAATACGCAGGCAGTAGGCAATGATGGAGTTGGCGCCGCTGCCGCGTCCTACATAGAAATATCCTTTATGCAGGGCATAGTGAATAATATCATGCGTGATCAGGAAGTAGGAATTGAAATGCTGGTCTTCGATGATCTTCAGCTCTTTTTCAATGCGGAATTTCGCTTCTTCATTGTCAGGGCCATAGCGGTACAGCATGCCTTCGTAGGCCAGTTCCCGGAGCCGCTCACGATCTGCTGCTGCGCTGCCCAGGAAATATTGCTTATTGCGGTGGGCTTTCAGGTCCACCTGCAGTTCGCAGGCTTCCATTACACGCAGGGTTTGCTGCACGATGTGCGGGTACTGCAGGTAGTGTTCCAGCAGGTCTGCGGGGGAGAGCCAGCATTCATCCTGCCAGGCGGTGGTGGCGGGCGGTAGCTGGCTGATGAGGATGTTCTGGTCTGCTGCCCGCAGTACGCGGTGCAGCTGGTAATGTTCGGCATCCTGGAAAGTAACGGGATGGAGGATCACCAGTTTATCCTTATAGGCCAGTGTGTCTACACGGAACAATTTGTTCACTTCCCGGGGACGAACGCCCACCAGCTCATGCGTCTGCAGCTGCGGCAGTGGCACGCTGCCGCAGGCGTAGATCGCAAAGGTGCCTGGCAGCAAAGGCGCCCTGTCGGGGAAAGGCAGTTCATCCTGCAGGTGGGTGGAAAGAAAGCGGTTGATGTGGAACCAGCCCTCCATGCTGCGGGCCAGCAGCACATACTTAAATTCATGGCCGTTACGGCATTCCAGTCCGATAATCGGCTTGATATCCTGCTCATGGCATTCCTTTACAAAGGTCCACACATCGGCTGTCATGTTGATGTTGGTGAGGGCCAGGCTGGTAATACCCATCTGCCGGGCGGTCTTTACCAGGTCCCTGGTGCTGATAGTGCCGTAGCGAAGGCTGAAATAGGTTTTGCAGTTAAGGTACATGCTCAGCGTTTGGGATAGGGAACCATGTTATAGCGCCTGTTGCGGGCAGGCTGCCCCGGCGCCGTTATGTTGGTACCTTTCATCAGGTATTGCCATCCAAAGCGGTTTTTGATATGGTCAATGGCCTGGTATAAAGCGATCATCTCCCGGGTATCATCAAACAGGCTGATCTGGTAATTGCCCTGTACCAGGTGGCTGAAGCGCACGCCGATCAGGCGTACCAGCAGGCGGCGGTCGTACAGTTTATGGAACAGTTCCTTCACTTTTTCCAGCAGCACATGATCGCAGCAGGTGTAGGGGATGGTCATCTGTTTGGTGACCGTCTCAAAATCGGAATAACGGATCTTTACGGTTACGCAGCCGGTAAGCTTGTCTTCCTGCCGCAGCTCGAAAGCGATCTTTTCCGTCATGCGTACCAGTTCGGCATGCAGGAAACGCATATCGATGGTATCTGCAGAAAAAGTACTTTCAGTGGAGATAGATTTCTGTTCATGGTAGGGCACAACCGGGGATTCGTCGATACCATTAGCCTTATTCCAGAGGGCGATGCCGTTTTTGCCCAGCCAGGCTTCCAGCATGGTAACCGGTATCTCGCTGAGGGTCTTTACGTGCTCTACACCACGACGGCGCAGCTGGGCGGCGGTTTCCTTTCCTACCATGGGCAGTTTTTCAACCGGCATAGGGGCCAGGAAGGTTTTTTCACCGCCAAAGGGCACTTCCATCTGTCCGTTGGGTTTGGCCTCATTGGTGGCTACTTTGGAGATCATCTTATTGGAGGCCAGCCCGAGGGAGATGGGCAGCCCGGTTTCATGCATGATCTTCTGCCGCATTTCGGTGGTCCATTTCAGTGAGCCGAAGTATTTATCCATCCCGGTGAGATCCAGGTAAAATTCGTCAATAGAGGATTTCTCGTAGAGGGGAGCGCTGCCGGCAATGATATCGGTCACCTGTCTGGACAGTTCGCTGTACATTTCCATATCGCCGCTGCGAACAATGGCATGGGGGCATAGTTTAAGCGCCATTTTCATGGGCATGGCAGAGTGGATGCCGTAACGCCTGGCTTCATAGCTGCAGGCGGCAACAACGGCCCGGTCTCCATGGCCGCCCACCAGCAGGGGTTTACCTTTCAGCCGGCTGTCTTTCAGGCATTCTACAGATACGAAGAAGCAATCCAGGTCAAAATGCGCAATAGACCGTTGTTGTAAAGTGATCATGATGATGCCATTTTCTACCCAAATATACTAACAAATTTAGTAATGCTAACTTTGTTAGCAGGATGTTCACTAAACATATTTGGCCTGATTGCTGTAGTATTTATAGGACAAAGGAAGAACGAGAAGGGAATAGAGATTTATAACACCATTAAATCGGTTTCCCATGCAAAAGCCCGACATTCCTAAAGAACTCTTATTGCTGTTGCTGCTGCTTATCCCGATGGCTTACCTGGGTATTATCTGGAACAGCCTGCCTGCAGAGATCCCAACCAATTTTAATCTATATGGCACACCGCAACACATCGGCAGCAAGTCAGATGTGCTGCTGGTGATGATCTTTCTGTTCCTGACCAACCTGCTGCTGTATTTTCTTTTCAGGTACCTGCCAACGGCAGGAGAGGAGGATGTTACGCTTCCGGCTACGGAGGGGCACCAACGGGAGTATTACCGTATCCGTTTTATGATACATATTTACCTGGCCATATTTACCTCGCTGATCATTTTTATGGTGAGCCAGGGAAAAACCTTTTTCATGGAGCGCTGGGCCTTTGTAGGGGTAGGCTTGCTGATCGCCTTGCTGGGCGGTTACCTGAAGAAGCTGCAGCCTAACTATTTTGTGGGAGTAAGAACGCCCTGGACTTTGCAGAGCAATGAGATCTGGAAGAAAACACATACCATGGCGGGGAACCTCTGGTTGTGGACAGGTATTGTGACCATTATAGCGGGCTTTTTCCTGCCCCTGGTCACCGGGGTATTTATCCTGATGTTTGCCGGCGCCATTTTGGCCGCCCTGCCTTACATCTATTCTTTCCGCTTATTTAATGAAGACAAAGGCTAATCAGCAGCTAACCGCCAGCCGCGCTACGCTAACTGCCAGCGGCTAACTGCTAAAAGCTAATTATTTATATCCATCCTCTGCCCAACGCAGTTCTGAAGGGCCAGGGGATCATGGCCAGTATGATCAGCAGCGCCAGTCCGTAGAAAATAAGCGAACGCTTATGTTTCAGGGCGTCTGTAGGCGATTTCTTTACTTTGGAACGGCCAATATGCACCAGTACCAGTGCAATCAGCGCCATGGTGGGATGCTCTACTGAAAAAAAGCGGGTAGCGGCTTCCTTCATGTTGAATGTTACCCACGGACTTATAAACATCAGTATCAGACCTATCAGGAACTGGATATCCAGGCTGATGGAGAAAAACAGGCTGGCCTTGTTATCAGCAGCACCAAAGGGTGTTTTTCCATTAGCTCCTTGTAACGCCCGTACGAAAGCCCAGATACCAGTCAGTAAAATTACCCATCTCAAGATCGAGTGAATGTGAACCAAAGTGCTATGCATATGTGTGGTTTTATAGTTCCGATTTCCCGGGCAAAAATAAGTGAAGCCGTCAGAATAACTGGAAATATATTTGGTGATTACAAAAATTAATTACTAAATTTGTTAGCAATGTACTAAATATATTAGGGTATGTCTATAGCGTGTCAAAACCTCAAGTTCCTGCGCAAGCAGAAAGGCTGGACCCAGCAGGAGTTTGCAGATAAATTAGGAATCAAACGTTCCCTGCTGGGAGCTTATGAAGAAGAACGGGCTGAACCGCGTACGGAAGTACTGGAGCTGGTCAGCGACATGTTCCGTGTATCCATTGACGACCTGTTGCGCCGGGACCTTGGTTCACAGAAAGAGAACTTTTTGGAAAAAAGGCGTCAGCAGAAGCTGGGCAACAGCCGCCAGCACATAGAATTTGTGCCGGTGAAAGCGGCAGCAGGTTACCTGGCCGGTTATAATGACGATGAGTTCATTGAAGAGCTGAACACCTTTACCCTTCCCATGCTGGGCGCTGGTAATTACCGTGCTTTTGAGATAGCCGGAGATTCCATGCTGCCTACGCCATCCGGCTCTGTGATCGTATGTCACAAAGTAGACGGCTGGGAAGAGATCAGGAACAATGAAACCTATGTGGTGGTAACCAACCGCGAAGGCATTGTTTACAAACGCCTCCTGAAAAGCAACCGCTCCAAAGGCAAGATCACCATGGTTTCAGACAATCCGCAGTTTGAGCCCTATTCCGTTGCCATGGAAGACGTGATCGAACTCTGGCAGTCAGATGCAGTGATCAGCAAAACAGGGCAGCAGAGCCGCCTGAGCGTAAACCACCTGGCGGATATGGTGAGCCATTTGCAGGACCAGGTAAGTTTACTGAAGAAAAAGATCAAGGATTAAGCGCTGATAACAGCAGCAGAGAACAATAAAATTATAACTCGTATATACGCATTGACATACAGAATTATGTCGATGGAAAAAGACGCTGATTAATACATAAGTTTTGTTAATCCCCGCTTTTCTAAAGCCCATCAATGATGCCGCACCGTTATCAAACGGAGCGGCTTTTTATTTTGAGCAGCCTGTTAATATAGTTTAAGCGCTTAATTCCACAGCGCAGCCGCTGCTTTAAACGTGTTGCAATGTGCATTCACAATGTCCCTGATATTTGCAGAGTACCCGCCGCCCATAGCAACTGTACATGGTATCTGGTGCTTATGTAAATACGAGAATACCATTTCATCCCGCTCCCTGCAGCCTTCCTGTGTAACTTTCAGCTTCCCGAACTTATCTGTTTCCAGTATATCCACACCTGAAAGATAGAATACCATATCCGGTTTTACACGATCGATCAATGTGGGCAGGGCCTGTTCCAACAGCTGCAGGTAAGTACCATTATCGGTACCGTCTTTTAAGGGAATATCCCAGTCAGATGTTTCTTTATGAAAGGGATAATTACCGGCGCCATGCATGCTGAAGGTGAACACCTTTTCATTACCCGCAAACAGGGCAGCGGTGCCATTGCCCTGGTGCACATCCAGGTCTATGACCAGCGCCTGTTTTACCAGTTGCTGATCCAGGAGGTAGTTGGCAGCTACGGCAAAGTCATTCAGCAGGCAAAAGCCTTCTCCGCGGTCGGCATAAGCATGGTGCGTGCCGCCGGCTACATTCAGCGCAATGCCATGATGCAGTGCATGCAGCGCACAATCGATGGTACCCCGGCAGATGGTGATCTCGCGTTGTGTCAATGCAGGGGATTGTGTAAAGCCTATTTTGCGCTGCTCGCGTTCACTGAGTGTCTGTTGTTTGAGCTTGTGCCAGTAGTTTTTATCATGCGTGAGCAGGATGATCTCCTCTTCCAGGGGTGCGGGCGAGAAGATATTTGCCGCTGTGATCACCCCTTCCCGCAGCAGCTGCAAAGGAATGAGCTCATACTTCTCCATCGGGAAGCGATGGCCTTCCGGTAAGGGATGCACATAGATGTGGTTGTAAGCAATTTTCATAAGCATTACTGCACCTGGAAGATGCTTTTGTTGGCAATGGCAAATACCGGTTCTCCTGTATCCGGCTTCAGCATGGCGAGGCCCGTAAATCGGCCGAATGCAGGCAGTATGCCGCAATGTTTTCCGAAATAAAAACAGGGCAGGCGTAGATGTTGTCTGCCGCCTCCTGCAATGATCACGCCCGGGTGCAGGTGACCGGAGAAGGTATAGTGCCCGTTCTCCTTATCCTCGCAGGGCTCATGCATAAAATGTATGTTGCGGAGAATAAGCGTGTCCTGTACGTTGATCTGCAGGCTGTCATACAGCGATGCATCCAGTATATCATGGTTACCTTTTACCAGTATAAAACGGATATGCGCAAACTGCTGCCGCCACAGGCGAAAGTACTGCACCTCGTTATTGGCGCTGCTGTGAAACAGGTCGCCCACCACAATGATCTGTTCCGGGTGGTAGCGGGTGATCAGCTGCTGCAAACGGTACAGGTCTTCTTCAATAATGCCTGTTGGTACGGCAATGCCTGCCTTGCGGAAATGGGCAGATTTACCGAGGTGCAGGTCAGACAGTATCAGGGCTTTCTCTTCCGCCCAATAGAGCGCTTTGCCTGCCGATAAATGCCATGTTTGTTGTTGAAAATTAAATACCGCTTCCTCCACGATGTCCATACAAATTGTTCAATTACAAATTACAGGCTACGAAATTAGGAAACACCGCCCATTAAATCAGTCATGGCAGCATTATTTTCAATAGTGCGCAGGAACTGATTGGCTTACTGGTGCTTCAGCATTTTTTTGATCCGGTCTTCCAGGCGCTCGCTGGTCAGCTGTTCCCGGAGGCTGTCTACCTTAATCGGGAAGCAGAAGGGGGTAAGCCGGTGAGGGTCTGTGATCACGATCCTGCTGTTGTAAATGCGCTCCATGGCTTCGCGTAAGCGGGCTTCTTCCATCTGGTAAAAGAAAGCTTCGTTGAAGGCCTGTCGCAGCAGCAGGTTATGCGCATCATAATCTTTGAACACATTGAACAGCAGCGAAGCGGATGATTGCAGATGCCTGCTGGTTTTGTGTTTACCGGGATAGCCCTGGAATACCAGTCCGGCTATCACCGCAATGTCGCGGAACTTGCGCCGGGCCATCTCGGTTGAATTGACGCTGGCCTGCAGTTCTACCGTGAGGTTTTCAGTAGTGAACAGTTCCTGTACATTGGTAGGGTCTACCGGGATGGGCTGATCACTCAGCAGCTCAAAGCCGTAATCGGTCATGGCAATGGAGAAGGTGATGGGTGTTCGCTGACTGATACGATAGGCCAGCAGCGCGGCCATCACTTCATGCACCAGGCGTCCTTCAAAGGGGTAAACAAAAAGATGATGGCCATCTTCCGTTTCTATCTTCTCTATCAGCAGCTCATCTTCCGAGGGTATGTGCGAAAGTTCTTTCTGCAGGTCAAACAATGGCCGTAATATTAGGAGCTCGGGCTCCCGCGAGGTACCGGAGAGCGCTTCGTTGAAAGTGTGCCGCAGTATCTTTCCCAGGTTGGCCGATAAGGGCATTCGTCCGCCGCCCCAGCTGGGAACAATGCCCCGCTTGGCTTTAGACCGGCGTACCAGTACGGTCATATCCTTTATCATCACGAACTCCAGGATGTAACCGCCAGTGTTGAAGGTATCGCCGGGCTGCAGGCGGGCGACGAACCATTCTTCTATCATGCCGATGTAGCCGCCGGACATAAACTTCACCTTGAGCATGGCATCGCTTACGATCACGCCGATATGCAGGCGGTGGCGCATGGCAATCATCCGGCTGCGGCAGATGTACAGATCGCCTTCCCGCTCCAGCTTGCGGAACTCATCATAGCTTTGCAGCGCCTCGCCACCTGTGGTGAGGAAGGAGAGGATCCATTGCCAGTCTTCCGCCGTAATATCGGCATAGCAGAAAGTGCCGCTGATCTCTTCCAGGACCTCATCGGCATAGAAGCCGTCTGAAACGCCCAGGGTCATCAGGTATTGCAGCAGCACATCATAAGCCAGCAGTACCGGCATACGGCTTTCTACCAGCTCTTCGTGGAGGGCGGCTTTGAGGGCGGCGGCTTCCACCAGTTCAAGGGAGTGGGTGGGTAAAAAGTAGATGCGGCTCATGGCCCCCGGCTGGTGACCGCTACGTCCGGCCCTTTGCAGGAAGCGGGCTACACCCTTTGGGCTGCCCACCTGTATTACCGTGTCTACCGGGCGGAAATCAACGCCCAGGTCCAGGCTGGCGGTACATACCACGGCTTTGAGCACACCGGTGTGCAGCGATTCTTCCACCCAGGTGCGCAGCTCCATATCAATAGAGCCGTGGTGCAGGGCGATGGCCCCCGCCAAATCGGGGCACTGCCGGAGTATTTCCTGGTACCATATTTCAGACTGGGAGCGGGTATTGGTAAATATGAGGGTGGTACGGCTTTCCAGTATAATGGGCAGGGCTTTGGGCAGCATGCGGGTACCCAGGTGCCCGGCCCAGGGATATTTCTCGATCTCGTCTGGCAATACGCTTTCCAGGGCAATCTGTTTCTTAAGCTGTGCACGGATGATCACCGCCTCGGGGTTGGGGCGTCCCAGCAGCACTTCCAGGGCTTCATCCAGGTTGCCGATGGTGGCAGAGATGCCCCAGATCCTCAGGGGCGGGCGCCCTTCTTTACGCGCCAGGCCTTTCAGGCGGCTCATGGCCAGCTCTACCATCACGCCGCGTTTGCTGCCCAGGAGTTCGTGCCATTCATCTGCTACAATGGTGTGCAGGCCGCTGAACACGCGTGCATAATCTTTCTGCGCCAGCAGCACATGGATGCTTTCCGGCGTAATGATCATGATCTCCGGCATCTGTTTTTTCTGCTGCTGCCGTACAGCCGTTGGCGTATCGCCGCTGCGGATGCCCACTTTCCAGGGAATATCCAGTTCCTGCAGCACTTCTTCCATGGCCCGGCCAATATCTTTTGCCAGGGCGCGTAAGGGGGTGATCCATAACAGCTGCAGGCCGTTCTTTGTTTGCCTGCGGTAGTCGCGGGGATGACGGTCTATCCAGTCTATTACAACCCCCAGGAACAGTGAAAAGGTTTTGCCGTATCCTGTAGGGGCGTTCACCAGTCCTGATCTCCCCTCCTGGTAGGCACGCCAGGCCGCTTCCTGAAATGCAAAAGGCTGCAGCTCTTTTGCAGCCAGCCAATCTGTGATCACTTTCCATCCTTCGGTCATACTATGAAATTAGGATAAAATCTATTTTTGTGCATGCTATCAACATTCTTTCGGTTATCAGCCCATCAAACCACGGTAAAAAAAGAGATCCTCGCCGGCCTTACTACCTTCTCTACCATGGCGTATATATTGGCTGTGAACCCCGGTATCCTCTCCAGCACCGGTATGGATTTCAATGCGCTGATCACGGCTACGGCCCTTTCAGCGGCCATTGGCACCCTGGTGATGGCGTTCTATGCAAAGCTGCCTATTGGCGTGGCGCCGGGTATGGGGCTCAACGCATTCTTTGCCTACACCATTGTAGCGGGAATGGGCTACAGCTGGCAATTTGCGTTGACGGCCGTTTTCCTGGAAGGCATTATCTTCATTGCACTCTCCCTGCTCCATATACGCGAAGCCATTATCAACAGCATCCCTGATAACCTGAAGCATGCCATCTCAGCGGGTATCGGGTTGTTGATAGCATTGATCGGCATGGCAAATGCGGGCATTATTGAAACCGGTATGCGTCATGTGGGGAATGACCGCCTGGCAGGTGTAGTGCTGAAGATAGGCGACATCACCAGTGGAGGACCTTTGATCGCATTAACAGGACTGATCGTGAGCGCCGTGCTGATGTACCGCAAGGTGAACGCCGCACTGCTCATTGGTATACTGGCCGCTACGGTGGCGGGTATTCCATCGGGTCTGACACACCTGCCTGCAAACGGGCAGCTGTTAAGTCTTCCGCCTTCGCTGGCGCCCATCGCTTTTAAGCTGCAGTTTGACAGGATCTTCAGTATGGACATGGTGCTGATACTTTTTACCCTGCTGATGGTGAACCTGTTTGATACCGTGGGCACACTGATAGGCCTTTGCAATAAAGCGGGTCTTTTAGACAGCCGGGGGCGCATACCCCGCGCAAAACAGGCGTTGTTGGCAGATGCGGTGGGCACTACGGCTGCCGGATTGTTAGGCACCAGCGTGGTTACTGCCTATGTGGAAAGCGCCAGCGGTATTGCCGCCGGTGGCCGCACGGGGCTGACGGCGCTTACGGTAGCCTGTATGTTCCTCCTGGCGCTGTTCTTTGCACCGGTATTTGCGATGATCCCGCAGGCGGCTACGGCGCCCGCTTTGATCATTGTAGGCATGCTGATGATGGGGGCTGTGATGAAGATAGATTTCAATGATGTAACAGAAGCCCTGCCCGCTTTCCTGGCCATTGTGATGATGCCTTACAGTTACAGCATTGCAGAGGGGATCGTATTCGGTATGCTGTCTTATGTACTCCTGAAGCTGTTAACAGGGCAGTATAAAGTAATCAGCCCGGTGATGTATGTACTGGCGATCCTGTTTGTGATAGCATTGGTAATGGCCTGATGCTTATCGCTCTTCTGTTAATGTTACTTTATCATTTGCTACGTATAAGCGGTGCATTACGCCGCATTTCAGCGCGTAGTTATTACGTTGGTGTCCTACAGGGAAATTGAAGCAAACAGGATAGGGAAGATCTTTTACCCGCTCCAGTACCATATCATAAACCGTGCGTCCAAAATCTTCTCCGGGATCATCGGGTTTAATACGGTTAAAGCCCCCGATGATCAGTGCTGTCAGGTTATCCAGTTTATGCGAGCGCTGCAGGTTGCCCAGCATACGGTCCAGGCTGTACAGGTATTCGCCTGCATCTTCCAGGAAAAGTATTTTACCGTTGGTGTCAATTGCTGAATCAGTGCCGGATACGCTTTGTATCATGGAGAGGTTACCGCCTATAAGCAGTCCCCTGCCTTCACCGTAACGGTTACGGGTATCCGGTAAAGCAGTGTACTGCATTGGAACACCTGTCAATGCCTGGCGGATGGAGAGGATGGTTTGCTGTACTTCCGGATCAGCGCTTTGAAGATCATCAGGGAAGCTGTTGCACATTTTGGAATGCAGGGTGGCAATACCGTAATGCCGGTTAATGTGGCAATGCAGCACCGTAATATCGCTGAAGCCAATGACCCATTTGGGCTGTGCACGGAACTTTGAGAAGTCCAGCTGATCTACTATCCTGGCGCAGCCGTATCCGCCGCGTCCGCAGAGGATGGCCTGTATATCCGTACTGTCCATCATCGCCTGCAGATCCTGTAACCGTTCTGCATCGCTGCCGCCGAAGGTGAAATCGCGTTTGCCTACGGTGCTGCCAATACGGATTTTAAAACCCCAGCTCTCCAGGATGCGTATGGCAGGCTGTATCTCTTCTGCGCTGATATGACCTGCGGGACAGGTGATACCGATGGTATCGCCCGGTTTTAAATAGGGCGGTATGAAAGGATAAGCTTCGGCAGGAGAGCGGCTGGCTGCGCGGGAGAAAGTGCTGAGCACCGGTATACTCATACCCGTGCCCAGCAATGCAGAAAGAAAATGCTTACGGTTCATAGGGTTAATGTAACAATAAATTTTCAACAGGCGCTTATTCAGCGTTGCTGATCACCTGCCCGTAACGCCAGTGTTCTGTATACTGGCCGTTCTTCAGCTTCACGATATCTATCATGTGCATGGCTATCTTCTTACCGCTGGCGGGCTGCCCCATGAATTCCCCGGTCTGTACGCCGGTAATGGCTTTACGGCTAACCACTGTATCACCTTCTGCTATTTGTTCAAAGATCTCTACGTTAATGTCTGAAAGCGCTTTGTGCAGCACATCGGTGATATAATCCCTTACGCCTTCTCTTCCGGGTGATGCGCCTATGGCAAAAGCGCTGCGGTTCACAAAATCAGTTGCCACGATCTCGTCAAATGCCTGCAGATCGCCTTTCTCAATAAAGTCTTTGTTAAAGCGGGTTACCACCGCTTTGTTCTTTTCCTGTTCGGTCATCGTTGATTTTTTTACAGTGAATGGATCCGTACTTTACTTTCCGGCATCATGGATAAACAGGCCTTGCTGTTTTACATCCAGGCAGCAGTTTGCAGTGGTTGCAGTCTGTCAGGACCGCAGGCAGTAATACGATATGCTTGCCGGAAAAATATTTACACAAAGGTATTGCAGGACAGTGGCCTGGCGGTAACGCTAAAAGCTCAAACAATTGCTCTTTTGGCTCTGTCGGTATTGGGGGTGATACCGTACTCCTGTTTGAATATCCTGATAAAGTGGGGAATGTTCTCAAAGCCGCATTCTATCGCTATTTCAGACACCTGTTTATCAGTATGCTGCAGGAGCATTCGTGCATGCGCCAGGCGTTGTTCGTTGATCCATTTCTTGGGAGAGCACCGGAACTTTTGCTGGAAATCACGTTTAAAAGAGGCCAGGCTGCGACCGGAGAGTTTGGCCAGCTCTTCCAGCGACAGCGGCTGGAACAGGTGGGTACGAACAATGTAGTCTATATCCAGGGGGCCGCCAAAAGCAATGCCCTGCAGGAAAGCCAGCACCTGTTGTTGCTGCGGGCCTGCCAGTAAGAGCAGCAGCAGTTCCTGCAGTTTCAGCTGGAGGATGTTGTCAAGACCGTCTATTTTTTTTCCGAAGTAGCCCAGGAACTGGTTCTTGAAATTATCCAGCAGTTCATTGGTGGGGATCACCAGGTAAGAGGCGGATGTTGATGCGGCAGTGGCAGACAGCTGGTAGCTGTGCAGGAATTTTTTCAGGAACTCGTCTGTGAAGAACAGCAGTAAGGCCTCATAATTCAGGCCTTCCGGTATGTATTCGGACATGGTGTAGACGCCGCGTTTGATCAGCATCACATGTCCGGCTTCTGCTACATGCGTATGATCACCGAAATGCAGGAGTTTATGTCCGTCTATTACAAACAGCAATGTATGTGTTGTGATGAAGTTGGTGCGCCTGGAACTGGATACCGTCAGTTTGTGCCTGGCAACAGGCATGGTGGCTGTTTGCAGCACATCATCGGTTACGGTAGTCAGCATTTGCGGAAAGCGCTGTAGCATACTGCAAAAGTAAATGGATTCCTACACAATTTTGTGTGTGGCCTTGATCACAGACATAACGAACACGCTTTCCATGTGCCCGATATTATCCAGTTCGCCCAGCTTGTTTACATTGAATTCGTAATAAGCGTTCATATCCTTTACCTGCACTTTGAGCATAAAGTCGAATTGCCCGGAGATGTTCAGGCATTCTGTTACTTCAGAAAACCCGGTTACTTCGCGGATGAATTTACCGCCGGCTTTTTTACCATGTTCCTTCAGGGAGATGTAGCACAGTACGGTGAGCCCCTTATTGATCTTGGCCGCGTCTACAATAGCCGCATACTGGCGGATCACTCCTGCCTGTTCCATTTTGCGGATGCGTTCATAAACAGGGGTGGCGCTCAGGTTCATACGGGAGGCAATATCCCGTATGGTCATCTTGGCATCTTCCTGCAGCAGCTTGAGGATGCCCATGTCTTTTTCATCCAATACTATATCATTCAATTCCATCAGAATATTGTGCTGGTTAAAGCTTAGATTACCTGTACAATATACTAAATATCCACAATGGTACAGTGTTCACATTAGCCCTTGTATTCTTTAAGCAGCTGTTGGAGATCTTCGAGGGTATTGATCTCCGCGGGTGATTTATCCTTTCTCCAGCGGTGGATGCGGGGGAAACGCAGGGCAACGCCTGATTTATGACGTTTGCTGGCGGCAATGCCTTCAAAGGCGATCTCGAACACCAGCTCCGGTTTTACGGTTCTTACGGGGCCAAATTTCTCCAGTGAGTTCCTTTTGACCCAATAGTCCACCTCGCCGATCTCTTTGTCTGTAAGGCCGGAATACGCTTTGGTGAAGGGCACCAGCTGATCGCCATCCTTTACGGCAAAAGTGTAATCGGTGTAAAGGTCGGCCCGGCGTCCGTGTCCTTTCTGGGCGTAGATCATCACGGCGTCGATAGTGAAGGGATCTATCTTCCACTTCCACCAGTCGCCCCGTTTACGGCCTACCTGGTAGCTGGAATTGCTTCTCTTGAGCATCAGTCCTTCACTGCCCTGGTCACGGGCCTGCTGCCGCAGTTCCGTAAGCCGTTCCCAATGGTGGAAGGTAATGACGGGAGACAGTCGCAGGGCAGGATGGTTTACCTGTTCTACCAGTTGTTCCAGGAGCTGCCGTCTTTCCTGCAGGGGAGTATCGCGGATATCTTTGCCTTCCCATTCCAGCAGGTCGTAGGAGAGGAACACTACGGGCGCTTCCTGCAGTTGTTTACGGGTCACGTTTTTGCGGCCGATACGTGTTTGCAGGAACTGGAAGGGAAGCGGAAAATTATTGCTGTAGGTAAGTATTTCGCCGTCAATCACGGTGCCTTCGGGGAGTATATTCAGCAGTGGTGCATATTCGGGGAACTTCTCCGTGATCAGCTCTTCCCCGCGCGACCATACAAAGAGCTGATCGTTGCGTTTGATGAGTTGTCCGCGGATGCCATCCCATTTCCATTCTGCGATCCATTCTTCCGGTGCGCCCAGTGTATCCGGCGTGCCTTCCAGGGCATAGGCCAGGTAGAAAGGGTAGGGCTTGGAAGCATCGGCAGCGCTGTGGTTTTCGTGCAGTAATGCATCCAGACTGGTTTGCCGCGGGTCCCAGTTACCACTGATCATGTGAGAGAGTGTAGCAGGAGGGATATCATAGGTTTGCGCCAGGGCATTCACCATCATCTGTTGTGATACGCCAATGCGGAAACCACCCGTGATCAGTTTATTAAACACAAAGCGTTCATTGGTATCCAGCTCCTGCCAGGCCTGCAGGATGAATTGCTGTTTTTGGGGTTCGGGGGCTTTTTCTATGGCGATGAGCTGCTCCAGCCAGTAGTGTAACGGGTGGGTGGATAGCCGCTGGTCTGTTTCAGGTAGCAGTAAGGCGATGGTTTCTGCGAGGTCGCCTACGCTGTGATAACATTCTTCAAAGAGCCATTCCGGCAGGCTTGCGGCCTGTATACACCAGTTTTTTAGCTGGGTGCTGTTCACGGTTCGTTTGGGGCGTCTGCCGCTGAAGAGGGCCAGTACCCATGGTTTATCCCGGTCATCCGCGGTGGCGAAATAACGGCGTAAGGCATCCAGTTTTTCATTGGTTTTGGTGCTGTTGCTCAGGATGCGGACTAAATGGGTGAATGTTTTCATGTTGTTTGATGGACAGGTTTTGTTGGACGGCGGATTGCGAGGCGACGAAAGCCACATCACGCCTCAACACTGGTTCCTTCTTCCTCCTCTTCTGTTCCAAACTCGGTCTTTACTTCTGCGGCTGCTATACCGTTCTCCTGCAAATACCTTGCAAATGCGCTGCTGAAGCCGTGTGTGGTGAACACCTGTTCTGCGCCGGTGGCCTTTACGGCCTGCAGCAATCCTGTCCAGTCTGCATGATCCGATAAGGCAAAGCCCGCGTCGGCATTGCGGCGGCGCATATGGCCCCGTACCTGCATCCATCCGCTGCAGATGCCCAGCGCATAAGGGTTGAATTTGCGCATCCACACACTGCCCGCGGCGGAGGGAGGGGCAATGATCACACTGCCCTTGAGGTCTGCCTTTGGCGTGTCTGGTGTGATGCGAGTTGCCGGTGGTAATGCATGCCCGTTGGCCAGCAATACCTGGTGGGCAACATCGATGGCACCATGCACCATAAAGCGGTCTACACTGTCCGCCAGGTTATACATCAGCCGTTGTGCTTTGCCCAGGCTGTAGGCCAGCAGTACGCTGCTTTTTCCTGCTTCCCGGTTTTCGCTGATCCAGTCCCTGATCTGGCTGAAGATAATGCCCTGCGGCTGCCAGTTATAGATAGGCAGTCCGAAGGTGCATTCAGTAATGAACACCTGGCAGGGCAGGGGCTCAAATTGCCCGGAGAGACCATCGTTCTCCAGCTTGTAATCGCCGCTCACTACCCATACTTCGCCGCCCTGCTGTATACGTACCTGTGCGCTGCCAATAATATGCCCCGCGGGATGCAGGGATACCCGCACACCGTTATAAGCGATCGTTTCCCCATACTGCACCCCTTGTACGCTGATATCGCCCAGCCGTAGTTTTAGTAGCGGAACACTGTCCTGCTGACAGAGATAATGCTGATGCCCCCAGCGCGCATGATCTGAATGCGCATGCGTGATGACCGCACGTTGAACCGGCCGCCAGGGATCAATGTAGAAGTCGCCCGCAGCACAGTAAATGCCCTTATCGGTAAATTGAAGCAGAGACATGGAAAAGCTGTTGGCTTTTAACTGTTGCCGGTTAGCCGTGGCTAAAAGCTAATAGTAGTCGTCAAAAAAAATGCCGGAAGAGGATGATTCCTCTTCCGGCAATATAGCTAAAAGCCAATAGCTAACAGCCAACAGCTAGTTATTCAGTCTCACATCTGCGCTGTCGCTTTTTTGTATGATGTAGATATTCTTGTTCTCGAAATAATCGGGCTGTGTATCATTCTCATTCAGGTAGACCGGCTGATAGTTATAGCTGGTGAACACTTTCTTGGAAGGATCGTTTACAGCGGCATTAAAGTATACGCCTTTATCGTTCAGCAGTTTGATAAAGTAGTAGGTAGATTCAAACCCTTTGAAGGCCATATCTGAAGGGCGTGCCCTGTATACGCGCTTGAAATAGTCGCTGATATAGCGGCTGTAAGCGTCCATTTTGTCGTTGAAGTAGGGAGTGGAGTAGTACAGCTGCAGGCCTTTCAGCTCCGGCTCTTTGAACTTCATTACATCCCAGGTGGGCATACCGAAGATATGCAGGGGATAGGTGGCGCTTTGTATGCTCAGCTTCTGCAGGATGGCTTTGGCGCCCGATTCGTCCAGCGCGGTAACAATGCAGATGTTGGGGCGGTCGGTCAGCAGGTTTTGAGACAGTTCCATATCGGTTGTGCCTTCGTTCCATATCACTTCTTTGATACGTACCTTGCGGTTGCTCTGCAGCTTGTCGTATGCCGCCTTGATATCACTGGCTATGCGGGCTTCAATATTGTTATTGCGGCGCAGCAGTACAATGTTCTTGGTGGCAAAGCCGGTCTGCACATAATTCTGTAATGCTTCGCAGTGTGTTTTCAGGGTGCTGTTGGTGATCAGCAGGAAGGGGTTGTTGCTGATGCCGCCGTCCTGCGGGTAGGTGGCAGATATCAGGTTCACTTCCTTGCTTTTTGCAAAATCTCCCAGTTCTCTCAGTTCCGGGTTGGATACAGATGCGATGATCAGGTCTACAGCATCCAGGTTGCGGTTACGGATCAGGTTGGGCACACTGTTCAGGCGGGATTTGCTGTCGTACACAATTACGTTCAGGTTCAGGCCCTGCTGGCGTAAGGTGTCCAGCGCCAGTTGTGCGCCTTCGTAGAAGTCCAGGCCCGGCAGCACGTAGCGTGGCATGGTACGTCCGGGGATCTCCATGGAGCTGGCAAATACGGAATCAAGGTATAAAGGAGCAAATAAAGCAATGTTGTAAGAGGATCTTTTTACTTCCTTAGCAAATGCAGGCACATTGAAGGGCGCCGGTTTGGCTTCTGCTTTCTTTTCCTCTTCTTTCTTTTTTTCTTCGGTCTTCGGTTTGGTTGTTTCTGTTTTCGGTACGTTGGTGGTGGTGCCGGTACTGCCTTTAAACAGCGAACAGGCACTCAGGAACGTGGCCATTACGGAAACAGCTAATAGTTTTTTGTTGATGGTTTTTCGGCTCATAGCGTTCTTTGAATTACAAAAATCATTCCCGGATAAGCGTGGACGGTCATAAGTTAATTATTAACGGCTTACGACTGTTATTCCCATTCAATAGTTGCGGGTGGTTTGGAACTGATATCGTACACAACGCGGTTGATACCTTTTACCCTGTTGATGATGTCGTTAGACATTTTAGCCAGGAAGTCGTATGGCAAATGCGCCCAGTCTGCCGTCATCCCGTCTACGGAGGTAACGGCGCGGAGCGCTACCGTGAATTCATAGGTCCTTTCATCTCCCATTACCCCTACGCTTTGTACGGGCAGCAGGATGGTGCCTGCCTGCCATACTTTGTCATAGAGGCCTGCTTCACGCAGTCCTTCAATATAGATGGCATCTGCTTCCTGGAGCATGGCCACTTTCTCGGGCGTGATGGCGCCCAATATGCGGATGGCCAGTCCGGGTCCCGGGAAGGGGTGGCGTCCCAGGAACAGCTCACTGATCCCGATCTCGCGGCCTACCCGGCGAACTTCGTCTTTAAAGAGGAAACGTAAGGGCTCTACCAGCTGCATGTTCATTTTCTCCGGCAGGCCGCCCACATTATGGTGTGATTTGATGGTGACGGAAGGGCCGTTCACCGATACAGACTCGATCACGTCCGGGTAGATGGTGCCCTGTCCGAGGAAAGAAATATCGGTCAGTTCAGTGGCTTCCTGCTGGAATACCTCTATGAACAGGCGGCCAATGATCTTGCGTTTCTTTTCAGGATCGCTGACGCCGTTTAATTCGTTGTAGAACAATTGTTTGGCGTTCACCCCCTTCACATTAAGGCCCATGTGCTTGTAGGATTCCAGCACGGTCTCAAATTCATCCTTACGCAGCAGGCCGTTATCTACAAATATGCAGAACAGGTGCTGGCCAATGGCTTTGTGGATCAGTTCTGCGGCCACGGTAGAGTCTACCCCGCCGCTCAGGGCCATTACCACCCTTTTGTTGCCTACCTGTTCCCTGATACGGGCCACGGTCTCCTGTACAAAGGCCGCCGGGGTCCAGTCCTGCTTACATCCGCAGATGTGCACCAGGAAATTGCGCAGTATCAGCTTGCCCTCCAGGGAGTGTGTTACTTCCGGGTGGAACTGCAGTCCCAGGATGGGGCGTGCGGTGGTGGAATGGCTCTTGAAAGCTGCCACCGGTATATTTTCTGTACGTGCGATGATCTCAAAACCCTCGGGCATGCGTACAATGGTATCAGAATGGCTCATCCATACCTGGCTTTTGGCAGATATGTCATATAATAAGGACTCTTCCCGGTTACTGTGCTCCATAAAAGCCCTGCCGTACTCGCGGATGTTGCTTTTGGCCACTTCCCCGCCAAAGTTCCTGGCCATCAGCTGGGCCCCGTAGCAGATGCCCAGTACAGGTACCTTATCGGCCATGGCGGCAATGTCAACGTTGGGGGCGTTGGCTTCATTCACAGAGAACGGGCTGCCGGAGAGGATAATACCTTTGATGGAAGGGTCCCAGGCGATGGGCTGTAAGCAAGGCTTGATCTCACAGTAAATATTCAGCTCCCTGATGCTTCGTGCAATTAGTTGCGTATATTGGGAGCCGAAATCGAGAATAAGAATCTTTTCAGTCATGGTGGTGCAAAGATAAAGGCCAATTTCTAATGAACAATTAGGAAAATTCGATCATAGTATTGCAGACCACCGGTACAAGGGGCATTTTACAATCAAAATCTTTTACCTTCATTATTAAATATTCCTCACATGAAAACAATCTGCCTGCTAGCATCCCTGATCACTATTTCTGCTATTTCCCTTACCAGCTGTAATGTTACCGGCCAGAACCGCGTAAAAGGCAGCGGGAATGTAACAAAAGAAGAGCGCAGCGTTGACGCGTTCAGCGAGTTGTCTGTAAGGGGTAGTATGGATGTATACTTAACCCAGGGACCATCCAAGGCCGCCGTTATTGAGGCGGAAGACAATCTTATCCCGTATATTGAATTTGATCGCGATGGTGATAAGCTGATCATACGTGAAAGAAGGAACACCAACATCAGGGCCACCCGTGCCATTAAGATCTATCTTACCACGCCCGAACTGGAGAGCATCGGACTGGCCGGATCCGGTAACATTAAGCTGGAAAACAAATTCTCCAACAATACCCACATGAAACTGAATGTTTCCGGCAGTGGTAATCTGAGCGGCGCCATTAACTCACCTGAGGTAGACGCCAATATTGCCGGTTCAGGAAATATCACGGTAGAAGGCGAGAGCCGCGATCTGGAAGTTGATATTGCAGGCAGCGGCAATTTCAGAGGACAGCAGCTGCTTTCCGAAAAAGCCGAAGTAACCATCGCCGGTAGCGGTGATGCCAGTGTACACGCCAGCGTAAACCTTGAGGCCAAAATAGCCGGCAGCGGTGATGTGCACTACAAGGGCAGTCCCCAGGTAAACTCCAAGATAGCGGGTTCCGGTTCCGTGAAAAAAGACTAACGCTAACAGCCTGGAACAAACGAATGGTGTTAACTCATTGTTTCTTAAGTTTTATTTAACATTTCGTTTATCATATTTTGCTGACTTTAGCGCTTTAATTATTGCAAACGCTTTAATTAAGCTTCAACTTTTTAAAGTCCTTTAGCCTGGGTACTGTTGTAAACGATCACGTGTTACTTCAGTACTCGGCTGAGGCACAAGAGAGTCCATGGCCGATGGTCCATGGTCCATAGTAAATGCCCCGGGATAATAATCCACCAATCTTTCTTCTACCCCCTCATCCCATTACGTTACTTCAGGTTACTTTAAGCATATCATTTCCGTTTCCGGCCATACCATGGACTATAGACTATCGGCCATGGACTAACATATATCTAAAAATAATTTGTATGTTTACAGTTCCGATTGTTGAGCTCCGGTTTCTTGTATGACTAGACAAAAGATCCTGGTAATTTACTATTCCCAGACAGGGCAGTTAAAACGGATTGCAGATGTGATAACAGGGCCCTTGCAGCAGCAGGCAAATATTGTGTACGAAGAGATCATCCCTGTACAGCCTTTCCCCTTTCCCTGGAATAAGCAGGAATTTTTTGATACCATGCCTGAAACGGTGCTGGGCAGGCCTCGCGGTATCCAGCCCCTTAAAGTGGATCCGGATACGCCGTTCGACCTGGTGATACTGGCCTTCCAGCCCTGGTTCCTGTCTCCCTCACAGCCCGTTGCCGCTTTTCTGCAAAGCCAGGAAGCCGCCCGCCTGCTGAAAGGCCGGAACGTAATCACGCTCATAGGCGCACGTAACATGTGGCTCAACGCACTGGAAACCGTAAAGAAATACCTGTACCAACTGGGCGCCTGCCTGGTAGGAAACATTGCACTGGTAGATACCGCTCCCAATCTTGTGTCAGTGATCACTATTGTACGCTGGCAGTTCAAAGGAAAGAAGGAAGCCACCAGGTTCTTGCCGCCGGCCGGCGTACAGGAAAAAGATATACAGGCCGCAGCCCGCTTTGCAGTACCCATCAGGGAAGCATTGCAGCGCGGCAACTATCAGCAGGTGCACCAACAGCTGTTAGCACTGGATGCCGTTACACTGAAGCCTAACCTGGTGCTGCTGGAGAACAGGGGCATGAAAGCCTTCCGCTTCTGGTCAGCATATATCAGCGCTAAAGGAGGCCCCGGCGCCCCGGAACGTCAGCCTCGATTGTTCATGTACCGTACCCTTCTGCTGCTGGGGATTATCGCACTATCCCCCCTTACCGCGATCAGCTCCATGATCACATTAAGGCTGAAGCGGAATAAACTGCAGGAGGAAGTGGCATACTTTAAAGGTGTAAGCCTGCGTTGAGAGGGAGGGTATCCTTTAATAATTATATATTTACGCGCTGGACCTGGCATGGTCGAGGGACATGATCATGCCGAGCGCTGGGTCGCGCCACAACATAAAGTGTATTATTGATTACAGATGAACGAAGTTTACATCACAAGGCTATCTAAATTCCTGCCCAACGAACCGGTTGGAAACGACGAAATTGAAGGTATACTGGGTATGGTCAATGGAAAGCCATCCCGTGCAAGGCACATGGTCTTGGGTAGTAACAAGATCAAGACCCGCTATTATGCACTGGATAAGAACGGTAACCCCACCCATACAAATGCTCAACTGACTGCTGCAGCCATCAAAGGGCTGTTCAACGATACCTTTCCCATCAGCCAGCTGCAGCTGCTGGCTTGCGGCACTAGTTCTCCCGACCAGCTGCTGCCCAACCACGCTGCCATGGTACACGGTTTGCTGAAGTGTCAGCCGGTAGAGCTGGTCTCTACCTCCGGCGCCTGCGCCGCAGGTATGCAGGCGCTCAAGTACGCTTACATGTCTATCAAATGCGGCAATACCAGCAATGCGGTCTGCTCAGGGTCTGAAAGGATCTCCGGCGCCATGCTGGCCACCAAATTTGAGCCCGAAACAGAGAACCTGAAAAGTCTGAGCGAGAACCCGATACTGGCTTTTGAAAAGGACTTTCTCCGCTGGATGCTCTCAGACGGCGCCTGTGCGGCCCTGCTGCAGGACAAGCCCAATGAGAACGGTCTTTCCCTGCGGGTGAACTGGGTGGAGATCGCCTCCTTTGCACATGAGCTGGAAACCTGCATGTATGCCGGCGCCGTGAAAGACGAGCATGGAGATACCAAAGGCTGGTGGGATATGCTGCCGGAAGAGTGGATACAGCAGAGCGTTTTTGCCCTGAAGCAGGATACCCGCATACTGGCGAAAAATATTGTGCCTTCCGGCGCCAGGATGTGGAAACAACTGGTAGAGCGCTACCAGCTCAATATTGATGAGCTGGATTATTTTCTGCCGCATCTGTCCTCAGAATTCTTCCGGCCCAGGATAGATGAGGAGATTGCACGGCTGGGAGTGCCTATCCCGCAGGAAAAATGGTTCACCAATCTTACCTGGGTAGGCAATGTGGGCACCGCTTCTCCCTACCTCATGCTGGAAGAGCTGATGAATACCGGCAGGCTGAAAAAGGGCCAGCAGATCATGATGATGGTGCCCGAAAGCGCCCGCTTCTCGTACGCCTATGCCCATCTGACCGTAGTATGATTTCTTTAACTTGCATATTATAAAACATCCGGATGAAGAAAGATGAAGTGCCGCAGGATGGCAATAACATGCATAACGGGGTTGTAAAACAACTCTTCTACGCGGTAGACGATAGTGGTAAATACACCCAGGTGCCCAGCGTTGGCTGGGAGCCCGAGAATATTGCCATGGCCCAGGCCTGGGAGGATGTGAATGAGAAAGTGGAAAAGGCCCGCCAGCGGGTATTGGCCGGTGAAACCAGTCCCATAGCCTATTATATGGAAAAACAGCTCATGAACGTTTCGCTGCTGGCCCGCTATGTAGGCAAGTTCCAGTGGCAGGTGAAACGCCACATGAAACCCGCGGTGTTTAACCGCTTAAGTGAAAGGATGCTGCACCGTTATGCAGCCGCCTTCAAAATATCAGTGCAGGAGCTGAAGCAAGTAAAGTAATTGTTGTAATGAGCGAGATACAATTTAACCATGTCCAGACAGCACATTGTGAGAGTGGCGTTATATCCAACCTGTTCCGGCATTATGGTCTTTCTATAAGTGAACCGATGGCTTTTGGCATCGGCGCAGGCATTTTCTTCGGGCACCTGCCTTTTCTGAAGGTGCACGGCGTGCCCGGTACCACCTACCGCATATGGCCCGGCGCCATTTTTCAGCGCGTATGCAAACGCCTGGGCGCCAGCATGCAGTGGCAGCGGTTTTCCAGTCCTGAAAAAGCCATGCAGGAGCTGGATAACGTGATTGGCCGCGGCATCCCCGTTGGGGTATTGTCCAGCGTGTACTACCTGCCTTATTTTCCACCGTCCTACCGTTTTCATTTTAATGCACATAACCTGGTGATCTATGGCAAGCACGAAGGCAACTATCTTGTCAGCGATCCCGTAATGGATACCGTTACCGAAATAGACCCGGTAAGCCTGGCAGCAGCACGTTTTGCAAAAGGCTTCCCGGAGCCGAAAGGGAAAATGTACTATCCCCTGCAGGTGCCCCAATCGGTGTCATGGGAAAAGCCCATCCGCCAGGGCATAGATCAGGCCTGTCATTATATGCTCAAGATCCCGTTCTCACCCTTCGGCGTAAAGGGCATCCGCTTCCTGGCCAAACGCCTGGCGCACTACCCTGAGAAAGTAGGAGAGAGAAGATCGGTGCTCTACCTGGGCAACATCATCCGGATGCAGGAGGAGATAGGTACCGGCGGCGCAGGTTTCCGTTTTATCTACGCGGCCTTCCTGCAGGAGGCGGCAGAACTGCTCAACAACCGTGAGCTGGCCAGGCTTTCGCAGGAACTCACCCGCATTGGTGATCTCTGGCGCAACTTTGCCTTCAACGCAGGCCGGGTGTGCAAGAACCGTGCAGTGAATAATGTATCCTACCACGAACTGAGCGAAATGCTGATGCAATGTGCCGCTGCAGAAGAGATATTTTTTAAGGAATTGTCAAGAGTTAAAATATAAGAGGACTAAACGCAACATGATCGCCGTACAAGACCTGCATAAAACCTTTAAAGGCGCCTGGGAACCATCGCTCAGCGGACTGTCATTCAGTTTTCCGGAAGGCAGTATTGCAGGCTTGCTGGGCCCGAATGGCGCGGGTAAAACCACTACCATTTCTGTTATCTGCGGCCTGGTGAAGGCTGACGGCGGACTGGTAAAAGTGTTCAACCTGCCGCAGGACGCCGCCCATCGCGAAACCATCAAAAGAATGATCGGTATCGTGCCGCAGCAGATCGCTCTCTTTCCACAGCTTACCGCCCGTGAGAACTTGGTATACTTCGGCAATCTCTATGGCCTGAAAGGAAAGCCCCTGCGGGATAAAATAGAACGATACCTGGAACGATTCGGCCTGGAGAAGAACGGCAATAAAGAGATCCATAAATTTTCAGGCGGCATGAAAAGGCGTACCAATATCATTGCCGCCCTGCTGCATGACCCGAAACTGCTGATACTGGACGAGCCCACCGCCGGTGTGGACGTTCAGTCCCGCAGCATGATCCTGGACTTTCTGCGCGATTATAACAGCCAGGGGGTAAGTATCCTTTATACCTCCCACCTGCTGGAGGAAGCGCAAAGCCTCTGCTCGGTAGTGGCCGTGATAGACGAAGGGAAACTGGTGTTACAGGGACAACCAGGCGCATTGATACAACAGCATCCGGATTGCCGCAACCTGGAAGATGTATTCCTGCATTACACAGGTCATGCGGTGAGAGATTAATTACATTATGTTACGACTACTGGCTACCATAAAGAAAGAATGGCTGTTGCTCAAAAGGGACAGAACCGGGCTGGCGCTCTTATTTTTTATGCCCCTGGTATTGATCACCGTGATGGCGCTGGTAGAAGACGCGCCCTTCCGTGATTTCCAGGAACTGAAATTTGATGTGCTGACGGTGGATAATGACCAGGGCCGTCTTGCCCGTTATGTGAAAGAAGGACTGGAACGCACGGGGCAGTTCAACATTGTTGATTCGCTGGATGGCAAGCCGGTAACGCTGGAACAGGCGCAGCGCCTGGTGAATGATGGCGACTATAAAATATGTATCCTCATCCCGAAGGGTGCCACCGCGGCCATTGTAAGCAATGCCAACAAGGTGGTGAATGAAATTTCCAGCCGCGTAGGCATGCCTGCCACGCTGCCGGTGAAACAGCGGGATGATACGGTGAATGTGGTGATCTATTTTGACCCTGCTGTAAAGAAAGCCTTCAAAAGCGGCATACACCAGGCCCTGGATAATTTCCTGACCCAGGTGGAAGCCGGTATGCTGATGGAGCGGGTACAACGGCAGCTTCGTAGCAAAGATTCCACAGCTGCGGCAGATTCATTGCCCATACAGCTGAAGGCAGTTGGACTGGAAGAAAAGGCCAGCGGCCCTACCAAGGAGTTCAAAGGCATTTACAGCTCCGTACAGCACAATGTTCCCGCCTGGACTATCTTCGCCATGTTCTTCATCGTGATTCCCATTGCCGGTAACATGATCCGTGAAAGAGGCGATGGCAGCCTGGAGCGCATGAAGCTTATACCCGGCTCTTACCTGGCCGTACTGGCGGGAAAGATGCTGTTCTTTGTGGCCGTGTGCGTGCTGCAGTTCTACCTGATGACACTGGTAGGCATTTACCTGATGCCTTTGCTGGATCTGCCCCGCCTGGTGCTGGGGCCCAGTCAAATTTCCGCCTTTGTTATTGCCGTGGCCATTGGACTGGCAGCCACATCCTATGGCATACTTATTGGCACTGTTTTTAAAACGCCCAACCAGGCGTTGAATTTTGGCGCCATCTCCATTGTGATCCTTTCTGCCATTGGCGGTATATGGGTTCCACTGGAAGTAATGCCGCCGCACATGCAGTTCGTTGGTCATTTATCACCGCTGAACTGGGGACTGGAAGCCATTAATAACATCTACCTGCGGAATGCGGGCATCGCACATATATGGGACAATGCGCTTAAACTGCTGCTGCTTTGCGCCGCCATGCTGCTGGTAGCAGCGCGGGTAGAGAAAAAACGGATGGGGTAACCGCAGGCGGTAACCAATTCAAATATTTTCTAATCAATTGTAAAACTGTATTTTTACCCCCACCTAATTATGGAAGCATTAAAACAAACGCTCAAACAACAAATCATAGAAGCATTAAATCTCCAGGATACCAAACCGGAAGATATAGACGACAAAGCTCCTTTATTTGGTGAAGGGCTGGGATTGGACAGCATCGATTCCCTGGAACTGATGGTGCTGCTGGAAAGACATTACCAGATCAAGGTGGAAGACCCCCGTGAAGGAAGAAAGATATTACAGTCTGTACAATCCATGGCGGAGTTCATACAATCTAAACAACCTGCATAAGATAAGGGCAGATCATGGCGGAACGCGTGCTAATAACGGGAATGGGAATGATCACTGCCATTGGTGAAACAGTAACTGCCAACCTTCACAGTCTTACCCATCAACACAGCGGCCTGGGTTTTACACGGTTCATTGATACCATCTATAAAGAGGTGCTGCCCGTGGCCGAAGTAAAATACAGCAACGAGGAACTGGCCCGAATGGCCGGTGTACCAGGCCAACCCGGATATACCCGCACCTCCCTGCTGGGGCTCATCGCCATACAGGAAGCCCTGCAACAGGCCGGTATCCGGGATATGCAGCAGGAGCCCACCGGCTTTATCAACGCCTCTACCGTAGGAGGCATGTGCGATACGGAAAAAGTCTACTTTGATATTATAGACCCGGAGAAGGAAGGCGACTTCCTCCGCTATATTGATACCCTGGATTGTGCCGACTGCACCCAGCGCATTGCAGACAGAACAGGGATCAACGGCTTTGTCACCACCATCAGTACAGCCTGCTCCTCATCCGCCAATGCATTGATGTATGGCGCCCGCCTCATTAAACAGGGCCTGGCCCGGCGCGTGATCTGCGGGGGAACAGAAGCCCTTACCAGTTTTACCATCAACGGGTTCAACTCCCTGAAGAATATTGACAAACAAGCCTGCCGGCCCTTTGACCACAACCGTAACGGTTTGAACCTGGGCGAAGGGGCTGCTTACCTGGTGCTGGAAAGCGAAAGCCTGGTAAAGCAGCACGGCAGCCGGGTACTGGCAGAGCTGAGCGGATACTGCAACAGCAATGAGGCATTCCATCCTACCGCTCCGTCGCCGGAAGGCGATGGCGCCTACACCGCTATGAAAGAGGCCCTGGCCATGAGCGGCCGCAGCATAGACCAGGTACAGTATGTAAACGTACATGGTACGGCCACCTGGCCCAATGATCTTTCGGAAGGCCGCGCACTGGAACGCCTCTTTGGCAGCGAGGTACCGCCCTTCAGTTCTACCAAACCTTTTACGGGCCATGCCCTGGCCGCAGCAGGGGCTATTGAAGCTATTTATTCCGTTCTGGCTATTCAGCACCGGCTCATATTCCCGAATCTTAATTTTGCCGAGAAGATGGAAGAGCTGTCAATTGTGCCGGAAACACGGCTGCTGGAAGAACAGGCCGTCACAACGGTTATCTCTAACTCTTTTGGCTTTGGCGGCAACAACGCCTCCCTGGTGATCAGCAAATATGAAGGCTAATTGTTACATACAAGGTATGGCGGCTATCACTCCCCAGCATTCATTTGAGGGAGACCTTTTTGCACAGCCGCTGCGCAGTAATACCGGCAACCTGCTCCAGGTAACTGAGCCGGATTATAAGGCCTTTATTCCGCCTAACAGCCTGCGCCGCATGAGCCGTCTGCTGAAAATGGGCCTTACCGCTGCACAGCAGTGTTTGCGGGACAGTAGCCTGGGTGTTCCGGGCGCCATCATTACAGGTACGGGTAAAGGCAGCCTGCAGGACACAGAACGTTTCCTGAAAGATATCCGCCAGTACGGTGAGAAGGCCCTGAACCCAACGCCTTTTATCCAATCCACCTACAATGCGGTGAACGGGATGATTGCCGTGGCACAGCAGTGTACCACCTATAACAATACGTTTGTGCACCGCGGCTTTTCATTTGAGCATGCCCTGCTGGATAGTATCCTGCAGTTACAGGAAGGCGCTCCCCATACGCTCACCGGTGCGCTAGATGAAATGTCGGAAGAGCATTTCTATATAAAGTCACGTATCGGGTACTGGAAAAAGGAGCCGGTGGATAATGTGCAGTTATACAATACGCTGTCGCCCGGGACAATAGCAGGAGAGGGGGCCGTGTTCTTTTCACTGTCTGCAACGCCAACAGCGCATACCTATGCCCATATAACGGGACTTAAACTGCTATACAAGCCTGCTGTTGCGGGAATTTCTGCGGGATTATCCGCCTTTCTGCAGGAGCAGCAGTTAGCTGTTGAAGACATCAGCCTGGTGATCACCGGGCGTAATGGCGATAGTAATTTCGAGCATTTTTATACAGAGCTGGATAAGGTGCTGGGGACTGTCCCCCAGCTACCATTTAAACATCTTTGTGGTGAGTATGAAACTTCCGGCGCTTTTGCCGTATGGCTGGCGGCACATATCATGAAGGCGCAGCAGCTGCCGCAGCAGTGGTTCCCGATGCAGGCAGACTTTCCTGCAGCAGGTTTCCAGCGTATACTGATCTATAATCATTTCTTTGGAGAACAGCATACGTTTGTATTGCTGGAGCGGTAGCCCCCAGCCTTGTCACCGGAGGCAGACGCGCCGCGCAACCATGTAAACTCCCACCGGCAGGCGGGACTTCCTTCCACCGTACCCCCCGGACTTCCCTGGCGGACCTGCAAAACCAATACAATTTAAACCCTCATCAAGTCCACCTCATGTCCACCTTACATCCACCCCATCCTCTGTTCTACAAAGGATTTACTTGCCGTTTACCCGCCGAATGCCTTTGGGGTTAATTTAATACCATTGCTGTGAAAGCTTAGTGATAGTGCTGTAAGTGCTTAGTCCTCCTGCTGTGCCATGACCCTGTACACCGGGTAGCGCATATACCCCGGCTCAGCATATTCCGAATGCTCATAAACAAATTCCAGCTGGTCTTCCGCGTTGTTGGCAAAGGCGCTGTCCTTTGCCTTCCGTTCTTCCAGTTCTTTCTTCAGTTCAGGATGCTGCCGCAGGTATTCTGCCGCGGTATCCTCAAAAACATAGCTGGAATAATGCTCTTTGGGCTGTAAAATGGCATCAAAGAAGTTCCAGGCAAAGAAAGAATCCCCACCGCCGGGCTCCAGGGTCTCCACCAGGAAGCGGTTGGCGTTCTGGTTCAGGGGAATGTAGTAGTCCCCTTTCCGGAAGGCCAGCTCCATTTTGCGGGTTTCTGTTTTTACCTGGCTGTGCAGGTAGTGTTTTTCATAGGGCCGCTGGGCGGTCTTATAATCCTTTATCTGGTATACCTCTACGCTTATGATGGTATCTTTATTCAGCCGCTGCATGATCACCTGGTTGTTTTTCAGCAGGTCGATCACGGCCCACCAGCCTTGCGGGATAATATAAGCCTGGGGCTTCTGTACAAATTTGCCGGGGGTAACGAAGTCGTAAAAGGGTACCTGCCGCTCATAGGGCTTGTTGCGGTCGTAATACAGCCTGGGTAAACCGGACACGTCGCTGGGTTTATGGCCGGCGGCATATCCTTTGAAGGTAATGGTGCTATGCCTGCTCATATCGGGCTTCCACTCCAGGGGGAAGGAGGACTGGGTGAGTACCGTTTGTTTGGTTTGCTGCCGTAACTGCCTGATCTGCTCACTGTGCTGGCTTACAAACTGTATAAAACTTTCCATGAGCGCATAGGTGGCCTTTACCCGTTGTGGATAGGGCTTCAGCATGTGGGTTTCCGGTACAAAGCCAAAGCTGTGGAACAGGGCGGCATAGCCGCTGGAATACCGCGGACCGTCGCTGTACTGCGTCCAACCGCTGTCTGGCGTTTCGCCGAAGTGGTTCACATAGGGAACAAGATCGTAGCCGCGCTCTTTCATCAGCTGATAGATACCTGGCTCAAATTCCTTTTTCAGGTAATCGCCCATTACGCCGCCCAGTTTACCGTACTGGGTGCTTAGTAAGGTCATAACATGCTGGTAGTCAGCCCCGTTACTCACGTGGTTGTCGATGAGTACATCCGGGTCGGTGAGCTGGAAGATTTGCTGAAAGGAGCGGGCGTTCTTTGAATCTGCCTTGATAAAATCCCGGTTCAGGTCCAGGTTCTGGCCATTGCCCCTGGATCCGAAGGCATCGGGGCCGTTCTGATCCGGACGGTAATAGGGGCTGCGGTTCAGTGCGCCGCCGATGTTGTAGACGGGGATCACCGCCAGCACAATATTGTCTGGTAGTTTTTGCTTACCCTGGGCCAGGTTGCGCAGCAGTTGCATGCTGGCGTCTATGCCGTCCGGCTCGCCGGGATGTATCCCGTTATTGATCAGTATAATGCGTTTATTCTTTTTCCGGAGGCTGGCAAAATCAAAGTCGCCGCCGGGAGAGTAGATGGCCAGGTGTAATGGGTAGCCGGCGTCTGTGAGGCCCATTTCCTGCAGTTTGATCTGCGGAAAGCGTTTGTCCAGCAGCTGGTAGTAGGAGATGACTTCTGTGTAGGTGGCAGTTTCCCTGCCCTGGCTGCGTTCAAAACGGGTACTTAATTCCTGTGCGGAAGCTGGCAGTTGTAGTCCCAGGCATAGTGTGGCAGCAATGATTAGTGTTCTCATCCGTGTTTTCAGACTTTAAAGGTTTGAACGTTTTTCGTTTGTAAGTTTGTCAGAAAATTACAGGTTTTGCACAAGTCATTTGACTAAAAGTTACCTTCCTGTTTGTCAGGCGTTTACCCTCAACCGCTAACTTTAGCGGGCCTTCAAACCTTCAAACGTTTAAGCCCTCAAACACTTCAAACTTTCAGACATTTTAAACGCTCAAATGCCCAAAATAAAAAGCCCTTCCCGTTTTATCAGGAAGAGCTGATGTATCTTTGAGTAATGTAGTGGCGTAGTAATTAAGCCAGCGCGTTCACCTGTTTGGTGAGTTTGCTCTTCAGGTTAGAAGCCTTGTTCTTATGGATCACATTCCGTTTAGCCAGTTTGTCGATCATTGCTACTACCTCTGAAAGATCCTTCTGAGCAGCTGCTTTGTCAGTCAGTGCCTTCAAATCACGGATGGCATTACGGGTGGTTTTACCGTAGTAACGGTTACGCTCATTACGCTTTCTGCTCTGACGTACGTCTTTTTTCGTTGCTTTATGGTTTGCCATTTTTCTTTTTTCAGTTTCAGGAGGGCAAAGGTACAGATTAGTTTTTTACAAAACAAAAAATATGCAAATAAACCGAATCGGGAGGCAAGTTTCAGGTTTGAAGTTTGAGGTTGGAGGTTCGTTGGAGGTTGAAAGTTGGGCACGGAGGCACTGTAAAACAGATAACTAATTGTTTTTCAATGAACTTATACCTGGCCTGCCACTTCCAACGAACCTCCAACCTCAAACTTCAGATCTCAAACGTTCCCCCTCAAACTTATTCATTATTTTACTACCGCTTTAACAAAAAACAAGCGATATTTGCAATCCAATATTATAATGGATATCAAATTTCAACAGAAACGACCATGCTAAGACCATGTTAGCATCCTACCTGTTGCTAAAGTGTGGTGAAAGCGTCCGGGAGTTCCACCTGGCCAATAGAAAGGAATAATTTCAGGTGAAAAGTAATTTGAATCGAAGACCAAGCAAAACTCGTTGTAAATGAAGGACTTCTCATTTGTCACTAACTCGCATCCTGCTTACATTGAATCTTTATACCAGGATTACCGCAAAGATCCGAACTCCGTAGATCCAGACTGGGCCAAGTTTTTTGAAGGTTTTGATTTCGCGGTGTCCAATGTAAATGGCAAAGCAGGTACGGCAGCGGCAGCGACAGCAGGAAGTAGTGCTTTACCTTTATCCAGCGACCAGCTTAATAAAGAACTGGCCGTATACAGGCTCATCCAGGCCTATCGCAAAAAAGGACATCTGATCTCCAAAACCAATCCCATCCGCGAAAGAAAAGACCGCCAGGCCAACCTGGACATCTCTTTCTATGGCTTTAGCGAAGCTGATCTGAAGACCGAATTTTTTGCCGGACAGGTATTGGGCCTGGGCAAAACTTCCCTTGAAAATATCGTGAACAGGCTTAAACAGGTGTACGCATCATCTGTAGGGCTGGAATTCACCTATATTAATGATTCCAAACAGGTGGAATGGCTGCAGCGTGAAATGGAAACCACTTTCCAGCAACCGCTTCCCCTGGAAAAAAGAAAACGCATCCTGGAGAAACTGAACCAGGGCGTGATCTTTGAAAAATTCCTGCACACCAAATACATCGGGCAGAAACGTTTCTCCCTTGAAGGTGGCGAAAATACCATCCCCGCGCTGGATGCTATGATCAATACCGCCGCCGGACTGGGTGTACAGGAAACCGTGATCGGTATGGCCCACCGCGGACGCCTCAACGTACTGGCCAATATCCTGGGTAAAACCTACGAACAGATCTTCACAGAGTTCGAAGGCCTGGCCACCCCGGATATCACCATGGGCAGCGGTGATGTAAAATATCACCTGGGTTTCCGCTCAATGGTAACCACCCCCTCCGGTCACCAGGTAAACCTCCAGCTGTTGCCCAACCCTTCCCACCTGGAAGTGGTAGACCCGCTGGTAACCGGCTTTGCCCGCAGTAAAGCCGATGTGATCTATAACAGCGATTACGACCGCATCTTACCCGTACTCATACACGGAGACGCCGCCGTAGCAGGCCAGGGCGTGGTATACGAACTGGTGCAGATGAGTAAGCTGAAAGGCTACTACACCGGTGGTACCATGCACTTTGTGATCAATAACCAGATCGGCTTCACCACTGATTATGATGATGCACGCTCATCAGATTACTGTACCAGCGTGGCATCCATCGTACAGGCGCCTGTGTTCCATGTAAATGGAGACGATGCCGAAGCCGTGGTAAAAGTATCCGAAATAGCCGTACGCTACCGCCAGGAGTTTAACTCCGACATCTTCATTGACCTGCTCTGCTACCGCAGGCACGGCCACAACGAAGGTGATGAACCTAAATTTACCCAGCCCAGCCTCTATGCGCTGATCGATAAACACCCAGATCCGCGTGAAGTATATACCCAGTTCCTGCTCAAGAACGGTGAAACAGATGCGCAAACACTGGCTAAAGATATGCAGCAGCATTTCTGGGCCGACCTGCAGGAAAGACTGGACGAAGTAAAACAGCACCCGCTGCCCTACAGCCGCCAGAAACCCGAAGAATGGTGGGCCGCCCTGCGTAAGGCTACCCCGCAGGACTTTGAAGCATCGCCGGTTACCGCTATCAAGGCAGAAGATTTTACCCGCCTGTTCAAAAGCCTGATGCAATGGCCTGCGGATTTTGTGCCTTTACGTAAAGTGGACAAGCTGCTGAAAGACAAGATCAGGCTGTTTGAAACCGAAGGTAAGGTAGACTGGGCCACCGGCGAACTGCTGGCTTACGCCAGCCTGCTGATAGAAGGGAAAGATGTGCGCATGAGCGGTGAAGACGTACAACGCGGTACCTTCTCCCACCGTCACGCCATCCTCTCTGACGAGAACACCAACGCTACTTACAACAGGCTTGCACACCTGCAGGAAAAGCAGGGCAAGTTCCGTATCTATAACTCACTGCTGAGCGAATTTGCCGTAATGGGCTTTGAATATGGTTATGCCATGGCCAACCCCAACGCACTGGTACTGTGGGAAGCACAGTATGGCGACTTTGTGAACGGCGCCCAGACAGTGATTGACCAGTACATTACCAGCGCAGAACAAAAGTGGACCAGCATGAACGGCCTGGTGCTGTTACTGCCCCATGGCTACGAAGGCGGTGGCCCGGATCACTCCAACGCCCGCCCCGAGCGCTTCTTACAGGCTTGTGCTGAATACAATATCGTAGTGACCAACATCACTACAGCGGCTAACTTCTTCCATGCGCTGCGCCGTCAGCTCACATGGCCGTTCCGTAAACCGCTGATCAACTTCTCACCCAAAGCCAACCTGCGCCATGCAGGCTCTTACTCCACCCAGGACGAGTTTACCACAGGCGGCTTTAAGGAAGTGCTGGATGATCCGTTCATTGACGATATTACCAAAGTAAAGAAGGTATTGTTCTGCACCGGTAAGATCTATTTTGACCTGAGTGAAAAACAAATAAAAGAAGGCCGCAAGGACGTTGCCATTGTACGCCTGGAACAGCTGTACCCCTTACCGGTAGCACAGCTGGAAGCCATCAACCAGAAGTACAAAGGCGCTACCTGGTTCTGGGTACAGGAAGAGCCGCTGAACATGGGCGCTGCTTCTTACCTGCAGATGAACCTGAAAACGCTGAACTACGGTGTTATCAGCCGTAACCCCAGCGCCGCTACCGCCACCGGTTACGCCAAAGTGCATACCCGCGAGCAGCAGGAGATCATCGAGACGGCTTTCAATATTTAAATTTTCACCTTTCACCCGTAATATTGCAAACAGAAAACTGAAATAATGGTTGTCGAAATCAAAGTTCCTACGGTAGGAGAATCTATAAGCGAGGTAACAATTGCAAAGTGGTTGAAGAAAGACGGAGACTATGTGCAGCAGGATGAAGTGTTATGCGAAATGGAATCTGAAAAGGCCACCTTTGAATTGAATGCAGAGAAAGCAGGGGTATTGAAAATTGCTGCCCCCGAAGGCGCCACCCTTAACATCGGCGCTGTTGCCTGCACCATTGATACAGATGCTGCAGCCCCCGCATCCGCAGCCCCGGCTGCCGAAGCTAAACCAGCCGCCGCTGCAGCGCCTGCCGCACCCGCCGCTGCTGCCGCTCCTCCTCCGGCCAACAAAGGAACTATTGATGTAAAAGTACCTACCGTAGGCGAGTCTATCAGCGAAGTAACGCTCGTGAAATGGATCAAAAAAGATGGCGACTACGTAGAGCGTGATGAGATGATCTGCGAGATGGAGTCTGAAAAGGCCACCTTTGAGCTGAACGCCGAAGAAGCAGGTATATTACAGACCGTAGCAAAAGAAGGTGATGTGCTGAAAATAGGCGACGTTGCCTGCAAGATAGATACCAATGCTGCACGCCCCGCAGGCCAGGCTGCACCGGCCGCACAGCCGGCTAAAGCCGCCGCTCCGCAGGCTGCCCCGCAGCCGCAGCAGGCCCCGGTAACCAGCATCCCGAATAATATCAAAGCATCTCCCGTAGCTGCCGCCGTAATTGCAGACAAACATGTGGATCCCGCTTCCATCAAAGGCAGCGGCGCACATGGCAAAATACTGAAAGACGATGTGTACGCAGCCCTGCAGAACCCGGGCGTAGCCATCGGCAAAGAGCTGTTCAGCCGTAACGAGCGCAGGGAGAAAATGAGCAACCTGCGTAAAACAGTATCCCGCCGCCTGGTAGAAGCCAAGAATACAACGGCCATGCTCACTACCTTCAACGAGGTAGATATGACCCGTATCATGGAGATCCGCGCGCAGTATAAAGAAGTGTTTAAGAAGCAGTACGAGGTGAACCTGGGCTTTATGAGCTTCTTCACCAAAGCCGTATGTTTTGCGCTGCAGGAGTTCCCGGCTGTGAATGCCTATATTGATGGCGAAGAACTGGTTTACCACGATTACTGCGATATCTCTATCGCCGTATCAGCGCCCAAAGGCCTGGTTGTGCCCGTGATCCGCAACGCAGAAAGCCTGGGCATGGCCGATATTGAAAAGAAAGTAGTGGAACTGGCTACCAAAGCCCGTGACAATAAACTCTCCATGGAAGAGATGACCGGCGGTACCTTCACTATCACCAACGGTGGTGTGTTCGGTTCGCTTATGAGTACGCCGATCATCAACATACCGCAGTCTGCTATCCTGGGTATGCACAAGATACAGGAGCGTCCTATGGCAGTGAACGGCCAGGTAGTAATCCGCCCCATGATGTACCTGGCGCTTAGCTATGATCACCGCATCATCGATGGCCGCGAATCCGTAAGCTTCCTGGTAAGAGTAAAGGAAATGCTGGAAAACCCAGAGCAGCTGCTGTTTGGAAGGGATCCGGTGAAAGCATTGCTGAAATTGTAACCGTATAACGTTCATAGATAAAGGTGGAAAGGTATTACAGGCCTTTCCACCTTTTTTGTTTGCAGGCCTTATCTTTGCCTCATGACCCGCTGGGAAAATTACTTATCATCTGCAGAGCGCATTATTAACGGCTATGACGGTACCCTGCCGTTACATCATTTCCTGAAAGCATTTTTCAAACAACATCCACAGATGGGCAGCCGCGACAGGCGATGGATCTCCCAGCTGAGCTACGCGTTCTACCGACTGGGGCACCTCTGGAAATCGGAAATGCCTGTAAAAGACCGGATACTTCTGGGCCTTTTCCTGTGCGAAACACAAGCCTCTGAAATGCTGGCCGCCTTTCGTCCCGAATGGAATGAGCAGGTTACGCTTCCCACCAGGGAAAAACTGGCGCTCGTTACCTTTAACGGGCATCAGCCTGCTGCTGCCGCTATCTTTCCCTTTGCAGATGAGTTGTCAGATGGTATAGACCCGGCCGCCTTTGCACAGTCTTTCCTGGTGCAGCCCCGCCTGTTTCTGCGTGCACGTAAGCAAAAACAACGGGAGCTCAGCCTGCTGTTTGACAAAGCAGGCGTAGCCTATGAGTGGTTGTCAGATGAACTGGTAGCACTGCCCAACAGTACTAAAACAGAAGCCATCATCCCGCAGCGGGACTGGTATGAGATACAGGATGCATCTTCGCAACAGACCGGCCGCCTGTTCCGCCCAAAGGCAGGAGAGTACTGGTGGGACAGCTGCGCCGCCAGCGGTGGTAAGTCGCTACTCCTGGTAGACCAGGAGCCTGGTGTGAAGCTAACGGTCAGTGATATACGTTCATCCATCCTGCATAACCTGCACGAACGTTTTGAAACGGCGGGCATCCGCAATTATGAAAGCAGGATGCTGGACCTTACCCATCCTGTTTCCCCGTCTACCTTTGCCCATGGCGAGTTTGACGGCATCATCCTGGATGCTCCCTGCAGCGGATCCGGTACCTGGAGCCGAACACCGGAGCAGCTCTGTTTCTTTGACCGCGGGAAGATCAGCCGCTTTCATGCATTACAAAAAAGCATTGCCGCCAATGTGATCCCCCTGTTGAAACCAGGCGGTGCGTTGATCTATATTACCTGTTCTGTGTTTAAGCAGGAGAACGAAGCTGTAGTACAGCACCTCTGTACATCAGCAGGCCTGCGGCAGGAGGAGGGAGGCATCATCACAGGATATACCCATGGCGCCGATACCATGTTTGCAGTAAGATTAATAAAGCCTTAGTTCATCTACCATTTCATCAGTTTCACTACCTGCGTGCTATTACCCTGTACCATCCGCAGGTAATAGATACCGGTGGGCAATTGTTCCAGCCCGGTTTCCCAGGTAAAATAGCCATAGCTGCCGTAGCTGGCGGCGGTGCGGTTCCTGCTTACACGGCCCATGCCGTCTATCAGCTGTAGGTGCACTGGTTCAGCAGCAGCAGATTGATAGTAAATGTTCAGCCGCGTAGTAAAAGGATTGGGAAAAACCTTGATCAGCTGACCTGCCAGCTGTTCGCGGATGTAGGCAGAATCTGCCATTTCCTGTCGCAGCAGGGAATCATACGCTACCCGGAAATTGGGAATGCCATAACCTATACGGTTATCCGGAGTGGTATAGCGGCTGGACGATGCTTTTACTGCCTGCAGTATTTCCATGTTGCTGCGGCGTGGAAAAGCCTGCCATAAACAGGCTACCAGTCCGGCTACCACCGGACAGGCATAAGAAGTGCCATTACCCGTGCCCACACTGCCATCGCTGGTGATGAAGGAAGTGCCTACGCCTAATCCCGCTACGTCCGGTTTTACACGTCCGTCTGCCGCAGGTCCATAGCTGGAGAAGGAAGCAGGCTGCCGCTGACTGTTTACAGCGCCTACGGTGAGAACACTATCGCCATCTGCCGGGGCTAACAGGTATCTCCAGCTGATATTGCCTTCATTACCGGCAGCATTTACCACGATCATACCTTTTGCCGCTGCCATATCTGCCGCCCGGGAAATGGCCAGGCTGTGGCCATCCATTTGCGCATAGCTATGGTTAAAGCCGGGATCATCAAAAGTGTTATAACCCAGTGAAGAAGATATCACATCAACGCCCAGGCTGTCTGCAAATTCAGCGCCGGCGGCCCAGTTCACTTCTTCAATGGGTTGTTCGCCGCCCTCTTCTTCCGTACGCAGCAGCACGTAGGCCGCTTCCGGTGCGGTGCCCGTCATTTCTCCCGGCAGGTTAGCCGCCAGTATGGAAAGGCAGTGAGTGCCATGATCATCATAGGCGTAAACATCCGCCGTGTTATCAGTAAAGTTCCGGGTGGCAATGATCTGCTGCCGGTTGCGCAAGGGGGTAAAGGCGCTGCTGTTGTTGACAGAAAGAAAGCCTGCGTCAAACACGGCGATCATCATACCATCACCTTTCATGCTGCGGTGATGGAGGTATTCACCTTCATGCAGGTGGATCTGCGTATAAGCACTGCCGTAGTCCATCTCTTTGGTACCGGTTTGCCGGGCCGGCGCTTTTATAATGGGTTGCAATCGTTCCAGGTCCTCACCGGATATACGGGCGGCATTCCTGTTCACCTCCTTCACAAAAGGTAGGGCCTGTATCTTTTGGAGGGCTTCATCATCACTGCTGCGTATCACCGCCTGGTTGGTCCAGCGCAAAGTATACAATACCTGCACATGGCCTGCCTTTAGCAGGCTGTCTATATAGGCGGGGTTTACCGGCAGGTCTGTACTGTCTATGGCAATGTGCTGCCTGGTGCGGCGTTGCAGCGCACGTTCAGAGAGGTAAGCAGCGGGTGCATCCAGGCGGTAAGGGCTGTTATGTTTATCTGTAAAAGAGATCAGGTAGCGGGGTGCCTGGGCTGATAACTGTAAACCGCTGTAAAGCAACAGGGAGGTAAGAATAAGGTATCCGGGCAGTAGAGATATTTTCACACTATTTCCATCTTTTGTGTTTTAAATATAACTAAAAAGGGCCGGATATAGATCCAGCCCTGTTCTTTTTCGGTTGTTTTTATTTGTATCACTCTCTTCCGGTATTGATAACTTCCTTTAAACACTGGCCTCTCGAAAGCACATCGCAGGTGCACTGCCGGTGTATTGCCGGCAGTGCGTTTGGTACCTGCATTGGTTTTTTATTGGATAATGATCTTTTTGGTGTAAGTGTGGCTGCCGTTGGTAATGGTAACCACATAGAATCCACTCGCAATATTGCTGGTGGGCACGGTGAGGGTACCGGCGTTCGCCTTATGGTAACCTACCACTTTCTTATTTACGTCCAGGATCATTACCTGCAACGGGGCGCTGGCGTCATATTTATCCACTTTCACGGTAAAGGGACTTCCTTTTATTAGCGGGTTGGGATAGACGATAGCCGCTCCGGCAGCAGCGTTTTCAGGATCTTTTACTTTAGCGGATGTAGTGCTGGCAGCTGTTCTGGCAGCAGCGCCCACCACACCGTAGTTGAAGGTTTCCCAGCCCTGGGCCGTTGGCCTGTTGGCGGTCATGGGTTGGGTACCGTTCTCTGAAGAAACATACAGGCCATTGTATGCGCGCAGCGAAATAGTGCCGTCTGCATTGTTGATCCAGTCAAACTGTTCCCATGCCTGGATGGTAGGCCGGTTACAATTGATGGGCGCCAGGCCGTCTTCGCAGGAAACGTACTGGCCATTATTGCCTCTCAGGGCGATCTTTCCGTTACCGGCGTCTACTACGGTAAACTGTTCCCAGCCCTGTACGGCAGGTCTGTCGCAGTTCATGGGTTCTACGCCGTTTTCAGAAGAAACATACAGGCCGTTGCTGCCTCTCAGCCAGATGGTTTGTCCAACAGGAGCAGGGCCCGGAGGATTGGGCGGGTTACCGGTGCCGCCTCTTTCCACTACTACCTGGTTAATGGCTGTTAAAAGGGAGTTGGCGCCAGCTACGTCCTGGGACAGTTCCCATATCATGATACCGCCGCCATTGTCAAACGCCAGGTTGGTCTTGCGTTTGATGGTGGGTATGCCATTGTAGCCAACATTGCCGATCCAGTCTGCATTCGGGCTGGCGCCTCTGGCCAAAAGCTGTGCGTAGGATTCCCAGCTGGGTTTTCCGTAGAAGGGAACACCCAGGATAGCCTTCTCTTTGGGCAGTCCGCGGCCCCTCCAGTAGTTGAGGGATTGCACTGCATAGTCATAGGTAGAGTGATGAGATCCGTTTACATCGCCATCATATGCCATGATGGTCAGGAAATCCACCAAAGGAAACACGCTGCTCAGGATACTGGAGCCGCCATGCGCTACCACGGCAGCGGTGAGCAGTTTGCCGCGGTTGTGCATCTGGGTAGACAGCGCAGACATCAGCGCTACATAGTTGTTGGCAGAAGCGCCGTCATTAGGATATTCCCAGTCAATATCCACACCGTCAAGATTGTACTGGTTTACAAAATTGACCATGTTATTTACAAAATTGTTACGGTAGGTGCTGTTGGCAGCCAGGCTTTCAAAGCCGCTGTCGTCGGCGTTGTTCCAGCCGCCTACAGAGATCATCACTTTCACGCCTCTGGCATGGGCAGTGCTCACCAGGCTTTGCAGCTTGGAAGGGTTAGGTGTACCCTGCAGTCCGCCGGTAGTAGTAGGTAACAGGAACGCATAATTGATGTGTGTCAGTTTGCTGTACTGCACATCACTTACGTTACCAGCCCACGAAGGCAGATAGCCCACTACTTTAAACTGGGCAAAAGCCTGGCAGGATGCCAGGACCAGGATAAGCAGCATCAGTGCTTTGTTCAATAGAGTTTTTTTCATGATGACGATGGTTTGATGATGAAATAGGATATGGAAGAGAGTGCGCAGCCGCGTGGCAGTGCGGCTGCGCAGCTGATTGACAGTTATTGGATGATAATTTTCCTGTTGCAGGTACGCGGGCCGTTCGTGACGCTCACTACATAAAAGCCGCTGGCAATATTATGCGTGGGCACCGTAATGGTACCTGCTTGTGCTTTATGATAAGCCACTACTTTCTTGTTCACATCAATGAGTACCACCTGTACCGGTGAGCCGGCGTCGTACTGATCCACCTTAACGGTGAAGCTGCCATCTTTCACTACCGGGTTCGGGTACAGGGAGATGGAAACGTTTGCACTGTTGTCCGTTTTTTTGACAGACGCAGTGCTGGTGGTCCTGGCCGCAGCGTCCGCAAAGCCGTAGTTGAAAGCTTCCCATCCCTGGATAGAAGGCCTGTTGCAGTTCATCGGTTGTTCTCCGTTTTCAGAAGAAACGTACATACCGTTGTTGCCTCTCAGGGAGATCTTGCCATCTGCATTTACCATCCAGTCAAATCTTTCCCAGTCCTGTATTGTGGGCCTGTTACAATTCATAGGCTGTTCGCCGTTCTCTGAGGAAACGTACATACCATTACTGCCCTGCAGTGCGATCTTACCGTTGCCTGCGTCTACTACCAGGAATTGTTCCCATCCCTGGACGGCTGGCCGGTTGCAATTCATAGGCTGTGTGCCGTTCTCAGAAGAAACAAACTGACCGTTGAATCCCTGCAGCCAGATAGTGCGGCCTATAGGGCCCTGTGAAGGGGGAGGCGTAATGCCCGGTGCAACAGCAGCGATGGTACCGTTATTCTTCACGTTGTTCACAAATTTGATGTTATTCAGTACAGCGGCCATATTGGCTGCGCCATCCATCAGGTAAGGAGGATTGATGCGCAGCAGGGCTGCGTTCTCCTGTGCGTCGGTACGTTTGTAGGTCCAGTGGCACCAGCCGATGCCTTTGCTGTTAAGCGCGCGGATGTTCTCACTCAGCCAGGCGTTGTTATTCTCGCCGGTTTCGCCTACCCATACAGGTACATTGTGCCGGGCGCGGAAATTCACGAGGTTGGCGATCTTGCTGACCTGGTTAGGGTCGGCATCTGTTTCAGTAGTAGAATTAGTAAGCCAGTAGCGGTGTGCGTTATAAACCAGGTTAGACCGGTTGGTGAAAGTAAAGGGTTCCATGTAATTGTAGTTGTTGCCAAACCCGTTGCCTTCTATCATCAGCAGGTGGTTGTCTCCCTGTGCACGGATGGCGTTGATCAGCCGCTCAAACAGGTCGTGTATCCAGCGGTTGTCCGGTACATTGTTCGGCTCATTGATCAGGTCATAGAAGGCAATACCGTCGTTGTTGATATAGCGGGCAGAGAGGCGTTGCCACAGGCGGACGGTAATGTCTTTGTAGATGCTCCTGTTCCACAGGTCATTACCTACCAGTGCATCAGAGATGTTGGCGTCTGTGCCCTGTGAACCGGGGGCGGCGTGCAGGTCAAGAATGACGTACATGTTGTTGGCGGCCGTCCATTTCAGCAGGCTGTCAATGGTGCGGAAACCTTCGAGGCTGGGATCGTTGAACAGCTGGTTGTTGTTGTACCAGGTGGTCAGCGAGTTCACATAGTTGTTGTAATTGCCGGAGTTGCGGGCAACGCTGTTGCGTACGGCACGCTGGCTGGCTGTGAGGAACAGTTCATAGTGCATGGGCAGACGTACACAGTTGAAGCCCAGGGAGGCCAGGTAGTCTATATCTGCCCTGGTAATGAAATGATCTCTCCAGCTTTGGTAAAAGGCTTCTACCGCAGCGTCAGACTGTCCCTGGTCATACAGTCTTTTTTTGATAGACCACTGTGTACCGCCGCCGCTGAAGGAGGGCTTGATCATATACCCTTCCTGCAGCAGCCAGCCGCCAAGGCCTACGCCTTTCAGGATCACCTCCTGGTTGCTGGCATTTACAATACGCGGACCGTCTGCCCGAAGGCGGCTAAGCTGGGCGCTGGCGGTATTGACCAGGCATAATGCCAGCAGCATGAACAATAAAGCAAAAGGGAAAAGATTGCTGACACGACATCGCTGATGTCGCGCATACATTGTGACGCGGTTCTTCATAGAGGGTTTTCGGTTTTAATTTATAATGGTTATGCTTCCTTTTCAGGACGCTAGTAGTCGTACAAAATTAAATTTAGTACCACCCCCTATGAGCAATTACGGAAAAAATAAGGAAAAATCTGATATGTATATGATCACATCCGCTGGATAATGCCGCCGCCTATTACGTCGTCTCCTTCATAGAATACGGCAGACTGACCGGGGGCAATGCCCTTTACCTGTTCGTAAAAACGCACTTTTACCTGCCCGTTCTCATTATACAGGTTGCTCAGCGCGCCTTTGTCCTTGTAACGGATCTTGGTAGTGGCTTCCAGGCCTTCCGGAATATGATCGTATTTGATGTAGTTAATGCCGGATACCGTCATTTCACTCTTCTGCAGGTCTTCTTCTTCGCCCAGTACCACGGTATTGGTTTCGGGGATGATGCCTGTTACATAGATGGGGCGGCCCAGGGCAATATCCAGCCCTTTACGCTGCCCTACGGTATAAAAGGGATAACCTTTATGCTGGCCAACAATAGTGCCGTCTTTCAGCACAAAATTGCCGCCGTTCACGCTTTCTTCCAGGCCGCTGACCCGGCGTTTCAGGAAACCACGGTAGTCGTTATCAGGCACAAAGCAGATCTCGTAGCTTTCCGCCTTTTTAGCCAGTTCGGGGTAACCGAAGTCGAACGCCATCTGGCGGATTTCCGTTTTGCGGTACTGGCCCAGCGGGAGCAGGGTACGCGCCAGCACGTCCTGCTGAAGGCCCCACAGCACATAGCTCTGGTCTTTCAGCTCGTCAATGCCTTTGCTGATTACATAACGGCCATTATGTTCGCGCACCTGGCCGTAGTGCCCGGTGGCAATAAAGGCACAGTCCATCGCGTCTGCCCTTTTCAGCAGCGCCCTCCATTTTATATGGGTATTGCACAGCACGCAGGGGTTGGGAGTGCGGCCGGCCAGGTATTCATCTACAAAATTATTGATCACAAAATCCCCGAACTCATCCCGGATGTCCAGCACAAAGTGAGGGAAACCGTGATGCACGGCAGCTGCACGCGCATCGTTGAAAGAATCGAGGTTGCAGCAGCCAGTCTCTTTTTTGCTGGAGCCGGAGGAAGCATAATCCCAGGTCTTCATGGTAATCCCCACCACTTCATACCCCTGTTCGTGTAACATCAGGGCGGTTACCGTACTGTCTATGCCACCGCTCATTGCTACCAGCACTTTACCGTGTCTGCTCATATTAAATACATTAAGGCTGCAAAGTTAGTGAAAATCCTGCCATTGGCTGCGGTGGGATATTGATACTGCTGATAGCGGTATAGAGAAGGGCTATAGAAAAAGGAACCGCTTTTTTTACTGCATTTACTATAAAATCTTAAAAGGTAAGCTTATATTTATTGGGTAAAGCATTAAATATTATAAATTAGTTCCATGTTACCTGTACTAGACAAAGCCTATGTGGCCAGGCATCCGGATCTGGCAGTTTCCAGCGAATATTTCAGCTATCCCGAGAAGATACTTCAGTTTGGTACGGGCGTGTTGTTAAGAGGCCTGGTAGATTACCTGGTAGACAAAGCCAACAAACAGGGCATCTTTAAGGGCAGGGTGATAGTGGTAAAATCTACAGACGGGCCGGTGACTGAATTCTCCAGCCAGGATCATCTCTACACTACGCATATCAAGGGAGTGGCCCAGGGAGAGCTGGTTAATCAAACCCTGGTGAACGCTTCTATTAGCCGTGTTTTGCAATCGAATGCAGATTGGGCGGAGGTATTAGCGGCTGTCCATCAACCTGGTTTGCAGGTGATTATATCCAATACAACCGAGGTGGGCATCCAGTATGTGGAAGAAAAAATCGACAATAGTGTGCCGGCTTCCTATCCGGGCAAACTGCTGGCGGTGTTGTGGGAGCGGTACCAGCATTTTAAAGGCAGCACGGGCACTGGTTTCGTGATCGTGCCTACAGAGCTGGTGGTGGATAATGGCCACCTGTTGCAGGAGATCACGCTAAGGCTCGCCGCCTTTAACCAGCTGCCGGAAGCTTTTGTGCAATGGGTGAAGACAGAGAACCGTTTCTGCAATTCACTGGTAGACCGTATTGTACCGGGTAAACCCCGTGAGCTGGAAACGCTTCAGCAGCAGGCAGGATATACAGACAATCTCTGGATCGATGCGGAGCCTTTCCTGTTATGGGCAATAGAAGGAGACGCCTATATACAGCAGGTGCTGTCTTTCCACCAGGCAGATGACCGTATGCTGATCGCGCCCAGCATCACGCCTTATCGTGAACAGAAACTGCGCATACTGAACGGCAGTCATACCATATCGGTACCGCTGGGTTTCCTTGGAGGGCTCAACACTGTGTATGAATGTATGGAACACACATATATGCGTTCTTTTTTCCGGGCAGTAGTGCTGGAAGAGATATTACCAACGATACAGGATATTTGTCCGCAGGCAGATATCTTTGCCCGGGATGTGCTGGATCGCTTTGCCAATCCCTATATTGCACACAAGCTGATCAGCATAACATTCCAGGAAAGCGCCAAGATGAACGCCCGTAACCTGCGCACATTCCTGCGCTATTACGAACGGTATAAAGCCCTGCCACAAGCTATGTGCCTGGGTTTCGCAGCCATGCTGCTGTTCCTGCGGCCGGTTAAGGAGGAGGGAGGCAGATATTACGGCGCCAGGGGTGCGGAGCATTATCTTATTACCGATGACAATGCAGCTGTATTTGCCGGCTACTGGAAAGCAGTGGATACGGCGAACACTACAACGATAACGGAATTTGTGCAGCAGGTGTGTGCCGACAGTAAGCTATGGGAAGCAGATCTTAACCAGCTGCCAGGCTTTACAGCAGTGGTAGCGGGGCACCTCACCGGCATGCTGCAGGAAGGTGCGCTTGCCTATGCAACCGGCCTGCAAAAGGCAGTTAGATAGTATGGTACTTTCACGTTTATGAAGCAACAGATATGAAGCAATTTTTAACAGAAGACTTTTTACTGCAGACAGAAACGGCTAAGCGTTTATATCATGAGTATGCCAAGGGAATGCCGGTGATCGATTATCACAATCACCTTCCACCGGAGGATATTGCGGGCAACCGGCAGTTTGAGCATCTCAGCGCCATGTGGCTGCAGGGCGACCATTACAAGTGGCGCGCCATGCGTGCAAACGGGGTGGCAGAAGAGTACATCACCGGCAACGCAGATCATCTCACCAAGTTCAGACACTGGGCGGCTACGGTGCCCTATACCATGCGTAATCCACTCTACCACTGGACGCACATGGAATTGCTGAACCCTTTCGGTGTGAAGCAGCTGCTGAATGCAGATACTGCAGAAGAGATCTACCAGCATTGTAATGACCAGCTCCCGCAGTGGACTGCTCCCGCGCTGCTGCAGCATTTCAGGGTAGAAGCCCTTTGCACTACAGACGATCCTGCAGATGATCTGCAGCACCATAAGACGCTGCAGCAAAAAGGTTTCGGCATCAGGGTGCTGCCTACTTTCCGTCCGGATAAAGCCATGATCGTGGAAGATGTACCTGCTTTCAACGCCTATATTGATAAGCTGGGGGCAGCGGCAGGCATTACTATCAACAGCTATCAGGCCCTGATGGATGCCCTGCGCAGCCGGCATGACTACTTCCATGCAGCGGGCGGCCGTCTTTCAGATCATGGTATCAATACCTTTTATGCTGCAAACTATACGGAAGCAGGCGTGCAGCGTATTTTCAGCCAGCTGCGTACAGGCCATGCCGTTACACCGGAAGAAGCGCTGCAGTTTAAAGCAGCCACCCTGCACACTATCTGCGAATGGAACCATGAAAAAGGCTGGGCGCAGCAATTTCATGTGGGGGCTATCCGTAATAACAGCAGCCGGCTGCTGCGCCGCGTAGGCGCGGATGCAGGCGTGGATTCCATTGGCGACTGGCAGGTGGCAGAGAACATGTCTGCCTTTTTTGATGCGCTGGATAAAAAAGATAAACTGGCCCGCACCATCGTCTATAATCTCAACCCTGCCTATAACGAAGTGTTTGCTACGATGGTGGGTAATTTCCAGGATGGCACTATCCCCGGCAAAATGCAGTTTGGCTCGGGCTGGTGGTTCCTGGATCAGAAGGACGGTATGGAAAAACAGATGAACACGCTCAGCAATATGGGACTGCTCAGCCGTTTTGTAGGCATGCTGACCGATTCAAGGAGTTTCCTTTCCTACTCACGTCATGAGTATTTCCGGCGTATTTTGTGTAACCTCCTGGGTAATGATGTTGAAAATGGTGAACTGCCGGGCGATGTTAACTGGCTCGGTAAAATGGTGCAGGACATTTGCTACAATAACGCTAAAGCTTATTTTAATTTCTGATGAAGCCAGTAAAAGTTATTTCTTACGGGGAGATCCTGTTTCGTTTTTCGCCGGTATTCGATCAGCATACATCAGCGCTTTATATAGGCGGGGCAGAGGCCAATATGGCGGCCTCCCTGGCGCGATGGGGCACACCTGTATCCTATATCAGCAAAGTGCCTGATAACGGCCTTTCCAGGCAGGTATTACAGCAACTTGAAAAAGCCGGTATTGTTACAGACCGTATGCTGTGGGGCGGTGACCGTATAGGTACCTATTACCTGGCCCAGGGCAGTGATCTGAAGCATGCAGAAGTAGTGTATGACCGCAAGTATTCTTCTTTCAGCGAGATACAGCCCGGCACAACAGACTGGGATGCACTGCTGGAAGGAGCAGATTGGTTCCACTGGAGCGCTATCACACCTGCGCTGAGCCAGCAGGCAGCCACCGTCTGTAAGGAAGTGCTGGAAGCCGCCCGTCGTAAAGGTCTCACCATCTCCACCGATCTTAATTACCGGAGCAAACTGTGGCAATACGCCAAACCTTTCCAGGTAATGCCGGAGCTGGTGCAGTACTGCGATGTGATCATGGGCAATATATGGGCCGCACATCAGATGCTGGATACCGCGCTGGATACCGTTGCGCTTGAAAAGCAGCAAAAAGAGATCTACCTGGAACAGGCCATTAAGGTAGCGCATGAAATAACGGAGCGTTATCCACGTTGTAAACATGTGGCCTTCACGTTCCGTTTCTCTGATGGGCCTACACACAACCTGTATTATGCCACTTACTATCACCAGGGGCAGCAAACGGTTTCGCGTCAGTATGAGACCAATGAAGTGATAGACCGTGTAGGCAGTGGCGATAGTTTTATGGCAGGGCTGATCCATTCCCTGGCAGAAGGTTTTGACGCTCAGCGAACGATCTCTTTTGCCGCCGCCGCCGCTTATTCCAAACTGTTCATAAAAGGCGATTTCAATCAAACGGATAAAGCGGATATTGAAAAGCTGATCTGAGCAGATCAGCCTGAAAACTTACATTGAAAACGTAACCATTGCAAACAATTATGCCTCCACAACCAGCAACCATTATAGCTGCCTTTGAACGCAGCGGCATCATACCGGTCTTCTATCATGATGACGAAGAAGTGTGTATACAGGTAATGCAGGCCTGCTATGACGCCGGCATCCGGGTATTTGAGTTTACCAACCGGGGAGAGCATGCGCGGCGAAATTTTGCCGCCATGCGCGATAAGAAACTGGTGTCTATGCCGGATATGTATCTGGGTATAGGTACTATCAAAAATGCTGCAGATGCCGAGACTTTCACCGGTATGGGCGCTGATTTCATTGTGAGCCCTATTACAGAAACTTCCACGGGAGCATACTGCCAGGCTGCCAATATTCTCTGGATCCCGGGTTGTATGTCGCCCAGCGAGATCGCTGTAGCGGAAAAACTTGAGGCGCAGCTTGTAAAGCTGTTCCCGGGTAATGTGCTGGGCCCCGGCTTTGTTAACGCCGTCAGGCCGCTGTTTCCCGGCATGAAATTTATGCCCACCGGAGGGGTGGAGCCCACCCAGGAAAGCATCCGGTCATGGTTTGACGCAGGTGTGATCTGTGTAGGCATGGGGTCTAATTTACTGTCTAAAAAAGTGATTGAAAGCAAAGATTGGAACGCGTTGAAAGATAAGATTGTGCAAACGTTTGCTTTAGTGAAAGCATTGCATTAAATTTAAGGCAGAACTAAAACCCTTTGCTTTTATAAATTCCAAAATAATCAGAATGAATTCCACAAAAACCGGAAATTATCGTTGGACCATCTGTGCGCTGCTTTTCTTCGCCACTACCATTAACTATATTGACAGGCAGGTAATTGGCTTGTTGAAAGACGACCTGCAGCTGCAGTTCAGCTGGACAGAGAAGGATTACGGTTATATAGTGGCGGCCTTTTCTGCTGCATATGCTATTGGCCTGTTAGCCTTTGGCCGTTTTGTAGATAAAATAGGCACCAAATTGGGTTATACCATCTCTCTTGTGGTGTGGAGTGTGGCGGCAATGGCGCACGCCATGGCGAAGTCCACATTTGGCTTTGGGGTAGCCCGTGCGGCATTGGGCCTGGGTGAGTCAGGTAACTTTCCCGCCGCCATTAAAGCGGTAGCTGAATGGTTCCCTAAAAAGGAAAGGGCCTTGGCAACCGGGATCTTTAATGCAGGCGCCAACCTGGGACCTGTAGTGGCGCCCATTATTGTATACTGGCTGGCAAAAACACATGGCTGGCAGAGCGCCTTTATCTGGACCGGCGCCATTGGTTTTATATGGCTGATCTTCTGGTTCATTTTTTATGAAGTACCTTCCAAAAGCAAACGGGTTAAACAACCGGAGTATGACTATATTCACAGCGATACGGTAGAACCGGCAGCAGAGACGCATAAGATCAGCTGGTTCAAATTATTTGGTATCCGCCAGACCTGGGCCTTTGTATTTGGCAAACTGCTTACAGACCCGATCTGGTGGTTCTTCCTTTTCTGGCTGCCTTCCTACCTGTCTTCTGCCTTTAATGTAGACATGAAAGCCAACAATGGTTTGCCGATCATTATCATTTACACCATGATCAGCTTTGGTAGTATAGGAGGCGGATGGATCTCCTCCTACCTGATCAAGAAAGGGTGGCCGGTGTTCAGGGCACGTAAAACATCCATGCTTGGTTTTGCGCTTTGCGTAGTGCCCGTGATAGTGGCCCCGTATTCAGGCAACATGTGGGTGGCTGTAGCGCTGGTAGGTCTGGCAGGCGCCGCTCACCAGGCCTGGTCTGCAAATATATTTACCACTGTTTCTGATATGTTCCCGAAATACGCGGTAAGCTCCGTTGTAGGAATTGGCGGTATGGCGGGATCCCTGGGTGGCATGTTGTTCCCTTTGTTTGTAGGCTCCCTGCTGGATCACTATAAACTGCTGGGCAATATCAATACCGGCTATAACATCCTGTTTGTTATCTGCGGTTTTGCCTACCTCCTGGCCTGGACAATTATGCATTTCTTTGCACCGCGTATGGAGCAGGTAAGTATCAGGGAAGAAGCATAAAGCAAGATAAACAATATTGAACAGAGCCCGTTTGCTGATTGGCGAACGGGCTCTTTCTTTATGGATACCCGTAGTTGACCGGAGGTTTTCCTGTAGTTGCCGGGTAGTTGAGGGGTAGATGTCTGGTATCTTATAAGGTACCGGACATCTACCCCTCAACTACGGGACATATACCGGACATGTACCGGACATCATGCATACAACCCGCAATCTGTCTAGTCCTAAAATAGCTATACAGGTGAATAAAATAGTCCTGATACTGGTT
>NZ_CALEJS010000011.1 GCF_937898475.1 uncultured Chitinophaga sp.
ATGGGTGGCCCAACATCACCGAAATCGATGGCCCAATGGCCTCCGTTTTAGACACTTACCGCTTGCTGACAATATTAAAGAAGTTTTTCTTTATAAAAGTTTAGGTTTATCTGCGTTCCCTCATAACCTGATCAATCTTCCCATAAAAGGCGAGTCCTGCCATTACAAGCATGAACTATTAATAAAGGAACAAATAGAAATCCAGGGAGCTGACTTCATCTCACTCTATAGACCGGTGACAAATGTTATCTCAATGGAATGGTTTACAGAGAATCATGCACAGGTCGCCCTATCTGCTGAAGACTTTACGATAAGCAGCTGGATTCCTACGGAAGACGATGACTATGCGTTACACTTAGGCCATACAAAGCTAGTTCCTTTACTGGAAGAACAATATGGCATTAAGATTATTACAGACCTAGTTCCTCCGTCTCCTCTCAATGCCAATATCAATGTATTTATGGCGCATGGTGGCAAGGGGGTGGAAGGATTCAGGACTATCTATACCAGAAATGAAGAGGGACATGCTATTATTAAAGAAAATGGCATTAACAGAATCCTGGGAAGTGGGATCATTGCGGTTCTTTTTATCTGTCACTCTGCATATGTATCCCCGGAAATTTTTTCTCAGCGGTTGATCTCCCTTTGCCATCATGTACTTTCATTAGGGTATAAGGCAGTGATTGCTCCTGCATGGAGTTTAAATCCGATTATTACACCGGTGTGGCTGGAGAAATTCCTAGATTGTTTAAAAAAGGGGCAAAGAGTGAGCGAATGCGTATTAAATGCAAATGTAAAAGTGATGGAAAGCGGATTTAATGAACATCACGGATTTTATGCACCTACGGGTTGGGCCGCTATGCATTTATATGGAAATCCGAATATTTATTTCCAGGTTGATAACGTTGTTTAAAACAGCGTTTCGCTTTGCAAGATCTCCCTGCTACTTTCAGCACCTAAATTTTTCAACAACAAAGTGTTCTGGACTGAAGTGGGTTAAGCAAATCCAAGGGCTGAAAAAAGCCGCTAAAAATTGAGGCTGAGACGGCCTTTAATTTTAATAGTTCTTTTATGCTCACTAACCTACTTTGTTTCTACTCCTTAGTTATCGAAATAGAACTCCCGCAATGCTTTGTTTAGACGCTTAAATTTCTCACTGTTTATATCAATATTTTCCTCGACTTTTGCAATACCCTGCTGAACCGTGTTAGGCCTTTGTCCTTTAAAATCGATAAAGTGAAAGCGTAAAAGGAAGGCAAGATCCGTAGCAGTAAAGTTGTTGAATAATTCACCCTTCACCTTTCCGGTCCTATCAGTATATTGCAAGTTTCGGAGAATGTATAAATGTTGAAGAAGGAGGTCAAGGTACTTTGGGTGAGACAATTTGATCCTCCCTGTTACACCTTCAAACAATTTTTCAATAGAGGGAACTATCCTTTCCAGTACAGCATTTATCTGCTGGTCTGTTTCTTCGGGGCTTCTGACCTGCTGACTTTCGATAATGGTTTGTACACCCTGTTTAAATTCCTGCCGAATCATTATTTCCTGCTTTGTCCGGTGCTCCTGCAGTTTTTCAGTTACCCAATCCAGAGCAGCTTGCAGTTTGGATTTTTGAGTACTCCGTGGCCTGCGTTCCAGTCTTTCAAAAATTTCATCCTGCAGAAACTGTAAGAAGTCTTGCTTATCCAGGTAAGCATCATAATGGAATGTCAGATACTTTTTACTATCATTCCGGTCATACTCAAACAGCTTATTAAAGATTTCGTTCTTATAACGTTTTACAAATGGCTCTTCACGGAAGTATAAATAATAGTTCTGCTCATAGGGGCCTATTATGTACTGAAAATAGGGAACAAAGCCGCCTTTTTGGGTGGAATAGGCAGAACGGAAGCCAAAATCGGCCAACATATTCCGAAGAAACATACTTGAAAACAACCACTTTTTAAGACCCATGACGTCCAAAATTTCCTTGTTATTAACTCAATCTCCCGTAAATTACTGAAAATTACGTAGTTATAAGGCTCATTCAACTACAACCTGGACCATCTCCATTCTGGTATAGCAGCAAAATCGCTAATCACTTTCTGAATTGGAAAAAAACTCCTTAAATGCAGTTAATTTACCTGCAAATTCTTTCTTTACTTCATTTTCAAAGCTATCTAAATAATTTTCTGTGGTACTTATGATGGTATGCCCAAGTGATTCCTGTATAAATTCAGTGCTAGCACCTGCTTTTTTTAATAGAGTTGCGAAAGTATGCCGGGTCACCACAGTTGTTACCTCAATAGCAATGTTTAGCCTTTGTCCAATTTTTTTCATCCAATCATTAATAAACTGGGTAAGGCGCGTTACAGCGCTATATTCTTGTAAGGGTGTTAAGTCCGATTGCAGTATTGGAAAGATATAATTATCCGGAGCCACATCCTTGTTACCCCAGCGATCTATAAAATTACGCATATCTTCGCTGATGTATACAGTAATAAGTTTGGGATCATTGCGCGCTGTAAGCTCGGTTTTAGCCCTGTAAAAATGTAGATATTCTCCATGAATGTTTTTATACTTGAGGTGAGCAAGATCATTCGGGTTCATCCCATTACCGAAATAACAAAAAAACCACAAAGCCTTTGCAAATTCTTCATTTCGACAGGTAGCCCGATCATAATATATCTTAGCGACATTTTCATGACTTAAGGCCTTCTTAACCTTCCTGGAAGTTGGGATCAGATATTTTCTTCGTCCAAACGGATAGCATTTACTCTTATTGATGATACCCTGGTGATCCGCTTCATTAAAGATAGCACGTAAAGCTCTAAGTATCATCCCTATGGTCGTTTTGGAACAACCCCGTTCTAACATCCAGGTCTCATAGCGGCGTAGATAGCTTACGGTAATATCGGAAAACCTGTCTGCACCTCCAAACTTCTTTAAAGAGCTATAGCTATCCCGGTATTTGAGAGCGCTTCCGATGCGTTTTTCGCTCAATAATTGCTTAATATAGGAAGAATAGACACTCCCTATTGAGGCAGATTCATATCTCTCTGTTAGTAACGGAAATTTCTTATAGTACTCCGAATAATCAAAACTGCTGGGAGCATCTGCCAGCATTACCTTGTTCCTATCCTTCCTTTGTTTGAATAAGGGGTGGGTATCTATAAAATCCCTTTTAAACTCAGTAAAATTAAAGGGGTCAATTCTTTTAGCCGCCGCATCAACCTCCGATTGGATTGTTCTTAAGCCATCACGTACTTTCTGTAATGCTTCAGAAATATTGGGAGCCTTTAGCTTGTTATAATCAGGTACGGTAAGGTCGTAGATGGTTTGATACTCCCTACTTAGCCTGTTACAGGTAATTCTTAATTTTACCGGGTAATTTTCGGTTTTCTTTTTCAGCCTCCTGTTGTCCAGGAAAATAGTTGATGATATTGACATAGCTTGAAAATTTTCACTTTCACAAAAACCTTCACTTCAAAATTTTCAAACAATTTTCAAACAAACGGCCTGTTAAATTCCCTTCAGGCTGTCGTTGTCTAAGGTAGTGAAAATATCCAAATTATTGATAGCCAAATCACTATAGTTAAAACAAATTAGCCCTAGTTAAGCTAAATAAGGCCATTTAACCATCTTAAAATCCTGTGGCCAGCAATGGCTGTACGGGTTCGACCCCCGTCCCGGGTACGAGGTTAATAATTACTTATAAAGGCTGCTGAAAGGCGGCCTTTGTTGTTTGGGGGGAATGATTGTAATATCCTTCCATATCGTTTGTCCCAACTTGCAATGAAAGGCTGCTTGTATCTACATTACCACATTTGTATACTGTACTTTCCCCTTTGAGAAAGCATACCAGCAAAATCTACTGCTCCATAAGTTCCTGCATTAAATCGGGCAGAGGAATCGCCGTGACACCTTCACCTATCGAAAATCTATCTTTGCCCGAATAAACGACAAAGCGCTTATCGGCCTTGATGTCATTGCATCCTGCGTAGAAACCTTTTGAGATTAATGGCGATGAACTGCGCTTGATTTCAATCGCCCATTTAGTGCCGCCAGGAAATTCAAGTACCAAATCGATTTCAGCACCGCGCGGTGTTCCGTAGTACTAGGGTTGTACGCGAGACGGCGCGACGGCCATGATGTTCTCAATAATAAATCCACCAGCTTAAACAATACGAGATGGCACTGCAAGCCTTCACAAAAGCTTCTACACTACCGGAGCCACCAGATTATGCACTCATTATGATACCCCAGATCTACGTGGATGTCACAACCAGATAAAGCGCTTGCAGACAGAGTACTCCCCTATCTCAATCAGCCTGGGCGGCGCCAAATACATCCTGTGCGCAACGAGAAACGGAGCGCATATCAACTACGGCATTGGATTTAACGACGATGCCCCTTATCAAGACATCAGGGAAACTGTTATCAGGGTACTTGAAAAGCAGCTTAAGCCTGCGGCCGCATTGCAGTAGGCCTGCTAATCTTATTTTAATAAGTAATACCATCCAATGTTTCAGTAAAATTCGTTACCTTCATTACGTTGCTCATAACCCATTGCCCATGTAGCATCAACGTATGTAATCAACGTTTTTAAACCCACATTAATACCCCGCCATGAACGCACAAACTAAACATCCGCAATTAAAACATTACTTCCATCCATTAAGGCTAAAAGGGCCAGGTATTGCGCTTGGCGCATGCGCCCTGATTTACTACACTGTCAGCAGCAGTCAGTATCCTGTTATCCACCAGCTCGCACTGATGGCAGGAGTCGTAAGCCTTGGCCTGATCATCTACCGGCTTATCAGCTACTATACTGCTCCGCCGGACGCTGCTATAGATACCTGGCTGGAAGAAGACATTGAAAAGTTAGTAACAGGCGCTTACCAGCAACTTGGCATAAAAAAATCGGAAAGACCCACCGCTCCCCTGTTCATCATCGCTCCTGTTTACTGGAAAGTGAAGGGAGTTGAAATGAAGGATCTTGGGCTTCGCAAAGGCAAGGACAAGATGCTGCGTTTTTCCGTATACCAGGTCACGCTGTTTCACCTGGATGAAGACATATTAACATCTTATACCTGTCATTATAATTTTCTACAGGGTATTGTGCTGAATGAAACCACACATGAATATCATGATAAGGATATTGTTTCCGTAGCCATGAAGGACGTTTCAGTCAACTACCATCTGCCGGATGGCCAGCAACTTATTGCAGCACAGGAATTCCAGATGTCAGTTACCAGCGGCGAGAGCATACGGCTGCTCGTCAGTCCAAACACACTGGCTCAAAGAGAAAAAGCAACGCTACCGCCTACAGGCGCTGAAAAAGCAGTGAGTGTGATCAGGAATATACTGCGGGCGAAAAAGGTGTAAAGACTTACCTTCTTACTGAATAATTAAATGGGACCGGCCCGTCTGCCTGATGGCATAGGGCCGGCCCTGTTATCAGCATGGAATGGCGGCGATGTCAGGGCTTGTTCCGGGATTGGCTGCGGGCTGCTGCCCTGTTCTCTTTCTTCTGTTCCTGGAAGGCTGCATATTGTTCTTCTGTTAATACCTTCTTCAGCGCCTTATCGCGTTCACTGTCGATCGCTTTCAACTTCTTCAGTTTTGAAAGACGGCTGCCACCACCGTCCTTCATGGCGCTCATCTGTGAAATGAACTGCTCATTTGCGGCCAGCACCTTGGGATATTGCTCTTCGCTCAGCGACAGCTGCGTTTTCATTTTGTCTGTCATCTGTTGCGGCAGCTCTTTCTTTTCCTGTGCACGGATGTTCAAAGCGGTAAACAGGATGGCTGTGATGATGAACATCCTGCAGGTGAAAAAATGTTTTCTTCTTTTCATGTTAGCAAAATTTAGCGTAATGTATATTGTCTGAAAAAGTCCCAGATCACATCTGTGGCATTAATGGCGGTTGAGGGGTTATCCGCACCCGGCCTGGCTTTAAGTCCGCCGGGCCATGAATGCCCACCGTCTTTCGTGAGGTAACGGATCACGGTTGTTTCGTCCTGGCAGTTGCTCCACCGGGTAACTGTATATTTTTCATTATCCGTCACTGTTTCGGGCCCATTGGAGCATTTATCGATACCTGCCCACAGCTGCAGCGCGGAGTCTACCGGTGTAAAATAGTATCCTCCTATACCAATGCCGCCCTGGTAAGGCACCAGTGTGTCCAGTTCGGAATGTATGTGTAACAGGGGCACCGGCCGCGAAGGATTGCAGGGGGAAGTACTCATCAGCGTTCCGCTCACGGGCGCTACAGCGGCAATCTTACCGGGCACTTCACAGGCCAGGCGATAGCTGAGCATAGCGCCGTTGGACATACCCGTTACGTATACCCTTTTGCGATTGACGCGGTAATTGTCTGCCAGGTAATCGATCAGCATACTGATGAACTTTACATCGTTGACCTGGTTTTGCTGTGCATAGCCGCAGCAACCGCCGGCGTTCCAGGTCCTGATACCCAGCGGGCCGTTACTCCGTATGCCGTTGGGATAGGCCACCAGGAATCCCGCCTGGCTTGCTTTGGGTGACCAGCCATAATCCCTTTTACATTGATCAGCATTACCACCGGTTCCGTGCAATGCTATAACAAGATCAAAGCCTGCACTGTCATAATAATGAGGCGGCAAATCCAGTAAGAAAGTGCGTTTCAGGCCATCTACCATAATTTGTCCCTGCAGGTTGTAGACCCGCTCTTCGCTATCTTTCCCACAGCTCATGAAAACAAGGGGCAGGCATATCTGCAAAAGGCAAAGTGCTAAACGTTTCATATTTGTATATTGTTTTTGTGCCGGATGAAGATCCCGCACAGCAAGCGGCGGGCATTGCCAAAAGGATACATGGCCTGCCACCGGGAAGGCAGATACGCCCTTCTTCAGCAGGTAAGGCAAGATCGCTATCCCAACTGTCCTCACATTCCGTGAGCGCCAGCGATGCTATAAGGATGCAAGGCAGGAGGTGCAACAAAGCGTTGTTTGTCTTCATCAGCTATTCATTAGTTTTTAATACTTATCAGTGTATCACTACGCGGCGTCTTACCACTACTGTATGCGCTACCGCCACCGGCCGCGCAACTATCACCGGGCGGGGAGCCGGTACTACCACGGTTACACGCGGCGGAGGCACTGTTACAACTACCCTGCGCACTGGCGGCGCCACCACCACCCGCTGGGCTTTTAATGTTCCTGTAACACAGGCTGTCAGGAGGATCAGGGAGATAATTACTTTTTGCATGATCATTTTCATTTTCTTTATAAGACGGTCTACGGAGAAAAAAAGCATGGCGCAGCAGATGAAAAGGACATTTTCACTGATGAACTGCCATTCACAAATGCGGTTTAAAACCTGAGCGGGCGTTTCATCCGCCGGATTGTCCGTTTCATAACAGTACTATGGCGTTCAACCGGTCTTTTCGATACTTTTGTAATGATGAAGCGATTTTATCCGCTTACAGGCGCTGTGATCGCCTTTTTCATTGCCCTGCTGGGACAGGTGCTGCGCACGCAGCGGGAAGAAGTATTATCTTCCTGGAGTACCATGCCCCTTTCGTTTGTAAATGCATTTCTCAGCTGGTGCTGGATACAGTATGTCCTGCAAAGGAACCGACCTTCGGCCAAGGCCTGGAAAGCCCTGCTGTCGGTCAGCGGTTGTGTTATCATCTCGATAGCGCTCTTTTTCCTGCTGAGAGACGTGGCTGCTGTCAGGAACCGCATGGAGGCGTTACAAAAGGGCATGGGCGCGGTATATGCCGTACTCGTTGCCAGAGGGCTGGTAGTAGGTAGCTTTTTATATTTTATAGCCTTCCTGCTATGGATGGCGGCTCAGCGTCAGCAAGCCAGGCTGGAAAATGAACGATTGCAGCAGGAACATTTAAAGGCGCGGCTAAGCCTGTTGCAGGAGCAGATCAGTCCCCACTTCCTGTTCAATTCCCTGGGCACCCTGCGTAGCATGGTGGAGGAGCCGGCAGCCAGGGACTTCATTCAGCGGCTGTCTGAAGTATACCGCTATCTTTTAGGCAATCGTATGGCCGAATTGGTAGCGTTGCATGTAGAACTGGATTTCATCAGGGCCTATCTTCATATACTCCAGGAACGTTTTGAAGATGCCCTGGTAACAGACATCCGCATACCCGCATCCTATCACCATAAAAAGATCCCGCCGGCTACGTTGCAGCTGTTGATTGAAAATGCGGTAAAACACAATGTAGCCAGTCCTGAAATGCCGCTACGCATCTGTATACATGCGGCAGCGCCGGACCGGCTGGTGGTCAGCAATTCATTGCAGCGAAAAAACGTGCGCCCTGAAAATATTGGAACGGGTACAGGACTCAGCAACATCCGTGAACGTTACAGGATACTGGCGGGGCGCGACATTGATGTTACAGAAGAAGCTGGCAAATTTTCAGTAAGCGTATTTTTATTAGATCACAAACAATGAACATCCTGATCATAGAAGACGAGGCTAAAACGGCCAGGGAACTGAAACATATGGTACAGCGGCTGGACAAAGAGCTGCAGGTAACCGCTATCCTGGCAAGCGTGAAAGGCGCTATAGACTGGTTTCAACAGCATCATCCGGTGCCCGACCTTGTGTTCTCGGATATTCAGCTGGCAGACGGGCTTTGCTTCGATATCTTCCGGAACGTTGCCGTCAGTTGTCCCGTGATCTTCTGTACAGCCTTTGACCAATACGCCATACAGGCATTCGAAGCGAATGGTATTGACTACCTGTTAAAACCGGTAGACGAAAACAGGCTGGCCGGCAGTCTGCGCAAATACAAACAGCTGAAGCAGGTGCTGGGCGCAAAGTCTCCCGCCATCAACGATCAGTTGCCGGCGCTGCTGGCGCAGCTACAACCCCGGTATAAAGACCGCCTGCTGGTATTCAGGAACGATCAGATCATCCCCGTTAAAACAACAGATATTGCGTTCATCTATTCTGCGGGCGGTATGGTAAGCATGTGTACCCGCGACCGCCAGGTTTATTCGCTAAGGGAAGTACTGGATGAACTGGAACCGCAGCTGGACCCACAGCTGTTTTTCAGGGCGAACCGCCAGTTCATCATTAACCGTCATGCGCTGATCATGGCGGAGCATTTCTTCAACAGGCGGCTGGTCGTGAAACTGAATGTGGAAACACCAGAGCGCATTGTGGTGAGCAAAACAAAAGCGCCGGCATTGCTGGCGTGGATGGAAGGGAAACCATGGACTGCAGGATAATTACCAGCACGCGACTGGTGTGATCTTTTATAAAAGTGAAAACGTTTATCAGCGAAGCCGCTTTACATCAAGCACATTGGCACACCATAACCGCCGAAATACCCATATAAGTTTATACTTTTGCCGGAATTCAATCATTTTTCAAACCGGCCAGGCCGTACTACATTGAAACCAGCAAGCGACAATCATACAACGCAGGGCCTTAAACGCGGCCTGCAAAACCGTCACATTCAGCTTATTGCCCTTGGCGGCGCCATTGGCACGGGTTTATTCCTGGGCATAGGTCCTGCCGCCGTACTGGCCGGGCCGTCTGTTATCCTGGGCTATGCCATGGCAGGCGTCATTGCTTTCTTTATCATGCGCCAGCTGGGCGAAATGGTGGTGGAAGAACCGGTTTCAGGCAGCTTCAGCCACTTTGCCTACAAATACTGGGGTACTTTTGCTGGTTTTGCAGCGGGCTGGAACTATTGGGTACTGTACATCCTGGTCAGTATGTCTGAACTGACGGCCATCGGCATCTATGTACATTTCTGGTGGCCAGAGATCCCTTTATGGTTTTCCAGCCTTTTCTTCTTTATTGCCATCAATGCCCTGAACCTGAGCGCGGTGAAAGTGTACGGAGAGGCGGAGTTCTGGTTCTCCATCATCAAAGTGGCCGCTATTATCGCTATGATCGCTTTTGGCATTTACCTGCTGTTCACCGGTCATGGCGGCCCGCAGGCCAGTGTAAGCAACCTTTGGCATGACGGCGGCTTTTTCCCGAAAGGATTACTGGAAAGCGATGGTAAAGGTGGTTTCCAGGGATTGCTGGCCGCTATTGCACTGATCATGTTCTCCTTTGGCGGACTGGAACTGATCGGGATCACGGCTGCTGAAGCAGACCAACCTGAAAAAACGATCCCCAAAGCTACCAACCAGGTGATCTACCGCATTTTGATCTTTTATGTTGGTGCGCTGGTGATCCTTTTTGCTTTATCGCCCTGGAAAAATATTACAACTGACAGCAGTCCTTTTGTGATGGTATTTGAAAGCCTTAAAGGCTTTCAGTTCAGCCTTTTCGGAAAGACCATCTATTTTACCAGCCTGATAGCCCATGTGCTGAACCTCATCGTACTGACGGCGGCCCTGTCTGTTTACAACAGCTGCGTATACAGCAACAGCCGTATGTTGTACGGACTTGCAGCACAGGGTAACGCTCCTTCTTTCCTGTCAAAACTGAACAAGAACCATGTGCCCGTAACCGCCATCCTGGTATCAGGACTGTTTGCGGCCATCTGTATTGTAGTAAATAAGCTGATGCCGGAAAAAGCGCTGGAAGCGCTGATGTCTTTAGTGGTATCCACGCTGATCATCAACTGGCTGATGATCAGTATTGTGCACCTGAAATTTAAGGGTAGCAAGAAAGCTGCGCAGATCAACACCAAATTTCCATCATTCCTTTATCCTTTATCAAATTATATCTGCCTGGTGTTCCTGACCGGGATCCTGGTATTGATGTGGATCACCGGCATGCGGCTTCCTGTGGCCCTGATACCCATATGGGTATTGTTTCTGCTGGGCTGCTTTATGCTGGTGAAGCGCAAACGTCAGCAGCAACAAGCTGCTTGAGCACCTGTTCCATTATTTTATCAACATATTCGACAAAACTGTTTTTTATTCCTATATTACGATAGACTATAGGGAAAAGGGTCAATATTGCATACTTCTATCTAAACAAGTGATAACGTCAAGGTTACATGACCAACCCATCCTTTGACCTACACCAGCCATATGAGGATCAATACCTGGTACAGCAAATCAGATCAGGTGACTATACCGCTTTCACCCGGCTTTATAATAAATACGCTCCGGCGCTGACCCAATACGGGCTCAAGTTCAATGTTGGTTTGCCGGAAATAGAAGACAGCCTGCATGATATATTTGTATGGGTATGGGCAAACCGGCAAAAACTGGAAGTACGCCATTCCATCAAAAGCTATCTTTTTAAATCTATACGCACCTCCATACTGCACGCACTTGAAAAAACCAACAAAGTCAGGTCAATAGCGCCGGAAGAAGAGAACAGTTATTACTTCGAACTGGAACTGTCTCCCGAAAATCTCGCACTGCAAAATGAAAACCAGCGGCTGGTAAGAGCGCAGGTGGCCGGGCTGCTGAACACACTCACCGCCAAACAGAAAGAAGTGATCTACCTTCGCTACTACGAAGGCCTGCGCTTTGAAGACATTGCCGCCAACATGAACCTTTCTGTAAAAGCCTGTTATAAGATCATGGGGCGCGCTATTACCACGCTGCGTGAAAACATGCCTAACTCCCGTGTGCTGCTGCTCTTCCTGCTTTACCTGCAACAGTTTTAAGGCCGCACTTAAAAAATTCTGAAAAAAAACTTAAAAACCGCGGGGTAAATTTCCCGGCTTTCTCCTCTTGTACCTGATCCGCCTTTTTATGGGAAAGATGCAGGCCTGTTAACAACCTATCAATATGTAAGTGCGGTTTTATTAACCAAAATCTATCTGAATCGTATGAATAAGTATATTCATGCCATCCCTGTTATGGCTATCCTCCTGTTATCCCAGTTTGCAGCGCCTGCACAAGGCATCCTGAAGGGCACCGTTAAAGACGAAAAAGGCGAACCGCTGGCAAATGTATCCGTTGGTGTTGCCGGAACAAAGACAGGCACCTCTACAGATGCAGGCGGCGCCTACCAACTCTCACTGCCGGCGGGCGCACATAAGATCATGCTCAGCAGCATTGGTTACAACAATACTTCTTTCAGCATTAAAATAGAACATGCCGATATCAGCAAAGACGTGGTGATGAGCGCCAGCGCCGTTGACCTGAGCGAAATAGTGGTAGCTGTTGGCAGCCGTGCATCACAGCGTACTTCTACTACCACTGCCCTCCCTATTGACAATATCAGGGCATCAGACCTGCAGACCAGCGGCCAGTTAACCTTTGATAAGGCCTTACAGTTAAGGGTGCCATCTTTCAACTCCGTAAATACACCGGTGAATGATGCCACCTCACTGCTGGATCCTTATGAGATCCGTAACATGGGGCCCAGCCGTACCCTGATACTGATTAACGGCAAACGGAAGAACGCCAGCTCCCTGGTATACGTACAGACCTCGCCGGGACGTGGCGAAACAGGCGCTGACCTGGCCGCTATTCCCACAGACGCCATTAAGCGGGTGGAGATACTGCGGGACGGCGCTTCTGCACAATATGGATCTGATGCCATTGCCGGGGTGATGAACGTGATCCTGAAAGATAAATTTGAATACACCAATTTCCGTATATCCAGCGGCGTTACCCATAAGGGAGACGGCTTCTCTTTGGCTACCAGTCTGAATAGCGGGGCTAATCTCGGCAGCAAGGGCTTCATCAACTACACGATCAACTTTCAGCGGGAAAACAAAACCAACCGTCCTGGTGTGGTAGATGCCGAAGGAGATAACCGGGACCTCAGTGCCGGCACTCCCGAAAGCCTGCCGGAAGTACAAGCCTTCCTGGCCCGTTTTCCCGATGCTAAAAATATTAACGGAACGCCCACGAACACGGCAGCCAGGTTCCTGGTGAACACGGGCTTTCCCTTGAACGAATACACCAGCCTGTATGCCAATGCTGCCTATGTTTATAAAAAAGTGCAGAGCTATGCCAACTATCGTACGCCTTACTGGAAGCAGGACTTTGGCCTTTTACATGCTGCCGGCAGCGAGTACCTGGGCTATGGTCCTACTTTCGAAGGCGACCTGAGCGACTATAATGCCACGCTCGGCTTTAAAACAGAAAAAGGCGGCTGGACGCATGATATCAGCATCACCTCCGGCGGCAACAAACAATTATACACTGTAGAGAATACAGTGAACCACTCCCTGGGCGCCAAAAGCCCCATTGCATTTAAACCCGGCGGTTATGCCTTTAACCACCTGGTAGGCAATATTGATATTACAAAGTCTGTTGGCGACCGTTTGTCTGTTGGTATCGGCAGTGAGCTCCGCAGCGAGAACTTCCAGATCATTGCAGGCGATACGGCTTCCTACTCCGGAGAAGGCGCCAACTCCTTCCCCGGCATCAACCAGATCAATGCACTGAAGGCCAACCGTTTCAACCTGGGCGGCTACCTGGACCTCAGCTACGATATATCTCCGGCTGTGCTGTTGAATGGTACCATCAGGCAGGAATATTACAGTGATTTTGGCAGCGCCTTTGTGTGGAAGGTAAGCGGAAGGGCTAAAACAGCTGACGACATGCTGACCTTCCGTTCTTCTGTATCTACCGGTTTCCGTGCGCCCAGCCTTCACCAGATCAACCTGCAGATCGCACAGCAAAGCTTTGTTCCCGGACAAGGCATCCAGACCAAGGGCATTGTGAATAATAAAAGTCCGCAGGCGCACCTGCTGGGCGTACCTGCCCTTAAACCGGAGAAGTCGCTCAACTTTACAGCCGGCATCGGGTTCCGTCCCAACCGGAACTTCAGCCTCACCGTAGACTACTATAACATCACCATCAAAGACAGGATCATCCTGAGCTCCAATATTACCCATACTGCCAGCGGTACTACTCCCCTGGATACGGTGCTGACCAATAACGGTATTGTAGGGGTGAGCTTCTTTACCAACGGCATCCGCACCAATACACAAGGTATTGACGTGGTAGCCAGCTACCGGAACATTGCAGTGGGCAGCGGGCTGCTGACCATTAACCTGGCAGGCAACTATACGATAGACAACAAACTGGACGGCGATATTACCAATCCCAAGCTGATAGGAGATGCGGGACAGTCTACCTTTGACTATATGCAGGAAGCACTGCTGCTGAGCAGCCGGCCAAAATACAAGGCTATCCTGGGTGGCGACCTGGAGTTCAGAAAATGGAACCTGGGACTGAACAATACGCTGTTTGGCCCTGCCACTTTCCGTAATGACGGCCTGGACCGCAACCTGAAACTGGAATTCAAGACCAAAGTGCTGACCGATGTCAACATCGGTTATAAGTTCGGTAGCCGGGTAAGCGCATCTGTGGCCGTGAACAACGTCTTCAACATCACACCCAAATATGAGCTGAAGGCCCTGAACAGCGATGGCAGCGACGTACTGAATGACCCTGTACGGTTGAAGAACAATATTAATGCGATCACTTTTAACGGGCGTTACAGCATGGTGACCTATGATGCGTCCCATTTCAGCCAGCTGGGCACTACCTTCCTGGCGACACTGAACTTTAAGTTGTAAAAATGAATTATACTTACAGTATGGATGGTAGACTGCCATCCATACTTACCCAAGGGAACATGATCAGCTATACCACATCAAAGACTGAACAGGACCTGCTGCAGATACTGGCGCTGCAAAAAAATAACCTCCAGGCAAGCCTCAGCAGCGAGCAGATCGCCTCACAGGGATTTGTGACCGTGTCTCACAGCCTGGCAGATCTGCGCAATATGAACAATATAGAACCGCATATCATTGCCCGGATTGACGGGCAGGTAGTAGCCTATGCGCTGGCGATGACGACACTGTCTAAAGCTGATATCCCGGTGCTGGCGCCGATGTTCGACCTGTTTGATAGTATCATTTTCAGAGACAGGAAAATATCCGAGCAACCTTATATTGTTGTGGGGCAGGTATGCGTAGCAGCAGGCTACCGCGGACGCGGTATACTGGACAACTGCTATATGGCCTATAAAAAGCATTTTGAAGGTAAATATGATTTTGCCATCACGGAAATATCAAAAAGGAACCCGCGTTCCCTGAACGCCCACCGGAGGATCGGGTTTGAAGTAGTTCATGAATACCAGGCGCCCGATGGCGAAACCTGGTGTATTGTATTGTGGAACTGGAAAAATTGAGGTATTTTTCTTCACTAAAGGCAGCGCGCCATGAAAAATGCAATGGAAAAATATGCGGAATATGAAACCGAGGATTTCCTCCAGGATGAGTCTTTTGTAGAGTGGGTGCTCAACCCTGAAACAAAAGCCCGTCACCCATGGACTGCCTGGATCAAAGCCAATCCCGCTAAGAAAGATACTGTACAGCAGGCCATCAATATTATCCGTTCCTTCAACTTCAAACAGGAACCTGTACCGGCCGGCTTCTATACGGAGCTGATCAAAAGGATTGATACCACGATCCATAGAGAAGAAGAAGAGCGCCTGCTCAACACTCCCTCCCCTTTTAAAAAGATGTGGAGAGCCGCTGCCATTATTGGCGGACTGCTGATTGGCGGAGCAGCTGTATATGTACTGATGCAGCCATCCCGCACTGCTATCAGCACGCCCTATGCGGCTATTAAAACAGTGGTGCTGCCAGACAGCTCTGAAGTGGTGCTGAATGCCAACTCGGACATCCGTTTTTATCCCGACTGGAAAACGCATGCCAGGAAAGTATGGGTAGACGGTGAGGCGTTCTTTAAAGTACGCCCTGCCCGCGGCGGGGAAGCAGCGCCGTTTACCGTGTACACCAGTGAAGCAGAAATTGAAGTGCTGGGCACTGAATTCAATGTAAAAAGCATTGACCACAGCACCGCGGTGATGTTGCGCAGTGGTAAAGTAAATTTCCGTATTCCCGGCAAGCGTGCTGCCACCGTAATGCGGCCGGCAGACTATTGCTACTATAACAGCAGCCAGGGAGGCATTACTACACGTACCGTAAACCCTGCGTTGTATACCTCCTGGATGGAACATAAATACCGGTTCCAGGAAACACCGGCCCGGGAAATATGCCAGACACTGAAAGCGTATTTTGGTTACGACTTCGTGATCAAACGGCCGGAGCTGGAAGAACAGCGTATTTCGGGCACGCTGGAGCTGCAGGACGAGCGCCTGCTGATCAATGTGCTGGCTGATCTGCTGGACGCCACTGTTACCAGGAACGGAGAAGAAGTGATCATAGAATAGAAAAGCCTTTATCAACCATTTACAACCAACCAGGAAAAAATAAACGAACAGAAGAACAAAACCCGTTAGCCAAATAAAATCAGCATGCGGATGAAACAAAGCTTGTTTCCGGGGTGGCTTATTGCGGTAAGCCTGCTGAGCTGTGTAGTTAACCGACTACAGGGACAGGACTTTGTGCAATTGCATCAAAAAAACAGGGGTAACTCCGCGAAAGGGCACAACAAACAGGAGCCCTACGTACCCCTGAAAGATATGCTATCCGCTGTAGAAACAAAATACCACATCAGCATCCTCTATAAAGAAAGTACGGTGATCAACAAAATGGCGCCCGCCATTAACCTGGACGGCTACCCGGTGGATACTGCCCTGCAAATACTGCTTACGCCGCTGGGACTGACTTACAAAAAGCCCAGCCCTACACAGGTGATCATCCTGGAAGCAGCAAAGGAACAGGGGCATTTAGCATCGGACAAAGAGAATAATAGTACGCCTGTGATCTTAAGCGGCACTGTAAGGAACGAACAGCATGCGCCCATGCCTTTTGTATCTGTGATCGTAAGCGGCAAGGGGAAAGGTACAGTAACGGATGCCCAGGGACATTACCAGCTGCCGCTGCCAGCGGGCAGTTATAAGATACTCTTCAGCAATATCGGGTATAACAGCTACAGTACTACGATAAACGCAAGCGCAACGGATATGAGGAAGGATGTACAGCTTACAAGATCCGTGGCAGATCTGAGCGGCGTGGTGGTATCTGTTGGCAGCAGGGCCTCGCCGCGCACGTTTACGACCACTTCACTCCCGGTGGATAATATTCATGGCGCGGAGTTAGCAACCACCGGGCAACTATCGCTGGACAAGGCTTTGCAGTTCAGGGCGCCCTCTTTTAATACAGTAAACATGCCCGTGCATGATGCCACCTCACTCTCTGATCCCTATGAGATCAGGAACATGGGACCAAGCCGTACCCTGGTACTGATCAACGGCAAAAGGAAAAACCCGGGCTCTATAGTGTATATTCAAACCTCTATCGGTCGCGGTGAAACGGAGACAGACCTTGCCGCCATACCGATGGAAGCCATTAAACGCGTAGAGATACTGCGCGACGGCGCTTCGGCCCAATACGGATCAGATGCTATTGCAGGCGTGGTGAACATCATCCTGAAAGACCGGTTTGAACATACAACGTTTAAAACGGCCACCGGCATTACGCATAAAGGGGACGGTTTTTCTTACCTGGCCAGCCTTAACAGCGGCGCCAACATCGGCGACAAAGGATACATCAACTATACTTTCAGCTTTCAGCATGAGGACAAAACCAACCGGGCAGGCAAGGTAGACGCCTGGCAGGAGAATATGGATCTCAGCGATGGCACCGGCGCCAGTCTGGCCGCGGTGAAAGCGTTCCTTGATCAGTTTCCCGATGCCAATAATATCAGCGGCACCCCATCCGGCACAATAGCCAAATTCCAGGTAAATACCGGCATTCCGTTGAAGACAGGTAACACTCTTTATGCGAATGCGGCCTTTGTATATAAGAATATACAGAGCTTTGCCAACTACAGAACGCCCTACTGGAAACAAGATCCTTACAACTTACTTCATACGCCCGGCAGCACTTACCTGGGCTTCCGCCCAACCTTTGAAGGAGCGCTGCATGACTACAATGCTACCATTGGCCTGAAAAGAGAAAAAAGCTGGCAGACAGATATGAGCCTTACCCTGGGAGGTAACCGCCAGCTGTACAGCGTAGCTAATACCTGGAACCCTTCCATGGGCGCACAAAGCCCTACTTTTTTCCGGCCCGGAGGTTATGCCTTTCATCACCTGGTGGGCAACCTGGATGCCACCAAGGCGGTTAATAATAAACTTTCAGTGGGCTTTGGCTGCGAATTCCGCAGTGAGACCTTTCGTATTATAGACGGCGATACTGCTTCCTACTATGGCGTGGGGCCGGTATCCTTTTCGGGTATCAGCGCTGCCAATGCTATTACTGCCCATCGTTTTAATATTGGCGGCTATGCAGATGCCAGCTATGATCTGAGCAGGGCGGTACTGATCAATGCAACGGCGCGGCAGGAATATTACAGTGATTTTGGCAGCGCCTTTGTCTGGAAGCTGAGTGGCAGAAGTAAATTAGCGGAAGACAAGCTCACCTTACGCGCCTCCGCCTCTAGCGGCTTCCGGGCGCCCAGTCTTCACCAGATCAACCTGCAGACGACCCAGCAGCTATATGTACCCGGACGCGGTATACAAACGAAGGGCATTATCCGCAATAACAGTCCTGAAGCCAGGCTGCTGGAAGTACCCCGCCTTAAACCGGAGCGGTCGCTGAACTTTACAGCGGGTGCAGGGTTGATACTTTCCCAGCACTTCAGCCTGACACTGGACTATTACAATATCGATATCCGGAACAGGATCATTCTCAGCGCAGATATAGGGCCTACTCCCGGCGGGGGCACCCGGCTGGATGATTTTCTGAACAGCAGGTATATGATGGGGCTGAGCTTTTTCACCAACGGTATCCGCACCAACACACAGGGTATTGACCTGGTAGCCAATTACGGCAATATACGCGTAGGACAAACCGGCAAACTGACAATTAACCTGGCGGGCAATTATACCATTGCCAACAAGGTAACGGGCGGGGTGTCTAATCTTAAATTGATTGAGGATGCCGGACAGGTGATCTTTGATGATGTACAGGAAGCGTTGCTGCTGAGCAGCCGTCCAAAATATAAAGCCATACTCGGTGGCGACCTGGCTATTACACGCTGGAGTCTGCATCTGAATAATACCTTATTCGGCCCGGCCACCTTCCGAAATGAGGGACTGGATAAACAGCTGAAACTGGTGTTCCGCAGCAAGGTGGTCACTGATCTTCATGCAGGCTATCAATTCAGCAAAGGGTTCAGCACCTCAGTGGCAGTGAATAATATACTTAATGTACTGCCGGCCTACCGGCTGAAAGCACTGAACAGCGAAGGGCAAGCCATGCTTAACGACCAGGTACAGGTGACGCGCAATATCAATGCGATTACCTTTAACGGCCGTTACAGTATTGCCACCCACGATGGCGCACACTTCAGCCAGTTAGGTACCACGTTCCTGCTTAGCATGTATTTCCGGCTATGATCACCTTCAGTTATTCATGCACGGTAAGCAGCGGCAGTTTTGCGTTGTAGACCAGGTGCCGCGTGGTGCTTTTACGAAACAGGTTGCGGAGAAAATTGAAATACCTGGGAATGGTAATCAGCAATGAGATGTCATGTTCCTTTGCATAGTCCATAATGCCTTCCCCGATATCCTTATTTTCAACAAAAACATACTCCGGCTTATACTTATCAAAGATGTGATGCAGGCTGTATATTTCCGTAGTTGTTTTAGGTGAAAAACGGTGGTTGCCGTCGTCTACATTAATCACCACCAGCCGGGCCTGGAACGTTTCCAGCACTTTATCCAGTGCATCCAGCGGTGTGGCTTCTGACACCTTTTCCAGGTCGCAGGCCAGCAGGATCCGCTGGGGTGGGATAACCGGCGCGTCAGGAGGCACCATCAGCACCGGGCACTGCCCTACCTCTGATATTCTTAATGCCGTGCTGCCCACGATCATTCTTTCCAGGCCTGATTTCTCTGATACGCCAGTTACGATGAGCTGTGCATCCTCCTGCTTACAGATCTCGTTAATGTTTTCATCCATCATGCGCTCCTCGCCCCTGGTATCCACCACCACATCAGGACCTGTCCGCTCTTTTACCTTTGCCGCCAGCTCATTCAGTTTACGTTCTACTGCATTATACAGCTCTGTGCCAACATATGGCGTCACAGGCAGATCAGTGGTGGGCGCCATTACCTGGTAGGCGTGATACAAGGCAATACGCGGAAAATTAAAACGGGTAGCCAGCATACAGGCGTACTCCATCGCATGATCCGCCGAGGCTGAAAAATCTGTACAAACAAGGATCGTTCTCATACCTTTTCTCCCCGAAAAAATTGCGCCAAAGTGTAGCAGGCCCAACTGCTTAACTTTAAATGTCATACTTACACTTTAAATGATTATTTTGTGACCCTGACATAGTTATCTTCAACTACAAACAAATTATTCCACTATGAAAAAGGGCTGGCTGCTCCTTCTGTTAATAACGGGTATAGTAATGCATTGGGGAAAAGTGACCGTGGCACGCGCTGTTGCCAATAACCGCGATTCGGTATACCTGTTTTCCTACGCTTCGGGGAAGAACAATGACCATAACGGGCTGCATTTTGCGTGGAGCCGGGATGGACAGCAATGGTATCCCATCGGGAATGAATTTGGATTCCTGAGAAGCGACTATGGAAGGTGGGGCACGGATAAGCGGATGATCAGTCCGTACCTGATGAGGGGCCGGGATGGGATGTGGCATTGCGTGTGGAGCCTGAATGAAAAGGACCACCTTTTTGCCCATGCAGCGTCTGCAGACCTGGTGAACTGGAAAAGGCAAAGCTACCCGGAGGCAGGAGGCGGCAGTAATGTATTGCAGCCGGTGCTGAGGTATGATGCAGAACGGCAGGTGTATACCATTACACACAGCAGTGCGGATGGCAGATATTACCAGGTAAATACGGCTGACTTTAAAACTTATACGCCTGCAGGAGAAGTGGAAGCCGGTCAGTATGCCGATGGAAGCGTACAAATAGCATTACCGGGAGGCATGACCAGGGGGCAGCTACACCGGGTAGCCTGGACAACGGTAGACCGGCTCGTTAAAACATATGAAGGAAAACAATTCAAAAGGGCGCAGGAATCAGAGACAACCCAGCAGGATGGGGAACGTTTTGCAAAACTGCAGCCGGTTAAGGCAAATATCAAAATTGCAGCGGAGCAGGCCAAACCGATCAGTGATCTGCTGCTGGGGATATTCTTCGAGGATATTAACTACGCTGCAGATGGCGGCTTGTATGCGGAGCTGGTACAGAACCGGGATTTTGAATATACCCCGGGCGATAAAAGAGGAAGGGATCCGGGCTGGAACAGCAGGCACTCCTGGACATTACGTGGAGCGCAGATAAGTTTTGATATAGATTCTTCAACGCCGATCCATGTTAACAATCAGCACTATGCCGTGCTGGATACGAAGGCGCCGGGGGGCGCCCTGGTGAACGGCGGGTTTGACGGGATACCGGTGCAGCAGGGAGCTCAATATGAGCTTTCGTTGTTTGGTAAACAGCTGGATGGGAAAAACGGGAAGCTGGCCGTACGCCTGGTGGATAAACAAGGCAGTGTGCTGGCGCAAACAACGGTAGCGCTACCCCCGGGTTCCTGGAAAAATGTAAAGGCAGTTTTGACGGCAAAAGCGCATGCAGACAGCGCACAACTGGAATTGCAGCCACTGGCCGCAGGGCGGCTGGCGCTGGATATGATATCGCTGTTTCCGCAGCACACCTTTAAAGGAAGAAAGAATGGTTTAAGGGCAGATCTGGCACAGGTAATTGCAGATATGCACCCGCGCTTTGTGCGTTTTCCCGGCGGATGTGTTGCGCATGGAGACGGACTGGCTAATATGTACCGCTGGAAGCATACCGTCGGGCCACTGGAAGCGCGCGTGCCGCAGCGGAACATATGGGGATATCATCAGTCGGCCGGTCTGGGGTATTTTGAATACTTCCGCTTTTGCAAAGACATTGGCGCGGAGCCCTTACCGGTGCTGCCCGCAGGTGTTCCCTGCCAGAACTCCGGGCCAGGTGAAAAAGGCAGCGGGCAACAGGGAGGCATCCCTATGGACCAGATGGATGATTATGTGCAGGAAGTGCTGGACCTGATAGAATATGCGAATGGCGATGTACATACAAAATGGGGTAAGCAACGTGCCGAAGCGGGGCATCCGGCGCCTTTTCACCTGAAGTACATTGGAATAGGGAATGAAGACCTGATCACAGATGTGTTTGAGGAGCGGTTTACCATGATCTTTAAGGCGGTGAAGGAAAGGCACCCGGAGATCACGGTGATCGGGACAGCAGGCCCTTTCTTTGAGGGCACTGATTACGAGGAAGGATGGGACATTGCCAATAAGCTGCAGGTGCCGATGGTAGACGAACATTATTACATGTCCCCCGGCTGGTTCATTAACAACCAGGATTTCTATGACAGCTATGACCGCTCCAGGTCTAAGGTATACCTGGGAGAGTATGCCGCGCATACAGCCGGAAGGCGCAGCAATATTGAGTCTGCACTGGCAGAAGCCTTGTACCTGACAGCGCTTGAAAGGAACGGGGATGTGGTAAGCATGGCCTCTTACGCACCTCTACTGGCAAAAGAAGGGCATACACAATGGAAGCCCGATCTTATCTACTTTACCAACACCACGGTGAAACCTACCGTAAATTATTATGTACAACAGCTGTATGGCCAGTATGGAGGGGATGAATACCTGCCGGGTACTGTAACACTCTCCAACAGCGAAGAAGCAGTGCGCAAACGTGTAGGGGTATCTGTTGTACGGAATACAAAAAACAAAGAGCTGATCCTGAAGATGGTGAACCTGCTTCCGGCGCCTGTAGAATCAGGCATTGACCTGGGCGGTATTGCGCTGCTCAGTGACAAAGCTGACAAGATCGTGCTGCAGGGCCAGCCGGCAAGCGAGGATGCGAGACAGGAAAACAGCACCACCAATGTGGCAGCACAGTTTAAAACAACACTGCCCCCCTACTCTTTTACCCTGATCCGTATCAAAACAAAATAATAAGCGTTATGAAACAGGTATATACATTGCTACTGGTGATCTTTGGCCTGGGCGTCCGGGCGCAAAGCAAAGGAGATTTTCACAACTGGGCAGTTACCCCGCCAATGGGATGGAACAGCTGGGATTGTTTTGGCCCTACCGTTACGGAAGCGGAGGTAAAGGCCAATGCAGACTATATGGCCAAACATCTGAAAGCCTATGGCTGGGAATACGTGGTGGTGGATATTCGCTGGTATGTGAGCAATGACAAGGCGCATGGATATAACGAAACCAATGCGGAATATAACATAGATGAATACGGCAGGTTCATACCTGCGGTGAACCGCTTTCCTTCAGCTGCAGGTGGTAAAGGCTTTAAGCCGCTGGCAGATTACCTGCATAGCAAGGGGCTGAAATTCGGTATTCACATCATGCGTGGTGTACCGGTAGTAGCAGTAAAACGGGGCCTGCCGGTAAAAGGAACGAAAGTGACAGCGAAAGACATTTATTCAACACAGGACCAGTGCAAATGGTTGCGGGATATGTATACCATTGTTCCTGACAAGGAAGGTGCGCAGGAGTATTACAACTCACTTTTTGACATGTATGCTTCCTGGGGTGTGGATTTTGTAAAGGTAGACGATCTTTCTGCGCCTGTCTATCATGCGGAAGAAATAGAAATGATCCGCAAGGCAATAGACCGTACGGGGCGTAAGATCCTGCTGAGTACATCGCCGGGCGAGACGCCGGTTGCCCGGGGAGCACACGTACAGCAGCATGCCAACATGTGGCGTACCGTGGATGATTTCTGGGATGCCTGGGAACCGCTGCATGCACATTTTGAAGTGTTTGAACGCTGGAATAAATGGCGTACCGCCGGTGCATGGCCGGATGGGGATATGCTGCCGCTGGGCCGGATCGGTATCCGTGCAGAACGGGGTAATCCGCGTATGACCAAATTTACGAAGGATGAACAGTATACTTTGATGACGCTATGGTGTATCTTCCGTTCGCCGCTGATGTTTGGCGGCAACCTGCCGGATAATGATCCATTTACGCTTTCATTGCTGACCAACAGGAACGTGCTGGCCGTTCTGAAGAACAGCAGCAATAACAAGCCTTTGTTAAATGATGAGGAGAAGGCCATATGGACAGCCGATGCACCCGGCGCGGGCCGCCGGTATGTGGCTGTATTTAACAAGGGAACTGACAAGGCGGCCATTACGGTTGATCTTACACAGATAAGGGCCACAGGTAGCTGTAAGGTAACGGATCTGTGGACGGGTAAGGTGCTGGGGAAGTTCAGCGGAAGTTTCAGTCCGGAGATCAACCCGCACGGGGCAGGCCTGTATAAGATCAGCTACTGATATTTTAGTATTTTTGGCATATGAGCCAAGCTCCAATATCTTAAAACACGGACGCCATCAATGAAGGAGCCAGTAAAAAATGTTCGGGCGGATGCAAATGAGATGATGAAGTCGTGGGTAACATTATTCACCCACAGCATGTACGAATGGGCCTACTACAAAGTAGCTGACAAAGCCACGGCAGAAGACCTGGTGCAGGAAACATTCCTGTCGGCCTTTCAGTCGCTGGACCGGTTCAGGCAGGAAAGCCAGCCAAAGACCTGGCTGTTTTCCATCCTGAACCATAAGATCACCGACCATTTCCGTAAAAAGGTGAAAAGTCCGCTGGTAAATGAAGGAGGCGCAGGGCTGGATCATTATTTTGATCATCATGGCGAATGGGGGGATCATTCCCGCCCGCAGCAATGGGTCGGCGATGACAGTCACCTGCTGGACCGGCCCGAATTCAGGAACACTCTGGACGAGTGTATGCGGCGGCTGCCGGGCAGCTGGTCTGCAGCGCTTCAGCTGAAATACCTGAGTGAAAAGGACGGCAAGGAAATTTGTCAGGATCTGCAGATCTCTCCGTCTAATTTCTGGCAGATGCTGCACCGTGCAAAACTGCAATTGAGAAAGTGCCTGGAGGTACACTGGTTTAAAAGGTAAACGATGAAGAAGCGGATCATACATTTCTTTGTGCTGTCCTGCAAAAAAGCAAGCGGGCTGATAGAGAAAAATCTCTACTTTAAACTTTCCCTCCCGGAAAGGATACAGCTGCGCTGGCACCTTACGCTGTGTGATGCCTGTAGCACCTATAAAAAACAAAGCGGCCTGCTGCATGATCTGCTCAGCAGGCATGAACATGATCACACACAGGCACCTCCCCTCCCTGAAGATGCCACACAAGAACTTAAAGAAAAGATTATCAGAAAATTGGAGCATTAATAAAAAAGACCGCTCCCTATCCGCCTCCATTTCTTAAAATTTCCTTAAAAAACCTGCCTGTCACTTTCTCAATTTCCACCATTTAAATAAATTTGGCACGCTTAATTAGTCATTGAAACCATTTACTGTTATATATTATGCCAGTACGTGTACATAGATTAATCAAGATCCTAATTCCACTATTCCTTACAGGATTTTTCACAGGCGGATTCCACGGTAACAGCGCCGCACAGGGCGTGGTTCTTTACACACCTTACACCAAAATTTCCGTTTCGCCGGGCGAGTCGATCACTTATTCTGTGGACGTGATCAACAAAAGCGGCAGCCTGAAAAGCGCGGATATTGTTTTAACCGGCTTATCTAAAGACTGGAGCTATGTATTGAAATCAGGGGGCTGGAACATTAACCAACTATCTGTGCTGCCCGGAGAAAAGAAAAGCTTCGATCTTCAGCTGCAGGTGCCCCTGAAAATCAACAAAGGCAGCTACCATTTTGCCCTGCAGGCAAAGGGATTAACCCAGTTACCGCTCACTGTGAACGTTTCGCAGACAGGCACCTTTGAAACAGAGCTGAGCACCACACAGCCCAACATTGAAGGAGCGGCGAATTCCACCTTTACTTACAATGTGACACTACGGAACCGGACGGCAGACAACCAGCTGTATGCCCTGGGCGCCAACGCAGCACCAGGCTGGAACGTGACCTTTAAAGCCAATTACAAACAAGTGTCGTCTGTAAACGTGGAAGCTAACCGTACCCAGGAGATCACGGTGGAGGTAGATCCGCCGGATCAGCTGCCAGCCGGCACTTATAAGATACCTATTGTGGCCACTACCAGCAGCACATCGGCCCAGCTGGAACTGCAGGCTGCCATTACCGGGTCTTATGCGCTGGAATTAAGCACACCTAAGGGACTGCTCAGCACCAGCCTGACGGCGGGCGACGACAAACGCATTGACCTGGTGGTGATCAACAAGGGATCTGCACCGCTCAAAAATATAGATATGCAGTCTGCTGCTCCTGCCAACTGGGAAGTAACTTTCGATCCAAAGCAAATCACATCGCTGGCGCCGGGACAGATTGCCCAGGTGGCCGCCGTGATCAAAGCCGATAAGAAAGCCATTGCAGGCGACTATGTGACCAACCTGGAGGCCAGGGCCCCGGAAGTTTCCTCTAAAGCAGCATTCCGGGTGTCTGTAGGCACCTCGATGTTATCAGGCTGGCTGGGGATCATTATTATTCTCGGCGCATTAAGCAGCGTATATTATTTATTCAGAAAATACGGACGGAGGTGAGCCATGAGCGAAAATATCATTGCGCTGACCGGTCTTACAAAAGCATACGGCTCGCTGAAGGCTGTGGACGGGCTTAACCTGTACATCAAAAAAGGAGAAGTATTTGGATTACTGGGGCCTAACGGCGCAGGTAAATCAACCACCATCCTCATGATGCTGGGATTAACAGAGCCTACTGCGGGATCTGTAGCGGTGTGCGGTATAGATTCTACCAAGCATCCTATTGAAGTTAAACGCAGGGTGGGTTACCTCCCGGATGAAGTGGGCTTCTACGAAAACCGCAGCGGCCTTGAGAACCTGCTGTATACCGCCAGGTTGAACCGCGTACCCGCGGAGGAGGCGGCAGTGCGGGCCACACGGCTGTTGCAACGGGTAGGACTGTACGATGTAAAGGATAAAAAAACGCGTACTTATTCCCGCGGTATGCGACAACGCTTAGGACTGGCCGATGTGCTGATCAAGCAGCCGGAAGTGATCATCCTTGATGAACCTACCCTGGGCATTGATCCCACGGGCGTACGCGAGTTCCTGGACCTTATTGTGCAACTGAGCCGGGAAGAAAAGATCACGGTTCTGCTCTCCTCCCACCACCTTCACCAGGTACAACAGGTGTGCGACCGCGTAGGCATTTTTGTAGGAGGAAAACTACTGGCGGAAGGCGACATCCCAACGTTGTCGGGTATACTGTTTGAAGGGGAGCCCTACACCATAGAAGCAGGTGTTGCCGTATCGGTGGCTGATCCCTCCAAACCGGATAGCACCTCCCCCCTTATTGTACACCTGCAGCAACAGCTGGTGGAAACCAAAGGCGTCCGCTCTGTACTATATGACAATGGCCTTTTCAGGATAGGTTGCACACACGATGCAGCCAGCCTTATTGCCAGCGCCATTGTTGGCGCGGGATTAGGCCTCACACACCTGAGCCGCAAAGCCTATGGGCTGGACGATATTTATAACCGTTATTTTGAAGGTAGTACCAGTTATGAACAAGCTTCTTAATACCATTACCTCACTAAAACAGCAGTTGCGGGTAGCGCACCTTCGCCACAATTTGACGGTGATCGCCGGGAGAGGCGCGCAGGAAGGAGGCAAAGCGGAAGCCCCTCACCCCTTCCGGGTGATCGTAGATAAAGAAATTACGGATCATGTGCGCAGCTGGCGTTTTATAATATTGCTCTCCCTGATCCTGCTCACGTGTTTCGGATCACTATATATTTCTATCAGCAATTTCAGTAAAGCAATAAAACCCGATGATCCTGACGGGGCATTCTTTTTCCTGAAACTCTTTACTGCTTCTGATGGCACGATGCCCCCCTTTCATGTACTGATGGGATTTCTGGGGCCACTGCTGGGCATCAGCCTGGGATTTGACGCCATTAACTCAGAGCAGCACAGCGGTACGCTCAGCCGCATCCTGTCGCAACCCATTCACAGGGATTACCTGATCAACGCAAAGTTTGCCGCCTCATTGACCGTGATCAGCGTATTGTTCTTTGCACTGGGCTTCCTGGTAATGGGCCTGGGGCTGATCATCATCGGCATACCACCCACGCCCGGCGAGTTTATGCGGGTGGTGTTCTTTATATTGCTCAACATCCTGCATGTAGCTTTCTGGCTGAACCTTTCCATCCTTTTCTCCGTGCTGCTGCGCCAGCCGGCTACTTCGGCGCTGGCCGCTATTGCCGTGTGGCTGTTTTTCAGCATCTTTTACCAGCTTATCATCAAACTGATCGCACAGGCGTTCATGCCCTCACAGATGGCGCCACCGGAAGCGGTCATTAAATACCAGGAGCTGATACTGAACCTGCTGAGAATTGTGCCCACGCAGTTATACAGCGACGCCACCGTTACGCTGCTGATGCCTTCTGTACGCAGCCTGGGGCCACTGACAATGGAACAGGTATACGGCGCCATACCCAGTCCTTTACCACTGAGCCAAAGCCTGCTGATAGTATGGCCACAGCTAACCGGTCTTATTGCCGCAACAGTGCTGTGCTTTGCGATATCTTACTATTCATTTATGAGAAGGGAGATACGTTCAAGATGACACCTGCTATGCTCTTTTACGGAAAGTTCTGTTACCGTTAAACCAACGGCAGAATCTTATTATACAGAAAAAGCGCCGGTTTGGACCGGCGCTTTTTCGAGTGGCAGTATGCGGCAGGCTCACTGACGGGTCCATTCTTCATGAATAGGATCGCCTTTTGAGCTGTTGCCGCTATGGTCCCACTTATTGCCGTTCACCACGCCTTTGAAGGTGAGCGAAGCGCCTACCCTGCTGCTATCCCTGGAAAAGAACTCGATCTTTTCGGTATAGGTACCATTCTCAAAAGTGTAGGTACCACCGCCGGTGCCAAAGAACTCTCCTGTTTCAGTATTGATAGCCACCCACTGAAAACGGGTGCCGGTAAGTATCTTGATGGTTTTGCGGGCGCCACGCTTCATTTCATTCATCTTGCCGTTGGCCTCGCGCGCAGTGATCTGCCATACGCCCAGCATCGGGCTGTTGCCATCATCGATGCGGGTCCAGGTGGTCTTTTCACCGTCTATGCTGCTGGTGAGCTGATCGCCGGTAAAGTCGGCAGTAGCTTCAGGATGCGTACCCACTTTTGACTTGTCCAGCGAATTGAACTCTATGGTAGTGGTGGCCACTCCTTCCGAAGTACCCTCCCAGGTACCTCCCAAGGTAGATTTAAAAGTGTTGCCGTCATACACGGTAACGGTAAAATAATCGTCTGTGATGAGCAGCACGGAAGTGGTGGTACCGGCGCTGGACTTCCAGGCGCCGATCACCGGGGACTGGGCCTTTACTCCCAGCAGTGTTAGCAGCAGGAGTGAAAAAGTTGTAAGTGTTTTCATGTTGGTGGATTTTATAAACTAGTTCAGGCAACGCCTGATAGCAGCCAGCAAGTCGGTCACTACCAGGGGACTACTCATCACAACTGCCGCCCCGGCCTGCAAAGCCCGTGCTTCAATATCCGCGCCCTTGGACACTATGACAACCGGCACCATGCTGGTGAGCGGGTTGTTTTTCAGATGCTGACATATCTCAACAATCGTAAGCGTTAAGAAACGGCTGTTGACAATGAATAGATCCGGTATATTAAATTCATATTTAAGCAACTCTATGTCTGATGATATATGCTGCACTTTAAATCCTTCCTTCAACAAAATCTTTTTATAGTATAGGAAAGCCTCTATGTTCTTCTCGATAATAAGGATAGTCTTGTTCATTTACGCACTCGTTCTCGTTCATTGATGATAAAATCAGCCGGATGGAGAACCGGCAAGTTTCCCGATAACTGAATATCATCTGACGATTGCGCAATGTCTTATAAAGATCCTGTCTGGCAGATATTCGGTCTGAGGAACAATAAAACGGCTAAAGCTGGTGTGGCGGCGGAAAAAACAAATATGACATACAAAGAGCAGTAAAGGCAAAATAAAACTTCGTCTTATCCAGGTGCCACAGTCTGCTTTGGGGATAACGGCGTTATGAATGTATACAACAGTATGGGAAGAATGATCATCATTTCTCTTCCGCTGTTTGCTGACGATCTGCGTCCAGTTAATATCATCATTCAACAATTGCCCCAGACAAATATTATGGGTAGCCAATGTGAGCACCGTCCCCAATATGAGCGTCTTAAAGGCAATTGCGAATAGTAGGAGATAATTCTGGGAAATTCGCCAATTGATCATCAGGGCTAAAATAACGAAATAATCTCAACAAACGAGAGAGAACTACTCTTCATTTTCCTTTGCAAGGCGTTCAAGCCGGCCCTGGTGGAGGATGGAGATCTCTTTTCCGTTAATGCTGATGATGCGGTCCTGCGCCAGTTCTGCGAGGGTACGGAACACCGTTTCGTAAGTAGCGCCGGTGTAGGCGGCGAGGTCCTGCCGGCTGAGGGTCATATTTAATGTGCCCTCTTTATCAAAGCCAAATTTACTTTGCAGTTGTAAGAGTGCATTGGCTACACGGCCTTTTACAGACATGTGTGCCAGGTTCCTCATATTCTTTTCAGATTCCTGGAGCTCTTTTGCGTAGAAGAGCATGAGCTCATATAAAAAGGTGTGGTTAACCTGGAGGCTGGACTGGAAAAAGGCCATATCCACATAGCATACGGTAACCGGTTCCAATGCGGTGGCTGATACGGGGTATACCAGCTCCTGTCCTACGCCGCGATGCCCTACAATATCACCTTTACGGGCAAAGCGCACAATCAGCTCTTTGTCTTTACCCCAGTGCTTGTGCACTTTTACCAGACCTTCGTATACGAAATAAATACCGTTGACCTGCTCTCCTTCGCGGAAAAGCAGCTGGCCTTTCTTCAGTGAGAAATTCTTCCGGTGTGCGTTGATGGCCGGGCTCCATTCTTTTAAGCATAGCCTGCACAGCATACAACTGTTCAGGTCGCATTCCTGTTTATCTTTCTTTTTCACGCGGTTTGACTGTTCAGGTTACCGGCAATGCCCTGTATGTGGGCTGGCAACATAGCATCGTAGAGGTTCACTACTTCTCCCACCACGATCACTGCGGGGTTGCTCAGCCCTGCATGCCGTGCCCTGAAGGTAATATCCTTTACGGTACCTTTTACCATTTTTTCCCGGGGGGTACTGCCTTCCTGGATGATAGCGACGGGCAGGCCGGCCTTACCGCAGTCTATAAAAATATCCATGATAGCTTCGAGGCGGCTCATGGCCATTAATATAATAACGGTGGCAGAAGATCTGGCGGCCAGGTGAATATCCCGGGAAATGCTGCCATCACGGGTGGTGCCTGTAGTTACCCAGAAGCTCTCAGCGGTACCGCGCCAGGTAAGCGGGATCATTTGTCCGGCGGGTACCGCCAGCGCGCTTGAAATACCGGGCACCACCTGTACCGGGATGCCGGCGCCACGGGCGGCCTCAATCTCCTCTGCCGCTCTTCCAAATATAAAAGGGTCCCCACCTTTCAGCCGCACTACATGGCCATAGGCGCGGGCGTCTGACACGATCAGGCGGTTGATTTCGTCCTGCGAGAGTATATGGCAACCGTACCTTTTACCGGTAAAGCGGGTAATGGCCCCCGGAGCGGCATACTGGAGGAGGGACTCGTTCACCAGTGCATCATATAATATAACGGCTGCCTGGCCAATGGTTTTTATGGCCTTCAAGGTGATCAATTCCGGGTCTCCGGGCCCTGCGCCTACCAGGGATAATAATGGTACTACCATAGCATTATTCATATTATATTTATAATTATATGATATTAATCATACTTACGGCTATAAATTTAAAATTAAAATAGCTAATTTCATGATGTAAATCATACAAAGCAGCCAAAACAATCCCGGTAAATTTATCCAAGACATTATATTAAAATATTTATCATATCAATTTAAAGGATCCACTTTCCATTAAATTGATCAACATTTAAAATCCGGGCAATGAAAATTGTAATTATCGGCAACGGCATGACCAGCTACAAGTTTTGTGAAAAGATGATGGCCAAAGCCGCTCCTGGTACAGTAGAACTGGTTGTTTTTGGCGAGGAGCCCCGCCCTGCCTATGACCGTGTACACCTGAGCGAATTCTTCTCCGGCAAAACAGCAACAGACCTGGAAATAGCGCCGGCCAGCTGGTACGCTGAACAAAACATTACCCTTCACCTGGGCGACCCGGTACAGCAGATAGACCGTACGCTGAAAACCGTTCACTCCTACAAAGGCATTACTGAAAGTTATGATTACCTGGTACTGGCCACCGGATCGGCGGCTTTTGTGCCGCCGATACCCGGGGTCGACAAAAAGGGCGTCTTTATATATAGGACAATAGAAGACCTGGAAATGATGCGGGACTATGCTCCCAAAGCTACTACCGGAGCAGTGATAGGCGGTGGCCTTCTGGGCCTGGAAGCCGCCAAAGCCCTGCTGGACCTGGGCCTGAAAAAGACCCATGTCATAGAATTCGCTCCCCGGCTAATGCCCCGGCAGATAGACGAGGCAGGCTCCAACCTGTTGAAAGCCAAACTGGAAACACTGGGACTGGAGATCCATACCAGCAAATCCACCACTAATATATTGGGGGAGGACACTATCACCGGACTTCAGTTTTCCGATGACAGTATACTGGAGGCGGATATGCTGGTGATCTCTGCAGGGATCTCTCCGCGGGACGAGGTAGCACGCCTTTGCGGACTGGAAACGGGTCACCGTGGCGGTATTGTGGTAAACGAACAGTTACAGACCACCGATCCCTGCATTTATGCCATTGGCGAATGCGCCTTATATAATGGCATGATCTACGGCCTGGTGGCCCCCGGCTACGAAATGGCAGAGGTAGCCTGCTCTCATATCCTCGGATCCCATAAAGCCTTTACCGGTTTTGATATGAGCACCAAACTGAAGCTGATAGGCGTTGATGTAGCCAGCTTCGGAAATCCCTTTGCTCCGGCAGATCAGTGCAGGACCATCATTTTTGAAGACACGATGAAAGGCATCTACAAACGCATCAATGTCAGTAACGATGGTCAACACCTGCTGGGCGGCATCCTGATCGGCGATGCAGATGCCTACAACATGCTGCTGCAAACAGCCAAGAATAAAGTGATACTGCCCCCCAACCCGGAAGACCTGCTGCTGGGCGCAAGGGGCGCACAGACAGAAGGCGGCGCCGGCGTACTGGGCTTACCGGATGAAGCCACCATCTGCAGCTGTGAGAACGTGAGCAAGGCCACCATCTGCAATGCTGTAACAGCCGGTAATGAAACGCTGGACGCCGTAAAAAAATGTACCAAAGCCGGTACCTGCTGCGGAGGCTGCGTACCCATGGTGAAAGACCTGATCACCAGCACCATGAAGGCGCAGGGCAAATATATCCGGAATGTGGTGTGCGAGCACTTCTCCTACTCCCGCCAGGAACTGTTTGACCTCATCAAAATAAAAGAGATCCGCACCTTTGACGATGCACTGGACCATTATGGACAGGGCGACGGCTGCGAGGTGTGCAAACCCGTGGTAGCCAGCATACTGGCCAGCCTGTGGAATGAAATGATCCTGACCAAGGGCAATGACACTGTACAGGACTCCAACGACCGTTACCTGGCCAATATCCAGAAAGGCGGTACCTACTCTGTGGTGCCCCGCGTACCGGGCGGAGAGATCACCCCCAGGCAGCTGATGGTAATTGCGCAGGTGGCGGAGAAATACAACCTGTATACCAAGATCACCGGCGGCCAGCGGATAGATATGTTCGGCGCACACGTGAATGACCTGCCCCTGATCTGGGAAGAGCTGGTGGCAGCCGGCTTTGAAAGCGGACACGCCTATGGTAAAGCGCTGCGCACAGTGAAAAGCTGCGTAGGCAGCACCTGGTGCCGTTTTGGCCTGCACGACAGTGTAAGCTTTGCGATCCGGATAGAGCAGCGCTACCGTGGATTACGGGCGCCGCACAAGCTGAAATCAGCTGTGAGCGGTTGTATACGCGAGTGCGCGGAAGCTCAGTCCAAAGACTTTGGCATCATCGCCACTGAAAAAGGCTGGAACCTTTATGTGTGCGGCAACGGTGGTTCCAAGCCACAACATGCCCTGCTGCTGGCCGGAGATGTGGACAGTGACACCTGTATCCGCTACATAGACCGTTTTCTCATGTTCTATATCAAAACAGCTGACCCGCTGACCCGTACAGCCACCTGGCTGAATAAACTGGACGGCGGCATAGAATACCTGCGCAACGTGGTGGTGAACGACAGCCTGGGTATAGCCGACCAGCTGGAAGCAGAAATGCAGGTACTGGTAGACAATTATAAATGCGAATGGAAAGAAGTGGTGGAAAACCCCGAGCTGAGAAAACGCTTCAGCCACTTTGTAAACGCGCCCGAAGAAAAAGACCCGACCATCAAATTTGAAAACCTGCGGGAACAGAAGAAAGCCGCAGAATGGAAATAAACTTTCAAAAACCAATTCGTATGTCATTAGAAAATTCAGCAACGCTCACCTGGTTCTACGCCTGTAAAGTAGACGACGTACCTGCCAATGGCGGCGTATGTGTAAAGTATTTTGACGAACAGATCGCATTGTTCCGTTTTGCCAGACGCAATGAATGGTACGCTACCCAGAATCTTTGTCCGCACCGCAGGCAGATGGCCCTCAGCCGCGGTATGACCGGCACACAGGAAGGCGAGCCTAAAGTGGCATGTCCCTTTCATAAAAAATCTTTCTCCCTGGTAGACGGACGTTGTCTGACCGATGAGCATGAATGCTCCCTGAACACTTACCCGGTAAAAGTGGAAGGAGATCGTGTATACATTGGCATTGGCGCCGGCGGACAGCAGGTGGAAGTAATGGCATAAAAGAAACCCGGTAGCGGGCAGGCTATCCGGGCTTCCAGTTTTAATATGATAGGCTCACATTTAAAACCAACCAAAGTTACATGAAAAAAACATTCCCTGGCGGGATAATGCTTTTACTTTTCTGTGCTGCTTTATCGCTTCCCTCCTATGGGCAATTCTCGCTCAATGCCCAGCTCAGAACACGCACGGAATTTCGTGACGGCCAGGGCACTCCGCTGGCCCGCGATGCATCTCCCGCCGTATTCACATCACAACGTTCCCGCCTGTCCGCAGGTTTCAGCGCCTACCGTATCCAGCTGGGCCTGAGCATACAGGACGTACGGGTATGGGGCCAGGACGGTTCTACCATTAACCGTACCACCACCGCCAATAATAACGGGCTCATGCTGCATGAAGCATGGGCGGAGATATTGCTGACAGACACTATCGTTAAGAACAAACGCCTGGCGCTGAAGATCGGCCGCCAGGAGCTGCTGTATGATGACTCCCGCCTGCTGGGCAACCTGGACTGGCTGCAACAGGCCAGGCGCCATGATGCGGTATTGTTAAAATACGAAACCAATGACTGGATGCTGCATGCAGGCGGCGCATTTAACCAGAACAAAGAGAACGCTTCCGGCACTATCTATGACGCCACGCCCCCGGGTAACTATACCGGCAATACGAACGGTGGTAACAACTATAAAAGCCTGGAATTTGTATATGCGGGCAGGAAACTGGCCAAGGGCAATATCTCTTTACTGTTCCTGGCAGACCAGTTCTCCAGGTACCATACTGACAGTGTGAACAATGTACCCGTGAAGGTATGGGAGGGATCTACTTACAACCGTATGACTACGGGCCTTTACTTTAACAATACTATTCAACGTCTTACGCTTACCGGAGCCGCCTACTACCAGTTTGGCAGCAATGCCGACGGGGCAGATCTGAGCGGCACTTTACTGTCGGGCGCTTTTCAATATGCGGTGACCCCTGCCTTCAGTGCAGGCGCCGGGGTAGATTACACTTCGGGTGGCGGCAGCGGTAATACCAGCCACGCATTTGACCCCTTATACGGCACACCGCACAAGTTCTGGGGCTTGATGGATTATTTCTATGCGGCAAACGGTTTTGGTAACCGGGGATTGCAGGACTACTACATAAAAACAAAGATCAAAGCGGGCAAAAAATGGCTGATCACCGCCGATGCGCATGAGTTTTACAGCGCCAGCGATATACCGGCAGCGGTTGATAAACCCGCGCAGACACGCCACTTCGGCACGGAGGCCGACCTGGTGGCCGTTTTTACGCTCACTCCAATGATCGCTTTTGAAGGAGGTTACAGTCATTTCTGGAGCACCAACTCTTTAACTGCAGCCGGCGTAAAGAACGTGACCAATGCCAGCAGCAATAGCAACTGGGCTTACCTGATGGTGAGCATACGGCCTTCATTCCTGTTTAAATGATCTTTTGAACCACCTTTTAAAAAAGATATTTTATGGCTTTTACTCCTGACAATCAACCTTTGGACAAGCTGCGGATCTTCAGCCTGAACTCAGTACAGATGCGCACCTTCCACATCACCTGGCTGATGTTCTTTGTGTGCTTCTTTGGCTGGTTTGGCCTGGCCCCGCTGATGCCCACCATCCGTGCAGATCTGGGGCTGAACAAAAGCCAGATCGGCAATATCATTATCGCTTCTGTTTCGGGTACCATCATTGCCCGCCTGATAATAGGCCGCCTGTGCGATACCTGGGGCCCCCGCAAAACAGCCGTGCGCCTGTTGCTGGCCGGTTCGCTGCCGGTGTTCCTGGTAGGACTGGCACATGACTATACGACTTTCTTACTGTTCCGTTTAGCCATCAGTGTGATAGGCGCCTCTTTTGTAGTGACCCAGTTCCATACCTCCATGATGTTTGCACCGGCTATCAAAGGTACTGCCAATGCAGTAACCGGTGGATGGGGCAATTTGGGTGGCGGTATTACCAACATGGTGATGCCGCTGATCTTTGCAGCCATTGTAGGTTTCGGCTTTACGAAGGAAGAAGCCTGGCGCTACGCGATGATCATACCCGGACTGATGATGCTGGTTGTAGCCTTTTTATACCACCGCTATACCAAGGATACGCCGGCGGGCAACTACGACGAAACAGGCCACAACGCCGCCAAAAGCAAAACAGACTGGAGTGTACTGGCCGACTGGCGTATATGGGCGCTCACAATGGCCTATGCCATGTGTTTTGGCATGGAGATCACGTTTGACAACGTAGCCTCTCTTCACTTTGTGGACACCTTCCATCTTTCACAAAGCAGCGCAGGCTTTTGGGCAGGCGTGTTTGGCTTCATGAATATTTTTGCACGTGCGCTGGGCGGTATTGTATCTGACAAAGTAGGCGCCCGCTCAGGTATGAAAGGCAAAGGCCGTTTACTGGCATTCATGCTACTTTTTGAAGGTGCAGGGCTGCTGCTTTTTGCACAGGCCAATTCCCTTGGCCTGGCTATTGCCGCCATGCTGAGCTTTGCCCTCTTCCTGAAAATGGCCAATGGCGCTACCTACGGTATCGTTCCCTTCATCAATGAAAAGAATGTGGGATTGGTGAGCGGCGTAGTAGGTGCAGGTGGTAACCTGGGCGGCATGTTGTTTGGCTTCCTTTTCAAATCAGAAAGTATTACTTACATACAGGCGTTCACGTATATCGGCTATATCGTGATCACGGTAGCGGCGATCGTGATGATCACGAGCTTTGTACGCGGAACGCAGGGCGCTAAACGCGGAACGCTGAGTGCACAACCGGCAATAGCGGCGAACCCGGAAGGTTGAATACCGGGTTCTAATGCAAGCATTTAGCGTTCAGCATAAAATGGATTTTTCATGCAGGCATCTTCTTTCAAAACAACGTGTTGTTATTGCGGCGTAGGCTGTGGCATTGTAGTGCAGCAGGACAGACAGGGACGGTTGCAGGTAAGCGGGGATAAAGACCACCCCGTGAACAGGGGAATGCTTTGCTCAAAAGGCATGAACCTGCACTACACGGTAATGGACCAGTCAGACCGGCTGCTATACCCTGAAATGCGGTACAACCGGCAAATGTCCAGGCAGCGTGTAAGCTGGGACCAGGCGCTGGACAGGACTGCTGCCGTATTCCGCACCCTGATTGCGCAACATGGTCCGGATGCCGTTGCCTTTTATGCATCCGGGCAATGCCTGACAGAAGAATACTATGTGATCAATAAGCTGATAAAAGGCTTTATCGGCAGCAATAACATAGACACCAACTCCCGCCTGTGCATGAGCAGCGCTGTAGCTGCCTATAAAATGTCTTTGGGAGAAGATGCCGTGCCCGTTTGCTATGATGATATAGAACAGGCAGACTGCATATTTGTGGCCGGCGCCAATCCGGCCTGGTGCCATCCCATTTTATGGCGGCGTGTAGAAGCGGCAAAGGCGGCCAACCCGGCCATGAAGATCATTGTGAGCGATCCGCGGGCCACACAAACATGCTCGCTTGCAGATGTACACCTGCAGCTGAATCCCGGTACCGATATCGTACTGCACCATGCCATTGGCAGATGGCTGATCGACAATGGGCATATAGATCATACTTTCATCCAGCAACATACAGAAGGATTCGCGGCTTACCGTGCGGCCGTGATGCAACGCAGCCTTGAAGAAGCGGCGGCGATCTGCGGCGTAGCGGAAGCCGCCATACGTGAAGCAGCTGCTTATATTGCCAAAGCAAAAGGCTTCATTACCATGTGGACCATGGGACTGAACCAGAGCGCAATAGGCGTACGCAAAAACCTGAGCCTGATCAACCTGAACCTGATCACCGGGCATATCGGCAAACCCGGCAGCGGCCCGTTCTCCTTAACAGGTCAACCCAATGCCATGGGCGGGCGCGAAGTAGGCGGACTGGCCAACTTGTTGCCTGCGCACCGTGTGCTGGATAACCCCGAACACCGGGCAGAAGTGCAGGCCTTCTGGGGCGGTACTACCCTTTCTCCCAAACCCGGCCTCACCGCCACAGAAATGTTCACGGCGCTGGAAGAAGGACGCCTGAAAGCCATCTGGATAATAGGCAGCAATCCGCTGGTAAGCCTGCCGGATGTAAGAAGGGCCGAGGCAGCCCTGCAAAAGGCAAAGTTTGTAGTGGTGCAGGAAATATCCGGCCGGGCCGAAACCCTGCAGTATGCAGATGTGATACTGCCTGCTGCTACCTGGGCGGAGAAAGAAGGCACCATGACCAATGCGGAACGCCGCATTACCTATCTGCACAAGATCACCGATGCGCCGGGTGAAGCGCTGCCGGATGCCACCATCATCTGCCGCTTTGCGCAGAAGATGGGCTACCATGGATTTTCCTACCAGTCACCGGCAGAGATATACGAAGAACATTGCCGTTTAACCGCCGGTACACGCATTGATATTACCGGGCTGAATTATGATACCCTGCGCGAGCAGCGCAGCGTACAATGGCCTTATCCAAAAGGAGCTGCCAACGGCGGAACAACCCGGCTTTTCACCGATCATCGTTTTTACACCCCCTCTTCAAAGGCAGTGATACACGCTTTTGAGGATGAAAACACTTCAACACCCGTTACACCGGCACACCCACTGATACTGACCACTGGCCGTATACGCGACCAGTGGCATACCATGAGTAAAACAGGAAAGGTGAATAAGCTGAAACAGCATATTGCCAGCTCCTTCCTGGAAATCCATCCTGAAGATGCACGCCAGCGCCAGATCTCACAGGACGATATTGTAGAGATCAGCAATGAACGAGGCAAGGTACGCGTAAAGGCAAAGCTGACCAGCACCATTAAGAAAGGGGTGGTATTCCTGCCCATGCACTGGGGCAAAATATTACAGCGCGACCTGCACAGGGCCAATAACCTGACGGAAAGCAGGCTGGACCCCTACTCAAAACAGCCCGACCTGAAGTTTGCAGCGGTACAGGTACAGGTTTACCGCAAACCCAAACAGAAGATCGTAGTGATCGGTGCAGGAGCAGGTGCCTGTGGGTTTGTAAGATCTTACCGTGAAATTAACCGTACAGACGAGATCACCATTTTCAGCAAAGAGGCGCAGCCTTTCTACAACCGTGTGATGCTGCCTGACTATATCAGCGGCGCACAGGCATGGGAGCAGCTGGTGAAAATGTCGCAGGATGAGGAAGATGCTTATCACATTACCCTGCACCAGGGCGTCAGCATTACGGCTATAGACCGGCAGCGTAAAACCGTTACAGACAGCCGGGGTAAAAAACACCCTTACGATATACTGATCATGGCCACCGGAAGCAGAGCGGCACAACTGAAAGACGTGCCGCCCCTTACGGGTATTTTCACCATGCGCAGCCGCCCGGATGCAGACGCGTTCAGGAAACATATAAAGCCTGAGAACGGGAAAGTGGTGATAGCCGGCGGCGGGCTGCTGGGTATTGAGCTGGCCGCCTCGCTGCGCGAAATGGGTATATCCGTTTCCGTGATACAGCGTACCTCCCGCCTGATGGACCGGCAGCTGGACACGCTGGGTAGCCAGCTGCTGTGGGAAGAGCTGACAGACCGGGGCATAGAAGTATTGTTCAATGATGAAATAGCGCGGTTCAATGGTTTAAAAAAGCTGGAAGGCATACAGCTGAAAAGCGGCCGCCAGATAGACTGCCAGGCAGTGGTAGTGGCCATCGGCACCGTACCTAATACAGAACTGGCCCAGTCTGTCCAGCTGAGCTGCAAACGCGGCGTAGTGGTCAATGAATACCTGCAGACCAGCGATCCTGATATTTTTGCCATCGGCGAGATAGCGGAGTTTAACGGCACTCTCTACGGCATTACTGCCGCAGCAGAACAGCAGGCGGCCGTAGTGGCCCGTTTCCTGAGCGGCGATATCAGCAGCCATTACCAGGGCTCTGTATTCATGAACATCCTGAAGATGCATGGTACGGATATCTGTTCGCTGGGTATGGTAGAAACCCCGGACGATCCCGCCTATGAAGAGGTGGTGTTCATTGACAAAGCCAAACGTTACTATAAGAAATGCGTGATCCATAACGACCGCCTGATGGGAGCTATTCTTATCGGCGACCGTTCAGAATTCCTGGAGTTCAAAGAGCTCATGCAACAGCAGATGGAGCTGAGCGAAAAACGGCTGGAATTATTACGCTCCGGTAAAAAGGCAGAACCGGTTATCGGTCCGCTGGTATGCTCCTGCGGCAATGTAGGCGAAGGGAATATCTGCAATAAGATCAGGGAAGGACATGCCACACTTGAAAGCCTGTGCAAGGCATCCGGCGCAGGACTGGGCTGCGGCAGCTGCAAACCGGAGGTGAAGGCCATACTGGAAAAAATGACCGGAGCGGTATCCGCAAAAGAAACGCAGAAAAAACTGATGGAGGAGGTTATCTAATGGCAAAGCAAACACATACCGTCAGCATCAATTTTACAGGCGGCATTATCTCGCCTGGTTATTTACAACAGGCCCTGAAAATAGCCGCTGCTGTAAAGATAACAGAGGTACGCTTTGGCCTGCGGCAACAGCTGCTGGTAGATGTACCGGTAAAACATTTTAAACAGTTCAGCCAGCAATGCAAACAGCAGAAGATCGCCTTTCATGAGCCGGATGTGAACCATAACATCACCAGCTCCTATCCTGCTGCGGGAATCTTTACGCATGGCAACAGCTGGCTGTCTGAAGGCGATTACAAAGATGTGTTTGACCTGTTTGACTATACCCCATCCCTGAAGCTAAATATCTGCGACCGCCATCAGACCTTTACCCCCTTTTTTACAGGGCATATCAACTGGATCACGTCTGAGCATGCGCATTACTGGCATCTCTTTGTACGATTCCCGGGCACGGGACAACTCCTGGCATGGCCCGAACTGATTTACACCAATCATATCAGCCGGGTGAGCCGGCAAATAGAAACGCTGCTGCAAACACCAGATGTGAACGGCAGCAACCTGTATGAACGCACACGTGCTGCACTGGAATATATGGGCCGCCCTGTAAAAGAAGAACTGGATATGCCCAACTTCCACCTGCCTTACTACGAGGGCTTTAACCGCTACGAAAACAGCTACTGGTTAGGCATTTACCGCCGGGATGAGCTGTTCCCGGTGGCCTTTCTGCAGGACCTCTGCGCCATCTGCCTGGAAACCAAAACCGGACAGCTTTATGCTACACCGTGGAAAACGATCATCATCAAAAATATCAATCCTGCACATCGCCCCCTGTGGGATTATGTGCTGGGTAAATACCGTATCAATGTGCGGCATGCCGCCAATGAACTGAACTGGCAGGTAGAAGATAATTCGGCGGATGGGCTGGTGCTGAAACGCCACATCATCCGCCATTTTGATAAAGAGGATGTACGTACCTACGGGCTCTGTTTCAGCGTTCGCATGGAGTCCGCCACCAGTGAATTCGGATCTGTGGTAATACGCAAGCAGGAGAATAAATACAACAGCAAGCTGAAGTACATGCAGCGCTACGATATCCTGTACACCCCGGGCTTTAACCCCAATTCATCTACACTGATCCCCTTCAGGGAGAATGTGAGCAAAGAACACCTGGGGCCTTACCTGGTATCTATCTGCAAATATTTCTACGAGCAGGCCAGCGAGGCCAATCCGCTGCAGGACCTGATGAGCAGCCAGCAATCACTGTCGCACATAAAACCGCCGGAGAGAAAAGTTCAGCAGTGCAGGCAATGCATGAGCGTATACGATGAAGCATTGGGAGAAGCAGAACAGGGCATTGCGCCAGGCACCGCCTTTGAAGCGCTGCCGGAGCATTTTGGCTGCCCCTTATGCGGCGCGGGTGCAGCAATGTTTGAGGAGATCGGCGAGGGTGCGCTGGGCTATTAACCATGATGTAGATTCCACCATGATAAACCGATATAAGTGAGGGTGTTGTCCGCCAGCGGCCGGACAAACACCCTCTTTGCTATCAACTATTCCACTTCTTTCAATGGTTCTTCACAGGTATTGCCAAATGCATTGCAGGGAAATCAGTCGGTATAGCCGGTAAGCAGCGCACTGCTGCCGCCATAGTCTTTATACTGTTTCCACAAGCTGGTAAGATCAATATCAGGATAATGTTGCTCCGCCTGTTTTGCCAGACGAAGGTATCCATCGATATCCATGGGCTTTATCTGCTTATGCTCCCAGGGCTTTACTTTCTCTGCATAAGGCAGCAGCCATGTAAATGCTTTTTTCAGGCTCTTTTTACCCGGACTTACATAATGCCATAGATCGATATCAATATGCTCTGCCAAACGGGCCAGTTCAAAAAAAGCATTGAGATTGAACTGGGAATAATTCCAGGAGAGGGTGCGGGCCAGCTCATGTGGCTGGCTGCCGTCTTCCCCCAACTGGTTATCAATCCTGGGCTGTGTGTTTTTTGTTAATATCTCAGCAGCAAGATCATGCTGACCGGTGAACAGGGCGATTGCCACCGCCTGTACATCGTACCAGGTGCCGTGGTTGTTCTTTTCATCGGCTTCATCCAGGCCAATGGGACTGGTACGCATCCATTGCAGGAACTGTGTATACCATTCCCGGATAGCTTTATAATCAGCCGCCGGCAGTTCCGGTGCATCTTTCAGCAGTTGTATGCCATCCAGCAGGCTGGTAACATTATGCGTATCTATCAGGCCAATGCCGCGGCCTTCGGTGATACCGGGAATGGCCTGGCCATAATTGAGATGGGGGTTCATGCGCGTAGCGGGATCGATGAACCAGGTATGCAGCAGCTTTGCCGCATGGGCGGCATACTTTGACTGACCGGTGTAATACCAGGCTAATCCCAGCAGGTATATGTCTTTACAGAGTGCGTTATGAAAATCGAGATCCTTGACGGCATAGCGTTCAGGATTGATCTCTCCATCTTTACGGATGTAGGGCAGGCCGTCCGGCTTAGATGAGTCGGGCCACCAGTAAGGACCAACGCTCATGTAGTCGTGCTTGTCACCGCTGGGCGGCAGCTTGCTTTTATAGACTACTGAATAAGGCCCATGGCCCAGTGCTTTATCGGCATCTTTCAGCAAGCTGGCCAACGCCTGCTTTGCAGCAGGGTCATGCTGCGCCAGCAGCTGTTTGCCATGCTGCAGCACGGCTGGCTTCAGCAGCAGGGTTTGCGGGGTATCTTCCGCCGCAAAGGCTGACCGGGTTAACATAACAGCGGCCAGCAAAAGTAAAGCATACAGTTTCCTGATCATCATTTCCGTGAATTTATTAGGCTGTACTAAAATAATCATTACTTCATTGTATAACGCTTCATACTGATCACCGCACTTTGGGCGCCGTTATTCACCTTGTTGATGTAAATATAGGCGCGGTATTTTCCATCCGCTGTTTCTATCCAGGCGCCGGCTTCCTCTTTCAGGTTGATGGCGTAATCAGGCGCGTTGGCAATGTCCAGCTGCTGAAAGTCTATGTCGTCAATATAAATGCCGTATTTATCGCGCGCCAGGTTGTTATCACGCAGCGCCCATGCTTTACTGATCTTCGTTACCTTATTGACGCCTGGAGGTAATACTACACCCGGCAGATATTCCGATTTAGTACCAGGCGATACGAGTGAATGATTGAAGGCCACATTAGGCATAGCACGGTAGAGATACACAAGATCGATATTCGCTGCATGGGCGGCTGCATCAACTGCATCATAGGCTTTCATGTCTTCAATGGAGATAAAGCAGTTAGCCGCATCCATTACGGGAATGTCCAGCGCTATATCCATTCTGGCAATGGTATAAGGCCCCATGGAATAGTTAACCGTTTCACCATTGCTGCTTCTGGCAGAGAACTTAAAGCTGATTGTTTTACCACGGGCCTCTTCAGGTATGGTATAGAAGTACCGGAGAGTAACAGCGTTGGTGTCCTTGCTGAAATTCACCGTAGTGACGTTGCCCTGGTTGGTGGAAGGCGTTGCCACTTCAACGCCCACATCCACCCCGCTGCCGTCTGTATAGTAAGAACGGTGTTCCAGGTAGGTGGTGGCTGCCCCGGCGATGGAAGCTTCCACCTGTGCGGAAACAAGCTTTCCTTTGTCGCCCGGCAGCGCCATGGCATATGCAAACTCGATATTGTTGCCAACGATGTTGGGCCCCAGTGAACGTTTGATACAATCGTTCTGCAGGGCATCCTTCGGTACAGGCACGGCATAGGGTTCCTCCTTACAGGACGCCATCAGCAGCAACAGCGCCATTAACCAGGATGTATATTGAAAGTATTTACTCCTCATAAATCATGTTTTAATGTGATGATCACTGTTGAATGGATATATGCACGGTGTAGGTTTTTCTTACCTGGCGGTTGCCGGATACTACGGTGTAGCTGCGCGGGTTGGCCAGGTCTGAAAAATCCACTTTGCCGGTGATCTTGGGATCCAGCTTGGCGTCGGTAACCAGTGAGAACTGTGGGTATACGTTCTTCAAATCAGTGCCGTACTGCACTTCTGCATGTATGGTGCAGGCAGTTGTATCTATCACCGGTTTTTTGGCGGTCAGCACTGTCTGGAAGTCTGATCCCAGCAATTGAAAATCGCTCACATAACATTCTGCACGGGTAGTGATCAGCAGCCCGTCCTCATCAACAGGAAAATCGTCCTTGGAGCAGCTTATCCATGCGAAGGCGCAGCACAGGAGCAGGGCCGTTAAGTATAAATATCTTCTCATGTTGCTATGTTTTATAACCATGGTGTATTCTGTGTAAGGTTAGGGTTGCGGTCTCGCTCACTCTGCGGGATCCTGAAAATATAATTCTGCTGGTACTCCCTCGGCGTGGTGTTCTGGTAGTAGCGTGTTACCTGCGCATTGTGTGTATCCATCCGCCAGACACCGGGTCCGCCAGGAGGTCCCCAAACCCTTTCAAGTGCACGCCAGCGGCGCAGGTCAAAACCGCGGTGGCCTTCACCAAACAGTTCTATGATACGCTCCTGTTCAATGGCACTGAAGAAAGCCTCTTTACTGGCAGTTTTCTCACCGCTTAAGGGCGGCAGGTTACCACGATGACGGATCTTGTTCAGGAGATCGATCGCGTCTGCCTGCGGACCATTCACAGCATTGGTAGCTTCTGCATACATCAGGTATACATCTGCCAGGCGCATTACCGGGAAGTTGTAATCCCCATCGCTGCGCCCCTGACCAGCGTAATTGCGCAGGAATTTGCGCAGCACGTAACCGGAATTACAGCCGTCTGTATTATAAGTAGTGTATTTTTCGCCGTCTATGGTTACCGGCTGGTTCCATGTTTTATAAATAAAGGGCACCCAGTTGGTAACTTTCAGCGAGGCCAGTCCTACACTTACTTCATAATCCCACATAATAGAAGCCTTCATGCGATAGTCGCGGTCAGCATAGCTGCGCGGATTTAAAGCAGAATTGGACGCTGTTCTTGCATTGGGCGCAGCAGGATTCATGGGTATCAGCTTGGGCGCAAAATCGCCGGTTATGGTAGACTGATACCTGTCTGCAATTTCATAGCGGGGCGATACCCAGCATTGGGAATTTTCGTGCGAGCGGCCCGCCACATCGCGCATCAGTTCTTCACCCTGGTTGGTACCGGTACCACCATGGTTGAAGGCCATGATCATTTCAGGATCGCCATTGGCTACCGGTGTAAACAGGTAATAGTAGTTGGGCAGCTTATCAGCTTTGCCCAGGCTGTCTATTTCACCGGGGGCGCCGCCACGGAAGAGGGTGAGGCCATAGTCGTTGATCACTTTACGGAAATCGGCCGCTGCGGCATTATAGGCAGCGGCAGCGGCTCCTTTATCTGCTGTGAAGCCTTCTAATTCCGGCCAGCCGAAATCGTTCCAGCAGGCCCAATAGAGCTGCAGTTTACCACGGAAGGCAAGGGCGGCGGCTTTGGAAGCACGTCCTATTTCAGGCGCTTTCACGGGCAGCTTCTCAAAGGCGTAGGTAAGATCAGCCATGATGGAATCTTTCACCTGTGCAATGGGCGTTCTGGCAATCGTTGCCACTTCCGCGTTACTGTACACGGTACTGCCAATGTAAGGTACATGTCCCCACATGGATATCAGCCTGAAATATACCATGCCTCGCAGCAGGCGTGCCTCGCCGATGATCCTTTCCAGATTGGGGAGGGAAGCAGCAGTGGCATTGGGCAGCATTTTGGTAACGTTATCTATCACGTAGTTGGCGCGGTTTACGCCGCCGTACAGGTTTTTGAACATCCTGTCAAAGCTGCCGCCATATCCGCTGGGATTATAGTTGCCGTCGCGATAGGCATCGCCATGCAGCAGATCGTCAGCAACAGTGCTGGTGCCGCGGGTCCTGAAGTATTCTCCATGGCCATCGAGATAATAGTCACGGTCAAACAGTGAACGCACGTTGGCATAGGCGCCCATAATAGCAAAGGTGGCATCGTCCTCTGTTTTCCAGTAGGATGCTGCGCCTAACTCGGTAGTGGGCTCCTGGTCCAGCAGGTTTTTCATACAGCCTGCAGTAAGGATACTCCAGGCCGACAGTATGCAAATGATGGATATTCTTAAAGATGATCGCTTCATAGTTTCAATGTTTTAAAGCCCCACGTTAAACCCGAATGAATAAGACTTATTCAATGGATATGCATCGCTTTTGTTACCTGTCTTTTCCGGGTCCAGTCCACGGAAGGAAGTGATGGTAGCCAGGTTCTCGGCAGATCCGAAGATCCGGAAGCTGCTGATGCCGATACGTTTCAGTAAACTGCCGGGAAGCGCGTATCCCAGCTGGATGTTTTTCAACCGCAGGTAGCTGAGGTTATCCAGCCAGAAGGTGGTCTCTTCCCTGTTGGCATTGCCGCCCAGACGGGGCCAAAGACCATCGCGGTTATCAACAGACCAGGGATTGGTCCAGTGCGCCTCCGTGGCAGCATAGCGTTGTGCGGAGAAGTTTACGTCGTTATAGTTATTGATCCAGTAATCCTTACGGCCGGCAGCACCCTGGAACAGGAAGGAAAAATCGATCCCTTTCCAGGAAAGGTGCCCGCTGAACGCATAGTTGGTGGTGGGCCTGTCGCGTTGTGTATGCGGATAGGCTTTCTTATCGTTGCCATCTATCTTACCGTCGCCGTTCAGGTCTTTACGGAGGATGTCTCCGGGAGAAGCGCCCTGCGGAGTGGCATTATAAACGTCCTGCCAGCTTTGTGCAATGCCGGTGTCTTCATAGGTATACAGAAAATGGTAAGGCATGCCGATGAATGTCCAGCCCCTGGCAAGGAATTCATTCCATGTTTTTAACACAGTGGCGTTATAGGATGCATTGATGTTGAAGCCGTAGCGTATCTGCCCGATCTTATCTGCCCAGCTAAGGTTGAGCTCTACGCCGCGATTACGCAGGTCGCCGATGTTCCTGCGCGGAGCAGTATATGCGCCGGTGAGGAGGATAGACATTTCAGAAGGACGGTTCATACCGGTGGTAAGACGGTTATAGTAATCCAGTTCCGCAGTAAGGCGGTTATCCAGGAAACCCAGGTCCAGACCAAGGTTGAACACACGTGTAGTTTCCCAGCTCAGATCCTGGTTCACCATCTTCCGGTTAACAAAGCCTTTCTGTATGGCATTGGTATAGTAGTTCAGCTGTGACAGTGTTTCCTGCTGCTCATACCTTCCTACCCCGCTGTTGTTACCGAGGCTGCCGTAAGACGCGCGTATCTTGCCGCGGGTGAGGAAGCGGCGGGTAAAGCGATGGATGAACTGCTCTTCTGTAAAATGCCATCCCGCTGCAATGGAGGGGAAGAAACCAAACTGGTGCCCCGGGAGGAATTTGGATGAACCGTCGTAACGGAAATTAGCCTCCAGCAAATACTTATCAAAAGCCGTATAGTTCACGCGGCCGATATAAGAACGCAGGCCTTCCGTGCCGGAGTTGCCACCGGTACCCTGTATGTCCGTGAGCGCTGCATCCACTTCATGCAGGGTGGGATGCAGGCGGTCGTTCCGGGATGTAGCCTGATAACGGTCATACCAGTACTCCTCACTATAGGCGGCCATGGCGCTTACCTGGTGGTGGCGGGCAATGGTCTTTTCATAATTGAGGCGGCCGGTGAGCATGGTTTTGTAACCGGTATTGGTATAGTTACCTACCCCTGCATTAGCGCCCACGTATATACGGCTGCCGAAAGAATTGGTCTGGAAGTTATAGGAAGTGTTGGGGGTATTGGCGTTCCAGCGGAACTGGTTATAATAGTTCAACGCATAGTCAATACGGCCCGTAAGCCCTTTCAACGGCGACCAGTCCCAGTAGATGCTGCTATTTGCTTCCTGCCTGTTCTGCCGGTTCAGCGTGTTCATGTAAACAGTATAGGGGTTATAGGCCTGCGGATCTTCGTTGTAGGCCATTACCCCCCCGTAATGACCGGTGGCAGGATCATAGGGAGTAATACCTGCAATAGCATAACGCATGTCAAAACCAGCCGTATTGCCTGGATTATCATCTGTAAAACCATCCTCCAATGCATACACGAACTTCGTCCAGTTACCATAGAACTTAACGCCCACATTCATATTCTTTCGCAGTTTGGCATCATAGTTAAAGCGGGCGCTGTATCGCTTAAAATCATTATTGATCTGCAGGCCTTTCTCATCCTGTACGCCAACAGAGATAAAGAAGTTGGTATTTTCCGTACCACCGGATGCGGAGAGATTGTATTGCTGCATCTGCCCGTCGCGCATGATGATATCCCACCAGTCGGTATTGGGGTAACGCAGGGGATCTATCATACCCATGGCCATCCATTGATCAATGGTGCCGTTTTTGAAGAGGAAGAGCGAGGGCAGCGTGTTTACTGCCGCGAGCCGCTGTTCCAGTGTAAGCGCGCGCGGATAGTCTGCCAGGAACTTGTATGCCTTTGTTGGCTTTACCAGCGCAAAGTTGGAATTGAAATTGATCTGCGTTTTACGTTGCCCCTTACCGGAGCGGGTAGTAATGAGGATTACGCCGTTGGCGGCCCTGGAACCGTATACTGCGGCAGAAGCAGCGTCTTTCAGTACGGAAATACTTTCCACATCATTCATGTTGATGCGGTTGATGTCTACATCGGGCATACCATCCACCACTACCAGCGGACTTGCATTGTTAACCGTACCCAGGCCGCGAATGACAAGGTCGGCGGAATTCCTGCCTGCCATACCGGAGGCCTGTGTAACAGACAGTCCGGGCACCAGTCCCGACAACGCGGAAGATGCATTCGGTACAGAACGGCTGGCCAGCTGCTGATCTACCTTTACGGCAGATACCGCGCCTACCAGGTTCACTTTCTTCTGTGTACCGTAACCTACTACCACTACTTCTCCCAAAGCTTTCTGATCGGGTTTTAGCTGTACATTGATAATGCGCTGCCCGTTGAAAGGTATCTCCGTTTTCTCAAATCCCATTGAGCTGAGCACAAGCGTTGCCTGGGATGATCTTATGGCCAGTGAGAACTTTCCTTCGTTATCTGTTACAGCGCCATTAGCGGTGCCTTTTACAGAAACGGTAACACCGGGTAAGGCCTGGTTGGCATCGTCTGTTACGCGGCCGGTTACTGTTCGTTGTTGCGGCTGCGTAGTATCCTGCCTGAATAAGTTTACTGCCACCGGTACTGCGGCATGGGCTGCGGGAACAGCGAAAGCTATAAATACCAATACAAGCAGTGCCTGTACGGCATGCAGCCAGCGTGGAAACGGGAAGCGTAGAAATTTCTGCATGATGTTGTTAGTTTGGTATAAGACAAAAAGGTAACTGCACACACGTTTTCGTGTATGTTATAAGGATAGCTGCACGGGTCAGTTCCTGATCGGTGCAATCGTTTGCATGTAAATTGCTGGGCGTATTTTGTACTACATGTTCATAAAGTGGAAGTTTAGTTTTTAAAAAGTGATGACGTTTCGACTTTTCGGACAACTAGTGCAATCGTTTGCACTCCTGAAGCATTAAAAGTCCATTGGCTGAAAGTTCATAGTTGGAAATTTAACGATTGATCAAGATGTTGGTTTAAATCTGACGACGTGATTGCTTTTGCTCTTCTATACGTGGAAATCCATATTAAACACTCATACTGAAGCATTTAACGTGGAAAAAGTAAGTCCTCTTGAAACAAATGTATAAAAAAACAATCGATTGTAAGAAAAATATTTCCAGGAATTTTATGTATTTCGGCGCACGCAATGCATCCTGTATTAAATTTAACAATGTCCCTGACCCATATGAAGTACTTATTTTTAGGATCCATCCTGTTACTCAGCACTCTTTATTCCTTTGCCCAGCGCAATCTATCCGGCAGTATGCAAGGTAGTCATTATACCTACGTATACCGCCTGGCTCCCCGCGAGGCAGACGCATTGAGGAACCGGAACGGTTTCAGAAAGGCTGCTGAAAAATATCTCCACTCCTTAACAGACTCTTTTCCTGCAGGCGCAAAGATCCCTGCGCTGCAGCCGGGCAATTACCTGCTGCTGAACGCCCGTGGCGATCAAATGAAGTACCGGTTGTACACCACTCCCGACCTGAACGTGAAAACCATCAGTAACGCTCACGACCTGTCTGTTGCCGTACACTCCAAACAAGGGGCATTGATCAGTGACGCCACTGTTATGGTAAAGAAAAAAAAATTGACCTATCAACCTGCCACCAATACCTATGGCGTAGTAAAACCGCGGAGGGAAGGCGAAGTAAGGGTTTACTATAATAATACCAGTTACGCGTTTCCCATGCAAAAGAACAGGACACGGCGGCCTTTTCTGCGCAACCTGCCTTACAGTTTTCCGCTTAAGTATATGTTATCCCCCTTCCGCCACAAACAGCGCGCTGATTACAATGGCGCTTACTTTACAGGCCCTGTGCCCTATGAAAAAGGATTCAGGGGTTTTATGGCCTTCAATAAACCTAAATATAAACCGGGAGACACGGTGTTCCTGAAAGCGTTTGTAGAAACGGCCAGCGGCAAACTCGTAAACAGGCCCCTCCTGCTACGCCTCAGCACCGAATATTTTGATACAGATACTATCCTGGCGGTGATCCAGCCTTACCGGCCGGGCGGCTATACTTACCAGTTGGTATTATCCGACAGCCTGGATATTGACCTGGATGAGGAATACCTGCTCACCCTTGAAGAAGAACGCAGCAGAAAGTATGACCTGGAGGAATACGATGGCGACCTGGACGAAGATGCATATGCCATAAAACGAAAGGTATTGATGCGCGGTAAGTTTGAATATGAAGAATATGAACTGGAGGCTGTCACCTTCCAGGCGCGCAGCAGCCAGGCAACACATTGCAACGGCGAACAGCTATCCATCTTCCTGAAAGCTGCGGATGAAAACGGGATGGCCGTAATGGACGGCCGTGTGAACATAGTGGTAAAAACCGGTCCCTACAGCGCCCATAGCTTTTATGCGCCGCGGGCCTTTTTACCAGATACACTGTGGACACACAGTCAGACGCTGGAAAGCATCGGGGATACAAAAGTACTTATACCCGACAGCATCTTCCCTCCTGCTGACTTTAACTATGTGATCGAGTGTTCCTTCCTGAATACCAGCAATGAACTGCAAACAAAAAACCTTCAACAGACCTACCGGCACAACCCCGAAAGCATTTCATTTACCTTGCAGCGGGACAGCCTTGCCATCAGCTACCAACTATCCGGCAAAGCCGTAACCCGTACAGGTATGCTGTATATCACCGGAAAGAGTGGCGACACGATCCAAACCCGCCCCATTTCCATGCCGGCCCTTGTTAAAGTAAATCCCTTTGCTGCGGCATACAAGGTAAGCTGTGATGGCCTTCGTGATGAATACCAGCTGCACCGGGAAGAAGGAATGATATCCTGTCTCAGCTTAATGACATATGATACTGTGGAAGTACAACTGGTAAATCCCCGCCGCCTGCATGTATGGTACACCATTTTTGCGGGCAATAAAATAGTGCTGAAAGGCTACGGGGATTCACTTAACTACCGTGAGAAGATTACAAAGCCGGGCAATTACTATGTTTCCCTCCAATACATCTATGCAGGTCAGGTTTACAATAAAAATTACAGCATACCTTATAAAGACAGGATACTGAATATCCATACAGACCAACCCGCATCCGTATACCCCGGGCAGCAGCTACGGATAGGTATACACGTAACGGACTATAAAGGAGATCCTGTACCCGGCGCAGATATAACGGCTTATGGGTATACCGGCAAGTTTAAAGCAAACGCTCCCGCCATTCCCTACCTCGGTAAAAATTACCCGGCCCGCCGCTGGTATCAGTTCCCGGACCTGCAGGCAAAAGAGACAATGGAACACCAGGCGGCGCTTGACTGGCAACGCTGGAGCCGGGAACTGCAGCTGGACACGGTGGAATACTATAAATTCCTGCATCCCGAAGGCATCTATATTAACCGGGAGCCCGCAGCAGACAATATCACCCAGGTAGCTCCCTTTGTTGTAAATAAAGGCAAAGCGGAATCCATTCAGCTGCTATATATCGACGAAGTACCTGTTTTCTACCTTCATGCACAGCAAGTGCAGCGCTACAGTTTCCGGGTAACGGAGGGCAGGCATAACATACGCCTTCGCACCCTTAACCAGCTGATCACTATAGACAGTGTATGGGTGACCAAGGGTATGAAAACCTTCCTGTCTGTTGATGTGAATGTACCCCACAAGCATGTAAAGGTCACCAAAATGCCCCACCAGCTCAGCAAATATGAACTGCAGCTGTGGAGTAAATACATGCTGCTCATCAACAACAATTTCGGTGAAAACTTTGCCTATATACACCAGGAACCCAACTATACGTTATTGCACAAGGGCAGCGGCTACTACCCATCCGCCATACTTGCAGGACCCTTTGGCAATAAGTGGGCCAGCCTGGTGGTGAAGAACAAGTTTAAACAGCCCTTTGAAGCGGAAGGTTCCTGGGAGTATACTATCAGCAAGGGACTGATACGTCAAAAACAATTTAACCATCAATTTCATCTGCCAACAGGATTGCTGCCCGGCTTTTCATCCCATAACTTCCGCGATTTTGTACTCACAGAAAAAGAAATTGACAGTCTCTGGCAGGATTACCTGGATATCCGCAGCTATACCGCGGATCTTTTCCTCAATAATACCTCGGATGGAACCGGCAACGGGTGGCTGCGCATAGGGCCGCCGGTTGATACAGCCAATAAAAAACTGTTTGTAAAGAACATTATCCTCTTCCGTTATGACAATCCTGATTTTATAGCCATATACCCCGGTAGCAGAACTGATCTAGGCAATCTACCCCCCGGAGACTATCGTCTGCTTTTCCTGTTGAAAAGGAACCGCTACATTATTAAGGACAGTGTAACCATACTGCCCGATGGCACCAATTACTACAGTATGGAAAATATGGAACAGCAAGCTGCAGACAGCACCAGCATCCGTATTGCCAGGATCATAGAACAACGTGCACTGCAACACGGATACAGGCAGGGCAGCTATGAGCTGGACGAGATCAAGGAAACATTCAATGAACAATATCTCAACCCGGCCACTTTTGCAGAAGTGATCAACGGTGTAGTGCTTGATGAATTCAATACGCCGCTACCAGGAGTTACCATCCATGTAAAAGGAACAAAGGTAGGAACCCTTACTGACAAAAATGGCAAATTCAGCCTGCGGGCGCCATCCAAAGGCACCATCGTGATCAGTTTCATTGGGTATGTTGCCCAGGAGATCAAAGTGGGTAAGCTGGACTTTTATCGTATTCAACTCACGCTGTCCAACTTCTCTTTGCAGGAAGTAGTAGTAAGCGGATACGGTGTAAAGCATAAAAGATCCCTTACCGGCGCAGTAACCAGGGAGTATAACGGATTGCTCCAGGGGAAGGTAGCGGGTGTTATTGTAAGAGGAGTAAACACCAACAGCGTTAACAGTCAACCGTTGATCATTGTAGACGGCCTGCCCTACAACGGCAGTATGGCAGATCTGGATAAAACGCAGCTGGCCAATGTGGATGTATTAGAAGGCGATGAAGCCATCGCTATGTTCGGCGAAAGAGCGGCAGCGGGCGTTATTGTGGTTACTACAAATAAAATGGCCCCATCCGGCAACCCTGATGTAACGCTGCCCGGTAATACACTGCGCCACAATTTCCGCGATCATGCCTACTGGCAGCCCGCCCTGCTGACAGATGCCAACGGGAATGCCTCCTTCCAGGTAACATTTCCCGATGATATTACCAGCTGGCGCACTTTCGTTATTGCTATGAACGGTAAGCGGCAATCCGGCATCCTGGAACAGCGCATTCAGTCATTCAAAGCCCTGAGTGGCAATATAAGTCTTCCGCAGTTTGCCATAGCAGGTGATACTATGCACGTGATCGGCAAAACACTGAATTACCTTTCAGACAGCATTGCCGTAAAAAGAACGTTCTCCGTGAATAATACCCTGTTCAAAGAAGACAGCCTTCACCTGCGCAATTCCTGGATCGATACTTTTGCCATCAGCGCCGGCAACCCTGATTCGCTGAAGCTGAAGTACACGGTACAAAGATCCAATGGCTATTTTGACGGTGAAGAAAGGGCCATACCGGTTTACCCGCAGGGCGTACCGGCAACCTCGGGTATGTTTGCGCCTTTATACAGGGATACCACTTTTCAGCTGTCGCTGCCGCCCGATACCAGCGCCATACAGCTCTATGCAGAAACTTCTTTACTGCCGGTGTGGTACGAAGAAGCAGAAAACATTCACCGCTATGAATATTACTGTAACGAACAGCTGGCGTCTAAACTCAAGGCATTGCTGGCACAAAAGAAAATAGACCGGCTCCTTCAACGTCCCTTTAAAAATGAAAAACACATCCGCGAGCTGATCAAACAGCTGGGCCAGGGCAAATCACAGACCGGGCTCTGGGGATGGTGGGCCAATACCCACCCGTCCACCTGGATTTCCCTGCATGTGATAGAAGCGCTGATGGAAGCCGAAAAGAACGGCTATCCCATTTCCATAGACCGGAAACTGCTGACAGATTATCTTATTTATAACCTGGACAGCTACCACGGTACTGAAAAGATCGCCGCTCTACACCTGCTGCGGCAACTAGGCGCCCAGGCAGATTTCAAGTCATATATCACCGCCATTGAAAAATCTGCTGCTACCCGCTCACTGTATGAACAGCTGCGGCTTGCCGAGCTTAAACAACAGCTAAACCTTCCCCTGGTATTGGACACCTTTATCCGCAAACAACAGCATACCATGTTCGGCAACACTTACTGGGGTGAAGACGGCTATCTGTTCTTTGACAACGCTATACAAAACACCTTGTGCATGTACCGTATGCTGAAAAGGACTGGCGGCTATGATGATCTGCTGCAAAGAACACTCGCTTATTTGCTGGAACAGAGAAAAAGCGGTCACTGGCGTAATACGTATGAAGCATCGCTGATACTGGAGACGATCCTGCCGGATCTGCTGGATGCAAACCACCACCTGCAGCCTGCCACTTTAAGCATGCGTGGCGGGGAACAAATGACCATCACTTCCTTCCCTTTCTCCAAAACGATCAGTAACAATGAAACGCTAAGCATCAGCAAGCAAGGCAGTATGCCGGTTTATTTTACTGCGTACCGCCGCTACCGGGATCCTCATCCTGCAAAGCTTTCGGGCAATTTTGAAGTAAGCAGTTCTTTTGAGCAGAACGGTCAGCCGCTTGGTTTGCTAAAGGCAGGCGCACCGGTAATGCTAAAGGTAACGGTACATGTAAAAGCAGATGCTGACTATGTAATGGTGGAAATACCGATCCCTGCGGGTTGTTCCTACAGAAATAAAATGCAGTCATATGGCAGAAATGAAGTGCATCGTGAGTACTTCAAAAACAAGGTAAGCATCTTCTGCAGCAGCCTGCGCAAGGGTAAACACGTATTCACCGTTTCATTACTGCCCAGGTACACCGGTGTTTATACCCTTAATCCCGCCAGGGCGGAAATGATGTATTTTCCTATATTTAACGGCCGAGAAGCCATAAAAAAAGTGCACATAGAATAGAACATTTAAACGGAACAACGTCATGCAGATATACCAGCAAATGATTGAGCTGAAAGAAAGATCCAGGGGTTTTCACCTGATCACCGCAGAAGTGCTGCATGCACTGCCGCAGATCAGCCAGCTGACCAGCGGCATGTGCCAGGTTTTTATTCAGCATACCTCTGCATCGCTTTGTATCAATGAGAACGCTGATCCCACCGTACGGGTAGACTTTGAAACCTTCTTCAATAAAGCCGTGCCTGAAAACGACCCGGATTATATACATAATGATGAAGGCCCGGACGATATGCCGGCCCACTTGAAAGCAGCCATCCTCGGCAGTTCCGTGATGATACCCATCCGGAACGGCCGGCTGGCGCTGGGTACCTGGCAGGGAATTTACTTGTGCGAGCACCGCGATTATGGCGGCAGAAGAAGGCTCGTTATCACCGCCTGGGGAGCATAGCCTTCACCGCTTTCTTCCCCTTCTTTTTACCGCTGCATAAAGCAATAAGCGCGGCAGTAGCTACGGTACACAGCACTACCTTTCCGATCAGGCGGGTAGGGCTGTGTTTCCATTCCGCTTTCCATCCCCACTCAGCAAAGATATTGGGCACATGCCCCTGCTTCAGGTCATCCACAATGCCTTCCACCACGTTCACCCTGTCTGCCAGCAGCAGGGGTATCCAGTGGCCAAAGCTGCCTTCGCTGTAGTTAAAGGCATAGCGGCGTATTTTTCCGCTCAGGCCGGAGGGTGGTACAGATGTGCCGAAAACAGCAGACACAGAAGGACGTTCATTTGAATGCAGTACTTCAACGCTCAGCGGCTGCGGCGGCGGCGCCTGGTAAGATAAACGTTTATGATCATCGCCATTATACCGCTTCATTGGGTAGGTAGGATCATTCTCAGGATCAGCGTCAATGCCCCAACCTTTAATATGTGCAAACTGATTGTTTTGGTCTTCCATGGTAATGTCTTTTAAGCATTTGCAGATGGTGGAATCAGCACCGGCTTGATACAGCCGTCGAGCTTGGAGGAGAAGATCTGGTAAGCGTCTGCCACTTCCTCCAGTGGTATACGATGGGTGATGATGTCGCTGGGCTTTACCCTTCCCGACATCACATGATCGATCAGTTTTGGCAGCAGGCGTTTCACAGATGCCTGGTTGGCCCTGATGGTAATGCCCTTGTTCACCACGTTACCGATCGGTATCAGGTTGCCTGTCGGGCCATACACACCTACTATGGAAACAATACCGCCCTTCTTTACTGAATTAATGGCCCAGTGCAGGGCAGTTGCAGATCCCGCCTGCAGTAACATCTTTCTGCCGGTGATGGTTTGCATGGCGCTTCCTGCCGCTTCACAGCCTACTGCATCAATACATACGTCTGCACCGAAATAATCTGTAGTCTTTTTGATGAACAGTACGGGGTCGCCCAGGGAGCGGAAATTATAGGCTTCGCATTGTGCATAGGTGCGTACAAAATCCAGCCGGTATTCCAGGTGATCAATAACGATCACACGGCCTGCGCCAAACAGCCAGGCGCTTTTGGCGGCCATAATGCCTACTGGTCCCGCTCCGAATACTACCACCGTATCCCCTTTCCTGATACCGCCCATTTCTGCCGCCTGGTAACCCGTAGGAAAAACATCCGTCAGCAGCACTGCATCATCAGGATCCATACCAGCGGGTATTATTTCAGGGCCAATATCTGCATAAGGCACGCGCACATATTCTGCCTGTCCGCCATCATATCCGCCAGCGGTATGCGAGTAGCCAAAGATGCCGCCCACAGCCGTAGCCTCGGGATTGGATTCATGGCAATTGCCAAACAGGCCCTGTGTGCAGAAGGGACAAACGCCACAGGCAATATTGAATGGCACCAGCACATGATCGCCGGGCTTCAGCCGCTGCACTTCCGATCCTACTGCTTCCACTACACCGGTGAACTCGTGTCCAAAGGTCATTCCTACACGGGTATCCGGCACCAGCCCGTGATACAGATGCAGGTCAGACCCACAGATACAGGAGCGGGTAACGCGTACAATCGCATCGCCGGGATGCAGCAGTTCAGGATAGGGCTTGTTGAAATCCGGGCGAACCCTGTAAGGGCCGCGATAGTTCATAGCAAGCATGGTAAATGGTTTTATGTAAGGAACAGAAAAACCATACCAATTGTGTCTTTACCACGCATGACGCAGTGCCGTCACCTGTTCTTGCGCCATTATCTGAACGTTATGAGGAAAATTGTATACAAAAGAAACCGGGCTATTCAAAGGAAGACTTCCCCGAATAGCCCGGCGGTTGTTATTGTTGATCCGCTTTTTTTACTGTATTGCTTTCAGCATTTCTTTCACGGCTGCTTCCAGCTGCGTATCTTTCCCTGCCAGGAAATCTTCATAGCGCAGCGGTACGCGTATATCCGGCTCTACCTGCAGGTTCTCTGTAGGACGGCCTTCCGCGCCAATGGTAGCCACCATCGGGATACCGAATACCAGTGTAGGATCAATCTGCCTTTCCCACCATACAGCGGTACCTGTACCTGCTACCGGCATACCGATCAGCTTACCTGCATGTCCCTGTTTATATACATAAGGGAAGATGAATGCATCGCTGTAATTGCTTTCGCTCATCAGTACACAGCTGGGGCGCTGCCATTGTCCCTGCGGTTCGCCGCCTTTCACTTTCTCTCCCTGCGGCGCAAACTCCAGGTACTTCTTACCGCTGAGGAAATTGTACAGGTCATCATGCAGCCATCCGCCACCATTGAAACGGGTATCAACGATCAGGGCCTGTTTCTCGCGGTTCTTGCCCATCACTTCATCGTATACAGAACGGAAGCTGGCGTCATTCATACCCTGTACATGTACATAACCTACCTTACCATTGCTGAGGCGGTCCACCATTTTACGCATGTTGTTGATCCAGCGTTTATACATCAGGGTGCCTTCTTCGCCATCGCTGATGGGTTTCACGGTTTCATCCCAGCGCTTTTGTGTGGCGGGGTCATAAATGCTTACCAGTACATTGTTACCGGCTTTGCGGTTCAGCAATGCTGACCAGTCTGTCAGCGTACTGATGGTAACGCCGTCTATTTTTTCTATTACCACGCCTTTCTTCAGTTTGCTGGCAGCTTTATCAAAAGGCCCGCCGGCAATCACTTCGTCTACTTTCAGTCCGTCTGCTTTATAGGTTTCATCATACAGCAGGCCCAGTGATGCGGTGTTATCGCCATCCGGGCGCTGGGGAGAATAACGGCCGCCGGTATGTGAACCGTTCAGCTCTCCCAGCATTTCGCTCAGCAGTTCCTGGAAATCATAGTTGTTGCTGATATGCGGCAGGAAACGGGCGTAATTGTCATGGTACATTTTCCAGTCCATACCACGGATGGTAGGATCATAGAATTTCTCTTTTACCTGTTTCCAGGCATGGTCCAGGATGTAAGCGCGCTCTGCTTCCTGGTTCAGGATCATTTCTGACCTGATGGCAACCGGTGTGATCTTACCGGAAGCTGTTTCTACTTTTACCACGCTGCCGTTATTGCTTACAAAGATGGTATTGCCATCCTTGCTCAGCACTATGCTGCCGGGACTGCCGCCCAGTTTGGCCAGTATCTTGGTATCGCCGGTGCGCGGCTCTGTTACCCACAGGTCATAACCCTTTTCAAACGCAGCGGTGTAATACAGTTTGCTGGCATCTTTATTCAGCACGTAATCGCTGATGGATGCGCTGTTAATGGTTAAGCGAATGATCCTGTTCTCCAGGTTATCAAAGTCCGGCGTGAAGGGCTTTTTCGGCGCCGCAGTATCTTTTGCTTTTGCCGTAGTGGTATCCTTACCTTTTGCTGCGGCATCTTCTTTTTCCTTCAGCAGGTTGAACTCATCTTTGGTGAGCTTGTATTTATCATACGTTTCCTGGTCAAAGAATACGGCATAAACATCCGTTTCCCTGCTGCCTTGCCGGGCCAGTGATTTACGGCCATCGCGGCTGGTTTCCCAGGTAAGTATGCGTCCGTCTGCATGCCACTTGCTGTTGCTTTCACCAAAGCCGCTGTTCACGGGGTATATAATAGCGCCCTTACCATCTGTCGGTATCAGGGCGGCGTTGCGTGATCCAAAGAAGCCCTGCTGATCATCTGTTACGATCCATTTGCCGTCCGGGCTCCAGGCAAAGCTCCAGTCGCCGTCTGCATAAGAGTGGTTGTGTCCTTTAGGCAGCATTACACGGGTTTTACCGGTGGCAACGGTAAATACTTTCAGCACGTTGCGGTCTTCAATATAAGCGATCTCCTTGCCATCCGGTGAGAATACCGGTTGATACTCTTCTGCAGGTGTTGCTATCAGTGGCTCTTCCTTTAACACCGTGGCGGCAAAGAAATAGGGATCTTCTTTTCTTACGATGGTGCTCTGGTAAATATCCCAGTTACCATTTCTTTCAGCGGCGTACACCAGTTTCTTTCCATCAGGCGACCACGCCACCATTCTTTCCTGCTGCGGTGTACTGGTAATGCGTTTGGTCATATTACCTTCCACGCTGCTTACAAACACTTCGCCACGGGCGATGAAGGCCATTTCCTTTCCGTTGGGGCTCATGGCAAATTCAGTGATGTTGCCGTTGATGGGAACATATTTCTCGATACCGGCGCGGCCATCGTTAAAGATCTTTACATTTACTTTCTTTGGCTGTTCTCCTTCATTCAGCGTATAGATCTCCCCGTTATAGGTAAAGCACAAAGTATTATTGGCAGACCTGGACAAATGCCTTACGGGGTGTTTATCAAAACGGGTGAGCTGCTGCGCCTTCCCTTTTTCCGTCAGCGATGTTTTGAACAGGTTCTGTGAAATGCCGCCGCTTTCGCTCAGGAAGTAGATCGTGTTATTATCGCCAAACAGCGGCTCACGGTCTTCACCTGCATAATCAGATACCTGCTGGTAGGTTCCCTTGTTAATGTCAAACACCCATATATCCCTGGTAACGGCAGATACGTGGTGCTTACGCCAGGGATCCTCATAACCTTTACGGTCCTGGAACACCAGCTGGTCTCCTTTGGCGTTATAGTGTGCAAACTCTGCGCCTGCTGCGCTCAGCAACACTGACCGTCCGCCGGTAACAGGCACGGTATACAGGTTGTTGAACAAGCGCGGTGATGCAAAGCGTATACTGGCGGCAGGCGCATTGCGTCCGCTGCCAAACAATACCTGCTTATTGTCTGGTGTAAAATCGTAGGGATAGTCTGCGGCGCTGTTGGCGGTCAGCCTTACCGGCGTTCCTCCGGCTGCAGGCATCACAAACACGTCGAAGTTGCCGTAACGGTCGCTGGCAAAAGCCAGGTGCTTACCGTCGTGACTCCATACGGGCATCATGTCCTGCGCCTCATGGATGGTGAGCGGAACGGCCACTCCCCCGCTGGCGTCTACCCGGTAAATATCCCCCTTATAACCAAAGGCAATGGTTTTGCCATCTGGTGAGATCGCTGGGTACCTGAGCCATAAGGCATTGTCCTGGGCATAGGTAGCTGCGGCCAGGAGACAGGCCGCACAGGCAATAAATAATCGTTTCATAAAAGTGTAAGCGTTCAGATTTTGTTAAAAGCAGCGGGGTAAACCGGCTGCGCTCTCGTATTGGTTGGTCGCAAATTATGAAAAACAGGGGTTAAAAGGGTAGCATAATGACAAGTGGCGTTTTCAGCGGATGAAAGCCCGTCTTTTTGCCCAAAACGAGGGCGCAACTCTACACTACTCCCTGGTTAATCCGCCCTGGTACAGGGTTCAGGAGGGTACTGGCATAATTGATGCATTTCATCTATCAAACAAAATTACCAGACTATGAGAGTGATAGGAACTAAAACACACGGATACCTGGACTACATTGTAGGTGTGCTGCTGATCATTGCACCCTGGGTATTAGGCTTTGCCGATAATGGCATAGAAACCTGGCTGCCCGTTATCCTGGGGGCAGGCGCTATATTATACAGCCTGCTCACCAATTATGAATTGGGCGTATGGCGGATGATCTCCATGCGCACGCACCTGGTGCTGGATATGCTGAGTGGTTTACTGCTGATGGTGTCTCCCTGGCTGTTCGGCTTTGCCGACTATATCTGGGCGCCCCACTTTATTGTAGGCCTTATTGAAATAGGCGCTGCAATGATGACGGAGAAGAGGCCGCATGCAGCAGCGCAGCACGTTCACCATACCAGGCCCGTTCATTAGGATATACCGTAGCATCAACGAATTTGCCACTCCTGTGATCACCGAAGGTAAAAGCACTGTATCCGTACAGTGCTTCTTTTATTATTTGTACTTTTAAGCTATGGCAGACCATCCATACACCATCGTTAACAACGAAAAAGAGATGCAGTTCGAATTTGCACTGGAAGGTGAAAAGGCTTTCCTCTCTTACCGGTTTTATAAGAAGGACATTGCCTTTATGCATACCACCGTACCCAAAGCGCTGGAAGGCAGGGGTATTGCCACCGCCCTGGCTAAAGAGGCCTTCCGCTATGCGGCTACCCTTCACAGAAAGGTAATGGTATACTGTCCCTTCGTAGCCGGCTTTGTTAAAAATCACCCTGAATACCGCCCGCAATTAGACCCGGAATACCATCGTCACGGCTAAGTAAAATTTAAAAAAATAAGAATTTCTAAACAACTATTTATCAATCTATAGTGCGAGAATTCTCCTATCGTCATCGCCTGCACGTTTTGACGGCTGGCATAATTTTCGATATTTGTGGGCAAATCGTAAACACACAGCAAAATTTTTACCATGAAGAAGTTATTGATAGCCCTTGCGGCAACAGCGGTATTCGCCGCCTGCCACAACAATGCTGAGAATGCAGCTGCTATTGAAAGCGCAAAACAGGCTACTATTGATTCCATCAACACCGCCAACGCAGAAAAAGCCCGTGCAGAAGCTGAAGCAAAAGCCGTTGCCGCTAAAAAGAAAAGTACGGCTGCTCCTGCTGCCGCTACTGAAAGCAGCACCGCCAGCACTTCCGCCGCAGGTACTGCCGCTCCTGCCAAGAAAAAAGGATGGAGTCATACCGCTAAAGGCGCTGTAGTAGGCGCTGGTGCAGGCGCCATCACCGGTGCTGTGGTAAACAAGAACGACCGCGTTAAAGGCGCTGCTATCGGTACCATCGTAGGTGCAGGTGTAGGCGCTGGCGTAGGTGCTATTGTTGACCATGAGAAGAAAAAGAAAGAAACCCGCAAGCAATAGGCAATATTAACCGTCTGATATATCAAAAAAGGTGTCTCAACAAAAGGGACACCTTTTTTTATGCCTTTTATGCAGGCTTATACCTCCTTATAACATCCGTATTGCTGATCCAGCCAGGAGAAATCACATTCCAATGCCTTGCGGTCCCAATCAGCGGTGTTGGCACAAGCTTCATAGGTGGTTTGTAAAAAGGCCATTAGTGTCTCTTCGGGATCGTCTGCCTGCTGTACCTCGTCATAATTAAGCAGGAACTCTCCCAGATCCTTGCTATAGAAAGCAGCAGCCGGCTGCACCGCCTGCTCACCAAATGCCGCATTACCCGGGTAGCAATACGCATAGAACGCAACATGGGGATACTGCTCATTGCCTGGCCAGCAACCACAGGAGCTCACTTCCTTTGAGTAAGACTCCTGCATGATCACTGCAGGCATGTGGGGCGCCTTCCCGGGATGCGGCGGAGCATCTCTTCCGGAAAACCGCGTAACAGCCAGGTCAAAGCCTCCCCAGAACAGATGAACGGGACTGCTTTTACCAGTAAAGCGGGTTCTGAAACGGCTTAGTACATTATGCACCTTTACAAGGGCCTGCCAGTAGTCCTCCATTCTCTGCGGGTCGTATGCACGTTGTACATGATCTTCATCAAAAGGAACTGCTCCCTCCATTTCGCTGGGCATTTTGTGGATATTAACGGGTACTCCTGCCGCCTTTAACTTCTGCATCACCTCCGTATAGAAGTCTGCCACGGTCCGCGCGCTTAATGCCACGGTTTCCCTGCTGCCTTTACTGGTGGTGATCACCAGCTGATGATGGTGAAAATCGAAGTCTATCTGGAAGATACCATGCTCATAAGGCATGCTTCCTGTGGTGAGTCCCTGCGAGCTGACATACAAAGTAACATGCCAGGAGTGATTTAACCAGGGCGTCTGCCGGAGGCGGATCTTTCCCACTATCTGCGTCCATAAATGAACCGCTGACAGCGTGTCCCTGAGCTCGGCATATTTCAACACAGGCCACTGGCCCTGCTGTAAAGGTGCACTTTCCATAACTTAGCCATTAAAAATGAAGAGATCAGACTTTCAATAGTAATTTACTGAAAATATGACGGTGTTTTTTTACCGCTCTTCACCCAGGCTTCTCATAGGCTTCTCCTTGTTCCGGGTCTTTAGTTAATAAGTATCATTATCGTCTACAGTACCAGCTGTGTGTGCAGTTTTTTCAGTGTTTCTTCCGGGTTATCACTCAGGCCTGAATGTACTTTGGATGTTTGCAGGATGGTGCTGCGCGTAGCGGTGAGCCAGCGGAAACGTAATGACACATCCAGCTGCGCGATAGGGCCCCCTTCCTTACTGCCCTGGCAGATCAGCTCAAAGGCACAGAGATAAGCCCTCACTTCTGCAAGATCCGTATTCGGACAAAAAGCGCGTAAACGTGCCTCATCCAGTGTAAAGATGCATTGCAGGAATTTTTTGTCCTTACAATAAAGGATCACACCCACATTCAGGAATTCTTCGCGTTCCACGCGGGGTACTATGCGGATCACCGCGTACTCAAATAAGAACTTTCCTTGCATGTTGTGCTTCATTTACAAAAATGGCGGATGATGCGATCCGTGTTAGTAAAAATTGTGTGTATACTTCTCTTCCTGCTGCCGGTGTAGCTGCCTGCGAGGCATCATTGAACCATTCATCCGGCACCAGTGATACAATGCCGCGGATGCGCTCCTCCGTCAGTATGCTGCGGAACAGGGCATCTGCTTCCTCCAGCGCCGATGCCTGTGGCAGCAGCACATGATCCTTTACCTGTACAAAAGGACGCACCGCGTGCTCCTTCCAGTTATGCCAGGTATGGTGAAAGTAGAGTGATGCACCATGATCTATGAGCCATAGCTCTTTGTGCCACATCAGCATATTGGTGTTGCGCGGTGTACGGTCCACATTGGTAAGCAGGCAATCCAGCCATACAATACGCGAAGCCAGCTGCGGGTCTATCCGGGTTACCGCAGGGTCATACGTGATGGATCCCTGCAGGTAATGCACCGCCAGGTTAAGTCCTACACTGGCCTTCAGCAGGTCCTGTATCTCTTCATCGGGCTCTGTACGGCCAAAGGCATTATCGAGTTGCGCAAACACGATCTCCGGCACTTTCATCCCCAGGGCGCGTGCAATTTCTCCGCCTATCAGCTCAGCCGTTAATGCCTTAACGCCCTGCCCCGCCCCGCGGAACTTCAGCACGTATAAGAAGCCGTCGTCCGCTTCTGCTATGGCAGGCATAGAGCCGCCCTCCCGCAATGGCGTAACATAGCGGGTTACATGTACAGACCTTATTTCGGGTTGATGATTTTCCATAAATTCCGGGAAATATAAATCAATTTTTTGTACCTTTCCGCACCATATCTGTGAACCTTTACACTATGAAGAAAAACCTATCTATGAAAAAACCAGTTTTCATTTCCCTTATCTTATTGCTATTCATTCACATTGCTGCCAGGGCGGGCGATATTGCGCTTCCACCTGTTGCCGACTGGATAAAATTCACCACTCCCATACAATCACCGGGGCTGACCTTAGCCAACGAAAACAATCCTTCCGGTGAAGGCTATACGCAAACGGCTACCATAGATGGCGTACCATGCAGAAAGATCCCTGCAGGCAAATTTATGTACGTTACCTGTAACCGCAATGCCGTGCCCTCTACCGCCAGGCAGCTCATCCTGACCGTTACTTACTATGACAACAGCATGAACTTCCTGTGGATGAACTACACCCGCTCAGGTGCAGGCTGGGGAGGCGCAGACTTCAAGAAGACCAATACCAAAAAATGGATCACCCGCATCATCGTATTGAATGATGCAGGACTGGATGGCTCTATGGGCTACGGCGGCGATATCCGCCTGGGCTTTGGCAGCGAGGATAATTATATTGCCGATATATCCGTATACATCGGCGCATTAAATCCTGAAGCACAGCCCATTCCTGCAAAGCCCAATAATCCCGGATCAGAATTCAAAGGCAAATCATTTGCAGGCTACCAGCTGTGGCATGAAGCCGGCAATCAGCCGGAAGACTGGCGCCACTGGGCGTATGGTAAACTGCCCGCAGCAGGCAGGGGTAATCATAATACGGAAACATTTCCTTACCTGGCAGACTATCAGCAAAACCCTGACGTACAACGCTATCCTACCAACTTTGCCAACCTGGGTAATGGCAGCCCTGCAAAACTCTACAACTCAACAGATAAAAGCGTGATAGATGTGCAGATGTCGCTGCTGAAGAAAGCCGGTTTTGATGGCGTGGCCATCCAGCGCAACGCCCCGGTAGGAAGGGATATGAAATACACCACTACAGACGATTACTACATTCATATTAAGAATGCCTGCGAAAACAATGGCCGCTACTTCTATGTAATGTATTGCATGCCGGACATCAACAACGGCTCGCAATCACCGGATGACCTGGTAGAAGGCATCAAGCGCGACTGGGTATACCAGATGGAGCAGATCTATGCCCTTACCTCCTCTCCTGCCTACGCTACCGTGAACGGCAAGCCCGTAGTAGAGCTCTGGGGATTAGGCTACAGCACCATCCTGGTAAACAAACCCCAGGCGCTGGAACTGGCTAAATTCTTTAAAGACCGTGGCTGCTATGTGATTGCCGGTGTGCCGCGCGACTGGCGACTGCGGAATGAAGGCTCCCGCACCGATTTTGAAGAAGTATACAAAGCATACAACATGATCTCTCCCTGGACAGTTGGCGCGTACAGCGATAACGCCGGGGCAGATAATTACCGGGCTAATTATATGGCGCCCGATAAAGCCTACTGTTCACAGAACGGGCTCGATTACTATCCTGTTATTTTTCCAGGTAGCGCCTGGTCTCAACATGTATCAGGGTATCCTAATGATACCAGGAGGAACGGCGGACAGTTCCTCTGGAACCAGGCCCGCAACATCAAGAGTATCGGCGCTACCTCTATGTACTTTGCCATGCTGGACGAGTTTGAAGAATCTACCAACATCATCTCTTCTGCGGTAGATTACTTTGACATTCCTACAGACCAGTACTTCGGTACGCTCTCGCAGGATGGTATCTGGACCTCATCCGACTACTACCTGCGCCTGGCCGGTGCTGCGGCCAGGATGCTGACCAGCGCCACCGCCCCTATGGAAATACCGGTACCCTACTCAACCGGGCCCATATACTACCGCAACAGTTTTGAAAGCCGTGTAGCCCATTGCGTTATCAATGGCGCAGCACAGGATATTGTAACGCCCATAGACGCCTGCTTCTATCAGCACGCGCTGGTATCCAGCCGTGCAGTAAGCAATACCACTACCGCCATTGTTAAGGGGCAGTCTGCCAAAAGCGGCGATTACTCCGTGAAGATCGATGGTACTGCCAACAGTGCAGCCGATTATTACTATAAGATAGCCGCCACCAAAATACCTGTAAAGGCCAATATGCAGCTCAGCTTCTGGAAATATACCGTGAACGATGCAGGCAGGTTTACCTCCGTAGATCTTGCCTTTAAATCGGGTAAAGTACTGCACGACCTGAGCGCTTACCGCGACAATAACGGCGCCGCTATGCACCCCAATGCAGGGAGAGGCACTATCGGCGCATGGCAGAAATTTACCTGCCAGATCGGTAAGGGAGAACTGGTGGGCGATGAGATCAGCGGCATCATTATCGCCTACAGCCGTACAGCTGCCGGTGGCAACTTCACCGCCTACTTTGACGACATCATCATTGAAGATGCTACGCCATCAGAACCGGATACAGACACCGCTACCGTGGCTCCCATCGGCAGCCTGGTATGGCTCATGAACGGGGGCAGATATGTGTGCTCTGAGAACGGTACTGGTCCGATGAACTGCAACCGCGACGCCTTAGGCCCCTGGGAACAGTTTGAAGTGGTGGACGCAGGCGATGGGCTGATCGCCCTGAAAGGCAGCAACGGCTCTTACGTTACTTCTGCCAGTCCCATGTACTGCACCAATGTCAACATCAACAGCAATACCAAATTCAGGTGGATCAAACTGGGAGAGAATACCGTAGCATTACAAAGCCCATCCGGACAGTATGTTAGTTCTGAAAATGGCGCTGCCGCTATGAACTGCAACCGCAACGCCATCGGCGGCTGGGAAACCTTTAACTGGGGCACTATGAACGCGGCCGCCAGAAGCACTGCACCTGTAATGGTAAAGGCAACGGTAACGCCTATCCCCTCTTTCAAACTCTATCCCAATCCCGCTACGGAAAATGTGATCATTGACTATGAACTGAAAGAACGTGCGCAGGTAACTATCGATATCTTTAACCTGCAGGGCGCCACCCTGAAAACAGTGAAGAAGATCGCTGCTGCAGGCGCGCAGCGTATCAATATTGCTGTAGGAGACCTGCAACCTGGCATGTACCTGGTAAGGATCAGCGCCAATGGAGCAACAGAAACAAAGAAGCTGCATATTTTTTAACAGCTGCCAATTGTTAGCTATTGGCTATTAGCTGTTAGCATATAACGAGTGCTAACAGCTAATAGCTAACGGCTAATGGCCTTAAATCCCACCGCACACCCCACGCACAACAGCACCAGCATTCCCCACAGTATAGTATATCCAAATGTTTCAGTGATCAGGGCGCCGCCTGCGGGCCCAACTATCTGGGCCACTGAAAATGCCAGGGCAAAGGCAGCCGCATATTTTCCACGGTTGTGTTCATTGGCCCGGCTCATGATCACCGTATTAATGAAAGGTAAGGCCAGCATTTCGCCCATGGTAATGAACAGCACTGCGCCTACCGCCATCAGCATAGGATGCATGCCTGGCATCACCAGTAGCAAATAGCCCAGGGCAGTGGCCACCACACCGGAGATGATATAGTACATGTTGGACTTACGCCCTTCCCAGTACTTTACCAATACCATTTCAAACAGCGCGATAATGATGCCGTTGAGGCCCAGCAGCATGCCGATAATGCGCTCGTCGATATGCAGCTCTTCTTTCCAGTAAACGGGCACCAGGCGAAACAACAGGTGAAAGAAGGTACAATAGAGGGCTACCAGTATTAAAAACCGTAAGAGGAATTTGTCTTTCCACGGAGAAGCAGCCTCCGTAACCGGCTGTGCCGTTTTTACCACCTTTGCCGCCGGTTTAGCCGGGGGCAGTAATACAACGATGAGGATCCCCACGAGGATGTATACCAGTCCTTCTGTCCAGAACAACAACTGGTAATTTACAGCAGCCAGTATACCGCCCAGTGAGCTGCCCAGGGCCCAGCCCAGGTTCATGGCCAGCCGGTTGAGTGAATAAGAGCGGGTAAGATTTTGTGGCGTGGCATATGCGGAAACAGCGGCCGCGTTGGCAGGTCTGAAAGCCTCTGCTACAAAGGCCAGTATTACCATCATCACGCATAGCAGGGTGAAGTTGTTGATCTGTCCCATGAGCAGGAACAAAATGCCTCCGGTAATGGAGCTGAAGATCTGCACGGCCCTGAAACTGATCCTGTCAATAAAGTAACCGCTGACAGAGGAGCCCAGCACGGCGCCGGCGCCAAACAGGGTGATGATCAATCCCGCATCGGCAATGCTGCGGTGCATACGCTGCGTAATATACATACTCATAAAGGGCACTACCATTGTACCTGCCCTGTTCACCAGCATTACAAGGCTCAGCAGCCAGGTTTCCCGGCTGAGGTCAGAGAAGGATGACCGGTATGTATGTGTAATTCTGAGTAGCATATGGCTGAATTTTACTACTCCAAATTTCCATACTTACTGGTACCCCTCTATAGTCCAGATTTAACAAGCCATGTAGGCCAGGTAACAGCTATTTTACCCTTGGCAGGCCGATAATGAAGGTGGCGCCGTTATTCACTTCGCTCACGGCGGTAATAAAGCCATTGTGCTGTTCCATGATCTTTTTGCAGATAGACAGTCCGATACCGGAACCTTCTATTTCATGATAGCTGTGCAGGCGTTTGAACACGATAAAGATATCTTCCAGGTATTTGCTTTCAAACCCGATACCATTGTCCTTTACATAGATATTATAGAAGCTGATATCCCCGTTGCCATTCACCAATTCTTTGGGGGGCGCTTCCTGCTTTGCATAAATATGCACCTGGGGGATGCCGTCTTTCTTTCGGAACTTGATGGCGTTGCCGATCAGGTTATAGAACACCTGCTGCATCAGCGTAGGAATGGCGTACACGGCAGGCAGCGGGTCTATCATTACCTGCGTGTTGGTTTGCTGTATCTGGTGGTCCAGCTCCTTCACCGCTTCCTGCACAATACCGTTCAGGTTCACTTCCACAAAATCGCCTTTGCTGACGGAGTGGCGGGAAAAGCGCAGCAGGTCGTTCACCAGCTGCTGCATCCGTTCCGTTGCATTGGTGATCTTGAGGATATGCTTGCTGATTTCATCCGTTTGCGGTTTCTTCTGCAGGATGAGGTCACTGAACATACGGATCTTACGCAGGGGCTCCTGCAGGTCGTGCGAGGCGATGTAGGCAAAGCGGTCCAGCTCTTCGTTGGCCGCTTTCAGCTGCATGTTGTTCTGCAGCAGCTGGCTGTTCAGCTCCCGCACCCGTAGCTCGGAGGCCTGGCGTTCTTCTATCTCGCGCTCCAGGGACAGCGTTTTGCGGTACAGCTCTACAAACAGTCCCACTTTTACCCGTAACAGTTCAGGGTTAACGGGCTTGTACAGAAAATCAACGGCGCCGGCTTTATAGCCCTTGAACATATCTTCTTCGCCATGACTGAAAGCGGTGATAAAGATAATGGGAATGTTCTTCAGCTTTTCGCGCTGGTAGATCATGGAAGCGGTTTCAAAGCCATTCATATCCGGCATCTGTACATCCATCAGGATAAGAGAAAAATCGGTTTCCCCGAGCAGTATTTTTAATGCTGCTCTTCCGGAACTGGCTTTGACGGTAGTATAGTTCTCGCGTTCCAGTATAGTGGATATGGAAAGTAGATTATCCTGCCGGTCGTCTACTACCAATATTTTGATTTGATCTTTTTCGTGCACACCGTCAGTTTTAAAATAACTATTCTTAGCAGATCATCTGTATAGCCAGATACGCATCAGCGATAGCAGTTGATCAATTTTCACAGGCTTAGTAATATAATCCGATGCGCCGGCTTCCAGGCACTTCTCCCGGTCGCCCTTCATCGCTTTTGCTGTCACCGCGATTATGGGAAGTGCACTGTTCTTGTGCTCCCGGCGTATTTTCTGCATTGTTTCATAGCCGTCCATTTCAGGCATCATAATGTCCATCAGCACAATATCTATCTGGTTGTTCTCTGTCATGATGTTGATCGCTTCCATACCACTTTCCGCGGTGATGGTATTGATCTGGTACCTTTCAAACGCGGTGGTCAGTGCAAACAGGTTTCTTACGTCATCATCCACCACCAGCACGTTCTTATGAAGCAATACGTCTTTCCTGGAGCGCAGGTCTTCGATGATCTTACGCTTCTCCTGCGGCAGCACCTGGTGGTTCAGATGCAACTGCATTACGGTTTCTTCCAGCAACAATTCAAGGGAGCTGCTACCCTTTGTCAGGATCTTATTCGTGTATTGCTTAAGTTTAGACTTCTCCATGTTGGAGAAATCCTTTGCCGAATAAACAATAACAGGGGTGCCATTATGCTTATTCAGGGTATAAATCGTAGAGATGAATTCTGTCCCTTCAATATCAGGTAGGGTGTAATCGGCAATAATGCAATCATACAAATTATTCCTGATTTGTTCAAGCGCTGATTTTCCATCCCCCATCACATCGATCCGGATGAGGTCGTCATTATCCAGTATACGGCTGATCTGGCTGGCGTCTGTTTCGTTATCTTCTACAACCAGCACTTTCTTCTGCCTGCGGTTGTTCTGTTCAAGAATGGCTTTGAACAGCTCGGTAAGCGCTTCGGTTTTCATGGGCTTCAGGTTGAAGCTGCGTGCCCCGCGCTGTAATGCCAGCTGGCGGTTTTCTTCACCGGATATCAGGTGAATGGGAATGTGCCGCAGGTTCACATCGTTCTTGAAAATGTCCAGCACCCGCCAACCGCTGGCGTCAGGCAGTTTCACATCCAGGGTTACGGCAATGGGGCTGTACTTATTGGTAAGGTCCAGCACTTCTCCGAAACTGGTGGCTACTACCACTTTCAGATCCATTTCGTGGGCTTTCTCCTGCATGATCTTGGCAAAGCGCACATCATCTTCCACGATGAGGATCACTTTGTCTCCCTCTGCTATATGTGTTCTGTCGTCGCCTGTTTCATTGATGATCTCGTTAAGGCCTTCCAGGTCTCTCGGTTCTACGGCACGTATAGTAGGAACCGAGCGGAGGGTCAATGTACTGTCACTTTCTTCCAGCTTATATTCTCCTGGCTTCAGCGTGCTCGGCTTTTCCTTGATGATGGTATCGGGGTTATAGCCCAGGGGCAGGAACAGCGTAAAGGTACTGCCTCTGCCCACTTCGCTTTCCAGTTCAATGGAACCACCCAGCAGGTCTGCCAGGCCACGGCTGATGGAAAGCCCCAGGCCTGTACCACCGTATTTGCGGCTGGTAGAACCTTCTGCCTGCTGGAAGGCTTCAAAGATGATGTTCTGCTTATCCCTGGAAATGCCAATACCCGTATCTTTTATCTCGAAGGCCACCACCCGTTCAGCGCTGTCAAGACTCGCGTTGGCGGTCTTCCAGTTATGCCGCGCCTCGTATATGCGCAGGCGTACCTCTCCCTTGTCAGTGAATTTAAACGCGTTGGAGAGCAGGTTCTTCAGTATCTGGTTCAGGCGCTGCACGTCTGTTTCCAGGCTTTGCGGCAGCTGCTCTTCTATAGAGATACCAAAGCGCAGGTTCTTGCTTTCTGATATATGCTTGAAGGTAGTTTCCACGAAGGAGATCACCTCGCTGAAACGTACGGTAATAAAATCAGTGGAGATATAACCGGATTCGATCTTGGAAAGGTCCAGTATGTCATTGATCAGCTGGATCAGATCATCACCGCAGCTATGAATGGTTTTCGCATATCGTACCTGCTTCTCCGTGAGGTTGCCTTCATGGTTCTCGTACAGCTGCTGCGCGAGGATCAGCAGGGAGTTAAGCGGCGTTCTGAGCTCATGCGACATATTAGCCAGGAACTCCGATTTATATTTAGAGGTCAGCTGCAGCTGTTCGGCTTTTTCTTCCAGTGATCTCCTGGCTTCTTCCACTTCCTTGTTCTTGCCTTCCACTTCTTCTTTCTGTTTCACCAGCAGGTGTGCTTTATCCTGCAGCTCTTCGTTGGTTCTGCGCAGCTCATCAGCCAGGGACTGCGACTGCTCCAGCAGTGCTTCTGTCCTGGAATTGGCTTCGATGGTGTTCAGTACGATACCGATACTTTCTGTAAGCTGGCTCAGGAAGTCCAGGTGGGTTTGGTTAAAACTGTCAAAAGAAGCCAGCTCTATCACCGCCTTGATCTGCGTTTCAAACAATACCGGCAATACTACCAGGTTGTGTGGGGAGGCTTCTCCCAGTCCTGAGCTGATCTTGATATAATCGTTGGGCACATTGGTAAGCAGTATCTGTTTCTTTTCAACGGCACATTGTCCCACCAGTCCCTGGCCCAGGGCAAATTCCCTGGTCAGGCTTACGTCGTCGCCATAGGCGTATGCCGCAAATAGTTTCAGTTTGGGTTGAGACCATTCATCCTGCTGTTCCAGTATATAGAACATACCTTTCTGCGCATTCACTACCTGCGCCAGCTCAGAGAGAATACGGCGGGTTACCGTGTTCAGGTCTTTCTGACCCTGCAGCATCTGGGTGAAGGTAGCGAGGTTTGATTTCAGCCAGTCCTGTTCCTGGTTCAGCAGTGTGGTGGTTTTCAGGTTGGCGATCATCTGGTTGATGGTATCTTTCAGCTCTTCCACCTCTCCTTTAGCATCTACGCGGATCATCTGTGTAAGATCACCTTTGGTTACGGCGGATGCCACCGCAGAAATGGCGCGCACCTGTGTGGTCAGGTTTTCCGCCAGCTGGTTTACGTTCTCCGTGAGGTTCTTCCAGATACCGGAAGCGCCGGGCACACTGGCCTGTCCGCCCAGCCGTCCTTCAACGCCCACTTCACGCGCCACATTGGTTACCTGGTCGGCAAACACGGCCAGGGTATCGATCATTTCATTGATGGTTTCTGTCAGCTGTGCTACTTCACCACGGGACACGATAGACAGTTTCTGTTTCAGGTTACCGGTGGCCACGGCGGTTACAACCTTGGCAATACCGCGCACCTGGTTGGTAAGGTTGAAGGCCATCATGTTCACAGAGTCTGTAAGGTCTTTCCAGGTACCGCCTACGCCCTGCACCTCTGCCTGGCCGCCCAGCTTACCTTCCGTACCTACTTCACGCGCCACACGGGTTACCTCAAAGGCGAAGGAGTTGAGCTGGTCCACCATCGTGTTGATGGTGTTCTTCAGATCAAGGATCTCTCCTTTAACGTCGATGGTCACTTTTTTAGACAGGTCGCCGGAGGCCACGGCCTTTGTTACTTCCGCGATGTTGCGCACCTGGGAGGTCAGGTTACCGGTCATCGAGTTCACAGAGTCTGTGAGGTCTTTCCAGGTACCAGCTACGCCGGGCACAAATGCCTGTCCGCCCAGCTTACCGTCTGTACCTACTTCACGCGCCACGCGCGTCACTTCCGAAGCGAAGGCGCGCAGCTGGTCCACCATGGTGTTGATGGTATTCTTCAGTTTAAGGATCTCTCCTCTTACGTCTACTTCAATTTTACGGGAAAGGTCGCCATTGGCTACCGCGGTGGTTACCTCCGCGATGTTACGCACCTGGGAGGTGAGGTTGGAGGCCATGATGTTAACGGAATCGGTCAGGTCTTTCCATAGGCCTTTTACACCGGGCACATCTGCCTGGCCGCCCAGCTTACCTTCAGAACCCACCTCACGGGCTACACGAAATACTTCCGAACCGAATGCGTTGAGCTGGTCCACCATGGTATTAATGGTATTCTTCAGCTCGAGGATCTCGCCCTTAACATCCACGGTGATCTTGCGCGACAGGTCCCCTTTGGCCACTGCCGTGGTCACTTCCGCGATGTTACGCACCTGGGCCGTGAGGTTAGAGGCCATCTGGTTTACGGAGTCTGTCAGGTCTTTCCAGGTACCGCCTACGCCCTGTACTTTTGCCTGGCCGCCCAGCTTACCTTCTGTGCCTACTTCCAGCGCCACGCGGGTCACTTCCGAAGCAAAGGAGTTCAGCTGGTCCACCATGGTGTTGATGGTGTTCTTCAGTTCCAGGATCTCTCCGCGTACATCCACGGTGATCTTGCGCGAGAGGTCGCCCAGGGCCACCGCCGTGGTTACGTCTGCAATGTTACGCACCTGGGCCGTAAGATTACCGGCCATCTGGTTCACAGAATCGGTAAGATCTTTCCACACCCCACCTACGCCTTTTACCGTAGCCTGGCCGCCAAGCTTACCCTCCGTACCCACTTCACGCGCTACGCGCGTTACTTCTGAGGAGAAAGAGTTGAGCTGGTCCACCATCGTGTTGATGGTGTCTTTCAGTTCGAGTATTTCTCCTTTTACATCTACCGTGATCTTTTTGGAAAGGTCGCCCCTGGCCACCGCGGTAGTTACATCCGCGATGTTGCGCACCTGGGCGGTGAGGTTATCCGCCATCTGGTTTACAGAGTCTGTGAGATCTTTCCACACACCCGCCACATCTTTTACTTTTGCCTGGCCGCCCAGCTTACCTTCAGAACCTACTTCCAGGGCTACACGCGTTACCTCACGGGAGAAAAGGTTGAGTTGCTTCACCATGCCGTTCACCTCTTTGGCAATACGGGCAAACTCACCCTGCAGGATGTGATCTTCTATCTGCAGCGGCATCTCTTTTGAGAGGTCACCTTTTGCCACAGAGCTGATCACGTTTGCAATTTCAATGGTGGGGTGAACAAGGTCAGATATTAATGTATTGATAGAAAGCACGGCTTCATTCCATGAACCTTTTGCCGTACGCGGCATGGATACACGGTGATTGAGCTTTCCCATTTTACCGATGGTGTTGCGCGCCAAAAGCAGTTCTTCCACGAGCATTTCATTCAGGGTGATAATCTCATTCACCGTATCGCAGATCTTCCCGGTAAGCCCGAGATTATCTACCGGCATACGTGCACTGAAATTTCCGTTTTTCACTTCTGAAAGCACCTGTAAGAGCTGATGCGGATTCAGCTCATCGCTGGTTACTGTTGCTGCCGCCGGCGTGGACTCCGGTACTGCAGTTTTTTTTCTTGTAGCCATTCCCCGGATTTGTTAGATAATTGATATGCGTAAGTTAGCTCATCTTTACCTCACTTTAAAGTAATTTTCACCCTCAATTTAACGCCACTGCATTAAGTCTGCGCAATCTTTTCATAATGCTGTTCTTAGGAGCTGACTCTGCAGTAAAAAATTAGTCGTTAGTGATTAGTGAACGCATCGAAATTATATCTTCATTGCATTACACTAATCACTAACGACTAACCCCTAACGTCAGCAAGTTACTTACAGCCAGCAGCTCTTCCTAAACCACCCCTACCCTCAATGCCTTCAAACCACTTAGTCCCTGCAGGTCTTCCAGCTCCAGCTCTTCCAGGTCATTATGCAGTACGCCGCTTTCCTGCAGGTAGCGCATGTACGGCAGGTAATCATCCACATCCTTACTGCTGAAATAGATCAGGGCGATCTTTCCGGGTTGGGTAAGGCGCTCGTCGGAATTGCGGATATGTACCTTATCGATCCGTTTCTTGATCATCTGGTAGCGGATGTTGTAGGTGCCTTCCACATCAAAGCGCTTTTCATCTGCACGGAAGCAGATGTCTATGGTATGGTTATGGGCAAAGATCAGCTGTGTAGTATGCAGCTCGCGGGGCAGCTGCGGTATCAGTGAGCGGGTCAGCTTGGTAATAGCCGCCATGGAAGACAGCTGCCAGAGGCGGAGGTTCTTGAGATGGAAATGATCAAAGGGCCTGTCCGGCGCGATGGACTGGCCAATATAGATATCATACTCTATCCCGTCTGTTCTGAATTTTTCGAAATAACAGGGATAGGACTGTTGCAGTGTATGCTTTTCCGTTTCAAAGTAATCGTTGACGGCGCTGTTGATCATCTGCATGGCCGCTTCCAGTGCCTGGCGGTTCTCGTGGATAGCCCCGTTGCCGCTATGGATCAGTTCTATGTAGTTTTCGATGACCGGGCGGGTAGCCGGTTCCTGGTGGGCCAGGTGCCGCAGGTAGGGCACGGTCCCCTCTGTCAGGAAAAAGTTCAGGTTGGTCTCTTCCGTTGGGTTCAGCTGATCCTGGGCCAATACCTGCTGCCATTTCTTACAGTTGAAAATGGTTTCTTCCATTAAAGAAGAGCGGTGGTATTCCTGCAGGCCGTTTAGCATTTCAGACAGGAGGTTCAGGTGAACATCCAGGTCGGCTTTTACGGCGGTATTCCTTTCAATGGTGGAGTTCCTGATATCAATAGCGCCGTACAGCGGGTACACGTCGTTAAAGAGAATGCTTTCCACTTTTGCGGGCAGCTTCTTCTTTTGCTGTATCATGAAATGCCAGGCGGCCTCGTTGAATTTCCATTGTACCGCGGGCTGTATGGCGGTGTATTTTTCTTTTACGATGTTGTCTATCTCCAGGTTGAATTCATCGATATACACCTGGAGCAGCTGCGCAATAGGGCCCATCGCGGGTTCCAGCAGGGCCAGCGTTTTTTCGTCAAAGGTATCGTCGCCCCAGGTATGCACACCCAGCACGCCTACCAGCACATTGTTCTGCATTACCGGCATCAGGGCAAGTGATCTTACGCCGAGGTCCTGGAACTGTTTAAGGTAAGGGTCGTTGTCATATTCTTTCTCCGGTGCTTTGAAAATATCCTGTGAGAAAAAGAATTCCGGGTGTGCTGCATAGTACTTCGCTTCTTCGCTGAACTCCTTTGGCGTGAGGGTATTTTCTCCCCATACGGCAAACAGCACCCCGGTGCCTCCTTTGGCGAAGCCGTACACCGGTTCATTGTTCACTCTTACAAAGGGAAAAAGGTCGAATTCTATTTTATTGCTCCTCACCAGCGTTTTGAGTGAACGGATCACACTTTTCTGGCTTTCCCCGTCGTCATCGCTGCTGCGGCTGAGGCGTACCTGCAGGATGTTCTTCACCGCCATCTGCGGGGTAACATCCACCACCTTGAGCATGGCTATTCCCCGGAAGCGGAAGAGGTTCAGGGGCAGCATGGATTCCAGGATCTCATAGCTGGCGCCTGCACTGAGGTGGGTATAAAGCGCACTGCAATCCAGTTCAGGCAGCTCCCCGTTCACCGTTACATCTATGCAATCTGTATTGATGTCTACGCTGTAGTATTCCAGCAAACCGGTTTCCGAGTTGACGCCCGCATGCACAATGCCTGTTTTCACCGGCACTTCAAAATTATACAGCCTTTTCAGGATAAAGGAGTAGACCAGCTGCAGCCTTTCGCGGTGATAGTCTTCCGGGCTTTTTTCCGATACATAGTTTTCCTGTCCGCCTTTACGCCTTCCCAGCAGTTCATACATCAAATCGGTACCGTAAAAGATGATCGGTTTCCGGAAAGGAAAGCTGAGGCCCCAGGCCAGCTGCTTCTCCGGGTACAGCGCAGGTGTGAAACAGGCGTATAAAAGCTCCAGTAAAGGTTCGTATTCATGGATCTTATCAAGCGGGATATCCTGATCGTAAACGCCCCGCTCTTCGAATCGCTGCAGTACGTCCTTATGATATACACTTTTAATGGTCTTATCGGCGCCAGCCATTTTCCTGATGCGGTCTATCACTGGCTGGAAGGAAATCTCGGCATCGATGGGCAAAGCATACGCCCGGTTGCCGGAGACGTCAAATATGGAACTTTTCATGACGGGTTATTCTCTGTGGGGTAAAGGTAGGAAATTGGGGGGAGCAATTCACCTCACCTTCAACTTCTCCAGCATCGCCTCCGACACTTCATCCGATGCACTTCCGTACCCCGTTACCAGCACGCCTTTCACGCCGGTCTTTGATGCAATGGCATATACCGCTGCCTCATCTGCCGGGTCGGAATTACCTTCATACCGGTATACATCCACAATTGAAAAATCATCGAGGTGTATTTTCTCATCCCCGTGCGCCAGGTGATCACCAACAATGTTAAAGTCCACTGTAAATCCTTCTTTCCGCAATGCATCAATAGCATTGGTGACGGTGTCATAATGTACTTTACCCATAGCAAGCTGTTTTATCCAAAGATATGTTTTTTAGGCACTTATGCAAAGTGCGAAGCCTGCTCCATTGAGCAGGCTTCCGGTATATAACAGACAGTAAATGATCACTCACCTACGATCAGCAGCTTCTGCGTAAGGGTTTCCTTTCCTGTATTGATGCGCAACAGGTATAAACCACCGGGCAGATGGTTGACAGAGATATTAACCCGGCCAGCGTCCATATTGATCAGCTGATGGGCAACCGCTTCACCGCCCGCGGTGAGGACCGTTAAATATCCTGTTCCCCGCAAAGCATCGCCAAACTGGATAGTGGCGGTATTGGTGGCAGGCTGGGGAAATACCTTTACCTGTTTTGACAGCTGGTATTTCGCGTCTGCCTGCCCATGTATCAGCGTGTCGTTTATTTTATCCATTGTGCGTAAGGAGGATGCTGTATCACTGATGATGATGTCATCAAAATACGTTTTGAAATTACCGGTTTCAGCGCCATGGTCGTAAGCGATCATGATCCGGTCTATGGTTTTTCCGTTCAGCCAGTGGCCGATATTGCAGACGATTCTTTGCCAGGTATTGACGGTACCATGACCTGCGCCGGGATGCATGGAAGTACCGTTCTGGTCTACTGCTCCTATATCCCGCAGGGTACTGCCGTCTGTCATGAGCAGATCTACCGTGGCATAACGGGAAAGGCTGTTGGTAGGGAATGTCCGGAAGCTTAGCCTGGTGTCGGCATTCACGGGGATGTCCACATCAAACACCCGGAAGTAATAGTAAGAGCCACCCGTAGCGGCATTATCTGTACCGGATATACGAATGGAGGCATTGCCCAGGTGAGCGGTTTCCCCGCTTACTACCCCGCAGAGAGGATTGCTTACATTCCGCGGTATGGAACTGGGGTCAGCGCTGTTGGTCCAGGTAGGTACGGCATCATAATCTGTTTCCACACTGGTACGGAACCAGAGTGGCGCTGTTGAATACGGAATAGTGACATTGGCGGTAAGCGGCGCATCGCCCTTCAGTACTTTGGCCGCCTGACCGGTAAGCCGCAGGTAAAAGTCGCCGGAAAGGTATGTCCCATCTGCACTGCTGGTCAGGAAGTACTGGTTGTTGGGCACTGCAAAATAGCTGTCCGCCATTTTCATGATATTGGTAGCTTCATCATACTCATCAAACATGGCCACATAAGCCGTATTCATGCCCAGGCTTTTGATATTATACAGCTGCCGCCAGTAAAACGCGCCCTTGTTGCGGGGTATTTGGTTACGGTTACCGCCATTCCAGTTACTCCAGGAAAAACCGGAGAAGATCACCGGCTGATAATCGATGCCATTGGCATTACAATAGGCAAGATCGGGCTGCAGCTGGTTGTTTTTAAAATCATCTGCTTCCGCATTGTTGACAAAGCGGCCAACAGACCAGGGCGAGAGCATGTCAAAAGCATTGTACACCTGGCTGTAACCGCTATAAGAATCATTGGTTTCCGTACGCCAGTACGTAGGCACCCCACCGATCACGTAATAGCCTTTTGCCTTTAACCAGTTGATGATAGCCAGGCTGGCGGCGGGTGCGTTCAGGCGGTGGTTAAACCCGAAGCCCCAGATACAGATCACGGGCTTGCCATCCTGGTGGGCGTAGTAAGGGCTGTTTACCACCCTCAGGTCGTTTTCGATGTGCAGCCAGTCGTTCTTAAAAAAGGTAGTGTCGTCTGCCGCCATGTCATACATGATGTAGAAGATGCGCTGGTACTTCTCGGCAGCGCGGTGCAGGCGTACCGTGATGCTGTCGCGGCTGTCTTTAAACACACCATCGCGCGTCTCTCCTAAAAAGCGCTGAAGGGCCACGCCATCTATCCCCCACTGCTGCATCCATTTAAAATGCAGGTCGACCGTGGCAGCCGGATAGGAAGAGAACAAACGGGCCTGCCGGCCGTCATTGAGGTTCCCCAGGTTGGTTGGGAACATGACCCCGGAAGGATACTCCGTAATATCCGGGTAGGCTTCAAAAGTAACAGCCCCCGGTGCAGGACTGCCAGCAGGTGAGTTATAAGGCCCGGAGGACCAATGCCGCCAGCGGGCCACCGGCGAGCCATCACCATAGCAGTTAAACCAGCCCTGGTAACCGCAGATCACTTTACCGGTTACAGATTGTGCGGGCGGGGCCACCTGGGCATGTAAAAGAAAAGCACTGCCGCAGAACCGGACAGTGAACAATACAAAACGGGTTAATCTGTTCATAGGACGTGGAAGTTTAATGAGCCTGTAAGATAACATGAACAGCTCAACAGAAGAACTAATAAAGCACTAATTTCGCCATTACTACCAAACAAAATACCAGTGATAGCACCGCTGATGGCCCATATCGGAAAGTTTTGCCAGCTGCCCCCTGAAAGATCAGGCATCATCGCCCCCTTCTTTGAACACCGGGTTTATAAAAAGAAGGCCTCCTTACTGGACGAAGGCCAGCGCTGCTATGAGAAATTCTTCATCCTTAAAGGCTGTGTACACATTTGCTACCTGAAGCAGAACGGGGTGGAGCAAACCATCGACTTTGCCCTCGAGAACTGGTGGATTTCAGATTTCATGGCCTTCCCCAACGGCGCACCGGCGCAGTTTTCCATCCGCGCAGTAGAAAATACAGAAGTACTATGTATCTCTGCAGACAGTCAGCGGGCGCTGCTGAACGAAGTGCCTGAAATGCATGCATATTTCCACCTGGTATTCCAGAAAGCCTATGCTGCCTCCCAGGTTAGAATGAAGCTGCTGTACGAGCTTCCGAAGGAAGAATTGTATCGTCATTTTCACCAGCATTTTCCCGGCTTTATCCAACGCGTTCCCCAATACCTGCTGGCCTCTTTTCTCGGCTTTACCCCCGAATACCTGAGCGAAATACGGAGGAAATATCTTTCTTAAACCAGTTTAAGCGACAGGACCCTATTTCGATGCAACTTGCAGCGTAAATAAAATCATATAATCATGGTCAAGTCAATTAAACATCGCCTGGACGTCTGGAAAGAAGAACCCTTGTACTGGGATATGATAGGGGGAATAGATAAACGCCTGGCAGCTTCTACCGTACCCCGCAGCCTGCTGGAACTGATCAAGATCCGCACTTCACAGGTTAATAAATGTGTCTATTGTATCGCATACCACACACAGGACGCCCTGCAACGTGGTGAAACACCTAACAGGATCTTTGCCCTTGCCGCCTGGCATGAAAGCCCGCTTTTCAGCGACAGTGAGAAAGCTGCGTTGCAGGTGGCCGATGAGATCACGCATATTTCCGTGCATGGTGTGGAAGATGCAGCATATGAAAAGCTGAAGGCACATTTCAACACCAGGGAAATAGCAGATATTATTGTATGTGCCTGTTATATTAATTTCCTGAACCGCGTAGGTATTTCAACGAAAACAATACCGGTTTAACGGCGCACCGGCTGTTTTTTCCCGTTTGTCACGAAATATACAGGATACCAGCCAGTTTGTGTGGATAGGGCTCTATGAACCTTCAGAAGCATTACTTGAACGGGTACAAAAGGAGTTCTGCCTGCATGACCTGGCGGTGGAAGATGCCCACAAGGCACACCAGCGACCCAAGATAGCGCTGTATGGCGATTCCCTGTTTATAGTGATGCGCACCGCTCAAATAAACAGGGAACGTTCCATTGAATCTGGAGAAACGCCATGGTGGCCGGCTTCTATGGCATGAACTTTAAATTTATGCCGGAGCTGGAATGGCACTGGGGTTACCCGCTGGTGGTGGTATCTACCCTTACCATCTGTGTGGTGGTTTACTATTACTTCCGGCGTTCGGGCTGGTTGCAATACAAACATTTACCTATATTAGTGCCAACACTGGCACAATGGAACTCTCCCAACGGATCATATCAGCAAGACAACAAAAGGGCCTCACACAGGAAGAGCTGGCGGAGCGGTCCGGACTTTCCATCCGAACCGTTCAAAGGATTGAAAGCGGCGAAAGTGTTCCGCGGAGCTTTACCCTGAAGGCGCTGGCAGGCGCCCTGGAACAATCTTATGAGCAACTGACCGTAAAAGAGACCCCGACGCCGGATCATCCCGCTCCGGATGCCCGGCATTTTCTGCTGTTATTCAACCTCTCCTGTTTTGCCTGTATTATAATACCCTGGGGGCATTTCCTGGTTCCCTACTATCTGCTGAAAAAACGCAGCCAGCTGGATGAACATGCTATGCAGCGGGGCAGAAAGATTGTTCGCCAGCAGGTGTACTGGGTGATTACCCTGCACTTGCTGCTGCTGTTAACGTTTGCATATAATTTTTTCCAGGTATCCATTTTTCATCAACCGCAGTACTTCGCACATTATTTATGGCCGGTGTTTATCATGTACTTCCTGAATGCCGCCCTTATCCTGGTCAATGCCCTGCTGATCAGGAAGGAATTTAACTGATTGATTTTCATTTATTGTCGTAGAAATGTCGTAAGAATGACGGCATATTAAACCCGTTCTGCGGTATAGCTTTACAGCACATTTTAAAAAAAGCGATGCCGTCATTATTCAAAGTAAGATCCATCTTTATCCTTCCGGTGCTCCTGTTCCAAAGCTGGTGTTCCCTGGCGCAGGATACAACTACCAGCCAGCTGATCCTGCCCGGAGAAGCATTTGAAGTTCCCTTTATATGGAAAGGAGACAGTATTAATGGTCAATGGGAGCAGCATGCCGCTATGCTGGTTCCTGTAAAACTGGAGGGTTGTCCTAAACAGTTCTATATGCAATTTGATTTGGGCGCCCCGTATTCCGTGTTTTACAGTAATAAGCTGGCAGCCATTAACAGCCGTCATCCGTTAGGGATGCAGCTGTCAGATTCCGCGCTTATACAACAGCCGTTTAGTTTCACAGCCGGGAAGACCCGGATACAAGCCCGCAGGATGGCTCTCAAACAATTGGGAACCGGCCGGATAAACTGGGAGAAAAATGCCGTTGAGATCATCGGCACCCTGGGCGCAGATTTTATCGGGACGCATACATTCGTGATCGATTATCCCGGGAAAACCATCACTGCCGGCTACAGCATTGCTGAACGGCCAGGCCTGACGCTTAGTGATTTTATATACACTAACCGGAGTATTCTGCTACCCGCTTTCATAAGAGGGAAGAAAACATTGCTATTCTTCGATTCCGGCTCCAGTGCCTTTGAATTGCTGACAAATAAGGAGACGGCCAATATGTTAGCTGTTCCCGGGTCACAACCAGTGAGCTATCCCGTAACCTCCTGGGGCAAGGTGCTGACTGCCACCAGCTATATATCTGCAGACAGCATAGAGATCGCCGCTGTTAAAATACCCCTGAACAGGGCAAGTTATATTGAAGGCGCCAGCGATGCCCAGGTAAACGGGATGATGAAAATGGGCATCGGAGGGATGACGGGGAATAAGTTGTTCCTGCAGTCGGTATTGTTGCTGGATTTACAGCATAAACGGTTTGGTATTTTAAACGGTGGGCATTAAGCCCCAGGTCATAGGGCATGCTATGGCCGGGATGACTGCCCTTGTATTTCTAACCTTTGATGGTTAAATTGTAGACTACAACCGTGAAACAGTATGGATAAACCCAGGTACCAGAAGACCCTGACAGCTATTCTTTTGATTGCATTTTTTGTTTTATTTCCTCATTTTGTTCCGCTGCCTTTTTTCTCTTATGCGATTGTATGCTTTGCTGTGTTGATGATCTACCTGAAAAAGAGAAATAAATCACTGGCTGATCTCGGCTTTAAATGGAAAGCGCTGTCTGTTCATACTTTTATTGCAGGCTTACTCTCAGCCATCATCTGGATGGCCTTCATAAAATTGATCTACTTTCCATTCATTAATTATTTCTTCAAAGACTACATCCAGGCATACACGGAATATGACTTTATCAAACATAATTTTACAAACCTGCTGATTATCATCGTTGCGGCCTGGATCGTAGGTGGATGCTATGAGGAAATTATTTTCAGAGGATTTATTCTGAGAACTACACAGGGATGGTTTGTAAGGTCTGCATCATCATTCTGGCTGGCGGGATTATTGACAAGCGTGCTATTTGGCTTATATCACTGGCAACAAGGCGTATTTGGTGTCGTTCCGGCTACGCTCGGCGCTTTGTACTGGACGTACCTGCTTAAACGATATGATGGCAACCTATGGTATCCTATGATTTCACATGCGCTGTATGATACCATTGCTTTGACAATGATCTACCTGGATGTATTGCATAACTAAAATGTTTACTGTACTCCCTTCCACCATGCTTCAAACACCTGTTGATCATCCTGCAGATCTACCAGCTGGCCTATCATTGGAGTAGCCAGCGGAATGTCTGCAATGGCGTTTATCCTTTCCAGGGGTTCATCCCAGGGATGATTGCCCAGTGTAAACTTGGAGGAGTGCACCGGTAACAATCTTTTTGCCTGGAGGTCTTTAGCAGCCTGCAGCACTTCTTCCGGCTGCATGTGGATGTACTTCCATGCAAGGTCGTACTGGCCATTTTCCAGGATGGCAAAATCTATCGGGCCGAACTTATTTCCTATCTCAGCGAAGTGCGTGTCATAGCCGCTATCTCCTCCTATATAGATCTTCATAGCTGGCGTTTGTAATATATACGACTGCCAGAGTGTATTATTACGTACAAAGGTTCTGCCGGAGAAATGCCGGGTAGGGGCTGTGTGTACAAGGAAGCCATCTCCCAGGTCCACATCCTGCCACCAATCAGTTTCTATGATCTGGGCTGGTGTATAGCCCCATCTTTCCAGGTGCCCACCTACCCCTAGTCCGCAGATCACTTTACCTACTTTTCCTTTTAACGCCGACATCGTTTTATAATCCAGGTGATCGTAGTGATCATGCGAAATAAACAGGTAATCTATTGGCGGAAAATCCTCAACAGTATAAATATCAGCGCCTTTAAAGGCCTTTGTCCCCCCGGGTAATGGTGATGCGCTGCCTGAAAACACCGGATCAACCAGGAAACGCTTCCCTCCTGCCTGTATAAAATAAGATGAGTGGCCAAACCATACCAGTATATCCTGCTGCGGTGCAAGTGTCAACAGATTAGTCTTTACGGAAGGCAACGAATCTACCGGGCGGGCCCGCAGGCGTTTTTTAAATATAAAATCATAAAGCACGCCGGTCATACTATGTCCTTCTGAAAGTGACGGTGTATGATGAAGGTTCCGGAACTGCCCATCTTTATAATGAGGTGATTGTTTGATCAATTCCAATCTCTTTCCTGAAGGCTTTTCCCCGAATAACGGATGTCTCATATATATTAATACAGTGATTGTGAATAACACAAGTATGACGAGTGTTATTGTCAGGCATTTGATGATGATCCTGATAAATTTCTTCATACAGGTATGTTGACGGCTGAGGCGGGGGAATATTTTAAGGGATGGAAAAAATATTATTTATTACTTACCAATATCCTCGTTCCAAAGTTCCGGACGGCTTTGAATGAACTGTTGCATCATCTCAATACATTCCCTGCTGTTTTGAACAGTGACCTCAACATTGTGAGCCTTCAGCAGACCTTCGGCGCCCATGAATGTCTGGTTTTCACCGATCACCACCCGGGGAATGCCATACAGCAATATAGCACCCGTACACATGGGACAGGGAGATAATGTGGTGTACATTGTACAATCTTTATACGTTGCAGCTGTAAGTCTGCCTGCATTTTCGAGTGCGTCCATTTCTGCGTGGAGGACAACGCTGTTTTGCTGGACACGCCGGTTATGTCCGCGTCCGATGATGTTTCCGTTGTGCACCAGTACGGCACCTATGGGGATGCCACCCTCTTTAAGGCCGGTTAATGCTTCCCGGATGGCGGCGGTCATGAAATCGGGCATAAGAAAAGAGATTTGGGTGTTTAGCGAAGCTAGTGATTTAAAGCTCACCATGTTGCCGGGTAGAGCTCAAAAATGCCGTTTTTTAAGCTTGAATTGGGGGTTAATTGAGCTGCAAACCAGTTTAAGCTCACTTTAAGTCAAAATAAAGCTCATTTTAGCTCATTCATTCCGGGCGGTAGATTCCACTGTGTATAAAATGAGCAGAATAATATCAGCGCTTTTAATAATATTTTCATTGAACGTGATGCTGGCATCAGGTGGCTATCCCTGGACAGTTATTCCGGTTGAGCAAAGGGATGAATATATGGCGGCACTTGAAAGGGCTAGTGTAGAAGGGAATATTGAGCCTTTTGCTCCACTTGTTGGGTATCTTGTGCAAAGGGGAATGGAGGGGAAACCGGTGGCTTCGATTTGATTGAGAGGAAGATGTCAGAGGTAATGAAGAGCATTCAGATTAATAGATTTACAATCTCCCAGTCCTACTTCCAACGCTTCAGCAAGTTTTATCAAGGTAGTATAAGACCGATTTGAATCCCCCGCTTCAAGCCTTTGTACATAGCTTACTGAAAGATCTGCTAAATAAGAGAACTTTCTAACACTTGATTCCTTCTTCTTACGGAGTCCCTGAAGCCGCTTGCCCAATTCCTTCAATACTTTGGCCTCCCCCATAAACTGCCACTACACAAACTTCCTATCCCCCTCCTCTATCCTCAGATCATTAATCGATGCAAACCTTCTTTGCATCAGCCCATTCGCGTCAAACTCCCACTGCTCATTCCCATAAGACCTGAACCAGTTCCCCTCCTCATCGTGCCATTCATACTCAAACCGAACGCTGATACGGTTATCCGTATATGCCCACAACTCCTTCTTCAGCTTATAATCCAGCTCGCGTTCCCATTTCTTTGTCAGAAAAGCTATCACCTCCTGCCGTCCGTTCACAAATTGATCCCGGTTGCGCCACTCCGTGTCAACAGTATAAGCCATCGCTACCTTTTGCGGATCCCGTGTATTCCAGGCGTCTTCCGCCATTTGCACTTTCTGCAAAGCTGTTTCCAATGTAAATGGCGGTAATGGATGCCGCTGTTCCATATAACTTCAATTTAATAGTGAATGAAATATAATAAGTTGTACAGACCAATCTGTCTGCTAAAGACTATACTAATTAATTGTTTCAATCAATAGCTCAATGCAAAGATAATATCTTATTAGTTAAAAACAGACAGATCGGTCTGTTTATTTTAGAAGCTCTTCAGGGAATGCAAACCGCCCTGGCTTCCGGCCGGCAGAACGGCATTGTAAGATAACTAAACAGTGTTGAAGATAGCAGAACGGAGTTGAAGATAGCAGAACGGAGTTGTAAGATAACAGAACAGTGTCGCCACTTTACAGAACGGCAGTGTAAGACAGCAGAACAAACGCGCCAGCTGACAGAACGGCGTTGTAAGATAACAGAACGGAGCCGCCACTTTACAGAACGGCAGTGTAAGACAACAGAACGAACGCGCCAGCTGACAGAACGGCGTTGTAAGATAACAGAACGGAGCCGCCACTTTACAGAACTACAGTGTAAGACAACAGAACGACGGCGTAAGCTAACTGGAATTTTCCCCCACCTGGCAAACACAGCCCCTTAGCCCGCCCATCAGCGCAGCAAGCCGCTCACTATCTTCTTTGCCTCCACCACCGGCCACTTGTTCCTGAACAACTGGCTCTCCACCATCGCAGATTCAAACAGTAAATACACCTGGTCCTTCAGCTGCTGCGGCTCCCCAGCCAGGATATTAGATAAATAAGTACGTAGTTCCTTTTTATGATCCTGGATGATAGCAAGCGCCTCCGCATCCTTATCGGTCACTTCAGACAGTATATTCAGAAAAGCACAACCCCGGTAATCCTCCTGCTCATTCATCATCTGCAGAAAATCAAACGATGCCAGGATCTTCTTCTTAGGCTGGTTGGTATGCGCCGTTGCTTCTTTCAGCTTCGCAAACCAGTAATCATGCCGGTGTTGCAGAAAAGCCGCCAGCAAAGCCTCTTTCGAGGTATAATGCTGATAAAGACTAGCCCTCGCCACCTCCGCTTCCTGTATCACCTGGTTTATTCCCGTAGCATGATACCCCTGCCTGTAAAACAGCTCCGTAGCGGTTTCCAGTATCCGCTGCTTAGGATCATTTGCTTTCTGTTTCATCCCGCAAAGGTAAAAAATTATCACTTAACAGACAGATTGGTCTATCTTAGCCTGGCTCCCCAAACTGCATGTTTAGATTAGCATCCCTGCATTTTTTGCAGCTATTTTCTGGATTAAGATCAAAAAACTGCGTTTTCCTGCATGTTTATTAAAATATTACATTATTTTAGTCGGAATCAAATCCGCTCCGGGCATGCTAAAGAAGGAACGCCAGTCATTTATCCTGCGCCAGGTAAACCTGCACAACAAAGTGCTGTCAGTAGATCTGAGCCAGCAAATGGGCGTTTCTGAAGATACCATCCGCAGGGATCTCAACCAGATGGCGGAACAGGATAAGCTGATCAAAGTACACGGCGGCGCACTGTCCAAATCATTCCACCTGTCCGTAGCATCAGAAAATGTGTACGCACTGGACAGTAAAAAGCTCATCGCCACCAAAGCCTGCCGCCTGATCAAAGACGGCATGTTTGTGCTTACCACCGGCGGTACCACCATTATCGAACTTGCCAAATCACTGCCGCCCGAGCTGCGCGCTACCTTCATCACCGTAAGCCTGCCCGCAGCATACGAATACAGTCATCATCCTAATATTGACCTGGTATTCCTGGGCGACAGGATCTCTAAAAATTCCCGGATCGCGGTTGGCGGCAGCGTCATCTCCCGCCTGAACGGTATCAAGGCAGACCTCTGCTTCCTCGGCACCAATGCCATTGACGTTAAAAAAGGCATTACAGATAATGATTGGGAGGTAACAGAAGTGAAGAAAGCCATGATCGAAGCATCTGCCCACACAGTATCACTGGCCATCACGGAAAAACTGAATACCGTACAACGCATCAAGGTGTGCGACCTGTCGGGTATCAATACACTGATCACTGAACTGAACCCGGGCGATCCAGCCCTTAAACCATACCGGGAAACCGGCCTCAGGATTTTATAAGTCTAAACAACACATCAATAGCGCATGTCACCAGTCTTATTATTTTCGCTTGTTATCACATACTTTGTTCTGCTGCTGGTTGTGGCCTGGTTCACTTCCCGTAACGCCACCAATGAATCCTTCTTCATTGGCAATCGCGGCTCTAACTGGATGCTGGTAGCCTTCGGGATGATCGGTACTTCCCTCAGCGGCGTTACTTTTGTAAGTGTACCCGGTACCGTTGGGTTCAGCGCCTATTCCTACTTCCAGGTGATCATCGGTAACTTCATCGGGTATGCCGTGGTAGCTTATGTATTGCTGCCTATTTACTACAAAATGAATCTTACCTCCATCTACAATTACCTGAAAGACCGGCTGGGTGTACATTCCTACAAAGCAGGCGCATCCTTCTTTATCCTATCACGCACATTGGGCGCCACCGCAAGATTATACCTGGTGGTGAATATATTGCATCATACCATCCTGCAGAATTTCAATATGCCTTTCTGGCTGGGCTCCCTCATCATCCTGCTGATGATATTACTGTATACCTTTGAAGGCGGCGTTAAGACCATCGTGTGGACAGATACCCTGCAAACTGCCTGTATGCTCATCGGCCTGATCGTATGCGTGTTCTATATCCTGAACCAGCTGGACCTTAACCTGCTGCAAAGCGCACAGGTACTGGCAGAAAAAGGTTACTCAAAGATCTTTGTGACCGATCCTGCAGGTAAGGATTACTTCCTGAAACAGATTGTGGCAGGTGCGTTCATCTCCATTACCATGACGGGTATGGACCAGGAAATGATGCAGAAGAACATCAGCGTTAAAACGCTGAAAGACTCCCAGAAGAATATGATGACCTTCGCCTTCATCTTCATGCTCGTAGTGCTGTTGTTCCTCTTCCTCGGCGGACTGCTCTACCTGTTTGCAGATGCCAAAGGCATCAGCGCCAAAGGCGACGAACTGTTCCCTACCATCGCATTGCAATACATGCCGGGCATCGTCTCCATCATCTTTATCATTGCACTGATCTCCGCCCTCTTCCCCAGTGCAGACGGCGCTATCACTGCACTCACCTCCTCTTTTTGTATTGACATACTGGGTATACAACGGAACGAAAACCTGGACGATAAAAAGAAAAAACGCATCCGCCAGATCGTTCACCTTGCTGTTGCAGCCATCTTCCTGTTGTTTGTAATGGGCTTTAAATGGATGGACAACCCAAGCATGATCGGCCTCATCCTGAAGATAGCGGGTTATACCTACGGACCTTTACTGGGACTTTTTGCCTTCGGTATTCTTACTAAAAGATCCGTGAACGATAAACTGGTACCGGTGGTAGTTGTGGTATCGCCGATCATATGTTTCATTATCGATCACTACCAGCAGTATATCTTCGGTAACTTTGGTATCGGGCTGGAACTGCTGTTCATCAACGGCCTGCTTACCTTCCTGGGATTGTGCCTGATACCGGGCAGGAAAACAGCGTCAACACATTAGATCATGAACCTTTCCCCGCATAAAGAGTTTATTAATACAACGGAGCAGGCCTCCCGCCATCGCCACCTGGAAAAGATGAGCGTGCAGGAACTGCTGACCAACATCAATGAGGAAAACACAGGCGTTCCCGCTGCGGTACACAATGCCACCCCTGCAACTGCATCATTGGTAAGCGCTGCCGCAGATAAAATGCCGGCCGCCGGCCACCTCTTTTACCCGGGCGCGGGTACCGGCGGAAGCCCGGGTATCCTGGCAAAGACACTGCTGTTACAACATGGTGCTGTCAAGAAAGCGCTTTCAGCGATCAGCTCCCGCTAACAGGCAAAACATATGGTTATGGACAAGGCACAATTACATCAGATCTTCAGCGAAATAAAGCAACAACTGGCTGGCGATTTTTATTTTGGCGATGATCCGCTAAGCAAAACAGTGCTCATGGCTTATGCCACCGATGCATCCGTATACCAGGAACATCCGCTGGCAGTAGCGCTCCCGAAAAACAAAGAAGATATCAGCCTGCTGATAAAAATGAGCCAGGCGCACCAGGTGCCGCTGATCCCCCGCACGGCGGGTACTTCACTCGCCGGGCAGGTAGTGGGCACGGGCCTGGTAGTTGATACTTCCCGCTACCTGAATAAGATGCTGGAAGTTAATACGGAAGAAAAATGGGTGCGGGTACAACCCGGTGTAGAAAGGGATGTGCTGAATGAATGGCTATTACCTTACAAGCTTTTCTTTGGCCCCGAAACCTCTACTTCCAACCGCGCCATGATAGGCGGCATGATCGGTAATAACTCCTGCGGACTACACTCTATAGTGTGGGGCGCTACGCGCGATAACCTGCTTTCTGTAAACGCTGTGTTAAGTAACGGTGAGGAAGTGACATTCGCCGCACTGGATGAAGCAGCCCTGAATACCAAGCTGGGGCAGGATAACCTGGAAGGTAAGATCTACCGCTCCATCCACACCATATTATCCGATAAAGAAAATCAACAGGCTATCAAAGAGGGCTATCCGGCGCCTTCCGTAAAGCGAAGGAACACGGGCTATGCACTGGATGCGCTGCTGGATACGCAGCCTTACGGCGGTACAGCGCCCTTCAATATGTCGCGCCTGATAGCCGGCTCTGAAGGTACGCTTGCCTTCATTACCGAAGCTAAGCTGAAGCTGATGGAGCTGCCGCCTGCACATAACGCGCTGGTGTGCGTGCATTGCAGCACGCTTAAAGAATCCCTGCTGGTGAACCTGGTGGCGGTGAAACACCCGGTAACGGCAGCAGAGCTGGTGGATGATGTGATCATGAATTTCACGAAAGCGCATCCCGAACATTCATTGAACCGCTTCTTTGTTGCAGGAGATCCTGCTGCTATATTGATGGTGGAATTTATGTGTCCTTCAGAAGAAATACTGCAGGCCCAAACCACTGCCTTTATCAATGAAATTCAAGCCGCCGGACTTGGTTATGCCTACCCGGTACTGCGTGGGGCAGACATCAACAAGGCATGGAACCTGCGAAAAGCCGGACTCGGTCTGTTGCGTAATATCAAGGGAGATGCGCAGCCGGTGAACCTGATCGAAGACTGTGCAGTAGCGCCTGAAAACCTGCCTGATTATATCGAAGAGCTGCAAGGTGTGCTAAAAGATATGCAGCTGCAGGCTTCCTATTATGCACATGCGGGAGCCGGAGAGATACACGTAGAGCCTATCATTAACCTGAAAAGTCCTGAAGGCAGGATCGCCTTCCGCGCACTACTGGCAAAGACCACCGCGCTGGTTAAAAAATATAAAGGTTCATTAAGCGGAGAACATGGAGACGGACGCCTGCGCGGAGAGTTCATCCCCTTTATGCTGGGCGAAAAATGTTATGAGCTTTGTAAACAGGTAAAGCAGATCTATGATCCCGCCAACCTGTTCAATCCCGGTAAGATCGTTGATACGCCGCCGATGGATGCCTTCTTCCGCTTCAAGGAAGCTGCAAAAGGACCAGGGATCAAAACACATTTTGATTTCAGCAGGGAAGGCGACATACTGCAGCTGGCAGAAAAGTGCTCCGGCTCAGGCGACTGCCGCAAAACACATTTTGCAGGCGGTACCATGTGCCCCAGCTATATGGCTACCCGTTTTGAAAAAGATACCACCAGGGCCAGGGCCAATGTGCTGCGTCAATTCCTGGCGCAGGACAATACCCCGCAGGCATTTGATCATGAAGAGATCCATCACGCAATGGACCTTTGCCTGTCGTGCAAGGGCTGCAAAACAGAATGTCCTTCCAGTGTGGATGTATCCAAGCTGAAAGCGGAATTCCTGCAGCAGTATTATGATATACACGGTGTTCCTGTGAACGCCCGCCTGATAGCAGAATTCCCGAAGCTGAGTAAACTGGCCGCCATCGCGCCGGGCTTGTACAATTTCGTGTTCTCGAATAAATTCCTTTCCGGGATGATGAAGGGCATGATGCATATGGCGCCCCAGCGTGATGTACCTGCCATGCACCCCTATACGCTGAAAAGCTGGTACACGAAATTCAAACGTGAACAGGAAGGTAAACAGTTCTTCAGCAAAGTATATCTCTTCTGCGATGAGTTCACCAACTATAATGATGTAACTATCGGCGTCCGCTGTATCCGCCTGCTGACCGCACTAGGATATGAAGTGATCATCCCTGAACATATAGAAAGCGGACGCACCCATTTGTCAAAAGGCCTGGTGAAACGCGCCAAACAGATCGCAAAGAAAAACATCGAATTACTGGCTTTTATTGCAGATGGCCCTTATCCCCTCATTGGCCTGGAACCTTCCGCCATTCTTACTTTCCGGGATGAATACGCAGATCTTGTTCCGGAAGCGCTGAAAGCAAAAGCAACGGCGCTCGCTCAGCAAGTCCTGCTCTTTGAAGAGTTTATGGCTGCCGAGATAGACAAAGGCAACATCCAAAAAGCGTCCTTCAAAGCGGATAAAAAGAAAGTATTGATCCATGGCCATTGCCACCAGAAAGCCCTATCATCCGTCAGCTTTACCAGTAAAGTATTATCCTGGCCCGCTAACTACGAGGCAACCGTGATCCCTTCCGGATGCTGCGGCATGGCCGGTTCCTTTGGTTTTGATAAGGAACATTATGCTACCTCCATGAAGATCGGGGAACTGGTGCTCTTTCCTGCCGTAAGGGCGCAGCACGAAGAAGTGATCATCGCAGCGCCAGGCACCAGTTGCCGTCACCAGATATGGGATGGCACAAAAAGAACAGCGCTCCATCCGGCGGAGGTGTTGTTTGAGGCGTTGGCGTAAACGTCTTTTAGCAAATGTTAATGACAAAAAGGTCTTCATCCCCCGTCAACAACAAACAGTCCTTCATCCCCGTCATAGCGAGGAGCCGCGCAGGGCTCAGTGTGGAGCGCGACGAAGCAATCCTTTAAACGGCAAACACAAAGTAATAAACGAAACCTATTCATGATTTAAAAGATTGCTTCGGCCCCGCTTCCCGCCAGGGCGCTGCAGGGCCTCGCAATGACGATTGATGAAGACCCGTTTACCATTTGCAGAACTGGCGAGGAAAGTAGCCCCTCCCTCCCGCTACTGTATCTTATGCACCACTAAATTGTCATAATAAATATACCCATCTGTAGTAGACTGCCAGTAAGACTGGCTGCCGCCGCGGAAAGTATGGAAAGTCACATTCCTGATCAGGCGCTTGCTATCGTTGGTTGTCCAGCGGATGGCCCTATCCAGTACTACGGTGCCATTGATCACGATTTGTACATGACCATCCGTATTGCTGCCGGTATTGCTCTTGATATACATATGCACGTGGTAGGTAGTGCCCCTGGTAATGCTGCCGGAAGAAGGATAAGACTTACCAAACGTATCCCCATACTGCCCCGGCTGATCTTTATAATAAATGTAGGGCTGGAAAAACACACGGCCTGCATCTGTCTGGTACCACATCAAACGTAAAGAGCCGCCGTTGCCATCCCATCCGGGATCTCCGCCGGTATTACCATCACCTACAGAGAAACCGAATCCTACCTTGCCGCCACGGCTCCAGTCAAACTGGCTGTGGAAGCGGATGTCATAATCCATTTCATAAGCGCTGCCATCAGACACATCGATGTTGCCGATCACACCGCCGGCGCCTGATAAAGCGTTTTTCAGCAGGGTAATACGCAGGTTACCGTTAGAGATCATGGCGCGGTTGTTTACCCAGGAACTGATATTGCCGAAGTCTGTTGCGGCATTGCTGCTGGTGTAGGTAACACCGTGCGCGTAGTTGTCCCAGTTTACGGACAAGTTGCTGTTAATCGCGCTGATCGAAACATCTGCAGCTGCTGCTACATCACTAGCTGCAGGTTGATCAGCTTTTAATAAAGAATCAGGGGTGGCGTCTTTAGTGCAGGAGACAGCCATTACACCCAGCAATACCAACAGGCATGCCGGTGTGTTGAGAATCACACTGGTTTTCATTCCGGTTTGTGTTTAATGATTAGAAAATAAATGCAAAGGCCTTAATGCGCATTAATGACGTGTTTTGATGATGCTTTAGGTTGATAAATTAATCTGCTTAGCCTTTAACGCGGTTCTTCCTCATAAAATTGCAAACGATTGCACATTTTGAGCTGAAGGAAGACTTGTGAGATGGTTTTCAATTGATTCATAACTGGAATTTTGGAAATTATTAATAATGACGTGTGTACACTAATCTACGGAAAAAGTTTGAAAATCGGAAGGTTTAAAAGTTTGAGGGCTTGAAGGTTTGAGGGTAGCTGCTTATCCTGGGCTCCATCTAACTTTTAAACGCTTAAACTTTCAAATGTTGAAACTTTTAATCCGTTCAACTTAAATTATGTTGTTTTATCCGGTCCAATAACCTTTTTTTGTCTTCAATTGCATGCAAAATCACTGTACCTGTTATGTCTGACCTATCCAAAGATGCCATGCTGCAGGCCAAACAGCCTGCAGACAGAAATGCGTTCATCCTTTCGAGGTTGCGCAACCGGCTCTTTGATACCAGCCGGCGTAACCGGCTGCTCTATTATAAGCCCAACAGCCGCTTTGTAAACCTGAGCGCAGGCAGCGTACCCATACTGCCGCCTGAACGCGCTAAACTGCCGGAAGGCCTCCTTACCTGGAATGCAGCCATGGCTAAACTGGCGGGCAGCATGAAAGTTCTGCAGCTGAATAAGCACCTGCAATTTGCCGATCATCCCTACCTGCAAACACAGCTTAACACCCTGCGCAAAAAAGCAGAGAATGACGAAAAAGAATACGGCTTCAGCCAGCTGCAGCTGGTAATAGCTTTCCTGCACTGGTACAACCTGAAAGAAGATACCGCTCAGCCTATACAGAGTCCGCTGCTCCTGCTGCCTGTTAAACTGAAACGCAGCAAGGCGCTTAAAGAAGAATTGTTTACGCTGGAAATACTGGATAATGAGGCGATTGTAAATCCCATACTGGCCCATAGCTGGAAAGACAATTTCGGCATCCTTCTGCCTGAAACTGTTGCGCTGGATAAAACCAGTATGGAAGAATTTTATCTCGCGCTGAAAGCCCGCATCGATGCAGCGGAACAGGGCGTGGAGCTGCAGCATATTCATCAGCCGGATGCAGCCGCCCTGGAGCAAACCGCCCGCTATACTATCCGGCAATATGTGAAGAAGCTGCGCAATAAAGACACCATACCGGCGCATCTGTTGAATGCAGCTGCTATCAGCCAGCCAGCCCCCCTGCCCGCTCAACCCCTGCTGTGGAAGCTGGACAGCACCAACCTGGTACTGGGCAACTTCAATTATAAAAAAATGAGCCTGGTCAGCGATTATAACCAGGTAAGCGCACAAGGCATGGAACACCCCGTGTTCAGCCGCCTTTTCAATAATATGCCCAAAACGCCGGCGCCCATCATTACCGATCAATCGCCACGGGAATGGTACCACGTGATCGCGGCAGATCCTGCGCAAACCAATGCCATCCTGCACGGCAGCAGCGCACAAAGCTACATCATCCAGGGACCGCCGGGAACCGGGAAAAGTCAAACCATCACCAACCTGATAGCCGACTTTGCAGCCAGGGGCAAAAGCGTTTTGTTTGTATGTGAAAAAAGAGCGGCGCTGGATGTGGTATATCACCGCCTGCAACAGAATAAACTGGCAGAGCTCTGCTGTTACATACACGATAGCCAGGCAGACAAGAAAGCGTTTGTTCGTGAACTGAAAACGGTGTACGATGACTTCCTGCGCACCAAGATGGATCTTACCCATATCACCCTGCGCCGCAAAATTGCGCTGGACCATCTGCAACGGCAGCTGCAGCTGTTACAGGCCTATCATGAACAGCAGCGCGCCGTGCACGAAGAAGCAGGGATTTCCACCCGCCAGCTGATCGAAACACTGGTACAGCTGCAGGCGCATATCCCAGCTGTTAATCCGCAGGAAGCAGCATTACTGCCGGGCTATAAACAATGGCTGGATTATGGTGAAGCCATCCGCGCTTTGGGCGACGCTTTGGAGCAAACCGGTGCAGCGCCTGTATTTGCGCAACATCCATTCCGCCATTTAGGCAACGGGCTGATGCAGGATGCACAGCCGCTTACGCTCATGGAAAGCATCAGCAGCCACGCAAAATCTACCATCGATCAGATAGCGCACATCATTGTGCGGAACAATATTCCGCCGGAGTTCACCGGCAGGCTGGCAGACATCATTACCCTGGTAAAAAATGCTGCGGTGCTGGAACCACTGGCCGCCAGCAGTAACCTGCAGCTGGTAGATCAGTCAGGGAAAGCGGCCCGCCGTTTTGAAAAGGTATACCGCAAATACCGCCAGCTGCAAAAGGGTGTAAAGAAGGCTTCGGCGCTTAACAAGCACTGGCTGCAAAAATTCAGCGAACAGGAAGTGCAGCAGGGTTTGCGTATCGCAGCCAGGTATGAGCGCTCCTTTTTTAAGTTTTTAAGCGGAGACTGGCGGCGCTTGAAACAACAGCTGAAAAAGGCCTATAATTTCTCCGCTCACCAGCTGCCTCCTGCGTTCAGCGAGATACTGCAGCAACTGCGGGATGAATATGATGCGAAAGAAAAAGTACAGCAGCATCAGCATACCATACAGGAACAATACGGCATAGATAATATCACTACCATTTACGTAGGACTTGAGGCATTGCGCCGCAAACTGGGCGACGGCCCCGTTACCTACCTGCTGCAGCATCCTTCCGCTAACGAACTGGTAATGCAGCTGAGTAAACTGAATAATATCCTGCATCAGCTGGAGCTGCAATTACAACAGGCGCTGCATGGCTACGCAGAAAAATCCCTGCAGCAGGTGCATGAGGAACTGACGGCCATCAGTGGCCAGGCGCCTTTATTAAAGGAGCTGCTGCCTGCTTTGCAGCGTTTTGCCATACTACCGCCGGCTATACAGGAAATGTTACGTGCGCTACCGCTTAGTCCCCGGCAGGCGGAAGCCGCAATGGCGCATAAAACGCTGCAGGCGGTATTTAACAGCCACCCGGGCTTTGCAGCCACCACCCAGTCTGGTTTGCAGCAGGCCGTCAGGGAAATTGCACAAACCTATCAGCAGCTGTTGCTTTTAAACAGTGACTATATCAGGGCCAGTCGCCGGCAACAGTTCCTGAGACGTTATGCACTGGCCAATATCGCAGCCGGACAACTATCCGCAGAACAAAAACAGTTAAAGAAAATATATGCAGAAGGAAGACGTGTGCTGGAGCATGAAATGAGCAAGACCATACGCTTCCGCAGCATACGGGAAATGGCCTCCGGCGAAAGCGGTGTGGTGTTAAGGGATATCAAGCCCATATGGCTCATGAGTCCATTAAGCGTAAGCGATAGTTTACCGCTGGATATGCACTCTTTTGACGTTGTGATCTTTGATGAAGCCAGCCAGATCCCGCTGGAAGAAGGGATCCCCGCCCTCTTCCGTGCACCGCAGGCCATCATCGTAGGTGATGACAAACAAATGCCGCCGGCCAATTTCTTCGGCAACGGCGCTTCAGATCCTGACGACCTCGACCTGTTTGAAGGAGAAAGCGAAGCGGATATATTAAGCGAAGATGCAGACAGCCTGCTGGCGCAAGGCTCCCGCAAACTGCACAGCACCATGCTTAGCTGGCATTACCGCAGCCGCTATGAAGCCCTGATCAGTTATTCCAACCATGCTTTCTACGGTGGCGGCTTGCTGACTATCCCCGACAGGATGGTACAACATCACCACCGGCCGGAGATCATCGTACAATCGCCTGAAGAAGGCAGCCATACCGCACAGCGCCTGTTGCAGCACAGCATCAGTTTCCATTATCTGCCCAACAGCATCTATGAAGAACGCAGCAACCGGGAAGAAGCAGCCTATATTGCGCAAATGGTAAAGCAGCTGCTGCTGGACCAGGTAAAAGACAGCATCGGCATCGTGGCTTTCAGCCAGGAACAACAGAACGCTATTGAAGACGCTATCGCCGCACTGGCGGCTGAAGACCGCGCTTTTGAAGCCGCACTGGATATGGCGGTTAACCGCAGCGAAGAAGGACAATACACCGGCCTCTTTGTAAAGAACCTTGAAAACGTGCAGGGAGATGAAAGGGATATTATCATCATCAGCATCTGCTATGGTCATAACCGCCAGGGAAAAATGCTGATGAACTTCGGCCCGGTGAACCGCCGTGGCGGAGAAAAGCGACTGAACGTGATCTTCAGCCGGGCTAAAAAACATATGGCCGTTATCAGCAGCATCAAACATCATCATATTACCAATGAGCATAACGACGGCGCACGTTACTTCAAACGTTTCCTGCATTATGCGGAGATGGTGAGCAGCGGACGCATGGAAGCAGCACGCCATATACTTGACAGTCTTCTGCCTCCTGACAATACCGCCATGCGGCAAAATACAGCACGGCTTTCCGTTACCATGCAACAGGTAAAAAGCGCGCTGCAGCAAGCCGGTTTTACAGTAGATGAAGCGGTAGGGCAAAGCAGCTTCCGCTGCACGCTGGCGGTTAAACGCCGTCGGGATGACAGTCAGTATCATCTTGGCATATTAATGGATGATGAACAGCATTACAACAACGACAATCTTATAGAACAATATTATCAACGCCCCGCTATCCTGCAGTCCTTCGGCTGGAAGATAGCACATGTATATGCAAAGGACTGGCTGGCTGACCCCAACCGTGTAATGAAAATGCTGCTGGAGCACCTGCAGCACGAACATTAAATAACTACAACGATGGAAATGTTATATGTATTACTGGGTCTTATCCTGGTCTTATTAGTGATCATACTTGTTCTGGCAAACAAGGCCGCCCGCAATGCATCACAGGCGCAACTGCAATACCGGCTGGAATCGCTGGCCAATGCAATTGACCGTTTGGAGGCCTCTGTGAAGAACGAGATCGTTACCAACCGCGCCGAAGCCAGTGAAGCGGCTAATCATGCCCGGGCGGCGCTTACCGAATCGCTCCGCCTGTATGGTGAAACCTTCTCCACCAATCTTTATATGCTCACCCGGTCTGTAGAAGAGAAACTGCATTTCCTAACGGGATCGCTTGAAAAGAAGATCACAGACCTGCAGGCAGGTAATGAAAAGAAACTGGAAGAAATGAGAGCTACTGTAGACGAGAAGCTGCAGAAAACACTGGAAACCCGCCTGGGAGAATCTTTCAAACTGGTAAGCGAGCGCCTGGAAGCTGTACATAAAGGCCTGGGGGATATGCAGCAACTGGCGAGCGGGGTTGGCGACCTGAAACGGGTACTAACCAACGTAAAAACAAGAGGCGTGCTGGGTGAATACCAGCTGGAAAACGTGCTGGAACAGCTGCTGACGCCAGACCAGTATGCAAAGAACGTAAAGACCAAACCCGGTTCCAATGCGCTGGTAGAATTTGCCGTGAAACTACCTGGTAAAGAAGATAAAGACAAGATCGTGTGGCTGCCCATTGATGCCAAGTTTCCCAAGGAGGATTTTGAGCTGCTGATGGACGCTTACGATAAAGCACTGCCTGAACTGGTGGAAGAATACCGGAGAAGCTTCATTAAAGGCATTAAAAAGAACGCAACGGATATTTACAGCAAATACATTGACCCGCCCAATACAACGGATTTTGCCATCCTTTTCCTGCCTTTTGAGAGCCTTTATGCAGAGGTGCTGCGCACGCCCGGTTTGTTTGAAAGCATCCAGCGGGAATGCCGGGTGATCATCACCGGCCCCACTACCCTCTCCGCCCTGCTGAACAGCCTGCAGATGGGTTTCCGCACACTGGCAATCGAGAAACGTTCCAGTGAGGTATGGCAGCTGCTGGGAGCCGTTAAAACAGAGTTCGGCAACTTCGGCGCCATCCTGGAAAAAACACAGAAAAAACTGCAGGAGGCCAGCAATGTAATAGATGAAGCAGGCCGCAGGTCCCGCTCTATTGAAAGAAAACTTCGGAACGTGCAGGAGCTGCCGCAGGATCAGACAAATACATTGCTGGGAGGACAGGAAAACACGGATATGCCGGGTGAGCAGGAGTAATTAATGATGCTCATTGATAAAAGCAAACGCCCTCTTTTCTGACCAGTACCGTTGCTGCCCGAATGTTACAAAACCAACATGTCCGCCGTAGCGGGGCGTTTCCAGGTAGAAGTACCGGCTTTGTGCCGCTTCTTCATAAGGAAAACATTCGGGAGACAAAAAGGGATCATCCAGGGCATTGATCAGCAAGGCAGGCACACATATTTTTTTCAGAAAGGGCCTTGAGCTGCAGGCAGCCCAGTAGCTCAGGGCATCTTTGAAGCCGTGTATGGGAGCGGTGTAAAGATCGTCAAACTGTCTGAAGGTTTTGACCTGGTGATAATTGTCCAGGCGGATCATATCCGGGAAACGCCGGGCCTTTAGTTCCAGCTTATATCCCAGTGCGCGGATAAAACGCTGCATGTAGATACTGTTATGCCTTTTTTCCAGCTCCTGTGAGCTGGTTCGCAGATCGCAGGGTACTGACAGGGTCACGGCAGAACGGATCAGGGGATGTACATTGGCGCCCTGTTCACCCAGGTATTTAAGGGCAACATTACCGCCCAGTGAGAAGCCAACGATGTGGATGGACTGATAGCGCCCGGTAGCTGCCAGGTACTCTACCACCTGTGCCAGGTCGCCGGTTTCCCCGCTGTGATAAAAACGCAGGTTCTTGTTAGGTTCACCGCTGCAGCCCCGGAAATTCAGGGACACGGTGTCGTATCCTCCGTTGTTGAAAATATGCACCATTCCCAGTACATATTTGCGGTCGGCACTTCCTTCCAGGCCGTGCAGGATGATCACGATCCGGTCGCTGTCCGTATAGCTGAAGTCGAGGTCCAGGAAGTCCTCATCCGCCGTTGATATGCGTACACGCTGATAATCAGCGTTCCTGATCTTACGGAACAGGGTGGGATAGATCGTCAGCAGATGACGGTTCTTCAGGAAGAAAGGAGCTTTATAGTCTGATTGTTGAATTAGCGGCATATTGAGCGCAAGGTACAATGGATACCCGAATTATCGGGTAACCTGGTCAATCGCGCTTTTTAATGCACGGGCATTCATTACACCACTTTGCCGCCATTTTACCTCGCCATTCTTGAAAACGATCATGGTAGGTACGCTTTGTATCTGGTAAGCGCCGGCGATGGCGGGATTCTTATCTACATCCATTTTCAGGATGATCAGATCATCCCCGGTCATGCCTTTCAGCTCTTTCAGGATGGGGGGCATCATTTTACAGGGGCCGCACCATTCTGCCGAAAAGTCAACCAATACGGGCTTATCACCGTTGATGATATCCTGGAATGATCTTTTTCCACTTTGTGTTTCCATCTTCGCTCTTTTCCGGATAGTACCTCAAAAATAAGGCCTGTTGAACAAACGGCAGCCTCTTCCGGATGCCTGCGCCAGTATGGCAGCGGCCCCTGTTGATCAGTTGATGTCTTTTCCTTCTTTCAGCTGGCCTATCATGCGCTCTATAAAGGCTTTATTGGCAGGATCGGGTGCAAGGGCCAATGCCTGGCTGGCATATTTTGCGGCCTGTTTATAATCGCCGTTGGCAGAGTAGCCCCTGGTCAGGCCCATCAGCGTGGTGAATTCTCCGGGATGTTGCTGGTGATTCTGTTTAAAGACCTCCAGGGCCTCCTTTTGTTTTTTCTGCTGGAGCAGCTGGCGGCCATACTGGTGTAATTCTATCATAGTAGCCAGCGGCAGCGCCTTTTTAACCAGCGCCTCTCCTTCTGCACCACGGCCCAGTTGCTGTAAAACCAGCGCTTTTGTGCTCCAGGCAGCAAAGGAGCGGTCGCCGCCGAAATTGGTGCTGGTAGCAGAATCAGCCCAGAGCAGGGCCTCATCCAGGTTCACTTTACGCTGGGCGCACCAGGCGGCGGCCTGGTTCCATCCTTCCCAGGTAAAACCTTTCTCTGTTCTCAGTTCCTGGCGGAAGGAGGCTATCTGGTCTTTTACATAGTCCGTCTCCACCTTAAAGGGGATCATTAATTTTTCCCATTGCAGGGCAACGGTAGCGGCATTCTCCGTCTGGTCGAGGAATTCGTATTTCAACCATTCCACACTTTTATCCAGGGCGGCAGGCTTCACCTTCACCCGCAATGCATCCTCTTTAGGATCATAGTAATAAGCACCCCAGGAGCGGGCGTTCTTAGAAAAGATAAGGGTACATTCCTGCGGGTCGTAGGCTATGAAAAAGCCATATTTTCCTGCGGGAAGGGCCTGCCCTTCGATCTTTACATCGTTGGTAAATTCAATGGTGGTGTTCTCATTGGCGCCTGCCCTCCAGGGAGAGGACTTGCTGCTGCCAAAACCGGGATTGGTAAAGCCTACGGGGACCAGCTGGCCCCATATCTTTCCTTCACGGCCCTTTACGCCCGGACGGTTATAATGAACGGTTACATCCGTCAGGCCGATCTTTTCCGTGACCGAGGCTTCTTTATTACCGCCTTCCGGCGCAATCGTAAGGAACTGGGAAAATGCCGTGAGTGGGACAAAGGCAATACAGATAACAAGGTAAAAAAGTTGTTTCATACTGGGGATATTTCCCGGGAATCTACCAAAGCGTACGCAGCCGGCCAAATAAAATTATGAGGGATGCAAAACAACTTACCAAAAACTTAACATTGACTGTATTAACTTATCGTTAATTTTATATTACCATAAACATTAAATATTATAAACCAATGTCAGCAACGAATAAGGAACAGGGAAACGGGAAATTGTCCGCTAAGGATGCCCGTAAAAATATCGAACAGCAGTTGTCAACACTGCTGAGTGGATGGAAAGACCAGTTAGGTGAAAAGAAATTCAGGAACCGTATCAAAAAGGCGGCAAAACTGCTAAGCAAAGGCTTGCCGGTTAATAAGAAAACAGCTGATGTGAAAGTAAAGAAGTCAAAAGCTGCCAAAGGTCTTACAGCGGCTAAAGAAGTTACTGCCTGATAGTATTGAAAGGGCGTATTTTAATACAAATTCCCAAATATCCAATTGTATTACGATTACGGAGCCGGTTATATCTGCGACCATTGTCGTTTTTCCCGCTTTACTCATATTTGTTTGCAGTTACATGGTTTAAATCCGGAGGGACGAATTTATGTCCATTTGTAACTGCAAACCGCTAATCAGAACTTAGCGCTCCTTTCTGTTCTGATCATATCAACACCTGCTCCAAATAAGCCTTAAACGCATCCTCAATTTCCGGATCTGCCAGTAAATTCTCCACATCGGCTGATTCCGGTACATTCCATTCAATATCTACGATCTGTCCGGCGGTATTTGTAATAACATAAAATATCAGATCCGCTGTAGTGTTTCCACAACGCCCGCTAAGGCTTACACGGCCGGAAGACCAGATAACTTTCAACGGCGGCGTGTCATAGGATGCATTACCCAGGATCTCAACCGTACATCCGCTGGATGTAGTTACCTGGAAATTAATACCCGCTGTCTTAGCGGCATCCTGACAGGGTTTGAATGATTGCAGCGTAAAAGCGGCGATTAACAAAAAAGTGAAAGTTGCGGTCAGTTGAATGGTTAACTTTTTCATGCTGGGTGATTATTGGGTTAAAATGTTGTCTTTCTAAATGATAGCATTCTCCTGTTCACGCTCCATGATCCTGCGGAGGTTCATGATGGCATAACGCACACGCCCTAACGCTGTATTGATACCGATATTCACCACCTGCGCTATCTCCTTATAGCTCATATCGGCATAATAGCGTAAGATCAGGGCCTCCCGTTGTGACTCCGGAAGTTTGTCCAGCATCCCCTGCAGCTCATGTGCCCATTCCCTGGCTATCAGGCGCTGCTCTTCACTTTGTTCCGTCTGATCGTCTATAACGGACAGCACACCATCTTTATAACCCAGTACTATTGCCGGAGAAACATGCTGTTTCCTGAAATGGTTGATACAGCAGTTATGCGCTATCCTGGCAGCCCAGGCAAGGAAGCGGCGGTTGTCTGTATAATGACCTTTCTTCAGGGCATTGACGATCTTAATAAAGGTTTCCTGGAAAATATCTTCTGCCAGGTTACGGTCCTTCACCAGCAATACGATGGTGGTAAAGATCTTATCCTTATGCCGGTGAACAAGCCGGGAGAAAGCGGCGTTATCTCCCGATAAATACAGCCGGATCAATTCTTCGTCGGTAAAATCACAATATCTGTTCATAGTAGCAATATGGAGTTCCAAAAAATTTAGGTTAAGAATAGGCTGCCTTGAAAAAGGCAGCCGTTTATCCTATAATCTAATCTGTGATGGAGTTATTAGTATACCTAGTCTTTCAAATTAAGATACTTCTTCACCTGCTGGTAGTCGTTCCAGTCTATACCGGCGGACTGACGGGCAGCCGTACCACCGGGGATCAGCACATATCTTACCTGCTGCACTTTTTTGCCGCTCGCCTCATGGATGTAGGTAGAAAGGTCGGCATTGCTGATCAGGATAATGGCTGATTCAACCGCTTGAACATTGATGAGGAAGGCGCCGTCGAAATAAGGCAGCGGCACAATTGCCGGATTCTCCGCAGCAGCCAGGTTCACATAAACTTTTATCTCACCTTTCGACAGTATTTCGGTGGTTAATTTCGGCGCATCAATCTCGGCCACCCAGGAAACAGAATCATCTTCGGTTGTATAAGAGGCATCCAGCCAGTCGGAATAGATCACGTTCGCAGATCCTGCATCCCCCTTAGGACCGGCAGCACCAGCAGGACCAGCAGGGCCTTCAGGGCCCGCAGGACCGGCATCACCCTCTTTGGAACAGGACACCATCGCGAATACAGCTGTAAATAATAATGCATAGGTAATGCCGCATGACATCTGGAAAAAACGTTTCATAAACTCTTGTTTGTTTGTATTTAGGTTGAAAAATAAAAAACATATTATTACCACACATTGCGCGGGCAAAGATCGCCAAATTTATTGCCCAGCAGAAACCCGATCACGATCTCATGAGATCCCTTGCTCACCGTATTCAGCGAAGAGCTGGTGTAGTCATACGAATACCCGATGTTGAAAGTGGAATTGATATTGATGCCCAGCATACCCGCCACACCATCGTTGAGCCGGTAAGAAGCGCCCGCCCACACACGGTCGCGGAATTGCACTTTGGCGTTTATATCAAAACCTACCGGGGCAGCCGTAATGAACTTCACCATCACTGAAGGCAGCAGGGTAAGATCGTCTGTCAGCCACAAACGGTAACCGGTAGTAAAGAACAGATGTGGTATCAGCTTGCCGCGGTAAACAGAATCGCCTACTACCTTGCCATCGTCAAAACCCAGGTTCATAGGGATGATGTTCTGCGCAGATGCGCCGATAAAGTAATCCGCAGAATACAACCACAATCCGGCGCTTACATCCGGCTTCCAGCGGTTCAGCAGGGCACTGCTGCCAGCTATCACCGGATCATTCGGATCCTGCAGCTGCAGCTTACCGGCATCCAGTGTAATAGACTGCATACCAACGGAGATGCCTGCACTTAAACTGGTTCTGGGCGCCAACCCGATATGATGGGCATAGGTACCGCTGAAAGAAAAACGGTTCAGCGGCCCTGTTTTATCATTGAGGATAGTGAGCCCTACACCGGGATGCGATGCAGGCGCCTCCCACTCCTTCCAGTATGCCCTGCCGCGCGGGTTCTCCCCTTCTATATCAAAACCGGTAGGCGATGCCTGCGGGTAATCTGACTTGCGAAGCGGCCCATGCACCGTGAGGTACGTAGTTACTGGTGAGCCGTTCAGCCCGGCCCACTGGTGCCGGTGACTGGCCTTTACATCCCAGTAATTCTCAATGCCTGCAACAGCGGGGTTAATAATGAAAGGGTTCATGATGTACTGCGTATAATGCGGCTGTTGCTGTGCTTTTGCCACATAGGTCCCTAAACAGATCAGGGCAACGGCCAGGCATTTTTTATAGATCATAACCTTTTATTTTAGAAGGTTTGAAAGTGTAATGGTCTGAAGGTTTGATATAGTCGTCAACGTTTCAAACGCGTAAACCTTCAAACCTACATATTTTTTAGTCTTTTAGCACTTTAAATTCCGTTCTCCTGTTTTGCTGCCTTCCTTCCGGATTATCTGTTCCGTCTTCATGCTGGTTAGGCGCAATAGGCTGGCTGGCGCCATAGCCTTTGGATTGCAAACGGGCAGGATCGATACCTTTGCTTACCAGGTACTCAACCACACTCCTGGCCCTGGCTTCAGAGAGGCGCTGGTTGAATTTATCCGGGCCTTTGCTGTCTGTATGCGCGCTGAGCTCTATCTTTATCTCAGGATGCCTGATCAGCATATCTGCCAGCTCATCCAATGCAGGATAAGATTCAGGTTTCAGTGTAGCCACGTTGAAGTCATAATATACATTCTCCAGTACCTTCGGTGTTTCAACCGGCGGTACTTCCTTCACCACTTCAGGCACAGGCGGCGGAGGTGGCGGCGGCACCGGAACATGCTTATTGAGGGAGAACAGCTCCAGGCAGCAGTCTGCAGAACGATCAGAGGCCAGCCATGCATCCTGCAGGATGTTATTAGCAGTGCCACGGCTGGTGAAATAGATATCATCCTTTACTGAATTCACCGGATAACCGAAATTCACCGGCGCTTCCCAGTTATCAAAGCCGCCTTTGCTGTAGAAGAAATCATATCCGCCCATACCAACACCGCCGTCGCTGGAAAACACCAGCACACCGGATGCGGCATGGAAGAAGGGCGCCTGTTCATTGTAGGTAGTGTTCACGGTATTACCCAGATTCCTGCTGTTCATGGGCCTTCCCTGCGCATCCAGTTCCGCATACCAGAGGTCAAAGCCGCCATAGCCGCCTTTACGGTCGCTGGCATACAGCAGGTATCTGCCATCAGGCATTACAAATGGCTGCTGCGCGTTGAAGCCGGATGCATTCACCTGTTCATCCAGCGCTGCCGGTTCACTCCAGGCTTCACCGATCTTCCTGCTGGAATAAATAGCAGATGTTTTCTTTCCATCCGACATCTTCCAGCGGGTCAGGAACAGGGTATTGCCGTCGGGCGTAACGCTGATCACACCCTGGTGCTCTTCCTTGGGTTGCGGTATCCTTATCCGGCTGATGCTGCCGGTGTTATCACCGTTCACCTCGGCCTGGTATATACGGTTCAGGTGCACATAGTTTTTACTGCCGCCGCTGTCCGGACGTGTGGAAGTGAATGCCAGCGTATGATCGTTTAGCCATACGGGTGCATAACTGGCGCCCGTGGCATTGAGGCCTGAAACGCCTTTCTGCAACGAATAAAGATGAAGGTCTTTTCTGTTCAGCTGTTCTACGATAAAGCGCAGGTTCTTCACTTCACGTTCTGCAGCGCTGCGCCATTCGTCCTGTGTTGAGTGAATGTCCAGGAAATAGCTGAAAGCTTTTTCTGCTGCCTCATATTTTTCCAGTGCCCGCAGTGCAGTAGCATAGTGGAAGGCCGCCAGCGGGAACTGTGTTTTATCAAACTCCAGCGCTTCTTCGTAGTAAGGCGCCGCCTTCTTATAATTATTCAGGAGGCGATAGCTTTCTGCCAGGTAATAAATAGCCTGCTGTTCGCTGCTCACCACCGTTACCGGTTTTTTGCTCAGGGTCTGCGCCGTATACGGATTATAGGCGGCAGGGCGGACAATCGTTTTACGGGAGGCCAGGTACTTTTCATAATACTCGGCGGCAGAATTGTAGTCTGCTTTCTTATAATAGTGATCGGCCGCTTTCAGGTAGTCGTAGGTAAACTGAGCCCTGGCAACCATCGCTGCAAAAACAATAGCAGCTGTAAGGAATATCTTTTGCATGATCGTCTTTCTTTTATAATCTTGGACAAACAAATTCCACCTCCGGCGTTTTGCTTTTTCTTCTGCCGATGAAGGTCAGGGATATTTCAAAGCTGTTGGAGCCGTTCACCATCTTACCCAGGTCTGATGTATTGATATCATAGCTGGCGCCCAGCGTTAGTGTTTTATAAATAAATCCGGCATATGCAGAAACAGCATCTTTCAGGCGATAGTTGGCACCCAGCAGGAAGTCTGTATTCATAGCCGCATTCATCTGCGCATAAGCGCCTATCATCTTCTCAGAGGCAGAGCCCTGGCGCATGTACATAACGTTAGGTGTAAGGCTTATCTGTTCGGAAAGCGTGAGCCTCACACCCGCATGACCGATATAACGCATGGGGAAACGGGCATCGCCCTTGCTGCTGAACTGATCTTTAGGTTTTGTCAGATGCGATACGGAAAAGCCACCAAACACATTCGCCATCTTTCCGGGTGCTGCATCATAATACAGTACACCGGCGCCTGCATCAAATGACATGGCGGAGGTCCGTGTCAGCACATCAGCAGAAGGTGCGCCGGGATTGTAACCGGTAATAGGGTTCCACTGATCGCCGAACGTAAGCTTGGAAGGATCAAACTTTCGCTGTATAAAGCCAAGCTGCATACCAAAGGCCAGCTGGTGGGTCTGCGCTGCGCCGAGCTTTACGCCTGTGTAGGCAAAGTTGGCATAGCCGGTTGTGTAGTTATAACCACCGTCGCCGGCGCTCTGGTTCAACACGCTGGCGCCAAAGTTGAAGTTCCTATCTGTCCGGATATCTGCCGCTGCGCCAAAGGTGGAGAAGGGGCTGGTAACGTTGCCCCACTGTGTGCGGTAAATGGCAGATAAACGGTAGTCGCCGTCAAATGCACCCGTCAATGCGGGGTTCAGCCATGCGGGGTACACATAGTACTGGGAAAAGTGCGGGTCGATCTGCGCCTTTGACTCGAAGGCGGAGAGCATCATAATGATCAGTAAGAACGATGTTATAAAGATAGCTTTCATCTTGAAAAACAGTTTTATCGTTATCTTAAAATGGTTACATGTCCCGTCAGCGGGCGAAATCCATTCTGGAGTTTGATCACATAATAGTAAGTGGCCAGCGGCAGCATTTTGCCGTTCCAGGTACCGTTCCAGGGAGTGCCATAACCGGAGGAAGAGAATACCCGCTGTCCGTAACGGTTATATACTTCCACGGTAGCGCCGGGGTAATCGCCCAGGTTGGGAATGGTCCAGGTATCATTGATACCGTCTCCGTTCGGAGAGAATGCATTGGGTACATTCACCGGTTTCAGTACGGTCACTGTCAGTGCATCGCTGGCAGTACAATTGCCCTGCCCTGTTGCCGTGAGCGTGTATGTCTGATCCTGCATAGCGATCAGTGATGGCCTTAATACAGCCGGGTTGGTCAGGTCGCCGGCGGGTGTCCACAGGAAGGTCAGCACAGACGAATCATTGGCAGCAGGCCTGAACTGAACCAGCGTGCCCTGTGTTACCGTAAAGGAAGGACCTGCGTCTATCACCGGCTGCAGGTATACGATCACCTGGTCAGTGAATACATTGGACACACAGCCAGCCGTGTTGGTAACGGTAAGCGTTACATCATAGTTACCAGGTGCATCATAACGTTTCACCGGGTTACGGGTGGTAGCGGTGCTGCCATCTCCAAAATCCCAGCTCCATTTGGTAATGCTGCTGTTAGGCGCTGTACTGGCGTCAGTGAACACATTGTCTGTTCCCTGGCATAAGGTATCCGGTTCAACAGAGAAGCTGGCAATGGGTTTGTCATAGAACTTATCCAGCACTTTAGTGGTATCGTGTACACAGCCAAAAGCGGATGTAGCCGTCAGTTGTACATTGTAGGTACCTGCTGCCGTATAGATATGTGACGGGTTGGGCGTGGTAGCCGCTGCCGTACCGTCTCCAAAGTTCCAGCGATAGCTGAGTGATGAATTATCTGCTACGGTGGAAGCGTTGGTAAAGACAGCGTTGGCATCCGGCAGACAAAGCGCAGCCGGCAGTGTGAAGTCGGCTACCGGTTCCGGATGTACGTTCACCGTATGCGCGATGGTATCACTCAAACAACCGTTATCACTGATGGCCACCAGCTTAACATTGTAGGTATTGTGTGCACTATAGTTCTTCGTAAATACGTTACCGTTGTTGTAGGTAGCGCTGCTGCCGTCTCCGAAGGTCCATTTCCAGCTGCTGATGCTGCCGGAGGGGATCTGCGACTGGTCTGTAATAGTTGCCGCCTGTCCTAAACATATATCGGGACTTGCAGTAAAGGCCGCAGCAGGTTTTGGATACACTGTGATTGTACCGGAAACGGAATCCTTACAACCCGTAGCAGTGGTAAATACATACCAGATGGTGTGCGTACCTGCTCCCGCCTGTGAAGGCCTGAAATTACCCAGGGTGTCAGTGCCCGGGCCGCGGTAGGTGCCGCTGCCTGTAACACCATTGAGCACACTGCCTTTTGATACGGATATGGGAACCTTCACATTCTCACAAACCGGCGCCAGTGCTCCGAATGCCAGTTGCGGTTTCAGGTTAAAGCTGGCAGTGATGGTCGTATCACTGGAACAGCCGTTCGCCGTTGTAGCCGTATACCTGATATTATAGGTACCGAAAGTGGTATAGGCGTGTGTCGGACTGGCCAGGTTAGAGGTGTTCGGGTTGGCAGGCGTGGCATTGGCATCGCCAAAATCCCAGGCATGTGTACTGATCGCCTGCCCGTCCGGCACAGTAGAAGTATTATTAAACTGTACAATACCATCCACCGGCAAACAGTTCTGCGGGTAGGCAAAGTTGGGTACGGGCTTAGCATACACGTTCACCGTTCTTACCACGGTATCACTGATACAGCGGTCACTCACCTTTACCACATGTTTAATGGTATAGGAATTATAGTCCTTGTAGGTAATAGTCTGCTGCACAGCACTGGTGTCTGTACGAACCGTATCGTTCCCGAAATTCCAGTACCAGGTTTTGATGGGGGCTGAACCGCCGAAAGTGGAATTATCCGTCAGCGTTACATCTCCTCCCTCGCAGACCGCTGTGGAAGAAGCCGTGAAATCTGCCACTGGTCTGGGATGAACAGTGATCGTCCTGGTAGTATCACCCACACAACCTTCTTTGGAAATGCCCTGCAGCTGCACGTTGTGGGTACCCGCCGGGAAGAGTTTCCATACGTTCTGCCCGCTGTCCAGCGCAGGACCTGCGAACTGCCATTTCCAGCGGTCGATCAGGAAGCCATTGGTACTGCTGGTATCCCCTTTCAGGTAAACGGTGTCCAGCGTACAGCCGCTATGTGTCCAGGAGAAATTGGGCTGTGGTTTACCTTTTACGATCACCGAGAAATTCACTTCCTCTGTATTGGTACAGTTCTCTATGCTGGGATGGGTAGTGAGTATCGGTATCTCAAAAGTATCAATCGTGTTAAAGGTGTAGGTTTGCGGCAACGTGTATTTGTAATAGGTAGCGCCATCCACCACTACAGTGCCCGTGCTCACCGGCGCATTATCTGTTATATCTGCATTAGGCGTCACTACGCTACCCAGTTGGCTGAGCTTCCACACCATTTTGGTGGGCTGGTAGGCAATGAGCACCGACAGCTCTACCGGCGTATTGGTACAGGTAAATTCGTTGGTGATAGAAGTTGAATCCAGGGTGTTATGGATAGCCCCCACTACGTTCAGGTTATTGATCAGGGTACCCGCGTTATAACCATAGCTCTCCACACTGCCTATACCATAGGTTACAGCGGTAAAGGCGGAATCGCTCGTAACAATACACTGGGCCTGCGCCGCATTCCACCTTTTGATGACGACTGTATATCCGGCTTTGTTATGCGGGTATGCATGCGTCCACGCATTGGGTACACCGTCTATCTGCAGGGAGTTCAACCCGCTGTCAGGTATGATCAGTGTGAGGTAATTATAATTAATGCTTTCCCGGGTGTTACGGTAAAAACCAATATGCTTGATAGCCTGCGCTACCGGGCTGAGATAGATCATTTCAGGATCTCCGTCGCCACTGGTATTATTACAGCCACCGACAGACGACATAAACTGGGCTACCAGCACCGGTTTATCCGCTTCAATGTAATTGGTGGCGTTACTGGTAAATTCGTAGTAAGCATTATCTATTAAACCTGTTAACTGGGTACCATTCCTGTATACTTTTGTTGTCGGGTCCTTTACCAGCACCTTGTATATATCCGTACGGAAACTGGTGGCCGAACTGCTATTGGACTGTGGTGCCGTCAGGTAGAGTTTACCCCAGGCCTGCGAAGGAAAGATCTGCTGCATATTGTTATCCCCGCCACCGGCGCTTCCCCCGGGACAGGATATATAGGTACGGCTGCTGCCCGAGAATACGGCTATCGGCGAACAGGTACCGGCTGCATTACCGATAGACCGTACCTTGGTACCCGTGAGCTCATTACCGTAACCGCCGCCTAAAGTGGCGCCGATCAGCTGGTACACCTCGCCTCTCTGCAGTGTCTGAGTGAAAGGAACACCTGCTGCGCGGCCATTACGGCTGGGTTTTGAGGGAGTGACCTCGATCACGGTATTATCTTCTTTGGCGATCACATACATCCAGGAAAAGCAGTTGTCCTGGTAGTACTGCTGGCTGTTCAGTGACACATAAGAGTAACCCCATGTTTCCACCGGCATCAGCATGGTAGCACCGGAAGAGGCGCTGCCGTAAATGTGGGCATAGGCTACGATAGGTACATCGCTGGTGATCTGGATTACTTTATTGGAGAAGACCCCTTCCCCGCCGGTCCCCCCAAAAGAGGGGGGCGGCGAGTACAAACGGGCATCATAGAATCCCGCTTTGGGAATATTTTCTGTGGCTATCACGGTATTAGCGGGAATGCTGTAGTTACGTACCCAGGCAGTACCAAATATCCTTACGGTTACGTTGGCCGGTTGTTCCGCACTGAGATACAATACCATTTCCTGGCTGTTGCCCATGCCCGGCTCCATAAACTGGTGGTGCCCGTAGGCCACCCAGAACTCTTTACCCCTGTTGGATAAGTTCTGGGCGCCAGCCAACATGCTTTGCAACAGCAATCCTGTTAATAGGGCGATAGCGCGATACGTGCTGTTCATAGATAGCTAATTAGGTTTTACATTACCGGATCAGGTTAATAGCACCTTTTTTGTCTACTACAGTACCATCCGTCAATTGCAGTCTGCAAACATATATATAAACCCCGGAAGGTTGTTCCTTTCCTTTGTATTTACCATCCCATCCTCTTGACTGCGTATTGGTCTCAAACACCTTTTCACCCCACTGGTTGAATATCATAAAGTGCACGCTCTTAATAATATAGCCATACACTTTCAGCTCATCGTTCAGGCCGTCGCCGTTAGGTGAGAAGGCATTGGGAATGAAGACGCCATCCGGTAAAGTTTTGCCTGTAACCGGGGCAGACAATCTATCTTCACATCCTTTCGCTTTTACGATCAGCGTAACGCTTTGTACAGGTTGCAAACCGGTAACGGTATGACTGAGGCCTGTTTCACCGGAAGAAGGAATGTTCCAGGTATTGCCATCGTCAATAGACACTTCGTAACCTGTTGCATTCGGCACTGCGGCCCATTTGAACCTGATCAGGTTCACACCCACAGAATCCACTTCGGCCACAGGCGTTACCAGCTGCGGGAATACAGTAACCACTGCTTTCGTGCGTGCTTCGCCGGCGCAACCTGCTTTCACCGCTTCTACATAATAGATGGATGTGTTGGTAATACCGGGTATGGTGAAGCTGCTGCCGCTGCTTATCACCGTGCCGCCGGTAACGGCATCGTACCAGTTGTAGGTTACATCCGGGTCAGGATGCTGTACCTCGAATGTTGCATCAGATCCGGCGCAAACCATCAGCGTGTCTCTTACCAGCAATACCTGCGGAGCCGCGTTCGCCGTTACAGGAATAGTGGTATCGCCTATACAACCCTCTTCTGCAATGATGCTCAGCTTCACATTGTATACGCCTGCTGCATTGAATTTCTTGGCCGGGTGCTGTATGTTGGAAGTATCAGTATCTGCAAAATCCCATTTCCACTGGCTTACCCCTACTCCGTTGGCGGTGGTCACTATTCCGTTGAACCGTGCAGTATCGCCGATACAACCGGAATAAGACACGTCAAAGTCAACCACCGGCGCCGGTATAACCGTTACTGGCAGGATCGTTTCCAGGCTGTTGCCACAGCTTTCTATATCCGGGTGCGTCATAACAATGGGCACATAGTAGGTACCGGGTGTAGAAAATACGTAGTTAGAATCTACTGTGAATTCAAAGTACTTACGGCCATTCACCTCTACAGAATCCACCGGTACAGGATTAGCCTGGGTTACATCTGTATTGGATGTCAGGTTGCTCACTTCACTGAACTTCCATGTTAAGGAAGTAGGCTTCACAGAGATCAGCATGGAGAAGCGGAACGGTGTTTTGGCACAGGTGTATTTGTTGGCCTGGCCGCTGCCATTGTAGATGTTATTGAAAGACGGCAGCGCGTTCAGGTTCTTCACCAGTGTACCGGCATTGTAGCCATAGCTTTCTGCACTGCCTTCGCCATAGGTAATGGCGGTAAAGGCAGAATCACTTGTTACAATACACTGGGCCTGGGCGGCATCCCAGCGTTTTACCACTACGGTATAGCCAGGCATATTGTGGTGCGGATACACGAAATCAAAGGAATTGGTGCCGTCAATGAGTAATGAAGACATACCGGCTGTAGGAATGATCAGGGTGAGGTAGTTCACTGCGATACCTTCTTCCGTATTGCGGTATAATCCCATTTTCCTGATGCCCTGCTCCAGCGGACTGATATAGATCATTTCAGGATCGCCGTCGCTCAGGGTGTTGGGACAACCTCCGTAAGAAGCCATATACTGCGCCACCATCACCGGCTGGTCTGCCTCTATGCGGTCTGCACTATCGCTTTCAAACTGGTAGTAACGTTTGTTGATCAGGTTTGTTAAGAGCTGGCCGTTCCTGGTTACCCTGGTAGCGGTATCTTTTACCAGTACACGGTAGATATTGGTCATTAAAGACGTAGGATCATTGTCTATGGATGTGGGCGCTGTCAGGTAACGTTTACCCCATGCCTGAGACGGGAAGTTCTGCTGGATAAGGTTATCACCGTTACCGCCGCTACCGCCGTCGCAACTGATGGACGTACGGCTGCTGCCGGAGAACACGGCAATCGGGTAACACTTACCGGCTGAATTCTGTACAGATCTTACACGGCTGCCGGAGAGGTCGAACCCTGAGCTGGAGTTATCGCTTATTAAAGCGCCCAGCACCTGGTAAACCTCACCTTTGTTCAGGGTTACCGTAAACGGCACCTCTGCCTGACGGCCACCCAGTGTACGCTGGCTCGGTATGATCTCTACCTGGGTATTGTCATACGCGGCCACTACATAGAACCAGGAGTAAGTGTTGGATGAGTAGCTCTGTTTGGTTGAAAGTGTGTAATACTCATATCCGTAAGTACCCACCGGTAACAACATGGTGGCGCCGGATGAAGTATTGCCATAAATATGCGCATAGGCTACAATGGGTATGTCACTTTCAATGCTGATACCTCTTTCTGAAGCGCCTTCCTGCAGCAGGCGTGCGTCAAACAGGCCTGTCTTGGGCAATTCCTCGCTGGTGATCACCGTGTTGGCAGGTATATGGTAACGCTTGGCATAAGAAGTACCATTAATACGTACCGTTACATTCGCGGAGTCTTCTGCGCTCAGGTACAGTACCATACCCTGCTCGTTGTAAGAGCTGTAGTTGGGATCAAAGAACTGGTGATGGCCATAACCTACCCAGAACTTCGTGCCCCTGTTGGAACTGTCTGCCGGCTGCAGGGTGACAGGCGGTGTTACCATGCTGCCTTTCAGCCCCGTGTATTTATCCACGTAAGGCAGGCTGTTATCTGCAATAATGTTCTCTATATCGTCTATCAAGCTGCTGTCGTTCACCTGCCATGCATCGGCAGCGTCTGTTCTGCCCAGCCTGATATCGGTTTGCTTCTGGAATGAGCCCTGCCATGAATCCACATAGTATTGCTGTACGGAGAAGCCGCTGGCAGGCGCGCTGGCGTCTACATCCGTATAGAAGTACATAAACTCTTTGCTCTGGTCTACATTGGGCGGTATTACACCGGAGTAGCGTCTTACCCCTACGGTATCAGGCGCTGAAGGGCCCCATGTGATCTTGGTAACCGTATCAGTACCGAACATGAAGGTCTGCGTAACGCCAGGCGCCGGTTGAGCCGGTGTTGCCGGCAATGCAGGCGGCAATACGGTTGGCAGGAATTCGTAAGCGCCCATATCCGGCACGCCTGCGATCAGGGTAACAGGTCTGATGCTGTCCCTGATATCCCGGTCGTTGCCAGGTACCTGTACTCCACGGCCATGGATGGCCCATACATCCGGTACATTCACTGCAGGCTCCAGGGTGGAGTCATTCTCAAATGCCGGTTTGTATACAATGGAGCTCAGGTCCAGGTTACTCGTATCCCTCCACAATTGCAGGCTGGCATAGCTTTCTGCCGGTGTGCCCCTGCGTACCAGGTTAGCGCCGGTAGTATAGAAGGTATTGTAATCGCTGTTGATCACATCAGGATCATATGCATACAATGCATTACCTCCTGCCTGGTGAGAGAAGATGTTATTACGCAGCTTCACAAAACCATCCGGGTTGAAATAAGCCGCCGCATTATTGGTTGCGGAAGTAGCTGTACTCAGTACGGAGTTATTGTAATAATTGGTGAACTCGTCCTGGTAGCTGTAAATACCGTAGGAAGTGCTGCCGGATGTCTTAATGCTGATAACGTTGTTCACCACATCATTATAGCTGGAGTAATAGTTAGACAAACCATACAGGCTGCCGGTATTACCGGTAAAGGCTTTTATCCTGTTATTGGCAATTCTGCCAGGCAGGAGCTGTGTGGCATCGCTATAGTATACATAGATACCATAGATGGTGCCGGTAGTATTCCTGATGCTGACGTCATTGCCGCTTATCTGGTAGGCTGTATCGCTGTAACCTGCATAGATACCGTAGGAAGTACTGCTGCGCGGCGCGCTTACAGTTACCGTGTTCCTGCTGATCCTGATGCGGTTAGTGTAGTAAGTATAGATGTTGTACTGGTAAGATCCCGTTACGGTATTACTATCTATTACCAGTGTGGGCAGCAGGTTATCTGTAGCAGTACCCGATATATTGATACCGCTGCTGCCGTTGTTAATGGTATTGCCTTTGATCACATTATCGGCGCCTTTCAGATCATCTGCATAAATGCCGGCCACATTGGCGGTACTGCTGGATGATACAGGGGCGATAATGATATTGTTCAGCAGGCTGTCGGAAGAAGCGGTGTTGGCCAGTTCTACTACCCTGCCGTTGGTAGTGCCGTTTGATTTGATGGTGATCTCCTTATAGGTCACATAGCTGGCGCTGTCCAGTTTCAGTACATAGTTAGCTGCACTGGTATTGGTAAATGCCAGCGTTACAGACGCAGCATCATGATCACGGCTCTGGAAAGTAATGCGGCTGGTATCGGAAGCTCCATATACCCTGTGCATCCTTACCTGCTCTGTATAAGTACCGGGGAATACATTAAAGGTGACCCATCCTGCGATACCGCATTCCAGGGCTGCTACAGCCTGCGTAAAGGACTGGTAGTTCCTGTTACCTGCCGGGGCAGCCGGGTTAATGGTATAGAACCCTGAGGGCAGCGGAGCGTTCATGTTCACAAAAGCAGGTGTTGAGTAGGCGGTATCTGTTCCGCCGCAGATGATCATACAACGGAAATAGTTCTCCATTGTAAGCTCAGTTTTAAATTCCTTCACATAGCGGGTTTCGCTGATCGCTCTCCAGGGACCCGCAGCTGTTTTACCCGCAAACCACTGGTACACCTGTCCACCGCCGGATGTGTTACCAGTCAGCGTCAGCGCTATATCAGCGCCCAGGCAAACATTGGAGGCAGGGTTAGCCACTGCGGTACCACCTGCAGGCGGAGTTACACAGGGCGGTATGCTGATCTCGAATGCGCCAATATCGGGCGTAGTGGTGCTTCTTGTAATGCCGCGTATATCAACCGGTACGTTCAGCGGGGTACCGGTATTGTCCAGCGGAGAGATCACCGGTGACAGATCGCCTCCGGCAATATCCGCATAGATAGGATCTGTGCTCATACTGCTGGCATCCTGGAAAGCCGTGGTCTGCCAGGTTTGCAGGGTGGCGATATCGGCGCCATAGTAGCCGAAAAAGCCCTGCGTGCCGCTTACGTAAAAATCATTATAGTCAGACATGATATCGCTGTTGGTGTTACCAATATAGATACCATGCTTACGACCCGTTCCGGTACGGGTAACGGTTCCAATGTTATTGAAGATCCGTATGCCCGCTACTTCACCTTCCACGTAGTAAGCCCTGGTATAATCAGTTCCTGTATAGGAGGCATCATCCAGCGATACTGTGTTATGATAGTACCAGTTATTATCTGCGTAGTAGTTGCTGATACCGTACTGGTAGCTCTTACCATTGATATTATACAGCAGGTTGTTCACTACCAGGTTTTCCTGTCCTTCCTCCGCATTGGCATACTGCATGTAGATACCATAGAAGTCATTGGTGGTGTTCGGTTCACCGCCAAAAGGATTGGTAATGGTATTGCGGGATACTACCAGCTTATTGCTTTCATAGTATACATTGATAGCGGACACCGTATAACTACTGTTGGTACGGGTGGGACGGCTGATCGTATTACCTTCTACCAGGCCATTCCGGGAATAGCTGATGTAAATGCCGCTGGAGTAGAATTCGCGTATATCGTTATTGATAACACGGTTGTTCCTCAGCATCTTATCATCATCGCCAAACAGGGTAATACCATAGTAACCGCCTATAATGGTGTTACCGTCAAAAGTATTGCTGTCGCACAGCGTAGCACCGGAGCTGGTAGCACTGTTATCAGAAGCGCTTACAACAATGCCTGCGTAATCTGAAAAAGTGGAGGTAGTAGAAGTAATGATCCGGCATTTACGGATGGTGTTGCTGTCTGCATTATTGATCAGCTGTACACCATATCCATAGCTACCGCTACCTGTAGCGTCTATCACCAGGCTGTCAAAAGTCACATGGTCTGTACGGCGCAGCTTGATCACAGCGCGTTCGTCCGTACTGGTAGCACTGAATTTGATCGTATTCCCGTTGCCTTTGAATGTGATGGTATTCACCGCAGAAGCGCCGGGGATGGAATCCAGGATCAATTGCTCCAGGTAAGGCGTACCGCCTGCTTTCACATCAAATATCACCGGACCTGCAATACCGCACTCCAATGCTGCCTTGGCAGCATTAAAGCTGGTATAGGTCTTGGGAGTACCTGGCGCAGCATCCTTGTCTATAGTATAGGTATCGCCGGGCAGTGCCTGTGTAACCGTTAATTCTACCGGTGCAGAATAGGCCGTGTTACCGCTACAGGTCACCGCTACCCGGTACCAGGAAGTTACCGCTGCGGTAATAATTGTATCCGGGTTGGTCAGCGGGCTGCCCAGGTTGGTGTAGGGTCCTGCTGCGCTGGAGGCCGCCTGCCACTGGTATGTTTGCGTCAGGCCTACGGAATTGCCGGTAAGACTGAACGGCACACGCACATTTACACATACCGGGTTCACTGCCACGGTAGCAGTACCTGGTGTAGGAGGCACCGTACACGGAGGCGGTGTAAATTCGTAAGCGCCTATATCCGGTGTGGTGGCGTTACGCGCCGCGCCGTTAATATCAACAGGGTAACCGGCGGGCATGCCGCGGTTATCGATAGATGCGTTCACAGGACTGTAATCGCCTGTGGACACGGAAGTGAACATCGGGTTGGACGTAAGGGAAGTGGTATCATGTCCGCCGGTAGCAGTTTGCCAGTCAGACAATGTAGGCTGATTGGAAGAATAATAGCCGATAAAGGCATTACCTGCATTAGGGGCAATGAACAGCACGTTCCTGTCTGAAATTATGCTGCTGGTGGTAGTACCAATGTACATGGCATGCTTGGAACCAGGACCTGTACGGGTAATGGCCACAATGTTGTTGATGAAGGCCACACCATCTACCTGGCTCGTAGTAATGTACAAGCCGCGGGTAGCATAGGAAGCACTGGTAGTGCTGCCATCCAGCGCAATGGTATTGTGATAGTAATATACGTTGTCTGAACTGCTGTTATAGAACGCATATGCCAACCCTGCGCCGGTGATATTATAAATAAGGTTGTTGGCCACAATGTTTTCCAGGCTTACCAATGCATCCACACCAGTGAAATACACGCCGTAAAAGTCATTTGTATTGGTAAGCGAACCGCCAAAGGGATCCGTGATGCGGTTCCTGTAGATGCTGTCCTTGGTGTTCAGCTGGGTAAGATAAACGCCGTAGAAATCATCTACCGTGCTACGGGTGGGGCGGCTGATGGTATTCCCGGTGATCGATGTATTGAACGTATAGCTCAGGTACAGACCATAGGTGTAGAATTCCTTTATCTGGTTATTAAGGATCTTGTTACTGCCGTTGGCGAAGTTGCTGCTGCCCACCAGTGTCATACCATAATACCCGCCGGTGATAGTATTACCGCTGAATACGTTGGCATCACATTTCGCATCTCCGCTGCCTGTTGGAGAAGTAGCGGAAGAGCTTATCACGATACCCGCAAAGCTGGTAGAAGTAGAAGTAGTATTTATATTGATGGTACAATTGTTAACAACGTTGGAATCAGCGTCGTTCATCAATTGCACGCCATACCCGTATTCTGAAGAAGTAGCGCCGGTTGCCTCGATTACCAGGTCGTTGAAAATGATGTGATCTGCACCATCCAGCTTAATGGTAGCCCTCTGATTGCTGTTGGTGGATTTATAGGAGATCGTCTGCCCGTTACCGTTAAACGTCACTGTATTGGCGGCAGACGCACCTGGTACAGGCTCCATTATCAGCTGTTCTTCATATACACCGCTGCCAGCTAATACGTTAAACACTACCGCACTGCTGATCCCGCATTTAATGTAGTTATAGGCGTCGTTGAAAGAATTAAAGTTGCGGGCCACTACAGGATCTGTAGGTGCGCCCTTATTAATGGTGAACACACCTGATACCAGCGTGGGAGACGATACCTGCACACTGGCAGACGGCGCAGAAGCACCGCCGTTGGTACAGGTAACAACGCAGCGGTAATAAGTGCTGGCGGCCTGTGTACCAGTATAAGCGGGCGCAGTAGCGCCGGGTATATTGGTCCAGGTGGTATTATCAGGAGATGATTGCCATTGGTAGCTCAGACCGGAGGCCACTGTGGCACCGGTAAGGTTGAGTGAAAAAGTACCACCCAGGCAAACGCTGCCCATGTTGCTGACAGCAGTACCGCCATTGGGCGTACCTGTACAGGGTGCTGCCGCCTGCCATGTAAAGATAATATTGGGACGGGTGGTAGCTGTACCGTTGGTGATGGTACCGGTATAATCGCAAAGGCTCCCCTGGTTATCCGTTGCATAACCACGGGAAGCATTGAACGACAGGCCGGTGGTCCAGGGCACGGTAACATTACCGCTCCAGTCGTCACCGCCGTTACACACCTCTACTATAATATTATCCGTGCCATTCCAGAAAAATGATCCTCCGGTGAACGGAAACGCGTTTATACCCATTACAGGCGTATAGTCTACCGGTCCGTAACGCGCCGCACCGGTGTTTTCCCAGCCGGTGGCAGTAAGGCTGTTCAATGAGGTAGTTGCGATCTTGATGGCATACTGTTCAATCGTTTCCGCGCTGTTCATTGCTACCACATTGAACTTAACGGCACTGATCATGCCGGGGCCCATGCCTGCGGCGGTGAGCTCAGATGCTCTGAAAAGATATTGGGCGCGGCTGCCTTCCCAATAATCCTGTAATGGGGCGGGATACGAACTGTTCCCGTTACCGGTGGTGCCTGTGCCGATGCTGATATCTGTCTGCGCCATGGCGCTGGAAGCCAGCAGCAGGAGCATCAGGCCGGGAATAAGGGTTTTTCTGAATAGTACAGTAAAAGTATTTAGCATAACGGTACTTTTTTCAATCATTGATATAGCTTTATGTTGATCACTTGAACCAGGTTATCCAGGTTTTACCGTCCCTGGCACTGACCATGTCCCAGGCAAGGGGACCTATCTGTACCAGGTAATAACCTGCAGCATCCGTCAGCTGCAACCGTGTTCTTGTGATAGGGGTTTGATCGGGAGGAAATGTGCCGAGGTAACCGTAATAGGTGAAACCAACTCTTCCATCGGCGCTGAAGGTGGGCTCTCTGAAAGCAGGCCCGTACCGTAGTGCAGCCTCATTGCCTTCTACAGTTACAAAACCCAGGAGATCATAAGGGCTGCCATCATATTGCGGCCACAATCCCATGAAGTAATAACCCGGGAGTGTTTCGAGGCCGAATGCATCGTCCACACCATTGGAATGAAAGCCAAATGGCGCCACCCAGTAGCTCAGGCTTCTACCCTGCTCCCACCAGCGGCGCGGGCCCTCCTTTTCAGGAGCCAGTGGCTGGGAAAAGCCTGCGATGGTCACGTTCTCTCCATTTGCAGTGCCTCTTATCAGTTGGTTGCTTTCGTCCCAGCTGGTGTTCTCAATACCGGCAATAGTCTGCCCGCCATCTGTAAAGGCAGGTGCAAATGCCACACCTTTTGGCGTGTAGTAAAAGCCGGTCTCAAATTCCTGCCTGGCGCCACTCTCATCCAGCCATATAAACCTGATGATGTGGCCGGATTTGTTGATAATAATATCATACTGCTTACCGCCGGCTGTAAGCCTTTTCCAGTAAGTGAGAAAGTCTGTGATATGTTCAAAATCCCGGTTACGCTGCTGCCCCAGGTAATCAGCCTGCTCCTGCCGGGTAGCCTTTACCAGATAGGCCTCACACTTATTAAACCTGCCGGTAAGCCGGATGGTATCACCGGATATGCTATCCAGTGAGAATTCAAAATCAGCACTCAGTCCCGCCCCATATGCACCATCATTCACACCCGCATCCGGATCGGATAACAAATGCACATAAGAATAAGTATCAAATAACAAACAGGGCTGCTGCAGTGCTTTCAGGCGATAGCTGCTTTCCTTCAGGGTGGAAGCAGTGCCTGCGTCAAAATCAGCAAGCATGCTTACCCGGTTATTATCATTGAACTGGAAGTAAAACCCGAATACGCTGCGGGGTACTCCCTTCGGGAAGATCAGCCCCTTCCACCCATAGGGTGCATTCACCAGCTCCTGCTGGTATTTATTCAGAGCGGCTGTGATCCTCGCATCGGGCGACTGGTCAAAAACCGGGTCGTCCTCTTTCTTACAGGCAGTGAAAGCGGAAATAGTCAGGATCAGGTATAATAAATATTTTCTCATAGTGTTGGTTTATGTTGTATGACGTGATACGCAGGTTGCTGCTCAATACAACAGCTGATCTATTGTTTTACGGGTTTTGGCCTGCAGGCTGTAGAAATCTATTTTCCAGACGGTTTTAAAGTATTCTACTACCATGGTCTCTTTCCTCCGCAAACGCGCCCTGGCGTCTGCCTGGCTCATACCGTTAATACTGGTGCCCGGAGGAATGCTGTTCACGATCTTCTCAAAACCGGCCTTCCCTTCTACCAGCATCATAGAGATCATCTCTACAAAATCCTCGTCATAGGCAGACATTGCATAGGCAGTTACAAAACCGTCCTGCCTGGCGGCAGCATCGGAAATGTTATTCCAGTTACCGGTGTAATAACCGGTGCTGATCTGCTTGAACTCCTGCGGATACATGATGGTCTGGTGCAGGATATGCCCGAACTCATGTTCTATTACATGGAACATCTGCTTTACATTGAGAGAATCATCAGGCTCATAACCCGGCATATCTTTTGTCCGGAAATCATTCAGCAGGTACAGTACCACTTTACGGCCGCCTTCTGCAGTGCCCAGGGTAATAGTGCCGTTCTCGTTCCAGCTGGCGCTGCCAGACAGGATAAAGAATTTGGGACTGTACTTTTTGAAAAAGGTAAGTCCTGCTTCTTCGATATAATTGTTGATCCATACCTTTTTGATCGCAGACATTACCGGAATCACCTTTTCTTCTTTGGGAGGCACCAGTACTTTATTGAGCTCAAATTCAAACTGGTCCCATTTATACTTTACCGCGATGTTATAGGGCACGGTCAGGGTATCGTACAGCCAGTGGTCCAGCGGACCGGGCGTCCAGGTATCGCCACCCAGGCCGGGAATATCTTCTATCTCACCCAGATCATCCTCTTTGGAGCAGGCCGCCAGCAACGCCAGCGATATGCAGAATAAAAGTGTGCTAATCGTCTTCATGCTTGGTTATTTTATATTGCGCCGGGTAAATGATGTTTATCTTGGATTTAATGCTATACCGGAAGTAGTGGCTGACTGCGGGATCTGTAATACCCTGCGTTTATCATCGGCGGCCAGCACATAAGTCTGCCCGGTCCTTGTTCCATGTGTAACAGCTACCTTGTAGCGTTGCAGGTCAAACCAGCGCATACCTTCCTGCACAAACTCAGCGCGTTTAAAATCAAGTATGGTGGCCAGCAGTCCAGTCTGCACATCACTGGTGCCGTAATAAGTCCGGATCTTCGCGGCCGTAACCGCATGCTGCGATGCGTTGTAGTTGCTGATCCTTTTGCTGGCAAACAGGTTAAGGTCCTGCAGCACAGCAGCGGTATTACCCAGGTAAGCATTAGCCTCCGCCCGGTTAAACAGCACCTCTTCCGTGGTGAACAGGGGCACCATCACATAAGGATCACCAATCGTTGCATTTACGGAAGCCTTTACAAAGTATTCAGTGAGCTTGGGTACGAAGTAATCCTGGTTACCATAGTAGTATACGGGATAGGCCCATCTGCCGCCAGTTACATTATAGGCCAGTATGGAAGTCTGCCGCGCATAGTCCATACCATAACGGTAACGGGGGCCATACCTTCCATAGAGAGAAGCGGTTTCCGCCAGCAGCAGGTTCGCATTTTCTGTAGCATTGGCATACGTGTTCCAGATCTGTGCGGGCGACATATTGGCGTAAGTGGTGTTCCAGGGCCGCATGTTGGAGGCCAGGTCGTTATTGCCAAACACCTGGTTGGCATATTCCACCACCCTGGCATAATCCTTTTTGAACAGGTAATAGCGGGTGGCAAAAGCATAAGCAGCGGCCCTGTTAAAATGATAACGTGGAACTGAGTAAATATCATCACTGATCAATGGCAAGCCTTCCAAAAGATCTTTTTCCACCATATCATAAACATAGGCCACCGTCTTACGCTCATATTGTTTGATCACCACCGTTTCCGGCTCCGTTACATAAGGTATACCGGGGTCTGAAGCGGCAGTAGCGGGATCATAAAATTTAGAGAAGAAGGTAACCAGCATAAAATGAGCATAGGCCCTTGCCACCAGCGCTTCTCCGCGCTGGCGGATGTAGGCCTGCGTATTACCGGCCTTATCACAGGCCTGTAACGCATGGTTGGCGGCAGAAATGGCATTATAACAGGCATGCCAATACGCTTCCGGTGAGTCTTCTTTATCATTCTGCACATCATTGAACATGAATGGATCCTGGTTCACCCGCTCTACCACACCAGTGCCCTTATCGGTCACATTATCAGTCATCGCTTCGCAGAAGGTGATGTAATTTGATTTAGGATAAGCAGTTCCCAGTAAACGGGATACCTTTTCCGGTGTGCTGAGATCTGTCCAGGTACTATCCGGCACCTGGTCCAGGTATTTGTTACACCCGGCAAATATCATCGTCCCTAAAAACACAGAGAAGATTATGATACGTTGTTTTATCATACTGTCCTTTTTAAATACCTACTTTTAATGAGAGCGTGAATTGTTTCTGGATAGGCTGTGCAACCCCGCCCGAATTGAAGAACTCCGGATCCTGTCCCTTTAATTTCTTGTCTGCATAAATCAGCCAGGGGTTGATGGCTGCCGCCGTAACCGACATCGTGCTCAGGCCTGCGCGCTTGATGAGCGCCGGCGGCATCTGGTAAGTGAGCGATACGGTCTTCAAACGGATGAAGTCCCCCTTTGCCACCCTTTCGGTCGAATAGTTATAATTGTTGTAAGGATATGCGCCGCCAAACAGGATCTGCTCAAAAGCATCTACAATGGAAGGCACGTTTGTCAGCTTCTCCTCGCCCGGCATCATCCAGCGGTCATAGAACTCTTTCGGCATAGCGTCCAGGTCAGAGTAATCTGTTTTGAAAGCCGGGTACAGGCGGATCTTGTTTCCCCACTGGTAAGTGAAGAACACATTCAGTGAAAACGCCTTGTAGTTAAAGGTGTTGGAGAAGCCGCCTGTAACAGGCGGGTCTACCGGCCCTTCGTATACCAGGTGGGCGGTCTGGTTATCCTGCAGGTATACATCTGATTTACTATCCCCGTTCTGGTTAACAAACAGCGGCAGACCGGTACGGCCATCCAGGCCTTTGTACCGGATAGAGAAGAGCCCCCTTACGGGATATCCTTCTTTGTTTCCGCCTTCTGCCACCACCAGGTCAAAGATGGTGGGGATGTTCTTGGCATTGGTGATCTTGTTGGTGTTGTAACCGAAAGTAAGGTTGGTTCTCCAGCCCCAGTCTTTACGGCGTATAACCTGGCCGCCGATCATCACCTCCATTCCTTTGGATTGCATATCGGCATAGTTGGCAGCTTTATAGATTTCTCCGCCTATACCGGAAGTTTTAATAACACTGATCAGGTCAAAGCTCTTACGGGTGTAGAGGTCCATACTGAGGGTCAGCCTTCTGTCGTAGAAGCTCGCATCCACCCCCAGGTTGGTGGTGTACAATTTCTCCCAGGTGAGATCATCATTCTGCAGGTGTGCCAGCTTAATAACAGATTCCACCTCGTTGAGGTGAGGGCGGTTGGTGTTGATGGTCTGGTACACGATGTTGGAGTTGGTGGCAGGTCCCATACTGGCCGTTAGTCCATAACTGGCCCTCAGCGTCAGGTAGTCAACCACGTTTACCCGTTGCATAAAAGGCTCTCTGTCCACATTCCAGGAACCTGCCACGCTCCATGTTGGCAACCACCGGGCCTTGCGGGACTGCCCTAACCTGTTTGACCCATCATAACGGGCCGTACCGGTTAGATTATACTTACTATCGTAAGCATAGGTGGAGGTTGCGTAAAAAGCGGCAAAGCGATCAAAATCCTTGCTCATGCCGTAGTAAGGGAAGTTTCCTTCGATGGTTTGTTTAAGGATACGGTAGTCAATAAAGGGTACGCCACCATTCTCATACTGGTATCCATACCCTGTACTGGAAGCTGCCTGGCGGTCGGCGTATTTCACCTGTTGACCTACCAGTACGTTCAGGTTATGCTTCTCGCCAAAAGTGTTGTTATAGGTAAGGCTGTTGCGGAAGTCATAGTTCACCAGCTGATCTTCTGAACGGTTGTAAAATCCGCCGTAGGGCAGTACTACAATAGGCTGCCCGTCAGGATTGTTCGGATCCCTGTAAAGAAATTTATTGTTCTCTGCAATGGTAGCATTGCCGTTTGCACGGTATGCATTGGCCATGTTGGCATTCTCGGTGATCTGGTGTTCGCGGGATGATTTCACATAACGCAGGGCGCCCACAAATTCATAGCGGATATGATCGTTCAGCTTAAAGGAAAGATCTCCCTGCAGGCGCAGATCGATCATATTCAGGTTCAGGTAATTGTTCTGCAGCTCGTTGATGATGTTGAAGGGAGCAAAATTCCTCCTGAAATATTCGAGGTTGCCATTCTCGTCAAAAGCCGTTAAAGTGCGGCTGGTGTTGAGGGAATAGCTGAAGGGATTAATATCGAAGTCACGGTCATACTTACCTTCTACCGGGTTGCTGGTACGGGTTAAAGCACCCGGCGCCCTTTGCTGCCTCACAGATCCCAATGTAGAAAAACCGGTAGAAAGCCGGTCGGAAAATTTATAATTATTACGATAGTTCACCGTATACCGGTTCACCTTATCTCCTATAGTCCACCCATTATCGCCATAGTAGCTGGTGGAAAAATAGGATTGCGACCTGTCTGTCCCGGTGGATATGCTTAAGGAATGCTCCTGGATAAAGTTGTTGCGGAAAAGAATATCAAACCAGTCTGTATTCGCTTTGGCATAACGTATCAGGAAGGCTTTCCTGGCGGCAGGCGTGTTCTCCAAAGGAAAATTTCCGTTGTCATCCCCGTTCAGGCGCTCGTACATTTTACCATACACCCCAATGTCACCACGGGAAAGAATGTCAGAGGTCAGTATACCTTTGCGTTCCAGCTCACCCAGCACAGACATCTGCTGCGCGGAGTTCATAATGTTATAATTGCTGTAGGAGGGTTTCAGCTGGGTGCTGAAGTTACCGGTGTAAGTTACAACGGCCTTGCCCACACGTCCTTTCTTGGTAGTGATCACCACTACGCCGTTCATTGCACGGGCGCCGTACAGTGCAGTAGCGGCGGCGTCCTTCAGGATGTCAAAGCTCTCAATATCGTTGGAGTTAAGTCCCGCAACGGCAGAACCCAGCAAGGTGGTAGGATCACCGCTGGACAACTGGTCGTTGGAAATATTCACTACATCTTCAAGCACCACGCCATCTACCACCCATAGCGGTTTGTTATCACCGTTAATGGAAGTGGCGCCGCGGATACGTACTTTGGGGGCCGTACCAAAGGTGCCCGAAACGTTTTGTATTGCTACACCGGCTACCCGTCCTTCCAGCATACGGCTTACATCTGCTACACCCTCTATTTTGGCGTCTTCCATTTTAAGGCGGGTAGCGGCGCCGGAGAATTTGTTCTTATCTATGTTCTGGAAACCCGTTACCACTACTTCCTGTAAACTGGTTGGCTTCTCTTTCAGCTGTACGGCCAGCAGGCCGCCTTTGAACGTGCTGAGATGAACTTCCTCCACCCGGTAGCCCGTACCGCTGAACACCAGTATGGCATCGCTGCTGATGCGCTTCAGCTCAAACGCTCCGTTCTCGTTGGTGATAGCGCCGCGTGCAACACCTTTTACGCCCACCGTAATGCCGGGTAAAGGTTCTTTCTTTTCAGAAGTAACGACGCCCTTTACATCTATAATACCCTTTTGCTGTGGCACGATAACTGGTTCAATGTTCAGCGCCTCTGCAGCGCGGGCCGCTTTCTTTTCTATCTTACGGATCACAATGCGGTCATACACCAGCGAGTAAGAAAGAGAATAAGGTGTGAGCAGTTTGTCAAGCAATGCGCCTACCTTTTCGTCATGCGCGTGCAGCGTCACTTTGTTAATATCCAGTGCTTCGTTATTTACATACACAAAAGATATATCTGCCAGGTCTCCTATCCTCTCCAGTGCATCTTTTAACAGCACGTCCTTTAATTCGACAGTGATCTTTTTGTCGAGCGCGTTCTGCGTGCTCATACCTGCAGCCTTCGGGCTTTTCATTGTGCTCAGTAAGAGCATCAGCACCAGTGTTGATAGTTTTAAAAGGAGCCTCTTTTTAATGCGCATGTTGCACTTGTTGATTTAATGAGCGTTAAGTACAAGGTATAGGGCAATAGGGCGCCGTTAGCATCCGCCTGTGTTTTTGCGGGTGCCTTGTACAGTTAAGGAAATAGAGTGCCGGTCCTGTTCTTTTGCAGGAACAGGCAATAGTTCAGCAGCTGTTATACAGCGCAGTGATTTTTACATTGGATAATCCTGTAAAATGATTGACTAACCGGTTGGCGGTAATTGATAACTTTCCATCATAGTGATTCAGTTTGGTTGACTCTTAATAGGTTGTATTACTTTATTATGCACAATGCTACTTAGTACAGGGGCATAGGAGCCCGTTCCGGTCGTTTAACGACACCAGAAACACCAATAGATTCTCTGCAAATACAATGTTTGCTGGATTAACCTTACCCTCCTTGTACCTGAAAGGTTACTTTGGCCGGGTCAAATAGGGACTGTTCATAATAGCGATTGAATTTTGGTTTTCAACTAGGTTTTAGTTTAGATTACTTACTACTGACAGCTGCCTCCGGTAATGCGATAGCTGTTGGTACTGCTGTCCTTATGAATATTCGCATTTAAAGATATTGCAATGAGCGTAAGCGCTTTGTCCAGGTCTTCATCCACATCAAAATCTCCGTTAAAGGCGCAGGATCTGATCTTCCTGTCTGTTTCAATCCTTGTGTTATAATACCGCTCCAGGTCATTCACAACCTTTTCAAGCGGTACGCCTTTGTACATGAACCTGCCGCTGTGTTTCTGCGCATAGAAGCGGGCATCGTCAACAGCATCCTTCATCTCCAGGTGATCTGTGGCCTTATTATATACAGCGCTTTTATTGGCTGTGACGATCATCGCCTGTGCATTACTGTCAGGCTCGCCTTTTGCGAGCACCTGTACCCGGCCCGTTACTACCACTACTCTCGCTTCTTTTGCATTACGGGCCTCTATATTAAAGGACGTAGCCAGTACGGTGGTATTGATCAGTGACGAATGAATCACAAAAGGGTGTTTTTCATTATGGGCCACTTCAAAAAAAGCTTCACCTTCCAGGTTCACTTCCCTCTTTCCCTGGTTAAAGTGCTGCGGATACTGCAGGGTAGAGCCAGGCTCCAGGGATACCAGTGATCCGTCGGGCAGCGTAATTGCTTTACGCTCCCTGGTGGTGCTTACCACCAGCTGCGCGGGCGTTTGCCTGCTTATACGGTAGTATCCTATGCCCAGGGCCAGCAATATAGCTGCCGCTGCCGCTATCCGTAAACGATATACCTTTATCTTCCTTCCACCGGCAACGGTGGGAACAGGTATATCTTTATGAATTCTCTTTAAGAGCTTCTCTGACAGTTTCCTGTCCAGGGTGTGCTTGACAGATAATAGGTCTGCATCAAATTCCTCCGCTGCTATTTGCTCCAGCTCCGAAAGATCATTCCCATCCAGATATTGCAGCATCCATTCCCTTTCAGCAATCGTCCACTCCTCGGTATGTAATAAATGCCTGAGATATTCCTTCCTATTGTGCACGCTGTTCGGTTGTTTAAATTAAATACAATGAGGTGATAAAAAAGGGTGGGTGTATTCCCCAAAATAATCACATATATTTAACAATAATATACATCTGCTGGCAAGTTATGCATTTTCCGCGTTATAAGTCGTTGTGGAGGAACAGTAGTAAAAGCACTATGAACTTGTGCTCCGTGTTTTTCTGGATATAGTCATTAAGCTTTACCATGGCGGCAGAGAGGTGTTCTTTCACGGTGTTACGGGAAATATTAAGCTCGCTGGCCACTTCGTCATAGGTTTTACCTTCCAGCTTGCAGCGGGTAACAATTTTACGCCTTTGCGGGGATAATTCGGCAATGGCTTTTTCCAGCAGATGGTACTGTCCTTCCTGCATGGTTTTATAATCCAGGGATAACTCGTCTCCCAGTTCCTGCGCCAGTAGCTTTTTATGCAGGTTTTGTTCGCGCAGTTTCTTCCGGGTATAGTTCACAGATAGATTAAAACTGATCACAAACAACCAGCCAGCCACGGATTGAGAGGCGCTGATCTCCTGTCTTTTTTCCCAAAGCTTTATAAATACCTCCTGTAAGATATCTTCGGCTACCGTTGTTTCCTTCACAAATTTGAGGATATTGCGGTAAACCACTTCGTGATACTTCCAGTATAGGGTATCAAAGGCGGCTACATCATTTTTATGTAACCTTTCTACTAATACAGCATCTAGTGTGTTCATGTTGGCATTTGGTTGTAAAAGCAGTCCCGCTTCCCCCAAAGCAAAAGTTCCCTTTTTTTGAACTATAAAATACTGACATTTCTTATGACTTTATAACAAAAATTTAAATTAAAATATTTGCAAATGTGCTTTACGTTGATAAGTACACTCTTCTCTTTGCCTTATAACACTAAAGTTGGTATAGGCAACTATACGCTCAAACCTGTAAATGACCGCTTTCCCCTATTCTTTTCAGATTAATTTTCCTATTCTTTATTTTGACCGGCAAAACGATAATCCAGATTTATGATGCTCAGACGAACCCTGTTACTATGGATCTTACTGCTGGGGCAAACGATATTGCATGCCCAGGAAAAGTATGTTTTTACCAAAGGACTGATCAGCGGCCCATGCCATCAATATGGCAGACAAGCCCTTTTTACCGACCAGCTGGCCTGGATGCTGAATGCGGGTAAGCTGCCAGCACCCGTGGAAGGCGGCACTGCTCCTGTTAATGATAAAGATGCCGCCGGCAGCTGGCAGGCTATCCTGGCAGATAGCGCAGGCATGTTCAAAGGACGGGCTATCAATAACGGCTATCTTTATCTAACGTATGAATCAGCTACTGCACAAACAGCAGTGTTAAATATCAGCGGCCACCAGATGGTGTATGTAAATGGCGTACCGCATGCAGGCGATATCTACCGTTATGGCTGGATGTACTCGCCCATACAGCTTAAAAAAGGCCTGAATGAATTTTATGTACGTACGGCCAGAAGCTGGGGCAGGCAAGGCATACAGGCACAACTGCTATTTCCGCAGCAACCCGTGTATATCAGTAAAGCAGATTCCACCATGCCTTTTATAGTCAACGGTCAGGAAAATGACGGCTTGTGGGGCGCGGTGGTAATCGTCAATACTACCGCCAAACCACTGAAAGGACTGCAACTGAGAGCCAGTGTAGCGGGTAAAGGGATCACTACAGCAATAGCTGACATTGCACCGATGACCACCCGCAAGGTTGGTTTCCGGATAAACGCCGGCAACGTTCGTCAGAAAGGCGATGCCACCTGCACACTGACGCTGATCAATAACAAACAATCTGTTGATGAAAAAACACTGGCCCTGCAGGTAGCAGATGCCGGTGAACATTACAGCAGCACCTTTGTAAGTAATATTGACGGCAGTGTTCAGTATTACAGTGTATCCCCACAGGTACCCGCGGCGGCTGATACTGCCAAAGCCCCTGCCCTTTTCCTTTCTGTTCACGGCGCTGAAGTACAGGCTATTAACCAGGCCCGCGCCTATGTGCAGAAAGACTGGGGCGTACTGGTGGCGCCTACCAACCGCCGCCCAAGAGGTTTTAACTGGGAAGACTGGGGAAGGCTGGATGCACTGGAAGTACTGACTATCGCCCGGCAAACCTTTTCGCCAGATCCCAGCCGTATTTATCTTACCGGCCATTCCATGGGTGGGCATGGCAGCTGGTACCTGGGCGCCACCTACCCGGGCAAATGGGCGGCCATCGCTCCCTGCTCCGGCTATCCTACTTTGATGGGTTACGGATCAGCAGACGGTCTCATACCGGATTCACCTCGCAACAATACAGAGAAAGTGCTGCTCAGGGCCAGCAACCCAAGCAATGTGCTGCAGCTGGCCACCAACTATAAAGCAGCCGGTGTATACATATTGCATGGGGATAGCGATAAAGTGGTATCTGTAAACTATGCCCGCCAGATGAAACAGGTATTGTCTGGCTTTCATCCCGACTTCAGTTACTATGAATACCCGGGTGGCGAACACTGGTATGGTAACCAGTGTGTGGACTGGGATCCGCTGTTTGCCTATTTCAAATGGCATACTATCACACCAGACAGCAGCTATAATAATATCGACTTTACCACCGCCAATCCGGCTATCTCTTCAGGCATGCGCTGGGCGCATATATTACAGCAACAGCAGTCCCTGGAGTTTAGCCGCATACAGCTAAGCAGGAGCGCCGACAGGCAAACCATCAGCGGTACTACCGCCAACGTACAAACGCTGATACTTATATTGTCTGACATCGCACCTGGCACCACCGTCCGCATACAGCTGGATGGCGAAGCGCCTATTGCCTATACCAAACAAAACACCGATACATTGTACCTGCACAAGGCATCGCAGTGGACTACAGGCACATTACCTCCTGCCGGCGAAAAAGGCGTACAACGAAATGGCACACTTAAAGAAGCTTTCAACAACAGGATGGTATTTGTGTATGGCACAACAGGAACAAAGGAAGAAAATGAATGGGCCTATAACAAAGCCCGTTATGATGCGGAAACATGGTACTACAGGGGTAATGGCGCGGTGGATCTTATAGCAGACAAGGATTTCAGCGCAGCCGCCTATGCAGACAGAGGGGTAATTTTATACGGACATGCAGCCAGTAACAAGGCATGGAACAGCTTACTGCAGCATTGCCCCATACAGGTTAACAGGGGGAAACTGCAGGCCGGCAACAAGCAATTTACCGGCGATGACCTGGCCGCGTATTTTGTCTGGCCAAGGGAAGACAGCAAAACCGCTTCCGTGGCAGTGATCAGCGGCACCGGCTTAAACGGCCTCCGCGCAGCAGAAGCCAACCAGTATTTTGCAGGGGGCAGCGGCTTTCCCGATTATATGATCTTCAGCGCCGAACTTCTGAAAGGGGATATCAATGCGGTGAAGGCCGCTGGATTTTATGATAATAAGTGGAGGTTGGAGTAATTAAGGATTAATAATTAATACGACGGTTGCCCTGATGTCAGCAATCTCTTAACGTTATCTTCATGAAGGTGAAATAGAAGATGGTGTTAAGAGATTGCTTCGTGGTTTCGTGGCTTCATATGCCAGTTGGCTACTGATATAGCCTTACTTTCCCTATCATCACCTTTCCTTGCGGCGTAGTTACATTGACAATGTACACGCCGTCTGTATACTGACCGGACAGGCGGAAGCGCCGGTCTTCCAGTAATTCATGCTGCATTTCCCTACCTTTGATATCATGAATGGATAACCGGCTGCCGGCCCATTGTTCATTACCTACCAGCAATAACTCTCCCGAAGAGGTATTGGATGATAAATGCAGTTTTACCGCTTTTGGCGGTACGGTTACAAAGCCAGATGCATCTCCTATCGCCTGCTGGCGCTGACAGGGACTAACCGTTACCGTGATGGAATCGCGGATCCTGTCGTCAGCAAATAATTCGGAAACAACATAATAAACAGTACTTACTCCCGGACTCACGGTGTACCGGCTGCCAACATGCAGCAGGTTCCCTCCTGCAGGTGCATCATACCACAACGTTTCGGGAAAAGGTGTGCTGGTGGTGGCAGTAAGGGTAGCGCTATCACCCTGGCATATACTTACCTGTTCATACTGAATGGTAAGCCTTGCATTAGCGGTCCATTGTGCATAGAACTTTGAAGCGGCTTCGGGTCCCTGGGCAACCGTAACTAAAGGGCAATACATTGAAAGTAACAATATGGCATAGTTGCGCACACTGCTGCGACTAAGTGGAATTTTCCTAAGCATACGTTTAAAACAGGTTTAACGGGGGTTTTCTAAAATGATCTTGTTGTACCAGTCATTCCGGTCTTGGTATCGTATCTAAAGTTATTTTGACATATATTAATGACGGCTCTACACTGTATAATGGAAACGGAAGATGAAGGTACGGATATTTATATTCTGGCCAACTACATAATGATGGGGTAGCCGGTAAGCAGTGTGGAGGTATGCAATATTCGTTAATTACCGCAGGATGTTATGTAGATGTTATGTACATGTTATGTAGATGATATGTATCTTAAAAGATACACATCATCTACATAACTACAATATAATGTCTACGGAAATACCTTAAGTTCACTACCGGATCTATACCAGTCCGGGTTACTGTTGAGACTCAACCAATACGATCTTTACCCTGACAGCCCCCTCCGGCGCACCGCCCGGGGTACCGTTTGGCAGTTGTCTTTCAATGGAAAGACTTCCCTGGGTGTGGGTATATGAGTAGGAGAAACCCGCATAAACTTCCGGTAAAGCCTCATAGGTGCCACCGTTATCGCCGGAGATGGACACGACTATGCCAAAATCCTGGTTTACCCGGCCATCGATCTCGGGGATGGGAAGGGTAACCACCCAGCTCTGGTTCGGGATCAGCTCCCAGTCGGTAGCTGCCACATCGAAAAAGATCGTCTGATTAGGTGTAACATACTCATATTTCTTGGTGCAGCCCGTAAATAGCACGGCCATTAAAAGAACCGGTAAAAATAAAAACGTTTTCATGCTGTGAAGGTTTTGATATATTCGTGCGCGGAATATTAAATATAGCACTCATATAACAAAGACAATGCCACAATACGATAGGTTACTGTTGCTTACAGGAACGGTAAATGGTTCACCGTTAATAGCTGCCAGCTATATTTCCGGTTATACAATTTTTTCCCTACATTTATGTCATACCTGGTAAACCCTGATGCCCATGTTTACACAACAATCCTCAAAAGATACCTTTTCTGCCGGTTCCCGCGCTGCTGCGGATCAAGCCGTTTCCACCTCCGCCCTGCAAATGAAAGCACCGAAAGAAGATGAGATGCTGCAGGGAAAATTCGTTACACAGCTGCAATTGCCCGAGGAAGAGGAAAAAGCCGTACAGGGAAAGTTTGTGCTGCAGAAAGCAGCCAAGGAAGAGGAGCAACTGCTGCAGGGAAAATTTCCGGCCCAGCTGAAGGAGAATAAAACCGGTATGCCGGATAAACTGAAATCAGGAATAGAGCAGCTATCCGGGATGGATATGTCAGACGTTAAAGTACACTATAATTCAAGTCAGCCGGCCCAGCTGAGCGCGCTCGCCTACGCGCAGGGGAATGATATACATGTAGGGCCCGGCCAGGAAAAACATCTGCCCCATGAGGCCTGGCATGTAGTGCAGCAACGCCAGGGAAGGGTGCAGCCTACCATGCAAATGAAAGAAAGCATTCCGGTGAATGATGATCCGGGGCTGGAACAGGAAGCGGATAGGATGGGGCAAAAAGCGGCAGAGGGATAACGCTTACTTCCGATCCATCAACTTAGCGTTTTTCAACATCGCATTTGCCTTTGCAAGCTTTTCAGGAAACAATGTACCATCAACGGTGCTCCTGGTAACAACTACCGATTCACCATCCGGAAGCTCCAGGATTATTGTACGCTTCTGAGTTTTCTTATTGCTTCTTTTGATAATAGACATAATCATAAATTTAAGTATTTTTCCTGACAAAAAATGCATGATAATCAATAGCTGATGAGGGATCGAAAGAGACTTCTTCCAGGTTACCATCGGATAGCACTAATGCGGTGATTAAATATTCGTTGCTAAATACATAATAGTAGTTCCGTAAAATGCGCCTGTAAAGCCTGGTACGGTCGCTGCTGCTACCAACAAAAAATATTGTGGCATCGGGAAGCTCACTTAAAAAGGATACTATTATCTTAACTACCGTAGCCAGCACTTTTATGATATCGCCATTATTAGAACCGACAGTATCGTCCAGGGTTCCATTTGGCAATTGATCACCGAATCCAATATTATAGTACCGTGGTATTTCCATTGCCGTAAACTCTACAGCTTTCTCAATTTCCTGCTTCCCTGAGCTTACAAAAACATATCGTTCAGAACTAACGCGGGTGAACAAATAGGATGGTTGGTTCATCTGATTATTGCTTTACTAATAACACTCATCAAATAAAGCGCAATAATAAAGCCCTTAAACGGAAAATAAGTTAATTACGCGTTAACACCGTCAGGAATATTTATATCAAAATAACACTCCCCTTACACTGTCTTTCCTTCCTTTCCAAACTCTTTCCTGATACCCGCCATCACATCTTTATACAGGATAGTCTGGCTGCCCCGTTTCAACGCCATTAAACAGCTATAACGGCTGATATTGATAATAGCGCCTCCTGCCATCTCATACTTCCTGGCGATATCTTCCAGGTCCAGCTTATCCTCCAGTTGCAGGTGCGCCGGAAAAGCCTGCTGCCATAAACGTAAACGGTGCTCAGGCCCCGGCATGGAGAAATAGATCATCGATTGAAAACGCCGGCTGAAAGCTTCGTCAATATTTGCCTTTAGATTGGTAGCGAGGATCACCATTCCCGGGAAGTCTTCTATCCGCTGCAATAGATAAGCTACTTCCTGGTTGGCATAACGGTCGTTGGAAGACGATGTTTGTGTGCGTTTGCCAAACAGCGCATCTGCCTCATCAAAGAACAGTATCCAGTGCTGGTGCGCCGCCCTGTCAAATACCTGGGCCAGGTTCTTTTCTGTTTCACCAATGTATTTGGACACGATCATGGAAAGATCTATGCGATACACATCCATGTTAAAGCTCTTTCCCAGCAAACAGGCAGTCAGCGATTTACCGGTGCCCGGCGGGCCATAGAACAGGCTGCGGTAGCCCGGCTTGATCTTACGGCTCATACCCCATTCGTTCATCAGGGTATCACCATGCTCAATCCATGCGCGGATCTCGTCCACTTCCTCCATGGTATGATCTTCCAGTACCAGGTCGCTCCATTCGAGGCCCGTATGGATACGTTTTGCCGGGAAGTGTATACTGTAATCCGGTTTATGGGCGGTACCCAGTGTGAAATAGCTGAGGTATTCCGGGTACAGGCTCAGCGTGCCGCTTAAGAACGGTTCTTCTGCATTGGCGGGGATCAGCTTCAGTATAGCGTGTTTGGCAAAGAAATGATCCGGTCCGAAAAGCTCTATCAGCTGAAAACGTTGCTGCAGGCTGTTGGCCGCCAGCAGGAATGCCGCCGTTTCGCCGGTAGGCAGAAAGCCGCCGTGATGCAGGCCTTTAATCCCGCCAAACTCCGTAAACCCACGGTCGTAAGTGGCGTTCCTGATGAAGAACACGTCCAGTAACTGCGGACGGATATGCGGGATCAATGCCAGCAGCAACACCAGCCTTTCCATTGTGTTCATTTTGTAATGCAGCACGATCTGTGCATATACGGCCGGCTCTCCGCTGAGATCGGGCGGCGGTGGCTCTTCCTGTTCGCTGCCTGTATCGTCTGCTGCAAAGTATCTTTTCATCCGCAGGTCTGCCAGCTGCTGAAACCAGCTTAGCTCCCGGTTTAACACCGCTACATTATCCTGTATCATTGAAATACCCATTCTGTATATAACATTTTGTCCATCCAGGAAGTTTTGAGCATACCAAAGCTCCAGGGCAGGGTCTGTAATATCATGTCGTATCCCCGCTGCTCTACCCGCAGGAACCAGGCTTCTTCTGTCTGCCATAATGCGCCGTCTCTCACCAGGAAGGCTTCCCGGAAGCCTTCAACGGAAGTATGCTTCATCCGTTCCCATTGTTGCAGCACCACCTGCAGCATTTCCTGCGACAACTGCTTTTCTTCTTCCTTCAATGTCAACTCCAGGGGCACCGGCTCTTCCAAAGGGAAATTACACAATACTTTATTCAGCACCAGCTCATGCTCGGCATGTTCTTCTTTCAGGTTCACGGTATACTGCAAAAAATGTATGGCCCTTATCTGCGCTTCCGGGCTGGTGAACTGCCCCGCAGCTACATATCCCAGGCGCTGAAAAGCGAAGGTAAGGAAAGGGTACAGCAACACCAGTCCTGCATTACCTACATAAACAGTATCCGGCTCGGGCATCTTTAAGGGTTCGTATTCCCTGGCGGGCTGCTCCTGCTGCAAAGGGCGATCATTTTGCTGTGCTGCAGCCCCGGATGGCTTTACAGCCGGCAATGCGGAGTTTGGCACCTGCCGTGGTGACAGCAGCTGCAGATCCTTCTCATACATACTGCTGCGGATATTGTCCGTATGCAGATGCGTCCGCGCATACTTAATGGCGCGTTGCTGCAAAGCAGGCAGGATATTACGCAAATGATTATAAGAAGAGATGACGGTCTTCTCATTCACCTCCACCAGCTCTTCAATAAAACCGCGTGCAATGGCGGCGCCATTATTCATTAAGAACTCCAGGAAACGCGCCGCATATGTCGTTGCATCCGGCAATGTGAACTGCCCCGTTAACAGCAAAATATGAAACTGCCTGAACAATATGCGCAGCTGCGCTCTTTCTCCGCTATCTGTTACCATCCTGTCAAAAAGCTGTTGCAGCTCACGCAGGGCTGCGGTAGCGGGATGCCCCCATCCTATCTCAATATCTCCCATTATGTCCAGGAAGGTATCATCATCCAGCTGCTGCGCTGCATACTGCACCAGCGCAGGGTAGTGAAAGATGCGTTTATAAAACTGCTGTCTTTCCTGCCTGCCCTGTTGCTTATAAAAACGCACGGCATCCCTGAAGCTGCTAACAGCATTTTTCAGGGAAGGCGCAACCGTTTCCTGCAATATCAGCAGGCTGTCTGCTATTGCAAAAGCTTCCAGGCTTTGCCTGATATTGTTCTCCTGCAGCCCCCCCACGGGCGGTGTGAATACCTGGTATATCTCCATCCTTGCCGACAGTAAACCTTTCCCCTCATTGAACAGGGCGTTCAACACGGCAGGCTTTTCGCGGAAAAGCAGTATAACAGATTGCTTCAGCAGGGTCTGTACGGTGGCGCCATCCACTCCATACAGATGGTCGGGCAGGCGTTTATAAGACAGGAAGTAACTCAGCAAATTAATAGCCTGCTCCAGCCATTCCTGCTTTTCTGTTGCGCTGGTGATGGTGTCGTATTGACTGAACCTGTGCAGCAAACGGGATACCGCTGCGGGGAGGCCCGGCCGTTGTTCTCTCAGCGGCGGCTCCGGTTGCTGCGGCAGCTCCTGCCACAAGCCGTCCATTACCACCATGGTTCCGGTCTCGGGCGGAGCCAGCACCTGTTTCATCCATGACATCAACAGCTCCCTGACAGGTGCAAGGGCAGTGCTTACCTGCCAAAGATCATACACACGGTTAAGCATAAACGGCAACCGCTGTATAACGGCGGCGGTATCCGCCAGCTTTTCCTTATAATTGATATACAGCCATTCCAGCATACGGGCGCTCAACCAGATGGTCTCGCTTGCAGTAAAGGAACCCGCCTGCGAGGGCAGCGTTCCTTCTTCCAGGAAATGCCGCAGCCAGGTGGTAATGGTAGCGCCAGCTCCTTCCTTTTCCTCCATCGTAGCAGGCGCCCCGTTATCCCGGATAAACCGTATCAGCGGATGAAGGTGTTGCGAAGTTTCCGGAACATGGCCGGATGCAAATGCATGATATAGCGATGCTGCTGCTGTTTGCCAGCCATTCACAAGCTGTTGCAGATGATTGTCCAGCCACTGATAAGCGCCTGCATCCGCTGCGCTGATCGTTGGTAACACACTTCTCATAAGCACTGCCAGGCTGCCGGAGCCAGTGCCGCTTACTGCTGCCCAATGATGTAGCGCTTCTTCTGCAAAGCTGGCGGCATTAAAGTGCCCATATCCCGCATCTGCCCACACCTGCCAAAAGGCCTTCATTACCTGCTGCTGCAGGATGGCGGCTTTTACACCTGATATCATGTAACGGTGCACCGATGCCAATAATGTATACACCTGCTCATAGGCCTCCCGGGCAGCATCTGTGAGACCGGCTGCGCGTGCGATTGCAAAGAACTGTTCTGCTGTGATACCGGACAGCCATCGCTCCATCGTATAAGCATGTGTTCCGGCATATTTGAAAACCATTACCAGTTCTGTTTCCGACCGCTCCATCAGCTGCTGTAACAAACTGTGAATGGAAAAATGTGCATAAGTTTTTCCCCACCAGGGAACGCTGCCATACAACAAGCGATAGAGGATCACATCTCTCAGCAAAATATGTTCAGGTTCTCCGGATGATGGCGTGCCTGTTATCGCTGCCGATGGCCTGGTAAAATACTGTTCATTGGCCTGCAGCAACCATTGGTCATTCAGCTGCATGACCAGGGTGCTGCGCTGCGCAGGTGCAAAGAGGTTTGTCCACCTCTTCCAGGCGGTTGCCTGTTGCAGGCTGAGTGTCAGCATTTCCTTCAGCTGCGCCGGCGACCGGCGGGCAGATAATAACAGGGCCTCATACAAGGTGGTCAGCGAAGCGGGTGCTGCCCACCAGGGAAAGGATCCGGATTGCAGGTAGTAACGTAACAGGTTGACAGGCGCGGTTGCCTGTTCGTCCTGTTGCCGTGAGGTAAGATCCCCGAACCGGGTACTGCCTGCCGGGTATTGCTCCCTGTACAGCGACCTGATAAAACCGCCTATGGTAGCGGCCTGGATATCCTGTCTGTAAAATACCAGGGCATCATAGAACAGCTGCAGCAATGCATCATAGTCCACGTTAAAATGATGCGCCATCTGCGTGAGATGGCTGCGGACAAACTCCCTGCGGTTAAAATTGGAACCGCGGTCTGTGAGCAGGTAGGTGAGCACAAACCACCACACCGCTCTCTCCAGCGCTTTGCCTTCTGCCTGCACCACCTGCCGGTGCTGTTGTATATGCAATACTTCGCGGCTATACTCCAGCATGAATGCAGCTTCAGCCGGCTCCAATACATGCACGATCTGTTGTATGGCAGTGATAGAGAACTGCCAGGCAATGCGTTTCCGTACATATTGCAACTGGCCCAGCTTACGTATCAGTACTGCCAGCAGTGCCGGCGCGTCTGCTGCCAGCCGAAAGATCACCTGGTCTGGTTGCTCCCGCTCTGCTGCTGCAGCCCACCAGGGCATAGCGCCACTAAGCAGGTAATATTCCAGCAATTCGCCCAGCCGTTCACTGCCTGTCTTCACCCTTACCTGGCCACTCAGCTGATGCTGCGAACCGGGTGTGCCGCTACGCAGGATACCCGTCAGCGCTTTTTCCAGCGCTTCCAGTAATTTAAGCGGCAGCTGTGTCTCCATATCCCTGTACGATATGCTACCCAGATCCAGCTCCAGTGTATCCAGTACAGCTACCACATCTTCGGGCAAAAGCTGCTGCAGCAGCTCGTCCGTATCAGCTGCCAGTCTTCGCCTGAAAAGGCTGCTGATGCTGTCCTGCAATGCCATTGCTTTTGCCTTTGCGCTGAACCGGACATCAAATGTATAACGGCGGATAATATGGTGAGAGGCGCTCATGCAGATCTGTTACCAGGTCATCTGATCATTGGCAAGATAAGAGATCAGCGGCTGCGCGGCTGCCTGTACATCCCGGTTATCCTGCATGGCTTTTAACCAGTTAAAATAATGTTCTTCAAAAGTGCGCATGGCGGCGATACCCAGCCACTTTAACTGCAGACGAAGCTGTACCGGTGTACGTTCCCTGAACAATCCATCTGCAAAGTCCCTGAATTCGGGCAGCTGAAACCGTGCAGGCCATGCGGGGAATACTACTGTGAGCCCGAAACGAAAAAAATCTTCCCGCAGCATTCTACCGGAGTCATGTTTGACATAGTATTCAAAATACGCCTGTTGCTTTGCTGCCTCATCCTGCAAGGCGCGCAGCTGCGCTTCTCTTTCTTCAAAGGTAGACCAGTAAGGATGCTGATGTAACTGCTGTCCATTGCGGTCAAACATGCGGAACCCGAAACGGGCTTCTGTCAGTCTGGGTTTCAGCAGGAGGTGCTCTACCAGGTAAAAGCCTTCTGAATCTGTGCTGATCTGTTTCAGGTGGCGGATCATATCTTTCAGCGCTGCAGCGGCACGATCACGGCCAGCTGCCCTGAGCACGATCTTCCATGCATCATGGTGATGGTGACGGTACACTACCAGGTGTTCCTTCGTTTCTTCATCATGAACGATCCGGTAATTGTCCATGCTCAGGCCCGTTCTGAGAAAGGATAAGGGCTGGCCCGCAAAATTATAGACCGGAGGCTGATCTGCTACCGCAGGCGCGTCTGTCAGCTCTACTTTCAGTACCTCATCCTTTAAATGATATTCCCTGATAAAATGGAAGTGCGATTGATGCGCCGTCCTGCTGCCCACATTTACTTTGAGGTGAGGAGCGTCAAAAACAGCGCTGAGCCGTTTCTTCTTTTCATCGGGTATGTATAACAGTTTATAGAGCCATCTTTCATAACCGGAGAGCTGGCCCGGTTCCAGCAGGTCATCCCGGTAGTTGAAAGAACGCAAGCGGTTACCGGTCAGCCGTACTACATGACGCAGGATATCAGCCTTCCATTCCAGTTCAGCGCTCACCCTGTTATTGGAGGTCTGGTCATCATAAACCTGGTGATATAAGCTGACGGGATAGGTGATCAGGAAAAGATTGAAGCGTGCCATCAGGTGGTCCAGGATGCGGTTCTTTCTTTCCTGGTATACTTTATCGGTTTCATTCCCTTCCAGCAAAGCTTTTATATAGGCGTTCCCGGTATCCTGTACAAACTGTTCCCAGGTCTTACCCGCAGGCAGGGCCTCGTTGGTGAACGCGCTGATCAGTGGCCGTACATGCGGCACATTATAAAGCGGTTGGATAGCATAGGTATAGGGCGGTGTATTACCAGCCAACGGAGAGAAAAAGCTGCCCAGGTTGCCCAGCTGTGCCAGGTAGTTAGCCAGCAGCTGTTCAAAGAATAAAAGATAGGCCTTCAGCTGTTTGGCCTGTGCCTTGCGCCGGTCGGGCGATGATGCATCCAGTCCCTCAGACCCTATTCCATATATACCGGGAAAATGATGTTGCAATGAGTAGTAACGGCTTACGCTGCGGTATTCCGCTTTTAAGCGCGGATAAGCCTCTCCTGTTTTCTGACCGACAAACCTGCGCCGGGTAATGGTCTTTGCTTTCTGGTAAGCGTTCCAGAACACTACATCCCTTAAAAGATATTCGTACTTGTCACTGAAGATCCTGATATCATTCTTTTCACCGGGTACCTGCAAAAAAGGATAATGCCCTTCTTTTACCATGACCGGTCTTGAGGTGAACACACCATCTTCACCGGCAATATTCAGGTTCTTTACCTTCAGTACGCCCGGTACTTCAGACACCACTTTCATCAGATCAGCCGGATCGATCATTGTTTTGCGTTCTGTCAGATCGCTGTCAGCGATAAACCCCTTCTTCAGCAAGGGACCGCTGTAAATGTCCTCCACGGCATATCCTTTATTGAGCAGCTCATCTTCCGTAAAATAGCGTACGGGCGGATGCATGGCAAACTCAAAAGCATTGCAGACATGCGCCGCTATCTCCTGGGCATCGAATCGCCCGTCTACCAGTATCTCTGCCTGTACGGCCATGAACTGGGGTTGCAGCACGATGATCTCCTCCACATCTTCCCCGATGTTCCGGTGAGACATCAGGCAATTGCAAACGGCGTCAATAACTGCCTGCTGTGCTTCCGGCCTGGCATCCACCAATGCATCTTCCATCTGCAGGAACACCCTGTACACGCCTTTTGTACATGCATAGGGCTGCAGCCCTTTTACCGGTTCTATCCAGATATTCTCCACTTCATCCACCTCATCCAGCACCAGCTTACGGTAATCATTGATCGTAACGGCGGCGCTGCTCATGATCGCTCCTTTTGAGAAGAAAGCATGTAGCAGCGGATCTATATCCCCTTTTCTATCTGCGAGTATTTCGTCTATCGGAAAATCTGTACGGTATGCCAGATCCGTGATGGCATAACACAGCTGTTCCAGGATAGTGACCCCTGGATCATGCAGGTTATAGTCTGTCCACGTTTTACCAGATAAGCGCTGCACATGTTCAATGGCTTCACGGCGCAGCTGTTCATAATCAAATCCCGGATCCCGGCGCTTATCCCGTTCAATAACAATATGGGTATCGGGCATGATAGTATATTTTAATAGTAATAGGTTTCGGGCATAAACATTTCATCGGCCCAGAGCCGGGTAATGCGGTAATAGATATCCACGCCGAGGCCATAGTTGCTGTTGGTGCGCATCTGCAGCTCATAGTTATGGGTACTTCCCTTCCAGCGTACCTTGATCTTGTTCCAGCAGAACCCGTAATAGGCGCATGTCTGCCGGATCTTATTCCGCGAGCTGCCGAAAGTGCTCACCGCATATGCATGCATCATAGCGTGACGGCCGGCGTGCTTCAGACCCGTTCTTGCTACAATTTCGAATGCCTGGCAATTGTCCAGCTCCTGTAATACGGGATGCCATTTTCCATCCGCAGGCACCGTTCCCACCTTGTAGCTGCCGGTACGCCCTTCCATGGCGGTAAAGCCCTTAATATCCACTTTAAAATCAGGATCGCATTTCTTACCGATGCCCAGCTTACCGTCTGTATGAAAGAAGAAACCGCTGGTATCCTTCTTTTCATCCCTGGCGTCCTGTCCGTTAAGATAGGGCTGCAGGCGCAGCGCGGGATACTCGTACTCATCTTTCTCCACAAAAAAGAATGGCTCCAGGTCGTCGGTAGCTTTGTAGAAAGAGAGCAGCCGCTTGGAGGATCCGAGGGCGGCTATCTGCAACCCGTTCTCTTCATCTTTTGAAAAGCCGTCTTCCTGTTTATTAATGGTAGAATCTATCAGGTAGCCGAAATGGTTTTCGGACGGCATCTTTCCATTCCGGAAATACTGTTTAAGCTCTTCACGGCCGTATACCTTTTTATTTTGTTTAGGTTCCATATCAGCGAAATTTTATTTTGGGTGAATGGTGATAGTGAGTAGTTCCTCATCAAAAGGATCTGGCGGCGGCTGCGGCGGCGGACCTGTATCGTGATCTTTTCCTACCAGCAGCTCGTCTCCCACTTCCAGGCCCTGTATACCCAGCGGAGCAGGGTCTTCGTAACCCGGTTCGGGTAATATGCTGATCAGGTGTTCGGCAGCGGGAATAAATACGCCTTCGGGAACAGATACCCGTATGAAAGGCCTGTCATCCAGTGCGGTATCTGTGATGCATGCGGTGACCTGTCCTGTACGCGGGTGTTTCTCGTAATAAAAATGTACCAGTGAAAACCCCGTCACATAATCCACATAAGGGAGCCGGTTAATGAAGTTCAGTATCTCCGAGCGGTACAACACGCTGCCTACTTTAAAATTAGCCGCTTCCCCAAAGAGCCAGGGGCACAGGTAACGTTTAATATCATCATAGAGCATCTGGAGATACAGGTTCTCGTTCTGATTATCCTGCTCCCCGTTGAAACGCACTTTACATACTACCTTTACCCGCTCATACACGGGATTGCGGATCTCTGCTTTCACAAAAGAAGAGATGGTACGCTGCACAAAGGCCTGTATCCTGTATAGTGTGGCCAGGTCTACTTTGGGTTCCAGTGTATTGAACAAGCCGTTGGCCGTCTGGCAGGGCACTACAATGATCATAATGTCTGGCATATCCGGCATGTGAAACTGCTGATCTTCCACGCTCAGGCATTTTACGATCAGCAGCTCTGGGAATTCCTGCAGCAGCACCTGGGAAATATCATAGCCGAAGGCGGGCCGTGCCTTGTGCCGCAGGCGTTCGCTTACCCGGGTATAGTATTGCGCTTCCGTTTCCTGGCGGCGGCCGCCAAAAGATGGAAAGGGTTGCCATACATGCTGCAGCGGCTTGATATCAGACTTAAATTTCTTAATAGAAAAGGGAGCGATGGACAAAGCTTCTTCCAGTGTTTGTGCAATGTCTTCCGTCTGCCGCCGGGCCACTACCGCGTTGGGGAATATGCCCACTACCCTGGGATTGGCGCTCAGGGCCGTTTCGGAGGATATCCGGATCCAGTACAGGGCGGGATCCAGTATGGTATTACCATTACGGATACCGGCGGGTATGCGGAGCTTCACGATACCGCTCTTCAGCAGATTGTTGGTATCATCAGAAAGGATATGCGTTCTTGCAAAAGGTACCCAGGCATTATTATCCAGGTAGCTCCATTTTAAAGGCCCGTTGGCTGATGCCGTATCGCTGTAATACTTTTCATCCAGCTGGAAAAGCAAAGACAGCTCTTCGTTGCCATGGAGCCTGTTAAAACCAATGCATAGATTAGCCATATCAGGCGCCTGTGGCAATAGTGAAAAGGTGTTTCCTCCCGGCTGGGGATATATTTTGCTGAAACCTGATGGCATGGCATGATATACCTCCAGGCCATCGCCCTGCTGCGCCGACTGTACTGATTTCAACGCTTCCGTATGTTCCAGGGTATAGTTAAGTGAGAGGGTCTTTACCCTTGGCGTATACGGCAGGCCAGGCACCGGCTTTTTTTTCCTGGGCAAGAGGGTGTGCTGTGAATTGTACATTACCACACCGGGATAGATCTGTTCAAACAGGCGATGCCCGAACGCTTCATCCGGTGCTGCCAGGTAGAGGCGTACGCCTCCTTCCATGTATAAAGGCACATGTTGCCCTTGTTCTTTTTCCAGCAGCATGTCATTGGAAAAAGAGAGCTTGGAAATATCTATATTTTCCAGCAGCGTTTCTTCCGCGAGATAGATATTTCCTTCCCTGTCCCGCGTGGTCTGGAAAAGCGTGAGCTGCTGCTGACTATCCCGTTCAGGGAAATAGGCGCCATGATTCAGGCTGCTGATGCCTATTTTAAAAGCATCATTGCGATAGCCTGCGTCGTATCCGTCATAATAGGCTTCAAAGCCGTTTTCATCCCTCGGCAGATTCAGCCACTCCAGCTTTATGCTGAAGCTGCGTGTAAACCGGTTAAAGATATTGCTGTTATTGATGTCGAGAAAGGCGCCTACATAAGGCTGGGGGCCAAACATCATGAATGCGCCTGCAGGGCTCAGCAGCCCGATGTTATTCTGTATTTTAACGTAACGATGTCCTTCCACTCTCACGTTCATGCTCACACGTTCCAGTACCAGGTTGCTCAGAAATGAGTAGGGGTGATGGAAGCAGGCGTTGTTCAGCAACACTTTCAGCAAGGGACTGCGGGCATCTATCCCGCACTGATGCACTGCTTCATTATAGGTGCGCCAGGCCTTGTCTGTAACGTCGAGCAAAAAATTGATCTCCAGGCAGGTTTCATTGAGCGTCTCCCGGGAGCTTCTGACGCTGAACCGGGATACGGTTTCCCACCCTTCTTCTGTTGTATAGTACAGATGAAATGCGCCGGAAAGTAACTGGGTCATCGTAACAGCTTCGCTGCGGTTAGACACGGCGGCAAAATTCTTTATATAAGCCAGGAAAGCGCTGAAAGTGGATGGCTCGAAGTAAAGCTTTATTGTTACCTGGCGGCTGCCTTCCTGCAGGTATAACACCGGCGAACCTACGATAAACCCGATATCCGTATCCTCCATTGTACGCCTGGAAGGGGAAAGATCATGCTGATCTTCTCCCAGTAACGGCCAGGGGCGGATAACGGTGCCTTCCTTCTCAAGGTCAGCCGGCTGGATCACGGGGTGCACCGCCAGGTAGGCCTGCGCTTCCCTGATATCCTGCTGGTCTAAAGCGGGAGCACTGATCTGCAGATAGTCGCTTACAAACAAGGTATGCAGCGACATGATCTTTATATTGTGCACCTTCACCGTTTCCTCCAGCATATACTGCAACGGTTCTTTTCTTGCATGCACATTTGCGAGCAGCACCTGCCCTTTCTCGATGGTAAAGCTGAGGATATGCGGCACGGGCTCCAGGAAAATATGCACTTTATCCGGCACGGCGGGCAGCACCTGTACGCCTAATATCTGCCGGTAATAAAAATCAAGATGCCGTTTGGGTATTTTATTGATCTGTGCCTGCAGATGTTTATATAGCTCCAGGAACGCGATCAGCAGCCCCATATGCGGGGTGTGCTGCACTTCCTGCAGCTGGGTACGCAGGTAATAGGTAGCGGAACTGGATACCTGGTAAAATTTTGAACGAAGGGAATCATACAGCGTATTAAGGGAAAAGAACCCTTCAAACACTTCCTGTCCCTCACCGGGATTATCAAATGCCTTAGGGTATAAACGGCGCAGACGATGGGTTGTTTCCAGGGGACGTATACGGTGCTCATGCAGGGCCAGCTGTCGCGGAAACAGGTTGCTCACCTGGTATTCAAAGCGGTGTAAGCGCGTCATATCTTCTTCCAGGCTGTCCATCACCTGTACCAGGTACCGCCCTATCTGGTAATTTCTGTCTGCCCGCTGCAGCTTGTACATCAGGTCCATCAGCACAATGCCGATATCATACAGTAAGAGGAAAAGGGCGCGTGTATGGTCAAAGAGGCTGTCATCATTTTCTGCCTGGTGAAGATTGTTACGGATGCGTAGAAAATCAGCTTCATAGCGGGTAAAATCCAGGCTGCCGGCGGTAATGAGCATTACCAGCAGGTCGGCATGAAAAAACTCTTCCCAGGTTCCGTCTATGCGGTCCTGGAAATCATAGTAATTAAACTGGGAAGAAAGGCGTGCGAGCAACTGTAACAATTCATGCGGCGATCTTTCGTCCACTTTTACATAGTCCGGCATCAACGATTCCAGCTGCCTTTCTAACTGACTGATACCATCCTCTATATGTTCAAAGAAATTGCTCATCAGTCACTGATATTGGTACCTTCCTGGAAATAGAAGGGATATACCATATTGTGCCTGGTATTGGTGGCAATAATGGTGTAGGTAAGTTGTACGTATAATACGCCAGCCTGCTCACTTCTGTCGGCCACCGTCAATCCAATGAAATTGATACGGGGCTCATACTGCAGCAGCGCGTGATAGATAATATGATTCAGCTCGGTCACCAGCCAGGTGTCTGCTATTTCAAACACCAGCTTTTTTATGTCGCAGCCAAAATCCGGCTGCATCAGCCGCTCGCCGGGGATGGTGCTCAGTATGATGCGGATGCTTTCTTCAATATCCGCAACATCGGATACCATCTGCACACTGGCATCCAGTTTATCAAATGAAGGCGGAAAGCTCCAGCCTGTGCCTAAAAATGTTTGAATTTCTTTTGCCATAATTCATCCTCCTATCAATACGGTGGGGAAGCCTGTCACTATCACACCACCATGGGCTGTTGTATCGCCCATACGGGCTGCCGGACGGCCGCCTATAAATACCGTGGCAGAACCTTTGACAATGGTGTCCGGAGGTCCCACACAGGTAATAATATCTCCCATCACAGCAGCCGGTAGCGCACCTATCAGCACGTTGGGCACACCGGGACCGATAACCGGTCCGCCTACATGCGGAATGGGCGGTAAACCGGGCGTCACCAGGGGGCAGGTATGCATGTCTGTTAATCTTGCAGCTGGTTGTCCCATCTTTCATTTAATTTATCATCACAGTAGCGCCGGTAAGCGACATCATTCCACCGGAGCTTACAGAAACGGAGCTCGCCCCTGTTGCCGAAAAACCGGCCGTGCCACTAACGGAAACATTGGCGCCGCTTACTGTTACATCTACCGGCGATGAGACCTTGACCGCAGCGTTCCCGGTAAGCGACAGGTTACCGGTTGCCTGTATCGAAATATCCGACATGCTGTTGATATTGATGCCGGAAGAAGACATTTTGATGCTGTTCTGGTTCATGTCTGTGATTGTGATGCCCTGGTCTGTATCGCTCATGGTAATTGTGTTACCACCGGGCGTAGCGATCGTGATCACCTTATTCTGATCATCGAATGTAAGTTTCAGCTGGCTTTTGGTATACAATCCTTTCGTATAGTTGTTATTGTCTGACTGTACTACCGGAGGCGTTTTGCCCTTGCTGTAGAGGCTTCCCAGGATCACCGGGAAGCGGGGATCGTTTTCCAGGAAACCTACTACCACTTCATCTCCTATCTCGGGGTAAAAAATATCCCCTGCATTGGCGGTTGCGTAGAAATTGGCCAGGCGCGCCCAGGTACCCGTCTGCCCGGCTGCATTGGAGGCCAGCTTTACCTGTACCCTGTATTCTGCGCCGGGATCCTCTGAGATGCTTACCACCTCTCCCAGCTGCAAACCGCGTATAGCCGGCAGCTGTGCATTGGCAGGATGATAAGAGAAATTTTCTCTTTCATAGATCGGTTTACTATCCAGTCCGAACTTTACGTGCGAATGCCAATGTCCTTCTTTCATTACATGCGTAACAGCCGTTACGTAGGCGTTGCCGTCAAAGCGGGAACCCACGCCGGATAGTTCTATAATAGTGTCTGGCAATACCGAGGCATTACCCATAAAAGATACTTTGCCCTTCACTGCCTGCAGCCGCAGGCGTAACAGGCTGCTATTGGCCCAGGTTTGCAGTTCTGCCTGCGTCATTGGGGATGTTGTTACCATCTCCATTGCCGTCTGGCTTAAAACATCGGCCAGCGCCTTGGGGGCGGGTACACCCTGCGTGTTCAGGGTTGGTTCTGCAGCGCTGGACGTAAGCATGGTCTGCGTCTGTGGATCCCAGGCGGCAGCCGATAGGGAGGGGATCTGCCGTTCAGCATTCAGTTCTGCATGAAAGCTGTTGATCGATTGCCCAAAGGCCACCAGCAACACTGCCGAACCGGATACCGAAGGCGGCGCCACGGTGATGCCGCCCTCCACCAGCTTAACAATAAAACCATTAAACTCCGCACGCGCCAACAGGAAATCCCAGTCTGTAGCAAACTTCTGGAACATCAGCTCATTGACGTCTGATGTGGAGGTGACTGTGGCGGATAAACCATAATTACCTGCCAGGGTGGCTATGATGGCGCTGTCTGTCTGACTGGCAAACACCGCATCTTTCCTGCTGATGGTCATCTTTACCGCAGGGTGCTTACAGGTTACTATAAGGCTGAACCGCCCGTCTTCATTTGCCTGTATGGCCTGCTTCACCACTATTCCCGAAAACAGCTGTTCTGCAGGCAGCACACCATAACCGGCAGCAATAACAATGGCAGTGCCGGGTATAAAATAAGAACTGTCACTGGCGGGATAGTCTCCTACCACGCCGCCCGAAGCCTCGGAAGTGGTGCCATCAGTGATCACAATCTCCGCTGTGGATATTTTATTGATCTCATGATGCACCTGTACTGACACCAGTGAGAACAGGTCCTGTATGGCGGTACCGTTAGCGGTAACGGTTACCCGCAGTGTAGGGTCCTGTATATTTGTAGGAATGGCACCTGCCATGGATCATCTTTTTAGTGGCGGGAAATAAAGCTCATCTCCCGGTTTAATATCATGAATACTGTTCAGGCCATTTACGCGGGCCACTTCCATGTAGTGAAAAGGCTCCCCGTAAATGCGATGGGTCATCAGGGGCAGGGTGTCCCCGGCTTTCACCGTACGCATATGCGTAAGATCCGGAGAGGACTTCTGCGCCTGCTGTCCCTGTGTGGTAAGCGGCACCGATTCTGACAGGCTTAGCTTGATCAGCGCTCTCAGGGCCGAGCCGTCCGGGTTGAACAGTGTGTACTTTACCGTAATGTTCTTACAAACCCCGGTGAATACGGTTTTGCCCCAGGTGATCCGCAGATAGTTGGGGCGGTGTACCGTGCCCTGGTAGTTGTAAACGAGGTTCTTTACACTTTTAACATATTCGTCTACGTTAGCAGCACCTGACAATTGCGTTACGCCTGTTCCATCTGCCAGCAGCTCCAGCTCAAAATCGCCGGAGTCCATCCGTGTGAATATCTCAGTCGGAGCTGCGCCGCCCAATGTTTCGGCTTGTTTATATGCGATGTTGTAACTCAGCGAATAGCTTTCCGGGTTGATGGCAGCCGTTACTGAACCCATCAATCCCGATACAGCATTTGGGTCTGAATAACCCTGTATCAACAATTTTATTGGCTGGGCCGGTGGGAAATTCGGCATGTCTTTCTACTGTTTACCTTACTGATAAGTTCTCCAGATTGCTAAGCAGCTTATCCATACACTCCCGTATGATCTTATCTTTCAGCGCCTGCAATTCTTTGGCACCGATGTTATTCACGGGTGCGGCAGTATGCTCTTCTATACTGACCCTGATCACCAGCTCTCTGATTTCAAGCGGCATTGCTATTTTGTTTGTTTAAAATAATCAAAGGCAAGCTCCAGGGTTTCAATGGCGAGACTGTTCTCCATCGCCTTGAAATCAGACACCTTCAGCGCCACCGGGTAGGCATTGCTGAAAGACCAGGCAGCGATTACACTGTCATCGCCATCCAGCAGCTTTACCAATACCGTTTTAGGCGTGAATGAGAATGTGGTAAGGCTGTTCTGCACCCATTTAGTAAGTGAAGAGCCTACCAGCATGCCCCGTTTTAACACCAGGTTTTCATATTTGGGAGGGACGGGCAACCGCCGTACAAAGCGGTTTTCCCCTCCCTCCTTTACCTCCATTGGAGTCATTTTGACCGAAAGGCCGCTTACTTCCTGGAAGCTCCCTTCATTCGCGCCGGTGAACCCATCCACTGTTACACTGAAATGGAATGCATACGGCGGATAATAAGAAGCAGTAGGTTCAGGCATATCAGCTTAGTTTCGGCTCTGTGATCATCAGCCCTTCATGGGCAACTTCCATTGTTTCAATGGCGGCCTCATTGGCGTCTGATTTCATATCGGTTACCTGTACCTTCACGGGAAAAGCGTTGGTGAGTGTCCAGCTCATTACAATGGCCTGGGTTTCATCCAGCAGGCTTACTACAATGGTGGCACGTTTGATGGTGTTCATCTTGATGCCGGTATTACCGGTATACAGCTTCCATATTGTAGTATCGCCTACAAAAGTGCCTTTCTTGAATGTTACGTTGCTGTACTTGGGAATACCGGGCATCTTCACCGTAGAGTAGATCTTGGCGCTGCCGCCGCGGTATTCGATCACCTGTGTTTCTGAAGTAAGGCCGGTTACTTCCTGGAAGATAATCTCGTTGCCGTCCCAGGTTACTTTAAAAGAGAACCGGACCAATGGCCATACATTAGCTGATTGCGCTGAGCCGTCTGTTGCTGGCATGACTTAAAAATTTTATGGTTAGGAATGAGGTGAATGTACTGTTTACTTATGCCTGCTGCATCTGCTGCTGGAAAGTGATCACGATGAACTCTGCCGGGCGTGTAAGGGCTACCTTCACAGTTACCAGCATCAGACCGTCCAGGATATCCTGCGGCGTCATGGTAGCCCCAAGGCCTACCTGCACGTCAAAAGCCTGCGCCGGGGCAGATCCTGCCAGGGCGCCCTGTTTCCACAAATTCTCCAGGAAGTTGCTGATCATGGTGCGCAGGGAGATCCAGGTAGAATTGTCATTCGGTTCAAACACAAAGGAACGGCTGGCCAGCTTCACAGATTGTTCTATCATGATCAGCGTACGCCTTACGTTGATATAGCGCCAGTCAAGACTGTTGCCATCCAGGGTTCTGGCGCCCCATACCAGTGTGCCCACGCCGGGGAAAGGCCGGATCACGTTGATGGATTTACCCGCCATGATATCCACGTTCAGTGTTTTCTGCTCTTCGTTGGATATATTTACGGTAGGTGCATTTACGGAAGCCAGTGATACATTGGCGGGAGCCTTCCATACGCCACGCGAACTATCCACCAAAGTATAGATACCTGCCATAGCGGCGCTGGGGGGCATTTCATTCAGCATGGAGCGGATCTCATCCAGTATATGCACATAAGTAGGGCTGGCCGCTTTTAAAGACTGATGATAGTTCTTTTTGGCATGCGCATCCGGCGTTGCAATCTCCTTATACTTCTTTACGATCTGGCCTGCAGCGGGTTCGGGCAGCACGGTTTCAAGATCAACAGACGCATCGAGGTTTTCGAAGGATACCTCATCGGGCTGTACGATGGCTGTTTTCAGCCAGGGATAGTAGGCAGCGCCATAGTTCAGGAAGTTAATACCTATCTTATCCCTGAATGCACCAACAACGGCATCGGTGGTATCTGCAGGCGATTGTTTTACCAGGTCAAAGATGCCGAAACGGCTCTGCATGGCAGCACAGTGATTCAGCACCTGGGTATAAACACTGGTATAACAATCTTCACCGAGTGCAATGGCATCCGGCATTACGATCAGGGTAGGCTCCGGTTCTTTTTCAAGGATAGAAAACACATTGGGTTTTGAATCGGAACCGATAAAATCATCCGCAGCTATTTCAAATCCATCCGGCGTTTCTTCATAGGTGCCTACAGAAAGTATATAACAAACACTGCCGCCGTTGGTATAGAACAGCCGGATGCTGTTATACAGATAAGCTGTGTTCTTATCATTCAGCTTTACAATAGTGGCCTTGCCGTTTAATCGGAAAGTTTCCTGTTTCACATTAGGATCAGGCTCGCCCAGTGTGAACTTAGGCCTGAACGCGCTGCCGAAATTCTCCAGGTATTCGGCAAAAGAAGTGATCCGGGTAGGTTTATGTACCAGCGATTTACCGTTCCGCTCGGCCTTCTGCGTATAGCCGATAAATACAGGTACTGCCGTTGCAACGGCAGTGATCGAACTTGGGAAGGCGTTCTTCTCTTCAATATATACCCCAGGGGTCATTAATGTTGAAGCCATATCTTGTGAGTTTTGTGATTAGTATAAAAATATTTCGGAGTAATTATTCCCTTTTTCATACAAGGCAGCGGCCGCATTTGAAATCCTGCTGATATCCGGCGCCGGCAACGATGGAATGATCACCTTGTAGCGACCTGCTGCTGCATCAGTATAATCTACCAGCTGAAACGCATGCGCAGCAGCCGCTCCCAGCGGCACAGGCGCTTTTGATATCAACACCGGCGCCTTTGTATTGTCCGGCAGCGTAACTGTTACCGGTAAATCAAAATGCCCGTTACCGTTAGTACCTATTATCGCCGGATGAGATAGCGCCTTCAGGTCTTCACTCATCAGAAAATAGCACCAGCGGGTAGCGCGGGCCTGAAAGGAGATGTAGTAAGAAGATAACAGCTGTTCGTCCAGCAACAGTGTTACCTGCCCGAATGGTTTGACGAAATACTTTTCTGTCAGGTCAGTCAAAGGCCGGAAATCTTCTTCCTTTACAAACGCATCCTTGTGCAACAGCTCAGCTGATGCACGTTCCTGCTCATTATTAAAACGAAAAAAGCTACCGGCAATATTGCCGGCACTCAATTGCGTATAATTATAGAACAAGGCATCTTTCAATGCCAGGTCAAATACCAGGCGTAATTTCTCCTTCAGCAAAACGTCCATTGCTTTGGTATGGTGTAACAGTAAAAAACCATCGCGCACCGGTTTACATATTAAACCGTGCTGAGACATACATTTTGCCGTATGCGCAGGGACACCAACGCTGAATCCTTCATAACCGGAACCCTGAGAAAAAGTATGACGGTAGAATACTGCGGTCAGTATCTCATATTTCACCTTATATCAGTTGAGATATGTTGTGGTCATGCAGGCCCTACATTTCCGGAGGCGTCGTCTATAACCGGCCTGTACTCCCTGATAATAGAATCATCAAACGTAAGCATACGCACCTTATACACAACGGAAGGCATATATTTGGCTCCCAGCGTGGTCCATATATTATTCAGCTTATCTGCTCCCAGGCTTTCAAGTTCAAAAATGAGTTTTCCTATCCTAGGGTCCATAGCAGGTGTATTAGCATTGGTAAAAACATTCTTTGACTGAAAGTAGGCAACTACAAAGGAAAGAAATCTAAGGGCTTCATGATAGTTTGTACTGCTGAAATAGGCAGAGAATAAGACATAGAGATTGATATTAACCGCCGGCGCTGTGTTTGGAGATGCCACACCAATAGGAAGCCCGGCAGCGTTCCTACCAATTGTATCTTTCTCTACATTCAACAATGTTACTATGATCTTATTCTCACCCTGTATGGCAACCGTTCCATCCTGGTTGACAATACCTGATAAGATCGCTTTCTCTTCATTAGTTTGGAGCTTCCTCTTGAAATTGCTATTAATCTCGTCTGTAATGCAGATCAAGGTTTCATAGATCATTAAGTTTTAATTTGCTGTCTTGTGACAGACCTAAGGTAAAGGTGATTGATTGTTACTGTCTGTTAGTTATTTTGAAAAACTTTGGTTAAATTGAGTAATAGCTGCAGTGTTACTAATTATCGCCACAATATAGTCGCTTAAAAATTAAGATAAAAATTTTTATTTAAAATTTAATTTTCTATCTTCTATACACATTAAGCACGACAATGAGTCCCTCCCGAAAAATAGCCTTGTGTACTTTCCTATTCCTTATTTTAAGTACTGGCATAACGGTCACCTATGGTCAGCAACCAAAGATGCCGGAGAAGGCAAGTTTGCCTAAACCTCCGGAAGATGCGGAAGCAAAAACTAAACTGATCAAAAAAATACTCAATGCTTTCAAGTTCCGGAAAAACGCAAGGGCCCGCGAACAGGAACGTATTATCGCAATCATCAACCAGGTACTTTCAGACTCACTGGTAGTAACCAACAGGGATATACAACTGCTGAATGAGGAGCTGTCTAAAACGGAGAACCAGCATTTCGATTCACTGGTGGCACTGCTCAACACCTTCGGATGTTGCCGCGTACCACCTCCGCCTCCAACAGATACGCCGCAACCTGCAACAGACGCTGGCAGCGCATCCGGTTCAGAAAATGACCTGAATGCACTGGTCAATAAAATGCTTCCTATACTTCAGCAGAAAACTGACCTCGCTCAATCTGAAAAAGCCAAACAGGAAAAGCTGAAACAGGTAAGGGCCGTATATGGCCGTCCCGGCGACCAGGTGGATACACTTGCCCTGAGCGACAGCACAGGCGTCCGATATACCCTGGACCTCACACAAAAAGTAAATGTAACCGGCATCCATCCTTATTGGATGGGCGACAAATTTCTTAATTACAATTTCATTGCCCTCACTACATTCGGTTTCCTGGGCTATACGATGGACGGCAAAACAGGTTTTGTCAAACCTGCGTTCAAAGAGGGTGATCTGAAAGCCGTGCAGGCAGCCAGAACAGCGGGCTGTAATATTCAACTGATCATATCCGACAAAAATACCGCTAACATCAACGCGCTGTTGCAACATCCGGAAGTACAGCTGATCTTTGCAGATACGCTGGCACGCGTGCTGGCCCAGCAAAATGCTACGGCGGTGACCATCTACTTCCAACAGCTGACCGGTAAACAACGGCAGGCATTCAGTCATTTTATTTCCACCCTGAGCAGCCAGTTGCGTACTTACAACATTAATTATGCGGTGAACGTGGTGATCCCTTCTTTTGACAAGGATCTTGCTTACGACTTGAAAGCCATGAACACCGCTGTTACTTTTTTCATGATAGATTTCAGCCGGGCCTCGGGTCACAACGCCGGCGCGCTGGCGCCCCTGAAAGGGAATCCCGCCCAATCTATAGATGCCACTGTCGCCCGCTACCTGCAAAGGGATATCCCCCCGGCCAAATTTGTGCTGATGCTACCCTACTATGGAGCGGTATGGAAAAAAGGGCTGCCCGGCCAGCCGGACGGCTTTAGTAATTATATTTCCTATCGCGAAATAAAAGCACGCTACCCTGTAGATACGGTGGCTCTTTATGATGAAACGGCCTCTTCTGCATTTATTGAAGTAAAGAATACTGCCGGCGAGGTAGCCGAGGAAATATGGTTTGATGACGCCAGTACACTTGGCCCTAAATATGATTATGTATTAAATAACGATCTGGGAGGCGTGGCTATCTGGACACTGGGAGCAGATGACGGCTATGCTGATTTGTGGGATGAGCTGGTAGATAAATTTGTAGTAATGGATACGGTATACCTGGACACTATCCGGCTTATTCCCCCCGCCCCCGTTCATCTCACTTTCTGGCAGAAGGTAAAAAGGGAACTGAATGCCTATCACCAGATGTTCAAAGATCCCTGCAGTGTTAAAACCACCGATTATGCCGGAGACCACTACTTTCCGATAGCCGCTATTGTCCTGGCTTGCTTAACGCTGGCAACAGCTATTTTTTATGTGGCCGGTATACGTAGCAATGGCGACGAGTGGAAATTGAAAAAGAAAACGCTGGTATTGCTGATGATACTGGTGCACTTAATGGTGATCACCAGCGCAATGGCTATCTTCCTGAGTAAACACCTGCCATGGCTGGGTATCACTGATAACCCGGAACAGTGTCACAGCATTCCGCTGAATTCACTGCTGATCATCCTGGCAATAGGTGTACTGGTAGGGATCATTGGCACCCGCTTTATACTGCTGCCCTTGCTGAAAAGGGATGAGGTGCCTTAATCGAGGAGTGTGTCAATCTCCCACACGTCATAATCGGGGCAGGCGCCTGAACGCGCAGCCACCAATGCACCGGCAGCATTGGCATAGGCCAGGCACTGTTCTGCTGTACGCCCGTGGATAAGGCTGCTGAGAAAAGCTGCCAGGAAGGCATCGCCGCTGCCGATGGTGTCTGCTACCTGTACGCGGAAACCGGGGTGGTAGTAAAAACGTTCATACATATATAGTATAGCGCCCTCTCCTCCCATGGTCACAACAATCGTTCTGATATTGTATTTTTTTGAGATCGCCTTCATCTTATCTTCTCTTGCAGGATAATCACCCAGCCAGCTGCTGATGAGCTCAAGCTCTGCCTGGTTCAGTTTAAGTATATGACAATGCTGCAGTAAATAGCTCACTCCTTCCTGCGTGTAATGCGGCGGCCGCAGGTTAATATCCAGTACTTTCTTCACGTTGTATTGCAGTACTTTGTACAGGGCCTCGCGGGACACCTCATGGCGCGCAGCCAGGCTGCCAAATACAAAATATTCCGCCTGCCTTAACGGGTTCTCCCATGCAGGATCCCAAGTAATGAAATCCCAGGCTGCCGGGAACAGGATGTTGTACTGCACATCATGATCACTGATTGGCTGTGCCAATACCTTACCAGTGCCATGTACCGGATCCTGCTGAACACATGCAGTGTTCAGGCCGTTCCTGCGCAGCAGGTCCAGCAACCGCTCTCCATAATCGTCCTTTCCAACTCTTGATATGACCGCTACCTGCTGGGACTGTTTCTGCAGATGATAGGCTGCATTCATAGGGGCGCCGCCGGGCAGTTCTTTGTCGGGCAGCACATCCCATAACATTTCTCCGAAGCAAACAATGTTGAACATGTTTTGAAGATATGAAAAATTATCATGTCGCAATCATCACCTGTCCATTTTGTGTGGTTGCGCGAAGGGCAGTATCTTTATATACTATTTTACTGTACTCACATCAAAAAATTTACCATCATGACCACACAACAAACGACACTGACCACTCAGCAGATTGCTACCCGCCTCGCTGAACTTTGCCGCCTGGGTCAATATGAAGCTGCGCAGAAAGAGTTATATGCCGATGATGCCATCAGCATAGAGCCTTATGAAACACCTGACTTTGCGAAAGAAACAAAAGGACTGGACGCTATTATAGAGAAAGGCCGCAAATTTGAGGCTATGGTGGAAGAGATGCATAGCAACAGTGTATCCGAGCCCCTGGTGGCCGAAAACTCCTTTGCACTTGTAATGACCATGGACATGACCATGAAAGGAAAAAGCCGTATGAAGATGGGCGAGCTGGGTGTGTACCAGGTGAAAGACGGAAAAATAATTTCCGAACAGTTCTATATGTAAAGAGAGGAGAACATTAAACTTCACCAGGCTGACTAAGACGCACTGTTTTAGGCAGCCTTGTTTTTTTATCGCCTTCCTTTACAAACATGACTGCTACGGCGGCCAGCAACATGAAAACACCCGCCATTGATAATGCATATACTGCCTGTCCGCCAAAACAATACTTTACGATCAGTCCTCCAAACAATCCGTTCACGATCTGCGGAAAAGTAATAAAGAAATTGAAGATGCCCATGTAAACGCCCATCTTCTTCACCGGTAATACGCTGGATAGCATTGCATAGGGCATTGAAAGGATACTGGCCCACGCAAGTCCGATGCCTATCATAGGATAGATCAGCATGGCAGGCGACTGGATAAAATAGATCCACAGCAGGCTAAGGCCGCCGGCCGTCAGTGACAAGGCATGCGCTGTTTTGCGGCTGGTAGCTTTTGCGATAGCAGGCAGCAGTAAAGCATACACCGCAGACACACCATTATAGACGCCAAAGAGCACGCCCACCTGGTTACCTGCGTCTGCAAACTTTTCGGAAGCAGTATCGCCGGGCATCACATGATAAACATGGTGCGCAATGGCAGGTGTAGTGAATACCCACATAGAGAACAGTGCAAACCAGGAAAAGAATTGAACCAGGCCCAGTTGCCGCATGGGCGTGGGCATCCGGGAGAAGTCCCCGAAGATCGCCCCTATTCCTTTATGCTGATCTGCTGTTTCTGCTTCCGCAGGGTGGAAAGCCGCACGTTCCTGCGGAGAATATTCTTTTGTGCTGATGATCGTCCATAATATAGAACCCAGCAATACCGCTGCTCCTATATAGAACGAATAACTTACATTAGCAGGCACCTGCCCGGGAGGCGCTGTTTTAGGTACATTGGCATAAGCAGCCAGCAGGTAAGGCAGCCAGGAGCCCACTACGGCCCCTATCCCTATCAGGAAGGTCTGCACGGAGAAACCGGTACTGCGTTGCGCATCCGGCAGATTGTCTGCTACCAGTGCCCGGAATGGTTCCATGGCCACATTAATGGAAGCATCCATGATCATCAGCATGCCTGCCCCTATCAGTACAGGCGGCAATATAGCGGTGATGAGGCCCGCATTGGGCAACAACACCAGCGCCAGGGCAGTTGCCAAAGCACCTACCAGGAAATAAGGCTTACGTCTTCCCAGGCGGTTCCAGGTTCGATCGCTGTAGTGCCCGATGATCGGTTGCACGATCATACCGGTAAGCGGGGCCGCCAGCCAGAAAAGGGACAAATGCTCCACATCGGCGCCAAAGGTTTGCAGTATACGGGAAGCATTTCCGTTTTGCAGGGCAAAACCGAACTGGATACCCAGAAAGCCGAAGCTCATGTTCAATATCTCCCGGAAACTCATCCCAGGCTTATCCTTGCTCATATTCATGTATCTGGCGCTTAAGGCTGATGTGATACGCAAAACGCTGCCGGCAACCTGCTTTTAGCGGTTCGCGCTCAGCGTAATTTATACTTTTATTCCTTCACTGGCCGCAAACAGCTGGGCCTGTGCCTTCACTGCATGCAACTGCTCATATAGGTATATCTCTATTGCTTTATCTGAATAGTTATGGATCAATACACCTTTTCTATTGATCTCCACTTTCAGCAGTGCGCCCCTGAAACGTATCTTGAAGGCGAAAGATTGCCATTTATCCGGCAGGAAAGGCGCAAATTTTAAACGTCCATTACTCACCCGCATACCGGCAAAGCCTTCTACTACACTCATCCAGGTACCTGCCATAGAGGTGATGTGCAGGCCATCTTCCGTATCGTTGTTATAGTCGTCCAGGTCAAGGCGGGAGGTGCGCAGGTAAAATTCATAGGCCCGCTGCCCATCTCCCAGCTTAGCGGCAAGGATAGCATGCACACAGGGCGAGAGCGAACTTTCGTGCACGGTACGCGGTTCATAGAAATCAAAGTTCCTGCGCAGCGTATCTTCATCAAAACGGTCTTCCAGGAAGTAAAAGCCTTGTAATACATCCGCCTGTTTGATAAAGCAGGAGCGCAGTATGCGGTCCCAGCTCCAGTGCTGGTTGAGCGGGCGTTGTGCAGGATCCAGATCCTTAACCAAAATTTGCTCTTTATCCATGTAACCGTCCTGTTGCAGGAAAACGCCCGTTGCTTCATCTACCGGGAAGTACAGGTATTTAATGATGTGCTGCCATTTGGTGGTTTCTTCCTGTTCACGGAAGCCGATGCGTGTGGCCAGTGAGGTATACTGCTCAGGCGCCTGTTTTTTCACATGATCTATTACCTCCAATGTATATTCCATGCACCAGCTGGCCATGGTATTGGTATACCAGTTATTGTTCACGTTGTTCTCATATTCATTGGGCCCTGTTACGCCCAGCATCACATATTGGTTGCGGGCATCGCTCCAGTTTACCCGCTGCGCCCAAAACCGCGCAATGGCGATCAGCACTTCCAGTCCGTACTCCACCAGGTAGCTGGTATCACCTGTATAACGTGTATAGTTAAAGATGGCAAAAGCAATAGCGGCGTTACGGTGTATCTCTTCAAAAGTGATCTCCCATTCATTATGGCATTCTTCACCGTTCATGGTCACCATGGGAAACAGTGCAGCGCCGTCTTTGAAACCCAGCTTAGCTGCATTCTCTATGGCTTTTGGCAGATGGCGGTAACGGTACAGTAACAAATTACGCGCTACCTGCGGGTTGGCAGTAGCCAGGTAAAAGGGAATGCAATATGCTTCCGTGTCCCAATAAGCGGCGCCACCATACTTTTCACCGGTAAAGCCTTTAGGTCCTATATTCAGGCGTGCATCCTCTCCGGTGTAGGTTTGGTTCAGCTGAAATATATTGAAGCGGATGCCTTGTTGTGCTGCTGCATCTCCCGTGATGACAATGTCGCTTTCTTCCCACTTGGCCGCCCATGCAGCCGCCTGTTCTTCCATCATCCGGTCAAACCCTTTTGCCATTACCTTTTCCAGTACTGCCCTGCAGGCGCTCTGCAGGTCTTCCCGGGCATGATTTTCAGAAGAAAGATTAGCGGCATACTTGATGACCAGCACTTCCTGTCCTGATCTCGCCGGTAGTGTAATACGGCCCGCTACATACTTCTCTGCCGTTACCGTCATAACAGGTTCTTCTGCCACTAAACCATCTCTAAGCACCTGGAACTTCATACCCGTACATACATCAAAGCCGGTTTTCCTGGTGCGCAAAGTAAGGTAGGCGCTGCCTTCGTTTACTTCCCGCTGTACTTCTTCCCAGAACTTCTCATCATAGTTGGCGTCCTGGTTCTTCACATCTCCGTCTATAAAAGGTGTAATGGTCAGCTGCCCATCGAAGTTCAGTGGTGTTATGCTGTAACGGATAGCGCCGGCTTCATCATCCACAATACTGCAAAGGCGGCGCGATAAAACTTTCACCTGTCTGCCACTGGCCAATGTAGCGGTGAAGGAACGCTCCAGGTAGCCGGCTTTCATATTCAGCACCCGCCTGAAATCTTCCACGGTGCAGGTATGCAGGTCCAGCACTTCATCATTGATGCGTATATCGATGCCGATCCAGTTAGCGGCATTCAGTACTTTGGCAAAATATTCAGGGTAACCATTTTTCCACCAGCCAACTCTCGTTTTATCCGGGTAGTAAACGCCCGCTACGTAATTTCCCTGCAGGCTTTCCCCGGAATATGCCTCTTCAAAATTGGCCCGCTGGCCCATTCTTCCATTACCAATGCTGAAAAGGCTTTCAGAGATCTTGTTAAGGCGGGGTTCAAATCCTTCTTCGATGATGTTCCACTCATCAACTTTGATGTACTGCTTCATATGCATTCATACAGCTGTCAGCTGTTAGCTGCCAGCTTATTTAGTTTTTCAATAGACATAAACTGTAAGCCCGGCACTACCATATCCGCCCCGGTGAGGGTTTCCTGCTGCCCGATGCCGACCGCCTTCATACCGGCGGCCCTGGCGGCTGTTATACCAGCAATGGCGTCTTCGAACACCACACAATCTGCAGGCGCAATGCCCAGGGCTGCCGCGCCTTTCAGGAATACTTCCGGGTCTGGCTTGGAGGCAGTAACCGTATTGCCGTCTACGATGGCGTCAAACAATGGCAATAGTTTTGTACGTTCGAGGATGGCAGAAGAATTCTTACTGGCAGAGCCCAGGGCTGTTTTAAGCCCGGCGTTCCTTGCCGCCTCAAGAAATGCCTTGGCTCCCGGCAGTATTTCCTGTGGTGTCATGTGGCTGATCATCTCCACATACCATTCATTCTTACGGGTGGCAAGCACCTCCTGCTCTGCAGCGGTTTTGCGGATGCCGCCCCACTCCAGGATCAGCTCCAGGGAACGCATCCTGCTGATACCTTTTAAGCGTTCGTTCTGTGCTTCGGTGAAATCAAACCCCAGTTCATTGGCCAGTCGTTTCCAGGCCAGGTAATGGTACACAGCTGTATCAACGATTACCCCATCCAGGTCAAAAATGCATGCTTGGATCATTCTTACTTTAGTTCCAGCACCAGCGTGGTGAACGCCGGTACCTGTATTGTATCTGTAATAGATTGTTCCTGACCACTGATCACATCCAGGCCTTTGCTGAAGGATCCTATCCTTTCAGTAAAGCGGTGGGTTGACAGCTCCTGCGCTTTATCATCGCCATTCATGATCACCATCACTGTCTTTGCCTCATTATAGCGGAAGTATACATACACACCATTCTCCGGCACATATTGCATCATACGGCCGTTTTGCAGCACGGCATTCTGCCTGCGGTAATTAGCCAGTGCACGCAGGTATTCAAACACCTCGTTCTCTGCAGCAGTACGGCCGGCGGAAGTAAATTTATCTTCCTTATCGCCAGGCCAGCCGCCCTTGAAGTCTTCTCTTACCAGGCCGTCGGGATTGCAGAAGTTCTTCATGAGTATCTCGGCTCCGTAATACAGCTGCGGAATACCACGGGTAGTCAGCAAACCGGCTAAAGCCATTTTATATTTTGCAACGTTCTCCCCTGTTACAGAGAAAAAGCGGCTGAGGTCATGATTATCGAGGAACACCACATTACGGGTGGGATCCTGGTACACAAAATCCTTGGCCAAGGTGTTGTAGATACCGGTTACCCCATCCTGTGCGGAAGTTTTGCCACTCACCAGGTCTGTGATGGCCCAGAGGTACTGGAAATCCGTTACGCCCGGCAACTGTGTATCAAATCCAAGGTTCATCGTATTCCCCTGGGTAAACACCGCCTGGTTAACAGTACCACGCACAAATGTTTCGCCAAAGAAGGTCAGTTGCGGATATTCTGCCTTGACAGCCTCTCCCCACTCCTTCATATACCCGGGATCGTTATACCCGTAAGTGTCCAGGCGAAAGCCGTCTACCCCCGCATACTCAACCCACCAGATATGGCTTTGTGTAAAGTAATTGCGTACATAAGGATTAGCCTGGTTCATATCCGGCATGTGTCCGTCAAACCATCCGTCTGTCATTAATTGCTTATCTGCCGCAGCGGCATAAGGATCATACACGGTTTGCTCCTTAAAATTTGACTTGGTGAATACAGGCCATTGATGCACCCAGTCTTTGGAAGGCAGATCACGCATGGTCCAATGCTGGCTGCCGATATGATTATGCACCAGGTCTTTGATCATTTTCATGCCGCGCTTGTGCAGCTCATCTATCAGCTGTTTATACAGCTCATTGGTTCCGTAACGGCGGTCAATTTTATAATTCTCTGTAGCCGCATAACCGTGGTAGGAAGCAGCAGGCTGATCATTTTCCAGTACGGGGTTCAGCCACAGCGCAGTAACGCCCAGCTCCTGCAGATAATCCAGGTGATTGATGATGCCCTGTATATCTCCACCATGACGGTAATACATCGAATCACGGTTCAGCGTGGTTTGCTGCATGCCCTTAACAATATCATTGTTTTTATCGCCATTTGCAAAGCGGTCAGGCATGATCAGGTAGATAAGATCTGCATTGGTTACGCCCTGTGCCTTTGCCGCATGATCACGCGCTTTCAGTTCATAGGTGTACCGCAGCTCCTTCTCTCCTTTTTTGATAAAGCGGATAGGAAAAGTGCCCGGCGCTGTGCCTGCGCTGATGTCCAGGTCCAAGAACAGGTAATTGGGATTTTCTGCCTTATGAACCGCTTTGAGCGTTACTCCCGGGTACTGCAGCGCAACATCGCGTTGTGCAATGTTATTACCATGTACGATCAGCTGCAGGAAGGGATGCTTCATGCCTGTCCACCAATTTGCAGGTTCAATACGTTCCAGGGCGGGTATCTGTGCCGCCAGCGGACCTGCAATACAGATACAAATTAATACCAGTAAATAGCGTCTCAATTTCATCTTTTAATATCCATTATTCTGTACCAGGTTCGGGTTAGCAGTTCTGTCTGCAGAAGGTATCGGGTACAGCGAGCGGAAGTCCTCCACTGTTTTTCCTTCCTTCACACCTCCTTTCCAGGGCCAGATGTACGTGCTGCCGGTGAACCTTCCAAAGCGGATCAGGTCTGTTCTGCGGTGCCCCTCCCAGAACAGTTCGCGGCCTCTTTCTGCCAGTATGAAATCCAGCGTAAGCTGTGTGCCGGTGATATTGCCGTTGGCGTTGCCATAGGCGCGCTGGCGGAGCTGGTTCACATATTGCAGCGCGGTTGCAGTACTGCCGCCGGTGCCGCCGCGCAATACAGCTTCTGCATACATCAGGTATACGTCTGCCAGGCGGAACATGGGATAGTCCGTATCAGGAAAATCGCCTGTCTTGTCTGAGCCCTGTTCTCCTGCAACGGTTATATTTTTGAACTTTGCAATGGCATAACCATTGGTAAAGTTAAACACATCATCGATCTCCAGGCTCTGGCCATTGGTGTAGAACATGGCACGCTTATCGGTGTTGCCGCTGATATCTGAAAAGTGGTTTACAAAGGCGGCGGTGGTACGCAGGCCTGCCCATCCCCCGTTAATGCCAAAGCTGGCTGCGCTCATACTGCCGCCAACAGGCGCATGCACCAGGTAAGTCATGCCGCCATAAGTCTTGGTGCGCAGGCCATCATAGGTAATGGTAAAAATCATTTCCGGGGAAGTATTGTTATCAGCAAGGAATAGCTTGTGGTACTCATCAGATAATCCATAACCGGCGCCGATCACTTTATTGCAATAGGTGATCGCATCTGTATACTTATCCTGGTTGATATACACTTTTGCATTGAGATAAAGCTTAGCCAGTAAAGTCCATGCAGCTGCCTGGTCTGCACGTCCGTATTCATTCTGACGGGCAGCTACCAGTTCGGTTTCTATTGCTTTCAGCTCAGACTCTACATAGGTGTACAGGTCTGCACGGCTGATCTGTTTTGGCAGGAAGGAGGCACTCACCGGATCATTCTCTGTAGCAAATGGCACATTCCCAAAAAGATCCAGTGCATGGTAATACGCCAGCGCTCTCAGGAAGCGGGCCTCTGCACGGAATTGTCTGGCTTCTTCCAGGTCTGCGCCGCTGATACCATGTGAACCCAGCTTATCATCTGTTGTTTCACGGATAAATTCATTGGCCACCGCTATCACGTAGAAGATACGGTCGTATACAGCCTTGATGAACTCATTGCCGGAGGTCCAGGTCATGAAATGATAGTCTTTCAGGTTACCATCATTCCAGGCAATTACGGCTTCATCTGTAGACAACTCCTGCGCCTGCCAGTATTGACGGATATAATTGGAAAAGCCTTCGTCAATACCTGTCAGATCAGGTTTACCCGCGGGACCCTGCTGACCGCTGATGGCGTAGGCAGCATATATTTTGGCCAGTATCGGTTTATAGTTCCTGAAATCGTTGTATACACTGGCGGATGTCTGGTCATAGAAAGGTACGCGGTCCAGGTCTTTTGTACAGGAAGCGGTCATCAAGGTTAATCCCATACAAGCTGCCAGCGTCCATTTATTGATATATTGCTTGATCATTTTTTCCGGTTTTGGTCAAATTAAAAATCGAGATTCAGGCCCAGGGAATAGATGCGCGGGCGGGGATAGAATTTGTTGTCTATACCTTCGCCGATATTGTTAGTACCCACCTTGTCATTCCCGAGTTCCGGATCAAGGCCGTTATAGCCGGTGATCACAAATACATTCTGTACGGTAGCGGATACGCGCAGGTTCACTTTATCCTTCAGCACGCGGCCAAAATTGTATCCCAGGCTGATGTTATCCATGCGCACAAAAGAGGCATTCTCTACAAAGTAGTCAGAGAAAAATTGCTGGTTGGTAAAATTGGTTTCCAGCACACTGCTGTGCATATTGGCCAGGTAGTTCGGGAAAGTGATGTTACGGTAAGAACCCAGGTCGGAGCTCGGGTTATTATATACATAATTACCAAAACTGCCACGCATGGAGAAGCCTGCATTCCAGTGTTTGTAAGAGAATTGTGAATTGAAGCCCAGCAAGTATTTAGGGTTAGGTGATTTATACCTGTAACGGTCTTCCTTATCGATCTTTCCGTCTTTATTCAGGTCTTCATACTGGCCATCCAGCGGCTTGCCGTCTTTATACAGCTGCTTATACACAAAGAAGGTGTAAGGTGCATATCCAACTGTATGCACCTGTATGGTGTTGCCGGTTCCACCGGAGATGGTGCCCACTTCTATACCGATCGCATCCGGATCTTTAACCCGGCTCAGGTTGGTGATCTCAAGGGTATTGTAGGTAAAGTTGAACCCTGCATCCCAGTTAAAGTCTTTCGTGCTGACGGGCGTTGCATTCAAAGTAAATTCCAGGCCTTTGATGTCGATATTACCAACGTTGGTAAGCAGCTGGTTAGTGAGATTGGAGCCTGCTGCTACAGGTATCACACTAAGCAGGTCTTTTGTTTTCTTTTTATAGTAGTCTATGCTACCGGAGATCCGGTTATTCAGGAAACCGAAGTCCAGCCCGATGTTATAGGTCTCTGTCTCTTCCCATTTGATATTGGCGTCATATCCTTCCGGGCGCAAGGTCATATAGTAGGTACCGCCAAACTGGTACTGTGCATTCGCATCGCCATTGGTATAACGGGGAAGGTAGGGATAGTCATTGGTAAGCAGATCCTGCTGACCGGTAACACCATAGCCTGCACGCAGTTTCAGCTCAGAAAAGAGAGTGGAGTTCTTCAGGAAATTTTCGCGGTTAATACGCCATGCCAGGGCTACAGAAGGGAAAGTACCCCAATGGTCTCGAAAGCGGGAAGAACCATCCCGGCGAACATTTACCGTGAGCAGGTATTTGTCCAGCAGCGTATAATTCAGCCTGCCGAAGAAAGATACCAGCGTGTTCTGTGTTTTAAAGGGAAATGGTGCGGCGGCATTAATCGTATCACCTTTTTCATTCAGGTCGGCATAAGCGGGTTCTGTACGGATAAAATCCTGGTAAGAATAACCGCCGGTAACATCGATACGGCTGCTGATGCCTTTCAGCTCTTTTGCATAGTTCAGGTAAAAGTCCAGCAGCTTGTTATTCTTGGTCTGTGAATAGGCCTTATCGATGCCACCGCGGTTATAAGCATTACCAGCGTACGAAGGTACCAGGTTACGGCCTTCGCTTTTGGATACGTCGTACCCCAGGTTTAGATTGGCCCTCAGCTCGGGCAGAAAGTGAAATTTATAATCGAACTGGATGTTGCCTAAGCTTCTTTTTACTTCGCCCTTGTCATTCTTCAGCTCCAGCATGGACAATGGATTACGCGTTGCCAATGTATAGGGGCCTCCGGATGTAGGGTCTACCCACTCAAAGTAACCGCCAAATTTACTGCCGTTGTGCACGGGTTGTGTAGGATCAAAGTTTAACGCAGCATTGATCGCATCCTGGTCTGCAAAGCGGCTGTTGGTGATAGCGCCTCGTACGTTCACATCTATTTTCAGATGATCGTCGAGTAAACGCGGACTCAGACTTAAGCCTGCAGAAGTACGGCGCATGCTGGAAGTTTTCAGGATGCCATCCTGGTTGGTGAATCCCACAGACAAGCGGAAGGGTAACTGTTTCAGTGCACCGCTTACACTCAGGTTATTATCTGTACTGAAAGCAGTACGGTAAAGCACTTCCTGCCAATCTGTATTGGCAGTGCCCAGCAAGGCTTTTTGATCCGGCGTACCTTTTTCATTCACCACTTTCCTGAACTCGTCTGCCGTCAGTACAGGCACCGTGCCTGTTTTCCGGGAAACAGAATTCAGTGTACTGAAATTGAAGCGCAACTGGTCGCCGGCCTTTCCTTTCTTGGTGGTGATGATGATCACGCCGTTTGATGCACGTGATCCGTAGATAGCGGTAGCAGATGCATCTTTCAATATGTTGAAGGATTCAATATCATTTGGATTGATAAAGCTCAGCGGGTTGGAAGAACCTTTAAGCTCCGCATTATCCAGCGGCACTCCATCTATTACGATCAGCGGATCATTGCTGGCCGTCAGTGACGAACCACCACGAATGCGGATCCTGCTGCCTGCTCCGGGAGCACCGCTGTTGTTGGTGATCTGCACACCGGCTACCTTACCGATGATCAGTTGTTCTGGGGTAGCTACCACCCCCTTGTTAAAGTCCTTGGAGGAAATGGCGGTAATGGAGCCCGTCAGGTCGCTTTTCTTCTGTGTACCATACCCTACCACCACTACTTCGTTGAGGCCCTTTGCATCTGCCGTCAGCTGAAAATCCTGCTGCAAATCTCCGTTCACGCTCAATTGTCTTTCTATAGGCTGATAACCGATCATCCTGATCACGATGGTGGCTGTGCCGTTTACCGGTTGCAGTTTAAAGCTGCCGTCAGCCCCGGCAATTGTGTTCTGGTTGGTCCCCTTGATGAAAATGGTGGCGCCGGGTAAAGGCTGACCTGTTTCGTCGCTCACCTTTCCACTGATACTTCCTGTTTGCGCATAAGTGGCGAGGGATAGGGCCGTAAAGCACAACAGTAATAGAAGTTTTTGCATCTCTGTGAAATTTTTGTTCAGTTTTAGTTCTATTCGGGAACGATGCCGGGAACGTTCCCGATACGTGGCAAAAAAATATTACATAACGTGCAGCTAAAGTAAGGAAATTTTGAAAGCGACAAAAAAATTTTAATTGGAGCATCCCGCAGTGACGCAGATAAAGATGAAAAACGCCTAAAAACGAGCGCCCTTATCCATTTGTTGATTTCCGCGCAATGATCTTGGACTTCAGCACCACATGATCATGTACCGGATGATTGCTTTCCAGCGTCCTGAACAACAGCTGTGCAGCATGGATACCCATCTCTCTCGCGGGCTGTGTAATGGTAGATAAGGAAGGATTCAGCAGTGGCGCAATCTCCAGGCTGGAAAAGCCGATGATCTTCACTTTCCGGGGAATAGCAATGCCCATGTCCTGGCACACATAGTAACTGGCAATCGCCAAACGCTCTACAGAGGCGAACAGCCCGTCAGGCTTAAGCGTCTTCATCACCTTGGAGAGAATGTTATAATTCTTCTTATGATCGTTACTGCAATCAATGATGAGGTCTTTATCGTATGTCAGCCCTTCTGCTTCCAGTGCGTCTATATAGCCCTGGGTACGCATTTTGCCGATAGAGAGGCTCTTGTTGATAACCAGGAAAGCAATCTTACGGCAACCAGCATCTATCAGGTGCCGTGTGGCATTAAAGCTGGCGTCATAATCATTCGTGGTCACCTTCGCCACATCTATATCATCATACACACGGTCAAAGAACACCAGCGGCATATGGCGGGGCTTCAGCTTATTCAGGTAGGCATGATCTTTCGCCTCTCCGGAAGCAGACATGATGATGCCATCTACCCTTCCGTTTGACAGGTTATCAATGAAAGATACTTCCTTCTGGTACTCGTCATCTGTTACGTAGATCAGTGTATGGTAGCCTTTTTCACGGGCTACCTGCTCAATGCCCCTGATGGCCTGTGCAAAGAAATTATTGGCCAGCTCGGGTACTATAATGGCAATGGTATCGCTTTTCTTCTCCCGCAAACTGCTGGCATACAGGTTGGGCTGATAATTCAGCTCCCGCGCTCTGGCCAGGATGCGCTCCTTGGTCTGCGGGTTAATATCGCTATTGCCACGAAAGGCCCGTGACACCGTGGAAGTTGACAAATTAAGGTCCTTGGCCAGTTGCTTTATATCGATCTTCTCCATGTAGGGGGGACTAATAAATCTGTGTAAAATTAAAATAATTATATTTACAGCCTAGAACGATCCATTATGACTTTACCCGGAACATATTACCGCCCTGTGGCCATCCGTGCAAACGGCGGTTTATCCACTCCCCCTCCCCCGCCTTTTACCCAAGGCAGGTAGTGATCACGGCATTGTGCCTTCATCAGTGATCAGCAGTAAGACTTCGTATTACTGCCCGGAATCGTTATACCCCTGCCTCTCCTGTTGATCTTCACCATTATCATTTACACAGCTTGATTGTTCAATGACAAGATATATTATCATGGTCTTTGCCGGGGCCTGTTGCTTTGGCATCCTCTCTACTTTTGTAAAGGTGGCCTACCACGAAGGTTATTCCACCGCTGATATTTCCGGCTCCCAGGCATGTTTTGGCATGCTCGTATTGTGGGCACTTTACCTGCTGCAACGGCAGAAAAGCCCTTCCGCCAGCCAGCCACATACAGCCTCCTGGAAAGTGATGCTGGCAGGCACTTCCATTGGGCTTTGCACGCACCTGTATTACTTATCCGTACAGTGGATCCCTGCCTCTGTGGCCATTATCTTCCTGATGCAGTTCACCTGGATCGGACTGCTGCTGGAATGGCTGATCTACGGCAAACGCCCCTCCCTGCTCCAGGGGATAGCGGCCTTCCTCATCATGACAGGTACCATCATGGCCAGCGGAATGTCCATTCGGCATCACATGGCCCTGCCTGTAAAAGGGGTATTGCTGGCGATAGCTGCCGCCACCGTATACGGCATATACATAGTGGCCAGCGGCCGCATCGGAAACGAACTTCCGGCATTGAAGAAAAGCGCGCTGATCATGACCGGCTCTACCGCCGCCATTTTCCTGGTGGCCACCCCAGGCTTTTTGTTCATGCCCAAGCTCTTAAGCGGGTTGGTCAAATGGACCATCTTCCTGGGATTGTTCGGCACCATTATTCCGCCGCTGCTTTTCTCCGCCGGTATACCTAAAACCGGCGTAATACTCAGCGCGCTCCTGATGACGGTAGAGCTGCCGGTGGCAGTGATTACGGCGCGGCTGGTATTGCATGAACATATTTCCCTGCTGCAATGGAGCGGCGTAGTGTTAATGCTGTTCGCCATGGCCTTACCGCCCCTGCAACAGCTGGCGGCCAAACGGCAATAAGTCATATAAAAAACGGCAACAGACATACCCTGTATGTCCGTGCCGTTCTATTTTAATTCAACCAATGTGGCCTCGTGATCAGGAAACAGCTGCTGTCTGCTGCTCCAGGAACTGCCAGTTAAAATACTGCTGTGCGTTAAAATAGCAGATGTCCTGAATCACTTTTCCTACCCAGTCAATATCACCGGGCAGTTCGCCCTGCTCTATCTCCTGTCCGAACAGGTCGCACACAATACGGCGGAAATACTCATGCCGGGGGTAAGAGAGAAAACTGCGTGAATCGGTGAGCATACCTACAAAACGGCTCAGCAGGCTCATATTGGATAATGCATTCAACTGCCTGATCATACCGTCCTTCTGGTCCAGGAACCACCAGGCAGAGCCGAATTGTACCTTACCGGCTACAGACCCGTCATTGAAATTGCCGATCATTGTGGCCATCAGCTCATTATCCGCCGGGTTAAGGTTATACAGGATGGTCTTGGCCAGTTTATCACGGCTGTCCAGCCGGTCAAGGAATTTTGCCAGCGCCTTTGCCTGCGGAAAATCGCCGATGGAGTCCCAGCCGGTATCAGGTCCCAGCTGCCGCAGCATACGGGCATTATTATTACGCAATGCGCCCAGGTGGTACTGCTGTACCCAGCCTTTCTCCCAATCCCACTCCGCCAGTTCAAGCAACAGGGCCGCTTTCAGCTTCCTGCTTTCCTGCGGCAACAATACTATGCCTCCTCTTACTTTCAGGAAAATAGCCTTGATCTCTGCCTCCGTAAATTCATCTGCATAGATCTCTTCTATACCATGATCGGAAACGGAACAACCCATGGCGGCAAAGTAATCATGCCGGTTTCTCAATGCCTGCAGCAGTTCATCATAGGTACTGATAGACATATCTGCGGCTTTTTCCAGCTTAGCCAGGTACTGGTTATATTTCACCGGGTCATCTGCATTCATGGCATAGTCAGGCCGGAAGGCCGGCAGGATCGGTATTTCAAAGCCTTCCTGTTTTAACTGCACATGGTGTTCCAGTGAATCTACCGGATCATCGGTGGTACATACCAGGGCCACCTTCATTTTACGCAGCAGGTTGCGCACACTGTAATCAGGCGACTGCAGCTTCTCTGTACAAGCGCCGTATATGTTGGCAGCAGTAGCAGGGCTCAGGATATCATTCACATCAAAATAACGCTGCAGCTCCATATGCGTCCAGTGATACAAAGGATTTCGCAGGGTGTAGGGCACAGTAGCCGCCCACTTCTCAAATTTCTCCCAATCAGATTTGTTGCCGGTGCAATAGCTCTCCGGTACGCCATTGGTGCGCATGGCCCTCCATTTATAGTGATCTCCATACAGCCATGCCTGTGTCAGATTCCCGAATTGCAGGTCTGCCGCTATCTGTGCAGGCGGCAGGTGACAATGATAATCTATCACCGGCATTTCTTTTGCATATTCATGATATAAACGTTGAGCAGTGGGCGTATTCAGCAGGAAATGCTCGTCGAGGAACCTTTTCATAATTTACGATGATTAAATATTACAAACGGGTAGGACCTTTTCATTTACCCGCATTCGCATGATTAAAATTTTCTACTACCGCCTTTGCACCGTGTTGCAGCAGCTGCTGCAGCATATTGTTCACGGCAGGTGCAAAGCCTTTCAGTAAGGTAAGATCAGTGCCCCACAATGCGGTATTGGCCAGTACTTCTTTGACCAGTACAGAAGGCTCCAGTCGTTTCCACTGTTCATAGAACCAACTGGCATGATCATCCTGTATGGTATAAGTTTCACCATTGACCGTCCCTTTAAAGGCCCCGTCAGCACCGCGCTCGCTGCGCATGAACAGGAGGTAAGCGGCAAAGCCCAGTGATATCCAGTGCGGCGCTTCCTGTGAACGCTGATAGTGACGCAGCAGCACGGGCACATTACGCATCTTCATTTTGGAGGTATACTGCATCGTAATGCTTAACCACTGATGTGCAATATGCGGGTTACGAAAGCGGTCCAGCACACTGGCGGCAAACTGTGTAGCCGCCGTTTCGGTAATGTAGATATCCGTAATGGCGGGCGCCATTTCTTCCATCATTAAAGCTGTGATAGCGGCTTCCATGTCAGGAGCTTCCATGGCCGCCTGTACTGTATCGAAACCGGCCAGGAAAGCCAGTCCGCAACTCAGTGTATGCGTACCATTGAGCAGGCGCAGCTTCAACTCGCGGAATACATTGATATTCGGAGCGAGCACCACTCCTTTATCTGCCGCAGCAAATCCCAGTCGCTCTTTTACACCTGCATCCGTTGTTTCAATAGCCCACAGGCGATACACTTCAGACATGATCATTAACGCATCTTCATACCCCAGCGCCGCTTCCATTTCCTGCTGTTCCGCAGCCGGTAATGCGCCAGGCACAATACGGTCTACCAGCGAATTACAGAAATGATTAGCGCTGCTAAGCCACCGGATAAAAGCCTCCGGCAGATTGTTGCTGGCGGCCAGCTCCAACACAATATCCCTGAGCTTCCTGCCATTATCCGGTATCAGTTCTGTAGGGATGATCACCATCCCTTTGTCTGCACTACCCTTAAAATATTCATAACGCCTGTACAGGAATGCCAGCAGCTTGCCCGGGTAAGATACGGGTGGTACGGCGTGTACATCATCATCCGTCAGCGTGATGCCTACTTCTGTGGTATTAGAGATCACTATTTCCATCGCAGGATTCTCCGCACATTGCAATATCTCCTGCCATTGCGTTGCGGCGCTCAACACCCTGCTGATAGCTGCATTAAGGATATTTTCCTGTTTGGCCTGCCCATCTTCAATCCCGCGGATACATTGCGTATATAAACCATCCTGCTCCGCAAAGGCGTCAGTAGTCCCTTTCCCGGTGGACTTCACTACCACAATACGGCCATTGAATAAGCCAGTCTTATTAGCTTTATCTATAAAGTAGTCCGGTAGTCCGCGTAACAGCACTCCCGTGCCAAATTGCAATACCTTTTCAGGTAGCCGTAAATGGTCTTCTACTGGCGCCTGTATATCCTTCTTACCGTCTAACACGGGTAACAACTCTTTCGATAATCTCATTGCATTCTTTAATTCAATTAAGAACTAACAACTAATAACCAGCTACACCGGTGCTCAGCCTGACACGCGCCCTATAATTATTAATTATTAATTATTAATTATTAATTATTAACTATTCACTATTAATTCCCTTTTTTCTTCTGCCTGATCACCCATTGAACAAGGTCAGTAGCTGCCTGGTAGTTCTCATATTCAACCGGCAGCCGGCGGCCATCCAGGTACTCATTATAAAACCAGGGATCACCTACTGCAAACACAGCGCCTTTGCCTACATGCGCTACCGCCATGATCACATGATCACCGTCTTTGTACACCGCTTTTGCGGGTGGTTTCACTTCCAGGCTGCTCAGTTCTTTGATATGTACTTTACCAGGATGGCTGAATACGGGATTCCCTGCGGGAATGATAAATGCACCCTGTTCAAATTGCCGTCCCTGTACACGGTTACGGCTGTCCTGGTTGAAGTGCATGCCAAAACGTTCTGCCAGTATGTTGAAGTGTTTAAACTCTGCATTAATGGAATCATTCTCCATCAGTATCAGCACACCGCCTGCCTTTACCCAGTTGTAGATCTGGTCAGCGTCTGCTGCTGTCATATAATTGGGTTGGGCGGTTTCTTTCTCTGTATCCGGATCAACGATCAGGTAGATATCCGCATCTTTCAAACCAGCGGCAGTTGGTGCTACAGACAAAGTATCCGTCTTCACGCCATAGCGGTGGAAGATGTGTCCCCAGAGTGAAAAGCCGCCATTGTCCAGCTCATCCCATACATAGTGCCAGCGCATCATACGGCCGGTAGCATCCTTCCTCCATTCGTTATTAAAGTATTGATCCAGCTTGATGGTCAGCCCTTTACCCTTGTGCAGCGTAGGTGCGATCTCCATTTCATTGGCAGCCAACATATAGGCGCCGGTTCCTTTCGGATCGTTGGTCACCACTTTTTCGCTGAGGTAATATTCATAGCTGCCATCCCGGTAGGGGTCGCCACCAAGACCGGCTACGCTTACCGTGCCTTCCAGGTTCACACCACCTTCGGGGGCTTTCTTAATGAATTGTTTGTTGATACCTGCAAAGCCTTTCTGTGCTACCTGGTGATAGCTTTCCGGCAGGTATCCTTTACGTACGCCCTTCTGCAATGCATATACGAACATACAGGAGGCCGATGCTTCCAGGTAGTTGCCTTTTGCAGTGCCCTTATCCAGCACCTGGTACCATAGTCCTGTAGCAGGGTCCTGGTATTTCTTAACCGCTGTTGCCAGGCGGCTGAGTATGGCAATCAGGCTGTCCCTTCCTTTATGTTTGGCGGGAAAATGATCCAGCACATCTACCAGCGCCATGGCATACCAGCCCATGGCCCTGCCCCAGAAATTGGGAGAGCGTCCTGTGGACTTATCCGCCCAGCGCTGCTGACGCGATTCGTCCCATCCGTGATACAGCAAACCGGTGCGGGTATCACGTGCATGTGTTTCCATCAGCACAAACTGACGGGTAATATCGTTGTATGCATCTTCTTCATGAAATAGCTGTGCATACTCCGCATAGAAGGGCTCTCCCATGTAAAGTCCGTCCAGCCACATCTGGTAGGGATAGCGTTTCTTGTGCCAGAAGCCGCCGTCGTTCGTACGCGGCTGTTTACGCAGCTGCTGACGCAGATGGTCCGCCGCCTTTTTATACTTCTCCTCGTTGGTTACCTGGTAGAGCAGTAACAACGTGCGGCCATTCTTGACATTGTCTATGTTATAGTCTTCTTCTTTGTAGGTACGTATATTTCCCTGATCATCCACAAAGGCATCCATGCTCTGGCGGATATACTCAAAGTATTTACCGTCGCCGGTATTTTTCCAGAGGCCGGCAATACCTTCCAGTATAACGCCCTGGTCATAGGTCCAGCGCGGCGGACCGGAAGCTGCGTCTTTCCAGATGCGCATCATAGTGGCAGCCATTTCAGCCGATTGGGCATAAACGAAGGTAGTACTTAGCACCAGCGCCAGTGTAGTAATGATCAGTGCTTTTTGTTTCCGCATATGTATCTGAGTATTTACTTATATCCTTTTTAACGCACCTGAAGGGCTTTGGACGTTGCCCCTGCGCTGAATTGTGCGCTCTCCTTCGACTTACGTACGTCTGTACCCGTAACAAGGATATTGCGGCTGCTCTCTCCCTGAACAGACAGAAAGGTGGCTGCCTGGTCATACCGGATATTGTTCAGGCTGATATCCTGGCTGCCGCGTACCGTTACCAGGGGGCCTTCCTCTTTGGTGAACAGCTGCACATCCGTGAGGTGAATATCTTTTGCTTCCATGCATTCAATGCCTTTGCGGGCGCTGATAGCCAGGTGATCGATATGTATGCCGCTGATCGGCATCTCCGGCAAACCGCGGATAAACACTGCTTTGGCGGCGCCCCTGCATACCACGTTGCTGATATGGAAATCCCTGAACTGCGGCGTAGCTTCCGTTACTGGGAAGGCCTGTACTTTTGGTGCATCCCTTTTTTCTCCTGCCAACGGCACCGGGTCTTTTGCCATGTAGTACATGTCAAACAGGATGGCCTCGCCAGGAATATCCTTCATGGTGATGTTGGAGATATAGATCTTCTCTACTACCCCACCGCGGCCGCGGGTGGTTTTAAATCGGAGGCCTATATCGGTACCCATGAAGGTACAGTTGGATACAAAAAGATTACGTGCGCCGCCCGACATTTCGCTGCCTATCACAAAACCACCGTGGGCATGATATACGGTACAGTTGTCCACAATTGTATTTTCCGTGGGCTTGCCTCTTTTACGGCCCTGCTCATCCCTGCCAGATTTGATACAGATGCCATCATCGCCTACATCAAAGGTACAACCTGTAACGCGTGCATAGCTGCAGGATTCAAGGTCCAGCCCGTCCCCGTTCTGTGCATACCAGGGATTTTTTGCATACACGTTCCGCAGGGTGATGTGCTCACATAAAAGCGGGTGCAGGCACCATGCAGGTGAGTTCTGGAATGTAACACCTTCCAGCAGCACGTTCTTACAGCCCGTTAAGCTGATGAGGTTAGGCCGCAGGAAATCTTTTATATCTGCATAATCAGCCGCTTTTTTACCCGGCATAATCACACCTGCCAGCTTTATCTTAGAGCCTTTATAAGATCCTTCAGAAGGGTACCAGGTAGAACTGTCCTTTCCTTCTCCTGTCAGACCGCCGGATGCTACCAGCTTCTTCCATTGTGTTTCCGTAAGCTTATCTTTCTTCACAGCGCGCCAGCTGTCGCCATTTCCATCGATAATCCCCTTACCGGTAATGGCTATATTTTCCAGGTTAACGCCCCAGACAGGCGCCTGGCAGCGGTAAGCCTGCAGGCCCTCGTAGGTAGTTTCAACCATGGGATACTGGCTGTGATCTTCAGTGAACTGCAGTACTGCTCCGGCTACCAGGTGAAGGTTTACATTGCTCTTCATAGTAACAGGCCCGGTCAGCCACATGCCCTCCGGTATCAGCACCACGCCGCCACCTTTCTCACTGCAGGTTTCAATGGCCTTGTTGATAGGCTGTGTATTGAGTGTAAAGCCGTCTGCTTTGGCACCGAAGGCCTGTATGTTAAAGGTGTCTTTTCTGAAATGGGGTTCATAGATCTCCGGCAGGTCAAAACGGTACTTGCCTTCAAACGGTGTTTTAGCCAGGTATTGGGCCAGCGGCAGCTTTTGCTCATAGATGGCTTTGGCAGCAAGACCTGCTACCAGGGTGGCTCCATACGTGTTAAAATGCGTATTGTCTTCCACGCCGTTGGGCAATGTGCTGTAATGTCCTGCGGGGGTTGTCTTGAACAGCTTCACAGAACCTTCAACACCATGCCGCGCCAGCAGCGCTTCCGTGCTTTTATGGAGGTCTATCAGCGGCACGTCGTTAGCAGCAGCCACCGCTCTTACCACTCCGGGATATTCTCCGTGCTGGTCTACAAACCGGCCTTTATCATCAAACTTACGGCGCATCACAGGCGTCAGCAGCACAGGGTGAGCGCCTTTTGCCCGGGTATCCTGTACAAAGCGCTCCAGGTTCTGTTTGTAAGTAGTATGAGGAGCCGCATACCGGCTGCTGTCAGATACTTTCTGATCATTATGTCCAAACTGGATCATCACCCAGTCGCCCGGCCTTAGCTGCGCCAGCACGCTGTCCCAGCGGTGCTCATTGATAAAGCTTTTGGTGCTCCGGCCATTCACAGCGTAGTTCTTTATTTCCACACCGGGTTCAAAAAATATGGGGAACAGCTGACCCCAGCCCCTTTCCGGGTTATCGATCAATGGCTTGTTGGCCATTGTGGAATCGCCGATCATGAATATACGGGGTTCAGGCCCCTGCTCAACAAGTCCTAACAGCGATAACAGTATGGTAAGATATATTTTCATCCGGTTCCCTTTATTACTACTTACAAAATACGATTTTGATCATTGATACCCTTCATTCTGCTTAAACTCTCCTTTATTGGTCACCGCATCTACCTGGTCTTGCGGAATAGGCCGTACCAGGTGATAAGCCTGAATGTTATTCTTTGCATCCGGGTTGTGCAGGGTGATACGTTCTACCAGCTTGCCGGTACGTTTAAGATCAAACCAGCGTAACTGTTCGCCCGCCAGCTCCCGGGCCCTTTCATCCAGTATAAAGTCCAGCGTTACATTGGCGGCTGTGATCTCCATTGCGGCTTCCCGTCCGGGAATAGCAGCGCGCCTGCGTAATGTGTTCAGGTAAGTGGCTGCGCCGCCTGCATTGCCCAGTTTTAACTGCGCTTCTGCCGCAATCAGATACATTTCTGCCAGGCGGATCACATAGGCGTCTCTTGCGCTCTGTTCTTCATTGCTGCCCGCGCGTGTAGGATCAGCAAATTTCTGCAGGGAGATATAACGGGTGCGGTCTTTCCCGGTGCCATCTGTATTATAGATATCGTTCCTGTCGTAGATGCGGTACAGGTGTTTGGCTCTTTCTTCGGCAGATACTACCTGTTTGGTGATCACGATGGCGCTGTCGCCGATCTGCATACCAGCGGGCGCGGTATTGGTATTGTTACAGAACCATACCTGCTTGAAACTGGCTTCATAACGGGCGTCTGCCGTTTCATCGAAAAGATCCAGCAGGAAGCGTGAAGGCATATAGCGGTTAAACGGACGGCCATTGGCAATATCGCGCTGCATACCGGGCAGATCATCATATTTCATCCAGAACAGCAGGTGACCGTTATTAGCGCCACGTGAGTGACCGTTGGGAAACAGGGTAGCATCTGTACGGTCGTTGAACACCAGGTTCTTCATATAGTCTACCGCCCAGATAATCTCTTTGTTCTTCAGGTTATCCATACTCCACAAGTCAGCATAATCATCCAGCAAACCATATCCGTATTCGCTGATCACCTTTTCCGCCAGATCTGCCGCCTCCTGGTTCCTGCCACGGGTAAGACAGATACGGGCCAGGAAAGCCTCTGCCGCCGGTTTGGTGGCCCTGCCGTAATCTGCATTCGTGGCCGCCAGGTTGGCGGTGGCAAACTCAAGATCCCGGAAGATCTGTGCATAGAAAGTGTCTACCGGTGTACGGTTGGCAGTGGTAGTGATGTCTGTGGTAGGCTCCAGTGTAAAGTGTACCCCACCCCATGTTTCTACAATATGCCAGTAATAGAAGGCGCGCAGGAAACGCAGCTCCGCTTCTCTTTGCCTGCGTTTATCATCCGGGAATCCAACATCAGCGATCTTCGACAGACCGGTATTGCAGACATTCACGGCAGCATACAGCTGCTTCCATTCCAGGCTTACCACGGCGTTGCTGCCCTGCAGGTTATCATAGCGGGTAAGATCAGGATACACGTCGCCGGTGCCGCTGGTCCAGATATCGGTACCCATTTCAGCGATGTTATATCCCTGCTCTTTCCCATACCACCAGCGGGTATAGGTATAAGCCGCATTCACGAGTGTTTCCATGCCATCGGGGGTAGACAGTATAGCGTCTACCGTCAGGCCGGAAGGGTTATACTCTTCCAGCTGTTTGTTACAGGCGGTAAAGCCGGCAGCTGAAAGCGCGAGTAATACAATTGCTTTCTTTATACTCAGTTGCATAACTTCTTTTTTTAGCCGTTAAAACTCAACATTTAAACCTGCCACATACAGTTTGGTCATCGGGTTGCTCAGATCTCCCCCTCTTTCCGGGTCATAGTTCTTCACTTTGCTGAAGGTGAAGAGGTTCTTACCTGTTACGTATATACGCAGTGCGCTGAGATGTATGGACTTCAGCTTTTCAGCCGGGAAACTATAGCCCAGCGAAATGTTCCTGATCTTCACAAATGAACCGTCCCTGAAGCCCAGTGAGCTGATGAAAGGTGTGCTGGCCTTTGAACGGCTGGCATTCGGACGCGGGTAATCATTGGTAGGATTCTCCGGCGTCCAGTAGTTCAGCTGTGCGCTGTTCTCCAGTCCCTGCGGATCAAACTTGGCCTCATATTCAGACAGGATCCACTGCCCGATACGGGCATATACGTAGATGTTGAGATCAAAATTGCGATAACGGATATCGTTGTTGAAACCACCGCTCCATTTAGGCACCTGGGCGCCCAGCACTACACGGTCTGTGGTAGTGAACTGGCCATCGTTATTCACGTCGCGTACCCTGATGTCGCCAGGTTTATACGGACCATAACTGGCGGCCAGGTCTGCATCTTTCTGCTGCCAGATGCCCACCTTTTCGTAATCATAATACACCTTAACCGGGGAGCCGATGAACCATTTATTGGCAACGTCATTGGTATTTGCATCTGCGAGGGATACAATCTCTTCCTTGTTGCGGGAGAACACAATACCGGAGGTCCACGTGAGATCCTTTGTACTGATATTGGTGGTATTGATGCCTATCTCTATACCCCTGTTCCTGGTCTTGCCAATGTTCTGCACAACCGTGTTCACACCGCTGGAAGTAGGCAGCGTGCGTTGCAGCAGCAGGTCTTTGGTATGGGTATCGTAATAGTCGATAGCAGCACTGATACGGCCATCAAACAGGCCTATATCCAATCCTATATCGGTGGTGGCAGACAGCTCCCATTTGAGCTGTTTATTGCCCACCTGGTCGCTCAGGCCATAAGCCAGCGCCGCATTGGTATCATCAAATGAGAAGGGGATCTTGGACACATATGTTTGCGTGGAATAAGGGCGGATAGCGTCATTACCTGCTATACCCCAGCTGGCCCTTAGCTTCAGATCACTCAAAACCCGTTGTGACTGCATGAATTGCTCATCGCTGATGCGCCAGGCGCCTGCCACCGAGGGAAAGAAAGCCCACTGGTTACCCGGCGCCAGTTTGGAAGAACCGTCTGAACGGCCTGTCAGTGACAACAGGTATCTTCCTTTATAGGCGTAGTTGATACGGCCGGTGAAGGAGATCAGTTTGCTCGACTGGTATGCGCTCCTGATAGCGATGCCGCTGGAATTGTTCTGCAAAGCATAATACAATTGTTTTGGCAACAGCTGGCCTTCACCCTGCAGGAAACTGGAATCGCGGCTGTCAGACAGGTAGCTGGTTACACCGGTAATACCAAAGGAATGATCGCCTGCGGTATGCTGGTAGGTCAGTACGTTCTCCCAGTTCAGGTTGCGGATGGCGCCCGTATTATACTGCGCCCTGGAGGTGGAAGAAGTAGCACGGTCTATGGTATACCGGGATGCAAAAATACCGGTACGCAGGTTCTCCAGTGTAACACCAAAGTTAGAGCGGAAGGTTAAACCTTTTACGGGCGTAAGCTCCACATAGGCATTGGCGAATGTGCGCGTAATACGGTTCTGGTTCTGGTATGCATCCGGTTGTTCATCTGCCAGCGGGTTGATGGCCGATCCGTTGTTGGGAAAGAGTACCAGCGCACCTGTTGAATCATATGGACGGCTCAGTGGAATGATCTTGTTAGCCTGGTTCAGCGGGTCGCGGCGGGTGCTCTGGTCATAGTATGTGATCTGGCTTTGCATGCCCACCTTCAACACTTCGTTGATGGTCTGATCAATATTCAGACGGGCGGAATAACGTTTGAGACGGTCCAGTTTGAAGAGGCCCTTCTCATCAAAATAATCCAGCGAAAGATACACTTTGGTCTTTTCTGATCCGCCGGACACACCTACCTGGTAATCCTGCTGCAAGCCATCGTGTATCAGCTCATCAGCGTAGTTGGTCCAAAGGTTATTCCGTATGGCATTCAGTTCAAATGCATTGAATATCTTCGGATCATCCGCCTCACTGTTCCAGGTACCGGTGGTACGGTTGGCTTCTCTTTTCTGTGTTACATACTGCGGACCTGTACTCACTGCCGGGTAGCCTGCCACCTGCGAAATGCCGACATAAGAGCTGACATTCACTTTAGGCCGCCCGCCCGTGCCCCGTTTGGTAGTTACGATTATAACCCCGTTAGCGCCTCTTGAACCGTAAATGGCGGTAGAGGAAGCATCTTTCAACACTTCCATGGATTGAATATCATTGGGGTTAATGTCTTCTATACTGCCATACTGCACGCCGTCTACAATATACAGCGGGCCATTATTGGCGGTGATAGAGCGGTTACCCCTAACCGTTACATTTACCTTGGCGCCGGCCGCCCCGCTGCTGCGGGTAATATCAACACCGGGCAGCTTACCCTGCGCAGATTCCATGACGTTGGTAACAGGCACTTTTCTCAATTCATCTCCCTTTACAGAAACCACGGCTCCTGTAAGGTCTCTCTTCTTCACTTGTCCGTAACCAACTACAATCACTTCATCCAGGTTTTTGTTGTCTGTTCTTAATTGAATGTTCACCGGGCCATCACCGTTAACATGATGCGTTACCGGCTGATAGCCCATATAGCTGAACAGGAGTTCAGCATTTTTTCCTTGCGGTACAGAGAGTGAATAATTACCGGATGCATCTGTTTGTGTTCCGGTACTGGCTCCTTTAAGCTGCACATTCACAAAAGGCAGTGCCTGCCCGTTAGCATCGGTCACCTTTCCTCTTATGGTCTGTGTTTGCGCCAGACACCATCCGGCGCTGCCCAGGAGCAGCCAGCAGATAAATAAAATTCTGTTCATAACGTAGGGTGAATTGGTGATATGAATGGATGTTACGCTGTTTCTGTATCGTGGAACAGTACTATTTCCATGCGAGCGATTTTGATTATAACTACACTACCGTACCCCCCTTTCGTGGCACAGCAAATTTGTATCAGTTTCTGAATACCGGTATCCGATATGGCAAGTCTAATGATATATTCGGGAATGCAGAAGTGTTTGAATGTATTTATTTACGCAAACGTTACCGGGAACGATAACAGGGGAATTAATAATGAATATTTAAGAGATGCGGAGGGGTGGCGGAATTATGGAATGTTCATGGTTCGTTGTTGATCCTGAACCAGTCGATGTCGGCGAAGCCGGAGTCGTTGGTTTGCCGGGTACGGGTACAGAATAATCCAACTTTGGCGCCTATCCAGCGGCCGGGAACCGCGGTAAATGTTTCATTAATTGCAGAGAACTGTTTACCGTCTTCGCTGTAGCTGAATGTACAAATACCGCCTTTCGTTACCTTTACGCGCAGGTAAATGTCTGTTCCGTTGCATTTGCCCAGTATTTGTGAGGTTTCTGCGGCGCCTTTGTCTGCCTGCTTACAGGTGCGGTAGTCAATTGCTATGGCATCTCCTTTTCTGGTAAGGCTCAGGTACGCATAACTGGCGCCCATGATGATCAAACCTGTTCTATCTCCTTCCAGGCGCGGTTTGAACGTCAGTTTTGTAGTTACTGTAAATTGCGCCGCCGGGAATTTCTGCAGCAACAGGTTGGGTACCTCCCAGTAATTGCGTGCATTGTCAGGAATCTTATCGGCAAAGAGCCGCATATAGCTCAGGTTAGCTGCGCGCATCATCCAGGTGGCCTTCGGATTTGCATGCCACTGCCATTGCAGGCCCAAAGTCGGGGTGTTGCATTCGTCAGACTCCTGCGGCGTAACAGCGGGCCATTCCTTCCCGACATTGGGCTTTTTATGAGTGAGTACGGGTTCTCCTTTTCCATCGCCATCCTTGTCTGCTCCAATCACCGGCCAGTCGTTTATCCAGCGCATGGGCTGCAAATGTACTACACGGCCATAAGCCTCCTGGTCCTGGAAATGCAGGAACCAATGCTCACCGGATGGCAATGCTACCCAGGCACCCTGGTGGGGGCCGTTCACCGGCGTACTGCCCTGATCCATCACAATCTTCTCCTCATATGGGCCATAGATATTACGCGAGCGCAATACCAGCTGATAGCCGGTGCTTACACCTCCTGCGGGTGCAAAAATATAGTAGTAACCGTTACGCTTATACAGTTTGGGGCCTTCCAGGGTGGGATGCGCATCATGCCCGTCAAATACCAGTATACCATCATCGGTTACCGTTGTGCCTTCACTGTTCATACGGTTGATGGTAAGTATGCTCTTGATGCCTGCCCGGCTGCCTGCATACGCATGTACTAAGTATACATCCCCGTTATCATCCCAAAGCGGGCAAGGATCAATCAGTCCTTTGCCCGCTTTCACCATCACCGGCGCTGTCCAGGGACCAGCAGCCTGTTTCGCTTTTATCATGTAAATGCCGAAATCCGGATCGGGATAGTAGATATAGAATTCGCCCTGGTGATAACGGATGGAAGGCGCCCAGACACCATTGCCATGTTGCGGGCGCTCAAAATGTTCAAAGGGTGGCTGTCGCAGCAACGCATGACCGATAATGCGCCAGTTCACCAGGTCTTTGGAATGCAATATGGGGAGCCCGGGTATCGCGTTAAAACTGGAAGCGGTAAGGTAGTAATCATTACCGGCGCGGCATACATCCGGGTCGGAATAATCTGCATACAGTACCGGGTTTTTGTATTGCCCGTTCCCCAGGTCTGGCGTCCACACTTTAGAAATCTCCTGTGATGCTGTCTGTAATGACTGTTGTGCCTGTGCGGATAACGAGAGGCAGCAGGCTGCCATCGCCCAAAAAGTTCTTCCCATGCAAAGTGGCTTTTCAAAACGTGTTATAAGTGTAATTGCTACACTATTAGACAAAACTATTAAAAATCCTTATTTTTAGAGCACGTTATGAAATTTGAAGCTGCAACTATAAAAGATATTGCCAAAGCCCTCGGCTTGTCAACATCAACGGTATCGCGCGCATTGCGCGACAGCCACGAGATCAGTACGGAAACCAAGCAACTGGTGCTGGAATACGCCACCCGGATCAATTACCATCCCAACCCGATTGCCCTCAGCCTGAAGGAGAAGCGGAGCCGCTCCATCGGGGTGATCGTAGCAGAAATTGCCAACAGTTTCTTTTCACAGGCTATTAACGGTATTGAATCTGTGGCATACGATAAAGGCTACAATGTGATCATCTCACAAAGCCATGAATCGTATGACAAAGAGGTGATGACCCTTCAATACCTCGCCTCCCGCTCTATCGACGGATTACTGATATCAGTATCTACGGCCACCCAGGACCTGCAGCACCTGCGCACGCTGCATGAAAGAGGCTTCCCCATCGTATTCTTTGACCGTATCGTGGAAGACATCAATACCCACAAGGTAATGGTGGATAATTTCCGCGGTGCGTACGACGCCACGATGCACCTCATCAAACAGGGCTATAGAAATATCGCCGCCATCAGCAATTCAGAGCATCTTTCCATTACCCGCGAGCGGGTAGCCGGTTATTCGGAAGCCCTGGCGCAAAAGAATATCAAGACGCGCAAATCAATGATCAAATACTGTTTTCACGGCGGCATGATCCTCTCTGAAGTGGAAGAGGCCATCACCCAGCTGATAAAAACAAATCCCCGGCCCGATGCCATCTTTACCTCCTCCGACAAGCTCACCACCGGCTGTATGCGCGTGCTCAAAAAGAAAGGCCTCCGCATACCAGACGATATTGCCGTTGTAGGCTTTTCCAATTCCGACCTGATCGAACTGCTGGACCCTCCGCTGACCGTTGTAAGACAACCTGCTTTTGAAATGGGACAGGTAGCCACAGAACTGCTGCTGCAGCTGATAGAAAGCAAAAGGCCTGTTAAAGAGTTTGAAAGAAAGATACTGGCTACTAACCTGATTGTGCAGCAATCCACCTGATGCCCCTGTGGCCTGGTATTTCATGCATAAATGGCTGGAAAAATTTGCCTATCGTGTGGATATTTCCTGGTGGCTATTTGTATTAGCCGGATTGCTGGCTATGCTGATAGCAGTGCTTATGGTCAGTTTTCAGGCGATTAAGGCAGCGGTGGTAAACCCGGTGTAGCGTTTGCGGACGGAGTAGTTGTAAGATTACAAAAAAGTGACATAACACAAACGTATCAATCTGTTTGAGGAGAATACTATTGCTTTCTGTTTTTCCAGATTATTTATTACTTTTCGCACATAATAATCAGTGATTTTTGGTAACCTATCTACCCTATACTAATAAGACGGTTAATCCAACCTTTTACCCTACTATTCATTTTCATTCATCTTAGCACGAACGTACAAACGAAAATCCAGTAGGACGGACGTGTGGACCCATTATTAAAACAGGTAGATGCAAAACATCCCGGGCTGACGATGTTTGGCAGGAAAGACGATAAGTACGTGAATATGGCCGTGATTGTTGATAGTACCCGTACGCTTACCTGGTTCACCTGTCGTGGTCAGGCTTTTGATGTATGTAGGCTTACAGATATCGTTTATATCGGATCAAATCGGGTAGCCTTAACCCGTTTGATTATTATAAGGACTACTTTTTCGACTTACTTTCCCATGTAAGGCTCGCCGATACAAGACTTCGGCAAGAGGGTGAAGATGCGTTAAAAGATACCGGCAGTATTTATCATCAGGTATATACCTATCCCACTGTACAACAGGCCGGAAGTACACTACAAAAAGAGGTGGCTATGGAAAAGTTGATGGGATGCCTGTACCTGCAACTATCTCTTTTTGATACCAGCACTCCTCAAAGATTGACTCCCAATAACAGTTTTCAACTTCGTTAACAGCTGGCGGGGAAGATGATGCATAAAGGCGATACTACAATTTACTATAATGCCAATCCCCTTTCATCTGCTGTCCGGATCATGTTAAACAAACAGGTACCAGGAAAAATGTTTGTATATGACCGGGATGGCCAACTATCGGATAGTGTGCCGTTAAAGGCAGACAAGTATGCCACCTTACTAAACGAAAAAGAAGATGTATTTTTATTATATAGGGGGTGGTGTAAGCTTTGAAAGGTTTGAAATCGTAAGCAAAAAAGAGAATTTGCCTAAAGCTGGATACACTAAATCTGATGGATCTCCTTTAGGCGAAAATTGAAAATTCTATTAATGAACTAATTCTTAAAAAGAAATGAGAATGAGGCATTTTGCAAATCCTGAATTCATTAATATATCCGAAGCATACTCCATTACATGCTATAGTGGCAACAGTATTCGGACCTTTATATCCCCTCAAAAGCTAAAATCAGCACTACCCACCCGTTTACTCCGTATGATACTCCTAATTTTAAATGCAATATGTTAAATGCAGATATCGATGCTTTCTTTGACTATAAAAATCTACCGACCGCTAACTACGGCATCCGCTGCAGCCCTTCCCATTTCACCACCCATTTCCCATCCTTCGGAAAGCCCGGTGCATCCGGTCCTGTATACCCATCCCAGCCCGCACACATCAATGCAATCGCAGATAACAACGCCCCATTACCCGGCAAATAGATCCGCAGGTTGTCGCGTTGGTAATTATGCCCGTTAGGCAGAAAAGTATTTTTTGTCACCTGTTTCAGTAGCACATCAACAGCTGCCTGGGGTTCTCCCAGCCGGGTGGCCGCCATGGCTACCAGTGGATAATCCCATCCCCAGGTATCGTCCCAACTCCAGGAAGTCCATATCTTGTTAAAGGTACGTAAAAGGGTGGCCCTGTCTACCGTTGAATCAGCCGGTACAAAACCGTTGATGCCCAGTACCGTGGGATGATCCGTCATATAACGGGGATTGGTATACGAATCCGGTGCTGATGCTGCTGCCAGGTAAAGACCATCTTTTGTGGGATAAGGCGCCAGCTGCGCCTGTACTTTCTCCCACTCCGGTTCCGGCGCCATACCCAGGCGGTGTCGCCATTCCAGCGCAGTGCGTAAGGCCCAGCGCCAGTATGTCAGCTCAAAAGACGGATTAATGGTAGTAGCCGGATCAAAACGCTCCTGCGCAGGTATCAACCCGGGGCCCAGTACATACTGGTGTTTGGCGCTGTCGTACCAGGGATAGGAAGCCATGAATTCTGCAGTAGCAAATACCAGGTCTTTATACTGCTCCAGTGTTTGCTGATCAGGATGATCGCGGTAGCACAGCTCTGCCAGGTAAATGATATGCGGCTGCTGCCAGATGAGGAAGGGCCCAACAGGCGAAGGACTTTCATTGCCTGATGGGTCTGTCATCTTAGGCCAGCGCACTCCTTTGAAACCCTGGAACCTCGCGGTTTCCGCGGCTTTGCTCACGATGGCCGAATACCAGGGCAAGCTTCTCTCCAGTAGTGCGGGACGATTCCACAAGGCAAAATGCGCTGCATGCCACCAGTGCATTTCCATATGAAATTTACCATACCAGCTGTTGTAGGTAAGGCCCGTTTCCTGCGGCGGCATAGTGCCAGCGCATTGTATACGGGTAAGGTATTGCGACAATACAATACGGCGTTCCAGTTCCCTGGCACGGGGATCTGTGCTGCCCGAAAGATCTACCGCTCCACCGCTTTCCCAGAACTCCTGCCAGAACTCCCGGTTGATCATCCTGATCTGCCTGTATGTAAAGGGACGAAAATGTTTTTTCATCGCATCAACAGCAGAAGGCCCTCCGGATCCTCCGCCCGCCTCTTTGCGCGCAGACTTCGAGAAGTGACAGCTGAAAGAAAGCTCATCTTCATCCCCCAGGTGCTGCAGGTAGTAATCATGCGGCGCCTTCCTGTACAGCGACTCTTCACCGATCCATTGCAGCATTACATTGTAGTGGCTGTTGTCCAGCTCCCGTTCAAACAACACCTGCTTGTCGTTGAGGTATTGTGCATTGGTCCGGTGTTTATCTGGCTGCTGCAGATCAATACCGCCTTCCCAGTCGCCTTTGGGATAAGGAAAACGGATATGGATGCTCAGTTTGCGTTGGGCCACCAGGGGCGACTGCACTGTAGCGGCTACCATATCCAGCTGCGGATGACACACCGTACGTACTTTCACCGGTACGCCCTCCACTTCAAAAGAACTGTTGATCTCCCCGCTCCACAGGTTCAGCTCCTGGTGAATACGCTGTATGTCTTTCATCTGCGCAGGAGTACCATCTTTCTTAAGTATATTAAAGCCGATGATGCCCAGGTGCAGGCGGTGCGGATTGGCCCTTAACCAGTTGCTGGCATCTCTCTTGCGCGGCGGCCCATCATGCGCATACAGGTAAGGTACCTGCCTGTTATTCATCGTGTAGTTCTTCCATACTTCCACGCGCTGGTAATTATAGGAATTGGCAAAGCTGTGCCATCCCCATTGCGATTGCGTGCCCAGCGGTACGCCTTTTTCATAATATTCCGGAAAGGTTTGCAGTCCGGTAGCATCTACCGTAAAAGCGAATTCGCCGTTCCCTACTGAAAGGGATGACAGCGAATCAAAGCTTTGCACGATCACGTTATGACGGGTAACCAATGCATGCCTGTCTATCTTACCGCCGTTGGCGGCCGTTTGCGCAAATGCCATAAAAGGGCATGCCACTGATAATAAGCAAGCAAGTACAGTAAGCCGGTTTTGCATAGAATCTCTCTCTTTATCTGCTATTTAGTTTGCAACACATAGGTTTTTCCGGGCGTAGTATTAAACGTATAACGGTAACCGTAGCCATCCCCTGGCAATTCGGTCAGCTGCAGACCGCCCGCGCCTTTCACAGGCTGCAGCGTACGCAGCTGGCAGGGCCCGCCATTCCTGGATTGTATGGCAGCTATAGCCAGCCTGCCATTATTCCAATCCATATCTATCACGAAACCGCCCCTGGCTACCAATCCCTTTACCGCTCCTTTTGACCAGCTGTCCGGTAAAGCGGGCAGCAGTTGTATGGCCTCCTGCTGGCTTTGCAGCAGCATTTCGGTCATGCCTGAAAGTCCGCCAAAGTTACCATCAATCTGGAAAGGCGGATGCGCACAGAACAGGTTAGGATAGGTGCCACCCGCATTGTGGTAGTCGGTAGATCCGTCGCCCGTCAGTTTCAGCAGCTCTCTTAGTAGTTTGTAAGCGTGATTGCCATCCAGCAGGCGCGCCCATACATTGATCTTCCAGGCTTTGCTCCAACCGGTGCCGCCATCGCCCCTGATCTCCAGGGTCCGCTTACAGGCTTCTGCAAATTTTGGATCTATAAGCGGAGATATTTCCCTGCCGGGGAACAGTCCGAAGAGATGCGAGATATGACGGTGTTGCGGATCTTCATCCTCCCAGTCTTTATACCATTCCTGCAGGTTACCTTTTTTGCCTACCTGCAAAGGAAACAGTTTGCTTCTTGCCCGCAGCAGGGTATCGCGGAAGGCCAGGTCTTCCTGCAGCACATCAGCCGCATCTATCAGGTTGCTGAACAGATCGCGGATAATGGACATATCCATGGTGGTAGCAACAGACACGTCGCCTTTGGTGCCCTTCTCTGTAATGAACACGTTCTCCGGCGATGTAGCAGGCGCTGTTACCAGGTAACCGCTGCTGTCTGCTATGAGCCAGTCCAGCGTGAATTGCGCTGCCGCCTTCATTACGGGATAAGCGGTATCCCGCAGGAATGCTTTATTGCCGCTGAAACGGTAATGTTCCCAGAGGTGCTGGCATAACCAGTTACCGCCCATCGGCCAGTTGGCCCATTGCGGATCGCCTTTGCCCAGGTCTCCTACGGGATTGGACAGTGCCCAGATATCGGTGTTATGATTTGCCGCCCAGCCCCTGGTGCCGTAGAAATGCTGTGCGGTGTAACGACCGGTGGTAGCTACCTCGGGTATGAGGGTAAGCAGCGACTGATGCATTTCGGGGAGGTTCACCGCTTCTGCGGCCCAGTAGTTCATCTGGGTATTGATATTGATGGTGTAGTTAGAGCTCCAGGGTGCGCGCAGCTCTTTGTTCCAGATGCCCTGCAGGTTGGCCGGCACACCTTTGAGGCGGGAGCTGGAGATGAGCAGGTAACGGCTGAACTGGAAATAGGTCATCTCCAGCTCCGGATCCTGTGCGCCTTTTGCATACTGCCGCAGACGTTCATCTGTATACGGTGTTTTGGCCGAAGGGCGGCCATCCAGGTAAAGGCTGAGCCGGTTAAAATAGCGGCTGAAGTCTTCCTGGTGGCGCGCACGCAACTGCTGGTAGTTATAGTGGGATGCGTTCGCTATATAACCCGTCACGAGTTGGTGCTCGTCTTTTCCTTCGCTGTCGGGACATTTATCAAAACCGTTAAAGCTGGTGGCAGCAGATACGAGCAGTACCGCTTCAGAAGCGTTTTTAATAGTAATGCCGCTGGTATCTGTACTAACCGTACCGTCTGTACTGCCCACGCGGATCTTCCATTCAAAACGCATGCCTTTACAGCCGTTCACATCTTCGTAGATGATCGGGTTGGCGGAGTTCACGTAACTGGGATCTACCTGTGCAGGGGCTTTGCCTTTCAGGCTGAGCTCCTGTTTACTGCTTACTTCCGGGTGATAGCGTAAAGGACTGCTGGCGCTGATCCTGCAATTCAATAGCCGGTTGCCAGCGCTCAGCTTGATAACGATCACCTCGTCAGGTGCAGAAGCAAAGATCTCCCTGGTATATTTATTCTGATTGATGGTAAAACTGGTGGTGGTAACCGCCCCGCGAATATCCAGCTCACGGCGGTAATCTTCAGGTTTTGCCCCTTCAGGCAGCAGCTGCGTGATTTTCAGGTCGCCCAGCGGCAGGTAAGACTGGCTGTATACGCCCTGCATCTGCTGCACTTCTTTTGCTGCGCCTTCATAATCTTCCATACGCAGCGCAGCTCTTACTGCCGGCAGATGGCTGGCAGCATTGGGATTTACCTGGTTGTTTACGGGCCCGCCGGACCATAAAGTTGCTTCATTCAACTGTATCAGCTCTTCCTCCACTCCGCCAAATACCATAGCGCCCAGGCGGCCGTTGCCCACAGGTAAAGCGGCGGTCCATTCCCTGGCGGGTTGCTTATACGAGAGCTTCAGCACGGGCTCGCGCTGTTGCTGTGCCGTGGCCATACCTGCGGTCAGCAGCAGTATGGAGAGTAGTTTTATTTTAGGTTGCATCTTGTACATGGAATTCAAACGTACAAAATACTAATTAGTGGGGATTATTCACATGTTCAGGGTCTGCCCGACCAGAAATACTTTTGAAAGTTCGTTCCGTTCTTTGTTTCCTTTTCAATTAAGCGATGGTAGTCTATCCAAGCATACACATTCTGATTGTTAACATAAACAATAACCTTATTGTCCTTTATATCATTTATTAACACTGTCAGCTGTTTAAAGCAATCATGAAGGTCATCAATTTCATAACAGCTAATGTGGGTATGAATGTCGGTTTTGCCGTCTGGCGCCGCTATGCCAATGGTAATTTCCTCATTGCAGGTTGCAATCCATATTGAAAATTCCCCAGAGGGGTTTCTTAAGCTACAATCAAAGGACCCGTCTTTATGATATTTTATGGTTGTAATAAATTCAGGGAATGATCCTTCCAGGAATTCAAAAACATATTTAGAAAATATTTCCTGTTTCATGCAGTATTTTCTTTTCAATAATTTATGTTATACAGCAGGTTACAAAGCCATTTTGATGATCCAGATCAGTTTTTCCCTCATTCTTCATTGGTAATTTTAAAGAAAAAAATCATGGCAAAACTAACAGGCCTTTTCAAATTCACCGGCAAACTGGATAACGTCATTGGCTATCGCCGTAAAGGCGTCCGGTGCGTTCGTTTCATGCCCGGAAAAGTAAGACAATCTTCCGCTACCCGGCAGGCTGCCCGCCGCTTCGGCATGGCCAGCCGTAAAGGAAAACTCCTCCGGAAAGCCGTTCGTCCTTATCTGGACGCGCAATATGACGGTACCATCATCAACCGCCTCAACGCCGCGCTGATACAGGGAGAAAACCACCAGCTGCAGGGCGTCCATGGCTTTCAATTCAACCGTTTTACCGCGTTGAAAAAGCTCCTTCCCCTGTCACCAGAGCTTATGGAAGATAGCCGTGTGCACATCCCCCCACAGGAACTGCCCAATCGGGAAAAGCCGGTCACCTGGAGATCACGCTGATCACCGCCCCCATTCATTTCGCGGAAAGAAGGATCGTCAATGTAAATACAAATGTGAAAATATGTAAGCCGGATCAGCCTTCCAGGGTACAGAACTTTATGCGCCTGTTCCCGGTAAAGGCACACTCATAGTAGTCGTACAGGCACGTGCGCTTGGCAGTTGCATTGGAAAACTATGCCCCACTGGCGGCCTCCGGTATTCCGCCGCAGGTTATCATCGCCGTAGTTCCGCCCCTCATGCCGCAACTCTTGCCCGCAAAAAGCATCAACCCGGCAGACGGCCGGCCTACCCTACCCTGCCCAAAACGCCGCTTTTGTAACCGAAAAGATCCTGTAGCCGGTTGTCTGTCCTCAAACCCAACTTTTCTTCTTCCCCGCATCAACTCCTGATCAAGTCCACCTTATCTCTGTTAAGCCCTTAACATTCCCAGGCGCTACGCAGGGCGATAGTAAGCTATTCTTACCTCATTCGCTGACCGCTCAACGTCATTATATGCGTGAATAAGCTCCCACTCCAAATATTGCCCCTTATCTCCCCATTTTCACTCCTGGTGCAATCGTTTGCGTAAAAAAGCAATGCTAAAATTTGGACAGCGGTTTAGCACCGCTTATTTTTACTTATATTATGGACCTGAGTACCATAACGTGGAATTTAGCACAAAAGGTCGAATTCTTTCGACCTTTTTAGTTTAATTTACGGCAACACAATCCGTGAATGTAAATGAGATAGGGAAGGGATGAAACAATACGCCGTTATATTTTTCCTGTTATGCCTGTTGACTGCTCTGCCCTCCGTGGCCCAAACGCCGCAATACCAGTTTACCCGCATCGATGCAGACCAGGGACTGTCTAACAGCCAGATCAACTGTATATATAAAGACAATAAAGGCTTCATGTGGTTCGGCACCATGTCGGGCCTCAACCGCTATGACGGATACTCCTTCCGAATCTTCCGCAACGACCTCCACGACTCCACCTCCCTGCCGGATAATTTTATTGAACGCATTACCGACGGCCCCGACAGCCTGCTCTGGATCTACGCCCGCGATGGTCAGCATATATTCGATCCCTCCACCAACACCTTCCGCCGCGATCCGCAACCGCTGCTGCAACAACTCGGCATTCCCGGTAATGCACTCACCAATATCGTGAAGGATGAACAGGGACACTTATGGCTGATCCACCCAACAACAGGCCTGTATTGCTATACGCCCGGCACAAAACCCGCCGTTCACCTGGAAGCAGCTGGTAACAATATTGCTGCCTTTGCTCCCGGCGCCAGCAATGTTAACTGGATACTGCACAACAACGGCGTACTCGAAAAAATGGATGCCCGCACCCACCGCATCACCAACCGTATTGACTACCTCTACCTGCAAAATAAGATCAGCCAGCCCGGCTATGCCCTCATGACCGACCGTGATGGCGGCCTCTGGATCTACAGCACCAAAGAAGCACGCGGTATCTGGTACTTTGATCCCGCCACCGAAACTTTTACCCATTATGATCAGAACAGCAGTCCTATTAAACTAAATAATAACATCGTCAGAGGTGTAGTACAGGATAACCAGGGACTGATATGGGTAGGCACCGATCACGGCGGCGTGAACATCATCGATAAACAGCGACATCGGATATACTACGTTACCAATATGCCGGAGAACCCCAAAAGCCTGGCACAGAACAGTATTACCGCTTTGTATAAAGATAACACGGGTATCATATGGGTGGGCACCTATAAAAAAGGTATCAGCTACTACCACGAGAATATCGTGAAATTCCCGCTGTACCAGCACCAGGCTTTTACGGCCGGCAGCCTGCCCTATGATGACGTGAACCGTTTTGTGGAAGATGCCGCAGGCAATCTCTGGATCGGGACCAACGGCGGCGGACTTATCTACTTCAACCGCAGCAATCATACCTTCACCCAATACCGCCACGATCCCCGCAATCCCAATAGCCTTGCCAGCGATGTGGTGGTTAGCCTCTTCATCGATCACCGGCAGCAGTTATGGGTGGGTACTTATTTTGGTGGACTGGACCGTTTTGAGAACGGCCGCTTCATACACTATACACACGATCCTGACAATCCATCCTCCATCAGTGATAACAGCATCTGGGAGATCTTTGAAGACAACCGGCAGCAGTTATGGATAGGCACCCTGGGCGCCGGGCTCAATCTCTTCGATCCCGCTACCCAAAGCTTCCGCGTTTTCCGAAAGGAGCAGGCTAACTCCATCCATTCCAATTATATCGCCGCGCTGCTGGAAGATAAACAGGGCTATCTGTGGATCGGTACCGATAATGGACTCGACGTGAGGCATCCCCAAACAGGCCGCTTCAGTTCATATGTGAACGATGTCAGCCAGCCTGCAAGCCTCAGTAACAACACGGTCATGTGCCTGTTTGAAGACAGCCGCGGCTGGATTTGGATCGGTACGCGCGAAGGACTGAATCTCTTCTATCCGCAAAAGCAGCAGTTCCGCATCTTCCGCAAAGAACAGGGCCTGCCTGATAATACGATACTTAACATCCTGGAAGACCAGACCCACTCGCTCTGGATGAGCACTACCAACGGGCTCTCTCATCTCAGCATCAGCCAGGCAGCTAACAGCCAGGAATATACGTACAGCTTCCGTAACTACGACGCATCAGACGGCCTGCAGGGCGCTGCCTTTAATGAGAACGCTGCCCTGCGCACCCGCCAGGGAGAGCTGATCTTTGGCGGCGGCAACGGCTTTAACATCTTTTACCCGCATACCATCGGGCAAAATAAACATGTACCCTCCCTGGTATTTACCGATTTCCAGGTGTTCAATAAAAGCGTCAAAGCGGGCGAGAAGATTAACGGCCGCATCCTGCTGCAGCAGGATATCAGCACCGCCAAAGACATCACGCTGAAGTACCGGGAGAACGTCTTCTCCGTTACCTTCGCAGCCCTCAGCTACTTCCACCCGGAAAAGAGCAGCTATGCCTATAAGCTGGAAGGTTTTAACGATGAATGGCTCACCACTGGTGCAGGACAGCGTACCGCCACCTATACTAACCTGAACCCGGGCAGCTATATCTTCCGCGTAAAAGCCTCCAACAACGATGGCGTATGGACACAGGATGCGCTGGAACTGCATATCCGCATACTGCCGCCCTTCTGGAGAACGCCGCTCGCCTTTGTGCTGTACGCATTGCTGATCATAGGCGCCCTCCTGCTATGGAGACGCGTGATACGCGAAAGAGAACGGCTCCGCTTCCGCATAGAACAGGAAAGAACAGCAGCGCAGCGCATGCATGAGCTGGATGCGCTCAAGATCCGCTTCTTCACCAATATATCGCATGAATTCCGCACGCCGCTCAGCCTCATCATCACCCCGCTGGAAAAGATCATCAGGAACACTGGCGAAGTCAATGTCAAAAACCAGCTGGAACTGGTACAGCGTAATGCCAAACGCCTGCTCAACCTCGTGAACCAGCTGCTGGACTTCCGCAAGATGGAAGTACAGGAAATAAAACTGCATACCACCGAAGGAGATATCGTTCAATATATAAAAGAACTGACGACCTCCTTCTCTGACCTGTCTGAAAAGAAACAGGTACGGCTATACTTCAGCAGCAAAGTGGCACAACTGCAAATGCATTATGATGCGGATAAAATAGGCAAGATCATCTTCAACCTCCTGGGCAATGCCTTTAAATTCACGCCGGAACATGGCAGCATCTCCGTAGAGCTGCAGCTGCAGGGAGGCAATACACTGGCGATAATGGTAAAGGATACAGGTATCGGCATCCCGCTTGAACAGCAGGACCGCATCTTTGACCGCTTCTTCCAGCACGAAGGCCAGGGCTCCCTGCTGAACCAGGGCAGCGGCATCGGCCTGAGCATCACCAAAGAATTTGTAAAACTGCACGGCGGGGTCATTACGGTGGATAGTGCACCTGAAATGGGCAGCTGCTTCACCATCCTGCTGCCGCTGAAAATGACAGGCGGCATATTCCCCGCCGACAATATCACAACTACTGCCATCCATTCCTCCCAGGCTGCCGAAATAAAAGGAACGGATATACGCAATAACAGCAAAAAGCCGGTAGTGCTACTGGTAGAAGATAATGAAGACTTCCGCTTCTACCTGAAAGATAACCTGGGGCTTTATTACCAGATTATTACCGCGGAGAACGGGCAAAGCGCCTGGAATATACTGCAGCAGCAAACGCCCCACCTGGTGGTGAGCGATGTGAGCATGCCTGTGGTAGACGGACTGGAACTATGCCGCCGCATCAGGGCACATCATCCCACAGCCCATATTCCCATTATACTGCTCACCGCCCGCGCCACGGAAGCAGACCAGCTGGAAGCGCTGGACCATGGCGCTACTGATTTCATCACCAAGCCTTTCAATTTTGAAGTACTGCTGTCCCGCATCCGCAATCTCATCTCCCAACAGGACCAGCTGAGAAAGTCCTTCCGCAAACGGATAGAGGCCAATCCCAGTGAAATAGCTGTGTCTTCTGCCGATGAACAGTTCATTCAGCAGGCCTTGCAGGTAGTGGAACAACACATCGCTGATCCTGATTTCTCTGTAGAAGAACTAAGCCGCGCCCTGCATATGAGCCGGGTATCCGCCTATAAAAAGATCTCTGCCCTTACGGGAAAAACACCCATAGAATTTATTCGTTCCATCCGCCTCAAACGGGCTGCTCATCTACTGGAGAAAAGCCAGCTCACCGTAGCGGAAGTGGCGTATGAAGTAGGTTTTAATAACCCGAAGTATTTCTCCAGGTATTTTAAGATGGAGTATAATGTACTGCCATCTGCATATGGAAGGCGTCAACATGATACGACATAACTTATTTAATTATATTTGCCTGCATGGTGCTCGATATTTTTCTAACCTTATTACTCGTCTTGCTGAATGGCTTTTTCGTGGCTGCCGAGTTTGCCATTGTAAAGGTCCGATCGTCGCAGATTGATATAAAAGAGGGCGTCAGCAAAAGGCTTTCAAAACTCGCTAAACTGATCGTTAATAACCTGGATGCTTACCTGGCGGCTACACAGCTGGGCATTACCCTCGCAAGTCTGGGCCTCGGCTGGATAGGTGAAGATGTGGTAACCGCTATTATGCTGAAACTTTTTAACCTGTTTAACCTCCCCCTTACCCCTGCAGCTGCCCACAACCTGGCCCTTCCCACCGCCTTTATCGTGATCACCATCTTGCACATTGTTTTCGGAGAACTGGCGCCCAAGTCGCTGGCCATCCGCTATCCTTCCAATACAACTTTTGCCGTAGCCCTGCCGCTGCGCATCTTCTATTATATTTTCAGGCCCTTCATATGGCTGCTCAATGGCTTTGCCAACAGCATCCTCCGTATGCTGGGTATCCGTCCTATCCACAGCACCGGTGAGATCCATTCTGAGGAAGAGCTGCGCATCATCATCCAGGAAAGCGCCGAAAGCGGCGCCATACTGGAAATAGAACAGGATATTGTGGAACGGGTGTTTGCCCTGGGCGACCGTAAAGTAGGCGAACTCATGACCCACCGCACAGGCCTGGTATGGTTCGATATCAAAGACAACCTGCAGACCATCAAGCAGAAAGCCGCCAAAGAGCTGCATTCTGTTTACCCCGTGGCCAACGGCAACCTGGATAACCTCCTGGGCGTGATATCGGTCAAAGACCTTTTTCCCGAGAACCTGAATAACAACGATTTCAAACTGGAACAATACATCCGCAAACCCCTTATCCTTCATGAAAGCACACCCGCCTACCGCGCGCTGGAACATTTCAAGGGCAACCGCCTGCATTATGCCATCGTGGTAGATGAATACGGCTCCATACAGGGCATGATCGCCATGGACGATGTGGTGGATGCCCTGGTGGGAGACACCACGGAGTATAACCAGGATGAATACCAGATCGTAAAACGGGACGAGCACTCCTGGCTTGCGGATGGCCAGTACCCCTATTTTGAGTTCCTCAACTACTTCGAGCTCCCCGAACATGACGAAGACGCCGGTAATTTTAACACCCTCGCCGGCTTCCTGCTGGAACACCTGCACCACATTCCTCAGGCAGGTGAACGGATCACCTGGAACGATTTTACCTTCGAGATCGTGGATATGGACGACAGAAGGATCGATAAAGTGCTCATCACCCGCCAGGTGAAACCAGAAGACGAAGAAGCGTAATAAAGATGGTCCCGATAACACTAAACTGCTGATTATCAGCAGCAATTCCCGGCTTCCCTTAACATTCCCTACCCTCCTTTTTTACATTAACCACCCTTTTCATCCATATTTTACCCCCCATGGGTTAACATTTTTACCCCTAATCATAAACAATACCGTACCCTGCCATTCAATCCCTCCTGTTAGATTTGTCTTAACACGTTTAAACTAAAACTACATCCGAAACTGATACTATCATTATTCCACACATTCACTATTTGCCAGCATTGCTATTTAAATCCATGTATATGATCAAAAAGAGGACGATCCCGGTTGTGCTATCCGCGTTACTGATGAGTTATTGTAATACCGGTAATATCGACAGGCTGAATGATGGTTTGCTCATTAAATTAAAACAGCCGGCAGCAAACGGCGCCCGGCAGCTCAAGCTCCAGGTGCTTACAGACAAGGTGATCCACGTGTCAGCCGGTCCCGAAAACGACATCTCCTCCACATCCAGCCTCATGGCTGCCGCCGGCAATCATCCGGCCGTACAGTGGACCTCTGAAGAGAAGGGAGATACCGTGCTGTTAAAAACAGCTGCCATTACGGCTCGTGTGCTGCTCAGCAATGGCCGCATCACCTTTACCGATGCCAACGGCCATCCCGTACTACAGGAAGCGGAAGAGAGTAAGACATTCACCCCGGTGAATATTGACGGTAAATCGCTGTACCGCCTCCGCCAGGTGTTTGAATCCCCGGCAGATGAGGCCTTCTATGGTTTGGGCCAGCACCAGACCGGCTTAATGAACTATAAAGGCCAGGATATTGACCTGACCCAGTATAATTCCATCGCTGTGGTGCCCTTCCTGGTGTCCAGCCGCAACTACGGTATCTTATGGGATAACTATTCCATTACCCGCTTTGGCGATGACCGCCCCCATGAACAGCTGGGCAGCCTTACCTTATATAACAAAGCGCACAAACCCGGCGGACTGACAGCTACATATGCGTCCCGCCAGCAACCCTCCCAGGTGTTCCTGGAACAGGAAGAGAACAAGATCGATTACACCTTCCTGCCCGACCTCGAAAAGGTTCCGGCCATCTTCCCGATGGACAAGGGCCAGGTCACCTGGGAAGGATTCATTGAGCCTTCGGCCGATGGGGTGCATAAATTCTTTATGACCAGCTCAGGGTATATTAAAGTTTGGGTAGACGGCGCCCTGGTACTGGATAAATGGCGCGAGGGATGGAACCCCGGCCCCAGCGTATTTCAGCACCAGCTGTACAAAGGAAAACAGCATGCCCTAAAAGTACAGTGGATCCCCGAGTCTACCCAGGCCTTTGTGTCCCTCAAATGGCTGAGCCCAACACCGGAAACCCTCCAGAACAAATGGGCGCTCACTTCAGAAGCAGGTGAAAAGATCGACTACTACTTTGTATACGGCAACAATACAGATGAAGTGATCAGCGGCTACCGCAGCATTACCGGCCGCGCCACCATGCTGCCCCGCTGGGCGCTGGGCTTCTGGCAAAGCCGCGAACGATATAAAACACAACAGGAAATTGAGCAGACAGTAGCCGAATTCCGCAAGCGGAAAATCCCGCTGGATAACATCGTGTTAGACTGGTCCTACTGGAAAGAAGACGCCTGGGGCAGCCAGGATTTTGACTCCACCCGCTTCCCTGATCCCTCCGGTATGATCGATAAACTGCACAAACAGTACAATGCCCATTTCATGATCTCTGTATGGCCCAAATTCTATGAGGGCATTGAAAACTACCGCCTTTTTGATGAAAAGGGATGGCTCTATAAACAGAATATCAAAGACCGCCAGCGCGATTGGATCGGTAAAGGTTATGTATCCACTTTCTATGACGCCTACAATGCAGACGCCCGTAAACTGTTTTGGAACCTGTTAGACAAACACCTGTTCAGTAAAGGCGTAGATGCCTGGTGGTTAGATGCCACTGAGCCGGATATCTTATCCAACGCCAGCATTGAACACCGTAAGCAGCTGATGAACCCTACTGCGTTGGGCCCCGCCACCCAGTACTTCAATGGCTATGCGCTGATGAACGCCAGCGGCATCTATGAAGGACAACGCCAGGCCAAACCAGATCAGCGCGTGTTCATCCTCACCCGCTCTGCTTACGCAGGGATCCAGCGGTATGCGGCTGCTACATGGAGCGGCGATATTGCTTCCCGCTTCGATGAGCTGGCCCGCCAGATACCCGCCGGTATTAACTTTTCGCTCTCCGGCCTGCCCTACTGGACCACCGACATCGGCGGCTTCTATGTAGAAGATAAATACGATCAGCCTGCTCCCCAGGGCGCCGCCCTGCAGGAGTGGAGAGAACTGAACACCCGCTGGTTCCAGTACGGCGCTTTCTGTCCGCTGTTCCGCAGTCACGGTCAATTCCCCTACCGCGAAGTATTTAACATCGCGCCGGAGAACAGTACAGAATATCAGTCAATGCTGTACTACAACCAGCTGCGCTACCGGTTGATGCCCTATATCTACTCACTGGCAGGGGCTACTTACCACCAGGACTATACGATCATGCGCGGACTTATCATGGATTTTGCCGCGGATACTGCCGTACGCAATATTAAAGATCAGTTCATGTTCGGTCCTGCGTTACTGGTAAACCCGGTATATACTTACCAGGCCCGCAGCAGGGAACTATACCTCCCCGCCAACACCGGTTGGTATGACCTGTACAGCGGTCAATATAATAATGGCGGACAGCATATTTCAGCCGCTGCTCCGCTACAGCGTATGCCCCTGTACGTAAAAGAAGGCAGTATCCTGCCCTTTGGCCCGGCACTGCAATACACCGGCGAAATAGCAGCAGATACGATCACACTCTATGTATACACAGGTAAAGACGCCACATTCACGCTTTATGAAGATGAAGGCCTGAACTATAACTACGAGAAAGGACAGTTCAGCAGCATTGCGCTGCACTGGAACGAAGCCAGGCAAACACTCAGCATCGGCGCCACAACCGGCAGCTTTGCCGGTATGCTGCAGCAGCGCACATTCCGTATAATAAAGATCAGCAAGGATAAAGCCAAAGGACTGGATATTGACCAACAACCAGATAAAACGGTGCAATATAACGGTAAGGAACAAACGGTGCTGCTGCAATAGCAGCGCCGTTTACCATGAACACCCTGTTAATATGCCACGAAAAATTATGAAAACACAATAAAGCTCGGACCGACCAGCAATTCACCGTAGACAAACAAATTTCACATGCAAAACGCGTACAAAAAACTATTCACCTGGGCTGCCTGTGGCATCCTGCTGCTGGCCCCCGTGTTGGCCGTGAACAGCGCCCTTGCCCAGGCAAACAAACATCAGCTATCCGGAACTGTAAGCTCCGCAAAGGACAACAGCCCGCTGCCCGGCGTTGCAGTATTGATCAAAGGCACTACCAGCGGAATACTGACCGATGCCAATGGGAAATTCTCCCTGCAGGTAGCAGATACAGACATTATTGAAGTGTCGCTCATCGGCTTTACCAAACAATCTTTCCAGGTAAACGGCCAGACCACGGTTAACATCGCCCTGCAGGACGCTACCACCGGCCTGGATGAAGTAGTGGTGGTAGGCTTCGGCACCTCGAAGAAACGCCTTACCACCGGCGCTATTGGCCAGGTAAAGGGCGCCAGCCTGGAAGAGAACCATACCCTGCGGGTAGATCAGGCCCTACAGGGACAGATACCCGGCGTACAGGTAACCTCCATGTCTGCCCAACCCGGTGAAAGTCCGAAGATCCGTATGCGTGGTACCGGTACTATCGGTAACGCAGATCCACTGTTTGTAGTGGATGGAGTGCCCACCAACGATATCGGCTACCTTAACTCCGCAGACATCGCCAGTCTGGACGTAGTGAAAGACGCTGCCTCCCTGGCCATTTACGGTACCAGGGCAGCCAACGGCGTGGTGTTCATTACCACCAAAAAAGGCGTCAAAGGCAAAACGCAGATCTCCTATGATGGCTTCTATGGCATTCAAAACCCGGCCCGCAAACTACCCGTGCTCAATGCAAAGGAATATGCCATCATCATGAACGAAGCCTACCTCAACTCCGGCCAGGCGCCCAGGATCCCGGTAAGCGAGATCAACAACCTGGGCAAGGGTACCGACTGGCAGGAAGCACTGTATAACAAGAACGCGCCTACGCAAAGTCATACCCTGAACATTTCCGGCGGTAACGACCGTTCCGTATATTCTTCCTCCATCTCCTTTATGCAACAGGAGGGTACGCTGGGCCTGGAAGGCCAGTCGCAGTACAACAGGGTGGCTTTCCGGATGAACTCCGCACATAATGTGTATAAAGACATACTGAAATTCGGACAGAACTTTACCTACACGCTTTCCAACAAAAGAGGCGTGGGCGTAGGCAACATCTACAGCAATACCATGCGTGCGGCGCTGAACGCCAATCCGCTCTACCCGGTGTATGATTCCACCGGCGCCTATGCAAGGTCTGCTTTCAATACCAACGAAGCCAATCCCGTTGCACTGATGGACTATCAGAACCAGAACAAGACCAAAACAGACCGTATACTCGGCAATGTTTACCTGGAACTGACGCCCATTAAAGGACTAACCCTGCGCAGTGATTTCGGGCTGGACCTGAACAATACCACCGACAACAGCTTTCTGCCCGTGTACAATCTTTCCGCCAATATCTCCAACCTGCACTCACGCGCTACCATGGGCTTTAACCGTTACACCGCCTGGAACTGGGACAATACCATCTCCTACCAGCGCGCTTTCGGTAAGCACAATGCCACCGTGCTGCTTGGTACCACTGCCTGGGAAGATAACACCTGGTACGTGAACGGCTACAAGGAAGACCTTACCATACCTGACCTGGATCACGCGATCATAGACAACGGTACCAACGCGAGCACACAGAATATCTTTGGCAACCGCAACGAATCTGCCCTGCTCTCCTACTTTGGCCGTTTAAACTACAGCTATGACGATAAATACCTGTTCACCGCTATCTTTCGCAGAGATGGATCTTCCCGCTTTGGCGCCAATAACCGCTTCGGTAATTTCCCCTCTTTCTCTGCAGGCTGGGTGGCCAGCAATGAGCAGTTCATGAAAACCAACTGGCTCGACTTCCTGAAAGTGCGCGCCAGCTGGGGACGCAACGGTAACATACCGCAAGACCGCTTTGCCTATATGGCTACCATCAGCTCCCTGAATAAAGATTACTATTTTGGCGGCGATGAGACGCAGTTCACTGGCTCTTCACCAGACAGGATACCAAACCCCAATCTGAAATGGGAAACATCCGAACAGTTGAACGTTGGCTTTGATGCAAATGTGTTCAGAAACTTCACCATCAATTTTGACTGGTACCACAAAACCACGAAAGACTGGATCCTGGTAGTTCCCATACCCGCTATCGGTGGCGCACCGGCGCCCTATGTGAACGGCGGCGACGTTACCAACAAAGGCATAGAACTGTCGCTCGGCTACAACCACACCTTCGGTGATCTTAGCGTGGGCATCAACGCCAACCTGGCGAAGAATGATAATAAGGTGACCAACATTCCCAATGCCGAAAAGATCATCGTAGGCGATGCGAATGTTACATTCGTAGCCATCGATGAAATATACCGGGCGCAGGTAGGCTATCCTATCGGCTATTTCTACGGCCTGAAAACAGCCGGTATCTTCCAGAACGAAGCAGAAGTGCAAAGCTATACCGATGCAAAAGGTACCGTAATACAGCCTAATGCGCTACCCGGCGATGTACGCTTTGTAGACCTCAACGGTGATGGCGTGATAGACAGCCGCGACAAGACCATCATCGGCAATCCCAACCCGGACTTTACCTATGGCCTGAACCTTAACCTGGGCTACAAAGGCTTTGACCTGGGCGTATCACTGTACGGTGTAAGCGGCAACCAGGTGCACGAAGGCGCCCGTGATTTTGGCTCTCCCTTAAGCAATTATACCACAGAGATTCTGGGCCGCTGGCACGGGGAAGGCACTTCCAACAAGCTGCCCCGCGTAACGCTCAATGATGATGCTAACCAGAACTGGAGCCGCTCTTCCGACCTGTTTGTGAAAGATGCCTCCTTCCTGCGGGTAAGAAGCATTAACCTGGGTTATGACTTTAAAAAGACCCTGCTGCGCAATGTACCCCTGCAACAGTTACGCCTCTACGTTTCGGGCACCAACCTGTTCACCTTTACCGGCTACAAAGGCATGGATCCCGAAGTAGGTTATGGCCCCGTTAGCTGGGCCTCCGGAATAGACCTGGGTACCTATCCGCAGCCCCGTACATTCATTGTAGGGTTAAGCGCGAAGTTCTGATCATAAACCATTACGCAACACATCAAATTATTTCGGGATGAAGAAGTTCATAGTATCTGCAATCATATTAACCACCGCCCTCTCCTGCTCCAAGAGCTTCCTGGACAGGGAGCCGATAGACCGGAAGGTGGAAGAAACCTTTTACAAAACGCCGCAGGATGCCCTCGAAGGCCTGGTAGCAGCTTATGACGAGCTGCAGTACGGCGACTATGATAATATACAGCTGGTATCTGAAATAGCAAGCGACAACTGCTTTGGCGGCGGCAGTGAAACGGATATTGCCTGGAAAAGATGGGACCGTTTCGAGAACGACAACAATACCAACCTCGGTAACTGGACCAAATACTACACCGGTATCTACCGCGCCAATATCCTGCTCTCCAAACTGGAAGGCGTGAACTGGGGCAGCGATGCGGCACTCAAAACACGCTACGAAGCAGAAGCCCGCTTCCTGCGCGCCTATTTCTACTTTGACCTGGTACGCATGTTCGGTAATGTGCCCCTGGTAACAACACCACTGGTGCCCGGCGAATACAATGTTCCCCAGGCCAAACCGGAAGACGTGTACAAACTGATAGCCGGCGACCTGCGCTTTGCGGCAGACAACCTGGCCAGCACCCCCTACAACGCCATTCCCCGGGCAGAATACGGCCGCGTAACAAAATGGGCGGCAGCCGCTTTGCTGGGAAGAGTGTTCCTGTATTACACCGGCTATTACAACCAACCCGATATACCCGGCATCGTTACCAAACAGGATGTACGCACTTACATTGATGATGTGATTAATACCAGCGGCCATGGACTGGTAGACTCCTTCCCCCGCCTGTGGCAGGCATCCCTCTCCCGCTTTGTGGGCGAGGATAACAAGGAAACCGTATTCGCCATCAAATACACCTGGAAAGGCTTGGGCAACTGGGACAAACACGATGGCAACCGCATGCAGGTGATGATCGGCTTCCGCGATGGCGCCGTAGGTCCTTACTACATGGGATGGGGAGCCGGTCCGGTAAACCCCAGACTGTGGGAAGCGTTTGAAGTGGGCGATACCCGCCGCGCAGGTTCCATTATCTCCATCACCGGTGAAAACCTGGACTATCCCAAAGTGTATCCACAGAAGACCAACTACATGTGGAAAAAGTATATGCCGATGGTGGACATGAAAGCGGAAGACCACAATGGTAATTTCCAGATCGACAACTTCTACGATTACGTAGCCATCCGCTTTGCCGATGTACTGCTAATGGGTGCAGAGCTGAACCTGGATGGCGACCTGGGTAAAGCGCAGCGTTACTACGATATGGTGCGCGACCGCGCCTTCCTGGATCAGACCCATCGCAGAACACTGTCTGCCGGTGACGCCGGTAAAAAGCTGATCATGGACGAACGTCGCTATGAACTTGCGCTGGAAGGCCACCGCTACTGGGACCTGCTCCGCCAGGGTATACCCGTAGCCCAGCAAGCCATCAGCGACAACAATCCTGACCCGCAGTTCAGGGTAAACTTCCGGCCCGAAACAAAGGGACTGTTCCAGATACCACAGCAGGAGCTAAACCTCTCTAACGGTACCCTGAAGCAAAACGAAGGATGGAATCAATAATGACCAAGCCAAAACAACACGTAATGAAAACGAACATCAGCAATATCTTTTATTCCTGCCTGGCGCTGTGCGCACTGGCCGCCTGTGATCCGCGGGAAGATCGCGACGATCTGCCTGCACCTATGCAGTCATCTGAAATGGAATTCTCTGTTACACAAAAAGCAGGTTACGACAACGTGGTATACCTGGAAAGCAAAACCAAAGGCGCCCTGCCCTTCTGGGACTATGGCACCGGTTTTTCCAACAAGGCTAAAGACACTATCAATATTCCGTTTGCAGGATCTTACTATATCAAATACACCGCGTATGCGGGTGGTGGTCCCGTACAGGACTCCATCCAGATCACCGTTACAGAAAATGATCCCGGCTATTTCAGCAGTCCTATGTGGAACCTGCTCACCAATGGTGACCAGGGCAAAACATGGGTATGGGCCATGGACACACCCGGCGGCGCTCCTTACGGCAATGGCTCCGGCGGCGCCGCCGCCCCTGAATGGTGGAAGCCTACCCCCGCCGATGTTACCGGCTGGGGAGTGGCCAGTGATGAAATGACCTTTGACCTGAAAGGCGCTGCCAACTTCACGAAAGTAACGCCCACCGGTACTACCAAAGGCCTGTTCGTACTCGACACGCTAAACAGGACCATCAGGATATTAGGTTCAGACATCAGTTATGGCGCTGGCATCACCTACGTGGTAGTTACCCTGAACCAGAATGAGCTCACCCTGGCCCAGCAGGGCGATGGCTGGCGCAACCTCTGGATGTTCAAACGCAAAGGATTTAACTACTGAGGTCGTTATCAACACAGGTTTTAGTTTAAATATGAATAATGCAATCACCGGGGTTGTCTAGCCCCGGTCGTCTCTTTCAAACGAACTGTATATTTAACACGTAAGAACACAGGTTGATACGTTGAGGATGGATAAAATAAAGCCCGCCGGCAGAATTGCCGGCGGGCTTTTTAATGTGGGTGATTTATGGGCGTCATTGCGGGGGCCGTCCATCCCCCCAACCTCAAATCTTCTTCAACGGCTTCAACCGCACCGGCCCTAACAATCCAGACTCCACCGGCGCCCAGTCCTTCGCGGAGAACGGCTTATAAAATACATTTACAAAATTGATCTCATAAAATATCCGCCACTCTTTCCCCTTCCTGTCATAATCCGCTATCCTGTTAGCCGGTAAATTGATCACTTCTATTTCCAGCTCATTCTTATCTTCTTTTAAAAACGCACCTACCCGTGCACTAAACGGCAATGCCCACAATGTATCTACTATCCGCCCATTCAAACGTACCACGGCACTCTCCCGTACCGTTCCCAGGTCCAGTTCCCAATCATCCGCTGCAGCAGGCGGCTTGTCAAAACTGATACGATACCGCGCAGCGCCCGCATATATCTTAGCCGCACTATCCGGCAATAATGTCCATGAATACAAACTATCCAGTGTAAACCTGTTATTAATAGCCGGCGCACCATCCGTAAAAGAAAGCGCCCACTTTCCATGGATCTCCTGCGGTGTGCCCGCTGGCTGCGTATAAGGCCAGGCGGCACCCCGTAATGCCCCCGTAGTATCCGTTTTAATGATCACTGATTCACCGGGTTTCAGTTGCAGGTATACCTCCGTACGTCCGTGCTGTTCCCTGGTACGTGCAATGCCACTGTTTCCGCTATAGGCATCGAACAAGGCAGCAGCACGACCAGCAGTGCCCAACGCTATCCACCCGTCTGTCTCCCTGCCCTGCTGGTTGGCAATAAAGTAATAGTGCCCTGTACTATGTCTGCGGCGAACATATCGCAAGCCTTCATCCACCATCGGCTCACGGGCTATCTTTGCAGCAGCCATCGCTGCCGTTACAGTACTAGCCGTAATGACATGACCTTTCGCAGATTGCTTCAACGCCTGCAGTGCCTGTCTGCGTTGCTTTAACTGGTGAAGTCCGGGCACATCTCCCGGCAGGTGTTCCAGGAATATTACCGTAGCGCCGTCCTTACTTAGCTTCACCAGCTGTTGCATGGTGGCAGTCGGCATATACTTACAGGCAGGTACTACAATGGTTTTATAACGGTTCCCTGTTGTAAGGATCTCTTTTTTATCCACTTTGGTTTGCAGCAGTTGACGGTCTGATATAAAATCAACGCCATAGCCTTTCTCTACCAATGTTGCAGCTGCATCATAAAAAGGGAAAGGCTTCATCCATTCCGATGTCTTACCTATCACAAACTGGTAGTACTGGTTTTCCATGGGCGACTGCCACACATCGTACACCGGCCAGTATAAAAGCACATTATTATCTGCCTGTCCATCCTGCAGAAAAGATTGCACACGGGTAATATAACTACAGAAAGCAGGCATATAACGCCAGAAAGTATTCGCTTCAGAGAATTCCACAGATGCATAGAACAACCATCCCGGCCACGGTGCATCTTTGGGAGAATAGGGCGTGCCATGGAACAACACATGGTTCACGCCCGACAACAAAAGGTTATCCAGCTCCGGTTTGCACTGCGACAAAGCTGTTTTAAAATGTTCTGTCAGCCAGGTAAAACTTTCTGCCGATACATAACGCTTCCCCGTAACATGCGCTGCAGAAGCGGCAAAGCGCAGCATCAGGGGATTAGACTCAGTATGCCTTATTTCGTTGCTGTCTACACGTAGTCCTGGTATATCGAAATGCGTTGTGCCGAACGATTCACATTCGGGCACATCCACCGCCGCATAAAGGTCCAGCAGGTTGGCCGGCGAACCATGCGCCTGGTTGCGGGTAGTGCTACCCAGCTGGTGCGCCCAGTTTACCCAGTTATGCGTAAAATTTTCCAGCAGCATATCAGACTGTGTAACGCGGTAATCATTCACCACACGGCGTACCGTATCAGGATTACCTTGTCCCAGAAATGCGGGCAGGTAATCTTCCAGTTGGTATCCCCGGCGTTGGGCAAACTCGGCTAGCAAATCAGCAGACCAGTCTGCACCAAACACTTCATAAGAGTCATTGAAGAATGCATGCGGCATCCGTGTATGTGTTTGTGTAAATGCCTTTGTAAATCCCTGCAGATAGCCGCTGACCACCCGCTTTGAGAAATGGTCCATCACCCATCCTTCTCCGCCGGGAGAAGCTCTTTTTACTTTCTGTCCGGTCTTTCCATTGAAGAGGGCTACCAGCTGCCAGCTGCCCGGAGGGGCTGTCCATTGCAGTTTACCTGCTGCATCTACTTTCGCTGTCAGGTTCAGCTTCTGATGAGCCGGACCATACGCCATTAATACCTGCAAAGGGGCCGGTTGCTGGCTGGAGCCTTCATAGCGTACGGGCGCTTTGAGCGATTCACCACCCTGCATTGTGAACTCCCTGAAATACACCTTACCGGCGGCATCTTTCAGGGGGATATCCGGTCCGCCAAAAGGCCAGCCCGTACCCGTATTCATATCTACGGTAATGCCCAGACGTTTGCCCTCACTGATGGTGTAGCCTAATAGCCGCATCCACCGCGGCGACAGAAAATTGATGAACTGCTGTTCAAAACCTTTGGTGCCATAGATAGGAGTTATCTCCACACCTCCTATCCCTGCCTTTCGGAACTGCTGCAGGCTATAGGAGAGATTAGCACTGTCCACCGCATTGCCCAGCCACCACCAGCGTGTCCAGGGTTGCGCCTCTCTTGTAGCACGTGGCCAGTTCAACTGGCTTTTGGCCATGAGGCAAATGATCAGTAAACATCCGGTCAGTAGTCCTTTCCTGTACATACGCATGGTATCATGGTTTTATCCTGAATATAAAAGCGGAAGCCGTCATGTATTGTCCGCCTTGTGCTGCGGTAAAAAGGTAAGCGGGTTTGCCTTTGTGCATCAGTAGTTGTGGTCTTTCAAAGCGGCCATATCTTTTCAGATGCGGTGCGGGGGGCGGTTCCTGTATATAGTGAGCTACATTATAATAAGCAATGGAAGGAAAAGACCATTGCAATCCATCTTTTGCTTCCATGTATAATCCTGACTGCTGATCATACACGCCCATATCTCTGGCCAGCATATTGAACCGCCCGTTCCCGTACCAGGCAAAGGCATCTTCCAGTTGTTTGTTGTTTCCCAGCTTCGAAAAATCTATTAAAGGATTTTGCGGATACTTATGATAAGGGCCTTCGGGCTTTTGTGCAACAGCCAGGCCGTATTTACGATTGCCCCTGATAGCGCCGTTTGCCTGTTCATACTCCGCCGTATTCCAGGATTTATAGTATAGCCAGTATTCACCATTGGGGTGATGCACCAGTGATGGATTTGTAGTGCAATGATCATCCCAGGCGCCTGCCGGGCCGGCTTCCAATATCGGCTGATCGCTGCGCGACCAGGGGCCGTAGGGCGAATCTGCCACTGCCAGGCCTATACGCTTGGTATTGGTCCTGCCGTTGGAATTGCCCATATAAAAGAGGTAGTAACGGTTGTTCAGGTGCTGTATATGCGGATTATGACAGGTAGTAGCATCCCAGTAACCCGGACCTCTTGGCGACAGTATAGTCTGCACAAACTCAAAAGGTGATTCCGGATCAGGCGCAACCGCATGGGCAATCTCAGAGCAGTTGATCCAACCGCCCATACCGCGTGCCGCAGGCCAGCGGGAAAAGTAAACGTGTATCTTACCATCCGGACCTTCTATGGGGCTGTTACACCATACATAATAATCCTTCATCTCCAGCGCACGCCCTACCGGCTGCAGGTGTTTGCCGAATGCAGACACGGGATCTCCGCTTCGCGCAACGGCAACAAGTTTTCCATACAGGAGCGAAGCGCCCAATCCGGTAATAAAGGTTCGTCTTTTCATAAGTGGTCCGCTTAAATTACAAATTATACCGGCTAATTGTACCCCTCATTCTGCTCATACAATCCCGGCCTGATATTAATCGCCGTCTGCGGAATGGGATACAGTATATACGCTGGCTGCATCGGCTTCATTACATGGCGTTCATCTTCTTTCGCCATCCAGGCATTCATCACGGTCACCACTTTACCCGTGCGAACCAGGTCATGCCATCGCAGCCCTTCTGCGGCAAATTCCCGGCGTCGTTCTTCCAGTAACTGGTCTGCATTCACGCCGTTCACAGCAGGCAAACCTGCACGGGTGCGCACCATGTTTACAATACTATCTGCTTCTGCCTGGCTGCCGCCGGTATGCAGCAATGTTTCTGCATACATCATCAGCACATCAGTATAACGTAATACAGGCTGATTAATGCCCCAGTCGCGCAGGTCTACACCATAACGTTTGGGATCGAGAAACTTCTTAAAATAATTCTGGTTCACAAAATTACCACCCTCATCGGTGTAGCCTTGCAGTATATTAAACGCCAGTCGCATATCTGCTACCGGGTAACTTTGCAGCAGATCATTGGATACAAATTTAAAATCATTACCGCCCTGTACAGGTATCTTGGCGGCGCGCATATATACGGTAGGCAGCATTTCCGCAGGTATCACCGTTCCTGTACCTGTGCCACCGCTCTTGAACTGCACTTCAAACAGGGATTCGGAATTGTTCTCATTATCATAACTGAAGATCTGTGCATAGTCGCTGATAAAAGCATACTTACCGCTGTTGATGATGCTCCTGAGCAGATCACGTGCTTTGCCATACTCATTGGAATTAAGCACCGGCCCTTTGTCAAATAACACCGGCCCGGACCGGGTAAGATACACCCGCGCCAGCAAACCCGCAGCGGCATAACGGGTAGCGCGGCCTTTGGCCGCTCCGCTGTAAGTGTCTGGTAACAGCTGGCTGGCGGATTCCAGGTCTGCAATGATCACGTCATAGATCTCACTCACCGGAGACCGGGCAATCTCCTGCGCTTCAGCAGCACCCACCAGTTTCGTGATCTTCGGTACGGCGCCAAAGAAACGCACCAGGTCAAAATACATCAGCGCGCGGATGAACTTTGCCTCTCCTGTGAGCTGATCGCGGGCAGCCTGATCTGGAACTTTCTGTTCGTTAATATTGTCCAGTACGGAATTACAACGCATGATAGTATTGTAGCAATCACTCCATGCACTTGACATCAGCGTATTGGAAGCATTTACAATGAAGTTGTTCACCGGGTTCCAGTCGTAGGTACCGCCGTCTCCGGGCACATACATGTTATCAGACCTTATCTCCGACAAAAAGAAGTGACGGGTAGGATATGTACCCAGCCCGTTATAGGCAGCATTCACCGCCTGCTCAAAATCCTGCTGGTTACGGTAAAAGTTTTCCACGCTGGGATCAGAGATCGGCTTTACATCCAGCTTGCTTGTACAGCTGTTCAGGATGAGGATGATCAGCAGCATCCACCAGTTTATGGCATGCAGTTGATGTTTTGCAGCGTTTGTAAGTTGCATAAGCTCAGAATGAAATGTTAACACCTAAGATGAATGACTTCGCGAGCGGGAAAGCTCCGTAATCATCGCCTGAATCATTGATTGCTTCCGGGTTAAAACCACCGGTATAATGATCCTTTCCCCATATATTTTCAGCAGACACATAAATCCTGGCGCCGTTCACACCTGGAATGTGTTTTAGCAGTTTAGATAGGTTATATCCCATCGTAACTGTTCTCAAACGCCAGTAGCTCGCATTGTACAACCAGCGTGAATCCTTCAGGCGCCCGTATGTAATGGGCCAGGCCTTGGGCACAATGCCATTGCCGGGATCCGATTCAGAACGCCAGCGGTCGCGCCATATACCCAGTGAATTATCTACAATACCGCTTCCCATACGGTCTATGGCTCGGCCAAATGTGGAATAGATCTTATTGCCCCATTGTCCCTGGAACAGGAAGCTCAGGTCAAAGCCCTTGTAGCTGAAATTGTTGGTAATGCCCCATACATAGGTAGGATCCGGTTGTCCCATTATTACGGCATCTTTTACATCGATCACCTTATCATTGTTGGCATCACGGTATTTGGGATCACCTGCTTCCTCACCGGCAATGATCGGGCTGGATGCTGCTTCTGCAGCCGTCTTCAGCACACCGATCGTTTCTATTACATAGAACGCGCCTATCGGCTGGCCAACGGTGGTGATATGATGGCCCATATTATCAAAATTGCCGTAGATGATGGGTGTATTGTTCGGCCCCAGCTGCAGTACTTTATTGGTGTTGTGGCTCAGGTTAAGGTTGGTGCTCCACTCCAGCTTACCCGTAAGGTTACGGGTAGATAGCTCCAGCTCCCATCCTTTGTTCTCCACTTTACCGATGTTGGTGATAGCCGTATTGAAACCGGTTACCGCTGCCACCGGTATATTTAACAGCAGGTCTGTATTCAGCTTACGGTAGTAATCAAAAGAAACAAAGATGCGGTTATCAAATAACCCCAGGTCAAGACCTGCATCAATGGTTTCTGATTTCTCCCAGCCCAGGTCAGGATTCGGGATATTGGAGCTTGTTTGCCCTTTTACCAATGCGCCTTCGCCGGTGCCCAGCACATAGTTGTAAAAGCCCAGCAGAGCCGCCTGGCTGAAGTCGCCTATATTGTTATTACCGGAAAGTCCCCAGCTGCCGCGGAGTTTCAATTCGCTTACATGGGGCAGCCCTTTCATGAACGGTTCCTCCAGTACCCGCCATCCGGCAGATACCGCCGGGAAGATGCCCCATTTGGTATTGGCGCCAAAACGGGAAGAACCATCCCTGCGCAGGGAAGCAGACAGGAGGTACCTGTCGCGGTAACCATATTGCAGTCTTCCGAAATAAGAGATGAGCACATTCTTGGTTTCCCGTGTATACGTATCTGATAGTGTAAGTGTAGTTGCACCGTTCAACGTATAGATATCATCTGTGCTGAAATTGGAGCCGCCTATCCTGGCTTCTTCAAAATTCGTCTGGTTATAGGCGTAACCGGCTACAGCGGCTATATCATGACTGCCCAGGCGCTTGTTATAGGATAAAGTATTCTCATTTACCAGTGTGGTTTTACGATAGGTGCGGGAAGAGCCCGTTCCCGCGTTACCGTTCCTGATCACGCTGGGCGAAAAAGCTTTACGGCGATAATCTGCATTATCCAGGTTCAGGGTGCTCTTAAACACCAGTCCGTCCAGCAGTTTATAGTCGCCATAAATACTACCCAGTGTACGCAGCGTACGTTCCTCTCCCATCTGTTCACGCAGCACGGCCACGGGGCTCACCGTGGTACTGGCCCAGGTATAACGCGGGTTGGGCACAACACCGGTTTCCAGTCCTGCACTTTCTTCCACCACAGGCGTTGCACTCACAGCCTTATGCAGTTGCTGATCTTTACCTTCTGCGCCCGGGTCTGTGACCACGCTATACGAAGGCGCCAGGTTAAGGCCCAGGTTGATGCGCTCATTCACTTTCAGGTTTACATTGGAACGGAAGGAATATCTTTTATACCCTGTGTGGATGACTATACCTTCCTGGTTCAGGTAATCGCCGGAGATGCGGTAGGTAACCTTATCCGTACCGCCGGAAGCCGCCAGCTGGTAGCTCTGCACCATTCCCCTGCGGAACAATTCGTCCTGCCAGTCTACATACCGTAATCCCGGGTGTCCCGGTTGATACCAGCGTTCATCATAGATCCTGTTAAAATCAAAACCTCCCAGCTTTTGCCGCCTTACTTCGGGGTCATCGCTGGCAAGCCTGCCCAGCGCCGGATTCACATAGTTGTAGTCAATGATCTCCCGTGCCCGGTCTATCCATTCTTCTGCAGAAAGCAGGTCCAGTTTTTTCACGGTTTCCTGCCACCCCACATACGTGTTGAACTCCATACGGTTCCTGCCTGACTTGCCGGATTTGGTGGTGATGATCACCACACCGTTCGCCGCGCGCGAGCCATAGATAGCGGCGGCCGCAGCATCTTTCAGTACCTGTATGGAAGCGATATCGTTAGGGTTGATATTGTCCAGCGCAGAGCCCTGGGCAAAACCGCCACTGGCACTGGCGCTGGATACATCCAGCGGAAAACCGTCTATTACATACAACGGCTCTGTACCTGCATTGATAGAGCCGGTGCCTCTCACCTTTATCTGAAAGCCCTTACCCGGGGCACCGCTGATCTGCTTTACCTGCACGCCGGCCATCTGCCCTACCAGCGCCTGGTCTACCCGCGCAATAGGGCGCTCGTCCAGGTGCTGTGCGTTCAGGGTGGCAATAGCCCCCGTAACATTGGCTTTCTTCTGTGTGCCATAACCTACAACCAGCACCTCGTTCAGATCCTGGTTGCTTTTAGTGATGCTGACAGAGATCTCCGCTGCACCGGTTAAGGTCACTTCTTTGCTTTCATAACCTACATAGGTGAACACCAGCACATCGCCGGTTTTAGCAGGAACAAAGAACTGTCCCGATCCATCCGTCACCGTGCCTTTATTACTCCCCTTTATGCGGACATTCACCCCTGGCAACGGGACATGATCCAGCTGGTCTGTAACCCGGCCCCCTACCCCCTCTTTGCCCTGGAAGGCATACCCCGGAAGATGTTGTAATAGGAGTGCAAGGCATAGCAGCCAAAACAATATAGGCCGCCCTGCACAATTGCGGTTAGTATCAGTTTTCATGTGGAATCTATTCTTAATTATGAATGCTTAATGATTAATTATTCATTCCTGTTTGCCCGGATACGCGGATACTGTAAATGCGCCGGCGGATCCCTGAACGGCGGCAGGTCCATCATCGCAATACCTGCTCTTAATACCGGCGCCTCCCCCATAGGCGTATTGGTTTCTAAGGGCCGGTTATAATAAAATACCAGCGAAGGCATAATACCGGTACCCGTACAAATACCGCTTATGTCTCCCGCATCGCTGATCTTTGTAAGAATGCCCTTCCAACCCTGCTCCGCCGCATAGGCGTAGTCGCGCTGTAGCCATCCCCGCTTAACACCGGTGGCCAGGGCATAAGTGAACATAGCCGTTCCCGTTACTTCTTCATAGGCGTCTCCTTTGTCTAACAATTGCCGCCACAAACCCGATGGCCCCTGGTACCGCACAATACCTGCGGCCTGCTGCTGAAAGATCTTCAGCAGTGCTGCCCGCTGGGGATGGTCAGCCGGTAATACCGCAAGCAGGTCTGACTGCGCCATCATGACCCAGCCATTGGCCCTTGACCAGTAAGCTACCCCATGCTGCTGCACATCAGAATGGTAGCAATGATAGTACAGCTGCTTCTCTGCATCCCAGAGATAGCGGGTAAACTGGATCACCTGTCTGGCTGCGTCATCAAAATAACGCCGGTTGCCGCTGAGCCGCCCCATACGCGCCAGGAAGCATACGCTCATATACAGGTCGTCTGCCCATATCGTCATTTCATGCGGCCATAAACGTGCAATGGTACCATCTTTCAGGCGGGGCTCCCGCTGCAGCAGGTGTTCCGCTACTTTATCGAAATAGTTTTTGTAAGCGGCGCGTTTATCCCGCTGGTACAGGTCAATAAGGCTGGCACCTATCACGCCGCAATCATCCAGCCGTACCATGCGGAAGAACATATGCCAGGAATACCGGCGCGCTTTTTCATCGCCATCCGGACGCTGTATACAGGTATTGTACTGCCTGCGGAAATAAGAAAGGTTGGCCGTGTCAAAGACAAACTCCATATTACGCTTCACATAACGGAGGTACTGCGTATCCTTCAGCTGATCCGACAGCTCCATCATCGCGATCTGCAACAGCCCGTTGGTATAGTGCCAGTCGTTATACTGGCTTTTCACCTTCATGTCCATAGAGAAAGGCACTCCCGCCAGGTTGCTATAGGTCTGCTGTGTATTGGGATCAATGAACTGGTAAGGCGTGCTTTGCACAATACGGTTGGCTATCTTTCTTAATACTGCTTCGGTGGAAGCTGGTGGCTGGGCATGTACAACATCCGTCCCCGCCATCAGCATACAAAAAAAGCATAATAATCGGAACAGTCCCCGGCTGTTTATGTAATCCATCTTGTGATAGTATTTATCCGGTTGTCAGAAAATATATTAACAGGGCACAAACAAGGATGAAGGCCAGTATCAATATCCGCTCCAGCCGTTTCAGCTTCGCAATGCGCTTCATATTTTCCTGTTGTTTATATGGATGCTCCATCTGTATCAACTCAGGGCCTAAATTACCGGCAGGCGGTAGCTGTACCAATGGAGGATCATACAATTACATGGAAAATCTGACAGTCACCCGGTTTTCCTGTCCTGCCGGTACCCCCGTAATGTGCAATACTTGCGATACGCTGTCATAATCCCAGCGGTTCTTATTGGCAGTAATTACAGCCGATGGCCGGGCAGGCAGATGTACTTTCAATTGATAGCCCTTCAGCGTGCTGTGGTACTTACCCCTGGCAGGCTGAAAGTGAATGCTTATTTCACCGGGTGCTGTTGTGCTGCTGATTGCTGTAATGGCAAACTGTCCTTCCCGGTACTGCAGACTCTTACCATCATCTTCATACAGGCGGCAAACGCCGTTGCCACCGGCATAGATATCCAGTGTTATTGTGTCGATGGTTTTCTCTCCGGTGTATTGCAATACGGGTTGTGTGGGAATAATACTGCCGGCTTTAATGAACAGCGGTATTTTATCAAGAGGCGTCAGTACATTCAGGTATTGTTTGCCTTCATAACGTTTTCCGCTCCAGTAATCTATCCATTTCCCCTCCGGCAGGTAAACCACCCGTGTGGCAGCCCCTTTCTGCGTAACGGGGCAAACCATAATGCTGCTGCCCAGCAGGTATTGATCAGTGATATTATAGGTGTTGGGATCGTCCTGGTATTCCAGTACCAGTGCACGCATCAGCGGCATTCCGGTGGCATACATCTCATAAGCGTGCTGATACAGGTAGGGCAGCAGCTGATAACGTAAACGGGTGTACTGTGTAACAATCTCCAGCGCTTCTTTACCATAGTTCCAGGGCTCTTTATATCCCGGGTGATCCATCCCGAATAACATGGCCACGGGACTCAGCATTCCGAACTGACACCAGCGTATATACAGTTCAGGATCTGCCGGATGCTCAAAGCCGCCCATACAATGCGCCCAGTATCCCACCCCCGAAAGACTAATGTTCAGTCCAGCGCGGATCACCGGTTCAAAATACTGCCATTCGCTGGGCCAGTCGCCCGCAAAAATGAAAGGATAACGCTGGATGCCTGCATATCCCTCCCGTGTGTGGTTCATGCCGCGCATACCGTTGTGAAGCGCAAATTTTTCATACGCCGCTTTAGCATAGGCAATGGGGAATATATTATGCAGCTGCCTGGCTTTGGCATCTGTAGGACCCGTTTTGTTACTTTCATTGGCCAGGTGACCAAATGCACTGCCCTCATCTGTTTTAAAGAAACGGGCGCCCATACCCGCTACTTTCATAGCGGCATGCCGCCACCACCAGTTCACCGCAGTAGAGTCAAAGAAGTTCAGGAACTCACCCGCACTGTTGGCTTCCGGATAGGTATAGCCCAGTGCAGCGGCACTATCCAGTAAACGGTTATGCAACCCGTTATCCAGCCGCGGCCGTATGTGCAGGCCCACCATATTAAAATGGAGGGCGTACAAACTATCCATCATGGCACGCGGGTCGCGGAACGTTTCCCGCCATTCATAACTGGTAGCGCCTTTACCGCCGTTCTTGCCAAAGAGCCGCCAGGTAGAATCCAGGAAAAGTATATCCACCGGTATGCCCATCGCGCGGAAACGCCGGGCCAGCGCTATTACATAAGCATCGGAGGTCTCACTTTCATGCCCCCAGGTACCGCCGCTGTAAGTACCCACGTGTAGTCCCATCGCAAACAGGGGCATAAGAGGCGAACGCCCGGTCAGATGGGTATACTGTTCAAGGATGGTGGCAAAACGGGGACCATATATAAAGTAATAGTCCAGCTCTCCGTTGCCCTCATGTGCGCTGAAACTATATTGATCCGGTCGCGCCTGGCCCATATCCCACGAAGAAGCCACACTGGTGTGCAGGAAGATACCATAGCCACGGGTGCTCATAAAAAAGGGTACCGGACTATAATTGGCGGCCAGTATATTATAGGCGCCGGTAATGTGCGGCATACCTGCCCCGCGGCCCACATCCAGCTTTACTTTTTTGCCGCGCCTGTCCAAAAAATCCATGCGCTCACCGAAACCAAAGAAATGTTCATCCTGCTGCAGAGTCTTACGGCAGGCGGCCGTATCGCCGATTAAAAATGCGCCATTGCCTGACAGGCCGGATTCTGCGGATAGCAGTTTTCCGTCGGAGCTCCATACATCAATAGCAAAAGGTTTTTTCCGTACGATAATGCAGAGATCCTGGGTCTGCAACCGGAATTGCTGCGCTGTTTCCGATACCTGTACCTGCACCTGGCTCCATTGATACTGCATCACCATCCACGGCTCACTGGGGGCAAAGCCGCCGTTACGGCTCATTCTTACCCTGAAAAGGGAGGGTGTACAGAATTCCAGCTGCACCTGCCCTGTTGTAGTGGTAAAATGAAAGATGTTGCCTTCCCGCTTAAGATCCTGCCGATAATCTCCTGCCTGCGCAAAAACCTGCCATGCATAAAAGACTGCCGTACATAGTATAAAAAATGTCTTCCGCATATGTCCGTCATTGAAAGTGTAAAGATGACAGGAAACCGCAGCCGGCAACATGGAGAAATTGACTTTATACTGTAAAAATGTACGCAGTAACGCGCCCACTGGGAAAGTATAGGATGCATTTCCGGAATTAAAATCCCAAATTCCAGATACCGGATCCTGAAAGCACCTTGGATATCAAAACCGGATGCCTGGAATTTGGATATTGGGATCTGGAATTTTTCCCGTTATGAGATTAACCAAATGTCTATCCAACATTTGCAGCTGCGTATTCCTGTTATTACCCTCCACGGCTGCTATTGCCACCAGCGAACCTACTGAGCCCGCCCGCCTGAATAATAACATATGCCTGGAACAGCTGACCACGCGCGACGGACTTTCGCAGAACACGGTACGCTGCCTCCTGCAGGACAAAAAAGGCTTCATCTGGATCGGCACCCTGAATGGCCTGAACCGTTACGATGGCAAAAAGTTTGTAGTATACCGCCCCGAATACGGCAACCCTCATTCCATCAGCGATACCCGCATCCGTGAACTGCATGAAGACCGTCATGGGTTTATCTGGGTAAAGACCTTTGAAGGCCGCTTTCATTGCTTTGACCCGGTAAAGGAAGATTTTATCGAATACGGCCAGGCTAAGGAGCAACTGCCTTTTGAACAATGGTTTGAAAGCACCGGCGGCGATACCTGGCTATATGGCCGCGCAAGCGGATGCCTGCGCATCCGCCGTGAGAATGGGGTGTTCACTACCCGCCATTATGATCTTCCCGCAGGCAACCAGGTAAATTTCATGTTTGAAGATGTAATGCACCATCTTTGGGTCGGTACGGCCAATGGACTGTACCTTTTAAACCCGGATGGCAGCATTACAGCGGCCTACAGGGAAAAGAGCAGATATGATTTTATACAGGCGCTGCCCGCTAATGGCCGCCTTTATTTTATTACCCGCAACAACGGCATATTTACCTACCACCTCCAGCAACGGCAATTCAATAAACTGGCTATGGACCGTTCCCTGCAGCTTAGCAGTGGCGCGCTCCTTAATCCTGAACAGCTGCTGCTGGGTACGCAGGGCGAAGGCGCCTGGATACTGCAGTTAAAAAGCGGCCAGGTGCACAGCGCACAAACGGTCTTTAAAGAGCTTATATCCGGCCATACAGATATCACGGTCAGCGCAGCACAGGGTATCTGGCTTAATAATCATACAGGCGTTGTATGGTATTACGATATACGCAGGCAGCAATCACGCCGCTTTACACTGGTCTCCCCGCAGGTGATGCACCAGGTGGATGATGACCGCCTTGCCATTCAAACGGATCATAAAGAAAATACCTGGCTTACTACCTATGGCGGCGGACTGTATTGTTACAACCGTCTCAGGGATACGCTGCAGCATTTCAGCCATAACGGCGACAATGCCAACGGCCTTAGCTCCAACTATCTCTTAAGCATACTCGCAGATCGTTCCGGTCTGATCTGGGTAGGGGCGGAACATACAGGTCTTAACAAACTGGTACCACAATCATTCTCTGTATCGCATCTCTATCCTGACACAAAAAATCACAGGCCTTACAGCGCCAATATTGTAAAAACACTCTTTGAAGACAGCCGCCGTAATATATGGGTGACCACCAAGAACGGCGCCTTGTACCTGTATGACCCTGCACTGGAAAACATACGTCCGCTCTCCCACCTCTTCCATGGGCAAAGCCCCAATATATACTGCATACAGGAGGACAGTAAAGGTTTCATCTGGCTGGGGTCCAAAGGCCAGGGACTGTACATCGCACACCTGGATTCATTGCAGCAGGCGGCCCGCCATTTTGAGTTACCGGAACCGGCGCCCGGCGCCAGTAGAAACAACCAGGTGTATACCATCCTGCAAGACAGCCGGCAGCGTATGTGGATAGGCACCTTTGGTGGTGGACTGAATCTCGCTGTCTACAACGGCGGGCAGCATATTTCATTCCGTAACTTCTTTGGCACACATGAAACATTGAAGGATATACGCTGTATGCGGCAGGATCGCAAGGGAAATATATGGGCGGGTACCAACAACGGCCTGCTGCGCTTCCGGCCGGAGGCGCTGCTGCAAAACAACAAAGCGTTTACCCTGTACCGTTCAGATCCCGGGCAGCCCAACGGGCTAACCAGCAATGTAGTCAAGATCATCTGCGAAGATCATAAAGGCCGTATCTGGGCGGGGACTTCCGGCGGCGGTATCAGCCGCTTTATTCCTGCCACTAAAGACCGTGCTGCTTACTTTGAGACCTTTGGCACCCAACAGGGACTTTCGCATGATATTGTAAATGGCATGCTGGAAGATGAACAGGGCGATCTGTGGATCAGTACCGAAAATGGCCTCACCCGTTTTAATCCGGATAAGAACACCTTTGAGATCTTTTACTTCTCCAATACCACTCTCGGCAATCTCTTTACAGAAGCTGCCTGCTGTAAAAGAAGAAATGGACAGCATCTCTGGGGCAGCCTGGATGGCTTTTACAGCTGTCATCCCGCACTGATGCATACAGACAGCGGCGATGCACCGGTAGTGCTCACCGGGTTCAGTGTTGCCGGCAATCCGCTGAAACGCAGCAGCCCGCAGCAACAGGCGCTGAACGCTGCACAAACGATCACCCTGGAGCCCAATCAGAAAGTGTTCAGCATCGAGTTCGCCACACTGGCCTACCGCAATCCGCAACAGAACAAGTATACCTATATACTGGAAAATTATGAAGAGGACTGGAACCCGCCTGCCGCTTATAATGTAGCCACCTACCGTAATCTGCCCCCGGGCGAATACACCTTCCGTGTAAAAGGCACTAACAATGACGGCAGCTGGAGCAAACAGGAAGCCGCTATCCACATCACCGTATTGCCGCCCTTCTGGCGCTCTACACCGGCTTTTATACTGTACATCTGTGTGATCAGCGGACTGATAGCGGCCATCAGTTTTGTACGCAAACGCATCTTCCGTTTACAACACGCCGTTGCGCTGGAAAAAGAACTGACAGAGTACAAGCTCAATTTCTTCACCAATATATCACACGAGTTCCGTACGCCGCTGTCCCTGATCGTCAGCGCCATGGAAAACCTGCTGGACAACCGCCAGGGGGCCTTACATAACGGGCGGCACCTGCACATCATGCAGAAGAATGTACAACGCCTCATGCGCCTGGCCGATCAGTTGCTGGACTTCCGCAAGCTTCAGCACCAGCGTATGAAGCTGCAGATACGGGAAGTGGAGGTCATCTCCTTCCTGCAGGACCTCTGCGACAGCTTCAATGACCTTGCTGAACAACAGCAGATCCACCTGCAGTTTTCCAGCAATTTGCCGGAGTATACCATGTGGCTGGATGATAACAAGCTGGATAAGATGTTGTACAACCTGTTGTCTAACGCGCACAAGTTCACCCCTGCCAATGGCAGCATCACCGTACGCGCACTGATAGATGAAAATGCCGGGCAGCTGCAGATCCAGGTGTCTGACTCCGGCATTGCTATTCCTGAAAGTAAAAGGGAACAGGTTTTCCAGCGCTTCACACAATTGAGCTTCTCTCCTACGGGAACGGGTATAGGATTATCGCTTACCAAGGAACTGGCAGAACTGCATCATGGCAGTATCAGCTTCCGCAATAATGCCGGAGCAGGTGTTACCTTTATAATCACACTGCCCCTTTCCCGTGATCTGTATACAGCAGACGAGCTGGCCACACCGGAGGCGTTGAACAACACAACTACAATAACCAGCGTACTGCAGGCGGCCTATATCGCAGATGCAGAAGGCATGAATATACCGGAGCCCTCTTCCCGTTACAGGATACTGGTCATTGAAGACAATCCCGACATCTGCGATTACCTGGCAGAACAGCTGGGGCATTACTTCCATGTACATACGGCCAACAACGGGCGCGATGGCCTGGCGCAGGCCATTGAGCTGGCACCAGACCTGGTGGTGTGCGATGTAATGCTGCCGGAGTTGAACGGCTTAGACATTACCCGCCGCATCCGGGCAGAGTTCCAGACCTGCCATATACCGGTAGTGCTGCTGACCGCCCTCTCTTCCGGGGAACATCAGCTGCAGGGCATCGACGCAGGAGCAGATGCCTACATACCAAAGCCTTTCAGTACACGCTTTCTGCTGACCAATATCATCCGCATTATCGAACAGAGAGAAAAGATCAGGAAACGTTTCTCCAATGATCCCGGCTTTTTTGAAGTGAACATCGCGGAGAATGAAGCAGACCGTAAATTCCTGGACCGGCTGCATTTTATCATTGAAAAGAACCTGGACAATACCCAATTCTCTGTTGATGACTTTGCAGCTGCCGTTAAACTGGGCAGAACGCTGTTCTATAAAAAAGTAAAAGGCCTCACCGGTTACTCTCCCAATGAATACATCCGGCTGGTAAGATTAAAGCAGGCTGCTACGCTGCTGAATACTGGAGATTATACCGTATCGGAGGTGGCTTATAAAGTTGGCATGAACGATCCGTTCTATTTCAGTAAATGTTTCAAGGCGCAATTCGGCATACCGCCATCTGCTTACCTGAAACGTGTAAAAGCGGGATAACAACATGAGTGTGGGATGGGTACAAATGAAAAAAGGCCCTTGTAAGGCCTTTATTCTATTTTTTTTGCTGAGCGGAAGACCGGGCTCGAACCGGCCACCCCGACCTTGGCAAGGTCGTGCTCTACCAAATGAGCTACTTCCGCTGATAAGAACTATCTTTTTTGTTTTCGGGACTGCAAAAATAAGAAAGAGTCCGAAATATCCAAATTATTTATACTTGGGATTGTAAAGGGTGCTTTCAGGCACTGCTACTTCAGGCTTTCCCTTATAACGGTGCTTGTACAGGTTATAGCAACCACCCAACACAAAAGCCAGTATACAAAATACTTTCACATAAAACAGGAAACGGGAGGATGCAACCCAGTCACGGGAAAAGTCGCTCTTATTTTCTATCGTGTTTTGTTCCATAGATTTTTCTTTTCGCGTTGCAAACTTACATTATGTCAGATAATAATCAAAGCAATATTTATAAAAAGCTGATAGCGGTGTGCTTAATGCTGAATGCTATTGTTTTATGCGTTAAACGTTCAGCTTTAGGCGCTCAGCAGGTTTCAGCGCTCCAGTTCTGAGAATTTTTTTCGGCCCAGGAAGTAGTAACGCCAGATCATGATACCATGGAACACCCCTTTCATCTGCAGCAGTTTCTTCCGCGGCAACTGGTCGCTGGCGGGTTTGTAGCGTTGCTTCCAGCGCATATAATCACGATAGGCCCGGAAGATAGCCGCCATGTCCCTCGGTTTGCCGGCCACCAGGCTCTTTACCGCTGCCAGTATGTCCAGGAACAGGCGCTGCGCCAGGATGATCCAGCGGTCTGCCGGGTGCAGGTTCTTCCATAACATCATCAGGTTGTTCCGGAAGTTGAGGTATAATTTGCGTGGATTACCCTGCGGCAGGCTGCCTCCGCCCACATGATACACCCGGGAACCCGGGCAGTAGGCAATGCGGTAACCCGCCCGCTGCAGGCGCCAACAGAGGTCTACTTCCTCCATATGTGCAAAGAAGTCGGCATCAAAGCCTCCTACTTCATGAAAACATCTGGAACGGATGAAGAGCGCCGCACCGGTCGCCCAGAAAATATCCTGGGCATCGTCATACTGGCCGTTATCTTTCTCTGTGGTATACAGGATGCGCCCCCTGCAAAAGGTATATCCCAGGATATCCATCCAGCCGCCGGCAGCACCCGCATACTCAAACTCATCCGGGTTGGCGTAAGCCCGCAGCTTGGGCTGACAGGCCACAATATCCGGCTGCCGCTCCATCATGGCCACCACAGGCTCTATCCAGCCGGGCTCTACCTCCACGTCCTGGTTCAGCAGTACATAAATATCCGCCTGCACATGCTGCAGGGCCTCATTATACCCGCCCGCAAAACCATTGTTGGAAGGGTTTCGGATGATCTTTATCTCCGGGAAATGTGATGCTGTAAAAGCTACACTATCGTCTGTAGATGCATTATCCGCCACATATAGCTGTAAATTACCATAAGTAGACTTGCATACCGAAGGCAGGAACTTTTCCAGGAAACTTTTTCCATTCCAGTTCAAAATAACGACAGCTACCGATGGCAATACCGACAAAAGATATTTCGTTTATGCGTGATAAATATTTTTGCGAAAGCAAATATAAAGTAAAAGTCCTTAGTCGCCCCCTTGCCACAAAGCAGGAACCGTGCCATGGGGCAGGGGCCATCGCCTCAAATCGCACCGGTCATAGACTATGAACTTAAAATATTAACTTAGGCGTAAATGTTTAAACAATACATAGGCTGGAAGTTTGTACTGGTTTCCATGGCGGTGGTCATCATTGTAGCCACCATCTGGTTTGTGAGCAGTTTGTCCCAGCGTATACAGGAAGAAGAGACCAAGAAAGTGGCCACATGGGTGGAAGCTAACCGCGAACTGTTGCAAGCCTCCCCGGATGCCAACCTGAACCTGGCGGTAGAGATCGTGACCACCAACACCACCATCCCCCTGATCCTGACCAATGAATTTGGGCAGATCATCGACAGCCGCAACCTGGATACCGCTAAAATTGCCAGCCATCCCAAATACCTGCAGGAACAGCTGAACATCTTCAAGAAGAAGCATCCGCCCTTTATCATGGAGGTAGATGCCGAGCAGAAAATCTATAATTATATATACTATGGGGACTCCCTCATCCTGAAACAGGTGCGGTATTACCCCTACATCCAGCTGCTGGTGGTGACCCTCTTCATTGGCGTGGTGCTGTTTGCCCTCTCCTCTACAAACCGGGCCACCCAGAACCTGGTATGGGTAGGACTGGCCAAGGAAACCGCCCACCAGCTTGGCACGCCGCTCTCCTCCATAGAAGCCTGGCTGGAGATCCTGAAGGAAAACCCGGATAATACCAACATGGTGACAGAACTGCGTAAGGACGTAGACCGCCTGAAACTGATCACCGACCGCTTCTCCAAGATCGGCAGCGTACCCAAACTGGAAGAGAAGAACCTTGTGGAACAGATCCAGCACATGGTGACCTATATCCGGAAAAGAGCCCCCCAGAAGGTGCAGTTCACCGTTCACACCCGGGATACAGACATCCCGGCTATGATCTCCCCTCCCCTGTTCGACTGGGTGGTGGAGAACCTGCTAAAAAACGCCCTCGACGCCATGGAAGGTAAAGGCGCCATCGATATCCATATAGAAAGCCACCCGGCAGATATCATTGTAGATATTGCCGACACAGGGAAAGGTATTCCCAAAGCTTATTACGAAAAAGTGTTCAAACCCGGCTTCAGTACCAAGAAAAGGGGCTGGGGACTGGGCCTTTCACTGGCCAAGCGTATTATTGAGGACTATCACAAGGGCCGTTTATACGTTAAGTCATCGGAGCTGACCAAAGGAACCACCTTCAGGATCCTGTTAAGAAAATAGCCGGAATGCATAATAAATTTGTACATTTTGAAAAACATTCTATTTTTGCACCCCGGACCAGCGGAGGTGGCGAAATTGGTAGACGCGCTACTTTGAGGTGGTAGTGCCTGAAAGGGCTTGAGAGTTCGAATCTCTTCCTCCGCACCACGATAAAAAAGGCTCTGATTATAGAGCCTTTTTTTATTTGGACAAACTGTTTATCTGGATGAACTCAAAGCGTAAGCCTCCCTAATGCATCGCCTCCGCCAGCGATCCTTTACTCCGCGCCTGCTTCACAAAGATCAGCACAAAGGGAACACACAACAGGAACAAAACACCTACCCATAGAAACACATCCATGTAAGACAACAAGGTCGATTGCCTTTGCACCGTGTTCTCCAGTACACCGTAGGCAGCCCTCCTGGCGCTTTGAAGGTTATAGCCCTGCATCAGGAACCGGCGCGACAACTGGCTAAGCCTTTCCTGTACCACCGGGTCATCTGCGTTCAAATGGCTGACAAGTGTGATCCTGTGCAGTTGTGACTGCCTTGATATAAACGTTGATATGATGGCAACTCCAAATGCGCCGCCCAACTGGCGTAACATACCTGTAAGCGCTGCGCCCTGCGCAATCTCTTTACCATGAAGCGTAGATACGGACATGGCTGTTACCGGAACATATAGTAGTCCCAGCGACAAACCTCTCACGAAAAGCGACCAGTATAAATTATCACTTCCGGTTTCCGGCGTGAGCAGATGGTATGACCAGTCCCCGTAAATAAAGAAAACGATCATCCCGATAATGATCAGGTATTTTGATGATACACCGCGCTGCACCAGCTGTGATACAGCCGCTACTACGACTGCTACAAATATGGTTGCCGGCAGCATCAATAAGCCCGATTGCAGGGCCGTCCAGCCTAACAAGCTTTGGGTGAACAGCGGAAGTACGAAAGTTGTACCGAATAAGCCAAAGCCGATCAAAAAGGTCAGGATCACGCCAACACGCAGGTTGGTATTTTTAAGCACCCGCAATTCCACAACCGGGTAGCGGTAAGTTAACTCCCGCCAGATAAAGAAAAAGATACCCAATACCGCTGTTACGGTAAGTATGATGATGGTATTGCTGCTGTACCAATCATCTTCCTGTCCTTTCTCCAGCACATACTGCAGGGAAGAAACGCCCACCGTGAGCAGTATGATGCCCAGCCAGTCTACCTGGTTTGCCGGTCGTTTCTGCTCATACCTCGGACTTTTAATGAACTGGATAGCCAGTACGGTTGACAGGATGCCAAACGGGATATTGATATCAAAGATCAGGGGCCAGGAATAGTTATCGATCAGGTACCCTCCCAATGTTGGCCCGATGGTAGGCCCCACCAGCAATCCCAGCGTATAGATACCCTGTGCAACCGCCCGCTTCTCCAAAGGCCAGCTTTCCGTAATGATCGTTTGAGACGTAACCAGTAAAGCGCCGCCGCCCAGCCCCTGGATAAACCTGAAAATGATCATCTCCCAGATACCCGTTGCATTACCACACAGGAACGAACAAAGCGTAAAAACAATGATGGAGACGGCAAAATAGTTACGCCTGCCAAACTGCTGGGAAAGCCAGCTCGTCATCGGCACAATAATAACATTACCCAGCGAATAGGCGGTAATGACCCAGCTGATCTCATTAACCGTAGCACCCAGGTTACCGCGGAGATCGTTTAGTGCCACATTCACGATCGTCGTGTCTATCAGCTCAAGCATCGCGCATATCACCGCTGTTACCGTTATTATGATCCTGCGCGGACCATACTCCACAAGGGAATCTATCGACGTTTCCATACCTTTAATTAAAGTTGATCATCTTATTGTCGATACAAATTTGCGGCATGCAACGGCCCTGTTTTTTCACTTAAGTTAAATCAGGTGGCTTTTTCTAAAAAAACTGCCCGCCGGGTTACAACCGCAATCCGCCTACAAAAATCCACAATCAGGCTACAGGTGTTACAGCCGGACATATGACCTTTGTACTAAAATCAAAACATTATGACACAGGGAAATAACAAAGTATGGTTCATCACCGGCACATCTCGCGGTTTTGGACGCATCTGGACAGAAGCCGCCTTAGAAAGGGGGGACAAAGTAGCCGCTACCGCACGGAACATTGACAGCATTGCCGATCTGAAGAAGAAATATGGCGACAATGTGTTAACCCTGCAACTGGATGTAACCAATGCAGACCAGGTGAAACAGGCAGTTACACAGGCTCATGAGCATTTTGGCAGGCTTGATATTGTACTGAACAATGCAGGCTATTCATTGATCGGCACCATTGAAGAGGCAAAGGCAGACGACATCAGGTCACTGTATGAAACAAATATTCTTGGGCCCGTTGCCGTTATACAGGCAGCGCTGCCACTGCTCCGCCAGCAGGGTTATGGTCACATCTTAGGAACTTCCAGCAACCTTGGCCATATTACAGCGCCGGTAATTGGTTATTATTGCTCTTCGAAATGGGCCTTCGAAGCCATCCATGAAAGCCTCGCCGCAGAAGTTCAACAATTTGGCATTAAAGTAACCATCATTGAGCCCGGCGCTTACGCAACAGAGTTTGGCAGCCCGGAATCGCTTAAATTTGCACCGGGTTTAGAGGTTTACACCGACTTCAAAAACGAATTCATCGGCGGCCTCCGAAACCTGAAACGCGGAGATCCGGCAGCTACTCCCCAGGCGCTTTTTAAAATGGTGGATGCGGAAAACCCGCCACTCCGCTTCAACCTGGGCAGTCATAACCTGCCGTCAACAAAAGCCGCCTATGCGGAACGGATAAAAATCTGGGAAGCATGGGATGCCGTATCCAGCTCGGCTCAAGGTGAGCCTATGTAATATCACTGATAGCCGGTTGTCTGTTGACAACCGGCTATCTATAAATATTTTACAATGAAAACAGAAGATAATCATCTGCACCGGTTTGAGTCGCTTTCAGATGCGCACCGTTTTTTTGATATGCCAATGCCGCGGCATCCCTTAATCAGTATCATTAACGGCGTACATGTTAAGGCCGAACCAGACAGGATCGCGCAGCGTCACGTATTGGGCTTTTATAAAATTTCCTATAAACCTGTGCTGGGCGGACGGCTAAAGTACGGACAAGGTTACTATGATTTTGATGCAGGAGGCCTGCTGTTTGCAGCTCCCGGACAGATCATCGGTGGTAACCCGGATAATGACACCGCCTGTTCGCAGTACTCATTACTGATTCACCCCGACTTCTTCCTGGGTTATCCACTGGCTAAAAAGATCAGGCAGTACGGCTTTTTCTCCTACTCCATCAAAGAAACCCTGCACCTTTCCGAAGAGGAAAAGAACATCATACTGTCCATCTTTAGTTTTATGGAATCAGAGTTGAACAGCAGGATAGACGATTTCAGCCAGGATGTAATGATCTCACAGATCGAACTATTACTTAACTACGCCAACCGCTTCTATAAGCGCCAATTCATTACCCGCAAAGCCGCCAGCAACGACCTCCTGCAAAAGTTCGAGGAAATACTGGAGGATTATTTCCAGGATGAAAAGTCCTTAAGAGGAGGCATCCCCACCGTAGCCTACCTGGCAACAAACCTGAACGTCTCTGCCAGTTACCTGAGTGATATGCTTCGCTCATTAACCGGGCAAAGCGCCCAGCAACATATTCACGACAAGCTGATAGAAAAAGCAAAGGAAAAGCTTTCTACCACCAGCCTGTCCGTAAGCGAAGTGGCATATGAACTGGGATTTGAGCATTCCCAATCATTCAGTAAACTGTTTAAAACAAAAACCAATCTCTCGCCATTGGAGTTCAGGAAGTCGTTCAGGTGATGAGACCAGCCCTATACGGCGGCTAAAAATATTTCACCTGCCCAAGGTCTTCAAGCAGTCCCGGCCCGCTGGGTTGCTATCTCGGCTGTTGCCCTGTCTGTTCACTTGATGCAGACATATCAAAGCGCATAAACATGGCCAGCGGTCCAAAATGACTTTTAGCCGCTTCCTCTGTCTGACTCACAACAGGAATGTTCAATCCCCTGCCAATGGCCGCTGTTATCTCTTTTAAGGAAATACCTTCTTCAGCAACTGCATGATACCTGCCCGGTTTGTTGCTTTCCAGTACAAGGCGGTAAAGCACTGCCACATCCTGAACATGAGCTGCGGTCCAGCGTCCGGAGAGATACGCCTCGTTCTTCTTTAAACGACGGGAAACGGCCAGGGAACTGACATAGTCGATCCCCGTACTATCCAGCCCCAGCGTTGGCTTTCAGATAATCTTTAAAGCGATCAACCATACTGTTTCAAAGAAAATTACATTGACGGGAACAGCAAAACCACATAGCCACCCGGGGCATAGCGCTAAGCATCCCTCCGGATATCAGGAAGAATATTTTTTCCGGTAATTAATATACCGATCGGTATTTTACATACCTTTATAGCAACTGGTTAACCATGTAAGATAAAATGCTGATTATGGCTGCAACAAACAGAATAAGAACGCACGACTGGGCCAATCCCCTGGAAACTGCCGAAAAAGCCAAAACACTGGCAGGCATCGACTTCCTGAATGCAACACTGAATAAAGAAATTCCATACCCGCCTATTGCCAGCACGTTAGACTTTACACCGTTGAGCGCAGAGCAGGGCAAAGTCAGGTTTGAGTTCATACCACAGGAATTTCATTATAACCCGATTGGCACCGTTCACGGCGGCGTAATCTGTACCGTGCTGGATACCGTAATGGGATGCGCCGTACACTCAACGTTACCACAAGGTGTGGCATACACCACGTTAGAATTGAAAGTAAATTTCATCAAAGGCGTGACCATCAAAAGCGGGAAAATGATCGCTGAAGGACGCCTCATTCATGCGGGCAGAAGTACTGCCTTAGTGGAAGGAGACCTTAGAAGTGAAAACGGCATCTTGTACGCCCACGGTGTTTCCACCTGCATGATCCTGACAGCTTAAACACACATAAAACCATCACATTTACCATGGCAGCTTCCGCCCGGGAGCTGCCATTTTTATTGACATAAATATTTAAAATCTTATGGCGTACTGTACCTGGCCTCCGGCGAATCCACCTTTACTACCGGTTCAGAACTGGTAATAAACGGCGGCCACCGCCATCTGATCTAACGGATTCATACAACACAAAGCACCGCTCAGGTGTCAAGAAAGACATAGAGTGATGCTATTTTTCCATTTTCAAAACAGGCAATATCCATCCCTGTTGCAACAGGCGGCTGGCCTTCTGGTCCGGCTCCCCAAATCAGTCTGCCCAGGTCGTTGTTTATAACCACCGGCTTCAGTCTGGTGAATACAAAATTACCCGGAAGACTTTTTAATGTGGTGTTATACTGGCATTGATGGCATCTGCTCCGCTTACCTCGTGGCCTGGATGGTACAGGCGGGCAGCGGGGCTGTAGATCTTTCCGATCATCGTTAACCTGGTATTGGCATCTCTTTCATTCCATACCAAACAATGCCCCGCTTACTTCCAGTTAAATATCCGCACAAAATACGGCCTGTACCTGTCTGCACTGCCAGGCATGTTGAAGTTGCTGTTAAAATCCGTGGGATTGATATTGTATGATATCACCAGCTCCCCCTCCCTGCTCAGCGCATGATGCACAAATGCATTGTAGCTGATAATATCACCACTGTAACGGTCCGGTATATGATACAATGTGCGCTTGTTGGTCCAGGGGCCTACCGGGGTACCGGACTCCTGTATATAAATATCCAGCCCGAAAAGTATCTGCTGCGATACCAGGTAGTACTTGCCGTCTTTATAAAATACGTTCGGCTGCGTTATATCATTGCACACGTTATGCTTCACAGAAGTAGTGCTCCATCCGTCCGGTCCGTAATACTCCCAATTGCCGGTGAGATCATGCCCTGCCACGCGCGCTACATACATAAACGAGGTCAGGAACCCGTTCTCTGTACTGTACATATACGTGTATCCATCCGGAGCACGCATGCTGCCCGCACTATAATTGCTGTTAGTGTCCTTGTCCCTCACAATATGATTGAGCCGCATGGAAGGCAGGTCAAACACGGCAAGATCTGTGCTCACATGCGCAAAGCCCCACATGCCGTCCCCGTTTTTTTTCACATGGCTCAATAACATCTGGAACTGGCCATTATGCACCTGCCCCGCGCCGGGCCAGTACCAATCCTGGTCTTCAGGCGCATCCCCATACTTTATCCAGGTTTCACGCTGGTTGCCCGATCCGGGGTTCAGTGAAATAAAACTTTGTAAAGAGGTATCCTGCTGCAAATGAGCTGCGTTACGGCGCATCACGTTATTGGTTCGGTTCCTGTCGGCGCTCACCTGTCCGAAAAAGCTGTCCTGGAAAGACCAGAGCAAACGCCCGTCCGGCAACATCGCAGTATAGCAGCCATCGCCTCCATTCCAGTCCTGGTAGCGGGTAAGGTAATCATTGTAGTCCAGGTCACTGTATACCATCACCCGCGGGTCCCACCTGCCGTTATTGGGCAACAGCTGCAGGCGCGGCGCCGCGGGCAGCTCACTTTGCTTTCTTAGGTGCACATACCACAGTTTGGTGATTCCCGCGGCGGCAGTCACCTTATACGTATAACGGTTGCCATTAGCCGAAAAATCTACTTTTACACCAGGCGCAGGTAGTACTTCAGCGCCTTTGGAAACCGTCACTACCGGGCTGATAGCCTGCAGATCCAGCTCATCTTCCACCCATACGGTAACCGTGGCAGAATCTGTACCATTCACGATCTCGGCTTCGCCTATCTGTCCTTCAGGTAAGCGGAAAGACACAATGGCCCGCTCCTGGCTTTTGTAGCCTTCCAGCGGGTTCTTTACACAGGAAGAAAATAAGCTGGTGGCCACCAGTAATATTACTTTACTCATCATGCTGTTTTTATTTAAAACCAATCTGGATACCCAGGTTCACCACGCGCTGGTTAATATAGGCATCGCCTGCGCTGTTGCTCGCTACTTCAGGATCCTGCTGGTATTTATCGTAATTGGTCCAGGTTAAGAGATTATATGCGCTCAGGTAAAGACGTGCATTGTTCAGCCGCTTCGGCAGCCAGCGGCTGGGCAGCTGGTAGCCCACATCTATTGTTTTCAGGCGCACGTACCGCGCATCTATCAGCCAGAAATCCGACATATAGGTACGGGCGCTGTTAACCGTGGTCGGGTTGCTGGTAAGGCGCGGAAATGCTGCACTGGCACCATTCTCAGGTGTCCACCTCTCCTGGTGGATGGGCTGAAACTGGCTCTGGAAAGTTTCTATACCGGTGCCCACCACGCTGAAGCTGTACCCGAAGGCGCCCTGGAAAAGCAGGTTAATACTGAAGCCCTTATAATTGCCTCCCAGGTTAAGGCCCAGCACCGTATTTGCCAGGTTAGGCCGCCCGATAGGGCCACGGTCGTTATTGTCGATCACGCCATCGCCATTGATATCTTTGTATTTAAGATCACCGGCCTGAATGGGATACTCACTGAGCGGTGTAGCTGGTTTATCATGGGCATTCGCCTGTATCTTCGCTATATCCTCCGGTGTGTAGTAACCGATAAAGGTGTAACCGAAAGGCTGCTCAATGGGCAAACCTGTTTCACGCAGCCATGGATAAGCAGGCTGCGCCTCATCTTTGAACAGCACTTTGTTCCTGAAGTGCTGGAATACCAGGCTTGTGTTGATATTCACCTGGTGGATGCTGGTGCGGTAGTTGATCTGCCCGTCAAATCCTTTGTTACTGGTCTTGGCCACATTCGTCGGACTGAAGCCAATGCCAAGCATATCGGGTACAGATCCTTTACGTACCAGCTGATCATAGCGCACATCATGGAAATAATCCACCGTAAATGAAAGCCGGTCATTGAAAAGGTTTACATCAATGCCCACATCTGCTTTCCTTGCCTTTTCCCATGTTACGTCCAGGTTGCCCAGCTCTCCTTCATAGATGGTGTTTTGATCGGTATGGTTCTCGCCAAAAGAATAGTTGTTGCCATAATTATATTCCTGGCGGTACAGGTAGCGGTTACCCTCGGTAACATCCGATCCTACCACGCCATAGGAAGCACGCAGTTTCAGCAGGCTTACAGATTTTATGCGATCCCTGAAGAAGGGCTCCTGCGATATGCTCCAGCCCACTCCCACAGCAGGGAAAAAGCCGTTTCTCCTCTTTGCCTGGAAACGGTCAGAACCGTTCAAAGCGCCGTTGATATCCAGCAGGTATTTCTGCTTGTAGTTATACCCAGCCTTGAAAGAGAAGCCCCTGAAATTAGCCGGTATATCTGATTTGAAAGCATAGCTCTGCCGGTTGTACAAGGCCAGGCCATTCAGCGCATGATGTCCAAAAGTACGATCATAACTCAGGAAGGCCTGCGTGTTTACATTGCGGCTGTAAAGATCAGTAGTGCCGGTTACGCGGTATGCCTGCAGGCGGTAATTGCCACGGGGGTCCAGGATATAAGACTGGTCAACGGGATTATAGTGAAAGGACGGCGGATTCTCCGGGCGGAAAAGATTTCTCGAATACTGCTCAACCCCTGCATAAGCCACGCGCGCCGTAAAAGATAATCCCTTGGTCATAAAATCCAGTTGCTGTGTAGCGCCTACCAACACGTTAAAATCTGTCCGCTTGCTGCGATTATAACCGCCGTTCGCCAGCCTTGCGTTGATCGTGGGCAGCTTATCCTTGGTATCTGCCGCAAAAGCATAGCTGCCATTGGGGTTCATCATCGGCGCAGAATAAGGATGTATCTTTTCGAAATTATATACTTCTGATACCACGTTGGATGCATGAGGCTGGTTGATGTCGCCAAAACGGGCCGTCAGGTCTACCCGCAAGGTCAGCGTTTTACTGGCGCGCATATCAAAATTGGAACGCACATTATAGCGGCGGAAAAAGTAATTGGTATTCACCTCATTCCTCGGATCTGAAAAGTCTTTCACCAGGCCGTTCTGTGTAAGAAAGCCGCCGGATATAAAGTACTTCACCGCTTCTGTTCCACCGGAAATATCAATATTGGTATTGGCCTGGTAAGCATGCTGCTTGAAGATGGCATCATACCAGTTGATGTTGGGATGACCATAGGGATCCTGCCCGTTTTGAAAAAGCTCCAGGTCTGCCGCAGTGAACATGGGCGCTAAGCCATCATTCTTATATGCCTCATTCACCAGCAGGGCGGTATTGTAAGCATCCAGGAACTTCGGCGTTTTTACAGGTGACTGCTGCCCGGATTCCAGGCGCAGGTTTACCTGTGGCCGACCGCTTTTTCCGCGGCGCGTGGTAACCACCAATACGCCGTTGGCGCCTTTGATACCATATATGGCCGTAGTAGATGCATCTTTCAGGATAGATATGCTTTCTATCTCATTCACATTGATCTGCTGCAGCTGGTCATAAGAATACTCAATATCGTCCACAATGATGAGCGGCCGGTTTCCCGCGCTGTTCAGCGAGCTGACCCCACGGATGAAGAAATCAGACGCATCTCTTCCGGGCTGACCCGAACGCTGCTGCGATACAAAACCCGGCAGCTTACCCATCAGGGTATTCTGTACATTGGCGGTGGGGACATTCCTGATCTCAGAACCGGTAATGGCGCTGACCGCCCCTGTATTGGTGATACGCCTGGCCTGGTTAAAACCCACAACCACCACTTCATCCAAACCCTGTGTAGAAGGCTGCAGCACCACATCAACAGCTGTTTGACCGCTGACGTCGATCTCCTGCCCCGTAAAACCGATCAGCTTCACCAGCACCGTATTGGAGCGACCTTTTAAGGTTAATCTGAACCTTCCGTCTGAATCGGCGATCACGCCATTGGCAGGCATGCCTTTCTCTGAAATGGCGGCGCCAGGCAGCACCCCGTTCAGATCCTTCACCGTACCGGTGATAGTTTTCTGCTGGGCCATTAACAATATGGGCGCAACAACCAGCAACAAAAACAGTATAGCATTTTTCATCTTCTTCATTGATTTCTTGTAAGGAATAAGGCTTACCATCCGGGGTTCTGACGTATGTTATCATTCTTCACCACTTCATCATAAGGGATGGGATAGAGATACATCCTGGGCGCAGCAAACACGGGTTTGAATACTTCCCCGATGCTGTAACTGAATGCGGCTCCTTCTTTCAGGATATTCATGCCATGCAGGGGCCTTCCATATACCTGTTCCGCAATTTTCCAGCGGCGGATGTCCCAGAACCGGTGCTCTTCAAATGCCAGTTCTATCCTTCGTTCATTACGGATCGTATTGCGCATCTCTGCAGTGCTCATACCTTCTTTAAGGCCATACATGCCATTATCCCCCGCGGCAACGCCTGCGCGGGCGCGCAGATCTTTCAGCACCTGGTACACGGCCGCCGTAGGCCCGCTGTACTCGTTTTCTGCTTCCGCAAAATTCAGCAGCACTTCCGCATAACGGAACATGATCCAGTCGCGGCTGACATTGCTGTATTGAACTGCGTTCTCAAAATCACCCATGAATTTGCGCATGTAGTACGCTGTTTTGGTACCCGGTTCTGCTCCGCTGGCAATATGCTGTCCGCCCTGGAAAGTCTGTATCTCCGTATTCAGCCAGCGTGCGCCGTTATACAATACGCTCATGGCCAGGCGCGGATCGCGGTGTGCATAGGGATCATTTGAATTATAGCCCGATAAAGGATCCGTGATAGGCAGGCCTGCATCAGTAGGAAAAGCGTCTATCAGTTCCTGTGTTGGATTGGTACGGCCGCGGGCCACCTGCGCAAAACCGATCGGCCCGTTGGTGGTTTCAATCGTGGTATTATTGCTTCCCTGCCTGAAGAAGATCACTTCGCTGTTGTTCTGCGTGGTAAAGATGTGTTTAAAATCAGGCAGCAATGCAAACGTATTTTCGCTGATCAGCTCGCGCGCAGCGTCTGCTGCCAGTTTCCAGCGTTCTTTGTCATAGCTGGTATACCCTGTAAGCACATTACCGGCTTCAATGTTCTGACCATTGAAAAGCGGGCTGGCGGCGTATAATAGTACACGTGCTTTTAATGCCAGGGCTGCGCCCCTGGTAACACGATGACTGTTAAGCTCCGGCGCTACTACAGGATTAGGACGCAGGCTGTCCTTGATAGCATCACATTCCCCTACGATATATTGCACACAATCGGCAAAGGAACTACGCGGTACCTGCACATCATCGCCCAGCTCTCTTACCTTATCGCCCATCAGCGGTATACCGCCGTAACGCTTCAGCAGTTCAAAGTAGAACAGGGCACGTATAAACCGCGCTTCTGCTTTCCAGGCATACCGGATAGAACTGCCGTTTGGCAGTTTCTCCTTCACCGGTGATACATCAATATTGGAAACAAAAATGCTGGCGGCCCTGATCGCTGCATAGGCATTGCCCCAGGGCGTTTCATCCGCAATGGTAGCATAAGAGGTAAATGCCCCTGTAGCCAGCTGCGATACGGCGGACGTACCACTGAGGCCCGAGATCGCATCGTCTGATGCGGCATCCAGCAGATCGCCGCCAACGCGGTTATAGCCCTCGGGTAGCTTTGAGTAAATACTGTTCAGGAATTTATTGGCATAGGTACCCAGTGAATCATCTTTGTCAAATACATATTCTATCGTCACTTTTTCAAGTGGGATGGCTTCGTAGTCCTTTCTGCAGGCAACCAGGAAAATAAGGCAGCCAGCCAGGAGGATCATCATGCGGGATTGCTTCATTGTGCTTTATTTAAATGGCTGACTAAAATTTAATATTGATACCGGTGTTCAATACCCGCTGAATGGGATAAGCCCCCACTCCTACTTCGGGATCTACAAAATCATACGCGGCATGGGTGAACAGGTTCTGCGCATTGGCAAACACTTTCACACTGCCCAGCCGCAGGCGGTGCATCCAGGCATAAGGCAGGTTATAGGCAATGCTGAGGTTCTTTAACCGGAAATAACTGCCATTACGTACCCAGAAAGAGGAACCAGCCTTGTTATAATTGTGATTGGCATCTGCCGTTAGACGGGGATAGGTGGCCGTAGCAGCTGTTTCAGGCGTCCAGCGGCCGGTGATCTGCTCATAGGCCTGTCCGTAAGTGAAGTTCATGAACTGGAAACCCATCTCCGTTGTAAAGTTGGACACATAGTTGATCCGGTTGGCTACGCCCTGCAACAAGGCGCTTACTTCAAATCCTTTCCAGGATAAACCTGCGGAAACACCATAGTAGATGCGTGGTTTAAAGCTGCCAATAGGCGCCTCATCAAACTGGTTGATAGTGCCATCGCCATTCAGGTCCTTGTACTTGATATCACCGGCTATCGGTGTATAACCCGCAATGGTGGCGCTGCCTGCTGCTTCTTCTGCAGACCCGAAAAAGCCATCTGCAATATATCCGAAGCGCATGCCCACCGGCAGCCCGGTTCTTTTGTTCCATTCATAATCACGGCGCTGCTCATCCATGAACAGTACCTTGCTTTGTTCTATGCTGCCATTCGCGGTAATAAAGTAGTTAAGATCGCTCACCCGGCCCTGGTAGGTGATCGTGAGCTCACCGCCATAGTACAGGTTAACACCAATGTTCTCCGGCGGATAGCTGGCGCCCGATAAAGCAATGCTCTTTCCCCGTATCTGCAGCAGGTCGGCATAACGGTCACGATAGTAGTCTCCCGTTATCTGCAACTGGTTATCGAATAGCGATACATCCACCCCTACATCCAGTTTGCGTGCTGTTTCCCAGGAGATGTTCACATTGGCCAGGCCGTTCTCCTGGAAACCGGTGGCGGGAGAACGCGCAGTGCCCTGCTCATATATACCGCCGCCTATACCATTGTTCTCGCTAAAATCCTGGCGCCAGATGTAATAGCCGGAATTATCAATACCGTTCCCGGTATGCGCATAAGTACCTCTCAGCTTCAGCTGGTTCAGCCACCTGGCTTTACCTTTGATGAAAGACTCCTGCGCTATATCCCAGCCAAGACCACCGGCAAAGAAAGTTCCATATTGTTTCCCGGGCATATAGCGGTTAAAGCCACTCCTGTTAATGGCCCCTTCTATAAAATATCTGTCTGCATAGTTATAGGCCACTTTACCCGACAGGTTGGTAGACTTACCCGGCAGATCATAGTTAAAGACCGTCTGCCGCCTGTCGGCCAGCACCACTGCACTTATGCCATGCAAACCAAGCTGCCTGTCATAGTTCAGCGATAACTGCCCAAAAAAGTACTGCGCATTAAAAACGGTAATGAAATCATTCTTCTGTGTAATGGCCTCGCCATATTTGGTGTAAGCGGTATCTCCCGGATCAGCTGTCATACGGTACACCAGCTCACGTTTGCTGCGGTCAAAGGCGTTGGCCGATTGTATGGACAGGTTGCCTTTGCCTTTTACAGACAGTCCCGGCACCCAGTCCCCCATATCATAGCGCAGGTCTATGTTCGCCATCACGTCTTTGCTGTTATCCTGTATATAACCGCTGTTGATGGTTTGCGACAGCAGGTTAGTGGTAAGGTTACCCGTACCACCCCAGCTGCCGTTAGGATTATAGATAGGATAGGCTGAATTAGGTGTTCCCAGCAGGTTATTCAGCAGGCTGTTGGTACCCGCGCCAGGCTGCGTTCCCTCCTGCAGGCGGCCAAAGATCTGCATGCCCACATTCAGGTTGCGGCTTACATCAATATTCACATCCGTGTTGATGAGATAGCGCTTTAATCCTGCATTGGTATTATAGCTGTTACCAGGCGATGTTTTGAAGATGCCCTGCTGATCAGTATAGTTCAGCGATACGGAATAACGGGCTACATTACCGCCACCATTGATGTTCAGGTTGTAGCGCGACAAAGGCGCGTTGTCCCGCAGGATAGCATCATACCAGTTTACATCCGGGTGCGTATATGGATTGGTGTGATCACGGAAGGCAATAAAGTCTGCTTCCTTATACAAAGGTGTTTTGCCGTCATTCTGCAGCGCTTCATTCAGCAGGTAGGCATATTCCCAGGCAGGTAATGGTTTAGGTAAGCGCAGTGATTGCTGCACACCTGTTTGCGCGGTAAATGACAGGCGCGGCTTACCTGCCTGCGCCCTTTTGGTGGTCACCAGCAGCACGCCGCGGGAACTGCGCTGCCCCAGCAGGATGGTAGACAACCCGTCTTTCAGCACCGAAATAGATGCTATATTTTCCGGATCGATGGAAAACACATCGCGCTGCACACCATCTACAATGGTTACCGGCCGCTGTCCCCTCAGCCACAGGTTTATTTCCGTATTGTCGCTCGGCTCCATTGCGCCGGGCTTTGGTATATTTCCTACAAATATGTCTACATCGAAATTGTTACCTGTACCGGGAGTGCGGAAGCCGCTGGTTTGCTGTGTGTAAAGTCCTGCCAGCCGTCCTGGCAAAGCATAAGCATACAAGGTAGCCGGTGTGGTGGCCAGCTGGTTGGTGTATACGGTGGCAACAGCGCCTACCATGCTTTTGGGCGATGCCTCTCCATACAACACGGGTATACGTTGCGGCGATGGGATGAATACCTCCTCCATACGCAGCGTCAGCGAGCCGGTATCGCGTACTTTATACTCCAGTGTCTGGTATCCGCTGCGCTTGATAATAAGGGTACTGTTCATGGCAGCACGTACGGTAAAATTGCCTGCATCATCACTGCTGGTGCTGTCGCCCCTGCCTTTTACAAAAACAGTGGCCTTTTCCAGGGCCTGGCCATAGCTGTCTACCAGCCGGCCGTTGAGCGTGGCGGGCTGCTGCGCCTGTGCCCTTGCACAAAGCATCAGGCAGCTGAGCATGAAAATATATTGTTGGATGTAGCGGTAAGCCATTGTATCAGTTTTATTGGCATTTGAATGTGTACACAAATGGATTGGCAGTATTGCTGAACCCAACCTTTACGGTACCGGTAGCATCTGTAAAGAAGTATTCTATCTTTTGCAGCACCTGCCCTTCCTGCATATTGAAAAAAGCCCTTGGCCAGATGGTGACAGCGGATTTATTCCCGGTATATTTCTTCAGTTTTGAAGCCGCTGTCTGCATACAGGCTTCCAGCATTTGTCCGTCAGTGGTGTAAGCCTTTGCACAGAAATAAATATCACCCACCCCACTCAGCGGCGTTTCTATCACATCCGGGTCAAAAGCGATAGTCAGAAAATCGTTATCCGTAGCCATGCCGGGTGTAACTGCAGCTATCTGCGGATTACAGAAGTCTATCAGGTCGCCTTCTCCGTCCGTGATCATAAAACAATCTTTGAACTGGCATTTGTAAACATTGTTGGAACCAAATACATCACTGAGGCCTTCAGAGCTGGTACCCAGGAAGTAACCGGTTTTGAACTGTGTGTTCTCCGGACCTGCCTTGGTAACGATGGTCACATCAATGTTTTCCTTTACGCCCTGCGGCACATTATAAGTCTGTTCGGTCCAGAACACCACCCACTCCAGGTCGTCCGTCATAAAATTGCCGCCCATGCCAAAGCGATCTTTCAGGGCCGCCGGCCAGTTTTTGCCATTGGAGGGCTCCACGGTAGATGGTACCGGTACCATTTTACCGTTGCCATAAGAGGTAGTGGTATAGGTAATGGTGGAGTTGACAGTGGCCTGCCAGCTTTTAGGCGCCAGGAAACCGATGATCAGCCGCACGTTGGAACGTCCGCCGTCTGCCACATCAATGCGGTTATGCATGACAATGGTCAGCCCCTCTCCTGCCTTTGCTGAAGACGGCTGATCTACTCCGTCCAGAAATACGCAGCTTGCAAGTAAAAGCAGGAACAAGCTGATGCTGTAAGTATATTTTTTCATTGTGTACGGTGTTGGATTAGGGTGCTACTTTTTCAAGCGTATACAGGTAAGTGTTGGCCGCGCAACCCGGGCTGAACGTAAGGTTCAGATTACGTTTGCCGTTCACGATCGGGTAGGTAAAGCTGGTGCTGATCTCCACACTCAGGCCGCTTTGCCGGAAACTCATACGGAAGGGATGCTTCGGATCATCCAGTTTATAGCTGCCATCCCTGCTCACTACAAAAGGCAGCGGGTGCTCAAGGGTATATTGCCCGTCGGGACTGAAGTGTATCCTGAACTGTGTAAAGTCTGCCAGCGCTGTAATGTCCACACCGTTGCGCATGGCTTTGGTAATGCGCCAGGCGCCGGAAATATCCTTTGGCTGCTCAGGCACACGTATTTCATCGCGTTTACACGCATGGATGACCACTAAGAGGATCATCATCAGTAAACATACCGGGAATTTTATTTGCATGATTGTGTGTTTTACCAGGAAGGGTTTTGTGTTAACTCGGGCGATTTTGCTGTTTCACTTTGCGGAATGGCCCACAGGTACATGGCTGTGCGGAAATTATGCTTACGTACAGGAAAAATGGTATAGGTTACATTGCCGCCTGCACGCCTTACTTCCATACCGCTCATCATCCGGGTTTCCGTTTCTTCAGCGATCTTCCATCTTCTTACATCCCAGAAACGATGACCTTCAAAAGCCAGCTCCACTCTCCTTTCTGCGCGGATGGCTTCCCGCATCTGCTCCCTGCTAAAGCCGGCGGGCAGCTGGTAAGGCGACAGGCCCGCGCGTTTGCGCACCAGCTCCACAGCGTCATATACCTCCCGTGTGGGACCGGTATACTCATTGGTGGCTTCCGCAAAATTCAGCAGTACTTCTGCATAGCGCATCAGGGGAAAACAACGCTGACTGCCGTGGATAAAATTGGCGGCAATATTTTCATCCAGCATCTTATTGGTATAGTAACCGGTTGGCGTACCTGCATACACGGCATCCTGGCTCACGCCTTTGCCATCGCTGCCCAGGTAGATATTCACCGGTTCTTTCAGGCCATTGTTCTGTATCAGGGGCGTCTGGTCACGTATCACGGAGTATGCCAGGCGCGGGTCACGATCCTTATAAGGATCAGCAGGATCGTAGCCCGAGGTTGGATCTGTGATCAGCTTACCATTGGCCATGCCAAAAGCGTCTACAAAATCCTGGTAGGGAAATCCGCCGTGGGCCCCATCGCGCGAAGGCGGCTGCCAGGCTGTTTCCAGCTCGCGGTTACCTGGCTGCATCCTGGCCAGGATATACTCGGGGTTTACCCGCATGGTAAACACTTTGTAAAAGCCGTATCCCGGGGCTGTTGTATTGTCTTCGTACAATGAATAGGCATTGCTCTGCATGACGGCGGCGGCCGCATCTGCCGCCAGTTTCCAGCGTTCTGCCACAAAATCTGTATAGCCGGTCACCTGGTTTTGCGGGGCAATGTTGCCGCCATTAAAAAGCGGACTGGCAGCATACAGCAGCACCCTTGCTTTCAGCGCCATGGCGGCCCCGCCACTGGCGCGGCCATAGTCTTCGCGTATGCGTTCCAGTGGCAATGCGCCTGCAGCTGCCTCGCATTCCGAAACGATATAGTCCACACATTCCTTATAGGTATTGCGCACGGCAGGGATCTTGTCCGTTACATTGTACACAGAATCCCCCAGCAGCGGAATACCCCCATAATGCTTCAGCAGAATGGCATAGTACCATGCCCTCAGAAAACGCGCTTCCGCTCTCATAACATTACGGATATGCGGCGGAATAGGTGTTTGCGGCAAATGTTTCAGCAACTGGTTCACCCGGCGGATGTTGGTATAGGGCAGATCCCAGGCGTCTTTACTGATAATGGAAGGGTTTACGGTACCGGTGGCAAACTGTACCGAGGTGGTGATGGAAGCCGATTTCTGCGGCTCTGCCTCGTCACAGGCGGCATCCAGTCCGCCATTTCCAAAACGGGTGGCATGCTCGGTAAAGCCAATATCCCCGTAAATACCTGTAAGAAAGGCCACTGTCCGGGCACTGTCAGCAAACACAGTTTGTTCATCCAGGTTAGTGGTGACGGTCTGGTCCAGGAAGTTCTTCTTCCCGCAGGAAATCAGCGTGAACATCCCTAAACACAGGAAGGCAGGAATAGCAGGGATGCTTTTCAGTCTCATAACGTACATACGTGGTAGCGTTCAGCTTTTGGTGATAAATCTGCTAGCAGGACATGGCGGTCCCTGTCTGTAAAAAGCAGCCTTTTACAGTGGTCCGTAACACGATACTATCTGATCAGTTACTGTTGTCCCTACTTGTAATGACACCTGGAAAAACCGGTACCGCCATTCCTGCAGAAAATTTTATTTGATCCCCCAGCTTTTATTCGGCTTATTGCCCATTTCCAGGACGAGCGTTCCTCCTGCGGCAATACCGGCGTGATCTATATAACAATGGATATAGGGTTTGCCATTCAGCCATGCCCGTTGGATATAACGGTTGGCCGGCGAGTTGTTACGGGTTATGATGCTGAATTGTCCGCCCTTGGTATAAGCCGGGTCCAGCTGAATGGCCACGGTATCAAACACCGGGCTGGTGATCTCATAGCGGGTGCTGCCCGGGCACACCGGGTGCAGGCCGCTGGCGGCTAATACATACCAGGCAGACATCTGCCCCACGTCTTCATTACCCACCAGGCCCTCTACGGAATTATGATAGGCGCGTGCGCAGATCTCCCGTGTCCATTGCTGGGTGAGCCAGGGAGCGCCCAGGCGGTTAAATAAAAAGGGCACATGGTGTACCGGCTCATTGGCGTGATTGTAATAATCGTTCCACATCATGTTCTTTGGAACTTTATCAAAAAAGGTATTCAGGTCTGCCAGCACTTTTTCCGTTCCTCCCATCAGGTTCACCATCCCCGATATATCCTGGGGTACGAACCAGCCCTGCTGATAGGGACTGCTTTCAATGGTGCCGTACCCCTGCTTCATCCGCCCTTCTTTTGGCCAGTCCTGCCAGCTGCCGTCATCATTGCGCGGCCGGAACCAGGCCTTTGCCGTGTCAAACACGTTGCGGTAGTTATTGCCCCGCGCCGTATAGTTTTTTTCGTCTGCTGTCTTGCCCAGCATGCCTGCCAGCTGTCCCATACACCAGTCAAAATAGGCATACTCCAGGGTCAGCGACACGCTCAATCCACCGGTGGAATAGCCCTTGCTGCCGTTGCCAAATTTTTCTACGGTGTTCCTGGCATAGGTATAGGCCTTTGGCACATCATATCCGCGGATGCCTTTGGCGTAGGCATCGGTGATCACCGCAACAGCCGGGTTACCGATCATACAGCCGCTGTAGGCGTTCAGGAACTCCCAGCGCTCCAGGTAATGCTGACCGCTTTCATCCGCCAGGGTAACCAGTGAATTGATCATATCATTTACCACCGCGGGGTTGATGATGGTCTGCAAAGGCATCTGGCTTCTGAACACATCCCACCCGCTGAAGATGGTGCGTTTATGAAAACCCTGTGCAGTATGTATTTTGCCATCGCCGCCGGTATATTTGCCGTCTACGTCTGAAAAGTTGCGGGGATCTATCATTGTGTGGTATAAAGCAGTATAGAATACCGACTTTTCTTCTTCCGTACCGCCTGTAACCGCCATTTTTCCCAGCGCCTCGTTCCATAGCTGCCAGGCATCGCGGTGTACGGCGTCAAAATCCCAGCCTTTGATCTCTGCTTCCAGGTTGGCCTGCGCGCCTGCAATGCTCACGAAAGAGATGCCTGCTTTCATCAACACCGCTTCCTGCGCTGTTGTACCAAATTCAGTATAGAACCCCAGGTGTTTGCCTGCTTTCTCTTTTACTCCCGGCAACACAGCCGCCCGGGCCACCTGCTGTTGATAACGCTCGCTCTCAATATCTTCCCGCTTACGCGTCCAGTCATCCGGTATGTCGGCGCTCCACACGCCATATTTTGCAAGCGGTTTGCTGAACTGCGCGTAGAAATACACGGTGTAATTTGCCTTGCCATCGCCATTGCCCCAGCCGCCGCCTTCAGGCGTACACTGCATATAACCGGCAATCGTGGAGTCATTTATCACTTTTACTTCCTGCCAGGTAGCAGTGCCTCCTACCCTGCGGGCAAGATCTATCTGTATGCGTGATTGCTGGCTGGCGGGAAAGGTGAACCGCATGATACCGCTGTGCGGCGCAGCGGCCATTTCTGCAGTGATATTGGGTTCCTTCAGCTTTACCGCATAATACCCTGCAGCGGCTCTTTCATCCTGCTTGGAATAGGTGGCGCGGTAGCCCTCCTCCGGGTGAGACGCCCTGCCTGCTGCAGTTTGCAGCGGACCCGTTGTGGGCATCACCAGGAAATTTCCCAGGTCGCCATACCAACCTACGCCGCTCATTTGTGTAAAGGCAAAACCTTCTATGGTAGTGTGCTCATAACTGTAACCGGAACCATTGTCGCCACCGGTGATCGTATTGGGACTGAGCTGTACCATACCAAATGGCGTAGCGGCGCCCGGAAAGGTTTTACCCAGGCCGTGATAGATACCGGCTGCACCCACACTGGTGCTTGCACCGATGAACGGATTTACATAATCAGCCGGCTCCTGTGCAAAGCTGACAACAGGAACACTCAAAACAATGAACAGGAATAATTGAGCAATGATCTTCACAATAATTAAATTTTAACGATCTCAATTTTATGTGAAACAGGCTTGTTCTGCTGATAGATCAGGCGAATGAGCGTATCGATCTCCTGCTGCCAGAGGTCGCGCAGCTCTTTGTACATGGCCGTTTCATAATTTTCTTCATGATAACGCAGCATACCGTCCGTCTTCGCGTATTTACGCACGCTATCCAGTGCGGCAGCATTGTCTTTCATCAGCATATTCCTTTTGTCAAAGAAATTACCCTGTACCCAGTAGTAACGGCGGAAACGTGATTCCACTTCCGCACGGCGCGCGTTGAGCTGCATAATTGTAGCAGCCTGTTTATACTGCGGCGTTTCCTGCTGCGTGGCCAGGTTAATACCGGCTGCAAAAACGCTGGCAGGCCATTGCCCAATGGTATGCCCGTCTATCCGCAAGGCATATTCACCCGCGGGCAGCCCGCCCACCTGCAGCATTTCACGGTTAAATTCTTCCGTAAACGGTATCCAGTGCAGGGCATCAGATTGTTTCTGATCATTCCCCCACATCCGGGACACCGTATCCACCGGGAAAGGCAGTGACCCTGCAAGATAGTCGAAACTTATTTTACCTGTACCTGCTGCAAGATTGCTGACCTTGCAGTTAACCGCTGCCTGCAATTTACCGGTGGCATTCAAACGTATATCCGCTACCGGTTGTCCGCTCAGCCCCTGGCTCTTCAGGAACAGGGAAGCCATTACCAGGTGACCGCCATTACCGGGGTGTACCCGGTCCGGGCCGATCAGCGTAAACGTTGAATCCTTTTGCTGGAAGCGTGTATTCAACTCCGTCATCGGGTAAAAAAGGTCCACAAAGGGCCAGTTATTCTTTTTTGCCGCTGCCTGCTGGAATTTAATGATCTCCTGCATGGCCTTGTGTTTGCCACGGAATACATTGCCCCCGATCTTTGCCGTTTCATCATAGGGCGGGGATGACATCAGTATCTTTTGTATTCCCGGCGCTGCCACCAGCCGCTGCTCTATCTGCTCATAACTACGGCGCGACGCTTCAATACGTTCGCGTGCAGTCTTATCGGCATCATTGCCGTTGAACTCAAAATAACCGCTGTCGTTCATGCCGAAAGTCAGCACCATAACATTCGGTTTCTTGGCAAGGATATCATAGTCGAGGCGGCGGTAGATATCAGACGCTCTGTCGCCCCCGATACCGCCATTCATGATCAGCAGCTTCCTGTCTGGGAAATGCGTCATGTAGTACAGATATACGTAAGACACATAAGCGCCCTGCTCTGTAATACTGTTGCCTACAAAGATCACACGGTCGTTCTGCTGAAAAGGTTTCACCTGCGCCTGTGCAGCCAATGATGCAAGGCCCAGTGTAAAAGCAAAAAATAGTTTTTTCATATCGTACTGTTTAGTGTTGAACGTTTACATTTTTTAAACGGATAGTGCGTATGCCAAATCGCGGAATAGCTAAGCGGATAACCGACTTCCCGGCGGCAGTCTTCAGCGGCAGTGTCTGCAATGCCTGGCCGTTCAGCTGCTCCAATACTGCCTCCGCAGCCGTTCCGGAAAAATAAACATTATGCGCACGGCTGTCACCCGCAGCGTTGTAGATCCTGATCAGCAGATCCTTTCCATCCATCAGCAGCGCGGGTATCTCCCAGTTTTCGTCCTGCAGGGACAGCAGAGAGAAATCACGCTCAGCGGCAGCAGGCATCAGCTGCAGCGGTTCGCACCAGTTGGCGGCTTCCCGGCTGACACCAGCGGCATCCCATTTACCACGATGCGGAAGAATGGCATACTTTACTTCCGTAGGGCCATCAATGTGATAGTTACGTCCCCATAAGGCAGTACCTGCATACTGTACCGTAAGCCCCAGGGGATACTGTTGTCCATGCACATAGCTGGTGGTATGATCCGTGAACATGGCCATCCCGGTATGACCGTCTGTTACAGCGGCCCAGTGCAGGATCACATTGTTTTTGATGCTGTCCCAGCTGCTGAAGAAAGTGTTGGGCAGCCGGCTTTCTGTTACATCATAGGGTGCATCCTTGCTGAGCTGCTGCTGCGACAGCTGAAGCGGGAACAATACCTGCAGTTTAAAGCTGTCATTATAGAATGCCTTGTGATAATCTTCTGCACGGTAATACGCTGCCTGTGGTGCGCCTATACCCGGATCGCCCTGCCAGTCAATCTTCAGCTGCATGTCTATCCTTCGTCTTCCATTCACCAGTGTAAGGCGTTGCGTAAAGGGATGACCGGCAATAAAGCCTTTGATCTCCGCTGTTACCTGCGCCTGGTTATCTGTTATGATGCGCACATCAGCCATTGTATCCATACTGGAACGCCAGGCTCCTTCCCGGTAAAAATATCCCCGCAGTTCATTAAAGCCGCGTGCATTCCTGCGGTCTACCAGCTCGCGACGGCCCCTTTTTTTATCCTGCAGGCTGGTGATCACACCGCCCCTATAAGGGTCTATTACTACCCGGTACTGATCCGTTTCAATGGCATAGCGGCCATCTGTCAACCGTTGATGCTGCCCGGCGGGAATGACAGGTGCTGCTGCAGCCTGCAGCTCGTAAACCTTATACCCCATGGAAGGCACTTTCGCGTTGATGAGCAGCGGACTGCCATCTGTATTTGTAATTGTCAGCCATTCTTCACGGGGTTGCGCAGTAGTATTCACGATGCGGACATATTGCGCTGCTGTTTCATGCTGCTGCAGTATACTGTCGCTTACCGCAAGGGTCATGTCTGTCCAGCGTTTTACCTTATCGATCCATTGATCACCTTTGTGGCCGTTATAGGGAACAATCCAGCAATCATGGTGTTGCGCCAGCAGCAGTGATTTCCACGCCGTGTCCAGCGATTGCTGCGGCCAGGTCTGGTGATCGTGCAAAACGCGGATGGCGGCATATTTTTCAGCCGCCGCCAGTTTATTCTCCGCCATTCTTACCTGCTGTGCAATACGCTGCAATACCTGTGCGCCCCACACCAGGCTTACCTGTATGTCTTCCTGGCTTAGCTTCCACAAGGTGGCTTGCTGCCTGTCTGCTATATGGCCAATATAATGGCGCCAGGTTGCATACTGTGCGTTCTCCTTCAGCCAGGGGCCTACCCGCCAGCCCGCATCCTGCAGACACATCCCTACCGGGCGCCGGATACCGGCTGCCAGCGCTGATTGTATATATGCTTCACCGTTATTCCAGGCAGTGGTTTGCCAGGTAGAATTGCTCACCAGCTTCTCAGTACTATAGCGGGGCACGGTTGGCAAACGGCTGCCGTCCGGCCCTTCCCACTGTACCAGCTCGCCGCCAAAAGCGCGGATATAGCCGCCCCAGCAGGTATTCGGGTTCTTCAGCGATGCATACTTAAACCCAAACGACAGCAGCACCTGTGGCAGTGCGCTGGTAAAACAGGGCTCCTCGCTGGAGTAGGTACTGAACACCGCTCCGGGAAAATGTTCCTTCACCTTTTGTATGCCATAACTGAACTGCCTGATCATACTTTCACCTGAACTGGTGTAAAGATAACTCTGACCATAGCCGGGGTTTACATATTCGATACGCCCGGCATCCGACTGATCTGCAAACATTTTTTTAAAGGCAGCATAAGCCTCCGGCTCCGTAATGCGTACCATATCCCAGGTTTCCGGTTCCAGCTCGAGGTTGATGTTCCAGTAAGGGTGCGCCTGCAGCTGGCTGGTCATAAACGCCGTATATCCTTCCGGGTAATGTCCATACCTGCCGCCATGATAACCGTCAATAAAATAGTGCTGCGCAAAAGATCGCTGTGCCACAACGGTGAGCAATACCGCCAGGCCAATAAAAATTCTTTTCATGCTGTTGTTAAAGTGCCAAGTCCGGGTTCTTCTGAACTTCAGCGAATGGTAATGGAAATTGTAGATCACTTTCAATAAACGCCCGGGTATGATTCGGCGCCCTGTATCCTATCAGCGCAGTGATACGGCCGCTGGCTACATCAAAGGCCCTGCGGGTGCGCAGCATATCATACCAGGTTTGAAATTCAAAGCAGAGCTCCCAGTATCTTTCCTTCAGAATATCGTCCGTATTCAATGCCGCCGGTTTTACGGCCGTCGGAAAAGCCCGGTGATGCACGGCATAGTAAGCATCAATGGCAGCAGCGTCTGAAGTAGTGCCCCCATCTATATGGCTCTTTGCTTCTGCACATAGCAGCAATACATCTGCATAACGGATCAGCGGGAAATTGGCGCCGGAGCGGCCTGTCTTCTCTGCATCGTTGTCCCAGAATTTAAAGATATAAGGCGCTGGCAGATGGATCATTTCAGCCGGGTACCCATAACGCGGGTATTTTGTATAGAAGAAAGCCTGCTCCTGTTTACGGCCGTCATCAGCCGCATAGGAATCATAGAACGCCTGTGTGGGCGCCATTGCTCCGCCATAGGCAGGTTGTATGGAAATGGGCTCTACCGGGTACGGCAGGTAAGCACCATGTATATTGCTCACCGCCACCGTAGGATGATGCTGTATCATGAAAATATGTTCGCGGGTATTCTGTACGGCAGGATTGCGCAGATCACTATACTGTTCAAACAGGGAAAACTGGTGGCTGTCTATCACTTCCATTGCCTTGGCATATGCTTTTTCATAATAAGGCATTCCCTTCTGCAAAGGATAACCGGCCATGGTGATATATACTTTCGCCAGCAGCGATTTCACCGCGCCAAGACTTACATGCCCGCTGGGATCCACCCAGGGCAATCCGCTGTTCTCTGCCATGGTAAGATCTTTCACGATCTGCTCATACACTGCTTCTTTTGGTGAACGGCGGATCTTCACATCGTTCAGATCTTTTGTGGTAGCCAGCTTCAGGGGAATATCCCCGAACAGGCGCACTGCCTGGAAATAATACCACGCCCGCAGGAAATAAGCCTGCCCAAGGTAGCGCTGCTTGGTGACTTCATCTACGAGGTCCGTTACACTTACATGCGCTATCACGCTGTTGCAGTTCTCCACCGGGTAATAGGTAGCCACCCACCATCCCTGTAACCTGGTATTTGCATTATCCAGTTTTTCCAGCCGCAGGAACTGATCATCTTCAAAGCCCGAGGGTCGCGGCCTGCGGCTATAACCGGTGATGTACTCCAGCGAGTATACCGGGCTTACAGATACACCGATGTTCTCTACAAAGGGAGTGGCCAGTCCTTCATAGCAGCCGTTCACCGCTGCGCTCACCTGCTCCGGCGTTTTATAGTAATGCGCCAGGCTCAGTGAGCCTGAAGGTTCCTCTTCCAGGAACCTGCTGCAGGAGGTAAGGGCTGCCAGGATCAGCAGCGCGATAGGTCGTTTCATATGATCATCTCTTTGTTCAGAGTGTAATGTTTATGGTGAAGGCCAGCGTTTTCGCCTTCGGGTATTGATACAGGTCTACGCCCTGGTTAAAGTCGCCGTCAAAAGACGATGCCTCCGGATCATATCCCCTGTATTTGGTGAACAGGAAATAATTCTCTGCACTGATGCCCAGCATCGCCGTGTTCAGGTGCAGGCGCTTCAGCCATCCGGCAGGCAGCCGGTAACCCAGCGTAATATTCCGCACCCGCAGAAAAGATCCTTTCTCTACATTATAGCTGTCAATCTCATTGATAAGCCCATCGCCGGGCAGGCGCAGGGCGGCGTTCATCACACCCTGGTGCTGTGGTGTCCACGCATCCAGCACGCTGCGGTAGCTGTTGGTGGTAGGCGCCGAACTCTCCATGATCAGCCGCGTCAGGTTGGCCAGGCTGTGTCCGTAGATCACCTGGAGGTCTACCGCCAGCGAAAAGTTGCGGTAGTTGAAGGTGTTGACCATACTGGCTTCAAAGTCGGGCATGCCGTTACCCAGCACCGTACGGTCGTTTGCGTCTTTGACTTTATTGTTGTTCAGGTCTGCATATTTCAGGTCGCCCGGCTGCCTGCCATATACCGCTGCTGCTGCCGCTTCCTGTGTTCCCCAGGTGCCGAGGCGCAGGTAACCGTAAAACTCATTCAGCGGACGGCCTTCCATAATACGGCCTGCCCATGGATACATGATATCGCCGTTCAGTTCCAGTACGCGGGAGCGGTTCATGGAGTAGATCAGTGAAGTATTCCATGAAAAGTACCTGCGCCGGACGTTGTTCGTTACCAGCGATAGTTCCAGTCCCCTGTTACGGATAGAACCAATATTGTCAAATGCCCCTGCGTAACCTGTAGTAGCAGGTAATAACTTATAGTACAGCAGATCTTTTGTTACCCGGTTGTAGATATCGCCTGTGAACTGCAGCCTGCCGTCCAGCAGCAGGGCGTCGATACCGAAATTGAACTGGTGGGCCTTCTCCCATTTCAGGTTCTTGTTACCCAGTCCCGCTAACGTGGCCGAAGGCGCTACCTGTCCGCCAAACGCCGCCTGGCCGCTGTTGATCTTGTCCTGCGTTACATAATCGCCGATATCTGCATTCCCAACAATGCCGTAGCTCATGCGCAGCTTCAGATCATTGAGCCTGCGCACATCGCGCAGGAAGGGTTCTGAAGATAAGCGCCAGGCAGCAGAGAAGCTGGGAAAATAGCCGTACCTGTTATTGGCGCCGAAACGTGATGAGCCGTCTGCCCGGAATGAAAAACCGAACAGGTAGCGGTTATCATAATCATAATTGAACCGCATGTAGTACGAGTTCATGGCGGTGTTGCTGGATCCTGACTCCGGGCGTTGCGGCACCAGGCCCGTTTGCAGGCTGTTATACGAAAAGAAATCATCAAAGAACCCTTCGCTGCCTGCTTTGGTGCTCATGTTGGCAAAGTAATACCAGCTGGCGCCCGCTACGCCGGTGAGCTTATGTTTGCCCAGCTGCTCGTTCCAGGTAAAATAATCTTCCGTTGTCCAGGAGCCGGAATTGCCATGTCCGCGGGTAGCTACGCCCTTTTGCGTATCAGAATAACCGCGTATGTCGCGTCCTGAATAGTACAGGTCATAAGTAGCGCCGGTTTGCCCGCTGAAGCTGGCGGTAAACTGCAGCTTGCTGCTCAGGTAAAAAGTGGCCAGCAGGTTGCCCATCGTATACGTACGGCTGGCTACAGACTCAACTTCTCTCATCAGCCGCACCGGGTTCTCAGAATCTTCTGCGCCCGGGTAATCGCCTTTACGTGAATAGGTGCCGTCTGCATACTTCACCGGCAGAAAGGGCAGGAATTCATAGACCTGCCGCACGGCATTCAGTCCGAAAGTATTGATGTCTACATTATTCTGTTTATACGCACCGCTGTTGATCACCGCCTGAAGATGCAGCCATTTCTTCACGTCCCAGCCCAGGTTAATAAACCCGTTCACCTGCCGCGAATAGCTGTTGATCAGGATACCCTGCTGATCGTTATACGAAAGACTTGCAAGGGCGCTGATATCATCTTTCCCCAGAGAAAAAGAGAGCGCATGCTCGTGCGAAATGGCCAGACGGCTCGCGGCATCCTGCCAATCAGTATGATACTTTGGCGTACCGTCTGCATTGAACAACTCTTCCTTGCGCGGGAACTTCCAGTCAGGATCCAGGTGCGGTGCAAGGCGGCCCGGCACGTATTCATACTGGCGTTTGAACATTTCCAGTGCTTCGCCGGCATCCATCAGGTCTACTTTACGGGCCAGGGTGCCAAAGCTGAGCGTGTTGCGGAATGTAATACCCGGACTGTCCTTTCCTCCCTTCTTAGTGGTGATCACGATCACGCCGTTGGATCCTCTTGATCCATAAATAGCCGAGGCAGCTGCATCTTTCAGCACGTCTACCGCGGCAACAATATTCGGATCGATTACCAGTGGATCAGCGCCCACAATGCCATCTATCACGTACAACGGCCCGTTGTACGCATTGATGGAGCCCGTGCCTCGGATCTTTACAATGGGATTGCCGCCCGGCTTACCGGAGTTCATCATCACGCTTACACCGGCTACTTTACCCGCCAGGCCCTGCATCACGTTCATGGTGGTGGCCCGTTCATTCAGGTCTTCCCCCTTCACTGTGCCAACAGCCGTGGTGAGGTGCTCTTTACTGGAAGTGCCGTAGCCGATCACCACTACTTCGCCCAGTGGAGACGGTTTGGGCAATAAGGTAACGTATAGGGATACCGGACCTGTAACCGGTAGCGCTTCCTCGTAAAAGCCCATCAGGCGGAACAGCAGGGTGTCTCCCGGACCTGCGCGGATATTAAATCCACCTGCCTGGTCGGTCATCACACGGCGTTGCATTCCCTTTGTGAACACGTTCACACCCGGCAGCGCATTGCCCTGCTCATCCGTTACACGACCGCTTATTTCCTGTACAGGAGCCGTTTCAGCAGCCATTTTCTCCTGCCGCGTGATCAGGATGTTCCTGCCCCTCAGCTCATACTGCAGGGCAGCCGGCAGCAGTTGCAGCACCTGTGCCAGGGAAATCTTTTTTTTGCTGATCGTTATTTTACCGCTGCCTGCAATTTCTGCAGGATTGTACACAAACCTGAACCGTGTATTGGCTTCTATCTGTTCAAATACTTTATCGAATCCCTGGTTCACTACCTGTATATTCACCAGGGTACGCTGCAGCTCTTCCGTTGTTCCCGTTTGTGCGGCTATCGGCTGAAGGATCCCGCCACACAATACCAGTACAAGGCAGGCCAGCCATATTATTCGCCTAATGCTTTGGTTGATCATCATATACCAGGTATTCATTGCCACCCGGCGCCTCCCGGTAGCTGAATCCATAAATATCACATAGCATTTTCAGTATATCCTTCAACGCGGTGTTCCTGTCAAAACGGGCGGTGAGCATGGCGTTGGCGACAGGCGCCGTTGCAAAGCGGATCCGCACATTGTAGGCGCGTTCCAGTCTTTGTGCAATCCTGGCAAATGTAAGGTTCCTGAACACCAGCTGCCCTTCCCGCCAGGCGTTATAATCTGCCGCGTTGATCCTTGCTGTATCTATTGTATTTTTTTCGCTGTAATAAACCGCCTGCTGATTTTCGCTGAGCGCAATAAGGCGGCCCTGCTCATTTCCCACAGCCACCTTCCCTCCAGACACGGTTACGGTGATGGCTGCCTCCGGCGTATAGGCGTCGATATTAAAACTGGTGCCAAGCACTTCTACATCCAGCTTTCCTGCATGCACCAGGAAAGCATTCCCCTGCTGCGGCGCCACTTCAAAATAGGCCTCGCCTTCGAGCCACAGTTCGCGGCTGGACGCCTGCGTATAACGCAGCTTGCTGTCAAAGTTCAGCCAGATCAGCGTTCCATCCGGCAAGGCGATCTTTTTGACAGCGCTCCTGTCTGCCTGCTCAGTTACTGTAAGCCCCGTTGTGGCAGGTCCTTTTCCCGGGTTGCGGGCAAGATAGATGCCGCCCGCCAGCACCAATACCAGGACACTGGCGGCTGCCCACCGGTAACGGCGGAAGGAACCTTTTACCACCCTTGCGGCAGGGGAGCCGGCCACTATTCCGTGGCTGATGCGCAGGAAAAGCAGCTGCTCCAGCGCGTTGCGTTCCCCTTCACTGAGCCGTTCCGTCAAACCGGCGTGCCCCTCAAAAGAGCGGTACCACTCGTCTACCTCCCGGACTTCCTCTTCCGTGGCGGTTCCGTCCAGGTATTTAGTCAATAGTGCTTTTAGCCGGTCGTTGTTCATATTGATAGTCTCTAACATTAGACACCTGGAAAATGGTCTACCGCCATTGTGGTTCAAAATAGTTTGAAAAATCTTTCCACTAACAGCAGCAGCAAGGCCAGGAACCAGAACAATGTAAAATTGTATTCCTTCAGGCGCGAACGCAGTATTTTCAGGGCTTTGCCCATGTGTTTCTCCACGGTGTTCACTGATATACCCAGTTGTTCTGCAATGTGCTGGTACGACAAATGTTCTCTGCGGCTCAGGTAAAATACTTCGCGGCACTTTTCAGGCATACTGGCGCAGGATTCGTCTATCCGCTGCTGCAGTTCCTTTAACTGCAGGCGGCTGGCGGCATCGTGCTGATAAGGCTCGCCGCCTTTCAGCATCCGCTGCCGATAGGTATTGCGTACCAGCTCTGCCCGTACGGTATTCAGCACTTTATTTTTCAGAGATATATGCAGGTAACTGCGGAGAGAGGTGTGCAATATGATGGTTTCCCTTTTCAGGTACAGGTTCACCAGCAGGCTTTGTACCAGCTCCATGGCTGTTTCCCGCTCTTTTACGCGCCGGTAGGCCGCATCCAGCAGCTCCTGCCAGAAGCGCCGGAAGATCTCTTCAAACGCTTCTTTATTTCCCTGCTTTACCTGCAGGAATAATTCTTCATCAACATACGTGGAAAGGTCTTGTCGCATCACGGGAATTCAATCTACCGGCTAATTTAATCGATTTAGCAGTATTTTCTTAATCTTCCCGTAAAATTGATTATTTGCACATTTTTTTTGCCGTATAAGGTGTGTGTCGGTATAAAACAACAGCACCCGCGCCGAATGCGCGGGTGCTGTTGTCTGATAAGATGTAAAAATGTAATGTTATCTCGTACAATCTGCTGTCCATGTTCCCTCACTGTTAGATACCAGCATTTTCAGCGTGTTGGCTGTAATGGTGATACCGGTAACGCCATCGCCCACACTGACGTAGGTATTATCCCCTTCTTTCTGGAATCTTACGCCGCTGATATTCGGAATACCGCTTCCGAAATCAAAGGTGTAAGTATCGTCTACCTTAACCACGGTTACACGTCCGTCTTCGTCGTTATGAGACTCCGTTCCATCATTGTAGGTAATCGTTCCATTGTATGTTCCTACAAAAAAATCGTTGTCAGCAGGATCGTCATCCTTGCTGCATCCAACTGCAAAAACCAGCATAGCAATAAAGAAGATTCCTAAAAGTTTCATGCTCTTTTTCATAACCCTTTTTTCACTCTGCTAAAACAAGCACTGTGCCAATTACAGCAATACGCGTTTACGTTGATGTACACACAATTTATACAGTTGAGACGGGTGAAATGCTACACGTTCATTCACATGGAGCAACAATGTGTGAAAAGTTTACTACGCATACCGGCGGCCGCTACTCACATCAGTAAAAAACAAAGGATGCTTAACTTTCATTTAATCCACCCTTAACCTCCACCTAACATCTCCTTACGAAATTCGGTAAGCGAAGGAGGAATAACACCTATGCTTTATTGCCTTCGTGCCCGTTCTCCTTATTGTTTGTTTTTGCTTCCTTTTTTCTTTTTATCCTACCTTTACAGCTTGCTACGCCGATACACTGCGTAGTAAAAAATTAGTTTACAATCGATACTAGTCTTGTGAAATATGGGAACATCAATTACCTGTCCTAGCTGCAAACACCAGTTTGTTATGGAAGATGCATTTGCTGCTGATATTGAAAAGGAAATGCGCGGCAAACTGGAATCTGAGTGGCGTAAACGGATGGAAGTACTGCAGGCAGAAAAACAGCAGCTGGCGCAGCAACGCCAGCTGGTGGAGCAGCAAAGGCAGATACAGGAGGAAGAACTGAATAAACGTCTTTTATCAGAAAAGGAGAAGCTCCAGGCTTCCCTCTCTGAGAATATACGCAAAAGCCTCAGCGCGGATTTTGAAAACCAGCTGCGCATGCTGCAGCAGACCAACCAGGAACAGGAAGCCCGCCTGAAGGAGGCCCGCCGCCAGGAACTGGAGTTCCTTCGCCGGGAACAGGAACTGCGCAACAAGGAGGAGGAACTGGAGATCGCCATGCAGAAAAAAATCCTGGAAGCCCGGAACCAGCTTTCAGAAGTGATCCGTAAGGAAGAAGCAGAACGCAGCCAACTCAGGGAAACCGAATTTCAGCTGCGCCTCCGCGAAATGGAGAAACAGCTCGAAGATCAGCGTAAACTGGCGGAAGAGATGAAACGTAAAGCCGAACAAGGCTCCACACAGCTGCAGGGAGAGATCCAGGAGCTGGCCCTCGAAGAGATGCTGAGACAGGCATTCCCATTCGATGAAGTGACGGAAGTAGGCAAAGGCGTAAAAGGGGCAGACTGCATTCAGATCATCCGTAACCAGTATGGACAGGATTGCGGCCGTATCATCTATGAAAGCAAACGCACCAAAGATTTCTCCAAAGACTGGGTTGAAAAACTGAAAGCCGATATGCGCAGCCAGGGCGCCGATGTAGCCATACTCGTTACACAGGCCATGCCCAAAGATATGGAGCGCTTTGGCGAACGGGAAGGCGTATGGATCTGCTCCTTCGCAGAAGTAAAAGCCCTGGCCCTCGTACTGCGCGACGGGGTGATCCGCATTGCCGGCGCCCTCAAAAGCCAGGAAAACAAAGGCGACAAAATGCATATGCTGTATAATTATCTTACCAGTAGCGAGTTTGCAGAACAATGGAAAGCCATCCGCGAAGGATTCCTCGCCATGAAAACCTCCATACAGAAAGAACGCGAAGCCATGGAAAAACTATGGAAAGCCCGCGAAAAACAACTGGAAAAAGTACTGCTCAACGCTGCCCATATCAAAGGCGCAGTAGAAGGCATCGCCGGTAGCGACTCTGTCGATCTCAAGCTCCTCGAAGATGCGGCAGACGAACTGCTCATGGGCAACGGCGCCGCGCCGGCTGAGTAACATTATGTTTTTATTAAATTTGTTTTACCTTTACGCTTAACCTGCAAACAGGTATGCTATCATGAAGCAATATAAAACCATCATCTTTGACCTTGGCGCCGTGCTCATTGACTGGAACCCGCGCTACCTCTATAACAAGATCTTCAGCACGGAAAGCGAAACCGAACATTTCCTTCAGCATATCTGTACCGCAGACTGGAACGAAGAACAGGACGCGGGCAGAGCACTGGCAGAAGCCACTGAGCTGCTGGTTAGCACCCATCCTCAATATGAAGCCCAGATACGCGCTTACTACGGCCGCTGGAAAGAAATGCTGGGCGGCGTCATTCCCGGCTCGGTAGAGATCCTCCAGCAGCTGAAAGACAGCCGGCGTTACAAACTCTATGCACTCACCAACTGGTCTAACGAAACATTTCCCATTGCCCTGGTATCCTATCCCTTCCTGCAATGGTTTGACGGCATCGTGGTATCCGGCCGTGAAAAAATGCGTAAACCATACCCCTCCTTTTACCAGCTCCTGCTGGACCGCTACGGGGTAAATGCACGGGAAGCACTGTTCATTGACGACAACCTGCGCAACGTCTCCGGCGCCGAAGCCTGCGGTATAGAAAGCATTCATTTCACCTCTCCCGGGCAGCTAAAACATATCCTCACTGAGAAAGCCGTACTGAGCTGATCATCTTTCCCAAACCCGTCATAACACACTGATCCCCTGTTCCTTTAACAAAACTTTAGGAATACATTAACATTTCGTGAATAAACTTCTGTAACAAGCACCCCTCTAATCCGTTGAACGTTAGATGCTTAACCAGCATGTAACAAAAACCATGATGCAGGCACTTCAATAATACTTTTCTGTCGATCTGTACGCGTACTATTGGCATACTTAGTGTATGACAAATCCAGGTAGAGCACTGATTAATATGGGCATTAGCATTAATGAATTAAATACGTGTGTAATATGAAAAAGGGCAAGAAAAACTTTACAATTGTTAGTGTGAGAAGAAAGGTCTTTTTGGGCGCCATCGTAGCTGCTGCAGTAATACTATCCCTCGGCAGCTGCCGTAAAGATCCGCTGAACGACATGACAGAAGAAGAATCCCAGATCTATATCACCAACCGGGATACGACTGCGGATTTTTCCTCCTATACTACTTTCAGCATCGTCGATTCCGTTGCTGTTGCAGGTAATGGCGACACCGCAAGAAGAGCGCTGACAGACTATGACAGACAACTGATCGCGGCAGTCAAATCTGCCATGCAGTCAAGAGGGTATACACTGGTGGATAAATCCGCTAAACCCAACCTGGCCATCAACCTCACCCGCATCGACGAAACCTTCGCCAGCACCTATTATGATCCGGGTTACTGGTCCGGATGGGGCGGTTACTGGGATCCTTTCTACTGGGGATACCCCGGCCTGGGTTACTATTGGCCAAGCTACTATACCGTGTACACCAGGGAAAGAGCGGTGTCTATAGACCTGCTGGACCTGCAGCATGCGGAGGCCGACAAGGAAGTGAAAGTGGTTTGGAACGCCATGTTCAGAGGCGCCGGTGTATGGAACAGCGGCTATATCAACAATATGATCAACGGCGCATTCAACCAGTCAGCTTACCTGAAGAAATAAATCTGTGGTTCACCTAAAAAAAGAAGACGATGAAACGGAATATAATGAAACTGATAAACGTGAAGATCTGGATATTGGCCATTGCCGCATGCCTGGCCGTACAGGCGGCATCCGCACAGGTGCGCCCACCACTGTCCTTTAATTTTAACTATTCTATAGCGCAGCCACTGGGCGCTGTAAAAAATTATAGTGACAAGACAAGTTTCAGGGGCTGGCAGGCTGGTTTACAATACATGCTGACCGACCAGGTGGGAGTAGGCATTAAATCCGGCTTCCAGGACTTTTACTACAGAACGCCGCGCGCCGTGTATCCTACCAAGTCCGGCGATATTTCTGCAGTGCAAACACGTACCTTGCAGGTAATTCCTGTATTGGCCACCGTACAATACCAGTTCACCAAACCGGATGCAGTTGTAATTCCCTATGCATCACTGGGCCTGGGTGTAGCCAATATGAATTACGAAAAATACTGGGGCATGTTTGTTGACAAGGACAATAGCTGGCAGTTCATGGCAAGCCCCGAATTGGGTATCAACATACCATTTGGCAAGGCTTCACCGTTATTATTTAACGCGAGTGTGCAATACAACTACTCTCCTTACAAATTAGCCGAGATCACCAACTTTAGTACTATACAAGGGAATATTGGGTTGAGATGGCATATCAACTAAAGTTCGTCCATATTCTAGGGAAGCTGTGAGAGTGCGCCCCGGGACATTAACATGTTCCGGGGCTTTTTTTGTTTGAGGTTTGAAGGTAGGTTTGAAGTTCGCCGGCGGTTAAAAAGTTCAGGACAAGCGCCTCCCGTTATAGCGCAATTTCCTTCCAGGGTAGACAACAGCAGCGAACCTGGAACCTCTAACGAACTTTAAACCTCAAACCTCAAACTCCCTTAAACCCCGTACTTCCTGCCACACGAATGTTTCCCTTTTTGTCCTTGTAAATGAAATAGGCCTCCAGGCCGTATTCAGGGTGTTTTTTTATGAAGGCGAGTGCTTTCTTCACCCCCATTAATATCAGGGCGTTGTCAAAACCATCTGCGGTTATACAATCTTTCGCCAGTACGGTTACACTGATGATGTTATTATGCAATGCCTGTCCGCTGTGCGGATCAATAGTGTGGGCAAAACGGGTACCGCCCTGGTCAAAGAAACGGCGGTAATTGCCGCTGGTAGCAATGGCTTCATCCTGCAGGGATACTAATTCCTGAACCGGGTGCTTGTCTCCATGTGCCGCAGGGCCTTCAATCCCCACCGTCCAGTTACGCCCGGCGGCATTGTGTCCGCTGGCGCGCAGCTCACCGCCTACATCCACCAGGTAATGCCGGATGCCCTGCTGCTCAAGAAAGCGCGCCAGCACATCTACCGTATAGCCCTGCGCGATACCGTTACAATCTATTTCCACCCCCGGTTGCCGCTTTATCAGCAGGGAATCTTTTACTTCCAGGTACCGGTGCCCCGTACGCTGTAACAGCTGCCGCAGGGTATCTGCCGGGGGAATGCCTTTCCAGGCAGGCTTTACTACCCCAAATCCCCAGGCATCCGCCAGGGGTTTGATGGTGATATCAAAAGCGCCCCTGGTAGCCTTGCTGACCTCCAAAGCCCGCTTTACCACCGCCTGCATATGGGCATCCATACGGATGCTGTCTCCTGCATTAAAGCGGTTAATCAGTGATCCGGGCCTGTAGAGCGACAGGGACTGATCGATCTCTTCAAAAACAGCTTCTATTTGTGGCTGAAGGGAAGCAGTATCATCACGCAGGTACTTAACAATGTAATAAGTGCCCTGCGCTTTCCCTTCACACACCTGTAAGCGCTGGGCATACGCACAGGTACTACAGCATATAGCCAGAAGAATAAACCCCAAACTTTTCCTCATGCTCCTTTCTATTCTAAAAAACCAGGCAGCTAACCGCTGACAGCCAGCAGTTAACCGCTCTCAATGAAATGCATCTATTCCTGTAATATCCATACCGGTGATCAGCAGGTGTATCTCATGCGTGCCTTCATAGGTGATCACGCTTTCCAGGTTCATCATATGGCGCATAATGGGGTATTCTCCCGTAATGCCCATACCACCCAGTATCTGCCTGGCATCCCGCGCTATTTTAGTGGCCATTTCGCAGGAATTGCGTTTAGCCATGGATATCTGCGCCGGGGTTGCTTTGCCCTCGTTCTTTAGCACCCCTAAACGCCAGTTCAGCAGCTGCGCCTTGGTGATCTCCGTGATCATTTCTGCCAGCTTTTTCTGTGTAAGCTGAAAACCGGCTATCGGCCGGTCAAACTGGATCCTTTCCTTTGCGTACCGCAGGGCTGTATCGTAGCAGTCCATCGCCGCGCCCACCACGCCCCAGGCAATACCATAACGGGCAGAAGAAAGGCAGCTTAAAGGCCCTTTCAGGCCCTTTACACCGGGCAATATATTGGCTTTGGGCACCCGTACATTATCAAATACCAGCTCGCCGGTAGCGCTGGCCCTCAGGCTCCATTTACCTTTTGTTTCCGGGGTGCTGAACCCTTCCATGCCACGCTCCACGATCAGTCCCCTGATCTCCCCCTCCTCATTCTTAGCCCATACCACGGCAATATCCGCAAAGGGCGCATTGGAGATCCACATTTTGGCACCATTCAGCATCACCTCGTCTCCGGAGCTGGTATAATGCGTAAGCATACCCGCAGGGTTGGAACCATGATCCGGCTCAGTGAGCCCAAAGCATCCCATCAATTCGCCGGTAGCCAGTTTTGGCAGGTATTTCCGTTTCTGTTCTTCACTGCCGAAAGTAAAGATCGGGTACATCACCAGGGAGCCTTGTACAGACGCAGTAGACCGTACACCGCTGTCCCCTCTTTCCAGTTCCTGCATCATGAGCCCGTAAGCGATATGGTCCATACCTCCGCCGCCGTATTCCGTTGGGATGGTAGGCCCGAAACAGCCCAGCTGTCCCAGCCCCTGGATAATATGGGAGGGAAAGGTGGCCTGCTGGCAATGCTCTTCTATAACAGGCGATATCTCTTTTTTTACCCACTGGCGTACGGCATCCCGTACCAACCGGTGTTCTTCGGTTAACAGTTCATCCAATGAAAAATAATCTGGTGACTGGAAAAGGTCTTTCCCCATGTTGGCCACGTTTTATCAGCAATATAACGATTTACAATTTTAGATGTACCTTGGGCCGAAAATAAGGGAGCATGTCAAGTAAAGTATTCCCGGCACTGTTGTTAGTGGGATTCCTTATTCTGCTGATCGTGTCGTTCAGGCCCTCACATAACCGTTCTGCCAATACCATCACCACCGCTGCAGACACCACAAAGGTGGTAATGAAAAAATACTGGATGGTACTGCTGAAGAAAGGGCCTCAGCGCAACCAGGATACCGCCCTTGCAAACCGGATACAGCAAAAACATATTGCCAACATAGAACGCCTGGCAAAATCAGGAAAAATGCTGGTAGCCGGACCCTTTGAAGATGACGGCGATCTGCGGGGCATTTTTATACTGGATTGTGCCGATAGTGCCGAAGCAAATGCCCTGGTCAGAACTGATACCGCTATTATCAGCGGCCGCCTGGATTATGAGATCAAAGCCTGGTGGACGGCCAAGAACTGTGTCTTTAAATAACAGCCGGTATAACCCCCGCCTACCCTTCATATACCTTCCATACATCCTCCACATACCTCCTACCCTGTACTTTATTCCCCTCACAAGATCAATTTGCAGGTCTTTGCAGGCTTTTTTCTATAAGATGCATTTTTCTGCTTGTTTATTTGCGGGTTTCTGCCGACATTAACAGTAGCAACCAATATCTATATCGTCTTTGTCATGCTAAAAAAAGAACGGCAAGCCTATATATTACGCCAGGTGAACTTGCATAACCGGGTATTGTCGGCCGACCTTAGCCAGGAGATCAAAGTATCGGAAGATACCATCCGTCGCGACCTGGCAGAGCTGGCAGATATGGGGAAAATAATAAAGGTGCATGGGGGCGCCTTATCACAGGGGTATCATTATTCCCTGAACGCACAACAGATCTATTCACTGGATGAAAAACGCAGAATTGCGCAAAAAGCCGCAACACTGATCGAAGACGGCATGTTTGTGCTGACCACCGGGGGAACTACCATCATCGAACTGGCCAAAGCCCTGCCACCTGATCTGAAAGCTACCTTCTTTACCGTCAGCCTCACGGCCGCAGTAGAATACATGCGGCATCCCAACATCGAGATCATCCTCATCGGGGACAAGCTGTCAAAGAATGCGCAGATCACGGTAGGCGGAGAAGCACAGGCAAAGATCCGGCAGATCAAGGCAGACATCTGCTTTTTAGGCACCAACGCAATCGATACTACGCATGGTCTTACTGAAAATGACTGGGAAGTAATGCAGATCAAAAAGGCAATGGTCAGCACCGCTCAAAAAGTGGTATCACTCACCATTGCAGAAAAAGTAAACACTGCTCAGCGTATACAGGTATGCGGTATCCACGAGATCCATACGCTGATCACTGAATTGTCTCCTGACAACCAGCTGTTAAAAAACTATATAAAGGAGGGGCTGGAAGTAATCTGAAAGTTTAAACATTTGAAAGTTTAAACGTTTGAAGCAGACCTCCCACTCAGGTCGCCTTCAAACCTTCAAACGCTCAAACGCTCAAACTGTTGACTGTACTGTTCTTTCACATTAAAAACTTGTTTATGATCAATTTGTTATTCTTAACTTGCAGGAAATGGCCATTGCTTTTCCTGTTCCTGCTTACGGGACTTGGCATTTCCAGCGCGATGGGGCAGGTACGTATAGCCGGTAAAGTTACCAGCCCGGAAGGGAACGGTATTCCCGGTATTACTGTCCAGGTAAAGAATACCACCTATGGCGCTGTAACAGATCCGGACGGCAACTATAGCTTTAACGCCTCGCTGCAACCGGGCCCTTATACCATTAAGTTTTCCGGTGTGGGCTTTGCCGCCCGTGAACAGTCCCTGCAAATAGGCGATGCAGGTACCTACTCCGTTATCACTCAGCTAACAGCAGACGCGCTCGGCCTGGATGAAGTTGTGGTAACCGGCACCACGGAAGGTACTACACGTAAACAGCTGGGTAATTATATCAGTACGGTAAAAGCCGATCAGCTCACCAAAGGCGCCACCGGCAATGCGCTGGCCGCCCTGCAGGGAAAAACCGCAGGCGCCCAGATCTCGCAGAATTCCGGCGATCCGGCCGGCGGTATCTCCGTAAGACTGAGAGGTATCAGTACAATCTCCGGCTCTTCTGATCCGCTGTATATCGTAGATGGTATCATTGTAAACAATGCCACCAACCGCGTTACCAATACCGCCGGTACATATGATGGCACTAACTTCATCGGCACCATCGGTCAGAACAGGATGGTGGATATCAACCCGGCGGACATTGAACGTATAGAAGTACTGAACGGCGCAGCCGCAGCTGCCATATATGGTTCCCGGGCCAACGCAGGCGTGGTGCAGATCTTTACCAAGAGAGGCAGCTCAGGTGCACCGGTTGTCAGCTTCTCCACCAATTTCATGGTGAACCAGGTCAGGAAAAAAGTGGAAGTGAACCAGGCGCCGGTGAAATTCGGACCGGAAAATGTGACCCAGGATATTCTGACCCCTTCTTTAACCGAAACTACTCCGGTAAAACGGTACGACTACCAGGACTATATTTTCCAAACCGGTATCGGTACGGATAACAACGTATCCGTTAGCGGCGGTAAAGATAAAACCAGATACTATGCATCCGCCTCCTACTTCTATAACCAGGGTATCATTAAGAATACCGACTTCCAGCGCTACAGCTTCCGCCTCAACCTGGATCAGCAAATGACAGACTGGCTCAGCTTTACAGCCGGTGTGAACTATGTGAACAGCTCAGCGGATGAGAAACCGGATGGCAACTCCTTCTTCTCTCCCATGAACTCCGTGACCATCATCGGTAACATACATGACATCTACACCCGCGATGCCGCCGGCAACCTGCAGGCAGTAGGTGAAAGAGGAAGGGTAAACCCGGTATCGGTAATAGAGGATTTCAAACAGCAGCAGCAAACCAGCCGCGTGCTTGCAAATGTGGGGCTGAAACTTTACCCGGTAAAGAACCTCAGCATCAGCTATAACCTGGGTATAGATAATTACAGCCAGCGCGGTAACACCTTTATGCCTCCCTACGCATACAATGTGAGCACCGGCTTCTTTGGCGGCGGCCCCTCGCTGGATGCTACCCAGAACGGTTACGCCAGCTCCGCCACCAATAATTTCTTCCAGATCAACCATGACCTAAACGCCAACTATAAATGGGATATCTCCGAAAAAGTTGGCGCTACCACACAGGTGGGTTATTCTGTGCAATACGAAAAGAACAATTATCTCCTTACACAAGGCAGGGGCCTGGCTCCTTTTGTGGAAGCAGCCAACAGCGCGGCTACCGTGCTGCCTGCTGCAGACAGCCGCAGTGAAATATCCATTTCAGGGGTTTACCTGCAGCAAACATTCAGCTACAAAAACCAGCTGTTCCTTACAGGTGCGGTGCGTATGGACGGCTCCTCCGTGTTCGGTGAGAACGAACGCAACCAGGTATACGTAAAGGGCAGCGGCAGCTATGTATTGTCTGAAGGCGATTTCTGGAAAAACTCTGCTGTAGCTAACTGGTGGAACCTGTTAAAGGTCAGGGCTGCCTACGGTCAATCCGGTAACCTTACGGGTATCGGCGCATACGACCGTTTTAACTCCTACACGCCCAACGCATTCAACAACAAAACCTCCTTTGCGGGCAGCAATACCCTGGCCAACGAAAATATCAAACCGGAGCGTCAGCAGGAAACCGAGTTCGGTACCGACATGGCTTTCCTGAACAATCGTATAGGCCTCCAGGTGAACTACTACATCAAGAAGGTGGATGACCTGCTGCTGGACCGCGTAATTGCTTCCACCACCGGCTATACAGGCTACCGCAACAATATAGGCTCGCTCGAGAATAAAGGGATAGAAGTGGTGCTGAACCTGGTGCCGGTGCAAACCAAAGATTTCCGCTGGGACCTCACCACCATCTTTAACCGCAACCGCAACAAGGCATTGAAGATCGGGCAATCGCTCATCCTCTATAATACCAATGGCGGCGCTCCTGTAGCCATCCTGGAAGGACAGCCTATCGGCGTTTTCTACGGTACTTTCTTTGCCACAGATGGCAGTGGCAACCAGGTCAAGAATGCAAGCGGCATTCCGCAGATGGAAAGAGGTATACAAAACGGGCCGTTATCGTATACCCCACAACGTGATGCCAACGGGCTGCCGTTAGCCACCGCTACGCCGCTCCGCAAGGTGGTAGGTGATCCCAACCCGGATTATACCGCTTCACTGGTGAATGAGTTCAGCTATAAGAAATTCAACCTGCGCGTACAGCTGGATGCGGTACAGGGCAACGACGTATGGAATGCAGACTGGAGAACCCGCCAGGGCGTTGGTAATGGTAAAGTAGCAGAACAGGAGTACCTGGGACAACTGCCAAGGGGTTACATTTCCGGGGTGTATGCTACGGAAGAATGGCGTGTGGACGATGGCTCCTTTGTAAAGCTGCGCGAAGTATACCTTGGCTACAATGTAGGCCGCATCAAAGGCTTCCGCGATCTGACCATCAACGTAAGCGGCCGTAACCTTATTTCACGGGACAATTACAAGGGTTATGACCCGGAAGTGAATGCAGCCGGACAAAGCACCGTGCTGCGCGGTATTGACTTTGGTGCAGTACCGGTACCCCGGACTTTCAGTGTAGGCCTGTCTGCAAAATTCTAACCATTTAAAAAGTAGCTTATGCAAAAAATAGTAGCAGGTATATGTCTCTTCAGCACGCTGTTTGCTGCATCCTGCAAGAAAGATTTTACCAGCCCTTCCGCAGCCAGGGATGAAGATGTATTTACCTCCACACAGGCGGTAACGGGTGTAGCGGTGGGCCTGCAACGCATCTATTCATCCGGCCGCGCAGGTTCGGTTTATAACCTGGTGGCCGCCAATGGCTTCAGCACCAATGAGCTCTCACTCCGCAACGAAGGTAACATACCGGAATTCCAGCTGAGTGTGGGCGGCGGAACGGTAGATGGCACCAACACTATTCTCGGCAACCTCTGGGCCAACAGCAACAAGGTTATCTTTGACGCCAACCGCGTAATTGCTTACGCCAGAACGATGGATGATAAAGCCTACGCCAGCGGCCTGACAGGCTATGTTACGATCTTAAAAGCGCTTGCGATGGGCAACATGGCCATGTACTGGACCAACGTGCCGGATTCCACCGGTTCCCTGGAGCAGGGCGCTACCTTTACAGACCGGTTAGCGGGCTTTAACAAGATCATCGTATGGATCGATGAAGCCCTCGCTTTAGCGGCTGCCAACCCGCCCAGCGCAGGCTTTATGAACAATATCCCTGCGGGATTTGACATCGTCAATACATTGCAGGCTTTAAAAGCCCGTTATGCGTTATTTGCAGGTAACTATCCCCTGGCGCTGACCACTGCACAAAAAGTAGACCTTACAAAATCTTCGGTGTTTACTTACGATGCGGTGTTTACCAACCCGATCTGGGAAACGGCCACCTCCACCAACAACGTGTTCCAGGTGATCGATTCCACCTTAGGGCTGCCGGTAGCGTTACAACCTGATCTGGCAGACAAACGGGTGCCTTTCTATACATCCATCAATGCTACCATATTGCCGCGTTACCGGATCAGGGGATTTGGCGCTGACAGACAGACGCCGTTCCCCATCTACCTGCCGGGTGAGATCACGCTGATCAAGGCAGAAGTGTACACCCGCCAGGATGACCTGGCCACCGGGCTGGCAGAACTGAACAAAATAGTGACTAAAAGCCCTGCAGCAGATCCCCTGGGGGTGGGTGCAGACCTGCCTGCCATCAGCGGTCCGCTGTCTAAGGAAGCGCAGCTAACGGCCATTTATCAGCATCGCTGTATAGAGCTGTATATGTCCGGCCTTAAAATGGAAGACATGCGCCGCTTTGGAAGGCCGCTGACAGAACGCAAACGGAACTACTTCCCGTACCCGTTCTCTGAAAGGGATAATAACCCAAATACGCCCAAAGATCCGGACCTTTAACAGCCATTGACTGTTAGCCTTCAACTGTTACAATAAAAAGACCGGCGCCAAATCAGGCGCCGGTCTTTTTATTTATTAACCTGGTAATACCTCTTCAAACCCGCCTGTTTAGTAACAGGTTTCCGGCCCAAACCCGTGTTGCACCCGGTATTACTTTCGGTATATTGTATACATGTGGCATAGATATCGTATCCATGTGGCACCCCTTTAAAGAGGTACATCATCACTACTTTATCTATACTATATCAGTACTATATCCTGGGAGCAATACCGGGTGAGAGCCGAAGATCCACCGGAGCAATACCCTGTTTTACCCGTAAAAGATACCGTATGGAACGTATTTAAATAGTTACAGGCTCACCGCTGCCTCCAGGTATCCCGCCATTTCCCGCTGGTACTGCAAGGCCGCCCGGCGGGCGTCTGCTGCAAAATCCTCCCCGTTTCCGGCGTAAATAATGGCGCGGCTGGCGTTCACCAGTAACCCGCAATCTTTATTCATGGCCAGGGAAGAGATCTCCTGCAGGCTCCCGCCCTGGGCGCCCACGCCCGGCACAAGGAAGAAATGATCCGGCGCCAGCTGCCGGATGGCTGCCAGCTGTGCCGTCTGGGTAGCGCCAACCACGAACATCAGGTGGTCAGGACTACCCCATTCCATGGTGGTTTTGATCACCTTTTCGTAGAGGTACTCCTCTCCTATGCGCTGCAGCTGGAAATCCCGGCTGCCTTCGTTAGAGGTGAGTCCAAGTACGATGGCCCATTTCTCTGAGAAGTTGAGGAAGGGGGTGATGCTGTCTTTGCCCATATACGGCGCCACGGTCACCGCATCGAAATTATAGGTATCGAAGAATGTTTTGGCGTACTGGGTGGCAGTATTGCCGATATCGCCCCTCTTTGCATCGGCGATGGTGAAAATACCGGAAGGAATATACTCTACCGTGCGTTGCAATGTTTCCCAGCCACGGATGCCCATGCATTCATAAAAGGCGGTATTGATCTTGTAAGCCACGCAGAGGTCTTTTGTAGCGTCGATAATAGCCTTGTTGAATGCAAATACGGGGTCGGCGTGAGAAAGCAGGTGTTTGGGAATCTTGTGTATGTCTGTGTCCAGTCCTACACACAGATAAGATTGCCTTTCCTTGATCAGGCCCACTAATTCCTGTCGGTTCATAGTCAGTTAAATTTGGGGCGCAAAGTTAAGTAAAACTTAATCAATGCAAGTGATTGAATTATATTAACATAGATAATCGGTCGTTTATCCTTGGGTCTCAGCGTACACCGGGTTGGCGAAATACAACAAATGGTTACTGTCTGTTGGCAATCCTGCATGACCACCATCTAAAGTTCAGCTATTTTTGGCAAATTCCTGCATTCTTTTAGTTAACGCTTTGCAAAGCCGGTGGCCCAACCGCTCAAATATTTAAATTTTGATCTTAGCGATTAACTTATTAACTTTTCCACAGAAACTTTATTTAATATTCCTGGAGCAAAATGAAGCTTCGCATGATCTGATCCACAACTGTTTACGTACTGATCCATGCCCTGTTTCATTCCACGTTAACTGAAAAAACAACCCATGCAAAAGCACTGTTTCTTTCTTTTTTCCCTCCTTTTATGCCTCACCCTGCAATCGAATGCACAAAAGTTGCCTTCCATCGGTGTGTGTAATAGTTATAAGAACGACAGCCTGTTTGCAAAAGCAGGATATGCATATATTGAAGATGGTGTTTCCAGGTTGCTGGCGCCTACGGTAAATGAACAGCAGTTTGCCTCCCAGGCGGGGGAGCTGCAGCGCACCCATTGCCGTGTACAGAGCTGCAACGGTTTTATTCCGGGCACCATCAAGATCGTTGGGCCGCAGGTAGACGAAGCCCGGGTACTGGGCTATGTAGACACGGTAATGCATCGCGCCAGGCAGGCGGGTATTGAGCTGATCGTACTGGGCAGCGGCGAAGCCCGCAAGATACCCGAAGGCGTGGATCACGCACAGGTGAAAGCTCAGTTCATTGTATTGTGCCGCAAGATGGCCGAGGTGGCCGCCCGCTACGGCCGCATCATCGCCATGGAAAACCTGAACAGCACAGAAACCAATTTTATCAATACCCTCGAAGAAGCGAACGAAGTGGTGAACGCCATTCACCATCCCAATTTCAAGCTGACCGCCGACATCTATCATATGCTGAAGGAAAATGAGCCGGCTGCCGCCATTGAAAAGGCAGGTAAGAACCTGGTACACTGTCACATTGCAGAAAGGGAGAAAAGGGCCGCCCCCGGGGTAGCCGGGCAGGATTTCCGCCCTTATTTTGCCGCCCTGCACAAGATCGGCTTCAGCGGCCGTATCATGGTAGAATGCAGGTGGGATGATGTGGCCACGCAAAGCAAGCCTGTTTATGATTACCTGAAAGGCCAGCTGGAAGAGGCATATAAAAATTAGCTGTCAGCTGTTGGCCGTTAGCTTTTAGCTAAGCGCCAACAGCCAACGGCCAGCTGCTAACCGCTAAACGCTAAAAAAAGACATATGAAAAAATCACGTCGTGAATTCCTGAAACAATCATTAATGGGTGGCGCCGGTATTACGCTTACTGCCATGGGTATGCCCGCCAGCAGTTATGCCCGTATCCTGGGCGCCAATGACCGTGTAAATGTAGGATTGGTTGGCTTTTCTGACAGGGCCCGGCAGGCTTTGCTGCCCTGCTTTTTTGCCAATAACAAGGAACTGAACTTCGACCTTATTGCCGTATCCGATATCTGGAACCGCCGCCGCGAAGAAGGTAAGGCATTCCTGGAAAAGAAGACCGGGCATAACGTGCAGGCCTGTATGAACAATGATGAGCTGTACCGCAACAAAGACCTGGATGCAGTGATCATTGCTACTGCCGATTTCCAGCACGCTTTTCATACCATTGAAGCCGTAGGCAATAAAATGGACGTGTACTGCGAAAAACCTTTTGCAGAAACCATGGAAGACGCGCGTAACGCGCTGAAAGCCGTGAAAGGATCGGGCAAGATCTTCCAGGTAGGTACCCAGCGCCGCAGCGGCGCCAGCTATCATGCCGCCGCTAAATTTATACAGGAAGGAAAATTCGGGCCCATCACCATGGTGGAAATGACCTGGAACGTGAACCAGCCCGGACGCTGGCGCCGCCCCGACCTGGTGAAGAGCATCCGTGAATCTGATACCGACTGGAAACGCTTCCTGGCAAGCCGTCCGCAAGACAACTGGGATCCCCGCAAATACCTGGAATACCGTCTTTTCTGGCCTTATTCCAGCGGCATCTTCGGCCAGTGGATGACCCACCAGATAGATACCGTACACTGGTTCAGCGGACTGAAACACCCCCGCACTGCAGTAGCCAACGGCGGCATCTACGTATGGAAAGACGGACGCGCCAACCCGGATACACTGACCGCCGTATTTGAATACGGACCGGAAAACGATCCCACAAGCGGTTTCCAGGTAATGTACAGCTCCCGTTTCCACAACTCTGCCGGTGGCACCAAAGAAGTGTACTTCTCCAACGGCGGCACCATCGATATGGCGGATAACAAGATCAGCCCGACCGGCGGTCTCAGAGAACGCGAAGCGCAGGAAATGGGTATGCACGCCAACCTGCTGCCTTCACTGAGCCTGGAAGGCAGCAAAGTGGAGACCAGCGCCAATACCGGCGGCGATCCCCTGACGAATTCACATGTACGTAACTGGATGGAATGTGTGCGTTCACGCAAACAACCCAATGCACCGATAGAAGCAGCCTATTCTCACTCCATTGCATTGATCATGGGAACAGCAGCATACAGAACAGGTATGAAAGCTACTTTTGATGAAGCAAGCCAGAATGTGATGGTGGGGGGTAAAGTGTTTACCCTTTAACCGCATTTCCTTTGGGGCAATGCTGTTAAAGGAAATACCAAAATCCAGGGTCCGGATTCCAAACAAATGCACTGGATCATATTGTGACTCACTGCAAATGTTTGGAATCCGGACCCTGGATTTTGGATTTACGCTTAGTCATTTCGGCTGCAATTTTCAGTGATCCTTCGTCTCCCCGCTCCTTCAGGTGGGTGATCACGCTTTCATAGTCGTGCGCGTTCCTGTTCTGGCTCAGTTTAAAGCGGGCCTGTACATCGGAGATGTTCATCTCAAAGCCTACGATGGCTTTCAGGTTATTGTGGAGCTCTTTTTCAGGAATATCATTCATGCTCACCGGCCTGGCTGATGCGGCCTCATAGCGGTGCATCAGTTTAGACAACGAGTCCAGCAGCTCTGCTTCGGAAAGCAGGCGCAGCTGTCCGTATACATGTACGGCGATGTAGTTCCAGGTAGGTATCTTTTCCTTTTCGTACCAGGAAGAGGAGATATAGGCGTGCGGATCAGTAAAGATAGCCAGCGCAGTACCGCTGGTAAAAGCCTCCCACTGCGGGTTCTGCCTGGCCACATGACCGCGCAGTACCGCCGTGCCGCCGGGCTTTTCTTCCAGCTCAATGGGAATGTGTGTAGCCAGCGGAACACCGTTGGATACATTCACCAGTATGCCGAAGCTGTTCTCCTTAATGAATGCGGAGATCCGCTGCCAGTCCTTTTCCTGGTTGTATCTGGGGATATGCATAATTACAGGGCAATTTCCACGATCTTCGTAGGCGCCATGTTCGCATTCCGCATAGCGATGCTGCGCGCAGCATTACCGGCAAATTCGATGAATGCGTTTTTAGTCACCTCATCGCCGGCCACCATTACAGGAACGCCTTCGTCGCCGCCTTCCCGGATGCTCTGTACCAGGGGAATCTGGCCCAGGAAAGGTATTTCCATATCTTCTGCCAGGCGTTTGCCACCGTCTTTACCAAAGATGTAGTATTTGTTATCGGGCAGCTCTGCCGGGGTGAAATAAGACATGTTCTCTACCAGGCCGATAATGGGCACATTCACCTGCTGACCTGCAAACATCATGATACCTTTTTTCGCGTCGGCCAGCGCCACATCCTGCGGGGTGGTCACTATCACGGCGCCGGTAACGGGTACGGTCTGCACAAGGGTGAGGTGAATATCCCCGGTGCCGGGCGGCATATCGATCACGAGGTAGTCCAGCTCATCCCAGTACACATCGGTGATGAACTGGCGCAGTGCGCTGCTGGCCATAGGGCCGCGCCATACTACTGCCTGCTTCTCATCTATCAGCAGTCCGATAGACATGAGCTTGATACCGTATTTTTCCATGGGCGCAATCATGCCTTTGCCGTCTATGTTCACCATCATCGGCCTTTCTCCGCGTACGCCGAACATAATAGGCACAGAAGGACCGTAAATATCCGCATCCATCAGTCCGACGCTGGCGCCGCCCTCTGCCAGGGCCAGGGCCAGGTTGGCGGCTACGGTTGACTTTCCTACCCCTCCTTTGCCAGACGCTACGACGATGATATTTTTCACTTTCGGCAGTGTGGATTTGCCGTCTTTACGGTTGGAATTTACGTTAGCGGTCATGTTCACCTGCACCTCTGCTTCCTTGCTCACCATCAGCTGGATGGCGTTTACGCAGGCATTGCGGATCATATCCTTCAGGGGGCAGGCGGGTGTGGTCAGCACCACGGTAAATTTAACTTTATTGCCGTCTATCTCTATGTCTTTCACCATGTTCAGCGTTACCAGGTCCTTTCCCAGATCCGGTTCTTCAACGTGGCTTAAGGCCTGTAAAACCTGCTCTTTTGTGATCATAAAATGTTGTTAAATTTGATTCCAGAAAGCAAAGTTAACCTAATCGGTGGTTAATTTGGGCGTTTAAATATAGAATTTTGTCAATCTATCAATGTCCTTGATCGTTCTGGCAATTTCATTTATCTTAGGACCGCATGCGAAAGATTCGTCCCTACATACTGTTGGCTACATTCCTGGTATTGTCTCCCGTCCTGCTGAAAGCTCAGTTCACGCAGTTTAAAGACAGCCTTATTCAGATTTCCGGTATTACCATGACGGCAGACAGCCTGCGGGCCATACCCGCCGTGAGTGTGGTGATCAAAGGCCAGGGAAGAGGTACCATTTCCAACAGCCAGGGCGTATTTTCAATTGTGGCCTTTAAAGGTGATACCCTTACTTTTACTGCTGTAGGTTTCAAAAAGAAAGTGTATCACATTCCGCCGGATCTCAGGGGGAATAATTTCTCCATGATCCAGCTGATGGTGGAAGATACCACCTATCTGCCGGTGACCATCATCAAACCCTATCCTTCCAAAGAGGAATTTGAGAAAGCATTTATCAGCGACGATATACCCGACGACGCTTACGAGATTGCCCGCAAGAACACCGACGCCGCCAAAATGCGCGCATTGGCCCGCTATACGCCGATAGACGGGCGTGAAGGCACCAATATGTATATGAAGCGGCAGGCGCAATCGCTCTACTACGCAGGTCAGCAGGCTCCGCAGAATATCTTCAACCCGATGGCCTGGGCGCAGTTCATACAGGCCTGGAAACGGGGTGATTTCAAGAATAAGGACTAGCCTTGCCCGCTTCAGGTTATTTGCTATAATTCCCGTTTATTTGAGGGATTTTTTACACCAATCAATCTAAATTCCAAGTCGTAAACTCATTTGCATTATGCAACAAATTGCAGTTATTGGCGCCGGTACCATGGGTAACGGCATCGCACACGTATTTGCACAGCATCAGTACCAGGTGAACCTGATAGATGTTGCTGCCCCGGCCCTGGAAAAAGCGCTGACCACTATCCGGCAGAACCTGGAACGGCAGCTGGCCAAAGGCACTATCACGGAAGAGATCAAAACGCACACGCTGGAGCACATCCGCACCTTTACTTCACTGGCTGAAGGTGTAAAAGATGCATCCCTCGTAGTGGAAGCCGCTACCGAAAATATCACCCTGAAACTGAAAATTTTTGCAGAACTGGATCAATACGCTCCTGCAGATGCGATACTGGCTACCAACACATCTTCCATCTCCATTACCCGCATTGCCGCTGCTACCAAAAGACCGGAGAAAGTGATCGGCATGCATTTCATGAATCCCGTACCGGTGATGAAGCTGGTAGAGATCATCAACGGTTATGCTACTGCAAAGGAAGTAACCAGCGCCATTGTAACACTGAGTGAAAAGCTGGAGAAAGTACCTTGTGTGGTGAACGACTATCCGGGTTTTATTGCCAACCGCATCCTGATGCCGATGATCAATGAGGCGATCTGCTCTCTGTATGAAGGCGTAGCAGGCGTGAACGAAATAGACACCGTGATGAAACTGGGTATGGCGCATCCGATGGGGCCTTTGCAGCTGGCAGATTTCATCGGGCTGGATGTTTGTTTGTCTATTCTGCAGGTGCTGCATGATGGTTTTGGTAACCCGAAGTATGCGCCTTGTCCGCTGCTGGTGAATATGGTAACGGCCGGGTATTTAGGTGTGAAGAGCGGAGAAGGGTTTTATAAGTATACGAAGGGGAGTAAGGAGCTGGTAGTGAGTGAAAGGTTTAAATGACAGACGGGTGGCTGTATTATGTGTAAACGGGCCTTCATTCCCGTCATTGCGGGGCCCGAAGGGCTCCAGCGGGGAGCCGGGCCGAAGCAATCTTTTAATAAATGGCGGAATTACGTTTATTGCTATACGTTTGCCGTTAAAAAGATTGCTTCGTCGCGCTCCGCACTATGCCCTGCGCAGCTCCTCAATGACCGGGATGAAGACCCGTTTTTACCTACACCGCTACTCCCCTGCGCTGAAATGATACTCACCGGAACTTACTTCATACACCGCATACGCTCCATCCATCTTTACAAACTTCACACCTTTATCTGCTGAAATAGCGGCATTGCCCTCTTTCACTTTATCTTCAGATGCGGCGGGTACGTAGACAGTGGCACGGGTATTAGCCGGTACGGAGATCTTCCAGTCGAAGCTGCCGCCCTGCTTTTCCCAGGCGCTGCGGATCCAGCCGTGTACAGAATGATAGCTGGCCGTTACCTTATTCAGATCTTTCACCGGCAGCGGTTTCATGATGATCTTTTTGAAACCGGGCGCTGATGGATCAGGTTTGATACCTGCCAGGTTCTCGTAATACCATACCACCAGATCTCCGAGCAGCATAACGTGGTTGCCTGAGTTCATAGCCGGATCTGCCGTATCGCCGTTCCAGAGCTCCCAGATGGTGGTGGCGCCATGTTCTGCCATATATCCCCAGCTGGGGTAGGTGGTGTTGGTCGCCAGCTGATAGGCCAGGTCGCCACGGCCATATTTGGTAAGCACGCGCATCAGCCATTCTGCGCCTACCAGGCCTGTGCTGATGTGCCCTTTGTAATCCTGCAGCGTTTTATCTACTACATGACGGAATACGGTATCCTGGCGCTCAGGAGGCGTAAGCCCGTAAGCCAGTGAGAAGATGTTGGCAGTAGGCGTGTTATTAGCGTAATAACCTTCCTGCTGGTTCAGGAATCTGTTATTGAACGCTGCTTTCACTTTTTCTCCCAGCTCCTTGTATGCCGCCACATCTGCCGTGTTACCGGTGATGGTGGCAAAGCGCTCCATCACGGTGAGCAGGTGATAATAGAAAGCGGTGCCCAGGAAATCGCCGGCTGTTTTACGTGCAGGATCCTTGGAGTGGATCAGCTCCGGTGATTCCGGCGGCATGCACCAGTCGCCATAGGTATCCTTGGTAAGAATGTAATCCTTCATGTATTTATCCTTCATGTAGGCCATCCATTTCTTCATGGAAGGATAGTGTTTGCGCAGCGGCTGATCGTCTCCATACTGTTCGTACAGCAGGTTGGCGATGATCACGTAAGCCGCGGGCCAGGTCATGTTGTCAGAATATATTTTCCAGTAGGTGGGCGCTACATCGGGTACGCTGCCTTCGGGGGATTGTGCATCCTCAATATCCTGCAGCCATTTGGCATAGAGCTGGTGGTTGCCGAAGATGAAGCTTTCTCCCCTGGCGCCTACGGCACGATCGCCCAGCCATCCCATACGTTCGTCGCGCTGCGGACAATCAGTAGGCATACCACGGTAGTTGCCGCGGATGCCCCAGTAAGCGTTCTTATACACTTTGTTGATCACCTCATTGGAGGTTTCAAACTGCCCGGTGGTTTCCATTTCATCATACACTACCCTGCCTTCAATGGCAGACAGGTCTGGTTTGCCGGGATAACCGGTCACTTCCACGTAGCGAAAGCCGTGGTAGGTAAAGCGGGGCTCCCACTCTTCAGTGCCTTCGCCTTTCAGTGTATAGATGTCCGTTACCTTTGCAGAACGCAGGTTATCCATGTACAGTGTGCTGTCATCTTTCAGGCGTTCGGCAAAGCGCATTTTCACTTTGGCGCCTTTATCACCTTTTACGGTAAGGCGCACCCAACCCACGAAGTTCTGTCCCATATCATAGATGAACATACCGGGTTTGATCTCTTTCACGCTGATGGCCTTCACGGTATCCATCACTTTGATGTTGTTATTGGGCTGGGCAACCAGCAATTCAGCGGGTTGCTGCACCAGCTGCACGGGCAGCCAGCTGGCGGCATCGTAGCCGGTCTGGCTCCAGCCTGTCAGCTCTTTGGTGGCATCGTACTCTTCACCATCATATTCATTGTTGGCGATGATGGGACCAGCTGCAGTTACTTTCCAGCTGCCATCGCTGATCACGCTGGCAGTGCTGCCGTCGTCATACACCAGGTTGAGCTGCAGGATCATTTTGGGATAGCCGTAATGCGTGATGCCCGGTAAGCCCGGCGCAGAATAGCGCATCTGGTAGAAGCGGCCGTTACCCAGGATTGTGCCTAATACGTTAGCGCCTTCCTTCAGTTCGCTGGTTACGTCAAATGTGTTGTAGAAAACACGTTTGTTATATTCCGTCGGACCGGGCGCCAGTACCTGGTCGCCTATCTTTTTACCGTTAATGTACAGTTCATAGAGGCCAAGACCGCTGATGTAAGCGGTAGCGCGCTTCACCTTCTTTTCTACATTGAATTCCTTGCGGAGATAGCGTGCAGCGATGCGCGTAAAAGTATCTTTTGGTCTTTCCCATGCGAAGGCAGAATCCAGTCCGATCCATTTCGCCTGCCAGTCGCCCGGCTGCAGCAGTCCCATACTCCAGCTGGCGGGCTGGCTCCAGTCAGATGCTTTACCGTCTGCCGTCCACACTTTCACTTTCCAGTAGCAACGGGTTCCGCTGGTGAGCGGTTTGCCTGCGTACGTTACATTAATGGACTCGCCGGCATTCACTTTACCGGAGTTCCAGAGATCTGCGTTGTCGTTATTCAGTGCGTCTTCCGAAGAAGCCACCATTACCTGGTAGGCCGCCTGTTCCACGCCCCTGGCGCTGCTTTCGATCTCCCAGCTTAACCGGGGAGTGTTAACGTCAATACCTAAAGGATCATCGCGGAATTCGCAACGCAGGTTCGCCAGTGTGAGATCGCCGCCGGCCTGTTTACAGGACCAGAGCAACACTACCGGCAATAGAAAAAGAAGGATCCGTTTTATCATGCTGTTGTATTTAAATTGCATTGTTTGAATAATTATACTCACCGGCCTTACTGCGGGTTTTGTTCCAGGCCGTCAAGATTTATATCTGTTTGCGGTATGGGCAGCAGCAGCCGGTTCTGCGTTAGCTGGTAAGCATTAGCCGGGATGTAAGCATGCTGCTGTTTTTCTTTCACACCATGGGCGTTCATCAATGTAATAATATTATCTGTACGCAGCAAGTCGTACCAGCGATGATTCTCAAATGCCAGTTCCACCTGCCTTTCGTGGAATATTGCTTCTCTGAAAGCCGCCTGGCTGCTTACGGTGGCCGCTGTTTTACCGGGCAGACCTGCACGTGTTCTTACCTGGTTCAGCAGGTCAAAAGCTTCACCATTGGCTACAAAGCCCTGTTCATTCAGGCATTCTGCTATCATCAGCAATACATCTGCATAACGCAGTACGGGGAAGTTATCATTGGTACGCCCTACTTCTGTAAAGCCGTGGTTATATTTCTTTACCCAGGGAATATTCACAAACACGCCATTGCTGGTGTAGCCATCTGCCATGGAAACGGCTTTACGTTTATCCCCGGTTTCATATGCAGCGATCATGTCCTGCGTGGGGATGTTCCAGCCGGAACCGCTGCCGTTGATACCAGTCTTGGTATCTCCTGTAACCGCGCTGCCTGATGTATAGGGCGCAAAGGTGTACATGAAGGTACTGAACAATCCTGTTTGAGAACCCAGGTACTGGATCTCGAAAATAGATTCCGGTCCGTTCTTCTTCCCGGGATCAAATACATCCGCATAATCGGGCAGCAGCTGATAGCCCATGGTGGTTACCTTACGCAGCTCGGTGAGAGCTTCCGTATATTTTTTCTGTGTCAGGTATACCTTACCCAGCAGCGTGCTGGCGGCGCCTTTGGTGGCACGGCCCACATCAGCGCCGGAATAGCTGGCAGGCAGCGTTGCTGCGGCTGCCGTGAGGTCGGAAATAATCCTGGCGTACACCTGTTCCACACTGGCGCGTCCCTTTGAAAGAGAGGAGTCCGGCGATTGCACGGCATTCAGCCGCAGCGGCACTCCACCAAACTGGCGTACCAGGTTGAAGTAGTGAAAAGCGCGAAGGAACTGCACTTCGCCGGTGTACTGGTTACGTGCGTCATCAGACATGCTGACTTCACCGATATGCGCCAGCACATCGTTACAGCGGGAGATACCGATGTAGCTGATGCGCCAGAAATTACTGATACATTCTGCGGTAGCGCCTACCAGGAATTCATCCACAAACTCCCACTGCTCCCTTCCCCTGTCGGCATTGTTATACTGGAAAGCCGTGTTGTCTGATCTCATCTCGCCAAAGATCCAGTAGCTTTCACGGCCCAGGTCCTGCAGTACGTTATAAGCGGCATTTACGGCCTGTTTGATCTCGTCTTCACTTTTGTAGAAAACGTTGCCGTTGATGGTGGCTTCCGGGTTCAGATCCAGGAAGTCTTTTCCGCAGCTCACACCCAGCAGGGCCGTTGCTGCCAGGACGATGATATATTGATGGATGGTGATTCGTTTCATAACGGAGTTTTAGCATTTAAAAAGACAGGTTAAGGCCCAGCGTGAACGTACGCGCAACGGGATAGTTCGTAAAGTCTTCCCCGGGTGTAAGGGCGGTGCTGGTGGCATTGCCCGACACTGTTTTGCGGCTCACTTCAGGGTTAGCGCCGCTGTATCGTGTAAAGGTGTGCAGGCTCTGCACGCCTGCATAGATCCTGGCACCGCTGATGAACTTCGTATGTTCCAGCCATTTTCTTTTGAAATTATAGCCCAGCGTAATGTTCTGGATACGCATAAACGAAGCGCTTTCTATCCAGGTGGAGTTCACATCGCGATAGATCACCCTGGCGCCGTTGGTGGTGGGTGTGATACCATCGCCCGGCTGCTCCGGAGAGCGCCAGCGGTTCAGCACTTTACGGTCTACATTAAAGATACCGTCTATGTTCAGCAGGTACTGGTTGCCGGTTTTCATGATCTGTCCGCCCTGTGCGCCTACCAGCACCAGGCCCAGGTCAAAATTCTTATAGCTGAAATTGTTGGTGAGGCCCCAGATAAAATCAGGGTTCGGATCACCGATAATGGCAAAGTCGTTCACCGGTTCTATGATACCATTGCCATCAACATCCTTGTATTTGATGGAGCCTACTACAGAAGTAACATGTTTGGGAGACCTGTTCAGGTCATCCTGGTCTTTATAAATGCCCTCTACCACGTACCCATAGAAGAGGCCTACCGGTTTGCCTACTTCCGTGATATGCTGGAATGAGCCTTCGCCACTGCGGCCGCTGTAGATGGGATCGTTCTTGGCATTCAGCGCAAGCACCTTGTTGCGGTTAAACGCAATGTTGGCGTTGGTGGTCCATTTAAAGGCGCCGTCCAGGTTATCGCTGCTGATGCCTATTTCGAGACCCTGGTTTTTGATCTTACCGGAGTTGATGATCACGTTGGTATAACCGGAAGACAATGGTATCTCTGAATTATACAACATGCCTTTGGTAATGCGCCTGTAATAATCTACCGTCAGGTTGATGCGGTTGTTGAACAGGCCCAGATCCGCACCCAGGTCAAGCTGGGAGGATTCTTCCCAGGTGAGGTCGTAGTTGCTCAGGGAAGAAGCGCTTCTACCGTTGGCTATCTGTCCGCCGAAGGCGTAATTATACGCCGCGATGTTGGACATATAGGTGTAGTTGCCGATGTTATAGTTACCTGATAAACCATAGCTGGCGCGCAGTTTCAGATCGCTCATCCAGGTAATGCCCTGCATGAACGGCTCTTCTGAAGCGCGCCAGGCAACAGCGCCGGAGGGGAATGTACCGTAGCGGTTGTTATACCCGAAACGGGAAGAGCCATCTGAACGTACGGTGACTGTGAACAGGTATTTATCTTTCAGGGCGTAGTTGATCCTGCCGAGGTAAGACAGCACTGCCCATTTCTGTACGTCCTGCGAGTAGGAAGGAATGGTAGCGGCAGCGCCGATGGGTTGGATCTTATCATCCGGGTAATTGGAGGCATCGATCTGCAGGTAATCCATTCTTTCCTTTTGCGCGGTGTAACCCAGCACCACGTTCAGCGCATGGTCTTTGCCGAATGTCTTATCGTAAGACAGCAGTACTTCAGACAGCCAGTTCATAGCGCTGGATTTGGACTGTGATGAGCTGGGAATGCTGGGCGGCGGGTTGTTCACTCCTCCCAGGAAGGAAGGGTTGAAAACAAAAGTAGAGCCGTTACCGTAGTTCACGTTGAAGCTGGCCTTCGCCTTCAGGCCGTTAACGATCTCGTACTCTCCATAAAGGCCACCCAGGCCGCTGAAGCTCTTTACATTGGTAACGCCGAACTCCAGTGAGTTCAGCGGATTAGCGGCGCTGAACATACCGGGAGAGCTGATATAAGGTGTGCGCTGACCGTTGTTATCATGCACGGGTACCAGCGGGCTAAGCCAGAGGCTGCGCGTCAGCACGTCTGTAAAGCCGTTCTCAAAATCATTCACCTGCTGTGTGCTGTAGGTGGGCGCAACGATGAGCCCAATCTTCACTTTGCGGCCAATACGGCTTTCTACGTTGGCACGTACGCTGTAACGATCATAGCCGGTATAACGCAATACGCCCTCCTGGGTGTAATAGCCTGCAGAGAAATTATACTTCGTATTTTCAGAACCACCGCTTACACTCAGTGTGGTATTATGCTGCAAGGCTTTTCTCAGCACGGTGTTATACCAGTTGGTGCCTTCGCCGTATTGTTCCGGGTTACGGAATTCTTCGGGTATATCTGCATCAGTAGGCGTTTGTCCGCGCGATGCAAAATCGTCTATGATAATATCTTTCCTGAACTGAGCAAACTCGTGTGCGTTCAGCATTTGCGGACGGCCTTTCTGCGGTACTTCCTGGAAGCCGGTGTTGGTATTGAGGTTTACTTTAGGTGTACCGCTCTTACCATGTTTAGTGGTCACCACCACTACGCCGTTAGAACCGCGGGAGCCGTAGATGGCAGTAGAAGAAGCATCTTTCAGTACAGTGATGGACTCAATATCATCAGGATTGATGATGTTCAGCGGGCTGGCCTGCTGTCCAAAACCGGATGGCAAGGGGAAGCCATCCACCACATACAAAGGATCACTACCTGCGCCGATGGAGCCGGACCCCCTGATCCTGACGGCAGCGCCGCCACCGGGTGTACCGGTTACGCTGGCTACCTGTACGCCGGGAATCTGTCCGCTGAGTTTCTGATCCATACCTGCTACCGGCAGATCCTGCAGCTGTTTGCCGTTTACACTGGCCACAGCGCCGGTAAGATCTTTCTTCTGCTGCGTACCGTAACCGATCACCACCACTTCATTCAACCCGGCAGTAGCAGCGCTCAGCTGTACATTGATGACAGGCTGGCTACCTACTGTTACACGCTTTTCATCAAAGCCGATAAAGTGAAAAGAAAGTACATCGCCCTGGATGGCAGCGATGCTGAATTGCCCGCCGGCATTGGTTTGTGTGCCCTGAGATTTACCGGCTATCTGCACGGTTACACCCGGCAGCGGGTTGCCGGAGGAATCGGTCACCTGTCCGCTCACCGTGTTCTTTTGCTGTGCTGTTGCGGAGAGGCAGCAGAACAATAGCAGCAGTTGACATAAGACGGGCGGCCAGCGCCATGATTGTTTTTTGGAAATACTGTAGTACATAACGGGAGTGGATTTAGCTATGAGGAATGGATAAATGCAAAGCAGTATCCGTGCCTTCCGTATAAGCACGGAGGCAAAACGCAGACAATACGATCAGTTGATATCAGCTATGCTTAGAAGCTAGCTGTATGCATCGTGATAATGATAGTGGTGATACCTTTTCTGCATAACGAGGAATAAGTTTTAGTTTAAGATAATACAGGAGATGGCGCTCCTTCTGAGTACGTCCAGTTAATGGAAGATGAGGTTAAATTAGAATAAAATTCCAGGGCAACTGTCCTATACTATCTTAATCTGTTTATGGGTTATAAAAAGAAAGCCGCCGCGGGAATACCCTGGCGGCGGCCAATACGGAGTGGAATGATCATCTTGTGTATGAATATTTATTTAGCCGGTTTCAGATCCCTGATCTCCAGGCCATAGATATCTTTCAGGCGCAGCAGGCAAAGTTCACTGCCTGCTTTAGGGATACCGATCTGCATGTTGCAGAACAGCTGAAGTTCCTGTGAGAGTACAGTACAGTTGTGTTGTTTCACTACTGTCATCACTTCGTTCAGGATGGTATAGTCGAAGGAGAGGGAATATTTTATTTCCACGTTCTTTTGTACGGCCGGTATCAGCTGCAGTACCAGGGCCGTAGCGGTTTTATAAGCGTTGATAAGGCCCGGCGCTCCGAGGAGGGTGCCGCCAAAATAGCGAACCACTATCACCAGCACATCGGTCAGCTGTTTGCTGTCTATTTGTCCCAGTATAGGTTTGCCAGCCGTGCCTGAGGGCTCTCCATCGTCACTGGCGCGGAATTGCAGGCCGTCTGTGCCCAGGCGGTATGCCAGGCAGTGGTGAGTGGCTTTGGGGTGTTCTTTCTTCACCTCCTGCAGGCGTTCTTTTACTTCATCTGTAGTTTTAACAGGAAAGGCATACGCCAGGAATTTACTTCCTCTGTCCTTGTATTCTGCTGTAGCTGTTTTTTCAATAGTAAAGTAGACTTCCATTATGTTATGTTCCTGTAATATGATATTCTGTCCCCTTCCAGGGTTGTTTCGTCTATTAATAATGCGCGTGGCAGCACCGGTGCTTTCTGTCCTTCCGGCAGGATGGCGCTGGTGCCGCTGATCACCCGGGCCTCGTCCCACAGGCCGGCTTCTATAAAACGTTGCAGTACATATGCGCCGCCTTCTACCATTACGCTGGTAATGTTCTTTTCGTATAAGCGTTCCATTAGCTGAGGCAGCAGGGGCGCCCTGAAATCAAGCTGCAGGGTGGCTGTCTGCCCGTCAAAGGTTTCCTCTTTTTCCGTAAAGAACCAGGTGGGTACGCTGTTGTCCCAGAGGCGATAATGCCGGGGCGTTTTCAGCTCGCGGTCTATTACCAGCCGCAGTGGACTTTTACCGGGCCAGTGGCGGGTGGTCAGCTGCGGATCATCTGTAAGAGCGGTATTGGTACCTACCAGGATGGCCATCTCTTCGCTGCGCCAGCGGTGTACCAGGCGGTCGCTGTACTGGTTTGACAGGCGTACGGGCTCACCGCTCAGCGTAGCCATAAAACCGGCGGGGCACTGTGCCCATTTGAGCACAATATAAGGCCGTTTCTTTTCATGGAAGGTGAAGAAACGCCGGTTCAGCTCACGGGAGGCTCTTTCCAGCATGCCTACGCTCACCTCCACACCGGCTTGCTGCAGCTTTTCAATGCCTTTACCGCTTACTTCAGAGAAGCTGTCGGTACAGCCGATCACCACCCGGGGGATCTGCTGCTGCACGATCATATCTGCACAGGGAGGCGTTTTCCCGTAATGCGCACAGGGTTCGAGGCTCACATACATGGTAGCCCGGGGTATCAGCGAACGATCTGCTGCCGCCACGCGCTGCACACAATCCACTTCTGCATGCGCCTGTCCGTAGCGGCGGTGATACCCCTCTCCGATGATGCGGCCCTGGTGCACCAGCACGGCGCCTACCATGGGGTTGGGCGCCACCTGCCCTGCACCCAGCTGCGCCAGCTGCAGGCAGCGTTGCATAAAAAGTTCATCCTGGATACTGTTCATGCGAAGAACGTTATATAGTTTTGCAAAAATATCATTTTCAGATCATTGCATGAACATACAATCCGCATTTACCCATATTACCCGTGCCATTGCTTCTTTGTACGACACCCGGGAAGCCGCCAACATCGCTCACCTGGTGATGGAACATATTACCGGGCTCAGTAAGCTGGACCGTATTGTTTATAAAGACCGCGCGCTGGAAGCCCCGCAACAGGCACAGCTGGAAAAGGCTGTGAAAGCCCTGCTGGAACAGCAGCCGGTACAATATGTAACAGGTACCGCCTGGTTCTATGGTATGGAACTGATGGTGAACCCGCAGGTGCTGATACCCCGCCCGGAAACGGAGGAGCTGGTGGAATGGATCGTACAGGATGTACGTGCAGGTGGTGGAGCTGCAGCGATACAGCTGCTGGATATTGGTACAGGCAGCGGTTGTATTCCGCTGGCGCTGAAGAAGGAATTGCCGGCAGCCGATGTATGGGGCATTGATGTAAGTACGGGCGCTTTAGCAACTGCCAGGGCCAATGCCACGCAGCAGCAGCTGGAGGTACGTTTCGAGGAGGTAAATGTGCTGGATGAGAAGGCGACAGGGGCTTTACCTGTTTTTGATATTATCGTCAGCAATCCCCCTTATATCAAACACAGCGAGCATACGGTGATGCAGCAGCAGGTGTTGGCTTATGAACCGTCTCTGGCGTTGTTTGTTCCGGATGATGATGCCTTGTTGTTTTACCGGGTAATAGCGGAACTGGCTACACGTAAATTAAGTGCTGCAGGGAGATTATACTTTGAGATCAATGAGGCGCTGGGTAAAGAAGTGGTGGCACTGCTGGAGACAGCAGGGTTTAAAAATGTGATACTGAAGCAGGATATATTCGGGAAAGACAGGATGGTGAGGGCGGAGTCATAGTGGAAAAAATTCCACTCTTACTATTTCCGCTGCGGATTAGCTGTAGCCAATACCACTTTTGCCCCTATCTCGCGCGCCACTTCCATCACCCGCACTATATCTTCTACAGGTACTGATTTTTCGGCGTTGATCACAATGGTAGGATCTACATTTTCGCTTTTTATAGAAGGCACCAGTTTCTCTTTCAGATTTTCAAAGGGCACTTTATTGGTGCCGACAAAGAATTCCCGTTTATCATTGATGCTTACCACCACGGTTTGTTTAGCCTTGGTATTGCTCTTTGCTTTGGGCAGGGCCAGCTTTATTACATTCGGATTGGCCAGGGTGGACACGATAAGGAAGAACAGCAGCAGAATGAACAAAATGTCATTCAATGCTGAGTTATGCAGCTCTACCTGGCGTTTGCCTCTTCTGTTGCGCAAATTCATGAGATGCTCTATTTAGTAGGCTCCTGTAAAATATCGATAAACTCTGCGGAAGATCCTTCCATTCTATTGATCACCTTATCTATCTGCGCATTCAGGAAGCTGTAGCCGATATAGGCCACGATGCCGATAATAAGACCACTGGCGGAGGTGATCATTTTTACATAGATACCGCCGGCAATGGTGCCGAGGGTGATATCGGAAGTAATGGAGATGTTGAAGAAGGTCTGGATCATACCTGCGATGGTGCCGAGGAACCCGAACATGGGCGCTATACCTGCGATGATGGAAAGAATAGTGAGATTCTTTTCCATCTTGTATATTTCCAGCTTGCCTACGTTTTCCATAGACTTTTCTATATTCTCGATCGGCTTGCCTATACGTTGAATGCCCTTATCGATCATGCGGGCGGCGGGATTGTCGGTATTCTTGGCGATGGAGCGGGCAGCGGCGATGTTACCGATGGTAATATAGTCGCGTATCATCGGCATGAAATTATCCGGCAGCTTAGCTGCTTTTGCTATGGTAAGATAGCGCTCTACAAACACGAACACGGCGATCACGGAAAGAATGCCGAGGGGAATCATTAACACACCGCCTTTCATCAACAGGTCCAGCAGGTTGATGTGCTGATCAGCCGCAGCGCCAGCAGCATTTATACCGGCAGTCACTGTATCCGCCTTTGGTAATAACAAGGAATCCTGCAGTAATGTAACAAGTCCGATTAGCATGTCTGAATTTTTAAACCTTGCAAAAGTATTAAATTAAGGTACAATAAGTTACTGTAAAAACGGAAACGAACTAATATTTATTATAGTGACAACCACTCCTCGTTTGTGATTAGTTATTTTATCGCCCGCTAAAAGCTAACAGCCAGCGGCTAGCGGCTTTTCTCCTCCCATACCTGTACCAGGTGCACAATTGTCTGCACTGCCTTCTGCATGTCCTGTATGCTCACATATTCATGTTTGCTGTGCAGGGCCATTTCGCCGGTAAAAATATTGGGGCAGGGAAGGCCCATAAAAGACAGGCGGGAGCCGTCTGTACCGCCCCGGATGATCATTTTCAGCGGTTCCACGCCGGCGCGGCGGATGGCTTCCGCTGCATAGGCGCATACCTGTGGGTGCTGATCCAGGATCTCTTTCATGTTGCGGTACTGCGGTGTTACCTCCATGGTGGCGCTGGCCTGCGGGTGGCGTTGCAGCACTGTTTCCATGATATTGCGCAGCAGCTGCTCATGCGCTTCCAGTTGCGCGGTAACAAAATCACGGATAATAAAATCGATCTCCGCGCTTTCCACGGTTCCCTGTATACGTACCGGGTGAACGAAACCTTCGCGTCCTTCGGTGGTTTCGGGCGAGAGGTGGTCTGCAGGCAGGGCGGCCACTATCTCCGCAGCTATCTTGATGGCGCTCACCAGCTTGCCTTTGGCGGTACCCGGGTGGATGCCTACACCCTGGATAGTGATCCTGGCTGCATCTGCAGAGAAGGTCTCATCTTCCAGCGAGCCCAGTTCTCCCCCATCCAGCGTATAGCCGTATTGTGCACCCAGTTTCTGCATATCCAGCTTTTCCACACCGCGGCCTACTTCCTCATCGGGTGTGAACAGGATGCGGATGGCGCCATGCCTGATACCGGGATGCCTGATCAGGAAATGGGCAGCGTCCATAATGGCTGCTACTCCTGCTTTATTATCAGCGCCCAGGAGGGTGGTACCGCTGGCGGTGATGATATCGTCCCCGATCTTTCCCTGCAGGTAGGGATGATCTGCCGCACGTATCACCTGCGAAGGATCATCCGGCAGTACGATATCACTACCATCATATTTAGTGTGAATGATGGGCTTCACGTTGGCGCCACTGCAATCACTCGAAGTATCCATGTGTGCGCAGAGACAGATCACCGGTACCGGCTTATCTGTATTGGCCGGGATGGTGGCATATACATATCCATGTTCATCCAGCTCCGCATCTGTGACGCCTATGGCCTGCAATTCCTGTACCAGGAGGCGGCCCAGGTTTTTCTGCCTGGCGGTGGATGGAAAGGTATCACTCAGCGGATCAGATTGTGTATCGATCTGAGCGTAACGCAGAAAGCGTTCAGTGACAGTATATTGATAATTTGAAAACATCTGCAAACGTAAGATTTTCTTTTTTGCCGTACCTGTGGATATAAAAATAGAATATGATTCCTATTTATGAAAGATTTATGATATAAAATTCCAAATAATTTCAGTCTGGCTATTTATTCCTTCTATCATTTTAGGTTTGCATAGAAAAAATACGTCAATCAAAGCGTGCAGACATTGAAACTTGCTTATCTTTGTTACGGTTCTTAAACCAATCAAGACTGTTTGCGGTTTCCTTGCCGCTGCCGCCCGGCAGCCACAAGGGATTAAAAAGGAACCGTGTGCAAATCACGGGCTGACGCGCAACTGTAAGTAACCTTTGCAAAGGTTAAGGCCCATCGGATGTCCATTGTCCCGGTAATACCGGGGTGAGAAGGACGGCCTTAACTGTTACAAGCCAGGAGACTTGCCGTGAACAAATTGATGTATGCCTTCGCGGAAAAGGAACATTAAACGTTTGAAAGTTTTCCCCTTTCCCGCGCTACATTTTTCACTTTTAAAACATTGCAAGTATGCAAACCAATGTTCTTGGTTACCCGCGTATTGGTAGCCACCGTGAACTGAAGAAAGCCTGTGAAGCTTATTGGGCAGGCAAAATGTCGCTGGAGAAATTACAGCTTACCGCCAGGCAGTTGCGCCGCCAGCACTGGGAAACCCTGCAGCAGGCGGGTATTGACCTGATCCCTTCCAATGATTTCTCGTTGTATGACCAGGTACTGGATATGTGCCTGATGACCGGCGTTATTCCCGCACGTTTCCAGGCGCTGAAAGAAAAACTGGCCACCGCCGCCAGTCCTGAACTGTATTTTGCCATGGCCCGCGGTTACCAGAAGAACGGACTGGATATTACCGCCATGGAAATGACCAAATGGTTCGATACCAATTACCATTACCTGGTGCCTGAATTTGACGGCAGCCAGCAGTTCAGGGTATTACATGATAAATGCACCGAAGAATTTAAGGAAGCCCTTACGCTGGGCATTCCTACCAAACCCGTGCTGTTAGGGCCTATCAGCTTCCTGCTGCTGGGCAAGATCAAGGAAGAAAACCTGCACCTGGCCGAACTGGTGAACCAGCTGTTGCCCGTATATATACAACTGCTGCAAAATCTGCAACAGGCCGGCGCCACCTGGGTACAGCTGGATGAGCCCTGCCTGGTGCTGGACCGTACCCCTGAACAACTGCGGCTTTACCAATATGCCTACACGAAGATCCATGCCGCCGTACCCCAGCTGCAGCTGCTGCTGGCCACCTATTTCGGCGGCCTGCAGGAAAACATCCATTTAACGCTGGAACTTCCGGTACAAGCCCTGCATATTGACCTGGTAAGGGCGCCTGAACAACTGGATGCCGTACTGGCCAACTTTCCGAAGCACATGCAGCTGTCGCTCGGCGTGATAGATGGCCGCAACATCTGGAAGAATAATTATGGCACCTCATTGCAACTGATACAAAAGGCTGTAGATGCTATCGGGGCAGAACGGGTGATATTGGCGACTTCCTGTTCACTGCTGCACGCACCCTATGACCTTACCCTGGAAACAGATGAGCAGGTACTTACACCGCAGATCAAAAGCTGGATGGCCTTTGCCCGGCAGAAAGTGCAGGAGCTGATCGAACTGAAGGAGATCGTGGCAGGCAATACCACCCTGCTGGAGACCAACCATGCATGCCTGCACGAAAAAAGTACTGCCGCTATCGTGCATAAACCCGCTGTAAAGGCCAGGGTAAAAGCACTGACCGAAACCGACGCCAGCCGCCTTCATCCATTCCCCATCCGGCAACAGGCGCAGGAAGCCCTGTTGCAGCTGCCCCTCTTCCCTACCACCACTATCGGCTCTTTCCCCCAGACAGAAGAGATCAGGAAGCTGCGGGCTGACCTGAAGAAAGGCATCATCAGCAAAGATGAGTATGACACTGCCATCCGCCAGGCCATTGCAGCGGCTGTGAAATGGCAGGAGGGTCTTGGATTGGATGTACTGGTGCATGGCGAGTTTGAGCGCAATGATATGGTGGAATACTTTGGCGAACAGCTGGAAGGATTTGTGTTCACGCAAAACGGCTGGGTACAGAGCTATGGTTCCCGCTGTGTAAAGCCACCGGTGATCTATGGCGATGTACAGCGCAGCCAGCCGATGACCGTACAATGGAGCAGCTATGCACAATCGCTTACCCGCAAACCCATGAAAGGCATGCTCACCGGTCCGGTTACCATCCTGCAGTGGTCTTTTGTACGGGATGATCAGCCGCGTGCAGCTACGGCTTTGCAGATAGCGCTCGCTATCCGCGATGAGGTAAAAGACCTGGAAAAGGCTGGTATTAAAGTGATACAGGTAGATGAGCCGGCGGTACGTGAAGGACTGCCTTTGCGCAAGGCGCAATGGCGGGCGTACCTGGACTGGGCCGTAAGGGCTTTCCGCGTGTCCGTAAGTTGTGTAAAAGACGAAACACAGATACATACGCATATGTGCTATGCCGAGTTCAATGATATCATTGACAGTATTGCCGCCATGGATGCAGATGTGATCACCATTGAAACCTCCCGCTCACAGATGGAGCTGCTGGAAGCGTTTGCCGCTTTCCGTTATCCCAATGAAACGGGCCCGGGTGTGTATGATATTCACTCACCGCGGGTGCCCGCTGTTGAAGAAATGACGGCCCTGCTTGAAAAAGCAGTGCAGTTGCTACCTGCGCGCAATATCTGGGTGAACCCGGATTGCGGCCTTAAAACCCGCAAGTGGCCGGAAACTGAACAGGCGCTGCGCAACATGGTGGCCGCTGCCCAACGGCTGCGCGCCGCAGTGAATACGACCGTATCCTGACTCCCTTTTCCTTAACTTCGTGATACTGCCAGGACTAAATGCCCATTGCAAACTGCTAAACGTTATTAACATGCCTTCTCATGAAACAGTGCACTGTCCGCGTTGCAATACCGTTTTTGAATGCCGTGCAGGCAACGTGCTGCAATGCCAGTGCCAGGCTGTAAACCTTTCGGAGGATGAACGTCAGTATGTCAGTGAACACTACAGCGGTTGTCTTTGTGCAGACTGCCTGCTGCAAATGAAATCCGTTTACAGGCAGGATAAATTCAAGCAGCGCCTGCAGCAGCTATTTTCTTTGTTCGGAAAGCGATAAACATTATGAGTTACGAAAAACAGATTGCCCGCTCAGTTACCCGCATTTATAAAGCGGTATTTCCCAATACCGTTAATCATTACGATACGATGTTTGGCGGTACTGCCATGCAGCTGATGGATGAAGTGGCCTTTATCACCGCAACGCGCTTCAGCCGTATGCGTGTGGTCACGGTATCCAGCGACCGGATAGATTTTAAGAAGCCTATTCCCCATGGTACTATCATAGAGCTGATAGGAGAAGTAACACAGGTGGGAACAACCAGCTTAAAGGTGAAGGTTGCAGTATATGTGGAGCAGATGTATTCCAACCATCGTGAAAAAGCCATTGAAGGTACCTTTGCTTTTGTAGCAATTGACGACCAGAAGCGGCCCACGGCGATTGTGCTTCCACCGGACGAGGAGGACAACCAGATTGGGCGTAATAAATAATTAAGAATTGCGGAGAGGAAGGCAGAAAGAAAAGATAGGAGGAATTAATAATTAACAATCCCAATACTTGGGTCTTGCCTGACATTGCTGTCTCGCCGGACGCTTGTATTGGGATTATTAACTATTAATTAATTATTAATTACTTGATCTCAACCAGTTCGATATCAAATACGAGTTCCTCGCCGGCAAGCGGATGGTTTGCGTCCAGCGTGATAAACTCGGTGCCAACAGCTGCTACCTTTACAGGAAACACCTGGCCCTGGGCATTGCTCATCTGGAGATCCATACCCACTTCAGGGTTCAGATCAGCCGGGATATTCGCTTTAGGAAAGTCCATAATCAGCTCTTCATTCTTGGGGCCATATGCCTGATCCACAGGGATCTGCACCGTCTTTTTATCACCCACCTGCATATCCAGCACGCCATTATCAAAACCCTTTATCACCATACCGGCACCTACCTGGAATTCAAGCGGCTCTCTGCCTTCAGAGGAGTCGAAAGTATTCCCGTTCGTCAAACGGCCGTGATAATGCACACGTACTGTATCCCCGTTTTTAACTGTTTGCATAAGAAAAATTGTTAATTGTTAACATTAGATGTCTACTGCAAAGTAAGGAAAAAAGATCAAGGCGCACAAACTCAGCAATCCGTATTTTTACAGCTATGTATCGGTTTATTCAACTGCTGAGCATGTTTTTGCTCGCTTTACAACTTGTTTACGCACAGGCGCCTGTGATCACCGGAGCGGCCAGAACCGCCGAATACCTACACCTGCTTAAAAATAAAAGAGTGGCACTGCTGGTGAACCAGACGGCCACCATTGGCAACACGCACCTGGTAGATTCGCTGCTGAAACTGCAGGTCAGGATACAGAAAATATTCAGCCCGGAACATGGCTTCCGCGGTGATGCCGATGCGGGCGAAAAAGTTGATAACAGCGTAGATCAGCGCACGGGCCTTCCTATTGTTTCCCTTTATGGTAAACACCGTAAAGCAAACGCTGCAGACCTCCGTGATGTAGATATACTGATCTATGATATACAGGATGTAGGCGCCCGTTTTTATACCTACATCTCCTCCCTGCAGGAACTGATGGAGTCTGCCGCGGAGAACAGTATACCACTGATCGTACTGGACCGTCCTAATCCCAACGGGCATTATGTAGACGGCCCCGTACTGGATACGGCCTTCCGTTCTTTTGTAGGAATGCAGCCCATACCGCTGGTACATGGCATGACCGTAGGCGAATATGCGCGGATGCTGAATGGTGAAAAATGGCTGAAGAACGGACTGCAATGCAAATTAACCGTAATACCCTGCCTCCGGTACAATCATCATACTTTTTACGAGCTGCCGGTAAAGCCTTCGCCTAACCTGCCCAATATGGCTTCTATCTACCTGTATCCTTCCACCTGTTTGTTTGAAGGTACATTGCTGAGCCTGGGCCGTGGTACAGATAAACCTTTCCAGGTATTTGGCAGCCCGCTTTTCCCAAAAGACCTGTATACCTTCACGCCCCGCAGCATGCCCGGCGCCAAAGAGCCGCCCCTGAAAAATCAGCCATGTTATGGTTTTGACCTTTCAGGCGATGCCCAAAGCGTACTACAGCAAACCGGCTATCAGCTGCAGCTGAAATGGATCATACAAGCCTACCAGCTGTACCCGCAGAAAGACAAATTCTTTACGCCCTTCTTTAATAAACTGGCGGGCAACAGCACGCTGATGCAGCAGATAAAGGATGGCAAAAGCGAACAGGAAATAAGACAAAGCTGGGAGCCGGCGTTGAGCGGCTTTAAAAAAATCAGGGCAAAATATTTATTGTACCCGGCCGCTCAATAATTAATAATGAAGAATTAATAATGCTTGTAAAAGAAGTATCTTAATAAATACATTTGTGTTCTGATGGTGGTGGTTTGAAGGTAGTGTTCATTATTAATTGTTAATTATTAATGCTTAATTTTTATTGCTGATGCGTATTGTGTTCATGGGAACGCCTGATTTTGCGGTTGCTTCACTGGATATACTTGTAGAGAATGGTTATGATGTGGTGGGGGTGATCACGGCTCCGGATAAGCCTGCGGGGCGTGGATTACAGCTGCAGGAAAGTGCAGTAAAAAAGTATGCCGTATCTAAAGGGCTCACGGTGCTGCAGCCTGAGAAGCTGAAAAACCCGGACTTCCTGGAAGAGCTGCGGGCGCTGAAAGCAGACCTGCAGGTAGTGGTGGCCTTCCGTATGCTGCCGGAAGTAGTGTGGAATATGCCACCATTAGGCACCATCAATGTACATGCATCGCTGCTGCCGGATTATCGCGGTGCAGCCCCTATTAACTGGGCTATTATCAATGGTGAAAAAGTAAGCGGAGTCACCACCTTCAAGCTGCAGCATGCTATTGATACCGGCAATATCCTCTACAATGCGCAGGTAAACATACGTGAAGATGAAACGGCCGGTGAGCTGCATGATGACCTCATGCAAACAGGTGCGCAGGTATTGTTGAAGACAGTGAATGCACTGGCCGCAGGCACTGCCGAAGAAAAACCACAGCCCGAGCTGGACCCCACCCGGATCAAACATGCGCCCAAGATATTTAAAGAAGACTGCCGCATACAGTGGGAACAGCCGCTGGAGAAGATCTATAACCTGGTAAGGGGACTCAGCCCCTATCCTACTGCGTGGACTACTTTACAGGATAAACAACTGAAGATATTTAAGGCCACAAAAGAATATACAACACCGGCTGTACCGCCCGGTCAGCCTGTTACGGATCAGAAGACCTACCTGAAAATTGCAGCGCCGGATGGCTACCTGGTATTGCAGGAAATACAACTGGAAGGCAAAAAGAAAATGGAAGTAGCCGCCTTCCTGAGGGGCTACCGGGTCTGAGAATCGGGCCTGCTAACAGTAAGCGGGCTCTTAAGGCATTGCAACGTTTTAAAAAAAGTGAGTGCGCTTTTAAAAGCGTACTACCTTTTCTTTCTTCAGTATTCCATAACCGTATGCCAATGTGATAGCGTCTCCTTTCTTCACCATCACAGGCTTGCTGTTGATTAACAACGTATCATCTTTCAGGGGTATGCTGCCGCTGAACACCAGGCTGTTATTGTTTTCTTCGCTTAATGCCACCGTTCCCGCCAGCTTACCATTCACATACACGTTAACCGGCAAACTGTCTTTTACTGTGGCATTGTAATTCACGGGCGCCTGCCAGCGTACCTGCAGGGAACGTTTCTGAAGCTTCGCCTGCAACGGCTGGTTATCAAACCAGTTCAGCATGGCCAGGCTTACGTTCCAGGCTGTGTTGTGGTTCACCCATCCTTCGAGGTGACGGTAGCTGCCCGAAGGGTTGAAGGGATACATTTCTGTTCCCGGCAAACAGTTCAGGGTGCCGCGCACCAGTTCCAACCGGGCGCATATATCATCCGGAAATCCTTTCGGGAAAGCGCGTTCCACTCCGGTAAAGCCTTTCTCCGGGTGATGGGCTGCGTGAGCATTCAGCGGGTTACGCCCGTACAGATTATCAAAATGTGCAAAGGCGATCTGCAGCAGGCGCTGTTTCACTGCGGTATCTGTTACCACGGCTGCCGCCTGCAAAGCAGATGCGGGGAAACCTGCTACATTACCAACTTCGTTATAACCGGGCACTGTCCAGTTGCTGTCAAGATCGTAGCGCCTGAAATCCCACATGTTATCGGAACGTTTGATGACAACGTCCGCCCATTCATTGATCTTCTGCTGCAAGCCTTCCGGTGCATTATCGCGATAGTGCAGCCAGTAGAAGGCAAGGCCTGTCATCAGTACATGTTCGCTCATGCGCTGCCCTTTTGTAACCAGCGGATCCTGCAGGTTAAGGGAGTCAATGATCCAGCGGGCCTGCTGTTTTGCGGCCTGCAGATATGCATCCGGCTGAGCGATCCCTTCACGTTTGCACACTTCATAGAGCAGGAGGTTAGGCAATACGGAAAAGCCGGGAGCATAACGGCCTTTGGAGTTGCCGATCTCACGACGCAGGTCCAGCAGGCCGGCTTCCTTCCAGTGCGACAAGGTGAACTTCAACGCCTGTTTGTACAGGCTTTGGGGAAACCATTTCTGCAGGTAAGGATAAGCATACAGGAAGTAGGCGAACTGTGACAAGGTTTGCGGATGCAGCTGCGGTGGCATTTTCACATCGCTGGGATCGGCTGTCTTTGGATTCAGCAGGTAATATCCCAGTCCCCAGTGAATATTCCACACCAGATCTGGTATGTTCGTTCCCGTTAGGGGCGGTATTTCCTTGAAATAGCGGCGGGCGGTAGCCAGCGCGGTTTCATCATTGCGGGCGTTTACCAGGTGAAAGCCTGTATCCAGCACCATACGTTTCATGGCGGCATAGTCAATGGTGGACGGCATCTCTTCATACTTCAGCGGATTGGAAAGATACATGAGCACCAGGGAGGGGATCTCGTAAGAATAGTAGGTGCCGTCGCGCCAGGGAGATCCTCCATAGGCAGAATGGTGCGTACCTACAATGCTGCGCGCATCATTCATGAACGCAACAGCGGGTTGTAAAGCCGCTTTCTCAATGGCGAAAGGTCCTATTTCAAAAGGGAATGATGTTGCCCCAGGCAGTTTGCTGTCGGCCACATGGATCTCATAGGTACCTCCCCTGGCAGGGCGAAACGTTGTAAAATCTCCCGTACCATGATCCACCACACCTTCGTACAATTTCTTTGCGTGGTCTTTCTCCGTGATCCAGAAACGAAGCTGTTCATCACCCGCAGTAGGCACGGTGAACCGCTTAGGTGCGTTGATATTATACCCCGACTGATTCACGCATACCCAATGCTGACGGGCAACATACTGCGTATCTACCCGCGCGTAGTCAATAGCCAGTACTCTTAGTCCGTAGGCCGGTATGCTTACAGACTGTGTATTGCCGGAGGGCAGATCATATCCTTCCTGCTTTCCAGATTCATCTTTGATAATGCTCCTGGTAACACGCACCTGTTCTCCGGGCATTACTTTACGGGTATTGAGACGCACTACTGCCTGGCGGGATTCATCGTCATTGTTCAGCAGGACTACGTATAGCTGTCTGGTAAAATCATCCGCAATGCTGATATAGTCTACCTGCGGATCGCTTACCTGCAGCATGCTATCGGGCATATACAGTTTTGCCATGCGCCCGAAGATCTTGCCGGAGGCAAAGCCATAACATTGATGCGGGCCTACTTTGGGCGTGATGAAACCACGGGGAAAACTGATTTTACCCTTGCTGCGCAGATCAGCTTCAGACAGCAGGTAATCAGTGATCCATCCTATCTGCCACCAGGCGTGGTGCGGATAAGGCCCTGCGCCCGCGTTCATGGCATTCCAGTAGTAAGAGGCCACACCGGTAGACTGGTGCACAAAAGCATCGCGGCCCCATGCAGCTGCCCGCGCCATATCCAGGAACAGGGAGTCCTGTGTGAGTTTAAAAAGGCGTACAAACATACCTGCATGGCTGGCCAGTAAAATAGGGCCGTGCATAGTGGCAGAACCGAGGCTGCCGCCGTGCTCAAAACTGAGCCCTACCTGGCTGATCTCCCAATCCTGCCTGTTTTCACCCTTCACCGTTTTCTGCCTGCGGGAAGGGATAGGATGCGTATAAACAGAGGCGGTATAAATACGTGCAGTGGTAATGGCTGCGGTGCGGTACTGCTCTTCTCCCGTTAAATCATACAGGTCCAGCAAAGCCTGCACGCTTTGACCGGTAGCAAAATCAGCTACAAACCTTGCATCACCGCATACGCCCAGGAAATACCCCCTGGCAGTGGCTTCCTCCATGAACCAATCTGCGCCTTTACGGGCTGCTTCCAGGTACTTTTTATCGCCTAAGATGCGGTAAGCCACTACCAGTCCGTAAAAGGTAGGACGCAGATCTTCCAGGTCTTCAAACATGGGTTTTGAACTCTTGTGGTCATAAGCTACTTCCCAGTGACCGTCCGGATGCTGCCACTCCATCAGCTTATCAGCGCCCATGCGTAAACGCTCGCGCAGGGATTGATTATCCGGCTCATACAGCAGCACATTGCCCATGTCTATCAGCGCGTAATAGGTGAGCGCGATCGGCTCCACATAGGGGCCCCATTCTTCAGTAAAGCGTTTCCCTTTCCAGAGGTAGTATTGCCCGGTAACAGCGCCCTGGAAGAAGCCTGGTTCCTCCTGTTGCTGCGCCAGCTTGAAATTAAGCACGTAGGGCAGGCGGCGATGTTCCAGCAAAGTATCGCCGGTGATGCTGGCCAACATCCACATGGCGCCATAATCGGAATTCTTCATGGCGTCTTTGTCAGATCCTACTACGCCGCCCAAATAATCCTGCGCACCCATTTCGAGCCCTTTATAGGAGAAGGTACGCCAGCGGGAAGTGCTGTCTGCCTTAACGTAGTGCAGCATCTCCATCACGCGGTCTGTGAGTGACTGATGCGTTTGTTTCAGTGCAAGAAAATCCCTGAAACGATATATATCATAGATGGCATGTTTGTATACAGTGTACCAGTCTGCCGCCTGCAGGGAATAACGGAAGCTGAAGGTCCGCTCTTCCCCTTCCTTCATATAGGAATCCCTTTCACCCAATACCGGGTGATAAGCAGTAGGCATAAGGCCGCCTTTCCTGTTCATCAGTGAAAGACCCAGCTGCCAGTCGGCATGCGTGTTGTGATCCTGTTCCCAGGGATCACGGCCTGTTCCGGGATCAGGAATGACCGCCAGGGTAAGTCCCTTACGGCTGCGCAGCAGCGGACAGAGTGTACTTGCGGTACGTTCTCTTACAATGATCGGACGGTTGGGAATACCCTGACCGTAGGCATAGCTGTTTACCAGGTCTGTTGCCAGTTTTCTGCCCTGGAAATAGCCGGGGATCATGCCCCAGTCCAGTTCAGCTTCCGGCAGCACTGCCAGCGAAGGAGTGGCGATGGCGTAGTAACCCGCTTTCTTTGCTTTCAGTGTAAGCGTTACAGTGATATCCTGCGGAAAGGCAGGATCGAGCTGCCAGCTGGCGCTGAGCTGCAATGTATCTGATGCATAGGTGAATGCAATGCCGGATGCATTGCGTTGCCTGGCTACTGCCGGGTAAAAATGGATAGCCTTGCCTGCGGTGTTCATAGGCACCGGCGCCAGGTTCTCGCTCCACCTTTTAATGAGGTATTTGTAGATGGGCTCCGGGAAGCTGGCGGCACGGCTATCTACCTCCCTGCGTAAAGCAGCCGTATCAGGTTTACCGGCGCTATACAGCACGGTATATTCGCCTGAAGGTTGTGGTAATGCGGTTTGGTTAGCTCCCGCTTTCACCAGCTGATAGCCATTAGGACCTTTCTTCCATTCCAGCTCCAGCTGGTCATTACGCAGGGTCAGCTTTTGCTGTGCATAGCCGCTGGCCGTTAATAACAGGCAGGCGCTTAAAATGCCGTATAGCTGTTTATATTTCATTATGGACATGATCTGTTTATTTCCAGTCAGGATTCTGTTCCAGTTTCTGATTAGCGTTTATTTCGCTTAACGGTATGGGAAAATAGCGATGTTTGGGCTGCGGGTTGCGCGTTGGGAACACATCATTCACGGCCTGCGGTATTACCTGCATAAAAGTGTTGGTACGGGTAAGATCATACCAGCGGTCTCCCTCTGCAAACAATTCCCAGCTGCGTTCTTGCAGCACTGCGCTGATGAAAGCCTCTTTACTGAGGCCCGACAATGCAGGCAAGCCCGCCCTTGCACGAACGGTGTTGATGTTGTTATATGCCAGTGCATCAGGTCCTGCCTGTCGCGCTGCAGCTTCTGCCGCTATAAGATACACATCTGCCAGCCGTATCAATGGAATATTTACCGCGTGGGCGCCTACAATGGAATTTGGATCCATGTATTTCTTTACCAGCACGCCCTGTTTTGTAACCGGCGTAATATTAGCCTGGTTCACCACTTTACCCTGGCGATCCATGTAAAACGTATCCAGCAGCTGCCGCCGTTTGTCTGCCGGATCGAAGGAATCAAAGAAAGACTGGTAAGCGAACATGGAACCGAATGAAGATTTACCATAGGCGGGACCATTACTGTTGGGTGGGCCATACAGGGCCATGATCTGCGAAGCGCGGGAGGGCAGCGAAGATTCTGCCTCAAAAGCCCACATATTCTCCTGCCGTGCCACATCTTCCTTAGCAACGTTGTATACGTCCAGCACATCTGGCATCAGCTGGTATTTCCCGCTGTTCAGCACCTCGTTGGCCTTCTGCAGGGCGATGTCCCAATTCTCATTATACAAGGCGGCTTTAGCATACAGGGCCTGTGCTACCTGTTTTGAAGGGCGGCCTTTGGGCCAGGCAGCTGAATAGTCAGGCAAGCCGGCTATGGCGCTGTCCAGGTCTTTATAGATCTGCTGGTATACACCGTTACGCTCCGTCTTGGGCTCATAAGCATCTTCCAATACTTTGCTGGGGTGGGTACGTACTACGACATCGCGGAAGTTCTTTGACAGCATCCAGTGAAACCATGCGCGCATGTATTGCGCCTCGGCAATGATCTGTTTCTTCCGTTCTGCATCCATCTTGGTACCGGGTACTTTTTCCAATACCCAGTTAGCTGCTTCAATACCTTTGTAGCAGTTATTCCAGAGATCGACCGGCGATTCCATGGTGCGGCTGTAACTTCTCACAGCGGTATAGTCCTGGTCATAACTGAAAAGCGTATAGGTATCCCTGCCCACCACGGGTCGCGGGTATACCTGGTCTGCACTGAGGTCTGCTATGAGCAGCGGAGAAGGCCCGTTGTACATATCTGCCAGGGCCGTATAAACAGCCGCCAGCGCGGCTTCTGCATCTTGCTGTGTTTTATAGAAAGTCTCCGTGTAAATATTGGAATAAGGTGTTTCATCCAGTTTGCAGGATAACAGCGATGTTGCCAGCAGGCAGATGGCAGCTGCAAACTTTTTAATGATGTTGACTGGCATGGATCAATATTTTAGTTAGTTGATATATGCTTAAAAAGATACCTGCAGGCCCAGCAAAAAGGACCTGGCAATAGGATACACCAGATTGTCTACCCCCAGCACCGTATTAGAATTGCCAAAGGAGTTCACTTCCGGGTCAAATCCGCTGTAATTGGATACCGTGAAAAGATTGTTGGCACTGCCATACACGCGGATAGAAGAGATCCATTTCATGGCCGGGAAAGTATAACCCAGTGTGATGTTCTTACAGCGCAGGTAAGAGCCGTCTTCCATGAAACGGTCTGTCAACGGCAGGCGGCCACCCTGGAAACCGCTCACATATTCATTACTGGGATTGGTGGGCGACCAGCGATCCACCAGTGCCTTATATACATTGCGCGAGCCCAGCGGATTCTCAAAAGTATACCTGATCAGGTTATACACCTTATTGCCCAGGGAGCCGGAGAAGAAAGCGCTGAAATCAAAACGCCTGTAGCTCAGGTTGGTAGAGAAGCCGTATATGAAAGACGGATTGGCGTTGCCGATGATCTGCTGATCATCAGCAGTGATAGCCCCGTCTTTATTAAGGTCTTTCACCCTGATACCACCGGTGCGGCTGCCGCCCGGCTCAATGGTTTCACCCGTCTGGTAAATGCCATCGAAGATGTACGTTTTGAAAAGTCCCAGCGGTTCTCCTACTTTCAAAACGCTGAAGTTGTTGACCACGTATTCATTGGTGCTGCTGTTCAGGTTAAGCAGTTTATTGCGGTTAACCGTGATATTGCCTGCAACATTCCACTTCAGCGGACCGTCCAGAATCACCGCATCCACAGCAGCTTCAATGCCTTTGTTCTCCAGGTCTGCAAAGTTGCCGGTGATGGAGCTGTAGCCGGATGAATTAGGAAGTGCCATTACAAACAACAGGTCATTGGTCTTCTTATGGTACACGTCTGCGGTAATATTGAGGCGATCATTCCAGAGGCTGAGGTCAATACCGAGATCGGCCTGACGGGAGCGTTCCCACTTAAGATCCGGGTTGGGGATACCTGTAGGGCTGATGCCGTTCATGGGCGAGTGATTGAAGTAATAGTTGTTGGTACTGCCCACAGTGGCGAGCGACTGGTAAGGCCCGATAGCGCCCGCATTACCTGTTACACCATAGCTGAAACGCAATTTCAGATTGCTGATGGCGGCGATCCTTTTAATAAATGGTTCTTCTGACATCCTCCATGCCACCGCTGCCGCCGGGAAAAAACCATACTTGTTATTGGCGCCGAACTTACTGGCGCCGTCTGCACGGGCTATAAGATCCAGGAGGTACTTATCCCTGAAAGCATAGTTGATCCTTCCCATGTAGGAGTCCAGGCGGTCTTTGCTACGGGTGCTGGAAACAGTTTTATCTACTGCCAGCTGCAATGCTTCGTTGGCAGTAGCATCGTTGGGAAAGTTGGATGCATTGATCGTATTACTGTTGCTGTTATTGCTTTGTGTGGCAAACACGCCGGTAAATTTCAGCGAGTGCTGATTGAAATGAGTCTGATAAGTGAGTACGCTTTCATGTAGTAAAACCACATTATTGGAGTTCACCTTCCTGGCCGTACCGCCGCCGGATACCAGATCTCCGGTGTTCATGATGGAACGGGGAGAATAGTAATCCAGCAGCCCGGAAGAAATGATGGGATTAAAATTGGCCCGGTAGCTCAGTCCTTTCAGGGGCGTAAATTCAGCATAGATATTGGCAAATGTTCTGCTGGTCTTATCGCGGTTCAGTATCTGCGCTAATCCCAGTGGGTTCACTACTTCGCGGTAGCGCCCGTTGAACTGATCGCCGAAGGGCAATATGCTGCCGTCTTCCCTGTAAGGCTGCATGGTAGGCGGCGCTCCTAACGCGGCGCCCAGTATGCTTCCGGTAACAGCGCCTGCATCTATGTTGGTGGAACCTGTAGGCACAGTCTTATTGATAATATAACTGGTGTATAAGCTGGTGCCGATCTTTACCAGATCATTTACGCGGTGATCAAAATTCAGGCGGAAAGAATAGCGTTTAAAGCCGGAGCTGATCATTATACCCTGCTGGTCAAAATAGTTGGCAGATAATGCAAACTGTGTTTTTTCACTACCACCTGATACGGAGACCTGGTGGCTTTGAATAGGTGCATCGCGGAAGATAAGCTCCTGCCAATCGAGACCTTCGCCCAGGGAAGCGGGGTCTTCATAAACATTGGTACGATAGATCTCGTTTTCCAACTGTGCGAATTCGGATGCGTTCATCATCTTCATCTTTCTGGTAACCTGCTGCACGCCGTAGTAAGCATCATAGCTGATGCGTGTTTTACCGGATCTACCGCGGCGGGTGGTGATCAGCACGACCCCATTGGCGCCGCGGGCTCCATAAATAGCGGTGGAAGAGGCGTCTTTCAATACTTCTACAGATGCTATATCATTTGGGTTGACAATGGAAAGGCTGCTGATATCATTGATACCTCCGGAGTTGGACAGCTGTACCCCATCCACCACGTACAAGGGTTCTGAGCTGCCATTGATAGAGTTGGTACCGCGGATGCGCATACTTACGCTACCGCCGGGAGCAGAGGAATTCTGCGTAACCTGTACACCGGCCACACGGCCCTGCAAGCCCTGTACCACGTTGGCCACCGGCGTTTGTTTCAGCTCTGCAGCTTTTACAGAAGCAATAGCGCCTGCCACGTTGCTCTTCTGTTGTGTACCATAACCTACTACTACTACTTCGCCCAATGCTCTGGGATCAGGCGCCAGCGTAACATTGATCTCGCGCTGTCCGTTCACAGGGATATGCTGCACCAGGTAACCGGTGAAAGAAAACACCAGTACCGGTGATGCCTGCTTCAGGGAAAGACTGAACGAGCCGTTGGCATCGGTAACTGTTCCGGCGTTCGCATTTTTTAACCGTACCGTAACGCCGGCCAGTGGTTCTCCTTTTTCTGAAGACACCACCTTCCCCTTTACTACCGTCTCCTGCGCAGTAAGCGACAGCGGGATAAATAGTATGGCAAACAGTATCCATACTTGCATGAACAGATCTGATAGATATTTTTTCATAACCGTGGTATTAAATAAAGACAGGACAGCCACCTGTTCAGGAGCACTGGATCTCAAACAGTCCTGCCGGTATACAAGGGGCAGGATGCGTTATTTCAATGCGCAGTGCGGATGTGCTGATGGGCTTGTCCCATACAATGTGATTGATAGTTTGATAATTGTCCCTTTGTTCGTGAATTAATGTTCCCCTGTCATCATAAATACGATAATGCCGTACGCAAAAAGGTATTACATCTTCCGGATGTCCCATCAGAGAGGACTCCAGGGGATGATCAAAATCTGTATCAAAATGAAGTGTGAGTGTATGCAGGTCTCTGGGCGCGTCCCACTGCAGCTGCAGGGAGGGCTGCGCATCTGATGGATCTGCCACCCATGCATTAGCGCCGAGGTAAGGGCGCGTGTAGCCGTTTGTAAGATGGGCGGCATCATAAGGCGCCAGTGCAGGTATCACGCTCATGGCTATATTATGTCCTTCGGGCCTTCTGCGCGGGCACCAGAACTCAAAGCTGTCTACCCCTGAGTTTTCAGGCGCCAGCTGTTTACCATCGTTGGATACCGCTTTATTCTTGCCGTTGAAAACAGATACGATACCGCTGTAGCGCCATTGGCTGCCCTGCAGCGCCAGCGCGGGATTGGCGTCAAATATCAGGAAGCCGTATTGCGTAGCCGGTATGGGTGTTGTAAAGGAAAGGCTGACCCATTGTTCGCCGGACTGCAATGGTATTTCCAGGGTTTGTAAGGTGATCTCAGGCGTGTAGTTGAAGGGCTTCTCCCCTATTTTCAAAGCAGCGCGCAGAACCGTGGCGATGGTGGCCTTTACCTTAACCCTGAACTGGTATCGTTCGTTCTTAGTGAACGGCAGCAGTTGCCCTGCGCCTTCTTCCAAAGACAGCCAGGGGCCGTTGAAGGGTATCTCTGACAAGGTGAAGGTGGAGGATGCGGTAATATCAACGGTGTTCATCGGATCGTTATCGTCCCGGCTGATAGCGATACCGGGGATACTTTGCCCCATACGGTTCAGTTGCTGCTGCAGGCGGCGGAGGCAGGGCTTTTCCATGAGCTGCTGTGGCAGTAAACCATGGTGGATACACAGTGCTGCGGCTGCGCCTACAGCCTGTGCGCCATGTCCGCAGGTGGCCATTACACGGGATGATCCGAAGGCTACGTGACTCACGCTGATGATACGGCCGGCGAAGAAAAGGTTATCAATATCCCTGCTGACATAAGAGCGGTAAGGAATCTGGTAAACACCTTTGGTATGCCATTGATTACAACCGGGCAGCTCACTGTAGACACCATCTGCCGGATGCAGGTCAAGCGCCCAGCCGCCAAATGCCACTGCATCATCGAAGGTGCGTTGCTGGATAACATCCTGCTGACTTAGCATGTAATGCCCTTCAAAGCGCCTGCTTTCGCGCTTGCCTGGAATAGCGCCCACCCATTCCAGGGTAAGGTTGTCTACATCTTTAAATTTGCCGGAGTTCTTGATATAGTCCCACACACCGTATACAATGCGCCACAGCTCCCATTTGATCTGTTCTGTATCATGCACGGTATCTGCACGACCGCCGTATTCTATCCACCATAAGCGGCAGCCGTTGAGGCCCGGGCTCAATTGTTTATAGCGCGGGATCTGTTTGATATCTTTCAGCGCATAATCCGGTGCAATATATTTCACCGGTTGCGGCGCCTCTTTGCTATAGAAATAGAGGGAATGGCCCAGCAGTTCACCGTAGTTACTGTCAGGGGCCAGGGACTCGCCGAATTCGTCCCTGCTCTCTGCGCCCATTCTAAAGGCGGCGCCCGCCAGGAAGCTGACAATACCATCTCCGGAAGCATCGCAGAATAAAGGCGCCTTTAGCTCATACTCCGTGGAGTTCTGGCTGCAGAAAGCACGCAGGTGATCTATACGCCGCTCTGATGATTTGTGTACTTCATATACAACTGTGTCCAGCAGCAGGGTGATGTTTTGTTCTTTGGTAACTTTTTCCAGCAGGATGGTGTCCAGTATCAGTGGGTTGCCCTCTTTATTGCGGTACAGGTTTTCGATCAGTATCTCATCGATCACGCCCCCTTCTCTTGACCAGCGATTGTTGTTGCCCAGGTGGGAAGTGGCGCCCAGTATCCACAGCCGCACTTCGCTGGAAGCATTACCTCCCAAAACGGGCCGGTCCTGCACCAGCACTACCCGGATACCACTTCTGGCGGCTGTAATGGCGGCACAAACGCCGGATATGCCTCCACCGGTAATGATAAGATCTGCCTGCAATCTAATCAGGCGGTTGCTTCTCGTCTGGGCAGTACGCTCCTCTCTGATTATCATAAATAATCCTCTTTATTTTTGAAAAATAAAACGTAACAGTCTGCAGCGGTATCAATCCGCATGCGTAACCACAGGCGGCGATGGAGTATTGCCTGTTGTTTCCGCTATCAATCGTCGCTTTAAACGGCTGGCTGCCTGCAGCGGGATCAGGGCGGCCAGTAATATGGCGGTAGCGATACCGGCCACGAGTGCATTGCCCGTGGAGGCAATCATGCCCAGCACATACAGCAGTAAGGCTGTAAAGCCCAATGCAAAGCTGATGACACGCAGGCCAAAAAGGTTCTGGCGATGAATGGCCGCTGCTTCTGCAACATCTTCTGCAGCACTTTGCTGCTGTTGCCTGCGGTATGCCTGGTACCGGAGGTAATCTCCGGACGCTGTTTTGCGGAATGCAATGACAAACTCATATATCACCAGCATGATAAGTGGCAGCGCTACACCCAGCACCATTTCTGCAGCGCGGCTTAAGCGGAGATCCAGCAGCCAGGGCGTGATGAATTTAAAACAAAGGTTCACCAGCAAACAGGCAGCGGTGATGATATATGCCGCCTTACCACTCAGACGTTTGAAGAACAGGGCCCACAACGGCGGCAGTAGCAAAGGGCCGCCGGTAATAGCGGCAATGGTCAGTACAACTTCTATCATTCCTCCCACAGCCGGTACCAGCAGCGCGATACCAATCATACCGATGCCCAGGATAAAAGAAGAAAGCCGCGCCATGCGGATCAGCTGTTGCTGTGTAGCGCCGGGCTTTAACCAGCCTTTATAGATATCGTTGGTGAACACCGCTGCTGTTACATTCAAAGTAGTGTTGGCAGTTGCGGAAGTAGAAAAATACATGCCGGTAAGCATGAGGCCCATCAGTCCGGAGGGCAGTACCAGCCTGCATACCTGCAGGTAGGCATTCTCTGCATCCAGTCCCTGAAGTGAAGGATTAATGCTTTTATAGATCATAGGCGGCAGCATCCATATAACGGGACTGATGATATACAGCGCCGCAAACAGGAATGCCACTTTCTTTGCAGAAGCGGGCGAATCTACGCTGGTATAGCGCTGTACAAAGGTCCAGTTGCCGCCGATGTAACAAATGTGATATAGCGTAAAAGCAAGTATGAAACCGATGGTGTATTCTCCGTTCAGGGCATGGAAGAACTCTTCAGGCACTTTTGCCGTAAAGGATTGCCAGCCGCCTGCTGCCTGCAGGGAGAGCGGCAGCACGATCAGTACGGCAGCCGTCAGGATCACAAATTGCAGGATATCCGTTACCATTACGGCCCACAATCCCCCTATCGCGGTATAGGCGATCATCATCACGCCCAGCACCAGGGTACAGGCCTGCAGCGGAAAGCCCAGCGAAACGCTTACTAGTTTGGCAACGGGGTACAACACTGCGCCTTTGTTCACCAGCGAAACCAGCATGAAAATAAAAATATAGAACTGCTGCACAGGTACACCCAAACGTTCCCTGATAAAGGCGGCTGCCGTTAAAGCGCCGGTACGCTTCCATCTTGGCGCCAGGAACAGGGCTGTAACTAGTCCGCCGAGGCACATAGTCCATTGAATGGTAACCGATACCCAGCCGTATTTATAGGCGATAGAACCCCAGGCCACAAAAGTACCGGCTGAAAAAAAGCTCATGAACAGTGACAGTCCGCCGATGAACCAGGGCACTGCTTCTCCCCCTACAAAAAAGGATTTCATATTTCTGCCGGTGCGGCCGAACAGGATCCCGATAAAGAGCACAAATAGTGAGAAGATAAAAATAACTCCCGTATCGATGGCAGTAGTCATACGAACAATTGAAACTGTTTATGGGAAATTTCCCAATAGTTACCCGTTATAGGAAAACGGCAAGCGGGCATACCGTGGAATTTAATATACGCGATCTGGTTGTATCAGGGAAAGCGCCACAGTATTCATTTGAAGCGCTTTTAAATTTTCTTTACTCCCTCAAATTTGTTTAAACAAAACCGATAAAACAAATAAGCAGGCATCTTTTTTTGATGGGAACGTTCCCATTTTGTTGGGAATGTTCCCAATTCATTACATTTGTGTGCAAGGGTTAAAATTCCACGGGATGAAATCGAAGTATATCTCCATCATTGATATTGCCAGGCAGCTGAATATTTCCAAATCAACGGTATCACGGGCGCTGACGGGGCATCCGAATGTGAATGCGGAAACGCGTGCGGCCGTACTGGAACTGGCCCAGAAACTGGATTACCAGCGTAATCCGCTGGCGCTGGGCCTTGCACAGAACAGTACCAACATTATCGGGATCATGGTGCCTGAGTTCATGTCTACCTATTTCCCATCGGTGATCATTGGTGCGCAGGAAGTATTGCATGCTGCGGGGTACAATTCCATTATCTGCCATAACAATGAGTCGTACAACGCAGAGGTGCTGAACACCAAGCTGCTGTTGTCTTACCATGTTGATGGCATAATTGTTTCGCATACCAAGGAGACCCGCAACTTTGATCATTTCCAGATGATACAGCGCAGGGGAATTCCGCTGGTGTTCTTTAACCGCACCAGCGATGAACTGAATGTGCCCCATGTGGTGGTAGATGATTATGAAGCAGCTTTTCATGCCGTAGAACACCTGATAAAGATAGGACGCAGGAGGATTGCACACCTGGCCGGGCCGGATTCACTGATCAATACCCGCCTTCGCCAGCAGGGCTACCTGGATGCATTGAAGAAGCATAAGATCCCTATTGACCCGCAGCTGATCATCAGCTACGACCTTACACTGGAGAAGGTACGGATCTATATCAAACATTTCCTGGATCTTCCTGAGCCGCCGGATGCGCTGTTCACCATCAACGATCCAACAGCTATCGCCGCCATGGAAGTGATCAAACAAAAGGGATTGTCTATCCCGAAGGATATAGCGGTAGTAGGTTTCAGTAACGATCTTTCAGCACAGCTGGTATCTCCCGGCCTTACCACCGTGGCGCAGCCTACATTTGACCTGGGGCGGGAAGCAGCCCGCCTCTTATTGCAGGACATCAATGCTGTTGTGAAGAATGATTACACCATCAAAAAAGCGCCGGCTGTAAGGCTCAAAACAAAACTGATCATCCGTGAATCAACTGTTCCTGCCCAGCAGGCCAGACGGGGAACGCGGAATGCGAAACGCTGAAGGCAGGCTAATGCAAAATGCAAAACGCTTAACGCGCTATGCAGGTTGCATACAACGTTAAGCGTTTGACGTTTCGCGTTTCGCGCGTTTATCAGTTTTCGTAGCTCAGCTCACAGTAAAACTTTGTCTCATTAGTGCCCAGGGCTTCAATGGCTGAATCACTGAGCTTGATAATAAGACCGGCGTTCTGTTTCATCTGCGGGATGGCTTCCAGCACCTTGGCGTAGATAGATCTGCCATTCAGCGGATTGGTCACTTTGATGATGGTACCACGGGAGGCCGTGTTATGCAGGGCATAATACTTACCTGCACCGGCATTGCTCTTGAACCAGGAGCCGGGTCCTTTTTCGGTGGTCACTTTCTTACCTGCTGTCTGCTGTTCATAGATCGATTCAAAACTGGCGCTGGAAGAAGCAGGCGGAGGCGCCTGTTCTTTCTTTAAATTGGTAGTAGTTGCTACAGGCGCCGGTGTTTCCTTCACGGTTTCGGTACCGGTTTGCGCAGGCGGTGCCGGCGTGATTACCGGGGGCGCGGGCGTAACTGATGTGGGCGCCGGAGCAGGTGTTTCCTTCTTCACTACCGTGGTGGTTTCTGTAGCCGGCGGCGGTGGAGGAGCAGGGTGAGATACCGGCGGCGCTGCAGCACCACTGGCGGATCCTTTCAGATAACCCACTATCAGTAAACCATCTTTCTTTACACCATCGCCGGTGAAATTATTCCAGTGACGGATGTTATCCAGTGGCACCTTATTGTAGTTTACGCTGATGCGGTACAATGTTTCTTTTTCTGATACCTTGTGATATACCGGGAGACCTCCGGCATCACTGCCCTGGAGGAAATTGCTCTGGGTAAGCGGAATTTTCACGCTCTGCCCCAATTGTAATCCACCGTCAAAAGAAAGATTATTCTGTGCTGCAATTTCTTTGGGGGGAACACTGTAAGTGCGTGACAGGCTGTAAAAAGTTTCACCCTTTTTCACTGTGTGTGTTACGTACAGATCGGGCGCTGTACCCTGTATCTCCAGGATGTCCTGTGCCCGCAAACCTGCCGCACTCAAGATAATTGCCCCTATTATCAAAATTGATCTTACCATACTGACTCATTTTATATGCTAACGCATTTTCCGGCAACGAATATATGCGTTAAAATTGAAAAATTTGGAATATCCCTTGTGCGATAACCTCAGATCTCTTTCAAAATACGGAGTTCTTTAGGATAGTAATTATTGATGCGGTTTGGCAATATTTTAGCCCATCCAAGTGGCATATTTTCGTACGCCATCAGCGCCCAGCCTTTTGCGCTGAGCTGCAGCGCGGGATCTTCCTTACGGAGGTACTGCAAGGCCTGATCTTTTGTGAGCGCTACTTTTTGCACCTGCGGCGCCAGCAGGGGGCTCATGGCCAGCTGGTGATCAGGCACCAGTTCTTTGGCGGCCAGCTGCCCGGCCTTCACACCGGCTTTACGCAAATATAATTGTTGTTGCAATACCGCCACCGCGGGAGTGATGGCTTCGGGCAGCAGGATCACTTCACCCTGATGCTCCATGAAGAATAGCTGATCCGCATCGCTGATCCAGGGCAGTAGTTTGTCACGCTCTTTCCTGGGCAGTGCGGTCAGGGTGTCTTTCTGCTTCCTGGACTGCCAGGCATCTCCGTTCTTTTTACGGAAGCAGGCGATGAAAAAGCCTTCACCCTGGATCCTGTCTGGATAGAAACGGTAACCTGCTGCGTTTCGTTTGTCCGATACCGTGGTCACAATATTCCAGGCGGCAGGCACTGCAAGCGGGACACTATCGGCGTCCAGTTCGGCAGAGAGCCAGTCCAGGATGGCTTCATCTTCTTCTTTAGAATAAGAACAGGTGGAATAAATGAGGATACCATTCTCTTTCAATGCGGGCCAGGCATCTGCCAGGATACGCTGCTGGCGCTGGCTGCAGAGGGTTACGTTCTCGGGCGACCATTCCCCCACCGCTTCGGGATCACGACGGAACAATCCTGAACCGGAGCAGGGTGCATCTACCACCATCACATCGAAAAAGCCGGTCAGCCGTGACATATCCCTGGGATCATTGTTGGTAACCACCACATTTGCTGCGCCCCAGCGGCTGATATTATCTGCCAGCAATCCCGCCCTGGCACGGATCACTTCATTAGACACCAGTAAACTATCCGGGCTGATAATTGTTTGCAGTAAAGTGCTTTTACCGCCGGGGGCGGCGCAAAGATCCAGCACCTTCAACGGCTGTTCCAGGTTGCAGGTCTGGCGCATGGCAAACTCCAGGAACATGGAAGAAGCTTCCTGCACATAGTAAGCGCCGCCGTGGAAAAAAGGATCGAACGTGAAGGAAGGCCGCTGCGGCAGGTAAAAGCCGTATTGCGACCATGGCACGGGTATAAGCGGGGCCGTGCTTAAGGATTGCAGTACTTTTTTCTGCAGGAAGGTATCCTGCATTTTGGCCGGGTTAATACGCAGGGAGGTTACACGCTCTCCGCTGTTATGTACCTGTACAAACGCTGCTTCGTCAAAACCGGGAAGGCCCCGCAAGCTGGATAATAATGCCGGTGGTAGATAAGACAATGAAAAAACTTTGGGGCAAAGTTACTACACCTGCTTCACCTCAGCAATCAATTGTTGCAGTACCTGCTTGGCATCGCCAAACAGCATGGATGTTTTGGGCTGAAAGAAGAGATCATTTTCGATGCCTGCGTAGCCTGGTTTCATGCTGCGCTTATTGACGATCACCATCCTGGCTTTTTCCACTTCCAGGATAGGCATGCCGTAAATGGGGCTGTCGGGGTCTGTTTTGGCGGCAGGGTTCACCACATCGTTGGCTCCCAATACCAGTACGGCATCGGTAGTAGGGAGGGCTTCGTTGGCCTGTTCCATTTCCAGCAGCTTTTCGTAGGGCACATCTGCCTCTGCCAGCAATACGTTCATATGGCCCGGCATGCGGCCTGCTACCGGATGAATGGCGTATATCACGGTTACGCCTTTATCTTCCAGCAGCTTCTCCAGTTCATGACAGGCGTGCTGGGCCTGCGCCACCGCCAGTCCGTAGCCCGGTACGATCACTACTTTCTGTGCATAGGCCAGTACTACAGCTGCATCAGCGAGTGCAATTGATTTATACTGGCCCTGCTCTTTGGCCGAACCGGCTTTAGCGCCACCGAAAGAGCCGATCAGCACATTCTTCAGGGAGCGGTTCATGGCCCTGCACATCAGGATGGTGAGTATGGTACCTGCGGAGCCAACGAGAATACCGCCGGTAAGCATTACCTGGTTGTTGTATAAGAATCCGCCGCAGGCTGCCGCCACGCCGGTAAAAGAGTTCAGCAGGGAGATCACCACCGGCATATCGGCGCCGCCGATCGGCATAACAAACAGGATACCGTATATGATGGAAAGCAATAAGATGAGATAGAAAAGAAATTTCACAATACCGGCTACACGTATGGCCAGGCCTCCGCTCCTGCCGATAGTCAGCTCAACACCCACCTGCCGGTCTATTGTAGCCACCAGATACAACGCAGCCAGCAGGGAAACAGCCAGTATCGCCAGATTCACAATATGTTGCCCTTTGAAAGCAAAATCCTTTATGCGCCCGTTCAGTTTTCCCCAGGCGATCATGCTCCCGGCAAAAGAAACAGAGCCGATGATCAGTCCCAGCAGGATGATCAGCAAACGGCCTCCCAGCGAGGCATGTTCCATGCCGGGTAACTCGCTGAGACGGGGAAGTACAGCGGTAGCGATGCCTGCAGAAGGTGTGGTGATCATATGGTTGAATTCCACCACCGATATCAGGGCGGCACAAGCGCCGCCCATACCATTGAAGAGGCTTACCATTTCAGGCATAGCGGTCATCTTCACCTTCTTGGCAGCCAGCACGCCTATAGTACCGCCTGCCAGCAGACCGGCAAAGATCCACCCGTAATTGTGCAGGTGTTCCCCGTTATTTTCATACAGAAAAATAGTGCCCAATATTGCCAGCGTCATACCGCCGGCGGCAATGAGATTGCCTTTACGGGCCGTAGCCGGGTGGCTGAGCATTTTCAGGCCAATAATGAATGTAACAGAGCCAATCAGGTAGATGATAGATAACATGCCGGGTGTTTTAAATTCCAGTATCCAAATTCCAAAAACCAAATTCCAAATGGGGAATAGAGATGTTGCCGATGATGATTCGCTATTTGGAATTTGGAATCTGGGATTTGTTATTTGGATTTTTAGTCCTTGATTTGAACATTTCGAGCATCCTGTCTGTCACGACAAAGCCGCCTACTACATTCAGTGTGCCCAATATTACGGCCAGGAAGCCCAGGATGAGGGCCGGGTAATTGCCGGCGTCCGCCTCTCCCATCACAATGATAGCGCCGATGATCACCACACCGTGAATGGCATTGGCGCCGCTCATAAGGGGCGTGTGCAGTACAGACGGCACCCTGGATATGACTTCAATGCCCAGGAACACAGACAGGATCACGATGTAGATCAGCTCGATATGCTGTTGTACAAAGGAAAGGATCATAGTCTTATATTAAGAATTAATAATAGCTGAGGATGTAAGGAGGGCTTTCACTCTTTCGTTTACGATAACGCCGTTGTGTGTGATGCAGCCGCCCTGCACAATATCGTCCTGGAAATCCGGCGCCAGCTGCCCGTTGCGGATCACCAGCTGCAGGAAATTATACATGTTGCGGGCATACAGTTTACTGGCATCTGCAGGCATTGTTGCCGCCAGGTTGGAATTACCGATGATGGTAATCCCTTTGTACGTTACGGTGCTGTTATCTTTTGTGACCACAGTGTTGCCGCCGGTTGCGGCTGCAAGGTCTACGATCACGGCGCCCGGGCGCATACGGTCCAGCATGGAGGCAGAGACCAGCACCGGCGCTTTCCTGCCCGGGATCTGCGCAGTAGTGATTACAATATCCGCTTTAGCGATGCTGTCTGCTATTTTCTCCTCCTGCTTACGTTTATACTCCTCCGTTTGTTCTACGGCATAACCGCCGGCCTTACTGGCGTCTGCAGCGCCTTCCACTTCCACAAAACGGGCGCCCAGGCTCATTACTTCTTCTTTCACCGCCGGGCGGGTATCAAACACCTCTACCACCGCACCCAGGCGCCGGGCAGTGGCAATTGCCTGCAAACCGGCTACGCCTGCACCCAGCACCAGCACTTTAGCGGGCGCAATACTGCCTGCCGCTGTCATGAACATGGGAAAATAACGGCCATAGGTGTACGCCGCCAGCAATACTGCCTTATAACCGGCAATATTGGCCTGTGAACTGAGCACATCCATACTCTGGGCCCTGGTGCTGCGGGGAATGCTGTCCAGGCTGAAAAGGGTAAGCCTGCGCGTGGCTGCTTCTTCCATAAGGGCAGCGTTATATAAGGGCTGGTAAATACCTGCAAGTGTTTTACCATCGGGAATGCTTTTCCATACATCGGTATCAGGCAGCTGCAGGCTCAGGATCAGGTCTGCCTGCTGAAGGATCTCTGTTGCCGGCTTAATGAGCGCTCCCGCCTCCATATAGGCGGTATCGGGGTAAAAAGCGGCAGCGCCTGCATTGGGTTCCACCCAGACGGTGACAGATTGCTGGATAAGCTGTTTTACGACTTCCGGTACTAAAGACACCCGCTGTTCGCCTGCTTTTTCTTTGAGAATACCTGCAATCATCTGGTGGAATTTTATAATGGAATTTAGGGAAAAAAGTTGTTAGTAACAAACTGTCAGCTAACAACTGCCAGCTTCTCTGCCAGTCCGCCTGCATGTTGCAGCACTGCTGGTATGGAAACGCCGCTGATGTAATTTCCACTGATAAAAATGCCAGGAAACCGTTCTTCAAAGGCCTGCACGGCTGCGCGCACCTGGCGGTGACCGGTATTCAGCTGGGGGATCGCTTTCTCCCAGCGGCTGAAATGCTGCATCACCGGGGGTTTGGTCAGCTGCAGCAATGTTCCCAGTTCGCTGAGGATCTTTTGCTGCAGGTCTTCATCGCTCATTTCATCGAAATAATGTTCCTGCTGCACACCACCGGTGAAGATGGTGAACAATGCCTTACCCTGCGGCGCCCTGGAAGGAAAGATCTCTGAAGTGCAGATAGCGCCCAGGAAATGTAAGCCTGCTGCCCTGGGCACCAGGAAGCCAAAACCACCCGGCATGTTTTGTACAGCATCCTGGTCACAGCCCAGGTGCAGTACGCCCATGCGGGGATAGATAATGCCACGCAGCAATTGGGCAAGCGCGGGATCCAGTTCCTGTACACCGTTAGCGGTAGCATAAGCGGGGGTGGTGAACACCAGGCGGGCCACCTGCATGGTTTCCGTTTGCCCCTTTGCCTGATACTGCACGCTGTACCCGGTAGCTGTACGTTCTACCGCCGTAATGCGGCAGTTCAGGCGTACCGGCTCTGTTAACAGCGACAGTAGATGTTTTACCAGCTTGTTGTTACCACCTTTAAACGCAATGATCTTACGTCCGCCCATGGCTCCCTTATTTTTGAAAAGACCTTTGGTCACACTGCCGTATTCCTTCTCCCAGCGGGGAAGAAAGGGCAGCACTTCCTGTATGGACAGGCGTGCGGGATCTCCTGCATAGATGCCTGAAAGGATAGGATCAAACAGGTAATCGCATATTTCGCGGTTAAAGCGGCGTTGGATAAAACTGGCTACCGACTCTTCGGTATCAGTGGGCTGTGCGGCCCGGAAGCGTTCTGTGAACAAACGCCATTTGGCGGCGCCGCTGAGATAGGGAGAAGTTAATATTTTAAGCGGATTGGGAGAGATAGGGTGCAGGCGCTGATCCCGCACCAGGAAACGGTTCTTACTGGTGGCGGCTGCTTCCATCATTTCATGCTCCAGCCCTATCTCACGTATAAACGCGATAGTGGCAGGTGTAGCCCCTATTGAATTAGGACCGGCATCCAGCTCAAAACCATCTTTTACAAAAGAGTGCACTACACCGCCGGGCTCCCGGCCAGCCTCCAATATCACGTAGGGAATATTCCGTTTCTGCAGTTCGTAAGCAAGGCTTAAGCCGGCAATACCTCCGCCGGCGATAAGGGTGATATTGTTCATGAGATATTTTTAGCCTTTAGCAGCCAGCTGCCTACACCATTTCACTACTGCCTGTACCCAGAGCGGGTGTACATTCAGGCAGGGTATCATCGTAAAGCTATCTCCACCGTTGCTGATAAAGGTATGTTTTCCTTCTACTGCAATTTCCTCCAGGGTTTCCAGGCAGTCAGATACAAATGCGGGGCATGCTACCAGCAGCTTCTTCTTACCCTGTTTAGGCAGCTCCTGGAACTGTTCTGCCGTGTAGGGTTTTAACCATTCTTCACGGCCCAGCCTTGACTGGAAGGAAACGCTCCATTTATCAGCCGGCAGGCCCAGTTTAGCGGCCACCAGCTCTGAAGTTATATGAACCTGGTGACGGTAGCAGAACTCATGCGCAGCTGATTTTGCATGGCAGCAATCATTGATCTGCAGGCAGTGTTTACCGGTAACATCACCTTTTCGTATGTGCCTTACCGGCACACCGTGATAGCTGAACAGTACGTGATCATAGTCCTGCTGCAGGTAAGGGCGCATACTTTCCGCCACCGCTTCAATATAATCAGGCGCATCATAATACGCCGGTATGACCGTTAATTTGAAAGGATAGTTTTTTTTCTGATGCACCTGCTTTGCATATTCCGCCGCCGTTTCATAGGAAGACATGGCATAGTGCGGGTATAAGGGCAGCAGTATCACTTCTTTCAGCTGCGGGTTCTGCAGCAGCAGCTTGTCATAGGCCATTGCCGGAGAAGGGTTGCCATAGCGCATGGCAATTTCTACCGGTAACTGCAGATCATGTTGCACTGCTTTCTGCAGCTGTTTGGTAAGCACGATCAGCGGAGATCCTTCTTCCCACCAGATAGAACGGTATGCTTCGGCAGATTTGGGTGCGCGTTTAGGTATGATGATGCGGGTAACCAGCAACCATCGCAATAAATATGGATAATCTATCACCCGTTTGTCCATCAGGAATTCATTCAGATAGCGCTGTACATCGGGAACCGCTGTAGAATCAGGCGATCCCAGGTTCATCAACACTACCCCTACATCAGATCTAGCTTCCATTATTCAGAAATTGTTGCAAAAGTAACGGTTCTATTTTGTCAATCTTTTATAAAATGTCATACAATTGTTAGAATCACAATATTGAAAAACTGATAAAAATCATCTTTTCTGCGATCATTGTCTTGCCTGTGTCATAAACGCCACAAATGACATACTAATGACAGCCTAAGGCCTATGTTTGCCGGTATGCAAGTATTTTTGCAGCCGGAAGCTTATAGTCTACAATGCAGGTCACCTATTCAAAAGATATTACCAATTTTCACAGTATTGGTATCAACTACAAAAAGACGGATGCTGCTATCAGGGGGTTATTTGCACTGAATCAGGAGCAATATCAACACCTGCTGGAGCAGGCGAAAGCGGCGCAACTGGATGACCTTTTCGTACTTTCTACCTGTAACAGAACAGAGATCTACGGTTTTGCTCCCAGTGCGCAACAGCTTATGGAGCTGATCTGCCATGCCACCAACGGGGATTGCAATCTTTTTGCACAACTGGCTTACATCCGCTCTGGCGAAGATGCTGTGAAGCACCTGTACCAGGTTGGTACTGGGCTGGATTCGCAGATACTAGGCGATTATGAGATCATTGGCCAGCTGAGAACCGCTTCCCGCTTTGCCAAATCAAACGGCTGCCTGGGCGGGTTCCTGGAAAGGCTGGTGAACAGTGTGCTCCAGGTATCCAAATTGATCAAGAACGAAACAGGTCTGAGCGCAGGCACCGTATCTGTTGCCTTTGCAGCGGTACGGCTCCTGGAAAAGAAAGTACCGGATATTCAACATAAGAAGATCGTGCTGGTGGGTGTAGGCAAGATTGGACGTAACACCTGCAAGAATATGATGGAATACCTGGGCGTAAAAGATATCACCCTCATTAACCGTACTGCAGCGGTAGCAGAAGAATTTGCAGGCCTGCATGGCTTGCATTCTGCACCTTACGAAGCACTGGTACCCACGCTGCAGGCAGCAGATGTGATACTGGTGGCCTCCAATGCACCGCAGCCTACCGTACTGGCTTCTCATCTGGAAAACGCCGGCCCTAAACTGATCATCGATCTTTCTATACCTTTTAACGTGGAACCAGCCGTGTGCACGTTGCCCCAGGTAGAGCTGATAAACGTGGATGAGTTGTCAAAAGTACAGGATGAGACCCTGCAAATGCGTATGAAAGAGGTCCCCAAGGCCCTCTCCCTCATTGAAGAGCACATGGCAGAATTCCTGTACTGGTACAAAATGCGTAAACATGCCGTAGTACTGAAAGCGGTGAAAGATAAACTCCAGGAGATACATTCCCGCGAGATACAGCAGCAGAAGAACGGCGCTTATTATGACCTGGAGGATGTGGAGGAAGTGTCTTCCCGCATTATACAGAAAATGATCAACCTGATGGCAGGTAAAGTACGCAAGGAAACCGACAAAAGTGATCTGTACATAGCCATGATCAACGACATTTTTGAGACAGGCATTAACCAGGATTAATTCATGCAAAAAGAAATCAGGATAGGCACCAGGGAAAGCCAGCTGGCCTTATGGCAGGCTAATCTGGTAAAAGATCTGCTTACCCAGCAAGGTTATGAGACCAGGCTGGTGCTGATAAAAAGTGAAGGCGATATAGACCTGGTAACTCCGCTGTATGAAATAGGCGTACAGGGCATTTTTACCAAGACGCTGGATGCTGCCCTGCTGAACGGCCGTATCGATATTGCCGTTCATTCTCTCAAAGACGTTCCCACGCAATTACCGAAAAACATTACACAGGCCGCCGTGCTGGAAAGAGGACCGGTAAGAGACCTGCTGGTATATAAACACGACACTGCTTTCCTGGAACAGCCCGTGGCCCAGATTGCCACCAGCAGCCTGCGGCGTAAAGCCCAGTGGCTGCGCAGGTTTCCGCAACACCAGATCCATAACCTGCGGGGTAATGTGAACACCCGCCTGAAAAAGCTGGCCGCCGAACCCTGGGACGCCGCTATCTTTGCAGCAGCAGGACTGGAAAGGATAGACCTGCGCCCGGAGAGATCTGTAGAACTGGACTGGATGCTGCCTGCCCCTGCACAGGGCGCCGTGGTAGCCGTATGCCGAGAAGATGATACCTTCTGCCGCGAAGCCTGCGCCCCTCTTCATCATGCCGCTACTGCACTCTGCACTCATATAGAAAGAGATTTTCTGCGTACCCTGCTGGGTGGCTGTACCACCCCTATCAGCGCGTATGCGTATATAAACGATAATACCCTGTTCTTTTCTGGAGAGCTGAGCAGCCTGGACGGACAAACGTTCCTGGAAGCTGCCAAACAGGCCCCGCCTGATCAGGCAGCATATATTGGCAGAAAAGCAGCCGAAGAGGTGCTGGCCAGAGGCGGAGCTAAAATTGTAGCGGAGATCAAAAATGCCAAATGAACGCCCACGCATATTATGTACCAGGCCGCTGTCTGAGCAGCTCCTGCAGGAAGCAGCAGCAAAGGGTTTGGACATCAGCGTACAGGCATTCACAGATATACAGCCCCTGGTAACAAAAGAACTATGGGCCACCATTCAGCTATTACTATCCCGGAATATTAACGCCGTTTTCACCAGCGCCCATGCGGTGAAAACGCTGGAACAGCATTACCTTCCACAGGCAGCCCCTGATATTGCAGCAGGCAACCACTGGCAGATATACTGCCTGGAAGCCGGTACCTTACAGGCCATTCAGGCAACGCTGCCGGCCAGCCCGGTGAAGGCAACCGCCGCCAACGCCACCGCATTGGCCAATACCATTTTGGCAGCAGGAAATGTGAAGGAGGTATATTTCTTCTGCGGACGGCAACGCCGGGAAGAACTGCCATCTATACTAAGCGCAAACGGCGTACAGGTGTATGAGATCATACTGTATGAAAATGTGCCCACACCCGTTATTACCGGCGAGCAATATGATGGCATATTCTTTTTCAGTCCCAGTGCGGTAACCAGCTTTTTCTCCGTGAACAGGCTGCCCGCCACCACAGTCTGCTTTGCCATTGGGGCCACCACAGCCCGTACAGCAGCAGATCTCACAGGCAACAAAGTTATTATCAGCACCGCTCCGCGTGCGGAAAGTATGGTGCAAACAGCTATATTTTACTTTAACAACATTAATTGCTACGAATGAGCGCATTGAAGAATGACCTTTTGCTGAGAGCTTTACGCGGGGAATCAACAGAACGTACACCTGTATGGATGATGCGTCAGGCAGGGCGCTACCTGCCTGATTATATAAAACTGCGGGAGCAATACTCCTTCTTTGAACGCTGCCAGAACCCTGAGCTGGCAACAGAGATCACGGTAATGCCGGTAGACCAGGTTGGCGTTGACGCTGCCATCATATTCTCGGATATACTGGTGGTGGCGCAGGCTATGGGACTGGAAGTGCAACTGATAGAAAAAACAGGCCCCTTTTTACCGGCGCCCGTTAAAAGCGCTGAAGACCTGAAACGGGTGCGCGTTCCCGATGTGAAGGATACACTGCATTACGTATTTGATTCGTTGCGCCTCACCAAACAAACCCTGGCAGGCCGTGTGCCGCTGATCGGTTTTGCCGGTGCCCCCTGGACACTGCTGTGTTACATGGTGCAGGGTAAAGGCTCTAAAACATTTGATGAAGCAAAAGGATTCTGCTTTCAGCAACCTGCTGTTGCCCACCAGCTGCTGCAAATGCTGACAGACACTACCATTGCTTACCTGAAAGAACAGGTGGCAGCGGGCGCCGACTGTGTGCAGCTGTTTGATTCATGGGGAGGCCTGCTTAGCCCCGAAGATTTTGAAACTTTTTCCTTACAATATATTCGCCAGATTGTAGCGGCGCTGAAAGATGTTTGTCCGGTAATTGTGTTTGCCAAAGGCGCCTGGTTTGCCTTGGAAGAAATGGCCGCTACCGGTGCGCATGGTTTGGGCATTGACTGGTGTATACAACCGCACAGGGCTCGCGCCTTTGCTGGTAACAATGTAACGCTGCAGGGCAATTTTGATCCGGCCAAACTGCTGCTGCCGGTTCCCGAGATCGAAAAAGCGGTGAAGACCATGCTGCAGAGCTTTGGGAAAGAACGCTATATCGCCAACCTGGGCCATGGCATCCTGCCCAATATACCGGTAGACCATGCAAAGGCGTTTGTGAATACGGTAAAAAGCTACTAAGTCTTATGAGCGTTAAAGCATCATTCATATCATTCATACACGGCCTGCAGGATGAGATCTGCGGGGCGCTGGAAGCGATAGACGGAAAGGCCGCCTTCCGCGAAGACCGCTGGGAACGACCCGGCGGCGGCGGCGGTAAAACCCGCGTGATAGCTGAAGGGGCGGTTTTTGAAAAAGGCGGTGTCAATACCTCTGTTGTACATGGGGCCCTGCCAGAGGCCATGGCCCAGCAGTTTAAAGTGAACGACAGCCAGTTCATGGCCTGCGGTATTTCACTGGTGATTCATCCGCTGAACCCTTTTGTACCTACCGTACACGCTAACTTCCGTTACTTTGAACTGTATGACAAGGATGGGGCCTTAAAGGACAGCTGGTTTGGCGGCGGTGCAGACCTTACCCCCTACTATCTCTTTGAGGAGGATGGCCGGCATTTCCACCAGGCTTTTAAAAACGCCTGCGATCCTTTCGGTAAAGAGCTCTATCCCCTTTATAAAAAACATTGCGATGAATATTTCGTGAATAAACACCGCAATAACGAGGCAAGAGGCATTGGCGGCATTTTCTATGATTACCTGCGGCCAGATGCAAACAGAGATGCCAACCAACTGTTTGCCTTCTCACAGGCAAACGGCCAGGCATTCCTGGATGCTTACCTGCCTATTGTGAAGCAGCGTAAAGACATGCCCTATACTGCTGCACATAAGGACTGGCAGGAGTACCGCCGGGGGCGTTACGTGGAGTTTAACCTGATCCACGACCGCGGCACCCTGTTCGGACTGAAAACCAACGGGCGTATAGAGTCCATTCTTATGAGCCTGCCGCCCCGCGCACGCTGGGAATATGATTACCACCCTGCGCCGGGAACTCCGGAAGCAATGCTGCTGGAATACCTGAAACCGAGAGATTGGGTGCAGTAATGTGCAGCTGATTATTAAATGAACTTAAATTAATAACAAGATGTTGAGACGTAACAGAATATTGAGGACCTCTCCGGCGATACGCGCTATGGTGGCAGAAACCATACTGAAGCCCAGCGATTTTATTGCGCCGCTGTTCATTACTGAAGGTGAACAGGTGAAGGAAGAGATCTCCTCTATGCCAGGTTATTTCCGGTACTCACTGGATAATACCGTAAAGGAAGCGAAAGAATTGTGGAGCATGGGCATTAAAAGCGTATTGCTGTTCGTGAAATGTACAGATGAGCTGAAAGACAATAAAGGCACAGAAGCGGTAAACCCGGACGGTTTAATGCAACGCGCCATCAAAAGTATTAAACAGGCGGTGCCGGAAATGATCGTGATGACCGACGTTGCGCTGGACCCCTACTCTTCCTACGGCCATGACGGCATTGTAAACGGACAGGAGATCGTTAATGACGCCACCGTGGAAGTACTGGCCCGTATGAGCCTCAGCCATGCAGCTGCAGGCGCTGATTTTGTAGCGCCCAGCGATATGATGGATGGCCGCATACTGGCCATCCGCAACACACTGGAAGCAAACAATTTTGACAAAGTAGGCATCATGTCTTACAGCGCCAAATACGCCTCCTGCTTTTATGGTCCTTTCCGTGATGCACTGGATTCTGCGCCTGGCTTCGGCGACAAGAAAACCTACCAGATGGATTACGCTAATGCAAAAGAAGCGATCAAGGAAACGTTGATGGATGTGGAAGAAGGTGCAGACATCGTGATGGTGAAACCGGCGCTTGCCTACCTGGATATTATCAGTAGCATTAAGGAACGTGTAAACCTGCCTGTTAGTGCCTATCATGTGAGCGGCGAATATTCAATGATAAAGGCAGCCGCGAAAATGGGATGGCTGAACGAGGAAAAAGCGATACTGGAAACGCTCACCAGCATTAAACGTGCGGGTGCAGACCTGATCGCTACCTATTTTGCCAAAGACGCTGTAAAGCTGTTAGGATAAAACATTATTTATACGAATTTTGCACCATGTATTCGCAAAGCAAACTATTATTTGAGAAAGCGCAGCAGTTCATTCCGGGTGGAGTGAACTCTCCCGTACGCGCTTTCAAAAGCGTAGGCGGCACGCCCGTGTTCATGAAAAGCGCACGCGGCGCTTACCTCTATGATGTAGACGGGAACCGGTATATAGACTATATCAATTCCTGGGGCCCCATGATACTGGGGCATGCCTACGAACCGGTAGTGAAAGCCATACAGGAGTATGCTACTTACTCTACCTCCTTTGGCGCGCCCACGGAGCTGGAAATAAAGGTAGCAGAGCTGATCGTAAGCATGGTGCCCAACGTAGACCAGGTGCGCATGGTAAACTCCGGTACAGAAGCCTGTATGTCTGCATTGCGGCTGGCACGCGGCTATACCGGGCGCAACAAGTTCATCAAGTTTGAGGGTAATTATCATGGCCATGCAGACGCTTTCCTGGTGAGTGCAGGCAGCGGTGTAGCTACATTGGAGATACAATCTGTTCCCGGAGTTACCGCCACTGTAGCAGGCGATACACTAACCGCGCCCTATAACAACCTGCCTGCGGTAGAGCAGCTGATAGCGGCACATCCTGAGCAGATAGCGGCTATTATAGTAGAACCTGTGGCAGGCAATATGGGTTGTATTCTGCCGCAGCCTGGTTTCCTGGAAGGTCTTCGCCAGTTGTGCGATGCCAATGGCATACTGCTCATCTTTGACGAGGTGATGACCGGTTTCAGGTTGGCACGTGGTGGCGCACAGGAGCTGTTCAACATCAAGGCAGACCTCGTTACATTTGGCAAAATCATTGGTGGAGGTATGCCGGTGGGTGCTTTTGCGGGCTCTGAAGAGATCATGCAATATGTAGCGCCGGCCGGAAAGGTGTATCAGGCAGGTACGCTGAGTGGTAACCCGATTGCGATGATAGCCGGTTATACCATGCTGAAAACACTGCATGACAACCCCGTGATCTATCAGCAACTGGAAGAGAAAAAGGACTACCTGGTAACAGGTTTAAAGGAAGCATTAGGCGCAGCCGGCGTAGTACACCAGATCAATCATATCGGCTCCATGTTGAGTGTGCACTTTGCGGAATACCCGATCATCGATTTCAGCGCGGCATCAGGCGCTGCCAATGAGCTGTTCAAACGATTCTTCCATGCCATGCTGGAACGTGGCGTATACCTGCCGCCTTCTGCATTTGAAAGCTGGTTCCTGAGCAATGCGCTGAGCACAGAAGACCTCGATCTTACTGTACAGGCAACCAAGGCCGCCATGAAGGCCGTCACAAATAGTTAACAATTCAATCCTGTGCTGAGTGGAAAGTCCCGGCCCTGAGTGCCGGGACATTTTTTTTGTACTTAGTTTACCGGGGGCCTTATTCAGCAGGCGTTTTCTGTATAACCGGTTTTCCGGCGCCAGGGTACTTCAACATTTCCCCTTCAGACAGCACAATATCCTGCAGGTTCTTATTCTTAAAATGTACGGTGATTTTTCCGCTGTATAATAGTACCGTGGTGGCGGGGCCTTCTGTCGTTACACGAAAACGGCTTCCTTCCGTCATGGCATCCATAGCCGTAGTATGTACAGTAAAAAGCTCCTGCTTTGGTTGATACGGGCTATTGGGTGGCACCTGGAAATCACCTGCACCACTTAGCCAGACTTCCCGCTGGGTGGATCTGGTAAACTGTTTATGATAGCGGAGGGTAGCATCAGGCTGCAGCACTATATAAGTCTGGTCAGGCAGGTGTATGTTCGTGGTGTTGTCAACGCCGTTACGAGCTGCCCTTACCTGTATCATATGCCGGCCAAACCATTGCCATAACGCAAATGAGAGGAGGAACAGGATGATAGCCGCCGGCCACATCCACTGTCCACGCCAGAACCTGCGGCGCAGGTTGCGGAAGAAGGAACCGGAATACAATTCCAGTGTTTGATCATGATCCATAAAGGCTTAGCTTACCTTTTGCAAAGGTAAATATACATAAATCAGGGAAAGTGCTGTTTACTTATGATGGCGGAACAGCCACGGCAGCAGATCAGGCTCTGCAAAAGCATTGTCCCAGCTGTTATGCCCTACCCCGGGATACTCGCTGTACTTTACCTCTGACCCCAGTTTTTTCAGCTCGGCATAGTAGGCACGGGAGAAATCTACCGGTACCGCGTTATCATCTGATCCGTGAAAGATCCATAAAGGAACCTTGTTGGCAAAGTTGGCGGCTGTTTTCACATTACCTGCGCCGCAAATGGGAAAAGCTACTGCAAAGAGCTGCGGATAGCGGGCCAGCAGGTCATACGTACCTATACCACCTAGCGATAACCCGCCGATGTATACACGTTTGGCATCTATCTTACCGGAAGCCAGCAGGCTGTCCAGCAATGCCTTTACCAATGCGCCGGGAGCAGTGGGCGGAGCGTCTGTGAGAAAATCAGCCCCTGTCACTTTGCCGGAAGTATCACGTTTCATCCGGAAAGGCGACCAGGATTTACCAGGCGGGCATTGCGGGAACAACACATAAGCCGGGAATTCGCGGCGCAGCGTATCGTTCAGGAACAGGGCGCCGCCATGCAGCAGCTGGGCGGCATTATCAGTGCCTCGCTCCCCTGAACCATGCAGAAAAATGATCAGAGGATAAGCTTTATGCATATCGTTATTCAACGGCTTCAACAACCGGTAACGCAGTGTGTCTCCTTCCTTTGTGAAGGATTCGTGGCTATAGGCGCTCATATCCTGTGCCTGCACGGCCAATATATTCGTTAACGTTATTGCAAGTAACAGCAGGTACCGCATCATGTAAAGTTTGTCTGAATATACAAAATAATGTGCCAACGACGGCTGCCTTTAGTATTTCAGTACAAAATGCTGCTTTATTTTGAACTCCGGTTTAAAGAACACCAGGCCGATAAAAAACAGGTCAATCGTCATGGTAACTGCCGGGTGTTGCTGTATAGACTGCCAGGCTTCTTCCATACCCGGCGTCCAGTGAATATCGTCAAATATAAAGATGGAATCGTTGTGCGAGCGGCTAAGACACTGCTGAAAGTAAGATAAGGTAGGTTCCTTCCGGTGGTTACCGTCTATAAATACCCAGTCCAGGCGTGGCGTTTTTTGCAGCAGCGCCGGCAGTACGTCATCAAAATTGCCGGTAAGCTGTTTTACGTTGTGTATATCCAGCACTTCAAAGTTACGCTGTGCGCGGGCGGCGATATTGGGACAGCCTTCAATGGTGATCAGCTCTGCATCTGGTTTGGCCAGGGCCATATAGGCGGAAGACAGACCCAGCGAGGTACCCAGCTCCAGCAGGTACTGCGGCTGGAGGTATTGCACCAGGCGATAGAACAGCTGGCCGAATTTAGGCGGTTTGGCAGCATGGCGGGCAATATCGCTAACTCTGCGGGAAGTTCCGGCCCCGGTAAGGGACCCTGCGCCCAGGTCTGTTACCTGGATCATTTCCTTTGTCTGTAACAATTCTCTGCGCAAGGCCTCTACTTCCTTGAAAACAGAGGGCTGTTTTTTATCGCGCAGTACTTCTTCTATCAATGCATACACAAATGGCGAGTGTACATCGTGCCGGTTGCCTGCAGTAAAGTAGTAGCGCAGGTATTTTTTAGCAAACTGTGTCTGGTGTTGAAAACCCATTGTTGTTGGACAAGCCCGGAGGGCTATTTAATATATTTTCGCTTTAATCAGTCCCAGTCTATGTAGCAGATGCTGGAAAGAAACCCGCAATACTCCCATTCCATAGATGGCACTCCTTTTTAAATTGATGCTGGAGGCATCTTCAAAATATTTTGTAGGACAGGTAACCTCTCCTATTTCAAATCCTTTCATAAAGATCTGCGAAAGCATTTCATTATCGAAAATGAAATCATCGCTGTTGTCCATATAACGAATTGCCAGCAGCACCTCCTTTGAAAAAGCCCGGTAACCGGTATGGTATTCACTGAGCTTCTGGTTGATCAGGAGGTTCTGGGAAAGCGTTAAAAAACGGTTAAATAAATACTTATATACCGGCATTCCACCTTTCAGGGCGCCTTTGCCAAGGATACGGGAACCCAGCACCACCGGGTATACATCATTGGCAATGATACTGCACATGGCCGGTATAAGCTTTGGAGTGTATTGATAATCAGGGTGTACCATGATCACAATGTCGGCTCCAAGTTCCAGGGCTTTGTTGTAACAACTTTTCTGGTTACCGCCGTAGCCCTTGTTTTTGTCATGACGGATAATATGTCGGATCCCCAGCTGTTTAGCTACGTCTACCGTATCATCCCTGCTGGCGTCATCCACCAGCACCACTTCGTCCACTATATCAAAAGGGATCTCATGATAGGTTTTTTCCAGTGTTAGCGCTGCATTGTAGGCCGGTAACACCACTACAATCTTCTTATTGTAAAGCATGAAAAGTGGCGAATTTGGCAGCAAAGATAACAGGAATCATGTCAATCCTACCTATCAAATAAATTCCTACTATCTTTGTACCCTGAAAAATTTTGGCACTATATTTTCTTAAGGATTTGTTAATAAAACGCAAACACAGCATGAACATACTTTATATGAAAAATTATGTTAGATATGTAACCTTATTTTTCCTAATGCTGAGCTGCTTTTTATCTTCCAGGGCACAGGAAAAAACCACTGTTGATACAGTGATCCCTGAGCCCCGCACCGAGATCCGGACAACGCCAACTATCCGGACTGCCGACACCACTATCAAAAGAATACTGGACGAGCTGGCGAAGATATCAGATAGCGATAAACAGAATTCAAATGCCATACAGGGTTTGTTGCAGGGGAAAGAGATTGATAATCTGACTAAATATGAGCTGATCAAGAATAACCTGATCAATGCCAGTGAGACTTATTATCTGCTGAATAAAAAGATCATTGACCTTAAATCACGTACTACCACCAATAACCTGGATGTGTTCATAACATCATTGAACAACCCGGAAAGTAAAGAGCTGGGCTTTTCATTCAGCGACCGCATTGTTGAACTGGTGGAGAAAATAGTGCTGAAGGGTAAAGTTGATAAGGGCGAGCGTAACGGCAAAATAGTGGAATCTACCAAGTCTATCATCAACAGCCCTATTTTCCAGAGTTTTACCTCACTTACGCCGCCGCTGGCCATTGCCAATTCCGTAATGAACTTCCTGCACAGCGTAAGCGTGAACAATAAGCAGATCAGCCAGAAAACACTGCAGGATTTTGAAAAGGAACTGAACAAATATGTGGTGTACTACACCGCGCTGAACGATGCGAACCAGAAATTTGAGTTTGGACTGAACTTTAACAAAGATCAGCTGAACCTGTTGCAGGACAACCTGTATGACCACCTGATGTTCACTGCCAGCGCACTTAAGTTCCAGCTGCCGCAACGGGGCAATAAGACCATTGGAGAAACCATGAACGATTTCTTCTTTGATTTCAAGAAAGAGAAAGTGGTACAGTTCTTTAACGACCTGGAAGTGAAATACGCCAAAGGCAAACGCATTGACTACGAAATGCTGTTGAGGGAAAATCCCAACCTGAAAGAGGTGAATAACCAGCTGGAAGACCTGATACTGCAAACCAAACGTTTCGAGAACCTGTACAACGAATACTTCACCCTGCTGGATTCTTATTACAACAAGGTGAATAATTCCCTGAAAATAGCACAGGATAACGGCCTTGCAGATCAGAACATGATCACCAACAAGCAAACCGAATTCAGGAACCTGAAGAATGAAGCAGTAACAGATATACAGGCCTCCATCAACATCAAGGAACTGTATAACAATACCGACAAGGTAAAATACCGCTACAGGATATTCTAAGCAATAAACAGTAATGTATTGAACGCTGAACGCTCTGACCGGGCGTTCAGCGTTTTTGCATTATGCACCTGATGCGTTCAATAGATTTTATCGATAACTTAGCCCTATAAATTTCGGGACCATGACCACTGTCCAACTGGAATACATTGTAGCGGTAGATACCTACAGAAGCTTTGTAGTAGCCGCAGAGAAGTGCTTTGTGACACAACCTACACTGAGCATGCAGATACAGAAACTGGAAGACGAGCTGGGGATCAAGATCTTTGACCGGAGCAAATTGCCGGTGGTACCTACGGAAATAGGTATTTCCGTGATAGCGCAATCACGTGTGATCCTGAAGGAAAGTTCCCGCATTAAGGAGATTATTGCAGGCCATAAAAAGGAAATACAGGGTAACCTGAAAGTGGGCATTATACCTACGCTGGCGCCTTACCTGCTGCCCCGTATATTAACGGGGTTCATGAAAAAATATCCCAAAGTAAAGCTGGAAATATGGGAATACCCTACTGAACAGATCATCCAGCAACTCAAACAGGAGCTGCTGGATTGCGGCCTGCTGGCCACTCCCCTGCATAATGCCACCCTGGAGGAACATCCGCTTTTTTACGAATCGTTTGTTGTGTACACTGCGAAAAATAATGAGCTTTTCAGTAAAAAGTTTATCAAGCCGGATGACCTGGATGTACGGGAAGTATGGCTGCTGAATGAAGGGCACTGTATGCGCAACCAGGTGCTGAACATCTGCAGGGACAAGTTCACCATGGGAGAATACAAGAACCTGGAGTACAACACCGGCAGCGTGGAAACATTGAAAAGAATGGTAGACCTGAATGACGGTTACACTATCTTACCGGAGCTCTCCCTGCAGGATCTCTCTGCCCGCCAGATGAATATGGTGCGGTATTTTAAGTCGCCCGAGCCGGTACGCGAAATAAGCCTGGTAACACACCGTTTCTTTATCAAACAGGCACTGATAGGCGCATTTAAGAAAGAGATACTGACACAGGTACCGGATAAGATGAAAGTACAGAAGCAAAAAAGAGTAGTGGATATTTTGCCTGAAAAGGGATGAGGAATAGCTTTTAGCTGTTAACTAAAAGCAAAAAAGCCGCAAGTAATGTTTAGTAATGGCCTTCGACCTTACTGAACATTACTTGCGGCTTGTAGTTTTATAGCTAAAAGCTAACAGCTAGCAGCCAATTGCTTACTTCACCGGCTGGTAATATTTCATAGCCTCAGGCATTAGCTGTTGCAGTTGTGCTACGCGGCGGGCATCGCTGGGGTGGGTGCTGAGCAATTCCGGTGGCTTTTGTCCACCGGTGTTAGCCATACGCTGCCAGAAAGGAACAGCTTCCTGCGGGTTGTAACCTGCCATAGCCATAAAGATCAAGCCCAGGTGATCTGCTTCCAGCTCATTCTGGCGGGAGAAGGCAGAGAGGCCCAGGTTACCGCCTACACCAAACGATTGCAGGAAGATATTCTGTGCCTGGGGATTACGGTTCAGGGCCACGGCACCGGCTACCTGTATACCCTGGGCAATCAGGCCCTGGCTCATACGCTCATTTCCATGCCGTGCAATAGCGTGGGCAATTTCGTGACCCATTACACAGGAAAGGGCAGTTTCATTCTGCGTTACCGGCAGCAGGCCGGTATATACCACTACCTTACCTCCGGGCATACACCAGGCATTCACCTCTTTATTATTCACCAGGTTGAATTCCCATTGGTAATTGGCAACTTCATTACCCAACTTATGCTCTGTCATATAACGGGTAACCGCGTTCGCAATACGGTTACCTACCCTTTTTACCATCTCAGCATCTTTGCTGACAGTAGGAGAAACTGCCTTATTTTCTGTTAAAAAGGTTTTGTACTCCTGCAGTGCCATGGACTGCATCTGGCTTTCAGGGATCAGGTTCAATTGACTACGGCCGGTGATGGGCACACGCGTACAGGCCGCTATTAGCCCCAGGCCGGCAGTTACTAGTAAAACAGTCTTTTTCATGGGTGAATAATTTGAATTTTTTGTCCAACTGTACCAACATCCAAACTTGATCCGCATATACACGTTATAACAACTGACGGCTGATATAAGTTGGTTCAGCGACAAAAATACTTAGAGCAAGGGAAATGCCAAACCTTTAATTCAGGGTTCAAAATTCCAAAAACCAAATACTGAAATCCAAATTCCAAATACCAAAATCCAAATGCCAAAGTGTAAATGTCAGAAAAGCAGATTCCAAAAGCCGGAATAAGAACGGTCAGCGAACTAACCGCAACCTGCAATAGCTGTTATTTAAGCTATTGCCAGGCACCTTACCTCGTTAAGCTTTGGAATCTGGTATTTGGAATTTTACCTTGGAATTTACTAATTAGTCTTTGCGGCGGAAGCCTCTTTTGTTCTTAAACAGCGGCACTTTGTTCTCGTTTCCGGTGAGCAGGCGCGCAATGTTCTTCTGGTGGGTCAGCACCACCATTAATGCAACCGCGATGGCGAATATGCGGTAAAACACTTCCGGTTCGTTGAAGATGTATAGGATGAGAATGGGAAATGCAATGCTGGCTATAATAGAACTCAGTGATACATACCTGGTAAGAAAAAGGATCATCAGGAAAACGCCTACGCAGCAAACGGCCACAATAGGCTGAATAGCGAGCACCAGGCCAAAAAGGGTAGCGATCCCTTTACCACCCTTAAAACCGGCCCATATAGGGAAGATATGGCCCACTACAGCGGCAAGTCCTAACCCGATCTGGAAGTTCACCAATTGTGTAAGATGTTCTGAAGACTGATAATACGGTAACAGATAAGAAAGCCTTACTGCGACAACGCCCTTTAGCATGTCGACCACCATCACGAAAGTACCGGCTTTAGGTCCCAGCACACGGAAAGTATTGGTAGCACCGGCATTGCCGCTGCCATATTCCCGGATGTCCATGCCGAAAACACCTTTGCTCACCCATACTGCAGTTGGTATCGAACCTATCAGATAGGCACAAATAAGAAATAAAAATTCTATCATCACAATAAGTTGGAATGCTAAGATAACAAAAATCTACGCCAAAATTAATAAAATATTAAGCTTTTATTTAACACGAAAGAGGGAAAATTTATTGACAATTATACGTGTAAATAAATTTATTTTTCTTAATTGACTATTAATTTCATCGCCAGCCAGTTATCTTTCTCTACCTGCTCCAGTCTTACCAGACCCTGCAGGGACGCGGATTCCAGGATAGCAGCTTCGTCCTGGGTCATTATTCCGCTCAGCAGTAAATATCCGCCGGGTACCAGCAGCCTGTGCATATCTGCCATGTATTGCAGGAGAATGTTGCGGTTAATATTTGCCAGTATCACATCATAGGGCCCGCTAATGTCTTTCAGGCTATCTGCCTGCCATATACGAATATCCGCGGCCTGGTTCTCCGCAGCATTTTCTTTACTGTTCTCTACGGCCCATTCGTCAATATCAATAGCGTCTGTATGGCCGGCACCCATTTTTTGGGCCAGTATGGCAAGAATGCCCGTACCGGTGCCAAAGTCGAACACTTTTTTGCCTGAAAGGTCCAGCTGCTGCATTAAGCGGATCATGGAAAAAGTGGTAGCGTGGTGCCCGGTGCCGAAAGACATTTTGGGGGTGATCACGATCTCGTGCGTTAACCGCTGCTCAAATGGCGGATGAAAACCTGCCCGTATACCACAAAAATCACCTACCAGCACGGGTTCAAAGTTGCTTTCCCATACCGCATTCCAGTTTTCCTGCTGTATCTCTTCTTTAGCATATGTAAGTCCGGCGGGTTGCAGGATAGCCTCCAGAGCTGCCTGGTCAAAATCTGCGACGGGAATATAGGCGATCAGCTGACCGGTCTTTTCTTCAAATCCTTCATAGGCAGCAGCGCTCAGCTGCGCAATAAGCACATCTGCCTCTGCTGATGTACAGTGGATGGTAATAGCAATGTGTGACATGGCGCAAAGATATCAGATATCTGAGTATGCTGCCGGGTATAAGAAGATGATCTCTGAACGTGAAACGTTGTGCTGGTATTCCGGCTTGGCAGACAGTTCTTTCCAGGCGGGATCACTGCTGAATGCTTTCCAGTGCTCATCACGGGAGGCTTTGTTCTCAAAGGTGGTCATGTACATCAGGTTGGGCATGCGGCTGCCGCTCAGTACTTCTGCATAGAATACGGCGTTAAAGCCCAGGCGTTTGAATATGCCTACTTCATCGCCCTTGTTGAACATCTGCACTTTATTGCGATACAACTTTTCTGTAGGGCCTTCATAGCTGCGCAGCTCATATATACGGTCGGCTTTAGGGCCTTTCAGACCGGGCAGCTGCATTTGCGGCTGACCAGTAAAGGCCTGCAGCAGTATTGTCTCCATCCTCGTATAAGGGACGGCGTTATAGGCGGCATCTATATAAGGCGCGCCTGCAGCGGCGTACTGCTTATCTGCTTCCAGCTGGCGGGGCAGCTGTACAAACTGGTCAAGGGAGCGGTAGGGCACCAGCACATATACGCGCCGGTCAGCAGCGGTATCATTGCCGACTGGTTTAAACACGCCTACTTTACTGATACCTGCCTTGTGAAGGGCAGGTATAAAGGCCTGCTGCAGGTATTGGTCTACAACGCCTTCCTGTGCAGCATCTTTTACATGGTATACCCTGATCTCATAATACTCCCGCTGCGGCGGTTTGGCAACAGCGGTGAATGAGCTCAACATTACAACGGCCAGTAATAAACATAAGGCCAGGCTTCCGTTCAACGGTTTTTCTTGTATCAGCTTTAACATGAAATTTATAAAATGTGTGAGTGGCAAACGGATGCTCAATATAACAGGAAAGATCAACTTTCATAAATAAATGTTATGAGCGGCGGGAAAAACAGCTTTTGCTATTAGCTGTTGGCGGTTAGCGATGGGCACAAAAAAACAGCCGCCCTAATGGACGGCTGCTGGTATGTTTTGCCTCAGCTATAAGCTAACAGCTAATAGCCAACAGCTGTTATTTACTGTTCATCATCTGAAATGAAGGGCACGTCTGTTCTGGGAGGACGAGGGCCTCTGTCGCGGTCGCCACGATCACGATCCCTGTCACCACCACGGGGCGGACGTCCGCCACCACCACCGGGCCTGTCAGAACGATCTGGTCTGTCAGGTCTTTCGGGCCTTTCCACATAACCTTCCGGTTTAGGCATCAGTACCCTGCGGCTAAGTTTGAACTTACCGGTTTTCGGATCGGTACCGGTGAGTTTCACCTTTACTTTTTCGCCTTCGGTCAGTACACCTTCCATTGTTTCAAGGCGTTTCCAGGAGATCTCGGAGATGTGCAGCAGGCCTTGTTTGCCAGGCAGGAACTCTACGAATGCACCGTAAGGCATTACTGATTTTACGGTAGACTCGTATATTTCGCCTACTTCCGGAACGGCTACAATGCCTTTTATCCAGGCGAGGGCTTTTTCCAGGCCTTCTTTCTGTGCAGAGAAGATGCTTACTTCGCCGGTTTCGCCTACTTCCTCGATGTTGATGGTAGTACCGGTTTCGCGCTGGATCTCCTGTATCACTTTACCGCCGGGTCCTATCACAGCACCGATAAATTCGCGGTCGATGATCAGTTTTTCCATGCGTGGCGCATGCGGTTTCGGTTCAGGTCGCGGCGCCGGTATGCAGGCATACATGGCTTCGAGGATGTGTAAACGTCCGCGTAAAGCCTGTGCCAGTGCCTGGCGCATAACGTCCATGCTCAGACCGTCTACTTTAATATCCATCTGGATACCGCAGATACCATCACGGGTACCGGTTACTTTAAAGTCCATATCACCCAGGTGATCTTCATCACCGAGGATGTCTGTCAGCACCGCCCATTTACCATCAGATGCACGGGAGATCAGCCCCATTGCCACACCGGAAACGTGCTTGGGCAAAGGTACACCTGCGTCATGCAGGGCCAGTGAACCGGCACATACGGTAGCCATGGAAGAGGAACCGTTAGATTCCAGGATATCAGAAACCACCCTCACCGTATATGCGTAGCTGTCGCCAGGCATCATCTGTTTCAGTGAGCGCATGGCCAGGTTGCCATGGCCTACTTCCCTGCGGCCGGGGCCACGCATTGGCTTCACCTCGCCGGTAGAGAAGGGAGGGAAATTATAGTGCAGTATGAACTTTGAATATTTCGAGGTGGCAGCATTTTCCAGCAGCAGCTCATCTTCCGGTGTACCCAGGGTAACGGTGGTGAGCGACTGTGTTTCGCCACGGGTAAACAAGGCAGCGCCATGCGGAGAAGGCAGCAGGTCTACCTCCATTGCCAGCGGACGTACCTGGTCAAGGCTACGGCCATCCAGGCGTATAGATTCGTCCAGGATCATGTTACGTACCACTTCTTTCTCAAGATCGTGGAAGTACTTTCCTACCAGCGGCTGATCTTCTTCGGGAAGTTCGCCCAGGGATTCAGTCAGCTCTTCTTCTATTTTATGGAAGGCTTCGCCACGGTCATGCTTGCTGGAAGCAGATTTGGCTACCTGGTATATACGGTCTTTTGCAAACGCAATTATTTTTTCTTTCAGCTCTTCGTTGGTATGCGGCTTGGTGTATTCGCGCTTGGCTGTTGCACCGGCTAACTGGCGCAGTTCTTCCTGAGCTTTCACCTGGATCTTGATGGCTTCGTGCGCCACTTCGATCGCTTTGATCAGGTCTTCTTCGCTACATTCCTTGCTCTCGCCTTCCACCATCATGATGTTCTTGTCAGTGGCGCCAACGATGAAGTCCATATCGGCTTTCTCCAGCTCGGTACGGCCGGGGTTAATCACCATAGCACCGTCTACGCGGGCCACTCTTACTTCAGAGATGATCTCCTGGATAGGCACATCAGATACTGCCAGGGCTGCAGAAGCGGCCAGGCATGCAAGAGCATCGGGCATTACTTCCTTATCAGAAGAAATGAGGGTTACCAATACCTGTACTTCGCAGAAATAATCATCAGGGAACAGGGGGCGCAGGGCGCGGTCTATCAAACGGGAAATGAGTACTTCGTAATCAGATAATTTGCCTTCGCGTTTAAAGAAAGAGCCGGGGATCCGGCCTGCAGAAGCAAATTTTTCCTGGTAGTCAACAGTAAGGGGGAAAAAGCTTTGTCCCGGTTTAGGTTCTTTATTTGCTACAACGGTAGCGAGTAAGATACAGTCACCCAAACGTACGGTAACGGCGCCATCGGCCTGCCGGGCCAGTTTGCCGGTCTCGATCGTAACGATACGGCCGTTTCCTATATCGAATTTTACTGAAATAGGCGCTAGATTCATAAAAAAGTGAGGATTAAAAGGTAATACCTAAAAAAAACTATTCCCAACCTTTCGAAGTTGGGAATAGCGCTATAACATAAATATCGTTATTTTCTGAGACCTAACTTCTCAATCAGCGCTCTGTAGCCGGAGAGGTTAGTTTTAGACAGGTAGGCGAGCAGGCGCTTCCTTTGCCCTACCATTTTCATCAAACCACGATTTGAAGAGAAATCTTTTTTGTTTTGTTTCAGGTGATTGGAAATGCTGGAGATCCGCTCTGTAAGCAGAGCTATCTGGGCTTCAACAGAACCTGTGTTTTTCTCACTTCCGCCAAATTCCTTGAAAATATTGGCTTTCTTTTCAACAGTTAAGTAAGACATCTTAGTTAAAATAATAAAATGATAAAGTTTTTTCGTCGCTATTTTTCCGGTGCAAAGGTAAATTGAATATTTGGATTTAACAATTTCCCCTTTTAATTAAGATTAATAATGTATAATAAATAGTTGTGACAGCATCCATTTCAAGACACATCTCCCGCAATCCTTAATTATTAGTTATTCATTATTAACTACTTCATGCAAAATTGATGGCCGCATTATCGATCACCTGCCCGTTTTCGGTACGGAGTACCCGGGACGGGAATTTTTGCAGCACAATATAGTCATGGGTAGCCATTACGATGGCGGCCCCATCCTCCCGGCAGATACGGAACAGCAGCTGCATAATGCCATCAGAGGTCTCTGGGTCGAGGTTACCGGTGGGTTCGTCTGCCAGTATCAGCTTAGGCGAATTGAGCAGGGCCCGGGCAATATCCACCCTTTGCTGCTCCCCGCCGCTCAGCTCATAGGGCATCTTAAAACCCTTGGTGCCGAGGCCTACCTTATCCAGCACGTCTGCGATCTTATCTTCCATCAGCTTGTTATCCTGCCAGCCGGTGGCCTTGAGAACAAACTTCAGGTTGTTATGTACATTACGGTCTGTAAGCAGTTGAAAGTCCTGGAACACCACACCCAGGTTACGGCGCAGGTAAGGCACTTTTTTCCAGTCCATTTTCTTCAGGTCAAAGCCTACTACCTGGCCGGCGCCATCCCTCAGGGACAGATCGCCATACAGGGTTTTCAAGAGGCTGGACTTACCGGTACCGGTTTTACCGATCAGATAAACAAACTCTCCTTTGTTCACTGTGATATTCACATCCGACAAAATCAACGAATTTCCCTGGTATATACTGGCATTGGATAGTTGTAAGATGGGTTGTTCCTCCATTGTAAGTCCTACGTTTATAATAATGCCAGCAAAAATAAATGAATATCGGGGTTAAGCCATCTTTTTATATAAAAACTAAAAAAATAGTTGTCAAACTAACTAATTAGTTATACATTTGAATAGGAAGATCGATCCTCCATTTCCCCGGCCGGGGTAACTTTTAACTGAAGCAACATGTCAACATCACCATCAAAAACACTTACAAAGGCAGAAGAACAGATCATGCAGGTACTATGGCAAAGGGGGCCTTCTTTTGTAAAAGAAGTGATAGATGAGCTACCCGAGCCCAAGCCACATTACAATACCATCTCTACCCTGATCAAGATACTGGTGGAAAAAGGCTTTGCTGACTTCAAGGCTTTCGGCAAATCCCACCAGTATTATGCGCTGATCAGCAAGGAAGAGTACAGCCGTAAAACGGTAAAGCAACTGGTAAAAGGCTATTTTGAAGGCTCTTACAGCAACCTCATCTCCTTCTTCGTACAGGAAAAGGACCTGAGCGTAAACGACCTGGAAAAACTGCTCAAACAAATCAAGGACGCTCAAAACAAGTAAGCGATGTCACCTGTGATATTTTATCTGCTGAAAATGCTGCTGTGCTCCGGCATCCTGTATGCCTACTACCATGTAGCATTACGTAATAACCGCTTTCACCAGTGGAACCGTTATTACCTGCTGCTGGCCACCCTGCTGTCGCTTGTACTGCCGCTGCTGCAGCTGCCCATGCCTTTTTCAGGCCGGGAAGCCCCGGTGATCAGCGCCTACACCACCCGTATCATTACCCTGCGGGAGTTTATCCTGAAGGCGCCATCGACCGCCCCTGCGGTGAACTACCTGCAGCTGGCGTGGTACGGCTATGCGGTGGTAACGCTTTTGCTGCTGGCGCGCACCGCCTATGGCTGCTGGAAAATCAGCCGGCTGATCAGGAACAACACGGTACAGCAATTGCCTCCCTGCCGCTTTATACAAAGCGACCAGGTAAAGGCGCCTTTCTCCTTTTTCAGGTACATATTCTGGACGCGGGATATGAGCCCGGATAGTGCAGACGGGCAGCAGATACTGCAGCATGAACTGGCGCATGTAACGGAGCAGCACAGTATTGATAAGCTTTTGATGGAGCTGGTGTGCGCCATCTGCTGGATAAACCCCTTTTTCCATCTCTTTAAAAGGGAACTGGCAGTGGTGCATGAATTCATTGCCGACAAACAGGCGGCAGGCGGAAAGGTGGCTGACTATGCGCAGGTGATCCTGCAGGTAAGCCTGCAAAGCGGGCAGCTGTCCTTTACCAACCATTTCTTTCGTCATCCCATTCAACGCAGGATCAATATGCTCCTTCGTCAAAAATCAAACTTCACTATCATGAAAAAACTCATTGCATTACCTATCATAACAGGATTGATTATTTTCATCAGCTGCAAACAGCAACCGGAGGCGGCGCCCAAACCAGACGCTACCAATATTACGGTTGAGCAGCTGGAAGCCATGAACGGCGAGGATATTAAATCTATCAGCATGACCGACAACATCGCCATACTGGGAACGGCGGATGGTAAAAAGTACCGGGTAAACCTGGAGGGGACTAAATACGATTTCAGGAAACTGAACCAGAAAATAAGCAGCGTTAAAAGCGAGGTATTCACCTTTGTAGACCAGCCTCCTGTTTTCCCGGGCGGAGAAGAGGCGCTGGCGGTATATCTCAGTAAAAACATCCGTTACCCGAAAACTGCCGTAGAAAAGAAAATTACCGGGACTATTTTTGTGCAATTCGTGGTAGATGCCTATGGCACCATAAAGGATGCGAAGATAGTAGGCCAGTATAAAGGCGGCGGACTGGAAGAAGAATCACTGCGGGTGGTGAACTCTATGCCCAAGTGGATACCTGGCAAGCAAAACGGCAATAAAGTAGCGGTAATGTTCAACCTGCCGATAAGATATACGCTGGAAGACAATAACAAACTTTCATTGCTGGCCCCCTTCCTGCTTTTTAAGCAAGCTAAAGACTGCTGATAAACAGCCTTGCTGACCGAAAAAAGATGATACTAATTTAACAGCAACAGGCGGAGCATAGCAAAGCCTGTGTGAAGCCTGGAAGAAGACTGTTTAAAAAGCATAGTACCGTTCTTTTTTTGGTCAGCGTTTCCAGCTATCTGCCTACTCATACACAAAGACGCCATACTCACTCTTCACGGTCACCTTTTTAGCCGGCGCCGCTTCTACCCTGCCTATCACCTGGGCGTCTATATTAAAGCTTTCAGAGATCGCTATTATATCCTGCGCAATACTTTCAGGCACATATATTTCTATGCGGTGCCCCATATTGAACACTTTATACATTTCCTGCCAGGCGGTACCAGATTGTTCCTGGATGAGGCGGAACAGCGGGGGTGCGGCAAACAGGTTATCCTTGATCACATGCAGGTTTTCTATAAAATGCAGCACCTTGGTCTGAGCGCCGCCGCTGCAATGTACGATCCCGTCTATCTGCGAACGGTATTTTGAGAGGATCTGCTTTATAACGGGCGCGTATGTACGTGTAGGTGACAGTACCAGTTTAGCGGCGTCTATCTGTCCGAAGCCGGGTATCTCCACCTTATCGGTCAGGGCTTTTTTACCGCTGAACACCAGCTCCTGCGGAATACCGGGATCAAAGGTTTCGGGATAGGCCTGAGCCACCGATTTATTGAACACATCGTGACGGGCAGAGGTAAGGCCATTGCTGCCCATACCACCGTTATATTCTTTCTCATAGGATGCCTGTCCAAAGGAGGCCAGTCCTACCACCACGTTGCCCGCCTGTATCCGGTGGTTGGAGATCACCTCCGCGCGTTTCATACGGCAGGTAACGGTAGAATCCACTATAATAGTACGTACCAGGTCGCCCACATCGGCAGTTTCGCCACCGGTGGAGTAAATGCTGATGCCATAGCTGCGCAGCTCTGCCAGGATTTCTTCTGTGCCGTTGATGATAGCGGCGATCACCTCGCCGGGGATAAGCTGTTTATTACGGCCGATGGTAGAGGAAAGTAATATATTTTCTGTAGCGCCTACACAGAGCAGGTCGTCTATGTTCATGATGATGGCATCCTGTGCGATGCCTTTCCATACGCCCAGGTCGCCGGTCTGTTTCCAGTAGGCATAGGCCAGGGAAGATTTGGTGCCGGCGCCATCGGCATGCATAATATTACACCAGGCTTCGTCACCACCCAGTATATCGGGTACTATTTTACAGAATGCTTTGGGAAAAAGGCCTTTATCAATATGCTTAATGGCGTTGTGCACATCTTCTTTATCGGCAGAAACACCCCGTTTGGCGTAGAGATCCTGATTCATGCCGCAAAAGTAATAGATTCTGCCCAGTTCTCATGGCAATCGTACAAATACAAAAAATCTGGGTTAGATTTGCACGGCATTTTAGACCCGTTATTCAGTTTTATGCAGGTTCACAGGGAACTATCACAATTGCCGGATTTTCGTAATGCAGTTATTACCATTGGTACATTTGACGGCGTGCATACCGGTCACCGGTATATCCTGCAGCAGCTGCAGCAGGCTGCCCGGGCCGTGAACGGAGAAACCGTGATCGTCACGTTTGACCCGCACCCCCGTGAGGTACTTGCCCCGGGCGATAAAAAGGTACGCCTGCTGACTACCCTGGATGAGAAGATCGCACTGCTGTCACGTGAGGGAATTGACCACCTGGTAGTAGTACCCTTTACCAGGGCCTTTTCAGCGCTCTCCGCCCGGGCCTACCTGGAAGATTTCCTGATAGCCCGTTTCAAACCGCACACTATTATCATTGGCTACGATCACCGCTTTGGGCACAACCGCGAAGGCGGACTGGAACTGCTGGAAGCAGAACAGCACCAGTATGGTTTTGAGCTGATAGAAATACCGCAGCAGGTGGTGCACGACCTGGCAGTAAGTTCTACCAAAATCAGGAACAGCCTGCTGGAAGGTAATATTCCCCTGGCCAATGAGCTGCTGGGTTATCCTTATTTCATGGAAGGAACGGTGATACACGGAGATAAAATGGGCAGACAACTGGGTTATCCTACCGCTAACCTGCAGTTACCCGATGAACGTAAGCTGATACCCTCCGAAGGCATCTATGCCGTAAAAGTAAATACTACGCTGCATGCGGTAATGAGCATTGGCACCCGGCCCACCTTTAATGGCGCGGACCTCCGGCTGGAAGTGCATCTGTTTGATTTTAACAGGGAAATTTATGGCGAGCAGCTGCAGGTAACGTTCATTGACTTTATCCGTCACAGCCGGAAGTTTGACAGTGTGGAGGCCCTGATAGCCCAGATGAACCAGGACAGTGAAAAAGCGCGGGCGATACTGTCTGCTTAACTCATCATCTTATACATCAGCTCCTTCATCAGTTCTCCGTCTTCTACTCCGCTATCGTTGATACCGATGCTGCGCAGGTTATAGTTATGTAGCAGCAGGATAGCCTTTTCAGTACCTTCTGCTCCATACTGACGGGCGGCCGCCATATAGTCTTTTACAAAAAAGGGATGTACGCTGAGGGTGGCGGCAATTTCCTTCTCTCCTCCCTTTACACCGAAAACCAGATTCACTTTACTGAAGAAGTTATACAGGGCAGGGATCACCATCTGCACCGGACCTGCCTTGGGGTTGGCGGCAAAATAACGGATGATGCGCATCACCTTTGTAAAGTCTTTCTGACCAACAGCGTTCTGGAGTTCAAATACGTTGTACTCTTTACTGATACCTACGTATTTCTCAATATCCCCTTCGTCGATCTTTTTACCATCCGGCAGGTTTACCAGCAGTTTATCTATTTCGTTGGAGATGCGGGAGAGGTCATTGCCGATATGATCTACCAGCAGGATGCAGGCTTTCTGGGAGATGGCCCGGCCCAGTTCACTTACGTATACTTCCACCCATCCCGGCAACTGGTTGTCGTATAATTTCTTGGTGCTGAGCAGCACGCCCTTTTCCTTTATCAGCTTGGCCAGCTTGCTGCGCCCGTCTATTTTACCCTGCTTATGAGCCACAACAAATATGGTGGAGGCCAGCGGGTTGTCAATATAGGGCTCCAGCTTCAGCAGGTCTCTCATGGCCTGGGCCTCTTTGAGTATGACCACCTGTCTTTCCGCAAACATGGGATAACGGCGGCAGGCATTGATCACGGTGCTCCAGTCGGTATCTTTTCCGTACAGGATGGTCAGGTTAAAACCTCTTTCCTCTTCGCTGAGCAGGTGATGCTCGGCATAGTTACTTATCTGGTCTATAAAAAAATCTTCTTCTCCTTCCAGCCAGTACAGGGGGCGGAACTTTTTCTGTTTCCAATCTTTTATGATATCCTGATATTCCATATTGACCAATAAAAACTATTTAACAATCACTACCTCATCCTCCTTCAGGAGGGGTACGCCTTTAAAACGCAGTATCAGCTGGGCTACGGCCGCAACATCTTTCTGGCAGTAGGTAGCAATGCGGGGCAGGTCTTTGTCCTGCCAGTATACCTTAGCCACCATGCTGCCATCTATATCATCTTTGGGCGTAGGTATGCCCAGTATGGCTGTCAGCAGTTTCAGCGAGGTATAGTTCTTATAATCTCCAAAACGCCAGAGGTGGAGGGTATCCAGCATGGGCAGTTCCCAGGGTTTAAAGCCATGCAGTTGTAAAGGCTGGGGCAAAGATAGCTGTTGGATGATAGAACGCCTACAGATATATGGGATATCGAACTCCCTGATATTATGACCAGCAAACTGAAAGCGGGGGAATTTGTTATGAAATTTATTCACTAATTCTAAAAAACTGCTTAATACAACCGCCTCATCATCATCATAAAATGATTTGAGCCGTAGGTGGTACCTGTTATTTTCCAAGGCAAAAAACCCGACCGAAATACAGATCACTTTACCAAATTCCGCATATATACCTGCCTTACTGGCATAGTCTTCTGCCGCATTTACTGAATCTGGCGCAGTTTTTGTTATTTTTTCCTGCCATAGACTTTGGAGCTGCTGTGGCAGGTACTCAAAAGCCGCCACACCAGGGGTTGTTTCTATATCTAGCAACAGTAATTGATCTAAAGCAACGTTAGGTAGCACTGAAAAAATCCTATTTAAAAGTTTGTGAATTACAGCATTAAAAAAGTTATTTTTGTATAACGTTTTTTAACCATATAACAATTAAACATAAAACAAACATTCTATGACTGAGAACACATTCAACACGCCTGCCCCGGGATCTTCCGGTTCTGAAAAACCGCGTAGCCGTAACGGACTAATATACGGTATTCTGATTGCAGCATTAGCAGGTACCTGGATATACATGTTGTACGACAAAAATAAGACTAACGAGACCATCGTACAACAAGGCACTCAGATAGATTCCATTTCTTCTTCACGCGATGCATTGCAACAGGAATATAACGCCGCCAACGCACGTCTGGATGACCTGATCTCACAGAACAGCCGTATGGACAGCCTGGTGAAGACCAAAGATAAAGAACTGGCTGATGTGAAAGCCCGCATCCAGAGCATACTGGCCAACAAAAATGCTACCCAGTCCGAACTGGCTGAGGCCCGCAGGCTGATAGAACAACTGAAAACAAATATTGCCGGATACCAGGAAACCATTGAACGCCTGGAAGGTGAAAAACTGGTGCTGGCAGGTGAAAGGGATGTAGCCCGCAGGGAAAGGGATTCTGTAGGCGTGGTGAAAGACAGCCTGAATAAAGAGGTAAGCCTGGGTTCTGTACTGCACGCCAGCAACATTAAACTGCAGCCCATCCAGGTAAAAAAGAACGGTAAGGAAGTAGAAACGTCCAAGGCTAAACGCGCAGACATGATGCGTGTGATCTTTGACCTGGATGAAAACAGGATTGCACCCACCGGCGATAAAGAGATCTATGTGGCCATCACTGCCCCTGACGGTTCACCGCTGGCAGTAGAAGCACTGGGTTCCGGGCGTTTCTCACTGGAAGATGGTACAGAGAAACTGTACACTGCCAAGAAAACGGTTGCCTATGTAAAGGGTGAAAAACAAACCGTAAGCATGGACTGGAAACAGAATTCTGATTTCAAACCGGGCGATTACAGCGTTGAGATCTATCACAACGGCTTCCGCATCGGTCAGGGTAAGGTAAACCTGAGAAAAGGCGGCTTGTTCTAAAAATATGAAGAGATAATAGTTCTCCGTTTATTCAATAATACTACCGGTAACGCTCCAGGGTTCAACCTTTGGAGCGTTACCTTTTTAGGGCGGGGCTCCAATTGTTAACGATTGGTTATTGGTAAATCCTGATACATGAAAATATATATAATTTAACGTTATTTGCTCCTCGGAATAAACCCTTTCTGCATAGTGATGTGAATAAAGTAAATCCTATTTACCACACGCTGTTTTACCTACATACTGCGCAACTGTTCTGCTAATAACGCCCTGATCGCCATAAAACCTAATGAATGGGAACAACTAAATTATTGTATGTAGTTGATGATGATGAGATATTTCATTTTATCATTAAACGGCTGCTAGGACAGCAGGACAAGTACAGGCAACAGCTGAGCATCGCTTCTTTTCTATCCGCAGAAGACGCCCTGGATCAGCTGCACCGGCCAGCAAACGCCTATCCTTCCCTGATCATACTGGATATGAATATGCATAGTATGGACGGCTGGGGGTTTATAGAGGGTTACCGTAGCATGCAGGCCCGTTTTGGCCTTAACATTCCCATTATAATGTGTTCTTCTTCAATGGATATACGGGATATTCAGAAGGTGGAGGCAACACCGGAGCTGGCGGCCTATATTACAAAACCCCTGGATAACAATAAGCTGAAGATAATAGAGAAGTACCTGGGATGAGCTTTTAGCTGTTAGCTATTAGCTGGTGGCTGAAAGCCAGTAACTAATAGCTAAACAGCCAGTGGCTAGCGGCTAACCGCTAATTCACCATACATTTCCTCACGGAGGGCTCTTACCCTTGCATCATCCAGGTATTCATCGAAGGTTGTGAGCCTGTCAATAACACCTTTGGGCGTGATCTCAATGATACGGTTAGCCACAGATTGCATGAAGGTATGGTCGTGCGTGGTAAAGAGCACTATACCTTTAAAGTTGTTCATGCTTTCGTTGAATGATTGTATAGATTCCAGGTCGAGGTGGTTGGTAGGCTCGTCCAGCACTACTACGTTGGGATCCTGCAGCATCATGCGGCTGATCATACAACGCACTTTTTCTCCGCCGCTCAGTACACTGGTCTTTTTCATGATATCGTCACCGCTGAACAGCATTTTACCCAGGAAGCCACGCAGGAAGGGCTCATCCACATCAGTAACGTGCGGAGGCACAAACTGCCGCAGCCAGTCCATCAGGTTCAGGGAAGTATCCTCGAAATACTTGGCGTTGTCGTTAGGCAGATAGGCTTTGGTAACGGTGGTGCCCCATTCAAACTTACCGCCGTCTGCAGTCTGTTCGCCATTAATGATCTCAAAGAAAGTAGTTAATGCCAGGTGATCCTTGGAAAGGAAGGCGATCTTATCACCCTTATTTACGGTAAAGCTTACATTGCTGAAAAGGGTACGGCCGTCTACTGCTTTCTCAAGTTTCTCGATGTTCAGTATCTGGTTGCCCACTTCGCGCAGCTGCTTGAAGATGATACCTGGATATTTACGGTTGGAAGGCTGGATCTCTTCTATCACCAGCTTTTCCAGGGCTTTCTTACGGGAAGTAGCCTGCTTGCTCTTGGAAGCGTTGGCGCTGAAGCGGGCGATAAAGTCCATCAGGTCTTTCCGCTTTTCTTCCAGTTTCTTGTTCTTATCAGACTGTTGTCTTGCGATCAACTGGGAAGATTCGTACCAGAAAGAGTAGTTACCGGTGAAGATCTGGATCTTGCTGCGGTCTACATCTGCCACGTGGGTACAAACGGCATCCAGGAAGTGACGGTCGTGGGATACTACGATCACGATGTTCTCATAGTCTGCCAGGAAGTTTTCCAGCCAGCCGATAGTTTCTACGTCCAGGTCGTTGGTGGGCTCATCCAGCAGCAGGATGTCAGGGTTACCAAACAGCGCCTGTGCCAGGAGCACACGCACTTTCAGGCTGCCTGCCAGTTCTTTCATCAGCACGTTATGCAGCTCTTCCTTCACACCCAGGTCGCCCAGCAGGGCGCCGGCATCGCTTTCTGCCGTATAACCGCCCATTTCGCCATACTCTCCTTCCAGTTCGCCAGCCCTGATACCATCCTCTTCGGTGAAATCAGCCTTGGCGTAAATGGCGTCTCTTTCTTTAGCTATTTCCCACAGGCGTTTATTGCCCATCAGCACTGTATTCAGTACTGTTGTCTCATCAAACTCAAAGTGGTTCTGCTTCAGAACACTCATGCGTTCTCCGGGAGTGATCTCCACACTACCTTTATTCGGCTCTATCTCGCCGGACAATATCTTCAGAAAGGTAGATTTACCGGCGCCGTTGGCTCCGATCACCCCGTAACAGTTACCTTTGGTGAAATTGAGGTTTACTTCATCAAACAATACCCGTTTGCCGTAGGAAAGCGATATATTTCTAACACTAATCATGCTGGCTAATGAAATTTAAGGCGCAAAGTTACGAAATAGTTTCAGTTTGATCTTTGTTAAATTGGTACGGGATATGTTAAAAAACCTGATATGGAAACGTATGAAAAGCTGATACTTAAAGAAGTAAAACGCTGGCAACGCAATATGCAGCGGGATCCCTCACTGCCGGGCCGGCTGGCCAAACGGGTACAGGACCGTATCAACCGCATTATCCCGGAAAAAGTGCACCAGGCTTTTACCGTGGCCATCAAGCAGATGACGCGGGCTGTACTGTACGGAGCGGGCTTTACCGTAAAAGAGCCACAGCCTGTGAACGAGCTGATACTAACGGAAGAGCGGGTACGGGAACGCATCGCCTTCTATAAAACAGCTACCGCCACCGAAGGCGCTATTACAGGCGCGGGGGGCATCTTACTGGGACTGGCTGATTTTCCCCTCTTCCTGACCCTTAAAATGAAGATGCTTTTTGATATAGCCGCCCTGTATGGTTTTGACGCCAATACCTACCAAGAGCGTGTATACATGCTGTATATCTTCCAGCTTACGTTTTCCAGTCAGCACCTGCGCAATAAAACCTACCCGCTGATGGCCAGATGGGAAACCTACAGCCAGGAGATGCCGGAAGATATCAATGCCTTTGACTGGCGGAAATTTCAGCAGGAATACCGCGACTACATTGATATTGCGAAAATGCTGCAGCTGATGCCCGGCATCGGTGCCGTTGTAGGGGCCGTAGTGAACCACCGCCTTACAGACAAGCTGGGCAGCAGTGCCATGAACGCTTACCGCATGCGTATACTGAAGGTTTAACTATCTTTACCACTCAATCCTAATCATCACTATATGACCTCCTACGAGCAGATATTCGAGAACAACAAAAAATGGGTGGCTTCCAAACTGGCCGGCGACGCACAATTTTTTGAGCGCCTGGCCAAAGATCAGCAACCGGACTACCTGTACATAGGCTGCAGCGACAGCCGGGTACCTGCCAACGAGATTATGGGCCTGGACGCCGGTGAACTATTTGTACATCGCAATATTGCCAACCTGGTGAACAGTATTGACCTGAACGTGATGTCAGTGATCAATTATGCGGTAAGGCAACTGGGGGTAAAACATATCATTGTTTGCGGACATTATAACTGCGGAGGCGTAAAAGCCGCCATGACGGCGCAGGATCTGGGCCTGCTGAACCCCTGGCTGCGTAACATCCGCGATGTATACCGCCTTCACCAGGAAGAGCTGGACAACATCCAGGACAATACCCAGCGTACCAACCGCCTGGTAGAGCTGAACGTGCAGGAACAATGCCTGAATGTGATCAAAACCGCGGTGGTACAACAATCCTACCTGGCCAAGGGATACCCTACCGTACACGGCTGGGTGTATGACCTGCACAACGGTCTGCTGGTAGACCTGAAGATCGACTTTGAAGGCCTGCTGCACGAGATACAGCGGATATACGACCTCACAGGAAAGGGAATGCAGTTTTAAATATTACCAATGACACAGGGACCTATCGGCGTTTTTGATTCCGGCTATGGCGGGTTAACCGTATTGAAAGAAATAATAGCAGAGCTGCCGGAGTATGACTATTGCTACCTGGGAGACAATGCCCGCACACCATACGGTAACCGCGGCTTTGAAACCATACATGCCTATACGCTGGATTGTGTGCAGCATCTCTTCCGGATGGGCTGCCCACTGGTGATACTGGCCTGCAATACGGCGTCTGCCAAAGCGCTGCGTACCATCCAGCAGAAAGACCTTCCCCGCATAGCGCCAGACCGCCGCGTACTGGGGGTTATCAGGCCTACTACAGAACTGGTGGGCACCTTAACGCAGACCGGCGAGGTGGGCATACTGGCTACCAACGGTACGGTGGCTTCAGACTCCTATCCTATCGAGATCAATAAATTCTTTCCGCATGTGAAAGTATACCAGGAAGCTTGCCCCATGTGGGTGCCCCTGGTAGAGAATAATGAGCATGAAGGCCCTGGCGCGGATTATTTTGTGAAGAAACACCTGGATCATATACTGAGCGAAGCGCCCAATATCGATACCCTGGTTCTAGGTTGCACGCATTACCCGTTACTGATGGGCAGGATCAGGGAATACCTGCCGGGGGGCATTACCGTACTATCCCAGGGTAAGATAGTGGCACACAGCCTGAAAGACTACCTGCGCCGCCATCCTGAAATGGAGGTACGCCTGAGCAAAAACCAGGACCACCGGTTCTTTACCACTGATGATTCCCGGATATTTGACCGTATGGCAGCCACCTTCTTTGGGAAAACAGTACAATCACAGCACCTGGCACTGTAAAACCCAAATACCAAAATTTAAATTTCCGGACGCCTCGTTTACAAGCAGGCCGTGAAAGGTTTGCGTTTTGGAATCTGGATTTTGGTATCTGGAATTTATTTATGCTCCTCGAGTTTTAACAGGAAAGCATATTCCAGCGCTGTTTTATGTAAGGATTTAAAACGGCCGGAAGCGCCGCCATGACCGGCTTCCATATCGGTTTGGAGCAGCAGCAGGTTGTGATCGGTTTTAAGCTCGCGCAGCTTGGCTACCCATTTGGCAGGTTCCCAGTATTGTACCTGGGAATCATGCAGGCCTGTGGTGACCAGCATATTGGGATATGCTTTGCTGGTAACATTATCGTAGGGAGAATAGCTCTTCATATACTCGTACGAATCCTTATTCTTGGGATTACCCCATTCATCGAATTCGCCGGTGGTCAGAGGTATGCTTTCGTCGAGCATGGTGGTGACCACATCTACAAACGGTACGCCTGCAATTACGCCGTGCCACAGGTCGGGCCGCAGGTTCACTACGGCGCCCATCAGCAATCCGCCGGCGCTGCCGCCCTGGGCATATAGATGAGCAGGGGATGTGTATTGTTGGGACACCAGGTATTCTGCACAGGCAATGAAATCAGTAAAGGTGTTCATTTTTTTGAACATCTTTCCATCTTCGTACCACTGGCGGCCCATCTCCTCTCCTCCCCTGATATGTGCAATTGCATATACAAAACCACGGTCCAGCAGGCTTAAGCGGTTACTGCCAAAGGCAGGTTCCATACTGAAGCCGTAAGAGCCGTAACCGTACAGCAACAGCGGACTTTTACCATTTCTTTCAAATCCCTTTTTGTATACCAAAGAGACGGGTACTTTCACGCCGTCTTTTGCAGTAGCGTATACACGCTCTGTTACGTACTTGGCGGGATCATAGCCACCTAATACTTCCTGCCTTTTCTTTAGTTCGCTTTTACGCGTCTCCATGTTATAGTCATACACAGAGTTGGGAGTGGTCAGGGAGGTGTAGGTATAGCGCAGTTCTTTGGTATCCAGCTCAGGATTAATGCTGATACCAGCTACATAGGCAGGTTCGTCAAAGTGCAGGTAATGGTCCTGCCCGTTGCGCAGGTTCATGATATGCAATTGTGAAAGACCGGCTTTACGTTCTCCCAGTACAAGGTAGTCTTTGAACACTTCGAAGTTCTCCAGCAACACATCTGTACGGTGGGGCATTACCTCTTTCCAGCTGGCCATACCGGTTTTGTTCAGCGGGCTTTCCATCAGCCTGAAGTTGGTGGCCTGCCAGTTGGTGCGGATATAAAAGCGATCATCGAGATGTTCGATATCATACAACACATCTTTCTGCCTTGGTTGAAAAACGTGGAAAGCACCTGTTGGTTTATCCGCTTCCAGTATCCTGTACTCTGAAGAAAGGGTGCTGGATGATGCGATCAGGATGTATTTACCGGATTTACTGCGGCTTACATCCACATCAAAGGTCTCATCATCTTCCAGGTATACCTGGTAATCTGCAGCGGCTTCCGCTCCCAGCTGATGACGCAGGATGCGTTCGGCCCGAAGGGTTTCGGGGTGCTTGCGGGTATAAAAGAATGTTTTGTTATCACTGGCCCATGCCACGCCACCCGTGGTTTCGGGGATGGCATCGGCCAATATCTTACCTGAGGCCAGCTCCTTTACATGGATGGTATATTTGCGGCGGCTCAGTGTGTCTACACCAAAAGCAAGCAGGTTATTGTCAGGGCTTATGCTAAGGCCTGTAACATGATAATAGGCATGCCCTTTGGCCAGCTCATTTACGTTCAGGATCACTTCTTCCTCAGCTTCAGGGCTTCCCTTTTTGCGGCAATAAATAGGATATTCTTTACCGGTTTCATAACGGGTAAAATAGTAGTAGCCATTTTTCAGATAGGGCGCAGTGGCATCTGCTTCCATGATACGGCCGCGCATTTCTTCATACAGGCTTTCACGTAGTTTCCGCTGCGGTTGCATGATCGTGTCCAGGTAGGCGTTCTCCGCCTGCAGGTAGGCAATCACTTTAGGATCTTCCCGGTTGTTCATCCAGAAATAATTATCCGTGCGGGTATCTCCGTGAATAGTGAGTTCCTTGGGTATTTTAGGCGCTTGCGGCGGCGCAATGCTGATCTGTTCAGACATAGTTTTCTTTTTCTCCTGGCAGCCCCCCGCTATAACCAGTAATGAACAATTAATAATTAAAAACCGGAGGAGCTGTGCTGCGTTAGACATTTGTATTGCAATTATTAATTGTTAATTATTAATCCTTGATTAAATGACCTGCATTTTTTCTGCGTCCCAGTTGATCACCTGTTTTTTGAAATAGCTCTCATTGGTAAGCAGCGCGGGCCCGGCAGCACGTAGTCCGAAGGTAGCATCCTCCACCACCGTTTTACCGGAACGCATGGCTTCAAAGAAATTCACGAAGTGATCGAGGCGGTCGTCATAACCTGCGGGTGCTGCAAATTTGCTTTCAGAGGTGTCTGCCTTGCGGGTGTTGGGAGGATATCTGGCGTTGTACTGTTTCTCGAATGCGGCCTGCTGCTCCTTTGTAAAGGTATTGTAGGTATCCCATCCCCCGTATCCGGGAGCTGCGGGCAGTTTGTGCTTTTTGATACGGAAATCATTCCAGCCCATATCCAGTACACCTTCTGTACCAATGAAACGGGTTTGTTCACCACCGCCGCTGCCATCGGCAAAGTTTACGCGCAGTGTTGCCTGGAAGGCAGGATGGTCTTTGGTTTCAGGGTAATCAAAGATAGCCACTACCACATCGGGCACATCGCGGCCGTCTTTCCACTGCACCAGGTTACCGCTGGCAAAAATACGGCTGGGGCCCAGTGCGCCGGTGATAAAGTGCAGGCCTGAGATAAGGTGCACAAACAGGTCTCCTGGTATGCCGGTACCGTAGGCCTGGTAGTTGCGCCAGCGGAAAAAGCGCACCGGGTCAAAGGGAACTTTGGCGGTATCCTTCAGGAAGGTGTCAAAGTCAATGTTTTTAGGACTGGCATCCGGGGGAATGGAATACTGCCAGGCGCCCAGTGCATCATGCCGGTCGTATCGGGCCTCCACCACATTGAGCTGGCCGATTTCGCCGGCCAGGTATTTCTTACGTGCTTCGGCAAGGGCAATGCTGCTTACCCGCTGACTGCCCACCTGGAACACAGCCTTCGTTTTTTGTTGTGTAGCAATTACCTGGTGGCCTTCTTCTATCTGCTGTACCATCGGTTTTTCGCAATACACGGCCTTTCCCTTTTCCATTGCCTGTATAGAGATGGTATCATGCCAGTGATCGGGCGTAGCCACAATAACGGCATCTATATCCTTGCGTTCCAGCAGCTCACGGTAGTCGCGGGTGGTGAAAACGCTGGCGCCATACACTTCTTTTACTTTCTGCAAATGCCCCTCATACAGATCGGCAGCGGCTACAAATTCCACACCGGGCACTTTCAGGGCGGTATCTACATCGCCAAAGCCCATGATACCCATCCCTACGCAGGCGATGCGTATCTTGTCGTTAGCAGAAATACGGGTTTCCGGCTGTAACAAATGAACCTGCTCTTTACCCAGCGCTGCCAGCGGACCTGCCCCCAGTATAGCGGCAGTACTGCCCAGCTGCTTAATGAACTTCCTACGGGAATTACCTGACATAAGCTGTTTTTTTTACACGTGGATAGATGGATTTATAATAATAACAAGAAATCGGAAGATAGACAATTTGTTGTTGAAAGGCGGTAAAATGAGCTGCTGTGAGCCGTGGAATCCGGTTGTTGGGCTAAAAAATCAAAGGGTTTGAGTACTGGATATCCAGCGCTCAAACCCTTAAACCATCTATTGGAAATACTTTATTTCTCGTACGTAAAGCCAGACCTGATGAACTCGCGGTTCAGGCGGGCAATATTGGTGAGCGAGATCTCTTTGGGACATTCCGCTTCGCAGGCGCCCGTATTGGTACAGCTGCCGAAACCTTCTTTATCCATCTGGGCCACCATGTTCAGCGCCCTGGTGCTTCTTTCAGGGTCACCCTGTGGCAGGAGCGCCAGCTGGGATACCTTGGCAGATACAAAGAGCATTGCTGAAGAGTTCTTACAGGCTGCTACGCAGGCGCCGCAACCGATACAGGCAGCAGCAGCAAAAGCAGCATCTGCTTTATCTTTCGGAATGGGTATTGCGTTGGCGTCTACTGCATTACCAGTGTTTACAGAAATGTAACCGCCGGCTTCAATGATACGGTCAAAAGCGCCCCTGTCTACCGTAAGATCTTTCAGCACCGGGAAAGCAGATGCTCTCCAGGGTTCTACGGTAATGGTGTCGCCATCTTTGAAGGCGCGCATGTGCAGCTGGCAGGTAGTGGTACCGGCCCAGGGACCGTGCGCACGGCCGTTAATATGCATGGAACACATACCGCAAATACCTTCACGGCAGTCATGATCGAATGCTATCGGTTCTTTTCCCTCATTGATCAGGCGTTCATTCAGCACATCAAACATTTCCAGGAAAGACATTTCGGAAGAAATATCCTGTACCTGGTAAGTCTCAAACCTGCCCTGATCATTCTTATTTTTTTGCCTCCACACTTTTAATGTGAGGTTCATTGTATAATGTTCCATTGTTATGGCTGTATTATAGTAAAAAAAGTGTCCTGAATTTTACTGAAGAGCTGTTGGCATTTAGCTGTCTAAAAGCTAAGCGCTGACAGTCAGCAGCTATTTATATGAGCGTTGAGTAGGCTTGGCCTCTTCGAATATCAATGGTTCTTTGTGCAGTTCGTAGGAACTGTCTCCTTTATATTCCCAGGCGGCTACGTACGCAAAGTTGGCATCGTCGCGCAGTGCTTCCCCCTCTTCCGTTTGAGATTCTTCGCGGAAGTGGCCACCGCAGGATTCCCGGCGGTTCAGGGCGTCAATGCACATCAGTTCGCCCAGCTCCAGGAAGTCGGCTACACGGCCGGCTTTCTCCAGTTCAGGATTGAACTCGTCTGCCGTACCCGGTATACGCACATCCTTCCAGAATTCGGCGCGGAGCGCTTTGATCTCTTCGATAGCTTCCTTCAGGCCTTTTTCGTTACGGGCCATACCGCATTTATCCCACATGATCTTGCCCAGTCTTCTATGGAAAGAATCTACTGATTTGGTGCCTTTGATGCTCATCAGGCGATCGATATTGGCTTTCACCTGCTGTTCTGCTTCCACAAAAGCCGGATGGTCTGTGGGGATCGCTTTGGTACGGATCTCGTCTGCGAGATAGTTACCGATTGTATAAGGGATCACAAAGTAGCCGTCTGCCAGACCCTGCATCAATGCAGAAGCGCCCAGGCGGTTAGCGCCGTGATCAGAGAAATTGGCTTCGCCCAGTGCATACAGACCGGGAACGGTGGTCATCAGCTCATAGTCTACCCAAAGGCCGCCCATGGTATAGTGAACAGCGGGGTAAATACGCATGGGTACTTCGTAAGGATTTTCACCGGTGATCTTCTCATACATTTCGAAGAGGTTACCGTATTTCTCGGCTACCACTTCCACGCCCAGCTGTCTTACCAGCTCAGGAGAGGGTGAATGTACGCCGCGCTTACCAGCTTCGATCTTGCCGTAGCGCTCAATTGCTGCCGCGTAATCCAGGTATACTGCCTGTTTGGAGCTGCCCACACCGTAGCCGGCGTCGCATCTTTCCTTAGCGGCCCTGGAAGCCACATCGCGCGGTACCAGGTTACCAAATGCAGGGTACCTTCTTTCCAGGTAATAATCCCTTTCATCTTCAGGTATATCGGCAGGCTTGCGGTTATCGTCTTTTTTCTTGGGCACCCATATGCGGCCGTCGTTACGCAGCGATTCAGACATCAGCGTCAGTTTGGACTGATGATCGCCGGAAACGGGGATACAGGTAGGGTGGATCTGTGTATAGCAGGGATTGCCAAAGAAAGCGCCTTTCCTGGTAGCTTTCCAGGCTGCTGTTACGTTAGAGCCCATTGCGTTGGTAGACAGGAAGAATACGTTGCCGTAACCACCGCTGGCCAGCAGCACTGCGTGACCAAAGTGACGTTCCAGTTTACCGGTGATCAGGTCGCGGGCGATGATGCCGCGGGCTTTGCCGTCGATCTTTACGATCTCCAGCATTTCATGGCGGTTGTAGAGGGTAACGTTACCCAGGGCTACCTGGCGTTCCAGTGCAGAGTAAGCGCCCAGCAACAGCTGCTGGCCCGTCTGGCCGGCTGCATAGAATGTACGCTGTACCTGAGTACCACCGAAAGAGCGGTTGCTCAGCAGGCCGCCATATTCGCGGGCAAAGGGAACACCCTGCGCCACGCACTGGTCAATGATATTACCGCTCACTTCAGCCAGGCGGTGTACGTTGGCCTCACGGGCGCGGTAGTCACCGCCCTTTACGGTATCATAAAACAGGCGATATACAGAGTCGCCATCGTTCTGGTAGTTTTTGGCAGCGTTGATACCACCCTGTGCTGCAATACTGTGCGCACGGCGGGGGCTGTCCTGAAAGCAGAAAGCTTTAACCTTATAACCCAGTTCACCCAGGGAAGCCGCTGCTGAAGCGCCTGCCAGGCCGGTACCCACTATGATCACTTCCAGTGAACGCTTGTTTGCAGGGTTCACCAGTTTACAATGACCTTTATAATTCTCCCATTTCTTATCTAAAGGGCCTGCAGGAATTTTTGCATCCAACATATATATCGTGCTTTACTGAATTAATGATTGAATAATATATACACGGGAATAATGGCAAAACCGATGGGAATCAGTATTCCAAACAGCCATACCCCAACAAAGCTGATCAAACCATTGTATTTCACATGGTTCAGACCAAAGGTCTGGAAAGCGCTTTTAAAGCCGTGGATCAGGTGGAAAGACAGGCCGATCATTCCTATCACATAGATGATCACCCACACCGGGTTCTCAAAAACCTGCCATACAATGCTGTACAGATCCTTGATAGGCTCTCCGTTTGCTTCATAGCTGATGGTAGGCAGCTCTGCATAGTGGAACTTTGCCCAGAAGTCAGCCAGGTGGATAACGATGAAGACCAGGAGGATACTGCCCATTACAGCCATCTGGCGGCTGTACCAGGAGGAGGTTTGGTTACCGGCGCTGATCGCATACTTCACCGGGCGTGCCCTGCGGTTACTGAAAGTAAGCTGCAAGGCAATAAGTGCGTGTAATACGATCACTATTTTAAGGCCCCAGGCTATGAACTGGATCAGGCTGTTGTGCCCCATGAATGCGGCATAGGTATTGAAGGCCTTACCACCGTCCTTATACAGGAGCTGGATGTTACCTGCCAGGTGCACCAGCACAAAACTGCAAAGGAAAAAACCGGTAGCGCCTACTAATAATTTCTTGCCAATGGAGGTGTTAAAGAATTGTGACCACTTCATATAAAATTCTGAGCTTCCTTATAAGTTATATGATAAAAATGAAAATATTTCGAAACGTCGGGCAAATTTAACGCAGGAAAAATTAAATCCAAATGATATTTCTCAGTTTTCAGAAGGCCGCCTACTCCAGGCGCCTCATCATCACATTGTCAATCATATTATACAAATGTTGCGGTTGATAGGTGCGCCATTTGTCGTTTTCAAGCAGGTGAACGTAGTTATCCAGATGAGCTTTCATGAATTCCTGGCGGGTCTGCTGCGGCATATTGAGGCTGAGTATCCAGCCGCCATCGTCGCGGATATCCTCCCACCATTCTTCGTAGTAGCAATCGTCTGAAGAGTGAAAGTTCATGACATTCTCGGTAATAAGGATGAACTTTTTGATGCCCTGGGAGATCATGATATCAATCACCTCCCGTTTAAGGGTCATTACATCATTCTCTATCGCGTCATTCCATTCTCCCAGCAGCTCTATGATGGCAAAGTTGAAGTGATAGTCTGCAAACAGGATCTTCATGTACAGCGTACGCGACCCGAATTCATCCCATTGGGGATGCACATAGTAGTTGTATACCGTATTGGTGAATTCAAATTCACTGTATTCCCGGCCATAGAACGGCGAAAGCTCGTCCTCCTCTGCAGTATACAAATGCCGCCAGTTATAATATGGTTCTATATCGTGCATGGGTTTCCCGGCAAAGTTAAGGCATCTTACCATATTCCTCCACCGCCTTTCTGACGCTGCCTGCCTTCAGCAGCCATTCTCTGGCGGTGTCATAATCCTTCAGCTGCAGCTTTTCCATCAGCATTTTCACGCCGCGGTCTACCAGCTTATCATTGCTGAGCTGCATATTTACCATTTTGTTATCTTCTACCCTGCCCAGCTGAATCATCACAGCGGTAGAGATCATATTCAATACCAGTTTCTGTGCTGTACCGCTTTTCATACGGGTGCTGCCGGTAATGAACTCCGGTCCTACCACTACCTCCACGGGATAGTCTGCTGCGGCAGACAGGGGGGCATCCGGGTTACAGCAGATGCTGCCGGTAATGATCCCTTCCTCCCGGCACTTCAGGAGTGCGCCTATAACATAAGGGGTGGTGCCGCTGGCGGCAATACCCACTACCACATCTTTTTCGGTGATGTTAAATTCGAGCAGGTCTTTCCATCCCTGCTCACGATCATCTTCTGCAAACTCCACCGCCTTGCGGATAGCGCTGTCGCCCCCGGCGATGATGCCTATTACCAGGCCATGCGGCACGCCAAAAGTAGGCGGACATTCTGAAGCATCCACAATACCCAGTCTGCCGCTGGTGCCTGCGCCCAGGTAGAACAAACGCCCGCCAGCCAGCATTTTATCTGCAATGACCGCAACCAGCTTCTCTATCTGCGGGACCACCTTTGCAACCGCCTGGGGCACGGTCTGGTCTTCCCTGTTGATATTGGTCAATAACTCCGTTATGCTCATTTGTTCGAGATGACGGTAGTGAGAGGTTTGTTCAGTTACTTTTACAAAAGACATTATTTCAATTTTACTTAGATCTATTTTATCGCCTCATGAAATTTGATGAGCCCATCCATGGGGTTGCGGAGTACGGATCCCAGTTGCAGCTCATACAGTTCGCAAAGGGCCTGCAGCACATCCCTGAAATGCCAGGCGATGCTGCCGGTAAAATGCAGGGGATGGGTCCAGCTTTCGCGGTACTTATAGATATGATTAAAGAAAAAGTCGTTCAGGCCGTCTTCCAGTATATTCTCCACGATATAGTGCCCTCGGTTCTCACTCAGGAAAACGCTGAAACCGGCCAGATAGCGGTTGGCCATGGGCTTGCGGTACACGTTTTCCAGTATCTCGTCTTTACTGGTATTGTATTTGGCGTCGAAACGGGCTTTCAGTTCTTCGTCAAAGGAATTGTAGCAATAATACTGTAGCAGTTTGCGGCCCATATAGGCCCCACTGCCTTCGTCTCCCAGTATAAAACCGAGACCCGGGTTATTGTGTACGATGGTGGTGCCGTCATAATAACAGCTATTGGAGCCGGTTCCCAGGATACTGGCAATACCGGGGCTGTGTTGGCAAAGTGCGTGCGCCGCCGCCATCAGATCATGCGAAACGGCGATCACTGCAGCGGGAAATACGGCCTGCAATGCCTCCTTCATAATCTGAATGCTCTTCGGTTGCGAACAGCCCGTACCATAGTAGTAGATCTCCTCTACTTCAATATCGGGCGGCAGGTTAGGGCGCAGCTCTTTTTCCAGTATTTCGCGTACCTGGGAGGCCGTTAGAAAGTAGGGACTGATACCCTGCGTTTGATAACGGAAATGATCCACCGCCGTCAACAAGCTCCAATCTGCCTTGGTAGAACCACTATCTGCTATCAGCTTAACCTTTACAGGCATGTCCGTTGATTTATGAAATTAATGAAGCGCAATATAAATATGCTATTTTTGTCACAATTTAAACAAATCGGAACTACATATACAAATAAATGCTGAATGCTCAACGCTTAACGCCGAATGCGTTGGGCGTTTAGTATTCAGCATAAGCCTAATAAAGGAAACATATGTCGAAGAACAGAAAGCTGAATGTTTTTTTACCTCTCTTATTTGCGGCTGTACTGGCATTGGGAATGTACCTCGGGCATAAGATGCCTGGTGCGCAGAACAGCGTAGCCACTGTGCTTTTTAACCGTGGCAGCCGCAGCGCCTTGCAGGAGACCATGGACCTTATCAGAGTGAAATATGTGGACACCCTGAAGGTGGGCAACCTGCAGCAGGAGGCCATAGAAGGCCTGTTAAGCCACCTGGATCCGCACTCCATTTATATTCCGCCCACCAGCCTCAGAGAAGTGAATGAAGACCTGGAAGGGAACTTTGAAGGTATTGGTGTGGAATTCAATATTATCGCAGACACTGTCAACGTGGTGTCCGTACTGGCGGGCGGTCCCTCGGAAGCGGCCGGCGTGCTTACGGGCGACAAGATCATTAAGGTGAACGACAGCCTGGTGGCCGGCGGCGATATTACACCGGACAAGATCCGGAAACTGCTGCGCGGACCCAAAAATTCAGAAGTGAAAGTGACCATGCTGCGCAAAAAACAATTAGTAGACATCCAGATCAAGCGGGGCATAATACCTTTGTACAGCGTTGACGCCAGCTACATCATTGCCCCTAAAACCGGCTACATCAAGATCAGCAAGTTCTCTGCCACCACCTACCAGGAATTTATGGAAGCGCTGCGTAAACTGCAACGCCAGGGTATAGAAAAGCTGGTGATAGACCTGCGACAGAACCCGGGCGGCTTCCTGGATGCTGCTACCCGTATTGCAGACGAATTGCTGGACGGCAATAAGCTGATCCTCTACACCCAGGGTAAAAGCTACCCTCGTACCGATTATAAGTGTGAGAAACCAGGACTGTTTGAAAAGGGCGGTCTGGCCATCCTGACGGATGAGGGCTCTGCCTCCGCCAGTGAAATACTCGCCGGCGCGGTACAGGACTGGGACCGTGGCGTGATCATTGGCCGCCGCACCTTCGGTAAAGGCCTGGTACAGGAGCAGTTTGACCTGAGCAACGGCGGCGCCCTACGTTTAACTGTAGCCCGCTACTATATTCCGTCCGGCAGAAGTATCCAGAAGGACTACAGTAACGGACGGGATGCGTATGACGAAGATATTGTGAACCGTTTTAACCATGGCGAGTTCCTGAACAGGGACAGTATCAAACCTACCGACACGGTACCTTACAGAACGGACAAGGGCAGGATCGTATACGGCGGAGGCGGTATTACGCCTGATATTTTCATTCCCTTTGATACCACCCGTTTTTCTCCCGCATTAACGGAGCTGTACACACGTAATACTTTCAGCGATTTTGCGTACAATTACTTTAACGAGCACCAGGATGAATTGAAACGGTATAAAGACGCCGGTACCTTCAATAAACAATTCCAGGTAAGCAGTGATCTGTACAACGCATTCAGGGAATTTGCACGGAAGGACAGTATCCAGCGTATTGACCGGCTGACTGCGAAAGATGAAGTGGAGATAAGGAACCGTATCAAAGCGGTATTAGCAAGGCAGTTGTGGCGTACGGAAGGATACTATGAGGTGTCCAACTCATTTGATCCGCTGGTGAAGAGAGCAGTGGAAGAGCTGAAATAAAAATGGTTAGTTATTAGTTGTTAGTAGCTATGCGATCAGATCGTCAGGTTCAATACTAACAACTAATGATTAATGACTAACAATAAAAAAGGCCGTCTGCCAACTGGCAAACGGCCTTTTCATTAACTTCTTGCAAGAAAGCTATTTAAGGATAACTTATCTTACGATTAGTGATGCGCAGCGCTATCAGCAGCAGTTGAATCAACTACAGTAGAATCAGCTACAGTTGTAGTGTCAACGGTAGGAGCTGCCAGTGTGTCTACAGCCATAGTAGCAGTAGAATCAGTAGTAGCTTCAGAAGCTCCGCTGTTGCAGGCTACGAAAAACAGGCCTGCAGCGATGGCGAACACGAATAATTTTTTCATACTCTAGATAAGTGATTAGTTTTAAGATCGTGCAAATTTATATAAATTATTTTGAATATAAAATATATCTTTTTGTAATACGTTACTATTTACCTCTTTTCATATCAATTATTACTTCTTCCTGAAAAATAATTTAACCGGAACTCCCTGGAAATCAAAATTTGCACGCAGCTGGTTCTCCAGATAATTTTTATAGGGCTGTTTCACATCATCAGGCAGGTTGCAAAAAAATGCAAAAGCCGGGGTATGGGTAGGCAGCTGGGTTACGTATTTAATGCGGATAGGAGTACCTCTTACCACCGGTGGATGGTAAGACTCTATGGCCTTCAGCATCACATCATTGAGTTTGGAAGTCGGAATCTTACGCTGGCGGTTCTCATACACCCGCAGGGCTTCCTCAATTGCTTTGAAAATGCGTTGTTTTTCCGGAATGGATGTAAAGATGATGGGCACGTCTGTAAAAGGCGCCAGTCTTTGTTTCAGTTCCTTCTCGTAATCGCGGGCGGTATTGGTTTCTTTTTCGATCAGGTCCCATTTATTTACCAGGATCACCACACCTTTTCCTTTGCGCACTGCCAGGCTGAAGATGCTCAGGTCCTGTGACGTAATACCTTTCTCAGCGTCCAGCAGCAGCAGGCAGATATCCGCTTCATCCATTGCCTTAATGGCCCGAATCACGGAGTAAAACTCCAGGTCTTCGTGCACCTTGGCTTTACGGCGTATACCAGCGGTATCTATCAGCACAAATTCTTTCTGGAATAATTTGTAGTGGGTATGAATGGTATCGCGGGTAGTACCGGCGATGTCTGATACGATGTTCCGCTCCTCTCCTACCAATGCATTCAGCAGGGAGGATTTACCTACGTTGGGCTGGCCGATGATGGCGATCTTGGGAAGATCACCGTCTTTAGGCGCTGCCTGCTGCAGGTCTTCTGTGATGAGTGCGGCCACATCGTCGAGCAATTCGCCGGTGCCGCTGCCTGTAATGGAGGAAAGGAAGAAGATCCGTTCAAAGCCCAGGCTGTAAAACTCTGTGGCCTCCAGCAGGCGTTCGCTGTTATCAACTTTATTGACCACCAGGAACACCGGTTTTGCCGAACGTCGCAGCAGGTCTGCCACATCAGCGTCGAGGTCTGTTATACCGGTGGTAACATCGCACATGAACAGCAGCACATTGGCTTCTTCCATGGCGATCTTCACCTGTTTACGGATCTCGCGCTCAAACACGTCTTCACTGTTGGCTACGAAACCGCCGGTGTCTATTACGTTAAAGGTCTTTCCATTCCATTCTGCAATACCATACTGCCGGTCGCGGGTAACCCCGCTCACATCATCCACGATGGCTTTGCGTTGTTCCAGCAAACGGTTGAACAATGTGGATTTGCCCACATTGGGACGGCCGACGATGGCAACTGTAAATCCTGACATACCTTGTTAAAATTAAAATGCTTAATACCCGTATTCTCTCAAATACGTATCGTTATCACGCCACTTGTTCCTTACCTTGACAAACAGCTCCAAAAATACTTTCTGCCCCAGGAACTTTTCAATATCCTGCCGGGCCAGCGTACCCAGCTGGCGGATAGACTTTCCTTTTTCTCCCAGGATAATGGCCTTTTGTGTTTCGCGCGTCACAACAATTTCTGCAGAGATCTTCACCAGGGTTTGTTTTTCCTGGAACTGGGAAACAACTACGGTTGTATGGTAAGGAATTTCTTCTTCAAACAGCTGAAAGATCTTTTCACGGATCATCTCGGCTACAAAAAAGCGGGTAGACTTATCCGTTAAGGTATCCTCGGGGTAGAAAGGCTCGCTTTCCGGCAGCAGGTCTGTTATACGCTGCAGCAGTTCTTTGATCCCCACTTTCTGCATGGCAGAAATGGTTACCACGGGCGCCTTCCCCCAGGCCTCGCAGCGGGTTTTCAACGCTGCCAGCTCTTCTTTTCTGAGGAGGTCCGATTTGTTCAGCACCAGGATGGTATGCACTTTCAGCTTCAGGGAGTCGAACAACTGGAGATTTTCTTCCACATTGTCTTTAACGTCCATGATCAGCAGGGCTACGTCTGCATCTTCCAGGGCTGATTTTACCGCGCCCATCATTTTTTCGTGCAGGCGGTATTTAGGGTCGATGATACCTGGTGTGTCTGAAAAGACGATCTGGTAGCCGGGATCCGTAACGATGCCGGTAATGCGGTGTCGGGTGGTTTGTACCTTCGGGGAGATAATAGCCAGCTTTTCGCCCACCAGGGCGTTCAACAGGGTGCTTTTACCTGCGTTAGGCTTGCCGAAGATGTTTACAAATCCCGCTTTATGCATAATGATCACTCAAACTTACGTAAATAAAAAAAGCCGAATTACTTCGGCTCTTTTTTGTTCTCTGTAGCGAGGAGAGGATTCGAACCTCTGACCTTCGGGTTATGAGCCCGACGAGCTACCTCTGCTCTACCTCGCAATGTGGGTGCAAAGGTATGTTGTGACTTTTACACTACCAAATATTTTTTGAAATGATTTTCAATTTGTTTTCAAATAATGCAAAAATGAAACCAGAAATGGCAGCTTCATCAGCAGAAAAAAGGCCGGATGTACAGTACATCCGGCCTTTTTTCTGTTGCAGGCAAAGCCATCTAAAACGGCAATTCTTCTGAGGGCTGATCCAGCGCCTCATCATCACCTGCCGCAGCAGCCTGTCGCTGGCGCTCGTCATCACGACGGCCCGGGCTCAGCAGCTGGATGTTCGTCACCCGCAGCCGCAGCTCGCCAACAGTCTCGCCCGCCCGGTTGGTAAATACGTCCACTGTGGGAAAGCCTTCTGCATACACCTGTGTGCCCTGCGCAAGGTAGGGCGCCAGGTTTTCTCTTTCCCACAGCGCACAATCTACCCAGGTGGTCTTTTCCTGTTGTACGCCTTGCTGGTTCCTGAAACGTTCTGTGTGGGCAACACGGAAGTGGAGCACTGTTTTGTCATTCACTTCCCTTTGGATGGCATCTTTGCCCAAATAGCCGATGAGCTGAAGTTTGATCATCAGGTACAATTTAAATGGTTGGTTAACGAATAAAATATTATGAAACAGAGAGAAGTGCAATCGGAAGGTAGCACAAAATTATATTTCCCAAAAAAATATTTTCTTTTTTTAATCAGTACGGGCCTAACTTTGCGGTATCATTTTATCACCTCGGGGTGCCTTACTGTCAGGCTGAGATCACACCCGTTGAACCTGTGACCAGGTAATGCTGGTTAGGAAAAAACTAAACAGATGAAACATTTAATGCTTTTGTTGCTGCTTTGCTGCAGTAACGCGCTGTTTGCTCAGCAATCCATTACCGGTGTGGTGACGGACAAAACCAATGGCCAGCCACTGGCGGGCGTTTCCGTTGTTATCAGGGGCAATACCACCAATGCAACACAAACAGACGCCAAAGGCCACTACCAGCTTGCCCTGCCTTCCAGAGGCGACTATCACTTACAGGCCAGCTACCTGGGCTTTCGCACTTTTACCACTTCTATTGCCACCGGCGCCGCACCGGCTGAGCTTAACATCCAGCTGGAAGAAACCGGGCTGTTTGTACAGCCGGTAGAGATCACCAGCCTGCGCGCTGGTAAGAATGCACCCTTTACCAGTGCTACACTGAACGCAGAGGACATTAAAAAGCAGAACCTGGGACAAGACCTTCCCCTCCTGCTGAACCAGCTTCCGGGCGTAGTCACCAATTCTGATGCAGGCAACGGCATCGGGTACACGGGACTTCGCGTGCGCGGCTCAGATATTACCCGCATCAACGTAACCGTGAACGGCATCCCGGTCAACGACGCCGAATCTCAGGGTACCTTCTTTGTAAATATGCCAGACTTCGCCTCCTCTGTGAACAGCATCCAGCTGCAACGCGGCGTTGGCACCTCTACCAATGGCGCAGGCGCTTTTGGCGCTACACTGAACCTCAGCACAAATGAATTCCGCGACAAGGCCTATGGTGAGGTCAATAACAGCTACGGCTCTTTCAACAGCTGGAAACACACCGTAAAAGCAGGTACCGGTTTGATCAAAGATCACTTTACACTGGATGCCCGCCTCTCTAAAATATCGTCAGACGGCTACATAGATCGCGCCAGCTCAGACCTGAAATCGTTCTATACATCGGCCGCCTATATCTCGAAGAAAACCGCCATCCGCCTGAACGTGTTCTCCGGTAAGGAAAAGACCTACCAGGCCTGGAACGGCGTACCGGAAGCCCTGCTGAAAACAGACAGGACCTTCAACTCCGCCGGTACAGAAAAGCCCGGCACGCCCTATGACAATGAAACCGATAATTATCAGCAGGACCATTACCAGCTGTTCCTTAACCAGGAGATCAATTCCGGCCTTAACTTCAACGTAGCCGTTCATTATACCCGTGGACGCGGCTACTACGAACAGTATAAAGCGGAACAGCCATTTACAAAATATGGCCTAACTTCACCCATCATCAACGGAAGGCCGGTGGATACCACCGATCTTGTCCGCCAGCTGTGGCTGGACAACCATTTCTATGGCGCCATCTTCTCTGTCAACAGCACGCACAAAAAGCTCAACTGGAGCCTGGGCGGCGGCTGGAACCGTTATGACGGCGATCACTACGGCAAGATCATCTGGGCACAATACGATATTGAGAAAGACCGCAAATATTATGACCTGGACGCTTTCAAAACCGATCTCAATGTATACTGGAAAGGAGAGCTGACGCTGACAAACGCCCTGCACCTGTTTGCAGATCTGCAATACCGTAATGTTCGCTACAACATTGACGGTTTCAGAGACAATCCCACACTGATCCAGCACAATACCTACAATTTCTTTAACCCGAAAGCAGGCATCTACTACTACCTGGATGAACGCAGCCAGGTGTACGCTTCCTTTGCTATCGGCAACAAAGAGCCTAACCGTGACGATTTTGAAGCAGGACTTGAACAAACACCCAAACATGAAACGCTGCGGAATATTGAAGCAGGATACGTGCTCCGCAACAACCGCATCAGCCTGCAGGCAAACGTGTATTACATGGATTATAAAAACCAGCTGGTACAAACCGGTAAGCTGAATGATGTAGGCGCCTACACACGTACCAATATCCCGAAAAGTTACCGCGCGGGCGTAGAGCTGCAGGGCAGCGCACGTTTGAACAATGTACTCTCCCTGGCCGTGAACGCGGCCTTCAGCCAGAACAAGGTGAAAGACTACACGGCCTTTATAGACAACTATGATGCAGGTAAACAGGATACCGTTTCCTATGGCAACAGGGATATCGCCTTTTCACCCAACATGGTAGCAGGCTACACCCTTACCATACAACCGGTTAAGAATCTGCAGGTAGACGTGCTGGGTAAATATGTAAGCCGTCAGTACCTGGATAACACCGGCAGCAAAGAACGCAGCCTGCGCGCCTATTACACCAGCGATGTTCGCCTGTCTTATACTGTACCGCAAAACCTGTTCAGGAAACTGGGCCTGCTGGTGATGGTAAATAATGTTTTTAACAAAAAATACGAACCTAACGGCGCCACCTATACGTGGATAGAAGGTGGGAATGTGGTTTCTGATAATTACTATTATCCTATGGCGGGCACTACCTATATGGTGGGACTGACGGTGGGATTTTAATGTAGTAGTTAATAATGAACAATTAATAATTATGGTGCTGATACCAGGTTTTGAGACAGGTACCATAATTATTAATTGTTCACTATTAATTATTAATTTTTATTACTGAAGAAGCTTACCAATAGCGTCTTCTACTTTCTTAAAAGAGAATCCTTTCAATACGTTTTCCATCAGCTGGTTTACCTGTTCAGTGCACAGGTTACCGATACTACCAGCGTGGGTATGTTGTACGGTTTTATCGGGGACAAAGGCGCCTTTCTCTATGTCCATACCTACCTGGCGGTACGCCTCACGGAACGGTACGCCTTCCAGCACCAGTTTGTTCACTACTTCCACGCTGAACAGGTAGCGGTACTTCTCATCATCCAGGATGTTCTCTTTCACTTTCATGTTCTCCAGCATCAGGCTGGCCATCTGGATACAGTTACGCAGCACCTGGAATGCGGGGAAGAGATTTTCTTTCAACAGCTGCAGATCCCGGTGGTAGCCGGAGGGCAGGTTGGTGGTCATCATCGCGATCTCATTGGGCAGGGCCTGCAGCTTATTGCCATAAGAGCGGATCAGCTCCCATACATCGGGATTCTTTTTGTGCGGCATGATGCTGGATCCTGTGGTCAGCTCATCGGGGAAGCTGATAAAGCCAAAGTTCTGGTTCATATACAGGCAGGCGTCCATCGCCAGTTTGGCAAGCGTAGCCCCCAACCCAGCCAGGGCAAAAGCCACTATCTTCTCTGTTTTACCACGGCCCATCTGCGCATATACCACGTTATAGTTGAGGGCTTCAAAGCCCAGCAGCCTGGTGGTCAGCTCACGATCCAAAGGAAAAGAAGAGCCATACCCTGCTGCAGAGCCCAATGGGTTCTTATTCACTACGGCATATGCGCCCTGCAATATGGTGAGATCATCTACCAGGCTTTCTGCATAGGCGCCCAGCCAGAGCCCGAAAGAGGATGGCATGGCGATCTGCAGGTGCGTATATCCGGGTAACAGGTGATCTTTGTATTGCACGCTTTTCTGCTGCAGCAGGTCAAACAATCCCTTTACATCATGCACCAGTGTTTGCAGTTCATGACGCAAAAAGAGTTTCAGATCTACCAGCACCTGGTCGTTACGGGAACGGCCACTGTGGATCTTCTTCCCAACTTCTCCCAGGCGGCGGGTGAGCAGCAGCTCCACCTGTGAGTGAATATCCTCCACACCGTCTTCGAGGGCAAAATTGCCCGCCTGGATCTCTTTATAGATACGCTTCAGTTCCTGCTGCAGTACTGCCAGCTCTTCTGCTGTTAACAGCCCGATGGTTTCCAGCATGGTAATATGCGCCAGTGAGCCCAGCACATCAAAAGGCGCAAGGTAAGCATCCATTTCACGGTCTCTGCCTACAGTGAATTTCTCAACTGCATCCAGGGCTGATCTGTCTTTTTGCCACAGTTTCATAGCAATTATTTATTGGAACATCTAAAAATCATATTTAGCAAAGATCCTTTCCCTGATCTCCGGCCATTCTTCTTTCAGTATACTAAAGTAAACACTGTTACGCAAACGGCCTCCGGTCACGATCATGTGATGGCGGAAAATACCTTCCTGCTTAGCGCCAATGCTCAGGATCGCATTCCTGGACTGCCTATTCAGCTCGTCTGTTTTCAGCTCTACCCTGTTCAGGCTTTCTGTTTCAAAAGCATGCTGCAGCATGGCGTACTTCATGGCTTTGTTAAGGCCCGTGCCCTGCAACGCCGTATCTATCCAGGTGTATCCTATCTCTGCACGTTTGTGTGCCCGCACTACGGCCGTAAAGCGCGTACTGCCGGCTACCCTCTTCTCCTGCTTGTCGATGATCACAAAGGGAATGCCTTCCCCGCGCTCTCGTTCTTCTATGGCCTGCTGTATATATTTTTCCAGTGCCGTACGTTCCATAAGGTCTACCGTACCCACGGTCCATAATGCCGGCTGGATGGCTACCGGTAGTAACGCTTCCACATCGTCCGGCTGCAGCGGCCGTAACAATACGCGTTTGTTTTCAAGAACGGGGTAAAGATCCATCTTATAGTATTTCCTGTAGTAAGTTAATATACGTGTCAATCCCCCGCCTGATCTCATCCAGGTAAATGTATTCATCTGCCGTATGGGAACGTGCTGAATCGCCCGGACCGATCTTGATGGAAGTGGCAGGTATCAGCGCCTGGTCTGATGTGGTAGGCGATCCATACCAGGTTTTACCCATCCGGATACCTGCCTGCACGATAGGATGATCCAGCGGGATACCGGAGGGGCGCATACGCATGGAACGCGGTTTTACATCGCAGGAAACATGCTGTTGAATGATGCTCAGCACTTCTTCCAGTGTATACTTATCCGTTACACGTACATCCACTACAAAAGAACAGTCTGCCGGTACTACATTGTGCGCCTTGTTGGAGGTATTGATCACCGTTACGCTCATCTTAACAGGCCCCAGTGTTTCGGATACCTCCGGGAACTGGTAGCTGCGGAACCACTCAATATCCTGCAGCGCTTTGTAGATGGCGTTCTCTCCCTCATTGCGGGCAGCATGGCCCGCTTTGCCATGGCTTACGCAATCCAGTACCATCAATCCTTTCTCTGCAATGGCCAGCTGCGTTTGTGTAGGCTCTCCCACAATGGCTAATTCAACAGGCGGCAGCTTGTCCAGGATGCTCTCAATACCATTCACACCGCTGATCTCTTCTTCTGCCGTAGCCGCGATAACGAGGTTGAATGGCATACCGGGACGGTCATAAAAATGCAGGAAGGCAGCGATCAGGCTTACCAGGCAGCCACCTGCGTCATTGCTGCCAAGGCCGTATAATTTATCATCTGCAATATCCGGACTAAACGGATCGCGGGTATATTGCGGATTGGGTTTTACTGTATCATGATGGGAGTTCAGGAGGATGGTGGGTTTGGCCGGGTCAAAATGTTTGTTCTGTGCCCAGACATTATTGAGGTGTTGTTGGTAAGGCACTCCCTTTTCAGCCAGCAGGCTGCCTATCAGCCGGGCAGTGCCTTGTTCTTCCCTGCTGAGGGAAGGCGTTGCGATCAGCTGCTGTAATAGTGTAAGGGCATCCTGGTATAACTGTTGGTTCCACATAGTTAGCATATTAGTGTACCGGCAACATTACCGGTAGTATTGCTCGTCACATCTGCTGCATGGCCTATCAACACTTCCTTCACGCCGCTTTCAATGGCTGCAAATGCATTCTCGAGCTTGGGCAGGATACCTTCTGTGAGTACCTGCTGTTGCAGCAGCTCCGCATGGATCTCCCGGTTGATCAGGTTGATCACTGCATCATCATCCTTCGGATCGCGGAGCACGCCTTTCTTTTCGAAGCAGTAGATCAGCCTTACGGCATAGTGGGCAGACAGTGCAATGGCCAGTGAAGAGGCAATGGTATCTGCATTGGTATTCAGCATGCTGCCCTGCGTATCGTGCGTAAGCGGTGCGAACACCGGTGTAAGGCCAGCGTCCAGCATAGCTTTAAGCGGCCCCACATTCAATTTCGCGGTGTCAATATCTCCTGCAAAGCCATAATCTATTTCCTTTACAGGGCGTTTTACAGCGGGTATCACGTTGGCATCAGCGCCGGTCATACCGATGGCGTTACAGCCCAGGGCCTGCAGTCTGGCCACCAGCTGTTTGTTCACCAATCCGCCGTATACCATGGTCACAACGTCTATCGTGGCAGCATCTGTAATGCGGCGGCCGTTCACATACTTCGACTCGATGCCCAGCTGGTCTCCTATACGGGTGGCGATCTTGCCGCCGCCGTGTATCAGGATCTTCGGACCGGAGATCTGTGCAAAGTCTGACAGGAATGATTGCAGCAGCGCAGGATTATCCAGCACATTGCCGCCTACTTTTATAACGAACAGCATATTGATCAGCTATTTTTTAAGATCTCACTCAACACCGCCTGTGCAGCCCATACACGGTTACCCGCCTGTGGTATCACAATAGACTGCGGCCCGTCCAGCACTTCATCTGCTATCACCACATTCCTTCTTACGGGCAGGCAATGCATTACCTTTGCGTTGGGCGCCTTTGCCAGTTTCTCATTGCTGATCATCCAGCTGCTGTCTGTACAGGTGATCTTACCGTAGTCGTTGTAAGAAGACCAGTTCTTTACATACACAAAGTCCGCATCTTCCAGCGCTTTATCCTGGTCATATTCAATGGGTGCATTGCCGCTGAATGCGTGATCCAGCTCGTAACCTTTGGGATGTGTGATCACAAAGTCTGCTTCGCCCCAGGCATTGATCCACTGCGCAAAGGAGTTGGGCACGGCCTGTGGCAGCGCTTTTACGTGCGGCGCCCACGTCATTACCACCTTCGGTTTGCGTTTCTCCTGCCAGTGCTCACGGATGGTGATCACATCGGTGAGGCTTTGCAGCGGGTGCAGCGTAGCGCTCTCCAGGCTCACAATGGGAACACCGGCGTATTTAATGAACTGTTTGATATATTTTTCCGTATAGTCTTCCTCTTTATGCTTCAGGCCTGGAAAGGTGCGTATGGCCATGATGTCAAAATACTGACCCATTACGGCGGCGGCTTCCTTTACGTGCTCGGTGGTGTTACCACTCATTACCGTGCCATCGGTCATTTCGAGCGCCCAGCCTTCCTTGTCGATGTTAAATACCACTACTTCCATACCCAGGTTCTTTGCGGCTACCTGTGTACTTAACCGTGTTCGCAGGCTGGGATTCAGGAAGATCATTCCCAATGTTTTACCGGCCCCTAATACCCTGTCTTTGAACGGGTCTTTTTTGTAGCCCAGTGCGGTCTCCACCAAACGCGGGACACCTGGAACATCGTCTACGGAAATAAACTGCTTCATCCGTTTATTGATTGTGATTGTTAGACATTGGTTGTTTGTTATTACTTTGTCAGCTCTTCCCTGAAGGCAGCCAGGAACTGATCTGCCTGCAACTGTGTGAGGGCCAGCGAAGGCAGCAAACGGATCACGTTCGGTTTGGCTTCGCCGGTGAAGATCTTATGTTTGAATAACAATTCCTTCCTGATGTGGTTCAGTGCTTCGGGCAGTTCGATGCCGATCATCAAACCGCGTCCTCTTACCTCTTTGATGTGGGGCAGTGTGGCCAGTTGCGTCATCAGGTAATTGCCTACCTGCTGTGCATTCTGAATCAGCTGTTCCTGCTCAATCACTTCAAGCACTGCCAGCGCCGCTGCACAGGCCAGGTGATTGCCGCCAAAGGTAGTTCCCAGCAGGCCATAAGAAGCCTGTATATGCGGGGCAATGATAATGCCGCCTATGGGAAAACCGTTGCCCATGCCCTTTGCCATGGTGTAGATGTCTGCATTTACACCTGCATGATCGTGGGAAAAAAATTTGCCGCTGCGCCCGTAGCCGCACTGTACTGAATCGGCTATAAATACGGCATTATGCGTATCGCAAAGGCTCCTGATCCTGCGCAGGAAGGATTCGCTGGCTACGTTGATACCGCCTACGCCCTGGATGCCTTCTATGATCACAGATGAAACGGCGTGCTGCCGGAAAGCTGCTTCCAGTGCCTGCTGATCTTCCCAGGGGAGGAACACTACGTTGTCTGTTTCATTCACCGGCGCTACGATCTTCGGGTTATCTGTAGCAGCTACTGCCAGGGAGGTGCGGCCGTGGAAGGATTTCCTGAAAGCGATCACTTTCTTTTTGCCGTTGTGAAATGAAGCCAGCTTTAATGCATTCTCATTGGCTTCTGCGCCGGAGTTGCAGAGGAAGAGCTGATAGTCTCCCTTGCCTGATACTTTACCCAGCTTTTCCGCCAGCTGCTGCTGTAACGGGATCTTGATAGAATTGGAATAAAAACCGACTTTATGTAGTTGTTCTGTTAAACGTTGTACGTAATGGGGGTGTGTATGCCCGATGGAAATGACGGCATGACCGCCGTAGAGATCCAGGTATTGCGTGCCTTTATCGTCCCATACATTGGAACCTGCAGCTTTTTCTATCGTAATATCGTTGATGGGATATACGTCAAATAGTTTCATGATAATGAAAGAGATTTAAGTACTAAAACACTATGGATTTCAGCTTCAGCCCGGCGGTTTCATCCAGTCCGAACATGATGTTCAAATTCTGTACTGCCTGTCCGGATGCACCTTTCAGCAGGTTGTCCTCGATGGAGTGTATCACCAGTTTGTTGCCAACCTTTTCCAGCTGCACGAAGCATTTGTTGGTGTTCACCACCTGTTTCAGGTCTATCTGTTCCTGGCTTACCTGCGTAAACGGATGGGCAGCATAGTATGTTTTATACAGCTGTACGGCCTGTTCCAGGGTAAGGTCGCTATCGAGGTAGGAAGTAACCCAGATGCCCCTTGGATAATCGCCCCGGACCGGAACGAAATTCACGTTCCCCGTAAAGGAAGGCTGCAACAGCTGTAAGTTTCGTCGTATCTCTTTCAGATGCTGATGGGTAAGCACTTTGTAAGTGGAGATATTGTTGGCACGCCAGGTAAAGTGCGTGGTAGATTGCAGGCTTTGCCCCGCGCCGGTAGAACCGGTAATGCCGGTGGTATGTACTTCCTGCAGCAGTCCCGCTTGCGCCAGGGGCAGCAGACCCAGTTGTATACCGGTGGCAAAACAGCCGGGGTTGGCGATATGCTGCGCCGTTCTGATCTTATCCCGCTGCATTTCAGGCAGGCCGTACACAAACTCGCGGCCGGGCAGGCTTTCGCCGAGACGGAAGTCCTGGCTGAGATCAATGATCTTTACAGCGGGTGCAATGGTATTGGCTTCGAGGAACTTCTTTGCTTCGCCATGACCGAGGCAGAGGATCAGCACATCGATGTCGTTGCTCAGTTCACCGGTGAAGGTCAGTTCCGTTTCGCCCAGAAGATCGGCATGTACGGCATACAAAGGATTCCCGGCATTACTGCGGCTGTGCACGAATGCAATCTCTACGTTCGGATGATTGAGTAATATCCTGATCAGCTCTCCGCCGGTATAACCGGCGCCGCCTATAATGCCTGCTTTAATACTTTGTGCCATAGCTTATGTTTTATGCTGAAAGCGTTTAGCTTTTAGCGTTATCATTATTAACCTGGTGCCAGATCATAGTCTGGTTGCCGAATATTTTGCTGAAACCCCTTACGTCTTCCCCGCTCCAGCCGCTGTTCATTTCGCCGTATTTGCCAAACTTGCTGCTCATCAGGTCGTAAGGAGATTCAATGCCGGTTACCTGGAAACGGTAGGGCATCAGCGTTACAAATACCTGGCCGCTTACCTGCTGCTGGGAGCTTTGCAGGTAGGCCTCGATGTCGCGCATCACGGGATCGAGGATCTGACCTTCGTGCAGCCAGTTACCATAGAACTGCGCCAGCTGGTCTTTCCAGCTCAGCTGCCATTTGGTGAGCACATGCTTTTCAAGGGCATGATGCGCTTTGAGGATCACCACGGGGGCGGCGGCTTCAAAACCTACACGGCCCTTGATACCGATGATGGTGTCTCCCACGTGAATATCGCGGCCAATGGCAAAAGGACCTGCGATCGTCTGTAAATATTGAATGGCTTCTGTGGGGTGTGCAAATGTTTTATCATTCACGCCCACCAGCTCTCCTTTTTCGAATGTCAGTGTAACCTGCTCGGGATCCTGTTTGGTCAGCTGCGTAGGGAAAGCAGATTCGGGCAGCATACCATTGGAGCTCAGGGTTTCCTTACCGCCTACAGAAGTGCCCCAGATACCCTTGTTGATGGAGTACATGGCCTTCTCGAAGTTCATTGACACGCCTTTAGACTGGAGGTAGGCGATCTCTTCTTCCCTGCTCAGTTTCATATCCCGTATGGGGGTGATGATCTCCACACCGGGGATCATGATATGGAAGATCATATCAAAGCGCACCTGGTCATTTCCAGCGCCGGTGCTGCCGTGCGCAACGGCGGTAGCGCCTGTTTCCTTCACATATTCTGCGATAGCCAGCGCCTGGCTCATACGCTCTGCGGATACGCTCAGCGGGTAGGTATTATTCTTCAGCACATTGCCGAATACCAGGTATTTGATCACCTTGTCATAATAAGAGCGGATAGCGTTCACTGTTTTGTGGCTCTTTACTCCCAGGCTGTAGGCACGTTTTTCTATCTCCTGTAATTCCGCATCGGTAAAACCGCCGGTGTTTACGATCACAGAATGTACTTCATAGCCTTTCTCTTCAGTAAGATATTTTACACAGTAGGAAGTATCGAGTCCTCCGCTAAATCCCAGTACTACTTTTTTGCTCATTATGACGGTTTTTGGAACGTTTAAATGTTAGAACAGGTTGAATAAAAAGAATTTCTTACGGTTGTTGCCTGCAGCGCCGGCGTTGCCGCCTTTCAGGAGCACATACCTTTTATACCGCAGCCATCTTTCAAACAGCTTGAAATTGTCTTTGAAAGCCCTTTGCCTTTTCTGCTGCTGTATGTTGCCATTGGCGGCTACCATTACCTGGGGCTTCAGGGCTTCCTGGCCGTCTGCTGTCGCCGCTGCCTCCGCTTTTTCCCTGGCAATCCTTTCTTCCTCATCTTTCTGTTTCTGCTCCGGATCATACAGCATGGCCGTACAAAGGCAGTTCTTACGGTTCTTTGCAGTAAGGATATCGAAGTTTATGCAGCTGCGGCAGCCTTTCCAGAACTCCTCATCGTCAGTAAGTTCTGAATAGGTAACCGGTTCATAGCCCAGCTCGGAGTTGATCTTCATAACGGCCAGGCCGGTGGTAAGGCCGAAGATCTTGGACTCCGGGTATTTCTCCCTGGACAGTTCAAAAATGCGCTGTTTGATGGATTTGGCCACGCCATGTCCCCTGAAGGCAGGGTTTACGATCAAACCGGAGTTGGCTACGAATTTTCCGTGGCCCCAGGCTTCGATGTAGCAAAAGCCCACCCACTCTCCACTGTCGGTAGTGGCGATCACCGCCTTACCTTCCTCCATTTTGAGCTGCACGTATTCCGGGCTCCGTTTCGCTATACCGGTTCCACGTGCCTTGGCGGAGGACTCCATCTCGTCTGTGATGGTTTTGGCATAATGCGCATCGCCGGGAGTGGCTACCCTAACGATGATATGTTGATTTTCCAACTTGCGTAATTGAAAAAAGTGAATCAATAATATTAAAATGAACTTCCTGTTGCAGGAATAGGTAAAATCAATGATGGGGGAATCATTGCGACAGCGTGCCTGGATGTAAGACGGACGCTATCAAATGCGAGGTCGTCGGGAGAGATATCTAAAGACATTAAACCCAATAGAGTACATGCCTTCCATCAGGGAAGGATGATATGCAGAGATGTTGGTATGGGTCGTAAAGTTTTCCAACTTCAGTTCAGCATTAAATTGTTAAAAAACTGTCTTTATTTAAATTCAAACGCAAAATTATAACTTATTCAATATAAATCGGCAAATTTTTTTCAGTTATAAATTCTTTAACACAAAAAATAAACGGATCACATCCGTTGTTTACAATTGATGTAATCCGTTTATTATTAATATGATAGCTATTTTACTTCGTCAGTATGCCCAGTTCTGCCACCCCGGCGCTGCTGTCTGACTCATCTGCGGGCTCCAGTGCCACCAGCCGGATGTAGCGGCCGTTCACCGGCGCCTGGAAACGGATGGTCTGTTTTACCGGGTTGTTCTTAATATTATCGAAGCTGCCGGAGGAAACGGGTTCTCCCCAGTTTTTCCCGTCTGTACTTACATAAAAGGCATACTTGGAGAATACGCCGCCGGGACCATGATCCGCCTGGCGGGGCGTATAGGTAAAGCCGTGCAGCTGCAGGCTTTCACCCAGGTCTACCTGCAGTTCGTGCGGGTATTTGGACTGCGCGCCGCTGAGCCAGCTGCTGCCCGGGTTTTCGTCTATTGCCCTGTCTGCCTGCTCCTGTTTATCATCTGCATAGATCACTTTCCATTTGGCAGGGGCAATGTCCAGATCGGAGGTAACCACCGGTCCGGCGGTCTTACCCTTGTTAATGAACGCCTTTACCTTAATCACGCCACCCCTGGGCAAGGCAAAAGGCGCGGTGTATTTGGGAGAAGCGATGGTGGGCTCACTGCCATCCAGGGTGTAATGCAGTTCAGGATCGGGGGAAGCGCACCGGATGCTTACCAGGCCTTCCCTGTTACGGCTGATCTCCGGGGTAGCCAGCAGGTCGGAAGCTTTGTACAGTTGTACCTCGCTGATCACCGGACAAGCCTTGGCGTCTTTGATATTGATCCGTACCCGGGTAGTGGTGATGTTGGGCAGGCGAAGTATGCGTTTGTACCCTACCGTGGTTTCGCTGGCAACTTCCCTGAAGGCGCCGTTCTCCCAAACTTCTACCGTAAAGGCTTTTACGCGCTGGCCCAGCGGAATGTATTCCTGCAGTACCAGGCGGTTGAAGGTAACGGCCTTTGGAAAGCTGAGCGTGATACCCGCCTGCAGCACATCATCGGGCGTAGCCCAGTATGTTTTTGCATTACCGTCTGCCAGGTGCTTTGCGCTGACAGCAGTATTATTCTTACGTATATTGGTAACAGTTACTTTGGCGTTACGGGCCAGGTTGGTTTTAAAGGTTTCGTTCAGCAGGCGGCGGAATTCCATCAGGCGGGTGGAATCGTTGGCGTGTATGAGGCCGCGGCGGTCTACCGGTACGTTCAGCAGCAGGTTACTGTTGCGGCCTACAGAAGCGTAATAGATCTCCAGCAGCTGCGCCAGGCTTTTCACCTTATCATCTGTTGCTGCGCTGTAAAACCATCCCGGGCGGATAGACACATCACTTTCAGCGGGCACCCATTGCTCTCCGTCTTCATCGCCACGGTTCAGTATAGTGGTAGCAGGTGCATTTTTACCGGGCTCAAAGCCTTTCACGTTCAGGGTGCTCCAGTTGGTAGCGCCGGCAAAACCGTTTTCGTTACCTACCCAGCGGCAGCCGGGCCCCACATCGCTGAATATAATGGCATTGGGTTGATTGCGGTACACTACGCTATGGAACAGTGGCCAGTCGTACACCTGCTTTCTGCCGTTGGGGCCTTCGCCGTTGGCGCCGTCAAACCATTGTTCAAACACGGGACCATAGCCGGATAATACCTCGTTGAGCGTATTGCTGAATACCTGGTTGTATTCAGGCGTGCCGTAGGCCGGATGGTTACGGTCCCATGGAGAAAGATATACACCGAATTTCAGGCCATACTCTTTACAGGCGGCGGAAAGCTCTCTCAGTACGTCGCCTTTGCCATCCTTCCATTTACTTTCACGCACGGTATGGGTACTGTATTTACTGGGCCAGAGACAAAAACCATCATGGTGTTTGGCAGTGATGATAATAGCCTTCATACCAGCCAGTTTAGCGGTACGCGCCCATTGGCGGGCATCCAGCTGCGTGGGATTGAATATCTGCGGATCTTCATCGCCATGCCCCCATTCACGGTCCGTAAAAGTATTGGGACCAAAATGAATGAACATATAATACTCCATCTCCTGCCAGTTTTGCTGGGCCTTTGAAGGCAGTGCGCCATAGGGTTTGATACCGGGTTGTGCTTTAGCCGTCAGCAAACCAGCCATCAGACCTGTGATCAGTAGTGCTGTCTTTCTCATACTAAGCTTAAAAATAAGGCAGGATAAAGGTAATGTAACCCTGCAGGTAAAATCGAATCAACATTTGAGAAGATAATAGTATTGACTAAATTTAGCGTTCCGTTACTTGCAATCGTACCTAATTCCACAAAAAGATAACAAACCACTTTCTGTATGAAAACGCATCGCAGAACATTCATTAAGCACACTGCTGTAGCCGGAGCAGGTCTTTCCCTGCTGAATATTCCAGCCAGGTTATTTGCGCAACAAAAAAAGGAAAAAGTAAGGGTAGGCCTGATAGGCGTAGGCGCCCGTGGACAAGGGCACCTCAATCTCTGTTTGCGCCGCCGGGACGTAGAAGTGATCGCTATCTGCGATCCGGATACCAAATGGGCTGTTCCCAAGTCAAGAGATATGATCGCGAAAGCCTATGGCGGAAAAAAGAAAGTAGCAGAATATACCAATGGCGATGAGGATTTCCGCAACATGCTCAAACGTGATGATATAGATGCCGTGATCATTGCCACTCCCTGGGAATGGCATACCATACAGGCTGTAGCTGCCATGAGAGCAGGAAAAACGCCGGCAGTGGAAGTATGCGGCGCCAGCGACATCCAGGAATGCTGGGAGCTGGTGAACACCAGCGAGGAAACCGGCATACCGGTATTTGGTATGGAGAATGTATGTTACCGCCGCGATGTGATGGCGGTACTCAATATGGTACGCCAGGGATTGTTTGGCGAACTGATACACCTGCAGGGCGGCTACCAGCACGACCTGCGCGGCGTGAAGTTCAACAACGGCCAGCAGCTGTATGGCGGCGGTGTGGAGTTTGGAGAGAAAGCGATGTCGGAAGCGAAGTGGAGAACCAATCATTCGGTACATCGCAACGGCGATCTTTACCCTACACATGGATTAGGTCCCGTGGCGAACATGATCAACATCAACCGCGGCAACCGCTTAATATCACTGACTTCTGTGGCCACCAAATCAAGGGGCCTGCATAAGTATATTGCAGACAAAGGCGGGAAGGATCATCCCAACGCCAAAGTGGAGTTCAAGCTGGGAGATATTGTGACCACGCTGATCAAAACGAATAACGGGGAGACGATTATGTTGTCGCATGATACGAATTCGCCCCGCCCCTACTCGCTGAACTTCCGTGTACAGGGCACGAACGGGTTGTGGATGGATGATATGGATTCCATCTACGTGGAAGGCAAAAGTCCCTATGATCAGTGGGAGAAGGCGGGTCAGCCGGATCAGGCGGATAGTTACATGAACCGCTATGATCACCCGCTGTGGAAACGTTATGCCAACGATGCATCCGGCGCAGGACATGGAGGGATGGACTGGTTTGTGATCAATTCTTTTGTTGAAAGCATCAAGCGCGGTACGCCGTATGCACTGGATGTGTATGACCTGGCTACGTGGTATGCCATCACGCCACTGAGTGAGCAGTCTATTGCAGAAGGCGGGAACGTACAGTATATACCTGATTTTACGAGGGGGAAATGGATTAACAGGCAACCGGTGTTTGCGCTGAATGGGGAGTATTAGGAGGGCTGCGTACTAAATCATTGAGAAGCAGGCGGGGTTCAGCCCCGCCTGCAACATCACCTACTCCCCTACTTCCACTCCGTTCTCTATCGTCGTAACATACACCTCCGGCACTATCCCGAATTGCTGCTGATAACGTTCCTGTATAAACGCAGTATATGCTGCTACTTTATCTGCTTTAACCAGGTTAATGGTACAACCGCCAAAACCGCCGCCCATTACTCGGGCACCCGCTACTTCAGGACGCTGGCGGGCTAATGACACCAGGAAATCCAGTTCGGGACAGCTCACTTCATACAGGCGGCTCAGGCCATCATGCGTTTCGTACATCAGCTGACCAAAAGCTGTCAAATTGCCTTGCTGCAGATAGATACAGGCCTGCTGTACACGGGCAATTTCGGCAATGACATAGGCACAGCGTTTATATACCAGCTCATCCAGGCGGTCTTTAACGGCGTCGAGCAGCTGCATGTCGGCATCGCGGAGGGATTGTACCTGCGGATAGCTTGCCTGCAAAACTTTTACGCCTTCTTCACACTGGCGGCGGCGTTCATTATATGCTGAAGAGGCCAGGGAGTGGTGCACCATAGAATTGCACAGCACTATTTTCTGGTCGGGGAAACTGAAAGGATAATAGGTGTAGGAAAGGTCGCGGCAATCCAGCAGCATTACCTGGTCTTTTTTACCGTGCAGGTTCGCAAACTGGTCCATGATGCCGCATTGTACACCGGGAAAAGTATGTTCCGCCTTCTGGCCGATGAGGGCCATATCCATGCGGGACAGTCCATACCCCATGAGGTGATCCAGCGCAGCTACCAGTCCGCCTTCTACAGCTGCGGAGGAAGAGAGTCCTGCGCCAACAGGTACGTTGCCTGCAATAACACAGTCAAAGCCGCGCACTTCATAGCCGCGCTGCTGCAGCTGGTGTACCACGCCCATGAGGTAATTGATCCATCCGGGGGTGGGATGTACGGCATCCAGGCTGAAGCCCGTCTTTTCGCCGTTGAAAGCGGCGTACGCATTACAATAATTGCTGCCGTTCAGGGCGATGGCATATATGATCTGCTTGTCGATAGCGGCGGGTAGTACAAAGCCATTATTGTAATCCGTGTGCTCACCGATCAGGTTGATCCTGCCGGGGGAGCTGACTATCAGCGGTGTTTTTCCGAACAATTTTACGAACTGCTCCTTTGCTTGTGCTATCATGTAGACGATTTAAAGGGGTTAAAAATAAAGCGTGCAGGTGAAAGATCAAACCCGGGGAGGAAAGGAAGCACTTTCCAGGCACTGACTAAGCACCCACTAAGCACTGACTAAGCACTCACTAAACTCACCCTAAGCACTCACTAAACTGATACTAAATTAACCCTAGGGTCGTTCGGCGCGTAAACGGCCAGTAAACCCCTTGTAGAACTGAAGGTGAGCTGGATGTAAGATGGACCTGAGGTGGACTTGATGCCGGGTAAAATTGTATCGGTCCCGGAGGCCTCCCGGAGCTGCGCGGTGGGGGTATGGAGGGTAGGTGGAGGGTATATGGCAGGCATACAGCTGGTAGTATGACCTGGTCAAACAAAAAGCCGCCTGCCAGCTGGCAGACGGCCTTTGCTATTATTTGTCCGGTGTGATGCCTATGCTTTTGCCTTACCTACTTTATGCCCCGCTAAAGCGAAGTACAGTATGTACAGGTAACAGGGCAGCATACAATACAGGAAAGCTTCCCGGAAATCAATGCTGCCGGAGTGCAGGAAACCCAGTAAACCGTCTTTGTTAAAGAGGCCACTATAGATCTGCGGCACCACCGCTCCACCGGCAATACCCATTACCAGTAAGGCGGAACCTATTTTAGTAAATTTACCCAGCTTGTCAATTGCCAGGGGGAAGATGGCAGGCCACATCAGGGCATTGGCCAATCCCAGCAGGGCAATGAAGGTTACTGCCATGTTTCCGTCTGTCAGGAAAGCGCCCAATGTGAAGATGATGCCCAGTATGGCGGAAAGGCGAAGGGCCATATCCTGCGACATAATCTTCGGTATGGTAAGGATACCAATTACATAGCCCACCAGCATGGCAGCTAAGGTAAATGAAGTAAAGTATTTGGTCTTGTCCAGGCTCATACCCAGCTCCGTACCATAGGTACCGATCACGTCACCGGCCATTACTTCCACACCTACATACAGGAAGATGCACAATACACCCAGCAGCAGGTAAGGATACTGGAACACACTGGTGCGGCTGGCCACCCCTTCTGTTTTCACTTCTGCACCATCTGTGTCAATTTCCGGCAGGGTGGAACGCCTGATCATAAATGCCAGGAGCACCAGCACAATGGCAATTACAATATAAGGACCCACCACACGGGATGCAAGGCTATCCAGCAATAATGCTTTCTGCGCAGGATCTGTAGCGGTAGCGATCTGTTTTTCCAATGACTCGGCATTCTTCAGTACGATGGTGCTGAGTACCAGCGGACTAATAGCGCCGGCTACCTTGTTACAGATGCCCATGATGCTGATACGCTTGGCCGCACTCTCGATAGGACCGATCACACTGATGTACGGGTTAGATGCAGTTTGCAGCAGTGCAAGTCCTGCTCCCTGTACAAATAATCCGGTAAGGAAAAGGATAAAGTTACGCGTGTTGGCGGCCGGTATAAAGATCAGCGATCCTGCCGCCATTACCAGCAATCCCAGCGCCATCCCGTTCTTGAAGCCTGTTTTGTTAAGGATAAAGGAAGACGGGATAGACAGGAAAAAATAGGCCATGTAAAAGGCGAAGGTCACCAGCAGAGCCTGGGAAACATTCAGTTCACAGGCAATACGCAGGAAAGGGATCAGTGTGCCATTTAACCAGGTCACGAAACCAAATACAAAAAACAAAATACCGATGATAGTAATGGACTGCGCATAACTGGCTGCTTTTTTCCCCCCTGTTAGCGCCGCAGCGGTGTTAGATGACATAGCGACTTCTTAAAGATTAAAAAAATAATATATATAGATCTTGGTCTCAGATTAGCACGAACTTAAATAACTATTCTTGTATTTTCTAATCCGGTAATGTCTATTTTACCAGATTAAGCAATCGCTATCAATTTTAGATAATTTTCTATAATCATCGAGCTAAAACGTTTTTGCATAATATAAAATTGCAACAATTTATTTTTATTTTAGAAAATCTAAAAAAATTATTTATACATTTATCGGGCAAACAACTACAGTAACAACACGTTTATGGCTGAACAAACAAAGCGCGGCACCAACCCACAGTTCTTTGTGTTAATCACAGTTTTCTTCTTCTGGGGATTCGTAGCCGCCTCCAATGACATCCTTATCCCTCTCTTTAAGGAAAAGTTCCACTTGGCGCAATGGCAATCACAATTAGTGGGATTTGCTTTCTATGTCGCTTACTTCGTCGGGTCCATTATTTATTTTATAGTAGGCAAAGCGCTGAAAACAGATCCGTTGAATAAGATCGGCTATAAGAACGGGATTATTTACGGGCTTATATTTTCGGGTATAGGCACATTGATCTTTTATCCTGCGGCTGAACTGCATTCCTACTTCCTGCTGCTCACCGGCTTGTTTGTAGTAGGCCTCGGCTTTTCATTACAGCAGATTGCCGCCAACCCCTTTGCTATCGCACTGGGTGATCCTGCAGACGGCGCCAAGCGCCTGAACCTCGCAGGTGGTATTAACAACTTCGGTACTACATTGGGTCCGGTACTGGTGAGCTTCGCCATCTTCGGCGCTGTTTCGCCGGATGCAGCAGCCAATGCCACCATCAACTCTGTGAAAGTACCTTACCTGGTAGTAGGTGTGCTGTTCATACTGGTGGCCCTCTTCTTCAAGTTTTCCAAACTGCCTGCCATTACCAATGATGAGAAAATTGAAGGCGGCCTTGGCGCACTGAAATTTCCGCAGGTGCAGCTGGGCATGCTCGCCATCTTTGTGTATGTAGGCGTTGAAGTGACCATCGCCAGCAATATCGGCGAATACCTGAAGCAAACAGAGAACCTGGACTCTTCACAGATCTCTCACTATGTATCCCTTTTCTGGGCCAGCATGATGATGGGACGGTGGACAGCAGGTACCAGTGCATTAAATCCCTCAGCGCAGCTGAAACGCATCCTTACCGTTATCGTGCCTTACCTGGCCTTTGGCGTATACCTGCTGATCAACTACCTGAGAGGCAGCGATGTAACCGACCTGTATATTTATGGTGTCTGCATCATCGCATTGATCATCGCTTTCTTCCTGAGTAAAGATCAACCTGCCAGGCAGCTGGGCATCTTCGCTATATGCGGTATGATGGCAATGTTGCTCGGCCTGTTCACCACCGGTAAAGTAGCCCTGTTCTCCTTTATCAGCGGCGGTTTATTCTGCTCTGTGATGTGGCCTTGTATCTTCACCCTGGCTACCGCCGGTCTCGGAAAATATACCAGCCAGGCTTCTGCCTTCCTGGTGATGATGATCCTGGGCGGCGCACTGCTTCCTTTATTACAGGGAACAATCGCCAGCACCTCCATCGGTATTCACCAGTCTTACTGGTTACCGGTATTCTGTTTCGCCTATCTGGCATTCTTTGCATTTCGAGTTAAAAACATATTAAAATCTCAGGGAATCGATTATGAGTCAGCAATTAGTAGTGGGCATTGATATTGGCGGTACCAATACAAAATTCGGCATCGTAGATCGCAGGGGAAATATTTTATGCGATGGACGTATGCTGAGCAATCAACATGCAGAAGTAAAAGACTTCATAGAAGAGTTGCACGGGCACCTCTCCAAACTGATAGACCAGGCAGGCGGTATAGATAAGATCAAGGGCATCGGCGTAGGTGCACCCAACGGTAACTTCTATACAGGCAACGTAGAATATGCACCAAACCTTCGCTGGAAAGGTGTTATTCCGCTGGCTAACCTGCTGGGCGAAAGATTCGGCCTGCCTACTGTGCTGACCAACGATGCCAATGCTGCAGCGCTGGGAGAACTGATCTACGGCGCAGCCAAAGGCATGAAAGACTTTATCGTGATCACCCTGGGAACCGGTGTAGGCAGCGGTATTGTTGCCAACGGTCAGCTGATCTATGGTCACGATGGCTTTGCAGGCGAACTGGGTCACTGTATCGTGATCCCCGGCGGCAGGCTGCACCCGGGTACCGGTGCGCATGGTTCACTGGAAGCCTATGCTTCCGCTACCGGCGTTACCAACACCGCCCTGGAATTCCTGGCTGAACGCCCGGATACCAAGAGCATCCTCCGCGATTATCCGAAAGAAGAAATCAACTCTAAACTGGTATTCGAAGCAGCTATGGCAGGCGATCCGCTGGCCAGGGAAGTATACGAGTTCACCGGTAAGATCCTGGGCGAAGCCCTTGCCAACTTCGTAATGTTCAGCAGCCCCGAAGCCATTATCCTCTTCGGCGGCCTTACCAAAGCAGGCGATCTTATCATGAAGCCGGTACGCGAGCACATGGAAATGAACCTCCTGCCCATCTTCCAGAACAAAGTGAAGCTGGTATTCTCTGAACTGAAAGAAAGCGATGCCGCCATCCTGGGCGCCAGCGCACTGGCCTGGGAAATGAAAGATTAAACGAAAGTTGAATACCGGGAATAAAAATTCACTGTATTTTCACTCCCGGGCAACAATCATCACTTTCGGTTCATATAACTGCTTATGCAAGATCGTAGACATTTTTTAAAAGCAGCGGCCCTCGGCGCCGCTGCTTTCTCTTTAGACGGGATGAAGCCGATAGCGGCTCAAACGGCGGGAAAAGCCGTAAAAGGTAAACCTGTTGTGATCTCTACATGGGACTTTGGCCTGCCAGCCAACAAAGCTGCCTGGGAAGTGCTCAAAAAGGGCGGACGGGCGCTGGATGCCGTAGAGGCAGGGGTAAAGATCCCTGAAGGCGATCCGGCCATACAAACGGTAGGACTGGGCGGCTTCCCTGACCGCGACGGCCATGTTACGCTGGACGCCTGCATAATGGACGAACTGGGTAACTGCGGCTCCGTTGCTGCGCTGGAACATGTGGTACACCCCATTTCCGTTGCACGGGCAGTCATGGAAAAAACCCCGCACGTCATGCTGGTAGGCGAAGGCGCACTACAGTTTGCACTGGCCAATGGTTTCAAAAAGGAAAACCTGCTTACGCCCGAATCTGAAAAAGCCTGGAAAGAATGGCTGAAGAAATCGGAGTACAAACCGCAGATCAATATTGAGAACAAGACCTATAACAGTAACGATACTACGACCGCATTCAACCCGCTGCGTTTACCCGGTAACGTATACAACCATGATACCATTGGTATGGTAGCGCTGGACGCCCGGGGTAACCTCTCCGGCGCCTGTACCACCAGCGGTATGGCCTTCAAGCTGCGCGGCCGCGTGGGCGACTCTCCCATCATCGGCGCCGGCTTATATGTAGACAATGAGGTAGGCGCCGCTACCTCTACCGGTGTTGGTGAAGAAGTGATCCGCATTGTAGGCAGTCACCTGGTAGTAGAGCTGATGCGTCAGGGCTATTCGCCCGAAGCCGCCTGTAAAGAGGCGGTTACCCGTATTGTGAAAAAGAACCCGCAGAAAGCGAAAGAGATCCAGGTTGGATTCCTGGCGCTCAACAAAAAAGGCGAATACGGCGCGTACTGTTTGCAGCAAGGCTTTAGCTATGCAGTGTGCACAAGCGACAGCAGTAATAAGCTGTATGACGGGAAACATTATTTTTAGCTGTTAGCTGCTGGCTTTTGGCTGTTAGCATTAACACGGTATGTAAGGTGACAGCCAACAGCAAAAAGCCAGTAACTGAAAACGTCAGACATGAGTGGAAAGATCACTTTAGAAATATGTGCGGGCTCCGTAGCCTCCTGCCTTGCCGCACAGGAAGGAGGAGCGCAACGGATAGAGCTCTGTGATAACCTGCTGGAAGGCGGCACCACCCCCAGCTACGCCACCATCGCCCTGGCAAGGGAGAAAGTGCAGCTGGCCCTCTACCCTATCATCCGGCCGCGCGGCGGTGATTTCCTGTACGATGAACTGGAATTTGAAGTGATGAAACGCGACATCGCCCTCTGCAAACAGCTGGGCTGCGATGGCGTGGTAATAGGTATGCTTACACCGGATGGCAAAGTAGACAAGGAACGCTGCAAAATACTGGTAGAACTGGCCTGGCCCATGGGCGTTACCTTTCACCGGGCCTTTGACATGACGGAAGATCCGCTGCAGGCGCTGGAGGATGTTATTGCAACCGGCTGCGAACGCATACTCACATCCGGGCAGCGTAACACTGCCGCAGAAGGTATTCCGCTACTGAAAACACTGGTGGAAAAAGCAGCCGGGCGTATTGCCATCATGGTGGGGTCAGGGGTAAGATCCAATAATATCGCCAGCCTGGTACAGGAAACAGGGGCCACAGAATATCATACCACCGCCAGGGCCTATATAGAAAGCGGTATGCAATTCCGTAATCCGCATGTAAGTATGGGCGGCATACCAGGTGTACCGGAATATGGCATTTCAGTTTCGCAGGCGGCAGAAGTAAAAAAGATCAGGGAAGCAGCAGAGAAAGCGATCAGTCGTTAGTCCTTCGTTTTCAGGGTTCAAGCAAAACCATGTATTATCTCCGCGTTAATTACTAACGGATAACCAGTAACAACTAACGACTTTTTTGTATATTAGGATCCCTGCAACTATCTTATACTATGAAAAGAGTCCTTATGCTATCAGCACTTTTAAGTATCAGCGGGCCGCAATTCGTGTCTGCTCAACACCTTAAAGTGCTGACCTACAACATTCACCACGGTGAGAATGTAAGAGGGGAAATTAACCTGCAGAGTATTGCCAATGTAATTCTCGCCACCAATCCTGATCTTGTAGCTTTACAGGAAGTAGACAGTGCAACCGCGCGTGCGCAAAAAGCAGATCAGCTGCAGGAGCTGGCGTCCCTTACAGGTATGTATACCTATTTTGCCAAAGCCATGGACTACGATGGCGGCGCCTATGGCACCGCCATATTATCACGCCTGCCCATTGCATCCGGCGAACGTATAAGCTTACCCGGTAGTGCAGGCAGGGAACCGCGGGTGGCAGGTATTGCCACTATCCGCCTGCCGGGCGACAGCCTGCTGCGGTTTGTAAGCACGCACCTGGATGCGGACGCTGATCCGGCAGACCGCATCAGCCAGGCCAATGCACTGGTACAGCATTTTACGCCTGTCAAAGAAACCGTAATACTGGCCGGCGACCTGAACGCGCCTCCCTCAGCCAAGGAAACCGGTATACTGAAACAACTGTTCACCGATCTTACACAGGCCCTGGGCCCCACCTATCCCGCAGATACACCTGCTGTAAAACTGGATTATATTATGATCCTTCCGCGGCAGCAACATGAAAGCATTTCTGCCCGGGTAATAGAGGAAACCATCGCATCAGACCACCGCCCGGTGGTATGCGAGCTCAAAATTAAAGAATAACGTTTTGCCGAATATTGTATCTTAGAAGCCGTCTTTTGTAACTACTACATCAACTGGCTGAAATATACAATATTATGAACAGTACAATGAACCGTACCCGTGCCGTACTACAGGCACTGGTGGTATTTGCAATGGCAGGCCTGGCGGCCTGCAACAGCGCTCAACAACAACATGCTCCCAAAGGAAAAGTAAGTATCATTCCTATACCGGTAAGCATCCGGGAAGCACCCGATTCTTTTCTGCTGGACAAACAAACCGTGCTGGTGGCCACCACCCCGGAGGAACAGCAGACCGCAGGCTTGTTCAACGCCTGGCTGAAAGATCTCACCGGTTATGAACTGACCATTACCGATAAAGGAGAACACAACGCCATCCTCCTGCACACCAATACAGACACCACCGCCAGCGCCGCCAAAGAAGGCTACACGCTGACCGTTGGCAAAGACCGTATCGATATTGCAGGCAACGATGCCGCAGGTACTTTCTACGGCATACAAACACTGATACAGCTGCTGCCCGTTGAAAAGGCCGGCAGCCTTTACATCCCTGCCGTAGCCATTACAGACTATCCCCGTTTCAGTTACAGGGGACTGCACCTGGACGTATGCAGGCATTTCTTCCCTGTTGACTTCATCAAAAAATATATTGACCTGCTGGCCATGCACAAGCTCAATACCTTTCACTGGCATCTTACAGATGACCAGGGATGGCGTATTGAGATCAGGAAATATCCCCGCCTGCAGGAAGTAGCCTCCAAACGTAAAGAGTCTATGGTAGGCCATTATAACGACCAGAAATTTGATGGCAAACCATATGGCGGCTATTATACGCAGGAGGAAGTAAAAGACGTGGTTAAGTACGCTACTGAACGCCACGTGACCGTCATCCCTGAAATAGAAATGCCCGGCCACGCACTCGCCGCACTTGCTGCTTATCCACAGCTGGGCTGCACCGGCGGACCCTATGAAGTAGGCACCAAATGGGGTGTGTTCGATGATATTTTCTGCGCAGGCAATGACAGCGTTTTTCTCTTCCTGCAGGATGTGCTGGACGAAGTATTACCGCTCTTCCCCAGCAAATACATTCACGTAGGCGGTGATGAATCACCTAAAACCCGCTGGGAAAAATGCCCGAAATGCCAGCGGCGTATCAAACAGGAAGGCCTGAAAGATGAACATGCATTACAAAGCTATTTCGTACAGCGTATTGAAAAATACCTCAACAGCAAGGGCCGCCGTATCATTGGCTGGGACGAGATCCTGGAAGGCGGACTGGCGCCCGATGCTACTGTGATGAGCTGGCGCGGTACGGAAGGCGGTATCACTGCAGCTAAACAAAAGCATGACGTGATCATGACGCCGGGCAATTACTGCTATCTTGACCACTACCAGTCACAGGGTAAAAACGAGCCGGTAGCTATCGGCGGCTATACTCCGGTAAGCGAGGTATACAGCTATGAGCCGGTACCCGAAGAGCTGAGCAAAGAGGAAGCTACCTATATTAAAGGGGCACAGGGCAACCTGTGGACAGAGTATATACTGAGCCCCTCTCACGCCGAATACATGGTATATCCCCGCGCTACCGCCCTGGCAGAAGTGTTATGGAGCCCGGCAAACAAAAAGAACTACGATGATTTTGTAGAAAGGTTAAAAGTACACTTCCACCGCCTGGATCAAAAGAAAGTGAACTATGCCAAACATGTGCTGGAGATCCGCGGCACGGTAGAAAGCAACGGCAAAGACGGTGTAACGGTAAAACTGGACAGCAAGCTGAATGGCGGCAAAATCTTTTACACTACCGACAGCAGCGCTCCCACCCCGCAATCCATTCCCTACACAGGACCTATCCCGGTTACCGCCACCGGTACCATCCGCGCAGGATTGTTCCTGGATGGCAAACCTTACGGCAATGAGTATACGCAACCGTTTATCTATCATAAGGCTATCGGCCATAAAGTAACGCTGGCCCAGCCACCCAATGCCAGCTACAACCCGGGCAGTCCCTTTGCACTGGTGAACGGCATTGCAGGTGTAAAGGAATACAATGACAACCAGTGGTTTGGTTACAGCGGCAACAACCTGGAGGCTACCGTAGACCTGGACAGCGTACAGGACATACACAGCGTAGGGCTGAACACCCTGAATTTCAAGGGCCCGGGCATCTACCCTCCCAAACAGGTAAGCTTCCTGGTGTCTGACGACGGCCAGCATTTTAAAGAAGTGTATAAACAGACCACCTTTAACAAAGACGGCATTAACCAGGTGCGCAAGCCATTGCAACAGGTAAGAGGCAGGTATGTGAAGGTGATGGCAATCAATGCAGGAAAGATCCCTGCAGGCGCCCAGGGCGCAGGAAGCCCGGCCTGGCTGTTTGTTGATGAAATAATTATTAACTAATGTGACATATATAGATAAAGATTATCTAAAAAAATCACAATTCTTAGTATCGGCATAACAGCACATTAGCATATTAGCGCATTTTTGTTTAATTTTCGGGCTCGCTCTTAAATGCCTTCAATCCAAAACATTTACCATGACGCTTAATCATCAGGAGATCGAACTGATTGACAGTTTTGAACAGATAGCTGTGGATATATATCCCACGGCTAAGGACGGATCCCGCGCGGTTGCGCAGGAAATAGCAGCACTCATCAAATCAAAACAGGCCGCCAAAGAAACCTGCGTATTAGGACTGGCGACCGGCTCTACCCCCAAATACTTATATGCCGAGCTGGTGCGCATGCACCGCGAAGAAGGTCTCAGCTTTAAAAACGTGGTGACCTTCAACCTCGATGAGTATTATCCCATTGAACCGGATGCCTTACAGAGCTACAACCGGTTCATGAAAGAGCAGCTGTTTAATCACGTAGACATTCCGGAAGGCAATTACTTTGTGCCCGATGGTACGATCCCCAAAGAAAGGATCAAGGCCTATTGTGAGGAATATGAACGCAAAATAGAAGCGGCAGGCGGTATCGACCTGCAGATACTCGGCATTGGCAACAACGGCCATATCGGTTTTAACGAGCCGGGCTCCAGTGTAAACTCTCATACCCGGCTGATCACGCTGGACAACAGTACCCGCCTGGCCAACGGCTATGAGTTCCCGAACATGAGCCAGGTACCCAGGCTGGCGATTACAGCGGGTATTGGCACCATCATGAAGGCACGGCGCGTGGTGCTGATGGCATGGGGCTCTCACAAAGCCAAGATCGTGCGCAGGGCAGTAGAAGGCCACAACACCGACCAGGTGCCCGCCAGCCTGCTGCAACAGCATCCCAACACCAAGTTCGTGATAGACGAGCAGGCAGCCGCAGAACTTACCCGCTTTAAAGAGCCCTGGCTCACCGGCGATTGCGAATGGACGCCGCAGCTCAGGCGCAAGGCGGTTACCAGCCTCGCCATGAAGCTGAACAAGCCCATCCTGATGCTGACAGACAAAGACTACAATGAGAATGGCTTAAACGACCTGATCGTTCAATACGGTTCTGCCTATGAACTGAACATCGAAGAGTTCAACGGCATACGCGACACCATTACAGGATGGCCCGGCGGCAAACCCGGCGCTCCCCTGCCCAAACACCCGGAACGTTCTGAGCCCGCCAGCAAACGGGTACTGATCTTCTCCCCTCACCCGGATGATGACATCATCTCCATGGGCGGTACCTTTATCCGCCTCCATGAGCAGGGACATGATGTACACGTGGCCTACCAGACCTCCGGCAACATCGCCGTTACAGACGAATTCGTACTGCGCTTTATTGACTTTGCTGTAGGCTTTGAAGGCATGTTCGATATAGACAGAAGCAAGAGCTCACAGATACTCGACGAAGCCAAGGCTTTCCTGAAGATCAAAAAGCCCAGCCAGAAAGATACTCCTGAGATCCGCGCTATCAAAGGCCTGATCCGCCGCTGCGAAGCAAGGGCCACCTGCCGTTACGTAGGCATCAAGGATGAGAACATTCACTTCCAGAACCTGCCTTTCTATGAAACAGGACTGGTTGAGAAAAAACCAATGGGCGAAGAGGATATACAACTGACGGTAGACCTGATCCGCCAGGTGAAACCGCACCAGATCTTCTGCGCCGGCGACCTTGCCGATCCGCATGGCACCCACAAGGTTTGCCTGGACATCATCTTTGCCGCACTGGAAAGACTGAAACATGAAGATTTCATGAAAGATTGCTGGGTATGGCTGTACAAAGGTGCATGGCAGGAATGGGAGATCCATGAAATAGAGATGGCCGTGCCCATGAGCCCTGACCAGGTAGTACAGAAACGCCTCGGTATCTTCATCCACCAGAGCCAGAAAGACGTAGTGCCTTTCCAGGGTACTGACCTTCGTGAGTTCTGGCAAAGGGCGGAAGACCGCAATGCCAACACTGCAGACCTGTATGACCAGCTGGGCTTACAGAAGTATGCAGCCATGGAAGCGTTTGTACGTTACCATTTCATGTAACACCTTGCAGGAAGCAATAAAAAAAAGACGCGGAGATCACATCCGCGTCTTTTTATTTTTAAACAAGCGCTGCCTGACGCGCCATTGATGATGCGTAATACTTCTTGAGCAAATTATAGATCACGCATTCATAAATCCGCTGCCTGGACCTGAATAGCCTGTTGATGCTCATGTGGATCAGGCTGTCTACATAAAGGGTTTTGTGAAAGCCTTCTTTGGCGCTTATATCGGCAATGAGCGGCGCAATGGCCTGGCCGCGCATATTGATGACAGCCTTTAATTCACCGGCCAGCGATCCCTCCTGCTCCTGGTCCATAAAGGAAAAGATCTCGTTCTTATACTTCCTGAACTTGCGGTCAAGCACTACTACATTTTCTTTCAGATCGCCAAACTCCCTTGCAAACTGCCCGGCCATGTATTCAGCGTAATTCCTCTTCTCTTCCAGGTTCAGGCCAAACAGGTCCAGGAAGCTGTCGGTAGCGTACAGTGCAGACAACCATCGCAGTTCTTCATTGCCCCCCTGCCCTGTTTTCCGGATCAGCTCTGCACACATCATGCTGTCCAGCGTGAAAATGGATTCCATATATTCAATGGTATCAAAACCATATCGCTCCAGTTCCCGCTGGTAGGTCTCCGCAGTTACCTTCCAGATGATCTTCGCTTCTTTCAGCGCTTCTACCAGGGGATAGAACTCTTTGTAAAAGCGATCATGCCCCGCTCCCGCAGTGAGATGAAAACGCAGGCGCAAATGGAACCTGGGATCATGATAGCGGATAAAGAAGCTTTTATCGATGATGTTCTGCGCCAGGCATTGCTGGATCACCGGCTGCAGTTTAAGCAGGATCTTATCTGCGCTGTTGAAGCCTGTGTACAGGTTAAAATAGATCCACTCGCTTCCGGGCAGGAACTCGCGCTGCACAAGCGTATCGCCGGAGCGGAGGTATTTCTTTGCAGGAACAGCGCTTTGTACTGTTCTTTCTTTTTTAAAGAAGAAAAGGAACTCATTATTGAAGCTTTCCCCGTTCTCATTGCGGATGGGCGAAGTATATTCAGCAAACAGCACTTCATGGATGGATACGGTTTCCATATCCCTGATCTCATTCACCATCACCTGCAGCGATTGCAGGCTGTCTTTGTTTATTACCAGCTCATTATCACCCTGTGCTATGCAGAACAGGGATGGCAGCCCATGCTGCGCCGCAAAAGCCTCAAATGCGGGCTGCAGTTCATCGTCCTTTGCATATACCAGGTGCTCATATTCATGCCTTGAAAACAGCCAGGTAGCCCTTTTAAGGATCATGTTCTTATACACGATACGGGGAATATGCCGGAAGAACTTCTGCATGGAGCGGAGGTCCAGCACCGCGCCGGTCTGCCCTTCAGGCTCCTGCATATCACAAAGGAAATGATAGAGGGGCAGGCTGGTACCATTGCTGTAAAAGTGCGAATTGGTCAGAAACGGCAGTACCTGCTTGTTATGCGTCTTGGAATACATGATCATCTTACCATCCCGGATACACAGCATCAGGTCGTTGATAGACAGGCGCTGCTCTTTGGGCAAGGGAGAACCTGCCAGGTAAGGGATCTCGTATTTCCTGATGGCGGGGCGTTGCAGCACATTCCCTAAACGTGCCGCAGGCAGGTGTGTGATCTCTGCCACCAGTTTGTCTTTGTGCATCTCTTCTTCGGTACGCACAATCTCTTCCACCACCGCCTTCATTTCCGGATCGCCGTTACAGAAACGGCCAATCCAGGTAGGCGCTGTTTGCCCGGATACGCCCTGGAAATAGATAACATCCTGGTCGCTGTTATCTTTATAAAGCGAAGCCATGACCGTGTAGGTATCAGATAAACGGCCCCTGTTCTCCGGGAAAGCGGCCATATCTTCGTCGGTGATCTCTATTACCGCTGAACGGTTCACCAATGCAGCCGTGATCTTATTGCTCCAGAAGGCGCTGCGCCGGTTGTCTAATGTGATCTGCTCATGGCTGTTAGCAGGAGGCCTGAAAATCACATCGGACACCAGGGCGGAATAATCGCCGCTACTGTCTTCCATATGGTCGCCGTAGCCAATACCTGCTTCCACATCCAATGCTTCTACCAGGGGCACCACACGCGATTCATAGCGTTGTTCAAAAGCTGCTTTGAACTTCTCCATTCTTTTGGCGGATGGTGGAGCGGAAAGCCGCGTCACAATGTCTACGCCCTTCTGCAGGATACTGATGATCTCCTGGTTTACCTGTGCCTGTTTACTGGTAGGGATCAGGTCTGTCTGGATCAGTGATTTCTCATCAAAAGGCAGTTCAAATGCAGCGGCCTTTTCTTTCAGCAGCTGGTACTGCGGCATCTTGTCGCCCAGCTTTGTATGGTCTATCAGCGCGGCGCCTTCCTTAATTTCCTGCAGGTACTGCAGTACCGGGTGATTATCCCCCGTTGCAGATAATGCCCTGATCACGTAATCTTCCATTTCTTCACCGGTGGTGCCGGGATCCAGGTTGCTGACCAATACCTGCTCATCCACCAGATGATTCACAAAAGCCAGCGCCGCATGCAGATCAATATCACCTCCGGTGAGACCGGAAGCGATGGCGGTGAGGCTCAGTCCATCCGCCGCTGCCACCGTATCTATTACCCTTGTAAGGTAGGACGTGGCAGCAATGGATACCAGCTCAAACTTTCTTACCCCGTCTGTATAACTGCACTCTACATAACGGTAAGCATCACCCAGGCGGTACAGCGAGGTATTGACAAAATACTGCAGGTGGGGTTTGATACCGGGATGCCGGCGGATCCTGTCTACCAGTGAGAAAAGGTATTGCATATCCAGCCGGGTATGCTGGCGGTATGCAGTGATATCGTTCATCACTACATTGGTTACAGGCCCCAGCCCTGCAACAGCACATCCGGCAAACAGGCCGAATGGCGTGCACCTGGTGGAGATCCTGTAAATATATCTTAACAGTGAAAGCCGCAGCTTGCGGGCTTTCCTGCTGTCTTCAAAGAGGCTTGCCGCGTCAGTAGCTATAACAGCATAGTACAATTGCGGAGAGGCGAGATACAGGGCGTTCAGGAATACTTTATCTGAAAGCATTCGTTTAAGGTTGTTCTCTTCATCCTTAAAAAAATTCCTGTAAAAATCTATTCCATACAACGGCAAACGCATTGCCGCCCTGGAGAAGGCCTTATCAAACATAACAATTGCTTTAGGATAATAAAAAGAAACGATCCCAGTCGCCCGGGCCATCGCCGATAAAGTCAGCAAGCACCAGGGCCACGCCTGCGGCGCCGCTTAGTACGCCGCATTCAGGAGAATAGGTTTTGCCGGTGAACTTTTTATAACCGCCTATGCCGTCTTCAAAGCTGCACATGGCAATGGTCTGGTCTATCCAGCTGTGGTAGCTGTCAAGGAAAACAGGGTTCAGTGTATACTGGTACCATTTGCGATAGATATGCGCTACGCTGGCGCTTCCATGGCAAAAGCCCGCATCAAACACACGGGAATCCTGGCGCGTCACCCGCCGGGTGGTATGCAGGGCCAGTTCGGTGGCTTCTTTTACCAGGTAGTTGCTATGCAGCGTTTTACCTGCATGGTATAATCCGATAGAGATGGTGGTATCGCCATAACACCAGCCCAGCGGCACTTCATAGTTCCATTCATCAGGGTGGGCAGGTTTAACAATGGACGGGAAAACAGACAAGGTACCGGGATCCGGCGAACGAAAGGCCAGCAGACGATCGGCTATTGCTTTTATATCAGCCTTCACACCGGCGGGATCTGCAGCGATCCGCGCGTATTTAATGAGCAGCATGAGCAGCGATACCAGCCCGTGGGCCATACCGCAGTTCGTATATTCGTTGCATTGTGCCAGCTGTCCCTGTACTACTTTTTCTATAACGGGCGCCAGTGCGCCTCCATTGCGGCCAGTGCTGTTCCTTTCAATGAAGTACAGTATAATACCGATAGCGCCGTGCAGGTAATCCCAGTTGGCTTTATCCAGCGTTACCTGCAATGCGTTGTGTAATACCTGGTCACATTGTTCCAGGAGGCTGTCAATGCTGTTGTCAAAAAAGGCTTTCTCCCGGAGGTAACTGAACAGGGCGGCAATGCCTGTAAGTCCGTCGCAGTATGTAAAAGAGGGTATTCCTTTGGTGATGTCATCCATCAGCTGTTCGGTGATCAGCTGGCTCTTCCTGCTGTACTCATCGTCGCCCAGCACGCTGTAGAGGTTATGATACAGCAGCAGCAGGCCGCCCTTACCGTTGAACAGTGAGAGGGGCGTATTATCCAGGCAGGTATCGAAAAGCTGTTGTTCGATCTCGGCGAGTTTTTTACCCGCTGCAGTGATGGTATTCATATGCGGATGCTTGGAGTAGTAAGAGAAATACAGGGTTCTTTAACGGGAAAGAACCCTGTATGCATCAGATGCTATATCAATTAAGCATTATCTTCGATAGAAGTAGTGCTGGTGCACCAGCTGCAGGTAAAGTTAGTACGGGTGCTGGCTGCAGCTTCGCTACCACCAACCATCTGGTTCATGTCGGCATCAGACAGGTTAGCAACTTTTTCTTTTACGATTTCCAGGTTTGCGTTTACAGAAATTTGATTTTTCATTTTGTTAGATTTTAAGTTATTAAGAAAAGATCTGGTTGTTTTAACGTAAACAGCCTTTTAACGCTGCCTGTTTTAACTGGGTGCAGTACCAGTGTGCCTGTCTTTGGGCGCCTCAAAGACGCTGGCAGCTTCGTTGTTCACCGGTTAAAATACTTTTGTACTTGTCGCCGGTAATTATTATCTTTATATTGTTTACAGAAAAGATTTTCAGTTATTAAGTGAGCCCGTTCTACCCGGAACGGGCTCTTTCTTTGGATGATCATTGATCCTGTGGTGCAGGAAGAATAGTTGTACACCAGGTACAGGTGAAATCCCAATTGGTACTCCTGCCCGCTGCCTCGTTACCGCCTTTGAGCTGAGCGATCTGCTTGTCGCTCAATACTGCGATCTTCTCTTTATCGAGGTGCAGCTTTGCGTTATTAGTAACTTTCTTCTTTTTCATGATCGTTGTTTTTTTGTTTCGCTTGTGTTGTTCTGAACTTGTTGATACAAATTTAGCGCGGCATTGAGGGCAGTTGAAATTCGTTACACTAATGACTGCTTTTTAGGTACGAAGCAGGTTTGTATCTGTTAGGTAGGTACGAAACGGGCTAATCTAGTGACAACAGGAAAGAAAAAAGGCTACCCCGCCTTTTGCAGGATAGCCCGGCTGAAGCCTGAATTTGGGGCTACAATAATAATGCGCTGCTCCAGTGCAGCTCTTTATTCGAAACATAGGACAGCAGTACAAAGGCGATACCGAGCGAGCCATCCAGCAGCTCCTGCTCTTTTCCTGCGTATCGTCCTTTTTCCAGATCTTCTTCAAGGAGCAGGATCGTTCTTTCAATCCAGTACAGGTAGCCCTCCTGGTATACATCCAGGCCGGTTTCCCGGTATAATGTTCTGCAATATTGTGCGAGGCCTGCAGCGCCTGTACAGAAACCTGCGCTGTCAACATGTGTGGACTGCTCATCACGGCGCATCATGCTCTGCATACCGATCAGGTCTGCCTGGCGTTTCAGCCCTTCGTCGTTGAACAGGCGTGCGGCACGGTAAAACAGCAATACTTCATTCAGATCGCCGCTTTCCCAGGCCATACGGTTGGCTGCATATATTTCATTGGCGTTGCGTGTAATGACCAGGGGAAAGAATGAATATTCCTGGCGCGAGAAATCAATATCTATCTTATGCTTCAGTATAAAACGGATACCTCCCCTCACTACTTTTTCGATCAGCTCCTTATGCGATGATCTTTCGTAGGCATTAAGCAGTACCAGCAATACACCTGTAAGGCCATGGGAAAGGCTTAAATTGATCACCTGCTTGCCATCTATTCTCAGCAGGTGATTGCGGTACCAGTAGCCGCCGTCTTCTTCCACTGCCTGCAGGCAGATCTTTTCTACTAAAGCGTCCAGGTAGTCATTGCCGGCCGCGGTCATTTCCTTTCTTTCTGAAAAATAGTGGATAACGCCCGGCGCGCCATGCAGCAGGTCTATATTATCTGCGTCCAGCAACCCGGATGCGGCATGATACAGGTATTTGTCCAGCTCTTCAAATTCATTGTCTGCCTCCAGTTCCACGAATCCTTCGCGGCACATGAAGTTTACAATATAACCAAAGCCGGCTGCGCCTGTTCCCAATGCGGGGCCCACCAGGCTGGGCCTGGATGCGCTGATATTGTCAAATACCTGCGTCAGCATAGCTTTTGCGCTATGCCCGATCGCCGGTATCTCTGTTACTTTGTAAAGGTGGTAGTAATAGAAGATCATCCCGAGCCGTCCCCTGAGAAGGGTGTCATCGGCGCCAGCAGAAACGTCCAGCAATCTGTTAAGCCTGTCTAATTGTTTTTGGGCTATTTGTTGCATCATTACTTTCTTGATCTGGCACAAAAGTAGCCCCATAGCCAGGATTATGGCAGTTTGCTACACGAACAGGCCTATTGTAGGTACAAAAAGGAGTGGTTTCCCTAATCCATCAGCTTATGCTTCATCATTTCATGAAAGCCGCTTTTGTAGGTGTCGCCGAGCAGAATATCGGCTTTTACATTCTTGAGCTGGATCATGTTGCCTTCTATGGCAACGATCTTATTGACGGAAACAATGAATGACTTATGTACCCGGAAAAAGTGCTTCCTGGGCAGTCTCTCTTCAAGATCTTTCATATTGAGCAGGGCCATGGTTTTGAGGCCGCCGTGGTGAATGGCCACATAGTTCTTCATGCCCTCAATGTAGTCTATCTCTTTCAGGTTGATCTTGAGCATTTTGCCCTTAACCTCCGTTTTCACGAAAATGTAGTCGTCATCTATACCTTCATCACTGGCAACGGTAACAGGCACGGAGGAAGTAGCTGCATTCAGCACTTTCTGTACAGCTTTAAAGAAGCGGGGCAGCGGAATAGGTTTCAGCAGGTAGTCCACCACTTCAAGGTCAAAGCCTTCTGCAGCAAATTCGCTATAGGCAGTGGTAAGGATCACTTTGCATTTGCCCTGGATGGTGCGGGCAAAATCAAGCCCTGAGATCTCGGGCATTTGTATATCGAGGAATACAAGGTCTATCTTCCTGGTATTCACTATTTCCAGGGCTTCTATCGGGCTGGTCACGGCTTTTACCAGCTGGAGGAACGGTGTCTGCTGAATGTAAAGGCTCAGTACCTCCAGTGCATGTTGCTCATCGTCAACTACTAAACAGCTGATCATAGATTACGGGTTTTTTGAGGTTCAGGCTGACAGACAGCTCTACCGTGTAGTAGTCTGCCTCGTCCTTTATTACCAGTGAACAATGTTCTTTATAAGAGGCATGCAGCCGCTTTCGGATGTTGTCCATACCGATGCCATGTGATAATTCCTTAGGCCCGGTCTTTTTCCTGTTATGTATTGAAAAGTAAATATGGCCGCTATCTTCCGCCACTATCAGCTTTATCTCCAGGGGGTAGGCTTCCTTTGTCAGCTCTCCGTGCTTGAAAGCGTTTTCCACCAGTGTGATCAGCACCAGGGGAATGATACGCACACTCTCTACATCGCCTTCAATGGAGAACGCAATCTGCAGGCGGTTGCTGAAACGCAGCTGGTTGATCTTAATAACATTATTAAGGTGCTCCACTTCTTTTGACAGCAATACGGTTCCCTGCTCGTCTTCCCCGCTGTTCAGCGAGTAGCGCATGATCTCGCATAACGTTAGGATACCTTCTGAAAGGTCTTTTGAATAGGGCAGCGATTTTGCGTAAAAGAAGTTCAGCGTGTTATGTAAAAAATGAGGGTTGATCTGCGCACGTAGAAATGCATACTCTGCCTGCAGGCGGTTCTGCTCTATCCGCAGTTTATCCATATCCATGGACCGCAGCTGTTTTTCCCGTTTGATGGCCTGCCTGGCATAATAATATCCGAAGGAGTAGAATTCATAGATCATAAAAAGCCACAGCGAGTATACCACATGCTCTGTAAGCACAAATTTTGGAACGGGATCTTCGCTGTTAATAACAGGCCCTATGATGTAGCCGGTAATGTAATACAGCACCAGGCACACCACAAACAACAGCACCTCCGCCACGATCAGCATAAAATACTTTTTCCTGCTGAAGAATTTCATCAGGATCAGGTAATTCAGGTAAAACACCGTGATCATGGGCAGCTCCGTTACGATAATATCCAGCACATCGATGCGGTAACCCGGCGAAAGGAATTTTCTCATGGTGCCTATCGCCATATAGATCAGCCATACAATGATATGTATTGCTACGGTTTTGCTGTTCTTCCTGAAATTATCTGAAAAAGCCATCATGCTGAAGATACTATTTTTTCTTCTTTACATATCCTACCCAATCCTCCACATGATCGGGTATCACTTCGTCGGGCTGAATGCCGATGTAGTCTATCGGGTCTTTGGGCAAACGATTTGCCCTGGAGGTAGAATACCTTATCCGGAACAGCCCCCCGTCCAGCGTAAGTGAAGCGGCATCTGAATAATCCACCGCTCCCATGGTATTCCTGCCGTATAATTTCACTTTAGTGCTCTGTTTTGCCTTCAGCAGGAAGATCTCCGTGCTGCTGGCGCAGGATTCGTTAATGAGTACAGATACCCGTTTGGGATAGGGATATACGACCGCCATCCGTAAAGTATCGTCGGGCCAGAGATTGTACAGGGTGCCCTTGTGGGCGCGGAGTGCAGTGGCTTCTTTCTGAAAGATGGCTTTCATACTGTCGGAGATATTGGGATAGTTCCAGTCCTCATAGCTTTTGATGTTCTCTTCTGTTGCCAGTACAGAAGAACCACCGGTGATCATGGGATTGGTATAGATCAGCGGCAATAGTTTTTCAAAGCACAATACGGAACCTCCCCTGTTGTTACGCACGTCAATAATAAAGTGCTCCGTGCTTTTCAGCAAGGCATCGTTGGCGATCAGCATACTGTCAATTTCGTCCTTGTACTCCAGCATGGCCCTGGGTATGGCTATCAGGCAGGTTTTACGGTCCAGCACCTTGAAGTAAGGAGCCAGGCTGGCGCCAGGCCCGGGTACTGATGTTGCAAGCTGAGAAGCGGGATAGGAACGGTACCAGCTGCCAAAGCTGCCGTTCTCCAGCCTGCCGTTACTAACTTTAAGCGGAGGGGCCGATTGCTGGTGAATGCGGGAGTAGAAAGCTACATACTGATAGTGCCCTGCCGACTTCCTTATTTTCATCTTTACCTGGCCGGGCATCCAGAAAAGGCTGTCAGCATCCAACACAAAACCGATAAAGGTATCCGGCGCCTGCTCATCGCGGATAATGCCGATACGATAAACTTTTGATTCATCTTCCCAGATACCTTCCAGGGAGTCCAGCTGCCCGCGGTTCCTGTCAAGGTAGCTGATGAACGCCTGTTCAGACATGGGATGCCGTTCTGTATTGGCAAAGGCCTGCCGTATCCTGTGGTAATTGGAAGAATCCTCATTGATGGAGATGCCTACGTGATAGTCTTTAAAAAAGCCGAGCCATTTTGTCATTACAGACAGGCAGGCGGGAACATCTGCTGCAGCGGCCTTTTCTTCCAGGCTGTCTGTAAATTGCCTGTACTCATCCCTGTTGGCTGCGGTTACTTTAAAATTGAACCCTACGTAGTTTGTTTCAATCTTCTTCACCATATCTTTGAAATAGGCCGGGCAGTTACAGGACTGGGCATTGATGTTGACAGCAGACAGGCATAAGCAAAACAGCAGGAAATATCTCATAACTGGCACTGATTTTTTCGTATTTTCTATAATGGAAATATAAACAATAACAGGGGAACCGTTGGGGTTCCCCTGACAATTTCTTATTCCGGGCCTTACAAAGTATTTAACAGCTGCTCTGTCTCGCTCTGGGTGGTATTGCAATTAGGGGTGGTGGATCCTGGACCGGGATAACCTCCCCATATTTTACCCAGTTTTACAGCAGTCAGCTTGATAATGGTGGTTTTGTTCAATTTCAGTTTTTTGTCGGCGTTTGCTGCAACTTTTTTCATGGATTAAAGGTTTTACGGGTGAAGGACTAAGGGTTTTCTGCTTGTTGTTTTTAACGATCTAAAAGTAAAAAGATACAGATTTTGTGAAAAAAGCGATACACAAAAGGGCTTTTTATAAGTACCAATCCCACCGGTTACCTGAAAAAACTAAAGATGCGGCGGATAAGCCGCTCACGGGAAGTGATGATCTCTGCGCGGCCCTGCTCCTGCTTATAGAGATCCAGCTTTTTATGATGGCTGGTAACAAAGTTGTTATCCAGCTGCACCAGTAATTTTACCTGCCTGCCAGCCGCTGGCAGGGGGCGGGAAACTACCTTGCCGCTGATGCTGCCAAACTCTGCCTGCGGGTAGCTATCCAGGCTGATGATAACCGGCTGCCCCGCCTGTATCTTACCGGATCCCGCGGCAGGTACCCATACCGTTGCAGTATAGTGTTGCCCTTGTCCGGGTATGATTTCCACCGATCCCCTGATCACATCAGGATACCGGATGAAGACGGAGACCAGGAGCAGCAATGCCACCGCCCCAAAAAGGAGCAGGCTGCCCCAGCGTGTGATCCAGGGCGGGGTGGCGCCCAGCACCTCATTCATTTCATCGCTTACCAGTGAGAAATCTGCATGTAGTGTTCTTTCAGGCATAGCTGTATAATTTAAACATGGCGGGCTTTATTCGCCCAATTCCAGCTGGTTCTTGACGAGGTTGAAATAATATCCTTTCTCCGTGATAAGCGCTTCGTGCGTGCCTGTTTCAACGATCTCTCCTTTGTCCAGCACAATGATCTTATCCGCATTCTTTACCGTGCTTAAACGGTGCGCAATCACCACCACTGTTTTTCCTTCAAAGAACTGGTTCAGGTTTTCGATGATCACCCGTTCATTCTTTGCATCCAGCGCACTGGTAGCTTCGTCAAAGAACAGCACGGAAGGATCTTTATACACCGCACGGGCGATGAGTATACGTTGTTTCTGCCCGGTGCTCAGTCCCATGCCGTTAGGCCCAATCCTGGTATTGTAGGAAAGCGGCAGGGTTTCGATAAAGTCGTGGATATTGGCGATCCTGGCGGCCTGGCGCAGGCGTTTGCGGTCTGGCTCCTCCGCTCCTACGGCTATGTTATTGGCAACGGTATCATTGAAGATGTAACCTTCCTGCATCACTACCCCGCAAACATCCCTCCAGGCGCTGTGCCGGATGGCAGACAGCAAGGTATTGCCTACAGTGACCGTGCCGCCATCAGGTTCATAAAAACGCAGCAGTAGCTTCAGCAGGGTGGTTTTGCCGCTGCCGCTGGCGCCCACTATAGCGGTTACTTTCCGGTGTTCTATCAGCAGGCTGATGTTGCGGAGCACCTGCGGCGACATAGCGCCTTTTTCATAGCGGAAAACAAGATTACTGATACGGATATCTCCTTCCGGTATTTCCGATACCGTTTCTTCTTCCGGCCTTTCCTCATCCGGACGGTGATGGATCTCATCGATACGGTTGATGCTGAGACGCGCATCCTGCCATGATTTGATAAACTCTACCAGCTGCAGAATGGGGGCATTCAACTGGCCGATGATGTAGGAGATGGAAAGCATTACACCCAGCGTGATCTGCCCGTCCAGCACCAGCCGCGCAGCCAGGAAAGAGATAATGATGTTCTTCAGCTCATTGATCAGGGAAGCGCCGCCGGATTGCGCCTGGTTAAGGGCCAGGCTTTTCAGGTTTATTTTGAACAGCTTAACCTGCTGATGTTCCCACTGCCATCTCTTTTTGCGTTCTGCATTATGGAGCTTTATCTCCTGCATGCCGCCAATCAGTTCCAGGTTCTTTTCATTATATCTTGACAGCTGGCTGAATTTCTTATAATCCAGCGTAGCCCGTTTTTTCATGAAGAATGAGATCCAGGCAAAATAGATCACGCTTACTACCGCGAACACCGAGAATATCAGCGGACTGTATATAATCAGCACAATGCTGAACACAAGCAGGTTGATAAGTGAGAAAACAACATTCAGCGTACCGGAGGTAAGAAAGGTTTCCACGCGCTGATGGTCTGCAATACGCTGCAGGATATCACCCGTCATCTTTACATCAAAATATCCCAGCGGCAGTTTCATCAGCTTGCGGAAAAAATCCGAGAGCAGGTTGATGTTCACACGGCTGCTCAGGTGCATCAGGATGTAACCGCGGATGATCTCAACGCTGGTCTTGCCCGCAAAAAGCAGCAGCTGCGCCAGTAATACAAGATAGATAAACCCCAGGTCATTGTGCCGGATGCCTACATCCACAATACTTTGTGTAAGGAAGGGAAAGATGAGCTGCAGCAAGCTGCCTGCAAAAAGCCCGATGAGCAGCTGGCCCATAAGCTGGCGGTACCTTGCCAGGTATTTGTAAATGAAACGCAGCCCGCCGGGCTTTTGCTGTGCTACCTCTTCTACCTGCTCAAATTCCGGCGATACTTCCAGGCTGAGAATGATACCCGAGGTACCTACTACTGCCCAGCTTCTCAAAAATTCCTCCTTTGTGTACACCAGCAGGCCGTGAGCGGGATCTGACACATAGACCTTGTCGCGCCTGATCTTATAGATCACTATAAAATGTTTCTGCTCCCAGAGCGCGATGCAGGGAAAAGGGGATTCTTCTGCCAGGTCTTCATAACCGATCCTGGCCCCTACGGTACGAAAGCCCAGCTGTTCTGCTGCTTCGCTCACATTTAACAGGCTGGACCCTGCCCGGGTGGTATTGCACAACCTGCGCAGGTACTCCTGTGAAAATACTTTGCCGTAATACTTACTGATGATGCGGAGGCAGGCGGGCCCGCAATCCATCTCATCATACTGTTTATAGTGAGGAAATCTGTTAAACATACGCTACAGTTTTGAGGTAGTTCTGCATATTAATTTCCTCCCATCCTGTACTGCTGATCTTCAATAGCGGAGGTTCTGCTGCGTGCGGCTTTCACTTTCAGGTTACCGAACTTATAGCTGAATATCAGCCTGACAAAGCGGGATTCTATTTTATTCTCATTGTAAGATGTTACGCCAAAGGATGCGATGTTGTAATCTGTACTCAGCGTATTAAACAGGTCGCTTACATTCAGGGTCAGCTTCCCTGCATTCTTCAATATGCTTTTAGAGATACCGGCGCTCACGGCGTAACGGGGTCTGTATTTGTACACGCCAAAAACAAAGGATGAAAAGTAATAGGCAGAAAGCTCTGCTGAGAGGCCTTTTGCTATCGTAAATATGTTATTGGTCTTTACAAAAGCGCCGGTCAGCGCATTGTCCAGGTTATCACGGCCAGGCTCATTGTATTTGGCGTAGGTGAGCATCGCTGAGTTGGTGCTGGTCCATTTGTTATCCAGCAGGCTTTTTGACCAGGTAATACTGGCGTTCACCGCATCTGCGCTGCTGAGGTTTACTTCTGTGCTGATCACCACATTGCCGGTGTCTTTACGGAAGATGGCAGCAGGAACATCGGTAAAGCGCTGGTAGTTGACCGATATAAACAACTCGTTGTTATACACATAAGACACTTCAAAACTATGGCCGATGGAGGGCCTGATATTGGGATTACCCTGGTTATACTGATACTGGCTAACGTAGGTAATGAAAGGGTTTACCACATCAAAGCTGTAACGGTCTATACTCTTACGGTAGGAAAAGCCGTACTGGTGCTTTTGGGAGTGATTGTACATGACAGACAAACTGGGAAAGAGATTGAACTGGTCTCTTTTGTTCACCTGGTTCAGCGTAAGCGACCTGCCTTTGGTATAGGTCTGTTCTGCACGCAAACCGGCCTGCAGATCGAACTTCTTAATGCTCCTGCTATAGGTGGCATAAGCGGCGTAGATATTTTCATCGTAGATGAAATGATTGGTTTTACCCTCATCGGTCACCCATTGTTTTTCCAGTTGCTGCAGCCAGTTGATATCATTATCTGTGGTGGTGAGCGTGGCTTTAAGACCTGCTTCCAGCTGGCCTTTTCCCAGTGGCTGCGAATAATCGGCAGCAATGGAACGGATCTCATTATCTGCAGGAGAATTGTTCATCAGCAGGTAGGGCGTCCCGGTCTGCATGCCTGCAGGATCATAGAAATGAGTGACCAGGTCATCCTTCCAGGTTTTGTTGTACCTGAAATAGTCTGCATTCAGGGTCAGCTGTTTACCACTGGTATCCAGCTTTGTTTTGTAGTAGATATTTACGGAGGGGTTCAGTATCCTGGCTTTGCCCATGGTGTTTACAGTAGAGAAAGAATCAGCGCCGGCGGCTTCTTTTACAGAACGGGTAAATACGTCCCTGTCGCGGTAGTTCAGCATGCCTTTCAGCAGTACGCCAAAAGAGCTGTTGCGGTTGATGTCGTAATCCAGTCCTGCTTTCAGGGAGTGATTGTTGCGGGTGCGCACATCGCTGGTCCTTTCCACGATAGCAGCATTTTCTGCCAGTGTACGGTTGGAGTACAGGTCATAATATTGTTTGTTATACTGGTAATCATAGTTACCGTAAATGTTGATCTGCTTATCACGGTAGTTGAGGCCCAGGCCACCGTTGTACCTGCCATAACGCCCGCTGCCCAGGCCCGCGGTGAAAACGCCGTTAGTGCCAAAGTTCTTGCTCCTGGCAGAGATGATATTGATAACGGCAGCTCCCCTGGCATCGTACCTGGCGGGAGGGTTGGCAATAAGTTCTATCCTGTCTATGGTGTTGCTGGGCATGGCGCTCAGCCATTCTTTCAGTTCCTCTCCTGAGAGGCGGCTATCCTTACCGTCTATCAGTACGATCACTTTCTTTCCGCGCAGCTCAAAATTGCCGCTGCTCTGTTCTACAACGCCCGGAGCGTTGGTAAGCACCTGTGCAGCATCACTGCCGGCTGCCACAGGGCTTTCTGATACGTTTACCACCACTTTATCCGCCTTCATAACGATAAAGGGTTTATTACCTGTTACTGTAACGGCTTTCAGGTTCTGCCTGCGCATACTATCAGTGGCCTGGCCTGCGGTAGTCTGCGCCTTCATATGCTGTGATACAACCGACATCACGGCAATGCTCACCAGTATAAATATTCGCTGCATACGATAGGGTTTTAATTGAAAACAAATTTATCCAGGAGGTTAAACTGCCTGAAAAGCGATACACCAAAATGGAATTTATATGGACAAACCAGGAAATCCGGGCATGTTTATTGGGGCTTCAGGGGAAGGAATACACAGGCACTTAGTATAATAAAAACAACTGCGTATGGTACCTGATATCCATAAACTTTGTACCGATCTGGACAACAATACCCGGCTTTTCCTGGACATCCTGGATACGGTACCGCCCGGGAAATTGCAGCAAACCAGTGAACAGACCGCCTGGTGCATTATGGACTGCGCAGAACATGTATTGATCTATGAGCAACAGGTGGTAAAAGTCTTACAGGGCACTTCATCGCCTGTTAAAGACAGGGCCCCCAACAGCAAAGTGAACGATATCAGCCATTCCTTCCTGGAATTTGACAAACGGCTGCAGGTGCAAGGCGACCCGGATACACTCCAGGGCGGCTTCAAGAACATAGCCGATTTCAGCAAGGCCTTCCGGCAGAACCGGGAAGAGATCAAGGCGGTGCTGCAGCAGGAACCGATCGACCAGGTGTGCAATGACATGGAACACCCGGTATTTGGATTCCTGACAAGGATAGAATGGGCGTATTATCTTATCTATCATACAGAAAGACACCTCCAGCAGATCAACCGGATCGAAGCCAGCCTTGAAAACATGGGTTAAACGCTGAACGCTGCAAGCATTCCGCTTTATTCGTATTTTTAATCCATGGACACAACATTCGACATTGTAATCGTAGGCGGAGGCCCTATAGGCATTGCCTGTGGGCTGGCAGCACAAAAGGCAGGACTGAGTTACGTTATTCTGGAAAAAGGCTGCCTGGTGAACTCACTGTACAACTATCCCCTGAATATGACCTTCTTTTCCACTTCAGAGCGGCTGGAGATAGGCGGCATTCCCTTTATGTCTATCAACGCCAAGCCTACACGCCCTGAAGCACTGGAATATTACAGGCGGGTAGCTACTTCCAGACAACTGCATATCAGGCTTTTTGAAGAGGTATCCTCCATCACGCCGGAGGGAGAACAATACACCGTACAAACACCCCGGCAAACATACCAGGGCCGCCATGTGATCATCGCCACCGGCTTTTATGATATTCCCAACCTGATGCGCGTGCCCGGCGAGGAACTGCCTAAAGTAAAACACTACTACAAAGACCCTCATTTCTACGCGATGCAGCGCGTAATAGTAGTAGGCGCACACAACTCTGCTGTAGACGCCGCACTGGAAACCTGGCGCAAGGGCGCAGAGGTGACCATGGTAGTGCGGGAAGAAGGCATCGGCAACCGGGTAAAATACTGGGTAAGACCGGATATTGAGAACCGTATCAAGGAAGGCTCCATCAAAGCGCATTTCCATTCCTGCATCACCGCCATCCGCCCGGATGAAGTAGATGTCCAGACACCGGATGGCTTAGTCACCATACCCAACGACTATGTGCTGGCCATGACAGGCTACCAGCCCAATTTCGCTTTCCTGGAAAAAGCAGGCGTGCGTTTATCTGCCGATGAAAAACGGCATCCCGCCTATAACCCGGACACCATGGAGACCAATATGCCCAGGCTATACCTCGCCGGTGTAGTATGCGGCGGTATGGATACCCACGTGTGGTTCATTGAGAATTCACGGGAACACGCCGACAAAATAATTGGACATATAAAAAGCCGTTAGCCATTAGCTTTTAGCAGCTAGCAGCCAATAGCTAATTGCTCAAACAATATTGACCTCTCTTTCAAGGTCAACGCCAAACTTTTCCTTTACGCTGTCCAGCACCTGTTGTGAGAGCTGGTAGATCTCCTGTCCGCTGGCATTGCCGTAGTTCACCAGCACCAGGGCTTGTTTGGCATGTACGCCTGCGTCGTTCTGCCGGTAGCCTTTCCAGCCGCATTGCTCTATGAGCCAGCCTGCGGCCAGCTTGTAATAGCCATTGTCTACCGGATAGGCCACGATATTGGGATGTGCAGTCCTGAGCGATTCATATTGCGCGGCATCTACCGTGGGATTTTTGAAGAAGCTGCCTGCATTACCGATCGCGGCAGGATCGGGCAGTTTGGAACTGCGTATATTGATCACCGCCTGACTGATAGCCTGGATAGACAGTTCGCCAACGCCCATACGCTGCAGCTCCTGCTCAATGGCCCCATAGCTGGTATTGAAATGCGCCTGCTTCAGTAAACGGTAAGTAACGGAAAGGATCACGAACTGATCTTTATACTTTCTCTTGAACACGCTCTCGCGGTAACCAAAAGCACAGTCGGCATTGCCGAAAGTAACCAGGGCATTATCTTTCAGGTGCCAGGCTTCTACCTCATGGCAATAATCTTTTATCTCCACGCCATAAGCGCCGATGTTCTGCATAGGACTGGCTCCTACATTGCCGGGTATAAGCGACAGGTTCTCCAGCCCCGCATAGTTGTGTTCAATACAGTACATTACAAAGCGGTGCCACTGCTCACCTGCCCCGGCTTTTACATAGATGTAATCATCATCTTCTTTCAGCAGGGTAATGCCTTTCAGCTCATTCTTCAGCACCAGGCCGTCAAAATCCTTTGTGAACAGTATATTGCTGCCTCCGCCCAGGATCATGCGGGGAGAAGACTGCCAGCGGGTATCCTGCAAAACCGTCTGCAGCTGCTGCAGATCAGCAAATGTGGAAAAGTAACGGGCTTGTGCATTGATGCCGAACGTATTATAAGGCCGCAGCAAAACATTTTCAGATACCAGCATAATTAAGTGTTCAATGATTAACTTTATAAACAGCTACTAGCTGCGAATTCACAAATATAACCTAACAGAACAATGCCTCAAACAGCTGTTGTAATCGGCGCCACCGGCTTAACCGGCAGTCACCTGGTAAACCTCCTTCTGCACCATCCTGCTTTTGATAAGGTAAAGGTACTGCTGCGCACTCCCTCATTGAAACCGAGGGAGGGGCTCGAGACTGCTATTGTGGACTTCGGGGATGAGGCAGCCCTGGCGGAGGCCCTGCATGGCGATGCGCTGTTCTGTTGCATCGGCACCACCCGCAGAAAGGCCGGCGGCAAGGAAGAATTCAGGCAGGTGGATTTTGACATCCCCGTGCGCTGCGCTACCCTGGCCAGACGGCAGGGTTTCCGTCAGTTCCTGCTGATGTCTTCCATAGGTGCCAATGTACGTTCCCGTTTCTTCTACCTGCGCACCAAAGGCGAGACCGAACAGGCCGTAACCACGCTGGGTTTCAGCTGCCTGCACATCTTCCGGCCATCCGCACTGCTCGGTAAACGGCGCAAAAAACGCCTGGGCGAACTACTGGGCCAGTGGCTGGTACTGGTGTTCTATTATCTGCTGCAGGGACGGTGGAAGAAATACAGGGCCATCAAAGCCGCTACCGTGGCCAAAGCCATGATCAGCGCAGCGGTTAAAGGCGAGGCCGGTACACATATTTATGAGTCGGATGCTATTAAAGAAATGGCGGGAGAACCATTGTAATAGTGATCTGCCCTCAAACGCCTACACACAATCCACATCTGCCACGATCACAACGGAGCGGAATTTCTTCTCCGCCTGCAGCTTTATAAAGTGCTCTTTCAACAATTGCTTTATCTGTGCGATCACTTTTGCTTCCCGGGGCAGTTTTACCAGCATTTCCTGCAGGTAATTGTTACGCACGCGGCCTACCAATGGAGCGGCAGGGCCTACCAGTTGCGGACCCAGGTGCGGATGGAGCCAGTTGCCCAGTACATTGGCAGCCTGTTCTGCTACCTGTTGTTTTTTATGCTTTACCGTGATCTTCAGCAACCTGATAAAAGGCGGGTACCCAAAACGCTGCCGTTCAGCGATCTCTGATTCGTACATGGCTTTGTAATCATGTTCGGTCACATATTGCAGTACAGGATGTCGGGTATTGCTGGCCTGGATGATCACGCGGCCCTTGTCAAATTTACGGCCCGCCCGCCCGCTCACCTGCTCCATCAGCTGGAAAGCTCTCTCATTTACCCGGAAATCAGGATAGCTCAGCAGGCTGTCTGCACTCAGGATGCCCACCAGGTTCACGTTCTCAAAATCCAATCCTTTCACTACCATTTGTGTACCTACCAGTATGTCTATACGCTGCTGTTCCAGCATCTGGATCATCTTGTTATGGCTGTCCTTATTACGCACGGCGTCAACGTCCATCCGCGCAATACGGGCAGTAGGGAACAGCTGCTGCAGGTCTTCCTCTATCTTTTCGGTACCAAAGCTTTTGGGTATCAGCGTTTGGCTGCCGCAGGCGGCGCAGGTATAGAAGTAGGGATATTGCGTACCGCAGTAGTGACAATGGAGCTTGTCAGAATTACGGTGCCAGGTAAGTGATACATCGCACTGCTTGCAGTGAGGTATCCATCCGCAGGTGGTACATAGCAAAAAGGGGGCATAGCCGCGGCGGTTCTGGAACAGGATCACCTGCTTACCGGCGGCCAGGCTTTGGTTTACGCCTTCTACCAGCGCCGGTGTAAAATTCTCCTGCATGCGCTTTTCGGCCATCAGCTGTTTAACATCCACTACTTCTATGGATGGCATTTCAAGCCCCCCGAATCTTTCCTGCAGCTCTACCAGCCCGTATTTACCCTGCCGGGCATTGAAATAGGATTCCAGCGAGGGGGTAGCAGAGCCCAATAGCACCCTGGCCCCGAAAAGGCTGGCATAATAGATGGCCGCATCGCGCGCGTGGTAGCGGGGCGCAGGATCCTGCTGTTTATAGGAAGCGTCGTGCTCTTCATCAAGTATGATCAGGCCGATATCCCTGAAGGGTAACAGCAGGCTGGAACGCGCGCCCAGTATGATCTGCAGCTCGCCGCTCTTCACCTTGTTCCAGATCTCCACCCGCTCATTATTGTTAAAGCGCGAATGATAAATGCCGATCTTATTACCGAAATGTTTTTGTAAACGCCGGATGATCTGCGCAGTGAGGGCTATTTCCGGCAGCAGGTAAAGCACCTGTTTGCCGCCGGCAATATATTCTTCTATCAGCTTTACATACAATTGGGTTTTACCGCTGGAAGTAACGCCGTGCAACAGGGTAACCGGCTTCTGCTCAAAGCTCTGCCGCAGCGCCTGCAGGGCAGTTTCCTGTGCCGGGCTCAAAGCAAAATCTATCTGCGCAGTGGCCTTACCGCCGGGCACGCGGTCTACCACACGTTTTTCAATCCACACAATATTCTTATCCACCAGGCCTTTCAGCTGGGCGGCAGTAGCGCCGGATTTTTTCAGCAGCTCGCTTTGCAGTACGGAGCCCTGCGTTTTCAGCAGATGCAGGTAGGCCAGCAGCAGCTCCATCTGTTTAGGCGCGCGGCCCAGTTCATTGAAAAGGGCCGACAGCTGTTCTTCCTGTTCGTAGGCAGGATGCAGCTGCACATAATTTTCCTTCTTCTCCTTGTACACCTCTTTAAGCTCTTCGTAAATGAGGCATACTTTCTTTTCGATCAGGCGTTTGATGGTCGTGTACACATCTGCTTTGTCCAGGATCATCTGCACTTCCTCGATGCGCAGCTCTCTTCGTATATGCAGGGCTTCTGCAAGGAGATATTCGTCCTCATCGAGCGCGGTAAGATCATCGCCAAACTCCTGGTTATATAAAAGGATCGTTTCGCTGGAAAGTTTCAGGTGGGCAGGCAGGGCGGCATTCAGCACCTCTCCTTCCGTACACATGTAATAGCTGGATATCCAGCTCCAGAAATTGAGCTGGGCCTGGTATACAACGGGATCTTTATCCAGCAGATCGAGCAGGGGCTTGGTTTTGTATTCCAGCGGAGCCTGTTCGTGCACGGCCTTTACAATACCGGCATATTTTTTCTGCCTGCCCAGTTGAACAGCTACACGGCTGCCTGCCTGTATGGTACCGTTCATGCTATCGGGAATAGCATAGGTATAGTTTTTAGGCAGCGCCAGCGGTAATATTACATCTGCATACTTCATCCGGCCTTGTTAATTATTAAGCCTGTTCCAATACGGGGCCGGGCTGCTCCGTATACTGTTTCAGGGCATCTTCCATGATATTGAACACCTGCTGCTTGAGCGCGGGCAGGTCTTCCATGGTAAGCCCTGCAACAGGAACAGATGGCAGGAACAACACACGGCAGCGGCCAGGTGTAAGACTCATCTTTTTATGGTGATGAGGAAAACGGGTGCCGCTGTCAAGGTACAGCACCGGCTTCAGAGGTGTCTGCGTTTCGATGGCTATACGAAATGCCCCGTTATGGAAAGGAGTGAGCAGCCGGTCTGATTCATTGGTAGTTCCTTCAGGAAAGATCAGGATGGATACACCCTGTTTGATCATGTAGATCATTTCACGCACACTGTTAGACCGGCCCACCGCAGAAGACCTGTCTACCAGCACTACCGATTGTTTGTATATAAACCCGAAGAAAGGTATTTTCTTCATTTCTATCTTACCCAGGGGCCGGAAGGGCAGCGGCATCACCTTTACGGCAATAGCTGCGTCCAGGTAAGACCGGTGGTTCACCACGAAGAGAAAGTCTCCCTTTTCATTGTTATCCTTACGGATCTTTCTTACCCATATGCCCACCAGGGGGAACCAGAGGTGGGCCCAGAGGCGGAGGAAGTAAAACGTAATATTACCTCCTCTTACCTTACCCAGGAGCGAAGCCAGCGCAATTGGGGGAAGAATGAGAAACATGATTGCCAGCCACAATAACAGCGCATATAACATATAGATCGCATGCAGCGGCTTCAGTAAAATATTCATAAACACAAAAACCCGTTTAGGTGAACGCCAAACCGGAAAATTAGTTAATAATTGATAATTAGTCGCAGTTACATGTCCATTTCTTATCCAAATCTATACAGGTCACTACCCTGGTTGCCTCCCGGCAGGTAGCAAAAATAATCCTTAAGTGCTGGCCTTCATTTGAATAGCCTTCCAGGGCGTAAGTAGGACAGGGTTTATCGTGCAGGTTGGATTTTGAAAGGTCTACACGGCCTTTGGCCAGTATCTCCTCTACCTCTGCCTCGGTTACCTGCCGGCAGTCCATCCGGCAGCGGGCATGCGCCGTATACACCAGGCGGGTATGACGGTTAAATCCGGGTATTTCATCCGCCGTTTTTGGCGTGCGTAAAACAGTTTCCGTTGGGCGCCCGGCGGGCTTATCCTTAGCTTTTTTGTTCCAGCCCCAGACCAGGAGCAGCAACAGGGACAGGACCACAACGGGAAAGTACTTGTGCGTAGTCGCAGGTTTCATCTAACAGTTAAATTATCACCAGGTTATATCAGGCTAAACTTACGTAAAAAAGCTGAATGCTTAAAGCGGTACCCAGTAAGCTGATTATCCGCAAGATAGCTGGCATCCCGCGTTTTGCCCCCTGCGTTCTGCGTTCTGCTTTTTTATGTAACTTTGCCCTCCTTATGACTCCGGCAAAAACAGTGGCATTTCATACTCTCGGCTGTAAGCTGAACTTTTCAGAAACCTCCAGCATCAGCAGGTTACTGGAACAGGATGGTTTTGTTAAAACGGATTTTGAAGGCCGGGCAGATGTGTATGTGATCAACACCTGCTCTGTTACCGACAATGCAGACAAGGAATGCCGGCAGCTGGTAAGGCGTATACAACGCCGCGCCCCCGAAAGCATGGTAGTGATCACCGGCTGCTATGCCCAGCTCAAACCCAGGGAGATCGCCTCCATTGAAGGGGTAGACCTGGTACTGGGCGCCGCCGAAAAGTTCAATATCGTAGATCACCTCAAAACGCTCACCAAAGGTGACAGCGCCCGTATCTGCTCCTGCGACATTGAAGAGGTCAACTCCTTCCACTCCTCCTACTCCCTGCACGACCGTACCCGTACCTTCCTCAAGGTGCAGGACGGATGCGACTATAACTGTACCTTCTGCACCATACCCATGGCCCGCGGCAAAAGCCGCAGCGACAGCGTGGAGAACGTACTGCAGAACGCAAGGACCCTGGCCGCCAACGGTGTGAAAGAGATTGTGCTCACCGGCGTAAACCTGGGCGATTTTGGCAAAGGTCTGCACGGCGGCAAAAAGCGGGAGGAAACCTTTTTTGAACTGGTACAGGCACTGGACCAGCTGGAAGGTATTGAACGTTACCGCATCTCTTCCATTGAGCCTAACCTGCTCAGCAATGAGATCATTGAGTTTGTTGCCAACAGCCACAAATTCATGCCGCACTTCCATATTCCGCTGCAAAGCGGCAGCAATGAAATATTAGGCCTGATGCGCCGCCGCTACCGCCGCGAACTATATGCAGAAAAAGTAGGACTGATCAAGCAATTCATGCCGCATTGCGCCATCGGCGTAGACGTGATCGTTGGCTTCCCTGCTGAAAGCGATGCCCATTTCCAGGAGACCTATGATTTCCTGCATACAATGGATATTTCCTACCTGCACGTGTTCACTTATTCAGAAAGGGCCAATACGCTTGCACTGGAAATTGAGCCGGTAGTGCCCATGGCACAGCGCCATGAAAGGAATAAAATGCTGCGCAATCTCAGCCATAAGAAACTCCAGTATTTTACGGCCCAACATATTGGTCAAACCCGTAAAGTACTGTTTGAAGGGCATAATAAAGACGGGATGATGGAAGGATATACGGATAATTATATTAAGATCACTACGCCGTACAGGGAAGAGTGGGTGAATAGGGTGGTGGATTGGGAGCTGAGATAAGGATGTAAAATATTATTGTAAATAAAAGAGGCCTTCGTAGTGACGAAGGCCTTTTACTTTTGTGGGTGTTGGGATATTTTTAACGACCTATTTTGCCGAATGCGAACCAACTAAATTTTCAATCATTTTCCGGCTTTTCCAGGCCTTGATTTTACGTTCTCTCTGATAAGCATCTTTTTTTGAGGTAAACATTTCTGTATAAACAATTGTCCAGTCCCCCGTTCTGCCTGTGAACCCCTTATGATCAGCGTTATGCTTTCGCAGACGTTCCTGCAGATCATCTCCGGTATATCCAATGTAGTATGAATCGCGGGTTACAGAGTAGAGGATGTACAGATAAAACATGGCCATTGATTTTTCAGGTTAACAAATTGTAACAAACAAAAAGGTCTCCATAAAACTGGAGACCTTTGGTGGGAGTTGACGGGGTCGAACCGCCGACCCTCTGCTTGTAAGGCAGATGCTCTGAACCAACTGAGCTAAACTCCCTTAATAACTTTTGGACCTTAACATTAAGGAGCACGCTTGCTGAACCGCGACCCCTCCGACTTTGTCGGTGTGCGCTGAACCAACTAAGCTAAATTCCCTTAATGATTTTAAAAACTTAAAAATGGTGGGAGTTGACGGGGTCGAACCGCCGACCCTCTGCTTGTAAGGCAGATGCTCTGAACCAACTGAGCTAAACTCCCATAATAAATTTAGAACTTAACTTTTAGGAGCACTCTTCCTGAACCGCGACCCCTCCGACTTGTGTCGGAGTGCTCTGAACCAACTGAGCTAAACTCCCATAATAAATTTAGAACTTAACTTTTAGGAGC
>NZ_CALEJS010000012.1 GCF_937898475.1 uncultured Chitinophaga sp.
CTTCAAACAGATCAAGAATTGTTTTTCCCTGAGGCAGCGATCTGTGTGTGGCATTGAAAGTGTTTAGTAGTTGTTCTTTCTCTGCAGTGCTAAGAATATCGATGGTGTAAACCGGTTGAGAGGACGGCAGCAGTAGCATATGCAGCAAGGTGTCAAAATGCCTGAGCAGATTATTGATCACGTGTTCGGGGTAAAGGTCTTGCCGGTAGTCTAGCGACAAAGTCAGATCCTCTTCCTCTGCATAAGCCAACAGGTGGAAAGCAAGATCTTCCTCCTGTTCGCCGCTGTGGATATATTTAATGAATGAGCTTAGTCCACCGGGGCCTGCCTCATACGTATTCTTTTGGAAGGAAAACGTGATGTTATAGATATTGCCTTCCGTGTTAAGTGCTTCGAGTATATCATACAGCGGGAACCGCTGATGCCTGTAGCACGCTTTCAGTTCGTCCTTTATCTGAATGAGCAATTCGCGAAAGCTTACATTTCCGGGCTGGGAGAGTGAAAAGGGAAGTATATTCACACAAGTGCCGATGGTCCTTTTCAGCTGTTTATTATAGCGGTTGAAAACCGGCAAACCTATAACTGGTACCGGATTGCCATAACAGCTGTTCAGGACAAAGATGACAGCTATGAAATAATGGAAAGCAGTACAATTATATTGTTCACAGTATTGTTCTATCTGCCTGTAAATTTCTTTTTTTATGGTCAGTTCTTTCCGTGCAGAGGTGAGTGAGCGGGAAGAAGTAGTGGGTGCACATGACCGGAACGCTGTTGCCGTTCCGCTATTCCTTAGCCGGTTGATCCAGTACGATCTGTCGGCGGCATAGCGGTCAGATGACCTGTACTCCTGATCTTCCAAGATAAAGGATGCGTATGGATATTGTTCCAGTGCTGCGGTATTTCCGGTGTTGTCAGAAAAAGCGGCATATAATGAAGAAACGTTGCGAAAGAACAAAGACATTGAATACCCGTCAAAGATGAGATGATGCGCTTTTGTATACCAGTAGTAGTCATTGTTTTGGCATTTAATGATCCTGATCTTAAGCAGGTTGGCACTTACTGTGAAGGGCTCGCGCATGTCTTGCTGCATCCAGTCCTGTACAGCGTTCGAGGGATCCGTACTTTCTGATAGATCAACAGATGCAATATCATATTTGATAAATGCCATATTGCTCTCCAGCGGCAGCTCATTAAAGGCGTAGTATCCAACGCTTATTACATCTGCATCATTCAATACGGTTTTGATCGCCCTGATCAGAACTGATACATTTAATTGTCCCTGAATGAGGGCATATCCACCGATATTGTACAGGGACGAATCTGCATATATATTTTGGGTCAGCCAAATTGTTCTCTGGACACTCGCTAAGTTTTTCATTTGTGGCATTAGTTTGACGGCGTAAATGAATCCCTCCCTTTACCATGTAGTGGTGAAAGACATTCAGTTACGAAATAGGGTTGTTATGTGCCATGGCCATGGCCGCAAAACATGCAAAGCAAATATGGAAAGGGTACAATTATTTTGAGGATCAGAAACGGAAATACCGGTTAAATCCGTCTCTGTATCAAAACACCAATAGATAATTAATTTCTTATTTTTTGATAATTGTTGCTCTCAGGTTCCGCGTACCGCCTATATTCAATAGGCCTGAACTTATAACTCTATCAAGTTAGGCACAGCGGAAAAGTAAAACGTGAAATCTGGATTTATTTAGTGAATAATAATAGCTGGAAAAATGAATGCCTGAATAGGATTTTTGTTAACATAAGGGTTCGTTTTTTATGGGTTCTGATTTAAGGGTTTAGATTCAAATAGATAATGACCGTAGTTTGGTGGTTGAATATTAACAATGCATTGCTACATTGATATCTTCTGTTAATGGCTATCTGATATTAACGCTTCGGGTATGATAAAAATACAACTTTTTGCTAAAAAACCAAATTTGAAATAGAATTTGTGAGAAAGCGTTATGATGGAGATTTTTTCATGTACGCATAAAAAAGCGGCGCATTGTATATGCTGCCGCTTTTATGTTTTAATTATCTATTGTAGTACTACTGGTATTGTATGTACACCGGTTGCGGCTTCAGCGCCAGCACTTCTTCCGGTGTCATGATCCGGCTGCCTGGCTGACGAAAGTCGTTTTTATAGAAGAGCTTGAAACCGGCAAATTGCACTGGTTCTCTTTTTATAAAAAGTTGGTAGGTGGTTACTTTATGCGGAACGCCGCCCCATCCGTCCATGTCCATCACGATCTGTACCTCGGGGCGCAGCGCAATCTTACTGTAGTTGGTCACCATACCCTGGGTAAAGCGGTGCACGATCAGGATCTTGGGCGGAATATTACTTTCCTTTACCAGCTTTGCCAGGTATTCGGCGGCGTAATTAATATCTGCGGCATCAAAGGTGCCTATCTTCTTGCCCGGCAGACTGCTGTCCTTCATGGAGAATTCAGGGTCAATGCCCAGGTGCACATTCGGCATGCGCAGGTATTTTTCCAGCAGGGGTATTTCTGCCTGCAGGTTGCTTAAGCCTACCTGTATGTCAATGAATACCAGTGCATCTATTTTTTTTGCTGTTTCCAGCGCCTTATCTATCTGGCCAAAAGGCATGCGCAGGCGGTATTTGCGGTCTTTACCCGGGCTTCCCTGCGCTGTTACGGCAATATAGTGGATCGCAGGAACAACGCTCATGGTAGTGTCAGCCTTTTCCCAGGCAGCTACTTCACCTTTCAGTTTGGCCAGCATTTCCTCTTCGGGTAATTCCCCAAGTATGCCCATACGTTTTGAGTAAAAATTTCCATAGTAGGCCACAATGCGCTTGAAAGGAAGAACAGCGCCCGGTAAAGGGTACACGTTTTTCACCTTTGCATTGAATAGGGAATCACCGCCAAGGATCTGTTGCCATTTCTGGTTATAAAGGGTAGAATCCAACGGTGGTGTTGCAGGTGTTGTTTTATTAATACTGCTGTCTGCAACAGGCAGGCCGGCTGCAGATATGGTGTTCTTTGTATCCCCGAAAGTTGTTCCGCATCCGGATCCCAGTAATACATAAGAAGCAAAAGATATGGCTAAGGCAAGGGGCACCTTGGGTGCATTCGAATAGTTGGCGCGCAATGTATTAAAAAATTTACGCATAAATATATTAAATTGTTTCATATTTCCATCAGGGGTGATGAAAAAATAATACCAGTACCGCTAACTATTTTTTTAAAACTTATTTAACCGTTTAGTGAATATGTAATCTAAATTCCCGTTATTTAAGCAAGGATGCGAAGTAAATGGAGTAAGATATTTAACTACACTGTTATATGTGCGGCATTATTGCTGATAGTATGGCCTGGCCCTTGTTTGAAAGCCCAGTCTGTAAACGTGCATGGTGTAGTGGTAGATTCGGCTACAAAAACGCCGGTTCCCAATGTGCACGTCATCGCAGAAAATACCCGCTTTTCAACCCGCACAGGGCCCGATGGACGGTATTCCCTCCGCATTACGGGTGGTAACATCCTGCAGTTTTCTGCCGATGGATTCTTTACCCGGAAACACGTGCTGGGGAAATCTTACCTGCAGGAGGTCAATATCTTCCTTCCCCGGAGGGAAAGACACCTGGCCACCGTGGTGGTTAACAGTAAGCGGCGCCATTACAGCAATAAGAACAACCCGGCGGTAGAACTGATCAGGAAGGTCATCGCTCACAAAAAAGAGAACGACATCGGCGCCTATTCCTCTGCCAGCTACCGGCAGTACGAAAAACTGTGTATGTACCTGGACGGGTTCCCCGACTGGGCCACCAAAAACAGGCTCATGCGGCAGTTCCGGTTCGTTTTTGAAAATAAAGACTCCCTCAAGGTAAAGGGAAAGGAACTCATACCCCTTTACATCGAAGAAACCGTCAGCCAGAACTACTTCCAGCGGGAGCCCGAAAAAAAGAACCAGGTTATAGAAGGGCAGAAGAAGGTGGACTACGGCGAGTACATCGACACCCATGGCGTCAGCGCCATCCTGAACCGCCTATATGAGAACATTAACATCTACGATAATCTGATCGTGGCCTTCACCCGCCAGTTTATCAGTCCCATTGCAGATGCCGCACCCGCTTTTTACCAGTATTTCATTGAAGACACGCTGGTGGAGAACGGCACGCCGCTCGTCAGGCTTTCCATCAACCCACGTAATAACAACGCCCTGGTTTTTACAGGAACACTCTATATTACCCTGGACGGGCGTTATGCCGTACGCAAGCTGGACCTGCACACCAACAAAGACATGAACCTGGGCGTGGTGCGTAGTTTCTCCGTGATCCAGGATTTTGAGGAAGATACCCTCACCCATAAATATCACTTAAGCTATTCTGACGTAGTTACCGATTTTGGGTTAACCAAAGGCACGGCAGGCATGTACGGAGAACGATTGGTATTGTTCAGTGATTTTACCAGCGGGCAGCAGTTTCCCGATAGCGTGTTCAAAAAGGACTATACCCGCGAATACATTCCGCTTTATAAGCCCGATAGCTTCTTTACTGCCTACCGGATGAACACCCTTTCCGATGCGGAAGCCCGTACCTACTACAATATTGACAGCCTGCACAACATGAAATCCTATATCCTGTATACCGACCTGATCCGGTTCTGGTCTACAGGGTATAAAGCGGCCGGACCAGTAGACATTGGCCCCGCATACGCCTTCGTGGCTTATAACCCCATAGAAGGCTGGAAGCCCCGCCTGGGCGGTCGTACCAACACCAATTTCAGTACCCGTTACTTCCTGGATGGATACCTGGCCTATGGCCTGCGTGATAAGCAATTCAAATATTACGGCAGTGTGGCCTACTCCCTGAACAACCGCTCTATCTACAAATACCCGATGCATTTTGTAGAATTCAGCTATCGCCACGATACCAATGTTCCTGGTGCGGGCGATGACTATGTAGACGATAATCCCCTGCTGTCTTTCAGCACCGGTTCAGCCACCCGTTACCTTTACAACAATATTTTCCGGGGAGAGTACACTTACGAATTTGCCAACCACATAGGCCTCAACCTGGGCTTTAAATACCGGGAACAACGGCCTGCCGGCAGCCTCGCATTTGTGAAGAACAACAATACGGTACAGGATACTGTCAGATCCCTTACCACCAACGAGGTGTTTGCCGTGTTCCGCTGGGCGCCGCATGAACAATTTTACCAGAACAACGGTTACCGTTTTGCCATCCGCAACCGCTACCCGGTATTTTCGCTGAGCTACACCCACGGCTTTAAAACTGCCGCCAGCGATTTTGGTTATGACCGCGTAGACCTGGAGATCACAAAAAGGGCTTATTGGGCGCCTTTCGGCCATACGGATATCAGGCTGGAAGCAGGCGGTATTTTAGGAAGGCTGCCCTGGCCCCTGCTGGTGATCCACCAGGGCAACCAGAGCCTGGGCTATTCCAGGAGAGGCTATAACCTCATGAACAGTTTTGAATTTGTATCCGATCATTATGCAGGCATCAGCATCAACCACGCCTTTAAAGGCTTTTTCTTTGACCGCATCCCGCTGCTGAAGAAACTGAAATGGCGCGAGGTGGTCACCGGCAGATTGCTCTATGGCGGTCTGCGGGAGGAAAACAGACCGGGCAACGGCAATGTGTTTCAGTTTCCGCTTACCGAGAATCGCCTGTCTACCTATACGCTGAACGACGGGCCCTATTTTGAAGCAGGTGCGGGTATTACCAATATCTTTAAAATACTGCGCATAGATATAATCAAACGCTTTACTTATCTCGATCACCCTGGTATCCGTTCCTGGGGTATCCGCTGGGATCTGCGTTTTGAACTGTAGGCAAGGCCCGTTTTGCGAAGGTTAATTTTCGTAAATTATCCGGCAAATGCTGCTAAGCACGGATAAAGATTAATACCTAAGTTAGCTCTTATGCAAAACTTCACGTCAGTTATCAGAAACCTCCATTTAAAACAGCTCTGCTGCGCTTTAGGCTGCCTGTTCATCATCAGCACCTGCAAGGCACAGGGCCCGGTAAACAAAACTTTTACCCATGCCGATACCCTCCGGGGCAGCATTACGCCTGAACGCGCCTGGTGGGACATTCTACGTTACGATATTGCGGTAAAACCGGATTATATCAGTAAAACCATCAGCGGCTCCAGCACCATTACCTACAAGGTGGTGAGCGATAACAAAGGGCAGCAAATGCAGATCGATCTGCAGGAACCGCTTATCATAGACAGTGTGCTGTACAACAGCTCCGCTCAGCTGAGCTTTACCAAAGAGGGCAATGCCTGGCATGTGAAAGTGCCTGATCAGCAAAAAGCCAGCGACGGCCAGGTGACGGTTTTCTACCACGGCCAGGTTAAAGAATCTACCCGTCCGCCATGGTCTGCCGGCTGGACCTTCACCCAGGATTCCCTCGGACGTCCCTGGATGACCGTTACCTGTCAGGGCGGTGGCGCTTCTGTATGGTACCCTTGTAAAGATCACCAGAGCGATGAGCCGGATAATGGCGCTTCACTCACCATTACTGTTCCTGATACGCTGGTAGCTGTTGCCAACGGCCGCCTGCAGTCAAAAAAAGTTAACGGCGATGGCAGCGCCACCTACAAATGGGCGGTGGCGAATCCCATCAGCACTTACTGCATCATTCCGTACATCGGTAAATATGTAAACTTCAGCGAAAAGTATAATGGTGAAAAAGGTCCGCTGGACCTTAACTACTGGGTGCTGGACTATAACCTGCAGCGCGCAAAAGGCTATATGCCGCCACAGGTGCACAATATGCTCGAAAGCCTCGAGCACTGGTTTGGCCCATATCCATTTTATGAAGATGGTTACCAGCTGATAGAAACCTCGCACTCCGGTATGGAGCACCAGAGCGCTGTTTCTTACGGTAATGGCTACGCTTTTGGCTACCGCGGCCGCGATGGCTCAGGCACCGGCTGGGGCATGAAATGGGATTTTATCATTATCCATGAAAGCGGCCACGAATGGTTTGGTAATAATATCACTACCAAAGACCTGGCAGACATGTACGTGCACGAAGGTTTCACCAATTACAGTGAAACGCTCTTTATAGACTACATCTTCGGTAAAGATGCCGCCGATGCCTATAACGCCGGTATCCGCAGGGGCATCCGCAACGACCGTCCCATTATTGCCCATTATGATGTAAATGACCAGGGCAGCGGCGACATGTATCCTAAAGCTTCCAATATGCTGCATGCCATCCGCCACGGACTGGATAATGATGAACTGTTCCGTCAGATCCTCCGCGGACTGAATAAAGACTTCTATCACCAGACGGTCACCAGCCGCCAGGTAGAGGATTATATTTCTGAAAAAACAAAACATAACTACAGCAAGGTATTTGACCAGTATCTGCGTACCACCCGGATCCCGCAGCTGCAGCTGCGTTGGGATAAGAACAAAACAAAGGTGTCCTACCGCTGGTCCAATTGTGTAAAGGGTTTTGACATGCCCCTGGTGTTGCAGAACGACAAAGCGAAAGTAAAGATCGTTCCTACGGAGCAATGGCAGCAGCTGACCCTCAAAGCCAATGAAGCGCCTTTGTTTGATACCTCGGCCATCGTCAAAATGTACTACGTAACTACCGCCCTTGTTAACCAGCTATAAGAATAAGGTAAAATTTATTCAGTTTTTAAGCAATAATTCCGGGATCTTTCCGGAATTATTGCGTTTAAAAACAATCGGTTTATATCTATGAAAAATGTCTTGGCCTCAGGGCTGGTGTTACTGGCCCTGCTGCTGCCCGAAAAATATGTGGCGGCGCAGGCAAACGAGGGGGTACACGAAACGTCATCAGATTACCAGGCGCCTAAAGATCCGCTGGTCATTAAGAAGCTGGAACACTGGCAGGATCAGAAGTTTGGCTTATTTATGCACTGGGGCACCTACACCCAATGGGGCGAGGTGGAAAGCTGGAGTATCTGCCCGGACGATTGGGTAGTGCGTAAAGGTCCGTACAGTGCAGATTTTTTTGGTTACAAAAAAGCATATGAAGATCTGCAGCATACCTTCAACCCGGTAAACTTCAACCCGGAAAAATGGGTGAAAGCCGCCAAAGCAGCCGGTATGCGCTATGTGGTATTCACTACCAAGCATCACGATGGATTTTGTATGTTCGATACCAAACAAACAGATTACAAGATCACCAGTCCCAATACACCGTTCTCCAAAAATCCACGCGCCAATGTAACGAAAGAGATCTTCGACGCTTTCCGTAAGGACAGCTTCATGATCGGCGCTTATTTTTCCAAGCCGGATTGGCACAGCCAGTATTTCTGGTGGTCTTACTATCCACCGAAAGACCGGCATGTGAACTATGATATTAAAAAGTATCCGGAGCGCTGGAAAAAATTCAATGAGTTCACCTACAACCAGATCGAAGAATTGATGACCGGCTATGGCGGTGTAGATATTCTCTGGCTGGATGGCGGCTGGGTAAGGCCCGGTGGCCGTCAAAGCATTGATATGCCTGGCATCGCCAAAATGGCACGCAGCCACCAACCCGGACTGATCATCGTTGACCGAACCGTTCCCGGTGAATTTGAGAATTACACCACACCCGAACAGTCTATTCCCGATAAGCCATTGCCCTATCCCTGGGAAACCTGTATGAGCATGGGAGACTCCTGGAGTTATACGCCTGCTGATAGAATGAAGCCGTCCAAAGTATTGCTCTCCAACCTGGTAAAGATCGTTTCCAGGGGCGGTAACTACCTGCTGAACATTGGCCCCAGCGATAAAGGGGATTGGTCGCCTGAAGCCTACGAGCGGCTGAAAGACATCGGTAACTGGATGAACATTAACGGCGAAGGCATTCACGCCTCCCAGCCTGTGGCTCCTTATTCAGAGAATAATATCTACTTCACGAAGTCTAAAGATGGCCAACACCTTTATGCCTGGTACATTGCGGAGAATGACAAAGTGCTGCTCCCTTCAGAGATCTCTTTCCGGGTAATAGAAGCCAGGAAGATCAGCAAGGTAGCATTGATGGGAAGACCGGAAAAGCTGAAGTGGCACTTTGAGAACGGCGTACTGACTATCAAGGTGCCCGCCAACCTGCAAAAGCAATCAGGCCTGCAATACATTGCCGGTTTTAAGATAGATACTACTATATAACCTGAAATTGACGGGCAGACAGGGCGTCTGTACTTATAAAGCGACAGGCGCCCGCCCGCTGATATCTTTCTCTTCTTTTATAATAACCCTTAACTTTATAATAATTTAACCGCCTGTTAATATCTGGATCATAGTTTGTGTGTTGATTTGAAAAACGATGTTCTGATGAGATACCGGCTTTGGGTTATTGCCTTGTTCCTTTCTCTGGCTGCCACTGCTCAGCCAGCCTACGACAAGAAGAGAAATATCTTTATCATCACCACGGATGGCTTCCGCTGGCAGGAGGTTTTCAACGGTGCAGATGCCGCACTGCTCAGGCCTGAATTTGTAAAGGATACCGCCATGATCCGGCAGCTTTATTGGGATGACTCTGCTGAGATCAGGCGGGAAAAGCTTATGCCTTTTTTCTGGAATGTGATCGCAAAGCAGGGTTGCCTCTATGGCAACCGACGCTGGAACAATAAGGTAAATGTGCGGAACTTCTACAAAATATCCTATCCCGGCTACAGCGAGATGCTGACCGGGTTTACCGGTAACCGCTTTGTGGGCAACCTGCCGGTAGTGAATAAGAATACCAACGTACTGCAGTTCCTCAACCAGCAAAAGGACTACCAGGGCAAGGTAGTGGCTTTCAGTTCCTGGAATGTATTTCCTTATATACTGAATGAGCGCTCCGGCAGTTTTGATGTCAATGCAGGCTATGAACCACTGGAAAACAGCGGCGATACCGCCGCCCTGATCAACCGGGTGCAAACCTATATCACTGACAGGGGCAACACCCGTTATGATATGCTCACCTGGCTGAGCGCGCAGGAGTACATCCAGCGCAATCATCCCAAAGTAGTTTACCTCGGCTTTGGCGAAACCGATGAATGTGCCCATGATGGCCGTTACGACCTGTACCTGCAGAAGGCTGCCGATGTAGACCGGATGATCGGCGCGCTCTGGTACTATGTACAAACTGATCCCTTCTATAAAGACAATACCACTTTTATCATCACTACAGATCATGGCAGGGGAAAGAACCCCGCCGCATGGCAAACCCACGGCTTCTGGGCTAAAGGCTCCGGCGAAATATGGCTGGCCATCATAGGCCCGGATATATATCCCGGCGGAGAGATCAAAGAAGAGCAGAAGATCTGGCAGCAGCAGATCGCTTCCACTATTTCTATGCTGTTGGGAGAGGAGTTCGAGGCGGAGCATGCGGTAGCGCCGCCGATACAGCTAAAGAGCAGGGAACTTCTGCAGGCGTCGCTTAACGGTACTGCCCAGTAAAGCAGCACTTACCTCAACGTAAGCGCTTACCTTTTGTATACTACGCACGGTCCTGTTGATCATAGGGGTATTTTTGCATAATAAAAAGGAGACAAGGACGATGAAAAGGAAATTGGCAAAAATATATACTCCCCCCGATCAGCCGGGATTCCTGGGCGCCGGTCATATTGCCCGTGCAGTGGTGCAGCTTCCCTTTCCCGAGAGCGATCCCTTTATTATACTGATGGACGATATGCTGGATAAACAGGATGATATACCGGTTGGCGGTCCTCATCCGCACGCCGGCGTAGAGATTGGCTCCCTGTATTTGGAAGGTGAGCTGGGCGAGCCGGAACATCATTTAAAGAAAGGGGATTTTGAGATCATGATGGCAGGCAGCGGTGTGGTGCATACAGAGACCATTGCAGAGAAAACCAAATTGCGCCTGCTGCAAATGTGGATGAGCCCTCCTAAGAAAGACCGGCACGCATTGCCACGCCTGCAGCGTTTACCTGCTGCACATGTACCGGTTATTGCAGATGAAGGCGTAAACATACGCTTGTACAGCGGTGCGCTGAAAGGGGCAGCTTCTCCTGTACATACCTATACGCCGCTGATAGTGGCAGAGATCACCTTACAGGCCGGGGCAACTACTACGCTGGACATACCTGCCAGCTTTAATACTTTTCTATACGTAATAAATGGCAGCATAAAAGCAGGAGAGGACCAGCAACCCTTAAACCAGGACCAGGTAGGCTGGCTGGATCTGTTTAAAGACGACAGCCAGAGTGAATTGACCATCACAGCCGGCGATGCGGGCGCGCGCATGGTATTGTATGCCGGTAAGCCAACAGCCAGTGAGGTAGTGCTGCACGGTCCTTTTGTTGCCGATACGGCGGAAGATATCAACCGTTTGTATGCGGAATACCGGCGCGGTAAAATGCAGCACATCTTATCCGTGCCCGAAGCACAACGAATCACCTGGTAGTTCAGGAATTGTCAATAGTAATACACTTTATAGACTGTGTAACAGTTGTAGGTTAAAAACAACAGCCGCTCTGATCTCCATCAGGGCGGCTTTTTTATATTTCTTCGCTCCCCTTATTACCGCCATGTCTAAACGGAATTGTATTTCGTTGGGTTAAAGCTTCACTTTCGTCTAAAAGAGTTTTTACAGCAATCCCTTTATACGAGTTTTGAGTCATCAAAGCAGGAATGATCAACAAGTAAAAAAATAACAATCACCACAGTACGGATCTTTCTGGCAGATGAAACAAGATCTTTTGAAAATAGAATTTGGTGGTGTAGATACGGTCATCTTGTCGAAAAAAATTTTACAGGGTAGCGTTTCACCGGAATTTTAGGACACAATCAAAATCGACAATATAATCATGGCTTTTTGTTATGCCATGATGGCAAAGGAAGCTTCCGGTTTAATACTGAAAGGCAAATACATCCGGCAGTATGGTGAATGTATCGGCAAATCAATTGTGATAAAGAACGACTGCTATGAAGCCCGGCTGATGAGGTTCATTGTTGAAGCTGGGGTTATACGATCGCTTTCCTTCGCTTATCCGGTATTCATAATACCTGTACGTCTGCCCGGTTCTATACATGCTTGTGTTGGGAAAGAATACTGTCTGCCGCAGGATATTTTCATCGAGAAATGGTATATGGTCTGTTAATGCTGTAGTGCCTGAGGCGGTCTGTTACCTGGTTATAGGGCAAAACCGGCATTCTCAGCAGATAGAAGTCGAACGGCTCGAATTGGCTCATAGGCTGGGGCAAGGTTTATTTTAAATTCTCTGCTAAAGATATTATCTTTCGAGAACTCTGCATTCAGAGCCGGTTTATTATTTTAATCATTTATAGCTTTTTTCCTCAAACCCTATAGACGTGGAAAATCTCGCCCTGACCTTGATTTACGTGCATGCATTATTTGGCGGCATAGGCCTCATTAGCGGCATTGCAGCCATTACCTTAAAGAAAGGAAGCCTCCCGCATAAACGGAGCGGTAAGGTTTTTTATTATGCGATGATCATCAGTTCCCTGGTATCGCTGGTAGTAGCACGGATGCCCGGCCATGAAAATCTCTTCCTGTTTTTAATCGGCGTATTCACGGTATACCTGGTTCTGGCGGGCAACCGCGCGCTGACCTTAAGGTCCGGCACGAAAAGCAATGCAGATATGACCGATAAAACGATATCGGGTGTTATGCTCCTTGCCTCTGTACTGATGCTGATCATCGGTATTGTACAAAAGGTTCGCCATACAGGCGGCAATGAACTGCTGTTTATTTTCTTTGGTGCTTTTGGCCTGTACATGGCCTTAAATGATTTTCGCACTTTCAGGACCTTCAGAGAACGTAAAAACGCCTGGCTCAAAAGTCATCTGGGTAGAATGGTTGCTGCCCTGATAGCCTCTATAACAGCCTTTATGGTGGCAGGGCTCCACATGCAGACGCTGATTGCCTGGACCCTGCCAACCATCATCGGTACGGGTTACATTGCGTATTGGAATATCAAAATGAAGGAACGGGTTGTCGCACCGGTTCCCGGTAAATAATATCAGTTATTACCGTTGCCAGGATGATCCTATTTCTTCAGCGATGCCATATCAATCACAAACCTGTATTTCACATCACCTTTCAGCAGGCGTTCATAGGCTTCATTGATCTGTTGAATGCTGATCATCTCAATATCTGATACAATATTATGCTTGCCGCAGAAGTCCAGCATTTCCTGCGTTTCCGGCAGGCCGCCGATCATGGAGCCGGCAAAGGTTCTGCGATAAGGTATGAGACTGAATGCCGCAACAGGAAGCGGATGTTCAGGTGCGCCCACCAAGGCCAGTGCACCGTCTACACGCAGCTGGTTCAGATAAAGGTTGATGTCGTGTTCAGCGGATACCGCATCCAGCACAAAATGCAGCTTGCCAGCATACCGGCGCATTTGATCGCGGTCTTTGGATAATACCACATCATCAGCGCCCAGGCGTTTGGCATCTTCTATCTTCGATGAGGAAGTGGTGAATACGATCACTTCGGCGCCCATGGCTTTTGCCAGTTTAACGCCCATGTGTCCCAAACCACCGAGGCCTACAATTCCCACTTTTTGTCCGGGGCCTACGTTCCAATGCTTTAGCGGCGAATAGGTGGTGATGCCAGCGCACAGTAACGGGGCGGTGGCCGCCAGGTCAAGGTTCTCAGGTACACGCAGTACGAAATCTTCATGTACCACAATGCTCTCGGAGTACCCGCCATAGGTTTGGCTACCCAGGTATTTATCGGGCGAGTTGTAGGTCTGCACATTGGCCACCTCGCAGTATTGCTCCAGTCCATCTTTACAATACTGGCATTCACGGCAGCTATCTACCAGGCAGCCTACTGCAGCAAGGTCGCCCACCTTGAACTTCTTAACATGCTCTCCAACGCTTACAATCTTACCAACGATCTCATGACCCGGCACACAGGGATAAATGGTGCCATGCCATTCATTTCTGGCCGTGTGCAGGTCAGAATGACAAACACCGCAGTACAGGATATCGATCTCCACGTCATGTGGTGTAGGATACCTGCGCCGGATGTTCAGTTGCTGCAAAGCAGCTTCTGCTGCTTCGGTACCGAAGGCTTTGACATCTTTTGTTTTCATGGCGGTGCCACCTTCCGCTGATGTTCTGATAGCTTCCATAATTTTTAGTTTAGTGCTTTACAAAATTGTGGACGGTTAGTCGAACTTATGCTGCCTGGCCGGTAAACCAGCCTGCAGCTGGAACAAACAGGTATGTATTGATGATTACGTGTTTCCCGATCCGGATGAACATCCCTAAGTTACTATAAAAAGAGGGAAATCTATATCCACACTGGTAGCTTGTAACAAAGTGGTCTGCGCTTTCACAGTAATCATCCGTCCCGGATCTTTTTTATATTTGCGGCCTGATCAATCCAGCCAGCATGAGGAAATTGTTACTGTGCATCGTGTCTTTACTTTTTGCAAACGCGCTCTTCTCCCAATCCAGCTCCTTTTCGGGACTGGTTACAGACGCCAATACAAAATTTCCGCTGGAAGGGGCAACCCTTATACTAATGCCCGCTAACCAAACCACCGTTTCTAACGACCAGGGCAGATTCTACTTTAAAACTACCACCGCCGGTCAGCAGGAACTACGGGTTACTGCCATAGGATATGAGGCCCAGACGGTAAAGCTCCCTGCCCTGAAGCAGCAACCGGCTGCGATAGCATTGATCCCTAAAAATATAGAGCTGAGCGAAGTCACTGTTTCCGGCAATCCGGCAGATCAGTTCAGGCCTGTCAGCACGCTGGATATAAAAATGCGGGGTATCAACAATTCGCAGGAAGTACTGCGCATGGTGCCGGGGCTGTTTATTGGCCAGCACGCCGGCGGCGGTAAAGCAGAGCAGCTTTTCCTGCGCGGCTTTGACCTGGATCATGGAACCGATATCAATATCATGGCAGACGGTATGCCGGTTAATATGGTTTCTCACGCGCATGGCCAGGGATATGCAGACCTTCATTTCCTGATACCTGAGCTAATAGAGAACGTAGCCTTCAGGAAAGGCGCCTATTACCCCGAAAAAGGCAATTTTGCTACCTCCGGTTATGTTGACTTCAGGACTTTAAATGTATTGCCTGATAACCTTGCTAAGCTGGAAGGGGGTATGTTCAATACATTCCGGGGTCTGGGGATGGTAAACCTGCTGGGAGAGAGGGCAAAACAAAAGCAACAATCCGCTTTCATTGCCACAGAATATATGTATACCGGCGGCTATTTTGATCATCCGCAGAACTTTAACCGTTTCAACCTGTTTGGTAAATACCATGGCAAGCTGAATGAAAGTAATATACTGACCTTTACTGCGGCTACCTTTTACAGTAAATGGAATGCCTCGGGCCAGATACCTGACCGCGCCGTTGAAAGCGGGTTAATTGGATGGTTTGGTGCTATAGATCCCAATGAGGGAGGGATAACATCCCGCACCAATGTAAATGCTGCACTGACCACCTCATTTTCTAACGGGGATGTATTAAAGAATCAGCTGTACTTTAGCCGCTACAATTTTGAGCTGTATTCCAATTTTACTTTTTTCAAAGAGGACCCGGTAAACGGCGACCAGATCAGGCAACGCGAGCACCGGAATATGTTCGGGTACAACGGCAGTTATACAAAGATCAGCTTCCTGGGTAATATCCGCCTGCGTTCTGAGGTGGGGACAAACCTGCGGCTGGACAGAACACAGGGCTCCGAGCTGTCCCGTACAAAAGACCGGACCAACATTACCGACGCAATACAGCTGGGTGATATCTCCGAATCCAACCTGGCCGCTTATATCAGTGAAGCTTTCCAGTTTACGGAGCGGTTTACGATGAGCACCGGCCTGCGCTATGACCACTTTTTTGATCAATATACAGACCGGCTTCGTAATGACACTATCGGCAAAGCCAATGCAGGAATACTGAGTCCCAAGCTTAATTTCTATTATCACCTCAACAACCGCACACAATTTTATCTCACAACGGGTAAGGGCTTCCACTCCAATGATACCCGGGTGGTGGTGCCGCAAAACGGGCTCCAGGTATTGCCGGCTGCCTACGGTACAGACCTGGGCACGGTATGGAAGCCGGTAAAAGACCTTTTGCTGAATGCAGCTGTGTGGTATCTATGGCTGGACCAGGAATTTGTGTATGTGGGTGACGAAGGCGTGGTAGCGCCCAGCGGTAAAAGCCGCCGTACCGGCTTCGATATATCGGCCCGTTTCCAGCCTGTCAGCTGGTTGTACCTGGATGCTGACCTCAACTACGCTAACGGCCGCGCGGTAAAGGAGCCTAAAGGACAAAATTACCTGCCGCTTGCACCAGTTATTACAAGCGCCGGCGGGGTGACTGTTAAAACAAAACCAGGCATCAGCGGCAGTTTGAGATACCGGTATATGGGCAACCGCCCGGCTAACGAGGATAACACCGTTGTTGCCAAAGGATATTTTGTAACAGACGCCTTTATCAATTTTACACGTCCCAGGTACGAGTTGGGGCTTACAGCGCAGAACCTCTTTGACGTACGTTGGAAGGAAACACAGTTTGATACTGAAAGCCGGCTGCAGCATGAAGCAGCCCCTGTATCAGAGATCCATTTTACACCCGGGACGCCTTTCTTTCTGAAGATAAGCGCCAGCTATCTATTTTGATGTAATACACCGATGCATCGCCATTTGCGTTTTTTCAGTAATCCCGGGTGCAGGTAGCATTCAGGTTCATATCATATTGCGCTGGGATTGCTGTGACCTGCGATAAAACACGGATACTGCGCCGGTAATGATCTGTATCTATAAAGGGGGGCAGGAATATCCGGTTATATACGGGATATCTGCGTGAAATATAGGGATACAACAGGAAGGTGACAGGGATCTGATAGGGAGATTAGTAAGCGTTTGATGCTGCCCGCTTGGAAGGGTTTTAACCCGGAGAAATTTGAGCCGACAAAAGGAGTGACGCCGGAGGCTGTTAATGCAGACAATGCACAGCGGCTCTGGACCCTGGCATAAAATTAACCGGTATTACATTCAAGGTAGATGAATGCCCCCAGAGGAACGCATCTGTTCTCTTGGAATAAGTGCGTTCCTTTGTAATATCAAAAGTAATTGATCCTGGCAGATATCGGACTTTAAAAATGAAAAGATATATCTTTACCGCATTAAACCAGCTTTTTAAACATTCTACTTCCCCGGCTATTATCATGAAAAGCATTACAGTTTTTTGCGGCTCCAGTTTTGGTAATGATCATATCTACGAATCACAGGCAAAGGCCCTCGGACAAACCCTTGCACAACAAGGTATCAAACTTGTATATGGCGGTGCTAAAGTAGGTCTCATGGGCGCCGTAGCCGATGCTGCGCTGTCTGCCGGCGGAAAAGTATACGGTGTGCTTCCCAACTTTTTAAGAACAAAGGAGATCGGGCACGAAGGCCTCACAGAATTGATCCTTGTAGAAAGCATGCACGAACGTAAAACCAGGATGCACGAGCTTTGCGATGGTGTGATCGCACTGCCCGGCGGTTTTGGTACCATGGAAGAGCTTTTCGAAATGCTCACCTGGGCGCAGCTGGGCCTCCACAAGAAACCTATCGGCTTGCTCAATGTAGACGGATTCTATGAGCCGCTCATCACGCTTGCAGACACCATGGTGGCACGGGGCTTTTTAAAAGAAGTTTACCGCCAGATGCTATTGGTCAGCGATAACATCGACAACTTACTCGATCAGATGAGCAATTATATTGCACCCGCTGTTGGTAAATGGATCGAGAAAGATAAGACCTGATCTGACGCAGCAGCGGCAACTGCCGGTTATCTATAATTTCTCCCCGCATTTTTATAACTTGTGAACTTCGCTTAATGCTAAACATTCCACATTCATGAGACGTCAGGTCAAAAAGTTATCAGCTTTTCTTGTACTGTCGTGCCTGGCTGTTGCTGTTGCCAAAGGTCAGTCCAGCACTGGTTACACACAGTATGTTAACACATTCGTCGGCACCGCTCCGATGACAGATCCGAAGATCTTAGGCTACACGCTGCCGGAAGGATGGAGGTCCTGGGCAGGTTTAACCTTCCCCGGCAGCTCATTGCCCAATGCCATGGTGCAGCTCAGCCCTATGACAGAATACGGCTCCGGTGCAGGCTATGAATACGAGGATTCCGTTATTATCGGGTTCACACACACGAACAAGGGCCACTGGAACCTCTGTAACATTCCCGTGTTACCGTTGTCCAATCCCGGAGCGCAATTCGGTTCGCGCTTCTCACATCAGCGGGAAAGCGCATCTCCCGGCTTTTACCAGGTTTATCTCGACGATTACAACGTTAACGTCAGCCTTACATCCACCCTGCGTTGCGGTTATCACCGTTACGAATACAAAGACAATACTTCCAGGCAGATCCTGTTCGACCTTGCCCGCGCCAATAACCGTGTATCCAACTGGCATATTGAAAAGACAGGCAGCAGGGTGCTGCAGGGTTATCAGCAAACCGGTGAAAAGATTTATTTCTACGCGGTGTTAAACACTGATATCGACAAGCTGGATGTAAAGGAAGAGGGCCAGCGCAGCGGACATGCCATTGTACATTTGGCGAACGGCCCTGCCACTCCCGTAGAGATGAAAATAGGCCTGTCTTTTGTCAGCTCCGACAATGCCAGGCAGAACCTGGAAAAGGAGATAGGCAGTAAAACTTTTACCGACATCCGTAACGCAGCTAACCGTAGCTGGGAGGATCTCTTATCCACCATCCAGGTAAAGGGTGGTACCGATAAGCAGCGCCGGATGTTCTACTCCTGTCTTTACCGGTCTTTCCTCTGGCCGGCGCTCCGCAGCGATGTGAATGGTGAATACACAGATGCCAGAGGCAATGTAGTCAAAGCTGATTTCAACTACTACACGGAGCCATCTCTCTGGGATACTTACCGCAATAAAGATGTGCTGCTGGGACTGGTCTCTCCCCGTGTAACCCTGGACGTTATTAAGTCAATGAAGGATGTGGGAGATAAGAGAGGGTTCATTCCCACCTTCTTCCACGGTGATCATGGCGCTTCTTCAATTGCAGGCGCTTACCTCAGAGGTATTGACCAGTTTGATGTGAAAGGTACCTACGAAATATTGCTGAAAAATGCGAACACACCCGGCGGCGCACGCCCGCATATCGCTGAGTATAAAGAGAAAGGCTTTATCTCCGATCCGGATGTGCCCAACCCCCATGTAGAGACCAAAGCCAATGCCGGTGTATCCAAAACCCTTGAGTATTCGTATGACGATTACTCTGTGGCCCAGATTGCTAAAAAACTGGGGGACACGGCTAATTACTGTATCCTTATGGAGCGGTCGCGCAACTATAAGAACATGTTTGATCCCTCCACCCGCTTTATGCGCGGGCGCCTGGCAGATGGCAGCTGGATAACGCCCTTCAATCCGCAGTACCCTTATTATGAATATATGTACCGCGAAGCCAATGCCTGGCAGGTATCCTTTTTTGCCCCCCACGATATGAAGGGGCTGATCGAACTATATGGTGGAAATGCGGGCTTTGAATCCAAGCTGGATTCGCTCTTTACCCTGCCCTGGAACCCGGAATACAAAGCCCGCAACGTGGAAACCATGATCGGGCAGTACTGCCATGGCAACCAGCCAGACCATGAAGCGCCGTTCGCTTATTATTTCATTGGCAAGCCGGAAAAATCCCAGCGTATCATCGATACTATTCTCAATACCTTATATGGCATCGGAGAGGAAGGTATTGCACTCTGCGGTATGGATGACGCAGGGGAGATGTCTGCCTGGTATGTGTTCAGCGCGGCAGGGCTCTATACCTTCTCTGCCACTGATCCGGAGTACCTGGTAACCGTACCGCTCTTCGATGAAGTGAAATGGAAAACCAGCACCGGTAAACTGCTGACATTAACAAAGACCGGTAAAGGAAGGGCATTAACCGCCATAAAGGTGAACGGAAAGCCGATCAAAGGCTATTTTGTACCACATGAGCTGTTTAAGAACGGCGGTCGCATAGAGATGGTTACAAAGTAAGAAAGCGGTTTAACGTAAGGAGATTGTTCACCGCATCTCCTGCAGTATTATTGAAGTAAACAAACACATCTTTCCCTTCATGCAGCCATTGTTGAATGGCATCGGCCTGCCGGCGTAAATAATCACTGGTATAACTGCCTTTGTAATCGCCGGCAGGCCCATGAAAGCGGAGGTATACAAAGCCTGCGTCCTTATTCAGCCTTTCATTCTTCGACCTGGGAATATCCTGCAGCACAATGCAGCACCCATATTCATCCGCCAGCTCATATACCTCCCCAATATACCAGGAAGGATGCCGGAATTCGAGCGCTACCTTCCATTCATGCGGCGGATCAATGCCTTGCAGGATGTCCAGCAGCTGCTCTACCTGTGCAAACAGCTCTACAGTAAAGGAGGGCGGGAACTGTATCAGCAGGCAGCCCTTTTGGGTGCCCGCCTGGCTGATCACCTCCATAAAACGCAGCACATCCTCCGGCTGATAGGCCAGCCCTTTTACATGGGTGATCTCGCGCCACAGCTTAAAGGTAAATACAAAATCATCCGGTACACTGTCTGCCCACTTCTTCACGGTAGTTGCCTGCGGCACCTTGTAAAAGGAACTGTTGATCTCTATGCTGTTGAATAAGGATCCATAGTAGCTAAGCCGGCTTTTATCCTTAAACTCCGGCGGAAATGCCTGTTTGTTGGGAACCGGCAGTACCAGTCCGCTGGTGCCCGATCGAACGATGCCTTGGCGTAAAGCTTTCATACCACCAGCCGGGCAAAAATTCAGCCATCTTTGCAGATGTCGGGGTATTATGTACTTTTGAAGTCACATTTAAACCCTCAATTATCCGATGAAGACTAATCCTAAACCGCATCTTCCAACAAACACCACTATCTCTCCGGCATCAGCGATCGCCCGAACCAGAACATGGCGGGATTTCATTACGAAACATACTGACCTGGGGCCAGGGAAGATACCGCGTGGATGCCGTATCTCTATGGATGATATTATCCGGCTCAGTCGTGATCCGCGCTTTACCGGAGATAAGGTAGGTGGTGTACGCGCCTATTTTACCTGCGCAGAAACCGATACTCCGGATCATGTAACGGAGATCGCCCTGATCTTTGTACCCATCGATAAAAAAGGCAACGATATGATGGTGATAGACCTGCCCCAGGAAGGCGTTGTGGTATCTGCCGTGGAAGACTTTACCAAACCTTGTCCAAGTGCTTGTGATGTGAATAGTCCGCTCTACTGATCATGTCCTCTTTTACATCGTTATATCTTGGGGTGATCGTACCGGCTGCTACCTGTATACCGATCACCATGGGGATCTTTAAATACCGCCGCCTGCCCCGCGGGCAGCGGGCTTTATTGACATACCTGTGCATGGCCCTTATGATCAACGCTATTGCCACCATCTATTCGCATCATAATAACCTGCCGCTGCTGCACATCTATACCATGCTGGAGTTCATACTGCTGGCGCGGTATTATGCGCTGGTCTTCTCTGGCAGGAGGATTGTGCCTTACCTGGTAGCCGCAGCAATAATCTTTCCTGTTTTTTGTATTGTCAATTTCCTGTTCATCCAGCGTATCTACACCTACAATTCCTATACAAGACCGGTGGAAGCTATTTTCCTGGTGCTTTGCAGCCTGTTGTATTTCGCTACGCCTTTAAAAGGGGAGGAGCAGTGGGCAGATGTGCCGGATAACTGGGTGAACGCAGGTATTTTGCTCTACTTTTCAGGGGCCCTGGCGCAGTTCTCTTTCAGCAATGTGCTGGAAGCCACTGCACCTCATTCGGTCATCATGCTGATCCTGGTATTGCATGCTACCCTGGTGCTGATCATGTACATCCTTTTTACCATAAGCTTTTACAAATGCAGCAGCTGACGGACAATATCTATGTAGTAGTGATCCTGGCTATGGTGGGCACTTTCCTGATTGTAAGCATCCTGCTATACCTGCATGCGTATAACCGCAACCGTTTATTGCAGCAGCAGCAGCTCTTACAGCAAACCGAGATCGCACACCAGAAAAAGCTGATGTTAGCCATCTTTGCGTCCCAGGAAGAGGAGCGCCGGAGGATCGGCACCGATTTGCACGACAGCGTGGGCGCAACCTTGTCCTCCCTGCGGCTCATCATCAGCAGCATACCTGCCGAAAAAGCAGAGAGCTGTAAAACGATGATCGATCAGATCATTACCGATGTGCGCCATATTGCACATAATATCTCTCCTGCGGTATTGAACCTGTATGGTTTGTCTGAAGCGGTAGAAGAACTGGCAGACAAGATCAACCAGGCAGGGCGGATCAGTGTATCAACAGATAACCAGGTCGGAACCCAGCTGGATCAGTTGCCGCATGCCATTATGTTGTCACTCTACCGGGTGCTGGAAGAACTGCTGAACAATACCATTCGCCATGCCAATGCCACCGCTGTACGGATCACTTTTTTAGAGGAAGGAGACCGGCTCATCTTGACTTACGCCGACGACGGCAAAGGCCTTCCCCCTGAGATCAGGAAAGGGATGGGCCTTGCCAGTATCACCAACCGCCTGGAGGTGGCAGGGGCCGCATGGCAGTTTGGAGGAGTCGGGCAAGCCGGATTTGCCATACGTATTGAATTGCCAAAAGCTCAAAATAATCCATGAACATGATCAGGATCGCTATCGCAGATGATCATACCTTGTTTCGACAAAGCCTGGCGCTATTGCTGCAGCAGGCGCCTGGTATGGAACTGGTGGCGGAAGCTGCCGATGGTCCCTCATTGCTGCAGGCCCTCGCTGCAATGCCTTCTCTGCCAGATATTGCGCTGATAGATATAGACATGCCCGGTATGAATGGGGTGGAGCTGAACGAACACCTGCAGGCAAGCTATCCGCAGGTCAAGGTGGTGGTATTGTCTATCTACACCCAGGAAAGGATCATTTCGCGGATGATCAATGCCGGTGCTTCCGCCTATCTTTTCAAAAATTGTGAGAAAGAAGAATTTATCCAGGCAATAGAAACTACCTATAAAAGCGGCTTTTATGTAAATAAACAGGTGTTTGAGGCATTGCAGCGAGTGAAGAAGCCTTCCACAGAACTGAAGAATATCAACGCTATCGCCATAGAGCTGACCAACCGGGAAACGGAAGTACTGCGTCTCATCTGCCAGGAATACAATAACAGTGAAATTGCAGAAAAGCTCGCTCTGAGCGTGCGCACGGTAGAAGGCCACCGTAATAACCTCCTGCTGAAGACAGGCTGCCGCAATACTGCCGGCCTGGTGCTTTTCGCCATCCGTTATGGGTTTTTCGTGGCATAACCAGGTAGAAATACCTGGTTTTAAAATGGGTACTTCTTCGCTGAAGATGGTTACGGGAATGCAACAACTTGCAGGCATCATTCATCATCACTTAAATCCTGTAAAGATGAAAAATCCTGTAAAACTGAGAAGTACCACCAGGCTGGTTACCGCACTGCCCACCAGCCAGCAGCTGGCAGATTATGCCAATGCACTGATAGCCGTTAACAGCTACGCCTATGCCATCACTAACCAGCAACTACCGGTGCTGAGCTCACCACCAACCGACTATGCTGAATTTGTTACCTCATTTGTTCCTGCAAAGCAGCATGCGTTGGACTGGTCAACGGATATTTTTGTGTCCATGGTTCAGCTGCCGGCAACTATCCTGAATCAGGCGGCCAATCTTTTTGGCATAGAGGACGTCCTGATCAATGTTTACCTGGAGGAGCTGATCAAGGATCCCAATAACACGGAAGCTCAACAGGGATTGCAGAAGGCGCTGAGCGCTACGCAAAACCTGGTACAGAACCAGCTCAATACCGTGTCGCTGATCCAATCCCAGCTTAGCCAGTTCCTGTCAGACATACAGGTGGATTATGAGACACTTAACCAGATAGCCGCCGCCGCCCTGGCTGATGCTGGTAATGATCAAGCGGCTATCGAGCAGCTGAAAGCAGATATTGTCAGTATGAATCAGCAGATTGCCACTTATCAAACCGTACTAACCGCTTCAGAGATCGGGATTCCCTTATCCATTTTCGTTGGACTGATAGGGGCGGTAGTGTGCACTATCCCCGGGGCGCAGGGTATAGGCACAGGCCTCATTTTAGCAGGGGTTGCTGGTACCGGCGCCTCCATAGCGGGTACTGTGATAGCATCAAAGAACATCAAGGCATTACAGGGCGCCATTACGAGTGAGAAAGAGCAGATCTCCAGCCTCAACCAGGATGTGATCCAGCTGCAGGCGGTAAGCGCCCAGTTTGAAGCATTGCTTGACGTTAGCCTGCAGGCCCAGAATGCTCTTTCCACCATCCGGGATATGTGGACCGAAATGGATAACGTGATCACTGATGTAAACAATGAGCTGAACGCTGTAGACCAGGATGTGACAGCCGATGACTACTCGCAGGCGCTGTCAGATTTCACGCAGGGTGCAGAAGCCTGGACTGATGTGGTAAATTTTGCAAAAGGACTGGCCAGTATTAACTATTCCTGGCAGGATACCAGCGGTAACTGGCACCAGTACGGAACGCAGAACCCCGGCAGCAACAATGGTAATGTCAACCAGATACAGGCGGCGTAAGCGTGATCATCGATCCTGATAACCTCCGCTCAGCAATGATCCGGGAGGGGTACATTGTTCACTGATACGAGCGTATCGAGCCGTAATACCAGCCCATTGTCCAACCGCATATATTCCACCTTGTTGAGGGTGTATACATCCTCGATCCTGGCAGAGACTTCACTTTGCTCACCTTTATCGTCAAAGAAAACGATCCTGCAAATGGTGTGCATGGTGGCCCAGGCTTCCAGGCGGTCATAATAATTGCAGTCAATGGGCTGGTATGGCTTTTCGGGAGTGCTCATAATGGTACCAAATAGTATCCTAAGATACTGCTTCTTTTCCCTTATTGCAAGCCCTGCATAGCGCCTTGTGCGCCTTCTGCTTCACCTTTCGTGTTCTTACGCTTGAAGAGCGACATATCCATCTGCCCGAAGCGGTAAGCAAAGTTCAGTCTGAACATGGGCACATCGCCTATGCGGTGACTGAACTGTGTATAAAAATTACTTTCTGTATACTGATCAAAGCGGCGGGTGCGGAAAATATCATTTACGCTCAAGGTAACGGACGCGGCATTGTTCTTCAAAAAGCTTTTCTGCAAAGCAATATCCACCCCGTAGTAAGACTTAATGTAGCCTTGTGCTGCGCTCTGGGCGCCACCGCCAAAAGGTCCGCCGCCGCCCGGGCCATTATTACCCTGGTTCACCGGCAGGTTGGTTTTAGACTGGTAGGTACCCGACAGCTGTACCTTGAAACTGGCCGGCAGTTTGAAAGTGTTGTTCATTTTGGCAAACCAGCTCCACAGCGCATCCTGCGAAGCGCCCGCAACATTGTCCGCATTGATCCTCGAGTTATACACATTCACGTTGGTATTCATATCCCACCATTTGGTCAGTGTATTCTGTGAAGTGATCTCTGCCCCGATGGAACGGCTGGAGTTGGCATTCACATAGGTACTGATCGGATGCTTGCTGCCGGAGGGCGTGGTTACCGTATCCAGATAGCGGGTAATCAGGTCGGTAGCGTATTTGTAGTACACGGAGGCCATCAGGGTATTGTTACCGCTGAAGGTTTTAGACCAGGAGGCCTCAACGGAATTGGTGAACTCCGGTTTAAGGCCTGCATTACCACGTGTCCAGTTCAGTTGGTCGGTACTGTCAATGAAGGGAATCAGCTGCAGGAAGAATGGCCGGTTAATGCGGCGGGTATAGCTCAGCTGCACTTCCTGCTTGTTCTTCAGCTTCTGGCTTAAGAATACAGAGGGGAAGAGGCTGATCGGGTAGTTGTTGACAAATTCCTGTTTGGTATCTATCAGCTCACCGGTGTAATCCGAACGCTCGGCGCGCAGTCCTACTTTATACCCGAAATCCTTGATAGCGCTGGTGAACGAGAGATAGGCCGCATACACATTATCCTTGTTCTTATAATTGCTGGTGTTGGAAGGCACCAGCTGGTAGTCGCCGGTGGCAGGATTGAGGTAATAGTTATCCTGGTTATTGCTCATTTTGCGCAGCTGTGCCCGCAGCCCTGCTTCCAGTTTGGAGGACCCTTTGAGCGGCTTCACATAATCTGTCTGCATGGTCAGGAAACGGGTGGAACCCTCGCCCAGGATCCGCTGCTGCGTATTGCCTGTTTTGGCGCCTTCGGCGGCGGTAAAAACATCTGTATTATAGTAGGCGTTGTTATCGCCTTTGCCGGAGAAGTAATTAACGTCAGCGGTCAGCTCTTCTCCCTGTTTGGGAAAAAGGTATTTAAAGCCGCCCTGCAGGCCATTGGCATTGAATTCGCGTTTATTGCGGGTGTTTCTTTCACTATAGCTGATATAGTTGCTGTTCTCGTAAGCGCTGTCTGCCCGCAGCACATCTTTCGGGTCAAAGCTGCCATGAACTTTAAGGGCGCCGATAGACAGGGTGGTACGGTTGGTCACAAAGTAGTCCACACCTACGCGGCCAAACAGGAAGCCGCCGTTCATGCGGGTGTTGCTTCGCTGGCTCACCAGCAATGCAGGATCAGAAAGGCCGCTCCTGATATCTGTTGAGCCGCTGTTGCGGTTCCTCATCTGGTTGCCAAACCCACTCAGGGAAAAATTGATCTTATCCTGGCGTACATTGAAGCTTACACCACCGTTCACACCGCCACGTTTATCAACCCCCGCGTTGATGTTACCGTTGTAACCGCTCTTTTTATTCTTTTTCAGGACGATGTTCAGGATACCGGCGTTCCCGCCGGATGCATCATATTTGGCAGAGGGATTGGTGATCACTTCCACGCTCTCTATGGCATCTGCAGGTATCTGGTCCAGCGTAAGGGTAGTGGGCCGGCCGTCGATATAGATTTGCGGGCTGGCGTTACGCAGGGTAACGTTGCCGTCTATATCCACATTCACGGAGGGTACGTTCTTCATGACGTTCACTGCCGTACCGCCGGCGCTAACGATATTCTGGGTTACGTTGAAGACTTTTTTGTCGATCTCCATGCGCAGGGCGGGCGCGCTGGAGGTAATTGTTACCCCGGCCAGCTGTCTTACGTCCGGTTTCATTTGTATCCTGCCCAGGTCTTTGTCAAAGTTGGGAGGTCCCGCTGGTTGTCCGGCAGGTGGTTTGGAGAAAAAAGATACCGTTTGCTGGTGAGGTGCATAGCCGATGGCGGAAATATTGATCTTCAGGGGCCCCGCCACGGGCAGGTCTTCCAGGCTGAAATCGCCGTTAGCCTGTGTGGTAGTGCCTTTCAGCAGCTTGTCCTTCATTTTGCCTGTGACGCTGTCTTTCTGAGACTGCAGGATCACTACTGTAGCATCGCGGAGGCCTTTGCCGGTGCTGTCGATCGCTTTACCAAAAATATGGCCTATACTGGGTGCGGCCTGCCGTTTTGCAGCGCCTGGGGCGCCTGCCGGAGGCTGTGCCGACACGGAAAACGTTATAAAAATAGAAGTCAGTAATACCAGGATTTTTTGCATGTGCTCGATTTTGGGTTGAACCATCGCCGGCAAAATTATGTGCAAAAACTTTCAGGTTTGAAGAAATGAGATGAGCGGGAAAAATACCGCGACGAAAAACCTGCCCGTAAGGCTCTGCTTATCATGATCCCTGAAGCGGCTTATCCCGGACGGCCAATCAGCTGAAAGAATTTTTCCCGGTAATTTTCACTGATGGGCAGCTCTATTGTTGCAATGAAAACGCTGTTCTTCCGGACAGACGTAATAGCATGGATAGAAACAATATAGGATTTATGGATGCGGATAAATTCGTCGGTTGGCAGCTCTTCTTCTATGGCTTTGATGCTCATGCGGGTCATCACTGGTTTGGGGGAGCTTTCCAGGTGAATACGGATATAGTCTTTCTGGCCTTCTATCCAGCGGATATCTGATTTCTGTATCTTTAGCAAGCTGTAGTCTGCACTAACAAAGAGGTAGCCGGCAGCCGGGGCTTCGCCGCTTTTACTTCTGCTGCGCAGCTGATGGAGCTCAAGGGCTTTGTTACAGGCTTTAATGAAGCGGTCCAGTTCAACGGGTTTTACCAGGTAATCCACTACATTCAGGTTAAAGCCTTCCAGGGCATATTTCTCATAAGCGGTAATGAGGATGAACATACAGGGCACAGGACTGCTCTGTATGAACTGCAGGCCACTCAGGCCAGGCATCTGTATGTCCAGGAATACCAGGTCTACCGGCTGCTCCTGTAGTATCCTGATCGCTTCCAGCGGGTCGCTGCAGCTGGCCACCAGCTGCAGGTAGGGCACTTTGCGGATATTGTCCTCCAGCAGTTCAAGCGCCAGTTCTTCATCATCTATGGCTATACAGCGTAACATTAATGCAGCTTCAATTGAAGTGAAACAGTAAAGAATCCATTTGATTTATCTATCACCAGGGTATGGTTGCCCCCGTAGGATAAATTTAATCGTCTTTTTACATTATTGAGTCCTATACCGGTGGTCTTATCTTTTACTTCATTCCCGCATTTATTGTAGCGGTTGCTGATGGAGAACGCCAGTTGCCCGTGCTGCACCTCCAGCCTGATGTTGATCTGCGCATCGGGCACCAGGCCCGTACCATGTTTAAAAGCATTTTCCACAAATGGGATCAGCAGCATGGGCTCAATGGTATAGCCCGGCGATATCTCCGGGAAGCAGGTGTTAATCTGCACCTTTTTACCAAAACGCTGGCGCTGCAGCTCAATATAACTTTGCAGGTATTCCACCTCTTTTTCCAGCAGCACTTTATCGGCATGCGTTTCATACAGCATGTACCGCAGCAGGGAAGAAAGCCTGATCAGGGAAGGTTCAAGTGTGTCAGATTTTTTGCGTGCCAGCGCCACCATATTGTTCAGCACATTAAACATGAAGTGGGGGCTAACCTGCGATCTTAAAAAGGCCAGTTCCGTCTTCAGGTTTTCCGTTTCCTTTTCACGGGCGCGCTGATTTTCTTCCATCCTGTCGCGGATCATACGAAAAGCGGCGCTGGCAATCACCAGGAAGAAGAAAACAGGGAGGTTGAAGGCAAAGAAGTTCCACACTTTATAATTATGCTGGAATTCTGGCAGCAGCAACATAAACAGCAACCGGTCCCAGGCCAGCATCACACAAAGAAAAGCGAGGAGTGACAGTATATACCGGCCGTATTTCCTTTTATAAACCAGGTGCGGGATGAGCAGGTGGGCGTTGGCGTAGAAGAGCAGCATGCGCATCACGTTATTGAGCATATACGCTGCGTGGAAGCCGGTCTTATCCAGCATCCGGTGTGCTCCATTGTCTTCGCCAAAATCGGGACGCAGCAGGTAAGGAAACAAAAAGAAAAGGGCCCAGAAAAGAATGTGCAGGCTCCAGGCCACCCATTTCTTTGTATACCATTCGCCATTCATGGCCGCAATATATCAAGTAATTGCCCACAGAATGGGAATTTTGCGACGAAATTGAAGAATTCGTCTGTTAAAGCGGCAGATATTCCTTATATTAGGATAGAAGCCCCAGTCCATGTTGCAACGCTTGGTTGAAGGAGATCCTTAATTGCTTAACTGTTCAGGTATGAATGAACATATCCGCCTGAAGCATGTAATACTCCTACTGATTTTGTTGCTCCCTGTTCCCAGCTGCTGCGAAGGACAGGCGCTATGGGGAAAAACGCCCTCAGAAAGAAGCCTGATGAAGCATCTCCGTGAAATTGCTTCTTATGTACGCCATCTCCGTGAGGACCGTGAAGATGCTTTAAGTACATCCGTCCGGGAGCAGCTGGACACTATCAATTATCAGGTGAATGATATACTCAATACCTTGCCCGGTCGTTTCCAGGCCGCCTGGCAGTCAACGCCCCCGGATGGTTCTGAAGATTACCGGAGAACGATAAGCAACTATGAGCAGATCCTGTTATGGTTTGATACCGCCATGCAGGTAAAGAATGCGCCTGAAGATATTCCACTGTTCGGCAAAATAGCAGACACGCTTGGTAAAACACTGGCATTTATCCGGGAAGATGTACGGCTGCAGTATGTAGCCTGCGGACTGGGTAAAGAGCGTATACATGTGGATGTAAAAGTGAGGGATGCTACGGGCAGGGAGCAGCCGGGGTACCAGGTGTTTGTGAAGCCTTACATTTCTTCCCATCCTTCGCTGGTAACAATGCTCAACAGCGTGCCCACAGGTATTCCTTCCGGCTGGAAGCTCTGCTGGTTAATAAAGGATGAACGCCTTTTGCAGCAGCAGGAATGGCGTGTGAAAGGCAATGATACTTCCACACACCACCTGGTCTTTATTTTAAAATAGCTCAGTCTTTCAGCGCTATCCACACCGGCGCATGGTCGCTGGTCTTTTCCCATCCGCGTACCTCCTTGTCTACACCTCCAGCTTTAAGCCTGCTGCTTACCTGTGGACTTAACAGGAAGTGATCAATGCGCAGGCCGGCGTTGCGGCCATAGGCATTGCGGAAATAATCCCAGAAGGTATAGATCTTTTCATCCGGGTAAAGCGTACGGATGGCGTCTGTCCAGCCCTGTTCCATCAGCTTTTTGAATGCTGCGCGGGTTTCGGGGCGGAACAGGGCATCATCTACCCAGCTTTCCGGTTTGTATACATCCATTTCGGTGGGCATCACGTTGTAATCGCCTGTAAGCACTACGGGCTGTTTGGAGGCCAGCAGCTGTGCGGCATGCGTGGTAAGCCTTTCAAACCAGCGCAGCTTGTAGTCGAATTTAGGGCCGGGAGCGGGGTTGCCATTAGGCAGGTACAGGCAGCCTATCCGGATCCCGTTCACCATCGCTTCTATATATCGGCTGTGCAGGTCTTCCGGATCACCGGGCAGGACGCGGCAGATCTCCTGCGGCTGTCCTATGCGCGACAGGATAGCGACGCCGTTCCAGCTTTTTTGTCCGTGCCATATAGCATCGTAACCAGCATCTTTGATGGCCTGCTCGGGAAATTTCTCCTGCGGGGCTTTGAGCTCCTGCAGGCAGGCAACATCTGGCGCTGTTTCATTCAGCCAGCGCAGCAGTACAGGAAGGCGTCCGTTCACGCCATTAACGTTATAGGTGGCTATTCTCATGAGCAATCAGGTGAGGTTTACCAGCCGAAGATAAAGCATTTAGGTGTAGAATAATCTACACAATAGCTATCCCCTCAGTGAGGGAGGGCTTAGCGGCACAGTATATGTACTGATCTTGTATCACCAAAAAGGAATGATTATGAGGCATCTTACTTACAGCATGTTGGCTTTTGTGATGATGGCGCTTACCGGTTGCGAAATAATAGGCGGTATTTTTAAGGCCGGGGTATGGACCGGCATCCTGGTGGTGGTACTCGTGGTAGGACTTATCATTTGGCTTATATCTAAAGCCCGCAGGTAGCATTCGGGTTGAAGAAGTTGCAGTTAACGGCCCCTGTCAGGTACTAAATGACAGGGTTACTGCAATTATTACAGTTATTTTGCCCTGGCATAAGGCTTGCAGATCCATAGCGGAGATATTATTAGTTTAAATCAAAGAATCATTAGCATGGAAAACCTGATCAATCAATGCAAACCTAAGGGAGAGGTTTTTAAAGACCTCATGTTTTGCGCGCTTAGTTTAACGGCCGGCATATTTTACTTTTTCTTTAAAGTTTCCGGCCAGGGTAGCCTGGAATGGTATGACGGGCTGGTGCTGACAGCGGTGGGCGCTGGCGCCGGCTTTTTTTATAAGCAGGCGCAGGTGAATGAAAGAAATGTGCAGGAGGAATAGTTATATTTGAGCAAACTATACCTTTGAAGTACAGGACACTGCTCATTATTGCTATTGTTTTCTTCCTGGTTCAGCATACGTTGAGTTTTTGGGAGGGGCTACATCCGCTACTGTTGTTGGCTGGCATGATGTTGCTTTTTATTACCTGGTTTATATTGGCAGTGCTGCTGGGTTACTTTGTGATCGCAAAAAAGCCTGACAGCCCGACGCAGATTGCGACCCTCATTATTGCTGCGGTTGTAGTGGGATTAGCGTATTACCGACCTTTTGGGATTATTAACCTTAGACAATTTGAAAGTAAGGATCTGTTAATTGCGGAAAGAGAGGGCGCTGCAAATTGCACAACAACTTTCAGACTAAAAAAAGATAAAACATTCCGTGAAAGAAACGTGTGCTTTGGCGTCACTAAACAAAACGGACACTACTCCATTCATAACGATACTATCATTTTCTCTGGTATCGATAAAGATGTCTACAAATTTGCTGTAATAAAGCCACCGGACAGTCTGAGTGAAAGTAAGGCAGGTGATTTTTTCTTATATCGTGCATCAGAAGATACAACACCGCTCCGTTTATGGATCATCAGAAATGAGCTTACACTTAATTAAAAGAGAGAGACTCTGGCAATCGTCACCTGGCCTCCCTCTTTTTTATGTTTTAATACTCGCCACCCAATGCAAAAACCGGCTTCCTGTCAATCCACTTTCCTCTTGTAAAATCCGGTATATACTGCAGTGCCCCGCCTTCTGCAACAGACTGTTCGCTCAAAGGTGTAATGGCATACCAGGTAGCCAGATCATACACGTCCAGTGCATAGGGTGTTCCGCGTTTGATGCTTTCGATAAAAGAGTTGAGTACAAACCAGTCCATTCCGCCGTGCCCGGCGCCCGCGGCGTCGCCTGCATATTTTTTCCAGAGCGGATGATCATACTTACCCATATAGCTGGCGGCATCTGCAGGATCGCCGGCCTTTTCCCAGGTATGCGGCTTGCTTTTGCCTTCAACATACACCGACTGCACATCATCCATCCATAATCCATTGGTGCCCTGAACCCGGAAATTTAGTGAGTAGGGGCGGGGCGCATTGGTATCATGGGATAGCATGATGGTTTCTCCATTATTGGTTTTAATGAGAGTCGTAACAATGTCTCCCAGCCTGAATTCCACTTTTGCATTAGGATGATCAGCACCGCCGTGATCTACTACATATTTATGCAGGCCACGCGATTTGGTAGCCATAGAGGTAAGTGTCAGCAAACGGTTACCTCGGTTGATGTTGATCATATTGGCCACCGGCCCTAATCCGTGGGTGGGATAGAGGTCTCCGTTGCGATGCACCGAATGATTGGTGCGCCATTTCGCTTCTGATAGGGCCTTTTCCCCGAACTCCACACCGCCGCCGTAGTATTGTTTGCCGTTGTTGAACTTTACCTCGCGCAGGTCATGCTGGTAGCCGCCCTGCAGGTGGATCAGCTCACCGAAAAGGCCCTGCCGTACCATGTTGAGCACTGCCATTACATCGCGGCGGTAGCATACATTTTCCAAACCAAACACCGGAACACCGGTGGCTTCGCTGGTATTCACCAGTTCCCAGCACTCTTGTATGTCTGATGCCCCGCATACTTCCACGGCCGGCGTTTTGCCGGCTTTCATGGCGGCAACTGCCTGTATGGTATGCCATTCCCATGGAGTAGCGATGATCACGGCATCAATATCGTCGCGTTTCAGCAGGTTATGGAAATCTTCGGGCCCATTGCTGTACTCTGCTACTTTCTTCGCACCATAGGCTTTGCTGATTAAGTTCCTGGCTTTGGGCAGGGTATAAGCGGTGTCCGGATCAGCAATGGCGATCACTTCCACGTCGCTTCGGCGCAGGCACAGCTCCAGGTGTCCCAGTCCGCGGGCGCCTACGCCTATCAGTCCTAATCTTACCTTCGCTTTCTTCTCAGCTGCCAGCAGCTTAGCAGGCGTTTGCAGCAGGGAGAAGCCTATCCCTGCCGCTGCCGTGTTCCGTAAAAATTCTCTTCTTCTCATGCAATTATAATTTGAAGAATATCTTTTTCTGATTTAACCAATAACAGAGATACCATTCCAGTACCCATACCGCCAGGGCGGATAATACGGCCTGAATGGCCGCGGGTACCTGTAACCATCCCGTAAAACCGTTTACAAAAATGCCCACCGCTCCGTTCACCCATTGTGCGCCTACTGTTTCGAAGAACAGGTAGATAAAAATGGAGTTCATGCCTATCACGACCGCTATCCAGGTAAAGCGTTTGTGGTCCCTGATGTCTATCCACCAGTAAAGCGCCGCCAGCAGGAGGGTGACCCAGCCCAGGGAAGTGATCACAAAGCCCGCGGTGCAGATCCTTTTGATGATGGGTGAAATGCCGCTAAGGTCCAGTCCATAGCCCACCAGCAAAGCGATACCGCCGGCTGCCGCCAAAGCCTTTATCTTAACTGCATTGGACCATGGCTGCATCAGCAGCTTGCCCGCTGTAACCCCCAGGATGGTATGTGCGGAAGTGGGCACACAGTTGAATGCCACCCAGCCACCTTCGTTGATCTTGTCCATAAGCAAGGTATCTACATAGGCGCCGAAATTATGCCCCTGTGTAAAGGGCTGGTCGAAGCCGGGCACCTGCACCATGTGGTACAGTATTTCGCTAAGCAGCACCATGGCCAGCGCCACCGCAATTTGCACACCAAACGATCGGCGTACCAGGAAATAAGCTACCAATGAGGTGAAGGATAGTTGCGTAAGTACGTTCCAGAGCTCCCATACCAGGCGGCCGGCATAAATGCAGTGTAAACCGGTGCCTGCGAGGAAGAGCTTCAGACAACGCCAGGCGATATGCCTGAAATTGTCCCGTTCAGACACGCCTTTGGCGCGTTTACGCGCTACTGAAATGTACATCGCTGTACCCGCGATGAACATGAAGGCGGGTTGTACCAGGTCCCACAGGCGCAGGCCGTGCCAGGGGTGGTGAAAGAACTGCGTGATAATGCTGTTAAACAGAACGCCTCCTTCCAGCTCGTGTAATGATTCGTACACACGGCAGCTTTCAGCGGCGAGCAGTAACATGATAACGCCGCGCATTACATCGAGCGATAGCAGCCTGTTATTGGCTTTTAATTGATCCATAGGGTTTATTCAAAATTAACCTGGATAGCAGCGCCGCCGGGAGACGGAACGCGTCCAAGACCGGCAGACCAGTCATTCTTTGTAGTGAAAATAGCAAATTTAAATGCAGTTGTTGCTGCAAGCCCTTTCAGCTTGCCCCGGCTGATGCGCATCTCAAATTTGAAAGTGCCGCCGCTTTCTACGTTGTAGCCGGTGGCGTAGAACTCCGAAGCACTGCTAAGGTCCCAGTCGAAAGCGTTTTGAGCGCCTTTGTGTGTAAAGGCATCCAGCCAGTTGCCAAATACGGTGCCTTCCAGCAATACGTCGAAACCGGCGCCTGTAACGTCTGTGGTATAACCGGTGCCCGGGTCATTGTCTGTATCCAGGTAGAAATCGAAGATGTCGCCGTTGGCTTTTTGGGTGGATCCTTCAATGTAGAAATACACGTACTGCGCATCGTAATCCACCTTTATTTGTTTGAAGTAAGGATCGTTGGCCGGTGGTGTTACTACGTATTGTGTAACGTCATCCCAATCTGCAAAAGAATTGTCGTTCAGCTTAACAGGAGATGTTTTGGCAATAAAGATCACAGTGGAGCCTTCGGCCACTGCGCCGTCTTTATTGGTAGCGTAGAGGGTAGGTACGTATTTGCCTTTACCGGGATAGGTGTGCACCGGGCTTTCTTCGGTTGAGGTTTCGCCGTCGCCAAAATCCCATTTGTAAGATACCGCCCCACTGGTTTCATTTGTAAAGGTAACGGTCCTGTCTTCTATCGTTACCGTATAGAGGACGTCTGGTGCGGGCGTAGTTTCGTCTTTCTTACATCCGCCTGCCACAGCAGCCAGCAACAGGCTATAGCATATATGTCTGATGATCTTCATGATAATACGGATTAGTGATTAAGGATTCTGCCTGCACAATGTATTGGTCTGCACTTCATCGATCGGTATAAAATAAATGATCCTGTTGGCATCCCATTTAACGATCATATTGGCATAACCGGCGGGCGTGGCAGACAGGTTAATATCAGACTCTTTCAGGCCAGGCAGGTGATAGCCCCAGTACGTGCGGTTCATGTCGCGTTTGTTGCGGTATACGTCAAAATTGCGGTGCCCTTCAAAGGCCAGTTCTATGCGCCTTTCCTTCAGTACAATATCCAGCGCGGTTTTACCGGCGGGTAGTGTACGGTTGTACAAGGCATTTTGCAGACCGCGGTTGCTTCGGATTATATCAACGTTATCCAGCGCTTCGGCTGTATTGCCTTTTTTGGCGGCCGCTTCCGCTTTGTTCAGGTACATTTCTGCCAGGCGAAAAAGGATAGGAGAGCTGAGTGTAGGGCTGCCTCCCTGGAAGGAGAATTTGGTAATATAATAGGTTTCAATACCGTTCTTTTTCTGGATAACCCCGTTGCCGTCTTTCAGCGGCACTATATAGGACCAGCGAACATCTTCCGGATGTTCAGACATGGTATCGCGCAGGGACTGCGATGCAAATTCTTCTCCCCAGCCGGAGTTGCCGTCTGAATACAGCATAGAGGCAATGGACCCGGCTTTACCGTAATCGTCCGCCGCAGTCATCGCCACGCAGAAAATGGTTTCCTTACCAGCCATGGCATTGGCGAACAGTTGCGGGAATGTTTGCGCTGTTTCCAGGGAGAAACGGTTGGAGGCGATCACTTTATCTGCATAAAATGCAGTGCTGTCATTATCTCCTTTGTAGAGGTAGGCCCTTGATAACAGTGCCCAGGCGGCTTCCTTAGAACCGAATTGCACGCCACGTGGACGGTTCATCAATTCTGCGCCTTTCTGTGCGTCTGCTATTATGGAGGCATATACCTCTGCAACGGTGGATCTTCCTTTTAATGCTTCATCGCTGGTGGAAGTACGCAGCAGGATGCCGTCTGCACCGGCGTCCTGTGTATATGGTCTTGCAAACAGGCGCATCAGGCTGAAATGGCAGAATGCGCGCAGGAAGTAACATTCTCCGAGCAACTGTTTCACGTTATCGTCAGGATTGGCAATCTTCTCCGCAGATTCTATAACGGTATTGGCATCGTTGATGATCTTGTAGGAGATATACCAGAAGTAACGGCTGTTGGTCTGGGTAGCAGTATGATCCAGCGAGAAGCTGTAATACAGCGGATCAGTGGTAGTTTGCGCGCAGACAATATCATCTGAAGCAAAATCACTAAGCTGAAAATACTGGCGCAGGTACATGTTATTACCGTCTACCGTTCCATTGAAGGATACGTGATCCTTAAAAAGGGCATAGGCGCCGTTCAATGCCTGCTGTAAGCCCTGTGTGGTGCCGGTGAGCTGACCGGTGTTCAACGCATCGCTGGGATTTACATCTTTCAGACAGCCGGCCATCAGCAGCGGTAAACAAAGTATGATGAGAAGGTATCTTGTACGCATGATCGTAAATTTTATCAGAACCGGAGGTTCACATTTAACAGGTACTGGCGGTTATTGGGATACTTGAAGTCGGACACGCCCGGCATGATATAACTGCCTGTAGCAATTGTGGTAGACGGGTCCTGGCCCAGGAATTTCGTGAACGTATGCACATTATCGGCAGATAGCGAGATCGTTACATCATCCAGGTGCAGGCGGTTCACCCACAGCTTTGGCAGGGAATAGCCCAGCGTGATATTGCGGATGGCGAAGAAGCTGCCGTCTTTCAGGAAACGGGTGGAGGTTTCTGTGGCGTTGGCGGCGTTCTGCGGACTAGGCTCTGTGGCATTGTCTCCGGGCTTTGTCCAGGTGCTGTAACCATCCGGCAGTACAATCTGGTTGTAGTAGGGTTCTATCCCGTCGTTCATTACAAAGCGCAATGCATTGCTGAACACTTTGTTACCGGAAATGAAATAAGCGTTCGCGCTCAGGGAAAGGTTTTTGTACTTCCACTGGGAGTTGATGCCGCCCTGGAATTTTGGCAGGGCAGAACCTACTTCCTGGTAGGTGGCGCTGGAATAATCGGAGGTGGCTTCGCGGGAGATGATCTTGCCATCTGCATCGCGGTTTACCTTTTCCCACTGGGGCGCACCGGTTTCGGCATTTACGCCCAGCCATCTGGGCATATAGAATTCATACAGGTTACCATCGTTACGGTAGATCTGCGAAATACTCCAGGTAGGCTGTGTGCGGATAATATCGCTGGGCAGTTTTCGCAGCTTGTTTGAATTGAAGTTGATGTTAAAATCGGTATTCCATTCAAAATCCCGCGTTTTGATATTGATGCTGCTTACCGCTATCTCAATACCCTTGTTCACAATTTCACCTGCATTTTCCCAACGCTGTTCAAAGCCGATGGAGAGAGGCTGGGATACCTGCAGCAGCAGGTTTTTAGTGGTGTTATTATACGCGTCTACCGTGAGGTTGATGCGTTTAAAGATGCCGAGGTCTACGCCCACATTGACCTGGTGTTTACTTTCCCAGGTAAGGTCCGGACTGGGTAGCTGCAGCGGTACGGCTGCCGTACCGCCGTTGTATTGGCTGTTAAGTGCGTAAAGGCCCAGGTAGCGGGAAGAGCCGATATCCTGCGTGCCGGTAACGCCATAACTTACACGCAGTTTCAGGTTATCTACTAGGCGGCTTTGTTGCAGGAAAGCTTCATTGCTTATCAGCCAGGCAGCGGATATGGCAGGGAAGGAGCCATAGCGGTTAGAGCGGGGAAAATTGGTGGAACCATCTACGCGGTAAGAACCGGTAAGGAAGTACTTCTCCTTGTAACCATAGCTTACCTGGGAGATGAGTGACTGCAGGATGGCCTGGTCGTCATAGCCATTTACCAGCTGGGTATTGGATACTACATTCAGCACTTTCAGTCCTTCCGGCAGTCCTTTACCGGAGGCGCCTACCACTTCTGTTTTGCTGTTCTCTATGGCAATACCTGCCAGGCCATTGAGGCTGTGATCTCCAAAACGGAAATTGAATTTCAGCAGGTCGTTGGAGATAATGCCATAGTTCAGAGTGCCGAGCTCATTGAGGAAGCCGGTATTGTTGTATAGTCCGGCTACCACGGGAGAGTAGTAGTCCTTTGCTTTGTTGTAGTTCACCGCGCCGCGGTTGTTGCTTGAAAACGAAAGCCAGTCGGTGATCTGTACATTCAGGTTCAGGTCATAATTGGCATTAAAGCTTTTGTAGGGATGGTTGGAGTTCTGGATGGTATGTATGGGGTTGGTCTTATCCCTTGACCACCATTTGGCGGTGGTATTGCCGTCTACATATACCGGCTGGCCGTTGGCGTCATACGGATTATCCCAGGGCATGTTCAGGTATGCGTAGAAAACGTCTTCGTAGTTGAAGCTTTTACCCGTGGCGGCGCTGATGTTGATATTATTGGTCACGCTTACGCTTTTGGTGAAGTGATGCGTGGCATTGGCGCGAAGGTTCACACGCTGAAAACTGGTATTAAGAAAAGTGCCTTTTTCGTGATAATAGGAAATGCTGGTATAGTATTCCGTCTTTTCATTGCCGCCGCTCGCAGACAGGAAGATGTTCTGCATAGGTGCGGTGCGGAACATGGTAGTAAGCCAGTTGTAGTTTTGGTTACGTAGTTCGCGGGGACGTTCATCATAAAATTTCAGCAGGTCAATCTTGTAGGAGTTGTCATTACCTCCGGGGATGTAGTCGCGGTAGAACTCTTTGTGGCGTTCGTATAGCTGGCTGCCGTTCATCATGGTCATCTTCCCGTAGTCTGGTTTACGGAAGCCGGTAGTGATCTTTGTTTCGAAGCGGGTTTTACCACCGCGGCCCCTCTTGGTAGTGACAATGATCACGCCTGCATTGGCCTGCGAGCCATACATGGCGGTGGCGCCGGCATCTTTCAGTACGGTGATGTTCTCAACATCATTCGGGTCAAAATTGCCGCCGATAATGCCATCTACCACGTATAGCGGTGTTTGGGAAGCGTTCACAGAAGAAACGCCCCTGAGGCGTATCTCTGCCTGGCTGCCTGGTACGCCGGAGCTGTTGATCACCTGCAGGCCGGCTACCTTGCCCTGGAGCATGGAGCCCACATCGTTGGTGGTCACGTCTTTCAGCTTTTCCGAAGAAACAACGCTGACGGCGCTGGTGAGCGCTGCCTTCTTTTTATCACTGTAACCCACTACTACTATCTCATTAAAGTTGCGGGTATCTTCCTGGAGGGTAATGAAGGCCACTTTACCAGCTGGTATCGGCGTTTCACTGGTTACATAGCCGATATTACTGATCACCAGGGTACCGCCGGCAGGGACATCTTTGAGCTGGAACTGGCCTTGTTCATTGGTTTGCGTACCCCTGGCAGTATTTTTTACCATTACGGTAGCGCCGGGCAGCGGGATATTACCGGCGCCTGTTACGGTACCGGTAACGGTAATGAGGGTATCGGCAAAATGCTGTGGGGGCGCGTTGGTTGTTGGAATGCGCCTGATCACGAAGCTGCTGCCTTCCAGCGAGTAGGTGAGCTGTTGCTGTTTGAGGCATTGTTCAAGTACTTCCTGTACGGTAGCATCTTTCACTTTGATGGAAACAGGCCGGGCGCCGGCCAGTACTTTTTCGGAGTACACGATAGACACGCCGGTTTGTGTGATGATCTCCGCGAACACTTTCTGCAGTGGCATCTGTTTAACGGACAAGGTTACCCGCTGCGAGTAGGCCGCTGCACTCACCTGCAGGCAGGAGATCAGGAGGAGGAATGCGGTTCCTTTGATCTGCATAAGGATCTTTCTTTTAAGGTCCCGGTCTGTAAGGACGCGGTAAATTTTGGTTGACGGCCCGCGCCAATAGCGGGCCAATGCATGACAAATGAATTGCATACTTTTGTGATGTTTGGTAAGTGATTGATCTCAGCGATTTATTCTGTTGCCAGACATTCGCCGGGTTCCGATGGCAGTCGGGCCCGGTATTTTTTTTGGTTGATCGATTGATTAAGTCCATGGTCGATGGCCCATGTCATTATCTTAATATAACGTGTTGTGTGTTACACGCTATCTGCTATGGACTATCCCCCTCTTAAGGCAGTACTAAAACTTTTCTTCCTTCTATCTTAAAATGATTAAATCCGTTGGCTTCCAGCAGGTTCAGCACACCGGAAAGCTGCAGGCTGCGGGAGATTCCGCCACCATACAGTTCATTGCTGGGCGTCACAGTATAAACAATATCCACATCATACCAGCGGGCCACTTCCCGGAGAATGGCCGTAAGCGTCATGTTGTTGAACACGAACAAACCGTTCTTCCAGGCGATGATCTTCTGGATATCCGCCTCCTGCACGGTTAGTGTGTGCTGATCCGTGCTCAGAACGCCCTGCTGTCCGGGTTTCAGTAAACGGGTATTGCCGCCTGCCTTTACCTGCACCGCTCCTTCTACCAGCGTAGTATTTACGGAAGCTTCATCACCATAGGCCATAATATCGAAGCCGGTGCCCAGCACCTGTACTTCCATGGTATTGACCTTCACTTTAAAGGGCTGTGCCGCGTTTTGCGCAACCTCAAAATAACCCTGCCCCTGCAGCTCCACGCTTCTGTCTTTGTCACTAAAGACAGTAGGATAGCGGAGAGAGGAGGCAGAATTCAGCCATACTTTGGTGCCATCGGGCAGGGTAAGCCTGAACTGCCCGCCCCGTGGGGTGCTCAAAGTATGATAGTGCACATGACCGTCGGTCTTGCCTTCGTTGTACACCAGTTGCCCGTTTCGGCGGGAGATACTGGTATTACCGGCATTGATTACCTGCTGCCCTGCACTGTCCAGCGTGATGGTGGTGCCATCGGCCAGTGTTAACAACGCCTTATTAGTACCGGGCGTTATAACAGGACCCGCCTGTTGCGCCATCGGTATTGCCGTTTCAGGACTGGCGTCAGGCCGTAGCCAGAGCAATACAAATGTGGCAACAGCCACTAATACCGCTGCAGCCGCTGCATAACGCAGAGGGAAGACGCGTTTACGTTGCAATGGTGCCGGGGAAACAATGTTCCGGTATACACTATCATGGTCTACTTCGGGGAGCACTTCTGTGGACGGGAGATCACGGTAGAAGTCTTCCATAAATTCGTGGAGGGTGCTTTCATCCGGCGTTTCTGCGATGTATGCAAACAATTCTTCCAGCTCCTGCCGGGTGCAGGTGCTGCTGGTGTAGCGTTGCAAAAGGTATCTTATCCTGGAAGTATCTTGTGGCATCATGGCATTGCTTGTATAAATAAAGACGAATGGAAATAAAGATAGGACCGCGAAAAATGGAAATATTTTTATTTGTGTATTGTCAGCTGGAACAGCAGGGCAAGCAGGAGGGAGTGCTGCGACAGATAATGCCGGATATGTTTCAGGGTTTCTACCAGCAGGTTCTTGACACGGCTTTTGGACAGCCTTAGTTGCCGGCCGATCTCCTCATGGCTGAGCCCCTGCTGGCGGCTCAGCTGAAAGATAGCCTGTTTCTGGGGAGACAGCTGGGTAAGCGCCTGCTGGATAAGGGCTTTACTTTCCCTGGCGTCCAGCTGCAGCTCCAGGTCGTTGGAGATCTCGGAGATGTTGGCCCAGACCTGGTCAATCAGCCTTTGCTGGAGGGATACCTTGCGCAGGTGGTCCAGGGTTTTGTTACGGGCGATAATAAAAATGTAGTTACCCACATGAGTGATCTCCGGCAGCTCACACCTGCCCGTCCACAAGCGCAGGAAGGTTTCCTGAAGGATGTCTTCCGCATCAATGGCAGAATGCGTCATGTGATAGGCAAAAGCCAGCACGCGCCTGCTATGCCGGGCGTATAGCTCACGGAAAGCAGGTTCATCTCCTTCCTTTAATTTTTTCAGTAGATCGTGGTCTGTTATTATTACAGGCATCTAACCCAATTTTAGGGAATTTCCGGGGCTAAAAAAAGGGAAATCCTAAAAATCTGTATTTACCTGTTCAATAGCTGATGATCTCTTAACGACGCTTTAATTGTTTTAAGCACAAAGTTTGAAATGGTCCTGTTCAGGACTACCTTGGTACCGATCCACAGCAGAAATTTATTAAACCCGGAGATGTTGACAGCTTTGATCACCAGGGCCTGTACCCGCTGTTTTATCATCGGTTTGAAACGTTCAATATCCGCTTCTTTCAGCACCGGCCAGTTACTGCCGTTGGAAAAGGTAGGGACGGGAAAGTCATTTGTGGGAGGGGTAAAGATGGGGATGATCTGGATCGCGCCGTCCTTTGCTTTGAACGGAGTCAGATCCATACCCGCATAACCGTTCCTGAAAATGAGGTTGTTTTCCAGAGCGCTTGCCGGGACGGTGAAATAATTACGCAGGAAGATCTCACAATTGAACCTGCCCAGGAAATAGTCATGTACCCTGAAAGATTTATCCAGGAAGCCACTGAAGCCGCCCAGGGCGCCGCAGGCAATGGCCATATCACCAGCAATATCTTCTGTAGTGCCATCAGGAGCGGTTCTTCTGCGGGAAGGGGCGATCAGCAGCTGGCCAAACTTCCTCGGATCCATGGCTTCATGCAGCACCTGGGGTTTGGCGCGCATCTGGGACAGCATGGCGCTGAAGGTGGCGCCCATCACTTTAAACAGACCGGTATCCGGCGTAAATTCCCTGGGTTTGCTACTGGGAAAGGGATCTATCATCACAATAATGCTTTGGGCCTTATCAGGGTCCTGGTAGTCGGCATATTCGTGCTGCCCGGTTTTTTCCTTCAGTATATCCCTCACCTTTTCAAAAGGCTCATTGTTGATAATGCCGCCGTCTACATTCAGTGTTTCCCATGGCTCTTTTGTGATAGGGAAGGGGGTAGTGATGTTCATACACCAGGGAATGTTATTGACGTTCAAAGCGGTGCGCTTTATTTTTCGGGACTGCAGCCCGACCGGGAAGGCCCCCGTAGCCATCGCCGCATCCCTGGCAATATCTGTATTGATGTTCTGTTTAAAGTCCAGGTGGATCCATCCGTTTTCCGGTTTATCCACCCCATTTAGTTTAAAGCATGCATAATCGTTATGAATACACATGTAGTACTTGTCAGCAGGTGTATTGGTACTGAAACCGATGTTATAGCCAAACCCTTCGAGGTTGGTAAGGGTGGTAAATACTTTCAGTTCGGGGTCAATGAAAGCGGGACGTTGGGCCCCCTGCTGGTCTGTTTTTAAGGCTTTGTCGGCCACCTGGTCAATGAAGGAGGAATTGAGGAGGGAAACGATGCCATTGCCGTTAATATCATCCGAATTAAGCAGGTGTGGGAACATGTCCCGGTCTGTAAGGTCTACCCATGAGTGATAGAGCTTGTTCTCCGGATGTTCCGCCATAATATCCGTACCCGGGTACACCGGTTTGATGCCATTGGACAGGGCCGCTACGGTGATGATGGCGGTCATACCTCCGGCAGAGGCGCCGCCTATAACGGGGATCACTACGTTGTGTGACGGGGTGCCGGGCTCGTTCCTGTCTTTTCTGTCCTGCCATTGCTGCAGGGCTTCTATCAGGTAGTCCATTACACCGGCGGTGTAGGCTCCGGCGGATACTGCGCCGGCCATGCAGAGACCGAGATAAAATGTATTATCCGGGGTGGTGGTTTGTTGTGGTTCCATAATAAACATTGGGGTTGGAGTTAATTGGCGCATTACTTAACATTGATAGCACTCCCGGTAATAACTAAGGTAAATAAATTTTTTATATTCAGGTGATTGGATCCAGCGCTGCCGGGCAGGGAAGACGCCTGGATATAAATTATTTTTCGTACATTTACCTATATGGTAGTTACACTACATACAATGAAGCCTTCCACGGCCCTTATCCGGTATTTTATAGCCGGTGTAAGGAACTGCTATATCTGCTCTTTTACAGAGTTTTATCCTTTTTGCCGCAAGCTATATTATTTCTCCACATTTAAGGCGTTTGGAGCCATTGCCGCCTAAATCCAGGGGTGGGTATTTCCCCCCTATACATTACAAGCAATCTATCAACTTTTAAGCATCGTACTATGTTGCCAAATCCGTATAAGGGTTCGGCCGGCAGTGTGATGGTCTGTCTGAGTATACTGCTCAATGCAATTGTGCTGAGGGCCGGGCTGATCACAGGCGGAACAGGGTACCGGTTATTGCCGGTGACCGCCACGCTGTTGCTGGCCTCATTGATTGCACTGCTCTGGAAGAAGCAGTGAACTATACTGTCACGTAAAAATTATCAGATATGAAAACAAAAGAACTGAACCCGGTGGTGATCACCCGGGAAGACTATGAAATGCTTAAGCCATTAATCGAAAGAAGGGCGGACAAGCTGGAGGAAATGTCGTTGGGACATGAACTGAGCCGGGCTATTGTCGTGAATAAAGATGCATTGCCGCCGTTCACCGTACGACTGAACTCAAAGGTCACGGTACTGAACCAGGAAACGCAGCGAGTAATGGAATTTACAATTGTGATGCCTGAACAGGCAGACATGGGTCAAAAGAAAGTATCCATCCTGAGTCCGATGGGCACCGCCCTCATAGGCTTCAGAAAGGGGGAGGAAGTGCTGTGGCAGGTACCCGCCGGCTTAAAACGCTTCCGGATACTGGATGTGGTGAACTAACCGCAAAAGGAAGCTTACGTGATGCCAGGGGCTGCTGTTAAAGACGGCGGCCTTTGGCATTTTAATATTATACATTCTTTAACATACAGGATGCAGTACCAGGGAAGGTATATGAAATTGATGGGTAAATTTAAGGCGGAGTTTCAACCCTCAATACCTTAACATGCTGTTTAAATATTTACCCTTACTTCCGGGTGCTTGCCCGTTTCCTCTGATCAGCCACGCACAGACTGTGGCGCTGAAAGAAGTGATGATCGCTGTCAAAGCCCCTGTAAAGCTGATCAAAGCCGCGATCCGGAAGATTCCCGGCAATTATATCGGTCAGCCGTACCAGGTAAGGGGCTTCTACCGGAACGTCACCAACAGGGATCAGGATTACATGCAGCTATCAGAAGCGGTATTTGACATCTGCAGTGGTGGTTATACAGATGAAGGCAACGCCAATCTATACCTGCAGCGCGTGAGATCGGTTAAAGATGAACAGGCTTCACATGGATTGGACCTTGGGTTAAAGCCATCCAACTTGTTTGACTATGATGTGGTAAAGGAAATTTCCGGCAACCAGATTTTCAATAAACATGGCCTGCGCGATCATCGTTTTATGATCAAAGGCATTGTAGCATACAAGGATATCCCAGCTTATGTACGATAGCGCTGAACCTTTCTACCATATCAGCAATACCCTGGGAGCGGGCGGCCTTATCTCTACTGCCGCAGACCTGCAGCGGTGGAACGAGGCGCTATCCACTAATGTCCTGCTTGATCAGGCGTAAATGGCAGAAATGTTCCAGCCACGGACCGCTTATACAGACTGGCACGTATTTTATGGATATGGGTGGATGACAGACCAGGGCATGTTCAAAGTGTCGAAAGCTTTGCATGTGGTCCATTATCATCCCGGTACAGACCTTGGCTTCTATTCGATGTTTGCAAGGCCAGGCAGATAAGGGTAATGTAGTGATACTGCTCAGCAATACCGGCGATTTTCCGCGCTTTGAGCTGACAGATATGATATTGACGGAGCTGAACCAGGCTGAGGTTTAAAAAATAATGTATTAATTTACCGCGAATAAAGAAACCGCGTTATGACCATTCAGAACAAGCCATTCACCTGGCTTTTTGCTTTATTATTCATAGTCGCCATCTCTATACTCGGAATTCAGTTACGCGCTATCCATAATGCCGCCGGCACCTTATCAAGGGTAAAGGTAGAGGGCGGTTATATATCCGGTACATTCAACGCAACAGACGATGTGTATATTTTTAAAGGTATTCCCTTTGCCGCGCCACCGGTGGGCGACCTGCGCTGGCGGGCGCCAGGCCCGGTGAAGCCATGGAGCGGCGTGAGAAAGTGTGAGACTTTCGGGCCCAGTCCCATGCAGCGCAAACCGGCGCCATTTAGTATGTGGTCTTCCGAATTCCTCATCCCCGGGGAGCCGATCAGCGAAGATTGCCTGTACCTGAATGTATGGACAGGAGCGCGGACATCGCAGGAAAAACGACCCGTACTGGTATGGATATACGGTGGCGGTTTTGTAAGCGGTGGCAGTGCGGTGCCTATTTATGACGGGGAGGCGATGGCAAAGAAGGGCGTTGTATTTGTAAGTATCAACTACCGGGTAGGGATATTCGGTTTCTTTGCGCATCCGCAACTTACCACGCAATCCGGCCGCCGTGCTTCTGGCAACTATGGCCTCATGGACCAGATAGCTGCATTGAAATGGGTGCAGCACAATATTGCCGCATTTGGCGGAGATCCTAAAAATGTAACGATTGCCGGACAATCTGCCGGCTCCATGAGCGTGAACTGCCTGGTGGCCTCACCGCTGGCAAAAGGATTGTTTCACCGTGCCATTGCGGAAAGTGGCGCTGGGTTCATTAACCGGACCGTGGGCCTGCAGAAGGCAGAAGCAGAAGGTATAAAAGTGATGCGCAGCCTTGGTCTTACAGCGATTAATGATCTGCGAGCCTTGCCGGTAGAAGAGCTGATGAAGCTTAAACCCGATCATATGGCGCCTATCATTGACGGATACGTATTACCGGACGCAATTCCCAATATTTTCAAAGAAGGTAAAGCAAATAAAGTAGACCTGCTTACAGGGTGGAATGAAGAGGAAGGGCTGACACTGGGGCCGATCAGGAAGGCACAGGATTTTCAGCAGGAAGCAGCAGGCAAATACGGTCCAGATCTTTCTTCTTTTCTGCAATATTACCCCGCCGGCAATGATACGCAGGCTGCCGTGTCGCAATTAAAGCTGGCCCGGGATATTATCTTTGGTGTTCAGAACTATACATGGGCCAACGTGCAGAGCGAATTTGGAGGGAAGACCTATGTTTACCGGTTTATACACCGCCCGCCCGCTACCGGAGCGTATACGAAATATGGTGCCTTTCATACTGCAGAAGTGCCCTATGCCTTCAACAATCTGCAATTTGTAAACAGGCCCTGGAAAGAAGAGGATCGCTCGCTGGCGGAGATCATGTCTTCCTATTGGGCCAACTTTGCACGAACGGGCAATCCTAACTGGAAAGGGCTGCCGGTATGGGAGGTGTACAAAAAAGGAGATAAGAGGATTATGCTGCTCGGAAAGGAGCCGAAAATGGGAAGACTGGAGGATGAAGGGGCATTGGAGTTTATGAGCAAAAGGATGGCTGGAAATTAATGTAATTAATATTTTTGCCGGAAATCAACCGACCGCATGGCAACCATTGATGACTTCAACGAACTGGATATACGTGTAGGCAAAATACTGGCCGTAGACGATTTCCCGCAGGCAAAAAAACCTGCCTATAAGCTGACAATTGACCTGGGAGACGAGATCGGTATCAAAAGATCATCCGCCCAGATCACAGAGAATTATATGAAAGAAGATCTCGTAGGGGTACTGGTACTCTGCGTGGTGAACTTCCCACCCCGGCAGATAGGGCCTTTTATATCTGAGGTGCTGACCCTGGGTGTGCCCGACCAGCATGACAAAGTAGTGCTGATAAAGCCGGAAAGAGGGGTGCCGGTAGGGGGAAGATTATATTAAAGCCGCCATTCGTCCAAAAACCAATGCAGGTCTCACAATTTCCTGTATATTCACCCGCCGATAAATAACGTATAATAATTTTTTATAACAATAATGGGGAAATACCTGCTGGCTTCAGCATTGCTGACTGTTACAACTATCGCCACCGTTCAGGGGCAAACTGCTTTATCTGTAAAAGATTATGAACGCGCCGAGCGCATGTTAGACTACAAAACCGATCCGCTGGTACACAATACCTGGACCCGGATGAACTGGTTACCAGACAAGCGTGTCTGGTATCGTGTAGTAAGCGCCAAAGGAAGCGAGTTCATTCTGGTAAATCCGGCCAAAGGAAGCCGGTCTGCGGCCTTTGACCAGCAAAAGCTGGCAGCTGCCCTGTCAATGGCAAGCGGCAAATACTACAGCGCTCACGCCCTGCCCTTCACGACTTTCAATTACACGGCCGACGGAAAGGCCATTCTATTCACCGTAGCCGGTCAACGCTGGAAATGTGAGTTGGGCAGCTATGTATGCGTTGCAGACAACAGCACTACCGCGCTCCCGAACCATACTACCCGGTTAAGTGCCAGAAGAGACCCTGCCAAAGAGGTTACAGAAGTGATCTCTCCCAACGGCCAATATGCTGCTTTCCTGAAAGCGGATAACCTGTGGGTGCGCGAAACGGCAACCGGCGAGTTAATACAGCTCACCACAGATGGTATCAAAGATTTTGGCTATTCCACCGATAATGCCGGATGGAGCCATAGCAACAAACCAGTGTTAAGCTGGTCGCCCGATTCCAGAAAGATCGCTACTTTCAAACAGGACCAGCGCCATGTGAAAGATATGTACCTGGTGACCACCAATGTGGGCAGTCCCGCATTGCAGGCCTGGAAATACCCCCTTCCCGGAGATTCCGCTGTGGCGATGATCCACCGGGTGATCATCGATGTGGAAGCGCGCAAGGTGATAAATATACAGGCGCCGCCTGACCCGCATCGAGCAACACTGAGCGATGATGTCTCCAGTTCGGGATCTTTTGACGATGTAAACTGGAGTGATGATAATACTCAGCTGGCATTTGTTTCTACCTCCCGCGATCATAAGCAGGAAAAGCTGCGCATCGCAGATGCTGCAACCGGCGCAGTACGCGAGGTGCTGGAAGAAACCGTGGCCACACAATATGAATCCGGCCAGGGCGCAATCAACTGGCGTTACCTGAAAAATTCCAATGAGATCATCTGGTATTCTGAACGCGACAACTGGGGGCATCTCTACCTCTATGACGCCACTACCGGAAAGCTTAAGAACCAGATCACCAGTGGAGAATGGGTGGTAACCAGCCTGCTGCATGTAGACGAGAAGAGCCGTACGTTGTACTTCATGACTACCGGCCGTGAATCCGGCAATCCCTACTTCAGGCATCTCTGTAAAATACAGTTTGACGGAAAAGGGCTGATAGACCTGACGCCTGAAACGGGTAACCACCAGGTGCTCCTGTCGCCCTTCAACGATCACTTCATTGACATCTATTCCCAACCGGATGTTCCGCCGGTGACGGTGCTGCGTAAAATGGACGGGAAGATAGCCGTGAACCTGGAAAAGGCCGATATTTCAAAACTGGTTGCCAGTGGATGGCAGGCGCCTAAAACATTTTCTGTAAAAGCACATGACGGCAAAACCGACATTTATGGTTTGCTGTTCACTCCCAAAGATCTTGATCCGAAGAAAAAATATCCCATTATAGATTATATCTATCCCGGCCCGCAGGGAGGCAGCATAGGCAGTAGCAGCAGCGCCTGGTCTTTTGCCCCTTCCAGGCTGGATCACCAGGCCCTGGCTGAATTAGGGTTTGTGGTGGTGTTGATAGAAGGCACGAGCAACCCGCTGCGATCCAAAAGCTTCCATGATATGAGCTATGGCAATATGGCTGAAAATACACTGCCCGACCAGATCGCCGGTATTCGTCAGCTTGCACAGCAATACAGCTATATGGACACTACACGCATCGGCATCTGGGGCCACTCTGGCGGGGGCTTTGCTACCGCGGCGGCGATGTTCCGTTACCCGGATTTCTTTAAAGTAGGGATCTCCGAATCAGGCAACCATGACAACCGCAATTATGAAGATGATTGGGGAGAACGTTACAATGGCCTGGCCGGCGCATCTGATTATGCCGCACAGGCTAACCAGCTGTATGCAAAAAACCTGAAAGGAAAACTGATGCTGGCGCATGGGTTGATGGACGATAATGTACCTCCCTATAATACCTGGCTGGTAGTGGAAGCGCTTGAAAATGCGAATAAAGATTATGACCTGGTGATTTTCCCATCTGCAAGACACAGCTTTTCAAAATTCAAGCCGTACATGATGCGGCGGCGCTGGGATTATTTTGTACGCCATTTACTGCAGGCAGAACCGCCGAAAGAGTATGAGCTGAAGGCAAAGCAGGAGACGGAAGGATAACAAACGTTTATTAAGTTATAAAGTAAACTCCCAACGCCGGCAGATGAACCGGCGTTGGGAGTTTTTTATTACTCGACCCTGCCAATACCAAACTGGTTACCGGCGCGTATGGCTTTGTTCCCATTGAACTGCACTTCCACCATTTTCTCACTGGCCACGCTGTTATTGGATTCATCCTGTAGAGTGAGCAGGATTTTACGGCTTTTTACATCGATCACCTCTCCGCTGGAAGGGTAAGCATATCTGCCATCCAGGCTGAAGAGGATCCATCCCGGCATATCCTGTACGGGGATGGTGGTGAGTTGCTGGTAAGGAGGTGTTGCGCTGAACACATGTATGCGCATGTTATGCCCGTCGCAAAGCCAAAGCTCTTTTTCATCGGGCGTTAGGCCAATACCATGGCTTGGGTTGCCATGCCGCCTTACCGGCCCCGCTTCCCAGCCTTGTACTTCTATATGGGCCAGTTTGTTGCCCTGTTTCAGATCGCCCACCTCAAAACCAAGGAGGCTGTCAACTGTTACATATACCAGTGTTTCTTTGCCATTGACCGTAAAGGGCCGCACATTGTTTGCAAAGGCGCCTACCTTGCCACTGATGGTATGGGTCTTTGCATCTGCTATATAAAGCCAGGGACTGGCAATATCATCTAGGTATACCAGTTTGCCGGTGTGGCTGTAGATAGTGTTGTGAGCCCGTTTATAGACGTCTATTTTTTTGATGATGTCACCGGTCTTGCAGTCCACCACGTTCCAGAAGCCTTTTTCCAGCGAAGGCAGGTACATGGTGAGACCGTCCGGCGAAATGGCCATCCGGTCGCAACCGCCTTCAAAAGGTTGCTCCCATACAACTTTCTCTGTAGTGAGGTCAATACGCTGCAGCGATTCCAGGGTGCTGATATAGATGCTGTTCAGCGGAATACTTACGGCAATGCCTTTCACATTGGAAGGTTTGCCATTAGGATGCAGGCCTTGTGTGCTGATTCTTTTTACAAAGCGATGATGATCATCCATATCAAACACAAGAAGACCGTGGCCGCCGAACCCGAGATAGTCGCGGATGCCCGGTGTGGCCACATACAGGTAGCGCTTCGTCTGCGCTCCGGCAGATAATGCAAAGCAAAGGAGGATAGCGGTCAGCATCAGCCTCCCTGCTTTGTGTCTTTTAAGCATCAGCAACGGATAGTTCATACGTGGATGGCATTGATGGTTATTGTATAAATACATCCTCACGGGTGAGGTCGTAGAACAGGTTTTGCAGCTGGTGCAAATGCACCAGTGGGCGCCCATACGGAACAAGTCCGGCGGGAGAGGAGGCGAGCGGTTGAAAAGCCTCCCCGGTTTCACGTATATAAATGCTGCTGTTATGGTTGTATTTGTAGGAGTAAGTATGTACGTCTTCTCCGTATTCTTTTTCTCCTGCCAGGAAACCGAATTGCAGCAGATGGTCTACTTCCAGCGTAACCGGGTGCACTTTTGAAAGGGGAAGTTTGCTCCTGGGCAAGCCTGAGTTGTACACGTGCCCTTCCAGTATTCCTTCAACCCTGAACACGGTCTCGATCATATTATAATCGTAGTACCATACCATATTGCCAATTCTCACATCAGTTTCTTCGATCATAATTACCAGGATTATGATGCAAGTATACCTAAAAAATCATCTAAATTTAGTAAATGACTGTACTATCATCGCAGCGGCATTTATTTGACATACCGCCTGATATTGCTTATTTTAATTGTGCCTATAACACTCCTCAGCTGAACGAGACCACCCGCCGTCTGGCATCCGGTATTAACGTAAAGAAACATCCCTGGGAGATCATGCCCGCAGACTATTTCACGGACGCAGAAACAGTCCGGCGTCTGGCTTCCGAAGTGCTGGGAGGATCTGCAGACGGATATGCGGTGATACCAGCCGCCAGTTACGGACTAAGCACTGCCGCCCGTGCAATAGAACCACAGCTGCAGGCCGGTGATGGCATCCTGGTAATGGAAGAAGAATTTCCCAGTAATGTACTGCCCTGGAGGCGGATTGCACAGGAAAAAGGCGTACAGATCGTAACGGTGCCGGTGCCCGATGATGGAGACTGGACCAGGGCGATACTGGAGCGCATCGATCGCCGCATTAAAGTAGCCTCCTTATCACCCTGCCACTGGACCAACGGCGCTTTTATCAACCTGGCCACAGTGAGGCGGGCATGCAATGCCAGCGGCACCATCTTAGTGGCAGATGCTACGCAGGCACTGGGGGCCATGCCGTTTTCCATAGAAGAAGTGCAGCCTGATTTCCTGGTTGCTGCAGGATATAAATGGCTGCTGTCTCCCTACGGTTTCGGGCTGATGTATGTAGCGGAACAATGGAGGGATGCGCGGCCGCTGGAAGAGTCCTGGCAGGCAAGAGAAAACGCAGCAGATTTTACCTCGCTGGTAAGATATTCTGACAATTACATGCCGGGCGCACGCCGTTTTGATGTTGGAGAAACGTGCCGGCCTACCATCCTGCCCGGGGTCATAGCAGCGCTGGAGCAGCTGCGCAGCTGGACCGTACCGTCTGTTGCCGCATCGCTGACCGTGATAAATGAAAAGATCGCTTCGCATCTTGAAATGCTGGGTTTTCAGCTACCGCCGGCGGCACAACGTTGTCCGCATATGTTCGGCGCAGCCATCCCCGCGCATTATAAAGGCCGGCTTGTTACTGAATTAAGGGATAGGAACATCTTTGTGAGCCAACGCGGCAGCGCCGTGCGTTTTGCGCCACACCTGTTCATTAATGCAGATGATATTGCGCGATTGCTGGAGGCATTGGATGATCTGGTAAGGGGAGCATAAAACCCCCTTTTTACAGGATTACTTTCCCGGGGCTTTTGACTTAAATTAGGCTTTGTTAATCTTTAAACCCGATCCTTTTATGAAAAAGAAAACCTCGCAGAAACTGCAACTTACGAAGATCAAGATCTCAAAGCTGAACAAAAGCAATCAACCCGTATTGGGAAACCGTACGCTGCCTACCACACAGTTCATTTCCTGTGGTCCTACGTACTGGGTTTGCTAAAGCGCCGGTCATTAAAGCACCAAAGAGCTTATTAAACGTGAAAGGGCAAAATTACTTTGCCCTTTCACGTTTTTATTGAGGAATGTGGGTCCTTGCCAGTTGACTGTATTTCAGCTGCTTTTTCATTTTCCTGTAAAGTGGTATTGCTGCTTTCCAGCTGCACCGGCTGAACAGCAACTGCATAGTCATTGGGCTTTATTTCGGAACTGAACATGATTGCATAACATTTGGTGAATTCTGCTCCCGAATAAAGGACGACAGAAGAGAAGAAGATCCACAAGAGCAGCACCACCAGCGAACCAGCTGTGCCGTAAGCGCTGCCAACATCGCTGCGGCCAATGTAGAAGGTGATGAGAAATTTGCCCGCCATAAACAGCAGCGCAGTGAAGAGTGCGCCGGCCATTACGTCTTTCCAGCGGATCCTGGCATCCGGCAGTACTTTGAAGATAATGGCAAACAGGAACCAGATGATCAGAAAGGTCAGCCCCAGGTTGAGCACATAAAATAAGGATATGGTCACATCCGGGAACAGCTGTTTGAGCCGGTCCATAAACCCTTCCATCAGGGCGTTGATCAGCAGGGATACCAGCAGTAGGAAAGCCAGGCCCACCACCAGCGAGAAGGATAGCAGCCGGCTGATCAGGAATTTGAGGAAGCCCTGTTTGGGTTTCACCTTTAGTTTCCAGATGATGTTAATGGATTCCTGTATTTCGGAGAAAACAGTGGTAGCGCCGATGAACAGTGTAACAAACCCTACTACGGTGGTAACAGTATTACTGCTGTCAATAGAAGCGTTTTTGATCACCTCCTGTATCTGGATAGCAGCCTTGCCGCCTACGAGGTCCTGTATCTGGGAGTAAAGCCGCCCCTGGATAGCCTCCCTGCCCCAGAAGATATCAGCCAGGAAAAGGATGACGATCATCATGGGCCCCAGAGAGAAGATCGTGTAATAAGCCAGGGCAGCGCTCAGTTTGGGCACATTGTCTTTACCGAATCCTTTAAAGGTTTGCTTCAATACTGTCCAGAACGCTTTTGGCGTAAATCGTTTCATACCATATTAAACTATCTGCAGCTGAGGTACCAAAAGCGGGCCAACTGCTACAGCCGTTCAATAAGAAAAGGGCTTCACCAATGCCGGTGAAGCCCCTTTCTTCATAAGTATTGTTTTGCTACGCTAATTTCAATTCTTGTTTTCTGCCTGTTTTACAAGCAGCATAGATGGCATCAATGATCTTCAGGTCTTTTACACCTTCTTCTCCGTCAACCGGTACAATGGGTTGTTTTCCTTCGAGGATGATGCCTGCCATTTCATCCATCTGTACGGTTTGGTGGGTCATGTGGGGTTGCGTTAATTCTCCTTTGTGAGTGCGGCCTTTAATAGGCCCGTAACCGGTAGAAGGCTGCATTTCCGCAAAGCCTTTCTCTCCGTTGAGGAAGAAACGGTCCAGGTTATTCATGTTATAGGTGGAAAGGCAGGAAGCTACTGCACCGCTGGGGAAGCCCAGCTGGAACTGGATGGTCTCATCTACTCCTTCCTTAAACTTTACCTTGTCAGTTTTGGTTTCCTGCGCCGTTACCCAGATGGGATCTTCGCCTACCATATAGCGGGAGCCGTTAATTGCATAGATGCCGATATCCATCATTGCGCCGCCGCCTGCCAGCTGCCTGTTCAGGCGCCATTGAGTAGGATCGCCGATCCTGAAACCACATTGTCCCTGGAAGAATAATACTTTTCCGAACTCGCCATTTTTACGCATGCGGATCACTTCCAGTGTTTTGGGCTCGAAGTGCATGCGATAGCCCACCAGTAATTTCACTTTATTGTGCCTGCAGGCATCTACCATTTCCTGGCCTTCCCTGGCGTTCACAGCCATAGGCTTCTCGCATATTACGTGCTTACCCGCTTTGGCCACACGGATCACCTGATCGTGATGCAGGGCGTTCGGAGTGATTACATACACGGCATCTATATCAGGATTGTCTTTGATGCGGTCAAAGTTCTCGTAATTGTAGCAGTTCTTTTCCGGAATATTGTACTTGGCCTGCCAGGCAGTGATTTTGGCGGGTGTACCGCTGATAACGCCCACCAGTTTGGCGCGTTTGCAGGATTGCATGGCTTCTGCCACCCTTGTGCCATAGCTGCCGAGTCCCATGATCGCTACACGCAGTACCTGTCCTTCATAGGTGGCAGATAAAATGCTACGTCTGCTGGCAGCGCTGATCAGTGGCATAAAAGGCATGGCCGCTGCAGAGACAGCCAATTTTTGTAGAAAGTCACGACGTGAATTCATAAATAAAGGTTCTGGATCTTAAGATAATAACTTTCTGCTAAGTGTTGCTATAGTTTTCCGCTCACTAAAAAGATAGTAGCTAAATATACGCAAATTCCCCTTATTCCCGGAGCCGCAGGAGCTGGGGGAATGGTTCTCTCAATTAGTAATCATTCATCTGCCGCAGATACTTATTAAAATATTTAATATATTTACTGCATTATTGATTGGGACATATATACCTGTGAAAGTAAAGTGTATCCCCTTAAAACAAACAACAAACACATGAACCAGAAACCATCTGCGGCTTTTGTCGCTACTTCCTGGGTTGCCCTTGGTGCCGGCATGATCGGCTATTTAATCGGACTTTGGAGAGCTGAAATGCAACTGAATGAAAAAGGTTATTATTTCGCTGTGCTGATGTACGGCCTGTTTTCTGTAGTATCCCTGCAGAAGAGTGTAAGAGATAAACTGGAAGGCGTGCCTGTAACGGAGATCTACTATGGGTTGAGCTGGTTCTCTACGATCCTTTGCATTGTATTGCTGACAGTAGGCCTGTGGAATGCCACCCTGCTGCCCAGTGAAAAAGGCTTTTATGCATTTGCCTTTTTGCTCGCGCTTTTCGGAGCAGTTGCCGTGCAGAAGAATACAAGGGATACGCAGTCTGCGCTGAAGAAAGAGGCGTAAGGGTAAAAGCAATCGCACAAATTACACACGGGTCTTCATCCCATGTCAGTGCGAGGTCCTGATGGGCTTTGTGTGGAGGGGGGCCGAAGCAATCTTCTTTTAAGTGATATACTGGTAATTTCGTTTAATGCTTACCGTCTGTTGCATAAAAGAAGATTGCTTCGTCGCGCCACGCTCTTAGCTCCGCTGCGCTCCGCAATGACGGAGGATGGAAGCCCTACTTAACTCCACCAACCTACCGCGCTTCAAAAGGAGCAGCCGGCAAGCCCTCCTTGTTATATAAATTGGCTCCTTCAGGATTATTAGCCCAGGCATACCTTACCGCCAGCGGCTGCGTAATATTTTTATTCCATACTATCACTTCCTTACCTCTTATCATTGCATCTGCTCTAACAAATTTTCCATCTTTCCCCGCGATGGAAAAATGTTGTAAAGGTTTATCACCTGCAGCTAAAAGACCGCTGCCTGTATTGGTGAAGGTAATCACCATACTATCCCCCTTTATTTTCATAGACTGGTAGAGTGGTCCTGACGCCACTACCTTATCATCATTATATGCTAGCCGCATGGCCTGCAGGGCCAGTCGTGTACCTACATCTTTCTTGTTTAACGGATGTATGTCATTCCATTCGCCAAGGTCAATAGTAACAGCCATGGCCGTACGTGGTACAGACAAGGTATTGAACTGTTGTTGCCTGAGCTCCGCCCAGTCACTTTCTGTAGCGGTGCTATCGGGCTCCATGAAGTTGGCCAGCTGCACAAAGAGAAAAGGAAAATCACCTTGTTTCCACCTGCTGCGCCAGTCTTTAATGAGTGTACTGAACAGGCTTTGGTATTCCCCGGGTTTTGATGTATTAGACTCTCCCTGGTACCAAATGGCGCCTTTGATGGAATAGTTGAGCAGCGGTGCGATCATCGCATTGAACAGGCCTGCTGCTTTCCACCTGACAAAGGTTTGCGCCGGCAGTGAATCCATAGTGGCGCCCATCTGGTATTTCCAGGCGCCGGAGAGGTCTATTTGTTGGTCGCCGCTAAAGAGAGTGTAGGGCTTATCCGGTACAAAACCTCCTTTTCCTGCAGTATTGATCACGCGTACAGCGATAAGGTTTTTACCTTCTTTGAGTAAACCGGCGGGCACGTCATATTTCCTCGGAGGATACTGGTACCCGGTGGTGCCTACAAACACACCATTGATGTATACGGAATCTGCATCTACTATTCTGCCCAGCCAGAGGCGGGCCGCTTGTCCGGCCATTGCGGCAGGTACATTAATCGTTTTTCTGAACCATGCAGCGCCGTTAAGGAAAGCCTTATCAGACCAGTATCCGGGGACGGAGTATGGCTGCCAGGCCGCATCGTTAAACAACGGGCTTTCCCAGTGATGTTTTAAACCTTCATCCCGGCTGTTCAGTAAATTATACCAGTTGGCCCTTGTAATGCTGTCTTTCGTTTCTATGCGGGTAATCAGCTTGCCGTCTTTGAATTGCTGCACCTCACTGTAGTAAGCAGGGAATTTCTTCAGCGCTTCCTCACTGATCCAGGCCTGTACAGGGGAGCCGCCAAGTGCTGCATTGATCAGGCCTATTGGTATTTCGTATTTTTCAAACAACTCATTGGCAAAGAAAAGAGCGACGGCGGAGAAACCGGCGATATGCCGGCCTGTGGCAGGCAACCAGCCGCCGTTATCTACATCCACGGCGGCCTGGTTGAAGTCATATTTATCTGGCACCAGGAATTGCCGTATGCGGTCATTACCCCTGCCGGCAATAACTTCGGGGTATTTGTCTTTCAGCCGGTCCATGCTCAGTTCCATATTGGACTGGCCGGAGCAGAGCCATACGTCGCCGAAAAGAATGTTGTTGATTTCTATTCGGTTGCTGGCCGAAAATATCATGTTATAAGGACCGCCAGCCCGCTGGGGTGGAAGCTGTATGTGCCAGTTGCCATTCCTGTCTGCAGAAGTGGTATAATCTTTCTGTAGAAAGCTGAGGCTTACTTTCTCACCGGGAGCGGCCCATCCCCAGATCTTAACTTCGCTGTCACGCTGCAGGACCATGCCATTGCTGATCAGCCTGGGAAGCCTTATCTGCGCATTGCTGAAAGGTAATAACAGGCATAATGAAAAAATTAAGGTGGTAATTTTCTTCATCGGGAGTGTTTTTTGCCGGTAAAACAATGTACAAAAAAATCTCAACCGTTTTGTTTTATCTTCGGGCTCGTATGAAGCGTATACTTTTATTGTTATTGATCGCATCCTGCGCTTTTTCCTGTGTAAATCCTGCTGCAGAACAGGAAGCCGCCAACAAGGATAGCATTGTATTGAATGAACCTTCACCCGAAGCAACGTCAGATTTTAGAACGCTGGATACGTCGCTGAGCTTTGCGGGGCTTTGGGTAAATGAAACGTATATCGACAACATCCGCAAAACAAGATCTCCCCGCCAGTCGCAGGATGTAATGGAAAGCTGTATTACCATTCCATCCCGTACCTTACAAGTAACCCGTATGGTGGAAGGTTTTCATGAAGGGGCGGAGGATGTGGTAGTGGTAAAGGACCGTAACAGCTATAAGCTGTATGATGCAAACCTCAACACTTTACAGAAAGAGCTGGGACTGATCTCTCCAACGCGTTTGAAGATAGGGGATCAGTTCTTCAGCCGCATCTCTCATCACGATACTACGCTCACTGATCTGGGCATACTTGAAGAACTGCTGTTCAGCGGTCGCTACGAGCTGGAGAACGGAAAGGAGGTTATATTTACATCAGACGGCCGCATACAGGGCCTGGATGGCTTTGAGCGTTATGATCCGCTGATTGATTATACTACCAGTCCGCTCGGCAATTTTGATCTGGTGAATATGGGGCCCGGCAAAGGTAAAGATTACGGTTACCGCTTCAAAGGCGATACCTTACAGATCTTCGGTACTATCTGCGCTACGCCAGGTGAAGACAGCAACTTCTGCGATTCTCTCGTACAAGGCACTATGCTTTACAAGCTGGTACGTAAACAATAAGCGCCTTTAGGGTTGCTGTTTTTCTATCTTATCGTGGTATTGCAGGTAAAGTGGCAGGGCAGCAGATCCATACCACTGGTACACCTCCGCATCCAGCAGTTTTGATTGTACTGCCGGATCGGTTTGTAGCAGCTCATTGGCTTCTGCTACCGTTTTTGCATTGAGGATGAATATGCCGCGGTAGGTCTTGTCATTCTTCCCTAAAGGACCAGCCACTACCAGTTTCCCGTTGTCTGCCAGGCGGTTGATGTTGTTCATATGCCCCCTGAACAGGCTGTCTAAAACAGCTTTATCTGCTACTTTATTGGAACCTGTTTTCAATATTACCAACACGTAAGATTTCATGCCATAATCGTCAGCACCCAGCGAGTCAGCCAGGGCTTTATCATATTTGGGGCGCTCCGCCTGTGCATAAGCAGCGCTGCACAGGAGCGTAAACAGCGCAATGGTCAGTGTTCTTTTCATGCAATAAGGATGTGTACCTTCCAAAGGTAGGGTATTATCTGATCTCAAAGCGGTATTTACCGGCGCTTACTTCAAAAGGTTTGCTGCTGTTTACTAGCATCTTATCCTGTCCATAGACCTGCTTTCCCTGCGCTATACTAAATCGGATGGAAGCTGTGGCCCCTGCAGGTACTGTTACCGTATATACAATAGTTTCGCCTGTCCTTTCCCACGCGGAAACGATATTGCCGTAAGGACTTTTATGCGAGGATGTATAGCTGTTAAGCCCAGCCACAAAATGCGGCTCCAGCAAAATATGACGAAAGCCCGGGGCTTTTTCATCCGGCCTGATGCCGCCAATACCCTTGTACAGCCACGCGCCTATTTCGCCGAACATAATATGATTGCGGGAGATGTCTGACTTGGCATCAATGGGCCAGTTCTCATATAAAGTGGTAGCGCCGTTCACGATCCACCATCCCCAGGAAGGAAAGGTTTCCTGGCTGGCTACCTTGTAGGCCACGTCTGCATAGCCGTTCTCGCTGAGTGCATTGAGTATGGCTTTGGTACCCAGCAGGCCCACATCAAGATGGAAGCTGTCCTGTTCTACCCGGCGGGCCAGGTTAGCAGCCACCTTTGCCTTTAATGCATCCGGTGTTACACCCCAGTACAATGGTACGCTAAGTTCTGTTTGCACGCCTTTGCCATAGATGCCGGTAGTGGAATCCAGGTATTTGGTATTGATAGCCTGTCTGATCTTTTCAGCGAGGGCGGTATACTTTTGCTGATCTTCACGATGACCCAGTATACCTGCTGCTTTGGAAAGGATGCGTACATCCGTGAAATAATATACGGAAGAGGTCAGCTCTACAGGCGTGGCAGATCTTACCGGTACCCAGTCGCCCAGTCCCCAGGTGGTGAGCCCGTTAGGGCTTATTTCCGTAATGTGATCTACGTAGCGTTTGATGTTATTGTAACACCTGCCCAGCAGGCAGGTATCGCCATAAAAGAGGTAGATATTCCAGGGAATGATGGCTATGGTGCTGGTCCAGTCAGGGCCGTTGCCCCATTCATATCCCCAGCCGCCCGTAGGTATAATGGAAGGCAATACGCCGTTGGGTTGTTGTTCATCCTGGTGGTCGGCCAACCATTTTTCATATACCGTAATGCCATCAAAATTATAAAGCCCTGTTTCTATGGCAATATGTGCATCGCCGGTCCAGCCGTTCTTTTCTCTTTGCGGACAATCAGTAGGATAGCCGAAGAGATTTGAGAGATAAGAATTATTGGTGGCTTCCCAAAGCTGGTTGATCATGGGGTTGGAGGTATGAATATGGCCCACCGGCGGCACATTGCTGTGCATGAAATGCCCGCTGAGACTTTCCCTGGTCAGCTCAACCGGCTGGCTGCTGGTAACCTCCACATACTGAAAGCCTTTATAGTTAAAGCGCGGCATAAAAGATTCGCGGCCTTTACCACTAAGGATGAAGATGTCTGTCTGGAAAGGATCTTTGTCATCCCTGGGGCGGTAATGCACATCAATATTGGATTGGTCTGCATGGCCGTCTGCCGTTAATTGCTCGGCATGCTTCAGGCGTAAAACAGTACCCGCTGGGCCACTCACCCTGATACTGCTAATGCCCGCAATGTTCCTGCCCAGGTCAAACACGTAGGTGGTGTCATTAAGCTTGGTGAGTGTTTTTGCAGGGATCTCCTCCGCCAGTTCAATAGGGCGGAGAGCCTGCGCTACGATGTTAGTGGAAGGAGCCGCGCGGAAGATCACCTCCTTCCAGGCAGTATCGCTGAATGCAACCGTGTTCCATCCGGCCTGTTCCTTACGGGCATCGTAATGTTCTGCAGTGTAAATACTGTTGAAAATCACAGGGCCAAGGGATGTTTTCCAGTCTTTACCGGAGCTGATCGTTTCTACGGAGCCATCCTCATACGTAATGCGCAGATCCAGGCAGAAGGCCGGCCTGTTGCGCCAGGGAGCCTCATGGAAATTCCATACGGCGGTAGACTGATGGTTGTACCAGCCATTGCCCAGCATAACGCCAATGGCGTTCTTACCGGCTTTCAGCTGCGGCGTTACATCGTAAGTAACATACAGCGTGCGGCGGTCAAAGCGGGTAAACATAGGATCAAGACGATGGTTGCCAATGCGCTCGCCATTAAGGTATAGTTCATATAAACCGGCAACAGCTATATAAGCGCGGGCAGACCGTACCTTCTTTCCGGTTTCAAACACTTTTCTGAACAGGGGAGCCGGTTTTAGCGCTACATCATTGTTATCACTGATCCAGGCGCCTTTCCAGTTCTTCATGTCCATCATGCCCGTCTCAAAGCTGGCTGGCTGCGGGCTGAGACTTCTTTTCCCGTCCTTATCCCATACGGCTATCTTCCAGTAGTAGCGGGTAAAGGGCTGTAAGGCCCTGCCTGCGTACACGGCCAGGCGGGTATTGCCGCTGATGCGGGGGGAGGTCCACACATTTCCCTGTTCTACTGCCTGCGGGTCTGTGGATACAAAAAGCTGGTAAGCCGATTGCGTTGCGGCCGGGCGTTCATCTTCCAGGCGCCAGCTAAAGCGTGGCCGGGCCGCATCAATGCCTACAGGGTCTGGCAGGTATTCGCATTGTAATCCGGCAGGGACGCAACTGCCCTGGCTGTAGGTATCGGGGAGCAGAAAGAATAGACCAGCTATGCAGCAGATGCAGTTAAGAAAATGTGTATGGCGCCTTTTCATGCTAATTTGTTGACTATCTGTTGAATATTTGTGTTCCGGTTTAAGGGGCATCAAAATAACCAAAATGCGGGTACCCTGCAACCCATAGTGTCCTGCTGACAGCATTTGTTGTCGCAAGCGCCCCCTCACAATGTCGTAATTGCAACCCGGCGAACCAAAAGCATCCACTTACATTTGCAGTAATGAAAGGGTGAACCGGCAACAGGTAAGCAGATACAGGCAACCTGGTTTACTGATTTTCTGCTTATCATGTTAAAAGGAAGTGTATGCAGTTATTTGCGTTTTCTTATATTTGCATCCTCCATGTAACACCGCTCCCAGTCATATCGTTTCACTAAACATTCAAAATCTTACCACCATGGCCTCAATCAATCCATATTTAACATTCAAGGGTAATTGCGAAGAAGCTTTTGAGTTCTACAAGTCTGTGTTCGGCGGAGAATTTGCAATGAAGTCCCGTTTTGGTGAAATGCCTTCAGAGCAAAGCTGCAGCGAATCAGAAGCCAACCTGATCATGCATGTGGCATTGCCTATCGGAACAAACACGATACTGATGGGAAGCGATCAGCCGGATGGATATGGGCCATTCAATGCCGGTAATAATTTCAGCATCGCCGTATCTCCCGACAGCGAGGAACAGGCCGCTCAATTTTTTAACGGTCTTTCCAGCGGCGGAGAAGTGATCGTGCCTATGGACAAGACTTTCTGGGGCGCTTTCTTTGGTATGGTGAAGGATAAATACGGTGTTCAGTGGATGGTTAACTACCAGTTAGAGCAACCGAAATAAGACAATGGCCTGACCAGCTTCAGATAACTGCAGCACCTGTAGCATACTGTCCCGCAACAACCCGTTCTGTTGCCGGGTGATTATACCATATTACGTGTATGTCCCCCGACACCCAACAACAAGTCCGTTCATTCTATTATATATTATTTAAAAGACCATTTACTTATGCCGCAACAGTCAATGACTACGAACAAGGTATCTTATTACTTTTCGCTGATCAAACAATCGCTGAAGGGAGAAGATATGGATTACACTTCCGGCAGCCTGCGAAGGGCCGTATTCACGCTGGCAATTCCTATGATCCTCGAAATGTGTATGGAATCAGTATTTGCAGTAGTGGACCTCTACTTCGTAGGGCATCTGCCGGATAGCAGTCATGCCATACAAACCGTGGGCCTGACAGAATCTGTTATCACCATCGTCTATTCCCTGGCCATTGGTATCAGTATGGCCGCTACCGCACTGGTAGCCCGTCGTGTAGGCGAAAAGAATCCCGATGCCGCTGCTTACGCCGGTATGCAGGCCATCTGGTTATCCATTTTTGTAACCATCGTTATCAGCGTACTGGGCGCCGTTTTTGCCGCCGATATCCTGCGACTGATGGGCGCAGAAGAAACTACTGTACAGCAAGGCGCCAGTTATACCCGGTTGATGATGGGCGGTAGCCTGGTGATCATGCTCCTGTTTATGATCAACGGTATCTTCCGCGGTGCAGGTAATGCATCCATGGCGATGAAAAGCCTGTGGCTGGCCAACATCTGCAACATCATCCTGTGCCCTTTGTTTATCAGGGGCCTGGGGCCGATCCCTGCCTTCGGGCTTACCGGCGCTGCCATGGCCACTACAACCGGCCGCGGTATAGGTGTGCTGTACCAGCTTTATCACCTGTTTAAAGGTAAGAGCCAGGTCAGGATCAGGGCCCGTCACCTGAAGATAGACTGGTCTATCATCAGGTCAGTAGTGAAGATCGCATCTCCCGGTACTTTCCAGTTCATCATTGCATCCTGCAGCTGGATCTTCCTGGCCAAGCTGGTGGCAGAAACCGGTGGCGACCATGGTTCTGCCGGTTACCAGACGGCCGTGCGCCTGCTTATCTTCTTTATCCTGCCGGCCTGGGGACTGAGCAATGCTGCCGCTACACTGGTGGGGCAGAACCTGGGGGCCAAACAACCTGAAAGGGCAGAAGAATCAGTATTGAAGACTGCTAAATACAACGTGATCTTTATGTTGCTGGTAACGATGCTGTTCCTTTTCGGTGCTGAGTTCTTTATCTCCTTCTTCACCCAGGACCCTGACGTAAAGGCCATTGCCGTAAGGGCCCTGCGGATCATGAGCGCCGGTTACGTGTTCTATGGCATTGGTATGGTAACGATCAATGCCTTTAACGGGGCAGGTGATACCTGGACGCCTACCTGGATCAATTTTGTTGGTTTCTGGCTGTTCCAGATACCGCTGGCCTACCTGCTGGCGAGGTACCTGCAAATGGGTCCCCTGGGCGTCTTTATTGCGGTACCGGTGGCAGAAACCGCTATCAGTATTGCAGCGTTTGTGTTGTTCAAAAGAGGGAAATGGAAGAAAGTGATGATCTAGTCATAAACAGTAAGAGGGCTTCAGACGAAGCCCTCTTTTTTTTTGTATAGTGTAACAAGATTGAAGGTTAAGGCCTTTCTGTAATTTCCGTTACCGGTTTGCCCACACAGCCGTTAGGCATTTGTATATGCAGCATGGCGGCAATGGTAGGCGCAATGTCTGTCATATGCACTGTTTTATTGCTGGCGCCGTGTTTTACGTGCCAGCCCATAAACACCAGCGGAATATGTACATCATAAGCGTTCCAGTTGCCATGCGTGGTACCTTTCTCAAAACCCTGGTACCAGCCTGGCTCAGGGATGATTATCACGGAGCCCGTGCGTTTCGGATTATAACCGTTGATCACCATGCTTTTGATAGGTTCCGGCAGGGGGCTGCTGCCTATATTGTCCACATCCGCTGCGAACTGTATACCGGGCTGGCGCTGCAGGAATTTCACTGTTTCTTTCTTGATCGCATCATAATCCAGCTTGGCAACGTCCAGCTTAGCTATGTCATAATTTACATGGTAGTTGGTACCTGAGCGTACCAGTCCCTTTACCCCAAAGCGTACATTCAGCAGGCTATCCAGTGAAGCCAGCATCGGCTTGTCTTTTACAAAGCCGGCGGGTACATTATGCTCCTGCATGAAGCCTGCGGAATGGGCAGCGCCATGATCCGCTGTCAGGAATACCAGGTATTTGCCTTTGCCCACGCGCTGGTCCAGGAAGCGGAAGAAGGCCGCCAGGTCTTTATCCAGCCGCAGGTAAGTATCTTCTACTTCTATGGAATTAGGACCGAATTTATGGCCCACATAGTCTGTTGAAGCACAGTTGATGGTCAGGAAATCAGTAACGGGGCCGGTACCCAGGTTATAACCTTCCACGGCCGCTTTGGCAAAATCCAGTGTAAGGGTATTGCCGGAAGGCGTGGAGCGCAGGCTACCCGGATCTTTTGCATAGATAGCCGGTATGTTATGCGGGAAAGTGGTGCCGGTTTCACCGGTGAAGTTACCTTCCCAGCTGGCCTGATCGGCAGTGCTTTGTATATAGGTATTGATGGGATATAATGTTTCCCATGGCTTAGACATCAGCTGGGCCGGTTCTTTACGGTCGTTAAAGCGCTTTACCCACTCGGGCAGCTCCTGCATATAGTAAGTGCTGGTAATAAAGCTGGCATTGGCATCGTCAAACCAGAATGCGCCGCTGGGCATGTGTCCTGCCGGCAGAATGGAGGCGCGGTCTTTCAGTGATACTCCTACCACCTTGGAGCGGAAATTAGTGGCGAGCCGCAGCTCGTCCGTAATGGTAGAGGCGAGCAGGTTACGTGGCGACATCTGACCCGCTTTGGAAGATGAGCCAACAGATTTTACTACCGTATCTTCCGTGCAATACCAGGAGCGGCCTGTCTGCTGATCAATCCAGTCATTACCCGTGATGCCATGTATGGCAGGTACCGAGCCGGTGTATACCGTGCTATGGCCTACCGCAGTAAAGGAGGGCAGATGGCTGATGAAAGTATTTTCGCAGGAAAAGCCTTCGCCCAGCATGCGCTTGAAGCCGCCGGCCTCATAGCGGTCGTAATAACGGTATAAATAATCCCATCGCATCTGGTCTACTACAATGCCTACTACCAGTTTGGGTTCGTCTTTTACCTGTGCTTTAACAGGCGCCTGTGCTTCTGCAGGACTATGCTGTAATGCGGCGAAGGCGCCTGCAAGCAGCAGTGTTGAAAGCGTTTTGGTTCCGTACATAATAATCGTTTAAATGTCTGAGCGTTTAAAAGTCTGAATGTTTGAGTGTTTAAAAGTTTGCTTCCCGACGAAATGTTAACTTACGCTAAACGCTCAAACTTTCAAACTTTTAAACGCTCAAACGTTCAAATTTTATGCACTCAAACTTTTACATTAATACAGCGGATTTTGTTCCAGTGCGGGGTTTAGATCCCTTTCTCCCAATGGAATGGGCCACCAGTAATCCCTTGCCGGGTTGAAACTTCTCTTCTCAAGATATCTGCCACTCCAGCTGTAGATATTGGTGTTGAGCACCGTTTCAGCTGTTTTCCAGCGGCGTACATCGTTATAGTATAATCCTTCACCGGCCAGCTCTATACGCCTTTCGTGGCGTATCTCTGCTCTCAGCTGCTCTTTGGTGAGCCCCTGTGCAATATGCGGCATTTTTACACGGTCGCGGATCGCATCCAGTGCGGCATATACCGTAGCGTCAGGACCTGCAAATTCGTTCTGTGCTTCTGCATACATGAGGAGGATGTCGGCATAGCGCAGCACCATAAAGTTGATGTCTGACTGGCCATCCTTCAGATCTGATTTATCAGCAGGCGGAACAATGCTGTCATAGATGCTGTACTTCTTCATACCATAACCGGTAATGGCAAAGCGGGTGGAATCTATTTTTTTACCCCTGTACACATCACCGGGATAGGTGAAAGTGGCATACAGGCGCGGATCGCGGTCAGCATACGGATCAGCCGCATTATAACCTGAAGCCGGGTCTGTAATGGGAAGGCCGTTCTTCATATAGTATGATTGTGCAAACTCCAGCAACGGTGCATTGGTATTGTACTGGGTGCAGATCAGGTCAAAAGAGCTGCCCTGGTTAGGAAAGAGGTACTGCACGTCAAAGATGGATTCCTTGCTGCCTTCATTGGCCTGCAGGAATAATGCGCGGTAGTCATTGAAAAGGGAGTAAGTACCCAGGTCCATAACTGCTTTGGCGGCATCTGCGGCAGCCTTCCACTTGTTAACGTCGTTGGCGGTGTTCAGCAGCGGGCTTGCCTCATACAGCAGCACCCTTGCTTTCAGTGCCATGGCAGCGCCTTTGGTTGCCCTGCCCTTGTTGGTGCCGGAGTAGGAAGCAGGCAACATGCCGGCTGCATCGTCCAGGTCTTTCAGGATCTGCGCCACTACCTCGGCACGGGGCGTACGGGGCAGGTTACCCTGTGTTTCATTATCGGGAGGGTCCAGTATCAGCGGTACGGCTCCGTAGTAGTTCTGCAGGATGAAATAGTAGAGCGCACGCAGGAAAGTAGCTTCTCCCTTCATGCGGGTCACTACTTCAGGATCCATGTTAGGCACTTCGTCTACTTTTGCCAGGAAGGTGTTGCAGCGGCCAATACCGCCGTAGCAGTCGCCAAAGCGGCCCGTGATAACGCCGCCGGTGCTGGAGTTGTGCTGGCCCGATGCCACTGTATTAAAGCTGTAGGAGTTGCTGTAGTTATAGGCGTTGGGAGAGAGTGTTTCGTCCCAGATGGCGGTGGCAGAGCCACCGTTGGAATTCTTGCCGCCAAATACACCGTCGTTGCGCAGTATGGAGTAGCAGCCTACCAATGCAGCATTGGCGGCTTCCGGTGTAGCCCAGAAGGTGCTTTCGGTATACCTGTCGTGCGGTTGAACATCCAGCAGGCTGGTGTTACAACCTGCGGCCAGCAGACCGGCGCAGGTAATCAGGAGATATATCTTTTTCATGTTTGTCATTGTTTAGCTGTTTAGAAAGTTACGTTCAGGCCTCCGCTGTATGTTTTCAGCATAGGGTAAGAGTACAGGGTGGTCTGGTTCAGGATCGCTTCCGGGTCAAAGTCTTTGTACTTGGAGATGGTCCACAGGTTCTGACCGTTTACGAACAGTGACACTTTACTGATCTTCACTTTAGACAGCCAGCGTTCAGGCAGTGCGTAAGCCAGCTGGATGTTCTTCATACGCAGGTATGAGTTATCTCTTATCCAGAAGGTAGAGCGCTGGAAGTTATCAATAGAACCGGTGCTGGTAGTTACGATCGGCAGTTTGGCGTTAGGATTATCCGGTGTCCAGGCTTCTGTAGCCCATTCCCAGGTAGCGTTTGCGCCGTTGTTGAAGGGATAGGCCAGGTTAGCGGTGGGCAGCACTTTTACGCCCGAAATGCCCTGGAAGGAGGCGTTCAGTGAGATGCCTTTGTAACCGAAGTTCAGACCAAAACCATAAGTGAATTTGGGCATTTGCGGAGAAGCGTCTACTATCACACGGTCGTCGCCATTGATAATACCATCGCCATTCACGTCGCGGAACTTGATGTAACCAGGTTTGGTGTTCACGCTTTGTTTGGCGCTACGGGCTACTTCATCCTCTGTCTGGAAAATGCCCTCTGCCTCCAGCACATAGAAAGATCCCATGGTAAGGCCTTCTTTAGTGATGGTGCCGGAACCGTAGATGATCTCTCCGTTGAGGTCTTTTACTTCGTTCTTGTTATAGGACACGTTGCCACTGAAGCCATAGTCAAACTGGCCAATATTGTTGCGATACTGCAGGGTGAGCTCCACACCGGTATTATCTACCGTGCCGATGTTTTTCTTGGGGCCTCCAAGATTACCTACCTGTGCTGCAATGTTCACCGGGCGAAGAATGTCGGTAGTATGACGTTTGTAGGCGTCCAGCGTAATGCCTATACGGTTATCCCACAGGTTGATATCGATACCGCCATTGTAAGCAGTGGTTTTTTCCCAGCGGATACTCGGATCAGTATAGTCTAACACCGCAGCGCCGGAATTCAGTACACCGCCGAAGCTATACTCCTGGCCTAACCTTACCGCAGACTCATAGCTGTAAGGATCTACGGCCTGGTTGCCCATCTGGCCCACAGAAGCGCGCAGTTTCAGCTGATCGATGAACCTGGATTTGAAGAAGTTCTCCTTATCTATACGCCAGCCCGCAAATGCAGAAGGGAAAAAGCCCCAGCGGTAACCCCTTCCGAATTTAGAAGAACCGTCCGAACGGAACGCGAACTCAAAGAGGTATTTACCATCGTAGTCATAGTTCAAACGACCAAAGTAAGATTGTAGCCTGTCACTGATCATATTACCGGAAGTGGCGTTCCAGGTAGTGCCTGCATCAAAGGCATCCAGTGTTCCGTCCAGGTAGCCATACATGCTGGTGGCCCATTCGTCTGTCTCGAAATTATCGTAGGCAGCGCCCACCATCAGGGCCAGGTTATGTTTCCCGGCAAACTGGTGTTGCCAGTTCAGGGTGTTGTAAAAGTGGATGTTCAGGTTGTTGAAGTCCTCTTTAGTGGCCCTGGGTGCGGTAGCCGGACTGTTCCAGTTGATAGCCGCCCCTGTTTTCGGGTTGAAGGTCTGCATGCGCGGAGTGAAGCCGGTAAGCATACCATCGTACTTGTCAACACCGAACTTGATATTATAGGTGATGTCAAAAGGCAGTTTGTATTCTGCAAAAACAGTAGCCAGGAAGCGCTGTACCACTTTTGTCTGCAAGCCGTTATAAGCCAGCATACGCGGGTTTTCCCAGTTATTGCGGCCAGGGGTTCTCAGCCAGGAGTTACCATAGCGGCCGTCTGCCAGCGTGTCTGTCAAAATGGGCAGGGTCCTGGAAAGATACTGCCAGATAGCATCGTAGAAGGGCACGGTATAGTTGCGGTAATAACCATCCATGGTAACGCCTACTTTCAACCTTTCATTTACATTGGCGCTGGCGTTGAGACCCAATGAATATTTCTTCTCATGGTTGCCGGGCCCAAAGAGGATACCGTTCCTGTCCAGGTAGCCCAGTGAAAAGCGATACTGGTATTTATCTGTGCTGGCAGCCACACTGAGGTCGTGTTTCTGTATCACGCCATTCTTCAGCGCAATATCGTACCAGTTGTTAGCGGGGTAAGTGATGCGGTCTGTCAGCATGCCTTTTTCGTATTCAGCTATTTCAGCGTCAGAATAATCCGGGGCTTTACCTTCATTGGCAAGGGCCTGGTTTTTGAGTTTCATATAAGCAATCGGATCGTCGATCACATCGGGCAGGTAGGTGGCTTTCTGCTGACCATAGTAGTAGCTGTAATTTACTTTAGCGGTACCGCGGCCTTTTTTGGTGGTTACCAGTATTACGCCGTTGGCGGCCCGTGATCCATAGATGGCGGCGGCAGCGTCTTTGAGAACAGTTACCGTTTCAATATCATTTGGGTTCAGTTCGTCCATGGAATATTCAATACCGTCTACCAGTACCAGCGGGTTGGCGTTGTTAAGCGTGCCGATACCCCTGATGCGGATGGTGCTTCTGTCTACACCCGGCTGACTGTTGCCAAGGTTGGCAAAGATGCCTGGTGTTCCTGCCAGGGCGTTACTCACGTTGGTGAGCGGCTGCCCGTCTTTGTCCACCATATTTACCGTGGTAACAGCGCCTGTCAGCGTTGCTTTTTTCTGTGTGCCGTAACCAACTACCACTACATCGTTCAGCTTCTGCACGTCTTCTTCCAGCGTTACGTTCAGTGGTGTGGAATTGCTTACTTTAATTTCTTTAGGCAGATAGCCTACAAACGTGAATTTCAGTGTAGTGCCCGCAGCAGCGTTCAGTTTAAAGCTGCCGTCTGTGCTGGTGGCGGTACCACGCGAGGTGCCGGCCACCTGTACGCTTACGCCTGGAAGGGGCGTACCGTTGGCGGCGCTGACTTTTCCGGTAATAGGCAGGTCCTGTGCCTGCAGGGATAAAGTGGAGATGCAGAGGATCCCCATGAGCAGCACCAAAGCGCTTCGGCATGATGCGAGGGATCTTTTGTACAGTTTCATAAACGTTTAAGATTTGAAGGTTGAAAGTTGAATTAAGTGGTTTGACGTTTGAAGTTTGATGTTTGAGGTGGGTTAAAGGTTGAACGTTGATGACGCATATCCATTCCGGATAGTTGTACTGAACTTATAACATTCAACCAACCTCAAACATCAAACCTTGAACTTCAAACCTTTCATAGTCCCGCTTGTTGCAGCCTGTTGGGATAGTCGGTGATAATACCATCAACTCCCATTGACCGAAGCTTTTTCATTTCAGCAGGGTCCTGTACCGTCCATGGAACAATCTTGATTTGCTTTGCATGACATTTGTTCACCAGCTCCGGTGTTACCATGTGGTATTCCGGGTTGTAGAAGAACGGAGTAAAGCCCAGCTGTTCCAGGTGTTGTTCAAAGCTTGTCTTTTTATCGCTTGTGAGAAAACCCAGTTTAATGTGCGGATGAGTGCGATGCAGCACCTGCAAGGGCCGCATGTCGAAGGACTGTATCAGCAGCCTGTTGCCCAGTGGCTGTAATTCTTTAACCCCCATCAGTATGCGCATATATTCTTCGGGCGCTGGCTGTTCTGTACCATCTGTTTTTTCTGAAGATTTGATCTCCAGCAGATAGTACGCCGGCGGAAGCTGATGCGCTTTCGTGTACGCCTCTACGGAGTCGATCATTTCAGACAGGGTAGGCGCATACGAGCGCATACGCTGCTGTTCCGGGTAGGCGGGATAAGGCTTTTCACCGACGATGAACTGCCGTATGTTGGCATAGTCCATCTGGTAAAAAGTGTACTTGTTCCTGTCTGCTGCGGGAATGTCGCTGCCGTCTGGCATGGTGGTGTAGGAGGGCGTAAAATGGGCGTCGTGGTACACTACCACCTGTTTGTCTTTCGTGATATGTACGTCAAACTCGATGGTGTTGGCGCCTGTTTCCAGGCCCTTGATCATGGCAGGGATGGTGTTCTCCGGCATCAGTCCCCTTGTGCCGCGATGTCCTACCTTGTAAACTTCCGGTAGTCCATCATTGGTACCGGCGCCATGACGTGTGGAATTACAGGCAACGAATATGCTGCCTGCTATCCCGATGGCTAATGCCACCAGGGAAAAGCTTCGCTTTTTCATTTATTGACCTTTATTTGTTTAATGCGATGTACAATGCGCTACAGTCTGTCTGCTACAATCTATTTGCTACAGTTTTTCGTCCCTTTGATCCCCGATCCTTTTTAAAGCTGCCAGCCAGACCTCCAGGGATTCAGCATCCCCGGAGGCTTTGGCTGGTTTGGTGTATGCGCTGACAATACAGCTATAGGTTAAATGGTATGCTTCCTTATTTAATGAACATATATAAAACAGCTGCCAGTGCGCCACCCGCCAGCGGTCCTGCAACGGGTACCCATGCATAGGCCCAGTCGCTTCCCTGCTTTCCCCTGATGGGCAGCAGGGCGTGCATAATGCGGGGGCCCATATCCCTTGCGGGGTTAATGGCGTACCCTGTAGTGCCGCCCAGGGAAAGACCGATAGACCATACCAGTAAGGCCACGGGCAGTGCGCCCAGCGAGCCTAAACCGATCGGTGTTTTATCCTGCCCTAATTCTGCATTGGTGAAATAAAAAATGGTGATCATCAATACAAAGGTGCCGGTGAGCTCGCAGATGAAGTTCCTGCCGGCTCTGCGTATAGCCGGTTCCGTACAGAACACGGCGCGTTGCAGCCCGGTGTCAGTTGTTTCATCCAGGTGGTCTTTATAGTTCAGCCATACGGCCAGTGCGCCAGCCATAGCGCCCAGCATTTGCGCGGTGATGAACAGCGGCACCTGGCTCCATGCAAACTTACCGGCAATGGCAAGCGTGATGGTCACGGCCGGATTCAGGTGTGCGCCGCTGTACGGGCCAGCCAGCACCACGCCTACAAATACCGCCAGGGCCCAGCCGGTAGTGATCACTATCCAACCGCTGCTGTTACCTTTTGTTTTATGGAGCACTACATTGGCCACTACGCCGTTACCCAGTAACAGCAGCAGTGCAGTGCCCAGAAATTCCGCCAGAAAGGGATGCATGATGATGGATTGATTTTGGTTTAGTCGTTATTGTTAGTTATTAGTTCAACGCCCAGCTTTTGGCGGCTTTCACCGCTTTGTTCCAGCCGCTGATCCATTCTTCGCGGTTGTTCTGATCGCCATCGGGAATGAAACATTTATCAACCTGCCACTGGCTGGCAATCTCTTCCAGGTCTTTCCAGTAGCCTACGGCCAGTCCCGCCAGGTAAGCCGCCCCCATGGCAGTAGTTTCTGTAATGCGGGGCCTTACTACCTTGGTATGCAGTATGTCTGCCTGGAATTGCATCAGCAGGTTATTGCCGGTAGCGCCACCGTCTACCCGCAGTTCTTTGATGCTGATGTTGGCGTCTGCTTCCATCGCTTTTAATACTTCCATGGTTTGGTAGGCAATGCTTTCCAGCGCAGCGCGGGCAATGTGGGCAGCGGTGGTGCCGCGTGTCATGCCAACGAGGGTGCCGCGTGCATGCTGTTCCCAGTGCGGTGCACCCAAACCTGCAAATGCGGGTACCAGGTATACGCCTTCATTTGCCGTGGTGTTGGCGGCCAGTGCTTCCACTTCTGAAGAAGAGCGGATGATACCCAGTCCGTCGCGCAGCCATTGCACAATCGCGCCGGCAATGAAGATGCTGCCTTCCAATGCATACTGTACCTGTCCATTCACTTTCCAGGCCACGGTGGTCAGCAGGTTGTTCTGGCTGATGATAGGCTTGCTGCCAATGTTCATCAGCATGAAACAGCCGGTGCCATAGGTATTCTTTACCATACCTGGAGCAGTGCACATTTGACCGAACAGGGCCGCATGCTGATCGCCTGCAATGCCCGCAATGGGTATCTGTGCGGCAAATACACCTGGGAATGTTTCTCCCACCACTTCGCTGGACTCTTTCACCGCCGGCAGCATAGCAGCGGGGATATCCAGCAGCTGCAGCAGATCATTGTCCCACTGCTGGGTATGGATATTAAAGAGCATGGTACGTGATGCGTTGGTGATATCGGTAACATGTACCGCACCATGGGTCAGGTTCCATATCAGCCAGGCATCTACGGTGCCGAAGGCCAGTTTACCCTGCTGTGCGCGTTCTCTTGCGCCGGAAACATTATCGAGGATCCATTTCACTTTCGTACCGGAGAAGTAAGCGTCTATCACGAGGCCGGTTTTTTCCCGGATCATTTTTTCATGACCGGCGGTTTTCAGGCTGTCGCAATAGGCTGCGGTACGGCGGTCCTGCCATACAATAGCGTTGTGTACAGGTTTACCGGTTTCACGGTCCCATACGATCGTTGTTTCACGTTGATTGGTAATGCCGATGGCCGCAATATGCCCGCCTTCCAGCCCGGCTTTGGCAATGGCTTCTGTGGCAACGCCGATTTGGCTGCTCCATATTTCTGCCGGGTCATGTTCCACCCATCCCGGCTGTGGAAAGATCTGGGTGAATTCTTTCTGCGCCACTGCTACAATAGCGCCTGCTTTGTCAAATAGTATGGCCCTTGAGCTGGTAGTGCCCTGGTCAAGTGCCATGATGTATTTGTTCGTGTTTTTCATCGGGAATACTAATAATTAATGATCAGCAGTAAATAATACGTGGTCAGGCAGTAGCCTTATGATGTTCTTTTGTATCAACAGGTTGTAACAGGTAATGCTGTGCCATGGTTGTAAAAGCGTTAACCTGTTCCTGCTGCCATTTGCTGTCCAGCCGTAGTTCAGCCGCCATCAGTGCCGCTACCTGCGGCGCCATTTCAATGGCAGCCTTTGCGTCGAGGAAGAGGGCGCGGAGCCGTCTTGCCAGCACATCTTCCACGGTGCGGGCCATTTCATGCCGTACGGCCCATATTACCTGTGCTTTAATGTAAGGCAGGCGCGGGTGAAGCGTTTGTCCCAGTTCCGGCTGCAGGGTGGTCATAGCCTGCAGCTTAGGCGCATCGCTGCCGTAAACATTCAGCGGCGCAGCAAAGGCGGTATGAGAAACATAGCCATGTATGTGTAGTTCTTTGGTACGGCAGGGGGCAGCAGTAAGGTTACCGGTGCGGATGGCTTCATTCACGGTGTCTTCCGCCATCTTCCGGAAGGTGGTCCATTTACCGCCGGTAATCGTAATGAGGCGGGAAGGCGCCACCAATATTTTATGGCTGCGGGATATTTCCTTTGTGCTGCCGGTTTCTTTTTGCGGTGCTGCAAGTGGACGCAGGCCTGCAAACACGCTGAGCACATCATTGCGGGCAGGAGGGCGGGAGAGGTATTTGGTAGCTGTTCTCAGGATGAAGTCTATCTCTGCTTCCAGTGCTACCGGCTCCATGCTATGCTCGTTCAATGGTGTATCAGTGGTGCCGAGTAATACTTTATTGTGCCAGGGTACGGCAAACAATACGCGCCCGTCGTCTGTTTTCGGGATCATAATGGCGGTGTCGCTCTGCAGAAAGGAACGGTCCAGCACTACATGCACTCCCTGGCTGGGTTTTACCATGGGGCGTGCGCCCGGGTTGTCCAGCTGCAGGATCTCATCTACAAAAACCCCGGTGGCATTGATCACTACTTTCGCCGGGAGAGAATACACGCGGCCGGTTTCCAGGTCTTTCGCCTTTACGCCGTTGATGCGCCCGTCGGCCTGTTTTTCCAGTCCGGTCACTTTCATATAGTTCAGCAGTACGGCGCCATTCTCTGCGGCCGTTTGTGCAATGTTCACCGCCAGGCGGGAATCATCAAATTGTCCATCATGATAAACAATACCGCCTTTTAGTCCGCTGCGGCGGATGGTAGGCAGTTTTTCCAGCACTTCATTCCTGCCGATGTGCCGCGAGCGCCCCAAACTCAGTTTACCGGAAAGGAGGTCATATAGTTTTAAACCGATGGTATAGAAGGGACCCTGCCACCAGTTATATTGCGGGATAATGAAATCCTGGTTATGGGCCAGGTGCGGCGCGTTGGCCAGCAGCAGGCCTCTTTCATACAGTGCTTCTCTTACCAGTGCAACATCTCCCTGCGCAAGGTAGCGTACGCCGCCGTGCACCAGTTTGGTGCTGCGGCTGGAGGTGCCTTTGGCAAAATCTGCCTGTTCCAACAGTAAGGTTTTATATCCACGGGTAGCGGCGTCCATGGCTATTCCAAGACCGGTGGCGCCACCCCCTATAATGACAAGATCCCAGGGTTTATCCGGTAATCCGGCTATTTGTTCTATAAATGCGCTTCTGTTCATTTTATTTCTTACGGCTTTTGAATACTTTCATTATGTTTTACTTGAATCACATTGTAAAAGTAAAGCCAATAAATTGAAACCAAAATATAAAATAATATGAAAAAGCAAAAATATTTTGTTTAAATGGGAAAAGCCAGGAGGGAAGATTAATTAATTATTAATTATGAACGGTTTATGAAAACAGATCGGTTTAGTATATTTCTTATGATTTCGAATTATTTTCTTTTTGTCCTACATTTAAGGGCCAAAATTCATTATTGAAAGTGATAATTATGGGTTTCGAAGAGGAATGAAGACTGAGTACCTGTAAAATTCTCTTGCGAACAGGCGGCAATACATTAATTTTAGGACATATGTCTATGATCAATATAGCTGAACGTCATAAGTTTATCCTTGATAAGCTGCAGGAAAAGGGCTACATCAGCGTGGTAGACCTCTGTAAAGAGCTGGATGTTTCCGGCGTAACCATCCGCAAAGACCTGAAGCTGCTGGAAGACAGATCTCTGCTGTTCCGTTCGCATGGCGGCGCCACGCTCAACAACCCCTATACAAACGATAAGCCCGTTAATGAAAAAGAAAAGATACGCCGGGATGAAAAGCATAATATCGGCCAGGCGGCCGCTGCCCTGATCGCGCCCAACGATGCCATCATCATTGCCTCCGGTACTTCTGTGTTGGCCCTGGCCAGGTGTATCCATCCCAAGGGGCACCTTACTGTGATCACCGCCGCGCTCAACGTGGCGATGGAACTGCTCCGACATCCGGAGATAGAAGTGATACAGCTGGGTGGACTGCTGCGCAACAGCTCATCATCCGTTACAGGGCCCTATGCAGAGAAGATCCTCCAGGATTTTTCCTGCAGCAAATTATTCCTGGGGGTAGATGGGATTGATGTTGATTTCGGCCTTACCACTACCAACATCATGGAAGCTCACCTGAACCAGAAGATGATCGCTACCGTACAAAAGACCATTGTGCTGGCAGACTCCAGTAAGTTCGGCAAACGCGGATTTGGCAGGATCTGCGGAATGGAAGATATAGACGAGGTAATAACGGACAGGGGTATATCGGACCATACGGTAAAGATGATGGAAGAGATGGGGATTAAGGTGACGATTGTGTAAATAGCGTCTCTTTAATGATATTTTAACCGGCTTTTCCTTGCAGAAGGGAAGTTGCTGATATATGCAATTGATCTTCCGGGAAATATCACCACCGCTGAAGTGATATTGTAAGCAGCCTTCAACAAAAAAAGGCCGGGGCAGTGATCTGCTCCGGCCTTTTATAAAAAAGATCTTAATCCCAGTTGAACTGCACAACCTCGCCGTCCAGTTTCCATTTCCGGGGAAAAGGATGTTCCATCCAATCCAGTGGTTCGCCCACCGGTAATGGTTGCGAAGCCCAGTGAAAGCACTCCTTGATAAAAGCTTTCTGCGCAACGCCGGTAGCCTCCGGCTGTGCAGATATGAAAAGGGGCGTGCCGCTTTTTGCCACCAGCTCCATCCACTGTTTATTCTTTTCCCAGGGAATGCTGGTGGTCAACCCTACACAATCGCCGTCCGCTCCGTAGAAAGTGCCTTGCTGCAGACCGCGGAAGGCCACGGTATTAACGCCCATCTTGCGGGTGCGGGCCCATTCATTGCCGGAAGTATCGTCGCCTATACGGCATAGCTCAAATACGCCGGCAGAAAGATGGCTGATGGTATTACAGCCAATGATGTAGGTATCGCCCGCTGCTTCGCGGATTACCTGGTAAAGGTGGGCAATGATCTCGGCATTGGTATGGGTATTATCGTGCATGCGCCACCCGGGTGCTGTCATAGCGCCGGCTTTTATCATTTCAAAACCCCATCTTCCAAAGATATCGTAGGATGTAAAGTCGAACTTCACCATTTCATATCCCCACTCATTATACAGCTTAAAATAGTGTTTTACACGTTCCAGGTTTTCCGGTATGGTGGGATCAAGCACCGGCCTGTTTGCTGACCGTCCTTGTATCAGCGGCATCATCAGCGATTTGGAATCTTTATAACTGCCGCAAAGCGGACGTGTCCAGATGCCCGGACGCATACCTGCCTGTCTGATCTTTTCCGCCATGCGGTGCATATCGCCAAAACGTGCATTTACGAGATCCATGCGATCGCCCCAGCCTGCATCATCCGGGGAATCAGGCGGTCCCTGGTACCAGCCGGCGTCCACTACAGAGAAGGGCCGGTTAGACAGTCCCGCTGCCATTGGGGCCAGCAGCTCCGTATGTTGTACGATCAGTTGTTCTGAATTTTTGCCATAGCTGAAATACCAGTCGTTAATGCCATAAACCGGTTGCCTCGGCGTACGCGGATGATCGCACATCATGCCGGTGAAGCGGCGTGTGGTGGCAAAAGCAGATTCGCCGGTGTTGCTTTTAATAGTGACGATCTCAGCGGCCTTCAGTTTCCTGTTACCTAATACTACGCCCTGGCCGCCGGAACGGGTGTCCAGCGTAAGGACCAGGTGACTGTCGTTCAGCTGCCAGGAGCAGAAAGCCCCGGCGCCGGTTTTTACGCCAAAGCCGCTGGTATTTATGCCGTTGTATTCCATGAAGTACCAGGGCAGTATTTCCTGTGCATTAGGTTTGTGCCAGGATACATCGCCATAGGTACGTTCCCAGTGGTCATTCAATACAAGGGAAGATGGCGCGCCTGGTTTCTTCCAGTGCAGGCTGACAGAGGTAAGGCTTACCTGCGGAGCTTCTATTTCAACCAGGATGCCTTTGTCGCCCGGTTGTAAGCTCACTTTCAGGTTGTCGTGCGTCCAGCTCTTTTTTCCTATCCCAGTTAACGTTATGGCCTGATCATTAACAACAGCGTTCACTTCGTCCGGCAGGTTGATCAACTGCATTTGACGGCCGGTGAAAGCCGGCAAATGATCACTTAACAGGAATGCTCCCAATGAGATGCCTGTCGTCTTAATAAAGTGTCTGCGATTCATTTACTCTACTCCTTTTACCTTCATGCGTAAGGTATATACTGATTCTGATGCGGTGATGAATAAAGTTTGACGGTCTTTACCGCCAAAGCATACGTTGGCGGTCCAGCGGGGAGAAACGGGAATATTGCCGATCTTATTACCGGCAGGATCGATGATGGTGACGCCTTTGCCGGTCAGGTAGAGGTTGCCTTCACTGTCCAGGGTCATACCATCAGAGCCTTTGGAAACGAACAGTTGTTTGTCTGTTAAGCTGCCGTCTTCATTGATCCTGTATTTATAGGTTTTGTCGGCATGGATATCGGCAACATACAGATATTTACCATCCGGCGTACCCACGATGCCGTTAGGTTGTTCCAGCTGGTCTTCTACTACCACCGGCTCTTTGGCGCCCCTGGCCAGGTAGTATACTTTTTGTCCTTCAATTTCGGGCTGCTTACGTTCCCAGTAATCCCGCTGATAATAGGGATCGGTAAAATAGATGCCGCCTTTGGCATCTATCCAGAGATCGTTGGGCCCGTTCAGCAAACGGCCCTGGTATTTACCCAGCAGTACGGTTACTTTCTTAGCCGGACTGATGGCCCACAGTTCATTCTTATTATCTGCACAGGAAATAATATTGCCTTTGGCATCGAAATACAAGCCGTTGGAACGACCAGTTTTCTCCATGAAGAGAGATAGTTTTCCCTGCGTATCATACTTCCATATACGGTCATTGGGCTGATCAGTGAAATAGATATCGCCGCGCTTGTTAACTGCCGGTCCTTCCGTGAATTTAAATTGTGAAGATACCTGCTGTACCGTGGCGCCGGGGGCTACTACAGGAATGGAGTCCAGCTGCTGGCCGTTGCCCCTGAAGGCAGTCAGCAATGGTAAGATCAGTACAAGTCCGGTGCGGAGATGTTTGCTCATGGAACTGTTTTTTAAGTACTTGCAACAACGTGGTATAAACATGGCATGGCTATTCTCACAAATATAATTCTTTAACGCAGCATATTTTCATAAACCTTGCGTGCCTGCTCATAGGCCGCCTGTGCTGCTTCGCGCTCTGCGGGCCGTATATTATCCTGCTTCATTTTCCAGCATTGCACTACTGCCTGGCGGCACCATTCGGCACTCTGTTTTACATGCACCGGTTTGCCGTCTACAATGATGAACAACGGGTTGGTATGGGCGCTGGGGAATATCCGGAGTGCGGCCCAGCCGGACTGCTGCATGGAAGCAGAGAAGCTAATATCATGTAGCTGACCGTCTGCAGTGATTTGCGCGGTATCTACCGGAATGCCATTGATCAGTAATTCTACATTCACCTTCCTGGAGTTGCCGATGCGCGCCCGTTCAATGTGCCAGTAGGGTTGTTCTGTCAATGGCCTGGCGGCTATCTGGCTGCCTTTCTCATCCTGCACGGGCGGCAGAAAGGCCGCTGCTTTTGCAGTAACTTTCACCGTTTGTGGCCGCTGTAAAGATAGTTCGCTATTGGCTGTACCAGCTTCCAGTCCGTTTACCTTAAAATCAATGAGGTGCGAGTAACCGTCAGATACATAGCATCTTCCTTTTTTGATCGCCGTGATATACGCATCGTAGTTCAAAGGGCCATCCGGCTTGAAATAACTGCGGGCAATGCCTACACGTTCATCAAAAATGCAGGGAAAATCCGTTTCGCCGCTGAGCCTTGTTCTGAACCCGCAATTCAGCGTATGGTACCACATATTCAGCTCCCAGGGGGCTGGCGTATCGCCGGCGCTGTAAAAGTCTACCAGTCCTTCCGTTACCGTTACTACATATTCATTGGCGCCGATGCCATCCATTTTGGGCAGCACATGATTGGGCAATCCTTTGGCGGGTTGTGTTGGTTCCAGTCCCCAGCCGGAGTGTGCATAGCCCGTCACCGCCTGCTGCGATCTGGCCCACTGCAGTACAGGCTTTGTCCAGCTCGGCCAGTCTTCAATGCTACTGGTACCGGGATAATCATCTTCCTTCAGCCGCAATAGTACCAGGTGTCCTGCGTGGGAAGAAGGAAAACCGGATACTTCTACATCATAGCGCATGATATTTTTTGCGGTAGATAGTGTATCAGCATTGCCCGTGAAATATTCTTTCTGGTGGTACCAGCCTGGCCCCCAGGCCAGTACGGCGCCGATGCGGAGATCTTCGCCAATGATCTGCCGCCACATATCAGGCGGGCGTACACCTTCTTCCGGGCTTTCATAATGACTGCAACCGGCGGCATGTATGTGGTGGTCCGCGCTGTACCATCCCAGGGCGGCCATGTTGATCCAGCGCTGCAGGCGGAAGCTGGCCGTCATGGTGGATTGTCCTCCTTTCACTTCCAGCATTTGTGTCTGGGGTATGTATTCAGGCCCCCTGGTAAAAACAACCTTGTATTTGCCGGGAGGAAGCTGTACATGTTCTCCATCTGCCCGGTACACCTGTGGCTGGAAATAGAAATCCGGGTATTCGTCTGTTGCCGCTACGCGTCGCGAGGGTAGCGGATAGATGCCTGTCAGCGCAGCAGAAGGTACCTGGTACTCACTAGCGGCAAGGGTTAAACGATAATCGGGTGCATGAAGGCTATCCCGGCTGATGCGATCAATTCCATCTGTTATGGTAAAGGCGCCCATTACGGGCGAACCATCTTCATCCTGTACACGTAATATTACTTTTACGGAGGGGGCAATATGGAACAGTACGGGGATGGCATTGCGGAAACCAATATCCTGTGTGCCCTGGCCTATATCAAAGCCAAGCTGTGCCTCACGTTTACCGGCATCTTTGCTGTAGATCTGTATAACGGCATATTCCAGTCCCAGGCCCGACAGGTGCTGCAACAGTGGCGGGTTATGGTATAACTGCATTTCAAGGAAGCGGCCCTGTATATCGCCGGGGGAGAGTTTGTTCTTTGGCAGCATACGGGGCGAATAAGTGGAAATGTGCAGGGCGTGGAGTGCCTGCGGGCTGGCAGCTCTCAGCTGTGCAGTAACCCCTGCTTCATTGCGGACCTTTACCAGGAAGCTGGTCCACCCGCCCTGTATCAGCCTGGCTGTAGCCGGGCCCCTGCTTACCTTTACCCTTGCCTCGGGATTTATGTGGACTGTAGCCAGGCAGTAAGGGTCCAGTATCTGTTGTATGCTATCGGCGATGGCTGGCGTTAAGGCAGCCTGCCGCAGGGCCTGCAGGCGTTTGCTGTCAGTCACGGAAAGCGCGCTGCCCAGGAAAGTAAGGGCTTCATCCAGTCGCAGGGCCTGTGCCAGTAACGGCTGCGGTTCCACATGGGCAATGAGCTCCGGCTGCTGCGCGTGCAGCACCTGTGCCTGGCAGGTAAATATGACCGGCAACAGACAAAACAGTATATGCAGAATAGGTCTCACTTTAGGTCGGATTTATATGGGTAAACAGCGGGATTTACAGCGAAAGTGGCGAAAATGTACCAAAAATCCTGACTTATTAGCTACTTTTGTTACTTATTTGTTATCATTTATTGCAAGCACATGTACGATATCTGTTGTATTGGGCATATCACACTTGACAAGGTTGTTACTACAAAATCTGTGGTGCATATGGCGGGCGGCACTTCTTTCTACTTCTCTAACGCCATCCGCAACATGCATGTTAAATATGCGCTGGTAACTGCGCTGGCCGAAAGCGAACTGCATATAGTAGAGGAGCTGAGAGGCAAAGGCATTGAGGTGGAGGTATTACCCAGCGTGCACACGGTTTACTTTGAGAATATTTATTCAGAGAACCAGGACCACCGTACACAAAGAGTGTTACAGAAAGCTGACCCCTTTACCGTGGAGCAGCTGTTAAATATCAATGCCCGTATCTTTCACCTGGGGCCGCTGCTGGCTGATGATATTCCCGTAGAGCTGATCAGGGCCCTTGCCGCCAAAGGCAAAGTGTCACTGGATGTGCAGGGGTATCTGCGCAAGGTGGAAAACAAACAGGTGATCCCCATCGACTGGCAGGCCAAGAAAGAAGGTTTACAATACATCCAGACCCTGAAGGCCAATGAGTCTGAAATGGAAGTGCTGACTGGTTTTAAAGATGTTCGCAAAGGTGCACAGGTGCTGTATGAATGGGGCGTGAAAGAAGTGGTGATCACCCTGGGCAGCATGGGCTCTGTAATCTACAACGGCCGCAATTTCTATAACATCCCCGCATATGTACCCGCCGCTGTAATAGACGCCACCGGTTGTGGCGATACCTATATGGCCGGGTTCCTGTATCAACGTATACAAGGCGCTTCCTTACAGGATGCAGGCGAATTTGCCGCTGCAATGGCCACCCTTAAGATACAGTCTTCCGGTCCCTTTACCGGTACCCGTGAAGATGTACTGAGCCTGCTGGCCAATACAGAAAAGCAGATGGTGATCCCGCAGTGATCTATTCCGCCTTCAGGCTTTTAACAGGATTTACCAGCGCGGCCTTTACCGCTTTATAACCCACTGTCAGCCAGGCAATGGTAATTGACAGCACAATGGCCAGCACAAAGATGCCCGGCGTCATTTGCGTGTGATAATGAAATCCGGCCAGCCACTGCTGCATAAAATAATACCCTGCCGGGGCAGCTATCAGGAAGGCAATTCCCACCAATATGGTAAACTCTTTCGAGAACAGGTATACAATCTGCAGCACAGAAGCGCCCAATACCTTTCTTATACCCACTTCCTTTGTTTTCTGCACGGCCATAAACGATACCAGCCCGTATAGTCCCAGGCAGGAAATACAGATAGACAGTATGGCGAACATTTTAAACAGCTGGGCGGTCTGCATTTCCGTTTTATAGAAGCGTGCGATCGTTTCATCAAAGAATGTGCAATCGTAGATATACGTTGGGTACACTTCAGTAAAGATCTTTTGCACCTGTTTCAACGTACTGCTGATGGCTTCGGGCCGCAAACGAAGTACAAGTTCACCATATCTGCTATAGCCCGATGTGATAGCAGCGGGATGAATGGATTCCTGCAGCGGGGTATTATTGTAATCTTTTAATACACCCACTACTGGAAGCGTTTCTCCTTCTGTAAAGTGGATGGTCTTGCCCAGGATCTCTGCAGCTGACTTCAATCCTAATTTTCTCACCAGTGTTTCATTTACCAGCAGTTCCCTGGCGGTATCGCTGGGGTAGGGAAGACGGCCTGCTGCCAGGCTCATACGGAAAGTATTAAAATATCCGCTGTCTGCATACAACATTTTAATGCTGTAAGGCTGTTTATCAGAATGGTGATCAAAAGAAAAGTCGCGGTACCATCCTCCGCCGGAGCTGGGCTCGCTGGAACATAAGCTGGCGGCTGCTACACCAGGCAACTGCTGCAGCTGCGTTTTCAAGTAATTGTATTTTGTTTTCAGAGAACTGTCGCTGGGCAGATCCAGCAGCACTACCGCCTCTTTTTCAAAGCCCAGGGGCTGACTTCTGAAAAACTGAAGTTGTTTTAACACCACCAATGTTCCTATCACCAGCAGTTGCGCGATCATGAACTGGAATACCACCAATCCCCTGCGCAACGAAATACCGCCTACCGTTCTTGTACTGACTTTACTTTTTATGGCCGCTATGGGATTAAAACCAGACAATACCATAGCCGGGTAGAAGCCCGCCAGCAGTGTAAGCACTATACCGGTTAACAGCAGGTATATTATAATAGAGGGATAATGCAGCAGATCCAGCACCAGTTTTTTCTCCATTAACCGGCACAGGTAGGGGACGGTCATCCAGGCCAGTATCCCACCTATTATCAGCGCAATGAATGTGAGCAGTGCGGTTTCGCCCAGGTATTGTTTCACCAGCTGGGTGCGGCTGCTGCCTAATGCTTTGCGCACGCCGGTCTCGCGTGAGCGGTTAACAGATTGTGCCGTGGCAAGATTGATAAAATTGATACAGGCCACCAGCAGCAGAAAGACGCCGATAAGGGCCAGCGCGCTCAGTTGCCCGGTTGACAGGCTATCACCCTTCAGTGTACCGAAACGCTTGTCCAGGTGCACTTCCCTGAGGGGTTGAAATAACAGTGAGCTTACATGTGCAGTCTTGTTTTCATCCTCCCGGTAGTTCTGTTTAACAAAAGCGGGCAGCCGTGCCTGCAGCTTTTGTATATCGTGCCCCCGTGACAGTAATACAAAACATTGTGCCCCGCCTGATAAGGAACGCCAGTCGGTTTCTTCCGCTTTTAACCGGGCGCCGTTATCAAGGTGCTGATAGGTGGCAAATGAAGCAGCAATGCGTATGGGAACATCCGTATTTTCCGGCAGATCTTTAAAAACACCAACGATACGTAAAGGCACGCGGTAAGACCATAACTGTATGGTTCTTCCTACAGCATTGGCATAGTCCCCGAAATAATTCCTGGCAACGCTTTGAGAGATCACAGCCGTGTTGGGCTCCTCCATTCCTTTGGCGTTACCGGCTACCCAGTTAAAATCAAAAATGTCAAACAGTGCGGGTTCTGCAAAAGAGATCCCGTCAGATTCCTTAAACCGCTTTTCATCTGTCCCGTTTTTCCCGGGAATATAGATCTGCGCTCCACCCACTGATTCCATCACGGCTACTTTTTCCAGGGAAGGAAAATGGCGGCGCAGTGCATTCGGCAGTGGTGCCGGTGCTAAGCTATGTGTCCAGGCTATCTCACCATTACTGCGGCTGCGGGAGATGGTCACCATCCTGAATATCCTGTCGCGTTTACTTTGATAGCCGTCATAGCTCATTTCATTGCGGATCACGAGGAATATCAGCAGGCTGGCGCCAATACCTATTGCCAGTCCAAGAATGTTGAGCAGGGAGAAAGCTTTATTTCTCCATAGGGTGCGGAAAGAGCGTTTTAAGAAGCTGTTGATCATAACAAAGGTGTATGCCACCTGTATACAGAAAACGGGCCGGAACCCTAGTTAGTTCACTATCAATTAAATAGCTGTAATACAGGGGGCCTGGATGTTCGCTGGCGAACGTTTACCCGTTCACAACCGAACAACTATACAACCATTATTCAACACTGTTGCCTGCATCCATTTTTGACAAGATCTTCCGGTCAATATAAAACGTGCCGAAAGGAATAAAGCACGCCAGCAATACTTTCCAGGTGGTGTTGCCGAACTTCCATCCATAAGCTACGCCAACACTGATCGTATTAATAACAAAAAGCAGGAATAACAGCCCGTGCAGAGGTCCCATCATTTTAACAAGGGAGGGATCGCCCCAGGCATATTTTAAGGGTACCCCAATGCCAGATAATATCAGTAAAGAAATGCCTTCCAGGAAACCGATCAGGCGAAGCCGCCCTACTTTGGTGGTGAATAATGTTTTCATCATTAAAAGTGTCTTAAATAAGGCCTGTGTGCCAGCGGCGAAAAAGGCCAGGGTATGGTTACGAATATCATGATCAGGGCCAGTATGAACCAGAAGGCCATTACGTTGAACTTTTCCCGGTCTGTGGCCTGGCGTTTAGCCATAGAAGATCCAACGGTAATGAGCACAATGGAGGTGGTCATTCCAATAATATGGATCAGGCCAAAGAACAGGAATTCCGGCTGGTGTACAGCCGTTTTGAAATTGGTCCTGAAGTAACTGATCACCGGGCTGTTGAAATACAGCGCATAACCTATGATCAGCTGAATGTGAGCGATGGTGGCCGTAAAATGCCTGGCCCGGTTGTCTGTAGCGGTAAAGGGAAGCCGCTTTATACGCCCTCTGACGCCCCTGATGATAGCGTAAACAAGGCTGATCAGCACAAGCCATCTCCACAGCGAGTGTGTGAATAACAGAAATGAATACATGAATTATATTTTATTTGCTAATGCGCGTATCCGTAACAGGTCATAGGGAGCAGGTGCCCCAAGGAAAAACCAGAGGGCCAGTACAGCATCACATACTGCGCAGCCGGCAGAAGAGCTGGGGCTGAATGGTACAATGGGATTGCCGTACAGGTGATGTACAATATCCCAGCAGCTATGCATTATCCAGCCGATACCGATAAAATAATAATGCCGCAGACCTTTATAAGCTATGAAGGCAGCCACGGAGCAATAGGCAAATTCCCAGCCTCCCAATCCGCCGCTGAGATATGCGGCGCCTGCCCCGCCTACCATAATAGCGTTAAATTTCTGTCTTTCAGGTTCTTTTATTAAAGAGGAGAGAAGGATATAGATCATGGCGATCACTACGGCTATTCCCCCGTTCAGCATAGTGAATTCCGGATGAAGTTGTGTTCCCATTTGTTCTTCTTTTTGCTGTGCAAAGCTCCGAACAAGGGGCGCTCATTGTTAGGACAGACAGTGGGATTTTTAGGACTTTTCAATCCTTGCCCGGAACTCGGATGGTGTAAGGCCCTCGTACTTTTTAAACAGTCTTGTAAAATAGGATTGATCGTCTATGCCTACTTCAGCAGCTATCTCGCTGATAGAAAAGCGGGTCTGGCTTAACAACACCTTGGCTTCCAGCACAATGGTCTCGTCTATCCATTTACCAGGCGATTTGCCGGTGATCATCTTCACCGTTTTGTTCAGGTGATTGGGAGAGATGTTCAGTAAGGCCGCATAGTCGCTTACCAGGTGGTGCTGACGGATGTTGGCGAACAGCAGGGCTTTGAACCGGTTGGTAAGATTAACCGCCATGGTCTGTGTACTGGCAGATACCGGCTGATAGGCAGTATTAGCTTCGCAGAGCAGGGCAATAAAATAGGGTTGAATGATATTCGGGGTATTGAGCCCGTTTTGCGTGTATTCATGCAGTATGCGCCTGAAAAGGTGTAATATGAACCTGGATGTTTGCTGCGGAAGCACAATGCGCGGATTGCCCCATACCTGCAGGAACTCAAAATCTTTCAGCAGCTCGCTACCCCCGAATTTACCGGTAAGTATATCTTCATGGAAAGAACAGAGATAGCCTTTGTTTACATCATTCTCGCCAAAAGAAAAAACCTGGCCGGCCGGCACGAACAACATCTGGTCTTTATGGATGGTATAGGATTCGCTGCCGATCTTCATATTAGCTTCCCCCGAAGTCAGGTACAGGCAGGAGTGGGTAAGCGACCTGCTGGCAGGCACCGCCTTTGTTACATGCCGGTACATTTCTTCCAGTTTTACAACCAGGAACTTTTCGTAACCTGCTTTCATAAGGCCCATCAGCTCATCAGAAGGCATGAACCGGGGAAGAAAGGAGGTTGGGTCATAAACATTGATCTTGCTTTTACTGCGCATGGATAGAACGTATGCTGATTCTTACGGAAATTTCCAACTGACCGGTAAAATTAGGGTTTTAGCTTTATTTTGTGTGGATATGAATTAACATACACTGTCCAACCATAAAACGGAGAATAGTATAATCCATCAACATAGCAGATTTGTCTATTTCCTGTTCAACATGCAGAGGATAGTTTTACCCTGAATTCCCGGATATGAACTGTAAACAAGCAATGACTTTTAGGCGACTGATCATTCTTCCCTTATTACTGCTGACGCCTGGCGCCGTATCTTTCGCGCAGCAGCAGCCCCTGCGTTTATGGTATGACAAACCAGCCGCTGTATGGGAGGCCACCCTGCCGCTGGGTAATGGCCGTTTGGGTATGATGCCTGATGGAGGAGTGAATGCAGAAAAGATTGTGCTGAATGATATCACCCTTTGGTCGGGCGCCCCGCAGGATGCCAATAATTACGAAGCCTATAAACTGCTGCCGCAGATCAGGCAGTTGCTGGCAGAAGGCCGTAATAACGAGGCCCAGGACATTATGGATAAATCCTTTACCTGTACCGGGAAGGGATCTGCAGATGTGCCCTTTGGTTGCTTCCAGACCCTGGGCAACCTGGAGCTGCGCTATGATTACAAGGGAGTGGCGGATAGTAATATCGCTTTTACTGATTACGAAAGAGAATTGTCCCTGAATACCGCCCTGGCAAAGACTACCTTTAAAGTGAACGGAGTTACTTATACCCGGGAGTATTTTACCAGCTTTGGGGATGATGTAGGTTTGGTGCGGCTCAGGGCTTCCCGTCCGGGACAGCTGAACCTGCAGATTACCATGAACCGCCCTGAAAGGGCCACCATAAGCACAGCGGGTAACGTACTGCAGATGAATGGCCAGCTGGCCAGCGGTACAGACCAACCAGGCATGCAATACCTGGGGCAGGTAACGGCCCGGCTTAACGGCGGACGGTTAACTACAGATCATCATTCACTGTTCATCAAAGATGCTACGGAGGTGCTCATTGTTGTTTCGATGGGCACTGATTTCCGTAGCCCGCGTTTTAAGGAACGTGTACAGCAGCTGCTGGCTGCTGCTGTGAAAAAGCCTTATGCTGTGCAGCTGCAGGAGCATACCACCAATTATCAGAAACTGTTCAACCGCCTGCATCTGCAGCTGGGCGCCACCAGTGCAGACCAGCTGACTACCGACAAAAGACTGGCTGCTTTCCAGGAGCACCCGGAAGCAGATGATGCCTTGTCTGCACTATTTCTCCAGTTTGGCAGGTACCTCAGTATCAGCAGTACAAGAGTTGGACTGTTGCCGCCAAACCTGCAGGGCCTGTGGGCCAACCAGATCCAGACGCCCTGGAATGGCGATTACCACCTGGACGTAAATGTGCAGATGAATCACTGGCCGGTGGAAGTGACCAACCTCTCCGAGCTGAACCTACCACTGGCAGCGCTGGTAAAGGGATTGATCGAACCCGGACAACGTACTGCCAAAGCCTATTACAATGCAGAGGGATGGGTAGCCCACGTGATCACTAACATATGGGGATTTACAGAACCGGGAGAAAGCGCTTCCTGGGGCATTACCAAATCGGGCTCCGGCTGGTTGTGTAACAATCTCTGGGAACACTATGCATTCAGTAACGACAAAGCATACCTCGCCGATATTTATCCCGTACTGAAAGGGGCGGCACAATTTTACAGCAGCATGCTGGTGAAAGATCCGCATACAGGCTGGCTGGTAACATCGCCATCCTCCTCGCCGGAAAATTCTTTCCTGCTGCCTGATGGAAAATCTGCCAGTATTTGTAACGGGCCCACCATCGATAACCAGATCGTACGGGAACTATTCACCAACGTGATCACTGCATCCAGGGAACTGGGGAAAGATGATGACTTCCGCAAAAAACTGGAAGCGCAGCTGCTGCAGATCCCACCGGCGGGCATAGTAGGGAAGGACGGCCGCCTGATGGAGTGGCTGGAAGACTACCGGGAAACAGAACCGCATCACCGCCATCTATCGCATCTGTATGGTTTATACCCGGCGCCTTTGATCACTCCCGACGCAACGCCAGATCTGGCGGAAGCCTGTAAGAAAACGCTGGAAGCGAGGGGAGACGATGGCCCCGGATGGTCTATCGCCTATAAACAGCTTTTATGGGCCAGGCTGCACGATGGCAACCGCGCCTATAAACTATTTAAAGACCTGATGCGGCCAACGCTGAAAACCCATATCAATTATGGCGGTGGAGGCGGTATCTATCCCAACCTCCTTTCTGCTGGTCCTCCCTTCCAGATAGATGCCAACTTTGGCGGTGAAGCGGCGCTGGCAGAAATGCTGCTGCAAAGCCATGCCGGGTACATAGACCTGCTGCCCGCCATTCCTGATCAGTGGAAATCTTTTGGGACGGTTAAAGGACTGAAGGCCCGTGGAAATATGACCGTAGACATCAGCTGGAAGGATGGCCGTGTAACAGATTACCGTATTTCCTCAGCAGTTCCGCAGCAGGTAAAAGTAAAGGTGAACGGGGAGATGCAGCAAATTATGACGGCGAAAATTTAGAAATATCAGTACGAAACTATAAATTGGATACTCATTTCCGGAACTCTTACATCATGCAGGCAAAAGTATATTTAACCACGTTATCCGGTGTATTGCTGAGCGCCCAGTTTGCAATGGCGCAGCAGATCACCATTCCCGTTCAGACAGCACACCACGCACAGGTGTTGCAGGTAACAGACAGTAAAGACCTTAACACCATCTATTTTGGTGAGAAGCTGGCCAACGACGCCGAGTATGCAATGGTGCAAAGTACCTACCGTCAGTCAGGCGATTATACCAACCAGCTAAGCGCTGCTTATACACCGGCTGGCTCCCGCAGCCTGGCAGAACCTGCAATAGCAGTGACGCATGCAGACGGCAATAATTCCCTTGATCTGAGATACGTCAATCATGAGCTGACAAAGGTAGATGACAACGTGTCCCTGTTGAAGATCCGCTTAAAAGACCCGGTTTATGATTTTGAAGTAACGCTTTTTTATAAAAGCTGGTTTAAGGAAGACGTAGTAGAGCAGTGGAGCGAAATACGCCACCGCGAAAAAGGCAATGTAGTGCTGCACAAGTTTGCATCTGCCAATGTTCACCTGCAGGCGCCCGCTTACTGGCTTACGCAGTACCATGGCGACTGGGCCAAAGAAATGCAGCCAGAAGAATCTAGATTGACACACGGTATTAAAACCCTGGACACCAAGCTGGGTACCCGCGCTAACCTCTTCCAGCCTTCTGTGTTCATGGTCTCCCTAGGCAAGCCCGCCACAGAAGATGAGGGTACTGTGTTGTACGGTGCAGTGGAATACAGTGGCAATTTCAGGGTAGACCTGGAACTGGACCCGCGGGATAATCTCCGCATTATCGCCGGTATCAACAATTACGCATCTGACTATACGCTGGCGCCTGATGAGGTATTCACTACACCTGCTTTCCTGTACACCTTTTCAGGCTCCGGTAAAGGTGATGCCAGCCGCAACCTGCATCGCTGGGCCAGGAACTATAAATTGCTGGATGGTAAGGGTGAAAGACTCACGCTGCTGAATAACTGGGAGTCTACCTATTTTGATTTTAACGAAGAAAAGCTGTTCGCCCTTTTTAAGGATACCAAAGCCCTGGGCGTAGATCTGTTCCTGCTGGACGATGGCTGGTTTGCCAACAAATATCCCCGGAACGACGATCATGCGGGACTGGGCGACTGGCAGGAAAACAAGACCAAGCTGCCCAATGGCATTACTTCCCTGGTAAAACAGGCGCAGGCAGACGGCGTAAAGTTTGGTATCTGGGTAGAACCGGAAATGGTGAATCCCAAAAGCGAATTGTACGAGAAACATAAAGATTGGGTGATCCGTCAGCCGAAGAGAGAAGAACATTATTTCCGCAACCAGCTGGTGCTGGATCTGAGTAATCCACAGGTACAGGAGTTTGTGTTCAGGGTTATTGATGACCTCTTCACTAAAAGTCCGGATCTGGCCTATATCAAGTGGGACTGCAATGCTGTGATCTATAATGCTTATTCTGCTCACCTGAAAAACCAGTCGCATTTCTTTATCGAATACATGCGCGGGCTGTATAAAGTATTGGAGCGCATCCGCAAAAAGTACCCCACTGTGCCGATGATGTTATGCTCCGGTGGTGGCGGCCGTGTTGATTATGCCGCATTGCAATACTTTACTGAATTCTGGCCCAGTGATAACACGGATCCGCTGGAACGCATTTTTATGCAATGGGAGTATTCTTATTTCTATCCGGCTATCAGCAGTTCCAATCACGTAACAGACTGGGGCCGTCAGCCGCTGAAGTTCCGTACCGATGTGGCGATGATGGGCAAGCTGGGTTTTGATATTGTAGTGAGCAAACTGGGTGAGAACGATCTGAAGTATGCACAGCAGGCAGTAAAAACCTATGACGCAGTCAAACATATTATCTGGCAGGGCAACCAGTATCGCCTGGCAAATCCGCGTGAAGGCAGCGTGGCGTCTGTTCTGTACCTGGATGAAAAGCAGTCTTCCGGCGTAATCTTCAACTACCTGGTGAACAACCGGTACGACGAAGGCAGTAAATTACCTATCCGCCTGAAAGGGCTTAAAGCCAGTGGAAAGTATAAGATAAAGGAAGTGAACCTTTATCCCGGTACAACATCTACCATTGATGCTGAAAAAGTATATTCCGGTGATTTTCTCATGAAAGTGGGCTTTAATCCCGATGTAAATAGCCGTCGTACCAGTGTGGTGCTTCAGATAGATGAGGTATAAGGCGCAGCAGGCAAGTGCACCGCACCGTTGTGCTCATCCCCGTAATCACCGGTTAAGGCGCTGTAGTTAACATTTGCCTGGAAATGTTGATGGCCAGTGTATCCATTGGTTTAAGCCGGACGGTATCCTGTTTTATGATCTGTTCATTCGGGATACTGTCTGTGCCGGACAGCTGGTGGATGATGTTCAGCAGGTAGGGGTGATCAGGGCGTACAACCAGGTAGCGTTGTGTATTAACGATGACCCTGAAGTGGTCCTGCGGTTTTTGCAGACCCGTAATATCAAGATATAAATCAGTACCGGTTTCGGTGACAGGGCTGCGGCATACAATGATAGCGCCTGTCTGCATTACAATATCCTGAACAATATTATTTTCCTGCAAGCGGTTAGCGGGCAATGCCAGCTGACTGAAATAGAGCAGCGGCGCCCGGTTGGGACCTGCTTTGTAGGGGTTTTTGTATTGCTGCTTTTGTTGCGCTTGTGCGGGTTCTGCCAGCAGCCGTAGAGCGGCTTTTTGATAGTGCGTATCAGCCGTATCGGTGTACCGGTTGATAGTGCCGCGCCTGGTGGTGATCGTATACTTTCCCTCCTGGTCTGTTACGGCGGCTGCCAGCGGTGTATCTTTAGCGGATGCGGGAACAGCCTGCAGTATGACATGGATGCCTGGTACCGGTTGCCTGCTTTGCTCGTCCAGTACCTGCCCACTGATGGTAACGGCAGAGGAGGGGGCCTGTTTACAGGCCTGTATGATAAAAAAGACCAGCAATACAGGTATTAAACGGGTATAGCAGCTTGATGTATACATGTGTTGCAAGATAAATAAAACCGGCGACTGCCACTATGATCATGGTTTTGGCCGTGGATCAGTATGTGATCGTGAATTTGATTGGCTGCCGGACAACTGCAGGCGCTATTTTACCTCTTAGTTTTCCGGGCGTCCACCGGGGCATTAATGAAACTACGCGGATCGCTTCGGCATCCAGGGATCTTCCACTTCTCCCTCTATTTCAATATCGCCGACAGCTCCATCGGTGTTTATAACAAATTTTACAATGACGGTGCCGTCATATCCATTTTCCATTGCAATAACGGAATACCTGATTGTCTTTGTAAAAACTTTCCCCGGCCCTTATCTCCACCAGGGAAAACAGGCGCTTCCATCAGGTGGTCATAGGCAGCGCTTGTACCGTCATTGTCGAACCTGGTTCCTTTAACAAATTCCCCGTCTGCGTATTCCTCTTCGTAATCCTTTAGCCCGTTTTTATGAAAGCCCAGCCAAAGACCATCCTTCTGCCCGTTCTTAATCGTACCTTTGCTCAGTACTATACCGGTTGTATCATCGCGCTGCTGGTAAAAACCATTGCCATTTACCACTTCCGGCAGACCCGTGCTGTCCCAGCTGTTATCCAGAGTAAAAACAAGTGGATCAGGGATAGAATCACCCTTCAGCTGTGCATAGGTATATTGCTCCTTCATCTGGCCGTTATTGTAATATTCAGTCCACTGGCCTGTGGGTATGCCTCGTTTATACTGGCCCTTCTTCAAAGGCTGTTGTTTTTTGTTATACCAGGTACAGGGACCTTCAGGTATAAGGTAGTGCCTTGAGGAGGAGCCCATTTGGCGGAGCAGCACGCCACGAATGGTGTACTCGTTTACCTCATACCGGGTTCTTATAACATCCAAACCGGTAAATACTCTTACATACGCAGCTCCATCTTTGAACGGCAATTGGTTCCAGTTCTTATCATAATATTTATAGACAACACCATCGTTAGGACCGTCGTTCTGGGAAAGAACAGGTAATGAAAAGGTACAGCAGATTGCAAGGAGTAAGAAAAGTTTCATGATACAGGGATACAGATTTAATTCCGCAAAGTTAAACGGTTATTACCATACTCTCTATAAAATGAGTACACTCCGACTTAAATTCATCGCATAAATCCAGTATTATTGAAGTGCCTTGCCTGCTGGCATTGTCTTGAAGGATAGAAAAAATGCGTTTCGCTCTTTCGGGATCCAGCCCGCTCATGTTTAAAATAACATGGGGCGTCCGCGATAATGTAACCAGCAGCGCCAGCAGCTTCTGATCCCCGCTTATCAGGGACGACAGCTTCGTGCCCGGAGAAAACTCAGTGCTCTTATACATTTCTGCAATAGCAGGGCTGGAAGGATTGCCAGCCTTATGCACATAATCTTTTATGCTCACGGGAGAGAAGAGCCGTTTGAGAGATGTGCCCGGGCTGTAATCCACATAGGCAAAAGCAGGCGCAATATCGCTGGTCTGCCGTTTGATGTGATCCGCAAAGGAGGAAGTCAGCCAGGAGAATAGCGCGCCATGAGGCAGTTTGATTACTACAATATTACCCCTGGAAACGGTGAAAGAGGGGATAAGGACAGTGCCTAATTGTGTTTCGGGTATCAGTACAGGCATAGATATTTTCCTGGCCTTCAAAGGTAACATATTTTGTATATTACTATTAAATAGAGCAGAAATGAGATACTTAAGAACATACTTATTTTTAATGTCTGCTGTGATCACATTCCACGCAAATGCCCAATCAGGTGGCAAAAATAACCAGGTAAGAACAGCCAATGGTATTGTAGAGGGAACGATTGAAAAAAGCGGTATCCGTTCTTTCAAGGGAATTCCTTTTGCGGCGCCTCCTGTAGGGGACCTCAGGTGGAAAGCACCCCAGCCGGTTAAAAACTGGGCAGGGGTACGGAAGACAGATCATTTTGGTCCGCGTACCATGCAACTGCCGGTTTTTGGCGACATGGCCTTTCGTTCAGACGGCATGAGTGAGGATTGTTTATACCTGAATGTATGGACACCCGCAAAATCAGGTAAAGAACGGTTGCCGGTTCTGGTGTATTTCTACGGCGGCGGCTTTGTAGCCGGCGATGGTTCAGAAGGCCGTTACGATGGAGAGAGCATGGCGCAGAAAGGCATTGTAGCTTTAACGGTAAATTATCGTTTAGGCGTATTCGGATTTCTTGCGCATCCTGAATTAACAAAAGAGTCGCCTCATCATGCTTCCGGCAATTACGGCCTGCTTGACCAGGCGGCGGCATTAAAATGGGTGCAGGAGAATATCGCTGCCTTTGGCGGTGATCCAGCCAGGGTAACCATCGCGGGTGAGTCTGCCGGCTCTGTTGCGGTGAGTGCACAAATGGCTTCTCCTTTATCTAAAAACCTGTTTGCCGCAGCTATCGGGGAAAGTGGCTCCATATTAGGTGCGTTACCTGCCCTGCCACTTAGCGAAGGCGAGAAAACAGGTCTTGAATTTGCCGAGGTTGCCGGCGCTAATTCCCTCGCGGAGCTCAGGGCTATGAACGCAGATTCCCTGTTAACCCTGTCCGGGAAATTTGGCCCTTTCCGTTTCAGCAGAACGGTAGATGGTTACTTCTTCCCGAAAAGCCCTTACGAGATCTTTGCAGCGGGAGAACAGGCTCAGGTGCCGCTACTGTTAGGCTGGAACAGCCAGGAAGGCGACTATCGTGGCATACTGGGAAATGAGCTGCCTACAAAACAGAATTTCGTGAAGGCTGTACAAAAGTTATATGGCGGCAAGGCCGCTGAAATATTGAAAGTCTATAACCCGGCTACAGATGAAGATGTGGAAAAGGTGGCTACAGACCTTGCCAGTGATCGTTTTATTGGCTTCAGTACCTGGCGTTGGGCGGATATGCATACAAAAACCGGTAAAGGTCCGGTATACCGTTATTACTACGAGCGTCCCAGGCCGGCTGTACGTCCCGAACTGGGTAATGCCACGCCTGGTTTGGCCGGCGGCATTCAGCGGAATACAGATGCTGCTAAAAAGCCGCCAGCTCCGCCAGCCAGGGGAGCCGTTCACTCTGCAGAGATTGAGTATGCAATGGGTAACCTGGATCACAATAAAGTATTTGCCTGGACGGACGATGATTATAAAGTATCCCGCATCATGCAGCAGTACTTTGCCAACTTTATTACAAAGCATGACCCCAATGGCCCAGGGCTACCGGTATGGCCTGTGGCCAACAGCACCCAACCTGTTGCTGTAATGCATATTGATGTGAATACAAGGGCAGAACAGAGTAAACATGAAGATCGCTTCCTTACACAGGTTAAACTAACCACTGAATAATATTTAGTACATCATTGTTGAATGAGGCCTGTAAATCTAGGTTTGCAGGCCTTTTTTATTTGCCCTTCATGGATGTAATGTTCTATTTAACTACCAGAAATTTCTATAGGGGAACAGCAATTTGCAGTTGCTGTCTTTTCAGCGGCGAAGGTATAAAGCTGCAGTTTTCATTCTTCTACCACCAATTTTGTGTCGCAAGATGCAATTTTGTGACTGTACTCCACAATTTTCTATAAGGGAACAGCAATTTAGGGTTATCAACCTGTATCATTGATGGGCTCTTGAGCAGTTTGCATTTGGGTACCGTATGTAATGAATGGCTGACCAGCAATTTGTCTTTTCTCTCTAGCATGTTGGTATAAACAAAAACAGCAAATTGCGATTATTATTCCCCGTTTGAGCTGAACAATACCGCAATTTGCTGTTACGAATTAACACCATTCAGGTGTTATGCTTCGTCAACCTGTTTCGGAACCGCTTTTGAGCTGTTGCGCCCCGGAAACCGTTGTTTTAAATCTTTTACAATGCTTTGAGTACCTTGTACTCCGTTGTTTGCCGCTCTTTTGGCGGAATTGTAAAAGATGAGAGCAGCACCGTAGCTCTCGTTGCCTGCTACCATCAAGGTGTCATCAAGCGCCTCGATCAGACTTTGCAGTGGCTGGATCACTTTGGTAAGTGACTTTGCCAGCTCCCAATCCTTCCTGAATTCCGGTACCTTCAGGTAAGGTGGAACCAGGTGAGGATTCCCTTCTGCATATGCCAAAGCTTTTTCCACAAACGCCAGGGATTTGTCTCCCATTCGGGAATATCCCTGCCGTTGATTTGGACTAAGCTTTAACAGAAAAGGCAGTTGTGATTTGATGGTCGTAATGGACTGTTGGATAGTGTCCATAGCAATGCTATCGATACTTTCAGATAGCTGGTTTTCTTTAACCATTGTTTTTAATTTGGTTAACAATACAATTAATTATCGGGCTTAAAATAGGAACATTATTGAAACTAGAATGTGAATCAGCTGTTAATGGCTAAAAGAAATTTTTTGAACAGTATTAACCCACATTATTCCGCTTCCTGTACTCCTTTGGCGATATTCCCATCAACTTTGAAAACATTCGTGAAAAATAATACGGATCATCCATTCCCAGTTTTTGCGCTGTTTCTTTAACGGTAATATCGGGCAACAGCAGATACTGACAAGCCTTTTGTACCTTCAGGTGATTAAAGTACTCTACCGGTGCATAGCCTGTTCTTTCCCTGAAGATCGTTGAAAAATAGGATACCGACAGGTTCGCAAATTCGGCAAATTCATTTAGTGTAATCCTGGTATGGATCTTCTGCTGCATCAGGTCCAGTGTGGATGCAATCACGTCTTTCTCTGCCGAATGCTGGATATAATTGAACTTGTCCTCGTATAGTAATGACGATAAGAAGTGATAGAAGATCATGTTCACATACCGCAGGTTGTCTGCCGTATATCCTCTTTCCAGGTTGGAATAGATATCCTCAAATAACTTTATACGGTTCTCATTATACGGAAGGTAAGGCTTATAATTTTTGGCATGCTGCAGTATAAGGTCTACAATATATGCGGCCAGCTCTCCTTTAAAATGTATCCAGTAGATAGTCCATGGATCGTCTTCGTTGGCAGAATAGGTGTGTGGTGTATTCATCGGTATAGTGACGAACTGTGATGGCTGGATCTCTACCCGTTTCCTGTCTATCTCCACCCATCCGCTGCCCTCCACACAGTAAATAATAATATGTTGCCCTACCCCGGCAGAGCGCTTGATATAGTGGCCCCTGGCTTTAGGATAGTATCCTATGTCAGTAATATAGATCTGCCTTGTGATCGGGTCTTTTGTCAGGAAATCAGTGCTGATCTTTTTGGGCAGCACAATAAGCCGCTGCCCCTCAAACCCTTCCCGCTTTCTCGCAACTTTCTCTTTCATGCCTAAAGATATATTTTCTTCAATTTCGGAAAAACCGAATAAAAATCCATCATCACCGAAAAAAACACTATTCCCTGTTTTAAAGCGAACTACGAATTTTGGGACAGATCATTTTCCACGGGGACTAATTAATCGCAAGCGCCACGCTCAATGTAAAATTCATGTTATGAAGAAATGCTTTACATCCTTCTATCTATTACTACTAGCCGCAGGTATATGCATCCAGGCGGCTGCACAAACAAGACAGCTAAAAGGAAAAGTGCTCGATGCTGGTACAAAAAAGCCGCTGCCTTTTGTGACTATTACCAACACAGTGAACAAAAAGGCTTCTCAGAAAACAGATGCTGACGGAAATTTCACGATCAGTATTGACGGTAAGGCCACCCTGGTTTTCAGCTATGTAGGCTACAAACCTTATACTGCCAGCGTATCTCCTTCAGATACCGCTATCACTGCATTGATGGAAACGGATATCTCCGGGCTCAACGAAGTAGTGGTGATAGGCTACGGCTCACAGAAAAAGAAAGATCTTACCAGTGCTGTAGCCAGTATCTCCGGCAAGGAGCTAAGCGAACTGCCAGTAACGAATATCAATAGTGCCCTGCAGTCACGGGTACCCGGTGTACAGATTAACAGCGGGGGGTATCAGCCCGGCGCAGGAACCAGCATCCGGATCAGGGGTATTAATACCCTCAATACAGATGGGTCAGGTCCCACTTATGTTGTAGATGGCGTGATCATGACCGGGGATATCAGGGAGCTGAACCCCTACGATATTGAATCCATAGATGTGCTGAAAGACGCTTCTGCTGCGGCTATCTATGGCGCCAGAGCAGCTTCCGGCGTGGTGATCATCACCACCAAAAAGGCGAAGGCTGGCAGATCCAGCATAGATTATAACGGCTACTATGGTATACAGAAGATCTACCGCAGCTATGACTTCATTGATGGGAAGGATTATGCCAACCTCAGGCGGATCGCATTGAGCGATGAGGATCCCGTTGCCTGGCCGCTGAACGATCCGGAAACTGATAAACAGGTGTTCAGTCCCACAGAGCTTAAGAGCCTGGCGCAAGGCAAAACATACGACTGGCCCGGGGCTATTACCCGGGTGGCGCCGATGCAAAGCCATACCCTGAGTATTGCCAATGGTATAGGCCGTAATAAGATCTACCTGAGCGGTAACTACATGAACCAGGACGGTATTATCGTTGGTTCCAACATGAAACGTTATTCCGTAAAAGGTAACATGGAATCCGCAGTTACAGACAAACTTACCATGGGCCTGAACAGCAACTATTCCCATATAGAAACTGATATAGTCAGCAACGAAACATACTATAACGCAGTTACTATGAGCCCCCTGAGACCCATTTACGATTCAGCCGGCAAGCCGGTGATAGAGGTAGACCCGGGTACCGGTAACATCAGTGTGAACAACCCGGTGGTACTGGCCAGGGATGCGATCAACCATAGTGTAGATGATCGCCTTATCGGAAACCTCTTCCTGGAATATAAAGTGCTGAGTAACCTTAATTTCCGTTCCAGCCTGGGTATAGATATCTATAAGAACCAACGCTTTGAATATTACCCGCGTACAACCGTGGGAGACGGCTACCTGAAACAAGGAGTGGCAAAAGTGCAGAACTTTGGCTACCGCGACTGGGTTTGGGAAAATACCCTGACCTACGACTATAACCCCTCTGAACAACATTCCTTCAATGTACTGGGCGGCTTTACCTTCCAGAAAAGAAGGCAGGAATGGAACCAGGACGTGGCTTCCGGATTCCCTACAGACGAACTGACCTACCGTGATATGAAACTGGCCACCCGCCGTGATGCTATTTATAGCGATTACTATGACTGGGCAATCAGCTCTTTACTTGGCAGGGTGATCTATAAATTTAAAGACCGGTACATCTTCAACCTTACCGCCCGCTATGATGGATCTTCCCGTTTCGGCGCAGACAACCGTTACGGCTTTTTTCCCTCTGTCAGTGGCGCATGGCGTTTGATTGACGAACCTTTCATCGGCTTCAAGCTGAAGTCTATGGTTAATGATGCCAAGATCAGGATCAGCTACGGTGTGATCGGTAACCAGGATATCAGTTACGACAGGATCTTTGCCCGCCTGAACTCCGCCAGCTATCCCTTTAATGGCAACAGCCAGACCACCGGTTACCAGCAAGGTTCCAGTCAGGGTAACCCCGGCCTGAAGTGGGAAAGCCAGCACCAGTTTAATACCGGTTTCGACCTGGCATTCTTTAACTCAAGGATACAGGCCACATTCGATTACTACAACAAGAACATCCGTAACCTGCTGCTGGATCAGACATTGGCGCCTTCGCAGGGCTTTAGTAATAAGACCATCAACATTGCGTCCATGAATACCAAAGGCGTGGATATCGGGTTGAAATTATGGCCGGTGAAGACCAGCAATTTTGATTGGCAGATCAATCTTAACTGGTCTAAGTATACTTCCAAAATCACCGGACTCTTACCAGGCCGCGATTCACTCAGCCCCACATTGAAAGTAGGAGAGGCGCCCAACAGCCTGATCGTAGACTATGTATTTGACGGCCTTTACCAGGAGGGAGATGACTTTAAACTGAATCCTAATGGCAGGCCAGGTGATATCAAGGTAAAAGATCTGAATAACGATGGTATCATCAATCAGTATGATCGTACCATTGTTGGCCGCACTACTCCCAAAGGCTGGGGCGGTGTCTGGAATTATTTCAGGTATAAGCGGATCTCCATGACCATCTTTACCACCTACATGTACGGTCATGACGTGTATAATAAGGCCTACACTGATTTTCTGTACGTAGGGGCAGGACGCAATGTGATCATAAAAGACGGCCTGAACTATTGGTCGCCTGCCAACACGAACACCGATATACCCAGGCCCAATGCTTTTGGCAGCGCATTGAGAATGTTGCCCAACGGCTCTTCCAGCTATGCGGTGGAGAAAGGGGATTTCATTCGTGTAAGGGATATTTCCATGGCCTACGATTTTTCCTCCACCCTGCTCAGTAAAGTAAAGTTACGATCGCTGCGCGCGTATATACAGGTAACAGAGCCTTTCCTGTTCACTGGCTTCCGAGGTATTGATCCGGAGATCACCGGCGCCACCAGTGCAGAGATCTATCCAAGGTATCGCACCTTCTTATTTGGCGTAAACCTGGGTTTATAATTTAAAAACTGAAACAATGAAGTCATCAACATATAAGTATTCCAATTTACGCACACTTCTTGTGGGATGTTTGACCATAGCGGGCCTGGTATTTACCGGTTGTTCAAAGCAGCTGGATATCAAACCGGAATCGTTCATTTCACCTGAAGAGCTATATAAAGATGAAGCGGGAGTTAAATCCGGACTCGTAGGTATCTATCGCCAGTTGCTTGACCTGAAGCGCAGCGATTATGTAATAGTGGGTATGGTAGGAACAGATGAAGGAAAAACCACCCTGTTTGTACCGACCTGGGGTACCTACTGGCAGAACTTCTGCGCAGTGAACACCTATTCTACCCTGATGACGGCGCAGAATGATGTGATACAAAACTTCTGGGCGGTATGTTACAAGGGCATTGGTAATGCCAACGTTGCTATCAGGTACATACAGCAAGCCCCAGTTAGCGAGGAGGTGAAAAACAAGGCAATAGGCGAGGCAAAGTTCATGCGGAGCCTGTTCTATTTCTACCTGGTACAGCTGTATGGTGGTGTACCGCTGCCTACTGAAGCAGAGAATCCTGAAGCAGACGCAAAGGGAGGATATCCCCGGAGTAATGAAGATGAGGTATACAACCTTATTATATCGGATCTCCAGTTTGCCATGAGCAATCTTGACAGCAAGGCCGGCGCCGGGCAAAATTCCGGCAAAGCAACCAAAGAAGCTGCCAGGGCGCTGTTAGGCAAAGTATACCTGACCCGCAAAGATTACAACAATGCAAAGGCTACATTGGAGCCTTTATTAAGTGCACCTAACGTATCTTTAATGTCAGATTATGCGGATCTCTTCGTGGAGGCTAATGAAAATAACATCGAATCCCTGTTCGAAATACAGTTCTCCAATGAAGATGGTAACACCAGTAACCTGGCGCAGAACCTGGGTTGCTGGCAGATCAACGATCCAAGGTTGCCGGGTGCAGGCGGGCATGTGATCATTCCAACAGACTACTACTTCAATAGCTTTGAAGATGGTGACAAGCGTAAAGATGTTTCTTTTCGTACCCTCTTCCTTGATAAGGACGGTAACCCGGTAGATTATTCCTGGTGGTCTGACGTTGGAAAGCCGCACATGAAGAAGTTTGATATTACAAAAGATGTTTCCGTCAGTGCATCTTATTCCTCCCGCAATCTTTACTATCTGCGACTGGCCGATGTGATACTGATGTATGCTGAAGCGCAGAATGAGACAGGTGAAACGCCGGGCGCTTTGCAGCAGCTGAATAAGATACGCAGCAGGGCGGGTTTGGAGAGCTACGAAACCGTACATGGCGGCGTGCCTTCCCAGGATCAGCTGCGAAAGGAATTGATGCTGGAACGTATGCGCGAGTTAGGCTTTGAAGGATGGCGCTGGTTTGACCTTAAACGTACCGGCACGCTGCTGACAGAAGTGAAGGCCCACAACCCGGATGCGGCGCCCAATATGCAGGAAAAGCACCTTTTATACCCTATACCAGCGAGAGAGTTTGAAAACAATGCAGCCTTACAGCCTTCAGATCAAAATGCCGGTTACTGATGAATTGTATGTATAAAGAATGGATATTGTCTGTAACATGTTTTTTCTTCCTGGGCACCGCAAATGCCCGGCAGATAAACGACAGCCTGGTGCTATCCAATCAGCATGTCAGGCTGGTTGCCGACAAAGCCACCGGTAAGATCAGCTATTATTTCAGTAACGGCGTAAGTCTGCAAAACACGGTAGCCTGCATGGAAGATGTTCATGCAGGTTACCTTGTAAGCACTGCTTACAGCAAACACCGGGTAAGTACATCACCGGTGCAGGATGCATTTGGCAATGGAACGCGTTTGCAAATTGAACATGAGGATGACAGACTGCCTGTAAGGCTGATACAGCATGTTATTCTCTATGAAGACAAGCCTTTTTTGCTGGTGAGTTTGGATGCTGAACCCTCCAGGGGAGCAACACCACCGGAAGCCTGGGATGGACTGCCGGAAACCAGGTATATATCACCGCTGACAGTCCTGCCTTCAGATAAAGGACGTGTATTTGTTCCCGGCCAGGAACCCCGTATCCTCGATGTGCCTTTTGATAACGATAACTGGGTAAAGATCCTTACCAGGCAATGGCCGGCTGACACGGCAAAACCTGTTACAGGTACCAGTTATGAGTTTGCCGCATTGTACGATAGGAGTACACTGTCAGGTTTGGTTGCCGGCAGTATTACGCACGACTGCTGGAAAACAGGTATTGCGTACCATGCCAGCGCTTTAAAGGGAGAACTGGATTCCTTCAGGATATACGGCGGCGCTGCCACCGAAGATAACAAAACGCTGCCGCCCGCATACGGCGGATTGGACGGCACACACGATCATGCACCGCACGGAACGGTTCGCGGTGCTGCCGTGCAATCACCTGTGATATACCTCGCCGGCAGTAGTGATATGCGGAATGATTTTACTGGCTACGGCCATGCAAATGTGATCCGGAACGGCCGGCAGGAATGGAGGGGATATGCGCCTGTATACTGGAACAGCTTTGGTGTGGAAGGGGTGCTGGGATATTCCAAAGTAATGATGCCACCGGGCGTGGCCAAAATATCAGATTTTATACATACCCTGGATAACTTCAATAAGTATGCAAAACCGGTACTGAGCATTGATTCTTACGATCAGAACATCTATACCACAGACCTGCTGGCATCGCTTGGCAGGTACGGTAAAAAGCGGAACCAGCAGCTGGGCTTTTACTTTATACCTTTTGCTGTGTGGACCTGGAAGAATACCGTAGATCAGACAAAACTAAGCGGCACCAGTATTCCCCTGCGCGATGTAGTGCTGAAAGATAAGAACCGGCAACCCATTGCTTATAAGGATGGCGACTGGGGCGCCTATGCAATTGATCCAACCCATCCTGCTGTAAGGGAGTATATTATCAGCCAGCTGAAGAAAGCGAAAGCCATTAACGCCACCTTTCTTAAAATAGACTTTTTAACAGCCGGCTCACTGGAATCTGTTACCCGTTATGACAGGAACGTGCGTACGGGAATGCAGGCATATAACCAGGGGATGAAGATGCTGCGTAACCTGGTAGATACTATCATGGGGCCTGATATATTCATTACCCAGGCTATATCACCTATGTTTCCGCACCAGTATGCACATACCCGGTTTGTGTCTACGGATGTTTATTCCCATCTCAGGGACGACCAGCCGGGTTTTCCCAGCTGGGGCAGCACTGAGGCATCGATGGCAACCGGTTCTTTTATGTGGTGGGTACAGGGCACGCTATGGCCCTATACCAACCTGGACGTGGCCATTATGCAGCATTTTCAGAAGAATCCGGACTTGACGGAGCAGGAGATCAAAGTGAGGATCTATAGTATGATGACCATGGGCAGCATATTGGGCGACGGCTCCGATTTCAGGGAGCAGCTGGCCGCAGAAAGGGCGAAGCGTTTCCTGAATAACCCGGAGGTATGCGCCTTCTTCAGCCATCCCAGGGCATTCACACCCCTGCGTGTGTCGGATGGCGATTCAATGGATCAGCAGCTGTCTTTTTATTTGAAAGGGGACACTACCATGCTGGCCCTTTTTAATTTCGCAACACAGCAAACATTTACGGAAACCATACCGTTAAAGGATATTGGCCTGGATAACAGGAAATATGCTATTACGGAGTTGTTAACCGGGCAGTCATTAGGACAGGTAGCGCCAGGCCAGGCAGCCATTTCACTGACAGTGCCAGTGAAAGACGCCATGCTTGTAAAGCTGGTACCTGTAAATGATTAGCTCTTAAATAATTTCTCTTGAACACCCAACAGGCAATTTTATCTGTCACTAGCAAAGAGTGCGGCATCCTGCGCGGAGTGCCGCTGCACCTCGTTACCTTAGAGAATGGAACGGTAACAGTACATATTACTAACCTGGGATGCACAGTGATGTCCATATATACACCCGATAAGCATGGCATTACCAGGAACATCGCAGCCGGTTTTGATCAGCCGGCCGCCTATGAGCATAATCCCTGGTATTTTGGTTGTGTGGTAGGACGATATGCTAACCGTATAGCAAAGGGGCGCTTTAGCCTGGACGGCTATCCGGTACAGCTCACCGTGAATAACGATAACAATCATTTGCATGGCGGCTTTGAAGGCTTCCATAAAAAGGTGTGGCACCTTAGCTCCCTGATCAGGGAGGATAGCCAGACCGGGGTAGTGTTTGAATACGTGAGCAAAGACGGAGAAGAAGGTTATCCCGGCAACCTGCGGGTAAAAGTAAAATATCTGCTGACCCAGGATAACCAGCTGATAATGGAATGTGCCGCTGTATCCGATAAGAAAACACCGGTGAGCTTTACCAATCACAGCTACTTTAACCTTACCGGTTTTGAACAGGCGTTGATCAGCGATCATATACTGCAGGTACACGCGCAACATTACACGGAGAAAAACGAAAGTAATACGCCAACCGGCAGAATACTTCCATTGGCGGGTACGGCGGCTGACTTCTCCTCGCCGGGCAGCATAGGAGAGCGCCTGACCCATTTTCGTGAGGACAGGGGTTTTGATCTCAACTATGTATTAACCCGTCAACAACCCGGCGACATTATCCCGGCTGCATCACTGGAAGAAAAGCGGACCGGGAGAACGCTGCACATTTTTACAGACCAACACGGGCTGCAGGTTTATACCGCCAATTTCTGGGATGGCAGCATTACCGGGCAGCAGGGCAAACCCTACGTACAGCATGGCGCCATTGCGTTGGAAACACAAGCCTTTCCCGACAGTCCCAACCATCCGAATTTCCCGAATACCATACTGGAGCCGGGTGAGGAGTATAAAACGATCACTATCTACGAATTCGGCGTGAAATAGGCAGATCAGTTACAAAGCATTAACTTAAGCCGATGAAGCAATACATCGCACATATGGCTTTGATAGTGGCTGATTATGACGAAGCCATCGCATTCTACACCCAAAAGCTCAATTTTACACTGGTAGAAGATACTGTTCTGAGCGATGCCAAACGCTGGGTATTGGTGGCGCCGCCAGGTGCAAAGGAAACCTGCTTGTTACTGGCCAAAGCGGCAGACCATGAGCAGCAAAGCCGTATTGGTAATCAAACCGGCGGCAGGGTTTTTCTTTTCCTCTACACAGACGATTTTAAACGGGATTATGAACAGATGAAAGCCCGTGGTGTTGTATTCGTCAGAGAACCTGTTACGGCCGCTTATGGTACCGTTGCCGTGTTTAAAGACCTGTATGGTAACCTTTGGGACCTGCTGGAACCAGCGGCAAAATAGGAATGATCTTTTGTGTTCCGGTAAACAATGAGGCAGCGCACCGGGTGCCGGTACGCTGCCTTTTTATTGCAGATTTGATATTATTTCGACTTATCAAGAAACGCCAGGGCAGTTGTGTATAATCCGGGCGACATGAAAATATTGTAGTGAGTAAGGCCGGGTAATATGGCCAGCTGCGAAGGTAGCTGTCCGCTGCCATCCCATCCGCCATCACGCTGACCACCACCCAGTAATCCAAAGACCTCTACTATATGAGCAGGCGGGAAAAGATCTGCATCCGCAGCGATAAGCAGCACAGGTGTTTTGAGTGCCTTCATATCGGCAGACAGGTCAAAATCCACTTTCATAGCATCCGAGATCTTTGTGATGAATTTTGTCCAGTCCTCAGGTTTGGGTGCCAGGCGGGCATACATTTCGTACATAGGCGTTTGTTTCAGGAATTCGGCGGCTTGCGGGCCCATTTGTTCCTGTTGTTTGAGGATGTCCGGATAGAATGCATTGCGTTTGATAGCGGTGGAAACAACCACCAGTTTTTTTACCAGTTCCGGATGACGGATCGCTGTCTGTAAAGCAACACCGCCTCCCAATGAATAGCCCATAATGTCCGCCTGTTGGATGCCAAGGTGCTTAAGCAGTCCGGCAATATCATCTGCCATAAATGCCACATTAAGCGGGCGGTCTATATCAGCTGTGCGCCCGTGCCCCTGCAGATCTACTGCGATCACCTGCCTGCTTCGGGCAAGTACCTGGAGATTTGTGCCAAACATTTCAATGGCGCCCAGGCCTCCATGCAACAGTACCAGTGGTTCGCCATTGCCGTAGATCTCATAGTATAATTGGAGCCCGTTTACCGGTGCATATCCCTTTTTCAGTGGTTCCGCTGCTGCGATGGCGCCATGGGATGCGGCGCCTGCTGTTGATGTTTGTGCCATAGTGTGTATAGATATTAGTACGGAAAAAAGTGCTGTGAACATAACAACGCGGCGCATGGCGCGTATCAGGTGTTTTTGATTGGGGAGGTACATAACATGTTTTTTAAGCTGTAATTGATTACTGCAGGCAAAGCTAATGTACCCACCGAACGCTGATGAGGGGTGAAAACGACAACTTAAGGGGTTAAATGCGACGTGGCGGACGGTAATATACACGCCATATCCTGTCATTTACATCATCCGTTACCAACATAGAGCCGTCAGGAAGTACTGTCACCCCAACCGGCCGTCCATAAACCTCCTTACTATCAGGATTATCCGGCCTAAAACCGGTGAGGAAATCTTCCGGAGGCCCTGCCGGCTTACCGTTCTTGAAAGGAACAAATACCACTTTATATCCTGCCAGCTTTGAACGGTTCCAGGATCCATGCTGGGCTATAAAAGCGCCATTCCGGTATCTGGCAGGGAAGGCGCTGTGCGTATAGAAGGCCAGTCCCAAAGAAGCCGTGTGCGCACCCAAAGGAACATCCGGTACAATGGCTCTTTTTACAAGATCAGGCCGTGACACTTCCATGCGGGGATCAGGATGCTGACCGAAATAAGCATAAGGCCATCCATAGAAGCCGCCTTTTCTGACACTGGTGAGGTAATCCGGCACCAGGTCGTCACCAATTTCGTCCCGTTCGTTGACAGCGGTCCACAAAGTCCGCGTACCCGGCGCCCAGCCCATTCCAACCGGGTTACGCAGGCCGGATGCATATACCTTTTCGCCGCTGCCGTCAGGATTTACTTCCAGTATGCAGGCTCTCCGCGGATTTACATCTTTTCCATTATTGCCAATGTTATCTGCAGAACCAACGGCAATGTATATCTTGGAACTGTCTGCGTTGGTAATGATGTTACGGGTCCAGTGCTGGTTACGTTTTTCAGCCGGCAGATCCATGAGCACTTCCCCGGCGGAATCCATTTTCAGCTGGCCGGGCTGATAAGGGTAACGTAATAAGCCATCGGTGTTAGCTACGTACAGTTTATTGCCGATAACAAGCATACCAAAGGGCTGGTTAAGATCTTCAAGAAAAACCTGCTGAATGTCCGGCTTGCCATCGCCCGTGGTATCCCGCAGTATGCTGATGCGGTTGGCACTCTTCTTCATGTTTTCGGCTTTGGCGGCGCCCAGGATCACCGCACCAGCCTGCATTAATGTATTTTTAATCGTATTGGATTCTGCCACCAGCACGTCTCCGTTGGGGGTAATATACGTCCACCGGGGATTCAGCAGTCCCTCTGCATATAAAGTAACCTCGAAACCTTCCGGCGCTACCGGTGTACGGCCATTGTCCCAACCGATGACTTTGCTGAAATTGGTAACAGATCTGGTGGCAAACGGCGCAGGGAGCGCTGCAGTATCTGCCATGCGGCTTTGCGCCTGGGAGGCGCTTTTCATGAATAATAGCATACATACTATTATTATCGCTATTACTTTCATAACCCGCGTATTTCACCCATGTAAATACAAAAGGCATGCCCGGAACAGAATTATTTAGTACCTTTGCGACACTTTTATTCACTTCCTCACCGGCTTTTGTAGCGCCAATCTTCAAAAAATAGTGCAGGCTTTGAGTAAGGCAGGTAAAGTATCAGCTTCTTTTTGATAGCCTTACCACTATTTAATCACTTTAAATTTTAAATATTGTCATTCGAACAATTAGGGCTTATTGCCCCTTTGCTAAAGGCATTGAACAACGAAGGATATACCAGTCCAACCCCGATTCAGCAGCAGGCCATCCCGATTGTGCTTCAGAAACGTGATCTGTTGGGATGTGCGCAAACAGGCACCGGTAAAACCGCCGCTTTTGCATTACCCCTTTTACAGTTATTACATCAGCAAAGCAGGGAAACCGCTGCCAGGGGCCCGCGTAATATCCGTGCGCTGATATTAACGCCTACCCGCGAGCTGGCTATTCAAATAGGCGACAGTTTTGCTGCCTATGGCAAGTTTATGGACCTGAAGCATCTGGTTATATTCGGCGGTGTATCGCAGGGCCCGCAAACAGAAGCGCTGAAAAGAGGAGTAGATATCCTGGTAGCCACCCCGGGCCGTTTGCTTGACCTGATCAGCCAGGGCTTTATCAGCCTGCTGCACCTGAAATTCTTTGTACTGGATGAGGCAGACCGTATGCTGGACATGGGATTTGTGCACGATGTAAAACGTGTGATCACCAAGCTGCCCGCTAACCGTCAATCCCTGTTCTTTTCTGCTACAATGCCGCCGGAAATACAGAAACTGGCCTCCGTTATCCTGAACGATCCCGCTAAGGTGGAAGTAACCCCGGTTTCTTCTACTGCAGAAACCATTACACAATCCGTTTATTTTGTTTCAAAGCAGGATAAACGCGGTTTATTGCAACACCTGCTGCAAGACCAGGATATCAAAACCGTATTGGTATTTACCCGTACCAAGCACGGCGCAGATAAAGTAGTGAAAGACCTGAATAAGGTGGGGATCACCGCAGAGGCCATTCACGGTAATAAATCACAGAATGCCCGCCAGCGTGCCCTGAATAACTTCAAGACCCGTCAGACCAGGGTGTTGGTAGCTACAGACATTGCGGCAAGAGGTATTGATATCGATGAGCTCACACATGTGATCAATTATGAGCTGCCCAATGTGCCCGAAACATATGTACACCGTATAGGCCGTACCGGAAGGGCAGGGGCAAATGGTATTGCTTTCTCTTTCTGCGATATGGAAGAAAGGGCTTACCTGCGTGACATTCATAAACTGATAGCGCGCAATATTCCCGTGGTGGAGGCCCATCCTTACCATCATAACAGCACGGCGGCGCCGGTTAAACAACAACAGGCGACACGGCAACCGGCTGGTAACAGAGAACACCGCCCGCAGCGCGGACCCGGTAATAATAACCGCGCCGGAAATCATCAGGGAAATAATAACAATAACAGGAACCGGCAACGTAACCGGCAATCTGCATCAGAAAGGCAACGTTAAAAAGCGTGCCGGGTGCCGGGTGACTGTTCACTGAATAAGTCAGTATTTGTTTCATTGATATGGGGCAAATGCTGACTTACTATTTTAAAGAGGGATTTCTGATCAATGGGCTTCACCAGCACAGCGCAGGCCCCGGCATCAATTAAGGATTTGTGGAACTCAAAACTTCCCGTGCACATGATCACGGGGATATGGTGCAATTGCGGATCCCTTTTAATATAGGCCAATGTGGCTGCGCCATCCATCTGGGGCATCTGGTGGTCCAGCAGTATCACATCAGGCAGGCATTTCTCGTTCTTTAGTGTACTGATCACCTCCGACCCATTGGAGGCGGTAGTAACGGCACAGCCGCACATACGTAGGTATTGCGAGAACAGCACCTGGTTCATTTCGTTGTCGTCTGCTACCAATACCCGCAGATGGCTCAAATCCATATCTTCTTCCGTTTCCCCCTCTATATCTTCCAGGGTACCCCGCTGAAGTTTCAGTCTGATTGTAAAGGTAGTATCGCCTCCCGGAACGCTTTCCGCCTGGATGTTACCGCCCAGTGTCTGCACCATGTTCTTCACAATGTACAGCCCCAGGCCCGTACCCTCTGTATACCTGTTCTGTTTATCGGTGACAAACTGGTCAAATATAACCGACAGTTTTTCTTTCGCAATGCCGGCGCCTTTGTTAGTGACCTGTATACACCAGGTGTGAATATTGTATTTAGTCAGTTTCAGCAGCACGGTACTGTTCCTGTCTGCATATTTTACCGCATTGCTTAGCAGGTTAGCTACGATCTGGCTCAGTTTGAAGCTGTCAGAACGGATCACAGGCGGCATCTGCTCATCGATGTATAACCTGATCTGTATATTACGCGTGCGGGCAGTTACTTTATGTACTGCTATCAGCCGTTCAAAGAAGGGTTGGAGCTCAAAACTTTCCTCCTGCACGTCTTCCATTTTGCCGGCTTCTATCTTGGACATATCCAGCACGTTGTTAATAATGTTCCGGGTATTGCCCACTGCATTGAAGAGCAGGTTAATGTAGGGTTCTGTTTTCTTCAGACCCGGATCCATGCTGATCTCCCTTTTTACCAGCTGGGCAATGCAGTAAATAGCATTGAGCTGCGTTCTTAGTTCATGCGTGGTCTGGTAAATGAAGATCCGTTTAAAGTTATTGGCCCTGGTTAATTCATTATTCTGGTCGTTGCTTAAGACATAAGGTTTTCCCACAACCAGGATCAGTAATAATATTCCACCGATCGATAATGCCTTGAAAATGATGATCAGCTGCTGGTTTAACTGAATGGGCCTTATAAAGTTAGCGTAATAATTTGCTTCAATAATAACCAGGATGGCTGTTGCAATAGCAAGGCAGACCTGCCTGCGTTTTTTCTCTTTAAATAACAGGAAAGTAATGAGGAAGAGCAGGATCACCATAGCCTGCAATTCAAGAACATTGGCCAGCAGCAATCCAAAATATAAGGAACCGGCACATTGCACGAGGAATGTAACAAGGGCTGCAGCCTCATATCTTTTGCGATAGTTCAGCAGGATAGCTGAACCTGCGATCAAAGCCTCAAGAAAGGCCGGGATAATGATAGATAGCTCGCCGGATAAAATGTAGTAGGTGCCCCCGATTGTTGTCAGCAGTAAACAAAGGGAGAAATTCAGGGAATTTATCAGCTTTATTTTATGCAAAAGCTCTTTATCGGCTATTCCTTCCGTTCCGGTTCTCCGGATGCTTCGCCAGGTATCAAGCATTTTCATAGCAGTTGGTTTGCATACGTTTTAGGGCGATCATTGTCTCAGTTTGTGTAACGGGTATAGGATGTCCCTTACCAGTACTTGTGTTTGGTAATAGTTGTGACAGGCCTTTTCACCTTGTAGTCTTTAGATCGTCGAGTAAATTCGCTAGGGCCCAGGGGTGCTTATGTATTGTCCATCCCCAATTTACAGAAATTATTTTTATTAAACACCCTCCTCCGGTATTATCTGCGTAGAAACACTGCTAACGAACTTAACAATGTGCCTTCTGCTGCGCTAAAAAGAATTTGCTTTTCTCTTAAATACCCATACCTTTGTTCTGTAATAATTGCAATTACAGTTAAACCGGAACAACAATGAAAGTTGCATTAATAGGCGCTTCCGGCTTTGTCGGTTCGCACATCCTTCATGAGTTATTAGAGCGTGGTCACCAGGTAACCGCTATCGTAAGGCATCCTGAAAAGATAAGCGCCCGGCATCCTAACCTCGTTGTTAAGAAAGGAGATGTATACCTGGAAGGTGAGGTTACTGAACTGGTGAAAGGGCAGGACGCTGTTATCAGTGCATTTAATCCCGGATGGACCAATCCCAATATTTATGAAGATTTTCTTGCCGGTTCCCAAGCCATCCAGCAAGGTGTAAAGGCGGCAGGCGTAAGGCGGCTGATCATAATAGGAGGGGCCGGTAGCCTGGAAGTTGCCCCCGGCGTACAGCTGATCGATACTCCCCAGTTCCCTGCAGAGTATAAGGCAGGCGCCTCAGGAGCACGCGATTACCTTAATATTATTAAGCAGGAAAAAGAGCTTGACTGGACTTTCATCAGCCCCGCTATTGAGATGCACCCCGGCACTTCCGGTGTACGCAAAGGGGCTTACCGCACAGCCCTGGACAACCCGGTATTTGATGAAAACGGCAGAAGTATTTTGTCTGTCGAAGACCTGGCATTGGTGACTGTTGATGAACTGGAGCATGCCCAACATATCAGACAGCGTTTTACAGCCGCCTATTAAGGCAACTATGTTCTTTAAGCCATAACGCTTATATTAGCGCTATAACCATATAAACAGTCCACTTATGATGTTTAGGAAACTAGTGCTTGGCTGCGGCGTATTCATGGCTTTAATGAACAGCATGCCGCTCAGCGCTCAGACAGGACGCCCCCTGCTAAAGGAACACCCGGGCATAGTATCATACACCTACCGGAAATCATTTGCGAAAGATATGCCGGGTACGCTGGACCTGGTAAAGAAGAACGGGTTCACTGATATCGAGTTCTCCAACCTTTTTGGTCAGACGGCGAAGGATATCCGTGATATGATAGATGAAAGAGGGATCAAATGTTCTTCTTTCGGTGTAAGTTATGAAGACCTTACTACCAGGACCGATACGGTTGCCAGGAATGCCAGGACCCTGGGCGCCAAATTTGTAAGAGTGGCCGGGTTTCCGCACAGCAAAACCGGTCTTACGCTGGACGAAGCGAAGCATGCAGTAACGGAATTTAACCGGGTTGGCAGGATACTCAAAGATCAATACGGCCTTACCCTGATCTACCATAATCACGGATTTGAATTCCAGCCCTACGGGAAAGGCACCCTTTTCGATTATATCGTACAAAACACAGACCCCAGGTACGTAAGCCTGGAGATGGACATCCTCTGGGTACATTTCCCCGGGCAGGATCCGGTAGCTTTACTGAAAAAATATGGCGACCGATTCAGGGCCATGCACGTAAAAGATCTGAAAAAAGGCGTTAAAGGCGACCTTTCCGGCGGCACTTCTCCTGAGAATGATGTAACGCTGGGTACTGGCCAGATCAATATTCCCGCAGTGCTGAAGGCAGCAAAGCGTTCTGCTATCCAGCATTTCTATATTGAAGATGAGAGCAGCAACGTAGAAACACAGGTGCCGCAAAGCGTTCAATACCTGTTAGGCCTTAAAGAGTAGAACAGCCTTGCCAGGATGCTCATATCATTGGTGAGCACTTCCGCTGTTCCGGGCATTTGTGGTTGCGAAGGTATCTGCCTGTTGGCTGTGGTTAACAGGCCATTTTCCAGCCTGATATCCATTGCGTAGGCAGTATCCAGCGCTACGGCGGATACACCGCTGATACTTCCCCTTATCATGCCGAATTCCCGGAAAGGATAGGCGGAAAGTTTGATCAGCACTTTTTGTCCGGGTTTTACCTTGCCGGCGCCATCTACCGGCAAGGTAGCCCTGGCCACATAATGTTGTACAGGGGGCGCCACCATCAGCACCGCTTCTCCGCTGGAAATAAACTGGTGCGCTTTCCAGAACTTAAAGAAGCTTACCTTACCGGCTACCGGACTTTTTACCAGGTATTGTTGTTCCCATATCTCCAATTGACCCTGCAGCTGTTTTACCTGCTCCCTTATTTTCTGCTGCAGATCATTTTCCTGCTGTAGTGACTGTTGCTGCAGGTCTGTTATGTTTTTCAGGTATTCCGTTTGCTGTAGTTTGTTCTGTAGCAGGTTGGCCTTTATGGCATCTGCATTCATCTGCTTACTGAGCAGCTCTCTTTTACTGTTGTCAAATTCCAGCGGGGCAATCACCTTTTCTTTTGCAAGCATGGAGTCTATGCGGTAACGTTTCTGTTCCAGCTGGAGTTGTTGCTGTAATAACTGGTCTTTTCGTTGCAGCTCTTCATCCAGCTGGTGCTGATAGGTGAGCTGGGATTGTAATTGTCCTACTTTCCGGGCCGTAAAATGTTTATCTGAAAAGAACAGGTATTGGTTCACCGCCTGGTACAGGGCCGCATAACCCGCTTGTAGGGGGCCCAGTTGTAAGGGTTGCGCAAAGTTGAAATCCCGCAGGGCGCTGCGTAAATAAAGGGCCGTATCCAGCCGCTTTAGTAACTGCTGCAATTGCAGCACATCCGGGTAATGGGCGGCATTTTCCAGGAGGTAAATAGGCTCGTTCTCGCTAACCGCCTGGTTGTTCTGCACAAATATCTCCCGTATTTTGCCTCCTGCCTGGGCTACTATCTTCACCGGCGGATTGGAGGAGGTAATATTTACGTGTGTAACGATCACGTCGGGAAAGCGGATGAAATACGCCCCGGCAAAAAGCAATGCTACAATAACAAATAAAAGGGTGGTACCCCTGCGCACCAGCCAGTGCGGCATTTTACTCATAATATCCTGTACATCTTCATGATGATGTTGGTACTGCGGCATAATGGTAAAGTTTTAGTCTCCCAGTTCCAGCTGGTTTTTCACCAGCTCATAATATCTTCCTTTTAGTTTGGTAAGGGTCTGGTGGTTGCCCACTTCAGCAATGCGGCCCTGTTCCAGCACAATGATCTGGTCTGCATGTTTTACGGTACTGAGCCGGTGGGCGATCACCACCACTGTTTTGCCATGGTAAAACTGTTGCAGGTTTTCCATGATGATCTTTTCATTGTTCGCATCCAGTGCGCTGGTAGCTTCGTCAAAAAAGAGATAACGCGGGTTTTTATATACGGCCCTGGCAATGAGCAGGCGTTGTTTCTGCCCGGTGCTGATACCGTTGCCTGTGTTGCCTGTTTTGGTGTTATAGCCCAGTGGAAGTTGCTGTATGAAGCTTTCAATATTGGCCACTTTCACCGCATGCTGCAGCTTGCGCTCATTGATCCTTTCATCTCCAACGGCGATATTGCCGGCAATGGTATCAGAAAAAATAAATCCTTCCTGCATCACCACTCCGCATTGATTGCGCCACCATTTGGGAGAAAGCCTTTGTAATTCCGTGTTGCCGATCAGCAGCCTGCCGCCCGTAGGTTCATAGAACCGTAGTAAGAGCTTCAGCAGGGTGGTTTTGCCGCTGCCGCTGCTGCCTACGATAGCGGTTACTTTACCTTCCGGGATGGTAAGGCTTACATCTTTGAGCACAAAGGGACTGTCTGGTCCTGCATACTGGAAAGACAGTTTATCCAGGCGGATGTCTCCGGCCTGCAGGGGAGATGACAGCGGGCCGGGCGCATAGCTGCCGGCTGTTTGCGCCGGTTCTTCATTGTCACGATTGTGGATCTCGCCCAGCCGTTCCAGGCTTATCTTCGCATCCTGTGCAGAGCGGAAGAAGGTGAGCAGCTGTTCTACGGGACTGTTCATCTGGCCGATGATATAACTTACACCCAGCAGCATGCCCAGCGTCATATTTCCGTTGATCACCTCTTTTGCGGCTATATAGGAGATGAGAATATTTTTCAGCTGTGTAAAGAACAGGTTGCCGGTTTGCTGGTATTGTTCCAGGCCAAGGTGGCTGATGTTTAGTTTAAACAGCTTTGCCTGTATACGCTCCCATTCCCAGCGTTTAGCGGTTTCGCAGTTATTCAGTTTGATCTCCTGCATGCCCGTGATGAGCTCATACAGGCTGTTCTGGTTATTGCTCAGCTGCTGGAAGCGTTTGTAATCCAGCTCCTTTCGCTTCTTCAAAAAGAAAAGGATCCATAATACGGAACAGGCGCTGCCAAGCAGGAAAATAAACAGGATCTTCAGGCTGTAGATGCCCAATACTACAGAGAATACCAACAGGCTTACAAATGAGAACAGCGTGTGCAGCGTTTGCGTGGTAAGGAATTGTTCTATCCTGCCATGATCATTGATCCGCTGGGTAATATCGCCTATCATCTTCGCATCGAAGAACCGGATGGGCAGCTGCATGAGCTTTGAAAGAAAGTCGGAGATAATAGACATATTGATACGGCTGTTCATATGCAGCAGTATCCAGCTACGGATCATTTCCACCGCGGTGCTGCCGATAAACAAAACCAGTTGTGACACCAGCACTAACTGTATAAATCCGGTGTTCTGGTAATTCACGCCGTAGTCCACCAGGCTTTGTGTAAGAAATGGCAACACTAATGCAAGCAGGCTACCCAGCAACATGCCCAATACCAGCTGCCCGATATATTTATGATAGGGCCGCAGGTACTGGAAGAGGAACCGGAAACCACCTGCTGCGGCAGCTTCATCCTCCTGCTGGTAGAACATAGGTGTGGGTTCCAGCATTAATACAATACCCTGTCCGTTATTTTTACCGGCCCAGCTTCGTAAGAAAGAGGCCTTGTCTACCTTTACCAAACCGTGGCCCGGGTCGGCAATCAGCAGTTTATCATTAGCGCGGCTGCTGTCATAGTTCTGAGGGGGCACTACAACAAAATGTTCCTGGTTCCAGTGAATAATACAGGGGAGCGCAACTTCTTTGTCCAGCTGTTCAAAACTCACCGCCGCAGCCAGTGTTCTGAACCCTATTTTTTCAGCAGCTTCGCTGATACCCGACAGCGAGATACCTTCCCGGGTCATGTGGCTCATCTGCCTTAGACTATCCAGTGAATAATTGCGGCCATAATGTTTGGCGATCATCCGCAGGCAGGTGGGGCCGCAATCCATGCTGTCTAATTGTTTGTATATGGGGAAACGCATAAATAAAAGATCAACCGCGAATGTAGCATGGACGCTGCTTCTGCCACCTCACCGGAAAAGGTGATTTTTCGCGGAAGCGGAAAAAAAAATTTACAGACAGGTTTAAAAAATCACCTTTTCCGGTGAGATGGATGCCTATGTGCCGGGTATACCTTTGTCATGTCAATTTGATTTTTTAACCACCAACGCAAAAGTTTTTACTGCTTTTTAAGATTACAAAAGCAGTCATTAGCATGAAAAAGCAAAGCCCCAAAAAGTTAACCCTCGGAAAGATTAAAGTTGCCAGCCTGAGTAAAGCGACCAGCAAATGGTGAAAGGCGGTTTACCTATCGATTTCACGAAAAGAAGCGTATGTGCCGATGCCTGTTGTGCGAGTGATATCAACGCCCAGTGCCGCACGCTGTAAGGAAACACAGCGAGCCAGGCAAAACACACTTCATGTATTTGAAGTGTGTTTTGCATTTCGTAACAATTGAACATCCTGTTTATGTCTTATTCATTACCCATTAATAAGAAGCTGGAGGAGATCAACAGCACACTGAATTATTTTATGAGCCGGGAAAAAGACCCGGGCCTGTTAAGCGGTTACAGCGGCTGCGCCCTGTTCTATGCCTACTATTACCGCCTAAGTGGAAAGCAGCAGCACCTCCGCCGCTTGCAACAGGTATTACAAAAGATGACACACGCACTGTCGGAGCAGGCGCTGACAGCTTCTCATTGCAGCGGTGTGGCAGGTATTGCCTGGTGCCTGCAGCATTTAACTAACGAGGGTTTTATTGAACAGGGGGAAATAGATGATGCCTTTGGAGAAACTGACGAGATCTTGCTACAGTACCTGCAGGGAGAACTGGAACAGCAGCATTACGATTTCCTGCACCAGGGCCTGGGGGCGGCATTATACTTCCTGGATAGGCCCATGAACGCGGCTGTAATGGCTGCACTGGAAGCATTGGTTACAGCGCTGGAAAAGGCGGCCATTGTGCTGGAGACCGGTGTGAGCTGGAAAGACCAGTTTGTGAGGAAAGATAATACGGAAGATCATTATAACCTGGGCCTGGCCCATGGCGTGCCCGCTATCCTCGCGGTGCTGGGTATGCTGTATGAAAAAAGGATCTTCGCGGAAAGGGCCCTTCCATTGCTCCAAAAGGGCATGCAATGGCTGCTGTCTACCAGGAACGAACCCGCAGCTAATGCTAATTCCTGGTTCCCTACCATGGTTACACGTAACAATGTCGCCATCGGCAGCCCTCAAAGCCGCTTAGGCTGGTGTTATGGAGACCTGGGTATTGCCATTACCCTCTGGAATACCGGTGTGAGGCTGGAGAAAGCAGCCTGGAAGAAAGAGGCGGTAGATATCCTGGCCTATACACTATCGCAGCGGGACAGCCAGAACGGTTTGGTCAGAGACGCGGGGCTGTGCCACGGCAGCATGGGTATTGCACATATTTACCGGCGGGTTTACACTGCCAGCGGGGATGATCGTTTACAGGAAGGGGCAGATAGATGGCTGGACCAGACCTTTGAGCTGGGCGCCTGGAAGGATGGTCCGGCGGGGTTTAAGGCACACACCCTGAACGGTTATATCAACACTTTTAACCTGCTGGAAGGCGTCACCGGGATCGGGCTGGCGCTGATGGCTGCGCTTGATGAGAAGGCCGCCGCATGGGACAGGTGCCTGCTGCTTTCCTGAGCGGTTGCGGGAATGGGACCTTATTTGTAGATTTGAAACAGACAATACTATTATGATCCGAGTATTTATTACTGACGACCACCCCCTCGTCCTCGAAGGTTTGCGATCCCTGCTTAGCAATGAAAAAGAAATTGAACTGGCCGGGTATGCCACAAATGGGCAATCCTGTATTGATTTTTTTGCCGGTAATACGGCAGATGTGGTGCTGATGGATATCGGTCTGCCCGATATAAATGGCATTGAGCTTTGTGAAGCCATCAAAACCAAACATCCCGGGGTAATGGTGCTCGCGCTCAGCTCTTACAATGAAGGCCACTACATCAATGCCATGATGGAGAAAGGCGCCAGCGGTTATGTGATCAAAAATGCAGACAAGGAAGAGCTGTTGCAGGCCATCTACGAAGTGAACAAGGGCAGAACATACCTTTGCTTTGAGGCCGGGCATGCAGCAAGAAAGGAAAGCAGCAGCGCAAAAAAACTGTTGCCGCCCTTAACGCGCAGAGAAAAAGAGGTGCTGCAGCTGATAGCGGAAGGATATACCAACCCCGAGATAGCGGAGAAGCTATTTGTCAGTTCCGCTACCGTAGATACCCATCGGAAAAGCCTCCTGGCTAAGCTGGATGTGAAGAATACCGCCCTGCTTATCCGCTTTGCGATGGAGCATAAGCTGGTGAAGTAGCTCAGAATTTTACTTCCTCTACGTTTAACGCCAGTCCTTTTTTATCAGTGGCTACATGACAGGCATAATCCCTGAAAGCAGTGATCTCCTGCAGGTGCCAGTTGCGGCCCTCCAGCATTACGGATTTTTTATCGGCTACTTCCAGCGCGGTAAGCGCGGTGCTTAACCCGCTGCCGTCTGCTTTAAGAACAGCTTCCTTGCAGGTCCAGAAGCGGTAAAAGGTCTGCAGGGGATTGGCGGCGGTTTTAATAATATTCCATTCGCGGTCGGAAAATTGTCCCTTGAAATCATCCAGCTCAATAGGCCTGATCAGTTCCACATCGATACCTACACGGGCCTGCGGACTTACCACACAGGCTACCATCCGGCCCGCATGCGAAATATTGAAGTCAATACCTCCTTCCAGGTAGGGCCTTCCAAAACCACTGTAACGCAGATCAAGCAGGGAGGCGTTGCTGCCATGCGCTTTGAGAGCGGTCAATAACAAGTGTTTGCCCAGCAGGGAGGCATGGGCATCTTCCCATCTTCTGAACTGACCTATTTTCTTTTGCATATATGCAGGCAATCGTTGCAGCAAAGCCTCGAAAGTGGCGGAGGCTAAGGGCATAGGATAAGTGGCGTAATAGATCGTCCCGGTCATGCTGTACTTGAATTGAGCTGTTTGAACGTATGTTTTGCTTTCGTTATGCAAAGTTGTAAAAATTCACATAAAATTTAATTTTAAATTATCGGAGCAAGTCTTATTGTGAGAGGGCAGCATTTTGTTGAAAGCCGGCAAAAATATTATAACAGATAACCACGGCATGATGTAAGACGACAGAAATATTGTGACAGATCGAAGGTGTTCGATGTAAGATAGCAGATGTGTCATGTAAGCTGACAGAAGTGCGTTGCAAGCTGACAGATGTATCGTGACAGATCAAAGATGTTCGATGTAAGATAACAGATGTGTCATGTAAGCTGACAGATGTACTGTGCGAGCTGACAGATGTATCGTGCAAGCTGACAGATGTGCTTTGTAAGCGCGCAAATATAAAGATATTAATACCATCTCATCCCTGCATACACACGTTTTAGCAGGTTGTCCATCGTTTTCATAAACCCATCAGCTATAATTTACAACTCAAGGTTTTTGTTTGACATAGTTATTTTTTGCAACTTTCATTCATAAGCGGCAGCCGAAAAGCTTTGAATAGAGTAGGCCTAAAAGTAACCTGTTTAAAATTGATCTATGAAAAACTTTCCGATGGAAAACCTGACTGAATTATCCCCTGCAGAATTAAGCGAAGTGCAAGGCGGCGGACTGTTAACCAATGTTGTTACAGGTTTGAGCAACCTGCTGCAAAACCTGCCCGGCACCGTTGGCGGTGTAGGCGGTACCCTGAAGAACCTGATCGATTTCCTCGTCTAGTCTGGCGAAGGGAGATTTCCCGCGACAATGTAACTTCCTATTTGTTGTAATCGGTATCATTGTTTAGCTTATTGATCTATGTGCTGTGGTGAAGACAGCATGCATCAGGCTCAAAGCGTCCTGGTTCTTAAATGGGCCGGACGCTTTCATGTTTTGCTGCCGCATCCAGTTATTATTACGTGCCTTCCACCGGGAAATAACGGAAAATTGTAGCTCCTGCAATCCATAGACGCGGTTTGCCCGTTAATATAGTCATATAGCTATCACTAACCAGGATTAGCGCCCTGTCTGACTCAATGCGCATAGTCATCCAGGCACTATTCAACACCCTATTAATCAATTTTGCGTTGGTATGGAAGGTAGAAAACTAAGATGCACCCAGCAAGTTGTAGTCCTTATCCGGCATTTACGTAGAATGAAAGAGTATTCCCAGGAATACATGGCCGCCCATCTGGACATATCCCAGAATGCATACAGTAAACTCGAAACGGGAAAGATCCCTATGACCGTAGACCGGCTTTGTGAGGTTGCGCGCATACTGGATATCGCCCCCACAGAGCTGCTGGCAGAAGTGAAGCACGTTTGAGAGGCCGGCAGCCATACGGACCAATGATAGCGTAACCCGGTCCGGTCAATATTGTCATGATCTATAAACCACAACATGCCTCAGTTATTTCCAATAGAAGTAATGCAGCATTCTTCCTATACCTGGTTGCCCAGGGTGAAAGTAAGAACGCAGCTGATCTACCTGACGGTACTGGTGGCCGTACTTGCCGCACTCATAGCATTGCCTTTTATTAAAGTAGATGTTTCGGTACAGGCGGGCGGACTGGTACGCCCGGTTACGGAAAAGCATGAGCTGCGTAACCTGGTGGCCGGTACCATTGCCGAAGTATTGGTGACAGACGGACAGAAAGTGGAAAAAGGACAGCAGATACTGCGACTGCAGGAAGAGGTGAGCAACAGCCGCCTGCAGCAGAATTCCTGGGAGCTGGGCCAGCGGGAAAAGTATATACATGATCTTACCATACTCGCCGCCGGGGGTGGGCGCGGTCTTCAGTCAGCCCTCTATCAGCAACAGTATCAACGTTATCAATCCACACTAAACGAACAGCTGGCTACCGTCAACAAACTGAAGGCCGACATGGAGATGTATGAAAAACTCTTCAGGGAAAAAGTGATCGCCAGAAAAGAGTTTGCCGACCGCCAGTATGAATATGTAAAAAGCCAGGCAGCTTACCAGTCTACCGTGCAACAACAGCGTAGCGCCTGGCAGGAAGAGCTGAGCCGTTTGCGGCAAGAAAGCAGTCGCCTGCATGCTGATACCCGGCAGCTGGAACAGGAGAAGGAATGGAACATTATCAAAGCGCCGGTAAGCGGTACCCTGCAGCAATTCAGTGGTAAATACGCCGGTGGTTATTTGCAGGCGGGAGAGCTGCTGGGCATTATCTCCCCTGATTCCAACCTGGTGGCAGAATGTTATGTTACACCCAAAGATATTGGCTACCTGCATGCCGGGATGCCCGTGAAGTTCCAGATTGACGCCTTTAATTATAATGAATGGGGATTGGTGGAAGGGGGGGTACAGTCTGTTGAGAACGACTTTGTGCTGATGAACGATCAACCCGTATTTAAAGTGAAATGCCGTTTTGCCGCCACGGAAGTGCGCACCAGCAAAGGCGTGAAAGGAAGCCTGAAGAAAGGAATGACTTTCCAGGCCCGCTTTATCCTGACCAGACGTAGCCTGTTTCAGCTACTGTATGATAAAACCGATGACTGGATGAACCCTAACAGGAAAGGTATACCTGAAGTAAAAAGTTGAACCGGAACCCTATGGCGAATACCTCTGCTGGTTTGAAACGTAGCGCGCGGGTTAAGCAGCGCGATATCAGCGATTGCGGCGCTGCCTGTCTGGCATCTGTGGCTGCTTACTATCATTTGCAGTTACCGGTAGCCCGTATCCGCCAATATGCGGGTACCGATAAAAAAGGCACTAATGTGCTGGGCATGACAGAGGCTGCCCGGAAGCTCGGTTTTCAGGCCAAAGGGGTAAAAGGACCGCTGGAAGCATTGGCCAATGTACCCAAGCCTGTTATTGCCCACGTGATCATCAATGGAGCATTGCAGCATTTTGTGGTGATTTACCAGGTAACGGACAAACATGTGGTGTACATGGATCCGATAGACGGCGACTATCACCGTCAAACACATGAGGATTTCAAACAAATATGGACCAGCGTACTGATACTGCTGATGCCCGAAGACGATTTTAAACCGGGCAATGAAAAGGTGTCACACCTGCAACGCTTCTGGTACCTGCTGCGTCCTCACCGTTCGGTGCTCTTCCAGGCGCTGTTCGGCGCAATGATATATACCGTGCTGGGACTTTCTACATCCATTTATGTACAGAAGATTGTAGACAATGTACTGGTAGACGGCAACAGGAACCTGTTGAACCTGTTGGGGGTGATCATGCTGCTGATCCTGCTGCTGCAGCTGTTTGTAGGTAACCTGAAAAGCATTTTTGCCATTAAGACCGGGCAACAGCTGGATGCCCGCCTGATACTGGGATATTACAAGCACCTGCTGACACTACCGCAGCAGTTCTTTGATACCATGCGTGTGGGTGAGATCACTTCCCGTATCAATGATGCGGTAAAGATCAGGGTGTTTATTAATGACGTGGCCCTTACACTGGTGGTGAACACCTTCATCGTTATATTCTCTTTTGCCCTTATGTTCACGTATTACTGGAAACTGGCGTTGATCATGCTGGCCATCATTCCAGTATACCTGGTTATTTACCAGGTCAGCAACCGCGTGAATAAAAGACTGCAGCGCAGGCTGATGGAAGATAACGCAGAACTGGGCAGTCAGCTGGTAGCGTCATTAAATGCAGTGTCCACCATCAAGCGCTTTGGCCTGGAAGAATATGCCAATATGAAAACGGAGAACCGCTTTATCCGTTTACTGCAAACCATCTACCGTTCTGCTGTCAGCAATCTCTATATTGGCAGTTCCGCCAATTTTATTACCAGCGCCTTTGTGATCATTATGCTGTGGATAGGTTCCGTTTTTGTGATAGAACGGGAGCTGAGCCCGGGGGAGCTCCTGTCTTTTTATGCATTAGTGGGGTATTTCACCGGCCCGGCCATGGAACTGATCACCGCTAACAAAAGCATGCAGGATGCCCTGATCGCGGCAGACCGCCTGTTCGAGATCATGGATCTTGAAAGGGAAGAGACCACACAAAAAGTAGTGCTGCAACCCAATATGATCGGGGATATTACTTTTAACAATGTCAGCTTCAGTTACGGCACAAGGGTGGAAGTGTTCCGGCAGTTTAACCTGCTGCTTGCAAAAGGAAGGATAACGGCCATCGTAGGAGAGAGCGGGTCCGGTAAATCTACCCTGATGTCTTTGCTGCAGCATATCTATCCGTTGAAGGAAGGGAACATTGCCATCGGCAATACCGATATCCGCTATATTCAGCACGAAAGCCTGCGCAGTTTAGTCAGCGTGGTGCCCCAACAGATTGATCTCTTTTCAGGAACGGTATCAGAGAATATCGCTGTTGGCGAATTTGAACCGGACATGCAGCAGGTGCTCAGCGTTGCGCAGCAACTGGGTATCCTCGAATTCATTGAAAAGCTTCCTGATGGATTTAATACGCTACTGGGAGAACATGGTGTAAACCTGTCCGGCGGACAGCGTCAGCGCATTGCCATAGCCCGCGCATTGTACCGGAACCCGGAAATACTGATCCTGGACGAAGCCACTTCCTCGCTGGATCCTGTTTCTGACCTTTACGTGCAGCATGTAATGCAAAACCTGCGAAACGCCGGTAAAACCATTATCGTGATCGCGCACCGCTTAAGTACGGTAGTAAATGCTGATAAGATCGTTGTGCTGCAGGATGGTGCACTGGTGGAGGAAGGCACACATGACCAGCTGCTGGCCAGGAATACCGTGTATGCAAAATTATGGAGTCACCACCAGGGAATGATCTCTGCCTGAGTATATAAGACCTGATTGAAAAACCAATCATAACATAAATATTCCGGAAACCATGAATACAGGAACCATGTCTTCTTAACCCAAACACATATCCATTATGAAAACAAACCTGGATCAGATCCGTTTGTCAGATTATGGTCTGACAGAAATGAACACGCAGGAAATGAAAGCTGCCAATGGCGGCGGCATTATTGATGGTGTATGGTGGGCCTTATGGGGCGCCGTACTTAACCTGCTGGATGTAGCTACACCCGGAGTGCCTTTCCTTAAGCAGCTGATCACTGCTATTGTAGGAACGCCTCCCGGCAAGTAGACCAAAAGAAAAGGCCAGTAACAGCTACTGGCCTTTTTATTCGTCTGCTTCTTAATGCGGTAGTTTTTCTCTTAGTAATCCATATACCCAGGTGCCTGCAATCGCGCTGAGTATCATGATGGCTGCGGCAAAAGCGCCGGTACCTATCATGGCAAAGAAGGGCCCCGGACAGGCGCCTGTCAGTGCCCAGCCCAAACCGAAGATAAGCCCGCCGATCACCTGGCCTTTATGAAACGACTTCGTGGGGATGGTGATCGTTTCGCCATCCACCGTGCTGATGTTAAAACGCCTGATCAGCCAGATGGCGAGCGCGCTTACGGCAACTGCCGAGCCGATCACCCCATACATGTGAAAGCTTTGCAAACGGAACATTTCCTGTATACGGAACCAGGAAATGATCTCTCCCTTTACAAAAACAATTCCCAGCAGAATACCTGCCGCTATATACCGCAGCAGTTGCCAGCGCAAAGGGGTGGATGTAATTGGTGTTGTAGTATTGGCATCCAGGGACCTTACTTCTGCATCTGTATTTTTCAGCAATAGTTGCACGTCTGACATAATCATAACATTAAAGGATAAACGGAAGGATAATATTGGCAGTGAGGAATCCACCTGCCATAAAACAACAGGTGGCTACCAGTGATGGCCACTGCAGGGTGGCGAGTCCTGTAATGGCATGGCCCGAGGTGCAGCCGCCTGCATACCGGGCGCCGAAGCCCACCAGGAAGCCGCCCGCCACCATGATGATGAACCCCCGTACCGTTAGCAGGGAGGAGAAGCTAAAGAGATCTTGCGGTACTATCCGGCTGTAGTCATTGACGCCAGGCGTCTCCAGCCTGGCAACCAGCGCCGGATCCACTTTGATGGGCGCCGGGTTGGCCAGCCATTGTGTGGCAATGAAAGCTCCTGCAGTAATGCCCAGGATAAAAAAGAGGTTCCAGGATTCCTTTTTCCAGTCGTACCGGAAGAAGGGGATCCCGGCAGGGATACAGGCAGCGCAGGCATGACGGAAATTGGCGGAGATCCCGAAGGATTTGTTGCCCAGCAGTAACAGGGCAGGCGCCACGAGCCCGATCAGCGGTCCGGCTACATACCAGGGCCAGGGTTGTGTCAGTAGTTCAGGCATATGTTATGTTTAAATGTTCGCATTTTTATCTTACAACATCTTTTTCACTGTCTCCCTGGCACTTACCAATGCGGCTTCTACTGTTCCCATTGAAGCACCTTCAAATAAGCCTTCACCTGCAAAAAACAAGGTATCTGCTACGGGCGTGCTTACAACCGGCTGAGCGGTTTTCGTGTGTACGGTAGCGTATGAGTATGATCCGCGTGTAAACGGATCGGCCGTCCAGTTAATGATCTTTGCATTTTCCAGTAGGGATTGCAGTGTGGCGGTATGTATACGGAAGATGTTGGCCAGTGAAGTCAATGCCGTTTGCAGGATACTTTCGTCACTGGCATCTTTCAGCATTTTGGCGGCAGGGCCGCCCAGCCAGCCGGTGAGCAGTGTAGATTTTTCCGGGTACTGCGTCCACCAGGTAGGAACGGCTTCTGCCGAGAAGATGAAGGTAAGCGGTTGGGGAAATGCGGTGTTGGACCGTTCCCAGAATGCCTCCCGGAAATGCAGGAGGATCTTTATTACGCCGCCCATTCCCATTTTATGAAAGGCTTCCTGCTTATCCGGCAGGGGAGGGAAATATTGCAGGCTGCCTTTTGCTGTATCGGGAGCCTGAAGCACACCCAGTGGCACGGTGATCAACGCCTGGCGCCCGGTATAACTTTTTGCATCATCGGTGACGATCCTTACATGTCCTGGTTTCCAGTGGATCTCCTTCACGACAGCGGACAACTCAATATGGCCACCTGCCTTTGTAATGCTATTGGCCAGGTAAGCCACCAGCAGGTCATATCCGCCTGCAATGCGGTATTCTGTTTCTTCTGGCGCCAGCCATTCTTCCCGCATGGCAAGTGTACTGGCATCGTAAGGATTGGCAGTATCGTAGCCGGAAGCGAAGTTTTTGATGGTTTCCTTCAGGGAGGTATATTGGTCACCGGGAAAATATTGCTCCAGGAAGGTCTGCAGCGGCATGTCGTCTTCCAATGCCTTTAATTTATCTACGAAGTCATTCCAGTGAGGCATGTCGATATCCGGGTCGGGAATGGGATAGTAGGGTATCCCTGCTTCTTCTAACAGGCTGAGGGTGATGGGCAGTTTGCCGTGAACAAACTCCGCACCGGTATGCTGGCAGATCCGGCCGCCTGTTCGGTTGCGCGCTTCCAGCAGCAGCACGGTTTTGCCGGCTTTTATTAACTCCCTGCCGGCCATCAGTCCTGCGGCGCCGGCGCCTATGATAATTACATCTGCCTGATCCATGGATCTTGTCTAAACGTTAGCGGTTTCCTGTTTTTTCTTCTGGTAGTACTTCTTCGTTTTCTCGATGCTGCCACAGGAGTGTGGATTGCACCAGCGCCGCTTATTGTTCTTGGTCTGATCCAGGAACATCCATCCGCAGGCCGGGCATTCCTTGATCCTTTGCGGATCTTCAGTTGTTAATACGTCGTAAGCCGATTTCATGACCACCCATAAAGGCTGTAGCAGATCGGTATCGTTTTCCTCCCAGCTTTGTTCAAGGGAGGCCTTGCTCTTACTGAACCTGATATGAGAAAGCGCGGCTGACAGCACTGTATTGAAGGTATGTAAACGGTTGTCAGGCAGCGTGGAGATATTGCCGGCGGCAACGGCAGCAAACAGCTCGTAGAGCAGCTGTCGCACTTCTTTTATTTTTTCCAGCGCCTTCCCTGCCGGTTCAATGTGCCGGGAAGCATATTGACGAAGTTGTTTTCTTTTTTGGGCGGAAAGTATCTCCACTTTACCGCTCCATTGTACCAGGGCTGTATAGCTGTCCAGGTATTCATGTTGGTTTGCCTCCTTCCAGGAATGTACGGTGTTGATGAAATCAAAGCAAAGTACGCCGCCATCCAGGGGCAGGGTGTCTATATTTCTCTCCTTGCTCATAACTTGTTAAGGGAAAGGTACGTAAATTTTACCGGTAAAATAACTTTTGGTGGTATGAATTAAATGTGTAGATTTATACCGGCAAAAGTGATTTTGTTGGTAATTGGCCTTTTGTAACTGTAGTATTAACAATCACGTACATGAAATCGAAACAAGCTTCGCAGGTGCTGGTGATACTGGCTTTTCTGGCTATCTATATTGTCTGGGGTACTACTTACCTGGCCATTGCCTTCGGACTGAAAGGGTTTCCTCCATTTGTGCTGACGGCATTCCGGGGAATTATTGCGGGAGGTATTCTCCTGGCCTGGTGCCTGTCCCGCGGCGAGCAATTACCTGGTAAGGCCACCCTCGGCAATACGGCTATAAGCGGTATTCTGATGCTGGTAGGTGGTACGGGACTGGTAACCTGGGCAGAGCAGTACGTTAATTCAGGATATGCTGCCATTATTATGGCTACCGAGCCCTTCTTCTTTGTATTGTTAGACAAAAAGCAGTGGGCGGAATATTTCTCCAATAAATGGGTACTGTTTGGCCTGGTGGTTGGTTTTGCAGGTATTGTACTGTTCTTCCATTATACGGGCGGAAACGGCCCTGCATCAACTGATGGCGCCATGGTTTTAACAGGCAACCTTGTATTGCTGGCGGGCGCTATATTCTGGGTAATAGGTTCCCTGTATGCACGTAATAAAGTAAATCACAGCCATTCTAATACCATGACAACCGGCCTGCAGCTTTTAGCTGCGGGCCTTTTCAGCGGGGGGATAGCCGGGTTGAACGGGGAGTGGTCTGGCTTTTCCATCCAGCAGGTACCTGTGGCTGCCTGGGGAGGTTTGCTTTACCTTATTACCATGGGATCTTTGGTGGCCTATATGGCATTTACCTGGCTGATCACCATTCGTCCGCCTGCTTTGGTAAGCACCCATACATATGTAAACCCGGTTGTTGCCGTGCTTATTGGCTGGGCATTTGCCAATGAACATATTTCTTTCCTGCAGGTAATGGCCTTGCTGGTCATCCTGGTAGGGGTACTGTTAACCAATGTGCCCAACTACAAACTGAAAGCTGCGTAATCAGAACAGGGAGTGGGCTACGGTATCTACTTTGAAGTAGGATTGTGTAAGCGCTATTGCCTTGTCTTCAGGAAAATCTTTACAGGTATAAATAATAAGAGAGAGGAATTGCTGCTGCTGCCATATGGCGATGTATATGCCGGAGTCGATCAGCGGCACAAATGCATCGTACCCCTGGTTCTCATCTTTCCCGGCGCCGCTGGTGGCATGTACAATAGGCTGGCCATAGGTTTTCAGCGACAGGTGGGAAGTAATAAAGGCAAAGAAATCAATCAGCGTCTGTTCATTCACTTCAATAGTGAAGTAACCTTCCACCTGGAGTCTTTTGCGGAAAATGTCAGGGGCAAGATTTTTCATCACGTGAAAGCTTTTTGTAAAGGTATTTAAAAAATAAAAGGCAGTGTTTATGCACTGCCTTTCCGGTGGAAAATACCTTTTTCGCCTGTGCTACAGGTACCTCTTACAGGTTACTGTTGCTGAGCGGTGTCTTTAGCTGGTTTCGCTCCTTTGTGTTTAGCATGTATTGCTTTACTTGCTGTGGTGTCTACTGCACGGGTGGCGGTAGTATCGCGGATCACGGCAGTGTCCCGCATATTAGCAGTGTCCTTTACGAAGGAAGCAGTATCCTTTATAAATAAGGAAGTATCGCGCATAGCTGCTGTGTCTTTACGGAAAGAGAAAGCAGTATCTTTTGCAAAAGAAGCGGTGTCTTTTACGAAAGATGCTGTATCTTTTCTGAATGCAGCTGTGTCAACTGCAAAAGACGCAGTGTCTTTAAAGAATGCGGTGTCAGGTGCAGCAAAAGCAGCGGTGTCCATTGCAAAAGCTGCCGTGTCTTTTGCGAAAGCGGCAGTGTCAACTGCGAATGCAGCAGTATCCACTTTAAATGCAGCTGTATCCATTTTAAATGCAGCTGTATCAATTGCGAATGCAGCGGTATCCGTTGCAAGAGCAGTATCTACTGCGAATGCGGCGGTATCGACTGCGAAGAACGCAGTATCTTTCAGAAAAGCGGTGTCTCCTTTCAGAAAGGCAGTGTCAGCAGCAAGAGTTGCTGTGTCGCGATTAGAATTGCCTGAGCTTATGATACCCTTAGCATTTACCTGTGTGAGCACCAGTGCTCCAACGCCTGCAATAAGGCCAATTTTCAACATTTGTTTTCTCATAGTCTTTCAATTTTATGGTTAACTGATAAAAAATAAAGTGTGAACCATATTTTGTTTTGTTCTTGTAGTCAGAAGTGCAAAAACCCTGCGAAAATTGAAAAAGAATTGTTAAAACGCCGCAATCCCTCTGTAAATAGGGCGTTTCAGCGAGGACAAAATAAAAATGTGAATTTTTTTATACCCGTATATTTGTAGACCCAGCCCCCACAGGTAGCGTAATTTGTTGACTATGTCCACACGTTTTTATCAGTGTATGGCTGTGCGTTAACTTATCATTACATCATGGAACGGCATATAAGCATTACAGCAGATGGCTCGCATACCCTTGCTATTCCTGGTTTACAGGTTACTTATCATAGTACACATGGCGCCATACAGGAGAGCATGCACGTATTTATCCGCACAGGGTTACAGTCCCTGCCGGGTACCCAACCGGTGCTGCGGGTTTTCGAAATGGGATTCGGCACAGGCCTTAATGCCATGCTTACACTGCAGGAGGCGGCCGCACAACGTCAGGAAGTATATTATGAAACGGTAGAGTTATACCCCCTTTCTACTGCTGAGGTGCAGCTGCTGAATTATAATGTTTTGTTAAACAGCGCCGGCGAATACTGCCCGCTGGAAGCGCTGCACGCTGCTCCCTGGGGTGTGGATGCACGGGTAACACCGCTCTTTACGCTTCATAAAAAACAGCAATCCCTTTTTGAATACCTGGAAAGCCCGGCGCAGCAGCCGTTCCACCTCATCTATTTCGATGCCTTTGATCCGGCTGCCCAGCCTGAGCTATGGTCGCAGCCTGTGTTTGAGCAGCTGTATGCCCGGCTGTACGAAGGAGGAGCGCTGGTTACTTATTGTAGTAAAGGCGTGGTGCGCAGGGCCATGCAGACAGCTGGATTTATGGTGGAGAAACTGCCCGGGCCGCCGGGGAAAAGGGAGATCGTAAGGGCGGTGAGGAAGTAGCAATTTTTTAAGCCGAAGCAATTTTTCTAGTGGTAAATTTTACTTGGCAAACGGGTCTTCATCCGCCGTCATTGGGAGGTGAATTAATGTTTTTTTTCTGGTACATTTTAATGGCAAACGGGTCTTCATCCGCCGTCATCGCGAGGCCGAAATAATCTTTTAAGCGGTGAACTCTAATTGGCAAACGGGTCTTCATCCGCCGTCATCGCGAGGCCGAAATAATCTTTTAAGCGGTGAACTCTAATTGGCAAACGGGTCTTCATCCACCATCATTGCGAGGCCGTGTGGAGTCGCTGCTGCTGGCAGCGAGGCCGAAGCAATCTTTTTAACCCTTAAATGTAAATTAAAAGATTGCTTCGTCGCGGCCAACCCGCTAAAGCCTTCGCCTCATCGCAATGACGGCGGATGAAGACCCGTTGATAACGGCGGATAAAGCCCCATACCATCCCAACATCCATCCTTCTACTTACTCCCCAACATCTTACTTTCTACTTTAGGTTCATTCCAGGCGGGCGGCGCTACCTGTAGCAGGTTCTTCACAAAGAAATCCCTTCTTTTCCGCTCTCCGTAATCTCCACCGGAAGAGTGCCCCATACCCGGTACCATCACAAACTCAAAATCTTTATTCGCTTTTATCAGTGCATTCACCAGCTGCAGGGTAGACGAGGGGTCTACGTTGTCATCCATCTCGCCCAGTATCAGCATGAGTTTGCCCTGCAGGCGCCAGGCATTGGTTACATTGGAACACTCTGCATAATGCGGACCAACAGGATACCCCATCCATTGTTCATTCCACCACATTTTATCCATGCGGTTATCGTGACAGCCACAGGAAGAGACGGCTACCTTGTAAAACTCCGGGTGGAACAATACTGCACCCGCTGAGTTCTGTCCGCCGGCTGAAGTACCGTAAATGCCTACACGTGTAAGATCCATATAAGGATATTTAGCAGCGGCCGCTTTCATCCACAATATCCTGTCGGGGAAGCCGGCATCTTTGAGGTTTTTCCAGCAAACGTCATGGAAAGCTTTGGAGCGGTTGGAGGTGCCCATACCGTCTACCTGTACCACAACGAAGCCTAACTCAGCCAATTCCTGCATGCCGCGGTAACTGGCCTGGAAAGCTTTAGGCACAAACGAACTGTGCGGACCTGCATAAATATATTCTATTACAGGGTACTGACGGCTGGGGTCGAAATTGGAAGGCCGGAGCAGGATACCCCAGATATCTGTTTTCCCATCCCTGCCTTTGGCAGAGAACACCTCTGGCATACGCCATCCCGTTTGCTGTAAAGCCTGGATGTCTGCCTTCTCCAGTTCCATCACCACTTTCCCGCTGGCGTCCCTGAGTACGGTAACCGGCGGCATGTCAACCCGGGAGTAGCTGTCTGTAAAGTACTGGTAATCGTTGGAGAACCTGCCGGTATGCTGGGCATTCTCACTGGTAAGCGCCTGCAGGTGTTTTCCTTCGAAGTCTGTTTTATAATACTGGATCAGGTAAGGATCCTGTCCGTTTTCGCGGCCGCTGCCGGCGAATATAATGGTGCGGGCCTTTTCATCCACTTTCACCACGTTACGTACCACCCAATCACCTTTGGTGATCTGGTTCTTTACGTGCCCGGTTTTTCCATCATAAAGATAGAGGTGATTCCAGCCATCCCGCTCAGATGCCCAGATGATCTCCTTGCCATCATTCACATCATAGCGGAATTGTTTACTGCTGTAGTCAATAAAGGTCGGGCTTTTTTCTTCCACCAATACTTTTATCGCACCGGTAGTAGCGTCTGCTTCCAGTACGCGGTATACCTGGTGCCCACGCTGGTTGTATTCAAACGTAAATGCACGGCTGTCTTTTCTCCATGCCAGGTCGGTAAGGCTGTATTGCTGATTGAAAAGCGCGGGGTCCAGCGGTATGTGTTTCCTGCCCTCTACCAGGAACAACTGCGGCACTTTAACGGGCAACGCATCGCCCGGTTTCAGGTAATCACGGGTGCTAAGCTTTGGCTGCAGCTGGTCATCGGGGGAAGAAGAGATAAGGTACAACAGTCGTTTCTTGTTTGGCCTTACTTTATTGGCTACCAGTTTTTTAGAGTCGGGCGACCATACTATATAGGAAGAATAGAATTCCCCTTCCGCACCGTCATAGCTCAGCTGGTATTCAGCCTGTGTTTTGCGGTGTTTGATATAAACATTGTAGTTCTTAATATAGGCTACCCAGTTACTGTCTGGTGAGGGCTCCGGGTCGTTGGACTGCTCATCCCTTGCGGCGCCCCAATACCGGTCCGGCCTTTTGTCTTTTTTCCCTTCCGCTACTACCTGGCAGCTGTAATCAGTAAGCAGGCAGCGGCAAAGAGTATCGCCAACGCTGAAGTGCAGGGTATCCCGGTTAAAGCTGTAGCTGATACTGCTGAAGGGCAGCGCATAGGCTTCATATGGGCGCTGGAGTAATGCCGTAAGGGATTTGGCGAGCCGCTCATGGTCAAAGGCCGGCTGCTTGCTTCGCTTGTCTGCATCCACCAAAATAAACTCCTTACCGCGGGGAGTCTGATGATAATACCAGCAACGGTGGCTTTCTCCAATCCAGTTGACATTGTAAGGGGCATAGTACAGTTTATTCCTGATGATGTTGTTCCAGTCATTGGCCCTGCGATAATCATCTGCAGTGCCCTGCGCCTGCAGCCGTCCGCAAAGAACCATCATCAGGAATAGCAGCGACAACTGCCCGAAGGAGCGGCGATAAGAGAAAGTTTGCATAAAGTATGTTTTAAATTGTAGGGCTTAAAGGTTCAGGCGTTTGAAAGTTTGATAGTTTGAATGCGTCTTATATATGCAGGTCGCCTTCAAACGCTTAAACTTTCAAACAGTATTTTAATGTTCTACATTCTGGAAATAGCTGTTTACATAATCGCTGGGAGATTGGCCCGTAACGCCTTTGAACACCCGGTTAAAATTGGTAATGCTGTTAAACCCGCAGGTGTAGGCTACCGTGGCAATATTATCATAAGCACCGTCTGTTAATTTTTTACATGCTTCGTTAATACGTACCTCGTTGAGGAATGATACAAACGTGTGCAGCGTATGTTTTTTGAAGAAACGGCAGAAAGCCTGTGGCGTCATATGCGCCTGGCGGGCCGCGTCTTCCAGCGTGATAGGTTTGTCATACTGCTGCATGATGTAGTTATAGATATTGCCGATGCGGATACCTTCATGCTCGCTGAACATGGGCGTTTTATTGCCGGAGCTCAGCGGTGTCAGCTGGGGATAGCCGCTCATCAGCTTAAGCATATCTATAAAATGCATCAGCTGATCGGCGCCTGAGCTTTGCGAAATACGCAACATCCTGTTGGATACTTCCGTTACATGTTGGGGCGGTAACTTAAAGCCGGACTGGTGCTGCTGCACAAAATTCTTCAGCAGTTTCAGTTCGGGCAGGTTGAAGAACGATGCCAACTGTCCGTTAGGATTAAAGAAGATCATCCAGGCAACGATCTTCTTTTTGCTCTTTGGAAGAAAATAAGAAGGTTCGTTCTTAAAGATATGCGGTTGATTGGCCCCGATCCAGTAGATCTCGTTAGAGCGGAAAGCGTGCATGTTGTTATCAGCCACCAGTGTGCCCTCGCCCTTCTGTATCCAGGTAAGCTGTACCTCCTGGTGCCTGTGCAGGTGTGGGTAAAAATGAGGAAGGACATCCTTCTGCACAATAATACTCTTATCTAACGGCACAGGAATAGTGAATTGTAGCACTTTCATAAATTACTCCCTTTACATTAATTTCATTTGCGTCGATGGTTGATAATTGCTTGTATATGGTCAATAGTCCATGGTCCAACATTTATAACAGGATGGCTATTGGCCCAATATTACAAATTTTACCTCATCCCTTGGGAAAACAGGTTAATATAAGGTAATAATTGATTATAATCAGGCATGTAAGCCACTCGGGTTTGAGATATTTTTGACAAAAATTTGTGTAATATGTCTATTGAATGGAAAGGGATATTTCCTGCAATCACCACTAAGTTCACGGCCAATGACGAATTGGACCTGCCGCTTTTTGAAAAGAACCTGAATGCGCAAATTGCTGCCGGTATAGATGGTATTATCCTGGGTGGTTCCCTTGGAGAGGCCAGTACGCTGACCAATGCAGAAAGGGAAACGCTTGTAAAATATACCGTAGAAAAGGTTGCAGGCAAAATACCCGTTGTGCTGAACATAGCAGAAGGCTCCACCGCAGAAGCGGTAAAACTGGCTGCACAGGCAAAGGTCTGGGGCGCCCGCGGACTGATGCTGCTGCCACCTATGCGCTACAAGACTGACGAGCGGGAAACAGCTGCTTACTTTAAAGCCGTAGCAGCATCTACCGACCTTCCTATTATGATCTACAACAACCCGGTTGATTATAAGATAGATGTTACCCTGGATGTATTCGAGCAACTGGCTGCATTTAAAAACGTACAGGCTGTGAAAGAGTCCACCCGCGACGTATCCAACGTTACCCGGATGATCAACCGCTTTGGCAACCGTTTCAAAATACTGTGCGGTGTGGATACCCTGGCCCTCGAAGAAATGGTGCTGGGCGCCACCGGTTGGGTAGGCGGATTGGTATGTGCTTTCCCGGCTGAAACCGTGGCGATCTACCGCCTTGTAAAAGCAGGCCGCATGGCTGAAGCACTGGAGATCTATCGTTGGTTCCTTCCACTGCTGGAGCTGGACCTTCATCCTAAGCTGGTACAGTATATCAAACTGGCTGAAACGCAAGCCGGGCTGGGCAGCGAATATGTACGGGCGCCCCGCCTCACCCTGGTAGGCGAAGAGCGCGAACGTATCTTATCAATCATTAATACAGCGCTGGCCAACAGGCCCGAACTGCCCGACTACCTTTCCATAGGTAAGCTGGAAGGTGTAAATTGATGTTTGAAAGTATTAAGTTTGGGTTTCGCTGTTTGGAAGTTTGAAAGTTTGAAGCCTGATAATTTGCAGATCACCTTCAAACTTTTAAACTTTCAAACGCTTAAACGTTCAACGCTTAAACCTTTAAACACTTAAAAGCCATTACCATGACAGATGTGGATATAGTTATGCAGCAGTCCGCTGCCGCATTTGAAGCCTATAAACTGGTACCCGCCGCTGGCAGGGCTGGTTTTCTGGAAGCAATAGCTGAAGAACTGGAAGGTCTTCGCGAATCACTGGTAGCGATCGCCGGACAGGAAACCAATCTTCCGCCGGCGCGCCTGAATGGTGAATTAACCCGCACTACCAATCAACTGAAACTTTTTGCCAGCCTGATCAGGGAAGGCAGCTGGGCAGAAGCGGTAATAGATACAGCCAACCCTGCCACCACACCACCACGGCCTGATATCCGTAAAGTGCTGCTGCCCGTTGGACCAGTAGTGGTTTTCGGCGCCAGTAATTTCCCTTTCGCCTTCTCCACGGCAGGCGGCGATACTGCCAGTGCACTGGCGGCAGGTGCAACTGTGGTGATCAAAGGTCACCCGGCTCATGAGGCCACCTCCCTGAAGGTGTTTGGTGCCATACAGGCGGCCATCAGCAAAACAAAAATGCCGGAGCACACCGTACAGCACGTAGCTGCACCCGGCAATAACATAGGCAAAGACCTGGTAACGCATCCGCTCATTACAGGCGTTGGCTTTACCGGATCTTTCCAGGGTGGAAAAGCATTATTTAACTATGCCAATCAGCGGGAAACACCTATACCGGTGTTTGCGGAAATGAGCAGCGTAAACCCGGTGGTCTTCCTGCCAGACACCCTCGAAAAGAATGCGGCCTCCCTGGCGCAAACCTTCGGCGGATCAGTTACGCTGGGCATGGGACAGTTCTGTACCAATCCCGGTTTGTTGCTGGCCATCCGCAGCAAGGCGCAGGAGCAGTTTGCTGCATTGCTGGGCGAAGCCATTGCACAATGTGCGCCACAGAAAATGCTGCATGCAGGTATTCACCAGGCATATGAGCAGGGCCGCAGCCGGCTGTTGTCCCAACAGGGTGTAACGCTGATCAGCGAGTCTTCCCAGGCCCCTGCCGAAATGGAAGCCTTCCCGGCGTTGGCCAGTGTAACAGCAAAGGATTTCCTGGCCAACCATCTCCTGAGCGAAGAGGTATTCGGTCCGTCTTCCCTGCTCATTGTTTGCGAAGACAAGGAGGAGTTGAAAACGGTATTGAAAAGCCTGAAAGGCCAGCTCACCACTACAGTTGTAGGTACGGAAGCCGATGTAGCGGCTAATGGCGATATCATTGCGCTGCAAACCACGCTGGCAGGCCGCGTTATCCTCAACGCGCCGCCCACCGGTGTGGAAGTATGCAATGCCATGGTACACGGCGGCCCTTTCCCTGCTACAACAGATGCCCGTTTCACCTCCGTGGGTACAAGCGCCATCAAACGTTGGGTACGTCCCGTATGTTTCCAGGGATTTACCAACGCTATGTTACCCGATGCGCTGAAGAATGAAAATCCTTCAGGGATCTGGAGGCTGGTGAACGGTGAGTTTACAAAAGACGCTATCAATTAATAGTTTGAGGTTTGAAGTTTGAGGTTTGAGGTTTGAGGTTCGTTACACGTTTGAAGTTCAAAACTGTTATCCAGGCCGAACGACCTGTCTGTAACCATTAACCTCTAACGAACCTCAAACCTCAAACTTCACACCTCAAACCCTAACAAAGTTTATGTCAGATCAACCAACATCTTTCAAGCGGTCTTTCGGCCTGCTGGACGCCACCATGATTGTAGCCGGCTCAATGATCGGTTCCGGTATCTTCATCGTCAGCGCAGATATTGTAAGAAATGTCAGTTCAGCAGGTTGGCTAACGCTGGTCTGGTTGCTTGCAGGCATACTAACATTGACGGCTGCACTGAGCTACGGAGAGCTCAGCGCCATGTTCCCCAAAGCAGGCGGACAATATGTTTACCTCAAGGAAGCTTTTAACCCGCTGGTAGGGTTTCTCTACGGCTGGAGCTTTTTCACCGTGATACAAACCGGTACCATCGCCGCAGTAGGCGTGGCCTTTGCCAAGTTCGCCGCCTACATCTTTCCCGTACTAAGCGAGAAAAATGTGCTGGCCAACCTGGGATTTATGCAGCTCACGGCGGCGCAGCTCACCTCTGTCTTACTCGTTGTACTACTGACTTATATCAATACCCTGGGGGTTAAGGAAGGAAAGCTGATCCAAACCACTTTCACCCTTACCAAGATCGCAGCGCTGTTTGGCCTGATCATTTTCGGACTGCTGCTGGCGGCCCGTAAAGACGTATGGCAGGCCAACTGGCAAACGGCGTTCACCTTACAGCAGCTGAAGCCGGAAGGTTTAGTGCCTTATGCAGGATTGGCCATACTAGGCGGTATTGCCGGTAGTATGGTTGGCACACTGTTCAGCAGCGACTCCTGGCATAATGTAACTTTTATTGCCGGTGAGATCAAACGTCCTGAACGGAATATCGGCCTGGCCCTCTTTCTGGGCACCCTGCTGGTAACCATCATTTACGTATCTACCAACATGATGTTCCTGAGCGTAATGCCCCTGCAGGAGATCGCTTTCGCAGACAGCGACAGGGTGGGGGTAGCCGCCTCCATACATATCTTTGGCAGCGTAGGCACTTATATTATTGCGGCGCTGATCATGGTATCCACCTTTGGCTGTAATAATGGCCTGATCCTCGCCGGAGCCCGGGTGTATTATACGATGGCTACCGATGGCCTCTTCTTCAAACAGCTGGCGGTCCTGAATAAGAACGCCGTACCCTCCAAAGCCCTCTGGCTGCAATGTGTTTGGGCATGCCTGCTTTGCCTGAGCGGCAAATACGGCCAGCTGCTGGATTATGTTATCTTCGTAGTGCTCATCTTTTACATCCTCACCATCATTGGTATTTTCCGCCTGCGTAAAAAACGTCCTGATCTGCCAAGACCTTACAAGGCTTTCGGTTACCCGGTATTGCCACTTTTTTATATTGTTTCGGCAACGGTAATTTGCCTGGCGCTGCTGGCTTACAAACCTATGTTTACCTGGCCGGGTCTCGGCCTGGTGCTGCTGGGTATCCCGGTATACTACCTGGTATGGGGTAAGCAGCGAAATCGTACTGCGCAGGAGTCTCAGGCTGCTGCACAGGAATTACCGGTAACAGCGCAGGCAGACTAAAAGTTGACTATTTTAACCCGGTAAGGTGCCGTTATCCCGTTATTTATGTTAATTTTTGCAAACCTTTGATCAATACCTGCAATGCGGTGTTCAATGCTTTCGGATATTTTTGTTATGATCCGGATGCCATGAACACCTGTAAGGCAGGTAGCAAAGCATCGTTCATAATAATTGATCATTCGAAAGATTAGCGCCAGTGGCAAAGAAGACGTTTTTTTGTATAGATGCCCATACCTGCGGCAATCCTGTAAGGCTGGTAGCCGGCGGCGGACCGGTACTGGAAGGCAACAACATGAGTGAAAAGCGTAACCATTTTTTACGCGAATACGACTGGATCAGGAAAGGGCTGATGTTCGAGCCCCGTGGCCATGATATGATGAGCGGCAGCATTTTGTATCCGCCACACGATCCTGCCAACGATGTGGCAGTACTCTTCATTGAAACCAGCGGTTGCCTCCCCATGTGCGGTCACGGCACCATCGGCACCATCACCATCGCTATTGAAGAAGGCCTGATCACGCCTAAAACACCGGGTGTTGTAAGAATGGAAGCGCCCGCGGGGCTGGTCACCATCACCTATACACAGGAAGGTAAGAAAGTGAAAAGCGTTCGTCTTACCAACGTAGCGTCCTACCTGGAAGCAACAGACCTTGAAGTGGATTGTCCAGACCTGGGACCGCTGAAAGTAGATGTATCCTACGGCGGTAACTTTTACGCCATTGTAGATGTGCAGCAGAACTTTAAAGGTCTGGAACACTATGCCGCCTCACAGCTTATTAGCTGGGCCAGGGAAATGCGTAAACGCATCAATGAAAAATATACTTTCGTACACCCGGATAACCCCCACATTAACGGCTGTTCTCACGTACTGTGGACCGGCGCCGTATTAGACAGCACTTCTACTGCACGTAATGCAGTATTCTACGGCGATAAAGCGATTGACCGCTCTCCCTGCGGCACCGGCACCTCCGCCCGTATGGCGCAATGGTACGCTAAAGGCAAACTGAAGAAAGGAGACGAGTTCATACACGAAAGCATCATCGGCTCCAAATTCATCGGCCGCATTGAAGAGGAAACAACGATCGGCGGCAAGCCTGCTATCCGTCCCAGCATTGAAGGATGGGCAAGGATCTACGGTTACAACACCATCACCATCGATCCCGAAGACGATCCCTATGCATACGGACTGCAAGTACTCTAAATCCCGGCTCCGGAATTTGGTATTTGGTATTTGGAATCTGGAATTTTTCAACTGATGTCAAAAGAAGTTATCATCATAGGCGGCGGCATTATAGGCCTGAGTAGTGCGTTCTACCTGCAGGAAGCGGGTTATAGTGTAACCGTAATAGATAGTGGCGATATGCGGCAGGGCTGTTCATACGGCAATGCTGGTTATGTATGCCCCAGTCATTTTGTGCCGCTGGCTACGCCAGGCATTGTTAAGCAGGGCCTGAAGTGGATGCTGAATGCCAAAAGCCCTTTTTATGTACAGCCGCGCCTGAATGGCGAGCTGATATCCTGGGGATTGAAATTCATGAAAAGCGCTACGCGCGAACATGTGGAGCGCTCCGCCGTTCCCCTGCGTGACATTGCTTTGTTAAGCAAACGCCTGTACGAAGAATGGACAAAGCTGCCGGGAATGGATTTTGCCTATGAACCGAAAGGTATGCTGGAGTTCTTCAAAACAGAAGAAAACCTGCATCATGCCGCAGAAACATTGAAAGAGTCCCTGCACCTGGGACTGGACGCCCGCCTGCTGAACAAAAGAGAGCTGAAGGCCATGGAGCCGGATGCGGAAATAGACGCTTTGGGCGCCCTGTACTTTGCCTGCGATGCTCAACTATATCCCAATAAGCTCATGAGCAGCCTGCTGGCCTTCCTGCAGCAGAAAGGCATTCGTTTGGAGATCAACCAGGAAGTAACCGGGTTCTCCACCAACGGCAGCCGTATTAAAGGCGTAAAAGCGGGAGGGAAGGAATATACCGCCGATCATATTGTACTGGCAGCCGGCGTATGGAGCAGCGGCATTGCCAGGCAACTTAACCTGCGTCTGCCCATGGTAGGCGGCCGCGGATACAGCGTTACTTTTGAAGATGCACCCTACAAACTGCATCACTCTATCATACTCAGCGAGGCCCGGGTGGCCATTGCGCCGATGGACGGCAATAAGATCCGTTTTGGCGGAACTATGGAGATCACTTCGCTGAATGCACCACCCCGTATGCAAAGAGTGGAGGGCATCCTGGAATCGGTAAAACGTTATTTCCCGGAATACGATATTCCTATGCCTGCGGCAGATAAGGTGTGGTACGGCTATCGTCCCTGCAGCGCCGACGGATTGCCTTACATCGGTAAGGTACGGCAATATAACAACCTCACCGTGGCTACCGGGCACTCTATGTTAGGCATCAGCCTGGGCGCCGGTACCGGGAAACTTGTGAGCGAATTAGTGCAGGGTGTGCCTGCATCTATGGATATAGATCCTTTCAACCCGGAACGGTTGTAAAGTAAAACCGCATAACATATGAGCTACAAAAAGGAAGTAATCGCATTACTATGGGCAGCGTTTGCCCTGACGGGTGGTTTTCAGTCTGCCAAAGCACAGCAACAAGCCCCATCTTCCCTCTATGCGCAAACCAGCGAGGTGAATGATCTGATGGTCCGCTACCAGGCAGACAGAGGTAGTATTGCCAGGTTCTATTTTTTAGTGAATTCGCCGGAACGCCGTCAGCAGCTGCAGCAGCTGGACAGCAATTATCTCCGCCAGCTGGAGCAGATAGACTTCAATACCCTGCCGGTGGGCTCACGGGTAGATTATATCATGTTCAGGAAAAAGCTGCAGGAGCAACTGCATCAATACCAGGAAGAAGACACGCAATACAAACGCCTTAGCGACTGGTTTCCATTTGCAGATAAGATATACGCCATAGAAAAGATCCGCCGCCGTGGTACGCAGCAGAATGCCCAGGAGCTGGCCGCCAGCTTTCATGAGATGGCGATCGAAGCAGGTAAGAAAACAAAAGAACTCAGGAAGCAGCACACACTTGACATCAACCTCATTCTCCGTGGCGGGGGTATTGTAAAAGGCCTGCAACAGGCATTGCAAAGCGTAAACATGTTCTATAATGGTTATGATCCCCAGTACAGCTGGTGGACAGCGGCGCCCGGCAAAGAGCTGGATTCTGCACTGAGCCTGTACGCACACACCTGGAAAGCCGCAGAAAGAACAGCGCCGGGCAGCAAGGAAGACAGCAGCGACATTATCGGTTATCCCATCGGAAGAGAGGAGCTGATCCGTCAGTTACAGTATGAGCTGATCCCCTACACTCCCGAAGAACTGATCGCCATCGCCAATAAAGAATTTGCCTGGTGCGATGCTGAGATGCTGAAAGCCTCCCGCGAAATGGGTTTCGGCGACGACTGGAAAAAGGCGCTGGAGAAGGTCAAGAACACCTACGTCCCCGCCGGTAAACAGCCGGAAGCTATCATGGATCTCTACCACCAGTCTATCGAGTTCCTCAAAAAGAATGATCTTGTTACCATACCGCCCATTGCAGAAGAAACCTGGCGCATGATCATGATGACGCCCGAAAGGCAGCGTGTCAATCCCTTCTTTACAGGCGGCGAAGTGCTCAGCATTTCCTACCCTACAAACGATATGAGCGAGGATGATAAGCTGATGAGCATGCGTGGCAACAACCCGCATTTTTCCCGTGCTACCGTGCATCATGAGCTGATAGCCGGGCATCATTTACAGATGTTCATGTGCGACCGTTACAAAGCGTACCGCAACTTCAACACTCCTTTCTGGATCGAAGGATGGGCGTTGTACTGGGAAATGCTGTTGTGGGACCTGCATTTTCCCCGCTCTCCTGAAGACCGTGTAGGCATGTTGTTCTGGCGAATGCACCGTTGCGCGCGCATCATCTTCTCTCTTAATTTTCAGCTGGGTAAATGGACGCCCCAGCAATGTGTAGACTTCCTGGTAGACAGGGTAGGACATGAAAGGGCCAACGCCGAAGGCGAAGTGCGCCGTTCTTTCGCACCCGGACTTGGATACGGCCCGCTTTACCAGCTGGCATACATGATTGGCGGTTTACAGTTCTATGCATTGAAAAAAGAGCTGGTAGATGGTGGCAAGATGACCATCAAACAATACCACGACGCCGTGCTGCATGAAAACCAGCTGCCGGTGGAGATGATCCGGGCTATACTCACCAACCAGCAGCTGACAAAAGATTTTAAGACCAGCTGGCGGTTTTACCAGGTAAAATAAAAGCGTATACGCGACTAGCTTAGTTTTGGTTGATAAAATCGCGCCGTCCGGGTTAAAAGCCGGGCGGCTTTTTTCTTGATAAGAATTGGTACGGAATACCAATAATATAATAAATCCTACTGCAGAAATTTTGCACTATTTATCTAGATAGTCATCACTTTTCCTTCTCTACATTATGAATTTTCAATTATTTTTTGTTTGTTTATAGTCATTACAGCACGAATGAGAAAAAATATTGAATATTAGCAATAAATATAATTCATTCGATGAGGCGACCGTCATCGCCTCGCTCAAACAAGGCGATATGAACGCCTTTGAGGCTATCTACAACGAATACTGGCCGCGCCTTTACGGATACGTTTTTAACCGCTTAAAGAACAAGGAAATAGCAGAAGAGATCATTCAGGAGGTATTCTACTCCCTCTGGATGAAACATACTACCATTGAATTAACCGGCGCGCTGTCATCTTACCTGTTTGCCGCCGTTAAATACCAGATATTCAACTATATAAAATCGGACCAGGTCCGCAGAACCTATGCCAGCTATTTTTCCCTGCAAACCGGCAAAATGAGCGATAATTCCAATGAGGAACATATTGCCGCTTCCGACCTCCGGGATGCCGTTGAAAAAGAGATCTCCCGCCTGCCCGAAAAATGCCAACAGGTATTCAGGATGAGCCGTATGGAGCACCTCTCCGTACGGGATATTGCCACCACACTGAATATCTCCCACAAAACCGTTGAAAATCATCTTACCAAGGCGCTTCGCCAGCTCAGGATGGTCTTCGGCCAATACTAGGCAGCCCTCCCGCCTGATACAATTTTACCCCGCATCAAGTCCACCTCAGGTCCACCTTAAGTCCACCTCACCTGCTGTTCTACAAAGGGTTTACTGGCCGTTTACCTGTGAAATGCTTTTAAGGTTAATTTAGTATGAGTTTAGTGCATGGTTAGTAAGGGCTTAGTAATTGCTTAGTAAGGGCTTAGTAACTCCCTGGCAGAAGTTCAGTGCTCTTCTACAACCATGTATTTATATACACGATCAACTTTTTTTTCTCTACCACTAGGTGTTCCTTCTTTCTCACTTTACTTACTTATATAAACCATCTTTTATCCGCCACTATAAATTCAACTTTGAAGAAACTGATGAGTCAACAGGAATTTAAAAACTTGATCGATAAATATCTGAAAGGAGAGCTGGATGCTGCTGATGCTGCAAAGTTGGAACAGTGGCTGGATGCCATGGCAGATGAAACTGCCTTTGATGCATTGCCCGCTGAAGAAAAGCAGGAGGCGCAGACGGGGGGGTATCAGCGTCTGATGCAACGGATAGAACAGCAACAGCGTCCCACTCCAATACGCCGCCTGTTCACCAATATACGCACACTCCGGGCAGCTGCCGCCGCAGCATGCCTGATCATCGCAGTATTTGCCTTCAGGAACAGGCTACTGGACCTGGTAGCGCCGCATCGTCTCACTGCCATGACCAGTACACCGGGAAAGATTAAGAAGCATATCCTGTCAGATGGTTCTATCATCTGGCTGAAAGGCAACAGTAAGCTGACATTCCCGGTTACTTTCGGCGATGGCGACCGCGTAGTGACCCTGGAAGGTGAAGCGCTCTTTGAAGTGGCAAAAGATGCCGCACATCCCTTTAAGATCCATTGCGGGGCACTTACCACACAGGTGCTGGGTACCAGCTTTAATATCCGCAGCAATGGCCAGGAAACGCAGGTGAACGTGCTCACAGGCAAGATCTCATTAAGCGCCCCGCAGTCGGGCAGGGTGGTGCTTTATCCTAACCAGCAGGCACTGTACACCGCCAAAGGAACCGCCATCGCTAAGCAGGAACAGCGCAGCGCCGCTGTACACGAGCTGACCCGCGGCACGGAATACGATATGTCTTTTAACGATGCACGCCTGGCAGAAGTGATACACCGTATTGAACGGAAATTTGAAGTAGATATACAAACGGAAGAACCAGCGATCAACAGCAATCTGCTTACCGCAGATCTGACAGACCAGTCATTAAAAAATACAATGGAGATGATCTCCCAGGCGCTCAACCTGGCCTTTGAGATCAAAGGGAAAACAATTTTGTTAAAGCAAAAAAAAGAGTCATGAACCTGTATCAGCCACAACCTGGAACGTACGCTAACACGCACAAAAAAATTGCGCCTATGACCCAACAACCGTCAAACAAGACTTACCAGCGGGTTTGAGCTCTCTAAGGGCTTAAATAACGCCGATGACTATCCTGTGTAAAAGCTGCTGCGCACCGGCGCGGTGGGGACGCTATTGCCTTATATCAACCAGCAATTAAAACGCAACCAAGATCTATGTGTAGAACTTTAAAACTACTAACTATCGGGATGCTGATAATCGGCATTGCCCACGCCCATCCCGGGTATTCCCAAAGTATCCTGAACAGGAAGATCTCCCTGCAGGCAGATGATATGAGCCTGCAGCTGGTGCTCAACCAGATCCGCAGCAAGGCGGATGTGAAATTTGTTTACAGCTCCAGCCATATTGCACTTGACAGAAAGGTAACCGCGCGTGCAGACCAGGAAGAGCTGGGAAAAGTGCTGGATAAGGTGCTGGGTCGTCTCGATATCGGCTTTGTTGTAAACGATGGTTTCATCATCCTGAAAGACAACCACGACGGAACGCCCGTTAAAAGCACGCCGCTTCCCGAAATGGCCCTGGTGCGGCCTGTAGCAGATACTGTTCTTAAAGGCCGCGTACTGGGTGAGAATGGCGAACCTTTTCCCGGCGCCACCATCGTTGAAAAAGGCACCGGCAACGGTGTAGTATCCGGCGTAGATGGCTCATTTACCCTGCGTGTAAAATCAGGCGCAACACTGGCCGTTACAGCCATCGGGTATAATGTAATGGAAATAAATGCTGCTTCCGCAGAAGTGATCCGCCTCAAAGCCGCGGTGAAGCAGCTGCAGGATATAGTGGTAACGGCGGCGGGTATAGCCAGGCAGAAAACAAGTCTGGGCTATTCCGTCACTACCGTTACTTCAGAAAAGCTGTCACAAAAATCTGAGCCGGACCCGATAAGAGCGCTCACCGGTAAGGTAGCCGGTGTGAACATTCAATCGGCCGGTGGTGTGGCAGGCGGCTCTACCAATATTACCATCCGTGGTAACTCATCCCTGAATGGTAACAACCAGCCGCTGTTTGTAGTAGATGGCGTGCCATTTGATAACTCCAGCTTTGGCAACGTAGGCGCTACTACCGTAGGCGGCTCAGGGGTAACCAACCGCGCCTTTGACCTGGACCCTAACAACATCCAGAGCATGACCGTGCTGAAGGGCGCAGCTGCAGCCGCTTTATACGGTTCAAGGGCAGCCAACGGCGCTATCATCATCACCACCAAGGCAGGTAAGAAGAAGAGCCGCAAAGGTACAGAGATCACTTACAATACGTCCTATTCCATTGAAGAAGTGTCGGGGTTGCCGGAGTACCAGACCAAATACGGGCAAGGTACCAATAACGACTACCGGCAAGGGGTATACGCGTCGTGGGGACAGCCGTTTGAAGGTGTACCAAGCATGATCCCCACCAGGGCAACCATCCCGCACCAGCTTACCAGGCAGTTCAGTTCGGCCGTATTCCCCCAGTTCTACGAGGCAGATGGTGTTACGCCCATTCAGGTGCCTTACAGGTCTTATGCGAAAGAGAACACCAGGAACTTTTTCCGCCAGGGAAGCGTATACGAAAACGCCATTACCATCTCTTCCGGTAGCGAGAAAGGTAATTTCAACGGTGGATTTTCTCACACCATCAATAAGGGCGTGGTGCCGGAGAATGAGATAAAGCGTACCTCCATGAACATCGGCGGCAACATCCGCCTGGATAATAAATTTTACGCCAGCGGTTCTATCAATTACGTGATGATCCGGCAGAAAACGCCTCCCATCGGCGGTACTACCAGCTCTATCATGTCTACGCTGATGTATGTGCCTACCAGCTATGACCTTACCAATTATCCGTTCGAGAACCCGATAGACGGCAGTAACGTATACGATTATACGGGTATAGATAATCCTTACTGGTCTGTAAAACACAGCCCTTCCACGAGCTCGGTAGACAGGTACTACGGTAACCTGGTATTGGGCTTTGACCCTTTGCCCTGGCTGAATATTCAAAACACCGTTGGCTTTAATGCATATACAGACAGGCGCATGAGCGTTCGCGGTAAAGGCGCCTCTTCCTATCCCAACGGCAGTATCACTTCTGACAACATCTACCGCCAGGAGCTGGATAACACGCTGTTGCTGACGGTTACCCGCGCCCTGAATCCAGATCTTTCGCTGCGCGCGATAGTGGGCAATAACGTGAACCAGCGTATTACCGATCGAAAAGCTTTTTATGGAGATAACATTATCGTAGCAGACCTGGTAGACATGAACAACACCAGTTCTGTTACGCCTATTCAGCTGATAAATAACAGGAACGTGCTGAAGCAGCGCTACTATGCTTTCTTTACAGACATCACCCTGGACTATAAGAACTTTGCTTCCCTCAACCTGGTAGGCCGTAATGACGTTTCTTCCACACTACCGGCTAACAACCGGAGCTACTTCTACGGTGGTGTGAATGGCTCCCTCGTCTTCACAGAGGCCTTTCATTTGTCTAAAGACATCCTGAACTTCGGTAAGGTGCGCGCTGGTTATACGCGGGTAGGTAATGAGGCCTCTCCGTACCAGACAGAAAGCTTCTACCAGACCAACCCCGTGCTGGGCGGCGGCGGTACACCCTCCAATGTGGGACTTCCCTTTACGCCCGCCGGCGGTATGACGTACAATGTTGTTACACAGGCCAACCTGCTCACCAATGCCAACCTGAAACCGGAATTTATCACAGAGCTGGAATTAGGTACAGAACTGCAGTTCTTCAACAACCGCATCGGTATTGACTTTACCTACTATAACAAAAGAAGTACATCACAGATATTTGAGGTAACGGCTGCGCCATCTTCCGGATTTACCACACAGATACTGAACCTGGGAGAGGCCACCAACAAAGGCGTGGAAATAGGCCTGAACCTGTCGCCTATCCAGACGCACAATGGTTTCAACTGGGACATATCTGCCAACTTTACCCGTAACAGGAACATGATCAAAGACCTGGGTGGCTTTCAGCGATTCAGCTACGGCGGCGCCAATGGCACCAGCAGTGTACACATTGTAGGCCAGCCATACGGCCAGATCCAGGGTACCGCTTACGCACGTGATGAAGAAGGTAATGTGCTGATAGATCCCAATACCGGTAAACCGCTGGTGTCCGGATCATTAAAAGCGATCGGTAATCCCAACCCTGATTTCATCCTGGGTATTACCAACAACTTTAAGTTCAGGAACTTTACACTGAATGTATTGTTCGATTGGAAACAGGGCGGACAGATGTTCTCCCGCACAGTAGCCGAAATGCTGTCACGCGGTGTTACCCGCGATATGGAGAACCGTGAGGTCACCATCGTTTCTCCCGGCGTGCTGGGCGATATCAACACGCTTACCGCGCTGCGCGATGAACGGGGCAATAAGATACCCAACAATGTGGCCCTCTCCTGGGAAGACCACTTCTTCAGCGGCAGTATGGGCCCTGGCAATGGAGGTATCAATGAAGGTTCTGTTTTCGATGCCACAGTGTTTCGCCTGCGCGAAATATCGCTGGGCTACGAGATACCTAAAAGCTTCTTAGGCAAAACGCCTTTCGGTTCGGCCTTTATCTCCATCACCGGCCGCAATCTCTGGTATAATGCGCCCAACTTCCCGAAGTATACCAACTTCGATCCGGAGGTAAGTTCGCTGGGCGCAGGCAACTCACAGGGCTATGATAACCTGACGGTGCCTACCACCAAGCGTTATGGCGTTAACCTGAGATGTTCTTTCTGATCTTAAACCGAAATGATGATGACAGTTAAAAACATAGTATATACGTTGGGGTTGGCAGGTCTCTTGTCTGTCACCGGCTGCAGCAAGTTTGTAGACATTAACACCGATCCCAATAACCCGACAGAGGCAGAGCTGCCCTTACTGCTGCCTGCAACGGAAGTGTCGCTGGTAGCCAACATGTACCAGATGAACAGCGGCGCTTCCACTTTTGTACAGCATGTGGTTTTCTCAGGTGCGCTAAGCCGTTATCAGCAGCAGGGCACTACCTTCGATGATTCCTGGACAGGCTTCTATAGCCAGACGCTGAACGACCTGGAAGCGATTATCACCAAGGGCACTGCGGAGCAGCAATGGGGTTATGTGGCCATCGCCAAGCTGGAAAAAGCATACCTTGTAAGCCTTATGGTGGATATGTGGGGCGATATTCCTTATTCGCAGACACAACAGGGACAGGCTAATACCAGTCCTGCATTTGAAGATGGCCAGGAGATCTATGAAAAGGTGCTGACTATGATAGACGAGGCCATTGCTGATGCAGGTAAAACAAACGCCGGTCCGATGGTACCCGCTACTTCGGATCTTATATACGCCGGTAGTAAATCTTCCTGGTTGGCCATGGCCAACTCTCTGAAGTTGAAGCTGTATAACACCATCCGCCTGGTAGATCCTGCGCGGTCTGCCAATGCCATCAGGACGCTGATCGCAGATCCTGCCACGCTGATAGGGGGTACCTCTAACAGTAATACGTTGGATTTCACTTTTAAGTTCGGTTCAGGTCAAAACCCGAATAACCGTCATCCCTGGCACCGGGTAGATTACCAGGGTGGCAAAACCTTCTACATGAGCCAGTCGCTTATTGATCTCCTGTTTAACAACGATGATCCGCGCCTGCGCTATTACATTGTACGCCAGAACGCTACTGCGGGTCTCAATAATTCAACTAACAGCAACGGCTATTACGGCCGTAATCCCGGGGATGGTACCGCCACACCGGCAGACCTTAACCGTCGTGCTACCTTTGGCATATATCCTGCCGGGGGCTTGTATGACAACGCCCCTATCAATAACCTGCCGGGCACCAATATCTTTCTCACCAATACCGGCGCTACCAGTACACCGAAAGTGGTATCGGTAGCAGATGGAACGGGCGCGGGCATTATGCCGATGATCACCAACGCGATGGTGAAATTCATCCGTGCAGAAGCGGCGCTTACATTGAATACCGGCGATGATGCCCGCCAGGCTTTTCGTGATGGGATCACTGCTCATCTTACAGAAGTCAGCACATATGCGGCGGCCAACGGCGGCATCCCTTTAACTGCAGGCGCCATCAGCAGCTTTGCAGACGCGCAGTTGTTGCAGTATGATGCCGCAGATGCCAATGGCAAGCTGAACCTGGTAATGACACAGAAATACATCGCATCCTTTGGTAACGGGATGGAGGCGTATACAGATTTCCGGCGTACCGGGCTGCCGGCATTGCGCCCGCTGCTGTCGCCGCTTAACAGCTTCCCGATGCGTTTGTATTATTCAGAAACAGAGCTGACCGCCAATACTTCTGTAGCAGGTAACGCCAGCCAGCTGCAGATCGCTCAGCAAACAACACCGGTTTTTTGGGATAAATAGCATTTAACAAATTATGAGCACCATGAACAGATATATAGTACTCGCAATATTGATCTTGTCATTGATCATCGGCTCCTGTAAAAAGGCGCACTACGAATGGGAAGATTATTCTTATACTGCCGTACCCGTGGTAACGATAGACACTACCAAAACGGCCCTGCCTACACGGCAGGCGGGTAAAGTGGCCTTCTTTAACCTGAAAGACGCCAACCTGCCCAACCAGGAGTTCGCCTTTACCCTTAACTGGGAAGGCTACGGCAAGGAAACGGTTACTTCCATTGAGGTGTACACCAGCTATAACAAAGCCGAAGCCAGTGTGCCCGCCTATCCGCTGGTGATTTCCCAGCCGGGTAACCAGTATCCTAATATTGCGCAGTTCCCGCTGCCGAGTATTGTGGGTAGCAACGATCATCTTTATGAAACGGTTACCAGCTTCCCTAAATCTTATTCTTTTACCGCTGCACAGCTGGCTGCTTTAAATAATGTAGACCTGGATGACGTAAAGGTGAACGACTATTTTTTATTCAAATTTATCCTCAACCTGGGCGATGGGCGCAGGATTGTGACTTTCTTTAACAATATTTGTGATGAAGCCAGGGGAGAGCCCGGCGACTGCCGTGTAGGCGTAAGGTTTAAAAATCAGTAAAGAATGCTTAGTTTAAGTGTTTAAGCGTTTAAAGGACCAATAGTTTGTGAGCGTTTCAACCCTTTAAAGCTTCAAACTCTCAAACCTGAATTTTATGCAGCACTTTGTAAAAGGATTAGTAGTTACAGCCGCCATCATCAATGCATCGCTGGCAGCGCAGGCGCAAAAGAGCGGAGCAGCAGCAATGCCCGTGGCAGAAAAAAAGTATGTCAGTGAGATCAGGGCCCTGGCGGCCAGGCCGGCGGTAAAGAAGGCCATGCAGGCCATCATCGATATGCAGCCGCAAACACTCAGCGATCACATCCTGTTAACAGAAATACCGGCGCCTCCCTTTAAGGAAACACAACGCGCGGAAAAATATGCTTCAATGATGAAAGCGGCAGGCGCCGATTCTGTATGGATCGATAAGGTAGGGAATGTTATTGCCAAACGTAAAGGCCGCACCGGTAAGAAAACAGTGGTGCTGGAAGGTCACCTGGATACCGTGTTCCCGGAAGGGACTGATGTAACGGTAAAGCATAAGGGAGATACCCTGTATGCACCCGGTATTATAGACGATACCCGCGCACTATCACTGGTGCATACCATCCTGAAGATCATGGAGCAAACAGGTATTGAAACAGAAGCGGATATATTATTCTGCGGTGTAGTGGGAGAGGAGGGACAAGGCGACCTCCGCGGGGTGAAGCATCTTTTCAGCGATGGTGGTCCCGGTAAAATAGACGCCTACATTGCTATCGATGGATGGAACATGGAAGGCATCACCCACCGCGGCCTGGGCTCCCATCGTTACCGTGTAACATTCAAAGGCCCCGGCGGTCATTCTTCCGGCGCTTTTGGGCTGGCCAACCCGCATAATGCATTAGGGCGTACCATTCACTACTGGTCTGTAGCGGCGGATACGTTTACCCGGCAGGAAGGCGTTCGTGTAACCTATAACGTGGGCGTAATAGGCGGCGGTACATCGGTGAACTCCATTCCATTTGAATCATGGATGGAGGTAGATATGCGTTCTGAAAGCCCGGAACGCCTGGCAGGTGTTGATAAGCTGCTGCAGGATGCCATTCAGCGCGCGCTGCGCGAAGAGAACGAGATGAAACGCAGTGGCGCCCCGCTAACAGTAGACGTGAAGCTGATAGGCGATCGTCCCTCCGGCGGATCAGACAGCACACTTCCGCTGATCCAGTATGCCAAATCCGCCATTGCATTTGTAGGCGGCGCGCCCAAATTGGGGGTGAGTTCTACAAACGCAAATATCCCCATTTCCCAAGGCGTGCCCGCCATTACGATGGGCAGTGGCGGTAAAGGCGGCAACGCCCACGCGCTGGACGAGTGGTGGATAGATGACCAATCTTATCTGGCTACGCAGCGTACACTGCTGGTGTTGCTGGCGGAGGCGGGGATTGCAAAATAACTGCCTCCTCGTCATTGCGAGGAGTACTAAAACTGGAGCGTAGCGCGACGAAGCAATCTCCAAGCGTCCAATTTCATACGTCAAACCAAAATCTGTTATGAAACAAATCTTTCTCTCTGTAGTCTTACTGTTCACCATTCACCTCATCCATGCCCAATCTATCCCCACACCAAAAGAACATTTCGGTTTTAATATCGGTGATGATTACAAATTAGCCAACTACACACAAACCGAAGCTTACTTCAAAAAGTTGTCGGCTTCAGACAGAACCATGTTGGTAGACATTGGCCTTACAGAAGAAGGCCGCCATCAGTATATGCTGATCGTTTCATCACCAGCGAATATAAAGCAACTGCAACGTTATAAAGAGATTTCTCAACAACTGGGGCGTGCAAAAGGGCTGACGGACCAACAGGCCCGCAGCCTTGCCGCCGAAGGCAAATCCGTTATATGGATCGACGGCGGCCTGCATGCAACAGAAGTGGTAGGCGCTCACCAGCTTATTGAAACCATGTACCAGCTGGTAACCCGTACCGACCCGGAAACCATGTTTATCCTTGAGAACGACATCATCCTCCTCACACATGCTAATCCTGATGGGCAGGAACTGGTGTCAGATTGGTACATGCGCGAGCCCGATCCGAAGAAACGGGCCACCAACATACCACGCCTGTACGAAAAGTATGTAGGGCATGATAACAACCGCGACTTCTACATGATGAACATGAAGGAGAGCCAGAACATCAGCCGGCAGCTGTTTGTTGAATGGATCCCGCAGATCATGTACAACCACCATCAGCGCGGCCCTGCAGGATCCGTACTGGCGGGCCCTCCTTACCGTGATCCTTTCAACTATGTGTACGATCCCCTGATCGTGACAAGTATAGACGCCGTTGGCGCTGCCATGAACAACCGCCTGAACGCGGAAGGCAAGCCTGGCTACACCCAGCGTGCCGGCTCCCAGTTTTCTACCTGGTGGAACGGCGGACTGCGTACAACGCCTTATTTCCATAACATGATCGGCTTACTTACAGAGATCATTGGTAACCCTACACCGGAGAAAGTACCGCTGGTACCCGACCGCCTGATTCCCAACGGGGCCACCCCCAATCCGGTGGTGCCGCAGGAATGGCATTTCCGCCAGTCTATCGATTATTCGGTTTCACTCAACTACGCAGTACTGGATTACGCTGCGCGTTACCGGAACCAGTTGTTGTACAATATCTACCGTATGGGCCGTAATGCGATTGAACGAGGTGAAAAAGATAACTGGACCTTCTATCCCCGATTTATAGATACCATCAAGCTGGCCAGCAAGGCAGAGAAGAAAGAAGAAACAGGCGCTGCCGGCGAAGGGGGAGGAGAGTTCTCATTTGGCCGGGAAGATACCATCGCTGTAAAGTACTTTAACGGTGTGTTGAAAGATCCCCGCCTCCGCGATGCTCGTGCTTATATACTGCCTGCAGATCAGCCGGATTTCCCTACCGCCGTGCGGTTTGTGAATGCACTGATCCTTTCTGGTATTGAAGTGCAAAAGGCCACTGCGCCGTTTACCGTTGCAGGTAAGCAATATCCCGGCGGTTCTTATGTTATCAGAACAGCGCAGGCTTTCCGGCCGCATGTGATAGATATGTTTGAACCGCAGGATCATCCCAATGATTTCCAATACCCCGGTGGTCCGCCTATTCGTCCCTACGATGCTGCCGGCTGGACACTGGCCTTCCAGATGGGGGTGAAATTTGACCGGGTGCTGGAGGGGGTTGACGGACCTTTTCAGCAGGTTCCCTATGGTGAGTTACAGCGCGCTCCCAAAGGCAATGTTACTGCAGGGAAAGCCGGTTATCTCATTGATCCGCGCATCAACAATGCTTTCATTGCCGTGAACGATCTGCTGAAAGCCGGTGTGAAAGTATACCGCCTGCCGCAGTCCGCAGGGGCCTTCTATATTCCTGCCGCTGCCAAAGCACAGGCGATCCTTGAAAAAAGTGCTGCCGATGTTGGTATAACCGCTACGCCTATAGATCAGGCGCCTGCCGTTACCACGCCATTGTCGCCCATGCGTATTGCCATCTGGAATAACTACGGCGGTTCTATCCCCGCCGGCTGGATGAGCTGGCTGATGGAGCAGTATCACTTCTCTTACGAGTTCATTTATTCACAAGCCATCGACGCCGGTAACCTGCGTAAGAAATACGACATGATCATTTTCCCCACCGGCGCTATTCCCGATACCGGTAAGCCAAAGCGGAACAACCGCGGCTATGAGGCCAAACCTCCCAAGCCAGAGGATTTGCCCGTGCAGTACCGCTCCTGGTTAGGCAAGATCACGGCAGATACTTCTATCCCGCAACTGAAACAGTTCCTCGAAGCCGGCGGACAAATAGTTACCATCGGTACAAGCACCAACCTGGTCTATCATCTTGGTTTGCCTGTAAAAAGTGCATTGATGGAGCAGAACAGCAAAGGGGTGCTGAAGCCATTGCCCGGTTCCAGATACTACATTCCCGGCAGCCTGCTGATTGCCGACCTGGATACCACTGCCGCAGAGAATTATGGTATGCCTGCTAAGAATGATGTATACTTTGACCGCAGCCCGGTATTCAAATTTGATAACAGCGCTACCAGCCTGAAGAAATTGGTATGGTTCTCCTCTTCCAAACCGCTGCACAGCGGCTGGGCCTGGGGTCAGCAATACCTGGAGAACGGCGTTGCTGCTTTTTCCGCTCCTGTTGGTAAAGGCAAGTTGTATGCTTTTGGTCCGGAGATCACATTCCGCGGACAATCACATAGTACCTTTAAACTGTTATTCAATCAACTGTATAAACAATAGGGTTTTAAGTTTGAGGTTTGAAGTTTGAGGATCAGCACATGTGAACCAGGCTGGTAAGCATGTCCGGGACTTCTAACGTTTAACCAACCTCAAACTTAAAACCTCAAACTTAAAACTATGAAACGCATCTTTCTTTCCATATTCCTCTTCTCCGCAACGCTTGCTGCGTTCGCACAAACCATCCCTTCCCCCAAGGAACACTTTGGCTTCGCCATTGGCGACGATTATCAACTCGCCAATTACACGCAAACATCCGCCTATTTTAAAAAGCTGGCCGCATCAGACCGTGTAGAGCTGGTAGACATCGGCCAGACAGAAGAGGGGCGGCCGCAATACATGCTCATCATCTCATCAGCACAGAATATCAAACAACTGGCCCGCTACAAGGAGATCTCCCAAAAACTGGCCCGCGCAGAAGATCTCAGCATAGACCAGGCCCGTGCCCTCGCCAGTGAAGGCAAGGCCGTAGTATGGATAGACGGCGGACTGCACGCCAACGAAGTAGTAGGCACTCACCAGCTGATAGAAACCGCCTGGCAGCTGACCAGCCGTACCGACCCGGAAACCATGCGCATCCTTGACAACGTGATCGTGCTGATGACGCATGCTAATCCCGATGGACAGGAGCTCGTATCCAACTGGTATATGCGTAATCCTGATCCGAAGAAAAGATCCACCGATCATCTGCCGGTTCTTTACCAGAAGTACATCGGGCATGATAATAACCGCGACTTCTACATCATGAACATGAAGGAAAGCTACAATATGGGTAAGCAGCTTTTCCTTGAATGGATGCCGCAGATCATGTACAATCACCACCAACGTGGTCCTGAAGGGTCTGTATTAGCGGGCCCTCCTTACCGTGATCCCTTCAACTACTTCTTTGATCCGCTGATGATCACCGGTATTGATGCACTCGGCGCCGCTATGTATAACCGCCTGAATGCTGAAGACAAGCCCGGCTTCACCCGGTTGAATGGTTCCAGCTTTTCTACCTGGTATAATGGCGGTTTGCGTACCACTACGCAGTATCACAACATGATCGGGTTGCTGACGGAGATCATCGGTAACCCCACACCGGAGAAGATACCCGTAGTGCCCAACCGTCTCATCCCCAACGGCGCTACACCTAACCCGGCACGCCCGCAGGCGGAGTGGCATTTCCGTACTTCAATAGATTACTCCGTTTCGCTGAACTATGCCGTGCTCGATTATGCTGCCCGTCAGCGCGACCAGGTACTGTTCAATATTTATAAGATGGGTAAGAATGCTATTGATCGTGGCAGCCAGGATTCCTGGACACTTTCTCCGCGGCATTCCGAAGCCATCACTGCTTCCTATAAGCGTGCACAAGGTAAGGACGGTGAAAAAGATGATGGCGGCGATCCTTATGGCTGGATGAGACGCGGCAGCGCCATCGATATGAAGTATTACGATGCGGTCTATAAAAATCCTGATCTCCGCGATCCGCGTGCATACATTCTTTCAGCAGATCAACCTGATTTTGCAACCGCTGTAAAGTTCATCAACGCACTGATAAAAACAGGTATTGCCGTGCACAAGGCCACTGCTCCTTTCACGGTAAATGGAAAACAATACCCCGCAGGTTCTTACATCGTGAAAACTGCGCAGGCTTTTCGTCCGCATGTACTGGATATGTTTGAGCCACAGGATCATCCGAATGATTTTCAGTACCCCGGTGGTCCTCCAATCCGCCCGTATGATGCAGCCGGCTGGACCCTGGCTTTCCAGATGGGTGTGCAGTTTGATCGTATCCTGGAAGGTGTAGAAGGGCCCTTTCAACGAGTGCCTTACGGCCAGCTGCAGGATCCGCCTCCTGCTACAGTTGCTGCGGATGCTACTGCCGGTTACCTGCTGAATGCACATGAGAACAATGCTTTCACGGCCGTGAATGATCTGCTGAAAGCAGGCGTGAAGGTATTTCGTTTGCCACAGGGAACAGCAGAGATGCCGCCCGGCACCTTTTTCGTTCCCTCCGGGGCAAAAGCAAAGGATATCCTACAACAGGCCGCCACCAGATCAGGTGTAAAGGTAAGCGGTGCTAAGAAGAAACCCTCCGGCGCCGTGCAACTGGAAGCAAGCCGTATCGCTCTCTGGGACACCTACGGCGGATCTATGCCTTCCGGCTGGATACGCTGGATGATGGAGCAGTATCATTTTCCTTTCAGCGTCATCTATCCAAAGGATATAGATACCGGCGGACTGCGCAAAAAATACGATGTGATTATCTTCGTATCCCGCGCCATACCGCCTGTATCCGGAACAGAAACAGGTCGTTATGGTTTTATGATGAGAGAGCCAAAGCCCGAAGATATTCCTGTGCAATACCACCATACATTAGGCAAGATCACAAAAGAAAAATCTATTCCCCAGCTGAAAACCTTCCTGGAAGAAGGCGGTTCCGTTATTACCATCGGCAGCAGCACCAACCTGGCATACCATCTCGGTTTGCCAGTGCACAATGCCCTCGCAGAAACAGATAAGGATGGAAAGGAAAAACCGCTGCCCGGTACCAAGTACTTTATTCCCGGCAGTATTTTACAAGCCAGCTTTGATAGTACACAGGCCATTGCCTGGGGCATGCCTTCTGTGGCAGATATAAATTTTGATAACAGTCCCGTGTTTAAACTGGATGCCGGCGCAGCAGAGAAAGGTATTAAACCGGTGGCCTGGTTTGCCACTGATAAACCGCTGCGCAGCGGCTGGGCCTGGGGGCAGTCTTACCTGAAAGATGGGGTGGCGGCCTTTGTAGCGCCAGTGGGTGCGGGTAAATTGTACGCTTTTGGTCCGGAGATCACTTTCCGTGCCCAACCGCACGGTACGTTTAAATTATTGTTTAATGGATTATACCAGATGAAGTAGGAGGTAACTTAATTGCGGAATCAAAAAGGCCGTTACCTGGGAACAGGAACGGCCTTTTATAAATAATTTTACACCTTTTCCGCCAGCACCTTTCCCAAAGTCACCCCAATCTCCTCCGGCTTTCTCCCCAGCAACTGCTCCAGCGCCGGATCTTCCGCGTCAAACTCTCCTGCGCCCAGCGAGCCTGCTACGCCAGCCATCACGGAAATATAGTGCTCCGGAATACCCGCCTTCTTCATTCCGGCTTCCAGTTCTTCCAGGGAGACAGGTATATAGTTAAGCTGCTTACCTGTTATGCCGCTCACTATCGCTGCTATTTCAGATAAAGCATGCGCCTTGTTGCCTGTGATCTCGTAAATTTTGTTCACATGCTTAGCCGGTTCTGCCAGCACATTGGCCAGTGCTTCCGCCATATCCGTGCGGGATGCAAAATTAGCCTTTGCTTCACCCGCCGCATAATACCACTGACCGGTGGTCAGCGCATTGCCCATGAACACCGGCAGTACTTCGGTATAATAGGTGTTCCTGAACACGGTATACGAGAGGCCTGATTTTTTAAGGTATTCTTCTGTATGGTAATGATCAATCCCCGCTGTAAATTTCGAATCCGGTTTTGATTTTAATACACCGGTGTAGATAATATGCTTTACGCCATTTGCCCTGGCTGCATCAATGGCATTGATATGCTGCTGCAGCCGGTTCTCCATGGATCCTGATGAGATCAGCAGTAAGGTTTCCACTCCCTTAAATGCAGTGGCCAGTGACGCAGGGTCATTATAATCGCCGGGTCTGAGTGATACACCCAGGCTTTTGAGCGATTCACCCTTTGAGAGATCTCTTACTAATGCCGCTACTGATCCGGCGGGAACTTTCTTAACCAGGAAATTTAAAGTGGCTTGACCAAGGTGTCCTGTTGCACATGTTACTAATATCATACTGTAATATTTTTCGACAAATTTGAGCTATGTTTGCTATAGATAGTATAGCAGTATACCAAAGTATAGCGCTATACTTTAGTATAGTGTACCCTTAATCAGCAGTATATGGAACCAATTACAAAACGGCTGGAAGCGGATAAAAGATGCCCCACTGAATATGTGCTTGCCATCCATGATACCATGAACGTACTGAGCGGAAAGTGGAAGCTGCGTGTACTCGCCGCCATACTGAAAGGAAGCCGGCGCTTTACAGAAATACAGCGCAGGATACCCGGCATCACTCCCCGTATGCTCTCAAAGGAACTGAAAGACCTGGAAATGAACGGTATGATAAAAAGGATGGTCGATAACAATACTTTCCCGGTAACTGTTGAATATGAGCTCAGCCCTGCGGGCGACTCCCTGGCGGAAGTATTGGATGTGATGGTGGCATGGGGCTTAAAACACCGGAAAGAGATGATGGGCGAAAGCAGCGCCATGGTTCATTCCTGAAAACGGTAACTGTCATGGGTGTCATAATCTATCCCATGTTTCTGCTTCAGTGTTTGTATATACTTAAGTGTACGCATGGTATGAGGACTGGCCACCCCATCACCCGCTATTTCAAGCGTATGCAGCAGTATTTCCTCCATACAGCTGTTCAGGCTCATACGTTTATGCTCCGCGAGGTCCTGCATCAGGGCAGCCAGGCGTTTCTCCAAACGAAGGGAAACATCTATCCGTTCAATTTTCACGGCAGGGCCTGCACTATATATATAATGTCCAAACCCCAGTTCATTCCCCCAGGGGTCTTTTACGCGGTAATCCCGTAAACCATAGTCACGGTCAGCCGGTGACTCCACTACCGTTACGCCGTTGGATATATGAAAATCAAATAGTTCCTCCGCATCACTCACCACAAAGTACGCTGCGCTGGCGGGCGCTCCGGGACCGTTGGCGGACAGGTGTACAGACACTTCTCCCAGGTTCACTCCCGCAAATTTCGGCGGGTCTCCCCAGGTAAAGCCCAGCTTAAAACCCAATTGCCGGGTGTAATAGTCAATGGCCGCGCTTACATCGCTCACGGGCATCAGCGGAAATACGCTTCCGCAGCTTACTTCAGGTGGGATTTGGGAGGGCATAACAGGGATTTTACCAAAAGATACAGGTTTCTCCGATAAAAAGCATGTTAACACTTCCATTCCTTCCATTGTTAAATTATAAATTTAACTATATGAACTTTTTTCGAGCAATTAATTGAAAAATGACATAGTTTGTCTCTAAAAATATACTTTTAAATAGTTTTTATCTTAAAAACACTTACGTATTTTGTGCGAGGAACCAAAATCTAGTACGTAGGTACTAATTTAAAAACTAACGTTGCTATGAAAGTTACCTGTCTGATGCTAACCAGCCATTTATGCATTGCCCACCTTGCCCTGGCAGGAGGTAATATGCCGGAGACCCCTCCGGAACGGAAGATCTCTTTACCTGATACCGCTGCGAAAGCGGTATATGTTACTGACACTACAAAAGTTGCCGCCGACCGTAACCTGTTACCGGAGATCCCGGATTTCCCGGAACTACGTAGGTACTCTTATCTGAAGATGAACAGAAAGGCGGTCCTCAGCGACTCGCTTCCCTTTAAGCCATCTATCCAGGTAGGGGCCATTATTCACATGTTCGCTACGGCAGAACAGGATGGCTTTACCAACCCCCACGGCGCGGCTTCGCCTACTTCCTGGAAAAGGGGTTTTACCCTCTACCGGGCACGTGTATTGGTGGGGGCACAGCTTACGCCCAAGGCCAGCTTCTTTATGGAAACGGAACTGCCCTCCGCAATCGGCGGCCCTAACGCTGACAGCACCAAGAACGTGAAAGTAGCGCCTATTATACTGGACGCCCAGTTCCAGTACAATTTCTGCGATGCCTTCCAGATCATCGCCGGTCAGCAACTGGTATCCAACAACCGTAACGGTTTGCAGGGTGCTGCTGCGCTGCTGACCAACGATTTCTCCTTCTTCCAGTACCCTTACAACCTTTTTGAGAACAGTCCCCTGCAGGGCAACTTTGGCCGCGATCTCGGCGTCAACGCGCGCGGTTTCCTGTTCAGGGATAAGTTTGAATACCGGGCAGGCGTTTTCACCGGCCGTAATATAGACGGTAAAGGTCCCCTGCGCCTGGTAAGCCGCGTTGCCTACAGCTTCCTGGACCCCGAAAAGGATTACTATTACGCAGGCACCAACCTCGGTAAAGGCAATACGCTTACCTGGGGCGCTGGCGTCGATAAACAGGGCTCTTATTACAGCCTGAGCACAGATGTGTTCCTGGATAAGCCGCTGTCTGACGCAGGATCTCTTACCCTGAGCGGCGCCTTTCAATACATGACCGGCGGTACGGATGTGGATTCAAAATATTCTTTTGTATCGCTCATTCCCAAACAAACCGTACAGTTTCTCGAGCTGGGATATTATTTTAAGAAAGCAAAACTGCAGCCCTGGGTAAAGTTTGAGAACCAGGATATCTCTGCAGATGCGGTACAAACGGGCGGGCTTGACAAGGATGCCTTTAATAAGATCAGCTCCAGCACCGTATACGGCGGCGGTATCAATTACTTTTTCAATGGCCTGGGTACCAACCTGCGCCTTTCGTATACCGCCCGTTCCTACAATGTAGCCGGCGCCGAAGGATTTGATAAGAAAACCTACGGCCAGGTATGGGCACAGGTACAGATTTTCATTTTCTAAGAACCAAAATCATTTCACTATATAAAACGCATTACAATGATCGCTTCTTTTAAAAAACTGATGATAGGGTTAACTGCCTCTCTGTTGTTGTTAACTATTGCGTCCTGTAATTCCGGTAATAAATCATCTGCTGCGGACGATAATGCCAGCGCCAACACCGTTAAGATCGGTGTGCTGCACTCACTCAGCGGCACCATGGCTATTTCTGAAGTGTCCTTACGCGATGCCGTGCAGATGGCGGTAGATGAGATCAACGCCAGCGGCGGTGTGTTGGGCAAGAAGATAGAGCCGGTGATCGTAGATCCCGCATCTGACTGGGACCTCTTCGCAGAGAAATCAAAGGAACTGCTGACAGATAAAAAAGTAGCGGCTGTATTTGGTTGCTGGACTTCCGTGTCCCGCAAATCCGTGCTGCCGGTGTTTGAAGAGAACAACGGCCTGCTGTTCTATCCCGTACAGTATGAAGGGGAGGAGAGCTCCAGGAACGTAGTCTACTCCGGCGCTACGCCCAACCAGCAGCTGATCCCTGCTGCAGATTACCTGATGAGCGCTGAAGGCGGCAACTACAAAAGGTTCTACCTGCTGGGCACCGATTATGTGTTTCCCCGCACTGCCAACAAGATCCTGAAGGCATACCTGCTTTCAAAAGGTATCGCCAAAGAAGATATCATTGAAGAATATACGCCGTTCCATCACCAGGATTACCAGACCATCGTATCCAAAATAAAGAAGTTTGCAGTGGGTGGTAAAGCCTGTGTATTGTCTACCATCAACGGCGATTCCAATATTCCTTTCTACAAGGAATTTGCTAACCAGGGCCTTACCGCCGCTACCTGTCCCATTATGGCGTTCTCTGTTGCGGAAGATGAGCTGCGCGCGATGGATACTGAATTCCTGGTAGGTCACCTCGCGGCCTGGAACTATTTCCAGTCAAACGATTCTCCTGAGAACAAAAAATTTGTAGCGCACTTCAAGGCATACTGTCAGAAAAAGAACCTGCCCGGCGGGGCAGAAAGGGTAACAGACGATCCTATCTGCTGGGCTTATACTGATGTATATCTCTGGGCAAAAGCGGCAGAGAAAGCCGGTTCTTTTGATGTTGATAAAGTACGCAGTGCATTACTGGGACTGTCTTTCGATGCGCCTGCAGGTACGGTGAAAATGGATGATAAGATCAATCACCTCGCTAAATCTGCAATGATCGGTGAGATCAAACCCGACGGACAGTTCAACGTGATCTGGAAATCGCAGGGACTTATTACTCCCCAGCCTTTCTTTACACTGGATGCTACCGCTAAAAACTAAGTTGAAACTATAGGGAAGAAATGAATACGGGAATCAGATTAATACTATGTTTGCTGTTATCCTTCCTTTGGCTGGGTACAGCTTACGCGTCAGACGACAAGGTCGGCTCATGCATGCAACAGGTACTGTATCCACAGAACGATGAAATGCGTGCGCAGGCTTTGTCGGCACTGGCTTCCTTAAAGCCCTCTTCTTCCGTTCTCCGTTTCCTGGAAGCTGTGAACAGCAACAGCCTTTATTTATATAAGGATAAGGCGGTCACCCTGGGAAGCAAAAAGAGGAACGGCGCCGAAGATGTGTATTTAATATACCAGCTATACCCGGAGCAGATGGTACTGCTGGATGCAGATGCGCAGCCCTTAATGCTGCCTGTTACTGCCCTGCAGCAGGTGCAGATTAGCCGCCCGCATCGGTTGTTGCTGGCGCCTTTATCCTCCTGGATAGGCATCTTCAGTATGGATCCGCAGAAACGTACCATGGCTTACGGCCAGGTGCGGGCCGTTTCAGATACAATGCTGATCAATGCATTGCCGCTGGCGCTGGAAAACGAAACAGATGCTTCGGCTTTGCGTGCGGGCAAAGAAGCCTGGTATGCCCTCCGTTTAAATAATGCCGCATCAGCGCAGACAGCCAAGCTGCTGATAGATTCGCTGGAAACTAACGGGGGCGATAATGCCACCGCACGTTTACGCGCCTACGCAAAGAAAGCCGGTGTTCCGCAGGAAGCGGCAGTTTATGCATCCGCCAAAGCAGACAAGCTGGATAATCATTATGCCTGGCTGCAACGTGTACAGCACCTGTTCAGCGGTATCAGCCTGGGAAGCATACTTATCCTGGTGTCGCTGGGCCTGGCTATTGTATATGGTTTGGCGGGTATCATTAACATGGCTCACGGAGAGTTCCTGATGATAGGGGCTTACGCTACCTATTGTACGGAAATGCTTTTTAGCAATGTGCTGCATGTTCAGAACAGCAACTGGTTCTTTATCACCGCGCTGCCGGTGTCATTTATCGCTGCCGGCTTAATGGGCCTGTTCCTGGAATGGCTGATCATCCGCCGTTTGTATGCACGTCCCCTGGAAAGCCTGCTGGCTACCTGGGGCGTCAGCCTGGTGCTGATACAAACCGCCCGCACCATCTTTGGCGATCTCACCGCCGTAAAGCTGCCTGATATGCTGGCCGGCGGATGGCAGGTATCGCCGCACCTGGTGCTGCCTTACAACCGCATCTTTATCATCCTGCTCACCATTGTGGTAGTGGTAGCGCTATACGGTATGTTATTCCGCACCCGCATCGGTATGCAGATACGGGCGGTTACACAGAACCGCAGCATGAGCGCCTGCCTGGGTATAGATACCCGCCGTGTAGATGCGTTTACGTTCTTCATTGGCGCCGGCCTTGCCGGGTTGGCAGGTTGCGCCATGACACTGATCGGTAACGTGGTGCCGGATATGGGCCAGACCTACATCGTGGATTCCTTCCTGGTGGTGGTAACCGGGGGCGTAGGCAAACTGATAGGTACCATCACTGCGGGATTAGGTATCGGCATTTTCTCCAAAGTGCTGGAAGCCCTTTTCCAGGCCGTGTATGGAAAAGTGCTCATCCTGCTGCTGATCATGATCTACATGCAGTTTAAACCAAGGGGCTTGTTCCCTGATAAAGGAAGGATCGCTGAAGAGTAATAACAAAACTATTTTAACATGCCTGATAAATCATCTAAACTGGTCACCCTGCTATTTGTGTTGTTCTTTGCAATAGTGCTGCCGGCCGGTCATCTCATGGGCATTGTCTCCATCAATACCATTTCACTGTGGGGCAGGTATTGCTGCTTTGCCATTGCTGCGCTGGGAATAGACCTGATCTGGGGTTATACCGGAATCATGTCTATGTGCCAGGCCTTCTTTTTCTGCCTGGGCGGCTATTGCATGGGAATGCACCTCCTGCTGAAAGCTACTGCCCTGCAGGGACAGGAGCTGCCAGACTTTATGGTCTGGAACAACTTTTCTTCACTGCCCGCATTCTGGCAGCCTTTTCATGGCTTTGTTCCGGCGGTGGTACTGGCGCTGTTGGTACCGGCTGTCATTGCTTTTGTGATCGGTTTCTTTGTGTTCAGAAGCCGTATCAAAGGCGTTTACATGGCCATTATTACGCAGGCCTTTGCCCTGGGTATGTACCTGTTGTTTCTCCGTAACGAAACAAAATTAGGCGGCACCAACGGGCTCACTAATTTCAAGGCCGTGCTGGGTTTTGATCTTTCTTCATCTAATACCAAGCTGGCATTATATTTTGCTACCGTGGCCATGCTCTGTATTTCATATATCCTCTGCCGTAAGATGATGGCTTCCAAATTCGGGAAGGTACTGCAGGCTATCCGCGATAGCGAGCCCCGTGTGGGTTATACCGCTTACCGGGTATTGAATTATAAGCTGGCGGTCTTTGTTGTGGCGGCGGTGTTAGCGGGCCTGGCGGGAATGCTGTATGTGCCGCAAACCGGTATTATTACGCCCGGCCGTATGAGTGTTACTTCATCCGTTGAAATGCTGATGTGGGTGGCATTAGGAGGCCGCGGTAAGCTGAAAGGCGCTATCATCGGCGCATTGCTGGTGAACTGCCTTTACAGCCTTTGTACCAGTCTTTTCCCGGAAGGGTGGCTGTTTGTGCTGGGTGTTCTTTACATACTGACGGTATTGTATTTCGATAAAGGTTTTACAGGATTGTTTGACAAGTTCGCTGCCCTGCTGCGTAGCCGGCGGAAAGCGGTTGTGGAAGGAGTGCCTTCCCCGCACGCAGAAAATACAAGGGTCTCCCATCCCGCTATGGCAAGGAGCAGTGAAGGGAATTGAGCGCTGTGCGAAGAAACCGTCTTGCAATGCCTTTAATAAACGTGAATTATGTTATTAGAAGTAAATAATCTCTCCGTTTCCTTTGGTGGCGTTCAGGCCCTCAACCTGTCGCATTTCCAGCTGGAAGACAAAGAGCTCCGCGTGGTCATCGGACCTAACGGCGCGGGTAAGTCCACTTTTATGGACATCCTCTGCGGAAAAACAAAACCCGATACCGGCGAAATATTATTCAACGGTAAAGCCACCAATGGCCTTACCGAGGTGGAAATAGCAGAACTGGGCATTGGCCGCAAATTCCAGAAGCCCAGCGTCTTCTCCAGCCTCACGGTGTTCGAGAACATGACGCTGGCCGCCCGCATGAAAAAGGACGTTTTTTCATCACTCTTCTTTAGAATGACGCCAGCATTTAAAAAGCGCATTGTTGCAGTGGCAGAACGGGTAGGCTTAGCGGGTGTGCTGGATAAACAGGCCGGCGCACTTTCTCACGGGCAGAAACAGTGGCTGGAGATCGCTATCGTTGTACTGCAGGATCCGAAGCTGCTATTGATAGACGAACCTGCCGCCGGCATGTCTGACCGAGAAACAGAGCGTACCGGTGAGCTGTTGCTGGAGCTCTCCAAAGAACACGGCGTGATTGTCATTGAGCACGATATGCATTTTGTCCGCCAGATCGCCAATAATCGTGTAAGCGTACTGGTGAACGGTAAACTATTGATGGAAGGCGCTTTCGAGGAAGTCAGGAATGATCAGCGAGTGATCGACTGCTACCTCGGAAGGGCAAACGCGCAACTGGAAAAACTATAAAGTATGAAAGATGCAAATATCCTGTCGCTTAACGGAGTAAAGGCGGCCTATGGCGAAAGCACCATTTTGTGGGGCGCCAGTCTTGCGGTAAAGAAAGGAGCGATCACCACCGTGATGGGGCGCAACGGTGTAGGTAAGACCACCCTGCTGAAAACGGTGATGGGACTGGTGAAAGCGCGGGAAGGACGTATACTGCTGAACGGACAGGACATTACCAACTGGCCCTCGCATAAAATAACGAGAGCGGGTATCGGGTATGTACCGCAGGGCAGGGAGATATTCCCCAAGCTGACGGTCTACGAGAACCTGAAACTGGGGATGGAAGCAGCTGCTGCCAATAAACCTGCTTTCGCAGAGGAGGAGATCTATGCGCTGTTCCCCATCCTGAAAGAATTTCGCCGCCGCCTGGGCGGTAACCTCAGTGGGGGGCAGCAGCAGCAGCTGGCCATAGCCCGGGTGCTGATCAGCGGGCCGTCCCTGTTATTGCTGGATGAGCCGACTGAGGGCATTCAGCCTTCCATTGCTATTGAAATAGGGAACATCCTTCGCCAGCTGGCGGAAGAGAAAGGTATTGCCGTGTTGCTGGTAGAGCAGAAGATAGATTTTGCCCGGCAGGTAACCGATTATTTTTATTTCATGGAAAGGGGAAAGATGGTCAAAGAAGGAGAGGCGGTAAGCCTGGATTTCAGGGAATTGCAGGAACATATTGCGGTGTAGTGACATCCATCTTCCAAAGTCATCATCAGGCTTGCAGATCAAGACTTAAATCTCTATATTTAAAAGGATGAATCACGACCTGGGCATCATATCAGAGGACCGTAAGCTCTTCAAGTACTTTACCATCCGTTATGGTATTGCACTTACTTTTATTGCTGTACTGTCTATACTGAGCCAGGTCCGCATCCAGCAACACCTTAACCGTTCTATGGACGACTCGCACGTGATCAATTTCGCGGCGCGGCTCCGTACCTACAGTCAGATACTGAGCAAAGCAGCCCTGCAGCTGCAGAACGGGGTGGAATTTGAGAGCAACGGCAAAGAGTTTGTAAACACCCTGCGGCAATGGGAAAAAGCCCAGGAAGGCCTGCAGGCGGGCAGTAAGTTCCTGAACCTGCCCACCGAAGATATGGAGGAGATCAACGAAATGTTTGAGCTGATCAGCCACCCACGTGCGGAGATCATGCGCGCCGCCGAACATATTGTTACCATCCTCGATACGGCCAGGCCCTTCAACCCGGAGCTGATCCGCCCTTACGTTAAGACCATCATGGATTATGAGCAGTCCTACCTCCTGGGAATGGACCTCATTGTATTTGATTACGACCGTTTCTCCAAAGAACGCATCCGCCAGCTGAAGCAGATTGATTATCTCATGCTGAGCCTTGTGCTGCTCACCCTTTTGCTGGAAGCCGCCTTTATCTTTTATCCCATGGCAATCCATATCAAGAAAGTGGTACTGGGACTGGTATTTTCAGAAGAAAGGGCCAAGACCTTAAAAGACGAACTACAGGCGGCCAATGACCGGATGGAGAAGTCGTACAACGAGCTGCGCGAAATGAACTTCGCGCTGGATAAGGCCACCTATCTCGTAAAAACAGATCCTAGGGGAAACATCATCTACGCCAACGATAAATACTGCCATCTTACCAAATACACCATGTCTGAGCTGCGTAATAAGCCGGTGTTCTATAATAACATGGGCGGTAAGGAAAGCGTGATCTATGATCACATCCGCGATGATCAGAAACGGGAAGAAGTATGGCAGGACGAGATATTTGACTACGCTTCAGATGGTACCGGTTTCTGGCTGGATGTAACGCTGATCCCCGTGTTTGATAATGCGGGCAGTCTTTATCAGTACCTGATCATCGGCAACGATATTACCAACCGTAAAAATACGGAGCGGGAGAACCGGATGCTGACGGAAGAAAAAATGCGCCGTGAAGGAGTGGAGCAGAAGATCAAATCTTACGCCATTATCAACGGGCAGGAGAAGGAGCGTAAGCGTATAGCCGCCGAAATTCACGACGGCATTGGCCAGATGCTCACCAGCCTTCGTATGAAGCTGGAGCAGATACAGGACCGCAATGCTACGCCCGATCCGGAAGTGGTGATGGTCAACAATATGCTGTCGAAGCTCATTACCGAAACGCGCCGCATCTGTTCAGACCTTATGCCCAGCGTACTGGAAGACTTTGGTCTTCGTTCTGCCATAGACGATCTTGTAAAAAGCGTGAAAGATGCGGATCGCAAAATGGAGGTGCTGGTGGATGCCAATATACGCGTATCGCCGATGTCGCGCGAGCTGGAGATGAGTGTTTACCGCATCCTGCAGGAAGGGCTGAATAACGTGGTTAAACATTCGCAGGCGTCCCTGGTGGAGATCTATGTAGACACCTCCGGCGATTACCTGAATATGATGATAAAGGACAATGGTAAAGGCTTTTACTTCAATAAACATCAGCTGCACCTGAGAGAGCTGGCCCGTAAGATGAACGGTATACGCGGCATGAAGGAACGGGCAGAATTGCTGAACGGTGCATTTAACATTAGTACAGAACCTGGAAAAGGGACAATTATACAATTAGAAATACCTTTATAACTATGAGCACAAAAATGAAGGTCTTTTTGGTGGATGACCACGAAATATTCCGCAATGGCTTGAAGCAACTGGTAGACAGCGAGCCAGATATGGAAGTGGTGGGTGAGGCCGGCGATGGAGAAACTGCCCTGCAGCTGCTGCATACCGTTGCTCCGGATGTGATCATTATGGACATCCGTATGCCGGGGATCAATGGTATAGAGACCAGCGAGGCAATATTGAGCCGTTTGCCGCAGGCAAAGATCCTTTTCTTCAGCTTGTATGATAGTCCCGATTATGTGGCCAAAGCGCTGGAAATGGGCGCAAGCGGTTACATCCTGAAAGATACCAGCAACAAGATCTTCCTGAATGCGATCCGCACGGTATACGGGGGCAAGTTTTACTTTATAGGTGATGTAACGGATGTACTGGTGAAGAAGTACCTGGATATGCGTAATGCCACCGGCCATAAAACCGTGTCTTATGCAGATATTTCGCTCTCCAAACGCGAAGAGCAGATACTGCGGATGATAGATAATGATCTGAGCAATAAGGAGATTGCCGAATCGCTGAATGTGAGCATCCGTACCATTGAGGCGCACCGTTTGAATATTTTGCGTAAATTTCAGACCAATAATATCGAGGAAGTGCTTGCTTCCTGCAAAGAAGCCGATCTTTTAAAGTAATTGAATGCTATGATTGTAACATTGATTGTGCTCATGTGTTTGTTTTGCCTGGGGGTGGTAAGCTGGGCGGTGATGAGTATTAACCAGCGGTCCAGGGAGTGGAGTAAGTTTGATGAATAGTGGCGGGGCAGAGCTGTCAGCTTGCACGGCACATCTGTCATCTTACACGGTACATCTGTCATCTTACATGACACATCTGTAATCTTACATTGAACACCTTCGATCTGTCACACTACATCTGTCATCTTACACGGCACATCTGTCAGCTTACATGACACATCTGTCATCTTACATTGAATACCTTCGATCTGTCAGGGTTGTTTGGTTATCTTCCGGGGCGGATTGACCGTCTTGCCGGAAATATTAACCCTATGGGAGGGGAGCTTAACCAGGGCGCGGTGAAGCTATTGTTGTTTCCTGTATATTTCGCAGTATTGCCAGAGGTTTTGGAAGGTTTCGTTTAAAATGGCTGCAATTTTGTCTTTCTCTGCGTTGCTGATTCCTTTAGCATCCCTGGCTTTCCGGTAAAAGGCGGGTGTGCTCCAGGAGCATTCTTCGAAGATTTTGTTCCGGAAGGTAATGGGCAGTTCCATGAGCCGGGAGTAGATGTCGTTAAGGATGTTTTCCGGGGCGGGGTTGGATAAGTTGTTCATACGTTGGAAGAAGGCCTGCGATGCCTTTACCAGCTATTTGCTTCCTATCCGGGCTTTTATGGTGCTATGCCAAAAGGATACGACGAGGAGTGACTAATTCCGGCGGCTTTCCCTGCTACTTACATATCCATCACAACATCCGTCAATTCTCTCCCCAGGGCCCTCGTATCTGTAGGTTCAGAATTCGTCAATATTATAATCGTTGTTCTTTCCTCCGGCAACCGGTAATACATCGCCCTGAAGCCTGGCAGCACACCACCGTGGTAAACTACCTTCCGGTTCTTATAAGTACTGACATACCACCCGTATCCGTAGCTAAACGATACACCATTGTCAATACCGCCAGTGGTAGTGGTATCCGTCCACATTTGATCCCAGTTGTCCCGCGATAAGATCTTTCCGCCCTGTATCAGCATCTCCCATTTTACCATGTCATCGATATTCGATAAAAAAGCCCCGCTGGGTCTCAGGGCAACGTAATTCAGTGCATTTACCACGGTGTCTTTGCCCGCATTCACGTAACCATTGGCCCGTCCATAGACCATATCTTTTAATGATGTTACCCTTGTTGCCATCAGGCCGTTCTTTTCAAAGATCTCCTGCTTCATATAGTCTGCAAAGCTTTTTCCGCTGATTTGCCTGATAATATCTGCCAGCATGAAATATCCCAGGTTGCAATATTGCCATTTGCTACCTGTTGGGAAAACCAGTGAATCTTTATATGCGGCCCTGATAACGAAGGAATCGGGCTGTATCGCCATTGGGTCAAAAGCCGGTGATTCTCTTTTCAGGCCGGAGCTATGGTTCAACAGGTGCCGGATAGTGATTTTGCCCCAATGCGGCGGTGCGTCCGGAAAGAATTTAGTGGCCGGATCATCCAGCTGTAGCTTTCCTTCCTGTATAAATTGCAGGATAGCCACAGCAATGATATGCTTGCTTATAGAGCCCACCTTGAAGACGGTACTGGTTGTAACGGGGATGTTCAATTCAAGATTTGCGTATCCGTAACCTTTGGTCTTAATTACTTTTCCATCTTTTATGATTCCTACAGCGAAACCTGCAATACGTTCTCTCGACATACTGTTTTCAATGAACGTATCAATCCGGTCCTTTTGTGCAAATAAGCTGAGGGGTGAGATCAGTAATAAGCAGGAAAAGACAAAAAGGAGGGAGGGGATGGGTGAAATGTTGTTAGCAGAGGGGCGCATGTTTGGGTGTTTTATGATATCATCAGGGTTATTGAATTCATTAATTTATATAAATATAGGAAGTTGTAGCTGGTCTTTCGGACCGGCGGGCGCTAAACTTTATGACCGGTACATTTTATTTCCAGGCAATGGCTATTCATCTATTTCGCTCGCACCCTGCTTCATTTGCTGCAATACTTCTTCAAACGCTTTCGGTGATATGCCATATTCTTTTGAAAGCGCAATGGCTTTCTCTTCGAGACGTATAGCCTTCTCCCGGTTTTTTTGCTGCTTGTATAGTAGTCGCGCAAAAGTATCCATCGCCTGGGGAAGCTCACAAAAGTCATTGGCGTGAGCTGCCCAACCGAGTGCTTTTTCCAGTAGCTCAGGCTTGTCTGTAAGGGTATATAGACGCCAGGCGCCATTATTTAGTTCACCGCAATAATATTGGGCGGTGCGCACAAACGGAAACACTATCCTCGATCCATTTTTCGCGCTAGCGAGACGGTTTTTCATCATCCTGGAAAGCGCTAAAGAATCGCTTCTTTTTATGGAATCTGCGGATATGGTCATGTAATAGTTATCGTAGTATGGGAGGGCTGTGTCTTTGAGATGATCCGCCTGTTAATCTCAATACGCTCATCCAGGGGAAGGCTGTACCAGGCTTGGCGGAATAAATCAGGATTGTTCCGGAGTATGGCGTCAGCGCGCGACATTAATACAGGGCTCAATTGAATGATACGCTGCAGTACAGGCAGTTTTGCCAGTGAGTCTGGCGGTAGTTGTGTGACATATTGATCCAATAGCGAATCAATAGCATAATTGAGCGCATTCCTGGTTTTTATTAGCTTATATAATGCTGCGGTGCTCAATTTATCAGTTGCTGCTGCCGCTTCTAATTGTCTGATCGCGATGCCGTTTTCTTTCTGCCTGTATGCGATCTCTGCTTCTCTTATATAATCGGTAGTATGGGAAGAGCTTCCGTTAAAGCGATGTATTAATGTACCCTGCTTATCCAGGAATAAAACCATATTTTTTCCTGCCGCTTGGTAGGTTTGTTGTAGCATTACGCTTTCAGGATGGTCTGCACCTATGCGGAGAACAACAAACCTTGACGAAAGATATCTTCTCAGCGCATCGTCTTTCAGGGCCATGTCTGCAACCTGATTGCAGGTAGCGCACTCCCGGGCGTCCATCATCAGGAAGATCATTTTATTGTTTTCTGCAGCAGCGGCAAGTGCTGACTCAATGCTTGCTTTTTCGCTCAGGAACTGACCCATGGAAAAAAGGGGAAGGAAGGCAGACAGGATAGCTGATAACAGGGGTTTATTCATGATTTGGGATATTTATAGCGCTATGCAATTAATCACTTTTATTTCTGCCAAAGGGTTAATAAATGGTTAATAGGAGGGCTGGTTAGCAGGCGGTCTGCGTGGAACCGTTTTATAGGGTGTCAATACCGGATCGTTGCTAACCTGTTCTGCTACCGGGTGCATAACCGCTTCCAGTGATACAGATTGTCCTTTCTTCACAGTAAACTCAGCAGTTTTGATCTTGCCAAATCCAAGGGCTGCGATAGACAAATAGTATCTTCCGGGAAGCACCATACAGCTGAACCGGCCCTTTGGGTCTGGCCCGATTGATGCTTTATACCCGCTGGTGTCCAGCTTAATCAGCTGTAGCGCTATAAGGGCGTTGTATTCTGTTGAATCTGTATCTACTGCCCTGATGTTGCCCTGGATGAATACACTGTCTTTTTTATTGGCTGAAGGTTGTATAGATAATACGTAGCCGCTGCCGTCAGGTTTACTGCCCGTAATCTGCTTTACCGGATTACAGGCAGTAAACACAATAAGACATACCAGGTAACGAATGAGTTTCATGGGATATTTTTATTGCGCGCAATTACACAATTTTAGTTCCCAAAAAGGGTTAATAAGTAGTTAATAAAAATGACAAAAAACCAGTGTGGTGGCTGATTATATACAATATATCAATGTGTAAAAGATGATCTTTTTGTAATAGTCAGGTTCTTGTTCATTCATCCATTAACTACACCTTGAAAATTATTATTTCAAAAATATTATTCCACCTTAAAATGACATCAGCATTTTTATTTTAATGCTACAATACCTTCTTCGCCACCCACAGCGTATCATACTTCCTATGGAACCTGAACTCCTTTGCCCCCATCACCAGCTGCTTAATTACCCAGGTAGGCCCCAGCTCCTCCCTGTCCTCATAAAAATCATGAAATGCTATATATCCTCCAACGGTCACTTTCGGTGCATACCATTCAAAATCAGCTTTACATCCGGGAATAGAATGATCGCCATCTATAAACAGGAAATCAATCTTCTCAAAATCACTATGAAACTGATGAGAGTACCCTTGCTTTATGATGATCTTCTTCAACACTTCCAGTCCCTCCATATTTTTCCTGAACTGTTCCAGCAAATTGTTATCCCCCTTTTTATGCAGGTATATTTCCCTGCTACCTTCATCCGCACCCGCATCTGCATTAAAGGGATCGATGGCGTACACATTGCCGGACCGTAAGCCTTTTGAAAGACAATATGTACTCTTCCCCTGCCAGCTGCCGATTTCCACCACCGTAGCATTCCGCGGCAGCTTTCGTGCCGTGAGATAAAGTCCCAGCGCTTCACTGTCGGTCAGCCAGCCGTCCAGGTCACGGAAGGCGCTTATCTTCTTTAATGCTGCTTTTTCAATCAGTTGCCGGATCATAGTAATGGTTGTTTGCGCTAAGGAATTTACAATTAATTCTTCAAGTTGACCTGTTTTAATGCCGGTGGGTATGCGCCTGCCAATCCGTTCTCTCCGCTTCAAAGATTAACACCTCTTCTCTTGCAATCCATTGCAAAAAGTTGTACTTTTTACCGCCAGTAATCTATCCACGAATAACACGTATGAAAAAACTATCCATCTTATTACTACTATTCGTCATTTCTACCGCCGCCATTCCTCCCGGATTCCACTGGAAAAACATCCGGGTGCTGGTATATACGAAGAATGGCCAGGGTTACGTGCATCAGAACATTCCCGCTGCTGTGGCCGCAATCCGGCAGCTGGCTCGGGAGCACGGCTTCCAGGTGGATGTGTCCGATACGCCTGCCGACTTTACAGACGCCAACCTGCGGAAATATAATGTCCTCATCTTTGCCAATACCAATAACGATGTTTTTCATACAGATGCCCAGAAGCTTGCTTTGATGCGCTTCATCCAGGCAGGCGGCGGTTTTGTAGGCATCCACTCTGCGGTGGGCACAGAACGGAAGTGGCCCTGGTTCAAACGGATGGTGGGCGCCACCTTTGTACGTCACCCGCCATTCCAGCCGTTGAAGGAAATAATTATAGACGCTGACCATCCGTCTACTGCTTTTTTGCCGAAGATATGGGAGCTGTCTGATGAATGTTACTTCGTCAGGGAAGTCAATCCAGACATCCATGTTCTCGCAGTGCACGATCTCTCCGGCATCAATGATAAGGAAAAGCCAGACTTCTATGGTGCTGTTTTCCCTTCTGTATGGTGCCATGAATTTGATGGCGGCCGTCAATGGTACACCGCCCTCGGGCACGACCCAAAGATCTATGCTGACCCTACCTTTCAGCGCCACCTGCTGGGCGGCCTGCAATGGGTACTCAGCAAACAAACTAAACTGGATTATTCCAAAGCCCGGGCGGTAAGTCCGGATGACCCGTTGCCCTATTGAACGTTTGAAGTTTGAAGTTCGTTGCATGTTGGAAGTTCGGTACAACTATGCCTTTAAAGCAGGACTGTCCTGAACCTTTAACGTTTAACAAACCTCAAACTTTAAACCTCAAACGTTAAAACCCATAAACGCTCAGATATGAAGAACCTTTCCTCCAGGCGAAAATTCCTCAAAGACTCCGTTAAAGGCGCCGGTGCGCTGGCACTCACTTCTTTTCCCGCCATTGTTCCCGCGCATGTGTTAAGCGGCCCGCTTGCCCCCAGTAACCGTATTAATGTGGGCGCCATTGGTAATGGCCGTATCTCCCGCGGACATGATATGCCCGGTGTATGGAATCATGATCTGGCCCGGATCATCGCCGTATGCGACCTTGACAGTAAACGGCTGGATGCGGCTAAACGCCTGGTCAATGAGCATTACACAAAGAAAACCGGTAAAGCCTACGATGGAGTAAAAACGTATACCGACTACCAGGAGCTCCTCGCTGATAAAGATATTGACGCTGTTATCATCAGCACGCCTGATCACTGGCATGTTATTCCTGCCATCCACGCCGTACGTGCGGGTAAGGATGTTTACATGCAAAAGCCCGCTTCGCTTACCATTGCCGAAGGCCGTGCCCTGAGTGACGAAGTGCATCGCAGCGGAAGGATATTGCAGATCGGCAGCCAGCAACGCTCTATGCCGCAGTTCAAACGCGCCTGTGAGCTGGTGCGCAACGGCCGCATCGGTAAACTGCATACGGTATACGTAGGTCTTCCGATAGATGATCCCGGGGAAAGTACCGTTGAAAAAGAAATGCCCGTACCCGCTGGTCTTGATTACGAGAAGTGGCTGGGCGAAACACCTTATGTTCCCTACACTTTAAAAAGGGTACACCCGGCAGATGATTTCTCCCGTCCCGGATGGCTGCGTTGCGAACAATTTGGTGCAGGGATGATCACCGGATGGGGCGCTCATCATTTTGATATTGTAAATTGGGGAATGGATACGGAATATACGGGTCCGGTAGAGATTACCGCCAGTGCTGAGTTCCCGCCGGCAGGTCACCTGTGGGATGTACACGGACCTTTTAAATCGGAAACCATCTTCGGTAACGGGGTTAAAGTGCTTGCCAGCAATGAATATCCCAACGGCGTGAAATTCGTTGGCTCCGATGGCTGGATCTTCGTTACCCGCGGCAACTATACGGCCACTGCCAGTGATCCGGGATCTAAAGTTAAAAAAGATAAAGCGCTAGACGCCAGTGATCCGCGTATACTCGATTCCGTTATAGGGCCCGATGAAATACATCTTTATGAAAGTAACGACCACCATGGTAACTGGCTGGAGAGTATCGCCAGCCGCCGGCAGCCTATTACCCCCATAGAAGTGGGACACCGCGCCTGCACTGTTTGCCTGCTTAATCATGCCGCCATGAAGCTGCAGCGCAAACTCTACTGGGATCCGGTAAAGGAACGCTTTAAAAACGATGACGAAGCCAACGCCATGCTGACCCGTCCGCAGCGCTGGCCGTATACCTTAGATTAGTGGCGTCATTGGAGAGGAACCGCAAAGCCCGGCGCGAGGCGCGACGAAGCAATCTTTTATCATCAAATTCAAACAACAAACTAATCATACGAATGAATCACCTGAAACTCATTTCACCTCTTCTTCTCCTAACCGCCATGAACTATGCATGCAACTCCGGTGCTACTGATGCAAACAGCAAAGACAGCACCGCTTCGGAAATCAGGCTTGTTACCCTGGACCCCGGCCACTTCCACGCGGCCCTCGTTCAGAAATCCATGTACCCCGGTATAGATTCCGTTGTACATGTTTACGCACCCGATGGTCCTGAACTGCAGGAACAGCTGCGCTTTATCGATCAGTACAACACCCGCGCCGATGCGCCCACCCACTGGCATGAAGAGATCTACAAAGGCCCTGACTTCCTCGAAAAGATGGTGGCCGACAAGAAAGGCAATGTGGTAGTGATGGCGGGCAATAATCAGCGCAAAACAGAATACATTCAGCAGGCCGTTGCCGCGGGGATGAATGTCCTGGCAGACAAGCCCATGGCCATCAGCTCCGCCGGTTTTGAGAAGCTGCAGCAAACCTTCGCAGATGCAAAGGAAAAGAAAGTGCTGCTCTATGATATTATGACCGAACGCTCTGAGATCACCAACATCCTGCAGGGCGAACTCTCCCGCATAAACGAAGTCTTCGGCGAACTGCAGAAAGGCACTGAAAAAGATCCCGGGGTGGTAATGGAAAGCGTTCACCACTTTTATAAATATGTTTCCGGCAAGGCCCTTAAACGCCCGTCCTGGTTCTTCGATCCTGAACAACAGGGCGATGCGATTGTAGATGTAGGTACGCACCTTGTAGACCTGGTGCAATGGGAATGTTTTCCCGGCGTAGCCCTTGATTATAAAACGGACATCCAGCTGAAGGCCGCCCGCCGCTGGCCTACCCCGGTAACTTTGTCGCAGTTCAGCACCATCACCGGACTGGATAGTTTTCCCTCTTTTTTACAACCATATGCAAAAGATACCCTGTTGAATGTGGCCGCCAATGGAGAAGCCACCTACACCCTCAAAGGGGTGCATGTAAAAGTGGCCGCCTTATGGCGCTACGCCGCACCAGAAGGGGGAGGAGATACCCACTATGCGCTATTCCGCGGTACTAAAAGCAACCTGGTCATCCGCCAGGGTAAGGAAGAAAAGTATGAGCCTACCTTGTATGTAGAACCGGTGGCCGGTAATAATACCCCTGCTTTTGAAACGGCTTTGCAGGAAGCATTGAAACAGCTGGAAGCAAAATACCCCGGAGTGGGAACAGAGAAGAGCGCCAAAGGCTGGAAGATCACCATCCCGGCTGCATATAAGAACGGGCATGAAGCGCACTTTGCCCAGGTAATGGAACGCTACCTGCAATACCTGAAAGATGGTAAGCTGCCCGATTGGGAAGTACCCAACATGCTTGCCAAATACTATACTACCACCAAGGCGCTGGAAATGTCGAAAAGCCATTAGCCATTAGCTGCTGGCTGTTAGCTGCTAATAGCCAGCAGCTAACAGCTGACAGCTCACTTTATCGCTATCCCCAATCCTAATTGTATTTGGTGGGTTTTCCAGGAATACCGGTTGTCAATATCATTGAGATCACTCAGCCCCATCACATAGCGTCCGTAGAAGCGTACCTGTGATACATGCAGGGTTAGTCCTGCTGCTGCGCCCAGGTCATTCTTTTTAATGGCTCTACGGCCATTCTGCAGCAGGGTCTCGTCGTAAGACACCAGGAGGTTGTACTGCGGTCCCAGGTTAAGGCTGAGGAACTCGTTCACATTATACGTAAGCAATACCGGGATACTCAGGTAACCCAGCTGTATCTTGCTGTTGTTGGCGCCACTGGCGCCGCTGTTAACATAGTACTTCGTAAAATCCGCCCCGGCCTTGTTGTTGTACAGGGTGAACAGCAGTTCCGGCTGTATGGCCCACTTGCTGGAGATGTTCAGCTCCCCGAAAGCGCCGGCATTGAAAGCGGGTTTGAAAGTTCCTGCAAGGCCATTGCCATGAAGGGAATTAAAGCTCAGATCCGCCTTCAGGCCGAAGTGAAACGATTGACTGTAAGCAGCTGTTGTCAGCAACAGGCATCCGGTAATGATCAGTAATAATCTGTTGGTCATAGATACGTCAATATGGATATACAAATAAAGTATACCGCAAACGGATCTGCATCACCTAATAGATGACCGGGCAGTTTACAACCATGATACAGGAAAATTTATGGACGGATAATGAGCAGCCGGCAGCTCCTCTCACGGATCCAGCGGATCAAAGGGATCTTCGTGCAGGCTCTCTGCTACCGGCTCGTATTCCAGGCTGTTATCGTCCAGGCGTTTTACATTTTTGCAGGGATGGTAACGCAGGTCTTTATCACAGGTTTTGTTGAAGAAAATGCTGTTCACATAGGTGATGTGTATCTTGCTGCTGGTGCATAGTACTTTCTTGTTCGCCGGGAACCCGTTGCGGAACAGGATGCGGTTGGCATTACGGATGTTGGTAGTGGTATGCCTTGCATGAGGCTCAGCAATGATGGCTGTTTCCGGGATGCCGCAGCTGTCTTTCAGGAACCGCTTCATCTCGATGGCCTCACTGTATCTGGTACCGAAAGGATGCACATAGCCGCCCGATACAATAACGAACGGCGCTTTTTTATCGCGGTAAAGGGCGGCCCCCATACGGCAGCGTTCTTTACACATTTCGCTGATAGGCTCGTTGCCGGTGGGGCCCGCGCCCAGTATAAGGATGGCAGCGTAGGGGAAAGCGGCCCATTGTGTGCCTGGCAGCTGCTGATAGGCCGCGCGGTTCAGTGTGCTCAGGGGCTCATGCCTGGCGGCATGATCTTTCCCGTTCAGTTCCAGCAGGTCCATTGCCAGCTGCAGTACCGGCGAGAAGAACAGCATGGAAGGGTCTTTACGGGCGGACGTCTGTACCCAGCGTTTGCGCACTTCCTTTGTATAGTCCGCGCTACGCACGTCATAGGCGGCGGAATCTATTTTAGGATAACGCAGGCCTTTGTTTTGCGTATAAGCGGTCAGCACATAGTTCAACCCATAAGCTTCTTCCTTCCATCGCTGCGCCAGCAGCTTATCTTCGGGCATGGAGGCATAGCGCATAAACACACCGCTGGGCCGCAGGTGGCGTTGCAGGGTTTCCCTGAATGCGGGCTGCCGGTTATACATATCCTGTAAGATCTGGCCGATAGCGATGATCTGCTGATCGCTGAACACCAGTGATGCTGCAAAGCAGCTGGCATTGGGACACCCTTTCGCAATTTTGGCAGCCCGCTCGGGATATACCTGGTATTGCTGCAATGCCTTGTTTCCGCGGATGGCTTTCTGCAAGGCCGGTTCCTGCTCAAAAAGTGTAAGCAGGTAAAAGTTTTTGTCCTGCACCAGGTTTCCGCTTTGTACAAACTGGTATGCGGGATCAAAAGTTGGCTCATGTTGGGCCTGCAGTAGCACAGGCATTAACAGCCCTGCCAGGCAGATAATAGGGAACAGTCTACATTTCATCATATAATGCTGGTTCAGCAAAAGCTGTGCTGCAAAATAATAAATGTAGCCTACTCCTCATACTTTCGGTGGTATCAGTTTATACACCACCGGCGTCACCACTCTTGACAGTAAGGTAGAACTGATCAATCCCCCGATCAGCACAATTGCCAGCGGCGCAATCAACGGGTTGTTCGACAGGGCTATGGGTATCAGTCCGCCAATGGCGGTCAATGATGTCAGCACAATGGGTAAAAATCTCACTTCGCCGGCTTCCCTGATGGCCTGCTCCAGTGATCTGCCCTGTTGCCGCAGCTGGTTGGTAAAGTCTACCAGCAGGATGGTATTCTTTACCTCGATACCTGCCAGCGCTATCATACCTATGATCGCCACAAAGGAAAGCGAATTGCCGGTGAGCCATAATCCTACAGCTGCGCCTACCACTCCTAATGGTATAACAGATAATACGATCAGCGTGCTTTTGAAGGTGCGGAACTCCAGTATCAGCACGGCTATGAACATAAAGATGGTAACGAGCACAATGCTCATGAAGCCGCCGAAGGAATTGTTCCGGGATTCCACCTCGCCGCCCATCTCATAGCTATAGCCCGCAGGCAGGGCCATATGGTCCATTCTCCCGATCACATCATTGATCACACGGTCTACCAGGAACCCTTTCTGCACAAAGGCTTTCACTGCTACCACTCTTCTTTTTTCGTGGTGGATAATGTTCACCGGGGATGTTTCCAGCTTCAGATTGGCCACTTGTCCGAGGGGGTAAGGTTTGCCCTGTGTATTGCTCACGTAGAGGTTGCGGAAGGCGTCCAATGTGGGGCGGCCTTCGCGGCTGCGGGTCAGCAGGATATTGTAATCATTGTCGTTATTATCCGTGTACTGTCCCACATTCAATCCTGCTACGGCCAGGCGTACGGTGCGGTCTATATTGAGGGAGGGGATGCCCAGCAGCTGCGCTTTTTCCCGTTGGATGGCCACACGTATATCACTCTTCAGCAGGCTCACGGGGTTGTCTACATACATGGTGCCGGGAGTGCGTTGCAGCATGCCTTCCACGCGACCGGCCAGGGCTCTGAGCGTATCCAGGTCATCGCCGAAGAGGCGTACTTCCACGGGGGCGGCTACCGGTGGCCCCTGTTCAAAGTTCTTCACTTCCACTTTTGCACCGGGGTAGGGCGTCCATTGTTTGCGCAGCTTCTCTATCAGCGCCAGCTTGTCTTCCGGGTTGGTATGTTCATCCAGTTGTACAAAGATCTCTGCAAACTCGCTGTGCTCGTTCTCCGGTATCACGTTGTAATAGATCCGCGGATTACCCCTGCCTACGTTGGTGGCAAAGTATTTCACGGCGGGCTCTTTTCTCAGCACCGATTCTATATCCCTTGCTATACTGTTGGTGTATTGCAGGTTAGACTGCGGCGGAGCGGTAATGTTGATAAGGAACTGCGGCTTTTCGGATGCAGGGAAGAGGCTGAAGCCTATCGCGCCGAAGAGGTAGAGCGCGCCCACAAAGATCACTACGGTAGAGATCAGCGTGAGTGCAGGACGCTGTAAGGCTTTGTCCAGCAGGCGGGAATAGCTGCCATGGATCAGGCGTTTCAGCGCACGCATGAAGATGTTGCCATCCGGATGACCGTCATGTTTTTTCAACAGTTTGCTGGACAGGAAGGGGATGATCGTCAGCGATACCAGCATGGAGGCCAGTACGCTCAGTATCACGGCCAGCGGCAGGCTGCGGATAAAATCACCTGCGCCCTCCGGCATAAATACCAGTGGCATAAAAGCAATGATCAGGGCGGCGGTACAACCTACTACGGCCATGCCTATCTGTTTGGTAGCCTTCAGGGTGGCATCCATAGCGCTATGTCCTTCCAGTATCCATCGTTCTATGTTTTCCACCACCACAATACTGTCGTCTACCAGCAGGCCTAAGGCCACTACCAGTCCAACAATACTCAGCTGGTTCAGGTTATAGCCCATCAGCTGCAGCAGAATAATACCGATAGCGAGGGAGAGGGGGATAGAGATCATCACGATCAGGGATGGCCGGAAACCCAGTGGCAGCAGGGTGATGGCCACCAGCAGGATCGCGATAATGAAATCCTTTCCCAGGCTGCCCAGGCGGCGGTTTACGTTGTCTGCCTGGTCAAAGTGCTGTACCAGGTCAATATTGGCGGGCAGCGTTTTTTTGAATTTTTCGATCAGCGGCTTGTACAACTCCTGCGTTTTGCTGATGTTCTCGCCTTCTTTCTGGGCGGCCACCACAAATACGCAGCGGAAGCCGTTGAGGCGTGTCTGGTAGGATACATCGTCATAACCGTAGTATACTTTGGCAATATCCTTCAGGAAGAGATTGCGGCCGTTATTGCTGTATACGATGGTGTTCTTTACTTCTTCCAGGTTGTGATAGTTGCCGCTGGTTTTGATGTTGAACACACGGTTACCTGCGTCTACGCTGCCGCCGGGGATGCTGATGGTTTCATTCTGCAGGCTGTTGATCACGTTGCCGATGGGCAGGTTGAGCTGGGCCAGTTTTTCAAGGTCCAGTTCCACACGCACCTGTTGCTCCGGTAAGCCGAAGATCTCCACGTTCTTCAGTGGAGTGAGCTTTTCCAGTTCATCCTGCAGCTTTTCAGCATGGTACCTGAGTTTATCGCGGGGCGCATTTTCAGAGATCAGCGCTATCTGCATAATGTTCACATCAGATGGCTGCTGCTTCTGAATATCGATGCTGAGGTTTTCCTGCGGCAGATCGCGCCGTTTATTGTTCACGGTTCGTACCACCTCCTGGTATTTGTTATCTACATTGCTGCTGTATTTATATTCCACGCGGATAACGGCCAGTCCGTCGCTGATGGTGCTGCGAACATGCTTGATATCTTCCAGGGCGTAAATTTCTTTTTCCAGCGGATCTACAACCAGTTCTTCCATGTCCTTCGGACTGGTGCCAGGGTATACCGCGATCACGGTATAGGCGGGTGCGCGCATTTCCGGGTCTTCGGAACGCGGCATGTTCATGATGGTAGTGATGCCCAGTACGATGATCATGATAAAAATGACCAGGGTGAACTGGTAGTTCTTTACCGCGTAATCAGATATTTTCATTTGAAAAGGTTTAGTTGTTTTTCACTACGCGTATACTGCTACTGTCTGTTAAATACGCGCTTCCGGATATGATAAGATCTTTTGCGCCTTCCAGTCCTTTACTGATGATCACCCTGTCTTTCTCCATCGCCGCCACACTTACTTTTACCTTTTTGGCAGTTTTACCGTCATTTGTCACAAACACATAACCGGCGCCATCATCCCCGTCCAGCAGGGCATCGTAGGGAATACTCCAGGGGCCTGCAACACTGCCACTGGTAACTGCTGCGCCTTTGGTATGCACATTGGCTTTACCGAACATGCCAAAAGCAATGGCCGCGGGTTTTTCTCCTGCCAGGCGGATGTCTATCATGAACGATCCGCTTACCGGGTCTACTCCTTCCGCTCTGCGGGATACCACGCCCCGGAAGATTTTACCGGGCACAGATTCTACTTCCACTTCGGCGCTGTCCTGCAGGTGAATGGCCGCCCATTCTTTATTGCTGACGGCTACACGCAGTAGCCAGTTGCCGGACAAAGCGCCGTTGGTTTGTATCACGGCATTCCCTGATTTTACCTGTTGACCTTCATTCGCCAGTTTGCGCAGTACATAACCATTGCGGGGCGCGGTGATCACGGCATGACTGCGGTTGAACTGTGCGGAGCGCAGTTGCTGTTGTGCCATATCCAGCGCGGTTTTCGCGTTCTGCAGCTGTTCCAGTGTAGATACGCTGTCTTTGTACAGGTTATTGGTACGCTGGTAATCGCGTTGTGCTTTTTCATATGCCAGCTGTGCCTGTTGGGCCTGGGCGTCTATTTCGGTAGGATCCAGGATGGCTACGGTTTGTCCTTTGCGGATGGCATCGCCTTCCTTGACAAGGATGCGTTGTATGATGCCGTCTGTCTTGAAGGAGAGGACTACTTCATCATCCGTGGTAAATTGTCCGGATACCGGTATGCTCAGCGCTGGTGATTCGGCGGTAAGCGCCTGCAGTTGTACCGGGATGGCGGTTTGAGCCGGAACTTCCGAGGCGGCAGAGTTACTGCCACAGGCGTTCAACAGCGCAGCACCAGCCGTTAACAGCAGTAAAGCGTGAATAGTTTTCATATAAAAGCTGATTAAGTTATTGTTGATTTGGTAATGGATAAGTGGCTTGTGCCCGTTCTATCTCGGCCTGTGCTATTTGTACCTGTGCGTAGGCCTGTAATGCTTCCAGCCTGGCGTTGGTGAGCTGTTGCTGTGCATCCAGCAGTTCGAGGTACAGCAGCTGTCCTTCCTTGTATACTTTCACCTGGTCGGTATAATATTTTTCTGCCAGCTGCAATTGCGTTTGCGCGCTTTGATAATTGCTGCGCGCCGTCTGGAAATTATTCCTGGCGGTAGTCAGCTCCAGGCGCAGCTGCTGGGCCGTTTCATTATACATGGCTGCTGCGGCAGCAGCGTCAGAAGCGGCCTGTCTTGCTTTGGCGCGGCGCTGCCCGCCGGTAAAAAGGTCCCACTGCAGGTTAACGCCCCACATGTAGTAACGTGAATTATGATTGAAGTCCCAGTTGTAGGCTTGAGACCCAAGGTCGAGGTAAGTGTTCACCCTGGGAATGATGGCGGACTGCTGCTGTTTCTGCTGCAGCAGTGCGATCCGTTTTGTTTTGTCCAGCTGCAGCAGTTCTTCCCGCCGGCTGATATCCGGAAGAAGACGATCGCCCGTTTCATTAACGGCGGGTGACTGCTCACTGATAACCGTCAGCGCTGCACTGTCTGTAGCGATACTGTCTGTGAGCTGGCGGTTCAGCAAAAAATTAAAATAGCTCCGTGCGTTCTGCTGGTTGTTCCTGGCGGCGGTGATGGCCGCCAGTGTACGCTGCTGCTCTGTTTTTGCACGGGTAAGGGCGGTGCTGTTGCGTACACCGTTTTTCAGCAGGCTTTCATTTACGCGGATGTTCTCCTGCACCAGTTCCAGTGCGTTCAGGTAAATGTCTACCGATCTTGCTGCCTGGAAATAACGGTAATAGGCGCTCTTGATGTCTTTCACCAGCTGGCGTTTGTAGGCGTTCACCGCCGCCTGTTGCCGGGTGATGTCTTCCTGCCTGATCTGTTTGGCGTACCAGATCTCGGTGTTGATCAGCGGGAGCGTGGTACGCACTTTTGCGTCATAGAAATTGTCGGGGTTCAGCAGGAAAGACTGGTTGCTGACCGACTGAAATTTCTGGCTGCCTGTCAGCTCATTCAGTGTAGCATATACAGGGTTCATCAGGTCACCTATCGGCACATCGATTGTACGGCCGCCGCTGGATTTGGTATAGCTGCCCATCACGCTTACCTGCGGAAGGAACATGCCCCTGGCTTCATCCAAGGCATACATCGATTTATCCAGCTGGAAATTCCTTTGCTGTAAGGACTGGTTATTGGTGAAAGCTTCCTGTATATATTGTTCCAGTGCCCCGTTCTGTGCAGCTACCGGAGTGACCCCGGCACCCGTAATCAGCATTATTAATATGAATGCCAGTAACTTGATAATCTTTGTTGACATAATGAACACTGTTTAGTTAATATGCTAAAAAAAAGCTTTTGGTGAAAAAGCTTAAACCGCCACGGACGCTACAGTTGTCCATGGCCACTATCTCATTGCGAATTAATTAACTACGCCTTTATCATCCCCAGGTAGCTCTCTATCGAGCTATCTATCACCCCGGGGATCTCCGCTTCAGTCAGGTTAGATACCTTGATCCGGCAGCGTACGTTTAATGATACAATACCATGCAGCATAGACCAGATGGATAATGCCGCTACCATTGTGTCCGTAAATTTGATCTGTTTCTTTACTATACAGGCTTCCAGGGTAGTTACTACAAATGCAAAACAGGCTTCTCCGTTCAGCCATTTGGAGCCTTCTTCCTCTACTTTGTTCATGGGCGCCCGTATAATGAACATCAGGTCATAAATATCAGGATGCTCCAGGCCGAAATCGACATAGATCCTCGCGATCTGTCCCAGTCTTTTAAACGGATCTTTTGCAGTGGCCTTTTGCTGGAAGAGTTCCAGCAACTGGGCAAAGCCCTGGGCCTGTACATCATATAGCAGGTCGTCTTTATCTCTGTAATAAAGGTAAATAGTTGCCGGACTATACTCAATCTTCTCTGCGATGGCCCTGATGGAGGTCTTTTCATAGCCTGCTTCCACGAACATGCGCATGGCGGCATCCATAATCAGACGCTTCATCTCCAGCTTTTCCCTTTCTTTTCTATCAGCAATGCCCATGTTATTTTATTTACAATGCAAACTTACTGAACAGTGTTTAGTAAACCAAATATTTTTTTTCACAATATTTTCTACTTTGGATCGTCTTTACCGTCTAAGGAATGAACATTTAAATTTAGCGCTATGATACACACAATTTTAGGAGCAGGAGGAATTATCTCGAAAGAGCTGACAAAAGAATTGCTGGCCAACAATCAAAAGGTAAGGCTGGTGAGCCGCCAGCCCAGATCCATGGATGTTAATGTAGAGGTAAAAGCGGCAGACCTGCTGGACTATGAGCAAACCAGGGCAGCTGTTGCCGGGTCTGCTGTGGTGTATCTCTGCGCAGGACTTACCTATGATCATAAGATATGGGCTGTTTCCTGGCCAAAGATCATGCAGCATGCAATAGATGCCTGTAAAGCCGCCAATGCCCGGCTGATCTTCTTCGACAATGTATATATGTATGGCCTGGTAAAAGGCGCCATGACTGAAAGCACGCCGTATAATCCTGCCAGTAAGAAAGGGGAGATCCGCGCCCGTATCGCCACTCAGCTGATGGACGAAGCAAAGGCAGGTAACCTTCAGGCCAGTATTGCCCGCGCGGCTGATTTCTATGGCCCGGACGCAGATACTACGGGTATATTAAACCTCCTGGTGATCCAGAAGCTGCTGAAAAATCAGAAAGCGAACTGGCTGGGCCGCGACGATGTGCCTCACAGTTATACCTATACGCCCGATGCAGGGAAGGCACTGTACCTGCTGGGCAGCAATCCTGCCAGTGATAATGAAATATGGCACATGCCCACTTATAATCCCGCGCTAACCGGTAAGGAGTATATAGCGCTGATCGCTTCCCTGCTGGGCGTAAAGCCTTCCTATTCCAGGCTGAATGGCTTTATGGTAAGGCTGGCCGGTTTTTTTAATACGACCATCGGTGAGCTGCATGAAATGATGTACCAGAACACGGAGCCTTATTTCTTTGACTCCACTAAGTTTGAGCAGCGTTTTCATTTCAGGCCCACATCTTATGAAGACGGACTTGCAGCGGCGATTGCCGCAGCGAGGTAGGTCATACAGCCCATACTATTTTAACAATCATCCCCGAAGCATACTGAAAGCATAGTGAAAGCCTATTTTTTTTCCACCATGCGCTGCATCATTTCAGGATACCTGGCGCCCTGGATGCTGATCTTTGCTGCGGCAGCTGCTATCTGCTGCAGATCGTCTTCCGTCAGCTCAATAGTTACGCCGCCGATGTTTTCCTGCAAACGGCTCAGTTTAGTGGTGCCGGGTATCGGTACGATCCAGGGCTTTTGTGCCAGCAGCCATGCTAGTGCTATCTGTGCAGAAGTGGCATTTTTTGCCTGGGCAATGTCTTTTATCAGCAGTACCAACGCCTGGTTGGCTTTCCTGTTCTCCTCTGTAAAACGGGGGAGGGTGTTGCGGAAATCGTTTTTGTCAAACTGTGTGTTTTCATTGATGGCGCCTGTGAGGTAGCCTCTGCCCAGTGGACTGAAAGGCACAAAGCCAATACCCAGTTCTTCCAGCAGGGGAAGGATCTCCTGTTCGGGTTCGCGCCACCACAGTGAATACTCGCTTTGCAGGGCGGCCACCGGCTGTACGGCATGCGCCTTACGGATGGTTGCGGGTGCTGCTTCAGAAAGTCCCCAGTGCCTGATCTTTCCTTCCTTTATCAGGTCCTGTATGGTGCCTGCCACCTCTTCGATCGGTACAGCAGGGTCTACCCGGTGTTGATAGAACAGGTCGATATAATCGGTTTTCAGCCGCTTTAAAGAGGCTTCTGCCACGGCCCTGATGTTCTCCGGCCTGCTATCGGTTCCCTGGGCAGGAATAGCATTCTTACAACCAAATTTGGTGGCGATGATCACGTCTTTGCGGATGGGGGCCAGGGCTTCGCCCAGCAGCTCTTCGTTGGTAAAGGGCCCGTAAGCTTCTGCGGTATCAAAAAAGGTAATGCCGGCATCGAAGGCGGCGCGTAATAATTTAATGCCTTCCTCTTTGTCAACTGCCGGACCGTAGGCAAAGCTCAATCCCATACAACCCAGGCCAAGTGCCGATACTTCAAGGCCGCTGTTGCCCAGTAATCTCTTTTTCATATTGATATTTATTAACGGTTAATACTGTTGGTTGTTCCAAAAAACTTCCGATGCAAAGGTCTGGTGATGGAGGACGGAAATAGTATACCTATTACGGATTCACCTACCAAAATTACTGATTGGGCGAAATACCTGTGCGCAGGCTGTTTTTATGTGGTACTTTTATCGCAGAAACGAGGTGCTATGGAAGAGATCGTAAAATTAGACAGCATTGCACAGTACAATGCCATACGCGGCGTAACCACCCTGCATCCGTTGGTGAGTGTTGTTGACCTGTCAAAGGCGCAGCCGATGCCCGTAGGCAAATATCATTTCGGGCTGTATAGTATCTTTCTGAAGGAAGTAAAGTGTGGCGACCTGAAGTATGGCCGGAATTTATATGACTACCAGGAAGGTACCCTGGTGTTTATTGCACCCGGACAGGTGCTGGGCGTTGAAGCCAAGGTAAAGTCATTTACCCCCAAGGGATGGTCGTTGGTATTTCACCCGGAGTTCATCCGCGGTACTTCGCTGGGGAAGCGTATACAGGAATACTCTTTCTTTTCTTATCATGTAAGTGAGGCCCTGCATCTCTCAGACAAAGAACGTCAGCTGGTGCTGGACTGTTTTGCAAAGATTGAATATGAGCTGGAACATGCCATAGATAAGCACAGCAAGATGCTGATTGCTGCCAATATTGAGTTGTTCCTGAATTATTGCATCCGCTTTTATGACCGGCAGTTCATCACCCGCGATAACGCCCATAAAGGTGCACTGGAGAGATTTGAACGTTTGCTGGATGATTACTTCATAACAGATAAGCCCCTGGCCGATGGGCTGCCGGCAGTAGGATGGTGTGCGGCACAACTGAACCTTTCACCCAACTACTTTGGAGACCTGGTGAAGAAGGAGACAGGGATCTCTGCACAGGAGTATATTCAATCCAAAGTGATCGATATTGCCAAGGAGAAAATATTTGACAGCAGTAAATCGGTCAGTGAAGTAGCATATGAGCTGGGCTTTAAATATCCCCAGCATTTTACACGCCTGTTTAAACAGAAAGTAGGGCTTACGCCCAATGAATACAGGTCCTCCCAGTCTGTATAAAAAGCGAAAACCACCCAGGACTGGGCGGTTGTGTTACTTTGCCTAGAATTTACACTACAATTTGTCGGTGCAAGATTACGCTGCCTGCACTAAAAAATGCACTAATCAGATGTTAACAGGAAAATGAATCTGGTGTTAACAGTGGTTTGCCGTTTCTCATAACACCACCCTCATGCCAAAAAAACTTTTTGCATTTTCCAAACCCGCCCCTATCTTTGCACCCAGTTCTTTAGATCACTTATCAAGAAAGGCAGAGGGAATTGGCCCGATGAAGCCTTAGCAACCAGTCGCTTCCACCAGAGCGATCAAGGTGCTACATCCATCCCGGTACACTCCGGGGCAGATAAGTCAGTAATAGTTTGCTTTAAGTTTTTTACACCATAAAGAGAACTCACCTGACTACCAGGTGAGTTTTTTTGTTTTAAGGCATTCCTTATCCAGCTCACTCTCTTTTCTTGAAAAGTTATTATCAATCTGGCTGTCAGTGCCCAACAGCCGCATTGCCGCGGCATTCACTGATAACTGATCATTGCTGAAGAACCTGTCTAAACAACTTTTTCATCAAACTAAAAAACAAAAAGAGATGAGCACCATCACACAACTGATCCATTCCATTCCTGTAGATGAACTGACCGGCGCTATTGCAGTACCCATTTACCAAACGTCCACCTTCGTACAGGAAGCGCCCGGCATTAACAAAGGCTTTGATTACGCACGTACCAACAACCCTACCAGGCAGACGCTGGAGAACATCGTAGCCGGACTGGAAGGCGGTGAAACCGGTATCGCTTTTTCCAGCGGCCTCGCTGCTATAGACGCCATCCTTAAACTGCTGCAGGGAGGCGATGAGATTGTTGCGGTAGACGACATCTACGGAGGGGCGTTCCGGTTATTCAGCAAAGTGTATGAGAAATTCGGTATTAAGGTGCATTATGTAGATACTTCCAACCTGCATGCCATCGTAAACGCCATTACGCCGGCCACCCGCCTGATATGGCTGGAAACACCCACCAATCCTACGCTTAAGATCTCCGATATCAGCGCCATTGCAGACATTGCAAAAGCGCATAACTGCAAGCTTTGTGTTGACAATACCTTCGCTTCGCCCGTATTGCAGCAGCCCTTATCACTGGGCGCCGACATCGTGGTGCACAGCGCCACCAAATACCTGGGCGGCCATAGTGACCTGATTGCCGGTGTGGTGGTAACCCGTACCCGCGAGCTGGGCGCCGAGATCAAATTCTACCAGAATGCCTGCGGGGCCGTGCTTTCGCCGTTTGACAGCTTCCTGCTGATCCGTGGTATAGAAACCGTTCACCTGCGTGTTAAACAGCATTGCGCCAATGCCCTGGAAATAGCCCGCTTCCTGGAACAGCATCCCGAAGTAGATAAGGTGTTCTATCCCGGTCTGCCATCACACCCTGGCCACGACATTGCCCGTAAACAGCAGAAAGGTTTCGGCGGCATCGTCTCCTTCTCCCTGAAAAACGATACCGAAGAAGCGGCACAGGCCTTTGTTACCAGCACTTCCTGTTTCAGGCTGGCAGAAAGCCTGGGCGGTATTAAAAGCCTTTTATGTCACCCGGCTTCTATGACCCATAAATCCATACCGGACGAGAAACGCAGGGCTGCCGGTGTAGCGGATAGCCTTATCCGTTTGTCCGTAGGACTGGAAGAAGCAGCAGACCTTGTGGCCGACCTGGAGCAGGCTTTTAAAAAAGCAGGGAAAAAACTAACTTCGGCAATCGGTACCGGCGTCTATTGATGCTAAACCGGTACCCTGCATCATATGAACAGCTATCTTATGAACCTGTGCCGCTATCTGCTACTGCTTTTGCTTTGCTGCCCCGGCAGCGCATTTGCCCGTCAGCCGCCTCCTGCTGTAAAGGCAAAGCCAACCTTGCTGAAGAACATTACGCTGATAGACGGCACCGGTGCTGCTCCTAAAAAGAAAGTCAGCCTGCTGCTGCAGGATGGTAATATCGCCAAGGTACTGCCCGCTACCGCCGTAGCACCACCCGCCGCCCGTGTGGTAGATGGCACCGGTAAAACGGTGATGCCCACACTGATCAATATGCATGGGCACCTGGGACTGCTCAAGGGGAATAAGTCCGGCCCGGAAAACTATTCCCAGAGCAACATCATCAGCCAGCTCAGGAAATACCAGGCCTACGGCGTAAGCCAGGTGTTAAGCCTGGGGATGGACCGCGATATCATCTTCCAGCTGCGCAATGCTTCGCATAAAGGCCTGATACCCGGCGCTACCTTTTATACTGCCGGTTATGGCATAGGGGCCGAAGGCGGTGCACCTCCCGCTACCCTGGCAGATAAGGTGTTACGCCCTACCACGGCAGATGAAGCCGTAAAGGCCATTCAGCAGCTCGCATCCCTCAAAGTGGATTTTGTGAAGATCTGGGTGGACGATGGGGGAGGATCACAACCCAAAGTACCGGTTGAAGTGTATGAAGCCGCCATCGCAGAAGCGCATAACCAGCATCTGCGTGTAGCCGCCCACGTGTACTTCCTGGAAGATGCCCGCCGGCTCGTAAAAGCAGGTATAGATGTACTGGCGCATAGCATACGCGACCAGGAAATTGATAATGCACTTCTCAGCGATATGAAGGCCAAAGGTACCTGTTATATTCCGACGCTCTCACTGGATGAATATAACTTTGTATACGCCGGTCAGCCAGACTGGCTCAATGATCCCTTCTTCAAGGCTTCCCTGGAACCGGAGGTGTGGGAGATGCTGATCAGCCCAGCATATAAAACGCAGCAGCAGAATGATCCGGCCCGCGAGAAAAAGATGAAAGCATTTGCGACTGCACAGCGCAATCTGCATAAGCTGGATAGCGCAGGTATTAAAATACTGCTGGGTACAGACTCCGGCGCTTTCCCCGTACGGGCGCAGGGCTTTTCTGAGCACCTGGAACTGCAGCTGATGGTGGAAGCGGGCCTTACACCCCTGAAAGCCATTACAGCAGCTACCCGCAACGGGGCCCAGGTGTTAGGGATAGATAAAGAATACGGCACTTTACAGCCGGGAAAGAAAGCGGACTTCATTGTGCTGGGTGCTGATCCAACCGTGGATATCCGCAATACCCGGAAAATTCTGGAAGTATGGAGAGGAGGGAAGAAGATGGACCTTACTTTCTGATCATCCGCCGGCTTCGGTAGCTGGCAGCTGGGAATTATTTGTCCGCGTAAAACGGGTCACCATCATCGCGCATACATTATCCCCCGTAGCATTCAGCACCGTAGCCAGCGGGTCTACCAGGGTACCAATGATCATTGCCGGCGGCAATGCCTCCTGCGGGAACCCATATACGGAGATCATCAGCAGCTCGCCGATATAGGCGCCGTTGGGCACACCGCCTTCCACCATGCTCACTATAACGGTAATGCCTAGTGCAAGCAGCACGGCATCTGCCGTGTTCAGCGACCTGCCGAACATGGTGAACACCACCGCTATTTTCACGATAGAGGAAATACTGGAACCGTCTTTATGCAGGGTGGCGCCCAGCGGTACCACAATATTCCGGATGTGCTGCGGTACGCCCATTTTAGCCGTGCCGTCCAGGTTGGCGGGAATGGTGGCAATACTGCTGCAGGTGCCCAGCGCCGTGAGCGATGGAACAATATTGTTACGCCAGAAGGTTTTAATGCCGCGTACCCCCCCGGCTATAAATGCATACAGCGTAAAGCCCACAAAAAAGTAAAAGATGCCGAAACCATAATACACCGCCATGGAACGGCCATAGATACCAAACAGCTGCGGTCCCAGTGTACCCACCTGGTAGGCAAAATAAGCGCCCAGGCCTACAGGTCCGGCTTTCATTACCACTATTACCAGGCTTTTCATTACCTCGTTTCCCGAGTTGAGAAAGCGGCGAAAGGGTTCTCCTGCCTCACCCGCCTTTAACACGGCAAAACCTGTGAGCAGTGAAAAGATGATCAGCGGCAGCATCGCCCTGCGGGATAACAGTTCAAAAAATTCTCCGGTGGTCAGCAGTCCGGTGATCTGCTCTCCCAGGGTTAATTGCTGCACCGTCTCTGTCAGGGTGGCCTGTGTATCTACCTGCTGATGTATGGGGAATATCCAGATGGTTACGATCGTAAAGAAAGCAGACACCAGTACGGTGCCCAGAAACACCATCACCATCACAGACATGATCTTTCCCAGTTTTTGCGATCGGTCTACATTGGCAATGGCAGTGGCAATGGCAAAGAATACCAGCGGTATTACGGCGGTAAACAAAAGGTTCAGGAAAATATCTCCAATAGGCTTCAGGATGGTAACACGGGGGCCCAGTATCAATCCCAGTATGCTGCCGGCAATAATACCGCATAATAACCAGATCATATTGCCGTAGTTCTTCAGGAAAGTACCGTTCATGATATTAGTTTTGATAAAAATAAGAACTATTGTATTTTGATGAAGGAAAAACTGTAAACAGATAACTAACAACTTATAACAATGATTCCACAATCTGATCGCAGAAGTTTTTTGAAGAAAGCCGCCATGGGCAGTATGATGGCCCTGAGTATGCCCGAGATCGTATCTGCCGCCTTTGCAAAGGAACCCAGGTCCAAAGCAGGAAAGATCGCATTAAGAAAAGATGCCGTAGTACTGTTCCAGGGAGATTCCATTACAGATGCGGGCCGTAAACGGGAAGACGCCAAACCCAATGACGTTGGGTCCCTGGGCCGTGGATACGCCTTCCTGGCAGCCGCCTCCCTGCTGGAAAAACATGCGGATAAAAACCTGCAGATCTACAACAAAGGGATCAGCGGCAATAAAGTATACCAGCTGGCTGAACGGTGGGATGCAGACTGCATTGATCTTAAACCGGATATCCTCAGCATCCTCATTGGTGTAAATGATTTCTGGCACACCCTCAACGACAATTACAACGGTACCGTACAGAAATACCGCGATGATTATAAGGCACTGCTTACCCGCACCAAAGACAAGCTGCCCGATGTGAAGCTGATCATTGGCGAGCCCTTTGCTGTAAACGGCGTGAAAGCGGTAGACAATAAATGGTTCCCCGCTTTTGATGAATACCGCGCCGTTGCCCGCGAGCTGGCCAACAGCTTCAACGCCGTATTCATTCCCTACCAGAGCATATTTGACAAAGCGCAGAAAGTGGCTCCCGGCGCCTACTGGACGGGCGACGGCGTGCATCCAAGCATAGCCGGTAATGCCCTGATGGCACATGCCTGGGAAGAAGCAATTAAATAGTGGTCATTGGTCATGGGTCGTTAGTGAGGGGCGGGTTAACTGTATCAGCCGCTCACTAACGGCTGATGACTACCCGGCTAAGCGAAATTTCCCTACCTTTGCCCTGTTGAAACGTACGATCAGCATATTACTCCTCTGCATCTATCTGTGCAATGCCACAGAGTGTAACCAGCTGCTCAAAATTCCCATCTTCTTTGCCCATGTGCAGGAGCATATGGCCGAGCACCGCTACGTAACCTTGTGGGGCTTTATTACAGAGCACTACCTGATGGATCAGCCGTACGATGATGACTACGCCCGCGATATGGAGCTGCCCTTCAAATCGCACGAATATCTTACCTATACCAACCCGGTGCCTCCGCCACCCACGCAACCACAGCTTACCATGGTGGTGCAGCGCCAGGTAACCATTATCTATCCCGACTACATTAACAGGTTCCACCCGCTTATATATCATCCTGATATCTTCCAGCCTCCCAAATCTTTGTGCTGATTTTACCCATTACGGATAACAAATGAAGGCTTGCCGGCAGCAGGCCTGCATTCGTTCTATTATTCTGTTCGCACATAAGAAGATCATGCTTAACTATATCATTCGTTTTTCGATCCGTAATAAACTGGTCGTGGGCCTTTTTATGCTGGGCCTCATCAGTTATGGCATTTACGAGATCACCCGGCTGCCGATAGATGCGGTGCCGGATATTACTGAGAACCAGGTACAGGTGATCACCGTTAGCCCTTCACTGGGCGCACCCGATGTGGAACGGCTGATCTCCTTCCCGATAGAGCAGGCCAACAGCAACATTCCCGGCTTAAAGAAAATGCGCAGCTTTTCCAGGTTCGGGTTGTCTGTGGTCACCATTGTATTTGATGAGGATGTGGATATCTACTGGGTACGCCAGCAGGTAGCAGAACGCCTGCAGGAAGTGCAGGCCCAGATACCCGCGGGATTAGGAATGCCCAAATTAGCCCCGGTAACCACCGGGCTGGGAGAGATCTACCAGTACACGGTAAGGCCCAAAAAGGGTTATGAAGACAGGTATACACCGATGGAGCTGCGCACCATACAGGACTGGATCGTTCGCCGTCAGCTACTGGGCGTAAAAGGGGTGGCAGAGGTAAGCAGTTTCGGCGGCCTGCTGAAACAATATGAAATCGCCGTGTCGCCCGAAAAATTAAGCGCCTACGGCCTTACCATCAGCGACGTATTCAGCGCCCTGGAGAACAATAACCAGAACACCGGGGGGGCTTATATAGAAAAAGGCCCCGTGGCCCTGTTCATCCGCAGCGAAGGACTGGTGGGCAACCCGGAAGATATCGGCAAGATCGTTGTTAAACGTACCGCTGCCGGCGCTCCGCTGCTGGTAAGAGATGTGGCGGAAGTACGCCTGGGGCATGCCACCCGCTACGGTGCGCTGACGTATAATGGTGAACGTGAGGTAGCCGGCGCCGTGGTAATGATGCTCAAAGGCGCCAACAGTAATGAAGTGATCCGTAACATTAAAGAGCGGGTAGCGCAGATACAGCAGACATTGCCTGAAGGGGTGGTGATAGATCCTTTCCTGGATCGTACCAAGATGGTGAACAATGCCATTGGCACCGTAGAGCGCAACCTGCTGGAAGGCGCGCTGATCGTGGTGTTTGTACTGGTATTGTTCCTGGGCAATGTACGCGCCGGTTTGCTGGTAGCCTCTGTGATCCCTCTGTCAATGCTGGTGGCCGTGATACTGATGAATATCTTCAACGTGAGCGGTAACCTCATGAGCCTTGGGGCGCTTGACTTTGGCCTCATCGTAGACGGTACCCTCATTATTGTGGAAGGCTGTATGTACCGCCTGCATCATTCTACGCTGACCCGTCTTACACAAAAAGAGATGGATGGACTGGTAACGGAAACCTCCGGCAGGATGTTGAATGCAGCGGTGTTCGGAGAGCTCATCATCCTCATTGTATACCTGCCCATCTTTGCGCTGGCAGGTATTGAAGGTAAGATGTTCAAACCCATGGCGCAAACCGTGGCCTTTGCGTTGATAGGCGCCTTCCTGCTTTCTGTTACCTATGTGCCTATGATGAGCGCCCTTTTCCTGAGTAAAAAGATACCGCAGAAAGAAAGCTGGTCAGACCGCATGATGGACAAACTGGCCAAACGCTATCAACGTACCCTGGACAAAGTATTGTACTATCCGCGCATCGTGATCGGCTCCGCTATTGCGCTGCTGACAATCGCCATTATGGTACTGTTCTCCCTGGGCGGGGAGTTCATCCCGCAGCTGGAAGAAGGCGACTTTGCCGTAGAAACCCGCGTGCTCACGGGCAGCAGCCTGCAGGCCTCTGTAAATGCCGTGTCCCAGGGCAGTAAAGTGCTGCTGCAGCAGTTCCCGGAAGTGGAAAAGGTGGTCAGCAAAACGGGCAGCAGTGAGATACCCGTAGACCCGATGCCGTTGGATGCGAGCGACATGATCGTAGTGCTTAAAGATAAAAGCGAATGGACCTCCGCCAGCTCTTTCAATGAACTGGCAGAGAAAATGACCGAGGCCCTGGAAGAAGTGCCGGGCGTTACCTTCGGTTTCCAGTATCCCGTGCAGATGCGCTTCAATGAACTGATGACGGGCGCCCGGCAGGATGTGGTGTGCAAGATCTACGGCGATAACCTGGATACGCTGGCCAGTCTTGGAAACCGCCTGGGCGTCATCACCCACGGCATCAAAGGCGTGCGCGACCTGTACATAGAACAGCTTACCGGTATGCCGCAGATCGTGATCCGCTATAACCGCGATGCCTTAGCGCAGTACGGTTTGAATATAGCAGACATCAACAAAGTGGTGAACGCCGCTTTTGCGGGGCAAAGCAGCGGACTGGTATATGAAGGCGAACACCGTTTTGACCTGGTAGTCCGCGTAAGCGGCACGCAACGTAAAGATGTAGCTGATGTGCAGCAATTGCTGATACCCACTTCCTCCGGCACACAGATCCCCCTTTACCAGGTGGCCAATGTAGCTATAGAAGAAGGGCCTAACCAGATACAACGCGAAGACGCCCGCCGCAGGATCATTGTCGGGTTCAACGTGCGCGGCCGCGATGTACAAAGCATTGTAAAGGAAGTGCAGCAGAAAATGCGGCAGCAGATCCAACTGCCCGCCGGTTACAGCGTATCCTATGGCGGGGCTTTTGAAAACCTGGAAGCTGCCAAACAGCGGTTGGGTTTAGCCGTGCCCGTAGCCCTGCTGCTCATCCTGCTGATGTTGTATTTTGCTTTTCATTCTTTTGGTCAGGGCCTTATTATCTATTCGGCCATCCCGTTATCTGCCATCGGTGGAATATTGGCCCTCGCAGCGCGCGGAATGCCCTTCAGCATTTCTGCCGGAGTAGGTTTCATTGCCTTGTTTGGCGTGGCGGTATTGAACGGTATTGTGCTCATAGCAGAGTTTAACCGCCTCAAAGCAGGCGGCCTTACAGATGTAAGGCAGATTGTGCTGCAAGGCACGCGGGTGCGATTACGGCCGGTGTTAATGACTGCATCGGTAGCTTCACTGGGCTTTCTGCCCATGGCTTTAAGCCGCGGGGCAGGAGCGGAGGTACAGCGCCCCCTGGCAACGGTAGTGATAGGCGGCCTGCTGGTGGCTACTTTCCTTACCCTCTTTGTATTGCCGGTATTGTATATGCTATTTGAAAAACGTACACCGGTACGTATGCCCAAAGCAGCCGTCACCGCTGTACTGATACCGCTGCTCTTCCTCCTGGCGCCGGCTGCCGCTGCGCAAACGCCCATCTCCCTGCAGGCGGCTATCGATACCGCCCTGCAGCATAACCTTACCCTGCGCAATGATAAACTGTATGCAGACTATCTTCAGCAGCTGAAAGGCAGCGGGTGGGATATGCAGCAGACGATGGTCACCGGCGACTTCGGGCAGATCAACAGCGCTTATAATGATACAAAGTTCAGCATCTCGCAAAGCATGAAGTTCCCGGTTATCTATACAAGGCAGAAAGCCCTGCTGGCAGCAGAATGGAAACACGGCCTGCTCAGTGTGGCGCTGAAGGAAAAAGAGCTGAAGAAGGAAGTAACCACCGTTTACTACGAGATGCTGTACCTGCAGCAGAAGAAAGACCTGCTGGCTTATACAGACAGTTTGTATACGGCCTTCCTGGATAAAGCCACGCTTCGTTTTGAACAGGGAGAAAGCAACATTGTAGAGAAGGCAACCGCCAGCACGCAACGCGGACAGGTAAACCAGCAGCTGCAACAACTGGAACAGGATTACAGTATCCTGCAGTCAAAGCTTAAACTGCTGCTCAACACAACCGCCGATGTAGCGCCGGATCATCATACTGCATTAAAACTGGCAGCGCCTGCAATAGCGGATACCAGTACATTGTGGCAACATCCCTACCTGCAGCTCCTGGCGCAGCAGCAGCAGGTCAGCGCTTTGCAATACGGGGTGGAAAAGGCGAAGCTGCTGCCTGATCTTATTGTGGCCTACAATAACCAGAGCTTTAAAGGCACCGGTGCAGATGATAAGTATTATTCCACAGGCACGCGTTTCCAGTCGGTACAGGTAGGTGTGGGGATTCCCATTTTCTTCCATGCACAGAAAGCCCGTATCAACGCGCAGAAGGTAAACCAGGCACTGGCGCAGAATAATTATGAGGCGGGCGTACAACAGCTGCAGGCCCAATACGGGCAGGCGCTGAAACAGTATAATAAAACACAGCAGGCCGTCCGCTATTATGAAGACAGCGCCCTGCAGAACGCCGCAACCGTGATCAATGGCGCTAATGAGCAGTTCATTAACGGCCAGATCAATTACCTGGAATGGGTATTACTCATGAACCAGGCCGTAGGCATCCGCAACGAATATATAGATGCCGTACGGAACCAGAACAATGCGATTATTGACCTGAATACTTTACTGAATAAATAAAGAAAGTGTACGCGTTTGAGGGTTTGTATGTTTGATGAAACCTGTGATGTTTGCACACCTTCAAACCCTTAAACTTTCAAACCATCCAACTAAAAATTTATGACAAGATATATATTGCACGCTGCTGTTCTCTGTTTTTTAATCGCCTGCGGACAGCAAAAGACAGCTGAAAAAAAGGAGGCCGCTCCGGAGGCGGCAGATAACCTGGTACAGTTAACAGCTGCACAGTTAAAGAACGCCGGTATTACCACCACCAGGCCCGAAAGGCGCAACATCGCCACAGTGCTGAAAGTGAGCGGCCGTATTGATGTGCCGCCCCAGAACATTGTGAGTGTGAGCTTTCCTTTGGGCGGTTATCTTAAATCCACTAACCTGCTGCCCGGTATGCATGTAAACAAGGGATCTGTGATCGGTGTACTGGAAGATCAGCAATACATCCAGCTGGAGCAGGATTATCTTACCGCCAAAACCCGACTGGCTTTCCTGGAAAAGGAATACGAACGGCAACAGGTGTTGAACCGCAGTAAGGCCAGCAGCGATAAACTGTTCCAGCAAACCGCTGCCGACTACCAAAGCCAGCAGATCCTGCTGCGTGGCCTGGCGGAAAAACTGGAGCTTATCGGCGTAAACCCGGCCCGCCTTAATGAGAACAACATCTCCCGCAGCGTAAATATCTATTCGCCTATCAATGGTTTTGTTACCAAGGTCAATGTGAATATCGGTAAATACGTCAACCCAACTGACGTACTTTTCGAAATAGTGAACCCGGACGATATCCACCTGGCCCTGACCGTGTTTGAAAAGGATATCAGTAAACTGGCCGTAGGACAGCGTGTTATTGCCTTTACCAATAACGACACCACCACGCAATACGAATGCGAAGTGATCCTCATCGGGCAGGATGTGGAGGCCGACAGAAGTATAGAGGTGCATTGTCATTTTGAGTCTTATGATAAAGCCCTCATTCCCGGCACTTTCATGAATGCCCTGATCGAGACAGCGGCCGATTCCGTGCTCACCCTGCCCGAAGAAGCCATTGTACGTTATCAGAACCAGCAGTATGCCTTTGTACGGAAGGACACCAGCATCTTTGAAATGCTGCCCCTGAAAACCGGCGCCCGTGAGAACGGTTATACGCAGGTGGCCGCCGCAGACGGCAGCGATCTGGCGCGGCTGGAATTCGTTACCAGGGGTGCTTACTCACTGCTGATGAAACTCAAGAACACCGCGGAAGAAGAGTAGAAGAGGCCCTTTACCCCGCACTAAAGACTATTTTCTATTTTTGTCCTATGAAAGCATTTTTATTCGACCTGAACGGAACCATGATCAACGACATGCGCTATCACCTGGACGCTTGGCATTACATGATCAACCATGACCTGGGCGGCTCGCTGGACCGCGAGGCTGTGAAAAAGGAAATGTATGGCAAGAACGAAGAGCTGCTGGTAAGGGTATTCGGCGAAGGCCGTTTTTCTCCTGCTGAGATGGCGCAGATCTCTATGGAAAAAGAGAAGCGGTATCAGCAAACCTATCTGCCTCATTTACAGCTCATAGCAGGCCTGTCCCAATTCCTGGAAAGCGCCCGTCAGCAGGGTATACCCATGGCTATCGGTTCTGCCGCCATTAACTTCAATATCGACTTCGTGCTGGATAACCTGCACATCCGCCATTATTTCAAGGCCATCGTAAGCGCTGAAAGCGTTCAGCTGAGCAAACCCCACCCGGAAACCTACCTGATGGCCGCCCGGTTGCTGGATGTGCCGCCATCCTCCTGCATCGTGTTCGAAGACGCCCCCAAAGGGGTAGAGGCAGCCGCCAACGCAGGTATGAAAAGTGTGGTGCTTACCACCATGCACAGCCGGGAAGAATTTGCCGCCTGCAATAATATTATCGCCTTTGCAGATGACTATACTTCGCCTGAAATAGCCCGCCTGTTAAGCATCTGAGCCCTTCCGGAATTATTCTTGCCAGTTAATTGTATAATTGACATTTAATTGTATATCTTGTGGAGGAAATAAGGAAGCTTCCCCGGTCGGCCGGGAACGGGTCTTACCTTTTAATCAGGTAATTGGTGTAAATATCATTCAGGTGACATATATTAGCGTATAAACTAAAACACCTGGGTGTATGACACGTTATTCCCGGCAAACAAGAATGCTGGTAGCTATTGATTGCATTATTTTCGGATTTGACGGGCAGGACCTAAAACTATTAGTGATAAAGCGTGGCTTTGAGCCGGAAAAAGGTAAATGGAGTCTCATGGGAGGCTTTGTACAACCGGATGAAGGATTTGAGGAGGCCGCATCACGGATACTGAAGGTACTCACCGGCCTGGAAGGCGTTTACATGGAGCAGCTCTTTGCTTTTGGGAACCCTGACCGCGACCCCATGGAAAGGACCATCTCAGTCGCGTATTTCGCATTGATAGACATCAATGCCTACAGGCAACAGCTGAGTGAAGAGTACAGGGCAGAATGGATTTCACTGTCAAAACTGCCCAGGTTGATCTTCGACCACGCGGAGATGGTAGCACAGGCCCAGGCCAGGTTGCGGTACAAGGCAGCCATCCATCCTATCCTGTTTGAACTGCTGCCGCAGAAGTTTACCATTCCGCAGCTGCAGATCCTGTACGAAGCAGTATACGATACCGTATTCGATAAGCGTAACTTCAGCAGGAAAGTACTGTCTACCGGACTGCTGGTAAAACAGAAGGACAAGGAAAGGGCCAGCTCAAAAAGAGGGGCGTTCTATTACAAACTGGACAAAAGGAAATACAGCGCCAAATTCCACGCCTTCCTCAACTTTGTAGCCGATCCGGGCAAACTGAACTAGTACAGACAACGTGTGAAACGATAAGATAGAATAGCTTAAGGCCTTTAAACGAATAGTCATCAGGGGCACAACTATTTTTTTTACCTTGTTAAATAAATGTCATCACGACAATAAATATCAGCAGCTTAGCACATCGTTATGAAAAAAGACGCTTTTGTAATAGGAGTGGATTTTGGGACAGACTCCGTACGCTCCCTTGTAGTGAACGCAGCTACAGGCCAGGAGGCCGGCAGTGCCGTACATTACTACTCCCGCTGGAAACAGGGACTGTACTGCGATGCAGCCCTGCAGCAATACCGTCAGCACCCGCTGGATTACCTGGAAGGACTGGAAGAAAGTATTAAGGGCGCCCTGCAGCAATGTCCTCCCGGTACTGCTGCCCTGGTAAAAGGCATATCCGTAGACACCACCGGCTCTACTCCCGTAGCCGTGAACGAACAGGGTACACCCCTGGCTTTGCTGCCCGGCTTTGAAGAGACCCCGAACGCCATGTTCGTACTCTGGAAAGATCACACCTCCAACGAAGAGGCAGCGCTTATCAACGAAATAGCTCACGCAAACGATACAGATTATACCAAATACTGCGGCGGCATCTATAGCAGCGAATGGTTCTGGGCCAAGATCCTGCACATCATCAAAACAGATGCGGCAGTAGGTGAGAAAGCGGTTTCCTGGGTAGAGCATTGCGACTGGATACCAGGTGTGCTTACCGGACATCAGCAGGTAGCTACCCTGCCGCGCAGCCGCTGCGCCGCCGGCCATAAAGCCATGTGGCATGAAGCATGGAATGGCCTGCCCCCCGCAGACTTCCTCGGAAAACTCCATCCCGGCCTCCGCAAATATGCGCACATGTTCAGCGATACCGTAGTGGCTACAGTGGCAGCCGGTACCATCAGCGCCGAATGGGCCACCCGCCTGGGTATCCCGGCAGATACCGTGATCGGTACGGGCGCCTTCGACGCACATATGGGCGCCGTTGGTGCAGGCATTCAGCCTTATGCCCTTTGCCGTGTAATTGGTACCTCCACCTGCGATATTCTCATGGCGCCCATGGAAGAAGCAGGGCATTTGTTTGTGAAGGGCATCTGCGGACAGGTAGATGGCTCCGTAGTGCCGGGCATGCTGGGCCTGGAAGCAGGACAGTCTGCCTATGGCGATGTTTATGCCTGGCTGCGTAAACTGATCATGCAGCCCTTGTATGCCCTGATGAAAGACGATACCGCTCAGCTGGCGGCCATAGAAAGTAAGCTGCTGGGCTACCTCGCAGAACAGGCGCAGCAACTGCCTTTGAAAGATCAGGACCCACTGGTGCTGGATTGGTTCAATGGCCGCCGTACACCGGATGCGAACCATACATTGAAAAGTTCCGTAACGGGCCTGCACCTGGGCACAGATGCGGGGCAGCTGTTCAGGGCCCTGGTAGAAGCTACCGCCTTTGGCGCCCGGAGCATTGTAGAACGTTTTGTAAAAGAAGGCGTGCCCATTCATGAAGTACTGGCCCTGGGCGGTGTAGCTAAAAAATCAGGCTACGCCATGCAGGTGTTGGCAGATGTACTGAACCGTCCCATCAAGATAGTACGCAGCGAACATGCCTGTGCTTTAGGCGCCGCCATGTTTGCCGCTGTTTGTGCAGGTATTCATCCTGATGTGGCGGCAGCGCAGCAGGCCATGTCATCCGGTTTTGAAACCACCTGGCAGCCCCGCCCCGAACAGGTAGCTTATTATGCCAGGCGTTATCCCAGGTTCCTGGAACTGGGCGCATTCACTGAAAAGTTATACGCATGAGTCAGTATAAAACCATAAAAGAACAGGCTTATGAAGCAAATATGCAGCTGCCTGCATTAGGACTGGTGCTGTTCACCTTCGGCAACGTAAGCGTGGCAGACCATCAGGCCGGCGTATTTGCCATCAAGCCCAGCGGCGTGCCCTACAACGAGCTGACCCCCAATAAGATGGTGGTAGTGGATTTTGATGCCAGGGTAGTGGAAGACAATGGCCGTCCCTCGTCAGATACAAAAACACATGCCGTGTTATATAAACATTGGGAGATAGGAGGGATTGTGCACACACATTCTACCTATGCCACCGCATGGGCGCAGGCGCAGCGCGATATTCCCATCTTCGGTACCACGCATGCAGATCACCTCACCACAGATGTGCCCTGTGCACCACCCATGAGCGATGAGATGATCAGGGGAGACTATGAGCATCAGACCGGCTTCCAGATCATCAACTGCTTCAAGGAACGCAACCTGTCTTATAAGGAAGTGGAGATGATCCTGGTTGGCAACCATGCGCCCTTCACCTGGGGAAAAACGGCAGAGAAGGCAGTTTACAATGCGGCCGTGCTGGAAGAAATAGCGCGTATGGCGCAGCTTACGGAACAGATCAATCCGCAGGCGCCGACGCTGAAGCCATCACTCATACAAAAGCATTTTGAGCGTAAACACGGTCCCGGCGCCTACTATGGCCAGGGATGTTAACATGTACCATATAATCTAAACTGAATGATACCACTTAAGACACTGGAAGCCTGGTTCATTACCGGAAGCCAGCATCTCTACGGAGAGGAAACCTTGAAACAGGTGGCTGCCCATGCCCAAACCATCGCTGCCTCCCTGGACACAGCCCCCAACATTCCCGTTCGCATTGTTTTCAAACCCGTTGTGAAAACACCGGAAGAAATCTATCGTGTTTGCCAGGAAGCCAATACCACTCCCAACTGTATTGGTGTTATTGCCTGGATGCACACATTCTCTCCGGCTAAAATGTGGATCGGCGGATTAAAAGTGTTGCAACGACCGTTATTACATTTACATACGCAGTTCAATCGTGATATTCCCTGGTCAGATATAGATATGGACTTCATGAACCTGAACCAGTCTGCCCATGGCGACCGCGAATTTGGTTTCATCCAGTCACGTATGCGCCTGAACCGTAAAGTAGTGGTTGGACACTGGCAGGAAAAAGGTGTACTGCAGGAGCTGGAAACCTGGTTGCGCGCGGCAGCCGGCTGGTACGACTGGCAGGGCGCACGTTTTGCGCGTATAGGTGATAACATGCGCCAGGTAGCGGTAACGGAAGGCGATAAGGTAGAGGCCGAGCTGCGCTTTGGCTACGCCGTGAACGGTTACGGCATTGGCGACGTAGTGGCCAAAGTGAATGCCATCAGTGATGCCGAAGTGCTGCGTCTTACCGAAGAATATGCTGATACTTATGAACTTGCGCCATCCCTTCGCAAAGGCGGGGAAGGACATGCGTCATTGAAAACTGCCGCACGTATAGAATTGGGCTTGCGTGCTTTCCTGGAAGAAGGTAACTTTAAAGGATTTACAGATACATTTGAAGACCTCCATGGCCTTGAACAACTGCCCGGTATTGCCGTGCAGCGCCTGATGGCAGATGGCTACGGCTTCGGTGGTGAAGGCGACTGGAAAACAGCTGCCCTGGTGCGTGCCATGAAAGTGATGGGTAGCGGCCTCCCCGGTGGTACCTCGTTTATGGAAGACTATACTTACCATTTTGACCCGGATAACCGTATGGTGCTGGGCGCTCACATGCTGGAAATATGCGCTTCCATAGCCGACGGTAAACCTTCCTGCGAGGTGCATCCCTTAGGCATTGGCGGCAAGGCCGACCCGGTAAGGCTGGTGTTCAATGTAGCAGATGGCCCCGCCATCAATGCATCTGTAATTGATATGGGCAACCGTTTCCGCCTGCTGGTAAATGAGGTGCAGGCCGTAAAGCCGCAGCACCAGCTGCCTAAACTGCCGGTAGCCCGCGTATTGTGGAAACCGCTGCCGGATATGGGCACTGCCTGCGCAGCCTGGATCTATGCCGGCGGCGCCCACCATACCTGCTACAGTCAGCATCTGACAGCGGCGCACATGCAGGATTTTGCGGATATGGCTGGTATTGAATACGTGCGTATTGACAATGAAACAAAATTGCACCAATTTCGCAACGAACTGCGTTGGAATGAAGTATATTACCAACTGAATAACAAATGAAACAACTGAATTATCATCATACTAAACTTTGTTGCTGATTAATCAGCCATTGATGACGTGGAATAACAAAAGGCCGGATTCTTCCGGCCTTTTTATTTCCAATAAAAAAGGCCGGACGACTCCGGCCCTCGCTACATAAACACTAAACACATAAACTTCTCCAACTGCTATTGTTTCCCCCTGGTTCTATCCAGTTCTATGCTTGCTGCCAGGTAATCGTATACCGCTTCCAGGTAGTTCAGCTGCGCCGTTGTGAGCGCAAGCTCTGCATCCGTTAGTTCCAGGCGGGAGGCAACCCCCTTCTGGTAGCGGTACTGTATGATGTCATAGCTTTGACGGGCGGTTTCTTTCACCTGCTCCTGTGTGTGCACTCTTTCAAATGTTTCCTGCAGGTTGGCAATAACCTGTCTTACTTCTGTTCTCAGCTGTTCATAGGCATCTGTCAGGTCAATACCGGATTGCTGATGGCTCAGCTTTGCCTGTTTGATCTTTGCCAGGTTGCTGTTACCGCTGAAGAGGGGAACGCTGACCTGTGCACCGGCAAAGGAAGCGCCGGGCCAGGAGGCGTCAAAGAATTTAAAGTTACGCGCCTGGCTTTGCAGCTGGTACTGCCCCACCAGTGATACTACCGGCAGCCGCCTGGCTTTTGCCAAAGCAATGCCTTCTTCGCTGATCTGCTGGTTCAGCCGCAGCTGCTGCAGGTCCTGACGGTTGCTGCGCGCTTCCTCATACAAGCTGCTTTCCTGGGGAAGTGCAGCCTGCCCGGGATGAGCGAGTGTATCCGTCAGCGTTACTGTCTGCAGCGAGTCCAGCCCGATCAGGGTCACCAGCTGCAGTTTGCCCACATCAATGGCTTTGTTCAGCCGCAGGATGTCCGGCTCCAGGTTCTTAACGGAGGTGAATGCACGAAGGGTATCTACCCGTAAGGCCCGGCCCTGCGCCAGTAAAGACCTGGCATCCTGCAGGGCTTTCTCATTACGCTGCAGGCTTTCATGCTGCAGCTTCAGGCGCTCATTCAGTACCAGCAGTCCCAGGTAAGTGCGCTTCACCGCGGCGGTAATGTCTATCTCTTTAAATGAATAGCTGGCGCGGCTGGCTTTTTCCTGTAATGCGGCCTCCCTTTGTGCGGGTTTGGCAGCGGGGTTGAACAGCGGCTGTGAAACAGACAGGGTAGCAGATACCTGGTCCCTTCCGCCAAAACGGCCATAAGGGATCTTATTCTTGTCTGTTGTTTCACCAAAGCCGAAGAACACCGGCAATTCAAAATAATGCGCGTACTGCCCGCCAAGACTGGCGCTTGGCAGGGAAAGGCTTTTGGCCACTCTGCGCTGCTCCTGCGCAATGGCGATATCTATACCGGAGGACTTCAACGCCCGGTTATGTTTTACTGCTAACGACACAGCATCCTGCAGCGACAGCTCAATCGCCTGTCCATATCCGCTGAAGCCCTTCAACAGCAGGGATACGGCCAGGATACTGCTATATGCAATGGATCTTTTACTTATCATAAAAAAGTTTAAACGTTTGAGAGTTGTTCCGCCACCATTGGTTTATGCTCCACCGGTTTTTGTTTGGCCGGTCTTGAGAAATAAGAATAAACAGAAGGGATCACATATAATGTCAGGATGCCGGCGAAGATCAGGCCTCCCACTACTACAATGCCCAGCGAAGTACGGCTGCCGGATGAATTACCCAGCGAGAGCGCAATGGGCAACGCACCGAAGATCATCGCGAGTGTAGTCATTAATATGGGCCTGAACCGCGATACAGCAGCCGATAGCACGGCCTCCCGTACGCTGAGCCCTTCCTTTTTATTATGGTTGGCAAATTCCACGATCAGGATACCGTTCTTCGTGATCAGACCGATCAGCATAATGATACCGATCTCGCTGAAGATGTTTACAGACTGACCGGTGAACCACAGGCTCAGCAAAGCCCCGGTTACTGCCATCGGTACTGTTAACAGGATGATGAACGGATCTATCAGGCTTTCAAACTGCGCCGCCAGTACCAGGTAGATCAGGATGATGGCGAATATGAAGGCAAATATCAGGCTGGAGCTGCTTTCCGCATAGTCGCGGCTTTGTCCTGCCAGGTCGGTGGTAAAGCCTTTCGGCAGTACTTTGGCCGTGATATTATCCAGCTCTTTAATCGCTTCGCCCAGGCTCACACCGGGAGGTGGCGTGGCGGAAATTGTCACGCTGTATGCCTGGTTGTAGCGGTAGATAGCCGGCGGACTGATACCTTCTTTCAAAGACACGAGGTTGTCCAGCGACACCATTTCATTGCTGGCCGTTCTTACAAAGAGGGAACGCAGGTTCTCCGGCGCTGCTCTTTCTTCCCGGTCCAGCTGCCCGATCACTTCATACTGCCGGTCGTTATAGATAAAGTACCCGTAACGCCTGCCGCTTAGCGCCAGCTGCAGCGTACGGCCTATCTCCTGTGTAGAGATGCCCAGTTGTGCCGCACGCTGGCGGTCAATGGTAATACCGATCTCGGGGCGGTTCACTTTAAAGTCAGGATCCTGGAAGCTTAGCTTGCTGCTCTTGTACACTTCTCCCATCAGGCTGGGCATCACTTTGATCAGCTGCTGCAGGTCGGGCGCCTGGATCACGTACTGGATAGGCTGGGTGGTGGCAAAACCGCCAATGGTGGGTATCTGGATGGGAATGCACAGCACATTGCGGAATCTGCCTACGGCGCCCATCAGTTTCTGGTACACGTCCTGCTGCGACATTTTGCTCTTGCGGTTCTTGGGGTCTTCCAGGAAGATCCACTGGAAGCCGCCGTTCACCGGTTGTACCAGGGTACCTACGCTGGCGGCTACACCTGCATAGGTACGGCTGCCGTTCAGGTCGGGAATGGAGTCTGCCACATAGTTGGCAATCTCTTTCATGGTCTCGTTCATGCTCTCGTAAGAAGTACCTTCCGGTGCAATCACCGCCAGGCCTATCATAGAGCGGTCTTCCAGCGGCGCCAGCTCAGAGGGCAGCTTGGGCAGCAGCAGGTAAGCGATACCAAAGGAGAGGAACAGCAACGCAAAGCCCAGCCATCTCCATTTAAAGAACCATTGCAGCGAACGTGCGTAGCCGTTATTCAGGGCCTCAAACCAGGGCTCTGTTTTGCGGTACAGCCAGCCATGCGTGGCGCCCGCTTTCAGCAGGTAGGCGCTCATCATGGGCGACAGCGTAAGGGCCACAAATGCAGACACCAGTACGGAGCCGGCTACCACTATGGCAAACTCCTTGAAGAGCCGCCCGGTGATCCCTCCCAGGAACAGTATGGGAAGGAACACGGCGGCCAGTGTAATGGTAGTGGAGATCACCGCAAAGTAAATCTCGTTGGATCCCTTGCGGGCGGCCTCCAGCGGGTGCATACCCTGCTCCACCTTACTATAGATGTTCTCCAGTACCACAATGGCGTCATCCACCACCAGCCCGATGGCCAGTACTAGGCCTAACAGCGTCAGCACATTGATGGAGAAATTACCAATGTACATGATGAAGAAGGCCGATATAATTGATACAGGTATGGCTACAATGGGTATCAGCGTACTGCGCCAGTCGCGCAGGAAGATGAAGATGATCAGCGTTACCAGGCCAAAGGCAATGATCAGCGTTTCTTCCACTTCTGATAAAGAGTTGCGCACCGGTACGGTAAAGTCTTTACCCAGTGAAATGATGTAATCTTTGGGCGCTGTTTTCACGATCTCGTCAAACCGCTTTTTGAATTCATCCACAATAGCCAGGGAATTGGCGCCGCGTTGCGGCTGCACACCCGTACCTACGCCGTACAGGGCGGTTTTGCCTTCAACTTCTATCATAGCCGTTCTCTCATTCTGAGAGGACATAACAGCCGTGCCTACGTCTTTAAACCTTACAATGGCGCCATCCTTCTGACTAACGATCATGTTATTGAAATCATCTTCTGTTACCAGGCGCCCCTGTGTGCGCAGGGTAACTTCTGTATTCTGGCCTTCTATACGGCCGCTGGGCAGATCCACGTTCTCACGCTGCAAAGCGGTCTGTATATCCAAAGGCGTGAGCCCGTAGGCGGCCAGTTTTACCGGGTCCATACGCAGTCGCATGGCGCGTTTACGTCCGGCATAAGAATCTACCAGGCGTACGCCGGGAATAGATTGTAAACGCTCTTTAATATTGATGTTCACAAAGTCGGTGATATCTTCCAGGCTCCTGGTAGCGCTCTTCACAGTAAGGAACACCAGGAAGTCAGGCGGGCCTGATTTTTCAACGATGGTGGGTTCAATATCTGTGGGCAGCTGCTGCCTGGATTTGGATACTTTATCGCGTACATCATTGGCAGCTGCTTCCAGGTCGGTGTTCAGGTTGAATTCAACGGTGATAACGCTTACCTGCTCGCGGGAAACGGAAGACATGGCGCGGATGCCGTTGGCCTCTGCGATCGCTTCTTCCAATGGTTTGGTTACCTGCGAGGCAATGATGTCGGCGCTGGCGCCCGGGTATACCGTTGTAACGGTAACGATGGGCGAATCGGTAACGGGGTACTCCCGTGTGCCCAGGAACGTATAGCCTACGATACCGAACAGGATGAGCAGTACAGACATCACCCCGGCCAAAACAGGCCTGGAGATGCTCATTTGAGAAATAGCACTCATAAAAAATCAGTAATTAATAATTAAGAATTAAAAGGCCCGGAGCTGTAATAAGTATTAAAGTAAAGTGAAGAAGAACAGTGGCCGTCAATGATGCTTTTTATTTGATTGTCACCAGTTCTACAGCGGCTCCCGGTGCAAGTCGCAGCAGGTTGCTGGTAATAACGGTATCGCCTGCACTGAGTCCTTTTAATATCTGCACGTCATGAGCGCCGCGCTGGCCAATCTGAACAGGAGTGATCTCAACGGTTTTATTCCTGTTCACATACACAGCATAACCGTCTGATGATGGTATCAGCGCCTGGCTGGGTATTTTCAGCGCATTGTCTGCGGTGCGCAGTGCCAGGTTCAGTCGGGCGCTTTGTCCGGGAACCAGTGTACGCTTCGCATTAGGGGTAATGCCCCTGACCAGCAGTGTGCGGGTTTGCTCATTCATGGTGGCTTCTTTTGCCACGATGGTAGCGTGGTACTGTGCGGTGTCTGATGCTACGGTAAATACCTGGTCTTTCTCCAGCGGTATCAGGTGGGCATACTTCTCCGGTACGGCAAATTCCACTTTAATACGGCTGTCGTCCACGATGTTGGTCAGCACGGTATTGGCAGATACCAGCGCACCGGGATAGGCGCGGATGATACCGATACGGCCATTGAAAGGCGCGCGGATACGAGTTTTGCCGATGGTCACCTGCAGCTGGCGGATCTCTGCCTCCAGTACCCGCAGGTTCGTGATGGCCTGGTCATAATCCTGTTGTACGGCAGCGTCATGCTCAATCAGGTCTTTCAGCCTGGCTTCGTTCAGGGCGGCCAGTTTTTCCTGCTGACGCAGCCTTTCCAGTTGTGCCTGCAGGTCCGCATCATCCAGCTGGAACAGCAGGGTGCCTGCGGCTACTACATTGCCTTCTTTTACATGCACCTGTACCACCTTTCTGGGCAGCTCGCTCACAATGCTCACTTCCTGGTTAGCTACCAGCGAGCCGGTGATCTGCAGATCGTCGCTGAAAGAGCTGTGCTTTACAATATGTCCGTCTGCCGGTATACCTGCAGCAGCGGCGGCAGCCACCGGCGCTTCCTTTTCATTGGCTTTACTGGCGCAGGCCTGGAGTATGATGACGAACAGGGAAGACAACAGCAACAGGTGTGCACTGGACTTTAGTGATAATAGTAATCGTTGCATAAGGGAACTCATTTATTGAATCATTGAAATTATTCGATAGATTGAAACCTGAAGAACCTTTAAAGTTTATTCCAGGTACAAAGCTATCGATTAATAGAAATGTTTCGATATGTACTATGTAAAAAAACTGTCAGCTTTTTAAAGCCTGCAAAAATTCAACGTACTGGTCCAGCATTTTGCTGTTGAGTCTATACTTCACCTGTCGTCCTTCCTTTACTGAAATAATCAGCTCTGCGTCAGTGAGTTGCTTAAGATGATGGGAGATGGATGGCTGTGTGAGATCAATGAATTCGTACACTTCGGAACAGTATAAACAATCCTGGGTCTTTCTCAATTCTTTGAGTATCAGTAAGCGGTTTGGGTCTGCCAGGGCTTTGGATATCCTCTCTACTTTCTTTGTGTCCATGGTAATGTTATTTTAGCTGCAAAAGCCTCCGATCCTGCAAAAGTACAAGAATTTACTAAGATATCCATATGTTCAGAGCGTGTGCCAGTCATGCAGCAGTTCTTTTAACAATTTTTTACCTTCCGGCCATTCTCCCAACCCGGAGTCTGCATTGATATGGCCCCTGGGGCCTGTGTTCACAAAGCGGCTGCCCCAGGCCTGGGCAAAGAACTTTGTCCGCTCCATGGTAGTATAACTATCATTGGTGCTGCCTACTACAATACTTTTAAAAGGAAGTGCCTGTAAAGGAATAGGAGAGAAGCCTTTTGCCCCGGCAGGGAAAGAAGGACGTTCCGCATCTGCAGGCGCTACCAGCAGTGCGCCCCTGATAGGCTGTTTGGTTTGTGCCGCCCAGTGTACCAGTGCTATACAGGCCAGGCTATGGGCCACCACTACTACCTGCGGCCCTGCTTTGGCAATAGCCGCTTCAATGGCAGCCACCCAGTCTGCACATACAGGTGCATCCCAGTTCTGCTGTTCTATTCGTAAAATGCCGGGTTCCTGCTCCCAGATGGTTTGCCAGTGTGATGGACCTGAACTGCCCAAGCCCGGGGCAGTCAAAACTTTTATCTCCATAGTCAGCGTGGATATTTGAACATCGGATATACAATGTACGCAAAAGCACCGTAAAGTGAAAGGCCGAAGGAATTCGGCCTTTTTAATGCTAAAATTCCACGTTATGGCACTCAGGTCCATAAGATCTTAGCAGAATATATTTCGATACAATGTCTGATTTTACAGATGATGAGAAGTGGGATTGTGACAGTTGTGGCTGTGTCATCTTACACAAATGTAGCATATTAACCTATAAACTTCAAATTGCGCTGAATGCCGCTGAACTTCGATCTTTTAAGCGGTGAATGGCGGAAAATTTCCCGGAAAGCATCGGCTGTAAGCGCCTCCCAGTCGGCCGTGCTGAAGTTCAGTATCTCAGGCACCGGCGTAAATTCCACGGTGGAATGCGGCTTTGAAAAACGGTTCCAGGGACATACATCCTGGCAGATATCACAACCAAACATCCATTGTTCAAACTTCCCCTGCATGTTTTCCGGTATCAGCATTTCTTTCAGCTCAATGGTATAATAGGAAATGCAACGGCTGCCGTCAACCACGCCCGGTTCTACCAGCGCCCCGGTAGGGCAGGCATCCAGGCAGCGGGTACAGCTGCCGCAATAATCGCCTGCAGGTGAATCATATTCCAGTGGCAGATCAGTGATCAGTGTAGCAATAAAAAAGAAAGAGCCCGCCTGCTTGTGTATCAGGTTACCGTTCTTACCTATCCATCCCAGTCCGCTGCGTTGCGCCCAGCTGCGCTCCAGTACCGGGGCAGAGTCTACAAAACCGCGCCCGTTCACTTCGCCGATGTTTTCCTTTATCTGCAGCAGCAGGGTATTAAGTTTGGAACGGATCACCTCGTGATAGTCCTGCCCGTAAGCATACTTGGCGATCTTCGGTGCATCCGGCCGCTGTTGTTCAGCGGGATAGTAGTTCAACAGCAGGGTGATCACAGACTGTGCATTGTCTACCAGCTTACGGGGGTCAATACGCTTATCAAAATAGTTTTCCATATACCGCATGGTGCCGTGCATACCCTTGTGCAGCCACTGCTCCAGCCGCCGGGCATCATCGTCCAGCTGCACGGCGCGGGCAATGCCGCAATGGTCAAATCTTAGGGCACCGGCTGCCTGCTTGATAAAGGCGGTATGTTTTTCCGTAGGCGTCATTCCGGCCGCAAGTTACGAATCATGTGACTATTTCGTGTCATTCCCCGGTTGAGAGAAAAAACATAGTTTCGCCCCCGGATATTCTGTCATCATTATCCCTATATATGCAATTTAAAACCAAGGTCATGATCCTGGCCAGCTGTTTGTTAACTGTTTTGGGCACAGCACAGGAGAAAAACAAGATCAGATTCGGAAAAATATCCCCCGAAGATTTTCAGAAAACCAGTTATGATCTGGACACCGGCGCACACGCGGTCATACTTGCAGATATCGGCTCTTCTGAATTTGAAGCAGAGAAAGACCATTTCAGGCTGGTATTCAAACGCCACCGCCGCGTGAAGATACTGGACAAAGCAGGCTACGATGCCGCCACGGAAGAACTGTACCTGCGAAAGTTCAGCTATAACAGTGAAGACAAGGTGTCTAACCTGAAGGCAGCTACCTACAACCTGGAGAACGGAAAGGTGGTAGAAACAGCCATGGATAGCAAAAGTGTTTTTACAGAGAAGCTGGACGAGGATTTCATAAGAAAGAAATTCACGCTTCCTGCTGTGAAGGAAGGCGCTATCATTGAGTATTCCTATACCATTTATTCTCCCTCCACCAGCTACCTGCGCGCCTGGAATTTCCAGGGAGAATATCCCTGCCTCTGGAGCGAATATACAGTAGGGATCCCCGAGTTCTTTGATTTCATCTTTATTGCACAGGGCTATCATCCGTTCGAATCCAAAACGCGGGAAGATGTACGCAAAACCTTTGCTTTCCGCTTTGACAGGGAAAGTAGTTACGGCAGTAAAACAGGGCAGACAGACAGCTATTCTGTAGGCGCCAATGTAAGTATGTACCGCTGGGTGGCTAAGAACGTGCCTGCCCTGAAGGAAGAAAATTTTACCACCAGTATATCCAATCACATCAGCCGTATTGAGTTCCAGCTCTCTGCCCGTAAATATCCCGGCCAGGCAGTGGAAGAGGTGATGACCACCTGGCCCAAGCTGCGTGAGCTGCTGATGAAAGATGAATCATACGGCATTGCGCTGGGCAAGAACAACGGCTTTATGGGAGACGAAGTAACCATGGTTACCGCCGGCGCCACATCTGATGAAGAAAAGGCCAGGAGAATATATTACTACGTGCGTAACAATTATACCTGTACCGACCATTCCAGCCTTGCCATGGATAAACCGCTGAAAACGGTGTTCAACAGCAAGAGTGGTAATGTGTCGGAGATCAATATGGTACTGGTGGCGATGCTGCGCAAAGCCGGACTGAATGCCTACCCGGTGATCCTCAGTACCCGCAGCCATGGTTTTGCCAACCCCCTGTACCCGATGATCAACCGCTTCAATTATACCATCGCAGAAGTGAGCATTGGCGACAAAACCCATTTCCTGGATGCGTCCTATCCGCTGGGCTTTGATAAGCTGCATGTGTCCTGCTATAACGGTCATGCACGTATCCTGGATGAAGAGGTGACCGCAGTGCAGTTTGATGCAGACTCTCTCCTGGAGCAGAAGCTGACCTCCATCATCCTGCGCACGGAAGATGGTAAGCTCAAAGGAGCTTTCCAGCAGCGGCCCACCTACTTTGAATCTTATGCGCTCCGCAGCCAGGTGAAGGAGAAAGGAAAAGAAGAATATTTTAAGTCGCTCGACAAAGTATTTGCAAAGATCAGCAATCCTGACATTGAAGACCTGGACAGCCTGGAAACGCCTGTAATGGTGAAATACGAATTTGAATACGAGACAAACGATGAGGATATGATCTACCTCAATCCTATGTTCAGCGAAGCAACCCGGAACAATCCCTTTAAATCCCTTGACCGTAAATATCCTGTGGAGATGTACAGCGCGATGGATGAAATATATACGCTCAACATGGAGCTGCCCGCAGGTTATGATGTGGAGGAACTGCCCAAATCTACCCTGGTGAAATTCAATGAAGACGAAGGCGTCTTCCAGTATGTCATCGCCAGAACGGGCAATATCATCCAGTTCCGCTCCCGTATCAAACTGAACAAAGCCACATTCCCGCCGGAAGAATATGCTACGCTGCGCGACTTTTTTGATATGATTGTGAAGAAGCAGGGTGAACAGATCGTACTCAAAAAGAAAAAGTAACTATACAATGTACAGACTTTTAAACGTCTTATGCCTGTTGATGCTTTCGGGGTCAGCATTCGCAGGAGATCCTGTATACCCCGCATTAATGATACCCGCCGAACTGAAAGAAAAAGCCCATAGCGTTAAGCGCTGGGAGGAGATCAGTTTCAGGTTGGTATCCACGCATGAAACCCGGCTTACGGAACATTACGTGATCACCGTACTGGATCCGAATGGTGATGATGACGCCGCGCTCACAGCCGGCTACAGCAAACTGACAGAAATACGTTCCATCAGGGGCGTATTGTATGATGCCGCCGGCAAAATGGTAAAGAAGCTGAAACAATCCGACATTTCAGACGAAAGCTTCAGCAGTGGCGGTACCTTCGCCACAGACGACCGCGTAAAACGGCACAATTTTAACTATAACGTGTACCCTTATACGGTAGAGTACGAAATAGAGACGCGTTATAACAATACTTTCCTGTTCCCATACTGGCTGCCCCGCTCTGCCAGCAGCATGGCCGTAGAGCAAAGCCGGATGGTAGTGACGGTGCCGAAAGACTATCAGCTTCGCTACCAGGCCTACAATTTTGCCGGTAATCCGCAGGTAAGCGAAGAAAAGGATATGCGCACCTATACCTGGGAGGCAAAAAACATGAAAGTGGCTCCCGCACAGGTGTTTGCTCCTGCATTGTGGCGCAGGACCACCTTCATCAGGTTCTCGCCCAGCGAGGTAGAAATGGATAACTATAAGGGTAAACTCAATACCTGGGAAGATTTCGGCCGGTTTTTCTATGCCCTGAATGAGGGGCGGGACCAGCTGCCGGAAACGGTAAAACAAACCGTACACCAGCTGACAGATAACCTCAGCAGCCCTGCTGAAAAGATCAGCGCGCTGTATCGTTACCTGCAGCAGACCACCCGTTATATCAGTATACAGCTGGGTATTGGCGGCTGGCAGACTTTTGACGCGGCCACTGTGGCAGCTAAAGGTTATGGCGACTGTAAGGCGCTTTCCAATTATATGCAGGCGCTGCTGAAAGAAGCCGGTATCCGGTCTCACTATACCCTGGTACATGCAGGACCGGGTGAAAACGACTTCGATGAAACCTTCTCCAGCAACCAGTTCAATCACGTTATTCTCTGCGTGCCACTGGGTAAAGACACCACCTGGCTGGAGTGTACAAGTCAGTATATTCAGCCCGGCTATCTCAGTGGCTTTACCTCCAACAGGCCCGTACTGCTGGTAACCGAACAAGGCGGCAAGCTGGTGCGGACGCCCGTTTACAAGGCAGAACAGAACCTGCAGCTGCGCCGTATTGATGCACAGCTGCACCCGGATGGCAACCTGCAGGCGACGATCAGTACGCGTTCTACCTGCGAACAGCAGGATGACCTGCAGGAACGTTTCCACCGGCAGTCAAAAGAAAAGATTACGGAATGGATACGCACCTCTCTGTCCCTGCCCAGCTATGATGTAGCGCATTACGATTACAAAGTTGAAGAAGGCGCCATGCCCGCTATTCGGGAACAGCTTTCGCTGACCGCCCGCAATTACGCCAGCACCAGTGGCAAACGCATGTTCCTGGAGCCCAATGTACTGGCTAAATCCAGGTCGCGCATCACCACGGAAACAGATCGCCGTTCCGTTATCCATCTGCCTTTTGCCTTTAAGGATGAAGATACGGTGAACATCGCCCTGCCCGCCGGCTATGTGCCGGAGTCCATCCCTAAAGGAACAACACTGCGCACGCGTTTTGGCACCTACACATCTTCCATCACGGTAAAAGATAATACGGTTACCTATATACGTATCACACAGCACAACGGCGGCGACTATCTCCCCGATAGCTTCGCAGAACTGGAGAAGTTCTACGATGACATCTATAAAGCAGACCGTTGCAGGGTAGTGCTGGTGAAGCGTGAGTAGTCCATGGTCATGGTCCATAGTATGTCAGGGCAAAAGCAGCCGCCGGACATACTATGGACTATGGACTGTTTACAGCAACATTCCCCCGGATACCTCAATTCGCTGCGCGGTGATCCAGCGCGCATCTTCCGTACACAGGAAAGCGATCACCCCGCCTATATCTTCCGGCACACCTGCACGTCCCAGTGCAATGGCGCCTGCTATCATATCTTCAAAGCCTTCGTGCGAATCAAATGTTTCCCTGGTGAAGTCTGTCTTGATGATCCCGGGCGCTACCACATTGGCTGTAATACCCCTGCTGCCCAGCTCTTTGGCCAGGTATCTTGTAAATACCTCGATAGCGCCTTTCATAGCAGCATAGGCCGCAAATCCGGGGGTAACAAAGCGCGCCAGCCCGGTAGACAGGTTAATGATGCGGCCATTGTCCGCCAGCAACGGTAAAGCTTTCTGGGTGAGAAAATAGACGCCCTTGAAGTGTACATTCAGCAGTTCATCGAATGCTGCTTCTTCCGTCTGGGGAATTAAAGACGGGCGGTTAATACCTGCATTGTTCACCAGGAAATCAAACTGGCCGGTTCCCCATTTATCCTGTAACAACTGTGATAGCTGTGCAATAAAGCCGTCAAATGATGCGATGTCTGCTACGTCCAGCTGTACTACGGCAGACTGCCTGCCCATTCCGCTGATGGTAGCGGCCACGTCCTCCGCTTCCTGCCGCTTGCCGCGGTAAGCAATGATCACGTCAAATCCTTTTTCTGCGATACGCAGCGCCGCATCTTTTCCTAATCCGCGGCTGCCGCCGGTTACCAGTGCAATTTTGTTCCTTGCTGCCATAAATTGTAATGTTTAAAAGTGATGGCACAAAATTGCGACAGGGCGCCGGCAGAATTATGGTGACTACTTCAGATTAAATGGTGACTGTTTCCGTTTTTTTAACCGGGCTATGGGCCTGCTGCAGCCACTGCTCCCGGTACTGTTTGGGGGTCATCCCCTCAAAACGTTTGAAGAACTTGGTGAAGTTGGAAGGGTCAAAAGTAAGCCTGGCCGCTATCTCCGCCACGGGCTGTCGGGTATCCCGGAGCATGGCGCGGCTGATATCCATGATCCTGGCTTCCATAAAATCGCAGGGCGACTTACCGGTGCTGAGCTTAATGGTATTGCTCAAATGGGTGGGATGTATGAATTGCAGGGCGGCAAAATCCCTGATCTCGAACATATCTGCCGCTTTTCCGCTGAGGATGTCATCCAGGTGCTGATCTACATGCAGGAGGAAGGCAGCAGTGATCTCCTGCTGCCTTGCCAGTATCTTCTTAGGGAGTTTGGACGCGCCCATTCTTTTTTTCGTAAAGTTATCATTTCTTCCGTACACTTACGGAGATACGGCGGTCCTTCCTCCTTTCCTCGTCAGGTGCCGTAGCATCGGCTTTTGCAAATTGGGAGCCGTAGCCTTCTGCTCCCTCCAGCTGGCGGCTGGCGGTACCAAGGTTTTTCAGTGAGGCCAGCACGGTATCTGCCCGGGCCTGCGATAATTGCTTGTTAGCCAGGCTGTCGCCGGAGCGGTCGGTATACCCGCCAATTTTTATCCTGGAAGTAGGAAACGCCTTCAGGATGGCCGCAATATGCTGTACCTGCTGCCGGCTGTCCTCCGTTAATTCGGCGCTGCCCGTCTTGAAATTCAGGTTGTCAAAGTCAAACCACACATCTTTTCCCGCCTGCCGGCTGTCGTCTTTCAGAAAGGCCACCAGCTGATCTTCAATGCCTCCCTTATAGGCGTTCAGCGTTACACCATCCGGCAGCGTTACCTGCACGCTTTCCCGGCTGGGCGCAGGGGTAGCCACCTGTGCTATGGCCGTGTCTATCAGGTTGTCTGTAGCCACCGTATCGCTGACAGATTCGGTGGTGCTGCCGCCGCCACAGCCCCTGGCCAGGTACCATAGCAGGATGATGGCAACCAGTATCAGCAGCAGCGACCAGATCCAGCGGTTGCCCGCAGTACGGGTGGCCGTTTCACCGATGTCGGCAGTTCTGGCGCTCAGTCCGCCCGTTGCGCCAGACAAGCGCTTACCCAGCTCAGACAGGCTGCCGAGTCCCAGTAATCCGGCCAGGTTGAAGCCCGAAGGCACCGCCCCCAGGATATTATCTTTCTGGCTGTTCAGGTAGGCCAGGAACCCCGGGCCACTCAGGTTCTCTTCCGCGGCATATTCGCCCGTTACCCCCAGCGCGGCCGGTGTGGCGGCATTGAGCAGCGCATTGGCGGATGCAGCTTTAATACCGGCGTACGTGGCCACCGCGCCCACCACTGTACTTACTTTACTGCCAAACAGGCTTTGCAGCCATTCCATCCCCCGGCTCACCCAGCTGTCTGATCCGCTCTGCAGTGAACTGATAATGGCAGTGGTTGCATTGGCGCCAACGGCATCCCTTGCAATGTTCAGGGCGCCATCCGCATCGCCCTGCGGCCCCGCTTTATGTAAAAGGCCCGTTAATATGGTCGGTATTATACTGTTCACCGCTTTCTGAACCCCCTGCTCGCTCTCACCCAGCCGCGCCGCAGCCTGGGAAATAACATCACCGGTAAAAAGCCCCTTAATGGTGTTTAGTAGATCGAAAGACATCTGGTGCTGATTTAGAGATGAAAGAATAAGCTATTAGCTGATAACCCCCCAATTGTTCCTTTGCCTTTAACTGCCGGCTGGCCGCCAGTATTAATTGACCAAGCCAATAGCTAACCGCTAACTTTCTAACATCTCTCCCCCCGATTTGTTTAAAATACTTTTCCTGAAAAATTAACAGTCAGGCGCTTATAAAACTGAAAAAAGAGCAGGATGTTTCACTTAAACCTGTCAAAATAACGGCAAAACAAGCTTGGATCGCCTTTTGTTAACAAGATGGAAAGTTTGCTGTTTGACATTTGACGTTCGCCGGAGGTTGCAGATACACAAATATTCCAGGTACATAAACAACAGCCTGGCCACAAAACCCAACCTCCATCTTCTAACGAACCTCAAACCTCAAACTTTAAACTTCAAACTTTAAGAGGAGAAAACTTTATAATAATGAATCTCAACAATTTTACCATCAAATCTCAGGAGACCTTGCAAAAGGCCCAGCAGCTGGCGTTCAACAACCAGCACCAGGCCATTGAAACAGGGCACCTCCTGAAGGCTTTGCTGGATGATGACGATAACGCTATAGAATACCTGCTGAAGAAGAATGATGTGAATGTGGGCTTTATCTCAGGCAAGCTGGATGAACAGCTGAACAGGTACCCCAGGGTATCCGGCGGCACAGAACCCGGACAAACCCTGAGCCGCGAGGGCAACAACGCCCTGCTGCGCGCCGGCGCTTCCATCCAGGAATTCAAAGACGAGTTTGTGAGCGTGGAACACCTGCTGCTCGGCATCCTGGGCGGCAATGACGATACCGCCAAGCTGCTGAAAGACGCCGGCTTAACGGAGAAAGGCCTGAAAGCCGCCATCCGCGACCTGCGTAAAGGCAATACCGTTAATTCCCAGACAGCAGACACCCAGTACAACGCCTTACAGAAATATGCCAAGAACCTCAACGAGCTGGCGAGGGCGGGTAAGCTGGACCCCGTAATAGGCCGCGATGAAGAGATCAGGAGAACCCTCCACATCCTTTCCCGCCGCTCCAAGAACAATCCCATCCTGGTGGGTGAACCGGGGGTGGGTAAGACAGCGATCGTGGAAGGACTGGCCCACCGTATCATCAATGGCGACGTGCCCGATAACCTGCGCAGCAAGATCATTTATGCCCTGGATATGGGCGCACTGATGGCCGGCGCCAAGTATCGCGGTGAGTTTGAAGAAAGACTGAAATCGGTCGTGAAGGAAGTATCTGAAAGCGAAGGACAGATCATCCTGTTCATCGATGAGATACATACCCTGATAGGCGCCGGTGCGATGGAAGGCGCCATGGATGCCGCCAACATCCTGAAACCCGCCCTGGCCCGCGGTGAACTGCGTGCCATCGGCGCTACCACGCTCACAGAATACCAGAAATATTTTGAAAAAGATAAAGCCCTGGAACGCCGCTTCCAGCGTGTATTCGTGGACGAGCCCAGCGTGGAAGACGCCATCTCAATACTGAGAGGGCTGAAAGAACGCTACGAAAGCCACCACCATGTACGTATAAAGGACGAAGCCATCATCGCCGCAGTAGAGCTGTCGCACCGCTATATCACCGACCGCTTCCTGCCCGATAAGGCCATAGACCTTATCGATGAAAGTGCAGCCAAGCTGCGCCTGGAAATGAACTCCATGCCCGAAGAACTGGATGAACTTGAAAGAAGGATCCGCCAGCTGGAAATAGAACGGGAAGCCATCAAACGGGAAAATGATGAAACCAAACTGGCAGAGCTGAACGCGGAAATCGCCCGGCTGAGTGAAGAACGCAACACCTTCAAGGCTAAATGGCAGCAGGAGAAAGAGATAGTAGACAAGATACAGAATGCGAAAGCCGCCATTGAAGACCTGAAACAGGAAGCCGAACAGGCAGAACGTAATGGCGACTATGGTAAGGTGGCGGAGATCCGCTACGGCAAGATCAAGGAACAGGAACAACAGGTGGCCAGATCTACAGAAGAGCTCAACCAGCTGTCTGATAACCACAAACGCCTCCTGAAAGAAGAAGTAGATGCAGAAGATATTGCCGAAAGCGTAGCCAAGGCCACCGGCATACCGGTAACCCGCATGATGCAGAGCGAACGAGATAAGCTGATACACCTGGAAGATGAACTGCACAAACGCGTAGTAGGACAGGAAGAAGCGATCATCGCCGTGGCAGATGCTATCCGCCGCAGCCGCGCAGGACTGCAGGACCCGAAGCGCCCCATCGGCTCTTTCATTTTCCTCGGAACAACCGGCGTTGGTAAGACAGAATTGGCCAAAGCCCTGGCAGAATACCTGTTCGACGATGAAAGGATGATGACCCGCATAGACATGAGCGAATACCAGGAGAAACACGCCGTAAGCCGCCTGGTGGGCGCGCCTCCGGGTTATGTAGGTTACGAAGAAGGCGGCCAGCTCACAGAGGCCGTACGGCGCAAGCCTTACTCTGTAGTGCTGCTGGACGAAATAGAGAAAGCACACCCGGATACTTTCAACATACTACTGCAGGTGCTGGATGATGGACGCCTTACCGATAACAAAGGCCGTGTGGTGAACTTCAAGAACACCATCATCATCATGACCAGCAATATGGGCAGCCATATCATACAGGAGAACTTCGAGAATATCAATGAGAAGAACAGGGAAGACATTGTAGACAGCACCCGTGAAGAAGTGCTTAACCTGCTGAAACAAACCATACGGCCCGAGTTCCTCAACAGGGTGGATGAAGTGATCATGTTCCAGCCGCTGATGCGCCAGGAGATCAAGGGCATCATCAACATCCAGCTGGAACAGCTGAAAGAGCTGGTAGCCCGCAACAGTGGCCTTAACCTGCAGTTCTCTGATTATGCGCTGGAATACCTGGCGGTACAGGGCTATGACCCGCAGTTTGGCGCACGCCCGCTGAAACGCCTGGTCCAGAAAGAGATCGTGAACCTGCTGAGCAAGAAGATATTGTCAGGCGAGATTGATAAAACAAAGCCGGTACTGATAGATGTGTTTGACGGAGTAGTGGTGATCAGGAACAATGGTAACGGCCATCATTAAACGATTGCATAGAAAGTTAACGATATACAGTTACAGGTAACACCCGGGCGATTCATCGCCCGGGTTTTTTATTTAAATTTGGATTAAACAGATCATTTATGATAGGTGAAAGAGAAAAACGGTTTATGCAGATGGCGGTGGACTTATCCAGGAAGGGAATGGAAAACGGCGATGGCGGCCCTTTTGGTTCCATTGTAGTAAGAGGGGAGGAGGTGGTAGGCAGCGGCTGGAACCAGGTGTTGCTGCTTAATGATCCCACCGCGCATGCAGAAGTGGTGGCCATCCGTGAGGCCTGCAAAAAGCTGGGCACTTTCCAGTTACATGATTGTGAGATCTTTACCTCCTGCGAACCCTGCCCCATGTGCCTGGGCGCTATCTACTGGGCAAGGCCCCTGCGGGTCTATTTTGCCAACACCAAAGATGATGCGGCAGCTATTGATTTCGATGATTCCTTCATTTACAGGGAAATAGCGGTGCCCCACAGCGATAAAAAGATCCCCTTTATCTCTTTTCCCGACACCGGCGCGCTGCAGGTCTTCAAAGACTGGAAAGAAAAAGGGGACAAAACGCTTTATTAAGTTTGAGGTTGGAGGTTTGTTAAAGGTTGCAGGCTGAAGACGAGTGACTTAGCCGGAACACTTAGCTGAACTTCCGACTTCTAACGAACCTCAAACCTCAAACCCGACTATTTGATAACGAAATACATCGTCCAGAATCCTGCCAGCAGTAAGAACAGCACTGCCAGCACGATCAGTACCAGCTGTATATAATAGTCTGCCGGTCTTCTGCGCCTGGTTTTTTTGCGCAGTTTACGCAGGATGTTCCATTTCATCTCCCTCACCCAGATGGGGATACGTTCCTTCTGCTCGATGGCGGTCAGTCCTTCCAGTGCGTCGCTGCACAGTTCACAATCCGTCACATGTTTCTCTACTTCATGCTGCTCTCCCGGGCTGAGCCTGCCCTGTATATAGTCCAGCAGCTGTTGCTGTCCGGGGCATTTCCTGGTACTTACAAATATGTCATTAAGATCCGCTTTCACTGTATTGCAAATTATCGTTTATGGGTTGGCTGCTTTTCCAGCAAATGTTTCAGGTTTCGTTTTCCGTTCTGTATATAGCTTTTGACCTGCAGCATGCTGTACCCCGTTTGTTCGGATATCTGCTGGTAAGATTTTTTTGACAGGTAAAAGAGCTCCACACAGGTCCGTTGTTCCTTATTCAGCAGTTCCAGCGCATGTTCCATATTTTCCAGCTGCTGGTCTTTTTCCACAAAGCCTGCAGTGTCTTCCTGCGCCGCTGTGCCTGGCATATGCTTATCCGTTATTTCCTCCTGGTAGCGGGTATGTTTCTGACGCAGCTGCATCAGGCAGTGGTTTTTGGCTACCTGGTAGATCCAGGCCCGGAAGAACTGAATTTCATGTTTATTGATCTCTGAAAGTACTTTGAGGAACACTTGCTGTACGCTGTCCCTGGCGTCCTCTTCATTCTTCAGGTATTTCATGCACATACCCAGCAGCAGTACAGCATAACGGTCAAACAGGATGCCGATCCAGTCACTATTCCCGTCTGTCTTGTAGCGCCGTAATAGATCTTCGTCAGTTAGTGGCAGGTTGTTATTCACAGGTTAAGTAAGAATGCTTATCAATAAGATGAACAAAGCTATTAAATTCCATAATTAAGCGGTGGCAGCGGGCATAGCATCTTTGTGTCAAACGCTTATTGTCAGAGGTTGTCCAGTGCCTGTTGTGCGGCCTGCTTCATTGTTCCATCCATGCGTACCACTTCCTTGAACATGCGTTTGGCTTTACCTGTCTGTCCTTTGCTGCGGTAGCAAACGGCCATCTGGTAACGGGCCATTTCTCCCACCCGCCCCGTGTTGGCAGTGAGGCGTTTATACCGGGAGATAGCTTCATCCAGGTTGCCCTGTTGCTGGTACACCATGGCAGCGCGGTACAGGTATTCGTCTGTATCCACAACAGTGGAAGAGGAGGGGGCAGCCTTGGTGGCAGCAGGTTTACTGGCATTGCTGCTGCTTTCCGCTTTCTCTTTGCCGGCAGTATTGTTATCGTCCTGTTTTACAGGTTTTTCTGTTTTATCAGCAGTGGCGGCAGCCATCACAGGCGTATCTTTTTTTACTGTATGCCTGGCCACACTGTCTTTAGCGGCCGCTTTCTTCCGCAGGGAGTCTGCTGCCCTGGCGGCGGCTACTGCCGCGGCTTTCCGGGCAAGACTGTCTTCCGCGGCTTTTTTAAGTGCGGCGGTTTTGGCGCTGTCATTTGCAGCCGGCGGTGGTGGCGTTACCGTGGCCGGGGGCGTTGTAACCGCGCCGGTGGATGAGGCCAGTGTTACCGGCCTGGTTTGCAGGGTCTGGCTGTCTGTTGCGGGGGGCGGTGAGGCGGCCATCGCGGCAGCAGGTACTACCGGTACCGCTGCAGGCCGCGCCATTACTGGTTTATTGCGGTTATACTGCTGCATCAGGTACATCAGGGCGCCACCGCCTGCAATGAAGGCTACCAGCCAGAAATAGATCAGCATACTTTCCCTTTTCTTCGCCTTGCGTACGTAACGTTCCATTTTCTGCAGCTGTGAAACGGGTTTGATGCTATCCCTGATATATTGCTGGATGCCGTTGGAAAGACGCACGTACTTTTCCAGCTGACCTTCCTTATGCAGGATCTGTAAGGCATCGAAGCACAGGTCGCAATCTACCAGGTGCTGCTCTACCAGGTGTTTCTCAATATCCGTCAGCCTGCCTTCCAGGTACCTGGGCAGCTGATCTTTGTTGAGACAACGCACACCGGCAAAGATCTTGAGCAATCGTTCATTATAGCTGATACTATTTGACATGGGATTGATTCGTGAGTTGCATCGCCAATCTGCTCTTGGCTTTTTTAAGGAGATGCCGGACCTTATCGGGTGTATATCCTTTCTGAGCAGCCAGATCGGCAAAGGTTTTATTTTCCAGATAAAATTGTTCTACCAGATACCGGTCGTCTGTACTCAGCCCGGCAAGCGCCTGTTGTATCTGGGTGATCAGTGTTTGTTTTTCTATTGTATTTGAAGCGGCTTTTTCAACCCTGTTTTCAGTATGCAGTTGTTCTCTCGCTTCCCTGGAAGGGTAATAGGGGATCTGCTTATCCGGATGGGCAAAATAAGTTCTGGCGGTCTGGTGCACCCACTCACTGGCTTTCTGGATACTCTGGGTTTTCAGGCCGTTGCTCAGGCGTTGCAGCAGCGAGGGGAAAAGGGTCTGGGCATTGGCGCCGGCGTTATTTTTCAGGGCCGGCAGGCAAATGGCTACCAACAGGTGGCTATACCTTTCCAGCAGCACGCCTTCGGCCTCCCGGTCCTTTAATTTCCTGGCCCGGGCTATCAACTCTTTGTCGGAAAGATTACTTAGTTGTTGGTACATTGCCTTATTATATATATTTACGTACAAATGCGAAAATGGTTCATTTATTTGCGCATTATTCCATAAAATAATAACATACTATTTACAATTAATATGCCATACGCCATCATCGTAGTACCGGTGAGTCCCATACGTGCGGAGCCGTCTCATCGTAGTGAAATGATTTCCCAGGGGTTATGGGGAGAATGCGTCACACTCCTCGAAACCGGCAGCGACGGATGGGTGAAAATTAAGAACCAGTACGACGCTTATGAGGGCTGGACCACCGTTAGTCACCTCGAAACCATTGACCAGCAGTTATTTGATGCGCCTTACACCCATTATGCGCCTCACTGGGTTACGCCCGTGAGCCTGAACAACTGGCCCATGTACATTCCCTATGGTTGCCTGATCAAAGCGGAACCGGGTGCTAAGCAAACAAGCTGGGGAAAGACCACGGTACAGTTTGAGGAAATACTCCCGCTTGCTTCCGCCGCCAGCGGGGATGTGCCGCAGCAGCTGATGCGCATCGCCTCCCGCTTCCTGAATACCGGCTATCTCTGGGGTGGCCGTTCTGTGTTCGGAATTGACTGCTCAGGCTTTACCCAGTCTGTTTTCAAACTGCTCCAGGTTCCCCTGCAGCGTGATGCTTACCAGCAGGCCACCCAGGGACAGACGGTAGACTTCCTGCAGGAGGCCCGTACCGGCGACCTGGCCTACTTCGATAATGCCGAAGGCCGCATTACGCACGTAGGCATCCTCCTGAACGATCATGAGATCATGCATGCATCCGGCAAGGTAAGGATAGACCCCATCGATAACCAGGGCATCATCAACAAAGACACCGGCCTGCGTACCCACCAGCTGAGGATCATAAAACGCGCTTTGTAATTTAAGAGCCAACTACCTGATAGTTTGGAGGTTTGAGGGTTTGAACGTTTGAAGCTGTCCTGAAGCGTTGGGGCACAATCAAACTTTTAAACTATCAGACTTTTAAACGCTCAGTTTTTGTCGAAGAACAGTATTTTGATCGCAATGGCGATCATGAGGATCGCAAACACCTTTTTGATCAGTTGATCGGGCAGGGTAACCGCCAGCCTGCCGCCCAGGTATCCGCCCGCCACGAAGCCGGCGGCTATGAACAGCACATAACGGTAATCAATATAGCCCTGCCGGTAGTACTGCAGCACGGCCATGATACCAACGGGGAACATCAGCAGCCCGAGGGTGGTGCCCTGGGCCTGGTGTTGCGATAAACCGAAAAGATACACCAGGGCCGGTACTATAATAATACCGCCCCCGATGCCTACTACACCGCTAAAAACGCCTGCCAGCACGCCCAGGGCTATCAAGCCCAGGATAATGGGAAGGGACATGCGCAATTATTTATTGGTGAACATTTCATCGTACAATTTAATGCTTTCTTCGATGATCCGCTCTGCCACCTGTTTGTTCTGGAATTCCTCCACCTTCACGGTCTTGTTCTCCAGCTTCTTGTATTCTTCAAAGAAGTGGCGCATTTCTGCTATAAAATGGGGAGGCAGTTCCGAGATGTCGTTGATATGGTTCACACTCATATCATTGGCAGCAACCGCAATGATCTTATCGTCGGCCTCGCCGCTGTCTATCATCTGCATAACGCCTATTACCTTGGCTTCCATGATGCACAGGGGCACTACGTCTACCTGGGAAAGGATCAGGATATCCAGCGGATCATGATCATCGCAATAAGTGCGCGGTATAAAGCCATAGTTGGCCGGGTAATAAACGGAAGAATATAACACCCTGTCCAGTTTCAGCAGCCCGCTTTCCTTATCCAGCTCGTATTTGGCACGGCAGCCTTTCGGAATTTCGATGATTGCATTTACAATGTGAGGCGCTGCTGATCCGGGACTAACACTATGCCATGGATTTGTTGTCATAATCTGCTTTCTTTTATTGTTTCTCCAATTGAAAATAACTACGATATTGTTTCACTGTTTACCCTGCCGCAAGCGGTTGACGTATAAATGGTTGGCCATAAGCATTTCCGGCAGCGCTGGCAAAAATAAAGCACTAAATCCAGATTCCAAATTCAATTAATAATTAAGCATTAATAATTAGGCATTAACGGGACGTATGGCCAGCGGAAAAGCAGGCGGGCTACAATGGGCAAACGGTAACTAAAAGTCTTGATAAACGGCACTTGTTCCCGGCCATACATTGGGCTGAGGGGAATCAAATTAATAGTTAACAATTAATAATAAATAAAACTTGTGCCCAACCGGAACACCCGCCGCTCCGGAATTATTCATTCCTGATTAACGCTTAATTTATTTGACGGGTGGCGCCATCAACGTATCGGCAGGCATCATGGTGCTGGAATCAAAAGAAGCCGGAGGTATATAATTCGGGATAATGCTCTCAAAGGTTAGGGAGATCTTCCACTGGCCATGCTCTTTTACCAGCTGCAGCATTTCTTTCTGTTTGGAAGATGAGTTAAGCACGGTAACAGTTGCCTTATCGCCATTTTCTTCGCTGTCTATCACCTCTATTTTTGCATTCTTGATCTTTTCACGCTCAGCGTCATTGCGACGGGCGTCAAAGAAGGAGTAAAGTTGTATTACCTGTTGCGACTCTTTGGTGGCGTATTCCCTGGCCTGTTCAAAATTGGATTCCTGTATCGCATGCATAAATTCGAGCGCAACTTCCTGAGGAGTAGCCCGTTTTTTACAACCGCTCAACATAATTCCCGTTATAAAGGCCAGGGTAAGAATTCGCAAATAATTGGTCATGCAGTTGCTGAATTAAAATATCATTAACAAAAATAGGGGGAAAGTCGAAATCTACAAAAGAAAGCAGCATGCTATGTGCGACAAATGCAACCTACCCTGTACAACGTCCCCAAATTTCAGGCGTTGAACATACTATAAACGCTGTTAACGAAGTGTTAATTGTGGACAAAGTCCACACTTGTGTTGCCAGCTATCAGCTGTTAGCTTTTGGCTTTTAGCTATTTGCCGCAGCTGCCGTTTGCCAATAAATTAATACCAGGCATACCAGTTCCGCTTGCCAAGCTAACAGCCAACAGCTAACAGCCAACTGCTCATTCCTTAGTGTTCCTCTCTTTCCTTTGCTCCTTCGTACGCCTTGATAATGGCCTTCACCAGGCGGTGCCTTACCACATCTTCTTCATCCAGCTGCAGGTAGCCTATGCCGTCAATATTCCGGAGGATCCGGGTGGCTTTCTCCAGTCCGGATTTCTGGTTCTTGGGCAGGTCTATCTGTGTCAGGTCTCCGGTGATGATCGCTTTGGCAGAGGCCCCGATACGGGTAAGGAACATTTTCAGCTGCAGGTCCGTAGCATTCTGGGCCTCATCCAGGATAATGAAAGAGTTGTCCAGTGTACGGCCACGCATATACGCGAGCGGCGCAATTTCAATGACGCGGTTGGTCATAAAATAGCTGAGTTTATCAGCCGGTATCATATCGTCCAGTGCGTCGTACAGCGGACGCAGGTATGGATCGATCTTCTCCTTCAGGTCGCCGGGCAGGAAACCCAGGCTTTCGCCGGCTTCCACCGCGGGGCGGGTAAGGATGATCTTACGTACGGCCTTGTTCTTGAGCGCACGTACTGCCAGCGCTACCGCTGTATAGGTTTTACCTGTACCTGCGGGGCCAATGGCGAACACGATGTCGTTCTTCTCTGCCAGGGCCACCATTTTCTGCTGGTTGGCGGTCCGGGCCCTTACGGTACGGCCATTCGGACCAAACACCAGCACATCGTTCGGGTTGCGCTCGGTAAAATTGTCCACGCTGTCTTCGTCGCCCAGCAACTGTTCAAAGTAACCTTCTGTGAGGTTGCCGTTACGTTCCAGGTACTTCACGATCTGGCCAATCTTATCCTTGGCGGTGGCTACCTCTTCAGGCGCCCCGGATAATTTCAGCTGTGTGCCCCTGGAAAGTATCTTCAGCAGCGGGAATTTCTTTTTGAGCAGATCGAGTTTTCCGTTATTAACCCCGAAAAACTCGATAGGGTTGATGCTATCGAGGTTGATGATTGATTCTGTCAAATTCTAGTACGGTTTTTACGTTTGATTTGTAATATAATAATTACTGTTCAAACCGGATAGCATCAGCTGTTAAGCCTTTACTAAATCCGGAAGCCATTCTGCTTAAAAGCTTCCAGCTTTTCTGCTATCGCCGGGTTGCCCAGGGCGAGTATACGTGCCGCCAGTACTGCTGCATTCCTGGCGCCTGCTTTGCCTACTGCCAGTGTCCCAACAGGTATGCCTGAAGGCATTTGCACAATAGAATATAAGGCATCTATGCCGCCGGGTAATCCACCTTCCAAAGGTACGCCTAATACGGGTAAGTGTGTATAGGCAGCTACTACGCCGGGCAGATGCGCCGCCATACCAGCCGCTGCAATGATCAGGCCATAACCGTTCTGCGGTGCGGTGGTCACCGCTTCCCTTACTTTTTCAGGATTACGGTGGGCAGAGGCCACCACCATGTCGCCAGTGATGTTGAAATACTGGAGATAATTCTGTGCTTCCTGCATAACAGGCTTGTCGGTTTCCGAACCCATTAGAATCAATACCTTCATCTGTAGTTGTTTTTGCGGGCAAAGATAGGGGTTGTGGGTGAGATTTTCAGACGATGGTTGGATAGCCGATCGTCTATTGTTCATGGTCCATGGCAGAGCGCGTAACTCACTATGGTCCATGCACTATGGACTAGAAAATTATTCTTACATTTAAGTTTGAACAATCCCCTACTATGAACCGGCTCAATTTGATTTTCATCGTGGATGACGATCCGATACATCAGCAGATTGCCAAGATCATGATAGACAGACAGGGGATCAGTAAGGCCATGAAAACTTTTTCGGACGCCCGTGAAGCCCTGAATTACCTGCGGGACAATGGCCAGAACAGCGATGAGCTGCCAGATGTTATACTGCTGGATCTTAACATGCCCGTTATGGACGGATGGGATTTCCTGGAAGAATATACCGGGTTCTACAACTCCCTGTCCAGGGATATCAGTATCTATGTCCTCACTTCGTCTATTGACGAGAACGACCGTGAGCGCGTAAACGCCTATTCCTTTGTAAAAGGCTATCTGACCAAACCATTGTCCAGGGACATTATATTACAGTTGGCGCAAAATTAATTACCTGAACTTTTGATTGTGTCCCAACGCTGCTGGTCTCTTCAAACCTTCAAACGTTTCGGAGTTGTTTGATGATGGCCTCCGGGTTGGAGGCGGAGAATACCGTGTTACCGGCCACCAGTACATCCGCACCGGCTTCCACGATGCCGGCGGCGTTGTCTACAGTGATGCCGCCGTCTACTTCTATCAGGGCATGGGCCTGGTGCTCATTAATCAGTGCCCTCAGCCGGCGCAGCTTGGGAAGGGTTTGCGGAATGAATGTTTGTCCGCCGAAACCGGGGTTCACACTCATCACCAGTACTACGTCTATATCACGGATCACGTTCTCCAGGATCTGTACGGGCGTATGCGGGTTTAACGCCACGCCGGCTTTCATTCCCAGTGATTTTATCTGCTGTATGTTGCGGTGCAGGTGCACACAGGCTTCCGCATGTACGGTGAGTATATGTGCGCCGGCTTTCTGAAAAGCTTCCGCGTACTGTTCAGGGTGTTCTATCATCAGGTGCACATCACATACCTTACTGGCACGCCGCGTTACCTGCGAAATAACGGGAAGGCCAAAACTGATATTGGGCACAAAGCGCCCGTCCATTACGTCCAGGTGCAGCCATTCCGCCTCGCTGCGGTTCACCATATCCACCTCTTTCGCCAGTTCCAGGAAATTAGCCGCCAGCAAAGACGGCGCTACTATTACATGCTTCTTTTCCATACCGTAAAGCTAAAGGCCAAAGGCCAAGATCAAAATTCAAATACCAAATTCCAAAATTCAAATACCAAATTCCAAATACCAAAAAAATGAATTCCAAGCCCCAAGGTCCAAAGTAAAATTACAAAATCCAGGTACCGGGTACCAGATTCCGGTTCAATATACCAAATTCCAACACAGGATGATCATCCCCCCTTGTTTGGAATTTGGATTTTGATATCTGGCATTGAAACGCTACTTCGCCTTTGGAATTTGGTATTTGGAATTTTACTTTGAGATTTCCCCCAAAGCCTTGATGGCGGCCGTATAATCTCTCTTAAAAGAAATGGCTTTCCTGTAATCATCTGCAGCAGCGGCCAGGTTACCCAGCTGCTCATAGCACTGTCCGCGATAGTAGTAGGCTTCGGCTTCGTTGGGCCGCGCCCGTGCCGCCAGGTTGAAGTAGGAGAGCCCTGCTTTCCATTGGCGGCGGGCGGTTTCCTGTTTACCCAGGGCAATGTATGCCGGGGCATAGCCGGGATCTGTTTCCACACAGCGTTTATACGTGGCAGTAGCTTCCTTTGTTTTACCCAGTGCTTCATAATACCTGGCCAGTTCAAAGAGCGGATCGGCATTGGTAGGGTCCAGCTCCAGGGCCAGCTCATAGTATTGGGGGGCATCTGTTGCACGGCGTGCATGCAGCAGGTCTGCCAGCTCGAGTACGGCGTTGTACTCGCTTTCCTTACCCGCTGCTGCGATGGCGGCCTTCAGGTGGGCGATGGCCCGGGTAGTATCTTTCTGGTCTTCCGCAATACGGGCCTTCAGGTAAAAGGACTGGGGAACAGCCTCCTTTTGCTGCCCCATTACCGCTGCCAGGCTGTCTGCCCGCTTATAATGTCCTTTCTCGATCCAGGCCGTAGCCAGGCGGTATTGCAGGTACGGATTGCCTGGCAGGGTGTGCAGGGCCTGCTCAAAATGACCCGCTGCCTTCTCATACTGCTCTGTTACCAGTGCGGCTTCACCGGCGCCCGCCCAATGGTCTGTTGCCTTCGGGTCAAGCTGGGCTGCCTGCTCAAAATCGTTCAGGGCCAGGGCCGGGTCGGTATTGAAAAGCAGCAGTCCCCTCCGGAAGTACAGGTTAGCATTGTCCGGGAACTGGCGGATGGAGTCTGTCAGCGGTAACAGCAGGGCGCTATGCAGCACAGAGTCCCCGGGCTTGTCCGCCTCCCGGCGGGTACCCTTTTGCTGACAGGCAAGGCATAGGAGCAAAAATAACAGCGGCAGATATTTCATAAGATCAGTCTAAACAAGGCACGAAAATAAGAAGGATAGGGAATAAAACTAATATCCTGCCGTGTATAAATGCCCGTTTATCCGGCAGATGTACACCCCAGGTCTGATGTGGGCGTATTCCTGCAGGGTCTGTTTATCCTCGCAGCCATCGGGTTATCATAGGGATAACTGCTATCTATATAAGATAGCTTTCATCCTGGTTACAACCTGACTATATCCAGCTTACATATAGCTTACATCCTCGGGAAAGCGCCGAACATAGAGCGTTTCCGGGGAGTGCCCGACTGGGATATTGACGAATCTCAACCAGGTAGGGCCTGAAAACACGAAAGGCTGGCCATACTGGCCAGCCTTTCTATGAGGTAAATGAAGGGCGATCCGCTTAGAAACGCATCATCCATTCTTTAAGTGCCTGGTAATCATTGGGTAGTAATACGGCATGTTTGGGTTGCGCATACAGGGCTTTTACCCTTTGCGGCACCTCGATGGCGGCCTGCAGTTCCCGGGGGGCCGTATCGGCAAATTTTACCGGGTGGGCGGTTTCCAGGAAGATGCCGCTCACAGGTTGGCCCTGTTGCTGCAGGTATTGCTGCAAACCCAGGTAGCCTACGGCCCCGTGGGGGTCCAGCATATAGCCATGGGCTTTCCATACCTGTTCCATGGCCGCCAAGGTTTGCTGGTCTGTAAAGCTGTAGGATGACATCTGCTGCTGCAGTGAGGGCAGGCTGTTGGAGAACAGCTGCAGGATGCGCACAAAATTGCTGGGGTCTGCCACGTCCATGGCGTTAGACAGGGTAGGGGTAGCCGGGTGCGGTTCATATTGCCCGCTGCTCATAAAGCGCGGCACGGTGTCGTTCACATTGGTGCTGGCTACAAAATGTTTTACGGGGAGGCCCATGGCGGTGGCCATGATCCCTGCACAGATATTGCCGAAATTGCCGCTGGGTACCGAGAATACGATCTCCGGGTTCCATCCTTCCACTTTCACCTGTTTGCAGGCCAGGAGGTAGTAGAACATCTGCGGCAGCCAGCGGGCCACGTTAATGGAGTTGGCGGAGGTCAGCAGGCAGCGCTGCTGCAGCTCCTGGTCCAGGAAGGCGGTCTTCACCATCCGCTGGCAGTCGTCAAATGTACCCTGGATCTCCAGGGCGCTGATATTGCCGTCGAGGGTGGTGAGCTGTTTTTCCTGCAGGGTGCTCACTTTCCCGCTGGGATAGAGGATCACCACGCGAACGCCGGGTACGTGGTGAAAGCCCGCCGCTACGGCGCCCCCGGTATCGCCGGAGGTAGCCACCAGTACGGTAACGGGCCTTTCGTCATTACGGCGGAAATAGCCCAGGCAGCCGGCCATAAAGCGGGCGCCTACATCTTTAAAGGCCAGGGTAGGGCCATGGAACAGTTCCAGGGCATAAACGTCTTTTTCCACGGGGCGCAGGGGAAAAGGAAAGCAGAGCGTGTTGTGTATGATACTTTGCAGGGTGGCGGCAGGGATCTCCTTACCCACAAAGGGCTGGATGGCCCTGTAGGTAATGTCAAAATCGTCATAGTTCTCCAGGTAGTGCACCAGATCTTTTTCCAGTTCCGGGATATGGTCCGGGAAATACAGCCCCTTATCGGGGGCCAGTCCGGCTACTACGGCCTGTTCAAAAGATACGCGGTGACTGTTATCGTTTAAGCTATAATACTGCATACTTAGTTGTGTGTTAAAATTTTAACGCCTTCCTTATTGATGGGCGACACGTGTACTTTATATTCTACTCCCAGCGGGGCATACACTGTATCCATGGTGGCAGCCACCTGCCTGGCGGTAGCTTCTCCCTTGCTTAGCATGAACACGGAAGGCCCGGAACCGGAGATGCCGCCGCCCAATGCGCCCGTTTCCTTGCATTTGAGCTTCAGTTCATAAAAGGCGGGGATCAGGATGGCGCGTACGGGCTCCACGATCACGTCTTCCAGGGCGCGGCTGATCAGGCCATAGTTCTGCTGATAGAGGCCCGCTATTAGGGCGCCCACGTTGCCCCACTGGCGGATGGCGTCTGTCATCAGCACTTTCTGTTTCAGTATTTCACGGGCGTCTGAGGTTTTTACTTCTATCTGGGGGTGGATGACGGTCACCCACAGATCATCGGGGGTGTGCAGCCCTGTAATGTCCAGGGGCTTGTAACTTCTTACCAGGGTAAAGCCCCCCATGATAGCCGGCGCCACGTTGTCTGCATGCGCCGCGCCGCTGGCCAGTCTTTCCCCTTCCATGGCAAAGCGTACCAGCTGTTTGGGTGTGAAGGGCTGTCCCAGCAGGTGGTTGGCGCCCACTACGGCGCCTGCGGAGCTGGCGGCGCTGGACCCGATACCGCTGCCGGGCTGAATATTTTTGAAGATCTCTACCTCAAAACCTGTTTCCGGGTTGTCATATTTCTGCAGCAATGCCTGCAGGGCCACACCCGCCACATTCTGTGCGGCATCGGTAGAGAGTTGTGCGCCGTGTACTGCTTTGATCTGCACACCGGGGATCTCGCTTTTCCGGATGATCATCTCATCGCCGGGGGCATCCATCGCCAATCCTACTACATCAAAGCCGCAGGCTACATTTGCAACGGTAGCGGGGGCAAATACTTTTATATAGTCCATTTGTCTGTTTTTATATTGAACGCTGAAGGCTGCACGCTGCCTGTGTTTTGCGCTGAGCGTTTAGCGCTTCGCGTTATGCTTTATGCGTACAGCGTTTAACGTACCGTCCTGATGATGTCCGCAAAAATGCCGGAGGCTGTTACATCGGCGCCTGCGCCCGCTCCTCTTACGATCAGCGGTTGCTCGCTATACCGGTTGGTAGTGTAAAGTACGATATTATCCTTGCCTTCCAGCTTGAAGAAAGGATGATCCGGCGCAACGGATTGCAGTCCTACGGAGGCTTTGCCGTTCTCATAGCGGGCCACGAACTTCAGCCGTTTGCCTTCCTTGTCGGCCTGCTGCCGCAGCTCTCTGAAGTGCGCTGCATGTACATCCAGCTGCTCATAGAAGCCGGCTACGGAAGGGGCTTCGAGGCAGGCGGGCGGCAGGAAGGAGTGGTTGGTAATTTCGTTCAGCTCCATTACTGCGCCGCTTTCGCGTGCCAGTATCAGGATCTTGCGCATCACGTCTGTACCGCTGAGGTCTATACGCGGATCCGGCTCTGTATAGCCTTCATCCTGTGCGGCCTGCACCACATCCCTGAAGGAAGCATCGCCGGTAAAGTGATTGAATACATAGTTAAGGCTGCCGGATAATACCGCGGCAATGCTGTTCACCTTATCGCCGCTGCGTATCAGGTCGTTCAGGGTGTTGATCACCGGGAGCCCTGCGCCCACATTGGTTTCGAAGAGGAAAGAGGCATTATAGCGGCGTGCCAGGTCTTTCAGCTTTTTATAGGCCGCATAGTCAGACGAGCAGGCGATCTTGTTACAGGTCACCACGGAGATACCGTGCTGCAGGAACTCCCCGTATACGGCTGCTACATCTGCACTGGCGGTATTATCCACAAATACGCTGTTGCGCAGGTTGAGGGACTTTATTTTCTGCACAAAGGCCCACATGTCGCTGGGTTCGCCCTTTTCCTGTAATTGATCGCGCCATTGGGAAAGCTGTATGCTTTCATGGCCGAACAGCATTTTGCGGCTGTTGGCAATGCCGGTTACCCTTATCTGCAGGCCCAGCTCCTGTTGCAGGTAGTTGTGCTGCTGCTCCAGCTGTTCCAGCAGCTTGCTGCCAACGTTGCCTACCCCGGCAATGAAAACGTTCACCTGTTTGAGCGGTTCTTCAAAGAAGGCTTCGTGGATCACGTTGAGGGCTTTCTTGATATCGGCCCGGTTGATCACGGCAGAGATGTTCTTTTCGGTAGAGCCCTGTGCAATGGCGCGAACGTTGACACCGTTGCGGCCCAGAGCACCGAACAGCTTACCGCTGGTGCCGTGGTGGTTCTTCATCTTATCGCCCACAACGGCCACAATGCACATATCCCTTTCCACCAGCAGCGGTTCTATCTGCTTTTCCTGGATCTCCTGCGCAAACTCGCTGTCTACCGTTGTTTTGGCTTTCAGCATATCCGCTTCGTGTATGCCTACGGTGATGGAGTGCTCGGAAGAGCTCTGGGTGATGAGGACCACGTTGATGCGTTCCTGTAACAGTGCGTCAAAGAGGCGTTTGGAGAAGCCGGGTATACCGATCATGCCGCTGCCTTCCAGGGTAAGCAGGGCAATATGCTGAATACCGGAAATACCGGTAACGGGGTAGCTGCGGTTATGGCCATCCTGTACATGGATCAGGGTGCCATAATCTTCCGGGGCAAAGGTGTTCCTGATCCAGATGGGAATGCGTTTATTCATTACCGGTTGGATGGTGGGAGGGTAGATCACTTTGGCGCCGAAGTGCGACAGCTCCATGGCTTCTTCGTAGCTGATATGGGGAATGGGAATGGCCTGGGATACGAGGCGCGGGTCGGCCGTCATCATACCACTAACGTCGGTCCATATATCCAGCACTTCCGCGTTGAGTGCGGCGGCCATGATAGCGGCGGTATAGTCAGATCCGCCGCGGCCCAGGGTAGTGGTCTCGCCTTCGGGCGTAGCCGCCACAAAGCCCGGTATCACTACATAGTCGGCCTTTTCTTCCTGGAAGTATTCGCCTATCTGGTGATTGGTAGCTAAGAAGTTGACGTGGGCGGCGCCAAAGTGGGCGTCTGTCAGGATCAGTTCCCGGCTGTCTTTCCAGGTGGCCGGGGCGCCCAGTTGTTTCAGCTTTTCTGTGAGGAGGTAGGATGACATCAGTTCTCCAAAGCTCATGATCTTGTCGAGCGAGCGTTTGCTCAGTTCTCCCACCTGGAAAATACCATCGCAAAGGATCTCGAGGGCATTGAGTTTTTTCTTTACCTGGCTTATCAGGCTGCTCTGGGCGGTGATAGGGAAGAGGGTGCGGATAGTGTCGAGGTGTTGGGTCTCGATCTCTGCCAGTAGCTCCTTGTATGGTTCCTGCGATTGTCCGGCCAGCTGACCGCAGCGGATCAGCTTATCGGTGATGCCGCTCATCGCCGAAGCCACGATCACGAAGCGGCCCTGGGGCTTCTGATGGAGTATGATATTGCAAACCTGTTCTATGGCCCTGGTACTGCCCATGGAAGTACCTCCGAATTTTAATACCTGCATGTAAAAGCGTATTTGTGCGTACAAAAAGATGATCTCCCTTCCGGGAACTTACCACGTTGCTGGTGGTCATTGGGTGATATGTTAACATTAACCCCGGAGCGGGGTTGTAATGGTGGTAGTGGTAATAGTGCTGATGCCGGCCCCGGAGAAGGAGCGGGAAACAGAAGTGAAATATGTGGATTTCAGTAGCACTATTAAGGATTTTTTACTTTTCCACAACAAAAGTGGTTATTTTATCCCGAAAAAACAATTGAATTGTCAAAGTTTTGAAATTATTTAAAGAAACGTTTGAAAGTTTGAGGGTTTGAAAGTTTGAAGGCGTCCCAAACGGGGAGGTTATCTTCAAACTTTCAAACTTTCGATATATTTGAGTGGCGTTATGACTTACTTCCGCAACTTTACATATCACATCGATAAGCGAAAATGGAAATACTATTTCCTGCTGGCCACGCTGGCGATGGATTCGGTGATGCCTGCTACAAGGTAGGCCTGCTTCGTGGCTGCTGCCCGTTTCTTCTATACTATCATACATCAAAAACATTTTAACATGCCTCAATATCATCGGCTGGGACAAATTCCCCATAAACGTCATACCCAGTTCCGTAAGCCGGATGGCAGCCTGTATTCAGAACAGCTGTTCTCTACGGAAGGGTTCTCATCGCATTATTCATTGTTGTACCATTGTCATCCGCCCACGGAGATCATAAAAGTGGACGAACCTTACCCGGTTGCGCCCCGCATCGCAGAAGAGAAGATGCTGAAGCACCGCAGCTTCCAGGGCTTCCAGGTTCAGCCGGTAGCAGATTTCCTGGAGAGCCGTAAACCGGTGCTGGTGAACAGCGATTGTCATATCTCGCTGGCGGCGCCGCAGCAAAGCATGCAGGATTATTTCTACAAGAATGCCGATGCGGATGAGCTGATCTTTGTGCATGAGGGCAGCGGTATATTGCATACGCAATACGGGCAGCTGCCTTTTGGTTATGGGGATTACCTGGTGATCCCCAGGGGTACTATTTACCAGATAGCTTTCGCCGGCAGTGAGAACCGTTTATTCATCGTAGAATCGTTTAGTCCTATCCGTTTCCCCAAACGGTACCTGAGCCAGTATGGCCAGCTGATGGAGCATGCGCCCTTCTGTGAACGCGATATCCGCCAGCCGCAGGACCTGGAAACCATTGACCAGGCAGGTGATTTTGTGATCAGGATCAAAAAAAAGGGGATGATGTACCCCATTCATTACGCGCATCATCCGTTTGATGTAGTGGGCTGGGATGGCTGCGAATATCCTTTTGCGTTCTCTATTCATGATTTTGAGCCGATCACCGGGCGGGTGCATCAGCCACCGCCGGTGCACCAGACCTTTGAGGGCACTAATTTCGTGGTATGTTCTTTTTGTCCAAGGTTGTTCGACTATCATCCGCAGTCTGTTCCTGCGCCGTATAATCACAGCAATATAGACAGCGATGAACTGCTGTATTATGTTGATGGCGATTTTATGAGCCGCAAGCATGTGACGAGGGGAATGATCACCCTGCACCCGGGCGGCATACCGCATGGGCCGCATCCCGGCGCGGTAGAGAAGAGTATTGGCGCTAAGGAGACAAAGGAACTGGCGGTGATGGTAGATACTTTTCATCCGCTGCAGATCACGGAGGAGGCGCTGAAGATAGAAGATGCAAAGTACGTGATGAGCTGGGCGGAGTAATATTGCCGGAAAATTTCAGGGGCTGACACAGTGGATGGTCAGCCCCTTTTCAATTATTGCCCCCTTTATTTATTGCTTCTTTTTCTTCGCTGTTGTTTTGCCGGGATAACCGGCGGTTCCTATGGCAAAGCTGAAATCGGCGGCCCAGTTGGGTGTTGTATCCTGCAGGGTGGGCGCGATGCTTGCATACTGGTGGCAACCGGTGCAGGTGGTGGTTTGCGCATAGCTTTCCAGCGTGGCATTGGCTACGGGAATGGTAGGCTGCATACCGCTCAGGTATATGGGAACGGTATCCGGCCGCCGGGGATTATCTGCCGGGTCGGATGACCAAATCACATTTACCAGCTGGTAGTTTTGCCATACAGAACCCGGGTAAGCCGCAGCAATAGCCGCCTGCATGGTACTGTTGGCCGCCTGGGCGTTATTGTCTATCGGGGTAAGCCTGGTTATCTGTATGGGTACGGGAGCAGGCCCGCCTTTGGTAAGATAGTAAGGAGGCGAGGTGTTAGGCGTACAGGTAACGGTAACCGGTGAGCTGCTGTCTTTCGGCGTAACCGTTACGGGCTGGCAGTTGGGATTATAGAAATTATAAGCCACGGTATCACCGGCCCCGCTGCCATCGGGTACATTATCGATATGCTCAAATGTAGCCCATACCCAGGTAGGCTGACTCTCCGTTTTGTGAAGGATATGCAGTCCTACCAGCGCCACCTGCGTAAAGCGGTATGCTCCCGTTACCGGATCAACTACGGCGGCATTGGACCGTTTATAACGGTTCCATTTTGGGTTACCCGTATCCGTTATTTCCATCCAGGCGGCTTTGAGCTCAATCGCCCCGGTTGGCCCGTTTGGATAGGAGCCCATAGGAAATACGATCGGCTTTCCTTTTTTGATGGCGGCCAGCTGGTTATTGGCGTTGTAGTATTTGTTCTTCACCACGAAGTTGTAGATATCCTGGTTTTCGCGGATCTCATACCATATGTTGGTGCCGTTTTGTGCGCCCAGCCAGTTAGGGCCAAATTCGGGGGCGGCTTCCTGGTCGCTCTGCGGGCCAAACCGTTGTGTGCCTGTTGCATTGAACTTGGAAGTGGCAGACAGCAGCTTGGTGACGGTGCCCAGCCGCTTATCCAGTTTCAGGACATTGGCCGATAAGGGCAGCAGGTTACTGCCGCCCCAGGGCGGTGGCGCTGCGCCATCGGGCGGATAGAGCTCTTCTGCAGTAATGAAGGTTTCCCATTGTACCGGCCCCAGGTCTGTACTGTCGCCAAAACCTGCGCCAGGCGTAGTGGGCCAGTTAAGGGAAATGAACTCCCACCATCCAAAGCAGTCTGCATTGGGTTGGGACCCGAAAAGCGGGGAGTCGCCGGGCACAATAGAGTCAAATGGAATGGTAAGAGCGCTGCATTGGCAGGATAAGGGAGCCGTACGGCTGGCTGCGGGCTTATGTAATGCCGCAGATGCCAGTGCAATGAAAAGCGCCAGGATGGCTGCAGCGGCCCATGGCCGCCGCAGCGATATAATTTGCTTAAAACTGCTCATTAGTAACCTCCTTTTTTTATGGTACCGGCACTCACCACATTCAGCGCTGCAGGGTAGGCGGCCTGTTGCGGCTGACCGGCGTTGGTGATGTATACGTTCCTTAATCCCGTTTGGGCGTCTGCGTTAATACTCACGTTGATGAACAGTGCTGTTGCGGGGGAAGGATAGGAGTTACCTGGTGTTGCATATGTGATGGTGTCTACGGAGGTAATGGTGGCCGTAATGTCGTTACCGTCGAATGTTACGGCGGGCCAGCTGCCGGGGTCACCGGGCGTGGCCTGAACGGTGGCGCCCAGCAGCACCATCTGCAGGTTGCTGGCGCCCTGTTCTGCCAGCGGTGCGATCAGTGTGCTGTTGCTGATGAGGGCCATGGGTTCATTTACCGGGTTGGGTACCGGTGTATTTGCCATTGCTGTAAATATATCCTGGTAAAGCAGCTGTAAGGGTTGTGCGTAGGTGCTTTCAGGCGGGGTGTTCTTACAGCAGTCCTGCACAGCGGGCGCTGGTTGCGAAACGGCAGCCGCCACGATCTGCATATCAAAGGTCTTGGCAATCTGCCCGGCCCATTGAATCGGCTCCCCGTTTATCGTGATATCTGAAACCGTATAGTTCTTACTGGCGGGCACTTCAAATGTAGCATGCAGGATAAAGTTGCCTGGCAGGGTAACGCCGTCAACGGTCAGTGTTTCCTGTCCGCGTACAACCGTCCAGAAAGTGGAGGCAGGCGTGCCATCGGGTGTTGCGTAACCGCTGAAGTTGGGCAGCTGGATATACAGGCCCGGTGGGTTGGCAAGCGTAACGGCATTATTGAGTGCTACCAGCTTGTTTACACTCTGGCCAATATTAGGATCGCTGTTGCGGTGTGGCTGCCCGGTTTGATCGCAGCAGATCAGTTTATTGGCATTGTCATTACCGCTGATGCGCTGAGAAGTGGTTCCGGCCGCTTCGCCTATTTCTGTCTGCAAGGTATTCGGTGTAGCGGTAAGGTGCATAGCGCCGCCTCCGTTGCTGTCTGATGCGGTGCCGAAGTTCCATTTGTTCAGCGGGTTATAGGCAGGCCTGCCGGTAGAAGGGTCTGTTACTATATTACCTTCGGGGCCGTAGAGGTACAGGTCTTCCAGTTGGATCTGGTCTTTGTTCAACGTGCTGCGATAGAGCTCCAGCACCCGTTCGGGAGAGATCATCCACAGGCTGTTCCAGTACTCGGGGTTTTCACAGGTGAAATCAATCCTGGTGATTTGCCCGCTGCTGTTCCTGGTCACCGCCCATTCGCAATACTCGTCCTGCCATCCGCGGGGGCCGTAAGGGCCATAGGGTTTAGGCTTCGCCGGTAGGCCGCTGCAGGGGTTTTTGGTGATGTCGGGAAAACTGGTGGTTCCATCAAGCTGGTAACCCGTATCAGCCAGGGAAAATACCTCGTTTACAGACAGGTGTGGAAAATAATAACTGATACGATTGGGAAAGGCATTCCACTGGATCTGGGCCAGCGGCGGGTTAGGCGGCAGCGGGGTGACAGCTGGATTGATGTAATTGGTAATGCCGGTAGCATTTGTCAGGTTCCAGGGATCACGGACAATGGCCTGTTGCGTGAAGCCGTTCACGTTAGTGTTCCATTGGGTGTTTAACGCGGCCTGTTTTGCGGGATCATCCGGAAAGTCCTGCTGGGTGGCCGGGGTGAGGAACTGGAAACCGGTACCGGTTGGTTGGGGCGCAGTTTTGGGCGCAGATTGAACTGTGGAGGACATGATGTTATGGTTTAAAGTGAAAGAGTAAAATGGTTATTTGAGGCATGGAGGTTATGACAGGCACGCAAAATGGTGCTTTCACAGACAATCTTGTATGTTCTTTATAAGAGGTACTGTATAGTGGTGTAAGGGTTTACTGTTAGTATATAGCGAAATGCCGGTGTTGCAGTGTCCTATTCTGAGGGAATGTTGTATAGTGCCTGGTCTGCTAAAACGTACTGTATATACGAATATAGGGATTTTCATAACACGAACATCAGGCGCTTACAAAATTGAAAAAAAAATTCAGGCCGGCGATGATGTTGTTGCAGCGGGCAGATATTTACTTACGCCTATTTAACCGGGTCAGTGCATCCTGCACAATGGCGGTTGCTTTTTGACGAAGCGCGGCATTTCCTTTCGTCATGTTTTTCAGCAGCGCGCTGCCTTCGGCGAGGAATACCCTGGCAAAGTCCGGGTCCTGTTCAGAGATACAGGTAGCGTTGTCGAGGATGTCGGCATATTTGATGGTCTGTGCATCGGCGCTGATACGTTCCATACGTTCCAGCTCTTTTGCTTTTCTTTTCCGGCGGTTCCACTGAGGATACTTCGCTTTTACATACACATCTGTCAGCTCTTCTACCAGCAGCAGGGTGCGGTTCACCTGCTGAGGGGGCATCCACTGGGCCAGGAAACCTGTTATGGCGTCTTTGCCCACATCAGTATCCTCCAGTACGTCATGCAGCAGGGCAGCCGCCTGCATGGGGATGTCTGCATGATGTTGCCGCACGAGCTCCATGACGCGTAGCGGATGTACGATATAACGATCCGGTGTATATTTACGGGTCTGTTCTCCATGCGCTTTATCCGCAAAATCTTTCACCTGTTCCAATACAGTTTCCATGTAAAGCAACTATTCAATTAAATATAAAAGTACTATCAAAAAAAATACCTTTCCTGCTTTCTGCAACCATGTATTTACAACTATCTTTGGTGCCGTTGTTTTATGGACCCTTTCACCATTAAATCATTCAATTATATGGAATACAGGCAACTAGGAGAGAGTAATTTACAGGTATCGGCTATTACATTCGGCGCATGGGCCATCGGAGGATGGATGTGGGGCGGCGCAGAGCGCAGGGATGCGCTGGAAGCCATCAGGGCTTCGGTAGACCATGGCGTCACTTCAATAGATACCGCGCCCATCTATGGACAGGGACTGAGCGAAGAGATCGTAGGCGAAGCCCTGAAAAGTATTCCCAGGGATAAGGTGCAGGTGCTCACCAAATTTGGTATGCGCTGGGACCTGGCCAAAGGTTCCCTGGCCTTTCAGAGCCAGGACAACAGCGGCAGGAATATCGACATCTACAAATATGCGGGCAGGGATAGTGTGATCAAGGAATGTGAAGACAGTCTCAGGAGACTTGGCACTGATTATATCGACCTGCTGCAGATCCACTGGCCGGATGTAACCACGCCTATTTCCGAAACCTTTGAAGCCGTGCTGCGTTTACAGGAGCAGGGTAAGGTGCGGGAAGCCGGCGTGTCTAACTATAACGTGGCACAGATGAAGGAAGCGGAGCAGACTATCCGCCTGGCCTCCAACCAGGTGCCCTTCAGCATGGTTGAAAGGAGTATCGAGCAGGAGCTGGTGCCTTACTGTATTGAGAACAAAAAAGGTATCCTTGCTTACAGTCCGCTGCAACGTGGCATCCTGACGGGTAAGATCAAACCGGGGCACAACTTCGGCGCGGGCGATCATCGCCCTACCACCAGGTTCTACCAGCCGGAGAACCTGGCGCGGATCAATGCCTTCCTGGATGAGCTGCGGCCTATGGCGGAAAGCAAGAATGCCACCCTGGCCCAGCTGGTGATCCGCTGGACCATTGAACGTCCGGGTATTACCGTGGCGCTGGTAGGCGCGCGGGATGCCAACCAGGCGATACAGAATGCAAAGGCGATTGAAGTGAAGCTGAGCCCGGAGGAGATCAATTTTATTAATGAAAGGTTGTATAAAGTGGAGCTGGTGCAGCCGGTGAAGTAGGGGGGACATTTGTCCCGTTATTATGAGCCGCGCAAGTGTGCGCGCGAGGCGCGACGAAGCAATCTTTTAGACGGCAAAAGGCAAGCAACAAACGCAATCACCATTGTTTTTTCAAAAGATTGCTTCGGCCCGGCTCCCCGCCCGGGCCCTTCGGGCCTCGCAATGACGGCGTTGAAGACCCATTCCCTCCACACCCCTCAGCCGCCCTTCAAATTTCCCTCTCCGAATCAAACTTTTTCCGTATACTTGCATTAGCAACTATTTCAATGCTACACCTGCATACATATAACAGCGCTGACCAGCGCCATATTAAATACTACTTCCTGATGGCTACACTGGCCATGGATTCGTTTGCTGCCTGATAAGGCGTCCCTGCTGCCCTGCGGGTAGTTATTCCTGTTTTCATATTTGCGGTTTCCATTACCCCCGGCATCAGCGCCTGCCTGTAAAACATGGGTCATACACCATTGCATCCTGCTTCATTATACATCATCGATCATACACCAAAACAATCTATTTAAAGCTTACAGATATGGATATAGCTACTGCTAAAGCCCTTCCTGCCCAGGCACAGGATTTTCTTCCCCTGAATGGTACTGATTACGTTGAATTTTATGTAGGCAACGCCAAACAGGCCGCCCATTTCTACAAAACCGCTTTCGGATTCCAGTCCGCCGCTTACGCCGGACCCGAGACCGGCGTGAAAGACCGGGCCTCCTATGTACTGGTACAGAACAAATTACGTTTTGTGCTCACCACCCCGCTGAGATCCGGTAATGAGATGTCTGCCCATATTGAAAAGCATGGCGATGGCGTAAAAGTGCTGGCCCTCTGGGTAGACGACGCCCGCCTGGCTTTTGAAGAGACCGTTAAACGCGGCGCAAAGCCCTATATGGAGCCTGCCGTGGAAAAAGACGAGTTCGGCGAAGTGGTGCGCAGCGGCATCCATACCTATGGCGATACCGTGCACATCTTCGTGGAACGCAAAAACTACAAAGGCCCCTTTCTGCCCGGTTACAGGGAGTGGAAGACGGTGTACAATCCAACGGAAACCGGCCTCCAGTATGTAGACCACTGCGTAGGCAATGTAGGCTGGAATGAAATGAATACCTGGGTGAACTATTACGCCAATACCATGGGCTTTCACAACCTGATCTCCTTTGACGATAAGGATATCTCCACTGAGTATTCTGCTTTGATGAGCAAGGTGATGAGCAACGGCAATGGCCGTGTTAAATTCCCTATCAACGAGCCGGCAGAGGGCAAGAAGAAATCACAGATCGAAGAATACCTCGATTTTTACGGCGGCCCCGGTGTACAGCACGTTGCTATCGCAACTAACGATATTATCCATACGGTGACCGAACTGCAGAAAAGAGGCGTAGAATTCCTGACCGTGCCCGGCTCTTATTACGACGAGCTGCTGGACAGGGTAGGGAAGATTGATGAAGACATCCGCCCGCTGCGTGAGCTGGGCATACTGGTAGACAGGGACGAAGAGGGGTACCTGCTGCAGATCTTCACGAAACCTATTGAAGACCGCCCCACGGTGTTCTTCGAAATCATCCAGCGTAAAGGGGCCAGATCCTTTGGTAAAGGCAATTTCAAGGCATTATTCGAATCAATAGAAAGGGAACAGGCTTTAAGAGGGAACTTGTAAATTATCCGTTCCGCATCTGATCTGTGATGCTGTTTCCGTTGTAGTTAAATCTCCAGGCTGTTGCTACTTTGCGACAGCCTTTTTTGTATTTTGGCGGCACAGGGCGTTAAGCAATATTCTTTAGTATAGCACGTTAGTTTTATGAGAACACAAACATTATTCGGTATCTTGTTCCTGCTGGGAGGGATTTTTCAGTCGATTACCGCCTACCTGATCTACCAGGGCCATGATCATTATATTTTACGATTTGCCAACCGTAAACTTGGTATGATTATATATATTATTTTTGCATTGTTATTGTTTTTACTGGCTTATATAAACCTGTTCTAGTTTATAGCAGACGTCTTAAAATTTTGTTAAAAAGTATATGAAGCGGATCATAGTAGCGGTATTGCTGATGTTGAGCGTTTATGGTGTACAGGCCCAGCAATCGTTCCTGGACAACCAGAAGCTGTTCCCCAAGGTGGGCATGGCTTTCAGGGAGAAGGAAGAGGTCCTGAAAAAGGAGTTTGAGAAGAAGGGGCTCACTTACCCGGCCAGGTATATCTTTTTACGTTCCTTTAAGCTGGACAGCGAGCTGGAGGTATGGGTAAAAAATAATGTGAACGATACTTTCCGCCTGTTCAAATCCTACCGGGTGTGCACCCTGTCGGGTAAAATGGGCCCCAAACGCAAGGAAGGGGACCGCCAGGTACCGGAAGGGTTTTATTATATCAACGACTTCAATCCCAACAGCAATTACCATCTTTCACTGGGGCTGAACTATCCTAATTATTCTGACAAGATCCTGAGTGATCCGAAAAAGCCGGGCGGCGACATCTACATCCACGGCAGCTGCCTCACCATTGGCTGTATCCCCCTGACAGACGAGTATATAGAGGAAGTATACATCCTGGCTGTAAACGCCAAGAACGCCGGACAGGATTTTATACCGGTGCACGTCTATCCCGTCAAATTCGGTAATGTCCGCTCCATGGACTACCTGGGCGGCGTTTCCCTCACCGACAACTCCTCCCAGCAATTCTGGGTAGAGCTGAAAAGCGCTTACGACTATTTCGAGCAACACCACCGCCTGCCAGTTGTTCTCGTAGACAACAAGGGCAAATACGTGATGTAATTAACAGTTAATAACAAATAATCCTGGAACGAATGTCAAAAGAGACACCGGTTCCAGGATTATTTGTTAATTATCCCCGGTCATTTATTCATTTCCCCCCGCAAGTGCCCGGTGGGCCACCGGACATGTAATTTTTAACTGCTAATTTTTAATTATTAATTACCTTGATGCCAGTGTCTTGTGAGGCACAGGTTTCGTGATTATTAATTCGTAATTTTTAATTATTAATTATTATTTTGAGGCGAAAGGTCAAATCAATTTACTATTATGAATAGAAGAGATGCCATTAAGAACGTTGCCATCCTCCTTGGCAGCGCCATTTCTGCTTCCACGTTAGCGGCCCTGGAGGGCTGTAAAAGCTCGGCGCCGAAGAACTACGCCCTACAGGCGCCGGAGACCAAATCCATCCTGGCTGAGATAGCGGAAACCATTATACCCGAAACGGATACGCCCGGCGCAAAAGCCGCAAAGGTAGAGGAATTCATCGTAACCATGATGAGCGATTGCTATGAGCAGAAAGACCAGCAGCTGCTGCTGGACGGTCTCAAAAAAGTAGATGAGGCCAGCGATAAGCAGTACAGGAAAAAATTTGTGGACCTGAGTCCGGAAGAGAAAACAGCCGTGCTGACAGAGATAGACAAGGAGCGGGTGGCTTACAATAAAAGGGAGAACAAGCAAAATGAAGATCCTACCCACTATTTCCAGTATATCAAAGAACTGACCCTGCTGGGATACTTCACCTCCGAGCCAGGCGCTACCAAAGCCCTGCGCTACGTAGCCGTACCGGGTAAGTACGAAGGCTGCGTTCCTTATAAAAAAGGCGATAAGGCCTGGGCAACATGATAAGCTAGCTATTGGCTATTAGCTGGGGCGAATGATTGCCTATGTTAGATTGTAATCTTGATTTTATTTGTAACCTTCAACTTAGCTAGCGGCTAACAGCTAACAGTTAAAGTTGACATCAATTAAATTCCATGAATCTGAATATAAAAGCGCAGGATCAGAATACCTTTGACGCAATTGTAATAGGCTCAGGTGTGAGCGGCGGCTGGGCTGCCAAAGAACTGACCGAAAAAGGTCTGAAAGTGTTGATGCTGGATCGCGGCAAGAAACTGGAACATGTTAAGGATTATGACACCGCTACCAAAGATCCCTGGGAATTTCCGCACAGGGGCCGTATCACTGTAGCGCAGAAGGAAACACACCCTAAGCTGAAACGCGACTATCCCTACAGCGAGCATAACGAAAAATTCTGGATCAAAGACTCCGACAGTCCGTATAACGAGGTAAAAAGATTTGACTGGTACCGTCCTGATATCGTGGGTGGTAAATCCATCATGTGGGGCCGCCAGTCTTACCGCTGGAGTGATATTGATTTCGAGGCCAACCTGAAAGACGGCATTGCGGTTGACTGGCCGATCCGTTACAAAGATATTGCGCCCTGGTACGATTATGTGGAGCGCTTCGCCGGTATCAGCGGCCAGGCAGAAGGGCTGCCCCAGCTGCCCGACGGTCAGTTCATGCCTGCTATGGAAATGAACTGTGTTGAGAAGGAAGTGAAGAAAAGGGTAGAAGAAAAGTTCGGCGGCCGTAAGATCACCATGGGCCGTGTGGCTAACATCACCAAACCTCTGCCCGGCCGTTCCGCCTGCCAGTTCCGTAACCTGTGCAGCCGCGGTTGTCCCTTCGGCGCTTACTTCAGTACCCAGTCGTCTACGCTGCCCGCAGCCGTAGCCACCGGCAACCTGACCTTAAGACCGGATTCCATCGTGAACTCCATCATCTATGATGAAGCAAAAGGCAAGGCTACCGGTGTAAGGGTGATAGATACCCACACCAAACAAATGACAGAGTACTACGCCAAGATCATCTTTGTGAACGGCTCTACCCTGGGCACCACCTTCGTGCTGCTGAACTCTATCTCCAACCGTTTCCCGAATGGTTTGGGTAATGACAGCGGCGTACTGGGTAAATACCTGATGGACCACCACTTCCGCACCGGCGCTTCCGGTACCGTGGAAGGATTTGAAGATAAATATTTCTACGGCCGCCGCGCAAACGGTATCTATGTACCGCGTTACCGCAACATCGGCTCTGACAAACGTGATTACCTGCGCGGCTTCGGCTACCAGGGAGGCGCCAGCCGCAGCAGCTGGGCACGCGGCGTAGCAGAAATGGGCGTAGGTAAAGACTTCAAGGATATGCTGACAGAACCCGGTAACTGGACCATGGGCCTGGGCGGCTTTGGCGAATGCCTGCCTTATGAAGACAACGTGGTAACACTGGATACCTCCGTGAAAGACGCCTGGGGACAACCCGTACTGAAATTCGATGCAGAGTTCAAGGAGAATGAAATGAAAATGCGGAAGGACATGATGAACGATGCCGCCGAAATGCTGGAAGCAGCCGGTGCAAAAAACATCCATACTTACGACAACGGTTCATATCCCGGTATGGCCATCCACGAGATGGGCACCGCACGTATGGGCCGCGATCCTAAAACATCCATCCTCAACGGCTGGAACCAGATGCATGCAGTAAAGAACGTGTTCGTGACAGACGGCGCCTGTATGACCTCTGCCGCCTGCGTAAACCCCTCACTGACCTACATGGCCTTAACAGCCAGGGCAGCGGATTACGCGGTGAAGGAATTGAAGAAAGGAAATATATAAAATACAGCTGTTAGCTTTTGGCTATTAGCTTTTAGCCCGTTACCCGCATATCAGGAACCTGCTAAAAGCTAATAGCCAAAAGCTAACAGCTTTTAAAGCTATGCATCTCAACATTAAGGCACAACAGGAAAACACCTACGACGCTATCGTAGTAGGTTCGGGGATCAGCGGCGGATGGGCCGCCAAGGAACTTTGCGAAAAAGGACTCAAAACACTGGTATTGGAAAGGGGACGTGATGTAAAACACGTAGAAGACTACAAAACCGCCATGAAGGCGCCCTGGGAGTTTGCCCACCGGCTGCAGTTCACCAATGAAATGAAGGAAAACTTCCCTATCCAGAGCCGTTGCTACGCTTTTGATGAAGCCACCCAACAGTTTTGGGTGAACGACCAGGAAAACCCCTATAACGAAATTAAGCCATTTAACTGGCTGCGCGGCTACCAGGTTGGTGGCCGTTCCCTTATGTGGGGCCGCCAGGTATACCGCTGGAGCGATATCGATTTTGAAGCCAATGCAAAAGACGGTCACGGGGTAGACTGGCCTATCCGCTACAGGGATATTGCGCCCTGGTACTCCTACGTTGAATCGTTCATTGGCGTGAGCGGCCAGGCGGAAGGCCTGCCACAGCTGCCGGATGGCGAGTTCCTGCCTCCCATGGAAATGAACTGCCTGGAGAAACATGTGGCTGCCCGCATCCGGGAAAAGTATCATGACCGTATTATCACCATTGGCCGTGTGGCGCATGCCACCAAACCGCATAACGGCCGTCAGTGCCAATACCGTAACCTTTGCGCCCGCGGATGTCCCTTCACCGGGTATTTCAGCAGTAATGGCGTTACGCTGCCTGCGGCCGCTGCCACGGGTAATCTCACCCTTCGCCCTGACAGCATTGTAACAGAAGTGATCTACGATGAACAGAAAGGCAAAGCCACCGGCGTACGGGTGCTGGATGCCCATACCTTACAGACGGTGGATTATTACGCTAAAGTGATCTTCCTGAATGGTTCTACACTGGGCACCAGCTTTATCCTGCTCAATTCCATCTCCAACCGTTTCCCGAATGGTTTTGGCAATGACAGCGAACAGGTAGGCCATAACCTGATGGACCATCACTTCGGTGTAGGTGCATGGGGGATGTATGAAGGTTTCGAGGATCAGTATTACAGCAGCGGGCGTCGTCCCAACGGCATTTACATCCCGCGTTTCCGTAACGTAAGCGCTGCCACCAGGCAGAAAGACTATGTACGTGGTTTTGGCTACCAGGGCGGCGCAAGCCGTGGCCGCGGTATTCCCGGAACAGACGGCGTGGGTGTTGCCTTCAAGGAATCCCAACTGGCGCCGGGGCCCTGGGATATGGGCATCGGCTCCTGGGGAGAGCACCTGCCTTATTACGGGAATAAGGTCACCCTTAACAAAAATAAAAAAGACAAGTACGGTCTGCCCACACTTGATATCGACTGCGAGTTCAAGGAAAATGAGCTGGCCATGCGGAAAGATATGCTGGAGAGTGCAAAGGAAATGCTGGAAGCAGCGGGATTGAAGCACGTGAGCGGCTATGATCAAATGCCGCCTCCCGGTCACTGTATCCATGAAATGGGTACCGCACGTATGGGTAAAGATCCGAAGACCTCTGTGCTCAACGGATGGAACCAGGTGCATGCAGTGAAGAATGTGTTTATTACCGATGGATCCTGTATGGCGTCTTCTGCGTGTCAGAATCCGTCTATTACCTATATGGCCCTGACCGCAAGGGCCTGTGATCATGCGGTGAAGGAGCTGAAGAAGGGGAATATTTAGGAAAGGGCTTAGCGCAGCGCGCGACGAAGGAACTCTTTGAAGAAGCAATTCTTTAAATGGCAAAATGGTCTTCAGTCGCCGTCATTGCGAGCCCGAAGGGCCTAAATGGCAAATGGCAGGCAATAGTGTAATCATCAGCGTTTGCTGGTTAAAAGATTGCTTCGCCGCGCGCTGCGCCAGGCTTTGCTCCTCCTAGCCATGACGGGGGCTGAAGCCCTTTATACCATGCTAATTTTTATCTGAACAATGAGACCAGTTTTACTTTTACTGCTTTGCTGGACAACCCTATCCGTGTCCGCACAGCGCAAACACACCTTTGCATTATCGAAGTCTGACTTTTTGCTGGATGGCAAACCATTCCAGATCATCAGCGGGGAGATGCATCCCGCTCGAATTCCGTACCAGTACTGGAAACACCGTATCCAGATGGCGAAGGCCATGGGTTGTAATACGATAGCCGCCTATGTGTTCTGGAACTACCATGAGCAGGAGCCCGGGCATTTTGATTTCAGCAGCGGCAATCATAACATCGCTGAATTTATTAAGCTGGCGCAGGAAGAAGGGATGTGGGTACTGCTGCGTCCCGGTCCCTATGTATGTGCAGAATGGGAGTTTGGCGGTTTGCCGCCTTACCTGCTGCGCACACCGGATATCAAGGTGCGTTGTATGGACCCGCGCTATATGGAGGCAGTGGAGCGTTATGTAACAGCGGTGGCCGCACAGGTGAAACCGCTGCTGGTTTCGCAGGGAGGCCCCATCATCATGGTACAGGTAGAGAATGAGTATGGCAGCTATGGTAACGATAAACAATACCTGCAGCGCCTGAAGGAGCTGTGGCAGCAGAACGGTATTGACGTGCCTTTCTATACCGCCGACGGACCCACCGCCTTTATGCTGGAAGCCGGTACGGTAGACAGCGCCGCCATCGGCCTTGATTCCGGCAGCTCTGATGCTGATTTTGCGGCAGCCAAACGCCAAAACCCCGATGTGCCTGCTTTCAGCGCTGAATCTTACCCGGGCTGGCTGACCCATTGGGGCGAGAAATGGGCCAGGCCCGATCCCGCAGGCATCCTCCGGGAAGTGAAATTCCTGATGGATAAGCGCTATTCTTTCAACCTGTATGTGATCCACGGCGGCACCAATTTCGGTTTCTCTGCCGGCGCCAATTCCGGCGGAAAGGGCTATGAGCCGGATCTTACCAGCTATGATTATGATGCCCCCATCAATGAACAGGGTAATGCCACACAAAAATATATGGAGCTGCGCAAACTGATCGCTTCCTATTCAGGCAAAGCGCCCATGAAGATGCCTGCGCCCATCCCCACCATCACTATTCCCGCCATCCCGCTGGTACCATTTACCAGCGTATGGGAACATCTGCCGCAGGGAGTGCCTTCCGTGCAGCCCAAACCATTTGAAGCTTACGGGCAGGACTATGGTTTTATGCTGTACCGCACCACCCTTATAGGGCATAAGAGCGGCAGGCTGCAGGTAACGGAGCTGCATGATTATGCCACCGTCTTCCTGAACGGCCAGTACATTGGTAAGATAGACCGCCGGCTGGGAGAGAACAGTATTGAGCTGCCCAAAACGGAGGTGAAAAATCCTGTGCTGGAGATCCTGGTAGAAGGAATGGGCCGCATCAACTTCGCCCAGCAGCTGATAGACCGTAAAGGCATTACCGAGCGGGTAACGCTGAACGGCATGACGCTGATGAACTGGGAAGTTTTCGGCCTCCCGATGACAGCACAATATGTGCAGGAACTGAAGGCTACCGGCGGCGCCCAGGAAAGGCCCGGACAGTTCCTTAAAGGCACTTTTAAACTCTCCCGCGTTGGAGATACCTATATTGACGTTTCAGGGCTTAAAAAGGGCGTATTATGGATAAATGGCCATAACCTGGGAAGGTATTGGGAGATAGGCCCCCAGAAACGCCTGTATTGCCCGGCTCCCTGGCTGAAAAAAGGCACCAATGAGATCGTGGTGTTTGACCTGCATCAAACGGCGCCTGCTTCGGTAAGCGGAGCAAGGACACTGGAATAATGAGCCGTTAGCTGTTGGCTGTTAGCTGTTAGCGGGTGATGCTGCAGCTAACAGCTAAGTGCTGGCTGCTGACAGCTGGCAGCTGGCAGTGGGCCAGCTCATTATTTTTTTGCTATTGTCAGTGTAACTCCATTTGCTTTTTCCAGCGGAAACACTTAACTTACGATAAGTAGTCTTTTTTCACCAACAGTAACCGGGCAACTAACTACATTCTATCGACTGGCAATTAACCACAAACTACTGACTACTTACGACTCTCAACGTTAAAAAGGCCTCGTTATGGGAACAGTACGCAACATCCTGCAAGCTAAAGGACATGCAGTTTACTCCATCCATCCGGACAATACCGTGTATGAAGCACTGATGGTGCTGGTAGAAAGAAATGTGGGCGCATTACTGGTAGTAGACGACCAGGACAAATTCCTGGGTGTTTTCTCCGAACGCGATTATGCCCGCAAGGTGATATTGAAAGGAAGGGCGTCTAAAGAAACGCTGATCCGGGAGATCATGACAGAGCGGCCGATCACCGTAACAGAAAATGAGTCTATAGAAGACTGTATGGTGAAGATGACAGACAAACGTATCCGTCACCTGCCTGTAACAGATGAGCAGCAAAGACTGGTAGGGCTTATTTCCATAGGCGATGTGGTGAAGTTCATCATCGATGAGCAGCGTTATATCATTAATAACCTGGAGTGCTATATCAACGGCACACATACCTGAATAAAAAAAACGGATATTGATGTTTTGAATAATTTTTTGTAAATTCATAACATATATCCGATACCGTAAGGATATCTTTCGCCTGCCAACAGCGTTTTGTAGGGTTTATGAATAGGCGACAGGCAATTAACGGTAGTTGAGCAAATTGCTTTTTGACAGATTTAAGGACTGAATTTTTATAATCGCTTGGAGGGCGATAAATTTTGCAAGGTTCAGTAATTGAAACGGCTCCCCTGTGGCCCTTCCTCGTATTCGGGGCCATCGTACTGGTACTGGTTGGTGCCATACTGGGTCTGTCCTATGTGCTCGGACAGCGGCATAAAGACCGCGCTACCGGTGAAGCCTATGAGTCCGGCATCCTCTCTACCGGATCAGCGCGTTTGCGCTTCCCTTCCCAATTTTATCTGATAGCAATGTTGTTTGTGATCTTTGATATTGAAACTGTTTTCATTATCTCATGGGCCATTGCATTTGAAGAACTGGGCTGGGCAGGATATATAGGAGTAGGTATTTTTATCTTCATACTCCTGGTAGTGCTGATCTATGAATGGCGCAACGGCGCCCTGGATTTCGGTCCGGACGGTAAAAAGATATTGCGCGCCTATAAGAAGCTGCGCAAAGGCAGGCAGCCGGATATGGAGCTGCCGCCGCTGCATCATACGCAGCCCGCTAAATGATAAAAACGTCGTCAGTCAACAGGCTGGCCACTGATAAGCAAAAACTGGATTAGCTGAAAAGCAAACGGTGTTAATTATTATTCCACGGATCTACTAAAAAAGACTGGCCCTGCTTTCCTCTACAGCCAGAATGGATCTTGTTACAAAAAACGACTGGTACATCTTCTACAGCCAGGACGAAGGAACCGATCACGGATTGAACAATTGAGCATTGCGAATGGTACCGCCATTGGCTGTTTGTATTGCTATTTGTGATCGTCTTGCTACAACATTATTACTTCAGGGTTTTTGGGTTTCATGCAACACTTTTCCTGCATGATGATTTGTAATTCTTCATTACGTAAATATTTATTATGGACTGGTGGTTAAGCAAAGCACAGGATCATACCGGTAAAGTAAGCGGTAACGGATCACTGGAAGAGGCCATGCAGCAAAGCATGATACTGAGTTCTGTAGACCGGCTGCTGGCCTGGGGGCGTAAGAACTCCATGTGGCCTTTTCACTTCGGCCTCTCCTGTTGTTTTGTGGAAATGGCTACTTCCATGACGCCTAAATATGATCTGGCGCGCTTTGGCGCAGAAGTGATCCGCGGTACGCCACGTGAAGCAGACGTGATGATCATCGCCGGTACCGTATTTATTAAAATGGCGCCCATCATCAAGCGTTTGTATGAACAGATGATGGAACCCCGCTGGGTCATTTCTATGGGCTCCTGCGCCAATTCCGGCGGTATGTACGATATCTACAGTGTAGTACAGGGTGTAGACAAATTCCTGCCCGTAGATGTGTATGTACCTGGTTGTCCGCCGCGGCCCGATGCTTTCATGCAGGGCCTGATGTTATTACGTGATTCCGTCGGTAAGGAAAAACGCCCGCTTAGCTGGACCATCGGCGACCAGGGCGTGATCAAACCTGAAAAGATATCCATGAAAGCGGTGTTGCACGATCAGCGGCAGCAAATGACGCAATTCAAAACACCGGATGAGATTTAGAGTCCATGACCATGGACCATGGACTAACAAAATAGCACCAATGATCGAAGATATCACAGCACAGTTACGTTCCCGTTTTGGAGAACATACCTTTAAAGAGGAAGTGGCGAGGGACGGTACCCTTACATTATGGATGCCGTCTGACAGGAATGTCGCCATCCTCCAGTATTTAAAATCGGCAGTACCAATGCCTTATCGCATGCTCTACGACCTTACGGCGATCGATGAGCGTGCGTATAAAAGACCCCAGAACGGACATGCCCCTTTTGATTTCACTGTTGTATACCATCTCTTCTCTTTTGAGCGCAACCAGTTCCTTCGCCTGAAAACAGGACTCCGCGGAGAATATCCATCACTAGCAAGCATTACCCACACCTGGCCCGCCGCCAACTGGTACGAACGCGAAGTGTTCGATATGTTCGGCATCCGCTTTGACGGGCATCCCCTGCTGAAACGTATCCTGATGCCGCCCACCTGGGAGGGGCATCCCCTGCGCAAGGAGCATCCCGCACGCGCCACGGAAATGGGCCCTTTCCGGCTCTTTGATGAGAAGGTGGATAAAGAGCAGAGCGCACTGCAATTCAGTCCTGAAGAATGGGGCCTGAAAAGGCACAGCGACGATGCGGATTTCATGTTCCTGAATATTGGTCCGCAACACCCCGGCACCCACGGCGTACTACGCATCATCCTGCAACTGGACGGCGAAGATATTGTAGACGCTGTACCCGATATCGGCTTCCACCACCGCGGCGCAGAGAAGATGGGCGAGCGGCAGTCCTGGCACACTTATATTCCCTATACAGACCGTATTGACTACCTGGGCGGGGTGATGAACAACCTGGCCTACCTGCTTTCCGTAGAAAAGCTGGCGGGTATAGAAGTGCCTTTAAGAGCGCAGGTGATCCGTGTAATGCTCTGTGAACTGTTCCGTATTGCCAGTCACCTGGTATGGTACGGCACCTTTGCACAGGACGTAGGGCAGCTGTCGCCCGTGTTCTACATGTTCACCGACCGTGAGCGCATCTTCGAGATCATCGAAGCCATTTGCGGCGGCCGGATGCATCCCAACTGGTTCCGCATCGGTGGCGTAGCGCAGGACCTGCCGAAGGGCTGGGATAAGATGGTGCGTGATTTCGTTAAATACTTTCCTCCCAAACTGCGGGAGTATGATAAAATGGTGATGCAGAATGCGCTGTTCAAAGCGCGTACTGTTGGCATCGGCATCTATACGCTGGAAGAAGCGATAGACTGGGGAGTGACTGGTCCGGGGCTCCGCGCCTGCGGCCTGGAATGGGATATGCGCAAGATGCGCCCCTACAGCGGTTATGAGAACTTCGCTTTTGAAATACCCACTGCCGCCAATGGCGATTGTTACGACCGTGCGCTGGTGCGCGTGGAAGAAATGCGGCAGAGCCTGCGCATCATAGAACAATGCCTGGAGTACATGCCGGAGGGCGATTTTAAATCGCATCACCCCCTGGCCACTCCACCGGTGAAACAATACACCATGCACGATATTGAAACGCTGATCCACCACTTCCTGAACGTGAGCTGGGGCCCGGTGATACCCGCCGGCGAAGCCATGAGCTGTATAGAGGCCACCAAGGGATGGAACGGTTATTACCTGATCAGCGACGGCAACACCTCTCCCTACCGGGTGAGGGTGCGTACGCCATCATTTCCCCATATGCAGATGATACCATACATCAGCCGTGGTTATACCGTGGCAGACCTGTTGTCTATCCTGGGCGGAATGGATTATGTGCTGGCGGATATAGACCGTTGAACCAAGCTACTTACTGACTTTTTATATATGCTGACACCAACAGAAATATCAAAGATCGAACATGAGCTGCAACACGTGCCGGTGAAGAAGGCGGCAGTGATAGAGGCATTGAAGATCGTGCAGCAGGAACGGCGCTGGGTAAGCGATGAGAACGTGGAAGATATAGCCACCCTGCTGGGCATGAGCGCAGATGAAGTAGACAGCGTGGCCACGTTCTACAATCTTATTTTCCGGCGGCCGGTGGGGCGGCATGTGATCCTGGTTTGCGACAGCATCAGCTGCTGGGTGATGGGATATGAAGATCTTAAGAAAGCGCTGATGGATCACCTGCAGATCCATTATGGCCAAACCACACCTGACGGGCGTTTCACCTTATTGCCGAACGCGTGCCTGGGTACCTGCGACCACGCACCCGCGCTCATGGTGGATAATGACCTGTACAGGGATCTTACACCAGGCATGATCAAAAATATATTAGACAAATATGTCTGAAAGTTTTAAACGCTCAAAAATTTAGTTATGGAGGCTCCTCTCACTTCGAACATCAAACCGGGCGTTTCGCTGGATATCAAAACCTACGAAGCTACAGGCGGTTACCAGGGATTGCGGAAGGCCATGCAGATGACGCCGCAGGAAGTGACGGCCCTGGTAAAGGAGTCGAACCTGCGGGGCAGGGGAGGTGCAGGTTTCAGCACCGGTATGAAGTGGAGCTTTGTGCCGATGAATGTGGAAGGCCCCAAATACCTGATCTGTAACGCGGATGAAATGGAGCCGGGTACGTTTAAAGACCGCTGGCTGCTGGAAGGCAATCCGCATCAGCTGATAGAGGGTATGATCATCAGCGCTTACGCGATACAGGCCACTACTTCTTTTGTATTCCTGCGCTGGGCCTATAAGCAGGCAGCGCAGGAGATCCGCAAAGCCATTGCAGAAGCCTATGCAGCCGGTTACCTGGGCAATAACATATTAGGCAGGGGCTTTCATCTTGAGATGCACCTGCACACAGGTGTGGGCCGCTATATGTGCGGTGAGGAAACCGCCCTGCTTAATTCGCTGGAAGGCAAGCGGGCCGTTCCCCGCGCCAAGCCGCCCTTCCCGCAGATCAGCGGTTTATTCGGCAAGCCTACCATCGTCAATAATGTAGAAACGCTTTCGTATATACCGCATATCGTGAATAAAGGCATTGCCTGGTTCCAGTCGCTCAGCCGTACCGGCGACGGGGGTACGAAGATATACGGCGTCAGCGGCCGGGTAAACAAACCCGGCGCCTGGGAGCTGCCCATGGGCGTTACCATGCGGGAGCTGCTGGAAGAGTACGCAGGCGGTATGCAGCACGGCTACAGCTTCCGCGGCGCTTTGCCCGGCGGCGCTTCTACCGATTTTCTCACTTCGGCCCACCTGGATGTGCCGATGGACTTTACTTCCGTTGCCGCCGCGGGCAGCCGTTTAGGCACCGGTACCATGGTAGTGCTGGACGATCACACCTGCCCGGTGGGTTTTGTACATAACCTTGAACATTTCTTTGCCCAGGAATCGTGCGGGTTCTGCACGCCCTGCCGGGAAGGCCTGCCCTGGACAGAAAAGATATTATATGCCCTGGAGCGGGGAGAAGGCACGGAGGAAGACCTGGAGCAGCTGGACCTGCACACCCGCCTGCTGGGACCCGGTAATACTTTCTGTGCGCTGGCGCCCGGCGCTATGGAGCCCCTGCAAAGTGCGCTGAAATATTTCAGGGAAGATTTTGAACAGCATGTTCACGAAAAAAAATGTCCGTATGGCAACTATACACATTGATGGTAAAACTTACCAGGTAAAGGAGGGCAGAAACCTGCTGGAGACCTGCCTGTCGCTGGGACTGGACCTGCCTTATTTCTGCTGGCACCCGGCCCTGGGCTCTGTAGGCGCCTGCCGCCAGTGCGCGGTAAAAACCTTCAGGGATGAGCAGGATACCAAAGGCCGCCTGGTAATGTCGTGCATGGAGCCGGTGAAAGATCAGCTGCGTTTGTCCATCAGCGATAAGGAAGCCGCCGCTTTCCGCGAACAGGTGATCGGCTGGCTGATGACCAACCACCCGCATGACTGCGCCGTATGTGATGAAGGCGGATCCTGCCACCTGCAGGATATGACGGTGATGACAGGCCACAGCTACCGCAACTACCACTTCAGTAAACGTACACATAAAAACCAGTACCTGGGCCCCTTCCTGAACCATGAAATGAACCGCTGCATACAATGCTATCGCTGCGTGCGCTTCTATAAGGATTTTGCAGGCGGTAAAGACATGGATGTATTTGCGGCGCATAACCACGTGTACTTCGGGCGGCACCGGGATGGTATCCTGGAAAGTGAATTCAGCGGTAACCTGGCGGAGGTTTGTCCTACCGGCGTATTTACCGATAAAACATTGAAACAGCACTATACCCGCAAATGGGATATGACCTATGCGCCGTCTGTATGCCAGGGCTGCGGACTGGGTTGCAATATCATTGCCGGTGAGCGCTATGGCTCATTGCGGCAGATCACTACACGCTACAATGGAGCAGTGAACGGTTATTTCCTCTGCGACCGCGGGCGTTACGGCTATGAGTTTGTGAACAGCTCCCGCAGGATCAAACAAGCTGCCGTGCGTGCGCTAACGGGAACGGACATCGGAACAGCAGAAGTGCTGCAGTATGTAAAAGATAAACTTGCCTCCGGGAAGGTGATCGGTATTGGCTCTCCGCGTGCATCGCTGGAATCCAATTTTGCCCTGCAGCAACTGGTAGGGCGCCCGCATTTTCACCTGGGCATGTCTGACACGGAACATGATCTTACCACCCTTGCCTTAAAAATATTGCGACAGGGTCATGTACGCACGCCTTCCATGCAGGAAGCCGCTACTGCTGATGCAGTGGTGATACTGGGTGAAGACCTGCTGAACACGGCGCCGATGATGGCTTTGTCTGTCAGGCAGGCCGTGAACCGCCAGCCCGCACAGGAGGCCATGAACACCACCCATGTGGCCAACTGGCAGGATGCGGCCGTACGGGAGGCCATGCAGGACAAACACGGCCCCTGTTTTATCCTGAACGTACAGCCCACCAGGCTGGACGAGCTGGCCACCGTGGCTTATCAAACGGCGCCTGAAACCATTGCCCGCATTGGCTTTGCGCTGGCCCGCGCGCTGGGCGCACCATTGGCCGGGATCAATGACCTTACGGATCAGGAACAGCAACTGGTAACGCAGATGGCGGCTGCATTAATGAATGCTGCACGGCCACTTGTTATCGCCGGTTATGGCAGCGCCTGTGAAGGCGTGCTGCGTGCCGCCTCCAATATCTGCGAAGCATTGCATCAGCATGCCAAACCTTCCATGCTGGTGCTCACCACGCCTGAATGTAACAGTATGGGACTGGAAATGCTGGGCGGGCTTCGCCTGGACTCTGCTGTGGACGCGGTGATGAACGGCGAGGCCGATACCGTGATCATACTGGAAAACGATCTTTACAGGCGGCTGGACAAACATGCGGCAGATAATTTCTTCCGCCGCTGCAAGGAAGTCATACTGATAGATCATCTCTATAACGCCACTGCTGAAAAAGCCACTGTATTACTGCCCGCCGGCACTTTTGCAGAATCAGACGGTACGATGGTCAATAATGAAGGCAGGGCACAACGCTTTCTGCAGGTGTATGCACCCGCCACCACCGCAATACAGGAAAGCTGGCGATGGCTGCTGCAGCTGGGCCGTGTTACCAATTGTGAACGCCTGCGTAATATGGAGTTCTTCGATGATGTGATCCACGCACTTACACAACAGGTACGCTGCTTTGCAGGGATAGAGAAGCTGACGCCGCCTGCGGATTTCCGCATCGCCGGACAGAAGATACCACGTGAGCCGCATCGCTACAGCGGCAGGACCGCCATGCTGGCCAACATCAGTGTGAGCGAACCCAAGCCGCCGGTAGATGGTGATACGCCGCTTTCTTTCACCATGGAAGGTTACCGCGGAGAACCGCCTTCTTCTGTGATCCCCTTCTTCTGGTGGCCGGGATGGAACTCTGTACAATCCATCAATAAATTCCAGGTGGAGATCGGCGGCTCACTGCATGACGGCGATCCCGGTAAACGGCTGATAGAGCCGGGCGGCAATGGTCAGCTGACCTTCTTTACAGATGTGCCGGATCATTTTGTAGCCTGCGCGGGGCATCTGCAGTTAGTACCCTTATATCATATCTATGGCTCAGAAGAGCTGAGCGTTCATACACCGGGTATTGCAGAACGGATGCCTGCACCTTATATCATGCTGAGCCCTGAAGACGCCAGGCGTTACCAGGTGGCAGAGCAGCACCAGTTACAGGTCGCGGTCGACGGTCATCCATATACGTTTATGGTGAAAGTGAACCCGGCCCTGCAACGCGGCATGGCAGGCATACCGGCAGGATTGCCGGGAACGGGGATTGTGAATATGCCGCAGATGGCAAAAGTATAAATGTTTAAAGTTTGAGGTTTGAGGTTTGAGGTTGGTGAAAGGTGAAAGGTTGCCGGCTAGCGTGTCCGCCAGGAGCAATTATCCTGAACTTCAAACTTTCAACAAACCTCAAACTTCAAACCACAAACTAAATATTATGAGTACAGGACAATATTGGCTCGTGATTGGCGGCGTACTGTTCGTAATACTGAACACCGCAGCTGGTTTGATATGGCTGGAGCGCAGGGCGCTGGCCCTGTGGCAGGACCGCTACGGACCTAACCGCGCGGGACCTTTTGGACTGTTCATTGTACTGGCGGATACCATTAAGCTGTTCTTCAAGGAAGACTGGATACCGCCATTTGCAGACAAGATCGTGTTTGTATTTGCGCCGGCGGTGGTGGTGGCCAGTGTGCTCATGAGCTTTACGATCATCCCTTTTGCGCCGAATGTGATGGTGGCAGATCTGAACATAGGGCTGCTGTTTTTCCTGGCCATGTCTTCCATGGGGGTGTATAGCATCGTGCTGGGCGGATGGGCCTCCAATAATAAGTACGCATTGCTGGGCGCCATGCGTGGGGCTTCGCAGATGATCAGCTATGAGGTGTTCATGGGATTATCGCTCATGGGCGTAGTAGTGCTCAGCGGTACTTTTAACCTGCGGGAGATCGTGGAAGCGCAGCGTGGCGGCTGGTATATTTTGCCGCAGCTGATAGGCTTTTTCATTTTCCTGGTAGCCGGTATTGCAGAAACGCATCGCCTGCCCTTTGATATACCGGAGGCAGAAAGCGAGCTGGTGGCGGGCTTTCACTCGGAGTACTCCGGTATGAAGTTCGGTATGTTCTTCATTGGCGAATACATGGGCATTACGCTGATCTCTTCCATGGTGGTGACACTGTATTTCGGCGGATGGCTGGGCCCTGCTTTCCTGCCGCCGGTGATCTGGTTTGTGCTGAAGACCTTTGTGTTCATTATGCTGTTCATCCTGCTGCGGGCTTCCATGCCGCGGCCCAGGTATGATCAGCTGATGGAGTACGGATGGAAAATATTATTCCCGTTGTCATTGCTCAACCTGATGGTAACGGCAGCTATTAAGTTACTTCTGTAAAATCACTGATCATGTTTAGTTTATTGCGCAGTATGTGGCTGGTTTTCCTGCATATGTTCCACAAAAGGGAAACGTACCAGTATCCTGAACACAAGGCGCCTATACCGGCGCGCTGGCGGGGGCGCATTGCGCTCACCCGCGATCCGGACGGGGGAGAGCGTTGCGTGGGTTGTTACCTCTGCGCTGCCGCCTGCCCGGTAGACTGCATCTCCCTGCAGGCTACAGAAGCGGAGGACGGGCGCCGTTACCCGCTGTTCTTCCGTATCAATTTCTCCCGCTGCATCTTTTGCGGCTTCTGTGAAGAAGCGTGCCCTACGTATGCTATACAACTATTACCTGATTTTGAAATGGCGGAATACAACCGGCAGAACCTGGTGTATGAAAAGGAAGACCTGCTGATCAACAGCCAGGGAAAATATCCCGGCTACAACTACTACCGTGTGGCAGGTATGTCTATACAGGGTAAAGACAAAGGAGAAGCCGAACACGAAGAACCGCCGGTGGACATTAAAAGCCTGTTACCATGAACATCGCCTTTTATATAGCTGCGGCTATCAGCATATTCTCTACCGTGATGGTGATCACGCGTTTCAATATCATGCATGCGCTGCTGTATCTCATCGTATCGCTGTTATCTGTAGCGGTGATCTTTTACCTGTATGGCGCGCCGTTCATGGCGGCGCTGGAAGTGATCATCTATGCAGGCGCCATCATGGTACTGATCATCTTCTTTGTGATGATGCTGAACCTGGGGCCGGAGACCACGCGCAATGAAAAGCAGTGGCTGAAGCCCGGTATGTGGATGCTGCCTGCCCTGCTTTGTCTGATATTGCTGATAGAACTGGCCTACCTGATTGCACAGAACAAAGCGCCTGCTACCGGCATTACACCGGTAGCGCCCAAAGAAGTAGGGCGCAGCCTTTTCGGGCCTTACATACTGGCCGTAGAGCTGAGCGCCATGCTGCTGATGGCAGGTATTGTGGGCGCCTACCACCTGGGCCGTCAGAAGAAAAAGATCTTACATCGTTTTTTTGAAAGTAACGCATCATGAACATACATCCTACAACCGCGGGTATGACACTGGCAGGGATCCTGTTTGTACTGGGACTGATCAGCATACTTATACGCCGCAATATGATCTTTATGCTGCTGTCTGTAGAGATCATGCTGAACGCGGCAGGACTTGCCTTTATCGTAGCGTCTTCGCACTGGGCGCAGCCCGATGGGCAGGTAATGTTTATGTTCATCCTCTCTATGGCCGCGGCAGAAGTGTCTGTAGGCCTGGCGTTGATCCTGCAGCTGTACCACCAGCTGAAATCGCTGGACAGTGATGAGGCGAGCAGAATGAGGGGGTAGTGGGAAACTTTCACAATTTGGACACTTAAAATTTTGTGTTATGCTTTGGTTGATACCGGCGTTGCCATTTATTTCTGCACTGATGCTCATATCGGGCTGGCGTGTTTTTACACGTGCGGCAGTTTCCATTATTGGCTGCGGCAGTATTGGCGTAAGCGCTTTGCTGACCATTGTACTGGGCATTCAGTTTATGCAGTCGGGCCAGACCAGTGCAGTGCAGCATCTGTGGGAGTGGATGCAGGCGGGCAATTTCAGCGCAGGGGCTGATCTGCGGCTGGATGCCTTGTCGCTTTGCTTTGCGTTTGTGATCACCTTTGTAGGTTTCCTGATCCATATTTATTCTACCGGATACATGGCGGAAGATGCGGACTACGGCCGTTTCTTTGCATGCATGAACCTGTTTGTGGGCGCCATGCTGGTTTTGGTACTGGCAGATAACCTGCTGCTGCTGTACTTTGGATGGGAGGGTGTAGGGCTTTGCAGTTACCTGCTGATCGGGTTCTGGTATAAAGATCCTGCCAATGGATATGCTGCGCGTAAGGCCTTTGTGGTTACGCGTGTAGGCGATACCGCGATGGCCATTGCGCTGTTCATGCTGTTCCAGTTCACCGGCAGTTTACAGATACAAAGTATCCTGGATAAAGCGCCCGGGTTATGGGCTGCCGGGAATGCAACCGTAGTATGGATCGCATTCCTGTTACTGGGCGGGGCGGTAGGCAAGTCTGCACAGTTACCGCTGCAAACCTGGCTGCCTGATGCCATGGCGGGCCCTACACCGGTGAGCGCCCTGATACATGCGGCTACCATGGTAACGGCGGGCGTGTATCTGATAGCTCGGATGCATACCTTATTTGAACTGGCGCCGGCTGCGCAGACAGGTGTTGCCATTGTTGGTGCTGTTACCCTATTGCTGGCGGGCTGCAGCGCGCTGGTACAGCGGGATATTAAAAGGGTACTGGCTTATTCCACCATCAGCCAGATTGGTTATATGTTCCTGGCGCTGGGGGTAGGTGCATGGTCTGCAGCTATCTTCCATTTTGTGACGCATGCCTTCTTCAAAGCATTGCTGTTCATGGGCGCGGGTGCGGTGATCGTTGCCATGCACCATGAACAGGACATGATGAAGATGGGAGGCCTGCGAAAGCAGTTGCCTGCGGTGTACTGGGTATTCCTGACAGGGGCTGCCTCACTGGCGGCCATCCCCTTTATTACTTCCGGGTTTTACAGTAAGGACCAGATCGTATGGCTGGCCTGGTCTTCGGCACAGGGGCATACATTGTATTGGGTATGCGCCGTTACAGGTGCTTTCCTGACGGCCATGTATACTTTCCGTATGGTGTTCCTTACATTTTTCGGAGCGGCAAGGAACCATCAGCATCCGCATACACCTGGGCCATCGATGATGATACCGCTGTATGTACTGGCGGTATTAAGTACGGTGGCAGGTTTTATTGAGCTGCCGCATACACTGGGACATGTAACACTGTTCAGCGATTTTCTCCGGCCCATGTTGCCTGCTGTGCAGCTGTTACAGGAGTCAGCAGCGCTGGAGTGGGCCTCCCAGCTGCTGGCAGCGGGCCTTACCTTCCTGGGTATCTATATTGCCTGGCTGTGGGTGATCAGGCAGCCGGAAGGTATGAAGCGTTTTGCACAGATGCCTTTTATGCAGTGGCTGCGCGTGTTCTGGATGAAGGGATGGGCCTTTGACGATGTATACAATGCGCTTTTTGTGCAGCCCTATGTGCAGACCGCCCGCATGAACCGCCGGGATATGATTGACCGGATCTATACTGCTCTTGCCGCCATCACGCAATGGTTCCATGATATACTGGCCCGTACACAGAACGGCATCCTGCGCTATTATGTGATGGGTGTGGTGATAGGTGCAGTGGTGATACTGAGTGTACTTATCTGGAAAGTTTACGTTTAAAATATTACCGGCATGATCCTCTTATATATCATACTCATTCCCGTTATAGGCGCTTTGCTTTCCTGGCTGGTGTCAGCCAGGAGTGTGACGTTGTGCCGATGGATAGCTTTAGCCAGCCTGTTACTGGATCTTGTTATTGTTACCGGCATCTGGCTGGACCAGGGAGACGGTGGTAAGGGATGGCTGTACAACTGGCAGGCGCCCTGGATACCGCAGTTTGGCATTACCCTGCACCTGGCCATGGATGGGCTTAGCCTGGTGATGCTGGTGCTTACGTTCTTCCTGGGTGCATTATCCGTGCTGGTATCCTGGAACGAGATCAGATGGCGGGCGGGTTTTTTCCATTTCAACCTGCTGTTTGTGATCACGGGTATAGCGGGCGTTTTCCTGACCATGGACCTGTTCCTGTTCTATTTCTTCTGGGAAGTGATGCTGATACCCATGTACTTCCTGATCGGTATCTGGGGGCATGAACGCAGGGAATATGCCGCCTATAAATTCTTCATCTTTACCCAGGCAGGCGGGCTGCTGATGCTGCTGGCTATCCTCGGGTTGTATTTTGTACATGCGGCTAACACCGGTGTATATACGTTTAATTACTTTGATCTGCTTCATACGCCAATGGCGCGCAGCCTTTCGCAATGGCTGATGCTGGGTTTCCTCATCGCTTTTGTGGTAAAGCTGCCAGCCGTGCCTTTTCATACCTGGCTGCCGGATGCGCATACAGAAGCGCCCACCGCCGGCAGCGTAATACTGGCCGGGCTACTGTTAAAGACAGGCGCTTATGGCATATTACGTTTTGTATTACCCCTGTTTCCCGCAGCTGCCCAGGATTTCGCCCCCTGGGCAATGCTGCTGGGAGTAGCGGGCATCCTGTACGGGGGACAGCTGGCGTATGCACAGCCGGACTTTAAACGGCTGGTGGCGTACACCAGTGTAAGCCATATGGGCTTTGTACTGCTGGGCGCTTTTGCCTTCAACGAAGTAGCCTACCAGGGTGTAGTGATGCAGATGATCACGCATGGTATCAGCACAGGGGCATTATTCATGCTGGCGGGTGTATTGTATGAACGTATCCATACCCGTGAGCTGAGCAGGATGGGGGGCTTGTGGCCTGTGCTGCCGGCGATGGGCACCGTGACGATGATATTTGTGATGGCTTCGCTGGGCTTACCCGGACTGGGTAATTTCATTGCCGAGTTCCTGATACTGGTAGGCAGCTGGCAGGCCAACCGGCCGCTGACCGTACTGGCGGCCATCGGGCTGGTAATAGCTACGATTTACTCATTGCGTATCATGCAGAAAGTGTTTTTCGGGCAAACGGAAAGACAGTTCGGTCTGCCTGATCTCAATACCAGGGAATGGGTGATGCTGGCGCCCCTGGTGCTGGTGATCATCTGGCTGGGCGTATATCCCAAACCGGTGCTAAAAATGCTGAATACTGCACGCGGAACGCTGAACGCAGCACGCGGAACGCTGCATGTGGCGGAGGCGCCTGACAATACAAAGCGCATGCAGCCTTCAGCCTTCAGCGTTGAGCCTAACCAATAAACTTCATACTATGACCTTCGACGATCTGCTCAGCCTGGGCCCTTTGTTCAATATCTGCGGCGGCGCGGTCATTGCCATGCTGCTGGTAGCCATCTGGCGTAACCACCGGTTGGTGTATTACTTTACATTACTGGTCTATATACTGGCGCTGGCTTCTGTGGTGCCGGTAGCAAAGCTGTTGCCGCATATCATTGCGCCGCTGGTAGTGGTAGATATGTTTGCGCTGTTCAACAGCGGGGCCATAGTGGGTTCGGGACTGATCATCGTACTGTTATCCTACAACTATTTTGAGGAGCGGGAAGAGCGGAAGGAGGAGTACTATCTTTTATTGCTGCTGGCCACTGCGGGAGCGCTGGTGCTGGTGATCAGCCGGCATTTCATGTCGCTGTTCCTGGGACTGGAAATGCTGAGCATCAGCCTTTATGGGCTGATCGCTTACCTGCGCGCCCGTCAGCGATCAGACGAAGCGGGGATCAAGTACCTGATACTGGCCGCCCTTTCATCTGCTTTCCTGTTATTTGGTATGGCGCTGGTGTATGGGTTTACCGGGCATATGGATTTCCCGGGCATAGGCGCTTACCTGCAGCAGGCAGGCAGTGTACCGTTGCCAGTGGTGGCGGGTTTCGGGCTGATGCTGATAGGCATTGGATTTAAGCTGGGCATTGTACCTTTTCATATGTGGGCGCCGGATATTTACGAAGGGGCGCCGCTGCCGGTGGCCGCTTTTGTAGCTACCATCTCCAAAGGGGGCGTGCTGGTGGTGCTGATCCGGTTCTTCCAGGATGTGAACGGCACCCAGTATACCATGCTGTGGTGGATACTGGCTATTACTGCCGTAGCATCCATGTTTGTGGGCAACTGGCTGGCGCTCACACAGCAGAATATTAAACGTATGCTGGCTTACTCTTCCATTGCCCACCTGGGCTACCTGCTGGTGGCCTTCCTGGCAGGTAAGCAGTCCGGGCTGGAGGCCATCGCCTTCTACCTGGTGGCTTATTTTCCCACCAGCATAGGTGCTTTTGGAGTGCTGATCGTGATGAGCAGCAGTGTGCAGGATGCAGAAACGGCGGAGGATTATCGTGGATTGTTCTGGCGTTATCCCTGGGTAGCGCTGGCATTTACGGTGATGCTGCTTTCGCTGGCGGGTATTCCGCTGACAGCGGGCTTCATCGGCAAATTCTATATTGTATTGGCGGGGGCAGACGGCAACCATTGGTTCCTGCTGCTGATGCTGGTGATCAACAGTGTTATTGGTCTGTACTATTATATCCGCATTGTGGCCATGATGTTCCGTACCACGGAAACGCCACAACGTACCTTTATCAAACCCGCCCTGCCCCTGGCGGGCAATATTACACTAGGTTTGGTGGTATTGCTGCTGGTGGGACTTGGCGTGTATCCCTCCGCTATGATGCAGCTGATACAGCAGATGATGACGCTGATCAGGTGATCAGCGTGCCTGGCGGTTAAAGTACCGGGCCGTCATGGTGGCCACGGGAATGCCTATGGCGAGTATGAGGATCAGCATACCCAGGAGGGAGGGGCCCAGCCGCAGGGGAGGCTGTTTATAGGCGGAAATGGGCAATACTACCAGGTTCATGATGCACCAGACAATGGCTCCGTACAGGATACCGCTTACAAGGGGCTGTTTGTGCAGGAAGGAAAGGCGGGGATATACCAGGAAATAGCCGATGGTAAAAAGCATGGCGATCAGGTAGTGGAAAAGTAGCCCGGCGGTTGCCATGGCGGCGCCGCCTGCGTAGGCTTCCCGCCCAAAAATACCGCTGGCGATACCTTGCAGTATCTGCACAGCGGTTGCTTTGTCCAGGATCACGGCATAAACGATGACAGCAGCGAGTATATCCAGCGTGCCGGCTATTACACCGGTACGCAGCATCGTCTTAAATGTTGGAGAAAGCATATTCAAACAGGTTTAAAAGGGCATGGTTCCCGTAACAGATTCAGATTTTGTTATGAGCGATACAGGATACCTGGTTTGTTGATTCAGCACTTTACATCCGGCGGAAGGAGAGATGCAGCTGGCTGAATGAGCGTCTGGCAGTACAAATGTAGTGATGGGCCTGCAGGTAAAGCAGGCAATTCAACGGGGAACAGGCAGGAGGCAGCAGAAAGGGGATACGGGCCCCTGTGCGGCGTTGGTACGGTGCAAAATAACGGTGATATGCTGAAAACTGCAGGTGATGTTCCTGCTTAGTTGATGGAGGGCAGGTGTATCCCGGTATTGTCGAAAATAATGCTGTCTATATCTTCTATTGTGTTCACACTCAGGAGGGAAGCAAACTGCATGGGGATGGGAGAGCACATCCAGGTGCCGCCTTTCTGTACTACGCCAAAGGCGGTTTTTCCAACTTCTATCTTATAGTACTTGTTACCTTCCAGGAAATGAAAGCCTAATGCCAAAAGCCGCTCGGGAGTGATCTGATCCATGTATTATATTTTTCGTAAATATAATACCTTTTTGTTTAAAAGGAAGTCTAATGTCGTATAGTCCTTAGGGTTGTTCCAACAGGCTTACTACCAGTTCCTTATAGCTTCTGCCGATGGGGATGGGTTTTCCGTTCACTTCTACATCGGTAGCGGTAAAGGCTTCTATCTTGTCTTTGGCAACGATGAAGGAGCGGTGCACGCGCAGGAAATTATTACGGGCCAGCAGCTCTTCGATCTGGCCGATCTGGAACTTGGTAAGAATGGTTTTGTCGCGGGTAACGATGCGGATATACTCCTTCATGCTTTCGATGTAGAGGATCTCATCCAGGTAGATCCTGACTTTCTTTTTGCTGACATTGAAAAAAAGGTGCAGTCTTTCCGGTTTGGCGGGAACAGGGGTCACGGGCGGTGCGGGAGGCGTAGATTGTTTGAGTTTGTTGACGGCCATGAGGAAGCGGCTGAACTCAATAGGTTTCAGCAGGTAATCCACCACGTTCAGTTCATAGCCCTGCAGGGCGTACTCCTGGTAGGCAGATGTAATAATGACCTGGGGCGGGTTTTTAAGCGCTTTTACAAAGTCGAAGCCTTTGAGCTTAGGCAGATGTATATCGAGGAAAATAAGGTCTATTTTCTCCTTTTGCAGCATGTCCATTGCATAGATGGCATCACTGCAGATCCCTTTCAGCTGGAGAAAGGGCACCTGTTTGATATAGTCTTCCAGTACTTCTGCCGCCAGGGGCTCATCTTCCACGATGATGCAGCTATAGTTTTGCATGACTGTCCAGGTTTATGGTGAGGTGTACTTTGAACCTGTTCTGCTGGTCCTGCACATCCAGTTTATATTCCTTGTACATCAGCTCGAGCTGGCGTCTAACGTTGCTCAGGCCGATATTGTCTGTAATGGCGCTGCCATTGCCGTTCTCCTTACTGTTCTCTACCAGGAAGTTCAGTACACCCTGGTGTAAGCGAAGGTCAATATAAACAAAAGCATCCATCCGCGATTCACTGACGCCGTGCTTAAAGGCATTTTCCACAAAAGGCAGGAGGAGCAGGGGGGCTACGGGAAATGTACCGTTGTCCACTTCTTTACGGAAGGTAACGCTTAGTCTCTTGTTATAGCGGATCTTTTCCAGTTCGAGGTAATCATCCAGCATTTTGATCTCATCGCAGACGGGAATGGCGCTTTTACCGGTTTCATAAAGCATGAAGCGCAGCAGCTTGGAGAGCTTCATCACTGTTTCGGCGGTATAGTCTGATTTTTTGCGGGCCAGCCCGTAGATATTGTTGAGCGTATTAAAGAGGAAGTGCGGGTTGATCTGGTTGCGGAGGAACTTCAGCTCTGTTTCCAGCTTTTCCTTTACCAGGTTCTTTTCCCGTTCCTTGCCTGCCAGCTGGATACGCAGCAGGTGAAGGGTAACAACGGTGCCGCTGACAAAGCCCATGTCCATAATGCCGAGCAGCACGCTGGCTACGTTAAACAGGGCTTTTGTTTTCAGCAGGCCCTCGTATACCCGTGGATAAATGAAGTAGTTATAGGTAAGGCGATAGAGTACCAAAATGACGATGAACACCGCTGCTATTTTGGTTACTTCCTGCCATAGGCGGCCTTTATCCTGCAGCAGGCGGTTTACTGATACGTAGATCACAAAATAGGCGAAGGACATTTTGAGAATGCCTACGGAAAGCGCCGCCTGCAGGGACATGGCAAAGCGTGTACTTTCCGGGATGCCCGGAAGGGCTGGTCCTACCCAGAGGAACTCCAGCAGGGAGTCCTGCAGGATGTATACTACCCAGAATAAAATATGCAGCAATACCCGTTTCATGCGATCCAAAAATCGTAAAAAAGACGGTTATTACTGCATAAAGGGGACCAATGACGGTTTTCAACGGATGAAAAGCAGGAAGGTGGGGGAAAACACAACCTGCAACTACTCCTCCAGCTGCGCTACTGCTTCCAGTAACATACAGCCGCTTAGTTGCGTAGTCATATCTGTAGTGGTGGCGGTACTGTTCCAGGCGGTGTTGAAGAGCACCTGCGGTTTGGTGGTGCCCTGCAGCCACAGGGTTTCAGCGTTCAGCCGCAGGAAGCTGGCAAACTTTGTTTTGTCTGTGCTGCTGATATCGGTGTCGGTGATGAGCAGCATGAGATAGCGTACCAGTATGCCTTTGAAGAGGCCTCCATCGCCGCCGCCTTCAGACTTCAGGATGTTGTTCTGTGTGAAATCGCCACCCAGTGCATTGTTGGCGGTTTTCAGGGCGTCGTTGAGGTAAGCCTGTTCGCCGGTGAGCTTATACAGTTCCACCCCGGCGCCAATGAATACGCCCTGGTTGTAGGTGAAGCGCCAGTTTTTATCAATTGCGCCGTTGCCTTCGCGGTTGATGCCATCCCAAACAAGGCCGCTGGCGGGATCTACCAGGGTTGTTTTCTGCCATTGGTAGATCTTTTTTGCCCAGTCGAGATCAGCTGCGTCATGTGTTACCTGGTACATACGTGCTGCAATGATAGCGGCGGGCGCATTGGCAGGCGTGTTTTTGTAGTTCCTGCTTTTGTCTTTATTCCAGTGAATGCCGCCGCCCCAGGTATCGTCCCAGCCGCCTTTGATGTCGTTCCACAACAGCTGTGCGGTGGTCTTGTAACGGTCGTCCTGTGTGGCTTCGTAGGCCCGGAGACAGGCCAGCGTCATCCACTCCATATCGTCGTAGAAGTGATTGATATAAGTGTTGCCGTTCTTTGCTTTCATGCCATCCAGCAGCTCGCTCATTTTGTCTTTGTAGGCATCGTTACTGGTACGGATGTAGCCATCCACCAATACATCCAGGGCATGCGCATTGGGCCAGTAGTTGAAGGTGAGGTCACCTGCATTGTTGGCATTAAAGTATTTGCCGCCGGCGTTGTAAAAATTGCCGGTCAGCGAAGCCTGGGCCGAGTCTGCAATAGCGGGCCAGTCAAACTTGTACACCGCTTTATTGGCGCCCGGTCCGGGACCTTCATCTTTCGGCTCTTTCAGGCAGGATGTAAAGGCAACAGATAACAGTATTATCAGGAAGGAATATTTCATGTTAGAAGGTTTGAGGGTTTGAAAGTTTAAATGTTTGAGACGTTCGCGAAGACGCTTAACTGTTCAGACATTTAAACTTTCAAACATTTAAACGAATTACAGTACGATCACTTCGTGCGTGTAAGCTTTATCATTATAGAAATACACTTTCACGTCACAGGCTTTCGTATCTACTTCTGTTTTGAATTTATAACAGTAGTTCCACTGGTCGTTGTTGGTAATGGGAAACAGGTTCCAGAAAGACAACGGCGTGGCGGCAGTAGGACGGGAATTGTCGGCATTGGAGCTGCCCAGCCATTCTTCTGCATCGGCGCCGTCGGCGGTCTTGGTATTAAGGCGGAACTTGTAGCGCTCATCGCGGCCCCATGATTCCTGCCTGAAGGTGATCACCTGGTTGGAAGCCGTGAAGGTGCCGTTACCGGAGTAAGTCAGGTCAAACATGATCTGGTTGTTAGGTGCAAACCAGAGTCCCATACCGGTGATCTCTGTAACGGTGGCAACGGTGTTGTTGAAGTCCAGCCGGATGCGGTACACCTTGGTGCCGCCGCTGTGGGTGGATTCTCCGCCTTCTTTCAGCACGGTACCTTCCAGTGAATAGGTAGCAGGTGTACCGGTGTTACGGTCGGTAAAGTGGTATTTGCCGTCTTTCAGTGAAGTATACAGTTCAAACACACCGCTGGTGATCATTTTCATGCGGATGGCCTTTGAGAGGTCCGCGCCCGTTTCGGTGGCATCGCCGGTGAGGAATACGTCTACCGGTATTTCAGCAAAGCCATTGGGCCTTTCCACTTCCAGCAGGCGGCTGGTGCTGGCCTGCTGAATGTTATATCCTTTGGCGGCAAGTACGGTCCATTTCAGTTTGCCGGTACCTAGTGCAGGGATGCCGGCTGCGCCTGCAATGCTGTTCAGTTCTTTGTGCGACAGGCTCAGTTTGTTCTGTACGCCGCCGCCGTCTGAGGAGAATTTGGCGATGGGATTGGAGAAGTCGCCGCTCTCTTTATCGAAGGCCACTTCATACAATACGAGGGAGCCGTCTTCTGCACGGGCCTGGTCCCATTCAAAACTTACGGTAGCGCTGGTAGCGGGTTGCAGCTTTACAAATTTATTATCTGCAGGAGCATTGAGCCTGCTTACGGGCTGCAGGTTCGTGTTCAGTTTGTAATCATCTTTTTTACAGGCGCTCAGCAGCATGCCCATTACGAAGGGCAGTATAGCGATAGTATGTATCAAACGTTTTTGCATAAACGGAATTTTAATAGTAGTACAATTGTTACCAACCCTGGTTTTGTCCGAGATTATTGTTCTGGTCGCGCTCAAAAGTGGGCACGGGCCACAGGTAGTGCTTGGGATTGTTAAATCCGCGGTTCTCCACGATGATGTACCCGTTTGGGTCTCTGTTGAAAGCGCCGGATGTTACCCTGATACCTCTAACAGGTCTGTTCATTACCTGGTCTGCTATTTTCCAGCGGCGGATATCGAAGATGCGGAGGCCTTCAAAAGCCAGTTCTGCCCTTCTTTCGCGGCGGATCACATCGCGCAGCTGTGCCTGGGAGAGCGCGGTGTTGAACTCAGTAGCGCCTGCATCGGTGAATTTAGCGCGTACACGTAAGGCGCGGATGGTCTGATTCCAAACGGCGGCATTCATCTGGCCCAGCTCATTCTTTGCTTCGGCATAGGTGAGCAGCACTTCTGCGTAGCGGATCAGGATGAGGTTGAGTGTAGACTGGTAATTGGTAGCCGCGCGGTCATAATATTTCTGGAAATAATAACCGGTAGGAGAGGCGCCCTGGTCGTCTACCGTGTTGGTAGCAGGGTTGGAGCCTGGCTGCGTAAGAATGGTTTGCAGTGTGCCGGTGAAATCTGTTACGGTAGAACCGTGATGCAGGATGGTGGCTTCAAAGCGCGGGTCCCTGTTGGTGTAGGGATCGTTTTCGTTATAGCCGGAGCCTGCTTCCCTGATACCTCTGCCGTTCAGCATAATATAGTCGTCTACCAGGTCTTGTGTAGGTACGAGCACACTTCTTAACTGCGTTACGGTCTGCGGCATGAAAGAGCGCTGCCGGTCGTAAGTGCGGCCGCCGCCGTACTGCAGGTCCAGCACTACTTCGCGGTTGTATTCATTGCCAACGGTGAAGATGCTGCTGTAATCGTTCATCAGGCCATAGGTGCCATTGTTGCTGCTGTTCAGGAGCAGTTCACAGTCAGTGGCGGCTGCCTGCCATTCACCGGCGTACAGGTGTACACGTGCGCTGAAGGCAATGGCGGCGCCGCGGGTAATGCGGCCCCTGTCTGATTCAGCATAGCCGCCGGGGGCGCCGCTGTAATCATTGACGGGCAGATCGGCAAGGATGGCGTTCAGCTCGCTCTGTACAAACTGCAGCACCTGGTTTTTTGCCGTGCGGGTAATGGTACGTGATGCATCCATGGAGATCACGTTGGTGAAAAAAGGTACGTCCCCATACCAGTTCAGTAATTCAAAGTAAGCGTAAGCGCGTATAAAGCGGGCTTCCGCGGTGAGACGGCGTTTCAGCGTGCTGTCCAGCGCGGGTACTTTGCCGATATTCTCTGTAAGGTTGTTGCACCTGCGGATGGTGGTGAAGTAATAGCCCCAGGTATCTGTTACCCTTCCGTTGGAGGGATCATAGCCGCCGTTGGCGATGGCGGTCACGTTCTGGTAGCCGTTGCCGTTTACATAGGCGTTATCGCTCAGGCCTTCGTTGCCGAAGAAGTAATCGTCTTTGGAGAGATGTTCATAACAGGCGGCGAGGGCGTCCTGTGCATCATTTGCATCCCGCCAGTAGGCAGTTTCAGTGAACTCCCGCGTGATCGGCTGATCCAGCTTACGGCAGGAGACTAATGCGGCGATGCCGAGTAGTATAACAAGTGACTTTTTCATTCGTTTAATTTTTGTTTGAACGTTCGGAACGTTCGCGGATCATTCTCAAGCTTTATAACCTTTAAACATTCAAACCTTAAAATTTAACATCCAGGCCAATGGCATAGGTAGCTGCATTGGGATAGTTACGCCCTGCGATGGGGTTGTAACTGGCATTGTTCAGCTTATCGTCATACTGGGTGAACTCCGGATCCACGCCCAGTTCGCGGAAGCGTTTAGGCATGATGGTGATCAGGTTCTGGCTGGTGAAATAGATCCTCAGGCTTTCCATATTTACCTTGCCGGTGATGGAACGGGGCAGGGTATAACCTACCTGCAGGTTCTTGAGGCGGAGGTATTTGGTATCGAACATCCAGTAATCGGAATAAGCAAAGTTGTTGGCGTTTGCAGTACCGATGGTCAGGCGTGGATAGCTGGCGCCTGGATTGGTGGGCGTCCAGCGGTCCAGGTGCTGCACAAAGGCGTGATCCTCGTTGTTGTGGAATGCTTCCACGATATCGCCGCGCAGGAACTGTGAGCGTTTACCTACGCCCTGCCAGAACATACTGAGGTCAAAACCGTGCCATGCCACGTTATAGGTAAAGCCAAAAGTGTAGCGGGGGAAGGGATTGCCGAATACATAACGGTCGTCTGCATCGATCACTCCATCTCCGTTACGGTCAATGTAGCGGATATCACCGGGCATTACCTGCTGGTTGTAGGCAAAGGGAACTTTAGGCGCATTCTTGATATCGTCGAGGTTCTGGTAAAGGCCGTTCGATCTGTAGCCAAAATAGGAAGCGATAGGGAATCCTTCACGGATGATAAAAGTGTAATCGCTGCCGCGGATAGACTCCTGTCCGAATTTGATCACCTTGTTCAGGTTGTCTGACAGGTTAAAGCCGAAGGAATGGCTTACCGGACCCGTATTGGTGCGGTAGGTAAGCGCCAGTTCCCAGCCTTTGTTGTTCACGGTGCCTACGTTCTCCAGCGGAGACTTTTCCTGGTCGGTAGTTACACCGGCGGTACCGGGTACTGTCTGGAAAAGATAGATACCGGTGGTATTCTTGTTGAAATAATCAAAGGAAGCGGTCAGCTTGCCGTTAAAGAAATCTGCATCCACGCCGTAGTTGGTCATGGTGGAAATTTCCCACTGCAGCAGGTCGTTATAGGTAGAGTACACGGCGCCTGTAACGGGGGCGTTATTAAAGGAATAATAGCCCTGGTTCAGGTATACCCTGGAGAGGTAGTTAAAGCCGCCGATGTTGGAGTTACCCACACGGCCCCAGGAGAAACGGAATTTAAAGTTGCCGATGTTGTCTTTCACATACTGCATGAAGTCTTCATCGGTAACGCGCCATCCCAGTGAGAATGCGGGGAAGAACTGCCAGCGGTGACCGGGTGCAAGTTTGGATGAACCGTCATAGCGCCAGGTGAATTCTGCCAGGTATTTATTGTCATACACGTAGTTCACCCTGCCAAAGAGAGAGTTCAGCGCAAACAGGTTGGGATTGCGGATCTCGTTGTAATTATCGAGGCTGCCGTAGTCGAAAGTGCCGTCTGGTTTGGGGCGATAGCCGCCACCGATGGACCAGTCGTCATCCAGGTTGGTCATCCCGATACGTTCTGCACGCAGGCCATAGTCTTCGTTAATGGCATCGCTACGTGCACCTACCTGGGCTTTCACGTAATGCTTCTTAAAGAACGTGTTCTCATATTCAGCAGTAGCATATACGTTGGTGTTAAGATCCTTGCGCTCTGACTGAAGCAGCTCATTGAACTGCGGCGGGTTGGCCGTGGTGTAGTAGGGCGCATAGCTGAACTTGTTGAAGCGGCGGGTTTCGGTGTTGATGTTATATACGCCGGATGCGTTGAAGTTCAGGCGGAAGTTCTTCACCGGTGTGATGGTCACATCCAGGCCGCCCATCAGGTTATCTACTTCATTCAGTTTATAACCGCCTTCTGCCAGCTGGGCAAATACGCTGTTGCTGGTGAGGGAGGGTACCACCCAGTTGCCCAGGCTATCTTTTACAGGATAGATGCGGGGTACGCGCATAGCGTCGCGCATGGTGATACCCATGTCAAAAGGAAGGGTGCGGAAGTATGATTTGGTGTAGGCCAGGTTGGCGGCCACCTTTACATACTGGCTAACGTCTATGCCTATATTGGCGCGGGCGTTGTAGCGTTTGTAGTAGAAGTCCTGGTCGGCCGGCAGCCATTTATTCTGCAGCATGTTACCCTGGTTCACATATCCCAGGGAGAGCAGGTAGCTGCTGCTCTTACCGCCACCGGTAACGCTTACACTGTGGTTTTGCTGCGGCGTGGTTTTGCGGATCATCTCGCGCAGCATGGCGGGTTCAGAGCCACGCTGGTGCCAGTGTTGAATTTCCTCTGACGAGAACTGCGGTGTTTTACCGGAGTTTACCAGGGCTTCATTCTTCAGCGTCATGTACTCCCATGCTTCTACCTGGCGGGGCAGGGTAGTAGGCGTTTGCAGTCCGTACATGCCGTTGTATTGTACGCTGGGTTTCTGGTCGGTCTTACCTCTTTTTGTGGTAATGTAGATCACGCCGTTGGCAGCCTGTGAACCGTAGATGGCGGAAGAAGCCGCATCTTTCAATACGGAGATGCTTTCCACATCATAGGGATTGAGGTTCTGTAAACCCGTAGTGCCCGCCTGTACGCCATCTATGATGATGAGGGGCGCATTACCGGTAAGACTGCCTACACCGCGGATGTTCAGCGTGAGGGCGGCGCCCGGTTCAGCGGTGTTCTGCTGGATGGTAAGGTTGGGCGCCAGGCCTTGCAGCGCCTGGAACATGTTGGCGCTGGGACGGCTGGTAATATCCTTGGTAGCTACGGTGCTGATAGCGGCTGTTACCTGTGCTTTTTTCTGCGTGGTATAAGCCGTTACCACCACTTCTCCCAGTTCTTTGGAGTCTGACTCCAATACCACGGTAATGTTAGTTCTGCCGTTGATCCCCACTTCCGTTGCCGTGTAGCCAATGGAAGAGCATACCAAGGTACCATTGGCTTGCCCACTGGGGACCTTTAGCGTAAAAAAACCGTTCTCATTTGTGGTAGTACCGATGGTGGAAATGCTTTTCAGGCGGATGTTCACACCAGGAATACCTTCGCCGTTGTTGTCTACCACGCGGCCGTTGATGGTCACTTCCTGCTGCTGCTGGAATTCGGTGGCCGGCTCGCTGCCCTGGCGGAGGATGATCTTGTTATCGATCAGCTCATAGCTCACGTTGAGCGGAGACAGGAGCATGGGCAGCACTTCGCTCAGCTGTTTGTCTTTTACATTCAGTGAGATGCGTTGTGCGGTTTTGACAAGATCGTTCGAGTAAACGAACACGTAAGTGGTTTGCTGTTCGATCTTTTCCAGCACCTGTTCCAGGTGCTCATTCTTTACCTGAAGGCTGATACGGCTTTCAAGGGTCCTTTCATCGTGTTTTTCCTGCTGGGCGTCGCGGTGCGGCGGCGGCATGCTGTAAGCGTATGCCACCTGTGCTTTAAGGTCGAGCATGTTGAGCAATGCCATGCAGATGACCAGCGGTAAGCACCATGAGCGGACAGCGGGCGAAAGGAGTGCAAGTAGAGATTTTACTCTCATAGCGTGGACGTTTAGCATTAAAAAATGAAGAATTAATAATTAGTAATGAATAGTCAGTGGTTGATCGTTAGTGTGCTGTCAGTTATTTCATAATGGAATGCACGCGACCTTGCCAGGTAGAACATGATCTCTTCCAGGGAATTATGCTGGAAGGAACCTGTAAGGCGGTAATGCTTTGGTGTTTCGGTATTGAATCTTACTTTTTTGCCGAAGGTTCTTTCCAGTTCCATGGCAATGCTTTCCAGCGTGGCATTGCGGAATACCAGGCGTCCTTCCGTCCAGGCTTTATCGTCCTGGCTGGAGGTGTTCTCCTTCACGATATTCCCGGTTTGCTGGGTGAAGGTCACCTTTACATCGGGCGTAATGAGGATGGTATCAGGCTGTTGTTCGCTGTTTTCATCATATTTAGGGATGAAGGCCACTTTGCCGGTGGTAACGGATGTTTGCACGGGCTCATTGTCATATGCGCGGATATTGAATGAGGTGCCCAGCACTTTGATGGTGCCTTTGTGCAGGCGGATGATGAAGGGCTTTGCTTCATTGTTGGCCACTTCAAAAAAAGCTTCTCCTTCCAGGTATACTTCGCGCGAAGCGCCGGTAAAGACTTCGGGATAGGTGAGCTTACTATCGGCATTGAGCCAGATCTTGCTGCCGTCTGTCAGTTCGAGGATGGCTTTGGTGGCTTTACCGTTCTGCCGGTTTTGCCATTTTGCGGTGTCTGTGTGCGTTGCTGCAAGTTGTTTCGCCGGTTGCTGGCGGCGAAATATCCATGATACGCCCAGCAGCAGCGTGAGGGCGGCGGCAACACTGGCGCCGATGTAAATGCTGCGTACGAGGCCTTTGCGGCTTTTTGCGGGGCTTACAGGTGCAGGAGCAGCAGATGGCTGTATCCGTGCCAGGGTACGTTGTAATGCCTGTTCGGCATTGTTGGATGAGCGCTGGGCGGTTTCTGCAAAGTATTGCTGAAGGATAGTATAACGCTCTCGTAAATGTTCGTCTGCCTGCAGCAGGGTGTCGAGCTGCTGCAGCTCCTGCGGAGAGGCTTCTCCTGCAAGCTTTTTAGTGACGAGTGTGATGAATGGGTCTTCGTTTAACATAAGTATTTTGTTTGAGGGTTGATTTACGACAGGTGTTGTTGGGAGGTAGTCCTTGTTGCGAAGGTATTTGCATTCCGGGGACACCACTCCCCGTCATTGCGAGGCCCCGGGGGGCTTCGTCGCGCTTCACTCATATGCTTGCGCATTGCTCCTCGCAATGACGCAACTGAAGACCATTTTGCTCCTCAATGACGGGAAATGTTTTCGCAATGATGAGAAATGGTATTCCCCGCAACAATGCTAAGTGATGCCCCTCCCGCAGTAACGCGAGTTGTGAATCAACCATAAACAAGGACAGTGAAACTGAAAGAATTACTTACAAGGGAAATATTTTTTTTCCGCCGGGTTTATTGTTGGAGAGGTAGGGGCCGATGGTTTCATTCAGACGGCGCATAGCGCGGAAGAGTTGTGTTTCTACGGTACGGGGAGAGATATTGAGTATTTCAGCTACTTCTTTATACTTAAAACCTTCTTCCTTGATCAGCTTAAATACTTTACGGCATTGGTCGGGCAGGCGGTCTACTTCCTGGTCCAGTTTAAAGAGGATCTCTTTCCATTCCATGCTGCGTTCAGGATCGATGCTGTTGGTCAGCTGGGAGATGCCCGTATCGGTAAGGGGAGCGATGCGCAGGGCGGAGTACTGCTGCAGGTAGTTGAGAGAGTGGTTTTTGATGGCGATGAAAAGGTACACCTCCAGGTTAACCACTTCTTCCAGGGCCTGGCGGCGGTTCCAGATCTTCACAAATACATCGGAGACAATCTCTTCTGCGGCTTCGCGGACGTGAACATACTGCATGCTGAAGCGGAGGAGGCGGTCATAAAAGTGGCGGAACAGGTCCGAAAAGGCTTTTTCGTTACCATAACGTGCAATTTGCTGCTGCCACTCTTTGATGTTAGCACTGTTCATACGCCGGCGCGGTGGTGGATTTCTAGTATAGACAGCGAAGTTGGGAAAAATACTTACAAGAAATAAAAAAAAAATTGAGGTTTGAGGTTGGAGGTCTGAAGTTCGTTAAAGGTTACCGGTTCAGGGTAAGAGCGCCCGTCCGGCGCACTTGTTCCGAACCTCAAACCTCCAACAAATCTCAAATCTCAAACTTCAAACCCCAAACTTTATTAGTTTCCTGCCCTTTTCAGTTCGTCCGAGCTGCCGGTTTGTCTTTCGCGGGCGCCTTTGATCTCGTTGTTACCGAAGCGGTAGCTCAGGGACAGGGTATAGGTGGTGGTGTTCCAGGTGTTTTTGATCCGCGTGTCTACGTTGTTGTAGAGGGCGTAGCCGTTGAACTGGCTGCCGCGGCGGATGATATTATTGACATTGCCTTTAATGGTGAGCTTTTTGTTCATCAGGTCTTTCTGGAGGCCCAGGTTAATATCGTACTGGGCTTTGCCGTGAAAGATGCCTTCCAGGAATTTAGAGTAGTAGTAGCCACCCAGTTCCGCTTTCATATTGTTGGGAAGGGTAAAGGTGTTGGTGATGTTGAAATAGTACTGCAGCTTATTGCCGCTGTAATTGATATCGCTGGTGGTCAGGTCGTATACATTATAGAACAGGCTCAGGTTGGTGCTGGAGTTCCACCATTTGGTAACATCAAATGGCAGGGTAAGCGCCATGTTGTAGTTCCTCAGGTTATTGAAATTGAGGTTGGTGCTGGTTGTAATCTTGGTATTATCGTCCTGCAGCAGGATCTCGTTGATAAGATTCCGGGTATAGGCGTAGCCCAGGGTAAGGATATACTTTTGCTTAAAGGTGTAGGAAAGCTCGGTATTATCCGTATACTCCGGTTTCAGGTAAGGATTACCGCGGAAATAGGTGTATTTGTCCAGGAAGAACAGGAAGGGATTGAGCCAGTTGTACCCGGGGCGTTCTATACGGCGGGAGTAGGCAACGCCCAGCTTATGCTCTTCCGTGAATTTATAATCCGCAGAAAAGTTGGGAAAGAAATCCAGGTAATCACGTTTGATGCTGCTGTTCAGGCTTACCGAGGTACCTTCCGAGATGGTCTTTTCCAGGCGGAGGCCCGCTACAACATCGAATTTGCCCAGGGTGATCTTATAGGAAGAATAGGCCGCGAGGATATTCTCCTTGTAGATGAAGCGGTCGCTCTGGGTGGGAGCGGGCACATAGTCTTTCCCTCTAAGCGAGTCGTATTGCAGTTTATTATCCGTTTCCACGAAGCTGGCTTTGAGGCCGGCTTCCAGTTTGGACTTTTTATTAAAGGGCAGTACCAGGTCTGCCTTCAGGCTTTTGATGGTTACCTGGGTACGGCCATCATTCCGGATACTGTTGGGGTTACGGATCTTATCCAGGTAGTAATCAAACAGGCTGTCTGAAAGGTTCAGTCTGCGATGGTTGTTGAAACGGCTGAAATCCGCATCGAAACTGATCTCTGTACCGCTGGTATCCAGCTGGCCTTTATAGTTCAGGTTCACCGCAACGTTATTGAAACGATTGTTATTGGTGGTGAGGGTGTTAAGGGTAGAGTCTACCTTACCAACGGGATTGCCGATATCGGTACTGCTGTATATGCTGTTGCGGAAGGCGTTGAAGTAGCCGTTCACCAGCAGGCCTACGGTATGTTGCTTATTAACGAAATAATCAAAGCCGGTTTTAAAGCTGCGGTTGTTGAAGCGGTTGCGCTGGAAGATCTGCTGGTGAAAGAGCATGGGCTCATCGCCGGAGATGTTGCGGTACAGTTCGCGCCGGGTAAAGAAGCGGCGGTCGCCATAGTTCAGGTTACCGAAGAGGTTGAACTTAGTGGTACGCCAGTTAAGATTGGTGCCTGCGTTGTAGATGGGGTATCTGCCAAAACCCATGCTTGCGTTTACAGTGCCGTTAGTACCGGTGAGCTGCCCTTTCTTTGTTTTGATGTTGATGATGCCATTGTTACCCGCGGCGTCGTACTTGGCGCTGGGGGTGGTGATGATCTCTATCTGTGAGATGGTTTCTGCGGGCGTGCTTTTCAGCAGGTTGGCCAGCTGCTCGCCGGAAAGGTAGGTGAGCTTACCATCTATCATTACCGTAACGCCCTGGTTGCCTTTAATCAGCACGTTATCATCTTTATCGATGGTAACGCCCGGGGCTTTGCGGAGCAGGTCCAGCACGCTGTTGCCTGCTGAAGTAACGCTGCTTTCCACGTTAAGGGTGGTTTTACCGGCACTTCGTTCTATAAAGGGTTTCTGTGCCGTTACCTGTACGGCCTGCAGGTTTCGGGTCTGCTGGCTGAGCTGCACTGTATGCAGTGCGATGGTCTTATGGGATGCATCAATGGTGAAAGGCGCGCTTTTTCCGGGTGTATATCCCATGAGGGTTACCTCGATGAAATAGTGGCCCGCTGGAATATTATCGATGGTGGCATTGCCCTGTTCATCGCTCAGCTCACCTTTTACAAGGGAGCTGTCTTTTACCTGGCGTACCAGTACGTTGGCGAAGGCGAGGGCTGCGTTCTTTTCGTCTGTTATTTTAGTCGTGATCTTTCCTTGTGGCTTTGTCTGCGCAAATAAGGTATGGAATGTAAAGAGCAGAAAAAGCCCGATAAGTATACTTCTGGTCATAATTTCACCAATGAAAGGAGTGATGTCTGAATGTTAAGCCTGCGGTTTAGATAATTGTCTTGATTAGCCTGTTGATCAGATCTTGTTAAGCGTGTTGGTTCCGTTGCATTTTTTAGGTACTGCATTGAATCCGGTAATGCTGAAGGTCACCAGATAAAAAGGCACCATTTCGGGGCGCAGCTCTTCACTTACAGGGGTTGGCGACTGAATAGCACGATCTCTCCAGGTACTGAAAGCCAGGATAACTATACATAGCAATAACAGGAGCATTACCTTTCGCATTTTTTTGCTGTTTATTCTAAAGACGAGCAAGTTAAATAAAGGTTGCACTGCCTGCGGAAAAAAGTGATAAAATGGTGCAGGTGCGGGATGAACTGCGGATTATGGAGGATAATGGAAAGGTGCTATTTAAGTATCCGCTGTATGGTAACGGGCGATTTCTGTTCCAGCAACACCGTTCTTCCTTTGCTCAGCTCATCCAGCAAACCGTCCTTTGTATAGCGTACGGTCAGCAGTTCCAGTCCTTCGTTGTAAGAGAGCTTAAAGTCCTGGTGAAGGGTCTTGATCAGCTGCTCTATCTTTTCGGGGTTATTGTCTATACAGCAGGAGAAGCTGATGGCGCCGTTCTGCATGAGGTTGATCTTGATCTTCAGGCTGTGGAAGATGTCGTATATATCGCTGATCTTATCTTCCGTGATAAAGGCGTAATCGCGGGAGGTGACGGTGATCAGCACCTGGTTCTTTTTCAGTACGATGATGGGAGGCAGCTGGGTATGGTCTACCTCTTCCCGGATCATGGTGCCGGGGAGGTCTTTATTCAGGAAGCATTTTACATACAGGGGGATCTGCTTGTTCTGCAATGGCTTGATGGTTTTGGGGTGGATCACCTGGGCCCCGTAGTAAGCCATTTCTATCACCTCGCTGTAGCTGATCTCCGGTATGTTGATGGTATTGGGGAAGATTTTGGGATCGGCGTTCTTAAGGCCTTCCACGTCTTTCCAGATGGTCTGGCTGTCGGCATCAAGCATGTTGGCGAATACGGCGGCGGAGTAGTCGCTGCCTTCACGGCCCAGCGTTACGCTTTCGTTCTGATCGGTACTGCCGATAAAGCCCTGCGCGATGACGATATTAACGTCTTTGAAGAGGGGCAGCACTTTGTCGGTAATGTTACGCTGGGTAAAGGCCCAGTCGATATTGGCATCGCGGAAGTTATCGTCGGTACGGAAAATGTCTCTTACATCCAGCCAGGTATTCCGGATACCTGCCTGGTTGAACCAGGCGCTTACGATAGCGGTGCTGAGCAGCTCACCCAGGCTTACCAGCTGATCGTAATAGTAATCGTAGGAGCGGAGGGGTTTTTCGCCCAGGGTCCACTCGGCCTCGGTAAAGAACTGCTGGAGTTGCTGAAAGAGGGGATGTTCGCGGGTACCCAGCAGGGCGGCGGCCACTTCTACGTGCTGCCGTTTGATATTGTAGAGCAGCTGGGCGGCAATTTCCCGTTTACGGAGGAAGAAGTTCTGGGCCACCTTTTCCAGCTCATTGGTGGTTTTGCCCATGGCGGAGATCACGATGAGCAGCTGTTCGTCGGGGAACGACTGTACAATAGCCCCCACGTTATGGATACGTTCAATACTTTCTAAACTTGCACCACCGAATTTGAAAACCTTCATAAGGCAAAACTTCTTCTGTTAAAAAAATATTTCGCAAAGTACGGCAACTTTGAAATTGTTTAAAAATCTGTTTTGCAAGAAATGACAGTTTCGTTAAAATAGGTATTTACGCTATATTCGTTCTACTCAAACCCGTATAACGCTATGAACAACAAGCAGAAGGTAATGACCTTAGATGAATTTACTATCCAGGAGCTAAGGAACTATCCCGGGGCCACGGGACAATTATCCGGTTTATTACGGGATATCGGACTGGCGGCCAAGCGGGTGAATGTAGAAGTTAACAAGGCCGGTATTGCGGATATACTGGGCGAGGCGGGAAAGACCAATGTGCAGGGCGAGTCTGTCAAGAAGCTGGACGAGTTTGCCAATGACCAGTTCATCAACTCCCTGCGTACCAGCATTTACTGCTGCGGGGTGGCTTCCGAAGAGAATGAGACCTTTATCCCCTTTGAGGACGAATACTCCAAACAATCCAAATACGTGGTGCTGCTGGACCCATTGGACGGGTCGGGCAATATTGATGTGAATGTTTCCATCGGCACTATCTTCTCTGTATACCGCCGGCTGAGCCCCAACGGGAGCCGTTGTGAGCTGGAGGACTTCCTGCAGCCGGGCACCCAGCAGATAGCGGCGGGGTATATCATTTACGGATCTTCTACCATGTTGGTATACGCTACGCGGCGCAGTGTCCAGGGCTTTACGCTGGACCCTTCCATCGGCGAGTTCTGTTTATCACACCCCAACCTGAAGTGTCCGCCGGAGAGCGATATCTTTTCCGTGAACATCGGGTATTACCACCTGTATGACCAGCCTATCCGCCGGGCAATAGACCATTTCCTGGCCCGTACCGAGCATGACAAGATCTACCGGCACCGTTTTGTGGGGTGTATGGTAGCCGAAGTACATCGTACCCTGATACAGGGCGGTATCTTCATGTATCCTGCCTTTGGCAAGTATGCTGCGGGGCGTTTGCGCCTCTGTTATGAATGTAATCCTATGTCCTTCATCATGGAAAAAGCCGGTGGGGTGGCGATGGCCAATGGCCGCCAGCGGCTGCTGGAGCTGAAGCCTGCCCAGCTGCATCAGCGGGTGCCTATTTTTATAGGATCCAAGGGGATGATGGATACCTGGCAGCAGATCGTTACCAAGTAAGTTGTTGGTTATTTAGTTGTGCGTGACCGGGGTAAATGCGTTTTTACCCGGGAGGGACATGCTTTCAGTATGGGTGGCATATGAAAGGCGCATGGATGGTATAGCTGCCGGGCGCGGGATAAGTACGGACTAAGCACTGACTAAGCACTTACCAAGCAACCACTAAGCACTTACTAAACACTTACTAAACTCCCGCTAAGCTGGTACTAAATTAACCCGGGGAGCGTTCGGCGTGTAAACGGCCGGGAAAACCTATGTAGAACTGAAGGTGAGCTGGAGTTAAGGTGGACCTGAGGTGGACTTGATGCGGGGTAAAATTGTATCAGGAGCAGGGGGCCTGGGGGCAGGCAGCAGGTGGGGCCGCAGCACAAATTAAAAATAGGTACAATAGTTGCTAAACCTGGATCGTTTTTATTAGTCTAAGATTAAAGTCTTTATTATTCACTATTAATAAGTATATGGTTATCAGTAAGCAGCGTAAGATTGTACTGTTATTATTCTCCTTTTTTATGAGTGTCCAGGTATGGGCCTGTCACCGGGCGGGTGTGCCCGTAAATGGTGGTCCGGAACCGGGAGGAACGATGGAAGAGCAGATACTGTATTACACCAACAAGTTCAGGGCGTCTAAAGGCTTACCGCCGCTGAAACTGGTGGACGTCATCAGCGATGAGGCCCGGGATCACAGTCAGGATATGGCACGTGGCCGTACTGGTTTTGGGCATGAAGGGTTTGAACAACGGGTGGATCATGTGAGTAAGAAGCTGGGCAGGGTGGCTTCAGCAGCGGAGAATGTGGCTTACGGGAACCTGGATGCGGAAGGTGTAGTGAATGGATGGATCAAGAGTCCGGGGCACAGGAAGAATATGCTGGGGAGTTATAACCTGATAGGGATAGGAGCTGCGCGAGGGAAGGGGAATATTATTTTCTTTACGCAGGTGTTTATTCAGAAGTAGGGGTGGGAAGAAGAGATGGAAAGCCGGGGGGTGACCTCCGGCTTTTTTAACGGCAAAATTCCTCCCCCGCAACCAACGGTTAGCGTGTAAATAAATAGTATTTTTAGATAGTATTATATCTCATAACGTAAACCCCGTTATGTATCCTCAAAAACCATTTTAAACCCAAATTCACACACCATGAAAAAGAAAACTTCAAAAACTCTTCAGCTGAAGAAGATCAAGATCGCACCCCTTTCAACCACTCAACAGAACAATCAACTGAGAACAGAAGAAATAGGTTGTTGGAGCAATCGCCAGACCTGTGCTTCCTGTGTATTAACCTGTACAACCAATTTGTGTTAAGGTAATTTTCAGTCCAAGGCTGTTTCCTGTTGGCGACAGCCTTGGGCATTAATGAGAAGAAGAGACATCTTTCCAGCCAACAAGACGGAAACCTTCTTTTTTCAGCAATTGGCTGAAGTCATCACTCATTACATAATTGAGGTCCTGCTGCCGCCAGGCGGCACCGAAATCAGGATGGTCTGTCGTAACGGCCTGCATCTCGTCGTTATCATAGGCCAGGTGGAAAATGATCTCGTTCAGTCCGGGTGTTAACTGCTGCAGCGCCTGATCATAATATTCATGCCACTTATCCGCAGGAGCGGCTTTGAAAGCGCTTATAAACTGCTTCACTACTACGTTGTTCACCGTGTCAATATAGGGCAGCATCTGGGGAGCCATGAGGTGTATCATGTTCATCGGGATCATGACCGGTAGATTAAACTCTTTGCCCAGCTCCTGGTATATCTTAACCAGGTCAGGCGATCCGAAAAGGCTGCCCATATGCGTATCCAGGTGGGAGATCCGGATGCCGGCGGCCATCGCTTTGCGGATCTGCGCCCGGACCTCCTTTCGCACTTCTTCAGGCTTGGCATGCCTGGCAAATTCTTCTACAGAAGTATAGAAATAGCCATCCTTGTCCAGCAGGCTGGCGATCTCATTGGAGGAGGCTACGCCACCCCATTTATAGTTTTTCCATTCTGCTGTCAGGGTGATATGGATGCCCCAATCCAGTTCAGGGTGGGTCTTTGCATAGGCCGCTATTTCGGGGAACCAGGCGCAGGGCACCATAATGGATGCGGAGGTGATCGCCTTTTTTTCAAAGGCAGCAATGATGGCCGTATTGGTGGCGTGAGATACGCCTGCATCATCTGCATGTACGATCAGCAGCTTGTCTGCATGCTGCGCTGCTGCCATGAAGGGGATGAAAAGGAGGGCGGCCGTCAGCACCCGGTAACATAGACTTTTCATAGTTTGTTTTTGAGGATTATTCAGGACGTTTATCCAGTACTTCCTTTTTCTCGATGCGATAAGACGCGATCAAACCAATGCCTCCAAACTCCGCAATGAGCGCAAAGTAAAGTGAAGCGTTTTCTTCCCCATCTATGGAGGATAAGGCCACGTCTATGAGGTATGCCAGTAATAATCCGATACCGCCACCCGTGAGCAGCAACCCATATTTAAGACTGGCATAGGGAGCCGGCCGGTGGATCTTGGGATTCATACCCTTTTCTATCATTGCCAGGTTCTCTTTCCTGAGGAGATAAACAATGCCAAAGATTAAAGCCATAACGCCTAAGGCGACCAGCACGGCCATGAACATTTCATTACTGTTCATGATTAAATAACATTTGATGATGAAAACTGTTTGCAGGACCTCTTCCTGGTGGCGATTGGCGGCTTCCTGGGATGGGCGTTGTTGGCTGTTGACTGGCAGGCCGCAGGTAAGGTTGTGTCCTCCATTGAGATCAGCAAGGCAGACCCCAGCCAGTATCTTACCCGCAAAACCCTCAATTACCTGCTCTTTCTGGATGTGTTGCTGGGATTGGTTTCCCTGGATAAGTACCTTTTCAGGCGGTTCAGGGCGCTGTAAATACAGCGGACCGTCCGGAAGATGCGTTGTTTTTTTCCTTTTTTACCGCTTACTTTGTTCTCCATGGAAAAGAAAACCATCATCACAGTCAAAGACCTGGTGAAGCAATACGGGGATTTTACCGCGGTAAAAGGGATCAGCTTCGAGGTGTATGAGAACGAGATATTTGGCCTGCTGGGCCCTAACGGGGCGGGTAAATCCAGTACCCTGGAGATCATTGAAACCCTGCGGGATAAGACCTCCGGACAGGTGATTGTAGATGGTTTTGACCTGGACAAAGACCCGGAAAGCATTAAAAACATCATAGGTGTACAGCTGCAAAGCTCAGGATATTATCCCAACCTCAACCTCACCGAGCTGATAGACCTGTTCAGCGGGCTCTATAACCAGCCTACAGACGCTAAAGAACTACTGGCCCGCTTCAACCTGGAGGACAAGGCTAAGGCCAAATACAAGGAACTCTCCGGCGGACAGAAACAGCGTTTTTCCATCGCCACCACGCTCATTAACCGTCCCAAGATCATTTTCCTGGACGAGCCCACCACCGGACTGGACCCCCAGGCCCGGCGCAACCTCTGGGAACTGATCCAGCACGTGAGGGCGCAGGGCACCACCGTGGTGATCACCACCCACTATATGGATGAGGCGGAATTCCTGTGCGACCGCTGCGCTATCGTAGATAAAGGCGAGATCATCGCCCTCAACTCTCCCGATGTGCTGATAGATAAACTGGTGGCAGGCGGTTTTGAACGTAAGAAAGAAGTGAAGCAAGCCAACCTCGAAGATGTATTCCTGCACCTCACCGGCAGGGAACTGAGGGAGGAAAGATGAATAAACAGCTTCTTCTAAACACTACTTATGGAGGACTTACAATACCCTATCGGGCGGTTCAACTCACCGGAGGTGATCACAGATGTTCAGCTGAAAGGCTATATCGATGATATACGCCATCTGCCCAACCTGCTGGAAATTGCGGTGCAGGGCCTGGATGCCTGGCAGCTGGAAACGCCTTACCGGCCCGGCGGCTGGACCATACAACAGGTAGTACATCACCTGGTAGACAGCCACACCAATGCCATTACCCGTTTTAAATGGGCGCTGACAGAAGATGCGCCGCTTATCAAAGCATATGACGAAGCCGCCTGGGCGGAGCTGCCGGATGTGCAACATACGCCCGTGAATGTGTCTGTTACCATACTATACGGCCTGCATACCCGCTGGGTACACCTGATGGAACACCTGACGCCCGCACAATGGGAGCGGACCTTCATCCACCCGGAAAGCGGGAAAACTTTCGGGCTTAAAACCGTGGCGGGTAACTATGCCTGGCATGGTATGCACCACCTGGCGCACATCGTTAACCTGAAAGAGCGGGAAGGGTGGTGAAAGTTGAGGGTTTAGGGGTTTAATGGTTTAATGGTTTGAAGGTTTGAGCGTTTAAGCGATTGATGGTTTGGACGTTTCAATGTCTTAAGCTGAAATAGCCGCTACTCTTACTTTTAAAAGTAAAGGGCTATCAGGTTAAGACAATTTTCCCGAACTTCAAACCTCAAACTTCAAACCTAGTATATGGCTTCGTTGGATTGGAAACTGCTGCATTCAGCGTATATCTATAAAAGCGACTGGCTTACTGCACGTAAAGACCGCTGCCTGACACCCGCAGGCAAGATCGTAGATCCTTATTATGTTCTAGAATATCCCGGTTGGGTAAATGCCCTGGCCATTGCAGAAGATGGCAAAGTGATCATGGTGCGCCAGTACCGCCACGGTTACGGGCAAACGATCATAGAAATTCCGGGTGGCGCCATGGACCCTGCAGATGCTTCCGCTGAAGCAGCCATGCGGCGCGAGCTGCTCGAAGAAACCGGGTATGCTTTTGACCAACTCGTACCGCTGGGGGATATTTGTCCGAACCCCGCCTCCAGCAACAATGTTACCTATATGTTCCTGGCTACCGGCGGAAAAAAAGTGCAGGAGCAAAAGCTGGATCAGAACGAAGAAATTGAAGTGGTGATCATCAGCATGGATGAACTGAAACAGCTGCTGAAAGCCAACCAGATCAGGCAGGCCTTGCATGTTAGCTGTATTTATTATGCTTTACAGCACCTGGGAGGGTAAATACCCAAATACCAAATTCCAAATTCCAAAAAGTAATGCAAGTGTTCCATTACAGACACCCGTGTTAAACTGGTGACTGGTACACCCCTTTGGTATTTGGAATTTGGAATTTGGTATTTTGGTCCTACATGGCTTCCGCTACAATAAAAAAGCTGCCGCATACCAGTATCAGATCGTCTTTATGGGCGTGCAAGCGGGCTGATTGAAGGGCCTGTTGCACGGTTTCGTAGGCATGTCCTTTAAGGCCATGGCGGGCGGCCATTTCTGCCAGGGAATGCTCGTCCAGCGCGCGGGGTATCTGTGCCTTGCAGAAGTAGTAAGTAGCGGTTACCGGCAGCAGGGGAAGTACGGCATCGATGGCTTTATCTTTTACGAAGCCAACCACGATATGCAGTTTCTGGTAAACCGTATGACGCAGCTGCTGGATGATCTCCGTAATACCGGCTTGGTTATGACCTACATCCAGTATGGTGAGCGGCTGTGTGCTGAGCACCTCCCAGCGGCCACGGAGGCCGGTGAGTTTTCTTACATGGGCCAGGCCTTCATGTATGGCCTGCTCAGGTATTTCCCATTGTTTTTGCTGTAATATCCTGATGGCGCTGAGCACTGTCATCACGTTCTTTTCCTGGTATTGGCCTACCAGGTCGAGGGTGATGTGCACCAGGTCCTGCTGCGGTTTATGTTTGGGCACAATGCCCAGTTTCAGTCCGGCGGCCGGTTTGGCGGGTGTAAGACTACTTTCCTGTATCAGCCATTGCTGATCGGCAAAGCAGATGGGCGCATCCATGGCGGCCGCTTTTTCAGTGAACACGGATTGTACTTCGGGCTGCGTTTCGCCGATCACTACCGGGATACCCTTCTTGATAATGCCTGCTTTCTCTGCTGCAATATGGGGCAGTGTATTGCCCAGGATATGCATATGATCATAACTGATGTTGGTGATCACAGACAGCTCCGGAGTGATGATATTGGTGCTGTCCAGGCGGCCGCCCAGTCCCACTTCAATGATGGCGATATCCACCTGTTCCAGCGCAAAGTAATGGAAGGCCATGGCCACGGTCAGCTCAAAGAAGGATGGTTCCAGGGTGCTGACTGCATGCTGCATCTGCTCTGCAAATTCCACCACAAAGCTTTCCGGCACCATTTGTCCGTTAACACGTATCCGCTCCCTGAAATCCCTGAGATGCGGGGAGGTGTACAGTCCTGTTTTATATCCTGCCTGCTGCAGCACGGCGGCCAGCATGTGACTCGTTGAGCCTTTGCCGTTAGTGCCTGCCACATGCACCGATTTGAATTTGTCCTGCGGATTATCCAGCAGCTTACACAGCTCCAGTGTATTATAGAGGTCGTGCTTCAATGCTGCGGCGCCCACCCTGGTGAACATGGGGAGGTGCTGGTAGAGATAGTCGACTGTTTGCGTATAGTTCATTTGCCCCAGGGGGATTAATTAATAATGAATAATTTGTGATGCAAATATCATTCATTAGTCACTAAATAGTATTTGCAATACTGTTCAGGCTAATTGGTAATGCAATATTATTCATTAATAGTTAACAAACTTTCACCAGGCATGTTTAAGGCTTATCTATTATGAATTATTAATAATGCGGCCAGCCTTTCGGCTTGCTATCCGTCCCGCTATTATTAACTATTCATTATTCATTTACCGGGTGGGCGGGCAATCCACCTGCTGGCGCTGTCTGCGGAAAAGTCCTCCCTGGCGGTCGCCGCGTTTGAAGCGGATGGGTACTACCCGCAGGGCGATGAAGGCGTCTGCATGATTGAGTTCAGAGCGGACGAGGTTGGAGAGGATGCTGGACGAGCCGATAACGAGTGGTCCGGCGCGTAGTCCTACGCCAGCGTCAGCCTGGCCGAAGCGGTTGAGCACCAGCGGCAGGTAGGCGCCAAAATTCCTGGTGTCGAAGCGGGGCGTTACCTGCAGTTGGGTGATCATGTAGTTCTTGCTAACGTCGCTTTGCCCGGTGAAGAGGCCGATCACCGCGTTGGCGCTCAGGAAGAAGCGGCCGTTAATATTATAATCGCCGCTCAGGTGGAGGGCGGTAGGAAGGGCCATGAAGAAGCCATCATAGGTAGTGATGGGGGTGAAGTTCTGGATCACGCGGCGGTAGTAGACGCGGAGGTCTTCGTTCCGGCGGCGGGTGATGGAGTCCGGGCTTATGCTTTCGGTACGCAGATCGAGGTCCCTGTTAACGGAAGACTTTTTATAGAAGATGCCGCCGATGTCTGTAACGGAGGCTCCTAAACGAAACTTGTAGGTATCGGCATCCGGGTTCCAGGAATCAGAATCATAGTCGCCGAAGCCATCGCCATCGGGGCGGTACTCGTAGATCACGCCGATATCTGCTCCTATGCCGGGGTTACCGGTCAGTTTCAGGAAGTTCCCGGCGTTGGTGGGGCCCCAGGTATCCAGGTCCTCATTGTAGCCTGATTTGAGTGTACCGGTGCTGATGGCGGCATCGCGGCGGGTGTTCATAATGAAGGTGGCATCATCCGCCACTGCATAGCCGGCGGCGGTGCCGCTGAGGTATTTCAGGGTGAGGCCTGCTTTCCAGCGGCTGGTTACATTATCTTTGATCACGCGGGAGTAGGTAAGGCCTATCTCATTCCAACTGTGAAAAAATACGCTGGCATAATCGATGGAGAAATTTTTTCCTACGTAGCGGGGGTTGGGATAATCGATACCGAAGAAGTTGGCGATCACGGTTTCCACGTTACCCGCGTTGGCAATACCGCGTACGCGCCAGGTAAAAGCCACCGCCTGCTTTTCGTCTATAGAATAGAGCACGGATGGCAGCAGTACATCGCCCATGCCCCAGCCGTACTGCCGGCGGCTGGCGGCCGTATCCAGGAAATAGTCGCGGTCGCGTACCCATCTGTCCGGATGATTGAAGAGATTGGATTTTGGAATACTGGCGTAGGTATTGCCGGCCTTTACATCCGCCCCTATGATATTAACGTCCCATTTATACCTGGATCCTGCAGCAGCAGCAGGATTGGTGAGTACGCCATATATGCCCGCATAGTGACTGGTATGATATCCGGCAAAAGACTGGGCCTGCGCGTATTGCAAGGATAACAGCAGACCTAAAGTGGCAATGAATATTTTTCGCATAGTATTATTCTGGGCTACGCATTTTCACCGTTCGCTCTCTCCTGTGATCGTGATCTTAATTATAACAGTTGTATTGTCCTCTTATTGTACTCTGAAATAAAACCTGATGGTTCCAAACTGCTCTTCCGGGGCATCCGGGCTTGCGTTGTATTTGATTTCCCGGGCGGCTCTTTTGGCAATCTCGATAAGGGCTGGGTTATTGAGGGTAGAGCCGCGCAGGCTATGGGCGGCGCTTACTACGTTGCCCTGCCTGTTTACTTTTATATTAATGGCTATATAGCCGGTTTCATTGCCTTCGTAAGTGGGCTGGGGCCTGCTTACCAGGGAGCGTCCGCGCAGGCGGAAATCGCTGCGGCCGCCACCCAGTCCGCCACCCGTATAACCGGTAGCGTTAGGGTCCCCATTAATCTGGCCACGGTCGCCGGGGCGGCCGGTATTGCCTTCTCCTGTGGAGTTATTGGAGCCATTGGCGTTATTACCGCTGCTGGCGCTGGTGGAGCTGCCGCCGCTGTATACCGCTTTAGGTTTGGGAGCAGGCGGAGTGGGGGCAGGAGGCGCTTCGGTTTTTGCTTTATTGGGCTTTACAGGTTTAGGTTCCAGGTGCTTGGGTTGCTCTTTTGGCTTTTCCACCGGTTTTTCCGGTTTATTGATCTCGGGAGCGTCTTCATCATCCTGGGTAGCAATATCTTCTGCAGCAGCATCCTGTGAGGGAGCCGGCTGGTTTTGCGGAGCGGAGGCTTCGGGTGCAGCGGCGCTGGGCGGATTAGGATTGAGCGGTTGTTCATCGCCCATACCATCATCAGAGGTTCCCAGGTTCACTTCCATGCCCAGGTCCTGATCGGGCGGGGGCGGCGGGGCAGAAAAACCGGCAAACAGCAGTCCAATCAGCAGTAATGCATGCACACCAATCGTTGTACCGAGGGCTGTTAAGTTTTTCTGAGTATTCCGCTCTTGCATAATGACCAAAAATAATATTTTTCCAGACTATTTAAATATTTCATATGCGAACCGGAGTATGGTTGCGCATACCACCAGCAGGAAGAACCTGCGAACCAGTTTATTGCCTTTCAATATAGCCAAACGCGCGCCAAAAAATGAGCCGGTCAGGTTAGCGGCCGCCATTGCGATGGTTACCGTCCATAAAATGTGCCCGTGCAGGGCAAAATACAGGATGGCCGCTATATTGGTAGCCAGGTTCACCACTTTGGCGTGGGCGCTGGCGTGTAAAAAATCGAAGCCCATGAGGCTGATAAAGGCCAGGATCAGGAAACTGCCCGTTCCGGGTCCGAAAAAGCCATCGTAAAAGCCAATTACTCCTCCAATAACGGCGCCCCATACCCATGTATTGCCTGACGGCAGGACGGCTTCCTGCGTTTGCTGACCAAAATCCTTTTTGAACCAGGTATATACGGCTACGGCAATGAGCAGGCAAAGCATAACCGGCTTAAGGAACTGGTTGGGCAGGTAAGCCACCAGGGAGGCGCCGAACATGGCTGCAAAGAAAGCGGTAACAGCCGTTACGGCCAGCAGTCCGCGGTTAAAGCGCACCTTTTGGGCATATTGCCATGCCGCCATACTGGTACCTGAGAACGAAGGTATTTTGGTAGTGCCCAGCAGCGTAGCCACCGGGTATTGCGGGAAGGTAAAAAGAATGGCGGGGGTCTGTATCAATCCACCGCCGCCAACGATGGCGTCTATAAATCCTGCGCAAAGTGAAAAACAGCAAAGCAGGAGGAGGTCGGATGTTATCACGGGCGCAAAAATATTGTTTTTAGGGGAATGATCTAGGTTGCGGAAACGCGTTTATTCAGGTACCAGAACCCGGCAGCTGTAAGCAGCGAACCGCCGGCTACCACGTACCACCAGGAGGCAAAGCCCAGGTGTTGTACGATGTTGGTGCTTAAAGTGGGAGAGATGACCTGCGCCACGGAAAATGCGACGGTGTACAGGGATGCGTACTGTCCGCGGTTATGATCTGCACTGCGGCTGGTCCAGAAAGTATTCATAAAAGGCACGCTCAGTATTTCGCTGAGGGTGAACATCAGGATGAACAGAATCGCTACGGCAGCCGTAGGCGGAAAAATATTCAGGCTCAGGTAGGCCAGTCCGTTAACCAGTACGCCTCTCCAGATAAAATCCAGCGGCGCTTTTTTGCCTTCCAGTTTGAAGACGGTCACCATTTCCAGCAGGGCGATGAGCAGCCCGTTGAGGCCGATGGTCATTCCTACATAGACCTCGGGCATGCGGATAATAGTCTTGAAGTATAAAGATACCAGGGAACTCAGCTGGAAAAAGAACATGGCGTAGAGGCATACCAGTGATATGAAGACCAGGTAGGGGGTATCTTTAAAGGCTGAAGGTCCTTTGGCAACAGCAGGGCTGGTGGCAGCAGGCTTCGCTGCTTTTACAGGCGGCAGCACCAGGCGCATCAGCAGGGCGGCAAAGATGCAGGTCAATCCGTCTGCCCAGAACAGGGAACGGTAGCTGATAGCTGCCAGCAGGCCACCCAGCGCAGGTCCTACAGAGAAGCCGAGATTGACGGCCAGACGGTGCAGCGAGAAGGATCGGGTGCGGTTCTCCGGGCGGCTGTACGCAGCGATAGCGGTAGCATTGGCAGGGCGGAAAGCGTCTGCCACCAGGCTAAGTATGAAAACGCAGACGCAGATCTGCGTCATGGTGCGCATTTGTTCCAGGACGATGAACAGCACGCCGTTGAGCAGGAGGCTCCAGAACTGTACGGGGTAAAAGCCGATACGGTCTGCCAGCCGGCCACCTGCCAGTGCGCCTAAAATAGAGCCCGCGCCCCAGAGTGCAAGCACGATACCTGCCTGGCTGATGCTGAAATGAAGGTGCTGGGTAAGGTAGATGGTTAAGAAAGGCATTACCATGTTCCCGCTCCGGTTAATGAGCAGGATGACGGATAACCACCAGGTAGAGGTGCTTAAGCCGGAGAAGGCCTTTTTGTACAAAGAGAGCAAGGAACAGCGGGTTTAAGGAACTGCAAAGATAATGGGTGTGTATGACCTTTCCTTCATATCGTTGCGGGGAAGTCCTTTTCTTTAGCCCTACGCTTTAAAAATGCGCAAAATCATTTGCATAATCTCCTTTGATCCTTTCCATGGGTGGATTGAAGTAGCCATATTTCAGATCGGGGAATTCTTCGTGGATGAGCTCCAGGAGCTGTTGCATACCCAGGCATTCTTCTGTATCGGTGATGCCCAGTTTGCCCAGGTACCAGTCCGGATCAATATTGAAGTTGCGCCACTGGATCATGTTCAAACCGGTTTCTCTGATCAATTTGCGCAGGGCTTCATATTCAGAAACGCTGTCGGTCATGCCGGGGAATACGAAATAGTTGATAGAGCTCCAGCCGCCGAAGCTGCGTACTACTTTCAGGCTTTCCACGATGTCTTCAAAATGGTAGTTATTGGGCCTGTAGTAGGGTGTATACCACTTTTCCTGTACGGAATTGGTACTAACGCGTATGCTGTTCAAACCGGCCTCGCAGAGGGCGCGTACGGCGTCTGGTTTACTGCCGTTGGTGTTGATGTTGATGCTGCCTTTAGGAGTGTGTTTCCGGATCTCCAGGATGGATTCGCGGATGGTTTCCCACATGAGCAGGGGCTCACCTTCGCAACCCTGTCCGAAGCTGACGATGGGGAAGGGAGCGGTTTCCAGGTGCGGCACGGTATATTCGACGATCTCTTCTGCCGTTGGCTTAAAGCGGAGGCGGTCCTGTGTGGAAACGATACTTTCTTCTTCCGGCTGGAAGGAGATGCAGCCTACGCAGTTGGCATTACAGGCGGGTGAAGAGGGGATGGGACATTCCCAGCGACCCATAAAATAATTACGGGCGGCGGGACAATGATAGGTGAGCGCACAATTGTCTGCCAGGTGTTTTACCAGGCGGTTATGCGGGTAGGCCTGCAGCAGGTTTTTCACGCCCTGTTTCACTTTCTTGTCGTCAAAACCTGCGCATTCCTGGCGGATGTCCTGTTCAATACGGGTAGCGGGCACATAGAATTTACCATCCAGCCAGCCCACTGCGGTGTAGCAGAACAAGGGCAGGGTGGGGGCATCGGGCAGTGTTTCGTAGGCGGCCAGGTAAAAGCCGGTGTGGGCGGGGGGAATAAAGGCCGCTACCGCCCATCCTTTGTCGCATAACGCCATTTCGCCGGTGGCGGCATCGATACCGATGCCACGGCGGCCTGGCAGTTCGTACAAAGAGCCTCCTTCGGGCAGCTCAATCCATTCTTCATCGGGGATCGGCATGGCGTCCCAGCCGCTGCGGCCGGTGACATGCAGCAATGTATCCTCAAAAATATTTCCTTTCCCGTCGGAGTAAAGTATGTATGGTTTCATTGATTATCATGCATTTAAACGGCTTCTGCAGAACCCGTTTATTTCATCTTCCTTAATACCCGGAATATTATCCAGCACTTCCAGCTGCAGTATTTTGTTGTTCTTAAAGTCAACTGTCAGCAGGTCATTCCGCAAAATTACGTTATTGAGCTGGTTCCAGCCCACTACCTTGCTCGAAAAGGTGGTAGGAATGGAAATGCCGCTGATATCCATGGAGATATAAACGGGCTTGAAAATGTTGTGCTCCACCCAGCCAATATAGGCCAGGCCCAGTCCTATCAGCAGCTGCAGTAAGCCAATAAGGGGCTGCAGATGCGAAAGAAAATACAGGGCGCCGCTGCAGCATACAAACACCTGTAACAGCCGCATCATGCTGTTGGCGCCGGAGAAATTGCGCACGCGGCGTACCAGAAAAGGGAACAGCAGGCTCAGGAAGCCCACCACCAGGAATAACACCACCATGGCCCAGTTGGGCGTGCGGCTATTATAAACGCCAATGGCATTGAACAGGAATAATATCCCCGCCATTCCGTGCATCACCGGCTGTAAACGCAGTCGCGTAACCGTATTCGGGTGGAGGATCCTTATCTTAAACATAAATGTGGCGATGAGTAATTAATCTTAACGTGACCTGTGTTACGATTATTAATTACTCATTATTAATTATCCTGGCTCACCAGGAGGTTACACAATTTGAAGAGCACGCGGGCGCCTACATTAGCATCCCATTCATCGTGAGAGGTGCTTACTTCGTTCAGGTCAAAACCGATCAGCTTGCGGCCGGAGGCTAACAGGCGTTTGAAGAGATAGAAGACCTGTTCTGCTTCGAAACCGCCGGGTACGGGCGTACCGGTGTGTGGACAAAGCTTGGGATCCAGGCCATCAATATCAAAACTGATATACACCTGTTGCGGCAGGGTGTCGATAATGCTGTCGCATATGCTGCGCCAGGTTTCGCCTTCAAACTGGCGTTCCTTGATGTTTTTATCGAAAAAGGTAACTACGCGGCCGTTGCTGTTATGAATATAATCCAGTTCTTCCTCGCAGTAGTCACGGATGCCCACCTGCACCAGTTTTTGCAGCTGGGGCACTTCATTGAGGGCATTGTACATAATGGAGGCGTGAGAGTATTTGAAGCCTTCGTAGCTGTCGCGCAGGTCGCAATGGGCGTCTATCTGCAGGATGCCGAAATCGCCTTTCTTTTCGCCGATGGCTTTGAAGTAGCCCAGAGGGGTGCTGTGATCGCCGCCCACCAGGCCTACCAGCTTGCCTTTGTTGAGCAGGGCAAGGGTTTGGTTATAGACCCATTCGTTCATCACCCTGGTACCGGTGTTCACGTCTACCAGGGTCTTTTTCAGGAATTGATTCTCATTGATCTCGCCGCCTTCTGTCAGGAACTTGATATACAGTTCGGCTTCCTTGCGGAGGTAGTCGCTGCGAAGGAGGAGGTGTTTATCAGGTTCCCGCATGAAAAAGCCTTTTTTCCATCCATCCTTTACATCGGGGTCAAGGAGGTCTACCTGGAAGGAGGCTTTAAAAATCTGCTCCGGGCCACGGGCCGTACCGTTGCTGTAGGAAACGGTCACTTCCCAGGGAACGGGCAGCAGCACCAGTTTTGCATCTTCCTCGGTGAAGGGAAGCCCAAAAACGTTGTTGGATAGCAACCCTACCGAATTAGGGTCAAAATGTGTCAGATCGGCCATGATACTAATGATTCAATTTCATTTCCGCCGCAAAGATAGGAATCTGTGATCTGGGAATTGCCTTTTATGTAAAAATAAAGGACAGGGAACTTGTTTTTGCGTTAATTTTGCGCTGAAAATCGAACCGGTTACAGTAAATCAACGGATTAGAACTAAACAAGGAGCAGGCCGAAATTTTAAGCTATGAAGAAAACAAACATCATCTTACTGATAGTGATCGCAGTGGCCATTGGTGTAATTGTTACAATGGTAGGGGATTTCAGTACCTATGAAACATTTGCTACGGCAAAGAAGAAAGAAGGTAAAGAGTATCATGTGATCGGGGTGCTGGACAAATCCCAGCAGCTCAGCTATGACCCGGTAAAGGATGCCAACTACTTCACATTCTACGTGAAAGATAAGGTGGGTGAAAGCCGCAAGGTAATATTCTACGGTACCAAGCCTACCGATTTCGAGAAAGCCGAACAGCTGGTGCTGACCGGGAAGATCCAGGGAGAGGAGTTCCACTGTAACAAGATACTGATGAAGTGCCCTTCCAAGTATAAAGACGATCAGATTGCCATGGGCACCAAACAAATGTAGGCTGCCTCCATTCATTACAAATTCAGCGTAACATCTTGGAAACAAAATATATAGGGGAGCATCTGCTGCCCGGACAGTTAGGACATTTCTTTGCAGTACTCTCTTTCATAGCATCTCTTGTAGCGACTATTGCCTATTTCAATGCCGTAAGGGCCAAGGAGGCGCCACTGCAAACATCCTGGAAGAAACTGGCCCGCTGGGCTTTCATCATTGAGGCCGCTTCCGTTTTCGCCGTATTCGGCATTTTATACTACATACTCTACAATCACTATTTCGAATATAAGTACGTATGGCGCAACTCATCGCGCGCACTGGAAGTTAAATACCTGCTGTCCAGCTTCTGGGCCGACCAGGAGGGTAGTTTCCTGCTCTGGAGTGTGTGGCACAGCGTACTGGGCATTGTACTGATCTTTACCTCCAAACGCTGGGAAGCACCGGTGATGACCGTGCTCTCTTTTGCGCAGGTCAGCCTGGCCAGCATGCTGCTGGGAATCTATATCCTGGGCTACCGCGTGGGCAGCAACCCTTTCCTGCTGCTGAGACAGGCGGAGGAGAACATTAACCTGCCCTGGGTGACCATGCCCAACTACCTGGAAAGGATTACAGACGGTAACGGCCTGAATCCCCTGCTGCAGAACTACTGGATGGTGATACACCCCCCGGTGCTGTTCCTGGGCTTTGCTTCCATGATCATTCCTTTTGCTTTTGCTTTTGGCGGGCTGTGGACCCGTGAATATAAAGCCTGGACCAAGCCTGCTTTGCCCTGGGCGCTGTTTGCCGCCATGATGCTGGGTACCGGTATTATGATGGGCGCCGCCTGGGCCTATGAGTCGCTCACCTTTGGCGGTTACTGGGCATGGGACCCCGTGGAGAACGCCTCCCTGGTACCTTGGCTGACTATGGTAGCCGGTATTCATACCCTCCTGGCGTTTAAGTCTACCGGGCATGCGCTGAAGTCTACCTTCTTCTTCTTCTTTATATCCTTTGTGCTGATCCTGTACTCCACGTTCCTGACCAGGAGCGGTGTGCTGGGAGAAACGTCTGTACACTCGTTCACTGACCTGGGGATGAGCGGACAGCTCCTGGTATTCATGGCGGTGTTCACATTGCCTGCATTTTCCATGCTGATAATGCGCAGGAAAGAGATCCCGGATGTGAAGAAGGAGGAAAGCACCTACTCCCGTGAGTTCTGGATGTTTGTGGGGGCGCTGGTATTGCTGATTGCGGCTATCCAGATCACCTTCACCACTTCCATTCCTGTGTGGAACAAGCTATTTAACCTGAACCTGGCGCCGCCGCTGGAGCCGGTTTTCCATTACAACAAGATACAGGTATGGGTAGCCATTGTTGTGGGGCTGCTCACGGCTATTGTTCAGTTCCTGAAATACAAAGACACTCCGCGTAAAGTAGCGGGGCAGCACCTGCTATGGCCCACTGTCATCTCGCTGGTGGCAACAGTGCTGATCGGATGGCTGGGCAGGATCAATTATAACCTGTACGGCGCCGGTTACCTGATCGCATTGTATATTATGCTGTTCGCCAGCGTATATGCGGTGATCGGCAATGGTATATACATTTTTAAAGGCCTGAAAGGCCGGATGAAAGCTGCAGGCGCTTCTATTGCGCACATCGGTTTTGGCCTGGTATTGCTGGGTATCCTGATCTCCGCCTCCAAGCGGGAGGTGATCTCTATAGACCGGATGAAAATGCTGGACGGCGGCTTCTTTGGCACGGAAAGCAAGGAAAATCCGCGGGAGAACCTGATGCTGCCCCGGAATTTCCCGATACAAATGGGCGAGTATCACGTAACCTACGCAGGTGACTCTACGGCAGCCGGTGATCCGAAGACCTACTACGTGGTGAGGTATGAGAAGAAAGACCCCGCCACCGGGCAGCCGCTGGAGAACTTTACCTTGTACCCGGATGCGTTCATCAATACCAAGGGACAGGAAGGACTGACGCCTAACCCGTCTTCCCGCCACTACCTGACCCGCGACATATTTACCTATGTAACGGCAGTGCCGCGTAAGGACGAGGGCAGCGATACCGCGCATTACAGCCATCATGAGATCAAAGAGGGTGATTCCATCTTCTTCTCCAACGGCTACATCGTATACAGCGGCCTGCGGAAATCGCCGCAGAACAAGAACTACCAGGCGGCCGCCCAGGAAGGCGACCTGGCAGTAGGCGCACAACTGACGGTACACACCAAAGACGGCAGCGAGTCTGCCCTTGAACCGGTATACTTCATCCGCAACAATACTTACCAGTACAACGTTCCGGATACCGCCCATCAGCTGTCCCTCTATGTGAAGTTTGCCAAGATACTTCCCAATGAGAATAAGATTGAACTGGAGGTGAAAGAATCCGGTACCTTCGACGATTACATCGTACTGAAGGCGTTCATCTTCCCCTTCATCAACGTGCTCTGGATAGGCATCCTGATCATGATAGCCGGGTTTTTGATGAGTATCTATCAGCGGGTACGCCGCACCGTTTAATTAATAATGAATAATTAACAGTTAATAATTATATTTTGGGGAGCTGACTTTGTGTTGTAAGCCTGTACTTATTATAATGTGTTAGGGTAGCTGGTGCCCTGTGGGCGCCTGCCTCATTAATTGTTCATTATTAATATTTAATTATCTATGAAATGGAGGTGGTTGCGTATACCCCTGGTGGTTATAGCCATGCTCGCAATTGTGTACTGGTGTGGCCCTGAACCAGCTACGCCGAAGTATGAAAGCTCCCTGCCTGAAGTACCGGCTGACTCTCATGCGCTGGAACAATATGTAGCCACGCGGGAAGGCCGTCACCGGCTGAAGCCAGATAATGAGGCCCGAATTGTATGGCACGATTCCCTGCACCGCAAAACTCCCTGCAGCATTGTTTACCTGCATGGCTTTTCTGCCAGCCGCCGCGAGGGTGACCCGGTAGCGGCCGATTTTGCCGCCCGCTACGGCTGCAATATATTCTACTCCCGCCTGGATGGACATGGCATTGATACTACCGAACCTTTACTGACCATGACCGCCGCGGGGTTGTGGCGGGACGCCCGGGAAGCCCTGAGCATTGGGTGCGCGCTGGGTGAGAAAGTTATCCTGGTGAGTACTTCCACAGGCGGTACGCTGGCGCTGAAGCTGGCGGCGGAATATCCGAAGGAAGTATTTGCTTTGATCAATATGTCTCCCAATATCGAGATTAATGACCGCCTGGCTTTCCTAGCCAATAATCCCTGGGGCCTGCAGCTGGCGCGTAAGGTAAAGGGAGGTTTGTATAATCATACCAGCGGTGAGGGCGATCCGCAGATATCCAGGTACTGGAACACGACTTACCGGCTGGAAGCGGTGGCAGAACTACAGAACCTGCTGGAAACCACCATGACAAGCGCCACTTTCAGGAAAATACATCAACCCGTTCTGAACCTCTATTATTACAAGGACGAACAGCACCAGGATCCCACGGTACGCGTGGCGGCTATCCTGCAGATGGAGAAGGAGCTGGGCACGCCCCCGGGGCAAAAGGCGGCAGTAGCGATACCCGGCGCGGGGGCCCATGTGCTGGGCAGCTCGCTTGTATCGCATGACGTGCAGGGCGTAGAGCGGGCTATCTTCCATTTTGCTGAACAGGTATTGGAGCTAAAGCCCTTAGATGCAAAGTGAAATGAATATTTTGGGCAAGTATGGTTCATCAGTTGAAATGTGTAACTTTAGTAAATAAAATTTCGTTAAAGTTTACATGTGCCGTCTTAAGATCACTTTATTCCTCACCATGCTTGTGTGCAGTTTCCTATACCGGGATGATGCCGTGGCGCAGTCTGCGCAGGAGGGCGGTATGCATGTGAGAGCGGTGGTTGTTGGCACTGATACCCTTCCTTCCATTACCCTCCAGATATTTGAAGTAACAGAAAGGCTGCCCCGCAAGCTGCGCAAACAGCGGGAGCGCTGGACCCGTTTGCGGAATGCGGTATATGTAACTTATCCTTACGCAAAATCAGCCGGCCGCATACTGAGAGATGTGAACAGCCACCTGGCTTCACTCGATAATAAAAAAGCGCGGAAAGCCTACCTGGCCAGTAAGGAAAAGGAGCTGAAGGCCGAGTTCGGGAACAAGCTGGAAAACCTGTCCATCTACCAGGGAAAGGTACTAATGAAACTGATAGACCGGGAAACGGGTGAGAACTGTTATGAGATCATCAAAGAGCTGAAGGGCGGATTCAATGCCCGTTTGTGGCAGACAGTGGCATTTTTCTTTGGCGGAAACCTCAAGAGCGAGTATGACACGGAGGAAGACCATGATATTGAGCAGATTGTACAGGAGATCGAAATGTACAGGTACTACAGAGCCTATAACTAGCCCCATATTTTAACATTCCTGCTGTTTTTTCTTCTTAATTATTGGCTAAGTTTGATGGTATGAAACCATTGACAACGCTATTATGCCTGTTGCTGCCGGGAACGGTGGCCCTGGCACAGGAACCAACTGACGATCCGATACAGGTATATGTAATTGACAGTGTGGAAGCAGGACCTGAAGCGATGAACGGGCTGGGGCCCGACCAGATTGCCATGATTACCATTGCAAGGGGAAAGAAGACCGTGGAGAAATACGGTGAGCGGGCAGCCAGCGGGGTATTTTATATCGAAACAAAACCGTTTGCACGTAAGCGTTATAACCGCATGTTCAGCGAGTTGTCGCCTGCTTATGCGGCTGCCTTGCAGCGTTATGGCAGCGACAGCAGCTTTCAGTATGTTATGGGTGATAGTGTGCTGCACACCAATATTGAGTCGCAGCTGGCCGCATTAACGCCAAAGGATATTGCGGAGATCAGGATAGAGGGCGGGCCGCCATCTGGAAAGAAGCTATCCAAGACGAGGGAAGACGAACTGAAAGTTATTATCAGAACACCACAGGACCTTCCGAAACAGCCATAAAAAAACCAGGAGCAGTTATCGCTCCTGGTTTTTTATTTATTACGCTTTCTTGTTTACTTATTGTACATATCCCGGGTTCTGCGGGCGCAGGTTCGGGTTGTTGTTGTACTCCAGTGTAGGCAGCGGGAACAGCAGGTGTTTTTCCTGCAGGGTAGGCGCGTTAGCGGTACCGTAGTTGAACCTGTGACCTACAAATTCGTCGAAGTTGTTGGTTGTTTCATTGTATGCTTTACGCAGGCGTACCATGTCGAACCAGGTTTTGCCTTCGTAGCAGAGCTCGTGCCAGCGCTCACGCCATACAGCGAGGCGGAAGTCAGCCTCGGTGAAAGAGGTTGGAGTGGTAAGTCTTGCGCGGTCGCGGATCTGTTTCAGCGCCGCAATGGCCTGGGCATTCGGTCCGTGGTCTGCTTCATTTTGTGCTTCAGCGTAAATGAGCAGTACTTCAGCGTAACGGATCAGGGTCCAGTTCATGCCGCTTTGAGCTGTACCTGCTATGCCTGCAGTACCGTTAGCCACCCTGTCAAAGTGTTTGAAAATGTAAGGCCTGTTCAGTTGTTTCAGCGCGCCGTTACCGTTGGTATAGTAGGCGGTGTAGAAGAACTGTTGCTCCTCTGTACGTCTGTCGCCAGGTTCAAAAGAGTCATAGAAGGCCTGGGTAGGGATGGTGCTACCCACCTGTGTACCATATGCGGAGATACCACCAAAGTTAGGCAGCATGGATTCCTGGAAAGGATTGTTCACGATACCCTGTGCATACTGTATCTGGAAGATCAGCTCTCCCGTGTTCTTTATGGCAGGGTTGTGTAGTGAATCGTAGCCTGGGAACAGCTGGAAGCTGCCATTGTCGATCACTTCTTTAGCCTTATCTGCAGCGAGCCTGAAATAACCGTCTTTTTTCAGCGGTTCTCCGGCCATGGTGAGATATACGCTGGCGAGCAGTGATTTCACCGCACCCAGCGAAGCTCTTCCGCTTGCATTTGTCCAGGGCAGACCGGATTGTTCTGCTTTGGTAAGATCGCTGACGATAAGCTGGTAAACGCTATCCTGGGAAGTACGGCCGGGATACAGTTTAGGATCGGTGTAGCTGGTTACGGGCTCAGTGAGCAGGGGCACATCACCAAACAGCCTTACCAGCCAGTAGTAATGCAGTGCGCGCAGGAAGTAGGCTTCGCCCATGTTCCTGGCTTTTTGCGCTTCATCCATCGGGTTAATGCCGGGTATTTTGGCAATAGCCTGGTTGGCGTTGGAGATGTTGAGATACAGGTTCTGCCACCATTGCCTTACGTGGAGGTTATCCGGGTTGTAAGCCAGGTTGAGCAGGTTATTCAGGTCAGAGTTCTGACCGGTTTCAGAGCCGGTAGTGCCGGTGGGCGCTTCCAGCAGCTGGTAGTTATTGGAGAAAATGCCGGTGCCATTGCCGATGAAGCGCAGGTTGGCATAGATGGCAGTCAATGCTGCATCCGCATGTTCGGGCAGGGTGTAGAAGTTATCCGGCGTAAGGTTGGAAGGATCTTCTTCTTCCAGGAACTTGGAACAACCAGACACTGCGAACATCGCGCCACAGATCAAAATCAGACAGAATCGTTTTATCGTCAGTTGCATGATAATAAGCTTTTTAATTAGCAATGAGTTACAGTCCAACGTTCAGGCCCAGTGTAAAGGTGGTGGGCTTGGGATAGTCGAAGAAGGTCTGACCCTGCGTAAATGCCTGGTCATAGGTGCTTACTTCCGGATCATTGCCGCTGTAGTTGGTAACCAGGAAGAAGTTCTGTACAGAACCATAGATCCTGAGTTTGCTCAGGTGGTATCTTTTCAGTGCGCCTTCTTTGAAGGTATATCCCAGCAACAGGTTCCTGCCACGGAGGAAGGAGCCGTCCTCTACCCAGCGGGTGTCTACGTTGGTAACATAACCAGCCCTGGTATCGCGTAAGGCAGCGATGGGGGTGTTCTGGTTTTCCGGTGTCCATGCATTCAGCACTGTTTTGTAGCTGTTAGCAATGGCTACGCGGTCTTCACCGGAGTGTTTGGTCATGTTCAGTACGTCATTGCCATAGGTGAATTGCAGGTCCAGGGTCAGGTCCCAGTTCTTGTAACGGAATGAGTTGATCAGTGAACCGTAGAAGTCGGGGTTGTTGTTACCGATGATTTTACGGTCAGCATCATTGATCTGGTAGTCGCCGTTCACGTCTTCGTACCTGATATCACCCGGGAGGATGGTTTTGTTGGAACGGTAGCTGGCAAACTTAGCTGCTTCTGCTGCGTCCTTATCGCTCCAGGTGCCAATGCGGTTCAGCCCCCAGAAGGAACCTACAGACTCACCCACCTTGATGATACCGGTAAAGTTGGTGAAGTTCGGGTTACCGCTGAAGATAGGCGCCGGAGTGGCGAGTGACAGCACTTTGTTCTTGTTGCCGGCGATGTTGAAAGTGGTATTCCAGGTGAAGTCTTTGCCATCTATGTTAACGGTGTTAACAGCAAATTCCCAACCCTTGTTTTCCATGCTGCCGATGTTCCTGGTGATCACAGCATAACCGCTGGAGTAGGGCAGGGGAGATTCCAGCAGCATGTCTGTTGTCTTCCTGTAATAGATATCTGCCTCCAGTGAGATGCGGTTCTGGAACAAACCTACTTCCAGGCCGAGGTCTGCCTGCTGGGTTTTTTCCCATTTCAGGTCAGGATTGGCAAGACGGTTGATACCGATACCGGTAGCCCTTGTGCCATTGAATATACCGGTGTAATCAAAGGTAGAGCCGCCGCCGAAGCCGGTGTAACGGGGACCGATGAGACCCAGTGAAGCGTAGGGACTGGTTTCAGAGTTACCTGTAAGACCGTAGCTGGTACGCAGTTTCAGGTGAGAGAAAGTAGAGTTACCTTTCAGGAACGGTTCTTCAGAAATTCTCCAGGCTACTGCCGCAGAGGGGAAAAACGCATACTTATTGGACTCACCGAATTTGGAAGAACCATCCACACGACCGGTCAGTGTTACCAGGTATTTATCCATCAGACCATAGTTGATACGGCCATAGTAGGAGTTGAATGCAAACCTGGTATTACGTGATTCCGGAGTCGGCAGCGTAGATGCAGAACCCAGGTTGTTGTACTTGAAGTAATCAGTCAGGAAGCCTTCACCGTAAGTAGTAAAGCCTTTCACATTGGTTTCATACCAGGAAGCACCCACCATGCCGGTGAAGTTGTGGATGTCGTTAATCTTCTTGTTATAGGTCAGATAAGTTTCTGAAGAGTAGAAGGTTTCGCGGTTGTCATCCAGTACGGCACGGCCTCTCTGGTTCTGGGAGATCTGGTTCAGGTTACGGCCGCTGTACTCGTTACGCTGGCGGGTAACCACGTCAGCGCCCAGTACGGAGCGCAGTTCCAGTCCCGGCGCCAGGTGCAGGTTCACATAGATGTTACCCAGCACGGTTTGTGTATACAGTTCATAGAAGCGGTTATTCATGATGTTAACCGGGTTTTCACCACCTTCCATGCCCTGGTATTGCCAGTTACCTGCATAGGTACCTGCATATCTGCCACTGGGATATTTCACCGGCAGAATGGGCAGACCTTCTGTGATCATACGCACAGAGTTAAGGCCACCTGTACCGATGTCTACCAGGTTTTCTTTCTGGTTGTTATAGCTGAGGTTACCACCTACAGAGATCCAGTCTTTCAGTTCTGTATCAAAAGTGAAGCGGGCAGAATAACGTTTCAGATAAGAGTTCAGCAGCAGGCCGTTATCATCGCGGTAGCCGAGGTAAACGCCGTAAGAGCCTTTTTCGTTGCCGTTGGTGAAAGACAGCTGGTGGTTCTGGGAGAGTTTGCTTTGGGTAGCTTCTTTCAGCCAGTCTGTATTGTACAGCGGCTCAGGATTGCCGTCTGCACCCAGCCTGAACAGTTCAGGATTACCGAGGGTGTTGCCCACGAGGTAGTTCCTTCTCTTAACTACAGGATCAGAGTAGTTGCCTGCAGCCCAGCCTTGCGGGTCGTAGGTTTGCGCATTTTTATACGCCTGCTCTTCTACCCACAGGAACTCTTTGGAGTCCAGCATTTTTACGCGGTGAGGGCCGATGGTAGGCACGCTGAAGTCAACATCGTAGTTGATGTGACCACCGTCCCTGGGGCCTTTTTTGGTAGTTACCAGCACTACGCCATTGGCGCCGCGGGAACCGTAGATCGCGGTAGCAGAAGCATCTTTCAGTACTTCCACGGAACCGATATCAGAAGGGTTAATATAGTCAATAGCGTTAGAGAACTGTGTTTGGGTACCAACGGGCAGCATCACACCATCGATAATGTACAGCGGGTTGCTGGTAGTGTTGATGGAGCTGAAACCACGGATACGTACACGGGTGGCGCCACCGGGGCGGCCTGAGTTCACACTTACATTCACGCCCGGAATACGGCCTGCGAGGGCCTGGTTCACGGACGGAACCTGGCGTTCCTGCAATTGTGCTGTTTTAACAGTAGCTACGGCGCCGGTGATATCAGATCTTTTCTGAGTACCGTAACCCACTACTACAACGTCCTGCAGTGATTGTACATCAGTAGACAGCGCGATGTTCACTTCTGAACTGCTGCCAATGGCTATTTCCTGGGTAGAATAACCCACGAAAGAAAATATCAGGGCGTTGGCGCCCTTCGGAACATCCAGGGAGAAGGTACCGTCAGGTTTGGTTTGGGTACCTACAGCAGTACCTTTTGCCTGAACGGTTACGCCCGGTAAGGGGCTTTTGTCCTTGGCGTCAGTCACCTGCCCGGAAATTTTCCTGGACTGGGAGAAGGCCATTAAACACATAAATATCCATAACGTGCTTAGGAGGCCACTTCGCATAAGAAAGGTTGTTTTCTTCATACGCTTGGTTTTTTGGTTGTTTAAAAGGTGGAATGACATCGACTCTGCAGTGTTACAGCACAAATGCAAGGGACGAATAACTGGATTGAATAAATACCGCTATATTCGCGCGGCAAAGAATATATGATGGCTTTATAGCAAAGCAGCACCATAACGTGGGTGTCCCTCCCATTAACAGCAAAATCGATTTAGCATTTGGTTATTTAAAAAGAACCCTTCAGGATCCTTTACCAGTACTATTTCATGCTTGATATCGTGGTTTAAGGTTTTAGTTACAAGTTTTAGTTCACTTTTAGTTTTAGTTCGCTTCAGTTTCCGTGATGATGTGGAATCCTTAACGGTTTATCAATAGAATAACTTTCACCGTAAAAATAGTACTCTTTTTTACATTCCAAAACGGATGTGAGAAAAATAATATCAATTATATCGTTTATAATCTGTCAGGTAGAGCGGCGGAGGATCAATTTTCCTTCCAACAGGATCTGTTGTGATTGTTTTGCTGTTTCATCTGCGCTGCCGTTTTTCAGCTGATCCAGTAATAGGGAGATGGCTGTTCTGGCAATACTGGCGATGGGCTGCTCAAATGCGCTGATGCCGGGAGGATAGAGGCGGAACACATCATGATCATCAAAGCAAACCACGGCCAGGTGCTCCGGGATGCGCAGCCCGAGGCGGTCAATGGCTTCCAATCCGGCTACGCCCAGGTAGTTGGTGCTAAAAACCAGGGCATCCGGTTGCCGCCTGCTTTTGATGAAAGCGCTGATGTGGCGGATAATATCGTCCTGCGGCGTATCATATTTTAATTTGAGCACCTGCTGTTTCGCTGCAGTGATATTGTATTGTTCGCAGGCATCACGATAAGCCTGTTCTCTCTGCTGCAGCTGAACAAGATCAAGATCGGGCGTGACGAGGCCGATCCTGCGGTAACCTTTTTCAAGCAGGTGATCTACACAGGAGCGCATGCCTTTATAATTATCTACCAGCACATAGGGCGTGTCCACATCTGTGAAATAGCTGTCCATCAGCACCAGCGGCTGGCGGTGCTGTATTAACTGGCAGATCTCCGATTCCATCCCCGGGGCGGGCGTAATAAGATAGCCGTCTACCTGTTGTTTGAGCATCATCTGAATCAGTTCCTTTCCTTTCCGGGGATTGTTCTCGGTGCTGCAATACAGCACTTTATAACCGTGGCGTTCTGCTTCTTCCTCAATGGTACGGGCCAGTGCGGCGAAGAAGCTGCCGGAAATGCTTTCCACGATCAGTCCCAGTATCCTGGATTGCCCGGTGCGCAGGTTAACGGCTACCGGGTGCGGCTGATAGCCCGCCGCTTTGGCCAGGCGCTCGATCTTTGCGGCCAGCGTGTCGCTGATACGTCTTTGTTTGGCTTTACCGTTGAGCACCAGGGAAACGGTAGATGGGGCTACACCGGCTTTTTTTGCTACATCTTTCAGGGATACTCTTTTCATATTTTCCTCCCGAAAAGATAGGGTGAAAAGTTTGAAAGTTTAAATGTTTAAAGGTGCCCCAATGAGGCTGGCCACTTTCAAACTATTAAACTTTCAAACCTTAAACTCACCTTAAACAATCCGGCGTGGTGTTAACGCTGTCCTTCTGGGTGATGAGGGCGGTACGGGAAAGGTAGTTCTTCACATCTGACCGGGGCAGGTCGTAGTAAAGCACCACACCGTAGCCATCGTTCATGGTTCTCTGGGCCAGGTTGGCAGCGGTAGACAGGGAAGTATGATTGATCCAGATGGCGGCAGGGCCCAGCTGACCTTTGGTCATACCTGCCAATACGGGAGGGGCATAAGTGCCATAGTAGGGGTTCCAGGCATAGTTAATATAATCACCAGTTTTTTTCCCGTTCCAGGAAGAGTGCGCTGCCGCAGGACCAATATTATACAGCGAGATGATCTTGCCGGGCATCAGTTTACGCAGCTCGTCCAGCAGCAGGATGAAGGAGCTGTCGTTAGGCTGGGGCAGACCGTTCTTGCCGTATTCAGCGTATTCATCATCGAAATCGATACCATCCAGTTCGTAGGCGGTAACAGCATCGCTCAGTTGTTGGGCAAAAGCATTGGCTGCGGCACGGCTGGTAAAATTGGCAAAGCCGGCGCCCTGGTGGTTGCCCAGTACAGAAAGGAGTACTTTAATGCCTTTGTCCTGCAGCGGTTGGATGTAGGCAGCGTGGTTGTTCAGTACCGTTGTAACATTGGGATTGTTATAGAGCACGGCTTTCTTTGCCTGGGTATCATAGTTGATGTTGGCGGCAAAAATAATAGCGATGTCAAAGAAGGGTTGTCCGCCGGTCTTCATGGTATAACACTTTGCATTGGCAAAATAGTTATTGTTCACTTCAATATACACCGCGTTCAGCGGACCGGTCTTGCCTTCGGGGCGAACATCTGTAGTGTCGGGAGGGGGCGGCTGGACAGGCGGCTGTTTTGCGTCTTTTTTGCAGGCGATACTAAACAGGCATAACGTGGTAATGGCTAAAAGGGGAGTACAAAATAGTGCTTTCATCAGGCTTTTTTTAATGTATATACGCATAGATAACCATTTATATTATAGCGCCCGGGGGTGTATTTAACCTTTCGAACTTTTTGCGTTCCTTTGCACCCATGAAACTGGATATACTTGCTATTGCAGCCCACCCCGATGATGTGGAGCTCTCCTGCGCAGGCACCCTGATGGTGCACGCCGCCCAGGGGATGAAAGTGGGTGTGGCAGACATGACCCGGGGTGAGCTTGGCACCCGTGGCACACCGGAAACAAGGGCCGCTGAGGCCAAAGCCGCTGCGGAGCTGATGGGCCTGGCCGTTAGAGAAAACCTGGAGCTGGCAGACGGCTTTTTCAGGAACGAAAGAACGGAACAACTGGCCATTATTACGGCTATACGAAAATACCAGCCCGACATTGTGCTGACCAACGCCATAGACGACCGGCATCCGGATCATGGCAGGGCCGCCAGGCTGGTGGCCGACAGCTGCTTCCTGGCAGGGCTGCGCAAAATAGAGACAACGTTTAACGGGCAGTTACAGCAGGCGTGGCGCCCCAAACAGGTGTTCCACTTCTTGCAGGACAGGTACCATGAGCCTGATTTTGTGGTGGACATCACCGCAGTGATGGAGCAGAAACTGGATGCCATCCGCTGTTTTAAAACACAGTTCCTGGCGCCCGAGCAGGAAACACTGCAAACCTATATCTCTTCTCCCTCCTTCTTTGAAAGCGTGATCTACCGCGCTAAAATGCTGGGCAAAATGGTAGGGGTAGCCTATGCGGAAGGATATACCAGCGCCAAGATGATAGGCATCAGGAGCTTTGCAGATCTGATCAACGAGGTAACGTGAGAAATAGCTAACAGCCAACAGCTAATATATGAGGTCCTTCTTTTTGTTTTTTGCGCTGCTGATCAGCAGCACGGTATTCTCTCAACAGGAAGATAAGCGCCTGGCAGCTTTACTGCGCCCTTACCTGGAGAAGCACCATGGCATCGCCGGTATTTATGTGCATCACCTGCAAAAGAACAGGGTGGTGGCTATCAATGCAGATACTGTTTTCCCTACGGCGAGTACCATCAAGGTGCCGATCATGATCGGGATCTTTGACAAGATCGCAAAGGGGGAGCTGCAGTATCACCAGCCGCTGATCTATAAGGACTCCCTGCTGTACCCCGGTGAGGAGGATATCCTGGGCGCGTTTAAGGAAGGGCATAAAATTGATCTTGATAAGGTGATGATGCTGATGCTGACCATGAGCGACAATACGGCCAGCCTCTGGTTACAGTCGCTCGCTGGAGGGGGGCAGCAGATCAACGCCTGGCTGGAGGCTCATGGCTTTGTGAACACCCGTGTGAACAGCCGTACCCCTGGCAGGGAGGCCAACCGCAGCCAGTATGGCTGGGGACAAACCTCACCAAGGGAAATGGCCCGCCTGATGGAAATGATCTATAAAGGAGAGGTGATCAGCAAGGCGGCCAGCGAGCGGATGTACCGCAACCTTTGCCGCAACTATTGGGATACCGAAGGCCTGCTGCAGGTACCGCCGCGCATCAGAACAGCATCGAAGAACGGCGCTGTTAACACATCCCGTTCGGAGGTGGTGATGGTGAACGCCCCACATGGGGATTATGTGTACAGTATTATTACCAAGGAGAACCAGGATCAGCGCTGGGACCGCGATAATGAGGCCTGGGAGCTGTTGCGGACGGTATCGGGGCTGATCTGGCAACACTATGAGAAAAACGACAAATGGGTTCCTGACCCCGGGGTAGGGCAGTTTTAAGTGAAGATGGTATCCAGGGGGCTAGATGAACAGATCCTGCGTAGCGTCAAATTCATCCTGTCTGTTGATGCTGTTTTTGATAAACGGAATCAAAGCAAGGCCCACCGTAATGATCACTAAAAGTACATGCTTAAGTTTCATACCTGCCAAAATTTTCAGTTTCTCTATTATAACTAAATAACGTGCCAAATTGTTACGGTCGGCAGCGACCACGGGTTGCCTGTTAAAGGGCGGTTTATCAGACTTGCGCAGGATTGCGGGCTGGGCGGGGGCGCATATGGATTGTCTATAGGTTTGTTAACTAAGTATAGAAAATATCAATACCTCATCTGGAAAATCTATTTGATTTATTATATGGAGACAAAGAACTTTGCACCTGTTTTTAAAATGCGTGGATATTACGCAAAGCCTGGCAATAAGCATATAAATTAAAACTCAGCAATACAAATGAAAAATGTCACTTTATCCGTAGGGTCTCAGTTCCCCGAGTTCAAAAAAACGGCAGTTGTTTCCTTAGAAAAAGGCAAAGAGTTCTATGATATCTCTTCCGAAGAGATCAAAAACTCCGGCAAATGGCTGGTAATGTTCTGGTGGCCCAAGGACTTCACTTTTGTGTGCCCCACTGAAATTGCAGAATTTAACAAGCACTTCCAGGACTTCACCGACCGTGATGCCATCCTGATCGGCGCTTCTACCGATAGCGAATTTGTGCACCTGGCCTGGAGAAAAGATCACGATGATCTGCGTGGCCTGCAGTTCCCCATGCTGGCTGATACTTCCAAATCACTGGCTGAAGAACTGGGTATCCTGGAGGCTAACGAAAAGATCGCTTACCGCGCTACTTTCATCGTAGATCCCCAGGGCATTGTCCGCTGGGTATCCCTGTACGACCTGAATGTAGGCCGTAACGTAAAAGAAGTGGTACGGGTACTGGATGCACTGCAGACAGACGAGCTGTGCCCCTGCAACTGGCAGAAAGGAGAAGCTACCCTGACTGCGTAATATATCTTTCACTGATTGAGGGTTTGGAGGTTTGAAGGTTTGACACGTTCTCCTTCGGACTTTCAAACCCTCAAACTTTCAATCTATAATTACAACAAATCATGTTTGCTACAACGAATAACGATACGGCCATCCAGCTGTTACAGACCGTAGGTATCACCGACACCCAGCTGCCGGTAAACCTGCAAACCCTGGCCACTACAGATGTCCGTTACCTGAAGGATCTGAAACTGAACGTCACCAACTCTCTCGGCGCCGCCACCCTCAGCAAAAAGGAGGCTTACCTGATAGGCGTAGCCGTAGCGGTAAACGAGAAACAGGCTGCCCTGCAGGCTGGTTTTGAAAAGCTGTCGCAGCAGGAAGGTGCTACCGACAAGGAAATTGCAGAAGCTATCAGCTGTACTTCCCTGATGAATGCCAATAACGTGTTTTACCGTTTCCGTCACTTTGTGAATAAGGAATTCTATTCCAGCACCCCCGCCGGTATCCGGATGAGCATTATGGCCAGCCCTGTACTGGGCAAAGAGTTCTTTGAGCTGTTAAGCCTGGTGATCTCCGCCCTGAACGGCTGCGAAATGTGCGTTACTTCTCACGAAGAAGCCGTATTAAAACATGGTACTGAGCAGCAACGCGTGCTGGATGCCGTAAGACTGGGTGCAGTGCTCAGGAGCCTGGCGGTACTATTTTAACAAAAAGCCCCGGAGCAAGGATAAGCCTTGGTGAAGCCTATGCGAAGCCTGGTAAAACCAGGTAAAATAATATTATCAAAAAGCAGGAGCGAGGTGCCGGCGGATGTGGAAAAGTTAAAGTGAGTTAGGATAAACAATTGATTTTAAGTTGTTTTTATCCGTCAGTACATTTGCATATTTTGCACATTTAGATAATGTTAATAAATTCGGGCAAGAATATTTGTGAAATAAATAAAAAAAGTGGACTTTTGCAGTCCAAAATTTTTAAGATCATGGCAAGAGTATGTCAGGTGACAGGAAAGAAGCCGATAACAGGTCACCATGTTTCCTTCTCTAATATCAAAACAAAGAGAAGATTTCTGCCCAACCTGCAGAAAAAGCGTTTTTTCCTGGCGGAAGAAGATCGCTGGATATCCTTGAAAGTGTCTGCTGACGGTTTAAGGACTATTAACAAAAGAGGTTTGTATGCAGTAGTGAAGGAATTGCGTGCAGCCGGACAGGAAATTTAATTACGGAATTCACTAATTGTATATACAATGGCAAAGAAAGGTAACAGGGTGCAAGTGATCCTGGAATGTACCGAGCACAAGACCACTGGTCAGCCAGGCACTTCCCGTTATATCACCACCAAGAACAAAAAGAACACTCCTGAACGTATGGAGCTGAAGAAGTACAACCCTATCCTGAGGAAGGTGACTGTACACAAAGAAATTAAATAATTTTGTTGAATTGTCGGTATGGTGAAATGGTTGTTGTAAGCAACTGTTTCAACACCAGTAAGCACAATTAAACCAATAAACCAATAAACCAATGGCAAAACAAGCTAAGACCGCGATCAAGAAAGATGCTAAGGCAGCTGCTGATGCTAAAGTGTGGACCAAAGTGATCAAAGCGGTACGTTCTCCGAAAACCGGCGCCTATACTTTTAAGGAAGCTATTGTGCACAAAGACAAAGTGCAGGAGTACATGAACCAAAAGTAATTCGGCTTTACTAAATTATACTGCAAGAAGCTGTTCCGTTCCTGGACAGCTTTTTGTGTTTGTGGCCGGTTCATCGTCCATTGCGCGTAACCATAGACCTTGCCCCCACATAATAATATTGTAAATTGCAACTCCTTTGTCTTAATTTAAAGACTCTAATGAAGGGGATACCTTCTGTGGGCCATGGATGATGGACCATCGACTAAAAGAACCATTATGAGCTTTTTCAATAAACTATTTTCCCGGGAAAAGAAAGAGAGCCTGGATCAGGGATTACAGAAGACCAAAGAAAGCTTTCTGTCCAAGATCGGTAAAGCCATCGCGGGTAAGTCCACCGTAGATACCGAAGTACTCGATAACCTGGAGGAAGCACTCGTATCTGCAGACGTTGGCGTAGATACCACCGTACAAATAATTGACCGGATAGAGAAACGTGTAGCAAAAGACAAATACCTGGGAACCAGTGAATTGAACAAGATACTGCAAGAAGAGATTGCAGCCATCCTGGTAGATGCACCCGATAGCGGCTTCCGCGATTTCGAGGTGCCCGAAGGTAAGAAGCCGTATGTGATTATGGTGGTAGGCGTGAACGGCGTTGGTAAGACCACCACCATCGGTAAACTGGCCTATAATTTCAGGAAAGCAGGTAAATCTGTACTGCTGGGCGCTGCCGATACTTTCAGGGCTGCAGCGGTAGACCAGCTCACCATCTGGAGCGAGCGCGCAGGCGTACCCATTGTTAAGCAGCAAATGGGATCCGACCCCGGCGCCGTAGCATTTGATACCGTACAGAGCGGGGTAGCCAGGAATGTAGATGTGATCATTGTGGATACCGCAGGGCGTTTACATAACAAGGCCTACCTGATGGACGAATTGAGCAAGATCAGGCGGGTAATGAAAAAAGTGGTGCCCGACGCACCACATGAGGTACTGCTGGTGCTGGATGGCTCTACCGGTCAGAATGCCCTGGAGCAGGCCAAACAATTCACTGCTGCCACAGAAGTTACTTCCCTCGCTATCACCAAACTGGATGGCACCGCTAAAGGCGGGGTGGTACTGGCTATTGCCAACCAGTTTAAGATACCTGTAAAATACATCGGCATTGGCGAGAAAATGGAGGATCTGCAAATCTTTGATAAAGAGGAGTTTGTAGATTCGCTGTTTAACATAAAGGGCTGATTGTCAACACGCTTAATAATATCATCTGTAAATCCCATTAAAGTAGTCTCAGCGTTATAAGGCGCTGGGTTTGAGTTCTTTGTATTGTTAATGGTACGTCCTTTTTTTATAAATTTGGGATAGTAGTTCTTGTTTTTACCCTTACCGCTTATATCACCACAATTCGTTTATATGCAAATCACCACTATAGACAGAGTTGAAAAGATAACACCGGAAGTATTCAGGAAGCAGTATTATCAGCCCCGTAGACCGGTAGTGATTACCGGCTTAAGTGAAGAGTGGCCCGCCCGGGAAAAATGGACCTGGGATTACTTTAAATCCATTGTCGGCCAGCAAACGGTAGGAGTATACAATAATGAGCGGGCCAGCGCCAGTACGCCCGTAAACGGGGCAGACGATTATATCCGTTTTGGGGACTACCTCGATATGATACAGCAGGGACCGGTGACCCTGCGCATCTTCCTTTTCAATATCTTCCAGCATGCCCCCCAGCTCACTAAAGATTTTTACTGGCCGGATCACCTGGCAAAAGGCCTGCTCAAAAAGTACCCCATGTTGTTTGCAGGAGGCGCCGGTTCGGTGGCTCATATGCATTATGACATTGACCTTTCACACATCTTCCATACCCAGTTCCTGGGCCGCAAACGGGTTTTACTGCTGGAGAATAAGCAGTCGCCCTATATTTACCGCATGCCCTTCACCGTTGAAAGCGCGGCCAGTTTTGTGAACTGGCACCAGGCGCTGGACACACAGCAATTCCCGGCACTGCAATACGCCAATGGGTATACGACCGTCCTGGAGCACGGCGATACGCTTTTTATGCCGGGGGGCTACTGGCACCACATGGAGTATATGGACAGCGGTTTTGCCATGAGCCTGCGGGCGTTAGACCAGAGCCTCACCGGTAAACTGAACGGACTGTACCATATTGTGGGGCTCCGGGGCATGAATAACCTGCTGATCAAACTGGCGCCGCAGTGGTGGTATCACTATAAGCGGAGGGCGGCGCACCGGAATGCCATGCGTGCGTTGGGGCAATTAACAACTAGTAATGAATAATTAATAGCTAAGAATTGCAGCGGGAGTGGCCAGCCAGCAGGAAATGGAGGGCTGCCCGTGTCATGATTATTCATTCTTAATTATTAATTGTTAATTTTTTTTATTAATTTTGCACCTTCTCATATAAGCAAGCCCCCACTAAGGCTAAGTACACATACAGTAAGTCTGCTGTTTTTATTTGTTCGTGTCTTAATTGTCTTCGTGGCGGTAACCCAACCGGCAAATGAAGACGAAAACTTTAAAGAAAGACAAGGTTAATATTATTACGTTAGGATGTTCCAAGAATATGGTGGATTCAGAGGTCCTCAGCGGACAGCTGCTAGCCAATGACATTGATGTGGTGCACGAAAGTGGAAAGAAGGATCACAACATTGTAGTGGTAAACACCTGTGGTTTTATTGATAAAGCCAAAGAGGAGTCTATCAACACCATCCTGGAGCAGGTGGAGCTGAAGCAAAGGGGCTGGCTGGACAAAGTTTATGTAACCGGCTGCCTGAGCGAACGTTACCGTGGCGACCTGGAACAGGAGATACCCGGTGTGGACGCCTGGTTCGGAACAATGGAACTGCCGCTGATCTTAAAGAAGTTTGACGCGGACTATAAAGCAGAACTGCTGGGCGAACGCCTCTTAGCTACTCCCGCACATTATGCCTACCTGAAAATATCTGAAGGCTGTAACCGTACCTGTTCTTTTTGCGCTATTCCCCTGATGCGGGGTGGCCATGTATCCAAGCCGATCGAAGCAATTGTACAGGAAGCGGAAAAGCTGGTGCGTTTCGGCGTCAAAGAAGTGATGCTGATAGCGCAGGAGCTGACCTATTACGGCCTTGATCTGTATAAGGAACGCCGCCTGGCCCAGCTGCTGAAGGCACTTGCTGCGATACCCGGACTGGAGTGGATCCGCCTGCATTATGCCTACCCGCACAAATTCCCGATGGATGTGCTGGACGTAATGCGCGAGCATCCCAACATCTGCAATTACCTGGATATGCCTTTACAGCATGCGGCTGACAATATGCTGAAAGCCATGAAAAGGCAGATCACCCGCACAGAAATGGAAGATCTTATCCGTGCCATCCGCGAAAAGGTACCGGGTATTTGTTTGCGTACCACCCTCATTACCGGTTTCCCCGGCGAAACGCTGGAAGACGTAGAAGAGATGAAACGTTTCCTCGAAGCCGTGCGTTTTGACCGCGTAGGCATCTTTACCTACAGCCATGAAGAAGGTACCAGCGCTTATGACCTGGAAGACAACATTCCGGCTGAAGAAAAGGAGCGGAGGGCGCAGGAGATCATGGAAGTACAGCAGGAAATATCTTACGAGAAGAACCAGGAAATGATCGGCAAGGTCTTTAAGGTGATCGTGGATAAGAAAGAATCCGGCCGTTACCTGGGCAGAACAGAATTTGACTCCGTAGAGGTGGATAACGAGGTGATCATCAATACCAGCAAACGTCTGCAACCCGGCGACTTTGTGCAGGTTAGGATCACCAAGGCGTTTGATTACGACCTGGAAGGAGAATTAGTATAAACGCTGAAAGCAGCACGCTGAACGCTGAAAGCGATCCCTTGCTGCAGCAGTATATCGGAAACATACAGAGCGTTTGGCGTGAAGTGCTAAGCGTTCAGCACAAAAAAATACAAGGGCTCCGGACGGAGCCTGTTAAAGCAAATCAATGACTACATTTGAATCACTGGGCTTACAAGAGCCCATTCTTAAAGGAATCCAGGATCTGGGATTTGTTGCACCTACGCCCATACAGGAAAAAGCAATACCTGTATTATTGTCCGGCGACAGGGATTTTGTGGGACTGGCACAAACAGGGACCGGAAAGACGGCAGCATTTGGCCTGCCTTTATTACAACAACTGGATATCAAACGCAGGCAGCCGCAGGGACTTGTATTATGTCCTACCCGTGAGCTGTGCCTGCAGATAACCAATGATCTGAAGAATTTCAGCAAACACCTGGGAGATATCAGCGTGGTGGCCGTTTATGGCGGCGCAAGCATTGTACAGCAGCTGCGCGAGCTGAAAAGAGGCGCACACGTGGTAGTAGCTACCCCGGGCAGGCTGCTGGATATTATAGAACGTGGCGCTATCAATTTTGACCAGGTGCGCTACGCCGTACTGGATGAAGCCGATGAAATGCTGAACATGGGTTTCCAGGAAGATATCAACAACATCTTATCCAAAACCCCGCAAAGCAAAACCACCTGGCTGTTCTCTGCTACCATGCCGCAGGAGGTTCGCCGTATAGCACAAAACTATATGTCCGATCCCTTTGAGCTGACCGTAGGTAACAAGAACAGCGGTAACGCTAATATTGAACATGAATACTACGTGGTGCGTCCCCGTGAAAAATATGCCGCACTGAAACGTATTGTGGATTACAACCCGGAGATTTTCGGCATCATCTTTACCCGTACCAAAATAGAATCTCAGGAGATAGCAGAATCCCTGATCCGCGACGGCTATAATGCCGATGCGCTGCATGGCGACCTTACCCAGCAGCAGCGTGATAAGGTGATGAAACGTTTCCGTGAAAAGTCTTTACAGGTGCTGGTAGCCACCGATGTGGCCGCACGTGGTATCGATGTGGACAATGTAACCCACGTTATCAACTACGAGCTGCCGGATGATGTAGAGAACTACACTCACCGCAGTGGACGTACAGCGCGCGCTGGTAAATCAGGCATATCAATTGCTATCATTACCGGCAGGGATATCGGGAAGATCAGGCAGATAGAAAGGGTGATCGGTAAGAAGTTCACAAAGGCAGAAGTGCCCGATGGTTTTGCAGTGTGTGAGAAGCAGCTGTTCGGACTGGTGCACAAGATCCACAATGTAACGGTGAATGAAGAGCAGATAGAGCCCTACCTGGAGCGTATATACGAAGAATTTGCAGCCATGAGCAAGGAAGAGCTGATCAAGCGCTTTGCTTCACTGGAGTTCAACGAATTCCTGGAGTACTACCAGGATGCGCCTGATCTGAACGTGAAAGAAGAAAGACGTACTTACGAAGGTAATACCATGAGCCACCGTGGTACCGGTAAATTCACCCGCCTGTTCATTAACCTGGGCTCTGTGGATGATTTTACCCGCGGCGATATGCTGCGTTACCTCTGCGATACCAGCGGGGTAAGGGGTAACAAGATTGGCCGTATTGACCTGAAAGGTGTGTATTCTTTCTTCGAAGTGGAGAATGATGTGGTAGACAAATTTGTTCAAGGATTTAAAAAAGCTGAATACAATGGCCGCAGCGTACGCATTGAAATGTCGCAGGATGGAGATAAACGCCGTAGCGGTGGTGGCTCCGGCCGTCCTCACAGAGAGGATGGCAGAAGGTATAGCAGTGCGCCCAGGCCTGGTTTCAAAAAGAGATATTGATCCCCTGAGAGGGACAGATAAAAATAAAAAGTCCTCCTGGTGCAGCCGGGAGGACTTTTTTTGTTATTTTCAGACGGAAAATAACGGCTATTTCCCCCAAACTGAAAACTGTAATCCGGTAAGCTGATGTCTACAGAACCCAACCGCTCACTGTCGCCTGTTGCGCCATTCTCGCTGTTCTCCGCGAAAGATATTGAATTGTTCCAGGCAGGCACACATGAACGCCTATATGAAAAGTTTGGTGCACACACCCTGGAATACGAAGGGGTGAAGGGAACCTACTTTGCCGTATGGGCGCCCAATGCCGCCTACGTGTCTGTAATGGGAGATTTCAATAACTGGGACCGGTATACTCATACACTGTTACCGCGCTGGGACCATTCCGGTATCTGGGAAGGATTTATCCCGCATGTGAAGAAGGGTACCCTGTACAAGTATTTCATCCGTGCAAGGTCTGGCGAAGAGCTGTTCAAGGGAGACCCTTTTGCCCTATACTGGGAGCAGCGGCCCAAAACAGCTTCCATCACCTGGGAGCTGGACTATCACTGGAAAGATAAGAAATGGATGGAGAAGCGGCAACGGCACAACAGCCTGCAAAGTCCTTTCTCTGTATACGAAGTACATCTTGGCTCCTGGCGCCGCCCGGATCCCCATAACCATGAGGTGTTCTATACTTACCGCGAAATAGCGGGTATGCTGGCGCCTTATGCCAAAGAGATGGGCTTTACCCATGTAGAGCTGATGCCTGTGGGAGAACACCCCTTTGACGGTTCCTGGGGATACCAGCAAACCGGCTATTATGCGCCTACATCCCGATACGGTACCCCGCAGGATTTCATGGCCATGGTAGATGCCTTTCACCAGGCAGGCATCGGGGTGATACTGGATTGGGTGCCCTCGCATTTTCCATATGACGCCCATGGCCTGTATCGTTTTGACGGATCGCATGTGTATGAGTATGCGGATATGCGGAAGGGTTATCACCCGGACTGGAACAGCTATATTTTTAACTACAGCCGTAACGAGGTCAAAAGCTTTTTGCTGAGCAACGCTATTTACTGGCTGGATAAATACCACCTGGACGGCCTGCGGGTAGATGCGGTGGCATCTATGATACACCTGGACTACTCGCGCAATGCCGGTGGCTGGGTGCCCAATGAGCAGGGGGGAAGGGAGAACCTGGAGGCCATTGCCTTCCTGAAACACCTGAATGAAAGGGTGTATCACCTGTTCCCCGATACGCAGACCATCGCGGAAGAATCCACCTCGTTCTACGGGGTGTCACGTCCTACCTTTATGGGCGGACTAGGTTTTGGTATGAAGTGGATGATGGGCTGGATGAATGATACGCTGGCCTATTTTAAGCAGGACCCTCTGCACCGCAAATGGCACCAGGATGAATTTACCTTCAGCATCATGTATGCTTTCAGTGAGAACTTCATGCTGCCCCTGAGCCATGATGAAGTGGTGCATGGAAAGTCGCCCATGGTGTATAAGATGCCGGGGGATGACTGGCAGAAATTTGCCAACCTGCGCCTTATGTACGGTTATATGTTTACGCACCCGGGCACCAAGCTCTTATTTATGGGCGATGAGTTTGGGCAAACGGAAGAATGGAATTACAAGTCTGAGCTGAAATGGCATCTTTTGGAACACCCCACACACCTGGGCGCCCAACGGTTTGTAAAAGAGCTGAACCGGCTGTATACCACCGAACCGGCTTTGTACCTGAAGCAGTTTGACCCGGATGGTTTTGAGTGGATCAGCGCTAATGATTACGACAACAGCGTACTGGCTTATATGCGTAAGGGCGCTACAATAGCAGACAATCTGATCATCGTGCTAAATATGACGCCGGTAGCAAGGGAAGAATACCTGCTGGGTATACCCATACCCGGCACCTGGAATGAGATACTGAACAGTGATGATCCGCAGTTTTACGGCAGCGGGGTATTGAATACGGCGCCCGTCAGTGCAGTGCAACAGGAATATAACGGGAAGGAGTATACTATTAAGCTGAGAGTGCCGCCATTAGGCATCAGTGTATTGAAGCAGGGCTGAGGAATGCTGTCTGCAGATAATAAAATATTTAAAGGAGGCACAGGATATCCTGATCTTGTACCTCCTTTTTCTATGGATCAAAGACCGGAAATGTGTAGAAAGCCAACAGGCCACAAGGCCCGGGATCTGCAGATCCGGACATTGTGACCTCCCGGCCTTAAAATTTCAGTGGTTCAATGGGTGAATGATTACGCCGACTGCTGGTTTTCCTGGCGTTGACGTCTGCGGCCATGGGCTGCTTCTCCGCCTTTCTTACCAATAGCGGCCATATGTTCGCGGTTACGGCTTACGGCCTCACCGCCTTTCTTGCCTGCCATGCGAGCTTCTTCTGAAGAAAACTCATGGGCAACCCCCTGCTGGTGAGCGGCACGGCCCCCCATACTGGCAATAGCGCGTTGCTTTTCGCCATCCATGGCTGCAAAACCGCGTAACCCCTTACGACGGCCAGTTTCTTTTTCCGATTCAGTCGTGTTGTTGTCTTCTACCTGGGGGTTTTCATTGGCGACAACGTTTTGCCAGGTTGCTGCTTCCTGGGCCGAGTGGCTGCTTTGCATTGTCATAACATCAAGTTTTAATGTTTTTAGAAATAGTTTCCGTTCACAGAAAATATAAGCGCTTACGGGGAGAGGGGAACAAGGAACGTGCCATGGCCGACTTCGTATTGTGTAGTGGTATTATATGTGGCGAAAGCGTGGACAAACGGGGATAGCGGGTAACTGGTTCTACAGTATAGCGAAAATATCCACACCTTATTGTGGCAAAATTAGTACTATGCCCCTCGCCAAACAGGTCTGGCGTTATAGTTGATTTAAAAAGCTAAAGCACCTGATTATGCTGATACCGCTGATTGCACTGGCTGTAGTTATTATCCTGGTAGTAATGTACCTGATCTCTCAGGCAAACAAGAAAACAAGAGATCAGGGTAACAGGTGAGGGAGCCATGGTCTGTACTGTTCACTATCCACTTTCCATTCTCCGGCATTCACACTGTTCATTTTATTCATTTTAAACTTAGGGGTCTGCAAAGCTTTGCCTGTAGCGCGAATCAACTTACTTTTGAATAAACTCTAAAGTTGGCATAGGTTATGAAAAGGCACTAAGATATCCATCTGTTAGTGCCCTTTTTTTTACTTCATCAGTGATGGGTCATCAGTTGTTATGCCCCTTACTATCTTATAATGAGTTCCTCGAATTTTCTTTCTACGATCACTTTTACAATGCCTACGGCAAAATTGCGTGCGTTCAGCTTGTATGCCTTGCCATCTACCACATATTCCGTGGGCTTGAAGGGCAGGCCATGTAATAGTACGCGGTGCTTCTTGTAAGAAGCCTGGAAATCGCCCATAAACCGCTTTTTAAGACGGAACTGCTGTTTATCTGATACCTGTTTGAAGCGGATGGTGTTGGATTGCCCGTTCTTATAGCCGTAATGATCACCGGCATCTTCATAGAGTGTGCTGCTGGTGGGCTGATCGGAGTAGTACACGTTCAGGATCATTTCATCTATCGGCTTTTCGCCTACATACTGTATAGCGGGATAGTTTGGCAACACGGAGCCTGCTTTTACGAACAACGGCATTTCTTCCAGCGGCGTGTCTATTTTGATCAGCTGACCGCCTTCATATGATCTGTCGTTAAAGAAATAGTACCAGCGCCCTGCAGGCAGGTATACTTCTTTTTCTTTTACCCCCGGCGCATCTACATGGCTGATGAGCAGCGCATCCCCCAGCATGAACTCGTGAGAGCGGTTGTAGGTCTGCGGATCCTGCTGAGCCACAAACGCTAGTGGGCGCAACATGGGCGTGCCGTAATGGTGATATTGCCAGAAGGTGGTATACAGGTAGGGCAGGAGGCGGTACCGCAGTTGAATAAACCGTTTGCAGATAAATTCAAACTTGCTGCCAAAGCTCCAGGGCTCCTGGTTAAAGCCGGTTTCATTGCTGGCGGAGTGGGTACGCATCAGCGGGTGGAAAGTGGCCAGCTGCACCCAGCGGGTATACAGTTCGCCATCGGGCTCCCCGATAAAGCCGCCGATATCGCTGCCTGCAAAAGAAATTCCCGATACGGCCAGGCGCTGACATTGTACATTCGCCAGCCACAGGTGATCCCATTCAGACACGTTGTCGCCTGTCCACACAGAAGCCCAGCGCTGGGCGCCTGCATAGCAGGAGCGGGTAATCACAAAGGGGCGGTTAGGCATCAGGTATTTCTGCAAGCCGGCTGCAGTGGCTTTGCTCATCAGGTGACCATATATGTTGTGCGCCTTGCGGTGGCTCACATCTTCTCCGTCATAGTCATGGCGCACATCTTCAGGGAAGGTGCCCATTTCAAATACGGCAGGTTCGTTCATATCATTCCACACACCTCTTACGCCGGATTCCACCAGGCTTTTGAACAAGCTGCTCCACCACTCGCGCACTTTGGGATCCGTATAGTCAGGAAACACACACTTACCCGGCCATACATCGCCTTCCATCAAAGCGCCATCGGCGCGTTTGCAGAAGAAGTCGCGCTCCATGCCCTGTTTATAGATATCATACTCCGGGTCCGATTTAATACCCGGGTCTATGATCACCACTATCTTGAAGCCCTGTGCATCCAGGTCCTTGATCATGGCTGGCGGGTTGGGAAAAGCCTCATTGTTCCAGGTAAAGCAGCGGAAGCCGTCCATATAGTCAATGTCCAGGTGGATCACATCGCAGGGGATCTGCCGTTTGCGGAACTCTGCTGCAATCTCGCGCACCCTTTTTTCGGGATAGTAGCTCCAGCGGCATTGCTGGTAGCCCAGGGCCCATAAGGGGGGCAGCTCTGCCGTACCGGTTATTTTGGTGTAGGCTTCGGCCACCTGCAGCAGTTCGGGGCCGTACATGAAGTAGTAGTTCATTTCACCGCCCCTGGCCCAGAAACTGCAAACATCCTCTCTTTCATGGCCAAAATCGAACAAGGTACGGAAGGTATTGTCAAAGAAAATACCGTAGCCAATGCCGTGATGCAGGCCATAGTAAAAGGGGATATTGCGGTACAGCGGATCGGTATCCTTCTGGAAACCGTAGGCATCGGTGCCGTAGTTCTCCAGGCGTTTGCCACGTAAGTTGAGGTCGGTGGGCTTGTCGCCTAGCCCGTAGAAGCATTCGCCCTCCTGGATCTGTTTACTGCAGTACACGATTTTGCCACCTTTCAGCAGGTAGTGCTGCCAGTGGAAGCCCATCTCATCCTGGTTGATGATGCGGCCTTCCTGGTCGGTGATGGTAAGACGCAGGTTATCACGGGCCACCCAGATGCGGATGACGTCGGTATAGATCTCAAATACCTCTTCAAATTCACGAATACCGAAATTTACGGGCGATTCTTCCAGCCGTGGGTTGATGGCATAGGAAAAATCTCGTTGAAATTTGCCGTCTGCGGCATAACGGAAGCGGGCAATTTTGTCTGAAATGATCCGCACCTCCAAAATAGTCTCTGCTGTATAAAAATAGAAGTAGTTGCCTTCTTTCTGCCATTTCCTGATAGCATCAGGGTAATGTTTAACGGAATATTTACTGGACGAACTGGTTACTTGCATAAGTTGCTTTTAAAAAATCCGATCTACTGCATAGCCTGGGCTCACGTCATCTAAATTAAAAAAAAAGATTGTGACCACAGCTTTTTCAACGTTTGACATCCTTAATCCGGCGTTCACCTGTAAAAATGATGTGTTGGCTAAATCCGGCCGGAAAAATATCAAATACTTGGTAAATTTATTACGAAACGTACTTTTTTGCTTTAACCTATTTGTCCTCAGCAAGCGGTGCACAATGTCCTGTGCACCGTTTTTGTTTCTTTTAAATCCACTGCATAGTTAATAATTAATCATATCCCGCGTTTGGATATTTCGTGCTATACTAAAAGCAGGAAGGCGGCCGGGTGCCCGCAAAGTATACTGAAAGCATAGAGAACGCTTAGAGGAAGCATATAGTGCCCATGGAGAAGCCGGCGAAAATAACATTACACTATTGTATCCCCTCCAAACGTGCTATACGGCCATCAGATCCTGCCAGGTAAACAGCTTTACCATTGCGGGCGCTTTGCACTACATGAAATCCTTCTTTGCTGATAAGTTGCCAGTGGAGGCCCCCATCCAGGGAAACATCCGTTCCCGAGGTGCCGGTGGCTATCAGCAGCCGGGGCCCTGCCCAGCAAAGACCCGAGCGGTACCCGGAAGGGGGAACGAGGGGTGCGGTCCAGGTTTGACCACCATCTGCCGTAAGCACACAGTTCTGCCTGCGAAGGGTATCGTTGCGATAGTCGCCGCCAACGGCTACTCCTTTACGGGCATCAAGGAAAGCCAGGGAGAAGGCCCCGGAGCTGGGATTACCCTGGATGATAGGCAGGGCGAAGGAGTTCCATTGCTGCCCCAGGTATTTGTGGAAGCGGGCCGTATCGCCGCCTGTTACAAAACAATCTGCCTGGCCGGGGAGGGAGCGCAGGCTGCTGCCACTGGCCGCGAAAATGGCCTCGCCTTTATATGCCGCCGGCGCATTGGTGGCCGGCCGCCAGTGACGGCCGCCATCCGCCGTATATATAATGGTGAACTTTCCATCCAGGGGATCGCCGATGGCCCAGCCCTCTTTTGTGTTACGGAAGTCCATCCCGTCAAAAAAAACGCCTTTGGTATCATTAAAATACACCCGTTCCCAGGTGGTGCCGCCATCTGCCGTGCGGAAGATATGCGCCGGCTCCCCGGCATTGATCACCAGGGCTTCCTGCTCACTGAAGGCCTCAATATCCCGCCAGTCGCAGCTGTCGCAGCCGGGTACCTGCATCCATTGCCAATGCTGCCCGCCATCACTGCTTTTGCCCACCATCCCCCCGGTACCGGATACCCATACCAGGTTTTCAGACACTACGCTCATTCCGCGGATGCTTTTCAGCTGCCCCCTGCTTAACTCCCGGATGCTATATCTTGCCGATTGATTCTGTTGAGCTTGCAGCGATAAAAAGGTGCAGCAACAACACAAAAAATAAAAGAAGCCTGTCTTGGTCATTTATATACAGTCTGTTAGTGTGCAAGAAAATTACAAAATCATTCAAAAGTGTGATGCAGATTTATATATTTGCAATTAACTAACCTGCATCAGTGCGCTATTTACCATCCCAGATAAGAAAAGGACTGCAGCTGCTTTGTGTATTCGTTTTTGCAATGAACTCCCTATTCGCACAGGAGGGGCTTAACATATTTGATGCGTACAGCGTAAACGACGGTCTTTCTCAAAGCTTCGTAAGCGACATTATACAAGATAGCCAGGGCTTTATGTGGATTGCCAACCGGGACGGCGTAAACCGTTTTGATGGCTACGTGTTCAATGAGTACCGTTTCAAAACCAGCGAACAGACGAATAAAGGGGAGGGCAAGGGCAACCTGGTGTCTAACAGCTCCAGCGGGGTAAGGGCGGTGATCAACCGTTTTGACCTGAAAGGCTACAAGGGATACAGCTTCTTCAAGAACAGCCGGCAGGAACTATTGTTATCACATAATAATGGTATCAGTGTATATGATCCCTACCGCAATACCTTCCGCATGGTACTGGAAGACAGCTCCTATATCAATGAGCGGGAACGTGACTGGAGCGTGAAATTCAAGGTCATAGGGGAGGATACCACCAATCACAACCTCTGGGTATGGCGCCCGCTCAAGGGCCTGTACGCCCTGGACAACCGCACGTATGCCCTTAAACGGATCATCCTGTATCCGCCACAGATCTTTAAACGCGGACTGGTGCCACGTGATATCATGATGGACGGTACTACCGTGTGGATGAACTTTGAGCCCGGAGAACTGCTGGCCCTGAATACCAAAACCCTGCGTCTCAGTACCTATTGCCTCCCGGTGATAGGCGAGTTCCCGGTAATGCGCAACCTGAATGCCGATTCCATGATCATTGCCAGTCCGGGGCATATCGTAGTATTCAATAAGAAGCAGCATAAGTACACCGATCTTCCCTTTGAAGACAAGGCAGGACCTTTTGAGCCTGTGGTAATGGAGCAGGACCATGACGGGAACATCTGGATAGGGGGGAGCGATGGTGTGCTGATTTACAGCATCCGCAGGAATGAGATACTGCAGCATATCACCACCTTTAATACATTTGAGACCCGCTCGCTGAACAATGTGCGCTACCTGTACCGCGATGCAGCCGATAATATGTGGGTAGGCACCAATGGAGACGGTATCAAGAAATATTCTCCGCATAAGAAGGTGTTTAACCTGTACCGTTCTCCCTTTATTACCCATAACATGGTGCGCTCTATGTACAAGCATGACGACGGCAAGCTGTATGTAGGCCTGTGGCGCGACGGGCTGGATATATATGAAGAAGGAGGGCGTTTCCTGGAGCGGATATCTGACTTTGCAGAAAAGAACCGTTTTTCGGTAAATACCATAGACGCCATCTGCAGGGAGAATTACAAATACCTGTGGATGCATTTTGAAGGCAAATACCTGGGCCTGTTCAATGTGCAGACCAAGAAATTTGAAAACCTGACGCCCGTGGTAGACAGCCTTGGGCTACCCGAACAAAGGGACTATTTCTCCCCGTTCCTTTTCAGGCGGGTAAACGGCGAGGTCTATTTTAATTATGGAGAGTATCTTTTGTCTATCAGTCCGGATACCAAGGGGTATAAAGCCTCGCTGGTGCACCGTTTCCCCGGCGAGATACTGAACTGCTACTATGAAGACTACATGGGCAACCAGTATGTAGGTACGCAGGCAACGCTTTACGCCAAGGAGGTGGGCAATGCCCGCTGGAAGATCATTCCCCTGCCTACCGGCACGGTGGTGAAGAGCATTAATAAAAATGCCCATAAACAGCTGCTGGTGGCCACTACGAGGGGCCTCTTCATACTGGACAATAATTATAACCAGCTGCAGCATTACAATAGTTATGATTTTCCCGCGCTGGTGAATGATTATTTCTATGGGGTGCTGCTGGACGATAAGGACCGCATATGGGTTAGCCATAATAAAGGGCTTTCGCAGATCAACCCGGTAGATAACAGCATTACCACCTTTAACCATGAGGATGGATTGCAGTCTAATGAGTTCAACACCGGCGCCTATTTCAAATCGGTAGACGGCGAGCTTTTCTTCGGGGGCATCAGGGGGGTGAATGGTTTTTACCCGCGTAACTTCAGGGACAATCCCTTTGTTCCCAAGGTGATCATTAAAAGGATGGAGGTGCTGGACAAGCCCTATGAATCAGACACCGCCATTTCACTGCTGCATCATATTGAACTGCCTTATAACCAGAACACCATCGCTATAGAGTTTGTGCCGCTGGAGTATACCAACCCATTGAAGAACAAGGTACAGTACAAGCTGGAGGGCGCGGATGAGGACTGGGTGCAGGCGGGTACTTTCAGGATGGCGCGTTATACCAACCTGCGGCCGGGTACTTATACGTTCCAGGTAAGAGCGTCTAATAATGACGACCGCTGGAATGCAACGCCTACCACACTGGAGATTGTGATACGCATACCCTTCTGGCAATCACTGTGGTTCAGATTTTTATTGTTGTTACTGCTACTAGGCATTGCATATTATTTTTCTACGTTGTATCTTGATTATAAAATACGTCATGAAAAGTTGAAGCTGGAGAAGGAACAGGCGGTAGACCAGGAGCGGGCCCGTATTTCCAGCGATATGCATGATGATTTAGGATCGGGGTTATCTACCATCCGTTTACTGAGTGAGATAGCCAAGCGGAAGATACAAGATCCTTCACAGACCCGTGAAATAGAACGTATCTCGGAGGCAGCGGGAGAGCTGGTAGACAAGATGAGCGAAATCATCTGGGCTATGAACTCTTCCAACGACTCACTGGAAAACCTTATTGCTTACATGCGCAGTTTTGCAGCTGATTTTCTGGAACATGCCCATATCACGCACCAGTTTTCCATACCCGAAAGTATACCGAATGTTAAACTCAGCGGTGGAACCCGCCGCAATATCTATCTGGCTGTCAAGGAGTCGCTACACAATGTAGTGAAACACGCCCAGGCGTCTGAGGTGATGATAGAAGTGAAAATGCAGCAGCATAGTATGACCATTCTTATAAGAGACAATGGCAAAGGATTTGATCAGGAAAAAGTACGTTTGTTCGGAAACGGGCTGAAGAACATCCAGAAGAGGATGCAGGCCGTGGGAGGGCAGGCAGATATCACTTCCCAGAACGGGACGATAGTTTTTCTCGATATCCCGTTAAATTGATCTACTTTTGCGCATAATAACATTTTCGTGTAAGTAACCGTAACCGCTAAGACCAAGACAATGACTGTGTACTCAAAGAAGAAATCCCAGGACAGTATGGATATTATTTCTGTAGCCATCGTGGAGGATAACCATGATATCCGTACGGCCATGGAATTGCTGATAAATGGTTCTGAGGGTTATGCCTGTGTAGGAGCCTTTAACAATGCGGAGACTGCGCTGGAGCAAATTCCTCATTTACTGCCCAATGTAGCTTTGATGGACTTTAATCTTCCCGGCGGGATGAATGGCATTGAATGTATTGCCCGCCTGAAGGCCGAATTCCCCGACATGCAGTTTATGATGCTGACGGTGTACGAGGATGATGACAAGATCTTCCAGGCGCTGGAAGCAGGCGCCAGCGGATATATTCTTAAGAAAACTTCCCCCGGTGAGCTGCTGGAGGCCATACGCGATCTGCATGAGGGCGGCTCTCCCATGAGCTCACAGATAGCCCGCCGCGTGGTCGCTTATTTCCAGAAGCAGGCAAAACCCAACCCCGCGCTGGAGGCGCTTACCTCCCGAGAGAAAGAGATACTGGACCAGCTTTCCAAAGGCTTCCTGTATAAGGAGATAGCCAGCAACCTGTATATCAGTATTGAAACGGTGAGAAGGCACGTTCACAATATCTATGAAAAGCTGCACGTAAGAAGCCGTACAGACGCGGTGAACAAATACTACAACAGATAATCAACATTGAATGCAGCAGGCATAATGCTTTATGCTGAACGCTGCATGCCGATATAGCGCAAATGGCCAAACGCTGAATGCTATGTGCATACTGCGTTTGGCCTTTAGCTTTTAGCGTCCAGCGTTAAGCCTTCGGCTTCAAGCCTTTTAGCGTTAAGCTTTTTTCACACGCCACTTAGCCAGGTTTTTACGGGTTAAGTGTACGAACAGGACCATTGCTGCGATTAGCAGGCATGCTAGTTTGAATAGTAGACCGGTTTTCATAGGTATAGGGCTTTTGGAAAGCTATTAGCTTTTAGCTGTTGGCATTTAGCTAAATGCTGGTAGCCTATGGTTTTAGTTAGTAATTTTAATGCTCGTATTCAATTAGTTAGGTTGATAATCCCCCTCATCTCATCATCTGCCAGGAGTCGAATTTCCTGATCAGGTCAATGAAGGTGTTTCCAAGGCGGTTCATAGAGCGTTGTTCCCTGTTAACGAAAAATGTAACCAGTAGCGCAACAGAAAGCACCACCATGAGTAATAAAAGGCATAGTGTTTTCATAATTAGGACAATTTGTACTTGTGTGCAACCAGGAATGTAAATATAGATAAATAACTCATATAAAGTATAATTCGAATAAAAAACTTTTTAAAAGCAAGAAAAAACGGGAGCGGGAAAACTTATACTTGGGATGATAGACTGAATCCTTTATTTTTGCCAGCAGCCGGATTTTGCTAAAAGATTTAGTATCGGCAGGTTAACACCTAATGAAAATGTTATTATATATATATTATGGCGATCACAGATAAAACGGACAAGAAAGACCTCTTTGCTGCCTATACGGAAGATTCTATCCGTTCCCTGGACTGGCGGGAACACATCCGCCTCCGGCCGGGTATGTATATAGGTAAGCTGGGAGATGGCACCAGCATGGACGATGGCATCTATATCCTGATCAAAGAGGTGGTGGATAACTGTATAGATGAGCATACCATGGGCTTTGGCAAGCAGGTGGATATCAAAGTATCGGAGCACAGTGTGACCGTGCGCGATTATGGCCGTGGTATTCCGCTGGGCAAGGTGGTGGATGTGGTGAGCAAGATCAATACCGGCGCCAAGTACGATAGCAAGGCTTTCCAGAAATCCGTTGGTCTGAACGGGGTGGGTACCAAAGCGGTAAATGCCCTTTCCAACTATTTCAAAGTGCAGTCTATCCGTGACGGGCGTACAAAAATTGCCGAATTTGAACGGGGCGTGCTTACAAAAGAACATAAGGAGGCTGCTACCAATGAGCCCAACGGTACGATTGTGACGTTTATCCCCGATGATACGGTTTTCAAGAACTATCATTATATACCCGAATTCCTGGAAAACCAGATATGGAATTACTGCTTCCTGAATGCGGGCCTTACCATCAACTTCAACGGCCAGAAATATCTTTCCAAGAACGGGCTGCTGGACCTGCTGCAGCGTAAAACCGTTGAAGAAGATCTGCGCTATCCCATTATCCACCTGAAAGGTGAGGATATTGAAGTGGCCATCACCCACGAGAACCAGTACGGCGAAGAATATTACTCCTTTGTGAACGGACAGCATACCACCCAGGGTGGTACGCACCTGGCCGCTTTCCGCGAAGCTTTCGTGAAAACAGTACGCGATTTCTATAAAAAGGACTATGATGCTACGGATATCCGCGCCTCTATTTGCGCGGCCATCTCTGTAAGAGTACAGGAGCCGGTATTTGAATCGCAGACCAAGACCAAGCTGGGCTCACTCACGGTATATGAGAACGGCCCTTCCATGAAGGCATTTGTGCTGGACTTCCTGAGCAAACACCTGGATGATTTCCTGCACCGTAACCCCACAGTAGCGGATGCGATGAAGAAACGTATTGAGCAGAGTGAACGTGAGCGCAAGGAGCTGGCGGGTATTAAGAAACTGGCCAACGAAAGGGCCAAGAAAGCCAACCTGCATAACCGCAAGCTGCGCGACTGCCGCTATCACCTGAACGACGAAGTAAGCGGAAAAGACAAACTGGAGCAGGATGCCAAAAGGCTGGAGTCGGTTATCTTTATTACAGAAGGTGATTCTGCCAGCGGTTCCATCACCAAATCCCGTAACGTGGAAACACAGGCGGTATTCAGTCTGCGCGGTAAACCCCTGAACAGCTTTGGCCTTACCAAGAAGATCGTATATGAGAACGAGGAGTTTAACCTGCTGCAGCATGCACTGAACATTGAAGACGGACTGGAAGGCCTGCGCTACAATAAGATCGTGGTTGCCACTGATGCCGATGTAGATGGTATGCACATCCGCCTGCTGCTGCTCACTTTCTTCCTGCAGTTCTTCCCCGACCTGGTAAAGAACGGTCACGTATATATTCTTGAAACGCCGCTGTTCCGTGTACGTAACAAACAGGAGACGATTTACTGCTACACGGAAGAAGAAAAACAACAGGCCATCAAGAAACTGGGCAGCAAGCCTGAGATCACCCGCTTTAAAGGGCTGGGAGAGATCTCCCCCGAAGAATTTGGCCGTTTCATTGGCGAGGACATGAAGGTAGAACCCATCATCCTGTCAAAAGACACCCATGTTCAGAAACTGCTGGAATACTATATGGGGAAGAATACCCAGAGCAGACAGGAGTTTATTATCAGTAATCTGAGGTATGAAAAGGATTTGGTGAATGAATAATTAATAATCGGGCAACGCCAGGACATCAGGCGGTACGCATGTTCAGTCTGGCTACCTGTCCGCAATTATTAATTTTTAATGATTAATTATTAATTAAAATGGAACTGCTACATATCGTTTTCGGAGCCTCCAGCGCCACTACACTGGCAGCAGCGTTCGAGCTGGATGAGACACTGAAGGGAGATCTGCTGTATTTTAATGAGGACCTGTCTATTGGTCCACTGTTCATCCTGGATACCAGGGACGGACAGACTAACCGCCGCCAGTGGTGGCAGCAGCTGATGGGGGTACCCGCGCCCACACAGGGGCAGCCGGCGGGCGAGGCGTCGCAGGCAACAGAGCCGGTAGCAGTGGAGGAGGAGCAGGGCGACTTTGAACAGGTGAAGCAGCTGAAAGCCCGGCTTAAAACCGAAGAAGCGTTGCAGGTGTGGATATGGGCAGGGCAGAATGCCCGGGATGTGACCGGGTACTACTGGCTGGTGAGCCAGCTCTATGATTTCTCCGGCCGTATACATATTATTTACCTGAACAACCTGCCTTTCCTGAATGATAAAGGCGCCGTATTTTATCCTACCGACCTGCACCAGATATTGCCGAAGGAATTCCTGAAAGCCAGGAAGCTGGCAAGGCCGGTATCCCTCGCAGAGTTTGAGCTGGACGGCGACGAATGGCACCGCCTGATGAATGAAAATGCAGGCATCCGTTTACTGGAAGGCGGCAAGAAACTGAAGGGAGAGCCGGTAACGTATTACGATAAAGATCTTTTACAGGCTTGCGGCAGGGAATTCCAGAAGGCATCCAAAGTAGTGAGCCAGTTGAGCGGTAAGATGAAATTCCCGGTACCGGAACAATTCCTGGCCTGGCGACTGAAAGAGCTGCTCAAAGAGGAGAAACTGGAAAGCAGGGGAGAACTGAAAACAGTCAAAGACTTTGAAGTAAAACTACCGGGCGGCGAACAAACAGGCGAGCCGGCTTAAAGGTTTCATGGTTTAAAAGTTTGAACTTTTATAAACACACATATGATAACGGTAACACCTTTAGCGTTGATTGGTCAGGATGACCGGGGCGCCAGTTACACCTGGGACGCTTCGAGAACGGGCAACTTCATTGTGTGCTTCCGGAATGCAGGCAGCAGCAGCGGTCAGCATTACCATGAAGGAAAAAGCGACAATAAGAACCCGGAGATACTCTACCTGCTGAGCGGGGAAGCAGCACTGCACTGGTGCCCGCTGGGAGAAAAGGAAATACGTGTTACCGGGATCACCGCCCCCGCCAGGGTGGTAGTACCCATAAATGTATGGCATCAGCTCATCGCTGTTACAGATTGTTCCTTTCTGGAATTGAACTCCCTGGAGGATGTACAGCAGGATTCCATACGCATCTGGCGCGAAGATTTTGAAAGAATGCTGAACGCCGAAAGTTAGCAAAAAGCCAAAAGCAAAACACTGGAAGCTAACAGCCAAAAGCTAATAGCTGATAGCTCATTTAAATTGCAAGTCTATGAGTGATATTCAAGATAATCTGCAAAACGACGAATCATTACACAATATCATCCATGTGGGTGGTATGTATGAAAACTGGTTCCTGGATTATGCTTCCTACGTGATCCTCGAGCGTGCAGTGCCATCTGTGGAAGACGGTCTCAAACCGGTGCAGCGGCGCATTTTGCATGCCATGAAAGAAATGGATGATGGCCGCTTTAACAAGGTGGCCAACATAATAGGTCAAACCATGCAGTATCACCCGCATGGGGATGCTTCCATCAGTGACGCCATCGTGAACCTGGGGCAAAAAGACCTGATGATAGAAACGCAGGGCAACTGGGGCGATGTAAGAACGGGTGACGAAGCGGCGGCCGCCAGGTACATTGAAGCACGTTTGTCCAAATTTGCACTGGACATTGCCTTTAATCCCAAGACCACAACCTGGCAGCTCAGCTACGACGGCAGAAAGAATGAGCCGCTCACACTGCCCATGAAGTTCCCCCTGCTGCTGGCACAGGGCGCTGAAGGTATTGCCGTGGGCTTGTCTACCAAGATATTGCCCCATAACTTCTGCGAACTGATCGAAGCTTCCATTAAATACCTGCGCGGACGCAAGTTTGAGCTGTACCCCGACTTCAGTACCCGTGGCATGATCGATGTAGCGGCCTACAATGATGGTAAACGCGGCGGTAAGGTTCGGGTACGCGCACACATAGAAGAGAAAGACAAAAAGACCCTGCTCATTAAAGATGTGCCCTACGGTGTTACCACCACCCAGCTGATGGAGTCCATCGTTAAGGCAAATGATAATGGCAAGATCAAGGTGAAGAAAGTGGTAGATAATACCGCGAAGGACGTGGAAATTGAAGTGCAGCTGGCGCCGGGTATTTCTCCGGATATCACCATTGATGCCCTGTATGCGTTCACCGACTGCGAGGTATCTATCTCTCCCAATGCCTGTGTGATCGTGGAAGACAAGCCACAATTCCTCACCGTATCAGACCTGCTGAGATATTCTGCAGACTTTACCAAGGAACTGCTGAAGAAAGAGCTGGAACTGAAACTGGCAGAACTGGAAGATAAATGGCACTACACCTCCCTTGAAAAGATCTTCTTTGAAAAACAGATCTACAAGGAGCTGGAGCAGAAGCACAAAGACTGGGAAACTGTGCTGCAGGCCATCGATAAAGGATTTAATCCCTATAAGAAACAGCTGAAAAGGGCCATTACCCGCGAAGATATTGTAAAGCTGACGGAAAAGCCCGTACGCCGTATTTACCGCCTGGACATCAATGAGCTGAACGAACAGATCAAAGGCATCGAAGGCGACATCAAACAGGTGAAATATGACCTGGACCACTTGGTAGACTATGCCGTAAGCTATTATGAGAACCTGCTGAAAAAGTATGGCAAAGGAAGGGAAAGGCAGACCGAGATCAAGACCTTTGACACCATCCAGGTACAACAGGTGGCCATTGCCAATACCAAGCTATATGTGAACCGCGCAGATGGCTTTATCGGCACCTCCCTGAAGAAAGACGAATTTGTGGCAGATTGTTCAGACCTGGATAACATCATCGTATTCCGGAAGGATGGTAAGATGCTGGTCACCAAAGTGGCCGATAAAACCTTTGTAGGAAAGGACATTATCCACGTAGACGTATTCCGGAAGAACGATGAGCGTACCACCTATAATATGATCTATGTGGATGGCAAATCCGGTATCAGCTACGCCAAACGCTTTAACGTAACCGGCGTAACCCGTGACAAGGAATATGACCTTACCGTGAAGGGCGACAAAAACTCCAAAGTGCATTACTTCTCTGCCAACCCCAATGGAGAGGCAGAAGTGGTGACCATCAAGCTGAGCCCCAACTGCGCAGCGCGCAACAAGGAGTTTGACATGTACTTTGAAACCATCGCCATCAAAGGGCGTAACTCACAGGGTAACCAGGTAACCAAATATCCTATCCGCAATGTAAAGTTCAAGGAAGCGGGCGCCAGCACCCTGGCAGGTCTGAAGATCTGGTATGACGATAAAGTAGGCCGGCTGAACACCGAAGAACGCGGCGTGTACATCGGCAGTTTTGAGGGAGATGACAAGATCTTTGTAGTGTTCAAGAACGGTAGCTATGAGCTGACCAACTATGAGCTGACCAACCGTTACGAACCGGATGATGTGATCTATATCGAGAAATTCAACCCTGAGAAGATCGTAACGGCCATCTACTACGATGCAGATAAGAAGCAGTTCAATGTAAAACGCTTCAGGATAGAAACACAAACGCTCAACAATAAATTTGTCTTCATTAAAGAGGGCGCCGGTAATTACCTGGAACTGGCTACTACCCATTCAGACCCGGTAGTATTGCTGCGCACCGGTAAAAAGCGCAATCCTGATGAAGAAGAAGTGAACCTGAACGAGTTTGTGGAAGTAACGGGATGGAGAACCGTAGGCACCCGTATTGCCGGAGACGACCTGGTAAGCGTGGAGCTGCTGTCTGAAGATGAGGATCCCAGCCCGGAAGATGAAGATGGTAATGTGCAGGGGGAATTGTTTTAAGTAGCGATTAACAGCCGGCTGTTAGCGGTTAGCGATGGCCTGGAAATAGCACCGCCTGATGTGGGAACATCAGGCGTTTTTTTGTGTAATATCTTATTGAATTATTGTCAGAAGGGTTTGCCATGGGTAGAGCGGATGATCTGCCGGGCTACCGGCGGGAAGTACCGCATCAGGCCTACCAGTATATTGGCGCGGCTTTCCTTACCCAGGAAGCTTTGCAGGATGCGGCCCATGGCCAACCTGGTTCTGAAATGCTGTCTCCAGGCGCGGCGATAGTTATCTTCCATAACCTTGCGGGTAACGGATTGCTGTAATAGTGCGTTGATCTGCTCAAAGGCCAGTTTACTGCCATGCAGGGCCATGCTCATCCCGTTTCCGCAAAGGGGCGCAATCATACCTGCGGCATCGCCCACCATCAGTATGTGATCCTCTACTGCGGCCTTTTGGGCAAAGCTGATCTGTGAAATGGCCAGTGGTTGTTCGTAGAGAAAAGTAGCTTCGGTAAAGATCCTTTTAAGGTGCGGGTTGCGGAACAGCACTTTCTCTTCAACCTGCCGGATGCTGTTATTATGCCTTTGCAGGCTGGCGGCGGTGGTAAGGTAACATACCGTGCACTTGTTATCTTCTATGCGGGAAATGCCACAGTACCCGTCTTCAAAATTATGCAGGGCGATCACGTCTTCCGGGTGATCGTAGCGGATGTGGTATTTGATGCCTACATAGTTATTCAGCTTACCGGGCGGCTGCTGTACAAAGGGACGTTTCCATTTCACATCCAGGTTACTGCGTTTGCCAAAGGTGCCGGCCACAATAAAGGCAGATACCCGTTTGCCCGGATCTGCACTGATGATAAAGCGGTTGTTCTGAAATTGCACATCCTGTACCTTGGTCTGGGTAAAAACATGTACACCTTTGCCTTGGGCTATTTCATAAAGTGCATTGTCTATGGTGAAACGGCTTACGCCAAATCCGCCCAGGGGCAGGCGTGCCGTATAGGCGTTACCGCTGGCGTCCGAAAGATAGAGCTGGCGGATAATGGGCAGGTCCCAGTCTGCCAGCGGAAGACCGAGCCGTTCGAGAAAACTGCGGCTTTCCAGGCTGATATATTCCCCGCAGACTTTATGAAAAGGATATTGTTCGCGTTCAAACAGCGCCACGTTATAGCCGGCTTCCGCACTCTGGATGGCCAGGCTAAGTCCTGCCAGTCCACCCCCTACAATGGCAATATCGTATCTGTTATCGACCATCATGATGCTTAAAGATAATTAAATAACGGAAAGCCCATTGCCAGCTGACCTGGTAAGGGGAGATGCCCGCCTGTTGAAACAGCTCATCCCACTCTGTTTTCAGAAAGCCCCTGCTTACGCTCAGGGGGGCGTCGTTCTTCAATAGGTAAGAACGGGAGAACATCCTGGTAAGCAGGCGGATGGCGTGATAGGGCAGCCAATGGCGATGCAGGTCATTAATAAAGAAACCTGCTGCGCTGTGCTCCTGCATCCATTGCAGCTGGCTGACCAGCACCTCTTCAGTGAAGTGGTGACAGAACAGACTGGAGAAGATGATATCCGGTTTATCTGTAAAGGACACTTTGCGGTAGTCGTTCGTGATCCAGTTGGTCAACGGCTGCAAGTCGGCGCTGCGGGCGGCGTACTCTATGCAGGCGGCATTGATATCAATGCCGGTGAAGGTAACGCTGATATCCCTGCGACGGCACCATTGTAACAGGGCCAGGAGGTTATCTCCGCCACCGCAGCCAATCTCACAGATATGGATCTGTTTGCGGCCGCCCAGCAGCTGTTGCAGCCCGCGGATGGACATACGGTGCCCTCCCAGCCAGCGGTTGATCACGTCGAGTTCCCGCAGGTTCTGTTGAATGTCCGGAAAAGGGATATTGTCCCCGTCCAGCAGTTCCAGTTGATATGAGCGTTGCGCAAAGTTCATTTTGCAGAAGCGATGAATGTTTCCATGGTCAGTCCAGGTCCGAAGGCCACCCCAAAGATGCGGGCAGGCTGACCGCCCCGTTGCAGCTCATCCATGATATCTTTCAACACGAACAGGATGGTGGGAGAGGACATGTTACCGTAGCGCTGCATTACATTACGTGCGTATTGCAATGCGTTTTCGTTGAGCCGCAGCTGTTGCTGGATGGTGTCCAGTATCTTGCGGCCGCCGGGATGAATGCACCAGTGCGTAATTTCCTGTTGGGGGATATTGCACTTGTTAAGCGCCTCTTCCACCAATCCGCTGATGTCTTCTTCTATCAGGTAGGGAACGTACCCGCTCAGGGTCATGAGAAACCCTTTGCTGCTGATACCCCAGGCCATTTCCTGCTTGCCCCTGAAGGTGATGTTGGAACAGAAATTATCTACCCTTAATACGGGTTTATCGCTGGAAACGTTGCCCATGAGTACAGCCGCGCTGCCATCTGAGAAGAGAAGGGAAGCGGCAGCATTATCGGGCGTATACTGTTGCTGGAAATGCAGGGTGCAGAGTTCGGTGGATACGATCATCACTTTGGCCTGCGGGTCTGTATCGCAGATCATCTTGCCCAGCTTCAGCGCATGCACGGCGCCGTAGCAGCCCATAAAGTTGACGGACGTGCGGAAGATAGCGGGAGAGAGCTGTAAAGCCTCAATGATCTCCAGGTCAAGTCCGGGGGCGCTCATACCCGTGCAGCTTACCGTGATGAGGTGGGTAATGTCTGTAGCCGGGAGGATGCCGCTGATGCATTTTTCAATAGCCTGCAGCGATAATGGCAGGGCTTCCCGTTTATAGACCTCCAGGCGCTCATCTATAGAAATGAGGCTGTCGCCGCCATGGCCGATCATGGAGGCGAGGAAGGTCCATTGATCATGTGGCAGGCTAAAGTCTGACAGCACGGAGTAGCGGGTGTCAATACCGCTGTGGTGGTAAAGGAATGCCAGTTTACGTTTGTCTGTTTCGTCCAGCCGATGTGCCTGTTGCATAAAATGCAGGATGTCTTCCTGCTTGTGGCAATATGCGGGCACCGCCGTTCCTATTGAAATGATCTCAGCCAATTTGATGTTTAATTAATAATATTATAAAAGCCAGGTTAGTACAAGTACCGGCTACGATATTCATCTGCATTGTGCGTTTAAAATCTGCGGCGGATGGTTCTTTCCATACCTGTAACACCCATCGTATAAAAAAGTATATAACGGGTATAAAAAAGAGCTGCAGGAGGATAAAATCCGCTGATTGTTGCCTCTGCTGATAGTAAACAAACAACAGGCCAAAGGCTACGGCGTACATGGCGGCGCAGAAAATAAAAGTGCCCCTTTTGCCCAGCAGCATGCTCAGGGTGGTTACCCCGTCTTTGCTATCCGCTTCATGCTGGTATACCTGTGTTACGGGGTAAAAACCACCTATCAGGAAAGCAGCCGCTATAGCGGGCAGCCAGGGTACGGGCGGTGTGGCGCCCCTCACAGCGCCGTAATATACCATGCAGTATACCAGGGTGCCCTGGTTCAGGATCACGATGAGGTAACCGGCTACCGGGAAGCGTTTCAGGCGGATGCGGCGGTTGCTGTAAGCACGGGAGCAGAGTATATAGCAGCCCAGCGCCAGGGCAAACCAGGCGGATACCAGGAAGGCCAGTAAAAGAGCTGCGAGATCCATCAGCAGCGTTACGTAAAAGAGTTGCCGGGTAGGTTGCATTGGTTTTTCAAGGCCGCCGATGCTGCTTTCATCCCGGTCCATATAACTGTTATAACCGTTACTGGCGGGGTAGAGTAGCAGGTGCAGCAGCGCAAAGATAAGCATCGCCCGCATCCAGTTAATGTCTGGTACAAAGCTGAGTGCAAACCAGTACACCGGCATCAGGAAATAGGAAAAAGGAAATCGTAGCAGCTGGATAGTGGACGGTTGTAACATGCAGCCTTTATTTTGTAACGGGTACCGACAGGTCTACCGCGAAGGTGCTGCCCAGCAGCCAGCTGGAGCTCCCTACCTTATAGTCCAGCCGGTTTATTTCAAAACTGGCCGTAAATAAAGCCCCTGTACCCGTTTTACTGTATTTGAAAGGTAAGCTTATTTCTTTTTTCACGCCACGGATCTCCAGGATGCCGGTGGCAACATAACCGTCATTGGCCTGTTTAATACTGCTGGACGTAAAGCGGATCTGCGGGTATTTCTCCGCATCTAAGTATTTTTCGCCCCTGGCATGCTTGTTTTTCAGCCCGTTACCGGTATTGATGGTGTTCACATCGATGGAAACGTTGAAGCGGGAATTGGGAAGGTCATGCTCATCAAACACAATGTCGCCCTTTAAACCCCGAAAGCTGCCGGAAGCGCCTTTGCCGTCAAATTTAACGGAATAGGCATCCGTGATCTTCCAGTTGTTGGCATGGATAATGGTAAAAGCAGACGCTATGAAGCACAGCATCGTGGCAAGTGTAAGGATCGACCTTTTCATGGTTACTTGTTTTTACGTTTCTTCGTTGCCTTTTCTGCTTCCATCTCTTCTGCGGTTTGCGGGCGCATCAGGTTCTTTTTTCGCTGGTCCTGTGGTAGTTGTACAGGGAATTTACCCAGTGGAAGGGCGTCATGGAACACTTTCTCTATATGTACCCATTTACCGTCTTTCCATTTAAAACCTTCATAGTCCAGATCGGGCACATACGTATACGGTTTTCCGGGTTCGTTGGTTGCCGATATCAGGTGGTCGTATACGATCATATCCATTTCGGCATTGTAACTGAGGCTGATAGTGGCGTTCTTGTTATATTCTACGATGAAGCGTTTACGGGTGGGCTTGGGCACGGTATCTTCTGCAAAGCTGAAATACGGTCCGCCAAAAACGGGTTTGCCGTTCTTGAAGGTGAGCATGTCCAGCACTTTTTTGGTACTGCGCATGTTATTGGCGTCGTAGCCAAACAGCGTATAGTATTCTCTGTTAAAAAAATGCTGCTGCTGTATCTTGTAGTACAGGCATCCGTACCAGCCATGATTATCGGTAACGGTATCGGTATTGGTAGTGTAATCGGAATTATCAAACAGCGGAAAGAGTTTGAGCTCCCCGTTCTTCGTGTTCATTTGTATGGCGCCGAAGTGGCGGTAAAAGCCGCTTTCATTTTCCAGTCCCCAGGTAAAGATCCGGAAAGTGCTGTCCTGTGGATACTGCACGCTGATGCTGCGCAGGGAGTCAAAAGGAAAATCAAATGAGTATTTTGCTTTGAGTGTGCGCACCAGTATGGGAATGAAGCGGTCGCTGGCGGGTTGGCGGGCATCTTCTGTTCTTCCGTTCAGGATGGTGTCAGCCAGCAGGCGAAGGGTGTCCAGCTGCTTCAGCATCTGCATACTGTCGGCCGTGCTGAGGCGTTGCGCCTGCAGGGCGTTTGCACAGGTAAAGGACCATAACAGCAGGTATATTACTTTCTTCATGACCTACATATTACGAATATTTTAATGTATTTATTGTGTTTAGTCGCCAAAGAGATTGTTTTCCACGATCTCGCAGATGATGTGTCCCACGGTGATGTGGGATTCCTGGATACGAGGCGTATCGGTGGATGGTATGTTGATGAGATAATCACTATTTTCTTTCATTTTTCCCCCGGTATTGCCGGTCATGCTTACTATTGTCATTCTTTTTTCCCTGGCTATTTTCATGGCTTCCAGGATATTTACGGAGTTACCGGATGTGGAGATACCCACCAGCACATCGCCGTTCTGCCCTATGCCGCGCAGTATGCGCGCATATATCTGCTCAAACCCGTAGTCATTGCCAACTGCCGTAAGGTAAGAACTGTTGCAATGTAACGCTTCTGCATATAACGGGGCGCGGTCTTTATAGAACCTGCCGGAGAATTCGGCTGCCAGGTGTTGTGCATCAGCTGCGCTGCCGCCGTTACCACAGAAAAGCACTTTACCTTGTTGTTCCAGGCAGTGTGTGATCACGTCTGCTACCTGTTGTATAGTATGCAGTAATTCAGTATCCCGCAGGATAGCTTGTTTTACTTCAATGCTTTGCTGAATGGTCTCCGTTATTTTGTCTATCAGGCTCATGAGGGCGGCAGTTTAGCTGTCCGCTAACCTATGCAATTCTGCTGCCAGGCTTTCCCATGAGTACTTTTGCTTCTCTATACGCAGGGCGGCGGTCATATCCGCTTCCCGCTGATCCCGGTAATATTTTTCCACAGCTGTAGCAATAGCGCCCGGTTCCGGTTCACAGATAAAGCCCACTTTATTATCCGGAATTGTTTCTGCAAGCCCGCCTACATTGGTAACCACCATTGGCTTTTCGAAGTGGTATGCTATCTGCGAAATGCCGCTCTGGGTGGCGCTTTTATAAGGCTGTACCACCAGGTCGGCTGCACAGAAATAGTCTTTGACGGCTTCGTTGGGTATGAACTCCGTGTGCAGCGAAACCCTGTCCGCCAGTTGCAGCTGGTCTATCAGCTGCTGATAGGGAGCTGCATCTTCATAGAATTCTCCTGCCACTAGCAGATGTACGTCCAGTTTGCGCAGGCGCTCATCGCCCATTGCCTGCAGCAACAGATCCAGCCCTTTGTACTGGCGGATGAAGCCGAAGAAAAGTATATAGCGTTTATGCTGATCAAGACTAAGATGTTCCCTGGCTACGGTTTTGGGCAGGATGGGCCCGTAGTTATCGTAGATAGGGTGATGGATGAGGTGGGCTGGTTTTACAGCTTCAAAGCGGCGCAGATCGTTTAAAACGGACTGGCTCATGGCAATGAAAGCATCCACCGGTTTCAGGAAGTAGCGGGTAAAGAGTTCATCGCCGGCCCTTTTTTCATGTGGTACCACGTTATCGAGCATGGCCACTATTTTAGGACGGCGGCCTTTTTTTCCCAGGCGGAGGATGGTACCCAGGCAGGGCCCCATAAACGGCAGCCAGTAGCGAACCATGACCAGGTCTGGCGCCAGGCGGCGTAATTTACGGCCGGTAATCCACCAGTTCAGCGGGTTGATGGAATTAATGAGCCGGCGGATGCGCAGGTGGGCCGGAGGCGGCTCTGTGGCGTACTGCGTTTTACCGGGAAACAGGAAGTTGGGATACTGCACGGTGAAGGTCCAGATCTCCACTTCATCAGTCAGCTGCAGCTCCTGCGCCAGCCGTTCGTTAAAAGCCGCCAGTCCGCCGCGGTAAGGATGGGCAGTGCCCAGGATGAGTATTTTCTTTTTAGCGTTCAGCATTAAGCATTCTGCGTTATCCGTTCTTCCACCAGGTAACTGTTACGTTCCGGTGCATTGCGGGCTACCAGTTCTCCGATGAAACCGGAGAGGAAAAGCTGGGAGCCAATGATCATGAACAGCATGGCCAGGTAAAAGATGGGCCGGTCTGTCATGTTATACCTGTCAAAGAATATTTTGGCGTAGGCCAGGTAGAAGGCGATGCCGAAGCCGAGTATGAAGAAAACCGTTCCCAGTGCGCCAAAGAGGTGCATGGGCTTCTTACCGAATTTGCCGATGAACATGATGGAGGCCAGGTCAAGAAAACCGTTCACGAAACGTTCGAGTCCGAATTTGGATACGCCATATTTGCGGGCGCGGTGCTCAACTGGTTTCTCCCCGATTTTGCGGAAGCCAGCCCATTTTGCAATTACGGGAATATATCGGTGCATTTCGCCGTATACTTCGATGGACTTCACCACTTTTTTGCGGTAGGATTTCAGGCCGCAGTTCATATCATGCAGCTTAACCCCGCTCATTTTGGTGGTGGTGTAATTATAGAGCTTACTGGGCAGGTTTTTGGTGATAGCGTTATCGTATCGTTTCTTTTTCCAACCGCTGACCAGGTCATAGCCGTCTTCCACGATCATGCGGTACAGTTCGGGAATTTCGTCGGGACTGTCCTGCAGATCGGCATCCATGGTGATGATCACATTACCCTGGGCGGCGCGGAAGCCTTCATTCAGGGCGGCAGATTTGCCATAGTTGCGCCGGAAGCGGATAGCTTTGATGTGCGTGTTCTCTTCGGTGAGCTGACGGATCACCTGCCAGGAATTATCGGTGCTGCCGTCGTCTACCATCCATATCTCGTATGAAAAGTTATTCGCCTGCATCACCCGGTCTATCCAGGCGGCCAGTTCAGGTAAAGATTCTTCTTCGTTCATCAGGGGAACGATAACGGATATGTCTATATTGGCCACAATAAAAATTTAAGGTTTTGTTCGACTACCGGATGCCCACGGGCTGTTTTTTCCGGATAATGAGTGCGATGATTGCCGCCAGTATGAAACCAAAGATCAGCTGCTGCAGATAGCCTAAAAAGGCCTTTCCCAAGGTCAGGGAAGCATCCTGTGCCGCCAGCTCATCCAGTTGTTTATCAATTTCCTCCTGCGGCGCCTTGAACCTTGTCATCCACCTTTCCGCTGTTTCCAGCTGGTAGTGTTTAAGCTTTTCAGGCATGGCAGGATCGATAAAGTTGTAAAGAACGTATGTATATATGGTTGCGATGAAGCCACCGATCACAAAGGTCAGGAAGACGGTTTTCAGTCCTTCCTTAAAATTCATGTATCCTCCCAGTTGTTTTCTTCTTTCCAGTCCGGCGAGTACGGCAAACAGGATCGCCAGTACTACGGAAAGAAAAATGATCCAGCCGCTGAACATCATGTCAGGAAGCAAGGCCCATACCAGAACGCTAAGCAATACGCCTGCCAAACCGGAGATCAGGCCCCATTTAATACCAGGGTTAGTAGTTGTTTTCATATCGGTAAAGTTAAGATGGATATCAGAGTTGTGCCTTGTCGCCATGCACGATTCCCTTCACCTGGCCTTTCAACTGCTCACCAATATACGCTGAATTTTTAGACCGGGAAGCAATATCAGTTACAGTAAAAGTATACTCCACATCGGGGTCAAAAATGGTGAGATTAGCTACAGCACCCTCTTTTATTTCAGGAATGGGCAGGTTGAAGATCCGGCGTGGCTGGATGGCCAGCAGCTGGATCAGTTGTTCCAGGGGCAGCTGGGGAATATGTCTACGTAGTACCCCAAAGCAGGTTTCAAGGCCGATCATGCCGTTTTTGGCATATTCAAACTCCAGCTGTTTGGCATCCCAGTCCTGCGGCTGGTGGTGGGTGGCAATGCCATCTACCACGCCGTCCAGCACAGCTTGCTGTAAAGCAGCCACATCATCTGCCGTCCGCAGTGGCGGGTTCACTTTGAGGTTGGTATTATAGTTCAGCAGGTGGCTGTCTGTAAGCGACAGGTGGTAGGGCGTTACGGAGCAGGTAACGTTGATGCCCCGGGCCTTTGCGCCGGCGATCAGCCCGATGGACCTGGCGGTGCTGACACCCGTAAAGTGCAGCCGGGAGCCTGTATACTCCGCCAGCTCAATATCCCGTTGTATGATCAGCTCTTCGGCGATGGCCGGTTTGCCGGGCATACCCAGGCGGGTGGAAAAGATGCCTTCGTGCATGAGACCATGAGCCGAAATGCTCTGGTCGTCAGGTACCTGTATAATGGTGCCGTTAAATGCTTTTACATATTGCAGTGCTTTGAGGAGAAGTCCGGGGGACTGTATGGGCTTAAAACCGTCTGAAAAGGCGATGGCGCCGGCTTCCTGCATTTCATACATTTCAGACAGGGAGCTGCCTTCCACGTTCTTGGTGGCCGCACCGATGGGCAGCACTTGTACGGCGCTGTGGGCCGTCTGGCTCAGCACATAGCTTACCTGCGGTTTGGTATGGATGGCCGGCTGGGTATTGGGCACGATCATTACCGTGGTAAAACCGCCTTTGGCGGCGGCAAGGGTACCACTTTGCAGGTCTTCCTTATATTCCTGCCCGGGGTCGCAGAAATGGGCAAAAATGTCCATCCATCCAATGGAAACGTGCAGGTTGCCGCCCGTCACTGTTTGGGCTTTGTCTGCCTGTATAGCGGGGGCTATCTGGCGGATAACGCCGTTCTCGATCAGTATATCCTGCTGTTGTCCATTGAAGCCGGACGTGGGTGCGACAATCTTGACGTTTTTAAGTAGTATGTGCATGCTGTACAAATAAAACCTGTCTGTAAGAATAATGCTTGGTCAAAAGTCCGGGGGCAAAAGTAATATAAAAAGTTGTTGTTAGGTGCCGGTTGACAGGTGTGAACCTGAAGCGGGTTAAAATTGTACCAGGTTGGGGCGGGGGGTATGTGGAGGGTATATTTGCCCTTTCGCTATTCGCTTGAAAATTAAATTGGAGATCACCGGTGGCACCAGCAGCATCATCCGGCCCAGCATCCGGTATCGGCGGTTGCAGCCGCGTAGTATCCGGGCAACGGCCCTGCCCCTGGCATAGGCTTTACCGCCTTGTATCAAATAAATGGTACCTGTAGAAATACGCAGCCGGTGTTCCTGCGCTATTACATTAAACAGCCTGCTTTGCTGGTCGCAGAGACGGAAACGTACCCTGTCTACCTTGAGTACCCGGCGGATAAAGCCGTTACAAAAAGTACAGCGCCCATCGAACAAAATGATATTATCTGCCTGCATAAACCCGGAAATCTGATTTTGCGGACGCAAAGGTACAGCTTTTCCGGAAAATCCATCACCTCCCGGTCCACCTGATCAGGCTGTCATTTGGTACATCGTACTCATACATGCTGCGGGAAAGGGTATCCACATACAACCAGCGGTCGGTAGCAAATATCTTCCCATCGCCGTTGAATTCATCATGCCCCACCCGGATCACCACAAATGCAGCGGTGTCTGTATGCAGTAACCTGTCCCATGTCCATTGCATGGTGCTGTCGCTTAAGGCCTGCTGGATAGACGGATCTTCTGAAGCGTCAATATATCCTGCTGTTAACCCGTCAATCCAGTTGAGCCGGTCCCGCAGGCTGCTGTCTACCGCAAAAGATTCATCATTTTCATGTTCGTAGAAGAAGGGTGCATTGTGAGAACGGAAACTGTCAATAGCAGGTTTATGCGGGCCTGATGTCTGACTATCTGCCGGAAGGCAACCTACTAATCCAAGTAGGAGGCTAAAGCTGGTAAGGGATTTTCGCATGGTGATATGAAAAAAATGAGGGTAAATATATAGAATTGTTTATAATTTATATTACCCGCCCGGCTAAAAAGTACGCTGCCGCACGGCAGCCATGAACTGTTCACGGAACTTATCGCTCACGGGGATCTGCCTGCCGGCGATGAAGATATGGTTATCCTGGATTTTGTCCAGCCGCGCAATGTTCACAATGAAGGACTGATGCACCCGGATGAAAGGATCGCTGAGCTGTTCTTCTATGTCTTTCATACGGCGGTATACCAGCAATTGCGTGGTCGTGGTCACCAGTTTTGCGTATTCTTTTTCTGCTTCCACAAACAGAATATCTTCCAGCAGTACTTTGTGCAGCGTCTTACCTGATTTGATGAAGAACCAGGCTGCCTCCGGTGGGGGAGGCGGCTGACTGTTGTCCTTCCTGGCAAAGTGCCCTTCTATCTTTTGTACAGCGGCATAAAAACGTTTCAGGGTAATGGGTTTCAGCAGATAATCAAGGGTGGTAAAACCATAGCTGTCGGCTGCATATTCTGAATAGGCGGTGGTGAAAACAATATGCGTTCCCGTTGGTAGCAGGGCAGCCATTTCCATGCCGCTGAGATGGGGCATATTGATGTCCAGGAAAATAAAATCCACTTCCTGGGTTTTCAGGAATGTCATGGCTTCCAGTGCATCATAGCATTTAGCCAGCAGCTGCCATTGGGTGGTTTGCTGGATGAACATTTCAAGGAGATTCACCGCATTGGGCTCATCGTCTACTATAATGCAGCGCAGTTTCATTGGATCGGAATTTTTAGGAAAGCGTGATAGTATTTCCCGGCAGACCAGGTACTGAGCTCAAAGTTATTGCCAAATAGTAATGAAAGCCGTTTCTGCAGGTTCTGCAAACCGGAACCGCGTTCGGTGGCCGTTGTCTGTGGCGGATAAAGCAGGTTCTGTGTGCTGAACTCCAAATAACCGCCCTGCTGCACCAGCGAGATGATCACTTGGTTTTCACTGCTGGATTTATCAATGCCATGTTTGAAAACATTTTCCAGGAAGGTCATTAGCAGCATGGGTGGAATAACACTGGCCACATTGCATTGCTTGTTAAAAGTGATGGCCACTGCATGACGTATGCGGATACGTTCCAGGGCAATGTAATTTTCCAAAAACTGGATCTCGGCGCCCAGGCTCACTTCTTCTTTAGGGCTTTCGTCCACGAAGTAGCGCATAATCTCCGACAGCCGTTCAATGAACATGGCGGTGCGGGGCGATTCGCGGTAGGCCTCATAATAAATGTTGTTGAGCGTATTGAAAAGAAAATGTGGCTGTACCTGAGATTTCAGCAGGTTAAGCTCTGCCTGGCTTTTCTGTGCAATGATCTTGTCTGCCTCCTGCTTGAGTTTAAAATAACCGAGGGCCAGGCGGAAAACAAAGCTCAGGATATATGCCACCATACCGGTAATGGTACTGTATGCAACGGTCTTCATGGTAAGGGCCACCGGTTCCTTTGCAAAGAAACGGTTGTACACAAATTGCGAAAGGTAGCTCCTGGCAATACCCACCAGCGCAAGAAAAACAATGGAACAGATCACGTATGCTACGATGCGTTGCTTTTCATAGAATACCGGTAACAGGAAATTCAGGTTGCCATAGATGATGATGGCGTAGAAAACGATGGAGAAGCTGGCGTAAGTAGCTGCCTGCACTACTCCGTCCATTGGAAGTAATGAAAGAAAGTTTATCAGGAATACAACTCCCCAGATGAGCCATTGTAGTTGTACGGGACTTGCTTTCCCGCTTAGAACGTTCATAGTTAAAAGTACAAAGAATTTCAGGGCCGCCTTGTTTTTTCAACCATCAGGCAGATATTTTCAATAGTTGGGTGTATGGAGGTGGATGCTGCGCTCGTTGAAAAAGGTGGCCTGTTCATTGAAATGATTTTTACAGGTCCGTAAAGGACTTGAAATTTACATATTCCTGAACATCAAACTATACAGATGAAAAGATATCTGATACTATTGCTTTTACAATTATGCTGTACGGTAGCTTCATTTGCGCAGACAGACACGATATACCCCGGGTCCCGTCACCTGAACACTGCTTTACTGCAACCGGGCCAGCGGCAATACCTGGTATATTTTCAGTGGCCGCAATTCAACAAGATACTGCAGTTCTCTTACTGGGTGAGGGATGTCAGTATCGAGCAAAGGAACGGGCAGCCGGTATTCGCCATACGGCAGCATTGGTACACTACAGACACTAGTAAATACTGTAGTTTCCTGTCGCTCAACAGCACCCGTGATTTTACACCCATCTACCACGCAGCCAGCAATAATGGTAAAACAGCGGCTTATAACTGGAGCAGCGACCGTATTACCGGGGCAGACACCGTGCAGGGAAATGCGCAGCAGGATTTTGAACTGGCATTTGACCGCCCCGTTTTCAACTGGAACCTGGATATAGAAACCTTTGAGATGCTGCCGCTGGCCGATGGTAAACGCTTTGCCATCAGCTTCTATGATGCAGGCTTATCGCCCCCGGCCTTTGTCCTGTACCAGGTAAACGGCAGCGAAATGCTGCATACGCTGGACCGCCGGCAGGTGGACTGCTGGAAACTGGTAACGCAGGGCACAGACCCCAGAGGTAAAGCGTACTCGCAAACCTTCTGGATCAGCAAAAAAGGACATGAACTGCTGAAAGAGGAAGATGCATTTGACGGCCGCTACCGCTATAAGGTCAGGCTGCCTGGATTAACACCCGATATCCTGCAGCATTTCAGGATGTAAACCTTAATAAGATAGCTTTGAAAAAAACTTGCCATGCCCGCCATTCTATTCCTGTGTATTGTGTTTTTCATGAGCGCCTTACCGGTTGCCATCCTGCCGGATAAGGACAGGTGCGAGGTTCTTGTGCCGGCTGCATTATACAGCCGGCACAATGCCACCCCTGTGTATAACCTGGATACACTTACGCTGGTTGATATGGAGCGGTGGCTTCGCACGCATCCGTAACAAATGAACATCGTATATTTGCTGCTTCATTTGTTGTTAACATGGACACAGGGGCTGTTTTCTTCGACGAACTGCTGGTATACCATCAGGCGAATAATACTTTAAAGGATAAATATACCCGTTTGCGTTTGCTGCTCGAAAGGGTGTGTAGAAACATGACAGCAGGAGAACACATGCAGTTCTCCAACCTGTTCTCCCGCCTGAACTATGTTTGCCGCCAAACAAAGCTGAACCCCCGGGCCACTTACCGCATCAATACGTTCCGTATCCATGCCAACAGCGTACTGCATAATGATTTTAACCCCACGGAAGAAGATTACCTGCAGGACCTGAAAGCCATCTGCGAGGTGATCAGTCATTTTTACGGTATACCTGTTCCTGCTGCCTTGCAGCCGCTCCTGCCCGAAGCCGATGTTTATAAACCCCAGCACCGCAGAAGGGATATACGGCATGAACGCATCAGGGTAACCGTGCTCTCAAACGATGAGCAGTATATCTACGCTTTTGATGAAGAAACGCCGGCAGATGTGCCGATCAGGATCTGCCATCATACAACGGAAATAAAGGAAGCATTCGGGCCTACCATCGCCGTGCTGTGGAAGGGGTGCCAGCTCAACCTGCTGGATGTGGTGGTGGATGAGGATAACATCTACTACCCGGACCTCATCATCCTAGAACCGGATTACCTGGTGGATATCAGCTCACTGGCAGAATGCATGAAAGAATACGGCAGTCATCCGCTGTACTATATTCAAAGCAAGCTCGAAGCGCCGAAGAACTCGCGGCATATCCTCCTGGGTAATGCGGCGAATGTTTTCCTCGATGAATTTGTAAATGAAAAAGATCATCAGCAGGTGGTGTATAAAGACATCATGCAGCAGGTGTTCAGGTCCTTACCCTTTGAATTTGCCACCTGTGCAGATCTCGGCGCAAAGGAACATGAATGGGCCTTCTTCGAAGAAGCACGGTTGCAGTTCAACAACATCAGGCAGGTAGTGAATGAGGTGTTTCCGGCCAGGAAGATCAACCGCGAAAATGGTATACTGGAGCCCAGCTTTATCTGCGAGCATCTGGGGGTGCAGGGACGGCTGGATTATCTGCAGCTGGAGGCGGATGGCAGGCGGCAGATCGTGATAGAGCTGAAATCAGGCAGATCGCCCTACCCGGAAACCAATACCACGCTGATCGGCAAGAACCACCGCTCGCAGGCTTTCATCTACCAGATCGTCATACAAAAAGTGCTGGGTGTGGCGTTCAAACAGCTGGATACTTTTATTCTCTACTCCAGGTATGCCGACAGTAATGCCAGTCTGCGTTTATCCCAGCCCTTTATGGCGGCTATCAAGGAGATACTCAATATCCGTAACCTGATCGTGGCGCAGGAGCGCAGTATTGCCAATGATCAGCCGCCGCAGGCGTCCAGGCAGCTGATAGACAGTATAAAGGCGGAGGTGCTGATACCCGGAGACGCCCTGCAGCACCGTTTTGTAGCGCAGTACATCCTTCCGCAGATAGGCGCATTCAAACGGCCCTTTGTGGAGGCTTCGCCATTGGCGCTGGCCTATTTTCACAGTTTCTACACGTTTGTTATAAGGGAGCATTATATCTCTAAGGCCGGTGATACGGATCATGATACCAGTAAGGGTATTTCCTCGCTTTGGCTGTCGCCATTGGAAGATAAGCTGGAATCAGGAGAGATACTGCCGGATCTCAGCATCCTGGAGAACAATGCAGCACAACCCCTGCCCAGTATCCGGCTGCAGATCCCTGTCTATGAAGAAGACTTTATGCCCAATTTCAGGGAAGGCGACATCGTAATCCTGTACCAGCGCAACAGCAGGAAGGATAATGTTACCAACAGGCAGATCTTCAAGGGCACCATCGCTTCCCTGACGCCACACGAGATCACCATCCGCCTGCGTTACCGGCAGCGCAACCCATCCGTGTTGCCGGGGGAAAGCAAATATGCGGTAGAACATGATTTCCTGGATTCCTCTTATACGGCCATGTGCAGGGGCTTGTACGCATTTCTGCAGGCCGGTAAAGACCGCCAGGAATTGCTGTTGCACCAGCGCAGCCCACGGTACGAAACGGGCCTGCAAATTCCCGCCACTTTGCGCTGCCTTGATGAAGTAAAAGCCATTGTGCTGAAAGCGATGCAGGCCAAAGATTATTTCCTGTTACTGGGGCCGCCGGGTACGGGCAAAACCTCTGTGGCACTGAAAAGCATGGTGGAAGCCTTTGCTGCCGATCCGGCCTGTAATATCCTGCTGCTGTCCTATACCAACCGCGCGGTGGATGAGATCTGCAAGGCCTTACACAGCATTGAGAACAGTCCTGCGTATATACGCATCGGACCATCGCTGTCATGTGAACCGGCCTACCGCGGGCGTTTACTCGAGCAGGTTATAGCGGATTGCGATAACAGAACACAGGTAAGGGCTAAGATCCAGGAGCATCGCTTATTTGTGGGCACGGTGGCGGCTATATCCGGCAAAATGGAATTGTTCCGCTTAAAGCGTTTTGATGTGGCCATCATTGATGAAGCATCGCAGATACTGGAACCGCATTTGCTGGGCATTCTCTCTGCCCGCGATACAGCAGGACATAACGCTATCGGCAAATTCATCCTCATAGGCGATCATAAACAGCTACCTGCCGTAGTATTACAGCGGGAACAGGATTCGCGGGTGAACGACCCCGCATTACGTGCAATAGGCCTTACAGACAGGCGGTGTTCATTGTTTGAACGGCTTTACCAGCTGCATAAGGAGGATCCGCAATCGCCCGTGTGGGGCATGTTGCGCAAACAGGGCCGTATGCATCCTGACATTGCCATGTTTCCCAATACCGCATTTTATAATGGCCAGCTGCAGGCGGTTCCGCTTCCCCACCAGTCCGGCGATATTGAGTTTGCCAAATATGATCCGCACACGCCTTTACAGGTGGCCATGGCCACCAAACGGCTGCTGTTCATTCCTTCAGCAAAACAGGCACATGATAAGCATCCTAAAAGCAACCCCTGTGAGGCTGATATTGTTGCCACGCTGTTACAGCAGCTGTATGGCCTCTATCGCCTGAACGGACTGCCTTTCACGCCCGACCAGAGCATCGGTGTAATAGCACCCTACCGCAACCAGATCGCCTGTATTAAACGCAGCATCCACCAGCTGCAGATCCCCGCGCTCAATGATATTACCGTGGATACCGTAGAGCGCTACCAGGGCTCCCAACGGGATATTATTATCTATTCGTTCTGTGTAAATCAACGTTACCAGCTGGACCTCCTGGCCAATGAAACGGTAGATGAAGGCCAGCTGATAGACCGTAAGCTGAATGTTGCCATCACCAGGGCCAGGAAACAGCTGTTTATCACGGGAGAACCAACGCTGCTATGCAACAATCCCGTTTACCAGCAGCTGATCGCCTTCATACGGGAGCGGGGAGGATATATGACCCATATTTGAATATGGTATTCTCACACTTCACCTTTACGGAATATCTGTTGCCGGGCGAAGGCTCGGGGCTTCCGCACCCGGGAAATCGGCCGGTAAGGGGTAGGTCACTCTACCGGTAGCCAGCCATTCTGTTGCCCTTATTAACGTAGTCTGAAAACCTGCACAGCGATAGCTGGGCGGGAAGATATCTCCTTTCCACAGGTGTCCCATGGTGGAGTTATAGACGCGCCCTTTTTCATAGGTAACGGTCCACTCTATGGGCCAGGTTTTACCTCCGATACTGTCCCTTACTGCAGATAGTACCGTTAAATTTTCCGCAGGGCCACGGGGGTACAGGTATAGTTCCATGGAAGCGGTTTTCCAGTATTCAGGAAAGCCTTTGTTGATGGGATGCCGGTGAATAACGTGTACCAGGGCGTCGAAGCGGTCGCCATGACTGGTGCCCTCTCCCTGGCCCGGCGGTATCTGTACCAGTTGTTTCTTTGCGTCAATTTCCACTGCGATACCGGCTGTAACAGGGCGCCAACCCAGGCCGATCATCCGGTTATAGGCAGTCCAGTGGGAAAATGCGTTGTTGGCAGAATGCAGGATGTATAAACCGCCGCCTTCGCGCACATATTCTTCCAGGCGGCGTTCTATTTTGCGGGGCCAGCGCATGGCGCTGTCCTTGATATTATTGGTGTTCTGGATCACCACATCGTACTTGGAAAAATCAGGATTCCAGTCTTTCCATTCTTTGGCGTCAGGTGTGGAGGGCGTGGTGGAAACATCCACGTTAAAGCGTCCCGTGGAGGTCAGGATGTGCTTTACCAGTTTAGTGGTCTGTTGCCAGTTGTGATTGCTGAAACCGTCTACGATCAGGACATTGATCTGTTTATGACGTTGTTGCTGTTGGGCTGCTGCCGTAAAAAAGCTCAGCAGGCTGCCAATCAGCAGGGCGTAAATTTTGCCGGGCATGTTCATAGGTATGATATGTATGGCTAAGATAATATCTTATTTTTGGTCATGGCTTTTAAGTTTTTCACAAGAAACAAACATGTCCTCCTATATGGCGCCAGCCTGGCCGTGTTATTATTCCTGCTGAAATGGCTGGAGCTGCGTTTTATTATCCTCGACCACGCCCTGGAGATCTATATTGGTGTAATTGCTCTCCTCTTCACCGCACTGGGTATATGGCTGGCCCTGAAGCTGGCCAGGCCCAAAGTAGAGACGGTGATCGTGGAAAAGGAAGTACATATCAGCCGGCCGCCGGTATTTACCCTGAACAGCACTGAACTGAATAAATTAGGTTTGAGCAGCCGGGAGCTGGAAGTGTTGCAGTTAATGGCCGAAGGGCTGAGTAACCAGGAGATCGCCAGCCGTTTGTTTGTGTCCCTGAACACCGTCAAGACCCATTCTTCAAACCTCTTCATAAAAATGGATGTAAAACGCAGGACTCAGGCAATAGAAAAAGCCAAAAGATTGAGTATCATACCCTGAAGGGTTTCATACTTTGGTGTGAATACGCCCATTCCCCCGAAAATCATCCTAAAGTATGACCGGAAAATGGGACCGGAGACGCAAATTTGCGGTATATCAACCAAACCAAAAACTGTTAAAGGATGAAAAAAAACGTACTTGTATTCGGCCTGATCGCAGGTCTCATTGTTTCCTGCATGATGCTGTATTCTGTTTCCCAGTGTTACACAAGGGAAGATTTTGATGGCAGCATGGTATTGGGGTACGCCGGTATGATTGTGGCCTTCTCCATGATATTTGTAGGTATTAAGAACTTCAGGGACAAGTACAATAACGGCACGATCACTTTCGGCAAGGCATTTAAGATCGGCCTGTACATCTGCCTGGTAGCCTCCACCATGTATGTACTGGTGTGGATAGTAGACTACTATTTCTTTGTACCCGACTTTATGGATAAGTATACCGCCCATATGCTCCGCAAGGCCCAGACCTCAGGCGCCACACAGCAGGAGCTGCAGCAGCAGGCGGCAGAACTGGCAAGGAATAAGGAAATGTATAAGAACCCGATCCTGATGATATTGTTCACTTACCTGGAAATATTGCCGGTAGGACTGGTGATCGCCCTGATCAGTGCAGCCATTCTGAAGCGTAAATCCAAAGGGCCCGTAGCGGCGCCTGCCCGGTAAATAGTTTATCCGCCATCTGAATTAAGCGAAAGCGAGGGGCGTCTGTTGAGGCGCCCTCTGCTTTGATCCCGCCCTGTAATAGCCGGTTACTTTAATCAGGCACATTTTATCAAAGATTTCAGGGCATTTACGGGTAAGTTGCCACAGGGCTTTTTCAGGAAAGCGCGATATTGGTAAGAGCAGACCTGTAAGCTGAGCCGCTTATTCAGTTACCGTAAAACTAACTTCATTTACTTTCTCCAGACCGCTCATACCGCTGGCCTGGTAAACTGCTTTATAGCTGGCCGGAGTATCCAGGTTGTATCCTTTCAGCAGATCAATATCCACACTTACACTTTTCCCGGCTGGTACTTTAATGTAGGCTTCAGCAGGAGGGGGCATGATCCTTTTGGCCATTACGCCCCGGTATAATACCTCCGTATTGTTGCTGCTCTGAATGTCCAGGAAGGAAGACATAAACCCTTCAAAAGGGGTATGCCATTTACAGAACTGCAACTCCTTGCCTGATTTGTTATATACCGTAAATTTCAGCATAACAGGCTGGCCTGCCTTCACCGTTGCGGGAACAGACATTTCGGTTACCAGGCCTTCCGCGGAAGCGCCGGTATCACCGCCGGCTTTCTGGCTGGTCTTGCAAGCGGTAAAAGTTAAAAATGACAGCAAAGCTGTCAGGGTCATGAGTCGGTTTTTCATTTTTGCAAAATCGTTTGAGGGCCGCAAATTAAGGGAAATAATTCATAATTAACCGCTTAATACATTAGCAAAAAGAGATATCAGTTAAAGGCGCCCCTTTACAATTTTGTTGCCCAACTTCAAAATTGTCTCAAAATTCAGCAATAACTTTGTTCATGTATGAAAGTACTAGTGGTAGAAGACAGTAAGGAAATCGCCAGCAGTGTGCATGACTTTTTAGCCCGGGAGGGATATATCTGTGAACTGGCATATAGTTTCGATGAGGCGCAGGAAAAGCTGTTATTATATACTTATGACTGCATCCTGCTGGATATAATGCTTCCCGATGGGAACGGACTGGTATTGCTTAAATTTATCAAGGCACAAAAGATACAGAGCGGCATTTTGATCGTTTCAGCAAAAGACGCAATGGACGATAAGATAGTGGGCCTGGAAGGTGGGGCAGACGATTATATCACCAAACCTTTCCATCTGCCCGAACTGCATGCCCGGCTGCGCGCGGTGTTCCGCCGCAAGAAACTGGCAGGCAGCAATATCATCTCCTTTAACGAGATCACCCTGAATACAGATACGCTGGAAGCAAAAGTGAATGAAGTTACACTGGATATTACGCGCAAAGAGTTTGACTTATTACTGTACCTGATCGTGAACAAGAACCGCGTGCTCTCCAGGCAGTCCATCGCCACCCACCTCTGGGGCGATTATACCGATAATTTGGCTAATTTTGACTTTGTATATCAGCATATTAAGAACCTGCGCAAGAAGATCAGCGCAGCCAATGGAGCAGATTATATTGATACCGTTTATGGCCTCGGCTATAAATTTAATTCTTCTAATGTATGAAGCTGGTTGACAAATTATCATTGTGGTTTATCGGCATTGTTGTGCTGTTAACACCCGTTACCGCCTGTATCTGTTATTATAACCTGGAAAAGAAGATAGACGAGGCGGAGATAACACATCTCACGGAGATGAATGATATGGCGGCCGCCAGCCTGGCCGCAGGTCAGTGGCCTGACCGGCAGACCGAGGGCCTGGTCACCGTGGTAAGCCCCTTAACGGGCTCCCTGCCGGAACAACGGCTGAATATAACAAAAACAGATCTGCACAATGGGAACAGTATGGGGATGTTAAGCCTGCTCACCGTTAATTCTTATGTATCGGTTGGCAATGTGAATTACCGCATCTCCTCTTCCAACTATGTACCCAGCGGTAGGCAGATAAGGGCCGCCATCATGGACTCAATAGTGTGGAAACTGCTGCTGATCATACTCTGCGTATGCGTAACCGCCCGGCTGGTATCCCAGAAGATACTGTCATCGTTGCGGCAAACCATCAAAACCATACAACACTTTAATGTAAAGGAAAAAGTGCAGTTCCCTGTCAGCCGTACCCGCGAATTCAAAGAGCTGAATTCTTTCCTGCAGAAAATGACGGATAAGACGGTGGATGAATATGCAGCGGTAAAAGAGTTCAGTGAGAACGCCTCCCATGAGCTGCAAACGCCACTGGCGGTGCTGCGTAATAAACTGGAGCTGCTGAGTGAAACAAATATTGAAGAAGGCCAGGCAGAGCTGATCGGCGACATGCATAATGCCATAGAGAAATTATCCAGGATCAACCGCTCGCTGGTGCTGCTCACCAAGCTCGAAAACAACGAGTATTCCGTTACGGAAAAGATCCGCTTCTGCAAGATCACCAAGGATATCCTGGCCGCTTACGAAGACAGGATAGGGATGAAGCATCTTACCGTTACCACAGATATTGATGGCAGCATTGACCTGAAAATACATCCCGCACTGGCAGATATGCTGGTCAATAACCTGCTGGGCAACGCTATCCGTCATAACGTGGAGAATGGCAAGATAGAGCTCATCCTGACGCATAGGCGCCTGGTGGTCAGGAATACCGGCCTGCCGCCGGAAATGCCCACAGAAGAGCTTTTCCAGCGATTTAAGAAAAGCAATCAAAGCAGCGAAAGTGTAGGCCTCGGGCTGGCTATCGTGAAACAGATCTGTGAAGTATGCGGCTTTTCTATTTCTTACAATTATAAAAACCAGCTGCATGTGATACAGATCGAATTTGTACCTGTATTACAAAATGAAGCCGCCATAACAGCACATGATAATGTAGCGGCAGCGGTGCTGGCCTGATAATATTATATACGGAACCGGCAGTTGAGAATCAATCCTGTAGCGGCCTGGCGCTTATTGTGCCAGGCCGTTCTTTTTATAACAATACCCAAAATTTTTTTTCAGAAAACATCTCTACTTCAAGATTTCTTCAAATTCATGTAGTCATTTTGTACCCGGAAACACTTCTTTAGTGAACATGCTGCAAAATCTTTCTTTCATGTTTGAGATAAAAAATTGGTTGATTTTTCTGGGGTTAATATTTGCCAACACACCAATATCAAGCGCACAAGAGATACTTACGCTGAAGGAAGCCATCCGCACAGCGGTAAATAACTACGGTACCATCAAAGCCAAATCTAACTACGCAGATGCTTCAAAAGCTACAGCTGTACAGGCTAAACGTGATTACCTGCCTAATTTTAACTTATCCGCCCAGCAGGATTATGGTACAGTGAACGGCCAGAACGGCCCCCTGTACGGCTTTGGCGGTTTGGGCGTATCCTCTTCAGGACTGGCTTTGCCAGAACAGAACTGGAATGCCGCATTCGGAGCACTTTATTTGACCAATATAAACTGGGACTTCTTCGCTTTTGGCCGGGCCAAAGAGAAGATCAAAACAGCACAAGCGGTTGCTACCAGGGATAGCAAAGACTGGCAACAAGAAATTTTTCAACAGGAAATAAAGGTAGCAGCCGCTTATCTTAACCTGCTGGCCGCACAGAAGCTGACGCAGTCCTATCAGAAGAACCTGAACCGTGCAGATACTTTCCGCCGCGTGGTGGTTACCCGTGTGAAGAACGGACTGAACGCAGGTGTGGATTCTGCACAAGCCAATGCAGAAGTATCCAACGCTAAGATCGCACTGACAAGGGCGCTTGATTTTGAACAATCTGCCGCCAACCAGCTGGCACAACTCATGGCAGTACCCGTGCAGGATTTTACGCTGGATACCGTGTTTATTTCCCGCCTTCCTTCGCTGCTGGGTGATTCCGCAGCTTTGAATGATCACCCTTTGCTGCAATGGTATAAAAGCCGTATTGCAGTGAGCGAAGAACAAACCAAATATTACAAAACATTCAACTACCCGGTATTCTCACTGGTAGGCGTATTGCAGACAAGAGGATCCGGTTTTGATGCCGCCTATAACCAGGATCAGCATGCCTACACCAAAAATTACTGGGACGGTATAAAGCCTACGCGTACCAACTACCTCATCGGGGTGGGCGTTACCTGGAACCTGGCGCAGCCTTTCCGTATTTCGCAGCAGGTGAAGTCACAGAAGCTGGTCAGCAAAGGACTGGAAGCGGAATACGAGCTCGCGGGGCAACAGCTGAAGGCACAATACCAGTTGTCTGAAACCAGGATTCAGAACTCCCTCAACAACTATTATGAAGCGCCCGTACAGGTGAAAGCGGCTTCTGATGCTTACCTGCAGAAATCAGTACTGTACCGCAACGGTCTCACCAACCTGGTAGACGTTACACAGGCGCTGTATGCCCTGGTTCGCGCTGAAACAGACCGCGACATTGCCTATAACAACGTATGGCAGGCCCTCTTGCTGAAGGCCTCTGCAACCGGCGATTTCAACCTGTTTGAAAAGGAACTTTAATCGTGCAATTGATCAATATATACAGACATTATGAACCTTATCCGTTTCGCACTTCGTAAGCCTATTACCATCCTGGTAATAGTGGCCGGATTGTTCTTCTTTGGGATCAAAGCTGTCACCTCCATCAAGATCGACATCTTTCCAAAGCTGGACATGCCGGTGATCTATCTTTCGCATCCGTTTGGCGGATACACTTCCACCCAGATGGAATCTTTCTTCGGTAAGCAGTATATCAATATATTGTTGTACGTGAATGGTGTGAAGAGCATTGAGACAAAGAACATACAGGGTTTAACGCTGATCAAGATCAACTTTTATCCTGGTACCAACATGGCGCAGGCGGCGGCAGAGGTAAGCGCCTTCTCCAACCGTATCCAGGCTATCTTCCCACCGGGCTCCAACCCGCCCTTCATCATCCGCTTTGATGCTTCCACACTGCCGGTAGGACAGCTGGTATTAAGCAGTGAAAAGCGCAGTAACAACGAATTGCTGGATCTGGCCAACGTATATGTGCGTTCTTCCTTTACGTCCGTTCCCGGACTGGTGGGTTCAACGCCTTTTGGTGGTAATATCCGTACGGTGGTGATCAAGGCAGATCCTGAACTGCTGCGCTCTCATAACATGACGCCCGATCAGCTGGTAGAGGCCCTGCGCCTCAACAACCAGACAGCGCCCTCCGGTAATGTGCGCATCGGCGATAAGAACTATATCACACCTGCTAACGCCACTATCAAGCAGGTAAAGGATTTTGAAAATATACCCTTGTTCAAGAACGGTGTACAAAACCTTTACCTGCGTGATGTGGCCACCGTGGAAGACGGTGCGGACGTCAGCACCAGCTATGCGCTCATCAACGGAAAACGTTCGGTATATATAGACATTGCCAAGGCCGCAGATGCCTCTACCTGGGAAGTAGTGCAGAATCTCAAAAAGGCCCTGCCCAGGATACAGGCGCAACTGCCCGATGATGTGAAACTGAGCTATGAGTTTGACCAGTCTACCTACGTGATCAATTCCGTAAAAAGCCTGTTAAGTGAAGGTGTGATCGGTGCAGTGCTCACAGGCCTGATGGTATTGCTGTTCCTGGGAGATCCGCGCGGGGCGCTGATCGTGATCCTGACCATTCCCACCTCTATCATCTCCGGTGTACTGTTCCTGAACCTGTTTGGCCAGACCATCAATATCATGACATTGAGCGGCCTTGCACTGGCCATCGGTATCCTGGTAGATGAAAGTACGGTAACGATAGAGAACATCCACCAGCACCTAGATCTTGGCAAAAGCAAGGCCCAGGCTATCTGGGATGCCTGTAAGGAGATCGCTTTCCCCAAACTGCTGATCCTCTTCTGTATCCTTGCCGTGTTTGCGCCGGCTTTCACCATGGGCGGCATACCGGGTTCACTGTTCCTGCCCCTGGCGCTGGCCATTGGTTTCAGCATGATCGTTTCCTATTTCCTGGCCCAGACCTTTGTACCCGTAATGGCCAACTGGATCATGAAAGTGAAACATCATAAAGGGCATGATAATACCGCCACAGCAGCAGTACTACACGAAGCAGATACCTGGGATCAGAAGAAAGCATTGGTGGAACGTGAGGACAGCAACCTGGATGGAAAGATCAGCCGCTTTGAAAGGCTGCGTCAGCGCTACCTGCGGTTTATAGACAGGATCATGCCATACCGTAAGCCCATTGTGATAGCTTACCTCGTGATCATCTCCGGCCTGGCTTACCTGCTCATCAGCAGCATTGGCCGTGATGTACTACCCAAAGTAAATGGCAGCCAGTTCCAGGTACGTTTGCGGGAACCTGATGGTACGCGTATCGAAGAAACAGAAAAGAAAACCGTACAGCTGATCGATGCCGTGAACGATATCATTGGGAAAGAGCATGTGTCTATCACCTCTGCATTTGTGGGATTGCACCCGCAGCTGTTCTCTACGGCGCCCATCTTCCTGTGGATGGCAGGGCCGCATGAAGCGGTGTTGCAGGTGGCGGTGAAAGAAGGCTATCATGTTAACCTGGATGAACTGAAAGATAAGATCCGGGAACGCGCAGGGCAGATCGATCGCGATATGCAGCTCTCCTTTGAACCGATCGAACTGACCGATAAGATCCTGAGCCAGGGATCGCCTACCCCCATCGAGGTAAGGTTTGCGGGAAGGAACAAGAAGCTCAATGAACAGTACGCGAAGAAGATGGTGGAGAAACTGAAGCAGATACCTTTCCTGCGTGATGTGCAGCTGGGCCAGTCTATTAATTACCCTGCGCTGAACATCAATATAGACAGGGTGAGGGCCGCACAGCTGGGCGTGGATATGGGAGACATTACCCGCTCGCTCATTGCCAGTACCTCTTCTTCCAGGCTAACGGAAAAGAATATATGGGTGGACGAGCGTGCAGGTTTAAGCTACAACGTACAGGTGCAGGTGCCCGAGAACCAGATCACCAGCCAGAATGATATCGGCGAGATCCCGCTGCTGAGAAATACCTCACGCCCGATACTCAGCGACGTAGCTACGATTACGCCTGATGTAACCTACGGAGAGAATGATGACCTGGGCGCTTTGCCCATCCTGACCGTAACGGCCAACCTGAATAATATAGACCTGGGAGACGCTTCCAAAGCGGTGCAGGAGGCCATCCATTCGCTGGGTGAATTGCCGCGTGGTTTGACAGTAGAGCAGATAGGATTAAGCGACACACTCACTGATACGCTGGACAGCCTGCAGGGCGGCCTGCTGGTAGCAGTAGTTGTGATTTTCCTGATGCTGGCCGCCAACTTCCAGTCTTTCAAGGTATCCGGTATCGTACTGGCCACAGTGCCTGCGGTGCTGTTGGGATCCCTGGCGCTGTTGATGCTGGCGGGTTCTACGCTCAACCTGCAGTCTTATATGGGTATGATCATGTCTGTGGGGGTGTCTATCTCCAACGCGGTACTGCTGATCACCAATGCCGAGCAGATACGCAGGCATAACGGCAACGCGGTACTGGCTGCCAAGGAAGCTGCAGCCTTGCGCTTACGCCCTATCGTGATGACTGCTTTAGCCATGGTGGTGGGAATGATACCCATGGCGAGCGGACTGGGTGAAACAGGTGATCAGTCTTCACCACTGGGCCGTGCGGTGATCGGCGGACTGGTAGCATCCACCTTTGCTGCCCTGTTCATCTTGCCGCTGGCCTTTGCATGGGGACAAGGCCGCACCACTACACAGAGCGTGTCGCTGGATCCGGAAGATGAAGAAAGCATACACTATGTTCCTTCAAAGGTGTAAACAGTGGTTTATTGAATTATGAAAAGAATTACAACAGGAAATAAAATTCATTTTATGAAACCAGTATCTAAAAGTGTACTTATACTTTTACCGGTTATTGCCTTCGCGCTATTGTTGCAGGCTTGCGGTTCAACAGAGGCAAAGAGCGATGATGCAAATAAGGAGGCGCCTGCTGCGCCTGCACTGGAAGCCTTTTCACTGCAGAAAGAACAATTGTCTTCCGCTATAAAGATCCCCGGAGAGCTGCAGGCTTTTCAGCGGGTAGACCTCTACGCCAAGGTGAGCAGCTTTGTAAAGAAACTGTATGTGGATGTGGGCAGTGAAGTGAATGCGGGACAGTTACTGGTGACCATGGAAGCGCCTGAGCTCAATTCACAGCTGTCTGGAGCAGGGTCCAGGCTGAAATCACAGGAAGCCATTTACCTGTCCAGCAAAGCTACTTACGACCGTTTACTGGAAACCAGCAAAACACCCGGTACCGTGTCGCAGAATGACCTGGATATTGCTTTTGCCAAACAGCAGTCAGACCTGGCACAGCTGGATGCCGCCCGCGCTGCTTACCATGAAGTGGGCGATAACCGCAACTACCTGGAGATAAGGGCGCCCTTCAGTGGGGTGATCAGCCGCAGGAATGTAAGCGCCGGCGCTTATGTAGGCCCCGCTGGCGCAGGTTCCAGTCTGCCCATCTTTACCCTGCAGGAGCAGAAAAAACTTCGTCTGATCGTTAGCGTACCGGAAGCATATGTGAGCTACCTGAATAATAACAGCGAAGTGGGTTTTACGGTGAAGTCCATGCCCAGCCAGGTGTTCAGGGCAAAGGTAAGCCGCTTGTCCGGCGCGCTGGACGAACGCCTCCGCGCTCAGAACATAGAAATGGATGTAGTGAATAATGACAAGCAGCTCTTACCGGGGATGGTGGCAGAAGTATCTATTCCCTTAACCAACCCGGAAGGAACTTTTGTTGTGCCCTCAAAGGCAGTGTTGAATTCTACACAAGGTGTGTTTATCATAAAGGTGATCAATCATAAAGCGATATGGGTACCGGTTAAAACAGGCCGTATCGTGGATGGTAAAGTGGAAGTATTTGGGGAACTGGCGCTGAACGACGTTTTAATCAAAACAGCAAGCGAGGAGATCAGGGATAGTTCGGATGTGAAGCAGCTGACCATGGTGGGTACAGTGAAGAACTGATTTCGGCGCCCGCAGGAAAAGTGAGGCCGTTACCGCATAGGTGACGGCCTTTTGCGTTCGGCCAGTATAAGCGGGATCTTAACGTTCCTTTATCGTTCCCTTAACTTTTTATTCAGGGATCATGATGCAACTTAGCGGTACAACCTTATACGAAGTATGAAATCTATGATCAGGAACTGTACACGCTTTTTTCTCCTTTTTGCTTTTATTGCTTTATCATTTACCCGCAGTCATGCACAGGGAAAAATAGCTTATGTAGATATGCAGCAGCTGGTGTTCAGCATGCCCGAAACAAAGCAGGCTTATGATTCCCTGAAGCTGTTTGAAAGAGAACTTGCCAGGGACGGGGAGACTTTAATGAAAGAGCTCCAGGTAAAAATAGCAGCGTTCCAGAAAGAGGAAGCTACCCTGAAACCGGATATGAGGGATATTAAAGTACAGGAGCTGCAAACCGCTCAAAACAGCCTGGAACAATACAGGGCACGTGCGGAACAACAGCTGGCCGCCCGCGAACAGGCCATGACGGCCCCCATTGTGGCAAAGGGAAAGAAAGCGGTGGCTGACCTGGCAGCGGAGAAAGGATATGTTTGTGTACTGGACAGCTCCAAAGACATTATCGTTACCGCCACCTGCGACGATATCCTGGCGCAGGCCAAACAGCAATTAGGGATCAAATAAGAGGATTAATACGGAATATGCCCTGATCGCCTGTCAACAGGCGGATCAGGGCTTTTTTTATGATGACGGCTGAAAGTACCATTGCGAAAAAAAAGGCCCGCAAACAGGAACGTTTACGGGCGGGAGCGTGTGCAAGATGCTGTGAGTGTATAGTGTAGTTCGTTGAATATTATATTCCTGCTCCTGCTCTTACGGGCCCTGTTACAGGACCGCGCGCCAGCCTGTCGCTCTGGATAGAGCGGAAATAGAGATCGCCGGGAGCATCCATGTCGTCCAGCAGGCGCTGTGAGAAAATTTTTGCAAAGGTGTACAGCGACTGCATGGGATTGGCGCCTACTGAGGTTGGGAACATGCTGCTGTCCATCAGGTACAGGTTAGATATCTCTTCTTTCGTCAGCATATTCCAGATACGTTGCCGTGTAGAGGCAACAGACGTATCAGCAGAAGCGCCCATCTTGTTGGTAGCCTGCAGGTGTGCAGATGTGAGCACCGTACGGTTGGGTATGAACTGCAGGTTTTGTTCCACCAGGTCGGCCTGCTGTATATCGTCCAGGTAGCAGCCGCGCATCGGGTCAAAATTGTCAAGCCCCAGTACATTCTCGTTGGTGGGGATGATCACCTGTTTGGCTCCTGCCAGGAACATCATACGGATGGCAATGGCTACACCGGTACGGAAGCGGGCCTTATCGGCTTCACTCAGTGAATAGTTCAGTACTACTGATCCATTGTTCAGCGTGATGCAGTTGTCGTCTGACGGCGTATCCACCAGCATCACCCCAAAGCCCACTGATTGATTGAATTTCGTGATCTGCCTGAACACATCCAGCCCATTGCCGGGGATCAGTACAGCCCCGTAGGCCGGCATGCCGGACATGGTCTCGAAGATAAAGCCCGGCGTTACGCCAAAGGCATCCAGGTAGGTAGCGCTGTCCAGTCCTTCCAGCAAATTAATACGCTCATTGAATACGCCGATCAGCGGGAAGGAGGGATGCATGATCAGTCCTTTACCGATCCTCGGATTTTTCAGGGCCGGCTGCTTTTGTGCCGTGTTCAGTAGTATTTTGGTAGAGCCGATGGTACCGGCAGAAAGGATCACGTTCTCTGCATAGATCTTCACTTGCGTACCCGGCGGTATCTGGAATCCGCAGGGGTCAACAATCGTATTGTGAAATTCCGTCCACGGCGCATTCACCAGCAGACTGGCGCCACTGGCATATACGGTGCCGTCATTTTTGGTGTCAAACAGCAGTTCCTGTACGGCCACATCGGGTATCACGCTCAGCGGGTTTATGCTGTCTTCCATCGCCGGCAGTATCAGCTGCCGTGCGGCATCGCGTTTCTGCGTTACCGGGGAAGGAGAGAGGTCCTGCTGGAAGCGGTTCAGGTGATACAGGGACGGATCAACGCCATAAGCATTGGCGCCATCCCACAACGCGCGGTTGTCGCGGTTCAGCTCACATTGTGTTACGGGCCGGGTATGTATAATATTGCGCACCCATTGATAAGCGGCAGCCAGGCGATCTGTAGTATAGAAACGGCCGTCAATAAAACCTTTATCTATCCAGTCGCTGATGCGGGAATGAATGGTATCTTCCAGCGGAGAGAAAGCCAGGTCTATATTTACGGTAGTGCCGCCGCCCATGGCCTGGCCACTCCGTACCAGGATACCGTTGTCGGAAGTGCTCACGGCATCTTTACCGAACATCAGTTTGGGGTAGCTCATGGTGTTCATAGAACCCCATACCACGAAAGGACCCTGTTCCACCAGCACTACTTTTTTCCCCGCCTGCTGCAGTTCATGTGCTACGGTGGCGCCTGCAGGGCCGCTGCCGATCACCAGGTAGTCAATCATACCTTCCCTGGCCAGGATGCGCTGGGTGGCGGGATCGTAAAACAGGCGGCTGGGCGGTATCTTCGGGTAATTGATGTTGGAATAGATATCAGTATTGCTTACAAAGGTCTCCGGTACCTGTATACCGGTAAGGGGCACGCCCAGCGGTAGATCCCAGATCACGGTAAGATAGGCTTCGCGAATGACCATCGCCATCTCTGTAGACAGCGGGCCGGCTGTGCCTTCAAAGAAGAAGGACAGTACCTGTGAGGCTTCATCCGTTGTTAAGCCGCCCATACCGCCGGGCACCGTGATGAATTTTTGTATGACGGGGTTAGTGGAGCTTTTCAGCGCGCCAATAAAAGGAAGATGCTGGGGGTAAGTAATTCCCTGCAGGATACTCAGCAAGGCATTGGAACCTGCGCTTACAGATTGCCAGAAGCTCGCCTGCACCCCTTTGGAGATGGCCGATATGTCTGCCTGCGCCCGGGGCGGGATGGGCAGCTCAAGGAAGGGGAACCATAGTGTATACAGTACATCGAAGGTGGCATATACAAGTTGATCTGCGCCTTGATTTTCGGGAGGGATAGTGGTACCGGTCATCTCTTTAATGGTTTATTGTGAGTGAAAGGGTATTCCTAATAACAATAGTACAGGTAAGCTTTTCCCGTCACCTGGCCCTTATCCAGTAAGAACTTGAAATGATTGATCCTTTTATGTACATAACAGATCTCACGTTCATGTAGTTCAGATAAAGCGGTGGAAATATCCGGGTCCAGCGTCACTTTTCCCTGCCATTGTTTCAGCAGCTGGTACTGGTCTTTATTGAAGGCATCTTTCCGGTAAAACATTTCTACGGCAGCATCGGTATCCCCGGTATAGGCCTCTACACCAAGCCGGCTGCTCAGCTGACCGTTATGATCCAATGCAAGGGATACCTTGTCAAAAGACAGCAGGTACTGTGCTTCCAGTGCCTCCACCAGGCTGTAATCACCGTCCCAGTTCAGCTGCTGCAATACGGTGGCCACCTGGCCGGGTGCAATATTGGGTATGGTAAAGCGCAGGCATTGTGGTTGCCTGGAGAACATCAAACCATAATAGAGCACCGGCAGCTCCTGCTCATCAAGCGCAGCCAGCTGTTTTTCCAGGCCCGCCGGCATCGGGTACCTGAAGAGGCTGCATACTTTTGCAAGATCTTTCATCCGGTTGCTGAATGCGGTGTTGCCACTGCGGTGCAGGTCAAAGAACAGGGAAGGGTCCGCATCTACGGGAAAGTCATACTCCAACCAGAGATTTTCGATCCCGTAGCGGAACCCGTTCCTGTTTTCATTGAGCAGCTGTTGGTAGCCGCCTTGCAGGGAGCCGGACAGTTGCTCCCGCAAGGGGCACCCGGGGATCAGCACCCGGTCATATTGGGTATTTATTCTGAGGGAAAAGTCAAACCAGTGCTTCCGGTCAAAATGAAGTTCTATCATATTTCCGGAGAAAGCGGGTACACGCTGCGCAAACCTGATCAGCGGGTCAAAATACCAGGGCGATGCGCCGGTGATATCTTTACGGATGCATCCCAGCACGGAGCTGGCAATGCTACTGATACTGCTATACATAATCCGGGTATTATTTTACCAATGTGAGGGATTTAATTTATCCCACACTCTTTTTGCAAAATTCGCGTAATCGCCACCCAGGGATTTAAAAGCGCCTTCTATTGTGTTGGCAGGATAACCTGCCTTTTGCAGGATATCGTTGATGCGCTGCATATTGAAGCCATATACATCCTTTAGTACGGATGCAATTTCCTGCAGGCTGAAAATGATCTTCAATGCGCTCACTACTTCGTTCGGCGGATAGCCCGCCTGGTTCATCACCAGGGCTGTCTGTCCGGCGTTTTGCTCAAAACTGCTTTTAAGGATGGCAGCGATCTCCCTGGCGGAAAATCCTGCATTTCTAAGGATCAAGGCCGTTTCTGAAGCGTTCTTTCCAAACGCAAACCGTAGTATGTCCCCCATCGGGTTTACGATGTCAGTTATTCCGCGTTTAACACTGCGGGCCCATGCTTCGGTCGCGCTGATGGCCATCATGTAGGTTTCAAAACTGCAGGCGGTATACTCCGGCTGCTGTGAAAAGAAATAATTCACCGTTTCCATCAGGATACTGTTGGGCGTGCCCGTCCGGATGGCTTTGAATGCGGCGGATAGCTGACCGTCGGTGTTATGCGTAATGTCGTCAATGAACTGAAAAGTGGCCCTCATGGCCGCTTCATTGGCTGTTGTGATATTAAAGCTGTCGGCATTGTCTTCAGCGGTTTTCACATACCTCGCCAGCGGGCTTCCGGTGGCGGCGTTGCATACCACAAATACGCTGGTGGTTTGAAGTGGCTGCACATAGCCGGTGGCATTGGCTGCAACCGTACCAAGCAGCGTTAGTTTTCCAAAGTAGTTATCCGGGTCTTTCCATCCGCCCGAATCGTATATATGTAACGCGTAGGGCAGCTGGTTGATGAATGAAATGCCGGGTATGTTGCTTCGATTGTCCATAGAGGTACCCGTCCCCTTTTCTTGAATAATCACGGTACAAAGTAAGAGCATAACCGCCGCCGGGGCCAGAGTGAAATTACTCTCCCTTCAAAATAGAGTAGAATTACTCTATTATTAAAAATGCTACTGATAATAGTAAAATTGTCTATATATTTATCCGCTGATATACTCACCTTAACGTATAATTGTTAAATCAACGATCCTATGCATTCACATCGCCCTAAATCATTTAGGTTTTATTGGCTGCAATATGAAGTGGCCGATATCAGGACCATGATGTCTAAGTATGCTGACCTGGACTATTTTGTATTTCCTTTCTATGTTGCCGGAGACGAGGAAGGCGGCGGAGAGGGTTTCCAGCTGATGGCATATGGCTATAACCACGATCCGGCTGGTGACACCTATTCAACACAAAGGGACATCCTGCCGGTGTACAAGAACAACGCACTGGAGTTGACCGGCCCGCTGATCATGTCTAACAACATTGTATCAAAGTTGGAGATGGAACAGGCCATCGCGCCTTCTCCGGATGGTGTGGAGCCTGATTACCTGGTGCTGATACCCGACGTAACCGAATCTGATTTTGTATATTACAGGTTCAGAAGGCATCTGAGGGTACCAAATGCCACTGATCCACAGGTAGATGTACCAACCGGAACCGTTCCTGTGACGTCAAACCCTTCACCCCCGGCTACAATGGCACCCCCGGCGCCCTGATGGCACCCAAGTAATTAAATGGATACACTTGTAAGGAGCATATTAGACTGGTCAGAAGTCTGGTCTTTGGGGATACCTCTTGCCGTACTGGCATGGAAGGGGAAACAACCCGGCGTTAATAAGCCGGTAGTATACTATTTATATTTTGCACTGTTCATTAACCTGTGCATAGATTTGATCTGGAAGCTCCGTACCTGGATTCCCGAACCGTACAATGGAAACAACTATCTCTATAACCTGCATTCCATTGTGCGGTTCCTGCTCTTCAGCTTTTACTTTATACGTTTGCAGCAACCCTTCCTGGTCAGGGTCAAAAAGCTGCTGGTACCCGCTTTCCTGCTCTTTGTTATTATTAACTTCGTCTTCTTTGAACACTTTTTCAACTATCGCCTGCTGAGCAGCCGCCTGCTGTCTGTAGAGGCTATCTTCCTTCTGTTCTATACCCTGCAGTATTATCTTTTTATGCTGCAGGTAGATGAAGGCATCAGTACCAACCGGTCCGACTTCTGGATAGTGACCGGTTTAGGCATTTATTTCGCAGTAAATTTTTTTATATTCCTGTTGTATAACAAGCTTACGACAGATTTACTGAACTTTGCGGTCATCATCTGGAATGTACATAACATCTCATACATTATTTTAAACCTCTTCCTGGCAAAAGCATTCTATGAAGCCAAACGATGATATTGCTTTTTTAACGATGATGGGCATTGCAGCCATGCTGCTGCTCTTTGTGGGATTTCTCCTGGTATTCATCTTCATGCAGCGAAAAAAAATGGGATACCAGAAAAGTATCCAGGCCCTGCGCGAAACCCAGCAGAACCAGCTGATAGAAGCGGCCGTACGCAGCGAGGAAGAAGAACGTCACCGTATTGCGGAAGCCCTGCACGATGAAGTAGGCGCTATCCTCTCTTCTGCCAAGCTCCACTTCCAGGATATCCGCGAAGATAACCTGGATGCACAAACGAGGATGCGATATAAGAAAGGAGAGGAGCTGCTCGGAGAGGCGGTCATCAAGATACGCGACATCTCTCATAACCTCCATTCCAGTATCCTGAAAGAATTTGGTCTCAATGAGGCCATCAGCCATTTCATGACCAGGCTCACAAAAGATGGTATGATCCGCTCTACCGTTTCTTTCGATGATCATGCGCCCATCCGTATTACGGCGAACGACATGAGTATTTACCGCCTGGTGCAGGAACTGATCAACAACATCATTAAACACGCGCGGGCAAGTAATATCAACATCCGTACTTTCTCTGCAGGAGGTAGCTTTCACCTTACCATCTTTCACGATGGTAAAGGCCTTACCCAGCAGCAATATGAGGAGCTGCGTTTCAGGAAGGAAGGGCTGGGCCTCAAAACCATCCAGAACAGGATCATTTCCCTGAAAGGGGAGGTCTCCTTTTCAAAGGAACCCAACGGCTATTATATTCGTTTACATATTCCCTCCGTATAACTTGTTATGAAGAAGATCAGCATTGCCATAGTGGATGACTATGTTATTTTCAGGGACGGCCTGAAGGTAGGCGTTACTGCCGACGAAAATTTTGAGGTGGTACTGGAAGCCGGCGACGGTGAAGAGCTGTTGCAGAAACTGGAAACCATTACGCCGGATGTGATCCTGATGGACCTCAAACTGCCCGTTATGGATGGCATTGAAGCCACCCGCATTGTTAAAAGCAGGTTCAGCGGTATCAAGATCCTCGTTGTCACCATGTACGATGATGAGAAATTTGTGATCCATATGATGGAGAACGGCGCCAACGGCTACCTGCTCAAGGATACCGACTCTGCAGAGATCCGCAAGGCCATCTATGCCGTACACGAAACCGGCTATTATTTTAATGATGTGGTAAGCAAGGCCCTTCTCAAAAAACTGGTGCTGAAAGGCAATGTGAAACCTTCCTTTAACCATGGTATCGAATTCTCCGAACGCGAGCTGCAGGTGCTGAAGCTGATCTGTGAAGAAAAAACAGCGCCGGAGATCGGGAAGGAACTGTTCCTCAGCCATCGTTCTGTAGAAAATATTCGCCAGCGTCTGATAGAAAAAGTAGGGGTGCGCAATACCGCCGGACTGGTGATGTTTGCTGCCCGTAACGGGTTGATATAAGCCGCTGCACATGACTCCCTGGCACGGTTTGGGCTATACTTACCTTAAAACGGAGGCATAGCATGGAGCACAAAATGGAAGCGGCGCTCAAAACCGCTGACGGAGCGTTTGAAACAGTACAGGTAGATATGCCAACTCCCCTTCGCCCCGACTGGGTACTGGTCAGGATCAGGGTAGCAGGCATCTGTGGTACTGATCTGCGGCACTGGAAAAAAGAAAACCCTGACCTTGTCCATAAGATCATGGGCCACGAGCTGGCAGGTGAAGTCCAGGAAGCAGGCAGCGAAGTGAAGCATTTGAAGGTGGGCGACAGGGTAGTGGTGGAAACCTTGCTGGGCGATGAAACCTGCGACTGGTGCAGGATAGAGCAGTATAACCTTTGTCCGCACCTGTATGAAGTCCGTATGAAAACCGTTTCACAGGCCTTTGCTCAGTACCTGGCGGCCCCCGCAAAGAAATGTCATAAACTGCCCGCGCATGTGAGTTATGAGGAAGCAACGCTGCTGGACACCTTTTCTGTTGGCCTGCATGCCATACAGCTCAGCGGTATCAAGGCAAACGATAAGGTAGTGGTGATCGGCGCAGGGCCTATCGGTATGGGACAATTGCAACTGGCCCGTATCAGCGGAGCAGACGTACTGGTAACCGATGTTGTGGATTCTGCGCTGGAGCTGGCAAAGGAACTGGGCGCCGATGCGGTGGTGAACACCAGCAGGGAAGATGGTCTTAAAAAGGTGCTTGAATTTACCGATGGCCGTGGAGCCGATATTGTTTTTGAATGTGCCGGCGGCCCTTCCATGCCTGATACATTGCCACAGGCAACCACTTTTGCCCGCATCGGTGGAAAGGTGGTGATCGTGGGTGGCTTTGATCCCGGTGAGATAGCGATCCCGCTGAATTGGGAACGAATCCAGAAGCAGGAAATCAAGCTCATACCCAGCGCCAGCTACTCGTTCTGGGGCCTTTACCCGGAAATGCAGATATGCCTGGAGCTGCTGGCAAAAGGAAAGCTGAACGCCAGGAAGCTGATCACACATAGCTTTCCCCTGGCAGAGATCAACCAGGCCTTTGAAACGGCGCAGGATAAGGAGCATACAAAAGCAGTATTTGTGGCCCTTACCATGTAGTGAAATGCATTCCCGGCATGAGTATTGAGAGATTTTTGTTCAGTATGGTATATCCGTCTAAAGATCCCGTATGAAAAAGTTAATTATCATCGACGATGACCCCGGTATCCTGGATGTATTGAAGCTAGTTTTGGGAGAAAACTACCACGTTGTCACCTACCCGGACGGTACAGCTATACAGAACGGCACCTTCGATCCTCCTGATCTTTTCGTATTCGATAAGCAGCTTGCCGGTGCGGATGGGCTGGATCTGTGCCGCCTGTTAAAGCAGAATAATGATACCCGGCATATTCCCGTTATTATTATTTCGGCAGTGCCGGGCATCAAAGACATGGCAGCTGCCGCCGGTGCAGATGATGTGCTGGAAAAGCCCTTCCGGGTAAAAACATTGCGGGAACGCATTGCGGGCTTACTGGGTGTACAGCAGCAGGTAAGCGGTGAAGCCTGAGGCTTTAGTGCAGCCCCGCCTGTTATGCCCGGTTGTGAAATATTCTCCACAGGGTGGGGAAGGATTAAATGAAAGCCCGGAGCAGCCGTAGCCTTGCGGAAATGATCAGGAACAGATAAGCCTGCAGCAGATTATTTTTTAGTCTTGTGCTTCTTCATGATCTCTTCCAGTTTATTGAACCGGTCGTCCCACATTTTGCGGAAGGGTTCTATAAAATCAGCCACTTCTTTCATCTTTTTTGCATTGATGTAGTAGTAGATCTCCCTGCCGTTCTGCTCCTGCTTCAGCAGCTCGCATTCCATAAGGATCTGCAGGTGTTTTGAAACGGTGGGTCTGGCGGTATCAAAGTTGGCGGCAATGGCTCCGGCAGTCATGGCCTGTGATGCAACCAGCAGCAGGATAGCCCTCCTGGTGGGATCGGCAATGGCCTGGAATACATCTCTTCTTAAATTCATTGTCTGGCAATTGAACAGCAACTAATCATCTAATCCCTTTCCTTCAAGTATCTGCGGTATGTATTTCTCCACCCGTGACGCCCTGGTTTTGGACTGTTTGGCGGATGAAAAATAAAAGAGATACCCCCTTTGCCGTCCGGGTGTCAGGGCTTCAAAAGCTTTTTTCAATGCAGGCATTTTGTCCAGCTTTTCCTGGAACTCCTCCGGAACGGGATAGTCGCTTGTCTTTTTCATTTCCACTTTCAAACCCGCTTTCTCCACTTCGATGGCTTCGTAGATATAACTTTTCAGCACACGCGCCATGCTGGTGATCTGCTGCAGGCTGGTGAAGCGGATCTGGCGTGCAGACTGCACGTTCTCTGTCTGCTGGATCAATATTCCTTCAGGATCACCCAGCAGTGCCCCTTTAAAGAGCAGCAGGGCACAATAGTCTTTAAACCCGTGGATCAGCACCACATTGCCGCCCTGGTAACTGTAACAGGGACAGCCCCATTTCAGGTCTTCTTCCAGCGGGCAGTCCAGGATGATCTCCCTGAGCTTTTCAAACTCCTTCTGCCATTTTTGTTCTTTGTCTATAATCGAATCTACTTTGGGATGCATACTGTTGACTTTATTGGTGAACGGAAACGCTTAGTGCAGTTACCTTTCTGTCTGCAGGCCTGAAGTACCACGATATAACCGTCAGCGCCAGTAATAAAACAGATGGGAATGTTTTGCTGAAGGGATCACCGGATGCGATATGTGAAATGACTGCACCGCTCATTGTGAAGAAAAAGCCTGCATACGCCCATTCCTTCAGTAAGGGGCGTTTGGGGATCAGCACCGCGATCACGCCCAGGAGCTTCCAGGTGCCGATGATCGTCATGAAATAAACAGGATAACCCAGTTGTGTAATGGTATCCACTTCATCTTTCACTTGCAGGAGCTGTACAATAGCACTGGATACCATGCCTAAGCACATCCAGATGGTGAAGATCCAGTAAATGATTTTGTTTCTCTTTGTCATGGTATGTTATTTAAATTTATTGGCTGCTTTTTGTAAACGGTTATGCGCCAGCTCAACGCCTCTTACCATGCCTATCTGTACATATTTGTCGCGCTCTTCCACTGATCTGTATATCACATGCATATTGAGTTTGCTGCTGTCTTCACCCAGCGGCCGGAACTCCAGGAATTCCAGCTGCACCCCCAGGCCTGTATTTTCCATTTCAAAGGTACGGGTGATCTGCCGTTCGGGTATAAACTCATGGAACACACCGCTGAGCCGGAGGGTATTTCCGGTAGGATCAGTAGTGGCAAACTGCCAGCGGCCATATTTTTCGGTTTCCAGTTTCAGCACTTTGGTGCCCATCCATTCTTCCAGGATAGCGGGATCTGTGTAGGCCCTGAAAAGCAGATCCACAGGCAGTTCAAATTCCCTGGTGATCAGCAGTTCCTGTTTATTGTTCTCAGCGTGGACTTTGGTCTTGGGTTCCATATGTGTAGTTATATGACTACAAATATATGCGTAGCTATTTAACTACGCAAATTTATTTTTGGTACAGCATGTAAGATGCATGAGCATAAGATGCCGATCCTGCAGAACGCCCCGCACCATTTACCGGTGCGGGGCGTTATTATTATGCTCATGTCCTTACTCGTAATTATAATCGTTCCAATAAGGCACCACCGTGCGTAAGGCAGCGGGCACCCAGAAGATGTGGGAGGTCAGGTTGTTCTGATCTGCTACCGCCCGGAAATTATCGGGGTTGGCGCTTTGTTCTGAAGTAGGATAGCGTACACGCTCTGGCATGGGTTTCCAGACATTGCCCCGCCAGGTAAAAGGCTCCAGTTTAGGATGCCGTGTTCTTCTCAGTTCTGCCCACAGTTCATAGGGATGCAGCAGGTTCAGGTGAATGTACTTCTGCTGCATCAGTATTTCCATCTTGCCGTCTGCCCCCGCAGCTGCATCAAAGCGGGCGCCTACCTTGTCTGCCCAGCCGGATATAACGCCCGCTGAGGGTTTGGCGGGATACAATACGGCATCTGCGGTGCCCCGTTCATATACGCTTAACTGGTTGAGCCAGTACCAGAAGTCAACGGAATGGCTGACGGCATCCCGGATGTGCTCACCCGCTGTTTTTCCCGTAGCGCCCAGGCCTTTTAATGCGATCTCCGCTTTCAGCAGGTCCAGCTCTGCGAGGGAGAACATATAGATGGGCATCTGCGCATTCTGCTGAAAAGTGGCATGATTGTACATGGATTTGGCATTCTGCTCCAGTGAAGACCTGATATCATCTGCATAGGGATAATACCTGTCGCCGCCATCGTATATGGGCGTTTGTTCGTCAATGTTATAAGATATCGCCCTGTAGTCATTGTATTTGGTAGGCAGCGCCAATACAGGCAGCCTGGGATCATCTTCTCCTTCATCATAAGTGCTGGCCCCGTAATTCATCCGCTTCATGATAATACCGGGAACGAAAGCGGCATACGTGGTTTCATACAATCCGCGCAGCCAGAAGCCGCCGCCGGTGGGATCGATGGTATACCACAGCTGCCAGGTAAGGTCTGTGGTGGGCAATGGTTTGCCCAACGCTTCGGTGATCAGCGGTTTGGCATAGGCTTCCTCTACGCCGGAAATCCTTACCAGCAGCTTGAGCCGGGTAGCATTGGCAAAGGCCACCCATTTTATGATATCGCCTTTGAAGGCTACATCCTGTGCGCGGAAAGTGGATTTGCCCACTTCAGAAAGCTGGTTATAGCTGGCTTCCAGCGTGTTCACCAGCTCACCCAGGTCTGCTATAACAGACTGGTAGATGGCCTTCGGATCATCGTAAGCGGGAAAATAATGTTCGGTACCACCGCTGCTGCCCTGGAAGGCGTCTGAATAGGGAATGGAATTGAAGAGGTCTACCAGTTTGGCCGCCTGGTATACTTTTATCAGGGTAGCCAGTTTGAAATACAGTTCTGCATCGGTCTTATCCTGGCCGCTGCGTTTATCCATCTCTTCTTTGATGGTCTCCCAGTTTTTGAGCCGTGTATAGCTGCTTTCAAAATAAGACTGGCCGGTAATGGGATAATCGTCGAAGCCATTACCGGTGGTAAGATCGTTATAAGTAGAAAACCAGTCGTAACGGTAAGAGATGTAGCGGTTGCATACCTGCTCATAGCCGGTGATGCTGGTGCCGCCTGACAAGAGGTAAAACCATTCGCCATAGTCCTGCACAAAGATCTTATTGGTGGTGAGCAGCTGGGTAAACAGTCCGGGCACAATATCCGATGTGCCGCCCCGCAGCTGATCGGGGTTGTAATATCTGTCCTCCAGGTCCTTTTTACAGGAACTGACAGTTGTTACCGCTATGATGATCAATAAAAGAACCTTTTTCATTTTACTCCATTTAATGCGTTAAAAAGCTACTGTCACGCCCAGGGAATAGGTGCGCTGTCCGGGATACACGGTATTTTCCACATAAACGTCTGCTCCAAGCGCTGATTCTGAGTCAATGTTGGGTATGGATTTATAGATGTAGAAGAGGTTGCGGCCTGCAAGGCTGATGGTCGCTTTCTGCAGCCGTAGCCGCTCCGTCAATGCCCTGGGCAGCGTATAGGCCAGGGCTACTTCGCGCACCTTCACGTAATTGTTCTTGTGCAGACCATCGGGCGGAAAGGAACTGGCGAGGTCATTTACATAAGAAAGATAATAGTCGGAAGCAGATGCGATGATGTCATTCTGCACATACTTATCATTCGCATCTTTTTTTACGCCGGGCAGGATCACCCCGTCATGATACACTCTTCCGCCTACCGCATCTGCAGGGGCGGGCTGATTATGCTGCCAGGGTATCTTCCTGTTATTGGCGTCAATATAATAGGCCAGTCCGCCGTGTTCTTCATCCCTGTATTGCAGCGTGTTTTCCAGCTGTCCCAGGCCAAACATACGGTTGTTGGTATACGAAAATACCGTGCCGCCTGATTTAAAGTCCAGTCCTATACGAAAGTCAAATGACCTGTAATGCAGGTCAGACAGGATGCCGCCATAGAACCTGGGCATGATGTTGGCTACATCAATATAGCTCTGTGAGTTCAGTATGTAAATACCGTTCTCATTTACCACCCGGTTGCCCGCATCATCCCGCTGATAATCGTTCATAACGATCTGTCCATAAGGCTTTCCCTGGTCTGCCCGTACAGCGGCAGCAGAGCCGTTGATCAGGTTGTACAGGAAGTTCTGCGTAATGCCGGGATACAGTTTGATCACTTTGGATCCCTGGCGTGCGCTGTTCACGGTAATGTCCCAACGCAGATCTTTGGTTACAACAGGAGTACCGGTGATAGCTACTTCAAGTCCCCAGTTCCGTACATTCCCTGCGTTGATCTTAAGTGCGTTGGAGCCGGAGGTAGGAGAGATGGCCAGGTTCATGATCTGGTCATAGATGTTATTGCGGTAGTACGAAACATCCAGCACGATCCTGTTGTTGCGGAAGAAAGTATTATTGATACCTATTTCAAATTCCCTTTTGCGTTCCGGTTTCAGGGCGCCGGGCAGTATGTTGCCGGGAGGCTGTACGGAAACAGCGTCTGTGCCTGGCAGGCGGTTAAAGCTGTACAGGTTATTGGCAAAATAACGCGTAGTACCATTACCCACATCCGCCCACGCAAATCTAACCTGCCCGCGGTTCATTTTAGGGATGGAGAAGCGCTCTGTATAGTTCCAGGTAATAGAAGCGCCCGGGTAAAAATAGCTGTTGTTCTCCGGCGGCAGGGTAGAGTTCCAGTCCTGCCTCCCCTGCAGCTCCAGGTACAGTTCATTTCTCCAGGATAAGGTAGCAGAAGCCACAGCGCTATATAGCACATCGCTGCCCCTGTTGTAGTTCCTCACCTGTGAGAGGTTATCAGCACTGAGCGTGCCTGCCTCGTTGGCGAAGGAGTACCAGTCCGGGTAGGTGAGCCCGCCCACCGTAGAACTGCCAAGGTATTCTGAGCTGCGCAGGCGGTAAATGCCCCCTGCAAATGCGTAGAGGTGCAGATCTTCACCAGCCAGGTTTTTGTCAAAGTTCAGCAAAGCCTGGTAGGTTTGTACAGTGGTGTTTTCTTTTGCTGCACTGAAGCTTCCCCCTGCAATAGCAGGCAGTATCCTGTCTACGCTTTTTTCGCTTTTGTATGTGGTGTTATCATAATCCAGACCTGCCTGTCCTACCAGGAAGAGGTACTTCGTAAAGTTAAGGGTCACCTTTGCGGAGGTAATGAAATGCACCTTTTCGTCGCGGTAGCGATTCTTTTCCAGCTCCCAGAGGTAGGTGCCCAGTTCGTTCACGGCCTGTGGTACGCCCATATTGCTCAGATCCCGTTTATAACCCAGTTCATCGGTATACAGTGTCCACACCTTATCAAAAGAATAATCTCTCGGAAAGCCCCAGGCAATAGACTGAGAGTTCATCCCCCTGCGGTTCTGCGAGCTTACGTTGTAGATATTGGATACTACTTCAAAGGTGGCCAGCTCAGAGGCTTTGATGCTTCCGTTGAAGCTGAACGTATTTCTTTTCTGCCAGGAGTTGTCGCTGATAATGTCCTTGTAGTAGTAATTGGTATAGGAGGCTCTCAGGGCGCCCTTTTCGTTACTTCCTGCAATAGCTACGTTGGCGGTAGAAGAAAAGCCTGTCTGGAACAGGTCCCGGTAGTTGTCCGGATGTGCCATGTTCTTTACAAAACTGCTGTCGTACATCATCACATCGGCGCCATCGAATTCAGGTCCGAAGTTATAGCGGTAATTGGGCACTACCCGGGTACGCTGGCCATTTATCGTAGCATAGGCAGTATCGTAAATATTAGCGCCCAGTCCATAGGTGTTCTGGAGTTTCAGGTAATTGGCAGGTTGTTCCACGGTATACTGATAGGAGCCTGTCATGCCAAAACCCCTGGTATTGCGGCCGCTTTTGGTAGTGATCAGCACTACGCCGTTGGCGGCATCACTGCCGTACAGCACGGTGGCTTTGGCGCCCTTCAGTATTTCGATGGATTCAATATCGGCCGCGTTGATATCATTGATACCTGCACCGTAGTCAAAGCCTGCGCCTACATTACCACCGATAGAGGTTCGCCTGTCGGCCAGTATCACGCCATCCACCACAAACAGCGGGCGGGTGTTCTGATCGGGGTTCATACTGGCCGCACCGCGGATGTTGATCCGGATGCCGCCCTGTGGACCAGCCGCGCCAACGTTCACGCCTACACCGGAAGCCTTGCCATAAAGCGCCAGGAAGGGATTCATGGTAGCGCCGGCTTTAGTCAGCTCTTCTCCCCTGATAGTGCTGATGGCATAGCCCAGCGAAGCCCTGTTACGTTTAATGCCCAGCGCCGTTACCACCACATCGCTTAAACCGGTGGCTGAAGCGGTGAGAATAACATCCAGCACGGTACCGCTGCCAGCGCTTATTTCCCGGCTCTGGAAACCAACGGAACTAAAAACAAGGATGGCATTGTTATCCGGCACTGTGATGCTGAAACGGCCGTTGGCATCTGTTGCGCCGCCCATTCGTGTGCCTTTGATGGAATAGGATACGCCGGGGATGGGGTTGCCCAGCGTATCCTTTACAACGCCGGTGATGCGCTTATCCTGCTCGGGCGCCGGCGGTGCATTGATGCTTTCAGCGCGTTCCGTTTTTTCTTTCAGGGCGATCACCTTACCGATGATCTCATATGTGAAGGGCTGGTTCCTGAATACCAGCTCTAATACCTGTTCCAGTGAGGCGTTCTCTACCGATATGTCTACCGGTTTGCTTCTGGCGATCAGTTTATCCTCATACCAGAAGCGGTAGCCTGTCTGCTTCTTGATCTCGTCAAATACTTTTATGATCGGGGAGCGTTTCTGGGATAAGGTGATCTGCTGTGACAGGCTCTTTGCGCTGACTTGTAAACATGTTATTGTGAGCAGAACAATAGTGATCTTGTAGAATTTCAATTGCATAACATGCACTGTTTTGGGTGTAATAGATCAATATTTCTAATGGTAATCTGATGGCATAGGTGCCCCTTATAGTCGATGCGGGTCATAGCGCCAGTTCCTATGGACCTTTAATCATAGCGGGAAGATTTTGGTTTACAATAAGTAATGGACAAGCGTTATGGCATTACAACAAGTCTGTCATTGTTCATCTGGAAATGTATCTTACTAACTTCAAGCAACTGCAATAATTCAGAGAGCCGGGCATCGCGTGGAATATCGCCCGTAAAAACACGTTCCGGTATTTCGCCTTCATATACAACCTCGATATTGTACCAGCGCATTACCTGTCTCATGATCGTGCGGATGTCTGCACTCCTGAAAGAGGTAAAGCCGTTTTTCCAGGCTATGGCCAGTTCAATGTCTGCATCGTTGATCACTTGAATGCTGTTCCCCGCTTCCAGCTGGGATTGTTGCCCCGGTTTCAGCAGCCGTTCTTCTTTTCCTGCGGTTACTTTCACGGCGCCTTCCAGCAAAGTGGTCCTGATCGCCTGCTCGTCTGTATAAGCCATGATATTAAAGCGGGTACCCAGCACGGTGAGGTCCATCCCTGCTACCTTCACATGAAAGGGCTGGGCCGCATTGCCGGCTACTTCAAAATAAGCTTCGCCGGTGAGCTCCACGCTGCGTGTCGCCTCCGTGAACTGCGTAGGAAAGCGCAGGGAGGAAGCGGCATTCAGCCATACTTTGGTGCCATCCGGCAATACCAGCTGGTATTGCCCGCCTTTGGGCGTGCGCAGGAGGTTATAGGAAATGGAAGCCGGCGCCGCAGATGCGGTCTGATGATATACCAGCTGACCCGGGCGTGACTGCACGCTGGCATTACCCTGGGTGGGTATAGGTCCCGTGCGGCTGCTATCCAGCTCCACTACGGCGCCATTGGCCAGTGTAAGCAAAGCTTTGTTGGTGCCCGGTTCAGCATCCGGGCTACCGGCAGCAGCAGCTGCGCGGGGCGCTGCCGTTTTTAATGGCGACTGCCAGAAGTAAAAGGCTGCAGCTGTCAGTATCAGCAATACCAGGGCTGCGGCAGCAGGCCAGCGGTAGCGCAGCAGTAAAGGTCCTGGCCGTGACGGACGGATGTTCCCCAACAGGACGGACAGGATCTGCTCCTGGTCTTCCGTTGTCAGTGTGCTATCGCTGACCTCCATCGTCTCTATTGTGCGGAGGATATCGTCCTGTATCAAAGCATGGCGTCTGCCTGCTGCAATTTCCTGCATCAGGTACTGTACGCCTTCCTGGTCCAGCTGGTTTTGCCTGTACTTTTCAAGTAAGATGAGAAACTCCTGGTCGGTCATGGTATAGCTTTCATGATAAAGACGTAGGAGAAAAGAGGGAGGACTATCCGGTAAGAAAAAAAAGTTACGGTCACTGAGCAGGCATGTTGAACACCCATTCCATCACCGCCAGTGGCAGCACCACGGCATAATGCTGGTCCATATAAACACGGATGAACTGTAAGGCCTGCGCCACCTGGTTCTTTACGGTAAAGCGGGAAAGATGCATCATGGAGGCAATCTCCGCATAGCTGAGGCCTTCTTCCTTGGCCAGGATAAAAATGCGGCGGCGCTGGGGTGGCAGGGCGGCAACGGCTTCATGCAGCAGTTGGCTGTATTGCTGTTCCTGTACACGGTGGTCTGTATCGTTCACCATCTGGGGTTGCTGCTGTAATAGCTGCTCCTGCGTGGCATTGGTGATTGCCTTCCTGCGGAAATGGTCAAATATGCAATTACGGGCTAATATGAAAAGGTAGTTTTGCAGGCGTTCCACTTTACTGAATTGGGCCCTTTTGATCCAGACCTTCAGAAATACCTCCTGTACCACTTCCCGGGCCAGGGAGGGTTCCTTCACATATACTAATGCGGCCTCATATACAGGCCCGCTGTAATGCCTGTAAACAGTGGTATAGGCTTGTTCATCGCCATTGGCGAGTAGCGCTAGTAATGTCCCCTCATTATGTAAGGCATAAGTGTGCAAGTAACGCTGTGGTATTTGATATAAATGTAATTAAAAAGAAGCTAATCTGATTACCGCGGCGGAATACCGGCGGGCTTCAGGATAAGTTGTCTGCTTTTTTTCTGGAAGGCGTACAGCGCCTTGGCAATGGTCAAAGAACGTATTCGTATTTATGCATATCCCAGTCAAAACCCGTGGTTTTCAGCTGGTTTTTTTAAGGATATAGGCAGGATAACTACCGGCTATATAGATAGCTTACAACCTGGTTACAACCTGGTTACAACCAGCTTACATATAGCTTACATCCTCGGGAAAACCTTACTACCAGCGGCTTTCCGGGGTAAAGCTGTAACGGTAACGGAGCGTAGCCCGAGTCAGAATTGTAAAAGATTGATAGTCAATGGAAAATGGAAAAGAGGGGGCTGAAGAGCGATGATTACATCAACTCATCCAGCATCTGCTGAAAGCGGGCGATAGGCTGTTCAAAATTCCTTTCATTTTCCCGCCTGATTGCGTACAGGCAGGATAATACGGCTACTACAAAGGTGATCACTGCAACCGAAAGATGCGCGAATGCACCGCCGGGTACATAAAGCTCAAACGTAAGAAAAGTTCCGATGGCAGCGCTTAAAGGCACCAGGACCATTTCATAGTGTTTTTTAAACCGGTAGAAGCTTTGCAGTTCCCGGCGGCAGAAAGCAATATGACGGTACAAAGAGGCATCTACCTTATCCATTAACCGGGCGCTGGCTATTCGCTTGAATTTTTTCAGCAGCATCACGGTAAAGGGTATATACAAAGCAACACCTGTAAGACCGGTAATGGCGATAGCGGTTTGTGCCCAATATCTGATAACAACATGGAACAGTAAGGCGTATACTAACATTTGGAGGGCAAAAGCAGCCCAGAAGTATTGCATGGCAATGTTTTTGTTTTTCATGATCCTTGATTTAATGATGGTATTAAATTCCTGCTGGCTGTACACGGCAGGTGTTACTGGTTTGTTTTCGCGCTGGCCCCACTCTTCTTTTAGTTTATCTAAAGTCATCATAGTTCATTGATTTATATTTTTCAGATAATATTTCCTCCAGTTGTTGTTTGATCCTGACGATCCTGACGCTGACATTGGACCTGGTCAGCCCGGTGATGTCTGCTATCTCCTGGTAGGAGAGGTCTTCCAGGTATAAGAGTATGATGGATTTGTTGACGGGAGATAAAGCCGCGATGGCTTCCATGAGCAATTCGGTTTCCTGCTTTTTTTTACTGTCTGGCGAACTGGGTATCTGCAGATGGTCTGGCGAAAAGGGTACCACAACCTTCTTTTTGCTGCGTAATTGGGCCAGTGCTGTATTCAGGCAGACACGGTACATCCAGGTGGAGAATTTTGCTGCTCCGTTGTAGCTGTTATAAGAGCGCCACAGCTGGAACATCATTTCCTGCAGCGCATCCTCCTGTTCTTCCGGCTGCTGAAAATGCATCCTGCATACTTTGTGTGCAATACCCAGGTGCTGGTTTACCTGGTCAATAAATTCCTTGTCAATAGATCTTGCCATTGGCTGTATTTTCCGGTGTTCTTATCTTATTAGTTGCACAAAATGCAGGATCACTACATGTAAACGGAAAATACCTGTTATACAGTTATTTATTGGGCCTTAGGGTTTTTTCTGTTTTCCATTTTATAACATGATACACTGCCTGGCCTGTTCCCACGTTCTTAAGTCCGTGTAACTGGTTGGATGCCTGTAAGATGACGGAGCCCGGGCCAACGCGTTTGGTGATACCATTAACGGTAGATTCTACAGTGCCTTCTTTAATGATGATGAGCTCTTCGTCGGGATGCCGGTGCGGCGGGTGTGGCGCCTCTCCCGGGTTCAGTGTGGTGACGTGTAGTTCCAGCTCGTCCAGTGTAGGGGTAGGGGCCTGGAGAAACTGGCGTCTTTCTCCGGTTTTGGTAGGCGTTGCTTTTATTTCATTCCAGTCGTATATAGCAGACGACAGTGGCGGCTCCGTGTGTCTGTGTGCAATAATAGCGATGGGGATGCACATCACAAGAACAGTGATGCAGACAAATGTGATTTCGCGTTTGGTCATATTATCCGGATTAAGTAAAATTAATTTACAAAAAATCCGGATACCCCGGGTGGCTTATGCTTTCAGTTTACCTTCCACGGAATCGTCCAGGGTTTTTCCCATTGCGGCGCCGATCATCTGTTTCACAAATGCAACAACTTGTCCATGTCTGGTGTCCCAGTAATAACCTTCCTGCGGTTCAAACCTGATCACGGAAATGCGCGGGTCGTCCACACCTTCGGTGAACCAGGTTTTGGCGATAGGCGTCCAGAGTTCCTTTATCTTTTCCTTGTCTGAATTGATGCTGGCCTTTCCGTAGAGCGACATGAAATCTGCATGGTCGCTTCCTTTAAACAGCAATTGTACGCTGGGGTCTGCTGCAATATCCTGGTTTTTCTGGCTATCTTTTTCACTTAAGAACCAGCAGGTACCGTCCTCATCCACTTGCAACACGGCCATGGGCCGGGTATTGAACTGTTCGCTGTTTCTGAGGCGTGTACAGAAAAAACAATTGCCAGCCTTCTCTGCCATTTGCTTTAATTTGAGATGCGCTTCATGACCTTGCAGGTCTTTACGATTCTGCTCAGGCTGCTGTTGATGGATGCTGTTCATAACTTGGTTTTTGAGAGAAAGGTGGGAAAAATCGTGCCACAGGGCATGTCGGCGAACGAAGCCCGGTACCGGAGCGGCATGTAATTTGATCCTGGAGGGGAAAAAACAAATTATGTTGAAGGGACCTATATGGATTGTAGATGATGACAAAGACGAACATGAGTTAATACAGCAGATTTTTAAAGATTTAGGCATTGAAAACGCATTGGAGCTTTTTACATACCCCGAAGACCTGATTGCCCACCTGGATATTGCAGACGAAGCTCCCTTTATTATTATTTCAGATGTAAACCTGCCGGGGATGGATGGTTTTGAATTGCGTGAAAGGCTACTGGCGGCGCCGAATGCAAAATTTCATTCAGTGCCCTTTATCTTCTGGTCACTGGCGCCATCAGAAGCACAGATAGCCCGGGCTTACCTGTTAAAGGTGCATGGCTTCTTTGTAAAGGAGGCGTCTTATGAGGAATGGCGGCAATCCCTGGCGCAGATCATCCAGTACTGGCAGAAAAGTAAAATGCCATCCAAAGAGGATCGTCCGGCTGCACCGCAGTTGTAATATTTAATATATTCATTTACGTAATGATGTTAGCGAGCTAAGCAGTAGTATTAAGTTTTTAATTAGGGATCACGTTAGTTATCTTGTTTTTAACAATTAAATACTACTATATTTAGGATCAAATTTTATAACAATGAAAGTAGACGTTTCCAAGCTGCTTAGAAAGAAGAAGAAAGAAATATTTGAATCATGGTTAAACAACCAGCTGGTTGATGAGACACTGCGGGAAGATTTAATCAGTAACGAAGAAATGAGAGAACAAAGTAATGCCTTGCTGGATACTTTGCTGAACTCTATTTCCAACACGAATATAGCAGAACCATCCTCACCTGAGTTTGAATCTGTTAATGAGATCCTGCAGGGATTGTCCATTTCCCGTGCAAGGCAGGGTTTCTCGCCGCGGGAAACAGGCGCTTTTATCTACAGCCTGAAAGATGCAATCATACATGTATTGCAGCTGGAAATTCCGAATGACCCTGTGCTGTTGTACGAATTAATGCTGAAAATAAGCAGGCTCTTCGATAGGTTTGGTGTGGTTACATTTGAAACATTTATCCAGGGGCGGGAAGAAGTGATCCTGCGGCAAACAAGCGAGATCACTGAAATATCGACACCGGTGATCCGTGTTTGGGACGGTATACTTGCTTTACCGATCATCGGCACACTGGATAGTTCCCGTACCCAGGTTGTAATGGAAGCCTTGCTGCAGGAAATTGTGGAAACAAGCAGCAGCATTGCCATACTGGATATATCAGGCGTGCCGGCTGTTGATTCGCTGGTGGCGCAGCATTTGATCAAAACGGTGGCCGCTACGCGTTTAATGGGAGCAGAATGTATTATCAGCGGCATTCGTCCGGAAATTGCACAGACCATTGTGCACCTTGGTATTGATCTGTCTAAGATAATGACAAAGTCTTCCCTGGCGTCTGCGCTGAAATATTCGTTCTCCCTGCTGCAACTGGAAGTAAGAAAAACCCAAAAAGAGAAAACTAATATAATACATGGATAGAATTCCTATTTTGAGAATGGGGCAATTCTTACTGGTAACCATCCAGATCGATCTCTATGACCGGCTTGCCGTGAACCTGGAATCGGACCTGGTACAAATGGTGAGTAAGACGGGAGCCAGGGGGGTACTGATTGACATATCTGCATTGACTATTGTTGACTCCTTTATGGGGCGGATTTTAGGTAATATCGGCAACATGTCCAAGATCATGGATGCAGAGACCGTAGTAGTGGGCATGCAGCCGGCTGTTGCGATCACATTAATCGAACTTGGCCTGGAACTGCAGGGAGTAAGTACCGCATTGAACGTTGAAAAAGGGATGCTGTACTTACAGGAGAAGATTGGAAATCAGATTGAAGCTGCCGATGATGAAGACGGTGTTGAGTAAAACAGTCATGAAAATTGAAAGGGAACAGGACGTAGTTCCGTTCCGAAACCGCGTCAAAGAGTTTGCAGTTAAGATCGGCATGAGCCTGGTGAACCAGACCAAACTGATCACTGCAGCCAGTGAGCTGGTACGTAACATGTTAAAATATGCCAACGGGGGCAGTGTTATCATAGAGATCATCAACCAGGGAAGGGACAATGGCATCCGGTTGATATTCGATGACAAAGGCCCCGGAATAAAAGATATACCCCTGGCGCTTAAAGACGGATTCTCCACTGGTAAAAGCCTTGGAATTGGCCTTCCGGGGGCCAGGAGACTGGTAAGCGAATTTGACATTAAAAGTGTAGAAGGAAAAGGTACTGTAGTGACTATAATTAAATGGAAAAATGGTTAGCCGCACGAGTATTAGCATTAAGGCGGCCGAAAGAAGTTATCTTGCATCCTTAAAAAGAGAGATCCATAGCCTGGCAAGCAGCGCAAGATTCGGAGACCGGAAGATTGGCGAGATTGACATTGTTGTGGCCGAAATAGGCACCAACCTGGTGAATCACGGAGGAGGAGGAGAAGTGCTGGTCAAACTCATTGAAGAGGACGGCCACCAGGGTATTGAGATACTTGCACTGGACAAGGGACCTGGCATGGCGGATGTCAGCCGGATGATGGTGGATGGCGTGTCTACCAAAAGTACGCTGGGACAAGGGCTCGGGGCCATAAAAAGGTTATCAGACTATTTTCAGGTATATTCACAGCCGGGTTGGGGCACCGTTGTTCTTTCACGGATCTTTAATGAACCTTTGCCAAGCTTTAGAAAAAAGCCTGCCTTTGAGATCAGCACACTGCTGGTTCCCAAACCGAATGAGCGGTATTGCGGAGATGGTTATTATGCATACTTTGACCAGGAAAGACTGATTGTTTTCCTGGGCGACGGGCTTGGTCATGGAGTGCATGCTGAAGCCGCGGTTACGGCGGCGATTGAATCATTGAAAGCATGCAATTCCAACGATTCGGTTACCATGCTCAGGCACATCCACGAAAGTGTCAGAAAGACACGCGGGTTGGTGGCGACAATCGCCATACTGGACATCAGGAGCAGGATGTGGAACTTCTGTGGCATTGGAAATATTCACAGCCGCCTGGTCAGTCATAGTAACCACTATGGCTACATGCCCTATAACGGCATCATCGGCATGAACATACCCAACAGCCTGAAGGAGCGCGAGTTTCCCTACGAACCTGGCCAATATTTGCTATTTTGCAGCGATGGTATTAAAAGCAGGATAGATCTGAACCGGCATACCTCCATTCAGCGATTTGATCCATCTATAATTGCTGCCGCTGTTTATAACGAATTTGCACGCCATACTGATGATACCGGTATTGTAGTCTGTAAAATAAACTTGTAGTCTCATGCACGAACTTCACAGGATTACGCTGGAAAATGAATTTGATCTTATCCTGGCCCACAAACGATCCATGAAGCTCGGCGAGCTGGCAGGTCTGACACTGTCTGCCCAGACAACTTTTGCTACTGCTGTATCGGAACTTGCACGGTGGGCACTGGAAAAAGGCAAGATCAGCTGCATGGTGCTGTTTGTTGACAATGCGCCGCCCAACACCTACCTGGGCGCCTCGGTGAACAATAGAGAACCGGCAGCGGAAGATAATTTTGCAGGACTGGAATATGCAAAAAAGCTGGTGAGTAAATACCAGTTATCCAATAGGGGAAAAGAAGCCACCATCGAATTATTCTATGCCATTCCCGGTGCGCCAAAGATAGATATTCAGAAAATCAATGACTGGCGGATGACGTTCCGGAACGAAAAGCCCATTTCTCCCTATGATGAACTCAAAAGGAAAAATGAGCAGTTACAGGAACTTTCTGAAAAGATAAGGAAGAGTGAGCAACAATACAGGATCTTAACCAATACCTTACCACAGCTGATCGTCACACTGGACAGTTCCGGTAATATTACTTATGCCAATGAATGGCTGGAAGCCTTCACCGGTAAAACAGTGGAGGAATTGAACAGGGACGCCTGGCGGGATGTGGTACACCCGGATGATTATCTTGTATTTTCCATCCTGCTCTCCAATAACCTGCCCTCAGCGGTTTTCCCCATTAAGATGCAGTGCCGCCTGCGGAACAGCATGGACGGGGAATACGTCTGGCACCTGGTATCCGTGATCCCGCTGAAAAATGAATCGCAGGAAATATCCTCATGGATCGGCTATATGGTGGATATCCATGCGCAGAAGATCATTGAGCAAACCCTTCAGGACAACAAGGCGCTGAAGGAAACGCAGCAATTACTGGTAGAGAAGCACCGCGAGCTGGAAACCACCATCCTGCAGCTTAACAGGAGCAATCACGAGTTGCAGCAGTTTGCCTATATCGCGTCGCACGATTTACAGGAGCCGGTGAGGAAAGTACTCTATTACGCTGACTATGTGCTAACCCAGTATAAAGACAACCTTGACGAGAAAGGAGCTATGTACCTGGCCAACATACATGCCGCTTCCGCCCGGATGCGCACGCTTATACAGGATCTTCTGCGGTTTTCACAGGTTAGCAGCGGAGAAATAAAGTTTGATGTTGTAAATTTGAACGCTATTGCAAAAGGCGCTGTTCAATCGCTTCAGATGAACCTGGAAGAGAAGAACGGGGTGGTGAATATCCGCAACCTGCCGGAAATAATGGGCGAAAAGAGTTTGCTGCAGCAGCTTTTCGAGAACATTATCGGCAACGCGATAAAATACAGCAGGGAAGATACGCCCCCGGTGATAGATGTGTACGCAAAAGAGGAAGACGGAACGGTAGAAATATACTTTGATGATAACGGAATTGGATTTGAGAACAAATATGTACCCAAGATGTTTGAGCTGTTTCAACGCCTGCATTCGAGGAAGGACTACCAGGGAAACGGTATAGGACTGGCCATTTGCAAGAAGATTACAGACTTACATCACGGGAGTATCACGGCGCAGCCTAATGAGCATCACGGCGCCAGGTTCATTGTTACCATCCCAAGCGGCTTGAATAATAAATAAATTATGAGCAACATCTATTTCCTGTTTGTTGATGACGATCCGGAAGAGCTATTTATTCTCAATGATGTCTTCAACGACATACAGGCAGATATCACCATCCGTTATGCTGCCAATGGTGAAGAAGCGCTTGCGCTGGCGGATAGCGATTACCAGCTGGGTATCATTCCCTCGTTAATTATACTGGACCTCAATATGCCGAGAATGAACGGTTCTCAAACCCTTGAATCATTAAAAGCCTCAGAACGATTTAAGCATATCCCGGTTATTATATACTCAACATCGCTGAATGCATTTGAAAAAGAGCAATGTATATCAAAGGGTGCGCACAGTTACCTCACCAAGCCAACATCCTACGCGGAAACACTGGAAACAATCAATTACTTTTTAATGGTGGCGGGCAGTCAGCACGTTCGTACAGACAGCCGTGCGGTGTAGGAATGGGGCCGGAAGCATTATGGCTCTTCTACATTCCTGTCAGTCCCGGCGGGTAAATCCGCTTCTTTTTTTTCAAGCCGGAATGACACTGCGCCAGTTGGCGTAATCCTCAATTTCATCTACCTGAAAGCATACCTGCGGATGTTTCCGCATCATGCTGATCTTCATGTCCTCTTTTGAATGTGCGATCACATATTTGCCGTTAAAGGCATAGCTGACAGGCACTACGTATACTTTTACCCCCGTCTGTACAGCCGATGCGGCCGGTTACATTAGCACTCAGTATTGCATCGATCTCGTCGATTCCCAGTTTGCCTAACATGCTGCTTGATTTTTAACGTAAAACATCTCAGGGATTTATGGTGCAATGACCAGTTCATCTTTTACATCTATTACTCCGAGAGTTGCCCAAACGGCCCTTTCTACCACCTTCTGCTCCGCCCAGGAACGTACCTTGCCTTTCAGCACGATCCTTCCGCCGTCTGTTGCAATGCTGATGTTGTCTGCTTCTATACCTGCACTGCGTTCCAGTGCTTTTTTGATCACATCTTTTACAATAACGGGCGTGATATTGGGGCGTACGCTGATACGATTTATGACGCCATGCACACCAATAAGATTGCACAGGGCACGATAAGCCGACTCCTTCTGGAACTGCCATTCCACTTCTCTTTCCAGGGTGATCCAGCCATCATCCACTTTCATCCTGATTTTGTCCTCCGGAACAAAACTGCTCCATTTCAGGGCGTTCAACGATATCTGTCATTTCGACGCCATGTACCGCCTGATATGATAACAGTCATCCGGGCGGATGATATCCCTCATTTCCGGAAAAACAGCGTCTGCTTAATCTTGCATATGAAGATGGGTAAGGTAGTAAACATATCCCCGGCCGCAGATCAAACCGGGCTGAACGAGGAAGAGGTAGTAAACCTGCAGCGGCTGCATGGCAGGAACGTTTTCTATACAAGACAATCACGTGGATCTGTTAGCGTGCTGGTTGGAATTGTTAAGGAACCCATGTTCATTTTGCTGGTAGCATCCTGTTTATTTTATTTCATCCTTGGGAATATCAGCGAAGGATGCATGATGTTTGCCGCTATTTTGCTGGTAACTGCCATTTCACTGTACCAGGAACTGAGAAGCTCGCGGGCGCTGGAAGCATTACGGCAATTTACCGCACCGGGAACAACAGTGATACGTGATGGTAAGGAGCAACAGGTTGATACGAAAGACCTTGTTCCCGGCGATATTGTGCTGCTTAGTGAAGGAGCATTAATACCAGCGGATGGATTTATCCTTTCAGCAAGTGATCTTACCGTCAATGAATCGCTGATGACAGGGGAGTCGCTTCCGGTGGAAAAGGATGCAAGGTCTGCTAATAATTTGCTTTTTCAGGGAACAACCGTTAATACTGGTAGCTGCGTTATGAAGGTGCTGGTTACAGGTAACAAGACCGGGTTAGGAAAGTTAGGTACTGCCATCGGTGCGCCTGATATACCCAAAACCCTGTTGCAACGGCAGGTTAACCGCGCGGTTCGAAGGCTTGCTCTGTTTGGAGCTGCGGGATTTATACTGATCTGCGTTTTTAATTTTCTGAAAAACCATGACCTTACCGGGAGCATTTTGCTGGGGCTTACGCTTGCGATGGCAGCCATCCCGGAAGAGATCCCGGTGGCTTTTTCCTCCTTTATGGCGCTCGGCGCTTATTATATGTCACGCAAGGGCATTATATCGCGCCAGCCCCAGGTGATTGAATATCTTGGCGCCGTGAGCGTGGTTTGCCTGGATAAAACAGGTACTATTACAGAGAACAGGATGAAAGTGGCAATGATATATCACCACCGTTCCGGTCTGCTTACTGACATAGAACAGGGGCAAATTCCCGTCGATTCTTTCCTGCTGCGTTACGCTGCGCTTGCAAGTGAGCCCAGGCCATTCGATAGTATGGAAGTGGCCATCCTTCAGGCATACCTGGAACAGCATCCAGATCAGACGCCCTTACCTGTCATGCTGCATGAGTATCCACTGCAAGGCCGCCCTCCGATGATGACACATGTGTATCCTTATGAAGGCGCCATGATGGCAACGGCAAAAGGTGCACCTGAAAGGATCATGGCTGTTTGCCGATTGAATGCTCCCCTCAGGGAACAGCTCAAGGGCTATATTGACAATATGGCCTCCCGTGGCTACCGGGTACTGGGAGTGGCGAGCGCCATGCATTCAGGCCCATTGCCGCCTGAACAGGACCTTTTCGGCTGGCAGTTTGAAGGTTTTATAGGCCTTTATGACCCACCCAGGGAAAATGCGGCCGCAGTGATGCGCGGCTTATATGATGCGGGGATCAGCATAAAGCTGCTCACGGGGGACTATCCTGTAACTGCTGCCCACATTGCAGAAAAAACCGGGCTCCGTCATCCACGGCATATTGTTACCGGTGCAGATGTTATGGCACTTTCCGAAAGCGACTTGTTGGATACAGTAAAACAGGTAAATATTTTCGCTCGTATGTTCCCCGAAGCCAAACAAAAGGTCATCGAAGCGTTGAAGACAAATAAGGAGATCATAGCCATGACAGGAGATGGTGTTAACGACGGACCGGCGTTGAAAGCGGCACATATAGGCATCGCCATGGGCAAAAGAGGCACTGATATAGCCCGTCTCGCGGCAGACCTGGTGATTACTAATGACGATCTCGAAATGATCCCCACTGCAATTACACAGGGAAGGAAAATTTACAGCAACCTGAAAAAGGCGATCCGTTATATCATCTCCATTCATATTCCTATCATACTTACTGCGGGGCTTCCGTTGATATTGGGATGGAAATATCCTTTCATATTTACGCCCATACATGTAATTTTCCTGGAACTGATCATGGGGCCAACCTGTTCCATATTTTTTGAACGCGAACCTGTTGAGACAGGCTTAATGAACCCGGCTGCACGCCGGCAGGAGAGAAATTTGCTAAGAACGGATGAACTGCTGATAACAATTATCCAGGGAATCATGATAACAGCAGGGGTGATTTCGATATACTATGGTTATATGCAGGAACAATCCCTTGAGCTCACGCGTACTGTGGTATTCATCACACTGATAATTAGTAATATACTGCTTACCTACGTGAACCGCTCATTTACCGCTAATATTGCACAGACCATTCGTTACAGCAATAACCTGGCGCCACTGGTGCTATTGGTGTCACTATTGTTCCTTGTTGTAATTCAGCTGGTGCCGGCTGTAAGAAATATTTTTGGCCTGACCCTTATCGGTCTGCCGGATCTGCTCCTATGCACCGGAACTGCGCTGATAAGCGTAGGTTGGTTTGAAATATATAAAGTATGCCGATCTTGCCGCTTATTTATTCCCGACAGATCAATAGTGGGTGATGAAGAGCGGATAGGCTAGGGTTCTTATCAGCAGATCAGCGTGGCTGTGTCTGAAGAACCTGGATACCATGTTCCTGCCGTAGGCGCCCATCACTACCATACAACTCTTCTTCTTAAGCAGAAAAGTGATCAGCTCATCTTCCGGGTTGCCTTCTAAAGTTACATAGTCTGCATAGCTGAAATGCCTGCTTAACCATGCGGTTGCGCTTCTTTTTTCAGCAGCAGGGAGTTCGTCATTCTTCTTTACCTGGACGATGGTTCCTTTAGTGTCTGTCAGCTCCGGTAATAAATAGGTGAATTGCTTCATGGCAAATAAAGCAGAGGGGCTGCCATCGTAGCAAAACACGATCTCATCAACGTCAGTATTAATTGACGGAGCAATAACTACCGGGCATTGTGCGGCGGCCAGCAGCTCCTTTATGAAGGGACTGGGCCCATCTACGTTTCCCGGCTTATAAGAGGCAGCCGCATCGACAATGGCCAGGTCTGCAAAGCGGCTTTCATCAATGAGCCCTTTCAAAACAGGTTCCTCCATATGGTGAACGGAAGCAGGAATGCCTTTCTGATCGCAGGTAGACTGGAACAAGCGGATATGTTCTTCCATTTTTCTCCGTTTTTCATCATAATCAGGCATATCGCTTGAAAGGATCGTTTCAACATAAGGCATGCCATAAACAGTTTTCATATTTGGGAGCGTTGTGTACTGGCTGCTTTCAAAAAAGTAGCCTGCCAGTTTTGATCTGCTCATGCCGGATAATCCGCAGGCGAATTCCAGCGCATTGGGCGCAGGTGTGGAGCCGAGCACAACTAATAATATCTTTTCCATAATACCGGGTTTTCCTCAAAAATAGTATGAGCGGCTTTTACGCTTAATGACAACAGTCAGTTCTGACGCTGATTTAAACCGTTCTTCTCCGGTTGACAATAGTCATTTTCTGACTTGAGCATAATCATTCGGTCTCCCTGCTGCAGTGCCTAATTTCGCAGTAAACAAAATTCTTAAACCTGAAAAGCCCTGCCTGATATAAACGGGCAGGGCTTAAGAACAGCACCAGATAAAATACGATCAAAAGAATACCTGGATCGGCAATAGTTGTTTTACTTAAAACCTATAGAGATGAAAAAGGTACTTATTGCATTTGACAACGGGCATTTTTCAGAAGGAGCGTTTGAATTTGCCCGCAGGATGAACGAAATTGAGCCTATTTTGCTTACCGGCGTTTTTCTGCCGAACCTGGATTACAGCGAATTAACCTTTGCATATGGCGGTGCTTTGCCAGTAGTTCCTTTGATAAAGGGATTTGATCCAAAGGTTGCAGAACAGCAGCTGCTTGCTTTTCAAGCAGCCTGTGTACGCGAGCATATAGAACACAGGGTTCATAAAGACGAGAGGGATTTCGCCTTTCCGGTCTTGCAAAAGGAGACCCGCTTTGCCGACCTGCTATTGCTGGGAAGCGAAAAATTCTATGCCAATATCGGAACAGCGGCTCCGAATGAGTACCTGCGGATGGCTTTACATGAAGCTGAATGCCCGGTGATCCTGGCGCCCGAAAAGTTCGCGTTTCCGCAAAGTAATGTATTGGCTTATGACGGCAGTGATGACGCTGCATTTGCTATTAAAAGCTTTTGCAGCCTGTTTCCCGCATTCTGCACGAACGCCACCATATTGGTATATGCCAGCGATAAGGATATGCCGGAAATACCTGACCTGGACTATATTAAAGAGTTGTCTGCACGGCATTTTAATGACCTGAGGTTGCATGTACTGCAGGCAGACCCCAGGAAATATTTTGATACCTGGATCAGTGATATGAATGATCCGATCCTTGTATGCGGCTCTTTCGGCCGCTCCGGCATCTCACAGCTATTCAGGCGTAGCTTTGTTTCAGAGGTGATCAGCGATCACAGTGTACCGGTATTTATTGCACATCGTTAGTTGTTTACGGATTAATGCACTCAAAAAGAAGGGTGATCGTGCGGTTGGATGCGGTACAGTAAGTTTGATTTATCACTTATCAGTTGTAATTTAAGCTGCAGACTATTCATCAATCACCAGGCATTGTTTGCCGGCTTGTATTGAAACCAGCAAAATTATATTCCATGAAAAGAAGAACACTGATAAAAGGTTTAGCCACGGGTCTGTCATCCATCTATTTATCTAATGTTTATGTACGCAACCTGATGGCTTCCCGGCCGGAACGCCTGGTGGCCGCGGGGCCATTTCAGCCTACCTGGGATTCGCTGGAGCAGTACCAGGTACCGGACTGGTTCCGTGATGCAAAATTTGGAATCTGGGCCCATTGGGGACCGCAATGCCAGCCCGAACATGGCGACTGGTACGCCCGCGGTATGTACCAGGAAGGCAGCGACCATTATAAGTATCATTTACAGAAATACGGTCACCCCTCGAAATTTGGTTTTAAGGATGTAATAAACGAATGGAAAGCAGAGAACTGGAATCCGGGAGAATTGCTTGCCTTGTACAAAAAAGCCGGTGCCAGGTACTTTATGGCCATGGCCAATCACCACGATAATTTCGACCTGTACGATAGTAAATATCAGCCATGGAATGCTACTAAGCTGGGGCCCAAAAAAGATATTATCGGTGGCTGGGCAAAAGCCGCTAAGGAGCAGGACCTGCCCTTTGGCGTAACGGTACATGCCTCCCATGCCTGGACCTGGTACGAAGTGGCACAGCGTTCAGATAAAAGCGGTCCTTATGCTGGCGTGCCGTACGATGGTAAGCTCACAAAAGCAGACGGCAGTAATAAATGGTGGAATGGTTATGATCCACAGGAATTATATGCTCAAGATCACGCTTTAAGTAAAGATAGTCTTGATGACAATAGCATGGGACGACATTGGGAATGGGGTGATGGGGCAAGTGTGCCTGATAAGGCCTACTGTGATAAATTCTTACACCGTACCCTTGAGCTCATTGATAAATATGGGCCCGAGCTTGTCTATTTTGACGATACTGCACTGCCGCTTTGGCCCGTAAGCGATGCCGGGTTAAAAATAGCGGCGCATCTTTATAATACCAGCATAAAAAAGCACGGAAAATTGCGGGCTGCCTTGTTTGCCAAGGTGCTGAATGAGCAGCAACGCAAATGTATGATATGGGATATTGAGCGCGGACAAAGTAACCAGATAGAGCCCCTGCCATGGCAAACCGATACCTGCATCGGTGGCTGGCATTATGACCGCCGCATATTTGATAAAAAAGGCTATAAAAGCGCTAAAACAGTGATACATACGCTGGCCGATGTGGTAAGTAAGAATGGCAATCTTTTACTTAATATTCCCGTACGTGGCGATGGTTCCATCGACAGCGAAGAACGAGCCGTTGTAGAACAGGTAGCTGAATGGATGAAGGTTAACAGTGAAGCGATCTATGGTACACGTCCCTGGAAAGTATTCGGGGAAGGGCCGGCCATGGAAAAGGTGGTAGCTTTGAACGCACAGGGTTTTAACGAAGGGAAAGGCAAGCCATTTGAAGCGGAGGATATTCGTTTTACCACGAAGGGCAAAACACTTTATGCCGTGATGTTGGGCTGGCCGGCGGATAAAACTGCAGTAATTAAAACGCTGGCTGTAAATAACCAGGTGGGGAAAGTTGCCCAGGTAAGCCTGCTGGGAAATGACAAGCTGAATTTTCAGCAAACAGCTGAAGGATTAAAGGTGCAGCTGCCTGAAGAGCCGCCATGCAAGAAAGCATTTGTGCTAAAAATTGAAGGCGCGATCGTATAGGATAGCAAGCGTAATGATGGAACTGCAAATATGTAACGTATAAAAATTAACGGCGGTGATTTTTAAACTTTTTCAACCGCTAAATTTCATTTCTTTACAATACTCAAAGCTGCTCATAGCAGCATCTATGGAAATACCCACGTTTAATGAAAAAACTGTACGGCATGAAAAAAGTAATTTTTAATCTTTTCATTTTATTGTTGTTTGCCATACCCGTTGTTGCACAAAACATCATAGAACATGCACCCCCGGGTTTTGATTCCCTGCGTAACGGCATACCGCACGGCCGGATTGATACCATCAGCTATAATTCCGTATCGGTAGGCACTACCCGCAAAGCGCTGATATATACACCGCCGGGATTTGCCAAGGGGCGTAAATACCCGGTGTTATACCTTTTGCATGGCATAGGCGGCGATGAAAAGGAATGGCTGAAGGGCGGCACACCCCAGGTAGTGCTGGACAACCTTTATGCCGAAGGGAAGATTGAGCCGATGATCGTTGTTATGCCTAACGGCAGGGCCATGAAAGATGACAGGGCCACCGGTAACATTATGGCGCCAGACAAAGTACAGGCATTTGCAGATTTTGAAAAGGATCTGCTGAACGATCTCATTCCCTATATACAAAGGAAATATCCTGTATACACAGACCGGGAGCACCGGGCTATTGCCGGCCTGTCAATGGGAGGGGGGCAGTCATTGAATTTTGGCCTGGGTAACCTGGACAAATTTGCGTGGATCGGCGGTTTTTCATCCGCGCCAAACACTAAAGTACCGGAGCAGCTGGTACCGGAACCCGCAGCGGCCAGGCAAAAGATAAAACTGCTCTGGATCTCCTGTGGCGCCAGTGACAGATTGATCACTTTCAGCAAACGCACCCATGATTACCTGCAAAAAAACAATGTGCCGCATATCTATTACATTGAACCGGGCGTGCACGATTTCAAAGTGTGGAAGAACGGGCTGTATATGTTCTCACAGCTGATCTTTAAACCGGTGGATACGGCTACCTTCTCAAAATATCCCGTTGTGGGTGCGCCTGCCGCCACCAATGTACGAAATGCAAAGTATCCGCAGATTCTGGCTGACCACCGCGTTGTTTTCCGCGTTAAGGCGCCGGAAGCGCAGCAGGTGCAGGTTGACCTGGGCCGCAAGTACGATATGGTAAAAGACACCGGTGGTATATGGACGGCAACAACAGATTCTATTGGTGAAGGATTTCACTATTATTCCCTGCTGATAGATGGTGTTGCCGTTGCAGATCCGGCCAGTGAGACTTTTTATGGTATGGGAAGAATGGCCAGCGGTATTGAAATACCCTTTGACGGCGGCGGCTATTATGCCATAAGGGATGTGCCGCATGGAGATATCCGGATCAAAAAATATTTTTCAAAGGTGACCGGTTCCTGGCGGCAGTTTTATATCTATACCCCGCCCGGTTATGATGATAATATAAACGAAAAGTATCCCGTGCTTTATATTTTGCACGGTGGCGGTGAAGATGAAACCGGCTGGGCCAGGCAAGGCAAAACGGACCTGATCCTGGATAACCTGATCGCTGCAAAGAAAGCGCCGCCCATGCTGATTGTTATGCCCGACGCCAATATGGGTGTCTCTTCTTTTGATGAATCTGCGCTGAAGGCATTTGAAACTGAACTAAAGGATGTTATTATTCCCCTGGTAGAAAAGAGTTATCGTGCTGAAACCGGTGCGAGTCACCGGGCCTTAGCCGGTTTGTCCATGGGCGGCATTCACACGCTTTACACCGGTATTAAGCATACGGAGCTGTTTTCCTACCTGGGCGTGTTCAGCTCGGGTTGGATACCGTCCCGGCAAAGTAGTATTGCGGAGGCACAATACAATTTTATGAAAACCAATGCCGCTATGATCAATAGCAACCTGAAATCGTTCTGGATTGCCATGGGCGGAAAGGAAGATATTGCCTGGAAAAATTGTCAGCTGATGATGGCAAAGCTGGATGAGCTGGATATTAAGCATACCTACAGCGAATACCCGGGCGGGCATACCTGGCCGGTGTGGCGGAATAACCTGTTTAACTTTGCGCAGCTGCTTTTTAAGTAAATATCATTATAATAAAAGTATGATCTCACGTGAACAGGCACAACCCGATGGCGGTATAAGTAATCTTACCTTTTAGTTTCCAGAAATGGTTTTTAAGCAAAGAATGGTATATTGCTGGCTTTATCTAATTAGCTATCGTTCTCATAATAAACCAGCACTACTATGGAACAGGAAAAAGAGACGAAATGGTACCGGCTACTTAAGCTCACGATTGCCCGCCGGTTCAATCTGCACCTGGACAAAGCCGATGAAGATGAAGTAATCCTGTCTATCAAAAAGAATTCTGACTTCATTGGCGCTAATTTGTGGACTTTAATATTTGCCATATTCATCGCATCCATTGGCCTGAACGTCAATTCAACTGCAGTGATTATCGGTGCAATGCTGATTTCTCCACTGATGGGGCCCATTATGGGCATAGGACTGGGAATTGGGATCAATGATTTCGAGTTGGTCAAGAAAGGGATAAGAAATCTCCTGGTCGCAACGATCATCAGTATTGCAACATCCACCCTTTACTTTTTAATCACTCCTTTGCACGAGGCACAAAGCGAATTGCTGGCGCGCACAACGCCATCGGTATGGGACGTATTTATTGCGTTTTTTGGCGGACTGGCGGGCATCGTTGCCGGCACACGAAAAGAAAAAAGCAATGTGATCCCCGGTGTAGCTATTGCAACGGCTTTGATGCCACCCCTTTGCACAGCCGGATATGGAATAGCTGCCGGCCATATATACTATTTTCTGGGTGCATTATACCTGTACTTTATAAATAGCGTATTTATCTGTATCAGCACTTTCCTGATCGTCCGATTTTTGAGATTTAAAAAGAAAAGCTTCGAGGACAAAGCATACGAGAAAAGGATCGGGCATTATATCTTTTTCATAGTCCTGATAACTTTATTGCCAAGTATTTACCTCGCTTACCGGATCGTTCAGAAAAGCATTTTTGAGAGCAATGCACAAAAATTTGTAAGGGAACAATTTCAATTTAAAAATACACAGGTAGTCAACAAGAATTATAAGTATAATCCAAACAGCAACGAAATTGAATTGCTGCTGATAGGTTACGAGTTAACGAAGCAACAGATCGATACTATCGGCAAAAGGTTGAAAAATTATGGGTTGTATCGTACTACACTCAATATTAAACAGGGATTGAATGCCAAGCAGGAAATAGACCTTTCCCAGATCAAAGCGAGTATTTTGGAAGATGTTTTTAAGAAAGATAGCTCTATACAGGCTTCCGCCCCCCGTGGGCAGGAAATTAATGCCCCGTATCCGGATATTGCGAAAGAGATAAAGGCGCTCTATCCCAATCTGAATTATTACGCAATATCCGATATGATTATACATCGTGCAGATACCTTACCGCGGGATACTGTAACGATGGTCGTAGCTAATTTTTCGCGTCCTGCAAGCAGTGCGGAAAGAAGCCGTTTGAATGCCTGGTTAAAAATGCGTTTGGAGGTAGATACTGTTAAGTTAGTTGTAGACTAATCACCGGTTCAGCTTTCTAATAAGTCTTCCGATGAATGATTGATTGCGACACACTTGCTCCTCAAAGGAATATTCAGATAATGTTGTAAACCTTGCTTTGGAAGCAGGCTGACTTCTTTTTGTCGCTGTGCTGGTAACGCAACTAAGATATCTTGTCAACACAATTTTAAGATATTAGGCCTGGCCGATAGGCAAATTGCAGACATATATTTACGTTCTTAAAACGCTAAAAAAGCTCCCGGAGGTTACTGGAAACAAAAAAGCACTTACGACAATTCGTAAGTGCTTGATTTAAAGTCGGGACGACAAGATTCGAAATATCCCTGCTAATTATATTATTTCCAACAAGTTACGACGATTTTCATATCATGAACTCACGGATTGACTCACGGTTTAGTTTTCTAAAGAACTGATGCAAAGGTAATCATTTGCTATTAAAAGAGAATTATGGTGTTTGTTTCTGATTTAGTCGGATAATCTTTTCCAAATATCCATCTTCTGTTGTACCAGCATCATGTCCATACCTACCACCGGGTTACTGGTTCGTGTGTAGATCATAGTACTTTCAATTTTTTCGTGTCCAAGCATTTCTTGGATGGAAGTAATGGGGACACCTTGTAAAAGGGTAACCGTTGTCGCAAAAGTATGACGAGCCATATAAAAGTGAAGTGGCATTCTAAATTCACAGATTTCACCGATAATTTTAAGGTTGTCGTTTAAATCTTTGTTAGTAACAAATGGGAAAACTGTATCTCTTAGGATATCTCCTTCCTTCAACTTATATTTTCTTATCAGTTCAATAGCGGGACTGAGTAAAGGCACATTAGCAGAAACATTGCTTTTGACTCGGGTGTAGGTTAGCCAAGTTAAACCGTCGATACCAGAGTATATTTGGTGCGGACGTAAGCGTTGCATATCTATTGGTGCCATGCCAGTATAACAACAAAACACAAAAAGATCTCTTACTAGGTTTAACATGGGGCGTTGCAATACCTTGTTTTCAAGAGTCTTTAGCTGCTCCCAGTGTAATATCTCACTTTCATGACGTTTTATTTTTATTTTATAAGAGGCAAAGACATCACGGTCAACAAACCGCATTTCGTACGCCCAGGCCATTATCTTTTTTAACCGGGCCATATGTTTCATACAACCATTACTGTGGCAAGGATTATTAGGCTTCAGCGGATGATTCAGAATGTAAGTTTTCAGTTCATCAATAAAGGCATAGGTAAGATGTCTCAAAGGGACATCTCCAGATTTGTATTTTATCTTGCAAAAAGCTTCAACGTAGGACTTTGTGGCCTTATAATTTTTGAGGCTACCCTTTTCAATTTCTTTTTCATATTTAGTGGTTGCCTTGTCGATCAGTTGTAGAAGGGTGTAATGTGTACTTTTTCGATCCAGGTAAATATTCCGCACATTTTCTGCACTCAGTATTCCTGCATTAAGTTCAAGATCAAGGCAGATGTTTAACAGTTTTGACTTAACAGTATCCAAATAAAGGGATAGCATAATCAGTTCATCATTTTTTTCTTTCGGCCTTCCTTTTCCTTCATTCCAATCGTCCTTTTTTAAACCGCTTCTAATACATAATTCTCTAACTGTGCCACCTGCTTTAATGCAAGCATAGATGCTATAATCTTTTGTTTTGTTTTTATTTTGGCGAATATAGAAACTGACGCCAAAATTGTGATGACGTTTCATTACTATTGTTTTAGGGTTAAGAAATATTTTAACCTCGAAGTATTACGTGATAGCAAAGAGTAAAGGTCAGAAAACTAGTTAGAATATGCGACAAAATAATCGAATAGCGATACATTGCTGACGGCAATGATTAATCGACTGTTTGGCAGCCATACACGAGTTTGCATTAGCAGCAATATTAGTAAGCATGCATTTTCCAAAGAATTATTCCGATACTTTGACGGTAAACTTTTTTTAATACGATTTTGAAAATATCGAACGAACAATTGTTCAACCTAACAGAGTTATTGCGAGATTCCTATAAAAGCGTCAATATTGGAGAATTTTTATTTTGGCATAGTGTTTCCTAACACAATTAGGAGAAGGATTGACCGATTACCTTAACCAGCCAGAAATATCGACAATCGGAGAAGTCCCTATATAATGATTTGGTAACCATGAAATAATTCAACATTTAAATAATACCCAAAAGTAGTAACTGCTGTCAGATGGGAACAACTGGAGATTTTAGGTCCCAATTGTTAGCTTTTAGGCATTGTCGCCTTGACAAGACAAAGTCCGAGCCTTTTTCTATTGACTCTAAGGCATCTTTCAAAGATAACTATTTGAAGATTAATATAATTTGATGTTCAATCAACCATATTTACATTTTTAGCGGGTTCGACAGATAGAGCCTCAAACAATTTGCCCATTTTGTCCCCAAATGAGCTTTTATTTGTCGTTACTTCCAACCAAAATCGTTATTTTGCAGAAAATATGCAAAAAACACTACATGATACTAAGGTTAGAGTTTGAAAACTTCCGTTCGTATAAGGCGCCTGTTAATCTGAGTTTAGTGGCTGAAGGATCTAAAGCAAAAGAACAGAATGTTGTCTTGCAGAGGATCAATAAAGGTACAAGTGAAGAGCAGGAAAGAATATTGAAGATGGCTGCCATATATGGAGCCAATGCTTCTGGCAAATCTAATTTGATCCGCGGTGTACGGGAGATATTATCATTTGTGTGCAACCCTTTTATCGTCGCAGGCCAACCGATAGATGCATGGTCGCCTTTTCGATTTGATATTAATACTTACGAAAAGCCGGTGCGATTTGCAATTGACTTTATTGGTCCTGATGATGTCCGTTTCAAATATGAGATCAGCTTTGGTTTTAATACAGTATTTGCTGAAACGCTTACCTATTGGCCAATGGGCAAACCGGTCGTTTTGCTTCAGAGAGAAATTGAAGAGTCAAGCAAAGAGTTAATCCATAAGTTAAAATACAAAAGCGGTAGAAAAGAGCAACAATTGGACCTTTTTCAAAATCAGGCAGGGCTCTCCAAATTTGGTAGTGATGTGGCTGATGAATTTATTTCTAAAATATTTGTCTATTTTAGAAGTATCGCGGTAGTTACTCCGCTGCAACTTGGTGCCTCTCCGAGTCAGAGAGATTCCTTAGGAAGGCAACTTGTTAATGATGACGTTTTGTTAAAAAGGCTCAACGAGTTGTTACGTTTTGCTGATACTGGCTTAAAAAGTTTGAGGATTGCCACGAAGGAAAAGGAGGGGGTGACCTATCGACTGGGCAATGGGAAAATGGAGCCAACAAAGCGAATTAGCTTTGACATTAGTGCTACCCATCCGATGTTTCATGATGGTGAATCGCTTGACCAGGAAGGTAGCCTTCCACTTTCAGAAGAATCGAATGGCGTAAGAACATTATTTACCTTTGGGGGAAGGATATTAAGAACGCTTCAAACAGGCGGGATCATCTTTGTAGACGAGTTGGAAACGAGCCTTCATCCATATTTATCTAAACTGCTGGTGCTGCTTTTTCAGAGTGAGCGAATTAATAAAAAGAACGCCCAAATTATCTTTACTACTCACGATACAAACTTACTGGACCGGACTATCTTTCGTAAAGACCAAATATGGTTTGCGGAAAAAGATGAGTGTGGAGTTACAGAGCTATATTCTCTTCAAGATTTTCCCGATGTAAGAGAAGATACTCCATTTGACAAATGGTATTTGGCCGGCAAGTTCGGTGGTATTCCTGATATTCAATCCATAGAATCGCTTTTTGAAGATATTTAATGGCACGTCAATCCCAGTATACAGTGTTGATCATCTGTGAAGGTGAGAACACAGAACCACAATTCTTTAATGCTATCCGCGATCGCATCCTACAGGGGCATTACTCGATAGGTGATATTGCGATTACTATTCATCCCGAGCCAAAGGAGCCTGAGAATAAGAAAAGCAAAGAACAAGAAGAAGAACGGGTTGAACAGAAGGATTATGTGCGCCAAAGAAAATCAAGGTCGCTTTTGCCAGGCAAACCCCTTCCTCCCGAGATTCCCGGCGTGCCACCTCTCAAATGGGTATTGGCGGCACAAGACCAGCTAAGGGATGGTACCTATAATGAGGCGTGGGTGGTCTTTGACAAGGATAATCACCCAGCTGTTGAGCAGGCGTTCATCGCAGCAGCTCAGAATATCAATGGTAAGCAAGTACAAATAGCTTACACCAGTATTGCGTTTGAGTATTATCTGCTGCTTCACTTTGAACGCTATTATTTTTCATTTAGTAAATCTGAGTGCCGAATAGGTGACGTTGTACTTAACTGCTCGACGAATGGTGCAGATCCACGTGAGTGTGCCGGCGCCAGGTGTGTTGGTGGTTATGCCCGACAAAAACATTATTGGACCGAAAGTAAGAGTGGCACATCAATGTTTCCTTTGGTGGAACCGTTGCTTGAAACAGGTTTTTGGAATGCCGCGTGGATACGTCATGAAAGTCAGCTGCGAGAGAGTACGGTGCCCATACATGAACGGAATCCGTTCCTTACGACGGATAGTATTGTGAAGAGACTCACGGGTAGAACTGAACATCACTATGAATTTGTTCAGCTGGGCCAGGAGTTTATCATAGAAGGGCGATTGAGTATTGTCTTTGATGTCGACCTTTTAGTGAAGGTTACCAATATCGGCAGTGTTGGAATTGTTCTTCCTTCTCATTCTATCACGGTCACTATGCTTAGCACCGGAGTACAACACACCCTGGGCGAAAGAAAGGTTATTTTCGCAGGCGACCAAGCGAGTCTGCCTTTTGCCGTTTCCGCCGAAGAGCTTTCGCAAGCAGTCTTTACTTTTACTATCGATACGGTTCATTTGGGGCTTAAGCTCTAAACCAGAAGTTAGGTATTAGTTTCCAATCAGAAATGCTATGTTCTTAGGTTGGGCGATCTAGTTTCTGAATCCCTGCTGTTTCGTCTCCGCTCTGGCGCTGTCTTTTTCTGTTTCCATTAGCTCTTATTGTCGCTGCAGTGTAACTAGAAACTCACAACAGTGTCGAGAGTTTCTAAAGCCGCTTTATTCAGAGAATACCAAAATCAAAAGTTCCTTTGCGTAAGTGGTAAGGGTATACCTAGCTTGTATACCCTATCATAAGCTGCAATGGGATTTGATGCTTTTATAATATCATTTAATAAGCAGTTTAAACCAGTTGCTTTCAAATCTGGATAGATTAGTAGACAATCAATATTCCGGTCGTCAGTGATCTTTAACTGACCCCGTACTTTCTTTAACCTTGCATAGCCGGCTACCTGTCGGATATCCTGATGTACTTGTCCCTGTTGGTAATGCAGTTTGTATTTTGCATCAATCACCATCTGACAATCGGGTTTAGAGATCAATAGATCCAATACATTTCCATAGGTGCTGAACTGGTAATGAATATGATGCTTATCCTGAGGATTCGCCTTTAACAACTGTATGTAGCAATATAACTCAAACAACCTGGGCATATCAATCCAGAAGGGGGGAGTCTTTCTTTCCACATTTGATGTTTCCGAGAGATTGTAGGCAAATTTTTTAAGAATATGCCTGCCTATGGTAATCGCTTCTTTATATTCTTTAAAAAAGGGATTGTAGCGTACCTGTTTCAGTTGATCTTCATTCAGTTCATTACCAATGTGCTCAAAGGCCGGACGACAATAGTTTACCAGGTTTGTTACCGCCTCTACATTATTTCCAAAGCAGGGCTTATTATTTTCTATATAGCTACTTGCGAAACGAAGCATTTCTTTCAGGAACCGGTTTTCGATATTGTCTTCACCAAATACCTGGTATTCGCAATAAGTTTGCGTTAAGCGGTTTTTGAATATATTCTGCTTAAGATGCGGGCCGATGAGTATCTTCCCTTTTACCCTGTTGTTCAGGTTTTCCCGCACTTTATAATAAGATTTTTTCAAACCCTTACGTACAACCGCTTTCAATAATTGCAGGAATTGCACTACCAGAAAGGGGGTAAGGTGGTCCTCCTGCTGGTTTACCGGTATTTGTGATGTATGCCAGTCTATTAAAACAAGATCATCTGTATAGTGGGTGGGTAGCCCAGCAGACATAATATCCAGCAACATTTTAAGATAGTCCACCTCCAGATATTCAGCTTGTGGCAGCTTATCTTTCAATTGGTCGTCGTCACTGATTTCTGGATCCGGTATATCTGTTATTGCGTCAAAAGTGGGAGCCAGTTTTGTATTGATCTTAGGATCTACCTGTATAAATTTCCTGTCTTTCACCAACCAGTCTGCACCGATATAATAGTTAGCTTTCAGATGGAACGTATCCGCATTTTTCTGTTCTAGTAAAAAAGGATAGATATCCTTTCCCCGCTCCCGTTTAAACAAGCGAATATTATCTTTATGCACTTTGGCAAAGACATCTTCACTAAACGCCAAAGCATTGACCTCGTTTCCGTTTGCGGTACGGTAAACCTCGACGCTCGCATGTTCTGTCAGGAGTATCTTCATGATACGTCTGGTTTCAATCCGTTAATATAATCTTTGATATCCTGTTCGCCGATCTTACCTGTTAATATGCCATCCTTTACATACTCGAGTAAGAGTGGAACCACTTCATAAGCCATTTTCAACCGGAATAACTCGTCTCTTTCAGCAGCTGAAGGAGCATCCTGTTTTTTCACAATAAAATAGCTATGTCCCAGCTGTACGTCTTTTGCTTCAAATTCAGGGCTTACATTATTGCGGTTGAACAATGCTGCCACTTTCGCAAAATGCGCTGCATTGAAATAGATTTCCTCATCTTCTTCCAATGCTTCCGGCAACACATTCACAAAGGCAAATCGTCTTCTGATGGCGTAATCAATGTGCCCTACACTGCGGTCTGCTGTATTCATAGTACCGATGATATAGAGGTTAGGCGGTAGGATTAGTTTGGTTGATCCATCTACTTCATATATAGAATCAACTACCTCATTACGATATTCCAAAGCATAAATTAACTCACCTAAGACAGAAGAAAGATTGGCACGGTTAATTTCGTCGATGATGAGTACATAGTTATTAAGTTCCTGCTTTTCAATATTTGTTTCTGGATCAAAGGATAGATTATTATCCTGTAAATATTTTTTGAATTTCTCAGTCAGATTCTGATACAGATAATACATTCCGCTTCTTGCAGACTTGGAAAGTACTATGTTCTCCTTTATCTTAATTTGTGGGCTTGTAAGATATAATCCAATATATCCGTTAATAATATCGTTATCTTTTATCAACACGGAATCACTTTCATTACTATACCGATTAACTCTTATAGCATCATCTTCTATTGCCGTTATTTTGGGTTTTGTTTCATTTTTTATTAAAACCTCTTCAAATTTTTCCAAGTCAGATTCCAGAAGTTCTTTAAACTTTTGGTATTGTTTCTCAACCCAAATTTCTTTAGATATTAATTCTGGAATTTTCTTAGAGTTTTGGAAATTTTTCAACGCCTCTTCTGCAAACAGAGCTAAAGGTTTATTCACATTTTTATATTCAATTTTATCTCCCTTAGATTCTGCCACAATGCCTCTTACAAAATCTTCGTAGCTGTACGAAGGGTGGAATTGGATGATTTTATAGTATCCAAATGAAGCTGTATCTCGTCTACTGTGCAGGAACTTAGCCACTGCTGCACTGTAAGAATGGGTACCATTAACGATCATGCCCTCTTTTTCCCACGCTTTAGCCTCATACATTCTCACAATTTCGTTGTATGGGGCAGTATGTTCTTTCCCTTCTGAGTTTTCAACCCGAATACCGCCTTCATTTACCCCCAGTATCTTAAAATTCAATTTGGTTTTAGCGGTTGGTATACTAATCTGGTCTCTACAATTAGCAATTATATCTTCCTTTGTCAATACTTCTGTAGTATTGGCACTAGTCAGTACTTGGGCTATTTTCTTAGCTAATTTCGTTTTTCCGGTACCCGGGGGGCCTTGCAGAATGATCTGCTTTTTGTACTTTAACAAGGCGATAATCTCTGCGGTTTTATCTTCACTCATATCGTTATCCGGCGTTTTAACGCTATTTTCAAAATCGTATTCTTCATATACCTGCCAGGGATAAGTCATGATCTGATAGCCATCGTTAGTATTCAGCGCTTTTTTGAAAAGCTGCAGGATCTGGTAGCTGTTCTCAAACCAGCTTGGCTTCCATTCCAGCGCAAATCCATAGGTGTTTATGCGCAATTGTACAAAGAGCTCCCAGAGCCTATTCTGATTTACTATAGTACATAGGAGCTGGGGCTGCAACCCGGCTATCAGCCGATTGGTAGCTGCGCGTCTATCCTGGTCTGTATATCGGCGTATCCTTGCCTTCAGCTCATTATATACTTCGTACTGCGGCTCGTGTTGTTCTTGCGCAATTTTTTGTAACAAAGGGGCGATCTCATCCCAGTGTGTTTTAATAGCCTCTTTCTCGTCATTGGTAAAGTATCCTTGCTTTAACGAAGACACGCATTGGCCAGAGGATTTTATAAAATACTCATGGAATACTTCCTGGTCCCAATCTTCCCAACGGACGGCACGGGCGGCTTCTTTTATAAATAGAGGTACATACTTGGCATAATTGCTTCTCCAATCGCCCCATACCTCTATCTTATTGCATATGGCTTCCAATGTTTGTTTTTCCATACTGAAAATATATAGGGTTTACATCATCTTTGATTGTATAGATAGAATTGTATTTCAACATCCATTTAGCTTACTTTTTGCCCTTCGCTTTCTTAATCAACTTTCCAAAACCTTTCGGCTCCATTTGATGTGTTCGTAACCATTCGAGCCCTTCAGCAACTTGCACTTCTGAGTATTGCCGCTTACGATCACTCCATTGATAAAAGTCCCGGACCAGTTCCTTATCTGTTATTGTTCGTTTTTCGATGATGCGGTTGTTCCAAACAGCATACAGTGTAGCGATGATCTCCGCTTCTGCTTCGGTGGTTTGATAAAGCAGCTCAAATAGCTTATTCAGCTGTTCATGTGCTGGCCCAAAGTATCCCTGGTAATACTCCTCGATGTTCCCCTGCTTTTCTAATGGCACAAATCGCTTGTTCTGATAATCAAACCACTTTTGCTTGCGGAAGTCGTTGTAGATAGTATGCATGAACACATTATCATAAGGGCCAGCTGCTTGGTAATAATAGTTCAGCTTGAGATCGGCTTTTATGATATGCTCTGCGAGGAATTGTATCTTCTGAAACTTAATATCGGTAAAATTAGGATCATTCCTGAACTCAGAAACGATTTTACCGGCCAGTACCTGCTTCGCAAAGTTTTTCCTACTCTCTGGAATGTTAAGTTTAGGTAGCTCCCCGTAAGTGTTTAGTGGCTTTGCAGCCGACGTTGCTTGTTCCTTCTCCAAATTATACTCTTTACCAACATCTACAACCTTTATCTGCCCGTTCATCAGCATGGGCAGTAACCAGTCGCGAAGGGCGGAAAGTTGTAGGTTTTGATGAAGATTAGATTGTCTTTTTTCTTCTAAAGGCTTTGCGAACTCATAATATTTTTCAACGATCTCCTTGTCAGGAAAAACGACATGGTATGAAGCCATAAAAGAATCGAACAAGAAGTTTTTTATACCACTTGTTTTCCCTTCATAGCCAAAGAAGACACCTGAATCATACAACCGTTGCCACTCCTGCAGAAAGTTGAAAATATACTTTTTATCCCTTATGGAAACGGCTTTACAAAAATTCGAACAGATCACATCTGCATCGAATCGTTCAAATGTTTTTTCTGTCAATAATGCTATTCTTGCAGTTGATTGAGTAGGACTTCCACCTGAAATTTCTACAATGAAATCGTTAGGGTTTAAAATTTTTGAGCGATTGTTTTTCAATATAAAACGCCCGGGAGATTTGATTTCTCCTTTACCATTTAAGCCATTTATATCAGCACCTCTTATGCAATAAACTCTTTCCGTGTAATTGCCTTCTTGGGTCTCTTTACCCCAATCGCCGGCCTTTGTTGCTGCAATCCAATCATTGAAAACTGTCACATTCCATCCCTTCGGAATCTCCCTCTTCAATACCTCATCATACACCATTTTACCCCCGGTGGATTTATAAGGCTTCCCGTTAGCATCAGGAAAATCAAATTGCACAAACCAGTAATCATAGAGCATTTTAGCCATTTGTTCTAGCTCGGCATTGATGCGGTTGTTGAGTTCTATTTTATCGTCTAAAGCGGATAAAACAGCTGCTATTTTTTGTTGCTCTATTAAGTCAGGAACTACAATTTCCTGCCTTTTTAGCGCACCCTCATTTACTCTCTTTCTACCAGAAGTACCCTCCATGCAGCTTATTGCCCGTTCCCTAAACAAAGGACTACGAGCTAAATAGTAAATAAATTTTTTGTCTGAATGTCCATTTTCTCTTAGAACAATGAATTCAGATGACCCATATGCCACCTCACCTTCATTCAAGATATCGACATACGCAGTCTTCCCATTTTCTAAACAAGGCGTAATCTTCGCTACAAGCGTATCTCCGTTTCTAAATTTGGGACCTGATTTATATTCAGCATATTCAAATCCTTTAAGTTTTCTTTCAAATGTGCCCAACTTCTCCATCGGAATTTTCTTAGCCAACCTATTTTTTGGCAAGCTTTCCGACGGATTAAAATCTATAAAATCTCCAATTGAAGTTTGATGCCAATTATTCATACCTCAACCCTTTTAATTGTTTCTGAATCTCGATATCCAAACGATTACCGTCTTTAAACAAAGCGTTCAGTCGTTCTTCAAAGCCCTGCATCTTTTCGGCAAATTCAGCTGCGGTAATATCTACATAGTCGATCTTTACTTCAAAGTATTGGCCGGCAGAAAAAGAGTAATTCTTCTCTTGCACTTGCTCTTGGGTCACGATCACGGAGAGATCTTCAACTGCCTGCTTGTTATTAAACGTATTGACGATTCGGGCTTCTTCCTCGCGGGTCAGCACCGTACGTTGGTTTTTGCCTTCTTTTACGGTTTCGCCCAGCTTGCTGGCATCCATCAGTACAATATGTTCGGTGTCCGCTTTTTTATCGAGAAACAGCACGGATACATTGGTGCCAGTGCTCGCAAAAATATTGCTGGGCATGCTCACCACACCGCGCAGCCAGCCCTTGTCCACCAGGCGTTCGCGGATCTTCTTTTCAATACCACTCTGTGCTGTGATGAATCCTGTAGGGACCACAATAGCTGCCTTCCCGCTATCGTTCAGGCTGTACATGATGTGCTGGATAAAGAGCAGGTAAATAGCCATTGATTCTTTCTTAGTCTTAGGTACATTGGGTATGCCGGCAAAAAAGCGTTCTTTAAAACTGTCTTTCTCCAGGTCATCCCTGAAATCTGAAAAATCGAGCTTAAAGGGCGGGTTGGATACGATATAGTCAAATTTCAGTTTCTCCAGGTAAAACGGCTGCGTAATGGTGTTGGTCTTAATCACGTTGGGAATGCTGTGCGTCAGATTATTCAGGATCAGGTTCAGCCGCAGCATGGTGCTGGACTTCTGCGAAATATCTTCGGAATAAATGGTACACCTGTCTTCACCAATTTTATGAGCCAGGGACATTAACAAGGATCCTGATCCCACACTGGGATCGTAGCAACGGGCCTGCTTTACCTTTCCTGGCACCAGTATATTCGCAATGATCCTGGATACGGCATTAGGGGTGTAGTACTCCGCATATTTTCCGCCTGAATCAGAGTTGTAATCCTTGATTAGGTATTCAAAAATATCTTTGAAGAAATCATATTTTTCCTCAAAATAATCCTCAAAGCTTTGTTCAAAACTGAATTCGAACAGTTTATTAATGAGGGCGCGGCAAAAAGCATCCCTTTGCGAAGCATCCGTGATAAAAGTGCTCAGCTCATCGAACAATTTATCTTTCGCCCCCGAAAAAGATTTAATAGAGAAGACATCGGCATTTTCTATGCTGATATCTCGTAGCGTATCATCGAAGGTTTTGGCGAAATCACCACTGTTCTGAATATTGTGTAGGTGAGCTATGAGCTGATGCGGTTTTAAACGGGGCACATTCTCATCCAGCAAATCCATCAACAGCTCATAATCTTTCTTTTTAAGCTTGATTAGTGCTGCACTGAAATCTTTATTTGCATCAAGTTCCGGCTTCAACTTTTTTACCTCATAGCGGAATTTATCATTTAAAAATTTATACAAAAAAACCTGTGAGATGATCTTGAATTCGTTGCCATCATTGCCTAAACCATAGTTGGCGCACACACTCTTCAGGTTGTCTATAAGCTGCTTCGTCTTGATCGTATAGTTGATATCTAATGTCATTGCTTAATACCGGTTGTGATACAATTGAAAATATTCTTTCCCGATAAGGGTGCTGATGTTTTGGCGTGTATCTGTATCTAAATTTAATTTTTCATTCACTACGAATTGCTGTGACACTAACTTAATTAGGTAGCGGTCAAATAGTGCCTCATTACTTAAGAAGTCTTCCTGGCTTTCCAGCTTATTGTCCACTTCATTTTTTACCTGAATCAAAGCACGATGCAATTGCATTTCCCTGGCATTGAGGGTTCCTTTTTCGGTAAGGCGTTTGTGAATGCGCACATATTTCTCATCGTTACTGTACTTAGCTTTGAGCAAAGCATTTTTGCGGTTCAGCTCTTTAGCTTCGTCGTATATCTTGCGTAGCAAGGGCAGGTTCTCCACCATGTCCGCCTGTGTAGTTTCGGTAAGGTTCTTTTTCCTGAAAATACGTTCGAGCTCTTCTTTCAGACTTACGAAATGAGGATCACCCTGGTCAAAATTGTTTTGCAAAGCTTCCCGGGTTTTGCGCAACTGTTCTTTTAGTTCATCGGCCAGTTTTAACTCTTCTTCTCCTACTTTGATGAATTGGAAAAGTATGTCTTCCAAAGCTGCATTCAACAGGTTTTGCGTGGCTTCCTCATTGCCGATGTTTTCTACAAAGTTGAGGTTATCCAGCCGGTTTTGTGCCTCTATCAGCAGGCGGTTCAGTACATCAAAATCTATCAGTTCACCTAATCCTTCTAGATCCTGTAGGGCAATTAAGTTTTTCAGTTCTTTAGCGGTACGCAAGGCTTTGACCAGCTGCATCAATTCCGCCTTGTTAGTCAATTGCGCGATTTGCTGAGAAAAGATTTCGCGGTTTTCCGTATCGTAATGGAAAAGTGTTTCCTTGATGCGTTCAATCTCGGTCTTGATTTCCGCTTCGGATTTGAACAGATGAGAATACATTTCCATTTCATCACCCAGTTCCTCCTGCAGCTCCCTGAAATATAATTGGTTGGTACGGTCGAATGCTTTTGATATATCCGCAAAGTCAACAACATAGCCATACTGGTACTTTTTGTATGGACGGTTCACACGCGTTAATGTCTGCAGTAGATTATGATCCTGGATAACACGCGCCAGGTAGAGCTTTTTCAAACGCCTGGCATCAAAACCTGTAAGCAGCATATTATAGACAAAAAGCAAATCAATTTTGCCAGCTTTATATGCTTTAATGAGTTCTTTGCGTACACTCTTATCGTTTTCATCATGCAGGATCAATGCTGCGGTTAGCGGCTTTTTGCCTTGCTTGCCATAGGGCACAAATGGCTCGTCTGCTATGGACAACTGCGCTGCATCTGTTTCCTGCTCTCCATACTGTTCTTCAAATAACTGGAATAGCATTTTGGCTTGCTTGGATGAATCGCAAACTACCATACCACCCAGGCTTTCATCCTGCCAATAATTCCGGAAGTCATTTAAATCCTTAGTGATATAATCCAAAAGGCCCTGAGCAAATTTTCTTTCCGCATACACATCTGAAGCCTTGATATCGCCCTTCAGGAGTTTGATCTGCTGCATCACATCCTTCATTTCCATTTTAAAGCTGCCTTCTATTTCTTCCCGGATCAAACGCAGGGTATAGCCATCAGCAATGGAGCGATTGTAATAATATTTATGGATATAGTTACCAAAAAGCAGCTTGGAATCATATTCTTTTGCTACCTCTTTTAATAGTGGTGTTCCGGTTAAGGCAATGATTACAGCATTCCTATCAGAATTGATCAGGTTCGCGAGATAGTTGCCTTTGGGGTTATAGCTCCGGTGCGCTTCATCCAGAAAATAAATCCTTTGGGTATTGATATCATAATCCGGTAACCTTACGACGGTAGCATCTTCACTGAATTTCTGGATATTGATAACAGTAATTTCAGGCTTGCCGCTATCATTATGTATGGCACCTGCTATTTGTAAATCATTGATAAATGCCAGACGGGAGTTTACCTGTTTCACTTTTAGACCGCGATTAGCAAATTCTGTTGAAGATTGGATCAGCAGATCCAACCTGTCTACGATAAAGTAAAACTTCGGGACAATGTTTTGCTTCTGATAATAATCAATAAGGTGCTGCACATTATAAAAGGCCAGAGCCGTTTTACCGGAGCCTTGTGTATGCCAAATAATACCTTTACGCTTGCCGTCATCCAATTTGGCTGCTATGGCCATAGTGGCAAAGATCTGCGGGTAGCGCATGATGTGTTTATGCAAACCACTTTCTTCTTCAACATAAGCAATCGCATAGCGTAAAATGAATGCCAGCCGTTCCCGGCTGAATAAAGAAGTAAGGATACGATGTGTAGGCGTATTAGGTTCTTTATTGATTTTGAATTCTGGGCTATGTTTGATAACCAGCAGGTTGTTATCCTTCAATATCGCATTTTCATCCGGCTCTGAAATCGTGCCTAACTTTTGTATTACGGGATAGTCTTCATCTTCACGGAAATAATTGAACTGTAAATCTGCATAAGCCGATGTAGCATAAAATGCACCAAACACAGGTTCTACAATTCCGTCTTCATATTCCATATTATTGGAAAAGACCATCAGCTGTGTGATATTGGCAAAACGACGGAAGTGTTTGTTTTTAAAGCGGGCATTAATACGACTTCGTTCAGCAATTACCCCTTCTTTATTATGCGGCTTTTTCACTTCCACGAAAGCCAAAGGCATGCCATTGATCAATATCGTAATATCAGGACGAAATTCCTCATCTCCGCTCTTAGCAGTCAATTCGGCTGTAATGTGAAAGCTATTATTATCGAAATCCCTAAAATCAATCAGTTTAATACCTGAAGTCGTCGTCAGCCTTTGGTAGAACTTTCTTCCGAGATCTTCATAGTCCAATTCCAGGCTTATCTCATCCAATACCCGAAGAATTTCTTCTGTAGTCGCCCCTGGGTTAATGCGTATTAGACTTTCAACGAAAATATCTTCGAAGATATTAGTATCATCTCTGCACTGCTGCCGATCAAGAGGTATATAATGATATCCCAACTTCATTAGATGAAGTAAAGCAGGAATTTTGACGCGTGAGTTTTCGTTGAAGGACATTAAATTTGGTGGGGTTTAAATTGGTCAGTAATTCTTAGTAGGGTGCATTAGTTCCCGTACATCCACATTCAGCACTTTTGCGACGCTGATCAATGTCTCTAACGATGGCTGCTTCTCATTGGTGCACCAATGAGAAATAGTTGTTTCATTCTTACTTAAACTTTCAGCAAGCCATTTATTGGTTTTGCCCTGTTCAGCAAGAACAACTTTAATGCGATTAATTGCCTTTTTAGACATAAAATTTGCTTATTAGGCAAATATATCTTATTAATAGGAAAAACAATAGCCTTTTAAGTTAGCTACATGTATTATCCTATGTAATAAGAAATTTCAAACCAGTTGAAGGATTTATTTTCTCTGCATCGATGGTCTTAATTCTCTCATCAATGCTGAGAGAATTGATCTTTTACCTCTTTCGACACTAATGAATGCTTACTCAAAGAATTCATATCATATAGAGTTTAGAAAACAAATCACATCGGCGGAACAGGATTCGAATTAATTCCTATAAATAATTTAATATCAATTATTTAAACTCTGACCGCCTTTGTGAACTCACGGAATAACTCACAGGAGTGGGCTAACGATTTTTTTAAAGAATTACAGTATTAGTCCTTTTTATAGTTCGTATGGACGTTGTATTTACCTTAGTACTTGGCAGGAAGGATTGACGTAATAGCCTGATTATTAGCCGTTAACCATCATAATTTAAATCCGACTGAGTTGCCAATTTACTCAGTAAGCCTACTCAGCTCCTCACTCAGCGAAAATAAAAGAAACAGGTCAGATAAGTGAAATAATTAAAATAAAAAAGCCTGTAAATCAAATATTTACAGGCTTAGTCGGGACGACTAGATTCGAACTAGCGACCCCTTGCACCCCATGCAAGTGCGCTACCGGGCTGCGCTACGTCCCGAACCGGTAACAGCATTTTACTGCTGTAGTATCTTGAAAGTAATGTTTGTAAGATCTTTTGTCGGGATGCTTGGATTCGAACCTTCGGTCCTTGCACCCCATGCAAGTGTCAGTATTTTTACTGACGGGATGCAAAAGTAACTATATTTTTCATTTCTAAAAACTTATTTACCACTTTTTTATCTCCCTTTTTGCAAACGCCCCTCTGTCGCGTACTTCCCGCCGGAAATCCCCCAAAAATACTGCCAGGCCAGGATCAAACCGGGGCCCCTCACCATCAGTCCCGCTCAAACTCATCTATCTCCCGCAAAAAAGCCCTGGCTTTTTCCACCGGAGTCCATTCTTTCCCGCTAAACAACCAGCGGAACCAGCGCTTCCCCGCATTTTTTAGCGTAATATTCCGGTACATCCAGACAGCCCCGAACGTAAAAAGCGCCGTCACCGGTACTGCCACTGCCCAGAACCAGGTATTCCCGAGCATCGCCGGCGTAAACCAGAAGGTGGTGTAAAACGGCGCCTGCAGAAATAGTATCCTTGTAACGCTGATCGTAGATGCCTGCAACATTGCCAGCTGTTTCTGGGTCTGTACAACAGACTCGCTGTTGCTGATCCGGCTCATCAGTACCAGGTGCCGGATATAAGCCGCAATGGCCACGATATTAAACACCATGATCATTCCCGCGGATACCACCAGAAAGATCCGCTCAAACTGCAGGGAGTTGAACACCAGGACGCCTAAGACCAGCACCCAAAGTATTCCCGCCAATAAAGTAAACACCTTGATACCCCTCATGGACCGGATCGCCGATTTCGCTTTCTGTGTCTGTATCTCCCGCACCAGGTGCAGGTTCAGGGCAAGGGTCCTTTCGAGTTTCTTGTCGTAAGCCTGCCAGAGGCTTTTTAATTCCATTTCTTCCATTTCTTAATGATTGATGGTTGAGAATTTCTGTTTGAGCTTTTCTTTTACGCGGCTGATCTTGGTAGCAATATTGGTTGTGGTAAGGCCCAGTATCTCTGCCATTTCACGGTGCGTTTTTTCTTCCAGGTACAGGATCATCAGCGCCCTGTCCAACGGTGGCAGCTCATTTACAAATCTTTGCAGCAGGCGTATGTTTTGTTCCGTTCCATCCTGTTCGGCGCCCGGAAGCAGGTTAATGATGTCGTCTGTAAGCGGGAGCGCCGCAGGCCCCCGGCTTTTATCTTTCCGGTAATAGGAAATAGCTACGTTGAGCGATATTTTATATAGCCAGGTAGACAATTTATACTGCTCATTATAGTTCCCGAAAGAGCGCCAGAGCTGGAAAATAATCTCCTGGATCAGGTCTTTCCGGTCCTCATCATGATAACAGTATAAATGTGCCACTTTGTAAATAAGGCCCTTGTGCTCCGTTATGACAGTCAGGAATCTATCTGCCTGTTGTTGTGAGTCCATGCCACGCTTTGCTTTAGTGTTAAGTTATAGATTTTCTGGCCATTGCTTTACTGTTGTCATTGCCTTGCCGGGGGCGCACAGTAGTCTGCCGGGCGCCTGTAATAACTGGTCATATTTCATAGTGCATTGCATTGTTGTATCTAATTATTCGCAGGGGAAATAAAAAAATCACAACTCACCGGTAAAATCTCGCTATTTTAACAAAATCCGGCACATATACCATTGGATAAAAGGGCTGGCGGATGGGGGCAGGAACGCCTATTACAGGTACCACAGATCAGAATAGAAGAGAAGAAGATGTTCGGAGGATTGCGTTTAAGGTTAACTACAAAATGTGTGCAGGGGTAAATCAGGCTGGCCCTTGCCTTTAACAAGACTGCAAAACCCGTTAAAAAAAGCAGGCCGGAAACGCTCCGGCCTTTTTTCAGCAATCTTCCGTCGGCCAGCTGCAAATACAGATGGAGGCGCCGCAAACAGTCAGCGGTCCCGATATCAGGGTGTCTCTGGTAACAATAGCAGTGTCTCTGGCAGTGATCTGTGTGGTGCTTAAGCTGGCCACTTTAATTTTGTCGAGTCGCAGTTTTTTAATGGTCTTTTTTTTCATAACAGTACAATTTAAGATTACAGGTAATGAAGTGTTGAGGGGCTTCAGGGTATTGAAGTACATTAAATTTATTGAATTATTTTGGTAATTTGACGACCGTCCTAAAAACAGTGAACTTGCATATATCTGTAGGCTATTATCATCGTATTATAGTTATTTTATGTTTCCTGACGAGCGTACAGCGCCTGGCGGCCCAGACCCGCGAACGGCTCAGCTATGTAGATCCTTTCATTGGCACCGGCAAAAGCAGTGTGCCCACCAAATGGGGCAGCGAAGGGGGAACCTATCCCGGTGCGGTAGCGCCCTGGGGGTATTTACAGCTTACACCAGAAACACGGGTTACCGGCGCAAGGGGTTATGACTATAGCGACAGCTCAATATATTTTTTCAGCTGCCTGCATCACAACAGCGGTTTCCCCAGCGGGTCTGCCGGCAACCTGCAGGTAATGCCGGTAGACAGCCGGGAAAACTTTCAGGCAGGGCAATACAAACGCCGATTTTCCCACCGGGATGAACTGGCAAAACCGGGTTACTACAGTGTATTGTTTCGTGATAACAATACCCGGGTGGAAGCCACCGCTACTACCAGGGCGGGCATGTTTCGCTTTACGTTTCCCGCCGGTGTAAAGCCACAGGTGTTTATTAACGAAAACACCAACGCATATACCGCGTTTCGCTTCAGCGAACCCTATACCAGCAGGGATACTGTGCCGGGCGGCTATATCCTCAGCTTTGCAGCCGCCCGCTCCGGCGTCAAAGTAATCCTGCTGCGCCTCAGCGCTTCCCGTGTAAGTAAGGAAAGCGCCGAACGTAATATCGCCGTAGAACTGAAGAAGGGATTTGATGACATCTGGAAAGATACACGCAGCGCCTGGACTCGTACATTATCTGTTATTGACGTTGCTGATAGCAGCGAAACCAATAAGACCGTCTTTTATACAGCCTTATACCACGCCTGCCTGCTGCCCTGGGTGATCTCTGATGCAGACGGCCATTATCGCGGCGCAGATGGTAAGGTGCACACGGTTACAGGTAGAAATGCATACGGTGGATTTTCTCCCTGGGATACTTTCCGTTCCCTGCATCCATTGCTAACGCTGTTGTATCCTGATAAGCAAAGAGAAATGCTGCTTTCCATGCTGGATATTTACCAGCAAACCGGGCACCTGCCCATAGAAAGTATGACCGGAAATCATGCGGTGCCGATCATCGTGGATAGTTACCTGAAAGGGATTACCGGTATTGACGCTGCATTGGCCTATACTGCAATGAAAAAGAGCATTGCAGATACGCCCTACCTGCAGCAGGATATGCCCGCATTCCGCCGCCAGGGCTATATTCCGTTCTCTTACCCGGAGTCGGTCACCCGCACGGTGGAATATGCATATGACGACTGGGCACTGGCGCAGTTTGCGGAAAAAGTGGCAGCTCAGCCGGAAGATCAGCGCCGCTTCTTACAAAGCAGTTATGCCTACCGGCAGCTCTTTCACCCGGCAGAAATGTCGCTCCTTCCCCGCGACGGCAATACTTTTAAACTGCAGCCCGGCACTACCGGCTATAAGGAAGGCGATCAATGGATCTACTCTTATTTTGTACCACATCACGAGCAAGACCTGGTGAACCTGATGGGTGGCCGCCAACGTTTTACAGCAGACCTGGACGAAGCGCTCAGGAGCGGGCGGATCATATTTGACAATGAAACGGTATTTCACGTTCCCTGGCTTTTTAATGCTGCCGGCGCGCCGCAGAAAACACAGCAGTGGATAGGAGAGATCTTACAAACGCGTTTTGCACCCACTCCGGGCGGGTTGCCTGGTAATGACGATCTGGGCTCCATGTCCAGCTGGTACATTTTCAGTGCGATGGGAATCTACCCGGCATGCCCGGGGCGCCCGGAATATAGTATTGCCGCTCCATTGTTCCGCGCTATACGCATTCATCTGCAGAACGGCCGCACACTGGAGATCAAACGCACCGGCGCTTATCCTTACATCCGGTCAATGACGGTTAACAAGGACCCTTATGACAATATCACTATTTCGCATGCACGTATCCTGGAAGGCGGCAGCATTGTATTTGAAACTGCGGTCACTCCCGCTCAATGGCCTTCTCATCATGCACCGTCGCCGGGGGAACCGCGGTTCACCATGCAGCAGTATGCGTCCTCCCGGGAGAAAGTAGTGCCGCATGAGCTTTTCTGGATACGCTTCTCATTGCATAACAGCGGCAGCCTGGGCACACAGCAGGTAATGCTCAAAGTGAACGGCAAAGCGTTTGCGTATAAAAATTGCCTGGTAGACAGCGGTGCAACTATTGCCGACTCTATTCCCTGCCGCCTTTATCAACCCGGCAAAACACAGCTGAGTTTAAATGAAGGCGCAACAATGTCTGTTACTGTTGTCAAGCCGCCGCACCCATACCCGGACAAACCCCAGCTAAGCAATTTTGTGCTGCAGCCGCTTGTTAAAGCAGGCAGCTGGCAGGAGTGTACTTTCTCTATCCGGAATACCGGTGGCGAGGCGCGCAAATTTGATGTGCCGCTGCTCCTCAATGATAGCCTGATCTCCACAGCTAAAGTCCTACTGCAGCCGGGAGAGGAGAAACAATTGTCCCGCAGGTTCCAGGCAACATCTGCGGGATGGTATCAGCTACAGCTTTATAGCGTTCAGCGGCGTTTCCGTGTGTATGATGATCACAAGTCTACATTGCTGCTGGATCTTGAAATGGAAGGTAAAACAGCTGATAAGGTGTATGACCGCTCTGGTTTTTCTAACCATGGTGATATTATACGGACGGACAAACCGGCAGACAGCACAGCAAAGCTGCTGCTGGGCAGCAACTGCTATATAGAGGTGCCTGATGCACGCAGTCTCGATGTAATGGATTCATCTATTACCATGATGGCCTGGGTATATCCTACCGCCCCCGGTGATAACCTGGTAGACCTTTTTACCAAAGGCGATGTACATGTGCTGCAGGTATCCGGTAACCGCTCGCTCACTTTTTTTGCAGGCGGCTGGGGCAGGGGAGATGTAAGTGCCGCATTACCGGCCAACTGGCAAAATCATTGGCACCACATTGCAGGCGTTTGTAACGGCAAAACCCTGGAGCTGTATATTGACGGCCAGTTGAAAGCAAGCGCACACCTGGAGGAATCGGCCAACCTGTCTGTCAGCAACCGTTGGAATATTGGCCGCAACGAAGAATTTCCTTCATCACGCATCTTTAACGGCTACATGGATAAAATAAAAGTATTTGCCGCTCCCTTATCGGCCCCGGATATACTGGAAGCAATGGGTGCACATCCATGAGCCGCGTACCTTAGGTGCTTTTCTTTTTGATAATGGCTTTTAATTGGGAGTGCCAGCTAAGCAGGTTGCCGATGATGAAATAATCTTTGAGATTGTTCTTGATGCTGCTGCGCATCACGCGCACCACCACATCTTTTTTTACTTCCCCGGTTTCTCTTACCCATCCCAGCAGATCCAGCGCAATGAGGGCCAGCAGTGCGCCCAGCAGGAACAGGAAATTCCAGTCGTGCAGGGATACCAGGTGCAGTGTCTTCTGTAGTTTAGGGCTGCCCCAGGTGGCGTCAATACTGAGATGCCGCTGGCTGAAGAAGTCTGCCAGGTAACCGCCGATCAGCGGGGCAATGGAAGAAAAGAAAGCGGTGATGATATTCTTGGCAGAAAGGTATACCACCGCGTCTTCCCGTGGCGCCAGCTTTAACCCGATATTGGTGAGAGAAAGATTGATGCCCGAGGTAGAGGCGCCCGTCACCATATGAATGGCTACCAGCAGGATGAGGTTGGCATATAACCGTGAATAAATTCCTACAAAACACCACGCAATGATGCAGGTAATGTATAATGGTGCGGCAATGCTGATGATCGTTTTATTGCTGTACCTGTCTGCAAATATGCCCCATATCCTGATGGTAAGTATACTGCATAGCTGGCTGATGATGGTAAGCCGGATGATATAGGAAAGCGACAATCCCATGCCTTTCAGCATGAATACCATAAAGAAGGGCGTTGCAATGTTGAGCGCAAATACCCAGGCAGAATTAAACACCAGCAGGCTGCGGAAATTAGGATCCTGCAATGGTCGCTTCAGCAGGCGGAATATGTTGTCCTTCGCCATATAGGTTTGCTGTTCCGGCGCCAGCGAAAGGATGAATTCGCCGAACAGCCCGATACAGCCACCGGCAATGAACATGGTAGCATAGGTGGCCAGTTCATATTGCGGATAACGTCTTTTTATATAATCAACTGCTAAGGCTACGGCGAGGCTCAGCACCACGTTCAGCGTTTGCGTATAGCTGCCTCTTCTTGAAAAGTAGGCTCCCATCCGGTTCTCCGGTACCAGGTCTTTTATCCAGGAGTTCCAGCTTGGACCAGCAACAGAGCCGAAAAACTGGTAAAAGAACAGGAAGAAAATGATGAGTTGCACGGAAGAAGCATGTGGTGCAAAAAGCGCTATGCATCCGATGATCAGCAATGGTATACGCGCCAGTACGCCGCATATCACCGCAATGGCGCGGCGGTTGTTGAAGCGCCGCACCAGCCAGACAGAGAACAGCTGAAACAGGTTGGTGAAGGTGGGCAAGCCGGCGAGCAGGCCGATCTGGAAATTGTTAGCCCCCAGCAATAATGCCATGGCTACCAGGAAAGCCCCACTGGTAAGGGTGGTCATTGCCTCTGCAGCAAGTCCATCCCCGATCACCAGCTTTAAGCCGCTTTCCACCTCTGCTGTTGTCAATGTTTTTTTAGGACGTAAGATCATATGCCAGCTTATGGGTTCAGTCGGCAATGATTATACCAAGAGAGGTGGCGCTTCATTTACCGCGCCTGAGAAATGCGATCCCTAAACCGATACACAGTATGATAGCGGAAAGATGCGGATATATCCTGGCAGGTTCATAATCCGGATGAGAGATTACAATGCTCATATCTACCGAGGGAACAATACTACCCAGCAATAAGGTAATGCCCAGCGCCCGCCACTCTTTCATGAGGAGCAGTGCGATGAACAGCAATCCGCTGAAAGTATCCCTTATTGCTTTAATGTAATGGAAAGAAAAATCGCTCCGGGTGTCCAGCTGAATTCCAAATGCGGTTGCTGCCGCTTCCGGTACCAGGAAAAAGCGCAGGCCGATAAATATCAGCATAAGGCCGGAGATGAATGTGAGCCACCAGGTGACAGATCTGAATGTTGTTGTCATTGTACTTGTTTTTGAACAGTACAAAGGTGCGGCGCTGCTCCGCCAATTCCGTTCACCCGGGTTAATAAAGCTCAGGACCGCGATAACCTTTTGCGTATGCGGCTCAGGGATGGCGGTTTTACACCTACATAGGAAGAGATATAGTACTGTGGAATGCGTTGCTGAATATCAGGATAGAGCTCCAGGAACTGCAGGTAGCGTGTCTCTGGCGGGTCGCTGTACATGGAAGCGATCTTCCGTTTAGCATACACAAACAGGTTTTCTGCCATCAGCCGGCCAAATTTATTGCCTTCGGCAATGGTATTGTAAAACGTCTGCAGGTCGTCAAAACTGATCACCAGCAGGCGGGTATCTTCCAGGCATTGAATATTTTCCTCAGAGACAGATCTGTCCAGGAAGCTGGAGTAGTTGCATACAAATTCTCCTTCCCGGCCAAATTCGCCGGTAAGCTCCTGGCCGTCTTTATTGATAAAATACCTGACCAGTCCTTGCTGAATGAAACCTACGTATTTACAGACACCGCCTTCCTGCAGAAAATATTCGCCTTTCAGCAATTGCTTTTCCTTGAAGAGTACAGCTACCTGCTGTTCTTCTGCTGCACTGAGTTTAATAAACTGCTTAATGGTCTGGATCAGTTTTTCCATGATGTTATTTCGGATGGTTCAATAAAGCAATAAGATCTGTTTTGCTGAGTGATTTCAGCATGGTGCTGTCAGTCTTCACCAGCTCGTTCACCAGTTCTTTTTTGGAGGCCTGCAACTGCTGTATCTTTTCTTCAATGGTATTCTGGCAGATCAGCCTGACCGCAACTACGTGTTTATCCTGGCCTATACGGTGACAGCGGTCAATAGCCTGGTTTTCCACCGCCGGATTCCACCAGGGGTCTACAATATAAACATAATCGGCAGCGGTGAGATTAAGCCCTGTGCCGCCAGCTTTGAGGCTGATCAGGAACACGCGTACCTCGTCATTAGCCTGGAAATTTGTAACTACACTTTCCCTGTCGCGCGTGCTGCCGGTAAGATAAGCAAAGGGAATATGTTTGGTGTGCAGCGCTTTGCCAACCAGGTTCAGCATGCTTACAAACTGGGAGAAGATTAGTATTTTATGCTGTTTGGATTTAGTGCTGATCTGTTCCAGCAGCACATCTGTTTTTATGGAGGCTTCACTGTAAGCGCTGCCGTCATTGAGCAGCAGTGGTGAATTGCAGATCTGCCGCAAACGGGTAATGCCCTTTAATACGTGCATGGGATTCTTCTTCAGCTCATCTTCAGGGCAGTATTCAATGTATTCCCTTAATTCTTTTTCACGGGCATCGTATATTTTGCGCTGTTCTTCCTGCATCTCGCAGTAGATGGTCATCTCCGTCTTGTCAGGTAGTTCTGCAGCCACTTGTTGCTTGGTACGCCGTAGTACAAAAGGGTGGATCTTTTTTTGCAGTTCGGCTGCACGCTTGCTGTCCTTGAACTTTTCGATCGGTACCGCAAAGGTATCCCTGAACCATTGTTTACTGCCCAGCAGGCCCGGACATGCAAAAGAGAGCTGGCCATACAGGTCAAAAGTGCTGTTCTCAACCGGGGTGCCGGTAATAACGATCCGGTTGCGCGAGTGCAATAAGCGCACGGCCCTGTATCGCTGGGAAGAAGGGTTCTTGATGTTCTGGGACTCATCCAGGAACACGTAATTGAAGGTGTATTTGCGCAGAAAAGAGATGTCGGTCAGCAAGGTGCCGTAAGAAGAAAGAATGATCTCAAAATCGTCAAAATAGCGGGTATCTTTCACCCTGTCTGCCCCGTAAAGCGTGAGCATATTGAGGCCGGGCGCAAATTTGCGGACCTCGTTCTGCCAGTTGTGGATCAGGGAGGTGGGCACAACGATCAGGTTGGTATTCCTGACCTTTTTGTTGCGTTGCGAAAGAATAAAGGCGATCACCTGTAAGGATTTACCCAGGCCCATATCGTCTGCCAGGCATCCGCCAAAGTTGAACTCATCCAGGAAATTCATCCAGTTCAGTCCTTCACGCTGGTATGGGCGCAGCATGCCTTCCAGTCCGGGCGGCACAGGTACTTCCCGGATAGATTCAAAGCCTGCAAACCGGGAGTGGTATACGCTGAGCTCATGCAGTACATCAGGCGACAACATTTCCCGGTCATATAGCTCCTCTATAGCGGAATAGTTGATCTTATGGGTGCGCAGCAGTTCATCTTCCACTTCGCCTGCCTGGAAAAAGCCGGCCATCTTTTCCAGCCATGCTGCCGGCAATATGCCCAGGGTGCCATCATCCAGCTGTACAAAACGGCTTTTGTTGACCACTGCCCGCTGCAGCTGTTTTATACTGGCTCTTCTTCTGCCATAGCGCGCATCAATCCTGGTATTGAACCAGTTGACGCCGCTGGTAACCTCGATGCTTATACGCACCTTATGCGGGTTCAGCCGGTTGCCCTTGATCTCGTTAAAGCCCAGTACTGTAATGTCCTGCTGGTACCACTCATCAAAGGCCTGGAGGAACCATTCTTCCTGCAGGAAACGTTCTTTGTGCAGGTAAAAATAGGACTGTCCATCCTGCAGCTGTTCTTCGAAATAAGGATGCTGCCGTATGAGCAAAGCGGTGAAAGCAATTTCTGCGGCATCATTGCGTTTTACGGCAAACTCTTTTCCTTTTGCATCCACACCAGATACCTGCCGTTTACTGAGCACGGGGATCTCTACTGGGCCGTATCGCATCACGGGGTTGATCATCACAAAACCGCCCAGTTCAGACAGGTAGATGATCCTTTCGGGCGGCCCGTTAAAACCATGTTTTGCCGCCAGGTCAGGGGAAGCGGGCGGCAGGTAGGAATAGTTGATCTGTACCTTGTTCTCCAGGCGGGAAAGAATGTTACGCTTCAGCGCAGGATAGCCCGTTTCGTGAATGCTCACAGTGCCGGTTTGTTTCCTGAAAAAGTCGATAATATCCAGCAGGTGCAGATCTTTCACCAGCAGCAGGGCGCCTTCAAGGAGGATGAAATAGGAGTACCGCAGCTGCAGCGATTGCAGGGGCAGTCTGCTGCCGCCTATATGCAGATGGCCTTCCAGCTCATAGAAAGGGTCCTGCTGACTTACGGTAAGGGATATAGGGTGTTTTAAGGCGCTGACCCTTACCGGCACCAGGGACGAAACGGAAACATGTTCGGAGACATCGCTGTTATGGTAGTAAAAAGGCAGCTGCAGGGGATTGGCGATAATGGCCTGCAGGCTTTCAATGTCCGTTGCCGTGCGTTTACCGCCTTCCGGCTGCTGAAAACGGGTGATCGCTGTAAAGAAGCGTATCTGCCGGGGATCATCCAGTGCCCAGATATAATCCACGGGCTGCAGCAGTGTGAGGGGGTGCTTTATCTTCCCGTCTTTGGTAGCAGCGGCTTCATAGAGCTCAATATGCAGGTGTTTGTAGTATTTATGTTGCCGGATCACTATGCAACGAACCGTGTCAGGCGACCAGGCAGCGCCGCGGGGAAGGGCAGGGCCTGCATTGCTGAACAGCGCTTCCTGCAGCGCGCCAAAACTGTCTCTTGTAATGGGCAGCAGTCCGGGGATAGCGGGCCGTATCACCGCTTTTTTGTTCTGCAGTTCCACCTGGAAGTAAGCCGCGGGTTCCGGCGCATTTTCCAGCCCGTAATCTGCAGCGGCTTTTCTGATCCTCTCGTTCCGCAGCTTATCGTCAAAGAATATCCGCAGCTCGTTGCGGTTCACAAGATTGTACAGCACCTGTGCCTGGTGCTGGCACAGCCGTTCTGCTGCTGCGTTGCACTGGCATGAGAGACGCAGACGCTGCTCCTGCAACGCTACCCTTACCGCAGGAAATCCTTCCGGGAAAATGAAGGTGGCCTCATTTACCGTAATGTGCCCGGGTACTAACTCCATGAACCCTTTTGCCCCGGTATCAATGGCCGCTGCGCTGTGTTTCAGGATAATGCTGTTGCTCAGCCCCGGGCCATCAATACCTTCCAGAACATACTCGTTTGCCAATGGTGTGATTTTTACCGGGGCAAGTTACAGATTGTGGATGTAAGAGAGCATGAATCCTGCTGAAAATCGGCGGGCCACGGTATTTACGGGGTTTCCTAGCAACAGGTTGTCTTCGTCCGGCTGATCAAAATTAACATCCTGCGGATAGGCGCCGGTATGGCCATACGCCAGCAGGAAGCCGGTCCTGAAATTGAATTTCTGTCTTTTGAAGTTGGCGCCCAGCGCCAGGTGATAATTGTTCCAGTGCGCGGTAAAAGCTTCATAGCCGGTCAGGTTTTCAAACTCGCCAGAATCGGCATAGCTCATGTCGCTTCTTACAGCGCAGTAGGCCGTAATATTGGGCTTCAGTACATAGCTGATGCCCAGGGCAAAATTAATAACGGAGGTGCGGGCGTCGTGCAGGCGGATCAGTGAGGTGGTTAATGTGCGGTTATCGCCGGTATCCGGCCGTACAAAGGCTTCGTTGCGGGGCGTAAGGATGTTATAGTCCTTTATCCGCAGAAAATATTCTGTTGCAAAGTACAACTGCCCTCTGCCATAGTCGTAAGCGTAGCCTGCTGCAATGCTGAGCGGCATTTTCCACCTGGCTTTCAGGCTTTCCTGCCGGGTGCTGGCCATAAAGTCGTAAAATACCCCTGAATAAGCTTCCCGGATGTTGCTAAGCATATAGTCACTCACAATGCTGCCACGGCCCCACAAATGCACCAGCGGCGAAGTGAGCATGAGCCCGAGATGATGCCGGCCGGCGCTATATGCCAGTCCTGCTTTGAACCGGAGCCCCACATGCACATAGTTGGCCAGGTAGTAAGCCTCGCTGCTGACCAGCGGTAGTGAAGAACTGTCTATATCGCGGTTGGCCAGGGCCCGGCCATTGGTGTTTACATTGTAACGCTGCTGGTGTATGGCCGCTTCCATGGAGAAGCCGGCAGACAGCCGGGGAGAAAGCCGGAAGCCTGTTCCCAGCAGGGCGGAGGTTTCGCTTACCCGGTTCTCTATTACATAGTCGCCCACAAAGTACTCGGTACCCGGACTGTAACTGTCGTCCAGTACGTTTATCTTTTCATCCCGCCGCTGGGAGCTCTGAAAGCGTATGCCCGGCGCATTGATCAGTGCGTAGGCAATTACCACCGGCGCTTTTTTCCCAAAGGAAATACTACCCGACAGCATCTGGGGAATAATGCGTACGGACTGTGAGCGGAGGTGCCTGCCCGTGCCCGCCCCGTTCCTGATTTTGATGGATTCCAGGTTGTAAATGTTGGCACTGATGGAGCTGATGGCGAGCCTGTCCTTGTTTGAAAGGCTTAGCAGGGCAGGATTATAGAACAGCACGCCGCTGTCGCGGTTACTGGCGATCACCGATCCGGGTGTAAGAAAAACACCAGGGCCATAGTTATTGGACCAGTAATGCGCATCCTGCGCGGAGGCGGGTTGCCATAGCAAAAGCAGAACGGGTAGGAGTAGTAGAGTACACCGCATACAACAAGTATTAAATGATGTTGATAGTTAACGCATTAGCTATAAGAAAGGTTTAAACAATATTGGGCTGCTGCTGTTATAAAGATGAGGCACAGCACTATGATGATCAGATTTCTTTTTTTGGGGGCCCTGTTTTGTTATGCCCTTTGCCTGCAGGCACAGAACCTTTCCTTTACCGCGCCCGTTAATTTTTTGCCGCAGGCGGCTACAGATAAAGCAATTGACATCACCAGCTATCATGGCGGATACTTTGTAGCCTGGAAGGAGAGCGGCCCCAATGGCGCTATCAACGTCAGCTTCCTGGGCAGGCGGCATGATACTGCCTTTGTACAAACCCAGGTGAAGATCCCAAACAGCAGCAGCAACTTTGCACCGGTGCTGCAGGTGATGAATGACCGGCTCTATCTCTTGTGGATCAGCGCTAATGGCGGTCTGCACTACGTGATCAGTAATTCCGATACGGGCTTTAACGCGGAAAATATCTTTGTACAGCGGCTGGACGGTCCCTGGTCATTGTCTTACGGCCTCAGTACCACCGTGGTACATGGCCAGCTGATGCTGGTGTCTCATGCTGCTAACAGGAGCACGCTGGTATATGCCATCCTCGAACCGGAGCAGAACGGCACTTTTAAAACAGCCAGCGTGGAAGAGATCTACAATGTCAAAGCGGCCGACTACCCCTTTGTTGTCAGCCTTACGGATACGGACGTACGGCTGTGCTGGCGGGGGTATAAAGGGCAGGATATCTACTATGCCGATTATAACGTGCACGACGCCAGCTGGAAGGACCCCGTTCGCCTGGAAGACGCCGAAACCGGCGCTGCGCCCGCACTCTATCATGTGTGGAACTCCCGGCACCTCTTCTATATCTGGAAAGGCCCAAAGAACGATAACCGGATATACTACACTACGGCGGCAGACGGTATAAGGCCCGGCGAACAGAAAGTACTGCCGGCCTACTTTAGCACCGGTAACCCGGTAGCGGTGTGTGAGCTGGACAGCAACAATTTCATTATGGCTTATACCGGCGCAGATAACCGTTTTTATCTCAGCTATTTTGCCAGCTATGATCCCGCCTCCTGGATGCAGGACCTGTTTCATCCCCACCGGGCAGATCTCAGCCTGAAAGATATCGTTATCCCCGGCTCGCATGATGCAGGGATGTCGGTGCTTAGCGGCACCGGCGGACAAATGAAAGACGCCATCAACAGCTGTAATACCCTTACACAGCGCCTGCCCATCAGGTCCCAGCTGGAGGAGGGCATCCGGATGTTCGACCTGCGGATAGGGAAATTTGCTAATGCACTGTATACCAAACATGCACAGTCAGATTGCGATGCGGATGCCGTAGGCGCCGGCTATGGTGAAAAATTTTCCGACGTGCTGGATGGCTTGCGCAGCTTCCTGGAGGAGCACAAAATGGAAACGGTTATCCTGAATTTCAGTCATTTCTGCGATGCAGACGTTCCTACCGCTTCCATTGCAGATACGCTGGTCGCCTCGCTGGGCGGGCATCTTTTCAGCCATTCCGCCAGAAAGCTGGCGGAACTTCAACTGAAAGACCTGGCGGGGAAGGTGATCGTGGTGTTTGAGCAGCGTGCCTACCATAACGGCACTATCGATTCCTGCACCATTGCAGACGCTTCCGGGGCCTTTATCAACTACCGCCGTAAATATGCCGCTACCAACGATATGCAGAAACTGCTGGCCGCCCAGCTGGCTTTTTTCAACAGTATGAAGGATGGGGTGAGTGATAACGACCTGGTACGGCTGGACTGGCAGCTGACCCAAAGCGGGCAGGAGGCTGCCCTGATCTGTAACGGCTACCGGCCGGACAAGACGGGGGCCCTGGTAAGCGGCGTTATCCTCCTGGCCAATGCCCTTAAAAAGAACGAAACCATCCTGGACCTCTCCGCCAAAGGCAACCGGCTGATGCTACCCACCCTCAGCGAATGGATCGCCAATGGCACCATTAACCCCCGCAATAAGCCCAACATCCTCTACGTAGACGTAGCCGGCAGCTGGATCACCGACTACTGCATTGACTTGAATAATAGCCGCTTATACAGGAGAGACTAGAAGGTTTGAGGTTTGACGTTTCAGGTTTGAAGTTTGTTAGAAGTGAGAGGTTCAGGACAAGTGAGTTGAGCTGGCATATTTCCTCATGAACCTGGAACCTTCAACAAACGTCAAACCTCGAACTTTCAAACTTTTAAACTTTCTTTAGCTGTTCTGATATTAAACCTTCCCTTCCCGCCACCATCTAAATCACCAAAAGCAAATATTTAACGCCAGTCAGCAATAAAACTTTAAACAGATGAAACGGAGATTATTGATACTGGGTGCGCTTATAGCCTTCATAAGCACATTTTCAGCAGGCAGCGTGTCAGCCCAGCGGCGTGCCGGCGTAGGCGGGCATTTTTACGGAGGCGGGACAAGGGTAGGCGTTGGCGCCCATTTCGGGGGAGGACATTACTATCGTCCCCGGGTGGTACACTATTATCCAAGGCCTTATGTAAGGGCATACTATCCATACTATTACCCCATCGGTTTCCGGCTGGGAGTACTGCCATACGGCTTTATTACCCTGGGAACAGCCTGGGGGCCGTATTACTACTACGATGGTACTTTTTACCGGCCTTCCAGCGATAACAAGGAGTATGAAGTGGCCGAACCGCCGGTAGGCGCAGATGTGCCCAATTTGCCGTCCGGCGCCCAAGAGGTGACTATCGACGGTAATACCTACTATGAGTATAATGGCACCTTCTACCAGGAAGTGATCAAACAAAATCAGCGCCGTTACGCTATTGTAGGTAAAGACGGGCAGCTGAACATAGGCGGAGATGAGCACGCGCCGGCTGCCAACGCCCCCTCAGATGAAGGGGTGATACCTGCGCTGCCGCAGAACAGCCGTAAAGTAGAGATCAATGGCCAGACCCTGTATGTATCACCTGACGGTATGTATTACCAGGAAGAAAGGGATGCAGACCACAATGTTACCGGTTACAGGATCGTAGGTAAGGAATCTGCTGATTAACAGGCTTGTAACTGTAACGTATATCTGCAGGAGATGTTTTGTCAAAATGATAAAGCGTCTCCTGTTTTTATATGGATAAGTGACTGATCTATCGCAGATAACTATACGGATTTCGGTAAAATAACTGTCCCCCAGGAATGGGGGACGGGGCTGATAACTATCCTATGAAAACTTGCTTTCGCAAGCTAATCCTGTTAGTTTTGAGTTATAGAGAGTACGTTATTTTTTGTTATTGTTTTGTTATTCTTCAATAGAATTTCGTTCAGGGCTTCGCGGTCTTTAATTTTGGTTGTTTTGCAAATTTGAGAAAGTACGGTCAGTGAGTGGAGGTTTTTTTAGAAAAACCCCGTAAAATGAGTGTATGTACCCATTTTTGGGAGCTAGTACCTAATTCATATAGTGCTATTTTGGGGGTTAGTACCTATTTTAAGCAAGACTGTGCTTTTATCGTTTATTGATGCCCGTTATCTTGCGTCATATTTACGTATGAAGGACATGTACATCCCGGGCTTGATGTAAACCATTGTATAACAAAAATTTAAAATTATTTGGCGCATTTATCCCTTGTCTGCGAACAAACTTGCGAACAAACTATGGTGAAAAAATCTAAACCGCCGTTGGCGTTAACATCAAATTCATGTGTAGTAAGGTAGCCGAACGCTCCCCTGATCCGGCCTATGCAGAATTGTACAAACATATTGTCTGATGAATGAAGTCTCTCGTAAAATATTACTGGTAGACGGGAGTCATTCATTCATTCATCAAGTAACCCAGCTGCTGGAGCTGCAGGACTATAAAGTCCTCTCAGCGCAGTCCGCAGAGGAGGGATTGCAGATCTGTGTGGAGCAGTTGCCTGATCTGATCATTTGTGGCGCTACTCTGCGTGACACAGGAGGCCATCATTTTCTGATGGCCCTGCGTGATGATCAGCGTGTGGCGCATATTCCGCTGATCTTCATCGGCCTCCGGGAGAACCGTGAGGATATGCGCATGGCAATGAACCTGGGAGCAGATGATTATATGGTGCAACCTTTCAAACGGCAGGACCTGCTGTCGGGTGTGCGGGCACGGCTCACCCGTTTTGCCATTTTCAGAGGCGAACGCCAGGTGTTCGAGCCTGAACAGGACGATGGCATGCCTCCCTCTCTGCAGGAGAAATATCACCTCTCTAAAACGGAAATACGCATCCTTAAACTGATCGCTGAAGGAAAGAACACTAAAGAGATAGCCGCAGAATTATATGTCAGTAGTAAAACCATCGAGAACCACCGTTACAATATCGCCCGCAAACTCGGGCTAAGCGGTCGCAACGCCCTTACCGAATATGTGATAAAAAATATTATTCAACGTTACAGAAATAGCTGATCCCCAATATATTCTTCTCGCATATAAGACTAATTTTGATATTTTACCTCATTTATATTATTTTATTTAATAATTATTTCTAATTTTATATATTAAATATAGAGCTATTTTGAGCCGGGTTTAAAACCAGGGAGTCCTATTTATATGTATTACAATAAGTTATGGCTTTGGCAATAGCTTATCTGTTACGCTGTTACCTATGAGTGCTATTCGTTATCGATCCTTATGCTGCACAATCGCTGCCTTTTTAATGGCAGCAGGTCAGTTGTTTGCCCTGGAACCTTCCGGGAAGAAAGACAGAAAAGGCACAATGGCGGAAACTATCAGCCTGGCCAACCCCGGTAATGCTACTGAGGGCGGTATTTATGGCGGCGTTGATGTAGTGGTATCCGGCCCCGCCGCCACGGAAGATATCAGCATTACATTTACAGTAACGGGTAAAGCCCTGGTGGGCACCGACTACTATAGTACCGGCTGGACCGGCAGTACCACCATCTTTGCCGGAACAAAATATACCCGCCTGCAACTGCAGGCTATAAACGACGACCTGGTAGAAGGGGATGAAGATGTGATTGTGACCATTACCGGCGCCACCGGCCTGAGTGGTGGCACCTATGATATATCCACCACCAATGGAGCACAAACCCTGCAGATCATTGATGATGACAATATCATTTCTGCTTACGGTACCGGGTTGCAGGCGGCAGAGCCCAGTTCTCCCATTACCGTTAAATTTGCCCTGCCGGCCAATGTTATTGCAGACGAAGATATAACGCTAACCTATTCCGCCAACGGTACTACCGCCCAGGCAAGCGATTTCGAAACGCCTTCCGGCACCATCATACTGCCTGCAGGATCAAACAGTGTAGTACTGACCATACCTATAGTGGATGACAAGATCATTGAAGGAAATGAAACGGTGATGGTTTCGCTGACAAGTGCCACTGCTGCCACCTTTAACGTAAGGCTCTCGGAAAGCGCGTCTGTAAACTGCTCCATACTGGATGATGACTCCGAACTCAGTATCAGTGTGGGCGGCACCATCAACGGCAAAGAATTCCCGAACTCTCCCGGCCGCTTTACTATCACACTGCCTCCCGGTGTAACTACCAGCAATATCATTACCGTAAAATATACTGTAACGGGCACCGCAACCAGTGGCCTGGATTTTAACCCACTAAGCGGTACCGCGTTTATATCCGCCTCAAAAAGCAGTACCAACGTAATTATAACCGTGATCGATGACAAGGTGATCGAGGACCTGGAAAATGTGGTGATCACACTGGTCAGCGGCTCTTCAAATGACCTGCCCACCTTTGCCATCAGTCCTACCAATGGTACCACCACTGTAACGATAACGGATGACGATAACGTGGATGCCAACCGCCAGCTCAACGCTATCCGGGTGGAGCACGGCGCTGAATCTGGCAACGATGGCAGCTTTAAACTGGCACTGCCTGCACCCTATACATACAGACAGGACATCACCGTCAACTATACGGTGAGCGGAACTGCCACGCCAGGTACGGACTATATTCCCTTATCCGGAACAGCTACCCTTGTAGCCGGGCAAAACAGTGTGCTGGTAGCCGTACCGGTATTGAACGACGCCCTTATTGAAGGCGATGAGAGTGTAGTGATTACCCCACAGGACATTACTATTGATACAGACCTCTTTACTGGCGGTGCCACAGACACCGTAATGATCATAGATGATGACGATGATAATCTTATTGTAGGTGTCAGCACTATCGATCGCGAAGCCAGCGAAACCGGCGATACCGCTGCTTTCAAGGTGAGCCTGCCTAACGGTACGGCAGCATCTGCACCGGTTACAGTGGATTATACCATTACCGGCACCGCAGCAAATGGTACTGATTATGTTTCCCTGCCCGGTACTATTATAATACCGGCAGACAGCAACAGCGTTTACATCCCCGTAAGCGTACTGGATGATAACCTGGTGGAAGGCGATGAAAAAGTGATCATCACACTTACCGGTGTGACCTCTACATTGCCGTTTAAAATAGATACGAATGCCGATACTGCATCTGTCAATATCCATGATGACGACAACATCGATATGGACATCGTTGTAGGTGCCAGCATTCGCAACGCTGCAGAACCCGGCACCGCAGGGGAGTTCACTATTGGCTTGGCTTCCGGTAAAGTGACCACTGAAGATGTAACCGTTACCTATCATACCGCAGGTACTGCGGTAAGCGGAACAGACTACACCGCGCTCTCCGGTACCACCGTTATACCGGCCGGCAGCAGCAGCATAGCAGTAAGCGTGCCTGTAACAGACGACGATCTGGTGGAAGGCGATGAAACCGTGATATTAATAATGGACAATGTTACTTCTGCCTTACCTTTTGTAGCCGGCGCCATTAAACAGGATACCATTATTATTAATGACGATGATGATGAGAATATGAACGTGGTGATCACTGCCACCAAAGACCAGGCAAGTGAGCCCGGCACCAACGGCGAATTTACCGTAAGCCTCGCATCCGGTAAAACTACCCTGGTGCCCATCACCGTTACCTATACCGTAAGCGGTACCGCCACTGCGGGCACAGATTATACCACCCTCTCCGGTACCGTAACCATTCCGGCTAACAGCTCCGGCATCAGCTTCCCTGTTCCCGTGCGGAATGATACCATTGCGGAATCTGCAGAAACAGTGATCGTTGAGCTGAACACCGTTACCGCTACCATGCCTTTCGTTAAAGGTGTGCCGGATAAAGATACCGTTACCATCCTGGATGATGATACAGAACAGCTGGTGATCGAGGCCAGCGACGCCATTGCAGGCGAACCTGCTGAAAATGGCCAGTTCACTATACGTATAGTTTCCGGAGCGCTGGCAACTGCCGATATTACTATCGACCTGGAAGTGACCGGCACCGCAACCAACGGTACTGACTATGTTACCATCCCGGCCAGTGTAGTGCTTCCGGCAGGCAACAGCAGCATTACTGTACCGGTGACCGTGATCGATGACGATATCGTGGAAGGCAATGAGACGGTGGCGGTAAAATTAATGAACCTTACATCTGCGGTGCTATACAGCATCGGCGGCAATAACCTGGATACGGTGCGTATCACGGACGAAGATGACGACAACCTGAGACTGGAAGTAGTGGCTTCCAAAGACGACGCGGCAGAACCGGGTACTGATCCCGGCAATGAAGGCGAGTTCACCATCCGTCTTGAATCCGGCAAAGTACCCACGCAGGACATTACCATAGATTACACAATGGGTGGCTCTGCGATCAATGGAACCGACTACCAGCTGATTCCCACCACCGCCGTTATACCGGCCGGCAGCTCCGGCGTCAGGATACCGATAAGGGTGGAAGACGATCCTAAGCCGGAAGGCATGGAAACCATCATCATGACCATGACCAACGTCAGCGGCGGCGGCATGCCTTTCTCCATCGGTTCCAGGGCAGCTGCTACGGTAAACATTTTCGATAACGATACCGTGCTCACCTCTGCCTGGATGAGTGACAGCCATGATCGTCCCCTGGTAAGTCCGGGCGACCGTATCACGTATGTAATCCATGTTTCCAACGGCAGTGATACAGACTATACGAACGTAGTGATAAGAGACCGCGTGCCTATGCATACCGTGTTCGTACTGGCAGAAGGGGGTATCCGTCCGGATGCCAGCGGCCTGCTGACCTGGGTAATACCCATGGTGGCCAGGGGCACCACCACCACCCTGGAATTACGTGTAACAGTGGCCAGCGATCTTACCGGAGTAGACAGCATTATAAATAATGCCACTATTGATTTTGGCGATGCACTGGGCGAACAGCGCGTACACCCGGCAGACCCGCTGGATCCCAACCAGCCTTTGCTGACCTCCGGGCCGAATGATCCGGCCAGTGTGGTGCTGGTGAATAAATCGGTCGGGCTCGTGGCCTGGAAAACAGTCGCTACACAAAACAATACACCGGCCGTAAAACCGGGAGAAGAACTGACCTATACGATCATCGTGCGCAATACCGGCGGTATCCCGCTCACAGATGTATCTATCATAGATACCATCCCGGCAAATACCGCGTATAAGAGCAATCCTTCCTGGGGCATTTACGATCCGCTTTCCAATGCCATCAGCTGGAACATTCCCAGCCTGGCAGTAGGGGAGAGAGATACGGTGAGCTTCGTAGTGCAGGTAGCGGCAGACCTGGCCGGTGTTACGGACATCAGCAACCAGGCCACCGTAAGCGTTCCGGACTCCACTACCCGTACTATTCCCTGTGAACCCGGCAGCGTTGGCTGCAACGGCTTACCGGCTTTCACCAGCGTACCTGTTGAGCAGGTAACGGGGCCACCGGTGGAACTGGTATTCCCGAACGTGTTCACACCTAACGGCGACGGCCTGAACGAGTACTTTAAAATTGGCGGACTGGAAAGCTATACCGGCGCGGAACTGTATATATACAACCGCTGGGGCAACCAGGTATATGCTTCGAAAGATTATAAGAACGATTGGAACGGCAACGGCCTGAACGAAGGGACTTATTACTATTTGCTACGTGTAAAAACATCTTCTGAGGAAACGAAATCAATTAAAGGATGGGTGCAAATACTGAGATAGTGAACGGGCATGCAAGGCCTGGCAGAAAATTCCTGCATGGGGTTTACCTGTGTATGATACTGATGGGTATTGGCTTCAGCAGTAAAGCGCAGCAGAATATTCAGTTCAGCCAGTACATCTTTAATGAGCTGACCATCAATCCCGCCTATGCCGGTAATAAGGAAGACTGGAACCTGAATGCCAGCTACCGCCAGCAATGGTCTGGTATACCGGGCGCTCCCCGTACGGGCAGCATATCGGTAGATGGTCTTATCCGCGGGGATGAAAACGACCGGAGGGTAGGTGTTGGCGTACAGGCCATGATGGATAAGCTGGGCCCGCAAAGCGCCGTATCGCTATACGGCTCTTATGCCTACCGCATTCCGATGGATGAGGAAGGCCTCAGCCGTTTCAGCCTGGGTATTGGTATTGGCGCCACTCAGTACAAGATAGACCCTACCACCTTTCAGTATACAGATCAGAACGATGTGGCCATCCCGGTGGCGGCAGCTGCCTCCATCGCACCGGATGCCCGTTTCGGCCTGTACTATTACAACCCTAACTTCTATTTCGGCTTGTCTGTAATGGACCTGCTGTCCTCCTATACCAATACCAGCTATTCATGGAAAGGTTATAAATTTGAGACCATCAAGAAGGCGCCGCACGTTTACCTGTCAGGCGGTACCATCTTCACCTTCTCTGATAACTTTAAGCTGAAACCCTCCCTGATGATAAAGTCAGACATGAAGGGACCGATCAACATCGACTTTAATTCTTTCCTTATCATCGCAGAAAAGATATGGGTTGGCGGTTCCTACAGAACTACCAGCAATGCCAGTATCATGGGGGTGCTTAATGCGCCGAAGTTCAGACTGGGTTATTCTTATGACCTGAATATGAGTAACCTGGCGGGCGCCGGCCCTTCGCATGAGATCTCCCTGGGTATCCTGTTCCCTTCGGGCAGGAACGAAGATGCCGATCCCAGGTACTTTTAGGGCTTATTTCTTCATGTATTTCCAGTTCCGGGGCTTGCCCGCTGCCATCCAGGAAATGGCCGTTTCCAGCCTTTTCAGGCGGGTATCTGCTGTTTTGGCGTCTGTCAGCCATTCCAGGTATGCTTTTTTGTTGCTGTAGCTGAAATCAGCAAATGTTTTCGCGGCCGCTTTATTCTTTGCCAATTCCTTTTCCAGGTAATCAGGCACTTCCAGTGCATCCTGCGTTTTAGGTGTCCTGGCAGGCGCTTTTACGCCTTGTTCGTTCAGGGCGGCCGCTTCCCTGATGTAGGCCAGCAATAGCTTGTCTGCAGGCAGGTCTTCCATGCGCCTGATCTGACCTAAATGACCCATGGCCGATTTTTCCGCCTGCTGCAGCAGGCCCTTCGGATCTTTCATCATAGCTGCTTTCCAGAACCCGAAAGCGCAGTGTTGTTTAAAAGCGGCCATATTGCATAATGGCCCTTTATACTCAAAAAAGGGCATGCCCCATTTAATCGTCTCGGTAACTTCGGGCGCAGCCTGGTGAATCAGCTCCCGGATATGCTGGAGGATGGCTTGCGCAAATGGGGCGGACTTTGCGATATACGCGTCTATGCGTTTGTCAGTGTGCTCCATCAGGTAATAGTTTAAGCTCATCAAATGTAAAACTTCGCCTTCATTAACATCTGATTAATAATCTGTTTCTTTTTCAGGCCGTAGATTTATAGCGACACGCTGAAGAACTTTTATAGTCAGATGTTTCACTTGTATTGGAAAATCAAACCGCTTAGTCCTGAGCGGTTTTTTTATGCATGGCTTTTGAATTGTCGGTATGACAATTGTGGAGTAAAGGACGTTACTATCACCTCAAAAAGCCACATTATGAAAACACTATTTAGCCTCTTCCTGGCTGCAGCACCCTTTTTTTTCTGCACCTGCGGGGATACGGAGTTGCCCGAACCGCAATTGTCTAAAGCCCTTGGAACGGCCAAGGATCAGTTTGAAACCATTATGGCAGATACCTGGGAAACCGTACTGGATGGCAATACATTTAACAACTACACCGCATTTGAGGAGGCCTGGAACTACCTCTATCCCTGGGGCACAGATCATAACGGAAGCGCCAGGATGTATGGCAGCGCTGCAGATCATAACCATATCTACCTCGAGAACGGGGTATTAACGGAAAAGGCCGTACGCATCAACTGGGACGAAGGCAACAGCAGCCATGATCCCTGGCTGCCCATCCGTTACCATTCCGGCGCCGTACATGCCAAAACCCATGTGCTGGTTAACGACCAGTTTCCCAACTGGGAGGTGAAAGGCGATTTCCAGGCGCCTTCGGTAAAAGGATCCTGGCCGGCATTCTGGCTGACCGGCGTGAACAGCTGGCCCCCGGAAAGCGACATCCTGGAATTTAAAGGAGACGCCAATAATTGGCAGAACACTTTCCGTACCCCTACAGATCTTACCAGCACCATTACCCCCGTATCTTCTCCCGGCAGCTGGCATAATTACCGTGTATGGATCACCAGGGTGAACGATACGGACGTGGACATCCATTATTATATAGACGGCGAATGGAAAGCCGTACACCGCGGTAATTTTGTTGGCAAGCCCATGTACGTGATCATCAACCTGCAGATGGAGGGCTCCAGCGGGGGGCCGGGCCCCACAGCCGACACCTATTTCCGGGCCAGGAACATCTATATCGGCCGCACACGTTCGTACTGAAGCCGCTTTCCTGTTGTTCAGGTTGCTGATGTCCGGCATGATTTTTTCCGCAAAAACGATATTGGTGAATTTTTTTTATGCTGGAATCAGAATCTGAAATGGACACAACCAATCCTGTAATAACCGAAAGCGAGCACCGATACCGTCAGATCATCCAGGGACTACCGGCCGCTTTTTACACCTGTGACCCCAAAGGAAGGATTAAGTCGTACAATGAAGCAGCCGCAGCTTTATGGGGCAGACAACCCCAGATCGGGAAAGATCTGTGGTGCGGTTCGTGGAAAATTTACCGCACAGACGGCTCATTGCTTCCTCCGGAGCAGTACCCGATGGCGATCGCCGTCCGGGAAGGGAAACCATTATTGGGAGAGGAGATCGTAATTGAACATCCCGATGGTGCACGACGACATATCTTGACCAATCCGCAGCCAATCTTCGATGCCGCCGGTAATATAGTGGAAGCCATCAATATGCTGGTAGATATTACTGCGCACCGCAAAGCGGAAGAAGCCCTGCGCCAGAACGAAGAACGTTATCGTACTATGCTGGAAAAGGAAGTGGAGGAAAGGATGAATGAGCTGCGGCGCGTCAATTCCGATCTGGCCAAATCCAATAACGATCTGGAACAGTTTGCCTACGTAGCCAGCCATGATCTGCAGGAGCCCTTGCGGAAGATCAGGATCTTTGCCGGTATGGTGGAAGAACTGATAGACGATCCCGAAAAGGCCCGCCACTACCTGGGAAAGATCTGCGCCTCTTCAGAACGCATGATGACCCTCATCCAGGACCTGCTTAACTTTTCAAAATTGAACCGCACCGGTCAGCCCCTGGAGGAAGTGAACCTGAATATGGTCTTGCAGCACGTTCTCAATGACCTGGAACTGGTGATCCAGGAGAAACAGGCCGTAGTTACCAGCCAGGACCTGCCCATGATCAAGGGAGAGCCCTTGCAGCTGTACCAGCTTTTCTATAATATCATCAACAACTCCCTGAAGTTCTCTAACCCGCATGTACCGCCGCATATAGCGATCAGCACCAAGGTACTGTTGCCCGAAGAAGTCAGCATCCACCCCGGCCTTGATCCATCGCTGGAATATGTGGAAGTATTGCTGAAGGATAACGGTATTGGCTTTGCGCAGCAGCATGCAGAACAGATCTTCACCATCTTTCAGCGCCTGAACGACCACCAGGCTTTTACCGGTACCGGTATCGGACTGGCCCTTTGTAAAAAGATCGTATCCAATCACCATGGCCATATTTACGCGGTGTCCAAAGTGGCGGCAGGCGCCGCCTTTTATGTAGTGCTTCCCCGTTCACTACCAGACTGATACCGTCACCTGCACTGCTCCAGTGAATTTCACACAAAGGTTTTATGTATTATTACTGATGATTCTATACTTTAGGCCTGTTGTTATATTACCACACAACGCCATGCTGTTTGTCCCACCGTTTGATCAAGCGAATTGCATTACCACGATAACCGCTTCTGTTACTGCAGCAAAAGGAAAAAGATGTTTTATATAGCAATGAGCAATGAAAGCCATACACCTACACCTACAATTGTTGTCAGCTAAACATATGTCCTGCTGATACACGGTAACCTATGCCGGCCGGGAATATGCAAGACGCGTATATTCCCGGTGCGGTAATAATCTTTTTATTACTTCATAAAAATCACTTATATTTAATTTGAAGCGGAATCACGGTCATTAGTATAATGACAGCCAACAATATGGACCAACTTCTATCAACCTGAATCTAAACCATTACCCCTTTATGAAGAAAAGCCTTTTCCTTGCATGCCTGCTCGTGCTGGTATACCATGCCATTTTAGCCCAACACCTGGTAAAGGGTAAAGTTACAGACAACAGCGGCGCCCCCGTGCCCGGTGTAAGCGTATTTGAAAAAGGTGCTGCTGTGGGCACCAGTACCAGTGCAGACGGTACCTATCAGTTGCAGGTAAGCAACCAGGGCGCCGTACTGGTGTTCCGTACCCTGGGTTACGCTATCCAGGAAGTGCCGCTTAACGGCCGCTCTGCCCTCAATGTGACCCTGCTAAGTGAAGCTACTGCCATACAGGGTGTGGAAGTAGTAGGCAGCCGTAGCCTTACCCGTTCTGTTACACAAACACCGGTGCCCATAGACATTATTCCTGTTTCAAAGATCACCAATTCAGTGGGGCAGCTGGACCTGAACCAGCTGATGCAATTTGTGGCGCCCTCCTTCAACTCTAACCGTCAAACCGGATCTGATGGCGCCGATCATATTGATCCCGCCACGCTGCGTGGCCTGGGCCCTGATCAGACCCTGGTGCTGATCAATGGCAAACGCCGCCACCAGTCTTCCCTGGTGAACCTCTTTGGTACCAGGGGCCGTGGTAATACGGGCACAGACCTCAACACCATTCCCGCCGCCGCCATTGAGCGTATCGAGATACTGCGCGACGGCGCCGCCGCACAATATGGCTCAGATGCAATTGCAGGGGTGATCAATATTGTGCTGAAATCTTCTACGGATGAATTTACCGGCAATATCAACGGCGGACTTACCTCCAAAGGCGATGGCGAAAATGTTAACATCAACGGCAACTACGGTTTTAAGGTAGGAGAGAAGGGATTTGTGAATGTAACGGCAGATTACCTGTACCGCGACCGCACCAACCGCGCAGAAGATCCTGCCGTTGTGGGTGAGGATAAAGTACCCAGGCGCTTTTACGGCGATGCGCTCATGGAGAACTTCTCCGCCATGTACAATGCCCGTATACCCATTGCTGAAAATGCGGAAGTATATTCTTTTGGCGGTTATAACCAGCGTTACGGTAATGCCTATGCATTTACCCGCTATGCCGGCGACGACCGTAATATCCCTTCCATCTATCCCAACGGCTTTGATCCGCAGATCGTCTCCAATATCAGTGACCGTTCAGTATCTGTTGGGGTGCGCGGCCTGCTCAAAGGATGGAACGTAGACCTGAATACCACCTACGGCATTAACCGTTTCCACTATTATGTAGAGAAAACCCTGAACGCCTCCCTGCTGGAACGCACGCCCACCAGGTTTGATGCAGGCGGCTTCCAGCTCAGCCAGCAGACTACCGGCCTGTATTTTACCCGCTTTTTTGAGAATGTGCTGCCTAAAGGCACCAACGTGGCATTTGGTACGGAGTTCCGTGCAGAGAACTACAGGATCTTTGCCGGAGAAGAGGCCTCCTGGAAAGCCTATGGCGCTTACGACCTGGTGCCGGATGACCAGGGTGGTGTGGATACGGTATATAAGGCTGCCGGTTCACAGGGCTTTCCTGGCTTTCAGCCGGCCAATGTTGCAGATGAGTCACGCACTAACCTGGGCGTATATGCAGACTTTGAATTCAACTTCTCTTCTCATTTCATGATCGGCGCTGCAGGCCGCTTTGAGCGTTATAACGATTTCGGCAACACGCTGAACGGCAAACTGGCCATGCGGTATGAAATATCACCGGCCCTGGCTTTCCGCGGGTCGGTAAGCACCGGTTTCCGGGCGCCTTCACTGGCACAGATCTATTTCAATACCGCCTATACCAACGTTGTAAGGGGCGTGGCCATTGAGAACCTGCTGGCCCGTAACCAGAGCAATATTACCCGCTTACTGGGTGTAGAACCGCTGAAGCAGGAAAAGTCTGTGAACGCCAGCTTTGGCTTTACCTCCCGCCCGGCCCGCGGCTTAAGTATCACGGTAGACGGCTACTACGTGAAGATCAAAGACCGCATTGTGCTGACCGGCGACTTTGACGCTGACAATGCGCCTGAAATAGCCGGAGACCTGCAAAGCCTGAACGTAAGCGTAGTGAAGTTCTTTACCAATGCGCTTGACACCCGTACCCTGGGCCTGGACGCGATCGTTACCTACGCCGCACACCTGGGAGGTGATCACCACCTTACCACTACGCTGGCTGCTAACTTCAACAACCTGGAAACGGGCGATATCAAAACATCTCCCAAGCTGGCCGGCCGTCAGGACATTTATTTCAGCGACCGTGAACGCTCTTTCCTGGTAGCTTCTGCTCCGCCCAGCAAGATCAACCTCACCTTTGATTACCGCTGCCGTAAGCTGAGTTCCAACCTGCGCTTTGTACGCTTTGACCGCATCAGGCTGCAGAACTATGACCTGGAGTATGATGTGTTCGACGCCAGGATCACCACAGATCTGTCGCTCGGTTACCAGCTCACCAATGCACTGAACCTTGTAGTGGGATGCAGCAATATATTCAACGTTTATCCCAACCGCCAGGATGCTACCCTCACAGATTCCGGCGGTATCTACGAGCCGGTGCAGATGGGTTTTAACGGTGCCTGTTTCTTTAGCCGCCTGTCATTCAAATTTTAAAATTTAGAATAGTATCTTGTAATAATGAATAATTAACCTGGCATTTGTGTTATTAGTTATTCATCATTAATTCTTAAATTATTAACTATTCATTGATGGCAGCACTCAAAAAAGTGATCCGGCCCATTCATCTGTGGGCAATAGGTGTGGGGCTGGTAATATCAGGCGAGTATTTTGGATGGAACTATGGCTGGGGCGTGGCGGGAACCGTAGGCTTCCTGATTGCTACGCTGGTTATTACGGTAATGTACCTGACCTTTATTTTCAGCTTTACAGAGCTTACTACTTCCATTCCGCATGCGGGCGGGCCCTTTGCCTATTCCTATCGTGCATTTGGGGCTATTGGCGGGCTCGTAGCAGGATATGCCACCCTGATAGAGTTCCTGCTGGCTACCCCGGCAATTGCCTTTGCCCTTGGCAGCTATATACATTTCTTATATCCGTCTATGCCCGTGCTCTGGACCGCAATCGGCTTTTATGTTTTGCTAACGGGTATGAATATGCTGGGCATCAGGGAATCGGCCCTGTTCTCACTGGTAATTACCTTGCTGGCGGTAGGGGAGCTGCTGTTATACATGGGTATTATTGCACCGGCCTTTAAAAGCGCCAATTTCCTGCACAATGCAATGCCCTATGGGGTGCAGGGCGTTTTTGCGGCATTGCCTTTTGCCATGTGGCTGTACGTTTGCATAGAAGGGGTAGCGATGGTGGCAGAAGAAGTGAAGGACCCGGAGAAAACCATTCCCCTGGGTTATATATCAGGCATCTTCACCCTGATGCTGCTGGCCATCGGCGTAATGGTGCTTACCGGCGGTATTACAGACTGGAAACAGCTTTCAGCAATAGATTATCCCCTGCCGGAATCCATCGGCATTGTACTGGGTAAACAGAACAGCCTTACCAGGATCTTTGCAGGGATCGGGCTTTTTGGCCTGCTGGCCTCTTTCAATGGTATTATCGTGGGGTATTCCAGGCAGCTCTTTGCTTTGTCGCGCAGCAGGTATTTACCTGCCATCCTCTCCAGGCTCAGTGCAAAGCATCAAACGCCGGACTGGGCGCTGATCATTGGGGGCCTGCTGGGCATTATTGCCCTGGGCCTGGGCAGAACAGACCAGCTGGTGGTACTGTCTGTACTGGGCGCCGTAGTGATGTACATCATGAGCATGATCAGCCTGTTTGTGCTGCGTAAAAAAGAACCGGACCTGAAGCGGCCGTTCAAAGTGCCGATTTATCCCTGGGTGCCTGCCACCGCTTTAGTGCTTTCCGTCCTTTCACTGGTGGCGATCATTTACTACAATCCTTTCTTAAGCGTACTGTTCTTTACCGGGCTGGCCATTGTTCTTACGCTGTTTGTGCTCAGCGGAAGGCATAAACAACAGCAGGAAGATATATCTTTATACCAGCTACAATAGATCATGGGTTATAGCTGTACCATAAAGCATGTCACATACCGTTTTGACAGCCTCGGAGAACTGCTGGCAAAGGCATCGCCTTTCCGCTCCGGTGATGCGCTGGCAGGTGTAAGCGCTGGCAGCTACGAAGAAAGGGTGGCCGCGCAGATGGCGCTGGCAGACCTGCCCCTGGGCACCTTTCTGCAGGAGGCGGTGGTGCCTTATGAGAAAGACGAAGTTACAAGGCTGATCATAGATACGCATGATGCCGCTGCCTTTGCACCCATACGGCACATGACGGTAGGTGAGTGGCGCGACTGGCTGCTGAGCGATGAAGCAGATACCCTCGCCTTACAGCAACTGTCGCCCGGCATTACTCCTGAAATGACCGCTGCCGTATCAAAGCTGATGCGCAACCAGGACCTGATCAGCGTAGCGCGCAAATGCCAGGTAGTGACCCGTTTCAGGAATACACTTGGACTGAAGGGCCGCTTCTCCACCCGCCTGCAGCCCAATCACACTACAGATGATCCACGCGGCATTGCCGCCAGTATAGTAGACGGCCTGCTGTATGGCAGCGGGGATGCCGTAATAGGCATCAATCCTGCCACCGATAGCCCGGCTGTTGTAGTAGGCCTGCTCAATATGCTGGACCAGCTGCGGCAGCAGTTCGATATTCCTACCCAGTCCTGTGTGCTGTGCCATGTTACCACGGCTTTACAGATCATGCCGCAGGCGCCGGTAGACCTGGTATTCCAGTCTATTGGCGGTACGGAAAAGACCAACGCCAGTTTCGGTATTCACCTTTCCATGCTGCAGGAGGCCTATGACGCGGCACTGTCATTGCAGCGCGGCACCTGCGGCAACAACGTGATGTATTTTGAAACAGGGCAGGGCAGTTCGCTTTCTGCCAATGCGCATGAAGGACTGGACCAGCAAACCTGTGAAGTAAGGGCTTATGCAGTGGCCCGTCATTTCAACCCCCTGCTGGTGAACACGGTAGTAGGCTTTATTGGACCAGAATACCTTTTTGATGGGAAACAGATCATCCGTGCGGCGCTGGAAGATCATTGCTGCGGCAAGCTAATGGGGTTGCCCATGGGAGTGGATGTATGTTATACCAACCACGCCGAAGCCGATCAGGATGATATGGACAACCTGCTTACCCTGCTCGGCGTGGCAGGATGCAATTACATCATGGGTGTACCGGGAGCGGATGATATTATGCTGAACTATCAGTCCACCTCCTTCCATGATGCCCTTTACCTCCGCAAGGTACTGGACTTGCGTCCCGCACCCGAGTTTGAACAATGGCTGCTGAAACAGGGGATTATGGACGAAGCCGGAAATCAACTGCAGATACAAGCGTCACATAAATTGTTAAAGTTAGTTTGAGGTTTGAGGTTCGTTTGACGTTACGGGTTCAGAACAGGTATGCGATAGCAGGATACCGTTCCCGAACATCTAACCTTTAACGAACCTCAAACCTCAAACATCAAACTCCCAACCCGGATTCCATGAAAGATCCCTGGTTAAAACTGCGTGCTTTTACGCCTGCCCGCATTGCACTGGGCCGTACCGGTACCTCCGTTCCGATGGATGAGGTGCTGCGTTTCCGCCTTGCCCACGCCCATGCGCGCGATGCCGTATATTCACTGGCGGACATAGCGGGCCTGCAGGAGCAGTTGCTTGCCTTACAGGTACCTGTACAGGTTTTGCATAGCCGTGCGGCAGACCGGCATGAATACCTGCAACGGCCGGATAAAGGCAGGAGGCTGGACGAGGTATCTGCTGCCGCCTTATCCGCCATTGGCGGCACGGGAAATGAGGTGGTCATTGTAATAGCAGATGGACTCTCTGCTACTGCCGTGAACCGGCATGCAGTGCCGCTGCTGCAACAGCTGCTGCCCATGCTCAGCAAAGCAGGTATTGCGTTGGCGCCGGTATGTATTGTGCAGCAGGGCAGGGTTGCGGTAGGCGACGAAGCAGGCGCACTGCTGCGGGCCAAAGCGGTGCTGGTGTTCATTGGCGAAAGGCCCGGTCTCAGCTCTCCGGACAGCCTTGGCATTTACCTTACCTTTCAGCCTAAACCAGGGCTCACAGATGAAGCCCGTAACTGCATCTCCAACATCCGTCCCGAAGGCTTGCCTTACAAGGCCGCGGCAGAAAAAGCCTTCTACCTGCTCAGCGAAGCTTTGCGCCTGCAATTATCCGGCGTACATTTGAAGGATAACGAGCAACTTTTATCATGAAGCGGAAACCGGGATCACTACTTGCTAGCATTGTCTTTTTCTCATTTACCTTCAGCACCGTACAGGCGCAGCAGTTAGTGCTGCTGAAAAATGCGCTCATCATGCGGCAGCCGCCTTTTGCCGCCTGTCATGCTTCCACCATCACAGCGCTGCCCGGCAAACGCCTCATGGCTGCCTGGTTTGGCGGTACACGGGAAAGCCACCCCGATGTATGTATCTGGACGGCTGTTTACGATAAAGGCAGCTGGAGCGCACCGCAGCGTGTAGCAGACGGCGTTATAAATGATTCCCTGCGTTATCCCTGCTGGAACCCGGTATTGTTCCGCAACCGGGCCGGTAAATTGTTCCTTTTCTATAAAGTTGGTAAAACGCCCCGCCACTGGTGGGGCATGATGATGACATCCGGTGATGACGGCAGGCACTGGAGCAAAGCAGAACGGTTGCCCGACAGCCTGCTGGGCCCTATCAAGAACAAACCTGTTCAACTCCCCGGCGGAGACATACTGTATCCCTCCAGTACGGAAAGTAAAGATGAGAAGACCTGGCAGATCCACCTGGAAAAGTCAGATGCTGATGGACGGAACTGGCAATACATCCCCATCAACTGCGATACTTTTGGTGTTATACAGCCCAGTATTCTGCAATACCCCGGTAATAAATTACAGTTGCTGTGCAGAAGCCGCCAGCAATACATCGTACAAAGCTGGTCGGAAGATAATGGCCTCACCTGGAGTCCCCTGACTAAAACTACGTTGCCCAATCCCAATTCAGGCACCGATGCTGTTACCTTGCAGAACGGCGTGCAGCTGCTGGTATATAATCCGCTGCCAGCCGGCAGGGAATGGTGGCAAGGCCGGAGTAAATTAAAAGTGGCGGCGTCTGCAGACGGCCGCCACTGGAAAGATGTGTACACGCTGGAAGACCAGCCCAAAGGTGAGTACAGTTATCCGGCCATTATTCAGTCGCCGGACGGACTGATACATATCACCTACACCGCTGACCGTAAGAATATCCGTCATGTGGTGCTGCGGCTGGAAACCAGGCGTTAGTTGCCCAGCTTCAGCGGCGCTGCTGCCGGCCTGGTAGCGGGTATCACCTTCCTTTGCTGCAGGTCAAACTTTTGGCCTTTTCCCAGGAAGTAAAAAGGCCCGCCTGTTGCATATTCTCCCGTAGGGCTTTTTCCGTTGCCGTTGATCTGATTAATATCATAGATGGCTACATATGAGCTCCCGATCACTTCAAAGATATTTTTCTGCACTACGATCGCTGTGTTCTCGTCTATACCAATGCCCAGCAGCTCGGGGTGTTTTTTGATTACGCCCACCAGGTCAAACTGCCGGTTCCTGCGTAAGATATGCTGATCGATCGCCACCTTGTGTATCAGGTCGAGTCCCTGCAGGTGATCGCCTTCCAGTATACCGTTGCCTTTGGTATCTCCTCTCAGGAGGAAGGAGCCCTGGATGGTAGCGCCGGCTGAGGTGCCGCCTATCACTCCGCCACGTTGCAGAACAGCCTTGAATTCCTTTTCAGCCAATGTATGCAGGTAGGCATCCGCAATCTTCCACTGTCTGCCTCCGCTGAACCAGATACCCGTGGCTTTTTTCAGCGGCGCTGTAAACTCCGCAGTATTTGCCACTTTAGGATCGCGTGTGTGCAGTACCGTTACCTGCTGTACACCCAGGTTCTGCAGCAGCTCTTTTTCAAAAGACCTGCCCGCATTAATGGCAGAATCTTCTCCTGCCGTTGGGATCACTACGATATTGGCGCTGGCGCCGCCTGCCAGTTCAATAAACCTGGCCCAGATATCAGCGCCCAGTTTACCGCCGCCTGCTATCAGCAGCGATCCTTTTTCGGGTCCCGTGGTGGTAGCGGCCTGTCCCTGAGCGGTGGCGCTGCCGGCTGTCAGCACTAACAACAGCAGTAAAGCATAGTTTGATAACCGTTTCATGTAAAGTGTTTTAAATGGTTATTTAAAGTAGTATTAATAACCGGATCAGGCTCCAGGTTTTGATCTGCCAATAGTCCTGATGCTCTTCGCCCGGCCACAGGTTGCTACCGCTGAAGTACACACGAATGGAACCTGCCCTCAGCCGTGAGGCACCCAAAATACCAGTTATCAAAATACTTTGTAAAATTATCTGAAATAAAAGAGGAGAGGGGAGTAATAATCAGCTGCCGGCGCTTAGCTGTTAGCCGTTAGTGATGGCGCAATGGTGGGCGGCTCACTAACGGCTGACAATTAAACAGTAATTTATTTCATCAGGTGCTTTTTCACATATGCCGCACTTTTGGCAATGCTTTCAAAAGGATCTATTGTGATCTTGTCCTGTTCAACAAAGAGATATTTTACGCCTGCGGCAGATGCATTCGTAAAGATCTGCTTGAAATCAATGCTCCCGGTACCTACTTCGGCAAACTTAATATCGCCTTCAATATCCTGGATGCGTACGGCTTCTGTGTCTGGCACAGGATTGGAAGCATTTTTATCCATGTCTTTCACATGCCACATCGGGAAACGGCCGGGCGCTTTTTTGAACAGGCTGGCGGGAGAATGTCCTGCCTTTTCTGCCCAGAACAGGTCCAGCTCAAAGAATACCAGTGATGGATCGGTTTCCTGCAGCAGGATATCGTAAGCGGTATCCTTTCCGTCAGGCAGCTTCCTGAATTCCCAGAAGTGGTTATGATAACCCACTTTCAGGTTTGACTGTTTAGCCAGTTCACCGGCTTTGTTCAGCTGTGCGGCTATAAATTTGTAGTCATCAACCGGAACGGGATATTTATCCCAGAGATAGTGGGGTGGGATCGGCACCACAAAATATTCCTGTCCTGCGCCTGCTGCAATATCCAGCTGTGCTTTCAGTGCGCTGTCATCTCCATTCCCCTTTGTAAGGTAGTCGCTCAACTGGTAATGCCCGCTGGGTGTTGTAAGGTGATGCTGTTTAAGTAACGCTTTAAATTCGGGAGTGCTCAATCCCCAGAAATCAGAGTTGGCGCCCTGGTAGTTAAAAAAGGTTTCTACCTGTTGATAACCTGCCTTGGCTACTTTAGCAATGGTTCCTTTAACATCTTTGCTCAGCTCATCACGAAGGGTATATAACTGGATGCCCAGTTTACCCGGAATTGCTGTGGGTTTTCCGCCGGCGAGTATGCGGGTGGGTTGAATGGCCAATCCTGCAGCAACAAGCGCTGCCTGTTGAATAAAAGACCTTCTGCTTTGCATTAACGTGATTTTGATTAAATATACGAAATTCAAATTCCAGAATCCAAATACCAAATTCTAAATACCAAATTCTAAATACCAAATTCCAAATACCAAATTCCAGAATAAGGTTGGGAACCGGTATTATTCTGAACGGTAGTTCAGGGCGGGCTTTCTGTCGCCCAGCAGGGCTTTATACTGGAAGCCGGGTCCTTTTGCCTTGTTGAATTCTTCGGTGGCCTGTTGTATAAGCACCGGGTTGGTGAAGAGGTCTATCCCTGTCAGCGCCAGTGTTTTGGCGGCTACCATCATACCTTTGGCGCCGATGTCGGTACCGCCGCTGGCGACTGCCTGCCAGCTGTGGGCGGGTGTGCCGGGTACCCAAGTGGCGGCGCCCAGTCCAATGGTGGGCACGGTCCAGCTTACATCGGCAACGTCTGTAGAAGCGCCGCCGTCGCCATCGCGGTCGGGCCGCAGGGTATCTACGGTGTTGGCTTTGCCGATGTCGGGCGCATTGTAGGCAAAAGAGGATTGTATCTTTTTACCGAATTCAATTTCTGCCGGTGTATAAGCCACGCCGCCTACCTGCTGCAGGTTCCTGTACATGGCTTCGGCCAGTGTCCGGTTGGGCAGCATATCGTATACCCCCCCTGTTATTTCATAGTCTACTTTTGTGCCGGTGCCGAGTGCAGCGCCTTTGGCTGCATTCACCACCCGTTCAAAAACATCACGTACTACTTCACGGTCACGGTTACGTACATAATAATACACTTCTGCAAAATCTGGCACTACGTTGGGCGCTTTACCGCCATTGGTGATCACATAGTGAATGCGGGTGGAAGATGGAATGTGTTCGCGCATCATGTTCACCATGTAGTCCATCGCTTCCACGCCATCCAGTGCAGAACGCCCTTTTTCCGGCGCGGCGGCTGCGTGGGCAGATAATCCTGTAAAGCGGAACTTGGCGCTGATATTGGCCATAGAACGGCCCAGACTAACGGCGTTACGGTCGCCCGGATGCCAGTGTATCACGGCATCCACATCGTTGAAAAGACCCGCGCGCACCATATACACTTTGCCGGAGCCGCCTTCTTCTGCCGGGCAGCCATATACTTTTACGGTGCCTTTCAGCTGGCCGTTTGCTATCAGTTTTTTGAGCTCAATACCCGCCGCCACAGCGGCTACTCCAAAAAGATGATGCCCGCAGGCATGACCGGCAGCCTTGCCCGCAATAGGTTTGCGCTCAGGTACGGCCTCCTGTGAGAGCCCGGGCAGCGCATCAAATTCAGCCAGTATCCCGATCACGGGTTTTCCGCTCCCGTAAGTGGCAACAAAGGCCGTGGGTATTTCTGCCACGCCCGTGTCTACGCTAAAGCCATTGTCTTTTAAGGTCTGCTGCAGCAGGGCCGTGCTCTTGTATTCCTTGTAGCCTACTTCGGCATAGTTCCAGATCTGCAGGGCAGTTTGTCTGTACTGATCGTACCCGGACTGCAAATTGCTGATGACCGTTTGTTTTAATACCTGGACGTTCTTTTTCTGGGCCAGGGAAACAGGAGCTGATGCCAGTAAGCAGGCGCTACTGAGTACCAGCAGCAGATCTCTTTGCATGCTAGTGTTGATTTAGATGATGGTTGAAGGTTTCCGTATACCCGTTAAGGGTGTACTCCCTACTAAGTAACAAACAATTTCTATTCGTTGCTGATACTATTTTACCTAAATAAGTGTTATAATTACATTTAAATGTTTGCGCTTAGAATCTCTGAAGTTTCCCAACGCTGCCAGGCCACCTTCAAACTTTCAAACGCGCAAACCTTCAAACCATCAAATATTCCATATTGTGAAAACGCTTGTCTGCACCACACCCGGCCAGTTTGCCTACGCTGAAAAGGAAAAACCGGTATTGACACCGGGCCATGCCATCATCAGGATCAACCGCATTGGTGTATGCGGTACAGACCTCCATGCTTTTGAAGGCACCCAGCCGTATTTTGAGTATCCCCGTATCCTGGGGCATGAACTGGCGGGAGAGCTGCTCGATGCGGATGCTGCGCCTGGTTTTGAGAAAGGCGAAGCCCTTACTTTCATTCCCTATTTCAATTGCGGCCACTGTATTGCCTGCCGGTCCGGCAAACCTAATTGCTGCACCAGCCTTAAAGTATGCGGCGTGCATGTGGATGGCGGCATGGCAGAATACCTGTCTGTACCCAGCGCCTCGCTGGTGCACGGACAGGGCCTTTCTTTTGACGAACTGGCACTGGTAGAGCCCCTGGCAATCGGCGCCCATGGCGTTCGCCGTGCGGGCGTACAGCCGGGTGAGTTTGTACTGGTAATAGGAGCCGGGCCCATCGGGCTCGGCATCATGGAGTTTGCCCGTATTGCCGGCGGTAATGTGATTGCGATGGACATCAATGCACGCCGCCTGTCCTTCTGCAAAACGCAGCTGCAGGTAGCGCATACCGTAAATGCGGGCGACAGTGACGTTAACGCACAATTGCTGCAGATCACCAGTGGCGAAATGCCCACCGTAGTAATAGATGCTACCGGCAGCCAGCAGGCCATCATCCATGCATTTCAATACATGGCCCATGGCGCCAGGTACGTACTGGTAGGATTGCAGAAGAAAGAGATCAGTTTTTCCCATCCTGAATTCCACAAAAGGGAAGCTACTTTGATGAGCAGCCGCAACGCCACCCGCCAGGATTTTGAACATGTGATCAGCGCTATGAAAAAGGGATGGGTGCAGCCGGCTACCTATATTACCCACCGGGTGCATTTTGACCAGGTAAAAGATGAATTCGGGCATTGGCTCAACCCGGCCAACGGGGTCATTAAAGCGATGATAACGCTTTGATGATCAGTAATTCAGTAGCTTTGTGGAAAGTGTAGTATATGAAATGGCTTCCGGCCCTTGGCAGTTTGTTATTCCTGTGGGCATGTAACGCAAAGCAATGTGAAACGCAGCACAGCACACCCGGCGCAGATACCCTGACCCTGGCAGAGCAATGGCAGGGCACTATCCATGCGGTTACCTGTGAAAATATAGAAGTGAGACTCAGCTTTATACATAAGGAAGGATCCGATACGGGCAGCTATCAGCTGATGCAACGATGTAAGGACAATAACAATACCTTTAACGATGAGGGGATGTGGACGGTTCGCCGCGGCAAAGACACGATCTATACCCTGATCAGGGCAGATGGCGACGGCCCCGCCTATTACAAGGTAAAAGGTAACCGCCTCTACGAGCTGGACGCCGATAAGAAAGAGGTGGATACCTACTACCTGCGGAAAGTGGAATAACACCGGGTTTCCTGGCCGCTTTTAGTTAAATTTGGATATGGGGGCCAGGATCTTATTAATCTTCCTGCTGGTGATCACCGCATTCCACGTACGGGCACAACAGCCCGTTACAATTGCTGAAGGACTGGATCAGCACATCTTTACCTATGGTGAAATAGAATACCTGGAAGACCCTGCAGGCCAGTTCACCATCACACAGCTGCAAAGCCCTGCCGCCGCCCATCTCTTCAGGCCCAGCGCTCAGAGCACACCGCAGAACCACCGCCTGGGCGCCGTATACTGGTACCGTATCAGGATCAGGCACGATCCTTCCGTAAAGAAACATTTCATACTTGAATACTTTGATCAGACCATAGACGAGATCACGGCCTATATGCCCGGTAGCAATGGCCATTACCAGGCGCGTCAGCTGGGCGACAGCTACCATTTCGGACAAAGGCTGTTCCGCCACAAGAACTTTGAGCTGGAGCTGGACAACAGCCGGCCCGGCGAACAGCTGTATTACTTCAGGATCCGCTCTGCCCAGATCGCAGATGTGATCATTGTGCTGCGCTCCGTCAATAAATTCATTGGCTATGCCCTGAACGAATATTTTTCTTTCGGCATCTTCTACGGCATGATCCTCATCTTCAGCTTTTATAACCTCATCATGTTCCTGGCGGTACGGCAGGTGCAATACGTTTATTATGTGCTGTACAACCTGAGCGTGGCCCTGTATGAGGCCTGTACGGATGGTATTGCCTACCAGTATCTCTGGCCCGGCGCACCCCACTGGAACCAGTACGCCTTTGCACTGCCCCTGTGCGGGATGAGTATTTTTGCCCTGCTGTTCACCCGAAAGCTGCTGTACGTAAGGTCCCGCGCACCCCTGCTGGATAAGCTGATACTGGGTATTATTGCTGTCCGCCTCCTCTTCTTTGCGGCCGCCTTGCTGTTCAACCGCTCCTGGTTCAACTATAAGTTCATCGAGATGATCCCCCTGGCGGTAGCCTTTTATACCGGTATCTATATCTGGCTGCGGGGATACCGGCCCGCCCGCTTCTTTGTGCTGGCTTATAGTTTCCTCTTTGTTGGCTTTATGCTGAAGTTCTTTATCATGCTGGGGTACGACCGGCTGAACTTTGGCGTGGTCAGCTACTACAGCCTGAGTTTCTGTTTTATCCTGGAAATGTTCTTCCTCTCATTCGCCATCGGGGATAAGCTGCGCCTCCTGAAGCGGAAGAAGGATAAAGCCCAGCGCCAGATCATCCGGCAGATGAGCGAAAACGCCCACCTCAAGGATGTGCTGAATCGCGAGCTGGAAAGCCAGGTAGCAGCACGCACCCATGAACTGTCTGAAAAGTCTGAACTCATTGCCCAACAAAATGAAGAGTTGCAGAAAGCCAACCTGCTGCTACGTGCGCAGGCAGCAGAGATCTCCCGCATGAATGCGCTGCTGGAACAGGATAACCGCCAGCTGCAGAACAACGTCGAGAAAGTATCGCGCGCCCGGGTGTTGTCTGCCCCGGTAGATTTTGAAGAGTTCAGCAGGATCTATCCCGATAAGGAAAGCTGTTTCCGCTTCCTGTCGGAGTTGAAATGGAGCCAGGGTTATCACTGCCGTAAATGCGGGCATGACCATTACTTCCATGGTCACCTGTTATATAGCCGGCGCTGCGCCAAATGTGGTTATGAGGAGTCCGTAACCGCCAATACCATCTTACAGAACACCCGTATAGACATCAATAAGGCCTTTTACATGATCTTCCTGGTGTATTCCACCAAAGGGAAAATATCTTCCCATAAACTGTCTGAGATCCTTCATATCCGTCAAAGCACCTGCTGGTCTTACAGCAGCCGTATCAGGAAAGTAATGGAAGACCGCAAAAGATCCCTCCGCCAGTCAGACGAAAAAGGCTGGAGCAAACTCGTCATGGAATACGATTGATCATTTTTCAACAGGTAGCTATCCGTATCAGTTTTCACCGCCGTCATGCCCAAACGGTGCTGCCAGCCCCTTGATTATCAGGCAGGTCGGGCGGCTGTTCCTCACGGTGTTGAAGCGTATCAAATCGATTGCAAGTATTTAAATATCAACAAGTTACGGCAAATAATTTTTGTTTGGCGCAGCTTTTTGAAATAACTTTAGGGTATCGTTATTGCTTTCCGCGTTGTCCATGTTATGAGTAGAGACCAAAACAGATTATAAGCATTTTATCCTATCACTATTTATGCAAATCATATGCAAAAGAAGGCTACACTTTTAATGGCCGTTCTGCTTCTCCTGGTGGGTGTTACCGGGGCGCAGGACGTTTCCGTCAGTGGATCAGTTAAAGACAACCAGGGCAACCCTTTGCCAGGGGTTTCCGTGGCGGTGAAGAACACCACCCGCGGAACCACTACAAAGCCGGATGGCACTTACTCCATCCAGGCGGGCGCGCAGGACGTATTGGTGTTTTCCTTCCTGGGCTATGCCACACAGGAAACACCCGTAGGCAGCCGCAGTGTGATAAACCTGGTTCTGCAGGACCAAAACCGGCAGCTGAGTGAAGTGGTGGTAATAGGTTACGGTTCCCAGCGCAAGAAAGATATTACCGGGGCCGTGTCTGTAGTAGGAGAAAAGGAGTTTGCATCCCGCCCCAATACACAGCTGGGCGCCGTGCTCCAGGGTAAAGCCCCCGGTGTACAGGTACTGGCGCCCTCAGGTAAACCTTCCGCAGGTTTCAGCATCCGTATCAGGGGTACCAGCTCCATTACGGCCAGCAGCGACCCATTGTATGTAATAGACGGAGTGCCCACCACCGATACCCGTTCCGTAAACCCGGCGGATATTGAGAGCATTTCCGTATTGAAAGACGCTTCTTCCGCCGCTATCTATGGAGCCTCCGGCGCCAACGGCGTGGTGCTGATCACCACCCGCAAAGGTAAAACCGGTCCGCCCCGCTTCGAGTTCAATGCCTATGGCGGTTATCAGTCCGTATGGAGAAGACTGGACGTGCTGAATGGCGCCCAGTACCGCGAACTGATGACCGAAATGGGCAACATTACCGACTGGAACAGGTATAACAAGAACACCAACTGGCAGGATGAGATCTTCCGCAAAGGCACTTCCCAGAACTACCAGTTATCCGTGTCCGGTAAGAATGATAAAACCACTTACTACCTTTCCGGCGGCTGGGTGCAACAGAACGGCGCAGTGCGCTCTGCCACGATGAACCGCTTTAATTTCAAGGTGAACCTGGAGCAACAGCTGAACAACTGGCTGACCATGGGCACCAACGTGGCGTATAGCCGCTGGCATGATGTAGACGTAACCGATAACATTGGAGTAGACAGGGGCGGTGTATTGCTGGGCGCCCTGGCTACCCCGCCGGTGATCGGCATTTACAATGACAATGGTACCTTTACCAGCAACCCCTTCCAGGACTGGGAAAACCCGGTGGCCAGTACCGATGGCGCCGAGAGAGGCTATAAACAACAACGCCTGCTGGGCAATATTTACGGCGAAATACAGCTGACGCCCGAACTGAAATTCAGGAGCAATTTCGGTATCGATTATAATAATTCCGTGTACGATTACTTCGTGGATCCTTTCCGCACCAGTTACGGCCGCGCAAGGGGAGGCATTGGTCAGAACAATACAGACCTGATCAATTACTGGATCGCAGAAAATACCCTGTCCTACAACAAAGTGTTCGGCAAGCACAATGTGGGGGCATTGGGAGGTGTGGTAGCGCAAAGCACCAAATGGGAGAGCGCAAGGATCGAAAAGACGGGTTTTTCCAGCAGCGGTATCCCAACCACCAATGCAGGATCTACCTTCCAGGTGGCAGAGAACACCAAATCTGAAAAGAAGAACGCTTCCTTCCTGGGGAGGATCAACTACAGCTATGCGGATAAGTACTTACTGACGGCCAATTTCCGGGCAGATGCTTCCTCCATCTTCGGGCCCGATCACCGCTGGGGATATTTCCCCTCCGCTTCCATCGGCTGGCGTGTTTCGCAGGAGCCTTTCATGCAGGATGTAACCGCCATCAATGACCTGAAGCTGCGCGCAGGCTGGGGTAAAGTAGGGAATGATCAGCTGTCCAGCAACCGTTATCCCTGGTCGGGCCGTGTGGGGCCCGGTAGTAACTATCCCATCGGCGGAGCGATACTGCCCGGTACTACGCCTACCTCTTTCGAGAACAGGAACCTGAAATGGGAATCAACAGAACAATATAACATTGGTCTGGACCTTACGGTGCTGGATTCCCGTTTAACCGTTAGTATAGACGCGTACCAGAAGAATACAAACGACCTGCTGCTGGATGTACCGGTGCCTAAATCAACCGGTTTTGACATCTCTACGCAGAACGTAGGTAAAGTGCGCAATAAAGGCCTGGAATTCCTGGTAAGCTCCAAAAACTTTACAGGGGATTTTGAATGGTCAACAGATCTGAACGTATCTGTTAACCGCAATAAAGTGATCAACATTGAGCAGCAGGATATATTCAGCGCTTCGGTATCCACCCGCGGTAATATCAGCCTCACCAGAGAAGGAGAGCCACTGGGCGTGTTCTATGGTTACAGGGCGGCCGGGGTAGACCCGCAGACAGGCGACCTCTGGTACCTTAACAGCAAGGGAGAAAAGGTATTTGAGCCTGCGGCAGAAGACCGCGTGATCATTGGCAATCCCAACCCGGACTTCATTTACGGCATCACCAATAATTTCGGCTATAAAAACCTCCGTCTGAGCGTATTCCTGCAGGGCTCACAGGGAAACGACATGTTCAATGCCTCCCGCATAGAAACTGAATCGATGATGGACCCGCGGAACCAGACCACCGTTGTGCTGAACCGTTGGAAAACACCGGGCCAGATCACGGATATACCAAGAGCAACACCCAATGATTCCAAAAACTCGCTGATCTCTACCCGTTACGTGGAAAACGGTTCTTTCATGCGCGTTAAATCTGCCACGCTCAGTTATGACCTGCCTGTCACCGTGCTGAACAGGATCAAACTGAAAGGGCTGCGTGTATACGTAACCGGTGAAAACCTGTTCACCATTACAGACTACACCGGTTTTGATCCTGAAGTGAACTACCAGGGCAATACCACCAATGCGGCAGACGCCAATATTTCCCAGGGAATAGACTTCGGTACCTATCCGCAAACACGTAACCTGATCTTTGGGTTAAATGTTACATTCTAATGCTTACTACCATGCAAACAAGATATCTTTTAATATGCACACTGGCATTGGGCCTGGCCGCCTGCAACAAGTTTGTGGACGTTGAGCCCATCTCTGATGCCACCACGGAAAATGCCTACAGGTCTGCCGCTGACGCAGAAGCCGCGCTGACAGGAGCATATGATGCTTTTCACCAGGAATACTATATCTGGGACAACATCAACTTCAGCGATGTATTGTCTGATAATTACTACGCCGGGGGCGATAATCCCGAGCTCTTTGCAGTAGACCTGCTGAACATTACACCGGTGAACAGCCGCCTGTTCAACAACTGGAGCCAGTTGTACAGCGGCATTGCCCGGGTGAACATCATCCTCTCCAAAGTGCCGGGCATCGAAGATCCACAGCTGAACGACCGCAGGGAGCAGATACTGGGAGAGGCCTCTTTCCTCCGCGCCTATCACTACTTCCAGCTGGTAAAGCTATGGGGTGGCGTGCCCCTGGTACTGGAGCCCGTTACGTCTGCTGATCCTGCACAGACCAACCGGCCGCGCGCCAGCGAAGCGGAGGTGTATGCTCAGATCATCCAGGACCTTGATTTTGCGCTGAGCCGCCTGCCGGATACTTACCCCGGCGATGCCAGTGTGAACAAGGCCCGCGCCACCAAAGGCGCCGTAAACGCGCTGCTGGCTAAGGTATATGCACAACAGCCCAACCGCGACTATACCAAGGTGCTGGAATATTGCAATGCCGTGATCAACAGCCCGGCCGGCTATCATCTCATCAATTTTAATTTCCTGTTTGATGGCAGCCATTACAACAATGAAGAGTCTATCATGGAAGTGCAGTTCACCGGTGGGGCAGAAGCCAACTGGGGGCCGCAGCTGCTGCTGCCGCCATCCCTTTCCGGCGACTCCTGGAGGAAATTCGTCACGCCTTCCAAAGACCTGGTGAACGCCTTTGATGCGGAGAATGATGTGATCCGCAAGAATGCCAGCATTCTTTTCGAGAACGTTACCTGGACAGATGAATACTGGGCAATAGGCGGCGGCAGCGTACCCTTTGCCTACAAATGGAAAAGCGCCAACGGCTGGGCAAGTACCAACCGCCAGTATATCCTCCGCCTTGGTGATATCATCCTGTTAAAAGCAGAAGCACTCAATGAACTGGGCCGCCTGGGTGAAGCCGCCGCAGAGCTGAACAACATCCGCAAGCGGGTTACCTTACCGCCTGCCACTGCTGCCACTAAAGAGGCCATGCAGCGCGCCATCGAAAACGAACGCCGCCTGGAACTGGCGCAGGAAGGCCACCGCTGGGATGATCTTCGCCGTTATGGCCGTGCAGAAGCAGTGATGAATGCCCTGCAGGAAATAGACCTGCGTACCGGCCAGCGGGTAAATTATAACATGACACCCACAAAAGAACTGCTGCCCATTCCGCAACAGGAACGGGACAGGAATAAACAACTGGATCAGAACCCGGGATACAATTAAAGTTTGAGGTTTAATGTTTGAAGTTTGAGGTTGGTTAGCAGGTCTGCCAGTCCGGGACGCTTGTACTGGACCTTCCACTTCCAACTAACCCCAAACTTCAAACCTCAAACTTCAAACTTCAAACCTCAAACTTTTTTATGAGATACACTGTTCTATTGTTAACGGCAGCCCTGCTTGTGACCGGCTGTGCGAAAGGCCGTTATACGGAATCGGGTACGCCTTCCGGCGATTCAGTAAGGGTAGTGGGTAAAGCGCAGGTATGGGTTACCAATGGTACGCAGTCAAAACTGCTGCAGCAGGGAACAGATATCGATATCAAAACAGGCGCTGCCGCCGGTACAACCCTCATCACGATTGATGCTTCAAAACCGCTGCAGGAGATAGAAGGTTTTGGCGCCGCCCTCACCGGTTCGTCTGCCTACCTCATTCACCGGCAGCTGAACAATACACAACGCAGCCAGCTCTTACAGGAGCTTTTTGACCCCGGGCAGGGTATTGGTATCAGCTACCTTCGTCTTACCATGGGCGCTTCTGATTTTTCGCTGGAAGATTTTACCTATGACGACATGCCCCCGGGGCAGACAGACCCCAGCCTGGCAAATTTCTCCATCGTAAAGGATAAAGAAGATATCGTGCCGGTATTACAAGCCATCAGGGCCATTGCACCGGATTTGAAAATAATGGGCAGTCCGTGGAGCGCGCCCGCCTGGATGAAAGACAATGGCAGGCTGGCGGGCGGCAGGCTCAAACCGGAGTGGTACGGGGCTTATGCCGGCTACTTTGTTAAGTACATACAGGCTTACCGGCAGGAAGGCATCCGCATAGATGCTGTTACGCCCCAGAATGAACCGCTGTACGAGGCTGCTTATCCGTCTATGCGGATGGAGGCCGCAGAACAGGCCGCCTTCATCAGGGAGCACCTGGGGCCTGCATTCAGGCAGCACCAGCTGAATACAGCCATTGTCATCTACGATCATAACTGGGATGTGCCGCAGTATCCCATCACCATACTGAATGATACGGCTGCCCGGCAATATGTAACCGGCGCCGCTTTTCATGCTTATGCAGGAGAGGTAACGGCCATGACGCAGGTACATGCACAGCATCCGGATAAAGCGCTGTACTTTACGGAAGTATCCGGCGGCGCCTGGGCACAGCAGTTTGCCGATAACCTGGAATGGAACATGGCCAATATATTCATTGGCAGCGTTAATAACTGGTCGCGCAACGCGCTGCTCTGGAACCTGGCCCTGGATGATCATCATGGCCCGCAGAATGGCGGCTGTAAAGACTGCAGGGGCGTGGTGACCATTGGCAGCGATGGCGCTGTTACCCGTAATGTGGAGTACTATGCAATCGGCCATATGTCCAGGTTTATACGGCCCGGCGCTTTTCGTATATCGCTTAGCGGTAGCGGCGGTAATCTTGACTGTGCCGCTTTCCTGAACAGCGATGCCACCCGCGTACTGGTAGTGCTGAACAAGGATGGGAATGCCCGCAGCTTTACGGTCAGGGAGGGCGACCGGCAATACCAGTATTCACTGGAAGGGAACGCGGTGGCCACCATTGTATGGAAGTAGCAGGCGTGTGGCGGGTAATTGTTATTTTTGCAGCTATAACTAACCCGACTTGTATGTTGCAATTATCCAATGAACGTTTAAGTATCACCATCGCTGAGAAAGGAGCGGAGCTGCAAAGCCTTACCCGTAAAGACCTCCAGCTGGAATACCTCTGGAGCGGCGATGCGGCCTTCTGGGGAAAAAAAAGCCCGGTACTGTTCCCGGTGGTGGGCGGTTTGAAGAATAACAGCTACACTTATGACGGAACGGCCTATACACTGGGCAGGCACGGATTTGCCCGCGACATGGTATTTACCGTGGCAGAACAAACGGCCAATAGCATCCGTTTCCTGCTTACAGACAATGCAGATACAAAGAAAGTATACCCTTTTCCTTTTCATTTCGAAGTAGCGTATACGCTGGATGATAACCGGCTCACCGTTACCTATCGCGTGCGTAATACCGGCAATGAGGATATGTTCTTTTCGGTAGGCGGCCACCCGGCATTCCGCGTACCCCTGGCAGCCGGCACCAGCTATGCCGATTACTACCTGCAGTTTAACCGGGAGGAAACAGCCGGTAAATGGCCATTATCCGCCGAAGGATTGATTGAACGCAGCACACAGCCACTGCTGGATCATACACAACGCCTGCCCCTGAAAAAGGACCTGTTTTATGCCGATGCGCTGGTGCTGAAACACCTTGCCTCTGATGCGGTAACATTGAAAAGCGACGCCACCCCGCATGGGCTTGAGTTTCATTTTTCAGGCTTTCCCTACCTGGGTATCTGGGCCGCAAAGGACGCTGATTTTGTATGCATAGAGCCCTGGTGCGGTATAGCAGATCATGTAGACGCCAGCGGACAGCTGACAGAAAAGGAAGGGATCAACCAGTTACAGGCAGGCGGCCTGTTTGAAAGAAGCTGGCAGGTAGTGTTGTTCTGATACGGCCTGTTGGCATGGCATCATTTTAGCGGCACTGATACTGTGGAAACAACATTCTTAACCGCTTAAATGTATATGTTATGCCAGTGAGAGACAGGTCTATAGGCAATAAGGGTCTGGAGCAGGGCGGCCCCAATATGGGTAACGACTACAGCAGGAACCTGAGCCGTAAAGCGAAAGGAGTAGATACCTCCGATATTATTGTTAAGAACAAAAAGAAAACGGGTACCCGTTCGCAGCAAACGACTGCGGCAAAAAAGACGGCAGCAGCAAGGCAGGGCCGGGCTAAATAGGGCCAGGTACTGTAAAATAAGGAAGAGGGTGGCATCCACCCTCTTCTTTGCTTCGGAGATGTTATGTAGATGTTATGTACATGTTATGTAGATGTTATGTATCTTAAGAAGTACATAACATCTCTATTTCATCCACGTAATAAGTACATCAGCTGGTGGATGTTTGCTGCAGCCGGCGTACAGCTTCCAGGCCATCCGTGCGGTTGTAGCCAACCCTGTGAGGAGCCTGCGCACAGCGTAATTAATAATCATAATGAATAATTAATAATCAACGGTACTGGTGTCCTTTTAGACAATAGCCACCCTGATTATTAATTATTCAATATTCATTGGCATTCATCTCAGCGTAGCTGAAGCACAACAACTGAGTGCGGCGGCAGGCTCACGCTGAGGTTGTTCCCATTCTTTTTTGCCCCGTTGAATTTCGTGATCTTAACGGTGTTGGGGGCTTCGAAAGTATTGATGTCCGTTACTTTGGCGGAGCTGAGCACTTGTCCTTCTACGTTGTTCCAGGGAAGGTTGCTGATCACCGCGGATACATTGATCGTTTTAGCCGCGTCCAGGTTGACCAGGGAAACGTGGATCACGTTGTTGGAATCTACGGAGGCTGATGCATTTACAGCCGGTATCTGTTCGTTGCCCATGGTGTAAGCAGGACTGTTCAGCAGTATGGGCAGAAATTTGGCGTCCTGGTGTACCTTGAACAGGTCAAATACGTGGTAGGTGGGTGTGAGCAGCATCTTTTCCTTTTGGGTAAGAATGAGCGACTGCAATACGTTCACGGTTTGGGCGAGGTTGGCCAGGCGTACACGGTCGCAGTGATTGTTAAAGATGTTGAGGGTAGTAGCGGCCACCAGTGCATCGCGGAGGCTGTTCTGCTGGTAAAGGAAGCCGGGGTTGGTGCCAGGTTCCACATCGGTCCAGATGCCCCATTCATCCACGGCAAGGGCTACTTTCTTTTCCGGGTCATAATGGTCCATGATAGCGCTGTGACGGCTTACCAGTTCTTCCATATACAGGCATTTCTTCATGGTAGTGAAGTATTCCTGTTCGGTGAAGGAGGTTGCTGATCCTTTTTCGCGCCAGGTTTTGGGCACAGTATAGTAATGCAGTGAAAGGCCCCACATCATGTTCAGGGGGATGTTCTTCATGCAGGTCTCTGTCCATTTATAATCTGCGGTGTTAGGTCCGCAGGCGATCTTTTTCAGGGGTGCGCCCGGGTAGTTCTTGGCAAAGGCGGCGTAGCGTTTGTATTGGTCCGAATAGTAATCGGAGGTCATGTTGCCGCCGCATCCCCAGCTTTCGTTGCCTACGCCCCAGAAGTGCACATTCCAGGGTTCGGTGCGGCCGTTCTCTTTCCTGATTTTGGCCATCGGGCTTTCACCGTTAAAGTTGAGGTATTCGATCCATTTGGACATTTCCTCTACGGTGCCGCTGCCTACGTTGGCGCTGATGTATGGCTCGCAGTTGAGCAGGCTGCAAAGTTCCAGGAACTCGTGGGTACCAAAACTATTGTCTTCCGTTACCCCGCCCCAATTGGTGTTTACCATTTTAGGGCGTTGTTCGCGTGGTCCGATGCCGTCGCGCCAGTGGTATTCATCGGCAAAGCAGCCACCCGGCCAGCGAAGGTTGGGGATCTTTACTTTTTTCAATGCTTCGACCACGTCAAGGCGGATACGGTCTTTTTTCTGTACGGGCAGCTTTTCATCTACCCAGAAACCATCGTATATACACCTGCCCAGGTGTTCCGAAAAATGTCCATAGATATGCCGGCTGATGGTAAGTCCGGAGTTGTTCTGCTGGATAGTAAGCGTAGCGTCTGCGCTTTGTCCGGTGGCGTACAGGGTAGTACACAGCAAACCGATGGCGTAAATAAGTTTTTTCATTATAACGTGAATTATGGTCCTAAGGTAGGGCTTTATTATATAAATGTCAATTATACAATTAAAGCATTGCTGAAACTCGCCCGGAATGAGGAATTCCCGGGGATGGGAGAGGTGCGGATTGAACCGCCATATTTTGTAACTTTATATAAAATGATTATTTATGGCACATCCTAACGTGGAATTGATCACTGCTTTGCGCGAAACTGCCCGCCGGTTAAAAAATGGAGCGCCTTATGCATGGGGAAACCATGGTACCTGCAATTGTGGTAACCTGCTGCAGGTGATCACCCGGTACAGTAAAGAAGAAATTTTATATTATGCCCACACGGGTATGGGAGAGTGGACGGAACTGGCGGAAGACTACTGCGTTGCGTCTAATGCTCCTGTAGGGCTTCTGATCTCGAGCCTGATGGAAAAAGGGCTGACGCCATCAGATATACACAACATTGAGTACCTGCAGGACCGCGAGGTGCTGGAACGCCTGCCGGGCGGTTTCAGGTGGTTGAAGCGTAACCAGCGGGAAGATGTGATCCTGTACATGGAAACTTTCGCTATGTTGCTGGAGGAGAGGTTGTTACAGATGATGAAGATTGAGTATGATGAACTGCTTCCTGCTCAGGAGTTAACACTTTGTTAACATTTTGGTTAACCAGATATTAACGAGGTGTCAAAATGATTAGTGCTATTTTTGGAAAGGTCTTCTACAATGAGAACAGCTTTTCAATCTGATCATTGTATATCTGATCAAAATATAATTTTTTCCTCGAAGTGCTGTTCAATCTTTCTATTAACTTTATTCATTAATTGGCACTAAAACAAGCAATGGAATATACTCAGGAGCGTATTTATGAATTGTTGCTGCGCAAGAAAAAGGGTGGAATTGATAAACCGGATGATGAGTACCTGGAGCAGCTAATGGCGGAAAATGAAGATGTAAGCAGGTTATGGGACGATATCAGGCAGAACGATTTTGACGAAAAGGCCTGGTATGACATAGCGGACAGTGAAACGGCCTGGAACGAGGTTGAGCACGAGCTGCTCAGACGGAAACGGGCGGTGAGGTATTTGTCCGTTAAAAAGTGGCTGGCCGCCGCCGCTGTATCCGGGGTGATCGCCGCCGGCGCTTATTTCCTGCTGAACAAGGCAAGGGAATCATCACCTGCATCTCCTGTAACGGCAACCGCAGAAATGCCGGCAAACGGGCTGCATCTGCAGATGGCCAACGGAAAGGTCATCCAGCTGCCCTATAACATGCCTGCCCAGGATATCAGTGCGGGTTCAGTAGCCCTGAACGCCGGCGCCAGAACCCTGCAGTATACCTCCAAAGGAAAAGATATCGGCGGCTATAATACCCTGGTGGTTCCTCCCAAAATGGATTACCGGGTAATATTGTCAGACGGTACGGAAGTCTGGCTGAATGCTACCTCCACATTGAAATTTCCTTTCTCTTTCCGCCAAAATACCCGTGAAGTGTACCTGGAAGGTGAAGGCTTCTTTAAAGTGGCAAAAAATGCGGATAAACCGTTCTTTGTCCGCACGCCTGAAACGGTAATAGAGGTACTGGGTACCGAATTTAATGTGAACACCTACAAGCGGGGCATTACCAGTACCTCCCTGGTTACAGGCGCGGTTTCTGCCCGCTCCGGTTCTTCTACCATTGTTTTGAAACCAGGCCAGGAAGCGGTCTATACCGAGCGTTCAGGGTTTACCGTCCAACAGTTTGACAAGGATGCGGTCGTATCCTGGATGAATGGCATTTTCCAGTTTGATGATACCAGGCTGGCAGATCTCCAGCCCGTCATAGAGCGTTGGTTTGGCATAGCGGTGGTCTTTGATGACCCGGCACTGGCCAATTCACCGTTTACGGGGATACTGGACAAACATCATGACCTGGCTTTCTTCCTGAAGAACCTGAAGAATACCGGTATTGGTATCGATTATTACTTCAGGGAAGAGACGCTGCATTTAAAATCCGCCCACTGATATAATTTATCGACTCGATATTAAAGGGTGAATGTGAAGTCAGGACGGCTTTGCATTCACCCTTAATTCGTAATTTAAGGGTATCATGAGCGCTGTGAATGATGGCCCATACGTTTTCTACCAGGAGGATCATATCCTGGTAAAGCAAATTGTCGTCAAAAGCGGAAATCCATCGGTAACATCATCGGAATTCAGTCCTGCACAGAAGGAAGGAATATTCAGGGTAGGGAAGGAGGGGAGGAAAGAACGGATGGTGTAAAATGATTACATTTGGTGCAACCTGTAATATGATGACCTATACCTTCTTCATTTACAACAGCTGTAAAGTGCATGTTCTACATAACCCCTTTTAATCATCGCTTTTTAGGATAATATTTTCAGCTTGGTCCAGAAACATCATTAAATAAAATTCCTATCTCTTTGTTTGAATAAATGTCAAATAGACATATATTAGTGCTCAATAAACCCGTAATCACACGTTATGAATAAACTGGTATTTATTGACTACGTTATTTTTATTATCTATTTCCTGATAGTGGCCTCTTACGGATACTGGATCTACCGGCGTAAGAAAAAAGCCCGTACAGACACAAAAGACTTCTTCCTGGCAGAGGGGTCACTGACCTGGTGGGCCATTGGCGCTTCCCTGATCGCATCCAACATTTCGGCGGAGCAGTTCATCGGTATGAGCGGTAATGGCTTTTCAGTGGGCGTTGCAGTAGCCGCCTATGAATGGATCGCGGCCATCGCCCTTATCATCGTGGCAGTGTGGTTTATGCCGGTGTACCTGAAGAATAAGATCTTTACCATGCCGCAGTTCCTGAAAACCAGGTACAATGAGACGGTGAGCCTGATCATGGCGATCTTCTGGCTGTTCCTGTACATTTTCGTGAACCTCACTTCCATCCTTTTCCTCGGCGCCCTGGCTATCAACAGCCTGGTAGGCAATGGCAATTTCCACCTGATCATGATCGGCTTGTCGGTATTTGCGTTGCTGATTACCCTGGGCGGTATGAAGGTGATCGGTTATACCGATGTGATACAGGTGGCGGTATTGATCATTGGCGGCCTGGCCACCACCTACCTGGCCCTGAGCATGGTGAGCGAGCATTTCGGGTTGGGCGGCGATGTGCTGGCAGGCTTTAATGCCCTGATGAAGGATTCGCCGGACCATTTCAAAATGATCCTGGAAAAACCTTCGCAGGATGCACCGCAGGCACAGATCAATAAGTACCTGATGCTGCCTGGCATCACCATGTATTTCGCCGGTCAGTGGATCGTAAACCTGAACTACTGGGGTTGTAATCAATATATTACGCAAAGGGCGCTGGGCGCTGATCTGCAGACCGCCCGCAATGGTATCCTGTTTGCCGGCCTCCTGAAACTGATGATGCCCGTGATCGTAATGCTGCCCGGTATAGCCGCCTATGTGCTGTACAGGAACGGCGCTTTACAGCAGGAAATGGCCCCGGGCGGGCATTTTAACGCTGATAATGCCTATTCTGCCATACTGGGTTTTCTGCCTGCGGGGCTCAAAGGGCTTTCCCTGGCTGCATTAACAGCGGCCATTGTGGCCTCCCTGGCAGGTAAGGCAAACAGCATCTCCACCATCTTTACACTGGATATCTACAAAAAATATATCCGCAAAGATGCGGATGAGCAGCAACTGGTATGGGTGGGGCGTATTACCATTATAGCCGCCATGCTGCTGGCCATTCTCTTTACCTGGAACGACCTGCTTGGCATCGGAGGCGAGGGTGGCTTTACCTTTATCCAGAAATATACCGGCTTTATCAGCCCGGGCGTTTTTGCCATGTTCTTACTGGGCATGTTCTGGAAGCGTACCACCGGCGCTGCGGCGGTAGCGGGTGTGATCACCGGCTTCGTACTGTCTGTAGTGTTCAACAACTATGCCCCGCAATGGTTTGGAAATGAGACCTTACTATACACTGCCTTCCCGAATGGTAAAGGTAAATACGAGATACCTTTCCTGATCTGTATGGGCTGGTCTTTCTTCTTCACGGTATTGGTGATGGTGTTAATGAGCCTCCGCGGACCAAAAGTGAATCCCAAAGCTTTCGAGCTGGATAGCAAAATGTTCCGCCTGCAGCCTTCCACCCTGGTGCTCATCGTTGTTACCTTGCTGATACTGAGCGCGCTGTATGTGCGTTTCTGGTAAGAATGACACACTCACGGTAGCCCACAAACGAATAAATAAAAAAAGGCGGTAGGAATACCGCCTAATTTTTTAACCATATCCTATGAAAAACCTATTACAAAAATAGTCGCCGGCAGTTACCGGGCACAGATCATTTGGTGAAGACACTATTTTGTCTAGTGAACGTTAAGAAAATGGCATTCTTAACCAGCATTTAACGATTTTGCGCCGGGCTAACGAGAAAAAACCTACGAAGGGGGTCCAAAGCTCCCTCCGGGCTAATCCGTTACAACGTCTGTTGTTTTTGTTACCTTTGGGGTGTATGAAAATAGAAGAAGCCATCAAACAGGGTAGATTCGGCAGCAATTTTCATAAGGCCGTGGTAAATCTGATCTACACCAGCAACTGGTTACGGGATGCACATACCGAGATATTCAAACGATACGGCATATTATCGCAGCATTTCAACGCATTGCGCATTATAAAAGGCCGGCATCCTAAACCGGTTTCAGCCGGTGAGATCAAGGACGTGTTGCTGGATAAGGCCAGCGACGTTACCCGCCTGCTCGACAAACTAGTAAAACAGGGATATGTAAAACGGCAGCTTTGCGAGTTCAATCGCCGTAAAATGGACATCACCATCACACCAAAAGGATTACAGCTACTGGAAGAACTGGAGGCGCCCCTGTCTGCCTTTTATCAGGACCTGAGTACGCGTTTAAGCGCCGAAGATGCGCTGGCACTGAGCGACCTGCTGGATAAGGTCCGCAGGTAAAACAAGTTTCACATCATTTTCAGCTACGTGTTCCGTAACACTTCTGCGAGGGTTACGGGAGAGATGTATTGTGTTTTTTATACACAGATGTTTATATTGCAGCCGGCTGCAGTCGCCTGATTATCCACTATTTAAACCAATTTTACTACACAGCATGCACATACCAGCACTTATTTCAGATCTGGCACTGATATTGGCGGCCGCGGCCATTACCACACTCATCTTCAAACAGTTGAAACAGCCGCTGGTACTGGGCTATATTGTGGCCGGACTGCTGGTGGGACCTCACGTATCGCTTCTCCCTACTGTTTCTGACGAGGCCAATATCCAGACATGGTCTGAAATAGGCGTGATCTTCCTGCTCTTCAGCCTGGGCCTGGAGTTCAGCTTCAAAAAACTGATCAAGGTAGGAGGGGCGGCTTCTATTACGGCCGTTATCGAAGTGGGGATGATGCTGCTTCTGGGCTATGCCGCCGGCCGTTTACTGGGATGGTCTACCATGGATAGTATCTTCCTGGGCGGTATCCTTTCTGTGTCATCTACCACCATCATCATCCGCGCCTTTGATGAACTGGGCGTGAAGGGAAAGCAGTTCGCCGGGCTGGTGTTCGGCATACTGGTGGTAGAAGACCTGGTGGCCATTGTTTTGCTGGTATTGTTATCCACCCTGGCGGCCAGCCGGCAGTTTGCCGGTATCGAAATGCTGACTTCCGTGGTAAAGCTGGTCTTCTTTCTCATCATATGGTTTGTGGCGGGGATTTTCTTCCTGCCTACCCTGCTGAAGCGCACCCGCAAACTCATGAACGAGGAAACGCTGCTGGTTACTTCCATCGGGCTTTGCCTGTTGATGGTGGTGCTGGCAACTGAAGTGGGTTTCTCCCCGGCCCTGGGCGCATTTGTTATGGGCTCCATACTGGCTGAAACCACGCAGGCGGAAAAGATAGAACACCTGGTAAAACCGGTAAAAGAGCTGTTTGGCGCCGTCTTCTTCGTTTCAGTAGGTATGCTGATAGACCCTGCCATGATCGTAAAGTATGCTGGTCCGGTGGCTGTTATAACGGTGATCACTATACTGGGTAAGCTGCTCAGCACCACTACCGGCGCCCTGATAGCCGGTCAGCCGCTCAAACCCGCCGTGCAGGCAGGTATGAGCCTGGCGCAGATAGGGGAGTTCTCCTTTATCATTGCTACGCTGGGACTTACGCTGAAGGTAACCAGCCATTTCCTGTACCCGGTGGCAGTGGCCGTATCTGCCGTTACCACCTTTACCACTCCCTACCTGATCCGCTCATCAGAACGGGCCTATGTAAGGATAGCGGCCCTGCTGCCGCACCGGTGGAGGACCACGCTGAACCGCTACAGCGCCGCCACGCAGACCATTGCGGTGGTGAGCGACTGGAAGCAGCTGCTGCGCTCTTATTTCATGAATACGGTGCTGTACTCGGTGATCATTATCGCGATTGTGCTGATGTCAGCCTATTATGTACTGCCCATGGTGACGGAGGCGCCGGAAGACATCAACCCTGCCCGTATCATTACTGCGCTGGTTACCCTGCTGGTGTTATCGCCCTTCCTGTGGGCGCTGGCCTTCCGCGGGGTCAGCAACCAGGCCTCGGCCAATATATGGCGGCAAAAGAAGTACAGAGGCCCTTTACTGTTACTGCGTTTATTACGTATAGGCCTGGCTGTTTCCCTGGTGGGTTTCTTTGTAGACCTGTTCTTTTCTGTAGTGGTGGCCCTGACGGTAACCGTGATCATCCTGGCATTGCTGCTCATCTTCCACCGCAAGCTGCAGGCTTTTTATACCAAGATAGAAGAACGGTTCTTCTCCAATTTCAATGAAAGGGAAACCCGCGTAGGCGGCATCAACAAACAGGTACTGGCGCCCTGGGATGCACACCTGGCCGTTATGAATATTTCGCCCATGTCGCCGGCCGTAGGAAAAACCCTCCAGGAGCTGGCCATACGGGAAAGGTTCGGCGCCAACATCGCGCTGATCAAAAGAGGTAAACAGCAGTATGCCGCTCCCGGTAAAGATGAACGCCTCTATCCCGGTGATATGGTCACCGTCATCGGGACAGATGAACAGATATCGCAGCTGAACCGCTTCCTGGAAGAGGAAGACAGCAGCATCGAGGAAAAACAGATGCTGGCGCACGATATTGTGCTGCGCCGTTACATGATTAAAAAAGAAGCGCCCCTTTGCGGTAAAACGATCCGTGAAGCCGGCATCCGTGAACAATCACAAGGCATGATCCTGGGCATAGAAAGAAGCGGTAAACGCATCCTGAACCCTGAATCCACCACCGTATTGCAGGAAGGCGATATCATATGGGTGGCTGGCAGCGACAAAAAACTGGCTGCCTTCTTCAAAGGTTTTTAACGCTCTATTTATAGCTCAGTTGTGTGGTGTCACTAAGGCCATCCAGGCCATAGTGGGCGGTAACGCTTACCGGGTACTTCAAAGCATTGTACTCATAGCTGTAGGTATTAAGATGCGTACCCGCTGCACCAGCATACCGGATCTCCTCTGTGAGGATGTTGTTGGCAGAAAGAAAGGCCGGCATAATATCCGTAATGTAACAAAGGTCTGTTACCTGTTTCTGCGGATTAGGATGCTGGTCGTAGGTGTACGTAACAGAAGATCCGGGCTCAAAATTTGTCCCCCCACGGCTCCGGCCGTAGTTATCCAGCCGGATAATATTGCCTTCGCCGTTCCATGTATATTGCTGGTAATTATGGCATTCATAGGTATTATCTGCATTGCGGCTGAAGAAATAGCGCGCAATGATCTGCGCTGCTGCATTGTACACCAGTGAATCATAACCCTGTACCTGGCCCTGCGTATAGTAATGGATCTTGTCTATCAGCGGGTAGTTAGTGGTATATTCAAACGAAGAGAAGATCTCGCTGTTCTCCCCGTTTGTGTGGCCGGATACCAGCGTGCTGGCCAGCCGCCCGTTCTTATACACCGGTATACGTACATCCGTATAGGTATCTTCTGATGCCCGCTGGATCCTGGTCAGGCGGTCAATGGTGTTGCGCTGGCTATAGCTGATCAGCATCGTGCTGGCCTGGCTGTTGATCCCCTGCAGCAGGGGAAGGGGCCGGCGCTCTTTGCTGTCCGCATCCGTATTACGGAAGGAGGCCAGGATCGTAATAGCCAGCATAGCGGCAAGGGCAATCCGCTCCCGGAAATTGGCAGTTCTCATAGGTATAATCGGTTATAGGAATATGGAATAGTTAGTATTTCAAAATTAGCAAAAAGCAAATGTGAATATATAGCATTTTAGTGCTATGCGTTGTCCAGGGGCATTAAACATTCTGATCAGCACGGTGTTATTCAGAAAAAGGACGGCCATGAAGCGGACAATCTACTGGAAAATAATACTACCGGTGAGCCTTATACTTTTTTCCTGTACCGGCGCTACCCGTATTACCGGCTCCTGGGTAAACCCCGAAACACAGCCTGTAAAGCAGGATTATCACCACATTTTTATTGCCACGATGACGAAGCATGCAATAGCAAGAGCGCAGACAGAGAACGCACTTTCTGCAGAGCTGAAGCGGTTCAACAAGCGCGGGCTGAAGAGCAGCGACACATTCACACCCGCTTTGCTGGAAACCCTGCCTGCCCGTGAAGAGCTGCTCCAGCTGATACAACAAACCGGTGCAGATGCCATACTGACCACCTCCCTGCTGCGTACGCAGAGTGAAACCAGGTATGTGCGCAGCAGCGTAAAATACGCGCCCGTTCCCGCTTATGGCTGGTACCGCGGCTTCTACGCCTACTATGCCCACTGGTATCCCATGGTGTACGATACGGGATATTATGTAGCTGATAAGACCTATTTTGTGGAAAGCAACCTCTATGATGCACGTACAGAGAAACTGCTATGGTCGGCGCAGACGGCTACCGTTAACCCCGGCAGCCTGGAAAAATTCCTGGCAGAATACCCCGGTAAGGTCATTGCACAGATGATGAGAGACGGCGTGCTGAAGCCATAAGGCTCCTCACTTCAAGGCTGAGCGGCAAGGCCCGAACATTCAGGCTTTTGAACTTTTAAACAAGCAATGATACTGGAACAGTTTATGTAACGATGATAGAAAACCATCGCTTATGTACACCCTTGGCATCAACGCCGCGTTCCATGATTCTGCTGCCTGTATAGTAAAGGACGGCCAGCTGCTTGCCGCAGTGGAGGATGAACGCTTCACACATATCAAGCACGGCAAAAGGCCTATTCCGTTCTCTGCATATGAGCTGCCCTTTCATGCAATAGACTATTGTTTAAAGACTGCAGGCATACACCTGAAAGATGTAGACCGTGTTGCTTATTCTTTTGATCCGTATATCCTGCTGAACGATGCAGATGAAAAGAAAGACCGCATCACCCTGCCGCTGGAACCTTCTGCGTATAAGGTGCCTGAAAAGTGGATGTCGCCATGGGACCCGCTCTTCCTTTCCTCTATTGTGAATGCGCCGCGCCAATTGGTGGATGGTTATCCACACCATTTGCAGCAGCGTTTTAAAGGCGCCCAACCGGATAAAGAACGGTTTCATTTTGTTGAACATCACCTTTGCCATGCAGCCAGCGCCTTCCTTCCTTCGCCTTATGAACAGGCGGCCGTGCTGACTATTGACGGGCGCGGAGAGAAGGCCACCACCACCTTCAGTCTCGGCTCCGGTAACGATATGCAGCGCATTACACAGGTAAACATGCCGCACTCATTAGGACTGTTGTATGAGCAGGTGACCAGCTATCTTGGCTTCCTGCACTCTTCAGATGAATATAAAGTGATGGCCCTGGCATCTTACGGGAAACCGGTATTTGCCAATGATTTTCGTGAGATGATACAATTGCAGGAGAATGGTCATTACACCATCAGCAATGAACGGTTTTTTGCGCGCTTCGGTCCCCCGCGCGAAAGAGGTGCTGCATTTACCGCGCATCATTTCAATATAGCGCAATCCCTGCAGGTAGTACTGCAGGAGCGCGTACTGGAGCTGGCTGAATGGCTGCAGCAGGAAACAAGCTCAGAAAATCTTTGCTTCGCCGGCGGTGTGGCACTGAATTGTGTGCTGAACGCTGCGATACGCGATGCAGGGATATTCAAAAATATCTGGGTACAGCCTGCTGCAGGCGACGCAGGCACCGCTCTGGGCGCTGCCATGTGGATAGATGCACAGCAGCGGCCCGGAGAAGGACGCAGTTTTTGTATGGAGCATGCCTATTGGGGACCAGATTACGGGGATGATGAAATAGCAAAATTCCTGGACTGGGCAAAAGTGCCTTACCGCCGCATGCAGGATGTGGCCGCAGAAACAGCTGAACTGCTGGCGCAGGATAAGATCATCGGCTGGTTCCAGGGCAGGATGGAGTTTGGGCCGCGAGCCCTGGGCAGCCGTTCTATACTGGCTTCTCCTATTTCTCCATCTATGCAGGCCCGGCTGAACGAAGTGAAGGACCGGGAAGACTTCCGGCCGGTGGCGCCCGTAGTAATGGAGGAAGCCGCACCGGAATGGTTTGAGCAGGCAGCGTATTCGCCTTTCATGTTGTTTGTGTATAAAGTAAAGGAAGATAAGAAAGAGCGGATACCGGCTGTGTGCCATGTGGACGGCACCGCACGTATCCAGACCATCAACCGGCAGCAGCATCCGCGCTACTACGATTTACTGAATGCTTTTGCACAGCGCACCGGTGTGCCTGTATTGATCAATACTTCTTTCAACACTTTGGGCAAACCTATTGTATGCACCCCGCGCGATGCGCTGGAATGCTTCTGGTCGTCGCCCTTCGATGCATTGGTAATTGGCAGTTTCCTTGTTTCGAAAAGCTAAATGGTAATGGCTATGGAAAAGAAGATCTCTGTTGTGATCCCTACTTACTGCAGGCCGCTGCTGCTGATGGAATGCCTGAAGTCCCTTGCCAGGCAAAAGTTTGCGCGGGATGATTTTGAGGTGATCGTGATCAGCGATGGTCCTGATCATCTTACCAAACAACTGGTGGTATCCTGGAAACATACCGGCCTGCTGGACATTGTATATGTACCGCTTGCCACCAAACGCGGGCCTGCCGCCGCCCGGAACATGGGATGGAAGCTGGCCGCCGGTACCCTTGTTGCATTTACGGATGATGATACCCTGCCGGATCCGCTGTGGCTGCAGTCCATTTGGGATGCCTATCAGCAGGAAGAGCTGATCGCTTACAGCGGGCGGGTGATCGTTCCTTTACCGGAAAAGCCCACTGACTATGAATGGAACATTGCACAGCTGGAGCGTGCGCGCTTCATTACCGCCAACTGTGTATGCACCTGGAAGGCGCTGGAGCTGATCCAGGGATTTGACGAACGCTTTGAACTGGCCTGGCGGGAAGACAGCGATCTCGAATTTAAACTGCTGCAGCAACAGATACCCATCCACCATTTGCCGGAGGCCATTGTAGTGCACCCGGTGCGCGAAGCGTCCTGGGGCGTGAGCCTGCGGGAGCAGCGCAAGTCAATGTTCAATGCGCTGCTGTATAAGAAATTTCCAGGCCTGTATCGCAATTATATCAAACAGCACCCAATCTGGAGCTACTATGTTATGACCCTTTGCTGCCTGGTGCTGCTGGCGGCGCTGTTGTTGAATGCCCCCGCCGTGGCGTTCGCCGCTGTAACAATATGGTTGTTGCTCCTTACCGGTTTTATATGGAAGCGTTTGATGCACACGTCGCATGCATGGCCGCATGTAGTGGAGATGATCGTCACTTCTGTGCTGATACCTTTTCTGTCTGTTTACTGGAACCTGTATGGTGCGGTGCGGTTCCGTGTGTTGTATCTATAACTGTTTATCCAGGATAGGCTCCAATATGCCCGCGGCTACCTGTACAATATTACCGGTGGTAGCGGGCATTTGTGATTCATAGCTGTATTGTTCATGCACATAACGGATCACTTCATTTTTGCTTCGCAGCTGTTCAGGCACATCAAAATACAATACTGCGCCCTGTGCTTTCCATGGCGTATGCTGCGGATTGGTATGCGCATACAATACCACCACCGGTACCTGTACTGCCGCCGCTATATGTGCGGTACTGGTATTCACGGAGATCACCAGTGCGCTGTGGCGGATCAGTGTGATGAACTCTGCAACGGAGAAAAGCCCGGCGCCCACGCAAACCCCGTTCTCCTGGTTGATACCATGACTAATGGCGGTAGCAAGCGCACGTTCTGCTTTGGTGCCTGTAATGAGCAGCTGCACTCCGGTTTGCCGCAGCAGGTCTTTGGCGGCCTTTATCCATTGCTGTACGGGATACTGGCGTTTATTGTCGCTTACGCCCGGATGGAGGACCACCCAGGGTTTATCAGGGTCTATGTGGCAGTGCTGCAGCTTTTTCCGCACATCAGGCCACAGGGCTTCGTTTACCTCCAGCATGAGCTTATCTGACGATGGTGTCACGTCTAAATGAGTAATAAGGTGAAGATCACGGCTTACCTGGTGACGAATGTAATCATAAGGTTCTTTTTCAGGGGCCCAGTGTGTAAGCAGCCCGTAAGGGTTTTCGCGGCAGTAGGCCAGGCGGATGGGGATATTGGCCAGGTAGGCCAGCATGGCAGCCGGCATGGGGTTCTGGCTGTATACGGTAAATATTACGGCCGCATCGAAATTGCCTTGCCGCAGTTTCTCTACCGTATCATTGAAAACAGGTGTCGCATCAGGCGACTCATTCTTTACCCAGGGAGCATCGAAGATGATCGTGTCGTCAATGTCTGGAATGCTGGGTGTAATAACGGCGCCCATGGAAGAGGTGAGCAGGGTGATATGACATTCAAACGTTGTTTTCAGTGCATGGATAGCTGGCGTGCTCATGATCACATCGCCCATGTTGTCGAGCCGTATACATAAGATGCGTTTCATACAATGTTTACGCCAATTTTAATACCGGTTTGGTATGGATACGGCGTATGATCATTGATGTAGAGTGCCCCGGCAGCAGTGGCAGCAGGATCACTTCTCCTCCTAATTGTTCTACCAGTCCGGCTTCCGGCAGGCTCTCCCGGGTGTAGTCGCCGCCTTTCGCAAAGATGTGCGGCTGGATCAGCTGTATCAGCGGCGCCGGTGTATCATCTTCCGGGCTGCCAAATGGGATGATATGATTTACGGCGCCCATGGCGGCCAGCACTTCCATGCGGTCCTGCAGGGTATTGATGGGGCGGTCGCTGCCTTTGATGCGGCGTATGCTTTCATCTGTATTGATGCCCACCATCAGTACATGCCCCAGCTCTTTTGCGCGGCCCAGGTAATTTACATGGCCGCTGTGCAGAATGTCAAAACAACCATTGGTGAAAACGATCTTCTTACCCTGGGCTTTATACATGGCAGACAGGTGCTGCAGCTGTCCGGGGTCAGTGATATATTTATCATTCACAGACAGGTAAGCGTTCAGTTCTTCCCAGCTGCAGCAGGCGGTATGCTGTTTGCCGATGGCGATGGCAGCCGCAGCTGCTGCCAGATCTGCTGCCGCGGGTACATCTGCGCCCGAAAGGCAGGCCAGCGTAAATGCGCTGATATAGGCATCTCCTGCACCTGATACGTTGGGCGATGAAGCTACCGGGTAAGCGCTGCAGCAGTATACGGGTTGATTGCCGTTGAATATAACGGCGCCCTCTTCATCCAGTGTGACCGCTGTGATGGCCGCACCGGTGCGGGAGTAAATGTCTGCACCCATGTTATTGATCTGCTGTGCCCTGCAATGCTGCTGTACATGCAATCCCAGCAGTTGCGCCGCCTCCGGGTAATTGGGCTTCACCAGCGATGGGGAGAGGCTCTTAAAGCATTCCAGGCGGCGGGAGTCAACGGCGATGAACTTCTTGTGCTTCCGTTTTAATGCCTGTAAAGCGCCAATAACGGCAGGTGTGATAAGCCCTTTACAATAGTCTGCAATGATCACCGCATCATGTTTCGGAAACTCCTGTTGCAGCAGGCGGATGAAGGCCTGCTCTGTTTGCCCGCTGACAGCCGTTTCGGTGCCGCAATCGTAACGGGTCAGCAGCTGGTGCCCAGCCACTACTCTTGTCTTTACGATCGTTTCCCTTGAAGGGCAGTGCAGTATTTTTCCGTTGATGCCTGCTGCTTCCAGTAGTGAGCTGGCTTTGCGGCCATCATCATCCTGTCCGCTAACGCTGCAGAACGTTACCTTTGCGCCCAGGAATTTTACGTTCAGCGCAGTATTTGCACCGCCGCCGAGCGTAGTGGTCCTGGAGGCGATATCCACCACTGGTACCGGTGCTTCGGGCGTAAGCCGGGTGCTGGCGCCTTTGAGATACACATCCAGCATCAGGTCGCCGATCACCAGGATGGTGGGCTGCAGGAATTTTGCAATCAGATCTTTATACATGGGTCCGTTTTAATAATTAATAATGAATAACTAACAATGGAGAGGCAGGTGACGCATAGCGTAGCAGAGGGCCTCATTTTTAATTGCTAATTATTAATTGTGCAGCCTCCAGCAGGCCGCCTGTAATGAGGAGGGGCTTGCGATAGCTGTTGATGATCCATTCTGTTTCATGTCCGTTATCCAGCAACACGGTACGGCAGCCGGCGCGGTTACCGGCTTCTACATCGTGCAGAATGTCGCCTATCATCCATGATTGCTGCAGGTCTATATTTAACAGGCTGGCTGCCTGTAACAGTAAGCCGGGATGTGGTTTTCGGCAAACGCAGTCTATTGCGTAGGCTTTAACCGATCCCTGCGGATGATGCGGGCAGTAAAAAAATCCATCCAGCTGTATGCCACTAAGACTCAATAATGCAGCGATGCGGTCTTTTACCGCCTGCATAGCCTTATCTTCAAAATAACCGCGGGCAATACCAGATTGATTGGATACCACCACCAGTGCGTAGCCATGTTTGTGCAGCAGCTGTAAAGCTTCTGCAGCGCCTGGTTCCAGCCTGATGAGCTCCGGGTTGACGTTATACGGCACATCGGTGATGAGCGTGCCATCCTTATCTATGAAAACTGCTTTTCTCATTCGCCAATTATTAAAGGCTCATAGTGCCGCTCAGGGCAATATCGTTGCTGGCGATGGCTTTATCATACAACCTGCTCATTAACTGTGCCACCCTTTCCCAGGTAAATAGCGCCTGCACGCGTTTAATGCCGTTGCGTCCCATTTCTTCCAGTACAGGTCTGCGCATCAGCAGTTCGTTGATCTTATCAGCCAGCGCCTGCGGATCTTTCGGAGGTACCAGCAAACCTGTTTTCCCGTCCAGTATGCTGTATTTGATGCCGCCTACATCCGCACCAATCACCGCTGTACCGCAGGCCATTGCTTCCAGCGGCGTAATGCCGAAGGGTTCATACCAGGGCGTGGTGATGAATATGTCTGCTGCAGCGTAATAGTACTTCAGCTCCTCACGGCCTTTACGCCCGGCAAAGGTTACGCAATGCTGCACGCCCAGCTCTTTGGCCAGTTGTTTAAGCCGCGCTATTTCAGGATTATATCCCAGTCCGCACACCTCATCTTCACCGCCTACAATGATCAGGCGGATCCGTGTGCCGGTGTACCTGAGTTTTGTAAGGGCCCTGATCACGTTGTCTACTCCCTTGCGCTGCACCATACGGCCCAGCTGCAGCAGTACAAAATCGTCCTGTGGCAGCTTCAGCTTCATGCGCGCCAGGCGCTGATCTACGGGAAACATCTCTTCTGTGTTCACGCCACAGGGCACCACCCGGATCTTATCGGGCGGCGCATTGTAATATTTGATCAGGTCTTCCCGGTCTTGCGGGCATTCTGCTATAATATAATCAGCCAGCTTAATGGCGGAGCTTTCAATATCCAGGCGTTCGGGCGGGAACTTGTCCTGCTCGCCCTGGTGAATGCGGCGTACATGTCCCAGCGCATGGAACGTCACCACAAAAGGCACATGCAGTATCGCTTTGAGTTCAAGCGCTACCAGGGCCGACATAAAGAAATTAGCATGAATGAGGTCGTATTGTATCTGCTCATTGCGCATAAATGCCAGCATATTTTCGCGGAAGTCTGCCATGTAGGGCAGCAGCTGTTCCTTGGGTATGCATTCAACGGGACCGGCTTTGATATGCACCACTCTGACACCATTCCTCCATTGCACTACCTGTGGTAGTTGCGCATGTTCCCAGCGGGTGAAAATGTCTACCTCGTATCCTTTTCTTGCCAGCTGATAGGCCAGTTCGCCAACATACACGTTTTGTCCTCCGGTATCAACACCGCCCAGCGCAGCAATAGGTGAAGCGTGATCGCTGATGAATGCTATTCTCGTTTTCATAAACAAGCAGGTTATTGGGTTACTAATTGCTGCCAACGGGCTAAACCGCGATACTACAGCATTTTCTATGCAGAAGTACTTCAAGAATAGAACCAAACCGTATGTACGAAGAGAAACACTTCCCGGCGGAGTGCGCCACAGTAGCGGTTCTCTAAAGAATTTACACAGAATGGCTTAGAGAGGACAGCATAGCGGAATATTTTATTTAAGTGTTGATGATTTTATTACTCATCTGCGGATTAGCTACCACAGTGCAATAGCGCGAATAAGAAAAGGCACAGCATGATCGCTGTGCCTTCAGGTAATTCAATACCCATTCTTGTCGTTACCACACAGTTTGCTTACCTGTTCTCAATACGCAGAGCAGAAGTGTCTCTCGGCTCTTTGTGCCAGGAAGTGTCTTTGTCTTTTTTCCATTTCTTGTCTTTCTTGTGCATTTTCTTTTTGCTGGTGTCCTGCTGGTCTACTGAATACTTTACCGGGGCGGGGCGATAGTTGGTACTGGCTTGAGCAACGATGAAGGTGCAGAGTGCAAATGACAATCCCAAAAGGGTCAGGTGATTTTTCATGGCCGTAATGTTTTAATAGTATGCATATACCAAAAGGCCTGCTACCTTTTCAGGGATACTGGTGTTGGCAATGTAATTTTTAACAGGATGATAAACATTGTATTGCGCGGAAACGCTGATGAGAAGTGGGGATCAGCGAAGGGGTCTCTTGTGGATTTTTAAACACGGATTGTTAACAGGCTCCACAAATTTGTATCTGACAGTGCAGCGGCTGTTTACAATCCGTGTTGATGATGATGGGGGCAAAGCGGCTGTGACGGCCACTACAGTGGCTTACTGGCCCTGGTCTTTTTCGGTGTCAGATGCTTCATCCCAGTCGATATTATCTGCCTCTTCATCTGACAGGTTGTTTTCTTCCAGGTCCTGCTCGTCCAGTACAGGATCATCGTCATCCTCTTCTTCTTCCTCTCCGGCGCCGTTCTGACCCTGGGCGGTGGGAGTGCTTTGTTTTTTCTCCTCGTCGTTGGGACGTTGAAAATTACGCGCCGTAGGATTGCTGTTTGCAAGCTGATCCTTGTCTTTTTCTTTTTGCTGCATAACCCTGCATTTAATAGTGAATAATATCACTTCCCTCTCATGCTGTCTTTATTCCTTCTGTAAGGCCATACCACGTATATAACAACAAGCAGGAGGACAATTCCCAGCACTACCAGTGAAGTAAGCATAACAAATTGTTTTGGTCACTGATATCCGTACAAGCATCAGGCCATCCATTCTGGGGTAGAAATAAATAAGATAATCCATTAACGGAAAAAAAATTGCTATTGCCCTTACGATGGGGGATCATGTAATTTAGCGGTGTTATGAAAAACTACCACTATAATCATACTTATCTATTTATTATTTCCATGATCTCCGCAATGGGCGGATTCCTCTTCGGATACGACTGGGTAGTGATAGGGGGCGCCAAGCCCTTTTACGAGCGTTTTTTCGGCATTACCGGATCGCCGGCGGCACAAGGATGGGCCATGAGCTGCGCCCTGGTAGGATGCCTGGCAGGCGCCGCTATTTCGGGTATCCTAAGCGACCGTTACGGGCGTAAGAAACTGCTGATGCTGTCTGCCCTGCTGTTCCTGCTGTCAGCAGGTTTTACCGGTGCGGCCCATTCTTTTAACAGCTTTATTGTTTATCGCATTATCGGTGGGATCGGTATCGGGTTGGCCTCTAACCTGTCGCCCATGTACATTGCCGAGGTAACCCCGGCCCACCTGCGGGGAAAATATGTATCTATAAACCAGCTGACCCTGGTGATCGGCATACTGGCTGCACAGCTGTTTAACTGGTGGATAGCCGAGCCTGTTCCTGCGGGCGCTTCAGATGAAATGATCCTGCAATCCTGGAATGGCCAAACGGGCTGGCGCATTATGTTCTGGGCGGCGCTGGTACCCTCTGCATTGTTTTTATTGCTGCTGGTATGGCTGCCTGAGAGTCCGCGATGGCTGGCTACCCGCGGCTTTGGAGAGAAAGCCCGCCAGGTGCTGGGCAGGATAGGGGGCGCAGCTCACGCGGAAGACGAGCTGCAGGCTATTGTAAGAACGGCCGCGGCAGACGACCGCCTGCACTGGAAACAGGTATTGCAGCCGGGCATATCAAGCATACTGCTGCTGGGTGTGGTGATCGCGGCTTTCCAGCAATGGTGCGGCATCAACGTGATATTCAATTATGCCGAGGAGGTATTTGCTGCAGCAGGCTATGGTGTGTCTGATATTCTGTTCAATATTGTGATCACCGGCGGTGTGAACCTGGTGTTCACCCTGGTGGCCATGTACACGGTAGACCGCTGGGGAAGGCGTGCGTTGATGCTGATGGGCGCCGGCGGCCTTGCATTGATCTATGCCATTATGGGGGCGTTGTATTATATGCAGCTGAGTGGGTGGCCGCTGTTGCTGCTGGTGGTAGTAGCCATTGCATGTTATGCCATGTCGCTGGCGCCGGTAACCTGGGTGGTATTGTCGGAGATCTTCCCTAATCGTTTACGTGGCAGCATGATGGCCATTGCCACGTTATCCCTGTGGGCGGCGAGTTTCGGGCTTACCTATACGTTTCCCCTGCTGAACAGCGCATTGGGCGCTGCAGGGACTTTCTGGGGGTATGGGATTATCTGCCTGGCAGGATTGTTATTTATAAGGGCCTATCTGCCGGAGACAAAGGGCAAGACTTTGGAAGAGATAGAATCGGGTGTGAGCGCTCCGCACGCACTTCAGCCACCGTCATTGCGAGGCCCGCAAGGCTTTGGCGGGGAGCCGGGCTGAAGCAATCCTTTAAACGGCAAAAGCAAGCAACAAACGTAATCACTGTTTGTGGGTTAAAAAGATTGCTTCGTCGCGCTCCGCACAGGGCTTTACTGCTCCCCGCAATGACGGGACTAATGCCCCGGGCTTCCGCCACCGTTCCGTAATGAAGGGGCAGGGAGTCCTCAGGCTTGAGGTGGGCAGAAAGCCCTCAGACTCCATGCGGGGAAGGGATGTCCTCAGACTTCACACGCGCAGGGGCGTCCTCAAACCATAAACAACTAAAATTTTTCAGCACATCATTCAAACAATTCATATGGAAGTTAAAGCCTGGCATGAGACGGTCCGTATTCCAACTTATGGCATCGGACCAGCGGAGAAACATCCGGTTTTCCTGGAGAAAAGAGTTTACCAGGGCAGTAGTGGTACCGTATACCCGTACCCGGTAGTTGAAAAAATACTGGACGAAAAGACCGACCAGGAATGGCAGGCCGTATTCCTGGAGAACGATTACCTGCGGATCATGATCCTGCCGCAACTGGGCGGCCGCATACAACAAGCCTTTGATAAAGTGCGGCAACGGCATTTCGTGTATCATAACCAGGTGATAAAACCTGCACTGGTAGGGCTCACCGGCCCCTGGATCTCAGGCGGCATAGAGTTTAACTGGCCGCAGCACCACCGGCCCGGTACTTACGAACCGGTTGACTGGACCATCGAGCATTTTCCGGACGGCAGCGTAACCGTATGGTGCAGCGAACTGGAACGGATGTTCCGCACCAAGGGCATGGCAGGTTTTACGCTGTATCCGGACAAGGCCTATCTTGAAATAAAAGTGCAGCTGTACAACCGTACCCCGCTGCCGCAAACCTTCCTGTGGTGGGCCAACCCGGCCGTGCATGTAAATGAGCATTACCAGTCTGTTTTTCCGCCGGATGTTCATGCTGTGTTTGATCATGGCAAACGTGATGTATCCCGCTTCCCGGTGGCCACCGGCACTTACTATAAAGTGGATTATTCTGCAGGGGTGGATATCTCCCGTTACCGCAACATTCCCGTACCTACCTCATACATGGCGATCACATCGTCCTACGACTTTGTAGGAGGCTATGAACATGATACGCAGGGCGGACTGCTGCATGTGGCCAATCATCACGTATCCCCTGGTAAAAAGCAGTGGACCTGGGGCAACAGCGATTTCGGCCTGGCCTGGGATCGAAATCTTACCGATGCCGATGGGCCGTACATTGAGCTGATGTGCGGTGTATACACGGACAACCAGCCGGACTTCTCCTGGCTGATGCCTTATGAGGAGAAAAGCTTTCAACAGTACTTTATGCCATACAGCCAGGTAGGTATGGTGAAGAACGCCAGTAAAGACCTGGTACTGAACCTCGAACTGGAAGAACATAAAGCCACTTTTAAGCTATATTCTACGGGCAGGTTCCCAAAAAGCAAAGCCGTGCTGTATTACCAGGGCCGGGAAATATGGAGCAAAGTGATGGACCTGCAGCCTGCATCCTATGAAGAAACCGACATTCCATTACACGTCAGCAATGATGCCATTCACTATCGTATAAGTATATACGACCAGCAGGGCTTTGCCCTGCTGGAATGGCAACCTGAGCCGGACACTATTAAGCCGGTTCCCCTGCCTGCTGTTGCTGCAAAAGCGCCCGCAGAGATCGCACAGGCAGAGCAGCTTTATCTTACAGGGCTGCACCTCGAACAATACCGTCATGCCACCTGCGACCCGGTAGCATATTACCAGGAAGGGCTGCGCCGCGATGCAGGAGATGTGCGCTGCAACAATGCCCTGGGCAAATGGTACCTGCGCCGCCTGCTGCTGTCTGAAGCAGAAAGCTGTTTCCGCAGCGCCATTGACACCCTTACCAGCCGCAACCCCAACCCCTACGATGGAGAGCCTTTCTATAACCTGGGATTAAGCCTGCGGTGGCAGCAACGTATCCCGGAAGCGTATGCCGCTTTCCACAAATCCGTATGGAACGCCGCCTGGCAGGCCGCCGGTTATTATCAGCTGGGCCTGATCTCGGCAATGCGCCATAAATGGGAGGTTGCACTTGATGAGGCCTTCCGCTCATTACATGCCAACTGGCATCATCATAAAACAAGACATCTGCTCATATCCATCCTGCGTAAGCAGGGAAAGCGCAGCCTGGCGCTGGATTGGGCAAATGCTTCACTGGAGCTGGACCGCTTCAACGCTGGCGCACTTTTCGAAAAGTACCTGCTGATTAATGATGAAAGCGTGCTGCAGGAATTACAGACATTGCTGCGGGGAAATATCCATCATTACATGGAGTATGCGCTGGACTACCAGTCTGCCGGCATGTATACCGAAGCCCTGCGGTTCCTGCAACTGGGCATTGATCAGCAGCGGGAAGTTTACCCGCTGGCCTGGTATTTTATGGCCGCCATCGCCTGGGAATCAGGAGATGAGCTGGCAGCGCATGCTTACTGGAAAAAAGCAGCGCAGGCGCCGCCTGACTATTGTTTTCCGCATCAGCAGGAGGCTGCACTTGCCCTGCAACTCGCCATACGGCAACATCCTGAGGATGCCAGAGCGCCTTACTACCTGGGTAATTACTGGTATCATTTCAGGCAATATGATGCCGCCATCGCCTGCTGGGAAAAGTCGCGCCAGCTGGACGACCGTTTTTCTACCGTTCACCGCAACCTGGCCCTGGCATTGTTCAATAAGCGTCAACAGCCTGAGGAGGCGGTCATCAGCCTGGAAAAAGCTTTTGCACTGGATGAAACGGATGCACGCATATTAATGGAGCTGGATCAACTGTACAAGCGCCTTAACAAACCAGCGCCTTTCCGCCTGGAACTGCTGGAGAAATACCCGGCACTGGTTAATGACCGGGATGATCTGTACCTGGAGAGGATCGCGCTGTATAATCTCCTGGGGCGTCACCTGGAAGCATATGAGCTGCTGATGGCGCGCAATTTCCATCCCTGGGAGGGAGGTGAAGGCAAGGTGACCTTCCAGTATGTACACAGCCTTATTTCCATGGCTAAAGCCGCCATACGGGTGGCCAGTCACCGGGAAGCGCTGGAACTGCTGGAAAAAGCGCGGCAATATCCGCACAACCTGGGAGAAGGCAAACTGTATGGTGCACAGGAGAATGATATAGATTACTGGAGCGGCTGCGCTTACGCAGGGCTGGGACAAACTGCCATCGCCAATGCGTGCTGGGAGCGGGCTGCCACGGGTCAATCCGTACCAGCGGCCGCGATGTATTATAATGATCAGCAGCCGGATAAGATCTTCTACCAGGGACTGGCCCTGCTGCAGTTACAGCGTAACAGTGAAGCCAGCAGCCGTTTCAATAAGCTGATCGACTACGGAGAGGCGCATCTGTTTGACGAAGTGAAGATCGATTACTTTGCCGTTTCGCTGCCGGATCTGCTGATATGGGATGATGACCTGAACAAGCGTAACCGTTTGCATTGTTATTACCTCATCGGTTTAGGGTTGCTGGGACAAGGCAAAACAGCTCAGGCAAGCGCCATGTTTGAGCAGGTGCTGAATACAGACAGCTATCATACCGGGGCGCATATACACCTGGCCATGTCGGAGCACAGTTCACAATTAAGCTAAGGCGAGCGGGCGTAAAACGCCTGGGTTTAATAAACAAGGGGCTAAGCGAAAGCTTAGCCCCTTTGTGTTGTTATAATATCATTGTTAACGATCACCTCACATAAACCCCAGCTCCAGCCGGGCTTCTTCACTCATCATCTCTTTAGTCCAGGGCGGATCAAAGGTCAGATGCACATCTACATCAGAAACGCCTTCAATGGCGCGTACTTTCTGGTCTACTTCCATTACAATATCGCCGGCTACCGGACAGCCAGGGGCGGTGAGCGTCATGGTAATGCCTATCCGGTTGTTGTCGCCGATCCTGATCTCGTATACCAGTCCCAGCTCAAAGATATTCACCGGGATCTCCGGGTCATAAACGGTTTTGAGCGTTGCTTCAATTTTATCTCTTAGTGTTTCCCCTTCCATTTCAATGATGTATTTATCTGTTTGCAGATCAGTTGGCTTGTTTGGCCATATATGCTACGGCGTACAGCTTCATCTGTTTGAGCATGCTGAGTAACCCGTTGGAGCGGGTGGGAGACAGGTGACTGCGCAACCCGATGGCGTCAATGAAGTAAACATCGGTAGCGGCGATTTCCGCCGGCGTGTGACCGGAGAGCGCGGCAATCATGAGGCTGATCAGTCCTTTGGTGATAACGGCGTCACTGTCTCCGGTGAAGTACAGTTTTCCGTCTTTCAGTTCTGTGTGCAGCCACACTCTGGACTGGCAGCCTTTTATGAGATTGTCGTCTGTTTTATATTGTTCGTCTATCAGCGGCAGTTCTTTTCCCAGTTGAATAATGTATTCGTACTTATCCATCCAGTTTTCCATCAGGGAAAAATCCGCTATCAGCTCATCCTGTTTCTCGTTGATCGTCATTTCAAAAAATTATGCGTTTAAAAGTTGAGCGTTTGTGTGTTTGAAAATGTCCTTGATCATGTGGGGCACAATCAAACTTTCAAACGTTGAAACTTTCAAACTATTTCAACATTGCTGCGGCTTTGTTCACAGCGGCTACCAGCTTGTCTATATCCTCAAAGGTATTGTATAAGGACAGGGAGGCGCGTACGGTGCCGGGTATCTGAAAAATGTCCATCAGCGGCTCGGTACAGTGGTGCCCGGTGCGAACGGCAACGCCCTGCTTATCCAGCAGTTCGCCCAGATCGTACGGGTGGATCTGGTCTACCAGGAAGGAGATGGAAGCAGCGCGGTGAGCGGCCTGTCCGATGAAGCGGATGCCCTCTACCTGCTGCAGCTGCTGCAGGGCATATTCCTGCAGTTGTTCCTCCCAGTGAGCGATCTTATCGATACCGATCTGTTTTACATAGTCCAGCGCAGCAGCCAGGCCTATTGCGCCGGCAATATGCGGGGTGCCGGCTTCAAATTTATAAGGCAGCTGGTTATAGATGGTTTTGGCGAAGGTAACGGTCTTGATCATATCGCCACCACCCTGGTAGGGGGGCATCTTATCCAGCCATGCTTCCTTGCCGTACAGCACACCAATGCCTGTAGGACCATATACCTTGTGACCGGAGAAAGCCAGGAAATCAGGCTGCAGCTCCTGTACGTCGATAGCGATGTGTTGTATACCCTGTGCGGCATCCAGCAACACGGGAATGTTGCGTGCATGCGCCTGGGCGATGATCTCACGCACGGGGTTCACCGTACCCAGTGTATTAGACACATAGGTAACGGCCACTATCTTCACTTTATCGTCCAGCAGTTGGCTGAAGGCGTCCATACGCAATTCGCCGCGCTCATTGATGGGTATCACTTTGAGCTCGGCGCCTTTCTCTTCACAGATGATCTGCCAGGGCACAATGTTGGAATGGTGCTCCATGGCAGAGATCAGCACTACATCGCCGGCCTGCAGGTATTTACGCCCGAAGCTGCTGGCAACGAGGTTAATACTGTCTGTAGTGCCTTTGGTAAAGATGATCTCTTTTGAATCTGCAGCGTTGATATATGCCGCTACCGTATTGCGGGCCTGCTCGTAAGCTTCTGTGGCCTGCTGGCTCAGCTGGTGTACACCGCGGTGTACATTGCTGTTATAACCGGTATAGTATTGCTCCAGGATATCCAGTACTACGCGGGGTTTCTGGGTAGTGGCAGCATTATCAAGATAAACCAGCGGTATACCATACACGCTGGCCTGCTGCAGCAGCGGGAAATCCTTTCTTACACGCTCTACATCAAAAGTTGTCTCTATTTCGGATATGTGCTGCATCGCTTAAAGAATTAATTATTAATTGAAACGCCGCTGACGTAACGCCTGATCTGTTCGGTCAGGTGGTGTTGCAGGGCGGGGATATGCACCTTGTCGGTGATATCGAAGGCGAACGCGTTCACCAACAGTGTCTTGGCTGCTTCTTCGCCAATGCCGCGGGCGCGGAGGTAGAACAGCGATTCTTCGCTGAACTGGCCAACGGTGAAGCCGTGGGAACATTTCACATCATCAGCATAGATCTCCAGCTGAGGCTGTGAGTTGATATCGGCCTTTTCGCTCAGCAGCAGGTTGTTGTTCTGCTGGAAAGCGTTGGTTTTCTGTGCATCCTGGTGTACATGGATACGGCCGGTGAATACGCCGTTGGCGTTGTCCAGCAGTACGCCTTTGTACAGTTCGTTGCTGTTGCAATGCGGCTGCAGGTGATCCACAAAGGTGTGGTTATCTACATGCTGATTGCCGGTAGCCAGGTACAGGCCATGAAGGTCTGTTTCGGTATAGCTGCCGTTCAGCGCAACGCTCAGGTTATTACGCACCAGCGTTGCATGTGGCAGCGTAAAGTTATAGTGATGGTAACGGCTATAGGTTTGCTGACTGGCGGCAGTCTGGTAAATATGACGGCTGTCCGGCGACATATCCTGCAGGTTATAATGCCAGATCTCGGCATTATCTTCCAGGAAGATCTCGCTCACGCTGTTCACAAAGGCCACTGCATTTTCATGCAGGCCCAGCGCGCTTTCAATAATGGTTGCAGAAGCGCTGGTGTGCGCTACCCACAGGTGGCGGGGCTGCAGGAATGCGTGTTGGGATACCGTGTATACGTGTACGATATGCAAAGGTTTATCCAGCACGGTGTTGGCTTTCAGCTCTATGAAGAGGCCGTCTGCAAACAGGGCGGTGTTCAGCGCTGCAAAGGGCTGATCTGCCAGGTGCGGGTGTTTATCGAAGTGGCTTTTGAACGCTTCGTTTTTGGAGGCTTCGGAAAGTTTGGTGATGGTAAATCCTTTCACATCGGGCAGCTGGGACAGTTCAGGCTGCAGGTGACCATTTACCAGTACTGCTTTATAGCAGGAGAGGCCCTGGATGAAAGCGGGCGCAACCTGTGCGGCGCTTACGGGGGCGGCCTGCTGCCGCAGTGTAAAAGGCTGCTCTTTCAGTATCCGCTGGATATTGGTGTTACGCCAGGCTTCTGATTTAAGGTCGGGCAGTCCAAGGCTTCTGAAACGCACAAGCGCGTCTTCCCGCAGGGAATACAGGGCATCATCCTTAGGTGTGAGCCCGTTTCCCCCTTCGAGGATATATTGATAAAAAGGTATCGTGATATCAGTCATAATTGATAATTAATAATGAATAATTAATAATCGCGGAAAGCGTGTTCCGGAGAACGCGGGTCTTAATTATCCGATATTAATGTGTTTAGTGCTTAAGTCTTTTAATAACCCCCTAATTAACAACAACAATAGTAGTACAACTGAGCATGTGTTTCCCACCAGCCTTACTCCATTATTAATTCTTAATTATTCATTATTAATTTTTCAGACATTCTCGTGGACCACTGTCTCTTTCAGCCAGTCGTACCCTTTTTCTTCCAGTTCCAGCGCCAGTTCTTTGGGACCGGTTTTTACGATGCGGCCATCGTACAGTACGTGTACGAAGTCGGGCACAATGTAATCCAGCAGGCGTTGGTAGTGGGTGATCACCAGAAAGGATTTGTCTGCGCTGCGCAGTTTGTTCACGCCGTTTGCCACGATGCGGAGTGCGTCGATATCCAGGCCGGAGTCTGTTTCATCGAGGATACCCAGCTTCGGGTCCAGCATAGCGAGCTGGAAGATTTCGTTACGTTTCTTTTCGCCGCCGGAGAACCCTTCGTTGAGGGAACGGTTCATGAGGTTGGCGTTGAAATCAACCAGCTGTTGTTTTTCTTTGGTGAGCTTCAGGAATTCCTTCGCTTCGAGCGCGGGCAGACCTTTGTAAGCCCTGATCTCGTTGAGCGCGGTTTTCAGGAAGTGCAGGTTAGACACGCCGGGTATTTCCACGGGGTACTGGAAAGCGAGGAACACGCCTTCCCGGGCCCTGTCTTCCGGAGACATTTCCAGCAGGTCTTTCCCATCAAAGATCACTTCGCCCTGGGTTACTGTATAATTTTCCCGACCTGCCAGCACAGAAGCGAGGGAGCTTTTGCCAGAGCCGTTAGGTCCCATAATGGCATGTACTTCTCCCCTGGGGATCTCGAGGTCAATGCCCTTCAGAATTTCTTTTCCTTCTACTTCTGCGTGCAGATTTTTAATCGTCAGCATGATATTATTTGTTCTCTGTTGTTGTTTAGTGTTTAACGTTTAAACTATTACCCTACGCTGCCTTCCAGCGTGATGGACAATAATTTCTGCGCTTCCACGGCAAATTCCATGGGCAGCTGGTTCAGTACTTCCTTGGCGTAACCGTTCACGATAAGGGCTACAGCCTTTTCTGTATCGATACCGCGCTGGTTGAGGTAGAAGATCTGGTCTTCACCGATCTTGGAGGTGGTAGCCTCGTGCTCAACGGTAGCGGATTTATTGCGGGATTCGATGTAAGGGAAGGTGTGCGCACCGCAACGGTTACCTATCAGCAGGGAGTCGCACTGGGTAAAGTTACGTGCGTTATGTGCACGCGGTCCTACCTGTACGAGTCCGCGGTAGGTATTGTCACCTTCGCCGGCTGAGATACCTTTGGAAATGATCCTGCTTTTGGTATTGCGGCCGATGTGGTGCATTTTGGTACCCGTATCGGCTATCTGCCGGTTACGGGTTACAGCTACGGAGTAAAACTCGCCCTGGGCATCGTCTCCCTGCAGGATCACGCTGGGATATTTCCAGGTGATGGAAGAACCGGTTTCTACCTGTGTCCAGGATATTTTACTGCTTTTGCCCTTGCAGATCCCTCTTTTAGTTACAAAGTTATAGATACCGCCTTTGCCTTCTTTATCGCCGGGGTACCAGTTCTGTACGGTAGAGTATTTGATCTCCGCATGATCCAGGGCTACCAGTTCCACTACTGCGGCATGCAGCTGGTTCTCGTCGCGCATGGGGGCGGTACAGCCTTCGAGGTAGCTTACATAGCTTTCATCGTCTGCTATGATAAGCGTACGTTCAAACTGGCCGGTGTTCTGAGCATTGATACGGAAGTAGGTGCTCAGCTCCATGGGGCAGCGTACGCCTTTCGGAATATATACAAAAGAGCCGTCAGAGAATACCGCGGCATTCAATGCAGCAAAGATGTTATCAGAGTGGGGCACTACGGAGCCCAGGTATTTTTTCACCAGGTCGGGATGGTGCTTCACGGCTTCCCCGAAGGAGCAGAAGATAACGCCCATTTCGCCCAGTTTTTCTTTAAAGGTGGTGGCAACAGACACACTGTCGAACACGGCATCTACGGCTACGCCGGAGAGCGCTTTCTGTTCGTTCAGCGGGATGCCCAGTTTTTCAAAGGTAGCCAGCAGTTCAGGGTCTACTTCGTCCAGGCTGGACAGCTGCTTCTTCTTTTTGGGAGCGGCATAGTAGGACACGCCCTGGAAGTCGATCTCAGGCAATTTAAAATGCTGCCATCCGGGCATCTGCATTTTCTTAAAGGCCTGGTATCCTTTCAGGCGCCATTCCAGCAACCATTCAGGTTCTTCCTTTTTAGCGGATATAAAGCGGATGGTGTCTTCATTGAGACCAGCCGGCGCTATATCCATTTCAATATCGGTGGTAAAGCCAAACTCGTATTCCTTATTGGCAATATCATCGATTATTTCATTACTGTTTCTCATACTTACTTATAATGTAAAATCCCGAATACTAAAATCCCAAATTCCAAAATCCAAATTCCAAAATCTAAAATTCAAATGCCAAATATCAAATTCCAATATCCAGATTCCGCTTGTTTGGAATTTAAAACTCCTGGAATTTGGAATTTGCGCAGCCTAAACGGCAAAGCTTTCCCCACAGCTGCAGGTACGGGTGGCGTTGGGATTATTAAAGAAAAGGCCTTTACCATTGAGGCCGTCAGAGTAGTCCAGCTCTGTACCGTAGAGGTACAGGAGGCTTTTCATCTGTACGGCAATCTTAACGCCTTTATCTTCAAAGATCTGGTCGCCTGGCTTTTCTTCTGCTTCAAACACCAGCTCATATGAAAGTCCGGAACAACCGCCGCCTTTCACGCCCACGCGTACAAAGGTACCCGGTACATGGTTTTCTTTTACCATGAGGTCTTTTATGTAGGTGCTTGCTTTTTCTGAAACGGTAATCATCTTTATATCTAGCTTTTAGCAGTTAATATTAGCTGTTGGCTGCCTGCAGCAGCTTATTTATATTATTATTCTCTTTGCATTCAGCCAGCAAAGTTATCATTTGATCGAACTTATTCCTATAGAGGGCTGAAAAGTCATTTGTTTGCGGATCAAAAAGGTGGTCTTTCAGCACGGGAACCGAAAAGGGGAGTACCCAGGCCCGCAATGCCTTAGCCACTGCATCCATGGCGTTGATACCCTGCATGGCCTGTGAGCCGTTGGCCCAACTCACCAAAGCTACAACCTTTCCCGTTAAATATGGGCGGCCGAGGCGGCTGGTGAGCTCCAGCCAGTCGAGCGCATTTTTCATAACGCCCGTCATGCTCCCGTGGTAAAGGGGCGTGAGCCATACGTGCAGATCGGCCTCGCAAAAGGCGTTGCACATCTGCTGCACGGCTTCGGGCGTTTCCTGTTTCAGCGGATCAAAGAACGGAATGGCTGTATTAGCCAGGCTGAATACGCGGGGCGTAAAGCCTTTTTCCCTGAACCGGGTCTCAAAGTAAGCGGCTACCTTCCCGGCTGTTGCATAGGGCCGGTCATCCATCGTACCATTGAATATCAATACATTCATCTAATGTCCTTATTATCAATAGGTTAAATTGTTATGAAGGTATACCCTTAGTTGATCGTCGGTGCAAAGGTCGTATAAACCTTACAACAATATTTTTTTAACTAGTACAAAATTACGACATTTGACAATAAAACAAGTGATAACTTGGAAAATTATATGCCAAAGATCAAAGCAGCAGCTGACCGGTTTCTGGTATTATTAAAGACCCGTGGTCCGCAAACAGCCGCTTCCCTGGCCGCCGAGCTTGGCATAACGGGGGAGGGTGCGCGTTTGCAGTTACTGAAACTGGCAGAAGAAGGATTGGTAGCCGCCACCACCAGCTCAAGGGGGGTAGGACGGCCTGTGCAGGTATGGAGTCTGACTGCCCAGGGTAATGCGCATTTTCCCGATACACACGCCGAACTGAGCCTTCAGCTGATGAATACCATCAAAAAGGAACTAGGCCAGGAAGCTTTAGACCAGGTGATCATCGCCCGGGAACATAGCCAACTTGAAAAATACCGTGCAGCTTTAAAAGGAATTACCAACATAGGAGATAAAATAGCCCGTTTTGCCACTTTACGAACCGCCGAGGGCTACCTGGCAGAGTGGAGGAAGGAAGAAAACGGCTATATTTTCATTGAAAACCATTGCCCCATCTGCAGTGCAGCTACCCAATGCGATAATATCTGTTCTTCAGAGCTCAGAACCTTTGCCGCCATCCTGGGCGACGAGGTGACCGTAACCCGTACTGAACACATCCTGGCGGGAAATCGCTGCTGTATTTACCGGATCACATATACCGACCAGCTGGTGTAAGCGCTTGTACAGGGATGGTATGCGCTTTTTATAACGGGGGGCATACGGGTGGAGCATAAATAGTGCTCCAACAGCACGCCTGTTCAGAACGGGCTAAGCACCGACTAAACACGGACTAAACGCTTACAAGGCACTCACTACGATTTCACAACACACTCATTACCAATACCCTGGGAGTAAGCCTTTATGAAAAAGCATCGTATAAGCCACTGAAACTCAATGCTTAGTGGACATGAGGTGGACTTGATCAAGACTTAAGGAGGGGATGATGTGGTTCGCTAGAATATCAGGACCAGGGTTCCGCTGATGATCAGCAGGGCCCCGATGGCCGTTTTCCAGGTAAGGGCCTCGTGCAGGAAAATAACCGAGAGGACGATGGTCAGCGCCACGCTCAGCTTATCTACAGGGGCTACCTGCGACACTTTTCCTACCTGCAGGGCCTTAAAATAAAAGATCCAGGAAAGGCCGGTGGCAATACCGGAGAGCACCAGGAACAGCAAACTGTGTTTTGAGATGCTGCCGATCCCTTTCGCTTCGCCGCGGAAGAGGACGATCCCCCAGGCAATGATCAGTATAATAATGGTGCGGATACCGGTAGCCAGGTTGGAATTGATACCGGAAACGCCCACCTTGGCAAAGATGGCCGTTAAGGCGGCGAAAAGCGCAGAGAGTAAAGCGTAGATCCACCACATAAAACGAAGTTAACGATCTCCGTCAAACTTTTTTTCCCAATATCTTCAGACTTCTTTTCACCCCATCCAGTACCGCTATATCCGGCAGGTGGGCCCATTCTTCAAAGCCCATGTTCAGGAACAACTGTATGCTGGGCGCATTATGCGCAAAAATAAAACCCAGGAGAGTAGATACACCCAGTGCGGGGCATTGCTCCATGGCATGCGCCAACACGGCTTTGCCTAATCCTTTGCCCCGGAAATCAGGATGCAGGTAAATGCTGATCTCCACCGTTCCATCATAGGCGGGGCGTCCGTAAAAAGAATTAAAGCTGACCCATCCGGCAGTTTGCCCCTCAGACTCCACGATCCATAAGGGACGTTTTTCCGGCGTATGATCATGGAACCATTTTTGACGGCTTTCAACGGTAACTGGAGTGGTATCTGCGGTCACCATCCGCCCGGGAATGGTAGAATTGTATATCTCTACGATCACCGGCAGATCGGAGAGCTGTGCATTGCGGAAATGAAGGGAGGACATGCGCGCAAAAGTACAAATTTAAAAATGATATTGTAAGCAGGGAACCATGAACAATGGGTTGTCAGTAATACACGGATGTTGCTGTACGACAGACAGTTAATAAGGGGGATTGCTGAACTGTGGCGGAGTATTTCAAGTGTCAGTGTAACATTATATTCGTTCGTCCGTTACAGGTAGCATTGCAATCCTATGTCAGTTACCGGGCGTGCATCACGCTGTACCAACACTGTAGCAGGTTTACAGCTGGCGGCCCAGGTATATTTAAAACCGTCTATATCAAATTGAAGATGAGCACTGTTTCTTCCAACACTTTAGTGAATAAGCTTTTTGGTAAAGCCATTCTCAAAAATTTCTTTGATGCGCTGTCCTATTCCCAGGAGGGGGAAGACAAGATCCTGGACCGGTTCTTTGAGCACCGGAACAAGGGCTTTTTTGTGGATGTAGGCGCCCATGATCCTATCCGTTTTTCCAATACCTACAAATTTTACCTGAAAGGATGGCGGGGTATCAACATCGATGCCATGCCAGGCAGTATGCATGCGTTTAATGAGCACCGCCCCTCAGACACTAACATTGAAGCGGCCATATCTGATAAAGAGGAAGTACTGACCTACTATGCTTTTAATGAGCCGGCGCTGAACGGGTTCTCCAAAGCGCTGTCCGATACCAGGGATGGCCAGAAAGGTTATAAGATCATCTTTACAAAGGAGATCCGTACGCAACGATTATCCGCTTTGCTGGAACAACATGTGCCCAGGGGTACGGTGATCGACTTTATGTCTGTTGACGTGGAGGGACTGGACCTGAACGTATTACAATCCAACGACTGGATCAACTACCGGCCGCAGGTGCTGCTGGTGGAAATAACAGGCTTTGATCCGGCGAATATGGCGGGCAACGAGACGGCCGCCTATCTTGATAAGATCGGTTATAAGTTCCTGGCAAAGACCATCAACACCGTGTTGTTTGCAGACAGTCAGCGCTAGATCTGCATTCACTGTTTTTTGCTGCTGATCTTTTTCCGGGGCTTTGCAGGCAGTTCGCCCAATAATATGGCCCAGGGCTTCATCTGCTCAATATGTTCAAAGATGATCTTCAGCAGGGCGATGGTGGGAATGGCCAGGAACATACCCGGAACGCCCCAGAGCAGGTTGCCGGTTACCACTCCAACAAGGGTGACCAGCGCATTGATCTTCACCTTGGAGCCTACTATGCGGGGCAGCAGGATGTTGCTGTCCAGGAAGTGAATGATGAGCAGCGCGATGCCCACCTGCAGGCTGTCGCCCGGCGTACCGGAGGTTAATGTGATCAGCATGCAGATAATGGTGGCCGTAATAATGCCCAGGTAGGGGATCAGGTTGAACACCGCTGCCATTACGCCCAGCAGGGTAGCGTATTTAATACCCAGTATCCAGAAGACGGTGCAGTTCAGGATGGCTACCACCAGCATTTCTATCATTAGTCCGCTGGCATAGCTCCGGATAATGAAGCGCGTCTGGCTCACCACATCCAGCAGCTTATCCCGGTGCTGATACTGGAACAACCGTATCAGGAAGGTGATGAGCAGTGAACGGTACAACAATATAAAGAAGGAGTAAAGCAGTACAAACACGAAGAAGATAAGCAGCGAGGATACCGCGCCGAAGGTCTGGCTCAGGAAGGTGGTGGCAGAACCGAGTGTGCCCAGCGCAAACTGCTCCAGGTAATCCATTTGCTTATGCGCATTGATGTGGAACTTTTCGTTTATCCATACCTGTAAATTATCCAGGCTTTTCATGAGCTGCTGCTGCAGGTGCGGAAAGTCAGATACAAAGGCGCCCATCTGCGAAGTAAGCAGGGCCAGTAAGGTGGAAAGACCGATCACGAATAGCAGCACCGCTATAAATGCCGAGAGCCCGCGGGAGCAGCCCCATTCTTCCAGTCGGGAGGCCAGGGGCAGCAGCATGATGGCCACCAGGCTGGCGAAAGCCAGGGGAATGATGATGGTGGCGCTGAAATGAGCGATATAAATGATCAATACCAGCGAAAGGAGCGTAAAGGCCAGTCGCGCAGTAAAGGGCAGTTTGTTCTCGGTCATGAAACACTTTTTACCAAATGTAAATCTAAAAGTTTAACAGTTTGAAAGTTTGAAGGCGGGCTTACCTGTTCTGGTCACCTTCAAACTTTCAAACCCTCCAACTTTCAAACCTTTTTCGTAGTTTGTACGCTATCGTCATCAAAATTAGATCCACATGCAAAAACTGCTATCCCTTTTGTCGCTGAGTGTGTTACTGCTGATCGGTCATACCGGTCGTTCACAGGCCCGGCTGACGGACAGTCTGCCGGTGCGGGGTTTCTGTATCGCAGCGCCGCGGGCGGCTGGCCTGAATGCCTTTATCAAATTTATCAATGAGGAGCTGGCGCCCCGGAATATCAACACGCTGGTGCTGCGTGTAGATTATAATTACCAGTACCAGCGCCACCCGGAACTGAGCGATTCAGGCGCTTTATCTAAACAGGATATCGGAAAGCTGGTGAAAGCCTGCCGTGCACATCAGATCCGCCTGATACCGCAGGTAAATCTGCTGGGGCACCAGTCATGGGCGGGCTCCATCGGCAACCTGCTGCGGGTATACCCGCAATTTGACGAAACGCCGCATGTAAAGATGCCTGAAAAGTACGTGTGGCCTAACCCGGACGGACTGTATTGTAAAAGTTATTGTCCGCTGCACCCCGAAGTGCACAAAATAGTATTTGACCTGGTGGATGAGATCTGCGATGTGTTTGAGACCGACGCCTTTCATGCAGGGATGGATGAAGTGTTCTACCTGGGCGATGATAAATGTCCGCGTTGCGGCGGCCGTGATAAAGCAGCACTCTTTGCCGGGGAGGTATGGACCCTACGCAATCACCTGGCGCAAAAGAACCGCCAGCTCTGGATATGGGGCGACCGTATGCTGGATGGCAAAACTACGGGCATGGGTATGTGGGAAGCCAGTATGAATAATACACACCGTGCCATTGATATGGTGCCTAAAGATATTATGGTATGCGACTGGCATTATGAAAGGGCGGATAAATCGGCCGTACTCTTCGCAATGAAAGGTTTGCCGGTGATCACATGTCCCTGGCGCAAACCCGATGTGGCCCTTGCACAGGTAGCAGATATGATCAGCTTCCGCAAGGATGCAACCAAAGAAACAAAGCCCATGTACCAGGGCATTATGCAAACGGTATGGTCTCCGGCGGAGTCTTTCCTGGATGAGTTCTATGGAAGAAGCAAGCAGGGTAAGGATTCAGTGAACACGCAGAGTAATTGTTTCAGGGCGGCGTTTGTGAAGTAGGGCTTCATTTGCGTCATGGCGGGGAGCTGCGTGGAGGAACGGGGCACTGATCCGTCAATGCGAGGAGCCGTAGAGGAAACAGCGCGAGCGCGACGAAGCAATCTTTTAGCGACGTATAATGATGATTGCCTGCCTTTTTCCGTTTAAAAAGATTGCTTCGGCCCGGCTTCCCGCCAGGGCCTTTAGGGCCTCGCAATGACGGGGATAAACCAAACTATAACAACTGTTTCATATAAGGAATGTAAATCTCCACCAGGTTAGGTCCTGTGAAAGAAATAAAGAAGTGGTTGCCACTCATCTTATAAATACCTTCCCTGCAGCAGCGGTTAATAAAATCATACATGGGTACACCGGCGGTGGCAAAGTCCAGCGGTACCTGCAGGCGCAGATAATTGCCGCCGTTCATGCGTTTCTGAATGAGCAGCGGGAACTGTGCCGCGATCTGTATATGGGCTTTGGCTTCTTTTACGGGCACACAGATCCCTGCATACATGCTGAGTTTTTCATAGTTGGTAACGGGTACGGCGTCAAGGGTGCCGGTAATGATCTTGCCCTGGGGCAGGTCCAGCATGTCGAGCATCTTGCGGAAATGCTGTTCATGATAACTCATCTTCATCACCAGCTGGGCAATCGGATCTTTACCGTAAGACACCAGCGTATAATATAATATGGTATCGGGCAGGATCACGTGTTCGGCACGGTCAAAGCTGAACAGGTTAGCCAGATCGGCGCCCTGCCGGGCAAAGGCCGCGGTGATCATTGCCGTCATTTCCAGTGTTCTTTTCTCATTGGGCAGTTCATCTATTTTACGGAAGCCGCGCGGGCTTTTACCAAAGTGCCCTGAAAAGGCTTTGGTGAAGGCTGCCATAGTCGCATAGCCGCAAAGATCCCCGATCTCACCTATGTTATACCCGCTGTGGCGCAGCAGGCCGGCGGCCAGCTCCAGGCGATGCCGTTTTACATATTGCCAGTAGGGCTCACCCATGATCTCTGCAAAAATGTGATAGAAATAAGAATAAGAGATACCCAGCCAGTCTGATACATCTTTCATATTGAAGGGGTCTGTCACATGATCATCTGCATACCCCAGGCCTCTCAGGGCATGTAGTTCCATTTGTTCCTTGGTAGGAGATTTGGGCTTCATCTGTTTTAGCTGATTTAATGAGGTTACCTTCTGTTGCTCAAAGACAATACTACACAAGTCGTTATAAATGAATAATTATTTATGATAAGTCGGCTATTTTGACAATAGCTAAAATTAACGTATTTGTAATGAAATAAGAAAAAATTATTACATGGGAATTGAAAACTATAACTTTATACTTTTTTTCACATTCTAAACGTTATTAACATAAATTCATTGGCCTCTAAAAAACCTTATCAGTTGAAAAAGATTACCTGGATACTATTGCTTTCAATGCTGGCTCCACTCAGCGTATTTTCACAGGATTGGCATGTAGGCGGTTTTCTCGGCATCAGTAATTACAGCGGGGACTTATCACAATCGAGAGTAGATATGAAGTATACCCGGCCCACTATCGGCCTGATGGTAAAACGGGACATCAACCGTTACTTCACCGCCCGTCTTGGCTTTCAGTGGGGACGTGTAGCCGCTGCAGATAGTACAAATGAAAGCAAGTACTTACTGGCCCGCAATCTCAGTTTCCGCTCCGTATTGTGGGAGGTGAACCTGATAGGGGAGTTCAATTTCTTTGATATTTATGAGAAAGGCTTTACACCATATGTGTTTGCAGGCATAGCAGGTTTCAGCTTTTATCCTACCACAGCAGATTCTCTTGGTAACAGCGTTCCCCTGCGCCGTTTAAATACAGAAGGGCAGGAGCTGCCGGAGTATCCGGACAGGAAACAATATGCCCTGACCCAGTTTGCCATTCCCTTTGGCGCGGGTGTGAAGGTGCTGCTGAACGATCGCTGGACCCTGGGCTTTGAAATAGGCCTCCGCAAAACCTTTACCGATTACCTGGATGATGTGAGCAAGACTTATGTAGACGAAGCTACCTTACGCAACGCTTTCGGACAACGTTCGGTGGATTATGCCTATCGCGGCGATGAGATCAACGGTAACAAAGCCGGCCTTACACCGGGCACTTACCCGGCCGATGGCACCATCCGCGGATCCGATAAATATAAAGACTGGTACATCTTCAGTGGCCTGACCCTCACCTACCGCTTTGGTGGCGACAACAACCGCTGGGGAAGACAAAGATTTTCTACGTGTCCAAGATATTAGGAGGCTTGTTGGAGCTGCTATTTTGGTATAGTTCTTGTTGATAATGGCGTAATTTTTCGCCCCCAACAAAGTCCACATAAAAATGATATCCCGTCAGCCATATGGTTGACGGGATTTTTATTTTGGCATACAATTTGAATTATATGTGTTAGAACAGGTAAAGTAAGAAGCGAGGACCAACGGTAAAGCCCCTGGGGGCCTGAAACCGCGAAGATTGTAAGACCTGAAGAGCAATACAGTTGGACGCTTCACTACCTGTTTAAAAACACCATAACTATAAAAACGAATCTATCAGCCAACAAGCCGAATCTACCTTTAACCTGTCTTAGGTAGCCATCACCGATCTTTACAAACACCATTACTGCAAGAACTAAAAAACTGAACAGCATGAAACGTTTATTATTAATGATGTTGCTGTTGGGAGGCTTTGTATTGACCTCTCAGGCGCAGAGACACCACCATAACGGACACAGAGGCCATGGACATCATAAGCACTGGAAAAAAGATCACTGTGACGACCATCATTATCATGGCTACTATCGTGCAGATTACAGGCCCAGAAGGGTAGTAGTGGTTCAACGCCCGGTGTATTACGCACCTCCTCCGCCACCTCCGCCGCCGGTGGTATATTATCCCAGCAGGCCACGTGTAGTGATAAACGCCGGCGTTTCAATAATACATTAAGCTGCTGGCAGCTGGCGCCTGGCTAATAGCTAATGGCTGGTAGCTGGCAGTTACGAGCTAAAAGGCTTGCCCTGAGGGCAGGCCTTTTTTATGCCATAATTTTGACCTTACTTTGTCTTTTCATTTGCCATGTCATACAAGCATTTAAAACATTTCATCGATACGCTGGAAAAGGCGGGGGAGCTGGTACGCATTAAAACCTATGTAGACCCGAAACTGGAGATCGCCGAGATCACCGACCGGGAAAGCAAATTGCCCGGAGGCGGCAAGGCCCTGTTATTTGAGAATACAGGATATGATTTCCCGGTACTGATCAACTCCATGGGCAGCTATAAAAGGATGTGCATGGCGCTGGGCGTACAGGAGCTGGACGATGTGGCTGCAGAGATTGAAAGCCTGTTCAAAATGCTGTCCAGGCCCAAGGAAAGCATCCTGGATAAACTGTCTATGCTGCCTAAGCTCAGCCAGTTTGCTTCCTGGATGCCCAAGGTGATCAGCGGAAGGGGCAGCTGCCAGGAAGTGATCATGGCGGAGCCAGACCTGAATAAGCTGCCGGTAATGCAATGCTGGCCTAAAGACGGCGGCCCGTTTATTACCCTGCCGGTGATCCACACCAAAGATCCCAACAATGGCAGCAGGAATGTGGGTATGTACCGCATGCAGGTATTCGGCAAAGACCTTACCGGGATGCACTGGCATAAACACAAAGTGAGCGCGAAACATTTCTCGGAATATAAAAAACTGAAAAAACGTATGCCGGTGGCCGTTATACTGGGCGGCGACCCTGTATACACCTATTCTGCCACAGCTCCCTTGCCGGAGAACGTGGATGAATACATGCTGGCTGGCTTCCTGCGCAAGAAGAAGGTAGAACTGGTGAAATGTATCAGTCAGCCGGAGCTGGAAGTACCTGCAGACGCCGATTTTGTTATAGAAGGATATGTAGATCCCGAAGAGGACCCGATCTGGGAAGGACCCTTTGGCGACCATACTGGTTATTACTCCCTGGCAGACTGGTACCCGCGTTTCCATGTAACCTGCATCACCCATCGCAAAGACGCCGTATATCCCTCTACGATAGTAGGTATTCCGCCCCAGGAAGACGCCTGGATAGGCAAAGCCACAGAACGTATCTTCCTGGCGCCTATTAAAATGACACTGGTACCCGAGATCGTGGACATGGATATGCCGGTGGAAGGTGTGTTCCATAACCTGGTGATCGCACAGATCAAAAAAGATTATGCCGGGCAGGCGCAGAAAGTGATGAATGCGATGTGGGGCGCCGGGCAAATGATGTTCAATAAGATACTGGTGGTGACAGATGAAGGCACCGGTATACAGGATTACCGCCAGCTGGCGCAGTATGTGTTCCGCCACCTGAACCCCGCTACAGATATTTACCTGAGCCAGGGCCCGATGGATGTGCTGGATCATTCCTGCTCCAGGATGGGCTTTGGCGGCAAAATGTGTATAGACGGCACAAAGAAATACGATGAGGAAACAGACAACAGCTACGAATGGCCAGCCGGCGGGCAGGCCTTTGATGAAGCAGCGATCAAAACACGTTTCCCGGAAATAAAAGGCATCAACACCGCATTGTTGTCGCAGGACATTCCCGTGCTGCTGGTATCCGTGCACAAGAACCGTCCGCACCACATACGCGAACTGAACGAACAGCTGTTCGAGCTGCCGGGAATGAGCGGGATCAAGATGGTGCTGTATGTAGAGCATACCGTAGATGTGGGCGATCTTCCATCAGCCCTCTGGCGCTTTTGTAACAACCTGGACCCCAAACGCGACAGCTTTGTGGTGAACCTGCCCTTGCCGAATGGCAAAAAGAGAGGCGGCATGGGACTGGACGGTACGCTGAAAACCCGCATCCTGGATAACTTTGAGCGCGACTGGCCCAATATCATCGTCGCAGACGACGCCACCATCCGCAAAGTAGACGACAAGTGGGCGGAACTGGGACTGGGGCCTTTTGTGGCATCACCCTCGCTGAAATATAAACACCAGATATATGGAGAAGAAGCGGTGGTACAGCAGTAGCCTGCTGCTGGCAGTACTGTTATGCAGCAACCTGGGCGCTGCTGCCCAGGTAAACCCCGATAATTTCAACTACCTGTACCGCCTGGTGGGCACGTGGAGTATGCGTACCCCCCAGAGCGTGATCACCGAGCAATGGCAGCGGGTGAATGATACCACCTTACAGGGTCATACCTGGCGCATTGTAGGGAAAGACAGCTCGCTGCAGGAAACCATACAGCTGGTGCGCAGCGGTAATGATATTTATTACATCCCCACTATCCGTGATCAGAATAACGGTCAGCCGGTACCGTTCAAATTACGGGTGCTGAAGCTGGTAGGTTTTATTGCCGAGAACCCCGCGCATGATTTTCCGCAGAAGATCACCTACCGGTTTAAAGATGAAGATCACCTGGATGCGAGGATTGAAGGCAGGCAGGGCAAGACCACCGGTGAAGTGATCTTCCGGTACGAAAGAAAATAAGTTATTATCTACCAATGATAAAAAAGCCGCTCCCGGGACCGGGTGCGGCTTTCATTATTGTACGACCAACTCAAATTAAACTACGTTGTAGTAGCTTATCAAAAGCTGAAGTGCTTATGATGATGAGTGGTACAAAAATAGTTTTGCAGGGTATGGGGGAGTTATGTATTCGGGAAATTAATTTGCGGGAAAGGGAAGAAATGGGGCTGCTATCGTGTAATTGGTAATAGAAAAGATTGCTTCGTCGCGCCTGCGCACGGGCTTTACTGCTCCCTCGCAATGACGTACGATGGAGATCCGGGGCTGCTATCCCGTCGTTGCGAGGCCCCGCAGGGCCTTAGCGGGTAGCCGGGCCGAAGCAATCCTTTAAGTCTTACCAAATTTACCAGCACTTCTACTTATGTATCTCCGAAGTAAAATGAAACGCTATCTCCGGGTTATTCGTCCGCTCCGTATTCAAATACCACTCTGATTGCGCCAGGTATACCAAATGCCCGTCTTTATCTTCCACGATATTGGCCTGTTTAAAGCGGATGAAATCTTCGATCTTCTGTTTGTTGCCGGTGATCCAGCAGGCTTTGTAAAAGGGCAGGGTATTGAACTGGCAGGCGGCGCCGTATTCCTGCAGCAGGCGGTACTGGATCACTTCAAACTGGAGGTCGCCCACACAACCGATGATCTTGCGGTTGCCGCCGTGCTGGGTAAAGAGCTGGGCCACGCCTTCATCTGTAAGCTGGCGGATACCTTTTTCCAGCTGTTTGGTTTTCATCGGGTCTTTATTCACCAGTTCCTTGAACAGCTCGGGAGAGAAGCTGGGGATGCCGGTGAAATAGAAGTCCTCTCCCTCGGTAAGGGTATCGCCGATCTTGAAGTTGCCGGTATCAAAAAGACCTACCACATCGCCGGGGTAGGCGTCATCTACCACGTTCTTTTCGCGGGCCAGGAAGCTGTATGGGTTGCTGAAACGTACGTCTTTGTCGAGCCGCACGTGGTGATAGAACTTATTTCGTTCAAAACGGCCGGAGCACACGCGGAGAAAGGCGATACGGTCGCGGTGGCGGGGATCCAGGTTAGCGTGGATCTTGAATACAAAGCCGCTGAACTTCTCTTCATCCACGGCAACGGGCCGGGTGCTGGCTTCGCGCGGACGCGGAGTAGGAGCGATCTCCACGAACGTGTCCAGCAGGTCTTTCACGCCGAAGTTGTTCACGGCGCTGCCAAAGAACACGGGAGCCAGCTTGCCTTCCAGGTAGGCCTGCTTGTCGAACGGGTCATACACGCCTTCGATCAGTTCCACGTCGTTGCGCAGCTGGGCAGCGTCATGAGCTTTGAAGTGCTCGTCTACATAGCTGCTGCTCAGGTCTTCCAGCGGGATAATATCTTCATCCGTAGCCTTCTTGTTGGGCAGGAAGGATACGAAGCTTTTGTTATAGAGGTTGTATACGCCTTTAAAATCAGTGCCGCCGTTGATAGGCCAGCTCAGGGGGCGTACGCGGATATTGAGTTTTTCTTCCAGTTCGTCCAGCAGGTCAAAGGGGTTTTTACCGTCGCGGTCCATTTTGTTCACGAAAATGATCACGGGGGTATCGCGCATGCGGCACACTTCCATGAGCTTCCCGGTTTGTTCTTCCACCCCTTTTACGCAGTCTATCACCAGTACCACGCTGTCTACCGCCGTAAGGGTACGGTAGGTATCTTCGGCAAAGTCCTTGTGACCGGGGGTATCCAGCAGGTTCACCAGGGTATCCCGGTACTCGAAGGTCATTACGGAAGTAGCCACGGAGATACCGCGCTGCCGTTCAATCTCCATGAAGTCGGAAGTGGTGTGTTTCTTGATCTTATTGGATTTCACGGCCCCGGCTGTCTGGATAGCGCCCCCGAAGAGCAGGAATTTCTCCGTCAGGGTGGTTTTACCGGCATCCGGGTGGGCTATAATGGCAAATGTTTTCCTTTTGTTGATCTCGGTGGCGTACTTCATATTATAAAATGGGTGCAAAAATAGGAAAAAAGGTTTGAGGTTTGAAGTTTGAGGTTGGAAGTTCGTTCAAAGTGAGAAGTTCAAACCTTTAACCCACCTCAAACCTCAAACTTCAAACCTCAAACTTCAGAAATTGAGTATATTTGGTATATGTTAGCTACCATCAAGATACTATGGAATAGCCTCAGAATGGCCCTGCAGGAACTGCGTGTGAACAAGCTGCGTACTTTCCTTTCCCTGCTGGGCATCACCATCGGCATATTTTGTATCATCGCCGTATTCACCGTTACAGACAGCATGGAGAAGAACATCCGCAGCGATGTGCAGTCGCTGGGCAGTGATGTGATCTACGTCCAGAAATGGCCCTGGGGCGGTGGAGGCGAGTATCCCTGGTGGAAGTACATGAACCGTCCTGAGCCCCAGTACAAAGAGCTGCAGGTGATACAGGACCGGGTAAGGAGCGCATCGGCAGCAGCTTTCGCTTTTTCCGTTTACAGCAAGCGGATCGAGTATAAGGACGATTATATGGATGGGGTAGAGATGATGTCGGTAACGCAGGATTTTGAAAGGATCCAGCAGCCAACCATCATCAGCGGGCGTTATTTTACCGGGAATGAATCCGGGGCCAATGTGGTGATCCTGGGCGCCAATATCTGGGAAGGCCTGTTTGGCACCGCAGAAGCGGCGCTGGGAAAGACCGTACAGGTGGTGGGCCGTCCCTGCAAAGTGATCGGGCTGCTGAAGAAGAAAGGAGAGAGCCTGCTGGGTGGTATCAACTACGACAATGCCGTGATCGTACCCTATATGTATGGCCGTACCATTGTGGATGAACGCCGTTTCAGCGATCCTTATATAATGGTAAAAGCCGCCAGCGGTGTGGACCTGGGTCAGCTGAAAGACGAGCTCAAAGGCACCCTGCGTGCTTTTCACCGCTTACGGCCACGGGAAGACGATGATTTTTCCATGAATGAGATCACTACGCTCAGTAGTAACCTGAACGGCCTGTTTGCGGCCCTGAACCTGGGCGGTGGACTGATCGCCATCTTTGCCCTGATAGTAGGCGGTTTCGGTATTGCCAACATCATGTTTGTGACGGTAAAAGAGCGCACCAATATCATCGGCCTGAAGAAGGCCATCGGCGCACGCCGCAGCGTGATCCTGATGGAGTTCCTGCTGGAGGCTATCCTGCTTTGCCTGATAGGCGGCGGACTCGGACTGCTCATCGTGTACATCGGTACCGTTTTAGCCAGCGGCAGCCAGAGCTTCGATATCAGCCTCACGGCCAAGAATGTGGTTCTGGGCCTGAGCATTTCGGGCATCGTAGGCGTAGTGGCCGGGTTTATCCCCGCGTTTTCAGCGTCCAAGCTGGATCCGGTGGTGGCCATCAGGAGCAATTAGTCACTACGGTTACGGATAACGATGTAACAATTCTGCCTTTCAGGCGTTTAATTTCCTAAACATTTAATTATATGAAATTATTTGCGTGTATCGCCGGTATGCTTCTGGCTGTTATTGCTTTTTCCTGCCAGACGTCTAAACAGTCGGCCGGCGGCGCCTGTAAGCATGAAGGTGTTGTGATGGATATGAGCGGACTGGATGGCTGCGGACTGATGATCGTGCTCAATGACAGCGCACACACCCGTTTACAGCCGCTAGAGATAGCGGATACCAGTTTCCACCTGCAGGCCGGGCAACGGGTATCAGTAGGTTATACCGAGCTGACAGGCCGCATGAGCACCTGTATGTCAGGTAAGATCGTTCGTATCGACTGTATTAAAGGGCAGTAGGACAGCATTTAGCGCTAATGCCTTATTTTTGCGGCCATGCCCGTACATATACTAGCTATAGAGTCCTCCTGCGATGAGACCAGCGCAGCAGTGATCACAGACGGAAAGGTGCTTAGCAACATCATCGCCAATCAAACCGTACATGAACAATATGGGGGCGTAGTACCGGAACTCGCGTCCCGCGCCCACCAGGAAAATATTGTGCCGGTGGTAGACCAGGCACTGAAACAGGCGGGGGTAGACCGTAAGGATCTCAACGCCATCGCCTTTACACAATCCCCGGGCCTGATCGGCGCCCTGCTGGTGGGCAGCTGTTTTGCCAAGGCTTTATCCCTCGCGCTGGAAATACCGTTAATCGCGGTGCACCATATGCAGGCGCATGTACTCGCTAATTTCATCGAAGATCCGAAACCGGCTTTCCCTTTTCTTTGCCTTACCGTTTCCGGCGGACATACCCAGATCGTGCTCTGTGAAAGCCCGCTTTCCATGAAAGTGATCGGTGAAACACTGGATGATGCAGCAGGAGAGGCCTTTGACAAAAGCGCCAAGCTGCTGGGCTTACCTTACCCGGGTGGCCCGCTGATCGATAAATATGCCCAGACAGGTGATCCCCGCAGGTTCAGATTCCCCGAACCGCAGATACCCGGCCTTAATTTCAGTTTCAGTGGTCTGAAGACTGCCATCCTTTACTTCCTGCAGCAACATCAGCTGCAGGATCCCGGCTTTGTACAGGCCAACCTGGCGGATATCTGCGCTTCCGTACAGGAGCGCATCGTCAGCATCCTGATAAACAAGCTGGTAAAAGCATCCAAAGAAACCGGCATCAAAGAGATCGCCATCGCGGGCGGTGTAAGCGCCAATAAGGGGCTGCGCAATGCTTTGCAGCAGCAGGGCGCAAAGCTGGGCTGGAATACCTACATCCCTAAATTTGAATACTGTACAGACAATGCTGCCATGATCGCTATAACCGCCTGGTACAAGTACCTGGCAGGAGATTTTGCAGGACTGGATGCGGTGCCGAGTGCGAGAGCGGCGTTTTAGAACGTTTGAAAATTTAAGGGTTTGAAGGTTTGAGGATTTGAAAGTTTGAAGGTTTTATCGTTAAAGAATGATGGCGTATCGGGTATTTCTTCAAACTTTGAAATGAACGGTTATTTTTGCAGCGATGAAAAAGTTTGTATTAGCTGTTGCGCTGGCGGTGTTGCTGCACCCGTTGATGGCGCAGCATAAGGGATTAACAGAATGGCAGGCGCAGAAATATTCCATGTTTATACACTGGGGCGCCATTTACTCCACTTTAGGCGGCGTTTGGGAAGGCAAGCCGGTTACACGCGGCTATAGCGAACAGATACAGTCGCACGCAGGTATTTACAGCGATACATATGGGGCCGTGGCCAAACAGTTCACAGCGCCTTACTGGAATGCAGATTCGGTGGTGCTGCTGGCAAAAGCAGCGGGTATGCGCTCTGTAGTGATCACGTCCAAACACCACGATGGTTTCTGCATGTTCCACTCTGCCTATACGGATTATAATGTGGTGGATGCCACGCCTTTCGGGCGGGATGTGGTGAAGGAACTGTCAGACGCCTGTCGCCGTCACGGGCTGCGGTTCGGGCTGTACTTTTCATTGATAGACTGGCATTTTCCGCAGGCTTATCCTATCTCCAGCACCAACAGTGATCCTATTACCCCGGAACATCACGCATATAATAAGCAACAGGTAACAGAGCTGCTGACCAATTACGGTCCCATTTCAGAGCTGTGGTTTGATATGGGATCACTGACAGCAGCGCAAAGCCGGGAGCTTTCCGCCCTGGTGCACCGCCTGCAACCGGATTGTATGGTGAGCGGGCGCCTGGGTAATGACGCCGGCGACTTTTGCGTGATGGGTGATAACAACTATCCGGATTATAAGCTGGCTACACCCTGGCAAACACCCGCTTCCGTGTATGATGAAACCTGGGGATACCGTTCCTGGCAGCAGCACGGTCCTGCGGAAGATAAAGCGAGAGAAAAGCTGGAAGGCCTGATCAAGGTAGCGGCAAGAGGCGGGAATTACCTGCTGAATATCGGTCCGCGTGGTGACGGCTCCGTGGTTGCATTTGAAAAAGAGGTACTCTTAAATATCGGGCAATGGCTGCAGCAGAACGGAGAAGCCATTTATGGCACCAGCGCCAATCCCTTTGATACCACCTTCAGCTGGGGCGAGGTGACCGCCAAATCAAACAGGATCTACCTGCACCTGTTGCACGCCCCCGAACAGCAAACCATTACACTGCCGGGCCTCAACGGGAAGATCGCACGTGTGACTTTGCTTGAAAACAATCAGGCGCTGAAATGTAAGATCAGCCATAACGGCCAGGCGCAAACGATCCGGCTGCCGGGTCATTTCAACCTGGATGGGAAGGTAAAAGTGCTGGCCCTGGAGCTGGATAAAGGATATACGATTACGCCGATGCATGTAATCAGCGGAAAGGGAACACTGGTGCTGAACAGGCAGAACGCTGTCAAACAATACAGCTTCTCCGGTGTGGACTATGAAAGTTACTACCGCAGTACGGTAGGGCAATCATGGGCATTCCGTTCACCCGGAACAGGCAAAAAGACTATACAGCTTCGTTATACCGAACAGGAAAAAGGCCGACAGGTATGGCTGGATATAGACGGGAAAAAACAGCAGCTGACGCTGAACGCACAACAGCCCGTGGCATCACCGGCCGATGTAAGCTGGGGACCAGTATACCTGTCTAACCCTTATCCCGGCGGCATTGACGGCGGTCTTCCGGCTGTTGACAGCTCCTGGACATTACTGAAAGACCAGGAAAGTTACGAGTCCGCTAAAACGTTGCCTGCAGATCCTTCCACTTACCGCTACGTACGCTATGAAATAACGGCTCATGGGGCGCAGTCTTATTTGCTGGGCATCAGCAGCGGCGACGGTGTACAGGTGTTCCTGAATGGCGTTGAGCAAACAGCGCATAATAATCCGGATCGGGGCACTATGCAAAAGGAAATACTGCAGCTGCCTTTACAGGATGGGAAGAACGAACTGCTCATCAAATTGTATAACCGCTTTAATAAGCAGCTCAGGTGGGATGTGGATATGAAGACGCCGCAAAACTACTATACACAGGAGCTTACTATGCCGCAGGCTACCGGCGCTAATGGCATTCACCGGATCAGTGTTGGCGCTGCCAACCCGGTATCTGTACATCGCGATCTGCGGCTGCCCAATCTTGAGCTGCATATCCAGTAATATATGCCGAATCAATATTTCCAGTTCAAGCAATTCACTGTACGGCAGGATCAATGCGCCATGAAAGTGTGCACAGATGCCTGTATACAGGGCGCTTTTACGGCGGCTTACCTCCAGGCAGGCGGGCGGCCGATACAGCGGGTGCTTGATATTGGAACAGGTACGGGCCTGCTGAGCCTGATGTTGGCACAGCAGATCCCCGCTGCCATCACTGCTATAGAGCTGGATGCGGCAGCTGCCGCGCAGGCGGGAGCAAATTTCAGCGCATCGCCCTGGTCTGACCGGTTAACGGTAACACCATCGGATATACGTGATCTGCCGCCTGCCGCATTGTATGATTTCATCATCACCAATCCTCCCTTTTATGAAGGCAGTTTGAAAAGCAGCGACGAACAGCGTAATGCGGCCATGCATGCCACCAGTCTGAGCTACCGGGAATTACTGCAGGCGATTGCTGCACATTTACAGCAGGATGGTCAGTTTTCGGTATTGCTGCCCTATGCGGCTTTTCAGTCGTTCAGGGAACTGGCGGCTGCCGCCGGTTTTTATCCCCTGCAGATACTGGAAGTAAAACAAAGTGTGCGGCATGACCGGTTTCGCGCCGTGGGTATTTTCGGGCGCGCAATGTCACAACCATTGATCAGCAGCCTGACCATATATGAAGCGGGGAATGTATATACGCCGGCTTTCATTGCGCTGTTGAAGCCCTACTATCTTTACCTTTAATCGCGGGCCGATCAGGGATCCGTTATGTTCACTGCAAAACCGCAGGCGCTGTTGCCCACTACCACCGGTACAATGGTGTATCCCGTTTCTCCGGGAACGCCGGTGGCGTAGAGGGTGATGGTCTGCAATCCTTTTTCGGTGAAGATGCCCCCGTTGGCAAAGAACACACCGTTGACGGTTTCGGTAGTAACCTCCCATTGCCCCGGGTAGTCTACCTGTACTTCCAGTGTAACGGTGTGGGATTCGTCCAGTGTAGCGCCGGAAACATAGTTTCCCTGTACCAGGAAATTAGTGCAGCTGCCATCTGTGCTGGTATGCATGGAGAAAGTTGCGGTAGTGTCCAGGTTGAGTGTATCGTCGGGAATATCTGTGGTATCCTGTCCGGAGGTATCTATGGGATCAGGCGGGAGATGGCCTTCCAGGCTCGTCTCTTTTTTACAGCAAAATATCAATACGCACAAAAGTGCCAGGATGCTATGGGGTATAACCTTACTCATGACGCTAAAAGTTGGATGTCCCGAACTAAATGATAATATAAAGATACACTTTCCGCGCCGCTTTTACGAGCTGCTGTGCACATAACCTTCCAGGTAGGCAAAGCGCTCTGTAAGCTGCCCTTTTTTCACGATGGTGGCATTGGCGATCACTTCGCTTTCCTCCTGCAGGAGGTCTTCAAACACATATTTCATGAGCTGGTCGCCAAAGTACTGGGAGGCATCGCGGGGCAGCTCATTGGGCAGGTTGCTGACGCACATCATATCCACGGAGCCTTTCTGGAAGGGGGGCGTACGGTGGCGGGTGATGCGGTTTACGCCGTAGATGGGATTGTCTATGGTAGAATCGCCCAGGTTGCAGGGGATGGAGCCGTTGGTATCGTCCGTGATATCGGCAATAACCTGGATGCGGAAATTATCTTTGGCCAGGTCGTTCCAGGTGAAGAGCGGCGGGATGCGTTCTTCCCAATAGATGCCGTTCATCAGGATGTCGGCGGCGGTTACGTAGGGGAGGAAGCGGCATTCGTATTTTTCCGGGTGGTTGTGAAAATCTTCCCGGCTGTAGGTCTTATCAGATTTACGCAGGTACAGCTCCCCGGCTTTCAGCTGGGTGTATACCGGGTAGGCGTAGCTATTGATCAGGAACTCTTCCGGGGGAATGTATTTAATGCCCAGCATGCCCATTACTTCCAGGATGCCGGCGGCCACCCTGCCGGAGCCCGTGATCACGATCTTGAGCGGGGGCAGTTTGATACCGAAATAGTGTTTGATCAGTTCCTGTAGATCGTGACAGGTGTGGACGGGCCGGTAGTTAAAAAGGCCGGTTCTTTTGCCGTAGGCCAGCAGGCCGTTATGGGCGCCCACCACCCCGGCAAAGAAGCCGAAGCCCAGGATGCGCTGGCCGTCTGCATGTACCAGGCATTCGTAATCCACCAGGGTAATGTTCTTTTCTATGATCTGTTGCAGCATGGCCTGGTTATGGGGCTGCTGCTTTTTGGTGTGGGAGAAGAACAGGTATGTTTTCCCGGCCATCAGTTTTTCTTTGGGCACTTCCTTAATGCCCAGGAGGATGTGGCAATGGGAGAGGTCTTCCTGCAGGGAAATCCCCGCGTCTATATATTCCTGGTCGGTATAGCAGCGGTGGGGAGAAGGCTGTACGCAGATACGGACATTGGTATAATGTTGCTGTATCCACTGGCATTGCAGGGGTGTAAAGGCCACGCGGTTGTCGTGCGGGATCTTTTCTTCACGAATAAGGCCTATATGAATTGTTTCGGTGTTTTGCATTGTTCAATTTACGGAAAAAGGCGGAATGGGCAGGGTGGGGGAGCTTTTAGCTTTTGGCTTTCAACGTATTTCTTACATTTGTCAAAGCATGAACTATTTTGAACTATACGGTATTCCTGTTTCTTTAAAAGTTGATCCCGATTGGTTGCGGCAGCGGTATTATGAGCTGAGCCGCCTGTATCATCCGGACATGCATACACTGGCGGGGGAAAAGGCACAGGCAGAAATGCTGGAGAAATCCGCCCTGGTGAACCAGGGTTTTAAAGTGCTGGGCAACGAGCATGAGCTGCTGCAATACGTGCTGGAACTAAAAGGCCTGCTCGGCGATCATGACAAACACGCTTTACCCCAGCTGTTCCTGATGGAAATGATGGATATCAACGAAAAGCTGATGGAGCTGGAATATGACCCGGATGAGGAGGCTATCGCGGCCCTGCACCTGGATGTAACGGCGATGGAACAGGAGCTGTATAGCGAGGTGGCGGGCCTGATAGCAGGCTTTGAGGAAGGGCTGCCGGCTACCGCCATGGATAAGCTGAAAGAATATTATTATAAAAGAAAATATTTATTGAGGATAAAAGAAAAATTATCTACATTTGCGTCCCGCAATTGAAAGTAAAATTTCAGGAGCGGAATGCCCAGATGGCGGAACTGGTAGACGCGCTAGACTCAAAATCTGGTTATCGCAAGGTAGTGCAGGTTCGATTCCTGTTCTGGGCACTTGATAAACGCCTGATAATCAATAGATTATCAGGCGTTTTTTATTCCCTAAAATTCTCAGATTTACCGTTTTTGTTTGTTTTCAATCACTTATTCCCGTTTTTTTTGACACACAAGCCGGCACTCACATGGCACATCATTTGGCACACAAAAAAGAAAATGAAAGTCATAGTAACGCCGCGATTATCACGCGATCACAGCAAGATATTTTACTCCTTTGAGTGGGGGAAGAAAGCAGGACAACGTATAGCCACCGGAGTATTTACCTATGTGCATCCTGCGAATACGATCCAAAAGAAATATAATAACGAAGCGCATAGGCTGTTAGAAGCTAAGAAATCTCGGTTAATCCTTGATGCGCTTTCAGTAGGTTCAGATTTTACGCCCTCTTATAGGTTTGAGCGAAATTTTTTAGATTATTATAAGAACTATGTGGAATATAACAAAACACTCGGTAATAGGCATCTTGAATGTAGTTACAGTCAGTTTCGCCAATTTTTTAGATCCAATTATTTAGCCCCTAAAGAGGTAACGGAAGAGCTTTGTAATAAATTCCAAAAATATCTGTTGAGTCATCTCAACGGGGAAACGCCGTCCAATTATTTTGCAAAATTTAAAAAAGTGCTCAAGGCAGCTACGAAGGAGGGGTATTTTAAGATTAGCCCCAGTCAATACCTTCCTGTAAAAGCCAATAAGAATGTTATTCGAAAGAATAGCCTGGAAGTAGAAGAGTATATCCAGCTACTTCATATGCCCGCATTAAATAAAGAGGTCAGGGATGCGTTTATTTTTTGTTGTTATACAGGTCTAAGGTGGTGTGATGTAAAAGCCTTAAGATGGAATTGTGTAAAAAGGGATTCGATTGTAATAAGTATAGTACAACGAAAAACTAATGTGGAGCATGTTATAACATTACACCCAATAATAAAAGAAATTTTGAATAGGAGGATGGAATGTCTTGACTCTATAGGTGAGCATTGCCTTGTTTTTAACCTGCCCACAGCAAATGGGGCAAATAAAGTGCTTAGTGCCTGGTGCAAATCAGCAGCTATTGAAAAGCATATTACCTGGAATTGTGCGAGATTGAGTTTTAGTGAGACTGTAAAATAAACTGTGTCAAAGGTTAAAAAATTAAGACCTTTAACACAGT
>NZ_CALEJS010000013.1 GCF_937898475.1 uncultured Chitinophaga sp.
ACAAAAGTAACACCTACCTCAACAAAATCATAGGTGCTGTCTACCGCGACCTTACGGAGAAAAGGAGTATGTCTAGACAAAAAAATACAGAAAGTAGCCAGGGATTCAATAAATAACCCACAATGGGGTAATAATGCAAATATTGCTGGAATCCAGATCGGGGGCTGGTAGTTCTATTTGAGTATGGTATATTTAACTTTTTACAGGCATTTATAGGAGCTTCACTTATACAATATATTTGGGGGAATACTTCCTATAAAATACTATTTATTTCCTTATTAGTGGGACCCTCTGCTTTGATAAATCATTTGGCATTGTTTAAGAAAGATAAATACTTAGTTTATTTCAAGGAATTTGAAAAGATGCCAAGAGACGAAAGCAGAAAATGGAGGTGGATATGTTTTTGTTTAATATCAGGAGTACTAGTATTTATTGTGGGAAGTTTTGTGGCTTTAATACATCTATTGTAAGCGGTTGTTATTGAAATAGGTTTTTAATATCAGTTATTATTATGAGAAGATATATGAATAAGGATATAAAGAAATGGTGGGAATCACATAGATTGCAATTTAACATTTATACAGTCACAACAGGTGTGCTTTGCATGGTGCTTATGAAGTTTTTTAATAGTGCTTCTGTGAATTTTTTTATGCTGCCGTTTGGATTATTTTATTTGTTATGTCTTAATGTAATTTATACCTTGTTTTATATTATATTCTATCGACATGCCTCGGATAATAGTGAAAGCTTAAATACCAAGTTCTTTATTAAAGTAGTTGTTTTTGCGGTATTAATGAATGTCCTATCAGGCACATATTGTGTTGTTTCTATACCACATCATTAAAAATAAATTGCGTAACAAAGCCAGGTTTTTTAACCTGGCTTTGTTGTTAATATAGTACTCCTTGCACCTTCATTTAGTAATAAACGCATCAAGCATTGCATATACGTAATTGCGTTCAACTTCAGGTAATTTGGAAACATCCTGAATGCGTTTGATGGACTCATTATCCAGGAGCATATCAGCTTTGCCTGCCAGGTAGTCTAAAGAATCTTCCAGCGCTTCGGAGATTTTTACTGCCATCTCAATAGTGGGACGAATTTCATTGCGTTCATATTTACCATAGACATCTCCGTTAATACCGATCTCCTTCCCTATCTCCGCCTGGAATACCCTTTTCATTTTTTAACCAGCGTTAAACGCTCTCCCCCCGCTATTCCGGCGGCGCCTGTATCCTGTCATTAAAAACATAAATAATACCATTGAAGCTATCATAATTAGGCTGGCCGGTAAATGTCAGTTGCGCAGTATGAACAGCATTCCCCGGTGTGTAAAGCGCAATGCTCATATCTGCGCCAGACCTGCGATCATCCCAGATAAATGCAGGTGTGCCATTGAATACCTGCAGAAAATCTGCCCGTACGCACATATAGTTGCTGAGGCCCGGCTCCAAAAGACCTGCCTGCCCTACCCATCCCAGCGCTACATAACCCGTGGGGGCCACCGGCTGCCAGATGGAGCCTTCGGCATCACTATCCGTACCGGAGGTAGACCACATCATTGTATAACCCGTAGGCGGCAGCAGTACGGGATCATCAGGATCTTCATTTACCGCGTAAATAATATCCATGATCTCAGGATCAAACTCATAACCACTCACGGCATAATCACCGATGATAAAATAGTTCTCAGGGGTGGGCACCCGGTAGATGCTAACGCTGTAAACCGCATCGCTGCCTTTATCGTTCCATATCTCGCTGGGAGTATAAGGACCAGGGCCGCCACCCATCCCGACAACGATATAGGGAGCATTCGAGGCCTCAGCCAGGTCCGGACGACTGGATCGGACAATGAATTTCAATCCGGTTTTTATTGGTTCCATAGAATACTGTTGTACATAATTTGAAATGAGCGAATGAATTTACATATTTAGGTGTAGAGTAGTTATCTAGTACGGTAAGATCTGTACCCTGTCATTAAAATAATATATCGTGCCATCGAAGCTATTATAATTGGACTGACCGATAAATGATACCGGTGCATATTCATTGGAGTAATCCGGCCCATAGAGCGCGATGCTTTTCTCTGCGCCAGACCGGCGATCGTCCCAGATGAAAACGGGGGCGTCCTGGGTTATCTGCAGGAAATCTTCCCGTACGCACATATAGTTGCTGACGCTGGGCGTCGAAAGGCCCGCCTGCGCTACCCACCCCAGTGCAACATAACCGGTAGGAGCCTCCGGCTGCCAGATGGAACCAGCGGCATCACTATCCGTACCGGTGGTAGACCACATCATAAGATAACCCGTTGGCGGAACCAGCAGGGGATCATACGGATCGTCATTTACTACGGAAATAACAGGCAAAGTTACGCTAAGGGGATCATAATCACCCTGGGCATAATCACCGAAGATATAATAGCCCTCCTGGGGATCCACACGGTAGATAGCAACGCTGTACACCGCACCACTGCCCTTGTCGTTCCATACTTGGGTAATGGGGGTACCTGGCCTGTTGCCGGAGTAGTCCACAACAAGATAGGGGCCAGTACTGGTGTCAGCTAAGTCTGCACGGCTGGAACGGATCATAAACTTTGACCCGGCTCTCTTTGGTTCCATAGAATATTGTTGTACGTGATGGTTTGAAATGAGGACGTGAATTTAAGCATTTATGTCCAGAATAGTTAATTAGCTAAAGACTATTCAATGACAAACGCCCTGCATCAAAAAGGCCGCCCCCTGCCTTTATCTCAACAGGAAACGGCCTCTTAAATCTGCTGGCAGCAGCCTACTGCAATCGTACAATTTTGGCAGCACCTACCTTCACGCCCCGCTCATCATTCACCTGCAATATCCATATCCCGGTTGGCACATGGCTCATGTCTACCTGCAACTGCTGCCCGTTTTTACCGGATGGCACATACTGCCGTTGCAATACCGGTTGTCCGCTAACGGCATCCAGCACGACTACACGCAGTTTTTGCGCAGCGGCTGTATTTAACGCTACCTGTAATGTATTACCTGTTACAGGATTCGGAAAAACTTTCAGCGTAACTCCCTTCACGTCATCATACGCCACCGCAGCATTGGTAACCAGTGCAGGAGCAGCTGCACTGCAAATGCTCACAAACTGCCAGGGTTGACCATCTCCTGCGTTTTGATCAGGGCGATCACCCTGTGTCCACCATTTTGCTTTATAGATCTTTCCGTTGTAGGCCACCTCGCTGCCCGCGGTATAGATGCCTCCCTGCGTCCAGCCGGGCACACTGCCGCATGTCTGACCATTACCACCGCCATCTCCGCCATTTCCATTGCAGGTACCTGCTGCCGCCCAGGTAGTGTTGGTACCCGGTACATCGCCCGCACCAGCCCACCATTGATTGCGGTAAATGACGTTGTTATAGCGCACAATGTTACCGGCGCTGGTATAGGTTTTGGTAGCATCCCACAAAGGCAGGTAAGCACATCCTTCCAGTGTCTGGCTGTTCCATACGGCGAATGTAACGGTGCTGACAACGGAATCCTTACCGGGACGTATACCCACTGCCGTAGCGGTATACGACTTATACGCACCGGGCGTCCATTGTACGGAAGTACCGGCTAAACGCTGCCCGTCAATATTGATGAACACCTGTGTGATCTCATTACGCGGATCATTCTTTGCAACACTGAGCGTTACCGGCGACAATGACGTAACGCTTAAAATGCCGTTGGCAGGAGCAGTGAACGACAACGAAGTGATCTTGCTGCACTCCGCATTATCTATCGCAAAACGGCCCATATTGGCGCAACCGCAGTTAACCGGATTGTTACCGCCATCCAGCTCAAGGCTTACCTGTTTCAAACCCGTATAGCGCTGATAATGTCCAATGCGGCTTAGTACTTTGGCGTTCTCTGTTCCGCTACCGCATTCTATACCGCCGTTAATGATATTGACCGTGGCGCCAAAACCTGGCTTAAGGCCAATGGCGGTTTGTTCTGCAGCAGGCGTCCACTTACCGGGGATCATTACATCATGGCAGGATGGCTTGGGATACTGCTGCGCCATCCAGAACCATATCGCTGTCTGGAATGCGATCACACCTTCCTGGATCACTTTCTCGGGATTGGCCAGCAATACGTTCTTATCGCCAAAGATAAACTCACTGGCTTGTCCGTAATTATAGTTATAGCTCAGCTGGATGGGTCCGCGGCCGTGGTAAGATTTACCGGGTGCAGGCGGATACAGTGCATTGTTCTCGTCACGGTAACCAATATTGGAGGTGCCCTCATAGCCTACCTCCTCCCGGAAGTATAAGCCCCAGGCGTATTGTCCGCCGGGCGCAGCAGGCCAGCCGCCGGTAGTCTCCTGCGAGATGTTGGCCAGGAAAGCCATCAGCTCACGCTTGCGGGCCGCCAGATCGCCTTCTGCCGCAAAGGTACCATAGTCTATGGTTGCTGTGATGATGGAAGCAGCGGAGGTGTTAAAATCTGCATCGGTACGGATCACCACCGTTGCACCGGTGGTCTTATCCACCCTGGTAAGCCGGTAGGCATTGGTGCCGCAACGGCGTTCAGAGATGATCTTAATATTAGCCATACGGCGTACCGCTTCCGCGAAATTGGCGTAAGAATAAAAATCCTTTGCAGGTGTATTGGGCAATGTACCACTCCCCGTACGATCGTCGGGGTTATAACGGTGCGGGAAGAACACATCCCATTCTGCAGCCGTCATTACATCCGCAAACTGCTGGGCACGGGCAGAAAAGGTAATTACTAAAAGCAGTAAGACTGCCAGTATACTTTGTGAAAAGCGTCGAGCAACGGAGCTTTTCGGGCAATGAGTAAAGGTCTTCATAGGTAAGTTTCGGTTTTCGGTTAAACGGATGATGATTATTTTGAGCTCAATACTTCCCTAGTCGTTGCTGCGGGCTGTTAGTACTATTGTATGGCAAAAAATAAAAATTACTGCTATCTTTGAGATAGTACTAATGTAGCATACTCTTCTTTACACGGTCCATTGTTATTCTTAAGATGAACTTTTTGTTAACGATTTACGCGGCTATAGTATCCGCGTAGACACCATATTAATTTCGCGCTATGAAAAACGTTGTCAACCTACTATTCTGTAGTATTCTATGCAGTTTTATCAGTATTTCGCTGCACGCACAAACCACCCAGGCATCTATCTTTGGCGTGGTATCAGATGAATCCAGACAGGTGATCCCGGGAGCATCCGTACTGGTGCGCAATGAATCTACCGGCTTTACCAGCCGCACCATCACCAATGCAAAAGGTGAGTACACCTTCAGGGAACTGCCGCTGGGCGGACCTTACACGGTTACTACTTCCTTCATTGGCTATGCAGAACAGAAACAAACAGGCTATGCGCTTAACCAGGGCGATGTGCTGCGGGTGAATGTTGCCCTGAAGTCTGCTTCCGTCAGCATGAACGAAGTAACCGTATCTGCCTCCTCCCTCCGCAACAAAGCGGATAACTTTGGAGCAGCCACCACCGTTACCGCACGCGACATCGCCAAACTGCCGGTGAACGGCCGTAACTTCACCTCGCTGATAGACCTGTCTCCCCTGAGCAGTGGCAACAACCTCTCCGGGCAACTGGGCTCCTCTACCAACATTACCATTGACGGTACTTCTGCAAAGAACCCTACTTCCAGCGCAGGTACCAATACCCGTATCGGCGGCCCTTACGCCATCTCCATGGAGGCGATCCGCGAATTCAAAGTGGTGACCAACCAGTATGATGTAACCTACGGCCGCAGCGGCGGCGGCACTATCAGCACCGTTACCAAATCAGGCACCAACACTTTCTCCGGAAGCGCCTTTATGTTTGCCAGGGCAGATGAATTATCCAGCCCGAATGATATCAGGGGCAACAAACGCCAGAACGATTTCTCTACCTATCAATATGGTTTCTCGCTGGGCGGCCCTATCATTAAAGACAAAGCGCATTTCTTTATAGCATGGGATCACCAGGCGGATGCACGCCCGCTGCTGTTAGCGGATATACAATCGCCTGCAGACGAAAGAAGACTGAATGTTACACAAAGTACGCTGGACCAGTTCCTGGGTATTGCCCGCAGCAAATATGGCGTATCAAACGCTCCGCAGTTCGGCTCCTTCAACAAGAAAAGAAACACAGACGCCGCTTTTGCACGGGTAGACTGGCAGCTGAATGAAAAGAACCTGCTCACCATCCGCAACAACTATATCAATGACCGTGCTCCGTTAGGGCGTGACGACAACAGCGCCATCGAACTGTACGAAGTATATGCAGATGCACATGCCTGGAACAACAGTTTACTGGCCACCCTGCGAACAACGGTAAGTCCGCGGCTGACCAACGAACTGAAAGTACAACACCTCTATACGTTTGAGGAAAGTACACCTGGCGATCAGCTGCCTGCTGAAAATATACCACGCGCTATCGTTGAGCAGGTAAGCTCCAACATAGACGGCAAGCCTGCCCTAACTACCATACAGCTGGGCGGACAACGTTATTCACCGGAGCACTTCTACAACAATGTATTCCAGCTGGTAAATAACGTGTACTACAATACCAACAAGGCAAATTACACCTTCGGCGCAGACCTGATGTACAGCCATATGAATTCCCTGTACGGCAGTGAAATGAATGGCCGCTTCTACTTCAGGGGCATCGAGAAGTTTGACAGCCTGAAACCTTACCGCTACGCACGCGAAGTAGCTATGCAGGATGACCCTAGCGTAAAACAGGGCATCCTGAGCGGGGCTTTATATGCACAGATGCAGACACAATTGTTCAGGGGCTTTGAAATGATTGCCGGTATCCGCGCTGATTACACCACCTACCTGAACAAACCGAATGCTAACCAGCTGGTGCAGGAAGATCTTGGCCTGCAAACAGACCGCTCCCTGCGCACTTTCCAGGTACAGCCACGTATACAGTTCAACTGGGACATCAACGAAAAGCACAGGGACTACCTGCGTTTCGGCGCCGCCATCTTTGGCTCAGACATCAACAACTACGCCATGATCAACAACATGGTGTTTGATGGCACCAAAGTACTTTCTGTAGATGTGCAGGGCGCACTGGTGCCTGCGCCCAACTTCATCGATTACCGTAAGAACCCTTCCAGCGCACCGGGCAGGGACTTGTTCGACAAAGGCGTACCGCGCCTGGCCACCATCAACATGAATGGAAAAGACGCCAGGATACCGGTGGTATACAAAGCGAATATCTCCTACAACCGCCTGATCACCGACCGTCTTAAAATGGGTGTAACCTTCTTTGCCACCATTGCCCGTAACAACTACATGTATGTGGATCGTAACATGGCAGACCAGCCTTACTTCCGCCTGGCCAGTGAAGCCAACCGCGGCGTATACGTTCCTGCCAACACGATAGACACCACCAATGGCGTAGCCAACTGGCTGATGGGACGCAAATCCGATCGTATTGGCCGCGTACTGGAGCTCACCAGCGACGGTAAAGTGAACCAGTTTGCCTTTGTAGTAGATGGTACCTGGCGCTATTATAAAGACGGGGAATTTTCCTTCAGCTATACATGGAACGATACCAAAGACAATACTTCCTATAACGGCGATGTGGCCAACACGGCTACCCTCTCGCTGATGACGCCCGAAGATCCGCGCAACCTCAGCAGGATGAGTTATTCTGACAACCAGTTCCGTCATAAGATCGTGTTCTATGGTACGCTGCCCACCTTCTACGGTTTCAGCGTGGGCGTGCGTTACTCAGGTATTGGCGGCACCCGCTACTCGCTGGCGGTGAACGGCAATGTGAATGGAGACTTTGTCAGCTCTAACGATCTCGCCTATATTTTCGATCCGAATGATGCCAGTGTTCCGCAGGCCGTACGCGATGGTATCCAGGCCATACTGGATAACCCGCTGGCGGATCAGCGCCTGAAGGATTATATCACTAAGAACAAAGGTAAGATCGCAGAACGCAATGGCGGTGTGAACGGCTTTTATGGTGTTTGGGACCTGCGTGCCTCCAAGAAGGTTTTCTTTGCGAAAAAGGCACAGTTCATTGAGATCTCAGCTGATATATTCAACGTAGCCAACCTGCTGAATAAATCATGGGGCGCTACTAAAACACTGGACAAACAGAATATCCTGAACTTAAGGGATTTTAACCCCGGTACCTTAAGCTATGTGTATGCGGTGAATGCCAATACAGGAGTGATCACACCATCCGGTAATCCCTGGCAGTTACAGCTGGGTATCCGGTATGGGTTCTAAGGCTGCCTGCTTAAAATAATAATCCCGGCTACCAGAAGGCAGCCGGGATTTTCCTTTTGTGTCAACCATTCTAATTTACCTTTACGGGATGTAACGCCGTATTCAATCTTTCGTATAAATCCTGGAGGTGTTCACGTGACATGGTCTCCGCTACCAGCAAAGAGGCCCTTTGCATACCGGCCGCCAGTCTTTTAGCATGTGCCTTTACTATTGAAATACCATCATTGCCGGCGCTCAGGCCGCTCTTCTCTGCCATTGGCGGCAGTAAAGTGATGAGTTTTTCTACATAAGCTTTTTGCAGGTTCCGTCTGAATATACTGATGGGTTTATGTGTTGTCAGTTCAGAAAAAATACCTGCCTGCAGATCCTGCAGCATCCCGGCAGCCGTGTACACCTTGTGCGGTGCATACTCCTGCTGCTGCAGCATGCGGTTGATCAGTTTACCATCCATCAGTGCAGACAGGATCTGTTGCTGTACGGCGGCTACCATACTGAAGCCTGCATCAGTGACGGCAAACAATGCCGTGTCGTTTAACCATAAGGGTGTGGTGAACAGCTGCTCCTGCAAAAACGCCATGGCCCTTTTCTGTGTGGCTTTCGGCGTAATTTCATACACGGGGCCCGGCTGCTCCACTGTTTTAGGCGTGGTCAGAATGCCGCCAATGTTGGAGGCCACATGCCCCATATAACGCTGGTATTGCGTCACCAGCTCCTTATACATCTCTCCTGCCTTATCATAGTTCTCACCGGGCTTGCGCGTCCACTGCAGCAGGCCGGCTTCTATCCGTTTCAGGTTCTTAATGCCGTAGGCGCTGGCTTTCATGGCATCATCCCCCAGGTCTTCATTCTGGTTGCGTGGGTCCAGCCAGGTTCTGGGCTCCCAGGGAATTCTTTCAATGCCAAATGTGTATTGTTTACCGGAGGCGAGCTTACTGACCACCCAACGGTTCAGGGTATCCCGCTCTTCTTCGGCGCTCTTTGCACCGGGAATGTAACGGTAGCCCCATTCAATGGCCCATTCATCATAGGCGCCAATACGGGGAAAGATGCCTTTCTCGCCGATGTGATCTTCCGGTTGCGCTACATAGTTGAAACGGGCGTAGTCCATGATAGAAGGCGTATGGCCATGCGCTTCCACCCATTGTTTATTACGCAGGCTGTCTACCGGTACCGTGGCCGATGATCCGAAATTATGCCGCAGCCCCAGCGTGTGCCCTACCTCGTGAGAAGAAACAAAACGGATCAGTTGTCCCATCAGCTCATCATCCAGCTGCAGCTGGTGCGCCCTGGGATCAATAGCGCCTGCCTGTATGAAATACCATTTGCGCAGTACATCCATCACGTTATGATACCAGTTGATATGTGTTTCCAGTATTTCGCCGCTGCGCGGATCTTTGATGCTGGGGCCCATGGCATTGGCGATGCTGGATGGTTTATACACCAGCACGGAGTGCCGCGCATCTTCCAGGCTCCAGCTGCTGTCGTTCACAGGTGCTTCTTTACCGATGATGGCATTTTTGAAGCCGGCCTTTTCAAAAGCTTTCTGCCAGTCGTTGATACCCTGGATAAGATAGGGCGCCCATTTCCGGGGCGTTTGCGGATCGATATAGATCACGATGGGATGTGCGGGCTCTACCAGTTCACCGCGCCTGTAACGTTCCATATCTTCCGGTTTCGGCTCTATTCTCCAGCGCCAGATGTTGCTCTTTGTTTTCACGCCCTGGGGGTTGGCGTCAAAGTCGGTAAACTCATCTGCAAAGAAACCTACACGGGGGTCAAAATAACGCGCACGCATGGGTACTTTCGGCAGCAGCACAACAGAGCTGTTCAGCTCAAAGGTGAAAGTCTTCGTGGAGCCGTCCGGTGCGGGGCGGGTGCTGTAGGTCTTCACGGCTTTTATCTCGATGTTCATCGGGAATGCTTTCACACTTTCGATATAAGACCGGTCTGTTGCCTGCATGGTTAAGGTAGTGAGGTGCTTAACAGCAGGATCAAAGAACAGCACGGAATTATCGCCGTTGATATAGTCCGTTACTTCTATCACGCTGCTGCCAGCGGTATCATTCAACGCTTTGATGGGAAATGCCGCCTGTACGGGTTGCATATTACTGTTGGCCACAGAACGATAGAGCCCGTTGGCAGAGCTGTCTGCTGCACGTTCTTTAAACGTGACCTTCTTCAGGAATATACGGTTACCCGGTACTTTCTGGAAGCGGATCACGGACTCGCCGATCTGGTCGCCGGGAAAGCTGAACATACCACCGGGCAAACGCAGGTCTGCCGGCGATTTGGCGATACGGCCCACTACCAGTATATCGCGTTCCAGCAAAGAGTCGGGTATCTCCAGGAAATACTTCTCATCTACCTTATGCACTTTAAAGAAACTACGGCCCGTAATGGCGGTGGAGGGAATGATCTCCCTGTAAGGCTTCGGCGCATCCGGTTTGGGCGCCAGCAGCGCCTTTACCAGGGCAGAAGTATCCACTTTCTTACCGGTAGTATCTGTTTTTTTGACGGCATCTTTCTTCTGCGCCATAGCGGGCAGCACGAAGAGTATCATACACAGCAGCCATGCTCCTGTGCTAAAATGTTTCTTGCACATGAAATTGCTATTATAAATATTGGGTTTTGCGTTCAGGCAACAGGTATAGGGATAAATGTATCAGCTCGGATATCCCGGGTTCTGTGTCAGGTTGCGGTTGATCAACAGTTCTGCCTGCGGTACAGGCAGCAGCAGCCAGTTAGTGTTCCATACCCCGCCCTTCTGCGGTGTTACCACACTCATTACCTCGTTTGCCTTGCCGCTTCTTTTAAGATCAAACCAGCGGTGGCCCCATTCCAGGAAGAACTCTACCTGGCGTTCATGGAGGATAGCAGCCAGCAATGCTTCTTTTGTAGTTGCGGTGACAGCAGGCAGTCCGGCCCTTGTTCTTACAGCATCCAGGTCGGTTTGTGCGCCCGTTAAGTTACCCTGTTGTGCGCGTGCTTCTGCCCTTATGAGCAGCTGTTCTGACAAACGGAGCACCGCCAGGTATTCTGTGCCGGGCGTTTTATCCCTGTACTTGCGGGAGTACCAGAAGCTGCCCCCCGGTGTGGTGGGGGTGGCTGTTACATCATTGCGGCCCACCCATACGCTGAGGCGCTGATCTCCCGGCTCAAATGCATTTACCAGGGAGGCAGACATGGTAGCGGTGCGGAATGCATCCGGGCCGGAGGCTGGCGTAAGGGTATAATAATCGATATCAAGATTGGCAAAATTCGTAGAAGCGGTGAAGGCCAGCTGCCAGATCGCTTCTTTGTTGTTGGCTAAAAAAACCTTCAGCAGGTCTGTTTCCAGCTCATAACGGCCGTCTGCTATCAGCGAGCCCGCAAGCGCTTCCGCCTGCTGCCAGTTCTGTACGTACAGGTACACCCTGGCCAATAATGCAGTGGCAGCCTGCTTATTGGGGTGTGCTTTATCTTCTGTAAGATTGCCATCGCCTGTCTTATAGTCGTTATCCAGTAGTGTCTGGGCCTCCTGCAAGTCGGCGATGATCTGTTCGTACACTTTTGCCTGCGGGCTCCGCGTGATAGTGTTATTGATGACGTAGTCAGTAGTAAGCGGCATGGGTATATCACCAAAAAGATTGGTGGCATAAAACAATAAAAAGGCACGCATGAACTTTGCTTCTCCCAGCAGCCTGTCTTTTGCCGGCTGGCTAAGCGTGCCCGATTTACTGATGCCTTCAACAGCGGCATTGCAATTATACAATGCACCATAGAGGCTGTTCCAGAAAGGAGTAACAACAGCTGTGTTCTGCAGGTTGTTCTGGTAGTACTGCTCCCTGGTCACATTACTGGCGGCATGGTTCTGCAGCTCATCTGCATACAATCCCATCAGGTAGGGAATGCCGCTGGTGCCTTGTGTTAAAGCGGTATTGGCCGACATGATCTCAGCATAGATACCGGTTACCACCGCCGAAGCCGATTTATCTGTTGCATAAGCGGTAGCGCTGGTAATACCTGATATGGGCGGATCTACCTGCACAAAGCTTTTACAGCCGGTGAAGCCTGTTATCAGCAGCACGCTGACAACGGAAAGATACAGGAGCGAAGTATGTATAGATGTCGTTCTCTTTTTCATGTTGCATGCTTTTTACAAAGTGATCTGGAAGCCGCCGGTGTACTGACGTAAAGGCGGCAAACTGGATGAGTTCAGGTTCTCCGGGTCGGTATTCCTGTAACTGGAAATGGTGAGCAGGTTTTGTCCCTGCAGGTATACCCGCAGGCCGGAAATGCGCCATTTAAGTAATGTTGCCTGCGGCAGCTGGTAAGCGAGAGAGAGGTTCTGCAAACGCGCATACCTGGCATTTGCATAAGCACGTGTACTGCTCAGCACATTGCCCTGTGCAAAGAAACCCAGCAGGCTGGTGGTATAACTGCGGATATCGGTAATATCACCGGGCTGCCGCCAGCGTGCCAGTACATCGGTGGTCATATTCAGCATAAATCCCGGCGGAAACATTTGCTGCTGTGCAAAAGCACTGTAGCCTGTTCTGTTCATGAAGCTGAACAGCACATCCAGTGAAAAGCCTTTGTACTGGAATGAGTTATTCAGTCCCCCGAAATACTTCGGCGTAAGCTCGATAATGGCCGTTCTGTCTGTTGTTGCATTCGGTGTTGTTACGATACTGCCTTTGCTGTCATAAAAAGTATACTGGCCTGTTTGCGGATCAACGCCTGCAAAGTTGTATACCCGTACAATATCAACAGGCCGGTTGAGCAGATATTTGCTTTCGTCTGAAGATCCCGACAAGTTGGGGTATTCAACCAGCTTGTTACGGTTGGCTGAAATATTGAAATTGGTGCTCCAGGTAAAATTCTTTGTACGGATATTGGTGGTGCGTAATGTTATTTCCAGTCCCTTATTCTGGATGGTAGCAGGTGAGTTGCGGTTGATACCTGAAAAACCCGTTACGTTGGAAAGTGTATAACTCAGCAGCTGATCAGAACCGCGGTTCACATAATAGTTCGCCTCCAGGAAGATCCTGTCTTTCAGAAAACCAAGCTCGATACCGCCTTCCAGCTTTTTGTTCAGCTCCCAATGCAGGTCTGGATTGTAAAGGCGGCTGGCCGACAGGCCCTGTGTATTCTGGTAAGCACCTGCGGATGAATAAAGATCATAAAAGTTGTAGTCCCCTATCTGGTCATTACCCGTAGTACCATAACTGCCTCTCAGCTTTCCGAAGCTCAGGAAGGAAACATTGTTCTTAATGAAAGCTTCTTCTGTAAAGATCCATCCCACACCTGCTGAGCCAAAGAAATGAAACTGTCTGCCCGGACCAAACCTGCTGGATCCATCATAGCGGCCGGTAAGACTTAGGAGGTACCGGTTGTTATGGGTATATTTTATACGGCCAAACGCCGCATTATAATGATATACTGATTGGCTGAAGCCACTGATGCTGGTGGTATTTGCAGCGGCGGGGTTCTCCAGCAGGGCATCATCGCTGAAACCCACCGCGCTGATGTTCTGGCTGTTAGACTTTGTGCTGTTGAAAGTGGCCCCTGCCAGGGCATCCAGCACACCTTTACCAATGGCAATGGTGTAAACCGCCTGTGGTTCTATTGTCCAGGTATCTGTATTGAACTCACTGAAATCGCTTTCACTCACGTTATTGGGATTGGACAGCTGATTGGGATAGTAGTATGTAAGGGGCGTTCCCAGGAACTCGTTGATATCTGAATTATTATATCCCAGGGTGGTTTTCAGTTCCAGTCCTTTCAGGGGGCGATAGCTGATAAACGCATTCGCTACCAGGTTATGCCCTGTTTTCTTATAGCGTTTTTCCAGCTCTGTCAATGGGTTCCTGTTGGTACCAAACTCGTAATAGTTCAGGGATCCGTCCGGGTTATGCACCGGCGGCGCATTGGGAGGCAGCAGCAAACTGGTGGAAGAAAGATCTACCGCGCGTATGTTGTTGAAGTTGTAACTGTAGTTGCCTGACAGCTGCACCATCACTTTCTTGTTATTGGTTTCCGTGGTAGTGCTGAAGTGCATACTGGCACGGCGGTCGGCGCCATCGCCCAGCATCACGGAAGTCTGGCGGTGATAGCCGCCGCCTATCAGGAAGGTGGTATTGCCTGCACCACCGGATATACTTACCTGTGCATCGTTCACATAGGCTTTCTTCTTCAGGAAGTATTTCTGCCAGTCGGTAGAGCGGGTGCTGTCCCATGTGCCGTTAATGTCATAGTCTGTAGGCAGTATCGGCAGGCCATCATTCCGTTTGGCTTCATGCCGCATTTCCAGGTACTGCTGAAGGTTCAGCAGCTTTGGTGCGGTAGCGGCAGAAGAAAAACCGGAGTACATATTTACATCCACTCTTGTTTTGCCGGGCTTTCCCTTTTTGGTGGTGACCAGTATAACGCCGTTAGCGCCCCTGGATCCGTAAATGGAAGTAGCATCCGCATCTTTCAGCACATCGATCCGCTCAATATCGGCAGGGTTGAAATAATCGAGGTAGCTGCCTCCGCGTAAAGTTTGGTTCAGCAATGACAACCTGTTGGAGGGATAAGGCACGCCGTCGATGATAATCAATGGCTCATTGCCATTCAGGCTGTTGCGGCCCCTGATATTTATGTTAAAGCTGGAGCCGGGCATACCACTGTTCTGTGTAATGATCAGGCCAGGTACCCGGCCCTGTAAAGCAGACAATACATTGCTCACGGGATTACGCTGAATCTCTTCTGCTCGTACAGTAGCCACATCGCCCGTGTTGAAACGTTTACTGGTACGGCCATATCCTATTACCTGCACCTGGTCAAGATCATTGGTGGAGGGGCTCAGGGGGATGGTCATCACCCTGTCTGGAATGGCTTTTACGGTTACTACGCCAAAGCCTGTATAGGTGATCACCAATGCATTCTCCGCCTGGTCTGTTTTCAGCTCAAAGTAACCGTTGATATCTGTCTGCGTTCCTCTTTTGGTGCCTTTGATCATCACGGTAGCACCGGGCAGCGGCATACCGGTGATATCAGTAACACGGCCCCTGAGCAGTATCTGCGGATCTGGTGGTTTTACTGCAGATGTTGTTGTTGCGGGAGTTTCGCTCCGTGTGATGATGATCACGTTATTCCTGATCTCATAACGTAAACCGCGTTCGGTGGTGAGCTTTTCGAGCAGGGCATCTACCCGCATGTCTTTCACCTGCAGGGTAACCGGCGCGGTATATTCTGTTACGGCAGGACTTAACAGGAATTCGTGCCCTGTCTGGACGCTGAGCATTCTGAACACCTGTGCGATGGGGATGTTCTTTACATCCATTGTTACCCGCTGGCCAAAACTTTCAGCGCTTACGTGCAGCGAGGCAACTAAAATACAGGCAATGATCAATTTCATAATCAGCAAGCATTTAATAAGCGAAAGATTTCGCATACCTTTACCAGGTACAATCCAGTTCATACGTTTGTACATTTAGGGATTTACGGAAAAATGTTTCAGGCATTGCAAGTGATCCCGTATCAGCGGGCCCTGATTGCCGTCAGGACCCGCTATTTTTTTCGGGATCAGCGGTTGGTTGTTGCGCTTCTCTACATAGATTTCTTGTTGGTAGTGATAGTGATACTTTTGGTTGACCTAATAATAATCCTGGTTGATTTCCTGTCCTGGTTGCTTCCTGCTGATCAATTGATTTGTCCCCCCTTATTCCTTCCCCGGAATAACCGTTACGGTGCTCCCTGTTATTTTGAAATGTACTTCCCCGGTGGCTGCAATGGCGTCCAGCAGTTCAGCCGCTGTGCCTTTTTTAGACAGCACTCCTTCGAAGTATATATTTTCTACATTGCCCTGGTAAACCACCTGCATATCATACCAGCGGGTCAGCTGCCGCATGATGCTGCGGATATTGGTTTTACCGAACCAGAACTGCCCGTTCTTCCAGGCGATGATCTCTTCCACATTGGGCCGGCTGATGGTAAAGGCGGTACTGTTATCATATAAGCTGGCCTGTGTTCCGGGCCCCAGGGTAGTTGCCGCCTTTTCTGCCTGCACGCTTACCGCCCCGGTCAATACCGTGGTGCGGATAGCCGCTTCATCCTCATACGCCATGAGATCAAATGAGGTGCCCAGCACCTGTACTTTCACGGCTCCCGCTTTTACAATGAAGGGCTGGCCGGGCTGTTGTGCCACTTCAAAGTAAGCCTCTCCGCTCAGCTCCACTTCCCTGCTGCTGCCTGTGAAGGTGTTGGGAAAACGCAGCGAAGAAACGGAGTTCAGCCATACGCCCGTGCCATCCGGCAGCGTGATCCTGAATTGTCCGCCCCTGGGGGTAGACAGCTGATGGTACTCTACCAGGTCGCTATTGCCCTGGTACGCTATCAGGCCGCTATCCAGCTTTACTACATGTACACCGGCAGCGCTGGCCAGCTGACCCGTAGCCGCCTGATCCAGCTGTATCTGCTGCCCGTTGGCAAGGGTGAGCAGCGCTTTATTGCCCCCGGGCTGTAAAGGCTGTGCGGCCACCCGGGGCGCCGGTGAGCTTTTTTCCTGGCGCATAAACCAGATGGCGCCCGCTCCCAGTATCAGGAATAATACGGCAGCTGCTCCCCACCAGTAATTGCGCCGGGAACGCATGGGCACCACTGGCGTTTCCTGTTCTATTAAACCTTCCGCTTCTGTATCGCGGAAGGCTTGCAGGTTGTTCAATATATTATGGGCGATTGCGCTATCATATGCCAGTGCCCCTCCTGCCGCCATTAGCAGTGATTCATGCGCTGCTGCCAGCTGTTCCAGCTCTGCGCTCGTGGCTTCGTTGAATACCCAGTGGCGGAATGCGGCTGCCTGCGCTTCATCCACCGGCATACCGGCTGCCAGTGCTTCCAGGTGTTGTATTGCTTTGCTCAGGTTCATGGCTTATAGTAGTAAAGACGGCAGCCGGTCAGAAATTTTCACCGCGCCACCAGATTTTTTTTTCAGATGGAGTAATAAAGTTTAAACGCCGGCAAAAACAAGCAGTAACAGTAGTGTAAAACTTACGCCATGTCTGCCCAGGTGCTCCTTCAGGGTGACGATGGCCTGCTGCAGTGATTTGTGTACGCCGCCCAGCGACATGCCCATTGCGTCGGCAATCTCCTGGATGGTCTTCTCTTCGCGGATACGCAGCTGGAAGATCATCCGTTGCTTCTCGGGCAGCGCGTCCAGCGCGGCGCGCGCAATGGCCTCGTATTGATCGGTGAGTAGTTTGTCGTCAGAGCAGTAGTTGCGGGGCTGCACATAATCCCTTTCATAACCGGCCTGCTGCATCAGGCGTGACTGGCGGGCGCGCAGGAAATCATTGAGGGCATTGCGCGCCATGATAAAGACATAGTTCTTAAAAGAACGGACGGTGATCAGTGTTTCACGGCGCTTCCATACTTTCAGGAATACTTCCTGGCCAATTTCTTCAACATCCTGTTTTTCGGGAAGATAGACGTGCAGGTAATGGAGGATCAGCGGACTGAATAGCGCATAAAGACGGGTAAAAGCATCCCAGCTACCGGCTGCGGTTTCCGCAAGCAGGTCCCGTTCCTCTTCATCATTGATCACGGTATAGTTGATAGCTTCTTTCAATGTAATCTCTCCAAAGCAAAAATAGAGATTACAGATGGTATTTTAACAGTCTTCTCATAGTGTTCTGCTTGTGTTCTCTATGTGTGCTCCTTGTGTTATCCTTGTGGCAAAGGGTTTTTGTTAAAATAGTATCAGGGTGTGTTAATACGTACCTCGCGGAACACCCCTGTCTCCAGCACGGCAGGGTTATGGGAACCTACAAAAAGGCCCACGTATATTTCATCTCCCAGGTCTATATCAGTGACCTCCGTAGTAACAAAAGGCCTGCCGGACCGCGACACGCGCATAGTATAGGTATTACCCCTTCTTTCCAGCTGTATTACATCGGCATGGGTAATGGAAGACTTTACCTCTTCTGTCTGGGCTGCCTGCGTTCTTCTGAACTGCAGGGAGGTAAGGCCATCCCCATGCACTACGGCATTAACGTGCGGTGCGCTGCTGTCCAGGCTTTTACGGGCCATCCATCCTACCTTACGGTGCAGTTCCACCCCCTTGCCCACAAAAGCAGCACGGGCAGAAACGGTAAAATCTCCCTTGATCTTTTTCCATACAAACTGGAACTCGTCATGATCAAACCAGATGTTATAACCGGCGCCTGAAATAACGTACTCTTTCTTTGCAGCATGATAGACCGCTGCACCGGGCTTTACCCCCTTGCCGATATCGGTATGCCCCTCAAAAATACCGATGGCTTTATTTTGTGCAAAGGCAGTATGGGCCAACAAAAAACCCGTAAAGAACAGCAGGTGGTAAAGCTTCTTCTTTGGCATGCTAGGCTTGTTTATGGAAATTTACCCATAAAGCTTTACTAAGCGGCATCAGCAGCGTACTATTTTTTAAAATAGTAAACCGGCCGGGTAGCCTGGCAGACCAGGCAAATGTTTTTGTGAACCGCTATCTTTGCCGGATGGACTATTTCAAAAAGCAACTGGACCTGCTGAAGATCGAACGCGAAGAAGACCGGCAATCTTACCTGCAGCTGACCCAATCCTCCTCCATCGCTACCCGCCGCGAGAACGGGTTGTGCTGGTACCCCATCGCCATCCGGGATACGGAACTGGGCCGTGGCGACTACCTGACCGTAGAAGTGGAGCGTACCACGCACCAGGACCTGTCTCACCAGTTCCGCAGCGGCGTATCCGTTATGCTCTTCTCCAACCATGATCCCAAACAGGACAATATAGAAGGTACCATCTCTTACCTGGGCGGCAGCCGTATGAAGATTGCCCTGCGCACAGATGAGCTGCCAGAATGGTCCCGTGACGGTAAATTAGGGGTGGATCTGCTTTTTGATGATAACAGCTATGACGAGATGCAAAACGCCCTTAAACAGGCGGAAATACGCTATGAAAAGAATGAGGACGACCACATCATCCGGATACTGACAGGCGATAAGCCGGCTACCTTCCGGGATGATCTTCCTGCTGTGAATATCCCCTCCCTGAATGCCTCGCAGCAGGCCGCGGTGAACAGGATACTGTGCGCCAACGAAGTGGCCGTTGTACATGGCCCCCCGGGTACCGGCAAAACCACTACCCTGGTACAGGCCATAAAGGCCACTATCCGGCAGGAACGCCAACAGGTACTGGTGGTAGCGCCGAGCAACACAGCGGTAGACCTGCTCAGCGAAAAATTATCTGACGAAGGACTGAACGTACTACGTGTAGGCAACCCTGCCCGTGTATCAGACCGCCTGCTGTCACTCACGCTTGATAGTAAAATGGCAGAGCATAACAGCATGAAGGATATCAAACGCCTGAAAAAACAGGCCAGCGAGTTCCGCGACATGGCGCATAAATACAAGCGTAATTTCGGCAAAGCGGAAAGAGACCAGCGTAAGGCGCTGTTTGATGAAGCCCGCAATATCATGAAGCAGGTTGAAAATACGGAACAGTATATTATAGAAGACCTGCTGAATAAAGCACAGGTGATCACCGCCACCCTGGTAGGCGCCAACAACTACATGGTAAGGCAGCGGAAATATAAAACGGTCGTGATCGATGAAGCCGGACAGGCACTGGAGCCCGCCTGCTGGATACCCATCCTGAAGGCGCAGAAAGTAGTGCTGGCAGGCGATCATTTCCAGCTGCCGCCCACCATCAAATCCAACGAAGCCGCACAAAAAGGGCTGAGCACCACCCTGCTGGAAAAATGCGTGGCCCTGCACCCGGAAGCAGTTACCCTGCTGGAAGAACAGTATCGCATGCACGAAATGATCATGGGCTATTCCTCCGCCGTGTTCTATGAGAACCGCCTGAAAGCACATGCCTCCGTAGCACAGCACCTGCTCTTTGCCAATGATACGCCGATCTCCTTTATTGATACCGCCGGCTGCGGTTTTGATGAGAAGAATGAAGGCACCAGCATTACCAACCCCGAAGAAGCATCGTTTCTCTTTAAGCACCTGCGGCAGCTGGTAGCGGAACTAAGTGCACATTACCAGCCGGATAATTTTCCCGGCATCGCCATTATCTCTCCCTACCGGCAGCAGGTACAGATACTGCAGGACCTCCTGCCCCACGCTACCGCCCTGCAGCTGTACAGCCACCGGATCGCCATCAACACCATAGACAGCTTCCAGGGACAGGAACGTGATATTGTATACATCAGCATGGCCAGGAGTAATACCGAAGGCAAGATTGGCTTCCTGTCAGACATCCGCCGTATGAACGTTGCCATGACCAGGGCCCGTAAAAAGCTGGTGGTGATCGGCGACAGCGGCACACTGTCACAACTGCCCTTCTACGAAGACTTCATTGCCTACACGGCAGACAGGGACGCTTACCAGAGTGCCTGGGAATTCGCAGAGTAATTAACAACTAATTTCCCGGTCCGGTTACTTTATCTGTTTAAAGAACCGCTTCCACCTTAAGCCCTCCCCGCCATAACTCAGCCAGGTGATCCAGGCCTTGCCAGGGGCACCGCCAGTGGTGTAATGGGAATACGCGGACCATAGCTTACCTTACTTACAAACAGGTAGTTGTTCACCAGCAGTGTTCTCTCCATGGAACCGCTGGGAATACAATACGCTTCAAAGATAAAAGTACGGATCAGGGTAGCGGCGATGACGGCAAATACACCGGCGTCTATCCATTCCCGTAGTACCGACTTTTTACGGGGCTGTTCCGGATGTTTCTTTTTAAGGAAAGGGAGCTTCATAACAATGGTTTAGCATGCGGAAAATAGAAATACCTCAAAAGCCCCGCGGAAATGTTACCAGCGGTACGTAATTTGAGGGTTATTTAAAAAAACGCTTATGGACGCTGCGCAAACTCCCGGGAAAAGTTCCATCCGTATCAATATCCGCAAGACAGAACGTATGCTGTCTGCCGCAGGCGGCGCTTTCCTGCTGACCTCGGGCGTGCTGAATATGAGGAAGCACCCGGTTATGGCACTTTTAAAGACCATCGCCGGCGGCTACCTGCTGTATCGCGGCGCCACCGGGCATTGCCCGCTGCGGGAGCTGATCACTAAAGCGCTGGAGCAGCAGCAGTCCCAACCACTCCTGATCCGTGAAGCGCTTACGGTAAACCGTCCGCGTAACGAAGTGTACCGTTACTGGCGCCAGCTGGATAACCTGCCGCTTTTCATGAAACACTTAGTGGAAGTGAATGTGGAAAATGAGCAGCACTCACAGTGGAAGATGCGCCTGCCGGGCGACCTGGGCACGGTAGACTGGAAAGCTGAGATCGTGGAAGACCGGCCGGATGAGCTGCTGGTCTGGCGTTCACTGGAAGGCTCAGATATAGATACAGCCGGAGAAGTGATTTTTAATGATGCCCCGGGCAACCGTGGCACGGAAGTGCATGTTACGATGTTCTACCACGCCCCCGCCGGAGCGCTTGGCAAAATGGCCGCTCAAATATTCCACAAGGGGTTTGAAGTACAGGTACGGCAGGATCTCCACCGCTTCAAACAAATGCTGGAAACCGGCGAAACATCCACTATAGAAGGCCAGACGGCCGCCAGGGAGCATACCGCTTTGTACCTTAATCCCTGATCACATGAGAGCGCTGGTATGGAAGGGCATCAACAAACTGGGTGTTGAAACCGTCAAAGACCCGGGCATTCTCAACCCACAGGATGCCATTATAAAAGTAAAGCTGTCTTCCGTCTGCGGTTCCGACCTGCACCTCCTGGATGGGTATGTGCCCAATATACACGCAGGTGATATCATTGGCCACGAGTTCATAGGGGAAGTGGTGGAAACAGGGCCGCAGGTGCAAAAGCTGAAAAAAGGAGATCGTGTGGTGGTAGGCTCCGTCATAGGTTGCGGTGAATGTCACTATTGCCAGCACGATGCCTGGTCGCTCTGCGATAACTCCAACCCGCACGCCTGGATGGCAGCAGCCACCTTTGGTTATTCAGGTGCAGGCATATTTGGTTATTCCCACGCCTTTGGCGGATATGCGGGCAGCCATGCAGAATACATCCGCGTGCCTTATGCGGATAAAGGCGCATTCAAAGCGCCGGAAGGTATTACTGATGAACAGCTGCTTTTTTGTTCAGACGCTTTTCCTACCGGCTATATGGCGGCGGATATGTGCGGCAGCTTAGCCGGCAAGGTGGTGGCCGTATGGGGTTGCGGCGGCGTTGGACAGATGGCTATACGAAGCGCCTGGCTGCTGGGCGCCGCACGGGTGATCGCAATAGACCGCATCCCCGAAAGACTGACCATGGCCCAACACGTTGGACAAGCCGATGTGATTGATTATACGATAACAGATGTACTGGAAACCCTTAAAGAGATGACCGGCGGCCGCGGTCCGGATTGCTGCATTGATGCCGTAGGCATGGAAGCCCATACTACCGGTATGGAACAATTGTACGACCGTGTTAAGCATACATTGCGTTTGCAGACAGACCGCCCGGCTGTGTTACGGCAGGCTATTATGGCCTGTGGCAAAGGCGGTACCGTATCTGTTGTAGGCGTGTATGGCGGCGTGGTTGACAAATTTCCAATGGGCCCGGCCATGAACAAGGGTCTTACACTGCGCATGGGACAAATGCATGCGCAGAAATATATACCGCGTCTCCTGGATCATATACTGAAAGGAGCAGCCGATCCTTCTTTTCTGCTCACGCACCGCTGGTCATTGGAACAAGGTCCTGAAGGATATAGGATGTTCAAGGAAAAGACAGACAATTGTATACGGGTAGTATTTGATCCTGCTCAAAAAACCTGATCATATGCGTTTATGGTTCCTGTTATTACCCGCTGCACTGCTAACAGCCTGCGGCGGAAAGAATACGCGCTCCAAAGTGGAAGCTCCCGGGGCGGATAAGAAAACAGATACGCGCGCGCTTGAAGCCGGTGCTGATGTATTGCAGGATAAATCACCACTTAAACGGTTCAACGTTTACCTGGATGGTTTCCATTTTTACAACGGCAACATGCAGGCGCAGATGGAGGCGCATCACTATGTATCACAGCTCAATGAAGAGCTGCACCAGGCCGTGATCTTTGATGGCAATGGTGCTGACGCCAAGATCATGGGCGTTGAATACATCATCAGTGAACGGCTGTTCAAAACGTTGCCGGAAGAAGAAAAGCTGCTGTGGCACAGCCATCAGTATGAAGTAAAATCAGGCGAGCTCATAGCCCCCGGCATACCGGATGCAGCAGAGCATGCACTGATGAAGAAACTGGTGTCCACTTACGGCAAAACCATACACACCTGGCATACTGACCAGCAACGTACATTGCCGCTGGGCAGCCCCATGATCATGATGGGCTTTACCAAAGACGGTCAGCTGCAGCCTTCGCTGATACAACAGCGGGATCAGCGTTTTAATACTTCTACGGCGGATAAAAGACAGCAGCGTGCAGATATTGTGGCGCCACCGGTAGCTGCGGGCGCCAATGCCTGGGAGCGCGGCATCATCAGGCAGTTTGTGATAACAGACAAGGTTGATTCAGCGGCACATAAACAACAAATGCATCACTAAATAAAAATGGAACGCCGGAAGGTGTCACACCGGGGTTTCATGGGGATGAAGCCATGGTATTGGCATGACGCCCTCCGGCGTTCCATTTGATTTAACAGGTCATTAGTCGTGCCCTTCCAGTTTTACAACCTTGTTGTAAAGTCCCATTAATAAGAAAGGCGCTGCCCATTGACCAATAAACAGGCTCTTGTGCTTAACGCCTGTCAGCTGTAATGCCAGTGATACGCCCATTGCGCCAATAGCGGCCCAGAGATAAACATCTGAGGGTATCTTGGCAGTTTGTTTCTCTATGGCTTTTGCCACCTTTCCTTCCTGATGCTCAGGGTTAAAACTTGTTGCCATATGCATGGTTTTTAAGTGATCGTTTCACGTTTACACTATAAGAGGCGCTAAAATTTATGCCAAAGCTTAACGCACGGATCGCTTCACAGGGAAGAAATGACGATAACAGCAGCGGTTTTGTTTCAGACAGCCGTTGCTGTTGCCCGCATTGCACGCTTTGTGTTGAATATTTTCTCAAAATGCCGTTTGAACTGATTATTTTTGGCCGTCTAAAAAAACACCAATGGCTACAACTAAGATCACCGTAAACAGTAATGGATCGCTGAAGATAGAAGGCGACTTTGAGATCGTTGACAAGAATGGTAATAAGTATGATTTAGGGGGAAGAGAGGTAGTATCTATCTGCCGCTGCGGGCTTTCCAAAAACAAACCGTTCTGCGACGCTTCACACAAGGGGCATTTTGAGCATGAAGCCATCGCTTTCGCCCTGCCTCCCAGGAAAACCAGTTAATAATATACAAGCGCTGCCCGGTATGTTGATAGCCGGGCAGTGCTGTCTTTGACAGCGGGTACGCCGCTCCGCATTATCCTTTCTTCACGTTAACGGCGCTGGGGCCTTTATGTCCCTGCTCTATCTCGAACACCACTTTGTCCCTTTCCTTAATGGGCTCCTGCAGCTGACGGATATGCACGAACACGCTTTCCTGGGTATGCTGATCGATGATGAACCCGTATCCTTTGGATTCGTTGAAAAACTTTACAACACCTCTGCGCAGGCCGTCTGCCGGTGCTGCTATCGTTTCCTGCCGGGGCACACCCAGCTGGATCTCTTCGAGGCTAATCTCTCTTTTTTTACTGGGGTCTGGAGGGGTGGAGGTAATGTTTCCGTTCTCATCCACATAGGCCAACATATCTTCAAATGAGGTGCTATGTTTACTTGCCTTACGTGCTTCTTTCTTCTCTTGTTTTTCCTGTTTATGTTGCCTTTTCTTCTTTTCGTTTTCCTGTTTATTGGAGGACTCGTTGGGTCTGGCCATATTGCATTGCAGTTTTTTTGTGTATTAAAGTTCTTGATTTTCTCTCAAAAATAATCGTCATTTTATTGTCAACGAAAGCTTTTAATGGCCTCATGATAGGAATTCTACAACTATAAAATATTTTATCATATGTTGACTGCTGAAGCTGATTTATTTTCTCTTTTAGTGCCACTCTTCCTGGTATACAAATTTCGGCATTTGCCACCTGAAACGTATAGCCAGCAGGCGAAGCACCAGCCCTGCTACCGCCGCTATCACCGTTGCCAGGTGTACGCTGCCCCCCAGGGCTTCTATACCCAGGTAGATAGCCCCCGTCACAATCGCGGCGCTGGCATAGATCTCTTTATGGAACAGCAGCGGAATATCATTGCACAATACATCGCGCAGCACACCCCCGGCGCAGCCGGTGATCATCCCGCTCAGCATGACGATGATAAAGGATAGCTGCATTTCCTGCGCCACCTGGCAGCCAATGATGGTAAAGACCACCAAACCCAGTGCATCCAGGTACAAGAACAGCATTCTCAGCCTGCCCATAAAGGAGGCTATCAGCCCGGCAAAAATAGCGCCGCCGGCAGTGATCAGCAGGTACTCCGGATGGGCTACCCAGGTCATCGGGTAATGCCCCAGTAATATGTTGCGGATAGTACCACCGCCGAGAGCCGTTACCCAGGCAATGATACACACCCCTACCCAGTCCATATTACGGCGTCCGGCAGAGAGGGCGGCGGTCATCGCTTCTGCCGTTATAGCGATGATATACAGTATGTGAAGCAGCATACCCCCAAAGGTAATAATTGATGAAAGGCTGGAATAAATAGCCAAAAAAAATTAGCTTTATAGCATGAAATTCCACGGTACGAGGATATGGTCCATCCTGCTTTGTGCGGCATGGTGCCTGGTCATGACTGTAGCAGCGGCACAGAACCCTTCTCCCCGGTTCAAAGTGATCGCCTTTTACACAGCAAAGAACGACCAGGCGCACATCAGCTATGTGCACGAAGCTAACCAGTGGTTCCCCGCCATGGCGCAGAAATATCACTTCAGCTATGACTCAACAGATAACTGGGATAACCTGAATGCCGGTTTCCTGTCGCAATACCAGGTAGTGCTCTTTTTAGATACCCGCCCCGAAAAACCGGCGCAGAGGGAGGCATTCAAGGCCTATATGGAAAATGGCGGCGCCTGGATGGGGTTTCATTTTGCAGGTTTTGCACTTACGCCGTCCGACTTTCCGCAGAACTGGGACTGGTATCACAATGAATTCCTGGGATCCGGTTCCTATGTCAGCAATACCTGGCGGCCTACCTCCGCTTTTCTGCGGGTGGAAGACAAGGCGCACCCCGTTACACAACACCTGCCCGCTGTATTTAAATCGGCGCCCAATGAATGGTACCGCTGGAGCAATGACCTGCGCCGCAACCCGGATATACGAATACTGCTGTCTATAGACAGTACCAGCTTCCCGCTGGGCACCGGCCCCAGGCAGCATGAAATATGGCATAGCGGCTACTACCCCGTAGCCTGGACTAACCAGCGTTTCAAAATGCTGTATTTTAATATGGGCCACAATGATATTGACTACGAGCATAAGAGCAATAAGACATTATCGTACACATTTGCCAACGAGCTGCAGGACCAGCTGATCATTGATGGCCTGTTATGGCTTGGCGGCAACAACAAAAAATAATTACCCGTTATGGCATTTTTCGAAACATTACTGAATGAACTGACCGGCTTCCTGGGTATTGGCGCACTGCTGGAAATGTATAAAACCGGCGATTACCACCGGCTGCTTACCTTGAACGGCATACTGGGCGCCATATCTCCCGTGATACCGTTCCTGTTGCTGATAGAGATCGGGCGTGCATTGCTGTATAAGAAGTTCAAGATCGAAGACTATAAGATGCCCTTCCTCATCTTCGTGGTGAACCGCTTTATTTCCCGTTTCCTTTCCATTGCGGCAGTGGCATTCTTCATCGGGCTATTGGAGAAATATGCCCTGTTCAAAACCAGCTTTACCTGGTACTGGCTGATATACGGGTATATTGTGTGGGAGTTCTCTCACTTCGTGTATCACTACCTGGGGCATAAGATTCGCCTGTTCTGGTGCCTCCACTCTACCCACCATACGCCGCAGACCATGAACCTTTCGGTAAGCTATGCGCACTTCTTCCTGGAAGCGCCCTATGCAGATACCATCCGCACCAGTATCTGTATACTGGCCGGTGTGAACCCGCCGCTGTTGTTCTTTATTATGTTCATTGACGGCTTCTGGGGCGCATTCATCCATGTAGGTGAGAACATCCTTCCCAATGCCAGGCTGGGCTTCCTGAACAGGATCATCCTTACGCCTTCCCATCACCGCGTGCATCATGCCCGCAATCCTTTGTATATGGATACCAATTTCTGTAACCTGCTGAACATATGGGACAAACTATTCCGCACCCACCAGCATGAAAAAGAAGACCTGAAAATAGAGTACGGCATTACCCGGGAAATGAATCCCAATAATTTTATGGACGTATATTTCGGGGAATTCTACGCTTTGTGGAAAGACCTGGTAAAAGCACCTGGTATCAAAAACAAGTTGCTATACATTGTTATGCCGCCGGGATGGAGCCACACCGGCGATCATAAAACCGCCAAAGTCACCAAACAGGCTTACCTGGAGCAACTGCAGCAACAGCAGCAGGAAAAGGAAAACATCACCGTACAGGCTGGCAGTGTGGTGGCCTGAAGATTGCTGTTCAACAGCTAAACGAGCAGTATGACAAGGCAGATCACTATTACGGTGGCCGGCGTTCAATACATGGTAAACGTGGATATTGAAAGCGGGCAAACCGATATTGTTTACCATGTAAACACCCCTCAGCATTTCAGAAAAGAGCTACCGGAAACCTTTGACATTGTAAAGCGGGGAAACGAACAGCAACCCAGGTACGATATACAGCACCTTGAAGGAACAGGCAGGGAGGTAGCGGAGGCGGTATGGCAGCAGCTTTGCACACTGCCCCCGCAATTCAAAGGTGCCCGCGGAAAGGAAGAAACCGATCTTTAACCGGATCGCTGCGGCATCAGCTGTAACGGTCATTCCTCCAGGGGTAAGCCGTATTGGAATATCCTCTTTCTTCCCAGAAACCCAGTTTGTTGTAAGGCAGGAATTCAATCCGTTTTATCCACTTGGCGCCTTTCCAGGCGTACAGCTGTGGTGTGATCATGCGCACCGGTCCGCCATGCGGTATGGGCAGGGGCTGCCCGTCTACGGTATGCGCCAGCAGCACATCCGGCTTCAGCGCTTCTTCCAGTGAAACATTGGTGGTATAATCGTCATACCCGTAACAGAGTATGTGGGTAGCCGTTTCCTTCGGCAGCACCAGCGCTGCAAGGTCCAGCAGCCGAACGCCTTTCCATTGCATATCCAGCTTTGACCAGGTGGTTACGCAGTGAAAGTCGGAGGTATCGTCTGTCTGCGGCAACGCCATAAATTCCTTCCAGTTGAGTGTTACCGGGTGTTCTACTTCACCGTCCAGCTGCAGCGTCCACTCATCCAGCGGGATCTCCGGTTCAATGCCCAGATCCAGCACCGGCCATTTGTGCGTGATGGTCTGGCCAATGGGTACCACCGGCATACCATGACGGTTAGGCTTGCCGCTACCCATCGGCTTATCATCTGCCACCGATGGTGTACGCTTCATTTTTTCCTCAAAGCGGGATTTTAATTTCATCCGCGCTTCCACAATCCGTTTTAGTTTTTCTCCTTCTTCCATATACCGAAGGTAAGAAAATTGTCACGCATGCATTTTGCTGCGGGTAAGGAAAAGTATTACCATGGAGGTTTCAGAGATCAGCCTGTCGGATATTAAAAGGATCTTAATGGGCGAGGCCCCTTTCAGCTTCCTGCTGGAAGTGGTGATAAGAACGCTGATCATTTACTTCGTGCTGCTTGTTGCCATCCGCCTGATGGGCAAAAGAATGACGGGACAGCAGACCTTAACCGAGATGGCAGTGATGATCGGGCTGGGCGCTATTATATCTATCCCGGCGCAAACCTATGACAGGGGCATACTACAGGGGGCGCTGCTACTGGTATTGGTACTGGGCTTTCAGCGCGGCACCACTTTGTTATACATTAAAAATCACCGGTACGAAAAAATGCTGCAGGGCAACGAAACCCTGCTGGTCAAAAACGGGGTGATACAGGTATCGCGACTGAACGCTGCCAAGATCACCCGTGAACAGCTCTTTGCAGTACTGCGCAACAAGGGCGTTACACAGCTTGGGCAGGTAAAGCGCCTCTACCAGGAAGCCAGCGGGCTTTTCAGCGTTTATACACAGCAGGCGCCCAAACCCGGACTTTCCATACTACCCGGAACAGATAAAGACATCCTACAATCACAATCCCACCCGGATGAAGCCCTGTGGGCCTGCTGCAGCTGTGGAAACACGGAAGCCATCCCGCCGCCAGGATCTGACCCCAGGGTGTGCAAATACTGCGGACGCCAGGAATGGGAACTGGTGGTTTTATAAAAGCGAAACATCATGTTATCATCCGTTTATTTGATAGATATAGTGCGGATCCTGAATGGCAACACCCCTGCCGTGTTTTTCATAGAGCTCGTTATCCGCGCCGTGCTGATTTATGTTACGCTGGTGGCAGGCCTTCGTTTTATGGGCAAACGCATGGCCTCCCGTATGAGCCGCAATGAGCTGGCCGCAATGGCCAGCCTGGCGGCAGCTATCGGCATACCCATACAAACGCCCGACAAAGGCCTGCTACCGGCTATTGTAATGGCAGGTGTGGTGGTAATGGTGCAGCGCATCATCGCCACACGTTCCATCAAACACCCATCGTTTGAGCGCCTCACCCAGGGAGATATCAGCCTGCTGGTAAAGGATGGATGTATGATGCATAAAGAGATGGAGAAAACACGCGTGAGCCGCGAACGACTGCTGTCTGAGCTGCGCTCCAGCGGTATCCGCCAGCTGGGGGAGGTAAAACGCCTGTACCTGGAGGCTGGCGGCTACTTTACGCTGATCCGTGATAACGATGCACCGCCGGGTCTGTCTGCCATACCCGACTGGGACAAAGAATTCGAGGCCGAACAGAAGAAAGCGCCTGACAAGACCGTATGCCATTATTGTGGCTGTGAAGTACCCTCCGGCAATAAAGCATGTCCCAACTGCGGGAAGGATGAACTGGAGCAGGCCATCTACTGAACTAACAGGCACCAAACTTGTTAGTACTCTCTGCAATCACTGTTGATATATGAGTATAACATCTTACCCGGGTCAACCCTACCCTTTAGGCGCCACATGGGATGGAGAAGGCGTCAACTTCGCCCTGTATGCTGAGAACGCCACCACTGTTGAATTATGCCTTTTTGATGAGCCTAAAGACGCTAAGGAGCGGGAATGTGTACGGCTGGCAGACCGCAACAACCATGTATGGCATGTTTACCTGCCGGGTGTAAAACCCGGGCAGTTGTACGGCTACCGCATAGATGGCCCTTTTGAGCCTGGTGAGGGCCACCGTTTTAACCGCAACAAAGTACTGATAGATCCGTATGCCAAAGCCATTGCGGGAACCGTGTCCTGGCACGATTCCCTGTTTGGGTATGAAATGGGACATCCGGACCAGGACCTGAGCTTTAACGCTACTGACAGCGCTCCCTTTATTCCCAAAAGCGTAGTGGTGGATGGAACGTTTGACTGGGAAGGTGATAAACCGCTTAAAACACCCTATCATGAAAGTATAATTTACGAAACACATGTAAAAGGCTTCACCAAACTCCATCCCGAAATTCCGGAAGAACTGAGAGGCACCTATAAAGGCATGGCGCATCCTGCCGCCATTAAATACCTGAAAGAACTGGGAGTTACCGCCGTGGAGCTGATGCCCGTGCATCACTTCATCACAGACAAATACCTGCTGGATAAAGGGCTTAGCAACTACTGGGGATACAACACCATCGGCTTCTTTGCCCCCGATGTACGCTATGCCTCCGCCGACCCGCGCGGCGAGCAGGTAAAGGAATTCAAGGAAATGGTAAAAGCCCTTCATAAAGCCGGCATTGAAGTGATACTGGACGTGGTATACAATCACACCGGAGAAGGCAACCACCTCGGCCCTACCCTGTCTTTCCGCGGTATAGATAATGCCGCTTACTACCGCCTTACCGAAGACAAACGTTATTACATGGATTATACGGGTACCGGCAATACGCTGAACGCCCGCCTGCCCAGCGTATTAAGGCTGATCATGGACAGCCTGCGCTATTGGGTGCTGGACATGCATGTAGACGGCTTCCGCTTTGACCTGGCCGCCACCCTGGCCCGTGAACTGCATGAAGTGGACCGCCTGAGCGCATTTTTCGATATCATACACCAGGACCCCGTCATATCCCAGGTGAAGCTGATTGCTGAACCCTGGGATATTGGCGAAGGGGGATACCAGGTAGGTAAATTCCCCGCAGGATGGGCAGAATGGAATGGCAAGTACCGCGACTGTATCCGCGATTACTGGCGCGGGGCAGACAGCACACTGGCAGAATTTGCCTCCCGCTTTACCGGCAGCGCAGACCTGTATAAAGATGAATTCCGCAGGCCTACTTCCAGCATCAACTTCGTTACTGCACACGACGGTTTTACACTGGCAGACCTGGTATCTTACAACGAAAAACACAACGAAGCCAATGGCGAGAATAACCAGGATGGCGACAGCCATAACCGCTCCTGGAACTGCGGTGCCGAAGGCCCTACCGATGATGTGCATGTGAATGCACTGCGTAAAAAACAGCAGCGCAACTTTATCACTACCCTGTTCCTTTCACAGGGCGTACCCATGCTGGTAGCAGGTGATGAAGCCGGACGCACCCAGCAGGGCAACAACAACGCTTACTGCCAGGACAACGACATCAGCTGGCTGCACTGGGACCAGATGGACCAGGAACTGCTTGATTACACAAGGAAAATGATCCACCTTCGCTTAGCGCATCCTGCTTTCAGGCGCAGGCGCTGGTTCCGCGGAGAAGCCGTAGCGGGCAGCAAAGTAGAAGATATTGCCTGGTTCCAGCCCGAAGGCCAGGAGATGACAGAAGAGAACTGGGATACAGGCTTTGCCAAATCACTGGCCGTATACCTGAATGGCATGTCGCTGAGAGCAAAAGACCCAAAAGGCCGCGAAATACTGGACGACAGCTTTTATATCGTCTTCAACGCACATCATGAGCCGATCACATTTGTATTACCTCCTTCCAATTATGGAAAACAGTGGGAGCTGGTGCTGGATACCAGCATGGGGCAGGAAGCCGGTAAACACTTCAAGGCAGGTGAGCAGGTAAGTGCAGCAGAATTATCGATTATCTTACTGAAGCATGAGAATGTAAAAAGCTGATCCGGGATGACTACCGTTTACTGCGGGGAGCGCAACTTGCTGCAGCTCCCCGCAATAACGCAACCCGCTATCGTCAGCCGCTGATCAGCAAAGCTACCGGGAACCTGTCTGCTATATCAGCCGGCAATTTCCCCTCCTTCACCATCACCTGCTCACCGGTAAACACATTCCGCCATTCGCCCGGTGCGCCTGCAGGTAACGTAATCCGCCGCTTCACCTTATCTTCTCCATGCCTGCATGCCGCCAGTAAGGGCGCTACCACCACGCACCACTGATCATGATAACGGCGTGCATACGCAATAACCGCATGCCCGTTATCCGCATAGATCGGAAGGTATTCACCTTTGGTGAACAGCTCGGGGTATGCCCGCCGCAGCTGCAGTGATTTCCAGGTAACATACATTTTTTCCAGGCCCTCCATTCGCCGTTCTTCCAGGAAAGACAGCAGCTGTGGCATACCTTGCTGCGATGCTTCCTTCAACACTGACAGCTGGTGTTTACGCAAGCCGTAATCCACCGGCCGCCGGTTGTCCGGATCTACAAAGCTCAGGTCCCACAGCTCACAACCCTGGTATATATCAGGGATACCGGGCGCCGTGATCTTCACCAATGTCTGCGTAAGACTGTACACAGCAGCATGCTCACCTACCTTTTCAAAGAAGGCGTGCACGCTGTGCGGGAAAGAGCTGCCGGCAGCAAAGAGCTGCTCAATAAAATGCAGGCTGGCCTTTTCATATGCCTCATTGGGTGCCGACCAGTTGCTGTGTACTTTAGCCTCGCGCAGTACTTTTATAAAATAGTCTGACAATCTTTTAATGAATGACTCCGTGATAACGCCATCTGCAGGATAGCCCGCAATAACAGACTGGTAAATGAAATATTCATCGTTCAGATCCGGCGCGGTGATCTCATCGATGTCCGTGCTATACACCTTATTCATGGCATGCCAGTGTTGCACCTGGTGTATCCACTGATGCGGATGCAGGGTAAGCGCGTTCAGCCGGATCCGTCCATCCTCTCCCCGCTTGGTATCATGGGTGGCGGTAGCATTCATTGACAATGGGCGATGACGATACTTGTTCACGGCACGTTCATGGAACAGTGCAAGTGAGCAACGGCAGCCTTCCGGCGCATCGCCAACTTCGTTGTGCGATATCAATGCGTTGTACACGTAAAACACGGTGTCTTCCACTCCTTTGGCGGTGAGCGGACCGGTGAACTGCATAACCCGCTGCAGGAAACGCAGCACAGACGTATTGTGCCTGTTCTGCAGCCACCAGGAACGGATCATTTCAAATACCCGGGTCAGCGCAGGTTCTGTACGATAAGCGCCGTGCACCGCGTATTCAAGCAAAGAAAGATCGCGGGTAGACAGCGGCTTATGTTCCAGGTAAATGCGATACACCGGCAGATGTACCATAAAGAGTCCAAGGGCCTCTTTGAATTCCTCCCTGTCAAGCACCGGTGGGATCACACCCAGCTGGTAGGCATAGTCCACCAGGTTATCCCATTCACCCGCCATCTGCGTAGTGAGGATCAGTTGTTTTTTGCTGACGGCCAGGCGCTCATACTTTGCCAGTTCAGGAAAATGACTGCGATAGAAACGTGCGATCATCTCCATGCCCAGCTGATCGGTGAGCAGCTGGTTCACATCTCCCAGGAATTCATAGCCTGTGCTGCCCTGCAGTTCCCAGTCGCGTGGCATTGTTTCATTGCCCGCCAGTATCTTTTCTGCAATGATATAGCACTCATTACCAAACAGCTTGCGCAACCGTTTAATGTAGGTGCCCGGTGCATAAAGCCCGTCAATATGATCAATACGAAGGCCCTGGATCAGGCCTTCCCGGTACAGCTGATGCAGGAAGGTATGATACTCATCAAACACCTTTTCATCTTCCATCCGCAGGCATATCAGGCCATTCACGGTAAAGAAGCGGCGGTAGTTGATCTTTGTTTCCGCATCGCGCCAGTAGTGAAAAGCATAGTACTGGTTATCGAGCAATGCTTTTAACAAGGCAGGTTGCTGGTTTACGCGTTGGGCCAGCTGCGCCAGTTGTGCTTTATCAACTGCATTAAAAAGATCTTTCTTCCGCTGCTGCCATTCTTCCGGCACGTAGTGTTTTAATACACTTTTCTTCAGGCCGCAAAGCAGCTGTTTGATATCGCCTTCACCGGGTTGCAGCGCAGCCATCAGGATATCATATGCGCGGGCCGACAGTGGTAGCTGCAGGTAATCGGTACCCAGCCGCCATCCGTCTGCAGCAGGCGCCATCTTTATCTCTTTTTCCGCCAGGCATTCCTGTAATGGCTTACCCAGGAAGGGCAGCATCAGCTTACCTTTGACAGCAGGATCGGGATACTCCCAATCAATATCGAAGTAATGATAGTAGGGCGATAAGGGGCCTCTTTCCAGCACATCCATCAGGCGGTGGTTGGCAGGGTCCAGGGACATATGGTTAGGCACTACATCCTGGATCCAGCTCATACCCAGCGCCTGTAGTTTGCTGCCCAGCACGCGCCATTCTTCCAGCGTGCCGATCGCGGGGTTTACCTTATGCGGGTCTGTAACATCATAGCCATGCGTGCTGCCCGGCGCTGCTTCAAAAACAGGGGAAGCATAGATGGTGGTAATACCCAGCTCATGCAGGTATTCCAGGTTGTTTTCAAGGTCTTTGAAAGTGAAAGCCTCGTTAAACTGCACCCGGTAGGTAGACACGGGGGTAAATACATCACTGGTCGTCATCTTCATAATAATTTCATTTCATAAACTACCACGGAAAAGGGAGGTATAATGATATCGCCACTTTCCGCACTGCCGGGCGCCTTGGCGCCGGGACCTTTCCACTGGATGTCTGCAGAATCGATCAGTTTCTGCAAACGCTGCGCCGGGGCGTTGGTATACACCTGCTCTTCCCCGCTGAAATTGAAAAGCATCAGCAGCCGCTCATTGTTTACCGCATCCTTACGTTCCAGCACCAGCAGCGCATCATGCTGCAGGGCTTTTACACTGGTGCCGCTGCGGCTGAAATTACGCAGGGCGGCATTGCTTTTACGCAGACTGATCAGCTGCCGGTACCATGCTCTCAGCACAGCATTATCCGCCTGCTCCAGATCCCAGCTCAATAAGGATGCCTCGAACGTTTGTTCCGATTGCGGATCAGGGGCGATACCCTTGCTATGGAATTCTGCAAACTCCTGCCGCCTGCCTTCTCTTACTGCTTTGATCAGTTCGGGATCTTCAAAAGAGCAGAAGAAGAGGAACGGATGTGTTTCACCGTACTCCTCTCCCATGAACAGCAAAGGCACAAAAGGAGATAACAGCATAGCCGCCGCAGCCAGCTTTAGCGCTTCGAAAGGCAGCAATGCGCTCAGCCTTTCGCCCAGCATCCGGTTGCCTACCTGGTCATGGTTCTGAATGAACGTAACAAAACGGCTATACGGCAGGTTCTCCGGCGGTAACCCGAATCTGCGTTTGCGGCCGGGTGAATACTGCCCGGTATACACATAAACATCCGCATAGGATTTTGCCAGCAGGCTTAGTGCGCCAAAGTCTTCATAATAGCCGTTACGCTCGCCGGTAAGGCGGCTGTGCAGTGCATGATGGAATTCATCTACCCACTGGCCCTGCAGGCCATAACCGCCTTTGTCAGTGGCCGTTACATAGCGGGGGTTGTTGAGGTCCAGCTCTGCTATCAGTATTTTCCTGCGGCCTGCGCGGCGTTCCAGGCGGCGCACTGCTTCTGTCAGTTCCTGTACGATGTGCAGCGCGCTGGCGTCCCAGTAAGCATGCACGGCATCCAGCCGCAGCCCGTCTATCTGGAACTCTTCCAGCCACATCAGCGCGTTGTGTATGAAGAAACCCCGCACCGGGTCGGAGTGGGCATCATCAAAATTAATGGCCTTGCCCCAGGGGGTTTTATAACGGTCTGTAAAATAGGGGCCGTAGTCATTAAAGTAATTCCCTTCGGGTCCGATGTGGTTGTATACCACATCCAGCAGCACAGCTATACCCAGTTGATGCGCCCTGTTCACAAAACTTTTCAGGTCTTCGGGGCAACCATAGGTGTTATGTAACGCATAGGGGTATACGCCGTCATAGCCCCAGTTGCGGTTACCCGGGAACTGTGCCGCCGGCATGATCTCGACAGTGGTAATGCCCAGCTCTGACAGCGCAGGTAAACGCGCTTCTGCTGCCTTCAGCGTACCTTCCGCGGTGAAGGTGCCGATATGCAGTTCATAGATGATCATCTCCGGCAGGTCCATCCCCTGCCAGTGATCGTCTGTAAAAACAAAGGAATAAGGGTCTGTTACTGCAGAAGGGCCATGCACGCCTTCCGGCTGGCAGCGTGATGCGGGATCAGGCCTTTGCAGCTCGCCGTCCAGCAGGTAATAATAGCGCATACCCGGATGCACGTCTTTCACCATCACCTCCCAGTATCCCTCCTGTTCGCGCTGCATGTCATACTGCCATTGTTTGGTTTCGGGCAGCAGCAGCGCTACCTTTTCCCTGAAGGGCGCCCACACCCTGAACATGCATTCTCCCGGTCCGTTCAATATTGCACCTTGTCTTTTATAGCTTCTTGTTGTCATCCTTATCCGTTCTGTTATATATGATGGTCCATTTTTTCAGGCGTGATATGCAGCCTTCGCTGAACTGATCCGGCAGCATACGCCAGGCCCAGTTGCCCGCTGCTACGGCAGGGATGTTCATACGGGCCGATGCGTCCAGCCGCAGCACATCCTGCATAGGCAGTATGGCGGTGCGGGCTACCGAGGCAAAGGCCATCCGGCCAAGCACATCGGGAGATGCTTCTTCCACCACTTTCAGGCCCGTATATTTGGCAAGCCGCTCGTGGTCTTCCGGGCTGCTGTCATGGCTATACCATCCCCTTGTTGTATTATTATCATGCGTACCGGTGTACACAACAAAATTGTCGGTGTAGTTATGCGGGATATGGGTGGAAACCGGCATGTCCTCTCCAAAAGCGAACTGCAGCACTTTCATGCCGGGCAGCCGGAACTGATCCCGCAGCTGCAGCACCGGCTCGTCTATCTGTCCCAGGTCTTCCGCCACAAAGGGCATCGCCGGGAAAGCCTTTTGCACAGCTTTCATCAGTGAGGCGGCGGGCCCTGGTTTCCATGTGCCGTTCTTTGCCGTATCTGCGCCAGCAGGTACTTCCCAGTAAGCCGAAAATGCGCGGAAATGATCCAGCCGCAGCAGGTCGTACCATTCCAGGTTGCGTCGCAGGCGGTTGATCCACCACTTATAGCGTTGCAACCGCAACGCCTTCCAGTTATATACAGGCATATTCCACAGCTGGCCGTTCTCATTGAAGTAATCAGGCGGAACACCGGCTACTCCCAGCATACGCCCTTTTTCATCCAGCCGGAAAATGTCCCGGTTAGCCCATACATCTGCTGCATCATAGGCCACATAGAACGGCAGGTCGCCAAACAGCTGTATACCCAGCTGGTTACAGTGTGCTTTCAACACCATCCACTGGCGGTTAAAAATGAACTGACACCATTGCTGTTTTTCCTTTATGGCATTTATACTGCGCGGTATTGGCTGTTCCCTGTCGCGATACTGTTTCCGCCATTTAATCCATGGCTCATGTTTATGCCACAGTGATAATGCTTTGAACGAGGTAAAATCATCCAGCCAGTAGGCATGCTGTTCGCAAAAAGCCTGGTATTCTTTTCTAAAAAGCTTCTCACTGCGGTTACAATAATTGTGATAGGCCAGTTCCAGCAGTTTTATTTTGATGTCGCGGGCCTTGTCGAAATCCACCCTGGCGGTGGAGGGCAATGTAACCTCCCGCAGATCTGCCTGGCTTAACAAACCGTCTTCCACCAGCAGTTCAGGACTGATCAGCATCGGGTTGCCCGCCATGGCAGACATCGCGCTGTAAGGAGATGTTAGTCCTGCTCCCGGCGGGGTTAACGGTAATAATTGCCAGTAACGTTGGCCGCTGCGCTGCAGTTTACGCGCAAATTCCAGTGCCGCAGGACCAATGTCTCCTATTCCAAAAGGCCCTGGCAGGGAAGTGATATGCATTAATATTCCTGCACTACGTACAGCGTGGGTTGGGCCTGTATCCATAACGCCAGCACGTTCAAAAGAAATGCCTAATTAGCGGCGCTCCCAGCAAAGCAGATATAGCGGATACCTGTGTAGATAAAAATTCACTCTTTGAGGAAATTGACCCGGTAAGTTTTTATTAATTTAAAAAAAGAAATACTTTGTACCACCTATGTTACCTTTTTAGTACCTCACATGACAGATATCTCTGCCGGCGCAGTTACCCAGGCGCTCAGGAACCACGATCAGGCCGTTTTTCAGCACTTGTACAATACCTACAGTGAAGCGTTATACCTGTTGGCTTACCGCTGGGTAAAAGACAGTGCGCTGGCTAAAGACCTGGTGCATAACCTGTTCCTGCACCTCTGGGAAAAAGGCGACCAGATCACTATTACGGGCCAGGTGCAGCATTACCTGTACCGCGCTGTCAGCAACCGCGCTATCAATGAGCTGAAGAGACAATCCAGGCAGGTAAGTGAAGAGGTTTTGCTGTTCCTGTCTGACCAATCCTCTTTTTACGAAACAGCAGATTACATACTCCTGCAGAAAGAGTTGTTACAACACGTACAGGGCATGCCGCCCCGCTGCCGTGAGATATTCCTGCTCAGCCGCATACATGGCCTGGAACCGGCGGAGATAGCCACGAAACTGAACATCAGCCTCAATACGGTATACTTCCAGTTGTCGCAAGCCCTTAAAACACTCCGGGAAACAATGCTGTCAAAAAAAATTTCCCCTTAACATCAAAGTATCCCATTTCTGAACTGTCATTAATAGAGCAATACATGGAAAACGAGCATTATGCATTCATCGCCGGTTGCCTGGCTGATCCCGGTAATACCGCAAAGCAGCAGGCGCTGCGCGAATGGCTGGCGGCTTCTGCTGAGCACCGGGCATTGTATGAAGCGCTGAAAACGTTGTGGGAGACTGCAGGTGACTTACCGCCGGTGCCATTAGACCGCACAGCCGGATGGGATGTCTTGTTGCAGCAGCTGTCTGCCCCGCGGCCCGCGCCGCGAACCAGGCGCATATCCATGCGCTGGTGGAAAGCAGCCGCTATACTATTGCCGCTGCTTACCGTAGCCGGGTACTGGTTATACCATACAAAGCATAACAAGCTTGTTACCTATACTGCTCTTCATGCAAAAGACAGCGTTGTATTGCCGGATGGCAGCGCCGTCTACCTGCAGCGGGGCGCCCGGCTTTCGTGGTCACGTAACTTTTCTGAAAGGCAGGTGCAGCTGGAAGCAGGAGAAGCTTTCTTCCTGGTGGTAAAAGATGAACAGCACCGCTTCAGCATTACGGCCCCCAACGCCACGGTGAAAGTATTAGGCACCTCCTTTAACGTGAGTACCCGGGCAGGCACTACGGATGTGGTAGTATGGGAAGGAAAGGTGAGCCTGGATGATGGCCGTCATCCGCCAGTCGTGTTGAGGACCGGGGAAATGGGCATAGCAGGCGGCGGCCATGACGGCGTGCGTAAACAGGAAGGTGATCACCGGTACCGCTGCGGCTGGGCCAATAACAACCTGGTATTTTACAACCAGCCGGTAGAACGGGTACTGCAGGTATTGGCATCACACTATCAACTCGGCGTAATGACACCCAACCCAAAGTTGCGGGGCCGCCGTGTTACCGTGCGGTTCGATCACCTGGGGCCTGAAGAGGCCATAAACGTTCTGAATGCGCTGCTGGATGATGAACTGATCAAGCTACAGGATACGCTGCGCCCTTAACCGGCGCAGCCACCGATATATCCTTACATGAAAAACCTGTGTATAACCATGATGGCCTTATTCATGTGCACCTGTTCCTTATCGGCACAGGATAATACCGCTATTCTTCAGAAAAAGGTAACGATCATTGCCAGCAACAGATCCCTGTCAGACATATTGCAGGTGCTGGGAGCAGAAGCAGGCGTTTTCTTCGCCTATTCCAATGACATTGCAGATATGCAGCGTGCAGTGTCCCTGCTTGAAAAAGAGGCGCCCCTGCAACAGGTGATAGAGCGGCTTTTCCCACCGGAACAATTCAGGATCAGGGTATACGGCCAGCAGATCATCATCAGCAAAAAAAAGCCGCATCCTGTGCAAGATACCCTGCCAATGCTGCGCAAAGTGCAGATGAATACAGTAGTGGTAACAGCGCTGGGCATCAGCCGCCTGCAACGTTCCCTGGGCTATGCATATACAGCCATCAGGGGCAGCGAGCTGACAAAAGCAAGAGAAACTAACCCCATACGTACGCTGAGCGGCCGCGTGGCAGGCTTAGACATAACACCCGTAAACAGTGGTCCCGGTGGATCAGTAAAGATCACCCTCAGAGGAGTGAAACTCATCGGCGGTGATAACCAACCGCTGTTTGTAATTGACGGTGTACCGGTGAACAATTCATCACCCGGACAGGCAGACAAGTACGGCGGCTATGATCTTGGCGATGGCAGCGGTATTATCAACCCGGATGAAATAGCCATTATCTCTGTACTGAAAGGCGGCGCTGCTGCGGCCTTATACGGCAGCCGTGCGGCCAATGGTGTTGTGCTCATTAACACCCGGAAAGGGTGCATAGGCAAAGAACTCTCCTTTAGCTCCAATATCACCATAGAAAGTCCGGTCAGCAACTACGACTTCCAAACGGATTATGGCAGCGGGCGGGATGGACTGCTACCCTGGGATGCCGCCAGCGCACGCGACTTTCCACAGCTAAGCTGGGGACCACGTTTAAATGCCGATAGTATGGTGTGGCTGTGGAACGGGCAGCAGGTACCTTATGTAAAAGCACAGCATGGCCCGCAACAATTCTTCCGGGAAGGGCTAACGGCAACACATAGCGTTACTGCAGCAGCAGGTATAGCCAGCTCACAGCTGCGCTTTACCTATACGCACACCGGCAACAAAGATATTGTGCCCAACAGCGGTTTACACCGGCACCATTTTTCACTGCGCGGTACAGCCGAGCTGCACCAACAGCTAAGCATGGATGTCAAAATAAGCTATCTGCATGAGGAAGTCAAGAACCGTCCTGCCTTGTCAGATAATCCTAACAACATCGGCTATACGCTTGCAGGACTGGCCCCGAACATTGACGTTCGCTGGCTGAAAGATTATAAAGATCCTGTGAGTGGCAACTACATCAACTGGAATAACAATGTTTACCAGGTGAACCCCTACTGGGCTATTAACAAACAACCTAACAACAGCCGGCAGGACCGCCTCAATGGGTTCATACAGCTGAAGTACCAGTTACTGCCTTCGCTGTACATACAAGCCCGGACGGGTACAGACTATTCGCAGTTCCGCTTTTCAGCCTTCACGGATTATTCCACGCCATACAATGAGCAAGGCTCCATCTACCTGCTGAACAGGACCTTGCGCGAGGTTAATTCAGAACTGCTGTTGCATGTTGATAAACAGGTGGGGCCTTTCCTGCTGAGCGCCTGCGCAGGGGCCAACCGCATGGACTATGAAGAAGAACTGCTATATACCAGCGGCCTGCATATCAACACGGCGGGCATACAAAACATCAGCAATTTTAAAACAAGGACCGGCAACGGGTTCCTGAACAGGAAACGTATCAACTCTCTTTACGGGGCCGTCAATATTGCCTACAGGCATTGGCTGTACCTGGATGTTACGGGGCGGAACGACTGGTCTTCTACGCTGTCAAAGGCGCACCGTTCCTATTGCTATCCTTCAGCATCCGCCAGCCTGGTGTTCTCTGAATGGATGCAGGGGCAAAACCTGCTTTCATTTGGCAAGCTGCGCTTTTCTGTTGCCCAAACAGGTACGGATGCCATTGATCCTTACCAGCTGACGCTCAGCTATGGCAGCGATCCTGCCATTCCCTCAACAGGTGGCTACGCCATTGGCGGTGTGGCGGTGAACAAAGTACCCTTTGAAGCGCTGAAACCCAGCATCAGCACTGCATACGAGGCAGGCACGCAACTTATCTTTTTTAACAACCGTATCAATCTTGACCTGAGCTGGTACCGGTCCAATACCCGCTACCAGGTATTGAATGCACCCCTCTCTCCTGCTACGGGCTATACCAGTGCCGTGATCAATTCCGGTAATGTGCTGAATAAAGGGATGGAGATCGCCCTGGGTGTTAAGCCGCTTGCCGGCTCTGTTTTCAGCTGGGAAATGAACATCAATGCTGCGTATAACCGCAACCGTATATTGTCGCTCAGCCCGCTGGTATCCGGCTATTATACGCTGTCAACCGCCCGTTGGGGCAATGTATCTATTGTGGCGCAGGAGGGCGCTGCCTATGGGATGATCATGGGCCGTCAATTCCTGCGGGATGAGCAGGGACGCCTGATCCTGGATGCCAGTTACCTGCCGCAGTATGATCCCGCCGCCGCTACATTGGGCAACAGCCAGTATAGCTGGACAGCCGGTGTACAACAGCAGTTCAGCTATAAAAATCTTTCAGTGAGTATCCTGCTGGATATCAAACAGGGTGGCGATATCTATTCCATGACCAACCTCCTGGCATATGCCAATGGAAAACATAAAGGCACGCTGGAAGGGCGCGATGGCTGGCTGCAGGGCAGCGGCGGCTACCTGGTAAAGGGTGTACAGCAAACCGGAACAGACGCCGACAGGCAGCCCGTCTACCGGGAAGTAAGCGCCTATGTTAATCCCAGGTTGTATTGGCAGCGGGTAAGCGGCAATATTCCCGAGCCCTTTGTTTACGACGCTTCTTTTATAAAACTGCGTCAGCTGAGCCTTGACTACCGTGTGCCCGCCGCCTTGCTGCGCAATACACGCATCAGGGAAGTGACCGTTTCTTTGGTGGCCCGTAACTTTTTAACGCTTAGCAAACACATACCCAACGTAGATCCTGAATCAGTTTATAACAATAACAATGCGCAGGGATTTGAATACGGATCTTTACCGGTCCGGCGCTCCTGTGGTATTAACCTGTATGCAAAATTTTAAATCAAGGTATATGTCAGCAAAACACCGGCACCTCCTGCGCATCCTGCTCTTTGCAGGGCTGCTGCCATATGCCTGTACCAGAAATTTTGATGCCATCAATACCGATCCGCTGCGTGGAAAAGACATTGCACCCGGGCAGCAGCTCTCGGCGGCTGCCTATTACCTGAACGGGGGCCGGGAAACCGGTTATCCCAACCTGTTCCTGTTCCAGCCGGCGGTGCAATACATTAACGGCGCTGAAGACATGCGGGCAGGCAGTAAATATATACGCGACGACTTTGCGAATGACCGTATCTGGGAGATCTTTTACGGCAAAAGCATCAAACAGCTCACAGACCTGGTGGAGCGCTGCAGGCAGGATACGGCACTGGTGAACTATGTAGCTGCGGCCCGTATACTGAAGGCGTACATCTTTTCCATCATCACAGATACCTATGGCGATGTGCCTTATTCGGAAGCGGGACTGGCGTACTATGGCAAGATATATACGCCCAGGTATGACCGCCAGCAGGACATCTACCAGGATCTTTTTGATGAACTGGCTGCAGCAGCGGCACAATTTAATCCATCGCAGCAGGCGCTGGACAACGATATTGTTTACAAAGGCAATATTGATCAGTGGAAACGCCTGGCTAATTCCCTGCGCCTGCGCCTCGGTATGCGCTTAACCCGTATTGATGCTGCCATGGCCCGCAAACAGGTAATGGCAGCTATCGCCGGAGGTGTCATGCACCACCATTCAGATAATTTCCTGGTGATCCATGAAAACGCCGCCTACCCAGATCTGCGGGGTAATGGTTATGCACAGGCCCTGCAGGAAGCGCAGACTTACCTGCGTACCATTGGTTGCAGCACCTTTGTGAATTATCTCAAACGGGAAAAAGATCCGCGCCTGGGCGCCTTCTTCGTTAACCGGGATGAAAAGGGAAAAGATATTACGGCATATACACATTACCTGCCCATCCCGCCGGGTTTATACTGGTGGGATGAAAGGGCCGATTATACCGCGTCAGACGGTACAATCATCCCGCATAACAACAAGTACTGCGTGATCAGTCCGCCCTTTTACCAGCTGGAAGCGCCCTTTCTGCACCTGTCTTATGCAGAGGTACAATTTCTGCTGGCAGAAGCAGCGGTCAGGGGATGGTATAATGGAAACGCCCAAACGCTTTACCGGCAAGGCATACGCGCTGCCATGCAACAGCTGGAAAACTATCCCGGCATGCAGGCTATATCCCCGCAAACCATTGATTCCTTTGTGGCCGCACACCCGCTGCTTGCCGAAAATGCCCTGGAAGAGATCAATATGCAGAAATGGGTGGCTTTCTTTCCCAATGGCTACGAAGCCTACGCCAACCAGCGCAGGAGCGGATGGCCCGTACTGGCGCCTATCACAGACATTGGCGGCGAGTCGGAAACAGGCGGCAGGATATTCAGACGGCTTTTCTATCCATCTGCAGAAGCTTATACAAACACCCGTCATTACCGTGAAGCGGTGGATCGTATGGGCGGAAAAGACGACTGGCTGCAACATGTGTGGTGGGATCCCTGACAATAAGAGATAGCTATCAATCTATAAGTAACCCTTTTTTTCACCATTAAAACTTTACCATGAGAAAAACCATTATGCTGGCCTTTACCCTTGCCGTGCTTGCAAGCTGCCGCAAGGAAAACGCCACCACCTCAGAAAACCCTTTGAGTAACGAAAATGCTGTGCAAGGCGCCGATGTAAAAATTGCTGCAGAAAGAACCATCTCTTTCAGCGGCATCAACTGGACCGTAAGAGACCAGGCAGGGCCCAGTGGTCCACATGATAACTACTGGAGCGGCAGCACCAGCAACGTATGGGTAGATGGCGCCGGTCGCCTGCACCTGAAGATCAGGAAAGACGCCGCTACGGGCCGCTGGTACTGTTCAGAGGTGATCTCCCAGCAAACCTTCGGTTACGGTTCTTATGTCTGGCAGATAGAAGCGCCGCTGGACCTTTTGGATAAGAATATTGTATTCGGATTGTTTAACTACAAATCAGGAGACAATGGCCATCATGAAATAGATATTGAATTTGCACGCTGGGGCAATAATGCCTGGCCCAATTTCAACTACACCGTGTACCCGGCTTACGGCGATCCGGAGACCAAAGCGCACCATGAGTTTGAACTGGACCTGAACGGTACTTACAGCACGTACAAATTCTACCGTACCAGCTCCTATGTGTCTTACACGGCCTACCATGGACATACGGAAAACCCCAGCAATGCCTTCTTCCCCTGGACCACGCCTGCCGGGTTCCCAGTAAGTACAGAAGCTTTACCGGTACATATGAACCTGTGGCTGTTTCAGCACCTGCCGCCGTCTAACGGCCAGGAAGTGGAAATTATCATCCACTCTTTCAAGTATACGCCACTTTGATTGATATAGGATAATGCACGCTCATGTATGACGTGTTGTGAGCGATGCAGTTTTTCGGTTTTAGCGGGCCGGCTATCCAGCCGGCCTTTTTATTGGCCGATCTGCTGCATACTACCTGCCCGCTGCCCAGAAAATAGCATTGCGGAACAGCCGTTGATAATTCTCATTCCTGAAAAGGTCGGGGGAATGTCCCATGAAGATATATACATTCCTGGCGGGGAAACGGGTATTTGTCCAGATGACGGGGTGGTCGCCCATCTTTTTGTCTGAAGGCGGCATATAAGTGCTTTCATCTACGCTGGCTATTATATGTACATCGGCACGGGGGCTTCTGTCATAGGTATACCATTCGTCTTTCTCTATAACAAATGAAGTGGGCAGGCCCTTCATCACCGGGTGCGCATTATCTTCCACCTTCACTTCAGCCGCGGCAAAGCCGGCTATATAATCCTTGAAACGGATCTTTCCCATAAATGCATAGAACCATTGCCACATGGGGTAGCCGTCAAATTCGCCGAGCAAGGTAGCGTGATGGAACCCTATCCAGCCACCCTGCGCGGTACTGATATAATGCTCAAAAGCTTTTACGGCTTTCTCTTTCCAGGCGTAAGGCGGGTAATCCAGCTGAATGAAAAGACGGTAGCGTTGCAGAAAGGCTTCGTCAATACTATCGGTGTTTTTGATATAATCAATGGCAAAGCCGCTGTCGGCAGCCAGCTGGTTAAGCCATACCCTGGCCGCCCGGGAATAGGCAATGTGATGGCCGCCCGGTTCTGCAATGGCTAATGCCCTGAATGACTGTGCGAAGGCATTACAAGCCAGTAACAGGAGGATGATGACGGTGGATAGTGATCTTCGCAGCATGCGATCATTAATCGGGTAAGGTAAATCCAAAGGCGGCCAGCTTGTCGCGGGTGCTGGTATAGTTTTCGTGCAGCAGACCATGAATGCCGAGGCCTTCGGCAACAGATACAAACATGGCGCGGTCTTCCACGTAAACCACTTCCTGCGGTTTCACCAGCGCGATGTCCAGTGCAATGCGGAAGATGTCGGCATCCGGTTTACGGAAGTGTACGAAGCAGGAAGAAACAAAGAAATCGACAAACTTGTTCAGGCCAAACCGGCGGATGCGGTATTCATTCAGCTCACGGCCTTCATTGTTCACGATGGCGATCTTTACGCCGTAAGTGGCCTTGATCCTGCAGATCATGTCTATCATTTCCGGGTAGGCCTCTGTTTGCGCATACATAAACTCTTTAAAGGCCTCACGGGTAAAAGCGCGGGGTTCGTAGAACACGATCCTGTCCAGGTATTCGTCCAGGGTCAGCTTCCCTTCCTCGTAAGTGTCAAAAGTGAGGTGATGCCGTTCCTCGAACTCCGGCAGGTCCAGCGAAAATTCCGCTGCTGCACGTTTACGGGCGGCACGGTCCCAACCGTTGCTCAATAGTACGCCGCCAATATCCAGGAATAAGGTGGTGATTGGAGTTGTCTGTTGCATGACTTTAAAAGTAGGAAAAAATTCCCGATCACGTAAATAATTTACCCGATTGCGTAAACGGATAGCCGCTGTTCACACGACCTTTGCGCCCAGATTTTAACATCACGGGGGAAGAACGCCTATATCGAACTAAAAATATTATGATGAACAGACGAATTGTACTCATGTTGGTATGCCTGCTGGCATCCACACTTACTTTCGCCCAGAAGGGGGGCGGCAACATCTCAGGAAAAATCATCTCTCCAGACAATCACCCGGTAAGCGGGATCACCGTAGAACTGGTAGAAACAGGCAGCAACGCCGTTTCTGACCAGGAAGGCCTGTACCATTTCAGGAATGTAAAAGCGGGAGAATATACCCTGCTGGTCAGCCTGCGCAATCACGAAGAGATACGCCGCAGCGTTACCGTTGAGAACAACAAGACCACTACCGTTGACCTGCAAATGAGCCTGCAGGTGGGCGAGCTGCAGGGCATTATCGTAACCGGGAACAGGAACAGCTTCAAGGCGGACCGTACTTCCCAGTCGCTCCGCATCACTACCCCCCTGCTGGAAGTACCACAAAATATTCAGGTAGTGAACAATAAAGTGATGGCCAGCCAGACCATCACCTCCATGAGCGATGGACTGATCAAGAACGTGAGCGGCGCTACCCGCCTGGAACACTGGAGCGATATCTATGCCCGCATAAACGCCCGCGGCGGCCGCCTGGCAGCCTTCCGCAACGGGGTGAACGTAACTTCCGACTGGGGTCCGCTGACCGAAGACATGAGCTTTGTAGACCATGTAGAATTTGTAAAAGGCCCCGCAGGCTTCATGATGTCTAATGGCGAACCCGCAGGTATCTACAACGTGGTAACTAAAAAGCCTACGGGCATCAAAAAAGGAGAAGCGGCCATGACCTACGGCAGCTTTGGCCTGTTCAGGTCTACACTGGACCTGGACGGCAAACTGGATCAATCCGGCAAACTGCTGTACCGCTTCAATGCAATGGGACAAACCAGGAACTCTTTCCGTGATTACGAATTCAATGACCGATACAGCATTGCACCCGTAGTCAGCTACCAGCTTGACGAAAAAACGCTGCTGACAGCAGAATATACCTATCAGCATGTAACCATGTCTGACCTTGGCTCTGCCTATGTGTTCTCTACAGAGGGTTATGCACAATACCCGAAAGAGTTCAGTATGTCGAACCCCGGCATTACGCCCAACAAAGCAAAAGAGCACGACGCATTTCTGAACCTGCAGCACCAGCTGAATGACAACTGGAAATTCACTGCGCAGGTGGCATACTTCAGGTACAAACAAATCTCCAGCGATATATGGCCCGACGCCGTACTGCCCGACGGCAAGGTGATCCGCAGGCTGTACGCATTTGATGCAGATCTTAAAAATACTTACGGACAGGCATTTGTGAACGGTGATCTGAACACAGGCAGGATCCACCACCGCATACTGGCGGGCGTGGACCTGGGCTCAAAAGAAGGCCTGTACGACTGGGGGCAGTCTGCCCTGCTGGACAGCGCCAACGGCGGTGAATTTGACGCCCACAACCCCAACTACGGTACACCGGCTTACGGTTTCCCTACCTTTGACCGCACTACCCCGCTGGATCAAAGGGCGGTATCCCGCAGGAACCAAACCTACACCGGGCTTTATTTCCAGGACGAGCTGGGCTTTTTTGAGAACAAACTGCGCCTTACCCTGGCTGGGCGCTATACTTATGTAAAAGAAACTGATGGCACCACCCTGGAAGAGAACAGGTTCACCCCAAGGGCAGGCCTGAGCTATTCTGTAGACCGCAATACGTCTGTTTACGCATTGTATGATCAATCTTTCATTCCGCAGGCGGGCAGGCTCAGAAGCGGCGTTCCTCCGAAGCCTATTACCGGCAACAACATCGAAGCCGGTATCAAACGGCAATGGTTTGACGGTAAGTTAAGTACCTCCGCTTCCGTTTACCGTATCATCAAGAATAATGAGCTGTCTGCAGACCCCAACAGTACACCGGCAGAACCTTACTCTCTCCAGCTGGGACAGAGCAGGGCCGAAGGCGTGGAACTGGACATTATGGGTGAGATCGTAAGCGGACTGAGTATCGTTGCCAACTACGCATTTACCGATTCTTATGTAAGCAAAGACGGTGGCTCTGTAAGCAATGTAGTGAAAGAAGGTACACGGATAGCCGGCTTTGCCAAACACAATGCCAATGCCTGGCTGACCTATACCATGCAGAGCGGCGTACTGAAAGGTGCAGGTATTGCCGCCGGTTTCAGCTACCAGGCCGACAGAAGCACCTGGACCTGGACCGAAGAACCCAGCAGGATGCAGCTGCCCGATTATTTCAGGCTGGACGGCGGTTTGTTCTACGAAAAGAAAAAAATCCGTTTAACACTCAACGCCTTCAACATCCTGAATAAATATCTTTATTCCGGCGCAGACTATGGCGCTTATTATTACTGGCAGGCAGAAGCCCCGCGTGATATCCGTTTCAGCGTAGCGTATAAATTCTGATTGCGTAAAAGAGCTGTAAAAAGAGAAAAGCCGTCCGCCAGTTGGGGACGGCTTTTTTTAATCTGTTATACGCGGGAACATGTAATCCACCACCCTTCCATCCACCCTCAGCCAACCCTCTTTATGTACTACTTGTGCATTGGCAGGCGTGAACACCAGTACCGCTGAAGAACGCGGTTGCAAGGTAAAAGCATAATTGCCCTGCGCCTTACGGGCAACAAAGGAATGTGTGATGGTATTATAAACGTCAACCGCCTTCTCTCCCAGCTCTACATGAATGGTTTTAGCAGCTGTGTAAGGATTATAGTATAAGAATGAAGGCCAGGCTTCATCCCTGAAAAAATCTGTAGCCAGCAGATCAAGCTGCAGGATACCATCTACATCTGTAGGGCGTATAATGCTGCCGAAAATGCCCACATGCCCGCTGCCATAGATACTGAACTGCGATACGTCCGGGTTACCTTTTGCCCACAGGGGACCATCTCCCTGCGCTACCGGCGCTTTCAGGTGTGCATACTGCGGGTAGGAAGGCGAATGTATAATGCCTTCATAACCTATTACACCTTTGGTAACGGCTGCCTGTTCCGGGATGGTTTCATGATCATCCGGCATGTACTGCGTATAGAAAAAACGGGCAGCATTGGCGGCGTTCAGCATCCATTTGCCAATAGCGTCTGCATAGGAGGCATCGTAACGCACCAACGACACCAGCGGCCAGGCGGCGTCAAAAGTGTTCATCAGGAAACCATAACCACCTCTGTCTGTTGTGCTGCCTATAATACCGGAGATATCCATCCCGTTCCATTTGCCTGCAAGTACGCCCCAGCCCTGGCGGCACTGCGGATCGCCGTTAAAGGTCCATTCCAGGAATCGCTTTACCTTATAGTGTGTTCTGATTTCTGCATTCAGCCTGGCGGCCAGGTATGCAGCAAAGGGCATGAACACTTCATAGAAAGTATTGTTGTGTTGCTGCTGCAGCCACAATAAAGCTGTTGCAGCCCGGATCAGGTAACGCCGGTCGCCAAACTTTTTATAAGCGGCATAAAGCACCCAGGCATGACCGGCAGCTACATCCTGCTGTTTACAGATGTCGTTATCCATAGGACGCATCTGCCCGTAGTGGAAGAAAGAATGATCATAGTTTCCTGCCAGTATAGAATCTGCGGCATAGAACTTTTCTGCTATACTGCGGGCCAGGGTATCAAAACCCGGCTCATCGGGGTAACGGTCATAGATGGCGTAGAACAGCATGTTGGGATAAACATCGTACCACCAGTCCCGTCCATAGCCGCCACCCAGCAGGGCCACTTCAGGACAGGTATTGTTCATCATGATATTCCAGCCAGTTTCCCGGTTAAAGTAATTCTTCAGCATGGCCACATAGTTCAGGCCCTGCTGGCGGCGTTTGTCTATCCCGGCAAGGGTGGCGCCCAGCGTGGCGCCCATGGTAGCCAGGGCCTCATGGAACATGCCTTTGTTATGCGTGCCCTGGCGCTGATCGTCCATGGCGGTATAAAGGCCTACCACGTTCTGCGGAAAATTGCGGCGGCTGCTGTCCCACCATACCACCGGCCAGTGTGGACCTATGGCATTGAAATCGTATACGGTGCTGTCAAAGCGGCGGGCCATATCATACCAGCTGATGATCTGTAAGGGTTGTGGAATATCTGCCATGGAGTCTATACGGGGCAGGTGTACCTGGGTAACGGCGGGCAGGGGCTTTTCACGGCAGGATATCACCAACAGGCTCACTACCAGCGGTAAACGAAAACAGTTTTGCATTTTTGCCATCTATTTCACAAAAAGTTAAAAAAATAATGGTGAAACACACAACTTTTCCTTTACAATGAAAAGACGGGGGTATACGGCCTTCTTTTTGTAGCAGATAGAAAAACGGACACTATGAATATGCAACCCGTCACTTTTGATCTCCTGCTGGAGCAGGTGCCTTATTCCATCAGGGCAGTACCTTATCCTTTTAATAACGAAACCCGGTTCCGGGTACGCTATAACGACAGCCCGGAGTTCGTTTTTGCCTGGGATGAGGAGGCTGAGCAATTTATTGCCATCGGAGATGAAGCATCCACTATACCCGATGAGGTGGAAGAAGCAGTAGCCGTAAGGTTGTTGCAGATAGTAACGGACGGTAAAGGCGGTCTGATAGAGGATTAGCGTTAAGCAAGGTTCTTCAGCACTTTCTTCAGCAGCTGATCAAGTAGCTTTTTTTCGTCGGCAGACAGGTCTTTAAGGGTTCTTTTATCCAGCTCACTCCAGATCCTGCATGTAAGGGCCTGTACTTCCCTGCCTTTGGCAGTGAAATAGATACGGTGCGCCCTTTTATCATGCGGGTCAGCTTCCTTCCTGATAAGACCATTGGCCTCCATTCTGCGTATCATGGTAGACAGCGTGGCTGCCTGTACACATACCTTGGCGGCCAGTTCAGACATGGTTTGCCCGTCGGCTATAGCCAGGTAATGCAGCAGGATGTCCTGCCCTTCGTACAGATTGGCCTCGCTCAGCAGCTCGTTCTTTTTATTTCTGCGGCGTTTGCAGATCTCAATGAACAGCATGCCGATGCTTTCATTTTGCTGTTGTTCTTTCACGGGGTAAAGATAGGAGAAGTGTTAATAGTCCAGCACGCCGAATTTTCCGGCGGCAAAATCTGCCTCCGCCTGGTCCAGCTCTTCGGTAGTATTCATTACGAAATTGCCCCTGGCAGCCACCGGCTCATCGATAGGCACGGCAGAAAGATACAGGAGGCGAACATTTTCTTTGGCAGTGACGGTCAGCCCGGTGCCTGCTTTGCTGAATACTACCAGGTGCTGTTTATTCACCGGTTGGCGGTCGTTAATAAGCACCGTGCCGTCCAGTACGTATAGCAGCGTCCAGTCGCCTTCCCGGGGAAAGAAACTGATCGTTTTACCGGCCTGCATGCTGCCGAATATGGAAGTAACAGGGGTAAATGACTTGTTAACCGGGCCCCTGAGCTGCTGGTAATCTCCGCTGACCAGGTGCAGATCTATGCCGGGGTCTTCGCTGATGGCAGGCATTTGTTCCGCGGCGGCCTGCTGATAGAAGGGTGTTTCCATTTTGTGCTTTGCAGGCACATTTACCCAGAGTTGTACCAGTTCATAGGTACCCCCCTTTTCCAGGAATGCCTGTGAAGGGCCTTCGCTATGCAACAATCCACTTCCGGAAAACATCCACTGTACTTCCCCGGCTTTCAGGATGCCGCTGTTACCCTGGGAATCGCGGTGATAACCTTCTCCCTGGAACAGGAAAGTAACCGGTGCAAAGCCCCGGTGTGGATGGGGATGCAGCCTTTCAGGGGGAGATCCTGCCGGGTAAGTGGTAGCCGGTAAGTGATGCACTACAATAAATGGACTCGCAAAACGGAAATCTTTATGAGGCAAAGACTGCAGTACCGTTTCCTCACCGATGCGTTTGGTTCTTCCTTCAAGGATATGTTCTATCTGCTTTTCCATCAGAAAGTATTTAAGGGTTAATTATATTTCGGCCAGCAGCTGGTGCTGATGCACTTCTATATTCGTAGTATACAGTTCTCCACTGTTTTCCGCTGCTGCGGTAGCAATGATCTTTGACACTGACTATTCTTTATTTTTCCAGATATCGGCATACATTTCCGGATGCCGTTTAAACTGCGCAAATACATATGGGCAAAGTGCAATCACCATCAAATTGTTCTTACGGGCATAATCTGCCATATGCTCCAGCAGCTTCTTACCGATCCCCTTCCCTTCTCCGCCGGAGAATACTTCCGTATGATAGACGGTAAGATCATTGTCCTTAATACCTATTACCATCTCTCCCAGTCGCTCTTCGCCATCCATGAAATAAAAAGCACCGTGATGCTTCTGATTTAATTTCAAAGTGATTATTTCCATATGCTGCTGCGTATCAATGATCTAGTATTCGCTGAAATGCGCTTTCATTACTGTTTCCTCCTGCCTGATCCTGACAGCCAGCGGTACCAGGTAGATGATCATACCGGCGATCAGTGTGATCCATGCATGAAAGAACAGCGCAAATCCGATCAGCTCCGGGATAATGTTCAGGAAGTAGTTCGGATGCTTAATATACTTAAATAATGGCGATTTGTTAATAACATGATGGGCTTGGGGAGCGATAATGAGCTTTACCGTCCATACATAGCGAATGGTATAGATCACATAGTATAACATCACAATAGAGAATGCATATATAGCCAGTCCAAGATAACTGAGGCCATCGTAGAAAAAGGCGCCCTGCAGGCTGCCTTCCGTAACCGCCGCAATATAGTAGGCAAAATGGGCTACTACCAGTAACAGGGAATTACCCTTACCATATTCTACGGCCCCTATCTTTTTCAGCTTACGTTCGTTGGCAGCGGAGATAAATACGGAGATCAGACGGGCGATAACCAGTACATAGAAGACGAACGTCAGTATGACATGTTGCATATCCGGTAAAAAATATGGGCAAATGTAGACAAAAAAAGTGTTCATTGCTGTTTACAAAATTTGCCTAACTTTCGCGCTCAAAATTAAATACCTATGGGTCAGCAGCAATTATTTGTAAAGATGGCCATGCATGCATGGGATGTACACATCAGAAGAACCAACAAGCTATTAGGCGAGCTTTCAGACGAAGATTTATTACAGGAAATTGCGCCGGGTAAGAACAGGGCGATTTATTTGCTGGGGCATCTTACGGCAGTACATGACGCTATGCTGCCTATACTGGGCCTCGGTGAAAGGCAGTACCCCCAGTTGGACGAAGCTTTTATCAAACATCCTGACCGAACCGTCACAGATCTGCCCAGTGCAGGAGATCTGAGGGAATACTGGAGTAATATCAACAGCCAGCTCTCCGTTCACTTCAGCGGTATGCAGCCTGCCGAGTGGTTTCAGAAGCATTCACTGATCTCTGCCGAAGACTTTGAGAAGGAGCCGCACCGTAACAGGCTGAGTGTGTTGATCAACCGTACCAACCACCTCTCCTATCACCTGGGGCAACTGGTATTGCTGAAGAAGAAATAGTCAGTATCCTTACTGGTACAGCACCTGGCAATTGTTGCAGAAAAAACTGCGGCGGTTTGTTTTGCCAAGATGTTCTTTGATCAGGGGAATATTACAGCGCGGGCATATCTTTTTAGTATGGGCCAGCCAATGCTTTTTCAGCACAAAGGCTTTTTTCCATTCCAGGAAATCATAGCTGTAATTCACTGCTTCTTTAATCAGAAGATTCAGCTGTTTAGCGGGCAGCTTACCTACTTTACTCCTGGGATGTACCCGTATACGGAACAGCACTTCATTCTTGATGATATTGCCGGCGCCTGCGAAAATATTCTGTTCCAGCAATGCATCACATACCAACAGATCCGGCAGGGCCTTCAGTTTTTTGCGGGCCTTGCCCGGGTCCCAGGTATCACTCAGCACGTCGCCACTCCAGTCATATACTTCGTCCAGCGGCTCTGTGATCAGCTTAACGGAGCAGGCGTAAAAATTCAAAGCCCCATTTTCAAACTGCAGTCCCAGCCGCGGCGGCGTATCCTTCTCTTCGTTAATACGATAGCTTCCAAACAGCATAAAATGGATGCGGATAGTAACCCTGCGGAAACAGATGAGGAAGTGTTTTCCCCAGCTCTTAAAATCAATGACACGTTGCCCTTCCAGTACAGGCATGGCGACCTTTGTATTCCCGCTCACCTTTACCACCTTCTTTCCTTTGAAAGACTGTACGGCTTCCTTTAGTATCACTATAGAAGGGCCCTCAGGCATTTGACGAACATTTGTCTGATGAACATCAAAAGTTACGCCAGCTATCTGTGTTAATGCCGGGGCAATGGCTCTTTGCGCCAGTTGCGGTCATAGTAGATAAAGAAAGACAACCAGATGATCCTGGACAGGCGCATCAGTAATGGCTGTATAATGATCAGCAATACTGCGTTAACACCTATCCACCAGAACAGGCGGTTATCATCCAGTGAAAAGCCGATCAGCACCCACCACGCAATAAAAGTGGCTACGCTGATAGCAACAGATAATGCATAACTAACATACCCTGTTCCGAAAAAGAAACCTGTTTCAGGTTCTGAGGCTTGTCCGCATACATCACAGTATTCCTTCATCTTCATAAAATCCTTCAAATGCAGATAAGGATTGGAGTGTTCGTACAGCTTTCCTTTACGGCAGCGGGGACATTTATTTTGTAGTACGCTTACAATCAGGTTGGGCTTGGATTCGTGATAAGCACACATGGCATAAAGATTTTTAATGAACAAGTTGTTTTCTGAATGCTTCCGGGGTCATACCTGTGTTCTTTTTAAAGAAACGGTTGAAGTAGGAATTGTCCTGGAAATTCAGTGCATAGGCGATCTCGGTAATAGTAAGGGATTCATTGACCAGCATCCTTTTGGCTTCCAGCAATATGCGGTCGCGGATCAGTTCACCAGCCGTTCTTCCCAGCAGATCCTGGCATAAGGCGTTTAAATGATTAGGCGTTATGTACAGCAGTTCCGCATACTCCTTTGGCAAACGGATAGTATTATAATGCTTGTTGATCAGCTGCCGGAAATTGGCCAGCAGCAGTTGTTTCTGTTGGGGCACCTGTTTCTTTTCACCTTTCCCGCAGCATCTCTCCACCTGCATAAAGAATTGCAGCAGGTACATACGGATCATATCCAGCCCGCCTTCTTCCGGCTGTTCCAGCTCTTTCAGGATCTGTTCAAACAGCTGCACCACACCTTCACGGAGCGGCGAAGGTATCTTTAGTACACCATCGTTGCTGTTGCCGCGTAAAAACGGGAAACGTTCCAGGTATTGCTGGTCCAGCAGGAATGATTGAAAAAATGCAGGAGAGAAATGTACCAGGTAACCATCCGGATCAGGGCCTTCAAAATGCCAGCTGTGCACCTGGCCCGGCGCCATGAAATATACCTGGTAAGGTTGTACATTAAAACTGGAGAAGTCAATGGTATGGGTGCCGGCGCCTTTTGTAAATAGCACAAGATGGTAAAATGAGTGGCCATGCTGCCGGTAAAGGTGTTTATGCTCCCGTACATAAGGCCCGAAACGTGCTACCATCAGATCCTGCTGTGTGTGGCCATGACTGATGCTATAGATATCGTACACCGGTATTTTGGGCTTTGCCATTGTACTTTTGTTTTAACAGTACAAAGGTACGAAGGGCCCTTATGCGCCAATTGCACCAAACGGGGCAATTATGGTACTTTTTACCGATTCAGACATATTAGTTTGAGGTTTGAAGTTCGTTCAAAGTTGAAGGTCCTGACATATGACCCGGCCATTAAACAACACCTGTAACATTTAACCAACCTCAAACCTCAAACTATTTTCTAAACTGCCAGTTCACCCCTAATATCAAACCGGCATTATCGCTCAGCTCTCCCCAGTCCACGGCTACGCCGGCTTTGATGGCGAGCGGTATGGCAGGCAGCTGGTAGCTTACCTCCTGCAGGGCATATACCTGTGCCCGGGAGGGCGAAAAGAGGCCTTTCTGGTCATTACCGAAGTTCTGGGTGTAGGTAAGCATGGTTTTGGCAGACAGCTCGCCTTTGATGGTATACAGGAAGCCGAGGTGGCCGCCAATTATGCGGTTGTTGATGATATTCCAGCCTCTTCCTCTTACAGAATCCCAGGGCTGGTTCCAGTCGAAAGGTTTTACCTGGCCCGGGAAATACTCGGCGCCCCTGGTCCTGTTAATGAACAGGGGAGTACCAATAATGCGGCGCTGGTATTCCCAGCCTGTGAGGTAGACACCATTATTATAATAGCTTTCGCGGTACTGTTTGTCGTAGAAATCATTCATTTGTTTGGTATAAATGAATTCACCCACTACTTTTTTCAGCCAGCTTTCTTCTCTTTTGTTGGTATAAGCAACGCCCAGCAAACGGTCTATATTACGGATGTCTATACCTTGCCCGGTTTCAAATGGCATTTGCATGTAAAAATGCAGCCCGGTAACATCATTATCCCAGTCAATCGTTCCCTCCAGCACACCGCGATGGTCGCCGGAGCGGTTGGGCAAATCCTGCCCGCCTACCGTACCGTCATTCGATTCTTTCACCAGGAACACGTCCCAGAAGTTCTTCTTTATATCAGGCAGGCCGGCTCCGTGGCCGCCCCATATAGCATAATGCTGTATACCGGCTCCTACTTTCAGTTTCCTGGCTCCTACGCGCAGGTAGAAGGTTTTCTGGTGCAGCCAGGCATCTTTGACAAACCGGTCATCTCCCATCCAGCCATGGCTGATCTGGCCTTTTACCTGCAGCCAGCCGTTGGTATAGGGCACATCCACGTAATCCGTGAGGGCGATACCGATCTGTGGTATAGGCAGCGCGTTACCGCTTACACCAAAGGATCCGCTGGACAGATCCTTGTCCATCTCCCCGATCTTTTCCTCATAGCGCCCTGCGCGGAATTCCAGGTGCTTATAACCAGCCTTGAAATAAGCCTGCTCCAGGAACACCTCCTTAAAGTGATCATTATTGAAGAGATCGACGCCATAACGTATGTAAAAGTCTTTGTTATCGCCGTTTCCAAACATGTGTACGTTGCTGAAACCTATCTGTGTAGAGAGATCCGACTTGCGATCGGTGATCGTACCAAACCGCTGTGATGTGATCCACAAAGGCTGATAGTCTTTTGTAGCTATTGTTCCGGTGGTACCTACATTGATCTGTATGGAGTCCAGGAATTGCGCAGTTGAATCAGTAACACACAGGTGGAACAACATGATCAGCAGTATGAGATGCCGCTTCATAGTAAATGCTGGTTTTTCGATTTTTCAATAAAATATTTCAATTGTAAAACAGGAGTACTGTGCAGATGCAACATGGATTTCCTTTTTACGCTCCCTTAGCCGCTGGCAAGTAGACATAGCGCTAATCAACTGCAAGATAGATGCCAATACGGGCAATAAATACTACTTGATCAAGTATAAATAATAACCGAAATCAGGGGATATAGACATACCCCCTATAGTTTTAACCTTATCTCATTGCCTTACCCTTCTGGTAAAACAACAAAAACGTCAGGGCGGTGCATAAATGCGACCGCCCGCTATCTTTATAAAAACAGTATGTAATGATTTCCCGCTTCGAAAGTATTATAGCATGTAAGAAGGCTTGTAAGGGATCTTCACCAGGATCTCCACATCTTTCTCCGCCTCCAGGTTAATGTTAAAACTGCCATCATGCAGGTCTACTATATAAGAGATCAGGTAGTATATCCGTTGGTTCAGCAGCTCGGTATCGAAGTGTAATTTTCCTCCGTTTTCGTACGATTTGCCTGCTGCCGCATAGGAAGGGAAAAAGTAGCTGGCCGCATTGGCAGAAAAGCATCCTTTCAGCTCAAAGCAATCATCTTCAAAAATAAAACTAAGCCTGGGTGTCTGATTGGTAGGAGAATTCTTCATCATCCAGAAGAAGATGTTCAGCACCAGCTGCTTTATCAAAAATTCATCAATGTAGGCGTCTGTATGCTCCTTGTTCACCTGCATCTCTACGGATGAACCAAACAAGGTATCATAAGGCTCATCATGAATAAAGTTCCGCAGGAAAAAGCTCACACTGGTAAGCCCTTTCTTGGGTTCAAAAGTCTTATTCATAATATGCTGGATGATCCTGATATTCTGCAACTGGAACTCCAGCTCAATCACCTGCGATTTGATAGCCCGTGCCTGACGGGTGATCTTTCCGTTGGAAGAAGGCTTTTCCACCTGATGATGATGCCCGTTGGCGCCGCCATACAACTCGATCAATTCAACACTCGACAAAATACTTGAGAGTATCGATTTAAGTTCGTGGAAAATATCTTCCATCAGCCCCCTGCTTTCCAGCAGATCAACACTAGTTATGGATGAACCTTTCATTGTGAAACCCAGATTTCAGTGTACCCAATTAGTTTAGATGTCTTAATGTAATGAGGTATATGGATCCGTATCTATACGCGTAATGATGTGCCCTAAGTTAGTTACTTCCCGTGCTTCCTGTTTAATCGTGGTGCAATTTGTAGATCTTTTTATAAAATCTCACTACTATAATCAGTACAATATAATGCTTTTTGCGGTCACCAGCCGCATTTTTACTACTAATTAATAAGACAGTCCCCCCATGGACCTGCTTAATAGGCGTTTTTGTCTCCTCTGATCGTATTCATCACTGTCATAAACATGATACGCAGATCAAGATATACTGACCAGTTTTCCATGTACCAGATATCGTGCTCAATACGTTTTTTCAGATGATTCTCCTCAAGGATCTCTCCGCGGAAGCCATTTACCTGGGCCCAGCCGGTAATGCCGGGCTTCATAAAGTGACGCACCATGTATTGCTGGATGATGCGGGAAAATTCTTCCGTATGACGCAGCATGTGCGGGCGCGGCCCCACGATAGACATGTCTCCCATCAGCACGTTCAGGAACTGCGGCATCTCGTCCAGGTTGGTCTTGCGCAGAATGCGGCCCAGCCTGGTAAAGCGGTCATCATTCTTTGTTGCCTGCTTCACGTTCGCATCATTGTTCACCTTCATGCTGCGCAGCTTCAGACAGGGAAAGGTCTGGTTGTTACGGCCGGTGCGGTGCTGGATAAAAAAGATCGGTCCTTTGGAATCCAGCCTGATCAGCAATGCCAGTAAGGGTATCAGCCAGCTGAGAATAAAGATCGTTACCAGTGAGCTTACCACTATATCAAAAATACGTTTGCGTATACGGTTGGCAATATCGTCCAGTGGTTCAGAACGCAGGGAGATGATCGGGATATTATTGAAATAGTCCACATAGATCTGGCGGTTCACGAACATCCTGAAATCCGGCACAAATCTGAAACGGATAAAATGCTTCTCCGCCTCATGGGCCAGGGTGTAAAGATAGGGGAACTGCTCAGGCGACAAGGTAGAGTAAATCTCCTGGATATTGTTTGACTTGGCATAAGGCACACAATCTTCCAGGTTACCGATCACCGGGTAATAAGACAGCTCATGTACTTTACTGTACTCCTCAAAAAAACCTTCAAACTGCAGGTTGCTCTTTACATCAATGAAACTGTCCACCAGCCTTTTGGATACATCGTTATAGCCCAGTATCACCACTTTTTTCTGTATGCCCTTGCTGTGCAGGATGTAGTTGGTAACAAGATAGAAGATGAAACGGTCTATCAGTACTACCAGTATAAATAGTGAACAGTAAAGTATTACGAATGAACGGGAGTTCAGTTGCCGGTACATAAACAGGTACCCCAGCAGCAATAAGAGGTACAGCAGGATGCCCTGTACTGTTTTACGCGCTACCCTTTCATAAGACAATTGCTGGCTTACAAAATAGATACCGGTGGTATATAAGGCGATCATCCAGGCAATATTGGCGCCTATCAAAAATGTATCCACATCCACATTGATCGGTTCGCCTGTCTGGTTCAGCCATGATCTTACTATGTAAAAAATGGCATTGAGCCCGATGAAATCCAGCACAACGATCTGGATGCTGCAAATTTTAAGATATCGATCTAACATAAAAGACTACGACTAATGACTAACTACTAATTTTGTACTACCGTTTCTTCAAATCGTGACATGATCTTTCCTATTGAAAGGAATGTTTCTGCATAGCTGCGCGCATTCTCCTGTAAAGTAGCGGCATCTGCATCTACTGCCCTGCAGATACCCTCGTCCAGCGCCTGCTGATCTTCTGCATTCACCAGTATGCCCATGTTATAGCGCGTCACCAGGTCATGCAGGCTGGTGCCCGGGTTAGCTGTGATCAGCGCCAGCCCGCCCACCGCCAGTATGGTGGTCAGCTTGGAAGGCATAACCAGGTCACTGGCGTTGGCCTTCTGGATCACCAGGTGCACATCCGCCATATTCAGAAAACGGTTGAACTTTTCGAAAGGCTGCAGCGGGAAAAAGATCACCTGCTGCAATCCCATAACGGCTGCCATCTCTTCCAGCTTTGCCTTGTAAGGACCTGACCCGCAGATCAGGAATTTCAGGTCTTTACGGTGCTGCAGCTTCTGCGCTGCATATAGTATAGACTCCAGTCCCTGTTTTTCACCGATAGCGCCGGAATACAGGATCACTTTGTCTTCAGGAGCAAAGCCGAACTCCCGTTTCAGGGCGGCTTTATCATCCAGGGGATGGAATAAGGTGACATCCACCCAGTTGGGGAAGAAGAAAATATCCTTCCCTGCTTTCTCATGTATCTTACGTATCATACCATCTGATATACTGCTTACTACATCTGCCTGTCTGAAGATATAGCGCTCCAGGCCGAAGAGTAAGCCGATGAGTTTTTTGGATTTGATCATCTGCAGGTCTCTCGCCGCTTCTATCTGCATATCCTGGATGTGGTACATCACCTTTGCCCCGCGGATCTTCTTGTACATTACCGCCAGCAGGCCCAGGTGAAAAGGCGGCACTACTGCTATTACCACATCAAATTTCTTTCGGAACAGCAACTGTGTCACCTTGAAAAATGCAGAAAGGGCGAAGGAAAAATCCAGCATAATCCGTTTGGCGCCTGATGGTTTTGCAGGTACATACTGGGGGCAGCGGTGTATCTGCAAACGGCCCGTACCATTTCCGTTCAGCGTAGTTGTTACGGGCAGCTCTTCCTTTTTATACCAGGACTTTACCTTCTCATACGGCTCCTGCACTTTCCATTGGGGATAGTAGGGATAGGAGGTGATAACGGTACAGTCATAGCCATTGGATGCCAGCCATTTCATCATCTCGCCGTTATACTTGCCAATTCCTGTTGGTTCAGGCGCAAAGTTTCCACCAATAAGTAAAACTCGTTTTCGCATACTTTTATTTAGTCGTTAGTGCTCAGCCGTCAATCCTTAGTGATCAATATGCAGCGAATGACCGCTGTGATTACTAATGATCAGCGACTATTGACTGATCACCCTTTTTCTTACAGCTTCTGCAGGATTGCCGGCATAAATGGTCCACGCTTCGAGTTCCTTCGTAGCAACAGCTCCTACCGTCAGTATGGCATGTGTTCTGCACACCACACCGGGGCAAACGGTTGTCTGTGCCCCTATCCATGCGCCGCTTTCTATGCTGATCTTACCCAGGCGGTAAGGAAAATCACTCTTCTTATAATCATGATTACCGGTTAACAGCAATGCGCCCTGTGAAATACATACATGGTCGCCAATGCTAACATCCTCCAGGTTATCAATCCATACAGATTCTCCTATCCAGCAATGGTCGCCAATTACGAGGCGCCAGGGATTCTTGATACGTACCTTGGTTTTTATCACAAGGCCCTTGCCTACACTGGCGCCGAACAGGCGTAGCAGCCTGCTCTTAATGCTGTAAGGCCAGGGAAAGGCGCTGTTAAAAAAATAGTAATTGATAAAATACCATACCAGCACCTTTAACCTGGAGGCGCCCGGATGATAACTGCCGGTATCGAACTTCGACAGATCAGTTGGTACAGACTGTACCTTTTGTTCTATTGTCAGATCAGTTTGCATTTGTTGTTTCAATGTTAAGTAAGCGCATTGTAAACCTGCACAGCCAGATCCCGATCCAGGCACTGAATGTGTTCAGCAACACATCGTCTACATCAGCCACTCCCAGCCTGGCAAAATATTGTACCGTTTCAATGACCACACTCAGTAAAAAGGCCGCTGCCAGTATAAAAGGCGTTTTCGATACCCTGAACACCACGATCATGATAAAGGAGAAGGGAACGAACATCAGCAGGTTACCCAGAAAGTTGAGCAGGAAATTTCCCCAATGCGTAAGGGGATCCTGATGGCCTTTTGGATAGAACATGTCGTCCACTATCCCTTTTAAAGGTACCAGCCTCACATGTTCAAATCGCTGCAGTGCCAGCGGCCGGTGTGTTCGCAGTGGTGTCAGGAATACCACGTATATCAGCATGAAAAAGTATGCTGCAACGGCCGCTGTTTTCAGTACCTTCATCTACACCACGATCTTGTAATCCTGCCTTAATATTTCGGCCAGCCGTTCTTTACTGTTATCACCGTTCAGTTTCTCTTCAAATTCCTTTACGTTCACATCCACCAGCAGGCGGTACCAGAAGCCCTGCATAAAGTGGAAAACAAATCCGCGGTAGCCATCCAGGAAACCCAGCCTTATGAAAAAGCGGTAAAAGAAATAGATGGAGGCTCTTACACTGGGCGACAACGCCGAGTATACTTTCTCTTTCAGTATCCTTTTCCGCTTTGCCTGCGAATTGCTGGTACTGGTGTTCAGCAACCTGTCGTCAGTTTCAAAGAAGCGATACTTGATATTCATCAGGTCTGCCATTTCCTTGATGGCATAGTTGTTATGCTTATTGATCCACCAGTGAATGGAATTCAGGTTGTAATCCACCATATTTTCCTTAAACATGATGGTACGGCCGCCGGATACGACAATGTGCTCATCCATCATTCGCCTTTCCAGGCTTCCCTGTCCGTTCCGCCAGATGCGCATCAGTATATGCGGATAGAAACCACCGTAACGGATCCATTTACCTTTAAACAACACTTTGCGTTTCAGGTAAATGCCGGCTACATCATCGGGCATCTCCGGCATACGCCTGTTTATTTCTTCCACCAGCGCAGGTTCCAAATATTCATCCGCATCCATCCGCATCAGCCAGGGCGCTGTAATACCACAGTTCCGGAACGCCCATTCAAACTGCTCTGCATAATTCACCCATTTATTCTGGAACACCTTTGCGCCGTAGCTTTCGGCTATAGCCACGGTATCGTCAGTAGAATACGCGTCGATCACATAGATCTCATCGGATATCTGGCGCAGGTTCTGCACACAGCGCCCGATATGCTTTGATTCATTCAGGGTGAGGATGATCACCGCTATCCTTCCTTTTCCGTTATTTACAGTGCTCATATAATTCTATATAGTCCTGTGCCAGTTTTGAATCATTGAAATCATGGTTGATGATGCCCCTGGCTTCTTTTGTAATACGCCTGCGTTCTTCACGGCTGTTGTAAGCCAGCGTAAGGTTTTCCGCAATCTCCTCAATACGGTCGATCCCGGTTATCCATCCCAGCTCACGCTCCCTTACGTATTGATAAAGCCCTACGTTATTGCTGATCAGTACGGGTGTGCCCACACAAAGCGACTCGATCACCACCATGGCGAAATTTTCATTGTGCGAGGTGAGCGCAAACAGGTCTGCTTCTGCCAGGAAGTGAAATTTCTCCTCTCCGCTTTTCCAGCCGGCCCATTCCACATGCTCCTGTATGCCAAGATCAGCAGCTAGTTGTTTTAGCTGAGCCATATAGGCTTCATCTCCTGATCCGGCTATGCAAAGACGGTACGGAAACTGCACCGTGGCCAGTGCACGCATTAGAATATCCAGCCCTTTCTTGGGATCTACCCTTGAAAGGAAGCTAATGGTAAATATGTCATTCTCCCGTTTTTGATATTCCTTCACGGGCAGGTCTACCAGGTTGAAGATGGTATCGCCCTGCCAGTCTGTATTCAGCCGCAGGCACTCCTGCCACTCCATCTCTGACGTTACGTGCAGGTAGGTATTGGCCAGGAGGCGTTTACCGATCAGTTTATGCAGCAATTGTTTTTTACCGCTGTTCCTGGAAGTAAAAACATACTCGCACAGCATGCCGCGGGGCGACAATACCGGCTTAATATTCTTCATCTTCAGGATCATGGAGGCACCCAATACCAGGAAGCTCCACCACGAGTGGATATGTACCACATCGAATTGCTTTGCATCTGACCATATTGCCCGCCACAATGCAGGCGATACATGGGTATGATCCTTTGTGATCCTTTTGAAATATCTTACTGCCACGCCATTTACCATCACCGGTGCATCAGAAGGAATATCCAGTTCCTTTTCTCCGTTTGCCGTAGTTGTATAAACAGTTACCCGGTGTCCCAGCTGCGCCAGCTGCTCTGCCAGTTTGGAAACGGATACGATCGGTCCTCCGTATATATATGCCGGTTTGTATGATGGTACAATAAACAGGATGTTCATGCTCTTAATTTTTCCGTATCCTCGTTCCTTTATAAGTTAGCTTCTTGTAAATGCCTCCTGCGTTCTTCACCTTAGTGATCATTTCGTAAAATGCCCATTCCAGTTTACTCCCGCCCATGTTCAGTTCCCGTTCTACCCGGTCGTGCTCTGCCTGGTGTTTATCAGTCAGTGAAACTGAGATAGAATTGCTGTGCATCCTGAATTCACCCAAAGGCAGCGGGACATAACCTTTTTTCACTTTGGGGTCCAGGCATACCTGCAGCAGAAATTTTGAATCGGCAGAATAACGGTATGATTTATCGATGCCACCTTTCTCTTCATAGATGCTGCGCGTCCAGAAAGAGCTCTGCTGCGCGAAGGGTACCCTGCGCAGGCGGCGGATGGCCCGGGGACCAAAGTTCACCCCCTTGTAACTGTATATGATCTCGCCTGTTTCATTGATGTAGTTCACATCTCCGAAAACAATGCTGTAGTTACCCTCACTGAATTTTTTTGCCACCTTTTCAAGCGACCAGGGCAAGAGACGATCATCTGCATTAATGTAGCACATGTAATCGCCTGTTGCTCTCTCAAAACCTTTCTTGAGGGCATCATACATACCCTCATCCTTCTCAGAGATCAATGTCTTGATATGGGAGCGGTTCTTCTCCTCAGACAGGATCTGCATAGTATTGTCGGTAGAGCCGCCATCCACCACGATCAGCTCATAGTGCGGATAGGTCTGGCTGAAGATACTATCCAGCGTCTCTTGTATATAGGCTGCCCCGTTATATACAGGCACCACTATTGAAAACAATTTTGACATAGTAATTAAGAATTATAAACACTTACATCCCCAACTCCGCAATTATTCATTATTCATTATTAATTGTCTCTTCTCTTGTTTCAGCAGGTAGATCTTCTCCGAGATCCGGCTGTTGATCCGCTCTATTACCTCGTCTTTTGACAGGTAATAATGATCGATGGATGATAAGGTGCTAAGCAACTCCTCCTTTACCACTTTCTTCACCAGGAAATCCACATGCACCATGTTAGCGCTGAGCTTCTTTACCCATTGGTGTACCGCAGACTTACGGTAGAGTTTAATAAAGGCCGTTTCGGTGGTGGGCAGGTCAATGGAGTATAACCAGTCCATCCACTTGTATTCAGATACCTTCAGGCCCTCGGTAACGGGCGTGGTGAGCACAAACCTGCTCCAGGGCACCCGGAGTATATCAGAGATAATAGCACCATGCATCGCTTCTGCGATCACATATTTTGATGCGGCGATCTCGCGCAACGTATGCTCTATGCCGTGTTCAGCACAGGGAGATATATAGTGGTATCCCAGTTGTTTGCAGAGCTGCTCCCAGTCAAAATAGGCCAGTGATTTAAAATAAGGGATCACGCTGACCTCGTATTTCTTCTCTGTATTTTTTATTCCATTAAACTCATTGATCAGTCCCAGCGCATAGGCAGCATCCGCTATATACTCGTACTGGTTGTTAAAGGCATAGGATGACAAAGGCCCCCGCAGGAACCTGATATCCCACGAGTCATCGTATGTGAAGGGCTGCCAGCCTGGCCGGATGCCCGTACCGAATACGATCTTTCTTTTACCGGAAAGGTTCCTGAACAATGGTGAATCATTTGCCAATATAGAGCCAATACCCACGAACGCATCTCCATCCGGCCTGGCCTCGCCAAAGAACTTTGGCCATAACCAGGCATTCAGATCGTCTCCGAAATTGCCCTTTGAATCTTTATAATAGATGTATTCCATACAATTTATACTAACTAATAAACCACATGTTCTGCTGTTGTTTCCTCTACCTGCTCGGCATCGCCTTCCTCCTCTTCATTGTCCTCACCGTATTTAAGATAATAGTATGCGCTCAGCAGCATAGCACCCCATTGCGGCACACTGTATCTCAGGTGTTGAAATGGCGAGAAGCAGAACATCCAGATCAGGCCCACCGTCATGATTACAACGATAGGGTACATGGTGAGCGACTGTCCCCTGGCAATCACATAAAAGCCTGCCTTCATCAGGTAGCAGAAGATAAGGAACACGGCCAGGAAGCCACCTACACCATAGTTCACCCAGGCGCCCAGCAGTATCGAGTGACTGGGTACCAGCTGATCTTTTTCCAGCGCCTTCTTCAGGTTCAGGTCTTCATCATGCACGGCCAGCAGCATTTTATAATACTTCAGGTCTTTATCCACCGCCCAGGAGCCGTGCCCAAACCAGGGCTTATCACCGATAGCGGTTACGGCCACATAGGTTTCACCCCTTCCCGTGATCAGCAGCTCAAAGGGATTATAGGGGTTATCAAGCCGCTGCAGCTGTTCCAGAGAGTGCTGTCCCCCCAGCTCGTGGCTCAATACCGATTTAACATAGAAAATATAGACGCCCTGGAACAGTAAGGCGCCCGCAATACAAAACACAATTATTTTCTGACGGGTAACATTCACATTGGTATAAAAGTAAATGAGCACAGTAGAGATCAGCAGGCTCAGTGCACTGGATCGGGTATCATTGGCCAGGCACACCACGCAGTAAACGAAGATGGTGCCATACAGCAGTTTCATATTTCCTTTCTTATAGAAATAATACACCAGCAGGTACACGATATTCGATAAGATAGGCGCGATCTTGAATTTGAAGTAGCTCATTTCAGAGTCAACGATATCATCTGTAAAAACAATGTTCTTGACCATTGTAAAAAAGATGAAGATGATAATGGCCTCTTCGTCCTGGAACATCTTAAAGATGACGAAAAAAGACAGGATCGGCATAATGATGGAAGCCGATCCACGCAGGAAGTTCTGGGGCGAGTTATTGACAACAAAAAGATCGGTGATCAGCTGAAAGCAGAGCAGCAACACCAATGCATAGACGATCTTCCTCAGCAGCGGGTAATCCCTGAGGTCATTCTTCTGCACGCTAAAGGGGAACATCAGTAACACCAGGATCTCGCTGACCTTAAACTGGCCAACGAGATTGATGCTTACACCACTTCCCAATGCATAAAGCGAAGCTTTAATCTTTTTGATCCATGTCATAACTCACAAATTTCTGTTCACTGTTCTACGCTTATTGCCGGTTCGCTTATTACTTTCGTTTCCTTCCCCTTTACCGCATAGTTAATTATATGATCCAGCCGGCGGCGGTTTACCTCCGCGCTGTATTCTCTCATAAAGTCTTCCCGCAGGGCTTCTCCCGCATGGGTACTGCCCTTAAATTCCATAATAGCGCTTTTCATACCGGCGGCACTGTCTGCGATAATGAAGTTATTACTCACTACTCCCTCCACCCCTTTAGCCGTGCTGATGATGGGTGTTCTGAGCGCCATTGCCTCCAGGCATTTCAGGCGGGTGCCGCTGCCGTGCAGCAGTGGGATGATCACACCGCTGGCCACGGATATGTACCACTTCACATCATCCACCTTTCCAAGCGCCACAATATTTTTCCACTGCTCACTGCCGGTGATCTGCTGCAGCGCTTCCTTGGAGTTCCTTCCTACCAGCCAGAGATCAAACTCCGCCGCCAGCGTATCATCCCACACCTCTTCAATGAACCATTTAAGGCCCGTGTAGTTCATGTATACGCCAAAGTTGGCGGTCATCACCAGCACCTTGGACTGTTTCTTGTTCACCAGCGTGTACTCTGTTTCATCCAGGAAATTGGGTACTACAAATACCCGTTCCTTTTTCAGAAAGCGCTCATGATATTTGCGGTCCTGGTCGCTTACCACCAGTATCGCAGCAGCGTGTTTGAAGTACAGCCTTTCATGCAGCTTTTCCAGGTTTACCAGCTGGAATTTCCTCAGCCGCTGGAAAAGGCTCTTTGCAGGCACCTGCTGGGTGATCATGGGCTGTGCGTTGTGCGTACCCAGTATCACCGGTATCTGGCGGCCGGTAAAGAAGCTGATATACTGCCCGATTGTTCCATAGTCCAGCAGTGCAGCATCCACCCGGTACTTTTTACAGATCTCCCCGAACAGGCGGATGATCTCCGCATCACGCCGGAACAGGTGTTTCCAGGTGATGCGCTCCATTATGGTCAATGGCTTTTTAGGATGCGTGTAGAATGTTACATTGTCAATACCATAATTAGCCAGGTTAACATTTTCTTCATTACAGATCACGGCAATAACCTTATGACCTAACTGGGATAAGGCTTTCAGGAGGTAATAACTCCGGATCTTTTCACCTCCGTTTGCAGGAAAGGGCGATATGTTTGTAAAAAATAAAATGGTCATAATGTTATGCCTGTGTTTTTATAACCGCAAATCTTGCCGCAAATCTTGGGCTCACCTTAGATACCAGCTTTGTCAACATATCTGTTATCTTACTGATCTCATAGGGCGTCAGCCCCAGGAACTTCACGAACACAGTAAGTGCACATACGCCGAGACAGCCGGTTAGCAGGAACCGCACAAATCCTTCGTCCAGGACAAATTGTGGCAGCAGGGCGATGGCCGCTGCCAGTACTACGGGTATCACCGCCCGCAGCACTACCTTATTCAGGTATTCAGGTACAGGCATGCCTGCAATCCTGTTGGCGGCAATGATCCTGTAGCCAACCGCTATCACCTCCATGCAGATAGCGCCTATCAGTACTGCCTGCGGCGGCGCGCCTGCTCTCAGCAGCAGGTAGGCCACCGGCAGGTTCAGGATGACCAGGAAGCTCACCACCATCTGGTAAACCTTGATCCTGCCAACAGATTGAATCGCCACCTGTACGCCCTGCGTCAGCTGGTTCACCAGGCTGCAGACAATGATCAGCCTGCAGAGGACCACCGTATACTCAGGCACATTCTTCAGCCACATCTTCAGGATAAAGGGCGCCTCTATAATCACCGGTATAGCGAAGAAAGACAACAGCAGAAAGGAGAACTTGCTGGCTATCATGGCCAGCCGCAGCATCCTTGGCCGGTCGCCGCTTCCTTCACTTTTGATGATCTGCGGGTTCAGCGACTGCAGCATGGTCACAGAAAAGTAGGTCAGCTGCGCGTTCACCTGGTTGGCAATGCCATAGGCGGCATTGATCACCGTACCAAAGAACACGTTCAGGATCATGGCCTGCGCCTGGTTTCTGGCCACCACACTGCTGGCCCCGAACATATTCCATCCTGCATAGGAGAACATCTCCTTCAGCAGGCTTTTGTTGAAATACTTCCTGACCCTTACCTTGCTTTCCGCATATTTGAAAGAACAGTACAATCTTTTAATCAGCAGCAACAGCACCGTCAGGCTGGCCATTAAGGCGCCATAGGCCACCAGCTTATCACCACTGACATAATGCAGGGAGATGGCGATGGCCAGTTTTGACAAACCTTCGAATACACCCAGCACGGCTATCAGCGGCATATTTTCCCTGGCGATCAGGGTAGCATCGTAAGGCACCGAAGCGATGGTAAAGAATGTGCTGACCACCATGAAATGGAAGATGGTCTTGGCAGTAGCGATCCTGTCTGCAGGCATATTCAGCACGTGGTCAAACGCGTAAATGCCCACTACCTCGAACAGGACCACCAGTGTGATGCCCATAATAAAATGCAGCATTACACTGGAATTAAAGACCTCTTTCAACTTTTCGATATCGCCTGATCCAAGATGGTACGACATATACCTTTGCGTAGAGATGGTCATCGCCATATTTAAGAATGATAACATGGCTATCACACCGCCTACCAGGTTAAAAATGCCGTAATCCTGAGCACCCAGCGCATTCAACACCAAACGGGTTGAATACAATGAAATGAAAATGGTGATCAGCATTCTCCCGTAAAGCGCTCCTGTATTTAATACTACCCTGCTGGCTGCTTGCATAATGCTATTGTGCTAAAAATCACTATCCTACCAAATGTTCCAGTTGTGTTACGTCCTTCTTACGGAATAATTCCACGTCGCCTGCCACCATCTCCTTCACCAGGGCGGGCAGATCATAACGGGGCTCCCATCCTAATTTTGTTTTGGATTTGGTAGGATCTCCGATCAGCAGTTCCACCTCTGTAGGGCGGAAATACCGGGGATCTACCGCTACTATTTCCTTGCCTACCGGCAATGTAAACTCTTCGTTGTTGCAGGCGGTCACTACACCGATCTCATTCACACCTTCACCGGTGAAGGCTACGTCGATACCAACTTCTGCAAATGCCATACGTACAAAATCACGCACAGGCGTAGTGATGCCCGTAGCGATCACATAATCCTCCGGAGTGTCCTGCTGCAGGATGCGCCACATGGCTTCTACATAATCTTTGGCATGGCCCCAGTCGCGGCGCGCGTCCAGGTTACCCAGGTACAATTTATCCTGCAGGCCCAGCGCTATTGCAGCTACCCCGCGGGTAATCTTGCGTGTTACGAATGTTTCGCCGCGCAGCGGGCTCTCGTGGTTGAACAGGATACCGTTGCAGGCATACATACCGTAAGCCTCGCGGTAGTTCACCGTGATCCAGTAAGCATACAGTTTAGCTACTGCATAGGGGCTGCGGGGATAGAAAGGAGTGGTTTCCTTCTGCGGCACTTCCTGTACAAGGCCATACAGCTCGGAAGTACTTGCCTGGTATACGCGGGTCTTTTTCTCCAGCTTCAGGATACGTAATGCTTCCAGTATACGTAAAGTACCGATGCCATCTGCATTGGCGGTATATTCAGGTGTATCAAAGCTCACTTTTACGTGGCTCATGGCAGCCAGGTTGTAGATCTCATCCGGCTGTGTTTCCTGGATAATGCGGATCAGGTTGGTGCTGTCCGTCATATCGCCGTAATGCAGGCGGAAGCGAACATTATCGCTGTGAGGGTCCTGGTACAGGTGATCGATACGCTCTGTGTTAATAAGGGAAGCGCGGCGTTTAACACCATGCACCATATATCCTTTTTCCAGCAGCAGTTCTGCCAGGTAGGCGCCATCCTGTCCTGTAATACCGGTAATTAACGCAACTTTCATATATACTTTTGAATTTTAAGCAGTTTAATAATGTTTGAGGTTTGAAGTTCAAACTTCAAACGTTCTAACCTAAACGAGAATGGTAGATGTATTGAATTTTGTAAGACCGATGCCATAATAAATAAAGCCTTTCTTCTGCAGTACCACATCATCATAGATATTCCTGCCGTCAAACACCACCGGTGTTTTTACGGAAGATTTGATGCGGCTCCAGTCGGGCAGGCGGAACTCGTTCCATTCTGTTACCAGCACGATCGCGTCTGCGCCATCGGCGGCATCGTACAGATCTGTACTCCAGCTTACGCGTTCGCCCAGCTCTTTCTTTGCCTCGTGCATAGCTACGGGGTCAAACACCTTTACCTTGGCGCCGGCGGCCAGCAGGCTTTCTATCAGTACCAGGGAAGGCGCTTCGCGCATATCATCTGTATTGGGTTTGAATGAGAGGCCCCAGATGGCGAAGGTCTTTCCTTCAAGGTTATTGTCAAAGTGACGTCCTATTTTGCTGAACATGACCTTCTTCTGATCCTCGTTCACGGCTTCAACAGATTCGAGTATACGCATGGAATGGCCATACTCCCTGCCGGTGCGGATCAGCGCCTTCACGTCCTTGGGGAAGCAGGAGCCGCCGTAGCCAATACCGGGATATATAAAGCGGTCGCCTATACGGGGATCGCTGCCAATACCTTTACGCACTTTATTCACATCTGCCCCTGTGAGCTCACACAGGTTGGCAATATCGTTCATGAAAGAGATCTTGGTAGCCAGCATAGCATTGGCGGCATACTTGGTCATTTCTGCGGAAGCAATATCCATGAACACAACGGGACGGCCGTTCAGTACAAAGGGATGATACAGTTGCTCCAGCACCTGCTGCGCTTTCTCGGTGTTTACACCGATCACGATACGGTCAGGTTTCATGAAGTCCTGCACCGCAGCGCCTTCCTTCAGGAATTCGGGATTGGATGCCACATCATAGTCCAGCAGCACATCCCTTTCCTGCAAAGCCTGTTTGATGGCCCTGTTCACTTTTACGGCAGTACCTACAGGTACGGTGCTTTTGGTAACCACTACCAGGTAGCCGCTCATGGAGGCGCCTATCTGTCTGGCCACCTGCAGTACATATTTCAGATCAGCGCTGCCATCTTCGCCGGGAGGTGTACCTACGGCGATGAACACCAGCTGTGCACCGGGTATTACTGCGGCTAGGTCTGTGCTGAAAGACAGGCGGCCGTTCTGGTAGTTGCGGTGTACCACTTCTTCCAGGCCCGGTTCATATATCGGCAGAATACCTTTTTGCAGATCATTGATCTTGGCTTCATTCACGTCCACACAAACAACGTTGGTGCCTACTTCTGCGAGACAGGCGCCCGTCACCAGCCCTACGTATCCTGTTCCTACTACGATTACTTTCATGTTCCAGATTTTTAGTTATGCCTTTTTACACTACATTGAAATAAGATTGGCGTTTCTTCAGGAAATCTGCATACGCCATTACGATACCTTCTTTCAGGCTGGTGCTGTGTTTCCAACCCAGGCTATGCAGTTTGGAAACGTCCATCAGCTTGCGCGGCGTACCGTCGGGCTTGGAGCTGTCAAACTCCAGGCCACCTTCGTAGCAAACCACTTCTTTTATGGTTTCCGCCAGCTCGCGGATAGTCAGATCTTCGCCAGTGCCGATATTTACCAGTTCCTTTCCATCATAGTGCAGCATCAGGTAAACACAGGCATCTGCCAGGTCATCTGCGTACAGAAATTCCCGTTTCGGTGTTCCTGTTCCCCATACTGTCACGGTCGGTTTACCAGCCTCTTTTGCCTCATGAAACTTGCGGATAAGCGCAGGTAATACATGCGAATTTTCAGGATGGTAGTTGTCGCCAATACCATACAGGTTGGTAGGCATTACGCTGATAAAATTGCAGCCGTACTGATCGCGGTAAGCCTCACATAATTTGATGCCGGCAATCTTCGCGATGGCATAAGGCTCATTGGTATACTCCAGCGGCCCCGTAAGCAGGCTGCTCTCCTGCAGCGGCTGCGGCGCCAGCTTGGGATAGATGCAGGAACTGCCGAGGAACATCAGTTTCTTCACACCCTGCTGGTAAGCGGCATGAATGATATTTGATTCCATGATCAGGTTATCGTACAGGAACTCCGCACGGTAGGTATTGTTGGCATGTATGCCACCTACCTTTGCTGCTGCAAGGAACACATAATCAGGTTTTTCTTCGGCAAAGAAATCATTCACCGCTGCCTGGTTACGCAGATCCAGCTCTGCTGAAGTGCGGGTAATAATGTGCTGATAGCCTAATGTTTCCAGTCTGCGTTTAATGGCGCCTCCCACCATTCCACGGTGGCCTGCTATGTATATCTTATCGGTTAGTTTCATTTATAATTAATAATTAAGAATTAATAATTAAGAATTGCGAAGCAGTAACCTTTATACTACTCCGCCTCACATCACAACAGTTCCGGCCTGTTCTCCTTCACCCACTGATGCAGTTGCTTGATCTCCTGTCCTTTCCCTTTTTTCATAATGAGCAGGGCTTCAGGCGTGTTTACAACTACCAGGTTTTCTACGCCAACAAGGGCCACCAGCTTTTCTTTGCCGATCACCATGTTGTTGCCGCTTTCAATAGATACGGCCTGGTGGTTGTGATAACTATAGTGTTGCACCAGTGCTTCCGCCAGCGCTTCGTAGCTGCCTACATCGCTCCACTCCATGGTGCTGGGCACCACTTTCACGCGGTTGCTTTTTTCTGCTACCGCGTAGTCGATGCTGGTAGACGGGATGGCCTCCATGCTGGCTTTGGATAAATGGCCTTTGCTCAGCCATTCGTCTGCCGCCTCGCCGGCTGCCTTATATATTTCAGGTGCATGTTGTTTCAGCTCCTGCAGCAGGATGCCTGCCTTACAGCAGAAGATGCCGCTGTTCCACAGAAAATCGCCGCTTTGCAGCATCAGGCTGGCATTTTTTGCATCCGGTTTTTCTACGAAGCGGATCACATCATGACCGCTGTATTGAATGTATCCGAAACCAGTTTCGGGATAGGTGGGCTGCAGGCCTATTGTTACCAAGCTGTTGCCGGCGGCCAGCAGCTGCGCTGTTTCAATGGTTTGCGCATAAATGTCCGGCGTACCAATCAGGTGATCGGCAGGCGTAATTAAAAGGATGGTTTCCGGTGCAGACACAAAGGCTGCCAATGCGATAGCGGCTGCAGTATTACGGCCTACCGGTTCTGCCAGCATGCGGAGCTGTTCAGCGCCGGCTTCCAGCAGCTGTTCTTCTACCATATTGGCATGCTGTTCACTTACAATAGCCAGCACGCTGTCGCATGCCGCCTGGTTACGCTGGTAAGCCAGTTGCAGCAGGCTGCGGCCTTCAAAAAGGGGCAGCAGTTGCTTGGGTGTTTGCCGGTTTGATAAGGGCCATAAACGGGTACCTGACCCGCCGCAGAGAATAATATGCTGCATCATAAGAAGATGGAATTAATAATTAATAATGAATAATGAATAATGAATAATCATGAGGTAGTGGGCTACCCCGCAGGTATTATTCATTATTAATTACTCATTATTAATTAAAAAATTGATTCGGTAACGGCTCTGTTAACTACTACAACTTCTGTAGTTGGTACAGTGGCGATCATGGTATACCCAAGGCTGGACAGCTCTGCTTTTACCTTGTTCTTGCCTATTTCGATGATCCTGCCCCGCTGGTTCATCAGCGGACCAGACGTGATCTCTACCAGGTCGTCCTGCCGCAGGGGGAACTGTTCAACAGTTACATCCTTATACTCACGGAGGAAGCGTTTGATCAGTTCGATCTCATGATCAGCGATCACGGCCGGTTTACCCAGCCAGTAAACGAAGTTGATGATCCCATCGGTTTCGCGCACCACCCATTTTCTGCTTTCAGGTATACGTACAAAAACATAGGATCTGAACAGCGGTTCTGCCACTACCTTCCTGCGGTCGCTCCATTGGCGCTCAACCGGGTTCAGGGGACAGTAATTCTCGATACGCTTACGGGTAAGCAAATCTGCCACTTTCTTTTCCCATCTTGCTTTGGTATACACAGCATACCAAGTAGATAATTCCTGTTGCATGGGCATCTCATTTTAAGGTTAATACGTTGGTTAACATTGCGCAGCTTTTGCTATAACGGGGGATCTGTAAAGACAACGATGCTATTGCCGTTAAACATTTCATACATTCGGTTTTTTCAAATAAAGACATTCTCGTTTATCCCGGAAAAGCTTCGCTCTCTCAGTCACATGAGCTGGATAACAAAGGGCTTTCCGGATTATTTTCCTGCTGAACGCTGAACGTTAAACGCTGAATGCGTTAGGCGTTTTGCTTGAAGCGTCCGGCCTGTTTATATGTTAAAAATTCCTTTAAAAAATTGTCTGCGGCGTGCGCCCTTTGACTGCTCAATATAACCGTAGCCGTAACCATAGCCATTCGCATCATAACCGCCAGCGCCGCGCGGCTGTATACCGTTGAATACGATATTCAGGTTGCCGAGTTCCTTGTTCTGATAGATATCGTTGATCATCTTCAGGTAGAGTTTAGGCGTTACCTGGTGACGGACCACATACAAGGTAGCATCTGCATATTGCGCCAGCAAGCGCGCATCTGTTACGAGCCCAACGGGCGCGGTATCTATAATTACGTAATCAAACTTCGTTTTCAGGTGGCTGATCAGCGTTTCCAGCTGGCCATTCAATATCAGTTCTGTTGGGTTAGGCGGTATCACACCGGCCGGCAGTATATACAGATATTCATTACCAGGCACCGGCTGCATGATGCTGAGCGCATCTGCCTGCCCTACCAGGTAATTACTGATACCCGGCTCTCTCGACACATTCAGCATGGCGCTGATCCTGGGTTTGCGCAGGTCAAACTCCAGCAGGGCCACTCTCTTTTTCACCAGCGAGAGGCTCACTGCCAGGTTAACAGACACAAAGCTTTTACCTTCACCGGAGATGGAAGAAGTAACCAGCAATGTTTTACGGTGTGGCGTACCGTTCACGCCATTACCATTCAAAGTACCGTTGGCGCTTACTCCTACATAAGACAATGATGTGCGCAGGGTACGGAACTGTTCTGCAACAAAGCTCCGCTTGCCTTCAGCAATCACCACTGCTTCCTTGCCGTCATTCTGTACGATCTCTGCCAGTATCGGTGCATCTGTAGCTTTTTCTATCTCTGAACGATGAACAATTTCCTTCTTCATCAGGTCGCGCAGGGTGATCAGGCCACCTACTCCTGCGATGGCTGCCAGCACGGAGATGCCGAGTACAATAGGCTTTTTCGGACTGATAGGCCAGGGTGATGCTTCTGCAGCATCAACAATGCGGCTGTCTGATACGGCAGCAGCAGAAGCTACTGCGGTCTCTTCCCTTTTCTGCAGCAGGAAGGTGTAGATGTTGTTCTTTATTTCCTGCTGGCGGCTTACTTCCAGGAAAGCTTTTTCTTTCTGCGGTACACCGGTAAGCATACCGGAATAACGCTGGTTATCTGCCTGTATCTTCAGCTTGCTGGCCACCAGGTTAGCACGCAGGTTGCGTACATTCTGCAGCACGCTTGGTTTCAACTGTGCTCTCTGCCTGTTAAGGCTTTCCAGCAGCGGACTGTTTTCACCGGTCGTTTTTCTCAATCTTTGCAGCTGCAGTTCTACTTCAGACAGCTTGGAGATGAGGTCAAGCAGTACCGGGTCTGTCAGCCCCAGGGTAGCAGGCACCAGTGATTCATCATCCTTGGCGCTGGTAAGGTAACCTTCAATTGAATCCAGCACAGACAACTGCATATCAGCTTCTGCGATCTTCTTATCATTACCGGATACACTTTCCAGGAAGATCTTGCTTTGTTCAGTAAGATCTACGATCCCTTCACGCTGTTTGAAATTGGCCACCTGGCTTTCTACCTGGTTCAGCTCCTGGGTTACCACCCGCAGGCGGCTGTCCACGAAGTTCATGGTATTGGCAGATGTCCGGTTCTTATCTTCGATGGATGCATTGTTATACACCCTGATCAGTTCATTGAGGATGTCTTCTCCCCTTTCAGGATCGGCATCGTTATAACCAAGGCCGATGATCGTTCCCGCCTTGGTGGTAGGATTTACCTGCAGGGAATTCTGGATCATTCCAGCCAGTACTTTTTCACCGGCAACACGTAGGGTATATTCTTTATTCTTCACATCTACCTGCGCGCCAGGTTTGGGTGTGATCACCATTTTACCCCAGGTGGTGTATATGGTATCATACAAAGGATACGAGGTACCATTGAGGAATACCCGCTTACTGGCCGCATCATATTTCATGGACATCACGCTGTATTCATCCCCCCGGATCGAATCCGGCTCCAGGAAATGAAAACGCAGCGGGCTGCTCTTATAGGCAACATCGTCCCTGATCTTTCCTTTTACTGTTACTTCCGCGTAAAGGTCCAGGTTACGGATCACCTCTTTAGCCAGTGTACGGGATTTAAGTATTTCGATTTCGTTTTCTATTACTTTTTTTGATCCGGAAATTGAAAGTGAACTGAGCAGATCAGCTTCGTCCATTCCGGTTTTCTCATCTTTTACCAGTAAAGTGGCAGACACCCAGTATACGGGTCTGGCATACCTGAGGTAAACAAAGCCGGCAGTAACTGCAAGCACCACAGCCAGTAAGAATAATGGCCAGTACGGTAGGTACCGCTGACGGATCAATGGCAGCAAATCCAATTGCTCTTCCGTTTGCGGACGTCGTAATTTGTTCGAATTAATCTGTTGCATATCTATCCAGGCCTCATCAAGTTTGGTTATTCAATAATGTTTACTACGCGATATGGTCTTCATGAATATGGTCTGGTCCTAATAGGTTTCCGCTCTTCTAATGGTTGGGCATGCACCCTAGTTATTCAGGATCAGCCTGTCAAGGACGATCACACCCAGTGTAAGGGCACTGATAATAACCGGTAGCAGCATGCGGCTTTTTTCTCCTGTATATTGTTTGGCTTTGTTAGGTTCAACATATACAACGTCGTTAGACTGTAAATAATAGTAGGGAGAGTTCAGCAGGTTCCGGTCGCTCAGGTTTAGCCGCTTTATTACTCGTTTACCTTCCTGATCCCTGATCAGGAGCACATTCTCTTTCTTGCCGTAGATGGTAACATCTCCTGCCATACCGATCGCCTCCAGTATGGAGATCTTTTCATTGGTTACGTTCACCACCATCGGTTTATTTACTTCTCCCAATAAGGTTACCCTATAGTTCAGAAAGCGGGCGCTTACCACCGGGTCTACCAGCAGCTTACGCTGCACGAGCTGATCTTTAATATTATCTGTCAGCTGTTTCTTGGTCAGCCCTTCTGCTTTAACGGTGCCCAGCATGGGATATTGTATATTACCCTGCTGGTCTACCAGGAAGCCTCCCAGCGCAATGCCACTCATGTTTGCGCCGCCACTTGTAGGAGATACCGAATTGCCTGCGTTATATATTACGGCATCGTCCGGGTTGAGACTGCTAACATTGATCTGCAGCACGTCATTCTTTTGGATCAGTGGTTCAAAGTTTCCGTTTATCGTTACTGTTGTATCTCTTATATCCTGCAGATAGAGCGTATTCTTTTGAGTGGCACAAGAAGTTACTAAACAACTTAGAACAATCAACCCTAAAACAAGCAATCTTAAACTGGAGTCCGTTCTCAAGAGCATTTTAACACGTTTAATATTAAGCCTAAAAGTTTAATACTTGTAAAGGGGCACAGGCTCATTGTTCGCACTACAATATTAGTTCAACCTGTACCCGGACACAACTACTTACTAGAGTATAAATCCTACCGTATGCATAAACACGTCTACTAGTTAAAGTAGTGCGTTTTGGCAGGCCTGATTTACATTAAATAATTGTTACATTAATTGTTTGAATGGCAGAAATACCAATAAGCAACCAACTGAAAAGATTGTTGGACCAGATCTTTGAGATCAGTTCTGACTTCGAAGCAACATTCAGTTTCTGATAGATCTTCTTCAGATGCTGATTAATGGTAAATACCGTTACATACAATTTATCCGCCATCTCTTTGTAAGAATATCCTTCCTTCAGCAAGGCCAGTAATTCGTACTCGCGTTTCGTTAATTTGTGCTTGATGTTCTCGAGCGGATCCTTGTTGATGTAGCTTATCAGCAGATGAGCTGCCTTGGGAGACAAGGTGCCTCCCTGGTTCACTGTATCCAGTATGGAATGATAGATCTCCATCAGGCGGCTGGTCTTAATAATATAACCGCTTGCGCCATTCTTGATAGACTCTATTACATACTGTTTGCCGTCATGCCCGGAAAGCACAATTATCTTCGCTTCCGGATAGATCTGTTTCAGCTCCTGCATACCCTGGATGCCTGATTCTCCCGGCAAAGAGATATCCAGTAATATTACCTTCACATCAGGATTCTTAAAGGGCAGTGCCTTGAATTCCTCCATCGATTTACACGCAAAAACTACTTTACACTCCTGGAAATCCTCAAGGAACTCCTTGTAGTTATTGAGCTGAAAATGGTTGTCCTCTATGATTCCTATATTGATCATCGTGTTGACAAAGGGTAACAATTGATATGGCTCAATTGATATGGTTTCTCAAATATGTTTTTCAATAATATAATTCAAATATAGCGCCAAATAAAGTGCGAAAAAAGGGTGTTTTTGCAATCGGCTGAAAATGTATTAACTATGTGTTAAATGTTTTTCGCCTTAAACATTAGTTCACTTATTATAAAAAATTATATTCAGAGACGATCCATTGAATTACTGAATAACTTGTCACAAGATACCATGAATTCGACGTTGTTGCTCTTACTATAATAAGTAGTTTATGCTACCGCCGTTTGATACACCCTCCCCGCCCTTTTGCGCTGAGAATGGCCGATAAATCAACACATATATTACTGATTTAAGTGGATAAACGAAAACCATCACAAATAATGCAGTAGATATCAGGCTCGTTCCGCATTGCCCTGCGTAACAATGACTTTAAAGCTGGCACCTTACTAATTTCAGGTAATTTAAAGTTGGCGTTGCATCCCTCGCTTTACTCCTGCACCGTATGTTTGTACGGTTAGATTTCTTATCCTATTTTCGGGACCTGATTAACCATGTCCTCCATGAAAGCTCATCTTTCAATTATCATGCCATATCAAGTACTATTGACTTCACTACCATTACCGGTAGTCATCATATCCCGCACAAAAGAACAGGTATTGTTCACCAACAAGCCTGCCGAATCATTATTTAAAAAAATAACTAACACGAAAAGGGGGTTATCTTATTCAGATATTAAAATAATTTTACCGGATATTTTGAAAACTGGAGGAAACGGTGAATTCACCAATTTTGAATGCCAACTTCCCGTTAATGGAAAAAAAGCATCCCTATGGCTGGAAATAAGCACTAATACTGTTAAACAGGACAACGAACAGTATACTATTCTCCTAATAACTGATGTCAGTGATCGAAAAACAAAAGCATTGAAAATGATCCAGTCCCTGGAAAAAGAAAGATCCCTCCTGGAGATGAAAACCCATTTTATCTCTATGGCTTCACATGAGTTCAAAACACCACTAACCGCCATCTCTTCCACAATGGAGCTGCTGCAGACCAAACTGCAGATGGATAACCTGCTGGACCAGTTCTACACACATAACATCTCCAAGATCTCTTCAGAGATATTTAAACTGAATACGATGCTGGATGAAATCCTCACCCTCAGCACCATTGTGTCCAATAATATAGAAGTTCGGAAACAAGCTGTGGAAATAGAACGTGTAATTGCGGATATTAAATACCAGTACTTCTCAGAAAGAAAAGACGACCGCGTACTGAACCTCAAAGTGTCCGGCACACCACAACCCATCTACGCAGACAGGAACCAGCTCTCCAAGATCTTCACCAACCTGGTAAGCAACGCCTTCAAATATTCCAGCAGCAACCCCGTAGTAAAAGTTCATTACCAGAAAACCAGGGTAGTCATTAAAGTGACCGACGATGGCCTTGGCATCCCTGAAAAAGATATGCCCTACCTGTTCCAATCGTTCTTCCGTGGCAGCAATGTGGATGCTATTGAAGGTACCGGCCTTGGACTATCTATCGTGAAAGACTTCGTGGAAAGGAACAACGGAAACATCTTTGTTGAAAGTAAAGAGAACAAAGGGACCACTTTTACCATTATATTTAAATACCCGGATCATATTCCGGCAGCATAATGAATAAAACCATTCTGCTCATAGAAGATAAACCTACCCTGCTTGATACGCTCAAAAGCCTGCTGGAGCTAAACCACTATAAGGTAATAGTAGCCTCCAACGGCGCCGAAGGAATGGAACAGGCAAAACTAAACCGCCCCGATCTCGTGATCAGCGATATATATATGCCTGTCCTCAACGGTTACGAACTCCTGGAACTGCTGAAAAAAGATGACATGCTCCGTAATATACCCGTCATCATGCTCACCGCCAAAACCGAAATAGACGAGATAGACCTCGCCATGCAGAAAGGTGCAGACGGCTATGTAACCAAACCCTTTGTGTTCAAGAACCTGCACGCTATCATAAAAAAATTCCTTCATTAGCCGTTAGCGATTTAACCGGATCTTGTATACATTTATACGGATAACCGACGACTAATAATTACCTGATGACGAAGCTTCAACTTTTACTTGCTGCGCTGTTCCTGCTCACTTCCCATACCACATACTGCCAGTCACAATATCCTGCATCTGCAGAAGGGAACTATATTATTAAGGACTTCCATTTTGAAAGCGGTGAAACGCTGCCCGAGCTAAGGCTGCACTACTACACCATCGGTACCCCGCAGAAAGACAGTAAGGGACATATTAAAAATGCAGTGCTTATCCTGCATGGCACCGGCGCTGCCGCCCGTAATTTATTAAGCCCCGGCTTTGCAGGCCGGCTCTTTGGCCCGGGGCAGCCGCTGGATGCCGCCAGCTATTTTATCATCCTTCCTGATAATATCGGTCACGGAGGATCCAGCCGCCCCAGTGAAGGGCTGCACATGAAGTTTCCGCAATACAATTATAATGATATGGTGAAAGCACAGTACCAGCTGCTGACCGGGCAACTGCATGTGCAGCACCTCCGCCTGATCCTGGGTACCTCCATGGGCGCCATGCACGCCTGGATATGGGGCTACACCTACCCTGATTTTACTGACGCTTTGATGCCACTGGCCAGTCTGCCCGTTGAAATTGCAGGCCGTAACCGCATCATGCGCAAAATGGCCATAGACCTTATTAAAATGGATCCTGCCTGGCAGAACGGCGAATATACCACCCAACCGCAGATAGGGCTGACCGGCGCTACCTCCTCCCTTTTCTTCATGAACAGCAGTCCGCAGCACCTGCAGGAAGCTGCCCCTACCCGTGAACAGGCAGATGCCCTCGCTGAAAAGATCAAAGCCGGCAACCTGCGCTCACTGGATGCCAATGACTTGATCTACGCCCTGGAAGCTTCCCGCGGATATAATCCGGCCCCGCATCTCAGCGCCATTAAAGCCCGGGTATTTGCTATCAATTCAGCAGACGATGAGATCAATCCTCCCGAACTCGGCATCATGGAACAGGAGATCAAGAAAGTAGCGCATGGCAGATATATACTGCTACCCGTGTCAAAACAAACGGCCGGACATGGAACCAATTCAATGCCCCAGATATGGGGACAATACCTGGTGGAATTGATGACAACCCACTAACTGCTACCTCACCAGCGTCACCGTCCCTTTCAGATCATGCCGCACATGATCCCTGTCCGTATACGATGCCACATATATATAAGTCTGCGGATCCTGGGGGGTACCCTTGTACACGCCATCCCAACCGGTGCCGGGGTCATTGCCTTCATAGATTACAGCTCCCCAGCGGTTAAAGATGCGGATATGATAATCATGGATTTCGTCATATACCTTGGGCCGGAACACATCGTTATTCCCGTCGTGATTCGGACTGAATGCGGAGGGCATTATCACCAGGCAGTTCTGAAAGGGCGAAGTAATGGTAATGGAACCGCTTACCCCGCATCGTGCAGCATCTTCTACTTCATAATAATAAGTACCGGGCGGCAGCTGGCTAAAAGTATGGTCAGTTTGCCAGGCGCCGCTATTGATGCGGTAACGGTAAGGCGGCTTGCCACTTTCCGCCGTTATGATCAGCTGACCATTCAGCGCTTCACTGCAGCTGGCCGGCTTTACAGTAACATTCACCGCCGGCGCCCTTGCAGGATCCACCGTTACATTCACTTCGCCACTGATGTGGCAGGAGGCCTCACCCCTGATTTCGTAAGTATAGATGCCCTGCTGCAGATCGCGGAATACGCTGTCTGTCTGCCAGTTGCCGTTACCCATACGGAACTCGTAGGGAGGTACGCCACCGCTGACATGTAAAACAAATTCTCCATTACTGGCCCCACCACAGCTGGCGGGCGTTACAGCCGGATGCACCGCCGGTGTCATGGCAGGGTCAATGGAGATCCTGGCAGTGCCACTGATGGAACATGCATTGGCATCCTTCACTTCATAGGGATATGCGCCTTCCTTCAAATGCCTGAAAACACTGTCCGGCTGCCAGTTGCCGCCGTTAACCCGATATAAATACGGCCGTTTACCGCCCTGCACACGTGCAACAAACATACCGCTGGTATCTTCCTCACAGGCAACATTCCGTACGGTTACTATCCCGGTCAGGGGCGGAGGCGGCTGCACTTTCAGTGTAAAGGTGTCTGCACATAACTGCTGATCACTTACGATCAATGCGTAATCCCCCGGCTTCACATGTTCTATTATATTGCTATCAGACGGATGCCCGTTGAGTGTATAGCGGTAAGGCGGCATTCCACCGCTCACGGTGAGGCTGATACGGCTGTTGTCGTCATTATAACAGGAAGCAGTGCTTACTTTTGCTGCAGCGGCCAGATCAGAATTACCTACGGTGATCTGTTTTTTCACCACAATACCATTTGCAGCCGTGGCAGTTACCTGGTAGATCCCCGCAGGCACATCCCTTATTTCAGCGGTAGTATAGTTACCGGGCGTCCATTGGTAGCGCACCGGCTGCCGGGCCCCGGTTAAGCGGATAGTGGCGGTGCCGGTAGCCTGGTTATTACACGAAGGTGTGCTGCTGGTCTCCGCTTTCACCACCTGCTCTATAGTGGGCGAAAAATTATCAAGCAACAACGCCACACCTACCTCTGTTTTTACACAGGGATCTGTTGGATAAGCCCAGAACGATATATATTTATAACTGCGCTTCGGTGTAAATACCGCTTCATATCTTTTCCATTGCTGGTGGGTGAATACGCCGGAGGTCCACAGGAGCTCTGTTGAGTCAGCGGGCGAATCGCCCCCGAAGATGGCCAGGTTGCCATAACAATTCTCATACAGGTACTTCAGCACATACGCCATATCAAAGGACAGCTTATACATCAACCCGGCTTTAAGACTATCGGGCAGATGCTGCCCGATGGCCTCCATTTTGGCAGGACCGCTATGCAGGCCCTCGTAATGCTTCCCGGCGGATGCGTGATTACCAATATTATATACACCTGGCAATATGTCTGGTGTGCCAGCTACCTTGATCCAGCCCTGCGGCACCTTGCTGACGCCTGCAGAGGTGCCCTCCAGCGAGGGATTGGCGAGCACAATGTGCTGGGCTATCGCATGACCCGCAAACGCCAGTAAAACAACAATAAAAACAGTACCGGTCAACACGCACGATCGGAACCGGTTTCTCATCAGGATTGGTTTGCTACAAAACTTCATAGGACGGTTAAATATTTATTCAGTGTACTCCGGCAAAGTTCCCCGACAATATGGTCCCAGAATGGCATTGGCCATCAATTTTCAATGTTGTGATTCCTCTCTCTATGTTAGTTGGGGGGGATGAAAAAGAATGCACTAAAAGTACAACTTATATCCCTGGCAGTGTCTACTACTTCCAGTAAATAATGCCGTTTCAAGCGAAAAAAACGTAAGTTTACCCAGCAAAAAAAGGCTATACACGCATGAAGAATGAGCTGCCCCACGTAACAGCTACCTATTTTATTGCCCTCATCAAGGCCTATTTACAAGGGGTCAAAACAAAGCAGGAGATCATTTCCGAAACATCGGGGATGCTGCCCCTCCCTGAGCCCGAAAACGAAGACCCCGCCAATATCACCCATCAGCTCATCGCCGCAGCCACCCAATTCAACGAGCTTTTCTATTTTGAGATCGTCGAGCAGGTCTCCCAGGCAGCAGATACCACCCCTACCCGTGAAGGCCTTATACATCACCTGGAAGCATTCATTGCAGGTAAGATCACCGATAAGGACCTGCTCACCTGGGCTACTACCTGGTATAATGAAGATGAAATGACAGAGGCCTGTTTTGAAGGCGCCTGCGTAGAATATTGCTGTCTGTTCTGGCTACCGGCCAACAGCACCGGTATAAATATAAAAACCATGCAGCAGGTGCTGGATATTTTCCGGCTCAATTGCGGTAACGTACTAAAAGAGAAGGTGGCACTGGTACTGCTGACTGAAAAGGAACAACAACATTTCCTTTTCTTCCTGCGGGATTATGCAGATCACTATAAAACTGCCGAAGAACTCGACATTTATCTGCTGAAGAAATTTGGTATGGACCACCAGAGCTTTCCCTATATGGAAGAACTTCGCCAGGTAGTCCAAAAAACACTCACCCTGGAATCATTACTACAAAAGGCGCGACTGATAGCCTAAATGTTTGAGCGTTTGAATGCCGCCTTGCATAACAGGTACACTTTCAAACTTTCAAACGCTCAAACCTTCAAATTCACTTATTAATATCTGCAATCCGTACTTTTCTCGGCTCACCCATAATGATCTCAGTGGTGGAAGTGATCACCCGCTCTCCGTTACCATAATCCAGCTCCATTTCCAGGGGTAGTACCACCGGCGCGTAGGATCCTTCAATGCGCATTTTCTCGATCAGTATCTTGTACTTGTCAGGGATCAGTCCATAGCCATGGAACAGGGTATGCGGCTCCATGGGTATCCACACATGCGCCGTCATCAAGGCATGATGGGTATTCAGTACACGCGGATCATCCTTTGCATTCTGCGCCACGTATTCTTCACAGGCCACGCCTGCAATCACCTTCTTGGCGCCCGTTCGCAGCAGCTGGTTCAGATACCCGCTTTCTCCGGGGAAGACCGGCTCCATACTGTTCAGGTCCAGCACTTCCTTATCGCCGCTGGCAATCCCGTTGATAGCGGTAATGCTCAGCTGCGATTCCTTCTGAAAATCAGCAAAATAATGGTACCTGGCCGAAGTGCTTTTACTGGTCATCTGTATGCTGAACTGTGGCGCCTTACTGCTGTAGTAGATCACAATATCCTCTCCCCCGTCTTTTACCAGCTGGTTGCCCTGGAATGCCGCGGTTTCCTGGTATACGGCCACATCAAACTCAAAAGTGCTGTCTATCCTGACTTTTTCGTCTCCCCCGATGATCAGGGAAGGATCCTGCCTGGCCGGCTTCCTGATACTGAGCGGGTCTCCCTCCCCGTCGGCCGGTACGGCGTCTTCTTCATCTTCCTTTGCCTGCGCCGGAGCACTTTGTGCCGGCTGGCCTTTTATCTTATCTGTCATCTTTTTTAACCACTGTGCCTGCAGGGAAGATACGCACATGGTTAACCACACAAATAACAATAATGGTTTCATAGGTTAGTTTCAGCAGCAAGGTACAAATTAGAAATTAATAATATAAGTAGGTAGGCGGTACTGCACTACCTTACCCGAAAAAGAAGTATCTTAAATACGAACAATATAGGAGCAGATCATCACGAAGCAAACGAAGAAATCAAAGGAAACAAAGATGTCACAGCCAGGCGAAATAATTTATGCAGGCAGCATATCACAGGGTCAGTCCGGATCCTCCCAAGGTCTTCCCTGCCCCTCATTGCGGGGAGCAGCAAAGCTCTTTTTGTTCGCCTTAACCGTTATCCTGTCTGCCTGCACCACCAGGCAAACATCGCCGACCCTCTTCCAACAGCTTCCCTCCTCCTACACCAATATTGATTTCAGCAACGATCTCCGCTACGACGAGCGTTTCAATATCTATACCTACCGCAATTTCTATAACGGTGGCGGTGTAGCCATTGGCGATATCAACCTCGACGGCCTCCCGGATATCTTCTTCACCGCCAACATGCTTCCCAACCGCCTTTACCTCAACAAAGGCAATATGCAGTTTGAAGACATCACCCGGCAGGCTGGTATCCGCAAGAAAGGGAAATGGTCTACCGGCGTCAGCATGGCAGATATCAATGGCGACGGATGGCTGGATATCTATGTATGCAACAGTGGTGACGTACAGGGAGAACAGCGGGAGAATGAACTGTACATCAACAACGGCAACGGCACCTTTACAGAAAAAGCAGGTGAATACGGACTGAACGACCGCGGATTTTCCACCCACGCTGCCTTCTTTGACTATGACCATGATGGCGACCTGGATATGTTCCTCCTCAATAATTCCTTTAAACCCATCGGCCGCTTTAACCTGCACGAAAATGAAAGACATAAGCGCGACTCTGTCGGTGGCCATAAATTCTTCCGTAACGACGGCCATCACTTTACTGACATCAGCGAAGCAGCAGGCATCTATGGCAGCGCCATTGGCTTTGGCCTAGGCGTTACCGTTGGCGACGTGGATAATGATGGCTGGCAGGACATCTACGTATGCAATGATTTTTTTGAACGCGATTACCTGTACATCAACCAGCACAACGGCACTTTTAAAGAATGCCTGGAAGACCAGATGTACAGCATCAGCAGTTCCTCCATGGGCGCTGATATGGCAGACATTAACAACGACGGCGCACCGGAGGTATTTGTAACGGAAATGCTGCCCGAAGACAACGCACGGCTTAAAACCAACACCACCTTCGAGAACTGGGATAAATACCAGCTGAACCTGCGTTACGATTATTATCACCAGTTTACCCGCAATACCCTGCAGCTGAACAACGGCAACAACACATTCAGCGAAATAGGCCGCTTTGCAGGCGTAGCCGCTACAGACTGGAGCTGGGGTGCGCTCATCGCCGATCTTGATAACGACGGCAGAAAAGATATCTTTGTGGCTAACGGCATTTACCAGGACCTTACCAACGAAGATTACATACAATACATCTCCAACGAAACCTTCTTCAAGGAGATAGTGGCAGGTAAAGCCAATTTCAAGAAACTGATAGACCTGATTCCCTCCCGCCCGGTTGCCAGCTACGCCTTCTGCAACAACGGCGATCTTACCTTCACCAACAAAGCGGCCGAATGGGGGCTGGACCAACCGGGATTCAGCAATGGCGCCGCCTATGCAGACCTGGACAATGACGGTGATCTAGACCTGGTAGTGAACAATGTGAACATGCCCTGCTTTATATACCGGAATGAAACCATGCAGCAATACCCCGGGCATGCGTTCCTCAAAGTAAGCCTTGACGGACAGGGTAATAACCGTTTCGGCATCGGCGCCAACGTGACCGTGTACTATAACAATACCATTGCCTGCCAGGAGCAAATGCCCATGCGCGGGTTCCAGTCTACAGTAGATCACCGCCTCAACTTCGGCCTGGGCCGCACCACCGGTATAGACTCCGTTGTAGTGAAATGGCCTGACGGGAAAGCGAACATTATCCACCGGCCATCTCTTAACACGCATATCACCGTAAAACAAAGCGAAGCGCTGCCCGCTCATCATACCACCGTTACACCTGCAGCTACCCTCTTCACAGCCGGCAATAACAACTACGGCATTGATTTTATACACCATGAAAACGAGTTTGCAGACTTTGACAGGGACCGCCTTATTTACCATATGCTCTCTACCGCTGGTCCGCGTATAGCCAAAGGCGATGTAAACAAAGATGGCCTGGAAGACATCTTCATCTGCGGCGCCAAAGACCAGGCAGGCGCTTTATATGTGCAAGGCGCCAATGGTCATTTTAGGCGGACCAACGAAGCCTTGCTGGAAAAGGATAAAGTGAGTGAAGATACAGACGCCCTGTTTTTTGATGCTGATGGCGACGGTGATGCCGACCTCTATGTATGCAGCGGCGGTAATGAATTTGCGCCCGGCGCTGCTGCATTAACAGACCGTTTGTATATCAATGATGGCAAAGGCCTGTTCAGCAAAGCTGCACGGGCGCTGCCCTCCGGTATTTTCGAAAGCAGCAGCTGTGTGCGCGCAGCAGACTATGACGGAGATGGTGACCTGGACCTTTTTGTAGGCGTACGGTTAATACCGCACCAATACGGTTATCCCTGCAACGGATACCTGCTGAACAACAATGGCAAAGGCGTGTTCACTGACCAGACATCCACCGCCGCACCCAGCCTCCTGAAAACAGGTATGATGACAGATGCTGCCTGGACAGACATTGATAATGATGCCAAACCTGACCTGGTATTATGCGGGGAGTATATGCCGGTGCGCATTTTTCATAACCAGGGCGGGCGCCTGGAAGAAATCACTACCGGCGCAGGCCTGGAAAAAAGCAAGGGCTGGTGGAACCGGCTTGCTATAGCGGATGTTAACGGCGACGGCTACCCTGATATTGTTGCCGCCAACCATGGCCTGAACTCCCGCTTCAAAGCCACTGCCGCCAGGCCGGTATGCATGTACACAGCAGATTTTGACAACAGCGGCGCCGTAAAGCAGATCCTTACCTGCTACAATAAAGACACGGCCTATCCCCTGGTATTGCGTCATGACCTTATCAGCGTAATACCTCACCTCAAAAAGAAATACCTGCAGTATGAACAGTACAAACAGCAGCGCATAGAAGATATTTTCACGCCTGCGGAGCTAAACAGGGCCGTGAAGATGGAAGCATACACTCTGCAGAGCGCCGTATTGATCAACAACCGGAAAGGCGGCTTTACCATGGAGCCATTACCGGCGGCGGCCCAGTTCTCACCCATGTATGGCATGGTGGTGGCAGACTATGACGGCGATGGTAAAACTGATATTCTAATGGGTGGCAATTTCTACCAGAGCAAGCCCGAAGCAGGCATTTATGACGCCAGCTATGGCACACTGCTGAAGGGTGATGGCAAGGGCCATTTCAGCGCGCTGACAGCGCAGCAAAGCGGCATTCGTATCCGCGGGGCTGTACGTGATATGACCTTGCTGAAAGCCGGGAACCGCCAACTCCTGCTGGCAGCCATGAGCAACGAAGCCGTAAAAGTGCTGGTTGTTAACAGCCTGCCTTTAACTCACCATCAGGCTGCATCCCCGCAGCGCTGAATTATCCAAACGCCCCAGTACTTCAAAACTGCCGTCGGCATGCAGCCTGCCAATATCTTCCGTGGCAATGAACGCGCAGGAATATACGTTGGCCAGGTCTATTACATTGATCACACCGGACGATTTGCCAGTGAACAGCTGGAAAGGATCATTTTCATCGCGCAGCAGCACCTTCATCCAGGGAGGTGTGTTGAAGATGCCCTCGCCATAGGAATAGGCCTGCGACAATAACTCTGTCATACCATATTCTGCATGTACGGCCGCTACCCCCAGCCGCTCCTGTAAAAAGGCATGCACCTGTGAGCGGGTCCATTCTTCCCTGCGGCCTTTCATGCCGCCGGTTTCCATAACGATGGTATGTTTCAGGGAGAGGCTGTATTTCTCCGCAAAATCGAGCAAACCGAAGGTAACGCCGATGAGCAGGGCCTTTTGCCCGCGGGCTTCCATTTCCTGCAGCTGTGCATACAGCTTTTCATGTTCGTACAGGTAAAAGCCGCTGCCCGCATGCCCGCTGCGGCGGATCATTTCCTGCACCATGACCACCAGCGATGAATGCTGCCGTTCCAGGTAGGAAGGCAGCAATCCTACCACCACATAATCGCTTACAGGGCCGTAAAACCGTTCAAAGGCAGTGATAAAGCTACGCTCATACAGCGCCGCCTCTTTTACCAGGTGGCGGCTGTTCACCGTTTGTGTGGTGCCGCTGCTTTCAAATATCAGCTCCGGCTCAAAGCTGCCGGTGGTAACGGCATGCGTTTTAAAGAACTGTATAGGCAGAAAAGGAATATCGGTAAGGCCATTCACCGTTTCCGGCCGGATGTGCAGGGCATCGGTATAGGCCTGGTACAGGGCGTTATGCCGGTACTGATAACGGAAAAGGTCAAGGGCCGCCGGTTCAATATCCGGCCCCTGCAGGGTAAAAATACGTTCCGGGGACACGCCGTTCATGATCATTTTTAAAAACGGCACAAAGTTACGACCGCCCGGGTAACAAATGGCACCCTAAACGCGTTTATTAATATAAAATAATTAACGTAGGTTTGTTTTATGAAGAAAATACTTCCACTGTTTGCGGTGGCCGCCCTGGTACTGGCTACCGCCTGCTCAAAGGATGATAACCTTGGTACCAAACCGCAGATCAGCTTCAAGTCCTATTCCATCCCATATATTCTTGACAGCCTGGTAGACAACTTTGATGTGACCTTCCAGATAAAAGACGGGGACGGCGACCTTGAAAACCTCTTCTACTTCCTTCCTATCATTGACAGCGACCCTGCTACCGCCACAGATACGGTTTTCCAGTTCCGCCGCATGCCGGATATCGGCACGCACAGAGGTGGCAAGATAGATGCAGAGCTGATCTATAATATGGTAGGGACCGACTTTAAGATCTATAACAGCACCACCCAGCCAGACAGCCTGCGCCTGAAGGTTTTTGTAGTGGATGAAGCAGGCAACAGCAGCGACACCATCCTGACTCCTAAATTGGGTATCGTCAAATAATTACGGAATAAATAACTTAGTTTGTGAAAGGATTCCTTTTTTACAGGAATCCTTTTATTTTTTAGCTTTACCCCTCATTTATACACATGGATAAGATCGAACAACTTCAGGATAAGATAAAGGAAGCAGCCCTGGGCGGCGGAACTGCCCGTATTGCCTCCCAGCATAAGAAAGGCAAGCTCACTGCCCGCGAAAGACTGCAGCTGCTGATGGATGAAGGCTCTTTCGAAGAGCTGGACATGCTGGTGGCCAACCGCAACCGCGGCCTGACCACTGACCAGGAACAGTTCCTGGGCGATGGGGTGGTTACCGGTTATGGCACGATCCATGGCCGCCTGGTATATGTGTTCTCACAGGACTTTACTGTATACGGCGGCAGCCTTTCTGAACCGCATGCCCGCAAGATCTGCAAGATCATGGACCTTGCCATGGAGAATGGCGCACCTTTGATAGGGCTGAACGACAGCGGAGGCGCCCGCATCCAGGAAGGGGTGGTAAGCCTGGGCGGTTATGCCGACATCTTTTACCGCAACACCCGCGCATCCGGTGTGATACCGCAACTGTCTGCCATTATGGGGCCCTGCGCCGGCGGGGCAGTGTACTCCCCCGCCATTACAGACTTCATCCTGATGGTTGAGCAAACCTCCTATATGTTCGTTACAGGGCCCAACGTGGTAAAGACCGTTACCCATGAAGAAGTAACGGCAGAGGAGCTGGGTGGCGCCCAGACCCATGCCAGCAAGAGCGGGGTAACCCATTTTGCCTGCGCCAACGAAGTAGAATGTATTCAATACATTAAACGGCTGCTCACTTATATACCGCAAAACTGTGAAGAAAATGCGCCGGTATATCCCTATGAGCCCGTCAATGAGCAACGCGAGCCGCTGAACACGATCATCCCCCTGCATCCCAACCAGCCGTATGATATGAAGGAAGTGATCGAACAGATCGTGGATGCCGGGAGCTTCTTTGAGGTACACAAGGATTTTGCAGAGAACATCATTGTAGGGTTTGCCCTCATTGCCGGCCGCAGCATTGGTATTGTAGCCAACCAGCCCGCACACCTGGCCGGCGTACTGGATATACACGCCTCCGTTAAAGGCGCCCGTTTTACCCGCTTCTGCGATGCTTTCAATATTCCTTTGCTGGTGCTGGTAGACGTACCGGGTTTTTTACCCGGTACAGACCAGGAGTGGAACGCCATCATCACCAACGGAGCCAAACTGCTGTATGCCCTGAGCGAGGCTACCGTACCCAAGATCACGGTAACCACCCGTAAGGCTTACGGTGGCGCTTACTGCGTTATGAATTCCAAACACATCGGGGCCGACCTGAACTTCGCATTCCCGCAGGCGGAGATAGCCGTAATGGGCCCGAAAGGCGCCGTAGAGATCATCTTCAAAAAAGAAATAGAGACCGCCCCCGATCCGGAGGCGCGTATGAATGAACTGGTGGCAGAATATACTGAACGGTTTGCCAACCCATACCTGGCAGCAGAAAAAGGATATATTGACGAAGTGATCATGCCTGATCAGACCCGCATAAAGCTCATCAAAGGTTTTAAGATGCTCGAGAATAAAGTGATAAATATGCCCAGGAAAAAACACGGTAATATACCTTTGTAATGCACTATGCGAGCATTTTTTAACTTCTTCATCTTCAGTTCCGTCTATATCGCCCTGTGTGCCTTTCTGATGATCTGGCAGACAGACAGGGTCCTTGGACTGCAATGGGACTGTCAATCCTATGCTGACTATTTTAATTACTATGCTTTTGCTTTCTTTTCCACCATCTGCAGCTATAATTTTCACTGGTACCTTACACCGGCAGATTATTCCACCTCAGAGCGCATCCTCTGGGGCGCCCGGCATAAAACGCTGCAGCTGGCACTCTGCGCCATTGGCGCTATAGGCGCGCTGTATTTTGCCTGGTCGTTGAAACACCACTGGCTGCCCCTGAGCGGCGGCGCTGTGCTCACCTTCCTGTACTCAGCGCCCAAACTGCCGCAGAAAGCCTTTGTGTGGCTGAGAAAGATCGCCATTGGCAAAACCGTGTTCCTCACCTTTGTGTGGATGTACGTCACCTCCGTATTACCGGTACTGATCTCCTGCTCGCCCATTACACCGGCAGCCATCTATTTTTGCCTGCACCGCTTCTTCCTGATCTACGCCATCTGCATTCTCTTTGATTACCGCGACGTGGAATCAGACAAACAACAAGGCATCCGCAGCCTGATTACCTGGCTGCCTGCCAACCAGCTGTTCCGTATCTACTACTTTTCCCTGGTGCTGGCCGCAGCCACAGCGCTGCTACTTCTGCCGCACAGCTCCCTCCCGGTAGTGGCCACCCTGCTGGTTCCCGTCATCATCACTGCCCTGCTTACACGCAATGCCCGCTATAACCGGTCCGACTATATGTACTATTTCGTACTCGACGGGCTCATGATGTTGTCAGCCTTACTACACCTGATGCTCAGTTTGAAGTTTGAGGTTCGTTAGATGTTGGAGGCTTAATTAGTGTCCCGCCACACATCACGAACCTGTAACCTTCAACGAACTTCAAACCTCAAACTTCAAACTTGAAACGTTGAACTTTTCCTATTTTTGCCTGATAATAATCCGTTGATCATGGCTAAAAAGCAAAAATCCATACTGACGAAAGAATCACTGGCTTTTCTGAAAACATACCTGAACAATCCCTCTCCCACGGGGTTTGAAAAGGAAGGGCAGAAACTGTGGCTGGAATACCTGAAGCCTTATATTGACGAGCATATCGTGGATCCTTATGGCTCTGTAGTAGGCATTATCAACCCGAAAGCACCCTTTAAAGTGGTGATAGAGGCACATGCCGACGAAATATCCTGGTTTGTGAACTATATCTCGCCGGAAGGTTTGATCTATGTGATCCGCAACGGCGGCTCTGATCAGCAGATAGCCCCTTCCAAAAGGGTGAACATACATACAGAAAAAGGTATTGTAAAAGCAGTGTTCGGCTGGCCGGCCATCCATACCCGTAACCGTAACCCGGACGGCAAGGAGCCACAGCCCAAAGTAGACAATATCTTCCTGGATTGCGGGGCCCGCTCCAGGAAAGAAGTAGAAGACCTGGGCATTCATGTAGGCTGCGTGATTACCTTTGAAGACGGCTTTGAAGAACTGAACTATGATTATTTTGTATGCCGCGCCATAGACAACCGCATCGGCGGCTTTATGATCGCGGAAGTGGCCCGTATGCTGAAAGAGAACAAGCAGGAGCTGCCTTTTGGCCTGTACATTGTGAACGCCGTACAGGAAGAAGTAGGTTTAAGGGGCGCAGAAATGATTGCCAAGCGCATTAACGCCAACGTGGCCATCATTACAGACGTAACACACGACTCTACCACACCCATGATCAACAAGAACGTGGAAGGCGAGATCCGCTGTGGCAACGGCCCCAGCATCACTTATGGTCCTGCCGTGCACAACATCCTGCGTGACCTGATCATCAAAACGGCCAAAAAGCAGGACATTCCCTTCCAGCGCCACGCCGTAAGCCGCAGCACCGGCACCGATACCGATGCCTTTGCCTATACTGCCGGCGGTACACCATCCGCCCTTATCAGCCTCCCGCTGCGCTATATGCACACCACCGTGGAAATGGTGAAAAGGGACGATATTGAAAATACCATTTCCCTGATCTATCATACATTACTGAATATCACTCCTAAAACAAACTTCCAATACTTGTAGAACGTCAAGTTCCATAATCCAGATTCCAAAATCTGAACTTCAAAGGAGGGAAGATGAACAGCCTGGACCCGGAATCTGGAACCCGGTCCTCCGAATTTGGAATCTGGAATCTGGATTTTGGAATCTGGATTTTGGAACCTGGAATTTGGGATTTGAAATATAAACTTGTAGGTTTGCTTCCTATTAAATATTACCATTATGCAAGATGTGCAGATCCGTCATGACTGGACCATTGAAGAAATAAAGGCAATTTATAATACACCGCTGCTGGAACTGATGTACCGTGCAGCTACCATCCACCGCCAATACCAGGCAACTGCAGAAGTACAGGTTTGTACCCTGCTGTCTATCAAAACCGGCGGCTGTTCTGAGGATTGCGCATATTGCCCTCAGGCCGCCCGCTACCATACCGACATCAAAGTGCACGGCCTGATGAAAAAGGACGAAGTGCTGGATTATGCCCGCAAAGCCCGCGAAGCCGGTTCTACCCGCTTCTGTATGGGCGCCGCCTGGCGTGAAGTGCGGGATAACCGCGACTTTGACCGTGTACTGGACATGGTAAAAGGTGTGAACGAGCTGGGAATGGAAGTATGCTGCACACTGGGCATGCTGACGGAAGACCAGGCTAAAAAGCTGGCAGATGCCGGGTTATATGCCTATAACCACAACCTGGATACTTCCGACGAATATTACGGTGAGATCATTACCACCCGCACCTATGACGACCGCCTGAAAACGCTGGATAACGTACGTAAGGCAGGCGTAAGCGTATGCTGCGGCGGTATCGTAGGCCTGGGTGAAAGCCATGAAGACCGCATCAAGATGCTGCACACCCTCTCTACCCTGCCTAAACACCCTGATTCTGTGCCCATCAACGCCCTGACCCGCGTAAAAGGCACCCCCCTGGAGCATATGCCCAAGGTTGAATTCTGGGATATGGTACGCATGATCGCCACCACCCGCATACTGATGCCGGGCGCTATGGTACGCCTCAGCGCCGGACGTGCGGAAATGAGCATCTCCGAACAAGCCATGTGCTTTATGGCCGGCGCCAACTCCATCTTTACCGGTGAAAAGCTGCTGACCACAGACAACCCCTCCTTTGAACAGGACCACATGATGTTCGAACTGCTGGGCCTCAAAGCCAGGGAGGCGTTTAAAGACGAAAAAGCTACAGCAGAAGCCTGCTGAGAATTAATACCGAATGAATAATTAATAATTAATAATGCCGGCACCAATACGGTCTTAGCACTTTATAGGGGTTCTTCAGCAATTGCTAATTATTAATTATTCATTTGTCCCTACCAATTAACCCCACACCACTCCCATTGCCGCCCAGAAAGTACTGCACCCCTAAAGCATACCCTTTCATACCCAGGCCACAAATGCTGCCTGCACATTTGGGGGCGATCAGGGAAGTGTGCCTGAACTCCTCGCGGGCATATACGTTACTGATGTGTATTTCTATCACGGGGGTTTTAATGGCGGCGATGGCATCGCGGATAGCAACGGAGGTATGGGTGTAGCCACCTGCATTCAACAGGATACCATCTGCTGAAAAGCCCTGCTCATGCAGCTGATTGATGATCTCTCCTTCCACGTTGCTTTGGAAATAGGTGAACTGAACTGCGGGAAATTGCTTTTGCAGTGCGGCGAAATAATCTTCAAATGATTCACTGCCATAGATACCTGGCTCGCGTTTACCCAGCAGGTTGAGATTAGGTCCGTTTATAATGACGATATGCATATTATAAGTTACTATTAAACTATCTGGTCCCCCCAACGGTACGTATCCTGTTCAATTCCCGCCAGGTCCAGTACCCGATCTGTTACGGTGGCTGCTACCGCCTCCAGGCTGGCGGGCTTGCTGTAAAAAGAAGGAGTTGCCGGGCAGATGATACCACCGGCTTCCGTAAGGGTAAGCATATTGCGCAGGTGCATCAGGTTGTAGGGCGTTTCCCTTACTACGCAGATCAGTTTGCGGCGTTCTTTCAGCACCACATCGGCGGCGCGGGTGATCAGGTCGTTTGAAACACCGGTAGCAATGCGGCCCAGGGTTCCCATAGAGCAGGGACAAATGATCATGGTGTTGAACTGGCCGGAGCCGCTGGCAAAAGGTGCATGGAAATCCTGCTGGCTGTAGAAGCGGAAAGGCAGCTGCTCATAGCTCCTGTCTTCCAGCTCTGTTTCCCACACCGTTTTGGCGTTCTCTGTCATCACCACGGCCACGGTGTCAATCTGTACGGCCGCTGCCTGCAGCTTGCCCAGCAGTTGCCGGGCATATATGGAACCGCTGGCGCCAGTAACAGCCACTACTATACGATGCTTCATTATTTTGTATATGTAGTGCAAACTTAGGAAATTTGACTTATGACAGGCAGACAATCTTTTCTACAAAAGTTCTATCCGTTGATCATGCGCTTTGCGCGCACATTAGGCAAAAAGGGCCGCATACTGCAAAACAGGCAGGAACAAAAGCCGCGGGTGGCCTTTTCCACCCTCACCATGGTGAGCAATAAAGGCGATATGATACCCATGAGTCAATTCAGCGGCAGGCACCTCCTGCTGGTGAACACCGCCTCTGATTGCGGCTATACGGCGCAGTATGCCGAGCTGCAGGAGCTCCACGAACGCTTTCCCCAACTGGTGATCATCGGGTTTCCGGCAAATGATTTTAAGGAACAGGAAAAAGGAGATGATGCAGATATTGCCCGTTTCTGCCAGCTGAACTTTGGGGTCACCTTTACGCTGGCAGCCAAGAGCAGTGTATTGAAAGGTCCGCAGCAGAACAACATCTTCCGCTGGCTTACAGACCCGGGTCTTAATGGCTGGAATCACCAGCAGCCTGAATGGAATTTCAGCAAATACCTGGTAAACAGTGACGGGATGCTGACACACTATTTCGGCCCGGCAGTATCTCCGCTTGGCAAAGAAGTACTTGGGGCAGTAGGTGTAATTAGCCGTTAGCTATTGGCTGTTAGCTGTTGACATTTGCTTTAATGCGAGCTGGCAGCTGGTAGCTAATAGCTAGCAGCTGACAATCAGGAGCCAACAGCTAATAGCTGTTCTCTCAGTTCATCCATTGAAATGCCGCTGTGGCTTTGATCGTACACACATGCTCCATTACGGATAAGCAATACCTGCGGCGATTCATGCTCAACCGCGTACTCATCAGCAATCCTGTTGGAGATGGAACGATGCCTGATCAGATCGAGATAATAGAAGTTTAGTCCCTGCGGGGCGCCGTCACGCTCAAGGCGTGCCTTTACCATAGCGCTGACAGCACAGCGGGTACTGTGCTTAAAAATAACAACGGGCTCTTGTGCCGATACTGTCCTGATTTCTTCCAGTTGCGATTCGCTATCCAGCGTGATCCAATTCATTTAACACTCCTTCGCTTTTTGCGCGGGAGCCGATTTAGAGATCTTCATCGGGCATCCCAGTTTCGAATGCGTTGCACACGATGTGAATAAAACCGCAAAGATACAAACAAGGCCGGCAACGCCCAACATTTTAAAACGAGCAGTCATGACTGGAAATTTAGATAATAATTGAAAATTCATAGGGAATAAATAATCTCTTTGTTTAATCGTGCTTTGTAACGTTACTTTGCAAATATAAAAAATATATTAAAAGAAAACAAAATATCACCTTCAGACCTTTCTCCTGACTATTATGAAAGTTCACTTTATTGCTATTGGCGGCAGTGTTATGCACCAGCTTGCCATTGCATTATACCATAAAGGGTACCAGGTTAGCGGCAGTGACGATGAAATTTATGAGCCCGCGCTCAGTAACCTCGCAAAGGTAGGCATTTTACCCGGTTCAATCGGCTGGGATGCCTCCCGTATCACCCCCGACCTGGATGCCGTGATCCTCGGCATGCATGCCCGGGCAGATAACCCGGAACTGGTACGTGCACAGGAGCTGGGACTGAAGATCTATTCCTTCCCGGAATACATTTACCAGGAAAGCCTGCACAAAACCCGCGTGGCCATTGGCGGCAGCCACGGTAAAACCACTACCACCGCCATGATCATGCATGTACTGCAGGCCCGGCAGCGTGCTTTTGACTACCTCGTGGGTGCCCGCCTGGAAGGCTTTGCCCAATCCGTAAACGTAACTTCCGCTCCGCTTATTATATGCGAAGCCGATGAGTACCCGGCCTCTGTCGTGGAAAAACGCCCTAAATTCCATTTTCTCCATCCCCATATTGCCGTGCTCACCGGTATAGCCTGGGACCATATAAACGTATTTCCCACTTTCGATATCTACCTGGAACAGTTTGCCATCTTCATCCGGCAGATGGAGGCAGGCAGTACCCTGATCTATAACAATGCAGATGAAGAGCTGCGCAGGCTGGTGGCAAAGGAAGGCGCCCATCTGAAACTGGTGCCCTACAACCTGCCTATCAATATCATCAAAGACGGCATTACCCGGGTGTATTTTGATGAAGGCTTTGCAGACCTGCAGGTGTTCGGCGCTCATAACCTCCTGAATATGCATGCCGCCAAACTGGTGTGTAATGAACTGGGCATCGGGGATGAGGAGTTCCTGGAAGCGATAGCCAGCTTTAAAGGGGCCGCCAAACGCCTGGAACTGGTAGGACGGAATGCACACTGCGCCATTTACCGCGACTTTGCACATGCGCCCTCCAAGGTAAAGGCCACCATCCAGGCCCTGAAACAACAGCAACCGGAGCGGAAGCTGATCGCCGTACTGGAACTGCACACCTACAGCAGCCTGAATGCCGGCTTTATGAGCCAGTACAAAGACGCTATGGAGGCTGCAGACGAGGCAGTGGTATTTTACAGCCGGCACGCACTGGAAATAAAGCGGATGCCTGATCTGGACCCGCAGCAGATCATGAAGGGATTTGGGAGGAATGACCTGCACGTGTTCAATAAACGCGCTCAACTTGAAAACTTCCTGGACGTACAGCACTATATCAACACTAATTTGTTGATGATGAGCTCTGGCGACTATGAAGGATTGGATGTAAATTCGTTAAAAAAATATCTAACAATAAAGTAGTTTGAGGTGGAATGTTTGAGGTTTGAAGTTCGTTTAGATGTTACAGGTTCAACAGCAGTGGCATACACTAATTTTTGACCACTAACATCTAAACGAACTTCAAACCTCAAACCTCAAACTTCAAACAATCTTTCAAACTTTAAAAATGCCCACTTTACAACTCAACAGGCCCCTGGCCGTTATTGACCTGGAAACCACCGGCACCAATGTAGCAACAGACAGGATCATTGAGATCGCGATCGTGAAAGTGTTCCCGGACAGGACCACGCAATCAAAGGTGAAACGTGTTAACCCAGAAATGCAGATCCCCGCTTCTTCTACCGCTATACATGGTATTACAGATGAGCACGTAAAAGATTGCCAGACCTTTAAACAGATGGCGAACGAAATGCGCCAGTTCCTGGATAACTGTGATATAGCAGGCTATAACTCCAACCGCTTTGATATTCCCATGCTGGTGGAAGAATTCTTACGGGCAGGGCTCGAGTTTGATGTATCCAACCGCAAATTCATCGACGTACAGAAGATCTTTCACCTGATGGAAAAACGCACGCTGAGCGCCGCTTATAAATTCTATTGCGACAAACAATTGGAGAATGCACACAGCGCGGAAGCCGATGCGCTGGCCACCTACGAGATACTGGAGGCCCAGCTGAACAGGTACGATACCCTGCGGGCCGATGTAGAAGGCCTGGCTGATTTTACCCGCGAAGAAGAATATATTGACTTTGCCCGCCGTATGGTGATGCAGGGCGGTAAGGAAGTGTTCAATTTCGGTAAATATAAAGGCCGCCCGGTACGTGAAGTGCTGAAAATAGAACCCCAGTATTACGACTGGATGATGAAAGCTGATTTTCCGCTGAACACCAAACAAAAACTAACAGAAATTTATCATAGTATGATGTTAAAAAAAATGTAATATTTTTTAGGAACATCCTATCTTGCGCCCTGATTACACTATTTTCGCAGTCCAAAATAATGTTCGCTGATTGGAAAAGCTTGTCATAATACCTACGTACAATGAGAAGGATAATATCCGCAAGATCATTGACGCTGTGTTTTCCTTGCAGCAGGGGTTTCATGTGCTTATCATAGACGATGGATCGCCGGACGGAACGGCTAACATCGTGAAAAGCTTGCAGCAACAACACCCCGGAGAACTGTTCCTGGAAGAAAGGAGCGGCAAACAGGGGCTGGGTACTGCGTATATACACGGCTTTCGCTGGGCAATAGCCAGGAATTACGATTATATTTTTGAGATGGACGCCGATTTCTCCCATAACCCGGCAGACCTGATACGCCTGTATGAGGCCTGCGCAGTGGGCGGAGCAGATATGTCCGTAGGATCCCGCTACGTAAAGGGCGGCCGCACCGAGAACTGGCCCTGGGACCGTGCCGTGCTCTCTTACGGCGCTTCCATCTATGTGGGCATCATTACCTGGATGCCTGTACGAGACGCTACAGCCGGTTTTGTCTGCTATCACCGCTCCGTACTGGAAGCCATTAAATTTGACGCTATCCAGTTTGTGGGATATGCGTTCCAGATAGAAATGAAATTTACCGCCTGGAAACTGGGCTTTAAAATAAAAGAAGTACCCATCACCTTCAAAGACCGCAAGGAAGGCTATTCCAAAATGAGCAGGGGCATTGTGAAAGAAGGTATACTGGGCGTACTGAAAATTCAACTGCAAAGCCTTTTCCGCCGGTACGAAAAAAGACATAGATAAGTTTGAAAAAAGCATTCCTCCAACTCCATCTCTCCGTTTTCCTGGCCGGCTTTACCGGCATCCTTGGAAAGCTGATCACGCTGAATGAGGGATTGCTTACCTGGTACCGTTTACTCATCTCCGCTGTTACATTATACCTGTTATTCCTGTGGCGCGGCATGCTCAGAAAGCTGCCTGTCCGCGATGTATTGAACATTGGCGCTAATGGCCTGATCATTGGCCTGCACTGGATCTTTTTCTACGGCAGCATCAAATATGCCAACGTATCCATCGGCGTGATCTGTTTTTCGCTCACCAGCCTGTTCACCGCCATCTTTGACCCGCTGATCAACCGGCGCAGGTTTGAAGTAGTGGACGTGCTCCTTAGCCTGCTCACCCTTTGCGGCATACTGCTCATTTTCCATTTTGACACGCAATACCGCACCGGTATTATACTGGGTATTATATCTTCCATGTTTGCCGCCCTGTTCACCGTATTCAACAAAAGGCTGCTGCAACGTTTTGATACTTATACCGTTGGTTTTTATGAGCTGCTGATGGGAACCTTGTGTGTGAGTGCAATACTGCCTTTCTACCTGCGCGCTTTTCCGGTGGTGTCCCTTCTCCCCTCCTGGAAAGATACGGTTTACCTGCTGGCGCTTTCGTGGGCCTGTACCATCTGGCTCTATGCGCTGAACCTGAATGCGCTGAAAAAGATCTCCGCCTTCACCGTCAACCTCTGCTTCAACCTGGAGCCGGTGTACAGCATACTGCTGGCCTTTCTCCTTTTCCAGGAAAACAAATACCTCAACCTTTCGTTTTATGCAGGCCTTTTCTGCATTGTATTATCAGTAGTGCTGCAAATGATGCGCGTGATCAGGTTGCACCGCCGGTAACAATGAATTAATTTATACTTTCTGGCAAACATTTGCTAATTTTCAGGAGTAGAGAGTAATTGAACCTATACGTACTATGTAGCTATACCTCCAGTAAGCTCCATAATTTTTTATTGTAACGCACGCATCATTCGCCTGCTGTAACATATAGGCAGTGAACAATAACATGCTGTACTGTACGCAGCCCGCTATAACCGTAGCGCGGGATCGTCCTATGCATGCAAACCCGGGGATAATGATTTCATATATGCAACTTGTTATTTCAAGAACCAAAATCTAACTGTATGCAGACACGCAAAATCCTTTCTTTGCTCGCATTATTATGCGGGCTGGTCACCTGTGCATGGGGACAAAAGATCAGCGGGACCGTCTTTGACAAAGGCACCCGGCAGGCCATTATCGGCGCTACTGTTTCGGTAGACAAAACACATGGCACCGTTACCGACGAAAAGGGACAATTTACCCTCCAGGCGCCGCCTGGCACCGCTTCACTGCAGGTGTCCTTCATCGGGTACAAAACGCAAACCATCATCCTGAACGGTTCCGGCAACTATGACGTACAGCTGGAAACAGACGGGCGCTCCCTCGAAGAGTTTGTGGCCGTAGGCTACGGCACCCAGCGAAAGGTGCATCTCACCGGCGCCGTTACCACCGTGGATGTGAACAAAACTTTCACGAACCGTCCGCTTACAGACCCCAGTAAAGCCCTGCAGGGTGTGGTACCCGGACTTACCATCACCTACGGCAACGGCGGTCTTACCACAGGACCTGCCATCAATATCCGCGGCATCGGCTCCGTGAACGGCAGCAGCCGCCCTTTAATACTGGTAGACAACGTGGAAACCAGTGATCTCACCCTCATCAACCCCAGCGATATAGAAAGCGTATCCGTATTGAAAGATGCCGCCTCCGCCTCCATCTACGGGGCGCGTGCCGCATTCGGGGTAGTGCTGATCAAAACAAAATCAGGCTCACGGAACATGCGGACCACCGTCAGCTATTCCAACAACTTCTCATGGAACACTTATACCAAACTGCCCGACTATGCAGATCCGGTAAAAGAGCTGACCGGTATTATCGAAGGCGCACAGCGTTCAGGCGTTACCGATCCTGAGCTGTTCGGCATGAAACTGGCTACCCTCCGAGACGGCATTGCCAACTGGCAAAAGAACTATGCCAATAACCGCACCAGCAACGAAATGGTATTGGGAGAGGATTTTGAAAAGAATGCAGACGGACGCCTGTACTTCTACCGCGTATGGGACGTGAAGGATATGATGCTGAAAAAGTGGACGCCGCAGCAGATCCACGACATCAAGATACAGGGCGGCAGCGAAAAGATCGGCTACTACCTTTCTGCAGGTTACAGCCAGCAGGGCGGCATCATGAAAATGAATCCTGAAAACCTGAAGAAGTATAACATTATCGGCGGCCTGGACGCCTCCGTTACCAAATGGCTGGATGTAAGGGCCCGTATGCTGTACCGCAATTTTGAATATGAGTCTCCTTATAATTACCAGGCCTACTGGTATTATATGATGCGATGGGGCTCCTATTTCCCTTACGGTACTTACCAGGGTAACTACTTCCGCCACGTACCGGCCTACCTGGCGGGAGCGCAGACAAACTCGGTGCAGGGTATTTACCAGCGTATAGACTTAGGCGCCACCATCAAAATAAACAAGCATCTGAATATACGGGCTGATTATACCATCGGCCGTGATAACTCGCTGCGTCACGAAGTGGGCGGCCCCATTATGGCATGGGATTTCTGGGGAAATGGCAACCTTGCAAATATTGCCAGCGCTTCTCAGAATGACGTGGAATACGGCAACGGAAGGTACAAGGTCAATACGCTGAATGCATATGCTACCTATGAAAGAACACTTCCGGGTAAGCATAAGATCAAATTAATGGCAGGTATCAATGCCGAAGAAAACGAGTCCCTTAATTTCACCGCTAACAGTCTTGGATTGCTGGATCCTACCAAAGGTGAGCTGGATCTGGCTACCGGCGCCAAAACCGTAAGCGGCAGCCACCTGAATGACGCTTATGCAGGCTATTTTTCCAGGATCAACTATACCTACAAAGATAAATGGATGCTGGAGCTGAACGGCCGTTACGATGGTTCCTCCGCCTTTCCCAATAATGATAAATGGGCATTCTTCCCCTCCGGCTCCGTAGGTTACCGCGTTACAGAAGAGCCTTTCATGCAAAGTTTCAAACGCACCCTCAGCGATATGAAGCTACGCGCTTCTTACGGTACACTGGGTAACCAGGATGTTGGCGGTAAATATTTTATTCCCCAGATGCCGGTAGTAGGGAATATGTACTGGGTTACACCGGATAACATGATCGCACCGGGCATCGGGGCGCCGTCGGCAGTAGCACAATCCCTCACCTGGGAAAAGATTAAGATGCTCAACGTGGGCACAGACATCAGCCTGTTCAACAACCGTATAGGCCTTACCATAGACTGGTTTGAACGCAACACCACCGGTATGCTTACCAACAAGGGTGTAGGCGCTACCTTCGGTACCACCGCCCCAAGAGTGAACGATGGCGACATGCGCACACGCGGCTGGGAGATCAGTATAGACGGTAGCTATAATATCACGCCCGATCTGGCGGTATATGGCATTGCGACACTGGCCGACAGCAAATCTACCATCACCAAATGGGATAATCCTTCCATGCTGCTGAACCAGAACTATACGGGCAAAACCATCGGAGAAATATGGGGCTTTGAAACAGACCGCTATTTCACCACGGATGATGATATGGACGATAAAGCGTCTGTTCCCGATCAGAAAGCCCTGGCGAACGGTAACTTTGTATACGGTCCCGGTGATGTTAAATACAAGGACCTGAACGGCGACAGCGTGATCAACGGTGGTAAGGCAAGTGCGCTGGATCATGGCGACCTGAAGGTGATCGGTAATAGCCTGCCGCGTTACCAATACAGTTTTCGTATAGGCGGCAGCTGGAAAAACTTTGACCTCGACATTTTCTTCCAGGGTGTTGGTAAACGCGAGCTTTGGGGATGGGGCGATGTAGCGCTTCCCCTGTACAGGGGATCGGATATCCTGTATGACCACCAGCTGGATTACTGGACAGAAGACAATACTAACGCAAAGTATCCCCGCCCATACGCAGGCAACGCCACCGGTAAGATATCCGGTTTGCAAAACGGCGGCAATAACTTTTACCCGCAAAGCAAATACCTGCTGAACCTCGCCTATCTGCGACTGAAGAACCTGACACTTGGCTACAGCTTCTCACCGGAACTGCTGAAACGCATACACCTGCAGAAACTGCGTGTATACGTAAGCGGTCAGAATATCGCGGACATTATCTCACATGTAGGCATCCCGCTGGATCCTGAGATCACCACCGGTGAATCAGATTTTATCGGGCGCACCTTCCCCTTTCAGCGCAGCTACTCTTTTGGCTTACAAGTGATCTTCTAACCGCATTAAAATCATTGACAGATGAAAAAGACAATACTATATATACTTCCCGCCCTGCTGTATTTTGCAGTGACCGGTTGTACAAAGTTTATAGATAAAGGTTTGCCGGACACCTTTGATGATACGGATTTCTGGACCTCCGAAGACAAGATCCGGACCTACAGCTGGGAGTACTACAACATGTTCACCGGCTTTGGTAATGGCTCAGGCACCGGCGACTTCTACTTCACTTCCTTTACAGACGATCAGGCAGCGCCCACCTTTGCCAACTACGCCGTTTCAGCACCTGCATCTTCCAGCGAATGGGACTGGAAATACATCCGCAAGGCCAACATCATGCTGGAGCGTATAGACCACGCGCCTATACCCGACGAAGCAAAGAACCACTGGAAAGGCATCGCCCGCTTCTTCCGCGCCTTCCGCTATTTTCAACTGGTGCAGGCTTATGGCGATGTACCCTGGATAGGCCGCTCCATGGATATTTCAGAAACCGGCGAGATCTATAAACCGCGCGACTCCCGGGTGCTGGTGATGGACAGCATACTGGCAGACATTGATTTTGCCGCCGCCAACCTGCGAACCAACGATAACTCCAATACGGTAAACAACAATGTGGCATTGGCACTGAAATCACGTATAGGCCTCTACGAAGGCACCTACCGTAAATATCATACTGAGCTGGGGCTGACAGGCGCAGATAAATTCCTGCTGGCGGCAAAGGATGCAGCCGGCAAACTTTTTACTGCAGGATACGTGCTGTCTGAAGATTACCAGGCTGTGTTCAATACCATTGATCTTTCCGGCGGACCGGCGGCAAAGGAAGTGTTGCTTTTCAAAAGATATGTGCCGGGCATCCTTACCCATTCTGTAGTAGGCTTTCTCACCGGCACCACGCAGATGAGAGGTTTAACAAAATCGGCAGTAGACGCCTATCTCTGTGATGATGGCCTGCCCATTTCCCTTTCTCCCAGGTACATGGGTGACGATGGTATCCAAAACCTACGTGCCAACCGTGACAAACGTATGCTCATTACCGTAGATACCTTCCTTTGTTACAACGGCTCACTCGTGAACGGCCTGAGCTCCAGCACCGGCTACCGTCCTTCCAAATACCTGCAGCCTAAAATTGCCAATGAGCGCTCTCCCTACAATGATACGGATGCGCCCCTTTTCTGGCTGGCGGAAGTATACCTGAACTATGCAGAAGCCTGCGCAGAACTGGATCAGCTGGGCACCCCCATCACCCAGGCAGATCTTGATAATTCCATTAACAAGCTGCGCGACAGAGCGGGTATGCCTCATCTGCAACTGAACGGCGTACAGGGTGTAGCCGTGAACGGTACCCCGTACACAGACCCAAAGAAAGATGCAGACATCACTTCCCTGGTATGGGAAATACGCCGCGAAAGAAGAGTAGAACTGATGATGGACGGCTTCCGCTACCAGGACCTGATGCGCTGGAAAAAAGGCCGCTATATGGACAGCCAGCAGAACCCCGACATCTTCCTGGGCGCCAAAGTACCGGACAATGGTAAAGTGCTGCGCAATGCCGACGGCTATATTATGCCTTACAGCGCAAGCACCAAACGCACCTTCATTGATCCGAAACATTACCTGTCTCCCATACCCACCGGGCAGATAGCCCTCTACCCGAATGGGGAACTGGAGCAGAACCCGGGATGGCAGTAATACCAAAGCCAAATACCAAAATCCAAATACCAAATACCAAAATCCAAAATTCCAAAGGGGGCAGTTGCTTCTCAAAAATTGGTTGCCTTTAGTTGCTTGCCTTTAGCAGGAACAGCTGTTTTTCAGGCTTTGGATGTTGGTATTTGGAATTTGGATTTTGTAACTTAGCCTACATGAGAACCACAGCACTATGGGCAGCCTTCCTGGGACTGCCCCTTTTCAGTTATGCACAGCAAAATGCTAAACCACCATTAGACCACAGTGTATATGACACCTGGGAAAGCGTCAGCAGCAAGGCTGTCAGCAACAACGGACAATGGATCGTTTATACCGTCAGCCTGCAGGAAGGCGATGGCCGCCTGTTGATATATCATCCCGGCACACAGCGCAGCCTGGAAATACCCCGCGGCAACAGTGCTGTGATCACGGAAGACTCGCGCTTTGTGGTGTTTGCGATAGACCCCTTCTTCAAAGATACCCGGCAGGCAAAGATCAAAAAGAAAAAAGCCGCAGAAATGCCCAAAGATTCACTGGGCATTGTTGCACTGGACAAATGGCAGGTATGGAAAACACCCCTGGTAAAATCATTTAAAACGCCGGAGAAAGGCAGCGGTACGCTGGCCTACCTGCTGGAAAAAGGGCCTTCAGATAAAGACAGCACCGGTGGTGCACCGCTCGTGATCCGCCAGCTCGAAACAGGCCGGGAAGATACCATCCATCATGTAGTGGAATATGCTTTCAGCAAACCCGGGAACAAGCTGCTGGCAGCCACCACGGCTTCCAAAAAAGACAGCCTGGCCAAAGCAGCCGTACTGTTATGGGACATTGCCGCCCGCCGTGCAGATACCCTGAGCCGCGGCGCCGCACAGCGGAAGGCCTTCACTTTTGATGAGGAAGGCCTGCAGGCCGCCTGGATCAGTACCCGTGACAGCGCCAAAGCCCTGCAACATAGCTACCAATTGTACTACTACCGCCCAGGCCAGGATAGCGGCGCCATTGCGGCCGATAGAAATACGCCCGGCATACCGGAAAAATGGGGCGTAGCAGATACCAGCAGGCTTTATTTCAGCAATAACGGTCAGCGCTTGTTCTTTGGCACCGCGCCGGTTCGTCCGCCAAAAGATACTACCATCGTAGACTTCGAAGTAGCAAAACTGGACATCTGGCATTACCAGGACGATTACCTGCAGCCCATGCAGCTGAAAAACCTCAACAGGGACCTGAAAAAAAGCTACCTGGCCGTATACTACCCAGACACCCGCCGGGTGGTACAACTGGGCGATACCGATCTTGAAAACGTGCTCACCGCCAATGAAGGGAACAGCGACTACGCGTTGGGCTATACGGACAAAGGTCAGCGTGTTCCCCTGCAGTGGACCGGCCGCACACTGAAAAGCGCCTGGCTGATCAATGTAAAAGACGGTAGCCGCCGGCTGGTGAAGGAAAAACTGGATGGCACCTTCTACATCTCTCCCAAAGGCAATTATCTGTACTGGTACGATATGGCGGCCCGGCACTGGTTCAGTTATGAATGCGCCGGTGGCGCCATCCGCAATATCAGCGCCGCCATACCTACCGCCATGTTTGACGAGGAAGATGATCATCCGGATGCACCCTATGACTACGGCAGGGCAGGCTGGCTGCAGGACGACCGCCGCATACTGCTGTATGACCGCTATGATGTATGGGAAGCAGATCCCGCAGGCGTTGCAACGCCCAGGAACCTTACCGGTATTGGCCGAAGGGACAAGACCCGCTTTCGCTACCTGAAGCTGGATGAAGATGAGCGCTTTATTAAAAACGGGCAGGATTTGCACTTCAGCGCATACAATGAGCAAAGCAAATACAATGGATTTTATATTATAAAAGGCGGGAAAGCTCCGCTGCAGCAACTGGCAATGGGGCCTTACGCATACCAGTTCCTGGCAAAGGCTAAACAGGCAGACCGCTATCTTTTTAATAAGAGCAATTACCAGCAGTCGCCGGATGTGTATACCGCCGTCTTGTCCGGGAAAATACCCACTTTTGATAAAGCCATGCAGATAAGCCATATCAATCCGCAGCAGCAAAACTACAACTGGGGTACGGCATCGCTGTTCAAATGGACGGCCTATAACGGCAAGCCTGCAGAAGGCATTTTGTATAAACCCGAAAACTTTGACAGCACACAGCAGTACCCGATGATCATCTACTTCTATGAGAAACTGACAGACCTTTTGTACAATTACCAGCCGCCCGCGCCTACACCTTCCAGGCTGAACATTCCCTTCTTTGTAAGCCGCGGTTACCTGGTTTTTGCACCGGATATCAGCTATGATAACGGCTATCCGGGCAACAGCGCCTATAACTATATTGTAAGCGGCGCACGGGCGCTTGCAAAACACAGCTGGGTAGACAGTACCAACATCGGTATTCAGGGACAAAGCTGGGGCGGTTACCAGGTGGCCTACCTCATCACCCGGACCAACCTGTTCAAAGCCGCATGGGCGGGAGCGCCCGTGGCCAACATGACCAGCGCCTACGGGGGTATCCGCTGGGAAAGCGGCATGAACCGCCAGTTTCAATACGAGCATACCCAAAGCCGTATTGGCGGCACCCTTTGGGAAAAGCCCGAACTGTATATTGAGAACTCGCCGTTATTCCACCTGCCAAAGGTGAACACCCCCCTGGCTATTATGGCCAATGACGCAGACGGGGCCGTGCCCTGGTACCAGGGTATTGAACTGTTCACCGGCCTTCGCCGCCTGGGCAAACCGGTGTGGATGCTGAACTATAACAACGAAGCGCATAACCTGGTTCAAAGGCAGAACCGCAAAGACATACAACGCAGGGAACAACAGTTCTTTGACCACTTCCTGAAAGGCGCACCCGCTCCCCAATGGCTGGAACGCGGGGTCCCCGCCACAGAAAAAGGCATCAACTGGGGCTGGGACACCGGCCGGTAAGTAATATTTTTACCCCTGTCACAAGATAAAAGAGCGCCGCTTGTTCAGCATGCGGCGCTCGTCATTTTCCGGCTGCGCCGTTTTAACAGTATCAGCTCCTAATCCATTCAGAATTAAGCCAAAATTGGCGCAGATAAATTCCTTTCTGTATATAATACATTTTCACTATATTTACGTAGCCAACGAGAATGAGGGAGTACAGGGAACAAATTCAGAACCACAACACTTTTTTCCTATGAATTTCCATATCTACCGTCCTGCAGCCAACTTGCATCCTTATGTAAAACATTATTACTACTGGCATGATGATACTACGGGGGTGATCACATTGCCGCAAAGCCTGTTATCACTGGGAGATCAGTATATGGTATTTCTCCAGGAGGGAGAAGTGAGCTGTCAGCCTTGCCATCATGCCGCCTTCCAGCTGCCGGAGGCATCGGTGATAGGTCATTTTACCTGCTCCAGCCAGCTTAAAGTGAAAGGCCCTGTGAAAATGGTGGTGGTACAACTGAATGCCTACGGCGGCCACCGCTTGCTGGGCCTTAATATGCACGCCATCAGTAATTACTTCCGTAACCTGGCTAAAACCGGGAATGACAGCTGGGAAATGCTGACGGCACATTTGCGCACGGCAGATGCCGGGCAGGTGCCCGCGCTGCTGGATCAGGCTTTGCAGGCAGCGATGCAGCAACAGAATTACAATAAACAGGCAGTAGAAAAAGTGGCCGATTACCTGCAGCAGCAGCACGGCCATGTAAATATAGCGCACCTGGCCAACCGCTTCAGGTTATCGCGGCCTACACTGGAAAGAATGTTCATGGAAGTGGTGGGATTGCCACCTAAGCTGTACGCCAGCATGCTGCGCTTCAAAAAATCGATGCGCGTTATGCAGCAGATAGCCATGCCGCAGTGGCAGCCGCTTACAGGCAACGGGCAGTACTACAACGAAGCGGTGCTGCGGCAGGATTATGTATACTTTAATGGTCAGACACCTTCTTTCTTTATGCCCTCCGGCACCAGCGGCGCAGTAGCGCAGATGCCGTCAACGGACGCAGGGGTGGCAGTAGCTTGATAGCAAACATTTCGCTATTTTGCCGCCAAATAGCATCTCATGGAAATCATGCAGGTACAATCAGGCGAATATTTGATCAGTACAGACAGTGATAAGCTGGACCTGGACCTTATTCATTCTTTTCTGAGCGATACATACTGGGCCAAAGGTATTCCACGCAGCACAGTAGAACGGTCATTACGGCACTCCTTATGTTTTGGCCTTTACCACGAGCAGCAGCAGGCAGGATTTGCCCGCATTATCACCGATTATACCACCTTTGCCTACCTGGCAGATGTATTTATCCTGCCATCCTACCGCGGAAAAGGCTTGTCCAAATGGCTCATGAAGACCATTGTGGCGCATCCTGAACTGCAGGGGCTGCGCAGATGGATGCTGGCTACAGCAGATGCTCACGGGCTGTATGCACAGTTTGGCTTTACTCCGCTGTCCCACCCGGAAAGATTTATGCAGATACACTATCCTGATGTTTATAAACAAACACATCCATAACCCATGATCACTACCTTAAGAACAGCCGACTACTGGCGGGAACAATTGCAGCTGACCACCCATGTGGAAGGAGGCGCTTTCCGTGAAACCTACCGGTCAGCCTGGATCCTCCACAAGTCTACCCTGCCACCCGGCATGAAAGGCAACCGGCATGCATCCACCTGCATTTATTTCCTGCTGGAATATGGCGACTTTTCCGCTTTTCACCGTATAGCGGCTGACGAGATATGGCATTTTTATGATGGCGAACCTTTAAGTATATACGAACTAGACAGTACAGGCCGCCTGCACGTTCATAAACTGGGTCGTAACCTGCACCTGGGAGAACAGCTGCAGGTGGTGATCACGGCAGGCAACTGGTTTGCCGCCCGTGTAGATGTGCCCGGCGGCTTTACACTGGCTGGCTGTACTGTGGCGCCTGGCTTTGATTTTGAAGACTTTGAACTGGCCCAGCGTAAAAAACTGCAGGCACAGTACCCTCAACACAAGGAAATTATCGGGGCGCTCACGAGAGAGGAGTAAAAGTTTGAGGTTCGAGGTTGAAGTTTGTTGAAGGTTACTGGTGCATCATTAGTAACCAGACGCTAAGTCAAGCCTCCAGCTTCTAATATACCTCAAACTTCAAAACTCAAATCTCAAACTTTAAAACATGAAACGATTTTTTACGCTTTTAATCCTGGCCCTGCTGGTGCTCCTGATCTTCTGGCTGGGCAAACAGTTTGGCAGCAGAACCACCAGCCAGGAAGTATTGAGCAACAGTATAGTAGTAAGGGAAATTGCAGAACTGGCCAGCTTGGAAGTACAGGGCGTTGCCAGCATTAAACGCAGTAACCTGGAGAACAGCGGCGACTGGACGGATAACCTCAAGAAGGTGTTCCTGGAAAATACGATATGGGTATCTGTTCCCTATCTGGCAAAATATGGTGTGGATGTGAACGAACAGAATTTTCGTGTATCCAGCAATGCAAGCAAGATTACCGTGCGGATGCCCACCCCCAAACTGCTCAGCTATGAGCTGAAGATAGACAAGATGGAAACCGCCAACCGCAAAGGCTGGTTCCTTTTCCAGGATGATGAAACCTATACGGACGTACAAAAGAAACTGTACCAAACCTCCCGCGCGCAGCTGGAATCCAACACCGTATACCTGCAGCAGTCTAAAGACAAGATCCGCAAGATCATTTCGCAATATTACCAGCCATTTTTAAACGATCATGAGCTGGAAGTAATATTTGAAGATGGAAACAACCCGGCCTTAAATTAGGCGCTTTTAAGCCGCATTCCGGGCTATATATTTTACCAGGCAGCGTTTAGCCACCGGCAGCAGCGTTTCGTTCAGGGGAAATACCAGTTCGGTATCGATCCGGTATACGGCCGGGTTAGGCAGTTTTTTACGCTGGCGGATCAGTAATGTTTTGATATGCTCACAGGAATACACCAGGTTCTTCTGGTAAGCCTCAATATACTGCGTGTGAATACCACGGTATTTTTCATCATGCCGCTCAAAAATAGTGAGCCGGTACTCATACACCAACGTGTCGCGGCGGCGGCCGTCTGACAAAAACAGGTACCCCTCCTGGCTGTCCAGCGGGATCAGTCCAACCGGCGCAATATTGATACTCTCTTCCACCAGTTCATAGATCTCCGTGCCTTCCTTAATGGTATTGTTCATTTTGTTCATGGCGTAGTGAATGATGGACTCAAGTTCCTGCATCAGCTCGTCATCTGCGATCATCTGCTCATAGAGCAGCTGCAGCTTTTCCATGTTCAGTGCCGTAAGCCGTTTGGGAAAGTGCTGCTGGATAAACTGTTTGTTTTCACGGAAAGCGACCAGGTTGTTGTAGTGAAAGATCACATCTGCCAGCTGCGGGTACAGCATGTGCTGGTTGAAGTAGCGGTTTATTTCCTGGAGATAGGCGAGCAAGGTATATTTTTTCTGCTCGAAGTCTATATATCCGTCTGCGAACCATGTTTCACTTAATACACCCATAACAATAAAATTTAATGGATTATATATTAAATTTACAAAAAAAAGGTCATAAATGTTGCATGATATTGCCTTTTATATCGTTTTAATAAATATTTAAAAAACTGTCGTAATCCTTACCAGCACTATATCCGGGGTATAGCAGCTATACCCCCTGGACATCTTTTTACAAATAGTTTAACCGGTTGTCGCTTTTATCGAAGTAATTTCTTTATCTTCAGTATTATTTTTCAATTTTATAATTTTTTAGTCATGAACATTTACGTAGCCAACCTTCACTATAGGTTGAACGATGAGGACCTTCACCAGATATTTGCCGAATTTGGGGAAGTTAAGTCCGCTAAAATCATTAAAGACCACGAAACTGGCCGTTCCCGCGGTTTCGGATTTGTGGAAATGCCTAATCAGGAAGAAGGACAAAAAGCTATGGACAGTTTAAACGGCAGCGAGATTGAGGGCAAGCAATTAATGGTAAACGAAGCAAGACCTAAACAACCGAATAATAACTTCAGAAGTGGTGGTGGTAACCGTGGTGGCGGTGGATACGGCGGCGGCGGACGCGATCGTCGCTATTAATGTTGTTACTTATTCTATTGCGCCAGGTTATTCAAGGCCAAAACGAATTGAAAGAGCCGTCTCAAAAGTAATTTTGGGACGGCCTTTTTCTTTTAGGTTGTTCAGGGGTAATTAAGCGTATTCACCATAGAAGACAGTATAGGTCCTGAAATGAAACGGGGCCGCCTCAGGAATGAGACGGTCCCGTTTCATTTCAGGCAGGACCAGGATGTATAACCCGTATCAGGGCTAGACACCCGGTCTACCTGGCAATAAAGCATCGGCTATGACCTGTAGCGCTTTTTTAGGACTTATGGACTCGGATGTATAACCAGTATCAGGACTATTTTATTCACCTGTATAGCTATTTTAGGACTAGACAGACCCGCGCTACATCTGTGTTAGATCAGGGATGTCCGGTAGATGTCCGGTATGTGTCCCGTAGTTGAAGGGTAGATGTCCGGTCTCTTAATAGATACCAGTCATCTACCGGTCATCTACCGGGATCATACAAATGAACCAGCCTTCATCATACTGGAGCAATGCATAAACAATGGGGCCGCCTGCTGACTGACAGGCGGCCCCATTGTTTATCTGGTAAACCTTAATGGAGTTTATATGCTAAGTGGCTGAAAATGCATCAGAGATTATTCAGGCAGATTCTTGAAACCAGTTCTGATTTGGAAGACACGTTCAGTTTGTGATAGATCTTCTTCAGGTGATGATTGACCGTGAAGACCGACAGATGCAGGCGGTCTGCCATGACCTTATAGGAATGCCCTTCCTTCAGCAGGTGTAGTAACTCGTATTCCCTTTCTGTTAGCTTATACCGGATGTTCTGCAGCGGATCTTCATTGATATGACGGATCAGCGTATAACAGACCCGAGGGCACAGCGTGCCGCCGTAGCGGATGGCGTCCTGTATGCCCTGGTAAATCTCCGTAAGGCGGCTGCTTTTAACAATATAGCCGTGAGCGCCCGCCTTGAGGGCTTCCAGCACATACTGTTTTTCCTGGTGGCCAGATAGTATAATGATCTTTGCGTCCGGAAAGAGGGTGCGCAGCCTGGGGATACCGGCTATACCAGTTTCGCCGGGCAGGTGAATGTCCAGCAGCACTGCATCTGCATGCATTTGCTGCAAGGGCAGTTCCCAGCATTCTTCCAGCGAGCGCTGGGCAAATACCACTTTACATTCGGGGTAATCTTCAAAAAACTCCCGGTAGCTGCTTAACTGGAAAGTATTGTCTTCAATAATGCCGATTCTGGTCATGGGGTAAGGAATAGGGTATTTAAGTACACTGGTTGTTATTTCATAGCTATACCGTGTAAGTTACTGTGAATCGCCCTTTTAGCGGTTAACCAGATGTTAATGAACCCGGTATATTTAGCAAATAAGTAATTAAAAAAGGCCGGACCGCATGGCGGTCCGGCCTTTAACTTTAAAAAGACGTTTATCAATATTCTTTCTGCGGATCAAAGCTTTCGAGTTCCTGCGCCACTGCGCTGAGGAAGGTAGCGCCCAGTGCGCCATCCACAATACGATGGTCGTAAGAAAGCGAGAGGTACATCATGTGGCGGATAGCGATGGAGTCGCCATATTCCGTTTCGATCACCACCGGTCGTTTTTTGATGGCGCCTACGGCCAGTATGGCCACCTGCGGCTGGTTGATGATGGGTGTACCGGCCAGGCTGCCAAAGGTGCCCACATTGGTGAGGGTGAAAGTACCGTTCTGGGTATCTTCCGGTTTCAGGCGGTTCTGGCGGGCGGCATTGGCCAGATGGTTTACCTGCCGGGTCAGGCCTACCAGGTTGAGCATATCTGCATTTTTGATCACCGGCACGATCAGGTTGCCGCTGGGCAGTGCAGTAGCCATGCCGATATTGATATCCTTTTTGATGATGATCTTATCACCATCCAGGGAGCAGTTCACCAGGGGGAAACGTTTCAGGCATTTCACCACTGCTTCTATAAATAGTGGCGTAAAAGTGAGCTTCTCTCCTTCCCTGCGTTCAAAATCTTTCTTAACAGCATCGCGCCATTTTACCATGTGGGTAACATCGGCTTCTGCAAAGCTGGTGACGTGCGGACTGGTATGCTTGCTGCGAACCATGTGCTCGGCAATCAGCTTGCGCATACGGTCCATTTCAATGATCTCTACATTACCATTACTGCTGCCGTTATATTGCGGCGCAGGCGCGGCGGCTATTACGGGCCTGGACGCTACTACGGGCGCCTGCACGGGTACCGTTTCTTCTGTTACAGGCGATGGTGTACCCTGTTTGCGGGCGGCTACGTATTCCAGTATATCTTTCTTGGTCACTCTTCCTTCATTACCGCTGCCCGGTATCTTTTCCAGCTCGGCAAAGCTTACGCCTTCCTGCTGGGCAATGGTGAGCACCAGGGGAGAATAGAAACGCGGGGTACCGGTGGTGAACTTTGGCTCTATCTGCTCCTGCACCGGTGTTGCCGCAGCGTAGGATGCTTCCTGCTGCGCCGGTGCATGATGAACCTCTTCCCGGGGCGCAGGCTGTGCGGGAGCCGGCGCCGGTGTTCCGGCAGCATCAGCAGTCTTAATACGTGCAATGACGGCGCCTACCGGTACTACTTCGTTCTCTGCAAACAGTAATTCGGTAATTTCCCCATCTGCAATGGAGGGCACTTCACTATCCACCTTATCGGTAGCAATTTCAAGCACGGTTTCATCAGCTTTTACCTGATCACCGGGCTTTTTATGCCAGCGTAATATGGTGGCTTCCATGATGCTTTCCCCCATTTTAGGCATTACCAGTTCTACAATGGCCATAAGATCTATTTTAGTGTTTTGCTGGGAACAAATGTAAGGTAATTAGTTAGAACGCGAAACGCTGAAGGCGGAATGCGCAACGCTGCATGCCGCGTTAGGTGTTCTGCATTAAGCATTCAGCAACTTCCTGAGCTCATTCATGGCATAAATAGCGGTCATGTGGATGTTGCGCTCACGGTCGTATATCATCCGGTGTTTGACAGTGACGATGTTTGCGGCACTGGCAACGGCTATCCACACCGTGCCCACCGGTTTTTCGGGAGAACCGCCATCAGGCCCCATGATGCCGGAAACGGCGATCGCATAATCTGTTTCCAGCAGCTGCAGTGCTCCTGCGGCCATTTCGCGCACCGTCTCCTCACTCACGGCGCCATGTGCGGCCAGCGTTTCCTCCTTTACCGCCAGCAGCTTCATTTTCATTTCATTGGAGTAAGTCACCACACTGCCTTTAAAATAGGCTGAACTGCCCGGAATGGCCGTGATGTTATGAGCAATATAGCCGCCGGTACAGCTTTCTGCGGTACCCACGGTTTTATTGCCGGCGCGCAGTATGCGGCCCAGCACTTCACCCATGGGAATGTCTTCTTCTGCCACCGTAATATCTGCCAGCAGGGTTTGCATTTCCTGGAAATGCAGTTTCAGTTCTGCCGCTGTAGATACCTTGTCTTCACCCAGGGCGGTGAGCCTGAGTTTTAACAGTCCGTAGCTGGGCAGGTAGGCCAGTTTAATATAGGGAGGCAGATTGGCTTCAAAGTTCAGCAGCCGTTCTGCAATGAAGGATTCTCCCAAGCCGGAAGTAAGGAGGGTTTGATGGATCACGGCCTTTGTCGGGAATTGCTCCTGCAGGCGGGGCAGCACATGGTGTTCCATGATGCCTTTCATTTCGTGCGGCACACCGGGCATAGACACATATACCTTTCCATCCTTTTCGAACCACATACCGGGTGCAAGGCCCCAGTTGTTGAACAGTACCGTGCACACATCCGGCACCAGGGCCTGGTCTACATTGCGCTGCAGTACGGGCAGGCCACGGCTTTCAAAGAATTTCATGAGGCGCTGCAAGGTAGGCTCGTGCGATACCAGTTTGCCGCCGAAATATGCTGTAAGGGTAGGTTTGGTGATATCATCTGCCGTGGGGCCCAGTCCGCCGGTGATCAGGATGATATCTGCAGTGGCGCTTTCCGCGTCCAGGGCTTCCACGATGGCCTGCCTGGTATCTCCTACGGCTACACGGCGTTGCACCCAGATGCCCATATTATTCAACTGCTGTGCCATCCAGGCAGAGTTGGTGTCTATCGTCTGTCCGATCAGCAATTCGTCACCAATGGTGATAATGCTGGCTGTGATCTTTTCCACACTTGTTGGTTTGTTCCAAACCAAAAATAAAAAAGAAAAAAGCTTTTTTACTTTTCTTATTTATTTCTTGAAGAACGGTTCCAGCCGTACCCTGAGCGGTTCAGGCAGGTTCGACTTCGCTTTTGTGGCTGCATGCAGGAACACCAGGGTGGTAACGCCTACATTCAGCAGCTCGCCTTTTTCGTTATACAACTCTGAATGGAACTGTATCCTGTGTGTGGCGGGTAATTCCCTCAAAGTGGTCTTTACGGTGATCAGGTCATCATACAGTGCAGGGCGGAGGTATTTGATCTGCAGCTCCGCCACGGGCATGATTACGCCCTGCTCTTCCAGTTCGCGGTAGGTAAAGCCCAGTTCGCGGATGGCTTCCGCGCGGCCCACTTCGTAATACAGCGCATAATTACCGTAGTACAGGTACCCCATCTGGTCTGTTTCTCCGTAACGAACGCGTATGGTAGTAATCGATGTAAACATGCTGAAAAGTAAAACTTTTTACTTTTATCTTCCTATGAGGCTGTCAAAGCTCAGACGGCCGGGACCACAGAACAGGATCACGATAAAAACAGCCAGGTACAGGATGGCCTTTTCTTTCTGAGCGATGGGGTCATGCCCGTGGATCATAAAAAGCGCTACGGCCATCAGGATCACCAGGGGGATAGCCGCCAGGCGGGTAAGCAGCCCCAGGATAATAAAAACAGAACAAAATACTTCGGCGAAAACCGTCATGCCCAGCGAAGTAGCCTTGCCTACATGCAGGGGATCTGCAAATTTATGGGCCAGGCCGGCGAAATTCATCAGTTTAGGCCAGCCATGTGTTAACATCATTGCTCCAAACACCACCCGCAACAACAAAAGGGAAAAGTTAACCGTTCCATTGGTAAAGCCGGCAGAAAAGAGTTTTCTCATAGAATTTAAATATGGTTTAATTCTTGCTAATGAAATTGCCTGCAAGATAGGGGAATACGCATATGCCAGGGGTTAGAGTTATCCACATTATGGTTATCCACATCACTGTAGATAAGCTGTCAGAGTGAAAAAGGTTTAAACTTTTATATTTGCTACCATTGATTTAGCGTTTACTGGTTTATCCGTTTTCTTCGTTGAACGACCCTCCGGACTATTGATACCCTGCCAACATTAATTACCTGACATTCAATAGCCATTAGTCAATGAAGGAAACAGGTAAGCCAATAAACTATTTTAACAAATACAAGCGCATGCAATTTATAAGAAAGATCGTGGTTTCCGGACATTTGTATTTATCCCTGCTGGCTCTGGGAGGCGCCGGCCTGGCCGCCATTACCCCTGCCCAGGCCCAGCATACCCGTATTTATACTGACCAGGATAAAGTTTTCAAGGATGCACAGCAGCTTTTCCAGCAGGAGAAATACGCGGTGTCTATGCAGCTTTTCAGGCAGGTGCTGGATAATATCAACTATTTCCAGGAAACCAACCGCTCGCTTGTAAAAACAGATGCAGCCTACTACTATACCGTGTGTGCGCTGAAACTGCAGCAGGCCGACGCGGAGAAAATGGCGCAGCAATACCTGCAACGCACCAACAACAATGCCCGGGAGCAACTGGTAAGCTACCAGCTGGCCAAATACTACTTTCACCGCAACAAGCTGAAAGAGGCCATCCCCCTGTATGAAAAGGCCAACATCGACAACCTTTCCAACGACGAAATAGCCGATGCTAAATTTGAGCTGGCCTACTGTTACTTCAATGTAAAAGATTTCCAGAAAGCCCAGCCTCTGTTTGCCTCTATTAAAGAAATAGAAGGCAAATACTACATACCCGCGAATTATTACTATGGCTTTATTGCTTACAACAACCGGCAGTACAGCGAGGCGCTCGCCAGCTTTAAACGGGTGGAGAAAGAACCCAAATACGCTGGCATCGTGCCCTACTACATTGCAGAGATCTACTACTTCCAGGGCAAAAAGGATGAAGTGATCCGCATTGCAGAACCGCTGCTGCAGAAAGGCAATGTATACTACGATGCAGAACTGAAGCAGTTATTAGGACAAGCCTATTTTGAGAAAAAAGACTATAAAAAAGCGCTGCCTTACCTGCAGGAATACCAGGACAATGCAGAAGAAGTAAGGAAAGAAGATGTTTACCAGCTGTCTTACTGCTACTACCAGACGGGCGACTATAACAAAGCCATCAGCGGTTTTAAACAGCTGAGCGGCGAAAAGGATTCACTGGGACAGAACTCCATGTACCTGCTGGGCGACTGTTACCTGCGCACCGGCCAGAAGGCCAATGCACGTAATGCCTTTGCCTTTGGCGCCCGCAACAACGCCAACCCGCAACAGCAGGAAATATCGCGGTTCAATTACGGCAAGCTTTCTTATGAACTGGGCTACCAGGACGCAGCGCTGACAGAGCTGACCAATTTTGTAAACACCTACCCGCGATCTGCTTACAACAAAGAAGCGAAAGAGATACTGGTCAGCCTTTTTGCCAGCACCAATAACTACCAGGACGCCATCACCACCATTGAGTCGCTCCCTGAAAAGAACCCGACCGTGCTCCGCGCCTACCAGCGGGTAGCCTACGGAAGAGCCACCCAGCTGATAAACGATCAGCAGCTGGGTGAGGCAGACCGCCTGCTGGATATTGCCATCAAAAATGCCTATGATCCGAACATCAAACAGCTGGCGCATTTCTGGAAAGCCGAAATTGCCCTGCGCCAGCAACGTACCGATAACGCCATCATCAACCTCAATGCCTACCTGACCGGCGGCGTGCCTTCCTCCGGGGAAGCCAATGCACAGACGGCCAGCTATAACATGGGGTACAGCCTGCTGAAGAAAGAGGACTATACCCATGCCCTGCAGCATTTTGAAGCTGCCCAGCGTGTCAGCGGGCCCAATGCGCCACGCATCGCCAACGATGCATTACTGCGCAGCGCAGACTGCTACTACATGCTGAAAGATTTTGGCAAGGCCACCGCCTTGTATGACCGCGTGATCGCCAAAAATGACCCGGACGCAGACTATGCTACTTACCAGAAGGCGGTGATACTGGGCATACAGGGTAAATACAATGAGAAACTGGCCCTGCTGAAACAGCTGGGTAACAAATATCCTTCTTCCAGCTTCGGCAACGACGCAGATTTTGAGATCGCCAACACCTACCTGGCTTCAGAAAAATACACAGAAGCGATCCCCTTCCTGGAGCGTGTGCTGCAGAAACAGCCCAACGGGCCCAATGCACCAAGGGCGCTGCTAAAACTGGGACTGTGCTATTTTAACCGGGATAATGATAACAAGGCCCTCTCCTATTACCGCCAGGTAGTAGAGAAATATCCCAACTCGGCAGAAGCCGGAGAAGCATTGGCGGCCATCAAAGACATTTACATCAGCCAGGGCAAAACCGATGATTACGTAGCCCTGCTCAAAGCCAGCGGCCGTACCGTAACTGCATCTGCAGCGGATTCTCTTGCCTATGCAGCGGCAGAAGCCAAGTTCAACGGCAATGATTGCAGCGGCGCTACCGCGGCTTTCAACAACTACATCAAACAATATCCCAACGGGCAGTTCCTGCTGCCTGCTTACTTCTATAAATCAGAATGCGCCTATAACAATAAAGATTATACGGCCGCATTGCCGGGGTATGAGTTCATCCTCTCCGGGAACAACAGCATTTATGCGGAGCGCGCCGCCCAGCAGGCCGCCAACATTTATTTCTACCAGGTAAAGAATTATGAAAAAGCCCGCAACTATTACCTGCAGCTGCAGGACCTGAGCACGGGCAAAGAAAATACCCTGACCGCCACCCGTGGCCTCTTACGCAGCAACCTGCAGTTAGGGCACTGGGATGAGGCAGGCAATTATGCGGAAATGCTGCTGTCTTCTTCCAGCATCAGCACAGACGACCAGATACTGGGACATTATGCCATGGGCCGTTCCCTGCAGGAAGCCGGCAAACATGACGATGCCATCAGCGAGTTCAAAACAGTGGCAGGCATGACAAAATCCGAGACCGGCGCTGAAGCCCGTTATTATACAGGTATCAGTTACCTGAAAAAGAACGAGCTGGATGCTGCGGAAAAGGCAGGCTTTGACGTGATCAAAAACACCCCTTCCTATGGATACTGGGTGGCAAAAGCCTATATCCTGCTGGGAGATGTATATACCCAACAGAAAGATTATTTCAATGCCAAAGCCACTTTCCAGAGCCTGGCTGAGAATTGCCCGATACCGGAGCTGAAACAGGAAGCAAAAGAAAAACTGGGTAAAGTAGAAGCAGCAGAAAAAGCAGCTTCCAAGATCAAGTAAAAAAGTTAAAAGTAAAAAGCAAAACGAATGAAGGGTTATACCAAATATATGAGCAGGTGGGGAATGGGAACGGCGCTGGTTGTTGCAGCCCTTGGACTTCAACAACCGGTGCAGGCGCAGGACTCGCTGAAACAGGAAACGATCGACATTATCTCTACCTATCAGCCCAAATTGCGCGACGCCGCCAAGCTGAACTTAACGGCTTCACTGCCCGGTACGGATACTGCCCGTCCGCGCCTGTTGTACCAGGTACCGGCCCTTAACCTGGCTTTCATGTATCAGCCCGTGCCCTTAAAGCCCCTGGCCCTGGGTAAAGATTCCCTGAGCGCGCTGCAGAATAATTTTATCAAAGGCGGCTTTGGCAATTATAAAACACCCCTGATCCAGGCTGGCTTTGGCAGCAACCGGAACGAAAAGTTCAACTACGGGCTGTATGGCAGCTTTATTTCTTCAAAAGGGAATATCAAAAACCAGGACTACAGCGCGCTAAACGTGCTGGCCTCCGGTACCTACTACTCCCCCCTGTTTGAGATTAACGGCAGTGTAGGTTTTGACCGCAATGTAATCCACTATTACGGGTATGACCATACGATGTTTGACTTCTCCAAAGGGGATGTAAAGCAGGCTTTTAACCAGGGCACCCTGCAGGTAGGACTGAAGAACCGCCCCCTGAACGACTGGGCGCTGCAATTTGCACCCAAGGCAAAATTCATCCTGTTCAATGATGCTTTTGACCGCAAGGAAAATACCGCCATCATCAACGTACCGGTGAGCAAGCAGCTGGTGCAGGACCTTTTCCTGAAAGCAGAAGGCGTACTTGATCTCTCCACTTTCAAGGAAGATAACCAGGAACAGATCAACAACAACGTGGTGGCCATCCATCCCGCTTTTGAGATCATCAAGCCGGGCTTTACCCTGCATGCGGGCGTAAATCCCACCTGGACCAACAGCAAGTTCTACCTGCTGCCAGACATTGTGAACGAATCACACCTGATACGCAAGAAAGTGATCCTGAGCAGCGGCTGGATCTCTTATATCGACAAGAACAGTTTCCGTAACCTGGCCAACAAGAATCCTTTTATTGGCCAATACCCCGGCGACATACTGAATACAAGAGTAGAGGAAAAATATACCGGTATTAAAGGTACACTGGGAAGCCATTTCAACTACAATACCAAATTTGCCGCGGTTACCTGGCATAACCTGCCCCTGTTTGTAAACGACACCACAGTAGGCAATACCTTTCTCATCAAAAATGAAGACCAGCTGCGTGCTTTCCAGCTGCATGCAGAGATCGGCTATATCGAGGAAGAAAAATTCCAGGTACGTCTGAGTGGCGACTGGTATAATTACAACAAGCAATACACCGAGGTAAAAGCCTGGCATATGATCCCTTTCCAGGCCAACCTGTACGGACAATATACGGTAGGCAGGCACCTGCACCTGGACGCCAATCTCTATGCGCTGAGCGGCAGTTACTACCAGCTGGCCAATAAGGATTTTGCCAAAACCAAGGGAGCGGTTGACCTGAACGCCGGCGCCAACTATGATGTTGGCCGTAATTTTAACGTGTGGGTAACTGCCAATAACCTGTTTAATTCGCATTACCAACGCTGGAACGGCTATCCCACCTATGGTTTTAATATCGTAGGAGGAGTGATGATTAAATTTTAAAGTTGTAAACTTGCGCAATAATCAAACACCTTGATATTAGAACAGTACATACAGGACGTCCTTTTCAGGCAGCAGGTATGCATTGTGCCGGGGATCGGAACCTTTACCCTTGAGCACATACCTGCGCAGTATAATGTAGTGGACAAAAGCCTTGACCCGCCGGGACAGCGGGTGACTTTTGAAGAAAAATGGACAGACGACGGCTCCTGCCTGGAATGGATCTCGCTGAAAGAGCAGCTGGTTCCCGCTATTGCCAGCCGTAAGCTGGAAAAGTATATTGAAGACTTCAAGGCCAGCCTGCAAAGCGGCCGCCCGCTGGAATTACCGGGCATAGGCTCCCTGCAGGCCGGCCCTACAGGACATATCAGTTTCACCCCGGAAACCCTGCCCGGCAGGCCGGACGCCCTGCACCTGCAGCCTGTGTTGCGGCCCGATGCCACGCCAAGTGTAACGGTAGGCACTACGGAAGTAGTGAACAATGAAGTGGTGGATCATTACACCGTACCACCATGGGAGGAGGAAGAACAGCAGTCCCGTTTTAAATGGTGGTGGGTGGCAATTCCTATTGCGGCCGCCCTGGTAGCTACCGCCATCTGGTGGTTTGTGAGCAACCAGGTACCAACGGAATCTACAGTAGATAACACGGCAGTTACAGCGCCTGCCGTTACCGATACCATGAGCTTACCGGCCGAGGTAACACAGACGGATACCGCCAGTACGGCGCCTGTGCAGCCGGAGCCGGGAGATCCGTCGCAGATCCTGGAGTATTATATTGTATGCGGTTCCTATAACAGCCTGGCTGCTGCTGAAAAGCGTGCGGCCAATCTAAAAACCTATGGGCAGGATGCATCTGCATACGGCAATAATGACTCTACCCAGTTTAAAGTGAGGATCAGGTTTAAAACGCCGGCGGCCGATACAACAGAAAAGATCAGATTTGTGAAGACGACCTATGGGGGAAAACACGATGTTTACCTGGAGTTTAAATAACTATTGTTTTGCCCCTATTTCCCTGGCAACTATTTCCAGCCCTTCTGCAAAGCTTCTAGGCTGATACCCCAGTTCCTGTACCGCCTTATCGATGACAAAACCTGTTTTAGCCGGACGTTTGGCCGGTTGAACAAAGCTTTTGGCATTTACCTTCTCGATGAGGCGGAGATCGAGCTTAAAGAACTGGGCGGTTTGTACGGCCATTTCATAAGGCGATAACATTTCATTGCCGGATATATGAAAGATGCCGGTAGCCTGCTTATCCGCCACCAGCTTACAACCTTCGGCAAGATCCTGCACCAGGGTAGGCGTACGCCACTGATCGTCTACCACCTTGATCTTCTTACCCTGCTGGAGATTGTTCTTTACCCAGGTGATAATATTGCTGCGCTGCATATCGATGGCAGTGCCGTACACCAGCACGGTCCGTACAATAGCCCAGGGCAGCTTGCTGTTCCGGATCATACGTTCTGCCGCTACTTTGCTGGCGCCGTAGTAACTGAGCGGGTTGGGGGCATCATCTTCCCGGTAAGGACCTTCCAGGCCGTCAAAAATGAAATCAGTAGAGAGGAACAGGAAAAAGGCATTATACTTTTCAGCCGCCTGGATAAGATAACGTGTAGCGGCTACGTTGGTATCCCAGCAGGCATCTTTGTTACGCTCGCATTCATCCACCTGTGTCATAGCGGCCGCATGTATAATGATATCGGGACGGTGCTTTTCCACTAACTGCTGCACGCTGACCGTATTACGCAGGTTCACTGATTCATAAGTATACCCCTGCCGGGACGGGAGGCGGTTCACACCCCTGCCTGCCGCAATCACTTCATACCGTTCGTCCGCAATAAACAGCGGAATAAGATGCTGGCCTAATAAACCGTTACTTCCTGTGATTAAAACCTTCATAGCAGCAATTTATTAAAATTACGAATTATCCCGGCTAGCGGGATAATTCGTACTAATAAATTACTTAAAATCCACGCCAAGATTATACAACGTGAACGCCCATACATCGGTTGCCTCGTCTATTTGTTTGGACGTAGGTTTGCCGCTGCCGTGTCCAGCCTGTGTTTCAATGCGGATCAGCACCGGGTTGGGGCCTGTCTGGCAGGCCTGCAGGGTGGCGGCAAATTTAAATGAGTGGGCGGGCACTACGCGGTCGTCATGATCGGCAGTGGTAACCAGGGTGGCCGGATAAGCGGTACCTGGCTTCAGGTTATGGAGGGGAGAGTATTTTACCAGGTAACGGAATTGTTCAGGATTGTCGCTTCTGCCATACTCAACCGCCCAGGCCCAGCCAATGGTGAAATGCTGGTAACGCAGCATATCCATTACGCCCACAGCCGGCAGCGCCACCTTGAAGAGGTCCGGCCGCTGGGTCATACAGGCTCCTACCAGCAGGCCGCCGTTGGAACCACCCCTGATGGCTATACGTGAAGGGTTGGTATATTGCTGCTGTACCAGGTATTCTGCCGCGCCGATAAAATCGTCAAACACGTTCTGCTTATGCTCCAGCATACCCGCCTTGTGCCAGGCTTCTCCATATTCACTGCCGCCGCGCAGGTTCACTACCGCGTAGATACCGCCCTGTTCCATAAAGAGCAGGTTGGAAGGACTGAAGCCCGGCGTCATGGGAATATTAAAACCGCCATAGCCATAAAGCAGTACCGGGTTGTTGCCTTGCTGCTGCATTCCCTTTTTATAAGACAGGAAAATGGGTATGCGGGTACCGTCTTTACTGTTAAAGAACACCTGCCTGGTTTCATACTCGTCCGGGTTGAAGTTAAGCGTAGGCCTGGTATAAAGGGTAGATTTACCGGTGGCTACATCATATTTATATATTGTGCCGGGAGTAGTATAAGAGCTGAAGGAATAGAACAGGAATTTGTCGTCTTTCTTTCCATTGAAGCCACTTACCGAACCTATACCCGGAAGTACCACTTCCCTGGATGTAGCTTTCGCGCCCGGCCTGATCTCGTACTGGTACATGCGTTCAGAAGCGTCTTTCAGGTAGCCCACAAACAGGCGGCCGGCTGCCATACCTGCGCTGGAGAGCACTTCCGGTTTCTCGGGCACAATGGTTTCCCAGTTCTCCTTTTCTGGATGTGCAGGATCTACCAGCACGATCTTATAATTAGGCGCATCATGGTTGGTGTGCACCAGCAGCTTACCCCCTATATTGTCTATCACACCAGGCTGGAAGTCGAAACCTTTGATGAGCAGTTTAAAGTCTTTCTGCCCCGCATCCTGCAGATCACGGTACCAGATCTCAGCACCGGACGTACCTTCCGTGGTGTGGAGGATCAGGAAGCGCTCATCTTCCGTAACAGCCACGTTGGCATTGCGGAGGGGGTGGTCTTTATCTACAAACACCAGTTCGTCCTGCTCCTGCGAAGTGCCCAGGCGGTGATAGTATACCTTGTGGAACTCATTCTTCTGGGAAAGGCGGTTTTTCTCGCCGGGGGCGTCGTAGCGGCTGTAGTAGAAGCCATCGCCCTTCCAGGAAAGGCCGCTGAACTTGATCCATTCCAGCTTATCGGGCAGCAGCTCCCTGGTGGCCACATCCATCACAAAGGCCTGTTGCCAGTCTGACCCCGCGCCGGACAGTAAATAAGCTACATAGCGGTGATCCCTGGAGAAACTGACGGAGCCGAGGGCCGTAGTGCCGCTGGCAGACAGCTTGTTGGGATCAAGGAACACTTCGGGCTTGCCGTCCAGGCCTTTCTGGCGGTAAAGGACAGACTGGTTCTGCAAACCATCGTTCTTATAATAATAGTAATATTCCCCTTCGCGGAAAGGCGCCCCGGTTTTTGGATAATTCCAGAGAACGGAGAGGCGTTGCCTGATGGCGTCCCGGAAAGGGATCCTGGAGAGGTAAGCATTTGTTACCGTGTTCTGCTCCTTTACCCAGGCGGCGGTAGCTTCACTGTGGTCGTCTTCCAGCCAGCGGTACGGGTCCGCTATTTTAACGCCATGATAATCATCCACCGAATCTGTTTTCATCGTAGCCGGATATACCATCCCGGCTTGCTGTGCCATTGCACTGCCTGTTAAAATACTCATACCCAATACCAATATTTGTCTATAATGCTTTTTCGTCATAAGTATAGTTTTTGAAAAAATTTCCAGGATTGTTTAACTAAAATTGAAAATTTCAATTATTTAAGCGGATTACTGTTAGGAAACAAAATCCAAAATGTTATTTTTGTGCGCCCTTTCGGTGTTTTTTTAACAAATCAATATAAGCACCGGGAAGATAAATATTATATCCTGAATGAAAAAAGTGAACAACATTGCGGTTCTTACTTCTGGCGGGGATGCCCCAGGCATGAATGCGGCTGTACGTGCGGTGGTAAGAACAGGTATTTATCACCAGTTGAACGTTTATGGCATCATGTATGGCTACCGGGGAATGCTGAGGAACGAGATCCTGCCAATGGAATCAAAATCAGTGGCCAACATTATCCAACGTGGGGGCACCATCCTTAAAACGGCCCGTTGCAAGGATTTTTATGAGCCGGAAGGCAGGAAGAAAGCCTACGAAAACCTGAAAAAGCACAACATTGACGGCCTGGTAGTGATTGGAGGTGATGGTTCTTTCAAAGGAGCCCAGAAATTCTCTGAAGAATTTGACATCCCCTGTATCGGTTTACCGGGTACTATTGATAAAGATATTGCCGGTACGGATTTTACGATCGGGTTTGATACTGCCGTAAATACCGCTATCGAAGCTATTGATAAAATACGCGATACTGCCGATGCGCACGACCGTCTTTTCATTATTGAGGTGATGGGACGTGATGCCGGTTATATAGCGTTGTACAGTGGCATTTCCACTGGTGCGGAACATATCATGATGCCGGAGCATAAGTCTGAAGTGGAAGAGATCATTGCAGACCTGCAGGCTAATGAGCGCCGCCGCAAACTGGTGAACCTGATCGTAGTGGCGGAAGGCCATGAAGCAGGCGGCGCCAACGGCGTAGCGGAAATGATCAAGCACGAGCTGCCGAACGCAGACACCCGTGTGTGCATCCTGGGCCATATCCAGCGGGGCGGCTCTCCTACTGCGCAGGATCGTATCCTGGCCAGCCGTATGGGTTTTGCAGCCGTGAACGCACTGCTGGAAGGCAATCATAACGTGATGGTAGGCATCGTAAACAACAAAATCCACTATACACCGCTGGATCATGCTATAAAAGCAAAAGAAGAAATGGATCCGGAATGGGTTAAGATGTGTAAAATTCTAGCGAGTTAAAAATAAGCCGTATGAGTACAAAGGATTTATCCAAATATTACCACAAGCAGATGGATCATGAAAAATCCAGGGAACACTCTAATCACAAAACAAAGATTGTTGCCACTGTAGGACCTGCTTGCGATACCTATGAGAAATTGCTGGAGCTGGTGCAGGCCGGCGTAAATGTGTTCCGTCTGAACTTCTCTCACGGCTCACACGAAGACAAGCTTCGCATTATCCAACATATTCGCCAGATAAACAGCACTGAACCTTACAATGTAGCCATCCTGGCAGACCTGCAGGGCCCCAAGCTGCGTGTGGGAGAGATCGAGAACAACGCCCTGCCCCTGAAAGCAGGCGATATCCTCACTTTTGTGAACGAGAAAGTGGTGGGCACCAAGGAAAGGATCTATGTTTCTTACGAGAACCTGCACAGGGATGTAAAGCCCGGTCAAAAGATCCTGCTGGATGATGGCAAGATAGAAACCGTGGTAAAAGAGGTGACCGCTGCCGGAGAGATCAAGGCAGAAGTAACCCTGCCGGGCGTACTGTCATCTAAAAAAGGGTTCAACCTGCCTGATACCAAGGTTTCCCTGCCTGCGCTGACAGACAAGGACCTGGTTGACCTGGAATTCATCATTGACCAGGAGTGCGATTGGGTGGCCCTGTCTTTTGTACGTAACGTAAAAGACCTGACTGATCTGCGCAAGAAGCTGAAAGAGCGTAATTCCAAGATCAAGATCATCTCTAAAATAGAAAAGCCGGAGGCTATCCAGAACCTGAAAGAGATCATCTGGGAAAGCGACGGCGTAATGATCGCCCGTGGCGACCTGGGTGTGGAACTGCCGGTAGAGCAGATCCCGATGATCCAGAAGGATATCATCCGCAAATGTATCCACCGTGCAAAACCGGTGATCGTGGCTACCCAGATGATGGAGAGCATGATAGACCGTACCCGTCCCAACCGTAGTGAAATTACGGACGTGGCCAATGCGGTACTGGAAGGCGCCGATGCGGTGATGCTGAGCGGCGAAACCGCTACCGGTCAATTCCCTGTACTGGTGATCCAGACCATGAAGAAGATCATCGGGGAAGTTGAGAAAGAAGACATCATCTACAACCGTAACCTGATCCCCCACCGTCACTCTTCCACTTTCCTGAGCGACGCCCTTTGCTATAATGCGTGTAAGATAGCAGAAGACCTGGATGCAGACGCCCTGATCGGTATGACCCAGAGCGGCTACACCGGCTTCATGCTGAGCAGCTACCGCCCGCGTTCTCCGCTGTATATCTTTACCAAGGAAAGAAGCCTGGTAAACCAGCTGAGCCTGAGCTGGGGTGTGCGCGCCTTCTACTATGCTGAAGAAGAGAGCCTGGACGATATCGTGTTCGACCAGATCAACATTCTCAAGGAAAGAGGCTTCATCAAAGCAGGCGATGTGGTGGTGAATACCGGCAGCACGCCTGTAAAAGAGCACCTGCCTACCAATGCCCTGAAGATCACCAGGGTAAGTGAATAAGGTACTAACGGCACTTAAAATAGAAAGGAGAAGCAGCGCAGCTGTTTCTCCTTTTTTTTACGGATAATGCTATTCATGGAAAAAGTACGCCATTAGCGCATATAAGCCTTAAATTTGAGGCCTAAAATAATTTTATGGGTACTTTTAAAAGCATATACCCGTACACACTGGAAACCATTGCCGAGTACGCAGCGCATACTGATAAAGAGATTGAAGCCAGGCTGGCGCTGGGCCATACCGCTTACCTGCAGTTACGGCAGATGCCGCTGCAGCAGCGTTGCGACCTGATGCTGAAAGTGGTGGAGCTGCTGAAAAAGAACACCACGGCCTATGCCACGGTGATCACCAGGGAGATGGGTAAAACACTGAAAGAAGCAAAGGCAGAAGTACTAAAATGCGCCACCAGCGCAGCATACTATGCTCAAAATATGGCGGAGATCTTACGGCCCAGGCCTATTACAGCCGATGCCAAAAGGAGTTATGTAGCCTATGAGCCCAAGGGTGTAATACTGGCAATTATGCCCTGGAACTTCCCCTACTGGCAGGTATTCCGCTTTGCCATTCCGAATTTACTGGCCGGCAATGCAGGCCTGCTGAAACATGCCAGCAACACCAGCGGTTGCGCACTGGACATTGAGAAGATCTTCCTCGAAGCTGGTTTTCCGGAAGGCGCTTTTCAAACCCTGCTGGTATCTTCCAAAAACATAGAACCCGTTATCGCCGATATGCGCGTGCAGGGCGTTACCCTTACCGGCAGCACGCCGGCGGGCATGAGTGTGGCGCAACTGGCGGGTAAATACATAAAAAAGACCGTGCTGGAACTGGGTGGCAGCGATCCTTTTATTGTACTGAAGGATGCCGACCTGGAAAAGGCGGCCTCCATTGCCGTAAAGGCCCGCATGCAGAATGCAGGGCAGTCGTGCATAGCTGCCAAACGCTGGATAGTGGAAAAAGACATTGCAGCTGCGTTCACCGATAAGGTAAGCAGCCTGCTGCAGCAGATGAAGCAGGGAGATCCGCTGGCGGAAGATACACAAATGGGTCCTATGGCGCGGCCCGACCTGGCGGAGGAGCTGGCCGGGCAATTAGCAAAAAGCCTGCAGCAGGGAGCTCAGCTGTTAACCGGCGGAACACATGACGCCTGTAATTTTGCCCCTACCCTGCTGAGCGGCGTAACACCGGATATGACAGCTTTTGAAGAAGAGACCTTTGGTCCGCTGGCTGCCATCATCACAGCTGAAAACGAGCAACAGGCCATTGCGCTGGCCAACCAGACACCGTTTGGCCTGGGCGCCGCGCTGTGGACCAGCGACATAGAAAAGGCCACCCGCCTTGCCACACAAATAGAAAGCGGCAATGTGTTTATCAATGACATGGTACATTCAGATGCCCGCCTGCCTTTTGGCGGTGTCAAGCAATCCGGCTACGGCAGGGAGCTCTCGTCCGAAGGTGCGCACGAATTTCTGAACATCAAGACCGTGTACGTGAAATAAAAGCAATGCTGCTTCCTATATCCGCATATGAAACAACAAACTAAACCAGTGCGCTACTCTCCTTACACCACTATCAGCAGGGAAGAATGGGCCAAAAGAAGGGACGATGCCATTATACATTTCGAGAATGACCTGCATAAGCTGCAGGGCCTTAATGAACCACTGACATCGGAAGAGATACTGCAGGTGTACCTCCCGCTCTCCCGCCTGCTGAACCTGCATGTAACAGCAGCCCAGCAGCTCCATGCTACTACCAGCAGGTTCCTCAACAACCATGCGCATAAGGTGCCCTATATCATCGGCATTGCAGGCAGTGTGGCGGTAGGGAAAAGTACCACCGCCCGTGTATTGCAACGCCTGTTATCTGCCTGGCCCAATCATCCGCGGGTAGACCTGGTAACTACAGACGGTTTCCTGTTTCCCAACAAGGTACTGGAACAGAAAGGGCTGATGAACCGTAAGGGATTTCCTGAAAGCTATGATATCAGAAGACTGATACATTTCCTTGCCAATGTAAAATCAGGCATGGAAAAGATTGCTGCGCCCATTTATTCTCACCTTGAGTATGACATCATACCCAACAGCGTGCAGTGGATAGAATCGCCTGACATAGTGATCGTGGAAGGTATTAACGTGTTGCAGGTAAGAGCGCGTAAAGAACGCGAGCCGGCGGTATTCGTATCTGATTTCTTCGACTTTTCCATTTATGTGCATGCAGAAGAAAAACACCTGCGGCAATGGTATATTTCCCGTTTTGAATCATTACGGCGCACTGCCTTCCAGGACCCTCACTCCTACTTTCACCGGTACGCCCATCTTTCAGACGAAGAAACAGTGGCCATGGCTACCCAAATATGGAACGGGATCAATAAACCTAACCTGGAGGAGAACATTGAGCCCACGCGTTACCGCGCCAGCCTGATACTGGAAAAGGGCAGCCATCACTTTGTACAATCCATACAATTAAGAAAAACTTAAGGCGGGACCAAACTCACTTTAACGCGCGTATAACCTTAACGCATACATGAAAAAACCCCGTTCATTGCAGAACGGGGCTTCCCAAAAAATGTCTGTGACATTATATTACTATCCTACCCATTGGTTAATGTGGGAGCCGCTGCCTGATGACAGTTCGCGGGCAGAGATAGTAAAGCTAATTGTCATCGGGTTCGGATTGTCTGCTTCGAAGTTCTCTTCGAATTTTACCAGATAGCCCTCTTTGAACTCAACTGTTTTTAACTTTGAATCAGAATCTCTTTTGTAGAAGGTGATCTTACCATCTTTTCTTTCAAAGTTGTTGACCATCCATTCAAAGAGATCTGTTTCTCCGGTGGATTCTACTGTTAAGCGGATGCGGCCGCCGCGGGTAATGGCGGACGGACGGCCCGTGGCGTCTACCTCCTGACTGAGGTCATAGCTGCAATGTTTTACAACGTACTTTTTGCCAGCTACTTCGAATTCGGATTTGAAGGACATGGGTTAAATGTTTAAGGTTACCAAATAAAAAAATACCAAGAAGTAATAATAAGTATGATAACCAAATTTAGCGTATACCGCTAAGGTAGACAAGCCAGCAGGGCGGATAAGCAGATAATTTAACAAATAAATTTTAAACTAATTTTTAAAATTAATAATGTAACACAGCCGTCACCGTTATCTTCCCGGTGTGCTTGCAGACAACCTTCTGTAGTAGTCAAGCTGGCTCTGGGTTTGATTTAGCTGGCTGGTAAGATCCTGCACCTTTTCTTTCAGTTCGGCAATTGTTTTCTGTGCATCCTGCAGACCGCGGAGCTGCTGTTTGCTTTGATGCAATGCCAGTCCGATCTGCACAGAATTATCATACAGGTTGTAATGACTTACCACATCTTTCGGAATGGCATTGTGCATATCAGATAATCGTTTGGCCACTTCCTGGTCCATATAGATTGCATTCTGATTGGGCATATTAATAGAATCCAGGTTGGTCTTTACTTTCTCAAGGTTCTGCAGGAAAGATGCCTGGAATGCTTCTTCCTTGCGGAAAGTACTCAGTTCTTTCCTGAGTTCAGTGTTTTCTCTTACCGGCACCTGGTAGTTAAAGAAGATGGCCAGCACGAAAAGGCCCACTGTGACAACAAAAAATAAAAGGAACCATAAAAAGGCGGTTGTTCTTTCCTGTTTGTTTAGTACTTGCATGTTTATTTTAGCTTTTAGCTTTTGGCAATTAGCCTGTAATTTTTTACAGACTTATCTGCTAATTAGTATATAAATATGATAAAGGCATTGGCTAACAGCTAACTGCTAATAGCCAACAGCTGCTTTATCAGTCTGTAAAGAACCAGCGTTTTGTTTTGTGCTTGCGAAGGTATTCGCTGTCCTCCGGTGTCTCTTCTTTCACGAAGATGCTGCTGTCAGTTTTGCGGCCGATATAGTCAAGACGGCTGAGGCTATCAAAGAGTTTGTTCACTGCGCGTACAAAGGGTATCATGGGTTGCAGGCATTCCCTGATATCAGTATGCCTGTAGCGGATGTTGGCGCAATTTACCATAAGCGCCTCCAGCTCTCCTTGTTTCAGCTCGCACCATTCACTGAAATAGTTCAGCAATTCTTCCTTACCGGCGCTGGCGCGCTGGTCTATGGCGTTCTTCATTACACGTGCCAGTCCTGCAATTATCTCCAGCATGACAGCCGGCGCCTGGTATAGTCCGAGCCACCGGAACTGTGAGATGCGGGTGCCAAGATATTGCACTACCCGCTCGGTGATATAGAGCACTACCTGTGCAAGGTCGTTATCCTGTTTACGGGAGTAGATCTTCTGTACAATGTGCACGCCATAGAGCTCCATCTGCCCAAGGAACTGATCCAGCTCCTGGTGAAGGTCTGCCAGTGCAGGATGTGCAGCGATCATGGAACAGGGCGGAATGTAATCATCATCCAGCTCAGGACGTGCATCCTTCACCGTGATCCTGCCCAGTATCATCTGGTAGCTGCCCAGTTGCCCCTGCGGCAGCTGAGACACCGGCGTTACCTGCAGGGTATACTCCGGCGTAGCATAGGGCAACCTGGGCGGATCTTCCTGCAGCAGCGGCTCTCCGCTGGGCTGGCGGTTAAAGGGATTTACCTGCATCAGTATATAATAAGCCGTTTCTGTATGCCGGGGATCCCAGTTATATACAGTTTCAGGAAAGGTAGTAGCATATTTAAGTGAATGCACGGTATGTTCGGGTATTTCTATACGTGCGCCACCGGGCGTAACGGCCCTGCATTCTGTCAGCTTGATACGCCACTGATGCTGATTATCTGAAACGAACCAGCATCTCAGCGATTCCTTCTGTTCTGCCTTGGGTGGCAACAATCCGTAATTCTGTGCATGTAAGCCAACGGTAACGGCATCCCGGATCTGATCCAGCATCGCATTTTCAGTATCGATAAAATGCTGCTTCTTTATCTTCATGCCATCTACCCAGTTAACGGGAAAATATTTTAAAGGCTCCGCCATAAAAACGATGTTTAAGATATAGTTACTCTGTTACAAATGATCACGCTGTTCTCCTGTATCCCATTCATAAAAACGGGCTTCTCCGGATCCAGCGTTTTAGCGCCTGCAAGCCAGCGCGGTTTGAGATGGAACACCCATCCGTAGGGTTGTCCGTTCGCATCTATGAAGTCGATAGGCGTATTGGGATAGCGGTCGTTATAATCATTAATGAAGTGATAGAAAAGATCCCCCAGGTCCATTTTTATGGGTGTGCGGGCCCTGAAATAAATGCGGGCATTATCGTTGGCTTTTTTCTCCAGCTCAAAACCTATTACGATCAGGTCTCTCATTTCATCTTCGTTCACTTCCGGTGCTTCCTTATATAAGGGATACTGCCACCATTTATGCACCTTGGCAGGGATGGCCATCATCCTTTCAAATGTTTTATACACAAATGTTGGCAGCACAAATGAGAACATGGAAGTGAGCATGGGATAATAAAGGTAGGTGCCTTTAGACATCCAGTAGTGCATCAATACTGAAAGGCCGCCACCGAAGAGCCAGATAGCCACGATGAAGGCCAGCTCCGAGCCCAGCGTTTTTTCATTTGCCCAAAATCGTGTATACATAAAATGGCAGTGTACAATACCTAAGCCAAGGAACCAGACCATGTAAAAGATGTACTGGCTCATCAGGTTCTGATGTGTAAACAGGTAAGGCAGGGAGGCTACCACGCCAAATACGAGGGCCATGAAGAAAAGGTACCAGAGGGCCTTCTTTTTATAGAGTGCAAAGTTCCGGATAAAGCGGCTTAACAGGGCCACCACCAGGGAGCCGATGGCCAACATAGCCGCTACAACAAAATATATTTTAGCTTTCAGTAACATACCAATGAATGTATATCAAAAATAATTCCGGTTAAAGGAACATGTTATATCCCATGATGCCCTCCCTGGGGTTTGCATCCGCTACAGCCGCTCCCTTTTCGCCTGCGTTAGGTTCAAGAATGGTTTCTACCTCTGCATCAGCAGGCAATAAAAAGCTGTAACAGGTTTCCAGCAACCTGCCATAAGGCTGCCATGGCAAATAATCGTATATGCGGCGATGTTGGAGGGGGCCAATGGTCACTTTCATCAGCGGCATATCGGTGTAAAAGTCTTCTCCGGCCAGTGTATCCATTCCCAGGCGGCACTCGCCCAGCGGGATGCCGCTGCTGCTCTTTACCTGTTGCGGTGCGTGATCGCAGACAATGCTTACCTCTTCTTCGAGTATCACCTGCAGGCATAACTGTACCAACGGAATGTTACCGGCAATGCGGTGCATATAGGGCAACAACTTTACAAGCCGGTTTACAGGAACGCGCGGCAGATCGGGGCTGATATTCCAGAAAGAAAGGAACAGCTGATCTGCATCTTTTCCAAAAGCATCGAACAACAAATGTTTTTCTCTTTGCTCGAGGAATACACGTTGTAAAAAAAACTCATGTTCAATAGGCCTGAAAAATTTACGGGCCTGCAGTTCTTCCTGTTGTTGTTTTTTATAACTGGCCACCATCTCACTCACACCACCGCGGCGTTGTGATGAAAACTCATGGAACAGTCCTTCAGGCAGGCGATCGTACAATCCATCCCTGGAGAGCAGCAGTGTGATGAATGGATGATAAGGCTGCGCATCATCTAATTTCACTCCTGTTATATCACGCGCAAAGGCACGGCTGAACACGTTCTCCATTTGCACGGTAACGGCATCCTGCGGCACGTGGTTATCCAGCAGCTCACCCACTACTACTTCGGCTCTTACGTCTTCATGCAAACAACGAATATGGTCTATCACTTCTTCCAGCACAGCCGCTTTTTGTGCATAGTTCGCCATTTAAGATATTATTTACGGTTTTTCTGCGGTTATTATTGATATGAACAATTGTGTAATGTTAGTTCAGTTTTTCGGGTTAATATCAATTCATATTTAATGGCAATTTATCTAAAAAATTATTTAAAATTGCAAAAACGTGAAAAACCGATGGCCCCACCTAAAACACCCAACGAGCGACAAGTTAACTCGGTAAGACCTTTCAGCAGCATCACCAGCCATATCGATCCGATGGTGTTGTATACTTTCCTGGCCTTGCTGGTAATTAGTGTGGCGATACTGGCTTTCAAGGCCGGTACGCATCAGGATTGCAGTAATATGAGCATAATGTTCAGCAGTCGTGAGCATGGTGTAAATAATACTTATACAGTTGGTGAAGTGATCACTTTCAAGGCCGGTAATACAGGTGAATCACGTTCGGGTTACAGTTGGAATTTTGGTGATTCCAGTGCACAGCAGCAAGGGCAGCAGGTATATCACTCCTTTGCAGAGGCTGGTGATTATACCATCACGCTGCAGTCTGGCAAATGCAGCTGGCAGCAGGATATACGCGTGGTGAATCCCGCGCCTGTGAACACACCTCCACCGGTAGCGGATATATTTCCTGTGATAGAGGGGCCTGAAGAAGCATTTGTAGGCAAGCCTGCTACCTACCGTAACAGCACACCCGGCGCCAACCGCTGGGAATGGAGATTACAGCAGCCCAATGCGGAGACCCATAACGGTTCTTCGCATACATATATCTTTAGCAGTCCGGGAGAAAGGATCATAACGCTGATCGTAAACGGAGATTCCAGCCGCATGGTAAAGAAACGTATACAGGTATTTCCCGCGCCGGCAACAAACCGTCCTGATAATTTTGTACCGCCGCCGTTCCCTGTGCAGGAAACCAAACCGGAGCCTGCCATAACGCCGCAGCCGGAGAAGCCTAAGGTGCCTTCCATCACGGATGATGAATTCCGCGTGATGCTCACGCAGTTAAACAACAAGCAGAAAACCACGCAGGACTTTGCTCCTTACCTGTGTAACAACCTGAATGCACGGGTATTGCTGAACGATAAGGAGGTGAAAACGTTCAATGAGTTCTGCAACGCCATCAGGGGCAAAAAACGTATCAAGATAGAAATGGTGAATCTTATCAAGGACCAGGAAGGATGTGTGAAAGAGATCAGGATACGGTATGACAAAAAAGGATTCCTGGGTATATTTTAGCAAACAAACATGAAAGGACAATACTACCGGTTACCGCTTGACCTCTCCCGTATCCTTCAGAAAAAGGATATGCCGGTGTGCAACCTGGAAGAATCAGTGGGACAGCATATACACCTGCTGATCACTACTGTGCTGGGAGAAAATAAAGATGATCCGGAGTATGGCTGCCAGTTGTGGGACAACGATTTTGATATCAAAGCCACCAACAACGAGATCAAGGAACACGTTGAAAATGCCATCCGGCAGGCCATTGTGCGATATGAAAAAAGACTGGTACAGGTAAGGGTCACAGCGTTTGTGAGCCAGGAAGAGCTGTCTATGCTGAGTGGAAAGAAAATAAAGAAGAAAATTAAAGTGAGCGTTAACGGCACACTGGCCAAGAATAACAACCCGTTCCAGTACAGCAGTTATTTCTTTGTAAGCCCCTTGTCTTTTGACTGATACAGATTATGAAAGAGAAAAAAGAACGCATAAAGGACAGGATGTTAAAAACGGCCGCGCGCCTTTGGGGCTACCCGGATGTGGAAGTAGAAACATCTTTTGACCCTGTTGTGCAACTGCTGCTCGAAGCCTGTGCCAGCGAGCTGGAAAAGATATCCGGCGAGGTGGATGTATCGCACGCCAGGCTGGTAGAACGGCTGGCCCAGATCATGATGCCGGAGATCATCACCAGCAGTCAGCCTGCCTATGGCATATTGCACGCCAGCAGTAATGAAACAGTCACCACCATTCAGGCAGATCACCAGTTCTTCTATAACAGCAGATCGGGACACAACAGCCCGGATATTTTCTTCAGCCCTGTTACACAGCACCGGCTTTTCCGCGGGCATATCCGTTATATGGCCATTGGCAGCAAGCTGTTTGAAAGCAGGGATCACTGGTTCAAGGAACAGGTGCTGCAGGGCGCCATTCTGCCGGATACCGCCCCTAATCATATGTGGCTGGGCCTGTCTATGGATGTGATGCCCGAAAGCTTTGAAGGCCTCTCTTTCTTCTTTGACCTGCGTAATATTCATCAGCAGGAAATGTTTTATTATTACCTGCCCCAGGCGCGCTTCTTCATCAATGAGCAGGAGCTGCCTTTACAAAGCGGTTATTATCACAGCCGCGGAGAGCGGGAGGAAGCGCTGGATACGATGATGAACCTGGCCTTTGACACCAATGCCAGGTACAGCAGCGAAGTGCTGCAACGGTACCGCCGGCACTTCCTTACAATCAATAACCCCTCAGCAGCCATAAAAGGAAGCACGGCACCGGAGAGACTGCGGCAGACATATGGAAAGGACTGGGCCAGTGTTGCACCCAATATTACCTGGATCAGGGTGGAGTTCCCGGAGGCCCTGCATCATACCCTGCTGGAAGACCTGTATTGCAATACGAACTGTTTCCCGGTGATCAACAAGCAGCTGAACGAACAGTCGCTGAAGCTGAACCGCTACCTGAACATCATTCCCCTGCATACACCCGATATTTTCTTTGATGTAAAAAGAGTGTATGACCTGGGCGGCGCCGATTATCATGTGCGCAATTTTACTACCGCAGGTGAAATGCAGGAAGGTGAACTGGTTGTACGCAGCAGTGGTATAGGCCGCTTTGATTCAAGAGAAGCCAAGGAAATTATTGCTTACCTCATTGAAGTGATACGGGATGAAAGCTCGCTGTTTGAAGAAGTGAAGAACGATTATGTAGCGGGCCGTATGCGCGAGCTGCATCAATTGATCGCCTCCCTGGAAGAACAATTGCAGCCATCCAGCAACAAAGGGAATATTCCTTACCTGATGGTCAAGCCCAGGGAACAGGCCAGTTACCTGTTCGTAGAATTCTATACCACCAATGGCACTGCCGCCAACAATATACGGATGGGCACCCGCCTGCAGGAATATGGGAATATACATGTACAACCCACCAGCATTACATTGGTCACCAATACACAAGGGGGAAAAGACCGGCTGAGCATTGATGAAAAGATCAACCAGTACCGCTATCACCTGCTGTCTCATAACAGGATCGTTACGCCGGAAGATATCAAGGCGCTCTGCAGGTATATTTTAGGCAAGGAGCTGAAGTCTGTAGCCGTTACCAAGGGCGTAACCCTGCTGCCAGGCGGCGCTGCGGGCTACAGCCGCAGTATTGATATCCGCATTACCCTGACCAGCCCCCCGGATAAATATACCAGCGGCAGCTTAAACTACCTGAAAGATGAACTGCTGACCCAATTGAAAGAACACGCCGCCAACAATTTTCCTTACCGCATATTCATGAACGACATACTTATGTGAGTTTAATGGTTTGAGCGTTTGAAAGTTTGGAGGAGTACATTTTCAGGACGCCAGCAAACACTCAAACGCTCAAACTTTCAAACGCCTTTAATAAGCTTGACGGCGCCCCCTTCTTTCAATTGAGTTAAGGGCACCCCTTTGTTACCGTCGTTATCGCATAGTACCAGGGTGTTGCCAAAACCGAGATCCACGTAAATACGGTTGCTCACCAGCCATCCCCTGCCGGAAATGTTGGTGTTCCTGCTGATGTACACGCCGTCTGCCTGCAGATCGTCCAGCAGCTGTACGCTTACGAGCTGGCCATCTGTAAAGGAGGCGCTGTTATGCAGGCGGGCATTATAGGTTTGTGCAGGTGTTTTGGTGCGTTTCTTTCCTACGGTGATACGGATGGTGTTGAAGGCAAGATCATTATCGGGGTTGGTGCTGCCGGCGAACACGGAAGCATTGGTGGCATTCTTGTTAAAAACATTAAAGCCAAAACCGGGAAGATACAGTTCGGGGCTTTCAAATAGCTGCTTTACGGCAATGATCTTATAGATATACTGGGCGGTTTCATTGTTCAGCATGAGCTGATAGTAATCTTTACTGCCCTGCTTACGTATGTTGCGGGAGATATTACCAGCGCCGGCGTTATAAGCAGCGGCTGCAAGGGTCCAGGACTGCAGCTGTCCGTACAGTTTACGCAGCAGCACACAAGCCGCCTGGGTGGCTTTGAGCAGGTGGTTACGTTCATCATATCCGTCACCAACTACCAGTCCCAGTTCTGCGGCTGTACCTGGCATCAGCTGCCATACGCCCTGGGCGCCCACCGGCGAGGTGGCATTGGTAAACCCGCTTTCTACTACGGGCAGGTACTTAAAATCTTCGGGGATCTGATATTGTTTGAGTATAGGAACAATAAGCGGGAAGTATTGTTCTGACTTGGCTTTCAGCAGGGGCAGAAAATTCTGATGACGCAACTGACCTTTGATCACATCCATGAGGCGATAGGATACAAAATCGCGTTCCATTGGCACAGCTTCCCCGCAGAAGTCCAGCTGCTGGGCCTTCACTGTGTTAACATACAGGCATAAAAACAATATGAGGTACCTGATGATCATGATCGTTGATCCGGACTGCTTAGCTTATGGTGTGATCATATACTTTGGCAATGCATTGACTGGTGTATAGAGCACCAGTTGTTTCTGATCTGCATTATTCTGCAATACGATGATCACTTCGTCGTTGCGTTTGAATGTGCGTGAAGGCACCACCAGTACAAGGTCCTGGTCTTCCTTCTTATCTACCTTTGCAGGTGTTTTCTTATATAACACCGGCATGGTGTACAGGCGGTCTGCCGCTTTGCTGTCCTTATACATCATAGTAGCTTTTACCGGCTGATAAGGCTGTTGCGAACGGTTTCTCAGCTTATAACAGAAATACACCAGGTTATTCAGTGTCATGGCATTTGAGAAGCTGAGGGAGATGCCGTTTACTTTTGTTTCGTACTGGCGGTTCACTTTCTTCTGTTTACCAAAATCCGCTGCTATTTTACCTACGGTAAAAGTATCTATTTCCGGATGCGCGGCGGCGGCGGCATCATCTGTCACCACGGGTATCTGTTCTCCGTCGCTGCCTTTTACAACGGCTGTTTGCGGGGCATTGCCCGCGCCTTTTTCTGCGCCGTCTTTACCTGAAAGCGTGTACTTCAGTTGCGTCAGGTCTACTTTATCCCGGTAGGCCAGGATGAGGTAGTGAATGTTACCGCCTTCCCTTACAATCAGGTTGGTGGTTCTGGGCATTGGCGCCGTTGGCCTGATAAATACCAGGTTGCCGTCTACAATGCGGTAATCATAATCTGCATTCTTGCCATCACCGATCTGGAAGGTGCTCACTGCTGCGTCACAGCTGATCAGTGTGGCTGCCCCCCTGGTGGTTAATATCGTATCTACGGAATTTCCTGTTTGTGCAATTGCCTGCCGGCTGCTGAACGCCAGCAAAGCGCACAAACATAAGCCGGCTATCACATGCCCTGTTCTTGTCATGCTTTCTGAAATAATTATTAACACAGGTATGGAATTAATGATATGATGTGCAGACAGGCGGATGCGCTTTTCAGCACATGCTCCTGTCTGCACATACGCTCAATGATGTTATTTGTTATCCTGTTCGTATTCGGTTTCCCATTCATTCACATCTTCACCTTTATGGCCTTCCATTTTGATCAGGAAGTTCTTGGCCGGGAAATAAGGCTTGAGATGAATATCGAGGTGAATACGGTCTTTCTGTATCGGGTCCTGTTCAAAACGGCGGACGTTGAAATCCTCTATCAGTTTGTCCGGCCCGGTGATGCTGTCGAGGAAGCGGATAATCTGTTTCATGAGGTCTTTCCGCGTGTTGGCATTGAAGTTTTCAAATGCACGGCGGTTCAGGAAGTCCATCAGTACTTTGGTAACATAATCGAACACGCGCACAACGGAGTAGGTTTGCAAACCGATATTATCGCCGTTGAACAATGTTTTGGCGCTGAAGGCCATGACCTTGCCATACTCTTTCACCATGGGAACGAGGCCCAGTTTTTCGAGGCTGGCTATTTCACTTTTCTTCAGTTCAAATTTTACGCCGTCCACTTCATTCATACCGCCGAATTTCTTACCGGCGGTTACCTGCGACATGAGGGTTTTATAAATCTTGCCTGCCAGTGCGCCGGAAGGTGGTATGTACAGGTTATCGTCCTCTCCCACTTCATCAAATTTACCACGGCCTACCAGCCAGTTACAGGCCATGATCACATTGGAGCGGTGTATCTCACCACCGGTCAGATTAGCCTGCTCAAACATTTCCATTACATCATCCGGCGCATCCAGGTGCGAGAAGTCGGTGATGAGCATCACTTTACTGTTGTGCGCTATCTTGGCCCATTTCTCCAGCACTTTATTAGAACCCAGGTAACCCGGGATCACGAGCAGGCTGTAGTTGCCACGAAGGTCCAGCCTGTCGTAGTTCTGGATGATTTCCTGGTTGATGGCGTCAATAAAGCGGGTGTTATCCAGGTCTTTCAGCTGATCCAGCTCTACGTTGATGAACGCTACATTCTTTATCTTGTCTGATTCTGTGTTCTTGAAGAAGAGGGCTACGTTGCGGTAAGACTGTTCCAGTTCGCGGGTAGCTTCCACGGCTTCGGCAAGATTGGTATTCAGCACTTTTTCTGCCTGTTCTGCATGTTCAGCGCAGTAGTTCACCAGGTCATTGAGTTCTGCGTTGGTAGACAACACTTCTTCCCAGATCTTGAGTGATTTACGGAGATCGTCACGCTCGCCTTTCTTATTGGCTTCGGTGAGAAATATATTACGTCTTGCTTTACGTTCAGGATTGAGGTTCTGGGCGCCATCAATAGATGCTTCCAGCAGGTCAAATCCCCCGTATTTTGCCAGCGCTGCAATACTTTGTTCAAGGGATAATTCCTGCGGTTGTGCTGCAGGCTGACCGGCAGTTTGCAGCTCCTGCTGCTGGTTTTTTTGTAGTTCTGCCATAGCGATTGAATTATTCAATTACGAATTATCAAGGATGTGATGCGGTGCATCGCGGTTATTTATTTGCGTCAAGGTCTTTTAACATACCTCTGATAGCGCTTAACAGGGCCTGTCTTGCAGACGGGTCTGCCAACGCAGTTTTCAGGATCTTATTCGTCTTCAGGTGTTTCATGATCTTGATGAACTGCTCTTTCTCTGCTGCGAGGTCATCCAGGAATGGACTTTGAGCGGTGATACCTTTTACACCGAAGTCTCCCAGGTTATGGAACTGTAATGTTTCGGGCACGGTGCGGCCCTCTGCATCATGAAAGGTTACGGGTACGGAAGGCTTGTAGTGTGCAAAAACATCTTCTACCGAGGTTAAACCTTGTACTATTTCGGGCTTAACGGGCGTTTGCTGGGTTAACTTTTCAGCAAACAGGGTGCGGTTATGAGATATTTCAACAATGGCCTCATTGGCGTCGAGCTTTACCTCATTACCGCCAATTCCATAATTATCATTCATAAGAAACGGTTTTATTATTATTGATGGTTACCCTTGTTACAATTTAATCAATTTATCTAAAATAGTTTTCAGCCTTTAGTGATGATGGAAGCGGATGATGTATTAATGATTAAGCATTAACAACGGTCCATTTCAGTTCTCCCTGTTCATCCAGGTCAAGAGACACTTCCATATTCTTCTGCAATGCACCTTCGATGATCATACGTGATAACGGTTTGCGCAAACGGCTGCGGATCACTTCTTTCAACGGGCGTGCACCATATTGCGGCGAATATCCCAACCCGGCCAGATGCCGGCGTGCCGCATCAGACACCTGGAAGCTGATCTGCTGTTGTTTTAGCATTCGCAGCAGGTGCTGCAGGTGAATGTCAAATATCTTCACTACGTTCTCCTGCTGTATAGGACCAAAAGGCACAATCTCTGTCAGGCGGCCCAGGAATTCGGGCCTGAAGTACCGGGCCATGATCTCCATGAGCTGTTGCGCCGGAGGGATCACTCCATCACGGAAAGATTGTGCGATATGATCACTTCCTATATTAGAGGTGAACAGGATCAGTGCATTTGAGAAATCGCCGGTTTTGCCCAGGCGGTCATGCAGCTTTCCTTCGTCCATGATCTGCAGGAAAATATCGAACACAGAAGGGTGGGCCTTTTCAATCTCGTCAAACAATACTACTGCGTAGGGCTGCTGCCGTATTTTATTTACCAGCAAGCCTCCTTCTTCATAGCCCACATAACCTGGCGGGGCGCCGTACAGGAGGGCTGCAGAGTGCTCTTCCTTGAACTCAGACATATCAAAGCGGATCATGCAGCGCTCATCCTGAAACAAGAAGTCTGCCAAAGATTTTGCCAGCTCTGTTTTTCCCGTACCAGTGGGCCCCAGGAAAAAGAAGGAACCAATGGGCTGGCCGGGCCTGCTTAAGCCTGAGCGTGATTCGAGAATGGCCTCTGCTACTGTTTTCAGCGCATGGTCCTGTCCTACTACACGCCTGCGTAAATGAACGTCCATATTCACGAGCCGTTCTCTTTCCTGCGTCTGTATCTTGCCCAGCGGTATGCCGGTGGCTTCTGCAATGATGGTGGCGAGGTCAAGCGGCGTTACTTCATCCTGGTGGGTGGCGGCCAGTGACTGCAGTTGTGATAACACATCCTGCAAAGTATTTTTCAGCGTTGTTATATCTTCAATTTTGTAGAGATCCGCAGGATCCTGCAGGCGGCTGGTAAGTAATGCGCTCAGCCGCTGCATTAACTGCTGATGCAGCCATAGCAGTTCCTGTCGTGCGGCGGGCGCAGCTGTATCAATAGCATCCAGCTCCTGCTGCAATTGTTCCAGTACCTGGCTGCCGGTATCCTGCAGGGTGCGGATGGCCGCCATCGTACGGTCCAGCAGGTTAATGGCGCTATCAGGCAGGCTGCGTTCCTTGAGGTAGCGGCGGGAAAGGCGGATAGCCTCCTGCGTTACAGGCGACGCAAGTTTGAGGCGGTAATATGCTTCATAAGCGGGGATCACGGCCCCGATCATACGTGCTGCCAGCGCTTCGTCAGGCTCCGCCAATGATATTGTTTCAAAGCAATGGCGCAGCAGGCTGTCTGGTTCTATGAGCTTACGGAAACCTTCGGGTGTGCTGCTGCCAATCACAATGATCTCACCCTTCCCGATGGCGGCCTTTAGAATATTGGCGATACCGCCGCTGCCTGAGGCGGGTTGCTTATCCAGCAGCGTGTGCAGGTTATCTATGAACAAAATATGTCTGCCATTTTGCTTCAGCTGCTGAATAATCTGCAGGAGACGATCTTCCAGCTCATTCTTGTAAGCAGCCCCGGCAATAAAGGCGCCATAATCCAGCGCATAGATATCCGTTTGCTGCAGTAGCAGCGGCACCTGCTTTTGTACAATGGCGCGGGCAAGTCCGCCAGCGAGCGATGTTTTACCAACACCGCCTTCCCCTGTCACCAGTATGCTGGATCTGCCTTTGCGTGTAAGTATCTCCGTCATCATGCGGATCTCCGCATCGCGGCCTATCAGCGCATGTTGCGTTTCCAGCAGCTGCGGCTCGGTGAGGCGATATACATATTTCAGATTGAATGGCGTAAGTGTGGTTGCGCTGTGCTGACCATTGGTACCGGCTTGTTTTACCTTACCGTTATTATAGCGGGCCAGCAATTGATCGCGGGTAAAAGGAAATGTTTTCAGCTGCTCATACGAAAATCCTACCCCTGGTGTGCTGATGGCGATGAGCAGGCACCAGGCATCGGTAACATCCTGGTTCAGTTCCAGGTGAATGGCATCAGCTTCATGCAACACAGTGGCAGCCTGCTGATCAGGCCCCGGCTCATCTGGCAGGCGAGGTGATTTAGGCTGGCTATCCAGGCGTACATCTGCCCACTCTTCCATATAATATATATCCAGGTCCATGGATTGCAAAGCATTGGCCAGGCCTACTTCTTTATGCAGACATGCTTTCAGCAGGTGCGCAGGAGTGTACTGTGCATGATGATATTCTTTTGCGATTGCCTGGGCTATACGTATGGCAGCCTGCACTTCGGGTGTATAAGTAGTGTATGTTGCCAGGGTCATTGGATGATATACGGTTTTTCTAACTAATGATTAAATTATTCCATTCGTGGATCCATGCCTGCTGGCGATGGATGGGTCTTTTGTTACAATGCTGTATTATGGCAATAAAGATACGGTTAAAATGTATATATTATATTTTCAACACGGTGAAATAGGCTGTGGTGGCTGACGGATATATGATGTATGAAAGCGGTTCTCTTCTTTTACAATTTTCTTCACAAGACCGTCGTGCTCGCAAAATGTTATCAATCAACGAAGCAAATACTTACTTTATAAAAAGTAAAAATTCATTTATTCGTTAATGTTATAACTAATCGGCAAACATCTATTTTGTTAAATTACTTAAATCAGTTACTCACGTGTGCATAGTCGCTGAAAAAATACAATCCTGTATTTCTGAAGAATAGTTATTTTCGTAGCCGAACCATCATCCATTCAGACAACGCTTAAAAAGGACAAAAATGGAAAAACCTTAACCCGTCACCCGACACGAATATTATATCTGTACATTCTAAACCCAACATTATATGTCATTCATTGCAGAATTAGAAATAGACGGACAAACCCTGAACGTGCTGGAGTGCAATTACGGGTTTTCACAAGCTACTGATAACCTCGGCAAACCTTCCGCTATGCCCAGAGGCGGATCCATCTCACTGATACTTGAATCATCAAAGGACACTGATCTTGTACAATGGATGGTATCGCCCGATCAGAAAAAAGGCGGCACCATTACTTTTAAACGGCACGACTTTAATGCCCCCCTGCGGACGGTTGAGTTCTCAGACGCCATTTGCGTTCAGTTTCATGAAAGCTTTAACAGTTCAGGTGCAAGCCCCATGGTAACGCATATCGTTATCTCTGCAAGAGAAATGAAAATAGGCAGCGTTTCACATGTAAAGAACTGGGGAGAGTAATTTATGTATACGCTTACTGACAAACATTATTCAATTGCCTGGTTCATCCGGCAATGCCTGGAAAATGCTTTCCGGCAGCAAGACGGGAAGCCTGCACAACACCTGCAGCTGAACCAGGAGCTGACAAAGTTTACACTTAAGCTGCCTGCCTTTTTATACAATGCAGGTTATACCCCTGCTATCATAGCACCAGACAGCATTCATATAAAACAACAGGGCCTTATTGCTGACATCAGCATAGACCAGGTTGGCCAGTTCAGATATGATATCAGCACAAAACAGGTACATGCTTTAAACACTGTTCCGGATACAAAAGCAACACTGGCCATTCCTGATACAAAAACGCGCTGGCAAAAACGTAAGCACGTGTTGACATTTAATTTTTAACCCATCCACAATTATCATACTATGCAAACATTATCCTCCGGCATAGATAAATTCCTGCAGCAATCTGCTATCAGCATTGAAGGATATAACGGACCGGTAGAGTTCAAAGAAGTGGTCCTTGAGCAGGCGGTTAACAGTCATCATTACTTCAGCTTTTTCTGGCGGCCCGGCGGCGTGATCAGCGATATCAACTATCAGCGCCAGATCGTGGAAAGCTATATTGGCAAAAGCCTTTCCATCAGCTTTAACAGTTACCGCTTCCAGGGACTGATCACCAGCATTGGCGTAATAGACGAAGACGGCGCCACCAGGGGTTTTCATGTGGCCGGTGTAAGTCCTACTATTTTGCTGGATGATGTGCCGCAAAGCAGCTCCTATTACCAGCAGAACCTGCAGGCCATCCTGCAGGCATCTTTGAAAGATGCAGGCAGCGCCGTAAAAACGGAAATGGTGCCTGCCTATAAAAAACAGATACCGTATTGCGTACAGTATAATGAAACAGACTTTGATTTTGTGGCGCGCCTGGCTGCACGCTATGGCGAATGGATGTACTACGACGGCAGCAAGCTGGTGATAGGCGATATTCAGAAAAGCGATCTTAAGCTGGATAACAATGTAACGCTTCACAACCTGAAAATAGTGGCCTCTGTGAGCCCGCAGCGGGTAAACCTCGTTTCTTATGATGCACTCACCGCATCGCCGGTAAGTGAAAAAGCACAGCGCGCGGAAATTGGCAGCGATGCCTATATGCGTATATCAGCTGCTGCATCTGACGGTATCTTCTCTGCTGCTTCCAATAAACAGACCTTTATCAGTCATGGATATAACCAGGATGAACTGAAGCGCGCCAAAGAGCTGCAAACAAAAACCACTGCAACAGAATTTGTAAAAGTAAGCGGCGTAAGCCAGCTGCCTGTGGCGCCCGGTCAGCGTATTATCATAGCATCAGATAAAAGCCAGTCTGCCTACATCGTTACTGCCGCTAAACATTACGCAGATACGCCCGGCAACTATCAATGCTCATTTATGGCCGTACCCGGCGATGTAAAAGCACCGCCCTACAGCAATCCTCACCAGGTGCCCAAAGCAGAAATGCAAAGCGCTATTGTGAAGGATAATAACGATCCCGATAAACTGGGCCGGGTAAGAGTGCAGTTCTTCTGGCAGCAGCAAAGTGATATGAGCCCCTGGCTGCGACAGGCATCGCCTGCAGCGGGCGGTGGCACCGGTTTCCACTTTGTACCCGAAGTTGGAGAAGAAGTGGTGATAGGCTTTGAAGGCGGCAATGCAGAAATGCCCTTTGTGCTGGGCAGCAAGTTCAATGGAAAATCCAAAAGCGGGTATGGCGATCCGCAGAATAATGTGAAAGCCATTAAAACCCGTAGCGGCAATACCATTGCACTGGACGACGCCTCCGGCAGCATTACGGTTACAGACAAGAACGGCAGCCAGATGATGATGGACGGATCAGGTAACATCACGGTATCTTCACAAACACTGGTGACCGTAAAGACGGAAGACAAAATTGTAGTAGATGCGCCCAATAAAATAGAGTTCCTCTCCAAGGAAGTGCATATTAAGGGATCGGAAAAAGTGGTGATTGGAGAAGGCCCCGCACAGATCACGGTAGACAATGTAGGCAACAAGATCGAATCTGCTGCCGATAAGATCAAGCATACCGCCCAGACGCTGCACGAACTTTATTGCGACGCCAACTTCAAATTCAAAGCGGAACATTGTGAGGGCATTGGCAGTACTAAAATGGACTTCAGCAGTACCAGTGTAAAGATGACGGGCAGCACAACAACCGATATTGTAGGAGGAGCTTTGAACCTTAACTGTTAAAATGAACGAACATAATCCGATAGCGCTTGAACTGAATAAGATCCAGCGGGCCTGGTTAAAAGAGGTAAGCCCCCGGCCGGAGCAGCGCGTGGTAAGAATGATCATCAAACCGGAAGAAGCGCGTGTATACGAAGGATTCTGTAAACTGGAATCTTCTGCATTTGGACAACTGCCGGAAGTTTTTGTTACACATCTTACGGCTTTTGAGGATGAAGACACTTTCAGCGCAGCTATTATAAAAGACTGGCTGGAAACTTACGATAACAGCGAAAAGCTGATGGAGGACCTCCAGCAGCGCAACATTGCCTTTGCATGGAACCCGCAGGCATACCGCCAGGCGCTTGCCAATAATAATGGCGAGCCGCTGGATACTACCCTGTTGTGCATGCTGGACGATTTCCGGCAGGCATTGCCGCAGGAGGAAAAGCAACTGGTACTTGTTTTGTTACCCCGCCTGGTCAGTGATCTCAGGCATATGAAGCAATGGCTCATCGCATTGCTGAAAAAAGGTATACCCGCAGGCGTTAAGCTGCTGGTCTTTGATCATGCAGGTAATGAACAGTTAGCCATACACGAGCGGCAGTTTCCGGGACAGCTGCACGCCATGCATGTACCCATTGACCTGCACAAGGCCATCCAGAAATTGTCGCAAAGCGGCAATCCCAATGATCCGGAAATTGCCTTACGCAAATGCCTGTTTGAAATGGGTAAGGCCCTGCAGGCGAAAGATGTGAAGCTGCTACATGAATGGGGACAAAAAGCGCTTGACTGTACGCAGCGAAGCGGGAATAAAGGTTTATTTGCGACCACCCACATCATGTATGCAGGCATGCTTTTTTATTTTAAGAAAGATCCCGCGCTGCCCCAGCTGCTGGACCGCGGCATGCGTATTGCCAAACAAGGCTCACAACAGGGAGATAAAGCCTGCCTGCCGCTCCTGATCCAGTTTTACGGTTATCACGGCGCCTACGCACAATTGCGCAGACGATTTGATGAGGCTATTGACTGGTTCATCAAACAGGCCCGCGCAGCGCAGGAGCATCAGTTTAACCAGCAGGCGATGAATGGATGGTACCAGGCCGCGGAGCTGTGCAGACGTAAAGATACAGGGCGCTATTACAGCGTACTGGAAGAAGCCTACCTTGCTGGTCTGAACCTGCAGGATGAGGAGATCAGCACTTCCGTTTACATTTACCTGCTGCGCGATTATTACGATTATGTACACTCCAAAAAGATCCAGGAAAGGATCAATAATATAGATGAAAAAATGGGCCGGCTTTTCGGCGAAAACTGGAAAGAAGAGGTGGACCGTATCCGTAAAACCCGTGCGCCGTTAATGATGCCTCCGCAGACAATGGAGGAAGCCTGAAAATTAAGAAAGCAGCTTTTTACGCAGCAACTCATCGCCTTATGAAAAACCTCCACCATCCTCACAAGAATACTGATACCGCTTCCTGGGGCCAGGTAATATTGTCTGTTGCCGTGGCATTTATTGGCTTCGGATTTGCCATATTCCGCTATCTGCAGTTTTCCGGCCTGGCTGCCAACCTGCGCCTGAGCCGTATTGAGCGGCCCATTTACCGGCTGGCTGGTAAGTGGGGCATTATCACCGTATTTATTCTCATGGGCCTTACGGGCGTTTACTACACCATCAGGTATTACAGGCTGATGAGGAAATAAGCTGCTTTAGTGAGCAGCGGTTATTTTCAACACCGGCGGGTGGGCCAGGTCATTCCATATGGCGTCTGCTTCTGCCGGGGTAATATCATCGTTATAGATCAGTATGCGGTATTTTAGCGTGTACTCTTTCCCGTAAGTCAGCAACCAGGGTTTCATTTTAGTAGGGCTGAAATTGATGAACAGCTCTCCCCGCTCCATATTTTCGCCCCATACCCTTACAGGCTCGGGTGCATCAAAATTTTCCGGGTAACATAATACCAGCATACCTGTACGGCCTTTCGCCGTTTGTCCGGTTACCTTTATCCAGCGGGCACGCGTACTGTCTGCATCTTTACGGGTGCGCCCTTCAGAGGTCAGCACCTCGCTGGTGGCCGTGGTCCATTCTGTGGTAGCCCTGAAACCAAAGCCGCCGCCGTAACGGTATTGCAGCAGGTGTACAGCACTGTTGCCGGCGCAACTGAAAGTGGAGGTAAAATCCCAGAAACGGCGCGCGCCATTTGCCTGTGCGGGATAAGCGCGAACATCCAGCACTTCATTCATGGCTACCTTTTCCGGAGCCTGGCCATTTAGTACTACGTGTTCCTGCAAGGCTTTAAAGCCGCCCCATACAGGGCCTTCATTCCTGGAGAGAAAGCCGGTAAAGCGTACGGTGCCTTCTTTTTTATACAGGTTCCAGAAGTCTATTTCGCGCCCTTCAAATTCAGTATGCGTCCAGGGATTCCAGATGCCCACATGGTGCCAGTGGTCTTTCGGATGGATATGGGTGAGCACCGCCCCGTTGGGCGCCCATAAAGGATGTATGAACCCGCTGCGCTTAAATGCACTGTCAACACCTGCGGGTGGATATACCGTGGCATAGTTGTATTGCAGTATAGGCTGACTGCCCTGCTGTAATACCAGTGTGCCCTGCTTGTCTGTCGCCTGTATCAGCGCTGCATCCGCCGGGGCCTTATTACTTTGCACCAGTTCAAATGTTCTTTGTGTTCCGGCTGCGGTAATGCCTGAAAGTATCCACCACAGTTTACGGGTGTAGCCCTGCTCTACCTGGAAGGGGACGGTAATACGTTGTGCGCCTTTCACTTCTACCAGTGTAAAGGCGGAATCCGGCAAAGCCGTGAGGCCATCAAGGGCAACAGATATGGGCGTGTTCTCTCTTTTATAAGCGCCGGCTTCCACTGCAATGCGGGCCAGTTGCTGTGCATGAGTACTAAGCATATCAACAAAAAAGAAATGGAGGAACAGTAGTATGCTGACAAATAGTTTTTTCATCCGTGGATTTCTTTTTAAGGCTACACCGGGTTATAAATACGAAGTCCTTTAAAAATAGACAATCCCTGCGGGCTATGCAAACATAAAATAACGTAACTTGAATCAGTAACCCATGAAAGCACTGCATCATAACAAACAATCACCGGAGTACCTTGAATTAACGGGCAGGCTGGAGCTACGCACCTTTTACGCCAATACCAAACGTAGTTTCAGCGGTATTTACCTGGTTACTGAAAAGGCTGCCTACCTCATACGCCCCGCCCATATGCCGGCTGACGGGCATAATCCGTTGCAGGCGCTGTTAGGCAAGGTGATCACCGCAACGGGACAGTTGAAACATGAGGTGTTCCTGGCACAGCAGTTTTCAATTCTTAATGAATAATGAATAATTAAGAATTGCGGAGGAGGGACCAGCCGCCAGGTTGAGACACTAAATAATAATTGTTAATTATTAATCAGAACAGCCCCCGTTCCAGGGCGATCTGCATAAGCAATGCGGCCGTCGATGATCTTCACGCCGTCGGAGGTGTCTTCTGCTAAAAGGAGTGGTCCGTCCATATCAACGTAGTCGAGGTAAGGCAACAGGTGTGCGACAGCGGAGGTGCCAACGGTGCTTTCGTTCATGCTGCCGGTCATCACCTTCATGCCCAGATGTTTTGCGCTGGCGATCATCCTGCGGGCGGGTGTGATACCGCCACATTTGGTCAGCTTGATATTGATGCCGTGAAAATAACCGTGGCAGCGCTCTACATCGGCTTCTACGATACAGCTTTCATCGGCGATGAGAGGCAGGGCGGAACGTTCAAATACCTGTTGCATGCCTTCCCAATCGGCGGCAGGCATGGGTTGTTCAATGAACTCTACGCCCAGCTCACGAAAGGCGGCGGCATTGCGGAGGGTTTCCTCTACGCCCCAGGCGCAGTTGGCATCTACCCGGAAGATGGCAGCGGTGTGCCGCCGCAGCTCCTTTATAATGGCAATATCATCCGGGGTACCGAGTTTTATTTTATAGATGGGCCAGGGAAATTCTCTGAGCTTGTTCACCATATTTTCGATGGTGTCTATACCGATGGTATAGTCTGTAAGCGGGTTATGGCTGATATCAAGCCCCCATAGTTCATACAGCTTCTTACCCTGCATTTTTGCATAAAGATCGTGTGCGGCGAGGTCCAGGGCGCAGAGGGCAAACATATTATCGGCAAATAAGGGATACAGTTTTTCCCAGAAGGCTTCCGGGGTATCCAGCGTATAGGCTTCTATGATGCTGCGGTGTTGGTTAATAGCTTCCATGAGCCGGGGCACCGTCATATTATAATAGGAGTTATCGGCGGTTTCTCCCAGGCCGCTGTAACCATTTTGCCGCAGCTCTGCCACCAGTAGGGGCTGTACGTCCTTTGACTTACGGGATATGGTAAAGGTATGTCTGAATTTAAGTTCGAAAGGGTATAGTGCTAGCTCCATGTTAACAAAGTAAAAAAGAAAAAGCAAAAAAGAAAAAGGCGCGGAGAATGTCCGCGCCCTTTTTGTATACTTTACTGCTAGTTGTTGTTATTTCACTTCTTCAAACTCTGCATCGGTTACGCCACCTTCACCGGCGTTACCGGTACCCTGACCCTGTGGCTGGCCTTGCGGCTGTTCGCCGTTAGGCTGTGCACCCTGGGTAGCTTTGTACATCTCTTCTGAAGCAGCGGTCCATGCAGCATTCAGTTCTGCCACACCAGCATCGATCTGGGCAATGTCCTGTGCTTTATGTGCTTCTTTCAGTTTGTTAAGCGCCGTTTCAATAGTGGCTTTTTTGTCAGCAGACAGTTTGTCGCCATACTCCTTCAGCTGTTTTTCTGTCTGGAATACGAGGCTGTCTGCCTGGTTCACCTTTTCTATCTTTTCGCGTTGTTCCTTATCTGCAGCTTCGTTTGCCCTGGCTTCGGCCTTCATCTTTTCGATCTCGTCTTTGTTCAGACCGCTACCCGCTTCGATACGGATGTTCTGGGTCTTACCGGTGCCTTTATCCTTCGCGGTTACGTGCAGGATACCGTTGGCGTCAATATCGAAGATCACTTCGATCTGCGGAACGCCGCGGGGTGCGGGCGGAATATCTCCCAGCATGAAACGGCCGAGGGAACGGTTCTGGGCGGCTAAAGGCCTTTCACCCTGCAGTACATGTATTTCTACGCTGGGCTGGTTATCAGCAGCGGTAGAAAATGTTTCAGATTTCTTGGTAGGAATGGTGGTATTAGCTTCGATCAGCTTGGTGAACACACCACCCATTGTTTCGATACCCAGGGAAAGCGGCGTTACATCCAGCAGCAATACGTCTTTTACTTCACCGGTCAGTACACCACCCTGGATAGCAGCACCAATGGCCACTACTTCGTCAGGGTTTACGCCCCTGTTGGGTTTCTTGCCAAAGAATTTTTCTACCACTTCCTGTATCTTGGGGATACGGGTAGAACCACCTACCAGGATCACTTCGTTGATATCTGAAGTGCTTAAGCCTGCATCCTGGAGGGCTTTGCGGCAGGGTTCAAGGGTCCTTTCCACCAGGGTGTCGCTCAGCTGCTCAAACTTGGCGCGGCTCAGCTTCTTCACCAGGTGTTTGGGAACGCCATCCACTGCAGTGATATAAGGCAGGTTGATCTCTGTTTCTGAGGAAGAAGACAGCTCGATCTTCGCTTTTTCTGCAGCTTCTTTCAGGCGCTGCCATGCCATCGGATCTTTGTGGAGGTCAACAGCTTCGTCCTTTTTGAATTCGTCTGCCAGCCAGTCCATGATCACCTTATCGAAGTCGTCACCACCCAGGTGGGTATCACCGTTGGTAGATTTTACTTCAAACACACCATCGCCCAGTTCGAGGATGGAGATATCGAAGGTACCGCCACCGAGGTCAAACACGGCAATTTTGCTGTCATGATGTTTTTTATCCAGACCGTAAGCCAGCGCGGCTGCGGTAGGTTCGTTAATGATACGGCGCACATTCAGACCGGCTATTTCACCAGCTTCCTTGGTGGCCTGGCGCTGGGCATCATTAAAGTAAGCGGGCACCGTGATTACGGCCTCGTTCACTTCCTGACCCAGGTAATCTTCTGCTGTTTTCTTCATTTTCTGAAGGATCATGGCAGAGATCTCCTGCGGCGTATACAGCCTGCCATCTATATCTATACGGGTGGTGTTGTTATCTCCTTTAGCCACTTTGTAGCTCCAGTGGGGTATTTCATTGTTCACCTCATCATAGCGGCGTCCCATGAAACGCTTCACTGACATAATGGTGTTGATAGGGTTGGTGATAGCCTGGCGTTTGGCCGGGTCCCCTACCTTTCTTTCTCCGTTCTTTAAGAATGCCACTACAGAAGGGGTCGTACGGCGGCCCTCATCGTTGGCGATCACTACCGGCTCGTTGCCTTCCATTACCGCAACGCATGAGTTGGTAGTACCTAAGTCTATACCTATTATTTTTCCCATAGTAATTAAGATTCTCCTTTAGTTGTAGATTCTCGAGTATTTGCTAAAGGTTTGTCAATGATTATGCCAAGCAAAAATTTATGCAAATATGTCAGTTTCATGAACCAGGGCTGCTATTATTTGTTAATGGGTTACAGGATCATCCTTTGCCCACAGGGGCGGATAACCATATTGGTAACTTAACCTTTAAGTTCATGAAAAAGACCTTCCTATTATGGGCTACCGGGACGCTGGCCCTCGCAGCTCCCCTGAGCACCTCAGCCCAGACACCAAACAGCAGCAGTACTTCAGCGGGAATCTTCAACGGCCCCAAGGACTTCAAAACCTGGTCCATCGGCGTAAACGGGGGACTACTGGCACCTGTAGCAGCTACCGGCGGACAAAATGATTTTACGAAATGGAAAGCTTCTGCAGGGTATGGCGCTTATGTAAAATGGCAGCTACTGCATGCCCTTGGCATCAGGGCAGATTACGTTGGCGGTAAACTGCGGGCAGACAATTCAAAAGAGCTGGGTAATGATGAACTACCTTCCCGGCCATACGATGCTTATGAAACCAAGCTGAAATGGTCTGCCAGCCTCAGCGCAGTGGTAAATGTGGCCACTATCAACTGGCTGTACAAGCAGAACTTTGTACAGATCTATCTTATGGCCGGGGCGGGGTTGGCCGGCTATAACCCCGAACTGGAAAGAGGCGGCACCAAGACCGAGTATAAACCCAATGGCACTATCAAGGAGCTGATCATTCCCGTGGGCGGCGGCCTTAAGTTCAAACTGTCAGAAGTGGTGAACCTTGACCTGGGTTATACCATGCATTTCCTGGACGGGGATAACCTGGACGGCTATAACTACGGCGGCGGGCATGACAAGTATTCCTATGGTTATGCAGGCCTGGAATTCAGCCTGGGCCCCGGCACCAAACGGCAGCTGGCCTGGCACAACCCTGCCAAAGTGATGTATGATGAACTGGCAGCCCAGAAGGCAGCCCTGCAACAGGAGCTGGAAAGCACCCGCAGCACCAATGCCCGGCTTAGCGCAGATATGGACAAGGTGTTAAAGGATACGGATGGAGACGGCGTATCTGACTTCTTTGACAAATGCCCCGGCACCACCCAGGGCGTAAAAGTGGACGGCGGCGGCTGCGAGCTGCCAAAAGATACTACCCCCAGGACCGTTGTACAGCAGGTTACGGAAGAAGACCGGCGGCTGGTGCGCGATGCCATCCAGAACCTGGAATTTGCCACCGGCAAGGCGGATATCAAACCCAACTCCTACCCTTCCCTGAACCGGGTGGCAGAACTGCTGAAAACCAAGAATTTCAGCCTGAAACTGGCCGGGCATACGGATAATGTGGGCAGGGACGATAATAATATGCGCCTGTCTAAAGACCGGGCAGAATCAGTGAAACAATACCTGGTGAGCCAGGGGGCCAACCCGTCCAGGATAGAGGCGACAGGTTACGGCGAAACGCAGCCGATTGCCAGCAACAAGACAGCGGCAGGGCGGCAGAAGAACCGGAGAGTGGAATTTACCCTTTACTAGCCCGGTACGCCATACGTTTTTACCTGCGCTGGTGCGCTTTAATCTAAGCTTGTGTGCGCTTTTAATGCGGATAGCACGCAGGTCTCACTAAGCTCTCCCGTTAGAACAACGAGGAAAGGACTAAGATACCATGGGGAACCGGCGAGGAAAAGACTAAGGAACGACTAGGAACACATTAAACACCTGCGGCGAACAGACTAAGGAACGACTAAGGTTGCATGAGGCATTCCTTAGGAAAAGACTAAGTGCAGACAAGGGATTGACGAGGAAATAACGCGCAGATATACAAGGGCGCTCCTGGCAGGAGTGCCCTTTTTTTCCTCCCTCCACCGGCGGTAAGTGTACCCTCAATTCCATATATTATAAACCGGCATACTATTTGCTTCTGCTGAGTCCAATACATCTACATATTATGAAAAAATTATTCTTAACAGTGATCATTGCCGCGGGCGCTACCTTCGCAGCACAGGCACAGGACATCAGTTTTGGCGTAAAAGGCGGTCTGAACGTAGCCTCCATGACAGACGTTGATGCCAGCAGCAAAATTTCAGGTCATATTGGCGGTTTCGCTAACTTCAAATTCCAGAAAAGCTGGGCCATCCAGCCGGAGCTGCTGTTCTCGGGTCAGGGCGCCAGGGTGGATCTTCCCGGGGATGATCTCAAATATGCGCTGAGCTATATCAACATCCCGGTGCTTTTCCAGTATTATTTCCTGCCTGAATTTTATGCAGAGGCGGGTCCTCAGCTAGGCATCCTGGCAAGTTCAAGGGTTAAAAGAGGCGGTGTCAGCGAAGATGTTGACGGCTTCAAATCGGTAGACATCGGCAGCGCGATCGGCGTAGGATACAAATTCCCGATCAACGTAGGCGTGTATGCCCGTTATACCTTTGGTTTCACTGACCTGATTGACGGCCTGGCTGATCCCAGGAACTCCGTTTTCCAGATAGGTGCGTCTTACACCTTTAAATAACTGATCCATCCGGATCAATTAGTCCGTGGTCAATTATTCATCGTCCGCCGCCTGTTTGCCCGATATGCGCAGGTCCGTTTACGATGAATTATCGGCCATGGACTTTTTTTTTACCTTTGCTGCTACTTTGCATTAACAGTTTTCCACATGAGTGTTGTACAAACCATCAGATCAGCAGCAGTTACCGCTATTAAATCGCTTTATAGCCAGGAAGTTTCCCTATCCGATATTGCCATCAATGTTACCAAACCGGAATTCGAAGGGGAGTATACCATCGTTGTGTTTCCTTTTACGAAATTCAGCCGCCAGAAACCGGAGGAAACCGGTAATAACCTGGGCAACTATCTCCTGACCCACTTTCCTGAGCTGATCTCCGGTTTTAACGTGGTAAAAGGCTTCCTGAACCTGAGCATCAGCAATGCTTACTGGACAGGCTTCCTGCAAACTCAGTTTAACAACCCCCACAGTGGCCGCAAGCCTGCCAACGGTAAAAAGGTAATGGTGGAATATTCTTCCCCCAATACCAACAAACCCCTGCACCTGGGCCACCTGCGTAACAATTTCCTGGGCTATTCCATTGCCGAGATACTGAAAGCTAACGGCTATGAAGTGATTAAGGCCAACCTCGTGAACGACCGGGGCATCCACATCTGTAAATCCATGTTGGCCTGGCAGCTGTTTGCCCATGGAGATACCCCCGCCTCTACCGGGATCAAGGGAGACCACCTGGTAGGCGATTATTACGTAAAATTCGAGACCCAGCTGAAAGAGCAGGCGGAACCTATTATAGCCAGGGTGCTGGAAAATGACCTGCGGGATTTTGAAGGCACTGAAAGAGAAAAAGTGGAAAAACTGGCAGCCCTGCTGCATAAGCCTGAGATCCAGCAGGACAAAGAGAAGTCTGGTAAAATAACGGACGAGATCAAAGAGCTGGCCCGCAATAAAACAGAGATCATGCAGCAGGCCAAGATCATGCTGCAGCAATGGGAAGCCGGCAATCCCGAGGTAAGGACGTTGTGGGCCACCATGAACGGATGGGTATACGAAGGATTTGAGACCACCTACAAAAGGTTGGGCATCGATTTCGACAAAATGTACTACGAAAGTCAGACCTACCTGCTGGGTAAAGACCTGGTGGAAGATGGCTTACGCAAAGGCGTGCTGTTCCGCAAGGAAGACAATTCTGTGTGGATAGACCTGACCGCCGATGGCCTGGACCAAAAGCTGCTGCTGCGTGGCGATGGCACCTCTGTATATATGACGCAGGACCTGGGCACCGCACGGCTCAAGTATGATGATTATCATATGGACCAGAGCATATACGTAGTGGCGGATGAACAGAACTACCACTTTAAAGTGCTGCAGCTGATCCTGCAGAAACTGGAAGAGCCTGCTGCAGCGGGCATTTATCACCTCTCCTACGGGATGGTGGAACTGCCCCATGGGAGGATGAAAAGCCGCGAAGGCACCGTGGTGGATGCAGATGACATGATAGATGAAATGGTGAACACCGCTGCCCAGCATACAAAAGAATCCGGCAAGCTGAGGGATTTCAGCGAGGATGAACTGCAACGCCTCTACGAAATGATAGGCCTGGGCGCCATGAAGTTTTTCCTGCTGCGTGTAGACCCCAAAAAGAAAATGATCTTTAACCCGGAAGAGTCTATTGACTTCCATGGATTTACCGGGCCTTTTATTCAATATGCACACGCCCGTATCAAATCTATTTTAAGAGAGTCTGGCGTGACAGATACCAGTCATTTGGACACATACCGGCATAATGACAGTTTACTGCCAATGGAGAAAGCACTGATCGTGCTGAATGAACAATTTGGTGAAGTACTGCAGGACGCTGAAAAAGAAATGAGCCCTTCCATCATCGCCAATTATGCCTTCCACCTGGCGCAGCAGTTCAACTCTTTTTACGCTGAAAAAGTGAATGGGGTGTATACTTACTCTATTGTAAATGCGGAGTCTGAAGAGAAAAGGAACCTGCGTTTGCAGCTGATCACACTCACGGCGAATACCATTGCCCAGTGCATGAAACTGCTGGGAATTGATGTGCCGGAGAGAATGTAAGAAAGAGCTGTTGGCAGCTGGCTGCTAGTAGCTATTCTCCACTGCCCTGTGACAGAGTTGTTCTCCTTTTGTCAGCTCACCGGAAGCGATATACGATTTCCCGAGCATGAATCTGCTAATCCATGTCTTTGGCGGAGAAGGACAGTGGTAACAGGAGGCTGGCTGCAGGAAGGATGTACACTTTTCCGCTCTGGCCGCCCATGATCAGGCGGATGGGTTGTTGCTGCCGCTGCTCGTATTCTGCCAGGGTCTGGCGGCAGATGCCGCAGGGAGAGATAGGATGACTGCTGCTGCCCTCCATATTATGATAGCTGACAGCAATGGTTTGTATAGCTACGCCGGGGTACAGTGAAGAGGCGGCCGACAGTGCTGTTCTTTCTGCACAGATGCCTACGGGAAAAGAGGCGTTTTCCTGGTTGGTACCGCTCAGGGTCTGGCCATTGGCCAGCTGCATCACTGCGCCAACACGGAAATTGGAATAGGGTGCATACGCCTGTTCCGCAACTTTCCTGGCTGCCTGCAGCAGTAGCCTGTCGCTCTCTTCCAGTTCGGAAATATCATCATAACTCAGGTATTCAAAAGACTGCTGCTGTTTTTTCATATGCTTGTTTTTTAGCGGGGTGTTGAAATTTAAAATGTCCTGCCCCCTTCAACAGGCGCAGGACATCAGCAATTTGTATATGGAAGTATCCTATTTAATTGTTCTGAACAGGCGGCTCCAGCGTATGCTTCCGTTGCCGTAGCTCATCCAGATCAGCCAGGCTTTACCTACTACGTGATCTTCCGGAACGAAGCCCCAGTAGCGGGAATCCAGTGAGTTGTTACGGTTGTCGCCCATCATCCAGTAATAATTCATTTTAAAGGTGTAGGAATCAGCCGGTTTATTGTTGATATAGAACTGACCGTTCTTTGATTCCAGGGTATTGCCTTCGTATACACGGATCACGCGCTCATAAATGGAGATGTTGCTGCTGTCCAGCTTAATGGTAGCGCCTTTCTTGGGAATATAGAGCGGGCCAAAGTTTTCTTCGGTCCAGTGATAGTTGGCGGTATCGTAAGGAAATACAGACTGTTCGCCGCTGAAATAGGGCTTTATGCTCTTTACCACCGGGAAATTCTTCAGGGCTGCCACATTACCGGGTGTGAGGTTGTAAAGGAAAAGTCCTGCTGAAAGCGTAGCGTCGGGGTTAGGTGTTACGTCCAGTTCATCCAGGCGCTCCGGGTTCAGGGGATCGCCGTTGGTTTCCACCATGTACCTTCTTTCACTTTCAGGCGGTATGGGGGCCTGTTTGCCGTTCACGAACACCACACCGTCCCTGATGGAAAGGGTATCGCCGGCTTCTGCCACGCAGCGTTTAATATAGTTCTCGCGTTTATCTACCGGGCGGGCGGTAACATGGTAAGACTCCCAAACGGCGTCGCGGCCAAGGCTGCGCACCAGTCCGTAATAGCTTTGGTCCTGCTGTTCCAGTGCAACGGTATCGCCTTCGGGGAAGTTGAACACCACTACATCGTTCCGTTTGATATCTGAAAAGCCGGGCAGGCGTTTATAGGGCCAGTGCACTGCTTCAGAATAAGCTTTGGTGTATTTGGTACCCGGCAGGGTATGATGGGTAAACGGTACTGCCAGCGGGGTATTAGGGATGCGCGGGCCATAGGTGATCTTGCTCACAAAGAGGAAGTCATTTACCAGGAGCGTTTTTTCCATGGAAGGGGTTGGAATGGTATACGCTTCAAAAATGAACGTACGTATTAACGTGGCTGCGATGATTGCAAAGATGGCCGCATCCAGCCATTCGCGCACGGCGGATTTCCTCTTCCTGGGTTGCCCGTCATTATTGCGCCTCCAAAATGCCAGATTCATTGATCAGTACTAGTTTAAAATATCGTTAAAAGAACAAATATAATATTCTGTTGGTAGCCAGCTAACTTTCCGTGTAAAAGTTTTCTTAAAGTTCCTGGCTGAGTATCCTGTTGATTTCTTCCGCCCGGTTCATGACCATAAAATGTCCGCCACCGGGTATTATATGCGTAGGTTTTACAAATCTCACCGGGAAGGTAAGATCTTTCGCACCATTTATATGTACGATGGATGGCGGAATAAAGTCATTTTCCCATTGTATAACCGTATTGATGGCCCATCGCAGGTAAGTATAGTCTTTTTTCCGGAGATAATCGCGCAACAGGGCTTCCTCCTCCGGAGATTTTACGCCCAGGAAATATCTCACCACGGGGTATCGTTGTCTGAATATCAGCTGATCCGGCAGGTGGTGCAGGCGCAGTTTCCTTACCCAGTTAAAGTACGGCGGGCGCTCACGGGTATGCTTGATGGTGCTGACCAGTATATTTTTGGCAATGGGCCGCTGCCGGGCAATTTCCAGGCTGATCATCCCACCGAAGGAAAGCCCCAGCAGGGTGATCTCTCCGTCTGCGGTGATGCCCTGCGCCATCCTGGCGGCGTAGTCACGGAAAGGCTCATTGGGCAGCGGATCTAACCAGGGCAGGTAGTGCACCGTATACGAGCCGGGGAACCGCAAACGGCAGAAGATGCGCTCATCTGCGCCCATACCACTGATCAGGTAAATGTGCTTCATCAGCTGACCGCTTAAATATTAGCCTTTTTTCTTTCGCGGCCGGGCAGCACATAGTCTTCCACATTGTCTGCCGTAATGGTTTTGCCGGAGAGGATGACCAGCCTTTCCACTACGTTGCGGAGTTCCCGGATGTTGCCAGACCAGTTATGCTGCTGCAGCGCTTTCATTGCTGCGGGATCAATTGCTTTTTTGGCGATGCCGTATTCCTGGCAGATGTTACCCAGGAAGTGCTCTACCAGTGGCGGCACATCTTCGCGGCGATCGTTCAGGGAGGGCACATGTATGAGTATAACGCTCAGGCGGTGGTAGAGATCGAGGCGGAAGTTCTTTTCCTCCACTTCCCTCAGCAGGTCTTTGTTGGTAGCTGCGATCACGCGCACATCCACACTGATCTCCTTATCGCCACCCACACGGGTGATCTTTCCTTCCTGGAGGGCGCGCAGTACTTTGGCCTGGGCGCTGAGGCTCATGTCGCCGATCTCATCGAGGAAGAGGGTACCGCCGTTGGCCTGTTCAAATTTGCCGATGCGTTGCTTAACGGCAGAAGTGAAGGACCCTTTTTCATGCCCGAAGAGCTCACTTTCAATCAGCTCGCTGGGAATGGCGGCGCAGTTCACCTCTACCAGGGCGCCGGCAGCGCGGCTGCTGCGTTCATGGATCCAGCGGGCCACCAGCTCCTTACCTACCCCGTTCTCGCCGGTTACCAGCACGCGGGCGTCTGTTGGGGCTACCTTCTCGATGGTTTCCTTTATTTTAAGAATGGGAGCGGATGCCCCGATCATTTCCTGTGTTTTGTTCACCTTGCGGCGAAGCGTTTTAGTTTCTGCCACCAGGTGGGTCTTATCCATTGCGTTGCGCAGGGTGATGAGCAGCCGGTTGAGATCGGGCGGTTTTGAGATATAGTCAAAAGCGCCTTTCTTCACAGCGTCTACCGCGGTGTCGATATTACCGTGACCTGATACCATGACAATGGGAATGTCGGGATTGGTTTCCTTGGCCTTTTCGAGGAATTCCAGGCCGTCCATCTTGGGCATTTTAATATCGCATAACACCGCATCGTACTGTTTTTCCTGGAACATCTTAAAGCCTTCTGCACCGTCTGCCGCTTCGCTGATTTTATAGCCTTCATATGTAAGGATCTCAGTGAGCGTTTTCCGGATACTCTTTTCGTCGTCAATAATCAGGATATGAGCCATATTGGTGTTTTGTGTAGGGAGCAAAGATAATGAATTGATGGGCTAATATGCTAATGTACTGATGAGCGGAGACAGGGCGGGACAGCCGCCCGGATTTGTTATTATTCAGAAAAAAAAGCGATTTTTTATAGAAATCTACTGCAAATGCCATGCAGTTTGAAAATTTACAAATGGAAAGCAAATTTTACAGGTTTTATGCGTACTTTCAATATACTAAGTGTTTAGACCTGTAATTTTACGCCGCTATGAACAAACTAATAGAGGAGCTAAAGCGGAGGCATCAATGGGCAGCGGCTAATACGTTCCCGTCTACTTCGGCGGTAAGCGAATTTGCCAACAATCTTGTCAATTGGTTATTCCCGGAACATACGGGCAAAGTAATGAATGAAACGGAGCTGGAGCAATATGCCCTTGTATTGCAGGATGAGCTGCAGCAATTGCTGCAGGTGATGCAAACCCAGCTGCCTGATACGGCGGCGCAACTGGCGGCCCGTTTCATGGCCCAGGTACCTGCCATCTATGAAGATCTTACCAAAGACGCTACCGCCATTTACCAGGGAGACCCCGCCGCTACCTGTTTATATGAGGTGATCAGGGCCTATCCCGGGTTTTATGCAATTGCCTATTACCGCATGGCGCATGCCCTGCACCTGCTGCATATCCCCCTCCTGCCCCGTATGATCACGGAACTGGCCCACGCCCACACGGGGGTGGATATCCATCCCGCTGCCGAGATAGGGCCTTATTTCTGCATTGACCACGGCACCGGTATTGTTATCGGTGAAACCTCTGTGATCGGCGCGCATGTAAAGCTGTACCAGGGCGTTACGCTGGGCGCGCTCAGTATCGACAAGAGCATGGCCAAGAGCAAACGCCATCCTACCATAGAAGAGCATGTAGTGATTTATGCAGGAGCCACCATACTGGGAGGAGACACCATCATCGGCCATCACAGCGTGATTGGCGGTAATGTATGGCTGATCAAAAGCGTGGCGCCGTTCTCCCGGATCTACTATAAGGCGGATGGCAGCATGAACATTGTAGAAGTAGTTTAAACAGGCATAAAAACATCAAGATGCATTCGATACTCGACCAGGTAGGTAATACACCGTTAATTGAACTGAAGAAACTGACTGCAAATCCCAAAGTAACGATATACGGAAAGCTGGAAGGCAATAACCCGGGCGGCAGCGTAAAAGACAGGGCTGCCTACGGGATGATCAAAGGGGCGCTGGACCGGGGGGAGATAAAGCCCGGCATGAAGCTGATAGAGGCCACCAGCGGCAATACCGGTATTGCGCTCGCCATGATTGCGAATCTCTTTGGCGTTGAGATAGAACTGGTGATGCCTGAAGACGCTACCCGTGAGCGGGTGCTGACCATGGAAGCTTATGGCGCCAGAGTGGTATTGACCCCCAAAGAGGGATCTATGGAAGCAGCGATTGACTATGCCCATTCACAGGTGGCCAAAGGCGGGTACTACATGCTGAACCAGTTTGCCAACCCCGATAATTATGGCATGCACTATAAAACCACCGGTCCGGAGATTTGGCGGGACACTCAGGGTGGCGTTACCCATTTTGTCAGCGCCATGGGCACTACCGGTACCATTATGGGGGTATCCCGCTACCTGAAAGAGCAGAATCCGCAGGTACAGATTGTGGGTTGCCAGCCTACGGAAGGTTCCCGGATACCGGGCATCCGTAAATGGCCGGAAGCTTACCTGCCTAAGATATTTGAGAGTGAGCGGGTAGACCGCATTATGGATATAGCGGAGAGCGAAGCCCGGGAAATGACCCGGCGGCTGGCTAAAGAAGAGGCTGTGTTCTGCGGTATGAGCAGCGGCGGAGCAGTGGCAGCGGCCGTGCGCCTGTCGAAGGAACTGGAGCAGGGGGTGCTGGTGTGCATCATCTGCGACCGGGGAGACAGGTACTTGTCGAGTGACCTTTTCGGCTGAGCGGGCTATTAATAACTAATAATAAAAAAGCTGACTGTTATCATAAACAACAGTCAGCTTTTAATATTACGGTATAGCTGATGGCTAAAATCCAGCAGCTAGCAGCTTATTTCTTCATGTACATTACTTCCTTCACCAGTTTCACGGTACGCTCCACATCAGGTAGGTACAGTTTAACCAGGTTGGGTGCGTAGTGCATGGGCGCATCTGCCGCAGTGATACGGCGGATGGGCGCATCCAGGTAGTCGAAACCTTCTTTCTGGATACGGTAGGTGATCTCAGCAGAAACGCTGGAGAAGGGCCATTGTTCTTCCACGATCACCAGGCGGTTGGTTTTCTTCACAGATTCCAGGATGGTGAACCAATCCAGCGGGCGGATGGTGCGGAGGTCTATCACCTCAGCCTCAATACCTTCCTTGGCCAGTTCTTCAGCAGCGCCCAGGGCTACTTTCATCATCTTGTTGAAAGAAACGATGGTAACGTCTTTACCAGCGCGTTTCACGTCTGCCTTACCGATGGGGATAATGTACTCTTCTTCAGGTACTTCGCCCATATCGCCATACATTACTTCACTTTCCATGAACACTACCGGATCGTCGTCACGGATGGCAGCCTTCAGCAGGCCTTTGGCATCGTAAGGGTTGGAAACGGATACTACCTTTAGGCCCGGTATATTGGCATAATAACTCTCGAAAGCGGTGGAGTGCTGTGCACCCAGCTGACCGGCTGAACCGTTGGGACCGCGGAAAACGATGGGGCAACCCACCTGTCCGCCGCTCATGGCCAGCATTTTAGAAGCAGTATTCAGGATCTGGTCCAGCGCCAGTACCGCAAAGTTCCAGGTCATGAACTCTACTACAGGGCGAAGGCCATTCTGAGCAGCGCCAACGCCGATGGCAGCAAAGCCTAACTCTGCAATAGGGGTGTCTATTACCCTTTGGGGCCCGAACTCATCCAACATTCCCTGGCTCACTTTATAGGCACCATTGTATTCGGCTACTTCCTCTCCCATCAGGAATACACGCTTATCAAGGCGCATCTCTTCCTGGAGGGCTTCTCTTAAGGCTTGTCTGAAAGCTATCTGACGCATGCTATTGGTATAATAATTTGTAATGATTAATACCTTTCCTTTAAAGGCAGGGCAAAATTATTGTTTGTTGACGAAAAAGCAAAGGATTTAGAAAGGGTTCCGGATTTAAATGTTAATAAAATATGAAAAAAGATTAATATATTGGCTTTACGAAAGTCACTGATAACTGATAACTGTCAACTTAATTTAGTCCCTATCCTATGATCACTGTTACTATCCTGTCTATCAGCTTCCTGACAGCGGTGTCCTGCAAGATCAAAAAGGTAAAATCGCCGGATGCCGTACGGCTGCTATGGTATATTCACCTGGCGTTGCTGTTCTTTTCTGTTATATGCCTGTTGCTGTTGGCAAATGGCTATGGCTTTAAAGGGGCCTATACTGAGAGGGTCTTTTTTTCGCTGTACGCCGGATCGGGCGTCATACTATACGGGCTTACGCCCAAGGATACTACGGGCAGGTGGCTGTACCTGCTGTGTTTTTTCGGGTTTCCCTTTGTGTTGCTGTTTGGCTTGTTGCTGCCGCCGCTGCGGATACTTACCATTATGGCGGGTGTTGCCCTTTTGTATGACGGCAATTTAACCCGCTACCCTATTGACAATGATTATGCTATCCAGGCAAAAGAGCAGGGGATCCTGTCACGCTATCCTACCTATAGCCTGATCAGCGATAAATACTGGTTGTTTGAGAAGGTGACGCCGGATGTGATCAGACAGGAGTATACGCCCAGATCGCTGGAGATTGCGAAGAAAAATGAAAACAGCGTTGATATCCGGCTCAGGGGTGTCAACAGGATGCGTTTTGACACCACGATTGTATTGATAGATTAGCTGCCGGCTACCGGCATTCAGTTAAAAGCCGGGAGCGGGCAGCTAACAGATTTGTGCTTATGCTTTTTCGAGGATGATAGCGCTTGCGCCGCCTCCGCCGTTACAGATGCCGGCTACACCGTAGCGGCCATTGTTGCGGTGAAGGATGGAGTTAAGCGTTACCGTTATACGTGCGCCGCTGCAGCCAATGGGATGCCCCAGGGCCACGGCGCCTCCCCATACATTGAGCCGGTCTGGCGACAAGCCAAGGTCCCGCTGGTTAGCCAGTGCTACGCAGGAGAAAGCTTCGTTGATCTCCGCAAAATCCATATCAGAAATTTTTAGCTGTGCCTTGGCCAGGGCTTTGTTGATGGCTTTCACCGGTGTGGTGGTGAACCATTCCGGCGCCTGGGACGCATCTGCAAAACTAACGATACGGGCCAGGGGCTTTAATCCAAGCTCTTTCAGTTTTTCGCCGCTTACCAGCAGTGTTGCTGCCGCGCCATCATTAATATTGGAGGCATTGGCAGCAGTTACGGTGCCGTCTTTCTGGAAAGAGGGTTTGAGGGAGGGGATCTTTTCGAAGTTCACTTTTTTATAATCTTCGTCTTCCGTAACGGTAACTACCTGTTTACCCGGCACTTCTACGGGAAGTATCTCCTCTTTGAAATATCCTTTCTCAAAAGCTTCGGCTGCCCGCTTGTAGCTGCTGACTGCATAGGCGTCCTGGTCTTCCCGGGAAAGCTTGTATTCAGCCGCACAGATCTCTGCCGCGTTGCCCATGTGAAAATCCTTGTAGGGGTCCCAGAGGCCGTCTCGCAGGATACCGTCTATCAGGGTGCCATTGCCCATGCGATAACCGCTGCGCGCTTTATCCAGGTAATAAGGAATGTTGCTCATGCTTTCCATACCGCCTGCCACCACAATGTCATTGTCGCCCAGCAATATGCTCTGCGCGCCCAGCATAATGGCTTTCATACCGGAGGCACATACTTTATTAACGGTAGTACAAGGTACGTTGGTGGGAATACCGGCATAGATACTGGCCTGGTTGGCGGGCGCCTGACCAAGATTGGCACTGATCACATTGCCCATATATACTTCGTTCACTTCGCTGGGTGCCACGCCTGCCCTTTCCAGCGCTGCCTTTATCACCAGCGCGCCCAGCTGCGTGGCCTGCAATGCGGCCAGTGCGCCGTTGAATGCGCCGATGGGCGTGCGGACTGTTGAAACGATAAATACTTCTTTCGTCATAAAATAAGATTGTTTGGCTTGATCATTCAAATATAGGGGAAAAAGGCGAAGGTGCTTTATAAACAAAAAGGTGAAAAGCGGCGTACCGCTTTTCACCTTTTTACATACCTGTAAATATCATTACTGCCTTACCGTCAGCTTCCGCGTAACGATATCAGAACAGCTGTTCTGGTATTCCATGTGCACTTCTATGGTATACTCACCGGAAAATCCGTATTCATGATCAAACCTGAGCGGTTCACGGTTCTTGCCCGTAAGGTTCTGGGAGGTACCGTCGCCCCAGTTGAGCCACATGCGGTAAGGCACGTTCTCATATGCCGGTGTTACTTCCAGGTCTACCATCCGGCTGCACAGCCAGGTGTAGGAGATCTGGGCCAGGGTTTCTGTTACCCGTCCGATCACCACGGTGGTGTCGCGCAGCGTTTGACCGCAAACGTTATAGGTAACCGAATAGGTACCGGGTTCGCAGGCACGCAGCGTACTGGTAGTATCACCGGTAGACCACAGGTACCATCCCGGATCGTGATGGCCTTCGGCCATGGCAGTATTATTAATAATGGCGCAGTAGTTCCGGCAAAGCGGATGCTGAACGCCAAGGTCGAGAATCGGGAGAATATCCACCTCCTTATAGCTGAACACCTTCATGGAAGTAGCACCTGAAGGTACTACCATTGTCAGCCTTACCACGTAGTGGCCCGGGTTGTTAAAGGTATGGGTAGGCTGAGGACCGGATGCTGTACCACCATCGCCAAACTCCCAGTACCAGTCGATCACTGACAACTCAGAAGTAGTCTTTACATCAAATGTGATTTTCTTGGGAGCGCAACCAATTGTGTCGGTAGCTACGATCTTCACGTCAAAACTCTGTGCCTTTATGCCGGAAAAAGCCAGGAACGTGCATGCAAACAGTATTAAAAATCTTTTCATGCTTAAAGGTATAGGGTGAAATTTGATGTAAATATATAAAAATTAATATGTAATTGCATTAAAATTGATTAAATATCAACATATAATCCTTTATAAACGGTTGAAAGGGGATATTTAACGGCGAAATCTGTAAATTACCTATGTTTGCAGTTTGCATTTTCCAGTACCGTGATCGCGCAACATACCATACAACAGATACTGAGCCGCATAGACATCGTGGAGATCGTAGGCTCGTTTGTGAAGCTGAAGAAAAGAGGTACCAGCTACCTGGGCCTGTGCCCTTTCCATAATGAAAAGACCCCCTCTTTCACGGTATCGCCCAGCAAGGAGATCTATAAATGCTTTGGCTGCGGCGCCAGCGGCAACTCTATCAGCTTTCTGATGGAGCACGAAAAGTACTCTTACGTAGAGGCTTTACGGTGGCTGGCGCAGAAATATAATGTAGAGATCGAGGAAACCGAGGTTAGTCCAGAGGTAAAGCAGCAACAACTGCTGGCAGACAGCCTGTATATTATTAACGGGTTTGCAAGGGATTATTTCAGCAAAACCCTGCTGGAAACCGAGGAAGGACAGAATGTGGGCCTCAGTTACTTTGAAGAGCGTGGCTTTACACGCGAAACCGTGCAGAAATTCCAGCTGGGCTACTGTACCAATGAGCGGGACGCTTTTGTGAGAACCGCGCAGGAAAAGGGATACAATATTGAATACCTCCAGAAAACGGGGCTGGTAACCATCCGCAACGAGCAGCCGGTAGACAACTACCGCGGGCGGGTAATATTTCCCATCCATAACCAGTCAGGTAAAGTGCTGGGCTTTGGCGCCCGCATACTGGTAAAGAATGACCGGGCGCCCAAATACATTAACTCCCCGGAAAATGAGATCTATGTAAAAAGCAAGGTATTATATGGTACTTACTTTGCCCGGCACTCTATAGACCGCCTGAACGAATGTTTGCTGGTGGAAGGGTATACAGACGTAATCTCCCTGCACCAGGCAGGTATTGAGAATGTGGTAGCATCCAGCGGCACTTCGCTTACGGCTGATCAGCTGCGGCTGATCAAAAAATACACCAATAACCTCACCATCCTGTATGATGGCGACAGCGCAGGTGTTAAAGCAGCGCTGCGCGGCCTTGATATGGCTGTGGAAGAAGGCCTGAATGTGAAGGTGGTGCTGATACCGGATAAAGAAGACCCGGACAGCTACGTGCAGAAGATCGGCGCTCCTGCCTTCCGCGAGTTTGTGGAAACCAGCAAGCAGGACTTTGTGCTGTTCAAGCTGCAGGTTGCCATGCAGGAAATGGGCAACGACAGCAGCCGTAAAAGCCAGCTGGTAAACGAGATTGCAGAAACCATCTCCAAGATTGACAAAGTAGAGGATTTTACCCGCCAGCAGGATTATATACGACAGTGCAGCCAGCTCCTGAAGATCGATGAACAGGGCCTGATCACCCTTGTCAACAAATTCATCCGCGAACGCCTGCATAAAAGGGAACAACAACTGGCTAAGAACGCTCCGCCTGAAGACGACCAGCTGAGCGATGAAGCCATTGCCGCCATGGAAGCACAGGAAGCCGGAGTGGAAGTGGTTTTCAATACGGATGAAAAACAGGAAAAGGAACTGGTGAAGATTCTGCTGCGCTTTGGAGATATGCCTTTCAGCGAAGAAGACAAAAGCACGGTAGCTGACTATATTTTTCATCTGCCCTACGATTTCGAATCCCTGGCAGATAGCATGGTCATTAAAAAGATATTGCGGGAATATAAAAGCCAATATGATGAAGGCAATATTCCTGACAGGAAATGGTTCCTGTACCATGCGGACAGTGAGATATCCAAATACACTGCACTGGTGCTGGAAGATAAGGAAGCAGACCTGAGCGTGAACTGGAAACAGCGTTTTGAAATAGATACGATCTGCGGAGATAACGCCTATCTGAAAGATACCATCAGTACCACCAACTACCTGATATTACGCAAAGTAAAAAAGCTGGTGCTTGAAAACCAGCAGGAATGGGATCAATCTGCCCCGATAGAAGACCAGTTAAAATTCATTGAAGTACATAACCATCTCAAACAGCTCGAAAGAGAGCTCACCCAGAATATTGGAACGGTGATTTTCCGATAAGAAAGTTTTAAACTTTCTCCCACACTTCAAATGTGAAAGCGTACGCATGCTTTTCATCGGCAGGGTGCAGCTGGCTGCTTACCAGTTGCCACTCCTCTTTTGCAAGCACCGGAAAAAAGGTATCACCCTCTACATTTGCGTGCACCCTTGTAAGATAGACCCGTTGAATCAATGAAGGTAAGGCCTGTGCAAAGATCTCTGCTCCGCCGGTGATGAATACCTCATCGGTGTCAAAGGTGCTGGCGGCATCCAGCGCCTCCTGCAGGGATGCGGTAACGATCAATCCTTCCCGGGCATAATCTGCCTGGCGGGTGATCACAATATTCGGCCTGCCGGGTAAAGGTTTTCCCAGTGATTCAAAAGTTTTGCGGCCCATAATAATGGGCTTGCCCATGGTGGTTTGCTTAAAATACTTCAGATCAGCCGGTAAGCGCCATGGCAGCTGGTTATCACGGCCTATAGCATTATTCTCAGCTGCGGCAACAATAGCGGAAACAATCATCACAGATTAGATTATATGGCCACCGGTGCTTTAATATGCGGGTGGAACTGGTAATTAAGCAGTTCAAAATCTTCATACTTAAAGGAGAAGATATCCTTCACATCCGGGTTGATCTTCATCAGTGGTAAAGGATACGGTGTTCTGCTCAGTTGCAGTTTGGCCTGTTCTATATGGTTATTATATAAATGCACGTCGCCAAAACTGTGTACAAAATCGCCGGGCTGAAGTCCGCATACCTGCGCCATCATCATCGTCAGCAAAGCATAAGATGCGATGTTGAAAGGCACCCCCAGGAACACATCTGCACTGCGCTGGTACAACTGGCAACTGAGACGTCCATCAGCCACATAGAACTGGAACAGGCAATGACAGGGGCTAAGGGCCATATCCGGCAGATCTGCCACATTCCAGGCATTTACTATAATACGGCGGGAGTCAGGATTGGTTTTGATCTGCTTTACCACATCGCTGATCTGGTCTATCACTTTTCCGTCCCTTCCTTCCCAGCTGCGCCATTGCTTACCATAAACAGGTCCCAGGTCGCCATGTTCATCTGCCCATTCATCCCATATGCTTACACCATGCTCTTTCAGGTAACGGATATTGGTATCCCCGTTGAGAAACCATAAGAGTTCGTAAATGATTGATTTAAGGTGAAGCTTTTTGGTGGTCACCAGCGGAAAGCCATCCTGCAGATTAAAACGCATCTGGTAGCCAAAGCAGCTGATAGTACCCGTTCCGGTGCGGTCTGTTTTTGCAGCGCCATGGTCTAATATATGTTGTAGTAAATGAAGATACTGTTCCATGGGGGCAAAGTAACGAAAAATGTTGTTAAGGAGGAGGCATGGGGAAAGTGTGGGGAAACTTGAGCAGTAATAAACGAAAAATATAATATAAATTCTTCAAACAAAAAATGTGATTATAACGTAGAATTTTCGTAATCTGCTGTTAACAACCAAAACCGTCGCTAAACAAAGTGGGAGCCAGCTCGCAAGATAAGTTCCGTATGTACAGGCAGCCTTTTTGTCACCCAAATATTTAATCATAGTCTTTATCATATCCATGTCATTATTCCATGTATTATCTGCAACCTCATGAACTAAACACACTATCAATCACACCAAAAACCTAGTTCTATGTATCTATCTAAATCTACGCTTTTTGTGCTGCTATGTTTGTGCAGCACGTATTCGCTGTATGCACAACAAAACGTATCCGGGAGGGTAACGGATGCGGTGTTGGGCAAAGCCATCCCCGGTGTTACCGTTCGTGTGCCCAACACGAACAGGGGCACCATCACGGATGTTGATGGCAGATTCACGCTGTCTGTTCCGGATGGCAGTAACCAGCTGACATTTTCATTTACCGGCTATAAAACCAAAACGGCTGCCATTACAGGCAACACAGTGAATGTTACCATGGAAGAGGATTTTGCCCGCCTCGATGAAGTAGTGGTCACCGGTCTGGCCACCTCCGTAAAACGCAGCAACCTGGCCAATGCGGTAGCCACCATCAACTCCCGCCAGCTATCGGGTACAGCGCCTGCACAAACCTTTGATGCTGCATTGAGCGGTAAGGTACCCGGCGCATATATATCTGCCAACTCCGGTGCGCCCGGTGGCGGTATCTCTGTAAAGGTAAGAGGTATTACCTCCGTGTTCAGTAACTCTCAACCTTTATATGTGGTGGATGGGATCTTTGTGAACAGCGCCAGCGTTCCGGCAGGACTGAACGATGTAACCGGCGCGGCTACCGCCGGTAACCCGCAAAACCAGGATAACCCTTCCAGCCGTATTGCAGACCTGAACCCACAGGATATTGAGAGCATCGAAATACTGAAGGGAGCATCTGCTGCTGCATTGTATGGCTCTAAAGCTGCTGCAGGCGTAGTGGTTATCACCACCAAAAGAGGAAAGACCGGGAGAACCAATATCAGCGTAAACCAGGAAACCGGTTTTGTAAAAGTGCGGAAGCTGCTGGGACAACGTGTTTTCACCGCAGAAACAGCGGCCGACCTGGCAGGGTCTTCCAGCTCTCCCGACCCCGATGTAATTGCAGCCCGCAATGCGCTCCGCCAGGAGTTTCTGGATGCGCAGGCAGCCGGTAAGATCTATGATTATGAAAAAGAACTGTTCGGCCATACCGGTTTGCTGTTAAGCACCAACCTGAGCGTGAGCGGCGGTTCTGAAAAAACTACTTTCTTCTTTGCCGCCAACCGCCGCAGCGAAGACGGGATCATTAAAGGTACCGGCTACCTGAACAGCTCTTTGCGTTTGAACCTGGATCATAAGATCAACGACCGTATGTCAGTTGGCATTACCACCAACTATGTTAATTCCAGCGCAGACCGCGGCCTTACCAATAATGATAACAACGGCGTTACCTACGGCGTGGCACTATCTTCCACTCCAGGGTTCGTGGAACTGCATGCTGACCAGAACGGCAATTTTCCCCGCAACCGTTTTGCTGCATCCAACCCGCTGGAAACAAGGGCCAGGATGTTCAACAACGAACAGACCAACCGTTTTACCACCGGTATAAAGTTTGACTGGCGGCTGTTGCAAAGCGATAAAAGCACCACGCGCCTGGTAGCCAATGGTGGTGTTGACTTTTATAACTTCAGAACAAATGTAGTTTTCCCCAGCTCCTTACAGTTTATGGAAAACACCCTGAGAGGCGCTTCCATACAGGGTAATACCAATAATATCAACACGAACCTGAACGGTTACCTGATCAATAATTTCACCCCCTCCTCCAATCTCAGCTTCACTACCACGGTAGGCGCTACACTGGAAACTGGTAACCTTGATAACATTATTGTATTGGCCACACAACTGGTAGGTACACAAACCAGTGTAGACCAGGCAGGTGCTTCCAACCCCAGGCAGTTCCGACTGAAATACCGCGACAACGGTATTTTTGCACAGGAAGAGGTAACGATCATGGACGCTATTACCGCTGCCGCAGGTGTACGTTTCGACCGCTCTACCAACAACGGCGATTTCAAAAAGTACTACGTTTATCCCAAAGGATCCCTTGCCTGGAACCTGGCAAAAATGGATTTCTGGCAAGTTGACGCCATTGAAAGCTTTAAGCTCCGCGCCGCCTACGGGCAGTCTGGCAACGTGCCGCCCTATGGCAGTAAATTTACCGCCCTGGTGGGCTCTAATACCGGCGGACTGCCAGGTTCACTGGTAGACAACCAGCTGGGAAACACCATCATCAAACCAGAAAAACAGACCGAACTGGAAGCGGGTCTGGACATCAGTTTATTGAACGGCCGCATAAACCTGGAAGCTACTTACTACAACAAGAAGATATTTGACCTGCTGCTGCGCAGGCTTCCTCCCGGATCCAGCGGTTTTACCGCAGAATGGGTGAACGGCGGCGACCTGCGTAACCAGGGTATAGAGCTTGGCTTAAGCCTGCTGCCCGTTAATACCAAAAACGTAAGGTGGAGCTCCAACATTAACTGGTGGCGGAACCGCTCTAAAGTTACCAAGCTTAGCATCCCTCCATTTGCACTGGGCGCATTTGGTAACTCGCTCGGTACTTTCTATATAGAAGAAGGCGAACCGGCCACACAGATCAAAGGGTCCATACCTGATCCACAGCATGCAGGGCAGAACCTGTTTGTGACACTGGGAAATTCAGAACCTACTTTCCAGATGAACTTCTTCAACGAAGTGACCGTTTTGAATAATCTCAGCCTGCGTTTCCTGGTACATTGGAAAAAAGGCGGTGACAATATTAACCTTACCCAATTGCTGACAGACCTTGGAGGCACCAGTCCTGACTGGGATGAAGACAGTGATGGCGACGGTGTGAAGAATGGCCCCCAACGCGCTAATGCAGGCAGCGCTGCCATTTTTGTACAGGATGCGTCTTATGTAAGGATCCGTGAGATAGGCCTTTACTATAATATTCCATTACCTCAGAACAGGTATGTGAGAGGTTTACGGGTAGGAGTTTCAGCAAACAACTGGTTCACCTGGACAGACTACATCAGTTATGATCCGGAAGTATCCAACTTTGGCAGCAATACCATCAGCACCACCACCAGTCGTGGCAGCAACGGTATATCCAGCGGCGTGGAAGTAACGCCGTTCCCTGCTTCCAAACGTATGAGCTTCCATGTTGGCGTTGATTTCTGATCCGGTTCACCTTTACTTAAACTCATTATCATATGAAACTATCAATCACAAAATATACTGCACTATCTGGCTTAATACTGCTGGCGGCCGCCTGCCAGAAAGGCGAGATACCTAACCTGAACACTCCGCAGACAGACGTTATCACCATTAACCCTACCAGGGGAGAATTGAATAACCTGGTGACCGGCACCGAGTCTGGTATGCGTTTTACACTGGGCACCTATTACGATGCCATCGGCGTTATAGGGCGTGAAATTTACCGCTTCTCCGGATCTGAGCCCCGTTTTACAAGCGAGCTGCTGGGCGGCGGTTCATCTACACTGGACAACAATACCTTTTACCTTACCAATCCCTGGGCCTCCCGCTACCGCGTTGTAAGGCAAACCAATATACTGCTGGACGCAGCCACCAATTCAACAGCGGTTACTGATGCAGAACGCAAGGCTTACCTGGGGTTTGCCAAAACGATCCAGGCTTACCAGCTTTTGCTGAACCTGAATATGACAGATGCCAACGGCGTACGTATTGACGTAAGGGATGTTTACAATCCAGGGCCTTTTGTTCCGAAAGAACCTGCGCTGGAGGCTATTGCGCAATTGTTGGATGCAGGTAAGGCAGACCTGACAGGGTCGTCCGTGATCTTCCCGCTTTCCGAGGGTTTTGAGGGCTTTAACGATGCAGACGGACTTATCCGGTTTAACCGTGCACTGGCTGCAAGGGTAGCGGTATACCGCCAGCAATGGGCTGCCGCACTCACGGCGCTGAGTGAATCTTTCTTTGACCTGAACGGTGACTTTAACACAGGCGTATATCATGTATTCGGCACCGGCGCCAATGACATTCTGAACCCGGCATTCATTGCGCAGAACCAGAGCGGCGAGGTAAGAGTGGCGCATCCCTCCTATGCTGCAGATATCACACCCGGTGACGACCGTATCAGCAAAGCTACCCTTCGTACCAGCGCCGCAGGCCAGAGCGGGCTTTCCAGCAATCGCGACGTATGGGTGTACACCAGCAATACCGCGCCTATCCCCATCATCCGCAACGAAGAGCTGATCCTGATCTATGCCGAGGCCAGGATACAGCAGAACAACCTGCCCGATGCACAGGTAGCCTTAAACAGGATCCGTACCGGGCATAATATTGCTCCATATGGCGGCGCAGTAACACAAACAGCGCTGATCAATGAAATGCTGCGGCAACGGCGTTACTCTCTCTTCTATGAAGGACATCGCTGGATTGATGTACGCCGCTATAACATGCTTAACACATTGCCGCTGGACAGAGCAGGAGATGATGTATGGGATAAATTCCCGCTACCGCAGAACGAAAACCAGTAAATGCAAAAGCCAAATACTAAATTCCAAATACCAAATTCCAAATGATCTTCGCGACTACATTCGCTTATTTGGAATTTGGTATTTGGTATTTCCCCCTACATGGCTCTGCGCTTCAGCTCTTTCCTGATCAGGCTAAGCTCGCGGCCCATTTGTCCGGCGATGGAAGTATTCTCCTGGGCGCGCCTGATAAGGTAAGGCATTACATCTTTTACAGGGCCGTAAGGCAAATATTTTGAAACGTTATACCCTGCATGGGCCAGGTTGAAAGTGATGTTATCGCTCATGCCCAGCAGCTGGGAAAAGCTGACATGCGGGTGATTATGTGGTAGTCCTTTTTCGTGGAGCAGGCTGGCAGCCAGCATGCAACTTTGTTCGTTATGCGTACCTACAAAAACAGCCAGTTGATCAAGATGATCCATACAGAACCTGAGGGCCTCGTTATAGTCACGATCGGCAGCTGCTTTATCGGGTTGTATGGGCGATGGATAGTTCTGCTCCTCCGCCCGTTTGCGTTCTTTTTCCATATAGGCGCCGCGCACCAGTTTGGCGCCCAGCCAGTAGCCTTTTTGCTGCGCCTTCCTAAAAGAAGCATATAGAAATTCCAGGCGGTCATGCCGATACAGCTGGAAGGTGTTATAAACAATTACCTGTCCTTTATTGAACAGTTCCATCATCTCATCCGCCAGGTCATCAACGGGCTGTTGTATCCAGGATTCTTCTGCATCTATCAGCAGCCCTATCTTGTGTCTGGCCGCTGTTTCCGATATGGTGCGGATGCGGTTGCGTACCCGTTCAAATTCCTGTTGCTCTTCGCTGTTCACCGTGTCTTTACGATGCAGCTTTTCCAGCAGTTCAAAGCGGGCAAAACCGGTGACTTTAATAGCAATAAAGGGAATATTGGGATTGGTGGCAGCATATTCAATGGCGCGCATGAATTCAGGCACGGCTTTGTCGTAGTTCTCCTCTCCTTCCATCGCTTCCACCCCATAATCCAGGGCTGCTCCTACATGAAATTTGCCCAGGTGCCGGGCTGTTTGAGCGGCTTCTTCCAGGTTTTCACCGCCGCAGAACTGTTCAAAGATGGTGTTTTTAATGATCCCTTTAATGGGGAGGCCTATTTTAAAGGCCAGCGGAGTAAGCGTTGCTCCCAGCTTTACCAGCCATGGCCGCCCGATATTACTGAACAGGAAATCGGCTTTTCTGAGCGCTTTATCTGTTCTGTGCTCAAATGCAATGGCGGTATTATCAAATGACAAGGGTAGCTGCTTTTCCATGGGCCGCAAAGTTAAGGGGCCGCCATTGTTTTAACAAAAAACTGTTTATTTTTAACGCTGTCAGTAAAAACATCACCTTAAGTGTCAGTAAAATATACATTCCACAAATTTACAGGCCTGCTGTTATCAGCGGCTCTCTACAGCGGCTGCCAACAGCCCGGCGCAGATGCGGTAAAGGCCCTGCTGAACGATAACCTGACGTATACCACCTATGAGGGACAGGTAGGCCAGCGTAAACAGCTGCAGCTGGCCGACAGCAGTACGGTTGTACTGAACGCGGGTTCCAGGTTGCTGGTACCCCAAAATTTCCCCCAGGGAGGACGTGAACTGGTGCTGGACGGAGAAGCTTTCTTTGATGCCGCCCCCTCTGCCGCCCAGCCGCTGGTGGTAAAGACGGAGATCCTGACCATTACCGCACTGGGGACGGGCTTTAAAGTAAGATGTTTTGCGGCGCAACCCGGTGCTACCGCCTATTTGCTGAACGGAAAAGTGAGGGTAGCCAAAAGCTACCACTCCAGTTCAGACAACCAGCCGGAGATCCTGGAACGGGGTAACATGGTGCTGGCCAATAAAGAGATTGACCTGATGGAAAAGGAAACCTATGATCCCGCCGAGCTGGAAGCCTGGTTGCAGGAAGCGCTGCGTTTTGAAAACACACCTTTTACAACGGTAGTAAGGAAACTGGAAGACTGGTTCGCTGTTACGATCACCATTAAGGGCAGTGCATCAGACGTTCCGCCGCTGAACGCCAGCTTTAACAAACAAACCCTGCAGCAGGTACTGGAAAGCCTCCGTGAACCGGTGGGTTACAATAGTTACAAGATCAAAGGGAATGAAGTACAGCTGAATTTCAACTGATAAATGTGCTGATATGCGAATGAGCTGCTACTGCATTATCATCCGCATATCAGCACACTGAAAAATTATGCGAGTGTTGCTCCCACTTTTAACAGGAGTTCCTTTGTTTTACGTATACCTTCTTCTTCAGACAGCTTGCTGCCTTCGTATTCGATGCCTATATGCCCGGTATAGCCGGCATCCTTTACGATCTTCAGCATTTTGGCATAATCTGTTTCCACGCAGTTGCCGTTAGCGTCAAAGTCGTATGTTTTAGCGCTCACCCCTTTTGCAAAAGGCATTAATTCGAGTACGCCTTCATAGCGGTCGTATTCTTCCAGGCACTTTGTATTGGCCCAGCCTTCCGGCGTATTGCTCTCCGGCTTGGTACGGTTAAGGCAGAAGTTTCCAAAGTCAGGCAGTGTACCGCAGTTAGGCATGTTCACTGTTTTCATTACGTTGGCGAGCCATTTGCCATTGGAAGAAACCCCGCCATGGTTTTCCACTATTACGCTAATATTATGCGCTTTACCGAATTCAGACAGCTTGCTGAGAGATTCTGTTACTGCTTTGGCCACATCTTCAGGTTTGCCTTCGCCTGCGGCGTTTACCCGGATGGCGTGGCATCCCAGGTATTCGGCAGCTTCTATCCATTTGTAGTGATTCTCTACTGCCTGCAGGCGTTTTTTGGTGTTCTGGTCGCCCATCTCTCCTTCCCCGTCGCACATGATCAGCACACTGCGCACTCCATTGTCATCGCAGCGCTTCTTCAGATCGGCCAGGTAGGTTTTGTCCTTTGCCTTGTCTTTGAAGAACTGGTTCACATACTCCACTGCATTAATGCCAAATTCACTGGCTTTAGCCGGGAAATCGAGGTTGGTCATTTTACCTGCAAACAATGCCTGGTGGAAAGACCATTCTGCCAGTGAAATCTTGAAGAAAAGCGATTGAGCGGTTTGTTGGCCGGCGGTAGTATCGGCAGCGGTGGAATCGGCGCCGGCTTCCTGAGATGTGCCAGCACCTCCACAGGCGGCCAGCACAGATGGCAACAGGCCCATACCCATAGTATACACGCTTAGTTGTCTCAGGAACTCACGACGGTTTTTTGCTGTAGTCATATACGTGGTTTTCTGGTGAAGAGACCAAAATACAAATTATCAGGTACAAATCAACCCTAGTACAGGTGCGCTCAATACCCTACCCTGCATAACATTATTTAATTTAATAATATTTAGTATCTTGCAGCGGTCTAACTAACACCAATACCTATGAAAAAGACCCGAATACTCATGCTGTTGGCAGGTGTAGCCCTGTTTGCCTCCTGTAAGAAAGATGAAGAACAAGCACCCGCCGATGTGGCCATTAGCGGAACATGGAACAAGGTGAGCGAATACAGAACCATTACACAATCAGGAAGGATAACGAAGGACACGGTCTTTTACCCGGCAGGCAGCCATACCTGGACCTTTGACCTGGAAGCGGGAAAAATATACCGCCTGAAAGATACACAAGCCGATACCCTTTTTTACAAGCTGATAGAAGAGAATAAAAAGATAGTAACTGCGGTGGATGGTGATTTTATTTTTGAACTGGATACATTGCCTGTTCTGCAGCTGGATAAATACTACCTGAAAACGGAAGGACATTACACCACACCATTTACTATGGATGTGATCTCCAACTTTGCCCGTTAACGGCTGCTACCGGAGGAAGGCCAGTACGCTGCTGATCACCGTTTCATTTTTCATGATACGGAAGTGCCCCTCTCCCTTTATCCTGAGGGATTGAACAGCAGGGTATTGCCGAACAAATTCGCTGACCTGTTCCTGCTTTACCAGGTGGTCGTTCTCATCATAGGCAACCAGTATCTTATCTGCCTTGATCTGGTTAATGTGACGAAAAAGATCGAGCTCCCGCAGGTCTCCTCTCAATCGCTGCAAAATTATGCTTTGCAGTTTGGGCATTACCTGCTGGGGTATACGAAACAGCTGAAAGGTTTCATTGAAGAATACCGGTGCGCTCACGGCAGCGCTGATCATTGCCAAACGCGGCACACTCACCTGTTTATGCACCAGTGTAAGGGCTGCATTCAGTCCGCCCAGCGAGTGACCAATTACTGCATGCACCGCACCGCTGCGCTGCAGTAATTGTTCCAGTACATGCATCCACTGCATCAGGTTGGTGCGCTTTCCCTGGGAAGCACCGTGCGCCGGTGCGTCAAAAGTTATTACTTCATACCCGGCTGTTACCAGCGCTGAGACCATCTGTTTGAAATCAAAAGGGCTGCCGCCCCAGCCATGCAGTAACAGTACTTTTTTGCCGGATGTTCCCCAGCTGTAGAGTACCAGCGAAAGCGGGCGATCATCAAAAGGATAGCGGCTGAACTTCACTTTTTCTACGCGGGCAGTCTTTCTCAGGGCCAGCTGTGAATCCCTGAGTTTTCTTTTTGGCGGTGTGCTATACATGTTAAAGAACATACGGGCGGTTAAACCAGGAAATGGTTTCCCCAGCCTTGACAGTACAAATGCAGATACCCGCAGGGAGAATGGTAATACCTGGTGCTGCATACAATAAAGGTTAAGTATGCTAAATTAGACCATACGGTCTTAAGTAAAAAATTTAATTGGGAAAGGGGTGGAACGCTCCCTTACATGGTTTCCACCGCATCTTTATGGGTAGGTTTGTAATACAGGTAATAGAAGGCCAGTATCAGCACTCCTGTCACAAAGGGGATTACCGCCAGGTGCTTATAGGTGATGCTGCCTGTAACGATCTTTTCGTCAAAATGCATGAACTCTCCGATCATCCAGTAGGAGTTGGCCATGATCCACACGGTAATGGCCAGGTTATGGCATAGCTCTGACATAAATTGCCGGGTACGCCATGCGATGATGATGGATATGATCAGGGTAGGGAAGATCATCGCAATGCCCAGCGGACGCCATAGCATACACCAGCTGATGTCTTTCAGCAGCCAGAAAACAATGTGCAGGTTCTCCATCCTCCGGTAGCCGATAGGAATGCTGTAAAAGTTGTTGGAACCGCCGGCAACAGCCGTCTCTGTGGTTTGAGTGAGTGTCTCTTGCTCCATGGCTGCAAAAATATAAAAAGCAGGGAGCTTTCGGGAGAAAAACAGCTTCCTATTTCCGGATGGCCGCCGCCCGCTTCAGCACCACGCTCCAGTCGCTTCCGCTCCCGATATGATATCTGGCGGCAAAGTTGTCCATATTCAGTGCAAAAGCCACCTGCATCAGGCTGTTCAGATAAGCCAGCGGTTTGCCTTCAGCAACATCGCCAAAGGTGCGGGCATAAGGCATGACGCCCTGGTACACCTGTTTGCCTTTATGATACAGGCTAACCTGTAACATATCTTCCGGCTTTGCATCCAGGCGCTGGAAAAGAGTGTCTGGTATATTTGTCCATAAATTACCATACTGTACATCCAGGATGGCGATGGCGCCTTTCAGCGCGCCGTTTTCCAACACGGCTGACTGATGCGGAAGGCTTACAACAGTATCTGGCAATTCCGGGCCTACCTGCTCAAAAGTGATCACACCGGCAGCCAGGCGGGCCCCTGTATAAGCATAAACATCGCGACCATGGAAAGTATAGGATTGACGGGAATCATTCCGCCGGTTCAGTGCCTCGTCTATTTCGCGCAACGCTTCAATTCCTTCTGACCGGGCAATAAGGGTGAGTGTGCCGTTATCAGGGGTTACGATATAGTGACCGGCTTTTGTTTTTAATACGACAGATTTACGTGATGTACCCACCCCCGGATCCACTACAGACACAAACACAGTGCCTGCAGGCCAGTAAGGAATTGTTTGTTCCAGGCGGTAGGCCGCTTCCCAGATGTTATAAGCAGGTATCTCATGCGTAACATCATACAACTTCAGATCAGGAGATACACTGTTAGCTACACCTTTCATAGCTGCCACCGCACCATCCTTTAAACCGAAATCTGACTGGAAAACAAGGAGCTTATTCTGGGCGTTCAGCCGGAAAGCGCTTAATACCAACAGTAACAGGTACACGGACCTTTGAAAGTTAACTGGCATAACCATCATGTTTAACCGTGTCAAACTTACTAAATATTCAGCGGCAGCATATACATTACCGTGAATTATGATTATTTTACTGCTATCAGTCAAATTTATATCCATGCTTTATCAGCGGAAAAAACACGTCATCCTGGTATTGCTTTTAAGCATACCCATCTTGCTGCCTGCGCAAAACATCAAAATAGTAACCAATCATGTTGGTTATGAAAGCAGCAAGGCAAAGAAGGCCATTATCGTTGCCGAAAGCCCGGCCAGCATCAACAGTTTTCAGTTGATCAACGCGAACACCGGCAAGGCCGTCTATACAGGTAAACCGGTATTTACAGGCCCCGTTAATAAATGGAAGCACTGGGTGTTCTGGACCATGGACTTCAGCAGCTGTACAAGCCCTGGCGCCTACCGGTTACAGCTCACTGCCGGTGGAAAAAGTATCACCTCCTACCCTTTTATTATCGGTAAAAATGTGTTGGAGCAGGCCACCATTTCTGATGTGATCTACTATTTCAAAGGGCAGCGCAGCTCCGGGCTGCTGGATCAGGCAGACCGCCATCTCAGATTGGCTGGAAGAACCACAGATACAACGGGTATAGACGCACATGGCGGTTGGTACGATGCCACCGGCGATTATGGCAAGCATCTCTCCCACCTTTCCTTTTCTACTTACTTCAACCCGCAGCAGATCTCCCTCACGGTATACAGCCTGTTAAAGACATATGAGCTGCTGCACCAGAAAAGCGGCACCGGCTATCGTCAGTACAACAGAAGGTTGCTGGATGAAGCTATGTACGGCGCCGATTACCTGGCCCGTGTACATACTGCCGGCGGCTCCTTTTACCGCTCTGTGTCTGCACCGGGACCTGGTAAATATGCAAAAGACCGGATCATACCCGGCAAGGAAAGAGGATACAGCATCAAAAAATCAAAAGACCAGGCCGCAGGCAATGCAAATGTAAGGGAAGATGACTGGAAAGGCTACCAGGTAAGTTATCGTTCCGGCGGTGGTATCGCTATCGCGGCACTGGCTATTGCCGCTACCTATGATACCTCCGGTGAATACAGCAATGCTGATTACCTGAAAGCGGCAGAAAGCGCATTTGCATTCCTGGAACAACACAACCCTTCAATGACAAATAACGGCATTGAAAACATTGTGGATGATTATTGTGCACTGGCTGCTGCTGCAGAACTGTACAAGGCCACCCATAAGCCGCAATACCAGGCAGCTGCTGTTAAAAGGGCCGGGCAGTTAATGGACCGGCTTAGCTCCTGGAAAACTTATCATGATTACTGGCGGGCAGATGATAAAGACCGTCCCTTCTTTCACGCCGCCGATGCAGGCTTCCCGCTGGTAAGCCTGGCCAGCTATTATCCGCTGGCAGGCAGTGATATGCAACAGCGTATAAAGGAAACCGTTAGAAGGTCATTGCAGTTTGAGCTGTCTGTTACCCGCGAGGTTAATAATCCCTTCGGCTATAGCCGCCAGCTGGTACAGGATACTTCTGGCAAGCGGCATACTGCTTTCTTCTTTCCGCATGGTACGGAAACCGCTCCCTGGTGGCAGGGCGAAAATGCCAGGATCGCTTCCATGGCCAGCGCCGCACGTTTGACGGCCCGACTGTTCCCGGAAGACAAGCCGCTGCGCGATAGCCTGGAACGTTTTGCCCTGGACCAGCTGAACTGGATACTGGGCCTGAATCCTTACGATGCCTGCATGCTGCAGGGCACGGGTCATAATAACCCGGCTTACGGCTTCTTTGGTACCTTTGAATATACCAATGCGCCGGGCGGCATTGTGAACGGTATCACTTCCGGACTGGAAGATGAGGAAGATATCGACTTTAACCTGTCTTATGCTGTTACCGGTAAAGATTATGACTGGCGTTGGGCCGAACAATGGCTGCCGCATGCGGCCTGGTACCTGTTGGCGGTTGCATTGGGAGAATAATAAATATTATATGCTGAAAAGATTATTCCTATTACCTGAACTGCTGCTACTGCTCTGCATGGTGGTAGTTCGCCTGTACATCGGTAACTCCGGTATAGATATACATATGCATGACACTTACTTCATCTTCAGCGACCACCCATTATTCGGCAACATACTGTTCGCACCATTGTACTTCATGTTGCTTCTTACATGGTTAATACACCTTGCACTCAGAAAAAAAGGTTTGTTATCAGCCAGGTGGCATTGGGCACAGGTAATCATAAGCCTGCTAAGCTTATTAATCTTTAGCAGCTTCCCTGCTGCAATCGCTTATTACGGATTACCGGGGAGGCATTACGAGTACAACACCTTTGACACCCTTATCCTTGGACAGCTGTTTGTCGCATCCTGCCTTGCTGTCTTTATTATCTGTCAGCTGTTATTCTGGATAGCTGCGGCAGTTTTAGTGATAAAACAAGCCTTAAGCCGCTAAGGTCATTATTTATCTTCCTCCAACCGGGTGACAAGACTTGTTCCATCACCCGGTTTTTCTGTTTCTGGCACGGTTGTTGACAGATGGTGGTTTTTAATAATATTAATATTTTTCGTATATTTCGGCTCAGGTAAACCGATATCTTTATTTTAAAGCGTTATTAAGCATCATGTTAGGCAACTCTCTATCCTATGTTTGCGAAAAGCATTTCAGAACTCTGCTTTTCCCGCTGCTGGTTTCTCCTCTTTTTATGGTACAGACAATGATGGCTGCCAGCCACTTTGAGCGGGCATTGCCGGGGGACACAAGTATCTTTCAACCTGCAGACGCACCTTCCACTCCTCCCGTTAATGACGGGATGGGCGGCATTGAACTGGGTGTAAAATTCAGAGCCGCCCAAAGCGGTAAAATAACAGCCATCCGGTTTTATAAAGCCGGCGCCGTAGCCGGTAACTATACCGTGCACCTATGGAGCAGTTCCGGCAACAAGCTGGCTGAAGGTACCTTTGAGGCAGACACCGCAAAAGGCTGGCAACAGGTAGCATTTACCACACCTGTGACTATCAGCGCCAATACTACTTATATAGCTTCCTATTTCAATAACACGGGCGACTATGCCACCACCAATCCTTTCTTTGACAAGGCAGTGGTAAATGGCCCCCTCCGCGCGCTGGCCAATGGTGAAGACGGGCCTAATGGCTTGTATAAATACTCCACCACACCGGTATTCCCGGATAATAACTACGGCTCCAGTAATTACTGGGTAGATGTGGTTTTCATTCCGGATGAAGTACCTGCACAGCAGGCTGCGGTTGCAACACCGGTTGCTACTGCTACCGCTGGTGTTAAAGATACCATTGCTCCTGCTGTGAGCAATGTAAAACCGGTAACCAATGAAGATGGTACGGTAACCGTTTCCTGGAATACCGACGAAAGTGCAGATGCCACCGTGGATTACGACATCAATGCCGAAAACCTTACGCAGCATGCCGGTGATAATAAACGAGGCACAGACCACGCAGTACAGATTGCCGGCCTTACGCCGGGAGTTACCTATTATTTCAGGATAAAATCGAAAGACGCCGCCGGTAACACAGTGGTACGCCCTAATACTACCGCTCCGCCATTAAGCTTTACCGTCACAACGGGACCTTGTGCAGTAGACAGTTCTGCTGCCAACTTCCGTGATGGCGGACAGGATGTTGGGGCACTGGTAAACCCCAACGGCAGCATTACCCTGCAGCCACTGGTAAACGAAGAGTTTATCAGTGTACTTAAATCCATTCCCGAAGGCTGGTCCGGCGCCCGTTATAATAACGATGGTACCACCGTTAATAATAACGGCGTGATCACCGTAAACGGCACACATATCTTCTCCAATGCCAGCTTCGAGCCCGGATCGTCCATCGAGTTCGCCGCCATCTTTGGTGCAGGCAGCTATCAGAACATCGGCTTTTCCAGCGATCAGCCCTATGCAGACGGCACCTGGATCACCATTGGTCAGGCCAACAAGGCGGACGGTAATATATATGCCCGCGCTTCCAACAATACCGAAATAAAGATTGGATCAGGTTTACTGGGCTCTCTACACTTTTACCGTATCAAATGGAACCCGACCAATTTTGAGTTCTATGTTGATAACGATGTAAAACCTGCGGCCACCATCAACCTGAAGGTGACCACCAATATGTACATCCAGATCAGCGATTTTGTGAGCAGCGATGAAGGACTGTCTATAGATTGGATGCATGTGGCCCCCTACGCCACCTCCGGCAGCTTCACTTCAAGAGTGTTTGACGCAGGCGCCGCTACCAACTGGGGCGCGGTGAACTGGTTCGGGGAAACACCCCCCGGTACATCCATCGCTATTGCTGTCAGCACCGGTGACACCCCCAACCCCAATGATGGCACATGGTCTTCCTTTACACCTATTAAGGCGCCTGGCACCCCGGTGAACAGCAGCAGCCGCTACATCCAGTATAAAGCAACGCTGAGCACCACAGATAAAAAGTATACGCCTGTATTAAAGGGTGTTTCCATCAACTGCTCCGGCAACAGCAATATGGCGGAGAAAGTAAAGGAAACCCTTCAGCCTTCCAAGCCAACACAGGCGCCTTCCAACGGCAAGTTGGACGTAAAGGTGGCTCCCAATCCCAGCACCGATTACTTCACCCTGTCTCTCAGTGGTCCGGCAGATAAGCCCATCATGGTGAATATCCTGGACGCCTATGGCAGGATCGCAGAGCACCATCAGAAGGTAATGCCTTTTACCACCTTACAGGTAGGAGCAGCACTATCCCCCGGCACTTACTATGTAGAGCTGCTGCAGGGCTCACAACGCAAAACTGCCAAGATCGTGAAAGTGAAATAACCCGCCGCCGCAAGGCTGCTACTCATAAGTGATAAAAGATCACAGGCGCTTCTTCCCGAAGCGTTTGTGATCTTTTTAATTTGGCCGCTGCGTATCCCGAAAATAAATTTGGTAAAATAGACCGATTGGTTTAATTTTGTGTCATCATGAGTAAAGCAGAACGTACACGACAGTTGATCATTGAGAAAGCAGCGCTGATCATGAACCGAAAGGGAATGGCCGGCACCTCTATCAGTGATATAATGGAGGCCACCAAACTGGCCAAAGGTGGCGTGTACGGAAATTTTGCAAGCAAAGAGGAAATATGCGCTGAGGCCTTTGACTACCTGCTGAATAACGTCAGCAACACCATCCGTGCCTCCCTGTCAGATAAAACATCCGCAAAGGAACAACTGTTCAGCCTTCTGGATTACTACAAAAGTACTCCCCTGCGGCAGGATCTCTACGGTTGCCCTATGCTGAACTTCGGCACTGAAGCAGATGATACCAATCCCCTCATTAAGGAGAAAGTAAGCAAGGCTATCGCAGATTCCCAGGCGCGCATCGTTAAAATAATACGTAAAGGGATTGAAGCCGGAGAGTTTAAACCAGACTTTGATGCATCCCTGTTTGCCGTTAAAGCATTCTCCATGATAGAAGGCGCTGTACTGGTATGCCGCGTACAGGGCAACAGCAGGCAGATGCGTATCGTAATAGACATCCTCCGCAAAGAAATTGAAGAGCATTGTCTCTGATTTTTTTTGAGTTTTAAAAGACCGTTCGGTCTATTATATATACAAGACTATTAAATACTTTAACAATGAACATTCAAAACAAAAAAGTGCTTGTTACCGGCGGTGGTTCCGGAATAGGATTCTCTATCGCTAAAGCATTCGCAGATAAAGGCAACCAGGTGATCATCTTTGGCCGCACAGAAGACAGGCTGAAAGGGGCCGTAGCTAAACTGCCCAATGCCTCCTATGTAGTAGGCGATGTTACCAACGAAAAAGATGTACTGGCCCTGGTTAAGCAGGTGAAAGAAAATTACGGCGGTATTGATATACTGGTAAACAATGCAGGAACCGGAAGACCGCAGCCCCTTGACGGATCAGATAACATTATTGAAAGCGCCAGGTACGAGATTGAGCTCAATTATCTTTCCGTGGTGCGCCTTACCAGCCTGTTGCTGCCTGCACTGAAAGCGAGCAAGGAAGCCGCTATCATCAACATACAGTCTATCGTGTCTTATGTACCCAGCACTTACCTCGCCACTTACAGTGCCAGTAAGGCTGCATTGCACTCCTACTCTCAGTCGCTTCGCCTTGTGCTGCAGCAAAGCGCTCCGCAGGTAAAGGTATTTGAGGTGTTCCCTCCCTATGTAGACACAGATCTGACCAAGAACCTTGAAGCCAGTAAGTTAAGTCCGGAAGAGGTATCCAGCGACCTTATCCAGGCCCTGGAAAGCGATTCATTCGCTATAAGGAACGGCATCACCAAAGATATTTACCAGCTGTTCCGCCAGTCTCCCGAAGAGGCCCTGCTTGCGCTCAACGCCAAATAAACAGCTAATAGCAAATCAACCATACAACCGTGAATTGCGGGCTCCTTTTCAGGGCCTGCAATTTACATTATACACTTTACCGCATTGCTGGATATTCCCTATTGGCTGGCGCTCGCTATGATACACATCACCCAGCGGGTTCTAATAAATACATAATTGAAGGCAGTGATATTATCCGTCTTGGTAAAGAACAGGCCCCCGCTTACCCATCGTAAGGTGAAGGACTGATAGACGACCAGCCCCCATCTATCACCAGGCTTTGGCCCGTAATGTGCCGGGCCTTTTTAGATACCAGGAACATTGCCGCCTGGGCAATATCCAATGTGGTGGCTGGCCGCCCCATAGGGGTGAGGCGCGACCAGGTCTTTTCGTAATCAGGATCCGCAAGCGTCCGTTCTGTGAGCGTGGCGCCCGGTGCTACCGTATTCACATTGATGCGGTAAGGCGACAGCTCCACTACCAGGTTTTTGGCCAGCATTTCCAGTGCAGCCTTGGTCATACTGTAAGCTGCCAGGTCTTTATGCGCCTGGTGCCCCGTTACGGAAGATGTGAACAGGATACTGCCACCCTCCGCCTGTTCCTTCATCTGTTTTGCAGCCGCCTGCGCCAAAAAGAAATTACCGCCCAGGTTCACCTGCAGCACTTTATAGAAATCCTGCTCCGGATAAGTAAAAAAGTTGCCGAACAAAGTAATACCGGCATTCCCGATCACCACATCCAGTCTGCCAAAGCGATCTGCCGCCGTTTGTACCATTCCCTGGATGAAAGACAACTCAGCTGCATTACCACCGAACGGGATACAGGTTTTACCGGAAGGATCGATCTCCGCTGCTGCCTGCGCTGCCAGCGCCGGGTCAATATCATTGAGCAGCACTACCGCTCCTCCCTGTACCAGCTGACGGCACATCTCAAATCCTATTCCCTGCCCGGCACCGGTAACAATGGCCACCTGGTCTTTAAACATAGCACTGTCAGACATGATGTTTGCTTTTTAATGTAACTAACCGAGCACCCTCCCCATCAAAGGATCGCTGAAGCTTTCCCTGCCATTTTCCGCGTGGCCCGCATATCGCTTTTCAAAGATATCAAAACCATCCACTTTCACACTGAAATCATACCAGCCATGACTCTTATCCAGCGATAGCAGGATGGCCTCCGTAGCTCCCTGGCCAATCTTCTTTACTACATCTTTCTGACCATAGGCATTATCACGAATCGTTACCTTAAATGCACCGGAAGCCCCGGAATGCTTTATCCTGAGTATTGTGTTACCTGTTGGCCGTTTGGTCTTGGTGTCCAGCTGATCTTCAAAGCGGAATAGCAATGCGGGGTCTTTGTCACTACCCGCGAACTCGCGGTAAAAACCATTGGGTCCGTGCAGGCGTAACCGGTAGTGCCCTTTGTCAAAAGCATCCAGCGGCCATTGATAGGTAATGGCATCACCAGCAGCTACGGCAAATGCCCAGCTCCTGGCCATTTCCATCCCGCCTTGCTCACTCCTGAATTTGCCGGGCGCATATACCGTGAACGGTGCGCCGGCGGCCTTACCGCTGCTGTTGCCGGCGGCCATTTTGATCTCAATATGTTTTTTATCGGCACTCCACTGCGCATCTGCATATAACTCATAAGGCAGGCCACAGGCGGGACGTACGCCCTTTTCCTGCGCTACCAGGCGGTCAATCGTCAGCGGATCACGAACGATCTTCGCAATCTCCTGTTCAGACAATTGTTTATATCCTTTAGGCACGGCCTTAAAACGGGCATTATGAATATCTTCCACATAACGGTCCCTGTTGAGGAAGGCAATGTTATCCGGTTTGGCGCCGTTAAAGGGACTGAAAGCTGCTGTAAGATCACCGCAGATCGTTCTCCGCCAGCGGCTGATATTATCCTGGCGGATGTCTTTGCCCAGTTTCTGTTTTAAGAAAGTCTCCAGGAACTGTAAAGTGGAAGTATGATCAAATACCTGTGAACATACTTTACCGCCCCTGCTCCAGGGCGATGCGATCAGCATAGGCACCCGGAAACCTAGTCCTATCGGGGCTTCCCGCGCCTGTTTCTTCGGGACGCCCTGCTTCAGCTCATTTTCCAGCCTTACAAACTCCACTTCGGTATCAATACCTGCAGACACTTTACCCGTACCGGGTTTGTTATTATCGGGGATAGAGAATGGTACAAAGTGATCAAAGTAACCGTCATTCTCATCATAGGTAACAATGAAAATGGTCTTCTTCCACACTTCCGGGTTCTGCGTGAGGATATCCAGTATTTCAGATATATACCAGGCGCCATACCAGGGCGCGCTGGGATGATCAGAAAAGTTCTGCGGACCCGCCAGCCAGGATACCATCGGCAGCTTTCCTTCCTGCGCATCTTTGCGGAACTGGTACAACAGGTCGCCTGCGGGTACCTGTATTTCCCTTTGTGTTGTACCGTCTGTATAATTCAGCTTTGCCAGCGATCGGAAATTGGAATCGCCTTCATTGATTACAAAAGCCCTGCGGTACAGGTTCTTTTCTCTTTCTGTAAGCTTGTCAAAATTGGCAGTGGTCCATCTGGCCAGTTCTACCCGGGCATTATCCAGCACCTCCTGCTTCTTACTGATAGCTGCTTTTATCTTTCTAGCAGCTTCCTCTGTTGATGGCGTAGCTTCTTCCAGCGCATTGATCTCTCCCGGCAGGGTATCTGCCTGCTGCTGTAAATTCCGGAGATAGCGGGATGAGAACTTCACATTGTAGGCTGCAAAGAACTCCAGCAGGTTACAGCCAAAGTTGGCCAGCCATGCACGCTCCTCTCCCTTAAACCCGCCTCCGCAACTGAGGTCGTTCTGGTAGAACTTCCAGGGTATGTTGTGGTCTTCCAGCAGCTCTGGAAAAGTGTTCCAGGGCAGCTTTCCGTAGCTGTAATCATCATTGCGTATATGCGCTTTAGGACGCCCGTCTACCTCATGCGTAATCTTACCCGTCCAGAAAAACGAACGGTTGGGCGTTGTGCTGGTCATAGCAGAACAGAAGTTCTGGTCGCAAACCGTGAACGCATCTGCCATGGCATAATTGAACGGAAGATCTTCGCGCGTGTAGTAGCCCATTGTAAGCGGCATTGGAGCATACTCCTTATTGCCGGATCGTTTGGAGATCAGCCACTGGTCATATTTACCACCATTGTGCGCATCTACCTGGCTGGCGCGCGAGTGAGGCAGGGCCCCCATCCAGGTGCTTTTGGTGTCTTTAATATCCAGGCGGAAAGGCGCATAGGTTTCGCCCCGCTCATTGGTTTGCAGCCACACCGGTTTGTGGTCTGGCTGGCAAACAACCCTCGGATCATTAAAGCCACGCACTCCTTTTAAGGTACCGAAACAGTGATCGAATGAACGGTTCTCCTGCATCAGTATCACGATGTGTTCTGCATCCAGATAAGTACTTCCCGGCGCAGGGTCAATGGCAAGCGCCCGTTGTATGGAAGTGGGGAGGAACGTGGAAAGTCCGGCTGCACCGGATAATAACATTGACTTCTTGAGAAATTCTCTGCGTGTATCCATGCTAACAGTAACAGTTAAATGCCGTGAATATAATAAGGCATTTAAACAAATAAAAGCGCAGGGCGGGAAAACTGGATGACCGGTAAAAAACAGCAAAAGCCGGGGTAAGGGGGCTCACTCAGTTTCCGCGCAGGTATTCCATGAATTTCTGCTTATAGCTTCTGCCTACCGGGATGGAGAATTTATCGAGAGAAACAAGATCATTGCTGAAACCGCTTACCCTGTCTACCGCGATGATGTAAGACTTATGAACGCGTAAAAACTTACTCTCCGGAAGTTTCTCTTCCATATAGCTGATACGCTGATACGTGACCACCGACCTGGAATCCGTGATGATCTTGATATAATCCTTGATGCTTTCTATGTAGATGATCTCCCGCAGAAAGATCTTGGCCAGCTCCTTGTTCACTTTAAAATACATGTATGCCTGCTCAAAAGCATTGGCCAGCAGGCCGGATTCATGATGACTGAGATAAAGCTTATACTGGTTAAACTTCGCAATGGCTTTCAGAAAACGGTCAAAGGTGATGGGCTTCACCAGGTAATCCAGCGCATCGAGCTCATAACCGTCTGCACCATATTCGCGGTAGGCTGTTGTAAAAATAACCGGAGGACGCTGCGGCAATGAACGGATCAGCTCCAGGCCCGACATCTGCGGCATGGAAATATCGAGAAAGAGCACATCCACCATGCTCTTTTGCAGGAGGGCAAATGCTTCCAGCGCATTATTGCAGATGGCTGCTATCTCAAAGTGTTCGATCCTCGAAACATAAGAGCGGAGCAGTTCCTGTGCAGGAGGCTCATCATCAATGATCATGCACCGTACTGTTTTCATCTTTTTTGATCTTCAGAATAGTAAGAAAAGAATCATTCTCCCGTATACACTTGAACTCATAATTATCCTGGTACAGTATATCAAGACGTTTCTTTACGTTCTCCAGCCCTATACCGTTCTTGCTGCTGCCGTTTCCATTACTGTGCTCATCGCAGCTGTTCTCAATTTTTACAGAGAGCCATCCATCCTTCAATGCAATATCCATTCTTATCCAGCCGTCCCTGATATTGTTGGACACCCCGTGTTTGAAACTGTTCTCGATCAGTGGCAGCAGCAACAAGGGCGCTATTTTAAAATGATCTACCGGGTCAAAAACATTGAGTGATACATCCAGTCTTTTTCCATAGCGGATCTTCTCCAGTTCTATATAATTGTTGATATACTCCAGCTCCTTGCTCAGTGAAATAGCCGTTTCCCGGCTGTCATACAGCATATAGCTCAGTAATGCGGATAGACGGTAGATCAGTTCCGATGTTTGCTGGTTATTCTGCTGAGCATATGAGTAGATATTATTAAGCGTATTGAAGATAAAGTGCGGCTGCACCTGTGATTTTAACAGTTCCAGCTGCGCCTCTGCCTTGTCTTTCTGCAGCTGCTGGGTAGTACGCTGCTGTTCATACCAGGCCCGCAGAAAATAAAACATGGCATACAATGCTACGATCAGGTAGGTATTCACGGCTTCGATGATCAGCTTGGGCGGAAACAGGAAAGACATGGTCTGCTGTCCTTCGGGATAATACAAGGGATAGGTATAGTAGTAATTAAATGCACGGCGCATCAGCGTGAACACAACAGCGCTTACTCCGAATAATATCCAGAATGTGGTCCTCTTTCCTTTCAGGAAGAAGCGCTCTATCAGCACATGCACTGTGAACCAGGTAGCGCCGAAAGTAATGGGCACGATCACCGCAGCATTGATAGCGTATCTTTTGTACTCGCTGCCAACGGCAGCATTGCCCAGCCATTCATATAAAAAGTAAAATGCCCAGAACAGCAGAATGAAGCCCGTATTTCGTTTATAGCGCTGCATGCTGCAACTAAAATAATGAATTTAAGCTAAGAAAAACCTGTTTCGACAAACAACGGATTTGCACCACGAACGGCATTCGGAATGCGTATTGCCGCATGGGCGAATAATGCTCCCTTTGGGCTAAATAGCGCTTCGCCGCTGCGATAATGTGTTTACTTTGAAACTACAAAATACCTCATCACATGCCCACCTTACGTTTTCATATCAATGGCGCCGCACAACAATATGATGTGGATGCTGAAATGCCGGTGTTATGGTTACTGAGAGATTATGCAGGTTTAACCGGTACCAAATACGGATGCGGTATTGCGCAATGCGGCGCATGCACCATCCATCTCGATGGCAGGGCGGTACGTTCCTGTACGCTCAGCTGCGGCGCTGCGGCAGAAAAACAGATCACCACCATAGAAGGTCTTGCGCCCGATGGCTCGCACCCGGTACAGCAGGCCTGGATCAGGGAAGACGTGCCCCAATGCGGCTACTGTCAGGCCGGGCAGATCATGAGCGCCGCCGCGCTGCTCAATAGTAATCCCTCTCCTTCCGACCAGGAAATCCATACCGCGATGGCAGGGAACATCTGCCGTTGCGGTACTTACGTTAGAATAAGGAGGGCGATCAGAACCGCCATTGATTACAAGCTCAACCCAAAACCTCTTAACCAATGAACAGGCGTCATTTTATACGGATCGTACCGCTCACCGGCGGCGGATTGATGCTGGGCCTTTCGGGGATTGCCAAAGCTTTTGCAGCGGCAGATGAGACCACCGCAACAGACAGCGCCACAGCCATCGGCGACTTCCTTTCAGTACAAACCAACGGCGATGTGATCTTCCATTTCACCCGCCATGAAATGGGCCAGGGCGTATCGACCGCCATGGCTATGCTTATAGCTGAAGAGCTTTGCGCTGATTTCGAAAGGGTAAAGGTTTCCTTTCCGCCGGCCGACCTGGTAAAATACAATGATGCCAACGGCGGACATGGCACAGGGGGCAGCTCTACCGTAATAACGATGACGCCTATACTGCGCAAAGCAGGCGCCACTGCCCGCGAAATGCTGATACAGGCCGCCGCGGCACAGTGGAATACTACTCCGGATAATTGTTATGCGGAGCACCATTTTATCATCAACAGGATCAGCGGACAACGAACAGGTTTCGGAGAGCTGGCCGAACAGGCCGCCAGGCTCAAAGTGCCAGCCTCCGTTACACTGAAAAGCCGCAGCAACTTCAGCATCATCGGCAAGGCCCAGACAGCTAAAACCTTACCCCTGCTCGTTACAGGCCAACACCGCTATGGTGCAGATGTGAACCTCCCGGGCATGAAGTACGCCCTGGTTGCAAGAGCGCCGGTATTCAAAGCTAAAATAAGATCTTATGACGCGGCAAAAACCCTCGCTGTCAAAGGAGTGAGAAAGGTGGTATCCACCAGGGTGGTAGCTGGTATTCAGGGCCCCCTTCTCCCCTATGATATACGCGAGGGCATTGCCGTTGTTGCAGATAATTTCTGGGCTGCGCATAAAGGCAGGGAAAACCTTGCTGTTGTATGGGATGAAGGCGTACATTCAAACGCCAGTATAGAAGATTTTGCCGCTTTTGTGAAACACCGTGGCGAACAACGCCTGGACCCCTCCGGCTATACCGGCGATGAAAACGCGATTGCCAATATCGACCATGTAAAGCAAACATTACGCGCCGGCTATGTATTTCCCTACATGCTGCATTCGCTGATGGAACCGCTGAACTGTACCGCCCATCACAAGGGAGACAGCTGCGAACTGTGGATCGGTAACCAGTGGCCGGAATACATTGCAGAAGAGATCACCCGCGTTTTTGGCATCCCAAAGGATAAAGTGAAGATCCACCTGTTTCCCTCCGGTGGCGGCTATGGCAGAAGGGCCTATCCCGATGCGGCAATTGAAGCCGTGTGCATTTCAAAAGAAGCCGGCAACATCCCCGTGAAGGTAATGTGGACAAGAGAGGATGATCACCAGACCAATGCCGTGCACTGCTACCAGCGCCTGGACTACCAGGCTGGCTGGGATGAACATAACCAGTTGTATGCCTGGTACGAAAAGGAATGCCGCACCTACATGTGGGACCGCCAGTACCCCGCTACAGAGCTTACCAGCAATGGCTACAACATTCCCAACATACGTTACGACCTGGAAGACCTCACCAACGAAAGCATCCTCCAGTCCACCGCCTGGCGCTCCGTAATGATCAATGGCTGGGCATTGAGCGAATGCTTCGTGGATGAAGTAGCCATCGCGCTCAAAAAAGACCCCTACGATTTCCGCATATCGCTGTTAAAGGAAGGACGGGAAGCCAATGTGGGCCATGCAGAAAAGATCAGTAACTCAAGAATGATCCGCGTATTGCAGCTGGCCAGGGAAAAGAGCGGGTGGGGCCAGGCGCTCCCCGCCGGACAAGGAAGAGGGATTGCCATTTACCCTTACGGCAATAGTTATTGCGCCATTGTGGCCCTGGTAACGGTAGCCGATAAGAAAGTGACCTTTAACCATGTTACCTGCGCGGTAGACTGCGGCATGGTGGTGAACCCTTCCGGCGCTAAAAACCAGATTGAAGGCGGCGTGGTGTGGGGGCTTTCTGCATTGCTGTATGGAGGCGTACAGGTAAAGAACGGCCGTGTAACCACTTCCAATTTTCACCAGAATAAAGTAGTGCGCATCAATGAATGCCCCGATATCGACGTACATTTTGTAGAAACTAACGACGAACAACCCTGGGGCCTGGGAGAAGTATCCAACCCGGTTGCAGTACCAGCCGTATTAAATGCCATTTACGCGGCCTGCGGCAAAAGGATCAGAACCCTGCCCGTTAATTTAAACGAAGCATAAGCAGCCATTTAACCTATATAAGCCATGAAACAGATGCCCGGATATTTGCCTTTGTTATTAGCCTTGTACCTTTTGTCGCTGGCCTTCAGGCAGCAGCCTGCTGCAGACCTGGAAGCCAGTATGGCAAGAGGAAAGATCTTATACGGTACTTACTGCCAGTCATGCCATGGTAACCAGGGCCAGGGGCTGGAAGGTGTTTTTCCGCCACTGGCAAAATCAGACTACCTGATGACAGACAGGAAAAGGGCTATTCAATCTATACTGTATGGGGTAAGCGGCGAAATAAAGGTGAACGGGCAAAGCTATAACCAGCCGATGGCCGGTGTGGAGGCAAAGGATGAAGAAGTAAGCGATATCCTGAATTACATCCGCAATTCATTCGGCAATAAGGGGGGCGCTATCAGCCCGGAAGAGGTAAAGGCGGCAAGGAAGTAAAGGGCGATACTATTTTAACTCCGCTCAAGTCCGTTCAATTCCACCTCATCTCCACCTCAGGCGTGCTAAGCCTGGTGTTACAGTTGTCTTACAATATACTTTTCGCTCAGGCAGCCCCTGTCTTCCTATCGAAAACGGTGTATGCGTTAATATTGTATCATTGTTGGGGAGGTATGGGGTCCAGCTGACCGATCTCCTGGTCAGAGAACACCCTTGAGCGGGTAAGGAACCGGAGACCCAGGGGTATTTCAAGCGAGAAGCTGCTGCCCCGGCCTGCGGTCACATCCAGGATCAGCTGGGTGTGCTTCCAGTATTCAAACTGGTCACGGTTCATGTAAAAGGGGCAACCGCCTGCTTCGCCCAGCAGCACATCACTGTTGCCTGTACGAAACTCTCCTGCCTGGAAGCACATAGGCTGGGAGCCATCGCAGCAACCGCCGCTCTGGTGAAACATCAGGGGCCCATGCTGCTGTTTAAGGCGTTCTATCAGTTCAAGGGCTTTATCGGTAGCAATAATACGCTTGGTATACATAAAGGTGGTTTTAACAGCACAAAGGGGGAACAGCCGGCTATAAAGCCACTGTTCCCTTTACAAACACCTTGTGCTTACCATGGTTTCCTTATAAAAGAGTTAAAAGAAACCAAGCTTGTTTTTGTTATAGGATATCAGCATATTCTTTGTCTGACGATAGTGGTTCAGCATCATCTTATGCGTTTCCCTGCCAAACCCTGATTTTTTATATCCGCCAAAGGGGGCATGCGCCGGGTAAGCATGATAGCAGTTTACCCAAACCCGGCCTGCCTGAATGGCCCTGGGTACCTGGTATAGTTCATGGGCGTCACGGGTCCACACCCCGGCTCCCAAGCCGTATAAGGTATCATTGGCCAGGGCAATGGCCTCTTCAGTTGTTTTAAAAGTAGTAACGCAGGTAACCGGTCCGAAGATCTCTTCCTGGAACACCCGCATTTTGTTGTGCCCCTTGAGCACCGTAGGCTTGATATAGTAGCCATGTTCCAGGCCGCTGTTCTGATGCCAGGCTTCACCACCGGTAAGTACCTGGGCGCCTTCCTGTTTGGCAATCTCAAAATAGCTCAGGATCTTGTTGTACTGGTCTTCTGATGCCTGTGCGCCCATCATCACGGTGCTGTCAAGCGGATTCCCCATTTTTATGGCTTTGGTACGCTGTATCACCCGGTCCATAAAGGTTTGGTAGATGTTCTCATGTACCAGTATGCGGCTTGGACAGGTACAAACTTCTCCCTGGTTAAGGGCAAACAGCACAGCGCCTTCTACGGCCTTATCGAAGAATTCATCGTCCTGCGCAGTGACGGACTCAAAGAATATATTAGGACTTTTGCCGCCCAGCTCCATGGTAACGGGGATCAGGTTTTCAGATGCGTATTGCATAATCAGCCTGCCGGTGGTGGTTTCGCCGGTGAAGGCCACTTTATTGACCCGGGGCGATTGCGCCAGCGGCTTACCGGCTTCCGGTCCGAAGCCGGTTACAACGTTGATCACGCCCGGCGGTACAATATCCTGGATCAGCTCCATCAGGCACATAATGCTGGTGGGCGTCTGTTCTGCCGGTTTCACAATGGTACAGCAGCCAGCTGCGAGGGCAGGCGCCATTTTCCAGGTGGCCATCAGCAGCGGGAAGTTCCAGGGGATGATCTGACCTACTACACCGATCGGCTCATGAAGGTTAATGCTGACAGTAGTATCGTCCAGCTCGCTCACTCCTCCTTCTTCACTCCGTATCACACCGGCAAAATACCTGAAATGATCAATGACGAGCGGGAGGTCTGCCGCCCTGGTTTCCCGGATGGGTTTTCCGTTATCGATGGTTTCGATCACGGCCAGGTATTCCAGGTTATCTTCCACTATCTGGGCAATTTTCAGTAACAGGTTGCTGCGTTCTGTAACGGATGTTTTACTCCAGGTGGCAAACGCCTTATGCGCTGCATCAATGGCCTTGTCAATATCTTTTGCATTACCGCGCGCAGCCTGGGTGAACGGCATTCCGTCAATGGGCGAGATGTTGTCAAAATATTCACCGCTTTCGGGAGCTACCCACCGGCCGCCGATGAAGTGGTCGTATCTTTCCTTGAACTGTGGGCGGGAAGCCACATTGCCTGCAGGGGCCGCAGTTGTGTTACTCATAACGCAAGAATTTTTGTTTGGTGATGGAATACAGCTAATTTTCACCAAAAAACAGGATTAAACGTCCACAATTGTATTTTTTTATAGCACGATTGTACCCTGATTTTTGTAACTTCAGTATAGGGGGTTAAACTTGTACCGGTCAAAAAAAACTGTGCCGTGCCTGTAAAGAGTCATCTTCGCAAAGTAGGTCTGACAGACCCAAACCACCTGCAAACGCTGGTAGAGAACAGGCGTATATTCAACCTGCGCAATTGCGAGCTGAATATCTTTGAAAGTTATCAGCAAGCCTACCAGGTGCCCCTCAGCTTCCCTGATTTTGTGATCACCAGCATGATCCGTGGTAAGAAGGTCATGCACCTGTCTGACGAGCCGGGTTTTGACTATCTGCCCGGTGAAACCGTGATCCTGCCCGCTAATGAGACCATGCGTATTGATTTTCCCGAAGCCACACCCGAAAATCCCACCCAATGCATTGCCCTGACAGTGGATGCGGCTTATGTGAACGAAACCCTGCAGTACCTGAATAATTACTACAACAGTAAGGATGAACAGAATGAATGGAAACTGCAATACAATCAATACCACTTCTCCAATGATGATGAGATCTCCGGCCTGATCAACAAGATCATCCGTGTTTGCAGCAGCCCTGATAAGTCAAAGGGCATTTTTGCGGATCTCTCGCTGAAAGAGCTGCTCATCCGCCTGATCCAATGTCAGCATCTGCAGCAGGTAGAAATGGAAAAAGGCGACCATTCCAACCAGACGCGCCTGCATTATGTATTAAACTATATCCAGGAACACCTGTCAGAAAGGATCGCCGTAGATGTGCTTTGCCGCAAGGCTTACCTGAGCCGCAACGTATTCTTCAAATGGTTTAAGGAGCAATTCGGGATCAGTCCGCTGGAGTACATCAATGCGTCCCGAATCCGGCTGGCCAAGGAGCTGCTGGCCGATGCCCGAAATGATATACAATCTGTGAGCGCACAGTGCGGGTTCAGTGACGTGAATTATTTTATACGCGTTTTCAGGAAACTGGAGGGTATTACGCCAGGGGCATATCAGGGGTGTGTAACGGGGCGGGTGCACTGATCTTCCTCACAGACCAATACCACACCCACCCAATAAACAACACCTGCAAAGGCACCCTGAACCACAAGTACTCCGGCCCGGGGCCATCATAGCTTCCTTGCTGCATATTAAGTTGTACCACAGCCCCATAAATATTGGCCGGAAGCAGCAGGATAAAGAACACGATCACTGCATAGCCTGTATGCCGCCTCAGCGCAGGCACTAGTAGCGCTAGTCCCATCAGCACTTCCATCACACCGGTAATATACACGATCGCTGTTTTGAAGGGAATAAAGGGAGGGACCATCATGGCCATGCCCTTTGTAAAAAGCACATGCCCGGTGGCTGTAAGGAATAACATCAGGCACATGGCCAGGTTGGCGCTGAATGTCAGGCGCCATTCACCGGTGGTCCACCGGCAGATCAGCGCACTTATTACAAAACCCGGAATTAAGACTGCTAAAGTTTCCATTGTTAGTTATTTCCAGCAAAATTCAGCAATACCGGGCAGCCCTGAAATGATGTATGTTAGTTTTTTGACTGCTGTTTCCGTATACGGCTCAGGCTTTCGGGATGGATGCCTAAGTAAGAGGATAAATGCTTTACAGATATCTGTTGGATCAGCGCGGGGTGGCGCTGCATCAACTCATTGTACCGTTCTTCCGCGGTGCGCGACAGCAGGTCCATCTCCCGGCGCAGCCTTTTTACGTACTGGTACTCTGCTATCAGGCGGCCTATCCGCTCGCCATTATGGTATTGAACGTAGAACTCCTGCAGCATCTGCAGCGGGATCGCCACTACTTCCGCATCTTCCAGCAATTCAATGGCAATGGCGCTTGGCTCCCGGGTAATAAGGGAGTAGTACGCCGTTACAAAATCGCCCTGGAACTGGAAGTCTACCGTAAACTCCTTATCACCTTTTACAAAGTAGTTACGTGTGGCCCCGGTATTGAGGAAGTAGATAAAGTTCTCCACCTGGCCTTGCCGGATCAGGAAATCACCTTTCTTAACATCTTTAACGATAAGCGTGGCTGCAAAAGCCTCCCACTCTGCATCCTCAAGAGGACTGAACCGGGAGAGGGCATGCCGGAGCTGAAGAAGATCGCTCATGGCCCAAAAATAGCAAAACATTTACATATCAGGGCGTTGCCGGGATCAGGGAGGTATTGGAATAAGAAGAAGGCGTAGTGCCCGTAAAAGACTTAAAATCCCTGATAAAATGCGACTGGTCTGCATACCCGCAATCATATGCTATAGCTGTAAATGAAGACTCATTCCTGCTGATCAGCTGCAGGCTTAGCTGGAAGCGGTTAATCTTACTGAAAAGTTTAGGTGTCATGCCGGTGTACTGCACAAAAAGCTTTTGCAGGTAGCGGGGAGTTACATTATACCGGTTCGCTGTATTCTCAATGGTATCTGCAAATGAATTACTGCGCATGTCTTTCATGATCTCGCCGATCATGCGCAGCTTCTCTGCTTTCTTTCTTTTCATGGACATACAATGCACCAGGAACCCTTCCAGCAGTTCGATCCGGCTGCGCAGGGAGGGCGCTTCCAGCAGCCTGGCATGCAGCTCTTTTACAACGGCGCCCATCAGGTCACGGAGGTCCACTACTTTATCATTGAACAGGGAGACTTCTTCGTCCAGGAAAAAGGCAGGGGCATGCGGCAGGAACTTAACGCCCAGCATCACCTGTCTGCCTACTGACTTCACCGGTGTGGGTTGTGTGATCTGGCCCCAGAGCTCCACAGAAGGGGTATCCTGGAATATGCCGTTCACTTCGGTACGCCATACACCTTCGCCGAGGTTGAAGATCATTTCCATGTTGCCAGCCGGAAATACGGTATCGTTCAGCTCAACACTGGAATCCGATTCAAAAATGAAGTAACATTTTACGTACGGCTTTAATTGTTCTCCTGGTGTTATTTCCCGGTAAGTCATAGTCTTTCGGCTAACGCTGATAAAGTTACATAATTTCAGCACCAAAGCAGTAGTCTGTCACATCTTACGGGTGGTGACATTCCACGCAATAGTTTCTTCGCAAAGCTAAAGCGGTTTGCCTGCTTAAAATTGAACAAAACGGAACAGTTTTATACCAGCCTGCAATTTTTTGCGGCTTTACTGGTTATCTTTCTTTCCCTGCCTCGAATGGATGTATTCTGTGGGCGTCATATCAAACTGGCGCAGGAAATTCCGGGTGAAATTGCTCTGTGTACTGAATCCGGTCATATTCGCCACTTCATAGATCTTGTACCTGCCATCGGCCAGCAGCTCTGCCGCCCGTTTCAGGCGCACTACATTGATCAGCTCAACGGGGGTAAGATCTGATACAGCTTTGATCTTCCTGTACAGGGTGATCCGGCTCATGTTCATAAAGCTGGCCAACTTTTCCACGTTGAGGTCTGCATCTTCCATATGCTGCAGGATGGTGACATTTAATGCTTCCAGGAAACGTTCGTCTTCCCGTGTATGCGCCATGCTCCTGATATGTACCAGTGGTGAGCTGGCAAAGAATGCGCGCAGGTGGTCCCGGTTGGCCAGCAGGCTGCTGATCTGCGCCTGCAGGTGTTCTTTGGAAAAGGGTTTTTCAATATAGGCGTCTGCTCCCAGCTCCAGTCCTTCAATCTTTGACTGGATGGTATTCTTGGCGGTAAGCAATATAACGGGGATGTGCGAATGTTCAAAGCTGGATTTGATATGGCGGCACAATTCAAAGCCGTCCATCTCAGGCATCATTACATCGCTGATGATGAGCTGCACTGGCTCTTTGTCCAGGATCTTCAGGGCATCCTCTCCCCTTTCCGTTACCAGCACCCTGTAACGGGGCGACAGGATGCGCTCCAGGAATTCGAGGATATCTTCTTCATCGTCAACTAGTAAGATAGTCGGTAACATACTGCAATATGCTTAATCTATTCGGTTTTTAAAGGGATCTGTAACACAAAGGTATTGATCTGTTCGCGGCTGTTCTTCAGGTATAGTTTTCCCCCATGCAGTTCTGCCAGTGAACGGGCAACGGTGAGACCGATACCGGTGCCTTTCTGTTTCGCGGTTTCCTTGAGCCGCACAAATGGCTTGAAGATCTTTTCCTGCATGTCTGCAGCAATAATATGGCCGTCGTTGCTGATCTCTATGGTAAAATAAGCATCGTCCTTACCTGCTGGATGCAGTACAACGGCTACCTGTGCACCGGCGTATTTAATGGCATTGCTCAGCAGGTTGCCCAATATCCTTTGCAGGGCTTCTTCGTCGGCAACAGCGTTAATGGCATAGGAAGGCAGATCAATGGTATAATCCAGTCCGCGTTTCTTTGCCTGGGGGGCAAAGTCAAGGAAGACCTGCTGCAGCAGGGCTCTTACATTTACTTTGGACAGGTCCAGGCGGAAGCTTTTCACTTCTATCTGGCGGAAGTTCAGGATATGGTTCACCAGCGACATCAGCCGGTTGGTGTTGCGCTCCATCATCTTTACATCGTCCCTGATCTGCGGCAGCTCGTCTGTTTTTTCCAGCAGGTTTTCCAGCGGCCCGTTGATCAGTGTCAGCGGCGTGCGTATCTCATGAGCTACATGTGTAAAGAAGTCGATCTTCGCTTCAAAACTTTCCTTTTCCTTTTTCTTCTGTGTTCTGCGATGATAATCGCGGATGATGTAAAAGCCGATGCTAAGCACCAGCAGTGCATAGAACAGGTATGCCAGCGGACTTGCCCAGAAAGGAGGCAATATACGGATGATGAGCTGCCGTTCAGATTCATCGCCCGCCCCGTTCACCACTGCTTTTACCCGGAACACATATTCACCCGGTGAGAGGTTGGTATAATACACTTTCCGGTTTGGCTGGATGGTGGTCCAGCTTTCGTCCACGCCGCTCATGATATACCGGTAGCTGGTCATATCGGGCGATATATAGCTTAACGCTGCAAAGTCCATGCTGATGGAAGAACGGTTGTAGGGCAGCTCTATTTTATCTGCATACAGGATGGATTGTTGTAACAATCCGCTGTCGCGTGCAGCTGATATCTCGCGGTTGTTGATATACAGGGTGGTAATATATACCGGCGGTGTTGGCGTATAGGCCGGCGATTCGTCGGGTCTGAAAGTGATCATGCCCTTGATGCTGCCAAAGTAAAGTGTACCGTCGGCATCCTTAAAACCGGAGTTATAATTAAAGTGATCGCTGGGCAGCCCGTTACTTTTTGTATACACTACCATGCGCCGCGTAGCAGGATTAAAACATACCAGTCCTTTTGATGTGCTGACCCACAACTGATAGCGGTCGTCCTCTACAACCTTGTAAATGTAATTGCTGGGCAGCCCGTTCTGCGTCATATACCGGATAAATTGTTTCCTCCCGGGGCCCAGCTGTGAAAGGCCGCCGCCTTCTGTGCAGAACCACAGGTTACGGGCATGATCTTCAAAAATATTATTGACGTAATCAGTGGGTAAACTGTTCCGGTTGCTCAGGTCGTTCACCAGCTGTCCTTTAATCTTTTTTTCGCGGTTGAAGTAATAAACGCCCTGTCCGTGAGTACCTGCCCATATTGTTTTATCGCGGTCCTCGTACAAACAGGAAATGATAATACCGGGAGGTATTTCAGGCGCCCGTATAAAACCGTCTGTCTGCGGCTCATATTCAAACAGCGAATTACCGGTTCCGATGAATATCCGGCCGGATGATGAGCGCAGCAGGCTGGCGATAAAATCACTTTTCAGATCATGCGAACCCTTCCCGGCGGCATAGTGTTTACGCAGCTTACCGGTTTTGATGTTCAGCACATCCAGTCCATGCTCATGGGTCCCTATCCATAGATCATTACCATCTGCTGCCAGGCCATGAATATTGGAATAGGTGATACAGCCGGCTGTACCTGCAGGTTCAAAATGCGTAATGTCTCCCGTGGCGGGGTTCAGTTTGTTCAGCCCTGCATCTTCCGTGCCTATCCATATATTACCATCCTTATCCTGGCAGATCTCACGTGCGGCATTGCCACTGATGGAATTCTTTGAATAGTCCGGGTAATATTTCCTGAAGAACTGGTGTTGCCGGGCGTAATAATTCACACCGCCAAAGAATGTACCTGCCCATACATTACCCTCATGGTCCTTACAGAGTGCATACACGGCATTATCAGACAATGAATAGGGGTCCAGGAATTTCTTGCGCAGGTTCACCACCTTTCCGTCGCGCAGGTCCATTATAAAGATACCTGATTCGGTACCAAACCATATTTCGTTATCGGAGTACTTCAATATACTGCGGATGTAAGCGGTGGTTTTGTCGGGATTATAGGTAAGTATATCTTTATAGGTCTTTGTGTCGATATCAAACATTTTGGCGCCCTGGCAGGAGGTGCCTACAATGATGGATTGAGGGCCTACGGGCAATAGCGCTTCCATGAAGCAGCTGCCTACTGCCGGTGAATGGGAGAACAGGTTGTAACCTTTGAAGGTTTGAGTAGCCCTGTCAAAACATTGCAGGTCGCCAGCGGCAGTACCCACCCACAAATTACCATCCCCTGCTATGCAGATGGTATTGGCCATAAAATAACGTTGTTTGGGAAAGCGCTTCAGTTCGCCGTTCTGCAGGTTATAATAACATAGGGAGTGGTCGGCAATGAACCACAGCAGCCCTTGATTGTCAGACTGCAGGCTGTAAACATTGCGCAGGGTGTCAATAACCCTTGTAAAGCGCTCCTGCGTGCGTTCATAGCGGTACAGCCCTTTCTGGGCGCCTACCCACATGGTGCCGTTATCGTCTGTATAAAGGGAATAGATCAGGTCTTTGGTGAGCGAGCGTTCATAATCATCATCCAGGTTAAATACTTTGATCTGGTAGCCGTCAAAGCGGTTCAGGCCCTCTTTGGTGCCAAACCACATAAATCCGTCCCGGTCCTGCAGGATGCTGATGACGGTATTATTGGAGAGGCCGTCCTCCACCTGGTAGTGCCGGAAATAATAATGCTGCTGTGCATTAGCAGGCAGCACGAGCCCCAAAGCCAGCATGATCACTGTCAAACACCGCAGAATCCGCATAAAATCAAGTAGTTAGATATGGCTGACGTTTAACCCTCAAACTTATGAAACATTTTGAACAAATAATGATACGCCCTGAATAATCGATTTAGCAAACAAAAACTTACTTCGCATAAAGGTTTAAAAGTACCAAATACTTTGCAATAATTACGTAATCGTTTACGTCGTTTTATTAACCAACAATTAATAGCTCATTTATGACATTCCGCGTTAAGCGTCCCCCTTCCGGGACGGGGACAACTATTGCCTTTATGCTCATCCTTTTCCTGATTACCTGTTATCAATCCGTTACCGCACAAAACACCAAATTTGTTGTTAAGGGGACTGTAGGAGACAGCTCCGGTGTAGGCATACCGGGAGTGACCATACAGGAAAAAGGGACTAAAAATGCCACGTTAAGTTCCCCGGACGGAACTTATTCTTTGTCCGTAAGCAGCGAAAATGCCGTGCTGCTTTTCAGCTTTATAGGTTTTATTCCACAGGAAGTAAATGTTTCAGGACGCAGCTCGGTATCGGTGCGTATGCTGAACGACAAGACCGACCTCGGAGAGGTGATCGTAGTTGGTTACGGTACCAAACGTAAAGGCTCGGTAACCGGCGCTATTTCTGCCGTTACGGCGGATGATATCAGCCGTGTGCATGGCGCCTCTACGGTGAGCAGCACGCTGGCAGGTAAGCTGCCCGGCGTTTCATTCCGGATGTCTGACGGTCGCCCCGGCGCCAGTGCTGCTATTCAGATCCGCAACCTGGGCGATCCTTTGTTCGTAATTGACGGTATCCAACAGGACGCAGGTCAGTTCAATAACCTGTCGCCCAACGATATTGAAAGCATCACGGTGCTGAAAGATGCTTCCGCTGCCATTTACGGCGTTCGTGCGGCCAACGGTGTAGTCGTAGTGACCACCAAGAAAGGTAAATTAGGCTCCGGTAATACAATCAACGTAGACGCTTATACCGGTATCCAGAACTGGACCAGGTTCCCTGAGCCGCTCACCAACTCATACGATTACATGAAGTACCGTGCAGAAGGTGAGATCAACCGCTTCGGCAGTACCAGTATCACCGATGCAGAACTGGAAAAATACAAAGCCGGTACAGAGCCGGGTTATCAGAGCTTCAACTGGAAAGACTTTATCCTTAAAAAGAATGCGCCTATCCGTTCAGCCAACGTAAACGTTACGGGTGGAACAGACAAACTTAACTATTACCTCTCAGGCACGCAGCTGTACCAGAACTCCATGCTGGGCCGGGAATTCGTGTTCAAACGTACCAACATCCAGTCTAACGTTACGGCTAAAGTAGCGACTGGCCTGAAGGTAGGCGTTCAGATCAACGGCCGCATAGAAACAAGGGATAATCCAGGCGTACCCTATGCCGACGACTATTGGCTGGCCCGCTTTGCCATCCTGCGTAATACGCCGCTGGAAAGGCCCTATGCCAACGATAATCCAAATTATCTGAATGATATCAAGCATAACGAGACCAACTGGGCTTATCTGAATAAAACCTTATCCGGCAAATACAGGAGCGATTGGCGTGTACTGCAGGCCAACTTTACCGGAGAGTACCAGATACCAGGCATCAAAGGCCTTACACTCAGTGGCATCTATTCTTACTATATCGCTGATAACGTGCTGAACAACCACGAGTACACCTACGTTACTTACACATATGATCCTGCTACGGACGCCTATAATCCTACCGGCGGTAGCTCCAATCCATGGAGAGAACGCGAGCAGATCAAACAAATCAATACGAACCAGCAGATACAGCTTAACTATAGCAACACCTTTGGCCGCCATACTATAGCTGCCACACTGGTAAACGAAAGGATCAGGAACCAGCGGCTCCGTAACTGGATACACGCTGTTCCTACCACCAATGTCTTACCACTGATCTACTTTAGTACTGCCGACACCTACGATGACAGCGATAATATCGAAACACGTATCGGTTATATCGGCCGCTTCAGCTACAGCTATAACGATAAATACTTCCTGGAAGTAGCAGCCCGCCGCGATGCTTCCTATGTATTTTCTCCAGACGACCGGGTTGGCTACTTCCCCTCTGTGTCCGCAGGATGGAGAATATCCGAAGAACCTTTCATGAAATACATCATCAAGAACAACAACCTGCTGAGCGATCTGAAGATCAGGGGCAGCTACGGTATACTGGGTGATGATGGTTCAGCACTTGGCCTTCCTGCCTATGCCTACATCGAAGGTTATAGCTATAACGAGGGTATCGCTATCTTCAATGGAGCGCCTGTGGTTGGATCAAGAGACAGGGGCGTTCCCATCACCAACATCTCCTGGTTAAAGAGCCGGATGTTTGATGTGGGCGCCGACTTCAGCCTGCTGAACGGAAAGATCAGCGGCGCTGTAGATTACTTCTACCGCAAACGTACAGGCCTCCGCGGCCGTAAATCAGACGTACTGGTGCCTTCCGAACTCGGCTATTCACTGCCCGATGAGAATGTTAACAGCGACGCCCAATATGGTCAGGAAATATCACTAAACTATAATGGCCAGATCGGAAAGGTGAGGTTCAGCGCGGGAGGTAACTTCGCTTACTCCAGGCAGAAATTCCTGGCATCTTACAAGCCCACGTGGCTAAATTCATGGGACCACTACCGTAGCTCTGCAGAAGGCAGGTTTACCCGTATTGACTGGGGTTTGGAAACCATTGGCCAGTTCACTTCACAGGAACAGATCAACAGCTACCCGGTAAATATCGACGGTCAGGGCAACAAGACCTTGCTTCCCGGTGACCTGATCTATAAAGACCAGAACGGCGATGGCAAAATAGACGGCTATGACGAAAGGCCTATCGGTCTTGGCGCAGGTAAACAGCCCAATATTAATTTCGGTTTTAACTTTGCCCTTGCCTACCGTGGCTTTGACTTCCATGCCGACTTCTCCGGCGGTGCAGGCTATACCTGGTTTCAGAACTGGGAAACAAGAAACCCGTTCCAGAACGATGGTAACCTGAATAAGATTTTCCTTGACCGCTGGCACCGTGCGGATATGCGCGATCCAAACAGCGCCTGGATACCCGGCAAATATCCTGCACTCCGCTTTAACGACGTAAATCATAGCAACAACCGCAACTCCGACTTCTGGGCGCATAACGTAAAATACCTGCGCGCAAGAACCATCGAACTCGGTTACTCCATCCCGGTGTCAGTGCTGCGCGTTGTAAACATGCAGAAGGCCCGCTTCTACATAAATGCCTATAACCTTTTTGCATTTGACAATTTGAAGTCTTACGACATCGATCCTGAGATCAATGACGACAACGGCCTTCAATTCCCGCAAAGCACCGTGTTCAACATAGGCATGAATCTCACTTTTTAAGTAACGGACCATATTAAATGACGAAGATGAAAAAACATATTCCACATATCATATTTGCCCTGATGCTGAGCTCCGCAGGGTGTAAAAGTGACAGCGAATTCCTGAACCAGACTCCAACTAACATTCTTACAATTGAACAGGCCTTCAAGGATCCCGCACAGGTAGAGTCCATTCTGGCCAACCTCTATAATCGCCAGCTCGACTTTAGCGGTCTTGACAATGGCTGGGCCTCTTTTGCTGACTTCAGTGAAAGCTTCCCTTCAGAGAACGGGGCCGCAGGTATTGTGCAACGCGACAGCTGGGGCTTTGGTGAGTGGGGCACCTGGGACTATACATATATCCGCGAGCTGAACCTTTTTATTGAAAGGTGCACTGCAGCCACCACTCTTTCTGAAGATAGCAAACGCAGGTTCCTCGCAGAAGCCCGCTTCCTGAGAGCCAATTACTATTTTGAAATGACCAAGAGAATGGGAGGTGTACCGCTGATCCTGAAATCAATGTTATATGACTTCGGCGGAGACCCCACCTACCTGCAATTTCCCCGCGCCAAAGAAGCAGAGATGTATGATTTTGTGATCAGTGAAGCAGAAGCCATTAAAGGGGATCTGCCTGTAGCGCCCAACCAGAAAGCCAGGGCCACTATGGCAGCTGCACTGGCAATGGAAGCACGCGCCGCGCTGTACGCTGGCTCAATTGCCAAGTATGGTTTCCGTACTCCGCAGGTAACCCTGCCCGGTGAAGAAGTAGGTATCCCTGCCGCTAAAGCAAACGGTTACTATACCACAGCGCTGACCGCAGCCAGGGAGATCATTGAAGGTAAAGCGGGCAACTATTCCCTTTACAACAGCAAGCCTGACCTGGCAGAGAACTTTGCTAATATCTTTCTTGAAAAGAACAATAACCCGGAATCTATATGGGTAGAAGATTTTAAATTAAAAAGCGGTAGGGTGCATGGCTTTACCGTGTCTAATCAGCCACGTTATGGCGCTGAGGAAGAAGAAGGAGGAAGACTTAATCCCTCTCTCAACCTTGTTGAAGCTTTTGAAAAGCTCGACAACACTTTTGCGCCTCTTCCCGTTACAGATGGTAGCGGTAACCCGATTTACTACGACAACCTGCTGGACATTTTCGCCGACAGGGATGCACGCCTCGCTGGTACCGTAATTACACCCGGCTCCGCGTTCAAAGGCCGTAACGTAGATATCTGGGCCGGCTACCTGCTGTCTGACGGAGGTATTCTGACAGGTGACGACCGGGGAGCACAAAAGCCGCTCCCTGGCACCACCAGTCCGGCGGTACAGGTGGTAGGCTTCGATGGCCCTATCAATGGCAAGGAGTTCACCGCCCAAACAGGCTTCTACATCCGCAAATACCTGGACCCCTCTCCGGGCGCAGGCTCCCGTGGTACCAACAGCGAAGTGCCGTTTATCCGTTACCGCTATGCAGAAGTACTGCTCAATGCCGCAGAAGCTGCTTTCGAACTGGGGCAACCAGCAGTAGCCGCAGGCTATATGAATGAAGTACGCGCCCGCGCAGGACTTACCATTCCGCTGACTGCCGCTGAGATCACCTTTGATAGGATCGTACACGAACGCCGTGTAGAACTGGCTTTCGAAGGTCACATCCTGTTTGACATGAAACGCTGGAGACTCGCGCACATCGTATGGGACGGCACCAGAATGACCGTTGCAGATCTGACCAGCAACATCGGTAAAGCTACCAAACGCAATACCCAGCCTTACGGGCTCTGGCCTTACAAATATTACAACCCAGGCAATCCCAATAACGGTAAATGGGTATTCAGGATCGTATTACCCGCACTGGTAACCCAGGCCAACCGCTTCAGACTAGGCAATTACTATTCTTTCATCGATGACAACATCAGGTCTAATAACCCGAAAATAGTAAGACAGCCTAACCAGTAATTCTTAACAGCTAGAATTGATCACCATGAACTTTAAACGTCACTATATAGCACTACTTATGATCGCAGCCGCTTTTGGTGCCTGCAGGAAAGATAATTATGATCCCCCGGCCTCCGACCTTACAGGACGGGTAGTATACAAAGGCGAACCGGTTAACGTGGAATACAACCAGGTATCCTACCAGCTGTATCAATACGGATTCGGGAGACTGGGTCCTATTGAAGGCTTCTTCACGCAGGAAGGCGGTTATTCCATGAAGCTTTTCGACGGCGAATACAAATTCATTATTCCCAATGGCCAGGGGCCCTTTGTATGGAGACAAACACCAACCGGCGCTCCGGATACCGTTGTCATTAATGTAAACGGCAAGACTGACCTCGACGTTGAGGTTACGCCTTACTATATGATACGTACGCCTGAGTTCAAATCTGCCGGTGGTAAGGTATCTGCCACCTTCCGGATAGATAAGATCATCACAGATGCTGCCGCTAAAGACATCGAGCGGGTAAGCCTGTATATCAATAAAACAACTTTTGTGTCTGGTGCCAACAACATCGCAGTCACTGACCTGAACGGCGCTGATATCACCGACCCGGCAAATGTTGCCCTGGAGGTAGACGTACCAACTATAGCTCCGGCGCAATCCTACGTATATGCCCGTATCGGACTAAAAATATCCGGTGTGGAAGACCGGCTTTTCTCACCCATCGTAAAAGTATCTCTGTAGCATAACAAGAGCCCGGCCTTTCGTTCATTGTTGTTAACCTTTCATAACATACAGGCGCTGCGGCAACTATAATCGGATTAATTTAAACTATAAATAAGTGTTCATGAAGAGAAAATGCGTAATTGCGATCTTATTATTTATCAGTCATTGGAGCTATGCACAACGACAGGCGCCTGCCTATCCACTTATCACGCATGATCCCTACTTCAGTATCTGGTCAACCAGCGACGGGCTGACTGCAACACCCACCAAACACTGGACCGGCGCCGATCAGTCCATTGTCGGTATATTGAAAGTGGACAGTACCCTGTACCGCTTCCTGGGAAATGAAGAGAAGTACTACAAAACCGTGGTACCGGCAGCGGATGAAGTGAACTACGATGCCACCTACACTGAAACTGCCCCTGCAGACAACTGGAAAGATCCTGCATTCAACGATAGCCAGTGGAAAAAAGGGAAGGCCCCCTTCGGCGATGATGCCGCCACCGCAAAAACACAGTGGCGCAGCAGGGACATCTGGACCAGGAGAACCTTCACCCTTAACCAGTCAGACTTCAGCAAGCTGTTCCTGAAAGTACAGCACGATGATGACATAGAAGTTTTCCTGAACGGCGAAAACATCTACTCTCATAAGGGTGTAGCCGGTCAGTTCAAATACCTGCCGCTGGATGAAAAGATCCGCAAAGCCCTGAAGAAAGGAAAGAACGTACTGGCCGTGCACGTGGTGAACACCGGCGGCGCTGCCTGGCTGGATGCCGGTATCGTAGAAGAACCTGCACCCAACCCCGACCCCGCCTTACAGGTGGCCCAACAGAAAAAAGTAACGGTCAGCGCTACACAGACAATATATGAGCTTACCTGTGGCAAAACAGATGTGCAGCTTACCTTTACCTCTCCCCTGCTGCTGGATAACCCGGAACTGGTATCAAGACCGGTATCTTACGTGAACGTGGCAGTTAAGGCAAATGATGGCGCTGAGCACGATGTACAGCTGTATTTTGGCGCGTCTACAGACATTGCCGTTAATACCCCCGCACAGGAAGTGAAAGCACAGCAATACGCCGCAAAAGGCCTTTCAATCCTGAAAGCCGGCACCACCGCACAACCGGTATTACAGAAAAAAGGCGATAACGTTCGTATAGACTGGGGGTATATGTATGTGGCAGTTCCTGCCGCCAACACCGTACGCCAGTTTGTGACGCCTGCCCGTCCCTTTACGCAGGTGTTCCAGCCCGCTAAACAGGCTGCTTCCACCGGTAAACACCTGGTGCTGAACACCGTAGTATCCCTGGGCAAAGTAGGCACGGTTACCAAAGAACAACTGATCCTGGTAGGGTATGATGACCTGTACTCCGTACAATTCTTTGGCCAGAACCTGAAAGCCTGGTGGAAAGAAAAAGGCGGTACCATCGAAGATCAGCTGGCAGCAGCTAACAAAGACTACAGCAGCATACTGCAGCAATGCAATGCCTTCAACGAAAAATTATTCAGCACCGCAAAAGCAGCTGGTGGCGAAGCATACGCAAAGCTCTGTGAACTGGCTTACCGCCAGAGCATCTCTGCACACAAACTCTTAAAGAGCCCGCAGGGTGAAACACTGTTCCTCTCCAAAGAGAACTTCAGCAACGGTTCCATCAACACGGTAGATGTAACCTATCCTTCTGCACCCCTCTACCTGCTTTACAATCCTGAGCTGCTGAAAGGCATGCTGAACGGCATCTTCTACTACAGCGAATCCGGTAAATGGAGCAAGCCCTTCGCCGCGCACGACCTGGGCACTTACCCGCTCGCCAATGGCCAGACCTACGGTGAAGATATGCCCGTAGAAGAAAGTGGTAACATGATCATCCTCACTGCCGCTATCGTAAAGGCAGAGGGTAATCCTGACTACGCACGCAAACACTGGAAAACACTCACTACCTGGTCTGAATACCTGGCCAAAGAAGGTTTCGATCCTGCCAACCAGCTCTGTACCGACGATTTTGCCGGTCACCTGGCCAGGAACGCCAATCTTTCCATAAAAGCCATCGTTGCGCTGGGATGCTATGCAGATATGGCTAAACAGCTGAACGACCAGGCTACTGCCGATAAATATCATGAACTGGCTAAAGGCATGGTGCAGAAATGGATGCAGCTGGCTGACGATGGCGATCACTATGCACTCACCTTTGAAGGCAAAGGCACCTGGAGCCAGAAATACAACCTGGTATGGGATAAGCTGCTGGAACTTCAGCTCTTCCCTGCAGATGTGTATAAGAAAGAAGTGAAATACTACCTCACCAAACAAAACACATATGGTTTACCGTTAGACAGCCGCCGTACCTACACCAAATCCGACTGGATCGTGTGGACCTCCGTGCTGACAGATAACCAAAATGATTTTGAGGCCCTGGTAAAACCTGTATACAAATATGCGCTGGAAACTCCTTCCAGGGTGCCGCTGAGCGACTGGCATGAAACACCGGACGGCAAAATGGTGGGCTTCCAGGCACGCAGTGTGGTAGGTGGTTATTTCATCAAACTACTCGAGAAAAAATTCTCTCAATGATCCTTATTTATCCATATTCCTGATTAGCTTAACTCACAGGCCTGTTGCTATCCGGCAGCAGGCCTTTTTATATCACCATATGAAACCCAAAATCCCTCAGTTATGAAAAAATTCCTGGTCTTTATCGTCCTCTTGCCATTACTTAATGTGCAGGCCCAGCGAAAACCGCCACGGGTACAGGGAAGCCCCTACCCCTTCTCTGCTGTACCAGATCGTTTGTACCTTACTTCTGAAAATTACTCGCCTTCAGAGAAGGTAGCCCTGCAAACCCTGATGGGCGTCATCGCCCGTACTAAACCGGAGATACTCAGAGACCTCTCCGGTCACCGCGGCCTGGTAGAAAAAGCGGGCGTCACTATCGACAACACTTATTACAACAATTTTCCCGGGCTGCTGTCGCATTTCACCAGCCGCCTCTCCGGCTACATTCTCTGTAATGCCAGGGATCACTCTACCAATGTGGCCATCTCACTGTCCGGTATCATGAACGCAGTAGCCATTCCTGCAGATATTGAGCAGAGCGCCATCAACGCCGGACTCACCCTTCTGCTGGATGTGCGTGATAAGAACGAAACCTGGGCCCTGGCTAATTATGACACCGCCTTCAGCCGTGACATCGCGTCTTACCAGCAAAGCGCTGATGACCGTGTGGGCTTCCTGGCAGATTACAGCACTTTCACCAAAGCATTCCAGTTCTGGGACGATTCGCATACCGGCCCGCTGGCCACCAGCGTGTACAACCGCATGAACAAAGGCGCCACCTACTTTGGCTGGGGCCCGCAGGAATACGGTACGGTAGAACAACTTTCATTAAAATCGGGGATGATCATCCCTTCCGACTGGGCAGCCAATATGTCGGCCCTCACCAACATTCCCCCTATCAAAGATGCTTTCCGCCAGAAAGATCCTGTAAAGCCTTTTGAGGTAGTGCCCAATGTGCACACCGTCTGCTTTGTGATCACTGACGGCGATAATGTGCAATGGCTGCTCGGTTCACTGGAGAACATGAACAACTGGAACAATCCTAACCGCGGCCGTGTAAACCTTGGCTGGACCATCTCTCCTTCCCTTGCAGAGCTGGCGCCGGTGGTGTATGAAAAATATGTAGACAACTGCCTTACCACTCCCGATGGCCGCAACCTGCTGATAGCCGGCCCCTCCGGCAGAGGTTACTACCTGCCCGGCCGCTATCCCGATGCAGACCTGGATACCGCCAACAGCCTGCTGAACCGCTACATGAAACAGGCCGACCTGCGCATTGTGAACATCATTGATGCAGATGACAGCGATAATGATCCAACCGCCTACCTGAAACAGGACAACATCGATGCCCTTTTCTATTATAGCTACGGCGCCAACTATACCGGCCGCCAGGGAAAGATAGACTGGTATAAGGACAAGCCCTCTATCGGTGGCAGATATACGCTGTGGGGTACCTTATCCTCTCCTGAATCACTGGCCGCCAAACTGAACCAGGCATCTACCAACATCTATTCTGAAGACGGCTACAGCCTGATATCCGTACACGTATGGTCAAGAAGCGTGAACGATGTGATAGACTGCATCAACCGCCTGGGCCCCAATGTACGCGTAGTAGCCCCTGATGAATTTGTATGGCTGATCAAAAAGAACCTGAAGAACATTCCCGTGGGCACCGGTAACGGACTGAAAGCAGCGTATTACGACGGTTATCATCATAACCATTTAAAATACCGCCAGACAGATCCTACTGTAGACTTTGACTGGGGCGCCGGCTCTCCCAACACGGCTTTGCTGGGTAACGACCAGTACTCCGTAGAATGGTCCGGACAGGTACAACCCCTGTATTCAGAACAATATACTTTCTATGTTACGGCCAATGATGGCGTAGTGCTCAAAGTGAACGGCCAGCCGCTGATCGTCGATCCCAATACGCAGGGCACACACACCCGCAGTGCCACCATCACGTTGAACGCGGGGCAGAAATACAGTATCGAACTGAAATACTCCGAAGGCAGTGGTAATGCCAGCTGCCGGCTGGAATGGCAAAGCGCTTCTCAATTGCGGCAGGTGATCCCAAAAGCACAGTTATATAGCCGGCCTTCATCCACTACAGGTTTTGTTACCGCCTTTGAATATCCCAACTATGGTGGATACTCTGCCGCACTGCCTATTGGTAACTACACGCTGTCTGGTCTGCAGCAGAAAGGCATTAACAATAATGAGATCTCTTCGCTGAAAATTGCGGAAGGATATAAAGTGATCCTTTATGCAGATGATAATTTCCAGGGCGATTCTGTCATACTTACTTCGAACCGCATGGCCATTCCCGGTTGGAACGATAAAGCCAGCTCGCTGAAAGTACTGGCTAACGGCGCTACCAACCTGGCAGGCTCTTATACCATCAAGAATGTAAACAGTGACCTGTTCCTGGATGTACGCGGGGGCCTCGGCGGACTTGGCGACGGGGTTAACATACAGCTCTGGCATGGCACAAATGCTGCCAACCAGACCTTCAACCTCAAACACCTGGGCGAAGGACGTTATACCATCACTGCCTATCACAGCGCCAAATCGCTGGATGTAGCGCAATCAGATACTGCAGAGAATGCCCGCATCTGGCAATGGACTGCCTCCGCGGCATCCAACCAGCAGTTCATTGCACTGCCCGCCGGTAATGGCTATTATAAATTCGTGTCTGTGCTCAGTGGTAAAGTGCTGTCTATCCGCGATGAAAGCACTGCGCCCGAAGCTGCCGTAGTACTGCGTACGGATACTGCGCAGGCTTCCGCCCGGTGGCTGCTTACAGCCTTACCTCCGGTGGGCAATGGCAACGGCCTCAATGCTGAGTACTACAACGGGATGGATTTTGACACACTGAAATTTACACGCATAGATCCCAATATTGATTTCAACTGGGGCGATGGTTCACCCGGCGGCGGCATCACCAATGATCACTATTCCATCCGCTGGACAGGCAAGATCGAGCCGCGCTACTCCGGCGAATACACGTTCTACATGACCAGCGACAACGGCAGAAGGCTGTGGATCGACAACCAGCTGGTGATCGATAAGTGGATCAACGACTGGGACATTGAATACTCCGGTACCATTACGCTGACAGCTGGTCAGCTGTATGATATCAAGGTGGAATACTTTGAAGATTTTGGCGGCGCCAATGCACGGCTGCGTTGGTCCAGCGCTTCACAGCCCAAGGAGATCATCCCCAGGAACCAGCTGTATGCCATCGCCCCCGCAGCGGCTAATGCGCGTACCGCTGTTTCGCTGAAAGAGACCCCGGCAAAGGACGATCATGTGGTATTGTACCCGAACCCCTCCCAGGGAACGATCCGCCTTAAATTTGGCGGAAAACAGGCAAAGGTAGCGGTGTACAATGCGTCTGGTCAGGTGGTGCTGCCGGTGAGAACGGTCGGGTATGATGAACCGCTGAACATTTCCGGACTGCAGGACGGCGTATACTTTATTCAGATAGATGTAGATGGTGTGAGAACAACGAAACGATTGTTTAAAGGGTAAATTGGATTGACACAAAAAGAAAAGGGCGTTCCTTTCCAGGAACGCCCTTCTGCGTTATGGCTATACCTGTTTATTGGGGATATAGAATTTGTGTGGCCAGTACATCACCGGCGGTAAATCCGGCCCAGTTCAGTACAAAGGAGTTCATTACAGAATTCGCATCCACGGTGGGCGTTCCGGGTATGTGTATACCACTGGTCTGGTTGGTATGATGGAAGCCGATGGTGTGACCAAACTCGTGCGTAATGGCAAACAGTTTCTGGCTGGCGGGCAGGCTGTTGTAGTTGGAATTGATCTCAACGCTTACACCGGGGCGGCCATTGGAAGTAGGCAGGTAAGCGCGGGCTATCCAGTTGGCGCTTTCAAAACCCATGAACACCCTGGTATAAACACCGGAGGGGCTGCTGATGATAGACATGCCCAAACGGGTGCCATTCACGGCATTCCAGTTGTTTACCGCACCCTGTATGGCTGTTCTCCAGGCAGTAGGTACGGCTGGTTCAATATAGATCCTTACATTGTTGTTGTAGGTGTTGCTCACAATGTAAGTGTGCCTCCGCTGTTCTGTCTGCGGACCGGTAGCGCCATCTTTCTTCCACTGCTCAACACGTGCTTTCAGTTCTGGCAGGGTCATGATAATATCGCTTTCTATAATCACCCGGTCTCTTTCATACACTATTTTTTGTGCATCAAATCCCTGGCTAACGAGATACTCCGTCATCTCAGCGGTATTATCTGCCGGAGCGGCGTCTTTTAATTCTTTGTCTTTCTGGGAACAAGCGGAGAAGAGAATAACTAACAATGCTACAAGTGTGGAATAACTGAGGGTTTTCCTGAGGTGCTTCATAGTAACAGATTTTGAGTTAAACAATGCAATAAAGATAAATAAGACAAGTGTGATGGAAATGCAGTGAAAAAAAACGATCTGGCTGCACTCCTTATGTCAAAAAAACGTAACAGAAACCTATTTCTGGGAAGTGATTTTATCATATTTCCCTATATTTTTATGAACATAGAAGTTAACGCAACTTCTTACTGGTTCTCTACGCCCAAATAATAACTTAACACCCTCTTTAGGAGTTAATCTCAATCTTATGTGGATTTTGGAACTACTGTTGATCGCATATTGCATCAAGATAGGTGTTTATTGCATTCTTTACATCCGTAGCAGTACGGAGGACCTCAATCGCAATACTAAAGTTAGTAACCCGCTCCCATCAGTGGATATCATACTGCCAATGTATAATGAGGAAAAAGTCGTGGTCAGAACAGTAAATAACCTGCTGGACATCACTTACAAAGCATGCACAATTATTATTGTTGACGATGGCTCTACTGACAATAGCCTCTCTATTGTATGCAGCCACTTTTCGGGGCATCCCAGGATAAAGATAGTCCACCAGGAAAACAGTGGAAAATCTATTGCGCTCAACAAAGGAGTAAGCGCATCCAACAGCGATATTATTGTTTGTATTGATGCCGACACGCTGGTAAAACCAGACGTATTAGACAAGATCCTTCCTTATTTCCAGGACAGCACAGTGGCGGCCGTGTCTGGATATGTAAAGGTCGGTAACCGGACTAACCTGATCACCTGCATGCAATATATTGAGTATGTTACCATCCAGAACTTTGAAAGGCTTGTTTTTGAACCCATGAATGGCATCCTCGTAGTACCCGGCGCATTAGGCGCATTCCGGCGCTCCGTAGTAATTGCAATGGGTGGCTTTAAAACAGATACACTGGCTGAAGACTGCGATATCACTATCAGGATGCTTTGCAATAACTACGTAATAAAAAATGCACCTTCAGCAATTGCCTTTACGGAAGCACCTGATAGTACAAGGATGTTCATTAAGCAAAGGGTACGTTGGACAGTGGGTATGGTCCAGGGGTTGCTTAAGCATGGCAAGGAACTTCTTACCCACTCCAACAAGGCGCTGGCTTACCTCGTTATCCCTTATACCTGGATCTTTCGCATACTTTTACCACTGCTGGCGCCGTTGGCAGACTATTATTTCATAGGCGGCATCCTTGCAGGCACATATGGCATGTTATCATATTACCTGCTGTTTATTCTTGTAGATGCAATGGTTCCTGCATTTATCATGGTCAAGAGGGAAGAACGTGCGGGCGTTCTTAAATGGATCCTGCTGCAGCGTTTCCTGCTCAGGCACTTAACGCTGCTAGTTTTCATCCAGATACTTATGAAATACTTCCGGGGGAATCAGAAAGGATGGGGTAAAATACCCCGTACCGGAAACGTGGAACTGGAATAACAACAAACAACCCATAACCATTATGAAAACTGAGCATTCAAAACCTGTCACGGCCGATAACACACGCACGCTCATCCTCCATGATTTTTATAACCTGATCATCAATGAAGAGGCGGATTACGGCATGATAAAGCAGCTTTATGTAACATTGAATATTCTCCGCCATACCGCTCCACACGTGACAATACACATTAACGACAGGAGCAACACAGATTACCGGCACATCTGGAAAAGTGACAGCTATCTTTACCATTATCTGGACGATATCCTATTTAACAGAAAATGGGAGGATATTGACTTTACCACTTATCAACTGGTTATTGTCCACCCCGCCACTGAAAAGGAGCTCTATACACACCTGAACACAAAATATGGTCAGCTCATCACCGCCATTCCGGAGGTCTTCTCTTTTATAGATCTAACCAACGCCAGTAATGGTATTTTCAAGCCTGTTACAGATCTTTTCAGGGAAAAGGCTCCATACCATCCCGGTCCCAGGCTATCAGCTGCGATTCGCGGCTTCAAGTACGAGATGAACCGTGCATTTACTGGTATGAACAGAGACAAGCAGCAACAGCTGCATGCCAGACCTATTGAAAAAATCATATCAGTAAACCACACATTTGCTGGCAAAAGTTTCAATAACATCCTTCTACTTGACGACTACCAGCGAAAATTCTACCTGGGAGACTCTTGTTTCTGGCTGATGAATATGAAGGAACAGATAATTAGCCTGTATAAGGCAGCAAAAGTCAGGATCAACTGTTGCAATGAAAAGCGGTTCGAAATGCTAAATAAAATATTCACAGGTTCCTTCGGCAACAATGTCTCATTTACGAATACCGACTGGAAAGACCTTGACATGAAGGCCTATGACCTGATCATATGCCACGCAGACCTGGTGATGAAATTCCTTAATTATCTCAGCGCCAATTATACAAACGGGCTTCCGGGCACATCTATATATTGCTTCTCCAACAGGGGAGGATTTAAGGATACTCCTAACACCTCAGCATGGGACTCCAGGCTGCTGCAGAAAAACAACGGCCATCCGACAGACGCTTTAACAGCACTCAGAAAAGCCAGAAAAAATGATTTCAGGGAGATACTTATAACCGAACAGGAACGCCAATGGGCAGACTCCTGGCTGCAACAACACCAAATAGAAAAAGAACACAGTGTAGTGGTATTATTAGCCGGGGCATCCGTCCCTCAGAAATCGATCTCTTTCCAGGCCTACATTGAATTGATAAAATGGTTCACCGCCTTTCCCGGAATAAAAGTATTAGTATTTGACGAACATAACATAGGCCGAAAAGCGGAGCTCGCCGCCGTTTTGAGCTCCCACGTGATGAGTCGTGTGATAGTAGCCGGAGGACTTGGCATCCGTAAAGATATGGCCCTGCTTTCAAGCCGCTATATCAGCGCTGTCATTGGTCCATGTACCGGCATGTTACATCTGGCCAATGGCATTTATTACTACCTGAAGAACAAAAACATCATAGAAAGCAAAGATATACCCCTCCTGCTTACCTACACAGGCGATCTCAGCGATCATGAGTCTGCATATCACCCAAGGTTCTGGTGGACCAATACAATGGTAAAGTGCGCTATCATTTCAAAGGATGTCAGCGGGCGCAGCATCGTCCGGAAGCTGAGCCAGTGCCCGTTAAGTGTAGAGGAATACCAGAAAATATCTCTGCCGGTAAGTATGTTTACCGGAGAGCTGCTTATCACCTATATCCGGGAAAATTTCCCGCACTTTATGAGCAGGCTAACCCATACAGTTTATACTACCGGTTGTACCACTGCACAAGGTGCTCCGTAACATACCCTTCCCCATTTACTTTATACAAATGTTCATTCCCCGGAAGCATCTCCTCTATCAACAGGCTGGAGCCAGCCTTCCTGATAATTTTCGCATATAATAATACCAGCAGTGGATTATGAAAATCAATATACTGAGGTTTGCTGTCCCCCTTTCCTGCGTTTGAAGCATTACGGGCACGACTGGCATCCTCAAACTTATTAGTTAGATGAACAAATACCCTGGCCGGAAGGCCAAGCTCCTTTCTCCATTTGTTTACAGCAAGAAAATAGTCGTCATGACCAATATCGGGCTGCTTAAACAGCAGCTTATCACAGGGAATGCACCATGCCTTCCTCTGTAATATCAGTTTACCATCATAAACTATGCGGGGTATAGCCAGTACCCCCTCTCCTCCCAGATAGGGCTTCAACAGGCTGGCTACTATAGGAAATGTAGCAGGGTCATTACCAGAAGTAAATTTTGAAAGAAAATCAAAAAGCGGTGACCGGTTGTTAGAAAGCTGCAGTCCCAGATCGTACAAAACGATCTCCTTCTGCGACTCCCGGTGAACAAGCATAAGCCGTTGCTGTTTCCTATCCTCCCTGACGAGGATGTCGGCAATATCAATATAATAGCTGCCTGCATTGTTACTGCCGCCGGGCATTCGCAGTTTACAGGGCAATAGCTGCGGATGTATATTGGCATTTGAATGTGCATTATCATTATTCTCGCAAAGGAGCGCATCATTCCCTTCCGGAGCGTTTGCATTAAGCTCCCTGAGTAGCTGGGTTATCTCAGGCGTAACGTAGTACAGGAAACGGCTGAACATTTTGCCAAAACCAAGATGAATGCTGTTCACCACTGCCTTTAGAGCTTTCACCCCGGATATGCCATCGGGTTCTTCATACAGCTGAACAAAAGCGCTCATCGAGCCGGGAGGAAGAGTCACGGGGAGTCCGGTTTCCATAGCAGCCCCCATGATATCACTGGCAGACAAATGAAGCTCCTGATCGCCTTCCTTATAAACCGCCTTACGGTTAATAACGGTTATGCATTTCGCTATACGCTCCTTCTCCGTACCGAAACTGTTGGAAACGCCAGCCCCCTCAGTCAATGAAAATTGTTCGAAGAACAACCATAACGGCACCTCCTGATCCTCATTATAGTGTTGCCTGTAAAAATCAAGCATCCGCAATCTGACGGAGAGATTCCGGTCATAAAAATAAAGGCAACCCGTCAAATGATTGATAGCAGTAACAAAGGACAATAAGGCTTCCTCCGGCAGGACCGGAGTGGCAGAACACTGGATGGAATCCTCAAAAAATAATTGCCGGGGCTTAAAGGAAAGCAACCCGTTATCCCGGCACAGAGCTTCACAAAGATCAGTTTGCGGCAGGCTCAAAATTAGCTTAGATCTGAGCCCGGCGAGCCGCTCTCCCGCTAGCTGCAGTAATGCACTTCTCTCCGCTGCGCTTCCGCTTTCCAGCTGCTTCGCAATTCCTGTGAAGCAACGAAGTAGTTCCACAACCGGTGCAGCAACTACAGCGTCATTCAGCGGTAACCCTGCTAACAGTTCTTCCAGCTTTATATTCCATTGAGGATCCGATACGGAGATACCAAAGTCCGGCTCTATAAACCCTACGTTAACAAGCGAGCTTAGTATCCCGGTACACACTTCTGCAGACTGGCCGGATCGCTGCATCAACGCTTTCCGCAGCTCATCCATAATAACCTCCTGCGTCTTTAAAATCTCCTGCACGCACCGCAGGTTGTCGTCAGCCACGATCCTGTGAAGCTTATACCTTCCCTCGTTACTTATAATAAAACTAAAATATTCTCCGTCTGTACAAAGGCTCCGGTTGAGATATACCTTAAAATGCCTGAGCACTTCATACTCGCCCCGCAGCAATAGTTTTAGATGATGGAACAACGCGCTGTTCAATCTCACAAAAGCCATCAGGCCGGATCCACCGTTCACCGGTTGGAACCTGTCATGTTTATCCGCATACGCGTCTGTTTGTCCAATGAATATGCTTGTAAACCGTCCAAATGGCGATGTCTTTGTGCACATTCTGCTGAGATAGCGGAGAAGTGTTTTTTCAATATCAAACTCCTCATTCCGGAAAGCCGCCGGAGCCGTCTGCTGGTATTTTATAAAATCGTTAACGAAATAATCGCTTGAAAATGTCAATGCCTGCTGAAAATTGTCGGCCGCCCCCTGCTCCTGCAACATAAGGCGGAGACTAACTACCGTTGAATTATACAAGTCATGGAAGGCTGCTTGCTGTGCCTGCAGAAGGGCGGTTCGCTCAAGAAAACTATTAAGAGCCGTCAGTACGTCCCCCTGCAGAACAGAGCGCGCATACTCCAGTTCCTGTGGTTTCAGACGCCTGCCGTTGAAGATACTGCGTCTTATATTCTGAAGCTGCTTCTGAGCAAGTGGTGGCGCCTCTTTGATAAAAATGAACAGCTGCTCACAAAGCCCTGCCTTTTCCCTCGCAAGGTCTTCTTCAAACTCCTGTAGCCACGCCATGCTTTGCCTCAATACTACCGGAGCATAGGCAGCAATGACATCAAAACTTAATCCGCATATTCTGCCGAATACAAAAGGGAACAGCTGAGCACTCACGGAGAATTATTTGACTTAATTGACCTTTGCTACATTTCCGCTGCCTTCCAGCCGCTTCGTTACAACGGGATCACCGAGGTATACTACATTGGCGCTACCCCCAAGCACTACATCAAGGGTAGATGTACATTTCACCTGCGCGCCTACGCTGCCCCTGACGTCCAGTTTAACATTCCCGGCCGTCAATGTGCGTGCATCCATATTTCCACTGCCTTTCAGCCGGCCTTCCAGCTCATTGCAGTTTCCGTTTAATTTAACTATCGAAGAGCCGTCCTTTTTGACCTTCAGCTTATTACAACTTACCCTAAGATCTATCAGGCCAGACCCGTTTGTCTCCACCTCCAATACGGCCGCCCTTACCGAACCTTTATGAGAAATAATGTTTCCGCTGCTTATACTTATCAATTTACTTAATTGACTGTAAGGTACATACACCTTGATCCCTTTATCCGTATTGAACCATACATCTGACTTATTCTTTATAACAAGTGCGTCTCCATCGTTCTGGCAAAGGATATAACCCATAAAATTATCCTCTGCCTCGATCCTGACATCCGGATCATTGGTTAATGAGTCAAGATAGATAGTTGCGGCAATATCCACGCGGATTACCGAAAAATCCTTAACCTTCCTGGATTGCGACACTACATGACCGCTTCCGTTGATCCCCTGGCAGTAAGCAGTCATATTAAAGGCGAATAGAAAGAAAAGCGGACAACAATACTTTTTCTTCATACAAAAACTGTTTAGTGTCTGAATCGTATTAATCCTGATAAAAAATAACAACGGCAGCTGCTACCGTCCTGGAATGCGATATGGAAACATCATGTTTTATGAAACCAGCCTGGGAGATATGCGCCTCCGCATTACCGGAAAAGAACAATTGCGGAGCGCCTGCGCTGTCGTTCAATACTTCTATCTGGTTCCACTGTATGCCCCGATTCCAGCCCGTTTTAAGCGCCTTGAACACAGCTTCCTTGGCTGCTATTTTACCTGCGAAATGTCTGTACTGGTCTGCCTTCCTCAAGCAGTAAGCAATCTCTCTTTCTGTAAAGGCCCTTCGCAGAAAGCGCTCACCATGTTTATCGATCAGTGTCTTTACAGTGTCTATTTCAATAACATCTATACCGGAGGAAAATAGCATAGTATTTATAAATAAAACACGTTAAATCCTTCTGCGCTCATCAGCAGCTCCTGTAGATCTGTTCCTGGCAGCTTTTATCTGATTGCTACCGAAGCGATAAGTAAAGGACACTTTAAACAGTCTTGACTCCGGTATCGTTGAGCTGTACAGGTCGAGCCCGTTGAAATCACTTGTGCTCTTAAGCTTCAGTGTATAAAAGATATCTGTATAACTTACTTTCAGCGTAGCCCGTTTTGCCCAAAGGTCCTGCTGTAGTCCCAGATCTACTTCGCCTATCGAGCTATTGTGGAAAGTGCCGTATACTTCAGGGCTCCTGTAAAAGAGCGATATCTCCGCGAAAGTCCTGTCTGTAAGTTTGAAACTGTTCTGACCATTAAAACTGAAAGTAAGCGCGTCTGTATTCAGGTTCCCCAGATCTACCGGCCCCTTGAATACAGTGCGGTAAAGACTGGCATTCAAATAGCAGCTCCACCAGTCGAAGATATCCAGGGCGGAGGAAATATTCAGGTTCAGCGTATTGTTTTTAGCCACATTCCGCTGCATATATATGATCTTGTTTCCCTCCGTTGTATCGATAATTGGGGCAAATACATCCGTGGTATGTTGGTAACCGGCTGAAACGATCAGGTACTGCCGGAAAGCATAAGTAAGCTGCATACTATGAGTGTATTGTGGTCTCAAAAATGCATTGCCCCTGGAGAATGTAAGTTCATCGAGCCTCATTTCAAACGGGTTCAGGTCCTGGTACGACGGTCTGCCTATACGCCGGCTGTAGGTAGCACTGAAGGTATGCGCATCAGCAGGCTGGTAAGTAATGGCTGCACTGGGAAAGAAGTTATGGTAGCTCCTTTGAATGTTCTCATCATTAACGGGGATCAGCGCGGTCAGCGTTCCGTGAGACCGGGTCTGCTCATAGCGAAGTCCTGCCTGGATTCCCCATTTCTTTAACTTAATATCATAGTTGAGATAAAATGCATAGATATCTTCCTTATAGGCGAAATTATTAGTACGGTTGCTATCGGTCATATCTATTCCCCCAATAACATTAAAGAAACGGAAATCGTTGGCAGTTCGTACAGTGCTGAACTTTGCCCCGCCCCCCAGCCTGCCCTTGAACAAAGGCTGCTCATAGTCTGCCTTGGCTGCATATACTTTTATATCAGAAGGCGCAATGGTGCGGTAGGTGGACGAACTTAGCGGCGTGGTCTCTTTCCCATTCAGGTAAACATTTGGCTGATAGCTCTGGTCATTCCTGTTAAAGAACACATAGTCCATATCTATATTCAGCTGCTTACCGGTAGAATCCTGGTATCTGTAGTTTACGTTATAATTAAAATTGTCGCGCTTCAGCAGCTGTTCATTCCTGGCCTGTAAGACGGAATCAATGGTCTGAACATTGGTGAAGATGAGTGTACGGCTGCTGATATTCTCTTCCTTTCTGCTCACGCTACCATTCATCAGGAAGCCGAGCGTATGCCTGCTGTTTAAAAAGAAATCCGCTCCTGCCTTAAAATTATGCCGTTTACTATCATCCAGGTCCGTTGAGGCCTGGTTATAATGAGTTAAAACATTGTCCTGGTTAAGCTGCGTCCGGTCATACGTGTATTTCTCCTCAACTCTGCCTGTATAATAACTGTAAGAACCATACAGGTTCATTTTTTTCCGGCGGTAGTTCACATCTGCAGAACCATCATACTTCGGCGTAAACCCGTATACTCCATTGATTGTTGCGCTTCCATTAAGGCCCATACTTCTGTCCTTCTTCATTCTGATGTTGATGATACCTGCAGTTCCGGCAGCGTCAAAACGGGCAGAAGGGTTACTGATGATCTCTATCGCTTCAATGTTGGAAGCCGGCATTGACCTGAGAACATCCGCCAGGTCTTTGTTGCTTAGATAGGACTGTTTGCCGTTTATCATTACTTGTACCCCGCCAGCGCCATTCAACGAGATCCTGTCGTCCTGTGAAACTGATACGCCCGGCGCCTTTCTTAACGTTTGCAATGCATTATCACCCGCCGTATTAATAGTGTTAGCGACATTAAAAATAAGCTTGTCTGCGTTTAGTTCGATCAGCCTTTTCCGTCCGGTAACTGTAACCTCTTTAAGGTTCTTTGCATCAGTTAATAGTGTTACAGGAGGCAGGCTAACACCGGACGATCCGCCATTTACCGAGATAGGGGCGGTTGTTTCCGTCTTAAATCCCAACTGCGAGATCTTTACAAAATATACCCCCTCCCGCAAGTCCTCAAATTGAAAAGCCCCTTGTGCGTCTGTCATCACCCCTTTGACCAACGCAGAATCGGCCTGCTTTAATAACACAACAGTCGCAAACTGAACAGGCGCACCCTTGCTATCCCTTACCACGCCAGTGATCTTTCCTGTTCCGTTTTCCTCCTGGGAATACACGGGGCTTATGATAAAAAGCAATAGAAAATTGACAACTAAACATGAAAGATATAATCTATACATACACCGGGCTGGTTATACAATAATGAATAGGGCTCGACAATGCCAGTGTTAAATTAAAAAAAATTTCATTAAATAACTTCTATTGCTTTATTATTATACAGAACGGATATAAAATAGAGCCTTGCATCAACAGGCCAGCCATCCAATTCTGATATGAGGTCAGCAACCGGTACTGGTGTATGCGTATTAAGCTTATTAATAATAGTTATAATACCCTGGTGATACTTCATCTGAAATTCGGCGCCACGGGAATATAAAAATACATCACCTGTGGGAGATGTTTTGCATTTTATCTCAAACGGGTATACACCACAAACGGTCTTACCGGAAAAATGCAGGTAGTCATTCTCATCGTATCCCGTTTCAGCTCTTCTTGACAACGGCCGGAATCGCCAACCGCCATTGCTTTTTATAGTCAGCCACGATTCTTCATAGATATTCCTGAACAGTTCTGTAAACGATACTCCTTCTGAAAAGTCGTCCAACCGGAGCAGACGGGCTATATCCGGGAAGCCGGAAAAATTGCTCTCCCGTCTTTCAGGAACAGTGATTGTCTTGTCACGCAGGTTAACATACTTCGCTTTAAGCATATCAAATAACTTATCCACTATCACGCTGCTGAGATGATTGTCAAACCAGAAAGTAACTCCTATTGAAAGGGCTTCGGTATAGCCGACGTGAAATGAGTTCCATGGCATAAAATAGATATCACCCTGCCCAAATGCATACCTGTCCGCCGACGGCAAAAGGGGAACAATATCCATATTATTCTGTTTTCCCCCGCAAAGATCATAATAGGCGCGTTCATCCCAGGTGTACATTGTTTTCCCACCAGGCCCGAGGTGAAAGTGTATAACACAGGAACCGCGGTGGTCCTGGTGTATGCCCAATGGTGTATAGCCGTAATTCCCAATGAACGTGGAAGTATGAAAACCATTCTGCGGAATACCGGTGATATCCAGCAACGGTTTTACCAGCATAACGATATACCGCGCCAGGTCTCCGGAGAACTTCTCAATCTGGTTAATGATCAATCCAAACTTCTTTTCTCCGAACACCCTCGCCGACCAGGAAATAATATCTTCTCCAGCTTCCGGCACATAAGGAAACAAGTATTCCGTTTTATAGGCCTCATCCTGTATCGCATTATCCACATATACCCTTAATCCCTGCATGCTTGATCTCCTCCGGCACATCATGGCCAACGCCTCCATTACATGCCGGTTCATCAGTTCAACATGTGCAGGTTGCAACGCATCTTTGACAACCGCCGTTTGCGTAAGATCGTTGGTGAGGGACATAAACTGCTTCCAGAAAAGGGTATCCGGCATATTACGGTAAGCGTCTGTCATTAAAGTGGCTTCGGCTGTATACATATCTGCTTGCATTAACTGATCAAAAAAAATCCACTCCGTTGAGATTATAAAAGTTCATCAGCATATTTATGCGCTTATCTGGCATGCCTGGCACAACTCCCTCTAGTAATTCCGCCACGTTGTATTCCGCCCCTTCATTCAGCCTGTCTATAAGGTCGGTTAGCAACGGCTGATAGCTGGTTGTCATTTCCACGCCCCTGCAAAATATTTTAAGCGCACCGCCGTTCCTTACCGCATAACAAATCCTGAAAGGAGCCGTAATTCTTACATTAGATGAAAGCAGCCACTCCACATCGGAGGGATTACCTGCTGAACGCCTCTGGCGGCTCAGCACCGGGCTTATCTTCCATCCCCCATTACTGAAAAGCCTCAGCATGTGATCCTGGTATTCCTCCTCCAGCAGGCTGACAAAGGGCGCTTCTTCCAGATACTCCGGCTGGTTCATTAATGCAGTTACTACGTCAAATCCATTATCATCTTCCTCCTTAACGGGTTTGGTGATAACTGCTTTGCGATAATCAAAATGTTTCTTCTTCAGGTTATCCAGCAACTGTCCGAGTATAACGTCTCTGCCGTGATTGTCAAACCACACCGACACGCCAATAGAAAGCTCCCCGGAATATCCGATGTGAAACTTGTCCCATGGCATATAATAAATGTCACCTTTCCCGAAAGTGAACTCTTTCGCAAAAGGAAGCAAAGGCGTTACATCCCGGTTATTCGGCCGGCCACCTGCAAGCTTGTTATACTCGTCCGCTTCCCAGTTGTACATTGTCTTTTTACCGGGACCAATGTGAAAATGAATAACATTACCTCCCGGCGAGTCCTGATGTATGCCAAGTGGTGTGAACCCGTAATTCCCTACAAATGTGGTAGTATGTAACCCATTGAGCGGGATTCCGATCCTGTCCGTAAGCGGCTGCATAAGCGTAGTCAGGCATTTGGCCAGTTCTTCTGATATTACCTCAGCCAGGTTCAGGATCATACAGAACTGCTTACCCGGGTATGCTCTTTCCGCCCACACAGTAACCGGCTCACCGGGCAAAGGTGGAAACATAAACACATGCTCTTCCATTTCCTGCTTTGTTAGCACTACCTGGTCAATATATACCCTGAAATAACCAGCCCCATCATTCCTATTATTACAAATGTTCCTCAGTACTGCCATAACCTCACTTTCAAGCAGCGACACAGTTCCGTTTGTCAATGCATCCTTCATCACAATCGTCTGTGTGAAGTTGTTGTTGTTCTTCAGGAAATCCTCCCACCAGGCAGCATCCATCTCCCGTGTCAACGATGGTGATGGTATCAGATATAGATTTTGTTCATGCAACATTTTTATCTGGTTTAAATTGTCATTAACAATCAACGGCTTTACTCGGCCATGGCCAGCTGCTCATTACCAGTCTTTTCTTCCGTGATCAGCTGATGCCTGAAAAGCTTGTAGTAAGCGCCTTTCAGCATCACCAGTTGTTCATGAGTGCCCTGTTCCACTATCCGGCCTTTATCGAGGAAAATAATCTCATCTGCTTTCTTTATAGTGCTTAGCCTGTGACTTACCAGCAATATTATGTTGTGTTGGCCGCTCCCGCGGATATTATCTAATATCAGCTGCTCACTTTCCGAATCTATAGCCGCCGTCGCCTCATCCAGCAGCAGCAGTGATGATCTCCTGAGCAGGCATCTCGCAATATTAATCTTTTGAGACTGACCGCCGGAAACAGTAGCACCTTTACTTCCCACAACAGTATCTTCTCCCGCCGGGAGCTGCTTAAGGAAATCCTGCATTTCCGCCATACGGAACGCGGCGCGAACATCATTCGGCGCTGCATCACTGTTATATATCACATTCCGGTATATGGTGTCATGAAAAACACAGCCTTCCTGGCTGACAAACATTACACGATCCCTCCATGCATGCAGGTCAATATCCTCAAGGTCCACGCCATTCACGGCGATACTGCCATTCAGCGGTTTATAAAAGCGGCATAAAAGCTGCAGCAGCGTACTTTTACCACATCCGGTAGCCCCTGCAATTGCATAACATTTTCCCGCCTGCAGATCAAGATCACAATTGCTTAGCACATCAACTCCGTTGTAGCCAAAAGTTACGTTTCGCAAACGGATATCCTGCACTTCTCCCCCCGCGCACTCCGCTCCAGCGCTCCGTTCCGCAGGTTGTTCAAACAATTCATAAAGCTGTTCCATGGAAACATAGGCCCGCTGCAAATCTGTGTGGAGGTACATCAGATCGGTAGAAGGACTGTAAAGGCGGTTTAGGTATTGCAGGAACGCCACCAGGCCCCCCAGGCTCATAGTACCAGCCAGCACGTCTGAACCGCCCCATCCGAATACCATAATAGGACCCAGTGCTATCAGAAAGGTAGCAATGTTCCTGTTCATGGAAGTGTTTATAATACTTTTCAGATGCAATCCCATCAGGGTTTCCTGCCTGTCATGCAGATTCGTATTCTCAAATGTGTAGGCATTAAATGATTTGATGAGTTTTACAGCATTGAACCGCTCCAGGAAAAACCCATTGAGGTCCGCCTCCCCATTACTGACACGACCGTATATTTTCCGGAGCCTTGGCGTAAAGTACTTTATATTAAGATAGATGAACGGAAATACCATGGCTGAAATAAGGAAGAGTTGCACGTTCAGCACACATAGCATAATCACCAGCCCTGCGATCGTAAGCATGTTGTTGAGCAGCCGTATTATACTATTGGTCAGTATCTGCTGAATCCTTCCTACCTCGTTGCTGATCTTGTGATGCAGGTCACTCGGCTTATTATTGTGGAAATAGCTGAGTGGATATCGCATGATCCTGTTAAACAGATCTTTCCTGATATCCAACACAATCCTGTTGCTAAGCCGTATATATACATAATCCGAAAAAAAAGCCGCAACAAGACGCAATATGTAAATAGCTACCAGCAACAGCAGTATCTGCAATAGTAGCTTATGATCCTTTCCGGGGAACACATCGTCGATGATAACCTTCAGCAAGTACGGCGATGAGAGGGACCCGGCGCTGCTCATCAGCATCAGCACGCACAACAAAACCTCGTGCCACTTGTATGGCTTCAGATAGATAAGAAAACGCTTGATTACCTTCAACTTCATATCCGTGTACTTTCATGTGGTATGGATTTGTATACCCGCTCCTGCATCACTTCAAAGTCGACGAAAAAATCCAGGTCTACATCATCGTCATCCAGCACTATATCAAACTCGTCCTCAATAGTTGTTACAAGAGCCAGCGCCTGGCTGGACTCGCTTAATATAATATGCAGTTTATCCCGTATGCTCAGTATCTCACTCTCCTCCCGCATTTCAAACAATACAATTTTGCTGATAATTTCTTCGAGCCTTTCTTTAACAGATTGCTTACTCATTGCTGTTCATTTTTCAATTGAAGTCAATATATTTTTGTCTACTATTTCTTTCATCACATCATAGTTCTTCCCTCCTTTTTCCCTGAAAAAGTTTAGTACAAATTGCGAGTTAGACCGGTTAATGAAATTCTCAGTAACAGAAATACCGGGTTCCAGGTTATATACAGCATGCCACCAGTTGCTGGGTGTGAACACCATCTGTCCTGGATGCTGTATGCAAACAAGCGGGCTCGCTTTTGCAAAATCGGGGAACTCCATAAGATCAGGATCAAAAGGGTTAACCTCTCCCTGGTATAGCAGTTCTCCCTGCTCAGGAGGGTAAAATAACCAGAGTTTCTTCCCCGTCACTACTGCATTCCATGCGCTGGTGTTCCATACATCCGTATGCAGCCCGGAAAACGATCCCGCCGCGCCGATGAACAGCCAGGAAAGGGAATGTTTCCGACGGTTGGCAGGTATGCTGTTATACCAGCATTGAAAACAGGCCGGCGCCATATAGTGGGCCATCAGGTCTGAGCCCAGATGGAATTGCAGATTAACCAGGTAGTAGGGAATATCGTCCTTATGCTCCACCATATAAGTGAAGTAGTCCTGCAAGCCGAAGGGTCTCCTCTCCTTTACACCGTTTACGACCCGTGTGCCCACCAGCTCCAGCTCGCCGAATCTTTTTATAAAGAATGCTTCATCCCACATTTTCATAGCGGGCCACTCACGCGTTGCATCTGTCAGCATGAAAGGCTGTGCGGACCAGCGTTTGTCACTATGGAACGTGACAGCATCCATATCCGACACAATCTGTATATGATCACAACCTTCGGGTATTCTTAATGCAGGCATAACAGCAATCACTTGTTATTTCAGGAGAAATGGCGTTGTATCACGTCCAACACAAGCGCATCGTTCTTATTATCCATAATGTCTATAACAGGCAAATCAAGTTCGGCTGCATATGCATCCATGCGCGACCGCATTTCCGCCGGGGGCAGTAGTTCCTGGCTGGAGAAAGCATGCCCTGCATTTGTCTCCACCTGTTTTTCCCACGGAGTCATTACACACATCAGCGTGGGTACTTTGCAGAAGTTATAAACGGTTTGTATCGTTTGCCGTATCAAATCGGAAGGGTCCGCCGGGTTTATAGCGCAGATAACGGCATCCGGCCGTACTCCCATCAGATAATGCATGGACGTAAGCACAGAGCCGCCCGCTGCCTCGTTCACGTAAGTAACCCTGGGGAGTATGCCACCCTGGATGCCGGTCAGTATGATATCGGGCTGATTATAGTACTGCACGCATTTCATAGCAGTGTCCAGCAACCTGTTCCACGATGTCAGTTTTGCTTCCACATTTCCCTTGTAACCATAGGGAAATATAAAGGATGAGCCCAGCAATACGCCCTGGGGCTCTGTAGACACGTGCGAAACATCATACCCTGCGCGTTTTAGTATCTGCCTTATCCGCAGCTGTGCTGTGATCTTGCCTTGTTTGCTGCCTGTACCTATCAATGATAATACCGGGGCGCTTACCTGCGGCATGTACTGAAAATGCTCCAGCTCCCGGATCATCTCCTTGTTGATTGCCGGCATCAGTATCCGCCCACTGTAGGAAGGATGGTTCCGGCTGACAAGCTTATGGATATAGTCGTGAACCTCATTGTCAAGGACCACAAAATTCTTGTTCCGCTTGATACAATTGATCAGCAGACGGGTTCCAAACAGAATATTTGCATCTACGGGAACATCAAGGAAATACCCTACGGCCAGCGTATCAAAATCATCATACTCATGTGGCAGCAGATCCCGTCTCACTACCGGGCCCTGATCCTCACTCTTCTGTGTTTGCATCACGTTGGCCCGCATACGGGGATAATCTATAACCAATGTAACTTTTGCCGTTACCTCTCCCGGAAACTCAAGCAGCGTACCCAGCTCTTTTTCAGAGGACGGGAATACTGCGAGCCTGTTCACATGCGCGGTGCGTTCAGCCGTAAACAACACTCGGCCCCTGGCGTCCCTCTCCCCGGGGCTCATTCCCTTCTCAGTGGACACAAGCAATGCGTCATCTCTCTTAATATAGCTCAGCTCCTGTATCTCCGGGTTGGAATGCTCCTTCACATATGCGCTGATCTCCTCCGTTGTCATCCCGGGGTTACGTGCAATAGCGGCGCCCAGAATACCAGAAAAATGAGCAGTGGCATAACTTGTACCTGCTGTTATCTTGAATGCATTATCTTTCCACGCTACCCGCTGGGAAGTGCCTTTCGCCAGTATATTGGTCTTCCCGTCGCCAATAAAATTGTATTCGTGCTTATTCCTGATAAGCCCGCAGGCAACTCCATACACAAAAGGAAAATGTGCCGGATAACAATCCTCTCTCGGAAAATTATGCACAGCTGCTACCACCGTAATACCGGCTTTGTGCAACGACTGACAGGCTTCGTGTAACGCCACTGAAGGAGTATTGGTAGCGATGCCGAGACTGATGTTCACCACAACTGCACCCTCTACAGCTAAACACCAATTAAGGCCCTTGCAAAGCAGATCCTCCGTAATAATACCGGTTTCAGACGTGAGTTTCAGCATATAGAGCTCCATATCAGGGGCCAGCTTATGAATAATGGCTGCTATTGCAGTGCCATGCCCGGTGATATCATGAAAAACACCTCTTTCTATAAGGAATGATTCGTTACGCTTGCGGATCGTATCGCCAGAAATACGGCAGTCTTTAAGCCGTGTATGACCTGCGTCAACTCCCTGATCTATAATAATGATCTTCTTCATGCAGCCTGCCTTTTTGTGACTTCATTTAACAAATGCATAATTCGTCTCTCTTTCATACACATTGTCCAGCGCTCCCACCAGGTCCAGGAATCTTTTGTAGTTCTTAAATCCCTGTGAGATCGCAGTATCAGCATAAACAGGGAAAGAATAGGAAAGCCTTACCTCTCTGGCGTCCCCGTTATCCAGCAATGGTTTGATCCTTTCCGTCAATTCCCTGATCACGGGATGACTGCCCGTATTTACTATACGATGGTCAAAGAAAATACTGAAAAGAGGATATTCCTCATTGCTGGATTCCAACTTCAGCGGGAAGTCATTCCGCGCAATCTCTATACGTTCAATATAGTAATAGAGCGCCCGGTCCTTATGGAACAGATTGAATAATCCGTCAAGCAACATTGGCAGCCTGGCGGGATCAGAATAGTTATGTATACGGGTAAATGATTTACTATTGAACGGGATACTCACAAATGCCGCCGGGATCACTTTATACTGATCTGTATAAAGTTTTTCAATAAAAGGGTATTCCGCCTGTGTCAGCGTATTAATGATCACCTCGGCATAATCATAGGTGAGGAAAGAGTTGCCTTCCTTTATCTGCTGTGCCCAGTTATTGCATATCTGATCCAGTGACCCGATGACAGTATCAGACATTTGCTCCTTTAACCGGCTGTCCTGCAGGCACAACCTGCAAAAGGCCTGCAAGTTGTAGCTGGCTATATTCAGCTTGTTCATCAGCTGCTTCCTGTTCTGGATGAAAACAGAAAGATCAAGCCGCTTATTTGTAAGCACCAGGCTGTAATTATTGTAGTAGCATTCATGGAACAATGTGCTGTAGTGATCCATCGCCTCTACCAGCTTTCTCTGGTCCATCATTTTTATTACGCTGTCCATAGTAAAAATATTACGTGCTGGTCCTATTTATTGGAGTGGCCTGTATTGGCCGCCATCAGATGCTTTGGCAATACTATGGTGTCCGGCTCCCGCTTCATAAGCAGGTACTGGTCTTTCAGGCTTTCCTCGGTTTTGGTTTTCCAGAACGTGCAGGGCGGCTTTCCTTCCTTTATTGCCTGGTGTGAGCACGATAACTTATCGCATACAGGCATGTATTTGCAGTTGGCGCATATGCTATTCAGCTCGCAACGGTCATATTCCATGAATTTCCTGTGCGTTTCAAGATCAAATCCTTGTGAAACATGGCTGATAGCCTGTTTACTTTCATGGATCGTTTCCCAGCATTTGTGGATATTACCTTCGGGATCCATCACAAGGCTGTATGGCGACACCCAGGTCGCACATTCTTCCTGTATTTCAGGCAGCATCCACTTCAGCCTGGCCTTACCAACACTGTTCTGCTCCGCCCACTCATTGAACAGCTTTACCCGCTTTTTCCTGAACATCTGAAGAAAATCATAGAACTCTTCAACGTTCAGGCGGGCGGATGTATCTGTCTCATTTGCCTCTTCATAAGTGCGGAGCCAGGCGGGTGAAAATGTAACCGCATTATAGCGTTGCGGCCAGAGGCCATAATTTTTAAAATCAGAGAACAATACATCAATAGATTCTGCCACCTCCCGGTCAGTATTGATCCTGATCGTAGCCTGCATACCATCCGGGATATAGGTCAGGTTCTCCATGATCAGCTCATAATTCCTTCCCCCCTTCTTTCCTTTGAGCGGCCGGCTTTTGTCATGCTTCTCCCGGGGACCGTCTATGGTCACCTGTACATTCTGCACATGATGTTCCTTGAGCAGCAGCCAGTTCTCCTTTGTGAGGAGGATACCGTTTGTGATAATACTGGCATTGTAATCCATACTGTACTTCCGGCTAAGTTCCCACAACAACGGGGAAAGTTTGGCCAAAGCGCCTTTGTTTATTAAAGGTTCCCCTCCATACCACGTAATGTTAATAGCCTCCCATCTTTTAACCGGCGACTTACGGATCATGTCTTCGAGATAGGTCATGATACCTTCAAAATTTTTCTCGTCCTTCAGAGACTTATTGGGTTTAACAAACTCAAAGCAGTAAGCGCAGCCCATGTTACAAAGAATAGTTGTGCCAATAGTGAGATTGATGCTGGCCGATTCCCTGTCATACAACAAATGCTGTTTTCCGGCATATTGCTGATGATACAGTTTTTTTTCATCCGTATGTTCCTCCACCAGGAAACCTTTTTCATACAGGTACTGCAGTGTTTCCCAGTGCTGGGGATAATCTTTAAAATCCACCGGTGAAGGGCCGGTGATCTCCCCTATAAACTTCCCTTCCTCCCAGGGCAGCACTTCCAACCCGCCGGATACAAGGTTATACAGAAGATATTCCTGCTCCTCCTCCACCGGCACCAATACATTATAGAAACTGGTTTTATAGCAACTCATGGGCTTACGTTTGTGGTCAATTAGCTGTTTCAGAACCGGAGGTAGTATCCTACCTCCGGTGTTTGTCAAAAAAGGAGATCGTCATCGCTCGTGTCAATTGAGCTGTTACCGAAACGGCAGTCAGTACCGCTTCCGTATTCCTGACAAAGTGCCTCCACCGTTTTGGCGTTGGCATAAACGTCTTCGATCTTACGAGGCTTGATCAGCTCTCTTACCTTTTCTGTGTTAAGTGGTGATGTGCTCCTGGGTTCCATAACAAAAGTTTGAAAAGTGAACAAAAGAGCTTTGGCATCCTTTAGAACAACAGATCGTCCTCATTGGGATCAATGGATCTGTTGCCGAAACGGCAGTCAGTACCGCTTCCATATTCCTGACAAAGTGCCTCCACCGTTTTCGCGTTAGCATAAACGTCTTCGATTTTGCGGGGCTTGATCAGCTCCTTTACTTTGTCTGTGTTAACCGGGGATGTGTTTTTGGATTCCATAATCAGAGGTTTTTAAACGTCAACAAAAGATATATGTGTTTTGATCAAAACAGCAGATCGTTGTCGCCCGTATCAATTGAACTGTTTCCGAAGCGGCAGTCGGTACCACTTCCATATTCTCCGCAAAGCGCTTCCACTGTCTTTGCGTCGGCATATACATCTTCAATTTTACGGGGCTTGATCAGCTCCCTTGCTTTTTGTTCGTTGGAAACGTGTTCCAAAGGATTGTTTTCCATCTTCTTTTTTTTAATGGTGAAGAAATATTGGAATTCCGGATTCCCGTTAGGTATTGGAAGATGAGGCTTTCTTCCGGCTATCAGCGCATGGAAAACTCCCTGTTGCTCTTTTTGATTTCTCCCAGCGCAATGCGCAGCGTCTTATCGTCATAGGGCCTTAATTCACTCACCTTGTTTATAACAACCATCTTATCCGGAACTATACCCTTGTTCTCAAGGCTTTCCCCACCCGGAAATATGATTTTGCCCGTAATGCTGTTAGTATACACGACCATTCCTGAAGGGAAGTGGACATCAAACCTGCTGGCAAGCACACCGGCAGTTTTCGCCGTGCCAATCAGCTCCACATTCGGCAAATGGTCTTTCAGCGTCTTGATGAATATCTCGGATGTACATGCCGTATTCCTGTCGCACAACAGCACTACCGGCATGTTGCTGCGGATGTGGTAAACGTTATCGGGAGCGATGCGCAGCGGCATCCCGGTAACGCTGTGCTCCAGTGAGTAGATCTCTTCGGGCTTGTTGATAAATAGTGAAAGCATCCTTATTGCCGACAGGGAGGCTCCCCCCCCGTTGCCTCTAAGATCGATCACCAGTCCTTTCGCATGTGATATTGCGTCCCAGTTATTGAGGAACCTCAGATAAACATCAAGGTACCAGTTGTTGATCCTGAAATATGCAATTCCGTCATCCAGCATACGGAAATTACAATGTTGCGGCCTGAAGTTATCAGGAATAACTATTTTTCCGTCGAACTTCACACAAACCTCTCTTTCACGAAATAGCGTATCCACAACAGTCAAGACCATGGAGTCGCCACGTTCCCTACCGATGCCTGCCGCCAATTCTTCCATTTCGCCATCTTTGAACGAAATATCATATAAGGAGGCTATGCTGTCAAGATAGCGGTTCAGAGGCATATGATCGATAGAGAGCACCTGGCTGCCTACAGGCAGCTGCTTCCGGTACCTGGCATCAAACACTGCGGCTACATATAGTTGCCTGTTCTTCAGGTACAAACGCACCGGCCAGATAGTTTTACTGCGCTTAGTGCCTTCACAGCCGGCAGGCGGCACCGCAATAGCGAGATGCCCGTCCCTGAACCGGTCCTTTACAAACCGGGTAACACTATCTACCAGCTCACAGAAATGTGCAGTATCTGTAAACGCCTTGGCGATGCGGTGGTAAGCCTGTTGTATCTCTTTCTTATCCAATCGCCTTTCCCCGTAAAAAGGATACCGGTCGATGATCTCCTCCATCAGCTTTTTAAACATCAGCATCTCCTCTTCTTTTCCTTTGACGCCGGCCAGCCTGACGTTCGCCCTTATAGCTGCATTTGTCTCCTCGCCGGTAGAGCTCAGGATACAGTTACTAAAATAGATTGTACCAGCAGCCGCCCTCTCCTGTTTGCCTGTAAGCCGGCTAAAGAAAGGATGCACGATGGGGTAAGTTCGTTCTGTGCTGTTGCCCAGCACAAGATCTGATACTACAAACATAGCCTCCTGTTTGGCGTTGGCTACAGTAGCAGAAACAAAGATCCTATATGCATTACCGTCCGCTCTCCCTGCTGAAGCGGCAAACTGCACGGGTAATGTATCACATCTGTTCCATCCGGAGAGTGCCTCATACAGCGGAACCTGGTATCCGTCATATGATACGGTAAACTCCTTGTAATAGTATGCCTTTTCTGCAGGGACATACAGACATAACGCAAACCCGCTGATGTTTTTCAAAAATGCCCGCTGACTTAAAAAACCATGTGCAGGAGCAAATGCAGGCCCGGCAGGGAAATGCGTTTGCCATAGCAGTCGCGTATTGCCGCTGCTATTATATCCGAGGCAGTAGCCGGTGTTCACCGGGCTTTCAAAAAATTCATATTCCGGGAAAAAATATTTTTTTCCATCTGGCTCACAGCTCGGGTCCTTCCGGATATGATATATGGTATCCGCCGGACTCTTATCATCATATACCGTTTCCCATTGCGCCCGTAAGGTGAACGGCAAGAACAGAAAAAATATCAATATCCGTACGCTAATCATACTGCCTTATTAATACGCTTCCGTGTAAGACTCCTGAGCTATACCGGCTCCTTTAGCTATCAATTCACCGATTGGCGTGATCTCCAGTTCATACATGTCCTTCAGACCGCTGATGAGTGTATCTTCTATCTTTCTCCATTGATCATGTGGCGTATAGCCGCTATACCTCGATCGGCATATTGTAATAACGGATGGCCTTAACTTCTTTTCGGACAGCTTACGGAAGAAAAGTGTCATCCGTTGCGCTATGGCTGCATCATCTACTTTAAGAGAAAAAGGATAAACATCCGGGTAAACCTCCCGGTAATTATTAAGTACGAGGTAATACTTTCCGGCCCGCTGTATGGCTTCCGCCTTGCAACCCATGTAACGTATCCGGTGATAGGGATCCCGCATAAATTTTTCGTACTCGCTCAACGTTACTTCTATAAACAGTTCTTCCAGTTCATTGGGATTACCGGAACAGGAGAAGTAATCGAGGTCAATATCAAGCGCCACATTTCCTGCTGCCGGAAGACCTTCTATGGTTCTCAGGTAATACCCGAATATATGTACATCAGACTCGGGGTACTCTTTTGCCCTCAGAATGACAGGTGTCACCTCTCCTCCAATGAGCTTTCTGCCTTCGCTGTTATATGAACGTACATACATTTTACGGGAGAGGTCCTTCTTCTTCCTGTGCTCCTGTTTGATCCAATAGACCTTATCAAAAAGCCCCTGGTAAATAGCAGGGAACATAAATGTGGCAATACCAACTTCGTTCCGGGTAAACACCTCCGCAGCTACGAGATCCGCCCATGCATCCTTTACAGATGTATTGAACCTTGGAATACCCATATCCGAATGCTCATCTACATGAATGAGCGTATTTCCATTTGCGGCGATCAGCTTGTTGTGAACACAGTAGCACCATGTATAAAATGCCTCATTATGCTCTTCCAGGATAAAAGTGGGTATCTTCGTTTGCATAGTTAACAAAAGGGATCTGAACATTAAAGAAATGCTTCCTGTATGGCGCGATTAAAAATCCAGTATAGCTAAATTAAATTCCTAACAATGAATTACAATTCCCATTTTTTGATCACTACTCCGTATTTCAGTTACCCGTGGCATTTCTACGGCCTTTAATTACTATCTGATTATAACAATGTATCATCAGAGGATAACTGTAATATTTTTTTTTCAAATGCTTTTTTTTTCAGAAAACAATATTTAGTTTTATAAAGAATAACCGTAGAGACACATCAATTGTCAGTCTTTTTAGTAAATATGTTTCTATGCTCACGACTTTGCCAACAGCACATTTATAGTAAACCCGTGAATTGTGTTTTGACGTGTAAATACTGAATCCGACAAAACCCAGGTGTACATTGCCCCCTTTATTGCAGAGCGCTTGTAGCAATGTTTGTAATGCTACTTGTATACATTAAACAATGGAAGCATATGACAGCAGACATCAGCACTTTAAAGTTCCCCGGATCACAAGAGTTAACACTCACAGATGCCTCCCCTGGGCAGCTCCAGTCCTGGCATCACAACTCAGGTATTCAAAACGGACAAATGCCGGACACCCTCGCAGTACAAGTCGTACAGCAACATCTTCATGTGGATGCCCTTGAACTGTCAGTAAAGCAGCTGATCATTCGTCATGAAAGCCTACGAACCTTTTTCCGGAAAATTGATGGCGTTATCAAACAGGTGATCATTCCGTACAACAATGAGCTGTTCTGCATAAGGCGGATGAATCTGCAGGAAGACAGTGATTTCGAAGAGACCATAAACAATACCTACATCTCGTGTGCAAAGGAGTTAAGTGACCTTGAGTCAGGCCCGCTTATCAAAATGGTTCTTTTTCATTGTCCGGGTAACCGTTATAAGTTCCTGGTCGTTATTCACCATATCATCTCAGACGCCTGGTCACTGAATATCATCAAGGAAGAACTGAACATATTCTACAAAGCCTTTAAGAATGGTGCAGTGCCCGTTATTACGCCGCTTCCTATGCAGCTCAGTGAGTACTGCAGGCAGGAAAATAAACGGTTCAATGAAAGAAAAACAGCAGAGATCGCCTATTGGAAAGAAAAGCTCAGCAAAATTAACGGCAAATATCGGCGTGAAACTATTGAAGCGCTCAACAACAGCGCTGCAGCAACATTTGCCGAAAACATAACCGGCCAAAGGTATACTGCGTTAAATACCGTTGCCATAGCCTGTAACATAAACACCGCGGGTGTGCTGTATACCTGCCTTTCATTGCTGCTTCATTATATTACAGGCAGGGAGAACGTGCTTATTGCCGCTTCTGTTACCGACAGATCGTCTGAAAGGACCAGGCGCCTAATAGGTCGGTTGGTAAGCGGTATCTATTTATACAGATCCTTACGGCCGCAGGCCACGATAAAAGAACACATTGCAGAGATCTATGTCGATCTCCTCCGCTCCTGCAGGCATAGCATTTCGAATCATGAAATGCTGGGCATAAATGAATCTGCTTTACGCGCCAACTGCGACCTGTTCCTGAATTTCGAAAAGAAATTGAGCGTTGAAACGTCCTGCAGCGTTGTAAAAACAGGGCATCAACAGGAACATGGCGCATACTATGCACTTTCATGCACTATTACCGAATTTAACGACGGCCTTTCGCTCAGGTGGAAATATTCCCACGCATGCTATGACCAACGCCGGATCGAACATATTTCACAGAGGAACAATCAAATCCTGGACTACATGTCCGCATATCCCCAACATAGCGTTGGCGATATGTTCAGGCACCTGAGGCTGCATAAGCTATAAAAGACGCGCCTGTACAATCATACAATATTCCCTCAATGCTTCCTGCAAAACCTGTAATTATGGATATCTCATGCGATGCAAAATGTCTCGTTCTTGCCAAGGATGAATCTGCAAGGGAAATTGAAGACATCCTGTCCCCGCATTATAACCTCATGGTCACTCACAAAAATTTCTTCGACCCTTCGCAGATACTGCGGCGTGAAAATATCCTGTGCGTTGTTGTCTACATCAAGAAAGGATACTTCGACCTGATACGGCCAGCGCTCCAGTTATCCAAAAGTCATTTTTCATTTATTCCCTTCATCAGTATCCTTCATGAAGTAGACCTGGAAATTGTCAGGATCTGCGGACATATTGGTATTGACCGGGTATTGGACAGGGGCACTCTTTACAGCCTGAAGAACGTCGTCTCCTCAGCGATCCAGCAGCACACCGTCAGGGTAAAGGCATCCGACTTCGGAATTGATCGAAATGGATATCCTTTACTGGTCAACCGCGCACTGCGCTTTGTTGAAGAGAATTACCTGTCCCTGATGAGCAGCAAAGAAATTGCAGAATTCGCAAGGATATCAGACTGCGCGTTATCCCGCATATTCAGGCAACATCAGCTTGTAGGTCCCAAACGCCTGCTAATGTTCTTTAAGGTAAGACACGCCGTTTATCTGATGGAGAACAAATCATTGGGGATAAAAGATATAGCAATTCTTTCAGGGTTCACAGATGAGAAACGGATCAACGATTGCTTCCATAGGATTTTCCAAACCTCTCCTCATAAGTTCAGAAGCGAGCTGACGGGAAATGAGCAGCGGGCAGAAATGTGGCATTCCATTTTCAGAAGCAATATCTAACCCATAAAGACTCGACTATGCAACAGCTATCCAACAGGTTCATTATTATTATTCCGGTATTTAATGCAGCAACATTAATCGGTGCCGCCATAGAGTCCGTGATGAGTCAGGAGTTTGATAATCTTGGTATCATCATAAGGGATGATATCTCCACCGACGGCACCCCTGCTGTCTTACACCAATTGCTGGGTATAGATGGGGTAAACACCACCTATAAAAGGGTCGGAAAAAAGGATATATGCTATGTAAGGAATAATGAAAAACTTTACGGCGGGGGCAACACTTACCACAGTGTATTACATTATGTAAAAAACAAAGATGCAGTTATAGGTGTAGTGGACGGAGATGATCAGCTGATAGATAACAAAGCTGCAAAGAAAATATACCGGCTTTATGAAAAACATAACATGTGGATGGTTTGGTCTCAACACCAGTCCAGACAGCTGCAGCAGCAGGGACTAACCGGCTATTCATCCCGGCTTCCACCGGATGAAATAATCTATTCTTCACGGAACTATTGGGCTGTTTCCCATTTCAGGACCTGCAAGGCATGGTTGTTCAATAAGATCAACCGGAAAGATCTCAAGGATCCGTTCTGCGAGGCACCCTTCTTCAGGGTGGCAGGAGATGCAGCGCTTTTATATCCGCTAATTGAGCTTTGCGGCAACCAGAAATCATTCTTTTTAGATGAAGTGCTTTATCTGTATAATGACGGCCTCTGTACAAACGAGGCAGCACTTTATCCTTCCGATGTATCAAAATATACACAATATATCCGCGAAGTACAGCATCGCTACAAACAGCAGAGCGCCTTGCAAAGTAAAGCCGCAACTAATATGCTCATACCCTGAAGAAATAATTCCTTATCACGAATTCCTCTTTAAAGCCCAGCTTCAGGTATAGGCCCTTCCCCATAGCGGAAGCTTGCAATGTGGCATATTCTGCCTTCAAAGCGATCGCCCTGTTCAGAATAAAAGCCATCATATCATCAGCAAAACCCTTTCTGCGCATTTCGGGGATAACGCCTACCGAATGAATACCGGATATGTTTCCCGTGTTATATAATATCGCGGTGCCTACCGGCTGTGATTCATCACGGGCGATGTAATACTCAATTTCTTTGTAAGTTCTCATCAGTATCTCTTCATGGATGTAATAGCCGAAGGCCTGCTTAAACAGGTTGCACCACAGCCCGGCGGTATCATCGTCCGTAACCCGTGTATAATCCAGGCGGATGTTTTGTTCAAAGGGCCTGACCAGCTTTAAGGACATGCCTATCTGCATGTTTCGTTGTTGAAATCCTGCTGTATCAGGCAGCTGAAAAGACTGACTGTTGTATATGTCCCAGTAAGGAAGCGTGAACACGGTAGCTTTGCCGGCTATGCTCCGGGCCGCTTCTGCAAGCAGGGCTTCGGTGAGATCTTCATTAAACCAGATGCGGTTGGGCCATTCGGAGTGTGGCACTTCTGCATAGCAGAATGCTTCTTTCTCGAGGCAGCCGTTAAAAGGGATACTTGCCTGTTTCCAGAGCCCGGTAAGATTCGCTATGTTGGCATGTATGGTGTAGTTGTCAGGACGGCTTGTCATGGTGAGAAATCAGGATTGAGATCAGCAACAAATTTACAACTTTGTTTGCCGATCCAATCCTTTAACCTTACTCATTCCAATGCTCACTATTTTTTGCATTTTTGAGCTCATCAATTTCTTTTTTCAGATCTATTATATACAAGGTCAGTTCTTCCACTTTCTGCAGCAACCGCCTGTTCATCTCTCCAACGTCCAGTCCATTCCTTTCTATCTCGGCTGCTGAAGGAATATCTGGCAGATGCTGATTACATTTTATGTAATTTTCCAGTTCGTGTAACGGAAGAAGGGAGTACTCCGGGGTAAAAACATAATCCGCCCAGCCAGTCTGCACAACCTTCAACCTTTTGGAAAAGATATCACCGTTTACCGCCAGTTTGGCCTGTGGGTTATTGGTACCAATACCTACATTTCCATTTGCATCTATGCGTACACGCTCCACGCTGCCATTTGTTGAGAAAATAAGAAATCCTCCCGGTGTGACAGCGTCAAGATAATTAGCATTATTGCGGGTAAATGCAATTCTTGCCCCGCTGGCCTGAAATTGTATATGACCTAATGAGCCGGCTATATCAAGCTTTTCAGTAGGGGTAGCCGTCCCTATTCCGACATTGCCCGAATTGAAAAAACTGTTCCCGTCGGAGTATAACTGTATTTTCAATACGATGGAATCCTGTTTAGGTGCACTGAATAAACTGAGCCGGGACGATGTCGGGCCAATATTGGAACCACCCGGCCGCAGTTCTACGGCATTGTGGCTAAATGCCCCCGGGCGGCTGCCCATTACCAGGCTATGACCAATCCAGTGAAAATAGCTGTAGTTCCACCCATTAATAGAATGGGCACTATTCAGGTATATTCGCCCACCCTGTACATGGAGCCTTTCAAGCGGAGTGGTAACCCCGATAGCAATACTGTCGGCTGTGATCTTCTGGGCCATTACTGACATGGGTGCAAGCAATAAAAATAGGAGTGTTTTTGTTTTCATGCGGGTCTGTTAATTTAAGAAATTGAAAAAATACAGGGCGTCATGCCAGCGTATATTTCGTCTGCAGCTTGTTGGGATCTTCATTATGTGATTCAGAAATCAATTACTGTCTGGGCCAACTCAATGATGTACGCTTAAAATATTCTATTCATCGCTTACTTAATTAGATATAGGGAATATGCTTGTTCTCTTGCATTATTAAACATAGTAAAACAAAGAAAGAATTTTTCCCTGAAATGCAGGTAAGTTTTTTTTAGCACTATCAGGCGGCCGGTTTTCTACACCATACTATTTTACCCCTCTACTCCATACGCCATCCTTGCACTATCCGGGAGGATACAAAGTGGTTTTCGTAAGATCCTGTACGAGGTCTTCAGGTAAAATATACTCCATACAAATAGATATCCGGCTTCGATTGTTTTAATTGATAATCAATAAATTACTAAATACTCCCATTTCTCCCAAAAAAATATTCCCCGCCTTGTCCAATTCCCGGTTCCCGGTTGTCATTAGGGTATAAAACAATAAAAAACTGACAATATGGAAACGAGACTCAATCTCTTCGAAAAAGGACAAAACGCGTTGAAACCATTATTCAGCTTTGGCAGCTATCTGAAGAAATCTCCCGTAGCAGATGTGCTTGAACTGGTATTTTTCCGTGTATCACAGATCAACGGTTGTGCTTACTGCCTGGATATGCATTCCAAAGATGCACGCGCCAAAGGTGAAACGGAACAGCGCCTCTACGGTATCAGCGCCTGGAAAGAAACGCCTTATTATACCGACCGTGAAAGAGCCGCCTTTGCATGGGCGGAAGCCGTTACCAAATGCGATGTTCCGGATGAAGTATACGCCATCGCCAGGCAACAGTTCTCCGAAGAAGAACTGGTAGATCTTACCGTTGCCGTTACTACCATCAATACCTGGAACCGCCTCAATCTTTCTTTCCCGCAGGTAGCCGGTACTTACAGGGTAGGTCAATTTGGATGATCTCCCACCCGTCAACAGATGATGATGAATCAATTCCTGATCATATTTCAACATCTTGACATCAAAACATCGCAACCACCGCCGGACCAGTGGCAACACTGGTTCGCGCGCATGGTTGCCAGGGAAGGTTTGCCCTGGACCAACCAAAAGTCATCCATTATAAAGATACAGTTACTGATCATCGGCGGCGGCTTTGCACAGCCACCGCGGCGCATGGAATGAAGGCACTTTCACCTTTGTAGCGGCAGGCGGAGGATTAACGGATAATTTATTAGTTTCGCAATGGAAATCATCAATGATCACCTTCAGTCCGCCGCTAAGCATGAAAGAGTTTCTATTAATATTCCGCAGGGACTTCATTAACAAGGAAGCACAGCCCGATAATAAAACATACGTTGCTCACCTGGGGCGCTGGCAGGAATGGTTTGAAAGCCTTGCCGCGCAGGACCGCCTGGCTAGTCCGCCGCAACACTGGGACATGAAGGGCAAAATAGTAAAAGCCAACAAGAGCGTTACCAACGGGCCCTATGTGGAGATCAAGGAATCCATCGGTGGTATGGCCGTCATCAAAGCCAGCAGCTATGAAGAAGCTACAGTTATCGCCCAGGGATGCCCCATACTCGAATTGGGCGGTAATGTAGAGATACGGAAGGCCTCCCACGCAAACGAGGAGTAATTTTGAAAATGCCTTTGTAACTTACAGGGGTATTTTTAAGATCTATGGAGGAAAGAGCGATTTTACCCAGGTTATTCAGAACAGAGTATCAGAAGATAGTCTCTGTTCTCTGCAGCCTGTTCGGGATTAAACATATCGAGGTCGCGGAAGACATTGTCAGCGATACCTTCCTTTCCGCCGCTGAGCACTGGAACACCAAAGGTGTACCCGAAAACCCCACCGCCTGGCTGTATACCGTAGCCAAGAACAAGACCAAAAACTACCTGAAGCATAACAATATCTTTGAGCAGAAGCTTGTGCCCAACCTGAAAGCCGGCGCCAGTGAGTTTGAAGAGATTGAGCTGGACCTGTCTGTCAAGAACATTGCCGACAGCCAGCTGGCCATGATCTTCACTATCTGCAATCCCGTCATCTCCGCCGATGCACAGGTGGCCCTGGCCCTGAACCTGCTGTGCGGCTTCGGCGTACAGGAAATTGCCGATGCCTTTCTTACCAACAAGGAGGTGATCTATAAAAGGATCAATCGCGCCAAAGAGAAGCTGAAAGAGGCAAATATCCGCATTGAACAGCCGTCCCTGGCGGCAATAGATCAGCGCCTGGAAACCGTGCTCACTACACTATACCTGCTTTTCTCCGAAGGCTATTATTCCACCTCGCAGGACACCATGCTCCGCAAGGATCTTTGTGCAGAGGCCATGCGGCTCTGTTACCTGCTGGTAGAAAACCCGGCCACCAACAAACCGGCTGCCAACGCCCTCCTGGCCCTGATGTGCTTTCATTCCTCCCGCTTTGATGCGAGACTGAATGAAAAAGGGGAAGCGATCCTTTATGAAGACCAGGACGAGACCCTCTGGGATAAAGAGCTCATCGCCACCGGCGAATATTTCCTGAACCAGGCGGCCACGGGCAATACCCTTACCCGTTATCACCTGGAAGCAGGCATTGCTTACTGGCATACTCAAAAAGCAGATACACCGCAAAAATGGGAAAGCATCCTTGAACTGTATAACAGCCTGCTGATCCTGGAATACTCCCCTATCGCGGCGCTCAACCGTACTTATGCCCTTGCCAAGGCAAAAGGTAAAGAGTCGGCTATTACAGCGGCAGAACAGCTGGAGCTGAAGGATAACCAGTTTTACTATTCGCTGCTGGGGACTTTATATACAGATATAGACAACAGCATCGCATTGGCGCATTTCAGGAAAGCATTGTCGCTGGCTACATCACCGGTGGATAAGGCCACCATCACCGCCAATATAGAAAAGCTGGAGAATCAGCATTGAAGACTGTTCAGTTAGGCATAAAGTTTGCCAATCCATACCCGGTAATACAAAAGGTATTACTATAATTGATAAAGTATGAACCGTAATCAATTATCATTTAAATATTTTAATCCGAAGTTTTCTATGAAAAATGCCGTAAGGACGTTTTCCCTGTTAGCGGTTACTTTGGTGCTGCTGGCTGGCTGCGTAGCAAAAAGAAAATATGTTGATTCGCAGGTAGCCGTACGCCTTTTAAAAGCTGACAGTGCAACGCTTGCCAACAGAGTATCCAACCTGCAGGACCAGGTTGCCCAGCTGGAGCAGAAGCTAAAGGAAGCGGGCGCCGCCAATGCACAATTGTCTCAGAGCGCCAGCGCTACACAAAACCAGTTGAATCAAAGCAAAGCTGCATTCGCAGAACAGCAGCGCAAACTGGAACAGTTACAATCGCTGCTGGACCAACAGAAACGGACCGCCGCAGAGCTCAGGAAAAAGATGGCCGATGCTTTAAGCGGATTCAGCTCCAGTGAGCTGACCGTTACACAGAAGAATGGTAAGGTATATGTAAGCCTCAGCGAAAACCTGCTGTTCCCATCCGGTAGCGCGGATGTAAACGCCAAAGGCAAGGAAGCGCTGAGCAAGCTGGCCGCCGTGCTAATCGTAAACCCGGATATAGCTGTTAATATTGAAGGGCACACAGATTCTATTCCTATCCGTACAAAATACCCGGACAACTGGGCATTGAGTACTGCCAGGTCTACCGCCATTGTAAGGATACTGACCAACACTTACCAGGTAGATCCTGTGAGGGTAATCGCCTCCGGTCACAGCCAGTACGACCCGGTTGAAAGCAATTCAACGCCCGAAGGCAGAGCAAAGAACAGGAGAACAGAGATCATACTTTCACCGAAGCTGGATGAATTGTATAAACTATTAGGCACCTGATCGTGATGGTGTTATCAAAAAAAGACCTTACCATTTAGCGGTAAGGTTTTTTTTATTATTTCCTGGCGATATACTCAAACCGGCTGATCCAGAAGATTTTCTCACCTATAGAATGCGCATTCACTACTGTCACCAATCCCCGCTCGTCATAAGTGAGGGTCCGTCTATACCCACTAATTCCCGACTCCCGCCAGTTGTTCAGGGAAAGCCTGGCCAAGTTTCGGTAATTGCCCCGGACAAAGAACGCCAGGCCATGCTGGACATTAAAATACCGTTCTACATTATGCGCATTGTCATAATCCGTGCCTTCGGGGATGGGTGGATTATTATTAAATACTGATGTCGTCAGGTTGCCTCCCGGATAATAAAATGTGGTAGAATCTATTTCTCCGTCAAAGACGTCGTCCCTGTCATAGAACACTACTTTGTCCGCATAATACCGGATTTGTACCGTATCCGTGAATATCAGGTTATTACCTGCAGAATCGTATACGATCTGTACGGAAGGAAGCGTATCAATACCGTCATAAATATACCTGCGGCCATAAACAACATAATCCCCAACGGTATGCCGCCTTATATCTGTGAGCCGGTTCTCAGCGTCATAACTGAGGGAGTCTATATACATACGGACCAGGTTGGAGGTATCATTCTCAGGCGACTCATAAGTTTTTCTCAGGATCGGCTTGTTGACCGCGTTATATTCCAGTTCATGCACGATCTTCCGGAAATTATCACCGATAAGGATACCGTCATGAGAATAGGTTTCGCGGAACCCGAGTTCGGTAACCTTACCGATCAGCCATCCCTTGCTGCCGGAAGGTGGATGGGATGGATCTTTTACACAGGCGTTCAGGCACGCAATAAGGAGCAGCGCTGCAAAAGGGGCTTTCTTCATGGTAATCTGATTTTGGCATTAAAGGTGAAGACTTACTTCTTCAAAATAAGAAAGGTAAGGGAAAGGAAAAATACTGGTATTAGTATTTCCTGCCACAATACAGCTGCTATCACTATGAATTGATAGAACAGTATTCTCCCGGGCAAATGATAGCCCTGCATCTTCAGCCTTATCCATATAATCACGACGAAACAATTATCAGGTCCAATTTCACCAACTTCTCAAATGCTGACGACGATTCTGAACCTATATGTCTGAGGGGAAAATACTGGAAATAGTAAAGCTGGACATTATCGAATACATCACTAAAAAAGACAAGTAATTTAAAAGTAAGGTAACAAGCGAAAAGAGTATTTCCTGCTCTACCAGCTGAGCTACGTCCCCATGTTCTGTTATTACCTGTGGAGACAGTGGGACTCGAACCCACGACACGGTCGTTGTAATCGAAGTAACTCTTATCTACAACACTTACTTTTAAACTACTATATTAAAATGAGAGCAACTGGCGAACCCAGTTCGGGGCAACGCAAGCCGGAGTCGAACCGGATAGTTATTACACTATTCCTCCCCTGATGGCGTGAAGTAACTGGTTTCTACGGCATCTCATTTTTCTTTATTCTCTCCTCCTATAACTCAATCGCATAAATCCTATCCAATGCATCCGCACCATGCTCCATCGCCTCCATCACATCAAACACTTTATCAGACCATCCGGCAACCAGGTGCACATCATTTTGTTCCACCCGCAGCGGCGTATTTCCATAACCTGACAGGTCAAACAGGTACAGCTTTGCCTGCGGCGCTATCCGCTTATAGGCGGCCCATCGGCTGGACAGCGTATTATGAGCAGATGCGTTATTGGTATTACTATCCCACAACTGTACATCTGTAAATATCATCACCTTATCGGCAATATATTTCCGTTGTACCAGGTCGTCCAGCACCAGGTAGCCGTTGGTAGCGTATCCTACCTCTCCCTCACGCCTGTAAAAAGCATCCACATTAGCCAGTACACCACGACGCGGTAATGAAACCATCTTCCAGGTATCACCAAACATGCCTGATACTACCCGCTGTGATTTATACTGCAGCAGCATCCCCAGCAACAGGCCGATATCATACAACAACACTTTACTCTTTGCGGATACTGGCTTTTGCATAGATCCGGACACATCGCAGGCGATAACCACTTTGGTATCCGGGTCAAATCCTTTCAGATGCTGCACACTATATGTGATCGCTGTTTCCAGCGTATCCATTAACAGGCTGGTATAATCAGAAGCAATATCTTTCAGTTCACGGTACGCCGCCAGGAAGCGGAAAGGTAATTGCTTTGATGTAGCCACTGCTTTTTCATCCGACAGGTACCTGCAGATCTTCCCGATATGTGCTGCGCTCACATTGGCGCTCAGTATATTTCTCAGGTTACGCAGCAGGGCCATGTATCCCAGTTTTCCGCTGTCGATCAGCGCTTCCCATTTACGGGTAAACGCAAGGGCTTTTTCTTCCGGCGAAGCAAATGCCTGCTGTCCTAATGCAGACAATTCCGTTTCCCAGGTATAAGGCGTAGCCAGTTCCTGTTTGGCTATTTTGTTGAACAATACCTGTTGCGTTGCATCCTTCGCTTTGGGGTGCACCAGGAACAGTGCGTCCCGCAGCTTCACCTCCGCATCGCGGTTGTATTTTGCAAACTGGTACTCGTCAAATTTATTGAAAGATCCGGCAAGGCCTTTCTGCAGCTGCTTGGATATCCTGTTCAGCTTCTTGGCGCTGGTTCGCTTGTTTGCCAGCTGGTAATAGGCCAGCAGTTCCATGATCTCGTCAGGACGCTGTACAATATGCTCCACCATTCTTGACACCAGGCTATCCCCGCTGTGGATCTTTGCCAGTTCTGTTGCCAACACTACCGGTGCTGTACGCAGGTTCATCTGCTTACGGGCGTATACCGCCAGCCTGGCCACAAACTCCGCCTTCACTTTCGGCAGCAGCGATATGATACGCGCCATGCGCTCATCCGCCTTTTCGTAAGTAGCATCGCTCAGCATAGTAGTTGCAATAGCTGCATACAATTCCATTTCAGGCGACATGCGGTAAGCCTTTGCTCCTTCATGGTTAAGGACGGTATCGTTTGCCTTTGATGTAGTATTGAACCTCATAACTATTGTTGTTTGTTGTTGACCACACAAAGATGACCACCCATGTATGCAGCCGAACTGCGCAGTTGAAAAATCTTTTCACGCGTTTGTATAAACGAATGACTGACAGTTAAATATTCCTGAAAAAACTTTTAAACCAGGGCCGCCCAAATCACAAGTGCGCAGCTCTGTTGCGCACATGAATGGCACTACTGCATGGACCGCTGGCTTCAGGCAGGATAATTGAGGCGGCATAGGAAAACAATTGCTTATGAACCAGGAAGTGAACAAACCATCTCAGCAGGAAAAGGCTGCAAGTAAGAAAACCTTATCTGATGCGCTGGTGGAGCGCCTGTTGGCATGGGGCATAGATACCATCTTCGGTCTTCCGGGCGATGGCGTCAACGGTTTCGTAGAAGCCCTTCGTAAATACCAGGATCAGATAAAATTCATCCATGTAAGAAATGAAGCTGTGGGTGCACTGGCGGCAGTAGCCTATGCAAAGTTCACGGGGAAAATAGGCGTGTGTTTTGCTACCACCGGGCCCGGCGCCATACACCTGCTGCAAGGTATGCTCGATGCGCAGCTGGACAGGGTGCCCGTGTTGGCTATTACTGGCCTCACCTATCACGACCTGATCGGTTCAGAAAACATGCAGGATGCCGATACCAATCAGGTGTTCGAGCCCTTCACTGCATTCAACCAGCGCATTATGGGTCCCGCGCACGTGAACACAGTAACGGATAAAGCCTGTCGTATCGCACTGAGCAAAAGAAAGCCGGTGCACCTGGCCATCCCTTCCGACTTTCAATCTGTGCCTGTTGAAGAAGCAAAAACATCCCCGGAAAATGTGCCCGGGCATACAAGGCCTGGCTTTACTCCACCCATACTGCTGCCAGAGCGCTCGTTGCTGGAAGCAGCAGCACAACTGCTCAAAGGCCGCAAAAAGATCGCCATCCTGGCAGGTACCGGGGCAAGGGGCGCAGCCGAAGAACTGGAGCAGCTGGCCGAAATACTCGGCGCTCCCATTGCAAAGGCAATGCTGGGTAAAGACATACTGCCCGATGAAAGTCCGTATACCACCGGGGGTACAGGTCATACCGCTACCTGGCCCACGCAACAGGCCTTTAAGGAATGCGACGCCCTGATCATAATAGGCAGTACCATGCCTTTTCTTAAATGGTACCCTGCACCCGGACAGGCAGTTTGTATACAGATCGATGATCAGCCGGAGCGGATCGGTATGCGGCACCCCGTGGATGTAGGACTGGCAGGCGATGCAAAGGCCATCCTGCAGCAGCTGCTGCCTTTGCTGCAAAAAAACGAAGACCGCTCTTTCCTTGAAAAAGCACAGCAGCATATGCAGCAGTGGTGGCAGCTCATGGAACAGCAGGGCACACAGCAGGATATCCCCATGAAGCCGCAGGTAGTAGCCTGGCAGCTTTCCGCCTGTATGCAGGACAATGCCATTCTTTGTGGCGATGCGGGTACCGTTGCCTACTGGATCAACCGGCATGTGAAATTGCGTAAGGGGCAGCGCTTCTCGCTCAGCGGTACCAGCTGCACCATGATGGCGGGAATTTCCTATGCCATCGGCGCACAGGTGGCGTTTCCAGACAGACAGGTGATTGCCTTTATGGGCGATGGGTCTTTAACCATGGCAATGGGAGATCTGCTTACACTAATTCAATACAAGCTGCCTGTTAAGATCATCCTGTTAAAAAACAACACCCTTGCACTGGAAAAATGGGAGCAGATGATGTTCCTCGGCAACCCGGAATATGGAAATGATCTGGCGCCGGCAGATTTTCAGCAGATCGCCAAAGGCTGCGGTATCCCTTCAGTAAGGATCGATGATCCCGCAGGTTGCGCAGAACAGTTAAGAGAGGCATTGGCAACAGATGGACCCGTGTTAATAGAATGCGTGGTTGATCCGCATGAACCTACACTGGAAGCACCGGTGCCCGAAGAACATGCGGAGCACTTCCTCGAAGCGCTGAAGAAAACTACCAAAGATAAACAGGCAATTGCCACTGAAGTAAAAGAACATGTGGAAGAACAGCGAAAAGCCGCTCCTGCCACTGTGGGATCAGGAGAAAAGAAAATAAGCGGAAAGTAGCACATGCTAAAGGGCCGCATTCACGCGGTACCATTTGTATCCATAACCCGGCAGCAGTATATCATAGCGCCTGTTCACAGGTTGCAGCTGCTGCCGTTTATCTTTATCCGTCAGCTCAAGCAGGTAATCATCACCCGCTGCTGCGTTTAAACGTACCTGTTGGGCCATCTTACTGAAGTTGTGCAATGTCAGCACAGATTTGCCTTTAAAAGTGTAGCGCATCAGCAGCACCGCAGGGGCCACCTGCTGTATCTCCCAGCTGCCCAAACCAATTTCCGGGCACTGTCGCCGCAGGCGGATCAGTTCTTGTATCACCCTCAGCAGCGATCCCGGATTTTGCTGCTGTGCCGCCACATTTACTTTCTCATAACCATAATCACCGCCGCTGATCACCGGCCGGAATGCCTTCGGCGCAGTGGTAAAGCCTGCCTGCAGAGCCGAAGACCATTGCATGGGTGTTCGCACTGCCAGCCGCTCCTGCAGCCGGAGATCATCTCCCATCCCGATCTCTTCACCGTATCTTATCACCGGAGTACCAGGCAGGGCAAATAACAGGCTGTAGGCCATTTCCATCAGCGGCCTGTTATTATTGAACATAGGCGCCAGCCGCCGCCGTATACCCCGGTCGTACAGCTGCATAGAAGTATCAGGACCAAAAGCCTGGTATACTTCATTACGTTGTTTCGTGGAAAGCCGTCCCAGGTCTATCTCATCATGGTTACGCAGAAAATAGGCCCATTGTGCAGTGGCAGGTTTCTTCTTTGTATCCTGCAACGCTTTTACCAGTAGCGCGGGCTTACCCGTGGCAAATGCATAGAACAGGTACTGGTTAACGTAAAAATTAAACATCATCTGCAACCCTTCGCCGTTTTCACCAAAGTATTTTACATTGTCTTCCGGTGGCACATTGGCTTCTCCCAATACAATTGCGCTGCCGTTATGCCACTGTACAAACCGCTGCATACCGGTGATCACCTCGTATTGCTGCGGCGGCTGATCAACACCCGGTGTGGCCACCTCTATCATAAAAGGAACCGCATCCAGCCGGAAACCCGCCACGCCCTGCTGCAGCCAGTAAGCCAGTATCCTTTCTGCCTCTGAACGAAGATAAGGGTTAGCAAAATTCAGGTCTGGCTGAAAGCGGTAGAAGCGGTGATAATACCAGGCCTTCGCCACCGAATCGTAACTCCAAACCTCGCGCTGCACACCCGGAAAAGCCATTCCCTTATCGTAATTGGAAGGCCGTTGCTGCGTCCATGCATACCACTGGTGATAAGGCGAAGCCGTATCCTGTCTCGCACGTTTAAACCAGGGATGCGCGTCTGATGTATGATTCAGCACCATATCCATGATCACACGCAGGCCACGCAGCTTTGCCTGGTACATAAACGCTGCAAAGTCCCCGGGCGTTCCGCATGTGGAGTCCACACCGTAGAAGTCTGCCACATCATACCCGTCATCCCTGCGTGGCGAGGGCTGAAAAGGCGCCAGCCACAAAGCGTCTACACCCAGTCCCTTCAGGTAATCCAGCTGCTGTATCAATCCCTGGAAATCTCCCTGGCCATCGCCGTCGCTGTCTTTGAATGTATGCACATCCAGGTTATAGATGATGCTGTTCTTATACCAGCGGTCTTCTGCAGCATCGCGGATCACATATTGTGCACGCAGCGATCCAGACCATAGCAGCAGCAGGCCGTACAATAAAATAACGGGGAACCTTCTGTTCATAGCGGAACATTTACCATCTACTTCGCAATCCACGGGCCAGATGCCAATACAAACAATTGGTTGCAGTGGCGGAACCTGGTTTTATTTACCAGTGAGACCACTATAATAAAAGTAGCCCTCAGATCAGGAGATCCGAAGGCTGCTTAATGTTCCCCCCAGTAAAATTTCCGATATGTCCATTTCCGGGCAGGTATGTACGCTATGTGAAAATGGATGCTATTGTTTCAAAGCGCCGTAAGTCTCGTGCTCAACATCATGCCATGCAAAAAGTGAATCAGCCGGCACTTGGTGTCCGATGTGAAGGTGCTTTCTTTACCCGGATTTTGGATAAGTTCCTGTAGCTGGAGGTTTTATCTGCTTTCCAGGTCAGTTTGGTCAGAGGATAGTTATAGCCGTTGAAATATTCATAGCATACCCAGGTGCCTGTAGTAAGTATCTTTGTGTTCTTACTTAATGCGGGTGTTGCAGGCGCATCCGGTTTCTGGACAGTACAGGAAAACAGGGTCAGGGATAATGATGTAAACAGCAGGCTAACATTCGTTAATCGGTAGTTGCAGTGTTTTATCATACAGGAACAGGGATATTGGCTGCTAAATTAGCGCAGCGCCCGCAGGTAAGGCTTCAAAAATTTAGTAACGGTAGTGAATTGTTTACGAACGGCGGATGATGATCCGCGCCAGGGTTCCCTGCACCTCGCCAGACGGACCCGTTATTTCAAAGATGTCAAATCCTGCATCAATATTATGGATCAGCTTCAGCTGCGTAACACGTTTACGGATGCTGTCCAGTCCTGTTGACTCATACGGGGAAGGACGGCTGGGTGCAGCGGTCAGCCCTGCACCATTATCTTTCACATCTATATAAAGCACCTCCTCCTCATCTTCATGAATATGAACAGACAGCAGGCTATCTGCAGACTGCCGGGGTACCAGGCCATGGCGGATGGCGTTCTCTACCAGGGGTTGCACCAGCAAAGGCGGTATCAGTATACCGGCGGTATCTATTTGTTCTTCGATGTCTACCTCGTAATGCAGCCAGTCATTAAAGCGCAGTTTTTCCAGCCGGAGATAGTTGCGGATCAGCTCCATTTCCTTTTCCAGTGTGATCAGCTCTTTTGAGGCGTTGTGCATATTCTGACGGATCAGGTCTGCAAAGGTCACCAGGTATTGATTGGCGGCCTGCCTGTTATCGCCATTCACCAGGCCCTGTATATTATTCAGGCTATTGAAAATGAAGTGGGGATTCATCAGCGCATTCAGCGCCTTGTATTCCAGTTTCATGAACTTTATTTCGGACGCATGTACCTGTTCTTTCTTCCTGATGAAGTAACGGGTAACCAGGTGAATGACCCACCATAGTAAAGCTGCGAAGCACAAAGCCGCCAGTAATATAAACCACCAGGATGTCCAGAATGGCGGGGTGATGGTCAGCAGCAGGGACGCCGGAATACTGTGTACATTGGAAGCGCTGCTGGCCCTTATCGTGATGGTATAGCTGCCCGGCCTGAAAGAAAGCAGGTTGATCTCTTCATTCCTGATGGGGCGCCATCCTTCTTCCCCACCGCCGGAAACGGTATACTCATAGCTGAGATCTGTCATACCGAATGCCAGCGCCGTGAAAGACACCTCGATGTTCCCTGATTCGCCGTAAGGAATGGTTACATGACCACTGCCCGTAGTATAGGATTGCTGCAGGGTACTGACACCGGTAAAAAGCAAACGGGATGGTGTAGCTTTTTGCAGCAGGGCTGTTAAAGGTACGGCTGTAATATTGCCGTCCTTAAAGAAATAACAGGTATGGCCATCGGAGAAGATACGCTCCGCATCTGCAGGCACAAAGGGATATGCAACGGTGGAAAGCTCATATACCGGGCTGCCGGCGCCTGGCGTTACCTGCAGTATACGGTACTGCTTATTGGTACAGATCAGCAGATGACGGTTGTCCAGCTGGAAAGCCCTGTCCCAGATACAATCCTGTAACGGCAGCGTATCAACGCTCATACGGCTGTCGAAATGATTGCAGATGATAAGCCGGTTACTGTTATTCCATCCCACCAGGTAATTACCCAGCATATAAAAACGGGACAGGCTCAGGTTTTTAAAGGATGCCTGCAGCACGGCGCTGTCATTCACCATCCTGTACATTCCTTTACCCGTGCTGAACCAGATATCGTTACTGTCGGATTGTGCCATGTAGTATATACGCTGACCGTCTGAGACCCGGAATACATCTTCCAGTGCAGTGCTGCCAGCCGTCCCGATCTTTGAGCGGTCTATCCGCAGTATAAAATAACCGTTATGTAACCAGTAGATGTACCGTGGAGTATTGCAGATCACCTTTACGGCTGATATCCGGTATACCTGGTTGACGGGCGATGCTATAAGGTGATTCCGTTTGACCGTTGGCTTATCTGCCACCAGGTTTTGTACAATAAAATGATCCTGGTCTGCAATAAAATGGAAATTGCCCTGATCATCCGCTATAGCTCCCGGCTGTGGCACCGGGTCTTTTCCCCGGCCCCTGTATTGCATAAGATCGAATATGCGTGTAGCTTTTCCCTGCTGAAAACGATAAAGCTTTTTATCATCGGTAGTAAAGAAAAGTTGCCCTTCTGCAGCAAATGCGTACTGCGCCGTTCCTGTATAGCAGTTGTTATAGAACTTAGTTTCGCGGAAGCGCCTGTCAAAACAATACACGCCATTGTTGAGCGTACTGACCCAGTAATTGCCATTCACATCCTGCGACACATCCGTTATCCTGGAAGTTTTCAGCATGGGTGCGCTGTTATTGATGACCAGCCCTTTCTCTGTTCCCACAAAGGTATCGGTTTTGCTGATGTACAGGCTGTTTACATTATCAAATACTTCATCGCCCTTAAAATGATAGATAGGCTGATCATCCTTATAAACCGCTTTCTCAGATACAATGTAGCACATCTCCTGCCCTACCCTGCACCGGTGCCTGTTATTAGGCCTGACCCTGGTTGAGATGATATTGTAACCGGTATCTATCAGCAGGCTGCCATGCCCGGTGAGCAGCTCATAGGTGGAGGGAGAACGTTTGCTGACAGCCACTGTAAGGTCGTTGGGGCCCTTGCCCCATAATTTGTTCAGGTAATACACCCGGCAGGTATTGCCTTTAATGTTTACAAACATTTCCTTGTCGGAAAAATGCAGGGTGAAACTACTGTCGCTCTCCAGCGAAGTACCAAATGCATGCGATGTGTTGGAAGGCAGGTTAGGAAAAACGCTGTTGGCGGTGTGGATCTTTCCATCTTTAAAATAGCACAGGTTACCCTTGAAACAATTCAGCCATATACGGCCGTAGTGGTCTTCAAAAAGGCTGATAACATCGTTGTCCGTCAGACCGTCGGAAGTAGTGAATGTTTCAAACCTGATGCCGTTATACCGGGCAACGCCTTTATCCGTTGCAAACCACAGAAAGCCGGTGCGGTCACGGTACACCTGGTATACCATATTACCGGGAAGCCCGTCTTCTTTTGTATAATGAATAAGCGGGAATTCCTGCGCCGGGCAGGGTTGCGCGATGATAATGAGCAGCAGCAGTGTAATATATTGCACAATCTTTTTACACATGCGTAGCCCGGTATTGCTGAAGGAAAGTAAGCAGGCCGCTGTGTCGCCTTCTGCCAACGGGCAGACTGAAGCGGGTACCGGAGGCTACCACCTGGCTGCCGTCTTTAATGATCTGTTTAATGTGCAGGCCGTTCACCAGGTAAGATTTGTGGATCCGGTAAAACTGGTCTGCCGGCAGCAGTTCTTCATACTCTGCTATGGAATTGCTCATCACGGTTTGTTTTACCTGGCCGTCTTTCAGGAATGTTACCTGCGAATAGCTGCCTTTGGCGGCAATATAAAGCAGGTCTTTAAAATCGACGATCTCCACAGAGCTGTTGTCGCGCAGGCAGAGCTGCCTGGGTTGCGTATGCTCTTTTAACTGCCTGGACAATGCCTCATAGGCAGGTAGTTGTACGTTGGCCTTGAACCGTATTCTTTCTTTGAGCTTACGGATGGCGGCGGCCAGGTCAAAAGTATTGATCGGTTTCAGGATGTAGTCGATAGCATTCAGCCGGAACGCCTTTACGGCATATTCGTCATAGGCCGTCACAAAAACGATCTCGAAATTCACGGGAGAGATACGTTCAACAAAACTGAAGGCGTTCTCTTTGGGCATTTCTATATCCAGCAGCAGGGCGTCCGGTGTGTGTTCGCGGATCAGCATTTCCGCCTGGGTGGTGTCCTGCGCAATGCCCATGATGTTGATATAGGGGTCTACATCACGGAGCAGGATGTTCCGCAGGTTATTACAGGCTTCCATCTCATCGTCTACGATGATAATGTTTAGTGGCGGATCGGGTGTCTGCGTTGTCATAGGTGAGATAAAAGTAGCTAAAATCCTCCATAGGCAAAAAGAAGGCGCCTCTTTCCGGGAGGCGCCTTACTGACATTTGGGGCTAGTTCCTGAGAATAATCGCGGGGGCAAAACTTTTTTGGGGCACAAACAGAGTAATCAAACTACGGGTTAACAAATCATTCTCCCAACCACTTACGGAATTCGGCCGCTTTTAAACGGCTTACAATAACATCCTCTCCTGTATCGGGGCTAAGCCATATTTTTAGTTTGCCATTGAACCAGGCATGAACCTGCCTGATGCTGGTATAGCTGACAATAAACTGCCGGTTGATCCTGAAAAAGATATTGCCATCCACTTCCTGCTCAATATCGTCCAGGCTCTTTTCCAGGATGTGTTCTGTATCGCAGACGGTCCTGATGCAGGAGAAGCGTCCCTTTACGTAGAAATAGGCGATATCTTCCACGGCGATGGGGAACAAGCGGGTTCCCTTGCGTACCAGGTAACGCTGCACCGGCGTACGGTCGCGGAAGCTCACGCGTAACAACCGGCTGAACAGGCTGGGTACTTTCACTACCTCTACCGCTGGATTGATGCCTGCTACCAGTTCCCTGATCTGGTTGGCAGCTGCCGTCTCACTTTCGTCGAAAAGAATCTTCATGACCGCTTGTTTGTGCTGTAAAATGTTGATGCAGCAAAAGTAAGGTAGCAAACAGCAGGTTCACCGGTTTTCCGACAAAGTGCAATAATGGTAGACGAAATGCTTACGGGGGCGACGAAGATCTTAATAGATGAGTTTTTTCAGGCTTTCGAGGTAACTTCTTGCCACCACGATCTCGGTGCCGTCATTCATCACAAGAAAAGTTTTGGAGATATCGCGGTACACTTCCTTCACGTGATAGATGTTCACGATAAAGGAGCGGTGCACACGCAGAAAACGCTGGGGATCCAGCCGTTTCTCCAGTATGCTGATGCCCTGGGAGCCCAGGTAGGATTGTCCGGCAACATGGATACGCGTATAATCCTTCTCCGCCTTCAGGTAAAGAATATCCTGTACATCCAGGCTTTTAAGACGGCCCGGGGTTTCTACAAAGATCCTGGGGGGATAATTACCCTGTTGCAGGGGGATGTTAGCCGCGAGGGTATATAAGGCATGCTGGTCTGTCCGCTGCCTGATGCGCGATACAGACAGATCGAAACGCTGACGGGTATACGGTTTCAGCAGGTAATCCACTGCATTCATTTCAAAAGCCTTGATCGCGAAACGGTCAAATGCCGTGGTAAAAATGATCATGGGTATATGTGCGATCTCCTGCAGTACCTCCAAGCCATTAAGACCGGGCATCTGCACATCCAGGAAAACCAGGTCTGGTTTCATCTCGTTAATGGCCTTTACCGCTTCAATACCATTCTCGCATTCGCCCAGCACATCCATTTCCGGGTGGGCCTGCAGATACTGGCGGATCAGGCTGCGCGAAGCTTCTTCATCATCAATTATTAAGACCGTTGTTACCGACATGATGTTGTATAGGAATGTAAAAATAAAATGTCATCCCCGTGGGATGATTCCTTTCAATATAAAGCGTTTCGTTGAATAACAATTCGAGCCGCTGCCGCGCATTCCGGAGCCCCACCCCTTTGGCAGACAGCATCTCCTGTACATCACCAGCATAGCCTTTGCCTGTATCGCTCACGGTTACCTTCAGTTTACTGTCTGCACGCTCAAAGCCAACCGTGATCCTGCCGCCGTTCAGGCTGGGTGCAATACCATGGCGGATGGCATTTTCCACCAGCGGCTGCAGCAGCATGGAAGGCACAATGATATTTCCCGTCTCTTTCAGGCAGCCGATCTCGAACTGCAGGCGTTTACCAAAACGCCTGTTCTCCAGCTCCAGGATGGTATTGATAAAAGCGGCTTCCTCGTTAAGCGGCACCCATTCGTGCTGGGTAACATACAACGCATAGCGGAAAGTATCTGCCAGCTTGGCGATCAGCTCCCGCGTGGTTTCCTGCTCCGGCGGCACACTGGCGCTGATGGAGTTCAACGTATTGAAAAGGAAATGCGGCTGTATCTGCGCCTTCAGCGCATTGATCTCACTGTTATAGGCCAGCGAAGAGAGCTCCTTTTCCTTTTTCAGCTGCAGCTCACGTTCCCTGAAAAAGTGATAAAGGTGAAGAAAGCTGAAGATCTGTACATAGAAAAGCAGGTTAGGGCCAATATTCAACAGCACACTGTGGGCAGTGATGGGCGCCTTGCCGCTGAGGGGATTGTAAATCACATACAGCCCTATCCAGCTGAAATAATAGATCAGGGAGGTAGGCAGATGGAACCAGAAACGTTTCTTGAGCGGCCAGTGGGCCAGCTTCCTGAAATGTAGCCACCAGGGCGGTATACACGAAACGAACATGAACACACAGTCTACCGCCGTTTCCCTTGCATAATGCCAGGATACCCGTCCGCGGATCAGGTCTGGGAAGCCGTATAACAGGCTCATCACAACAAAAAGGGACAGGAAGGCTACGATCTCCTGCCAGGTTACACCCGGCACCAGGCCTTTTTTATTTCCCGGAGGATTGCTCATGATAATTCAGAATAACTCGCCCAATATACGGCAAAATCGTAGTGGTAAAATTAGGGCGCTTGTAAAGTTGAACGCCGCAATGGTGTGTGAAATGACGGAAAAGACGGTTGAAATGACGATTAAAGCGTATGAACCGTAACAATTATCCCGGTGCCGTTCAATTTGATTTCATAAATTAACCGAAAGCACTATTTTTATCCGTCAATTAAATTTCACGCTTTTATGAGATATTTCTGCTACCTGCTGCTCCTTTGTTTTGCCCTGCCGCTGATGGCCCAGGATACTACAACCTACCTTGAACAAAAAGATATACTGTACCGTACCGGGCAATTGGACGACTATATGAAAGAGCGCTGCCGGCTGGACATTTACTATCCTGCCAGGCATGCCAATGTGCCGGTGATCGTATGGTTCCATGGCGGAGGGATAACGGGTGGCAATAAAGAAATACCCCGTGCGCTGAAGCAGCAGCATGTGATCGTGATCGCGGTTAACTATCGTTTAAGTCCTAAAGTATCCTGTCCGGCTTACATTGAAGATGCCGCCGCTGCTGTTGCCTGGGCCTTTAATCATGCAAAGGAATACGGTGGCGATCCTGCGAAGATCGTGGTATCCGGGCATTCTGCCGGCGCTTATTTGTCGGAGTTAGTAGGCCTTGATAAAGAATGGCTGGCTAAGTATAATATCGACGCCAACCGCATTGCGGCACTGTTCCCCTTCAGCGGACAAGCCATCACACATTTTACTGTTCGGAAGGAAAAAGGCATCCCGGATACAAAGGTCACGGTAGATAAATATGCGCCCATAACGCATATCCGTGCTGATGCGCCGCCGATGTACATCTACACTGCCGACCGCGAGCAGGAGCTGCTGGGCCGCTATGAAGAAAATGCCTACCTGGCACGCATGATGAAACTGGTGGGACATAAAAAGACGTACCTCTACGAGTTTGACGGCTTTTCACATGGCGATATGCCGGGGCCCGGGTTCCAGTTAATGCTCAAGCAGCTGAATGCTGATTTCTGGAAGTTGAAATAGGTAATAGGGAGATTGATTATAAGAGGCGAATGCAATGGGTGTTTTACGTCCGTTGCATTCGCCTTTTTATGTACGTATTAAAGTCATTGTAAATGGTCCGGGCGTTCAGGTGCCATGTTCAATTTAACCTAAGTTAAAAACATCCTTGCTGTTTTGATCGAAGTTTGCGTCAAACATTACAAATATGAAAACGCACTACAAACAATTTATGGCAAGGCCATTATTCTTCCTGGTACTATTAGCAACGATCGCTGTGGTTGCTTTCAGCAGTTGTTCAAAAGATGATGATCCGCAGATCCCCCATCCCAAGACCTTTGTATTGGTGCATGGTGCGTTCCAGGCGCCATATGCGTGGCAGTTTGTCAAATCAAAGCTCGAAGCGGCAGGTCAGCAGGTAGTGGTGGTGGAATTACCCGGCCATGGGCAGGACCAGACAGATCCATCAACTATCAGCATTAATACCTACCGTGACAAGGTGATTACCGCCATCAACGAAGTGAAGGGATCGGTGGTGTTAGTTGGTCACAGCCTTGGCGGCGCCATCATCACTGCAGTGACAGACTCCATACCGGGCCAAATTGATAAACTGGTGTATCTCGCAGGATTTGTTCCCGCAAATGATCAGTCCATACTTGACCTCACGATGATGGATCCCGGTTCTCTTTTTGGTCCGGCGCTCACTTTCTCTGCCGATGGGGCAACAGCAAGTATTGCAAACGACAGGATCGTTTCTGTATTTGCCCAGGATGCAGACGCTCAGGTTCAAAAATTACTGATGGATAATAACAGACCCGAACCAATTGCAGCGCAGGCCGATAAAATCTTCCTGAAAAACCCGGCATTTGCAGGAGTTCCAAAATATTACATCGAAACCAAACAGGACCATGCTATTACCATTGATTTGCAGAACAAGATGATCAGCGCGGCTAAGATAACAAACGTTTATTCGGTGAATACAGGGCATTGTCCTATGCTTACGCAGCCGGATCAGGTGACGCAACTGCTGTTGGAGATTAGTAAGTAGTGTGAGCTTAGAAAAATAAACAACGGATATGTATTTGATGCTCTCTCAATTCGCCTGCCACTCTCCTTAAAGCGTAGCTCAATTAAGGTTGCTAATTTTTTTCACCAGGTGTATACTTTCCCTGGTGCTATTTAATGTTGAGTGAAAGTTTGTGCGCTTTCAACCAATCCGGATCAAGCGCCTCTTCCGTATAACTATAGTTCAGTGCTATATCTGATGTCAGCTTATAGCCTGGAGGAATATACTTAATCTGAGATACTGTCAGGTGAAGGAGCTGTTCTGTTATCTTACACGGCCGTTATGTAACGTAGCGGCTCCGTTTAATTAGCTTACAACGCCGTTCTGTCAGGTGGAGCGTCCGTTCTGTTGTCTTACATGGCCGTTATGTAAAGTGGCGGCTCCGTTTAATCAGCTTACAACGCCGTTCTGTCAGGTGGAGCGTCTGTTCTGTTGTCTTACATGGCTGTTATGTAAAGTGGTGGCTCCGTTTAGCTAGCTTACAACGCCGTTCTGCGAGGTGGAGCGTCTGTTCTGTAGTCTTACATTGAAGTTCCGCTGGTCTGAAAAGGAATATCCGGCTTAAACAAGATCTCATGGGCACTTCTGACTATACAAAACCCTCTCAAAAATCCCGATAACTTCCAGTCTGGATAGCTCGCTTCCTTCAAGTACAATATCTCTGAATGAAGGGTTCGTGGAACAAGGTTTGAGAAGAACGCGCTCATGCTCCCACGTTCCGTCAGCGTTATACTGCTTTTCGCTGACGTATTCCTTAACCGTATAATTCGAACCGAAGTCAGCGTCCTGTATGTCCGAATGAGCAACTAATACAACTTCCCCGTTCCTGGTTCCCCCGGTATACTTACGAAATAAACAGATTGCCCCGTTAGGGATTTTCTTATTCATTGACTCACCTTCAACTTTACATGCAAAATGGTCTTTTGATATTCTTAAACCATTCTGCTGTCCGGCAAAGATCCATGTTGCATCTTCACTAACCAACTGCTGCCTGCTAAAGCTTCCGGCCGCCGCTTTCAAATTATAAAGGGGTACACTATTAACATATGGTATCATCTGCTCGTTTGTCCCGGTCTCATTGGGAACAATCTCATTATGCAAGGGGATGTGTTGTGCAAAGTACTCCCGGAGTGCTTCATCGCATACATAAATGTAGGTACCTTTAATTCCACGTAGCATCAACGTTTTGTAAATATTAATAATAAACGCCTTCAGCTGCCTGGGATCCTTAACACCATGCTTACCATTTCTGTCGTAATAATTATTCTGCTTAATTATAATTTCCCCTTTTCCTTTATCATAGCTGATTTCATTACCGAAAATGATACCGGTGTAATTTAGGTCATACCCTTGTACCGTATGAATACAGCCTACCTCATTAATAGCATTTGCTGAGTGTATCCAGTTTCGTTTTACACTATTCCATCTAAGCTTTAACTGCCCGATATTAATATCATAAGCTTTCTTATTCTTTTTTGAAGGCCATGGCCAGGCATACCCGGCTACTACCCTTGCAAGCTCCTCCTCGCCATCCTTCTTCCTGATATGCTCTATCATCTGGGACAGATCCTGAAAAAGCAGGAAATCATATTTCCTGAAACGAACTTTCTCCTGGCCTGGGATACGCCCACAATTCAGCAGGGCATCGATGAATCTTACATACATCAATCCTCCTTTTACACGAAATTGCGAATAGAGGAAATCAGTTTTCGTTGTTTTTCTGTTCTTTAAAAGATCGAACTTTTCCTGCGGCACATCTGAAGGTTTGACCGATTGAAATTCATCATAAAAGAGAATGCTTCTATCCGACCGCTTTAACACCCAGTCCAGTTCATCATCCTTGTCCTTATCAAATCCCAGCTCTTCAGATATCTTGTCAAAAACGCCAAAATAATTGCCCAGATTGCTCCGTCTCCGTAACCGATGCGCCTCATCGACCACTACTATATCATAGTGATTTTTTCTAAGATCAGCTGGACCAACTACCATATCAGCCCTTAATCCTTCCACATGCCTGAATATTGTTTGTACGGTTGCCCGAAAGGAGTCCATAGGAATTACCAGCGCCATTTCCGGACGTGGTAATTTTTGTTTTATTTGCTGTACAAGTTCTATTATCCGCTTATCTTCCGGCCCCAAAGCCCTGAAATTAAAGTCCTCTGCTGCCGTATGTAAAAGCTTAAAAAGGAAAACGGCCAATACTGTTTTCCCCGAACCTGCGCAACCTTCGATAACAGAACTTTTATATTGATCATCCAGTAAGGACTCAAGGATCAATATCAGACTTTTCGTTTGCGCTGCGTTTAACGATTTATATGGTGAATACTTAAAGAGATCAGAATTATCAATTTGCTTTAGCGTATGTTTTGCGATCCCTATTGAGCGAAATTCTTCCCATACAGACTGGAAAATACCATCATACAGTTCTTTCTTTTGATAGTAATTATGGTGAACCAGACCGAGATTACCATTTAACAGTTTGTACATACCGTCTCCGGACAAATATCTTATACAGTTAGCTTCAATGTCGAGCGTTGCTGATTTGTTGAACTGACTGCTGGAGATCAGATAGGCTTCCTGTAGCTTCTTCTTTTCAGGGTGATTTAAGTGGGTAATTAACCTGGTCTTTATGTCGATAGTCTCGCCAACATATGCGGCAGCATTCTTTTTATTTTTTTCTTTCAGCAAATAAACAACCGGCCAGAACTCTTCCGGAACTTCACTATTATCCAGTTGTCTGATTACCTCCGGGTTAAAATCATATTGCTTAATGGAATACTCCTGTGGGGTCTTCATAGCTCGTTGTATTTCCTGGCGCTGCCTTTAGCTTTTTCAATGGGATATTTTAAGGCATTCTTCTCTATCTTGTTACTTACAATTTCATTGATGTCAAACCCATACTTATCCGCTAACTGCAGGGCATAGGTAAAGATGTCTGCCAATTCCTCCTTTACCTTTTCGGGATCTGCTTCTTCGGCCTTTTTCCAGAGGAACAGTTCATTCAGTTCAGCGGCTTCGATGCTTATTGCTAAGGCCAGATCTTTTGCATTATGAAATTGGCTCCAGTCACGCTCTGCATTAAACTGCCTGATTTTGTTTATTAATGTTTGCAATTCGCCCATAAAATGCCTTTAGATCACCTAATTTAAGAAACAATTGCAGACGAAGATTAACCTCTTTCTCAATGCCCATCACCCGCATATCTTCAAAACAAAAAAGGCAGCCCATACGAACTGCCTTAATTTAACAAATTTATTCTGTGGAGCCGGCGGAACCGGAACCAAAAAATCTTTAAAAACGGTTGAAATGGCAGCATTTCCAGCCAAATGTGGAGTGGAGGGCACCACATTCGTTTTTAAAAGTGGAGCTGGCGGGGGCGACTGTTTTTCGGATTCCCCCTTGTCCATAGCATATCTTCGCGATTCTTGAACCCAATGTAACCGAATTTGTAACCGTAATAGGTTTGGATCAGGTATATAGGCATTAAAAGAAAGAGCTATATATCGGTGCTAAATTACTAAAAATACCCACAAAACTTATTCGTAACGGTAAGTTATTCAAATATAAAAGTTATTAAATCAGATAAAATCTGTGTTTCCAGGAATTACGTGAAAAGGCAAGTTTTATTTTTTCAAAATGTCGTATCTTTGTGATCAAATTATATTGATAATCAATGAAAAAGAAGAGGACTTTGGAAAGCAGAATGTATGAGCGTATCCGGCGGACGAAGTCTACCGTGTTGCTTCGGCAAGATTTTGCGGATCTTGGTGATTATGACCAGGTCGGCCGCGGGCTTAAATCATTGACTGAAAAGCAGAAACTGATCAAAATTAGCCAGGGAATATATGCAAAGACACGGAAATCAGTGGCGACAGGCAAGATTATTCCGGCCGAACCATTGCCTGATCTGGCGAAGAAAGCTTTGAATAGGCTGGGTATTAAGACTAGTCTTACCCAAGCGGAAATTGCATACGAGCAAGGGCGATCTACACAAATACCCACAGGCCGCCAAATTGCGGTCAATAGACGAATAACCCGAAGGATTGGGTTCAATGAAGCGTATATCAACTTCGAGTATGCCAGATAAGCAGTTGATCGAAGACGCAGCAGCTGAGTTGGGTATTAGCAAGGCCTTTGTTGAAAAGGACTGGCATGTAGTCCAAGTGCTCCAAATAATTTCATCGATACAAACGGAAGATCTTCTACTTACATTTACCGGAGGAACCTCCTTGTCAAAAGCGCATAAAATTTTAAAGCGATTTTCAGAAGACATAGATTTTACGGTTACCCCGCGATCATTCATGATGCATCACCAGCAAATCTTCCATGCTAGCCTTTTTCAGGGCAGCCATTCTAACTTTTTTATGGCACCGACGGCACTTTACCGCCGGGGAGCTCTTCCTAAAAAGCAACAACACGGTTTTTCCAAGAGATTCGGTTACAAACTAAAGGAGGGGCAATGTAACCGAAAAACGTAACCGATCCAGGCAGATCAGAATAGATTCATATGGATCCCTTTTTTTTGGAGGGTTGATTTAGCCAGCTACGCACTTATATTAAAGTAGTGCGTCACAATCAGCAAACATGTAAACAATATGTTTAAAGATTGAAATTGAGCCAATTAAAATCAACATACGAAGACTTTAGCCAATAAAAAAAGGATATCCGAGACAGATATCCTTTCTGTGGAGCCGGCGGGAATCGAACCCGCGTCCAAACATATTCCCCAAAAGCTTTCTACATGCTTATTTACGCATTGTTCTGTCGGGACTCGGCAGGGGCGCAACAAACCAACCTCGTCCTTATCCGTTTAAGCTTCAATGCTCACTCACGGAAACCATGAGCATCTATCCTCCTAGGTTTGATGATTCAGCGGCGGCTGTCTTAGCAGGCGCAGACTAGCGGCGGCTATAATGGGTGTCTAATCGCTGATTAGGCAGCCATGGCGTAGTTAGATTCGCCAATTATAGTTTGTATATTCAGATTTACGTGCTAATTATACAACGCACGACATGCTTACACTTTCAAAGACCTATGCTGTCAAAACCAGGCGACCCCAGTTGAACTGCAAATATACGGAAAATTCAGCTATTAGCAGTTAGCTATTAGCAATCATCCGCAGCTAACCGCTAACCGCCAATAGCTAAAAGCTATTTAAGAAAACCACTTACTAAAGATATTCCTCCACAGGTCCAGCCCGTTGGCATACAGCAACAAGCCGAACAATATCACCATGCCCACGATCTGTGCATATTCCAGGAATTTTTCGCCGGGCTTGCGGCCGGTAACCATTTCGTACAGCAGGAATAACACATGACCGCCATCCAGCGCAGGGATCGGCAGGATGTTCATAAAGGCCAGGATAACAGACAGCAGGGCCGTCATTTCCCAGAAAGACATCCAGTCCCACTCGCCGGGAAAAAGGTTGCCAATGCTCAGGAAGCCGCCCACTGACTCGCTTGCCTTTACTTCCTTGGACACAAAGATCAGCCGCAGCTGCTGCACATATTTTACCAGGGTATTGATACACTTGTTAAAACCAGCCGGGATGGCCTCAAAGAAGCTGTATTTTTTGGTGTTCAGGGAGAAGAACTTGGTCATGTCCCGGTCAAAGTATACGCCAATCAGGCCGCTCTCGGGAACTTTCATTTTGAAGTTCAGGGTGTCTTTTCCGCGTACGGCGCCCACCTGGATCTCCTGTTTGGCCCGTCCCTTCATCTTCTTCCGGAAATCACTGAAGTATTCCGTTGATTCGCCGTTGAGGGAGACGATCTTATCTCCTTTTTTCAGGCCGGCCTTTTCCCCAACGGATTCTTTCTCAAAGTCAGATACGATATACGGTACCCTGGGAATGGCAAAGGGAGATTTCTGCTTGATCATCTGCCGGATGAACCCCGGGGGGATTGCAATGTTCATCTGCTGACCGTTACGGTCTACCTGGATGCTCTTCGCCTCATGCAGGATGATCTCCGCAGGGATGGCGCTGAAGTTCTCCACGGCAACACCGTCAACAGACAGTATCTTGTCGCCGTCACGCATACCAACGCTTTCCGCCAGGGAATCTACTGCCACTCCGTATTTCACGGCGGTGGTAGGCAGGTAGGTTTCGCCCCAGTACCATAACATCATTGCATATATCAGGAAGGCTAATATCAGGTTAACGGTTACGCCGCCGATCATAATAATGAGGCGCTGCCAGGCGGGTTTGGAACGGAACTCCCAGGGCTGGGGCGCCTTGGCCATCTGGTCGCGATCCATACTCTCATCGATCATCCCCGAGATCTTTACATAGCCGCCCAGGGGCAGCCAGCCTACTCCGTATTCGGTTTCGCCTTTCTTGAACTTTAGTAAGGAAAACCAGGGATCAAAGAAGAGATAGAACTTTTCTACCTTGGTCTTGAATAGCTTGGCCGGGATAAAGTGCCCTAATTCGTGCAATACTACAAGGATAGACAGCGATAGGATCAGCTGTCCGGCCTTCACTAATATTTCTTGTGTTGTCATGTAACTTAAAGGATCTAAACAGATAAAAGCATCCGCCTGTTAAAATATTACAATTATTACGATTATTACGAATGATTTCAGATCACAATGGAATTGATCAGCGCAGCTGCATGCTCACGGGCGGCAGTATCGCTTTCATAATAATCGTGTAAGGTGGGCACTTCAATGAAGGGCACCTTTACCAGGGTTTCCTCTATTACTTCCGTCATCTGCAGGAACCCGATCCGGTTTTTCAGGAAGGCATGCACCACTTCTTCATTAGCCGCATTCAGCACACAGGCCGCGTTGCCGCCCTTTCTGAGTGCTTCTATGGCTACAGCAAGGTTACGGAAAGTTTTAACATCTGGCTGCTCAAAAGTGAGGGAAGGGTAGTTTTTGAATGAGAACCTCGGGAAATCGTTGGACAGGCGATCCGGATACCCCAGCGCATATTGTATAGGCAGTTTCATATCCGGCAGGCCCATCTGTGCCTTGATAGAGCCGTCGTTGAACTGCACCAGCGAATGTAAGATGGATTGCGGATGGATCACTACCTCGATCTGGTCAGGTTCCAGGTCAAACAGCCAGCGCGCCTCGATCATTTCCAGCCCTTTATTCATCAGGGTGGCAGAGTCGATGGTTATTTTGGCGCCCATGCTCCAGTTAGGATGCTGCAGGGCATGATCTTTCTTTACATTGATAAGGAAATTGGGCTTCTTACCCAGGAAGGGCCCGCCGGAAGCGGTGAGGATCACCTTTTCCACCTGGCTGGCGCGTTCGCCCTGCAGGCATTGGAAGATAGCCGAATGTTCGGAATCTACCGGGATAACGGGTACATTCCTTTTCCTGGCGGCGGCCATTACGATATCTCCGGCCACTACCAGGGTCTCTTTATTGGCCAGTGCCACAGGGGTACCGTGCTCAATAGCAGATAAGGTGGGGGCCAGGCCAGCGAAGCCCATGATGGCGGCCAGCATTATATCTATATTATCCCAGGCAGCCACCTCTACCATGGCGCGGCTACCGGCAAATACCTTGATCCCTTTGTCGAATAATACGTTCTTTACGTTTTCATACTTGCCTTCGTCGGCTATTACCACGGCATTAGGCCTGAATTTCAGGGCCTGCTCTATCAGCAGGTCTGCATTCTGGCGGGCGGTCAGCACCTCTACCCTGAACTTGTCAGGATGTGCGGCTATCACGTCCAATGCCTGTATACCAATGGAACCGGTGGAGCCAAATATGGCTATGTTCTTCTTAGTCATTGTACAATAATATCAATTATCACTGATTTAAGATTGCATGGCTACTGTTAAATGTTTTGCAATCTTTTGTCACTGAAGATATTGCATCAGCTGTTCTGCCAGCGTTCTGTCGTTGCTTAAACGGGGTACTTTATTCTGTCCGCCCAGCTTACCGATGGATTTCATAAAATCTATAAATCCCTGCCGGCGGATAGGCCTGATCTTCAGGGGTTGTAATATATTACCTGTCAGCAGATCATTATAATAAATGTTCTTTTGCCTGAGGTGATGATCTACCTTGGCTGCAAAGGTAGACAAATCAGCCGGCATGGTTTCAAACTCGATGAACCACTCATGGTAAGGCAGTTCTCCATTGGTTTGTACCATAGGCGCCACTGTAAATTCGGTGATCCGTACCTGTTCTTCCGCTGCTACTTTCATCAGGCTGTACTCTACCTCCTCTCCGATCACGTGCTCGCCAAAGGCGGATATAAAATGCTTTATGCGGCCCGTTACTACCAGCCGGTAAGGGTTCAGCGACACGAATTTAACGGTATCGCCAATATTATAACCCCACAAACCCGCATTGCTATTGATGATCAGGGCATAGTTCACGCCCAGCTCCACTTCCCTGAGCGAGAGGCGGGTGGGGTTTTCGGAAAAAATCTCCTGTGCGGGAACGAATTCGAAAAATATACCGGAATTGGTATTCAGCAGCAGGCCTTCCTGTCCCTGTGTATCCTGGAAGGCGATGAAGCCCTCTGATGCCGGGAAGGTTTCGATGGTGTGTATCGGTCTGCCGATGGATTCCATCAGCTTGGCGCGGTAGGGCTCAAAGTTTACACCGCCGTACACCAGCAGGTCCAGGTTTTTGAACAGCTCTCCCACAGATTTTCCGCTGCGTTCAGTGAGCCGGTCAAAGTACATCTGCACCCATGGCGGAATACCGCTGATCAGGGTCATGTCCTGTTTAATGGTCTCATCCACTATCTTGTCAAGCTTGGTCTCCCAGTCTTCGATACAATTGGTTTCGTAGGTGGGCAGCTGGTTGGTGCGCAGGTAGCCCGGAACGTGGTGGTTCACTATACCGCTCAGCCGGCCGGTAGGGATGCCGCCTACCCGCTCCAGTTCAGGAGAGCCGGAGAGAAAGATCAGCTTACCGTCGGCAAAGGCCGTATTACCGGTTTCCGCCATGTACATCAGCAGGGCGTTACGGGCGGTATCGATATGATTGGAAATGGAATCTTTGCTGATGGGTATATATTTAATACCGCTGGTAGTGCCGGAAGTTTTGGCAAGGTATATTGGCTGGCCTTTCCAGAGCACGTTATGCCTTCCTTCCTTTATCTTATTAATATATGGCTTGAACTGCTCATAGTCCCGGATGGGAACAGCCGCTTTAAAATCGTTATATGTCTGGACGGCGTCAAACTTGTGGTCTTTGCCAAAATCCGTTTTTCTGCCTGTTTTTATCAAATCCTCCAGGATACTCTCCTGGTCTTCTACCGCCCTTTGCATCTCCTTCCTGATCCTGCCGTTAACAATGGAAGCAAATGGTTTGGCAAGTAGTGACTTAAACTTCATGCCCTATAGTTTAAAAATGAAAATAGTCCATTATTGAAATGACAAAAGTATAAAAATTGCAGGGGCAAGATAACGGTTTTTATTAACAGTGATCCGGACCATGGTCGATAGTCCATAGTCCACAGCCTGTCACCTGAGGCGGGAAAGCCCGTTCAGAAACTATTCTGCAGACCGGGGTTATGGACGGTGGACCAGGGACTATGGTCTATAATCAAAAAAAACGTATCTTTGAAAAGAATAAGCTCTTTCTCAATTAGGGTCATTAGCTTATATGTTGCGATTTGCTTTTAATTTAGCAATACTAAAAAAAAGCAGAAAAGTTTGTCATTTAGAAAACAAGTGGTACTTTTGCAGGAAATTATTTTTGGATAACTATGTTTGCAGTTGTAAAAATCGCAGGTCAGCAATTTAAAGTGCAAAAAGACCAGGAAATCTTCGTACAGCAGTTAGAGGGTAACGTTGGCGACAAAGTTGAATTCTCTGAAGTGCTGTTAACAGATAACGCTGGCGCGCTGACAATAGGTACTGATGTAAAATCAGTGGTAAAAGCAGAGATCCTTGGCCATGTACAGGGTGATAAAGTGATCGCTTTCAAGATGAAGAGAAGAAAAGGCTTCAGAAAGAAAATCGGTCATCGCGCACACTTTACGAAGATCAAGATCAATGATATTGCTTAATTTCTTAAAAGTATAAACTCTAGAATAGAATGGCACACAAAAAAGGTGAAGGTAGCGTTAAGAACGGCCGCGATTCCCAAAGCAAAAGGCTGGGAGTAAAGATTTTCGGTGGGCAACCTGCTATTGCCGGTAACATAATTATCCGCCAGAGGGGTACCGTATACCATCCTGGTCAGAACGTAGGCCTTGGTAAAGATTTTACAATTTTTGCCACTGCTGATGGTGTAGTTGAATTCCGTAAAGGACGTGAGAATAAAACCTACGTTTCCGTTAAGAGCATTTAATTTGACACCACCGCGCAGGTGAAAGGCCTGTAATACGGTGATTGCCATAAAGTTTTTTTTAATACCCAATTTTTCATTTACTAACCCAAATTCAAAAAACAATGGCAACAATTAAAAAAGCTGCTAAAAAAGCAGCGCCTAAGAAAAAAGCTGCTGCTAAGAAAGCTGCGCCTAAAAAGAAAGCTGCTGCTAAAAAAGCTGCTCCTAAAAAAGCTGCTCCTAAAAAGAAAGCTGCTGCTAAGAAAGCCGCTCCTAAAAAGAAAGCTGCTGCTAAGAAAGCCGCTCCTAAAAAGAAAGCTGCTGCTAAGAAAGCTGCTCCTAAAAAGAAAGCTGCTGCCAAGAAGGCTGCTCCTAAGAAGAAAGCCGCTGCCAAGAAAGCTGCGCCTAAGAAGAAAGCTGCTGCCAAGAAGAAATCTTCTCCTGCATCTCCTTCTCCTTCAGCACCTTCCACTCCGGCTGCACTGTAAGATCGGATTTACAACTTGTAGAATAAAGATCCCGGCACACAATGCCGGGATCTTTTTTTTGCCCCTGCCCCACCTGGTGTTATCGAAAACCATAAATCTTATTAGCTTGCGGTTCTTAGCCAAAAGCCCATTTATGGATAACTACAGCATAGCCGATAACTTCTCCCTCCTGTCCAAACTGATGGACATCCACGGTGAGGACAGCTTTAAAGCCAAATCATTTGCCACTGCCGCCTTCACCATCGAAAAGCTGCCACTGCAGCTGAAAGACACACCCGCCGAAGAGATAGGCCGCATAAAAGGTATTGGCAGCTCCACCAGCAAAGCCATCCAGGAGATGCTGCTGACCGGCCGATTATCCCTGCTGGAAACCTTTGTAGCCAAAACGCCGCCGGGTATCCTTGAAATGCTGAAAATAAAAGGCCTGGGACCCAGGAAAATAGCTGCCATCTGGAAAGAACTCGAGGTGGAAAACCTGGGTGAGCTGCTCTACGCCTGTAATGAAAACCGCCTGATGCTGCTGAAAGGATTCGGACAGAAAACACAGGACAGCGTACAGCAAAGCATAGAGTTCTACTTCTCCAACCGCGAAAGGTTTCTCTACGCAGAAGTAGCCAGCCTGGCGCAGGACCTGGAAAAACGCCTGCAGCAGGCTTTAGCCCCCGCACCGGTTTCATTGACCGGGCACATTCGCCGCACAGAAATAATCATCGATGAAATAGCGCTGGTAGCCGGCGCCGCAGCCTCCACCATCCAGCAACACCTGGAAGCAATACCCGCATTCAAACTGCTGGAAGCTACCACGGAGTCACAGCTATGGCAACACGAACAACTGGTGAAGATCCGTATCTATCCCTGCCAACCCAATGACTTTGCCAGAACGCTGTTTGTCACCACCGCAGATCCTGATTTTCTTGAACACCTTGACGCCGGCGGCAACGCAGCCACCTTCCTCGAAGGCAGTAAAACGGAGACGGATATCTTTGAAAAAGCCGGACTGGATTACATTGAGCCCTGTATGCGCAACGGCGGACTGTCCATTGACCTGGCCCGGCGGAAACAGCTACCCCAACTGATCAAGCCCGAAGACATCAAAGGCATTATCCACTCGCACAGCCAGTGGAGCGATGGTCTGCACAGCCTGGAAGCCATGGCCCTGGCAGCTAAAGCACAGGGACTGGAATACCTGGTGATCAGCGATCACTCCCGCTCCGCCTTCTACGCCAATGGTCTCAGTATTGAACGTGTACAGGAACAGCATGCACAGATCGATGAACTGAATAAAAAACTTGCGCCTTTCCGCATTTTTAAGAGCATAGAGGCCGATATCCTGAACGATGGAAGCCTGGACTACCCCGACGAAGTGCTGGCCACATTTGACCTCGTAATCGCTTCTGTGCACTCCAACCTGAAAATGACGGAAGAAAAAGCAATGGCCCGTTTACTCAAAGCTATCAGCAACCCCTATACTACCATACTGGGGCATATGACCGGCCGCCTGCTGCTGAGCCGTAACGGCTACCCGGTAAACCACCAGCAGATCATCGATGCCTGCGTTGCCCACGGCGTGGTGATAGAATTAAACGCCCACCCCCGCCGCCTGGATATAGACTGGCAATGGTTGCCTTACGCGCTGGAAAAACATGCGCTCATCTCCATCGACCCCGATGCACACAGCATAGACGGCTTTGCCGATACCTGCTACGGTACCCTGGCAGCCCGCAAAGGCGGCCTTACAAAGGAACGCAACCTGAGCAGCTTTAGCAGGGAGGGCCTTGAAGCGTTTCTGGAGGCACGAAAAAACCGGTAATTAATAAGGAATAATTAATAATAGTGGGACGAGGGGCTAACCTGGACTGTCCCAAAGCCGCAACGCTTAATTATTAATTTTTAATTCTTAACGCTACAAAGCATGGACCTGACAATAAGAGAAGCGACAACAACAGACATCACACTCATACAGGAACTCACGGAGAGGATATGGCGGCCAACGTATCAACATATATTGTCTGCGGAGCAGATAGATTACATGATCGATCTGATGTATAGCACGGCTTCGCTTCGAAGGCAGATGGAGGCGCTGGAACATCAGTTTATACTGTTGTATGATGGTACAACAGCTATCGGGTTTGCGGCTTACAGCACTACCGATGCAGCTGGCATTTATAAACTGCATAAGATCTACCTGGATGGCGGCTACCAGGGAAAGGGCGTTGGTAAATTCCTGATAAATGCCGTAATAACGCGTGTAAAAGCGCAGCAGGGCCATATACTGGAGCTGGATGTGAACCGGCATAACAAAGCCCGCCATTTCTACGAAAAGCAGGGATTCGTGGTGGTGAAAGAGAAAGATACGGATATAGGTCAGGGCTATCTGATGAACGACTATGTGATGCAGAAAACACTATAGGCATAAAATAAGCAGCCTGGTAAGAAATACCAGGCTGTTTCCCATGTTAACCATTAAAAAGACACAACTTCATTTATGTTTTCGATGCTCTGTAAGTGTATACGGTAATAAGCCTACCGTTTATATTAGTATTTACGACAATGCTATCCGCCCGGATTTAGTTTGCCGCAACTTTTTCTAAAGATTTCCAAGCAGCTATCTGTTAGTAGCTAATACATAATGAAAAAGTTCTCACAAGGCAAGTATGTGAGAACTTTTCGTTAAAAACAGGTGCATATTAATTAATGGGCTGCGTAAATACAGGCAGATGGCCGGCTTAAAAATAGCGCGGCTCCAACTCACGTTCGGTGTTTGACCACTGGAAACGGTAGTTGATCATGACCTCATGCGAAACCGACTGAGCGCCTTTGAGGTTGGACGACATAGGCGTATCGTATGAATAGCCTACCATAAAATTCTTTGAAACCTGTACCTGTACCAGTCCGCCAATGCTCTTTTCAGACCTCCAGGAGGCGCCCAGCCATACCAGTTCCTTGATCAGCACACTGGTATTGAAATCAATACCCAGCGGCGATCCTTTCACTTTACGCACTACCAGGTTAGGCTTGACCTTCGTATTCTCCCCGGCATCAAACAGGTAACCGGCGGTCAGGTAATAATGCGTGTTGTAAACGATCTTGTTCACCTTGTTCCCTACATCAAAACTCTGGAAGGTGGGAGACGAAAGTCCAACGTAGAAATTTTCTGCAAACAGCGCAAAACCAAAGCCTACTTCTGATTTGAAGTAGCTTTCATTCTGTGCGAAGATCGGGTCTGTAGTAGTAAGGGCGGTGTTATTCTCCCTGAACTGCGACATGCCTACCTTCAGGCCCAGCGCCAGGCGCAGGGTCTCGTTAAGGTCTACACGCTGCGATATATGAAAGTTAAGCGCCGTACGCGACTGTACGGTGATCTTTTCATTCATGGCAGAAAAGCCCACACTGGTATTGGTTTCCTTAAAGGGCGTATAGAATGTGAAAGAAGCTGTTTTAGGCGCGCCATCCACTCCTACCCATTGGTTACGGCCTATCAAAGTCATGCTGGCCGCCTGGTCAATACTGGGATAAGCAGGATTGATCAGCATACCGTTCATTGCATACTGGGAGTAGATAGGATCCTGCTGGGCGCGGGCAGGAAGATAACAGGCCGTTCCCAGCAACAGCGCCGCCAGTAGTTTCAGGCAGCGCTTCCGTGTATCTATGATCAGCATTTTCTCCATGTTCGTCTATTTCCGTTTTACCACTATGAACCCAACATATTGCTCCTGCTTACCGGCGCTATCCCATACCTGGATACGATAGAAATAGGAACCGTCTGTCACTTCCTTGCCTGCATTATTAAGGCCTTTGAAGTTATTGTCAGTATTATTATAGTTGGATGTCTTGAATACTGTACCTCCCCACCTGTTAAAGATCACCACTTCATTACGTTCATACTTCTCAATGTTCTCAATGTACATGGCATCATTGCCCATACCGTCTCCATTGGGCGAGATAGCAGGATGCACCCGTATCTTGCCGCTGTTGTTATTTACCCAGCGCCCGTCAGTGATCCAGCCTTCTATTGCGTCCGGTACGCCATCGTTATCAGAATCATCATCGAGGTAGTTAGGTATGCCATCGCCATCGGCATCATCATCCAGCGGATCACCGTTGCCGTTGGTATCTTCCTCGCCATCCAGGATGCCATCGCCATCAGAATCGCAGGTGGGACAGAAAGGATCATCGTTGAAGATGATGCCCAGCACCGAATCGGGCGCCATGGTAACAGGCAGGTTCTGGTTGGATGTTACTACCGGTGGCAGCAGCTTGATGGCAAAAGTGTCGTTCCTTTCAAAGGAGCTGTCGCCATAGATCTCTATTGTCATTGCACCGCTCAGCTGACCGGGCTCTATCTCGATCGGCTTCCTGCTGCTGTCAAAGTCAACACCGGGTGTTGCCTTGCCCAGGAAGGTTACCTTGTTGCCAAGGTCAGGGAAGCTGTAAGGCAGGGTTATATGACGCGAGCTGGCCCTGCTGAGCTGTACTTCCAGCGTCATCGCAAACTCTCCTTTGCGGTTACCTTCATTCACGGTATATACCGCATCTTTGAAGGAGACCTTCAGAGAGTCGTCCTCTCCTACCACTACGTTCACATCGGAAGCGAGGGCTGGCCAGTAAACCGGGTTTTCCGGGTGCACCGCATCAGGGATCACCTGCAGGAATACAAACCCTTCATCGTCATTTGTCACGTTGTCAATGGTAGCAATATTGAAAGTATATTCTGTAGTACCGGCAGGCAGTACTGCTGTCAGTGTATCACCGATCTTGTTAACGGGTCCCAGGCTGGTGGTAATACTCCTTGCCTGATCATATACTACTTTCAGTCCGACGGTAACATCTGCCTTATTCGCTGCGGATGATTTAAGCGTCATCCCAATGTTGCCTCCCTCCATAATGGCGGCCGCATCTGCAAAGAGGCTCAGCTTCATGCTGTCGTTATCATTCAGCGGGATAGATACACGCGGGTTGGAAGACAGCGGCCAGGTAACACCTGTCATGGTGCTGCTAACGTTGCTGATCTCAATATCTACCGTTTCTGTGCCTTCTACCAGGATATCATCTACCGGCGTCACGTTCACAGACACTCCGTTTTGTCCGGCGGGTATGGTAAGCGATCCGGACACCGGCGTATAGTCAACACCGGGGGTAGCAGAACCACCTACATTGTAGTTCACGTGGACATCTCTCAACACGGTGAGGGCCGGATCAGTGAAGCGTATGCGGAAGACACCCGCCGTTGAAGGCTCACTGGCATCATTGAGTTTTTCCACCATCATTGCACGGCCGGCGGCGTTTATATCATCATCAACGATGTTAACGGTGAGTGTGGTGCTATTCACCGGGAAAGTAACCGTGGCGCTGCCTCTTGGCATACGCGCCTGCTGCAGGCTGAGGGTTACGGTCTCGTTTCCTTCCAGTAATTTATCATCTATCACTTTCACCGGTATTGCAATGCTGTTGGTGCCTGCTTTGATAACGGCGGTAGTTCCCACGGTGGTCCAGTCTGCAGCGCTGGCTGTTCCGCCGATCGTTAAAGTAACATTGATGTCTGCAGCAGCAACAAGTCCGCCCGGCAGACTGATATTAAAGCCACCATTGGTAGCCGGTTCTGCAGCGTCTGCCGTTTTCACGGCAGTGATCTGCAGCGGTGCTTCCGGGATGGTGATATTGGCCGGCGCAACAACGGTATAGCCTGCAGTAACAGTAGTATTCAGTTTCAGTATCTCGGTACCTTCTGCCAGGTTATCACTCACTATTTGTATGGTATGTGTTAACTCGTTGGTACCCGCGGGGATGGTCACGGAGGCGGGCAGTCCGCTAAAGTCAGCCGCAGCGCCGGTGAAAGCAGCATCCGGGGCAATGGTGAGTGTAATGCTTGCCGCAGACGTGATACCTGGTTTTACAAAGCCGATGATCACCCTTGAGCTGTTGCCTTCATGCAGTGTAGCAGAGTCAATGGCTACACGCAGCTGGCGGTTGGCAGGATCTTTACCTGTAAGGTCGTCTATCGTTACGCTGAGGCTGTCTGCAGTGATGCCGGCGAAACCGGTAACCGCCGCTTTCAGGCGCAGCAGCTCTGCCGCTTCTATAATATTATCATTGAGTGCATTGATGGTAATATCCTTAAAGTTTTCACCCGGGTTGATGGTAACAGTGGTGGGCAATCCGCTGTAATCGGTAGTGGCGGCGGTAGAAGCGCTACCGGCTGTCACGGTTACATTAAAGGGCTTGTAAGGTGTAATACCTGCTGGCAGGGCGATACGCACGGTGTAGGTATTTCCTTCTTCAACAGTATTACCTGCGGAGAATGGCTGTGGCTGCAGGGTTACTTTCGGGTTGCTGCCGTCCCTGATAGTGAGCGACAGTGAGCCGCCTGTAAACCCGGTAGCACTGGCATTGATGATCAGGCTTTCGTTCTCTTCCAGCAGGTTATCGGTGTTGGCACGGATAGGCGCCGGGAAGTTTACAGATCCGGAACCTGCTTTGATGATAACGGTAACGGGCAAGCCTGTATGTTCTGCATTGGTAGCTACCGATGCCGCATCTTTTGTAATGGTAACAGGGATATCATAGCTGGTCACCTTACCTGCGGGCAGTGCGATGGTCACCATAGCACCGGTGCTGCTGCCTTCTGTAATAAAGGTAGTATCAGCGCTGATGGTCAGCGGCATACCCACCACATAATCCTGGTCTTTCAGCGTAACGGTAGCCGGTGCAAATGTAACACCCGGCAAACCGGTAGCGGTGGCATTGATTACCAGCGTTTCATCGGGTTCCAGCAGACCGTCTGCAGCAATGTGAATAACACCGGTAACAGCGGCATTATTGTTATTGAGCTGCGGTACAGGATCAAAGGTATAGTCTGCATTTACTGCAGTAGACCCGGCGCCTGTTTGCGGTGTGATATTGATGGGCACCTCTGTGGTAATGCCAGCCGGCAGACTAAAGGTTACATTATATGCGGTGTTCTCTGTCAGCGGACCAGGTTGTGTAGTGATCGTGATCACCTTATTAGCCGGGTTCTTCCCGGTAACATCCAGGATACTATCGCTCACTTGTGTAAAGGTGAGTCCCGGTATATCTGAAGTTGCACCGCTGAGCGTAAAGGCTTCCGTATTTTCAAGCACCTGGTCTGATTGTGCGGCCAGGTATTTGTTAACCGTGATCTCACGCTCACCTGCGGGAATAGTAATGGTGGTGGAAGCGAAGCCAAGATCCGCAGCGCTGGCTGCAGAAGTTGCATTCCGGGTGATAGTCACCGCGATGGGCCTTCCTGCCATGATGTTGGGGTTAATAAACCCTACTTTCATGGCTACCGAGTCACCTTCGTTGATACCGCCACCGCCAACAATGCTCATCTGGAGCTTGCGGTTGGCAGGGATGTTCACCGTAGAATCTTTGATGTTGATGGTGAACGGTATAATATTATAATCCAGTGAGCCGCCAGCGAGTACCAGTGTTTCATCACCTTCTACCAGGCTATCCAGCAGGGCGCTGAGGGTAAAGGTAGAACTGTTGGTACCTGCAGAGATCTTGAAGAAAGCTGCTTCGGGCAGTTCGGTATAGTCAATTGCTTCAGAAGTACCGCCCGGAACAATGGCCAGCGGAATATCATTGCTGGCATTGGTGCCCGGAGGCAGCGCCACTGTAAAGATCACCGGGGCGCCTCCTTCCATCAGGTATGGTGCAGAAGCAGTTATCTTCAGGGTATTGGCATCATCGTCCAGTATTAATATATCATAGGGCGGGAATTCATAGGTACGCGGAACATTATCCGTTACTACCGCCGTTACGTGCAGTTTCTCTGTACCTTCTGACAGGTTATCATCTATTACTGTGAACGGTATAGTAGTAAGATTACCGCTGGTGATCTGGAAAGCAATGCTGTCCAGCGTGTAGTCGTCTACGGAAGCCGTAGAGGCAGGATCGTTCTGCAGCATGCCCAGCTGTATCTTAATTGGTATTTCGGTAGTAACACCGGGCGGCAGACTGAACTGCAGGCCACCGTTATAAGGTTCACCTACGGTTACCCCAGGTACCGGGCGCATGCTGATCACCCGATTGGCGGGATCGTCATAGGTCTTGTCTATGATGCTGATAGCGGCGCTCACGGTTTTATGCATGCCCATCACATCTGCATCCGCCTGCAGATCAAGCAGCTCTTCATATTCAAGTATCTTATCGCCGGTGGCTTGTATATTAAAGGTAACGGAATTGGTATTTTCCCTGATCACCACAGTGGAGGGGAATGTTACATCTCCGGAGCCGGTAGTGGAATTGGATTTACGTGTGATCGTAATAGTAATATCTGACGCGGCCATCACACCGGCAGGCAGGCTGATGGTAGCGTTGGTGCTCTGGCCTTCATCCAGGCTGGTGGGCGCAGTAAAGGTCAGGGAAACATCTTCATCATCGCGGATAGTGTAAGAACAGAGGTTGGCCGTGCTGTTTACGCTTAGCAGGAGGTTCTCTACCGTATTGTCCAGCGTAAAAGTAACGGTACGGTTGCTCTGCACCACGCTGTTACCCAATATCATGATGGCAGAATCAACATCGATCAGCGTGGGGGTGTTCCTGTAAGTTCCTGCAGGGATCAATATACCGCGTTTACATTCGTAATCTACTCCTGGCACCGCCGGGTTAGCGCCCGAAGGCGTGGCTTTCAGGGGCACATATAACGGGTAGGTAAGTACGATATTCTTTGAGTTCGCTTTATTGTATACTTTCAGTCTCAGACCGGTGGCGCTGTGACGATCACTGCCTTCGTCCGCAGTAACGGCGGGACTTTCAAACTCCACATTCAGCTGACGGTCTGTAGCCGGCGCAATGGAATCTATATCTGAAATGGCGTCAAAATCTGTATAAGAATTGCCATAGCCAGACAATATCCGGGCAGAGAAGACCTTTGCCGTTTTGGAAAGACTGGTGGCGCTGCCGCCGTAAATATCTCCAAATGACGTATGTACGATCATACCATTTGGCGTTCCGTCGTAGTTGGTATTATATATATTGGTGAGCCAGCAGCTTTCCGGGATATTAACGATCATGCCCGCTGCATCGGTGGCCAGGAAGGAAGAGAATCCTTTTTTCATCCGGAGCACGTGAGAGCGGTTGGGATTATAGGTACCACAGGCATCATCCCGGAACAGGGATACCGAGGTGTAGGGCGGTACATCAGGACCGATACCTTTTGAGCAGGCGGCGTTATTGATCCAGTCGCCCGTGGTAGCATCAAGCGCTGCATATTCGGCAAGGTACAGGTGGCCTTTGGTGGTCAATGTATCGCCCTGCGCTGCAACGGTGTAGTCCATTATAAAATAGGCCTGATCTTTTACATAGGAGATATCGCACAGCACCGTTATTTTCTCTGATCTGCCATAAATAGTTGATACATAGTTTAGCACATTTCCTACCAGCTGAACGCGCCAGGGAGACATCACCGTTCCGTCTCCCCTTTTTGGCGAGATAAAGCTCCAGTTCACTTTATTCACCCTCCGGGTACTGTCAAGATAGGTATTGTTCAGCCCTATATAAGTGGTAAGGCCGCGGGGGGCCTCTGTACCTTCAAAGGTCTGGCTGTATCCGTTCTTATAAACACGCTGGGAACCATCTGCCAGTATTTCAATCTTCAGGCCCGGATCGGATGCGGAGCCGCCGGTTTCGTTGATCGTTTCTACTACCTGGGCACTTACGCTACTGCCAGTAAATAACAACAGTATCAGAACCAGGCACTTTTGCAGCCGGGATACGGCTTTGCAAAAGACACCGCGGTCTTTGCTTGGTACGGTATAGGAAAAAACTGACATAATTGTGCGTAAATTTCTATTTATGCATCTATATTTTAAGATCCAACAGATTAATTATAGCGAGCGTTTACATGCTCCAAACATCCTTTCTTTTGTTCACCTTGTTCCGGTCCAGTTGCAGGTAGGCCTTATACATCAGCACTTTGTGCCTTCGTGGAAGCTGCATTGTGCCGATAGATAAGACCTTCGTCATATTATATAATACACGAATTTATATAAAATAAATATATTATTGCAATTAAATTTAATTTATCCACACTATGTTAACAACCCGGTAACAAATGATACCCTATGGCACACGCGCTACAGTCTTCATTCTTTACAGATTATTTTTCGGATAAAATGTGGAAAACCCCTCGGGCTTAGAACAAATCACTACGGGAATACGATAAAGTGGATTTTTCTACTGAGTATTGGCAGGTAACCTAAAATAAAGGTAGATTTGCGAAAAATAAGATAGTAACATGTCAACAATCGCTAAATCCAACATTGACTTTAGCCTTAAATATAAGGTAAAAGATATGTCTTTGGCCGAATGGGGCCGGAAGGAAATAGAGCTGGCAGAAGCAGAGATGCCGGGTCTGATGTCCCTGAGGGAAGAATATGGCGCCAGCAAGCCGCTGAAAGGCGCACGCATTGCCGGCTGCCTCCACATGACCATCCAGACCGCCGTACTGATCGAAACCCTGGTACACCTGGGCGCTGAAGTACGCTGGAGCTCCTGTAATATATTCTCTACACAGGATCATGCTGCCGCTGCTATTGCTGCTGCCGGTATCCCCGTGTTTGCATGGAAAGGCATGAATGCCGAGGAATTTGACTGGTGTATTGAGCAGACCCTGTTCTTTGGCAGCCCTGATCGTCCGCTGAACATGATCCTGGACGATGGTGGCGACCTTACCAACATGGTACTCGACGTTTATACCGAACTGATTCAGCATATCAAAGGATTGAGCGAAGAAACCACTACCGGCGTTCACCGCCTGTATGATCGTATGCAGAAAGGCACCCTGCCTTTACCCGCTATCAACATCAACGACTCTGTTACCAAATCAAAATTTGATAACAAATACGGCTGCCGCGAATCCTGTGTGGATGCCATCCGCCGCGCCACTGATGTAATGATTGCCGGTAAAGTTGCCGTAGTAGCAGGTTTTGGTGATGTGGGCAAAGGCTCTGCAGAATCACTGAGAGGTGCAGGCGCCCGTGTGATCGTTACTGAAATAGACCCGATCTGCGCACTGCAGGCTGCTATGGAAGGTTATGAAGTGAAAAAGATGGTGGATGCCATCAAGGAAGCCGACATCGTAGTAACGACAACCGGTTGCCGTGACATCATCACCGGAGAACATTTCAAACTGATGAAAGACAAGTGTATCGTTTCCAACATCGGTCACTTCGATATCGAGATAGACGTTGCCTGGCTGAACAAAAACTATGGTAATACCAAAGTGGAGATCAAGCCCCAGGTAGATAAATATACCATCGACGGTAAAGATATCATCCTGCTGGCTGAAGGCCGCCTGGTGAACCTGGGTTGCGCTACCGGTCACCCTTCTTTCGTGATGAGTAACTCTTTCACCAACCAGGTACTGGCCCAGCTGGAACTGTGGACCAACAGCGCCAACTACGAGAACAAAGTATACGTGCTGCCCAAACACCTGGATGAGAAAGTAGCCCGCCTGCACCTGAAGAAAATCGGTGTGGAACTGGATGAACTCTCCAGCGTACAATCAGAATACCTGGGTATCCCGGTAGCGGGTCCGTACAAACCGGATTACTACCGCTACTAGTAGCATAATCATTAAGCGTTAATAATTAATAATCGTAAGGCGAGTGACGTAAAAGGCACGAGCTTTACGATTATTAGTTTAGGGGACGCAGTGACATTTTAAGAAGCACAACATCTTCATGATGTATGACATTCGCTCCGCAATTATTAATTATTAATTATTCATTGTTAGTTATCTTTATCTTATGACCAAGTTAAGTGTTAACATCAACAAGTTTGCCACCCTGCGCAATGCACGGGGCGGCAATCTCCCGGATATATTAAAGGTTGCACAGGACTGTGAGCGTTTTGGCGCAGAAGGTATTACCGTACATCCCCGCCCTGATCAGCGGCATATACGCTACCAGGATGTGTGGGACCTTAAACCGCTTGTTACCACAGAATTCAATATAGAAGGTTATCCTTCCAAAGAATTTATGGACCTGGTACTGGCCGTAAAACCAGATCAGGCTACCCTGGTACCAGACCCACCGGATGCCATTACCTCCAATACCGGGTGGGATACCATCCAACACCAGTCTTTCCTCAAAGAAGTGATCGGCCAGCTGAAAGCAGCCGGGATCCGGGTGTCTATCTTCCTGAACGCCGAAGTGGATAAGGTGGAAGGCGCCAAAACAGCCGGAGCCGACCGTATAGAGCTGTACACCGGTCCCTACGCCGAAGAATACACCAGGGCCCGTACCCAACCGCAGAACCTGCAGCTGTTCAATGACTATAAGAATACGGCCAGGGAAGCAACAGCCATCGGGCTGGACCTCAACGCCGGGCACGACCTGAACCTGGAGAACCTGCGCTTCTTTAAACTGCATATTCCCCAACTGAAAGAAGTGTCTATTGGCCATGCCCTGGTATGCGATGCGCTTTACCTGGGACTGGAAAACACCATCCAGCAGTATAAACGGCAGCTGGTAGACTAAGCTTATATGCTTTTACCCCGGATTGCATGCGCTTTTTAATAAGCGTGTCATATGGGTGAGGTATGCCCTGCATACGGACAGCACACCAAAAGCATACGGAGAACGCCTGGAGTAAATCCCCGCTAAGCGACTACTAAGCACTTACTAAGAACTTACTAAGCACTTACTAAGTACCCACTAAGCACTTACGATACTGGTACTAAATTAACCCTAAGTCTGTTTCACCTGTAAACGGCCAGGAAAAGCCTTGTAGAACTGAAGGTGAGCTGCACTTGAGGTGGACATGAGGTGGACTTGATGCCGGTTTAAATTGTATCAGTCCTTAATCCCTCACCAGCATGCCCCATTGCTGTAGCGGCAGGTTGATGCCCAGCTGGTTAAAGGCGGCCGCCCGCTGGTACCAGGCCCGGGCATAGCGCAGCTGCAGCTTACGGGTAATCACCCCTACCCCGGCAGAAAAACCGCTCAATCCTGTTTGTCCTGACCACGCCAATTCCTGACGCCGTAAATGGTTGTAGGCCAGGGTCAGTTCCACATAACGGCCTATCTCCCATTGGGCGGCCAGCACAAAATGCCTGAACAGCTTATCAAAGGCCTTACTGCCGGTGTGCACGGTATCCCCATCGGAAATAAGACTCCCCTCTTCCAGGGCAGGATCTGCATAACGGATATCAAACTGGTACAGGTGATGGATGGTGGCTGACAATTGCAGGGGCAGATGCTGCAGGCGTTTGGAGATGCCCACCTGCAGATCAAAGGGCAACGGCTCGCGGTTACCGTTAACGTACGTACGCAACTGGGCCCCCATGTTGCGGGCCGCCAGTCCTATCTGTAGCTGCCGGGTGGTGTCCTGGTAGGCGATGCCTACATCTGCCGCAATACCCGTGGAGCTGTAGGGCTGGTAGCGGGAATGGATGAATTTAAGGGAGATACCGTAATACCATCTTTCAAGGTAGCGCCTGGAGGCGGTGAGCTGCCAGGCAATATCGCGGGGCGAAAAAGTGCCCTGCACATTACCGGCGGCATCTGTCTGCGCCATACTGCCGTAATTCACGTACTGCACGCTTCCCGCAAAAGTGGTTTGCAGCCGCTCCGCATGGTACCCGAACATCACGTGCCCGTAGCGCACATCTGCCACATAGCTGGTATAGTTTGCCTGTAAATGTCCATGCATGGAGGGCCGGAGTAAGGCGGGACTTACAGTAGCCAATGAAATGTCTTCTGTCTGCTGGCTAACGTTCATGCCCCCGAGGGCGGTTAACTGGGGCGCGGCGGGCAGGTCAAGAAAGGGAAATACGCTTTTACCACCCAGCACCTGTGCTGTCAGGGATTGAATACATAGGATACAAGCGATGAACAGGGAACAGCGTTTTGACATCGGGGCACAAAATACTGAAAGTTTGAAAGTTTAAGCGTTTGAGGGTTCAAAGTTTGAGGGTTTGAAAATTTGAAGGGGTCACAAGTAATTGGACACGTTCAACTTTCAAACCCTCAAACCCTTAAACTTTCAATCCGGAATTATAGACATTCCTCGCAGATCTTCCTGGCAATTTCCCTGATGAGGCCATCGGCAATGATCTCTTCCTTGTACAGGGCTCCTACGCAGGCGCCCTCTGTAGAAACGAACAGCAGCTCATGGCCTACTACATTGGCCTTGATACGGCATTGTTTTGCCTCACGCTCTACGGAAATGTCCACATCGTAGCGGTCATTCTTATACGGCACGCTTAGCTGCTTATGTGTTCTCATGTCAAAAAAATTTATATACTCATCAAATACGCTCCAAAAAGCGTACCTGTGCAAAAGCTTCCACTAAAAAACATAAAGCCACTCCAACGTTCAGCAGGAATGGCTTTATGAACCCTTAAAACAATCAACATGAAGTTCACTTCCAAACAACACTTACTCAGAAGTGAACCGTATAATCAGTTGCCGTCAGGACTGACAGCAATCTTAACACTTACTTCTTTAATAACGCAATATCGAGCACTTGGTTCATTTCTTTCACAAAATGGAACTTCAGGCCCTTTATATAGTCCGGATTAATATCTTTTATGTCTTTCTCGTTCTGCCAGCACAGGATCACTTCCCTGATACCGGCTCGTTTGGCGGCGAGGATCTTTTCCTTGATCCCTCCCACCGGCAGTACCTGTCCGCGGAGGGTGATCTCCCCGGTCATCGCCAGGTAAGACTTCACCCGGCGGCCTGTAAAGGCGGAGGTTAAGGCGGTCAGCATGGTAACACCTGCACTGGGACCGTCTTTGGGCACTGCCCCCTCCGGTACGTGAACGTGTACATTTTTGTGAGAGAAGTACTTAGGATCGATCTTATAGTCACTGGCATTTGCCTGTATATAGCTCAGCGCGGTAGATACGGATTCTTTCATCACATTGCCCAGGTTGCCGGTGAGCCGCAGCTCTCCCTTGCCTTCGCTCAGGCTGGTTTCGATAAAGAGAATATCGCCTCCTACATAGGTCCACGCAAGACCCACGGCCACACCTGCCGGGTTGCCCGCTTTATATAATTCATTGGAGTAACGTGACTTACCCAGGATCTTCTCTACCAGTTCATCGCTCAGAGCATCGGGCACTTTATTTTCCAGTGCCACATCTTTGGCCAGTGAGCGCATAATGGATGCCAGGAGCCTGTCCAGCTCGCGCACACCGCTTTCACGGGTATACTGCTGGATCATTCTTTCCAGTACGGGGCCGCTGAATTTCATTTTCAGGTCTTTCAGGCCATGCGCTTCCCGCTGTTTGGGGAGGAGGTGCCTTTTGGCAATTTCCACCTTCTCTTCTACGGAGTAGCCGCTGAGATCGATGATCTCCAGGCGGTCGCGGAGGGCGGGACTGATCGCATTGATATTATTGGCGGTGGCGATGAACAAAACCTTGCTGAGGTCATATTCCAGCTCCAGGTAATTATCGTAAAAGGTGCTGTTCTGCTCAGGATCCAGCACTTCCAGCAGGGCAGAACTGGGATCTCCCCTGAAATCGTTGCCGATCTTATCTATCTCATCGAGGATCATCACCGGGTTGGAGGATTTCCCCTTGCGGATAGACTGGAGGATGCGGCCGGGCATCGCCCCGATATAGGTTTTGCGGTGACCGCGGATCTCACTTTCATCATGCAGGCCGCCCAGGCTCAGACGCACATATTTGCGGCCGATAGCATTGGCGATAGAACGGCCCAGGGAGGTTTTACCAATACCGGGAGGGCCTACAAAGCAGAGGATGGGCGATTTCATGTCGCCTTTCAGCTTCAGTACGGCCAGGTATTCAAGGATGCGTTCCTTGATCTTTTCCATCCCGTAGTGATCATGATCCAGTACTTTCTGCGCTTTTTTCAGGTCGTAGCTGTCCTGCGTATAATCCAGCCAGGGAAGGTCCAGCATGAGGTCCAGGTGGTTGTACACCACGCTGTAGTCCGGCGTGCTGGGATGCATGCGCTCCAGTTTCTCTACACCTTTACGGAACAGCTCTGCAGCTGCTTCGGGCCATTTCTTCAGTTCTGCTTTACGCTGCATTTCCCGTATCTCGCGGTCGTTGGTATCGCCGCCCAGTTCTTCCTTGATGGATTTGAGCTGTTGCTGCAGGAAATATTCCCGCTGTTGTTTATCGAGATCAGCTTTGGTCTTGTTGGTGATCTTGTTCTTGAGCTCTGCCAGCTGCAGTTCTACCTGCAGGAGTTTCAGCAGCACTTCTGCGCGGGTCCGTATGTTGTTGATCTCCAGCAGCTGCTGCTTGTCTTTCAGCTCGCTGTTGAGGTTAGACGCCACAAAGTGTACGAGGAAAGAGGCATTCTCAATATTCTTCAGGATAACGCTGGCTTCTGACGGCAGGTTCGGCGAAAGCTGAATGATCTGTCCTGCCAGGTCTTTGATGGATGAGATATAGGCATCAAACTCCTGGTCGTTATCCGTTACTTCATCCTGTAAAATAGTGATGCCTGCTTTGAAGTAAGGATCTTCTGTGGTAATGGCATCTATCTTAAAGCGTTTGCGGCCTTGTATGATGATGGTAGTGCCCCCGTCAGGCATTTTGATCAGCTTAACGATGCGGGCTACGGTACCAACGCCTGTAAGATCTGATATATTGGGGTCTTCTATAGAACTGTCTTTTTGCGCTACCACACCGATCAATTTGTCAGTCCGGTAAGCATCGTTCACTGCTTTGATCGATTTGTCCCTACCTACAGTGATTGGCAGTACCACACCTGGGAACAGCACGGTGTTCCTTAAAGGCAGTATGGCAAGCTCCTGAGGTATTGTTTCATCTTCCTGGCCGTCTCCGTCTTCATTCAAAGGGATAATAGGCATGAATTCCATCTCTTCTTCCGGGTTCCCTAAATAAAATCTGTTCATCGTGTTAGTTTAGCTCCATGAAGGTAGACATTTTGTCAGGATGACAGCTGTCTGCCTGCTTTTTTAATAACGCTAACATAGTGTTCAAGTTTGATGCCAGGGAAAAAACAAATTCCAAATTCCAAATTCCAAAAAAGAAATTCCAAATTCCAAACCCCGGAGACTTTCGCAACGATCTTCGCCACATTTGGAATTTGGAATCTGGAATTTGGCTTTTGGAATTTTAACCTTAAAGTGTCACACCAACACCCAGCTGAATAGCCTGGTTTTTCCAGTTGCTGGAGTTGGCAACATCGCCGGCATTTTTCACGTCTGTAAAGCCGATGATGTAACGGGCGCTTACGTTCACGATAGGCAGTTGCAGCCAGAGGCCTGCTACACCGGCAACATCGCCGCCTTTAAAGGCTTCCTTGGATCCTTCCAGTGCGTTCTTGTCGCTTAACAGTGCACTGAATTGCGGCCCCACCTGCAGTTTCAGGCGGGGAGATCCCAGGTTGATGTTGGCCAGGATGGGAATGCTCAGGTAGTTGAGGCTGATCTTTTTGTTGTTGTTATCCGGATCATTCAGGTTATCGGTGTTATAGATCTCACTGAACCGGTCGGTTGTTTTTGTTTTGGTGGAAGAGAAGATCAACTCACCCTGTACGCCAAAGCCTTTCACCAGGTTTACCTGTGCAAAGCCGCCGAGGTGGTAGCCCAGTTTAAAACCGTCCTGGTAACCGGTACCATCCAGTTTACCCAGGTTGGCGCCGCCTTTGATACCAAATCTCAGTAACCTGTCCTGCGCATGAGCCGAGGAGAAAGCAGTCAATCCCAGTACTGCCATTACAAAAAACAGTTTTTTCATGTTGATGTTATTTGATTTTAGTAGGCCAGCATGGAATCCCGCGATTTCATGCTGAATGTTATTTGATTTACAGATTGCAGATTGTCGATTTCAGTACCACATGGAATCAGTGATTGCACGGGTTATCCGGATATATGCTATACAGTTTTTCAATAGCGCATGGCAAATAAGTTTACAATGAGCGTAGCAAAATCTGTGCTACACTTCTTAGAAACTAAGATAGAGGGCGCAATATAGTATAAAAATAAATTACGTGTGATCAGAAGCTATAACTTGCCCGTGCGGTGAAATAACTCATGAAGCTTTTGTCTTCACCCTGCAGGGGCTTAAAAATGGTGAAGGAGGGTGAGAGTGTAACATCGCCTATCGTATAGGAAACGTTGAGCGTAAGATCCAGCGCACGGGGCTCAAAGCCTGTTCTGGCGGCTGATTCGGAGCTTGCCGGTTCTCCCAGCGGATCAAGCGGATGGGTTTTACTTTTCTTGATATCGTCTTTTATTTTAGGAGAGCGGGAAATGTACTGAAAGCCTTTCATGTTACTGTAGTAATGCGCTGTACCGAGGATAAAGCCGGCAGACGGCGTTAAGAGCAGGGCATCATCAAACTTCAGCACATCTAAAAAAATAAAGGGGTGACGCAGGTTGAGGATCACGTTGAAGTCTCTCCCGGAAATGGTGCTTATTGTTTCGGTGCTGCCGTTGTTTGGACGGCGTTTACGTCCTATCTTCCAGTAGTCTACTACACGGTCTGTCTGGCTACCCCAGCCAAGATCCAGGCTGATACCGGGTTGCAGCCACCATTTGCGGTAATAGAAATAGGCGAAGAGTTCATTCTTGATCGGTGTGGCAGGTACATCGCTGGAATCAGCAAAGAAATAGCGGGTGTAAGAAATGCCCGTCAGGAAGTTGCGGTTCTTCGTATAGTCATAATTGAAAGACAGGTCCCATTCAAACCAGGGGCTTTGTTCTGCATTGAACAGGTAGTATCCGCTGAAGGAGCCGGACAAACCGGATTTATGATAATAGGCTATTGAAGGTGAGAAAAAATTCTTCATCACAATGGGGCGCTCAAAGTCGGCTGTCTTTGCCCCATAGGCAGGATTATTACCGTAACCAATGCCAATAAGCACTTCGCTCTTTTCCCGTTTCTGTAAGATCGAATCCAGCTGCCGTTGCAGCTCTTCCAAGGATGTTTGTCCCACCACAATCTGGCTATAGCCTAATAAGCATGCCAGTACTACGCACCAGTGTTTCCACATTTGTGAAGTTATGGTATCTTTTACTAATATACCTGTTGCAAGATAGGATTAATTCTGAATAATCAGTCCATGGTAACAGCTTCAGGGTCTGGCAACCCTGAAGTAGTCACACTGGTTTTAGATACACTTGGTATGGACTATCGGACTATCTACACCAGCTCTATCAGTGTGATTTCCGGTAAAATCCCTACGCGGCCGGGGTAGCCAAGGAAGCCAAAACCGCGGTTCACGTACAGGCGCTGGGCGCCTTCTTTATAGAGGCCTGCCCATTCTTTATAGAAATACTGGGCGGGGCTCCATTTTACACCGGGTATTTCCACACCAAACTGCATGCCGTGGGTATGGCCGGCGAGCATCAGGTCTATATCCGGGTATTCGGGCCTTACCTGGGCATCCCAGTGGGTGGGATCGTGGGAGAGTAATATTTTAAAGGGTGTGTGGGCAGCGCCTTCGTAAGCCTTTTTCAGGTCGCCGTATTTGGGAAAGCGGCTCATAGCGCTCCAGTTCTCGATGCCAAGAAGGGCGATCTGCTGACCTTCACGTTCCAGGAGCACATGTTCGTTCATGAGCAGGCGCCACCCCAGCTCACCATGCACCTGTTTGAGACGTTCCAGGTTGTCGGCCCTTTGTTTGCTGAAACCGCTGGCGTCTCTGTCGGGCCAGGGGTAATAATCGCCGTAGTCATGATTCCCCAGTGTTGAATAAACGCCCATGGGCGCTTTGATCTGGCTGAAAAGATCCATATAGTGATCCATTTCCGCGGCGCGGTCATTCACCAGGTCGCCGGTAAAGAGCACCAGGTCTGCCTGTTGTGCGTTCACCAGCTCAATACCTTTCTGAACGGCCGCCTTATTATTGAAGCTGCCGGAGTGGATGTCTGACAGCTGAACAATGCGGAGTCCTTTGAAAGCAGGCGGCAGGTTCTTAAACGCCATTTTTATTCTGTGCACCCGGTAATTGTACTTGTTGGAGAAGCCATAGGTAAGGGTAGCGAAGAGGCTGCCCCCCATCAGCAGGCCCATTTTGGTCAGGAACTGCGAGCGGGTAATGCCGCCGGGGGCCTCCGCCGGCTGACTGGTTTTTGATGAACCAAATTGCTGGATGATCCACGTGATGCCGCGGCGTACATCATCCGCCAGTAAAAATATAACGGTGAGCAGTTTGGCCATTACCAGGCCGATGAGAATGGCCATCACATAAGACCGGACAATGGGCTTCCAGTCGTGCCAGTTCAGATAAGGCAGCAATATGATGGTGGCAATGCAGGCAATGGATACAAGCCAGTAGCCGCCATATACCAGGGTCCTGGTACGGGGGGCGGCAGCGTTGCTCATAATAGCCCGTATACCCATGAAAACGTAAATATCCAGGCAAATGATCAATAGGATAAGTACAACTGAATTAAGTCCTGAGCGCATGTTGAAAACAAAGTTATATCAAATAGAAATGACGATTGACCAGCCCCGATATTGTACCCTTCATCAAAAATGCTGCTAAGAATGGCCCTCAGCGGGCCTCTTCCCTGCAAACAACTCACAATCAGGCTATTAACATCGAATTACACTATTTTTTGTGAATAAATAAATATTCTCTTCCCGTTTATATTTGTCTAATCGTTGTATTTTTGTCACATTTGGTATCTTCAGCCGGTTATATTATGAAATTTACTTATTACGGTCACTCATGTTTTGCGGTAGAGATCAGGGGCAAGCGGATCCTTTTCGACCCTTTTATTACCTACAATGAGCTGGCTAAGTCAGTGGATGTAAACAGTATAGTGGCAGATTACATTTTTGTTTCCCACGGGCATGACGATCATGTGGCGGACCTGGTTAACCTGGCGCGCCGTACCAAAGCTACCGTGGTAGGCGCCTACGAGCTGGTTACCTGGGCCGGGAAACAGGGTATCGAAAAAACGCATCCCATGAACACGGGCGGCAAGTGGCAGTTTGATTTCGGTACGGTGAAATGTGTAGTTGCCCATCACTCCAGCGGCCTGCCAGACGGTTCATACGGCGGTAACCCGCTGGGATTCATTTTTATAAGCGAAGCAGGTAATTTCTACTACAGTGGAGATACGGCGCTGACCTTTGATATGGAACTGGTGCCCCGTTTTGCGAAACTGGACTTTGCCGTGCTGCCTGTCGGCGATAATTTTACCATGGGTACCGAAGATGCCATCATCGCCGCTGAGTTCATTGAATGTAAGCGTATCATTGGCGTGCACTATGATACGTTTGGTTATATTAAAATTGATAAGGAAAAGGCCCAACAGGCTTTTGCAGACGCAGGACTGGAATTGCTGCTACCGGATATCAACAGCTCGATAGAGCTGTAAGCCGCTGGCTGTTAGCTATCAGCTAAAAGAAGACACAACAAACGGGCTAAAAGCTAAAAGCCAACAGCTAACAGCTTCTCCCAGCCCACCTATTTATCCTAAGAAACCAAAGAACCTATTTTAAGTTTAACATGGCAAGAATTATTGCAATAGCCAATCAAAAAGGGGGCGTAGGTAAGACAACCAGCGCAATTAACCTGGCCAGCAGCCTGGCAGTGCTGGAATACAAAACCCTGCTGGTAGACGCGGATCCGCAGGCCAACAGTACCACAGGCCTGGGCTTTGATCTGCGTAACATACAGCAAAGCCTGTACGACTGCATGGTGAATGATGTGCAGGCTAAAGACGTGCTGCTGGAATCTGATACACCGAACCTGAAAGTATTACCTTCCCATATAGACCTGGTTGGCGCCGAACTGGAGCTGATCAACCACCCCAACCGCGAGCAGGTGATGAAGCAGGTGATAGACCCGGTAAAGGATGACTACGACTTTATTATAGTGGATTGTTCCCCTTCACTGGGCCTGATCACTGTAAACGCCCTGGTGGCGTCAGACTCCGTGATCATCCCGGTACAGTGTGAGTTCTTTGCGCTGGAAGGTTTGGGCAAACTGCTGAATACCATTAAGATTGTACAGAGCAGGCTGAACACCTCCCTGGAGATAGAAGGCATCCTGATGACCATGTACGATGGCCGTCTGCGCCTGAGTAACCAGGTGGTGGATGAAGTGAAACAGCACTTTGAGCAAAGCGTGTTCAATACTATCATTCACCGTAACACCAAACTGGGTGAAGCGCCCAGCTTTGGTAAGTCTGTGATCATGTATGATGCAGCCAGTACAGGAGCGATCAACTACCTGAACCTGGCCAAGGAAATACTGCAGAAGAACAACTTCACGAAAATTAAATCAGAAGATAAAATCCTAGCTATTAACGATGACCAATCCGAGTAAGAAAGAGGCGTTGGGAAAAGGCATCCGCTCGCTACTTCAAAACATAGACACTGATCTGAAACAGACAACCAGCGCACTTGGCGAACAGGTGGTGGCTGCTGCAACGGGCATTGAACGTATACCGCTGGACCAGATAGAAGTGAACCCGAAGCAGCCAAGGCGTGACTTTGACGAGCAGGCGTTACAGGAATTGAGCCATTCCATTAAGCTGCACGATGTTATTCAGCCCATCACCGTCAGCAAGTCTGGAAAGAAATACCAGCTGATAGCCGGTGAGCGCCGTTTACGCGCCAGCAGGATGGCAGGATTGAAGGATATTCCCGCGTATGTAAGGCAGGTCAACGACCAGGAACTGCTGGAACTGGCGCTGCTGGAAAACCTGCAAAGGGAAAACCTGAATGCCATAGAAATTGGCCTGAGCTACAAGCGGCTGATGGACGAATGCACCCTTACACAGGAGCAGGTAGCAGACCGGATGGGTAAAGAAAGAAGCACCGTTACCAACTATATACGTTTGCTGAAACTGCCCCCTGATATCCAGGTGGCTGTACGCAACGGCCAGCTGAGCATGGGCCACGCCCGCGCACTGATCGGTATCGAAAATGTGGAAAAACAACTGTTCGTTTTCAACGAGATCATCAAGAACGGGCTGTCTGTACGCCAGACTGAAGAACTTGTGCGGAAGACCAACCATATCGACAAAAGCAGTGTTAAAAAACCGGTAAAAAATACATTGCCGCCTCCTTATCAGAAAATAGAAGATAACTTAGCCTCTCATTTTGCAACTAAAGTATCACTGGACAGGAACAAGGCGGGTAAAGGCAGTATCACCATTGAATTTTACTCAGACGAAGAACTGGACAGTATACTGGAAAAAATAGACTTATACGGTGGCTAACAAAGCAGGGTATATATTTCGCTATTTATTGTCCCTTTTTCTTTTGCTCCTGATAGCCGTCTGTTCCAGCAGACCGTTATACGCACAGGATACATCCCGGATCAGACCAGATACCATTCGCCCGGAAACGGCCAGGAAGGATAGCCTGCAGGCTCCCGCTGCTGCTGCCGTAAGAAGGGATTCTGTGCCTCCCCTGCCAACGAGGATACCTCACAGCCCGCGCAAAGCCGCTTTCTATTCTGCCGTGCTGCCGGGTTTAGGACAGGCCTATAACCGCGAATACTGGAAAATACCGCTGGTATACGCTGCAATGGGTATCTCTGCCGGATTCTTTATCGGCAACTTCAACTATTATAAAGATTTCAGGAATGCCTACCGCATGCGTATGGACGGTAATGCCAATACAATTGATCCCTACGTGGGCCTGTACAGCGACGCCTCCCTGAAAATACTGCGGGACGCCTACCGGCAATACGTGGATTACTCGGTATTGGTTTTTATACTGGCCTATGGCCTGAATATTATAGATGCCACCGTGTTTGCACACCTGAAAGACTGGAACATGTCTGACGATCTGAGCATGCGGGTAGTGCCCAAGGTGATGGATACGAAAGCGATCGGTCTCAGTCTGCAGATCAACCTCGGAAAGGGTAAACGCAGCAACTACAGGGGCCTCGCTATCAGCCACTAACAGCTAACAGCCAGCAGCTATCAGCTTAAAAATCTAATCAAACACTTGTCATGAAAATAGCTCTCATCGGATACGGAAAAATGGGAAAGGCCATAGAAGCCATTGCAGTTGCAAAAGGACACGAAATAGTGCACCGCATAGACCTGAACAGTACCCATCTGCTGGAAAAAGAAGAACTGAGCAAGGCCGATGTAGCAATTGAATTCACTACTCCCGAAACGGCATACAGCAACATTCTTAAGTGTTTTGATGCCAATGTACCGGTGGTATGCGGCACTACAGGCTGGCTGGAAAAGCTGCCCGAGATCAAAGCCCAATGCCTTGAAAAACACCAGGGTTTCCTGTATGCCAGTAACTTCAGCGTTGGCGTGAACATCTTCTTTGAGATCAACAAACGCCTGGCGGAACTGATGACCTCCCAGCCCCAGTACGATGTAAAGATGGAAGAGATCCATCATACCCAGAAAAAGGATGCTCCCAGCGGTACGGCTATCAGCCTGGCAGAACAGATCCTGGAAAAGGTAAGCCGCAAAACCGCCTGGGTGAACGAGGAAAGCACCCGGCCGGAAGCCCTGTCCATCCTTTCCAGGCGGATCGATCCCGCCCCCGGTACCCACAGCGTTACCTACACTTCAGCAATAGACGACATCACCATTACCCATACCGCACATTCCCGCGAAGGGTTTGCCGCCGGCGCCGTTGTGGCCGCCGAATGGCTGGACGGCAAAAAAGGTATCTTTACCATGAAAGACGTGCTGAACCTTTAAACTTCAAACTTTTAAATATATTTGCCTCCAACTAGGCGCGTTCCCGGTGGGATGCAAATCGTATTTATATGCTTTCAAAGAAAACACAATATGCCTTTCATGCCTTGATACACCTGGCTGAGAACTTGGATAAAGGGCCCATCCTGATATCTGAGATCGCCCAGGAAAAGAATATCTCCATCAAATTCCTGGAGAATATTCTGCTGGAGCTGAAGAATGCAGGCATTTTAGGCAGTAAGAAAGGAAAGGGCGGCGGTTATTACCTGATGCGCCCTCCCAAGGAGATCGCCCTTGCACGGATCATCCGTTTGCTGGATGGCCCTATTGCCCTCCTCCCCTGCGTGAGCCTCAACTATTACGAGCGCTGCGAGAACTGTAAGGATGAGGCGGTATGCGGTTTGAACGATGTGATGAGCAAAGTGAGGGATGCTACTCTTAAAATACTGGAAAACAAAACATTAAAAGACATTCTCACAAGAAACTGATCTTTGTAGTTTGAAAGTTTGAAGGTTTAAAAGTTTGAAGGTGTTCCTGCAGTATTGAGCTTCCTTCTGACTCTTAAACCTTCAAACTTTTAAACCATTGCCCCCAACTTTCAAACCCTCAAACTTTCAACCCCCAAACTTTATACTGTCATTCGTGTAATTAAACCTATCTTTTTTATAGAGTTTATGTATTTTTGTGCCAGCTAAGGAAGTACATGACAGACATTAAAGCAGCAATAGCCGGAATGTCGGAGCCGGCTGGCATTCAATATCTTACCGAACAATTTCCGGGCGCAGTGGCCTTCTCCACCTCTTTTGGTCAGGAAGACCAGGTGCTGGCGGACATTATCTGGCGCAATCAGCTCCCGGTAAGGGTGTTTACGCTGGATACCGGCCGTCTTTTCCAGGAAACCTACGATCTTATGGACCTAACCCGGGCCCGTTACAAACAGCCGTTTGAAATCTATTTCCCGGAAACTGCCGCAGTGGAAAAGCTGGTGGCAAAAAAAGGCATGAATAGCTTCTACGATTCTGTTGAGAACCGGAAGGAATGCTGTTATATCCGTAAAGTGGCGCCGCTGAACAGGGCGCTGCAGGGCGTAAAGGTGTGGATCACCGGACTGCGCGCAGAGCAGTCTGAAAACCGGCAGGGCCTGGAAGTACTGGAATGGGATGAAGCCCGTGGCCTGTACAAATATAACCCCCTGATCCACTGGTCCTATGAAGACATGCTGGCTTACCTGGATCAATATAATGTTCCGTTCAATAAGCTGCACAACCAGGGCTTTATAAGCATTGGCTGCGCTCCCTGTACCCGGGCCATTGAACCAGGCGAACATCCCCGCGCCGGGCGCTGGTGGTGGGAAGAGTCTAAAAAAGAGTGCGGACTGCACGGATAAATTAATAATTAATAATGAACAATGAATAATTAAGGAACGGGTGTTCCACCTGGCATTTGTGTAGAAAGTATTGTGGGTTCCTGATTATTCATTATTAATTACTTTTACGATATGAGTAATAAAATACAATGGGAGTTTCCGCAGGCACTGGAAGATGAGGCTATTTACATTCTCCGTGAAACGGCAGCGCAGTTTGAGCGGCCGGCAATCCTGTTCTCGGGAGGTAAAGATTCTATTACTATTGTGCGGCTGGCACAGAAAGCTTTTTACCCGGGAAAGATCCCCTTTCCCCTGCTGCATATAGACACCGGTCATAATTTCCCTGAGACCCTGGAGTTCCGCGATCAGCTGGTGGCCTCACTGGGAGTAGACCTGGTGGTACGCAACGTGCAGGATAGCATTGACCAGGGCAAAGTACAGGAAGAAACCGGTAAATATGCCAGCCGTAACGCCTTACAGACCGTTACCCTGCTGGACGCCATTGAAGAACTGAAATTTGACGCCTGTATAGGAGGCGCCCGCCGCGATGAAGAGAAAGCCCGCGCCAAGGAAAGGATCTTTTCCGTACGCGATGAGTTTGGCCAGTGGAATGCTAAAATGCAACGCCCCGAACTGTTTGATATGCTGAACGGCAAAATCCATATAGGCGAGCAGGTAAGGGTATTCCCCATCTCCAACTGGACAGAGCTGGATGTATGGAACTACATCCGCCGCGAAAAGCTGGATATTCCATCTATCTACTTCTCCCACGAAAGAGAGATCATAGAACGAGACGGCATGTATTGGCCCTATTCACCCTTCCTGAACACAACGGAAGAAGAAGTACCCTTCCGCCAGAAAGTAAGGTTCCGTACCGTGGGCGATATGACCTGTACCGCAGCCGTGATCTCCGAAGCAGATAAACTGGAAGATATTATCTCAGAAATACTGGAAGCGAAGATATCTGAAAGAGGCGCCAGGATTGACGACAAACGTTCTGAAGCCGCCATGGAAAAAAGGAAGCAGGCAGGATATTTCTAAACAGCAGCTGGCTAGCAGCTATCCGCTTTCAGCCGCTTTCATATACTGATAAATTTTTTTGATTGCTGACAGCCAGGAGCTGACAGCTAAAAGCTTAATAAACATGGAGGTTTTACGTATAGCCACTTCCGGAAGTGTGGATGATGGTAAGAGCACACTGATAGGCCGTTTATTATACGACACCAATTCTATCCCCCAGGATAAGCTGGAGGCGCTGCATGCGGCCAGCAAACGTAAGGGACTTGACTTTACAGACCTGTCGTTATTAACAGACGGCCTGGTGGCTGAGCGGGAACAGGGTATAACCATAGACGTGGCGCATATTTACTTTTCCACGCCTACCCGTAAATATATCATTGCCGATACGCCGGGTCACGTGGAATATACGCGTAACATGGTGACCGGCGCTTCCAATGCGCAGGTTTCCCTGATTCTGATCGATGCCCGCAAAGGTATTGTAGAACAGACTTATCGCCATTTCTTCATTGCCAACTTGCTGCGTATTGAGCACCTGGTGGTATGTATCAATAAAATGGACCTGGTGAATTACAGCGAAACCCGCTTTAACGAGATCGTGGCGGATTTTCAGCTGCTGTTACAGCAGGCTGCCTTCAAGGAGCAGGTGGTGGAGTTCATTCCCATCTCTTCCCTGTATGGCGAGAACCTGGCCACCCGCTCTGAAAAGATCGGCTGGTTCAAGGGCGCTCCCCTGCTGGAATACCTGGAGCAGATCAGCTTTGACCGTGAAGACAGGCAGCACCCCGCCCGCTTCCCGGTGCAGTTTGTAATACGCCCCAGAACAGAAGCCTACCACGATTTCCGCGGCTTTGCCGGTAAGGTGGCCAGCGGCCATTTCAGCACAGGCGATGAAGTGATCTCACTGCCTTCCATGCAGAAGAGCCGCATCAAGTCTATCGAGCAATTTGAAACGCAGCTGTCTACCGCGCATGCAGGCGACAGTGTGGTGATCACCCTGGAAGACGAGATAGACACCAGCCGTGGCAATATGCTGGCTAAGCCGGATAATGTACCCGCTGCCCTGAAAGAGATCACCGCGCAGGTGTGCTGGATGGATCAGCAAAAACTGGTGTCCGGTAAAACTTACCTGCTGCAGCATGGCATTAACCGTGTAAAAGCAAAAGTGCAGCAGATCCACCATGTGATTGAAGTAACTACCAACCGTACCGTAGAGGATAAGAAAGAGCTGGGGCTGAATGATATTGGTAAGATTACGTTGAAAACAGCACAGCCGATATTTGGCGATGCTTACCCGGTGAACCCCGCTAATGGCGCGTTTATACTGGTGGATGAGTTTAGCAATGCAACGGTGGCGGTGGGATTTATTGAGTAGAAATGAAGCGTATACTATAAAGTGATCGTGTCGCGTAATTACGGGAATGGTCTTTAATAGCATCACTGCGCGGGGAGTAAAATGGTTTTTAGTCACGTCATTGCGAGGAGCAATGCGCAAGCATATGAGCAAGGGGCGACGAAGCAATCTTTTTGGCTAAAGGATTGCTTCGCCGCCCCTCGCGCTTTTTCCCTGCGGCGCCTCGCAATGACGTGACTGAAGACCCGTTGCTCCGCAATGACGCATCTGAAGACCGGTTGTTCCGCACAATAACGACACTAAAGCCCCGCAATTATCTATTAAAGAAACGGTCAAATTCAGAATCCACCTGGAAGTATTGCACGCCCCATGCTTTGAGCCTGGCAGCATCGCGGCCTGCCATGGTGTAGGGCCGGGCCCTCTTACGGTAGCGGCTCCAGTTAAGTACGCCTACTACCATGATACCTTGTGCCTGTGCCCATTTAACATCATCTTCCGTCATGGTACCAGCATCACCGAAGAGGTAGTAGAAATCGGGGTTGAAGCCAGGCTTCTGGGTGTTTACCTCCAGCTGCTGACGGGTGCAGCTTAATTTTATTTTTCCTGTGAAAAAGTCGGTAGATTCATCAGTGCCGATCATCATAGCCTGCTTATCCAGGCCGTGTTGCTGCAGGAGGCTAAGCAACTTGTTAAAAAGAGCGGTATCAAGGCCGGCGATCTTATTATCCAGCATTACCTGGATGCGGCCGCTGCAACTGGCCAATGCATCTTCCAGCCTGACCACCTGTGTTCCCCGGGGCGTTCGCAGCTGGCTGATCTCATCCCAGGTCATGGAAGACACGGATTTATCCACCCCGTAAAAGCGTTTAAAGGTATGATCGTGGTGTATAATGAGCACGCTGTCTTTAGTAACGCGAAGGTCCATTTCCACCATCCAATAACCGCGCTCCACCGCATCTTGCAGGGCGTGAAGGCTGTTCTCTGGATTGATGCTGCCTACCACCCCGCCCCTGTGCGCAATGAGGTAATAACGCCCAAAACCCTTGCTGGGCAGGCTTGTTTGACCAAAAGCGTGCGGGGATAGCAAACAAAAGCTTAATACGAGTAATAGCTCCCCCATTCTCTTTTTCATCCGGAAAGATTGATTTTTCGGGTCAATGGAACCTTTTGCGCTATTACACCTTTACGTGGTGTACGCTGCCGGTTTCACAAAGCATCCTAAATTTTACTGATAAAATAACAAGATTGGCAGACCCATCAAAATGAAAAATGCTTTTATTGCTCACTTTGTTCACTGTCAGATGCTGTGCACAATGCTAACCAATTTATATGCCATTGTAAATGATGGCATACCGTGGTACACATGCGTCCGTTAAAGCATTACACTATTTAAAAAAATAGTAATCACCGATGGTACTGCCATCCCGTTTTCCCTTTCTATAGGAAAATGCGGATAAAAGGACACACAGGATAGTTATCAGAAAAACAGGGTGGATTAAAGGTTCTTTAGCATATCCGTTACCATTTTAGGTAAGTCGTACTCAGGCTTCCATCCCCAGTCGGTGCGGGCCAGCTGGTCGTCAATACTCTTAGGCCAGCTGTCAGCTATCTGTTGCCTGTAGTCAGGGTCATAGCTGATGGCAAAATTAGGAATATGCTTTTTTATTTCCGCAGCAATTTCTTTCGGAGAGAAGCTCATTGCGCCCAGGTTATAGGAAGAGCGTACCGAAATCTTCTGCTGATCTGCCTCCATCAGCTCTATGGTAGCGCGGATGGCATCCGGCATATACATCATGGGCAGATAGGTATCTTCAGAAAGGAAGCAGGTATATTTCTTATGCTCCAGGGCCTCATGAAAGATCTCAATGGCGTAGTCTGTAGTGCCGCCGCCGGGAGCCGATTTATAGCTGATCAGGCCCGGGTAGCGCAGGCTTCTTACATCCACGTTATAACGGTGCTGGTAGTACTCGCACCAGCGCTCGCCCGCAAATTTACTGATGCCATAAATGGTGGTAGGTTCAATAACGGTATGCTGGGGGGTGGTTTCCTTGGGAGAATTGGGACCGAATACGGCAATGGAGCTGGGCCAGTATATTTTATCCAGGTTCTCTTCTTTCGCGATGTCCAATACGTTGAGCAGGCTTTGCATGTTGATATGCCAGGCAAGCAGCGGGTTCTTTTCGCCGGTAGCAGACAGGATAGCGGCCAGGAGGTAGATCTGCGTGATGTTGTGACGGATCACCAGCACGTGCAGCATCTCCTTGTTCATTACATCCAGTGAAACATAGGGACCGCTGCCTTTCAACAGATCGTGCTCTTCCCGGAGGTCAGAAGCCACTACATTTGCCCCACCATACATCTTCCTCAATGCCAGGGTCAGCTCAACACCTATTTGCCCGCAGGCGCCTATTACAAGAATCTTGTCTTTCTTCATATTGAATTTTGCTCCGTAATATTAATTGCTTCGTTGAAATCCAGGAACAGGGCACAACAGTACTTGACAATGTTTCAACAATCCGCGCCGGGCAAGGCGCTGTAACGTATCGCATTTGTGAAGCCTGTTACAATATTATGACAATTTAAACATTTGGCGGATTCCGTACCTTTACCTCCTGAAAAAAAAGCAACGATGAAACACCTGAAAGCATTATTCAAGGAGCAATATAATCCAGACAATTTTTTCCTGATAGCCGGGCCTTGTGTAGTAGAGAACGAAGAGCTGCTGATGACGGTAGCAGAGAAAGTTTCAGGCATCTGCAAAAGACTGCATATCCCTTACATTTTCAAAGCGTCTTACCGTAAAGCCAACCGTACCAGCATACATTCATTCACAGGTGTAGGGGATGTAGAAGGGCTGGACCTGCTGCAAAAAACCGGCAAGGCATTTAACCTGCCCGTAACCTCTGATATTCACTCTGCAGCTGAAGCTGCCATGGCTGCCGCATATGTAGATGTGCTGCAGATCCCCGCGTTCTTATGCCGCCAGACAGACATCCTGCTGGCAGCTGCGGAAACCGGTAAGGTAGTGAACGTAAAGAAAGGCCAGTTTGTAAGCGGAGACGCCATGAAATTTGCCGTTGAAAAGATCAAACAGGCAGGCAATAACCAGGTGATCCTGACGGAACGCGGCACCACCTTTGGTTACCAGGACCTGGTAGTAGACTACCGGAATATTCCCATCATGAAACATCACGGCGTGCCTGTGGTGATGGATTGTACCCACTCCCTCCAGCAGCCTAACCAAAGCAGCGGTGTTACCGGCGGTAACCCGCAGATGATCGCTACCATCGCAAAAGCGGCTATCGCCACAGGCGCGGATGGCCTCTTCATAGAAACACACCCGGAACCTTCCAAAGCCTTGTCTGACGGCGCCAACATGCTTCAGCTGGACCGCCTGGAAGAATTACTGGAACAGCTGGTGCGCATCCGCGAAGCGGTAAGGGAAAATGTAGCGATCGGATAGCGAATCTGCTGATTTTTCATTAAATTCATACTACACTAAACCCATCTCACCATGATCCGTTTACATGATGTAAAAACAGGTGATACCGTATTAGTAAAGTATGAAGGCGAACTGCTGGAAGGCAAGGTACTGGAGGTGAACGCGGAAGACAAACAGGCTTGTGTGCTGACCCACGAACAGCAGGATTTCTGGTATAGCCTGGACGACCTCTACCCTATCCCCCTGGATGAAACCCAGCTGCTGCGGCTGAAGTTCCAGAAAGACGAAGCGCAGTCTAGCAATGGCAGCGGTGTAGTGTATGTGCGCGGGCCTTTCAGCGTAAGGCTGTACCAGCAGGAAGGGCAGGATCTTGTTCGCCTGGATTACCGGGATGAACACCGTGAGATCAAAGGACCGCTGACCGTTAACCAGCTGCAGAACCATTATCACGGAATGACAAATTTCCACCTCGAATAGCAGGTTATCCTGCATAAGAAAAAACCTCCAGAGGTAAAGATCTCCGGAGGTTTTTCTATTTGCATCTATGCTTGTTCTATTTTACCAATCGTACGGTGTCTACCGCAGTTACCTGGCCCAGATTAACCTGCACACTGGTTTTTACCGCAGTATTGAAAGTAGTGTCTGTAGGTATAAAATGCAAAGCATAAGCGCCGGCAGCGAGCCCTTTTACCATATATCCGCCGGCAGCGGTATAGGTGCTGGCCACCGTATCAGCGCCATTCAGCACTACTACAGCTGTTAACACAGAGTCGGGCAGTACGGCGCCTTTGATAGTACCGCCGGTAGCTTCCATAAAGCCACGGATCACCGGCTTCAGCATATATTTGCCGGAGCCTCCTGCTTCATGAATAGATTTCGCTACGTCAAAATCAAGTACCAGTTTGTACAGGATGTCTGCAGTAACTTCGGAGTTCAGCTTCAGCTTTACGCCGGATGACTGGCCGCTGGGTGTTTGCAGGCGGATGGTCTCACCGCTGTTGGTAATTACATAATTGTCATCCCCCAATACCAGGCGGATCTCTTTTACCACGCCGGTATTAATGTAGGCGTCAGCCAGCAGGGTGTCTTTGTCATTTACCAGGTCAAGCAGGTTGTATTTACCTCTTCTGATCCCTGATAAGGACTGCCAGCCGTTGTCATCGCTGTCGGAGTAGTTGATGTTCACATCCTGGATGTCGATGTAAACAGCTTTGAAATCGCCCGGATCGTCGGTGAGCGCAACCTGTAAACGGGCTTTGCCGTTATTGTCGCTTTTAGAACAGGAGGCCAGGAAGCACATACCCGCCAATACCAAAGTACCTGAAAGAAGGTTTCTCAATGAAAGTTTCATTACGTAGTGTTTACGGTTTTAAGATGTAGGTGTTCCGGTTAATGGGAACATCTATGAGACCCTTCAAAAGGAGTAAAGTTTAAAATAGTGTAAAGAAAATCTTAATTTGTTGTTAAATGTGCTTTTCCATTTTCCATTTAATGTTGCAACCCAGGCTGGGTTTCTGAAGGGGGCTAACGGGCCGGTGGGCTATAATGGCATCCAGTGCGGCGCGCATGTCTTTGCCATTGAGGGGTTGATCATTTCCGGGCCGGGCATCATCGAGCTGGCCGCGGTATACCAGTTTCAAGTCCTGGTCATAGATAAAAAAGTCGGGGGTGCAGGCGGCCTCGTAAGCGCGGGCGGTTTCCTGGGTTTCATCGTACAGGTAGGGAAAGGGGTATCCCAGCTCTTCGGCCACTTCGCGCATATGTTCCGGGCCATCTTCGGGGTATTGGGAGGCGTCGTTGGCGCTGATGGCCAGGAAGCGGATGCCTTTGGCCATATAGCCGGTACTGAGCCTTACCAGTTCGGGCTGTATATATCTTACAAAGGGACAGTGGTTACAGATAAACATCACAACGGTGCCGATGGGAGGCTGCTCCTGTTGCAGGCGGATGATCTTGCCGGATACTACATCCAGCAACTCAAAGTCGGGGGCCGGCGTGCCCAGGGGGACCATATGGGAGGGTGTTCGGGCCATTCAACGTGTATGGAACTAACTACAAGTACCTTAACGGGTTGCGTCTCGCGTTAAGGATATAATTTTTCATATTTACCCAGAAAGCCAGGATCATGTATATAATGACAGGCGACCCCATCGTCAAAAAAGAGGTATAGATAAAGAAAAGGCGGATTCGGGAGGTTGCTACCCCCAGTTTTGCGCCTATGGCTGAGCACACTCCAAAGGCCTGCCATTCTACAAAACCCTTTAATCGCTTCATATATCAAATTTATTAAAATCCGGTGTGAAATCCAAAGCGGGTTGATGGTCCGTTATCCATGCTCCTAAGCCGGGAAGGCACAGCTTGTTGCGTGCCTGCGGCCATGGTCCGCAGACTATGGACTGTGGACTTATTTTAAAAAAATCCCGATTTTAGTTAATTTCGCGGTGCAATTTTTAACCGCTCTTAAATATTTATTTCTCATGGTGTTTGATATTGAAATGATTAAAAAGGTGTATGCGGCACTGCCGGGTAAAGTGGAAGCTACCCGTAAAATGTTAGGCCGTCCGCTGACACTGGCAGAAAAGATCTTATACGCCCACCTGTTTGCACCTGCTACTACTCCTTACGAAAGAGGCAAATCTTATGTTGAATTTGCACCGGATCGTGTAGCCATGCAGGATGCAACCGCCCAGATGGCCTTATTGCAGTTTATGACCTGCGGGCGTGACAAAGTAGCGGTTCCCTCCACTGTACACTGTGATCACCTGATACAAGCCAAGACAGGGGCCCAGGAAGACCTGGCCACTGCCAAGGATACCAATAAAGAAGTTTACGAATTCCTTTCTTCAATTTCCAATAAATATGGCATCGGTTTCTGGAAACCGGGCGCCGGTATCATTCACCAGGTAGTGCTGGAAAATTATGCGTTCCCCGGCGGTATGATGATCGGTACAGACTCTCACACCCCGAACGCCGGTGGTCTGGGTATGCTGGCCATAGGCGTAGGCGGCGCAGACGCGGTAGACGTAATGGCCGGCCTGGCATGGGAACTGAAAATGCCCAAACTGATCGGCGTTAAGCTGACCGGTAAAATGAGCGGCTGGACCTCCGCTAAAGACGTGATCCTGAGAGTGGCCGGCATCCTGACCGTAAAAGGCGGTACCGGCGCGATCGTGGAATACTTTGGCGAAGGCGCCGATAGCCTGAGCGCTACCGGTAAAGCTACCATCTGTAACATGGGTGCGGAAATAGGCGCTACCTGCTCCGTATTTGCGTACGACGATAAAATGTCTGCTTACCTGAAAGGCACCAGCCGCGCAGAAGTAGCTACCCTGGCAGATGGCATTAAAGAACACCTGCGCCCCGATGCCGAGGTATATGCAGATCCGGCTAAATACTATGACCAGATCATCGAAATAGACCTGAACGAACTGGAACCCTATGTGAACGGTCCTTTCACTCCGGACCTGGCATGGCCCATCTCCAAATTCGGACAGGCAGTAAAAGAGAACAACTGGCCCGAAAAGCTGGAAGTAGCCCTGATCGGTTCCTGTACCAACTCTTCCTACGAAGATATCTCCCGTTCTGCTTCACTGGCCAAGCAAGCCATTGACAAGAACCTGGAAGTAAAATCAGAGTTCACCATCACCCCCGGTTCTGAGCTGGTACGCTTTACCATTGAAAGAGACGGACTGCTGAACACCTTTGACCAGATTGGCGGTGTTGTACTGGCTAATGCCTGCGGCCCCTGTATCGGTCAATGGGCCCGTCATATAGACGATCCTAACCGTAAGAACTCCATCATCACTTCCTTTAACCGCAACTTCGCAAAACGTAACGACGGCCTGGCCTCTACGCATGCGTTTGTAGCTTCTCCGGAAATTGTAACGGCGCTGGCCATAGCAGGCGACCTTACCTTTAACCCGCTGAAAGACAAACTTAAAACCAAAGACGGTAAAGAAGTAATGCTGGATGAGCCTACCGGTTTTGAACTGCCCACCAAAGGCTTTGATGTGGAAGATGCCGGTTACCAGGCTCCTGCCGTTGACGGTAAAGGCGTACAGGTGATCGTATCTCCCACCAGCGACCGCTTACAATTACTGGCGCCCTTTGCTGCATGGGAAGGCACTGACCTGAAAGGCCTGAAACTGCTGATCAAGGCAAAAGGTAAATGTACTACTGACCACATCTCCATGGCAGGCCCCTGGTTAAAATACCGCGGTCACCTGGACAATATCTCCAACAACATGCTGATCGGCGCAGTTAATGCGTTTAACGATAAAACTGACAACGTAAAGAACCAGCTGACCGGCGAATACGGTGCAGTACCCGCTACCCAGCGCGCTTACAAAGCGCAGAACATCGGTTCTATAGTAGTAGGCGACGAGAACTACGGTGAAGGTTCCAGCCGCGAGCACGCCGCTATGGAGCCCCGCCACCTGGGCGTAAGGGCCATCCTGGTAAAATCTTTTGCACGTATCCACGAAACCAACCTCAAGAAGCAGGGTATGCTGGCGCTTACTTTTGCCGACAAGGAAGATTACGAGAAAGTGCAGGAAGATGATACCATCGACATCCTTGGCCTGACCGAGTTTGCTCCCGGCAAAGCGCTGACCGTAGTGCTGAACCATAAAGACGGCAGCAGCGATACGATCACTGTAAACCATACCTACAATGAACAACAGATCGAGTGGTTCAAAGCAGGTGGTGCGCTGAATGTGATCAGGTCTCAGTTTGCGAAAGCCTAATCTTTCTATAACGTAATAAAAAAGGGCAGCGTTTGCTGCCCTTTTTTTTATGCTCCTTACTTTGTTAGCTCTATTACTTCGAGCTTGCCGATATTTCCTCCCTCCAGTTCAAAGCGCACCAGCGTTTTTACCTTATGCCAGCCCTGCTGGCCACAGGCCCCGGGATTGATGTGCAGCAGCTGCAGTGCAGGATCGGGCATTACCTTCAGAATATGTGAATGCCCGCAGATGAAGAGCTTTGCAGGATGTTGCAGCAGCTTCTCCTTTACGCCGGGTGTATATTTACCCGGATAACCGCCAATGTGGGTCATGAACACACCTGCTCCTTCCAGCGTAAAATGCAGATCCTCCGGGTAGCGGACACGGAGATCCGCCCCATCTATATTACCGTATACGGCACGGAAAGGTTTGAAAGCTTCCAGCTCATCGGCCAGGGCGGTATTGCCAATATCGCCGGCATGCCAGATCTCATCTACCTGCTCAAAATATTTAAACACCTGCGGGTGCAGGTAACTATGCGTATCCGACATTAAACCGATCTTTTTCATATGCAGCCTACAATTAGAAAATAACAAATGTAATTGTTATTATTTTACAGATTATAAAGCCGTTTATCCATGCATCCATATACCGATATTACCGGCAGGTTGTTGATCTGTTGTCCAGACGGACCCGGCATTGTGGCGGGGGTTTCGCAGTTCCTTTTCTCCCATGGCGCCAATATACTGGATGCGAGTCAGCACAGTACAGACCCGAGAGAAGGGCTTTTCTTCATGCGTATGGTATTTCACCTGGAGAACACCGGCATGAGCCGCGAAGAGCTGGAGCAGGCCTTCAGGGAAAAGGTAGCCTTACCCCGGCAGATGGAGTGGCGTATTGACTATACTGACCACCGCAAAAAGATGGCGATCATGGTATCCAGGTATGACCATTGCCTGGTAGAGCTGCTCTGGCGCTGGCGCAACGGGGAACTGGCGGTAGATATTCCGCTGGTGATATCCAACCACGATCACCTGCATAAAACAGTAGCGGATTTCGGCATTCCGTTTTACTACCTGCCTGTAACAGCCGCCAATAAAGCGGCACAGGAACAGGAGGCTATTTCGCTGCTTCAGCGGCATCAGACAGATTTCATTGTACTGGCCAGGTACATGCAGATACTGTCTCCGGGGTTTGTAAGCATCTTCCCGGGGCGCATTATTAATATACACCATTCCTTTCTGCCTGCTTTTGCAGGCGCCAGGCCTTACCTGAACGCCTATACCAGGGGCGTAAAACTGATAGGCGCTACCGCGCATTATGTAACAGATGACCTGGACGAAGGTCCGATCATTGAGCAGGACGTTGCCCGGGTTAGCCACCGGCATGCGGTTGATGACCTGGTATTACTGGGACAGGATATTGAAAGACAGGTACTCACCAGGGCCGTAAAAGCACATATAGAAGAGCGGGTAATTGTGCACGGCAACAAAACAATTGTGTTTTAAAATTCCAAAGTCCAAAGACCAAAATCCAAATTCCAAAAGCTACCATTAGAGCAGCCTACCTGAAGTAAGCCATCTTAAACGAAGCCTTTGGAATTTGGATTTTGGTCCTTGGAATTTTATAACTAGTTGTTTATGAACTTAGCCAGCGCTTTGCCGGCATCAGCATAGGCTTCGGCTATACGTACGCCTGTATCAAAGTCAAAACCACCGAAAACGCGGCCCTGGGCTTTGTCTACAGATATTTTAGCCAGCGCTTTGGAAGGGTTGGCTGTTTCCACGATCCATACTTCACCGTTCATTGAGGCATTCTTACGCCATACACCTACGTTAAAGCCAGGCTCAATAAAAGAGGTCTTGAAGACCAGGGTGTACTTAGCGTCCTTGTTGTGAACTGCTTTGATGTTTCCCTTGTCGTTGAACAGCTCAATGAACTTAGGCTCATAGCGGGCTTCGCGGTCGTCTTTCCAGGCTTTGGCCCAGCTGTCGCCTCTTCCGGCCTCTTTTTTGTTGTAGTCAGCTGTTTTGTCCTTGATGTAATCTTCTTCTTTGTCGTACTTACCAACTTTCAGGTTGTCGTAAGCGAACGCGGTGTTAATTTCTGTTTGTCCCTTGAGCACATCCAGCGTGCCTTCTGTGAGTTTAAGCTTCTGGGCGCTGAGGGGTAACGATAACGTTGCGGCCAATAGCATGCCGCCAAGTGCGGGGATGAACTTAATCATAATTCAGGGGTTTAAAATGAAGTGCAAATATATCGTTAACTTTAATTAGCTGTAGCGCATGTGGGAAACTTTACATCAATACCTTGAGCAGCAATGCAATACCATTGCGGAACTCCTGCCTGAGATTGGGAAGAGGGCGGGCAGGAAGGATGTACACAAACTACGTGTATCCATCAAAAAAACCCGGGCCTGTATTGCGCTGGCCAGGCATTTATCCGGCGATGCCTTCAGAGGATCCCGGTATGTACGGCTGCTCAAAGTACTGCACCTGGCCGTTGGCGCCACCAGGGACCTTGACCTGCAACAGCAGCACCTGCGTCGTTATATCGAACAAAACCCGCAATATTTCCGTATCCTTTACCTGCTGTTAAAAAGCCATCAGCAAGCCGCGGAGCAGCAGGCTCAGAACATTGCAGCTGCTTTTCCTGTGCGGTTCATTAAAGCGCTGCCTGCACAGCTGCTGAAAAAGCAACCGCAGGAGAACAATATTTCCCTGCTGCAGTTAAAAGCCTACCTGCAGGAAGAATTTGCAGCCATCGCAGCGCCCAGGGGCACCGTACCGGCTGAACAATGGCATGATGTACGGAAAGCCGTAAAACGCCTCTACTACCACCTTGAAATGACGGAACCTTTACTGGGGCCCGCCGGCCCCGCAAAAAGAATCATGGACTTTGCCAACAAAACCGGCTCACAGCTGGGCACCTGGCACGACCTGGTAGCCTTCCGGCAGTTTGTGAGTGATAGCACCCGTTTAATGAAGAATATAGGCGTTACCGTACCCAAGGGAGCTACAACGCTATGCAGGCGCATTACCGTAGACATACGAAAAGAACTGCAGCAATGCCGTTCACTACTCCGGCAGAAACCGGATGTCAGTCTTATCTGAACACGTTAAGCCGACAAATAATGCTGTACTGCTTCGTAGATAAGCGCAGCCCCCAGTTTGGCCGTGCGGGCATCAATATCCAGGGCAGGGTTCAGCTCCGCAATATCTATCCCTGTTATTTTACCGCTTTGAAGAATAGTGCGGTAGCATTCCATAAACAGGCCGCCCGGCAAAATACCGTTAAAGGCAGTAGCGCTTACCCCGGGCGCAAAGGGCGCTGCAAAAACATCGAGATCTATGGTGAGGTATATGTGTGTTGTTTGCTGCAGCATGGATTGTATGGCTGTATAAAGCGTTGCTTTATCCTGCATATGAAAAGCGTCTGCAGGGATTTGCTGCGCCCCCGACTCCCTGGCTATACGAAACAACTGGGGCGTATTGCTGTGCTGCTGTATACCCAGCGCCAGGTAATGGTAAGGTATCTTTTGCTGTTTACAATCCTGCGCCAGCTGCCAGAAACCAGTGCCGGAACTGGGTCCGTCAGGACCAGGTATACGCAGATCGAAATGAGCGTCAAAATTAATAAGGCCCGCGGCAGGTATGGTTCCCTGCTGCTGCAGGAATTTGTGGATACCACGAACATGGCCATACGTAATTTCATGTCCGCCGCCCAGCAATACCGGCAGGTAGCCGGCAGACAGGATACCCGGCACGGCTTCGCTCAATACTTCCTGCGCCGCTTCCAGGCTGGCGTCGGGGCATAATACATCTCCTGCATCTACCAGCAGGTTGTCTGTCTTAAAATGCACCGGTAAGGGAGAACAGGCGCGGCGCAGGGCCAGCGGCCCCTCTGCGGCTCCTACCCTGCCTTTGCTGCGCCGCACCCCCTCATCGCAGACAAAGCCCAGCAATGCCAGGCCTTTTTGTCCGGCGCTCAGTGGGGGCAAAGGCGCCTTTGAAAGATCGTGCAATTGTATACGCTGGTGCCACCTTTGCAATTCAGGCTCGGCGCCGTCTATCCTGCCCGTCCAGGTATTGGGGGCGGTGGCCCGGTAATACTTGGCAGCTATCTTGCCTGTGCTTATCATAAAAAAGGTTTAGCTGATCATCACTCCTTTCTTCCACACCATAGCAGGTTTCATCTTTCCCTGGTAATAGAGCAGATCGCGGTAGTCGCCACTGGGATAGGCCTGCATGTCTGCTGCATAGTGCAGTCCCAGTTCACCGGTCTGGCGCAATTGTAATACCGGCGCTGCCCTTACCGTAAGCGCTGCCAGCGTTTCAGCCACAGACAGTTTCTGCGCAGCACTTAATACAGCCGCCTGCAGCAGCAGGTCGCCCATAGGGGCAGAGCCCGGGTTCCAGTCGCTGGCAATAACCAGGCTGGCGCCCTCATCCAGCAGGCGGCGGGCCGGCGCAAAAGGCATACCCAGGCCTAGTGAGGCGCCGGGTAATACTACAGCTGCAGTTCCCGAATGAGCCAGCTGCGTGATCTCTTTATCTGTACTGGCTTCCAGGTGGTCTGCCGACAAGGCGCCTGCTGCAACCGCTACTTCGCTGCCCCCGGTGCTGAACTGATCTGCATGCACGGTAGCTGCAAATCCCATGGCGATTGCTTTATCCAGGAATGAGCGGGCTGCCTGCGGCGTAAAAGCCGTTTCCTCTATGAAGATATCCACCCGGGCCGCCAGCTGTTCTGCCTGTACTACCGGCAGTAATTCGGCCAGCACCCGGTTAAGGTATTCGGTCTCCGTACCCGGGAAGTCTTTCGGCAGCATATGCGCCGCCAGGCAGGTAGGTATCAGGGTAGCCTGCGTGTGCAGGGAGGCGCTTTGTATGGCCTGCAGCATTTTCATTTCACTTACCATATCCAGTCCATAACCGCTCTTTACTTCTATAGTAGTAACCCCTTCTTTCAGGTGGCGGTTAGCGCGCGCTACGGTATTTTCTGCCAGGGTAACGTCATCGGCCATACGTGTTTTCAGCACAGAATCCCATATACCGCCACCGGCGCGGGCTATTTCCAGGTAGCTTTTACCGGCTACCCGCATGGCGTAATCACGGTTGCGGGTGCCGTCATAACAGATGTGCGTATGGCAATCAATAAAGCCGGGCAACAACACCATAGGCTTGTCAATAAAATGCACCTCACTCTGGGGATACTGCAGCCGCAATGCTGCAAAGCGCCCCATATCAGTGATCACGCCATCTGTTACCACTATGCCGCCTTGTGTTATCACCGGCAGCTGTTCATCCTGCAGGGGACCTTTTAACGGCAACCCGCTCATGGGAAGTATCTGACTGAAAGGACCGATCAGTAACATAATTACGAGTTAATTACCAGTTTGGACGATTAAGCGTTTGAAAGTCTGAAGGACGTCCTGTTGGTTGTGACGCCTTTACATCCTTGAACGTTCAAACCTTTCAAACAATCCTAATGTTGAATTTGTCCGCCCATTCCTGTGCCTTTTCATAGCCTGCGTCTGCATGACGGAAAATGCCCAGGGCAGGGTCATTGAACAATACTCTCTTAAGGCAGGCGGCTGCCCTTTCTGTTCCATCTGCCACTATTACCATGCCTGCATGCTGGGAGTACCCCATCCCTACGCCGCCGCCGTGATGGAAGGATACCCAGGTAGCGCCGCCGGCAGTATTAGACATCAGGTTGAGGAGCGGCCAGTCGGACACTGCGTCGGAGCCATCTTTCATGGCTTCTGTTTCGCGGTTAGGTGAGGCCACAGAGCCGCAGTCCAGGTGATCGCGGCCTATTACGATAGGCGCTTTTACTTTACCGCTGCGTACCAGCTCATTAAAAATGAGGCCTGCCTTTTCCCTTTCGCCAAGGCCCAGCCAGCAAATGCGGGAGGGCAGCCCCTGGAAAGCCACTTTCTGCTGCGCCTGTTTCAACCAGTTGATCAGGGCGGTGTTCTCAGGGAAGGCTTCCATTAACGCACGGTCTGTGGTGTAAATATCTTCCGGATCACCTGAGAGCGCTACCCAGCGGAAAGGCCCTTTGCCTTCGCAAAACAGCGGACGTATATAGGCAGGCGTAAAGCCGGGGAAATTGAACGCATTAGCTTCACCGCCTGCTTTGGCAAACTCCCGCAGGTTGTTGCCATAATCAAATGTAATGGCGCCACGGCTTTGCAGCTGCAGCATGTATCCTGCATGGCGGGCCATACTTTTCAGGGAGCGCCTTTCATATGCAGCAGGATCGCTTTTACGCAGTGCAGCTGCTTCCTGAAGTGATAACCCGTTGGGCACATAGCCGTTCACCGGATCATGGGCAGATGTCTGGTCTGTCAGTATATCCGGTGTGATATTGTCCTGCAATAATCTTTCCAGCAGATCGCCGGCATCGCTTACAAGGCCAACAGAAAGCGCTTCGCCACTGGTTTGTGCGGCTTTCACCCATTGAATGGCTTCTTCGTAAGAATGCGTCATGCGGTCTATATACTTAGTGTCCAAACGCTTTTGGATACGGGCGGGGTCCACATCTGCACCCAGGAACACCGCACCGGCCATGGTGGCTGCCAGGGGCTGTGCGCCGCCCATACCTCCCAGGCCTGCTGTCACCAGCAGCTTACCTTTCAGGTGGCCGTTAAAGTGTTTGCGGCCGCACTCCACAAAGGTTTCGTAGGTGCCCTGCAGTATACCCTGCGTGCCAATATAGATCCAGCTGCCGGCAGTCATCTGGCCAAACATCATCAGCCCTTTGGAGCGCAGCTCGTTAAAGTGCTCCCAGGTGGCCCATTTAGGCACCAGGTTACTGTTAGCCAGCAATACCCGTGGAGCCTGCGGATGGGTACGCACAATTCCCACAGGCTTGCCTGATTGCACCAGCAAAGAATGCTCTTCATCCAGTTCCAGCAGCAGGCGGATGATCTTTTCCAGGGCGTCGCGGTTGCGGGCCGCCTGGCCTATACCTCCGTACACCACCAGTTCATCAGGATTCTCTGCCACTTCGTGATCAAGGTTATTGAGCAGCATGCGCAGCGGCGCTTCAGTCTGCCAGCTTCTTGCATGCAATTGTGTGCCACGGGGCGCTCTATAATGCGGGTGATCCGCGTAGGTATTAATAAAGTCCGAACTGGTCATGATAAATGCCGTTTAAGGGTAATTGATGTATGGTGGCTACCTCGTTGGCTAAACGAACGAAGGACTGATCGGTGATGATGGTATGCAGGGCGCGGATATCATCTGCAAAGATGCGGTCTTTCCTGGCGAAGGACACTTTTTCCCTGACGTAACTATGGCAGGCTTCGAGTATGGGACCTGATTTAAGCGGGCGGCGGAAATCAACAGCCTGGGCGGCGTACAGCAGCTCTATGGCCAGGATGTATTCCAGGTTACTGATCACCTGGTTCAGCTTGCGCGCACTGATAGCGCCCATAGACACATGGTCTTCCTGCCCCAGTGAGGTAGGCACGCTATCAGCGCTGGCGGGAAAGCACAGGGTTTTGTTCTCTGTTACCAATGCTGCCGTGGTATACTGCGGGATCATAAAACCGGAGTTCAGCCCGGCATCTTCGATCAGCAGTTTGGGCAGCCCGTACCGTCCTTCTATCATCATATAGCAGCGCCGGTCTGATATGTTGCCCAGTTCTGCTGCCGCGATGGTGGCGTAGTCAAGTGCCATGGCCAGTGGCTGGCCGTGGAAGTTGCCCCCGCTGATGGTATCGTCTGCACTGAAGATAATGGGATTATCGGTTACGGCATTCAGCTCGATGGTGGTTAATTCCATCAGGTGCTGCCAGGCCGTACGGGAGGCCCCGTGTACCTGGGGCATACAACGCAGGGAGTAGGGATCCTGTACACGGCCGCAATCTACGTGGGCGGCCATGATACCGGAGTTTTCCAGCAGCAGCTTTAAACGCTGCGCTACCAGCTGGTTGCCCGGGTAGGGCCGGATGGCATGCAGGCGCGGATCAAAAGGCTTGGCGGTGCCCATCAGTCCTTCCAGCGACAAAGCGCCGATAATATCCGCTGCTTCCAATGCATTGTGAAAGCGCTGCAAGGCTTTTACTGCAAAGGAGAGTATAAACTGGGTGCCGTTGATCAGGGCCAGGCCTTCTTTGGGCCCCAACACCACCGGCGCCATACCCTCTTCCTGCAGGGCCGCTGCAGCCGGTGTTATACGGCCTTTATACCACACCTGCCCAAGCCCGATCAAAGGCAGGAACAGGTGGGCCAGCGGAGCCAGGTCGCCAGAGGCGCCTACTGATCCTTTTTCAGGTACCAGCGGGGTAATGCCGCGCTCAATATGCCAGAGAATGCGCTCCAGCGTAGCGGGCGCTATACCGGAGTAACCCTGCGCCAGCGACTGCGCTTTGGTAATGAGCATGAACCGGGCCACCTCTTCGGGAATGCTATCGCCTACGCCTACACTATGGCTCTGCAGGATGTTGTACTGCAAGGCCCGGGTATCTTCCTCAGATATCCTGGTATCGCACAGCGGGCCAAAGCCGGTATTGATACCGTATACTACGGTATGGCGGGAAACGATGGTCTGTACATGGTCATAACTGGCTTTTATCCTGGCAAGGACTTCGGGCGTGAGGATAGCCTTTTTACGGCCGGCGGCTATATTCAATACGCAGCCAACCGTTAGCTGATCAATACCGTATTTGAATGCTTCGCTCATTTTGGTGTATGTTAATGCGGTAATGGTTACGGGTTTACAGCCTGCCTGCGGGGCAGGCGTGCGGAGATCCGCATGGACAGCGGTGTTTGCTGTACGGCCTGTTCTACCTGGGCAATGCCTTCCAGCAGCAGTTTACTCTGCTTATGGGTAGCGGTCAGTTCTGTCATAGCAGCGGTGATGGCCTCCCATATGGGTTGTACCTGTTGCAGCAGCTCCTCTCCTTTCCTGGTCAGGGCCACCAGCTGACGCCTGCCATCATCCGGGCAGGGCGCTGTTTTAACCAGGCCTTTCTTACGGAGACTGGTTACCAGCTGGCTAACGGCAGAGTGAGACACTTCGAGGGTATCGGCAATGTCTATCAGCGGCATGGGCTGCTGCCGGGAAAGCACGTAGAAAACCGGGAACCAGCTGGCGTCAAAGGGAATACCTTCCTGCTCATACACCTTGTTCACTTCCATGAGGAAGTACTCACTTAAGCGCCGCAGGCGGCTGCCAAACACAAGGAAACCTAAGGACTGGTAGAACATATTAGCTGTTAGCTGTTGGCGCTTAGCAGTTAGCTAAGACCAGTTATTAAATTATATAAGTACTTATATATTTAGTTACAAATTTAGGGAAATTATCATCCCGGCAATCAGGTCCTGGAAAGAGATAATTCCCCTTTAGTCTTTTATGGGTCCACCGGCCAACAGCCAATAGCCAGAAGCTAATAGCCAATAGCTAACAGTTGCCCTTACGATCTCTTTACATCAAACCACACCGGCGAGGTATCGGTTACTTCGCCATTATAGTTGATGCTCAGTTCTTCGCCTTTTTTGATGTCGCGACGGGTTTTGATGCTCATGGTTTCAGCATCAAAATCCATTTCGTACTCGCAATTGGGGTCGTAAGAGTGATTGTAGATAGAGCAGAAGCCGAGCGCAACGCAGGAGCGGGTTTCCCGTACTCCCCACAAAAAGATGTAGTTATGCAGCTTGGTCTTGTCTACCTTCTCCGTATCATCATAAGATAATACGATCACAGGGGATACCTCAATGAGTGTACCGGCAGGTATTTTTTCTTTGGTGAAGACGCCTCTGCCTTTTTTCTTCGTCTTGTCAACATATAAGTACGGCTTTATCATAGCACTCGCTCTGTAAGTCAGGTATAATTTAGGAAGCGTAAAATAAAGGTAAAGCAACAAGTTATCAAAATCAGGCGTAAAAATTTTAGGTTTGCGGCCGGAAAAAGATATTTTCGGTCTAACCTTTATAAACGCATCCGAATGATCAATTACAATCCTAAGGAGTGGTTCACCTTTATATTCCGTTTTCACAAAGCAGATACCGTACGGCAGCTCTTTCCCATGTTCATAGCGCTGACCCTGTACGCTGCCATCATCGCCTTCCTCGAGCTGGAGGTGCTGCACCTTAAAAGGATCCCGGAAGTACAGCACCTGTCTATCGTACATGGCCTGCTTGGATTTGTAATATCACTGCTATTGGTATTCAGGACCAATACCGCCTATGACCGCTGGTGGGAAGGCCGCCGGCAATGGGGTATGCTGGTGAACAACTGCCGTAACCTGGCCATGAAGCTGGCCGCTATCCTGCCTGCAGGCGACGAAGCCAGCAGGGCCTACTTCAGGACCATGATCCCCAATTATGCCTTCTGCATGAAAAACCATTTAAGAAGTGATTTTATTCCTGAAGAGCTTGAACAGGTAGCAGGTTTCACACCAGATACGCAAAAACACGTGCCTAACCAGGTAGCCGGTCATATCATGGCCAGGATACAAGAACTATACCGCCAGCAGCAGATCAGCGGCGACCAGCTCATTACCATCAATGCGGAGCTGCAGTCCTTTACGGATATCGTGGGCGCCTGCGAGAGGATCAAAAACACCCCCATCCCCTTCTCCTACAGCGTTTTCCTGAAGAAGTTCATTTTCTTTTATGTAATGACCATGCCCTTCAGCTATGTGTTCAATGCGCATTACCTGGTGATCCTCATTGTGGTGTTTGTTTTCTACGTATTGGCCAGCCTTGAGCTGATAGCGGAAGAGATTGAAGACCCCTTCGGCAAGGATGCCAATGACCTGCCTACCGATACCATCTGTGAGAATATCAGGAAGCATGTAAAGGAAATATTGTAAGTCATGAGTTGACGATTTTATTTAGTTATTTTCGCCCGAGAGTCTATGGAATATGGAAAATGAAGCCTTACTGGAAAAATTCAGCTTGCTGGCCAATGAGCGTAACCACCAGGAACTGCGTGTATACCTGGACGATCAGCTCATTACAGATATAGCGGAGCTTATCTATGAGGATCCGGAGCAGGCCGACCTGATCATCAACAACTTATCCATCAGCCGCGCAGCAGCAGCATTCAGGATACTGGATTTCCCCCAGCAGGAGGAAGTGATACGCGGCCTCCCTGCCCCTAAAGTGGCCGAGCTGCTGAACGAACTGCCGGCGGATGACCGCGCCGCTTTCCTGGGCGAGCTGCCCAGCGAAGCCGTTAAAGAACTGATCAAGCTGCTCACCCCCGAAGAGCTTAAGATCACCCTCTCATTGCTGGGCTACCCCGAAAACAGCGTAGGCCGTATCATGACACCGGACTACATTGCCGTGCGGGAAGAATGGAGCGTAAAACAGGTGCTGGATTATATACGTGAACATGGCAAGGACAGTGAGACCATAGACGTAATCTACGTAGTAGATGAAAAAGGCGTACTGATGGATGACTTCAGGATCAGGGAATTCCTGCTGGTATCCCCCAATACCCTGGTACATACCCTGATGGACGACCGTTTTGTAGCCCTGCATGCCAATGACGAACAGGAAGAAGCCATACAGGTGTTCAGGATGGAAAACCGTGTGGCCCTGCCTGTTATAGACGATCAGGGCGTGCTGCTGGGCATTGTCACCATCGATGACATGTTGTGGATCGCCAATGAAGAACATACGGAAGACATCCAGAAAATAGGTGGTACCGAAGCCCTGGATGAACCCTACCTGGATATGCCCCTGCTGAAACTTGTTAAGAAAAGGGTAGGCTGGCTGGTAGTGCTGTTTATCGGTGAAATGCTGACCGCTACCGCTATGGGCTTCTTTGAAGATGAAATTGCCAAAGCAGTGGTGCTGGCCCTCTTTGTACCGTTGATCATTTCCAGCGGCGGCAACAGCGGATCACAGGCTTCCACCCTCATCATACAGGCCATGGCCCTGGGTGAAATAGATATCCACGACTGGTGGCGGGTAATGCGCCGGGAGATCCTCTCCGGACTGATGCTAGGCGGAGTACTCGGCCTTATCGGTTTTATACGCATCCTGCTCTGGAACTCGCTGTTTCATACCTATGGCGATCATACCTTCCTGATAGGCATTACCGTTGGCTTCTCCCTTATAGGCGTAGTGCTATGGGGAACGCTTTCCGGCTCCATGCTGCCACTCCTGCTTAAAAGACTGGGAGCTGACCCGGCCACTTCTTCCGCTCCCTTCGTTGCCACCCTGGTAGACGTTACGGGGCTGCTCATTTACTTCTCAATGGCGTACGCATTTATGGAGGGCATTCTCCTATAAATAATGAATAATTAATAATCAGGAACCTGTGCCCGGCTTGACACTCGTAGCCCTGGCATTATTAATTAAACTTCTGCCAATGTACCTTAACAGCGTCACGGTGTTTGTAAATGATGAAAAGGTTGTTGTAATCTTTATCACCGATTGAATCTACCGGTGGCTTTGCTTTCAGGGCCCGCATAATGGGTAGCAGGGTATTGCTATGACCCACTATCAGCAAACGCTTACCCCAGTCTTCCCGGCGGGTGATCTCATAGATGAGGGATTCACCGGTGGTATCGGGCATATAATAGGCCGTGTCTAGGTGCAGGTGCTCAAACAGGGGATCGGCTGTTTGCACGGTCCGTTTGAACGGCGTGAAGTAGATCTTCTGCAAACCGGAATCTTCCAGCAAAGTATAAAGATGATGGGCCCTCACATGACCTTCCTGGGTTAAGGTAGAATCTGCACCCGGATGTTTCTCCGCATGCCGTACCAGGAAGAAGGTACCCGTCAGAAAGGTGCTGTCTTCTGTCAGCGGCACTGGCTGCCGCACTGGCTTAGACTCGCATGCCATCAGCACCAGGCATAATAAAGCAACATATTTTCCCAATGTTTTCACCGTTTTTATACTTTTAACAAAATAACACTCTGCTATGAGAAAATGGTTACTGTCTCCTATTATTTTATTGATCTTTGACAATACCTATGCCCAGCAAAGCAATTCCCTTTCCGTTGAAAAGATTATGCGTGATCCGAAATGGATAGGCAGCTCACCGGATAAGATCTTCTGGGGCACTGACAACAAAACCTTTTACTTTGACTGGAACCCGGAAAATGCAACGGCAGATTCTCTTTATGCCGCCAGGGTAGACCAGGTTAAACCGGTGAAAACACCCGCCGCTGAAAGGGCTTTGATACGGGCCCGCGAACAGGGAGTATATAACCGCGACAAAACAATGCTTACCTATTCCTATAACGGGGATATCTACCTGCTGCGCCTTGCCAGCAACACACTGACCCGCATTACCAGCACCACGGCCTATGAAAGCAACCCGCTGTTCAGCTTCGGTGAAAAAAGGATTGTGTATCAGCAGGGACAAAATCTTTACTCCTGGGACATTGCCGCCGGCCTTACAGAGCAGCTGACCAACTTCCAGCGTGGCAGCGCGCCTTCCGGTGCTGCACCTACCCTGAACGAGCAGGAAAAATGGCTGCAAAACCAGCAGATGGAACTCATGCAGGTATTAAAGGAAGCCAAAGCCCGTAAAGACAGCGCAAAGGCCTTCAACAAGGCACATGAAGCAACTGGTCTGCGTACATTGTATACCGGCGACAAAACTCACGAAAATATCGTGATCAGTCCTGACGGACGCTTTATCACTTATCGCCTGTACCGCGGCCCCACGGGCGTTACAAGCACCATCGTCCCTTCTTTTGTAACAGAAAGCGGCTTTACCGAAGATATCTCCGCCCGCACCAAAGTAGGCGCAGCACAAGGCACATTTGAAAGTTATGTATACGACCGGCAGCGGGATACTGTCATCCTGGTAAAAACAAACGCCATCCCCGGTATCAATGATCAGCCGGATTACCTGAAAGATTATACGAAAAAGACGGATACCGCAAAAACAGCCAAACCAAGGTCCGTACGGATACAGGGCCCTTACTGGTCTGACGCCGGCACCCATGCCATTGCAGACGTGCGTTCTGCAGATAACAAAGACCGCTGGATCATGCTGCTGCAACCTGCCAGCGGCCAGCTGAAATTATTAAACCGGCAACGTGATGAAGCCTGGATAGCGGGCCCCGGCATTAACGGATGGGGCGTTAACATTGGCTGGATAGATGAAAACACCTGCTGGTATCAGTCCGAAGTCAGCGGCTATTCTCATCTGTATGTTACCAACGTAAATACCGGGCAAACCAAAGCGCTTACCAGCGGCAAATATGAAGTACAGGATGTATGGCTGTCTAACGATAAGCGGCATTTCTATATCGTAACCAATGAACCGGCGCCGGGAGAAAAACAGCTGTACCGTTTATCTGTTGATGGCAGCAAAAAAGAACGCATTACGCAGCAGCAGGGTGCACATGAGATCTACCTTTCTCCCGATCAGCAATGGATTGCCTATCGTTATTCCTATAGCAACAAACCCTGGGAACTGTTCCTGCTGGCTAACAAACCGAATGCACAACCGGTACAGGTAACAGATAAGGCACAATCTGCAGCATTTCGCAGCTACCCCTGGCGCGACCCGGAAGTGATCACTTTCAAAGCAAGGGACGGCGCCAATGTATATGCACGCTTATATACTCCCGAAGCCGCTAAGAAGAATGGCGCCGCCGTCATCTTTGTTCACGGCGCAGGCTACCTGCAAAATGCACATAAATGGTGGAGCCAGTATTACAGGGAGTACATGTTCCACAACCTCCTTGCGGATAAAGGTTATACCGTACTGGATATAGACTACCGCGGCAGTGCAGGCTACGGGCGCGACTGGCGTACCGGCATCTATCGTCATATGGGCGGTAAGGACCTGGACGACCATGTAGACGGTGCAAAATACCTGGTGCAACAACTGGGCATCGATGAAAAACGCATTGGTATTTACGGAGGCAGCTACGGTGGCTTCATCACACTGATGGGTATGTTCACAACACCTGATGTGTTTGCTGCAGGGGCCGCCTTACGATCTGTTACAGACTGGGCGCATTATAATCACGGCTACACCAGCAATATCCTGAACGAGCCTTTTACTGACAGCATTGCCTATCGCCGCTCCTCCCCTATTTACTTTGCCGAAGGCCTGAAAGGCCATCTGCTGATGTGCCATGGCATGGTGGATGTGAACGTGCATTTCCAGGATATTGTAAGATTGACGCAAAAGCTGATAGAGCTGGGCAAGGACAATTGGGAGCTGGCAGTGTATCCCATGGAGGACCATGGCTTTACAACCCCCAGCAGCTGGACGGATGAATATAAGCGGATCCTGAAACTGTTCGATACAGAGTTGCTACGTAATTAGTGTTATTAGCATATATTGCAAGCTAAAATACTTACAAACTTTAGCAATATGTGTGGAATAGTAGCTTATATAGGGCAACGCGATGCCTACCCCGTTGTATTGAAAGGCCTCAAAAGGCTTGAATACCGCGGATACGATAGCGCAGGCGTTGCCATACTCAACCATGGCTTGCATGTTTATAAGAAAAAAGGCAAGGTGGCCCAGCTGGAAGATTTCCTGACGGGCAAAAATATGCAGAGCCATATTGCCATCGGGCATACCCGCTGGGCCACTCATGGCGAACCCTGCGACCGCAACTCCCACCCGCATGTTTCGGGCGATGGCAAGCTGGCCATGATACACAACGGTATCATTGAGAACTATGCCCTGCTAAAACAGGAACTGCTTAACAAAGGACACCAGTTTGAAAGCGATACCGACACCGAAGTACTGATACATTTTATAGAGGAGATCCGCAACAGCAATCAATGCGCTGTTGAAGAAGCCTTACGCATCGCCCTTAAAAGAGTAGTGGGCGCTTACGTGATCGTGATTGTAGATGAAGATAATCCGGATACCCTGATCGCGGCCCGTAAAGGCAGCCCGCTGGTAATAGGCGTAGGCAAAGGCGAGCACTTCCTGGCTTCTGACGCATCTCCCATTGTAGAATACACCAAAGAAGTGGTGTATGTGAACGACTACGAGATCGCGATCGTAAAGGCAGACGAACTGATACTGAAAAACATTACCAACGAAAGGCAAACACCCTATATCCAGAAGCTGGATATTGAGCTCACCGCTATTGAAAAAGGCGGCTTTGATCACTTCATGCTGAAGGAGATCTTTGAACAGCCGCAAACCATTTTTGACAGCCTGCGCGGCCGCCTGGATGCGAAAAACGGACAGCTGACCCTTGGCGGCATCCGGGAATATACAGATGTACTGGCCAACGCAAGGCGCGTTATTATTGTTGCCTGCGGCACCTCCTGGCATGCAGGACTGGTAGCGGAATACATGATAGAAGAATTGTGCCGCGTACCCGTTGAAGTGGAATATGCATCTGAATTCCGCTATCGTAACCCGGTGGTAGGACCGGGAGATGTGATCATCGCCGTATCCCAATCCGGCGAAACGGCAGATACCCTGGTAGCCATGGAAAGCGCCAAAGCACAGGGCGCCATCATACTGGGCGTGTGTAATGTAGTAGGCTCTTCCATTGCGCGCCTTTCACACGCCGGCGTATATACGCATGCCGGTCCTGAGATAGGAGTGGCCAGCACCAAGGCTTTTACCGCCCAGCTGGCGGTACTGTGCCTGATAGGTCTGAAAGTAGCGATAGAAAAAGGCTCCATCAGCCAGCAGCGCTTTCAGCACCTGCTGGACGAGTTACAGGATATACCCGAAAAAGTTGGCCTGGCCCTGAAGCTGAACGAGCAGATAAAACAGGTAGCGCAAAAGTATAAGGATGCACGCGACTTTCTCTACCTGGGCCGCGGCTATAACTTCCCCGTGGCACTGGAGGGAGCGCTGAAACTGAAAGAGATCTCCTACATACATGCCGAAGGCTATCCCGCTGCAGAAATGAAACATGGCCCTATCGCACTGGTGGATGAGCAGCTGCCCGTAGTATTCGTAGCTACACGCGACAGTTTCTATGAAAAGATCGTCTCCAACATTCAGGAAATAAAAGCACGCAAAGGAAAAGTGATCGCAATTGTAACAGAAGGCGACCAGATCATCCCTGCCATGGCAGATGATGTGATACAGGTACCGGAAGCCGATGAACTGGTATCGCCCATCATTTCCGTGATCCCTCTGCAATTGCTCGCTTACCATATCGGCGTATCGAAAGGATATGATGTAGACAAACCCAGAAACCTCGCCAAGTCAGTGACGGTGGAATAATGTCTGACCTCAAACTTAATTGTCATGAACCTGATACAAAAGAAACCCTTAACGGAACTGGGCTATCATTTCATTGATGCCAGCTTTTTACCCAAAGGAAAAGACGAATATTACCTGCGCAACCAGCAATGGGGTAAGCATAATATCTACCGCAAACTTACGGCACAGGAGATAGAAACACTGGTGAGGAATGACAATACTTCTGACGACTGGAACTGCATTTTTGTGGCCAATGAGTTTAACCCCCAACTGGTGCAGCACTGCCACTTTTTTGGAATGGTGCGCATCGGCAAACTGGAGCCCTACTTCCTTGAATTTCACAACCTGCGGCTGCCGGTAGGCCTTTATAACAGCACCATCTGCGCCTGTGATTTCGGGGATAATGTGGTAGTGCACAACGTAAATTTCCTTTCCCATTATATCATCGGTAATGAAGTGATCATTGCCAACGTGAATGAGATGGCTACTACCGATCATTCCAAATTCGGTAACGGTATCATTAAAGACGGAGAGTCGGAGAACATCCGTATATGGCTGGAGCTCTGCAACGAGAACGGCGGCCGCAGCGTGATGCCCTTTGACGGTATGCTGCCCGGGGATGCTTACCTGTGGACCCGCAGCCGCGACGATGCCGCCCTGCAGGAACAATTCAAAGTCTTCACTGAAAAACAGTTTGATAAAAAACGCGGCTATTATGGCATGGTGGGCGACCGCTCCGTGATCAAGAACTGTAAGATCATTAAAGATGTAACCATCGGCAGTGATGCTTACCTGAAAGGAGCTAACAAGCTGAAGAACCTGACCGTTAACAGCAGCGCCGAAGCAGCTTCACAGATAGGAGAAGGATGTGAAATGGTGAACGGCATTGTCGGCTACGGCTGCCGCGTATTCTATGGGGTAAAGGCCGTACGTTTTGTGATGGCTTCGCATTCCCAGCTCAAATACGGCGCCCGCCTGATCAACTCCTATCTTGGCAATAACGCCACTATCTCCTGTTGCGAGGTGCTGAATTCACTGATCTTCCCTGCACACGAGCAGCACCATAATAACTCTTTTCTCTGCGCGGCGCTGATCATGGGACAAAGCAACATGGCAGCCGGCGCTACCATCGGCTCTAACCACAATTCACGCGGGGCAGATGGTGAAGTGATCGCTGGACGCGGCTTCTGGCCCGGTCTTTCGGTAACGCTGAAGCACAATTCAAAATTTGCCTGCTTTACGCTGCTTGCCAAAGGCAACTACATGCAGGAGCTGCATATCAGCATTCCCTTCAGCCTGGTGGTGAACAGCGAACATGATGACTGCCTGCGCGTGATGCCCGGTTACTGGTTCCTGCACAACATGTACGCCCTGGCCCGAAACTCCTGGAAATATGTTGACCGCGACAAACGTACTGAAAAGATTCAGCTGATCGAATATGACTACCTGGCGCCTGATAGTGTGGAAGAAATGCTTGCCTCCCTGCCGTTGATGGAAACAGCTGTAGGTAAAGCCTGGCAAAAACAGCAGCAACAATCTAATGGCCAGTCCGGCGATAAGGCACTCCGCGAAAAAGGCCGCCGGCTGCTACTGGAACGCCCTGCAGAAGTAGCCCGCCTCACCGTATTGGCAGAAGGTATGGAAAACAGCCAGCGTTGTGTGCAACTGCTCAAAGTAGAAAAGGTGTACCCGCTGTTCAAAGAACTGATTGTATTATACGGCATCCGCAATATACTATTGCACGTTGCAGCTGGCAACATCACTTCATTTGCCGATCTGCAGGCCATCGCCAAAACCGCCAGACTCAGCTCCTGGATAAATGTAGGCGGCCAGCTGATGAAAGCGGCCACCGTAGAAGATATTAAATCACGGATCAAAAAAGGAAAGATCAACGGCTGGGCCCAGCTGCACGAAACATATAAACAGGCAGGCCAGACCTATGCATACGATAAACTGCAGCACGCTATCGCCAGCATGCTCTTTGTGCAGGATAAAACCTTCAAAGATCTTACGCCTGATCTGTTCATGCAAAATCTGCAGCAATCTGTTGCCACCATGGAAAAGCTTACAGACAACATCTATCGTTCAAGAGAAAAAGACTACCAGAACCCCTTCCGGAAAATGTCTTATGAAAGCGAAGCAGAAATGGAAACCGTAGTCGGCAAACTCGATGACAACACCTTTATAAAACAAACCGTTACCGACCTGGAAGCTTACAAAAAACAGGCTAAGACGCTTATCACGAAATGGGGCTTGCAACTTCCGGTTATCAATTAATAATTATCAGCCCTCTGATGCACATAAAAATACCGTGTTTGTTTCGGTGCTGACAGCCGGTTCTACCTTTCCGGATTAAGGTTAGGTCCGACCTAAACAAGCGTCGGATAATTACCACTTATTCGCTTATTTTAGCCGGGCAATACTGATTATTAATTACCTTGATTTATGGAAGATAAAAAGATCCGTTGCAGCTGGTGCCTGAAAGACCAGCTATACAAAGACTATCACGATCATGAATGGGGAGTGCCCCTGCACGATGATACCCGCCTGTTTGAGATGTTAAATCTGGAAGGAGCGCAAGCTGGTTTAAGCTGGTACACGGTATTGCAGAAAAGAGAAAACTACCGCAAAGCGTTCGATAACTGGGACGCTAAAAAGATAGCCCGCTATACAGATGCGAAAGTGGAAAAGCTGTTACAAAACCCGGGCATTATCCGCAACCGGCTCAAAGTACTGGCCACCATCAGCAATGCAAAAGCTTTCCTGAAGGTGCAGGAAGAATTTGGCAGCTTTGACAAATACATCTGGCAGTTTGTTAACCACCAGCCCATCATCAATCACTACAAAGGCTCCTCCGGCATACCCGCTAAAACGCCCATTTCAGACGCCATGAGTAAAGACCTCCTGAAGAGAGGATTTAAATTCGTTGGCTCTACTATCTGCTACGCCTTTATGCAAGCCACCGGCATGGTGGATGACCATTTTGATGAGTGCTGGAAAAAAAATCTTAATTAAACCCGCTGCACCTTTACCGTTGTGAGCCCACGCGCTACAAAGCCCAGCTGACGGGCGGCGTGTTTGGTAAGGTCAATGATACGTTTGTTATTGCGGTGCAAACGGTCGGTTATTTTCACAATAACGGAGCGGCCGTTGCGGAGGTTGGTCACTTTTACATAAGAGCCCAGGGGAAGGGTGTTGTGGGCGGCCGTCATGCCACTGTTGTCAAACACTTCGCCATTGGCGGTGGTGCGGCCATTGAACTTGTCCGCATAGAAGCTGGCGGTGCCATGCGCACCTTTATCCCCGTTCTTTTTCCCGGCACCCAGGAAGATAGGGTGCAACAGGAGACTGCTGCAGAGGCATATCACCAAAAACCTGATACACTTTACTATTTGCCTGTCCATGGCCGCAAATTTACGAAAACCATGCCGAAATGCCTGCGGGGTCTGCCTTTAGTCTATCAGGATCTCGCTAAGTGATTGATTATTAATAAACGAGGGATCTGTCAGGGTATTCAGGAACATGTAGAGCGCCCTTTGCTCCTGTTCGGGCAGCGGGATGCCGTTCTTTACCAGGGGATCCAGGGTGCTGCTCTGGGCAATGCCATGATCATAGAGGGCAAACACCTGGTAGATGTCAAAATAGCGCCCGTCGTGCATATATGGAGGGCTTTTTAATACGTTCCGCAGGGAGGGCACTTTAAACTTCAGGTAATCGCCTGTACTGCCGGTGATCTTCATCCTCCCCACGTCATTGAGGGCGGGCAGGTAAGGCAGGCCATTGTTACGGTAGGTAAAATCGGTAAAAAAGGGCTCTTTATGGCAGGATGCGCACTTCTGCTGAAAGATGGTATAACCGGCCTGTTCTTCGGCTGTAAAGGCCACGCCAGGGGCTTTACGGATCACACTGTCGTATTTGGACTCAAATGATACCATGGTGGCCATAAACTGGGTAAGGGCCCTGAACAGCCGCTGGCTGTTCACCTCTTCGCTGCCAAAGGCCGCTTTGAACATTTTCCGGTATCTGGCGTCTCCCTGTAAGCGCTGTACCAGGTGGCCCAGGTCCTCCCCCATCTCGTTTGCATCGGTGATGGGTGTGAGGGGCTGTATTTCAAGATTGTTGACCCCGCCATCCCACATAAACTCTTTTTGCCAGATCAGGTTGAAAAGCGTGGGCACGGAACGGATACCGATCCGGCCTTCAATTCCATGAGCCAGGGCATGGTCAAAATGACCGAAAGCGGCAAATTGCTGGTGACAGAATCCGCAGGAAATGGTGCTATCGCGCGACAGTTTGGGATCATAGAACAGGTGGCGGCCCAGGGCAATACCCTGTTTGGTAAGGGGATTTTGGGAAAAGTCATAATTGGGAGCCGGTATACCGGGGGGCAGGTCCAGGGTATAAGGCTCGGGCGGACCGTCCTCATTACCGGGCGCAACGCTGTCTTTCCGTCCGCAGGCTTCGGATCCCGCCAGGATTAATACCAGGCAAAACAGCGTGATGAAATAGAAAACTTTCATGATATGCCATTGGCAGTCAGCTGTTAACAGCTAGTCTGCCTGTATAGTGAACATGTTTTTATAGTTGTCGGCAATGGCGGCGGCCTGCGCACCCGCAGTAATACAGCTGGGCAGCTGCTGAAAGCTGATACGGTTTGGCTGATCAAACCAGGTATAGGCGTCTGCGGTGATCTCAAAAGCCGCATGCCCGTTTTGTCCCAGTTCCACGGGCGCCGGGAAACTCAGCTGTACCCTGCGCAGGGCATTATTGGCGCCTTTAAACCCGCCAATGTGATATTCCACCAGGGTGGCCGGCAGGCTGGACACCGGCGAGGTACCTTCCAGCTTGGCCATAATATAACCACTGTTCCAGGTCCAGAACATGCCATTTACCGGATCCAAAGCGCCGGTTTGCGCGCCGCTGTTGTTCCTGGCGCTGTCTACCCCCAGCAGGAAGCTGATGCTGCGGTATGTACCCGTGGGCAGTTCCTGCAATGTGAGCTGCTTCGTACTGTCGTTTTCTTCGTTTATGAGGAAGTACGCCGGCGTCAGGTTAACTTCCTGACCGCTGGTGGTAGTCAGCGAAAAGTTGCTGACATAATACTTGAACGCAGTGATATTGAAGCTTTCCCCGGCTGCATTGACATAGCTGGTATTGCGTAGTACCATGGGCTGACCATTCACCACGCTGGTAAAGCGCAGCTGCAGGGAGGCGATATTGGGCGGCGGAGCGCTGGATTTAGTACAGGCTGTTTCTCCCGTTAACAACAGCAGGCAAAGGAAAGAAACCGGGAGGTGCAAAAGAAAATTCCGCAAAGTCATCGTAAAGCTTTACAGCCTTAAATTACGATGATTTTGCGGAATAATATGGGAGGAATCGATATATCAGGCTCTTTTGTAGCCCTTCCAGCCGTAATAGAACACCACTGCAAAACAGAGCAGCGGAACAATATAGGCGAAAGAGGTGGAACGGCTGTCTGCAATGGTCCCCATCAGGTAAGGCACAACAGCGCCGCCTACAATAGACATGATGATAAAAGCGCCTCCTTTCTTAGTATGCCTTCCCAGGTCTTTTACACCCAATGCAAAGATGGTGGGGAACATGATAGACATGAAGAAAAACACTGCCATTAACGCATATACGGAAGGCGCGCCGCTACCCGTCATCACAAATGCACATAATACGATGTTGATAACGGCATACAACGCCAGCAGTTTGTTAGGCGCCACTTTCCTCATAATTGCCGTACCCACAAAACGACCTATCGTAAATAATGCCAGGCTTACCGCCAGCAGAAAAGAAGCTCTCTTGCTGCTGATACCCTGCCAGTATTCTGTTACATAGTTGATGAATAGCGCTCCTACCCCTACCTGGGCCGCTACATAAAAGAACTGCGCGATCACGCCCCATACAAAATGGCTGTAAGCGATCAGGGGCTTTCCGGTGGTAGCAGCCAGATCAGCGGCATCCGGTGCAGCCTCTTCCTTTATCTCAGGTAAAGCAGTGCGGTAAAAGAAAAAGGCAATGAGCAATACCACAGCGCCGATCACAATATAGGTAAGCTGTACAGAACCCAGATCGCTGCTGCCTGTTTCACTGCCACCAAAAAACAATACGCCGCCAATAAGCGGTCCTGCAAAAGAGCCCAGACCGTTAAAACACTGGGACAGGTTAAGACGGAACTCAGAAGTTTCCCGGCTTCCCAGTACCGTTACATACGGATTGGCCGCAGTTTCAAGGCAGGTAAGGCCGCTGGCCAATATGAACAGCGACAGCAAAAAAGCATTGAAGTTGGCATAATGTGCAGAGGGATAGAACAGGAAAGCGCCTGCTGCATATAACAGCAAACCTAAAATGATCCCTCTTTTATAGCCATACTTATTCATGAAGATCCCTGCGGGTAATGCCATCAGGAAGTAAGCGCCGAAATATGCCAGCTGTAACAAGGTAGACCTGGTCTTCGTAATATTCAGCACTTCCTGGAAGTGTTTGTTCAATACATCCAGCAGGCCATATGCCAGTCCCCATAAGAAGAACAGGCTGGTGACCAGGATAAAGGGGAATAAGTAGCTTTTTTTGCTATCCGTTACCGCAGTAACGGAAGACGTGGAAACAGTGGCTCCAGCCATAGGTTAGTGTTTAGTGATTGTGAAAAAGCTATCAGCCATTAGCTAACAGCTAACAGCTTTACGAAATCGATCTGTCCAGATGTGTATACCCGCCATCCACATATACAATCTGTCCTGTGGTATGCGAAGAATGTGCAGAGATCAGGAACACCGTCATCGAAGCAATTTCTTCTGAAGTGGTCATCCGCTGCTCCAAAGGAATTTTGGATACGATGGAAGCCAGCTTCTCTTTCGGGTTAGGCAGAGAGTTGATCCATGTTTCATACAGCGGCGTCCATACTTCCGCCGGGATCACCGTGTTTACGCGGATAGAATAAGGCAGCAGCTCTACCGCCCATTCGCGGGTCAGCGCATTAATGGCGCCTTTGGAAGCAGCATAGCCGGAGGTGTTACCCTGACCGGTGGTAGCTACTTTTGAACCGATGTTCACCACGCTGCCTTTGTTCTTCTTCAGTTCGGGCAATGCGTAGTGCACCAGGTTATAGTAATGAGACAGGTTCTTCTGCAGGGATGCCATGAATTTTTCGGGACTGCCGTTCTCCAGTCCTACGCCGTCATTCACGCCGGCGTTATTGATCACGGCGTGGATAGTGCCGAACTGTTTAACGGTCGTATCTATCACCTTACGGCACTCGGCTACTTCGCCCAGTTCTGCCTGTATGCCAAAAGCTTTGCCGCCGGCGCTTTTAATGGCCTGTACAGTTTTCTCATTGTCTTCGGCATTCCTGCCGGCGATCACGGCAATGCCGCCTTCTGTTGCTACCAGTTTGGAAATCGCTTCTCCTATACCCTTGGCGCCGCCGGTGACGATCACCACTTTATCTTTTAATCCCAGGTCCATAAAATATGTTTAGTCGTTTACGATAGTTTATAAAATGCCGCTGCATTGCCGCCCATGATGGCCGCCTGTTCTGCAGCGCTTAAACGGCTGATATAATCTGTTACAATACCTTTTACCTGCGCATAGCTGGCGGCCACCAGGCACACCGGCCAGTCAGACCCGTACATGAGCCTTTGCGGACCAAATGCTTCCAGCACCACATCCAGGTAAGGCTGAAAATCCTTTGCGGTCCAGTGCTGCCAGTCGGCTTCTGTTACCAGGCCGCTCAGCTTACAGTACACATTACCGGATTGCGCAATGGCCCGCATGCTTTTTTCCCAGTCTGCAATATCACCGGTTTTACAGTAGGGCTTTGCCATATGATCTATGACCAGGCGATGTTCGGGGAACAGCCGCACAAACTTTTCCACTGCAGGTAACTGTATCGGGTACACGAGAATGTCGTAGGCAAAGTCATACTGCAGCAAGGTACCCACTCCCCTGCGGAAATCTTCCCGCAGCAGGAAGGCAGTATCCGGCTCTCCCTGTACAATGTGGCGGAAACCTTTCAGCTTCCTGTAATGGGAAAAATGATCCAGCCTTTCGGAAAGGTTATCTGCACGAAGGTCTGTCCAGCCCACCACGCCTTTTACAAAAGGATGCGCCGAAGCAAGATCCAGCAGGAACTGTGTTTCTTCTTCAGACTGGTCTGCCTGTACAGCCACACATCCCTGCACGCCGTTCGCCTGCAGGATGGCATGCAGGTCTTCCGGCAGGAAGTCAGACTGGATCACTTTCATATCGTCTGTGATCCAGGCGTCTTTTACCGGGTGGTATTTCCAGAAATGCTGGTGGGAATCTATGATCATATCAGTTCTGATGCTTTCATAACGAGAATATCTTATCCATCATCAGCCACTTCTCGCCCGGTTTGGCTACGGGCAGGGCCTGCTGGTATTTCCACATGAGCTGCTCCCACTCCTGTACTTTAGGATTGGCAGCATCGGCAGCGGCTTTCTGTTCAAAAGAGAAGGTATCATTCACCTCCATGATCATGAACAGTCGGTTCATGATCCGGTAGATCTCCATGTTTACAATACCGCTGCCGGTGATGCTCTGTTTTATCTCCGGCCATACTGCCTGGTGATGTTGTTCATATTCTGCTATCAGTTGCGGATCATCTTTCAGATCCAGCGCCAGGCAATATCTTTTCATAACTCTGCTGTTATCAGGATTATTGTTGCTTCCAGGCATACGCCTTTTGGGTAGATGTGCCCAGGCCTTCAATGCCCAGCTCCATCACATCGCCTTCCTTAATGTATACCTGCGGGTTCATACCAAGCCCCACACCGGCGGGTGTTCCGGTAGAGATCACATCTCCCGGCAGCAGGGTCATGAACTGGCTTAGGTAAGCCACCAGGAAAGGTATTTTAAAGATCAGGTTGGACGTATTGCCATCCTGTACTTTTTTACCGTTCAGGCTCAGCCAGATCTTCAGGTTGTTAACGTCTTTGATCTCGTCTTTGGTTACCAGCCAGGGGCCCAGCGGTGCAAAGGTATCGGCGCTTTTGCCTTTTACCCACTGACCGTTACGCTCCAGCTGGAACTCGCGTTCGCTGTAATCATTGTGCAGGGCATAACCGGCTACATAATCCATCGCATCCGCTTCTTCCACGTAGGTGGCTTTTTTGCCGATGATCACGGCCAGCTCCACTTCCCAGTCTGTTTTCTTGCTGTTCTTCGGGATGATGAGATCATCATTGGGACCTACCAGTGAAGAAGTGCTTTTGAAGAACACGATCGGCTCCGTAGGGATCTGCATGTTGCTTTCCTTTGCATGATCTGCATAATTGAGGCCAATGCAGATGATCTTGGAAGGACGCTGAACAGGAGATCCCAGCCGTACATTCTCCGGTATGCGCGGTGCGCTGCTGCTGTTGGCAGCCCACCATTTTGCCAGGCGTTCCAAACCGTTGGAAGCAAAGAACTGCTCACCAAAATCTTCTCCGAAAGCGCTTACGTCAAAGCTTCCGTCTGCTGTTACAATGCCTGGTCTTTCTTCGCCCGGCTGTCCGAATCTTATCAGTTTCATGTAGTCTGAGTTTCTTTAATTGTTGCTTCAATACACCCTTCTTAACGAGGTTACATTCAGGTGCCCGCCTTCCACTTTAATATCATATACACCGTCAAAGGCATCGTCCTTCATCAGGCCGAATATGCAGTGACTGGGCTTATCCGTGAGCTGTATCTTCGGCGTGTAGCCATCGGGTACAGCAATGGTCAGTGTTTTATTGGCGCCGCCATATTCGGTGTACAGTTGTACGGAATCTTTAGAACCGGCTGCAGGCTCCAGGCGCACAATAAAATCAGCGATGATGGTGCCTGAATTCAGGTTATGCTGATAATTATCTGTCAGTTCTGATTTGGCTTTAACGGTTGTTTTTCCCAGGCCCAGCTGATCTTCTGCGTAATGCCAGATTGCTTCGGGAGGCGTACCTACGTGAAAGATCTTCAGGTCGCCATCGTCGCCAACACTGGCGTGATAGTAGCGGGTAACGCGGCTTTGTTTCAACACGCCTACGTATACGCTGTTGGGCTTATCCCATACGGTACGGTAGAGGTCTGCCGTATCTACATCTTTTGCCAGGGGCACTTCAAAAGTTTTCTCTTTCTCCTTACCGGCAACAGCGAAACGGATCTTTACCTGGGTGGTATCATCTTCGTGTGTAAATGACACCTGTACGGTACCCTCCGGGTTTGCGGGCGTAAAGCTGGCGGCAGCGTCCTCATTGGCGGACTGGGAACCGGACTGGCAGGCGCCCAGGCTGAGGGCGATAAGTGTGGTGAATACTGCTGTTCTTAAATATTGCATGATGTATGTTTAATATCTGCAAGATAAGCCGTATCAGTTATTCAATTTTATAAAACCACCATCTATCGGGTAATCACAGCCGGTAATGAAGCCTGCCTGGTCAGAACACAGGTAAAGCGACAGCCAGGCAACTTCGTCTGGTTTGGCCATACGTCCGATGGGTTGTGTCCTGGAAAGCTTTTCAAACATTTCCTGTTCCCTGCCGGGATAATTCTTCTGCAGAAAGCCGTCTACAAAGGGTGTGTGCACACGGGCGGGAGAAATGCTGTTAACGCGGATATTGTCATTAATATAATCCTTGGCCACAGAGAGGGTCATGGTCATTACCGCGCCTTTGCTCATGGAATAAGCAAACCTGTCTGGTATGCCTACCGTAGCAGCAATGGAAGCCATGTTGAGTATCACGCCTCCCCCCTGCGCTTTCATCTGTCTGATCACGGCATACATACAGTTATAGGTACCTTTTATATTCACCTGTATCACCCGGTCAAAATCCGATTCAGAGGTGGTTTCCAGCTTGCCGATGTGAGCAATACCCGCACAATTCACCAGTATATCTATCCGTTTATCCGTGGCCACTATATTATCCATGGTCTTAACAACTTCCTGCTGCAACGCTACATTACAGGCGTGTACGGCGGCCTGTCCGCCTGCAGCCCTGATCTCTTCCACCGTTCCTTTCCCGCCGTCCTCATTCAGCTCTACCACGTGTACAGCAGCGCCCTGTGCCGCAAAACATTTAGCGATGGCCTGCCCTATACCGCTACCGGCGCCGGTTATCACCGCCACCTTGTTGTCTAACCGAAATAAGTTCATCTTCCCTTAGTTTAATTTAAGGGTTCTAAAATACCGATTTTAGACCGGGCATTACAATTGTTTTTTAACTGTATTGTGTACTTTCTTCGCTAATTTTAAGAAAATTGAATAATTATGGCCCGTTTACGCTTCATTTTCGCACTTATCTGCTGCTGCCAGGCGGCAGCTGCACAGGACATTCCTGTTAACAGATACGGGCTTCCGGTGGTGCGTACCATCGCGCTGTACAGGCAACTGGTAAAGGCAGACAGCAACCAGCAGATGGTGGATATTGCCCGTTACATTCCCGGTATCCGGATGGACATCCGCTATGCCACCCGCAACAATTTTACAAAACAGGTATTGTACCGCAACCCGCTGGTATTACTACGGCGTCCTGCTGCCCGCGCCCTCAAAGCGGTACAGGAAGATATCCGGTCAAGAGGATACGGCTTAAAAATATTTGATGGCTATCGCCCCTACCGCGTAACAGAAAAGATGTGGGAGATCGTTCCGGACGACCGCTACGCGGCGGATCCTAAAAAAGGCAGTGGCCATAACCGCGGGGTAGCAGTAGATCTTACTATTATCGACTTAAAAACCGGGGAAGAGATCCCCATGCCTACCGGCTATGATGATTTTACGGAGAACGCCCATTACAGCTCCATCCCGGCCAACCCAAAGGCAAGGGTGAACCGCGCATTCCTGCGGGAGATCATGGAGAAGCATGGGTTTGTGGCCCTGGAAACGGAGTGGTGGCACTTTTACCTGCCGGATTACCAGCAGTACCCGCTGATGGATATGAGTTTTGAACAGTTGGCTATTAGCTATTAGCTGTTAGCCATTGGCGCGGATGGGCTCCGGCTAAAAGCTAACAGCCAACAGCTAGCGGCTGTTTTTAATATATCTTATTGAGTGCGTCTACGTAGGCATTTACGCTGGCGCTTACAATATCTGTTGAGTAACCGAAACCGTAGTAAGACTGCCCGTTGTACTTCACTCTCATATTCACTTTACTTACATCTTCGCTGCCGCCATGCATCGCCTGTATGCTGAATTCATCCAGGTCAATATCATCTTTGATGATCTCATGGATGGCGTTGATGGTAGCGTTTACGGGACCATTACCGGCAGCGCTTGCTTCACGCTCATCGCCATTGATCTTCAGCTTAACGGTAGCCATAGGACGCAGCGGATCGCCGCATACCACCTGCAGCAGCGTTAACTTGATGGCTTTATCGTCGTAGTTCTTTTCATCGCCATCGCCCATCAGCTGTTGCAGATCGGCATCGCTGATCTCTTTTTTCTGGTCGGCCATTACAAGGAAGCGCTGGTACACCTCGTCCAGGTTGATCTTGTCCAGTTTATAGCCCAGGCGGTCCAGGTGGTGCTTCAGTGCAGCACGGCCGCTGCGGGCGGTGAGGATGATGGAGTTGGAAGAGATACCTACATCTTCCGGGTTCAGGATCTCGTAGTTTTCGCGGTGCTTCAGCACGCCATCCTGGTGGATACCGGAGCTGTGGGCAAAAGCGTTGCGGCCAACGATTGCCTTATTGGGTTGTACAGGCATACGCATCATGGTAGACACCATGGTACTGATGCCATAGATGCGTTTGGAATTGATATTGGTATTTAATCCGAGACCGTGATGCGTTTTCAGGATCATGGCCACTTCTTCCAGGGAGGTATTACCTGCGCGTTCGCCGATGCCGTTGATAGTGCACTCTACCTGACGTGCGCCATTCATTACACCGGCAATGGTGTTGGCGGTAGCCAGGCCCAGGTCGTTATGGCAGTGAACGGAGATGATGGCTTTATCAATGTTGGATACATGGTCCATCAGGTATTTGATCTTGGCGCCGTACTGGTCGGGCAGGCAATAACCGTTGGTGTCCGGGATGTTCACTACGGTAGCACCGGCGCCGATCACTGCTTCGATCATGCGTGCCAGGTATTCATTATCTGCACGGCCTGCGTCTTCTGCATAGAACTCCACATCGTCTACAAATTTGCGGGCGTATTTCACTGCGTCTACGGCACGTTTCAGTATCTCGTCGCGGGTGCTGTTGAATTTGTATTTGATATGCATATCAGAAGCGCCGATCCCTGTATGGATGCGTTTGCGTTTGGCAAAGCGCAGGGCTTCCGCCGCCGCATCGATATCCATGGTGTTAGCACGGGTCAGCGCGCAGATCACCGGTTCGCTCACTGCTTTTGATATCTCTACCACACTCTGGAAATCACCGGGACTGGATATAGGAAACCCGGCTTCAATAACATCTACGCCCAGTGCTTCGAGCTCTTTTGCCACTTCTATTTTTTCCACCGTTGTCAACTGGCAACCAGGTACCTGTTCGCCATCGCGGAGGGTAGTATCAAAAACGTATACACGATTCTTATCCATTGTGCAAAGTGTTTAAGTGTAAGGTTGTATTATCAGTTTAGGTTTTCCAGTACTTTAGCGCCCATGGCATCGGTACCCATAATATAATGGTTATCCGTATGCTTGTTGGCGATATCCATGGTGCGGAAACCCTGGCGCAGCGTAGCTTCTACCGCCTTGATCACGCGCTGTGATTCTGTTTTCAGTCCGAAGGAAATGTCCAGCATCAGCGCTGCAGATAAAATAGACGCCAGCGGGTTGGCTAAACCTTTACCTGCAATGTCGTGCGCGGAACCATGAATGGGCTCATAGAAACCGTTGGCATCACCTACGGATGCGGATGCCAGCATGCCCATGGAGCCGGCTATCTGTGAAGCTTCATCCGTAAGGATATCGCCAAACAGGTTACCGGTCAGCACCACGTCAAAGCGTTTTGGATCTTTGATCAGCTGCATGGCCGCGTTGTCAATGAACATATGTTCTGTTTCCACATCGGGATAATCTTTGGCTACTTCCTGCACCACTTCGCGCCAGAGGCGGCTGGCTTCGAGTACATTGGCCTTGTCTACAGAGCACACTTTCTTACGGCGGGTGCGTGCTGCTTCAAAGGCTTTGCGGGCAATGCGCTCTACTTCATAGCGGTGATAGATCATCAGGTCAGAAGCCATGCTGCGGTCTTCACTTCTGTTCTTTTCTCCGAAATACACATCACCGGTAAGCTCACGGAAGAACAGGATGTCTGCGCCTCTCAGTATTTCCGGTTTGATGCTGGATGCTTCCAGCAGTTCATCAAACAGTTTGATGGGACGCAGGTTGGCATACAGGCCCAGCTCCTTGCGGATCTTTAGCAATCCCTGTTCCGGCCTTACTTTCAGGGTAGGATCGTTGTCATACTTTGCATGACCGATGGCGCCAAACAGGATGGCGTCGCTTTTCTTTGCCCGCTCCAGTGTTTCATCCGGCAGCGGGTTGCCGGTGGCTTCTATGGCTACATGCCCCATGATGCCTTCTTCGAAAGTGAATTCATGTTTGAAATTCTGCGCTACGGACTCCAGTACTTTTTGTCCCCAGGCCGTTACTTCCTGCCCAATTCCGTCCCCCGGAATGACCAGTATCTTTTTGCTTACTCCCATATATTGGATGATGTGTTTGTCAAAAGTTAAATTCCCTGCTGTTCTCGTATTGCTCAATGTTGTTGCGCAGACTCAGGAGGTAATCTATATCGTCGTACCCGTTTATCAGGCAGGCTTTTTTATATGGGTTAATATCAAAGCTTTCCTGTTCGCCGCTGGCTACGATCCTTATCAGCTGGGCTTCCAGGTCAACTTCCAGTTTTGCTTCCGCATCTGCTTCGATAGCGCTGAAGATCTTATGAAGAAAACCTTCGCTCACCTGCACCGGAAGGATGAAATTATTCAATGCATTATTCTTGAAGATATCCGCGAAAAAGCTGCTCACTACCACTTTAAATCCATAGTCGCCGATAGACCAGGCGGCATGCTCGCGGGAAGAGCCGCAGCCAAAGTTTTTGCCGGCTACCAGTATCTCTCCTTTATACAACGGGTTGTTCAGCACAAATTCCGGTTTGGGATCACCGTTGGCGTCAAAACGCCAGTCACGAAACAGGTTCTCTCCAAAACCCTCCCTGGTAGTAGCTTTCAGGAAGCGCGCCGGGATGATCTGGTCTGTATCAATATTTTCTATCGGTAAAGGTACCGCTGTAGAATTAAGATGTTGAAAGACTTTCTTCATATACTGTTCTTACACGTAACGTATTTTCTTCTTCAATGTTTTACCGCCGCTATCCGCAGGCGTACATAATCTGCATACCATTTGCCCTCGCGGTAACAGGAGGGCCTGAGCGCCTCCTGCGTTTGCCGCAGGATAGACAGGCGGTCATCCGCCGGAATGTTTTCAAAGAAGTAGTCGCCAAACATGTCAAACCATTCGATGATACCATTTTCCGGGTTGGCCAGTTCAGTAAGGCGGTCAAAACAGTACGCCTGGTGAATACGGAAACCGTACTTTTCCAGTATGGTTGTATACTCTCCCAGGGAGGGGAAATACCAGCGCGGACGGTATTGATAGCCGTGCTGCTGCATAGATCTTTCCAGTGCCTGCAGCATGGCCTCTACATTGCCTTTGGCGCCCATTTCCAGCACCAGGCGGCCGCCCGGTTTCAGGTGCTGATACATACGGGCGGCCACCTGTTCTTTCTCCTGCATCCAGTGCAGGGCTGCGTTGGAGAAAACAGCGTCGAACTGCACGGGTAGAGAAAAAGAGGCCGCGTTGGCCACTACAAACTCCAGCTGCGAATAATTTCGCCGCGCGCTTTCGATCATAGTGGCCGAGCTGTCAAGCCCTGTTAACTGTGCACCGGAATCAGCCAGCGTTGCCGTCAGCTCACCGGTGCCACATCCCAGGTCCAGTATCTTTTCGCCTGCCTGCGGTTGCAGCCATTCAATAAGGCTGCTGCCGTACTGATGTACGAAAGCAAAATTGTTCTTATAGAGATCCGCGTTCCAGGACATTTTTAATCTGTTTTAAACGATACCAGTTCGTATGCTATTTTACCCATCTTCTCTCAGGCTTCACCCTGTTCCGGGCATTTTTGTTAAATAGCATCACCGGTTGCAGGGTCAGCCCCTATCTGTTATATCAATTCTCTTACATCCGTTACAACCCCTGTGATGGCAGCTGCTGCCGCGGTTAAGGGACTCGCCAGGAAAGTGCGTGCATTCGGTCCCTGGCGGCCTTCGAAGTTGCGGTTGGAAGTGGATATGCAATACATACCTGCGGGTATCTTATCTTCGTTCATACCCAGGCAGGCGGAGCAGCCGGGCTCGCGCAGCTGAAAGCCTGCCGCTTCAAAGATCTTGTCTATCCCCTCTTTCTTTGCCTGCGCCTCCACCTGTTTGGATCCCGGCACTACCCATACCTCCACGTTATCTGCTTTATGTTTGCCGGCAACAAATCCGGCCACCATCCGCAGATCCTCGATACGGGAATTGGTGCAGCTGCCGATGAATACATAATCCACCTTTTTACCCAGCAGCGCGCTGCCAGGTTCCAGCGCCATATAATCCAGTGATTTCTTAAAGGAAGGCCTTTCCTTGTCCTCGATCTGCTCCAGGGAAGGGATGTGGTGCGTAACGCCCATACCCATACCGGGATTGGTACCGTAGGTGATCATCGGCTCAATATCAGCCGCGTCAAAGGTCAGCACACGGTCAAACTCCGCATCTGCGTCAGAATGTAATGTCTGCCAGTAGGCAACGGCCTTATCCCAGTCCGCCCCCTGGGGCGCAAACTGGCGGCCCTTGATATAGTCAAAAGTGGTTTGATCGGGAGCTATCAGTCCGCCGCGGGCGCCCATCTCAATGCTCATATTACAGATGGTCATCCGGGCTTCCATGCTCAGGTTGCGGATGGCCTCGCCGCAGAACTCTACGAAATAGCCGGTAGCGCCGGAGGCGGAGATCTTTGATATGATATAGAGGATAATGTCTTTAGACACCACGCCCCTTTTCAGCTGGCCATTGATCTCAATCTTCATGCGCTTGGGACGGTATTGCAGGATACACTGGGTAGCCAGCACCTGTTCCACCTCCGAGGTACCGATGCCAAAGGCCATGGCGCCAAAAGCCCCGTGGGTGGAGGTGTGACTGTCGCCACAAACAATAGTCATCCCCGGCAGGGTAATTCCCAGCTCAGGGCCTATTACGTGTACAATGCCCTGGAAGGGGTGACCCAATCCGTATAGTTCTACGCCAAATTCGTTGGTATTCTTGGTAAGCATCTCCACCTGGTGGCGGCTGAGCGCTTCCTTAATGGGTAAGTGCTGGTTGATGGTGGGCACGTTATGATCTGCCGTGGCCCTGGTTTTTTGGGGGCGGAACACCGGGATCCCTCTTTTGCGCAGCCCGTCGAATGCCTGGGGACTGGTTACTTCATGTATAAAATGAGTGTTGATATACAAGGCATCCGGAAAACCGGGCTTGCTGACGACCACATGCTGATCCCAAATTTTATCAACTAATGTCTTTCCCATCCCTTAGATATTTTTCAACCTATTCACATTCAACAAGTTCCAAAATTTAAGCCCCGGAATTGTGCTGTGAATTGATCTTTGTTGTTTATTTTTACGCTTCCTGTTGATTACACCTTCAAATCTAATGGTCAATAGTTAATAGCCATATCGTTAAATTTGCCTTAATTACGATCTTTAAGATCAATGGAATACTATTAATTGACTAAAAATCAATTATTTACAAGACTTTAATAACGATGCCCAACAGTCAGCATGACGCTTTATTCATATTAATAAAAACGCTAACGAAAGCAGAAAAAAGGAATTTTCAACTGGCTTTCAATAAGAATAATACCAAAGAGGATGTGCTGTTCATACAGCTTTTCAACACCCTCGACAAAATGAAGGACTACGATGAGGACCTGATTTTGAAAAAGATACCGGCCATCAAAAAGCAGCAGCTCAGTAACGTAAAAGCCCACCTGTACAAACAATTGCTTACCAGTCTGCGGTTGCTGTACAAGCAGAAAGACCCCCTGATAGACCTGCGGGAGCAGCTGGATTATGCCAGGGTGCTCTACAATAAGGGCCTGTATACCCAGAGCCTGAAACTGCTTTCCCGGGCCAAGGCCATGTCTGTAGAACAGGAGGAAGTGATGCTGACCTACGAGATCGTGGAATTTGAGAAGCTGATAGAATCACGCCACATTACCCGCAGCCTGGAAAACCGGGCGGAAGAGCTGAGCGATGAATCGCGCCACCTGGAACAGCAGCTCACCAGCATCAGCCGCCTCAGTACCCTCTCTTTACAGCTGTACGGACTGTATCTTAAACTGGGTCATGCCCGCAACGAAAAAGATGCGGCGATGGTGAAGCAGTTTTTTGATGATAATGCCCCCCACCTCTCCCGGAACGGGATGAGCTTCTACGAAAAGATCTACCTGTACCAGGCGTATTGCTGGTACTACTACATACTGCAGGACTTCATCATGTACTACCGCTATACCCAGAAATGGGTGAACCTGTTCAAGGAGTACCCCTCCCTGCTGAAAGCGGATGTAGACATGTACATTAAGGCCATGCATAACCTGCTGACCGCCCACTTTTATACGATGAACGATGATAAGTTCGGACAGGTATTACAGGAGCTGGAAGCATTCATTGACTGCCAGCAGGAAAATTTCAATGAGAATACCCGTACCAACGCATTCGTATACCTGTATACGGCCAAGATCAACCGGCACTTCCTGGAAGGCACATTCAGTGAAGGACTTGCGCTGGTGCCCGAACTGGAAGAACGTATTGCCGAACATCAGCTGAAGGTAGACCAGCACCGGGTGCTGGTGTTCTACTATAAGATTGCCTGCCTGTACTTTGGCAGCGGCGATAACAACCGGGCCATTGTCTACCTCAACAAGATCATCCACCTGCGGATAGGCAACCTCCGGGCAGATATCCAGTGCTTTGCCCGCATACTGCACCTCATAGCGCATTATGAGCTGGAAAATTACAGCCTGGTAGAATACCTCATCAAATCTGTTTATCACTTTATTGCCAAGAATAAGGACCTTGGACAGATGATGGAAGAGATCCTGAAATTCCTGCGCAAGAACATCTACGCACATCCCAAAGCCCTGCGCAATGCCTTTGCCGAACTGAAAGAAAAACTGGTGCTCATCTCCCGCAACCCTTACGAGCGCCGTTCCTTCCTCTACCTGGACATTATCAGCTGGCTGGAAAGCAAAATTGAAGGCGTACCAGTGCAGGAGGTGATTAAACGGAAGTTCCTCAAAAAAGAACCAAGGATATAAATTCCAAATTCCAAAATCCAAATTCCAAAGTGAGGATACCGCAGGATTTAAAATACTGACATGTAAATGCTGGACATCCCGTCCGCTCATTTTGGTATTTGGATTTTGGTATTTGGAATTTTAGCAATTGGCCTCTCAATTGCTTAGGGTCTCATATGTCTCAAAAACAGTTTCGCTTTGTTGCGTTCTCAGGTAGTTTACGCAAGGGCTCCTACAATACCATGGCCCTGAAGGCAACACAAAAGCTTGCTCCTGACCATATCACCATTGAACAGGAAGATATCAGTGATATACCGCTGTATAATGCGGATATACACAGTGAGAAATTTCCCGATAGTGTAGAACAATTGGTACAAAAGATCAAGGATGCAGATGGCGTGATTATCGTTTCTCCGGAGTATAACTACTCTATTCCCGGAGTACTCAAAAATGCGATTGATATATTATCGCGCCATCCTGAAAAACCATTCGACAATAAAGCGGTGGCTATTATGGGCGCCAGTATCAGCGCACAGGGCACATCACGTATGCAGTATCATTTAAGACAGGTAATGGTATACCTGAATGCCTATGCGGTAAACAGGCCGGAAGTGATGATCGCTACTGCGCAGCACAAGTTTGATAAGGAAGGCAATCTTACCGATGAAACCGCCATAAAGCTCATCCCGCAGTTATTAACGGCATTGTGTGAACTGAGCGAGAAACTGAAAGTGTAAATCACTGCACCTGTTCATACTGTGGTTCATAACGATAATAGCGAAGCGCAAAAAGCGTGAAGGCAACACCCTGCAGCAACAGGATGGCCCACGTATACAGATGCCCCAGTATCATGAACAGCAGCACACAGAAGATGATGAATACCCAACGCAGGTATTTGTCCTGGTCCAGTCGCGGAAAATACAGCAGGCAGCGGAACATCAGCAACACCGATATAGCGAATAGTATGATCAGCAGCCAATGCCAGCTGCTATGCGGGAAGGTGTGTATCATCAGCAATCCCAGTTCGGGCAGTAATAATACGCCATACGTGATGCCCAGGGCGCCGTATCTTTTCCAGAGCGGAAGAGGCAGCGCACGTGTAAACACCAGGAACTGATCTTCAAAATGACGGTGATCAAATACAACAATGGTGTGCAGCAATGCAGCGATCAGCATGCCGGTGAGCACTGCTCTTACATCATATGCATTTTCTTTCATCAGTGAAAAAGTAGCCAGCAACACTACACAGGAAAATATCTTTAATACGAGTAAAGAACGCGTACGCCTGGTGGCCAGTTCATACACATAGAACAAAGGCAAAGGCTTATGAAAGTGGCGGTGCAGCCATTGCTGCCACCTGTGATAAAAAAACTCCGCACCGGGATGTTGCAGCAGGTAGTAATAGATCCATACCGGGCCGTAGCACATCAGTACATTGAACATTGCAAGGATAATAGCGGCAGCGTAGTATTGTTTTGTAACCGCTACAACAACCGCCAGGCTGCCATACAGCAATACCGGTGCATATATCCCTGCATGCACGCTGAGCCATATACGCCGCTGCCGCGCACCATCTATACTGCCCAGGCTTTGGTACAGGAAAGCAAATTCCTCATTATTCAAAGTAGCCAGTATATACCACACACATTTAAAATTGTATAATAACCACAGGCTGAGTCCCAGCAGCAATCCACCGGTGTTACTTACAATGCCCAGCAACAGTCCGTAGTGATAAGTGATCAGCTGTCCGCCCTGCACAACACCAAACAGTAAGTAGAACAGCAGGAAAAAGAACCCGGTGTTCTGCGCGTAAAAGCGGGTAATAAATATGCGGCCTAACACCTGCATCATATACGTATATTCTTTTTTAAATGTGAATTCATTGTGGATAAACAGTTGATATTTTCTTATCATCTATTACCAGTGTAGCAGTGACGGGCAGCGCATTATCTGCGATCATCTGGTGGGAAGTGATAAAAAAACTAGCGCCGTACTGTGCATGAAAACGGCGGATCCATTCGTACAGCACGGGTATGGCGCCATGGTCCAGTGTGATCAGCGGCTCATCCAGCAATATCAGCGAGGGTGCTCCTGTAAAGGCCAGCAGCAGTGATAATTTTTTTAGCATGCCGCTGGAATAGCTGCTCACAGGATTATCCAGGAAAGCGTTGATGCCCATTGCAGGCGCCATCTGCATTACATCTTCATGCGCTTTGTCTTTCGCCGATACATGCAGGCGCAGCAGGTCCTTTCCCGTGAGAAAGCCCGGGTACAAAGGTTCTGCGGCGGCATAGCTGACCAGCTGCCGGAAACGTATGGGATTTTTTTTACTACTAATAGTATCATTTACGATCACATCACCTTCAAATGGTATCAGTCCGGCGATGGTCTTCAGACAGGTAGTTTTCCCCACCCCGTTACCGCCCTGCACCCGGTAAATGCCGGCTGATAAGTTGAGCGCTGGAATATTGAGGATCAGCGTTTCATAATATTTTTTTTGTATCTGAACGAGCTTGAGCATATGTAAATATGAGAAAATAAATTCTAATGTGTATCAATACTGGCGGGCTTTTCACAAGGTTTTGCACAGGGTTGTTCCCACCATCCCTGCATTTCGAAATTGTTCACGTTCTTTTTCCACACGTGTTAAAAACTTTAACGGATATCCGATTCATTCGTACTTACATTTGCGTCAGTTCTTGACTTCGTTGCATTGGTTTCTCCCGGCACTCCCCGGGAAGAATTAATAGGGAATCGTGTTAGAATCACGAGCAGACGCGCTACTGTGATTCCTGATCCCGTGCGCAGAAACGGTAAAGATATCAGGGAAGCCAGATACCTGCCAGCGCAACGTTTTGTCAAAGCCTTCGCGTATAAGGTATTGGCGATTGTGAAGCCTTCCTCACCTGATGGATAGGCGTCTTCGTCACCCCCCTTAACGGCACAAGAGTATAGCATAACTAAAAATATTTGGCGTATGAACCTTGAAAATGAGATCTTGTTGAAAGAGAACAAAGACCGCTTTGTACTGCTGCCTATTAATTATCCGAAAGTATGGGAAATATATAAACGGCATGAAGCGAGTTTTTGGACGGCTGAAGAAATAGACCTGAGCGGAGACCTGAAAGATTGGGCTGGCCTCAACGATGGCGAACGCCATTTTATTACACATGTGCTGGCATTTTTTGCCGCCAGCGATGGCATTGTGAATGAGAACCTCGCCGTAAACTTCATGAGCGAAGTACAGATACCGGAAGCCCGTTGTTTCTACGGCTTCCAGATCATGATGGAAAATATCCACTCTGAAACATACGCATTGTTAATTGATACTTATGTGAAAGACCCGGTGGAGAAAGACCGTTTGTTCCACGCCATTGATACCGTGCCTGCTGTGAAGAAGAAAGCAGAATGGGCCCTGCGCTGGATAGACAACGGCAACTTTGCACAACGCCTGGTGGCCTTTGCTGCAGTAGAAGGTATCTTCTTCAGCGGCAGCTTCTGCTCCATCTTCTGGCTGAAGAAGAGAGGACTGATGCCCGGCCTTACCTTCTCCAATGAACTGATCAGCCGTGATGAAGGATTGCACTGTGAATTTGCCTGCCTGCTCTACAGCATGCTGCAGAATAAACTGACACAGGAAGAAGTGCACCAGATCATTGGCGATGCAGTAGCCATTGAAAAAGAGTTCATCACAGACGCACTGCCGGTAGCGCTTATCGGCATGAACAGCGCACTGATGGCGCAATACATCGAGTTTGTAGCTGACCGCTGGTTAAGTGAATTAGGCTACGCCAAAATATTTAATGCTACCAATCCGTTTGATTTCATGGAAATGATCTCGCTGCAGGGCAAGACCAACTTCTTTGAAAAACGTGTGGGTGATTATCAGAAAGCCGGCGTAATGTCTGGCAAGGATACACAAACATTTAGCCTGGACGAAGACTTTTAATATAAGCTGTTAGCTGTTGGCATTTAGCAATGGAATAATGCAAGCTGCTAACAGCTAAACGCCAAAGACTAATAGCTAATTTATTTACTTACCGCTTAAATTCAATACACCATGTTTGTAATAAAAAGGGACGGACGAAAGGAGTCCGTAAAGTTTGATAAGATCACCGCACGTATTGAAAAGCTTTGTTATGGCCTGAATGCAGAATATGTAGATTCGATAGATGTTGCCAAAAAGGTAATACAAGGTTTATATGATGGTGTTACCACCACTGAACTGGATAACCTGGCAGCAGAGACCGCGGCCTCACTGACCACTAAACACCCGGATTACGCACTGCTGGCATCCCGCATAGCCGTGAGCAATCTGCACAAGAATACGGAGAAATCTTTCTCCAAAACAATGAAGAAACTGTTTGAGTATATTGATCCTAAAACAGGCAAACCGGCTCCCCTCTTATCTGATGATGTATGGGAGATCATCCGCAGGAATGCCGAAACACTGGATTCCAATATCATCTACGACCGTGACTTCGCTTTCGACTATTTTGGCTTTAAAACACTGGAACGCTCTTACCTGCTGAAAGTGGATGGCAAAATAGCGGAACGCCCTCAACATATGTTCATGCGTGTGGCAGTAGGTATCCACAAGGAAGATATTGAATCTGCCATCAAAACATATAACCTTATGAGTGAGCGCTGGTTCACACACGCCACTCCTACCCTATTCAACGCAGGTACACCCAAACCGCAGATGTCGTCCTGCTTCCTGCTCACCATGAAAGGAGACAGCATCGATGGTATCTACGATACGCTGAAACAAACTGCCAAGATCTCCCAGAGCGCAGGCGGTATTGGTCTCAGCATTCACAATATCCGCGCTACAGGCTCTTATATCAGCGGCACCAATGGTACCTCCAACGGTATCATCCCCATGCTGCGCGTGTTCAATGATACTGCCCGCTATGTAGACCAGGGCGGCGGTAAACGTAAAGGCGCTTTTGCCATCTACCTGGAACCCTGGCACGCTGATGTGTTCGAGTTCCTGGACCTGCGCAAGAACCACGGTAAAGAAGAGATGCGCGCACGCGACCTGTTCTACGCACTGTGGGTATCTGACCTGTTCATGAAACGCGTGGAATCCAATGGCGACTGGAGCCTGTTCTGCCCGCATGAAGCACCCGGACTGGCAGACACCTGGGGCGAAGAATTTGAGCAGCTGTATGAAAAATATGAGAAAGAAGGCCGTCAGCGCAGAACAGTGAAAGCGCAGGACCTGTGGTTCGCTATCCTGGAAGCACAGATAGAAACCGGTACACCGTACCTGCTGTATAAAGATTCTGCCAACCGCAAATCCAACCAGCAGAACCTGGGTACTATCAAGAGCTCCAACCTTTGCACAGAGATCATTGAATATACAGACGCCAATGAAGTGGCGGTATGTAACCTGGCATCGCTGGCACTGCCCCGCTTTGTGATAGACGGTCAGTTTGACCATCAGAAATTGTTCGAGGTAACCTACCAGGCTGCCGTGAACCTGAACAGGATCATTGATAACAACTACTATCCTGTAGAAGAAGCACGCCGCAGCAACCTGCGCCACCGTCCTATCGGGCTGGGCGTACAGGGCCTGGCAGACGCCTTCATCCTGATGCGCTATCCTTTCGAGAGCGAAGCCGCCAAAAAGCTGAACTCCGAGATCTTTGAAACCATCTACTTTGCTGCCTTGACCGCATCAAAAGACCTGGCTATAAAAGACGGTGCATATGAAACCTTTGCCGGCTCTCCTGCTTCAAAAGGTATCCTGCAGTACGATATGTGGGGTGTAACGCCTTCTCCCCGCTGGGACTGGGCTTCCCTCAAAGCGGAGATCAAAAAGCATGGCATCCGCAACTCACTGCTGCTGGCGCCCATGCCTACCGCCTCTACTTCCCAGATCCTGGGCAACAACGAGTGCTTTGAGCCCTACACTTCCAACATCTACACCCGCCGTGTACTGAGCGGTGAGTTTGTGGTAGTGAACAAACACCTGCTGAAAGACCTGGTGGAACTGGGCCTGTGGGATAATGACATGAAGAACAAGATCATTGCCGCCAACGGTTCTATACAGCAGATACAGGAAATACCTTCCAACATCAAAGAACTGTACAAAACAGTTTGGGAGATCAAACAACGTACGATCATCGATATGGCGGCAGACCGCGGCGCGTTCATCTGCCAGTCTCAGTCACTGAACCTGTTCGTAGATACACCGTCTACTGCTAAACTCACCTCTATGCACTTCTACGCATGGAAGAAAGGTTTGAAGACCGGTATGTATTACCTGCGCACACAGGCCGCTTCACAGGCTGTACAGTTCACTGTTGAAAAGCAAGGCGGACAGCAGATGGAACCGGTAGTAGTAGCAGGTGCAGGCAGCCAGGAAGAAGAGATCATTGAAGGTGCGGTTTGTACAATGGAAGAAGGTTGTGTAACCTGCAGCGCATAAGCTATCTTTAAAATAAATAAAAAGCTCTTCGTCTTACCGGCGAAGAGCTTTTTTGTTTGTATACACCCGGTATACTACGCCTTAAGAATGCTTTTTATTTTTGATCATCCCCAGGTAGCTTTCGGTATGATCCGTATTCATTTCCACCCACAGGGGAAAGTGATCGCTCATCTGGTAAGTCCTGAAATCATTGAAGGCTTTTACTGAATCGATCTTCTTATCCTGGTGGCGGTTGATCCTGGCGGCATAGCCCTTGAGATTGTCAAATACCGATTCGTAACAATTAAAGACACCGGCTTTGGTAAAGGTGATGTCGGCAAACTGGTTATAGTACAATATCTGGTCGTAGATCTTGTCCTGCTTCGCATTGCTGAACAGGTTCTTGCCCAGTATAGCATTAGGGATCTTAAACGCAGAAGAGGTAGCCGCTTTATAGGTAGGACTGTTGGTATCTTCAATATTGAAATCGCCCAGCAGGAACATGTTGTACGCCTCTTTCTTCTCTATGTAATATTTTTTGAGATGGCCGGTGAGGGTGGCGATCTCATTTACCCGCCGCTGGTACGCTTCAGAGCTTTTAATATCCTTTCCATAGTAAATGTGGGCGGTGCAGATATCAAATTTCAGCCAGCCAGACTGGAACCTTACAATGTAGGGCGATCTTGCAAACTGGGGATTGGCGTCTGATTCCGGGAGGATGATCTGCCCGGCAATGTTACGGAAAGCCACGGTGCGCTTGTCGTACAAAAAGGCCAGGCGCTCTTTGTTGCCCGAAGCGCCCTGGGTAACCACACTGGTAAACACGCCCCAGTCGCTTCCCAGGATGCGGCATACTTTATTGAAATCGCCCAGCTGGTCTCTTACTTCCTGTATCGCTACCAGGTCAAACCTTGATATGATCTCGGCAATATAATACAACGATTCGGGCATGCGGCCGCCATACTTTGTATTACCCAGCTCACGCAGGTTCCAGGTACCAAGAATGAGATTGCCGGATAGTTTCTTTTCGGGAATGCCTCTCTTTTTATCGTTCAGGTGCGCTCTTAGCCGGATGATATTATCAATGACGGCATCGCGGTCTTTCTTGTTGTCAATATACAAAGGCTGTTCGCCAAGGGCGTTGAGGTAATAGTAGTTCATGACAATGCATTTGATTAGTTATACAATAGTGATAGTTGTACAGGGGGTATGTATGATTGGGGTGCATCATTGGGGTTGCGTTATTACAATATTAAGGAAAAAGCGTTTAAAAGCTGGTTTTCAACCTGAAAAACAGTTCCGGACCTCCACTATTCCCACTGCAGAAGAGCCACAGCAGCGCCTGTAGCTAACCTGCCAAACCGGACAAAACCAGATTTTTTTCAAATAATATTTTAAAATCTAAAAAACCAAAGTATATTTGTCTACCAAACCAGTAGACTTAACATACTATGCGACGATATTATCACTTTCCAAGATCTCTCTCCTGGATATGTATGTACGCAGCATGCTGATGCTGCATACATTTTCGAACATCCATTTCTATATGCAATATTCCCTTAATCCTTTATTCATGAAAAGATCAGTACTATTTATATTATTCATTCTTATCGGAACAAACATAGCTTTCGCGCAGCGCCAGATAACGGGCGTGATTAAAGACAGTTCGGGTACCCCGGTGCCGGGGGCCACGGTTATTGTAAAAGGAGGCAGCACACATGCCATTGCCAATGGCAGCGGGCAGTTCAGCATCGCAGTGAGAAAGGCGCCGCCTTTTACACTCAGGATCAGTTCTGTTGGATATAAATCACAGGATGTACAGGTAACAGCGCTCGAAGACGCTGCGCTGAACATTACGCTGGATAATGATAACCAGCTGTCTGAAGTAGTGATCACTTCCAGGCGGCGTATAGAAACCGCGCAGAATGTGCCCATACCCATCTCCGTTGTTGGCGGCGCACGGGTAGAAGAAACCGGCAACTTTAACGTGAACCGTTTAAAGGAGCTGGTGCCTACGGTTCAGCTCTATTCGTCTAACCCGCGTAACACCACGCTGAATATCCGTGGCCTGGGGTCTACCTTTGGCCTCACCAATGACGGTATTGATCCTGGTGTTGGCTTTTACGTAGACGCGGTGTATTACGCACGGCCCGCGGCCGCAACGCTTGACTTTATTGACATAGAACAGATTGAAGTATTGCGCGGCCCCCAGGGTACCCTGTTTGGTAAGAACACCACAGCGGGTGCATTCAACATCACTACACGTAAGCCTACGTTTACGCCTACCGCCAACTTCGAGGTAAGCTATGGCAACTACGGGTACATCCAGGCTAAAAGCTCCATTTCGGGCCCCCTGCTGTCCAACAAGCTGGCGGCACGCGTATCATTTTCAGGTACCCAGCGTGATGGCACCCTGTATAATGTAGCTACCGATAAACACATCAATGACCTTAACAATATAGGTGGACGGGCACAACTGCTGTACATACCTTCAGACAGGCTGACCATTACACTGGCAGGTCATGCATCGCGCCAGCGCCCCGAAGGTTATGCGCAGGTAATAACCGGTGTTGTAAAAACACAACGCCCCGAATACCGGCAGTTTGAACAGATCATTGCTGATCTCAATTACCAGCTGCCCAGCCGTAACCCGTTTGACAGGCTGATAGATCATAACACCACCTGGCGTTCCGGCAACGATCTTGGCGGCGTTTCACTGAATATTGACCTGAAAGCCGGACCTGGTACATTAACTTCTACCACGGCCTGGCGTTACTGGAACTGGGACCCGTCTAATGACCGTGACTTCACCGGTTTGCCTGTATTAACATTATCACAGGCTACTTCAAAGCATAAACAATGGACGCAGGAAGTTCGTTATGCCGGTAACTTTTCCTCCCGTTTAAGCGGCGTGCTCGGCGTATTTTTCATTGGCCAGGATCTCAAGACAGATCCTGAGCATATAGAAGAATCAGGTGCGGCACAATGGCGCTTCTCACAAAGCACTACCAGCCCGCTGTGGTCAACACCGGGCCTCTTTGAAGGGTATGGCATCAAAACAAGATCACGCCTGCAAACCTTTGGCGCAGCTATATTTGGCCAGGTAGACTGGGCCATTACAGATCGCCTGCATGTGTTGCCGGGTTTGCGCTTCAACTATGATCAAAAGAAAGTGGATTACGACCGCCGTACCTATGGCGGCTTGCAGACCACAGATTCTGCGCTGCTGGCGCTTAAGCAGATCGTGTATTCCAACCAGGCGTTTAAGGCGAATGTGGATGAAAGGAACCTCTCCGGCCAGATCACCCTGGCTTACAAGCTGGCCTCTTACTTCAATGCCTTTGCTACTTACTCTACCAGCTACAAGCCTGTGGGCGTGAACCTGGGCGGGTTACCCACCTCCGGCGGCAAACCGATACTGGAGCTGGCGCAGATCAAGCCTGAGTATGTACGCCATTTTGAAATAGGAGTAAAAACGAAACCGTCTGTAAATACTACCGTGAATGCGGTGTTCCACTATACAAACGTTGATGATTACCAGACGCAGGTACAATCTCCCGAAGTGGGTGTGAACCGCGGTTACCTGGCCAATGCAGAAGAAGTGCGTGTACTGGGCGCTGAACTGGATGCAAATACCAGGATAGGACAGCACATCTCCTTATATGGCGCCTTAGCCTACACAGAAGGCGAGTATGTGTCTTTCACCAACGCGCCTGTTCCGCTGGAAGAAACAGGCGGCAGGGCATCTTTTAAAGATATTTCAGGAGGTCAGCTGCCGGGCATTTCCAAATGGGCCGGTTCACTGGGTGGCGAAATTGTTTCCAAACCATCCAGCCTGCTTGGACAGAGCGGCAAGTTTGTGCTTGGCTTTGATACCTATTACCGCTCTTCATTCTCATCCAGCCCCTCTCCTTCTCAATACCTCAATATAGACGGGTATGCATTACTGAACGCGAGGATCGGTTTCCGGGCGGCAGAAGGTTTGTCGCTCTTTGTGTGGGGCCGCAACCTGGCCAATAAGAATTACTTTGAGCAACTGCTGGTGGCAGCGGGGAATGCAGGACATTATGCAGCAGTACTGGGAGATCCGAGAACGTATGGTGTAACGCTGCGCTACTCTTTACGATAATTATTATCCAACCATTTTACCAGGACCGTCCCGCTTATGCGGGACGGTCTTTTTTATGCAAGCGCAATTTACTGCCTTCAACTTCCCCTACTTCGCTTCCTGGCAATCATTGCGTCTACAGAAAATTTACCTGCCCCGGTAAAAATGAGCATGATCAATGCGCCGATATAAAGCAGGTTGATCTCATATCCCGGAGGGCCAAACTTTGGTCCGTCAGCATCCAAACCGATTGTCTTAATTGAACTGTATCCAAACTTATAATGAATGGTAAACAGTGCAGTCAGCATGGTAATGATCAGGGGGATAGATACAATGCTTACAAAAGCGCCCACAATCAATGCAAGGCCGCCTATCACTTCCGCAGCTATCCCCAGCCAGGCCATCACACCCGGTGCGGGCACACCTACCAGGTGTAATAGCTTTGTAAATCCTTCCGGACCTTTGCTGAGCTTCGCATATCCATGAACGAAGAAGCCAATGCCAACGATCACCCTTAAAATAAAGGCGGGCCAGTTGTTGTAAATTTTCCCCGCAGGGCTGAAAAGATTGTTCATAACTGTTGATTATATACCGGGTTCAAAATCCAGGGATACTGAATTCATACAAAATCTTTTATGTGTTGGCGGGGGGCCATCATCAAAGATGTGCCCCAGGTGAGAGTTGCAGCGGGCGCATTCCACTTCTATACGGTGCATACCATAAGAGTAGTCGTCTTTATACAACACGCTGTTCTTTCTTACCGGTTCAAAAAAGCTGGGCCAGCCGCAGCTGCTCGCGAATTTGGCGTCTGACAGGAACAGCTTGTTGCCGCACACTGCACAGTAATAAGTGCCTTTGGTTTCACTGTCCCAGTACTTCCCGGTAAAGGCCCGTTCGGTACCCTGCTCCCTGGCTACTTCGTACAGATCATGCGGGAGGATCTTTTTCCACTCCGCATCGCTGACATTCAGGTGCGTGGTATCTGTGCGTGAATAATACGGATTGTTGTTCCGGGCATTATCCATCTGATCATTCTTCTGGGCGTTGCCGCTACAGCTGTATAGCATCATCATCAGGATGCCAGCCAGCATCTTAAAATATTTCATTGTGCTGTTTTTATATTCGTTATCCATTTTTAAGTTTCCCTTTGAACACTTCCCTGAATTTGTCCAGCTTGGGTTTGATCACCCGCTGGCAATAAGGCGCTTCCATATTGTTATCATAGTAGTTCTGGTGGTAGTCTTCTGCTTTGTAGAATACGCCATAGGGAACTACTTCCGTAACGATCTTTTTGTTGTATGCTTTTTCATCGTTCAGTCTTTTGATATAGAATTCCGCCAGCTTTTTCTGGTTATCGTCGTGGTAAAAGATAGCAGACCGGTATTGTGTGCCCACATCATATCCCTGGCGGTTCAGCTGCGTAGGATCATGTGCTACAAAAAAAGCGGCCAGCAGCTCATCGTAGGATATCTTTGACGGATCGTAAACAATATTACACGCTTCGGCATGGCCGGTGGTGCCTGTACAAACCTCCTTATAGGTAGGATGAGGCTTTGTGCCGCCGGTATACCCGGATGTTACGGAGATGACGCCATTCAGCTGTTTAAATTGTTCTTCCACGCACCAGAAGCAGCCTGCTGCAAAGGTAGCGGTTTCTGTTTTTGCACCGCTTTTCATCTGGGCGGGAGCAAGTGCGGGGGTAAGCAGGAACAGTAATACTGTCCGTGCTATATAACGAGTGATTTTCTGCAAGTTCATATATTTCAATTTTTAAAGTTCTTTGGCAAGGGGATAATCAATAGGCACCTGGAACACCCGGCCTGTCATGTTGGCAATAAAGGTGTCGCCAATGGTCTGCACCACATCCATAAAATCTTCCCTGGTGAAGCCGGCGGCAAAGAAATTGTCGAGCAGGGTATTGTTGACGCTGCCGCAATGGGTGGCCAGGTATCCGGCTAGTTTGACCATGGCATCCAGCTTAGGATTAAAGGAGGCGCTTCCTTTGCGCAGCTCCAGGATCTCTTCGTCACTGAAACCGTTCAGCTTTGCAATCATGGTATGTGCGCTGAGGCAGTACATGGCCCCGTTATGCTGCGAAACCGTTAATGTGATCGCTTCAATTTCTTTTCTTGACAAGGATGTTTTCCTGCTGTGGAATGGATAATAGGCACTTAAGGCATTGGCTGAATGCATCATAGCCACCAGCAGGTTGGGGGTACGGCCAAGCCGCTTATTGAAGTACTCGATAAAATCCCTGTTCTTACTATTTACTGTCTCCTCCCGGGGAAGACTACTCATGATGAACATGTTAACACGCTTTAAACATCTTAATCACATGTTCCGGAACTCGGAAACGTTGGTACCGGAATACATCTTGAAAAACCTGCTGAAATGCGCCGGGCTTTCAAAACCAAGCTCGTAGGCAATTTCCTTAGCGGTTTTCTCGGTATAATGGAGATAACGTTTGGCTTCCAGCACGATCCTGTTGCGGATGAGGACAGAAGGAGCGGGCTGCTTCAGCAGCGAAAATACGTTACTCAGCGTTTTGGGCGATTTGTTGAGTACGCTGGCGTAGAACCTGACCTCGTGCTGTTGTTTGAAGTTAGCTTCCAGCAGCAGTGAAAACCTCCTTATAATATCCATCTTTTCATCGGCAAACTGCTGATAGCTCTCACACTGCTGCTTGGCTATCCGGGTGGTTTTGATGATCACCCTTTTCAGCAGGGTACGCAGCATTTCTCCCTGGAAATTATCCCTCAGCATCATCTCATCGGAAAACACTTTTGCCAGGTGGGACATTTCCCTGTTCTCTTCTTCATCCAGCCGGATAAACATGGGGTGGTGTATCCCATAAAAGAGGAACCCTACGCAACCTACTTCAGAATCATGGTCAGCAATACAATAAAACTCCCGGTTAAACTGCCAGGCAGTTAATGATTCAGGACGCTGGAATATAAAATGCTGGTTGGAAACAAGCGGCAGAATGGAACCTTCGGGCATCGTATAAGCCACCTCGTCTATCACCACTTCCTGGGCGCTCTCTTTGTTGTAAACAAAGGTGTTGATCGGGTAAGGGGCTGGTTTGCTCAGCCCTTTACCCGAAAACAACTTATTGCCGCAGTGCATAACAAAGCGTGCCGATGTTCCGTTTTCATTATACTCTCTGATCATACAAACGCTATTTGCAGGCCAGGATACTTACCTTTTCGATCTCCGTTTTATCCAGCAGCTCCGGCGCATGTGCCATCAGCGCTTTTGCGATCTCACCGCCCAGGTGGGCCTCCCTTCCTTCTTCTGTTTCAAACGTATCGAATATCCCGAAGGTAGACGGACCTATCTGCAGGGCATACCAGCGGATGGTCTGTTCTTCCTGCTGCGCCAGCGACAGGGCGCCTTTTATGAAATCAGCCACTTGTTGTTCTTTACCTGGCTTTGCCTCCAGCCTGGCTAATAATGAAAATTTTTCCATTGTGTTACGTTTAAGTTATGTTGATCATCTTATTTCCTGGCAAGCGCCTGTTTACCAAATGCAAGCAATTGCTTCCCATCTATATAACCTACCTGTTTCATGATCATCTTGCCCTCCGGCGTAAAGAACAGCAATGCCGGGTAGGCCATAATTTCCCATTGGTCTGCCAGCTGTATGCCTTCGCCTTTCTCCATGTCAAATGCACAGTTGATGAAGTGTTCGTTGAAGTATGCCGCCGCTGCTTCATCTTTGAAGGTGACATTCTTCAGCTGCCTGCAAGGCAAACACCAGGTGGTATAAGCGTCTACAAAAATGTACTTTCCACTTTTCCTGGCCTGTGCGGCCACTTCCTTCCACTTCCCGTCAACAAAAGTTATTTCCTTTGCTGCAGGAACATCCTGCTGCCTGGCGGTAATTTGTGCAAATGCCGCACTGATGCCGCTTATTACCAGGAAGACGGTTAGTGCTATACTGTTTTTTGCTGTTGACATGATTTGCTGTTTTAAAGATCTGCTTTGATACTGGTGGCTGCTGCCTTCAGCAATGCCGGGTTCAGGCGCTGTTTGAAATCGGGATTGATGTACTCAAAACGAATTACACCCGCTCTGTCCAGGATATATACCGCCGGTACGGGGAGCAGCAGATCACTGTCTTTTCCGCCCGTGGTTTTGGGAAGCATTTCCCAGTACGCCTTGGGCGCCTTGAAGGCAATGCCCAGCTGTTTAGACAGGCTGAGGTCTGCATCTGAAAGCAAGGTGTAGGTCAGCTTCTCTTTTGAAGCCGATTGCGACAGTCCTGCCGGCGCATCGGTGCTGACGGCGATCAGCTGATATCCCAGCTGCTCCAGCTCAGGGGCCGCCTCCTGGAGGCCTGAAAGCTGTTTGGAGCAATAGGGACACCAGCCGCCGCGGTATACAATCAGCACGGTTGGTTTTTGAGACACCGTCTTATTCAGGTCAATCATCTTTCCCGATGCATCCGGCAACATGGCCATGGGGATCTTTTCTCCATTGAGCAGGGGACTGATATCTTCCGGTTTTTGCGGTATCATGTAAGACATTGGTTTCATTTCCATTTTATCCATCTTTTCAGCGGATGCCATGGACTGGCCCATTTGCTGGGCATGTACTATTCCTGCAGTGCAGGACAGCAGCAGGGCTGCCGGTACGGTATTGCGTATTGTTTTTATTAAACTTTTCATTTTGATGGCGTTCTTTAACTATTAGACGTATCGTTATCCTGAACCTGACAGACTCAGGCAAGTTTTTTTGCGAGGGGGAACTCTATGGGGACTTTGGTAACTGCGTACAGGATGTTGCTGATGGTTCTGTCTCCAATCAGAATGATGATGTCCATCAGGTTCTCCTGGGTGTAACCAGCTTCAAAAAAAGCATCCAGCAATGCGTAGTTTTCAACATGTCTTTTTTCCGAAAGTTCCTTTGTAAGTTTTACCAGTGCATCGAGTTTCCCGTCAAACGAAGCGCTGCCGGATCTTATCTCCAGGGTTTGCGCTTCTGTAAAGCCGGACTTTTTAGCGATCATGGTATGTGCGCTGAGGCAGTACAGGCAACTGTTCACCTCACTCACTACCAGGTTCACCGCCTCTGTTTCTCTTGTATTTAATGAGCTGGGACTGGTTTCCAGTTTGAAATAAGCGTCAGCAGCGTTCTGGGAATAGGCCAGTGTTGAATACAGATTTGGTACAGCGCCAAATACACTTTTAACCTGGTCAAATACCCGCTGGTTCTTTACTGATACCTGCTCTCTTTTAAGCACTTCAAATCTATTCTCCATTGCTATAGCTGTTTAAAGCCGGAAGCATGGTATTAACCATGCTTCCAGACTGATATTTAGTTAAGTGTTACTTTTATAATGTTAGGTATTTCCGGCAGTGTAGTGAATGCATTGGGATTGGGTACTGCTTCAATATTCTGGCTCTCTTCCAGCGGTGTTCCAGCCAGGTTAAACTGCGTAATACCTGCGCCGGGGAACTGGTTAATGGCGGTGCCATTATCATACAGACCGATGGAGGAAGAAATATCACCTTTCTGAGTAGCGTCTACACCGTTGTCTTTTGAAGCAAAGAACCAGTCGTTAGACAGCCCGTACATAGTGGCAATGGCCAACCTATCTCCTGCTGCCACATTCAGCTGCTGAGAAACGCTGCTTCCTGCCTGCGCGCCTATCTTGGGCAACAGCACATTGCTGCCGGCTGCAGGAAGTACATACACTTCCTTAACACCCTGTACCGTTTTAAGGTACGCCGCCAGGCCGCTGGCATCACCCTGCTGGGCAAGTTCCTTTAAGCCCTGGCCACGGTCTTTTTCGCCTGTTTTATAGATGGGGTTGTCGATACCGTTATACACCACTACCAGCACAGGGGAAAGCGGTGTAAAGATGCCTGTTTGTCCGGCGATATAAGCCCCCAGCTCGGTATTATCGCCCATTTCTGCAATATTGGTCAGGCCATTTGCAGTAGGCTTACCCGCTTCATACAAGGGGGCGGTATTCAGGAGGTTGCCGCCTGCAATATAGGAGATGGCCCATACACCAGGGCTGAATGGTGTAGGATTGGTGGTACTTCCTGAAGTGTTGGTGATGGTAAGGGTAAATTTAGAATTTCCCTCATAGTGCAAGGTTACCTTCATAAGCGATGAGGCGGCGGCGTAGGTATTGCCCTGGGCGTCTGTGCCCTTTACCTCGGTAATATTCTGGGGGGCTGTTTCTGCGGTGCCCGGGTGAGCAACGGAAGCGCCCGGAACCTGGTTGATACGGGTGCCGTTATCCCACAGTTTGATCTGTGCAGATACGTCTCCTTCTATCGGTGTACCATTGTCCTCGTAAACTTTGATACCGGGGTTGGCGGGAGCAAAGAAAAGGTCGTTTGACCAGCCGTACATGGTTGCGAAAGTAACGGTCTGGCCTTTGGCAGCGGAGAATTGGAAGGACACAGATTCTCCCGGCATAACCAGCGGAGAGGCGCCTTCGTTCTTAAAGGTGCCCGATTCAACCAGCGGTTTGGAATCCAGCACATTTTCTATGGTAATGGTGGGGGTGGATGTTGCCGGCGGCATGTTGTCGTCGTCCTTGTTACAGGCGGCCATCACCAGGGGTAGTGCGGCTAGTGATAAGCAGGTTAAGTGTCTACGTTTCATGATATATCGATTTTTAGAATTATATCACGAAGGTAGTCCGGGGGATATGCACCGGAGGTGTCTCAACTTCCCGTTATGATGTCTGTACTTCCCGAAAATAAGATAACGCCGCAGCACCAACTGACAGAACAGCGTTGTAAGACAACAGAACAGCGTTGTAAGATAGCAGAACGGCGTTGTAAGATAGCAGAACGGCGTTGTAAGATA
>NZ_CALEJS010000014.1 GCF_937898475.1 uncultured Chitinophaga sp.
AATGCCACACACAGATCGCTGCCTCAGGGAAAAACAATTCTTGATCTGTTTGAAGAACAGGCAGCTTTAACACCGGAGGCAACGGCAATGGTGTTTGAACAAACCATCATCACCTACCGGCAACTCAATGAACTGGCTAACCAGCTTTCACACTATTTACTACAGCAGCATCACATACAACCGGAGGATCTGACAGGCATCCACCTGCAACGCAGCGAGTGGGTTGTGATCGCTATCCTGGCCGTACTGAAAGCCGGCGGCGCTTATGTACCGGCAGATCCTCAATATCCGCAGGAAAGGATTGATTATATATTCAGCGATGCCCGCTGCAAAGTGGTTATAGACCAGGCTATACTGGATGATTTTAACAGCAAAAGGGACCTTTATAGCAGCCGCAATCTGCAATGCAGCCTGCAGCCGGCACAGCTGGCATATGTGATCTATACCTCTGGCTCTACCGGCAAACCCAAAGGGGTAATGATCACACACCATAGTGTATATGCTTTTATTAAATGGTGCCAACGGCACTTCAGCGACGCTGATGTTGATATCGTATTTGCAGCCACTTCTGTTTGTTTTGATCTATCTATTTTCGAAATATTTTTCCCCTTAGCTACCGGTAAGCCTTTCAGGCTGCTGGAAAACGCACTGGCCATTCCCGCTTATTTAAAGGCACACCGGAAAGTTCTGCTCAACACCGTCCCGAGTGTGGTAGGCGCTCTCTTACGCGATGGTGCAGACCTTAGTACTGTAAGTGTACTGAACATGGCCGGAGAACCAGTACCTGCCGGGTATATAGCACAGCTGGACCTGAACCGTATGCAGGTATGGAACCTGTATGGGCCTTCTGAAGATACCACTTACAGCACCGTGTACCGGATACAGCCGGGCAGCCCTGTACTGATTGGTACTCCCATTGACAATACCAGGGTATACATCCTTGGAGCAGCAACTCAGCTTTTACCTATTGGGGTAGCCGGCGAGATCTGCCTGGGAGGCGATGGCCTGGCAAAAGGCTACCTGAACAATCCCGCGCTTACAGCAGAGAAGTTCATTCCTGATCCTTTCAGACCGGGAGAACGCATCTACAAAACCGGCGACCTGGGAAGATGGACGTCAGAGGGCAATATTGAATTCCTGGGACGCAAGGATGAACAGGTCAAAATCAGGGGATACCGTATTGAGCCGGGAGAGATTGAATACTGTTTGCAAACCTATCCCCGCGTAACGGATGCAGTAGTGACTGCAAAGACCAACCAGGCAGGTGAAAAAGAACTGGCAGCCTACCTGGTAGCAAAGGAGCCACTGGATGTAGCCGCCATAAAGGAGCATCTCTCCGGCAGGCTTCCCTCCTATATGCTGCCCGGTCATTATGTGCAGATGGATGCCCTTCCACTCAATGCCAACGGCAAAGTGGATAAAAAACGACTACCCGATCCGGAAGGCATCAGTTTGGAAAAACGTCAGTTATATGTAGCACCCCGCAATGAGACCGAGCTGCGGCTGGCAAACATCTGGCAGGATATCCTGG
>NZ_CALEJS010000015.1 GCF_937898475.1 uncultured Chitinophaga sp.
ACTGTGTTAAAGGTCATAATTTTTTAACCTTTGACACAGTTTATTTTACAGTCTCTTTCAAAGCCGAAAGTGACAAATAACAAGGGGAAGGCGCTGTTGCCGCGCCATTCCCCTTCGCCCCTTCCCGGCAGGGGTTTCAAACAATGTAAAGTACCACTGCTAACTCCTTTTGCTTTTCATACTTTCTTTAAGCACCTTACGCCTTCTTTCATAAATACGCTGTCGCAGACCGTTAAGCTGCGAGGATAACCATTCGCTTAACTCTTTAGGCGCTTTCACTTCATTCCAATGATCCTGCCTTGTGGGCGAACCAGGTCAAATATTCGTCAAATTTGATGAGAATGTATCAGTTCACCCAATAGTTTATCGCATTGGACCAGGACGCGTCAGTTGGAGGGAGTAATTAACTGCCTGTGGCGCCCTTTTTTTAAAAAACACCAAATATAATCTAGGGCCACTTATTTCGAACTCTCTCCAGCCGCTTTCAGGCAATTCTTCTTCACCATAAGGACAGGTATTTGGTTATTATTATGTAATTTTGCAACGATAGGGAGAAAGAGTTAAAAAACGAATAGAAACGGCTTCAGCCAAAAAATCTGACAGGAATTTGACTGTTTTGATTTACAAATAATTGAAAACCAGAGCGCTTTGATTCCTGTTCTGGGCACCAAAGATGAAACCCGCTCTTAGAGCGGGTTTTCTCGTTTTGTAAAGTGATGTTTTTCGTGCGAAATTACTACAACACCAAAACCTCACTACAATATTCCCAACCCGAGAAGAAGATTATCCTTTACGACCTTGATTCCATCGACGAATATTTAGAGGAAAACGCCAAAGAGAGATTTTAATAAAATAACGTATTAGACGCCATAGATTTTTGCAGAGACTGAAGAGAGGCTATTTGATTCCTATGCAAAAATCACGTAGGGAGTGGCGGTCCAGCCTTTTAATACTGGTAGATCCTGGACTTCCTTTGGTATACTGCCGTCAATAAATTCAAACTTACACACAGTTTTCCACCCATGTGGAATCTCCTCTAAGGGGAAGAAAAGCTGTTGGCTTACGTTTCTTAATATAATCTTGCAATTAAATTCTTTATGATCATCCAATGTTTTTATTTTCGTAAAGCAATGCCCAACGGGAATATCATATTCTGAATATGTGCAAAAAAGAACTAATTCATTCCCTTTTAAACTTTCACTGTTCAAAGGTTTATAGAAATTCGCTTGCAGCTCCTTGCTAACTTTTCCAATAACTTTTATCCAAATTTCCGCCATAATTAATTATTTGATTTCAATGATGAAACTTGTTTATAGAACTCGTCTATTTCGTTTTGTGTTAATTTACGAGTGTTTTTTATAACGGTACCGATCTCACTGTTTGATACTGAAGGAAGCTGTCGGCTTCTTTAAACAGCATGCGGCGGAAGCGCTGGTATTGGGATGTACAGAGCTGTCTTTGCTGGGCAGGGGTGATTTTTGCGACGGCATGCTGTTATTTGATTCCACAGAGATCCTTGCCCGTGCGCTTATCCGGGAGGCTACCTGTTGAAGGCTGCGGCCTAGTGGCGCTTCCGGAATTCAAAGTTCTTTGACTTTAGGTATCTGTGATCAAAATATTGTACCAGGAACAGGAACAAAAGACAGGTACCGATGATCCATTTATACCTGGTAAGGGAAAGGAGGAATTGTGAATTGTATTTTTTGTCAATGAAAAGCATCAGGACTACTGCCCCGAACAGGCAGAGCAGGATAGCGCCCGCCATCGAGAGCGCGAGCATCCTGTTTTCCCTGCGTTGTCTACGCAACTGTACCTGCCTGGTTACCCTGGCAGAGAAATCCATCGGGAGTCCCTGGGGGATATTTTTTCCCAGCATCCGGTAAAGCTGCTGGTAGGCCTCCAGCTCATGAGCGTTCGCTGTTTGCCGCAGGTGTTCCCATGCCTCCATGTTGCCTTCATCCAGCAGCCGCTGAATATGGCTGTCTCTATCTTCCTTCATCGGTCTCTTTTTTTAGATAGGTCTGAAGTTTGTCTTTTAATAATTTGCGGGCCCTGAAAAGGTTTGTTTTTACGGTGCCTTCCGGCAGCCCGGTGATCTCCTCTATTTCCTTGTAGGAAAATTCTTCCAGGTGAAACAGGGTGATAATGATCCGGTACTGCATGGGCATCCTGTCGATCAGGTATTTCAGGTACTCCGATACATCTTTCCGGACCAGGTCCGTTTCCGGGTTTGTTTCTATTGTCAAGAGGTCGCCAATATCGTCTGTATGTATAGAGCTACTGGCGTTCCTGTATATTTTCAGGTAGTTGATGGTCGTAAAATAAGCAATTCGCGAGATCCATGTCGAAAGCCTGGATTTGAAATTGAATTGAGACAAGTGCTTGTGCACCTTGATAAACACATCCTGGCAAATATCTTCGGAGTCTGCCTGATTATTGGTAAGGCGGTAAGCAATATGAAAAACCAGCTTTTCATATTGTTTGATCAAAATATCAAAATGCCGAAGGTCGCCGGCAAGTATTTTGCGAACTAGCTCTTTTTCATCAACCATTATACAATTAGACAACTGCAGACAAAAAATGTTTCAGAAAAAGGGTTTAAAATACAGGAATAGGCCAATCGCGGAATTTTAAAAAAAGTATCACAAAATTGAAACATCCGGCGTCCTGCCCTTGTCTATTTTGTAAAGTACCCAAATTCCTGAATATTATGAAAGATCTCGTATTTCTTACCCCCATTGTGCTGGTGATCATTATTGGTGTGATAATAGTTGCCATTTGTAATTACCGGTTGAGGAAGCGCGTGCTCGAAGCAGGCCCGCTGGATGATTATGCGCTGAAATTCCTGGCTACCTTGTCCACAGGAAGTTCCGAACTGCTGAAATGGGCGATCATTCTTTTCTTTGGCGGGCTTGGGCTTATTGTGCTGGAGTTCCTGCCTTACGGCCTGAATGACTCCCCTTTGCCTTACGGTGTGCAGGCCGTTTGCCTGGCCGCTGGCTGCCTGGTCTACTTTTTAATCAGCAAAAAGAACAAGGCGCAGTATTAATATAACTACAGATCCCTGAATTAATGTAAAACCCTGATTGCGTTTTATGCTAAAAACATCCATTATTTTGTTCGCTGTCTGTTACCTATCGGCAGTGCTCCATACTGATGCAAAGTGTCAGGCGCCTCCCGGCAAAGACTCATTGCGCGGAACCGTGCTGGACTCCGCTACCCGGAAACCGGTGCCGTACGCCACCGTCATGATCCTGGACGACCACGATGCGGCGTTGAAAAGTGTGATTGGTGGCAGCGACGGCTCTTTTGCCATCCCGGCAATGGCCGCATCCCGGCAAAAGATCGCATTCACTGCATTGGGATACAAGCCCAAACAAATCACGGTCAATCTTTCTGATCCTGCTGCTACAGTCAGTATGGGGCCCATATTACTCCGGTTCTCCAGTACAACGCTCAAGGCCGTAGAGGTGGAAGCCAGAAAGCCCCTTATAAAACAGGAGATAGACGGTATCAGCTACGACATACAGGCTGACCCCGACAGTAAGGTGAACAGCCTGTTGGAGATGATGAGGAAAGTGCCCCTCCTCTCCCTGGATGCAGATGATAACATCCAGCTGAAAGGTAGCTCCAGCTACAAGATCCTGATAAATGGAAAGCCCTCCAGCATGACGGAAAGGAATCCCAGGGAGGTGCTCAGGAGTATGCCGGCATCCACCATACAACGCATAGAAGTGATCACCATCCCTCCGGCAAAATATGATGCGGAAGGGCTTGTCGGGATCATTAATATCATCACCAGCAAGAAAATAGCGAACGGCTATACCGGTACGGTCAATATCAGTGAGCGCTTCCCTGCAGGAGGGCCGGGCATGGGGGGATCATTCGATCTCAAGCTCGGAAAGCTGGGGATCTCCGCTTATGGTGGCGGAAGTATATCCAGGGTTCCGCAGACACTGGCATCCATCAGCAGGAACACATTCGAAGGCATTCCCAATACCCTGCAACAGGATAATCTCACCACTAACAAGAACCGTAACGGGTACCTGGGCCTCGAGATCAGCTACGAAATAGACAGCCTTAACCTCATCTCAACACAGATGAACATTAATGGCGGGCATACAGAAGAATCCCTGCAACAGCGCTCTCTCCTCGCTGACCATTCCGGTGTTCTCCAGCAGTATAGCCTGCTGAACAACAATACCGGCAATGGGTCCGGGAAAGATGTGGCAGTGAATTATGAACGCAGGTTCAAAAAAAACAAGAACCAGTTGCTTACATTCTCCTACCGCTACTATACCTATGGAAATGATAATCATAGTAATATCAGCTTGTGGGATCAGGTAGCTTATCCCTTGCCGGATTACCGGCAGATCAACGAGGCTAATTTTTCAGAAAATACCTTTCAGGCAGATTATGTTCATCTTATCAAAAAGATCAATCTCAACATTGAGGCGGGCATAAAGGGTATTCTGCGGGATAACAGCAGCAATTTCCAGTACCAAGCCTTTGATGATACGCAGGGAAAGTACAGGGTCGACTCCTCGAAAAGTAACCTGTTCAACAATACGCAAAATGTGCTGGCGTTCTATAACAGCTACCAGCTCAATATTAAGGACTGGGGATTCAGGGCCGGCATCCGGCTTGAGGGAACCTACATCAAAGGCGAGTTCATTTCAGGGAACACGAAAGTAAAGCAGGATTTCCTGAACGCCATTCCCTCGATAGCGATCAGCAGGAAATTCAAAAATTCAACAAGCCTGAACCTGGGATTCACACAGCGTATCCAGCGCCCGGGCATCTACCAGCTGAATCCCTTTGTTGACCGTTCCAACCCGAACATAGAGATCACGGGAAACCCGGATTTACGACCGATCACCGGAAACGTAATACAAGCCGGTTACAGCATCAGCAGAAAAGTGTTCCTGAACTTTGGCGCCGACTATACTTTTTTCAAAACACTGATCAACCAGGTATCCGTTTTTGATCCGGAAACCAATATCACCAGGATAACGTACCAGAATACAGGCAGGGCGAGCCTGATCGGGGCAAACGCCAGTATGAACTGTCCGATATCAAAAGGATGGGACCTGAGTATCAATACCAAGGCTGCTTATGGAAAGGTGGATGGTGTAAGCGGAACTGAGCCCATCGAAACATCCGGTATCATGTATGCCCTGTTCGCGTCTTCATCCTACGGCTTCGGCGGAGGCTGGAGGGCCAGCGCCAGCTGTAGCGTAAATGGTAAAGGCATCTCCCTGCAGAAAGAGACCAATGGCTATACCAGTACTTCGTTCAGCCTCTCCAAACAACTGCTGAAGAACAAGCTTACCTGTGCCGTTTCTGTAAATAACCCGTTCAATAAATACCGGAACGTGATCACCGACATAACAGGCCCCAACTTCCTGCAGAGAAATACCAATGAGAACTACTTCAGGAATTTTAATGTCCGGCTTAACTGCAATTTCGGCAAACTGAAAAAAGAAACAATCCAAAAGAACAAACGAGGAATAAAGAATGATGATATTTCCAATTAACTGGTAGGCCATTCTGCATATTATAAATTTTTTTTGTCCATTTATGAAAGACTTATCTTTTTTGAAACCTATATCTGTTAGATGAAAGCGACGTATGGGCCGAAACAAGGACGGCGGCTATATTGTTTACGACCGTATACTGCCCGAAACGGATATGTTGCTTACTTATGCTTGACACATCTTCTTTTTCAATGAGGGAGTGGATGTTAAAAAGTCAGCGCGATACGACACGATGCAACATCATATGGAGAGATTTCCTGTTCTGGGCACGGTGATATTAAATTACTTAAAAAGGCTGCAGTTGATGCGGCCTTTTTAAGTTTAAGTTCTTTTACAAGCAAAAAGCAGTTATAATCGTTTACCGTGGAAAACGGCGCCTTATGATGCCTGACTATTTCAAAGAAACAACCTTGGCTCTATGTTTTCTTCCCCAATTAATCATTTCCTGGATGATTTTTCCGAAGCTTTTACAATACGCAGTAGGTTCATATTCGACGAGAACAGGACTTTCGTCATATACGGTTCGCTTAACAAGTTTATTCATTTCCATATCCTTTAATTCTCTCGATAGCATACGTGTTGTAATACCCGGAATGCTCCGTTCTATCTCACGAAAACGCCTGTTGCCGTTACATAGCGAATTTATCACAGGGATACGCCATTTTCCGCCTATAAAGTAGAGCGTGTCCTGTAAAGCCCGTAATTCTTCTTCCTGGTTTCTGGTAATTGCCATATGGTAGTTGGTATACTCTGTTATACTGGTTACAAAAGTATATCATTGTTTTGATAGCTTCGCAAAAAGTTTAAGGATATGAGTACTTTAATAAACAAGGTAGCCATTGTAACAGGCGGCAACAGTGGAATAGGTTACGCAACCGCAAAAGAATTTGTCGCACAGGGTGCAACAACAATCATTACCGGAAGGCGCAAAGAAGCCGTTGAAAAGGCTGCACAGGAAATCGGAGCCATTCCGTTTGTCGCTGACCAGGCAAATTTACAGGACTTAGATCTTCTTAAAAAAGAAGTGGAAGATCAGTTTGGCAAAGTTGATATCCTGTTCATAAACGCCGGAATTACGGGGACGCTTGGTCTAATTGAAAATGCAGGTGTGGAGAATTTTGACCAGGTAATGAACATCAACTTCAGAGGAGCTTATTTCACATTAAGTAAATTTATTCCTCTCCTGAATGATGGTGCTGCTGTTGTTTTCCTGTCGTCTATCGTAGCTTCTACTCACCGTCCAAACAGTTCAGTTTACCAGGCTAGTAAAGCAGCGCTTAATTCAATTGCTAAAACAGCAGCGGCTGAATTGGCTCCAAGAAAAATCAGGGTAAACATTGTGAGCCCCGGACCTCATAAAACAGAAGTACTGAACAAAGCGGGATTAGATCAAACAACCATTCAAAATATACAGGAACAACTCATAAACGACATTCCATTAAAAAAAATGGGGGACGCTGAAGATATAGCAAAACTTGTGGCTTATTTCTGTGGAGAAAGCGCCAATTTTACAACCGGGGCGGAATTAATCGTGGACGGCGGTATGACATTGTAATAAGAGTAAATGTCTGAAAGGTAAACGAATAATAACATTATACAATACGACGATGTGGACAAAAGAAGATATGCCTGACCTGACGGGGAAAACAGCGCTATTATTGCCATTACCTGCTACACACTTTACATGTAGCAGGTAATGGCAACTTATTGTTGTTAACTCATAACAACACTTTCTTCGTCATCATATCCACATTTCCAAAAGTTACGGTGCCGGTGTAAATACCGGGAGGCACATTTACGGGTTCCGTAAAAACATTCCGGCCTTTATACAACCGGAACTGGCGCCTGAAGATCACTCTCCCCATGATATCCCGCAGGGTGAAATCTCCCGGACAGTCAGTGCCCGATAAAATAACGATGTTCAGTTGCTTGTTCACAGCAGTGAGCAAAAGATCATTGTTGTGCTCTTTAGCCAGCAGCTTTACTTTCTCTGACAGTATCAGGTGGTTGTCCCGGTCTGTCGTAGTGACCTGGTAAGTATTGACTCCGGAAAGCGGTTTGTGATCCACAAAATTATAAGTCTTCGTCAATGGTCCTTTGTAATCTGCCCTCACTTGACCGATGGAAGAGGGGAGGTGTGTACCATCGTACCGCAGTACTTCAAAATAAGCCCCCGGGTTTTCATTAACAGCCTGCCATTGCAGGATCACCTGCCTGCGGCGGAAATTTGCCTGCAGTGCGATAATCCGGGCACAGGAAGTTAAGGAGGCATCTTCACTTTCAGCATAGCCGCTTACCCATAGAATGTCTTCCGTTGTACCGGCGGTAGAACGGCCAATAGCGGTAGAGCCAGTTGTTGTGTTGGAGCCATTCGTGTACAGCCGGAATGTAACCGTAGTACCACCGGGCAGGTTTTGCAGTTCGGGGATCTTCGACAGGTCCACGTGCGGCATGAATTCTCCTTCCGTATTGGCGGCAATGGCTAAGGTGAAGGGGGCGTCTGCTTTGTAGAAATCGGTACCATTGAGACTATACTTCCAGTAATACACTTTAGCCCCGCCGCCTGAAGCGCGGAGCTTAAAATCCAGGCCATTTAAGCTTAATTTCTGCCCGGGTTTGGCAATGAGGCTGAAACCAAAATACATGTTGTTCGCAATAGCAATAGCCGTATCTGCCAGGTTGGAGCTGGAGGCGGTGGTGGTTAAGGAGGCAAAGGCCCTGGCAAGGCCGGTGGCATTCAAACCGGCGCCACGAACCAGGCTGGTTGCCGTAACGGCGCTGTCTACCGTAGTGGGTGCAATATCCGTTTCATTTCCAGCGGTTGCAGGGGTAGCAAACTGCCAGGCCACTAGTTTTTCCGGCGTGATAACGGGAACGGCTGCTCCGTTTACCGCCAGTACATAATCCGTGGTGCTGGATGTGGCCGATCTTCCAAATGCCGTAGTGGCGGTGGTGGTGTTGGAGCCATTGGTATACATCCGGAAGTAAACGGTCTGGCCTGCAGCGATTTCCTGTAAGGCCGGGATACCCGACAGGTCGATGGGCGCCTGCGCATCGCCTTCATCAGCAGTGCCGCCAGACAATACCCGCGGGTTGGCGATCTTTTCAAAGTTGATGCCATCAAAACTGTATTTCCAGTAGTATACTTTTGCACCGCCGGGAGATACTCTTAGCTTGTAATTTATGTCACTGAGAGATACCTTGTACCCGGGATGAACACCGATACTAAAAGTATAATACATCTCCTGCGCAATCGCTGTTGCCGTATCCTCAACGGCTGCTGTAGTGGGTATGCTGGTTAAGGAAACAAAGGTACGGTGCAGCACAAACGGCGCTCCGGCAGTATCGGTTGCCCGCAGTCCGGCGCCACGTTGTAAAGGTCCCACATTTAAAGCGGCATCAGTTAAGGTAGCGGCAGCTGTTGCTTCACCGCCGGTCCTTAATGGGGTGGCAAACTGCCAGGCCGCCAGCGGTTGTTTGCTGGCGGTATCTTCTGCAATACCACTTACAGTGAGCGCGTAATCATCGCTTGTGCCGGGGCTGGAGCCGCCAATTCCTGCTATGTCTGAACTACCATTCATCCCGTTAACATACAATCTGAAAAAGATGGTCTTATCCGGTCCTATATCCTGCAATTCAGGATAAGCCGACAGATCTACCGTTGCCTGTGAAGTTGACTTAGCGGCATTAAATAAGTAGGATTTTGACAAATACCTGAAATGCACGCCATCGAGGCTGTATTTCCAATACCACAGCTTCAGGGTAGATCCGGTAGATAGCAGCCGCGCATCAATTGTTGACAAGGAGATCTTTTGTGATGCTTTGGGTTTTACGGTAAACTGGAAGTACAGGTTGTTATTGATGGCCACCGTCGTGTCAGACGCATAGAGCGTTGATGCCACCGAAGTCGTAGCGCCATAGCCGCCGGGTAGCGATACACTTCCTGCGCTGAAACCCGCCCCTCTTTTTAAGGTAGACACGTTCACCGCTGCATGGTGTAAACTGGAATGAACGGAGTCTTCTGCACCTGTACTTGCGGGGCTTCCAAACTGCCAGCCCAGTAAGGGCACGGTTTTTTTAGCAGGGCCTGCATTCTTACGTTTATAAATGGTAAAGTCATCAATATCCAGCCGCCCGTTGTTAGCGGTGCCCAATCCGAATTTATTGATCCTGAAACGTACATTCCCGGGAATGTCCATGATAAAAGTGGCTTGTTGTTTATTCAGCTGGTGGGTTGACATGACAGGCCCTATAGCGGTCCAGGTAAGTCCCTGGTTGATGGAATATTCCAGTTGCCATTTAGATACGCTGTCAGCTGCATAGGTACTATGCTGCAGCGTTACTTTGGAAGCGCCCTCCGTAACATCGAAGTTCATTTGTAAGTAAGCGGGCGCGGTGTTGCGGTCAATGATCCTTATCCCGTAGGTGCCGCTGGTGGGCTTGTCGTTCGCCGAGCTGCCGCCCATAATGGCGTTGTTTAAAGTCCAGCTGCCTGTTCTGAAGGTCACCGTGCCGTTTGCATAGGAAGTTTTGAGCGGATCGGGGTTCTCAAAATCTTCGGGAAACTGCGGGTATAATGCGCCCAGCTCATTCTCCTTCTGGTCAAGCACCGCCATCACGGCATAGTGATCTGAGGCGGTATGCCCGTTAAAAAGATCCAGTAATACATCGTGCTCATAGGCTTTCCAGGTACTGGTGGCAAAAATATAATCTACAATAGTCCGCTCTCTTCTGTCAATATTAAAACCATTGCCTGTTCCGCGTTCTTTCTCATGATCAATGACTGCCAGGTTTTTCGTATCCTTCAATAATACGGAATTGTTCAGGGTAATATAATTGGGATCCCATTGCGTGGTATTAAGATCGCCCATCAGCAGGGTAGGGGTACTGCCTGCGATATCGTTGATCTTTTGTAAGATCAGCTGAACACTGTTGGTGCGCGCAACTGTTCCAACGTGGTCAAAGTGCGAACAGAAAACATAGAAATTCAAACCCGTTAACTGGTCAGTAAACTGCGCCCATATACATATGCGCGCAAATTTGGCATCCCAGCCCTTCCCGGGAAGATCCGGCGTTTCTGACAGATAGAACTGTCCATGTGATTGCAGGGTGAGGCGTTGTGTATTATACAACAGGCCTACCTGGAGCGTGGCGTCAAAACCGATGCTGTCAAATCTTGGCAGCGTATCCACCAGGTAGCCGGCCATCGATGGTAAGGTTTCCTGGAGCCCGATAATATCCGGTTGATATTTTTCAAACTGCGAAACCACCATCAGTTTCCGGTCTGCCCAGAGATTACCTGTATCGGTAGCGTTATCGCCCCGCAGGTTGTAGGTGATGGCATTCAGCCTTTGTGCTTTTGCTGCCAGCCCCCACATGGAAGTCAGCAACAGGATAGAGATGAAATACTTCATGGTTTAGTGATTTAAACAAGGGTATTATTATCTTTTAATGCATCGTAACTACAATGTTTTGCACACCTGTTGCTGTCCCGCTGATCTTAAGCTCCTTTTGTTGTACACCGTTGATCGTAAATGATGCTACCCGGCTTCCGTTTCCCCGGATGGCCACATTGAGGATGGCCTTTCTGTAGGGGATAGCCGTGATGCTTAATTTGTGTACGTTATCTGGCAGGAAGGGCTTTATGTATAAGGCGTCTTCTGAGAATGTAAATCCCAGCAGGCCGTTGAACACCATCCGCAGGTAAGCGGTTGCAGACCAAGTCTGGTTTTTGAATGATGTCCAGTGAATGTCTTTCTCCGTTCTTCTGCGTTGCCAGCCGCCATCGGGTATGCCGGAATCAGCGTTATAAATTTCACGGAAGTTATAGTTGCCCTTATCTTCATCCAGGGCCAGGTGGACCAGGTTGTTTAATTCGCGGGTGAAGATGTCATGGTTGTTAGTGTGGATGGCGGCATCGGCGAAGAAACCGTTTACCATCGGCCAGACTACCACGTTATGCCTGCCGGGCTTTTTTGCATTGTACCGCGCAAAAGCGGGTGTAATGGAAGGAATGCCATGTGCGGACGTGTTGGCTGCTTTTATTACTTCAGCGCTCTCTTGCGGGTCAATAATGCCGAATAAGACAGCAAAGGAAATGCCCAGCGCTTCCTGTGAACGGTCAACGTTTCCCTGGCTATCCACCAGGTAGTAAAATTGACGCTCCTTTGCATTGTAAAGGTGTTGCAGGATCTGTGCTTCCAGTGCGGTTGCCTGTTGCTCATAGCTTTGCTGCTGTCCGTCTTTCAGCAGGCGGCTCATAGCAGCAAGCGCCTGGTAAGCGCCGAAGTAAACGGCATTGGTGCTTAAACATTTGATGGTCTTTGATCGTTCATGGTCAAGCACAAAGGACGAACCGTTCAGGCTATCATATACGGTTTCCGGGTAACCGGCTATCCCGTCGTTAAACACAGAGGGCCCGGTAAATAACCCGTAGCTGCTGTCATAAGCGCTTTGCTCCAGTGCTTTCATGGTGTTTGCGGCACACCTGTAAGCTGCTTCCAGGAACACCTTATCGCCCGTTACCTTATAGTGATGTAAGGCCGCTATCGCCCAGATGATCTTATCCCAGTACTGGTGACCGACCGTATCCTTTTTTACGGTAACGCTCCATAATGAATTGGCGGCTACCTGCGGTCTTAATAAGCTGGCGCAGTTCCAGGAGTTGATCGCAATATCCCTGGTCCATTCGCCGCCGTAATCGCCGCCGGCAGCCAGCACGCCCCGCCGCACATTGATGTCTACGGTGTTCACCGCCAGGTTAAAGGCATCCACCAGCGCCGCATTATCAGCACTGATCTTTTGTGCGTGTACCGCAAGCGGCCCTGCAAAGTTTATCAACAGGCATAAAACGGATAGTATGTTTCGCATTACATTTTATGTTGTGAATGATTTTAAAATTGATGATCGTCTTCCATATTGCTTAGCCAGCCTTCGGGCGAAGCGTTCGTTTCCGGTTGAGCGGAGGCCGTAATTTCCAGTTTGCCGCCCGCCATTATTTCCTGGTGGGTAAGGTAGATCCGGTTCAGCGCTTTGCCGTTCAGCGTTACGCTTTTGATGTACTTATTATCCGGCCCGTAGTTTTTAACCGTTATCTCAAATGGCTGCTTGCCGCCAGGATGTATCTTCACCGTTTGCAGCAGGGGCACATTTAAATAATAAACCGGCCAACCCGGACAAGCGGGGAAAATGCCGCAGGCGGCGAGGATATACCAGGCAGACATGGCGCCGGCGTCATCATCCATGGTGCGGATGTAGGCTTTGGGCTCGTTCTTGTAAACTCTGTCTACAAAAGGATCAATACCCCTGCTGTTGTCGTTGAAGTAGTATTGTACCACGGTGTCTGCAGTAAAGCGGTGCACCAGCTCCTGCGACTTCCACGGCTGCCCGGCTGCATTGTACAGTAAGGGCGCCTGCAGATCCGGCTCATTGGCATGATTGTACAGATCGTTGTTGAAGAACTGGTTCAGCTGGCTAAGAAAGGCGGATGTTCCACCCGTAAGATCGATCAGTCCTTTCACATCAAAAGGCACAAACCAGCGATACTGCCAGATCGTGCCCTGGTAAAGGTTGCGCGCCTGCACCTTGTCTACGTCTTTTGCGTCCAGGTTCTTGAAATCCTTTAGCCAGTATTTTTTGTAATCGCGGGCCTTTTGCAGGTAGCTGTCATGCTGTTCCTCCTTTTTAAGGATCTTTAATATCTCTGCAAATGCCCAGGTATCATAGCTGGATTCCAGCGCCTTGTCGGGCTTCGAGAAATCAAGACGATCTGTTTCACTGGCCAGCGAATCGAGGATCAGGTCAAACCTGAAGGGGTAACCCTTCCGGTAGGCATCCAGCAAGACCACTATAGCATGTTCGGTCCGCACCGTATTGCTGGGCTCTGTCGGGGTAGCGTAATCCTGTTTGCCGGCTGTATACAGATTAGCCAGGGAGCTGACCATTCCCTTATATTTTTCGGGCCAGCCGATGGAAAGCAGGGGCAGCTGCGTACGGTAGTTGTCCCAGATGGCCCAGCCGTTATACATGGTGTCCCGGCTTTTCTTTTCGATGCCGTCTGTACCGCGGTAAGTGCCATCCGTTTCAGAGATCTGGTAAGGCGACTGTAGTGTTCTGTACAGCAGGGAATAGAACAATTGCTGTTGCGCCGTATCCCCGCTCACTTCAATCTTTCTTAACATCCTGTTCCAGGCCTCATGGCTTTCTTTACGGAGCTGGTCAAATGTGCCGGGAAAGAGCGATGATCTTGCATAATCAATACTTACAGCAGACATGCCCACCCTGATCTCAGCCGGATCATTTGCAGTATGGAACAGGGCTGTCAGCTGGTGCGCGGAGTTTTCCGTCCAGGTAACCGCCTGGCTGAACTCCAGGTAATAGTACAGTTTATAGGTCCCTGCATTGCAGGTGGTGCGTGCTGTGATCCAGCCGCTTAAAGTACGATCCGTGGTGAAATGTTCTTCTGCTACGAATTTGTTGGCTAAGGTATGTGCAAGATCAATGAAATAGCCGTTTTTCCCGGCAGGAAACTGGTAACGGTGCATACCGGTTTTTTGTCCGGCAGCTGATTCCGCCACAATGTTATTGGTAAAGCTGACCTGGTAGTAGCCGGGCGTGCCGGACTGCTGAACCTTGATCAATGCTTTATCCCCATCTGCTGCAATGAAAGGCCTGATTAAAATATTGCCGCCGCTTCCCCTGCAGCCCACGCCCTCAAAGCGATGATGTGTAAATCCCAGGAAACGTTTTGCCGCATACTCATAGCCGGTGTGGGTAGCGGGATACGTTTGCGGTCCGATGCTGAGCATACTGAATGGATAGGATGCCGCAGGGGAGAGCTGGCCATGATCGCCCGATGTTCCTAAGAACACATTGACACTTGCCGCAGGATCCAATGCTGCACCTTTAGCAATACCATGACTGCTTGTCCGCTGCGCATCAGCCATACTTACACCTGAGGATAGCAATATGGCGAGGAAATATTTAGTGTGTCTCATATGCAAAGCGGTTACCCGGCGGTGCAATGGCACCGCCCGGATATGTATTTCAATATGGATGAATGTTAAAAGGTTTTCCAGGTCCAGGTGATAACGTGGCCAATAACTTAGCGGCAGACGTACTGCCTGCCGCTAAAGCTGCTGCTGATTACCAACCGGGATTCTGTCCCAGGTTGGGATTCACTTGCCGGTCGTTCTCAGGTATAGGGAATAAATAGAACTTGTCATCCCAGGTGCGTGTCACATTCGTAAGCCAGGTCAGCTCACCGGAAGTACCGTTAGCCAGTTGTTGTGGATTGGGACCACTCCTGATCGTTTCCGCAACATTCACATACGTTACCCCGGGGATGGTAGTAGCTGGTCTTTCCTGGTAGAAGAGCACATCCAGTACACCATCTTCATTCAGGTCCATTGCCTGGTCTAAAGCAGGTACATAAAAGCCGTTCCATACCTGCTCCATTAACGGCCCGCGTTTCCACCGCACGATGTCATAGAAACGGAAACCTTCCAATGCCAGTTCGATCCCTCTTTCGCGGCGGATCTCCAGCAGCACAGGATCGCTGATGTCCGGGAAATAATTGGTCTTTAAATAGGGATCTGCCAACACCGGCTTCGTGCTGGTATTACCGGTGATGCCCGCCCTTCTTCTCAGGGCGCCTATCGTCTTATTCCAGTCTTCATCCGTCAGTGTGCCAAGTTCCCCTTTCGCTTCCGCGTAATTCAACAGCACCTCTGCATAGCGTATCAAAGGCAATGAATTGGTATTGCGGGAACCGCCATCCATGGATGCATCGTCCATGGTCAGTTTAATGGGCTGATAGCCGGTGTAGGTATAAGAAAACACCGGCGGAGCGGCTTGCTGTACGCCACCATTGGAACGTGTATAGCTGCCCATTCTTATTGTTTGCTGCAGGCGCATATCACGGCCTTTTACCTCTTCCGGAAATGTCATGGTCTGATAGCCGGCTTTATTTGTGAATGGCGTACCATCTATATTCAGGTAAGTATTGATGAAGGTACGGGTGAAACTGAGCCTGTCGCCATAGGTAGAACTGGTCAGGTACCAGTTGGCATCGTTATAAATAGCCAGGGTAGGATCCACCAGGTTAGCCAGGATGGTTTCAGCCGGGATGACCGCCTGGCTGTTAAACAGGTTCCTGTAAGCTTTGTCGGTACCACCGGCTGTGTTTAAAGCAAAGCCGCCTTTTGTCATTACCTGTTCTGCCGCTTCTGCAGCGGCGGTCAGCAGGGCATCTGCGGAGGCTTGCAGCTCGTATTCCGTGTGATATTTCCGGAAGGTGCCTTCAAACAAACATACCCTTGACTTAAAGGCCAGCGCCGTATATTTTGTGATCAGGCTGCGGCTGTTATCGGCGGTGGTGATATGGGCCGCTGCATAATCCAGGTCTGCCATAATGGAATCAACGATCAGGGTTCTTGGATCGCGGCCCGCATACAAACCGGGATCGTCTACATCAAATGGCCGGTTGATCCAGGGTACGTCTCCAAAGCGTTTCAGCTTCTCAAAATAGAACCAGCCACGGAAGAAGCGCGCAAGGCCGATATAGTGTTCACGGTCTGCCTGCGCAACAGCGGGATCTGTACAGTTTTGTATGAAGTAGTTGACGTTGCGCAGATCGCTCCATGACCATCCCGAGCTTTGCTGCGGACTGAAAGCCCCCGGGCGGATGAAATCAGGCACAGTGGTGCGCGCGCAATAATCGCTCATGGCATCGCCCCGTATAATAGCACTGGTGGTAGGCAGCATATTATAGAATGAATTGGTATATAATTCAAGACCGGCCTTACTGCCGAATACGGCCGCTTTACTGGCAGTGGCTTTCGGTTGCTGGTCCAGCTTCTTACAGCCAATGCTCATGCTGCCTGCCAGGAACATAAGCAGCAATGGCCTGAACAATTTTTCACTAACGATGGTCATATCAGAATGTCTTTAATTGTTAGAATGTTGCGGATACCCCGAAGGTGATTGATTTCAGTATGGGATAGTTATTGCCGTTACCCACCGATCCATTGGAAACGATCCTGTCTGAACCGCCGATACTTTCAGGATCTATATCATGGGTGTGTTTAAAGATGGGCGACCAGGTCCACAGGTTTTCGCCGGAAATAAATATCCTTGTATCGTAAAGGCTGATCTTTTTCACCAGGTTGGCGGGCAGATGATAACCCAGCTGGATATTCTTCAGGCGTACATACGCTGCGTTCTGCAGGTACTTTGTCTGGTTCTGCGCCAGTTCATTACTACCTGCAGCTTTGTATCCTGCAAACCGGGGAAAGTAGGCATCCGGGTTCTCAGGCGACCACATTTTATCTAACTGGTTCACCGTTGCTTTGTAGTAAGGAGATGCATATTGCCCCCAGAATGTACCTGTGGCGGCAATCGGGTACCAGTCGCGTTTGCCTACGCCTTGTATAAAGGCCCCGAAAAAGAAGCCTTTCCAGTCGGCATCCATGCTGAACCCATACGTATAATGCGGAAGAGAATTGCCGATGATCCGCCGGTCGCCGGGGTTGCCCACGGTATTATTACCGGCATCTATAACATGATCGCCGTTCAGGTCAGCGAATTTAATGTCGCCAGGTGCGAGTGTACCTGTGTTAGACGCTTTTACCAGGATCTGTTTGGGTGAATTGGCGATATCTTCTGCAGAAGTAAAATAACCGGCATTCTGATAGCCCCATATCTCACCAATTTGCTGGCCTACATAATAATCAGACAACCTTTTTTCCGGGTTATTGTATTTGGTGATCTCTGCATTATAATCCGCCAGTGTTGCCCTGAAACTATAATTCAACGGCGCACCGGAAACGTTGAACTTGTCGCGCCAGGAAAGCGATAATTCCCAGCCCGTTGTTTTCAGATCGGCATAGTTGCCTTTGGGCGACGCTGTTCCGAAAACGGTGGGCAGTGAGGGCCCTAAGGTGAACATGTTCAGCGTTTTCCTGGTGTACATATCACCTGAAAACGACAGCCTTCCATCCAGCATACTCAGGTCTATACCAAAGTTCTGGGTTCTGGAAGTTTCCCAGGTTAAACCATTCGGTAATACGCCCGGCGCACTGGTGGCCTGCGGACGAATACCATTCAGGATGCGTCCCAGCTGGCTGATATTGAATTGCTCCTGGAACACGTAAGAGTCGATGCTGCCATTACCCAGTGAACCGTAAGAGCCACGGAACTTCAGGTCTGTGATGATCTTCGGGGGGATATGCCAGAAAGGTTCGCCAGATACCCGCCAGCCTGCAGATACCGAAGGGAAGAAGGCATAGCGCTGATTGGAAGGGAATTTGGAAGAACCATCATAACGGCCATTGCCTTCCAGCAGGTAACGGCCCTTGTAATCGTAGTTCAGGCGATAGAATCCGCCTACCACATTCCATTTGTCCCAATCTCCTGACGTAACGATAGACTGGCCCAATGCTAAGTTGATGTTGTCCGCATCGGGATAGGCCAGGCCGTTACGCTGAACGGCTGTACTCTGAAAGGTGGATTGCTCGTAGTTGAAGCCGGCCAGCACCTTGGCATGATGGCCGCCGTTCAGTTTCGGTTCAAACTCGCCGTAAATGTTGGTGGCAATGTATTTGGTTGGTTGAATGGTCAGGGTGATATCATTGAACGCCGAGCCAACATATTCAATTACCCCCGGCTTGCGGCTATAGGGCACCGGCACCCTTTTCACATAAGTATTATTGTCGGTATTCTGGAAAGTAAAGTCGCCTTTTATCCTGAACTGATCGTCAATAAAGCGGGCTTCAAACCCGGTAGTGTTGCGGAATACTCTTTTGTCAAAATCGTAACCATTCTTGCCATATACAAAATCGCCCACCGTATAGGCAGCGGAGTAGGTCAATGTTCCATCCGGGTTATACAGCGGCGCTACCGTGTGTGCTTCTGCCGACATGTTGATCCAGATACCGCCGCCTTCGCCCACATTCAGGGGGTTATGATACTTCATGGAAGAATAGTCTGCATTGTTGTATACTTTCAGCCATGGGAACACCTGCAGTGATCCTTTAGCCCTGAAGTTGTAGATATTATAATCATCAGAATTATACCTGAAAAGGCCATCCTGCTGGTATAGCCGTCCTGTTATCAGGAAGTCGGCTTTGCCGCTGCTGCCGGAAAGAGAAAGGTTATGATCTCTTGCCTGGGTATGATCCTTGTAAAGTAATTTGTACCAGTCGGTGTTGGCATAATATACATACTCACCTGCACTGTTCACATCCACTTTAGGCAAGCTGGGATCTGCATCTCTTCGTTGTAATTCCGCCAGGTATTCTGCAGAGAACTTTACAGTCTTGTTGATATTCTGTGCGGTCTGTGAACTGCCATACCAGGCAGTGTAAGCTTCGCTGAAAAGGCGGGCAAACTGGTAGCCGTTGGTAACCAGCTCGGGCAGGGTAGTAGGACTTTTGAACGACTGGTTATAGGAATAGGTAATGCTGACCTTATCTTTTGAAGGACTTTTAGTGGTGATGAGCACCACACCAAAAGCAGCCCTGGCGCCATAGATAGCGGCAGATGATGCATCTTTCAGAACGGTCACACTGGCAACATCGTTCGGGTTGATACGGCTGGGATCACCTTCCACACCATCTATCAGCACCAGCGCATTGCCTCCCTGGCCGATGGAGGTAGTGCCACGGATGTTGTAGCTGGGTGATTGAATGGGTTTACCATCGCCGGGCACCAGGTTTAAATTAGGCAATAAACCCTGCAGACCCTGGGTAAGGTTGGGAAGCGAGCGGTTTTCCAGCGCTTTGGCAGACACCTGGTCAACAGCGCCCGTAAGGTTGATCTTCTTCTGCGTACCGTAGCCTACCACCACCACTGCGGAAAGGTCCGATGCTTCAGGGGTGAGCGTTAAAAGCGCGGGCACGCTGCCTGCAGGATACTCCTGCAGCTGGTAACCAACGAAACTGAAAACCAGCACAGTTGTTGCATCAGGAACCGTGATGGAATACTTGCCATCCGGGCCAGTCAACACGCCGTCTGTTGTTCCTTTCACCCGTATGCTTACGCCGATCAGTGGTTCGCCTCTTTCATTCTGCACCTTTCCATTCACCGTGAGGGCCACATCTTCTGAGCTGACGTTTGTCAATTCCTTTTCCCTGATCAGGATCAGCTTTCCCTGGATCTCGTAGCTTAAAGGCTGATCCTTCAAATAAGTATCCAGGACTTCGGCTATGGTGGCATTCCTGAAATTAACATCCTTAGGGGAGATGCCTTTTATCTTATTCACCGATACCAACACGTTGTATTCGGTTTGCTTCCTTAGTTCCCGGACAATTTGTTCAAAGCTTGTCTTTTTATGAACATAATTCACCCGCTGGGCAGCTACTTCTGCCCGGACCTGAAACAAGGCTGCGATGATTAAGACGACCGTTAGTTTCATAAAAACAAGGAGTTTATTCGTGCGGCCGATAGGCCCACAAAGAAAACGTGGATAAATGTTATACATTTGTACTCTTGGTTAGAATTGAAGATTTTTGTTAGCAGCAAATTTCATCTGTAGCCAGGCATCGGGCGGGGGTGTTCCACCACCTCCGCTTAATTTTTGGCAGCTGGTTAGGGATGTGATCAGTTTTTCTTCTTATTTCATAGTCTTGTGATTTTTTTAGTGGAATATATCTATACTATTTAGCTTTTGATTTTGGCAGTACTTTAATTGTCTTTCCTTCTATCTTAAACCTTACCTCGCCGGTGATCTCCAGTACCCTCAGCACTTCCGATACATTGGAGTAGCGTGTAAGTCCCCCCAGGTAAGATTCCCGCGGTTTAAATCCTTCCTGGTACTGAATATCCACATCATACCAGCGCGCAATTTTGCGCATTACACTTTCGAGCGGTTCGTTGTTAAACAAGAAATTATCATTCTTCCAGGCCAGGGCTTCTTCCACATCCACAGTAAGCACCTTTGTAGCAGGACTGCCAGGCGTATGAATGGCCTGCTGGCCGGGTTTCAGCACCAGATACTGGGTGGCTGTTTTAAGACCAATACTGCCTTCTGCAAGCGTTGTTTTAATCACAGGTTCATCATCATAGGCATTGATGTTGAATATCGTGCCCAGGTCTTCTACTACCTGGCCTTTAACGCTTACTTTAAACGGCTTATGTTCATCGTGCACTACTTCAAAATAAACCTGCCCTGTTATCTGTACACTCCGTTCATTACCATTAAATGCTACCGGGTAGCGGATAGAGGAAGCTGCGTCCAGTACAGCGATGGTGCCGTCGGCCAGTGTCAGTTCGTATTTCCCACCCCTGGGCGTTTCTACTGTATTGAAAAGATCTCCATTGGCAGCGGCTGCGGGATCATCGTTATAATGCAGCTGGCCATCTGCCCGTTTTATAATGGCAACACCGCCTTGCTTAGCCAGTAAACCATTTTTGCTTCCATTCAGCTGTACTTTCTCTCCGTTAGCAAGTGTTAAAACGGCTTTATTGCCTCCCGGTGCTACATCCTGGATGGTCTGAACAACCTGGGCTGCCTGGCTGGCCGGTTGTTGATCCGGTTTACCCTGGAATACCCAATAGGCGCCAATGGAGCAGATCAATACAACGGATGCCGCCGCTGCGATGCGTGGCCAAAGCCGTCTTTGCTTTGCTTCCGGTTGAACAATTCCCGCCTGCGAATGGATGCGGGCAAGCATCAGTTGTCTATGCTCCAGCGGCGTCAGGCCTATGTCGAAGATGATCTCGTCTGTATCTTCGCCTGCAAACCATTCGTCGAATTCGCGTTGTTCTGATACAGTAAGTGTTCCTTTCAGATACTTCCTGGCCAGGTGTTGAAGCCGCTCCCTGTTTGGAGGAATAGTCATACTGTGTTTTATTTTGGGTGCTTTTATATAGTAAGTACCCCGGATCGGCTAAAACCCGCAAAAAAAAATAAAAAAGTATTGAGAGGGGGAGGATTACAGCAGGAAGTCGCCCAGGAAACTGCCAAATGCCGTGCGAAGTTTCCGGCGAACGCGTAAAAGATGAGCGTCTACGGCTTTTTCAGAGAGGTTAAGTTCAGCCGCAATTTCTTTGTAGGACTTGTCTTCGTTCTTCAGCTGGTACACCAGGCGGCTCTTTTCCGGTAGCTGGCTGATAACCATTTCCAGCCGCTCGCGGATCTCCTCAAATTCCAGGTACTCATGTGGGGATGTTGTCAGCGGAGCGCTTTTTACTGAATCTAAATCTACCGGGCTTGCAGCAGCCTTTTTGGCAAGCGTTTTAAGTACCCTGTACTTTATAGCAATAAAGAGATAGTTGGAAAAATCACCGTTGATGTGAAGACTGTCCCGTCTTTTCCAGAGTGAAACGAAAACATCCTGCACAATGTTTTCGGCTTCCATCAGGTCGCCGGTTTTCCGGAAAGCCAGGCTCAGTACCCTGTCCCAATAGCGGTTGTAAAGCACGTCGAATGCGCTGGCATTACCGTCCTGCAGTAAGCTAAGTAATTTATGATCATCGAATGTGTGCAGCCCACTCATTGTACAAAATGGTTAAATAAAGCTATAAATAATTCTCCGAAATAAGCAATTGATTGTAGATTATATGTTAATTCCCCTGCCTGATTGAAAATGATAGCAATAAATTAAACTACTTAACATATGCATGCATCAGCTGCCAGCACGTTTTACAGAAAGTACATTGATTGCCTGAACAGCAGGAATTTAGGAGCGCTTTCGCAGTTTGTTAACAGCCAGCTCACCTACAATAAGCAGGAGATGCAATTACAGGATTATATAGACCTGCTTACCGGGAATTTCAAAGACATACCCGACCTGTTTTTTGAAATTGGGTTACTTGTCTGCGATGATAACAAAATAGCAAGCAGGCTTATTTTCAATTGTACGCCTGTTGGTGAGTTCCTGGGCATACCGGTGAATAACAGGAGGGTGGTATTTTCAGAGCATGTGTTTTATGAGTTGTCGGATGGTAAGATCAGCAAGGTATGGTCGCTGATAGATAAAGACGCGATACGGGATCAGCTGATGTGACAAACCCACCCTTAATTGCCGCGCCCGCCTCTTACTTGCCCCGCCGCCCGAAAGCCACGCCCGTCATTTGCTCACACAAGGCAAGGAATTGATCCTGCACGGCGGTATCCCTGGCTGCAGGCAGATATTGCGCTTTTCTTTTGTGGTAAAAATATTCACCGCTTACCCTGGCCGCAGGATCATCGCTCACAGCCAGCCATACCTGCGTTTCAAATCCTTCTTCCAGGCTGTCGGGAGCGCCGGCGCCGCCCATTTTCGTAGGCACCCAACCGGGATTCACGGCATTGGCATAAACGTCCTCCCACAATCGTGCTACGGCCATTGCCAGGATCACATCGTGGAGCTTTGTATCAGCGTAAGACACATACTTATTTCCGGGGAGGATATTATTTACGTCCGGGTTGCCCTGTAGATGCATGCCGGAACTTAGGTAGATCAGGCGTTTGGGCGGGTGCATTAAACTGGTAAGGATATACGGCGCCAGGCTGTTTACCGCCAGTAGAACCGGCAGGCCGTCTGTGGTGGTACTGTTCCGCGGCACGCGGTAGGCGCCCGCGTTGTGGATCACCGCATCAAAAGTGCCTGTGGCGTTCGCTTGCTCCGCCAGTTGTTTGGTGGCTGCAATTCCAGACAGGTCTGCTGTGAGCACAGCTGCCGCGCCCGGTACTTTTTCCATGGCCTGCTGCCCCCTGGCTTCATCGCGGGCATGGAGCACCACCTGGTGGCCCAGGGCTACCAGCGATTTGGCCGCTTCCAGGCCCAATCCATCAGCCGATCCCGTTATAAATATCCTTGCCATAATAGTGCTAAGCTACTACTTTAAATAATGTTATGACTCCGTCAAAAACTTTTCCGTGTATACCTTCCAGTAGGCCGGCGCCTGTTGTTTAATACGTTCACGGCACTTTTTTCGAAATTCACCCGGAATTTTATCACATTTGCCGAATTTCCTATTGCCGGAAATTTTTAATAATTATCTTGCGCCGAATTGTGTGGGAACCATCACATCCTTTCGAACCATCTTCCGCAGAAAAGCCTTCCCTCAATCTAGTAATATTTTAACCATCATATCCGATGAAAGAGCCTGGTATTATTGTTATTACCGGATACTCAATCATAAAATATGATCAAATTCTACCTGCGATTACTGTTGCTGTTGATGATAGGGGCACAGACAGTATCGGCTCAAAAAGTGCTGGATCCGAATGATCCGGTAGTAGATTACAATGCAGCCAAACCTCCTGTGGAACCAGCCTGGGGATCCATCGGCAAGTGGGTAAGAACACCGCGGATGTCGTGGACGGCCACCTCTTACAAGTGTTATATCTATAAGGGGATGCAGTTCCGCCTTAAGTACCCGAAGAACTTTAATGCAGCGGATACTTCCAAAAAGTATCCCATCATCGTTTTCTTTCATGGGGTAGGCGAGAAGGGCACCGTGTATGATAATGAGTATCAGCTTTACCACGGGGGAAAAGAATATATGAACGCCGTGGATGCAGGTACTTTTGACGGCTTCATCTTTTATCCGCAGAACCAGTTCGGCTATTTTGGACCCACCCATTATGACTACGCGTACGAACTGATCAACAACTTCTTTGTTCCGCAGTTGAACGTAGATCCGTTCAGGGTAACCGTAGCCGGTTTGTCCGGCGGCGGACAAGCCGTGTGGGATTTTATTTTCCGGTATCCCAAACTGGCGGCGGCGGCTACACCTATCAGCGCTGCCAATTCTTCTTATATCGGTTATCTCCCGACTTATAAATTCACGCCCCTGTGGCATTTCCAGGGTGGGGTAGATCCTAACCCTCCCCCGGCCGCTGCGCAGGCTATTGCAGATGCAGCCGCTGCGGCAGGCGCCAATTACAAGCTCATAATTTATGCAGGCGCAGGGCACGGTGTGTGGGATAAAGCCTGGAAAGAGAAAGACTATTTCCCTTTCATGAACCGCGCACATAAAGCCAACCCCTGGCCTTTGTACGGCAGAACGGAATTCTGCCCGGGAGATCCTATCTCTGATACATTAGGGCTGACCGCCGGTTTTGACGCCTATGAATGGCGTAAGGATGGCGTAGTGATACCTGGCGCCAACCGCAACACCCTGGTGGTGAACAGCGTGGGTACCTACGACGCCCGTGTAAGGAACGGCAACCGCTGGTCTGCATGGTCGCCCATCCCCGTAGTGATCGGCATCAAACCGCCTACCCAAACGCCGGATATACAGATCTCCGGTATGATGAGCAACGTGCTTCCTACGCCCGAAGGCAAAGACAGTGTGGTGCTGCAGCTCCCCACCGGCTATACCAGCTATGTGTGGATGCTCTCCGGCGGCACCGATACATTGGGCCGTTCCAATACCTTTACCGCACGCACACCGGGTAATTATGTTGCCAAGGTAGCGGAACAATATACCTGCTCCAGCATCTTCTCCAATCCTTTCCCGGTGATCAATGCCGCGGGTATCAATGTGCCCGATGCTGCGGGCGGATTGATCGCCACCGCTGCTTCCAAAACGCAGATCAAACTGAACTGGACCGATAATCCAAGTCCTGCATACAATGAAACGCAGTTCGAGATCTATCGCGCTACTACCGCCGGCGGACCTTACACACTGGCAGGTAAGGTAAATGCCAATGTGGTTACCTATACTGATGGCAGCTTAAGCGTGAACACCCGCTATTATTATATTGTACGCGCGGTGAACGCCAGTGGCGCCTCCCCGGTAAGCAACGAAGCCAGCGCTACCACACTGGCAGACGTTACGCCGCCCACCGCGCCCGGCAACCTGAAAGTAACGGGCAGCACTTCCAACGCCATCTATCTTTCCTGGACCAACTCAACAGATGATGTGGGGGTAGACCGGTATGATATTTACCTGAATGGTAAGAAAACATATACCGTACCCTTCACCTCCGGTACCAGCACCTATACGTTCATGGCCTATGGGCTGACCAACCGCCAGCTGTATAACATTGTAGTGAAAGCCAGGGATGCCAGCGGCAACGAATCTCCCGCCAGCAACCAGGTGTCCAGGGCGGCGATTGCCGACGGACTGTTTTACAGGTATTATAACGGCAGCTGGACCAACCTGCCTGACTACAAGAGTTTAACACCCACCAAATCGGGTATCAGCGCCAATGTGGATGTAAGTCCCAGAACGCAGTCAGACAACTACGGCTTCCTCTGGGAAGGTTATATCAACATCCCGGTATCCGGCACCTATACGTTTGAAACCTATTCTGATGACGGCAGCAAGCTGTATATCGATCAGCCGTATGATTTCAACGCTACTCCGCTGGTGAGCAACGATGGTACGCATTCTGCCACTTCCAAGAGCGCTTCCGTATATCTTGATGCGGGTCCGCACCAGATTGCGCTCGCTTATTTTGAGCGCACCGGCTCCGGAGAAACCATGCAGTTGTTCTGGAAAGGCCCCAACATCAACCGTCAGCAGATCCCTGCCGCCTATTTCAAGGATTCGATCCCCATGGGCGCTGCGCCCGACACCCCCGCAGTGGTAAAGGTTACACCGGTAGCCCACAACAAGCTGACGATCTCCTGGACAGATAACCTGGACAATGAAACCGGTTTCGAAGTATACAGGAGCACCAGCGCTACAGGCACTTACGGTATCATTGCCACCACAGGGGCTAACGTTACCAGCTATACGGATACTACCGTAACGGCTAATAAGAGTTACTTCTACCTGCTGAAGGCCATCAACAACTACGGTACTTCGGGCGCTACCGCGTATGCAACCGGTAAAACACTGGCCTTACCTGCCAAACCGACCGCGCCCAGCACGCTTACTGCTACGGCTGCAGCCGGTAACCGGATCAACCTGCAGTGGAAGGATAACTCCACCAACGAAGATGCATTTGACGTATACCGCTCCGCCAATACCAACGCCAATTATGTGTTAATCGCCACGCTGCCTTCCAACGGCACCACGCAGGCTACCTATGTAGACTCTGCGCTGTTTGCGAATGCCAAATATTACTATAAGGTAACGGCCAGGAACGATGGCGGCGGCAATACCTCTAACCAGGTTACGGCCACCACGCTTAACAACAAACCGGTGCTGGAGGCTTTGCCCGGCAAATCCATGCGCTATGGTACACAACTGAGCTATAACATCAGCGCTGCTGACCCGGATGGAGAAACACTGACGATCACGGGTATCAACCTCCCCGCCTTTGCCACATTGACTGACAACGGCGATGGTACGGCGCTGCTGAATTTTGCGCCGCAAAGCAACCACGTGGGCGTATGGAATAACATCCAGGTAAAGGTGACCGACCAGCATAACGGCAGCGCTACACAATCCTTTACGCTGACGGTAAATGATAACTTCGTGCCCGCTTTAAGCGCTGTTACGAACGTGACGCTTACAGAAAAAGCAACGGCACAGATCAACCTGTCGTCTGCAGATAATAATGCCACCGATACCACGATCTGGACCCTGAGCGGCTTACCGCCCTTTGCTACGTTTGTGCCAAACGGTAATACTGCACAGATCCGGCTGGCGCCCGGTTATGCGGATGCTGGTACTTATCCCGTAACAGTGACGGTAGATGATGGAAGAGGCGGTACCGACACAAAGAAATTCACCATTAACGTTACGGATGTAAATCCCAACTACGCGCTCTACGTAAACTTCACGGATGGCGCCTACCAGGCCGCTGCGCCCTGGAACAATACCAATGCAAAACCAGCCCTGAACGATGTATATCCCAACCTGAAGGACAGCGACGGAAAAACCTCCGGTATTACGCTGCAGGTGCTCACGCCATGGGAAGCCATTAACGGCGGTGTGAATACGAACAACCAGGGCAAAAACACCTGGACAAACAGTGGTTTATACCCGGACAATGTAATGGCCAGCAACTGGTGGACCACCACCGTTAAGCAGACTTTCCGGCTTACGGGCTTAAACCCGCAATTTAAATACAGCTTTACATTCTTTGGCAGCCGCGATGGTATCAGCGATAACCGTATCGCCACTTATACCATCAACGGTACCAGTGCAACATTGAATGCTACCAATAACGGTACGCAAACGGCTGCTATCAATAATATGCGCCCTGATTCCGCAGGCGGTATATCGGTAGACCTGGTGGCTGCACCCAACTCACAGTACGCTTATATCAACGCCATGGTGGTGAGCGCCGTCTTTGACGACAGCACGGCTCCCGCCAGGCCCGGGCATTTTGCCGCACGCGATATCCCGGCAGGCGTAAGGCTTAGCTGGACAGACCAGGCCTATAATGAAACGGCTTATGAGCTGTACCGCTCCACGGCACGCAACGGTGTGTATACCCTGCTGAGTCCTGCGCTCAAAGCCAACGATACCGCCTATACGGATCTTACGGCCACCAGCGGCCAAACCTGGTATTATGCCGCCAGGGCGGTGAACGAGTATGGAGTATCGCCCTTTACGGATACCATTGCCATTGACATCCCCAACAAGCCGCCGGTACTGAATGCCATTGCCGATGTGGTGATCAAAACAGATACCAGCCTGCAGATCAGCATTACGGCTAGGGATGCAGCGGAAGACGTGATTACCCTGTCTGCGCTCAGCCTGCCCGGCTTTGCCAGCTTCCAGGATAATGGCAACGGTCACGGCGTCATTACACTGTCGCCTGCTGCCGGTGATATCGGTAAGTATACCCTCGCAATAAAAGCGGCAGACAGCAAAGGCGATACCAGCACCCTGCGTTTCAACCTGCAGGTAACGGATAAGAAGAGCACTTCCATTTACGTGAACTGTAACCAGGTAGAACCGGCGGGCGCGCCCTGGAATAACTTTAACACGCTGCCCAATGCCAACAACGCACTCACTAACCTGAAAGACGAAACAGGCGCTGCCAGCGGTATCAGCATCACCATCCTCGACACCTTCACCGGCGCCAATAACGTGGGCACCAGTACGGGTAATAATTCCGGCGTGTACCCGGATGCCGTGATGCATACTTTCTTCTTTGACCAGAGCAACAGCGACAGGCGCGTCCGGATCAGCGGACTGCCGGCCGGCCGTAAATTCAACCTGGTGTTCTTTGGCGCACGCGAAGCGGTAGCTGATAACCGGAATACCATTTACAGCGCAGGCGGACAAACCGTTACGCTCAATGCCGCCAGCAATACCAGCAATACGGTGCAGCTCAACGGACTGAACGCCGACAGCGAAGGTGGCATCACCTTCACCATCAGGCAGGCATCCGGTTCTGTGGCGGCTTACCTCAACGCACTGGTGATCCAGTCTTATGTGCCGGACAGTATTCCTTTAACGCCGGATAACCTTACTGCAACGGCGCAAAGCAGGTCTGCCATCCAGCTCACCTGGTCTGATAAGGCCAGCAATGAAACCGGCTACGAGGTATGGCGTGCTGCTGCCGCCAACGGCGCTTACAGCCTGATCGCAACCACCGCCGCTAACGTGGCCGCTTATAAAGACAGCAGCCTGAGCGCAAATACCACTTATTACTATAAGGTAAGGGCAGTAGCAGGTACATTTACCTCCGCCTATAGCAACGTCGCCTCCGGCGCCACCCTTGCCTACGGCGTATATGTGAACTTTACCGTGACCAATATTGCCGGCGCACCCTGGAACAATACCGCCGCCCTGCCTGCGCAGGGACAGGTATGGAAGAGCCTCTGGGATGACGGCGGCAACAGCACCGGTATATCCCTCACGCTGGTGGATAATTTTACGGGCACCAACCCCGCCGGCGCACAAACAGGCAACGACAGCGGCGCATATCCCGATAAGGCCCTCGCAGAATCTTATTATACAGAGCCGGGAGATACGGCCGTAATGAAGTTCAGCGGGCTGGATCAGGGCAAGCAGTACTCCTTCACCTTCCTGGGCAGCCGCGCCAGCGGGGGTACCAGGGTAACCGCTTACGCCATCGGCGATAAGGTGGTAACACTGGATGCCAATGACAATACCCAGAACACGGTAAGCATTGATAAGGTAACGGCGGATAAGAACGGCGAGATCATTATCACCGTTTACACGGCGGTGAACTATGGCTACCTGAACGCCCTGGTGATGAAGGCTTATCCCCTGGAAGACAGCACCCAGGTACAAAGCCTGCCGGTGAACACCCCGGTGATGGCTGCACGCACCACTAACCGCAGCGTAGTGGTGGTGGGCGCTGTAAACAACACCCCGCCGGTGGTTACCAACACGAATACGAATAATTTCGATATAGCAACAGTGAACGTATATCCGAACCCGTTTGAGCAGTTTATCAACCTGAACCTGAGCATTCACCAGCAACAGGCGGTACGGGTAATGGTAAGACTGCTCGATGGTAGCGGACGGCTGGTGCTGATGAAAGACCTGGGTACCCGGAACAGCGGGGTATACCAGGAAAGACTGGAACTGAGCGGCAACCCCCTGCTTAGCGGGCTATACCTCCTGCAGGTATTGGCGGATAACAAGCCGGTAAAAACCATCAAGCTGATAAAACAATAGTAAGTATTCACCTTTTGTACCAATACAAAGAGGCTGTACCAACAGCCTCTTTTTTTTATGAAAAAATATTAAGTCTGGTAATTTTGTAGACTAATAAAAATGTTTTTACTTTGGATAAAGGTCATGTGCCTTAAAAGAACGGGTGTTGAACATCGTTTAACTAAAATCAAATATGGAGAAGATTTACATCGGCGACGGCGGCCCTAAAGTATCCCCGGCCATTTACGGATTTTACAGGTGGGAGGATAATGCTACCAGTGGAGAAAAGACCATGGAGAATATGGTCAACCTGTGCCTGGAACTCGGAATCAACACCTTTGATCACGCTGATATTTACGGTGGGTATCAGTGTGAAGAGCTTTTCGGAAGAGCGCTCAGCAAACGCTCATTCAAAAGGGAAGATGTAGTGCTTTTTACAAAATGTGGTTTGCGGGAACCGCACCCCTCCGTGCCGGATGTCCGGGTAAGGCATTGCGACACTTCGCCGGAGCACATCACCAAAAGCGTGGACAATTCCCTGCAACGCTTAAGAACAGATTATATAGACATATTCCTGCTGAATCATTTTGATCCCCTGGCCAACCTGGAGGCTACCGCCTATACACTCAGGAAGCTGAAGGAGCGCGGCAAGATCAGGCATGTGGGCGTGGTGAATTTCTCCGTATTTCAGCATCAGCTGCTGGCCTCTTATTTAGGGATCCCCATCGTTACCAATCATATTGAACTGAACCTGCTGAATACAGCGGCTTTTGATAACGGACAGATAGACTATATCAAGCAGCGGTATATGCGCCCCCTTGTAACAGCGCCCCTGGCTGCCGGCCGGATTGAAAACGGTACCGATGAAAAGGCGGTAAAGGTACGCGCCAAACTGGAGGAGATAGGACGTAAGTATAATGCGGATATCGAATCTATCGCCGTAGCCTGGCTGGTGAAACTGGGCGCCCTGCCTTTGGTGGGCACCACCAGCGAAAAAAGGATACGGAACATTGTCAATACTTTTTCCATTGATCTGGATTACCAGGACTGGTACGATCTATATGCCACTTCCACTTCGGCCCTTCCCGAAGAATAAGCGGCCTGCAGATCTTATCTGATGATCTTAACTGTCCGCCCGGCAGTACCTCCACCCACTCTCAGAGTGGGTGGGTTGTTTTATGACCGTTTCCCCGCCAGCCCCACAAACAATTTTCCTTCCCCGGATGTTTTAAAGTATGGACCCGTTAATGCAGCCCACTGCAAATAGGACCGCAGTCAGGTAAATTACATTTATACAGAGAGCATTTCTTCACATGAAAACCCAAACACCAAATGAAAAAAGTTCTACTTTTCGCAGCAGCATTGCTATGCGCCACTGTATCCTTTGCCCAGGATTATTGGCGGCCCCATACCGATAATGCCAGGATCACCCCCGACAAAGCCGTAGCCCGCCTGGCTTTCCCGGCGGAATTCCGGTTATTTGACCTGAACTTCACCCCCTTACGGAATGATGTATTCAGAACGGTAGGCAATGCAAGGGCGCAGGCCACCATCATCTCTTTACCGAATGCAGACGGAGAAATTGAACAATTCGAGATCAGGGAGGCGTCCAATTTCGAGCCCGCATTGCAGGCCCGCTTCCCGGAGATCAGGGCCTTTTCAGGAAAAGGCATTACCGATAAACAGGCCACGCTGAAACTGAGTATCTCACCCCAGGGCATCCAGACGATGGTGTTCCGTACGGGAAAGGAGAGCGAGTTTATTGAGCCTTATTCTGCAGACCACACCGTTTACGCGGTATTTAAAAAACAACCCAAAACCTTACCCTGGAAATGTACTACCCCGGAACAGCAGCTGGCCAATGATATCGCCAGGCAGGTCACGGATCCGTATGCCAGGTCAACCGGCGATATGAAAACACTGCGCCTGGCGCAATCTGTTACCGCCGAATACTCCAATTATTTCGGCGCCACCAGCGCTTCACAGGTGGGATTGGTACTGGCGGCCGTTAACGCCACCCTTACCCGTTGCAATGGCGTTTATGAAAAAGACCTGGCGCTTCACCTGAACCTGATTGCCGCAACTACAGACGTGTTCTATTACAATCCTTCAACAGATCCCTATTCTCCCGCCAGCTCAGGTGCGGGCGGCGCCTGGAACAGCCAGCTGCAGAGTACCCTGAACTCCGTGATCGGATCGGCCAACTATGATATCGGCCACCTGTTCGGTGCATCCGGCGGCGGCGGTAATGCCGGTTGTATAGGTTGTATCTGCGTTAACAGCTCAAAGGGAAGCGGCTTTACATCTCCTGCCGATGCGATCCCCCAGGGCGATAATTTCGACATCGATTATGTAACGCATGAAGTAGGGCACCAGCTGGGCGCCAATCACACGTTCTCCATGGGCAATGAAGGCACGGGCGTTAACGTGGAACCCGGTTCCGGGATCACTATTATGGGGTATGCCGGTATTACCGGACAGGATCTGGCCCCGCATTCAATAGACATTTTTCATGCGGTTTCCATTGCACAGATACAGGCAAATCTGTCTGGCAAAACCTGCCCGGTTACTACCAGCATATCTGCCAACAACGCCACACCCGTGGTGAATGCGGGCGCTAATTATACAATTCCCATCAGCACACCTTTTGCATTGACGGGTGCTGCTACCGATGCCAATGCCGGTGATGTGCTGACCTATTGCTGGGAGCAGACCGATAACGCCAGCTCCTCACAAACAGGATCTGCCAGTGTGGCCAGTCCCACCAAGGCATCCGGTCCCAACTGGATATCACTTCCGCCTGTTACTTCACCAACAAGGTATTTCCCTAAACTGTCTACCATTCTTGCCGGCGGACTGGTATCAGGTCCGCTTTCCGGCGGTGATGCAGGCGCCAATACCGAAGCGTTGAGCTCCGTTTCGAGAACGCTGCACTTTCGTTTAACTGTAAGGGATAATGCGCCTTACAGTGCTACCGCACCCGTATCCATCGGGCAAACCAATTTTGCGGATATGACGGTGACCGTCACCAATTCATCCGGACCTTTTTCCGTAACTGCGCCCAATACGGCGGTATCATGGGCGGGTAATTCTTCGCAGACCGTTACCTGGAATGTGGCCAATACCACCGCTTCCCCGGTTAGTTGCGCCAACGTGAAAATTTCCATCTCTACAGACGGTGGCAACACCTTCAGCACATTGGTGGCCAGTACACCCAATGATGGCAGCGAGGTAATAACGGTACCGAATACACCCACTACCACTGCAAGGATAAAAGTGGAAGCCGTAGGGAATATTTTCTTTGACATCTCCAATACCAATTTCACCATCACCTCAGGTTCCGGTTGCGGCGCCCCGGCTGGATTAATTGCTTCGTCCATTACCAATACATCCGCAACCACAGGCTGGAACGCTGTAAGCGGCGCAGTATCCTATGATGTGGATTATAAAGCCGCTACTTCTTCCACCTGGATCAATGCTGCTACTGCCACCACTGCCACTTCTGTGGGCTTAACAGGACTGAGCGCCGGCATTACCTATGATTACAGGGTAAGGACCAATTGCGCAGGCAGCAGCAGCACTTATACTACTGCACAATTCACCACCACAGGCGGCGCATGCGCTGCGCCCGCTGGTTTAACCAGCGCAGGTATCACCAGTACAGGCGCTACCGTTAGCTGGACGGCCGTCAGCGGTGCAGTATCCTATAGCGTAGATTATAAAACGGCTGCTTCTTCCGCCTGGATCTCTGCCGCCACCGCCACCACCGCCACCAGTGTGAACTTAAGCGGCTTAAGCGCTGCTACATTGTACGACTGGCGCGTGCGGACCAATTGCTCCGGCGGCAGCAGCAGCAGTTATACTACCGCGCAATTCACTACGCTCACAGCATCCGGTTGCCAGAATGCGCTGGATAACACAACGAACGGCACCACCAGTGGCGCTGCCACCATTCCGTTTAACACGGATGTTACAGGTCTTATCAGCCCGAGCGGCGATGTAGATCACTACAGGTTTGTGATCAGCACCAGGGGCTCTGTTACCATTACGTTGCGCACACTGCCCGGTGATTACGACCTGAGACTGCTGAACAGCTCCGGCGGACAAATCGCTATTTCACAGGCGGGCGGCACCAGCAACGAAAGCATTACCAGGACCCTGAACCCGGGCACCTACTATGCACAGGTATATGGTTACAACGGGGCCAACAGCGCCACTACCTGCTACACCTTACGTGTACAGCTGGGCACTGCCACCCGCGGCACAGACCCTGTTGAGCCGATCACCTATAAATCACAGAAAGTGGGCGTCTTCCCCAACCCTGTGAATAGTATTGTAAACATCAACCTTGCCGGTTACAAAGGCCAGTCAGACGTACGGCTGTTTGATATAAACGGCAAAGTAGTATTACACCGCCAGGTAAGTATGGATAACACCCAGCTGGACATTTCTGCATTGCCTGCAGGCGTATACATCGTGCGGATTAAGAACGGGGAGGAAGAAGTGTATACAACGAAGATCGTCAAACAATGACCGTTTAAAAGTTTGAAAGTTTAATAGTTCAATAGTTTGAAGGTGTCTCAATGATTTGGGGCGCCTTCAAACTTTTAAACCCTACCTTCAAAGGTCCAAACGGTTATGGCCTGATTTGTATAATTTATGTCCTTTGAGACAAGTGGGGGAGGTTGTACATTTGTGGTATGAACCAGGGGAGAAAGATCCCGGGTAGTCAGCGAAAAAAGAAGCAGGTTGTTATTGTGGTTGTCAGCCGCGATATGCTGCTTACTTTTACAGGCCCCAGGGATGTATTTGTTAGTGCCAACACCATTCTCCGGGAACTTGGACAACCGGAAGGCTATGAGGTGGAAGTAGTGGCCGCAACACCGGATAAAACAGTGGATGCGGGGGCGGGGATGCGTATTGTATGCCAACACACGGCGATGGACATCCGCACGCCTGTTGATACCCTTATCATAGCCGGTAATGACTCCCGCGAAAACAGTCAGCCCGCATTACAGGAATTTTATGAATGGCTCTCTGCCAGGAACGAGCGTAATACACGGCGGATCGCCTCGGTATGCGGCGGTGCATTTCCCCTGGCAATAGCAGGCATTTTAAATGGGCGGAAAGCCACCACACATTGGCAGAACGCTGAAAAGCTGCAGCGGGCCCACCCGGAGGTGGAAGTGAACAGCGATCCGATGTACACCCGTGACGGACATGTGTACACCGCAGCAGGCGGCTCTTCAGGGATAGACCTGGCATTGGCCCTGGTTGAACAGGACTATGGAAAGGAAGTGGCAGGCCGTGTAGCCAAGCGGATCGTTTTCTACCTCAACAGGCCGGGCTACCAGGCGCAATTCGGTAATTTGTTACCTGCTTATGGATCGCAGCACATTGCAGAAAAAATACAAAGCTGGCTGAGCGATCACCTGCACGAAAAGCTGGACGTTGGCCAACTGGCAGCATTCCTGCACATGAGCACCCGGAACTTCACGCGGGTATTTAGTAAGGAAACCGGCATGCCGCCTGCTAAGTTCATCGAAAAGCTGCGTGTGGAAGCAGCCCGCAAATACCTGGAAGATACAGATCTGTCAATAGAAAGGATCGCCGGGTTGTGCGGCCTTGGCGGCCTCGTTTCTATGCGGCGCACCTTTTTAAGGCACCTGATGGTGACGCCGTCTGATTACAGGCGCTCTTTCAGAACGGCATGGAAAGAGTTTACAGTAAATAATCACCTTCTTTAAATAACTACCAATGAAAATTGCAATCAATGGACTGGGCCGTATTGGCCGGATGACTTTGCGCGCCCTGCAAAACAAAGCGGGAATTGAAGTGGTGGCAGTAAATGACCTCACAGATGCGGATACCCTTGCTCACCTGCTTAAGTTTGACAGCATACATGGCCCTTTTCCCGGCCAGGTGGGCAGGGAAGCAGATGATCTCCTGGTAAACGGTAACCGGATAAAACTGATCAGCGAAAGAGATCCTGAAAAATTACCCTGGAAAGCGCTGGGCGTAGATGCGGTAATCGAAGCTACAGGACGCTTCACCAACAAGAACGCAGCAGAAGCCCATTTACGCGCCGGTGCAAGGAAAGTACTGATCACCGCACCTGCAGGAAACGATGTGAAAACCATTGTGTATGGCGTGAATAATGAACTGATCGGCAATGATGCGATCTATTCTACCGCCTCCTGCACTACCAACTGTATAGCGCCGGTGCTGTATGTACTGGATAAAACTTACGGCATTGAATCGGGGTATATGGTCACCGTGCATGCATTCACCGCCGATCAGAACCTGCAGGATGCGCCGCATCGCGATCTGCGCCGCGCACGCGCCGCCATCAACAATATCATTCCCACCAGCACCGGTGCCGCCAAGGCGATAGGAGAGGTGCTGCCCAACCTGAAAGGTAAGCTGGACGGTCATTCCTATCGTGTTCCTGTAATCGACGGATCCATCATCGATCTCTCGATCAACCTGCGGCAGGAAGCGTCTGCAGACGAGGTGAAAGCCGTGCTGAAAGACTATGCGGAAAATTCTTTAAAGGGAATTATGGCCTACACCGAAGAAGCGCTGGTATCATCAGACATCCTGGGCAACACACATTCTGCTATTGTAGACGCCAGCCTCACCAGGAGTATTGGCAAGCTGGTAAAAGTTGTGGCCTGGTATGATAATGAGATAGGTATTTCCAACCGCATCGCTGAACTGATCTCACGTATATAATAGGAGAATTGTTGACAAACTTCCCGGGATTTGTTCCCGGGAAGTGTTATTACCGGGATAAAAAAAAGCCATTGAATAGTTCAGTGTCGCTATGATCACGTTGCAGTTGTTATGAATCTTCAGCGTTTGCCTTGCGTATTATCTTATTTTTCTTTCTAACCGGAAATTATTTTGCCCCTAAATTGAAAATTACTATTTTTAGTAACATGACTGCTTCGGGTAGCCATTACGTTTACTGTTAGTTTTCAAAATAACCAAACTCAAAACCGGATCGTATTTTTTACGTTATGCAACCCTATTGTACCTCTTCGCATTTCCCTGAAACGCGTCTTAATACGTATTATATACACTTTATCCCTCAATCAAAAGACACACTCTATGACAAACGAAGTGAATCCTTCAGAAAATAACACCGGTACCAAAGGCCGCATTGCCTTTGTCGGAACAGGGCTCAAAGCGATTGCACACATGACGCTTGAGTCTATTGCAGAGATTAAATCAGCAGACCGTGTATTCTATCACGCGGCAGATGGCGTAACGGCGGCTTATATCCGGTCGCTCAACAAGAACTGTCATGATCTTTACCAGTACTACGGTATTGACAAGGAACGCAACAAAACCTATCTGCAGATGGCAGAAGTGATGCTTGCCGCGGTTCGCAAAGGTGAATCGGTGTGCGGTGTGTACTACGGCCACCCCGGCGTGTTTGTAAAAGCTGTTCGCCGTGTGCTGTATCAATGCCGCCAGGAAGGGCATGAAGGCCTGATGTATCCCGGCATCACCACTATGGACTACATCTTCTCCGAACTGGAAGTAGATCCTTCGCGCAATGGCTGCCAGATCCTGGATGCCACTGATTACTATATCAGGAAACGCAAGCTGCATACAGACAGCCAGGTGATCATGCTGCAGATTGGTGCCTTTGCTGATGCCAGGTTCGACTTTAAAGGATATGCGCGCAAAAATTTTAACCTGTTGGTGCAGGCTTTACTGGAAGACTACGGCGGAGACAATCCCTGTACCCTGTTCCGCGGCTCCAACTTTCCCGGTGTGCCTTCATCAAAGGTCGCACTTAAACTGTCCGACCTGCTGAAAGAAGGGATCCAGCGGCAATACGTAACCGGTGTATCTACGCTGTATATTCCACCGAAAACATTACTGGGTGCAGACCCGGAACGGGTAGCCGCTACGGGTTACGGCAAGGCGGGCGCTATTGTATCCATGGAGCCTACTGCCTGGGAAACTGCCAACACTCCCAAAACAAAGAAGATAGCCGAAGAGCTGCCCCAACACCAGTTACCGGAAGGTTATATTATGCGCCGCTCCAGCCCTGCATTGCTGAAACTGATGCAGGACCTGGCTACAGATACGAACGTATTGAAGCAACTGCAACATACACCCCAACAGCTGGCGCAATCTTACGGGCTTAGCAAAGAAGAGCGGCGTGCATTGTTGTCCGGTTCCACCGGCCGCGTATCACAGGTGTCACTGGCCAATAGCGCCGCACAGGCAGATGCCAACGTCAACGCTTTCCTGAATAGCCTGTTGGAGAACGGTACCACATCAGCCTTGTATCAAACCTACTATAATACACTGGCGAACGGCGGCACACCCGACCAGGCAGACGCCGCGGTGCAGAACTATATCAACCAGGCGGGCTACGCAGGCGTTACGACGGCGCAGGTAGACAGCTCTATCCTCAACGTTACGGGAGGCAACTATTCGCAGGTGAGTGGCCCGGGCGCTGGCAGCAGCTCCACTGTTACCTATCCGCCGTTCGGCACTTCGCCTTCCATCCTGTATGGCACCTATCAGACCTTTGATGCGCAGGGAAACCCCAGCCTGCTGATAAAGCTGTTCAGTAAAAATGGCGTCTACCAGCTGCAGGTGGCTACTGCTACTACGGGCGGACTGGTGGATATCACTGCATCAACTGCCTTCAATGGTAATACCGGGGCTTTCCTGGTAACAACTTCCGCTGCATTCCCGTATAATGGTTCGCTCACCTTCTCATCCTGCCTGGTAAGTTACAATGGCACCAACGCAAATGATTTTGATGTGAAAGTATCATTGAGCCCATCCGGCGGCGGTTCGGCTATCAGCTCCAGCGGGCGCAGAAGTGTTTATTCCAAGACCGCGGCCCTGCAACCTGCTACCGTGGATCCTGCCAGCTTATGGGCCGGGAATTATGCCTCCACACTCAATGGTGCCTCCCAGGGTACGCTGAACATTTCTGCTGATGGTTCAAAGATCACCTTCCAGGGCGCTACGGTACCGGCTACTTTTAATCCTTTCTACAGCTACTTCCAGTGCACAATCGGCAATAATACGCTGGTCATTTACATGCAGTGGACATACTTCACGATATACGCAGGCAACACCTTTACAGGACCGAATTTCTTTGGTTATTATTATGCAACAGGCACCTCGAAACCCTCGTCGCCCAATGTATATGGCAACCTGGGAACCAAACCGCCGGCGCCCCCCTCACCGCCGCAGAAACAAGGTGAAACCTGGGAACAGGTAGGTATTTCTATCGGCATCGGTGTAGCCAGCATGGCGGTATTTGAAGTGATCAAGGCCCTCGCCAAGGCAGGCTATAAATTCGCGAGCGAGGCCATACAGAACTGGCGGCAACAGGGTGAGAATCTCCAGGAAAACCCGGGAAATGACCAGGTGCCCGAAAATGAGGCCAATGAGTTCAACGAACAGGATAATCCCAACGGCGATGATGATAACAATGATGACAACAACGATGATAATAATGATGATAACAATGACGACAACAACGATGATAACAATGACGATAACAACGATGACAACAATGATGACAGCAGCTGCTTCCTCACCACTGCAGTAGTGAAAAGCCTGGGAATGGCAGACAACAGTGAACCGCTGATGTTGGCCAGGTATATACGCGATACGAAGATGACCAGCGGTAAAGAACGTTCGGCTGTTCAGCTCTATTACAAGGTAGCGCCCGTGATCGTGGCACGCTCTACCGATGCAGAGTGGCACCGCTTCTGGAAGCAATACCTTCGCCAGATCACTGAACTGACCAAAATGGGAGAGTTTGGTCTTGCAAAAGAGCTCTATAAGTTCGCCACCGCCGAGCTGGTGCACCGCAAAGCAACCGCTTACAAAGATGTGGAACTGGTGAACGAGGTGTATGCTTACGGACTTGGCGCTTTTGCAAAGATCCGGCTGCCGTATGCGGTCCGTTTCCTGGTGCTGAAGATGGCTTTCCTGGTGGGGCTGACATACCATTCAGCAAGATTATCGCTGATGAAGAGACGTGTGAGCGATAAAATTAATCTGTGATATGGGCCGCTTAAATAAGCTAAATCCATTTCGGTGGCAGGGTAGTGGCAGAGTCTACTCCCTGCCCTGGTTAAAGAACCGGCTGGAGTACTCGGCAGACCCGGAGCGGATCGCGGCCTATGCCAAAACGCCATTCACTCGCTCGCGCTTTGTGATGACGATGCTCACGCAGTTTCACCTGAGCCGCAACTCCATTGTGGTAAGCGAGGATGATCATGCCATGTGGCTGAAGCGGATTGCACGTCCGCACATGCCAACGGATGAAGCCATTCCACAGATAGCCCGGCAGTTGATGGAACGATTGTTCCCGGTTCCCGTTCCCGGCGGCGGTGAACAAAGCTTCCCCATTGCTGATCGCCTGATCCGCGAACTGTATCGTATTATGCTGGATAACATGCTCCAGGCAGACGTGCTGAAACCCCTGGAGGATTTCATTATGCGTACCCGGTTCCCGCATGGATCACGGCCAATGGTGCTGGAAGGACTGATGTATTCTTTCCGGCTGCATTTGCCTTTCCTGCGCCCATTGCGTTATTGTGTGGACAGCCTGTTTTTTAAGCGGGCGCTGTACATGAAGCGGGTGGCGAACAAGCTGGAGCAGATGGTGTTCGATTTTGCCATTCCAAGGCCCGGTTCCTGGTTTGCAACGCTGAAGGAACTCCGTCAGTCCGGTAAGATCACAAGGGCGCAGTTCAGGGGAGAGATCACCAGCATACTGGTATCCTCTTTCAGCCTGGCGTCTGCGCTGGGATCCGCCTTGCTATGCCTTGCGGCGCGGCCGTCTTACCGCAGGAAGATCCATGACGATCCCGCTTTTGCGCGGTATTTTGTGATGGAGGTGCTGCGGCTTTACCCGCCCTTCCGGCAGTTTGGATACCAGCAGGCGGCAACGGATAAAAATGGGGCATCTGCAGGTTTCGCACACGAGTTCATGATCCCGGTGTTTCACCTGCATCGCAATGGCGATGTCTGGAAAGATCCGAAGAAATTCTACCCGGAGCGTTTCCTGGAACCGGATGCAGCGAAAGGATTTAAATACCTGCCATTCGGCATGGGTAAACGAAGTTGTCCGGGCCGCAATTTTTCAATGTCGATGATTACGTATGCACTGAGGTTTGTATGTGCGGACGAGAGCCGCTTCACGCTGGTTAAACGCGATACCTTGCCCAGGGGCGGTAGCGGGCGCCTGGTTTCTTTTGCGATAGACGATACGATTACTTACCGGGAGAAGTGAAGGGGATGAAGCCAATGACCGGCTGATGATCCGCCGGCGCTGTTGTTGCTGAACAAGCCTACAGCGCCGCCGGGTTATACATATGTACCGGCGAGTAAACCGGCGCATAATTAAAATAACTGCTCCTGCTCACGCTTACACTCCCGGAAATGGAAAACGTTCTGTCGTTGCTGATATACATCAGTCCCACTTTGGCGGCAGGGTATATACCGGTGTTGTTTGTCCGCATGAAACCATACTGTTTGTTAACCGCCGGTTGATACATCCCACCGTTATATTGTACCAGGTAGGGAGTAGCAGACACCCCGCCAAAAGCAATAAGATTGTTACTTAATTGCCGGTTCACCAGCAGCTCCAGGGGAGCCGACACGTATTGGGCGCTCCCTCCCTTAAAGGCGGCAAAACCAGCCGTAATACCGGCGGATTTTGTCACAAACCATTTTTGCTGAAGTTTGTTGGTATCCACCGCCTGGCGGGGATGCACCTGCGCCTTTGTTGCCATAGCCAACAGTAAAATGGCCGCAAAAAAGATTGCACGTTTCATACTATGAAGATAATCAACCTTTTTGTTAATATTATTATAATAAATTGCCAGATGTGTAATCGACCGCGCCAAAAGTGCAATATTTTTTGAAAGATGACCAAACAAGCCTGACAGATCGAAGAACATCGATGTAAAATAACAGAACGGAGCCTCCACCTGACAGAACGGCGTTGTCAGCTAACAGAACAGACCTGACAGATTGAAGAACATCGATGTAAGACAACAGAACGGCGTTGTCAGCTAACAGAACAGACCTGATAGATCGAAGAACATCGATGTAAGATAACAGAACGGACGCTCCACCTGACACAACGGCCGTGTAAGCCGAGAACTGTGCTGCGTAAGACAGAAAATAGCATTATCTTGCCAACTATTCCTCTACCTTATAACCTTGTACGTTCATGCAGAGCAAACGCGCCGTTACGTTGGGAGCGGCAATCATGTGTATGTGGCTGAGCATTGGCTGCAAATTTACCCCGGACCATCACCGGTATACGATTGTTGTGGTGGGATCTTCCACCGCAGCCGGATATGGCATTAAGCCGAAAGACAGCTGCTGGGTGAACCGCTTTGCCCATTCCCTGGGCCCGGAAGTGGCGGTACGGAACCTTTCAAAGAACGGGTATTCTACCTACGAGGTAATGCCCAGCGGCACCAAAAAGGAAGGCCGCCCTGCGCCGGACGAAAAAAGGAATATTACCAGGGCTCTCAGCTACCACCCGGACGCCATCATCATCAACCTGCCTACCAATGATGCGGCCGCCGGCTACAGCCTGGAAGAACAGCAGGCTAATTTCCGTACCATCATACAAACGGCCAGGGATCAAAAAGTCCCGGTGTGGGTCACCACCACCCAGCCGCGTACCAATAACTTCGGGCATCCCCGTCATACGCTGCCGCAGATGCGCGACTGGCTCCTGGCCACCTATGGCGACAAAGTCATCAATTTCTGGGACCCGTTTGCCAACCCGGATAATACCATCAATCAACAGTATGACCAGGATGGTATTCACCTGAATATACCGGGGCACCGCATCCTCTTTGAACGGGTAGCCGAAAAACACATCCTGGATACCATACAGCAGCTGGCGCAGCAAAGGCCGCTTTCAGAACAGGTACATTAATGCCGCCGGATTTATTATTTTGCAGTAAATAACCAACACCCTAAAACACAACGTATGAAAACTTCCAGTACACATGATCAGCGTATCGCGAAGATGATCTTTGCCTCCGTCTATCCAATGTATGTGGAAAAGGTGGAGAAAAAAGGCAGAACAAAAGAAGAATTGCACCAGGTCATAGAATGGCTTACCGGCTTTGACCACAAACAACTGAACGAGCTGATAAAGGAAAGGGTCACTTTTGAAACCTTCTTTGAACGCGCCACGCTGAACCCCAACGCCCACCTCATTACCGGCGTAATCTGCGGATACCGGGTAGAGGAAATAGAGAACCCCCTCACACAACGCGCCCGCTACCTGGATAAACTGGTAGATGAGCTGGCCAAAGGCAGGAAAATGGAAAAGATCCTGCGCACCGCTTAACGCCGGTATTTAAATTTCAGTACAAGCATCACAATATTCAACGACAGCGAAAAGATATTCGTGGCTATAATGGGGAGGTCAGACTTCTCAAAACCATAGTATATCCACAAACTGTTCCCGGTCATCATCACAATGAACATAAACACGGAAACATCATCCGCCTTCCGGCGCTTTATTGTTTTGATCAATTGGGGTATTAACGAGGAGGAAGTACAGATACCTGCCACTAAACCCAGTATTCCGATGAATTGCATAGTACCGGCATTACTTCAATTATTATACCCGCACCTGGTAACAATAGAAAAGGGTTGTAAGCCGCAACTTACAACCCCCTGAACTGTAACAACGTTAAAGCACACCGTCTGTTCCCAGCCTGATAGCTGCCGCTACAGGGCTTAATTGTGCCTTATCTCCTTCCGGCTGAAGCACATGCTTCAGCAACAATGGAGGCTGCGCCAGGAACCGCGGTGCAGCACCCCTGTTCACCTGCGCCCTGTGCACCAGGAAAGGGTGACATAAATATACCGTGCCTGCCTGACCGGTTGCCAGTACTTCTTTTCTTTCCGGTAACGAAGGCAGTTTCATCGCAAGGTCCATAAATGTGAGACCGGCTTCGCCCTCATCTTTCAGCAGCCTGGCTACATCCAGGTGCGACCCTTCGCGGATGACAGTAGGCGCATCCTGTTCGCCCACATCCGAAAACAAAAACAGCATCAGCAGGGCTCTGCCCTTGGACCGCCAGTTGATGCGCCATGCATCGCCGGGATCATTGCCCGGGAAGCTGGCGTCTACATGCCAACCCGTATCGCCGGTATCTGCTGTTGCAGGAAAACGTACCGGGAAAGCGCCCATGCTTCCGCAAGGCAGCCAGTTGCCTTTTCCAACCAGCTGATCAAAGGCCCCATGCAGCACCGGTGTATTGGCTGCCGCTACAAATGGAGGCGCACTGTACATACCTAACCAGATCACCGGCTTTGTCCAGGTAGCAGGATTGTCGGGGTCTGCATCCATATCTTTCCACAAAATGTCACGCGCCGCTGCTGCCAGTTGTGCATCAAATGCTTGGTCTATACGGATAAAGCCTTTATGAATGAAATGATCGATCTGTGTGTTGTTGAATACTTCTTTCATGATAATACAATTGATAATGAGGAATGAATGTGCCCGGGTACAGGCAGCCGTTTTCACAGCCTTTGCAAAGGCCGTTTACGCAGTTGGTGTAAAGAAGTATTAAAGTGTTGGAGACATCCTCATGCGGTAAATATATAAAAAGTATCTCAATATCCCGGTTCATCCGCGCTATATCCTGCTTCATCGCCCTTTGCCTTGTGCCATGCCCTGAATTATCCTATCTTTAAAACATTCTTATCCACGGTTCACCAGTTATGAGGGGCATTTTTCTTTACCTGCTGCTTATTGTTGTTACGTTCCTGGCAGGCCATCCGGCCAGTGCCCAATACCAGGGATATATCTATGCAGAAGTGGTACTGAAGAACAAACAAACCTACACTGGTCCGCTCAAATGGAGCGGCGGCCAGCGCCTCTGGAGCGATGTGCTATCTGTGACCAAAAGCACCAACAAAGACATATTTAAATACCTGGACGGCTCCCAGATCAAACGTCTGCCTGCTGAAGCAGGAGGGAAGGAGCTGAACTGGAAATTCACCAGCCTGTTTGAAGATAAATTCCCGCAGCGTAAGAACGAGATCCTCTGCCGCTTTGGCGATATCGATTTTATTCATGTTACCGGCGCCGATCAGGCGCAGATCCATTTCAGGAACGGCAGCAAAGTGAGGGCCATTCCCTACAGGAACGAAGCCGCCCAGCTGGGAAAGAGCATCGTTGTGTACGTGGATGGCGATTCAAAGACCATCCAGTGGAATGATATCAGCCGGGTGAACTTTAAAACCACGCCCGCCGTACCGGCGCTTCGCCGCTGGGCTCCGCTTTATGGAACGGTTGTCACCACCAGCGGGCCGCTGACGGGTTTTGTGCAGTGGAACCGCTACAAATACCTGGTGGCACATATACTGAACGGCGTTACCACCAGCAGGCAACCGGTGAGCTACGCCTTTGCCTATATTGCCCGCATCGAAAAACAGCAGCACCATGTATTGCTGCAGCTGCGCACCGGTGAAAACATGCTGCTGGGTGAATCTGAAGACCTGGGCAAAGCCTGTAAAGGCATCGTTGTAACGCATCCCAGCTATGGCCGGGTGCTGGTAGAATGGAAAGCCTTCCGCTCTTTTACGCCCCAGCCGCCGCCTTCCGGCGGTGTGTCTTATGACGATTACCCGGTACCCGACCGTTTATACGCCAGCGTACAAACCACGGATAACAGGCGTTACGAAGGGCCCTGCGTGTTTGACCTGGATGAGGACTGGAATATGGAGCTGCTGGACGGCAACCAGGACGGGCTGTATTATCAGATCCCCTTTTACTATATTAGCAGGATCAGGCCCTTCCGGCAGCATTATTCACAGGTCACGTTAAAAGATAACAGCACCCTGCTCTTAGGCTCGGCCAATGATGTAAGCGAAAAGAACTGGGGCCTCATTATATGGCTGCCCGATAAAAAGTACCAGTATATTCCATGGAGCCAGGTGAAAGAAATTTCCTTCAGATAGATCATGAACAGCTTTTATGTAGTGGCCATGGCATGGATCATCACCGTGATACTCCTGTTATGGTTTGGCAATAAATATATTTACCAGCTGCTGGACAGGAACATTTCCTGGATGGCGCACACCACCCGCCGGTTTTTTATCCAGCTGGTGGCCAGCACGCTGTACTCCCTGTGCTGCATCAACCTGACCTACTATCTATTTAAAGTTACCACCAACAGCACCCCGCCCGATCTTGCGCAGATCATGGTGCTGAATGTATACGGACTGCTGTTCACCATCCCCGTACTGTCTATCAACTTCGGCATCTATTTCATGATGCAATGGAAAAAAGCACAGCTGCAGGCCAACCAGCTGAAGGAAGATAACCTGCATGCACAGCTGTACTCCTTACGCATGCAGCTGGACCCGCACTTCCTGTTCAACAACCTCAATGTGCTGGCCAGCCTGATTGATAAAGACCGGGAGGCAGCGCAGGACTTCCTCGACAAGTTTGCAGATGTATACCGTTATGTGCTGCATCACAAAAAAGAAGAGCTGGTGCCGCTGCATACAGAGCTGGACTTTCTGCATGCTTATTGCCACCTGCTGAAAAAACGGTTTGGTGAGGCATTGCAGATCGATATGCCAGATGTTCCCGCTGCGGCAGCTGCCCTGTGCATTCCGCCGCTGTCGCTGCAGATGCTGATGGAAAACGCCGTAAAGCATAATGTGATCTCCCGTGATCAGCCGCTCCGCATCCGGGTGTACCTGCAGGCAACACAATGGATCAGTATGGAAAATACCTGGCAGCCCTTGCCCAAAGTGCCGTCCACCCGCTCGGAAACGGGCCTGGAAAATATCCGCAAACGTTATCAGCACCTGTCGGAACGTGAGATCAAAGTCAGTTGCGATCACCGTTTTTTTAAAGTAGATTTACCACTCCTCGAAATAGATGAATAATATAACTGCCGATGGAAGTATTGATCATTGAAGATGAAGCGCCCGCCGCAGAACGGTTAACAAGCCTGTTGCAGCAGTATGATGAACGTATTCGTCCGCTGGCGGTCCTGTCTTCCGTGAAAGAGGCCCTGCAGTGGTTTGCCGATCACCGCCAGCCCGACCTGATATTGCTGGACATTCATCTCTCTGATGGCCTTTGCTTCGATATTTTCAAACAGGTAGAGCTGCGCTGCCCCATCATCTTCTGTACGGCTTATGATCAGTATGTGCTGGATGCTTTCCAGGTGCATAGCATCGATTATCTCTTAAAACCGGTGCAATATCCCAAGCTGGAAAAAAGCCTGCAGAAGATGGCCGCCATCCGTTCACAGATGCAGCCCGCTACGGGGGATACTTCTTTCAATGAGATCATCCGGATCATTAAAACCAGCCAGCAAAGCTATAAATCGCGTTTCATGGTGAAAGCGGGCAACCGCATCAGGGCCGTTAAAAGCAGCGAGATCGCCTATTTCAATTCCCGTAATAAGATCACTTTGCTGGTGACTAAAGAAGGACAGCGCTACCCGCTGGACTATACGCTGGATGAGCTGATGACAATGCTCGATCCCGTACAGTTCTTTCATGTGAACCGTAACCTCATTATACACATAGACTCCGTGAAGGAGGTGCATCCCTATTTCAAGGGCAGGCTCAAACTGGTGCTGGTGCCCGAATACGACGAAGAAACCGTTATCAGCAGCCAGAAAACCCCGCTCTTCAAAGCCTGGCTGGATCATTGACCGCCGTTCCGTTCAGGAGGCTGTAATCCCGTCTCATCCGTATCATATCCGCTTACATCCGGAATAGCTTTTTTTCCCGGCAGAATACTGCTTTTTTTAAAGCAGCTAAGGGTTCATCCCATCCACTAATCATAAACGACAAAGTAGCTGATGAATTTCACGTATTTAAAACCCTCCATATCCCGGCGTTACAGCCTGGTGATGGCGCTCATCGCCACCTGCGGATGGCAAACCGCATCCGCACAATACCCGAAAATACCGCAGGACGTTGCGCACGCCACCGCTGCATTAATGAAGGCCGCGGAACAACATTCCGACTCGGCCTGGCAGCAGGCATGGCCCATTATCCAGGCAGAGGCAAGGAAAGGTAAACCCTTTATTCCCTGGGCGCACCGTCCAACAGACCTGCCGCAGGCTGCCATCCCCGCTTTCCCGGGGGCGGAAGGCGGCGGTAAATTCAGCTTTGGCGGCCGTGGCGGAAAAGTGCTCGTAGTAACGAACCTGAACGATGATGGTCCCGGTAGTTTCCGCTGGGCCTGCGAACAGGGCGGCGCCCGTACGGTGGTGTTCAATGTAGCCGGTATTATCCGTTTGAAAAGTCCGCTGATCATCCGCGCACCCTATATCACCATCGCGGGGCAATCCGCACCGGGCAACGGTGTATGCATTGCCGGTGAATCCGTATGGATCAATACACATGATGTGATCATCCGCTACATGCGCTTCCGCCGCGGTGAAACCAATGTAGGCCGCCGTGACGACGCTATTGGCGGTAACCCCATCGGCAATATCATCATCGACCATGTGTCCGCCAGCTGGGGACTGGATGAGAACATGAGCATGTACCGCCACATGTATAACGACAGCACCGGTACACAGGAACAAAAAATGCCGACCGTGAACCTCACCATCCAGCACTCCATTTTCTCCGAAGGACTGGATACCTGGAACCACGCTTTCGGCAGTACACTGGGCGGCGAGAACGCCACCTTTGTGCGCAACCTCTGGGCAGATAACACGGGCCGCAATCCCTCCATCGGCTGGAACGGTACTTTCAATTTTGTGAACAACGTGGTGTTCAACTGGGTGCATCGTTCTGTGGATGGCGGCGATTATACCGCTACGTACAATATCATCAATAACTATTTCAAACCTGGCCCCGCTACTTCTAAAACTTCACTGGTGGGCCACCGCATCCTGAACCCGGAATCGGGCCGCAGTAAACTGAAGTATAAGGTATTTGGCCGCGCTTATGTGCAGGGCAATATCATGGAGGGATACCCGGAGATCACAAAAGACAATTGGGCAGGAGGGGTGCAGGTAGAAGATGAACACGACCAGGATCAGCCGGACGCAGGCAAGTATACAGACTACATGCGTTGGAGCCAGCCCTTCCCCATGGCGCCCGTTAAGATACTGTCTGCCAAAGAGGCTTTTGACGATGTACTGAAGAACGCCGGCGCTACGCTGCCGCAGCGCGACCCGGTGGATGCGCGGATTGTTGAACAGGTGAGAACGGGTAAGATCGCTTATCCCGAAAATGTACAGTTACCCGCCACTCAGTTTGAGCACCGCCGCCTGCCTATCGATTCCTATAAAATGGGCATCATTACCGACGTCAGCCAGGTAGGCGGTTACCCGGAGTACAAGGGAACCCCGTATAAAGATGCGGACAATGACGGCCTGCCAGACAGCTGGGAAAAACAGCATGGCCTCAATCCCAACGACCCGAAAGATGCAAGCCTGGGTAAGGATAAAGACGGCTATACCCATATTGAGCAATTCCTGAACGAAATGGCCGCCCGGAAATAATTAATACATGCTCGGTGATTGATAATGGCCCGCCTGCGAATGTTCGTAGTGCGGGCCATCAATTTGCTGCAAACCTGATCTTAATCAGTTGCCAGGCTAACCATTGTTCTGTGCCGTATACCGGGCCCTCGCTACCTTTGGTTAAAACTTATGCATCATGAAGAAAATAGTAGTCGTTTTTGATGGCCTGAGGTTCTCTGACAGCACCTTACGTTATGCAATAGCGGTGGCCCGGCAGCAGCCATCCCACCTTGTTGGGCTTTTCCTGGACGATTTTACCTATAACAGCTTCAGTATGTACAAAATGTTGAAAGCCGGCGCCACCAACGCCGGTATTAAAGAGATGGAAGCAAAGGATGAAGCGATCAGGGAAATATCCGTACGCCATTTTGAGCAGGCCTGCCAGGAAGCAGGACTGAACTACAGCGTTCACCGCGACCGGAGCATTGCCATCCAGGAAATATTGCACGAAAGCATTTATGCAGATATGCTGATCATTGATATGGAAGAAACCCTGGCAACAGAAGAAGAGCCGGCGCCCACCCGCTTCATCCGCGACCTGCTGGTGGATGTACAATGTCCCGTGCTGCTGGTGCCGCCTGAGTACCGGGAAATAAAGAAACTGGTGCTGCTCTATGATGGTGAGCCTTCATCCGTGTATGCCATCAAAATGTTCAGCTACCTGCTGCCGGGTTTGCAGCAGCTGTCTACGGAAGTAGTGTCTGTAAATGATCCGGGCGATGGGTTGCATCTGCCGGATAACCGGCTGATGAAAGAGTTTATGAAACGGCATTTCCCGAAAGCAGCCTATAAGGTTTTACAGGGCAGGGCTGAGCCGGTGATCACGGAATTCCTGCAGCAGCAGGCTACCGGTACACTGGCTGTGCTGGGCGCTTACAGAAGAGGGATGGTGTCCCGCTGGTTTCGCCCCAGCATGGCAGACGAGCTGATGGAAGCGCTGGCCATGCCTTTGTTCATTGCACACAACAAATAGCTTGTACTAATACAGCATATTGGACAATTTCTTTTCATTGAGGATCACAATGGAGCCTTCCCTGATCTCTATCAGCTTTTCTTCCCTGAAATCGCCCAGCGTACGGATCAGTGATTCAGTGGCCGTACCGGCGATGGTGGCCAGGTTATCACGGCTGATATCAATTACAAAGGGTTCCTCTTTCTGTTCGTTGTATTTGCGGTAGAGTGACAGCAAAGCTTCCGCCACTTTCTTGCGCAGCGAATTATAGGCCAGTCCCAGTAGCTGTTGTTCCTTGCTGGTAACATTGCGGGCCAGCATGCGGATAAACTGCGCCGCCACATCTATCTGGCTGCCCATGAGCGCTTCAAAATCTTCGCGGGGTATCACGGCAATCTCGCTTTCTTCCATCGCCTCGGCAGTGTCTTTATACACGGTGCCTTCCAGCATGGGAACATAACCAAAGAAGTCGCCGGTATTGTACAGGTCAACGGCAAACTCTTTACCATCGTCATTCCGTTTAAACACCCTCACTTTTCCTTTCTGAATATAGAAAAGGTTCACGGGATGATTGCCTTCCGTATAGATGGTCTGTCTTTTTTTGTATCGCTCAATATCGCGTCCTTCTGCCAATGCCTTGATGGACGCCTTACCGGTAGCCGCTTCCATCAGTTTGCTCAAACCCTGCAGGTTGGGACTGAATTCCGCTTTTCTGAGCGCGGCCTTTTTCAGGCGGCTTTCAATGGCATGCAGCAGTTCGGTGGCTTCAAAAGGTTTCATGATGTAATCGTCTGCGCCCATTTCCATGCCCCTGCGGTAATCGCTCCGTTCTGTTTTGGCGGTAAGGAAAATAAAGGGAATATCCTTCATGTCCTTATTGCGCTGCAGCATGTGCAGTACACCATAGCCATCGAGCACCGGCATCATAATATCGCAGATCACCAGGTCGGGCGTGTGCTCCATGGCCAGTTCCACACCGGCTTTGCCATTCTCTGCCGATAAAACCTTATATCCGGCTAAGTCGAGTATTTCCGAGGTGTTTTCACGGATAAATGCATTGTCTTCTATTAGCAGGATCGTTTTCATGCGTTATTATTTGTAGAATTGTTATTGAGCTGAAAAATGATGGTGAAGGTAGTGCCCTTATCCAGTTCACTCTCGCAGGAAATGCTGCCGTTCATCATCTCGCAGTATTTGCTGACAATATGTAAGCCCAGGCCCGTTCCCTGTATGTTACTGGTATTGGCCCCGCGGTAGAAACGTTCAAACAGGTGCTGCTGGTCTTCCCGCGACATGCCGATGCCCTGATCCGCTACTTTCAGTTTGAACTCGTCGTTATGGTGATAGGTACGTACCTGGATGGTGCTGTTATTATCAGAGAACTTGATCGCATTGCTTAACAGGTTCATGACGATATGTTTCAGCAGGGAGGGATCCAGCGTTACATCCGGCTCGCCTTCGTGCACATAGTCAACATGCTGGCCTTCCTTGGTAAGCCCCTGCATTTCCTGAATGATGTTATGAAAGAAGTCATCTACTTTGATATTGGCATAGCGTACCTGTATCCTTCCTTCTTCTATTTTGCCCACTGAGAGGAATTCATCGAGAATGTCTGTCAGCAGTTTTGCACAGATAACGATCCGCTGCAGGTGTTTGTTCCGCTTGTCCTGGTCGGCTTCCTTGCTATATTGTTTCACCAGGTAGGCCGAAGATAAAATAGTAGCGAGCGGGGTGCGGAATTCATGCGAGGCGAGCGAGACAAAACGTGATTTCAACTCGCTCAGCTCTTTTTCCTTGCCCAGGGCGGCGGTAAGATCTTCTTTTGATCTTTCCAGCATTTCCAGCGTTTCCCTGAGCTGCTGCGTTCTTTCTTCCACCATCTGTTCCAGCTCATTGTTCAGGCGTTCTATCTTGGCTTCTGCCTGTTTCCTGGCGGTGATGTTGTTGATATAGGCGATGACAAAACTGCCTTCTTCATTTTCGTAGTGGCTGAGGCTGATCTCTACCGGGAACTCCGTGCCGTCTTTACGGATGGCAAAGAGATCAAGCCCGATGCCCATGGGCCTGCTCTGCGGATGGGCCGCATAACGGTTGCGATGCCCTACATGCCTGTCGCGCACATGCGGGGGCATGAGCTTTTCAATGGTGTGCCCTAACAGTTCTTCGCGCTGGTAGCCAAACTGGTCCAGTGCGAAATCATTGATCATGATGATCTCTCCCTGTTTATTGGTTACCAAAATACCGATACTGGCATAATCAAATAATGCCCCGAAACGCTGTAGTTCCTTTTCTACTTCCTTTTGTAAAAACCTGTCTCCCGAGCGATCATTGATAGAGGGCTCCATTTAGTAGTTTTTGTCGATGAGTGCCTTGTACGCTGTCGTGGTACTTTTCTATTGCAAATTTACTGATATGTTTCATATCTGCTGTTTACGCTGCTAATTTCTGATAATCAGCGTTTATTGGGGATGATGACGGTCATCCGGGCAACTGATCGCCATCATTTCCGGCCATAGGGGATGGGCTTAATCTTGTATCATAAAAATCTATTGCCATGCAGATCTATATAAGTGAAGACGCTACCATCAGTAATATACAGGATGATTTTAAGGTGGCCTATCCTTACCTGAAACTGGAATTTTACCGGCAGCCGCATGCTCCAGGAGCGGCCTCCCCGGCGCAGGACAGGATACCGCCTGCAACACCGATAGAGGATGTACGGATGATGCATAGCTTTGGCTGGATCGATATCAGTCCCAACCGTACGGCCCATGAACTGGAACATGATTTTTGCCGCCTGTACGGCCTGAATGCCCAGGTACTGCGCAAGTCTGGCGATCTGTGGCTGGCTACCACCAAAACCGATAACTGGACGCTGGCACAGCTGAATGAGGAAGGAAATATGGTGGAAAAACGCTAATGTTCTTCATACCGGCCGGTTTTTTCGTCTATCCGGATCCGGTATACAATTGGCCGGGGATGATGTACCGGTTCCTCCGCACGATCCACTTCTATACGCATATCATCCACACCGGCGGTTTCGCTCACCTGTCTGTGCATCAGGTGGCCCACCAGGTATTTAGCGGCGTAGTAGCGTTCCCGTGGGTCGGTGATCTCTTCGTATTTACCCCATATTATCACACTGCGCCAGTTGGCATAATCATCTATTTCGTCTACCTGGAAGCACACCTGCGGATGTTTCCGCATCATGCTGATCTTCATCCCTTCTTTTGAATGCGCGATGATATGGGTGCCGTTAAAAGCATAGCTGACAGGTACTACATATACCTTTTCTCCGTCTGTACAGCCAATGCGGCCGGTGATATTGGCGCTCAGCACCGCATCGATCTGGTCTGTACCCAGTTTACCTAACATATTGATGGTTTTTAAAGTGAGACATTGGTGATGTGATCAGGATCAACGATCAGTTCATCTTTTACATCTATTACACCCGGTGTGGCCCATACTGCGCGTTCTACCACCTTTCGTTCTGCCCAGGAGCGTACTTTGCCTTTCAGTACGATCCTGCCGCCGTCTGTTAAAATGTTGATGCTGTTGGCTTCTATATCTGCACTGCGTTCCAGTGCTTTTTTAATCACGTCTTTTACAATAACGGGGGTAATATTGGGCCGTACCTTGATCCGGTTAGTAACGCCGTGCACGCCGATCAGATCACTCACCGCGCTGTAGGCCGATTCTTTCTGGAACTGCCATTCCACTTCTCCTTCGATGGTGATCCATCCATCGTCCACCTTCAGCCTGATCCTGTCTTCCGGTACAAAGCTGCTCCATTTCAGCGCATTCAGCGCTGCGGCGGCAATATCTGTATCTGGACGTTTTTGTTCATCGGGAATGCGGATGGCCAGGTCCAATGCTACCGCCCTGACATCTTTCACCCGTTTGGCGGCATTTTCAGCGGCCATACGCTGGCTGAAGTTATCTACATTGCCTTTCAGGCAAACGATCCCGTCTTTCACGTTCACTTCGATCAGCGCGGAATGCAGTATGGGGTCCCACCGGATCTCATCGATTACATTTCTTTGTATTGCTATATCTGTTTTCATACACAATTTGGTTTTAGATGGCAGGAAGGTTGCCTGGTACAAAGGTACCCTTGCCCGGATGCTACCGGAATGACCGTCATTATACCGGAAACTGATATTTATCATGCGCAGCGGGCGGTTTTTATCACTCACCCATAAAATTATAGTCATGAAAGGGATCATTATCTATAAAGCAGGTTATAACAGGGTGAACCCTAAATATATTGACGGCCCGGTAGCCGCAGTGAATTATCTGAAAGTTGGATAATGCCAGAAAGTAATCACAAACACAGCATTTTAAAAAGTAGGGATCTCCCGTATTGTGCCTGCACTTAAAACGGACGCGGGAGTGGTGACCACGCGCGGTCATGTACACTATGTGGTAACAGAGCATGGAGTGGTGAACCTGTATGGCAGGAACCTGGAGCAAAGGGCCCGCCTGCTGATCAGCATTGCAGACCCGGCGCATAGAGAAGATTTGGAGAAAGCATATTATCAGCGATTCGGGAAATTGTACCGTTTGGTGTAAACGTTTGACGGTTACGTCCGCGCTTATTTTTACCTTTGCCCCAAACAGACCGAATGGAAGATTATATCATCGTAGTGAACCGTATTGAAGAATTGCAGTCCATCCAGGACCGCCAGGAACTGGAGCGTATATTTGATAAAGCGAGGCGAACCATAATAGGGGGGATGGATGTGATCCTGGTAAGAGAAAACAGGAACGGCCAACAGGAGAAGTTCGACACTTTATCCAATGAACAGGATTTTGAGGAATACCGCAAGCGGGTGTTCCGTTTAATCTAGTATTACCGCTCCAGTCTGTTGTTTGTTATCTTCACCCCGCTACAATGATCCAGCTTTATTAATTCCTCTATGCGTTTAACGGCTCCCGCTTCATGAACGACGTTCCCCGTCAACTTTATATTCCGTGTACTTTTTGCTGATAACAGTTCTTTTCCCCGGAGCCTGAAAGAATTCTCCGTTATAAGAATATTACGGTGTACCGGATCGCGCTTAAACACCGTGTTCTCCGGGTGTACATTGATCACGGGCTCGCCACAGTAATTGAAGTTATTATGACTGATCTTCACATCCTTCACCATGCCAGACTCATACCATCCTGAAGCATCGCCATTGATGAATACCGCACTCATATGTACCCGCTCAAAATTATTATGCGCTATCAACACGGCACGCGGCGTAGTTGCCAGGATGCCCCTGGTAGGTATCCTCGTGATGGTATTATGATGGATATATGCTTCGGGTGTGGCGCTGATATTCTCCACGGCGTCGCCGGTCTTTACGATACCCGGTACCGGGCTTTTTAATGTCAGTACAAATGTTTTCTCATTTATCCGCTCAACACTGCTTATTTGTGCTTTATGCACGGATAATAAACTGCCCGCCTGTACGAAGGCCACACTATCCCCCGCAGCAAATGCATCAAACCCATAAGTCTGACCATGCATAAACTGCACCTGCACTTTATCAGGCGCAGGCATTTCTACTATTTTTAAATAAGTGCCGTGTATATTGATGGCGTCATCATTGGCGGCCGACAGGTAAGCGTTACTAACCGATATCATTCCGCTGCAGCCGGAAAAATGCAGGATATCTGCCCAGGCAGCAGCGGTGCGCCCGGTGTTTTCCCCGGGCTTTACTATGATGCTGTCCATTTTTATATCCCGGCAATACTGGCTCACAACACCCATCCCATGCATAAAGTAGATGTGCATGTTCCGCAGGGTCAGCTGTGAGCTCTTTTCCATAAAGATGCCTGCACAATCCCTGGTCACATCCCGGTTCTGGTAGACACATCCTTTTCTGAACCCCGGGTTTTCAGGAAAATGGATCCGCACTTTACCATTATCCAGCCGGCTGAAACGGAGCTGCTTCATCGGGACATCCATACGCGACAGCTCATTGGTTTCCGGATCAAGAACCTGCCAATAGGAACCCGGCTGATAACGCCAGCCTTCCCCGATCCAGGTTAGCAGGCTGTCCCGGATGCTGAACTCCGAATCGCTGTGGATATTTACATCGGCATAATGATCTCCTACATCCATTACCGTGAGTTCGGAGACAGTGGGCCGATGGTAATCATAACTTAATCCGTTCAGTGTAATATGATCACAGCTGTGCAGGTAGGTCTCGATCATCTTGCCCCGCATAACCAGCGCTGCGCCCCGGCCATCTATCTCCACGTAGCTGCAGCAGTCCAGCATGATCGCCATTGCTTTCAGCTCATTGGGCCGGTCGTTGGTATTGGATATATGCAGGCGTTTCCTGGTAGCGCTATCCGGGTAAAAGTCATACCTGCCTGCTGCAAACTTTATGCGTACCGGCTGCTTTTCCGTACCACGCGCCCGTAACAGCAGCGGTTCATGGAAAGCGCCCGGCCGCACAAAAGCTACCGCATCACCCGGCAGCAGGCGCAATGTAAGAAGCGGCCTGCATGTTTTCCAGGCCGCTTCCCGGCTGATGCCGTTATTGTTGTCATTCCCTTCAAGCGGGTCAATGTAATAATCCGTGCCGAAAGCATATTTTCCGGGCTGCACAACTGCAATACTGCAGAAGATTAAAAACAGGAACAGTCGCTGCATCATGAGCTGAATATCCGGACAATATACAACAAGCCGTTCAACTTACTAATACCCGTCATTCTGGATCAGCTCCGGTTTATTGCGGTCAATCTCAGATTGCGGCAAAGGCCAGTAATCAAAATTGCTTCTGTACACGGTTTTAATGTTAGGCGTCAGCGGATTCTGTACAAACCCGTTCAGCTTTTGTACGGCAATGCCCCACCTGCGCAGATCAAAATAACGTAAGCCTTCCAGGGCAAATTCCACCCGGCGCTCATGCCGGATCCTTTCCCGCATTTCCGTTTGGCTAAGGCCCGCAGGCAGTGGCGGCATATCTACTCCGGGCCGTGCACGTACTTCGTTCACCTGTTGGTACACACTGGCATCCGGGCCTGCAACTTCGTTCTGCGCTTCCGCATACATCAGTTTCACGTCTGCATACCGCAGCCATACATAGTCCTGGTCGTCCAGCAAACCGGGCTGGGGATCTATGATCTTAGGATCCAGCCATTTTTTGCCGGGGTAAAATCCCCGCGTCCAGTTGTTCACGCCCGGTGTACCAACGGTGCCGGGGAAAGGCCAGCCTTGCTCAGGGCCATCTCCCGGGAAGAAGAAGGTCATGTTCTTGCGCGGATCATTTGGTTCGTACTCATCGATCATATCCTGTGTGCCCTGCAGGTCTTTGTAACCCGAGCGGATAATAGCCGTTGTAATGGAAAAATTATGCGCGGCCGCCGGCGCCTGGAACTGTACGGAGAACATGATCTCCGGACTGGAACGCTGATCCGGCTTGTAGAAATTGCCGGCATAATTATTATGCAGCGAGAACAGGTTATCATTGATGATCTCTCTTGCCAGTGCAGCGGCTTCCGCGTACTTCTTCTCAAATAAAAGCACCCTTACCTTGATGCCTTGTGCAGAGGCTTTTACAGCATGGCCGCTGGTGTACCTGGCCGCGGGTAAAGCCGCAATGGCCTGGTCCAGGTCGTTTTCTATCAGCTGAAGGATCTCCTGCCTGGGCGACTTGCGCACTCTTTTGCTGAAATCAATGGTCAGCGGATCTTCCGTGATCAACGGCACATTGCCATAAGTTTGGGCAAGCATAAAGTAGTGGAAGGCCCGCAGGAAATAAGCCTCTCCTTTATAGCGGGCCAGCTGATCGCCGCTCAGCACCTTATCCACGTTGGCCAGCAGGCTATTGGCCGCGGCGATGCCCTTATAGGAGCTGATATACAAACTCTCGTTGCTGGAAGTAGGAAACCCGCCGATGTTGGATGAAAGGCCGGATATCAGTGATTGCTGTGCAGCGCCCTGGTTGTTTTGCGTATAGGAATTATCACTGAAGTTTTCCCACCACATCGGCGCATACACGGCAATCTGCCCATGGGTGGCATAGAGGGTGCCGTACAGGCCCGTGAGCGCAAGATCTGCGTCAGCGGGAGATTTCCAGAAAATGTTGGTAGACAGTTTATCCGGCGGGGTAACATCCAGCTTCTTGCAGCCGGTGTTACAAAGTGCGGTTACTATGATAGCGGCAAAATATTTTTTCATGTCTTGGATCATTGAAGTTAAAATTGAACAGAGGCGCCCAGTGTGATCGTACGGTTCTGCGGGTAATTGGCAAAGCCATACCAGCTGTCAGGCTTGGTGTTAATGTCCAGCCTTTCCGGATCGGTGCCTTTTTTCAGCGGTGTGAACAGCGCCAGGTTGTCAACCGCGCTGTAGATACGGAGTGAGCGGATCCCTTTTACAAATCCCTGCGGGAATGTATAACCAATCTGCAGGTTCTTGATGCGCATAAAGCTGGCATTGTAGAGATAGTAGGTAGACTGCTGATTGGTGATCCGGGGATACCCGTAAAAGCCCATGTAGATCTTGGGCATGGTGGCAGACGGATTTTCAGGCGTCCACCTGTTCAGCCAGTCGGTAGTGGGCATAGCGCCCTGTGCAAAAGGATCGATGCCCCATTTGCCCATGTATATCTTATTGCCATAAGAGCCGTACAACATTACGCTGGCGTCGAAGTTGCCCACATTAAAGCCCATGGTATAGGAATACTCGAACTTGGGATACTGGCCTGCAAAGATGCTCCGGTCGTTATCATCCACTCTTTTATCGCCATTGATGTCCTTATACCGTATGTCGCCGGGGGTAGGGGTGCCACCCAGTGCGGATTGGTCGGGCGCCTGGTTAATTTCTTCCTGGTTCTGGAAAATGCCGTCCATGGTATACAGGTAGAAGGAGTTGATAGGATATCCGTTGCGCATGATGGTCTGACCATCCGGGCCGCCTATCTCGTCTGCGCCGAAAGACACCAGTTTATTGCGATAGAGCTGGAAGTTGGCCTGTGCATAGTAACTGAACTTACGCGTTATCCGATCCTGCCACCGCACACTGAATTCCACGCCCTTGTTGCTTACTGCGCCATTGTTAACGATGGGCGCCGTAACGCCTAATGCCTGCGGCACCTGCGATTGTCTTAAGATATCGTAGGTATACTTGCTGAACCAGTCAAAGGTGAATTCCAGCCGGTTGTTCAGCGCCACCATATCCAGGCCGATATCGGTCATGCGTGTGGTTTCCCAGGTGAGCTGCGGATCTACCAGCTGGTTGGGAACAAAGCCGGATACGATGCCGTTGCTGAATGCATAATTGTTCTGCGAAAGCGTAGGTTGGTAAGGGTAGTAGCCGATGTTCTGGTTACCGAGGCGTCCCCATGATCCGCGTATCTTCAGGTCGTTCAGCCATTTTACATCTGCCAGGAAACGCTCCCTGGAGATCCGCCAGCCGGCGGAGAAAGACTGGTAAAGTCCCCAGCGGCTGCGGCTGGGTAGCCTGGAAGTACCGTCGTAACGGAGGCTCATGCCCAGCAGGTATTTATCGTCAAAATTGTAATTGATGTTGCCGTAAAATGAATGGATCACATACTCGGCAGAATTACCTGCGTTGGTTTGCCCGCTCACAGATCCGGCGTCCAGCTCCTGCAGTTCATTGGTAGGATAGCCGATGCGCCAGGCATCTAAATTGCTGATGTTATTCACTTCCTGCTGTGCGCCTGCCAATACGGTAAGGTCATGTTTACCCAGTGTTTTATGGTAGTTCAGCTGGCTGTAGACATTGTACATTACGCCATCGTCTTCCGTTACACTCAGGCCGGGCGTACCAACATCCGCATTGGTTGCGAAAGATAAAGTGCTGTACAGGTACAGGGGTATGACCGGTCTGAAGGTTTTTGTTTTATCCAGCACGAAATTCAGGCCCGCCCGGTTCTCCCACCGGAGGCCATCTAAAATGTCTACATCAACGGAGATGTTGCCCTGTGCATAGTAGTTAGGATTTTGTGTTCTGATCGTGGAGGTAAGCACGGGGTTCTTGTTACCCAGCTCCCTGTCGTAGGCTTTATTGATCCAGAGGCCATCAGGTGTGCGGGCCGGGTACAGCGGTGATTGCGCCAGGGTAGAGATATAAAGGTCGGTTGATCCTACGAAGGGGCTCAGCCGGTTGCCATAGCGTAATTGCAGGTTGGTGCCTAAAGTTACACGCTTGTGCACTTTTGAGCTCAGGCCCAGGTCCAGCGTATACTTCTTGTACTCAAAACCACGCATGGTACCCTGCTGGTTGGTATAGCCCAATCCAAGGCTGTAAGTGGTGCGGTCATTACCGCCGCTTAAATTCAGGTAGTGGTTTTGCACGATGGCGGTACTGAACATTTCATCCAGCCAGTCGTGGTTAGGGTATTTAACACGGTCGGTCGCATCCCTGTACAGGTCGATCTGCTCCTGCGTATATACGGGTGCGTTACCGGAGTTCACTTCTGCTTCGTTCAGTAATTCCATGTACTGTGCAGAATTGGTGACTACTTCCGGAAGCCTGGTAGGCGTGGCAAAACCAATACTGTAATTGTAGGAGAGGGTGAAAGCGCCTGCTTTTCCCTTCTTTGTTTTCACCACGATCACACCATTGGCGCCCTGCGAACCATAGATGGCTGCCGCCGATGCATCTTTCAGTACCGTAACGGATTCGATATCGTTTGGGTTGATGACGGAGAGATCTCCCGGCAAACCGTTTACAATGGTGAGGGGTTTGTTGCCCGCCGCACTGAAGGTGCCCACGCCGCGGATGCGCAGCTGGATGGCGTCATTACCCGGTTCGCCGGAGTTTTGCACTACCGAGAGGCCGGGCAGCTGGCCCTGCAGGAGGGAGGCGGGATCTGTAGCTACTCTTTTGGTCAGCTCTTCTCCCTTCACCGCAACAATCGCGCTGGTAAGCGTGTGTTTGCTTTGCGTGGAATAACCGGTTACCAGTATTTCGCCCAGGTTCTTTTCTTCTTCCAGTAACGTAATATCTATCACGGGTCTGCCGTTAACCGGCACTTCCTGTTTTACATAACCGATAAAGCTGAACAGTAGCGTGCCCCTGCTGTCTGGCAGATCCAGGCTGTAGGCGCCGCCGGATTGTGTGGCCGTACCTGTGGAGGTACCTTTCAGCTGCACCGTTACGCCTTCGATAGGAACACCTTTGCTATCTGTTACCTTTCCTCTTACCGTGAAAACGCTGGTTGGCTGGTGCGGTTTATACCGGATGGTAACTGTTTTGTTATTGATGACATAATCCAGGGGCTGTTGTTCGAAGATAACGTTGAGCGCCGTCATCAGGGGAGCGTCTTTCAAAGACACGGAGACGGGCGCTGCGGTCCTGATCAGGTCCGCACTGTAAAGAAAGTCATAGCCGGTTTGCTGTTGTATGCTGAACAGCACATCTTCCAGCGGCGCTTTTTGCACGGCTATGTTTACCCGCTGGGCGGATGCGTTTGCACTGACCTGTAATACAGCGGCAAGAATAAGTACGCCGGTAAAATTCATAACGCAGATAAGTTTGAGCCAGGCAGGGGTACCTCGCCTGAGCAATGGCTCAGTAAAAATTTTGTACATTTGAGAGCTAGGTTTAATTAACAATAATTGGCATTCACAAGCATTTGTTGGTTACCTGGTGCAGCTTAGGCTGAAGATCAGGGGCGGTCGCAACGCTCCTGATCTGTTTTGATAACCATGCAGGTATCATGTTAAGTCATAACGATTATCCTCCTTCCTTCAATTTTAAAGTGTACTAAACCGGTTAGTTCAAGGCCTTTAAGTAATTCGTGGATATCCTTGTTCCTGGAATAGGTGCCGCCAAAGGTGCCTTTCGGCAGGTTTCCTTCATATACTACTTCCACATCGTACCAGCGCCCTATCTGGCGCATAATGTCCTGGATGGTATTGTTTCTGAAGATGAAGTAGCCGTTCTTCCAGGCCATTACCTGGTTCATGTTGACCTTCTTTTTTTCGATGGCGGTATGCGAAAGCGATACAATGCCTTGCTCGCCGGGCGTCAGCAATGTTTTGTCAGCTTCGCTGGAAAGTCTTACGGATCCTTCCTGCAGCGTAACTTTCACATCCTTCTCATCGTGATAGGCATTGATGTTGAATTGCGTGCCCAGTACATGCACGGTGGCATGGTCCGTTTCAGCAATGAAGGGTTTTTGCTCATTCTTACTGACCTCAAAATAGGCTTCGCCTTTCAGTATTACCTTGCGTTCGGCCCCGCCAAATACCACGGGGTAGGTGAGTGAAGACTCGCTGTTGAGCCATACTTTTGTGCCGTCTGACAGGGTAACGGTGTATTGCCCGCCTCTGGGTATGTTGATGGTGTTTAACGAATGCTGATCTGTTGCACCTCCCTGGTCTGCATAAGCAATGGCGCCTTTCCCGGTCTTGGTCACGGCGGTACCGCCTGCCCGGGCAACAATGCCGTCTGCTGCGTCTTCCAGCGCGATAACAGCGCCATCGGCAAGGGTAAGAGTGGCCATGCTGCTGCCCGGTGTGATGGGACCGTTTTTGACCGGGGCTTTTTCCACTATCTCCGGCAATGAATCAGGCTGCCTGTTTAACAGTAAAGCCCCCATGCCGGCTGCCAGGATCACGATAGCGGCGGCAGCCCAGCCCCAACGTAACCGGAATACCTTTTTCCTTCCGGCAGTTGTGGCGATACGGCCAAATATGCGGCGCCGCAGTTCCTTGTCGGCCGCAGACATAGCAGGCTCCTCCTCCTGCAGCTGGAAATGGTCCTGGTACTCCATCAGCAAAGCTTCCTCCTCGGGAGTACATTGGCCCTGCTGGTATTTTTCAAATAAACGTATGTATTCTTCGGGCGTCATGATAGTAATATCCCTTTACTATATAGTGCCGGTATTCCCTGCTGCACACACATGCGAAAGGCATATTTTTTTTAAATATTCCTATGAATCAGAAATATTTTTATTTTTACCCGCCGATCGTTATGAAAAATGTGTACTCCGACAATGAATTGTGGGACGCTGTTGTTGCAGACAACAGCCGGGCATTTGTACTGCTGTATAACCGGTACTGGAAAAAGATATATGCCACCGCCAACTACTACTTAAAAAATTCCTCCGCTGCAGAAGAGATCACCCATGATGTGTTTGTATCGCTCTGGGAAAAACGCAAATCCAATAAGATAGAAAATTTCCTGCCTTACCTCCAGGCCACTGCCCGTTACCAGGTATATAAATACCTGAAGGCGGCAAAGATCAATTGCACCGCTTACTTTGAACAGTTTGCAGAAACCATTGTGCCGCCGGTGTATAATTCCGGTGTCAATAAGCTGGAGTATGAGAATATGGAATCCCGCCTGGCGCAGCTGCTGAATGGCCTGCCTCCCAAATGCCGGGAGATCTTCTGGCTGAGCCGCATGAACAGCCTGAGTAACCAGGAAATTGCAGAGAAGCTGAATATCTCCAAACGCACCGTTGAAAACCAGCTCACACGGGCGCTGAAAACGTTGCGGACGTTTGATCCGCAGTTCTTGGTGGCGGCGTTGATCAGCTTGTTGATCGCTGCCTGAGTCCTGAATTAATATATGTATAGAAAGAACAGTGGAGCTTTAATAGTTAATTTCCTCCAGCATCAATTATTGCTTTAACAAGATAATGTATATGAGTACATGGGTTTCGCTGATGGAAAGGTTTTTTTTTCATGATGTTGAACAAGAGCGTTTGCACGTTCTATAGCGTCACTACGATTTTCTCTTAAATAGGAAAGTATATAAGTAAATCTTTTATTTTGTTTTAAGGATTCCTTGTAATTGAATCTGTCATTGGTTGTTATCTTTTCAAGGAAAGGGTGTTGGTCTGGCAGCGTTTTACATCTTTCCGTTAACCGATCATAAATATAGTTTCTATGGAATGGCTTTAATGGTACATCTTCAAAATGAAGTAGGATCCAGAGTTCAAAGCAATCATTGCTCCAGGCTACCTTTAGTCCTGCCCGTTCAGCATTTATTATGCTATTGTCAAAAGAAATACAATCCTCTTCTGCAATCTCCTCCATATTCTCTGATTTCAGATCTCTGTCATACACACACCATACCAGGTCTTTCACATCTTCCAGCAATTTATATTGTTCTTCGATCCATTGAGCGTTACCTTCTCGCAGGCAATGTTTCAAAGCCTTGCTAACTTGAGTGTCTCCTTCTCTTGAATTGTCAATTACGTTGATCTTTACCTTCTCTCCAGCCAACGATTTTAAGTACAGAGGTTCACAAACTCCATCTTCGCAAAATACAATAAATGTAGTCAATTCATCAGGGGTGCGTTCTTCATTGGAATGAACATCCCACGGTAATATTTCGCTCATTATGTTTTGGTGTATACAGTTATTATATTAAGTTGCCGAGATGCGGCAATGCTCCGTAAAAGCCTGCCAGGTAGTGACGGGCAAAATCTACATTATTTCGAATCCCTTTTAAGTCTGCAAGTGAGTAAAGTCTTGTATTATCATAAACAGTTTTTTCTGTAAAATAAAACTGGTCGCGACGCATAAAGTCAGGAGCCATTAAATTTACATCATGACTACTAAATATGACTTGCGCATTAGCAACATTTATTTTAGGGTTCTGAAAAAGGCTTATGAGATGCTTGAGCAATGCCGGATGAAAGTTGCTATCAATCTCGTCCGATATGAAAACCCCTCCATTTGAAAACAGGTAATACAAATCGCCTATGTAGTTATAGAATTTATTAGTTCCCTGCGACTCATCTGTTTTAAGATCCATTTGAGTCGTTCCTGTAACATTATCATCTTTATCAAAAATCTGTTTAGAGACCTTGATAAGGTCATATTTAAGGTCTTTTGTTAATTCTATTTTCTCAATACTAATATCATTGTAGCTCAGTCCGGCGTCTTTTAAATAGGATAAAACTATTTCCTTTTTCCCATCCGCAATTAATTGGTTTGTTTTTTCCATGCCAGATCCAAAGGGATAACCGCTTTTTAACATTGGAAATGGGGAAAGCGTATTTTCAAATATCATCTGGTTAGTAATAAAGTCACGAACCGTTTTTGAAACAGGGCCATCATAGGTTGTGCAAAATGCTAAGAACAATGCATTACCTCTGACTTTATCCAATGGTAATCCGCTTCCCTCTCTGAAATACTCAGGATTCGTGGTGATCTGGTTACCTTCTCTTTTAAAGTAGTATGTTTCGTTTTTCTCTGCCGGTCCAAAAAGCCATTCTTTGTCAATTTCAAATTTCGGCGACAGGGTAAAACCATAACGGTATCGTCTTCCTTCAAGCAGTAGAATAATTTGGAAGAACCCACTATCTTTTAGCGTGTTGCTGGTTAACCTATACGGATTTAGGCCTTGCTTGATAATATTTTCCGACTCCATGGAGCGAGACACCATTACATGGAAAAAATGCAATGCTGCAACTATATTTGATTTACCACTGGCGTTTGCACCATAGATACCTACTATTTTCAATAGTCTCGTATCGTTAACATCAACAATGTTCAAATCATCTGTCTTTTCGTCGGGTGATGTTAAGGAGGTAGCTTTTAAACTGAGCGTCTGAACATCGTTAAACGAACGGTAATTGCCAACACTGAAGTCAATTATCATCACTAGGTTTATTTACGGGAAAAATCGTCAAAATATATTCAAATATAGATATGATTTTCAGGAAAAACGTAAAAAAACTTCAAATTTAGAAATAATAGCTCGTTTTGCCGGATTGTTTTTTGCCCTGCTCAATGTACAGTTTTACCGACAACACAGCCACCCACAACAAATAAGCGCCTATCGTTACCCGTTGCGTAAACCCCAGCCAGGGTGTTGGCAGGTTATCCGCAATCCTGGGAACATCCAGTGCTGCAAAGGCTCCAAACACCAGCAGTATTACAATGATGAAGATGGAAAAATACCGGAAGTTTTTGCCGTATACCGCAGCGGCATAAACAATGGCCAGCAGTATCAGTAAAGTGGTCAGACCGGTAAGAATGAAATGCAGGGTATCGCTGATCGTTGGCGCCTCCGTACGCAGGTGCATGGGAAAGCATAATGTGGTGATTAGTCCGCTGATGCCCGCGCCAATGATCAATACGCCGGCCATCCGCATGCGCTTTTCCTGCGTGCATAACAGCAGGCCGGTTCCAAAGGTAACAAACAGCAGGTCATAGATCATAAAGAAGGGAACGGCGATGGGCCTGGACACTGCATGAATAGCCATTAATTCACTGACAACCTGTGAGCGGTAATGATAGCCCTTCCAGGCAGCCCCGGAGATGATGTCAGCGCATATAAAAACAAGCGTAGACAATATACCGCATAACAATAGCAGCCGTTTCATCAGCCCCTATTGCAGTATTTCCGTGAGTTTGTCCAGCATCTTTCCCCAGGCCGCTTTTGTTTGCTCCACATAGTCTTTCCACTCGCCCGGCATTTCATGTGTAAGGGTGAGCTCGCAACCGGCTATTATGGGAACTATTTCAATCAGCACAACAGAATAATCCGAAGGGTCGTTCATCACCTGCCAGCTGAACACCAGGCGGTTGGGCCGTTTCACTTCCAGGTACTTTCCCGCATGATTGATTTCCTCACCCTGCCTGCGCACAACATAGGAGAAGCTGCCGCCTTCCCAGGGATTATTGCTGAGACTGACGATCTCTTCATCGCGCAGCTGCGGACCAAACATAAACTGCCCGATCATTTCCGTGTTAAGGAATGCATCGAAAACCTGTTCAGGCGCTACAGAGAATAAGGCCGTAGCAACGGCGTGTACTGGTAGTTTGTCGGTCATGTCCTTGAGGATTTATATTCAATATACAAAAATTTACTGCTTCAATCCTGTAAGGACTGCCTTTATAGAGAATGAACATCAGGTGTTGTTTTCTTACCTTTATCCTTATATCATGGACGACAGATAATGGCGATCACTTATCGCAGCAACCCGCTGTTAAAAACGATTATTAAGGATACAGACTGGAAAGGCACACCGGTAGACGGGCAGGGACGGTTTATGAACCTCGGTCAGCCCTATGTAACCAACTTCTGGGAAGTGCTTCGCTGGAAGATGAAGACCAACCCCTTTGAACAGGAAAAGCGAACAGCTGCCTGGCAGCCCGAAGTATATACAGATGATACCTGGCTGGATGGCGAAGACGACCTGCTTGTATGGTTAGGACATGCCTGTTTCTATATTCGTATAGGCGGTATCCGCCTGCTCACAGATCCCGTATTAGGCAATATCCCTTTTTTCCCGCGCAGATCGGTATTGCCCGTAAACCCGGGGCGGATCCGTGACCTGGACTACCTGCTATTGTCGCACGACCATCGCGATCATTGTGATAAGGCAAGCCTGCAGCTGTTGGCGCGTAATAATCCCTCGATGCAGTATTTGTCAGGCCTGGGAATGGACGCGCTCATCAACAGCATCACCCATTCAGCGAACATTGAAACAGCGGGCTGGTATCAGCAGTTCAATACAGATAGTAAGCCGCTGCACATTACCTTCATTCCTTCGCAGCACTGGTCCAAGCGCGGCGTCTTTGACACGAACAAACGTTTATGGGGTGGTTTTGTGATCGAAGCGAAAGACAGGCGGATCTGTTTCGGGGGAGATAGCGGTTATGACGGCCGCTATAAACAATTGCAGCAAATCTACGGCAGCTTTGATTATGCCCTGCTGGGTATTGGAGCCTATGAGCCCCGCTGGTTCATGCATCTGATACATCAGTCGCCCGAAGAAGCATTAAAAGCCCTGCAGGATCTGCATGCCCGCTACCTGGTGCCCATGCACTACGGCACTTTTGACCTGGCAGATGAGCCATTGGGCAGGCCGCTGGCGGAGCTGCAGCGCGTGGCTGCACAAGAGGGACTGAACGATCGCATATTGGCTTTGTCTCCCGGGAAGCCGTTGTACCTGTAGCGGGTAATGATTTAATGCCTAAATTTAAACTATGCCGTCAAAGAATATTGTGATCAAAGACCTGGCAGCGCTTTATGACCTGATGGGGCTTCCTCATGAGGAGATCGATACTACTTCAGGATTCACCACGCATTACCTGCAGGATATATTTAAAACGCTCCCCGTTTCATCCATTCCCTACCGGCCTGATTTTTTCAGTTTCCTTTTTGTGAAGCAGGGCGTGGGCAGGTACACAATTGACGACCAGCATTTCGATATTACGCCGGGCACCGTGTATTTTACCAACCCCGGCAACTATCGCGATTTTGAATGGCGCGAGGTGACAGACGCCTGCCTGATTGTTTTTACTGAGTCTTTTCTGAAAGAGCAGGTGCATGCTGATGTCTACCGTGAGTTTTCCTTCCTGCTGACAGAGATCGTTGAGCCACGGATACTGCGGCCGGAGCAGTTTGCCGTAATGGAAGAACTGTACCGTTTTCTTCGCAGGGAACATCGTGGCGGCTCTCCCTATAAGCTGAAGATCATCGGCAGCACCCTGGTAGCCTTGCTGCTGAAGATCAAAGAATATTTCTTCCAGGACTATAATCCTATCTATGAAGGCAACCGCAGCTCGCAGATCGTAAAAACCTTCCGGAGAAACCTGGAGCAGCATGTCAGGGAATTGGTCAGCGGCAAGGCAGATACCCAGTTAAGGGTGCAGGACTATGCCGAAAAACAGTCCCTTAATGCCAACTATCTTTCCAGTGTGATCCGCAGTAAGACCGGCAAAACCATAGTTGCCTGGATAGCCGATAAATTGGTGGCGGAGGCCAAGGTAATGCTGCAGGATCCGGATCTCAGCATCAAGGAGATCGCCTCCAGGCTTGGCTTCCTGGAAACATCGCATTTCAGTAACTATTTCAGGAAACATGCTCAGCAGAGTCCCCTGGAATATCGTAAGTCGCTTTAAGCGGCTTTCTTCCTTCACTTTTTCATTTATTGTAACTATATTGGTATACACATAAGGAAAAACCGATGCCCCCGCATGTACGATAGCGAAGATATATTGAAAGCAGCGCTCCGCGAGGATACGCCCGCCGCAATGGCCGCGCTGTTTGAACAGTATGCCGCCGGCCTCCTGGGCTATGCGGGTAAATTCGTAAGCCGGGAAACCGCTGAAGATATCATACAGGACGTTTTCATTCAACTGCACCGCCAGGCCGCCAGCCTGGAAATAAAGCACAGCATCCGGCATTACCTCTTCCGCGCCGTACACAACAAATGCCTGGACCAGATCAAACATGACATGGTGCATAAACGCTACGTAAACCGCGCCCTGGCTGAATTACGCCTCCAGGAACTGGCGTACTACGATCCCGCATCCGGCCATGAAAGCCTGCTGATAAACGCAGCAGACGGCGGCATCTGGCAAGCCATCGAACAACTGCCCCCCAAATGCCGCGAAATAGTAAAGCTCCGCTACCAGGAAGGTCTCAAAACCCGGGAGATCTCTGATGCCATGGGCATCTCTTCCCGCACGGTGGAAACACAGCTGTATAAGGCCATTAAACTGCTTAAAGGCAAAGTGAGGAAACTGAGTTATTTGTTTTGGTCATTGATGTAAGAGGGGCCTCCAGACCCCGTGTGCCCTTCCCCTGCAATAGCCCCCCCAAAAAAAAATTCCCCACCCCATACGTATAAACCACCACCCTCATCGTCTTTATAATATCAACGCCACTATGAACGATAAACCATTCGACCACCAGCTGCTAATAAACTTCATTGACGGCACTGCCAGTGAAACAGAGCAACAACAAGTACTTGCCTGGATCAACAGCGATGCCGCCAATAAAGAATTATATTTCCGGGTAAAAGATATACTGGACCACCAACGGGCCGCCGGTATATCCCCGCAGGATATCCGCGCCCAATGGCAACAGGTGCAGCAAGCCCTGGCGCCCCGCCCCCGCCGCAGCGCCTGGCTGAAATACGCCGCCATCCTGCTCGTTGCCATCGGCGTAGCTGTTTATTTCTTCTACCCGGAAACATCCCGGCGCATACTCGTAAAACTATCACTAACAGACAGTGCGCGGATGATCCTGTTGCCAGACAGCAGCCTGGTATGGCTGAGCCCCGGCAGCGAACTGCAGTATGACGGCCGCGCCGCCCGGATAAAAGGTACCGGCTATTTCGATGTGAAAGCTCACGCGGATAAAGCCTTCACGGTACAAACACAACGAATGAAGGTCACCGTGCTGGGTACCTCCTTCGTGGTAAGGGAAGATGATCGCCGTTCGGCGGTAGTGGTCAGCAGCGGCGCGGTAAAGGTGAACGGTCCGCAGCAAACCACCACTTTGCATCCCAACGAACAATGGCTGCTGGAAGACGGCCGCTCGCGGAAAGAACAGGTGAACGCGGCCCTTTACACCGCCTGGAAGGAGGATGATCCTTACCTGCAAAACACCAGCCTGTCAGATATCACCGATATGCTAAGCCTTATTTATGGATATACTATCAGCATTGAAAAACCGGAACAGCTGAAAACACAGACCTTCAGCGGGCGCATATCTTTAAAAGACAAGCCCGAACTGTGGAATACGCTTTCCGTCATGTACAACGTAACTATTCTTAAAAACGAAAGACACATAACTATTCAACCAAAATAGGATCGCCGCACATCCTTAAGTGAACAAAATTTTCCGTTATGAAAAAAGCTCTACGTTATCTACTAGGGGGCCTGGGAATCTATTGCTCTTGCCTGAGCATCATCCCGCCCGAAGCGAATGCGCAGACAGCCTACGCGCAGAACGATACACCCGGCCGGGAAAAGGCATTGCCTGCACAGCGGGACAAAGCTGCAAAGCTGGACCTGAAGACCGCCCTCGAACAGATCTACCGGAAACACCGCCTGAAATTCATTTATAACGAAGCCCAGCTGAAAGATATTAAAGTGTCTTCACAGCTGCTGCAGCTGGAAAGCAGCCGGCTCATCGCCCGCCTGGAACAAACGCTGGCCGCACATCACCTGCAGCTCAGCAAAACACACGAGCTGCAATACCTGATCATTCCGGCTTCCGCTTCGGGCCAGCCTAATGTCAAAGAAAAAACAACACGTGCAGAGATAAAAGTAAATGGCGTCGTGCGCGATGGTATCGGTAACCCGCTGCCCGGTGTAACCGTGAGAGTGATAAAGGCAGAAAAGGGCACCATCACCGATGAACGCGGGCGCTTTACAATTGACGTAGACCCACTGGGCTCACTGGAATTTTCCTTCATCGGCTATAAACGGCAGGAGCTGAGCGTACGTAACCGGGTAGACCTGGAAGTGGTACTGGAAGCGGAGGAAGGCGGCCTGAATGAAGTAGTGGTAGTAGGCTTCGGTAAACAAAGGAAAGTAAGCCTGGTCGGCGCACAATCCGGTGTAAAGGTAGAAGAGCTGAAACAACCCGTGCGCAACCTCAGCACCTTGCTGGCGGGCCGCCTGGCAGGCATCGTAGGCGTGCAGCGCAGCGGGGAGCCCGGTTATGATGATGCCCAGATCTGGATACGCGGTATATCCACTTTTACCAACAGCCGCCCGCTGGTATTGGTGGATGGTGTAGAACGGCCTTTCGCCAATGTTGACCCCCAGGATATCGAGAGTTTCAATATCCTCAAAGATGCATCTGCCACTGCTGTTTACGGCGTAAGAGGCGCCAATGGCGTGATACTGATCACTACCAAACGAGGTAAGTCGCAGAAAACACAGATCAATGTAGACCTGAACACCGGCGTGACAGCGTTTACCCGCCTGCCCGAATATGCTGACGGCGTTACCTACATGCAGATGGCCAATGAAGCCATTACCACCCGCGGCGGCACACCGCAGTATTCCGAAGAGACCATACAGAAAACGGCCAGCGGAGAAGATCCATACCTGTATCCCAACGTGAACTGGATCAGGGAGATCTTCAACAGGTTCGGTACCAACAGGCGCGCCAACATGAATATACAGGGCGGTTCTGATGCCGCCAGTTTTTATGTATCCGCGTCTTATTTCGATGAAGTAGGTCTGTTCAAACGCGACGAACTGGCCAGGTATAATTCTGCTATCAAGTTCACCCGGTATAATTTTACCACTAACCTGAACCTGAAAGTCACCGCTTCTACAAGACTGGAATTTGGCGTGCAGGGATACATTGGTAATGGCAACTACCCGGGCACCTCTACCGCCGGTATATTCGGTTCTGCATTGTCTACACCGCCTACGGTATTCCCTGTACGTTACCCGGATGGAAAGATCCCCGCACTGCAGGATGGTTCCTCCGTGAACAACCCCTATGATCAGCTCACACAGTCGGGTTTTGCCACAGAATTCCGCAACCAGATCTTTTCCAATGCCCGCGTGAGGCAGGATCTGGGTTTCCTGCTGAAGGGGCTGTCTTTTACCACCATGTTCTCTTTTGATACCTATAACCAGCACAACCTGCGCCGCACCAAATCAGTAGATACCTGGCTGGCCACCGGCCGAAACAGCGAAGGGGAGCTGGAATACCGCCAAACGCGCATCGGCACCAATTACCTGAACTTCAGCAGGGGCAATGGCGGTAACCGCCAGTTCTATACCGAAACAGCCCTGAACTATGAAAATGTATTCGGAAAACATCGCGTAGGGGGCTTACTGTTATATAACCAGAGCGATAAGGTAGACGCCTTCCAGGATGATTTCATCGCCTCTATTCCACGGCGGCAGCGGGGCCTGGCGGGAAGAGGTACCTACTCCTTTGACGACCGCTATCTCTTTGAAGCCAATTTCGGGTATAACGGCTCAGAAACATTTTCTCCCAACCGCCGCTACGGTTTCTTTCCTTCCGCAGGGCTGGGATGGATTGCTTCCAGCGAAAAATTCATGCAGCCGGCAGCGGGAGTGATACAGTTCCTGAAATTCCGCTTCTCCTACGGCCTCGTTGGCAACGGTGAAATTGAAGGACGTCGCTTTGCCTACATTGCCACCGTGGCGGGGACTAACGGCTATGCCTATGGTAATGAAAGACAGAATAATTATGGGGACGGATACGATATTGGAGAATATGCTTCAGACGTTACCTGGGAAACCGCCCGCAAAACCAACCTGGGCGTAGAACTCACTACCCTTAAAGACCGCCTGAACATCCAGGTGGATTTCTTCCACGAGAAACGGGACAATATTTTCCTCAGGCGTTCCTCCATCCCGGCCATGCTGGGCCTGCGAAGCAACCCTTACGGCAACCTCGGGAAAACAGAGAACAAAGGCATTGATGCCAGCCTTGATTTTAATATGAAGGTAGGAGCGCTGATGGTAGGACTGAAAGGCAATTTCACTTTCAACAAGAACAAGGTGATAGAGGACGATCTGCCACCCTGGGCGTATCCCTACCTGGAAAGAAAAGGCCGGAAGATCAGCCAGCGTTTTGCCTATATCGCCGAAGGCCTTTTCCAGGACTCACTGGAAATTCTCAGGAGCCCGAAACAAACGGGCGATGTAAGGCCCGGCGATATTAAATTCAAAGACATCAACGGCGATGGGGTGATCAATTCCTATGACCAGTACCCGGTGGGCTATGGCGCCGTACCGGAGATCGTATATGGCTTCGGGTTAAACCTGGCTTACAGGAACGTGGCACTGGGCCTCTTCTTCCAGGGCGTAGCCAATGTAGATACCTATACCTATGGCGAAGGCTTTATTCCTTTTGAACAGGGAGGTAACCGCGGTAACCTCATGAGCGTGATCACCGACAGATGGACGCCGGAAAATCCCAATCCGCATGCTTTCTATCCCCGCCTGTCTTTTGGTGTGGTAAACGACAACTACAAGGAAAGCACCTGGTGGGTCAAGAATTCCAGCTACCTGCGCCTCAAGAACCTGGAACTGAGCTATACGCTGCCACCCAAATGGCTGAACCGGGTGGGTGTGCATCGCGCACGTATTTACCTGCTGGGCTACAATGTACTTACCATCAGCTCATTCAAGCTGTGGGATGTTGAGCTGGACCAGGGCAGGGGCACACAATACCCGCAGCTCACTTCCTATAACCTGGGTGTTTCCCTGCAGTTCTGATCACGCACATTAAAAATCATTCGTATGAAATATTGCCACCTGTATACATTACTGTTAACAGCCTTGTTGCTGACGGCAGGCTGTAAGAAAGGCTTCCTGGACCAGGTGCCTGATGATCGTATCACCATTGATGAAGTATTTTCCAAGAGACGATCCCTTGAACAATACCTGGCCAATATCTATGACCGCATCCGCGATGAAAGCAACCAGTGGGAATCCAATCCCTGGCTGGGCTGCTCTGATGAAGCAGACATGACCTGGGCGCGTAACGGGTACAATAGCTACTTCATCAACATCGGCAGCTGGGACCCCACTTCGGGCTTCTATGATTTCTGGACGCACTATTACCAGGGCATCCGTTCTGCCAGTTATTTCATTGAGAATGCAGACAAATGCGTGGAGATACTGGCGCTGCCCGAAGGACAGGCTTTGCTCACCAAATACAAGGCAGAAGCCCGGCTGCTGCGTGCATACTTTTATTTCTGTCTCTTACGCCAGTATGGCCCCGTACCGCTGCTGGGTGAAAAAACATTACCGCCTGATGTGCCCTTTGAGGAAACACAGATACCCCGCAGTGCTTATGATGAATGCGTAAATTTCATCAGCACGGAACTGGATAGGGCAGGGGCGGATCTTCCCCTGCAGCAGACAGACCTGGTAGAATACGGCCGCGTTACAAGGGCATTTGCGATGGCCATCAAATCACGCCTCCTGTTATATGCTGCCAGTCCGCTGGTGAACGGCAATACCGCCTACGCCGCCTTCAAAAACCTGGACGGCAAGCCCCTCATCAGCCAGCAGCAGGATCCTGCCAAATGGCAGCAGGCCGCAGATGCCGCCAAAGCCGTGATCGACCTGGGCATTTTCAGCCTGCTGAAAAAGAACGATGCCGCCGGTAATTTCGATCCCTTTATTTCCTGCCGCGATGTGCTGCTGGATCCCTGGAATAAGGAAACCATCTTTGCCCGCGGCGGAAATGATGCCTACGGATGGGAAGTGCATTGCTCCCCGCGTTTTGCCGGCGGCTGGAGTGGTATAGCCGCTACCCAGCAGATCGTGGATGCCTTTCATATGGCCAATGGCAAGATGATCAATGAACCGGGATCAGGATATGTGGAAGACGGTTTTTCAGCCACAGATACAAAGTACACCAAAGCAGGTACCTATAATATGTACGTGAACCGCGAGCCGCGCTTTTATGTTTGCATCACCTATAACGGTATGACCTGGTTCAATACCAGCGAAGGTGCAAAAACAGTGGAGCTGTATAACACCGGTAATACCGGCAAACAGGGCTCCTATGATTATTCCCGCACGGGTTACCTGGTGCGAAAGAATTATCATCCAGACACTTATCCCCGGCAGGGCAGATCGGTGGCCCGTCCGCTGGTACTCTTCCGGCTGGGAGAAATCTACCTGAACTATGCAGAGGCGCTGAATGAAGCGCAGCCGGGGCATCCGGACATTCTTACCTATCTGAATGCGATCCGTGAAAGAGCAGGCATCCCTGCCTTACCCGCCGGCCTGCCGCAGGAGGAAATGCGCATGCGCATCCGCCAGGAACGCCGGGTAGAGCTGGCATTTGAATGTCACCGTTATTTCGATACGCGCAGATGGAATATTGCAATGCAGACAGATGGCGGCCGCTTTTACGGGATGAATGTGGACGCCGGTAACCAGGTACAGGATCTGAGTTTCTATAAAAGAACCGTTTTTGAAACCCGGGTTTTCACCCGGCAACATTATTTTTTCCCCATCCCGCAGTTTGATATAGACCGTAATAAAAAGCTGGTACAGAATCCGGGCTGGTAAGGGAAGCTGTTAGTTGTCTCCTTTGCCGGGAGTAGCGTTATACTCTGTGCTGGTCACGGGCCGCATCCAAACGGCGCCAAATTCGTTGGCCGGTGCGATCACCATATGCGTCATGCTGCTGTTGTGCGCGGCGCCATGCCAATGCAGGGTGTGCTGCGGTATTTTTACCACATCGCCTTCCCTGATGACATGGATGGATTTCCCGGATTCCTGGTAATAGCCAATGCCGTCCGTCACCACCAGTACCTGCTCATAGGCATGGCTATGCCAATGGGTACGCGCTTTGGGTGCAAAGCCTACTTTGGCTATTACGATGTTCAGATCGTCTTCAGGCGCCACCACCAGGTTCACCCATACCTCCCCGGTAAAGTTGGCTTCGGTGGGTGGCGCTTCTTTGGTTAATATCGAAGTCATGTTGTTCGTTTTGTGCTGATAAACGGATTCAATGCAAAGGTCTGGCGGAATCATTGCATACCAGGTATATCAATTACGGTAATATTTACCAATATCACTGATCCGGGCCCCCAAATGCAGTTAACATCCGTTAAACCAGTAACTTTGAATGGTCTGAATAAGTAGTATATGGATAAAATACTGAAACTGGATACCATCAGCGATTACAATGCTATAAACGGCCAGGAAACACTGCATCCCCTGGTGAGCGTGATCGACTTTTCTAACACCCCCCCAAAGCGCCAGATGCGGATGAGCCTGGGCTTTTATATCATCTCCCTGAAGGAGGTGAAATGTGGCGACTTACGCTATGGCTGCAATTATTACGATTATGAGGAAGGTACCCTGGTGTTTATGGGCCCCGGCCAGGTAATTGGTTTTGAAGATAATGGCGAGGTATACCAGCCAAAGGGATACTCGCTGGCTTTTCACCCGGACCTGATCCACGGCACCTCCCTGGGCCGCCATATCAACGATTATACCTTCTTTTCCTACGATGTGCATGAGGCGCTGCATTTGTCCGAGCGCGAGCGGCAGATCATACTGGATTGCCTTTTTAAGATCCGCTATGAGCTGGAACATGCCATTGATAAGCACAGCAAAAAACTGATTGCCGCCAATATTGAACTGTTCCTGAACTACTGCGTGCGTTTTTACGACCGCCAGTTCATTACCCGCGATAACACCAATAAGGGGATCTTAGCGCGTTTTGAAACCTTGCTGAATGACTATTTTCAGTCAGACCGGCCGCAGAATCTCGGCCTGCCGTCTGTTAGTTATTGCGCAGGCGAGCTGAACCTGTCTCCCAATTATTTTGGAGACCTGATCAAAAAGGAAACCGGCAAATCGGCACAGGAGTATATCCAGCTGAAACTGATCAGCGTTGCCAAGGAAAGGATATTTGATACCAGTAAATCAGTAGGGGAGATCGCCTTTGAGCTGGGGTTTAAGTACCAGCAGCATTTTACCCGCTTATTTAAGCAAAGGGTGGGGTATACGCCCAATGAATACAGGTCGCTGAACTGAGTGCCCTGTAAAAGAAAAGCAGTACGTTTTACCGTACTGCCTTCCATCGTTTATTGGGTTAGTGGTAGTAAGCTGTATTAAAATATACGTGCAAAGAAAGTTCTCATATCCTGCCAGGAAGCACTGTCTGCCGCTGCATTATAAGTGATAGGCATGTTGAACTTTTTGCCGGTCTCCGTAGCGGCCGGGTTGGTGAATGCATGTGTTGCGCCCGGATAAGTCTTGAATGTGTAGTCTGCCCCGATAGAGTCCAGTCCTTTTTTGAACTGCGCCTCTTCCTGTGCAGAAACAAACTTATCGTCACCGCCATGGCACACCAGTATCTTTGCCTTCAGCAGGTCTTTATCGGGATTCACGCCAGCCAGGCTGCCATGAAAGCTCACCACTCCATTAAAGGGCAGGCCCATTTTAGCAGCATTCAGTACCATAGCGCCGCCAAAACAATAACCGATTGCGGCCACGCGGCCGGTATCTGTCTGGCTGAAGCTTTTCAGCTCTGCCAGCGCAGCAGCCATCCTCGATTTGATCAGGCCCGGGTTGTTATAGAAAGCGCCGGCAGCCTTACCCGCTTCATCGGGCGTTGGCGCCTGCAGACCGTTACCATACATATCTACCGCCAGGGCCACATAACCCAGTTCGGCCAGCTGCCTTGCCCGGCTTTTCGTATAGTCATTCAGTCCCCACCATTCGGGCACCACCAATACGCCCGGACGTTTTGCATCTGAAGCCTCATTGTATACCACATAACCGATCAGGGTACTCGTATCATCTTTGTAGGTAACCGCTTCCTCTTTCAGTTTTACTTCCGGTACAGCCGTTGTATCCGCAGCTGTTTCACTGGAAGCGGATGGGTTATTGCATGCAGCAGATCCGATCACTGCCGCCACTAAACAGGTAAAAAGCAAGGTTTGTCGTTTCATATATTCATTGATGTTTAAATCGCTCTCCATTCGCGGTGTAAATGTCGTGCTTTTTCATGATAATAAAAAGACATCTTACCGCTGACATTTTAGACTTTTTACTTTGCATTGTTTGATTGTTCGTTTTACATTTTGTAACGGCAAACAGGCCTTCATCCTCCGTCATTGCGGGGAGCTGATAGCACAGTGAGGAGCCGCCACGAAGCAATTTTTTATCTGGCAAACAGGTCTTCATCTTCCGTCATTGCGAAGCCCGAAGGGCCCATGCGGGGAGCCGGGCCGAAGCAATCTTTTAAAACAAAAAACTATGGGAAGTAAAAAGATTGCTTCGTCGCGCCACGCACTTTCCTCCGCACCTCCTCGCAATGACGCGATAGCACACCTGTTTGCCAGCCTCCTCGCCATCCCGTGTTTGAAAACCTGCTAAAAGAAACTCCACTATTATAACAACAAAAGAACATTCATCATTTCCCCTAATTCATAACCCCTTATCCCATTTCACCTTGTCATCACCGCCGTGCCTGCTCTCATCCGCTCCAACCCGCCGCCATCGCAGCTTTCCCGGATTTTATTTTGCAGGGAATGAAATTATTCTTTAGCTTAGTTGTGCGAAAGGTGTTTATTCACATAATTGGTAAAACATAACCCCATAGCTATTTCCCTCACCATGCAAGGGAAATTTGTGCTTTAATAACAACCAGCAAATACAAATTATCAAGAACGGATTGTCGTGCGAACAGCTGTCAGCAACCTGTGTTGTATACGGTTGATCTGTAGCAGTATTCCTTTTCAATCGTATCCTTATTTTCTTAACTCCAAAAATCACTCTCTTATGGCAACCAAGTATCTGGAAAATGTAAATACCCTGCATTATGTAGGCGCCAGCTACGACATGATCCTTGCAGAACACACAGAATGGCTGGAGCTGGCCGCAAAGGAAGGCGCCTATCAGAAAACGGAAACCAAGAACCAGGTGAAGCTGAGTGAGATCAAGCTGAATTTCGCCAAAGCCAACAACCTGTTCTACAAAAAGAAATTCCAGGAAGCACTGAAAACCTACCAGTATGTCCAGGGCCTGGTGTTCCAGCTGTTATATCCCTCTTACAAGCCCTGGTACATTTATGAAGCCGTGCACGCCATACCCGTAAATGACAAGCTGTTCGATCCTATCCTCAAGATCGGCGGAGAAATGGCGATATCCCTGCCGCCGGAAAATATTCAGACCGCGGTGAGCTATGTAAGCATGAAATCATTACCTGCCGATGCACAGAAGTATGCGCAACTGTACGATGGGGCAGGAGTGCACTATGCAGGCGACAAAATGCTGAAAGATGCCAGGGACGCCACCATGATAGGCCTCGAATTTGCCAAGAGCGGCGACTGGAAACAGGCGGAGGCCTTCTTCAAAGAAGGACTGGACACCCTGGGCAATGCCGATTCGCCCGATGCAAAGATCGCAAAAGCATCCCTGCAGATGAACCTGGGCGCGGTGCAGATCCAGAAAGGCGACCTGGGCGCCGCCCAGCAGTTGCTGAGTGCCGCGGCAGAAGGATTTAAGAACGCAAACGATGCAGTAGGCGAGGGGCAGGCAAAACTCAATATGGCCGCTATCCTCAACAAGGAAGGCAAAGCCAGCGAAGCAGCCACCATGAGTAAAGACGCCAGCGCCGTGTTACATTCCGCCGATCTCTCTGCGGCACTGCTCAGAAGCTCGTCTGCGGAACTGGCGGCTGCCGCTATCTCTACCGCCGCTGCTGCCACCGCACCCGTAGCCGCCACTTTCAGCACCGTAGCACAACCGGCTGCCACCGCTGCCGCTACCGCCGCTACAGCTGGCGGAGCCGCTGCCACTACCGCTGCTCCCGGTGTATTTACAGATGGCGACGGTCCCATTGGCGCCACCATGGGATCCAAGGCTGTGAAAAGCGCTTCCGTACACGCCGTACAGCTGGGCACTACCACCAAGCCGGATACGATCTATGATCTTGCTGGTAAGAACGGCGGCGGCGTAGTATTCCGCATGCCTAACAAAGGCGATGGCTGGATCACACAACCACTGGAAGGTAATATCGAAAAAGAACAGAAAATCGCCGCCAAGGAACTGGGCGTGATACGCGGCGCGCAAACCATGCAATTCAACTGGACAGCGGAAGCAGGACTTGATCTGCAGAGCGTGAAAAACACTTACTACGCCCAGCGGGTAGACCTGAAAGACCTGGCCGTGGTGAACATCGGCTACAACGCCATTACCGACCTGGCCGTGAACCTGCCGCACATGTACCTGTACCAGCTGCCTGTATGTATAGGCGACTGCCATCACCATCTTGGTGAATACCAGAAAGCACTATCACAGTACCAGACCGCATCCGCCTATCAATACATCAACACCTCCATCGAAGTGCCCGCCCTCTGGATCAGGATAGCGCGCAACTACCTGGAATGGGGCAATGCACACTATAAAAATGATGAGGTGCAGAAAGCATTTGATACCTACGTGAACATCATCACCGCTGATGATAAAGCACCCGCATCCCCCCTGTATAAAGAAAAGCTGAAGGTATATGGCGACCAGGTTAGCGCCCTGATCGCTGCCATTGCAGACCCGGATGCTTCCACCCTGAACCCGGATGCCATCAATATAGTGCTCGATGCCAGGAACCGGCTGCGGATGATCAACGCAGGACTGGATTACTTTGGCTTCCCCGCTAATTATTTCCCCATCTTTAAATTTGATTTCCTGCAAAGTGTAGCTACCTATTTTGCAGAACAGGCCATCCAGGCAGAAAGGGAATACATCAATTTCACCGCCCGTGGTGAAGATGAAGAAATGACCCGGGAACAACTGCAGCAATCCGTTGAACTCAGCAAAGCCCAGGTAGACCTCGCGAAAAAGCAGGTAGAATACGCCCAGGCAGAGTTGGATATTAACCAGGAAAATGCACAGCTGGCAGCCACCCGCCTGCAGAATGCCAAAGACCAGAAACAGCAGTATGCAGATGTGAGCTACGAGATAACGGCATTGGAAGCCGCTACTGTATTTGCCTCCGGACCGGAAGGTTACAGCGTTTCCTACACGTATTACAGCCCTTCACAGGGTAAAGATGTTACCCTCTCCGGCAGTGATGCCTATAAGGTAATGGAAGATGCCGCCTGGAGAAAAGGGATGCTGTCCAGGGAAATGGAGCTCTCCAACATGGATCGTAACATCGCCGAACTGGATGCCGGTATGCAGCTGGCCAATGCCCAGCTACAAGCCGCACAGGTGAATGTGGATGTGGCCGTACAACAGCAGAAGATCGCGCAGATGAATGAAAAACATTCACGCGAGCTGCTGGACAGTTTTGAATCACAGACCTTCACACCGGAAGTATGGTTCCAGCTGGGCGCCCGCATGTTGTTCATCTCCAAAACTTACCTGCAACGCGCCATCGGCATTGCAAAGAAAATGCAGAAGGCCTATGAACTGGAAACAGGCCGCGCACTGAATGCCATCAAGAGTGATTATAATACCAACATCATTTCCGGTTTGCTCAGCGCGGATTACCTGTTGAACGACATCAACTATTTTACGGTGGACCGCATCAATAATTCCAAATCCAAAGACATCCCCATTAAGCAAATGTTCTCTCTCGCAGCGCTGAACCCCACCGGTTTCCAGACCACTTTCAAGAACACGGGCAGGCTGCAGTTTGAAACTTCCCTGTCTGATTTTGACCTGGCTTACCCGGGTGCTTATCTCCGGAAGATCAGGAAGATAGAAGTAGTGGTGGAAGGGCTCATCCCGCCGGGTGGTGTGCATGGTACTTTGAAGAACTCCGGCATTTCACGCGACCGGAAAAAGAATGGCGACCTGTTCTTCCGCATCCAGCCGCATGAAACACTGTATCTTTCCAATTACAGTCCGCGTGCCGATATCGTGGTGTTCCAGCCCGATCAGCGCGTACTGGACGTGTTCGAGAATTGCGGCGTGGCCACCAGCTGGACCCTGGATATTCCCATGGCAGCCAATGACCTCAACTACCAGACCATCTCTGATGTAAAGATGATCGTCTACTATACGGCGCAGTATGATCAGCTGCTGGAAAATAATATCAGGGCCACCCTGCCTAAAACAGGCGCGAAGAATATGGCCCTGCCTTTCCGCATCGTTTTCCCGGATGAGTACTACCGTTTCATTGACACCGGCGAACTGAAATGCCTGCTGCAGGCCACTGATTTTGCCTACAATGAAACAAAGCAGCTGGTGAAGAACATCTCGCTGAAAGTGGTCACGGAAGGTATGCCTGCCAGTAACCTGAAATTCACGGTGCAGCAGGAAGCCCTCAGCGCAAAGGCCACTACCAGCGCCGATGGAGTGATCAGATCAGACAAGGCAGATGCTGCTAACCCGCTGAATGCATTCATCGATAAGGAAGTGAACAAGGAATGGACCATCCAGCTCTCAGATGCTGATAACCCGGGATTAGACAGATCAAAGATCAGGGACCTTTTCCTGTTCCTTGAATATTCCTTCACTTATAAAGGATTATAATATGGCAAAGACATCAGGAATAGGAACGGATGTGCTGCCGCTGCCATCCGGCGGCGGTAGCATGCAGCCAATTGACGAAGCCTTTAAAACAGATCTCGGCACCGGTACAGGTTCCTACCAGGTACCCATCAAACTGCCTAAAGGCGTCAATAACTTTACGCCCGGTCTTGCCTTGAAATATAGTACCGGTAAAGGTAACGGCCCCTTTGGTATGGGCTGGAGCGTAGACATGGTGGCTATTGCGCGCAGCACAGACAAAAGGCTGCCCACCTTCAATGATGATACAGATATCTTCCTGTTTGAAGGCCGCGAACTGGTGCCCATGGGCAATAATATTTACCAGCCTTTAACAGAGAATGAATTTTCCGTGATTAAGAAAACACCCGCCGGATGGGAAATTCAAACCAAATCCGGCAGCCTGCTGCAGCTGGGCACTACCACAGATGCCAGGATGGTGTTTATGGATAATGGCGTTAAAAAGACCCATGCCTGGTTCCTGAACCAGATGACAGACAGCAATGGTAATACCATCCGTTATGAATACGTTTCCAACGGCGGCAATGTCTATATCAAAAAGATCTCCTACGCTATCTACCAGGTAGTGTTCAACTACGAATTCAGGCTGGATGAGTATTGCAGCTATCGCAACGGCTTCGAAGTGAAGACCGCCCTGCGCTGTGCTTCTATACAGGTAGACCTGCTGCAGCCGGTGCTTACGCCGATAAAGCAATACCGCTTTACTTACACACAGGCGCCGTACAGTGAGATCTCACTGTTGCAGAAAGCCGAACTGGTAGCGCTGCACAAGGAGAACAATACCACGGAAGAGATTCCCTTTCCACCTATTACGTTTGACTATCACCATTTTGATCCTGCTCGGAAAAAGCTGGAGCTTTTTTCCAGCGCCGGCGGCAGCGCACCGCCCTCTCTTTTACGTCCGGATGTCAGCCTGCTGGACTTTGAAGGAACGGGGCTGCAGGGCGTTATGGAGATTGCCAACGGTGTGGCCAGGTTCTGGCCCAACAAAGGCAACCTGCAATGGGGAACGCCGTATACACTGAGAGACATTCCCCTGCATACGGATCTGAGTGACGATAACCTGCTGTTTGGCGATATGGAAGGCAATGGCACGGCAGACCTCATGATTGGCAGCCAGCAGTCAGGCGGCTATTTTCCCAACCTGCCCGGTGGCGGCTGGGGACAAAAGATCAGCTACCGGCAAAGCCCCAACGTTCCGGTGGGTAGTCCGCAGACAAAGCTGGTAGACCTGGATGGCGACAACCGGGTAGACATGATGTACAGCGATGGCAAGTCCTTCTACTATTATTTCAACAAGGCGGAAAAGGGATGGGCCGTTCAGCCCATGATCGTGAAAAGAACCTTTGGTGCAGCAGACCAGCCCGAAGTGAACCTCGACGACCCGCATATCCGCATGGCCGATATTGTTGGCGATGGCCGTACACACCTGGTGCAGATCCACAGCGGCCGCGTATTGTACTGGCCCAACCTGGGATATGGTAAATGGGGAAAAGTAAAACGCATGGCCAATGCCCCGCAGCTGCCCCGCAACTACGATCCCGCCCGTTTGTTCTTCGTGGATATAGATGGCAGCGGCGCCATGGACATTGTATATGTTGATCATGACCGTATCTGTTGCTGGATCAACCAGGGCGGCCGCAAATTCAGCGATCCCATTACCATTGCCGGTACTCCGCCCGTTGCCAACGCAGGTATCGTAATAGCCGATATGAAAGGCGCCGGTACCAATGGCATACTATGGAGCTATGACGAAGCCCTGCGCAATAAAGCCGCTTACCGTTATATGGATATCTGCGGCGGTAAGAAACCCTACCTGCTGCATACCATCATCGGGAATACCGGCATCACTACAAAGATTGAACACGGCAGCTCCACATCCTTTCAGCGCGATCATACGGATCCCCTGCTGAACAAGACCTGCTTCCTTCCATTCCCGGTGCCCGTGGTGAAGCAGCTCACCAATACCGATCCTTCCACCGGTGTGGTCAGCGTGAGTACCTTTAATTATTACAACGGGCATTTCGATAGTAAATCCAGGCAGTTCTGCGGCTTTGCCAAAGCAGAAAGAATAGAGAGCGGCGATGAAACCATTGCGCCCAATCGTTCAGTATCTTATTTCAACAATACGGATCCCTTTTTGAAAGGACTGCCAATATTAACGCAGATCTTCGGGGAAGATGGCAGTCCGCAAAGCAAGCTGCCTTATAAAGCCGAAGAGATTGTATACAACGTTAAGAAAGTGGCCACTGCGCCCGATGGCAGGAACATTCATTTCGTTGCCCGGCAAACCCTCGTCAGCCGCAACTATGAACGCACCGCAGCATGGAGCGAAGTAAAGAAAACCTGCAGCTATGATGCCGCCGGTAACCTGACCGGAGAAGTGAAGACCGCCACCTGGCAGAACGACCAGGGGCAGGAGCAACAGCAGCAGCTTAAAACAACTACCACCTACGCACAGTCCGCCGGCCGTATCACTGCCTTTAAAAGCCGTGAAACCATCCGCGATGGGAACAACAAGGTGTTGAAAGCTACCATCTGGTATTATGATGGTCCGGAGTTTGAAGGGCTGCCGGAACAACAGGTAACCAAAGGCAACCTTACCCGTGAACGCAACCTGGTAATGAGCACGGCTGCCTTTAACCAGGTGTACGGCGCTGCGCCGCCCAACATGGCGGCATTGGGCTACATACAGGCAAACGATGCAGAACTGGGAGATGCCTGGTTTGTTGACCGCCTGCGGCAGAAAACAGATGCCGCCGGTAACACCATTGAACGAAAGAATCCACTGGGACTACTGACGAAGATGGTCTTCGATAATTTCCAGCTGTATCCCGTACAGGTTGAACAATCCAACGGCCTGCTCATCAAAATGGGCTACGAGTACAAGTACGGCGGCATCATATCCTACAGGGATCCCAACGATGTAGAGCAGCGCTATGAATTTGATAAGGCCGGACAACTCACCGGTATTTACCGTCATGATGATCTGCCCGGCCTGCCTTATGTACAGTATCAGTATAATCATACGCCGGGACAACGTTCGCAGACCACCCTCACCCGCACGGAAAAAGGCGGCGTACAAACCCGCCGCATAGAATACTTTGACGGCCTGGGAGAAAAGCTACAGGTACGCGCCGAAGCGGAAGACAATAAGGTAAGCGTAACCGGTAAAAAAGAATATAACCCCAAAGGACTGACGAAAAAGGAATACCAGCCCTACTTTTCCAGCAACATGGCCTTTTCTGTAGCAGACCAGGACAATGAGGATGTTTTCACCCTTTATGAATATGATGCCCTGGGCAGAAGCACCCGGCGAACCGACTGGAACAGGCAAACCTACGTTACGGCGTTCAGTCCTTTTTCCCGCAGTTTTTCCGACCCGCTGGATCTGAAAGCGGTAGCGGGCAACAATAATTTCAATACCCCGAAAACAGAATGGACGGATGCCGAAGACCGGCTTACCGCCATCGTGGAAAGAAAGCAGAACAGCCAGTATATTACACGCTATACCTACGATGCGCTGGGCAACCGCGTACAGGTAAGGATCAACAACAGCACCTTTGTGGATAATACGTTTGACTGCCTCAGCAGGCGTGTCCGCTCTGCTTATCGCGACGCAGGTAACTACACCTGTTTTTATGATGCCACAGATAACCTGGTGGAAAGAAAGGATGGCAAGAACGCATCCGTGTATAACACCTATGATGTAATGGGACGTTTGCTCACCGTACATTTCGGCGGCAGCGGCGGCACGCTCATGGAAACCTATACCTACGATAGCGGCGATCCGGGAGAACAGAACACCCTGGGTAAGCTTACCAGGGTAAGCGGCGGTTTCGGCGAAGTGAAGTTCAGCTATTCCAAATGCGGCTGTCTCAAGGCAAAAACCCGCAGCTACCCGGGTTTGGCCCAGCCTATGAAAGTGGAATATGAAACAGACAACCTGAAAAGGTATACCAAAATAAAATACCCGGATGGTTTTGAAGCCTCGATCCTATATAGCCGGGGAGGGCTGATCGATTCCATCCCGGGTATTATCAGCAGGATGGAATACGGGCCTACGGGTAAGCGTACACGGATCGTTTACGCCAGCGGAGTGCTTACCGAATACAGCTATGACCCGGGCAGTTTTCGCTTAAACAGTATCAAAACAACATCGCCCGATGGTAATGTGAAATATCAGCACCTGTCATACGACTACAACGAAACAGGCCTGATCACAAAGATCACCGATGCTGCCAATGCACCTGGACATATACAACATTCCAGGTCCTACGTGTACGATGAGCTGGATCAGTTGTTACGTGCTACCGGCACTACTTCCAATGGTAACTACGATCACAGCTACAGTTATGATGAGCAGGGCAATCTCACCCATTATCCCGAAACATTCGGCGCAGATCAGCTGCAGCGTAGCGATGCACAGCATCCCTTCCGGCTGACGGGCATCAGTGGGCAGCCGGCGCAATTGTACCAGTATGATGCCGCCGGCAATCTTACTCATACACCGGATACGGTAATGGAATACGATGCCAGGAACCAGCTGGTGAAAGTAACTCACCAAAACGGTACGGTGATCAGTTATTTATATGATCACCTGGGTTCCCGTGTGCTGACCACCACCACTGCTGGCGGTAATACGGAAAGGCTTTACAATTTTGACGATATCTATACCGTCAAAGGCAGTGAAAGAAACCGCTATATATTCGACGAAACCGGTGTGGTGGCCATGATACGCGCCAACAACGGCGGTGTGGTGTTCCATAAAGATCACCTGGGCAGTCATGTAGCGGAAAGCCACCTGCAAACCGGCGCGCTGATGAGTGAGCAGCAATACTACGCATTTGGGAAAATGGCTTTTGGTGCGGCTTTATCCGCCCCGCAAAACTTTTCCGGTAAGAAATACGATACATTACCAGACCTGGTATTTTTCGGAGGACGTTACTACCTGCCTTCACTGGGCAGTTTCCTCACACCGGATCCGTATTTCCTGGAACAGCAGCCGGAGAAATTCTTCAAGGCGCCCCGCAGCCTGCAGCTGTATGTATATGTGCTCAATAACCCCGTCAATATGATCGATCCCTTTGGGTTGTGGTTCGGTATTGACGATGCCATTGCAGCCGCCATCGGCTTTGTAGCCGGTGTAGTGGGATACATTGTTAACTGGGCCGTGAGCGGTGGCGACTTTTCCGTGTCAGAAATGCTGTGGTCCGGCGTGGTGGGCGCCGTATCCCTCTGGTTTGGCTACAACACCTTCGGCCTGGGCTTTGCCGTTTTCAGCGGCATCGCCATGATAGCCGGACCTGCCATCTGCGGCGGATTAGACAAGGCCTCCATGGGAGATTCGTTCGGAGAGCGCCTGCTGGGCTTCATCAGCTTTGCCATCAAATTTGCGCGCTCGCCCATCACTTCTTCCGCTGGCCTGATCATCGGCGGTTTTGGTACCGGTTTTGGCGCCTGGAATGATGTGGAATGGTTCAAAGGCGGTGTGATCGCCTTTGAGTATGATCCATCTTCCAGCGGTTTCTCTGCCGTTACCTTAGGCGCTACCGTGAATATCTGGGAAGGCAATACCAGCAGCCCATCTTTTGAACATGAATTATACCACTCCCGCCAGTATACAATCCTTGGCGACTGGTTCATACCCGGATGGCTGGTAGGCGGCCTGTATGGTATGATCAGTGGCGCCATTGGCGGCAGTAAGGACTGGGGCAGCTGCTTCTTTTCCGCCAGCCCCAATAAAGGATATGGCAATCCATTGGAAGCCGGCGCCCATTCTGTTGAAAGAGGCGGAGGATGCTCATAGTTATAGAGATAGTGTGAACATGCTCAGAGGGCCGCAGTTTTGCGGCCCTTTTTAGCACAAACCGCCCTCGCCGCCACCCTCCCCGAAAATATACACCCTCCCAGGAACGTCCCTTCCAGCGCCCTGTACCCATGCATCCCGCCACCGCCAAACCCGGCTGCTTCACCCGCCGCATACAACCCGCCGATAGGTTCACCCCGCTCATCCAACACCTGTGCATCCAGGTTGGTTTCCAGTCCGCCCAATGTTTTACGGGTTAAGATATGCAGTTTCACCGCTATCAGCGGACCTGCGCCAGGATCCAGCAATCTATGCAGCGGCGCTGTCCTGATCAGTTTATCCCCCACATAACGGCGCGCATTGCGAATGGCCGCTATCTGCAGATCCTTACAGAATTTATTATCCAGCTGCGCATCCCTGGCGGTAACCTCCCTTTCGATATCGGCAAAATTCAATAAGGGCATCGGCGTTAAACGGTTCATTCCAGCTACCAGTTCGCGCAGGTTATCCGCTACAACAAAATCTTCTCCCTTTTCTTTGAACGCTTCCACCGGACCGGTGGCTTTCTTACCTATGGCGCGTTTTATTACCTGGCTCCATTGTTTATTGGTAAGGTCTGGATTCTGCTCCGATCCCGATAAGGCAAACTCTTTTTTTATGATCTTCTGGTTGAGAATAAACCACGAGTAGTCGTAACCGGTATGCATCAGGTACTGCAGTGTGCCCAGCGTATCAAACCCCGGGTACAGGGGAGGAGGAAGGCGTTTACCGGTGGCATCCAGCCACAGGGAAGAGGGGCCTGGCAGTATGCGAATACCATGCTGTTCCCATATAGGCGACCAGTTTTTGATCCCTTCTGTATAATGCCACATCCTGTCGGGGTTTATAAGGCGGGCGCCCGCCTGCTGCGCAACACCCAGCATACGGCCATCCACATGCTGAGGCACACCAGACAGCATGTGGGCAGGCGCTTTTCCCAGGCTGGAAGGCCAGCTCTTTCGCACCAGTTCCTGGTTGCCGCCAATGCCGCCGGAAGTAATGATCACCGTTGATGCCGCAAAGTTAAAATCACCGGTAATGGTATCCGGACTTTTCTCTCCGCGCTGCACATTGCTGGGACTGAGTATAACCCCGCGAACACCTTTTACCGCACCGTTTTCCATTACCAGTTCATTTGCCCGGTGACGGAATTTGAATTGTATCAGCCCTTTAGCGGCGGCTTCTTTTGCACGTGCTGCAAAAGGCGCCAGCACACCCGGGCCCGTACCCCAGGTTACATGAAAGCGTGGTACAGCGTTGCCATGCCCGATAGCGCCATAGCCGCCCCTTTCCGCCCATCCTACCACCGGGAAAAAGCGAAGTCCCAATCCGCGCAGCCAGCTGTATTTCTCTGTTGCCGCAAAATGTACATAGGCCTCGGCCCATTTACGGGGCCAGTGATCTTCCGGGCGGTCAAATGATGCCGTTCCCATCCAATCCTGCAGCGCCAGTTCCAGGCTGTCTTTAATGCCCATTCGTCTTTGCTCAGGGGTATTTACCATGAAGAGTCCTCCGAAAGACCAGAACGCCTGTCCGCCCAGGCTCTGTTCTCCTTCCTGGTCTAACAGTATAACCTTGATGCCTTTGTCTGCCAGCTCGGTAGCGGCCACCAGGCCTGATAGCCCTGCGCCGATGATGATGGTGTCTGTGCCTGTTTTCATAAGTGGAATGAGTGAATGTTGCTAACCTCTTATCCTCAGCTTCTGCTGAAAGGCCTCCTGGTAAGTTTCTCCCACCGGGATATACGTATCCGTGATCACGACACGATTCCGCTCAATGAACCGGATCTTGTCAATCGCGATGAGATAGGACTTATGCACCCGGATGAAATTATCTTCCGGCAGCTGTTCCTGGAAGCTCTTCATGCTTTGCTGGGTAAGCACCTTACCGTTACGGGTATGGATGGCTACGTAATCCCGCAGGCCTTCCAGGTAAAGGATATCGGCAAGGTCGATCTTTTGTATTTTGTATTCGGTTTTCACAAAGATGTAGGCAGGAGAAGAAGGGATGACGGGCGCAGCCTGCTCCGCAATAACGGCGGGCGACAGCCTTTCCCGGGCTTTATGCGCGGCTACCAGGAAGCGGTCAAAAGTAATGGGTTTCAGCAGGTAGTCTATCACATCCAGCTCATAGCCGTCCAGTGCATAATCCGGGTAGGCGGTGGTGAGGATGGCCTTGCATTTATGGCCGATCACCTTCATCAGCTGCAGCCCCGTGAGCGATGGCATCTGGATGTCAAGGAACAGCAGCTCCGCCGCGCCCTGTTGTACCAGGTCGATAGCCGCCATGGGATCGGTGGTTTGCCCGGTCAGCTGCAGGAAAGGCGTTCGCTGCACATAGTCTGCGATCAGCTGCAGGGCCGGTGGTTCATCATCCACTACTACACAATTTATCACGCGGGTTGTTGTCATCTTGGGATCTCCAGTTGAACTTCAAATATATCCCTTGTTTTCTGTACCTGCAAAGTATGACGGCCCGGGTATAATAATTCCAGCCGCCGCCGCACATTCTCCAGGCCTATACCGCCGCCGCTGTCTTTCTGCTGCTGGCCGATAGTGTTGATCACGGTAAAGCGGATCATGGCCTCATCTGTATGCAGCCGGATAAGGATCGTATTGCCGTTCTTCATATCGCCATGCTTAAATGCGTTTTCCACAAAAGGGATCAGCAGCAGGGGAGGGATGCCCGCGTTGCCTGCTTCTCCTTTTATCTCAACATGCGCGGGCGCCTGCATACCGAAGCGCATCTGCTGCAGTTCCAGGTATTTGTGGATGTAGTCCAGCTCCTTCTGCAGGGGTACTTTTTCATTGCTGTCATACAGCATATAACGCAGCAGGTCGGATAGTTTGGCAATGGCGTTTAAAGACTGGTCAGACTGGTGATATACCAGCGAGTAAATATTATTGAGGTTGTTGAACAGGAAATGCGGGTTGATCTGCGAGCGAAGAAACGACAACTCCGTTTGCTTGCCCGCCAGCTGCAGCTGGGCGGCTTCCAGCTGGTGTTCGCGGTCGCGCTGCACAAAGAAATAAACTGCGCCTATCGCCGAATACAGGCATGCATAAAACACATTGTCCACATAATAGTACACCAGGGAAGTGTTCTCATTGTAATTGCGGAACTGGAAGAGGCCCGGGAAGATCAGTTCCTCCACGCCATAACGGATGAAGATAATGAAGGAAAAAGACAGGAACCAGTACAGGAAAGCTTTCCTTTTCCGGGGCCGGAAATACCTGCTGAATACCACATACGCACTGATAGGATACAACATAAAAATAAAAAAGCCTGATAAGGCCAGCAGTATGCCCGCCGAATCCTGCCAGTCAGGAAAGGCAGGCAGGCCGCGGATCAGCAGGGGTACCCTGAAGCCCATCTCCCGCAGGAAACAAAATCCTGTATAGATCAGGATAATGCGTGTTACATGTTTGCCCATTACCCAAATCTATGGCAGTTACGGAAAATATCCGCTAAGAAAGTCCTTACCGTATGGATTTGTCTTCAAATCCCCGCTTTTTATCTTCCAACGGGTAGGGCGGTGCACCGCTACGCTTGCAGACGGAACCGCGGTATTAGCAGATCGCAGCAGGATAAGCAGGCAGGCCATCATTACTTTGTCCGAAAATAATTTACTATGAAATTACTTCCCTTCGTGTTATTGGTCTGCTTTAATGCTTACGTATCAGCACAAACCGTAGACTGGAAAAAGCTGGAACAGCTGCGGCCCGATAAAGTACTCACTGATCCCGCTGCGCCCCCGGTAAAAGTGTTGCTGCTGGGTAGCTTCCATTTCGGCTATCCCAATCTTGACCAGCATAAAACGGATAGCACACATATGATGGATGTGCTCTCTGATCAGCGGCAGCGGGAGATCCGCCAGCTGCTGGATGTGCTGACAGTTTTCAAACCCACCCGTATATATGTGGAGCAACACAGCCAGGCCTTCGTCGATTCACTGTACAATGCTTATTTAGCAGGGCAGCATCAGCTGCGCCGCAACGAGATAGACCAGCTGGCCTTTCGCCTGTCAAAAGAATTACAGCTGCCTAAAGTGTATGCGGCAGATGCATCCAGTTTCGCTAATGAGCAATACCGGAAATCTCCCATAATAGACAGTGTCCGGCGCGATCAGCAGCCTGTTGATACCCTGCGGGATAATATAATGGGACAACGCTACACCCGTTTCTATGACGAGGGAGACGCCGCAGAAGTGCAGAACACCATCCTGGAAAGTTTCCTGCTGATGGCGGATGATGAAGTGCTGAGAAGGATGCATGGGGCGTATCTTACCAGCGGATTCAATACCGTTGGCAACGGCGGACCAGACCTGCTGGCCATGTGGTGGTACAGCCGTAACCTGCGGATCTTTAACAACATCCTGAAAACCAGACCAACGGTGAACGACCGGATCATCGTATTATTCGGCAACGGACACATACCCATACTGAAGCATTGTTTTTCCGCATCGCCGGAGTTTGAGGTGGTGGAATTAAGGGAGCTGGTCCGTAAGGCCGGTGTACGGTAATCTTTTTGGTATGATTTTTTTAGGTACATCCCCGTAAACACGTAAAATCATATTACTATGCTAGATACAACTACTTCTACCGCGCTGAGACAGAAACTGCTGATTATAGAGGACGAAGGCGAGATGTGCCTGCTGATCAACCTCCTGCTGAATGATGAGGATTTGGAGATAGAACACGTAAAGACTTTGTCCGCAGCTGTGGAATATTTTCAACAAAATACCCCCGCACTGGTCCTGATGGACAACCGCCTGCCAGATGGTTACGGCATCGACTTTATCAGTTCAATAAAAAATAAACACCCGGAAACAAAGGTGGTGATGATATCAGGGATGGATGCCGCCGCGAAGGATGTTGCCCTGGAAAACGGCGCAGATCTCTTCCTCGAAAAACCATTTACCCGTTCACAGTTATGCAGGGCCATTCACTTGGTAACGGGATGGAAAAGGGAGGCATAAATACATATTGTACCTGCTTAACCCCCATGATTATCTAACCTCATGACGTATCCATATGTCATGGGGTTATCTTTTTGTAATATAGTAGACATATAGTAGCGATATAGTAGCGATATAGTAGCTCTTTTAAGCGCTGCCATATCATTACCAGGACGCTGCCGGTATAGCGGATAAGGACTAGCCTAAAGCAAAGATGCACGCAGAACCAGCATACTTTGTTGTTGTTATCTCGCCGCTGGCGTCTGGGGTACCCATTTCAATACCAATGGCCAATACCAGCGTCTGGGAATCTTTGAGGTCATCCGGCATATTCAGCGGTAGTTCCAGTTTTGCTGCAGGAAATGGATCAGCGGCAACATGCCATGCCGTATCGTGCGCGCTAATGGCCCGGTTATCAAACTGGTTATCAATATATTCCCCATTTTCATAAACAACGTCGGATATTAACCCCAGCGACAGACTAAAGCGATAGAGCGGTTGTTTCCAGGGTAAATGCAGGTTGACGCCCGGTATTAGCATGGGCAACTGTATAACACCGCTTTTCGTTTCGCGGTGAAGGGTGCAGTTCACCGCTCCCGCTACAATAGCCGGAAAAGGATGCCTTTTGTTCAGCCAGAAATTTTTCAGCATAAAACGCTGCTGTGAAAGGAAAATACTGCGTTGTCCGCGCTTTCCGGCGGTATCCATTGCCTGGATCTTTTTGCAGATGCTGGTAAGTGTTAATGTAAAATTATGGTCTGCAAGATGTTTGATTGTGATCAGTGGGAACCTGATGGCGCTGACGGCCTTTTGAACACCTTGAAACTCCTTCGCATTTTCACGTGTCCGCTCAAAACGTGGGGAGGTTAATACCTGTTCAGGCTTGGGGCCGCCCTTTTTTCGCACAATCAACTCGTCAGATCCTTTCATTCGGTACACACTTTTGCCTTTAAATTCGAAATCTTTTTCAAGTTTTGCCATAAAATATATTTTGCAAACAAAACAATGGTTTTTAATGATTAAGGCAATCTACAAAAGATATTAACATGTCCCGTATGAAATTAATCATATTCCTGTGGTGGAAAATGGGGCTATGTGGTTAACTATTCATCTTGGGCTTCATCTTTATTGAAGATAGTACACTTTATTTTCTGCTTATATTTAGCATTGCCTGGGCAACGGCTTTAACGGAGGGATCATATTCTTCATGACCATAACCATGACGCTCATTAAGATCATATAACTCCCTGTATAGGTCAAAAGGATTTTGTGAATCAGCTACCCATTTAACAATAATTTCTAGTAATTCATTCATAAGTGGCTGATAAGTCATCCTTCCATCCGATTTCCTGATACCGTTGTTATCGGATTTTCTTTTGCCTTGATTAAGAAAAATATTCTTCTCATCATAGATAATTTCCCGCATTTCTTTGTTGTCGTTACCTTTCGGTAAGTGGTCCAGCAGAAGTTTTCTGATGCCTCTGTAATACAGGTTGTACTTTTCATCGGGGTTCTCAAATGGAGTGCCTATTAATTCACGTAGTTCATTTATCTCATTCAAATCGCCTGTTTCCGAATTAATAGTTAACTGGGTTCCGGTTTTCAACCTGGACTTCAACAATATCTCCATTCTCTCAACATCGGCTGCTGACAATTGCTGTTCTTCTTTTGTCTTTTTGTTGTTTTCCATTTACTAGATTAACTTGATTATTATTTATTATTAATTTAATTCCAATACATCTTTAATTTTTTCACTGGCTGCCTTTATATTCACGTCACTCCACTTCAATGGGTGTAGTCTTTCTACAGCACTCGTGTAATCGGGGTAAAACTCTTTAAAAGCGCCATGATAATTTTTTCCGTACAATTCTTGCTGATACCACGCATAGAATGAATACACCAGGGAAACCTCCATCTCATTTTCACGTGCAAAGCGACTTACCATATATGCATTATAAATAAACCTTTTAATATAGTGAAAATTATCTTCAGGCATGAAGTACTCTCTGGCGAAAGTATCAGCTTTTTCCTCGGTAAGAAAGAGATCAGCGTCGCCAGAAAGGTGAAAACTATTTCTCTCAATTTCCTGAAAGTCGAACAACACATGATGAAGCTCATGTAATAAGGTAAACCAGATAGTCGGATACTTTTTAAGATAGTCTGTCAAGACGATACATGGCTTCTTATTGACAATAAAGGTAGCTCCTCTAACAAGGGTCGTGGAAAGGTAATTTTGAAATATCACTGTTACACCGATACTGTAAAGTGCTTTGCAGACAATAAGCAAGCCCTCTTTGATATTTTCGGTATATGGTTTAATCTTGGGAATCAGATCTTTCAATCTCTCCCGATCATATTCGTTAGGATTGTTAATAGTTCGAAATGTCTGATAGGCGGATTTTATCCAGAAGTCTTTCATCTTATCTGAAAATAGTCTCCTTCGTGACCTACTATAGAGGGGCTCCTCTAACTGCTCTTCATATTCGGCAATTGAGTTAAATCCGAAAAAGTCTAGGATTTTGCTGACCATTGAGTCAATATCTTCATTTGCCTGAAAAAAACCTTCTTTTGTTAATGTCTTTACATCGAAATGTTTCATAACAAAAGTTGTCTTTCGGGCGGATTCTATTGACGCAATATTTTCCGGGCTTTGATTTCGTAGTACTACTGTAATGAACTCATTAATATCCCGCTCTAAGAATTCTGCAAGCTTAACTATGTGGATAAGATTTGGCTGTTTTGCAGATCCGTTAATAATTTCTTCAAATACATCCTTGTCTATATTTAAAAGCTTCAGCGCCTTGGTCTTACTTAGGCCATATTCCTCTATTTTCTTATCAAACTCCTCTTTGATGTCAAACGCTACCTTATCGCTAAAAACAGACTTTAACAGTTCATCTATATTAAGATTGGCCATTTTTCAAGGGTATTTACCCTCAAAGATCGGGAAAGTGAATCGAATGACCAATTTATAAAGGGTAAATACCCTTAAAAAACTTACCTTGCATCCGTTTATCTCTTACAATCCAATTATGAAAAGGTACATCGTCATCATTGCAGCTGCCGTTCTGGGGGCCTGCCAGCAATCCGCCGGCCCCAAACAGGAGAACGGGCAGACAGCAACACCCGTCATCAATCGTAAAGTGACCGTATACACTACGGCAGACAGCACCAACTTCCGCATTACGGCTACAGACAGCCTGTCATTCACAGACATGGCCCAGCCCTTTGAAACACAGCCCTGCGTGTTCGTAGACCCGGATGCCGCCTTCCAGCAGTTTGAGGGCTTTGGCGGAGCCATTACAGACGCCGCCGCCGAAACATTTGCCAAACTCTCTGCAGCGGCGCAGCAGGAGCTGCTCACCGCTTATTTTGACCCGGCAAAGGGTATCGGGTACACATTGGGCAGAACCAACATCAACAGCTGCGACTTTTCCAGCGGGTCTTACACCTATGTGAAGGACCATGACAGCACCCTGTCTACCTTCAGCGTGGCGCAGGACGAGCAGTTCAAGATCCCCCTGATCAAAAAGGCCATTGCGGCAGCAAACGGGAAGCTCTCCCTGCTGGTAAGCCCCTGGAGCCCGCCCGCCTGGATGAAAGACAACAACAGCATGCTGCAGGGCGGCAAACTGCTGCCCAATTACCGGCAAACCTGGGCTGATTATGTGGTGAAGTTCATCAGGACCTACGAAGAAAAAGGCATGCCTGTTTGGGGCCTCACCGTGCAAAATGAGCCCATGGCCAAACAACGCTGGGAGTCCTGCATCTTCACGGCAGAAGAAGAAAGGGATTACATCAAATCCTTCCTGGGCCCCACTTTGGCAAAGAACAACCTGCAAAGCAAAAAGCTCATCGCCTGGGATCATAACCGCGATCTCATTTTCCAGCGGGCCAGCACCATCCTGGAAGACAAGGAGGCCGCGAAATATGTCTGGGGCATCGGCTTTCACTGGTACGAAACGTGGACCGGCTCCACCATGCAGTTCGATAACCTGCGCCTCGTATCACAGGCCTTTCCTGATAAACACCTGGTATTTACAGAAGGTTGTAAGGAAAAGTTCAATATTGACAGTGTGAATAACTGGAGCCTCGGCGAAAGATATGCGCACTCCATCATCAATGACTTTAACAGCGGCACCGTAGCCTGGATAGACTGGAACATCCTGCTGGATGAACAGGGGGGTCCTAATCACGTGGGTAACTACTGCTTTGCACCGCTGCACGGCGATACCAAAACCGGTAAGCTGATCTACACCAATGCCTACTGGTACATCGGTCACTTCTCTAAGTTCATCCGTCCCGGTGCGCAGCGTATTGCCGCTTCCAGCAGCCGCTCTTTCCTGGAAGCCACCGCTTTCCGGAATACAGACAGCAGCATTGTCGTGGTGGTGATGAACCCCACTGCACAGCGTTTGCCCTTCCACCTGTGGATCAAAGGCAAAGCCGCTGAAGTAGCCAGCCTGCCGCATGCTATCATGACACTGGTGTTATGAGCAGCTAACAGCTGTTAGCTTATTCCGTCTTCTTTATAAACGAGATCACGCCATCCATGTACACCAGTTGATCATCATACATACTCATATGGCTGCCGTTGGGGCAAAGCAGGAAGGTACCATTTTTTACCTGCCCGGCGATCCATTTCATGTGCTCGGGATCCATCGTATCGTAATTACCGCCGATGCTGAGGGTAGGTACGGTGATGGTAGAGAGTTTATCTTTTACATTCCATCCCTCCAGTTTACCGGAAAGGCCGAATTCACTGGGCCCCTGCATGGTTACGTAGAAAGGCTGGTTTAAGCGGCTCATGGAGCGCGCCAGCGGCTCCGGCCAGGCGGGCAGGCGGCAGATGAACTTTGAATAGAAATGCGTCATCAGCAGCTCCATATACCTGGGATTCTCAAAATCACCTTTCTGCTCTATCCGGCGGATAGTGTCCAGTACCCTGGGGTCCAGTTGTTTTGCCAGCACCTCATCGGCATAGCGGTTATAATCGTCGGCGCTGGCCATCATGTTGGAGATGATCAGGCCTTTCAGGTGCTGCTGGTATTTCAGGGCGTATTCCATGGCCAGGATGCCGCCCCAGGAATGGCCTAATACATAGAAATTGTCTTTATCCAGGTGCAGGGCCTTGCGTACCTGTTCCACTTCATCTACGCAGCGGGCAAGGTCAAAAAGGGAGGTGTCTTTCGGGTCATCAGAATAGCCGGTGCCTAACTGATCGTAGTAGATGAATTCAATGCCTTCTTTCGGGAAGAAGCTTTCAAAGCACTCCACATATTCATGGCTGGCGCCCGGGCCGCCGGTCAGCAGTAATACTTTTGCTTTCGGGTTATTGCCAATGTGCTTGGTCCATACATTGAACGTGCCTTTAGGCGTGGTGATGGGTATTACCTGTACGCCGCCTGTTTGCACGCCGCTGTCTGCCGGGCTGAAATAGGCGTTGTTGCCTGTGTTTTTCGTACCGGCTTCGGGGTTACTGCAGGATAGTACTGCCAGGGAGATGATTGCCAGGCAAATAAGCGGTTTAGCATGTTGCATACGTTAAAATTTTGGCAGTAAATATACTAATTAACCTTCCAGGGATGCAGGATCCCCGGAAGGTTATTCGTGATATTTATTCCCACGTATAATACGGTCTTCTGAGTATGGACTGCTGATGAAAATCGAACATGGCTACATAGAACTCTGTCCAGCCGCCCATTCTGCTTCTTACCAGGTCATAGCGTTCAGGGAATTTGGCAGCGCCCTGGTAGGTTTCCGGGTCAGCGCAGGTAATGGTGATCATATTAGACCCGGTTTTGCTGTGCGCAAAATCGTGGATCAGCGCTTTCAGTTTATCCAGGGGCCAGTCTTCCCGTATATTCAGATCAATGGGCGCGGCATTGGCAATGCCGTGGTTGATGGGCTCCACGTTCCAGTCGTGCAGGGATACAAAAGCATTGCTGGTCTGTGTGTTCAGCGGCAGGTCTGCAGGCCATGGAACGGCGCAGCAATCATCTGCAATGGGCTGTCCGTTCAGCCTTCCGTCTGCTGTGGCGCCAATCCCCATGCCCAGACCCACATTGTCTTCAAAGGTGCCCACACCGGGTGTGATGGTAAAGGCAAAGGGCCGTTCGGGACTGCCATATTTTTGTTTGATCCTTTCATAGCCTGCTTTGATCACCGGCAACGGATTGTTGAAGCAGTCATGTATGATCTCCACGCATTTTGCTACAAAGGAGGTGGCAAATTCGCGCAGCGCATCATCCGCATTCACGCCAAACTTGGGCAGCTGTAAGGCGTGCTGCCGCAGCTCTTTAAAGAAGATGGCGTCTTCATCCCTGCGCAGGCTGCCTTCGATGGTGGTGTAGAAGGGCTGGATCATATCATTGCCCCAGTTGCATTGCAGGGCCAGGAGCAGCTGCGGTAATGAGCAGCGGGCGCTTTTTTCTTCATATACCAGCTTCTTTACGGAATAGAGTGAATTGATGGTGTTGACAATGCCGCACATCATGGGTGCTACAATGTGATAGCGCGCACCGCCGTTGGTGAGATCACGCCCTGTTTCGAGAGAGTCGTCCAGGAAGGCGGAGAACAGGGGGCTGGGGCAATAGGCCCAGAGATCGCCGTAGCCGTTCATCAGTGAGTTGAAGAAGGCGTTCATGGCCCATCTCCAGTGGGTGTAGCATATCTCCATAAACTTTTCAAAGCTGGGGATCTCTTCGGGCGGGGGAGAGTTCCAGGACAGCTTCAGTCCGCGCAGGTCAATAGGTCCGGCGCCCTGTATATTACAACCCTGGTTCATGGCATAATCTACCATCGGCAAAATGGTGACATAGCTGAAGGCCCATTCCGTTTTGCCTACGATGATGGGTTCAAAGCAACCATCGCAGGTATAGTCGCGGGCATCCTCCGGTGTCAGCGGACCACAGGCGCTGAGCGCAGGCACCAGCTTATCGTCATTCAGCATGATAGGGTGGGCGCCGCCGCTGAGGATAGCCTTGGCGGCTTCTTCAAACAGCTCGTCACTCATTTTTTTATGTACGCGCAGTGAAAGGCAGGGCGCATTCAAAGGCAGCCGGCGTGCGGCGCGCAGGCAGAACAGGGTAATATCGTTGGAGGCGTCTTCCGGTTCGGCAGCGTTATTGGCTTTATAGCCGCCCACGGTGAGCTGCTGCACCCACTGGTTGATAGCGGCGCCCTGCGGAAAATTACCGGCGGAATAGAAAACGGCGCCGGTGCCGTAGTTAAGGTAATCGTTCAGGTGGTTATAGTTATACAATACGGTTTCGTCCATCTTCAGCCAGAAGGCATCTATCATTTCCTGTGCAGCCTCTTTATTCAGCCTGCCCTGTTTGATATCTTCCGTATAGAGATCTATCAGCTGCTGATCCAGCCTGCCGATAGACATGGGCTCACCGGTTTGGTGGAAGGCGCAATTGGTGATGAACACCAGCTGCAGTCCTTCCAGGAAGGAGGCCGGTTTTTTATGGGCGATGTTGCGCATGCGTACGGCAATGGCTTTCAGGTTGGCGATCTCCGCCGGGGTATACAGATCTTCCTGCAGGGTCATTTGTATGGCCAGGTCTACATAGGCGTTAATGAAAGCGGAGAGGCCTTCGAGCGACCATACCACTGCCTGGTAAAAATCCCTGGCATCACCGGTAGCGCTGCCGATCTTACCGGCAAACATGTCTTTGACGGCGTCTATGCCGTTAGCCAGCAGGAAGGGGTATCCCGGTGCATTGTGACCGGTGGCGGAGTATTCATTGAGGGTGGCAAAGAAGCCTGTCATGCGCTCGGTGTCGTTCAGGTATTCCATTACCTGTGCGCCGATGCCCAGTGAGAGCTGGGGCATGTTACCTACAATGATCTCGTCGGGGTCTATGCGCATCAGGTTGGCTCTTTTGGCATATTCACGGCTTACCAGCACCTGGGAGAGACTGATCTTGGTGGCCATGCCTTTACGCAGCACTACCGGGGCATCCAGCAGGTATTTGTCTGCTTCGCTGAGATAATCCCTGAGGTGGCCCAGGGGTGGGGTTTCCCGTTTTTTATACCAGGTGTCCTGCCAGCGGGAGAACTGTTTGTTGAGCAGGATCAGTATGCGGTCGCTCAGCGGGCAGTCTTCCGTTAGTTTAGAGGTGCGGATCTTGTGCTGGTAGTCCCGCGCGTTATAGAACATGTACCCGTTCTTACTGCGGACGTTGAAGTATTCGTTCATCGTCACCTGGTCATTGCCTTCGTGGTGGTCTTCACCCAGTCCGCACTGTTCGCGGCTGGGTACATACCAGTAAGAGCCCGCGACGCTGCGGGTAACGCTGAAAAGCTGATCCTGCACAAAGCCTTTCTGGTGGCCTGCAATGCCGGAGAGGATCTTGTCGAACACATGGGTGGCCTTTGCATAGCCGGCAAAGAATACGCCCTGTTCATTCGCTTTATTATCTGCTTTATGTCCGTAGGGGAGGGCCTGTCGTACCAGGCGGAAGTTCACACGATCCTGGTCCAGCTGGCGAACGCGTTTGATATGGCTGGACTGATCTTCCATGGGTACAAGGCGGTCTTCGCGGTCGCGGCCTATCATGTTCTGTTTCTGCAGTTCGCTCATGGCATTGAGTTTATCCCAGTCATGTTCAAACTGCTGTGAGATGAGGAATGCGCCGCCAACGTTCTCCGGATCTTCCATGCCGATCACTACGCGGCGCGAAAGGTCTTCCAGGTCTGCGGGGTTTTCCAGTCCGTCAATGAACCTGCCGCCGAACACTTTGCCGTTGTATCTTTTTTCGGCGGGAACGATCAGTGGCGGCTGACTGATAATGGTTTGCATGGCGTTCCTGATCAGGTCAGACAATGCGGCGGCGTCATGTTTGCTGTCTGATTTAACGTGGAACCAGAGATCGCCGCCGCTGTTGCCCAGGAACAGGGCATGTTCTTCCAGCGCGCTTTTAGTGCCCATGCCTTCGGGCAGGGGGTAGCTGAGCAACTGGCTCCAGGCTGTCCAGCAATCGAAGCCTGCGCCCAGGATCACTACTGTTTTATAATCTTTGGCTTTACAAGCCTGGTCCAGCTGCCGCGCCAGGTTTTGCCACAGCGAATGGGCAGACATATCATACGCTTTGATGTAATAGGTACAATAGACCGCATGATCGGGGAAGTAAGCCAGCCCGGTCTGGCTTTTGCTGATATTCAGCATGCCATTAAGGTGTTTCATACAATGTTTTTTTGAGTTGTGGTGACAATTGGGTTAAGGTTAGAATATGTAGTGCGTGTTATTCATAATGGGAATGTTTTTTGAGATGATCTGCAGGCTCGAAATGTATGGCTATTTTGACAGGGTTAAATATAGGGCAATTTCATCTTCCGAAATGTTAACGGAAGATTTTCTGCTATTTTAAGTGATGCAGGGGAGGTGGACAGAGCCATCAATACGGCCTTTCAGACAACCGCGATAAGACGGTCACGTGTACTGTGCTAACGTGGAAAATACCGCTGGTAAACAGAATCGGGCAGCAGCCTGGCGCCGGCTGTTATCTGGCGGTTCTTGCGTTTGAACTTTTCAAATCTTCGTTGCAGCTGTCCCATTTTATAGCGGTCCACAACAGGAGTGAGGCGCATTTGTGCATCAACGCTGAACAGGTCGTTCCCAACGATCATATGTTCTCCCTGGATGAAGTCTATCATAAAACGTTTGCTCTGCATAAACGGATAGGCTTTCCGGTTGCGGAAAGTGTAGCCGGTATCCAGTCCGCTGCCTACCCACGAAACCAGTGAGGGCAGCTGCAGCTGGTATTGTGTCTGCAACAGGCGCAGTAAACTGGGTGTAACATCAAAATGTGAGGATACCGAAGCGAATTTAGCGCTTCGCTGCAGCAGCGGGGAGTAGATCAGGAAAGGCACGCGGTAACGGTCCAGCTTATCATTCATGGGTATCTCCGGCATGCGGTGATCGCCGGTAACCACAAAGATGGTATTATGATAATCCGGGCGCCGGGCATAGTACCTGAAAAAATCCCGCAGCGCATCATCTGCAAAAAGGATGCTGGCATATTTCAGTTTAAAGTCGCGCGCTATTTCTTTACTGGCTTTGTCAAGACGCAGCTCATTCATCCGATGTTCAAAACGGTCCAGGTACTTTTCCTGTTCCGGCACCAGGAAAGGTTCATGGGAAGTAACGGTAAGCAACACCCGGCAATAAGGGGTATCTTCTTCATGCAGCGTGGAGAAGTAGAAGCGGTATAGTTCTTTGTCGCCATAGCCCCAGCAAAGTCCCAGCGGGTTGGCGGGCAGCTTGCTGTAACTTCCGGGGAAAGACTGCATGTCGTAAATATGACCGATGGCATTGCGCTGCAGGAATCCGGCCATGTTATCGAACTGCGCATCGCCGCCATAGTAAAAGGATGTTTTGTACCCGTTGTATTTCAGCAGGCTTAAGAGGCTCAGATGTGGCGGCATGCGGTCCCCCATCTCGGTAAAACCTGTTTTGCCAAACGGCACGGAGGCCAGTGTGGAAGGCAGTACGGCAAAGGTGCGGCCGGCGGAGCTGAGGAAGTTCTCCCAGTAGAGGGAGTGCTTTGACAGCGAATCCATGAAAGGGGTAAAGCTGCCCAGGTAAGCGCCATCGTTGGAATAAGCCCTACCTACGCCTTCCAGCAGTATGATCACGATATTAGGTTTAGTGCCATTCCTGCGGAGGAAGGGAGATAATACATCCTTTGTTTCATCGCTATGCAGGAAAGGATAGCGCGCTTCATCTGTATAATTAAAGTAGTCTATACTGCTGTTAAGCTCGTCCCGTTCATTCAGCATATTACTATCGGCGTAGGTATTCATTTCTGCTGCTGAAGGAAAGAAGTGATCGAGGCTTTGCTGGTAAAAATAGTAGGAGGTATTATTACTGAGGCTATTGCCATATTCAGAGCTTTCGCTGCGCCAGTTCTGCGAGCGGTAGGCGAGGTTGAATATTTCGGCCAGGCCTGAGAGCACAATGATGCTGATACCCAGTGCCGGGGCGGGATGTATGCTGCGGGGCAGTTTTGTGAGGCTCCATACCACCAGTATGATCATGGCCAGCAATCCTATCGCGGCCAGGGCCCGGATGTTGGCGGCGGAAACGGTTTGCCAGATGTCCTGCCCGGAATAATACCAGAGATCTGAGCCCAGCATGGTGAGCGTGGTAAGAAAATACTGTGTGAGGATGATATGCAAAAGGCAGAAAAGAATGGCGGTAATAATACTGATGCGCTGTGCCAGTTTTTGGCTGAACAGGGAAAGGAGCAAATGCCCCAGGAACGCCCAGGCGCCCAGGGTCATGAGGAAAATCATATCTTTTGCGATACCGGCAAGCCATACGTCCCACCAGGCGGGCAGGCGGCCGTGCAGCATCCTGTCATAGATCATGGCTGCACATCGCAGGAACAAAAATAAGGCGCAGAATATCAGGTACCAGCTGGTAAACCTGCTTGCCGTTCTTTTAATGTGCGCCAGGGATAGTGACATATATCTCGTCATAGCCGCCATAGGGGTAAAAATCGTGGAATAACATACTTTAAAATTGTACCAGGCGGTGCTTCAGAGGAATGGTTGGAAAATTGTGGTGCTTGCTTACCGCTGCAAATTCAGGTTATGAAATTATTATTTTTTTGTTAAGCCAGCAAAAAAATAAAGCCCGTTTTACAGTGATATAGCGCCTGACATCCGCCAATTAATAATGAAGTATTTTTTATTTGAATATTGAAAATTTAATTTTTTTTACTAATTTGCTATTGAATAGTTAATCTCAAATACTTCCAACAACAATTCTTTTTTGACCCCAATCGAATGGCAAGGACTTTTTTCTTTTAAAGACTGGCACCAGATTAAAGAAGAACCGTACAAAGCTTCAGCTTGTTAATTATCTTTTTGCTTTTGCCGAAATCGTGAGAATGTGACTTACGATAGCGCAAGCTTTATCTTTTTACCTGTTAGATTGAAACCCCATGACAGATTTCCAAGCCGGATGGCGTGTGATCTATACCAAGCCGCGCCATGAGAAAAAGGTAACGGAACAGCTTTCAAAACTAGCCGTTGATGCCTTTTTACCAACTGTCAAATCGCTCCGTAAATGGTCCGACCGTAAAAAGTACATCGATGCTCCCCTGTTCCCCTCTTATGTTTTCGTACATCTGAAGAATGATCATCACTATGTCGACAGCCTTGACATTGACGGTGTATTGTATTACGTGAAGTCAGGCAATGAAATTGCAAGGGTAAGTGCTGCCGTTATTGATCATATCCGTTTTATTGTCAACAAAGGACAGGAGATAGAGGTGACCGCTGAGTATTTCCAGTCGGGTAAATGCCTGCTCATCCGTGAGGGGCCGTTTACCGGTTTTGCCTGCGAGGTAGTGCAATACAAGGGGAAAGAAAAGATACTGGTGCGCATTGATCTCCTGCAGCGCAGCATTCTGCTTAATCTACCACAAGAGTATCTTATGGAAGCAGTTAGCTGTTAGTTATTAGCTGTTAGTACAGGCAGTGATAAAAGTTGCTGTCTTACCTGCTAACCGCTAATGACCGGCTGCTAACAGCTTAACGCTAACACTTAACCACAAACAAATTTTTATTATGCCAGTTCAACCAACTTATCCTGGCGTGTATATTGAAGAACTGCCCAGTGGCGTGCGAACGATCACCGGTGTGGCTACTTCAGTAACCGCCTTTGTTGGCCGCGCATTGAGCGGGCCTGTGAATGAGCCTGTCATCATCAATAGCTTCGGCGACTATGAACGCCTGTTTGGCGGGCTATGGGTAGATAGTACGATGAGCTATGCTGTGCAGGACTTCTACCTCAACGGCGGCAGCCAGGCCATCATCGTGCGCATTGTAAACGGCGCCGATATTGCTACCATACCGCTGCCCGGCACCCTAAGCCCCATGGGCGACTTCCTGAACCTGAAAGCGGCCAGTCCGGGGCTTTGGGGTAATAACCTCAGCGCTGCCGTTAACTACAACACACAGGATCCTACCGCACCCCCTGCATCTCCCGTGGTGCCGGATACCACTCATTTCAACCTGATCATCTATGAGAACAAGGTGAAAGTGGAAGAGTATCTCAATGTATCGCTGCAGGCGGCTGATGTGCGTTTCCTGCCCCGTGTGCTGGAACAGCATTCTGCCCGTGTGGGTGTAGAAAAAGACGGCAGCGGCGACTGGATCGTGCCCACTGTACGACCGGCGGAGACCACCACCCCCATCACCGCTACCGGCGGGGATGATGGCGACGATCTTACACCGGCTGAATATGAAGGCAGCGAAAGCCTGAAAACAGGTATCTATGCGCTGCGCAATGCCGATCTGTTCAACCTCCTGAGCATACCGCCGCCTACGCGTACATCAGATACCAGCGCTTCCACTTACCAGAAAGCCCTGGAGCTCTGTGTAGACAAACGTGCGATGCTGCTGGTAGATCCGCCCCTGGCCTGGGCATCCGTTCCCACCAGCGCCGTGTCTAACGCCATTGCGGGACTATCCACCCTGGGGCTCTCCGGTACGGCTGCCCGCAATGCAGCGCTCTATTTCCCGAGAGTGCGCAAGCCCGACCCCGCCCGGCAGAACCAGATAGATACTTTTGTGCCCAGCGGCATTATTGCCGGTATTATGGCGCAGACAGATACCAACCGCGGGGTATGGAAATCGCCCGCAGGTATCGACGCAGGTATCAACGGCATACAGGGTTTACAGGTGAACCTGAACGACCAGGAGAATGGCCAGCTGAATCCCCTGGGTATTAACTGTCTCCGTGCCTTCCCCATTACGGGCAGGGTAGTATGGGGGGCACGCACCCTGCGGGGCGCAGACCAGCTGGCGGACGAATACAAGTATATCGCTGTTCGCCGCACGGCCCTCTATATTGAAGAAAGTTTATTCAGAGGTACGCAGTGGGTAGTATTCGAGCCCAATGATGAACCCTTATGGGCGCAGATCAGATTGAATATCGGCGCATTCATGCATAACCTGTTCCGCCAGGGCGCCTTCCAGGGCACTACGCCCCGAGATGCCTACCTGGTAAAATGCGATAAGGAAACAACCACGCAGAATGATATCAACCAGGGCATCGTGAACATCCTTGTAGGTTTTGCACCATTGAAGCCTGCCGAATTTGTGATCATCAAGATCCAGCAGCTGGCAGGTAAAATTGAAAACTAACTATCATGGCACAGTTTACCGTAAACACGCAACGCTTTGACCCGTACAAGAATTTCAAGTTCCGGGTAAAATGGGAAGGCCGCTATGTAGCCGGCATCAGTAAAGTAGGCGGTCTCAAAAAAACGACCGAAGTGGTGAAGCACCGCGAAGGGGGAGACCCCAGCAGCAGCCGCAAATCACCCGGCCGTACAGAGTTTGAGGCCATTTCACTGGAACGAGGTGTTACGCACGACCAGGAGTTCGAAAAATGGGCCAACAAGGTCTGGAACTTCGGATCAGGCCTGGGCGCTGAAGTATCCCTGAAAGATTTCAGGAAAGATATCATCATCGAACTGTATAATGAAGCCGGGCAGCTGGCCATTGCTTACAAGGTGTTCCGCTGCTGGGTATCCGAATACCAGGCGCTGCCAGACCTTGACGCGAATGCCAATGCCGTGGCCATACAAAACATTAAACTGGAGAATGAAGGATGGGAACGTGATTATGAAGTAACGGAACCCAGTGAGCCTTCGTTCACAGAACCGTGAGGAGTAGCTGTTAGCTGACAGCCAAAAGCTTACCCGCCATGCGCCCTCTTACTGCCACCGAATTGATCGACCACTGGGAAAGTGGTTTGCAGCAATCATTGCTGGACAGGATGCTGCGGCTGTTGTCTACAGCCTGCGGGGTTGATCCGGAGCAGATCGCTTCGCTGAGTATTGGCGAGCGGGATGCGCGCCTGTTGCAGCTGCGCGAATGGATCTTCGGCTCCCGCCTGCTGAACATCGCTTATTGTCCGCATTGCGCCGAAAAGGTAGAATGGGAGAGCGCTGTACAACAGCTGCGCCTGCAATCCTGTTTGCAGGCAGATGTACCTGCGGCACGATCCCTGGAAACGGCGGGCTACACCATCCGCTACCGCCTGCCCAACACGCTGGATATCTGCGCCGCCTATACGAATGCGGAAGCGCTGTTGCAACGTTGTATACTGGAGGTGCAACCCGCCGCGGAACCGGCTTTGCCGGAGCAGGTGGCGGCCGCGCTGATGCAGCGTATGAGCGAGGAAGATCCGCAGGCGGATATACGGATGCTGTTAAACTGCCCGGCCTGCGGGCATCAGTGGGAAGCGCTGTTTGATATTGCCAGCTACCTGTGGGCGGAAGTGCATCAATGGGCTTTGCGCCTGCTGCAGGAAGTAGGGCTGCTGGCAAGCGCCTTCGGCTGGTCTGAAAAAGAAATACTGAACATGAGCGCGCAACGCCGCCAGCTCTACCTGGAAATGATCTGATCATGGCTAACTTCATCGGCAACCTGATAGCCCGGCATACCAGTGCTGCCAGCTATGTAATGCCCCGCCTGCGAGGCAGGTTTGAACCACAACCTGGCGCCGCCACGGACACCATCCCCGCCTGGCCCGGGGAGCAAATGCCCCCGCTGGCTGAACCCTCTCCTGCGGCAGCAGCTGGCATACCTGAAGGGCAGCAGGGACATATAGCCGCGCCACCTGCACCACAGCAGCCAAAAGATGAGCCGCTTACAGCGCCCGTGGCCAACAACACCATAGCGCCACCGGAAACCTTGCTGTCATTGTTTACACCTGCTGCTGCAGCGCCGCCTGCTTCTACAGCAGCTCCGGCAGCACAAACACCGGTAGCAGCGCCTCCTGTAAATAATGGCAGGCAGCATCCTGCGCAAAGGCAGCAGGCAGGAGCTGAGCACTATCCTGGTACAATGCCCGCCGGGGGAACAGTGAACAATCATTTTGAAATGCATGCTTCAGCTGAAGGTGCTGCAACCGGTACACCGTCTCCCCCCCATGCATATACGCAAACCGCCGGCGTCCGTTCGCTTTATTTCCAGGTGGGGCCACCCGGGCAACCGCTTACGGTGGCGCCGTTGCCTAACGGGAACGGGGATACGGGATCGCCGCAGTGGCTGCACCATTTTTCTGCCGGCCGCCAGCAGCAACGCACAGCACCTTTTTCCGCTGCGGCCCAGGCGCCACAGCAGGTGATCAAGGTTTCCATAGGCCGCATAGATGTAAGGGCGCAAACGCAGCCTGCAGCGGTAAAGAACGGCACGGCTAACAAAGCGGCCATGTCGCTGGACGACTTTCTCAAAAAAAGAAGCGGAGGTACATCATGAGCACGGCGCTTGCCATAGCATCAGTAACACAGGTATTGAAAGACCTGCTGAACGACGGATTGATCAATCGTGATGTAACGGGCGTCATCGGCTCTACCGTACTGGTAACCGCCCTGCCGCCGGATCGTATTGATACCAGCACCAGCAATGAACAAACCCAGCTGAACCTGTTCATGTACCAGGCTACAACCAATGCGGGCTGGCGTAACAGCGGCTTTCCTGCATTTGACGCTTCCGGTACACGTACCGGTAATCCGCCACTGGCGCTGGACCTGCACTATGTATTGTCTGCCTACGGCAGCAGTGAATTGCACATGGAAATACTGCTGGGGCACGGTATGCAGCTGCTGCATGAAACGGCGGTACTATCCCGCGATGCCATCCGCAGATCATTAACACCGCCGGTGGGAGGGGTGAACACCGGCGATTTGCCGCTTTCACTCAGGGCGCTGTCTACTTCCAACCTGGCAGACCAGGTAGAGCAGATCAAGATCAGCCCGGAGGAAATGAACCTGGAAGAGCTCTCGAAACTGTGGACCGCCTTCGGCGCCAAATACAGGCCCACTGCAGCCTACCATATTTCCGTGGTGCTGATAGAAAGCCAGCGCTCTACCAAAACAGCGTTGCCTGTTCAGTCCCGCAATATTTATGTGATACCCTTTAAACAACCGGTGATCACCAAAGTAGGCGCACAATCAGGGCCTGCGGCGCCTGTGCTGTTTGACCAGAAGATATTGTCCGGATACCGGATCGTATTACAGGGCTACCAGTTCAAAAATGATATTGTGCTCGTCAACGTAGGCGGCATAGAAGTAACGCCGGCTGTAGCAGACATCAGCGATACTTCCATCACGTTTACATTGCCGGCAGCCTTGCCGGCGGGCGTGCACGGTATACAGGTAGTGCATCCAACATTAATGGGCTCTCCATTGGAGCCGCATACGGGTGTTGCTTCCCGTTCGGAAGCCTTTGTATTGAGTCCGCGTATCGTATCCAGCCAGGTGCTGAATGTCACCGGTGCAGGTAACGCTCCCCGGTCTGCCACTGTGCGTTTGCAGGTGAGCCCGGATGTGACCGATACCCAGCGCATTATCCTGTTGCTGAATGAGCTGAACCCGCCTGATCCCGGCGTACCGCCGCGGGCCTACAGTTTCCAGCTGCAGATGTCTGCGGTATTAAGTCCGCCCGGCTCGACCGATATTGTCAATATGCCCATTTCCGGTGTGAGGGCGGGCACCTACCTGGTGCGTATACAGGTAGACGGAGCCGAAAGTCCGCTGGGGACTGCTCCCAATGGTCATTATAATTCACCCGTGATCACGATACCATGAGTGCCGCTTCCATCACATGGCATGAGGCCAACCAGCGTTACCTGATGGCATCCGTTCGCCTGGCCAGGTTGGCGCTGGAGCTGTACAATCCCGCGCCGGATGCCGGTGCACAGGAAGATATGGCCCGGCAGATACGGCTGGAGCAGGCTTTAAATGAGCTGGAAGAAGCGGCGGAGCAGATGCCCGATACGGCGGCGCTGGATACCCTTGTAAAAGTACTGGGCCTTTCAGCCTTTGAAAAGAATATCCTGCTGCTTTGCGCAGGAGCAGAGCTGGACAGCAGCCTGGCAGCATTGATAGCAGGACTGCACGGCAACCCCTCACTGGTGCTGCCTTCATTCGGCCTTGCGCTGGGCGTGTTGCCGGAAGCGCACTGGAGCGCCTTATCACCCAATGCGCCCCTGCGCTACTGGCGGCTGATAGAATTGCTGAACGATCAGCTGGTGTCTAAAAGTCCGCTGAAGATCGATGAGCAGATCCTGCACTATCTCACCGGCGTGCATCATCTTGACGAACGTTTATCCGGACTGGTAGAATCTGCGGTGGCGGAGAAAAGCCTGGCGCCTTCGCATATGGAGCTGGCCAACCGCATCCTGCATAATTATTCGCAGCATTTTTCGCCCGGCGTGCTGCCGCTGATCCAGCTGGGAGGCGACAATCATGCAGATAAGGAAGCGATTGCAGGCTATATTGCCTCGCGGCTGGGCATGTACCTTTACACGATCCCGGTGTACGCCATTCCATCCGGCGCCCGCGATATCAATGAGCTGACGCGGTTGTGGAGCCGGGAAGCGGCATTAAAAGCCTGTGCCATCTTCCTGGATTATACCACACTGGACACAACCGACAGGCTGCGTGTACAGGCGGTGAACAGTTTTATTGAGCATGTACAGGGTATTGTTATTATCAGCACCGGGCAGGCGGGGCCTAAAACCAGGAGGGAAAAGCTGGCCGCTGATATTATAAAGCCCACTTCACAGGAGCAGGCTACCTTGTGGATGGCCCACCTGGGTGAAGCCGGCCTTGTATTGAACGGGCAGATGGAAAGGATCGTGGCGCAGTTTAACCTGAGCGCCCGCACTATCAGCACTGCCGGGGCAGCCGCCCTGGCACAGCTGCCCGAAGGCAATGACCAGGCGCAGCTCTTTCCCCTGCTCTGGAAAAGCTGCTGCAAACATACGCGTCCGTATATTGATGAACTGGCGCAACGTATTGAACCGGCTGCAGGCTGGGAGGATATCGTGCTGCCGGCCATACAGAAAGAGCTGCTGAAAGAGATTGCCATGCAGGTGAAGCAGCGTAACAAGGTGTACCAGGAGTGGGGCTTTGCGTCCCGCAGTTCGCGCGGGCTGGGCATCACCGCCCTGTTCTCGGGTGAGAGCGGCACCGGTAAGACCATGGCCTCGGAAGTGCTGGCCAGGGAGCTGGAGCTGGACCTTTACCGGGTAGACCTCAGCCAGGTGATCAACAAATATGTAGGCGAAACAGAAAAGAACCTTAAACAGATCTTCGATGCGGCAGAAGATGGCGGCGCCATTCTTTTGTTTGATGAAGCAGATGCGCTGTTTGGTAAAAGAAGTGAAGTGCGGGATAGTCATGACCGTTATGCCAACATAGAAGTGAGCTACCTGCTGCAGCGCATGGAGGCATACCGCGGGCTGGCCATCCTTACCACCAATATGAAGAGTACCATGGATAAGGCGTGGATGCGCCGCATCCGTTTCATTGTACAATTTCCTTTTCCCGATGCGGCACAACGTGCAGAGATCTGGCGACGCGCTTTTCCTGCCAGCACCCCGCTGGGGGATCTGCAGCTGGATAAGCTGGCGCGCCTCAACATCGCCGGCGGCAATATCCGCAACATTGCCATGAATGCCGCTTTTATTGCGGCAGATGAAGGCCGGCCGGTAGATATGTCGCACATTTCACGCGCGGCACGCAGCGAATATAACAAGCTGGAAAAACCATTGATCAACGCAGAACTGGGCACATGGTAACACCTCCCAACATAGAATTACACATTGAAGAGCTGGTGCTGCACGGCTTTCTGCCGGGCGACCGCCAGCGTATAGGCCTGGCCGTACAGCAGGAGCTGAGCCGCCTGTTCACAGAGCAGGGGCTGCCCCCGGGCTTGTCTTCCGGCGGGGCCGTGCCCTCACTGGATGCCGGCAGTTTTCAGCATGCGCCTCATGCAACTCCCAACGTTGTAGGCCAGCAAATCGCGAATACTGTCTTTACGGGTTTGAAAGTTTGAGCGTCTGAAAGTATCCTGACAGATAGAGACACCTTGAAACTTTCAGACGCTCAAACCAACAAACGTTCAAATGTTCAAACTTTCAAACGTTTTAACGCATGTTCTCTGGCTCACCACATTTGATAAAGGGCGGCATTGTGCTGATCAATGCAGACACTTCTGCCGTAGAGCGGATCATCACCCTGCAATACAACCCCGATACGCTTACCCGTACCTTGCAGGTACAGAGCATCAGCAATGATTCCAACAACCGTTCGCAGCCATTGCGGCTTACGGGTCCGCCGGTGGAGACGCTGAAGCTGGATGCGGAGATAGACGCTACGGACCAACTGCAGACAGCCGATGCCGTTACCGTGAAAGCAGGCATACAGCCGCAGCTGGCCGCGCTGGAAACCATCATCTATCCCAAAAGCGCGCAGCTGTTGTCTAATAACAGCATGGCGAACCTGGGCGCTTTGGAGATCGCTTTCATGGAGTCGGCGCTCACGCTTTTTATCTGGAACAAGCACCGTATACTGCCGGTGCGCATTACAGATTTCAGCATTACCGAAGAAGCTTTTGATGTGAACCTGAACCCCATCCGCGCCAAAGTGAGCCTGGGAATGCGGGTACTGAGCGTAGACGATCTGGGCTTTGATCATAAGGGCGGCAGCCTGTTCATGAGCTATCATCAGAACAAGGAACGCCTGGCAGGAATGTTCGCATCCGGCAACCTCAGTGAATTAGGCATAAACGTTATACCATGAATACGCAGTTATTACAAAACCTGCTGCAGGCGGGCAACCTGCCGGTAAACAATTTCCCGGTTACCAGCCGGTATTACCGCACGGGTACCGCCACCATCGAAGAAGCCAACGGCAGGAACATCATTTACCTGCGGCGCCGTATGGTGCCTGCGGCCGACAGGTTTGTGCTGTTGCAGGAATACGTGGTGAGAGAAGGCGACCGCCTGGATAATATTGCCGCCACACAGATCGGCAATCCCGAACAGTTCTGGCAGATCGCGGATGCCAATAACGCCATTAAACCCGAGGCGCTGACAGACGACATAGGCGCCCGGCTCCGCATCACCCAACCGGAAAACCTGACCGGATTCTGATATGCTGAAAGGAAAAGTAACCCTGAACCTGCTGATCGGCCCGGTAGTACCGGTGCCTGTTCCCAAAGAAGTGGTGGACGCGCTCACCAGCGTGGAAGCCACCACAACTGCCGGCGGAGAAAGCGGTTTCCAGCTGATCTTTAACTTCAGCAGCAAGTCGCCCCTGAATACGCTGCTGCTCTTACTGGGACAGGTGGGCCCTTTTATCCGGGTGATCATCATGGTTACCGTAAATGGTACGCCGCATGTACTGATGGATGGAATGGTGGTGAACCACCAGCTTACGCCCAACATACAAACCGGGCAGTCTACCTTTACCGTTACCGGATCAGACCTTACCAGTGTAATGAACTATGTTGACTTCACCGGGTTTCCCTATCCCTGTATGCCGCCGGAGGCGAGGGTGGCGCTGATCATCGCGAAGTATGCCATGTTCGGGATGGTGCCCCTGGTGATCCCCAGCCTGTTTACAGATGTACCTGTGCCTACGCAGCGTATACCCACACACAGGGGAAAAGACCTTGAATATATCAATGAGCTGGCGCGGGCAGTAGGGTATGTGTTCTATATAGAGCCGGGCCCTGCGCCGGGTATGAACATCGCTTACTGGGGGCCTGAAATAAAAGTAGGCATCCCGCAGCCTGCGCTGAACATTAACATGGATGCACATACGAATGTGGAGTCGCTCAATTTCAGCTTCAACGGCGCTTCCAAATCAATGCCGATTGTTTTCATACAGATAGAGGAAGCGCATACGGCCATCCCTATTCCGATACCGGATATCGGTCCGCTGAACCCGCCGCTGGCTGCATTACCGCCCATACCCGTTAATTTCCCCATGCTGCCCGATACGGCCAGCCTGAATCCCGTGCAGGCGGTGGCGTTAGGACTGGCGGAAGCGGCCCGCTCTGCAGATGCGGTGACGGGTACCGGGTCGCTCAATGTGCTGCGGTATGGTCATATACTGAAAGCAAGGGCGCTGGTGGGTGTGCGGGGCGCTGGACTTGCCTTTGACGGCCTTTACTTTGTAAAGCAGGTAAAGCACAAGATAGAGCGGGGGAAATACACACAGGACTTTACCATCACGCGGAACGGATTACTGCCTACAGTACCTGCGGTTCCGTCATGATCAATGATATATGTTATGAATGAGTCAACAGAAAGAAAGTTTTACGGCAAGCATCGCGGTACAGTGCTCAATAATATAGATCCCATGCAGAAAGCGAGGCTGCTGGTGCAGGTACCCGATGTGCTGGGCCTGGGCATCTCCAGCTGGGCAATGCCCTGTGTGCCGCTGGCTGGTATCCAGATGGGTGCTTTTGTGGTGCCCATCATCGGCTCACTGGTGTGGGTGGAATTTGAAGGCGGCAATCCAGACTATCCCATCTGGTCCGGATGCTTCTGGGGCTCTGCCGGAGAAATACCCGCTCTGGCGCTGGCAGGTGTTCCTGCTTCACCCAACATCGTTTTCCAGACACAGGCGCAGAATACGCTGGTGGTCAGCGATCTGCCCGGCCCCACTGGTGGCATCATGCTGAAAAGCACTACCGGCGCTTCCATCATTGTGAACGACACCGGTATCTATATCCAGAACGGTAAAGGCGCCAGCATTACGATGGTGGGCCCTGCTGTGACAATTAACAATGGGGCGCTGGCAATTACATGAGGGATTAGAAGTTTGGGGGCTTGAAAGTTTGAGCGTTTGTGGGTTTGAAAGTTTGAAGATGTTCCGGTGAGGTTGCCGCCTGATTGAGCGTTTAAGCGTTTGAAAGTTTGAAGGAATCACAGTGAGGTAGTCGCCTGATCGAAAGATTAAAAGTTTAAGCGTTTGAAGGCGCAGCAACTTTTCAGCACCCCTTCAAACTTTTAAATCTTCAAACTATCAAACGTCCAACTTTCAAACATGCCCTAAATATTTTGAAGTTTATGCCCGGACCTTTATTACATGTTGGTGCAACCGTGCAATGTGCGCACGCAGGGCAGGCAATGCCTACATCCCCCAATCCCCGGGTGCTGGTAGGCGGCATGCCGATTGTAACACAACCTGCTCCTTATACCATAGCCGGTTGCCCCTTCAACGTATCCGGTGCGCCCAGTCCCTGTGTAACCGCACAATGGGTAGTCGCCGCCGTTCGTGTTACCTCCAATGGTATGCCCGTTCTACTGATGGACAGCCAGGCCATTTGTGCCCCGAACGGGACGCCGCTTATGGTGTTGGCGGCGCAGACGAGGGTGATTGGTACTTAATTACTCATTGCACGGACATTAAGGATTTAGCCGGCCGCCTGTTCTATAATCATTAATTCTTCATTTTTAATTATTAATTAAAAGGATGAACATCGCATTTCCGTACCAGTTTGATAACAAGGGTAATACCGCGGAGACAAGCAATGATCGCCACATCCGTGACCTGATTGAGCAGGTGCTCTTTACGGCGCCCGGTGAGCGGGTAAATCATCCCGATTTTGGAAGTGGTTTGCTGCAGCTGGTATTTGAGCCCAATGGCGAAGAAATGGCCATCACCACCCAGTTCCTGGTGCAGGGCGCACTCCAGCAATGGCTGGGCGATCTGATAGAAGTGAATGATGTACAGGTATTGAGCCGCGACGCCACTTTGCAGGTGACGGTAGTATACACCATACGCCGCACAAGAGAACAGAACGTTGCTCAATTCTCCCGTTGACATGCACGCTTAATCGGGTTACCCCTTTGCAATTCTTAGTTATTAATTATTAATTACTAATTACCACCACAACCATACCAGGGCCCCCTTCCGCAATTCTTCATTCTTCATTCTTCATTATTAATTATAATGGAATACTTCTGCTGTAACGACGCCCGGCGCAACCAGGTAATGGAACACCCCACCATCAATGGCATTGATTTCCTGGAGGTGCTGGATAATCCTGCAGATCCGTTGCCGCTGCGGCAAACCACGCTGTATGTGCATTTCCTGAAGGATATTGTACCGGGCAGTTTGAGTGAAAAGAACGTGGTGATTGCGGGCGGTGAACGTATAAAAGATATTAAGGTAACATCGGTCACTACAGGACTGATACTTTCGCCACCGCCTTCGCCGCCTGATCCTGATGCGGCGAAGATCCTGGTGGTGCAGGTGGAAGCAGCGGGTGATTTTTCTACCTACACTCTCCACCTGGTAGCAGATGCGGCTAACAGTGACGCCCCCACGGGATACGACCCCGTACTGTCTTCGGTAGACTTTTCCTTTAAGGTGCTTTGCGGTAATGATTTTGACTGCAAGCCACAGTTTTCCTGTGCACCGGTGCCGCCGCCCGCGCCTGAGCTGAACTACCTGGCCAAGGATTACGCCACTTTCCGCCAGCTGATGCTGGACCGTCTCAACCTGCTCATACCCCAGTGGAGGGAACGTAACATTGCAGACGAAGGTATTGCGCTGGTTGAGCTACTGGCGTATGCAGGCGATTACCTGAGCTATCAGCAGGATGCTATTGCCACCGAAGCGTACCTGGGGACGGCCCGCCGTCGCGTGTCTGTACGGCGTCATGCCCGCCTCATAGATTATTTTGTACACGATGGCTGTAATGCCCGTACCTGGGCGCATATAGAAATAGCAGCAGGCATCACCGGTTTGCTGCTGCAGCAACAGAACACCTACGGCATCACGAAGATACTTACCCGTACCAGCGCTATACCGGCCGCCTTCCGGTCCGACAGCAAGGAGTTTGAGGGCGCCATGAGTGAAGGTGCACTGGTGTTTGAGCTGATGCACGATATCATACTGGATCACCGGCATAACCAGATGGCGTTCTATACCTGGAAAGACAGCCAGTGCTGCCTGCCGCAGGGCGCTACCAGCGCTACATTGAAAGGCAATTTCGCCGCCCTGACACCCGGTATGGTATTGATACTGGCAGAAGTGCTGGGGCCGCAGACAGGGGAACCGGGAGATGCAGACCCAAACCACCGTCACCCCGTACGCCTCAGTGATGTACGGGTAACGGAAGATCCGCTGGACAACCAGCCGGTTACCATCATACAATGGGAAGCCGCAGACGCACTACCTTTCCCCTTGTGTATCTCCACCAGGAATGAAAGAGGGGAATTTCCCAATGTGAGTCTTGCGCTGGGCAATAATGTGCTGGTGGATCATGGCATGACGGCGGAGTTTCCGCTGGACCCTGTGCCTTCGCCGCGTTTAAGCGTACGCGTGCCCGACGGCGATCCCTGCGAGGTAACAGAAACAACCAACATTCCCTTACGATATTATCCCAAACTTAAGTTTGGTCCGGTTACGCAGGTGGCGCCTTATCAGCCGGATTCCGCGCTGAGCGCACGCCAATGGTCTATGCGCAACGTGCTGCCTGCCATACAGCTGCTGGAAGCCGGATCGCCGCATACCTGGACGCCACAGCGGGATCTGCTGAACAGCAAACCCGCCGATCTCCATTTTGTAGTGGAAGTGGAAAACGATGGTACTGCTTACCTGCGTTTCGGCGATGATCTGCTGGGCAAACGGCCGGCTCCGGAGACCGCCTTCACGGTACGCTGCAGGATCGGTAATGGCGACAGCGGCAACATCGGCATACAACCCAAAGTGTACCTGGTGTCTGATGATCCGGATATCACCGGCGCCAATGAAAAGATCAGGGCCGTATCCATGCCTTTGCCCGCTATCGGCGCCATGGAACAGGAGAGCATACAGATGGTACGGCAGAAAGCCCCCAACGCTTTCCGCAAACAGGAACGCGCCGTGACCCTGGAAGATTATGAGCAGCTGACCAGGAGCGTTGACCAGACGGTACAGCGCAGCGCCGCCACTTTCCGGTGGACAGGCAGCTGGAGAACGGTTTTCCTGACAGTAGACCGCCTGGGCGGCGAAGCGATCGCTGCCGATTTTGAAACACAGATCCGGCAGAAGCTGGAGCGCTACCGCATGGCGGGGCACGACCTTGAAGTGAACAGTCCTGTATATATCTCGCTGGAAATTGAAATGGTAGTGTGTGTGAACGAACATTATTTCAGAAGCGATGTACAGGCCGCCCTCTTACAGATCTTCAGCAACCGCGATCTGCCCCGGGGAGGCAGGGGCCTTTTCCACCCGGATAATTTCAGCTTTGGTCAAACTGTATACCTCAGTCCTTTATACGCCGCCGCACAACAAACGCCCGGCGTAGATGCAGTGGAGATCACAAAATTCAACCGGCAGGGTAGAACGGATACGGTAGCGCTGGAAAAAGGAGAGCTGAGTTTGTCACGCCTGGAAATAGCAAGGCTGGACAATGATCCTAACTTCCCTGAGCATGGTGTGTTCAGGCTGATCATGAATGGAGGGAAGTAACTATCTAATAAGTATTCACTATGCAAGACACTTGTAATTGCTGCACCGGTCTTCTTACCGGCACTCCCTTGCAGATCTATAACCGGCCGGGATTACAGGCTATTGCTTATCGTGCCGGTACTTATGCTACTTTCAGAGACAGCCTGCTGGCCCGCTTATCGGGCGCAGATCAGCATGCGCTGCTGCACCTCACTGCCAGGAATAAAGATGATTTTACCATTGCATTACTGGACGCATGGTCTGCCATGGGAGAGGTGCTCACCTTTTACCAGGAGCGCATCGCCAACGAATCTTACCTGCGTACTGCCACAGAGCGCTTTTCTGTATTTGAGCAGGCCCGCCTGATCGGTTATGAACTGCGTCCGGGGGCGGCAGCAGGCACGTTTCTGGCCTTTACGCTGGAAGACGCCCCCGGCGCACTGGGCCCGGTGCTGAGCACCGGTACTTCACAGAACCCTGTTGAAGGACTGCCGCCCATTACCATTGCCGCCGGTGTAAAGATCCAGAGCATTCCCGGCCCGGGAGAAACCGCCCAGCTCTTTGAAACCGTTGCGCCGATAGAAGCAAGGCCGCAATGGAACGCTATCCGGCCGCGTTTAAAACAGCTGCAGCTGCTTACCCTGGATAAAGGCCTGGTTATACTGGACGGCGCCGCCAATGACCTGAAAAAGGGCGATGTACTGTTGCTGTCGCAAACCATTTCGGGGGTGCAGCAGCTGAGAATGAGGAAAATATTATCCGTATCGATAGACACCGACGCTAAGACCACCCGCGTGGAACTGTCGGCAACCAGCAACCAGCTGCCGGTGTTTAACCGCCCGGTACAGCCGGCGGGCGATATCAATATCTTTAACACCCGGGAACAGCTGGACGAATCCGTTATTACACAGATCATCTCCAGCAACTGGAAGGAAGACGACCTGGCCGTACTGTTGCAAACCAAAAAATGGTCTGCACATGACCTGGTGTCCGGCATTGCCAAAGCGCAGGCTGCGCGGCAGGGCGCCATCACTTCGCAGGATGTTTTCGTGTTTCGCAAACAGGCCGCCATCTTCGGTTATAATGCGCCGAAGGAGCCATCTTATAACGGCAGCATTCCCAAACCGCCTTCCCAGTGGACAGAGTGGGACCTGGATGCAGAAGAGGCAGACGGCAGGGTGTTCCTCGACAATGCTTACGAGGAGGTACTGGCCGCCGGTTATATTGGCCTGCAGAAAGACGGGAAGAATGTAGAGCAGGCCCCGGTGTTTAAAATTCAGCAAACTTTTATACGGCCGCGCACCGCCTATGGGCTCAGCGGTAAATCTACACAGGTCGCCATCCCCATGCAGTGGAAGGATGTGGTAGGCGGCACGGTGCACTACCCCGCGCCGTTGACCGGTTTCGGCGACCCGGTTTTTGGCGCCGCTGCTGTGGCCAACCAGGCGGCCGTCAGCAAACTGTCTGTCTTCCGGGATATTACGGTGTATGCCCAGAGCGTACGCCTTTCCCTGGCAGAACTGCCGATTGAAGATGTAATAGCTGGCGATACCATCACTTTGAACAGTTATTACCCCGGCCTGAAAACCGGCCAGCTGGTGATCGTAACCGGGGATCGTCATGATCTCAAAGGCGCTACCACCAGTGAGATGATGACCATCAGGGAAGTACTGGTGGAAGGTGGTTACAGTGTGCTGGTATTCACCGCCTCTCTCGCGTATACGTATACACGCAGCACCGTGAATGTGAACGCAAATGTGGCACCTGCCACACATGGCGAAACGGTGCAGGAAGTGTTGGGCAGCGGCGATGCCGCCAAAGCGTTCCAGCAGTTCACCCTGCGTCAGCCGCCGCTTACCTATACCAGGGGCGCCTCTGCCAGTGGCGTGCAATCCACGCTGGAGATACGCGTGAATGACCTGCTTTGGAAAGAAGTGCCCAACTTTTTAGACCGGGGGCCGGATGAACGGATCTATATTACGCGGCGTGATGATGAGGGAAAGACCACGGTTACTTTCGGCGACGGCATCACCGGTGCGCGCCTGCCCACCGGCCAGGAGAATGTAAAGGCCAAATACCGGAAAGGTATTGGCACGGGCGGCGCAGTAAAAGCCAGGCAGCTGTCGCAGCTGGTGTCGCGTCCGCTGGGCGTTAAATCAGCGCTTAACCCGGTGCCCGCTATTGATGCAGCAGATCCGGAACAGCTGGCGGATGCACGCCGCAATGCACCGCTGACCATCCTGACGCTGGACCGTATTGTATCGCTGCTGGACTATGAAGATTTTGCACGTGCATACACCGGTGTGGAAAAAGCACTGGCCACCTGGACCTGGCAGGGACAGAAGCGTACCATCTTCATCACCGTTGCAGGTGCAGAAGGTGCCGCTATCAAATCAGACAGTGAACTGTATAAGAACCTGCTGGACGCCATCCGCAAAGCCGGCGATCCCCGTGTTACCGTTACGCTGTCTACTTATGTGCCCCAGTTCTTCCGGCTCTCCGCCAATCTCAAGATCCACCCGGATCACCTCACGGATAAGGTGCTGGGCGCAGTAAGCGCCAGCCTGCAGGAAGCCTTCTCTTTTGCTGCACGCAACTTTGGGCAGGCGGTACATTACAGTGAGGTAGCCGCGGTGATACAGGCAGTGGAAGGAGTGATTGCGGTGGATATCGACAGCCTGTACCGCGCAGATGATCCATCCGCCGGATTGCATTACACCATCCCTGCATCCATGCCAGTAACCACAGACGGCAATGTGACGGCGGCAGAGCTCCTGTTGCTGGACCATCGTCATCTCGATCTTAAAGTGATCATATGAGCTTCGATAAAGAAAGACTGTATAAGCTGCTGCCATCGCTGTACCGCATACGCGACCAGGAAACAGCCAATGCCCTGTTCCCCGGGGAAGAGCGCCCCGGTCCGCTTAAAGAACTGCTCACGCTGATAGCGGAACAGATAGCGGTGCTGGAAGAGAACTTTGAACAGCTGTACGACGATCAGTTCATTGAAACCTGCGCAGAATGGGTAGTGCCGTACATCGGCGACCTGGTAGGCGCACGCGGCCTGATCGTTTTTCCCAATGCGCCCTTTACACAGCGTGCGCAGGTAGCGAACACCATTCAGTACAGGCGCCGTAAAGGTACCGCCGCCGTGCTGGAACAGCTGGTGCATGATGTAACCGGCTGGGACTCCAACGTAGTAGAGTATTTTACCCTGCTGGCCACTACGCAGTACCTGAATCACCTCCGGCCGGAAAACCTGTCTGTAACAGGCCTGAAACAGGGATCCCTGCTGGAGTTCATCAACACACCTTTCGACAGAACCACCCGCACGGCGGATGTGCGCAATATTGAACGTAAAAGAGGCCGCTATAATATTCCGGATATCGGCATCTGGCTATGGCGGCTGGCCAGTCATCCCTTGTTGCAGGCGCCCGCTTTCCGCGTGGATGACAGGCGCTATACCTTCAACGCCCTGGGCATGGATACGCCTTTGTATAACCGCAGTGAATCGGAAGATGAGATCACGCACCTGGCAGGTCCGGAGAATGTGCCCATACCGCTCAGCCGCCGCCGTATGGCGGCAGACCGTGCAGCGTTCTACGGCGTTAACAGGAGTGTGCTGATCTACGTAGATGGTTCACCGGTATTATTGCCTGATAACATTTCCATCTGTAATCTCAGCGACCTGGTAGATCCCGGGGGCAACGTGATCGGCTGGGCCAATATGCCAGCATCTAAGATCGCTATTGATCCCGTACTGGGCCGCATCGCATTCCCGGCCTTACAGGCGCCGCCTGTCAGTGTAAAAGTGGATTATTACTATGGTTTCAGTGCAGAGATGGGAGGGGGTACCTATGGCAGAACCAACACCTTTGCCACGGGGCTTGAACAGGAAGGACTGGTAAGGGTGCCTACCGATAAAGCCACGATACAGGAGGCTTTGCTGGAGCTGGCGGCCACGGGTGGTGTTATAGAAATAGAAGACAGCAACTACTATATAGAAACGCCGGTGATCAGTTTAACCGCCGGCACCAAAATAGAGATCCGCGGCAGGGAAGAGGCAAGGCCCGTATTAGTACTGGCGGGCGATATGGAGATAGCCGGTGAAGCCAACACGGAAGTGTCGCTGAATGGCCTGCTGGTGATTGGCGGCAACCTGCATATCCCTTTACAGAATGCCGGTGGTAACAATAACCAGCTTGCTTTGCTGCATATACAGCATTGTACGCTGGCGCCAGGCGCCACCGCAGCTATCGGTGATGTGGCGGCGCAGCCTTCCCAGCCAAGACTGGTGGTGGAAGCGCCCGGGGCTGCCCTGCGTATCAGCGAAACCATCTGCGGCGCAATACGTGCCACAGAAGGCGCCACCATCCATATCAGCAACAGCATCATTGACGCCGGCGGCGAACAGGAGGTGGCTTATGCAGGGCTTAACGCAACGGATCCCGGCGCTGTACTTCATGTGGAGAACACTACCATCATCGGGAAGGTCTACACGCGCATTATGGAGATGGCATCCAACACCATCTTCTATGCCAGCCTGCAGGCAGGCGACGGATGGACCTACCCTGTGGCGGCAGAACGCCTGCAGCAGGGCTGTGTACGTTTTTCTTATCTGCCTCCCGGTCATAATCTGCCCCGTCCTTACCGTTGCCAGCCTGCAACACCGGAAGATGCTGCAAGGGTAAGGCCGGTATTTACCTCGCTGCGCTACGGGGACGCAGGCTATTGCCAGCTGAGCGGGCACAGCGCAGCGGAGATCAGGCAGGGCGCAGACGATGAAGCGGAAATGGGCGTTTTTCATAACCTCTATCAACCACAACGGGAAGCTAACCTACGCGTAAGGTTAAACGAATATCTCCGCTTTGGATTAGAGGCAGGAATATTTTACGCTTCTTAAAATCATTTAAACTTATAGGAGGATAAAACAATGCCAGGAGATTATTCTCGAAAAATATTCAACCGGCAAAAGCACTACAGCGGAGTGCTGATGCAACAGGGCCGGGTACAACTGGATGCCGACTGGAATGAACAACTGGACATTCAGCAATACAGAACGCATACGGAGAGTATCGATGTGATAGGCTCTTCCGGTGTGCCCAAAAAAGGAGACGGTTTTAAGATCAGCGTACTGCCGGGCGGTACTGATCTGCTGATCGCCCCGGGCCGCCTGTATGTATCCGGTTTGCTGTGTGAGCTGGATCCTGCTATGCCGCCGGTTACCTACAAGCAGCAGCCCTGGTATCCTAACCCGGATATCCAGCACTTTATCGGCAGCCCATTATCCAGCCCCCCGGGAAGCCCGCCTGCGAGTCCGCCTGCGAGTCCGCCATCCAGTCCGCCGGGAAGCCCGCCCTCACCGGTCATTTCCCTGAACCTGCAGAACGGCGCCTACATTGCCTACCTGGAAGCCTGGCAGCGGGAGATCAATTACCACGATGATCCGCTGATACAGGAAGTAGCCCTTGGCGAAGCAGACACTACCACCCGTTTACAAACGGTATGGCAGGTAAAGCTGCTGAAGGTGAACCCGGGCAATGCAACACCGGAATGCGACAGCGTATTTCCCGAATGGGATACTATCATTGCGCCGCCGAGCGGCAGGATGAATGTACGCACCAACAAGGCGGCAGATTCGCCTAACCCGTGTTCGCTGCCGCCGAGCGCAGGATTCCGCCGGCTGGAGAACCAGTTGTACCGGGTGGAAGTGCAGCGTAACGGAACACGTGCCAATGCGCGTTTCAAATGGTCAAGAGACAACGGATCTGTAGAAACCAGGATTGAGAAAGTGAACGGCAGCATTCTTACCGTTGCCGATGTAGGGAAAGATGATATACTGGGTTTCGGTATTGGCCAGTGGGTAGAGATCGTAGATGAAACAGCTACACTGAACAATACGCCGCATCCGCTGGTGAAGATACACGGCATCAATCCCGCTACGCGCGAGATCACGCTGGAAAGTTCAGCCGCTGCCTATGCGGGTATCACTAACCTGAAACTGCGCAGATGGGATCAGTCTGATGCAGCTGCTACTGCCGATGGTGTTCCCATGACAGGCGACTGGCTGGACCTGGAAGACGGCATACAGGTACAGTTCTCAGAAGGTAATTATAAAGCCGGCGACTATTGGCTGATACCTGCCCGTACTGCTACCGGTGAAGTAGAATGGCCGCCTTACGCTATTCCCAATACCAGCCCGGTATCACAGCCGCCCGCCGGTACGCCGCACTATTACTGCCGCCTGGCACTGATCACGGTGCAGAATGGCAGCGCGGAAATAGATGATTGCCGTGAGCTGTTTCCTTCATTGACAGAGATCTGTGCAGAGGATATCTGCTACACCAGCAATACCTGTTTGTCGCAGGCCACCACCGTTCAGGAAGCGCTGGACCTGCTTTGCGCCAGCCGCAGCGGCGCCTGTACCTTTACGGCCATGCCGGGCCCGGGATGGGAGAGCGTATTTGACCAGATACCAGCAGGCACAGACGCCCAGGTGTGTTTCCCGGCAGGATCGTATCCGGTAACGCAACCCGTGCAGATCACCAACAAAGGACATATCAAGATCAGCGGCTGCGGCCCCGGCACACGCATCCTGGCGCCCGCTGCGGAAGCTGCGATGGTGTTCAATAATTGTAAGTCGGTTCTGGTACGTGATATCTATGCGGAAACCGGCAGCGCTGGTCCGGCACGATTGAACGGAACGCTGACCTTTGTGAACTGCCCCAATGTGGACATAGAATATGTGAACCTGAAATGCGGCAGCGGATTTACCAAAAACGCTACGTGTATCACTACCCGTAATGATCCGGCCAGTCCGGGACAGGTACGCATACAAAACTGTAACCTCAGTGTTGGTTACCTGCAGCAGGGTATACTGGTGGTGAACGCATTGCGTTCGCTCATAGAGCATAACGTGATCACCGTATACGAAAGACCTGCCAATGTACTGACTTTCCCTGAGCTGGTGAAAGCAGCGGAATACCGGGCAGCTGCCAGGAGCATCTTTATGTATGATGTACAGCTCACCCCCGGTGAAACAGGACCCGGTTTTGTAATACTGACCTTTGCCAATGTGCGCATTCAGTTCAGAACCTACAGCAGCCTGTTAACGCAGGCTGCCTGGGCCGCCTTGTTACAGGCTAACCCGCCTACCGACCAGGTGATCGTTACACCGATGGGGCTCCTGATGTATGTTAGAAAACTGGTAGACCGCATACTGCTGGATGAGACTTTCAGGAATAACATCGGAAGAGGCAATGCATTTGCTTCGCTGTTTAACCTGATCGTGCGGACGGATGAAACATTCGGATGGGCTGGTATAACGGTTGGCGGACAAATCGCCAAAGAAGTAAAGGTACATCAGAATACGGTAGAGGGATTTCTGCAGGGAGTACACGTAGGGGTAAGTCACCGGGTAACCAATAATTCACGCGACCTCGCAGAAGCCGTTACCATAGCAGATAACAACATTACAATAGTGCTGCCGCTGTATGGCGGGCGCTGGGACCGCCACGGTATTTTTGCAGGCAACACCCAGAGCCTGGTGATAGAAAATAATCATGTGCAGCTGCGGCGATTGAGTGCAAACACCAATATCATTGCTATAGATGGTCTACGGGTGTGGGGGCAGCTGGGCGGAAGGATGATGGTGACGCAGAATCACCTGTTGAGTGCAGACAATAACCAGAAGAACAGCTTTAATATCGGTATTCATATTAACCCCATATTGCAGCGGCCTAACACTGCGCAATGGATCGTGATGTGGAATGTGGCGCCTTCTGTCAATACCACGGTAGTAGTGATCAATGGGGCGATTGCGCTGGAAGGTACCAACGCAGGTTAAGTGCAAAAAAAAGTTTGATGTTGCCGCTAAAAAACTGATCAGAAAATTGGTGTTACGGTTATTAATGTTTAACTTTATAACTGCAGCGCGATTCCGTTCGGTAAGGTAGAGTTGTAGCAATGCGTCTCTAGGGTTCGACTCCCGGCGTTGTACATAGTTTAGCGAGGGTGGCATCAGTCTCCCTCGTTTTTCTTTTTAGCCCCATATACATTTCCCGCAAAAATTTACTGCCATGCTTTACGATACAGCCCCTATGGTTTCCTGTATCATGCCCACCTACAACCGCAGGGAGTTCATTCCTAATGCCATCCGTTATTTCCTGCGACAGGACTACGATAACAAGGAACTGATCATAATTGATGATGGCACAGACAATATAGCAGACCTGGTGCCGGATGCGCCTATGATCCGCTATTACCGGCTGGATCAGAAGATCACGCTGGGTGCCAAACTGAACCTGGCTGCCGGTTATGCCAACGGAGATATTATTGCCCACTGGGATGACGATGACTGGTATGCCGTGCGCCGGCTGAAGTACCAGGTAAGTGCATTGCAGCAGGCGCAGACAGATGTTTGTGGTATCAATCACCTGCTGTATTATGATCTGCAGAAACAAAATGCCTACCAGTATATTTATCCTGCCAACCAGCGGGTGTGGCTGTTGGGGAGTTCGCTTTGCTATACCCGCGAAACATGGAACCGGCACCGCTTTGCGGAGATCGATGTAGGGATGGACGGCCTGTTTGTATGGAGCATGTCGTCAGACCGGGTAACGGTGTTGCCGGATCCTACCTTCTCGGTGCACATGATCCACAACAGCAATGTAAGTCCGAAGAAAACAGATGGTACCTGGTGGCATCATTTTCCTGTGGAGGAAATAGAAAAAGTAATGGGGCCGGACTGGCCCATGTACAGCACTAACGGTATTGTAGTGCCGCAGCCTGTTGTGCAGACGCCTGTATTGCACGACAGGACCGTAATACAGCCTTATAAGCAGTTGCAGAACGTATATGCATGCCTGGTGCATGAGAATGAAGACTGCATTATTGACCTGGTACGGAACCTGCATCACCTTGACCCTGATGCGGTGATCCTGTTGTACAACGGTGGCCAGCAAACCGGCCTGATGAAGCAGCACTTTCCTTTTCATACATTCAACGCATACATACATCCATCGCCCGTTCCGGCAAGATGGGGATACCTGCATAGCTTTGCCCTTAATTGTATGGAATATGCGCTGGAGCATTTTCCTTTTGATACCATTACCATTGTAGATTCAGATCAGCTGGCCATACGCAGCGGTTTTACAGACTACATCAGCCGTTTCTTTTCCGCTGCGGAAGATGATGTAGGCATGTTGTCAAGCCGGCAGGAAATAGTGAACAGGGATACCAATATTGCACCAGCCATCCATGCGTTCCGGGAGTACGAGCTATGGCAGCCTTTCCTGAGAAAGTTTAAAGATGGAGAAAGCAAATTCCTGCACTGGACCTTCTGGCCCTCCACCGTGTTTACTGCCGATGCCGCGCGAGACCTGGTAAAGATCTTCAAAGAAGACGGGCAGCTGCAGGACATTATGCAGGCGTCCGGGATTTGGGCTACCGAAGAGATCATACTGCCTACCATTACCCGTTTGCTGGGTTATAACATTGTGCAGAACCCCAGCAGTTACGACTATGTAAAATACAAGGTAGCCTACAGCATATCTGACCTGGAACATGCTTTCCGCAGAACGGATGCTTTCTGGATGCATCCGGTGCCCAGGCAGTACAATGATCCGCTCAGAACACATGCCCGGAAAAGGTTCGGGCATTATGTAGATAACACCTCCCATTTACTAAACAATGCAGCTCCCGCTATGTTACTTGCATCCAACCTTTTGAATAAGGTAAAACAGATAGAAGGATGGCTGGACGACCAGGAAGCCGACCTGCTGATGTCCAGTGCCATTAAATCCGGTATTGACCTGCCTGCACCGCCGGTTATTGTAGAAATAGGCAGCTACCAGGGTAAATCTACCGTACTGCTGGGCAGCGTGATGAAAACCTATTTCCCGCAGGGAAAGGTGTATGCCATAGACCCGCATGAAGGCGTGGTGGGTGCAGCAGATCAGGGTTTGCAGGCAACGCCGCCTACCCTGGTCAGGTTCAGGCAGAATATTGAAAATGCCGGTTTATCATCAGTGGTAGAGACGATTAAAGAATTCTCCTTTAACGTGAAATGGGAAACACCGATCTCTTTATTGTTCATTGATGGATTGCATGATTATCCTAATGTAGCAAGGGATTTCTGGCACTTTGCCGGCTGGGTGAAAAAGGGCGGGTATATTGCTTTTCATGACTATGCGGATTATTACCCCGGTGTGCAGGCTTTTGTGAATGAGCTACTGGGAACAGGGGCGTATAAGAAAGTGCAGCAGGCAAATAGTTTGATGGTGGTGCAGAAGGTTTAAATCTCCCAACGACCATGAAAAAACGTTCCCGCGCCGTCGTTACCATGGCGCAGAATGAAGCGGTATTCTTACCTATCTGGTGGAAATACTACTCCCAATTCTTTGCACCGGAAGACATTTACATCCTCGACCATGATACCGTAGACGGATCTACTTCCGGGCCGGGTTTTGTACGTGTACCCGTTTCTCACCCCGTAACCGACTGGGCATGGCACCGCGATATGCTGCAGCTGCAGCAGCACCGCCTGATCGACGAATATGACATGGTGCTTTGCACAGATGCAGACGAGATCGTAGCGCCTGATCCCGCTACCGGTAACCTGGGCGACTACCTGGACCGCTTTGAAGGAGAATTTGTGAACTGTTGCGGTTATGAAGTGCTGCACATGCATGAAACCGAAAGCCCCCTGGACCACTCACGGCCTATCCTGCAGCAGCGGGCGCACTGGTATCATAACCCCGTTTATTCCAAACCCTTACTGGCAACAGTGCCCATGCAATGGCACGGCGGTTTGCATACCCGGGTAGATGGAAGAACGGCAGCAGACAGCTCCCTCTACCTCATTCACCTGCATCGCATGGATTATGATATCTGTTATCAGCGGCATTGCCAGCGTTCTTCCCGCCCCTGGAACCAGCGGGATATTGATGAACGCTGGGGCTACCAGAACAGGATCACGGAAGCCGGGCAGTTCAGGCAGTGGTTCTATCATGACAGCTGTTCTGCTACACCGATATCGGTAGAGCGGATACCTGATAAATGGAGAAATGTAATTTGATCTTTTCCCTCCGGAACACTATATGGGAAGCGAACAACAGGCCGTTGCCAAAACACAGCAGGCTACTGTAAACGAAGCTGTGAAGACCGCGCCGAAAACCGAACACGCTGAAAACAGCATGCTGGCCACGGAAGGGCCGCCGCATGATTTTGGCCGTGTGTCGCTCTATGGCCCGCCCCCCGCGCAGCCCAGGCAAAACAGGGCGCCTTTTGTAGGACGCGATGCACAGGGGCAGCTGGAAATACAGGAAGGAGATCCTTCCGCAAGACGCCGGCCAGCTGCGGGTCAGTACCTGCGGCACGGCGCTACCGTGGAACGGGAGAACCAGATCCGCGCAGAGCACAACATACCCGCCAGGGGATACCGCTTGCGGGATCCTTACTGCGGTGAATCCTATTACCGCGACAGGGCAGCCCCCGCCACTATGCATTGGCAGGATGCACAGGATAATTCAGGGGATACTTACCTGCAGCATTGCGAGTACCTGCGTTCTCAATTGCCGGAGAACAGGAATGGCCGCTACCGCATTGATGAACTGATACCCGAAGGCGCTGCCGCTTCAGAAGAAGGGGTGATACAGCGTAAATGTGATTGCGGCGGTGAGTGTCCCAAATGCAAGGCCGCCGCACATGCGGCTCATGATGTGCCATCCATTGTGCATGAAAACCTGCAGTCTGCCGGTCAGCCGTTGGATAGCACCAGCCGCGCCTATTTCGGGCAACGCTTCGGACATGATTTCAGTAATGTAAAAGTACACAACGATGCGCGTGCACATGCATCGGCGCGTGCCGTACATGCAGCCGCCTATACGGTAGGAAGTACGATTACATTCGGTGCGGGGCAGTACCAGCCCGGTACAGCTGCGGGCAGGCGATTACTGGCGCATGAACTGACCCATGTGGTACAACAGCAGCAAGCCGCAGCAACGCCGCAGGCGGCATCGTTGAAACTGGGCGCTCCCGCCGGTGCGGCAGAACAGGAAGCCTCCCGGATCGCCGATGCTATTGGTGAGCAGGGGAGCCTGCCGCCGGTCACCGCTCAACCTGCGTTGAGCCTTGCCCGTGCCCCTTTTGATGTAGAGGGTATCTCAGCAGCCGTGAACAGCGAAAAGGCGAAAGAAATAGATCCTAAAGGTCCTTTATATCCTTTCTGGCCCGCGATGCCGGTTACCAGGCTTTTCTCAGACTTCGGGCTGAATCCTCCACAGGGAGAGATCACCATGGCGGCAGATTATCCCAGTACGTTCAAAAAGCCAACGGATACCTCCCGCCTGATCAGTCCTGAGCAGAAGACCACCCCCGATTCTCCGGTACCCTTATCCAATATCCCGGTGGAAGCGCACTTTTTTCCCAGTGTGATGCCTGCTAAAGGAAAGGCACTGGTAGTGGGCGGCTTTCATGGAGATGAGCGGCCGGGTTTCCAGGCAACGGATGCGCTGGTAGAAGAAATGCGAAACAATTTTGGCGCGGGCCTGGCTTTCAATACCATCGTGATCCCCCGCTTTAATGCCGGTGCTATCAAAGACGAGTTGGATGGTGTGAAGTTCTGGCGTAACCGCTGCAACCGTCAGCGGGTAGATCTCAACCGCGATTTCCCGACAGGCGCGAAGGGGAAGGATACGGACTGCCCCAATACCGGTAAAGCGCCCCGGCAACCGGAAACGGTAGCCCTCATCAACCTCATAGAAAAATTTAAACCTGACCGCATTGTATCTGTTCATGCCATTTCCACTCCCTCCAGCGCGGGCATTTTTGCAGATCCGGCTGACAGCAAGGAAGCCGTTGAACTGGCGCGTGGTATGGCCACAACGCTCGTGAATCCTTCAGACAGGCCGGCCAACCAGTTGGGTACCGCTCCCGATAAATTCAACGCAGTGTACCCGCTGGACAGGGGTAAGAAAACGCCCAGTGCAGGCACCAGTCTGGGTGCATGGGCGCCGAAGGCTGCAAGGCCGGGGGAGACCACGCCTGTGATCACTATAGAGGCGCCTAAATTCAAGGACCTTGGCAAAGGCAGGGGAGATGAGGCGCGCACCGTTGAAGGCTTTGTAAGGCCCTTAAGGGCTTTCCTGGATGATCCTGATAAACTGACCACCGCTGCAGACCGTGATATCCTGAAAGACATTGACGCATTTGATGCGGCAGACAGGGTGGCTTTTCTTACCGGTATCAAGCCTGCAAATAAAAATGATATCCTGAAACGGATAAAGTTCAGGGTAGACACCGCTATTGCCAGTCTCAACGCCATGAAGCCGCCGGTACGCATCAAAGCGGTGTCGGATATACGATTGTTCTCGGATACCTTCAGCGGAAACACATCGCAGTCGCAGATCGTTTTCGAAAAATTCTTTTTGTCCGGCAGCCGGGCACGTGGCTGGGACACCCTGCCCAACGCGTTTTTTAACAAAGGCGACCGTTCAAAGGGCGTGGACAGATCCAAATGGTTAGGCAGTACTTCCAAAGAGCGGCTGGACATTATACTGAAATTCTCCGCATTGCCCGGTACCTCCCGTCATCACTGGGGGACAGAGGTAGATTTGAACTCCGTGGAAGTGGCCGACTGGAAACCGGGAAAGAAAGATTCGCTGGCAGACCTGGATACCTGGCTGCAGGCCAATGCACCAAAAGTGGGGCTGATCCAAAGCTATACGGCAGGGCGTAAGGGCGGCTACAGTGAAGAGCCCTGGCATTACTCTTATGCACCGATTGCTGAAGGCCTGCGCAAACGCTACAACCGGGAAGTAAAGCTGGACGATGATGTACGTAACAAGATCAAAACTGAATTTGAGAAACGTGCAAAAGCGATAGGAGAGACCCTGCCTGCTGATTTTGAATCGGCACTGGTCGCAATAGATGTTGGGGCGCTGGTAAACGATATTGGTCCCGGACTTTGAACCATGCATCATGGGGAACGGAAAAGCACAACAGCCAAAACAATCATCACCTGCCACAAGAGGAATATTGCCGCCGTCACGTTCTGCACCTGGCGCCGGCGTAATGGCGGGCACTCCTCGTTTTGATCACGACTTCAGCAAAGTACGTGTACATGCAGACAGCAGCATACAATTACGCCGGCAGCTGGGCACCGCCAACACAACGGCGCCCGTTGCCAATGTATCGCCACGTAAGGAAATGCTGAACCAGTTAACAGATGAAACCACCCTCTTCAGCAATGCCAGCGCCATTGCAGCGTGGGTAAAAAGCAAGGCCCCTGCACCTGTTGCCGATACCACCGGCGCTTCGTTGACTGCGCCTCCGGCGTTTACTTTCACCACGGAAGAATTACTGAAGGATAAAGCACTGGTGAAGAAGATCAAGCCAAAGCCCGCGAAAGAGGAAGACCTTACCGCGATGCTGGATCTGCTGGTGAGCTATGGCTTCATAGAACGTGCGGCTGCTGCCACATCTGGAACGCCCGCTTCCTTTACACTGAAAAGAGACCCCAAAACTCAGTTGCCCGACCTTACTGCTTTTGATAAGGACAAAAAAAGCGTATCGGACTTCAAAGATAAATTTGAAAAGCGCCAGCAACGCCCCAGCCCGCTTGACCCCGTGGTAACCACCAGCGTGCTGCCTGGCAACATGGCTGCAGGTGCCGCGGCTGAGTTCAAGCGGGAGAAGACAGCGGAGACCAACCTGGCACAACTGAAGAAAGACCTGGAAGACCTGGACAAGAGCGGCGCCACAGACGAAAAGGCACAGGCGAAACGGAAAGCACTGGAAGCAAACATAGCAAAGGCGGAGAAAGCATATACCAACGCGCAGGGATTCCATACGTTTGCAGAAGATGTAACCAACCTGCTTACCCGGTTAAGCGCTGTTAATACCGACTGGAAAGCCGGTACTTACCCGGGCCATTCCTGGGGAGAATTCTCGGCAGACATTTTTCTGTCAACCAGTCTTGTAGAAGTCAAAGACATCGGCGATTACTCCGGTAAATACTGGAACCGCAAAGTGGTCCGGAAATTCTTTGACGACCTGAACGCCGAATGTGAGAAAGATGACCCGGTAAGCGGTAAATTTGCCTGGAGAGCTATCTACAACGATGTACCGCTGGCCGGCGAGATCAATAAGAAATTTGGCGCCGGCAGGGTACTGCAAAAGGAAAACCACGGCCCCCAGGGAAAGAAACTGCACATTCACCTGGACCTGAGACCGGTTAAACAGCGCCTGGATACCAAGAGCGGATTTGAGATCGATAAAGGGCGTATAAAGATCCTCTAAATTATTTGTTATGGCAAAAGGGATGTTACAACGGAAATGCGGTTGCGGGCAGTCCCACTCCGGCGGAGGCGAATGCCCCGAATGCCGGAAGAAACGCGAAGGCAGCCTGCAGCGTGCGCCATTACATGAAGCGGCGCCGGGCATCGCCCCGCCGGTGGTGCATGAGGTGCTGAATACACCGGGGCAACCGCTGGACGCAGGTACCCGTGCCGTTATGGAACCGCATTTCGGTCATGATTTTGGCCATGTAAGGATCCATACCGGCGACAGTGCAGCCGCATCGGCACGTGCGGTGAATGCGCAGGCCTATACCGTTGGCCGCGATATTGTTTTCGGGGAGGGCGGTTATGCACCCGGACAGCCGGGCGGACAAGAACTGCTGGCGCATGAACTGACGCATGTGGTACAGCAATCCGGCGCCCCTTCACCCGCCGGACCCATATCCATAGGCGCGGCAGGCGACGCCTTTGAACAGGAGGCAGAAAGCAATGCGCACAGCATTGGCAGCCGCGAAGGAAATGTGAGCAGCCGCCATGCAGCCGCTGGCCTTTTGCAAAAAAATCCTGAGCCGCCATCACCTTTTCCCGCACTGCATCTGCCAACAGATTCCGTATCACTGGATGCGGGCGATACACCGGGTGTGGAAAACCCCAAACTGGTACAGCTGGCCGCCGCTTTCAAGGCAATGATCGCCACTAACCCCGGCGCCTATATTAAACTATCGTCCTACCTCAGTGAAGCGGCCAAAATGAACAGCGCCAAATCAAAGGAAGAGCAGGGGCAGCTGCAACAGCGGATGCGTGCTTTTCAGCAGGCACTGGTGCTGCTGGGGGTTCCTGCTGCCGGTATACAGATAGAGCCTGCCACTGTCTACAGCACCCGGGGCGCGGGCGTGATCACCGCCGATCTCTATAAAGCGCCCCGGGCATTACCGCCCGGCTTACTGCTGCCGCCATCGCCCGCCGGGGGCCTCGGACAACCAGCTCCGGGACCTGCACCCGCACCCGCGGGCGGCAAATCGTTGAGCGACCTGCTTTCTTTCAAGTTCAAAGCAGGGCCGCTGGAGTTTGCAGTAGAACTACCTAAATCCGTGTCGGCAAAACTGCCGGTATCCCTGGGCGCAGCCAGATCGCTGGCCTTTGAGCTGAAGGCAGAGACCTCGGGGGACTTTTCCTTTGCGATCGCACTGAATGGTTTACCACATGTAAAGGTATCTGCCAAAGTGGGCGTGAAAGTAGACAAGGATAAGGGCACTAGCGGCTCTGCAGGCCTGGAGATCAGCACTACCAGGACCATCTGCAATGCGCCCAGCCCGGAATCACTGAAGAAAAAGATCACAGATGCAGGCGAAAAGCTGAAGAAGGCCATGAAAGAACTGGAAACGGCCCAATCAGAGGATCGGCTGCTCAAGCTGGCAGACATTGCCGGCGCGATAGGCGAGATGTACGACGCAGTAGAAAAAGCAAAAGGCAGCTGCAAACAGGTGCCACGCGCTACTTTCAACCTGGGTATACAGGGGCCGTTGGCGCCCAGCGATGCTGCCCTGAACGATCCCGACCCGAAGAAGCGCCCGTCTACCTTCATCGGCGGAACGCTTACCATTCCGTTCTGATATTTTAAGCCGCCGCCTATGCAACAGCAAGCCATCAAACAGCCGCCTAAGATACCGGCTGTTACGAAAGACGAAAACATGAAACTACACCGCAAATGCGGTTGTAAGCATACATCTGCCGGGGAAGGAGAATGTGAGGAGTGTAAGAAAAAACACGGCCATCAACTACAACGCGCACCTGCTAACGCAAAGCGTACAGACGAAGTGCCGGATGTGGTATATGATGTGTTGCAATCACCCGGCCATTCATTAGATCCGGGGATACGCCGGTTTATGGAGCCGCGTTTTGATCACGATTTCAGCCGCGTGCGGGTGCATACAGACGCCAGGGCAGGGGAGTCTGCCAGGGCGGTTAATGCATTGGCGTATACGGTTGGCCGTGATATTGTTTTTGCCGATGGTCAGTACAGTGCTGCCACCAGGGAAGGACAGCAGCTGATTGCCCACGAGCTCACACATACCATCCAGCAGCAGGGTTTTGCCGGAGCGCCTGGTCGGCTGTCGCTTGATTCCCCGGGCAGTACCCATGAACGGGAAGCCGAGCAGGTATCTGCCGCCGTATTATCCGGTAATAGGGGTGGGCGTCCCGGCGCCCAAAGCGCCGCTGCGCCAATGGTATCCCGCGCAGATCCGGATGCCGTGGGCTTCACCATACGGGAAGGGCAGGTGGCCCGTTCCGGAGTGCAGTTCTTTCCTGTAAATGTAACCGATACCGTGGTAGGGCCGGTAACAGTACAGGGCGGCCTGCAAAGCGGCGGCGCCAACCGCCTGCATGTGATCATCGGGAGGGGAATGACCCTGCGCCGCCTGGCGCGTATACTGCTGCCCCTGTGGACCACTGCAACGCCGTTTACCCCTGCAGGTGCTGCTGCGCCTTTACCGCTGGATATCATTACAGAAGAAGAGCTGGCGCAGGGACTGATGATGTACAACGATACTTACCTGCGCATTCCTTTCATGACCAACTGGCGGGAAGGCCTGCGTTTCCCGCTGCCGGTGGAGCTGAACGGTACTATTGGTACCTTGCATCCCCTGCAGATAAAAGGCCTGGCAGGTACCTTTGATCCCCAGCATGCACCTTTGCTGGACAGGCCTGCTGCCAGCGCGGCCCCCGGACCAAACGACACCCCGGTGCAGCTGGATGTAGCCATCTTCCTGTCGGTAGAGACCACTGCACTGTCCCGCGGTATGGCACTGATAGCCAGGGCGCTGACCAATGCCCAGGCAGAGCTGCCTTTTATCCGCGAAGCTTTCAGGCAGACTGCCGGTCCGGCTGCATTCGATATGGCCCTTGCCTTTATGGACAACATCGTCAGTAACGAAATAGCCGTATTGGCGGCACAAAGGGACGGTAACGCCATCCTTACGGAAATACGTACCGCGCTGGCTGCGGCGCCGGCAACACCTTCTGCAGCCCAGCAGCAAAGCCTTACCAGGGCCAATGCCATGCTGGCGGCAGCTGCGCCCGCACCCGCACTGGCGCCCCCCACCACCGTGCGTACCCGCGCAGAAAAGACGGTTACAATAGACACCCTGCAACTGGAGGGTTCCACCAAGAACATCGCTACTGATTTTGCGGTGGCCAATGCCATCTTCTCACAATGCAATATACGGGTGGTACAGGGCGTGAATGCCCCCGCGCCACAACCCCCTGCTCCCACTACGCAGGCCATGCTGGGCGGAGATACAGACCTGCGTTCCGGTAACAATTGCCTGGCGCCATCCCCTGAAGAGACAAGGTTGTTCAGGGATGGCAGCGCCAATGCAGGTTTTACCGCCAGGTTCCGCGCTTTCTATGTGGACAGCGTCAGCAACATTGCAGCTGCCGCCTACTCCTGCAACCCGGGTTCAACTCCGCACCCGCTTTTCCGTAACACCATCGTCGTATCCAACACCGCAGATACGGCCACCCTGGCGCATGAACTGGGGCATATCCTGATCAATACAGGCCATATTCCCGGTCCCGCCCTGATGGATGCCACAGCAACAGGAGCAGGTACACAAATTCCGGCTATCAGCGATGCGAATTGCACAACGGCGTATAATAATGCCTAACTTGCGGTTCAGCTTTTTATACTTATGAATCATCCTGGTCTTGAAAAACGTAACAATGTCTATATTCACCGCGATGCTGAACCCGATGCTGCGTTTGCAAAGGTTTACCTGGCCCTGAGAGAAAAAGAGAAAAGAGTATACAGCCGCGAAGAGCTGGCAAATTTACCGGATATACGCGCAGATCATCCGCATTATCATGAATGGCGGGTGCGCAAGGCCTCCTGTGAAAAGCTGAAATCCCTTTTAGCTGCAAAACAAAAGCCACTGCAAATACTGGAAGTAGGCTGCGGCAACGGATGGCTGTCTAACCAGCTGGCAAAAGTACCTGATACACAGGTAACCGGCCTTGATGTAAACCTGCCGGAGCTGGAGCAGGGCGCAGCTGTTTTCAGCGCTTCCAACCTGCGTTTTGTGTATGGAGAATTACGTGATTTTGTGCTGGGCACCCAGCGTTTCGATGTAATCATTTTTGCTGCTGCGGTGGCTTATTTCCCTTCCCTGCCGGAGATCATCCGGGTAGCCCTGCAACACCTGCAACCCGGCGGCGAGATCCATATTGTAGACACTTTCTTTTACGAAAAGAGCGAGCTGCCCGCTGCCAGGCAGCGTACCCTGGACTATTACGGTAAAATGGGCTTTCCTGAAATGGCCCGTCATTATTTTCATTTCAGCCTGGAGGACCTGGATGGCTTTAACTACACCATACTGCAAAAGAATAACCCTTTTTTACAGCGATTATTACGGAGACCAAGAAAGTTCCACTGGGTATGTATCCGTCCGGATTAACCCTGTTTGATCACTTCCTCACTTCCTGCTCTTTACCCGCTTTTCCCCTTACAAACGGCTACGCACGTACGTGCAAAGGAATGCTGTTGCGGCTATGTAATGCCGGATTGCCACTGCGCAATTAAATTACTACTTTTACCCCTGGTAAAATGATAGGAAACAGCATGAATCTGCACAGTTTTGCGGACAGTCCATTCCAGATAGCGCTTTGTTTTTACACGGTGATCGAGCACCTGGAAAAGGTGGCCGCAGATCCATCGAATGAAGGGGCTGCCCGCGCACAGGCGTTGCTGCAGGATGTTGCGCCCTACCCTGAACTGAGAAACGGGATTACAGACATGGCCCAGCTGGAACAGCATGCCGGACTGATACGCCGGCTCCTGGCGGATTACTTCCCGGCTGCGCTGACCTTAAACGAGATCAAGGCGGTGGCGCTGCCTTATGAGGCTCTCATCTTCAATCATACAGAGCGGTTCAAAAACATCCTTCGTGATGCTGGTCCGGGTTTCTCCATTAATATCCGTGACCTTGATGTAGACCAGGCCTACATCGCCAGCTGCTGTATCATCCTCAATGAGTTTTACGGCACGCGCCTGGATTTCACCCAGCCGCTGTTCTACGATATTCCCACTGCAGAAGGCATTATCAAACACTACCGCATCCTGTACAATGCGGATTTCATGGATATCTATCCCACCGAAAGATCTGTGGTGCTTACCAGGGAAGATATTGACCTGCTGCTGAACAGCTATGACAACATCACCCTGTGGAGAGAGAAGTTCCCGCCGCAGTCCTGGTTGCTCAAAGGCTTCACCCTCATGTCATTATACGATGCCACGGTGGAAAACGCGGTGTCTGCCCTGAAGGGAAAACTGCTGTCTGTACAGGCAGATAACCTGGAGAACAGCATTGAAAACATCTTCCGTTCCATCTTCCGGATGCCGGACATCCAGGTGGGTCTTACGGTGCTGGACGAGGAGGAGGGCACCCTGCGCACGGATGGTTTGGGCCGCCGGATGCGGAGCTTCATCCTGCAGGAAGACAATAATGTATCCCCGGCGGAGGTGCTGTGCAATAATGCCTACCGTTGCCTGTTGAAGAAAAGGGGCTATTTTGCCGTGGCAGATACCACGGAATACCTGGCCGCCAACCCTGACAGCCTCATGGCTACCCGTCTTTTGTCGCAGAATGTGAACAGTTTTATCCTGGCGCCGGTGGTCAAAAACCAGCAGCTGTTTGGTGTGCTGGAAGTTGTATCCGCTGTGCCCAAGGCGCTGAACAGCATCAATGCCAACAAGCTGGATGTGGTGATGCCTTACCTGACAGACAACATTGAACGCCTGGTGGCCGAATGGCATAACCAGATACAGGCGGTGATACAGGACCGTTACACCGCCATACACCGCAGCGTATACTGGAAATTCAGGCAGGAGGCCAAAAAGCTCATCGCCGCGCTGCAGGAAGGCAGCCAGGTTTCGCTGAGTGAGATCGTGTTCCCGGATGTATACCCGCTCTACGGCCAGATCGATATCAAAGGTTCTTCTGACGCCCGTAACGACAGCATCCGCAAGGACCTGAGAAAGCAGCTGCACGCCGTCAGTGCCCTGCTGGAAGCATTACCATCCGGCATGCTGGAGGCGGAAAAGCCATTGCTGGAGGAGCATATGCGGGAGCTGGCCCAACCACTGCGCGCAGATACCGAACAACTGCTGACCCATTACCTGGACAACCATATACAGCTGCTGCTCAAGCCCTTCAGCGGCGACCACCAGGTAGATGAATATTTCCGGGAGGCCGACAAGGAAAAGGGCGCCTTTCACGCCCAGCGCAGGAAGTTTGAACAGACCATCTCGGAGATCAACGGCAACCTGGCCGCGGTGATAGACCGCCGCCAGAAATCCGCACAGGGTATCTTCCCGCACTACTACGAGCGTTTTAAAACGGACGGGGTAGAGCATAACCTGTATATAGGGGCCTCCATCTCACCAAGGGGCGGCTTTGACCTGGAAAAGTTACAGGCCATCCGCCTCTGGCAGCTGGAAGTGCTTTGCGCCATGGACGCGGCCCACCGCAGCATCAAAGCGGCCCTGCCTATTCCATTGGACGTGACCGCCCTGATACTGGTATACCATGCCACCATCGCCATCCGCTTCCGTATGGATGAAAAGCGCTTTGATGTGGATGGCAGTTACAACGCCCGCTTTGAGATCGTGAAGAAACGGATTGACAAGGCCCACGTGAAAGACAGCATCGAGCGGATTGTACAGGCCGGGGCCCTGACCATTGTATATTCCAGCCACGCGGAAGAGGAGGAATACCTGCAGTATGTCCGTATCCTGCAATCCAGGGGGAAGCTGGACAGCCGGGTGGAGCACCTGGAAGTGGAGGATCTGCAAGGGGTGTCCGGGCTGAGGGCATTACGGGTTAAGATCACCGCGGTGTAGGAATGTTTGAATTTTGCAAGTTTTTCTTTGATTCTCATAACTGCGTAACCTCATTTGGGCCGTAATTTTGAATAGAAATTCATTTTTATGGCAAAAACAGAGACACTGGAAGATTTTTACCGGCAGAAACTGAACTGGCTGCCGGAAAACCTGAAACAGGATATCGGGCATTTTAACGTATTCCGCATGGAAGACTGTGTAGGCCCGGGTAAAACCCCGGTGCAATACACCCGCCGCGATTTCTACAAAATAGGCGTCGGCAGCGGAAAGACAGTGTATCACTACGCAGACAAAAGCCTGGAAGCGGAGGGACCTACCCTGATGTTCTTCAATCCAATGGTGCCATATACCTACGAGGTACTTTCAGAGGAGCCTACCGGTTACTTCTGCATATTTAAGGAAGCTTTCTTTACAGAGCAGCTGAAAGGCAGCATTAAAGAACTGCCGATGTTCAGCCCCGGAGCCAAACCCAGCTATTCCCTGAATGCGGCGCAGGAACAGTATGTTAACCAGGTATTTGAAAAAATGCTTGAAGAGATCCGTTCGGATTACATCTACAAATATGACCTGATCCGTAACTACATCATGGAGATCATCCATTATGCACTGAAGATCCAGCCAACGGAAAGACTCTACCAGCATGCCGATGCCAATACCAGGCTCACCACCATCTTCACAGAGCTGCTGGAACGGCAGTTCCCGATAGAATCACCCCGCCAGCGTTTTACATTGCGTTCTGCCAGGGCCTTTGCCGACCAGCTGGCCGTTCATGTGAACCACCTTAACCGCGCCATCCGCATTACCACCGGTAAAACCACTACAGAGCACATCTTTGAAAGGCTGACTGCCGAAGCAAAGGCCCTGCTGAGGCATACGGACTGGAATATATCGGAGATCAGCTATTGCCTGGGCTTTGAGGAACCCGCGCATTTTAATCATTTCTTTAAGAAGCAGACCAGCGTAACGCCTTCCGCTTTCAGACATTAGCCATGATCGTTGTAATCAATACGAGGGACCTGTATGTGATCGCACATTTTCCCCGCCGGCAAATGGCCCGTTATGTCTGTTCTTTCCGGAAAGATTTTCTTGACGGCCAGCAGGGATCCCAATATCATTTATTCCCGGTACTGCCTGAAGCCGGCCGCTCCGTTTTTTACCTGGATGACCGCCAGGATACGGACGTGGCCAGGATATTGCAGAAGATCAACGAGGAGAAAGGTTCCGGGTATGTCTTTTCAGACGATCTGCAGCGCACCTATATCATAGAGCTGATCCATTATATTACCAAACTCCATTACCAGGCTCCTCCCTCCGCAAACTGATCATTACTACTCCACAGTTTGTTACCTAAAATCCCCGTTTAGGCATCTTTGCCGTTGAATCTGCTACGTAAAATCAACCATCCCGGAACCTGCATGTTTTTTGGAGCAGCGATTACAGCAGTTATCAATGATGCGTTTTTATTCGAAAGGATAAGCCCGCTTCGCGTATAGCCGCAACAGTAGTTTTTTAAAGACAGGTTCTTTACATTAGAGGTTTCCTAAAACAAGCATAGTGACAGACCACAAAAATTATGACGCAACCTTTTGCGGCAGGCTGCCGATCCATCAGACCAATTCTATCCAGCCGCATGGCGTGCTGCTATTGCTGGACAAGGATATTGAAACGATAGTACAGGTAAGCGAGAATGTTCGGCAACTGCTGAAACGCCCGGTACAGGAAGTAGCGGGGGCGGAAGCCGCCAGCTATATTACGGCTGCATCCCGGGAGGCCTTGCGTACCGCCCGGGAGGAGGGGTTTGAAGGTAAGTTGCCCCTTACGCTGACATTTAAATTACCTGATGGGGAAGAACAGGTGTTCTGCCTGTTGCATACCGCTGCAGAAGGTCTGATCATAGAAGCGGAGCTGAAAACATTCTACAGTACGCCTCCACGTACCTTTATAGAGATCTACCAGCGTATCCGGCAGGCCATGCAGCACATTAACCAGTGCAGCGACCTGGAAGAAGTGGCCAGGGTTACTGCCAGGGAGCTGAAGAAGATCACCGGTTTTGATAAGGTGATGGTGTACCGCTTTGATGAGAACTGGAACGGAACGGTGCTGGCAGAAGAGGCGGAGCCACAGATGGAAGCTTACCTGGGGCTTACCTTCCCTGCTTCTGATATCCCGAAGCCGGCGAGGGATATGTATGAAAAAAATCCCTACCGGCTTATTCCCAATCGCGAGTATACTCCCGTTAAATTATATCCTTTGCTGAACCCGCTCAGCAACGGCTTTACCAACCTGCTGAATGCAGACCTGCGCAGCGTGGCCTCCGTACATGTGGAGTACCTGAAGAACATGAACGTAATGGCGTCTATGTCTGCCCGTATCCTTTTCCAGGACCGCCTCTGGGGCCTGATTGCCTGTCATCACCGTACGGCCAGGTACCTTTCATTTGAAGAATGTGCGGTGGTGGAGATGATCTCCAGTATACTGAGCCAGAAGATCGCTTCCCTGGAAAACGCGGAGGCGGTACGTTTGCGGCAGGAGCTGAACAGCCGTTTTGCTGCCATTGTGGAGAACATGATAGATAGTACAGGCATGGTGGAAGCGTTTATGCAGCATGCGGGCCTGTTAAAGGAATTTTTGCATGCCAGCGGTATTGCTTTGTGCTGGGAGGGACAGATAGAAACGGAAGGCAGCACGCCGGAAACAGGCGATATAGAAACGCTGGTGTTCTGGCTGCGGCAGAAAGCACGGCAACAGATCTTTCACCAGCCGCAGCTGCCGCTGGTGTTTGAAGAAAGCAAAGCCTATGCAGACAGCGCCAGTGGTATCCTGGCATTGCCTATTCAGCCAGACAGGGGTAATTACCTGATAGCTTTCCGCCCTGAAATGATACGTACTATTTCCTGGGGCGGCAATCCCAATGAAGCCGTTCAGTTTGAACCAAATTCCACGGTCTACCATCCCCGGCATTCTTTCCAGGTATGGCAGCAAACCGTGCATCACACAGCAAAGAGCTGGCACCAGGAGGAAATAGCCGCCGCAGAACAGTTTCGCGGTTTCCTGGTACAGCATACGCTTAACAGGCTAAACTAAGATCTATGTTTTTGGTTAAGAACAACGCGCTGCAACATAACGATAGCTACGTAGTAGGGATCGGCGCCTCGGCAGGCGGCCTGGAAGCTATCAATGACCTGTTTGATCATGTATCAGACAGCGATCATGTTGCTTTCATCGTTGTACAACATCTTTCATCTGATTATAAAAGCCTGCTGGTAGAACTGCTGGCCAAACATACTTATATGCCCGTAGAGGAGGCCCGGCACAAACAGCCGGTAGAAGGAGGTAAGGTATATGTTATTCCCAATAATAAAGAGCTTACCATCCAGAACGGTTTGCTGATGCTGGCGGAAAAAGAGTTTGATAAAGGCCCCAATACCGCTATTGATACTTTCTTCCAGTCACTGGCCAGGGACCAGCGGCAATATGCCGTAAGCGTATTGCTAAGCGGCACAGGTACAGACGGCACCCGCGGGATAGAGGCCATTAAAAGCTATGGCGGTTTTGTACTGGTGCAGGACCCTAAAACGGCCAAGTTTGACGGCATGCCCAAAAGCGCCATTGCATCGGGATATGCTGACCTGGTAGTGCCGCCCGCAGATATGTTCAACCAGGTGTGCAACTATATTGATGGCGTGCTGCCGCAGGAAACGCCGCAGTCAAAACAGCACAATGAGTGCATCCAGAGCATTCTTACCACGGTGTACAAACGCACCGGTTATGATTTTATCCAGTATAAGCAGCCTACTATATTACGCCGAATTGCACGCCGCATGCAGACGGTGAAGATAGACGGGATGAATGATTATGAGCAGTACGTAAAAAAGACGGAGGAGGAACCGGCGCTGCTGGCGAAAGAATTCTTCATTGGGGTGACCAGCTTCTTCCGCGATAAGGATGCTTTTACCACGCTTTACCGCGAGGTGATCCTCAAACTGGTGGAAAGCAAGGAAGATTATGAACAGCTGAAGGTGTGGGTAACCGCCTGCAGTACCGGGCAGGAAGCCTATACCGTTTCCATACTTATAGATATGGCCATGCAGCAGCTGAACAAGGTGCTGGATGTAAAGATCTTTGCTACGGACATTGATAAAACGTCCATCGAAACAGCTTCCAGGGCAAGGTACCAGTACAACCAGCTGCTGGGCCTTGAGAAGAAGGTGCTGAAAGAATATTTTACTGAAACGGAAGAGGGGATGAGCGTGATACCGCGCATCCGCAAACAGGTGGTGTTTGCCACGCATGACATACTGAAAGATCCTCCCTTTATCAGGAACGATCTTGTTACCTGCCGTAACCTGCTGATCTACCTTAATCACCCTTTGCAGGAAAACGTGCTGGCTACCCTGAACTTTGCCCTAAACCCGGGCGGTTACCTGTTCCTGGGCACCAGCGAGAACCCTTCTCCTTTAAGAAGGGGCTTCAGCGAAGTGGATGAAAAATGGAAGATCTATAAACGCACGTCAGAGCAGAATGCTTTCAGCCGCCGGGTAACAGCGGGAAAAAGCCGTTCCGGCCCGCTACCAGCGCCCCCTGTTTTCAAGGCCAGAACTGATGTGCAGCTGGCGGAGGATTTCCGCAAGGTAATGGCAGACAAGCTGGGTTACACGGCGATCTATGTAAACGAGAATTACGAAATAAAAGAAGCCTTAGGCAATTTCAGGAAGTATCTTTCATTGCCGGATAAGCTGAGCGCCCTGCACCTGCTGAAGATGGCGCCCTCCGAGCTTTCCGGCCTGTTAAGCACCGTACTGCGCAAGTGCCAGAAGGAAAATAAGCCGCAGGAGCTGAAGCATGTGAAGGCCCGGATCAGCGATCAGTCAAGGCTCATCGATATTTTCGTATATCCGCCCGGTGAAACCACACATGGCGGTTATATGCTGGTGGTAATGGCGGATAGCATTGTGGATGCTGAAAAAGCGCCCATTGCCGTGCAGGACCTCAGCCTTTTGCAGAAAGACCTGTATGTACGGCAGCTGGAAGATGAGCTGAGAGAAACCCGTACTAACCTGCAAATGGCCGTGGAAGGCCTGGAAACCGCCAACGAAGAGCTGCAGAGCTCCAACGAAGAGCTGCAGTCTGCCAACGAGGAACTGCAAAGCTCCAATGAAGAACTGCAGTCGCTCAACGAAGAGCTGCATACACTCAATACAGAGCACCAGCTCAGGATCAAGGAACTGGTAGAGCTGAATGATGATATTACCAATTACCTCCAGAGTTCACTCATTGGCCAGGTCTTCCTGGACCGTGACCTGCGTATCCGCCGTTTCAATAAAGCCGCCTGCACGGTGATCAATATCATTGACAGCGATATAGGCAGGCCTATCGATCATATTACGCATCATATCAGGTCCAGTACCTTCCAGGAAGATATCCGTAAGGCCAACAAGACCGGTGCGGTGATAGAACGGGAGATAGAGCTGGACAGCGGTGCCGTATACCTGATACGTATACTGCCCTACGTACGGCAGGATAAGATGCGGGACGGCCTCGTGATCACCATGGTAGACGTATCTGCTACCAAGAACCTGAACAGCATTATCAAAAGCGTGTTTGATGCGAGCGCACATCCCATCTTCGTATTTGAAACAGACCGCAGGGAAGGACAGGTGAATGATTTCATCTGCACCATTGCCAACACCGCCGCTTTCCAGGCATTGGGAAAAAAGCCGCAGGAAGAACGCCTCCGCTTAAAGCATGATTTCCCGGAACTGGCTACCCCCGGGCTTTTCAAACGGTATACTGATGTGGTGAACAGTGGTAAGCCCGGCGCAATGGAGCTCAATTTTACCAGGAACGGCGCCCGGTACTGGTTCCAGGCAGGGATCAGTAAAAAGCAGGATGGTTTTGTACTGGTGCTCACAGATATTACCCAGCGTAAAGAATCAGAAGAAAAGCTGCGTAAGAACTATAATGAGTTGCTGGTCACCAAGGAAACGCTGCGTGAGCTGAACGACCAGCTGGAACAGAAGATCAAGGAACGCACGCGCGACCTGGAGATCAGCGAGGAACGCTTCCGGATGGTGGCCTCTCTTACCAATGATGTGATATGGGACTGGGATTTTGCACGTAATGATCTGTGGTGGAGCGACAGCTATTATGAGCTGTTTGCATTCAATGCGGCAGACCCGGATACACGCCGGCATGCTTTCAGGTTACAGCATATCCACCCCGAAGATCAGCAACTGGTAAAAGATGCGATCAGCTCCGTGCTGCAGGGCGTTGCTAAAGAGTTTGATGTAGCCTACCGTTTCCGTAAAGCGGATGGTGAATATGCCCACGTACTGGACAGGGGCACGCTGCTGCTGGACGATCAGGGTATGCCTTACCGTATGATCGGCGCGATGGTAGACGTGACGCCGCTGGAGCACAGTACACAGCAGCTGCGCCAGAAGAATGTAGAAATGCAATCATTGATAAACCAGTTCCAGTTCGTTACCAATTTTATGCCCCAGATGGTGTGGGCCACCCGTACAGACGGTTATGTAGATTTTTATAACCAGCAATGGTATGATTATACAGGGCTCAGTTTGGAGCAATCCAAAGGAGAGGGCTGGCTGGCTGCTTTGCATCCTGATGATAAGGTGCGCACGCTGGAGCTCTGGAAGCGATCTTTGCAAACCGGTTATCCCTATGAGATTGAGTACCGCCTCAAAAGGTCTGATGATATTTACCGCTGGTTCCTGGGGCGGGCCACCCCTATGCGCGATGATGCAGGGGATATTATAAAATGGTTCGGTACCTGTACAGATATACAGGACCAGAAAGCGGCGGAAAAAGTGCTGGAAGACCGGATACAGGAACGCACCCGCGCACTGCGCATGCTGAACAAAAAGCTGGAAGACAGCAACACCGACCTGATGCAGTTTGCCTCCGTTGCTTCTCACGACCTCAAGGAACCATTGCGTAAGATCCACCTGTTCAGTGGGCTGATCAGGGACCAGTTTACCGGCGGGAAGAATAATGAGCACCATCTCAATGCATACATAGACCGCATCATTAATGCCTCTTCCAGGGCCACCAACCTGATTAATGATGTGTTATCCTATTCCCGTTTATCCAGCGAGAACCTTTTTGAACAGGTAGACCTGGGCATTATCCTCCAGGAGATACTGCAGGACCTTGAACTGGTGATCCAGGAAAAAGGCGCCAGGATCCACACCGGTAAGCTGCCCGTGATCGAGGCAGTGCCCGGGCAGATGCGGCAGTTGTTCCAGAACATCATCGGCAACTCCCTGAAGTTTAATAAACCGGGAGAAGCGCCTGTTATTTCCGTTACGGCCAGAACAGATGTTGTGGGCCATCATCCCGATCTGAAAGACGCCGGCGGCCAGCTCATTGAGATCACCATCAGGGATGAGGGAATTGGTTTCGATGAACAGTATGCCAGCAAGATCTTTTCACTTTTCCAGCGCCTGAACAGCAAGGAAAAATATGAGGGCACCGGTATCGGGCTGGCCATCGCGAAGAAGATCGTGGAACGGCACCATGGACTCATAGTAGCAAAAGGGAAGGAGCATGAAGGAGCGGAATTCACGATCGTGCTGCCGGTCAGCCAGCCACACCGTCCGCGTGTAGACGAAGAAGTTACCAGGGCAAACCAATAATAAAGCACTACTACACCTTTATGACAGCAGACACACCAGGTATTCTCTATATCATGATGATGAGGATGACCTGTTAATTTTTGGAGAATCAATCGAAAGCCTGTACCCGGGCCTTACCGTTTTAAAAGCGCCCGGCGGAGAAGAAGGAATTGCCATGCTGCAGCTGCTTGAACAGCAGGGTAAACCCTATCCCCATCTTATTATCCTGGATCTGAACATGCCCAGGATGGACGGGCGGCAAACATTAATGGCCATACGCAGCAGGAGCAAATGGGCGGGCATTCCCGTGGTGATCTTCACCACCTCTGCCAGTATGCCTGACATTGAATTTTCAAGGAGCTACGGCACGGAGTGCATCATTAAACCCATGAGTTACGAGAGCCTCGGAATGGTGGTCAGGCAGTTGCTGAGCTATTGCAGCCCGCCATTGAGCGTTGTATAAAACGTATGGATCCATGCGCCCAGTGCGGTAAAACAGGCGTTGGCAGCCGCTGTTGCCAAACGGGTATCTGCATCAGTTGTAACGGCGGTATTGAAGCTCGTGAGGAACTGCTGCCACATCTCTTTATTATGTTCGCCATAACCCGAAAAGAAAGAGAAGGCCGTTTCAGGAATAGCAGGGCATTGCCCGCTGATCATTTTTTTGATCACTGCGCCGCCCAGGGTAGATCCTTCCAGTACATATTGGCATGCCAGCGCTTCGGCGGTATGTTGTATTACAGGCAGCTGCTGCACCATATGACGCGGCGCCGGAAAACCCAGCGCCTGCAGGTCTGCCAGTATGCGGTCAGCTTTGCGCCGTTGCTGTGTGTCTGGTATAGCCGTACCTGTTAGCGCCGCTATGTGCGTTTCCATCGGCGCAAAAAAGCCATACATGCAATAAAGCAGGGAGGCATACTCCTGCGGGGTGCGGATACTTTTAATATGCCGGATCAATGCTTTTTCCGTTGCGGCGTGGGCCTGTGCGGTGGCCTGTCTGATCTGTACTGCAGTGCTGGCTGTCTCGTTTATCATCGATTAAAAATAAGCAGCTTTCAGCACATAACATATTATTCCGCCAGCTGCTGTTTCAGCAGCTCATTACCAGCCTGCCTGTTTTTCAGGATACGGATATAGTTCAGCGCAAGACGGTTGTTATATTCTTCATATGCCTTTTGCGACCATTTAATAGCCAGGTCCAGCTCTCCATTGATCTCACAGATGATGGCCATGTTATAACAGGCCCTTCCTGCTACAGTACTGTTAGGGTTCGTGGTTTCCTTTTTCCACAGGGCCGCTGCCCCATCCCAGTTGCCTGTCTGCGCTTTGCGGCGGGCGGTCCTGAAATTATCTGTGCCCTTTACGTAATAATCCCTGGTTACCCGTATGCGGTAGGGGATCAGCCGATTGGCATACTGTAGACCTGCTTCTGCGCCTACCTGTTTAACCGCTTCTTTGCGGTTCAGCAGCGCGGCGGCTGCCGCAGCGGGGTTGATGCCTTTGGCAGAAAAGGTTATGTCTCTCGCCATGGGAAATTCATCCACTATATTCCTGGCGGCGGGATCGTAAATGCGCCAGCCTGTCTTCACGGTGGTCAGCATACTGGCCTGGTGCTCAATGCCGGGTACGTTGCCCAGCGGCGTTTTGAGCGATACGGGTTGCGCGGCGTAGCTGATCTTTGAATCGGTATCAAAGAGCTCCAGCGAGAACAGCGCGTCTACATGATTGTCGTGACAAATTTTATCCACTGTTTCCCAGGAGAGGGGAGCGGAGAAGAGTCCCGGGGCGCTGGTGCTGAGGTCCAGCTCACCCAGTGTTTTTACGTCATCAAACCGGTTGTTTTGCAGCAGTGCGGTTGTTAGTCCGCTGATGCTGCTTTGCGCCCCTTCCTTATCAAGCGCGGCGCCTTCCAGGCTGAACACCTTATCCACCGCATCCACCGCTTTGTGCTGAGCGGCGATGGTGGTACGGTTCACTACACCGGGCGTTTTAACATAAGCGGGTAGCGTAACGGGTGCAGGTTTGGTTACATGAATGTATACCAGCTCGGTAGATTTACAGGAAATGAAGGTCATTGCAGCCAGGGCAATGAAAACCAGGTTTTTCACATATTTGTTTTCAGGCATAGGAATAGGTTGAAATATTGACCCTTCTTGGTTTAGTGCTCGCTTTCGGGGGATAAATATAATAAAATTTACATACAACTATTGCTGCTCTGCAGGGCCATGTGAAAAAAAACTAAGTATAAGCGGCTGAAATATTAGGAAATAAGAATAAAAATTATAATTTTGAGTCATATATAACCAGTGTATCTGGATTATCAACCAAAAGCGCATAACCCTGGTATTACTTGTTCTATTCGATTTTTAAGAACTAAAACCGCAGGCTCTTTAGTACGGGAAACCCTTACCGCGTTGCGAACCGCGTATGGAGATACAGCCCTGGTCCCGATTTCAGCCGGAGGGACCGGCCTAATTCCATGATTGTGAGGGGCATTTCATAAATATGTGCTAATTTCGCCGTTTTATATATATAATTATAGTAATAATAATGAAGACGTATTTCCGGCTCTTGTCCTTTGCTAAACCGATTGAAAAATATGCCATTCCCTATATCATATTCACACTTTTATCCGTGTTGTTTGGTGCGTTGAACCTGGCATTGCTGGCGCCGCTGGTGACTACTTTATTTGATCAGAACTCAACAAAGGAGATAGCGGCAAAGCCTGACCATTACTATGACATTTTTAAGATGATGTACTATTATTCATCTGTGGTATATGTGAAGTATGGCGTATATAAAACCTTGCTCTTTGCATGTTCGGTGATCGTGGTATCTGTGTTCCTGGGCAATATTTTCAGGTATTTTTCCGAACGTACCATGGAAGCCCTGCGGATACATACCTTACTGAACCTGAGAAAGTCGGTGTTCAATAATGTGATGGACCTGCACCTGGGCTATTTCAATAATGAAAGGAAAGGCGATATCATGTCGAAGATCGCTTCTGATGTGCAGGTAGTGCAGTACACCGTAACAGGTACGCTGCAGGTGATCTTTAAGGAACCCTTAACGCTCATCACTTACCTGGTGATGCTGTTTGTGATCTCCTATAAGCTCACACTGGCCTCTATGCTGATCATTCCTGTTTCCGGCTTTATCATATCGAGGATCGTGTCCCGTTTGAAAGAGCAGGCGGCCGCTTCGCATGAATCTTATGGTAATATGATCAGTTACCTGGATGAGGCCCTGGCGGGAGTGAAGATCATCAAGGCCTTCAACGCCACGGAGTTCATCAAGACCCGTTTTAACAGGGAAAATGTGCGGTACTCCAATATTATCAGGAGTATGTCTAAACGGCAGCAGCTGGCCTCACCGGTGTCAGAAACCCTGGGTGTGGTGATGGTGGCCTGTATCGTGCTCTATGGTGGCTCGCTGGTACTGTCGAAGGACGGCGGCCTGGATGCGGCGGCGTTCATCGCCTATATTGCGCTGTTCTCGCAGATCATGCGTCCTGCCAAGGCGCTTTCCCAGGCCTTCACCGGTATCCACTCCGGTATTGCGGCGGGAGAACGTGTACTGGCCCTGATAGATGAGAAACCGCTGATCAAGGATGCGCCGGGCGCCAAACCTATTACTGATTTTAATAAGGAGATCCGTTTTGACAATGTGAAATTTGCCTATAATGAGCGGGTGGTATTGGATGGCATCAGCCTGGTCATCCCCAAGGGAAAGTCTGTAGCGCTGGTAGGGCCTTCCGGCGGCGGTAAGTCTACCCTGATGGACCTGATCCCCCGCTTTATACAGCCGCAGTCGGGCCAGATCCTCATTGACGGAGAAAGCATCCAGTCCTTTAAAATGGACTCCGTGCGTGAGCTGATGGGTATTGTAAACCAGGAGTCTATCCTGTTCAATGATACTGTTTTCAATAATATCGCCTTCGGAAAACCCGGCGCTACGCTGGAAGAGGTGCAGGAGGCGGCCAGAATTGCCAATGCCCATGATTTTATTATGGGAACCGAGCATGGTTACCAGACGAATATAGGCGATAAAGGCGTTAAATTATCAGGAGGGCAGCGTCAGCGTATCTGCATCGCACGCGCCGTACTGCGTAACCCGCCCATTATGCTGCTGGATGAAGCCACCTCTGCACTGGATACGGAATCAGAACGTATGGTGCAGGATGCGCTGAATAACCTGATGAAGAACCGTACTTCGCTGGTGATCGCACACCGTCTCAGCACCATACAGAATGCTGATCTCATCATTGTGCTGGAAAATGGCAGAATTGTTGAGCAGGGAACACATACCGGACTTCTAGAAAAGAATGGATTATACCGTAAGTTGATAGAAATGCAAACCTTTAGCGCAAATTGATGAGTAACAAATTAAAGTATAGTACGTTATACTTAGGAGGTGCGTAGTGACGGCCTTCAGATTTTAAAGCAAAAAAAGTACAAATTGATGGCGAACAGGGATTTTTCAGTAGGGATACTGATCTCAACTTATAACTGGCCGCGTGCCTTGGAGATCATCTTCGAAAGCATATTGCAGCAAACGCAGTTGCCCGACGAGATTTTGATCGCTGACGATGGCTCAGGCTACGAAACCGAGCACCTGATCAACCGCTACCGGAAGATCTTTAACATGCCGGTGAAACATGCCTGGCATGAAGACCAGGGATTCAGGAAGGGGATCGTCCTCAATAAAGCAGTAAAGCTGTCCACATCGGACTACATCATAGAAATAGACGGCGACATCATCCCGCATCCCCGTTTTATTGAAGATCATGTGCGCAATGCGCAGCGCGGCCACTTTGTACAGGGCGCCCGCACCATGATCGGGGAGAGCACCACCAGGGGCATCCTGAAAAGCGGAGATACCCGCCTGAGTTTCTTCTCCAGGGGTATTAAAAGCCGTTTCAACGCCCTGCGTTTCCCGGCATTATCATTCCTGGTTAAAGCAAATCCTTACAGCTCAGATAATATCAAAGCCTGCAATCTTGCCTTCTGGAGAGAAGACTTCATTGCCATTAACGGGTATAACAACCAGTTCTTTGGCTGGGGCTCTGAAGACTGCGAGTTTGCCGCCAGGCTGATTAACGCCGGCGTATTGAAGAAACGCCTGAAGCTGGCGGCTGTTTGCTTCCACCTGCACCATAATGCCAATTCAAAATCGCAGTACGTTGTGAACGACCTGCGCTACAGTGAAACAAAGATCAACAAACTTGTTTTTTGTCCTGACGGCTATGCAGAAGTTTAGCAGCTAGCGCGTCCGGGGAATCATATCCTGTTGACTGTACCTATGAAAGCACTGTCCGTCTCCCTGTATTACATGTGTAATGTCTCTCCCGTTGAAAACGATCAGTATTATTATTGCCACCTATAATGCCGGCCTGCATTTAAAGGAATGCCTGGCTTCCATACTGGAACAGTCCTTTAAAGACCTGGAAGTACTGGTGATAGATGGTGGCAGCACCGATAATACCATTGATATACTGAAAGCTGTTGCCGATCCCCGTGTTTCCTGGACCAGCGGTCCGGATGCGGGTATTTACGACGCCATGAACAAAGGCATAGCGCGTGCAAACGGCAAATGGTGCTACTTTATGGGAGCAGATGACCGCCTGTTGCCCGGCTTCAGTGAGCTGGCGGCAAAGCTGCAGGATGAGGATGCCGTATACTATGGCAACAGTGTGCCTTTTTATGGCGATAGCGGCGCTACGCCTTTACTGCTGATCGGTAAGTTCAGTAAGTACCGGCTGGCGAAACATTGCATGAATCACCAGGTGATCATCTACCCGGTAAAAGCGCTCCGTATTTACCAGTATGATCTCCGTTACAAGGTATATGCAGACTATGCACTCAACATCCGTGTATGGGGCGATAAGCGCTTTAAGAAGCTGTTCTTTCCCATTACCATTGTACGGTACGATATGACGGGCTTCTCCTCCGTTACCAATGATATTCCCTTTAAACAGGATAAGCTGCAGCTGATCCGCGAAAGTATGGGCTGGTTCATGTATATGCGCATGCTGTACAAGCGTTTCAAGAAGAAGCTGCAGGGCGAAAAAGATTTCTGGGAGTATTAACGGTTAATAAAATGTATCTATCTTTATCGCTCCAATTGAATGCATGAAAGTAAGTATTGACGTTGTTATTCCTTCTTTCCGGCTGGACGAGAAGTACATTCTGCCTATCCTTCGCCTGCGAAAACCAGACAATGCCCACATCAGATTTTACCTGGTAGCCGATAACCCGGCTATTGTTCCGGCAGCGGCCATTCAATCGCTGGTGGATAATGAGCAGGTGTTCCTGGCGGTGAACCCGCAGAACATGGGCGCCAGTCTTACACGCAATGCAGGCATCAATATGGGAAAGGGAGCGTGGGTGCTGCTGCTGGATGATGATATTGCCGTGAGTGAAGACCTGCTGATCACTTATGCCAATGCAGCGATGGCACATCCGGAGGAGATCGGCTTCATCGGCATGGTGCGGCTGCCTGAACCGGATACTGATTTTACAGCGGCACTGAAGGCAAGCGGCTCGCTGGACATATTTTCCATCGCGGAGCATAAACCCGCTTTTGCCTGGGGGGCAACGGCCAATATCATGGTGAAGCGCAGCGCTATTGGCGATGTGCGTTTCTCTACCGTATATCCCAAATCAGGCGGTGGTGAAGATGTGGACTTCTTCCTGAAGATACGTGAGCACAACGGGTACAAAGATTTCAAAACCCTGCCGCAGGCCGTGGTAGTGCATCCCTGGTGGAAGAACGGGCAGACCGACCTGAAACGTCCGTTCCGCTATGGTAAGGGCAACAGCTGGCTGCCGCAACTGAATCCCCGGTATGCCTATTACGATTTTCCCAATACACCTGAAACCCTGCTGCTGTCGCTGCTGACGGCGCTGGTACTGCTGTTTGTAAAACCTGCCTGGGTAATGCCGGTATTATTGTTCATGGCAGGCGCCGTGATCGTAGAGCTGATCGCCAGCAGCATCCAGACCATCAAACGCGCGCGTACCGCGAATTTCACCGTGTTCCTTTATGTAATTGCACTCAGGCTGGCGCAGGAGGCGGGGGTGCTGTGGGGTAAGCTGTTACGCTTCCGGATCAAAGGCATTGGCGAACGTTTCCATGATAATGGGATCATCAATAAAGTATACTTCTACCGTACCAATACCTATAAGATCGTTAAATGGATCCTCTATCCATTGCTGGTATTCCTGGTACTGCGGGCATGTTGATGTTTACAAGGCCTGTTTAATAATTGCCACTACTTCCCGCATTTCCTTTTCATTCAGTGATGCAAAGCCAAAGCGCAGCGCGTTATGGTTTTTGGTGCCATAACTGTAATTGCTGCCATCTGTCATGAACAGCCCCTGTGCAGACACCTTTGCAGCAATAGCAGGCAGCGGGTATTTTTCATGGAACTGCGTCCATACCGCCATGCCGCCGGAAGGTTTGCGGAAGGTGACGGCATCTTTCAGCTCGCGTTCCAGCAGCTGGCAGAGCAGGTCTCTTCGCTCGTGGTATACTTTCACGGACTTCTTCAGGTGCCGCTGCATATCACCGTTCTTAAGCAATAGCGCCAGCGCTTCTTCCAGCAGGTTATCCCCCCGGATGTCGATTGTTCTTCGCTGCAGCGCGGCTTCGCTGATAAAGTTTTCCGGCGCGATCATATAACCCACCCGGACAAACGTTGCCATCGTTTTGGTAAAGGAGCCGATGTAGATCACGTTGCCACCATGATCTGCGCTGGCGAGCGGCAGGATAGGGCTGCTGCTGTAATGGAAATCATAGTCATAATCATCTTCTATCACGGGCAGTTTATACTCGCGTATCAGCTCCAGCAGTTTCATGCGGCGGTCTGCGCTGAGCGTAACAGTAGTAGGATGGTGGTGATGGGGGATGATGTACAGCAGCCTGGGTTTTTGCCGCTTGCAGATCTTTGCAATGGCATCCACGTCTATCCCGTTCTCATCCAGCGGTATACGTACCAGTTTAGCGCCAAACTGCTGGAAGATCACATCCGCCAGGAAATAATTCGGCTCGCCCACCAGCACGGTATCCCCCGGTTGGAGAATCATCCCGGCTGCAATGTAGATGGCCATCTGTGCGCCGTGTGTCAGCAATACATTACCCGGTGTGATGTTGAGCCCCCGGCTCTCAGACAGGAACTGCACCATGGCTGTGCGCAGGCTTAGCGGTCCCAATGCGCTGCCATAGGCCGCATAGCGTTTAATACCCGGGCTGTTGTACAGGCTGCGGTACTCGCGCATCAGCAGGTCTATCGGCGCCAGGCGGTGATCGGGAAAACCATCATTGATGATCAGCCGGTGATCGGCCGCCCGGGCAGCAGAGCTGAGCATTACCCGCGTTTTATTGAATGTAAAGCCGGTGTTACCTGCATAAGCGGGGATCCTGGCGGCTGCTTTAAAGCTGCGCGGCTTTATTTCAGGCAGGCGCTGAGATACGATCACCCCTTTGCGAGGAATGGTTTCTATCCAGTCTTGCATGAACAACTCCTGGTAGGCGGCAACAATGGTCTTGCGGTGCACTTTCAGCAGCAGGGCCATTTCGCGGCTGCCCGGCAGTGCAGCGCCAGGTTTGATCACCCCTTCGCGGATGAGGTTTATCAGTCCGTTGGAGATCTGCTGGTACACCGGTGCGCCGCTTTGTTTGTTGATCGTGAGTAGGGTTTGAAAAGGAAGCATCTGGACTACTGGTTTTGTTACAACTGGACTATAAAGGTAGCCCAAGTGCGTGATAATTTTACACTGTAAATTAAATCAAATGCATAGCACCATGTCAAGATTCAAAATGGGTAAAGTACAGCCCGCCGCCTACAAAGCATTGGACGCATTAGATAAATACGTGGAGACAACCGCCGTAGATAAACTGCACCGCGAGCTGATCAAAGTGAGGGTGGCCCAGATCAACGGCTGCGCCTATTGCGTGAACGAGCATACCCACGATGCGCTGAAACTGGGTGCAGACCCAAAGAAGATGTACCTCGTAGGCGTATGGAGAGAAGCGCCCAATGCATTCAATGAAGCAGAACGTACTATTCTGGAAATAGCAGAGGAGATCACGCTGATACACCAGCATGGCCTGAGTGAAACGTTGTACCAGAAAGCACTGTCGCTCTTCGGTGAAGAAATGACTGCACAGATCATTATGATTGCCATTACCATCAATGCATGGACCCGTATCGGGGTTTCCCTGCGCATGGAACCTGAACTATAAACAACCCTGTTATGTACCAGATCAAATATGCGCAAAGTGAAAAGGAGATCATTGATTGCTGGGAAGTAGTGAGCACTTTGCGCCCCCACCTTGTAAAAGATGATTACCTGCAGCAGGTAAAAGAAATGCAGCAGGAAGGCTATCATATGCTGTACCTCTCCGGAAATAATAAAGTAGCTGCCTTTGCAGGTTACCGTAATATGTACAACCTGTTTGCAGGTAAGTTCATTTACGTGGATGATCTCTGCACGCTGCCGGAGTTTCGCAGTAAAGGATATGCAGGCGCTTTGCTGGATTATATTCACCAGCTTGCAAAAGAAACAGGAAAGAGCTCTGTGGTGCTGGACAGTGGTTTCCAGCTGCATCCTGCACACCGTTTGTACCTGAATAAAGGATATGTATTGTCAGCGCATCATTTCAGAAAGATGCTGTAATAACTTTTAGTATTCTCCATTTTCCGCCATTCTGAACTGTAAGGGCTGCTTCCATTTGGGAGCGGCCTTTTCTGTTTGCGGGGGTGTTCCGAAAGTTTACAATTAGTTGTAAATTAGGAGAAATGCAAATCCGGGTCCCTCAACGCCATGGCAAACGAACACAGCAAAGAGTCGTCAGTGAATGTTCCTTCCCGTGCGGTAGCACATCAGCCTTCCTCTTCCGGGATATCGCATGCGGCTGTCCGGCATCCGTTGGAAGAGCCGGAAGAACCCATGGTAGTAAGCGGAGAAGTTGCGCCGGCAGAAGAGATAGTGCCTTTCCAGTTGCAGCCGGCGGGGGATGTGGTGCAGCTGTGTCGCAAAAGAACCCGCCAGGTCCAAAACAATCGAGGCCGGAAGAATCCGGACCAGGAAGATGATCCTGGCCGTCCAAATAAGAGACCCAAACGAATGGTGAACATCCCGCAATCGAATGATAATGAGCGGGAGGAGTCGGAGGATGAGGATGAAGAGGAAGACCTGACCACTACAACGACAGTGATGGATGAGGGAGAGGGTGAAGGAGAAAATGAAATGCAGGAACATGCGACTTATACAAGTAGTTCGGATAGGGAAGATGAGGAAGGAGAGGATGAAGAAGAAGAGGAAGAGGAAGAGCCTGCTCCTGTAAGTGTTCGGGATAAGGGAAAAGAAAAGGAAAGGGCAGGTCATCCCGCTTCTGCAAATGATATGGATGAAGGGACAGAAGAATCACTGCCTGATGAGCCATTAAAGTTTATGGCGTGGAACGTCCATCAGTTTGGAAAAGTAGAAAATCTGCATGATGGAAAAGTTTCCGAAAGTATCAAACTTTTGAACCCGCAGGCTACGATCAACCAGATTCAAAGTATGTCTGAATGGAAGGGAAATTTAATAGGCTATTCCCAAGAAGAAGTATACGACTGTCTGAAGGTCTTAGCCTCCGCTAGTGTTAAACTTCCGGCTTATAGTCAAATCGCCGAGGTATACCTGCTAATGGATGCTGTAAAGGGACTCAATATTATGTTTAAGGCGCTGGGAGAGGACGACAGGAGAAAGAAAAAGACGGATTCCTTCTATGTCAGAAAGTACAATCTTTTACGGGCTATTGCAGGCAATTTAAAGAAGTATTATGTGATGGCGCACACGCAGCATATGCTACAGGTGCATCCCAACCTTATTGTGAGTTACAACGAAGTAGGACAAGGGGTGGACTTTATGGAATGGTACCTGCAAGGAAATCCTGAGGAGGAAAAAGACAAGGGCGATCTGAAGCAGAAAATTAAAGGGACTACCTTTAGAAAAGGACCCAAATTACAAGCCTTCTCCACCCGCAAGTCACAAATTGAATACTACCCAATTGCCTTTAATGAAGATAAATATTATTACATGGGTTACATGGCCGTAAGTAGCGATGGAGAACTGCATACAGGCGGCGAAATATACTGGACCAAGAACGCTAGGTACAGGCAGTATATAAAATTCCGGCCAGTCGTTGTACACAAACTGAAAAGAAAGAATGCAGAAGGGAAGCCTGCCGGAAGGGAAATCTGGTATGGCATGGTGCATACCAGTCCAAAAGGAAAAGAATTTGATAAAAGGGAAATTTACACGCAGCAATTGGAAGGTCCTTTACAGAAGCTAAAGTCTTTAGCCCGTGAATCCGGGGCACAGCTGATTATTGGTGGAGATTACTACATTGCAGAAGAGGCGCTGGTACAGAAGCCTTCCACGGTAGAGGGGTCCAACGTTTCAAGGGGCAGGTCAGGAAATACCAGGGTAGTTTCGACTGGCACCATGAATGAGGTAAGGAACCTTAGGCATCCTTCATCTGATGAACCGTATAACTATACAAAAATACTGGAGGGGAAATCACTGCAGGATGTGAGGTCTTTGACCGGTACCAATAGAAATACGACTGGCCTGCAAAGTGCTGACTATTTTGTTGTAGATACCACAAGCTCACTAACATCCCAGGCTGGAGTGATTGATCCCGCTACCGGTTTGCCGCACCGTATGGAAAGTGAGGATAATAATATTTCAAAACGTTGGTTCAGTTTCAGCGACCATCTTCCGGTGATGTTAGTAGTGTCTGCCAGGGAGAATGACGAAAGGGTTGAAAAAGTATTTCCTTCCAATGAAAAGTATTTTAATAATGACAGGCACAGTGTAAACCACTTTGATCTGCTGTGCTTACAAGTGTTAAATAAACTCAGCCAGATACTTAATGCCAAAGGTGAAAATTCATACTCAGCAAAAATGCGGGTAAATGCCGGTAAAATAAAAGGGGAAATATTGGACATACGTAAATCAACAACTTATACCGAAGAACATATAGACAGGCTCACGAGCATTAAAAACGAAGTAACAAAATGGCTGGGGAAAAACGATGACGAACCGTTCATTACTCCAAAGATGTTTGAAACAATCCCCTCCGTCAACGCATACATTACAACAATATTGCAACAGATTTGGTCTGATATAACTAAGCTGCCGAAAGAAATGGGTGTAGGTAAGCACGTGAAGGAGGCAGAGGAGGGAGAAGAGGCAGAGGAGGCAGGAGACCCGGATAATCTTTTAAAGTATATTGAAGATGTTCGCCTGATCATCAAGCAGGAAAAACTTAATGTTGTCTTTAGCGTTGGCCTGAGCCGCTCAAAAGAAGAAGAAAATGAACAAGTCGTCAGTGATACGAGACGTATACTGAAAGATCACCTGGGAGAAGGATGCCTGGAAGGCATAGATAGGTGGCATGCAAAAGTAAAAGCATCTTTAGAAGTAAAAGAAAGACCCGGGAAAGAAGACGAAGACGGGATAATATTACTGAAGGCCATGTTACAAGAAAGGCTGCTCAGGGATCTTATGGATAAAATAGGAAACTATCTAACCAAAGTCAAAAAGAACAACTTGCCTGCAACCAGCGAAGAATATGAAACTATTTGTAAAAACTACGAGCTGCTGGGAAGTATTATCGACAAAAGGGTGGATAAAAGCCAGTTGCAAATGGGTCAGTAAAATGCCGGATTTGAAGCGCTCATTGTTTAAATTCATCAATGTTTTGTTTGATAATCGCTATCCTCCAAACCAGGTTGCACCGTAATTTTATCTTCAAAATAAACGGAAACCATGAGCAATAACATCGAAGGCAAGGTTATCATTATCACCGGCGCCAGCAGCGGCCTCGGCGAAGCCGCCGCCCGCTTGCTGTCTGCACAGGGCGCTACCCTGGTGTTAGCCGCCCGCCGGGCAGACCGCATTCAGCAGCTGGCGGAAGAACTGCAACAGAAAGGCGCTAAGGCACTCGCAATTGCCACAGACGTCACAAAACACGAACAGCTGAAACAACTGGCAGATACCACTGTGCAAACTTTCGGAAAAGGTAGACGTCATCATCAATAACGCCGGCCTGATGCCCGCCGCTCCCATCGGCCGCCTGAAAATTGAAGAATGGGATGCGATGATTGATGTAAACCTCAAAGGCGTGTTGTACGGCATCGCCGCAGTATTACCTTATATGAAGGAGCGGCGATCCGGGCATATCATCAACGTAGCTTCTGTAGCCGGACTTAAAGTACCTAACGGTAACGCAGTATATTCCGCCACCAAATTTGCGGTTCGTGCATTAACAGAAGGACTGCGTGTAGAGGTAAAGCCCGATAACATCCGCACCACGGTGATCTCCCCCGGCGCTGTTGCCACTGAACTGACCAATACCATTTCAGAGCCCGACATCGCCGCAGCTTACAGCAAGGCATACGAAAAGGCGATCCCCGCTGAGTCTTTTGCCAGGGCGGTGGCCTATGCTATCAGTCAGCCCGAAGAAGTAGATATTAATGAAATAGTGTTCAGGCCGACGACACAGGAGTTTTAGCTATAGTTTAATATACTGATTACATCAGCAAAGGCTACACGTGCGTGTAGCCTTTTTTAATCCATTTCATGATGGCATAGTGATCCGGCGCCTGTATGCGGGGCAGGAGCAGGGGCGCTATGTTGTATGCCCTTTCCGCTCCTGCGCCATACGCTTTTAATTACATGCACAGTGCCCGGTCTTTCCCGTATACATACAGCTGACTGCCGCGTGTCTGCAGTCTTCAATAGGTTAGCTTCCCGCTGCAGGTGTTCACGTATACTGGCTTCATCTGCGCCCTGTTTCAGCAGCGCCATTGCCTTGCCGGTCATTGCCCTGTACAAGGCAATCTTTTTTTGATGCCTTGGCAGCAGACGATATACTCCAACGGCTATACGTGATGCCTGCCCCAGCAGCCCGGCATATTTTCGCGTAAGCCTGAATGCGGGATCGCGTTTTACCCGCTTCCTGCTAAGCGAGCTTTTACGTCTTGCATAATAACGGCCGTTCATTTTGTAATAACAGATGCCGTTCACGGTGCCTGTGATATAAACAGGTCTTCTTTGCTTGCTCATAGAATACTGTTTAAAATGAAAAAGAGAGTTGTCAGAACGAAGGTAGTCCCCCCCATCATACTGCGCAAAAAACAGCGCCTGAAATAACCTGTAAAGTATCATTATATCACTTTATACCGTTTTGTGACATTTTATATCATTTATATACAAAAGCATACAAAAGGGACATGCAGCTGCTATTATATGGCAGTAACCATCGCTGTTGCTCCTTGTGCGTATCGCAACTTCACCTCATCATATCCACATGTAGGCTTAGCAGATCCCACGGTTTGGCTTAATGTGTCTTTAGTGATTCCTTAGTAGTTCCCGGGCAAATGCTTAAGGTAACTTACGCTTACTCCGCAGTAAAAGCGCAGGAAGGCTTAGGTTAAAGCGTATGGTATGCACTATCAGCGCATGAGTCCGCATCATAACATGAGTGATCATTCCTGGTATGCTATTTTAATTTTTATGTTAATGATGTCAATTTTATTTTGCAGATTAGATCAAAGCTTCTATATTTGACCGCAGTAAAATTGGTGAGATAAAGACACAATAGTTAGTAGTGAAAGGATGGGGCCCCAATTTGGATTGTTAATCACAAGAGCGGAGATCGAAATATTCTAAAGTAGCACAAGAGCTTTTAGTTTTTTTCATCTCTCTACAAAGATCCATATGCCGAGAACCCGAACGGTTAACCGCGAGCTGGAAAACTAAAGAGTCAAATTCCCTGTAATTCATATTCTCGTTTGTTACAGACTGACCATAGTCTGATGGAATATGAGTTACCCTACATCGGCGCCCCGCTTGCTAAGGATCAAATAATCATAAATAGTGCATCATGCTATTGACCTTCAATTGCATGAGATGAGCTTCTTTTTTCGTAACCCGGTGAAAGGATAGTGTGCGGCTCATCTTCTGCGGGCGTTGGCGGTAGCAGCGCGCAACCTATATGTCGGACAAAATATGCTTTCCTTCCGGGCGCCTTGCCTGGAGCGGTTCGTAGCATTGTAACTGTTCGTAATTATTAACCCCAAAGACGTTGTAGAAAGCGATATGAAAAACATATAGCTTATAGTTACAGGCTGAGGCAATTCAATGATTGCTATATACATGATGTGCAGCATTCAATCTAAAAAGCATTGAACAGCTGCTGGTGGGCATTTTATTGTTAAAAAAATCAATCGGCCTTATCATAAGCGCACCCGGTATAATGACCATGGACACAAATATCATCCGTTATCTCATTAAGCATACACGTGCCTTTCCGCACAAGCATGTCTTTATTGTGTTAGGGCAGCAGGGAGATCCGCCGTATGAGATCACCTATAGTCAGCTGGAGACCCGCGTAAAGCAACTCGCTATCCATCTGGTAACAAAGCAGCTGGAAACCCGCGCGGTGCTGCTGGTTTATCAGGACATGCTTTCCTTTATCATCGCCTTCCTGGCATGCGAGTATGCTGGTATTGTACCAGTACCTGTTCCCTACGCAAAAGGCAGTAAACAACTCGCAAGAATTAACGGTATCATAACAGACGCGCATGCAGATACTATTCTTTGTACCGCGGATACAGTAGATGAATTGCAGGCCGCTTTACCTGCAGCACTGCGGCTGATTGCCACAGATATTGATATTGCGCAGCATGCAGATGATGCAAACCTGCAGGCGGCGCAAACGGAAATAGCGTTCATCCAGTATACCTCAGGCTCTGTAGGAAATCCCAAAGGCGTAGTGGTTACCGGCCATAATCTTTTGCACAATCAGCAGCTGATACGCCAGACCTTTGGTTGTGATGAAAACTCCGTGATCTTCTCCTGGCTGCCTTTTCATCATGATATGGGATTGATCGGAAATGTACTGCATACGATCTATACAGGCTGTACCTGTGTGTTAATGCCGCCGCTGCGTTTCATGCAGCAACCCAAAGCCTGGCTGGAGGGTATTGCTGCCTATAAAGTTACGCATAGCGGAGGCCCCAACTTCGCCTTTGATCTTTGCGTGGAAAGGATCCCGGCAGCGGAATGCACATCGCTGGACCTGTCGTCCTGGAAGGTAGCCTACAATGGATCCGAACCTGTTCACGCAAGCACAATTGAACGTTTCTCCCGGCACTTCAGTCCTGCCGGTTTCAATGCCAATGCTTTTACGCCCTGCTACGGACTGGCGGAAGCTACTTTACTGGTGTCTGCCAAAAGCAGTCTCCGGCCGTTAACGGTGTATATAGACAAACAGGCAGCTGAGCAGGGGAGATTGCTGCCGGCAACGCAGGAGAATGAGAACGCCAAAACAGTAGTAAGCGCCGGTAAACCAGCAGACGGTATGAAGGTAAAGATCGTCTCCCTGCAGGATCAGCGGGAATGCGCTGAGCTGGAAGAAGGGGAGATCTGCATCTCCGGTGCAAGTGTCAGCAGCGGATACTGGAATAAGAACAACGATACACTCTTCTATGTATTTGGAGAGGAACACTTCCTCCGTACGGGCGACCTGGGCTTCCTGTACCAGGGTGAGCTTTTTGTTCATGGCAGAGTAAAGGAAATGCTCATTGTACGTGGTAAGAACTATTATCCTTATGATATTGAACAAGCCATTGCCAGTGCTCATGAGGCCATTGAAACCAACGGCGTAGCCGTATTTGCCCTTGACGATGACGATGCCATTGTAGTGGTGGCAGAATTAAGAAGATCACATGTACATATCGGTGACCCGGAAGCGATCATTGCCGCCATCAACAGCGCCGTCAGCGGGCAGTTCGGGATAGATCCCCGCAACATTATACTTACCACCCCGCTGGGTATTCCCCGCACTACCAGCGGTAAGCTGCAGCGCATTAAATGCAGAACACACTACCTCGAAAATACTTTTAAGATAATTGCTTCAAAAGCAGCGTTGGCCGCGCTACAGCAGGGAAGAGAAAGGAATGCGTTGCTCCTGCCACAGCTGATGGAAAGCCCGGGCTTTGCGGCTATCAAAGCTTATGTGGCAGACCTCATTGAAGTGAAGACCGGCAGCCCGCTTCCCGCCGCATTAAAAGATGAAACAGACCTGATGGCCCTGGGTGTTGATTCACTCCGCGCCATGGAGATCATCAATACCATCAACCAGGAATTAGGAATCAGCCTGGATGCTGCGAAGATCTATCAGCACAATACGCTGCTGGCGCTATGTAATACTGTTGAAGCCCTTTTATGGTTGAAAATGGAGCCGGCGCAAAGTTCCGGAAAAGAGATAACGATATGAACACGATAGCGATCATTTCCGCATTGAAGTCACACAATGTATTGCTGCGGCTGGACGGCGATCAGCTGAAGCTGTCCGGTGAAACCGGCAGCCTGCCGCCGGAATTGCTGGAAATGGTTAAATCCCGTAAGGAAGCGCTGATCTCCCTGCTGCGGAATGCAACGGCGCCCGTCACCGAAAATGTCATTCGGCCCCTTGGCAGGCAGGAGGATTATCCCGCTACAGATGCCCAGCAAAGTATCTGGGTATTACATCAGCTGGATAAAACCGGCGGCGCGTACAATATCATCACCAGCCTGCATCTGAAAGGCGAGGTGTCTGCTGATATATTGAAGAGGGCCTTTCAGTGCTCCCTCATGCGGCATGAAAGTTTACGCACGGTATTCAGGGAAGCGGATGGAAAGCTCAGGCAGGTGATCACAGACAATACTGATTTTACAGTAGCCTTCCGTGATATCAGCGCAGAAGGAACCATACATGATCACGTTACTGCGGAAGTAAAAAGGCTTACTTACCGGCGCTTTGACCTGGAAAAAGGTCCGCTCCTGGAAGTACAGCTGCTGAAATTAGCAGCACAGGAATATGCGCTCATATTGGCCATACATCACATTATCAGTGATGGCTGGTCGGTAAGGCTCCTCTTGCAGGAAATGATGCACTTTTACAGCCTGCTACGTAAAGGCGCACAGCCGGCAATTGCTTTGCCGGAGATTCAGTATAAAGACTACGCGGCCTGGTTGCTGCAACAGCTCAGCGGAGAGGCAGGTAAGCATGCACAAGCATTCTGGAAGGAACGCCTGTCAACCATACCCGATCCGCTGGATCTGCCGGCTGATCTGCCGCGGCCCGGTACCAGGTCTTTTGAAGGCGCCATTGCCCGGTTCTATACAGACGCTTCATTGTATCCCGCTATCGTTCAATATTGCCGGCAGCATAGCACAACGCCGTTTAACTTTTTTCTCAGCACCCTTTCCATCTTACTGTACAAACTATCCGGTCAGGATACCATCGTAATTGGTACGCCTGCGGCCGGACGTACACATGGTGCACTGCACCAGCAGATCGGGCTCTTTGTAAATACATTGCCGCTTACGGCCAGGGTGCAGGCGGCAGACAGCTTCGCAGCTATGCTGCAACGTATTGCGGGTGATACCATTGCAGCCTTTGAGCACCAGCACTATCCCTTTGCGCGAATAGCAGAGCAACTGGCTGTAAAATGGGACAGCGCCAGGAATCCATTGTTCGATGTAATGCTGGTATTACAGGATACGGCTATTGGCGATGGGAGAGTAGGCTTTGATCAGCAGGCCGGTTTTGCAATAGACCGGCTGGATACTTACCTGTATGGATCTGCAGCAGTAGTACACAGCAGCGCCCCTTCAAAATTCGATCTCTCCTTCGACCTCGGGAATGATCCCAATAACAGGTTCTATATGGAGATAGCATATTCCACACGCCTGTTCACTAAAGAAAGCATCATTTCGTTATATAAAGCCTACCAGCACATTATTGCCCAGGTACTGGCCAATCCGGGTATACCTGTACAATCCATTGAGCTGGCTGACCAGGAAGCGCAACGCCGCCTGCTGGAAAGCTTCAACGATACAGCAGTGCCCTATGCGCCCGGTAAAACGGTTATTGACCTGTTTGAAGAACAGGTACAACGCACACCCGAACGGCCGGCCCTCCGGTATGGATCCCGGCTATATACCTACCGTGAAGTGGATCAGTTGTCCAACCAGCTGGCGGCTTACCTTGTAACTACTTACGGCATTACTGCCGGCGAGCTGGTAGGTATACAACTGGAAAGAAGCGAGCGGATGCCGCTGTCCATCCTCGCCGTTTTAAAGGCAGGCGCAGCCTATGTGCCTATCGGTACTGATTACCCGGCAGAACGGGTGGCCTATATAGTGAAAGATGCTGCATTGAAAGTATTGATCAATGAGGATGAACTGTCAAAGTTTTTCTCTGCACAACACCGCTATTCAACAGAGCGGCTGTCAGTCAAACCTACGCAGAACGGTCTGGCCTATTGTATCTATACCTCCGGATCTACCGGCACGCCCAAGGGTGTGCTGAACAGTCACGCCGGGCTCTATAACCGCCTGCGCTGGATGGGCGACTATCTGCATGTAGACGGGAACGATGTTTTCCTGCAGAAAACGCCCTACACATTTGACGTTTCCGTGTGGGAGCTGCTGCTGCCTTTTATCACCGGCAGCGTGCTGGTGATGGCGGATCCCGGTCAGCATAAAGACCCTGCCTATCTGCAGGAGGTAATTGCAAGACACGGGGTTACCATTGCGCATTTTGTACCTTCCATGTTAGGCGCCTTCCTGCCGGATGTTAACGCAGCGAAATGCGCTTCCCTGCAGCACATCATCTGCAGCGGCGAAGAACTTCCTGCGCAGATGGTAGTGGATGTCCGCCGTAAACTGGTCAATACCCGTATTCATAACCTGTATGGCCCAACGGAGGCAGCCATCGATGTAACCGCCATTGATCTTACGGATGCAGACGTATTGCAGCACGGCGTCAGCATTGGTTACCCCATCGCCAATACAAGGATCTACATCGTGAATGATTCCCTGCAGCTGCAACCGCCGGGCATTCCCGGCGAATTGCTGATCTCCGGGGTACAGGTGGCCAATGGTTATCTCCACCTGGAAGAGCTGACGGCAGCCCGTTTCATACCCGATCCCTTTTCGCCGGGTAACCGCGTGTACCGCACGGGCGACATTGCCAAGTGGTTACCCGATGGCGCCATTCAATACCTGGGACGCAAAGACAACCAGGTAAAGATCCGGGGCAACCGTATAGAGCTGGGTGAAGTGGAAAATGCCTTATGCGCATTTCCAGGCATCCGCTCCGGTGTGGCTGCGGTCAGGGAACTGCAGGGAGAGAAGGCCCTGGTGGCCTATTTCACCGGCAGCACGCCGCTGGATGTTCCCGCACTGAAAGTGTACCTCAAAACCCGTTTGCCGGATTACATGATACCCGGCTATTACATGCAGCTGGATGAGCTGCCGCTGACTTCCAGCGGTAAGGCAGATAAGAAACGCCTGCCATTACCTGAGCTGCGCCGCAGCGCTTATGAAGCGCCCCGAAGCCAGGCAGAACAACAGCTGGCTGCGATCTGGCAACAGATACTCGGGAAGGTGCAGATAGGCCGCAAGGACAATTTCTTTGAACTGGGCGGCCATAGCCTGAAAGCCACCCGCTTAGCCAGCCAGCTAAACAGGCAACTCGGCGTCAGCATTCCGTTAACAGACCTGTTTGATCATCCCGTACTGGAAGACCAGGCGAGGCTGCTAAGCGCCACTCAGTCAGACGCCTTTGCTGCCATACCGGCTGTTGAAGAACAGCTATCTTACGCCCTTTCATCGTCCCAGCAGCGCTTATGGATCTTAAGCCAGCTGGAAGAAAGCAGCGTTGCCTATAACATGCCTGCGGTGTTTGAGCTGGAAGGTATACTGAACCTGGATGCCCTCTCCGCCGCATTTGATACGCTGATAGAAAGACATGAAAGTTTGCGTACTGCTTTCCGCGAAGCGCCGGATGGAACCATCAGGCAATACATATTACCCGCAGCATCCGGCAGCTTTCAGATCAGCTATCATGATCTGAGCCGGGAGAATGAGCGCACCATAAAAGAGAGGATACAAGGCAGCCTTTTCCAGCCATTTGACCTGGGCAGCGGTTACCTGCTACGCGCTGCGCTTTACCAGCTGGCCGCCGGCAGGTGGTTGTTCACCTATGTGATGCACCACATTATCAGTGACGGCTGGTCGATGGAAGTGCTGATCAGGGAACTGTTGCAACTGTATCACGCCTATACGCAGGGCCTTCCCAACCCGCTGCCGCCTTTACGCATCCAGTATAAAGACTATGCCGCCTGGCAGCAGGGGCAGCTGGGTACTGCAGCATCAGCATCGCATAAAGCATGGTGGCTGCAGCAGCTGGAGGGTTCATTGCCTGTATTGGAACTGCCTGCAGACAAAGCCCGTCCGGCGATAAAGACCTATCATGGCGCCAGGTTGATCCGCCGGATAGCGCCTTCAGCTGCGAAAGCATTCAGCGCCTTATGCAGGTCTGCAGACAGTACCTTATTCACCGGTCTGCTGGCACTTGTAAAGGCCTTATTATACCGTTATACGGGCCAGGAAGATATGATCATCGGCAGTCCCGTAGCAGGCAGGGAGCACAGCGACCTGGAAGACCAGATCGGTTTTTATGTGAACACCCTGCCATTAAGAACCCGCTTCAGCGGAAGGGACAGCTACCTGCAACTGTTATCACATGTAAGACAAACCACCCTGGATGCCTACCGGCATCAGGCTTACCCCTTCGATGCACTGGTGGAAGCGTTGGACCTGCAACGTGATCTGAGCCGCAATGCTTTGTTCGATGTGCTGGTGGCATTACAGCACGGAACAACTGCTTCCCTGGTGCAGGAAGGTTTTGCAGGCCTGGAGGTGAGGGAATATGATGGCCTGCGGCAGGATAGTAAGTTTGACCTGCAGTTCAGTTTTATTGAATCAGGATCTCAGCTGCAGCTGCATATCATTTACAACACAGATCTCTATTACAGCAGCACGATATCCCGCCTGGCCCGTCACCTGGAACAACTGCTGGCTGCAGTAACAGCTGATCCCGCAAGGCCCATTTCGGCTTTAACCTACCTGGATAAGGCGGAACAGCAAACCATCCTGAACTTTAATCACCATCATAGCGCCCCGCCGCCTGCTACCCTGGTGGCTGCTTTTAAACAAACGGTAGCGCAACATCCTGATGCCACTGCCTTGGTATTTGAGCAAACACAGATCAGCTACCATGAACTGGACCAGGCGTCCGATCAGCTGGCAGGCTATCTGCTGGCTGGCTGTCAGCTTCGTGCAGGCGACCTCGTAGCCATACAACTGGAGCGGAGCGAATGGATGATCATTGCACTCTGGGGCGTACTGAAATCCGGCGCTGCTTTTGTACCTGTTGATCCGGCATACCCTAAGGAGCGCATTGATTATATGATCGCCGACAGCGGATGCCGCCTGGTGTTTGACCAGGAAGCGCTGATGAGGTTCAGGGCGCAGCGCGACAACATCCATCCAACACCCGCAGAACGCAACACACCGGAAGATTGCTGTTACGTGATCTATACCTCCGGCTCTACCGGCCGTCCCAAAGGAGTAATGATACCGCATGCTGCATTGTATCATTACATCAGCACCATTGGTAAAGCTTATGGCATTTCAGCGAACGAGCGCATACTGCAGCTATCCAACTTTGCTTTTGATGCAGCGGTAGAACAGATCATGCTCAGCATGTTACATGGCGCCTGCCTCTATGTGCCCCGCCAGGAGCTGATCACCGATACGGCCGCGTTGAGCGCTTACATAGCAGGCCATGGTATCACCCACCTGCATACCGTACCCACGCTTTTGCAGCACATTGATTACAGCCAGGCAACATCATTGAAACGGGTGGTGTCTGCAGGAGAACCTTGTCCGCCTTCACTGCTGCAGAAGGTAGGAGCGCAGATCGATTTCTATAACAAGTACGGGCCTACGGAAGCAACTATTTCCGCTACCTTGTACAAGGCGGCAGGCAGAGATCTTCATAGCGGCACCATTCCTATTGGCCGGCCGCTCAACAACAGCCGGGTATATATTCTCAATGAACAGGGCGCCTTACAGCCGGTAGGCGTACCCGGGGAGATCTGTATTGGTGGCCACAGCCTGGCAGATGGCTATTTGCATCAGCCCGCGTTAACAGCAGAGAAATTTGTTGCAGATCCTTATCATCCCGGACAGCGTATTTACCGTACCGGGGATGTGGGTAAATGGCAGGAAGACGGCAACATCCTGTTCCTGGGAAGGAAGGATGACCAGGTGAAAATACGCGGTCACCGTATTGAGCTGGGAGAGATCAGCCAGACGCTGCAGGAATATCCCGGCGTATCTTCAGCAGTAAGCACCGTTGTGAAAGATAACAGTGGAGAAAGTATGCTGGTGGCTTACGTTGTCAGCGCATCCACACTTCATACAGATGATCTGCGCAGCTGGCTGAGGGCCAGACTGCCGCAATATATGCAGCCGGCTCATATCATACAGCTGGAGGCGCTGCCGCTTTTACCCAACGGTAAACTGGACAAGCGGGCATTACCTGCACCGCAAACCGCAGCAAGGGAATACATTGCGCCGCGTAACAGCCTTGAAGCGCAGCTGGTTCACATTTGGCAGGAAATACTGGCTAAAGACCAGGTAGGCGTAAAAGACAATTTCTTTGAACTGGGTGGTCATAGCCTGAAAGCCACCCGCCTGGCCAGCCGGCTGTCTAAAACATTTGATGTAAAGATCGCTTTAAAAGATCTGTTCAGTCATACTACACCGGAAGAGCAGGCCAGGCTGATCGCCGCATCACAGCAGGAGATGTATGCTGCCATACCGGCGGTACGGCAGCAGGCATCCTATGCACTGTCATCTTCGCAGCGCCGCCTCTGGGTATTAAGCCAGTTTGAAGAAGGCAGTGTAGCCTATAACATGCCGGGCATATTTGAGCTGGAAGGCCCCCTGGACAGAACGGCGCTGGCAAAATCATTTGATACGCTTATTGAACGGCATGAAAGCCTTCGCACGGTCTTCCGCGAAACGCCGGATGGTGAGATCAGGCAATACATACTGCCTGTATCCGCTACCGGCTTTGAGGTACGCTATCATCCTGATGCGCGGACAGTACAAACAAACCTGTATCAACCGTTCAACCTGGGCCAGGGCCCCCTGTTGCGGGCAGACCTTTACCAAACGGGCACCGATCAATGGCTGTTGGCATATGCCATGCACCACATTATCAGCGATGGCTGGTCGATGGAAGTATTGATCAAAGAACTGCTGCAATTGTACCATGCCTATGCGCAGGGGCAATCTGTATTATTGGCGCCTTTGCGCATCCATTACAAAGACTACGCTGCCTGGCAGCAGGAACAACTGCTGTCTGTTGATTTCCGGCAACACAGGCAATACTGGCTTGAACAGTTCAGCGGTGAAGTACCGGTGCTTGAACTGCCTGCCGACAAACCCCGCCCGGCTGTAAAAACCTATCATGGCGACACGATATATAAACAGCTGGATACAGCTGTTATAAACGGCTTGCAACAGCTCTGCGAATCATCAGGCAGCACTTTGTTCATGGGGCTTCTGGCCGCGGTTAAAGTTTTATTATACCGTTATACGGGCCAGGAAGACATCATCGTCGGCAGCCCGGTAGCCGGCCGTGATCACAGCGACCTGGAAGAGCAGATCGGTTTTTATGTGAACACACTGGCACTAAGAACGCAGTTCAGCGGAACGGATACTTATGAGCAGTTGTTATCCCGTGTAAAGCAGGTAAGTCTTCATGCCTATGAGCACCAGTCCTATCCCTTTGACGCGCTGGTAGATGAGCTGCAACTGCAGCGGGATCTGAGCCACAGCGCGCTCTTTGACGTGATGCTGGTATTGCAGCATGCATCCAGCGCGGCACTGGTGGAAGAAGGGTTCAGCGGCCTGAAAGTAAGGGCGCACAAAGGCCTGCAGCAGGGCAGCAAGTTTGATCTGCAATTTACATTTGTAGTATCCGGGGAGCAGCTGCAGCTGTATATCAATTACAATACGGATATTTTCCACAACAGCACTATAACACGGTTGTCACATCACCTGGAGCAATTGCTGGCCGCTATCATTGCCGCGCCGCAGCAACCCATTGCCACGCTGTCTTACCTGGATGCAGCAGCACAAACGCTGTTACTGGATACCTTCAACGCAACAGCCGTGCCCTATGATGCATCCGGCACCGTTGTGGATCTTTTGGAAGCGCAGGTGCTGCGCAGCCCCGATCATACTGCATTGTTATTTGAAGGCCGGTCATTCAGTTATCAGCAACTGAACGGACTGTCAAACCAGCTGGCACATTACCTGAGCGCTACGTACCAGGTAGGAAAGGAGGACCGTGTTGCCATCCGGCTGGATCGCAACGAGTGGCTGGTGATCTCCCTGCTGGGCGTACTGAAATCAGGCGCCGCTTATGTGCCCATTGATCCTGCCTACCCGCAGGACCGCATTGACTATATCCTGGAAGACAGCAGCTGCAAAGTATTGCTGGATGAAAGAGCGCTGCATAAATTCCTTTTACAGGCAGAAAAGTACAGCCAGTCTAATCCGGGACTGCCCATCATGCCGGAAGATCTTGCCTATGTAATCTATACCTCCGGTTCTACCGGCCGTCCAAAAGGCGTGATGATCACGCATGGTAATGTTTCCGCTTTCATGGATTGGTGTAAGCGGGAGTTCGGCGCCTCCTCCTACGAGATTGTGCTGGGCGTTACGTCCATTTGTTTTGATCTGTCTGTCTTCGAGATCTGCTACACCCTGGTAAGCGGCAAACAGCTGCGGTTACTGACAGACGCATTGTCCATACCGCAATACCTGGACAGCCCGGCGCCCCTGCTCTTAAACACGGTTCCCAGCGTAGTTAACAGCCTGCTTGCCACCGGCGCCAACCTGAGCCGGGTACATGTACTGAATATGGCCGGTGAGCCGGTTGCGCAGGCAACGCTGCGGCAGCTGGACTGTGAACGGATGGAAGTAAGGAACCTCTACGGGCCTTCTGAAGATACTACCTACAGCACCTGCTACCGTTTAAAGAACGATGACAACATATTGATCGGCCGCCCGATCTCCAATACGCAGGTATATATCCTGAACGATCATCATCAGCTGCAGCCGTTAGGCATAGCAGGAGAGATCTGCATTTCCGGATCCGGCCTGGCACGCGGTTATTTAAATCAAACGGAGCTGACGGCAGCTAAGTTTGTTCCTCACCCCTTTATAGCCGGTGAACGCCTCTATAAAACAGGCGATCTTGGTAAGTGGCTGCCAGACGGCAACCTTGTTTTCCTGGGAAGGAAAGATGACCAGGTGAAAATACGCGGCTATCGCGTTGAGCCGGGCGAGATCAGCCAGCTGCTGCAGGATTACCCGGGTATATCGTCTGCCACTGTTGTTGCCATTAAAGACAGTAGCGGAGATTATGTACTGGCAGCCTATTTCGCAGGTGAAGCCAACCTGCATGCAGCAGATCTGCGCAGCTGGCTCGCTGCGAAGCTGCCGCATTATATGCAGCCGGCGCACTTCATCCGGCTGGAAGCATTGCCTTTATTACCCAATGGTAAGCTGAATAAAAAAGCATTGCCTGCCCCCGAGGCAGCAGGAAGGGAATACATTGCGCCCCGGAATGAGCTGGAAGCCCGATTGGTGCAGATCTGGCAGGATATTCTTGGAAAAGCGGAGATAGGCGTGAAAGATCACTTCTTTGAGCGGGGGGGCCACAGTCTGAAAGCTACCCGTTTAGCCAGCCAGCTATCCAGGGTATTCCATGTAAAGATAGCGCTGAAAGACCTTTTCAATCATCCCGTACTGGAAGACCAGGCAAAGCTGGTGGCCGTATCACAGCAAAGCGTATTCACGGCCATTCCGGCGCTAGGGGAGCAGGAATCTTATGTCTTGTCTTCCGCGCAACGCCGCCTCTGGGTGTTAAGCCAGTTTGAAGAAGGCAGCGTGGCTTACAATATGCCCGGCCTGTTTGAATTTGAAGGCACGCTGGATGCCGCCGCATTGTCCAGGTCATTCGAAACACTGATCCAACGGCATGAAATACTTCGCACAGTCTTTCGTGAAACAACAGATGGAGAAATCAGGCAGTACATTTTACCTGCAACAGAGACCGGCTTTAAGATCAACTATCACGATCAGGGCCAGGAGCTGCAGATCAACCTTTCCCAGCCATTTAACCTGGGCACCGGCCCCTTGTTAAGGGCAGACCTTTACCCAACAGGTCCCGGCAAATGGCTGTTCACTTACGTCATGCACCACATCATCAGCGATGGCTGGTCCATGGAAGTATTGATCAGGGAACTGCTGCAACTATACCAGGCATATGTGCAGGGACAACCGGATCCCTTGCCGCCTTTACGTATTCACTATAAAGATTACGCTGCCTGGCAGCAGGAACAGCTGCAATCTGATAATGCCCGGCAACACAAGGAGTACTGGCTGCAGCAGTTCAGTGACGGGCTGCCGGTACTGGAGCTTCCTGCCGAAAAACCCCGCCCAGCGGTAAAGACCTACCATGGCGCCAGCATGCATAAACAACTGGAAGCGGGTATTGCAGACGGCTTGAATGCCCTGTGCCAATCGTCCGGCAGCACGCTGTTCATGACGCTTTTGGCAGCGGTTAAAGTTTTATTATACCGTTATACGGGACAGGAAGATATCATCATCGGCAGCCCGGTAGCAGGTCGCGGGCACAGCGACCTGGAAGACCAGATCGGTTTTTATGTAAACACACTGGCATTAAGAACGCAGTTCAGCGGAACAGATACCTATCTGCAATTGTTGGCGCGCATTAAACAGGTCACCCTGGATGCCTATGAACATCAGTCCTATCCCTTTGATGCCCTGGTAGATGAACTGCATTTGCAAAGAGATACGAGCCGCAGCGCCCTGTTTGATGTAATGCTGGTATTGCAGCACGGATCCGGCGCTTCGCTCCTGGATAAAGCATTGAACGGCCTGCAGGTGAAAGCGCTTGAAAGTACACGGGAGCAAAGCAAGTTTGATCTGCAGTTTAATTTCATAGCAACAGCAGAAGGGCTCAGTGTAAGGCTGCACTATAACACCGATATTTACCATAAGGAAATCGCTACGCAGCTGCTGAACCACCTGAGCCAGTTGTTGTCTGCTATCATCGCTGATCCCGTAAGACCTATTGCAACAATACCCTGCTTAAGTGCAGCAGAACAACAAACTATTTTACAATTCAATAAAGCCCTTGCCCCGGCCACTGATACTACGATCATTGCAGCATTTGAGCAAACGGCAGCGCAAACTCCGGATCACATTGCCCTGGTATTTGAGCAGACGCGCCTTACGTACCGCGAACTGGACAAGGCATCCAACCAGCTTGCCAGGTACCTGCAGCAAACTTACCGGCTGACAGCCGATGACCTGGTAGCCATACAGCTGGAGCGCAGTGAATGGATGATCATATCCCTGCTGGCCGTACTGAAAGCCGGCGCTGCATTTGTTCCGATAGATCCCGGCTATCCCGTAGAGCGGATCAACTATATAGTAACCGACAGCCGCTGCAGGCTGATCCTCGATGATAGGGAACTCCAGAAGTACCGGCCCAAGGCTTTTGCTGATGAAGCGTTAGAGCCTGTCGCTACTACAACAGATCTTGCCTATGTGATCTACACATCCGGCTCTACCGGTCATCCCAAGGGCGTAATGATATCGCACGGCGCTTTATACAACTATATCGCAGCTATTGGCAGCGAATATGGTATTGACAACCGGGAACGCATTCTGCAGATCTCCAACTTTGCATTTGACGCTGCCGTAGAACAGATCATGCTCAGCATATTGCACGGCGCCTGCCTTTATATACCTAACCGCCAGCTGGCAACGGATACGGCAGGACTGACGGATTATATCGCAGATAACGGCATTACGCACCTGCACACCGTACCTGCTTTATTACAGCATATAGACTTTGCAAAAGCAGGCAGTCTGAAACGGGTGGTGTCTGCAGGAGAGGAATGTCCGCCGTCCTTACAGCAAAGGGTATCGGAAAGCACGGCTTTCTACAATAAGTACGGCCCCACGGAAGCAACGATATCTGCTACGCTTTACAAGGCAGAAAGCGGACAGGCAGATCAGCAGAAAGTGCCTATCGGGCAACCCCTCCGCAATAGCCGGGTCTATATTTTAAATGACCATGATCAGCTGCAGCCCACCGGCGTAGCAGGAGAGATCTGCATTGCAGGCAACAGCCTGGCCCGTGGATATTTACATCAGCCTGCACTCACTGCAGCGCGTTTCGTTCCCGATCCTTTTCAGCCTGGCCAGCTGATGTACCGTACCGGCGATATTGGCAAGTGGCGGGCAGATGGCAACATGGTGTTCCTGGGCAGGAAAGATGACCAGGTGAAGATCCGTGGCCACCGCATAGAGCCGGGCGAAATAGCCCACGCGCTGCAGGCCCACCAGGATATATCCGGCGCCGTAGTGATCGCCGTCAAGGACAGCAGCGGAGATAATATGCTGGTGGCATACCTGGTGAGCGCCCTTACGCTGGATAGTGCCCACTTGCGCAGCTGGCTCGCTTCCCGGCTTCCGCATTATATGCTGCCAGCGCATTATATACAGCTGGAAGCCCTGCCTTTATTACCCAATGGTAAGCTGAACCGGAAAGCATTACCCCTTCCGGGTGCTGACGCCCAAACCGCCAGCACTGCCTATGTAGCGCCCCGCAACCCCGTAGAGGTACAACTGGTGCAGATATGGCAACAGATCCTGGGACGTGAACAGATAGGTGTGCGGGATAACTTTTTCGAATTAGGTGGACACAGCCTCAAGGCTACGCACCTTATCAGCCAGGTACAGAAAGAATTTGGCGTAAGTGTAAAAATAAAGGACGTGTTTATGAACCCCACTATTGAAACAGTGGGAGAGCTGATCAGGGCAGGTATCTGGCTGGAACGCCCAAAGAACAATAGTAAAGAAGACAGAATCCTTGTTGAAATATGAACAACATCGTTAAGCTGATCCTTGAATTGGCCGATCAGCAGATAAATATCTTCCTGGAGGATGGCAAACTGAAAATAGATGCCCCCAACGGTATCGCATTGGATGCCGTTATCTCCAGGATAAAGGCCCACAAGGATGAAATAATTGAATACTTATCCGGTAACCGGGCGGTTGTTGAAATCGCCCCTGCGCCGGTCAGCGAAGCATATGTGCTGTCATCTTCCCAGCGCCGCCTCTGGGTATTGAGCCAGTTTGAAAATGGCAGCCTGGCCTATAACATTCCCGCTGTATTTGAGTTTGACGGCATGCTGGACATGGGCGCGCTCTCCGCTGCATTTGATGCCCTGATAGAACGGCATGAAAGCCTGCGCACCGTATTCCGCACTAGTGCAGACGGCGCTGTCCGTCAATACATTTTACCCGCGGCAGCACTGGGTTTCAGGATCGGTTACCACGACTTTACCACGAAAGACCAGGACCGCCTGCGGGAAGTGATACAAAGCAACCTGTCGCAGTCATTCGATCTCGCTACCGGTCCCCTGTTAAAGGCAGATCTTTACCAGACAGGCCTTGGCAAATGGTTTTTCAGTTATGTCATGCACCACATCATCAGTGATGGCTGGTCTATGGAAGTGCTGATCAAAGAACTGCTGCAACTGTACCAGGCTTATGTACAGAACCGTTACAGCCCGCTGTCGCCCTTACGCATACACTACAAAGATTATGCGGTATGGCAGCAGGAGCAGTTAAAGTCTGCAGACGCGCAACGGCATAAAGCGTACTGGCTGCAACAGTTCAGCGGAGAACTACCGGTGCTGGAACTCCCGGCCGATAAACCGCGTCCACTGGTAAAGTCCCACAATGGCGCCAGCATACACAGGCAGCTGGAAGCTGCCATCACCAGCGGTTTAAGAGCCTTATGCCAGTCGTCTGACAGCACCCTGTTCATGGGCCTGCTGGCCGCCGTGAAAGTGCTGTTATACCGCTATACAGGGCAGGAAGATATCATTATCGGCAGCCCGGTAGCGGGCCGTGAACACAGCGACCTGGAAGACCAGATCGGGTTTTATGTGAACACACTGGCACTCAGAACGCAGTTCAGCGGAACAGACAGTTTTCAGCAATTATTGTCCCGTATAAAACAGGTTACCCTGGATGCTTACGAGCACCAGTCTTATCCCTTTGACGCCCTGGTGGAAGAACTTGACCTGCAGCGCGACCTGAGCCGCAGTGTATTGTTTGATGTAATGCTGGTGTTACAGCACCAGTCCAGCAGCGCACTGGTAGAGAAAGGATTGCACGGCCTGCAGATCAGGGCCTGCGATGAGTTGCCCCAGACGGCGAAGTTTGACCTGCAGTTCAGTTTTGTAGAAACCGGCGATCAGCTGGCACTGCATCTTAACTACAATACCGATATATATCACGAGGCCGCAATAACACAACTGCTGACTCACTTTGAACAGTTGTTGTCTGCCATCGTTGCCGCCCCGCAGCAACCCATTGCCACGCTGTCTTACCTGGATGCGGCAGAGCAAACGCTGTTACTGGAAACCTTCAATGATACCGCTGTGCCCTATGCACCGGATAGAACGGCAATAACACTGTTTGAAGAACAGGTGTTACGTACGCCGGATCACACTGCGCTTTTGGTGGATGAGAAAACCTTCAGCTACCGCGAATTGAATGAGATGGCGAACCGCCTGGCGCATTACCTGCAACAAACCTATGCCGTTACGCCGGATGACCTGGTAGGGATCAGGCAGGAGCGGAATGAATACCTGGTGGTTTCCTTACTGGGCGTGCTGAAATCCGGTGCAGCCTATGTACCCATAGATCCCGGTTATCCGCAGGAGCGGATAGACTATATCGTGGCAGACAGCAGGTGTAAAGTGGTGCTGGATGATAAGGAACTGCAGCGTTTCCTGGCTAAGGCTGCTGCCTGTAGTACAGCAGATCCTTCAGTCGCCATACAACCCGGTAGCCTCGCATATATCATTTATACATCCGGCTCTACCGGCCGTCCCAAAGGCGTTATGATCACCCAGGGCAATCTTGCTGCATTTATGGACTGGTGCAAACGCGAATTCGGCCAGTCTGACTACGAAGTGGTGATGGGTGTTACGTCCATTTGTTTTGACCTCTCTGTCTTCGAGATCTTCTATACGCTGGTCAGCGGTAAACAGCTGCGGCTTTTGCCCGATGCATTATCCATACCGCAATACCTGAACAGCCCGTTGCCGTTATTGATCAACACCGTACCAAGTGTGATCAGCAGCCTGCTCGATTCAGGTGCGGATCTCAGCCGGGTGAATGTGTTGAACATGGCTGGCGAACCGATCCCCTTATCCATTATCCGCCAGCTGGATTGCGAACGGATAGCCGTAAGGAACCTGTACGGACCCTCCGAGGATACAACCTATAGTACTGTTTTCCGGCTGGGTAATGATGAGAAGATATTGATAGGCAGGCCTGTCTCCAATACCCGCATCTATATTCTGAACGATCATCACCAGCTGCAGCCAGCGGGCGTGGCAGGGGAGATCTGTATCTCCGGATCGGGCCTTGCGCGCGGCTATTTATACCAGCCGGAATTAACCGCCGCGAAGTTTATTCCACATCCGTTCATGGCAGGTGAGCGCCTCTATAAAACAGGGGATCTTGGCAAATGGCTGCCTGACGGCAACATAGCCTTCCTGGGCAGGAAAGACGACCAGGTGAAGATCCGCGGTTACCGTATAGAACCAGGCGAGATTGCCAGGGTGCTGGAGGATTACACAGGTGTATCTGCGGCAGTGGTCACTGCCGGGAAAGATGCCAATGATGATAAGATGCTGGTAGCATATGTGGTTGGTCCTTCGGCACTGGATGTAACCGCGCTCCGTTCATGGCTGAACGGCAAGCTTCCGCATTATATGCAGCCGGCGAACATCATCCGTCTGGATGCATTGCCTTTACTGCCCAATGGAAAGCTGAACAGGAAAGTATTGCCACATCACGCTGCCGGCAATGCGGCAGCAAAGGAATACATAGCGCCGGCTAACCCCGTGGAAGAGCGCCTGGTGCAGGTATGGCAGGAGATCCTGGGTAAGGAGAGAATAGGGGTGACCGACAATTTTTTTGAGCTGGGCGGCCATAGCCTGAAGGCGATCTCACTCTTGTCGGTGATCCACCGCGAGTATGGTATCTCCATCAATGTACAGGCTTTGTTCAGACAGCCTACTATCAGGAACCTGGCAGATCATATAGCAAATGCCGCCTGGCTGGAGAGTAACAACACCAGCCCTGCAATTGAAAAAATAATTATCTGAGTTATGGAAATAGTTGCATTCGTTAAAGGATTACGCGAAAAAGGAATAGCCGTTAAGCTGGCCGGAGACCAACTCGAAGTATTGATGCTGAAGGACGGTGTTGATGCAGATACCATTGCCCTGCTGAAGCAACATAAGCAGGAAGTGATAGCATACCTGTCTTCCATTACCCGGACACATAGTTTCAAAGACATTCCCCGGGTGGCGGTGGCTGCTTCCTATGCCGTGTCTAACGCTCAGCTCAGGCTCTGGCTGGAATCGCAATCAGCCGCCGCTTCTATTGCCTATCATATTCCATTCCAGCTTGTTCTTCACGGCGAATACGATACAGCCTGCCTGCAGGCCGCGGTGAACTATGTGGTTGACCGGCATGAGATCCTGCGTACCGTGTTCAGGCTGGATGATCAGCATGAGCTGCGGCAGTACATCCTTCCCAGGGCTGATATGCGCTTTGAGGTACCCTGCCTGGACTACAGTAATGATACAGCGCCCCTGGAAGCTATACGTAATTACATTATACAGGATCATTCGCTTTTATTCAGCCTGGAAGAGGGCCCGCTCATCAGGGCGGCCATCCTGCAGGCAGCCCCTGATCATTATGTGTTTTACTGTAACATGCATCACATTATCTGCGATGCATGGTCAATACCTGTTTTAAAGAAGGAGATCCTGGCAGCTTATAACGCTATTAAAGCAGATCAGTCTCCCGACCTGCCGCCCCTGGAAATACAGTATAAAGACTACGCGGCCTGGTATCAGCAGCAGCTCAGGGAGCGGGCGCTGTTGCAGCAACAGGCCTACTGGCTAAGCCAGTTAAGCGGTGAACTGCCCGTACTGGATTTCCCAACCAGGCAGACGCGGCCACCGGTTAAAACATATAACGGGGCTACCCTCAAAACATTTATTGGCCCTGATGTAAGCGCTCAGCTGAAAACATACGCGCGGAATAACAATGGTTCCCTTTTCATGGTGGTATTAAGCGCACTGCATGTTATACTGAGCCGTTACACCGGCGCCGACGATATTATTATCGGCAGCCCCTTTGCAGCCCGTGAGCATATCAGCCTGAAAGACCAGGTAGGATTTTATACCAATACACTGGCCTTGAGAAATACGCTGGAAGCAGGAGACAGCTTCGATGACTTTTTCCGTAAAGTATGGAAGACCGTGCTGGATGCTCATGCCAACCAGCAATATCCTTTTGAGCAGCTGGTAAAAGACCTGCGGATTAAAAAGGACACATCCCGTAATCCGCTCTTTGATGTAATGCTGGTAGTGAGCAACAGTGATCAGGCGGCGGAAAGAACGGTTGCCCCGGAAGATATTGACCGCATTGTTGCAGACACCGGTGGCAGCAGCAAATTTGACATGCTGATCTATGTAGAAGAGCTGAACGACCTGTTGACTTTCAGGGTAGAGTATAATACCGATCTCTATGAGGCAACATTGATCCGCCAGTTTATGGAGCATTTTAAGCTGCTGCTCAACAGGATACTGGCATCACCATCTACGCCTTTGTCTGCTATCAATTACCTGTCTGCAGCAGAAAGCGTGATCCGGTCTGCCATAGATGCCAGTGCTTATCGCAAAGAAGGTGTGATCAGGTATTTTGAAGAGCAGGTGTTGAAAACGCCGGAGCAGATCGCCCTGCAGTTTGAAGAACAGACTTATACCTATCGTGCGGTCAACGAACAGGCCAACCAGCTGGCCCATTGCTTAAGACAACAATACAAGGTATTGCCTCAGGCAAAGGTAGGTGTGCTGCTGGGTCGTTCGCACCTGAATGTGGTGGCTATGACGGGCATTATGAAATCAGGCGCCTGTTATGTGCCCATTGATCATAAATACCAGGAAGACCGGATTAAGTACATACTGGAGGATGCAGGAATACAATTAATTGTATCCACAACGGCATTGCTGCCGCCCGGAACAGCTGCCGCTTACAATGTACTATACCTGGACACTTTTGAAGGCGCTGCCTGGACGGCGGCCAATCCCGGACCGGTCAATGTTCCGGATGATCCGTCCTTTGTTATCTATACTTCTGGCTCTACCGGTAAGCCTAAAGGTGTTGTGCAAACGCATCGTATGCTGAATAACCTGATCCAGTGGAACATACATCATTCGGGGATAGACAGCGGCCTGCGCCTGTTGCAATACAATTCTTTCAGCTTCGATGTGTCTGTACAGGATTGCTGGTTCACACTATGCAGCGGAGGTACATTGTTTATTACACCGGAGCATTTAAAAGCAGATTTTGCATTACTGTCCGCTTACATTGTTGAACATGCAATAGCAATCCTGTCTTTCCCTTTCTCAGCCCTCAGCAGCTTCTTTGATGCGCTGACGCCGGCATTCATTGCGGACAACAAGATACAGCACATACTTTCTTCCGGCGAGCAGCTTACCCTCAACAGGAACCTGGAAGCGTTCCTGCGGCAGCTGCCCCACGTTAAATTACATAACCACTATGGTCCTTCCGAAACACATGTGGTGACCAGCTATACCATGAGCAGCGGAGCACAGGAGCTGCTTAGCTATGTACCTATCGGTAAGCCGCTGCCCAATACACATATCTGCCTCCTTGACAAACACCTGCAGCCGGTGCCGCCAATGGTAACCGGGGAGGTGTATGTTGGCGGTGAGCACCTGGCAGCCGGCTACCTGAATTTGCCCGAACTGACAGCAGAACGCTTTGTATACCATCAGCAGGAGCGCCTTTATAAGACCGGCGATCTCGCCTGTCTTGACTATACCGGGAACCTGGTTTACCTGGGCCGTAATGATGACCAGGTAAAGCTGAGAGGCTACAGGATAGAGCTCTCGGAAATAAAGCACGTACTGTTGTCCCAGGAAGGCATCAGCCAGGCCTATGTGGATGTGGTGAAGCAGCACGGCGAATCTGTACTGGCCGCCTATGTGGTAAGCATCGCCACCATTGACAGGCAGGCCCTGAGAAAACGCCTGGCCAAAGCCCTGCCGGATTATATGGTGCCTGCTTACCTGGTGGAGGTAGATGCGTTGCCCTTAAACTCCAACGGCAAAACAGATAAGAGCAGGCTGCCTGCAATAGGTAATCACCTGTTGTCTTCCAATGCCTATGTACCCCCCGCAACAACAGTGGAAAAACAACTGGTGCTGATCTGGGAAGAGATCCTGAAGCGCGGCAACATCGGTATTACCGACAACTTTTTTGAGCTGGGCGGACATTCCCTGCACATTACCCGCATGCTGTACCGGATCAACAGCGTCTTTGATATCAAGCTGCAAATGAAAGCGGTATTTGCAGCGCAGCATATACAGGAACTGGCGCAGGCGGTAGAAGAAGAAATAGTGTTCAGGCGCGGCATCCTGGCAAATCCCGAAAACACAATACTGAACGAGAAAAATTCTGAAATATGGGAGATCTGATCATAAAACAGCAACTGACGAAATTAATCCAGGCGGGTATCGCCTTTGAAGCGGCCGGGGATAAACTCCTGGTAAAGGGAGATCTGAGCCTTGTAAGTGATGAAGACAGGCTGTTCCTGAAAGCGCATAAGGCGGCGATCATCGCATTGATCGAACAGCAAACCCGTGAAGTGCCCAGGGTGCAGCGGGTAAGCGCTGCTGTGCCCAGGCCTCTGTCATTTTCCCAGCAAAGCCTGTGGCTGCTGGATAAAATCAATGAAGGCAGCAATCATTATAACCTCACCTCCGCCTTTAAGCTGAAAGGCAAGGTGAACTATGATGCGCTGGACCGGACTTTTTTAACCATTCTGCAAAGGCATGAAAGCCTGCGTAGTATTTTCCTGGTGGATGCATCCGGTGAGCCTGTACAGCAGGTACAAAATATCAGCCAGTATCAAATAACAGTAGAAGTGCTGGACCCTTCGCTGGAAAGCGCTGAACTGCAGCTTGGCCGCATCATCCGCGAAGAAACCCGCCGCATCTTTGATCTGACCAAAGATCTCCTGCTGAAAGTACGCCTGCTGAAGATCAGCGCAGAAGAGCATGTCCTGATCGCAAATATGCATCACATCGCTTCAGATGGATGGTCTGCCGGGATACTGGTGAACGAGATCAATGCGCTATATACCAGCTACGTCAAAGGGGAACCCAATCCCTTACCCGGGTTAAGCATACAGTATTCAGATTATGCCTGGTGGCAACGGCAATGGCTGAAGGGAAAAGTGCTGGAAGAACACACCACTTACTGGAAGCAGCAGCTGGCCGGTTTGCCTTTGCTCCATAACCTGCCGCTGGATAAGCCGAGGCCTGTTATGCAAAGCTTTAAAGGTGATACTTACAATTCCTACCTCCCTAAAGCGCTGCTCAATGCTTTGTATGAGCTGTGCCAGGCAGAATCTGCCTCCCTGTTTATGGGCATTCATGCGGCTTTCAGCACATTACTGGCCAGGTACAGCAATGAAACGGATATTGTGGTAGGCTGCCCTATCGCCAACCGCGAACAGGCGGAAACAGCCAACCTGGTAGGCTTTTTCATGAACCTGCTGGTGTTAAGAAGCAACCTTTCTGAAAGGCCTGGTTTCAGAGCCCTGTTAAGGCAAAGTAAACAGATGCTGGAGGCCGCCTATCAGCATCAGCAGATGCCTTTTGAAAAACTGGTAGAGGAATTAAACGTGAAGCGTACGCTCAGTCATAATCCTTTATTCCAGGTGATGCTGGCGCTGCATAACAATCAGCCGGCAACATTCTCTTTGCCTGAGCTGGTGATGGAACCCGCCAATTACCTGCCCGGCAGCAGCGCCAAATATGATCTTAGCCTGAACATTACCGAGAAAGCAGATGGCCTGCTGCTATCATGGGAATACAATGTAGACCTCTTTGAAAAGGATACTATCGTCCGTATGGCAGATCATTTCGGGTCGTTACTGGCAGGGCTGCTGGCTGATCCCGACGAAAATGTCTTTAACATCGGCATGGTTGGCGAAAAAGAAGCGGCCAATATCTATCAGCACCTGAAAGGTCAGACGCTGCCATTGGATGGTAAGGCAATAAGCGCCATCGGCGGCTTTGATCAGCAGTTGCAGCGCATACCTGCGGCAACGGCGATCATCTGCAATGATGTTCCCTGCAGCTATCAGCAACTGGGAGAGCAGGTGGCATCCATTGCACGTTTATTATCAGCCCGCGGTGTGCAGCGCGGTGACAGTGTTGGGCTTTATCTGCTGCGTAGCCCCGAACTGGTAGCCAGCATCTTTGCCTGCTTTAAACTGGGTGCAGCCTATATTCCATTAGATCCTGTATACTCTTCTGACAGGATCGGCCAGATCATAGCAGATGCGCAGCCTAAGTGTATTGTGACACTGGAACCGCTGAAGGAACAATATTTAAAAGTTGAAACAGCAGCGCAGTTTGTTTACCTGGATAAGGCCGGTTTCCCCGAAACAGCTGCAGCAATACCATCCATATACGAAGACAGCCATGCAGCATATATCATCTTTACTTCCGGTACCACTGGAAAGCCAAAAGGCATTGAGGTAACACAGGGAAATTTAAGCAACCTGCTCAAAGCGCTGGACCTCTCCTTTGGCAGTGATGCAACACAGCGGTGGTTAGCCCAGACGAGTATCAATTTCGATATTTCCGTCCTGGAACTGATCTGGACCATCTCCAGGGGCCATACCGTCGTGCTGCAGCAAACCAATCCTTTTAAGCTGCTGCCGGCAGATCGCCTGCAGCCTGCCAGGAAAATGGATTTCAGCGTTTTGTTCTTTGGTGCAGACAAGCAGGAAGGTAATAAATATGACCTGCTGCTGGAAACCGCAAAATTTGCAGACAGGCATGACTTCAAAGCCATATGGACGCCGGAACGTCACTTCGGTGAGTTTGGCGGTGCATTTGCAAGTCCGTCTGTACTGGGTGGGGCACTGGCTGCTGTTACCCAACGGCTCAGCATACGTGCAGGCAGTGTGGTGCTGCCTTTGCACGATCCCGTCAGGGTGGCGGAAGAATGGTCCATCATCGATAATCTCAGCAATGGCAGGATAGGCCTGAGCATTGCTTCCGGCTGGCACCCCAATGATTTCGTATTGGCCAGCGATAGTTATCGTAACCGTCACCAGGAGATGAGGGAGAAAATAACCGAATTAAAGGAACTTTGGGCCGGAAACCCTGTAATACGCAAGAACGGTGTGGATAAGGACTTCAGCATTAACATCAGGCCTGTTCCCATACAAAAAGAACTGCCCCTGTGGATCACTGCCGCCGGAAGCCCTGAAACATTCCGGTATGCAGGGTCTATCGGGGCCAACATCCTTACGCATATGCTGGGACAGTCCCTGGAGAAGCTGGCGGCCAATATCGCCATCTATCACGAGGCATTGCAGGAAAACGGTTTCAGCATCGAAGACAGGCAGGTTACCCTGATGCTGCATACCTATATGGATCCCTCCGAGCAGGTGGCGCTGGGTGTCAGCGAACAGCCATTCAAGGATTACCTGGGTTCTTCCATCCAGCTGATGGAACCCCTTGCCCGGGAACTGGGACTGGATGTAAACACCCAGCGGGAAGAGCTGATTGAACTGGCATATAAGAAGTTCAGCAGGGATAATACCCTGATCGGCTCCCCTGCATCCTGCCAGAAAATGTTGCACAGCATCCGGCAGATGGGTGTTACCGAAGTAGCCTGCCTGGTTGACTTCGGCGTGGAAAATGATAAGGTGCTGGCGGGATTGGAGCATATTGTGAAAGCAAAAGATTTGTATAACTCCCATGTTGATCTGCTGCAGTTCCTGCACATCGACAACCAGAAAACAGAACTGGACCTGATCCATGAATACCAGCTCACTCACATCCAGATGACGCCCTCGCAGTCAAAACTTATAGCTGATGTGTACAGCCAGGCGGAGCACCATGATCTGTCTTCCCTGCAATACTGGTTCATTGGGGGTGAGGCCCTGAACCACGAACTGGTTAAGCGCCTGGCCACTATTACCAATGCCCGCCTATATAACATGTACGGCCCTACGGAAACAACCGTCTGGTCTGCATGGCGGGAGGTAAAGCCGGATGATATTTACATCGGCGGGCCGGTTATCAATACAGATCTGCTGTTGCTGAACGAGTTTGGCCAACAGGTGCCAATAGGTGTGGTGGGAGAGTTATACATCGGCGGACTGGGGGTAGCCAGGGGATATTACAATAACCGTGAGCTTACGGAGCGGTCGTTTATAGAGACCGATCATCCCTATACTGCCAGCCGCAGGTTTTACCGTACGGGCGACCTGATGAAGCTGAATGCCGGCGGCACTTTAGCGTACATCGGCAGAAAAGACAACCAGGTAAAAGTAAATGGTTACCGGGTGGAACCCGATGAAATAGAGAGAACGATCTCCCGCCTGCCCGGCGTGAAGAACTGTAAGGTAGTGGCGGTGAAGGAAGAAGATGCCACTTTCCTTGCTGCCTATGTGGTAAAAGAAGAACTGGTGTACGGCGAATACCAGGAAGTGGCCCCGGAAGAAGAAGCAAAAGCTTTTCACTTCGTGGATGGTAGCCTGATCTATCACCAGTCAGACAGGCAGCTCGCCATGTTATACCGGGAGGTGATTGAACGCGGTATCTACTTCAGGCATGGTATTTCGGTGCCGGAGAACGGCCTGGTGCTGGATGTAGGCGCCAATATCGGCACTTTCAGTATTGATGTGAGCCAGCGGCAACCCAGCGCCACTGTGATCGCTTTTGAACCTATCCCGCAGATCTTTTCCGCCCTGAAGAAGAATTTCGAGCACCGCCAGATTAATGGCTGCGTGATCAATTACGGCGTATCCAATAAAAAAGAGCGCGCAACATTCTACTACTATCCTGAAATGGCGGGTATGTCTGGCAGGTTTGCAGACAGTGAAACCATACTGGACGCCGTTGGCAAATACATGGAGCATGATAAGAAAGGCCTGCAGAATAATACCAGTCATTTATCAGCAGAGCATCGGGAAGTGGTAAAAACCTTTTACGAACAGGTAGAAAGCTCGGCCGGTTTATCAGATGAGATCGGGCAATATCTTTCTTCACTGTACCTGTCAAAGGAAGTAGCGTGCCAGCTCACTACCATCTCTGACGTGATAGATGAATTAAACCTGTCCGCTATCGACCTGTTGAAGCTGGACGTAGAGAAAAGCGAGTGCCTGGTACTGGAAGGTATCCGTCCGGAGCACTGGCCCCTGATACATCAACTGGCAGTAGAAGTGGATGGCGACAATAACCTGAACATTATCCGGAACCTTTTGCAGGATAAGGGATACGAAGTGAATGTGGATGAGCTGGTGATGGGCGACGCTACTATGCCCGGTGAGGAAAATACCTACATGCTCTACGCAGTACATCCGCATCATGGAAAGCAGCCGCCCCGCACAGGTACGGAACAGTTCAGGGCACAGGTAAATGAAAGGACCATCCGGGATTTCCTGAAACATACCCTGCCGGATTATATGAACCCCAGGGATATCACCTTCGTGCCCGCTATCCCGTTAATGGAAAACGGGAAAGTGAATCTGCAGCAGCTCAAGGCGTTCAAACCGCAGCAGCCTGCCACGCAGGAGGTGGTGAAGATCACCAATAAAACGGAACTGGAGATCTACCAGATCTGGTGTGAGGTATTGAAAAAGGAAAGCATTCCCTATCACATCAGCATTTTTGAAGCGGGAGGCAATTCCATTGCGATCGTACGCCTGCATGAGAAGCTGAAGGCGGCATTTAATGTTGATTTCTCATTAATTGAATTGTTCCGTAATCCCACAATACAGCAGCAGGCAAAGCTGATAGGACAGGCTGGCAGCCGGGAAAGCGATACAAACAATACCGTGAAGAAAGCGGTGAACAAAGGCGCCCTGAGAAGGAGCGCCCGTGGCAACAGTACTATTTAATCCAAACCGGAAAGAAATGGAACGAATCTCTGAAAACGATATTGCGGTAATTGGGATGGCTGGCCGCTTTCCCAAAGCAAATAACATTGCTGAGTACTGGCAGAACCTGGTGAATGGGGTAAACAGTATTGAAAAGGCAGATGAGGAAAGGATACAGGCCTCCGGGATCCCGCAGGAGATACTGCAGCACAAGCGCTTCGTAAATGCTTCCTCCCGGCTGAGCGATGCCCGGTATTTTGATGCAGACTTTTTTGGTTTATCCAATACCGAAGTAATGCATATGGATCCTCAGATCCGCCTGCTGCTGCAGACCAGCTGGCATGCAATAGAAGACGCCGGCTATGATGTGAGCCGCCTGGATGTAGCAGTGGGTAACTTCTGCGGTATGTCTACCAATCACTACCTGTTAAATGTACTGAACTCCAACTCTCCAACAGCGCATGTAGATCCTTTGCTGTACAGGATACTGAATGAGAAAGATTTCCTGGCCACCTGGATCTCTTATAAACTGAACCTCACCGGTCCCGCCATGAGTGTCCAGACAGCCTGTTCCACCTCTTTGCTGGCCATCCACCTGGCCTGCCAGAGCCTCCTGAACCGGGAATGCGAAATGGCTTTGGCCGGTGGTGTGTCTTATAGCACAGATAACAAGATCGGGTATATACACGTACCGGAGTCTATTTATTCGAAAGATGGTCTTTGCCGCCCATTTGACAAGGATGCCAGCGGTACGGTGGACGGATACGGTGTTGGCGCTGTTATCCTGAAAAGGGCGGTAGACGCGCTGAATGATAAAGATCATATCTACGCCCTGATCAAAGGCACTGCGGTAAATAACGACGGCGCCAATAAGCAGGGATATACCACCCCCAGTGTGAACACACAGCGCGATGTGATCCTCGAAGCTCTTGCGGTGGCAGACGTTGATCCCACAAGCATCGGGATGATAGAAGCCCACGGCACGGGTACCCTGATCGGCGATCCGATAGAAGTAACGGCCCTGACGGAAGCATTTCGTGCATATACAGACAGGCAGCAATATTGCGCCATCGGTTCCGTGAAAAGTAACATCGGACACCTGGATGCGGCTGCGGGTATCGCGTCATTCATCAAGGCCGTGCTCTGTGTTTATAATGCTGCCTTTGTACCCAGTATTAATTTCTCTGCACCCAACCCGGTGCTGCAGTTGGAAACATCACCGTTTTATGTGAGCCAGTCACACCAGGCATGGCCGGAGCATTTTAACATCCGCAGGGCAGGAGTGAGCTCACTGGGCGTAGGCGGAACAAATGTGCACCTGGTGATAGAACAAGCCCCGGCGCTTGCACGGGTCGAACTGCCGGAGCAGCCGCGGGTGGTGGCATTGTCTGCCATGAACCCGAGGAACCTGCACTTACAGAAAAAGCAACTGGCGGAGCACATCCGCTCCACACCGGGTATCCGACTGGAAGATATTGAATTCACTACCATATACGGAAGAAAAGAAATGTCTTACCGTTACAGCCTTGTATGCAGCAATAAGGACGAGCTGGTGGCCCGGCTGCTGGGCGAACAGGAAGAGCGCAGCTTTGAAGGAGCCGGCACCGCGTCTGAAACGGTGTTCCTGTTTCCCGGGCAGGGCAGCCAGTATCCTGGCATGGCAAAGGCGCTGTATGATAGGTATGACGCCTTCAGGGAAGACATGGATCATTGCTTTTCTTTCCTGCAGTCTGCATACTCCTTTGATCTTAAAACGATCCTTTTTGGTGAAGACAGCAGTTTGCTGGATCGTACAGAATATACGCAGGTAGCCTTGTTCGTGGTGGAATATTGCCTTGCAAATGCCTTACAGAGGTGGGGTGTTAAACCTGCTGCACTGATAGGGCACAGCCTCGGTGAATATGTAGTCGCCTGTATTGTTGACTGCCTTACATTGGACGATGCATTGAAACTGGTTTACCATCGCGGCCGCCTGATGGGAATGATGCCCAGTGGCGCCATGGCCCTGGTTCGCACAACCCAGGAAGAATTAAGTCCCCTGCTGTTGAACAACATATCTGTTTGTGCGGTCAATGCACCCGATAGTATAGTAGTAGGGGGCACTATAGAAGATATCCAGCAGCAATGTATACTACTGTCCGCCAACAAGATTGAATACATTAAACTGAAAGTATCCCATGCCTACCACACGCCCATGATGAACAATGCGCTGGCTGCATATGAAAAGATCCTGTCTGAAGTTGAATTCAAACCATTTAACGCCCCGATCTTTTCAACGTATACCGGTGGCCTGGTAAGTGCTGAGTTGTTCTGCACTAAACAATACTGGCTGGATCAGATCATCCACCCCGTTCAATTCCTGGACGCGGCGCAGCAGGCAGCTGAATATACTTCCAATCCCACTTTTATTGAAGTGGGTCCGGGTAATGGCCTGTCCTCTTTCATCAGGGCCATCTTCAAACAGCAGGCCGGTACGGTGAACCTGCTGCCCAAAACTGCCACCGCGGCCGATGCTATCACTAAATTCTGCCAGGCCAAAGCCCGGTTGTATGCAGAGGGTGTAACGTTTGAATGGCCGGCAGTGCATGACGGCAGGCGGGTTTCGCTGCCCGGGTATGTATTTTCAAAGAATTATTTCTGGAAGCCCAGTCTCCATGTACAGCACAAGACATTCAGCGAAATAAAGCATTCATACCACCATACAAATGAGCGCTATTCCTGTGGCAGCCTGAGAACTTTTGTGGAACTGCCACTTGATAGTAAACAACAGCTCTCTGAGGAAGTGCTGGGCAGGCTGAGTGATCTGCACACGCAATACCTGGATGATATCAGAGCGCTCTTCCCGGCCGGGGCGGATAACATCTACAACAGGATCGAAGCCCTCTATGATGATACCTCGCTGAACAGCCGGGAAGATGATCTGCCGGATGCAAAGGATACCCATAAAACGAGGACTGTGAGCAGTGCTTTTGTAGCACCGGCAACAGCTACAGCACAAAGGATAGCCGCGCATTGGGGAGACATCCTGGGATACTACCCCGTAGGTGCGCTGGATAATTACTTTGAAGTAGGAGGTAATTCATTGCTGGCCACCAAACTGATGACGCGCCTGTCTGATGAATTTGACATGCCCCTATCATTTAAGGAACTATCAGAATGCTTAACCATACAGGAATTAGCCGCCCTGGTAGAGTCTAAGAAGAAAATGATGGAGCTGGTTGGCAATATCGCTATTGAGAACAGTAATGCAGATAATTATTTGGAACTATGACGGTAGCCGTATTACTGGAAGAACTGGTACATAATCATGTAAAACTGTCTGTGAAAGATGGTAAACTTTTATGTCAGTTACCCGAAGGCGGGATAGACAGCGATCTGCTCAACCGCCTGAAGGAGCATAAGGAGGAAATAAAGGAGCTGCTCCGGCAAACCAACAGCTCCCGGCAGAAACGGCCGGCTATACAACGCAGAAGTAGTAATGCTCCCGGGGCATTGTCCTACGGACAACAACGCCTGTGGATACTGGACCAGATCGAAGGCAGCGCACATTACAATATTTCCAATGCCCTGCTGCTGGAAGGTACACTGGATATAGACGTTCTTCAGCGCACATTCCATACCATTGTTGAACGCCATGAAATATTACGGACCAGCTATACCTTAAGCGAAAGCGGGGACGTTCAGCAGCTGGTGCAGCCGGCGGCACATTTCACCATACAACAGGACGATCTGTCTGAGCTGGATGCAACAGCGCAGGCGGCGGGTATTCAACAGCTGCAGGCAGCGGAATCAAAAGCAGGTTTCAACCTGCAGCAGGATGTACTGTTAAGGGTTCGCCTGGTGAAGACGGGCGCAACGGCTTTTGTGCTGCTGGTAACAATGCATCATATTGCCACTGATGGCTGGTCTATCGGGGTGTTGATAAAAGAGTTCTGCGCACTGTATACCGCCTATTGCCAGGGGCAGGAGAACCCCTTACCGGAGCTGACGATCCAGTATGCCGACTATGCCCAATGGCAGCAGGAGTGGCTGAAAGGCGAGGTGCTGGAGGAGCTCAAAAGCTACTGGTCAGCACAGCTGAGTAATTTACCACCGGTGCACAGCCTGCCGCTGGACCGCCCCCGTCCCGTTATACAAACCTTCGCAGGTAATACCATCTATTCAAAGATCGATGCGGATACATTACATCAGCTGAAGGCCATCTGCGATAAAGAAGGGGCTACGCTCTTCGCCGGTTTATATGCCGTATTCACGGTGTTACTGGCCCGCTACAGCAATGAGAACGATATAGTGGTGGGTACGCCCATTGCCAATCGCGAGCAACCGGAAGTAGCCGGGTTGATCGGCTTCTTTGTCAATATGCTCGTATTAAGAAGCCAGGTATCCGTAACAGGAAGTTTTATTGAGCTGATTCGCCAGACCAGGCAAATGTTGTTTGACGCTTATGCCCATCAGCAAATGCCGTTCGATATGCTGGTGTCTGAACTGCAGCCGGAGCGGAATGCCGCCTACAGTGCGCTTTTCCAGGTGATGTTCGTGTTGCAGAACAATGAGAAAGCGGCTGTAAAGCTACCTGGTCTGTCTTTAAGGCCAATGGAGCAATCCAGGCCCTTTGCCCAGTATGATCTTTCCCTGCATGCAGACGAAAACAGTCATGGTTTATCCCTGAGCTGGGAATATAATACAGATATTTTTGAGCTGTCCACCATACAAAGAATGGCCAGCCATTTTGAAAACCTGCTGGGCGCACTGGTACACGCTCCACAGGCAGCGGTGCTCAAAGCGGATATCCTGGCGGGGAATGAACTGCAGCAGGTGTTGTCAGATTTCAACCAGACGGCCCGCGCCTATCCGCAGCAGCAAACCATCCTGGATCTCTTTGCTGAGCAGGTGAAAGAGCGGCCGGAGCAGGTGGCGCTGAAGTTCCGTGACCGGTCATATACCTATGCGGAGCTGGACCGCATATCCGGCCAGCTGGCCGCTTACCTGGTGGAGCATTACTCCATCGCCAACAATGACCTGGTTGGCATACAGCTGGAAAGAAGTGAGCGTATGCTGCCCGTTATCATCGCCATCCTGAAATCAGGCGCTGCCTATATGCCGATCGGTGTCGATTATCCTGCTGAGCGGGTGGCATATATCCTGGAAGATGCGCAACCAAGGGTATTGGTGAATGAAGAAGAACTGTCCCGCTTCTTTACCCTGCAGGATCAATATGATACTGCACCGCTGCTGGTCACACCATCCGGGAACGATATTGCTTACTGTATTTATACCTCCGGCTCTACCGGAACGCCTAAAGGGGTATTAAACCAGCATGACGGCTTATATAACCGCCTGGTATGGATGAAGGAATACCTGCAGGTAACACCTGGTGACGTATTCCTGCAGAAAACGCCCTATACGTTTGATGTATCGGTATGGGAGTTGTTCCTGCCGCTGATCTCCGGGGCAACGGTTGTATTTGCGGTTCCTGACGGACATAAAGATCCGTTCTACCTGCAAAGCCTGGTGGAAGCAGAAAAGGTGAGCATCATTCATTTCGTGCCTTCCATGCTGAATATATTTTTAAGCAGCCTGGAACAGGGCGCCTGCAGCAGCCTGCAGCACATTGTTTGCAGTGGTGAAGCATTGCCTGCTAAGGTGGTGAAAGCATGCAGGCAGCAGCAGGGCAGCCGTATACATAACCTTTACGGGCCAACGGAGGCTGCCATTGATGTTACCGCTGTTGATCTCACAGATGCAGCCATCGATACGCAGGGCGTTAGCATAGGATACCCTGTTGCCAATACCAGTATATACATTGTAAATGCAGCCATGGCGCTGCAGCCGGTTGGCATACCGGGAGAGCTGCTGATAGGCGGGATACAGGTGGCCAGGGGTTACCTGAACAAGCCTGCGTTAAGCAGTGAGAAGTTTATTGCAGATCCCTTTAAACCGGGTGGCCGGGTCTACAGAACGGGCGACATCGCAAAATGGAACAGCGACGGCAGCATCACATACATAGGCCGTCGCGATGGCCAGGTAAAGATCCGCGGCCACAGGATTGAATTGGGTGAAGTAAGCGCGCAACTGCTGTTGAAGCCCGCTATCAGGGAAGCGGTGGTGACAGTGAGCAGGCGTAATGACCAGGAACCCGAATTGGTAGCCTATGTGGTATCTGATGAGCAGGAAGATGCCACCACTTTACGCAGCTATCTGGCCACTAAACTGCCGGACTTTGAGATCCCCGCTTACTTTATCCAGCTGGAAGCGTTGCCACTCAGCGCCAACGGAAAGGTAGATGAAAAAGCCCTGCCTGATCCGGTTAGCAGCACCTTAAAAACCAGTATAGCATATGTAGCCCCGCGCAATGAGAAGGAGCAGCTGCTGACGGCCATATTCGCAAAAGAGCTGGGAAGATCCCCCGCTGAAATAGGTATCAATGATAACTTCTTTGACCTGGGCGCCAATTCCATAAAGCTGATCAGGATCCTGCAGGAGATCAGGAAGACGTTCAACGTGGATATAAAGCCCGTACTGCTGTTCCAGTATACTACCATTAAAGCGCTGGTTGCCCTGTTTGAGGAAAGTCAGAAGGAAACAACAGCGGTAGATGATGCCTTCGTTGCAGCAGATATGGATGACATGATTGATTCATTTTAATTGATTTTCGAGATGAATAAAAAAGACATTGCCATAATAGGATTATCCGGGAGGTTTCCGCAATCTGAGAATATCAGGATATTCTGGGATAACCTGGTGGCAGGAAAGGAACTGGTGTGCTCATATAAGCCAGAGGAGCTAAGGGAACTGGGCGTGGATGAAAAACTGATCAACGATCCCAACTACATCCCGGTCAGCTCAACGATCAGCCACCCGGAACGTTTTGACTATGCTTTTTTTGGCTATACCAAAGGAGAGGCGGCGCTGATGGACCCACAGATAAGACTGATGCATGAGCAGGTTTGGTTAGCCCTGGAGGATGCGGGCTGTAACCCCGAAGCATATAAAGGTAAGATAGGATTGTATTTAGCTGCATCAGACAACCTCAACTGGCGGGCACACGCCTTGCTTAACCCCAATAATGAAGTAGGCTCCTTTATGAGCAGGCGCCTGGCCGATAAATCATTTATCAGCACCCTGGTAGCCTATAACCTGGATCTGAGGGGCCCGGGCTTTTTCACTGATACGGCCTGCTCCAGCTCCTTGTCTGCCGTACACTTTGCCTGCAGAAGCCTCCTGATGAAGGAATGCTCCATGGCGCTGGCAGGCGGTGCTACCCTCATTACCACCAAAGAGAAGGGTTACTGGTTTGAAGAAGGGATGATCGCTTCCAGGGATGGACATTGCAGGGCCTTTGACAAAGATGCTACGGGTACCTTGTTTGGTGAAGGCATCGGCATCGTGGTATTGAAAAGAATAGAAGACGCCATACAGGATAAAGATCACATCTATGCCGTGATCAGGTCAACTGCGGTGAATAACGACGGCAAACGTAAAGTGGGATATACTGCGCCCAGCGTAAACGGTCAGGCAGAATGTATCAGCCTGGCCCACAAAGTGGCCGGTGTGGAGCCAGCTTCCATCACCTATATTGAAGCACATGGCACCGGTACCCGGATCGGTGATGCGGTGGAGATTGAAGCCCTGAACAAAGCGTTTGGCTATAATACAACGCACCGCTGTGCCATTGGTTCTGTAAAATCCAACCTGGGCCACCTGGATGCGGTAGCCGGTGTAGCGGGGCTGATAAAAACGGCATTGTCGCTGCAGCATAAAACCCTGCCGCCCTCTATTAATTTCAGTACGCCTAATCCCGACATCAATTTCGAAGCAGGGCCTTTTTATGTAAATAACGAATTACAGCAGTGGGAGCGAAAGGACGGGCAGCCGCTGAGAGCGGGCGTCAGCAGTTTCGGTATCGGCGGTACAAATGCACATGCCATCCTGGAGGAAGCGCCCGAGCGGGAGTTATTGCCTCCGGAGCAAACGCACCGCCTGCTGGTGTTTTCTGCCAGAACGCCTGCTGCTTTAAATAACTACGGGCAGCAGCTCAGGGGCTTTGTAGAAGCGCAAAAGTCTCCTGATCTTTCCGGCCTTGCCTATACATTGCAAACCGGCAGAAAACATTTTAAATACCGCAGTTTCCTGGTATATGATGAACAGCAAAAAACATTTGCCGGTTTACCGGACAATGGCAGGGAACATCAGCCTGGTCACGTTGTATTCATGTTCTCCGGCGGAGGAAGCCAGTATTTCAGAATGGCGGAGCAGTTGTACCAGGCGGATGCCAGCTTCAAAGCACTGATGGATGAAGGCTTTGAAAAGCTAAAGAAAAAAACCGGCCGGGATTTCAGACAGGTACTGGGTTATACCAATGCAGCACAGGTTGACAAAGAGCTGATCAACTCCATCCGTTATATGTTGCCTGCGCTTTTCCTGGTGGAATATGCCATGGCGAAGCTGTTGATGAAGAACGGCATCCGGCCGGATTATATGATAGGGCATAGCCTGGGCGAATATGTGGCCGCCTGCATCAGCGGTGTGTTCTCTTTTGACGATGCACTGCAACTGGTCATTACCCGGGCTGATCTTACTGATACTGTTCCTGAAGGGGGAATGGTAGGTGTAGAGCTGTCAGAAAAAGATGTGCAGCCTTACCTCGGTAAGCTGTCCATCGCAGCCATTAACATGGAGGACTCCTGTGTGCTTTCAGGTCCTAAAGAGGATATCCGCCTGCTGACCGATGCCCTGACAAGGGATGGTATCAATTTCACAGCGCTGAAGATCTCCATCGCCGCACACTCTTCCATGTTTGACGGCATATTGGATGATTACCGTATGGCAGTACACCAGGTAACGCTGCATGCTCCGCAGATACCTTTTGTTTCCAACCTGAGCGGAAAGGAAATTACCGCCCTGGAGGCTACTTCTCCCGAGTACTGGGTACGCCATCTGCGCCACACTGTAAACTTTGTAAAGGGCCTGGAATACCTGCTGGAAAGAGGTCCTGCCAGTTATATCGAAATTGGCTCAGGCGGTGTGCTGACATCCTTCCTGAAACAACACCCGCTTTTCCGGCAGGATAACCTGAGCGTAAATGTATTAAGGCATCCCAAGGAAGCGAGTAATGATCACGCCTGGTATCTACAGGCGCTGGGCCGGTTATGGAAGAACGGCGTTGCTATTGACTGGGACGCCTTCAACAACCATCGGCAATATTACAAAGTATCCGCCCCGGGGTATGTTTTTGATGCAACAGAACTGCCGGTAAGAGTTGATCCGTTCCGCCGGATGATGGCAGGCGGCGCTGTGTTAAGCACCCATAAGAGAGCGCCGGAGGATTCACTGTACTTCGTTAACTGGAAGAAAAGCATTTTCTCTGCACAACCCAGGCAGGAAACACCAGCTACTTACCTGGTATTTAGGGATGCAGATACAGCATTGTCTGATGTGTTTACACAACTGGCAGCTACAGGCCGTGTTATTGAAGTCAGGCCAGGGGCCGTGTTTGAAGAAGCAGCAGATCTGTTTACACTGGACCCTTATGAACAGGAACATTACGAACAGCTCTTTAAGCGCCTGGATGACCAGGATATTGCAATAGACCAGCTTATCTATAACTGGGAGCTGGTTGCGGAAGATGACCTGATGGCGCCCTGTATTCCCGTCACCTTGTTGTGCCGCCAGCTGATCATGAACCAGGCGCAGCACCTGAAGAAGTTCACCTTTATTGCAAGGCTGGGAGCCAGTATAACCGGTAATGAAACAGCCGATGTATCCCTCCACCTGGTGAAGGAAACCGCTGAAATGATCATCAGGAATAATGCCGCTGCATTTTTCTGCAGCATAGACCTGGACACGCCTGGTAAAAGCAGTGCTGCGCTGCTGCAGGATATCCGGTACAATTTTTCAGATGCCGCCATTGCCTGGCGTAACAATAAACGGTGGATCCGGTTCTTTGACAGGATCAGGACAGATAACAACGGGCAGGTAGCTGTTATAAAAAATAAGGGCGTTTACCTGGTAGTGAATGGTGACAGCCATACGGGCCGCATTTTATCCAGGTATTTGTCTGAGCGTTATGAAGCGCTTGTTATTACGGTGGCTGACGCTGCAGACAGGGACGCTTTGCAGCAACTGGCCGTACGACTGGAAGAAGAACATGGCAGGATCTCCGGCGTGATCTTCATCCCTGCAGAGCAGGAAGTGTCTGATCTCTCTGACCTGAATAACCTGATCCGCATCCAGCACCAGAAACTGCAGTCCATTCAACATCTCTACGCGGTATTTAAAGACCGGCAACCCGATTTTGTATGGATACCGCTCAGGCTGTCGTCTGTGCTGCACCATGTAACAGAGCATATTTATGCGGATGCTTATACCCGGCTCTTTGTGTCGCAGGCTGCTGAAGAAATTCCCAATTGGCATGTAATAAGCCTGGATGATATACATCCCGGAGAGGGGGATGAACAGGAGCTGGTAAAGCTGTTTGAACTGACTTTACAGCAGGGCGTCAGCAATGCCCTGGTTGCCTGCCAGCCTGTTGACGAGTTGCTGAAGAAAGGCCCCCGGAAAGAAATTGCTGCTGATACACAGGAGAACAATACTGTGATCACAGACCGTCACTATGTGGCGCCGGAAGGTAAACTGGAATCGGAGCTTTGCGAATTATGGCAGTCTTTCCTGGCCGCCGGCAGGATAGGTGCAACAGATAATTTCTTTGAGCTGGGCGGTAATTCATTAAAGGCCATGACCCTGCTTAAACGGATCCAGAAGCAGTATAATGTGCAGCTGGACCTCAAGGATTTTTACGCAAAGCCCACCGTAAAATTACTGGCGCAGGAAATAAACATAGCTACCCTGCTTAAATCTCAACAGCATAAAAAAGACCGTCGTACCCTGAAAATATAGTTTGTTATGAATATTAGCCAGCTGCTGACAGAATTGAATGAACATGATATAACCCTATCGCTGGATGAAGGCGATCTGCTGATAGATTTTGAAGGAGAAAGCATTGCCGAACCGCTGATCAATAAGATAAAGGAAAATAAAGGAGCGCTGGTGGCATACCTGAAAAAGTATGCCGCACAACAGGATTTTACCGAGATCCATCCCGCTCCCCAGCAGGAAAGTTACCCGGTATCATTTGCACAGAAACGCCTGTGGATCCTCAGCCAGTACCCCGAAGTGTCCAAAGCATATATTATACCCAACCAGGTAGAGCTGTCTGAAGAGCTGAATATGGAGCACTTCAGGCTGGCCATCCACGCGGTGGCTGATCGCCATGAGATACTGCGTACGGTCTTCCGCGAAGATCAGCATGGCGAAGTACGGCAATGGATATTGCCTGAGGATGCGCTGAATATAGACATACAGTTCCTGGATTTCAGCATGCTGGAGCAACCGGCTGCTGAAGCAGATATGTACATTGAAGCAGACGGGTTCAAAGCATTTGACCTGGCCAATGGCCCCCTGTTCAGGATGTCCCTGATCAAACTGGCGCCCGGCCGCTACCGCTTCTATTACATCATGCATCACATCATCAGTGATGGATGGTCACTCGGGGTGCTGATCAGGGATGTGCTGTCATACTACCATGCGTACAGGAAAGGCGTTTCGCCCAATATCCCCCCGCTGGAGATACAGTATAAGGATTATGCCTGCTGGCAGCTGTCGCAGCTGGAAGCCGGTAAGATCAATAAGGATAAAGACTACTGGCATGCTGTCTTTGCAGACGATATTCCTTTACTGGAAATACCGGGCAGGCCCCTACGCCCGGCGGTAAAAACCAACCGGGGAGAACTGCTCGAAACCTGGCTGTCAAAAGCTACCACTGCCAGGCTGAAGCAATTTACGCAGGCCCATGAAGGCAGTTTGTTCATCACGCTTTTAAGTTTGTGGAATGCGCTGTTATACCGCTATACAGAGCAGGAGGAGATCGTGATGGGCACCGCCGTAGCTGGTCGTGATCACGCAGGACTGGAAGACCAGATCGGTTTTTATGTCAATACGCTTGCCCTCAGGAACAGGATCGATCCCACAAAGACCTTTGCTGATCTTTATGCCGGTGTAAGGGCCAATGCACTGGAGGCCTTCTCGCATCAGTCCTTTCCCTTTGATCTGCTGGTAGAATCCCTGCAATTGCAGCGGGATAACAGCAGGAACCCGCTGTTCGATGTGATGCTGACCTTACTGAGTTCGGATACCGCTAACAGCAGGGCCACCGTGAGCGAAGAGCAGGCAGCAACCATCCGGTTCCGGGGAAAGCGGAATGCTAAATTCGATATAGAGATCAATGGAGTGGAGGCTGGTCCTCAGCTGCAGCTGATCGTGAACTATAACGCGGATATTTACGATGAAGCCTTCGTCTCACAGCTGCTCAGGCATTTCAGCAAACTGACGGAGGCGGTATTAGACAATCCTCATTTGCCGCTCAGTAAATATGACCTCCTGTTGGCAGAAGAGCGGGAACAGTTGCTGCATGCGTTTAATAATACCGCCCGGCCTTACCCGGATGATAAGACAGTCATCCAGCTCTTTGAAGCACAGGTGCGCCGCACGCCCGGCAGCATTGCCGTTTCATCTGCGCAAGGTGTGCTAACTTATGCGCAGCTCAATGCGGCTGCCAACCAGCTGGGGCACTACCTGCGGGAGCAATACGCCATTGGTGCGGATGACCTGGTAGGTATTGAACTGAGCAGAACGCCTGCATTGATAATTGCTATATATGGTGTGCTGAAAGCCGGCGGCGCCTATGTGCCGCTGGACCCGGCCAACCCGGCAGACCGAAAAGCATACATCAAGGCAGACGCCGGCTGCAAATGCACGATCGACGAGGAATTTATGGCCCGCTTTAACGTGGTGGCACACCGGTATTCCAACGCGGACCCTGTCCCGGTGAATGATGCCGGTAGCCTGGTGTATGTGATCTACACCTCCGGGTCTACAGGCGCACCCAAAGGTGTGATGATTGAGCACCGGTCACTGGTCAACAGGCTGGTATGGATGCAGCATGCCTACCCGCTGAAGAGCGCTGATGTGATCTTACAGAAAACAACTTATTCTTTTGATGTATCTGTATGGGAACTGCTCTGGTGGAGTATGTACGGCGCCAGCGTTCATCTGCTGGAACCGGAAGGAGAGAAGGTGCCATCCAGTATTGTACAAAGCATTGCGACGGCAGGCGTTACGGTCATGCATTTTGTACCCGCCATGCTATCGTCTTTCCTCGGTTACCTGAAAGAGTTCCCGGAAGAGAAAAAGCAGCTGCGCAGCCTGAAACAGGTCTTTACCAGCGGTGAAGCCCTGTCAAAAGACCATCGCGATGAGTTGCTGGAAGCCTTGCCCCGGGTATCATTGATGAACTTATACGGCCCCACGGAAGCCAGTATAGACGTCACTTATTACGATTGCAAGGAGCAACGTAACGATCACATCATCCCGATAGGCAAACCTATTTTTAATACGCAGCTCTATGTGCTGGATCAACACCTGCAGCTGTCACCTGTGGGCGTTAAAGGTCATTTATATATTGCTGGTACGGGCCTTGCCAGGGGATATGTGAACAACGAAGCACTGACCCGGAAAAAATTCATTCCCCATCCTTTCCGGCCGGGCCATTTACTTTATGATACCGGTGATGTGGCGTTATGGCTGCCAGACGGCAACATTCATTTCCTTGGCAGGGCAGACGACCAGGTGAAAATAAGAGGATTCAGGATTGAGCTGGGCGAGATTGAATATCACATCAGGAGAAAAGAAGGTATAGACGACGCCGTTGTACTGGTACGGGAAACTGTTCCCGGCCAGAAAGACCTGGTGGCATTTATTGTTTCAAGGGAAGCGCAGGAGGTATCAGCGCTCAGGAATTACCTGGCTGATAAGGTGCCGCATTATATGGTGCCTGCCCACTTTGTGCAGGTAGACAGCATTCCGCTGAACGCCAGCGGTAAGGCCAACCGGAAACAGTTGCTGGCTTTGGATAAAGCAGCTTTGGCTGACAAGGTAGCTTTTGTTGCGCCCCGTAACGAAAAGGAAAAGGCCCTCATCGCAGTATGTGAGGCAGTGCTGAACAGGAGGTCGATCAGCATAAAGGAAAACTTCTATAACCTGGGCGGCGATTCCATCAAGTCCATCCAGATGGTATCGCGCCTGAAACAGGCCGGTTATACCCTGAAGGTGGAGGATATTCTCAGAACCCCGGTGCTGGAAGCGCTGGCATCCCTGCTGGTGATCAATACGCACCAGGTCGATCAGTCGCCCGTAACAGGCGTTGTTGCTTTAACCCCCATCCAGCATTATTTCTTTGAGAACACCCCTGTATTACAACATTTCAACCAGTCTATCCTGCTGAAAAGTCAGGCGCCCATTGACCTGCAGCTACTGGACCGCTGCCTGAAGGAACTGCTTATCCACCACGATGCACTGAGAATGGTATTCACCTTGCAGGATGGCGTATGGCGGCAGTTTAATAATGCTGCTGATGCAGTGGGAGAGCTGATCAGCTCATGGGACCTCTCCGCTGCTGCAGATCCCCTGGAAGAAATGAAACGGCTGACCACAGAGCTGCAGGCCGCCTTTGATCTTTCATGCGGCCCCCTGCTAAAGGCAGCTCATTTCAGGCTGGCAGACGGAGAACGGCTGGCCATCATCATCCATCACCTGGTAACAGATGGAATTTCGTGGCGCATACTGATAGAAGACCTGCTGGCTTTGTATCAGCAATACCAGGAAAACAATGTGCCGGTGTTACCTGCAAAAACAGACTCCTACCAGCGATGGGCCAGCCTGCAGCAGGAATATGCCAACAGCGGGAAAATTCTGAAGGAAGCGGCCTGCTGGACCAGCATCTGTGAAAAAGATGTACCCGTCATCAGAACAGACCATCCGCACAGCGGCCCCCTGTTCCTGGAAGATAAAGTTACCTTCTCCCTGGACGAACAGACCACCCGGCTGCTGCAGACAAAATTCCATACCATATACAATACCGAAGTGAACGATGTATTGCTGACGGGCCTGGGGCTGGCCATCAGTGAAGTGTTCGGCCAGCAGCAGGTGGTCGTAAAGATGGAAGGCCATGGAAGAGAGGAGATTATTGACAATGCAGACATCAGCAGAACAGTGGGCTGGTTCACAACCATGTATCCCTTTATACTGGAGGTGGAGTCTGCAGGTAATGCTGTGGACAGCCTGATCAGGGTAAAGGAAGATCTGCGGAAGATACCCAACAAAGGCATCGGTTATGGCATGCTGAAATACCTGAACAAAGACTACCATCATCTGCATTATACCCCTTCGGTATTGTTCAATTTCCTGGGTGATTTTGATACCACGTTTGCAGACAGGAATGACACCGGTTTCAGTTATGCCACGGAAGCAATAGGTCCTAACATTGCCCGGGAGAATACCGACGAGGTGTTGCTCAACATATCCGGATCTTTTGTTGGCGGCCGCTTGTATATCGGTATCATGTATGCCGCTGCGGTCTATGATGAAGACACCATTGCGCGTTTGCAGGCAGCCTATAAAAAACACCTGGCAGCACTGATTGAAACCGTATCCGGCGAGCCGCACCGTTTTAAAACGCCTTCAGACCTGACCTACCGCGACCTCAGCATGCAGGAGCTGGCGGTACTGAATGCCGCACATAATATCGAAGATGTATATGAGCTGTCTCCCTTGCAGCTGGGAATATACTATCACTGGCTCAGGGACGGCGCCAGTTCACAGTACGTAGAACAGATCTCCTACCGCATACAGGCAAAGGAGCTTAGTATACCATTGATCCATACTGCCTATGAGAGACTGGTGGAACGCTACGCTGTGCTGAGAACGGGGTTTGCAGGTAAGGTAAAGGACTTTCCTTTGCAGGTGGTAAGAACTGGCGTACAGGCCCGGTTTTTCTATGAGGAGATCCCCGCCGCTATAACCGGTGAAGATGATATAGCGGATTATATTAAGCAGTACAAAACGGCTGACAGGAACGCGGGCTTTAAGCTGGCGGATGATTCGCTGATGCGCCTGAAGATACTCAGGGTGGATGAAACGCACTATGAGTTTATCTGGAGCCATCATCACATACTGATGGATGGATGGTGCATGAGCATCCTGATACAGGATTTTAACCGCATACTGCAGGCCGTTACCAGGCAGCTGCCTCCTGCCTTGCCCGCACCGAAGCCTTATGCAGATTATATCCGCTGGTTAATGGACGTAGACACAGCGGCTTCCCTGGACTACTGGAAAAATTACCTGGATGAATATACGCAGGCAGCCACCCTGCCTTTTGTTAAAAGTAAACCCGGTGAGGTTTACCGGGAGGGACTTAATTCCCTGAAGGTAGAAGGAAAATTACTGGACAGTATACAGGCGCTATGCAGTGAGCTGGGCATAACCCAAAGCACATTCCTGCAAACCGCCTGGGGATTCCTGCTGTCTAAGTATAATCATACCAATGATGTTGTATTCGGGGCAGTGGTATCCGGCCGTCCTGCTGCGATACCGGGCATTGAGCAGATGGTGGGCCTGTTCATCAATACCATCCCGGTGAGGATCCGGTATGAACAGGATGATACGCTCTTCAGCCTGTTGAAGGAGGTGCAGGATGCGGGCATCAACAGCAATGCACATCATTACCTGAACCTGGCAAAGGTACAGGCGCAGAGTGAGCTGGGAGCAGCGCTCATCAATCACATCATGGTGTTTGAGAACTTCCCTGTTAAAGACGCGATAAAGGAAAATGCCGATACAGTAAACGGCAAGGGACCGTCTCTGAGCATTCAGCAGGTAGAGGTGTTTGAGCAAACAAATTATGACCTGGACATCCTGGTATTGCCCTCCTCCGGGGCTTTACAGGTAAACATCCGCTTCAACGCCGGCAGGTATGAGGAAGATGCCATGGCAGCGCTGGCCATTCATTTCTATCATGTAATTGAACAATTTGCCACATCAGGCAATAAACCCCTGAACCAGGTCAGCTTTCTGCCTGCAGCAGAACGTACGCAGATCCTGGATGTGTTCAATGCCACAACTGTTGCCTATGCACCGGATACCACCGTGCTGGATCTGTTCCGGGAAAGAGTGGCCGAACAGCCAGACCAGGTAGCCGTACGCTACCAGGATGCGCAACTGAGCTACCGGGAACTGGATGAGCGCAGCGGCCAGCTGGCTTACTATTTACGCACCCGCTACCACGTAGGACTGAACGACCTGGTAGGCATACAGCTGGAACGGAGTATATCCATGCTGGTGGTCATACTGGGTATCCTCAAAGCAGGCGGGGCATATGTGCCCATTGATACCGCCTGCCCGGAAGAACGGTGGCAGTATATAAGAGAGAACAGCCAGTATAAGGTGTGCATAGATGCCGCCTTCCTGGATGCTTTTCAAGAGGAAGCCGGACCTGTGTTGGAAGACGCCAAGGTACCCTTGTCTGCCTGCGCCTATGCAATTTATACCTCCGGCTCTACCGGTCAACCCAAAGGTGTATTGAATGATCATGCAGGATTATACAACCGCCTGCTATGGATGCGGGATAACCTGCACATCGGTCCGGAAGCAGTGATCCTGCAGAAAACACCCTATACCTTCGATGTGTCTGTATGGGAGCTGCTGATGCCGGGCATCACGGGCAGCAAGCTGGTATTTGCCGCGCCGGAAGGGCATAAGGATCCTGCCTACCTGCAATCACTGATCAGCAGGGAGCAGGTCAGCATTGTGCATTTTGTGCCGTCTATGCTGGGCATTTTCCTGGAAGAGCTGGATGCCGCCAGCTGCCGCAGCCTGCAGCATGTAGTGTGCAGCGGGGAAGCATTATCGCCCGTACTGGTAGCCGCCTTTAAAGAGAAACTGCCCTGGGTGCGGCTGCATAACCTGTACGGACCTACGGAGGCGGCCATAGATGTTACCGCCATAGACCTTACGGAGGTAGACACGAACGTTTCAGGGGTAAGCATCGGCAAACCGGTAGCCAATACGCGCATCTATATAGTAGATCGTAACCTGCAGCTGCAGCCGGTCGGTGTGCCCGGCGAGCTGCTGATAGAAGGTGTACAGGTAGCACGGGGTTATCTGAACCAGGCGGCACTCAGTGCGGAGAAATTTATTGCCAGTCCGTTTACCACCGGTGGCCGTGCCTATCGTACCGGCGACCTGGCCAAATGGCTGCCCAATGGCGAGATAGCTTATATGGGGCGGATGGACGACCAGGTAAAGATCCGTGGCAACCGCATAGAACCGGGAGAGATAGAAACCCGTTTGTTGAGCTATGGGCTGGTAGAGCAGGCAGCCGTGGTGGTAAAAGGAGAGGGCCTTCGCAAATACCTGGTGGCCTATGTGCTGCCGCGTGAGGGTTACAGCCGGGAGGCATTGTACAATTACCTAAGCGCCCGGCTGCCGGAGTACATGATCCCCGGCATTATCATGGAGCTGGAAAGCTTTCCGCTGACCAGCAGCGGGAAACTGAACCGCCGTGCCTTACCGGAGCCGCAGGGCGAGGGCTTGGCTGCTGAAGCCTACGAAGCGCCCCGCAATGAAATGGAATCTTCCCTGGCCATTATCTGGCAGGAAGTACTGGGCCTTGAAAAGGTAGGTATCCATGATAATTTCTTCCGCATAGGCGGAGATTCCATCATCTCCATACGGCTGATCAGCAGGATCAACCGGCAGTTCAATGCCGCCTTAACCATTGGCCAGTTATACCAGTTTAATACCATTGCCGCATTGAGCGGACTGTTAAAGGATGATCTTGACGCTGCTGCCATCTGGCAAAGCGTAAAGCAGGAGATCACCGGCAGCGTAGACCGCCTGCGTGAGCAGGTACTCGGGATGATCCCCAATGCAGCCGCCATAGAAGACATTTACCCGATGAGTGATATACAGAAGGGTATGGTTATCCTGTCTGCATTAAATCCGGAGGCGGCTGTTTATCACGATCAGTTCACATTCACTATACCGAAAGTAAATCCTGATATATTCAGGGAGGCTTTCACCCGATTAACGTGGAAGCATCCCACCTTACGTACAAGATTTGATCTTACCAGTTATGACCAGGAAGTTCAGATCGTTGACAAAGAAATACCTGTGACAATCGGTTACCAGGACATCAGCAATTTGGATAAAGCTGCGCAGGAACAGCATATCAGCAATTTTATGCTTGCCTGCCGTCAGCAGGCATTCAATGTGATGACGGGCCCATTGTGGCGGGCAGATATCTTCAGCTTGTCGCCGGATAAAGATGCCTTTTTGTTCCGTTTCCATCATGCCATACTGGATGGATGGAGTGTTGCTTCCCTGAATACAGAGCTGTTTAAAATATACCGGCAGCTGGAGAAAGATCCCGCCGCCCTTACGCTGGAAAAACTGCAGCTTACCAACAGGGACGCCATAATAGCGGCGCTTTGTGAAAAACAGGATGCAGCCGCCATCCGGTTCTGGCAGGAAGAGCTGGCAGACTACAAACGCCTGCAACTCTTTGAGAACAACCCATGTGAGCAAAGTCTTACAAAAAACTACGACTTCAGGTTTAAATACCAGCTGGAAGAAAAATGCCGTACCGCAGGCCTGTCTGTTAAGACGGTGATATATGGCGCTTTTGTATACGTACTTAAGCTGCTGGGCTACGAGGATGATTTCATTATCGGCATGGTCACCAACAACAGGCCTCTGATGGAAGACGGCGACAAGCTGCTGGGCTGTTTCTTAAATACCATACCTGCCCGGAACCGGCTGGAAGACGTTCACCAGCTGACATGGGACGCCTTCTTTAAAAACCTGGAAGCACAACTGACCCGCTTAAAAAGCAAAGAACGCCTGACACTATACGAAATATCGAAAGTAACAAATGAGAACGCAACAGGAGGGTCTCCCTTCTTTGATATCATGTACAATTATGTGGACTTCCACATCTATGATGAAATAAGCACTGCAGGTAATAACGGTAATACAAGCGGCAGCGATGACCGTCTGAATGTGAACGATCATGTTTCCAGGAACACTGCGCTTGACCTGAACGTGAACCTCTCCGGCAAGGGGCTGCAACTGATCTATAACCTCAGGCGAACGCTCATCCCTGGTATTACCCTGGAAAAGATGCAGGAATGCCTTGATCATGTGTTGTCAGCTTACCTGGATGCTCCAGACCGGAAAACCGGGGAGATCAGCTTTCTGCCTGCAGCGGAACGTACGCAGATCCTGGATGTGTTCAATGCCACAACTGTTGCCTATGCCCCGGATACCACCGTGCTGGATCTCTTTCGGGAAAGAGTGGCCGAACAGCCAGACCAGGTAGCCGTACGCTACCAGGATGCGCAACTGAGCTACCGGGAACTGGATGAGCGCAGCGGCCAGCTGGCTTACTATTTACGCACCCGCTACCACGTAGGACTGAACGACCTGGTAGGCATACAGCTGGAACGGAGTATATCCATGCTGGTGGTCATACTGGGTATCCTCAAAGCAGGCGGGGCATATGTGCCCATTGATACCGCCTGCCCGGAAGAACGGTGGCAGTATATAAGAGAGAACAGCCAGTATAAGGTGTGCATAGATGCCGCCTTCCTGGATGCTTTTCAAGAGGAAGCCGGACCTGTGTTGGAAGACGCCAAGGTACCCTTGTCTGCCTGCGCCTATGCAATTTATACCTCCGGCTCTACCGGTCAACCCAAAGGTGTATTGAATGATCATGCAGGATTATACAACCGCCTGCTATGGATGCGGGATAACCTGCACATCGGTCCGGAAGCAGTGATCCTGCAGAAAACACCCTATACCTTCGATGTGTCTGTATGGGAGCTGCTGATGCCGGGCATCACGGGCAGCAAGCTGGTATTTGCCGCGCCGGAAGGGCATAAGGATCCTGCCTACCTGCAATCACTGATCAGCAGGGAGCAGGTCAGCATTGTGCATTTTGTGCCGTCTATGCTGGGCATTTTCCTGGAAGAGCTGGATGCCGCCAGCTGCCGCAGCCTGCAGCATGTAGTGTGCAGCGGGGAAGCATTATCGCCCGTACTGGTAGCCGCCTTTAAAGAGAAACTGCCCTGGGTGCGGCTGCATAACCTGTACGGACCTACGGAGGCGGCCATAGATGTTACCGCCATAGACCTTACGGAGGTAGACACGAACGTTTCAGGGGTAAGCATCGGCAAACCGGTAGCCAATACGCGCATCTATATAGTAGATCGTAACCTGCAGCTGCAGCCGGTCGGTGTGCCCGGCGAGCTGCTGATAGAAGGTGTACAGGTAGCACGGGGTTATCTGAACCAGGCGGCACTCAGTGCGGAGAAATTTATTGCCAGTCCGTTTACCACCGGTGGCCGTGCCTATCGTACCGGCGACCTGGCCAAATGGCTGCCCAATGGCGAGATAGCTTATATGGGGCGGATGGACGACCAGGTAAAGATCCGTGGCAACCGCATAGAACCGGGAGAGATAGAAACCCGTTTGTTGAGCTATGGGCTGGTAGAGCAGGCAGCCGTGGTGGTAAAAGGAGAGGGCCTTCGCAAATACCTGGTGGCCTATGTGCTGCCGCGTGAGGGTTACAGCCGGGAGGCATTGTACAATTACCTAAGCGCCCGGCTGCCGGAGTACATGATCCCCGGCATTATCATGGAGCTGGAAAGCTTTCCGCTGACCAGCAGCGGGAAACTGAACCGCCGTGCCTTACCGGAGCCGCAGGGCGAGGGCTTGGCTGCTGAAGCCTACGAAGCGCCCCGCAATGAAATGGAATCTTCCCTGGCCATTATCTGGCAGGAAGTACTGGGCCTTGAAAAGGTAGGTATCCATGATAATTTCTTCCGCATAGGCGGAGATTCCATCATCTCCATACGGCTGATCAGCAGGATCAACCGGCAGTTCAATGCCGCCTTAACCATTGGCCAGTTATACCAGTTTAATACCATTGCCGCATTGAGCGGACAGGTACAGCAAAGCACTGTTTTACTCGAAGAAAAAAAGGAGATCAGGGAAGATATCAGGATGTCATTTGATAAGCTGATGGATGAGGTATTGGGAAACTAAAAAATGTTAATCACAAATAGTAAAAAGATTAAAAATGGAAAAAACAATTGCTACGATTGACAAAAGTAACATTGCCGACGTATTCCCCATGAATGATATTCAGAAAGGGATGGTGCTCTTGTCTATCATGAACCCCGAGGCAGCCATGTATCACGACCAATTTGTATATTTTGTGCCCCCTATAGACCGGCAGGATGATTTTATACATGCTGTTAAACTGATGATGGAAAAACACCCGGTGCTGAGAACCGGCTTTGAGCTGGATAATTTCAGCGAAGAGGTGCAGATCGTATATAAGGAAGTGGAGCCCTGGGTGCAGTTTACCGATCTCACAAAGAATACCATCGCCGAACAGGAACAATACATTCATGACTATATGGTAAAGGAGCGTTTTAAGGTTTATGACTTTAAAACGCCCCCTTTGTGGAGGATCAACATCTTTGCCCTGAATGAAGAGAACAGCGCCTACCTCATCCAGTTCCACCATGCCATTCTGGACGGCTGGAGCCTGGCCTCCCTGAACACCGAATTGTTCAACACCTACGCGCAGCTGAAGGATAATAAAAATTACAAACCGGCGCCCCTGAAAGCTTTCTTTAAAGACCTGGTGATAGAAGAGCTGGCGGAGAAGAACAACGAAGTGTCGATCAGTTACTGGAAAGAAAAGCTGAAGGACTTTAACCGTCTGGATGTGTTTCACACAGACCGGGTAGACTCCCGGCATCTCAGGGCAAGTCTGGGGATGGAAAAATCCCTGCGTATGAAAGAACAGGCCGCAAAAGACGGGCTGGCATATAAGAACGTGATCTTTGGCGCTTTTGCCTATGTGTTCAACATGCTGGCGCTGGAGGATGATTTTGTAATGGGGGTTGTATCCAATAACCGCCCCGCTATTGAAGACGGCGATAAGGTGCTGGGCTGCTTCCTCAACACCCTGCCTTTAAGGCTGCAGTTTGACAAAGTAAAAGAGCTTAGCTGGATAGAATATTTCCAGCATATAGAAGCGCAGATGCTGGAGCTGAAAGTAAGAGACCGCTCCACACTGCTGGAGATCACCAAAATAACCGGGCAAAGGGCCGGCGCCGAAAATCCCTTCTTTGATATCATCTTCAACCACATCGATTTTCAGAATGTTTACCGGGAACTTACAGGCGCCAAGAGCCAGTTCCAGCAGAAGAAGGGGATAAAGACCCGGAACCATGAGATGAGCAACACTTACCTGGATGTGAACTTCATCGATGTACGCAATGGGGAGATGCTCATGGAATACCTGGCTACCCGTGCATTCAAAGCTGATATTACCCTTGAACAGTTCCAGGAATATTTTATGAACGTGCTGGATTGTTACCTGGAAAACCCCCACCAGAAGGTTAACACCAGCCAGGTTATTCCTGCTGCTGAGAGAGAGAGGCTCCTGCACGGCTTTAATGATACGGAAAAAGCTTTTGACCTCTCCCTGTCGGCAATAGACCTGTTTCGGCAACAGGCAGCGCAGCATCCGGAAAAGGAAGCATTGGCAGTTAAGGGTAAAGTGTATACCTACCGTGAGCTGGATGCGCTTTCCAACCGTTTTGCCAATTACCTGGAAACGCAGGGTAAGATAAACAGGAATGAGCTGGTAGGTCTTAAGATACCCCGCAGTGAATGGGTGGTGATCGCCATCCTGGCCATCTGGAAATCAGGCGGCGCCTATGTGCCCATTGATCCTAACTACCCGGAGCATCGTACCGCTTATATGGAGCGGGACAGTAACGCCAGGATCATTGTTAACGCAGATATGATCGCGCAGTTTACCCAGACGCAGGATCAGTACGCTGCTACTTACCAGCCGTCATCCACCGCTCCGGACAGCCTGGCTTACATGATCTATACCTCGGGCTCCACCGGCCAGCCTAAAGGCGTAAAGATCGGTCACACGGCCCTGTCCAATTTCATACACGCCATGAATGATGCGCTGCAGCTGGGTACTTCAGACCATCTGCTGGCGCTGACCACCATCTCATTTGATATCTCCATACTGGAACTGTTCTGGACCTTATGCAATGGCATTAAGATCACCATCGAGAAAGATAATACAGAACTATATGGCTTTGACCGCTGGCTGCAGGGCAATCCTAAAATGGATTTCAGCCTGTTCTATTTTGCCAGCCAGAACTTCAATGAGGAAGATAAATACAAACTGCTGCTGGACTCAGCAAAGTACGGAGATGAGAACGGTTTCAGCGCACTCTGGTTGCCCGAAAGACACTTCCATGAGTTTGGCGGCATCTTCCCCAACCCCTCACTGCTGGCTTCAGCCATAGCCGCTACTACAAAGAATATCCGCATCCACGCAGGCAGTGTGGTGCTTCCGCTGCATGATACCATCAGGGTGGCAGAAGAATGGTCTGTAGTGGATAATCTTTCAAAAGGACGCGTGGCCCTCGCCATCGCTTCCGGCTGGCATGCAGACGATTTCGTGTTCAAGCCAGACCATTTCAAGAATCGCCGCGAAGTGATGTATCAGCAGATCCAGGAGCTGAAGCAGCTCTGGAAAGGCAAGCCCGTAAAACGCATCAACGGCGCAGGGAAGGAAGTTGAATTGAATATCTTTCCCAAGCCCATCCAGCAGGATCTTCCCATCTGGATCACATCTGCAGGCAGTGCAGATACTTTCAGGAGCGCCGGCAGGATAGGGGCCAACCTGCTTACCCATATGCTGGGACAGGACATCAACGTACTGGAAGAGAACATCAAAGCCTATAAGGAAGAATTGACGCTGAACGGTTATGACGTGCAGCAGGCCAGCGTTACCCTGATGCTGCATGTTTATATCGGCGATGATATGGAGACCGTGAAGCGAACAGTGAAAGAGCCTTTCAAAAACTATCTCCGTTCCAGCATTGGTCTGCTGAAAAACCTCCTGGCAGGTATCGGTAAAGCCAGCAATATTGAAGAGAACGAACTGGAAGACCTGCTGGAAATGGTGTTTGAACGTTACTGGAACACGTCTGCGCTCTTCGGTACCAAAGAGAGCTGTGGCAGGATGTTGCGCAGACTCTACCAGGCAGGCGTTACTGAAATAGGCTGCCTGATAGACTTCGGTATTGAAAATGATAAAGTAATGGCAGGACTGGCGATGCTGAATGAGCTGAAAGATGAATTCAAAGGAGGCGGCATTAACCAGGATCAGCACATCACTGCCATGCAGATCACCCCCTCTTACCTGGGGGCCCTGACGGAGGACAATGACTCAGCCAGGTTCCTGCAATCCTTAAAGCACCTGATCGTTGGCGGGGAGTATTTCCCGGAAAAACTCAAAAAGAAGATACTGGATACCACCACGGCCCGGGTGTATAACATGTACGGCCCTACGGAGACTACCATATGGTCTGCTTCCACCAGGGTGGAAACAGAAAAAGGCAATGTGATAGGAAAACCTATCGCCAATACACAGATCTACATACTGAATAAAGATCTTCAGCTATGCCCCATCGGCGTTAAAGGCCAGTTATTCATTGGCGGTAAAGGCCTTTCCATGGGATATCATCAGCAGGCAGCCGCAACCGCTGCAAAATTTATTGAGGCGCCCTTCAATAAAGCGGTAAAGATCTATAATACCGGCGACCTCGCAAGATGGCTGCCGGATGGCACGATCGAATTCTTCGGAAGGACAGACAGCCAGGTGAAGATCAGGGGCCACCGTATTGAACTGGGCGAAATAGAACACCAGCTGGCGCAGATACCGGGCATAGATGCCGCTGTAGTGATTGACCGCGAAACAGGCCTCGGACAAAAAGAACTGGCAGCGTATATCGTTGCGGCTGAAAAACTGAAACCGGCAGACTTACGCGCCTATTTGTCTGCCAAACTGCCCGCCATTATGGTGCCCGCTTACTTTATCCAGGTAGATGAAATGCCGCTGACCGCAAACGGTAAAGTGAACCGGAAAGCCCTCGCTGCACTGGAGCACGACCAGGAACAACCCGACCTGGACTATGTAGCGCCCAGGAACCGTACGGAAGAAGAGCTGGCAGAGATCTGGAAAACCATCCTGAACAGGAAACAGGTGGGCGTAAAAGACAGCTTCTTTGATATAGGCGGCAACTCACTGAATGTGGTGCGGCTCAGGCGTATCCTGAAGAAAGACATGGGCGTATCCATCAGCATAGTTGACCTGTTTAAATACACTACCATAGAGAGCATTGCCAGGGTGATCAACAAAGAAAGGGATGCGGCGGAAAGCGTGGAAGAAAATGTTGAGGTTTTAAAGTTCTAAAACTGTGAAAGATGTATAAATCAATTGCTATCATAGGCATTTCATTTGAACTGCCGGGCATCGGGGACTGGGCGGCATTGTCTCAGTCCCTCAACAGGAAAGATATCAACGTGGGCGCACTGCCGCCGGGAAGACTGCGGGATGTACAGGCGCGATACGGCCCTGTGGACATTGCAGCGGCGGGCTTCCTGGATCGCATTGACCTGTATGACAACGAATTTTTTGATCAGACGGAACGGGAGGCGATGAAAACATTTCCCGAGCAGCGGCTTTTCCTGCTGCATGCCATGAGGGCTTTCTATGATGCAGGCTATACGGCAAAAGATATACAGGCATCGCTGACCGGGATATTTTTGTCTCCGGCGCGTTCGCAATATCCTGCCTACATCAGCGGGCAGTACGATTTCTTCGATACCCTCACCGGTATTGAAGCTACCCGCCTTGCCCGGTTCCTGGACATCCGCGGCCCGATCATGTCAGTAAATACCACCTGCTCATCTTCGCTGATGGCCATACACAATGCCTGCCTCAGCCTGGAGCACGGGGAGTGCAACATGGCGCTGACCGGAGGTGTTAAACTGGGTACCATCACCAAAGAGAATGCCGCCACTTTTGTGGTGATCTCCAGGAAAGGCGAGTGCAGGCCCTTTGATAAGGATGCAGACGGGATGATGAACGGGGAAGGCGCGGTGTGCATGGTACTGAAACGCCTGGAAGATGCGGAAAGGGATGGAGATCCCATCTACGCAACTATAGAGGGGCGTGGTGTTAACCATGGCGGCGCCAGGATCACCAGCCTCACTGCACCCAGCATTGAAGCACAGAAAGAGGTGATCCTCAAAGCATGGGACAATGCCCGTATCGCACCCGCAGACGTGAAGTTTATTGAAGCGCATGGCACGGGCACCATCCTCGGAGATCCTATTGAGTTCTCCGGGATCAATGAGGCCTTTGCAGAGAAAGGTATTGCTGCACCCACCTGTAAGATCAGTTCCGTGAAGGCGCAGGTAGGGCACCTGGATACCATGTGCGGTATGGCGGGCCTGTTACGCGTGGTTGCTGCTTTAAATAACCACGTTATCCCCCCGCAGGCAAACTTTGATGTCATCAATGAACATATAGACGAAGCGGGGAGTGCTGTCAGGGTGCAGCGGGAACCGGAATACTGGGAAGACAATAAAGGACTGAGGGTAGGAGGCGTAAGCAGTTTTGGCTTAACAGGCACCAATGTACACCTGGTCATTGCGCATCGGGAGAAAAATGTGCAACCCGCAGAACCGGCGCAGCCATATTTCCTGCAGATCAGCGAAACAACCACAGAGCGGCAGGAACAGCAAAAACAAACGCTGATCCGCTTCCTGGAAGAAAATCCATCCGCCAGCCTCCGGCTGTTCAGCCAGAAGATCAACCGTTTGTATAATGCCGGTAAGCTGAGCGAAGGGATCATTTTTAACACGAGGGAGGAACTGTTAGAGGAGCTGCGTAAAACAGCAGAAAAGCCCCGGGAAGAAACAGCGTTCCTGCTACTGGACCTTGATCTGCTTAGCTACCCGCCAGCACTGGTGGAGCAGGTGCTGCGGGAGAACAGCCTCATTAGGAAGAGCTGGGATGATGTGATCGGGGAGACGTACCATCCCGGGCAGATAAAGGACAATAAAGTGAGGAGCGTTTTATTTCAGTATGTACTGTACAAATATCTCTTGTCGCTGCTGGGCAATAAGCTGCAGGTAATTGCCAGGCAGGGAGAAAGCGTATTGCAGGCATTGTTGAATAATAAGCTGCGCCCCGTGGATATCATCAATGATCCAGGCCTTATCCGCTTGAATGAGCACCCGTTTAACCGGCACAATTTTGAACAATATCTTTTCAGGCAGTTTGCCCGGCAGAAAGTAGTACTGATCGATTTCTCCACCAGTAATGACATGCGTTTTGACGCCGCCCATATCCTCACCGTCGCCGGTGCATTCAATGCAAAAGAGCGTTACCAGCTTTATAAAACTTTACTGGCAGCCGGCCGGGAACCTTTAAAAGCGCCAAATGTACCGGTTCCCCTGCCGGGTATTCAACTGCCGGTGTACCAGCTAAAACGGTTCTGGCCGGAGCATCTGACCAATACCGCTGTCACTGAAACGGTGGCAGAGAAGAAGGAAGCCGGGAAAGCACAGCCGCAGGCTGTGATCAGCCTGGAAGCGATCAGGGAGCGGGTAGTGCCCATATGGAAGCAGCTATTGGAAATGGACGCGGATATCGCCCCTGCTGATGATTTCTTCCTGCTGGGCGGCGATTCCATATCCGGTCTGGATATGCTATCGATGCTGGACAAGGAATTCAATGGCAAGCTGGTCACCTATGAAGAAATGTATTCTTTTTCCACGCTGGAAAAACTCTGTGCAGTACTGCATGAGAGACTGAACCCCCAACAGGAGGAAGTGAAAGAAAAACCGGTACTGGTAACCGTTGAGGATACAGCCGCCAGAAAAGAACGCTATCAACAGTTGCTGAACGCCATTAAGGCCAGTCCTGTGCCCGGCCGGGTAGCTCACCGCGATATCCTGGTTACCGGCGCCACCGGTTTGCTGGGCTCATTCCTGGTAAAAAAGCTCCTGAATGATACCGGCGCAAATATCGTTTGCCTGGTAAGAGGGAAGGACAATGATGACGCGCTCCGCCGTTTCCAGGAAATATACAGCAGGAACTTCGGCCTTGGAGAACAGGAGCGGATCAAAGTAGTGAAGGGGGATCTTAATAATGAAGATCTGTTTAAAGATCCGCAGCTGCTGAGCGCATTGGAAAAAGTGAATACCGTTTATCATGCGGCGGGGTCGCCCGCTTTTGTAGGTAGCCCCAACCTGGAAGAACATATTAATTACAAAGGTACCCGGCACCTGTTTGACTGGGCCCTCAAGTCAGGCATACAGTATTTCAACTATATTTCAACGATCGGGATCACCGGGCAGGCCATGCCCGCTCACATTGAGGCGTTCTATGAAACAGATCTCAACCTCGGGCAGCAGACCGCCAATTTTGTGCATTCAGGCACCAAGCTGCTCGCAGAGGAGTATATCAATAAGCACCGTTCCGGCAGTATAGCCGTAAATACTTACCGCATTTCCAATATCGGCGGACGCTACCATGACGGCTTTGCGCCTTTCAACATGAATAAGAACCTCATGTACATGAAACTGCATCGCCTGTATAAAGCAGGGTATTATTCTGATGAATTCCTGGAGTATAACCTGAACCTGAAGATCACACCGGTTGACCTGCTGGCCAATACCATCGGCGATCTTTCCTTCTACCGGCATGAGCTGCTGAACACCTTCCATCTCAGCGCTGAGAGAAGCTTTACAGTGCAGGAAATAATACAGGTATTTGAAAAAAATCAAATTAATTTATCTAAATTAGACCATGACAACTTCCTGGAATACATTGAAAAATGGCAGGAAAGTGCTGAGGAATATACTGTTAGCCTGATGAAGTATGGCACCTATGATAAAAGGACCCGTGAAAATAACTATAAGATACTGACAGAGGCAACCAGGTTAACCTTAGAAAAAATCAAGACAGACATTACGTATGACCGCCTTGCGTACCTCAATAATGTAGTGCATTACTGCGTTAAAGCGGGCTTTTTAAATGCGAACAACAGTTTGGTAAACCATTAAGTGTAGCATAAGCATACTATTATCTAATCAAAACAACTATGAAAGGATCCCTCGTTACAACCACCATGCTTTTTCTGTTTTGTATTACAGCAGCCAGGTTGAATGCCCAGCAAATCAGCTCCATTTCCGGCCGGGTAGCCAACGCCGCGAATGAGCCGCTTACCGGGAATGTCATTGTGCTCTCTGCTGCTGATTCCGGTTTTATTAAAGGGACCAGCTTCCTGAATACAGCATTTGAAATTACGAATATCAACAGGAAGGAGGTATTGCTTAAATTTACCTCCCTGCAGTTCCGTGATACCATTATAAAAGTCACTTATAATGGCCAGGCCAACATCCACCTCGGCACCATCCTGGTAGGAAGCGGTAAGTATCAGCTCAACGAAGTGCAGGTCACCAGCCAGGTGCCGATGGTACGATACAGCGCCAACGGTAACATAGAAGTGAACGTAGCCAAAACAATACTTGCCAGCAGCAACTCCGTAAATGAAATACTGAGCAGGTCGCCCAATGTTGTAATTGACGACGGCGGACAGATAGCCGTATTCGGAAAAGGTGAAGCTATTTTCTACCTGAACGGCAAACGGATCACCCGTGAGCAGATGTCTGCCATCCCCACCTCGCAGATCGCCCGGATCGAGATCATCTCCAATCCTTCTGCCAAATATGATGCGGAAGGCAAAGCAGTGATCAACATCATCACAAAGGTGAATATGCAGGAGGGCATTATCGGCACCGTAAGCCAGCACGTAACCACCTCTGATTTTGCAGGCACCAATGCCAATACCTTCCTGGACCTGAGCTATATGAAAGGCAAGTTCTCCCTGGTAGGTAACTATGGCCTGCTGGTAGGAAAGAGCCGTGAATACCTGTATACTACCAGGACACGCCCCGAGGGCCCCGACTACATGAATTCTGACCTGATAACAGACTGGAAACGTAAGTTCAACAACTACTCCAATTTTGGGTTAGGCGCCCAGTACAATATTAATGAACGCAGTAACATTTCACTGGCCTACAGCGGGTACGTGGAGAAGCAGGGCGGCAGCCAGGACAGCAGGAATGCCATTACCACCAACGACGGCACCAGTCATTATACAAGCAATATTGCCGTGAACCAGGAGCGCTGGAACCATACCGGCACCCTGAACTATAACAACACGCTTGACAGCCTGGGCTCCGGCTTATTCCTGGGCACCCAGTTGTCTTATTTCAATGGAGACAACGATGATTTTATAGATGAAAAAAGTATAAAGGACGGTACCGCCGACGGCCGGTTGCTGAAAAACCTGGCCGGCCTCAAAATATACATTTCCGCTTCGCAGGCAGATTATACAAAAGTGTTTTCCGCCAGCAGCAAGCTGGATCTGGGCGTTAAATTCGGTTATGTAAATACCAGGGCCTCCACCACTTTCCTGATCTCGGAGAAAGGAGAGGATTTTATTTACAATAAAGACCTGTCTAATAACTTTGAATACATTGAAAAAATACCGGCCGCTTATGTGAACTATAACGGTAAGCTGGGAAAAGTAAACTATAGCCTGGGTGCAAGGGGCGAGTGGACCAACTATGACCTGAACACCAGTGTAGGCGGAGGGCAGACCATTTCAGACAGCTACTTCAATATATTTCCCAACCTGTTGCTGAACACTTCCATGCAGCAGGTCAAAATGCGATTTTCATATGCAGCCAGGATCTCCCGGCCAAGATACCAGTCGCTGAACCCGATTGTATTCTACCAGGATCCCTTTACCACCATTGAAGGCAACCCTTTCCTGGTGCCGGAGAAAACACATGCATTCGAGGTTGGCCTGAACTATAAAAAATACGATTTCCGCGTGGGATATAACTACACACTGAATCCATTTACAGCAGCTGCTTTAAGGGGAGACAGCGCCAATACCTATGTGCTGAAAGCGATCAACCTGGACAAGGACAATACCTTCTTTGCGTCCCTGTCAAGACAGATCAGCATTAAGTGGTGGACTTCCCTCAATACCGTATCGGTAAGCTACAGTAAGTCTACCGATAACAAGTATAACTACGCCATGGTAGACTCCAAGCCATACGTATACCTGTACAGCAGCAATACTTTTAATGTGGACAACCTGTTTAAGCTGCAGCTGCTGGCCTGGTACCTGGGCGACAAATATTACGGCGTACGTTATGAGAAGCACAGGTCTACCGTTACACTGGGTATTGAGAAAGACTTCTTTAAGAATGCGTTGAAACTGAGCTTTACCGCCAACGATATCTTTCACAAGACCAACACCTCCGGTATTTACGATGTAGGGCAGACAACGGTATTTTATGACCGTACCTACAATACCAATTACTTCAGGTTCATTGCCACTTACAATTTTGGCAACCTGAAGAAAACCAATTACAAGATCAGGCAGACCGGCCAGTCAGAAAACAACCGGGCTAAATAATAAAGTGCTCATAACCCTAAAACACTGTTGAGGCATGAATCTGGATCATCAGCCAACTTTAGACAAGATACTGGAAAATAATGCAGGCCTGGATATCGCCGGCGTAAAGCGTGTACTGATCCTCCATGAGGAGCCATTGACCAATATAGGTGACTGGTGTATCCGCTTTGATAAATTGAAGTACGTGCATACGCTCCTGGCAAATGCCACTATTACGATCAATTTCACCGCGGCAGGTACCGCTAAGCTGACAGCTGCCCTGCTGAAGCATAATCCCCATCTGCATGCGGTAACGGTCATGAAATGGCAGGACATTGAATTTGAAGCTTATGATTTCATTATTGCAATATCACTGCATGAAGAAGCGGTGCTGGCTTATCTGCATGACAGGTATGGCGCCGCCATACAGGATGCCCGGTACAAGGTATGTGTGTACTCCATGTCGCGCCTCATGTTGAAATTTGATAGCGGAACCACTCCGGTGTTTCCCATGAGCCAGGAGCTGATCCGGCATTTTGAAGCGTCCCGTACGCCCGCAGCCCTCTTTGTTACCAGGGAAGAACAGCAATGGGCGGATGAATGGCTCAGGAAAAAAGGGCTGAAAGAGCATGAACAGCTGTATATCATACTGGACAGCACCACCCGCAGGGATAAGCTGCTGAACATGGAGGTGTATGCGGAGTTCCTCACAGCGCTGCTGGAGCAGGACAATGTGAAAGTGCTCATATACGATGAAACCAGTATGGGCAAACAGGAGTTTTACGAAGCGTTTTTGGGAGAGGAGTATATGGATAAGCTGATATTTTCTGAAAGTCTCACCCTGAGAGAAGATATTTGTTTGCTGGCCTCCACCTGCACACGGATGGTGTTTGGCCCCTGTACAGGCCTGATGCATTGCGCTTCCGGCATTTATAATCATTATGTGGCCCAGGGATTAGGCAGGGAAGACGTACCTGTATTGATCACCTACACGGGTAAATACCTGCCCGATGAAAAACATGTTTACCTGTGGTGGGAAAATACGCCGCTTGTAAATGTGCTGGTCTTAAGGAACAGGGATGGCAAGAAGACATTGCTCCTGATGGATGACCTGAATGACGAACAGAAGATAACGAATGACGGACTGCCCTGCAGTGAATACACGGCTGATATGCTGACCGCGTTTGTAAACCGGAAGCTGGGAGAGAAAGCCGCAATGAAAATCCAGGAGCAGGCTGTATAAACCGCATTTCCATGAAGCGTATATTGAAATTAATCCTGCCGATGACTGGCAAAGCGGGGTTGCTGAAGTACATAGGCCTGGGTATCCTTTCCGGATTATGCAGTTTCCTTTTTATTAATACGGTAACCAGTGTGCTGGGACAGATCATTGCGGGCAACTTTACCAATACCCACGAGTACCTTCTGATATTTGTGGCCATCATCCTGCTGTTTATCTGGATCAGAAGAGTATTGTCTGTAGCGATCATACGGCTGTCACAGACACTTTTCTGGGACCTCCGCAAGCAGATCGTATCGCTGGTACTGAGGTCCGGTTACCAGCAGCTTTCGGCCAGGAAAACAGAAGTGCATTCCGCTATTGTAAGCGATGTGAACATGCTCACACAGGCATCGCAGAGCATCATTGATTTCTTTACAGCTACGGTGCTCATGGTGGTATGTTTTGCTTACCTGGCTACCTTATCGCTGCTGCTGTTTGGCATCACGCTGGTAGTAGCGCTTACAGGTATCGGCATCTACCGTTTGAGGGCCAGTATGAATGTAAAGAACTTTCAGCGGTCCCGTGCGCTGGAAACCAGTTTCCAGTCCAGCTTTAATGCTATCCTCGATGGGTTCAAGGAACTGTTCATGGATCCCCGGAAAGGGAAGGATATCTTTGATCACCAGGTACGTCCCGTTTCAACGCAGGCATTTGACAACAATACCAAAGCGTACATCGGCTTTCTCAATAACCAGATAACCGGGTATACACTTTTCTACACATTGATCGCCGCTATCCTGATCTACCTGAACACGGCTTTAAAAATAGAGGTAAAGTATACCGTCACTTTTGTATTCACCTTGTTGTACCTGCTGGGCGCTATCAACACTATCATGGTGTTGCTGCCCGTATTGGTGCGGGCAAGAGTGTCTGCAGGCCGCCTGCTGGAGCTGAAAGACAAGCTGGAAAGGGAAGACAGCCCGGTTGGCGCGATCATACCCGGCCCGCCGGTGATTTTTAAAAATGCGCTGGAACAGATCACCATCAGCCAGCTGGTGTATGAATATGGTGCAACATCGCAGGCCTTTGGTATAGGCCCCATTGACCTGGAGATCCGTAAAGGGGATGTGATTTTTATCTACGGAGGCAATGGCAGTGGTAAAACCACTTTCATACATACCCTGCTGGGTCTGCGCATACCTACCGGCGGAGAGATCAGGGTCAATGATATACCGGTCAGCCAGGATCTATATCCGCAATACAAAGCCTTTTATGCGGTAGTGTTCAGTGATTTTTACCTGTTCAGTGAACTGCTGGGAATAGACAAGCCTGACCTGGAAAAGTGGCGCTATTACCTGCAGCTGTTTGAGCTGGAAGATAAAGTGAGCATAGATGACAAAGGAGTGTTCTCTACCACCGCGCTGTCTACCGGGCAGCGTAAGCGCCTGGCGCTGATTGCCGCCCTGCTGGAAGAGAAGCCGCTGCTGGTGATAGATGAATGGGCAGCCGACCAGGACCCGCATTTCAGGAAAAAATTTTATACAGAGATCATCCCGTTGATCCGGCAAACAGGTATTACCATCATCGCCATTACCCATGATGACCGCTATTATCATTGTGCCGATAAGCTGTTCAGGATGGAATATGGTAAACTGATCCCGGAGCGTGTACAGGTTTTTCAATAAGCACAGCAAGTATAGTTTATGAAGCAGCCACAGATATTTTTTATTCACTTTGCCGGAGGAAACCGTTACTCCTTCAGCTTCCTGGAGCAGCGCTTACCTGGTTTTGAGACAATCCCCCTGGAATTGCCCGGCAGGGGATCCAGGATGAAGGAGCCGCTGTTAAAGGATTTTGATGCCGCTGCGCAAGACCTGTACCAGCAGGTAATAGAGCGCCTCAGCGGCCCGCGTTTTTTGATCTGCGGGCATAGCATGGGCGCCTACCTTACCCTGCGGGTAACCAATTTACTGGAACGGTCAGGCAGGTACCCTACCGGTATTATTGTAAGCGGCAACGCGGGTCCGGGTATAGTTGATCGGGAGAAAAAGATACGTTACCTGCTGCCCCGTGACGCATTCATAGCTGAGCTGCAGCGGCTGGGTGGCTTAACACAGGAAGTGATTGATCATGAAGAACTGTTCAGCATTTTTGAGCCCATTCTGAGAGCCGATTTTGAGATCGCGGAGCGGAACAACCTGGCAAAGGAACCGGCGGTACAGGCGCCGCTCTATGCAATGATGGGAGACCAGGAAGATCATGTGGCACAGATCGATAACTGGTCAAGGTTCACACGGCGTCGTTTCAGAAAACAGGTACTGGCAGGCGATCACTTTTTTATTCTTAAACACCCCGATCGCATGGCAGAGATCATCAGCACATTTTACAGGCAGGAGCAGGAACAGGCCCTGCTCCAACAATAATCAGCAACATTCTTATGAAGCGGATCAATATTGGTTTTTTGTTTCCCCTCGCAGCGCTTGCCATCCTGGTATGCGCATTATCACAACAGCTGTTTATATTGCCGCCCCTGGGCAAACTGCTGGACCCGTTTATAGGCGCGATACAAAATGAAGACGACCGCCCGCTGCAGGCAAAGGAGCTGACAATTCCCGCGCGGGAGCTGGAAGCCCCTGTACAGGTTTTTTTCGATGAGCGGAAAGTGCCGCACATCTATGCGCAGCATACCACCGATCTTTATTTTGCGCAGGGCTATGTCACTGCTTTTTTCCGTTTATGGCAGATGGATTTTGGCAGCTATGCAGCGGCCGGGCGGCTGTCGGAGATCTTTGCAAAGAAAGAATTCCTGGACTACGACCGTAACCAGCGCCGCCTGGGCATTATGGACGCCGCACAACGTTCGCTGAAACTGATCATGGCAGACCGAGAAACCAGTGCAGCATTGAATGCCTATACCAGGGGCGTGAATGCCTACATACAGCAGCTGGATTACCGCAACATGCCGCTGGAATACAAATTGCTGGGCTATCAGCCCGAACTCTGGACCAACCTGAAAAGTACGCTGATCCTGAAAAGTATGGCCAGCAGGATGACAGGCTATGAGGAAGATCTCTTTATGTCTAAAATGATCCTTGCGCTGGGCGAAGAACGTTTTAACCAGCTGTTCCCGGAATATTACCCGGACGCTCACCCGGTGATGAATACTGACAGGCCGGCTGCAACGGCGGCCGCACAGTATGCTAAAATACCCGGCTACCTGAACTATGCTTTCCTCTCTGCCAACTCCGTTATTGCAGAAAGTGCCTGGAACCCCAGGTTGGGAAGCAACAGCTGGGCCGTTTCAGGTAAAATGACTGCCTCCGGGTTTCCCATACTGGCAAATGATCCGCACCTGAATTTATCCTTACCGAATGTATGGATGGAAATGCAGCTCAACGCTCCCGGGGTAAATGTATACGGTGTAACCATACCCGGTACACCGGCCATCATCATCGGGTTCAATGAAAATATTGCCTGGGGCATTACCAATGGCGCCGATGATGTAAAGGACTGGTATAAGCTGAAGATCAGCCCGGACTACCGGCAATATGAGCTGGATGGCAAATGGTTGCCCCTTGAAGTAAGAAGAGAAACCATTCAACGCAAAGGCCAGCCTGTTTTTTACGATACGGTTTACAGCACGCTGCATGGTCCCATTGTATTTAACAAAAGTTTTCCCGGTAAAGACCCGGATATGGCAGATATGGCGCTGCGGTGGGAGCTGCATCGCCCCTCCAATGAATTCCTCACTTTTATTCAATTGAACAAGGCGCGGAATTACCGGGAGTATAAAGCCGCCATCTGGCATTATCATTGTCCCCTGCAGAATTTCACCTTTGCAGGTAAAGACAATAACATCGCCATTCATCACCAGGGTAGTATGCCGCTGAAATGGCCGGGCCAGGGAAAGTTTATCCTGGATGGCACTACCAGTGCACACCTGTATACACAATACGTACCGGCTGATAGTTTGCCTCAATTGCTGAACCCTGCATGCAATTATGTGCAGTCTGCCAACCAGCGTCCCACCTATAGCAACTATGCTTACTACTACAATGGTTACTATAATGAAACGCGGGCCAGCCGTATAGAACAATTGCTGTCGGCAAAGCAACAGGTGGATGTTGATGCGATGAAGGCCATGCAGCTGGATAATGTCAATGCATTTACCGTTATGGCATTACCGGTGCTGCTGGCCAATGTAAAACCTGCCGCGCTTAGCAAGGCCCAGCAACAAACCCTGGCCGCTTTCAAACAGTGGAACGGCAGTTACGACTATGATAACAAGATTGCGCGGCTCTATAACCTGTGGTGGCGCAATGTGAAGAATGATACCTGGGATGAGCTCAGGAACTATCGCTTCTTCATTAAATCGCCGGAAGACGAGGTGCTGCTGAACCTGATACAACAGGATACCCATAACGCTTATTTTGACCGGCAGCATACCCCGCAACGGGAAGATGCTGCCGAGATCATTACAAATGCCTTTATTACCGCTTTTGCAGAGAATGAACAGTCGCGCAAAGAGGGCAGGGAGCGATGGAGCGATTTCCACAAGGTGAACCTGTTGCATCTTACCAACCTGCGTGCATTCAGTAAAATGGGCCTTCCGGTAGCGGGGCAGCAGGAGGCGCTGAATGCCATATCCGCTAACTGGGGCCCTTCCTGGAGGATGATCGTGGAGCTGGGTGATCGTCCGCGGGCGTATGGTATCTATCCCGGCGGGCAATCCGGTAATCCGGGAAGCCGCTATTATGATAGTTTTGTGGACGACTGGAATAAAGGCAAATATTATACACTGAACTTTTTTATGTCGCTAAAGGAAGCAAAGCAACAGGCATCCGGCGCATGGAAACTAAACAACAGGTAGTATGAAAATAAGCACCCGCGATAATATAAAAGCATTCCTTTGCCTGATCCCCCTGATCTTATTGATCAGGATAACGGACCGTATTCCCTGGTGGAGTTTTGTGATAGGGGTAGGCCTGTTTGGCGCCGCCACTGCCATCTGGAAATGGAAGGTGTCTGCATTTGTTACCGGCTTCCTGGCAGGCCTGGTGGTATGGGCAGGGGCCAGTCTTTATTTTCATTACACCTTAGGCGGTCATGTTCTTGATAAGATAGGTGTATTGTTGTTTGTTCCGGGCCCGGTGGTGATATTGTTGTCAGGTATCATTGGCGGCTTGCTGACGGGATTGGCACTGTATACGGGGAGAACGGCGATACGGGTTTCAGCGCATTAGTTGGTGCAATTTATGTTGTTGCGGGAGGTAGGGGCTTCAACCCCTAATCCCCCGCTCCAACCACCACCTTGTGCCGGTCAACAAACAATGAATGCCAGGCCGTTCTTACCAACCCTGGTTCTGCACCAGGTTCGGGTTCCTTAATGTCTCATCTACCGTAATGGGTATTACATACATCGCATTCCTCCACGGCCGTTCTTCCACTTTAAACCGCTCATAACGGAAGCCCCCGGGTGCGGTATCATCCTTGATAGCCTGCAGGCCCCAGATCGCTTTCTCTGTATGCTCCGCGATCTTCCAGCGCCGTACGTCCCAGAAGCGATGGTTTTCAAACGCCAGTTCTATGCGCCGTTCATTCCGGATGCGCTGCCGCATCTGCTCCTGTGTAAGCCCTGCAGGCAGGTCAGGCATGCCCGCCCGCTGACGGATGGCATTCACCGCTGCGGCAATGGCCGCATTACCGGGGTCATATTCATTCAGCGCTTCTGCATAGCTCAGGTAAAATTCTGCCAGGCGGAAGATGATACCATGCACCTGTCTTACAGAGGAGGACTGCCCCGGTGTAATGGTCTCATCAAACAGTTTACGGGCAAAGTAACCGGTACGGGTATGATCCACGTCAGTACTGAGCGCATCTTTGCCGCCGGCAAAAGTTTCAATTTTACGTCCTTTAAAGCTGGCGTCGTTGTAAAGAATGTCCTGGTAAAAACGTGGGTCGCGGTGCTCATAAGGACGGGTCTCATCATAACCGGAAGCGGGATCATCGATGGGATAGCCGCTGTCCGTTTCATAATCATCCACCAGGTTCTGGGTAGGGGCACAACCCGACCATCCGCTATTGCCAAAGGGAAAGAGGTAACGGTCCATGGCCTGGTCTGTTTCGCGCATCCGTTCAAAGATCACTTCAGTGCTTTGCAGGGTGGTGGCAATGAACATCTGTTTCCTGGCGGCCAGGTTAGGTTCCAGGCGGTATACCGGTGCGCCGTTATTGTTCAGGTCTATCACTGCTTTGGCCGCCGCTGCAGCCTGGCGCCATTTTTCAGGATCGGTGGCGCTGGCGTTGCTGCTGATGTCTCCCTGGAAACCCGTTTTACCGGCGATGGCCCATAAGGGGCTTGCTGCGTATAGCAATGTCCGTGCCTTCAGCGCCAGGCAGGCGCCTTTGGTTACACGGCCCACCTGCGTGTTGGGGTAGGAGTAAGGCAGGCGTTTGAACGCTTCTTCACAATCAGCTACAATCTGCGCTACGCAGGAATCGTAGCTGTTACGGGAGCGGTTCAGCGCCGCCTGGTCTGTTTGCTCAATGCTCTGTGTAACGATGATCACACCGCCAAACTGTTTGATGAGCTCTGAAAGGTACCAGGCACGCAGGAAGTATACTTCGCCGATGCGGTTCTCCAGTGTGCCGGGGTTATTGGGATCATCGGGTGTTTTATACTTCACGATGTTTTCCAGGATGGTGTTGGCCTGGCGGATGGCCACGTAATTCTCGCGCCAGGTATTGCCGATGGTGGTACCGTTCCAGGAGCCGTTGTTGAAAGTTTGGGAGGCCATCCAGCTGGAGGCGTCTTTGGCTTCATCGCAGGCGGAACTCATGGAGTAACCGCCCAGGTAGGTGTATGGTCCGCGTATGCGGGAGTAGAGGTTATTCACCACCTGGTCTGTCATGGTAAAGTTGGTAAAGATATCGCTGTCCTGTTGCTGGGTGGTAGCGGCCCTGTCCAGGAAGTCCTTTCTGCAGCCCGGTAACGCGGCTATCAGCGTAAAAGCAAGGATATGTATGATCAGTGTTCTTTTCATCTCGCAATGTCTTTTAATGTTAGAATCTTACGTCAATACCGAAGTTCCAGATACGTTGAATGGGATACATATCACCCCTGCCGTCGTTCACTTCGGGATCCAGGCCAAAATCGCTCAGCTTATCCCAGGTGTACAGGTTCTGCCCGTTCACGTATACACGAAAATAGGTGAGGCCCATTCTTTTTACCCAGCGTTTGGGGAGCTGATAACCTATTTCGGCATTTTTGAGACGGGTATAGTCGGCGCTCCGGATCCAGAAGGTGGAAAGGCGGTGGTTGTTGGCATTGGTGGTGGCGTGCAGCAGCGGGTATGTGGCGGTGGAAGCGGTTTCCGGCGTCCAGCGGCCCAGGTGTATGGGCTTTACTTTGCCGCCCTGGAAGAACTCATAGGCGGCTTCGCCATTCAGGGCGACATCGGTATGTGCGGCGCCCTGTATCAATGCGGAGATGTCAATGCCTTTCCAGGAAACGCCGAAAGACGCGCCGTACATGATCTCCGGCGTACGTGAATAACCGATGGCGGTTTCATCGTATACCGGTTGTATATAGTCATATTCCTTACCGGTTAGTTTACGGTAACGGATGTCGCCCGGTTTATAGCTGCTGGAAAAATTCTGCCAGGGATGATTATCAATATCGGCCTGGTCGCGGAAGAAGCCTTCGGCGATCAGCCCGAACTTGGTGCCTACCGGGTGACCGGTACGCTTCATCCAGGGATAGGGCTGCGGCACTTCATCCTGGTACACGATCTTGTTGCGTGCATAGGTGATGTTGGGCTTCACGCTGTAGCTAACCTGGCCAATGGTATGCTGATGGGTCAGTTCTATTTCGATGCCCTTATTATCTACAATGCCGATGTTCTGCGCTTTGATATCCTGCCCGAATACATCAGACAGTGTTCTGCGTGGGATGAGTATCTTGCTTCTCCGTTGCTGGAATGCATCTACGGTAAGCCCCAGTTTATCGTTCCATAAACGTGTTTCCAGGCCGATGTTCACCTGGCGGCCGCGTTCCCAGGTGACGTTGGGGTTGCCGATGGCGCCCTGCGCCCAGCCATTGGCCTGTGCAGGGTTGGTGCCGAAATAATACTGTGTGGCCCCGGCCCAGGAAGTGAACCAGAGAAAGCGTTCAGACGCCGGCGGGAATTGTGAGGAGCTGGAACGGTCGTTGCCTACTTCGCCATAAGAGCCGCGGAGCTTCAGGAAATTCACCACTTTTACGTTGTTCCTGAAGAAGGGTTCTTCAGATAATACCCAGCCTGCAGAAACGGAAGGAAAGAAACCATAGCGGCTTTCTTTCGGGAAGTTTTCCGATCCCTGGTAGGAAGCGCTGAACTCCAGCAGGTATTTGAGCTTATAGTTATAAGAGCCTCTTAACAGGATGGATTGATAGGCATAGGGTATCTGTGAATTAAACTCCTGCAGGCGGCGGTTCCAGAGCAGGATGGCGCTGGCCTCATGATCACGGAACTGGCGGTTCCAGTTCAAGGTGGTCTCAAAATAGGTATTGCGAATGGCGTCGCCCCCGCCAAAGCCGCCGTTAGGGTCTATCTTGGTATCCTGTCCGATCGTTTTATAACCTGCCGGATTGCCGTCGGCATCAAATAATTGCTGGTAAACGGCATAGCTGCGTGTATAGGTGGCGTTGGGGCGGTTACTGTTATCGTATGAGAAAGATGCTTTGGCACTGAGGTTTTTGGTGATGAAGTCCAGCTTGCGGGTCAGTGCAAAGGTGCCCTGTACCGTGTTGTTATACCAGCGGCGGTAGCCTTTCTGCGACAGCTCGCCAAAGATGTTGCTGGTATAGGTGCCGGTGCCCCACATGGAACCATCCGGGTTGAAGATAGGATAAACAGGCGGCATACGGTTGGCCAGCTGCATTACGCCGGAGGCGCTGTTGTTGCCATCGGTACGGTCTGTAAGTATCCCTGCCAGATCCAGGCGTGCAGTGAGCGTAGGAGAGATGTCCACATCCACATTGGCGCGCAGGCTGTAGCGTTTCATCACGTTGTTGGCATTATAGCCATCCTTGTTTTCATCGGTATGTTTATAGTTGCCTTCTGCAATATTGTAGCCGGCAGAGATGAAGTACCGCGCCACATTGCCACCGCCGCTTACGTTCAGGTTGGCGTTGGCTACATGCGAAGGCTGCATAAGGAACTTGTAATAATCTGTATTGGGCAGCGTACCGTTCTTATAGCCTTCCAGCTGTTCGGGAGTAAAAGGTTCCTGTTGTCCATCGTTGCGCATGGCCTCATTCAGCAGGCTGGCGTAATCATAAGAGCCCAGGTAAGGCGGTATGCGGGTAGGCTCCTGTATACCGGTGGAGGCGCGGAAACTCACCTGCGGGGTGCCCGCCTTTCCGCGTTTGGTGGTGACGAGGATAGCGCCGTTGGCCCCGCGCATACCCAGTACGGCGGTAGCGGCGGCATCTTTCAGGATGGTTACGCTTTCCACATCGTTCGGGTCTACATAATCCATGGATCTTTCTACACCATCCACCATTACAATGGGCGTGGCGTTATTCAGCGTGGCTACACCGCGGATGTAGAGGGTGCTGCCGTCAACGCCCGGCTCTCCGCTGCGTTGTGTGGTAATGAGCCCTGGCAGCCGTCCGGCCAGGGCATTGGTAAGATTAGACACCGGGCTTTGCACCAGCTCTTTCGTGGTAACAGAAGAGATGGCGCCCGTTACCGTTGCTTTTTTCTGCTCGCCGTAGGCAACGATCACCACATCTTTCAGCCCGATGTTGGCAGGACTCAGTTCTACGTTCACGGAGTTGGTAACGCCGGTTTCCACTTCCTTTGTTTCAAAACCTACATACGAGAAGGTAAGTACGGGCGAACCGCCGGGCACCACGATACTGAAGGTGCCGTCTGCCTGTGTGGTGGTACCGCGGCTGGTGCCTTTCACCTGTACGGTTACACCGGGCAAAGGTTCGTTGGTGCGCTGCTCGATAACCGATCCGATAATGGTGCGTTCCGGTACGGAGGCGCCCGGTAAGGCGCGTGGAACGGTTGTATCGGCCACCTGGCTTTGTTCTTCCTGCTGCTGGTAAATAATGATGATATTATCCTGCTGTTTAAAGTGCAGCGGTGTATGCTGCAGCAGCAGTTCCAGTGTTTCCTTTACGCTGCGGGTGCCTTTTTCAAGACTGATGTTGCGGTAACGGCGTACCTGCTCCGGCGGAAAAGCAATGCGGAAGCCGGAAAGTTGTTCTACTTTGTCTAATGCCCCACGCAGGCTTTCTTTACGGAGCATTAGGGTGATCTTTTTGGTAGACATGTTTTGTGCTTCGCTGTTCTTTGCCCATAAAAGGGGAGGCAGTAACAGCATGCCTAGCAACAGGAGGGTGCTGGTTTTCATCATGGTAAAAACATTACGGTTTAAGTACATGCGCATAACGTGAGTAGTTTTTTCAGATTTTGGCAAAAGCTTTCCCATAGCCCCCGTGGAGGCATTTAAATAACAGGTTGCGGAAAAGCGGTTCAGGTAATTCTACGATCTGGTTGACGGATCAGCTAGGCCATAGGCGTCGTCGTTAAGGTTTGATGAGTAATATGGTTTTCATGGTTCAGCTGTGGAACAGCCCTTTCCATCAATGATGACGCGCGCTTCATCTTCAATGGTATAGGTGGCGTTCCTGACGGTGCATAGTACGTTGAGCACTTCTTCCAGTGATTCGGTACCGCTGAAGGAGGCGCGCACCAGGCACTGTTTCAGCGCTTCATTGTTAAAGTGTATGTTTACGTGGTATCTTTTGCTGATAGTGGCGGCAATGGTTTCAAAGGGAACGGACTCAAATACCATGTCGTTCCTGGTCCAGCTGATCTCTTCGAGGGCATGCACCTGGCGCTGTGCAAGGGTAGCGGCCTCCGTGTTATAAACGATCTGCTGATCGGGGTTCAGCACCGCCAGCATGTTGGGACCATCTTCCACTTTCACCTTGCCTTTGGTAACGGATACTACGATCTCGTTGGAACCGGGATAGGCCTTTATGTTAAAGGCCGTACCCAGTACCGTGGTTTTCACGCGGCCCGTATTGATCACAAAACGGCTGCTGCTGTTTTGCCGGATATCAAAATAGGCTTCGCCGGATAGTGTTACTTCTCTTACGTTTCCACTGAATGTACGGGGATATTCCAGGTGACTGCCTGCATGGAGCACCACCTTACTGCCATCGGGCAATGTAATATAACGGCTGTAATCCAGTCCGGCGAGGGTTTGCACCGCTGCCGGATGCACCTTCTTCCTGTCGCGCCACTGTAAGCCGTAATACACGGCGCCGCAGAGCAAGGCCATACCTGTAAGCACTGCCGCAGTACGGATGGCTTTCTGCAAAAGGCCGCTCCTGGTACTCCGTACAGGTATCTGGTGTGTGGCGCTCTGCAGCTGCGCCCTCAACGCCTGCAGTTGCTGGTGGGTGAGAAGGGCAGCAGCCTCGCTGTCGGGTGCAATGATATGGTCGGGCCGTTCCCTGCCCAGGCTTTCGTACCAGCTGTCCAGCAATGCAAGCTCTTCCTGCGTGCATTGCCCTGCGTTATATTTCTCTAAAAGTGTTAACAGGTGTTGAGGGTCCATTATTAAAGTTTGACATTTAAAGTTGGAGGTATGAGGTTCGTTCAAACCTCAAACTAATTATATAAACACCATTTCTGCCGTTTACCGTTACGCTCTCCAAAAAAATATACGCTATAACCTGAAGAATTTAATTATTAAATTTGGACAAACTGCTTTGATATCAAACACTACGCTCAATATACCGATACTGCGCTAATAGCATTATTCAGGCAAGGTGATGAAAAAGCGTTTGATACTATCTATGAGCGCTATTTTATCCGCCTGGTGAACCTTGCTCATAAGAAGACAGGTCAGCTGGAAGCGTCACAGGAGCTGGTACAGGATATCTTCATTTCCCTGTACAGGCAATTGCCTGCGTTGAAAGAAGATACGCAGCTGGACAACTACCTGTTCATTGCGCTGCGCAACCGCGTGTATAACTTCCACCGGCAGCAGCTGGCCCAGCTGAAAAGAGAGCAGGCCTTTATGCAGGTATTGCCTGCCGGCCCCCGTGAAAATTACGGCCTGCTGGAAGTAAAAGAGCTGGAAACTTTCCTGCAGAACAAGATCCGGGAACTGCCTACCCAATGCCGCGCCGTCTTCCTGCTAAGCCGCGAAAACCAGCTCTCCAATAAAGAAGTGGCGGAACGTCTCAACATCTCCGTAAATACCGTGGAACAACACATGCGTAAAGCCCTCCGCATCCTCCGGTCATCATTGGGTAATGAACTGACCATCTTATTGTTCTGGCTGCTGGATAAATAAGGAGTTACTTTGATGCAGATAACAGCACGGCGATGTAAGATAACAGAACGGGCCTTGCAGACAACAGAACAGCGATGTAAGACAACAGAATGGACGCTCCACCTGACAGAACGGCGTTGTCAGCTAACAGAACGGAGCTGACAGATCGAAGAACATTGATGTAAGATAACGGAACGGCGTTGTCAGCTAACAGAACGAACCTGACAGATCGAAGAACATCGATGTAAGATAACAGAACGGCGCCTCCACCTGACAGAACGGCCGTGTAAGCAAACAGACCTTACCTGTTAGCGGGGATTTCTGAGCAGAAAGACAAACCCATTCTTCCGGTAAAGCTCTTTCAGCTCAGGATGCTGCTTTGTATAATGGTCCACACGATCCACTTTCGTAATAAAATAAGCCGGTTTATCTATATTGCCGCTTAACAGCCATTGCTCATCATAAGATCTGGCATTAACAGGTTTTTGTTTCCGCGCATAGAAGAAGGGCGCATAGCTCCAGTAGCCCAGTGTATTAACATAACAATCCTCCCCCTGTCTTTCTTTCAGGAAATCAATGGCCGCACCCTGTGAGTAACGTTCCACTTTGGGCACGATCAGTATAGCTGCCAGGAATATTACAATGGCCGTACTGCCAAAGATGGTCCAAAAGGCTTTGTTATAAGCCTGTCGCTTCAGCAGTACCAGTACAGCTGCTACGGCTGTCAGCATCAGTATGCCCGGCACGCCTTCAAAACCGCTCCAGTGTACATCTGCCATCATATTACCCTGTGCAAAGGGATCTGCTACATAAGGCGCCAGCTTTTTAATGTTCATGGCAATAATGGTTACGGACAACAACACTGTGCCTATGATGATCCCCAGCACTGCAGCAAGAACGGCCACGTATTTTTTATAGGGCATTTCCCTGCGCTCCCACTTGTAAAACGTGTAGGCAGCCAGGAAGGTAACCGGGAACCAGGCCATAGAAGAATAGTGAATGATCCTTGATTGCACGATGGTGAACAGGATGATGACCACCCAGCACAGAATCACCATCCAGCGCTTAAAGTCGCGGTCATACCGGCTGCCGGACCGTAACCTGGAGAAGGCCGGTATCGCAAACACAGATGCGGGAAAACATCCGATCAGTATCACTATAAAATGATAACCGGGAAACCCTTGCTGACCCGCATCATGCGTGGTGAAGAGGCGGTACTGGTATGCCAGGAACCCGTTAATGAACCAGGGACCGTTCTTAATCGTTTCATAACCATACCAGGAGAAGGTGAGGAGAACGGCCACCAGCAGGAACAGCAGCGCATGTCCCCAGCCAAAACAGATCCTGAACCGGTTGTACACCAGGTATACGCCCAGCACCAGCAGGAAGATCATCAGCGCCACCGGCCCTTTGGTCAGTATGGCCAGCCCCATAAAAACACCCGCCCACACTGCATAATACAAAGGCTTATGCTGCAGGCCCTCTTTATCATAGCCATTCCGTTTCCAGTGGTAGAGGATGAAAAAATACAGCGAAAGAAAGGTGAACAGGTTAAACCAGGGATCTATCAGTCCCGATTTGAAATACATATTCGGGAACAGGGATCCCGCATAGGCCAGGGCCCAAAGTAAACCGAATCTGTGATCATATACCCGCCTGCCGCAAAGGTATAAAGCCACCAAAGTAAAGATGCCGCAGATGGCATTGGGAAAGCGGGCGGCAAACTCCGTAAAGCCAAACAGCTGCATGGTCACTACCTGCATCCAAAAGAACATGGGCGGCTTTTCCAGGAAAGGCTTGAAATTTATATAGATGCGGGAATAGTCGTCGAGCAGGATCATCTCCCGGGCGCATTCGGCAAAATTGATCTCATCCCAGTCAAACAGGTGTACACGGCCCAGGAAAGGAATGAATAAAAAAGCGCCGATGGCCGCCAGCAGTACTATCGTGGTTATTTTATTCCCGTACATAGTCCCTTGTGTATTACCGGTGCGGACAAATATAGGAGCGCCCGCCTGCTTTAACAAATGCATCATTAAAAGTTAAAGATATCATCACTTTCACGAACCCGCCCGTTTCCAGACAAACTGTCCGGAACCGGACATTTTTCCGCAACGCAATTTTTATAAAACCCTCATTCTGAATAAATTATGTTTGGCATCCGGCTTGGAAAGAGTAGGGAGCTAAAATGTTTTCATGGACAAAGTAATTGAAACAGAGGTTCGGCTGCAAAGAAAGAAAAAACTGGTCTGGACCTTATCCCTATCCCTGTTGCTGATCATCGCGGTAGTGATCTGGCTGCGCGCCGTACTATCGCCTTCGCTCAGCCAATCAGAGATCATCACCGCCGTAGTGGAAAGAGGAGATATTGAGAACACGATCAATGCCTCCGGCGAAGTACAGCCCGAATTTGAAGAGGTGATCACCAGCCCGATCAATGCCTCTATCCGGGAGGTGATGATGGAAGCGGGCAGCAGCATCAAAGCAGGCCAGCCCATCCTCCTGCTGGATAAGACCGCATCCGCCAACGAATATGAGAAACTGCAGTTCCAGCTGGAATCTAAACGTAACTACATCAAAAAGCTGCGCCTCGAACTGGAAAAGAGTTTCTACGATATCAAGTCCAGCAACGACGTAAAACAACTCCGCATTAACAGCATGGAAGCAGAAGTGGAAAATGCCAAGCGTTTATTCCGCGCCGGTGGCGGTACCCGCGAAGATATTGAACAGGCAGCGCTGGAACTGGAAGTGGCGCGCCTGGAAAAACAACAGCTGGAGAACGAGATCAGGAGCAAGCAGCAAACCATGCAGATCGAAATGAAGGAAGCAGCGATAGCCGCCTCCATTGAAGAAAGCAACCTGCGCGAACTGGGCCGCAAGCTGCAGCTGGCCAATATCGCCGCCAGCCGCGAAGGCGTGATCACCTGGGTGAACCGGAACATCGGCGAAAGCATACACGAAGGCGACCCCCTGGCCAGGATAGCAGACCTGCGCAGCTTCAAAGTGCAGGGCAGTATTGCAGACCAGTACCTGGACCAGCTGCGTAACGGCATGCCGGCTATTGTAAAGATCAATGATGCCGCGATAAGGGGAACGGTGGTGAACATACAGCCCGCCGTACAAAATGGCATCATCACCTTTGCCATACAGCTGAATGAAGGCGATAACAAACGGCTGCGCCCCAACATGAAAGTGGATGTTTTCCTGGTAACCGCCGCTAAGAAGAACGCACTCAGGGTTACCAACGGCGCTGCCTTTAAAGGCGCTGATCAGCAGGATATCTTCGTGGTGCGCAACGGGAAGGCTGAGCGGCGGAAAGTTCGTATAGGCCTCAGCAATTTCGATTATGTGGAGCTCATGGATAATGTACAGCCGGGAGAGCAGGTGATCATTTCCGACATGAGCGCCTTCAAGCATGCCCGTGGCCTCACCATCAACAACTAAACGCTATGAACCGCATATTGCTATTGACCATTTTTTATATTGGAGCCTGTTGCGCGGTACAGGCACAACCTGCCGCAGATACGATCAGGCTTGGCCTGGAGCAGGTGGTAGACATGGCGAAAGCTTTTTCCATCGCCGCCAAACAGGCATTAACCACCCGTAAAACAAAATACTGGGAGTACCGTACCTATCGTTCCAATTATCAACCGCAGCTGGCGCTGAACGGTATACTGCCCGGCTACAATAAAACATTTACCGAAGTGCAGCAGCCGGATGGCACTATTCTCTTTCAATCCATTCACAATAACAATTCCTCCCTTAATTTGTCTTTCAGCCAAAGCATAGCAGGAACAGGAGGCACCGTATTCGGCACCACCCAGCTGCAGCGCTTTGATGATTTTGACCGTAAGAACACCTTGTATAACAACGTGCCTTTTGGTATTGGCTATACGCAGCCCCTGTTCCAGTTCAACCAGCTGAAATGGGACCGGCGGATCGAGCCCCTGAAATACAAGGAAAGCACTCAGGCTTATATTGAAGCCATGGAAAGTGTGGCCATTACCGCCTGCGGCTATTTCTTTGACCTGCTGCTGGCGCAGGTGAACCTGCAGATAGCAGAAACCAATTTGCGCAATACGAAGAACATCCTCCGCATTGCGAATGAAAAATATGCGCTGGGCAAGATCTCCCGCAACGAGATACTGCAGCTGCAGCTGGAACAGCTGAAGTCTGAAAAGGCCGCCGGCATTGCAAGGCGCGACATGGAAATAGCCGGGCTGAACCTGCGTTCCTACATCGGGCTGCAGCAGCAAGCGCCCATCACGCTCCTGCTGCCGGGCTTAAAGACCAATGTACACGCGCCCGCTGAAAAGGTGCTGACGGAAGCGTACCAGAACCGCAGTGATGCCATTGCTTTTGCACGGCGCATGGCAGAAGCCAGGCGGGATGTTGCCAAAGCCAAAGGAGATAACGGGCTCAATGCTACCTTAACAGCACAGCTGGGCTTCTCCAAAAGCGCTACTACAATAGCCAAATCTTACCAGTCGCCACAAGATCAGCAGGAAGTACAGATCACTTTTGCCATTCCTATCCTGGATTGGGGAAGATCAAGATCCCGCACCAAAACCGCGCAGGCAAACCTGGAGTTTACGGAGTATGCCGTGGAGCAGGACAAACAGGTGTTTGCCCAGGAGATCGTAACGCAGGTCACGCTGTTTGATATGATGAAAGACCAGCTGCAGCTCACGGCGAATGCAGACAGCATCGCCACCGAGAAATACCGCATCGCCGAGGAAAGATATATCTTGGGTAATTTCGGTATCACAGACCTGAGCATCGCCTTCCAGGAGAAAGACCAGGCCAAGCGCGATTACATTGCCGCGCTGCGTGATTCCTGGAGCGCCTGGTACCAGCTGCGTTATTTATCGCTGTACGATTTCGAAAAGAATGAAAAGATCAGTTATCAGCAGGCATATACATCCTTTAACAATTAAACCCGTTATATGATCCATCTACAGAACATAGAAAAAGTATACCGTACGGATACGGTAGAAACACTGGCGCTGCATAATATCTCCCTGCAGGTAGAAAAAGGAGAGTTCCTTTCCATCATGGGGCCTTCCGGATGCGGCAAAAGCACCATGCTCAATCTTATGGGCCTGCTGGATGCGCCTACCAGGGGAGCGGTAAAGATAGCCGGCACAAAGCTGGAGCATCTGCCGGATGCAAAGCTGGCGGAATTCAGGAACAGGAAGATCGGCTTCATTTTCCAGAGCTATCACCTGATCAATGACCTGAGAGTGGTAGACAATGTAGAGCTGCCGCTGATCTACCGCAAAGGCGCTGCAAAGGAAAGAAAGCAGCTGGCCACCGAAGCTTTGCAGAAGGTTGGACTGAGCAACCGCCTGAAACATTTTCCTAAGCAGCTCTCCGGCGGACAAAAACAAAGGGTGGCCATCGCGCGCGCTATCGCCGGCCGCCCGGAAATCATCCTGGCAGATGAGCCCACCGGTAACCTGGACAGCGTCATGGGCAATGAAGTAATGGACATCCTGCTGCACCTGAACAGAACAGAAGGCACTACCATTGTAATGGTAACGCATGATGAGCAGATGGCCAGGAAAACACACCGCCTGGTGCGCCTGTTCGATGGCAGCCAGGTACAATAAGACCCTTTCATCCGTTTCAACATATACAGATTATGCTCGTCAATTATTTTAAGATCGCTATTGCCGTGCTGAAAAGAAGAAAGTTCTTCACCTTTATCAGCATCTTCATTATCAGCTTTACCATCACCATCCTGGTAGTGCTCGCTGCTTTTATAGATAAGGTGGTGAACGACACCTATCCCGACAGGAACAGGAGCCGCCTGCTGTACATCACCAAGTTCGAAGAGAGCGGCCCCCAATCGATGAACAGCGGCGCTTTGTCTTTTTACTACCTGAACCGCTATGTCAAAACCCTGAAAAGGCCTGCCAGGATCGCTATTTCTTCCAGGCCGCAGGGTACCAATACCTATGTTAACAATAAGAAGATCAGCATCAATTACAAGTATACGGACGCGGCCTACTGGGAGGTGCTGGATCACGATTTCCTGGAAGGGAAGCCTTTTACGGCGCAACAGCTGGCAAACGGCGAACGGGTAGCCGTAATATCAGAGCGCCTGAGGAAGGAGTACTTTGGGAATGCGCCCTCCGTTGTGGGGCAGTACATTGAAGCAGATGCGGTACGCTACCGGGTATGTGGTATTATGAAGTCTGTACCGCCTTCCAACTACCTGTTCTCCGGCGATCTGTTCCTGCCCTATACGGTAGCCAAAACAGATATTGCGTCCAGCAAGGATTACCGCGGCAATTTTATCTGCGTACTGGAAGCTCCCACCCGCGCAGATGTGCCTGCCATGAAAGCAGAGTATGAACAAATGGCTGCCCGGCTGCCGATGACCAACAACCAGTACACACATATTTATACGCATGCTGATAGTTATCTGAATGCATACTTACGCTCGGGAAATGAGAAAAAATCAGGTATGAGGATCGTGTCTACGGTCGTCACCATCTTTGTGCTGCTGGTGATGCTGCTGCCGGCTATGAACCTGGTGAATATCAACGTCACCCGCATTATGGAACGCTCTTCCGAAATTGGGGTGCGTAAAGCCTTTGGCGCCTCTTCAAAAGTGCTGGCGGGGCAGTTCATTATTGAGAACCTGATCCTTACCCTGATAAGTGGTTTGGTCAGTGTAGTGCTCTCATTGATCGCCCTGCAGCTGATCAACCGGGCCAACCTGCTCAATGACCTGCATTTGTCGCTTAACTTCAATGTACTGCTGGTTACCCTGCTGGCCTGCCTGGTATTCGGACTATTATCCGGTGCATACCCTGCCTGGCGCATGTCCCGCATGCAGGTAATAAACGCGTTGAAGGCTTCATGATCATTCATCAATTAATCCAAGAAAACTATGTTCAGGCATTTATTTAAACTGATGTGGAATAAAAAGAAGCAGAACTTCCTGCTGATGACGGAGATGTTTGTTTCCTTCCTGGTAGTTTTTGCCGTAATGACGATCTCCGTTTACTACTACGGGAACTACCGGAAGCCTGTTGGTATGGACTATGAAAATGTATGGGTAGTCAATTACAGCAATCCGCTTAAGACAGACAACAAAGATTCTATCTGGCTGTTCTACGAGGCGCTGCAGCGAACCGTAAAGGCATTACCGCAGGTAAGGGAGGTCAGTTTTACCACCAGCAATGTACCTTTTGCTTCTGCTACAATTATGAACGGCGTGGGTCATAAAGGCAGAATGATCAGCAATATCAACTGGTATAATGTGGACGATAACTATCAGCGCGTGTTGGATCTGAAACTGCTGGAAGGACGCTGGTTTAACAAACAGGATGCAGTGGCCCCGGTAAAGCCGGTGGTCATTAATGCTACCCTGCGGGAAGAGCTGTTTGGTAATGAGCCTGCAACAGGCAGGCAATATGGAGACGATAAGCAATCAAGGGTCATTGGTGTGGTGCAGGATGTCAAAATGAAAGGTGACTATACCGTAGCGGGGAGAGCTGTTTACAACCGCACCGATACAGCGAGCCTGGGCGGCATGGAGAAAATGCTGGTACGTGTTACGCCGGATGCCAACCTTGCTTTTGAAGGCCGGCTGTATAAAACCATTTCCACTGCCTTGAAAACCGCCAATGTGGAGATAGAACATCTTACAGACAAACGCGGGAGTATGAATAATATGTCGCTGATGCCGATGATCATACTTTCCATCGTGGCGGGTTTCCTGATCATTAACGTGGCGCTGGGCCTCTTTGGCGTGCTGTGGTACAACATCAATAAGCGCCGTGCTGAGATTGGCCTGAGAAGGGCAGTAGGGGCAACCGGCCGTTCGGTGTCCCTGCAGCTGATAACGGAAGCGCTGATCCTGTCTACCTTCTCTGTGATCGCGGGCGTTTTCTTTGCCGTTCAATTTCCTTTGCTGAATGTATTTGATTTGCCTGCAATGGTGTATGTGGCGGCCATCGTATTGTCTGTGTTATTTATATACCTCCTGGTGCTGATCTGCGCTTTCTATCCCGGGCGGCAGGCAGCGGCGGTGTACCCTGCAGTAGCGCTGCATGAAGACTAGGTACGCTGTAGCGGAAAAAATGTAACTTGCTTTTACTTATGATTTTGGTAATTGATGATGATATTGCCGTCAGGACTTCGCTGATGCTGTTGTTTAACGATGCGGGCTATAAAACCCTGGCTGCGGCCAGCCAGCAGGAAGCGCTGGACATTATCCGCACACAGCAGATATCCCTGATCATACTGGACCTTAATTTCTCCATTGAAACAAGCGGGGAAGAAGGAATAGCATTGCTCAAACAGATCAGGGCCCTGGATAGCGAAGTGCCGGTTATCCTCATCACCGGCTGGGGCACCATTGCCCTGGCCGTACAGGGGATGAAACTGGGCGCCAGTGATTTTATCAACAAACCCTGGGATAACAGTTATCTCCTGCAATCCGTACAAACCCTGCTGCAGCTGCGCGAAAAAACAGCGCAGCACCATACCCGCAAAGAGCTGGACAGCCGCTATGATTTCCGTTCCATTATTACGGCAGATCCGCATATGCTGCAGCTGCTGGAAACCATTGGCCGGGTAGCGCCAACAGATGCGCCCGTACTGATCACCGGCGAAAGCGGCACCGGTAAAGAGCTGGTGGCCGAAGCCATTCACCAGAACAGCGTGCGCCGCAGCAAAACATTCGTCAAGGTGAACCTGGGCGGTATTTCCACCACGCTGTTTGAAAGCGAAATGTTTGGCCATGTGCGCGGCGCCTTCACCGATGCGCGTACCGACCGCGTAGGGCGTTTTGAACTGGCGCATAAAGGCACCATCTTCCTGGACGAAATTGGCGACCTGGATCTGAGCAGCCAGGTAAAACTGCTGCGCGTATTACAGGACCGCACCTACGAAGTGCTGGGCAGCAGCCGTACCCGCGTGGTAGACACCCGGGTGATCTGCGGTACCAACAAAGACCTGGGCAGGATGGTAGGAGAGGGCGCTTTCCGGGAAGACCTGTTCTACCGGATCAACCTGATCAGCATTCATCTACCGGCGTTAAGAGAAAGGCCCGGCGATATTCCTTTGCTGGTCAACTTCTTTATCGGCAACCTGAAAGAGATCTATAACCGCCCCGCGCTGACCGTAACACCAAAAGCGTTGCGCTGGCTGCAGGAACTGCCGTGGCCCGGCAACATCCGCCAGTTAAAGAACCTGGTAGAACGCGCGGTACTGATCACCCGGAAAGACAGCCTCGATGTAGATGATTTCCGCTCCCAGCTGGAGCTGTCTACCGCCAGGAAAGGCAGTATCCAGCTGCCGGATGTAGGGGCCATTACCCTGGATGAGATTGAGGTAATGATGATCCGCAAAGCCATGGACTTTCATAAGAACAGGATCTCGAAAGCGGCCAGCGCGCTGGGTTTAACCCGCAGCTCACTGTACCGCCGCCTGGAGAAGTATAATATCCCCTACGATGAAACTTCGGACTAAGTACATCCTCTTCCTTTCAGTACTGCACCTGCTTGCGCTGGTGCTTTCGTGGTTTGTGTTCAAGGAAAATAAGATACTGTTCATTGTGGCAGAGCTGATCATCCTCCTGTCGGTGTTCATATCCTGGCGCCTGTATCAGCAGCTGGTAGGCCCCTTGAAATTGCTGGTAATGGGCACGGAGGCCATCAAAGACCGCGACTTTAACGTGAAGCTGGTGCACACCGGCAAATACGAAATGGATGCCCTGATAGATGTATACAACCGGATGATCGATGAGCTGCGGCAGGAACGCACCCGGCAGCAGGAACAGCACCTCTTCCTGGAAAAACTGGTGAATACCTCGCCCACAGGCATCATCATCCTGGATCATGACGGCAACGTGGCGCAGGTAAACCCCAAAGCCAGCCAGCTCATGGAAATGAAAGGAACCGATATGCTTACAAACGCCAGGCAGTTGCCCCGGGGCGGTTCCCTCACGGTCACTTACAACAATGCCCTCACTTACCGCCTGCAGAAATCGCAGTTTATTGACCGCGGTTTTCCCCGCGAATTTATATTGATAGAAGAACTCACCGCCGAAATACTGGCGGCAGAAAAGAAAGCCTACGGTAAAGTGATCCGTATGATGGCGCATGAAGTAAATAATACCATTGGCCCGGTGAACTCCATCCTGCAATCTGCGCTGAGCGCTGAAAGCCTGCAGAACGGGCAAAATGGAAACATGCTGCAGCATGCACTGCGTGTAGCCGTTGAGCGTAATCACAACCTGAATCATTTCATGCGCAACTTTGCCGATGTGGTACGGTTGCCGGAACCGCTGCGGAAAGAAATTGATCTGCATCAGCTGGTGAACAATGTAGCCCGCCTGATGGAAATGAAAGCGGGGGAAAAAGAGATCAGCTTTGAATACCAGCTGGAAGAAGGGCCCTTCCATATCCATGCAGACCAGGAGCAGATGGAGCAGGTGCTCATCAACATTGTGAAGAATGCCATGGAAGCCATTGAGTACAAAGGCCACATTGAATTCATTACCCGTATACGCGAAAAGCAGCTGGTCATTGCTGATTCAGGAAAAGGCATCAGCAGCAAAGCCGCCGCCCAGCTTTTCAGCCCCTTTTTCAGTACTAAAAAGAACGGCCAGGGAATTGGCCTTACCCTGATCAGGGAAATACTGCACCATCATGGCTTTGAACTTTCCCTTACCACTGTTGCCCCGGGTAGAACGGAATTTCTGATCCAATTCGTACTGTAATAAAAAAAATTTTTCCTTACCCCCCCGAATAAACGCTGCCGGTGTATTTAAAAAAACTGGACCCTGCATTCAAAATAGATCCATTAAAGTATGCGGTGCCCTATGCCCGTTGCTTTGTGTTTCATGGCGCCCACAGAAAGAAAACGATGATGTAAACCGATGAAGACCATTTTTATTGCCCTGTTGCTGGTGTTATACACCGGCCTGCATGAGCTATGCGCACAAACGTACACCCCTGTTGCCGTCACAGGGTTTAACAATGATGTTGTTGCGGAGTCAGGCACCAGCACAATTGCAGCGACCTCTACCGACCTGGATCTCAGCTTCAACATCCTGTATACAGCTGCTTTTGCAGCTACTAATGGCATTGCCGGCGGACTACCAGACAATGGCCTTATCGTTAATGGCGCACGCAGCTACCAGCTGGCTGATTACGATGCAGACAATGGCTTGTTCCTTTCCGCCAACGGTGCCGTAGCCAATACCGCTGCAGCAGGTACGCTTACACTGGCCACCCCGGCCACTTTCAGCCGTATCAGCCTGTTGTTGTTCTCTACAGAAGGCGCTACTACGGTAAGCGCTACACTGAATTTTACGGACGGCACCAGCGTAGCCGGCGGTAATATGAATGTACAGGACTGGTTTGATGGCGGCAACGCTGTGGTGTCAGGTTTTGGCCGTATTACACGCAAAGCTTTTCCGCCTTATATCGTAGATGGAGCGGCTACCAATAATCCCCGGTTTTACCGTTTTGATATACCCATTGCCTGTGCCAACCAGTCAAAGCTGCTGCAGTCCGTAACCATCACTTACCTCTCTGGCAGCGGTACCTTGTTCCCTACCAGGGCATGTATACTGGCGCTCTCCGGTGTTGCCTATACGCCGCTGAGCGTAGTGCCGGTTATTACCAATGCTGTATGCGGCGGTGGCAGCGGCAGTATTGCCTTAACCGTCAGCGGAGGTACAGCGCCTTTGTTTTACAGCTGGAACACCTTACCGGTGCAAACACAACCGGTTGCCACCAACCTGTCTGGCGGTAATTACACCTGTACTATTACAGACGCCAACGGATGCAGCACCACTTACCAGGGAACCGTGCTGCAGCAATCACCGGTTACGCTATCGCTCAGCGCCAGTGATACGCTGCTGTGTGAAGGCCAGTCGGCCACGCTGAGCGTCAGCGCCAGCGGTACTACCGTTAACGGCTATACCTGGCAGCCAACGAATGACACGGGCGCCAGCGTACCAGTTACACCGGCGCTCAGCACCCGCTATATAGTCAGCACACAGGATGTCTTTGGCTGCATACTGAAAGACAGTGTAGACATTGCCGTAAAGCCATTGCCCCTGGCCACCTTTACCGTTACGCCTGCGGAGGTATGCCTGGGTACCCCGCAAACGGTCGCCTTCACCGGCAGTGCGGGTGATAATGCTGTATTTAACTGGCACAATTTCTCCGGTGCAGCAGTACAAAGCGGCAGCGGTTCCGGGCCTTACAATATTTTATTCAATGCCGCAGGCGATTATACTTTGCAGTTGCAGATCACAGACAGCGCCTGTGTATCTGCACTTGTTAGCCAATCCGTTAATGTCAGCGAGCCGCCCGTGATAAGCATCCACCTCAGTGATCCAACACCCTGTGCCGGAGACCTTATCACCATCACCGCCACCGGTAATGCAGGTAATAACGCAACCACCGCCTGGAACTGGGGCGGGGGAGCCGCGCAGGGCGGCAATGGCTTTGGTCCTTTCAGCGTGCAATACCGGCAGAGCGGCACTGTATCTCTAACTGTAACGGATGGTGTATGTACGGTGAATGTTCCGCCACAGCAGGTAAATGTCATTCCATTACCTGTAGCGGCCTTCAGTGTTGACAGCACGACCGGTTGCCCCGATTTTCCAGTGGCCTTCACCAACCTGTCGCAGCAGGCGGATACCTGGTTATGGCGCTTCGGCGATGGCGATCTGTCATCCGAAGCGCATCCGGCTCATACTTACACCACAGCGGGCAGCTATACGGTTACCCTGATAGCCGGCGCTCAGCAACAATGTTTTGATACCCTGCAGCAAACAGCGCTGATCAATGTACAGGCCTCGCCGCGGGCTGTCTTCACCGTTCAGCCGGGCGTTAACCTGCCGCTGGAATACAGCGAAGCGCTTTTCAGTTTCAGTAACCAATCACAGAACGCCCTGCATTATGCCTGGGATTTTGGCGATGGCCTTACAGACGCTTCCCGTGATCCGCAGCATCGCTATGCACTGCCGGGCAGCTATCGTGTTACACTGACGGTGATGAATGAGATCGGTTGTGCCGACAGCACGAGTCTGGCCTGGCTTATGGTGGCGCCAGACAAGGTACTGCGTATACCCAATGCCTTTAGTCCTAACGGGGATGGAATTAACGACCGCTGGGAGATAGACGGCCTGCGCGGCATACCGGGCTGCCAGGTAACGATCTTCAACCGCTGGGGACAGCCTGTTTATGAGAGTATTGGCTATGAACGGCCCTGGGATGGTACCTGGCGCGGTAAGTTGTCGCCCAGCGGTACCTACTATTATGTTGTCAGGGCAAAGCCTAAAGATAAACCATACACAGGCTGGGTAGTATTACTCCGCTGATCACCATTTATCATCAACCATAATAAAACAAACGGATGAAACACGTTTTTACGCTCGTTTTTTTACTGGCCCTTTGTGCGGGGCGTCTGCAGTTATTGGCACAAACCTATTCGCCAATTCCCGTAACAGGATTTAATAATGATGTAGTGGCGGAAAGCGGTACCAGCGCCACTGCGGTTACCAGTACGGAGCTGGACCTGAGCTTCTACCTCCTGTACTCCCAGGCATTTGCCATTACCAATGGCCTGTCCGGCGGTATAGTGGATAACGGCACAATAGTGAACGGCAACCGTACCTACCAGCTGGCGCCCTATGACGTTAACAACGGCCTGTATTTGTCCAGTGGCGGGACTATTGTCAACACCGCCGCAACAGGTACGCTGGCGCTCACTACGCCTGCCGCCTACAGCAAATTAAGCCTGCTGCTGTTCTCTACGGAAGGTAACAGCACCATCGGCCTTACCCTGCATTTTGCAGACGGCACTTCAGCGCCCGGTGGTTCGGTAACCGTGCTGGATTGGTTCAACGGCGCCAATGCGGTGTACGGCGGTGTAGGCCGTATTGCTCGTCAGGCGGCCCCGCCATACCTGGTAGATGGTCTCTCCGGTAACAATCCGCGCTTTTACCGCTACGATATTTCTGTTGCCTGCCGTGATCAGCCCAAATCACTGGATGCTGTTTCCATCCGTTATATATCCGGCAGCGGCGTCAGTTCAAGAGCGGTGATACTGGCCCTCTCGGGCATTGTTTATGCACCGGTGACCGTAACCGCCAGCGTTACTGCCGCTACCTGCGACAATGCCGACGGCAGCATTGCCATTACCGCCACCGGTGGTACGCCGCCGTTAAACTATACCTGGACCAGCTCACCGGTACAGCTGCAGGATTCTGCCGCCAACCTGAAGGCCGGCCCTTATGCCTGCACCATCCTGGATGCTAACGGCTGCGCCACTACATACAATGGCGTGGTACCGAGGAAAACAGCCGCCGTACTTACCGCCACGGCAGATAAGGATGCTGTTTGCACCGGTAGTGCCGCCACGCTGAACGTGAGCGCCAATGGCCCCGTCAGCAATTACAGCTGGCAGCCGGGCAATGGCAGCGGCAGCAGCTTTACCGTAACACCCGCCGCTACCACCAGTTACATCGTCAGCGCTACCGACACCCTGGGATGCCAGGTAACAGATACGGTGCAGGTAACGGTTACGGCTATTCCGCCCGTACCCGTGGCAGATGCGGTGACCGCCTGTGTTGACAGCAGCGCCACCCTTCGGGTACAACGGCCCTCCCTGCTGGAAACCTATCGCTGGTACGCCGCCGCCACCGGCGGAGATCCCCTCGCTAACGGCGTTACCTATACGGTGCCTGCTGCTGCTACCGGGGCCACCTATTACCTGGAGGCTTCCACAGGCGCCTGCAGCAGCGACCGTGTGCCCGTAACCGTAAGCCGCCTGGAACAGGTGGCACAACCCGTGGTGAGCGCCACCCAGGTAACGCCTAACAGCGTCAACTTTAGTTGGCAGGCCGTACCGGATGCCACCGGTTACCAGGTGTCTGTAAACGGCGGCGCTTTCATCACCCCCAGCTCAGGCGCCCTGGGTACCAGTCACCAGGTAACCGGCCTGCCCTTATCCCAAGGGGTGAACATACGGGTCATTGCTTTGGGCGGCCAGGCCTGTCAGCATAGCGAACCCGGAGAGGCCAACGCAAAGCTGCTGAACCAGGACCTGTTCATTCCCAATGCTTTCACCCCCAATAACGACGGCCTGAACGACCAGTTCAGGGCAGAAGGCAATATCATCAGCGGGCAGTCCATGAAAATATTCAACCAGTGGGGAGAGCTGATCTTCGAAACCAGCGCCTCCGGTGCAGGATGGGATGGTACCCATAAGGGTAAGGCCCAGCCAGTTGGGGTGTACATTTATGTGATCCGGCTGAAACTCGCAGATGGTTCCGAGGTGCTCAAAAAAGGCGCCGTCAACCTCATCAGATAATAATTTTTTCTTTTAACCGTTAGTCGTTAGTCATTCGTTGTTAGTCGTAAGTGGCCCGGGTTTATACCCCCTGGTTTGATCACTAATCACTAACAACGAATGACTAACGACTTAATTATTTTTACGTTAAGTCAAAATATTATAAAAATTATTATTATTTTTCCGGCTGGATAATTGCCGGGTACTGGCCCCTGGCAGTCCGATTCCTAAGCGAATTGAAGCCTATCCTATGATGCCTATGAGGTTGACGCTGATGTTGTTGCAATGTTTACTGATCTTCCTGATACCATTGCTGGTACAGGGTCAGGAAGCTGCGCCGTCAACCCCGCCAGCCACCACCCCCGCTACCCCGGCAGCTCCCAAAGTAAAGCATGAGACAGAGTTCCAGATGAAAGCAGGCAGTTACCTGGGCTTCGGACAGGTATACCTGGGCATGGGGGAGATAGGCTTCCAGGTAGAAGTGACCAATTCACAGAAAAGCGAGCCAGTATTAGAATTCAGAATAGATAAACCCAAAGGCAAAGTAATAGGCACCCTCAAAATTCCTTACACAGGTGATACTACCTATGCGTTAAAGGTCCCGGCCAGGATGGGGAAAAATATCGGTACCCACGACCTTTACCTGGTAGCCAAAGGAAGCGGCCAGTTCATTATTTCATCGTTTTCCTTTATTCCCGTGTATTAGCGGGATACCTGTGTCCATAACGGTAGCAAGGCAGGCTGTCAGCGCCTGGTCCATTCTTCGATGAAAGCTGCGTAGCTATCACCGATAGGCAGCTCAATGGCATTGCCTATCCTGACCTTTTTGTTCACAATGGCGCTAACCTTGTTAATGGATACGATATAGCTGCGGTGAATACGGCGAAAGAGGGCAGGAGGCAGTTTTTCCAGCATGGCTTTCAGCGTCATGAGGGTCATGATGTATTTGCCCTGCTGCAGGTGTATGCGGATGTAATCCTGCAGTCCTTCAATATAGAGGATGTCCTGCAGGTCTATCTTTACCAGTTTGTATTCTGAGCGTACAAAGATGGCGGCCTCCGGCTGTGTGGCCGGTTGCTGGCGGAACTGGTGGTATTCCAGCGCCCGTTGTATGGTTCTTGAAAAGCGTTCAAAATTCAAAGGCTTGAGCAGGTAGTCCAGCGCCTCCAGCTCAAAACCTTCCACGGCAAATTTGCGGTGAGCGGTAATGAAGATGATGATAGGTTTAACGGACAGGGAGCGTACCAGGTCGATGCCACTGATGTCAGGCATGTTAATGTCCACAAAGATCAGGTCTACGGGCGTCTGCCGCAGGTACTCCGCTGCGGAGATCGCGTCGTCAAAAGTATGTACCAGGCGCAGTGCCGGGAACCTGCCCACATATTCCTGTATCAGCGCCAGCGACAGCGGTTCATCGTCTATGGCAATGCATTTCAATTGCATGTCGTTGTATTTTTATACTTCCAAGGTCAGCGTCACGGTGTAAAGGCCTTTATCTGCTGCAATATGCAACCGATGCCTGTTTGGATAAAGATGTTCAAGCCGCCGGCGTGCATTAGAGACACCAACACCGCCCCTGCGCTCCATTTCTTTCCTTCCTGTAAACACCGGGTTGCTGCTGTAGAAGGTAATGGTCTTTTCTTCCGCAAAGATGCGGATCTGCAGCGAAGAATCCTCATGGTTGCTGATCCCGTATTTAAAAACATTTTCCACAAAGGTCATGAACAGCAGCGGCGCAATATGTTTATGTTCCAGCTGCCCCTCAGCGCTGAATGCCAGCTGCACTTTTTTGCCCAGGCGGAGGCGCTGCAGGTCTATATAGTCGCGTATGCAGTTCACTTCGCTTTCCAGTGGTACAAAGTGTTCGGAGGCATCGTCTGTCACATAGCGCATGATGTTGGACAGTTTCATGATGCTGTCTGCCGTATTTTCGTTCTTTGTAAGGGCCAGTGTATAGATATTGTTCAGGGTATTGAACAGGAAATGCGGGTTGATCTGTGCCTTCAGAAAGGAGAGCTCTGCCCTGGCCTTGCCCGCTTCTGCCCGGGCGGCGCGCTGCTCGGTGAACCGCCATCGTTTACTGATCTCAATGGCCATGCTCAGGGCCACCATCATCACAAAGAGGAAGAGGCTTACAATATCTGTTTTGATGGGCGGCCTGCGTTGTGCAGGCGGCAACTCTGCCTGTATGCTGTGCACCAGCAGCCGGTCAAACGGGCGCAGATAATACACCATCAACAGCAGCAGGAGCAGGATGCCGAAGTAGGCCACCAGTTGTTTCCTGAAGAAGAGCCGGGGTATCAGCAGGTAACTGTTGCCATAGAACAGCACCATGTACAGCAGTGCAAACAGCCAGTAGTGGGCCATCAGCAGCAGTTCCCACCAGGGATGCCGGTTGCCGGGAAAGCCGCTCACAAAGAGCAGCGGCAGGCTCAGAAAGATCAGCCAGCAGGTAATGTGAGTAATGATAAGGGACACCTTGTTCCGGATCATAACGCAAAGAAACGGGTCCTGTTCCAAAAAAGGGTATTTATACGGGTCTTTTATTCGGGAAAAAGTGTCACCTTGCAGGTGGACATTGACCCCATATGAATGGACTTCGGTTGCAGATCTTTTAACACCCCAAAAGCACCAGCCAGGATATATCCTACAGCCCCGGATCCTGTTTCACTAAAAAAGTGATCATGGCAGTTATTAACAATCCTCCCAACTATTACGGGAAAAAGCCCCCGTTCCGTAAATTGCGCGGGTATGCTTTTGACCCCAGCCTGTCCCTGAAGATGGACACCGCCGACATCAACGATATTGTATACAAGGTGGTATGGGAAAACCTCAGTCCCGGCCCGGTAGGCGAGTACATAGAAGTGGTAGACTTTGACCCTACCGTTGGCAAATTCTACAGGGCCGTGAACCTGGACGATGACTACATCCTTGCACAGGATGGGATGGACCCCAGCGAAAGCGATCCCCAGTTTCACCAGCAGTTCGTATATGCCGTGGCCATGACCACCATCAAGAACTTTGAACGCGCACTGGGCCGTAAGGTGCTCTGGGAATCCCGCAGGGGCGAAGGCGTGGATGTGCAGGATGAATACATCCAGCGCCTCCGCATTTATCCCCACGCCATGCGCGAGCCCAATGCTTATTACAGCCCCGTGAAGAAAGCGCTGCTCTTCGGCTATTTTGCATCCACCCCGGCAGATGAAACGCTGCACATGCCTAATTCCATTGTGTTCACCTGCCTGAGCCATGACATCATCGCCCATGAGATCACGCACGCTATTCTTGACGGGGTGCATAATTACTATAACGAGCCTACCAATCCCGATGTACTGGCCTTTCACGAGGCCTTTGCAGATATTGTGGCCCTGTTCCAGCACTTCACCTTCCCCGAAGTATTGAAGCACCAGATCAGCAAAACCCGGGGCGACCTCGGTGCGCAGAACCTGCTGGGACAACTGGCACAGGAATTTGGCAGCGCAGTAGGCGATTACGGCAGCCTGCGCGACGCTATCGGCGAGATAGACGAAACTACCCGTCAGTGGAAACCACATGATCCCGATCCCGAAGATTACCGCACAGAAATGGAACCGCATGCGCGCGGCAGCATCCTGGTTGCCGCCGTGTTCGAAGCTTTCCTGAACATCTATAAAAGCCGCGTGGAAGACCTGCTGCGCATTGCCTCCAATGGTACCGGTATCCTGAACCAGGGCGATATTCAGCGCGACCTGGTAGACCGCCTGGCAAATGAAGCGGCGAAAGCGGCGGGCCACGTGCTCAATATGTGCATCCGCGCACTGGATTATTGTCCACCCATAGATCTCACCTTCGGCGATTATCTCCGCGCCATCATCACCGCCGATGCGGATATCGTGGCGGATGATAACCGCGATTACCGCCTGGCCTTCATCGATGCTTTCAGAAGAAGAGGTATCTACCCCGAGGGTGTAAAGACCCTGAGCGTGGAAAGCCTGCGCTTTCCCAACCGTAACATTGGCTATTCGCAGGAGGATAATGATACAGCCAACGCTGATCCTACCCAGGAACTGCTGGCCGTTATAAATGGCTTTCTGCGGGATTACGGCGATGAGATCAAGTACGTGAACGACCGTCAGAAGATCTACTATAAAACACGGGAATACATCACCGGCCTTTATGAAAAAGGACAGCCCCGCATACCCGGCCTGCATACCCGTCTTAATTCCAGGATTGCACAGTCGGCAGAATTTGCACAGCTCACCGGACTGGCCTTTGTAGAGAATTTCAGGGACCTGGGCATGCGTAAGTCCAGCCGCTATAACGGCGCTTCCTTCCAGATACTGAAGCTGCGGCATGTATCACGTGTAGGCCCCAACGGCACACAGGTCAACAACGTGGTGTTCTCCATCACACAGCGCGCCGGCGTTGTTTTCAGGGATGGGAAGATTGTTGACTATTACACGCCCAATAAAAGTTCGCTGTCACGGTTAACAGATAGCGGAGACCCCATTCCCGAAGGCGGCTTTGAATTCAGGGGCGCCTGCACCCTCATCTTTGACCTCGACTTACAGGTACTGAAATATGTGATCTCCAAACCGATACTGGATATTGACAGTCTCAATACCGGCCGTACGCCTTCGCTCAACCTGAAAAGGATCAGGGCGCAGTACAATTACCAGCATGGCGAGAGCGAGTGTGGCGTGAACGAGTACTTCCAGTATTTCGGCAACGGCTTCCATCATATGACAGAGCCCTTTGCTTTTCTTCACCAGCATTAATGAACAGCTATGTCTCCACAAGTAAAAAAAGCGCCTAAAAAAATAGTGGCCCGCCCCATTAACCATACGGTGCGCGTTGCCGGAAAGATAGACCGTGTGGCCATCCGCATGTATTGCCTGGGCACCGGTGATTGTTTTGTGCTGAAGTTCTTCAGCGGCAAAACAAGGAAATACACCATGATGATAGACTGCGGCAGCTGCAAAGGCGGCCCGGCGGAATTCAAGCCTTTTCTGCAGGACCTGGTGCAGTATGTGAACAACTCCGTTGACCTGCTGGTGATCACACATGAGCACAATGACCATGTGAACGGCTTTGCCAAACATCCCGACATCTTCAGGGCAATGGAGATCAAAGAAGCGTGGTTTGCCTGGACAGAGAACCCCGAAGATCCCGATGGCGCCGCACAGGAACTGCTGAAGAAGAGAAGCAGTATGCGCATGGCCTTACAGAACGCTATCCATGCCTATAAAAAAAGGCATGAACTTATGCGCATAGATGCAGACGGTAAAGCAGGCAAAACGGCCTATGACGGTATTATGCTTGATAACAGCAGCGCCTTCATCAACGGTCTCAATACCCTGGCCAGTATCAACCTGGCCGGTGAAGATGAAACGGAAGCCAAAGCCCTGCCGGGTATGCGCATCATTAAAGAGATACTGGAACAAAAGAAAGTGAAGATACGCTATCTCTGCCCCGGCGACATCGTCACCATCAGCCAGGCCGCCGGTATCAAATTCTATGTACTGGGTCCGCCGCAGCGCAGGGACCTGATGTTCAAGAACGGTAAGGAGGGCCGGGATGTATATGAAAGGAACATTGCATTGAATCAATGCTCCCTTGCCATGAATGCTTTCATTTCACTGAAAGAGGAAGTACGTAACGATGTGCCTTTTGCAGCCGATTTTGTGGTGGAAGGAGATGACCTGGAAGCCGTATACAAAGCCCCGGTAAACCGCTGGCGTAAGATAGATGATGACTGGCTGTCTGCCGCCGGTTCATTGGCGCTGCGCCTGAACAGCCATATCAATAATACCAGTTTAGCCCTTGCCATTGAATCAGTGGCTACCGGTAATGTACTATTGTTTCCCGGAGATGCGGAATATGGCAGCTGGGAAAGCTGGCACCAGATCCGGAAGTGGGAGAAGAAAGGAAGGAACGGCAAGCATCTGACTGAAGACCTGCTGAACCGTACCATTTTCTATAAGGTGGGACATCACCTCAGCTACAATGGTACTGCCCTTGAAAAAGGCATCCTGATGATGGAAAGCGATGATCTCGCAGCCATGGCAACACTTGACCGTAAGAACATTGCAGAGAAGTGGAAAGGCACCATGCCCAACAAACTCCTGCTGAAAGAACTGATCAAACGTTGCCAGGGCAGGGTGTTCCTGATGAATGAATACCAGATCACCAACCGGCCCTCCCTTCAGCTGGACCCTCACTCACTCGGAGAGAAGATTTATGAAGAAGGCCGCACACGAGACGGTAAAACGTTACTCTACAAACAATACGTCATCACCTCCCTGTAGCCGCTAACCGCCAACGGCTATTGGCCAACCGCTAATTTATTGTCTTCCGGCTCCGCATCCATAAAGATGCCGCCGTCCAGCAACACTGACTGTATCTTCTTTTTGGTAGCGATCTTCACGCTGGCCAGCTTTTGATTGGCCTGCCATACCTGTGGTGTCTGGTGCAGGGTGTCGCTGCTGCCATCCGTGTAGGTGATCAGCACATCAAAAGGCGCCGCCATACCGCCCTTGTTTTCCACCTGCAGGGTGTAGGCACCCGTACCGGGCTTCAGCGCTTTCACGGCGAGGTCTATATAGTAGCTGGAGAAGAACCAGTTGCTCCAGAACCAGTTCAGGTTTTTGCCGGAGGTGGTGTTGAAGATGTGGAAGAAGTCCCATGGAAGCGGATGCTTACCATTCCACGTTTGCATGTAGGCATGCAGGCATTGCTTAAACATGGCATCGCCCAGCAGGTCTTTTACCGCCAGGTAACCCAGTGCGGGTTTACCATATTGATTATTACCCAGACCTTTGGTGGCCTGCGCATCTCCGGGGGTGATAATGGGAATGTCTTCATCCGGACTGCCATCATTGATCCAGCCGTCTACGCGGAATTGTTTAAACAGCGCTTCCGCTTTTGCCGTGCCCAGGTCTTCGCGGCCTATCAGCAGTTCAAAGGCGGTAGCCCAGCCTTCATCCATAAAGCCGTAGCGCGTTTCATTAATGCCCATATAAAACGGCATGTAGGTATGTGCAATTTCATGCTCGGCAACAAAGCGGCTGAAAGCAGTATCGGGTGTAGTGCCGTCGTTGACCATCATCGGGTATTCCATATCAGCATAGCCTTGAACGATGGTGGTCTTTTCATAAGGGTAGGGGATGCCAGGCCAGTGGCGCGAGAACCAGTTCAGTGAATGACGGCCAAAGTTCACCATGCTGTGAAAGTCGCGGGCCGTATCATTATAGAAAGCCTGTACACCGGCGCGGCGTTTTGTGGCATCGTCTACGATCACGCTGGAAGCGTCCCAGACATAATGATCGCTGAGGCCAAAGGCCATGTCGGGTATATTGCTGGCTTTGAACTGCCAGCTGTTTACGGTTTGCTGCGTAGTGACATTTTTAGCCGCCAGGTCTTCCGCCGTTACAATACGGATTACCTGGTCGGTAGTTTGGGATGCTTTGTAGCGCTTTGCAAAAGCGGGTTGCAGCAGCTTTTCCGGTTGCTGCAGGGTACCGGTGCCTACCACGATGTAGTTGGCGGGCACATTAACGGTAACGGTATAATCATTGAAATCGCTGTAAAACTCATGTACATCGGTAAAGGTCATCATGTCCCAGCCGTTGTAATCATCGTACACGGCCACACGCGGGTAGAAGTAAGCGAGGAAGTAAGTGGTGGAGTCTATCATCCCTTCGCGGTTGCTTTGCAGGGAGATCTCATACTGCCATTCAAAGGACAGCTTTACGGAGTCATGGGGCAGTAAAGGCATGGGTAAGGCTACCGGCTGGTTGGTGAAGTTGATCTTCCGCCAGCGCTGGGGTTGTCCGTTCACCTTGAAAGCCGTCACCTGTACGCCGTCGTTAAGATAATCCTGCAGTACGGGCACCAGGCGGGGAGCGCCCGGTTTATGAATGTTCAGGAACAGTTTGATCACCAGTTGCTCCAGGGTGTCCGGACTGTTGTTCACGTAGGTGATCTCTTCGCTGCCTTTGATGGTCCTGTCGGGCGGCAGGGCGGTCACCGTAATATCGTACCGGGCACGGTTCTGCCAGTAGTTTTTTCCCGGGCGGCCATCAGGGGAACGGGTACCTTTCTTAAAAGCCTGCGAAATATCGCGCGGCATATACAGGGATTGGGCCCGGGCGTTAAAAAAGCCGGCCATCAGCATGGTCAGTAAAAAGGCATAGCGGAACATAATGGTTGTCTTTAATATATGTATTGATTTGTGATTTCGTTTGTTTATTGCACCTATACTATTTTCCCTCTTTTCATCCAGGCATCACCAGGGTTTCACACAGGCTTCTCTATGCTTTATCCTTGTGCCGGGCGTTTTTGTGAATATAGTATCATTCTCCTGTGTTTTATGAAGATAAAAATATTTTATTGTAGCCGGGGATAATAAAAGATGCTTGAGAACTTCACCGTTAATAATCTTACTGAATAATATTGCTCACCTGCCTTGAAAAGTCAACATTCACTCCTATCTTTGCGGCAGCTTGAAACAGGTTGCCGCTATATTATTACTCCTGGGCGTGCTGATGCAAACTTTCAGCAAAGCCTTGATCGTGGCTGAATACCAGCTGAACAAGGAGTATATTGCCGCCAATCTTTGTGTGAACAAAAGCCGCCCCAAAATGCATTGTAACGGCCGCTGTCACATGGTAAAAAAGATGAAGCAGGAAGAAAAGCAGGATCAGGAAAACCCTGAACGCCGCGCGGAGAACAAGTTTGAGATCATCTGCGGCGCTTTTCATACTGAGATCATCACACCGTTGCTCTCTGTTTCCGCCGTTCAATATCCTGTATTACAGGAAAACATCTGCACTGATTATACTCCCTCTTTCTTCCATCCGCCGCAAGTTGGCTGACCGCTAAATGCGTAACGCTGAACGCTACCTGCGTTTTCAGCGGCTGGTGCTGTTTTAAGGCCTTGAGCATACAGTATGCTGCTTGCAGCATTTTCCATTTGGCATTTTATGTTATTTGATCCGCGTACTGCGTTGCGTTATCTGCCATCCGTTATCAGCGTTTTGCATGCAGCGCTTTACGATCAGCATCTTATAAGCGTCTCCCATGCTGCTAAGCACCGGAGCCGCAGTACCCTCTATTTGCCAAATATGAAACTACATATTGTACTGTCAGTGACCTGTTCGGTGCTGCTGCTGACTGCGTATGCCCAACAGAAAAAGCCTGCGCCTGTGCGGGATACCATCACAGAACTGCAGCAGGTGATCGTGAGCGCCAGCCGTTCTGCACAGAAACGCAGTGAAGCGCCTATTGCCATCAGCACCATTACCGCACAAACACTGCGGGATGCAAAACCCAACCGTTTAGACCAGGTATTAAATAAAGTAAGCGGTGTGTTCATGGTAAGTCTTGCCAATGAGCAGCATGAAATGAGCATACGGCAACCCATGACCACTAAAAGCCTTTTTCTTTACCTGGAAGATGGTATTCCCATCCGCACCACCGGCCTGTATAACCACAATGCCCTGCTGGAAATGAACATGGCTGCCGCGCAGCAGATCGAGATCATCCGCGGGCCTGCATCATCTTTATATGGTGCAGAAGCCATTGGCGGCGCTGTCAATATTATTACCCTGGCGCCGCCGTCAACCAGCCGTGGTATGATCAGCCTGCAGGCCAATAACAACGGCTATAAGCGCGCTGATTTCCAGGCAGGCGCCACCAGCGGTAAATGGGGCTTTATACTAAGCGGCTACTATGCCAACCGCCATGATGGTCCTATTGATTACAGCGATTTCCATAAAACGGCGCTCACCTTCCGTGCCGACTATAAAGCCGGCGGGCGTACCACCTGGAGCAACAGCATCAGCTATATCGACTACTACAGTGATATGACGGGATCGCTAGACAGCGCCCAGTTTGCAAGGAAGGATTATACCACGCCGTATTCATTTACCTATCGTAAAACAAATGCCCTGCGTATCCGTTCGCAGCTTACGCAGCAATGGAATGCGCAGAGCCAGTCGCAGTTGTCGGTGCTCTTCCGCGATAATTCCGTAAAACAGAATCCTTCTTACTATATCACCAACAACCGGAACAACCCGCTGCTGGCTAATGGCCAGCTGAACAACAGTTCTTTCAACAGCTACCTGCTGGTTGCCCAGCACCAGCAGCAGCTGAAATGGCTGAGCAGTAAAGTGATTGGCGGCATCAGCGCAGATATCAGTCCGAGCAGGTATAACGCCCGTTATATCCGCATTACCCGCGATGTGGAAGGTAACTATGTAAGCTATACGCCTACAGACTCTACCCTGAGTGATTATGCCACCGCTATCAGTAACCTGGCTTCCTATGTGCATTATGAAATGAGTCCGCTAAAAGGGCTGAAAGTGGTAGCTGCCCTGCGCTATGATTTTTACCACTTCGATTTCGATAATCATCTCCCGGCTTCCGCGAGTACAGGGGCGCCATCTACCAAAACCAATTTCAACAGGCTGACGCCCAAGGCTGGTTTTACCTATAATTACAAAGGTATCGGCGTATATGCCAACTACAGCCAGGGGTATGTGCCGCCGCAGGTTTCAGAGCTGTTTAACAGCGTGAAGGTGCCCTACCTGCAACCACAAACTTTTTTCAACTACGAAGCAGGCGGATGGTTTTCACTACTGCAGCATAAGGTATATGCAGACTGGAGCGTGTACCTTATGAACGGCAGCAATGAGATCATCTCTGTGCGCCAGGATGATGGTACATCCATTAACCAGAATGCAGGTAAGACCAGGCATCGCGGTGTTGAATATGGTATTACCTGGCGGCCCAACCGCCAGTGGATGATGCGCTTGAGCGCTACCAATGCCAGACACAGTTTTGTGGATTATGTAGAGAAAGGCAGCGATGTAAGCAATAATGAAATGAGCGGCGCGCCGCGCTTTATTGCCAATGCCGAAGTAATGTACAAGCCTGCTTTTTTCAAGGGCTTCCGCATTGGTGTGGAGTGGCAGCACCTGGACAGATACTGGCTGGATAACGCCAATACCCGGCGCTATGGCGGGTTTGATGTGGTGAATGTACGCAGCGGTTACCGCTACGGCCGCTTTGAAGTATGGGTGAACGCGCTCAATGCGCTGAATAAATATTACGCCACTTTTGCAAGCCGCTCTGCCTACGGGTACAGCTACAACCTTGGCGATCCGAGAGAATGGAATATAGGCATTGCCTGCCGTTTTGGACAATAAGAACAACAACATGCGAAAGAAATTATACAAGGTGCACCGCACCTTATCGGTGATCATTGCCATACCAGTTCTGCTCTGGGCATTGAGCGGCTTTATGCATCCGCTGATGACGAATATCCGTCCGGAGGTAGTAACGCAAACACTGCCGCAGCTGGCGATAGACCCAGCGCATATTCAAACAGACCTGGCCACCGCATTACAGAAGAACCGTATCGACAGCATCAGCAGTTTTCGCCTGGTGCATATAGACACCACCTGGTTTTACCAGGTGGTGGTGCCGCAGAAACGCGAGCCGGTATACCTCAGCACAGTTAACGGGAAAGAGCTTACCGCCGGCAACTGGCTATATGCACAACACCTGGCCAGGCAGTTCCTGGAAGGGCCGCTATCACCCGGCAGCAGCGAAGCGCCACCCCCTGCAGCGCCCGATGCCGCAGCATCGCACGATTGCTGCGATGCTGCTACCAGCTGTGTGCTCAACGGCAGCAGGGGCGCCAGGGTAGCCGATGCTTCCATGATCACGGCTTTTGATAAGGAATACAAAAGCATTAACCGCCTCCTGCCTGTGTATAAGGTGAGCTTTGAAAGGCCTGATGGCATCCGCATTTACGTGGAAACCACGCAGGACCGTTTTGCTTTTGCGATGGATAACAAACGCGCCGCTTTTGATACGGTATTCCGCCTGCTCCATAACTGGGACTGGCTGGATGTGTTAGGCAATGGAAGACTGGTGGTGCTGTTCCTGCTCACCGGAACCGCTTTCCTCACCAGCGTGATGGGCGTCTACCTGTTCTTTGCTACCAAAAGTAAAATGGCAAATGGCAATGGGTTGGTAAAAGCGCGTTACTGGCATCGTTATACCGCCATTGTAGCCGCCCTGTTTACGTTGATGTGGACCTTCAGCGGCGCCTGGCATGCGTTGTCTAAATTCAGGGAAGATACCAGGGGCCTTCATTTTGAAGGGAAACGCTTTGCGGCCACCAACCTGCATTGGCCGTTTGACAGCCTGCAGCAGACGGTAAAAGCACCCATCACGAATATCAGTATTGTACGGATGGATACGGACACTTACTGGCAGATATATACGAAAAACGCCGGTATACAATACGTGCATACAGCAGACGGTTCGTTGTTGCGGGAAGGCGATGCAAAATATGCCGTATTCCTGGCAGGGCAGTTCAGCGGCCACCCGGAGCGGGCTATTCGCGCCGTTACGCCTGTAACACAATTTACGAACGAGTATAATTTCCGGGATAAGCTGCTACCGGTGTGGCGAGTGGCGTATGACAGGCGGCAGCATGAAAGATATTATGTAGAAACGCGATCAGGCAGTTTGTCTGTCCGGATAGACGACTGGGATTTCATGGAAGGATATTCCTTTGCCCTGTTCCATAAGCATCATTTTATGGAGTGGGGCGGTAAGATGCTGCGTGACTTCAGCACCATGTTATGGGCGCTGACGCAGGTAGTGATGGTGATAGTAGGGCTGGTACTTTACATGAAGTGGCGCAGCCGGTGATCAGGCGGGCCCGGTGTAGTGCAGCTGTATCAGCATTGCAATGGAAGAGCGGGAACTGGCAGGATCTTCTTCTGCGGTTTCCACTCTTTCTACCTGTTCGCCCAGTGTATAATCATTCACGGCATGCCTGATCCATTGCGAATAGTCATGTTGTTTCAGGTGGTACATCCAGGTGTCATCGTCAACGCCCTGTGCAAGATCAACAAAGGTCTGCAGGTTATTGGCGCGCAGCTTCAGCTTGTTTTCAGGACCGGTGAAGATGAAGCTGTCGGGCCCCATATCGCCGGTAGAGTATTTTCTTTTGTGACGCTGTAAGACCTGCTCCGGTACCCTTGTCCGCACCAGGAAGGGCGGTTCTCCTGAGGGCCTGTGCCATACCAGCGCTTCTCCTTTCTGCAGCGGCGTATCCGGCACGTCGGGTAACGCTTCGCCTGTTATGTTTGCAAAGCTGTGAAGGGTTTTATGCGGTTCTTCGCCTACGGCAATAATGGTAGTGGCACGTTCTACCAGTGGTTTGTGCACCAGCTCCGGTTTGGTGGTGATCGCCATGAAATTGCGCATAGCGGTTAATGTATTGAAGGAACTGGGGTCTGCCACTTCAGGCGCCAGGTGGTGCGCTTCATCCAGCAGCAGCCAATGCGGGCGGCTTTTATGCTGTTGCAGTTCCTGTATGGCCACCAGCAATTGCTGCAGGAAGGCGGGCTTTTCGTCCATGGACAATGCCAGGGTGCAGGCAATAACGCTTTGCTGCGGCTGTTCCAATAATTGCATGATGGCGTCTATCGCCGGTGGATGGTTTACATCGCCGATAACAACGGCGCCCTGCAGTTCCAGGTAATCACCTTCGGGGTCTACCATGCAGAACTGGTAACCGCGTTGTAGCAACAATTCCATAAAAGCGGCGGTCAATGTGGTCTTTCCGCCACCACTGCTGCCCGCTATCAGGATACTGCTACCGAAAGGGCTCAGTTCGAAAGGCGTATTGTCATAACGTTCTCCCAGCGGCAGGTAATGCCTTTGCAATAACGGATCAAGCGTCTGCAGGTCTTCTTCCCGCATGCGGTCTGCCAGCTGCATTACGCCTGCACCGTGATCGGCCGGGGTGATCCAGTCGCTGATCTTTTGTAATGCAGGCAGGGCGTTGGCTACGCTTACCGCGCATTCAGCCGCCTGCAGCATGGCGGTATCATTTTCCGCATCGCCTACACCCACAACATTATGCAATGAATACCCCATACGCTCCAGCGCTGCTTCCAGTCCCCTTGCTTTATTGATGCCCGGCGGCAATATCATCACGGCTCCTTTGTTAAAAATGATCTGCCGTTCCAGGCCAAATTCCTTGATCACTTCCAGTACGGTGGCCTGGTGCGGTTCCCAGGTAGCTACAATTACCCTTCCGGCAGACAATGGCTGTACGCCTTTTGCTTCTAATGCCTGCACGAAAGCGGGCGGCGGCGGATCTCCCAGTTTGGTTTCTTCCAGCGTGGCAGGGTTATAGAGCAAAGCGCCATTCTCTGCCACGATCAGGTCAAATATGCCATGATCCGGGAAAACGGTTTTCAGCTCATCCAGCTCACGCCCGGTTACCAGCAGCAGCACGCGGCCGCTGGCTTTTAATGCCTTCAGTGATTCAACCACCTGCTGCGGCACAGCGCCGTGGTGGGCAATGGTGCCATCATAATCGGTGGCCAGTACGCGATATCTCATGTGCAGGGATAGTACAGGAATTATACCATCCTGTGCAGGATGAGAACAAATTATCCCTATTTTTGCTTTACACGCTTATGAGCCAGGCAATGATGTTGTAACAGATAATCTACGTGTAATTCCCCCTATACCTGGTCAGCCGAGGATGAATCTACGTCGAAACAGAACAAGATAATTTTTCACCTATAAAATCTGACGACAATGGAGAACAAGAAAAAAGTACTGCTTACCGGCTCATTGCTGGCCGGCGCCTTATTTGCCACTGCCAACCTCAACACAAATGCAGCAGACCTTTTCCGTTTTAAAGACCTGGGTACCGGGGAAGCCGTAAGGGCCCGCCTGATGGACGGCAACTTGGACGCCCGCAGCCTGGAGCTGAACTGTGGCGCCAAGAAAGATTCCGCCGGCGTAAAAAAGGGTAAAGACGGTAAATGCGGTGAAGGAAAGTGCGGTGAAGGCAAATGCGGAGACAAGAAAAAGAAACACAAGAAAGACAGCACGGGGACTAAACCGAAGGCCTGAGTTGACTACGGGTTTGAGGTTTGAGGTTTGAAGTTCGTTTGAGGTGTGAAGTGTAGCAGATGTTTATCCTAAACTTTCAACCTTTCACCAGCTTCAAATCTCAAACTTCAAACTTTCAAATTAGCTGCTAACATTTAAATGTAAGATCATGGTTGGAATAGGTTTCAGAAAAGACTTTGCCGCTGCCTTGCTGGAAAGTCCTTTCTTTCATCCGGCGTTCATTGAAGTGGCACCGGAGAACTGGATAGGCGTAGGGGGATACTGGAAAAAGTTATTCCGCCAGGCCCTGGAGCAATATCCCTTATTCACCCACGGATTATCGCTTTCAGTAGGCAGTCCGGACGAGCTGGACCTGGTATTTTTGGGTAAAGTGAAAGATTTCCTGCGGGAAACAAATGCGCAGATCTACTCAGAGCACCTCAGTTATTCCAAATGCGATAATGCCCACCTGTACGACCTGCTGCCCATTCCTTTCACACAGGAAGCGGTGAAGCATGTAAGCCGCCGCATCAGGCAGGTGCAGGATTTCCTGGAAAGACGGATCGCCATAGAAATAGTCAGCTACTACACGCCTGTTGCGCCAGAGATGACGGAAATAGCGTTTATCAATGCCGTCCTGCAGGAGGCGGATTGCGACCTCCTGCTGGATGTAAACAACGTATATGTGAACGGGTTTAACCACCAGTATAATGCAAAGGCATTTATTGACCAGCTGCCGATGGAACGGGTACGTTATATCCATATGGCCGGTCATGAAAAGGTGGCGGAAGACCTCATCATTGACACACACGGTGAAGCGATCATCGACCCGGTGTACGATCTGTTTGCATATACCGTGCAGCGGCTTGACAGGGATGTGCCCGTGCTATTGGAAAGGGATTTCAATATACCTGAGCTGGAAGCGCTGCAGCAGGAGATAGACCGTTTGCAGGCCATCAAAAACCTTCACCTGAAAAATCATCAGTATGCAACCGCCTGAAGCTACCACCACCACCGGTTATCAATCCGCACTGGCGGCCTACTGCCGTTCAGGCCGTTATACCGCCATTCCGGGTGTGCATAAGGGACACGTTACCCACTACCGGCGGCTGGTGTACAACGTGGTGGATGACATGCTGCAATCTGCCTACCCACTCACGTATCACCTGCTCACAGCTAAAGAGTGGAAGCAGATGGTGCAGGATTTCTTCTCCAGTCATGCGTGCCAGTCGCCCCAGGTGTGGTACATGCCCCGCGAATTGCACGAATATCTTGTAAAAACACAGCATCCTTTGCTGGAAAAATATCCCTTCCTGTCTGAACTGCTGTGGCTGGAGTGGCTGGAAGTAGAGCTGTTCATGATGGAAGACAAGCCGGCGGCTTTCACCGCCTTTGGCGATATACAGGCAGATGCATTCGTGCTGAACCCTGAGCATCATTTGCAGCATTTTCATTACCCGGTGCATCTTAAACAGGCGAAACAGATCAGTGCGGAGGATAAAGGGGATTATTTCCTGGTGCTGTTCCGCAAACCGGATAATGGTGAAGTGGCTTTCATGCAGCTGTCGCCCGTGCTGGTGACCCTACTGGAATTGCTGGAGGAACGTCCGCAGGCTATGCATCCCCTGGTAGAGCAAGCTTGTGCCACCTGGCAGCTGCCGCTGAATGACGCGATCAGGGAAGCTGCCGGCGCCTTCTTTGCGCAGGCGCTGGAGAACCGGCTGATACTAGGCTACGACACCAAATCGCATATTCTATGATACGATCCCTCAGCGGGTGGGGCGCTTCTATGGAGAAAGGATGGTCGCTTCCCCTGCTCATTATGAGACTGGTGCTGGCTTATGGATTTTACCACGCAGCCAGTATGAAGTGGGCAGATATCAATGCCATTATCGGATGGTTTCAGCAGGCAAAGTTTCCCCTGCCCCTGGTAAGCGCCTACCTGGTAGCGATCTTTGAGGCCCTGGGTGCGCTGTTACTCCTCCTCGGACTGTTTACCCGGCTTATTACCATTCCACTGATGATTATTATGCTGGTGGCCATATTTGCGGTACACTGGCCCAACGGCTACGAAGCAGGCAATAACGGTTTTGAAATACCCCTGTATTACCTGATCATGTTGTTTACCCTCTTCATTATGGGGGCCGGTATTATCAGTGTTGACCACGCAGTGCCTGGTAAGAAGGGCCGGAGATAGCTAGCAGCTAACAGCCAACGCTAACGGCTTATCTCCACACATATTAATCGTCCGTCAGCGGCGGAGGCAATTACCGTGTGATCATCTACCGCCAGGATATTGTTGATGAGGCAATTGGAGAATTTATGCCGCCATTGCAGGGCGCCGTCTGTAGCAGACAAGGCGTATATCGTGCCGGATTGCGTAGGTACGTATACGGTATTCCCATATTCCACGATGGGAGAGGGGCAGATCTCATAACCCAGTGCTACGGGTGATTTCCAGCGCAGTTGTTGTGTGTGGGCGCTGGCATCGAAGGCGAGCACATGGCCCTGCATGGTTTTGACGTATACTTTCCCGCTGTCGGCGGATAGTCCCATAGATTCACGTACACGGTTGGCGGTATCGCGGTGCCGCCACAGTGCTTGTCCGCTGGTGGCGTTCAATGCCGTCATGTATTGATCGGGCGCTACGATGAAAACCTTATTGTGGCTGGCTACCGGCCAGCAGGCGGCAGGAGAGAACATGCGGTTGGTGGCGCCGCTGTTCCAGGTCCAGATGCGTTTACCGGTAGCAGCATCCAGTGCATAGAAATCATTGCCCCAGGAGCCGAAATATACTTTGTCCTGGTATACAAGCGGCTTGGTTTCCACGAAATTTCGTACACTGTCAAAATCCCACTGCTGTTTACCGGTAGCGATATCCCATGCGCGGCAATGACCGTCTGATCCTGCTACGATCGCGATATTACGGTATAATGCGGCGGAGCTTACAATTGCTTTGCCGGTAGGCTGTTGCCAGCGTACACGGCCCTTACGGGCGTCCAGGCAATATACCTGGCCATCTGTACAGGGAACGATCACCCGCTGGCCGGCTACTAACGGGGTAGCATATATTTTCCCTTTGGCTTTGAATTGCCAGCGCGGTTTGCCGGATAGTACGTCAACCGCTTTTATTTCGCCATTGGTATTGGTATAGATCACCTGTTTGCCGCTGATGGCTGCGCCGCTGCCGATATCGCCCTGTTCCTGTTTGGTCCATTTGATGCGTACCTGCGGGAAGGAAAGATTGCCGGCATAGCTTGGGCGTGGGGGATGGGGCATCCATTGCGGGGCCTCGTTTGTATGCAGCGCTACTGCATGCCAGGCGGGGAGGGTGGTTTGGGCGGGGCGGCGTTCATTGAATACCAGGGAGTCGTGCACCAGTGATACAATGTTATACCCGCCAAGTGACTGCTTTGACCGCAGGTTGGAGCGGCACATAATACCTGGTATGCCTTCAAAATCAAGTGCGCGGTTCGTATGTCCGTGACCGCAGAGAATGGCTTTCAGGTTGCGGTTCCTGAAGCGGTCCAGCACTTCAAACCAGTTGTTTAGTCCACTGTCCTGCGGGTAGTGGTTCACATAAATAATGCGCAGATTTTTATCCTGTTGCTGCGCCAGCTGTTGTTCCAGCCATACGATGTTTTCCCGGGGAATTTGTCCGGGGCCCATGCGCATATTGGGTCCGCAATTGGTGCCCAGGAACCAGTATCCTTTGTGCTGAAAGCTGAAAGTTTCCCCGCCAAACACAGTACGGAAGGTATTACAGCCGCTCTCAGACCATTTGGTATCGTGGTTGCCGGGAATAATATGCCAGGGAAGCTGCAGTCGGTCCAGCACCTGTTTGGCCAATTGTAATTCCTCGTCTGATCCAAATTCGGTAATGTCGCCCGAAATGATCACAAATGCTATATCTGTTTGTGCATTAATATCCTGCACGGTCCTTTCCAGGTCTTCCAGCGCAGTACTACTGCCAATATGTGTATCAGAGATAAGGGCAAAACGGAACAGGGTATCCTGGGCAAATACAGGTATTGCAAGCCCCATGAGCCAGTACAGCAATATAAGGTGTTTCATAACCCAATATAGGGAATCCAAATACCAAATTCCAAATACCAAATTCCAAAACCATGCTTGAGGTTCCAAGTATTAAATTGCTAATTTCCGATCTCCGCGAAAATTTGGAATTTGGAATTCGGGATTTGGAATTTACATCCTGGGGATTTGGATTTTAGAATTTTTCCTTTTACTTTGGATTAGAGAAACCGTTAAGTGTAGCATTGACAGGGAGAACGTTATGGAAAAAGATATTTATTGGCCACGTGTGAAATGATCCCCTATTATGCATTATACTGTATCAATATTGGAAACTGCTTAATCAGGTGCTATCTATGTATAACCTGCAAGGTATAAAGGAATTGTATGACCGGGTGTGCCGACAGGATGATATGACTGCCTATCAGCAGCTGTTCCTGGCCCTCGAAAACCCTTTGATCGCTTTTATCAAAGCCCTGGTAGGAGTGGAGGAGGTAGCAGAAGAATTATACTCTGACCTGTTCGTAAAGATATGGGCGCGGCGGAGCTCACTGCCGGATACGGCCCATCCAAGGAACTACATATATACCATGGCGCGCAACCTGGCGCTGGACTTCCTGAAAAAGGAACGTTATTTACACAGTATTGAATTCAATGAGATCGATCCCCTGGAGGTGCAGGACCTGGCGCCCACCCCTGAAGAGCAGGTGATCTCCAAGGAGATGGTACGCAAAATAGAAGGGGCCATCAATTTACTGCCCGCCCGTTGCCGCCTGATCTTTAAAATGGTCAAGGAAGATGGCTTTAAGTACCGTGAAGTAGCTGAGCTGCTGGGGATATCTGTTAATACAGTAGAAGTACAGATGGCGATAGCGTTGAAGAAAGTAGCGGCATCGGTGAAATTCAGGACATTGGCGTAATATTTACGGCTACGAGGCCGATAAAGCCCCCTTCAAAAAAAAACTTTTCTCCTCCTTAATGGTAACCCTTCCTTTTTGTCGTCTATATAACTAATTGATGTTATAAACTAAATGAACGGACCGGAATCTATCTTTTACAAATTGTTGTTGAAAAAGATCAGCGGCGCGCTAACAGAAGAAGAAAAACTGCTGTTGGCAGATCTGCTGAAAGCATATCCGGAATTCTCCGAAGCATATGAAACGGTGCAGTGGCTTTGGAACGAATCTGCAGTAAGCTCTCCATCCAGGCCTGCCGAAAGATCCAAACGCCTGCTGGAGCGTAACATGCAGCAGCTGGAACAGCAAGGACTGCTACCAGAACAACCGGAGATCTCCGTTAATACCGCTGCCGGGAAAAGTAAGGCGCGGCGCTACTTTTTCATGGGTGCAGGCATATTATTCCTGGTCATTGCCTGTGTGGCGCTGCTGTTCCCGCAGCAGCCCGACGTAAAGGAAACCATGGAAAAGCGGTTTCCCAATATGGTGATCACCCGGCCCGGCTCCCGCACTAAGCTGATCCTGCCGGATGGCACTACCGTCTGGCTCAACGCCAGCAGTAAACTTACCTATGGCGACGATTTCCTGCAAAAGGAACGCCGCGTACAGCTGGATGGGGAAGCTTTTTTTGAAGTGGTGAAAAATGAAGGCAAACCCTTTATTATCAACACCGCCGTTATGGACGTAAGGGTACTGGGTACCTCACTCAATGTAAAGTCCTACCCGGGAGAGAAAAAGGCAGAAGCAGTGCTGATCAGGGGAAAGATAGAAGTACAGGTAAAACGCCGCCCGCAGGAACGTTACCTGCTTAGCTCCTACGAAAAACTAAGCATTGCAGCCAGTCCGGATATCCATCCCCATAAAGAACTGAGTATCTCCAGCGTAGCGCCCTCCGGTAAAGACAGCGTGATCGCTGAAACCGCCTGGGTAGACAATGAGCTGGTATTCAAAGGGGAACCCTTATCTGAACTGGCCGTACGCATGGAAAGATGGTTTGGCCTGCGGATAACGGTAACGGGAACACGCCTGCAGTCGTTCCGTATGACAGGGGCATTTAAAGACGATTCGCCGGAAGAAGCGCTGAAAGCCATCAGCATCATCACCGGCTGTAAATACCGTATAAAAGATCATACCGCCGTATTGTATGATGCGAACTGATATAGCCGACAAATAAATTTCACTAACTGATTAAAACCACGTTATGAGGATCAACCGAAATAATAGCGCATAAAAAACGGGAAATGTGATCGCATTTCCCGCAAAAGTAAAAATCTCATGCCGGTAATTGGGAGTTGCCAGGCATGCCATTTTATTAACCTTTCAAACCAAAAGTATGAAAATTTTTGACTTGTTGGAGGACAGGCATCGCTATGTCTGTAAGTCAATCTTGTGTATGAAGTTAACAGTCGCCTTACTACTCGTTACCGTATTGCAGGCCTCAGCTAATGCAGGCTACTCGCAGGAAGCGAGGGTAACACTCAAACAGGAAAACAAAAGCATCAAGCAGCTTTTCAGGAAGATCACCCAGCAAACCAACTACCGGTTCATTTACCAGGAGGATGCCGCTTCGCTGGATAAACTGGTTACTGTTGACGTACAGCAGAAGCCTGTATCAGAAGTGCTGGAAATGGCGCTTAATAACACCGGCTTCAGCTTCCGGATGATGAATGATGACCTGATCGTGATCTCGCCCAAAGGCAGCATCACACAGGATATTGTACTGAAAGGCCGGATCACCGATAAGAATAAACAGCCGGTACCCGGGGCTACCATCAAGATAGAAGGCACCAGTAAAGGCACCACTACAGATGCCGATGGCAACTTCTCCCTGTCAGTACCCGAATCTGCCAGGATCACCATCAGCGCCATCGGCTTCACGCCGCAAACCATTACGGTGAACGGCAGCGGACCGCTGAACATTACCCTGCTGGAAGACACCAAAGGCTTAAGCGAAGTAGTAGTGGTTGGTTACGGCTCCCAGAAACGTGAATCTGTAACAGGATCTGTGGCCACCATCAAAGGGGCCGACCTGGTGAAGTCGCCCGCCACTAACCTCAGTAACTCCATCGCCGGCCGTATGCCCGGTGTGGTAGCCATGCAGAACACCGGTGAGCCGGGTTATGATGGTTCCACCATCCGCATACGCGGTTCCAATACATTGGGTAACAACGATCCCCTGGTGGTAATAGACGGGGTGGCAGCAAGGGCAGGTGGCCTGGAACGCCTTAACCCTGCAGATATTGAAAATATGTCTGTACTGAAAGACGCTTCTGCAGCCATCTATGGCGCCAGGGCGGCTAACGGCGTTATACTGGTAACTACTAAACGTGGTAAATCCGGCAAACCGGTACTTACCTATAACTTCAACCAGGGATGGTCGCAACCTACACGCACACCCGAAATGTCCAACGCTACCGAGTACGCACAGATCAGGAATGAGCTGAGCCTCTACAAGAACGTGGCCGCTGCTGAATGGAACGATGCCTGGAGTGCCTATAAGCAAAATGGCAGCTACGTATCCCCGGTTACAGGCAATACCTGGACGCCGCCCTTCAGCGCAGATGATCTGCAGAAATTCAGCGATGGTTCTGATCCCTGGGGACACCCTAACACAGACTGGTACAAAGCTACCCTGAGAACCTGGGCGCCTACCTCCAATCATACCCTGCAGCTTTCCGGCGGATCAGAGAACCTGCGCTATATGACCTCCTTCGGCTATCAAAGCCAGGCAGGCTACTATAAAAAATCTGCTACCAAATTCGATCAGTACAGCCTGCGCATCAACCTGGATGGTAAGATCAACAAATACATGAGTGTAAGCGTAGACATGTTGGGCCGCCAGGAAGACAGGAACTTCCCCACCCGCAGCGCCGGCGACATTTTCCGCATGCTGATGCGCGGTAAGCCCAATGAACCGGCTTTCTGGCCCAACGGGCTGCCTGGTCCTGATATCGAATATGGTAACAACCCGGTGGTGATCACCACCAGCCAAACCGGTTATGATCGCGATAAACGCTATTATGTACAGACCAACGCCCGCCTGGATATCACCATCCCCTGGGTAGAAGGCCTGAAACTGAGCGGCAACATCGCTTTTGATAAATACCTGAAACGTACCAAGAAATGGCAGACCCCCTGGTACCTGTATACCTGGGATGGCAGCAGCTATGAAGCAGACGGTACAACGCCCAGGCTTACACGCAGCAAACGCGGTACTGACCAGTCTACCCTTGACCAGGGTGATGAAGACCAGACCAACCAGCTGCTGCGCGGTTTGCTGAGCTATGACCGCTCTTTCAAAGGCGGCCATACCGTTAACCTGGTATTTGGTGTGGAAAGGGAAACCGTGAACCAGGACCACTTCTCTGCTTCCCGTAAATATTTTATCTCCAGCTCCATCGATCAGCTGATAGCCGGTGGCGACAGGGAGAAGAACAACGACGGCGGCGCATGGGACCGCGCCCGTCTGAACTACTTTGGCCGCGCCGCTTACAACTACAAGGAGAAATACCTGGCAGAATTTGTATGGCGTGTTGATGGCTCCTATATGTTCCCTGCCAACAAACGCTTCGGCTTCTTTCCCGGTATACTCGCCGGCTGGCGTATATCCGAAGAGAATTTCTGGAAAGACAATGTGCGCTTCATGAACTACCTGAAGCTGCGCGGATCCTGGGGCCGCCTGGGTAATGACCAGATCTATTTCGATGATGACAACGACGGTACTTTGGACCTGCAGGAATACCAGTACTACGGTACCTACGGGTTTAATAACTATGTACTGGGCGGCGTACTGGCCAAATCCATCTTCGAAGCCCGCCTGGCTAACCCCAACATCACCTGGGAAGTGGCCAACAACTACAACATCGGCCTGGATGGTCAGCTGCTGGATGGCAAGATCTACTTCGAACTGGACGCGTTTATGAACAAACGCTCCGGTATCCTGGTGCGCAGGAACGCATCTATCCCCCAAACCACCGGTATGATACTGCCCGCGGAAAACCTGGGTAAGGTGGATAACAAAGGATGGGAGTTCCGTGTAGGATACACCAATAAGATAGGAGAGCTGCACTACGATGTAAGCGTGAACGGCGGCTATGCCAAGAACAGCATCAAATTCTGGGACGAACCGCCGGGCGCACCCGCATGGCAGAAATCAACCGGCAAAACCATGAATACGCAGATCTACTATGAGTATGATGGCGTATTCCGCGACTTTGACGATATCAAGAACAACACGATCGACTACAGCGCGCTGACCAATGACCTCCGCCCCGGCGATATGAAGTTCAAAGACATTAATGGTGACGGCAAGATCGACGGTGACGACAAGATCCGTATGTCAAAGAACAATCAACCCACCTTTACCGGCGGTATGAACATCAATCTGCAGTACAAAGGCTTTGATGCCTCCATCCTGGTACAGGGCGCTACCGGCGGTGCGCTGCATATCAATACGGAATCCGGTGAGATCGGCAACTTCACAAAAGATTACTATGATCACCGCTGGAGCCCGGATAATCCCAGCAGCGTGGATCCCCGTACCAGCGACCGTAACGATACCTACTGGGCTACCGGTAATACTTACTGGTTCCGCAGCACCAACTATATCCGGTTAAAGAACGTGGAGATCGGTTATAATCTTTCCGATCTGCTGAAAAAGAGGGCAGGCATCAGTTCACTGAGAGTGTATGTGAACGGCCTTAACCTGATCACTTTTGACAAACTGGGAATACTGGACCCCGAATCTGTTAGCGGCAACGGGCAGTACTATCCGCAGGCAAGGGTGATCAACGCCGGCTTTTCATTAACATTTTAAAGATTAACGTATGCAGAACAAAATGAAACGTATATACATTGGGGTGGCCCTGCTGGCAGGCGTGCTGACAACAGCGTGTAACAAGGATTTCCTGAACACAGTGCCCAGGGACGAAGCAGCGGAAGACCAGGTGTTCTCCGACCCCGGCCTCACAGAAGCTTTTGTGAACGATATCTATAACGGTCTTAGCAGCGGCGGTTTCCTGGAAACCATGCTGGCTTCCGCCACAGATGAAACCATGTTCACGCATGGCTATGGTATGAAAAACATGGTAGAAGCTACCATCAATCCTACGGATGCAGAATATGTGACCAACCGCAGTACCATGCGCTGGAATGAGCTGTATACCAGGATCAGGGCCTGTAATAAGCTCTTCACCAAAATTGACGGCGTACCTTTTGACGATAATAATGTACGGGACAGACTGAAGGGGGAAACGTTCTTTTTACGCGCCTATTTCTACCACCAGCTGGTGCGTGGTTATGGAGGCGTACCATTGGTAGACAAGGTATATGCCCTTGGCGAAACTGACTATACCATTGCCCGCGGCACTTTTGAAGAGTGCGTAAACTTTATCGTGAAGGACTGCGATTCTGCATTTTACTACCTGCAGGGTAAAACCGGTCTCAGTGTTAAGGGCCGTGCCACAGACATTGCTGCCCTGGCGCTGAAATCCCGTATATTGGTCTACGCCGCCAGCGACCTGCATGATGTGCCTACCGCCAAAAGCAAATCGGCCGTGATAGCAGGCTTCAGCAACCCGGAACTGCTGGGCTACACCAGCGGCAACCGTACAGAACGCTGGCAGAAAGCCAAGGCAGCGGCAAAAGCCGTAATAGATATGGGCGGCCTTTCGCTGCAGAGCCCCAATCCGGCCAGCGCCAAAGAAGCAACCGCCAACATCCAGGGCATGTTCCTGATAGATAACAGTGAAACGATCTTTTCACGTTACTTCCTCAATGATAAAGACGAGCCGGGCGGCAACATAGGCCTGTACAATGGTCCCAATGGTTACCATAACTGGGCCGGTAATACGCCAACACAACAATTTGTAGACGATTATGAAATGGCCGACGGTACGCCGTTTGACTGGAACAACCCTGCTCATAAGGCACATCCATACCTGAACCGTGATCCCAGGTTTTATGCCACTATCCTGTACGATGGCGCCGGATGGCGTAAACGCCCGGCAGATGTGCAGGCAAAGGATCCATTCAACCAGGTGCAGACCGGTAAGTATGAAGTGTCTGCAGGCGGTGGTAAAGCTGCAGTGGTAGGTTTGGACACAAGGCAAAGCCCGATAGAGAACTGGAACGGTTCTTTTACCGGCTACTACTTTAAGAAGTTCATCGATACTACGGTAGATGCGCAGTTCTATAACCAACAGGTGCCTTACCCGTTCTTACGTTACACCGAGGTTGTGCTGAACTATATAGAGGCCTGCATTGAACTGGGAGAAGAACAGGAAGCGCGCAACTGGCTGAACCAGATCCGCAGGCGTGCCTTTATGCCCGAGATCACGGCATCCGGCCCGGAACTGAGAGACCGTTACCGTCATGAGCGTGAGATTGAAATGGCACTGGAAGAACAACGCTTCTATGATGTAAGGCGATGGATGATACCGCAGAATACCGTAGGACGGCCATTACGCGGCATTAATATCACTGCAACATTAAAAGATGGCAAGACGGTGCCCATTTACCGTTACGATACCGCCAGCTACAACTATACATACATTCCAATCACGCTCGAAGCTGAAAAGCGGCTATGGCTGGACAAGATGTATTTTATGCCGCTGCAACGCGACGAAATAAACCGTAACAATAAGCTGGTGCAGAACCCCGGTTACTAAGTGGACAATTATCTTATCGTCCATCCATCAGTTGTTATACTCATTAAATGCCGGCGCAAAGCCGGCATTTTTCATTGGGCTGCACAGCGCCTGCTATCTTTTTTATGAGTAATACCACCTGTAAAATAGCCGGTACAATAATCAAAAAATCAGCTTAATTTAACACCTCAATTATTCATAAGCTATGAAGAGAACACGCTTTAGGTGGCTGCTGGCAATCAGCGGCGCCGCTATGCTTGCTTCGTGTGGGCAAGGAGGTAACACCGGCACCGGAACAGATGCTACCGCTCAGTCCGCGACCCCTGCCCCCGATGCTGACACTGCAGGGCTGAAACTGCCCGATGGCTTTGGCGCTATCAAAGTGGCCGACAGTGTGGGTAAAGCCCGCCACCTGGTGGTAACAAAAGAAGGCGACATCTATGTGAAACTGGCCAGCCCGAAAGATGGGAAAGGCATCATCCGGCTGCACGACGCCAATGGCGATGGCAAAGCAGACGAGAACACCGGCTTTGGTGATTACGGCGGCACCGGTATTGCGATTAAGAACGGCTACCTGTATGCTTCCTCCAATACGGAAGTGTTCCGCTACAAACTGGATGATAAAGACCAGGTAAGCAATCCTGACCAGCCCGAGAAAATTGTGACCGGACTGATAGACCGCAACCAGCACGAAAGCAAATCACTGGCACTCGATAATGATGGGAATATCTATGTAAATATAGGCGCCTATTCCAATGCCTGCCAGGAGAAAGACCGTACCGCGGGCTCCCTTGGCATGAAGCCATGCCCGGTGCTGGACTCTGCAGGAGGTATCTGGCAGTTTAAAGCTGATCAGCAGAACCAGACCTATGGAACCGGCGTTCGCTATGCTACGGGTTTGCGCAACGTGGTTGGGCTGGATTGGAACCAGCAGGTAAATGCCCTGTATGTAATGCAGCACGGACGTGACCAGCTGCATGACATGTTCCCTAAACTGTTCACACAGGAACAATCCGTAAACCTGCCCGCAGAATGCATGTACCGTCTGAAACAAGGTTCCGACTGCGGCTGGCCGTATATCTACTACGATCATGAGCAGCAGAAGAAAATACTGAATCCTGAGTATGGCGGCGACGGCAAGAAGACCGGCGGCGAAAATGCAGAAGATCCAATCGCTGCTTTCCCCGCACACATGGCGCCTAACGCCCTGCTGTTCTACACCGGCAATATGTTCCCTGAGCGGTATAAGAACGGTGCATTCATCGCCTTCCATGGCTCCTGGAACAGGGCGCCTGAAAAACAGCAAGGTTATTTCGTGGTATTTGTACCCTTCCAGGATGGCAAACCTTCCGGTAAATGGGAAGTGTTTGCAGACGGTTTTGCAGGTACGGATAATATCGTATCTCCAGGCGATGCCCGCCACCGCCCCTGCGGACTGGCACAGGGTCCTGACGGTTCCCTGTACGTGTCTGACGACGCCAGGGGCTCCATCTACCGCATCGTGTACAAGAAGTCATAACAGTTAATTATAACAAGCACATGAAAGGGGCTGCACATCCGTGCGGCCTTTTTTTATAATACTTGCCACAGGCAAATAATATACTTGACTTGGTCAAATATATATCATACCTTAGTGTCCTCATACATTCAGGAGATATGTCAACTACAGCAGCAACGATCAGTGCCATGAGGAAATTCAACCGCTTTTACACCGGCGTAATAGGATTATTGGACCAGCATATACTCGATAGTGATTTTTCCCTGTCAGAAGTACGCGTATTATACGAGATATGGCATACGGAACAGTGCACGGCAGGTAAGCTGGCGGAGCGCCTGCAGCTGGATGGCGGCTACCTGAGCCGCATGCTGAAGACCTTTGAACAGCAGCATATTGTAAACCGTAAACAATCTGCCGCAGATGGCCGTACCTGGTTCCTGCAGCTGACCGCCAAAGGGAAGCGTTTAATGAACACACTGGATCAGCGCTCCAATGAACAGATACGGCAGGTATTAGACCCACTGCCGGCACATCAGCAGCAGGAGGTGACCCGCTCCATGGAAACCATAGAACACCTCTTATCAGCCAACAGGAAGATCAGCCTGGAAGATCTCAGCTTTCGCAACGAGCTGCTGCCCGGTGATGCAGGTTATCTTATCTACCTGCATGGCGACATCTACGCCCGGGAAACCGGTTACAACCTGGAGTTTGAAGCCTATGTATGTAAAACCTTCTATGATTTTCTGCAACAGTATGATCCCGCCAAAGACCGCGTATTCATTGCCAGCTGGCAGCAGCGCATTGTTGGGGCAGTAGCGATCCTTGGCCATTCCAGCGAGCTGGCACAGCTGCGCTGGCTGCTCGTACACCCCGACATGCGCGGCATTGGCCTGGGTAAAAAGCTGGTAGCAGACGCGCTCGCCTTCTGCCGTGAAAAGCAATACAAACAGGTATACCTCCTGACCACCCACCAGCAAACCACCGCTGCGGACATTTACATAAAGGCCGGCTTCAAAAAGACCGGTACGGAGCCCCAGCAGATGTGGGGGCATCAACTAAGGGAGGAGCGCTACGACCTTTTAATTGATAATTAAGAATTAATAATGCTCAACATGACGGTTGGCCGGAAAAACACTTGTATTGCATCCCGCAATTCTTAATTAGCATACTTGTGCAACAACACCACCTGCCCTAAGTGATACGCGGCGTGCTCTACCAGGCCATGAAAATAGTAGACGGCCTGGTGCTCAGTGCCGGGAAATACTTCGTAGAGTTGGTCTTCGGGGAAGGAGCGGATCCCGTTTGTTAAAAGTTGTACAGAATGTTCCAGGCGGTGCCGGGTGGCCTGCCAGTTTTCCTCCCCGTGATTTTCAGGCAGGTAAAAGTCGGGCAGGTCGCCATCCTGTTCGGGCGGTTCATTGCTCATATACCGTAATGCACGCTGATGCCAGAAGATAATATGGTTCACAATCTGCCAGATGCAGTTGGAGCCATTGATCCGCTTTGCCGCCTGCTGCGCATTGATCCGTTTCAGGTGCTCTGTGAAGGTGACCTCTATCCAGGGCTTGCCATCATACAGGTCTTGCAAAGATTGCGCAATGTATTGCAGATGAGACATGGTAATTGCAGGTTTATGGTTACTGTTCATCTAAATTTACGAAAACCCTTTTTCACCATGTCTTCATTCTTCGTTATTTTTAGCAATAAATACTACAGCTATGGATCAACAGGAACTGGAGATCAACCGGAATGAAGATGCCATGCGGATGGCGGTAAGTACGCTAAAACAACGCCTGGCGGTGATAGAGCAGGGGGGCGGTAAGAAGAATATGGAGAAGGTCAGGCAGAAAGGTAAGTTAACCCCCAGGGAACGTATTGCCTACCTGGTAGATAAAGACACTCCTTTTACTGAAATAGGCGCATTTGCCGCTTACGATATGTATGCAGAACACGGTGGCTGTCCGGCTGCCGGTACAGTAGCCGGTATAGGGTATGTAAGCGGACGGCAATGCGTGATCGTGGCCAATGATATGACGGTGAAGGCAGGCGCCTGGTTCCCACTCACGGGTAAAAAGAACCTCCGCCTGCAGGAAATAGCCATGGAGAACCGCCTGCCCATCATCTACCTGGTTGACAGCGCAGGGGTATATCTGCCCATGCAGGATGAGATCTTCCCCGATAAAGAGCATTTCGGCAGGATCTTCTACAACAATGCACGTATGAGCGCCATGGGTATTACACAGGTTGCCGCTGTCATGGGCAGCTGCGTGGCGGGTGGCGCTTACCTGCCTATCATGAGCGATGAAGTACTGATGGTAGAAGGCAACGGCTCTATCTTCCTGGCAGGGCCCTACCTGGTAAAGGCCGCCATCGGCGAAAGCGTAGATGCAGAAACGTTAGGCGGCGCGGTTACCCATACGGAGATATCCGGTATTGCAGACTACAAGTTCAAGACAGACGAAGAATGCCTGGACCAGGTACGCCGTATCATGGACAAGCTGGGCAGCCCGGAAAAAGCGGGCTTTGACCGCACTACCCCCGTGGCGCCCGCCAGGGATCCGCAGGGCCTCTACAGTATACTCCCCGCAGACAATACCCGGCCTTACGATATGGAAGCGCTCATCGCCCACCTGGTAGATAACTCCGAATTTGACCAGTATAAACAGGATTACGGCAAAAGCATCTTATGCGGCTATGCCCGTATAGATGGCTGGGCCGTAGGTATTGTAGCCAACCAGCGCAAAATCGTCAAAAGCAAAAAGGGAGAAATGCAGATGGGCGGCGTGATCTATAACGATAGCGCCGATAAGGCAGCCCGCTTCATCATGAACTGCAATCAGAAAAAAATACCCCTCGTATTCCTCCAGGACGTGACCGGATTTATGGTAGGCAGCCGCAGCGAGCATGCCGGCATTATTAAAGACGGCGCCAAACTGGTGAACGCCGTAGCCAATTCCGTAGTACCCAAGATCACCATCATCATAGGCAACTCTTACGGGGCAGGCAACTATGCCATGTGCGGCAAGGCCTATGGCCCCCGTTTCATCTATGCCTGGCCCACCGCCAAAATCGCCGTAATGGGCGGAGAACAGGCCGCCAAAACCCTGCTGCAGATACAGGTAGCCTCCCTTAAGGCAAAAGGGCAGGAGATCACCCCCGAAGAAGAAAACAAACTGCTGGCCACTATCACCGATCGCTATAACATCCAGACCACTCCTTACTACGCTGCCGCCCGCCTGTGGGTGGATGACATCATTGATCCCGCAGACACCCGAAAGATTATCTCAGAAGGCATCGCCGCCGCCAATCACGCGCCCCTCCGGGACGCTTTTTCTACAGGCGTCATACAAGTCTAGGGGCAATTAATAATTAAGAGTTAATAATAAGAATCAGCGGACAAGTGCCCAGATGAAAGGCAGGTGTTGTAACATTTTCCTGCAATTAGACAGGTACCGATCAGGCCACCAGCCGTGCTATTCTTAATTATTAATTTTTAATTCTTAATTATTAATTATTATTGCCACTTTTTCAATTACGTATGTCGGAAATCACCATTTATACAGACGGAGCATCGAGGGGAAATCCCGGACCGGGAGGTTACGGGGTCATATTAATGTGGGGCAAGCTGCGTAAGGAGCTTTCACAGGGTTATCGCCGCACCACCAACAACCGTATGGAGCTGATGGGCGTGATCACCGGTCTGGAGGCTTTGAAAAAAGACGGACTGGATGTGACCATCTTTACCGATAGCGAATACCTGGTGAACAGTATTGAAAAGGGATGGTTGTGGAACTGGGTGAAGATCGGCTTTAAAGATAAAAAGAACAAAGACCTCTGGATGCGTTTTATCCCTGCCTATAAAAGGCAGCGGGTAAAGATGGTATGGGTAAAAGGCCATGCCAGCAACCCTTACAACAACCGTTGTGACGAGCTGGCCACCCAGGCCGCGGATAATGGTCCGTGGCTGGTGGATGAGGGCTTTGAACAGGGCGTTTAAAAGCTATAGTTATACCCCAGCGTTGCCGTTAAGTTGCTGGTCTTACCCTTGGGTGTCCACCGGGTCTGGTGTACGGCATTCATATTCAGGTTGTGTTTCTTCATAAAAATATAAGCCGCATTCGTGCGGAGGTTCAGCACTTTTCCCTGTTGCTGCCCGTCGGCGCTGCTGGTATTGTAGGAAGTGGTGAAACCCGCCGTCGCCTTTTTATTGAACAGTTTTGAGTTGATACCGATAGTAGGTCCCAGGGTCATGAAATCATTTCGGCCAATAGAGTTGTAGCTCAGGTTGAAAGCGCTGGTAAAGCTGATCTGCTGTGGTATCAGCAACAACGTATAGGCGGCATTGCCATTGTAAAACCGGGAACCATTTCCTTTCCAAAGCACACCATTCTGGATATCGGCGGCATCCTGCACATTCAGGTTCAGGTTCATGTTATGGCTTTTCTTTTTGTCGCTCCTGATTACATGATTCACGTTGAGGCCCGCACTTTGTGATACCTGCTTGAAATTAAGCGTGTCCATATTGTCATAGGGACCTGTCTGGTTAATATAATCAAACTGCGGCTTTATGTTGGTATAGGTCTGGAAATTGGAGTAGGTGAAGTTGACGTTCCACTTCTCATCCGGCATATAGTTGGCGTTCACTGAGCTTACCATGCGTGAAGTGGCGCCCGCTTTGGTGTGGTTCAGATCATCGCGCTGGTAACCAACGCTGGCGGCTATATTGGCCTTGTCTTTCAGGAAAGGTTGTGAGAAGTTCACCGTAATGTTTTCCAGGTCATTGTTCATATAGTAAGCGCCCAGCGTTTGATAGCCCGGGTCAATACGCTCATAGCCAATACCGATGGTGCTTTTATAGAAAGCGTAATTCATTCCCGCCCTGATGGCCTTGAAAAAGGAAGTGTTCCTGGCCTCGTACATAAAGATACTTTCCAGTACATTACCACCGGTAGATTTGTAGGCGTGGTTGTTATCGCGCCTGTCCAGCTTCATGGCGCTGTTGGCATATTCTGCTGTCAGCTCCAGTCCTTTGAAGGGCCTTACCATACCGGTAATGCTCACTGCCAGGTTCTCTTTAGGGAACACGCGCAGGGTGTCTGGTATATACAGCATCGGATCTTTATGATCTTTTGCGCGCAGGAAGCTGACGCCTAAAGCATAAGTTTCTTTTGTGAGGCCCAGTTTGGCGCCATAGCCCATACGGCGGTAAGAGGGTAATATACTGCGGTTGGTGCTGTCGTAATCTACTGCACGCAGCAGCCTGCCGTACATCACGCTGATGCTCCAGTCCTTTTCCGGGGCAATGTCAAGTCCCACACCGGTGAACTGATGTCCGTTCAGGGTATAGGGAGAAAAAGACATGGCCACATCGCCAATATGCGCCGTAACACCTTTATAGGTAGGGTGCAGGCTAAGGCGGTTGGGCATATTGGGATAAGAGTAGCCCGCTCCCGCGTTGGTCAGGTTAAAAGAAAACGGGAGGTTCAGCTGGCCAAACAGGTTGGCATTGAGGCTGCCGTTAATGAACCAGGTAAAGGGCTGACGGCCATATCCGCCGCCGCTGTTAAAAACGGTATTGGCATTGATACCGCCATTCACTTTAATGGCTTTGCCTTTACCAAACAGGTCGCCCAGGTGGCCGAGGTCTACCTGCTGCGCCCTGGAGAGCGCTGGTAGCAGCAATGCAGCACACAGGTACAGGATACGGGGTTTACTCATACTTCTGAACTTTAATGTCTGCCAAAATGTACGCGGTGCTGCCTTCCAGCACGTAGTCCTTTATCTTCACAGCGCCTTTGCGTCCGTCCTGTGTCTGGAACAGCACAATACGCGGCAGCAGGTTATAATCGAATTGTATACCGCCGGTGGCGTTGGCGGGGAACTGCAGGCTTTGCAGGGGCGCATCGTTGGTCATGTTGTCAAAGTCTGCTGCGGTGAACTGCAGGCTGCAGTTACACTGTTCCTGTTTGTTGATAAAGCGTGTAACAGTTGCACCTGGTATAGCGCCGAAAGTGTAGCTGGCAGCAGAATCAGGCGATACGAATTTGTTATAAGTGAAGTTTCTGTTCAACCCGAAGAATACAAGATCGATTTCTTTCCCTTCGGCAGACAGATCATCATTCCTGCGGAACACCTTTCGCAGGCGGGTGGAATAAAAGCAGCCTATCTCTCCATGAGCAGTGCTGATGCCCAGTTTTACATCTGTGATAGAGCGCAGGCGGGAGTTAGGCTTTACCGTAATGGTTTTGGTAACGGTACGGGTGTCTTTGCCATTGCCGTTGGTCAGCGTAACGGTATAGGTGCCGGGGTCATTGAAGAACAGGGTATTGTCTGATGCCGTATCACTGAGCAGTGTGCCGCCGGATGTTTGCCACTGCTGGGTAAGATAGCTGATGCTTTTTCCTTTCAGGATAGCGGTGAGCGGTGCTTCGTAATCATCATCAAAAGCACCGGGCGTCAGCTCGAAGTCTGTTTGCAGCGCCGGTTTCACCGTGATGGTTTTGGTGGTAGTGAAGCTTTCGCCGCCATTGCTTACCTGCAGGGTAACCTGGTGATCACCGGGTGTGGTGAAGGTGATGATGGGCGGAGTTTGTACATCCGCCGTGGCGGGATCGCCGCCTTCGAAGGTCCATTGATAGCTGCTGGCGCCTTGGGTATGGTTAATAAACTTCACCTGTACCGGTGAAAAATCATTTACCTGGATCTCAGCATCGAAGGATACCTGTACGGCGCTGTCCAGTTGTATGGTGATGGTCTTTGTTTCGCGGATATCTTCGTTCCAGGCTTCCAGCGTCACTTTGTGTGCGCCGGCCTGTTTGAAGACAACGGTACCGGGATTCTCGTATTCGGAGATGGCCGGTTCTCCGCCTTCAAAGGTCCATTTGAAGCCGGTGGCGCCGGTGGTGCGGTTGGTGAAGTTCACCGGGCGGGGAACGGTCTTTGAGCTGTCTGCCAGCACATAGATGAAGTCTACCGCAACCGGGTGCGGCACTTCTTTATAGCAGGCAGCAAGTAACAGCAGCAGGGCTGCCAATACGGTATAGGGTATAGGTTTGGTCATAGGTGTTCAGTATAGGGATAGATCGTTCGGGCTTATATCGGCTTTTGACGGCCGATTGCACGATAAAACCGGTCTGCATCGAACATCATCCCCAGCCTGGCGCTCACGCCTGCCAGTATTTTATCAATGTCCGGCTCAAACGATTTTATTTCATCATACCAGGCAGGCGACAGCCAGGAATATTCATCGCCTGAACTTTCACCATTCGAGCGCATATTCCGGTTGATATCACCGCTCCAGTATGCCACACGCTCCTCAAAAGACTTTTGCGCATATTCCTCTTTCCAGGCATTTTCTTTCTTCAGCCTCGCTGCTGTTTCTTCCGGAGTTTCTCTTTTAACGAGGTGCTTCAACCTTTCATACAAGTCGTCAATGTTTTCTTCAGGTGTTGACATTATGGGATTTCTTTAAGTTTGATCAATATTTTACCATCAGCCTGAAAGATGGGAGGAGCAGTAACTTTTACTTTCATCCCCGCATCAAAGAGTATCTCTTTGGGCGCCATATTACGGAATTTAACGCCATCGGCCAGGTCTGTTATATCCTTACCGGAGAAAGTGGATTCAATTTCGAAAATTACATTTTTTTTGCTTTTCACCTGGAACGATCCTGTCGGTGAAGAACCTGCCGAAGTAAACTCCTTCCATACCAGTTCCATTCCGTCCTGATAATTACCCAGGAAATTATTCAGATCTGCGGGAGCGATCTCGATAGCCCTGTATACGGCGCCGTTATACGGAGGGTTTAGCTTTTTTAATGCGTTACTGAGCATTTGCGCCATATCAGCCGTTTTGGCGGCATCCAGTCCCTGGCGCATCATACCGTTCATTTCACGGTAATATAAACTGGTAGTATAGCCCCATATGGTATATGCTTCTTCCGGGCTGAGCTTGTTTACATTCTTCAGGGGATCGCTGATAAAATCTTCAATGAGATCGAAGAAATTGGATTCGTACTGGTAACGGGCAAAGTATTCCATGATCTCATCTTCCGTTTTTCCCAGCTTTTTAACGGCATTCACAAAACCTGGCGGCAGTTTAGCCTTCGCCATCGCTTTTAAACTATTGATAATGGAGGCGTATGGTACATCATCCAGGTACTTCGAGAAATCACATCCGTTATCTTTCATTTTCTGTCCCGCAATAGTCACATCTTTTTCCAGCCGGGCAAACTCGTCTGCATTCAACTGGCTTTTCAATGCCTGCCGGTGTTTCTTCCAGGCTGAAAATGCCTGTGTGCCCAGCTCATAGGTGGCATTACCAATAGAGGCTACGCCTACCACAGTGCTGAACTTATCCCATGCGCCCAGGAAAGCCTGACCTTCCGGGCTCTTCTCAAGTTTTTCACGAAGCCCGCTGTAATTAACGATGATATCGCCGCCGGCTACCGCAATTTCCGTATAGGCCCAGAATAAGCGGAAACCTTTATATGCAGCATTGAGCTCTCCCAGACCGATAAAGAAGGTGGCATAGTCCAACAGGAACTTTCCTGCCTTCACCATATTTTCCCGCTGTTGCAGCATCCGGTTATCGATGGCCCATAACAGGGCGATTGCCGGTATCGGGTAGGCGCGTCCCGGTGTATAACCGGGCAGCAGTGCTACCGGCTCATCAATATACAGGTATACCACCTCTTTTAAGGGGTTGCTGATCTGTACTTCGATCTCGTTCAGCGGCTTTCTCATCGAATATCCCCCGACATGGGCGGCGCCGCCAAATTCTACGAAATAGTTGATCGATTTAAACTGGATCTGATTATTGTTTACGGTATACGACACATCCCAGGAAGTGCCCGTACCTGAATAGACGCCGCCATCGCTCTTGCTGGTAAGCACTTTATGCATATTACCCCAGACGAGCTGCATGCTTTCTTTGTACTTCGACAGGTCTACCAGTCCTTTTGATATGTTGTGATCCTTGTAACAGATTGTATACAGGATGTCTACAAAGTCGTAGAGGTGCTCCTTTCCCATATCCTCCTGCACACGGTTGTAATCATCCAATACCAGCGCCGGGTTATCGGCGAGTTTCGCTGCAAGCACTGCGTGCTGGTCAACAGGCGCCAGCTCCAGCATTGCCATTACCAGCTTGCCTGCATGATTACCCCAGTCTGCCAGCACGGGAAATTCTATCTCTTTGGTAGAGATTGTGCCACCAAGGTGCTGCGGTAAATTATAATATGTGACCGTCTCTGTTTTTACCTTATCCCGCAGTTCATAGATAGCTTTCAGTATCTTCAGCCTCGTTTCGGCGCTGATAGTTTTCAGGTTGAGCGGATTGAGCGCCAGCGCCATTCTATATACCTCTTCATTGTCTGTGCTTTTAGCCAGTGCGGCTTCCAGTTGCTGGTGCTCTTCATAATGGTTTTTTAAAGCGTTTTCAAATCGCAGGAAGTCTTCTTTGGTAAGGCTTTGTTGCTGGTAGTAACGCTCCATCCTGTCCTTGGGCCGGTAGGTTACTTCTTCACTGAACACCTTCAGGAATTGTTCATCCACCTTATTGATCAGGGTGCCGATGCGGAATAATACATCCGGTGTAACGTGATAATTGCTTTTATGCGCGTTAAAGAAGTTTAAGCCCCGGTCTTTCAGCTGCTTTGCATACGTATCTGCCAGCTCATCCCTGATCTTACTCACATTTGCCATAGCGTAATCCAGCTGCTGGGTGCAGGCCTTGTATTTGGCAAGCAGATCGGATGCGGTTTGATTGGGCATCAGGTGGAAGCCCGACTTCGTCCGCACATAATCTTCTATAGCAGGGATGTCGTTTTTGTAGGAAGTGTTGTTGAACCAGAAATTATAATACGCGGTAGCGCTTACACGCAGCCGGTTGTCTTTATCATTTCCCTTTTTGCTGACTTCAAAATACTTGCCCCATGTGAACAATACATAATTATCGTCATTAGCGGCCTTGTTCATTTCATTCACGAAATAGGTGCGGATAGCGTCGTGGTTCGCCACCACCTCGCTGCGGTTTTGCCATTGTACCTTTATGCCCGTAGAACCATATGCAACATCGGCATAGCTGCCGCTTATCTGCCGGGTGTTAATGATAAGGCCCAGGCGCAGGTTCACTGCTACGTAAATATCCGGACCTGTGCCATCATTCAGTTCCTGCAGATGTTTATTAAGGGTCTGCAAGGTAGCTGCGTCCAGTTTGTCGTTACCCTTATAGTCGCCTTTTCCCAGTATGCTGGTGTAATCATTGAAGGGAGCACTTATACCGCCGTTAAGCGGTTCCATTCCTGAAAAGTCAACTACATAGTTGTTCGCTGCGATTTTTCCTTCGCGTTTGTTGATGTTGTTCTGTTCAATAAGTGCATGAAGCTGGTGTTGCCCGTAGTGGGCGCATTCCTTCATGTAGCTGAACCATGATGAGTCCCCTTCGGCGGGGGCTGCCTTTGAAGCCAGGGTACAGGCAAGTAATGCTATGAAGAGGCAGAAATGTTTCATCATTTGTAAACTTTTTCGATTAACACATTTTCCAGGTGTATGTAGATCGCTTCTTTTACACCGGTAATGATCTCCTGTTCAGGAGTCTTTTTGTTCTTTTCTTCATAAATGTATTTGCCAAGCGTGGCTGCGCCCTTTTTCAATTCTTCTGATAAGCGGGCGGCTCCTTCTTCGTTATCATTGGATTCGGCCAGCAGCCTTGCCAGCTCAAAACGGTTGGTCCTGAACTCTTCCGCGTAATAGGCGTTCAGTTTGCTGATGGTTTCAGGCATCAGTATTGCTGCCGCATCTACTTCCTCCAGGTATTCCTCCGTGGCCAGGGTGTCGCTGTTCATGCTGTCTGCCGTGCCTTCGCTGAATCCTAAAGCGCTTTCCTTTTGACGTTTGGCGTCCCGCTGCTGCTGTATCGAATCTTTGTATTCCTGCATGATCTGTTTTAGCGCCTTCCGGATAATATTGGCGTAGTCCTTCAGGAAGCCGGCTTTTTCTTTTTCAACTGCCTTCAGTTCATCCTGCGCCGCCTGGTAAGCTTTTCCGCTCTGTTCCATTTTTTCCCTGGCTTTGGCTTTTTCTTCGGGTGTAGCTGCGTTTTCATAGTCGGATTTGGCTTCGTCATAAGCCTTCTTGGCTTGCTCCATGTTGTCGAGCGCTGTAGATGCGCGGGTCTGCAGCGGCTCCGGCAGATCTTCCTTGATGGCCTCCCGCATGCTGTCGATCAGGGGTTGCAGTGTGCTGATATCCTCGTCAATGGCAAGGCGTACCAGGTCGTTAATCACCCCGGCGAGGTTGGAGAATGCGGTTACCACGCTGTCTACCTTTACCACCTGCCTTTCCACCGGGTCAAACGTGGTCATGATCACCCCGCCGATCAGCTGCCTGTCGGTATTCACCGTTATATTATCAAACTTCACCTTCAACCGGTTGTAGCCCAGGAAGGGAATAGTGATATAGCCGTAGCCGCTGAAAGATCCTGCGCCTTTTACCTGTAGCAGCCTTACGGGGAAGTCGCCTGCCATGATCTGGTCATCGGGCTGCAGTGCCTGTATGGGGGTCTGGTTGGCCAGCTTAATGTCTGGCAGCAGGCCACAGTTTTTGTTCCGGCTGGTATCGCGGGAGGGTACGGTAAAGCCATGGAGCTCGCCCATGGTCTGGCTGCCAAGGGAGCAGGAGCCGCCTACACGGTATTCATATTTACGGCCTGGCACTGCATCGTAGATCATTACGCTGGTGTTGCCGGTTTTTACGTTGAACCACTCCGCGTTAGTCTTGTTCTGTTCGCGGTATTCCACCACGTACTCAAACATTTTGGGCTGCGGCAGCCAGTTAATGGAGATGCGGCCATCCTGTACGGTGGCTACCGGTTGCTGCGGCGGCTGACAATCTTCCTGCAGCGTGAAATAAAAAATCTCACTATATCCGTTATTCAGGAACACGTCAAAATCATCAACACCCTGTTTAGCTTTTGCACGAATGCGCCAGGCATAACGTTTACCCGGCAGCAGTGGTGGTTCTGCAGGGCCGTACAGCAGGGTAGTGGCGGGAGTAGTGGTTTGATAGAGGGGAGGCATGGTACTGAAACCCGCTTCAGGCAGCACGCCATTATCCCACAATTCTACCAGTGTAAATTCATATTCGGTCTGGAAAGCGGCATTGGGACTGCCCATATGCCTGGGTGTCCAGTTAAAGACGATATTCAGCGGTTCGCGGAAGGCTACTGATTCGCCTTTCCGCGGGAGGTTCAGCAGGGGCGGTTCGCTGGTACTGATCCACACCGGCGGTGCGCAACCCTGTTTGGCATTGCTCACCAGCTGTCCGCTGTTCACTTCTACCACTTCCACACAAAAGTTATAGAAACCGTCCGGCAGTTTGCCGCTCTGCGCCAGCTGCTGGCGGGGCACGCCGGATACTTCCATGTTCTCTATATTGAAATACGGCGCCAGGTCGTTCAGCGACAACTGCACCGGTATGCCTGCATCCAGCGCAATCTCGGGGTAATAGCCATAGTCGCGGTTACGCAGGGCAACGGTGGTGCCTTTGATATTGAGGCGGAGCCGGACGCGCAGCACAGGTTTCTGAAGGTCGGTATTGATCAGTGTGACCAACATCCGGGCCTGGGTGCCGGTATACAGGTTGCTGAGCTGGGCGGAAACAGGCTGAAGGGTCTGCACCTGTACCTTTACAGGATATTGCTGCGCCACAGCCATATGGCATATTATACAGAGTAATATGCTGATTGCCGTTAGTATGCTGCGTTTAGCTGTCACCGGTATCTTCGTTTAGTGTTTATTGAGTGATGATGATCTTCCTGATCGCATGGCCCATCGGCGTTTCCAGCAGCAGGAGGTAAGCCCCCGCCGTAACGTTGAGCTGGTATCCTACATTGAACTGTGCCGAAGGACTTTCCTTGCGATCATTTACCAGCTGGTTGCTGATGATGTTGAACAGGCGCAGCCTTATCTCCGATGTTTTATCCAGCACGATGTGCGCGTTGAATTGCCCGGTATTGGGATTGGGCAGTATTTCAAAAGCCCGGATAAAGGGCTCCTGTGCACCGCCCGGCTGTGCGAAGGCTTCCTGCTGCAGTACCGTGATCTGCTTGGAGTACGACTTTTCACAATCTCCTACACCGGTACGTAACTGGATAGTATATACGCCGGTGTCTGCAAAGCGCAGTTCCGCCAGCAGTGGTGTATTCTGCAGTACGGTAATGTTCCGGTTGGTGGGTATTACCCATTCTATCTTTTCGGGTACAGGTTTGCTGATGTTGATCAGTAAGACGTTTTCGTTGCGGAATACCTGGGTGGCTGCAACAAACTCCGCCGAAATATCCACGTTGTTCTGACTGATGCGGATGGTGTCGCTGCCCAGACAACCTTTGCTGTCTGTAACGCTGACCCAGTAAGTACCTGTTTTGCTGAGCGCTGCCTGTGCGGCAGTGCCCTGGAAGGCCGGACTACCACCCCATGCATACTTGGCCTGCGGATCTGCAATGGCGGCATTCGCCGTCCACACCTGGCCATTGCAAAGGGTTCTGTCAGGTCCCAATTGTACCTGTAAAGGCGCAGGATCCGGCAGGTTAAAGGTTTGTATACGTGTACAGTTATTGGCGTCTATGATGGTAATGGTATATCTGCCTGCGCATAGGTTGTTCAGTTCAGTACCGCTTTGCCCGTTGCTCCATGAATAGCGGTAGGGGGGCACACCACCGCTGATGCCCGTTTTAATATAGCCGTCGCAGTAACCGTTGCAGGTAGGCGCTTTAATATCTGCATCGATCACGATGCCGCCGGGTATATAGATATCTGTCTGGTTCTGGGTTTCGCAAGCATGTGCGTCTTTTACAAATACCAGGTAGGTGCCTTCTGTGATATTGGAAATGCTGCTGGTAGTATCGCCGCTGGTCCACTCATAGTGGAAGGGCGCTGTACCGCCGCTCACAATGGCGGTGGCTTTACCATCCTGGCCGGAGGCGCAGGAAACAGCGGTGGTATTGAAATCAACCAGCAGTTTTCCGGGCTCCTGCAGCCGGAAGGTATCTGATGAGCGGGTAATGTTATTGAAGTCTGTTACCCTTACCAGGTAGCTGCCCGCAGGCATGCCGGTAATGATACTGTCTGTTTGCGGAATGCTGGTAAGCGTACCATTGTTTACGCTGAACCACTGGTACCTGTAAGGCAGGCCGCCACTGAGCGGAATACCGCCCTTGGCATGTGCGGCCAGTTGCCCGTCGCTGTCGCCGTTGCAGGATACATACCGGTGTTCCGTGATGTTCACTTTCAACAGTGGCGGTTCTGTCAGTGTATACCTGGCCGTTACATAACAGCCATTGGTGCTGTTGTTGGTGGAAAGCGCAAATTGTGCATCTTTTACCTGCAAGGTATAACTACCGTTACCTGCGTTTTCCAGTTTGGTAACATAACCGTTTGCGGTAATGGATTCGGTATGCTGGGTGAGCACCTGGTTATTGGCGTCCAGCCATTGTACGCTGTAACTGCCGTCAGGAGCGGGTGTGCCGCCTTTCAGTGTGACGGTCACCGATCCGTCGGTATAGCCGTAGGCCAGCGGATCTGCTGTGGTTACCGCGGTGATCGCCAGCGGATCTGCAGGCTCCGTAATGATGGCGGAGGGCTGCTGTATACATCCATGGGCATCCATCAGCAGCAGGCTGTAATTACCGGCTGGCTGATCCAGTATATCCGGTGTAGTATCGCCGTTGCTCCATGACCAGCTATAGGGCAGTGTACCACCGCTCACGGTGGATTTTACAAAGCCGTCGTTGCCGCTGTTACAGCTTACCGCGCGGGTTTGCAGCTGCACGGTTAACAGGTCGGGTTCAGCCAGCAGGAAGGTATCAGACTCTTTGGAAATATTGTTCCAGTCGGTAATGATCACCTTGTACGTGCCCGTTGTCAGTCCGCGGGCCGTATCGGTAGTCTGACCGATGGCATTGAATACGGCGCCATCCTTCTTATACCATTCAAACTGGTAGGGCAAAGCGCCGCTGATGGGAACGCCGCCGGCTGCTGTGGCATACAGTATGCCATCTGCATCATTCTTACAGGAAACGTAGTGTTTTTCACTGATGTTCACTGTCAGGGCAGGGGGCTCTGTAAGCGTAAAGGTGGCGATAGCAATACAGCTTTGCATATTGGGATCAGGACCTGTATAGTTGGCGTCTGTAACGGTGATGGTATAATCGCCCGCCCCCAGGTTGCTCAGCAGGTGCTCATAGCCGCTGCTTACCACCTGGCTGCTGTGGCTTGTAAGCACGGTGCCGTCTGCCCGGCGCCAGGTAATATTGTAAGCGCCGCCCGCCAATGGCGTGCCGCCGCGTAGCAGCAGCCTGATACTGCCGTCTGTATAACCGAATGCGCGCGGGTAGATAATAGTGGGTGTGGCAATCTCCAGTGCGGCAGAAGGCTGCCTTACCAGGGCGATATCCGTAACCCGGCAACCGTGGTAGTCTGTTACCGTCAGGGTATAGGCATCGGATGGCAGGTTGCTGATAGCTGCCGACTGGCTGCCGGTGCTCCAGCTGTACGCGAAGGCAGGTGTACCGCCTGTTACAAGTGCGCTTACAGCGCCATTGCTGCCGCCATAACAAGTGGCGGGTGTTTCGGTGAAATGGATCTGCAGCTGACCCGGATCTATCAGCACAACAGGATCGGACCATTTCTCTATGCTATTGGCATCCGTGATCTTTACCTGGTAAGTACCTGCGGCCAGGTTGCCGGCTGTTGCGCTGGTCTGGCCGATGGCCGTTGGCGTACCGCCGCTTACCTGGTACCATTCGTACGTATACCCGGCGCCGGTAGTGAAGGGTTTACCACCCCTGGCGCTGGCGCTGATCGTACCATTGCTGTCGCCGTTACAGAGAATGCTGTCTGTGATGGACGTGTTTACTTCCAGTAAAGGCGGCTGGTTCAGCACCACGGTAGCAGTAGCCATACAGGTGGCGCTACCGCTGGTTGCCCCGGCATGATTGGCATCTGTAACGGTGAGCGTGTACGTATCTGCACCAAGATTTTCCGCCCGGCTGCTGTAACCGGAGCCCGTGGGCCCGTTAAGGGGTGTTACCAGGCTGCCGTCTGAGCGCCGCCAGGTAATATGGTAGGAGCCGTCCGGGAGGGTTGTACCCCCATTGATCACGGCGGTAATGTAACCATTCGTATACCCGAAGGCGGTAGGTTCAAATGTATTTGCAATGTCTATTGAGAGCGCCGCTGCCGGCTGCCCCAGTGTGACGACCAGTTGCTTTTCAGTTCCGTTGGCATTCTTTTCGTAACAGTTGTTGCCATCCCGCATAGTGATGGTATAGGTACCTTCCCGCAGCCCGGAGAGGGTAGCGGTGGCGCTGTTAAAAGTCAATGACCTGGGTACAGGATCGTTATTGCTGCTGTACCACAGTGTATAATCGCCTGTTCCGCCGGAAGCGTTAATGCTGACGGCGCCGTCGTTACCCCCAAAGCAGCTGATCTGCCGTCTGCCTGCTTCAGAGAAGCGAACGGGAAGCGGTGCATTCACTGTGAAGGATCTTCGGTGAGCGCTCGTGTTGGCAATAGTGGCGGTCCCTGCGTCAGGGTATTTACCCTGCAGGCTGATTTCATAGGTGCCGGGCGATAGTACCGACGGCCACGTAACGCTATTGTCGGCAGCCAGGGAGGTAATGCTGTACATACCGTCTGTCCATCCCGGTTCTGATGGTTTGGTGAGGAAGATGCTTAGCTGCTCATTGATTTTTAAGGCCCGATCAAAATAGATCTTCACACTTCCGTCGTTATCACCGGCGCAGGTAACAGTTTTACCAGGCGCGCTGGTTATACGCGGAGACGTCAGCCTGGTGCTGAGCGTAACGATGTCTGAATATCTGTCTGCGCCATAACAGCCGCTGTAACGGATACGTATAAACACATTACGGCCCAGGATATTATCTGCATTGGCCCCGAACAGATCGTTGGCAGAAAAGCTGCTGCGGTCGCCTGTCTGGAAAGCGGCAGGAAAGCTGGTCCAGGTGGTTCCGTTGGTAGAATACTCCCAGTTGTATACCGAAGCAGGAAACCCATAGGTAGCGGCCAGGGTGATCCTGCTGTCTGAAGGCAGCTCGGTCACGCCGCCCACCCTGGTGATGAGAATGGATTTAGGATAGATATTTACCCGCACCCAGTTGCCCCATTGCGGTATTTTGCCGTTGGTATATTCATAATAGCAATTCTTATAACTGGCGGGGATAGTATAGTCTCTGCGTTCGTTATTACCCCTGCACCTGATGGCATTTCTCCACTCCCGGGTACCCCATATGCGCATGGTCTGCAAGGTGCGGTTGGCTGCAAAGCTGTAAGTATGTGTAAAGTACCTGGATGTGGTACCAATGGGGTTCAGATCCTGGTACGCCACCTGGTTTTCTGTGGTAGAGCCTGCGAAGAGAAAATAGATGTCGTACTTGTTGGTACATCTGCCGCTGTGGTTATCCACGCCATCCCAGATCTCCACATCTATTTTGGCTTCGTACTGGCCCAGTGTCTGCGCGTGGGCCGTAAGGGTAAACAATGTCAGCAGCAAAAAAAGTATGCGGTGTAAAAATCTTTTCATAGTTAATACATTACGTCTATAGTTTTATAGATGCCTTGCGCGCCGTTCTTCAGTACTGCCTTTATGCCGTACACGTAAGTCGTATTGATCTTTATCTGTTCGTCGGTGATTCGTTTCGGTTTGCCGTTATACACTTTCCAGAGGGTAACGTTGCCACCTTTCTCGCCTTTGTACAGCTGGTATTCCTGCACATCTTCGAGGTTGTCATTCCAGGAAAGCTCTATGTAACGTTCCTGGCGGTTAACAGCCGCATTAAACGACTTTATAGCGATCTTCCCCATATTGGGAGGCACCGTAACCGTTACCGGCTGCGCGGGTTTGGATTCCAGTCCGCTGCTGTCTTTAGCCAGGATGATGTACGCATACTGCTGCCCGGGTATGGCCTGCCTGTCTGCATAATGACTGGCAGGCTGCTCAAACGTAGCAATGGGCTGCCAGTTGGTCTGGGCGGTATCTATATGCCTGCGGTACAGCAGGTGCATGGCCACATCTTCATCGCGGCAGGGCACCCAGTTCAGGTATACCACGCCGTTCACCACCTTGTAATCCGTGAAGATGGGTGAGGAGGGCGGGATAACGTCCGGCTTCTTTATCTCTATCACGGCAGAAAGGGCAGATTGGTTATAACGCTGGTCAAACGCGGTGACTGCATAGTACACACGGCTGTTCAGCGATTTGATCACCACCGAGTCGCGGAAGCTGTGCGCTGCGTATACAGAGTCTACCAGCGGCGAGAGCTCATCACCCAGGTTATTGGCGCGGAATACCTTATAGCCGAGAATGTCTTTTTCGGTATTGGCTTTCCAGATAAGCAGCACCACACCGTTGCTGTCTATGGTGCCCGCCAGCCCCGTAGGCGCTGTGGGTGGAACAGAGTCTACCGGCTGCACCAGTACGGGGAAGGAGGTAGTAGACGCTCCTTCCCTGGCCACTGCCGTTATGGTAAAGTAATTGGTTGCGTTCAGGTTGTTGTAAACAAGGCTCCGCTGTTCCGGCGCTATATCCTTCAGTACTGTGGTAAAGGGACCGTTGGCAGTCGGGCCCTGGTTAAGGGTAAAGCCTTTAATGAGTTTATTGCCTGCCTGCTCAAATTCCCAGTTCAGCTCCATGGCGCCTTTTTCGTCAACGTTGCTGGAGCGGATGTTGGGCACATAAGCCAGGAGGCTTCTGCCTTTACCGAAAACAGTGTCTGAAGGCGGACCGGTTTCATTGAACGGCGAGATACCCCTGATGCGGTAATAGTATACGGTGGTATTGTCTTTCAGCGAGTCAATAAAATACATCCTGGGAGATGCCTTCTTCTCTTTCTCATTGAAGTTGGTCACCGGCAGCGATGAAGCCCTTTCAAAGGTTTTGCCGCCGTCTGCAGATCTTTCTACTATCCAGGAATTATAATAGCTTTTCAGCAGGCTGTAGTCCCAGCTCAGTATCACATTCCTGTCGCCGAAGATGCCGCCCAGGTCCGGCGGTTTGGGCAATTCCTGCAGGTTACTCATGCCGATGAACACACCGGCGGAGTCGAGGCGGAGACGGTTAACGGGAATGAGAGAACGAAGCCGGTACAGGTATTTTTCGTTGGACTGTGCTGTCTGATCTTCCCATGCCCAGCCGGCCAGTTTGGCTGCTTCGAAAGAGTTGTCTGCCGCATACATGGAGAGTGCGAAACGCTGCTCCTGTTCCTGCGACTGGTTAATGATCTTCGCAATGCCGCTGTTGTCGCCGGCGCTCACCTGGAAATCTTTTCCGTAGATGGCTTGTGCAATCACGGCTGCATAGTTGTCCTGTTGTGCCAGTTGTTCCCACTCCGGTAATGGCCTGGGTTTGAGCGGTACGGAAGACAATACCTTCATCTCCGGCTGCGCCAGCAATTTGCCATCGCGCAGCACGGTATATCGCAGCAGCTGGAAACCGTACTGGTTGCTCAGCTTCCAGGCGCCTGATGTGTTCACGGCCCAGCGCAGCAGGATGCCCCTGTTCTTACTCACCGTGGCCATCACTTTTATCTTAGCCGTGTCTTTCCGCTGGGCCTGCACCTGTAAGGCACATACAACGAATAAACAGGTATACAGCAGGTGCTTCCATTGCATAGCTCTTCGCATCATAGGTTACTTGATCGGGTTCATGTATTCGTATACGGCACGGGTACCTTTTTGTCCGCCCGGCAGCAGGTACTGGTATTCCACCTTGTATTTGCCGTAGCGGATGTAGGGATAGTGTCCCATGATCAGCCCCGCAAACCGTTCCTGCATCGGCGTACCAAGGTAGCGGTTCACCACCTGGTACTGCAGATCGGTAAAGTCCTGTTTATAGTATAAGGGCAGGTTATAGATATAGGGCATCATTATTTTCGACCAGCCGTTCACGGCACCGGTGGCTGATTCTGCCAGGTAGCTGCTCAGTATGCTGATGGCTTTGCGCGGCACAATACCCAGCGTGTCTGTATCACGGTAAGTGATCTTAATTTCCTGGTTCAGCGGGTAATCTTTATACATCACCGGTTCAATGTCGGTGGTAAAGTACACATCGTCTGTGATGGCGCTGGTGTTCACCAGCGGTGTGTATGCCGTGTAGGCGCTACCGGTAAGTTCGGGAACGTCAAAGTCTTCATGCTGCCCCACTTCTGCCCGCAGGTCTATCACATCAGGCAATACATTGCCCGCAAGACTGCGCTGTGTGGAAATGCTGTTGACCTTAGCGGCGAAGGTGCCGTACTTACTGGTACGGAAGTCGTAGCCCAGGAGTGATTTGGTAACATCGCCCCTGCTTACATTACCTGCTTTGTTGCTGCGTACGATGATCTCACCGTCTTCGCCTGCATCCTGTTTGGCGTAGGCCACTACTTCCTGCTGACTGGCGTCAACGCCCGGCGGAATGGCGATCAGGTCAAAGCTGTATCTCGTGCTTGTCTGCAAGACAGGCATGCGGAAGTCAATCCGCTGCTGATCCACATCGTACTGCATGGGCTGTTTACCTGCGCTGGCGCCATTGGAGAAGAAGCGTATCTCGTACTGCCAGCGGTTATCGAACAGGTAGCTTTGTCCGCGTTGCAGCACAATGTAACCACGGTCAAGTTCATCTTTAAAGTAGTTGCGCTGGTTTACAACGGGGTAGCAGTAAGCGATATTCGTGAGCGGGATAAAGTCAGGAGCAGTGCCGGTGGTAAAGGTCACCGTCTTTTCTTCCTCGCTTTTCCTACCATCCATGTATACGGTTTGCCAGGTACCGCCCTGCAGTTCTTCAAACGTTACTTTAACGGCTGCTTTGAGCGTACGTTTGGTGGGCAGCACTTCTTTTGAATAAAAGGTCACCGCATCATTGTTGGCGTTCCATTCCAGGCGGCCCGGTATGGGTTGGCCATTATCGGTTACTGTAAATGATTCCAGTTTGGCGCGGTAGGTTTTGGTACCTGCATCGTTTTCTATTTCAAAGGTCTGGCCAATGCGCATGTTAAACGCGGTTTGCGGAGCTGCGAATACATCCACTTCATTACTGTTATCCGCAGGCGTAAGATCTGCTATCATCTTAACATCAATCGGACTATTGGTGCCGGTTACTATTTCGCATTCATTGCCGATGGTTACTTTCATTCGCATGTTGCCGCTAACCAATCCGCCCAGTATGTTAAACTTCACGGCCATATACCCCCTCATCCAGGTGGGGTTGGGCAGCTTGGCCTGCATCAGTACCGCTGCCGCACCGGAAATGATGGGGAAGCGGCCTTTGATAAATGCCAGGTTCACTTTAACGCCTACTTCACCCTGTAAGTACACATAGGCCTGACCGTTAGCATACCATCCGTCTATACCGATCTTTTCGTTGCTGCCTTTACAATGTGCATCGCCATAGTCTTTCAGCATAATGTCGAAACCAACGCCGCATTTAAAGTTGGCGTACAGTATCAGGAAGGTGAGGTCGCCGGTTTCTACGCTGAGGTTGGCGCCGAAGGCAAAGCCGCGGCCATCGCCCAGGGCGTTCAGGTCGCGCATATAATCCAGCTCCTGCAATTCCACGCCCAGTATGTCTGCTACTTCCTGCGGAGGGGGAGGGGAGCCCGGTATTTTATCGCCCACCATGATGTAGGCGCCTGTTTTGATAGAGATGCTGCCCACGCCAAACTTCACGCCTAAACGATTGGTAGGCGTACCCATATGGAAGTACCACTCGCCGGGCGCCACATGTATCACTGCCCATCCGGCGCGGTTGCCGCTGGCGGTACCGGTGAGCATGCCACCGGCTACGTTCAGGTAGATATCGAAATTGGCATGGAAAGTAGATTGGGTAAAATCATATTGTATACCTACATATGCGGAAAGGCCTACTTCTCCTACTTTATAGGAATCGCCCGCCACGCTTTCTGCCGCGGCAGAAGGGTTGGAAACTTTCAGCGCCTGCAGTTTTTCACCTGTGCCGCCCAGCTTACTGATGGCACTGGCTTCCGCCTCACCCAACTTGGTAAAGGCTTTACTCATGTGCTCCTGCATATTGCCAACGCCTGGTAATGCGGCCAGCACTTTGGCAAAACCGTAGAAGCCGATGAAGTTGATACCGCCGCTGTTGTTAAAGGCCACTTCAAAAGATACTTCGCCGTTCACCACTTCTTTTTTCGCGATGTTGAACAGTACTGCCGCCTTGATACCAAGACCGGTATTCTCATCGGGCACATAGTTCACACCGGTGGGAGAGGCCATCATATCCACGCCCTGCTTCTTCATATGATAATAGGCGCCGCCGCCAAAGCCCTGTATGTTCACAGGCGGTACCAGCGGGATGCCCAGCCCGAGATCGGCTTTGGCATCTACGTACCAGTAGCGGAATTCCTTGGAACCGAACATGGCGCGGGCTTCTATTTTGATCTTATCATCCAGGAAGTCTGCAGCCACCTGTCCGCTGATAGCATCGCCATATACCGGATCATCATCGTAGATCTTGATCCTCCCGGCTATCTTCAGTGTATTCGCAATCTTGGCGTTGATGGCAATTTCTTCCAGTTTCAGCTTGTCAAATTTCCAGGTCTGCAGTCCTTTACTTTCATCGAAAGATCCTGCCAGCGCAATTTTGGTATCACCGCCAAAGTTGCCCTGCATCAGGTTCAGGCGGATACCAAAGATCAGGTCTGCCTGGTTGCCCTGTGTGCGGAGGGCTATTTCATTGATAGAAACAGGGAAGTTGGAAACGGTGTTTTCCGCTTTATATCCAAAGTAACTGGCGCTGAGATAAGGCGCGTTGGTTTGCAGATGCAGATCTTTAAAAACGATGCCTTTGAAGGTGGCGATTGCCTTACCATCCTCCCCGTTCCTGGAGGCAGATATGCCCAAACGGCCATGCAGCATGGCTTCCGGCTGAAAGCGGTCATCGGCAAGTTTCAGCTGTACCCAGGAATTGGGTTCCAGTTCGCATTTGGCCGCCCATACGCTGAAGCTTAAGGTATTCAGCGTGCTTAGTTTCAGGATATACTCATTGTCTGCAGTGATCACTGCGGTATAACCCAGGGGATCTTTGGCTACGGGTAAACCCACCATGCCGCTGAAACCTGCGCCCACCAGGTGGTTGGCCTGCAGGTCTATATTGAAGCGGTCTACCGTGAACTTCCAGCCGGAGGCCGTACCATCCGGCAGTATGTTATTGGCAAAGAAGGAGCCGGTGAGACCGTTGTTGTCAATGATCATATGCGTGGCGCCGAAGCTGACGCGCTTGCCGTTTTCGCCGCGTTTGGCGAACTGTTTGGGCAGTATCACCTGCAGGTCTTCCACGTATACGCCGCGCCAGAGGTTTGGGTTTTCCGCCGGCATATATTGCTGTTCATACCCTGCCGGGTATACGATGTCTGGTGTATTGCGGATATCACTGCCGTCAAATACGGCCTTGCCTATATGAAAACCAACGCCTTTGAGCGGCGCTATTTCAAAGGAGGGAAGGCTGATGTTGACGAGAATATCATTCCAGTCGGCCACCACGGTGTTAAACGGGGCAGATACCAGGGCTTTGCTGTCTTCATTCCGCTCGCCATCCGGTTTCAGCGGCACCAGCATGGTGCGCGGAAATGCGATTTCTGCGGAGATCCCCAGCTCTTTAAAGCCGTTACAGTCCATGGTAACATAGGTAAGGTCCAGGCCCTGCCCTGTTTCCATATTCATACCGCCTTTCAGCACAATGGCGGCTGTACCGCCGTTGATACGGATGGGTACATCGCCCAGCAGCACCAGTTTGGCGTCTCCCAGGATACCGCCGTCATACGACAGCTTAATGCCTTTTATTCCAAAGAATATCTCCCTGGGTTCCTGGGGGATCTCCATTTTGGCGTATACGGTCAGCTCTGCATAGCTAGGGTGGAAGATGGCGTTGCTAACGGCTATCTTAACGGTGGTATTGCCCACGGTGCGGGAAAGCCCTATGGGCAGTTCATTGAGATCGTCCGGAGAAAGCGCGCTGCTATACCGGTTCTCTTTATCCATTTTCATGAACTCAGCCCTTGCCTGTTCGCGGTAGCTGTTGGTACTGGAATCGCTGGGGTAGATGCGCTGCAGATAGTTATCAGTGAACAGCGGAGCTTCCGGCGCGGCAAAGTTTTGTACGGAGAGCTGGCGGTCTATTTCAGGGAAGCTGCGGCTTTCCAGCAGGTTATAGGCCAGTCGTTCTGCCATTACCGTTTGCAGGCGCTGCAGGGAATCTTTGTCGCTTGCTTTGGCCACCCATGCGCAACAGGCCAGGCATGCGGCAAATAGAATAGAAAAGCAATAATGGTACTTGCGTGGGTAACAGTTGACCATAGGCAAATAGGGTATAGGTACAGGGTTAGTAGTTTGAGGGGCAATATTTTACCTGTTAACAAAAGGCTGTCTATACTACGAAATCCGGGTGCACCGTTCAGTTTACTCGAATATGTCCCTCGGGCTCTTTCCCGATTAATTTGGGTACAATATTAACAAATTTAACAATTTAAAAAAATATTTAAGACAACTTAAAGTGTGAGGTTGGAAGTTTAAGGTTGGAGGTTCGTTGAAGGTTGCGGGTTCATAATAGTAGGCGTGCTACCAATTTAAGCTACCAACATCCAACGAACCTCAAACGTCAAACTCAATTCACCTGGCTGTAAAAACTCTGCAGGTCTCTGGCCAGCTGGTCGTAAATGGGACGGGTAAAGAGCATGAACAGTTCCTGTGGCGGGGGTGGAGGGGCGTCTACGCCGCCCATCTGGCGTTTGTCTTCATCGCTGAGGGCGCGTTCATCGCCGCGGAAAGTACCTACCTGGTTCAACCAGGTGTAGCTGCCGGGAATACGGTCCTGGCGCAATACACGGTTATTGTTCACATCAATGATGCGGTAGTCCAGCAGGCCGCGGGACACTACGGTCTTTTTAACGATATAGATAGTGGCTTTTACGGTCTGATATTTTTTAATGACTTTACCGCTGGTATCTTTTACAGAACCGGTTTCTATCTCTTTCGATACTTCGCGCTGGAGGCGGTCTACATAGGTCTGGCCCACTTCAAAATCATAGAACTGCATTTCCAGGTATTCATCCGGGCGGATGTCATCATTTTTGGCAAACCGTTCATCCGTGAACTTTACAAAACGGTTGATGCTGCGCTGCTGAAGGTTACGTACCAGGGCATCGCGAAACTGGTCTGCGCTGAACTGGTAGTAAGGGCTGCGTACGTCTATACGGCTTACCAGTACGTTCACGGTGCCCAGCGCAAAGGCTTCGTCCATGCGCTGACGGGCGTCACGGTAGTTGCTCACCATTTTAAGCGCGGCGGCAAATTCTTCGTAGGCGTCGCGGGCGCTGGCTTTATCGCCGCGGTCCAGCAGTTCCATGCCGCGTTCATACCTTACCTGGGCAGCGCTTTCCTGGGCGCCTGTGATGGCATCGCGGTAGTCTTTGGGTTGTACTACTTTCTGTGCAGCGGGAGAGGCGTATATAATATCATACAGGCGTTGCAGTGAGCGGTATTCGCGTCTTACGGATTCCCATTTGAGCGGGTTGTCTGAACGGAGGTAGCCATTCACTTTGTCTTCATGTGTACGGATGGATTGTTCGTAAGCTTTAGGCAGCAGCTGCAGGGCAACGGCATCCTGTGGTTTGCGTTGCAGTTTTTTGACGAAGGCGGCTACCGCGTCGTCATAACGGCCCTGGTTAAAGAGTTTTTCGCCTGACTTGCAGGAGGTAAAGAGGAATAGGATAACGGCTGTTGTCAGCCATGCATAATTACGCATGAACGGTTGTGGTTTATAGTTTGCATTCCCGGCGCTTATTTCACGTATCGCCGGATCTCCCTTTCGGTTTCCCTTTGCTTAATGCTTTCGCGTTTGTCATGCAGCTTCTTACCTTTACCCAGGCCAATTTCCATTTTGGCCAGTCCCTTTTCTGTGATAAAGATGCGCAGGGGAACGATGGTATAGCCCCTTTCCTTCAGTTTATTCTCCATTTTGCGCAGCTCTCTTTTAGTCAGGAGGAGCTTGCGCTCGCGTAGCGGATCATGGTTGGCATAGGTACCATGAGAATAGATGGCGATATGCAGGCTTTTCACCCACAGCTCACCTTTTGAAAAATAGCAGAAGGCATCATTAAAGCTTACTTTCCCGGCGCGGATAGACTTGATCTCCGTACCGGTCAATACGATCCCTGCAATATATTTATCTTCTATTGCATACTCAAAATAAGCCGATCTGTTCTTTAATTCTGCCATTTAAAACTTTATGGGGTTACATTCGTTAACAATTAATAATTAAGAATTAATCATCAGTGTCCAGGTGGCCGGAGTGACACGATTATCCCGGCGCTAAATTGTGGCTGGTGTCTTAATCCTTAATTATTAATTATTCATTATTGGTTTTTGTACTAGTTCTTGAAAAGCTGCAAAATGTTGGCCAACCTTTGCTTGAGCTCCTTGCGATCAACGATGAAGTCGAGGAAGCCGTGTTCCAGGAGGAATTCGGCGCTCTGGAAACCTTCGGGAAGGTCTTTCTTGATCGTTTCCTTGATCACACGGGGACCGGCAAATCCGATGAGCGCACCCGGCTCCGCGATGTTAAGGTCACCCAGCATGGCATAGGAGGCGGTTACGCCACCCGTGGTGGGATCTGTCATCAGGGAGATATAGGGCAGCTTTGCATTGGCCAGCTGTGTAAGCTTGGCGGATGTTTTGGCCATCTGCATCAGGGAAAAGGCGCTTTCCATCATACGCGCGCCCCCTGATTTGGAGATGATCATTAACGGCATTTTATGTGCAATGCAATGGTCTATGGCCCTTGCGATCTTTTCACCCACTACAGAGCCCATCGAGCCGCCGATGAAGGCGAAATCCATACAGGCAACCACCAGGTTGTTTCCCAGTACTTTACCTGCGCCTACCCGCATGGCATCTTTCAGGCCTGAGCGTTTCTGCGCGTCTTTCAAACGATCTGCATAGGGCTTCAGGTCCTGGAATCCCAGCTGATCTTTCGGGTAGATGTTCGGAAAAAGCTCCTCGTACTGGTTTTCATCAAATATGATCTCAAAATATTCTGCAGAATTGATACGATTGTGGTAATTACACTTATCGCAAACGTAGAAATGTTCCCGCAGGTCTTTTACAGTGGTGGTTTTCTTACAATTAGGACATTTGTGCCATAATCCGTCCGGTGCTTCCTTCTTTTCACTAGTAGACGTTGAAATGCCCTGCTTAATGCGCTTAAACCAGCTAGACATATTTTTTCGTTAGGTTAAAAAATAGTGGTGCAAGATACGAATTAAATTCACACACACTTTTTCCGTCCGCAATATTACATGAAAAGAAATTGAAAACCAATATATAGGGTAGGGGTTTTATATATGTTGTTTGTTGAATAATAAAGCCCCGGCGAATAACCGGGGCGGGAGCAATGCTTTTAGCTGCCAGCTGTTAGCCGTGATCCGTTAGCTTTCAGTTCTTAACTTTATATTAAGCACCAGATAAATTATAGCCAACCCTAACAGCTAACCGCCAACCGCTGATAACTTTATTTACGCATTCCTGTTAATACAATTCAGATCAGTGAATGCTTCCTCGAGACGCTTAACAAAGGTTTCTTCGCCTTTGCGCAGCCATACACGGGGATCGTAGTATTTTTTGTTGGGTTTATCCGCGCCTTCGGGGTTGCCCAGCTGTGCCTGCAGATAATCCTTTTTAGCTTCGTAGTAATCGTGCACGCCTTCCCAGAAAGCCCACTGCATATCGGTATCGATATTCATCTTGATCACGCCGTAACCCAGGGCTTCGCTGATCTGGTGCTTGGGAGAGCCGGAACCGCCATGGAACACGTAGTATACGGGTTTGGCAGCTGTTTTATGCTTCTGCTGGATGAATTCCTGGCTGTTCTTCAGGATCTCCGGACGTAGTTCCACATTACCGGGAGAGTAAACACCGTGTACGTTACCGAAAGCGGCAGCCACTGTAAAGCGGGAACCTACCTGGCTCAGTGTTTCGTACGCATAGTTCACATCTTCAGGCTGGGTGTACAAAGCGGAGTTTTCAACACCGGTATTGTCTACACCATCTTCTTCACCACCGGTTACGCCCAGTTCGATCTCGATGGACATACCCAGTTTATTCATCCGCTGAAAATATTTATGAGAGATTTCGATGTTCTCGTGCAGGGGCTCTTCAGACAGATCCAGCATATGGGAGCTGTAGAGCGGCTGACCGTTCTGTTTCATGAACGCTTCACCGGCGTCCAGCAGGCCGTCTATCCAGGGAAGCCATTTCTTGGCAGCATGGTCTGTATGTAATACTACCGGTACACCGTAATATTTGGCTACTTCATGGACGTGTTTGGCGCCGGAGATACCGCCGGCAATGTTTGCCTGCAGTTTATCGTTCGGCATTCCCTTACCAGCAAAGAACTGTGCTCCACCATTGGAGAACTGTATAATCACCGGGGAGTTTACTTTTGCAGCGGTTTCCAATACTGCGTTCACCGAGTTAGTTCCCACCACGTTCACGGCAGGCATAGCAAATGCGTTCGCTTTAGCATCATTATAAAGCGCTTCCAGCTCTTCGCCGAATAATACGCCGGCTCTGTATTTTCCCATATTCTTTTGGTTGTTTACTGTTTACGGAGGGCAAAGATAGTCGTAAATCCCAAATTCCAAATCCCAAATCCCAAATACCAAATTCCAATATCCAAATTCCAAATCCCGAAAAACAAATTCCAAAGTAAGGAGACCGTGCCAAACAGATCAATTAAATCTGTTCCGGGCACCTCCCCACTTTGGAATCTGGAATTTGGGATTTGGAATTTTACGATTTAACTTACAGTCAGCGTACTGCCGTTGATAGCGACGGTTTTCTGAGCGAGCGCTACGGTTGCCGGACCGGTATTCACGGCGCCGCTGGTAGTGTAACGGCTGCCATGGCCGCAGGGCGCATTGCATTCTACCAGGTTGGTAGCGCTGTTGAACCTGGCAACGGTGCAGCCCTCATGGGTACAGGTGCTGGAGAGCGCGGCGAAAGCAGCCGGTGTGTTGCCCGCAGCCACCCGGATCACGATTACGCCGCCGGCGATCTTATAGTCGCCGATGTTGGTTAATTCAGACCCCAGGTTAGCAGAAAAACCTCCGCCACCGCCCCCCGGACCCGGCGCATCTGCGCTGTTCTTACTACAGGCGGCTAATCCACCGGCGCAGGCCAGGGCTAAAACCACGCCCAGGTTATTGACGAACTCCCTTCTTTCCATAAAGTTGCAGGTTTAGTGTGAAATATGCTTTGGAAGAATAAACAGTTGCTTTGTAATATGTTTACGGGCACAACAGCAGAAGGGTTGCCCGCTTTATGCAGTTTGCTCCCACCCCGATCCCACTCCGGCTCCTTCCCAACCCGGGGATATAGTACAGATATAGTACCCATATAGTACTAATATAGTAGCCCTATATAGAGATACGTTATCTATACGTTATCGATACGATATTTATAACTTATCCGGGGAGTTTACCGGGGTGCGGATGCAAGACACTACGAAGATCTTATGCGCTTTTACTATACTATCATGCGCTTTTACCTAAGCTTGTATACGCTTTTAGTGTGGATAGCACGAAAGTAACACTAAGAAAGCGCATTGAAAACACGAAGGGAAGATGAGGGTAAGATGCGGAGAGCACGAAATAAAAACGAAGAAACCATCAGGAAAACAACTGCCTGAAATACCCCGGGGCTTCCAGCAGGCGGCTGCCATACCAGGAGAACATTTCCCCGTCTACCAGCAATACCCGGGCCTCGGGCAAACAGGCACGGATCTCGCCGATGTGCTTTTCCTTAAAAGGATAGGGCTCTGAAGACAGCAGCACAAACTGGCTGGCGGGTGGTACCGCAGCAAAGGCTTCGGCCAGCCGGGAAAGGCTGATGGAGGGATAACGCTGCATACCGGAAAAGATGTTCTGCAAACCGGCTGCCTCCAGCATGGTGTGGATAAAGGTATCGCCCCCGGCCACCATCCAGGGATCCCGCCAGATAAAATAGGCGGCCTGCGGCGGACGGGTGCTGCGGGCTACGCTTTCGTTCAGCAGGCTGAACTCCCGGCTGATGTCGGCGCTTAGCTGCAGGGCCTGTTCCGCACGGCCGGTGATCACCCCAATTTCCCGGATCATGCTGAGGGCATCGGGCAGGGAGCGGATGTCGCTGGTCCACACCGGGAAATCTGCCATCAGGGCCCTCACCTGCTCCTGTGCATTTTCTTCCTTGTTGGCGATGACCAGGTCTGGTTGCAGGGCTTTGATCTGTTCTATGTGCAGTTGCCTGGTGCCTCCTATACGGGTTTTGTGCCGGAACCATTGCTCCGGGTGGATGCAGAATTTCGTGATGCCCACCACCTCGGCATCGAGGCCCAGGTGGTAGAGCAGTTCGGTCTGCGAGGGCACCAGTGACACGATCCGCTGCGGCGGATAAGGGATGTGCACCGTATTTTGCAGCTGGTCTATGTACGTGCGGACTTCCATCTCCTGCTTAGCTTCCCAGCGCCTGGATAATATCGTATTTGGTGACGATGTGATAGCTGCCGCTTTCGTCTTTGGTGAGCACGGCGCCATTTTCCTTATTGATGTAAACGGAGAGCTTTTCGATAGGCGTTTCCATGGCTACCTGCGGGAAGGCAGGTTGCATCACCTGTTTTACCTGGGCGTCTTTCAGGTTTACATCATCTATCAGCCTGCTGAAGAGGCCCCCTTCTGATACGGCGCCGATGATCTCGTTATTGGCCAGTACGGGGATGTGTTCGATCTCGAATTTCTTCATTTTGGCGATGGCGTCGCTTACTTTTTCTTCTGCGCCGATGGTCACCAGGGGCAGATTGCGGCGGGCGTTCACGATGTCCTTCACGGTTTTTACGTCCAGGAAGCCGCGTTCCATCATCCACTGATCATTATAAACCTTGCCTACGTACCGGCTGCCATGGTCGTGGAACACCACCACTACCAGGTCTGTTGGTTTCAGGTGCTGTTTCAGCTGCAGCAGGCCTGAGATGGCAGAGCCGGCGGAATATCCCACAAATATCCCTTCTTCCTTGGCGATGCGGCGGGCCATGATAGCGCCATCCTTATCGGTTACCTTTTCAAAGCGGTCTATCAGGCGCATGTCGTAGTTCTGCGGCACAAAATCTTCGCCGATGCCTTCTGTGATGTAGGGATATACTTCGCTCATATCCAGCTCGCCGGTCTCGTGGAATTTCTTCAGCAGGGAGCCATAGCTGTCGATGGCCCATGCCTGGATGGCCGGGTTCTTTTCTTTCAGGTACTGTGCTGCGCCGGTGATAGTGCCGCCCGTACCTGTGGCCACCACCAGGTGGGTGATCTTTCCTTCTGTCTGCTCCCATATTTCAGGACCGGTTTGCTCGTAGTGGGCCTGGCGATTGGCCAGGTTATCATACTGGTTGATGTAGAAAGAATTGGGGATCTCCTGAGACAGGCGCCGTGCCACGGAATAGTAGGAGCGGGGATCATCCGGCTCTACGTTAGTGGGACAAACAATCACTTCTGCGCCTACCGCTTTGAGGATATCCACTTTTTCTTTGGATTGTTTATCGGTAGTGGTGAAAATGCATTTATAACCCTTGATCACGGCCGCCAGCGCGAGTCCCATACCCGTATTGCCGGAGGTGCCTTCAATGATGGTGCCGCCCGGTTTCAGCAGTCCCTGCTGCTCGGCCACCTCCACCATTTTTACCGCCATGCGGTCTTTAATGGAGTTGCCGGGGTTGAAGAATTCCACCTTGGCAAAAACGGGGCAGGGCAAGGCTGCAGTAACGCGGTTCAGTTTTACTAACGGGGTGTTTCCTATCGTTTCGAGAATGTTATTACAAAACTTCATATGGTAGTGTTAACTCCGGCGAATTTAAGGGAAAAAATCGGAGCGGGCGGATTAGCAGGTACGACGGTAATTTATCATCCGCTATCTTTGCCGCGTTATGCGGAAGAGAATATTCATCACCGGTATAGGCACCGGCGTGGGAAAAACGCTTACAGCGGCCTGTGTTACAGAGGCTTTGCGGGCGGATTACTGGAAGCCCGTACAAACGGGGCTGGAAGATGGTACGGACACTGATACGGTGAAAGGGCTGCTGTCAAATGCGGTGTCAGTATGTCATAAAGAAGTATATTGCCTTTCAGCGCCTGCTTCGCCGCACCTGGCGGCCCGGCTGGAGCAGGTACGTATTGAAGTGGAGCCCATCCTGCAGCAGGCGGAGGCCATACAACCGGCAGATCGCCCGCTGGTGATAGAAGGCGCCGGTGGTTTGATGGTGCCCCTGAACGAAGACGTGTTCACACTGGAGCTGATCCGTCAGCTGCAGGCGGAGGTGATCATCGTGGCGCAGAACTACCTGGGAAGTATCAATCATGCATTGCTGACGGCAAAAGTGTTGCAGCAAAGCGGTATACCGGTGTTGGGCTGGATATTCAGTGGGGATTATCATACCAATGAGGATGAAGTGGTGAAATGGAGCGGGTATAGGAAATTAGGAAGGATTGATCAGGCGCAACGGGTAGATAAGGCGTTTGTGAAAGAGCAGGCGGGGAGATTGGTGCTCAAGTCCCGCTCCACATACACTTAAACTATTCATTTCACTTGCAAACTAAAACGTCCATACGAAAACATTTCCTTGAACGCCGCTTAAATCTTCCTGAAGAGGAAGCCGCCGCGCGCAATGAGGCCCTGCTGTATAAAATCCGGGAGCTTGACTTCAGCAAGGTGCAGTGGGTGCATGTTTTCCTGCCTATCACAGAAAAGAAGGAAGTGAACACCTGGCCTATCATAGAATGGCTGCGCAGCACCCATCCTGCAGTGCAACTGGTATTGGCAAAAGCGTTCCTGGCCACCGGCGAAATGGAGCATTATCTCTGGGAACCACATACCATCCTGGTCAAAAGCAAATACGGCATACCGGAACCGGCGGGCGGTTCGCTGATAGCGCCCGAAATGCTGGACCTGGTATTTGTTCCGCTGCTGGCTTTTGACCACAGCGGGCAGCGCGTAGGATATGGCAAAGGTATGTACGACCGCTTCCTGAAACAATGCCGCCCCGGCGTACGCACCATCGGCCTGTCTTTATTTGAACCGGTAGACCGCATCACGGATACCGACCCACGGGATGTGCCGCTGCATACCGTGATTACACCTGAAAAAATCTATCACTTTTCCAACATACCATGAAAGCACTGCAATACCTGAAAATTTTACTATATCCTTTCTCCCTGTTGTACGGACTGGTGATGTGGATACGTAACCGCCTATACGACAGCGGTACCCTCACCGCCGTGAGTTTCGACATTCCCATGATCGCGGTGGGCAACCTCTCTGTTGGCGGCACCGGCAAAACACCCCATGTGGAATACCTGATACGCCTGCTGAAGGAAAATTATGCGGTGGCCACCCTGAGCCGCGGCTACAACCGTAAAACACGGGGCTTTTTCCTGGCAGATGAAGACAGCACCGCCGCCCAGCTGGGCGATGAACCCATGCAGTTTCACCAGAAGTTCCCGGATATCAGCGTTTGCGTAGGAGAGGAGCGCATGCTGGCGGTACCGGAGCTGCTCCGCGAACGGCAGGAAACACAGGTGATCCTGCTGGATGATGCTTTTCAGCACCGCTCCATCAAACCAGGTAAGAACATCCTCGTTACAGAATATAACCGTCCCTTCACCCGCGACCACGTAGTGCCTTTTGGCCGCCTGCGGGAGGGCCGTAAGGGTTATGAAAGGGCCGATGTCATCATCGTGTCCAAATGCCCGGCTGATATGACAGCAGCCGATAAGCAGGCCCTGGAACGTGAAATAGCGCCGCTGCCGCATCAGCGCCTTTTCTTTACCTGCCTGCAGTACGGCGCATTGTATGAAATGCTGAGCGGACAGCCGGTGAGCGCTACAGCAAACGCCTCCGTACTGCTGGTGTGCGGTATTGCCAGACCGTCTCCCCTGGTACAGCATTTGAAGGACCAGTACCAGGAAGTGTTCCTGCTGCCTTTCCCGGACCATTACTACTACAGTAATAACGACCTGGAGAAGATCGCACGGGAACTGAAGGGCCTGCCCGGCGATGAAAAAGTGGTGGTCACCACAGAAAAAGATGCGGTACGCCTGCACCTGTTGCAGCCCCGCCTGGAGGAGCTTGGACTGCAAATGGCCGTGATACCGGTGGAAATATCTTTTCTTTTCGGGGAAGGTTATTCGTTTAATAATTATATTTTTGACTACATAGAAGGGGCAGCTACGTAAGGCATTCACTTAATGGGACATGAGATGACAAAAAAGAAAAGACCTAAGAAAGGCGGCGGAAGCCCGCAGCAAAGTTTCCGGGGCCTTGTGGAGGTGACCCGTTCGGGAATGGCCTTCGTAATCGTGGAGGGCCTGAGCAAAGATATCCTGGTTAAACAGAAAAACCTGAATACCGCGCTGGACGGTGATGAAGTGCTGGTGAACGTGATCCGTCAACAGGGCAAGTCCACCGGCCGCATGGAAGGCATGGTAACCGACATCCTTAAACGAAAAAAGACAGAATTTACCGGCACCCTGGATGTGAACAAGGGATTTGCATTCCTGGTACCTGAAAAGGGGGCCTTTGTTCCCGATATATACATTCCCGCCAATGCGCTGGGCGAAGCCAAAACCGGCGATAAAGCCGTGGTGCGCATCGTGGCCTGGGGCGAAAAGACCCGCAAACCGGTGGGGGAGATCGTGGAGATCCTGGACGCCAGCGATACCAACGACCTCGCCATGAAGGAGATCCTCGTGGAAAGCGGCTTCCCGCTAAATTTTCCCGACGAGGTGATCACCGAACTGACCCGGATCAGTGAAAAGATAACCACCACGGAAATACGAAAAAGAAAGGATTTCCGTAAACAGCTCACCTTTACCATCGACCCGGCAGATGCGAAAGATTTTGACGACGCCATCTCCATCAAAAAGCTCAGAGGCGGCTATTATGAAATAGGCGTGCACATTGCAGACGTCAGTCATTATGTGCTGCCGGATACCGCGCTGGACAAGGAAGCCGACAAACGGGCCACCTCCGTCTACCTGCCGGATCGCGTGCTGCCCATGCTGCCGGAAAAGATCTCCAACGAGCTCTGCTCCCTGCGGCCACATGAAGATAAGCTCACCTTCTCCGCCGTATTCAAGATGAATGAAAAAGGCGAGATCAAGGATCACTGGCTGGGCCGCACCGTGATACATTCCAAGCACCGCTTCACTTACGAAGAAGTGCAGGAGATCATCGAAAACGGGGAAGGTCCCTACGAGGAAGAAATACTGCTGCTGAACAAAATAGCACAGCAGCTTCGCAGGGAGCGCTTTGACGAAGGCGCCATCAATTTCTCCTCGCAGGAAGTACGTTTCCAGCTGGATGAAACCGGCCGTCCCATTGGCATCGTGATCAAGGAAAGCAAGGAGGCGCATCAGCTGATCGAAGAGTTTATGCTGCTGGCCAACCGTACCGTTGCGGAGTATGTCTCCAAAATAAAGATCAATAAACAGTCTGTACCTTTTCCTTACCGCGTGCACGACACGCCGGACGAGGAAAAGCTGAAGGTGTTCTCCATATTTGCCCGCAAGTTCGGGCATAAGTTTGACCTGGATAACCCGGACAGCATCGCCCGCTCCTTCAACAAAATGCTGCAGCTGGTGAAAGGCAGGCCGGAACAACATGTGCTCGAAACCATCGGCATCCGTACCATGGCCAAAGCTATCTATACCACGGATAACATCGGGCACTACGGCCTGGGCTTTGAGCATTACTGCCATTTCACCTCGCCTATACGCCGTTACCCCGATGTGCTGGTGCACCGCGTACTGGCCCAGTGCCTGGCCGGTGATATCAAGCCTGACAAGCAGATGGAGAAGAAGTGCAAACACAGCTCTGAAATGGAGCGCAAGGCCATGGATGCAGAACGCGCCGCCAACAAATACAAGCAGGTGGAGTACATGCAGCAATTCATCGGCGAGACCTTTGAGGGCGTGGTGAGCGGGGTGGCGCATTTCGGCTTCTGGGTAGAAACGGTGGACACCAAGTGCGAAGGCCTGGTCAGCATCCACAACCTGCTGGCCAAAGACGAATTCAAACACGATGAAAGTGAGTATGCGCTCATTGGCCTGCATACGGGCCGCAAGTTCCGTATAGGCGACAAAGTGATGATCCGGGTGCTGGCGGCCAACATGGCCAAACGGCAGCTGGATTACGATCTTGCCGAAGAACTGGCGCCATCAGGTAAAGCCGGTAAGCCGGCGAAAGCTAAAAAAGAAAGAGCCCGCAAGGAAAAGCCGGCGGCTAAGGGGCGGGCGCAGAAAACCAGGCGCAAATAAATAAAACAGACGACATCTCATATTACACCATGCATTCCTTTCAAGAACTCATTGCAAAATTTGTAAAACAATTTGATGAACAGCAATTTCCGCAGCAGCCGGCAACTTTGTATAATGCAGCATCGCATATCCTCAAGATCGGCGGTAAGCGTATACGGCCCGTATTGGCGCTGATGGGGAATGAACTGTTCGATGAAATCCATGCAGACGCCTGGCATGCAGGCAATGCCGTAGAGCTGTTCCACAACTTTACCCTGATTCATGACGATATTATGGACAGGGCGCCGCTGCGCAGGAACAATCCTACCGTGCATACCATCTACGGAGATCCGGCAGCCATACTGGCCGGTGATGTGATGCTGGTATATGTATATGAGCATCTGAACAAAGTGCAGGCCCGTTATAAGCATAAGCTGCTCAGCGTTTTTAACCGGGCAGCCATCCAGGTGTGCGAAGGACAGCAGCTGGATATGGACCTGGAAGGGATGGAACCGGGCCAGGTAAACTACGACGACTACGTTAATATGATTGCCCTCAAAACCTCTGTACTGCTGGCGGCATCCCTGCAAATGGGCGCCATCATCGGCGGCGGCAGCGAGGGTAACCAGTCTCACCTCTATAATTTTGGCAGGAACATCGGCATCGCTTTCCAGATACAGGATGATTACCTGGACGCTTTTGGCGACCCGGAAAAATTCGGCAAGAAACAGGGGGGCGATATCCTGGCCAACAAGAAGACCTTCTTACTGCTGAAGGCCCTGGAACTGTGCAACCCGGCGCAGCTCACCCGTTTGAAGGAGCTGCTGGGCAGTTCGCCGGACGATAAGGTAGACCAGGTGCTGCAGCTGTTCCATGACTGTAAGGTGGATGCCTGGGCGGAAAAAGAGAAGGAACGTTTCCAGCAGCAGGCTTTTAACAACCTGGAGGACATTGCGGTGATCTCTTCCCGGAAAAAGCCCCTGAAGGAACTGGCGGATTTTTTACTGAGCCGTCAGCAATGATAGGGAAATCCTTATATTCGCACATTCACCAAAATTGAACTTGCTTTGTCTAATTCGTTATTCCGCAGGAAGTCGTTATCCACTATACTGAAAGATGCCCGTGAAGGGCTTACTGATGGTCACGGAACTGGTGAACTCCGTAAGGTACTAAAAGTTAAAGATCTGACAGCCATGGGGATTGCGGCCGTTATCGGGGCCGGGATCTTCTCTACTATCGGGGAGGCTTCCTTCCACGGTGGTCCGGGTGTGTCCATCCTCTTTATCATCACGGCCATCACCTGCGGTTTTTCAGCATTGTGTTATGCGGAATTTGCTTCCCGGGTACCGGTATCCGGCAGCGCGTACACCTATTCATATGTAACATTCGGTGAGCTGGCGGCCTGGGTGATAGGCTGGTCGCTCATCCTGGAATATGCCATTGGTAACATAGCCGTTTCCATTTCCTGGAGCGGCTATTTTAATAACCTGCTGCGGGGCCTGGGCATGGAATTCCCGGCCTGGCTGACCAGCAATTACGACAATGCCACGGCAGAAACGCTGGCGGCGGCGCCCCGGATTGCCGGCATCCCCATCATCCTGAACCTGCCTGCCTTCCTCATCGTGGTATTTATTACCTGGCTGGCTTATGTGGGCATCCAGGAAAGCAAGCGCAGCGCCAATATGATGGTGGCTTTCAAGATACTGGTGATTGTTTTCGTGATTGTGCTGGGCGCATTCTATGTAAACCCGGAGAACTGGAATCCCTTTTTGCCAAACGGCTTTTCGGGGGTGCTGCGGGGGGTATCGGCCGTTTTCTTTGCCTATATCGGCTTTGACGCGGTGAGCACCACGGCGGAAGAATGTACGCATCCCCAGCGGGATCTGCCCAAGGGCATGTTCTACTCCCTGATCATCTGTACTGTATTGTACGTGCTGATCGCCCTGGTGCTGACGGGGATGGTGCCCTTTACCCAGCTGAAAGTGGCTGACCCCCTGGCTTATGTGTTTGACGCGGTAAAGCTGCCCTGGATCGGATATATCATTTCCGTAAGTGCGGTGATCGCCACTACCAGTGTGCTGCTGGTGTTCCAGATAGGGCAGCCCCGTATCTGGATGAGCATGAGCCGCGACGGATTGCTGCCTAAACGCTTCAGCAAGATACATCCCCGTTTCAAAACGCCCTCCTTTGCCACCATCATTACGGGCATTATCGTGGGCGTTCCGGCCCTGTTCCTTAACCTGACCATTGTCACGGATCTGACCAGTATCGGTACACTGTTTGCCTTCATCCTGGTATGTGGCGGCGTACTGGTACTGCCCAGGGAAGAAAGCGTGAGCGGCCGTTTCAAGCTGCCGTATATCAACGGGCAGTGGATCGTACCTGGCCTGATCATCCTTTTTATACTGGTTTTCCGCGCTCCCCTGGCAGAGAAATGGTCTTTTGCCGACGGCTGGGACGAGTGGAAACATAATATTCCCTTCTTTTTATTTACCATCGTAGCGGTGGTGATCAGCGTACTCTCCTTTACCCGTAAGCTCTCGCTTATCCCGGTGCTGGGCCTGCTCAGCTGCTTTTACCTGATGACCGAAATGGGTCTCAAGAACTGGATCGTATTCGCGGTCTGGCTGCTGGTGGGGCTCATGATCTATTTTGGGTATAGTTACCGGAACAGTAAGCTGGCGAAAGTCTGACGTTTGAGGTTTGAAGTTAAAGACGGGCCCCCTGCCTGACGTGTTCAACAGCTGCAGGATAGCAGGCTGCTACTGAACCTGTAACCTTTAACGAACCTCAAACCTCAAACCTCAAACTTTTTTCGTATATTAGGTTAAGCTCTTTGATTGATTTGATTGATCTTAAAACCTAATGTTATGAATCTGCTACAGCGAATTGAAAGCTGGGGCGACCGGCATCATCCGAAATGGATAGATTTTGTGCGGATAGGATTAGGCATGTTCCTTTTCTATCTGGGTGTGATCTTCATCCAGAACAGGGACGCGCTGACCGCTCTGATCGATGAAAGCCCGTTCCTCACGGTAATGTCCTTCTGGCTGGCGCATTACATTGTATTTGCCCACCTGGCAGGCGGATTATTGCTCACCCTGGGATTGCTAACGAGAGTGGCTGTTATTGCAAACATACCGGTTTTATTGGGTGCTGTGTTATTCGTGCATTCCCCAACGGGATTGTTCACGGTATATACGCAGCCCGGCCTTTCCATCATTGTCCTGTTTCTGCTGATCTTCTTCCTGGTAGAAGGCGGCGGCCCCGTTTCCCTTGATGCATATATGCGCAGGCATCCTAATTGAGGTATTTTGGGGAGGGCAATCTGATTTTAGATTTACGATTTTAGACTTTAGCTTTGGGATTGTTAATCAGTTAAAAGCTGGGATCGTATATTTAAATTGTCAGTGGAGAGAATGCCATCATGAAATATGAAATAGGAGATAAGATAATACTGCTGCATTCCAAGGAGGAGGGCACTGTAATTGACATTGTGAACCACGAAATGGTAATGGTGGAAGTAGGTAACATCACTTTCCCCGTGTACCTGGATCAGATAGACTTCCCTTATTTTTACCGCTTTACCGAAAAAAAGACCCCTGTTGCGGCTCCGCGTAAGATGATACCCGGAGACGAGATACCTGTGGAGAAAAAGAAGCATGAGCATTTTCGTACAGACAAGGGCGTATTTCTTTCCATGCTGCCCGTATACCAGCAGGAGGATATGGAAGAGCAGATACAGCTGCTGAAATTCCACCTGCTGAATGAAACCCAGCGTACCTATCGCTTTCATTTCCAGATATGGCTGAAGAACCAGCTGGACCTGGAGATCAAGAACGAACTACTGCCTTTCAATAATTTTTACCTCGCTGATCTGCTGTTTGAATCGCTGAATGACAGTCCGCGGTTTGAATTCACCTTCTCCCTGAAAGATCCCGATCCCAAACTGGCGCCTTCTTTTAAAAAGAGCTGGAAGATCAAGCCCAAACAGGTATTTCACCAGCTGCATGATCTGCGGATACGGCGGGATGCCATGCTGAGCTTTCCGCTGTTTGAGAAGTACCCCGAAAAGCACGCGGCTACAACCGCCGGGTTTGACGCAACAGACCTTGGCCGCCTGTCGCCGGGCACCATCCAGGTGGCAGCGGATACCCCACTGGAACCCAAGTACGAACTGGACCTGCATATAGAAAAGCTGGAAGAGGACTGGAAGAGCTTAAGCAATATTGCCATCCTGGCGATACAACTGAATGAATTTCAGCGTTATCTGGATCTGGCTATTTCACACCGTCAATCCAGCATGATCGTGATCCACGGCCTGGGTAAGGGCAAGCTGCGCGACGAGCTGCATCATATACTGCGGCAAACCCCGGAGGTAGATAACTTTGTGAATGAATATCATCCCAGGTACGGTTACGGCGCTACGGAGATATTTTTTAAATACGCATAGCTCTTAATTATGCGTAACTTTGTGCACTGATAACGTAAACTACAAACCGAGCTATCGTCTTCTTAGCAATAGGAGGAAGGAAAGTCCGGACAGCATAGGGCAACACACCACCTAACGGGTGGGATCGCGGTGCAAGGCTGCGAGACAGATAGTGCCACAGAAAATAACCGCCCTGGCTACGGCCGGGGTAAGGGTGAAAATGTGGGGTAAGGGCCCACGTCGCGGTATGGCAACATGCCGGGAGGGTAAACCTTGTGTGCTGAAATGCCATGTATACGGTCGTTTGAGGGCTGCCCGTCCGATGACCGAGGGTAGGCAGATACAGGTGGCGCGTGAGCGTCATCGCAGATAAATGATAGCAGTCCTGTTCCGGGTAACCGGCCGGGATCACAGAATCCGGCTTACAGGTTTGTAGTTTTATGTTATTCCCTATGCCGTTGCAACCACGCTAAACGCTTATACTTTTATGGAACAAAAAGAAGAAAAAACCTGGGGCGCCCTGGTACATCTCGGCGGATTGATAGGTATGGCCGTACTTTCCTATGTAGGCAATATCATTGGTGCGCTGGTCATGTGGCTGATCAAACGCAATGAGTCGTCTTTCATTGACAACCAGGGAAAAGAGGCCCTTAACTTCCAGATCACCCTTAGTCTTATTAATGTAGCCATTGGCCTGCTGATCAGTGTCCGTCATGGTGTGTGGGCCTTCCGCAGGGTCTGGCGCGACGACTGGGACTTTGATGTTTTCAGTTTTTCATTTGTGAGCCTTTACGGTATAGTATGGCTGCTTAATATTATCTTTTCGATTATCGGTGCGGTGAAAGCGAGCAGCGGAGTAGCGTACAGGTACCCGATCAGTTGGCGTATCGTGAAGTAAAATTCCAGAATCCAAAATCCAAATTCCAAAGAAGATACCAGAAGTCAGAAACTAAATAGCAGACAAAATAGTAAACAGAAAAAATCCCAAATTCCAAAGTAACTAACGGAGATCTCCGCGCTTTGGAATTTGGGATTTATTATTTGGAATTTCTTTTTATCCTCGTTTTACCGGCTGCATCTTAGGCTTAGGTTTCTTGTTACCATAGGCGCTGATGCTGTCGGCCAGCTTTAGGGCTTTGTAGGCGTTGACGATACCGCCGGTAACAGACAGTTCAGAGAAGGGAACTTTTTCGTCTGTACCGGGTTTGTTTACCAGGCTGTCGGGCATTGGCACGGCGGTTTTTTCCAGTACCATCTTCAGCTGCTGGGCAGTGAGATCAGGGTAGTAGGAGAGAACGAGCGCTGCCACACCGGCTACAACGGGAGCGGCCATACTGGTGCCGCTGGCGCTGCCGTATTTGTTACCACCGGGCACGGTAGAATAGATCTGTACGCCGGGGGCGAAAAGGTCTACTTCCCTTCTGCCGTAGTTGGAGAAGTTGGCCACTTTGGAGCCCGGCTGGCGGCCGGAACCGCTGGCGCCTACTGTTATGACGTTGTTGGCTACGGTATGGTTGTTTAAGTGCGGTGTCGGGAAATTGTCTACCACGTCGTTGTCGCTGGCATCGTTGCCGGCGGCATGCACAAGGAGTACGCCTTTTGCCTGGGCGTATTCAATGGCATCGTCTACCCACACTTTATTGGGACTGAAGCCTTTACCAAAGCTCATGTTGATGATCTTGGCGCCATTGTCCACCGCGTAGCGGATACCCAGGGCCACGTCTTTATCGCGTTCGTCGCCATCAGGCACTACTTTAACGGCCATAATGCGCACATTGTCGGCCACACCGTCTATGCCCACGCCATTATTGCGAACGGCGCCGATGATACCGGAAACGTGGGTGCCGTGGAAGGAGAAGTCGCCCATTACGTCGTTGTTGCCGTAGTAGCGGTCATTGATGTCGTCAATGTTATCGCCCACGATCTCGGCGCGTTTATCTACCAGGCCTTCGTCCACTCTTTCCGCTTTCTTTTTCAGATCGGCCAGGTATTCTTCAAATTCGGATTTAAATTCAAGGTAGGCGATGTTCTCTTCGCCGGTACTTTGCAGCAGGCGGATCATGAAGTTTTTGGCCAGCATCACATCCTGATCGGTGGTCTCGATGCTGTCCAGCCTGTTGACGTTAAAGTCGTCTTCTTTCAGGTAGGTGGTCAGGATGTAGGCGCATTTCTTCAGGTTGTCCTGCAGCTTTGACATGGTCTTGTAAGACATTTTGTACTGGCTGGTGGGTTTTACCACTTTATCCACCAGTTTTTTCCAGTAGGCATATTCCCTGGATTGCGGGTCCATGGTGGAGTCGGGATTGCCGTAGATCTTCTTATAACGGAAATACTCGCGGGTGGCTTCGTCAGAATCTTCTTTGATACTGCGGCCGTCTTTGCCGCCGAGGAAGTTCCAGCCATGAATATCGTCCACATAGCCGTTACCGTCATCATCGATGCCGTTGCCCGGAATTTCTTTGGGGTTTGTCCAGAGTACCGGACGAAGATCTTCGTGGGTGGTATCGATGCCGGAGTCTATCACAGCTACTACTATGGGCGTGCTTTTTTTGCCCTTCAGCAGCTCTTTGTAAGCTTTATCCGCACCTATTCCATACACGCTGTCCTTTTCAAAGCTTAGTAAGTGCCAGTTTTTCGGTACCGATGTTCCCTGGGCGAATGAGCCGAAGGGGATCGTCAATAACATAACACAAGCTGACAGGACAGCAACTGCTCTGCGTAAATTCATTTCTAAGTTGTTCTTTTTTAGTCAGATGGACCTTGCATTTTAAAAAACGCCCGGTACCGGTTCCAAATATTAAAAATAAATGTTGGTAATAACAATGCTATGTCGAGCAAGTTAGGTACCAGAATTGGTTAAAGATATGTAAAATGATATTATGACAAGACAAGAATCTGACAAGCGTGCAAAAAAGATGATTGGTGACAAACTCCACCATTCGGAAGCGGACAGGCCAGTAGAAAAATTGCAACCGGGAACTTTTATTGCAGCAATTTTCGGGAGGATGAGGTGCGGGAATGTAGCAGTGAATTTAAAACGCTGTGTGAAATAGCTGGTAGGAATAAACTGATAATCAATAATTAACGGTTGTTTTCTTTAAAAGGGCTTTATTTACATTAAATATGAAGTTAGATTTTGCAAAAGTGATGTTCAGAAAAAGCGCACTATAGCACAAAAGTAGAATATGAATTCTCAAAAAAAAGTACAATATTTATCACTGGAAGAATATTTGAAGGCCATCTTCGGCCTCTCAGATGTTTTTCTCATAAGCATGGTTTCCGTTTAACGAAAAAGCGAGGTTCTCTAACCTCGCTTATTTTTTTATTGTGGTAATTGGAACCGATTGCGATTAGATGAAACGTAATAGAGGGGGAGGTTATTTTTTATTTACGGTTTAAAGGGATAGTTTTTTAGACGAATACGAATGTGGGTCGGTTTAATATGAGGAGGGTTTCAGTGCAATTGCAGGAAGGTTGCAGGAGGTGGAGCGGGTTGTTTGGCAGGGAAAGGTTCCTCCTCTCTCCATGAGGGAAACATATGAAATACCTGGTATAAAGGATTGTGCTTCGTTGGCGGGATGGAGGCCATTGTCTGGTTTATACGACCAGCCCCGTCCCCTTACACTGTAAACTTAATCCCCTGCGCCAGTGGAAGCGTAGTAGAATAATTCATGGTATTCGTCTGCCTGCGCATGTAGTTTTTCCAGGCGTCTGAGCCGCTTTCGCGGCCGCCGCCGGTTTCCTTTTCACCGCCGAAGGCGCCGCCGATCTCGGCGCCGGAGGTGCCGATGTTCACGTTGGCAATGCCGCAATCAGAGCCGGCGCTGCTGAGGAAATGTTCGGCCTCGCGCAGGTTGAGCGTCATAATGGCGGAGGAGAGGCCCTGTGGTACGCCATTCTGCATATCTATTGCCTCCTGGATGGTGTTGTATTTCATCACGTAGAGGATGGGGGCAAAAGTTTCGTGCTGTACGATGTCGTAATGGTTCTCTACCTCGGCGATGCAGGGACGAACATAGCAACCCGACTCATAGCCTTTACCATCCAGTACACCGCCTTCTACCAGGAAGCGGCCGCCCTGCTGCCTCACCTGTTCCAGGGCCCGCAGGTAGGACTGCACGGCGTCTTTATCAATGAGGGGGCCTACGTGGTTGCTTTCGTCCAGCGGGTTGCCGATGCGAAGCTGCTGGTAGGCATGCACGAGTTTTTGTGTGAAAGTGTCGTACACGCTTTCTTCAATGATCAGCCGGCGGGTGGATGTACAACGTTGTCCGGCGGTGCCTACGGCGCCAAATACGCAGCCGATCAGCGCCATATCCAGGTCGGCCGAGGACGAGATGATAATGGCATTATTACCGCCCAGCTCCAGCAGGGCCCTTCCCAGCCTGGCGCCTACAGCGGCGCCTACGGCTTTGCCCATACGGGTAGAGCCGGTGGCGGATACCAGCGGGATGCGCGTGTCGTGAGAGAGCCATTCACCTGCTTCGCGGCCGCCGGCTACCAGGCAGCATACGCCTTCGGGTACGTTATTGATCGCAAATACCTGCTGTACAATATGCTGGCATACCAGGGCGGTTACGGGAGTTTTCTCAGAGGGCTTCCAGATGCATACATCGCCACAAACCCAGGCCAGCATGGAGTTCCAGCTCCAAACGGCTACGGGAAAGTTAAAAGCCGAGATAATGCCGGTAATACCCAGGGGATGCCATTGCTCATACATCCGGTGGCCAGGCCTTTCAGAATGCATGGTGAGTCCGTACAGCTGGCGGGACAGGCCTACGGCAAAATCGCAGATGTCTATCATCTCCTGCACTTCGCCATAGCCTTCCTGCAGGCTTTTACCCATTTCCCAGGATACCAGTTTGCCCAGGGCGATTTTGTGGTTGCGCAGGGCATCGCCGATCTGCCGCACTATTTCACCGCGCTTGGGAGCGGGCCACAGGCGCCATTGTTTGAAAGCTTCCTGAGCAGTAGCTACCACTGCATCATATTCTTCCCTGGAAGCGCCCTGTACTTCAGCGATCAGTTCCCCGTCTACCGGCGAGTAAGAAGCCAGCAACTCGCCGCTTCCCTTTAACCAGGTTGCCCCGGTGCTTACACCGCTGTTCCTGGATTGTATGTTGAATTGTTTTAAAGTGTCTGTGATCATAAGTGCAAGATACTAATTAGCTGTCAGCTGCTGGCTGTTAGCTAATAGCGTTTTGTTAAATATCGTTTGTTAAATAGCTGGTATCTGGCTGCCCTATTTTCTTCGCTGCATTTAGCTATAGCTGATAGCCTGCAGCCAGCCGCCAGCCGCTTATTCCTCCCCTTTCCCCGTTTGCGCCCTATACGTACTCTCAAATATCTTGTCGGCATTACCGGCTTCGAAGCCGTCGCGGCGGTGTTCGCGGGTGATCTGGCCGGCGGGCAGGTGGGCGAACTGTGGCAACACCTTTCTCTCCGCAAACTCTACATAGGAGCCGGCGATGCGGTAGCTTTCGTTACCGGAGAAGGTGGCTGTGATCATATTGGCCACGGTGGCGCTTTGCAGCAGGCCGCCGTCCGGACTTACCTTTATTTTTCCGCCGGCGTTGTTAAGCACAAAGCCGTGGCGTTCCAGGAAAGCGTTAAAATCGGCTACCGTGTTATAGCCTTCGGGGAGGTTGTGTACGCTGATGGTAAAGTGGTTGAGGTAATAACGGTTATAGATCACCCAGGCGGCATATTCGCTTTCTTCTGCTAAAGCCTTATAATCTTCCAGGGTGGGCAGGCGCCACAGGCCGCTGTGCAGGAAAGTATCCACGGCGGCGGCATCATCAAGATCGAGGGCGTCTACCGGGTCGGTCTTCACTTCGCTGGTATAGCTGTTGATGAGCGCCTGGCTACGCGGATGCAGGTCCTGCACCCGCAGTTCGCTGATGAAGATGCGTGGGTACCGGGGGGAAGGAGGGGCATACCAGAAGGCGTTCAGCTTTTTTTCTTTAAAGAAGTAGGCGTCCCGCTTCGTGTAGCCATGATGTAAAAAGATCTTTTCGAGGGATTGTATCCCCAATGGGGGAACGCCCATGGTACGGAAGGCGATATGATCATTCTCCACATCGTCCGCACGTTGAATGATCCCTTCCCTGATCATGGTCTCGATAATGGCCTTTACATCCGGTACACGCTCCATGTAGCGCTGCATCAGGCCGTTCAGGATATTTTCAAGCATAAAACAAGAGAGTTTTGGTGGGTTTCAATCCTCAAACAATTTAATATTGTTCGTTCTCGTTCGGGAAATCTTTTGCTTTCACATCGTGAATGTATTGCTGGGAAGCTTTGAATATCTCTTCGTAGAGGTTGAGGTAGCGGCGCAGGAAGCGGGGCTTGAATTCCTTGTTGATGCCCAGCATATCGTGCATTACGAGCACCTGTCCGTCTACATACCTGCCGGCGCCGATGCCGATACAGGGGATCTGTACGGTTTCGGCTACTTTTTTGGCCAGCTGGGCGGGTATCTTTTCCAGTACGATGGCAAAGCAGCCGGCCTCCTGTAAGAGCTGTGCGTCGTGCAGCAGTTTGTTGGCTTCGGCTTCTTCGGTGGCGCGTACGGCGTAGGTGCCGAATTTGTAGATGGACTGGGGGGTAAGGCCCAGATGGCCCATTACGGGTACGCCGGAAGAGATGATCCGTTTTACGGATTCAATGATCTCTTCGCCGCCTTCGATCTTGATGCCATGCGCGCCGGTTTCTTTCATGATGCGGATGGCAGAACTCAGCGCTTCCTTTGAATTGCCCTGGTAAGAACCGAAGGGGAGGTCTACCACCACGAAGCAGCGCTTAATGGCCCTTACTACGGAGGAGGCATGATAGATCATCTGGTCCAGTGTAATGGGGAGCGTTGTTTCGTGGCCCGCCATTACGTTGGAGGCGGAGTCGCCCACCAGTATTACATCCATACCTGCATCGTCAAAAATACGGGCCATGGAGAAATCATAGGCGGTGATCATGGATATCTTTTCCCCATCGACTTTCATCTTCTGCAGTACATGGGTGGTAACACGCTTAACTTCCTTATGTACAGACATTTGCTAATTAATAAAATGAAAAAAAATAAAGTTTGAAGGTTTGAGGATCTGATCGTTTGAAGGCGGCTCCTGTATACGGGGAACTTTCAAACAGTGAAACTTTCAAACCTTTAAACTTTGAGTTGATCACAAATTTGGGGAATATATTCCTAAAGCATCAATTTTTTTTAAATGGGCTGGTTGCTGATCTCCGCGTAGAGGGCTTGTATGAGACCATCGGCCAGGCCTATTTTGGGCACATAGATCTCATCGGCGTCTGCCCAGCGCATCACATTCACGTAGATCTGGAGGGCGGGTACGATCACATCTGCACGGTCTTCCCGGAGGTTGTACAGGTGGATCCTTTCCTCCACGCTGAAGCTGGAGAATTCCTTATAATAGTCTTTCAGCGTTTCCAGGGAAAGGGGTTTGCCTTCCTTGCGTTTGGAGAGGGAGAAGATCTTGTTGATGTTGCCACCGGAGCCGATTGCCGTTACGGGGCCATAGCCTTTCAGCATCTGCTTGAGGGTATCCTTCATATACTGCCAGTGCACATCTGTTACCTGCTGCTGCAGCAGGCGGATGGTACCGATATTGAAGGAGGTTTTGAAGATAAGCCGGTTGCGGCTGAAGAAGGTCAGCTCGGTACTGCCGCCGCCTACATCTATATATAAATAAGAGCTGGTGGAGGCCATGTGTTCGGCCACGTGATTCTCGAATATGAAAGATGCTTCTTCTTCGCCGGTGATCACACGGATATCGATGCCGGTTGTCTGCTTCACGGTCTTCAGTATGTGAGGGGCATTACCGGCATCGCGCATGGCAGAGGTGGCGCAGGCCTTCAGGTATTTTACGTTGTATACTTCCAGCAGCAATTGAAACGCTTTGATGGTGTTCAGCAGGTCTTCCGCCTTTTTATCAGAGATGACGCCGGTAGAGAACACGTCGAAGCCTAAACGCAGGGGCACCCGTACCAGGTTCACCTTTGTGAAATCCATCACCCCGTTGCTTTTCGGAGAAGCCTCCGAAATGAGCAGCCTTGCAGCGTTAGAACCTATATCAATTGCAGCTAACTTCATGGTAAAATTCCAAAATCCAAATTCCAAATCCCAAATACCAAATTTCAAATTCCAAAGTTTGAAATTTGGGTGATCTTATTTAAAGGCCAAGATACAATCTCAAAAACCAAATCTAACATAAACCCGGCTAATCTCCGCATTTTGGAATTTGGTATTTGGAATTTGGAGTTTCCCTTTGGTATTTGGAATTTGGAATTTTACTCCTGGTATTGTTTGTCGTGCAGGTAGCGGTAGATCTCTACCTGGGAGCGGATCTTCTTACCGGAGTGGTCGCGTTTGTATTCGTTCTTCTGCTCGTTATCGAGAATACGGGCTTTCACGTTGCCGCTGAGCTGGATCTGCATGATGTCTTTCAGTTCCTGTGCGATGGCCGGGTCAAGGATGGGAACGGCAGCTTCCACGCGGTGATCCAGGTTGCGCAGCATCCAGTCGCAGGAGGCAATGAAGATGCGTTCCTGTCCGCCGTTATGGAAGATGAACACGCGCGCATGCTCCAGGTATTCATCCACAATGCTGACGGCATGAATGGGTTTGTGCCACTTCTTGTTCTCGGTATAGGCGCAGCAGATGCCCCTGATCACCATCTGGATGTCTACTCCTTCTTTAGCGGCCTCATACAGTTTAGCGATCAGTACAGGATCGGAGAGTGAGTTCATCTTGATGATCATTCCTGCTTTTTTCCTGTGCTTTGCATGCTTGATCTCTTTGTCTATCATCCTGATGAAGAAGTCGCGCATGTTATAGGGGCTTACAGGCAGCGTGGTACATTTTTCCAGCGTGGACTTTATATCATGCCGCGGGCTTTCAAGGTAGGCAAAAATGCGGTTGATATCTGCCATGATGGAGCGGTTGGCGGTCAGCAGGCAATGATCGCCGTATACGCGTGCCGTTTTCTCGTTCAGGTTGCCGGTGCTTACAAATCCACATTGAACTACCTTGGTGCCTATCTTCTTCTTGATCACGCAGAGCTTGGCATGTACTTTCATGCCGGGAATACCGATCAGCACTCTTACGCCTTCATCTTCCAGGCGTGTTTTCCATGCCAGGTTATCGGCTTCGTTGAAGCGGGCACGCAGCTCCAGGGCAACGGTAACCTGTTTGCCGTTGCGTACCGCGTTCACCAATGCGTTCATGATCTTGGAATTGCGGGCCAGGCGGTAAGCGGTGATCTTGATGGATACTACGTTGGGATCGATCGCCGCTTCGCGCAGCAGGTCGATCACCGTATCAAAAGAATGATAGGGCAGATGGAGCATTACATCCTGTTGCTGTATTACGTGCATCACGCTGGGCGCGTTCCTGAACAGCGGGTGTATGAATGTTTTGCGATGCTGCTGTTGTTTGTTGGAGAACACAGCATCGGGGAATTCCATGAAGTCTTTGAAGTTGTGTATCCTGGCGCCGGGAACGAGGTTATCTTTCCCGGAAAGGCCCAGCCGGCGCATCAGGTATTCCAGCAGCAGGGGATCGATATCCTTGTCATAAACAAAGCGTACCGGTTTACCCTTGCGGCGTTCTTTCAGGCCTTTTTCCAGCTGGTGGATCAGGCTGGTGGAGATATCGTTATCGATGTCCAGTTCCGCATCGCGGGTTACCTTGATGATGTGTGCGTTGAACTTATCGTAGCCGAAATAAGAGAAAATAATGGGCAGGCAAAAGCGCACCACGTCTTCCAGGAGAATAATATCGTGTTCGCCTTCTTTGGAAGGCAGTATGATAAAGCGGGGAAGGATGGCGGTAGGGATCTCTATGAGGGCAAACTTTGTTCTCACGGAGTTATCCTGCCTGGCCAGCACTACGGCCAGGTAGATGGATTTATCCCGCAGGTAGGGCATGTGCTGGATACTCTCTATCATCAGGGGGATGATATTGGTACGCACTTCCTCATCGAAATAGCTGAGTACAAATTTCTGCTGCTCCTTGTTGAGCTGTTTCTCTGTGCGGATGAAGATCTTTTCTGCACGCAGCTCTTCCTCGATATTTTTCCAGATACGGTCAAACTCGCGTTGCTGTTGTACCCCTATCTGCTGAATATCGTCCAGTATCTGATCGGGATTATCTTCCAGGTGTACTTTGGCAGAACGGCCAAAAGAAAGCATACGTTTGAGGGTGGCCACCCTTACACGAAAGAACTCATCGAGGTTATTGGAGAAGATGCCAAGAAAACGGATCCTTTCCCGCAGGGGTACACCGGGATCGGCAGCTTCCTGCAGCACCCTTGCATTAAAAGAAAGCCAGCTCACATCCCTGGCGATCATCTTCTTCTTCTGCGGGATCTCCGTTTTTTTCTTGCTGCCTTTTTTGTCCGGTATTAAATCTGTAGCGGCTACCATATCAGCTGGTTCACTTTTCGTCAAACGCATAAATCGATATTTGCAATCTGGAGGTTGTTCACAATAACCACCTAACATACATATTTTCAGGGAACCTGTATGTTAAATTTACGCTATTTGCGCCGATCTACTTCTGCTTATTATTATTGAATACCGGCAGCAGAACAAGAGAGAGTAATCCTACCACCATTACCAGCAGGGTTTGCGCCAGCCAGAGGATCCAGCTAAAGGCAAAGCCGGTAGATTCATGGATGTTGTAGAGGATAAGGGTTTTGGTTACCAGCGCATGATAAGCGCCGATTCCGCCCTGGGTAACGATCATGCCTATACTGCCTACACCGAGGATGGCCAGGGCTGCGTTAAAGCCGAGGTGTTTGGTTTCATCCAGCGTATAAAATCCGCAGTACAGCATGGAGAAGTACAGGGTCCATATCAGCAGGGTATAGAAGATGAACCAGCCTTTGCGTTCCATTTTACCTACAGAGAGGATGCCTTCCAGCACGCCTCTTGCCAGGGAGCGTAAGGTGATGGCCGCTTTGGAGCGGGCAAAGAGGCGGAAAAAGAAATACAGGAGGATGATGACGCCAACCAGTATACCGATATAGAGGAGCATTTGTGCGCTGCCTGCGTTCGCAAATTTTTGCTGCAGGGGGTGCCATACTTCTGTCTTAAAGAACTGGCCGATAAGGTCTATCTGTACCAATACGGTGGCTATCAGGAGGATAACGAGGCAGATGAGGTCTATGGCCCTTTCAGCGATCATGGTGCCGATCAGTTTATCGGCGGGTATCTTTTCATAGCGGGCCAGGATGCCGCAGCGGCTTACTTCGCCCAGCCTGGGAACGGCCAGGTTGGCCAGGTAGCCTACCATAACGGCAAAGAACGTATTGAGGGTACCGGGTTCGTAGCCCAGGGGTTTGATGAGCAGTTTCCAGCGTACGGCCCTTGCCCAGTGACTGGCAATACCGATGATCATGGCGGGAATTACCAGCCAGTAATGGGCATTGCGAAGGGCAGTTTTGATCTGCTCTTTCTGTTCTGCAGTAAGGTCTTTTGTGATGAGCCATATCAAAACCAGACCAATGCCCAGGAAGATAGCTATCTGAATTACGTTCTTAAGTTTTTTGGGCATATAATAGGTTTTGGGAGGCCGGTTAGTCCATGGACAATAGACTACCTACAGTTTATTGCCTTCTTTCGGGAAGATGGCCACCGGCGTATGCTTTTTGGCTTCTTCAAAATCCATGATGGCATAGGAGATGATGATCACCACATCACCCACGGCGCACAGGCGGGCTGCCGGGCCATTCATGCAGATCACCCCTGAACCGCGTTTACCTTTCAGCACATAGGTCTCCAGTCGTTCGCCGTTGTTTACGTTCACTACCTGTACTTTTTCATATTCGATGAGGTTGGCGGCATCCATCAGGTCTTCATCGATGGTGATGCTGCCCACATAGTTCAGGTTGGCTTCTGTAATAACAGCACGGTGTATCTTACCTTTAAGTACTTCGATCTGCATAGTTTAGTTTCAGAATCCGCAAAACTACGCAAAATCCCAGATTTCAAATTCCAAATACCAAATACCAGATTCCAAATACCAGATTCCAAATACCAGATTCCAAATACCAGATTCCAAATACCAGATTCCAGATTCCAAAGGCTATATTTCCAAAGTCCGGATACAATCGCAAGTCCCAAAGCCTGATTGAGCACATTTGTGGTCTTCGGTTTGGAATTCGGATTTTGGATTTTGGAATTTAGTCTTTACACCTGCATGTTGTCGATGAGCCTGACGGGACTGCCCTGCATTTTAGCGGCCACTACGGCGTACATAGGCCCGGGGGCCGATGCTGCGGAGCTGGGGTAGGTGATGGTATTGCCGTCTTTTACGGCGATCAGGTCCAGGTAATCCGCTTCAAATTTACTGGACGCTAACTGCAAGCGGGCGGCAGTCATGACCTCGGGCAGGGGTTTACCTTCCCGGACATTGTCCCGTATATAGGAGAGGGCCTTAAAAAGGGCCACGGCATTTGTTCTTTCTGCGGGACTGAGGCGCACATTGCGGCTGCTCATGGCCAAGCCATCCGGTTCGCGCAGGGTAGGGCAGATGATCATTTCAGCCGGGGAGCCGATCAATTTTAACAAATGTTTTACAACCAGGCATTGCTGCAGGTCTTTCTGCCCCATGAAGAGCTGATCCGGCTGAACAATATCCAGCAGTTTATGTACAATACGGCCTACGCCCTGGAAATGACCCGGGCGGTGGGCGCCTTCCAGTACGGTTTCCAGTTCGCCGAAGTCGTAATGCGGGGCCGGGGCGTCCAGGCCTTCGGGATACATTTCGGCTACGGAAGGGAGGAAAAGCACATCGGCGCCTGCTCCTGTGAGCAGTTCAATATCTTTTTCTATGGTGACGGGATACTTTTCAAAGTCTGCAGGATCATTGAACTGGGTAGGATTGACAAAGATGCTGCATACTACCAGGCTGGTGTGTTGCCGGGCCTCGTGTATTAATGACAGGTGCCCCTGGTGAAGGGCGCCCATAGTGGGTACAAATCCGATCTTTGATCCTTTCTGCCGGGCGGTTTCAAGAAAGAGCCGGAGGTCTTTCTGCTGTTTGAATAGGTACATGTTAAAATAAGCTGTTAGCTTTTGGCTGTTAGCATTTAGTTGGTAGTATCTGGCTGTCAAAGCGTGTCATAACGCGCGCAAATACTACGTAAAAAAGGGCGTTTCTGCCATGAAACAATGCTTAAAGCGATGTTAAAAGTGCCAAATTGTCCTTTTTTCTTTAAAAAATCCGTAATTTTGCAAGCCAAATTAAAAATTACTGCATTAATAATCAGCATTAAATGTCCACAAAGAAAAGAATTCTTTTTATTGCCCAGGAAATGTCGCCATATTTGGATCTGACTGAATATGCGGCCATGGTCAATAAAATGGCAATTAAGTCCAACGAGGCTGGATTGGAGGTTCGGGTGATCATGCCCAGGTTTGGCATTATTAATGAGAGAAGACATCGTTTGCACGAAGTGGTACGGCTGTCGGGGATCAATATTGTGATAGACAATGATGATTATCCCCTGATCATTAAGGTGGCTTCTTTGCCAAGTGCGCGCCTGCAGGTGTATTTCCTGGACAATGAGGATTATTTTAAGCGTAAAACGGTATTTACCGACGAGAACGAGCAGTTCTATGATGATAACGCGGCCCGTTCCGTGTTCTTCTGTAAAGGGGCGCTTGAAACGGTGAAAAAATTTGGCTGGCCGCCGGATATTATCCATTGCAGCGGCTGGATGACATCACTGATACCTATGTACCTGAAAACAGCCTATAAGAAGGAGCCTGTTTTCGCACATTCCAAGATCGTATATTCACTGGAACCCAATTCTTTTAAAGAGAAGCTGGGTGCCACCTTTGTTAAAAAGGCCACTATCAGCAACCAGATCAAGGAGAAGGATATTGAGCTGTACAAGGAAGGCACCAATGCGGCCCTGAACAAAGGCGCTGCCAAATATGCCGACGCTGTGATAGTGGCAGGAGATAAAGTTGATAAAAAACTGGTAGAAGAAATAAAGGGGGAAAAGGGCAAGATCGTTCTTCCGTACAAGAAAGAGAACGAGGACCTGGCTGACTACCTGCAGCTGTATCACCAGCTGCTCGGAAAATAGAGTATTGAGGTCATGGTCCATAGTCAACGGTCCATGGCATATCCGGTTGCTTAAGGAGATTTTTTTGGCAAGATAACAACAATGGACCATGGACAATGGGCCATGGACTAAACAAACAAAACCAATACGCGTGAGAATTTTTTTCAGGAACCTGGGATTAGTCGCCGCTTTCTTTACCGCGCTCTATATTTCATCCGGTTGTAACGAAGCTACCATCCTCGGAAGGGAGCTGATTCCCGGAAAGGACTTTGTAAACGGAGAAGATACCATTATCACCGATATCATCACACACAACATCTGGAAAGTAGATTCCGCCGTGTTCACCGGGCGGGGAAATTATAACAAAGTGCTGGGCTCCATCGTGGATGATCCCCTGTTTGGCAGAACCCACGCTTTTGTATATACGCAGATGAGCCTTCCCAGCAACGCTTACAGCTGGCAGGGCACCAACCAGCAGCTGGACTCTGTGGTGCTGAGCCTTTCCGTAAGAGGTTATTACGGCGACTCCCTGTCTCCGCAGACCTTCCGGGTGTACCGCATGAACGAACCCGATTTCAGGGTTGATTCCAATTACCGTTATTACCAGGCATTAAAATATAATGCAGGCGAACTGCTGGGTACTGCCACTGTCATACCCAGGAACCTGAAAGACTCCGTATCAGTTTACGGCGTAAAAGAGGGTCCGCAGCTGCGTATCAGACTGAGTAACGCCTTCGGCACCCAGCTGCTGCAGCAAACCTCCACCACCGGCTTTACAAACGACTCTACTTTCCGCGCTTTCCTGAGAGGATTTGCGATCGTACCGGATACCATGCTGTCTACCAACCGTACCATGCTGTACCTGGACATGACAGAACCGGAGAACTACCTGACGGTATTCTATAAGAACTCGGAGAACGATTCCCTGCAAACGCATTTCTCTTTTGGCGGCGCCGCGGCACATGCCAACTATTTTGTGCGTAACCCGATGGGCTCCCAATCGGCGCAGTACCTGAACACCAACCGTCCGGAGGGCGACAGCCTGCTGTTCCTCACCGCTGCTCCCGGTTTCTACACCAGGATCACCATCCCCAACCTGGAAAACTTCCCGAATGCGGTGATCAACAAGGCAGAACTGGTAGTAACAGAGATATCTACCGGAACAGGTGACCTGGATAATATATATTCTGAACCAGATTACTTATTTTTGATGCAATATATAAACGGGGATACCACCAGACCCGTGATAGATTACGGTAACCCTCAGAATCCCAACCAACCTTATTTTGGTGGCGATAAAACAGAGGTGAACGTCGGAGGAGTGAAAGTATCACAGTACAAGTTTAATATTGCACGGTTCATGCAGTTCCTGCTGCGTAAGCAGGAAACCAATACCGGTTTCAAACTGGAGGCATTGTCCCCCCGGAATATTGACGTACAACGTGTGAAGGCAGGAGGAGGGATCCATTCCCAGTACAATTTAAAACTGCGAATTATTTACACTAAACTTTAAAAGCGAAAGAGAGCTATGCCTTATTTATTTACGTCAGAATCGGTATCAGAAGGGCATCCCGATAAAGTAGCGGATCAGATATCCGATGCGTTGATTGATCATTTCCTTGCGTATGATGCAAAGTCAAAAGTTGCCTGCGAAACATTGGTAACTACCGGGCAGGTAGTGCTGGCAGGTGAAGTAAAATCCGATGCATACCTGGATGTACAGGATATTGCCCGCGAGGTGATCCGTAAGATAGGGTATACCAAAAGTGAATATATGTTCGAAGCCAACAGCTGTGGTATCCTGTCGGCTATCCATGAACAGTCGCCCGACATCAACCAGGGTGTTGACCGTAAGAACCCTGAAGAGCAGGGCGCCGGCGACCAGGGTATGATGTTTGGTTACGCTACGAAGGAAACGGAGAACTATATGCCGCTGGCGCTTGACCTGGCCCACAAACTGCTGATAGAGCTGGCTGCCATCCGCCGCGAAAATAAAGATATCACTTACCTGCGCCCGGACGCCAAATCACAGGTGACCATCGAGTACTCTGATGATAACAAGCCCGTTCGTATAGACACCATCGTGATCTCTACCCAGCATGATGACTTTGACAAGGATCAGCAGATGCTGGACAAGATCAAAGCCGATATGATCAACATTGTGGTGCCCCGCGTAAAGGCGCAGCTGAAACCTGAACTGCAGGATCTGTTTGACGACAAGATCACTTATCATATCAATCCTACCGGTAAATTCGTGATCGGTGGTCCGCACGGCGATACCGGCCTGACCGGCCGTAAGATCATTGTAGACACTTACGGTGGTAAAGGCGCGCACGGTGGTGGTGCATTCTCGGGTAAAGATCCTTCCAAGGTAGACCGTTCTGCAGCATACGCTACCCGTCACATCGCCAAAAACCTGGTAGCCGCCGGTTTGTGCGACGAAGTACTGGTGCAGGTATCTTACGCTATCGGCGTAGCCAAACCCTGTGGCCTGTACATTAATACCTACGGTACCGCCAAAGTGAAAATGAGCGATGGAGAGATTGCCCGTATGGTAGAAGAGATCTTCGATATGCGCCCTTACTCTATCGAGCAAAGGCTGAAACTGCGTAATCCTATCTACAGCGAAACCGCCGCTTACGGACACATGGGCCGTAGCAACCAGGTGGTTACGAAAGTGTTCAACAAAGGCAAACAGAACGAGAAGAAAGTGGAAGTGGAACTGTTTACCTGGGAGAAACTGGATTATGTGGATGCGGTTAAGAAGGCGTTTGGGCTTTAAGATTTAAATACCAAATACCAAATTCCAAATTCCAAAGTGCGGAGATGGCTGCGAAGCGCTCCACGGTTTGGAATTTGGAATTTTTATTTTAGGTTTTGAGCATTTGGAACCTGGCAATTGTTATTTGGAATTTGGAATTTTCACTTTGGAATATGCTGAAGCGCCGTCAGCGCTTCCGTCACATGTTGTTCTGCGTTGCGCATGGAATTGAACTGATGAATGATAACCCCGTTCCTGTCTGCCACGTACGTTACTCTTCCCGGTAATACAAAATTCTTAGGCACCCCGAATAGTTTTCTTACTTCGTTGGCGGTATCGGCCAGCAGGGTGAAGGGCAGCTGGTGGTGTTCGGCAAATGCTTTGTGCGACTGAACGCCGTCGCTGCTGATGCCGATCACGCGGGCGCCCTGTTCGCGGAACTGTTCGTAGGCGTCGCGGAAAGAGCAGGCTTCCTTGGTGCAGACGCTGGTTTCATCTTTCGGGTAGAAATAGATCACCAGTGGTTGTTTGCCTAATACGGAAGAAAGATCGAAGAGCTGGCCGTTCTGATCTTTCAGGCGGAAGGTGGGTACCTTGTCCCCGTTCTTCAGCTGCGCCCGGGCGCCGCAAGCCAATATGAAAACCAGGCAAGCCAGCAGGGCAGTGGGCATGAACTGTTTCATAAGATGGTTTGATTTTGTGCTGGAACAAAGTTCGGGGATCGGGGCGTAAGATGAGAAGAAATTTTTGGGCGGAAGGAGAGAAGCGGTTGTCCTGCCAGGTGGCAGGACAACTCATGCTGCGGGTCTCCGGTCAGAACAGGAAATTAATTCCGATCCTGAACTCTTCCGTGCCGTTGCGGCTGGACCTGATACCAAAAGAGTGGCTATAGCCGAGATCGTTCTTCTGATAATCATAGCTGACAAGGCGGCCCAGGGAAGCCTGCAGGGCAATGTTGCTTTTTAAGCGGAACATCAGACCGGGTTCATAAAATGCACCGGCGCCCCAGTAATCCATTTTGGAATGAACGCTGTCAGTTTCCTGGGTGCTCTTAATGTAGCTGCCGTAGAGGCCCAGATCGTTATAAATACTGAACCTGCTTTGCCATAGTGGGATCTCAAACCGGACGAAAGGCCCGAAGGAATAAAGGTTATACTCATTCCTGTTAACAGCTCCGCTGTTTTCATTTTTGTTGTAAGCATAAGTAAGGCTGGCTCCGATTGCGAAAGTAGCAGACAAATAATGCGCATAAACCGGGGCTACACTGATGCTGGTACTCGTTCCTTCTGACGTGGTTGTGGCATTTTTGTCTGTTGAATATCCGAATCCAAGCGTACCGCCGATGAGGTTTCGTTTAAATGACGCGGGTTGTTCCTGGGCTTGTGCTTTGGGTTGAGCAAACAACAAAAGGGTTCCCGTGCAAAGGGACAATAGAATTCTCTGCATAGTGTACTGGGTTTAGTGATATAGATTGTTAACGGCAGCAATCTAAACAGTAAAATGAAGATGTATTGTTAAAGAGTGTTATTTGTTTTCTAAGGTAATGTTAAAAGAGTTCTATGGCTTTTAATTACTATTTTTGGACATCAAAAATTTAATGCGCTTTGAAAACCATACTGAATGGGACACAGTTGGCCATTACAATAGACAGGCTTTGTCACCAGCTGATAGAGAATCACCTCAATTTTGAGCATACGGTGCTGATAGGCCTGCAGCCCAGGGGCATCTACCTGTCAGACAGGATCTATCATACACTGCAGAAGCTGTTGCCCGCTACGCCTATTGCCTACGGTAAGCTTGATATTACTTTTTACAGGGATGATTTCAACAAGGGAACTGCCCTGCATGTGCCCAATGAAACAGACATCAATTTTTCCATAGAGAATAAAAGGGTCGTACTGATAGACGACGTATTGTATACAGGCCGTACCACACGTTCTGCCCTGGATGCCATGCTTGATTTTGGCCGCCCTGGTTCCGTAGAGCTGCTGGTATTGATAGACCGCCGTTTTACCCGCCAGCTGCCTATCCAGGCTGATTATACGGGCCGTACCATCGATGCTATTATCAGTGAAAAAGTGCGGGTATTGTGGAAAGAACGGGATGGGAAAGACGAAGTAATTATATTGGAGTAGAATCCAAATTCCAAATCGCGGAGATTTTGGCGGAGAACTTTGGGAGTGTAATTTATCGTACATTGTATTATTCTGTCATTCTATTATTGTTAACCTAAAGTGATCATTATGTTCAGGGATTTAGCAGAGCGAACGATGACCTTTGCCCGCGACGTAAGGGATCTTTGTAAAGAACTGAAAAAGGATGTAATAAATAATGTATATATACAACAATTGATCAGGTCAGGCAGTTCCATAGGGGCTAACTATATTGAAGCGAATGAAAGCCTGGGTGCAGCTGATCGTAAAATGCACATACGTATTTCCAGGAAGGAGGCAAAGGAGTCTAAATGGTGGCTACGATTAATTGTGATTGGCGCTCATGAGCAACAGCAGGCGGCTGTTAGAGTACAGCTGATCGACGAAGCTGAACAATTACGTAAGATAATGTCATCTATATTGCAGAAGCTGGAAGCAAGCCCGGTAACCTGGTTTTCATTACTGACTTACCAGGACACCGGATTTAAGCCAGGTGTTTGAAATGCAATCTCAGGACCTGGCATCTAACCTTTGGATTTTGGAATTTGGAATTTAGTATTTGGAATTTAGTATTTGGTCTCTGGAATTTTTATATTTGCACCTTAGAATGTCACTCTCAGTAAAACATCTTCTCGGAATTCGCGATCTGGAACGTCAGGATATAGAGCTTGTTTTTCAAACAGCTGACCAGTTTAAAGAGGTTTTGCAAAGGCCCATCAAGAAAGTTCCAACATTGCGGGACACTACCATCGTTAATTTATTTTTTGAGAACTCTACCCGTACACGGATCTCGTTCGAGCTGGCGGAAAAACGGCTCAGCGCAGATGTGGTGAACTTCTCTGCATCCGGCTCTTCTGTCTCAAAAGGAGAAACGCTGATCGATACGGTGAACAATATCCTCTCCATGAAAGTGGATATGGTGGTGATGCGGCATTCTGCCAGCGGCGCCCCCCACTTTTTATCGCAACACATCAACGTGCCCATTGTGAACGCCGGCGACGGTATCAATGAGCATCCCACCCAGGCATTGCTGGATGCCTTTTCCATCCGCGAAAAGCTGGGCAGCATTCAGGGTAAGAAAGTGGCCATCTGTGGAGACATCATGCACTCCCGCGTTGCGCTGTCCAACATCTACTGCCTGAAGAAGCTGGGCGCCGAGGTTACGGTAGTGGGCCCACCCACACTGATCCCCAAGCACATGGAAGCCGCACTGGGCGTTAATGTAACATATAACATCCGCGAAGCCCTGGCCTGGGCCGATGTAGCTAACGTACTCCGCATACAGCTGGAAAGGCAGAACACCCCGCTGTTCTCCTCCCTGCGCGAATACTCCCTGGCCTACGGCGTAAACCGCCGCCTGCTGGACAGCCTCCAGAAAGACATCGTCATTATGCACCCCGGCCCCATCAACAGGGGTGTAGAACTCAGCTCCGACGTTGCTGATTCCGGACAATCCATCATCCTTAACCAGGTTGAGAACGGCGTAGCCGTTAGGATGGCGGTACTCTATCTGTTGGCAGGGCATCAGCAGCTGGCTAATTAACAGTAAAGAATAATTAATTACAAAGCGGTGCGCACAGTCATCCTTCTTTTGATCTCCAACACCTTCATGACCTTCGCCTGGTATGGGCATCTGAAACACCCGGCTACAGCGCTGTGGAAAGTAATCCTGATCAGCTGGGGCATTGCCTTTTTTGAGTATTGTTTTATGGTGCCCGCCAACCGGTTCGGAGCGCAGGAAGGCTTTAGCGGTTTCCAGCTGAAGACCATCCAGGAAATAGTGACATTGACGGTATTTGCGCTCTTTGCCCTTTTTTACCTGAAAGAACCTTTCCGCTGGAACTACCTGATCTCTTTCGCGTTCATACTGGGCGCCGTGTATTTTATGTTCAAAAAGTAGTCAGCCCCACTTATCCACTCATCAGCCCATCTGTCCACTCCCTTATTTTTGTCATTTCCTGCTCTGCATACGGATATTAAATGCTTATTTTTGATGATCTGTAAACAGCAGCAACAAAATGTTTTTAAGGACCATATTAACAGGATTAACAGCCGCCGTCGTTTCCCTCCCTTTGTGGGCACAGCCTTCTCCGCAACTGAACGCTGCCGCCATTAAACTGCAAATGAAGAAACTGGACACGCTGGGCAGCGTGCTCTATATGGCCGCACACCCGGATGATGAGAATACCCGTTTACTGAGTTACCTCGCCAAAGAAAAACTGTACCGTACCGGCTATCTGTCGCTTACACGCGGCGATGGCGGACAAAACCTGGTGGGTAATGAGCAGGGGGAGTTACTGGGACTGATCCGCACGCAGGAACTGCTGGCTGCCCGCCGTATTGATGGCGCTGAACAGTTCTTCTCCCGCGCGCAGGACTTCGGCTTTTCCAAGAACCCCGGGGAAACCTTCACTATCTGGGACAAAGAAAAGATCCTGGGAGACGCCGTTTGGGTGATCCGTAATTTTCAGCCGGATGTGATCATCTGCCGCTTCCCGGCAGACAGCCGCGCAGGTCATGGTCACCACACCGCATCTGCCATGCTGGCGGCAGAGGCCTTTGAAGCCGCCGCAGATCCAACACGCTATCCCGAACAGCTGCAATACGTTAAACCATGGCAGGCTAAACGCCTGTTGTGGAATACCTATACTTTCGGCAACATCAATACCACCGCGCCCGATCAATATAAGATCGATGTGGGCGCCTATAACGTATTCTTAGGCAGAGGTTATGGAGAGATTGCCGCCGAAAGCCGCTCGCAGCACAAAAGCCAGGGCTTTGGCGTAGCCGCCACCCGCGGCAGCGCACTGGAATACTTTACCACCATCAAAGGCGAGACACCTGTACACAGCCTGCTGGATGGCATAAACACCAGCTGGGAACGTGTGCCGGGCGGCAAAGCCATCGGCGAACAGATAGACAAGGCGCTGGCTGCTTATAACATCGATGACCCTTCTGCTTCCGTACCCGCATTGCTGGCTATACGAAAATCCATCGCCGCGCTGCCGGACGGCTACTGGAAAACCCGGAAACTGAAGGAGACGGAAGACCTGATCCTGGCCTGCGCGGGGCTCTGGGCAGAGGCCTACAGCTCCACACCGGTGACCGTACCGGGTGAACCGCTGCAAACCAGCGTACAGCTGATCAATAACGGCCAGGTGCCCGTGCTGCTGCAATCCATCAGCGTGGCAGGAAAGGATACCTCCTTCAACAAACAGCCACTGGTATTTGACCAGCTGCTCAGCATCCCGCAACAGATCACCGTACCCGCCAATACACCTGTATCACAGCCCTACTGGCTGCAGGATTATCAGCATCCGCTGGGTACTTACACCATCAAAGACCTGCAGCTGGTTGGCCGACCGGAAAATATCCCGGCCCTGCAGGCTACGATCCGGCTGGAAATCGGCGGACAGGCATTTGAACTGGTAAGACCACTGCAATACAAACATACCGATCCTGTTAAAGGGGAATTATACGAACCGCTGGTGATTGCACCCCGCGTTACCGCCAACCTGAGCAACCAGGTGTTCATCTTCACCGGCACCCAGCCGCAGCAGGTGAGCGTGAAGCTCAAAGCCATGGCGGATAACAACAACGGCAACGTTCAGCTGCAGCTGCCCGCCGGCTTTAAGGCCAGTCCGCAACAGCAGCCCTTCAAGCTGGATAAAAAAGGCGATGAAACAGAACTGCAGTTCAGCATTGCCCCGGTAACGGCCAACGGTACCAACCGCGTAGATACCTTTAACGTAGCCGTGAGCACCAACGGAAAGGTGTATACGCAAAGCCTGCAAACCATCAGTTATGATCATATTCCGCCTATCACCCTCTTTCCGCCTGCGGCAGCGCGGCTGGTGAGGGTGCACCTGGAACATAACGGCCAGCGCCTGGGTTACATTGCCGGGGCAGGTGATATGGTGGCGGCGTCGCTGCGCCAGGTAGGCTACCAGGTAACCGTGCTGGAGGAAAAAGATATTATGGGCGATCTTTCATCATACGATGCCATCATTACCGGCGTAAGGGCCTATAACACCAACGGGCGTCTGAAATACTGGCAGCCCAGGCTGATGGACTATGTGAAGAACGGCGGCACGCTGCTGGTGCAGTATAATACCAATGCGCCGCTGGTGACCGGCCAGCTGGGACCTTTTCCGTTTACCCTTTCCCGTGGCGACCGGGTAACGGAAGAAAACGCCAGCGTAACCTGGCTGCTGCCGGAGCATCCCGTGATGCAGTATCCCAACAAGCTCACCCCGCAGGACTTTGACGGCTGGGTGCAGGAGCGGGGACTCTATTTTACGGCCAATGCAGATCCATCCTACCAGAAACTGTTTGCCATGAACGATAAAGGCACGGATCCACTGGACGGCAGCACACTGATCGCGCGGTATGGAAAAGGACGATACGTGTATACCTCCCTGGCATTTTTCAGACAACTGCCTGCCGGTGTACCGGGCGCCTATCGTTTATTCGTGAATCTTATTTCAGATAAAAAAACAACAACACCACGAGGCAATGGGAAAACAAGCACCCGATAGATCCCGGTTAAATGTGGCAGCCGGCTTGTGTATTGCGCTCGGGCTGATCATCGGCATTTTAATCAAAAGAGTGCACATAGGTCTTATGATAGGCATTGGACTGGGGCTGTTAGGCGGGGCACTCATCAATCGCAGATAAATTAAATAATTAATAAGCACCTGTAATTTCACTGACTCATGAAAAGTGAGAAGCCACCCTTATTCCCCTCCTGGTGGATGTGGTACCTGTTGGTGTGCGGCTTTCTGGCCGTGCTGATTGTATTATTCTACCTGTTCACCAAAACATACGCATGAGCATACTGGACTGGATTGTATTAAGTGTTACACTGGCAGTGATCATTTTATATGGTGTCTGGAAAAGCCGTGGTCATAAGAATATTGACGGGTATTTCCTGAGCAACCAATCTATGCCCTGGTATATTGTGCTGCTGTCTATTATCGGTACACAGGCCAGTGCGGTTACATTTTTATCGGCTCCCGGTCAGGCCTATACGGACGGGATGCGTTTTGTTCAATATTACTTCGGCTTGCCGCTGGCCATGGTGGTGCTCTGTATCACTTTTGTGCCCATCTTTCACCGGCTGAAGGTATATACGGCATACGAGTTCCTGGAACAGCGTTTTGATCTTAAAACACGTACGCTCACGGCGGTGTTGTTCCTGGTGCAACGGGCGTTGTCTACCGGGATCAGCATCTATGCACCTTCCATTATCCTGAGCAGTTTGCTGGGCTGGAATATTTACTGGACCAATGTGGTGATGGGCGGCCTGCTTATTATCTATACCATGTCTGGCGGTACCAGGGCGGTAAGCTATACACAGACGCTGCAGCTGGCCATCGTCTTTACGGGCATGTTTTTGGCAGGCTGGATGGTGGTGCACCTGCTGCCGGAGAATATCAGCTTTAATGAAGCACTGCATGTATCCGGCAAAATGGACCGCTTAAATGTGATCGTCACTAAATTCGACTGGCAGGATAAATACAATATCTGGAGCGGGCTGATAGGCGGTTTCTTCCTGGCGCTGTCTTACTTTGGGACCGACCAGTCGCAGGTGGGCCGTTATCTCACCGCCAAATCAGTAACGGAAAGCAGGCTGGGGCTGCTCATGAACGGCCTGGTGAAAGTACCCATGCAGTTCCTGATCCTGCTGATAGGGGCGCTGGTGTTTGTGTTCTACATGTATTTCCGTTCTCCCATTTTCTTTAACCAGGGGCAGTTGAATAAGGTATACCGTACGGAATACGGTACCGAGCTGAAAGCGCTGGAGCAGCAATATGATCAGCTTTCTGCTACCAAGCAGCAGCAGGTGAAAATACTGGCCAGCGCACTGGAAGGAAAAGATGAGGGAACGATACGCCAGGCGCAGGATGCGTTGCAGCAAACGGAGCGTGTTGCTGAAGGGGTCCGTACACAGGCGAAGAAATTAATCAAACAGGCCGATCCGGCTGCTGATGATAATGACACCAACTACATCTTCCTGCATTTTGTGGTGAACAACCTGCCTAAGGGACTGGTAGGCCTGCTGATCGCCATTATCTTCCTGGCTTCCTGGGGCAGCATTGCGGCGGCGCTTAACTCCCTCGCCTCTACGACGGTGGTGGATGTGTACAAGCGTATGATCAACAAGGATGATTCAGAGGGGCACTACCTGCGGGTGTCCCGCTGGTGGACGCTGATCTGGGGCATTTTCTGCATCATGGTAGCACAGTTTGCCAGCGAGCTGGGAAGCCTGATAGAAGCGGTGAACGTGCTGGGATCACTTTTTTACGGGGTGATACTGGGCATTTTCATGGTAGCTTTTTATATCAAAAGACTGGGCGGCAATGCCGTTTTCTGGTCGGCCATTGTGTCCGAAGTGCTGGTGATCACGATCTACAAAATGGAGATCGTTTCCTTCCTCTGGCTGAATGTGATTGGCTGTGCACTGGTGATATTGCTGGCCTTCATCATTCATCTCTGCGGCGGTAAGGATAACGGCAAGGCCACAACGGCGTCGTGATCAGTCCAGCTGAACGAGGTTGGGCACATCCCTGAGCCGGGAAGCATCCTGGCGGTGCACCATTTGTATGGCGCCTTTAGCTGCAAAGCGATAGGTTTTGCCGGTAATGCTGCCGGTAGCCGTGAGCGAAGTATCGCCTACGTACTGGAACGCGAGCATTTCAGGCCCGGGCCCGTTGGAGGGCCGGGCCATTCCTCTTGACTGGGTCGCCAATGCGGCCCTTTTCTTTCCGCAACACATAATAATCGTTTTTAGTGGTCAATTGTTTGTTTTGAAGTCAGTTTTTCCAGCAGGATGGCCGCCCCTGAGATGGCGGGCCATAGCAGGAGCTTTTCCTGCCAGGAGATGCCCAGCCAGATGGCAAAGGGGAGGGCTACCCATATACTCAGGCAGTAAAAGCAGTCGAGCAGGTTTCCGAAGAAACCTGCTCCTGCCTTTTTCCTGAGCAGGAAGATGATATCAAAAGGCCCATCTTCCGCCTGGAAGAGGTGCGTGATCCTCCAGGCTGCCAGCATCGCGAGTATGAGATAATAAAAATGCATCGTGTTGTTTATCCGAGACAGAATCCTTTGGGCATATATGCATAATACCCGTACTGGCTGCTGCCCACAATGGTACGATCGTGGCCCTGTATCCAGATATTGTACCCGCAGGGCGGCGTAGCGCCGGTGGTCTGCAATGTCCAGGTACCGGATTTGCCTCCGTTCGGCAAGGGGAACAATGCGCTGCCATAAGACAGGGATGCCGTGGCCAGGCCGTCTATCTGTATGGTAGTACCTGCGGCTGCAGGGGTAATATACAAACTCATGCCCGCGCTATCATTGTCAAATATATGGTAAGTGCCTGATATAGTGCTGCCCGGCGGAAAGTCGCCACAGTCGCCGCCTCCGCTGGTGATGGTTACGTCAACGTCCGGTGCGTGTACATCTGCCTTGAAGGCTACCCACTGGCTGTTATAGAATACACCGCCCAGGGTAATATCCTCAAATTCCACCTTGATGAAATGGATACCGTTTTCAGATGGTACATAGCTGCCAAACAGATCGTCTACAATGAAGGTATTGGTGCTGGGGTTGGCCAGGTAAGGCATCCAGCCGTTGGCATCCGGTGTAAGGGTGATCTGTGGCGAGATGGTGCCAAAGGTATCTGTCTTGATCTTCACCGGCGTCATTACGGAATGAATGGCGGTGCTGGGCGCTATTACCCTGATCCTGTAACGGAAGTTGTGGGTGTTCTGGTTAAAGAAACGGCCGCGCAGGGTGGTGTTCCCGCCAAAGGGGCTTTCCACAGCGGTAAAGCCGAGGGTGTGCAGTCCGTTGGCTTCGCCGGTAACGTTGCTGATCAGGTCTACCGGCATGCCGCCCAGCAGTTCAATAAAGGGTTTCAGCTGTCCGGGGTTCACGCCATTGGGCAGGGGTTTGATCTCCACATTGCATTCTTCCCAATCGCCCCAGGGCGCTACCCAGTTGGGGTCTGCCGGCGGTACCCAGTTCCAGGAGAGGATCACCCTTACTTTGGCCCTGCCTGTCTGGCACCATTCTTTCTGATAGGGGTCCAGGGATATTTTCAGCGGTGCATTGTACCACAGGCCGCCATCCGGCACTGCAATATCGTGTACGGTTACGGAAGAAGTGCCCATGTATACCCAGCCGGCGCCAAAGTCCATATAATAGGCCAGGTATTCCTGTGAGCCTTTGGAGCAGAGGTTACCGGAGTAACCGGCGGAGCGTTTGATATGAATGGCGGCATTCAGCGTATCGAAATCGCGGTTCAGTCCAACGCACACCACTTCTTCATAAGTGGTATTGAACTGCTGTTGCTGCAGGGCGTCGATGATGGCGCTGATATCCAGGTCATATTTCTTTAAGAGGCTGTATTGCGCTGCGCTGACGGCTGCTTTGGTAAAGAGGGTGTTGCTGACAAAGCCGAAGCCTTTCCGTGAAGGCTCGATATCCTTGCCGTAGATCTTTACGATCTCTTCGAGCGTGTAATTCTCCTTCACTTCCGGCGTATACTCCAGCGGGGGCAGTTCCTGTTCTATGATGTCGAACTGTTTGGCATCGAGCTTTACGTTGGCCTTGATGAAAATATCATCCAGCAGGCAGATGATACCGGTACGCGGGGCGGCTTGTATACAGGCATCCAGCACATTGCCCCAGATGGGCGGCCAGAAAGGCAAAGCAGGCGGCGGCAGCTGGTTCCAGGAAAGGATACCGCGTACCAGGGGCAGTACCGGTTTTTTATCGCAGCAGGTTCTCCTTTTGGGAACGAAGGTTTTGAACACCTCATAGCAGAGATCTTCTGTGCTGCCAAAATCGTGGATGTCGAAATTCACTACGCCTTCATCTTCCCAGGAGGCGCCGTTATCATAGCTAACATAAAAGCGTACATACTCTTTGCTGCCCGGTGTGCAGGGACCGCCGCTGTAGCCGGCGCCCTGTTTTACTTTTACGATGGCGCTGAGGCGCTGGATATCGGGCTTGTAGCTGACGCAGGTAAGTTCTTCATAAAATGTGTTGTACAACAGTTCGAGCTCAGGTTTGAACTGTTCATTCAGGGGGCTTTCCTTATCCTGTATGCCGAAATAGTTCGGGTTCTTCAGGAGCAGGAAATGCTGCTTATTCCTCAGCTCAACATTGTCGTTGGTGCTGAGCGCTTTTGTGCGGGATGGCATGATGTTACATTTTTGGGGTTTTAGAAAAACAATACACTAAGATCAGGGATCTGCAGATCTGATTGGGGTTGTGGTATTATGATGCAAATGTAGGGGAAGGGAGGGAGGAAGAAAAGCGTAGAAATACGCGAAAAAATAGCTGTTAGCTGTTAGCTATTGGCTATTAGCGATGGCTTCAACAGCAGCCACGTGCTAACGGCTAACAGCCAGCAGCTAACAGCTTAATATTACAGGCTGGCGATCAGCTTATTATTCAGCGACACGTAGTCGTCGTTCTTGGCTTCTTTGGCCAGTTCGATAGACTGTAGGGCGGTAGCTTTAGCGCCGGCTTTATCGCCTGTTTTGGCCTGTATTTTGGCTTTCAGGTGATAGATCCAGAACGCTTTGGGATTTTCTTTGGCGGCGGCGTCGGCCCATTCGAGGGCTTTCTTCAGGTCTTTGCCGCTTTCAAAGTAGTAGGAAGCTGCCTGGAAGTAAGGCTTTTTTTCGCCTTTCATGGCTTCGTCCAGCTGTGCGGTGATCTTGCTGTCGATATCGGCGGTGATGTTTACCGGTACGGCGGTTTTATCCCACAGCAGCAGCATGTTCATGGAGCTGGGCATTACCTCGTCAAAAGAGATCAGGAAGCTTTCAACGGAGAAAGGCATTTCCATGGGTTGCGCCGTGATACGTACCACGTCGTTCTCCTGTTTGTAGGCGGAAGGGCTGGTTACGTTCAGGTCTTTGGTGAGGATCACGGTCCATTCCGCCTGTCCGGGGATGGTGAGCAGGCCGTATTTACCCGCTTTAACGGGTTTACCGCCAAAGTTTACGTCTTCGCCGAAAGTGATGGTGGTGGCGCCGTTGGCACCGGTTCTCCATACTTTGCCATAAGGCACCAGGTCGCCCATGATGTTCCTGCCTTTTACAGCGGGGCGGGAGTAGCTCACTTCCACGTAGGAGAGTGCAAAATCCTGCTTTACTGTTTGGCCGGGACTGGGAGCCGGCATTTTAACATTCTGGGCAAAGGCGCCCTGCGCAAGGCACAGGAACGCGCAGTAGTAAACTAGTTTTCTCATATAATTGGTGGTTTAAATGTAGCGGTTAGCTGCCGGCTTTTAGCTGTCAGCTGCTGCTAATGGCTAAGGGCTGACGGCTTGCAGCTGTTTACTCTATCAGTCCGTTCCTGAATGCATACACTACCAGTCCTACGGTGTTTTTGGCGCTGGTCTTCTCCAGCAGTTTCTGGCGGATGCCTTCAACGGTACGCGGACTGAGAAAGATCTTTTCGGAGATCTCCTGGGTAGTGAATTCGTTGCAGATGAGCTGGAGGACTTCCTTTTCGCGTTCGTTCAGCTGCAGTTCTGTATTGGCATTATTGTTCCTGAAAGTAGGTTTGAACTGCTGCCGGTTCTTGTGCAGTACTTTCTTAAGCAGGGCGAGGTTGACATTCTCGCTGAAGTAGAATCCTTTTTCATGCGTGGTACAAATGGCTTCATAGATCTCTTCGGGTTCTGCGTTTTTGAGCAGGTAGGCGTTGGCGCCATTTTCCACCAGGTGTACGATGAAGTTGTCGTCTTCGTACATGGTGAGGATGATGATCTTTATGTCAGGGAACCTTTCCTTTACCTGTACGGTGGCCTGGATGCCGTCCATGTTAGGCATTTTAAGGTCCATGAGTATCACATCGGGTACTTGCTCTTCTTCCATGATCTTTAACAGATGCTCCCCGTCTTCTGCTTCAAACACTACGTTGATATTATCGTATGGAGTGAGCGTGTTGATAACGCCGCTTCGAAAGATCTTATGATCGTCAGCAATCGCCACTTTTATCTTGTCAGCCATAGGGAGATGAGTTGTGTAAACAGTTTAACTGGCCGTAAAGTTAAGTGATTTTTTTTCTTAACGTTTAACTGTCAACAATTTAATATCTAGCGTGCTTCGCTTGTCCGGTTGGCAGCAGTTAGTTTGCAGTTTGCAGTCTACTGTAAACCGCTATCCGATCACGGGCTGGTAGTTTTCCACCCTGATCTGGGCGATCGTACCTGTTGGAGCTCTCTTTGCAAAGGTGATACTTCCCCCGATAATATTCAGGCGGCTTTCAATATTTTTAAGACCGAGGCTACCGTTTTTTTTGCGCGACTGTTGCAGTGAGTCCAGGAGGCGGCCATTGCCGTTATCCTCCACGTCTACGCTTAGGAGGGTAGGGGTGCTGTGGTAGGTGATCAGGACTTCGGTGGCCTGGGCATGTTTCAGGATATTGTTCATCAGCTCCTGTACCACGCGGTATACGTTCAGCGCCTTTTCCCGGTCTACCGGGCGGTTGTTGCCGGAGGTCTTGAAGGAGATCGCCACCTGTTTGTTCTTGTTCATCAGGCTGCAGAAGGAATCCAGCGCGTGTGAAAGACCCAGGTTATCCAGGGCCTGGGGATGCAGGCTTTGGGATATGAAGCGCAGGTGCTGGATGATGGTATCGGTAAAGTCTTTGGTTTCCTTAAGGCGTTCGGCTTCGCCGTTGCCGTTTTTAAGGTGTTGCGACAGCTGCCCGATGTTGAGTTTGAGTACAGACAGCTGGGCGCCTACTTCATCGTGCAGGTCTTCAGCAATGCGCTTGCGCTCCTGCTCCTGTCCCTGCAGCACGGCCACCAGGCGTTCGCGTTGCAGTTCGAGGTCTTTATCGCGGAGGGCAAGTTTGTGCTGGATGACTTGTTTTTGCTGAAATATTACCAGTATAACCACCAGGATACCCAGCATGAGCATACCAATAGTGCCAATAACGACTATTTCAACGATATTCATCCTCGCTGTTGTTTTACTTTCATAAGGCCAATATAAAAAAGAATTGCCTCAATAATTCCACTTATAAAAACGAGTGATGGAATAATGAGGTTAGTATTACCGACGGAATGGCGCAGAAAGAAGTTGTAAGTAAGTGCATGAAAGAAAGAACTGCATAGGTATATAAACAGCCCGGAATTAAACCAGAAATTGGGAAGGGTATTAATGAAAATTGACTCCCTGATCAGCTCTTCATCAAACAAAAGCTGGATAAAGAATATAACGCCGTAGCATAACAGCAGGAAAGTCCGGATTGTCATGAAGATGGAGTTAAAGCTAAATATGCCCTCCAGCTTTAAAAAATCTAAAAAGAAGATAACTATAGCGGGGAGCAGCAGGATCTTTATTATTTTTTGGGTGAACGTATTTTTGATCAGACAAGCGTAATAAACTGATAGCACAATAAACTGTACTAAATTCATAATAGAAGTAAACCACAGGTTATTGTTGAGTAGCCGGGCAATGATGGCAGATCCCACAGCGAAAAAAACACTTGAAATAAGGTAATAGTAGGCCCATCTTTCGGCTTTATTCAGCAATCTGCTACTTAAAGTAAAGGGGATCAAAATTAAACATTCGATCCCCGTCATTGCGTAAAAAAGAATTTCAAATATACTCACTTAGTTCTCCATTTAAAAACTCATGGGCAATAGCTAGGGCATGGTAAACCTCCATCCAGCGCGCCTCCATCATCAACCGGGTCACCTGTCGGAGCAGGATCAGGAGGCGCAAAGCTTAATCCGGCGATCTTCGGCCTGGGACGTTTATAAGGTACGTTCTTGCCCTCTTTGTTCACTGCATACAGTACCATTTTCTTATCGTCTACACCGTCTCCGTTCAGGTCCATACCGTAGTAGATACGGATACCAACAATTTCTTCATGGCAGTTCAGCAGTTCCAGTATCTTTTCCTTTCCGAAGAAATAGGCTTGCGTATAATTCTCCCCACGTCCTTTCTGCTTTTCGTTATCCCCGTATTTGCCGATCATTCTGTCAGCATCTTTTAAGGAGATGAACTCCCCTGCATCGGAGGGGTAGTGGAGTTTTTTAGCATCTGTACTCATGTGACAACAGTTTTAGTTAATTAGGATGTTAGATAAATAGCCAGTGGCGGTAAAGTTATTACAAAATCTCACTTTTTAAAGATTACATACATATGGCACATATGTGTTAAGTGTAACGTGTTTTTCCTGCAAACCCGCTACGATATTGTGTTTGCTGCCTGTTATCCAGTCCAACCCTCCGTTCAGTTTCAGTACTTTCCCGGAAAAATGCGTAGTTCTACGCATGACCCTTATCCATAGGGCAGTAGCGGGGAGTGAAGGGGGTAATAAATAAAAAATATTTGTTTTTTGTTGCATTCTTAAATTATAGTTGCTATTTTGTTCGTATCAGTATCATAGTAATTGATAACCGGTCTCCTGTTATGTGGTTTTAACATTGAGTCAACTTTTATTATTGTTTAACCTTTAAATGGTATCTCATGATTACCCAGGAAAAGAAAGCCACATTATTAAAGGACATCAGGAAGATCGGTTCCTTCATCTCTTCCAAACAAGCCCAGGAAATGATCGCTGCCTACCAGCAGCAGGAACCGGAAGGTACACGGTCTGTAGTGTATGGCCGCCATGTGTTCGAAGCATTGCTGCAGATACCCGGCTGTGAAGGTATCCGCGCATTCAACGCCATTAATGCAGAAGGTATCCACACCTTCGTGCTCATTGGCGCCAATGCAAAAGGCAAACACATTTACGAGGCTATTTTTGACACTGGCCTGCCTTGCCCTGCCAGCTGTCCCTTCGGCAGCGCCGACCTGGAAGGTTATTTATGGAAAAAAGCCAATGAGGCTCCGCTGGATCTGACTACCATTGGCGCTTCTATTTCCCGTGCCGCTGCACATGAAATGATCGCTACCTGGCAGAACGAAGAGCCGGAAGCTTTCCGCTCCTGGTTATATGGCCGTGAGCTGTTCGATGCTTTGCTGGCTGTTCCCGGATGCGCCGGTATCCGTATCTTCAACGGTATCAATGACCAGGGCGCACACTCACTGGTATTTACAGCGGTAGATGCGGTAGGTGGCAATATCCTTGAGTATAAGGTTAATACTGCCAATGGCGTAGAGACTGTAAAAGCGCCGCTGGCGGATAGTGGTCTGCCTTGCCCGGCTAGTTGTCCGGACAGCATAGACCTGAAGATCTACATGTCTAAAGACCGTCACTAAGACTATACGTTAAGCTATTCATTTTAAAGGGGTTGCCGGCAGGCAATCCCTTTTTTATTGCCTGGTACCGTATTTCCCGCAAAGAATGCGTAGAACTACGCATTTTCTATTTTATGCGTGTTTAACGCTTGACTGCTCCTGCATTATTCCCAACCTTTGTAACATCAACCTGAGTACGAAAGATTCACGTTATTACTTTGGAGAGGGCAATACTTGGGTTAATAGTTGAATTGGGCCTTTCTACCCATGTTTGTTTCTTCCGGTATGCAGAGAAAGAGAGAAAAGGAAAAATCGGTTATTCAGGAGAGAGGATAGCCGGTCCAGGGTTTACTCGTTAACCCCTTTTTTTTAAAACTGTCAGACTATGAGTTACCTGTTAATTGGAAACATCTCTGCGCTAATCTGTGATGAAAGTATTGAGCCGATGGCTAAAGGGCGCTTGCGCATCTACCTGCCGGAAGGCCATTACCCCTCAGCGATGACAGGTAATGGTAATTTCAACCACCTAAAACAGCTTTCTCCCGCGGAAGTGGAGCGGAAAGCAGACCGTTTGTTAGCCGAAGCAGTGCTGGATGAAAGGGGCGATTTCCGCCTCAGCTGGGAAGAGATCCATTTATTTACAGAACCCCTGGAGCTGGATCTTTGCCTGGAACAGATGCCGGGGCGCGCTTCCGGCAAGCGAAGCGTGACCCAGTATCACCTGAGCAGGCTGGTGCCCCACTGGAAACGGACAAAAGACAAGTACCTGGCGGCATTTGCCTATGTGATACCGTCCGAACACTGGAGCCAGATCAGGGGCAGCTACGGCACCTGGGTGATCAGCGGTACGGTAAAGCATCATGGCTGCATGAATGCCCAGCCGCAATTGAAAGTAGAAGTTTATAATGCCCTGAACAGGCGCTTACTGGGCGCCGCACAGACCAATAGCCTTGGCCGTTATAAAGTGCAGTTCGGCATCCAGGATATGTCAGCCGGCTTTTTACCGCCGGTCCGCCAGGGTCAGTACCACAAAGGACCGGATGTATACTTCAAGGTATACCGTAAGAACCAGCTGCTTTGGGAAGAGGACATACAATCGGCACAACGTCCTGAGCGAAGGGCCATCGCTCCCTGTACCTTACTGAATATCATCATTCAACCTTCCGCCATGAAGAAGGCCGGCAGCCACCTGGCTCAATGGATCGGCAACTGGCCGGTGATATCAGGGAAAAGGAAAAAGTTCCAGGACGATTTTCTGTCATTAGCGCCATTCTAGAGTTTTAGTTAGGAGTCATCTTGTTTGAGAGCCCCAATGTTCATATGAACAGCTACCTTTCAGCCAGTTTAAGGTAGCTGTTTTTTTATTCCTGTTATCTTACCCGGAAGTGCCGTAAGTTTTCATCGCAGTGCTGTAATCTGTCAGCTCCGTTCTGTTAGCTGACAACGCTGTTCTGTCAGGTGGCGGCTCCGTTCTGTAATCTTACATCGATGTGCTTCGATCTGTCAGGCCCGTTCTGTTATCTGCAACGCCGTTCTGTTATCTTACATCAATGTTCTTCGATCTGTCAGCTCCGTTCTGTTAGCTGACAACGCCGTTCTGTCAGGTGGCGGCCCCGTTCTGTTATCTTACATCGATGTGCTTCGATCTGTCAGGCTCGTTTGGTCATCTTCCAAAGGATTTCTTAGTGTGTCAGAACCTGGGATGGAACCTTTGCAGGGTATCCCGCAGAAATTCGCGGTCAAGATGGGTATAGATCTCGGTGGTGGTAATGCTTTCGTGGCCCAGCATTTCCTGTACGGCGCGGAGGTCGGCGCCGCCTTCTACGAGGTGGGTCGCAAAGGAATGGCGGAAGGTATGCGGCGATACCTGTTTGGTAATACCTGCGGCTGCGGTCAGTTCTTTGATCACCAGGAAGATCATCACCCGGCTCAGGGCGCTGCCCCTGCGGTTAAGGAAGAGGGTATCTTCAAAGCCCTTCTTTACGGGCACGTGTACACGGATCTCTTCCAGGTAGATGTTGATATATTTTATGGCATCCCTGCCGATGGGCACCAATCTTTCTTTATCGCCTTTGCCGATCACCCGTATAAAGCCGGCGTCAAAATGAAGGCGGGAGATATTCAGGTTCACTACTTCGCTTACCCGGAGTCCGCAGCTGTACATGGTTTCCAGTATGGCCCGGTTGCGCTGCCCTTCGGGCGTGCCGGCCTTGATCTGGGCAATAATGCTTTCTATTTCTTCAAAACTGAGTACATCAGGCAGTTTACGGCGGATTTTGGGCGCTTCCAGCAACTGGGTAGGATCATGCTTCAGCAGGTCTTCCATCATCAGGTAACGGTAAAAGGCCTTGATGCCCGAGATGATACGGGCCTGCGAGGTAGCCGTCATGCCCAGTTGCGCAATCCACTGCGCACAGTTTTGCAGGTCGTCCAGCGTTACCTGTTCGGGCGGTATTTTACGGTCATGCGCCAGGAGATACTGTTCCAGCTTCTCAACGTCCCGTATATAGGCCATTACAGAATTGGCAGACAGCGAACGTTCCAGCTGCAGGTAAGCGGTGAAGCCTTTCAGGTATACTTTCCACATCTTGTAAAATTCCAAATACCAAATACCAAATCCCAAATCCCAAATCTCAAATTACGGATGGCAAAATCCACATTCCGGCGTCAAAATCCAAATACTAAATACTAAAATCCCAAATACCAAATTCCAATATAGATAACGCCAACTTATAAGTTATGACAGATAATAATTATGACATCGATTGGAATTTGGAATTTGGTATTTGGGATTTTGGATTTGGAATTTCCCCTGGGATTTGAATTTTCCCGGTGATTGAAGAATATTTACAATTTAATAGGAATGATTAGAAAGAATTGAATAAAAACAGTTCTTCTTTTACTAATTTTATGGCCGCCCAGTGGTTTTAACGACTTTTTTTAAAGTTTGGAATTTGGGCATTGGAATTGGGGATTTGACCTTCTATTTCCCTTATTTTCGCAGAAGCATACAATTTTAACACAAACGCATACTTATTTAACATACCATGCCGGAGATTCCACTTCAGAAGATACAGAAATTATTGGTAGCCAACCGGGGCGAGATTGCAGTCAGGGTACTGCGGGCAGCAGCAGAGCTGCGGATACGTACAGTCGCCATCTTTACTTACGAAGATCGTTATTCACTGCACCGCTATAAAGCGGATGAGGCCTACCAGATAGGCAAAGACGATGAGCCCCTTAAACCTTATCTCGACATTGAAGGGATTATCCACCTGGCCAGAGAGAACCAGGTAGATGCGATCCATCCCGGTTATGGGTTCCTCAGCGAGAACGTGCAATTTGCCAGGCGCTGCCGGGAAGAAGGCATCATCTTCATTGGCCCCACTCCTGAAGTGATGGCGCAGCTGGGCGATAAAGTTGCTGCCAAAGCGCTTGCCCGCGCCGCCAATGTTCCCCTGATCGAAGACAGCCAGGTGAAGCTGGATAGTGTGGCTGTTGCTCAGCAGGAGGCCGCCCGTATAGGTTTTCCCGTTATGCTGAAGGCGGCAGCCGGTGGCGGCGGCCGCGGTATGCGCGTGGTGCACGATGCCTCCTCGCTGGAAAAGTCTTTTACAGAAGCCCGCAGCGAAGCGGCCAAAGCTTTTGGCGATGATACCATCTTCATTGAGAAATTCATTGAAGAGCCCAAACATATTGAAGTGCAGCTGATGGGAGATAACCACGGCAATATTGTTCACCTGTATGAACGCGATTGTTCCGTGCAGCGCCGTTTCCAGAAAGTGGTGGAAATAGCGCCCAGTCCCAACCTGCCGGAAGAAACACGCTCAGCCATATACGAATATGCGCTGCGCCTGGCCCGTAAGGTGAACTACAACAATGTAGGCACCGTAGAGTTCCTGGTAGACCGCAATAACAATATATACTTCATCGAGGTGAACCCCCGTATACAGGTAGAGCATACCGTTACGGAAGAGGTAACCGGCATCGATATTGTACGATCTCAGATACTGATCGCTCAGGGCCACCAGCTGAGCGATCCTGAGATCTTCCTGAAAGGGCAGGAAGATGTAAAGCTGAACGGTTTTGCGGTACAGTGCCGCATCACCACCGAAGACCCGGAGAATAATTTCACGCCTGATTACGGTACCGTTATCGCTTACCGCAATGCCGGCGGTTTCGGCATCCGCCTGGATGAAGGCAGCACTTATTCCGGCGTAAAGATCTCGCCCTTCTTCGATTCCATGCTGGTGAAGGTAACCGCCTGGGGCCGTACGCTGTCCGGCGCTTCCGCCCGCCTGCACAGAACCCTGCGTGAGTTCAGGATCCGCGGTGTGAAGACCAACATCCGGTTCCTGGAAAATGTGATCACGCACGATACCTTCCGTAAAGGCACCTGTACGGTGAGCTTTATCGACAAGCACCCCGAACTGTTCAAGCTGTCGCAGATACGCGACCGCGGCACCAAAACCCTGCTGTACCTGGCAGATGTAACGGTGAACGGTCATCCGGATGTGAAGGTCAAAGATCCCAACAAGCGTTTCCGCATTCCGCAGATACCCTCGGCCAACCGCATGCAGCCCTTTCCCGAAGGCAGCAAAGACCGCCTGGAAAAACTGGGCAGGGATGAATTTACCCGCTGGCTGCGGAATGAGAAACCCGTGTATTTCACAGATACGACCTTCCGCGACGCGCATCAGAGCCTGCTGGCCACCCGCGTGCGCACCAAGGATATTATGGCCGTAGCAGAAGGTTATGCGCGCAACAACCCGCAGCTGTTCTCCATGGAAGTATGGGGCGGGGCTACCTTCGATGTGTCTATGCGCTTCCTGCATGAATGTCCCTGGAAGCGCCTGCAGCAGATCCGTGCCGCCATGCCCAACCTGCTGCTGCAGATGCTGTTCCGCGGCGCTAACGCCGTAGGCTACTCGGCGTATCCCGAGAACCTTATCGCCAAATTCATTGAGAAGAGCGCTGAGAACGGGATAGACGTGTTCCGCATCTTCGATTCGCTGAACTGGGTAGATGCCATGTCGCCCAGCATCCGCTTTGTACGGGAATATACCCCTGCTTTGGCGCAGGCAGCCATCAGCTACACCGGCGATATACTGAATAAAGAGAACAAAAAATATACGCTGCAATATTATATCGACCTGGCCAAACGCCTGGAAGATGCAGGCGCTCACATGCTGGCGGTAAAAGATATGGCAGGCCTGCTGAAACCACAGGCGGCAACGGTATTGATCAGCGCCCTGCGCGAGGCCGTACAGCTGCCGGTGGTACTGCATACGCATGATACCTCCTCCGTGCAGGCGGCTACCTACCTGAAGGCCATAGAGGCAGGGGTGAACGTGGTGGACTGCGCCATTGCCTCCCTCAGCGGACTCACCTCTCAGCCTAACCTGAACGCCATGGTGGCCATTATGCAGGGCCATGAAAGAGGGCAGGCCATGAACCTGGCTTCGCTCAATGAATACAGCAATTATTGGGAGGATGTAAGAGAATTCTATTATCCTTTCGAATCTGATATGAAAGCGGGCACCGCCCAGATCTATGAGAATGAGATCCCCGGCGGACAATACTCCAACCTTCGCCAACAGGCAGAATCATTGGGACTGGGCGCCCAGCTGGAAACGATCAAGAAGAACTACGCCGTGGTGAACCAGCTGTTCGGCGATATTGTAAAAGTAACGCCCAGCTCTAAAGTGGTGGGTGATATGGCGCTGTTCATGACGGCCAATAATCTTACCGCTGAGGAAGTGCTGGATGAAAGCCGTAACCTGGCCTTCCCGGCTTCGGTAACAGGGTTCTTCCGCGGTGATCTGGGCATCCCGCACGGTGGTTTCCCCGAGCAGCTGCAGCGCATTGTACTGAAAGGAGAGAAGCCGCTGAACGGCAAACCCAATGCGCATCTGGCGCCGGTGGATTTTGACAGTGATTTTGCCGCCTTCCAGCTGAAGTACCCGCTGGCAGAGTTCCTGGATTATCTCAGCTATCATATGTTCCCCAAGGTGTTTGATGAGTACTATCATCATGCGATGGTGTACGGCAACGTGGAAGCCATTCCAACACCGGCTTTCTTTTACGGGCTGAAGCTGGGAGAAGAGATACTGGTTACCCTGGGCAAAGGCAAGACCATCATCGTGAAACTGCTGTATGTACAGCCGGCAGACGAAAATGGTATGCGTACCGTGGTGTTTGAGCTGAACGGCTATACGCGCCGCGTACAGGTAAGAGATCATTCCGTAGCCAGCCTCGTGCCGGTGAACAGGAAAGTGATTAACCCTGAACAGGAAATTGGTGCGCCCCTGCAGGGCAAGCTGTCCAAACTGCTGGTAAGGGCAGGAGATTTCGTCTCCGGCAATACGCCCCTGTTCATTATTGAAGCCATGAAAATGGAAACTACGGTAACGGCTACGCGCAGCACAAAAATAAAAGCCATCCATCTGCCGGAAGGCACTATGGTGCAGCAGGATGATGTGGTGGTGGAACTGGATAGCTAGCTGCTGGCTGTTAGCTTTCAGCTGTTAGCGATTGAAGGGAAGTCGTTAGTTGTTGGGTAATGGAGGTGTGATGGCATCCTCCATTAGTGACAACTAACGACTATTTTACTTTTAACTTTTAAGTGGCTCAGGCTTCCTGGCCTACAGCTTTTCCGGCTTTAACGGATTTGCCGAGGAGGGCCGCCAGCATGAGGTCTGCTGTCTGAAGGGCGCCTTCTACCCAGCCCTGTGCATCAGAATAGGCTTCGCCGCAGATATACATGGGGCAATCGGCTAAAGGGTGCACGATCTTGTCACGTACTTCCCAGCTTTTTACACCAATATTCCAGCTATTCCATCCGCCGCCATAGGGATCTTCACCCCAGTCGCGGAAGGCCGCGCTTTTCACCGCCGGTGTATAGCTCAGGTTATGCATTTGGGCCAGCTGGCGGGCTATTTCATCTACCATACGGCGGGGAGCCTGGTATTGTTCCCAGCGCTGGTTCAGCCCGTTCTGCACACCATTGCCGGATGCAGGTGCCTTATCATCCTCACCTACAAAAGGATCTGCCAGCAGCGGGTGAGAGCGGCCCTGCAGCCAGGTGGCGCCGCGTTGGGGGCGGAGCCCGTCCCAGAAGCCGATGTTGGCGCCATCGTCATAGCTGGCCAGCAGCATGGCGCGTCCGCTTACAGCGGCATTACCCTTGTAGTTGGGCCAGTAGTACACCTGGCGTATAGGCAGATCCGTTACGGAGCGGCCGGATTGAACGGGTACAAATTTGCCGTCGGCGCCTGTGTAGCCGGATATCCTCCACCAGGGATTGTCGTAAGTGGTGAACAGTTTAAAGAGGGGGCGCGGCGTAACGCTGCCGGTGAGCGCTTTGATGTCCTGCAGCAGCGGACTATTGGGCGCCAGCAGGTCCAGCGCACGGCGGGGCATGGCCAGTATCAGTTTGCCTGCGTTGATCACGGTACCGTTGTTGAAGGTCAGCTCAAACTGGTTGTCCGTCCATACAAATCCGCGCAGCTGCTGGTTAAGCCGGATCTCGCCACCGCCTTTTTCAAAGAAAGCCCCCAGGGTGATGGGCACCTGCTGAAAGCCGTTGCAAAAGCCTTTGTACTGCGGCGAGATGCCAAAGTCTGAAAGGTACCAGGGAATAGCATCCGCTGCGTTCCAGTTCACCAGGGTGGAATCATAGCCGCCGGCGTCCATGCTGAACTGGTAGGCTTCGCTGCTGATCACGCGGTACAGCAGGTTCCAGAAGCCCCACTGGTACAGGGGGATATCGTCGAAGGCAGCGTGTTTGCACATTTCCCTGCGCTGATCTTCCGTGAGGCCGGTGTCTGTGATACCGGGCACGATCTGTTCAATGGCATTCACGATAATGGTACCGGGACCGTTCCCTTTATCGAGGAAAGAAAGGTTGTAGGGCACTTTATCGGGACGGGTGGTGAAATCGATCAGGCGCAGGAATTCGCCGCGCAGGAAGGCGAGGTTCTGGTTTTCATCCACAGGGAATTTATAGGTCTCGATCTGCTCATTGGGGGGCAGCTGGCTGTTGAGATCCTTGATCAGTCCAACGATCCTGAACTGGTTGTTCTCCAGGATGCGCATGCCGCCCAATTCGGCCACCATATCCGGGATGTTGGGTGGTTTTACGGAGAGTAAGCGGCCGCCAATGTGATCGCTGCCTTCAAAAACAACGATCTTTTTACCGGGAAGGTCCTGTTGCAGTTTCCAGGCGCTGTAAAGACCGGAAACGCCGCCGCCTATAATGGCGATGTCAATTTGTTCGTTAGCCATGACAATTGGTTTAAAAGATGGAGGGAATATTGCTGTAAGCAAAGAATGACCAGCGGCATTGCCGGGCGGCAGGCATTGAACAGGTGCCGATGCTGTGGGCGATGCCGGGTGTAACATGCACTACCAGTACGCCCGGTTTGCCGGTCATACGGGCAGAGCCGATGTCCGCGCCGATAGCAATGTTTTCATGGAGGCCTTCAATGTACCGCACGCCGTTTTCGGGGTAGGAGGTGCCGTCAATAATAGGGATCTCATTGGTGCCGGGCACGCCGAAGATGTAATGAATGCCGAGGTCGCTCAGCGCGTCGGACACGTAATCGCGTGCCCGGTGGTCAGGCCTGGCAGTCTGCTGTTTTTCCATAAAAGTGTGTTTTTGTTCTTTAAGTGGTTATCATGATGTAATAGCTGTTTTGAGCCGGGGATGTAAAACGTCCATAGTTGATGGTCTGTCGTTCTTGATTCATAGCGTGGCCATTATGCTGTGTATTGGTTCATAAGATAGTGTGGCACGGATGGTGGTGTTGCATTTCCGTGGACTGTTAAATATAACAAAATAGCATGGGAGTGGTTGTGGGGGACATAAAAAAAGCGCCTTTATTAACAAAAGGCGCTTTGGCTTATAAATAACAGTAGGTTCGTTGCTTAGAATTTCTCCAGGCCGCTGAAGAAGAAGCTGCCTTCTATTTCAGCATTCTCATCAGAATCGGAACCGTGCACGGCGTTACGGCCTACGGATTCTGCATACAGCTTGCGGATCGTGCCTTCTTCGGCATTAGCCGGGTTGGTAGCGCCGATGAGTTTGCGGAAATCTTCCACCGCATTGGCTTTTTCCAGGATGGCAGCTACGATATGGCCGCTGCTCATGAATTCAACCAGTTCGCCGTAGAAAGGCCTTTCTTTATGCACTGCATAAAATTCGCCTGCTTTCTCAGCAGATAACCTGGTCATTTTGAGTGCTACAATACGGAAGCCGGCGGCGTTAATTTTTTCCAGTATTGCGCCAATGTGCCCGTTTGCCACAGCATCAGGCTTAATCATCGTAAATGTTCTGTTGCCCATAATATTTTAAAATTCCAAATTCCAGAATCCAAATTCCAAAGGGGAAGTTTTGTCCCTTTGGTTAGTTTGGGGCACAAAGTTCAAATTCCTAATGCTAAATTCCAAATTCCGGAATCCAAATTCCAAATTCCAAATACCAAATGCTAAATTCCCGTTTATAGTCCGGAAATCTCCGCTCTTTTGGAATTTGGAATTTGGTATTTGGAATTTAACCTCAGGAATTTGGAATTTGGAATTTTATAAAGAACTTCGCACTTCGTTTTTAGTTGACACATAACAATATTTTAACATCCGCTTAATCTTGGTATGAAGCCGATCGAGGAAATCAAGCCTTTGCTGGAAAGCCCTAAGAAGGTGGTGGTTACAATGCATCAGAAACCCGATGCAGACGCAATGGGCTCTTCATTGGCGATGTACCATTACCTGCGCCAGAAAGGACACGAAGTAACCGTTATCTCTCCCACTAATTTCCCGGATTTTCTGAAATGGATGCCGGGGGCCGAGCTGGTCCTTGATTTTGAGTCTATGCAGGAGAAGGCTATGAGCGCGCTGGAAGGCATTGATCTCCTGTTTTGCCTGGATTTCAATGCATTGTACCGCACCAAGGCCATGGCGCCCCACCTGGAGCAGCTGAAATGCACTAAAATACTGATAGACCATCACTTAGAGCCGCAACCCGGATTTGATTATGGCGTTAGCGACACAGCGGCGTCTTCTACTGCTCAGCTGGTGTATGAAACGCTTTATAAATTGGGAGAAGAGCAGTATATTACCAGCGAGATAGCGCAATGTATTTATGCGGGTACCATGACTGACACCGGGTCTTTCCGGTTCGCTTCTACTTCGGCCAGGGTGCACCGGATGGTAGCAGACCTGCTTGACCGTGGTTTAAAACACGAGCTGATCCACCAGGCCATTTATGATAATTTCCTGGAAAACCGCCTCCGTTTTATCGGCCACAGCCTGTTGCACCGTATGGAAGTATTCTATGAATACAATACCGCCATGATGGCCATTCCATATGCTGATCTCAAGCGCTTTGACCTGCAGACCGGGGATACGGAGGGACTGGTAAATTTCCTGCTGTCTATTCAGGGTATCAAGATGGCTGCCCTGATCATTGACAGAAGAGAGGAAATAAAGCTATCTTTCCGCTCCAAAGGCGATTTTGACGTAAATACCTTTGCCCGTAAATATTTTGAAGGCGGAGGCCATTTTAACGCAGCCGGCGGCAGAAGCGCAGACTCACTTGAAAAGACCGTACAGCGTTTTATCAAGGCGGTGGAAGAGAATGAGGACCTGCTGCAATAGCCGGGAAGTTTGAATGTTTGGAAGTTTAAAAGTTTGACACGTTCGCGAAGGCGACCTTCAAACCATCAAACTTTCAAACTGTGAACTTTGAACAACGAAACTTTACCTATTAATACGTATAATACTCAGAGATGAAAAGAAACAATCAGTTACTTGTTGCAGCATTAGGCCTGTTTATGGCCAGCTGCGGTACCGGCGGTGTCAAGAAAACACCCAATGGTGTAGAATACACCGTACACAAATCTGGCAGCGGTGCGCAGCTTAAGCTGGGCGATACGGTGCTGATGAACATTACTCAGCGTTTGAACGATTCCATCCTCGCAGAGTCCCGCAAACTGGTGGGCGCTCCTGTACCGGTGCTGATCCAGAAATCAGTGAACAAGTATGACCTGATGGAAGGCCTGGCCCTGCTGAAAGAGGGCGACAGCGCTACCTTCATTATACCCTGGGATTCATTACCCGAGCCTCGTCCGCCGTTCGGTAAAAAAGGCGACCAGATCAGGGTAACCTTCGCCGTTGATTACAAGTATTCTGCCAGCCAGCAGACTGCTAAAGACGAGAAGGTGATCAAGGAATACCTGGACAAGAACAAACTGAACGCAAATAAAACTGCTGAAGGCGTATATGTTGCAGTAAGCCAGAATGGTACAGGCGACAAGCCCCATGAAGGCGACACCGTATTTGTACACTACACCGGTAAGCTGCTGAACGGCAAAACTTTTGATTCCAGCCTGGATTCTACCATGAGGCCCGGCATGCCGCTGGAACCTATCAAGTTCCCCATCGGCCAGGGTTTTGTGATCAAAGGCTGGGATGCCGGTATCGGCGCCCTGAACAAAGGTTCCAAAGCTACGCTGGTAATTCCTTCTGCACTGGCTTACGGCTTACAGGGAAGTCCCCCGGCTATCCCCGGTAACTCTGTACTGGTATTTGACGTACAACTGGTAGATGTTAAACCAGGTAAAGCGCCGGCTGCACCTGCTCCTGCTAAATAAGGTAACTTAAAACAGATTAGTATAAAAAGGAAAAGCGAAGTGATCCCCACTTCGCTTTTCCTTTTTTTATAACAGTTAATTTCAGCCGGTGGCAGAACAGCTTACTGTACTTCTCCGTCTACCAGCACTTCATACATCTTGATCTTCAGCTCTTCCAGCGAAACATCCTGCACCAGCTTTCCATCCTGCGCATAGGAGATAGTGGCTCTTTCTTCAGATACCACAATTGCCAGGTTATCACTATGCTCCGTAATACCTACCGCAGAACGGTGACGCAGGCCAATACGGGTAGGCAGGTTGGGATTATCGGAAACCGGCAGTATCACTTTAGCCGCCAGTATCTTATTGCCAACAATAATAAGGGCGCCATCATGCAGGGGACTACCCTTGGCAAATATGCTCTCTATCAGTTTGGCGCTGATGTTACAGTCCAGCGAAATACTGCTGGCCGTATCAAACTTCACCCTGTGCGTGGTAGCCAGCACAATGAGCGCACCCGTATGCCTGGCAGAGAGATGCGCTACGGCGGTGATCACTTCATTGATGATATTTTCTTCTTCACGGTAGCTTTTAAACTTATCCGGCATAAACAGCTTGGTGAAAAAACTGTCTTTACTGATCGGTGTTTTCTTGCCCAGCACCAGCAGGAACTTGCGGATCTCAGGCTGAAATATGATAATAATGGCAATGATGCCTACATTAATGAAGTTCTGCAGAATATTGGTCAGTATAGGCATACCCAGGGCCTGTACAATAAAATAGGCCAGCCATACCATGAGCAGTCCCACAAAAATGTTGAAAGCAAGACTGCCCTTCAGGAGCCTGTATAATTGTATGACCAGGAAAATAACGATCAGCAGATCCAGTATATTCAGCCAGTTAAACCTATTACCGTAAAATTGAAACATATCCATAAACGTAAAAATAGGAAAAGTTTGAATGTTTAAAGGTCTGAGGTTGATAGTTTAACTATCAAACTATACGATATTGCTGATATACTGCCATATTTTCACTGCTTCGGCGGCTGGTTTTACATCGTGTACACGCAGCAGCTGAACGCCTTGCTGCAATGCCAGTGTATGGATCACCGTGGTGCCGTTGAGCGCTGCTTCCGGGGTGGTCTCCAGCAGGCGGTAGATCATGGATTTGCGGGATACGCCCGCCAGCAGGGGGCATTCCAGCTCGCCAAACAGCTGCAGGTGACGCAGTAAGGTATAGTTGTGGGCCATGGTCTTGCCAAAGCCAAAACCGGGATCTATGATCACGTCGTCAATACCCGCGGCCCGGCATTGTGCCAGCTTTTTAATGAAATAGTCCAGCACTTCCTGCACCACATTATCATATTGGGGATCCTGCTGCATGGTAAGAGGCGTACCTTTCATGTGCATGGCGATATAGGGTACCTGCAGGCGTCCTGCAGTGCCAAGCATACCGGGGTCCATCTCACCGGCGCTGATATCGTTAATGATGGCGGCCCCCGCCTGTACGGCCTTTTCTGCAACGCCGGCATACCAGGTGTCTACAGAGATCACCGCTTCGGGAAACTGGTTGATAATGGCATGTACGGCGGGCAGCAAACGGTCGGTTTCCTCCTGTTCGCCTGCTGTTTGCGCACCGGGCCTGCTGCTTTGCGCGCCCAGGTCAAGGATAGCGGCCCCTTCTGCGAGGTGCCGCGCTGCCTGTTCCAATACATGGTGCAGGTGTTTGCTGCGGCTGGCTGCGTAGAATGAATCGTCCGTGATGTTGATGATGCCCATGATCAGGGGCGTGGAAAGGTCCAGCAGTTTGCCGCGGCAGTTGATGGTATATGGCGTTAATTTCATTCCCACATTTTTCATTATTTTGCCCTGCAAATTAAAATTTATTGCCTTAATAACGATCATGAATAAAACCAGCGAGCAGTACCAGCGGGCCATGGCAGCATGTAAGGATATCTTTATCAAGAAAACCAGGGACTATGGCACTTCCTGGCGTGTGTTAAGGCCCATATCCGTAACAGACCAGATCTTTATTAAGGCGCAGCGTATCCGCACCATACAGGAGCTGGGCACGCAGAAAGTAGGCGATCATATTGACGGCGAATTCCGCGGTATTGTGAACTATGGCGTGATCGGCCTGATACAGCTCAGCCAGCAGGATAAAGACAATCCTTACCAGGACCTGCCCGTGGAAGAAGTGTCCCGCCGCTATGATGAGCAGATCCGCTTCGTACAGCAGGTCATGGAAGACAAAAACCACGACTATGGCGAAGCCTGGCGGGACATGAGCCAGGAATCCTTTGTAGACCTTATTCTCACCAAGCTGCTCCGCATCAAGCAGATACTCCGCAACGACGGAAAAACGCTGATCTCTGAGGGGATAGAGGCCAACTACGTTGATATTATCAACTACGCGCTGTTCGCGCTTATCAAGATGGAGGAGCAACACAATTAATAATTAATTATATTGAATCCATGAAAATTATCCTGAACCTATTTAGAATACTGGTAGGTGTTCTCTTTATCTTCTCCGGCCTTATCAAGGCCAATGACCCTTTAGGGCTCAGTTATAAGACGGACGAGTTCTTTGAGGTGCTGCACCTCACTTTTCTCTCGCCCTATTCACTGGCGTTCTCCGTGATCATGAATATATTCGAGATCGTAGCCGGGGTGGCGGTGCTGATCGGTTATCGCATGCGCATCTTTTCTTTCCTGCTGCTGCTGCTGATCGGCTTCTTCACCTTCCTGACGGCCTATGCGCTGTTCAGCGGCACCATTAAGGAGTGTGGCTGCTTTGGCGACTGTATCAAGCTGAGCGCCGAAGGCACTTTCTATAAAGATGTGGTGCTGCTGGTGATGATCCTGGTGATCTTCTTTTACCGTAACCGTATACAACCCCTGTTCCGTAATATGGCCAGCAACATTATCATGGCGCTGTCCCTGGTATTTGCGGCGGGCGTACAGTGGTATACGTTAAACCACCTGCCGTTTGTAGACTGCCTCGCCTATAAGGTAGGCAACAACATTCCCGAGAAAATGAAACTGCCGCCCGGCGCACAGCCTGATGTGTATGAGACCATGCTGATATATGAGAAGAACGGCGAGCGCAAGGAGTTCACCATGGAAAACTATCCATGGTCTGACAGTACCTGGGTGTTTGTAGACCGTAAGGATAAACTGGTGAAGAAAGGCAACGCAGAACCAGCCATTAAGGATTTTATCCTGACTGATTTTGATGGCGCGGATGTTACGCAGTCTATCCTCACAGAAAGCAAACCCGTATACCTCTTCCTGGTGCTGAACACCGCTAAAGCGGGCAAAGGCTGGGATGCCAAAATGAAGGCACTGCAGGAAAGAGAGCAGAAGGGTGAGATATACATCTATGGCGTTACGGGTTCCGGCAAGGAAGCGGTAGATGCTTTCAAGGCGCAGCATGGACTGCAGTTCCCCTTTGTGCAGATGGACGGCACTGCCATAAAAACGGCTGGCCGCAGCAATCCCTGCCTGATACAGTTAGAGCAGGGAACGATCAAAGGGAAATGGCATTATAATGATATACCTTAGATAGTTGCCAGGATCTGATTATGCACTTTCTTCTCAGGAAAACAGGTTACGGATTGCTGGTACTGCTCGGTGTAGTGGTGCTGGTGTTCCTGCTGTTCAATGTATTGCCCGGCGATCCTGCCCGGCTTACGCTGGGGCAGCGGGCAGACGTGGCCTCTCTTGAAAATGTACGGCGGGAACTGCACCTGGATCAGCCTTTACCCATGCAGTTCCTGCTGTACCTGAACGATCTTTCTCCGGTAGCCGTGCATAACGAGCAGGAAGCCCGCGAGAAGCTGCACTATATAACGGTGATGCACGTATCCAAGTGCAGCATACTGGTGCTGAAAACCCCTTACCTGCGGCGTTCCTACCAGGGCAGGAAAGATGTGTGGGAGATCCTTACCGAAGCCCTGCCGGGTACCTTGCTGCTGGCGGTAGCGGCCATGCTCTTTGCCACCGTGGCAGGTATTGCACTGGGTATTCTCTCTGCCGTGAAGCAGCACACCTGGATGGATACCGGCGCCGTATTTGCGAGTGTGCTGGGCATATCGGCCCCTTCTTTTTTCACGGGTATTGTGCTGGCCTATCTCTTTGGTTTTGTGCTGAGCAATTATACGGGGCTGCATATGACGGGCAGCCTGTATGATGTGGATCCCTTTGCAGGCCGTATACTGAACCTGCGCAACCTGGTGCTGCCAGCCGTTACTTTGGGTATCCGTCCACTGGCTATCATAGTGCAGCTCACCCGCAGCGCCATGCTGGATGTACTGAACCAGGACTACATCCGCACGGCCTATGCCAAGGGTCTTGGCCGCCGGGCAGTGCTCTGGAAACATGCCCTGCGCAATGCGCTCAACCCCGTGATCACCGCCATTACCGGCTGGTTTGCAGAGCTGCTGGCGGGCGCATTTTTTACGGAATATATCTTTGGATGGAAAGGCATCGGCAAGGTAACCGTAGATGCACTTGAAAAGTTTGATTTCCCCGTGCTGATGGGCGCTGTGCTGTTTACCGCAGGCATTTTCGTCATCATCAACCTGCTGGCAGATATTCTATACAGCATTGTGGACCCCAGGATCCGGCTCTGAGCCCCGGATCATCCGCTTTTTTAATTGCCCGCTTTCCCTTATATTCGTAAAGAACGTTCTGAAAAACCTTATTTAATCAATAACCAGGTGGCCGGCATCTGAAACCCTTTATTTATAAAACCCGTAAACAGTAGCACCCATGAAAAAAATGAGAACCCTTTTAATGGCAGCAGCCATTACCCTCGGCATTGGCGGCGCCGTAGCCGCCAGCTCCCAGTCTGCACCCACCTTATACTACAAGGCCAGCGGCGGTAATTTCTACCCCGCAGGCGTGGAGAATTATGACTTTATATGCGCCTGGGACCATTCCAGCACCTGTACATACACCTATAATCCATCTACCGGCGCTTATAAGGAGTATAAGCCAGGTAAGATACTGTGGCTGAGATAATTGCTAAGCACTGTTTTAGTCTCCCCCTGAATTACTATGGTTGAGTTCCTGTTCCGGTTTAGTTCCGGGACAGGATTTTTTTTTTAATTTTCTTGTAACAAAGGTTTTCACTGGTCGTCTTCCTAATATAAAACGGCAATTAAAGAGACGGGTTTGAGGTTTGAGGTTTGAAGTTCGTTGCAAGTTGGATGTTCAAGGCAGGTAAGCCATCTGAATTGAACTGCTAACCTTTAACGAACTTCAAACCTCAAACCTGAAACCTGGCACCTTCCGCCAGCATTGATTTATGTCTTTAGAACTGTTTCATTCCCAGGTACTTCCCATCAGGCCAAAGCTTTTTCGCTTTGCTTTCCGCCTGTTGAATAATGAGGAAGATGCCAAAGACATCATCCAGGATGCGCTGCTGAAGGTATGGAACCAGCAGGAGCGCATGCCGGAGCTGCAGAATATGGAGGCCTGGTGTATGCGTATTGTACGCAACCTGGCGCTGGACCGGCTGAAATCAAAAAAGTACCGGAATACCGAGGGACTTGACAGGGCAGGAGAGGTACCGGCCAATCACCAGCAAAGCCCGCACCTGGCGGCCGAACAGCAGGATGTAATGGGCAGGGTGCACCGCATCATCAATGCCCTGCCCGAAAAGTACCGCACCATTATTCAGTTGCGGGATATGGAAGGTTTCTCCTACCAGGAGATCTGTGACATACTGGAACTGACATTAAGCGAAGTAAAAATTAACCTGCACCGCGCCAGGAAATCGGTGCGGGAGCAACTGCAAAACATGCATGTATATGGATTACAATAAAATAAGAGCGCTGCTGGAGAAATATTGGGAAGCAGCAACATCCCTGGAGGAAGAGGAGCAGCTGCGTGAATTTTTTGTAACGCACCAGCAACCATTGCCGGATGACCTGCGGGAAGCAGCGCCCCTGTTCCGCTACTTCCAGCTGGAAATAGACCAGGAACTGCCTGCAGAACCGGCTGCCCGCGTGGTACCCATCACAAAGAAAGCCAGCCCCTGGCAGCATTGGATGAAATACGCCGCCGTACTGCTGATCATGGCAGGTATCGGTTACAGCATACAGCAGCAGCGGGAAAAGCAGCACCAGCTCATTGTAGCTGATTTCGGGGAGGATACCTACCAGGACCCGGAAGTGGCCTATAAGGAAACACAGAAAGCTTTACAGCTCTTGGCCAGGAACCTGAATAAAGGCACCGAGCAGATAGAAAAGCTCAGCTACTTCAACGAGGCTACCGATAAGATCAAGGATTAAACAGACTACTTACTACATATAAATATCAGCAAATGAAAAAGCTAACAATTATGCTGATGCTGGCGTTAGCCGCTCAGCAGCTACATGCACAAAGCGTAATAGACCGTTTCTTTGACAAGTATGAAGACGACCGTTCTTTCACATTGGTCAGCGTTACCCCCAAGATGTTCAGTATGTTCAGCAAACTGGATATTAATTCAGGAGAAGGGCAGCAGTTCATGTCTGTGGTGAAGAAGCTCAAAGGCCTCCGCATCCTGGCCAAGGAAGACGCGACAGATGGCAGTAAACTCTACAAAGAAGCGGCTGCATTCCTGACCAAAGATTTCGAAGAACTGATGACGGTAAGGGACAAGGAGAACGACCTCAAATTCCTGGTAAAGGAAAATGCAAAGGGCAATATCTCTGAACTGGTGATGCTGGTAGGCGGCACAAAGGAATTTGTTGCCATGAGCCTGGTAGGTGACATTGACCTGAACGAGATCTCCCAGATTGCCGGCAACATGAACATCCAGGGAATGGATAACCTCAAAAAACTCAAGAAAAATAATAAGCAATGAAACGTTGTATCATCCTCTCCGCCTTCCTGCTGATGGGCGCTATACCAGCCCTCTGCCAGCAAAAATACCTGAAGTCCTTTCAGCGCGAGTATTATGATAAGGCCACCACTTTCAGAATGGGACTGGGTTTCCTGATTAAGCTGGGCGCCAATGTAATACCCGCCAGCGCATTTGACGATGAAGACGGCGTAATTATAAAACGCATGTTCCGCAAGGTGAACAGCATGAAATTATACGTGATCAGTGCAGACGACAGCGAAACCATCAGTTCTAAGGATGTGCACCGCCTCAGGCAAACGCTGATAAGCAAATCGGGCCTGGAGCCATTGCTGGAAGTGCGCGATAAAGATAACTCCGTTTATATGCTTAACAAAGGAAAAGGAGATGAATTGGGCAACGTAGTGATGTTGATCAAAGACGAAAAAGAACTGGTGATGCTGCACTTCCACACCTCCATGCTGATGAGCGATATCCAGGGACTGATAGATAAGGCCATCGCCTCCAATAATCCTGGAACTAGTAATTAATAATCAGTCAGCGTATAATCACCTCCCGTACGGCGGGCTCTCCCAGCATCTCGTTCACCAGTTTTATGATCTTGTCTTTAGCGTAGTTCAGTTCCTGTTTGAGGGGGGCAACGTTGGTGGTGATGATGAGTTTTGCGTCTATCAGTTGTATGTTTTCCGTGTACCTGGCGATGGTTTTTCCCATCAGGTGTTCCCAGTTTTCCTGTATACGTACTTCCATCATCCGCGGTTTCAGGCGGCTTTTATTCATGTATTCGCGGAGAGCGTCTCCTATTGAACTGATTCCATGGCGCATGGATCAAAGATACCAAATTCCAAATACCAAATACCAAATACCAAACATAAGCGTAGCCATAACAGGCATACCCGCTTTACATTGGGCCACCTGCATTATTTTTTGGAATTTGGTATTTGGTATTTGGTATTTGGTATTTGATATTTCCTACATCATAGGGATGAGCTGGAAATTGTCAGCGTTGTTTTTGAAGGCTTCTTCCAGGCGGGAGGCGTGTGTGTCGGTGATAAAGACCTGTCCGTAACCGGGGCTGCAGACCAGCTGGATCAGACGGGATACTCTATCCTGGTCCAGCTTCTCAAATACGTCGTCCAGCAGCAGGAGGGGAGGGAACTGTTTCTGTTGCCTGATCACTTCATATTGCGCCAGTTTAAGGGCAAAGAGGAAGCTTTTTCGCTGCCCCTGGGAGGCGCTGGATTTCATAGGATGACTGTCCAGCAGGAAAAGGAGGTCGTCACGGTGAATACCGCCGCTGGTGCGCTGCAGCAGCATGTCCTTATGGCGGTTGGTCTTCAGCAGCTGAGCCAGGGGCTGATCCAGCAGTGCGCACTGGTACTCGATGCTGACCACTTCATGTTTCCCGGCCAGGTAATCGTACAGCTGCTGTACCTGTTGAATGAATGCCGGGAGAAATTCGCGCCGTTTCTCAAACACAGGTACACCGTGCTGCACCAGCTGCCGGTCAAATATATCCAGCAGGGCATCCTGGCTGGGGGCTGATGCATTAATGGTCTTTAGCAGGCTGTTCCGTTGCTGTAATATCTTATTATAGGTGATCAGGTTTTCGAGGTAGCCCGGGTAGAGCTGGGAGAGGAGGCCGTCCAGCCATTTACGGCGCTCTTCGCTGCCACCCAGGATGATCTCCGCATCGTCGGGGGCTATCATTACGGCGGGGAAGCGGCCAATGTGCTGGGAGAAGCGCTCGTAGGCCTCCCCGTTCAGGGAGATCTCTTTTTTACCCTCCTTGAGGGTACAGACCACGCGGCTCAGCTGGCCATCGCGTTCCAGCTGCCCTTCCAGCCGGAAACCATTGGTATTATACTGGGTATTCCTGGCCTCATTGCTGCTGAAATAGCTTTTGGTAAAGCACAGGTAATAAATGGCATCCAGCAGGTTGGTTTTGCCGCTGCCATTGCGGCCGCTGATGCCAATGATACGCTTCCCGAAACGGTAGGCCCGGTGTGTATAGTTCTTGAACTGGGTAAGCGCTATGTCAGTTACAGATAACAAAGGCGGAATGTTAAGGCTTTAAGCTGAATGCTGAAAGCGGAACACGGGGTGAACCCTGCCAGGGGCGTGCTGCGTTCTGCATTAAGCATTCAGCGTATTTTTTAATTGTAAACCACAAATTTACAGGGATTTGTTACAGTTATTTAGTTTTTAGGATTTTCCTGTTATATTTGCGGACAAATTTAGAAATAGTGGCTACTAAAACAGAAGCGAAGACGAAATTCACTAAGGAAACATACTTGTACTGGTATGAATTGATGCTCTTGCTGCGCCGCTTTGAAGAAAAGGCCGGACAGCTCTATGGTATGCAGAAGATCCGCGGTTTTTGCCACCTGTATATCGGGCAGGAAGCAATAGCAGCAGGCGCTATGACTGCTACCAAGCCTGAAGATAAATTCATTACAGCTTACCGCGACCACGCCCTGGCGATCGCGAAGGGGCTGACTGCCAATGAATGTATGGCGGAATTGTACGGCAAGGCTACCGGTTGTTCCAAAGGCAAGGGCGGTAGTATGCACTTCTTCTCCAAGGAGAAAGGCTTTTTCGGTGGTCACGGCATCGTGGGCGCCCAGATAGGTACCGGTGCAGGCCTGGCTTTTGCAGAGCAATACCAGGGTACAGATAATGTGGTACTGTGTTTCTTCGGTGATGGTGCTGCCCGTCAGGGTATCCTGCACGAAACTTTCAACATGGCTATGCTGTGGAAACTGCCGGTGATCTTCATCTGCGAGAACAACATGTACGCCATGGGTACTTCCGTAGAACGTACTTCCAACGTATTGGATATATATAAACTGGCTGACGCTTACGATATGCCGAGCGACACGATCGACGGCATGAGCTGCGAAGTAGTGGCTGAAGGCCTGGGAAGGGCAGTAAAACGCGCCCGCGAAGGCAACGGTCCTACCCTGATCGAGATCAAGACCTACCGTTACCGCGGCCACTCCATGAGCGATCCCGCCAAGTACCGCACCAAAGAAGAAGTAGAAGAATATAAGGAGAAAGATCCCATCAACCAGGTACTGAAGACGATCCAGAAAAATAAATGGGCAACTGACGAAGAGATCGAAGCGATCAACCAGAAAGTGAAGAACGAAGTAGAAGAATGTGTGAAGTTCGCAGAAGAATCTCCCTGGCCGGCTGATGATGAACTGTTGAAAGACGTTTACGTACAGCAGGATTATCCATTTATTGTGGACTAATAAAAATGCTATTAGCTATTAGCTGTTAGCCGTTAGCTGCTAGAAGCTAATAGCTAGCAGCTAAGAGCTTTACTAATTACCTATGAGTAAAAACTGATAACAAACTAAAAAATGGCAGAAACCAAACATAAAGCCGCTACACCCGCAACAACACAGCAGGACTTCGATCTGCAGGGCTCTTTGCACAAGGCAGAGGACCTCTACAACAACAATAAAAAGGTGATCAACATTGCCCTGCTGGCAGTGGTGGTGATAGTAGGCGGCTTCTTCGCCTATAACCGCTTCATCAAGGCCCCCAATGAAAGGAAGGCGCAGGAAATGATCTTCCACGCGCAGCAGTACTTTGCAGCAGACTCTTTCAAGCTGGCGCTGAATGGCGACGGCAACAACTACGGATTTATACAGGTGATCAATAAATATGGCGGCACCAAAGCCGGCAACCTCGCCAAATACAGTGCAGGCGTTAGCTATATCAGGCTGGGCGAATTCCAGAAAGGTATAGATATGCTGAAAGATTTCAACGCTAATGACAAACTGGTACAGGCATACGCTTATGGCCTTACCGGCGACGCCTATATGGAGCTGAACAAAACAGACGACGGTATTGCGTACTATAAAAAGGCCGGTCACTACAGCGATAATGAGCTGACTGCGCCCATGTACCTTTTCCGTGCAGGCCTGGCACTCGAAAAAGCCGGTAAAGCACAGGACGCCATCGCTATCTACAAAGAGATCAAAGAAAAATATCCGCAAACCAACGAAGGCCGCGAAATGGACAAGTACCTGGCGCGCCTGGGACAAGTAACGGAGTAAGGTTTTCAAATTCCAAATTCCAGCTGCCAAATTCCAAAGCTGGAATTGTGTTCAGCACCAGATTTTGGATTTTGGATCTTGGTATTTGAGATTTGGATATTGGTATTTGGAATTTATAGTTTTATGTCAATACATAACCAAACGTTATTGAATGATGCTGGCATTCTCCATTTAGAGGATGCCAGTGTTGTTATGATGTATACCGAATGGAACGATGCCGTTACCAATGAGCTGGTAGCCGGCTGTGAACGCACATTGGAACGGTATAAGATCTCGCGTGTCAGCAAATACCAGGTGCCGGGCGCGTTTGAATTGCCTTTTGCCTGTAAGCAGTATTGGGAAGCCACTAAAGGTACCGGGCGGCAACCTGGCGCTATTATTGCTTTCGGATGCGTGATACGCGGCGAAACACCGCATTTCGATTATGTATGTGATGCCGTTACTACCGGCATTACACAACTGAACCTCGAATTGCCGGTACCTGTTATATTTGGTATATTAACCGTAGATAATATGCAGCAGGCAACAGACCGACTGGGCGGCCCGCATGGGCACAAAGGGGAGGAAGCTGCCATTACTGCGCTGAAGATGATCGCTTTTCAGAGGAATTTAGGTGTTTAAAGTTTGAGGTTGGAGGTTCGTTAGATGTTGGCAGGTTAGCGGCCTAAGCCTGGTTGGGACACTTGCCATAAACTTTTAACCTTTAACGAACTTCAAACCTCAAACTTCAAACCTCAAACTTTTGTTTATGAATGTACAGCTTTTCATACCGTGTTTTGTAGACCAGCTGTTCCCCGAGACCGGATTTAATATGGTGAAGGTGCTGGAAAAGCTGGGATGCAACGTGAGCTATAACCCCGAACAAACCTGCTGCGGGCAGCCCGCCTATAACGCAGGGTATTGGGACGAATGCCGCTCTGTAGCCACCAAATTTGTAAAGGACTTCCGAACATACGATTATATTGTCGCCCCCAGCGGATCATGTACCGGCTTTGTGCGTAACTACTATGGTAAGCTGTTCGATAACTCGGCGGCACATAATGAGGTGAAGCAGCTGCGCAAGAACATGTACGAGTTCACAGAATTCCTTACCGACGTGTTGCATGTAACAGATACCGGCGCCACCCTTAATGGCGTGGCTACCTATCACGACGCCTGCGGCGCCCTGAGAGAATGCGGTATCAAGCAGGGCCCCCGGCTGCTGCTATCAAAAGTAAGAGGCCTGGAACTGCGGGAAATGAATGACTGCGAGGTTTGCTGCGGCTTTGGCGGCACCTTCTCCGTAAAGTTCGAACCGATCTCCATCGGGATGGGCGAACAGAAAGTGCTGAACGCCATCGACAGCGGGGCGGATTACCTGATCTCCACCGATCTTTCCTGCCTCATGCACCTGGATGGATATATCCGTAAGCATGGGCACTCCATCAAAACCATGCACATTGCGGATGTGCTGGCAAGCGGGATCTGACATTTCAGGTTTGAAGTTTAAAGTGTTAAGTTTGAGGTTTGTTGAACGCGAAACGTTCATAACAAGGCTCCAGTTAATAATTCTTGGCTCAACCTTTAACTTTTAACTTCCAACAACTTCAAATCTCAAACCTCAAACTTCAAACTTTCTATATGAATTACTGGCTTGTTAAATCAGAACCATTCAAATACTCCTGGGACCAGTTTGTAAAAGACGGTAAAACTTTCTGGGATGGCGTGCGCAACTATGCCGCGCGTAACAACCTGAAGGCGATGAAAAAGGGAGACCAGGTATTTTTCTACCATAGCAATGAAGGCCTGGAAATAGTAGGGATCGCGGAAGTGGTGAAAGAACATTACCAGGACCCTACCACTACAGATCCTAACTGGGTAGTAGTAGACCTGAAACCGCTTAAACCGCTCAAGAAGCCCGTTACCCTGGCACAGGTAAAAGCAGATAAGCGCCTGGCCAACCTGCAGCTGGTAAGACTGGGAAGGCTGTCTGTAAGCGCAGTAACGCCGGAAGAATACAAGATTATTATGGAGCTGGCGGGTACCAAATAGGAAATTCCAAATTCCAAATTCCAAATACCAAATTCCAAAGAGCGAAGACTATTAGTTGCTTCACTCTTTGGAATTTTTATTTTGGAGTTTAGTGATTGGATGTTGGTATTTGGAATTTGGATTTTGGAATTTGGCCTGTGGTCTTTGGCCTTTGGGGATTTTACAAAAAAACTCCGGTTTCGGATTGCCCGGAACCGGAGTTTTCTGTGAACGGTGTGTTGTTAGATCCTAATTCTTTAACAGTTTTATCGTTTTGACAGCTTTGTTTTCAGACATTATCTGCAGGAAGTAAACGCCATGGTTCAGTTGTGCGTTGCCCAGATCCAGTCTTTCCATATACTGTCCTTTACCGCGGATGCCAAGGTCCTTGGTCAGGATCAGTCGTCCGGTCACATCCAGCAATCTTACGGTTACCCTGGTGTCGGCCTGTTGCTGGGTGTAGTACAGGTTGATGAAGGTATTGAACGGATTCGGGAATGCCTTTTCAACTGATACGCCGTTGGTAGCAGCATCTTCAGACTGTGTCAGTTTCGCGTCGTTGAGCGCGCCTGACAATGTTACCAGCTTGTTGGTGGTACGTCCGGCATCCATGGTGGCGCCAACTACCGGCAGATTTACCAGGCCACTGCTGTCGCCCAGCGGATACGCCTTGATCACCATTGCATTCAGGTAGCCGTAGTTCAGGTAAGTGTATACCTTAATGAATATATCACCGTTTTCGTCTGGTATCACATCGTTGATGGTAACGGTATTCTGGGTGTTGTCGTTTGCATCCAGTGTTACTACATGGCCGCCGATGCTGTATGCCGTGATCCTGGTACCGCCGCTGCCCCTGTTGCCCAGGAAGGTGAAGGAGTAGCGTTTGGTCTGATCCAGCCTGGTAATCCTTAACAGGGCCGTATCTGTTTCAGTGTAGTAAGATTCTGCCAGTACCTTGTCAGGATATACGCCGGAGTTGTTACCGGTTTGCATACCTGCAGGGTTGGTACCGGTAAAGTTATCTATGATCTGCATGGACATGTAGGTGTTTACACTATTGTCGTCCATCAGGTTGTTCATGGTAAGTCCTGCGAAAGGCAATGCGGCCGTATTGTTCCATGGTGCGTTGGCAATGCTGGTGGTAGTGGTGAAGTTGATCATTACACCATAAGCCATCGTGCCGCCGCTGGCCACGTTGCTGTAGGCGGAGAACAGTGCGCCTGCCGCTGCCCTTACTTTGTAGAAGTAGACAGTGTTCTGGCTCAGATTGTTGTCTGCATACGTTGTTACATTCGGACCTACCGTAGTGATCAGGCTATAGGTACCGGTGGCGGATGTTGCGCGCCATACCTGGTAGCCTGTTTCGTTACTGGCCTTATCTGCCCAGTTCAGCTGTATGCTGGTCCTGGAATTAGCGGTAGCTGTGAGGTTGGATGGCGCCAGCGGTGTGCCGTCATCCACGTAAGACTGTATCACCAGTGCGTTCAGGTAAGCAGCCACAGAGCCGCTGGTTTGTCTTACAACAAAGACAATGTTCCCGCTTGCATCCGGTGTGAGGCCGTTGAGCTGAACGGTGTTGCTGGTATTGCTGGCGGCATTCAGCGTTACGGATTGTCCGCCTGCGGTATAAGTAGTGTTCCTGTTGTCGGATACGCTGGTACGGCTGCCAAAGAACACGAGGTTATATTTACGTGTGGCAGACAGTCCGCTGATGCGTATACGGCGGTCAGAATTGCTCTGGTCAAAGAAGAAGGTCTTCATCACTGCATCCGGGTATACACCGGAGTTATTGCCCGTTTCTGCACCTACGTTGTTAGCGCCGGTGAACTGGTCGAGCACCGTGATGTTGATACCGGTGGCAGCGCCTGCTTCATCCAGCAGGTTCGTGATGCCGGCGTTCACGTTCGGTAATGCATTGAAGTTGTTCCATGGTGCGCCTGCAGGTTCTACCTGGTTGGCGTTCACGTATACGGAAGTGATCTTCGCATCGGTTACCGTAACGGTAAAGCTTACACTGCTGGTATCGCCGGAATTGTCTTTGGCCCTGGCGGTGAGTGTATACTTGCCGATATCGCCTGCACCCGGAGTCAGGGTGAACCTGCCGGAGCCGTTGCCAAGATCCTGGAAGACGGCAAAGGCAGGGAGACCGGTGGCAGACAGGGTGATGACGTCTGTAGCGGCATCGGTGGCGGTGAAATTCACCTGCTGACTGGTGCCTGACTTCATGGTCACGTTGCTGATGGCAGCGATCACGGGCGCCTTGTTCGGTATCACCACGGCTATTGTATCGGTGTACTGTGATGCACCATAGCCATTCAGGCCTCTTACCCTGTAATACCAGGTGGTGGCACTGCCTGCGGTAGCATCCAGGTAACCGGTGGCATTTGCGTTGGTGGGATTTGCGTTCAGCACGGTGAATGGCCCTGCCTGGTTAGCGGAACGGGATACTTCGTACCCGGTTTCGTTAAAGGCCTGGTCGCTCCAGCTCAGCTGCACGCCATTGCTAACCACCTCTCCGCTGAAGTTGAGCGGTTTGGCAGGCGCTGATTCATCATCAAAGCTGGCGGTGATCACCATGGCGTTGATGTATGCATATTGAGATCCCGGCGCCGCTACTATGTTCATGGAGATACCGCCATTGGCATCGGGCCTTACATCATTGATAGACACGGTCTGGCTGGAGTTGTTCCGTGCATTCAGCGTTACCGTGGTACCGTTAATGGTATAGCTGGCCACACGGTCATCACTGATGCCTGCGCGGCTGCCAAACATGGTAAAGCTGTACTTGAACTGCGGATCCAGTCCGTTGAAGCGGATGGTCTGCAGATCCGTCGTGGTCCACCAGTTGGTCACCATCACTGCATCGGGGTAAACGCCGGAGTTGTTACCGGTATTGGCGCCCTGGTTATTGGTGTTCGTACCGCCGTTGACGTTCTGCCATGGGGTCAGGATGGTCATTGACATATTGGTAGTGCGTCCCAGCTGATCTTTCAGGGCAGGGAATACATCATTCTGCGCAGGCCGTTTGTTGGTATTGAACCATGGTGATGGCGGCGCCCATGCACCGTCTCCAAAGTCTATGTAAACGGTGTAGTTGGGGTTCACATCCGTTACCGTGATCGTGAATGACCTGGTATCGAATGCGCCTTTACCGTCATCTACTTTTACTGTTACGTTATAAACGCCTGCATCGGCATATCCGGGGTTGAGCTGGATCTGTGCCGTATTGCCTTCAGGCGACAGCACTGCGAAGGCAGGCAGACCGGTGGCAGACCAGTTGGTCGGGTCGCCGCTGTTTGCATCGCTGGAGCTGAGGTTCACCACAGCAGATCCTTTTTCGGCCAGGCTTACGTTCGAGATCGGGCTTAACTGGGGCATGAAGTTGTCGTTCACCGTCAGGGTGAAGGTGGCCGTAGTACTGCCGTTATGCTCGTCTGTTGCCTTTATCTGTATGTTATATACGCCCTGGTCGCCTGCACCCGGAGAGAAGATCAGGTTAACGCCTCCGTCGCCGGAAGGTGTAATAGCACCGAATGCCGGCAGGTTGGGCGATGTGATCGTTACATCTTCTCCATCCGGATCCACTGCACCGATCTGGAAGCTGGTCTGTGTGCCGTAGCGCATCGTCCTGTCTTCCGTACCTACAATCTCGGGCAAGCCGTTCAGCGTGGTGGCATTCACGGTGTTGGTGTATGAGCTGTTGCCGCCATCGTTCTTTGCACGCACCCTGTAGTAGAAGAGCGAGTTGGCAAAGAGGCCCGAATCAGCGTATGCAGCCTGTGCGCCGGCGTTGGGCGGCGTAGTGGCAATGAGCACAAAGTTGCTGGCGTCATTAGCAGAACGGTATATTTCAAAGCCTGTTTCTGTGGTGGAATTATCTTTCCATGTCAGATCGATCCGGTTGCCGGAAACGGCTGTAGCCACCAGCAAAGTGGGTGCAGGCGGTATAGCCGGCAGTACTGCTGTTCTTGCAGAAGCAGTAGAAGTAAAGCCGGAGCTGCCATTATTATTGATGGTTTTCAGCCTGTAGTAGTAAGTCGTGTTCGGGTTTAAAGCGGTGTCTGTAAAGCTGGTCACGTTAGCGGCAGTTCTGCCTACGATGGTGTACGTACCGCCGGAGGAGGTGCTCCTGTATACTTCAAAACCGGTTTCGTTGGTAACGCTGTTATTCCAGCTCACTTTCAGCTTGGTATGAGAAACAACGGAAGCGGATATACCCGAAGGTGCGGAGGGCGCTGCGCCCAGGCTGAGGTTATCCCTGAATGCGGAGTTGGGGATCTGCGTACGGGAGTTTATTCCCACGTTGTTCCTCCAGTATAAACGGATCTCATCTGATCCTGTACGGTCAAAGTAAGTCAGTACAATGGGATAGGTACCTGCAGCCAGTGTGATGGTACCGCTTCTGTACTGGGCGTTGTGGATGCCGTCATTATTCACCAGCGCAGTAGCGTTTGCGCTATATGGCGTATTGATATACAGCTTGCTGCCCGCATCGGAGTAGGTCTCGAATGTATAGGTGCCGGTGGTGGGTATGTTAATATAACCTTCCCACATGATGGCGAAGTTGTCTGATCTGTTCCTTACGTTCTTGTCTACATTGGCGCTGACACCTGTTTTTATCGGCGTCAGGCTATTGAAGTCAGGCAGGTTGTTCCATGAACCTTCATAGTATTTATAGGTAAGGCCGCTTGTATTCTGTGCAATGGCAACCACCTGGTTGCTGGCCGGAGATTCGTTGCCGGCGGCATCCCTGGCTTTTACAACAAAGGTGTAGGTGGTACCAAAGTTAAGGCCATAAGCTACAAACGTCTGGGTGCCTGTACCTATCTGTGGTATAGAGAAGCTCTTCTTACCGTTGATATAGATGTCATACCTGTCAATGCCTACGTCGTCTGTAGCAGAAGACCAGCTGAGGCTTGCGGAGGTACGGGTAACGGAGCCTACGGTGAGGTTACCCGGGGCGGTAGGCGGTTTGTTATCTGCCAGGGTGGTAGCCGTGGCTTCATTGCTCACCGGGGCGGCGCCGTTATTGTTCACGGAGCGTACAATAAAGTAATACTGTGTATTGTTCTCCAGGCCATTGTTGGTGAAGGTGCGTACATCCGTAGCCGTTTTACCTGCGAGTGTATAGGGGCCACCGGGTGATGTTGCACGGTATATTTCAAAGAAGGTTTCATTGTACTGTGGAGAAGGCTTATCGCTCCAGTCAAGTTTGATCGCTGTTTTGGAAGTGGCGGTGGCCACCAGGCCGTTGGCAGCGTCTGGTGCAGGGGCGCCGCTGGCGCTGATCACCTTGAAGGGGCTGGACAGATTGCTGGAACAGCCGAACTGCTCGGTTACACGGGCAACATAATTACCCGGCTGGCGGGCCGTAAACGTGCTTGCCCTGCCGATCGTATCGCTGGTGCCTTGTCTTAACCATTGGTAGCTGGCATATCCTTCGGGCAGTGAAAGTACAACACTGTCCTTACCTTCAGGGGTAGGCAGCACATTGCTCTGGATACCGGCCATCATGATATCGGGAGTAACCGTAGGCGTCTTGGTCTTGATCACAATGGGGATACGGGACCACTCTGACCACCGGGAGCCGCTCCTGATACGGGCATCGTAGGTACCGAAGCTGGTAGCCGTATAGGTATTGCCGGTAGCGCCGGCAATAATAACACCGTCTTTCCGCCACTGGTATTGGTCAAACCCTGCTGTGAGGCCCAGCACTGCGTTGACGGGGGTACCGGGGCAAAACTCGGTCTGGCCGTATAAAGCCCAGGGGTTGGACTTATACTGCCGCATAACAAAGGGAAAGTAATCCGCTTCATTCCATACCAGGTTCCAGATGCCGTGCCCCTGGCCCGCGTAGATCTTCAGCTTATAATTGGCGCCTACTGATTTGGCAGTAGACTCTATGAGCTGTGCAACCTGGGGTGGCGGATTTTTGTCAGCACCCCCCTGCAAATGCCATACTGAGGTCCATTTCCAGGTTTGTATGTTATCATCATAAGTATCCAGCGCCGCACTGATAGGAGTAGCTGCGGCCACCAGTTTGGGGTAACGGAACATGAAGTCCCAGCAGGCTGCACCGCCGCCGGAAAGACCGTTCACGATCACCCGGAAAGGATCCACATTCAGTTGTGGAACAAAGAAGTTGTTGATCAGTTCATTCACATAGTCATATTGGGTAGGCCCAAAATAACCGAACTGGTTCTGGGGATATAACAGGAAACCGTCATAGGCGCCGGATGCAATGCGCTGGTCATGCACCTGTCCGCCATGGAACAGCTGATACTCATTATCATATAAACCGCCCTTCTCGCCTATACCATGCCAGAATACGATAATGGGATACTTCTTACTGGTATCCGCCGCATTGAAATTCTTTGGATAATGCAGCCTGAACTGCATGCCTTTGTAGATGTAACATTTGTAGCCTGAACTGTTCCAGCTTACACGGGCAGTTCTAACCCACTTACCGATCTGGCCCCAGGTTGGCTGGGCCGGGGGGCTGGAGGGGTTATAAGTTACAACGGGGTCATTGGGATTTAAAACCTGTGCCCAAGATGTTTGTGTGCTGAACAATACCAGCAACACGAGTCGCAAGTAAAATTTTAACATATGTAATGATTGAGTATCCGGTAATCGTTGTTTACCAGGCTCGTTCATTGGATGTGGCCAAATAAAAAGAAATCACTAAACGTGGTGGTTTTGTCCAGGAGATGGTCAGAAGAGAAAGTTTTGTCCCCAACAAGATTCAGTATACTGCAATTTAGAAATTTAAAATCGACACTTTCAAAAAAAGTTGGTAAACCGCTGAAAATAGCAGGTAAATTGCAGGATTTTGCCTTTAAACGTTATTAACACCCCACCAGGAATTTACTCTTGTTCCCGAGTATCCGTTTTGCAAGTTGTAAGGTCCAGATCGAAAGTGCCATTACTATAATCAAACAAACGGCCCAGATAAGCAGGTTGCCCGGCATCGGGCGATGAAATGCCAGTTGGTAGCCCCCCCTTAATAACAGCACAAAAAAGTAGTGCACAAAGTATATGCCGAAGCTGTACACCGCCAGCGTGTCTACCACCCGGGGCACGTACTTCTCAAGCCTCCACAGCCAGTACAGGTAAAATGGACAGAACAGCATCTTGTGCGTATAGTCTACCGGGTCGTAGAAAGGTTTGCTCACAAAGTAGTTCAATACGAGGAATGCGATGGGCAGTACGGTGATCGCTACCCAGTACTTTTGGGCAAACACCAGGAACTGGTCTTTAAACCGGCTCAGGAACATACCAAAAACATACACGGAAAGGAAGTGAACGGCCATAACCAGGGTATCGCTCAACACGCTGCGCTGTACGATATAAGATAGTATTACCAAAGGCACGAGTGACCCGTACAATACCGGTTTGCGGTCCATATATAATAATACCGGGGCGATCAGGTAATACAAAGCGATCATGGGGATAAACCACAGCTGTTGCAGGTGGGCCCCATGCAGCAGGTAATAGCCGGCCTGTTCCCAGCGTGGCCAGGAGCCGAAGTCAGGATGATCTTCCAGTGTAAAGCCATTAATATCCTGTGTAACCACACGGTACACAATCACCGGCGCCGACAGCAGGAGGTAGGGACAGATCACGTTCTGGAACTTCTTCACCAGGTAGTCTTTATACTCAAACTTTGCAGATAAATGCTGGAACAGGTAGCCTGCAATGAACAGGAACAGGATGGTGGAGTTCTGCATGATAATATCCAGTATCTTATGCGATACAGACCCTTCTTTCCAGTTCAGCAGTATATGCGCACCCACTACATAAATGATAGCCACCCCACGGAAGTTGTGGATGTAGCTGATGAATTTCTTCTTCGGTGCAGCAGTGTTGGCCGCTGCTGCTATGGGCGCTGATACGGGCGTTTCAGTTGCTACGGACAATTGTTTCTCCATTTTCTGCAATTTGGATGTTGGCATTAGGAACTTTATTGGAACGTTTTGCTTTTTCCCAGGCGGCTGACTGACTCCTGGTCAGGTAGCGGTAAAAGCCCTGGTACACCGCTATGTTCATAAATAGAAAATAAAAAGGGATATAGAACAGGCTGATCTTCGTATTACGCGCAGCCAGTTTGTACCCGGTGAACGCAGCCAGGTATCCCAGTACCTGGATGGCCAGGCAGGCAGGGTAGAACCATCCGCCTGCGTAAACGGCCAGTACAATATTGCTCAGCAACAGCACCAGCAGGCTTAAAGGGCTCAGGGTCCATCGCAGCACCCGGTGCGAGATATACTGGAAAGAAACCACCGGGAACCTGAAAATGTTCAGTAATGCGCGCAGCATTACAATGGATTGAAACCCTCCCGCGCTGATGCGGATCTTCCGCTTGTGCTCTTCACTGATAGAGTCAGAGGGTGTTTCCATGGCATAGGCATCGGGCGCATACGCAATACGGTAACCTTTGATGTTAATGCGCAGGGAGATCACAAAATCGTCCAGGATCACATCTTCCTCTACCGGCTCAAAGAGCGCCGTACGGATGGAGAACAGCTCTCCGGCTGCGCCTACTACAGAATACAGCTCGGCGTCCAGGCGCTTGAGGAAAGACTCGTACTTCCAGTAAACGCCTTCAGTAGCTGCCGCACCTGCTGCGCCGCTGCTGATCACCTTTTTTTCACCGGCTACCCCACCGGTACGTTCATCTGCATAGTGCCGCACAATGTTGCGGACGGCGGCGGTATTCAACAGGGTGTTGGCGTCGCAGAAGATCACGTAGGGACTTTGTACGTGTTCCATTGCCCGGTTCAGGGCCGCTGTTTTACCGTTGCGGGCATTGGAATGCAGCAATTGTATTTCAGGGTAACGGGAGATAATGGCAGGGGTATCATCTGTAGACCCGTCTGTAATAAAGAGCAGTTGCAGCTTTTCTTTGGGGTAATCCAGCTCCAGCGTGTTTACTATCTTCTCTTCGATCACCGCTTCTTCATTATAGGCAGCCACTATCAGCGTCACTTCCGGCTCAAAGGGGGCTGTGGCCGGACGGGCTTTTGTCCTAAGGCGTTTGACCTTTACGAGCGCCCACAATAGTATGCCGTATCCTATATAATTATAGAACAGGATAAAAAAGCTGGCATAGAAAAGTATGTAAGTGAAACGCATATTTTATGTCTGTTTTGCTGCGCGTTGCAGGCAGGCGCAGTAGCCTGTTACGGTACATTTTTTTAGTGTCACAAAAAAAGCGTCGCCAAACAGCCGTCTGAATACTTTACCGGCAATCCCCCTCATGGGCCGGTCTCTTTTTTCAAAATGGGCCAGTATGTTATGACGCTGTTCTACGCTGCAGTCAAAGAAAGACTGGCCGTATTGCGAACGTGCATAGGCTGCCAGTTCTTCCAGTCCCTGCAGGAACCTGTGCTGGGCGCCTACCGGTGTACCTTCCTTTATCATGGTAATGATAAGCTCGGGTACGCCCGCATCTTTTGCACCCGGTGTGCCGGCACGTGGTATAATTGTTTCTGCCAGTTCTGCGATGAGGGACCTGTAATGATACAGCAGTCCCAGGTCCGGCGTTCTGTAAAGCCAGTGCCCTTTCAGCCTGGCTGCTGTGGTGATGTTGCTTTCGGCAGACCACAGCCATCCTCTCAAAGCTTTCGTCCTGTTCATGCGTATAGGGAATTATCAATCGGTATTCTTAAACTGCAACAGCCATTCGTAAATATTCATACCGTTCTCCCTGTGTGCGGGATTATAATATTCCTCCCAGCAGCAATGTCCTCCATTATATACGGTAAACCTCGTTAAACCGGGTTTATACCGGTTGGTACTGTCTACATATGAGCGGGCGTTTTTCAGGAAGTAACCATCCTGCGCACCGGCAAAGTACCAGGTATGTATGTTTTCGTCAGCAGCCAGTTTATACCTTTTCAGGTAAGGACTGTCCAGGATGGGGGGCGACATCGTAACGCAGGCAGCAATACGTTTAGACAAGGTTTTGCTGTGCGTTTTGGCAGATTCTACCGACCAGCCTCCCGCGCTGTAGCCGGTGAGGTAAACGCGGCTGGGATCTACCGGGTAATTTTTCAGAATGTCGTCCAGCATCGGTTCTACATCCTGCGGCGCAAAAGACCAGCTTTCAGCCAACGGCGCCACAACGATGAACTCATACTTTTTATTATCCTTCGGGTTCACTGCTTCGATCTTCTTTCCTTCATGTATCTGCCTCGCTACTCCCTGCCGGAAGATCTTGCTCAGGTCGTGCCCTGCAATGCTTCTTCCGTGAAAGCAGATCAGCAGGGGGTACTTTTTACCCTTACTGATGTTTTCAGGTGTCAGTATCAGCGCCTGCCTTGTTTGCCAGGGACTGATCTTAACGGTAATAGGTTTCATGGGGGCATATTGCCCGTCTGCACCGGTATGCAGCACCAGGCTGCACAGCAGTACAAAGTTCTTTAAGAACATAACATTTCATTTAATAGGTTAGGGAAGTCTCATAACTTCTTCCAGCGTCATGCCTACTATTCCTTCCAGTATAAGTTTTGTTTGCCGGAAGTTTCTTTCCAGCTCTACCTTCTGTACCATTTCTGCGTTGTACTGGCGGTAGGCTTCTTTATAGATATCAATAGGTACTGTATTGTCTCCCGCACGGAATTTCTCTTCTACCTGGTTATAGTTCAGCAATGCATCTTCCATGATAGGCAGGTGCAGCTCCATCAGCTTTTTAGCGGCGGCATAATCCTCATAAGCCTGTAATACCCTGGCCTTGATGATCAGCGCCTGTGATTCCTTTTGTTTCTGGGCCAGTTTCCCTTCTGCCTTGGCCCTCTTTATTTCATTAGGGATGCTAACGAAATGCCCCAGCGGGAAGGTAACCCCGAAATTGTAACGGGGGTAAAAGTTCTGGTTGGCGTTCAGATCATTGCTGCGGCCTTTAATGGTGAATTCATTCAGGTTACCTGAAGCAACGAAGTGGTTAGCCCACTGTGCGGTGGCCACACGCGTATTGTATTTGGCAATATCCTTACGATCATCGAATTGTTTTACATCCGGGCTTTGCAATGCCAGTTCCACCAGCTTCTGCTTAAAACGTGCCACTGCAGGCGGATCTGCTGGCAGCTTCAGTAGTACTTCGGTATCGGGTTGCTGTTGCGCATTCGCCGCCAGACCTATGCAAACAAACAGCAGTAAAATGTAGGCCTTTTTCATCAGTTAATAGTTTGTCTTTAGTTAATTTGCTGATATAATATTCATTACATCAGTTACTGTTTAATAATTGTTGTTTTTTTGTCCCCTGATGAGATCACACACTACATTTTCCCTCTCTAAGAAAATCAGCAGGTGATATCATCCGTTAATAGTTACTCTTTAAGATATTTTACTTTGATAGCTACGGCTATGAAGGCAAACAACATAATGGACGATTCCACTAAAGTGAAAGTATCCTGTGCGTATTCAGAAACGGCGGCGGCAAAGCTTGCAGAGGCAAGCCCTATCATCAGCAGCCGGTCCAGCTCAGTGTCAGACCGGAAATAATTACCCACCGCAGTTTGTATTAGAAAATAGAAAACGCCTGCCACCAGGAACATACTCAGCCAGCCAGTTTCCAGCACTGCGCGCAGGTAGCCGTTGTCGCACTGGAAGCCTGCCAGCGCATGGCCGGGATAATAAGTGTCTCCGTTACCACCGGTGGTATTGATGCCGCCTCCCATAGGGTGAGAATGCATGAAGGGCCGGATGCGGCTGCGGTTCCTGTCGCGCACGTTTACAGATTCATCCTGCTCGCCAATAAAGGCGGTTCTTACCCTGTTCACAGTAGGGTTTCCATGGATGGGGCCATAGAGAATGACCAGTCCGAAGAACGCAAAACCCATCGCTATCAATATCGTATTGCGCTTATGCAGGTTCGCTATAAAAAAGATCATCAGGCCCAGTGGCAGCATCACATAGCCGGTACGGGTACCGGAATATCCCAAAGCCAGTGTATGCAGCACCACGGAAATACCCAGCAGCACCTTTCGCTTCAGGTTGATGGCGCTCAGGTTGGCCGTGAGCAATACCAGCATAAAGGTGATATTACAGGCCAGGATGATACCCAGCACTGCTGCGTCAGACATAAATGAATACAGCCTGAGACCAAAGATGATCACCGTGGTCTTGTATTTTTCGGGATACTTGGCCATATAGGCCTTTTCGTACCACATCAGGCCAAACCACTGTTGTATACAGCAATACAAAGCAGCGGCGGTGCCCAGTATCAGCCAGAACTTGAAGAAATTGTACACATCCTTCATGCTGTTGAACACGTTCAGGCCAATGTACAGGAAGAAGTAACTGCGCAGGGCTACCCGCATAAAAACATACCATCCCAGCAATGAGCTGCCTGCAGGGTTGAAGAGCTGTGCGACCAATATCAGCAGGTAGAGGTACAGGCAAACCAGTATCGGGTTGCTCAGCTTTACCTTGCGGATCGTTTTATCTCCCCGTTTGAAGATACAGCCCAGCAGGGTACACAGCAGCAGGCCATCCATCGCCACACCTTTACTCAGCTCTGTACCCGCCATGCGTTCTATCATGGGCAGTATGAAGGTGACCGTGATATAAATATAGAACCCCAGGCGGTAGTTGATCACGCATACCAATCCCACAGCACCACCCACGATCAGCACACTGAGCCCGATGCCGATCTTCGCATCCAGGGATGCGAGATAAGTGATCACCGGTACGATCAGTATCCAGAGCAGTACCATGAAGGCCTTGTTGATATTTCTGCGTGTCAGTTGCATGTATTAAAAGAAAAAGGTTTTTGCCAGCAACATTAAAATGACGATGGCTGCAAAGGCCAGTATCAGCGCCCGGTGCACTCCCTCATTGACCATTTTATTGTCCTTTTTCATTGTCGTTATTTTTTTGGTATGGTGGTTAATGCTGCAGCAGGCGTTTTAAACGGCCCTACAAACAGGAAGTCCATCCGCAGCAGCAGGCAAACCCTGTACAGCACCAGCGATAACAGTATGCCCGCTGTCACCAGTATGAATGTCATCATGGGCATGCTGATGGCCAGTCCGGTACGCAGCAGTGCCGTACGCAGCAGGAAAACAATACCCAGGTGCAGCAGGTATATATACAATGAATGATGCCCCAGCGTCTGCAGAAAGCTAAGCTTCCTGTACTTCGCCAGCAGGAAAGAGATCATGATCACCAGGATCACTCCCAGCATGGCCAGGGCGGAAAAGAGATAGATATTTGCTTCCGGGTGCTTCATGCAATAGTACTGTGCCAGTACAAATGCAGGCAGCAGCAGTAATGCATTGTAACCTTTGCCCAGTTGCTGCTGCACCTTATCATTGAAAAAGTAAGGCGCGCTCAGGTGCCCCAGGCAGAAAAAGATATAGAACATCATCACGTCAGACAGGGTGCTGATATCGTATACAAAAGGGATCAGGGCTGGCAGTAACAGTCCGAGCAGGATCTGCACCGGCGCATTCAATTTCAGCACAGTATGCGTGAAGAGATACAGGGCCGATACATTGAACAGGGCAAAGAGGTACCATTGCTGCAGCATGCCCCGCGGATGGATCAGTATATCTATATAATTGCCCACTCCGCGTTTAAAATTGGTGTAGTCTGAAAAAATGATCTGCAGCGTAAGCTGTATAAAGCACCATAATACATAGGGATAAAGCAGCGTATTGACCTTGGTAACCAGGTAATCGCCGGGTCCTCTTTTTTTCAGACTGGATGAAAAGAACAGTCCTGAAAGAAAAAAGAACAGCGGCATGCGGAATCCATACAACATTTCGTTGGCGTCCATCAGCAAAGGATCTGCCGTTACACCGCTGTACAATAAACCATATAATACGTGCCGGTACACTACAAATATAATTGCGATGCCTTTTGCGTAATCTACCCAGGCGTAACGCCCCGATACCTCAGGCCGGAATGAAAAAATAAATTTCAAATGCTCGGAAAGGCGCATGCTATTCGTTTTTCGACTACTACAGTTCCAGGTAGTCCTCATTTACATTGTTCAGTACTGCTCCCAGCATTTTGCCATTCAGGCTTTGCAGGAACTGAATTGATTCCTTATCGTTCTGTTTCATAGAGAGCCTGGAAGAAAATACCGCTATTACGCTATCAACATAAGCCACCAGCTCTTTACTGTCGGTATAATCGTTCAGGGGTGCTCCTTCCAGCAGCACATAGTCGTAATAGGTTTTGAGCTGCGGCAGATAATTCAGCAAATGATGCCTGGGCAGTATCTCGGAAGGCGTATAGTCGCCGCCTTTGCAGCCTATCACTTCAATGCCTTCTACAGAGTAGGTGGTAACGATCTCCCTTACTTTTTCCAGGCTGACCTCTTCGGGCCGCAGGGAAAATGTTTCCAGTGTAGGTTTGGCCTCCAGCTGCATAGTCAGATCATTATTACAGAAATTGGTATCGATGATGAGCACCCGTTTGTTGCTCAGGCTTAAGCTGTAAGCCAGCGCCTGTACAAGGGTGGTTTTGCCCTGCTGGGGTTCTGTGCTGGTGAAGAGGAAGATGGATTTATTGCTGCTTTCCACTTCAAAGCGCAGCTTGCGCAGCAGTTCGCGAAAGGTGTTCTGTCTCTTTACGCTGACATCATCCTCGCCCACCTTGCTTTGCAGTACCTGCGGAATGCTGTAGCGCTGCAGGTCGGCATGATTGATCGTGCTGATCAGTTTCAGGTCTACGTTCTTTTCAAAGAGCGAAGGTGATTTGATAGAGCGGTCAAAGAATTCGAGGAACAATACGCCGAGGGTGCTGAGCAGAAAAACAGACATGCCTGCCAGCGCCATGATCTTCATACGCTTGGTAGATTCCGGACGGAAAGCCGGCTGTCCCTGTAAGGTTTGCCTGAAATTATCAGAAGCTGCGGTACGGCTGTCCAGCGCAGTGTTCAGCTTTTCTTTGAGTTTATTGTATTCTTCCTGGGCCAGGTCTACTTCCTGCTGCATGCTTTTTACATTGGCTTCCTTGTTGGCATAGGTGCCTACGGAGCCTCTCAGAGAACCGATCCTGGATTGCAGGTTGGAGATGTTAAGCATAGATGCCCGCTGATCACCTTCCAGCTGGGCTTTACGTTGCAGCAGCTCTTCACGTGTCAGTGTTTTGCTGGCAGTAGTAGTGGTGGGCGCTGCAGACATCAGCTTCTGGAGCTGCTGGCGGGAGGCCTTTATTTTATCTGCCAGCGCAGCATCTGTGCTTCCGGTACGCATGTACTCATCATTCATCTGGTTGATCTGCCTGCGCAGGGAAACGATATCGTTGTTATTGTTATTATCGTATACTACCTGTCCCTGTCCCATCTGACCCAGCTGGCTGTTCACCGTTTGCAGGGAAGAGTTGATGATGTTGAGGTTGTTCCTTTCGTCTACCAGGGCTCTTTCAAACTGGCTGATCAACCCCAGTTCTGTGCCGCTGGCGGCTTCCACGTTCAGCAAACCTTCTGAGGCCTTATAGTTACGCAGCGCTTCCACTTTCTGGTCAAGTTCGGCTTTCTTCTGCGCCACCAGTTCTTCAAAGGTGCCGATGTTCTCTACAGAACGTTCAGAACGCAGGCTGCGGTAATAGCGGAGGAACACTTTGATTACCTGGTTCACCACGTAGGCAGACAGCTCCGGGTTTTCAGAACCGAAAGAGATATCTATATAATCGGTGCGCGCCAGGCGGCCAATGCTCAGGTTCTTCTTGATGGATTCGTAATCATACTTATAGAGCGCCATATACTCCAGCAGTTTGCGCTCTTCCGGCTGATAGGATGTCAGTGTTTGCAGCGAATCCAGTTTGTGCTGCAGGATGGTCAGCGCCTGGGTCCTGTTAAAGCTGGTGTATTCAGGGGTGTGGCGCTGTTTCTCTGTCAGTACGGTGAAGGGCTTGGGAGAGGTAAGGTCATGCAGCATCAGGTCATAGCAAAGCAAACCAATTACAGTAGGGGAGTTGAAAGTTTCCACGACGTTGTTGAACTTTACATCTGCTTCATACAGGTTAACATTCTCATCCCGCAGTTTCACATCTTCATTTACCGTAAAGCCGGTAGACATCTGTGAATTGGACCGGTACAACTTGGCCTTGTCCATGGTGAAAAGAAAAGAAAGTGCTAAAGCTACAACGGTGCTGATCATGATCCACCACTTCCTCTTTAGCAGGGCTTTTATAAAATATATGACATCCATATCAATTATTATTTTTTATCACTTATGTCACCTTAAAAAATCCGGATATAACCGGACCTCTTCGGCAAATCATACGATACCTGTTTAAATACTCATGACTGCATCCAGTCATGCACCAGAAATTCAAAGGAATGGTAAAAAGATGGCAGGCTCACGGTCCGCAACCGGCCTACATTGCGTGGTTTTTGTCTTAGGATAAGGCGGTAGAAAGATTAGATTTGCAACACCAGCGCCATTTGGGGGAGAGCAGAAATGTTCTTGCTGTTAAGGAAATAAACACCCTATGGCGTACCCGGTTTCGAGCGCTAAATTAATTCGCAGATCATAAACTACCTAATTTTTTTGGGTGAAGTGAGAAAATTTACTAGTAAAAGCCACTTTTCAGCATGTGAAGTAATGAATTTGGTCACATACAGTTGTTACAACTTCAATGGAAATGAAAGTAAGTCTCCAGCGAAAGCAGTCCGATGATCATACCGGCAATTGCCCGCAGACATTTGTTATAACTGATCTTGTCGTACGATAACAGCACCAGTACGAAGAAGGGGGCAGCCTGCGCCACGTAACGCGAGCTGAAAAGGTGCATCACCTTCAGGTTGGTGGCCAGCATCAGCATAGCGCAGAGGAACAGGAAAAGAAAGAACGGTTCCTGCCTGCGTTGCCAGGCCCTTACCAGCGAACATGCGGAAAAATAGCAGGCAATTACCCACAGCACCGGTACAATTACAAAAGGGTAGGGGCGCATGATCTCCCGGGGCAATACTTTAGCCAGGGAAAAATACAGCGGCGCAAATTTAAGATGGACAACCGTTAGGTTGAGCACTAAAAGCACCACGTAGGCCAGCAGCATATATATTAATATACGCCGGTTGAAAAAGAACCATTCAGGCGCCAGGATAAAAGTTACCAGCGCACCATAAGCAAAGGCCAGCATGGCATGCTGCACACTCAGGCCACCAGCTGCTGTAAATGCCTGTTGCGGCGGCATCAATCCTTTCCATATTAAAAATACCGGCAGGCAGATGGCCAGCGCCGTGCTCATGTATATGGCCAGTATGCCCCAGCGGCGTTTATCATTAAAATGTCTTACCAGCAATGCACCTGCTGCCGGCACCATGATCAGGAATGGAGATCTGCCCAGGATAGATAAACCTGTGGCGCATCCTGCCAGCAGCGCCAGTAAAAGACTCACTGCAAATGCATTGTCCTGCTTACGCAAAGCATGCAGTAAAAGAAAGATGGAGAGTGTGGCAAAGAACATGGGCGGGATTTCTGTTAAGGCCATGCCTGATACATTCCACACCATGGGGATGGCCATCATGTTCAGCGCCAGCAGAAAGGCCTGCTTTTTCTCTACCTTGCTAAGCTGCGTAATGATAGCAGTAAGCAGTAAGATCATCAGTCCGAGTAAGGCAGTGTTCACCAGCCTGATGCCGGGCGTCTGCAAATGGGTAATGCCTCTCAGTGGATAATGTATAAACTGGTATAAAGGCCCGGGCGCCTGTTCATTGATCTTTAACAGGAACTCTTTGGTGAGGCCGTACTGCTCAAACAGGTACACGTTAGGAATGAACAATGGCTCATCATATAAAGGAGGCTGCTGATGAAAAACAGTGATTAATACCAGTATGATGTAGGCTACTATTCCAAGTAATAATAACAGAATGGCCGGACCCGAAAATCTCTTCATGGGGTAGTAGTATGTCGACCGCAAAAGTAATTTATCTCCCGTAAAATTTTACTATTTAGAATTTTTTACCCGTATCTTTGTTTGAGTACTCGTTTACCATCATTTTCCTTGCATTCACCCGGGAAAATTCGCCGTTTACGAAATACTGCCTTGTTAATTATCAAAGTATTATAATTTTACATCCGTTCGAAGCATTGTAGCAATTTTCTCTCTGATTGAAACTAATGCTTGGAAAAACCTGGTCAACTAGTGTTGTTTTATTGAGGAACCTTTGCTAATTAATAAAGGATGCCTTAAATTACAGTTAGTTAATCCCTCTACCGGTCATCATATCCCCTGAAAAGCTACCGTACATTTCAGTTCTCTTTGACCTTATCCAATCTAAAGCCTTCTTATACCTATGGCATAGCTGTGCGTTTTGCTTAGGTGTTAGTGTTCAAAAGATCAAGTTTTATTGAAAAAGAAGGTAGTAATGAAAAAGAAAGTTTTAATAATAGATGACAGCAAGCCAATAAGAATTTTGTTGGAGGCTATACTGAGCAGGCATTATGCTGTAACAGCAGTGGGAGATGGGCTTGATGCCATGGCCTGGTTGTCAGGCGGCAATTCAGCAGACCTGATCGTTACAGATCTGCGCATGCCCAACATTGATGGCTGGGAACTGCTGGAACATTTATCTGCCAGTTACTTATATAAAGATATTCCTGTGCTCGTGCTTTCCGGTGAAATTGCCAATGCTGCGCCTGAAACATTGATGGCACGTTACACGAACGTTCAGGCGGTGATGCATAAACCTTTTGACCCGGTTGTGTTGCTCGAGAAAATTGCCTGTATGTTTAATGGTCAGCTGACCGCGACCTTGCCGTAATCCCTTTACCAACGCAAATTGCAACCAAAGATATGGAGACAACGATTACACCTAGTTTTTCGACTACTGCCACGATTGTCAGGAGTGCAACATCAGGTAAGCCTAACACTACTATCATCCGTCAGCTTTCGGATGAGAAGATAGCATTGTTTGTAGGCCACAGCGTTGTAGAAATGCCACAGGAACCCGGGCATTTCAAATACCTCATGGCAGATCATGTGGCCGATGCGCAGGAAGCAATTGATCAATTGCTGAATGTGTACCGGAAGATCCCTGCTGTCATTATCTATCGTTTCAACAGCAGTTATGAAACAGACCTGGCGAGCTGGCAAAGCTATTTTGAAAATCACCAGGTACTGCGCTCAATCCCGTTCTTCCTGTACACGGATCAGTTGTCAGACGCCCTGCGATCTTTCGTTAAGAAGTATGTTTTCATTGATGAGATCATTACCCACGACTGCCTCGTGAAGCGCCTGGATGATAAAGTGAACTTTGTGAGCAAGTTTAAGCGCATGCACCTGTTTGTGCCTAAAAGTCCGGAAGCTCCCACTGTTACTTATCACAGTACACCCGTTAACCGCGTGGCCAAAAGGATCTTTGATATACTGGTAGCTGGTACGCTGCTGATCCTGCTGTCGCCCTTGCTGCTGCTCATCGCCCTGATGATAAAGCTGGAAGGCAAAGGCCCGATTTTTTACGCGGCTTCCAGGGCCGGCAAGAATTACCGGATGTTCAAATTCTATAAGTTCAGGACCATGGTGGCCGATGCAGATAAACAGCTGCATGTGCTCAAAGCCCAGAATCAATACTGCGGTAACGATAACGGCCCTATGTTCTTTAAAGTGTCCAACGATCCCCGCGTTACCCGCCTGGGCGGTTTCCTGCGCAATACCAGCCTGGATGAACTGCCCCAGTTATTTAATGTACTGAAAGGGGATATGTCGCTGGTAGGTAACCGCCCGCTGCCGCTTTATGAAGCAGCCACGCTTACAACTGACGACTGGGCAGAGCGTTTCCTGGCGCCCGCCGGTATCACCGGCCTGTGGCAGATCAGCAAACGTGGTAAAAAAGATATGTCTGTTGAAGAGCGGATCAGTCTTGATATTAATTATGCGCACCGGCACAACTTCGCCTACGACATGTGGTTGATGGTGAATACTCCCTTTGCGCTCGTACAAAAAGATAACGTATAATGACAGCTGTTATCGAAGTAATTCTATTTTCCTACTTAGCCGGATGCATACTTTACAACCTGATACTGTCCATCGCCGGACGGATGCAGCGTAAGAAAAATACGCAACATTCACCGGCCGCAACAGAAGCCTCTTATGCTAAGATGGCCATCCTGATACCGGCCTATAAAGAGGACTCCATCATTCTGTCTACCGCACAGAGTTACACCAGGCTGAACTACCCTTCAGATCAATATGAAGTGATTGTAATAGCAGACTCGCTGCAGCCCGAAACGCTGCAACAGCTGCGCTCATCCGGCGTTACCGTCATCCCCGTTTCATTTGACAAAAGTACCAAGGCAAAATCCCTGAACGCGGCTTTTGCCCGGTTAGGCGATCATTACGACCTGGCCCTGATCTGTGATGCAGACAACATGCTGGCGGCTGATTTTCTGCTGCTGGTGAACCAGGCATTCCAGGCAGGTGAGTATGCCATACAGGCACAGCGTGTAGCCAAGAACCTGAATACACCCTTTGCAGTGCTGGATGCGGCCAATGAAATCATTGCCAACCACCTTTACCGCAAAGGCGCCAACGCGCTTGGTTTGTCTTCGTCCGTGATAGGCAGCGGCATGGCCTTCCATTACCCGCTGATAAAGAACATCATGCAGGAGATAGATGCCACGGGGGGCTTTGACAAGGTGCTGCAGTTAATGGTTATACAGAAAGGACATGCCATCTATTACCTGGAAGATGCGCATGTGTTTGACGAAAAGGTAGAGCATGCTGAAACCTTTGAACACCAGCGCCGGCGCTGGTTGTCCAGCCAGCTGGTATACCTGCGTCATTACTGGAAAAAGGGGTGGCGCGAACTGTTCAGGGGCAATGTAGATTACTTTAATCTCGCGGTATGCCAGAACCTGTTGCTGCCAAGGCTGCTGCTGGTAGTGGCCGTTACAGCGGTTGCATTGCTGTATATCGCGCTGCATACTTACCTGGTATTGCCACTAGCGTGGTGGATAGCACTCTGGACTTGCAATTGCATCAGCCTGCTGCTGCCCATACCCGGTCGGTTCTTCAGCCGTTACCTGTTGACCGCAATGCTGGGACTTCCACGTGCGGCATTCATTATGGTAATGCTGCTGTTTCGTCTCAAAGGCGCCAACAACCGCTTTATACATACCAAACATACCAAAACAGAGATAGACAATCCCTTGTTAGATGTTGCAGGCAAATAAACAGACATATCATCCTTTGGTTTCCATCATCACCGTTAATTATAACAATACGGCGGTAACCTGTGAGTTGCTGGCATCCCTGCAACATATCAGCTACCCGCGTTTTGAAGTGATCGTGGTGGACAATGCATCAACAGAAGATCCTACCAGGGAGATCATCAACCGCTTTCCCACTGTAAAAGTGATCCGCAGTGAAGAGAACCGCGGCTTTGCCGGGGGCAATAACCTGGGCATCCAGGCCGCCGCCGGTAACTACCTCTTCCTGGTAAATAACGATACTGAATTTACAGAAGGCCTGATAGAAGGACTGCTGGAAGTGTTTGCCACCTATCCGGACGCCGGCGTGGCCAGTCCCAAGTTCCATTACTATTTTCATAAGGGCACCATTGAATATGCCGGCTATCACTCCGTTGATATCTTCACCGGCCGCAACAGCATGATCGGCTGCCGGGAAAAAGATCAGGGGCAGTATGACGCTGTCAGCGCTACACCATATGCACACGGCGGCGCCATGATGATCAGCCGGGAAGCGCTCGATAAGGTGGGACTCATGCCTGAACTGTATTTTCTGTATTATGAAGAATTTGACTGGTGTGAGCAGTTCCGCCGCAAAGGATACAAGATCTACTACCAGTATAAATCACTGATCTATCATAAAGAATCCATGACAACGGGCAAGAACAGCCCGCTCAAAACATATTATATTACCAGGAACCGGATACTGTTCATGCGCCGCAACGTGCGCCTGCCCGCCCGCCTGGTGTTCATTTTGTATTTCATTTGTTTTACCGTGCCCAAGAATACCCTGCAGTATCTCCTTAAAAGAGAAGCTACTCATCTGAAAGCGTTCTGGAAAGGTATTTATTGGAACATGAAAAATATCAGGTTTGAAAGTCTGAATGCCTGACAACATTCCCGAACAGCATTAAACTGTTAAACTTTCAGACCATTTATATTATTAAACACTTTAACTAATAGATATGTGCGGAATTGCTGGGTTTATTGATTTTACCAAAAAATCTGGAACAGACATACTGCAGCGCATGACAGATGTGATGCAGCATCGTGGTCCCAATGATGCCGGCTACGAAGTATTCGGCCATCCGGCTGCAAACATCGGGCTGGGACAACGGCGCCTGTCCATCCTGGATCTATCCAGCGGCGGCCATCAGCCTATGCATTTCGGGCAGTACACCATCATCTTCAACGGCGAGATATACAACTTCAAAGAGATAAAGAAAGACCTGGAGAAAATGGGCTACACCTTTCAATCCGGTTCTGATACAGAAGTGTTGTTAAAGGGATACGATGCCTGGAAAGAACAGGTGCTGGACAGATGCATCGGCATGTTCGCCTTTGTGATCTACGATGAACGGCAGGACCAGGTGATACTGTGCCGCGACAGGGCCGGTGTAAAACCGCTGTATTATTTCTGGGATGGTAATGTGCTCCTCTTTGCCTCCGAACTGAAAGGCTTGTGTGAGCACCCGCAGTTTGTAAAGGAAATTGATGTGAACAGCGTATCGCTGTTCCTGCAATACAGTTATATTCCAGCACCTTACACCGTATACCGCCAGACCCGCAAGCTGAAACCCGGCCACCTGCTCACAGTGAGCCTTAACAGGAAGGAAACGCAGGAATGTGCTTACTGGAATGTGCTGGATGCTTACAACCAGCCCCTGACAGACCTTTCCCAAAACGAAGTGATCCAGCATACCGAGATGCTCATGAAGAGCGCCTATAATTACCGTATGGTGGCAGATGTGCCGGTGGGCGTGTTCCTCAGCGGCGGGTATGACAGCGCCAGCGTGGCCGCTATCCTGCAAGCCGGTTCGGGCAGCCGTATCAAAACTTTCACCATCGGGTACAAAGAGAAACAGTGGGATGAATCCGCAGAAGCCAAAAAGATTGCCCGTCACCTGGGTACTGATCATACAGAATGGATCGTTGGCCCTAAAGATGCGCTGGATGTGCTGGAACATCTGCCGGAGATCTATGACGAGCCTTTTGCAGACAACTCCACCGTGCCTACCACCCTGGTAAGTAAGCTGGCCGCCCGCCAGGTAAAGGTGGCGCTTTCTGCAGACGGGGGCGACGAGATCTTTGCCGGCTACAACAAATTCAACCAGGCCTTACGCTATACCCGTTTTTCAAAAAAGTTGCAGCGGATGCTCAGTCATACCATGTCGGTACTGAACCCTGAAATGATCCCGTACTTCAACCGCAGGTACAACTTCGCTTCCCGCTACGAGAAAATGAAACTGATATGGGGCTCCGGTCAGCCGCAGTACGCACTGAAATATATCAGCCAGTACCTCACGGAAAGTGAAACGCAGCATTACCTGCAGGTAAGACCGGAAAAATACCGCACCTCTTTTGACCTCAACGGCGAGCTCAATGAAGTGAACGACCCGCTGAATAAGCTGCTGGCCATGGATTATAAGACCTTCCTGGTAGACAATAACCTGGTAAAGGTAGACAGGGCCACCATGAGCGTGAGCATAGAAGGCAGGGAACCCATGCTGGACCACCGACTGGTGGAGTTCCTGGCCAGGGTGCCCGCTTCACTCAAAGTAAAAGATAATGTGAATAAATATATACTGAAGACGATCGTGCACAAGTACATTCCGGCCTCCCTTATGGACCGCCCCAAACGGCCTTTCATCGCACCCCTGCAGGAATGGTTCCGGGATGAACTGCGCGAACAGATGCAGTATTACCTGTCTCCCGACAGGCTGAACAAAACGGGGCTGTTCAATGCGCCGCACGTACAGCAACTGCTGGACAGGTTCCTTACAAGCGGCAACATCAGCCATCAGAAACTGTGGAATATCCTCGTATTCCAGCTATGGTATAACAGATGGATAGAGAAATTATGACACAGGAAAGAAAGATACGTGTGCTGCAAACCATCCGCCAGGGAAAGATTGGCGGAGGAGAGAGCCATGTACTGGACCTGGTGGCGACATTAGACCGCGCTAAATTCGATCCGCTGGTGCTGGCCTTTACAGACGGGCCAATGATCACTGCACTGCAACAAATGCAGGTGCCGGCCCACGTGATCGAAAGCGAAAAAGCATTTGACATCAGGGTATGGAAGCAGGTAAAACGCTTCATGCAGCAACAACAGGTAGACCTGGTGCATGTACATGGCACCCGCGCTAATACTAATGTATTATGGGCCGCCCGCTCCCTGCGACTGCCACTGATTTATACCATTCACGGCTGGTCTTTCCACGAAGGCTTGCACCCGGTAATGAGGCAGGCCCGCATTGCGGCGGAGAAGTACATCACGCGCAAAGCGCAGGTGAACATCTGCGTATCTGAGTCCAACCGGCAAACCGGCCTCAGGGCCTTCGGCGGTTTTAAAGCAGAAGTGATCCGCAATGGGGTGAACCCGCAGAAGTTCAACCCTGCCGGAATGTATCCAGATGTAAAGGCTGCCTGCGGCATTCCCGCCCACCACCTGGTGGTAGGTTACATTGCCCGCATGACCCTGCAGAAGGATCCCGTTGGTATGATAAAGGCCTTTGCCACCGTTGCCGCACAGGTACCCGATATTACCTTGTTAATGGTAGGAGGGGGAGAGCTGCAGCAAAGCGCCCGGGATACCGCCGCCTCACTGGGCATCAGTGAGCACGTGGTGTTCCAGGATTTCCGGCAGGATGTACCGGCTGTGTTAAAGGCAATGGACATCTATTGCCTGCCTTCTCTTTGGGAAGGATTCCCCATCGGTGTACTGGAAGCCATGGCCATGGGTAAGGCTGTAGTGGCCAGCGATGTGGATGGCACCCGCGAAGCAGTTACGCATGAGCAGAACGGATTACTGGTGCCACCCTCTGACAGCGCCGCACTGGCCCATGCTATTATACGCCTGGCGCAGGATTTCTCCCTGAGAAAACGCCTGCAGCAAAGAGCGATCGATACCATCCGCTCTACCTACAATGTAACCGGTATGACGCGCAACATTGAAGCAATATATAACAAGCTGTTAGCAGCTAGCCACTAGCGCTTAGCTAACAGCCAACAGCTAACAGCCAAAAGCTATTTTTTATATGATCACCTACGAATACGAACGGATTGCAGACATTAAACGCCTCAACTTCATCGCAGCCTGCCTGCAGCAGAACATTCCCGCCCGCGCACGGGTGCTGGACGTAGGTTGCGGCAACGGCGTGATCAGCCGCCACCTCGGACAGTTTGGTTACGAAGTGCTGGGGATAGATATCAGCCAGAAAACAATTGATGTAGCGCGTTCAAAGAACAAGCTGCCGAATGTACGCTTTGAAGCGGTGAGCGCAGAAGCACTGACTGCACAGGGTCAGCAATACGATGCCGTAATATGCAGCGAAGTACTGGAGCACCTGCACCAGCCGGGCTTATTACTGCAAACAATCTATGCATCCCTGAAACCGGAAGGCGTTTTGATCGTTACTGTGCCAAATGGCAAAGGCCCCCGGGAGGTATGTGTGACCAAACCCATGCTGAAGGCCCGCAGTAACCCAAAACTCTGGTCTTTCATCAACAGCGTGAAAAGAGCCCTCGGCTTTAAAGGCACAACGGTGCAGTCGCAGGCAGATAACCTGGACCATGTACAGTTCTTTACCTATAAGGATCTGCAGCAACTGGCTGCTGCGCACGACTTCAAAATAGTGCAGATAGCCAAGACCAATTTCGTGGAAGACGTATTTCCTTTTTCCCTGTTCACCAAACGTATTAAATTTCTCCAGGCACTTGATTGCAAGGTGGCAGAGTTACTGCCTGTAGGCCTTACCGGCGGTTTCAACACCGTATGGAGAAAAGCGTAACTAACATTCATGAAGATCGCTTTTATTATACTGGCCCACCGGCATCCTGCACAGCTGAAACGGCTGCTGCAGCGTTTATCCCATCCCGGTATTGACTGTTATGTACATGTGGACGCCAAATGTGAGCTGTCAGACTGGCAAGACGCGCTGTCTTTACCGCAGGTATATACGGTGCAGCAGCGGGTGAAAGTAACCTGGGCTGGGTGGAGCATTCTGCAGGCTACTTTGAACGGCATGCAGGCAGTGGTAGACAGCAAGGAGCCTTATGCCTACATCACCTTACTGAGCGGGCAGGATTATATCCTGAAGCCCGCCGGTTTTATTTACGATTATCTCATTGCCAGGCAGCATAGCGGCGCCCAGTTCCTCAATGTGATATCAGACGCCGCGCTGGCGCCTATGATGAGCAAAATGAACAATTATCATTTTGTAGAGTATAATTTTCCTGGCAAATATAAGTTCGGCAACCTGTTAACCGCACTGTTGCCCAAACGGCGGCCGCCGCTGGGTTTTAAACTGTTCTGCGGCTCCGCCTGGTGGACGCTTACGCCTGACTGTGTAGCGTATTGCCTGGAGTTTGAGCGCACGCATCCCAGCTTACGCCGCTACTTTAAATTCACCTGGGGTTCTGATGAGTTCCTGATCCAGACGATCCTGATGAACAGTGATTACCGTGAAAAAGTAAGCTTGGATAATCTGCACTATATTGACTGGGCCGCCGGGCTCGAACATCCCAAAACCTTTGGTGTGGAAGACATCAGCGCGCTGATGAACTCCGGTAAGCTCTTTGCCCGTAAATTTGATATGGAAAAAGGAGCCGCCGTCATGGACCTCGTGGATGAAAGCTGCAGTACGGTTCAGCTGTAAAAAAAGCCGGATGTGATGATGAGTCGCATCCGGCTTTTTGTTTTATTGTAACGGTTGCTTACACTTCAACCGGTTCTTTTTTCTCTCTCCTCACTTTTGACAGCAGTCTTTTACTTTCTTCCCAGCCCAGCTGCCATACATCCCGCAGACTGATATCCAGACGGCGTTTCAGGAAGTAATAGCCAAAGGCAGCGGCAAATATCACGTTTAGCAGCGACGCGAAAGCAACTGAACGTATATCCGTATAGATCCATACAAATACTATGTCACAGGCCACGTTCAATATCAGCTTCAGGAAGTTCTTGTAGAAATTAATGTTCGGCAGGTTGATCATGTCCAGCGTAACGCCGATGAAACGGTCAAGCGGCCAGAGAATAGCAGACAACAGGATGATGCGTACAATATCTGTCGCGCCCAGGTAGGCGCGGTCTGCCAGTATAATGATCAACGGTTGTGTGAACAGGAACAGGCCGATGATAAAAGGCAATATCAGCAATGTTACCGTGCCGGTATATTTCGAAAAGGCGCGGGCCACTGCACCATAGTCATGCCGGTTGGCAGCGCCGGATATGGTAGGCTGCGCTGTAGCTACAAAGCTGCGCAGGATGATCTCGATAACCTCCATGAACTTTTGCGGTATGCTGTAAATTGCTACGGCAGCCGGACTTAACATGGTTCTTACTATCAGCGTATCAGAGTAGTTGAGCAGGGAAGATGATACCATGCTGCCCACAATATGTTTACCAAAACGAAATAGTTCCAGCGCCTGTTCTTTTGTGCGGAAGAAAAGCATACGCACCTTGGTCCACCTGCGTAACAGGCAGTACAGGCTGGCCAGCAGCATGGATGTACAGTAGGCATACAACACGTTCTGTATGGTAACCTGTTTGAAGAGATAAAGGCTGCCCAGCAAAACCAGGAAAGAACCGTTCTGCATTAACCTAACCCATACAATCTTCTCAAAACGGTGCTCTGCCTGCAATACCCAGGTGGCAAAGTTCATAGGCAAGGAACAGAGTGTAAGTATGCCCAGCCAGCGTATAAAGAAATGCCAGGTATCATTGAACCAGGGATAGGAGGCAAAGTACACTACAAAAGAAAGGAGTACATAACTTAATGTAAGCACCAGCGATATATACCAGGCGGCGCCCGCTACTTTGCGGGCGGTGGCTTCTTCCACGCCGGTGTAGAACTTGATCAGCCCTGACTGCAGCAGCGCCGTTCTGATCTGGTCAAGGATGTTGTAAGTGCCAATGAAAAGTACCCATTCGCCAAATGCAGTGAGGGGAAGCATCCTGACCAACAGTGAAAAAGACAACACGTTAAAGAACGCCATCACAATATTGCCCAGCAAAGAATGAAAGTGCCTGTTACGGATGGCAGCCAGAAATCCAAAAGCCATGTACAATCGTTAAAGAAAAAATGCTTAAAACTAACGGAGGTCTTTTTAATAGGATACAGGTAAAAAAGCAGTCCCGGGAAGGAAGGGCAATGCAAATATCTATAATGGGTGTAAGATACATTTTTTATCCGGAAAAAAAATTTGTTACAACTATTGTTTAAGCTTAGGCAACAGCTGTCAATATATTTACGGATACAAAAAATCGATAATTTATTATAATAAGTAATACATATAGGAAATTTTTATTATTTGATCCACAAAAAACCTTTTATTTGCACAATAATATTGGAATCAACAGAAGAGTACATAGTAGCGGAGCCCCGGACAATATTACTGTCGATGTTATTCACTTAATCTTCATCATGCATGACCAGGGCATCATGCGGTGAATCTTTAACTAAATCTCATTCGATAACCTGAAACCATATTGTTTCATGAAGAACCTCTATGAAGTAGATCAACGTTGCAGACCATTACGTAATCGTATCCGTTTGCTTTTATTGCTGTTCACATTATCCCTGTACCTGACTGCCGTCGGGCAGATGAAGAATGTACCAAGAGATTTGCCGGCTTCTTTTACCAACATGACCGGCTATTACGAGGCGGTGCCTCAGGATTACAATGCCAATCCTTCCAAAAAATATCCCCTCCTGATCGTGTTGCATGGCGTAGGCGAGCTGGCCGGCGCCAACGGGAGAAACCTGCAGAATAAGGTGCTGAAGAACGGGCCACCCAGGCTCATAGAACAAGGCACTTTTCCCGCATCCTTTACCGTTAAGGGGCAACAATACTCATTTATTGTAATTACACCGCAGTTTAAAGAATGGCCGGCATCCGGCGATGTGCATTTGCTGATCGCCCATCTTAAAACACTACTGCGTATAGATGAAAACCGTATTTATGTCACCGGCCTGAGTATGGGCGGCGGCGTTACCTGGGGAGCCCTGTCTGAAAACCAGGCGCAGGCTAAAAAGATTGCCGCCTCCGTTGTAGTATGCGGCGCCTGGGATCTTCAGCCCAAACTGGCCAATGTGATAGCGGAAGATAATACACCGGTGTGGGCCCTGCATAATGATAACGACCCTACCGTACCACTGTCTTATTCCCAGGGCTGGGTGAGGGCCATCAACGGTCATGTGCCTGCTCCCAATCCCGCTGCAAAGCTTACCATCTTTCAGTCGCACAGCCACGACGCCTGGTCAAAAGCCTATGATCCTGCCTATAAAGAGAACGGCATGAATGTGTATGAGTGGATGCTGCAATATAGTACCGGCACCGCTGCCAGTCCGGCACCAGCGCCGGCGCCTCCCCGTGGTAATAAAACGATCAATGTGCCGGCTAACAGTTACCGCCAGATCTATTACCCGGATGTGATGACCACGCTCAATGTACAGCCTGGAGATACCCTCTGCATTGCCGCAGGCGATTATGATTATATCTATTTCAACAAACTGGAAGGAACTGCCGCCAAGCCTATTATCATTAAGAACTGCGGCGGGCTGGTGAGGGTAGGGGTAAGAAGCACCGCCTCTAACGGCGCTTTTGTGCTCAGCAGATCAAAATACTTCAAGATAGAAGGGGATGGCGCACCGGGCGTTACCTATGGCTTTGATGTGAATGGTACCAATGCCAAGGGGAATATCATGTATGGTTTTTTCCTGGGAGACGGTTGTACCGATTATGAACTGCATCATGCGTATATACATGACTGCGGCACATTCATACAGGCCAAGACCCTTCAGCAATGCGCGCATCCGGAATGGCTGGAAGGCGCTTTTGTAATGCGCAATGTAAAGATCCATGATACGAAATGCCGTAATTCAGCCTGGGAAGGTTTTTACATTGGTAATACCCACTATCTTTTCAGCGAAGGCAGCTGCAAGGATATGAAGTCGCACCATGTGGAGAACCTGGAAGTATATAATAACGACCTCGAAAATATGGGCAGCGATGGCATCCAGATCTCTATGGCAGACCTGGGCAATAACCTGGTACACCACAACCGGGTGGTGAACTATGCCACTTCAAAAAACGCGGCCCATGGCTACGGCATCCTCAGCGGTGGTGGCAGCACCCTGCGCATTTACAATAACCGGATAGACAAAGGATACAATTGCGGTATCCAGATCTTTGGCAGCGGTATCAACTATGTATATAACAACGTTGTTTCCAATGTAGAATACGAAGGCATCAATGTAACGGATAAGCTGGTGTTCCAGCCCGCTACCGGCTATATCTATAATAATACCATTTACAATACGGACATAAACGCTATTAAGATCTATGCTGATCTGACTACGGTTGGACATAAGATCTACAACAACCTGGTGATCGCCAAAGGCTCTTCGTATGACTACCCGCAGAAGGGATTTTATTTCAGAGGTGCTCACCCCATTAAGTTTGATGCAGCCAACAATCTTTCCTATACCACCATCGACAAGGCTTACTTTGAAAACGCAGGCGGCGGCAATGTAAAGCTGACCGCTAAGTCTGAAGCGGTGAACGCTGGCCGTGACATGACCGACTTTGGTCTGAAAACAGATATGGATGACCATAGCCGTCCGGTGAGTGGTAAGTTTGATGTAGGCGCCTATGAGTTCAACGGCACACCTGCCGCTAATCTTCCCCCCGTGGCAGATGCGGGTAAAGACCAGGTGTACACCCTGCCCATCAGCCTCGTAACACAGCTGGATGGCAGCAATTCCAAAGACCCGGATGGTACCATAAAATCCTATTCCTGGAAGAAAAAGACCGGGCCGCTGCTGGGCACCATCGTAACCCCCAATGCGGCCAAAACAACGCTGGCAGCACTGGTAGCCGGCGTATATGTATTTGAGCTGACCGTAACAGACGATAAAGGCGCCACCAATGCAGATGAAGTGACCGTCACCGTGAATGCAGCCGCCAATAAACCGCCGGTGGCCAACGCAGGTAATGACATCAGCATTACCCAGCCCGCCAGCAGTGTTCAGCTGAATGGCTCCAACTCCAAAGACGATGATGGAAATATCAGCAGCTACACCTGGAAAAAGATCAGTGGCGCTGCCGGAGAAACCATCGTAACGCCCAATAGCAGCAAAACGAATGTAACCGGCCTCAAACCAGGTACCTATGTGTTTGAGCTCACGGTGAAAGATGACAGAGGCAGCTCTTCTGCAGACCGTGTAACCGTTACTGTTTACCCGCAGAAGAATGAGCTGCCGGTAGCAAGAGCAGGAGTGGATAAGACCATTACCTTGCCCCTGAATACCGTTGAACTGAATGGCAGCACGTCTTCAGATGCTGACGGCCGCATAACCAAGTACAGCTGGCAGAAAATATCCGGCCCTGCCCCCGGTGTGCTGAGCGCACCAGCCGCTGCCAAGACCAATGCCACCGGTCTTGCCGCAGGCGTATATGAATTTGAGCTGACCGTTACCGATGATGACAATGCTACCGCAAGCGATCGTGTGCGCGTAACCGTGCTCCAGGCCAGTCCTGCCAATCAGCCTCCTGTAGCAAAGGCAGGTAACGATATAACAATCACATTACCTACCAGCTCCACACAGCTGAACGGCAGCGGCTCAACAGATACGGATGGCAGTATTAAAGCCTACGCCTGGAAACAATTGAGCGGTCCTTCTACCATTAAGATTGCCAGCCCTGCTGCCAGCATTACCGGCGTCAGTGGCTTTATAGCCGGTTCCTATTCATTTGAACTGACAGTAACAGACGATAAGAATGCAACTGCCACTGACCGTGTAACCGTTAACGTGAACAAAGCCCCCAACAAGGCGCCCCTTGCCCGCGCAGGCAATGATATCAGCATTACGCTGCCGGTAAACAGCGTGCAGCTGGATGGCCGTAGTTCATCCGATCCGGATGGTTCTATTTCAGCCTATGCCTGGAAGAAGATCAGTGGTCCTGCAGGCGCCACCATCGGCACCCCTTCATCCGGTACAACCAGGGTAACCAGTCTGCTGGCAGGCAGCTATATTTTTGAACTGACTGTTACCGATAATGGCGGCGCTACCGCCAGCGACCGGGTGAACGTTACAGTGGCTCCCGAACCCACAAATGATGCCCCGCTGGCAAAAGCAGGTAATGATATTACCATCACCTTACCGGTGAGCAGCACTCAGCTGAATGGCAGCGCTTCATCAGATCCCGACGGCAGCATCAAAGCTTACGCCTGGAAACAGCTGAGCGGACCTTCCACCATCAAGATTGCCAGTCCCAACGCCAGCATTACCGGTGTAAGCGGCTTTATACAGGGCAGTTACTCCTTTGAGCTGAAAGTGACCGATAACAGGAACGCTACCGCTACAGACCGTGTGACCGTTACCGTTAACAAAGCCCCCAACAAAACGCCTACCGCCAACGCCGGCGCCAACAAGACCATCACCTTGCCGGTGAACAGCGTGCAGCTGGACGGCGGCGGCTCTTCTGACCCGGATGGCAGCATCAGCAGCTATAGCTGGATCAAAGTCAGCGGCCCGGCAGGAGGCGCTATTTCAAGTGCAAAAAGCAAGACCACCAATATCACCGGCCTGACAGCCGGCAGCTATGAATACCAGTTAACCGTAGCTGATAACGAGGGCGCCACCGCATCCGACCGTGTGACGATCACTGTTCATCCGGAACCGCGTGTCAATAAATCACCGGTAGCCATTACCAGCGCTGATCAGCGCATAACGCTACCTGTGAGCCAGTTGTACATCAACGGCCGGAGCTCTTATGATCCTGATGGCAACATTACCGCCTATGCCTGGAAACAGGTAAGCGGCCCGTCAACAGCCGCCATTGCGCATGCTGACTGGACAGAAACGCTTGTAAGCGGCCTGAAACAGGGAGCTTACGTATTTGAGTTGAAAGTGACGGATAACGATGGCGCCACTGCTACTGACCGTATTACCATTACCGTAGCCGCTGCTCCGCCGGTAAGCAACAAACCGCCGATCGCGGTTACCCAGGGCGACCAGGTGATCCAGTCTCCGCTGAGCTATGCATACGTAACAGGTAAAAAGTCCTACGATCCGGATGGCAGTATCAGCAGCTATAGCTGGAAACAGCTCAGCGGTCCTGCCAATGCAGCCATCGAAGCGGCCAACCAGGCAGAAACGCGCATCATCGGCTTGAAACAGGGTAAGTACACTTTCCAGCTCACGGTAACTGATAACAAACAAGCCTTTGCGAGCGCCACCTTTACAATAGATGTGCTGGCAGATAAGGCCACCCGGCCAATTGACAGCGTAGCCATCTGGCCTAATCCGGCTATCAGCTTCCTTCGTGCAGCTGTGCGCTACATGGGGACCGGTGATAAACTGTACTTCTCCGTATATGATATGACCGGCAGATCACAGGCCTTATTCACCCATCCGCTGACAGACCGTACACTGCAGAAGAACCTGGACATCAGCCAGCTGCCGGCAGGATATTACATGCTGGAGATCAAGGATGAGAAAAACCAGTTTCGCTGGGCAGGCAAGTTCTTAAAGGCCGGTAATTAAAAGAGAGAGAACCCGTTTACATACAAAGAGGGCTTATGTGATCACATAAGCCCTCTGTTTATATATAAACCTTTATTATTTACGTTTTGATCCCAGGATAGCCTTGTATATCTCTGATACGGAATTCTCCCAGGTATGCGAGCGTGCAAAGGCAATACGCGCCCCCATTGCGTCATCGCTTTTATCCTGCAGTGCCTTTTCGATCAGGGGCACATAGTCAGCAGGCCCCGCCGCCAGGTATACATGGTCCCTGAACAGCTGCATGGTCTTTGTGTCTGTAGCCACCGTAGGTTTGCCCATGGCCAGGTACTCATCTATCTTCAGGGGGTAGTTGCCCACCGTGATCTCGTTCAGTAATTGGGGGTTAATACACACATCAAAATATTGCAGGTAGCCCGGTAATTCACTCAGCTCCTTGCGTCCCAGGAAATGCACATTGGCCTGTTGATGCAGCGCCGATGCGCGGAAGACATCATCCTCAGGACCTACCAGCACAATCTGCCAGTCGGGCCGCTGACGGCTGATCTCCATCAGTATCTCCGTATCCAGCCGCATGGCGGTCAATGCGCCTACATAACCAATAATGGGTTGGTTGGCAGGAGGGAGGTCTGCCGGCCTTTCATACTGCTTGTCCGGATTGAAGAGGCTCAGGTCGCATCCCTGTCCCACATAATGACTGTCAGGATTATACTGCAGCAACATATCTGTAAGATAGAGGGAATTGGCCACAGCAACATCTGCCTTGGCTATATGCCGGGGCTCCAGCGCCCGGCCATGCCGTTTCCAGTAATCCATGGCTACCAGGTAGTCCCGGCTGTAATAGATATAACGATCTGGCTGCAACAGCTCTTTCAGGTAGAAGCCCCTGAAAATATCGTTGTCGTTAAATAACAGTACATCTTTAAAGCCCAGCTGCGTGATGGCCTCCTGTATGCTTTTGGCAAAGCGCCGGTTATTGATCCGGTTAAACAGGGAGAACACCGGCGTAAAAGGGATCCAGTTAGCAGACTCCAATACCCGGTTAGGGTACAGGTTCCAGAAATTGTCTGCTATGGGCACTACACCGGGGGCCTGGCCTTTTACCACCTGCAGGTGATAAGCTACTTCTTTGTCTTGCCGCTGCTGCAGGATGGTCCTTCTGTCCAGCGGTGAATTCACATACAATACCCGGTTGTGCCGGGCAAACTGTAAGGCAATATTTTTACAGTTGCTGCCAATTGGGGTGTACCATTGCTGTAAACCTACAATAACAATGTCCCTGTTCTGAATAAGAAACATAGGCAACAAAGGTAATAAATCAGAAATACCAAATTCCCCTTATATTTATATAACACCCAAAAACAAGACCATGACGGAAACAATAGAAATACGCCTGCTCACTGCGGAAGATTATTTTGATTTGAAAGAGTCCATGGTATCTGCCTACTCTGATATGGCAGGCAGCTACTGGCGCGAAGACACTATCCGGCGCCTGATCAGCCTGTTTCCTGATGGACAGATAGCTGTAACGGTAAATGACAAGGTGGTGGGCTGCGCATTATCGATCATCGTAAATTATGGCAAGTTTGGCGATGATCACACCTACGAACAGATCACCGGTTACTACACTTTTAATACGCATGATCCAAAGGGCGATGTGCTATATGGCATTGAAGTTTTTGTACATCCGGACTACCGCGGCAAGCGCCTGGCGCGGCGGCTCTACGACGCCCGCAAAACCCTTTGTGAACACCTGAACCTGCGGGGCATTGTAGCCGGCGGACGCATTCCCAATTATGAGAAGTTTGCAGATCAGTTGTCGCCAAGAGAATATATAGAGAAGGTGCAGGACAAAGAGATCTACGATCCTACCCTTACCTTCCAGTTCTCCAATGATTTCCTGGTGAAGAAGATCCTCCGGAATTACCTGCCGCATGATGAAGCTTCCAAAGGCTTTGCCACCCTGCTGCAATGGTACAATATCTACTATGAGAAAGATGCAGATACGGTTCGTTACAATAAATCCACGGTACGTATAGGCCTGGTGCAATGGCAGATGCGCGACTACCGCAATCTGCAGGGTTTTTTGGAACAGGTGGAATATTTCATAGATGCCGTAAGTGATTATGGGTCTGATTTCGTTGTCTTCCCCGAGTTCTTCAATGCGCCGCTGATGGCAGAGTTCAACCAGCTGGATCCCGCTGGCGCCATCCGTGGGGTGGCCAGGTATACTGAGCAGATCAGGGATGAGTTTGTTAAACACGCCGTATCCTATAATGTGAACATTATTGGCGGCAGCATGCCCATTGTCATAGATGAACAACTGTATAACATCTCTTATCTCTGCAGAAGGGACGGTACTTTTGATCATTACATTAAGATGCATCCCACACCCAGCGAAGTTTTTGCCTGGGGCATCAAAGGCGGCCATGACCTGAAAGTGTTTGATACAGACTGCGGCAAAATAGGCATCCAGATCTGCTATGATGTGGAGTTTCCCGAGCCCAGCCGTATCCTTTCCGAACAAGGCATGCAGATCCTGTTCGTACCATTCCTTACCGATACCCAGCATGCGTATAACCGTGTACGTTTCTGCGCCCAGGCGCGTGCCGTGGAAATGGAATGCTACGTAGCGATAGCCGGATGTGTAGGCAACCTGCCCAAAGTAAATAATATGGACCTGCAATATGCACAGAGCGCCGTGCTAACACCGTCTGACTTTCCCTTCCCGGTAACCGGCGTCAAGGCAGATGCTACCCCCAACACCGAAATGATCGTTATTGCAGATGTTGACCTGGTACTGCTGAAAGAACTGAATGCTTTTGGCAGTGTACAAACAAAGAGGGATAGGAGAAAAGATCTGTATGACGTAATTTGGAAGCCAAACATTTAAACATCGTTGTTATGAAACACAAGATTAACCTGGCTTTGCAGATCATTCCGCAGGTAGCCAGCGAAAGAGTATATGCGGTTGTAGATGAAGCCATCGCCATTATCCAGGCATCCGGGGTGCCCTACCGGGTATGCCCCTTCGAAACAGTGATGGAAGGCCCTTATGACCAGCTGATGGACATTGCCCGCCGTGCGCAGGAAGCTTGCTTTAAAGCGGGCGCCAACCAGCTGTTGGTATACATTAAAATGCAGATCAGGAAAGACGAAGATGTGACGATGGAAGAAAAAGTGGCGAAATATGACAACAATTAATAGTTTGAAAGTTTCAAACCCTTAAACCCTCAAACTATCTTATTGTCTATTGCTATTTTGATAACGGCCGCCATGCTGGGCACATCAAATTTCTTGATGATGTTGCGGCGGTGGGTTTCTACGGTCAGCTGGCTGATACATAATTGATCGGCAATTACAGCGCTGGTGCAGCCCTGGGAGATCAGCTGGAGTATTTCCGTCTCGCACCGTGTTAATTGTGGGACCGTGCTGCTGGCTGGCGCCTCCAGCATTTTCTTTGCGGCTTCACTGCTGAAATATAAGCGGTCATCAACCGCACTGTCAATAGCAAGCTGTAACTCCTCAGTGGTGGCCGTTTTCAGCAGGTAACCCGATGCGCCGTTGGCCAGCATGCCGTTGATCATGCTGCGTTCATTGTAATTGCTAAGGGCCGGTATTCGCAATTGCGGATGCTGCCTGCGTAAATTCCAGGCAGAGATCCAATCCGCTGATGTCCGGCAGGTTAATATCCAACAATACAATGTCTGCAGGCTGCTTACGAAAGAACTCCCTGGCAGACTGGCTGTCTGCACAGCTGCCGATCACATGCACATAGGCAATGTCCTGCAGCACGGATTTGATGCCGGCTGTCACCACCGGGTCCGTGCCTTTTTTATACGATAAAATGCAGACAATTACATTTTACTATGTATATTTAACACACGTCGTAATTAAATCAACCGATATTCTAAATCGCATGCTCATGAAAAAGTTCTTTGGGATTTTCATGGTGTGTTACTGTATGCTACCTATCCTGCTAAAGGCTCAGAATCTTGTGGTACGTGGTACAGTAACCGCCACTGATGGTGGTAGCGCCTTGCCAGGTGTTACCGTCCAGGTAAAAGGGGGCACCGCCGGCACAACAACCGGTCCAGATGGCACTTTCAGCCTCAATGTTCCGAACACCAATGTTACACTGGTATTCAGTTTTGTAGGTTACCTGAAACAGGAGCTGCCCCTGAACGGGCGCACCAGCCTGCAGGTAGGCTTGCAACCGGATACCCGTAACCTGGAACAGGTGGTGGTAACCGCCCTTGGTATTAAAAAAGAAAAACGTGCACTGGGCTATGCCGTTCAGGATGTAGGCGGTGCACAGCTGGCCGTAACCAAACAGACCAACGTTGTTAATGCGTTACAGGGCCAGGTGGCCGGCGTACAGATCTCGAGCACCGGTGGTGCACCGGGACAGGGCGCAAGGATCATTATCCGCGGTATCAACTCGCTGGATCCTACAAAATCCAGTCAGCCGCTGTTCATTGTGGATGGTATTCCCATCGATAATGATACCTATACTGATCCGCGGCCGGGTATTGACGATTCCCGCGGGATGAGTAACCGCGCAGCGGATATTAACCCCGATGATATTGAGAGCGTCTCCATCCTCCGTGGCGGCGCCGCTACTGCATTGTATGGTTTGCGCGCCGCCAACGGCGCGGTGGTGATCACCACAAAATCAGGCAAGGCAGGCCGGCTCACCGTAAGTCTCAGCTCAACCTATGGCTTTGAAAATGTAAATAAGACGCCCGATGTACAGAACCGTTTCTCTCAGGGCTATCTCGGGGAATACGATCCCGCCAGCTTCTGGCCCTCATGGGGACCTACCGTAGAAGAAGCCAAACGGCTGGATCCCAGCCATCCTGCACAGCTGTTTGATAATTTCAAACAGGCCTACCGCACCGGTAAGCAGTTCAGGAATACCGTTTCTATGAGCGGAGGTACAGAACGGGCCGTGTTCTCAGCTTCCCTGTCTTCCCTCAACCAGGATGGGGTGATCCCTTTCAGCGACTATAATAATTACTCCGCCCGCGTAAACGGTGAGCTGCGCTTCAGCTCCAAATTTAAAGTAGGCGCTTCCGTTAATTATATCAATTCCGGCGGCAACCGTGTGAATGCTGACCGTTACGGAGAGCAGCTGATCTACTGGTCGCCCCGCTGGGATGTGAGAAACTTCCTGAAGCCTGATGGCACCCAGAAGTCTTACGGCACTGAGAATGACAACCCGATGTACACCTTGTACTCCAACCGTTTTGTAGACGACGTGAACCGCATTATTGCCAATGTGAACGCTACCTGGTCGCCATTACCCTGGCTGGATCTGAGCTACCGCTTTGGTACCGATTATTACTCAGACGTCCGTTCCCATACGGCTCCCGGCCCCAAAGGCGTGGTAGATGAGCTGCCTTTGGGCGACAATGGCCTGGGCTTTGTACATAAATACCAGATAGACAAACGCCTGCTCAACGGCACCTTTGTTGTGAATGCAAGGAACCAGATCACTTCAAAACTCTCGTCTGATTTCAAGCTGGGTCATGACATGTACCAGTATAAAACGAACAGCGTTGCTACAGAAGGCGATACCCTGGATATCCCCGAACTATTGGTGCTGCACAATGCCAAAAGAGTGGTCAGCAACCAGCGCGAGGAACGCTACCGTATCATCGGCGTATTTGCAGACTGGACCCTGAACTGGGATAATTATCTTTACCTCACCCTGACCGGTCGTGAAGACTTTACCTCTACCTTGCATAAGGACCGCAACTCCTTTTTCTATCCTTCTGTGAGTATGGGCTATGTTTTCTCTGACCACCTGAAGCTGGAGAATAAAGTACTCAGCTATGGTAAGGTAAGGGCTTCCTGGGCCAGGATCGGTAAAGACCCGTCTCCCTACAAGCTGACCTATGGCTATACAACGCTGATAGATGGGCCTATCGATAATAGCGTTATCGGCTGGACCCGGACTAATACCAAACCAGACCCTGAACTGAAACCGGAATTCACCAGTACTTTTGAAGCCGGGGCAGAGCTGAGGTTTTTGAATAATCGTATAGGCCTCGACTTTACCTGGTATAATTCCAAGAGCACAGATCTGCTGATGAGCGTACCGCTGCCCACCAGCGCAGGCTTTGAATATTTCTACACCAATGCGGGCGCTATCCGCAACAGGGGCGTGGAAATATCCGTAAACGCCTCTCCGGTTAAAACCAGGAGCTTTACCTGGGATGTTCGCGCCAACTTCTCTACCAACCGTAACAAAGTGTTATCGCTGAGAGATGGTGTGAATGAAGTTGTAGTAGGTTCACAATTTGGTTACTCCAGCTCTACCGCCACACAGAAATACGTGGTAGGTCTTCCGGTGGGCGCCATCTTTGGGCGCAGCTATGCCCGCTATTACGGCACTGACACGGAAGACCCGATGTTCATTGATAAGAGCAGGCCTTTGCTGATCCGCAATACAGGCGATCTTGCCGGCTTTGCCCAGATCAATACCAGCCAGAAATACCTGGGCAATACACAACCAGACTGGATAGGCGCCATCACGAATACCTTCTCTTATAAAGGCGTAGGCTTATCCTTTATGTTCGATGTAAGGCAGGGAGCGCAGAAGTATAACCAGTTTGCCAACTTTATGGCCGCTTTCGGTACTTCCAAAATGACGGAGGACCGCGATCAGACCAAGGTGTTTGAAGGTGTTTTTGCGGATGGCAAGGCCAACGATATTCCTGTGTACCTCGGACAGGGCGTAGGCCCCGATGGCAGGAACTACGGAGACGGCTACTACCGCCGTGTGTACCGCGGTGTAACAGAGGCGTTTATTGAAAACGCTTCGTGGGTACGTTTACGTAATGTAAGCCTTTCTTACCAGGTACCCGCTAAATTACTGGCCAGAACAAAAGTGATCACCGGTGCAAACATTACGCTCACCGGTAATAACCTGTGGCTGCATACCGATTACACGGGCTTTGATCCTGAATCCAGCTCTACCAATGCATCCAGCAATGCAGATGCATTTTCCGGCTTTACGTATCCTGCTGTGCGGAGCTTCCTGGCCACTATTAATCTTACTTTTTAATGTACCGGACCATGAAAAAATTAATCGTTTATATATCATGTTGCAGCCTGCTGGTCTTTTCTGCAGGTTGTAAGAAGTACCTGGACGTGAACACCGATCCCAATACGTCTGCAACGCCGCCCCTGAACGGGCTGCTGGCAAGCACCACCTATAACACGGGATACAATGTGTACCGCACAGGTGATTTCACTTCCTATTTTGTGCAGTACCTGGCCTCGCCCAACACCGCCAGCAGTACAGATACTTATGATGAGGTAGATTATTCTTCCAGCTGGACTAACATCTATAACACGATGGCAGACCTCCATGATCTCATCCAAACAGCCGATTCCGTTGGCGCTTATGAGCACGCGGGCGCAGGAAGGATCATGCTGGCCCTCAACCTGAGCATAACCAACGCCATCTGGGGATCTGTTCCTTTCAGGGAAGCGCTCAGCGGCGAAGTGATACAGCCTCATTTTGACCCGGACGAGGATGTATACCGGTCATCTCTTGCCCTGGTGGAAGCCGGCATTACCTCGCTGAACCGTACAGATGGCTCAATACTGCTGGACGACACCAAAGACCTCCTGCATCACGGCAATGCCGAAGCCTGGAAAAAAACTGCCTACGCACTGAAGGCACGTTTGCTGAACCGCATCACAAAAAAGGCAGACTATGATCCGGCTGCGGTGCTGGCAGCATTAGACCAGGCTTACACCAGCAATGGAGACGACCTGCAGCTGACCCAGTTCCAGTCAAGAAGTCCCTGGAACCAGGCTGCCGTTAATAACGCCAACCTCTCGCTGGATGGATGGCTGAGCACGCATTTCGTATCTGCCCTGAACGACAGCACCTTTGGCGTTTTTGATCCGAGGCTGCCCCTCATCGCGTCGCTTACAAAATTTGGTGACTACCGCGGTACCATCAATGGTAAGGGAAGAATTGGTACGGGTACGGATGATGAGGAAAGCTACCTGTCTGTAGAAACCGGCTTTTATTCAAAGGGAGGCGCTCCGCTGCTGATCCTCACTTATGCAGAATGTAAATTTATTGAGGCAGAAGCCGCCTTCCGTGCAGGCGATAAACCTGCCGCCTATGCCGCTTATCTCGACGGGATACGGGCCCATATGGACAAACTGGGGGTAAGTACTGCCAACCGGGATGCTTACGTGAATAATCCTGTTGTGAGTGTAGGCGAAGCCAACATAACGCTGGCGCTGATCATGAAAGAGAAATATGTGGCGATGTTCCTGAACCCGGAATCCTGGACAGACGTACGCCGTATGGATTATCAGTATACTGATTTCAACCTGCCGGTGAACGCTGTGCTGCCCACCTTCATCCGCCGGGTAGCCTATCCCAGCGCAGAAGCCGCCAGGAACTCTGCCAACGTACCCGCAATAGGCGCCCTGTCTGACAGGCTGTGGTGGGATGAATAAAAAAGTTTGAGGTTTGATGTTTGAGGTTCAGAACATGTATGCTTATAAAGTTTACATGTTCTGAACCTTTCACTTTTAACTAACTTCAAACCTCAAACCTCAAACTTTCAAACGGTTATTGCCGTCCAAACACGAGATACGCCATTACCAGCGTAAAGAAGATATTGAACAGCTGGGCAATAATAAATGCGATGGCGGGACGTCCGTTCTCCATCTTGAATATATCAGTGAATTTTGTTTCCAGTCCTATACAGGTAAATGCCAGTGCAAACCAGTACGTCTGCAGTTCTTTCAGGCTGCCTTTGGCGCCGCTTACCACATCGGCAGGTAATGCAAAGGAGAACAGGAGGGAGGCCAGTACAAAACCCAGTACGAATTTGGGAAAACGTTCCCAGATGGTCTTTAATCCCGGCTTCTGGTCGGCGCTCACTTCTTTTTTGGTAACGGTCCAGTATACGGAGATAAAGAAGGCGGCCAGTCCTAATAATACGTTCTGCGAGAATTTTACAAGGGTAGCATATTTCAGCGCTTCATCGCCCAGCAGAGTGCCTGCGGCAACTACCGCGCCGGAAGTATCGATGGTGCCGCCCAGCCAGGCGCCCGCTACGGCTGGCGTCATACCTGCCCAGATGGCGATGTAGGGCATGAACAGCATCATCGGAATGGCAACGATCAGCACCAGTGAGATCACATGGGACAATTTCTTATTATCGCCCTCTATGGCCCCTGAAGTGGCAATAGCAGCCGATACACCGCAGATAGATACCGCGCTGGAGATCATCATCCGGAATTCATCATCCAGTCCCAGGCGTTTGGTCAGCCAGAAAGTGAAATACCATACCGCAAATACCACAACCACCGATTGTACGATGCCCAGTCCACCGGCGTTGATGATTTCCTGGAACAATACGTTGGCGCCCAGCAGCACCAGGCCTATCTTAATGTAGAGTTCTGTTTGTATGGCAGGTTTCAGCCATCCTGGTACGCCCAGTACATTATTGATCAGTAAACCCAGTAAGAGGCTGAACAATACCACTTCGATGCCCAGGTCTTTAAAAAACTTATTGCTGGTGATGAGTTGTGCTGCCAGGCTGATCACCACGATGCCCAGCAGGCTGATGGCCAGCTTTACGGGTTGTGCGTTTCCCGCCAGGAAGCGGGCCAGCACCAGGCAGCCCAACACCCAGATAAATAAAATACCGGTATGCATCAGCAGTGAAGCGTTGCCGATCTGGGCCCAGAACCCGGCCCCATCGGCCCAGGCAGAAAATTTAGGGAGAGCGGGCTTTAAGCCGAGACACACCAATGCAATGGTCAGAAATGCGATAATGACTGCAATCCAGTCTTCATGGAGCGACTTCTTCATAGTACTTAGTCAACAGAATTTATAAGTTAAGAACGCGTGCATGGTGGGTGCGGCGCCAAGATATAAAAAAAAGTTTGAGAGTTGGAGCGTTTAAAATCGGGAGCATTCACGAACATTTCAAACGTTTAAACGCGCCAACCTTTATTACCGGGCTTAATGAAAGAAAACGTACCCGAGTATGATGGCCGCAATGACCCCGATAAAATCGGCAATCAGTCCGCAGGTAAGGGCATAGCGGGTGTTCTTGATATTAACGGAACCGAAATACACGGCCAGGATATAGAAGGTTGTTTCGGTAGACCCCTGCATGATACAGGCCAGGCGCCCCACAAAAGAATCGGCTCCGTAATGCTGCATGGCCTCTACCATCAGCCCCCTGGCTGCGCCGCCGCTCAGGGTTTTCATGAGTCCCACGGGCAGGGCTGGTACAAAATCGGTATTCACGCCCAGCAGGGCAAAAAAGCCGCCGATGCCCTGAATAACATAATCCATACAGCCGGTGCTCCTGAAAGCGCTGATGGCTACCAGGATGGCTACCAGGTAGGGAATGATCATGACCACGGTCTGAAAACCGTCTTTGGCGCCCTCAATAAACGTTTCATATACATTGATACGTTTGACAAAACCCAGCATCACGAAGGAAACGATCACAGAAAAGATGATCAATCCGCCCAGCATACCCGTATACGTGGCCACTTCTGCGGGCGGCAGATTGTGCAGCCAGCTGAAGAGCCCGAACATGACCAGTCCAAAACCGCCAAAGAACACCAGGGAGGGCAGGTTAAACAGGTTGATGCGCTGGTACAACGCCACTGCTATAACCCCGCTCATAAAGGAAATAAAGGTGCCAATGACAGTAGGAATGAAGATATCCGCCGGGTTGGCAGCGCCATTGGCCAGGCGCATAGCGATCACCGAGGTGGGAATGATGGTCATGCCAGCCGTATTCAGTACCAGGAACATGATCTGGGCATTGGTAGCCGTTTCCGGGGCGGGGTTTACCTCCTGCAGTTGTTTCATGGCTTTTAGCCCCACGGGGGTGGCGGCATTATCGAGTCCCAGCATATTGGCAGAGAAGTTCATCACAATAGAGCCCATGGCCGGGTGTTGTTTGGGTACCTGGGGGAACAGCCTGGAAAAGAAAGGGTTCACCGCACGGGCAAAAATGTTGATCATGCCTGCTTTCTCGCCCACCCGCATAATACCCATCCAGAAGGTCATGATACCGGCCAGTCCCAGGGATATTTCCGCCCCTGTTTTGGCGCTGTCAAACATGCCTGTCATCACATTGGCGAAGACCGCCGTATCATGCAGGAATATCAGGCGGTACAGTGCTACCACAAACGCCACCAGGAAAAACGCGATCCAAACGTAGTTTAATGCCATAAATGTTGGTTAGTAGGTAGTCCATGGAACATAACAGATGATCCATGGCATATGTGTTTATTTTATATAATCCGTCAAATCTATTAAAAATAGTCCATGGTCCATAGTCTATGGTCCATAGTCAGTGCCTGTTCCATAAAGTAATATCGTTTCTTGGTATCCAGCGGCTTAACACGGTTTACAATTTTTCCTAAATTTTCCTATCTTTGCGGGCAAATTTTTTAAAACCATGGCGTTGCAAGCAGGAATAGTAGGATTGCCGAATGTAGGAAAATCAACTTTATTTAACGCAGTTAGTAACAGCGCCAAAGCACAGGCCAGTAACTACCGGTTCTGTACCATTGAGCCGAATGTAGGCCTGGTAGACGTGCCGGACGAGCGCCTGTCCAAGCTGGAATCACTGGTGAAGCCTCAAAGGGTGGTGCCTACCACGATTGAGTTTGTGGACATCGCCGGCCTGGTAAAAGGCGCCAGTAAGGGTGAAGGCCTGGGCAACAAGTTCCTGGCCAATATCCGCGAAGTAGACGCCATCGTACATGTGATCCGCTGCTTTGAAGACGATAATATATTAAGGGAGGAAGGCCCCATTAATCCCGTAAGTGATAAAGGCATCATCGATACCGAGCTGCAGCTGAAAGATCTGGAAACAGTGGAGAAAAAGATAGCCCGTACCGAGAAGATGGCCAAAACCGGGGGCGATCCAAAGGCTAAAAGGGAGTTCGAGATTCTGAAACAGTGCCAGGAATGCCTGGAACAGGGCCGCAATATCCGCGAACTGGGTCTGAGCAAGGAAGACCGCAGCGCGATTGCCGATCTTTTCCTGTTAACAGAAAAGCCGGTGCTTTACGTAGCGAATGTAGACGAAGCCTCCCTGCACACCGGTAACAAGTTTTCCCAGGCCCTGCAGGAAGCAGTAAAGGCCGAGAACGCCGAGGTGATCATCATGAACAACTCCATCGAAGCCCAGATCTCCGAAATGGAAGATCCGGAGGATAAACAATTGTTCCTCGAAGAATATAAACTTACGGAGCCTGGTCTGAACCGCCTGATCCGTTCTGCCTATAAGCTGCTGAACCTGATCACTTACTTTACAGCGGGTGTGCAGGAAGTACGTGCCTGGACCATCCACCGCGGCTGGAAAGCCCCTGCTGCTGCAAGCGTGATCCATACAGACTTCGAAAAAGGCTTTATCAAGGCAGAAGTGATCTCTTACGATGATTTTGTGAAGTATGGTTCAGAATCCGGCGCCCGTGATAACGGCCGCCTGAGGATAGAAGGGAAGGAATATGTGGTGAATGACGGCGATGTAATGCATTTCAGGTTTAACGTGTAACAAACACCCGGTGCTTAACGCTTAATGCAGAACGCGCGACGCTGATGCGTTCTGTTTTTTAACATAAAATATCCCAACTCCGGTTGGGGGTTACAACAAATCAGAAGCCCCCCGGCATAAACGCTGGGGGGCTTCGCCAATTTAAACGGGTGAGTAAGCATTAGAGGTTATACCCCAGCGAGGCGTACCATTGTGAGCCTACTACCGGGTTACCCCATGATTGTGTATAAGTATTTCTTAGGACGTTTGCGCCGCCTATCTTCAGGGTGGTTTTTACTTTCGGGAACAGCTTGGTAACCTGGGCGTCCAGGGTGCCGTAAGACGGGATCTCGCTCAGGGCCAGGGTCCTTACTACGGGCCCTACAAAGGAGGATTGCCATACGAAGCTGTCCTGCCAGCGGTAGGTTACGTTGAAGCCGATATTTGAACCGGCAATGTTGCGGTTACCGCCGTAGAGGTTATACCGTATTTTAGGTGTGTTGTACATTACGGCAGCGCCGAATTTTTCTTCATCCAGCAGCCTGTTATATGAAACGTTTCCACCCATCACAAAATTGAGTGGCAGGGCATAATCTAAACCAAAAGCCCATCCCCAGGATTTAATATTCTCGTCCAGGTTCACGGGTATGGAGAAAACATTTTGTGTGCTGGGACCTGTAGGTTGTACCAGCAGCTGTATGCCGTTATAATCCTTGAAAGTATTGTAATAAACGTAGGCGTCTATCAGTACTTTGTTGCCGAACAGCCCCTTATAGCCCGCTTCCCAGGCAATGATCTTCTCGGGTTTGAATTCTTTGAACTGGTATTGCTGTGGCTGACCTGCCTGTACGGATTCCAGGGTAAATACCGGCCCGTTTTTCAACCCGTAGCGGTCCAGCAGGAAGGGCAAGCCGCCAATCAGGCGTGCCTGCGGTGTCTGCAGGTCTATGTACTGATCCTGACAGGTAGGTATACGGAAACCGGTCTGGTAGGAAGCCCTGATATTATGTGTTTTCAGGAATGTATACACTGCGGTAACGCGGGGCGTGAACTGCCCTGCAAAGTTCTCATTCTTATCATAACGTACGGAGCCCGTCAATGCCAGGTGGTCGTCAATGAGTTTTTTAGAAGCCTGCAGGTAGCCGCCCCATTCGTGAATACGGAATTCTTCACCGTCATCATCTACAGCGAACAGCGATTTATCAGAGTTCAGTGCATAGATGCGGTAGTTGCCACCCACCAGTATTTCAGCAAAGGAAATATGATCGCTCAGGTTGTACATGAACTCGGCCTGGTACAGGTTTGTTTTATCCAGGAATTTGGCGCCAACGCCGGTGGCATCGCCGGGGATGGCTTTATCTTTTACCTTTTGTGCGGCAGCGTTGAAAGCGGCGGTACCGGGTAGCAGGCGGCCGCTGTCGGCTATTGCCCTGGCGCCATTATGGAAATTAGCAGAGCCGCTTTGTGCCGCATTAGTGGCTGCGGCAAATGCTTCCTGAGGGGACTGTCCGCCCAGCAGCGCCGTCTGGAAAGCTTGGGCAAATGTACCGAGAGAGCCGGTTGCATAAGCGCCGAAGTATTGCTGGAACCAGGTAGTGCTGGGTTTCCATGCTTCATTGATACCTTGTGCAAGCACGCCACCCGCATAACTGTCTCCGGCTCTTTCCTGGGTGGTATACAGGCGAACGTAAAAGTTATTACCCTTTAGTTCCGCTTTGTATTGGCCCATTTTGAAATTCTTGATGGAGTAACGGTCCGCCCCGGTATAAACGGTGGTACCGTAACCATAGCTGCCCTGTATAAACGCCTCCAGGTTCTCGCGGATCTTGTAGTGAAGGGCAGCATTTACTTTCAGGTTCTTGGTTTTATAGTCTACCAGTGAGCGTTCATCATAACCGGTACGCGATACAAAAGAGCGGGCGCTATCCGGCATGATGGCGTTGTAGATCATTTCCGGTGTGATGGCTCCCTGTGTGGCGGCAGATAATTGCGCGATACCAACACCCAGGGGGTTATTGGGTGTCAATGCAGCTCCCCGCAATGCAGATTTCATATTCACATTAGTCTCATCCCCGTAAACATTCACGCCGTTATAGCCAGGGTTGTCACTACGGCTGCCGTTGGTCAGATTATATCCGTTCAGGATGCTCTGGTCGCGGTCGTCATATGCCTGCCAGTCGTCTGCAGAAAGATAACCCAGGTTCACCTTGAAGGCAACTTTGTTGTTAAAGGCATGCGCATATCGCAGGGTAACATCATAGTAGCCGGTTGAAGAATTGCTGCGGCCGGGTTCAGACAGGAAACCTGACTTTACATTGGCGCTGAGGCCCTGGTACTGGAAGGGGTTTTTACTGTTCATCAGCACAATGCCGTTCAGCGCGTTGGGGCCATAGAGGGCGGAAGAGGCGCCGGGCAGCAGTTCCACATTATCCATATCCAGCTCGGTGATACCAACGATGTTGCCAACGGAGAAGTTCAGTCCGGGCGCCTGGTTATCCATCCCATCTATCAGCTGTACCATGCGTATGTTACCATTGCTGGCAAATCCCCTTGTGTTTACCGACTTGAAGGTAAGGCTCTGGGTGCTCAGTTCCACGCCTTTCATGTTGGCCAGTGCATCGTAGAAAGTAGGGGCGGGGGATGCCTTGATGGCCCTGGAGTCCAGCTTTTCAATAGATACCGGGGATTGCAGGATGTTTTGTGCTACGCGGCTTGCGGCCACTACGATTTCCTGTCCCAGTACCTCGGTAGAGGTGAGCTGTACGCTTACGGCTTCATTGGGGCTGGTCACAATCCTTTCTTCGCTTTTGAACCCAACATAGGAGAATATGAGGGTAATGGGGAGGCTCCTGGAGGTGGTCAGTCTGAAATTACCATTATTATCTGTGATGGTACCGGATAAAGTGCCCTTAACGCTAACGGTTACACCGGGCATTTTTTCCCCGTTGAGACTATTGGTAACAGCGCCGGTGATGGTGGTCTGTTCTTGTGCCTGTACTACTGAACATAGGTTAAGTAAAAATAAGACTGTACATAAACAGGTAGTAAGATAGTTCTTCATAAAAGGTGAAATTTTGTTTTGGTTGAGCCGGGGGATGAGCGTTTTTTATTATAATTAAAAATAACGAACTATTACGAATTAACAATTATCATTTCTAACATGTGTGTTGTAAGGTGTAATTTGTATCAAAGATCTTGCGATTGGGGAATCATTGTTTGTCAGGAAGTTAACGAAAAAAATCGGTATAAATGATAAAAAGATGGACTATTTTAGGTAGTAAACATTTTTTTTAAGACCTTGTTATGACTTAGGAAAGCAATTGCAGCGATGGTACGAAAAACGATACTTTGTTTACTCCTGGCTTTGTTCCCTTTTGCAGGCTGTTCTTTGATCTTCAATACCGTTAAGGTGGAGGTTCCGGAAGCTTACCAGGGCTGGTGCTACGTTATACCTGTAAAGGATACGGCAGGCTTTCCTTTTAACCGTACGCCCAAGGGGCGGTATAAGGTAAACGAAGCGGGTATCGCTTATGTTCCGGCGCAATATATCCGGTCTGGCAAAGATCTATGGGTGAGGGTTTATCAACAAGATAAAAATATCACTAAAAAGACAAGATATCTTAGCCGTATTAACAGTACCAATACTACCAGTAAGCAACATCATTTTTATGTACATTTTTTTGTTCCCGGCACTAAAGAAAGAGATATACCTTCAACGGATCCTTACTGGCAACAGGATGATTTAAGGCAATACGGGATATCAAGGTTTGATAGTTTGCTGGATGCGGGGGCGATCCTGTTTAAATGAAGAGGAGAGAGGAATAGCGCGGATATGTATGTGATTTGTTTTATCTGAAACAGCTGATGCTCAAGACCATTTAACACAAAAGTTTTCTTGGTGTACAAAAAAAGTAATGTAATTTGGCACCGGATGTTGTAACCCGAATTGATATGCGTCTACTACACCCTGTTCTCATGTTATATTTTGTTTGTGGATATCCTGTGTGAATGCAGATAGCATGCGTACTGCAAATGCAATTTTGTCAAGTTGAATTTTAAGATTAATAGATAATTATGAGAAGGCTGCTATTTTCCCTATGCCTGCTGTTTGTTACGGTACTGGTTTATGCGCAATCTCCCTTTGTTGGCAACGTCGCGACCTATCATTTTAACGGTACAGCGGCGAATGGCGTGAAGATAAAAACGAATATGCCGTTTACTAATGGCTTACAGATACAACAACAGAAAGAACATGAAGCCGTGTTACACCGGCTGAAAGACCTGGAAGCTGAAATGAAGCAAATAAAAGCAGCAAACAAGTAACTGTTCCCCATGCGAAAACTATACCTGATCATTTTCTTAATGTTGGCAGTAAATGCCGTTCATGCGCAGGACAGTACGGCGCACCAGCTGCAACAACTACCCGGTAAATACTTTTCCCAGGTGAGCGGCAAATCCAGGCACTTTGAAAAACAGGTGAATAAGCGTTCACAGAAAGCACTGGAACGCCTGGCCCGCCAGGAAAAGAAAATGCAGGCAAAACTGGCAAAGATTGATTCGGTTGCTGCAAAGAACATCTTTTCCCGTTCTATCGATTCCATGGGCAACCTGCAGACCCGGATAAAACAAAAAGCGGGCAAATATGACCCTTCCAGGCTGGGCGCCGGCTATACCGGTTACCTCGACACCCTGCAGACTTCCCTGTCCTTTCTCAAAGACGCCAAATCGTTGGGCAGTGAATCTAAAGCACTGCAGGATAAAGTGAACGGATCCCTTCAAAGCGTACAACAGCTGCAGGCGCAGCTGCAACAGGCAGAACAGATCAAGGCTTACATCCGTGAGAGAAAACAGCAGCTCAAAGAGCAGCTGGCACAGTATACCGGTTTTACGAAAGACCTGGAGAAATTTAACAAGGAAGCGTACTACTACGGCCAACAACTCAGGGAATATAAAGAGTTGCTTAAAGATAAAAAGAAAGCTGAAGCCAAAGCGCTGGAGATGCTGAAAAAAGTGCCTGCTTACAATGATTTTCTGCAGAAGAACTCCCAGCTGGCAGGTTTGTTCAACCTCTCTGCAGCTGGTGCTGCACCTAACCTGGAAGGCCTGCAAACCCGTACCCAGGTTGAACAGCTCATTCAACAGCGGTTGGGTGGGGGCGGTCCTAATGCTCAGACAGCGGTGAGCCAGCAGATGTCGGCTGCACGTGAACGCTTCAACGAACTGAAAGATAAGTTTCCCGATGTAGACAATGCAGCTGATATGCCCGGCTTCAAACCCAATGAAATGAAAACCAAAAGCTTTCTGCAAAGGCTGGAATTTGGCGGCAATATGCAATTTGCCCGTTCTACCCAATATTTCCCCACTACCAGTGATATAGCCGGACAGGTAGCTTATAAGTTCCATAAGAACGGTAGCGCCGGACTGGGTGCTGCGTACAAATTAGGCCTTGGCACCGGGTTTAACAATATCAGCTTTTCGCATCAGGGCCTGGGCCTGCGCTCTTTCCTGGACTGGAAACTAAAAGGTACCTTTTATGTTAACGGTGGTTTTGAAGAGAACTACAACACGGCATTTACCAATACAGATCAGTTAAGGAGTATTGATAACTGGCAGGGCAGTGCGCTGCTGGGTATCAGCAAGAAGTATAAAGTAAGCAGTAAGCTGAAAGGTAATATTATCCTGCTATATGATTTCCTGCATAACCAGCATGTACCCAGAACGGACCCTATAAAGCTCAGGTTGGGCTATAATTTCTGAGCACTCAACAGTAATTAAAATAATCTCGTATAATGAAGAAGTTTTTCTCGTTCACATCCTTATTTTTCCTATTTCAATTGGCTGCCAACATTGTTGCAGAGGCACAAACCCGTCAGTATTACACCAACAAGGCTATAGACGGCGTTACAGAAGATTCGCAGGGCACCAACTATATGTTGTTGCATAAGATATATAACGGTACTAATATCGAGGATACCTATGTACAAGGAAAGATAACCGGCGTTAGAGGGTCGACAGGAGCGTATAACAGGAAGTGGACGGTAGAAGTAAATACCTCCAGTGCCCGTGATCAGACGCAAGGCAGCATTCTTACCTACAATGAAGGGGCTAGCCTGGTGACCTTGATCTACAATTCAGAAAAATACATAGCCGTTACCATTGCAAATTCGTACAGGTTGAATAGTTTCTACTTTACTGGTTATGCTCAGAATGAAACACTGACTATTGCTTATGATGATGTTGTAAGTAACGTTCAGCCTTTTACTGGTCTGGATGCAATCACCCTCCAGGGGAGTATTGGGATCGGAACTATCAGTCCTACTCAAAAGTTGGAAGTAAATGGAAACGGCAAGTTCAGTGGAACGGTCATCAGTAGTATTAGTAATCCGAACATAGGCGGTAGTATCTCTTTGGTGAATCCTTCAAAAACAACGGCGGGTACGGCGAGCAGCTGGAATATATATAATATGACCGGAAGCTACGGCAACAGTCTGCAATTCTGGGCGTATGACAATATTGGATGTTCCGGCGGAATGTGTGCCTCCCGTTTTACTATAATGGACAATGGCAATGTTGGCATTGGTACCACTACTCCGGGGGCGTACAAACTGGCGGTGGAGGGGACAATAGGCGCACGAAGAGTCAAAGTAACGCAGGCCGGCTGGGCAGATTTTGTATTCCATCCTGGGTATAAATTGCCGGCTTTGAGTGAAGTGGAAAAGTATATCAAGGAACATCAACACTTGCCGGAGATCCCTTCCGCTGCGGAAGTGCAGCAAGATGGATTAGATGTGGGAGAAATGAATAAGAAGCTGTTGCAGAAAGTGGAGGAGCTGACCCTGTACCTGATTGATATTAAAAAAGAGCTCAATGAGCTAAAACTGCGAAATGAGATCCTTGAAAAGAAAGTAATGGAAAGTAATCACTATTAAATCTAAAAGACACTACAAACGAACACCCTATATGCAGAGAATATTTACTGCGCTACGCGCATTGACTATTGTTATGGTATCATTACCTGTTAGCTTTCGCACAGACCAATAAGATTGACGCAACCGGAAATGTTGGTATCGGCACAACCTCTCCTCCAAACAGACTGTCCATTGAGTCTACAGATGCTGTACTTCCGAATGCCATTAGGATGGAACATAAAGGAATTCCCAATTCTGTGCTCTTTTTGGGTACTGTTCCTAACAACTATGCAGTGCCCTTACATCAGAATGCAAACATACTAGAAAGCTATTCTGATTTACATATATCAGCCGCTAAGGGAGTGTAAAATAAACTGTGTTAAAGGTCTTAATTTTTTTAACCTTTGACACAGTTTATTTTACAGTCTCGACAGTATCCCAGTTATCAATTATATTTGGTGACCGGCTGAAATTGCAAATATAGACCGGGGAGCTAACGCCGCTCCCCCTTCCCCTGGCGTGGGGTTCCAAACATTGAAATAGAATTTGACACAGTTTATTTTACACTCCCTGCTTCCATCAATTTTTAACGATATTTGATAACAGATGCCGACTCTAAACAGTTGCCTCGCTATTTACACACTTTATTTTATAGTCTCGAAAAAGTTAGTATCCTATATGTTAACAACACCGCAGGCGAGACCTGCGGATTTGTCATTTATGGCTATAGTCTTTTTGTTATTAAAGTCCGTCTGTGAAGCCTTTGAGGTTGTCGGTTCAAGCAATCAGGATATCTTTGCAACACGGGCTTTAAGATCAGCTAATACGCTCATCCAGAAGGATTAATTAAACTAAACAAATGCAGAACTCCATAGACGTTTTTAATTTCATAACCGCTGCAACATCCTATTGTGCATATATTGAGAATTATCAAACTCAAAATGACAAAGAATTTTTATCAGTGATACAAGCTAAATTACTAGCCCTTTACCAGGCTGCCCATAAATTACCTGATACTTACCCACAAGACTATATAGAACTTCAGAAAGATATCGATCACGTTACTTTAGAAAGAACAATAAGCTTTATCGCTGAGCGGTTAATGGATAACCGGTATTACCTGCATCTGTTTAATCCTGCCGATGAAAGCGACAAAGATATTTGCTACGGAGATCTCCTTGACGATATCGGAGACATTTATAAGGACTTAAAACGATCATTATTAATCTTCGGGCTTGGCGCTGATGCTGCAAAAGAAAGTGCTATCTGGGAATTTAAATTTACTTTTAACCACCACTGGGGAGATCATTGCATAAATGCCATTTACGCATCTCATTATTTTTTAAGCAAGGGAACCGAGTAATTAAAAATACCTGCAAACAAGCCACGCCATGTCAATCAAACCCATCGTTATAATCCTCTGCTATCATTGTTTGCTCCTACATCAAAAAATTCTGCCGTGTTGAATCATAATGGTTATTACCATTATATATTATCGTAATCAACCCATTACCCGTATTAAGCGTATTATGTTGTGTAAGATTCAGGTCATTTCTTGGCGCCATATCTATCACCCCGTCTGGCTGTATAATGCGGACAGGCCGGCGGAGCACAGAAGCGATCAATTGAGGCGCAAAATCCCCGCCCGCATTGTTCCAGCTATGATTGGTCAGGATACTCTCTACAATTTGATTCAACTGGTTACCCGTAACAAATACCTGGAATGTAGCTGCGTTGTCAATGATCAGTTGCGCTATACGGTCGCGCAGCGTAAGTGCCGATGGAACATTCCCTCCATGAAATGCTATCTGGTCAAGAACGGCGTCATAAAAACAGTTGCCGGTGCCATCGATCTTCTGTAGCCTCACACCGTTTTGTTGCATCAAAGTATTCAGTTCCTTACCGCTCAGATCTACATCCTTATTCTCCTTTAGTTCAGAGATCCACTGGCGCAAAATACCTGCTGCCTGGGCTACTTCAGTAAACTTCTGGGAATCTCCCATTTTATCCGGGTGATATTGGGCAGATAGTTTGCGATATGAATCATTGACCTCTTTCTCAAAAGCGGGCAGCTTTAACAGGTCATGTGAAGATGCTACGGACAAGGATATACCGAGTAAACTCAATGCACCATTTACTGATTTCAGGGTAAGGCTGTTCATGGAAAGATATTCCTGCCTGTCCTCTTCACCTTCTTCATCACTGTCATCTGAGTAATAATCTTCCACGGTATCCATCAGGGTACCAAAGCGCTCTTCGCCAAGGTCTTTCTCGAGGCTGTCACTTTCATATTTATCTTTCTCCCTGGCCATACCAAACAAGGCGCGGCCGGCGATCTGGCCGCCTTTTTTGGCGCCTGCTCCCGGGGCCCAGGCCGATACAAATAATCCGTTTTTCCGGTTAAAGGCTTCCTTAAATGTAAGCTGCCCAAGGGCAATACGGCGCAACAGTGCGCGGGCCAGTTTATCAGCACCAGGTATACGGGTGCTGTGCGCCTCAATCACCTGCGTCAGAAATATCAACAGGGTCCGGGCTTGTCCCTGTATATCCGTGGTAAGTCCCTTGTTCGTTTCTATTGTTTGTAAGATGTCAAAGGCCACCTCAGCGTCATTGCCTGCAAAGTTTTGTATAATCTCATCGTAGTTACTCTTTATGGTAGGATCATCAAACGATTCTGTGTCCAGCCTGAAGAAAGGCTGGCCGCCATAGAAACGGTAAAAATAAGTATTTACACCACCGAAATCCACTTGGGTGTGCTGCGGTTTGATATCGGGATTCATCAGCGGGTTGTACGGCACTATCGCTTGTGAGTCTGGGCCATCTTCCAGCGCCAGGCGGTGAATCTCCGCAGATCTGAAACCGTAATTGAAATCACGTTGTATATTATACATCGCCCTATACCTTTTAGGCCGGGCCTTGTTTGCCTTATTTCGTTCCCTCGATCTGCGTATCCGTTCCCAAAAAGCCTGCCTGCGCTCCTCCTTTGTCTTTTTCCTGGTCCTCGCAAACTGGTAGGGCCTGTTGCCTGCGTTCCCTGTATCGATGCGTAATAAATGCCGGGGACGTGCAGCGGGCGCTTGTGTTGCTTCCTGCTTTTGTTGTACCGTATGCCAGGCTTCCTGCGGCAGGTTGCGCTCAGGCATCGGCGTTATGTTTTCGTCCAATGGTAAAGGATGAACGGCAGGCCTTGAGATCCCTGCACCCGAACGGTTGTTTGCTGCAGCAGAAGACGGATGAGAGCTGTTTCTTGAATGTTTGTTTTCGCGTGGCATGTTGACAGATGATAACCTTAAATAGCATTTACTTTATCAGCTTGCCACCTGGCAATATACGTTGGCGTTGCGGTGATCCGATAGTATATCATATTGTGATCGATATTATGGTGCTTTTGAGTTAGGATGATGAACAACATGGATCCGAAAGATCCATTGTATTGTCTGTTATCATTGGTATCTTGAGCATAACAATTTAGTGTTTTTCCGGGACAAAATATTATAAAAGGGTGTTGTTCGATCCATGTCCCATCCATGTTCCTGTTGTCTCCCTGTATTTCCCCTATATGTCCCGCATCTGTCCCGCATTCGTCTCATTCCTTTAAGAAGAATGAGACGCATCCGGCGTTGATTGGCTACCGATACAGATATTATACCAGGCGGAGTGCAACATGAATCGAACATGAACCGGGCATCGCCGTATAATGAGCCGGTTCTCCTTTACCCGCCGCTAAAACATCAGCTCCCCGGTCTCCACATCCACCATCGTCGCCTCCGGGCGGTAGTACTCCAGCAACCAGGGTATCGCATTGGCCGCATGCACCGTTGTAGCGGTATAAGCGACACCGGTGCCTATTATCCCGCCCATCGAGCCCCAGAAGATAGACTTATTCCTCCGGTTGATGTCTGCCATATACCTGGAAAGTACAAAAGCATTGCCTTTCCGTTCTATCGGCACCAGCTCTCCCTCATCATACTTGTACAGTTCACCCTTATAGCATAAACCCCACAGCTGGGTCATTTCATGGCGGATACTATCCGGACCTTTGGCGTAGACCGTCATTTTCTTCCGCTTGCTGATCTCTACCTCAAAATCGCTGATACCGGGTGCATTTGCCAGGAACTCCCCGTAATTTTGATAGATACCTTCTTTGTAAGCAGTATCCCGGTAAATAGGCGCTTTGAACGCTCCCAATGTACTGTCTATAAGCGCCGCTTCCGTCATGGGGGTACTGGCAGTATAGGCGCCCGCAGCATCTTCGCAGGCCAGGTAGAACAACTGCATGGCCTGGGCAATATTCCTGTCATGCTTACCCGTAACGTCCAGGCCACTCCTTATGAGGACGGTATCAAAAGCCGTCAGCAGGCGGTAGGCGGGGTGCTCACTGTTGTCTGCAGGAACGTAGGCGGCTGCCTTCAGCCGCACAAATGCCTGTTCGCCCATCACTTCAGAAGTCTCATTAATGCGCAGATCTTTGATCACCCACAGCATCTGTCTGCCGGAAGGTACATACACGCCGCCCAGCAGGGCGTTCACAAAATCCTGGAGATAGGGGGTATAAGCCTTGTCGGGTACCGCGCGGATTTTCCGGTTGGTCATGCCTACCTGCACGTAACCCAGCTGACTGGTATCCGGGCAGAGGGGGATCACTTTGATGCCGGAGAGCCGGAGCAAGGCCGCTCCTTTAGCTTTATAACGTTTGGCATCCAGGCGGATAACTTTAACTTTCTCTTGCTTAACCGTGTCTTCCCCGGCCTGGGTTTGCGCCAGCATGCAGCAGGGGGTTAACAGCAAGGCTGCAATAAATGAGTATCTCATAGGTAACGCGTATGAAATGCTTTATGCTGTAAATATAACTGATTTATGAAGACTGTTTTCCGCGGAAGTGCTTAATGCACTCCTTATGTTTCCTTAGTAAACTTCGCGTGTTATCCTGGTGTAATTAAGGTGTAATCTACGGTGAAAGCGCATAGCCTATTCGCCCATCCACTTTTTCAGCAGGGCGCCGATCTGTTCAAATTCTATCAGGAAACCGTCATGCCCGTAAGAGGAGTCTATTTCATAGTAGGTAGCGTTGGGCAGATGACGTTCCAGGAAGAGCTGCTCTTCCGGCGGACATAATATATCACTGGTAATACCCATCAGCAGGGTGGGGTGGGGTAGCTGCTCCAGCAGGGCGCCCATGTCTGCTTCCTTGCCACGGGCAATGTTGTGGCTGTCCATGGCCTTGGTCAGCAGCCAGTAGCTTTGGGCGTTAAAACGGTTCACCAGCTTATCGCCCTGGTAGTTAATATAGGAAGCTGCCCGGAAATTATCCGTTTTGTGCTTGTCGGGGTCTGATTGAGTACGTACAAAGGTCTGGTAGTTGCGGTAGGTCAGCATACCGATGGCCCTGGCGGCTTTCAGTCCCCGTTGCCCGGCTTGGGCGCTGGCGTCCTGCCAGCTGCAGTCTGCCTCAATGGCCAGGCGCTGGGCGGTGTGAATGGCAATGCCCCAGGCGCTTTCAGCGGCGCCGGTGCACAGCAGGAAAAGGCGGCCGATAGCCGCTGGTTCTGCCAATGCCCATTCCAGTACCTGGTAGCCGCCCATGGAGCCACCTATCAGCAGATGGATCCTGTCAATACCCAGGTGTTTGCGCAGCAGGATATGCGCTTTTACCATATCCCGTACGGTCACCTGCGGAAAACTGCGATAGTAGGGTTGCCCCGTTTGTGGGTTGATGCTCAGCGGGCCAGAGCTCCCGTAACAGGAGCCCAGGATATTGGCACATACAATGAAGTGGTGCGCGGGATCTATGACCCTGCCTTCGCCGATCAGGCCCGTCCACCAGTCTGCTACATCAGAATTGGCAGTCAGGGCATGGCATACCCATACCACATTGCTGGCATCCGCGTTCAGCGTACCGTAGGTATGATACGCAATGCGCAACTCAGGCAGCTCAGCGCCCGATTCTAATGTAAATACTTCCTTTATATGTAATTCCTTTACAGGCAACCCCCAAAAATTTGCGCGAAACTACACAAAAAAAGCTGAAAGCAAAACGGCAAATACTGAAGGCTCCCGCTACCCCTTATTCCTCACTTATCAGCGTTTCGCATTAAGCGTTAAGTATTGAACCTTAACTGCGTTTTGCTTTCAGCATACTTTCACCTATTTTTGACCTAAATTCTTAGGAAAGCATGAAAATTTCATTAAAAAGGATCGACGACGGGTTCAATATGGAAGCAACGGACGAAACCGGGCACAGTGTGCGCATGGATTCCTCTGTAGAGAATGGCGGTAAAAACAATGGCGTTCGCCCCATGCAGATGCTCATGATGGGCCTGGGTGGCTGTTCGGCCATTGATGTGGTGATGATCCTTAAGAAACAACGGCAGGAGATCACGGATTTCCGCATCGAGATCGAAGGAGACCGTGAAAAAGGCAAAGAGCCCAGCCTCTGGGAAAAAGCCCATATCGTATTTCACCTCAGCGGAAATATCGACCCTGATAAGGCCGCCCGCGCCGTGGAATTATCCATGAACAAATACTGCTCCGTAGCCGAAACCCTGCGTAAGTCAGGCACTCAGCTGACGTGGGAAACCCGCGTAAATCAATAATCTGTATACGTTTGAAGTTTGAGGTTTAAAGTTTGAGGTTCGTTGAAGGTTCCAGGTTCAATATTGATAGCCGGCCACTTACAAAGAATGTCTAACATCCAACCTCAAACTTCAAACCTCAAACCTTTTTTGTCTGATGGACGAGCAACAATACAAACCGGAAACCGATGCTGTCAGGATCCAGATTGAAAGGACCTGGCAAATGGAACATTCTTCGCCTTTATTCCTCACATCCAGCTTCTGCTTTGATAACGTGGAAGAGATGAGGGCCACCTTTGCCGATGAAACCGACTTTAATATCTACAGCCGTTTCAGTAACCCGAATGTAGACGAGTTTGTTCGCCGCGTTTGCGCCCTGGAACAGGCCGAAGCGGGTTATGCTACCGCATCCGGTATGAGTGCCATCTTCGCCAGCTTTATGGCCCTGATGAAGGCCGGAGATCACCTGTTGTCTGCCCGCTCCATCTTCGGATCTACCCATACGGTCATCACCAAGTTCCTGCCCAAATGGGGAATATCCTACGACTACTTCGATGTGAATGATCCTAACAGTGTAGAAGCCCTCATCAAGCCCAATACACGGATGATCTTCGTTGAAACGCCTGCCAACCCCGGTCTCGATATCGTTGACATCGAATGGCTGGCTAAAATAGCCAACAAGCATAACATCATTCTCAATGTAGATAACTGCTTCGCTACACCGGTGCTGCAAAAGCCCATTCTCCTGGGCGCCCACCTGGTAACCCACTCCGCTACCAAGTGGATGGATGGCCAGGGCCGCGTACTGGGCGGCATCGTAGTAGGCAAACCGGAGCTGATCAAGGAGATTTATGCCTTCTGCCGCAGCACCGGACCTTCCATGTCTCCTTTCAATGCATGGGTGCTCAGCAAAAGCCTTGAAACCCTGCACGTGCGAATGGAACGCCACTCAGCCAGCGCCTTTACCCTCGCTAAAGCACTGGAAGAGCACCACCAGCTTAACTGGGTAAAATACCCGCTGCTGGAAACGCATCCGCAATACGCCATCGCTAAAAAGCAGATGAGCGGCGGCGGCGGTATATTTTGCTTTGAGCTGAAAGGCGGGCTGGAACAGGGTAAGCGCTTCCTGGATGCCCTGAGGATGCTGACGCTGACAGCCAACCTGGGTGACAGCCGCAGTATTGCCTCACACCCGGCCAGTACTACACATGCCAAGCTGACGGAAGACGAACGCCTCAAAGTAGGGATAACACCCGGCTTTATCCGTATCTCCGTAGGCCTGGAAAATGTACAGGATATCCTGCAGGATATTGAGCAGGCCCTGGAAGCTTCCAAAGCCTGAGCCGCCACCTTTCAAATTAATTAAGTTTTACCTGTTACCTATACCTGTTAGTGAAAACATTGTTCGCTTTTTTAATCTTGCTGCTATCGCTGCAACCTGTCTTTGCACAACACGAAACTACCATAGAAGAAGAGGAGGCTTCACCGGAGACCGATACCGCATTTTATGTCGATCATCAGCTGATTGCGATCCTGCCTTTCCGGACCACCTCCCCGGAAATCAAATACAAGAAGGGGGCGCCCAAAGAGCAGGTGATCAGTGAGGAAACCATCTTCAGCAAGCAGGTACAACAAGCCTTCTATAACTCTATTATGGACGATGAGATGAGATGGAGGGTATCAGTGCAGGATTACCATGTAACGGATTCAATACTGGAAAAGAACGGCATCAGCCTGCAGAAGGTCGGTTTCATGGATAAACAGATGCTGGCTGCTTTGTTAAAGGTAGATGCGGTATTAATGGGACAGCTGGAGAATTTCAGTGTTCCCGGTGTGGCCATTAGCATGTCTGGCAGGATAAGTACCTTGATCATGTCCCTGTATGATGGCAAAACGGGTGACCACATCTGGACTTTCAGGGATAGTGTCCGTGTAAAGAAGCTTATTGACAAATCCGACCACCTGGATCCGGACCTGTACAGTACGATCCGTAGAAGATGTCCCTACACGTCTAAAAAAACCTATCAATTAAGCCGTTACCGATAAACACAAGATACTTTTCCTTTATAGTTTATATTAGTTTCCGTAATTTCCATCTATAAAACCGGACATAAATACTACTAGATGAAATCCCTGGCATCCATATTACTGATCGCTGCACTGGCTTATCTCGCAGGACTCTTCCTGGGCTGGTGGTCTGTTGCCCTCGCTGCATTCCTGGTAGCGCTGGCCATCCCCTCGTCCCCCGGAAAGGCTTTTCTCAACGGCTTCATCGCCATCTTCCTGCTATGGATGCTGGTGGCATTCTTCCAGGACGTACGCAACGATCACATCCTGGCCAACCGCGTCAGCGAGATCTTCCTGAAAGTACGTAACCCCATCCTGCTTGGTATTGTAAGTTCCATCATCGGCGCCCTGACAGGCGGTATGGGCGCGCTCTCCGGCAGCCAGCTGCGCAAAGCCCTGCGCCGTAATACTACAGCACGCAGCGAAAACTTTGCCTGAAGAATGTGGAGATACCTTATCCTGCTGGCACTCCTTGGTGTATCCGCCGGCAGTTCAGCCGGCATTATCCGCGGCCGTGTTACCAATGAAAAGAATGAGCCCCTGCCTTATGCCACCCTGCTGGTGAAAGGTACCACGGAAGGTACCACTACCAACGCAGCCGGTGAATACCAGCTGGAACTGCCCGATGGCGCCTACAATATAGTATGCCAGTATATGGGTTACCGAAAGGAGGAAAGATCGGTGAATGTATCCGGCAACCAGGTGCTGGACTTCCAGCTACAGCCCCTCAGTCTGCAGATCCGGGAAGTGACCATCAAGGGCGGGGGAGAAGACCCTGCCTACGCCATCATCCGCCAGGCCATTAAAAAACGGCCGGTGTATAAGGCCCAGGTACCGGAGTTCAGCTGCAACGCATACATAAAAGGCATGTTCAAGTTCCGCAATATGCCCGATCGCTTTTTCGGACAGAAAGTGGATAAACAGGACATCGGCGTAGACTCCCTCGGCAGAGGCATCGTATTCCTTTCGGAATCCGTTACAAAAATATCCGCCCGCCTGCCTGATAAGATCAAGCTGCAGGTGATCTCCTCCCGCCAGAGCGGTGGCGGCTTCGGCTTCAGCTTCCCCGCCTATATCAATTTCTATGACAACAACGTGCAGGCGGTGATCACGCAGTTCAGTCCCCGTGGCTATGTATCACCCATTGCGGATAACGCCTTGCAGTATTATAAATATCACCTCGAAGGTACTTTTATAGAAGATGGCCGCACCGTGAACAGGATACAGGTAACGCCGCGCCGGAAATTTGAACCCCTTTTCTCAGGGTATATCTTCATCACCGATAACGACTGGCGGATACACAGCGCCAACCTGCTGCTTACACGCGATTACCAGCTGGAGATCATGGACACCCTGCAGATCAGGCAGATACATGTACCGGTAGACAGCGCGGTATGGCGTACCAAAGACCAGGTGATCACCCTCACCATGAAACAGTTTGGCTTTGATCTACTGGGCAGTTTCGTGAATGTTTATTCAAACTATAACCTGCATCCCAACTTCCCGCCGGGCTATTTTGATAAGATCCTGATGAAGTATGATACCGCCTTTAACGACAAGGACATTCACTATTGGGACAGCATACGGCCAGTGCCCCTGGAAAGGGAGGAAGTAAAGGATTTCAGGGAGAAAGACAGTACCGCCAAAGCCCGGAGAGACAGCCTGGTGTCTGACCGTCACATCGATTCCCTGCGTAAAAAACAAAAGCCTGTTACGCCACTCAGTGTACTCTGGAGCGGCGTTAAGCATAATTATTATTACCGCCGCGATACCACCCTGGTAACGAACCGCTTAGCGGTAAAACCCCTGCTTACCCAGCTGGAATACAACACCGTGGAAGGCCTGGTACTAAGTGTGGAACCCAGTCTGACACTGGATCTTCCGCGTAACCAGGCGTTGCGGATATCGCCCAATCTGCGCTACGGTTTCAGTAATACCCACCTGAATGCGTATACGGAGATCAGCTGGGAGCAGGAGTCGCGCCTGCGGCAGCGCATTGGTAACAACACCTGGACCCTGGCAGGCGGTAAACGCATTTCACAGTTTAATAAGGATAACCCGATAGACGCCCTTACAAATGAAGTATATACGCTGCTGCTGAAGCGGAATTACATGAAGCTGTACGAGAACTGGTTCGGCAGCCTGGCATTCCGCCGCCGTTTTGAGAACAATGCGGTAATAAAGGCGGGCATCACCTATGAAGACCGCCTCCCGGTAGAGAATACCACCGATTTTGTAGTGTTTAAGGATGCAGGCCGCCAATTTCTGCCTAACCACCCCTATGAGCTGGCCAGTGTGCCCTTTGTAAGACACCAGGCGCTGGTGGCAGATATCAGTTTCAGTTTTCAACCCGGGCAGCATTTCATCGAATTCCCCGACCGTAAGTTTGCCATCGGTTCCAAATATCCCCGTTTTGAGATAGACTACAGCAAAGGCATACACCGTGTTGCAGGCAGCGATGTGGATTTTGATAAGTGGTGGGCGCAGGTGTCTGACAACATGAACTTTAAACTGTTGGGTGAGTTCCGCTACCGCCTGGGCGCCGGCGGCTTCCTGAATAACAGGGAGGTGGGTATTCCTGATTACCAGCACTTTAACGGTAACCAGACCTTTTATAATATTAAGTACCTGAACAGCTTCCAGCTGGCGCCCTACTACCGTTACAGCACCATCGCGCAATTCTATACCACCGCTAATGTGGAACATCATTTCAATGGGCTGCTAACCAATAAGATCCCGCTGCTGAACCGCCTGAAATGGAACCTGGTAGCCGGGGCCAATGCCTTTTATGTAAATGGCGACAATAACTATGTGGAAATATTTGCCGGTCTGGAGAATATCCTGAAACTCATAAGGGTGGATATCATTGCAGGCCATCAGAGCCAGGATGCAACCCGTATAGGCGTACGCGCAGGATTCGGGGGATTATTGGGGGGAGCGCTTTTCAGAAGATAACCGGGTTTGAGGTTTGAAGTTTGAGGCTCGTTGCAGGTGCATGATAGCCGGTTAATGAAGGTTGAATGACTGTAGCTCAACTTATAACCTTTAACCAACCTCAAAACTCAAACTTCAAACCTCAAACTTTCAAATAACTTGATTTTTAATAGGAATGGCGACTACGCCTTCAGCCTTTTTTGTTTCTTGGGCTCTTTGCTGTCATCATAAAAATATGCCAGCACACGGTATACCATGAAGGCGAGGATGAAGTAAAAAACAGAAAGGATAATTGTACTCATAAATCACACTTTTTGGGTTACTTTATTGCTTGTTAAAAGCCCTTAAGTCAAAAAGAATGCCAAAGCAAATGCCGTTTTTCAAGAGGGTCATTATCAATCGTTTACCCGTTCCCGCTGATCTTTCCGCCTCATGCAGTGTTGTCAGTTGTTGACCTGCGCTTCCACAAAAAATGGCATAGCTGTGGTTTGTTTTCCTAACACGATTATGTTATCTTTGCTCGTCATTGTTTGGCTGCCGTCAGCCACCGACATGTGAATTCAGATTAACCCGAAAACACCCCTTATGAAACAGGATTTGTTCACTTCCATCAAACGGCTGGGCGCACGTACCAAATGGCTCAGACGGATCTCCATCAGCGTATTTCTTGTTGGTTTGCTGTTAAGCCTCACTGCCCGTATCGGGGTAGCACGGGGCGGAAACAATGTACCGCTTTTCGTTACTCTAGGCTTTATCGGTTACATATTGATTATCAGCTCCGCCGCCATCCTGCTCCTTCACCTGCTAAAGGTGTGGTCGGCAAGGTTTGAAGTTTGAGGTTTGAAGTTGGTTAAAGGTTATAGGTTATTTTTCTTATTTTTGCCCTTTCGTTGAAATTTTGTTCAGCCGGCGTCTGTCCTTAAAATTTCCAAACATTATGGCATTACACAACCGAGTATCAGCAGACGAGCTAAAGCGCCGTCTTGCAGCAGAAACATTTAAAAGAAGAACCATCTCTTTTTACCAGTACGCAAGGATCGACGATCCCCAGGCGTTTCGTGACCAACTTTACATTTCCCTGGATGCGCTGAAAGTTTTCGGCCGTATCTATGTTGCCCGCGAAGGCGTGAATGCCCAGGTAAGCGTACCAGAGCATAACTTTGATACCTTCCGCGACACCCTCTATGCCATTCCTTTCCTGAACGGCATCCGTCTCAACATCGCGGTGGACGATCACGGTAAATCCTTCTGGGTACTGCGTATCAAGGTGAAAGAAAAGATCGTGGCCGACGGCATTACCGATCCCGACTTCGACATGTCCCGCAAAGGCAAATACCTTGATGCAGCCTCCTTTAATGAGCTCAGCGCCGATCCGGATACCATCATCGTGGATATGCGCAACCACTATGAGTATGAGGTAGGTCATTTTGAACGGGCCATAGAAGTGCCGTCCGATACCTTTCGTGAACAGCTGCCCATGGCGGTTGATATGCTGAAAGATCAGAAAGACAAGAACATCGTAATGTACTGCACCGGCGGTATCCGCTGTGAAAAAGCCTCTGCCTATCTGCTGCATAACGGCTTCAGGAACGTATACCACCTGGAGGGCGGCATTATAGAGTATGCCAACAAAGCCCGCCAGCAAGGCCTGCCCAACAAATTCAAAGGCAAGAACTTCGTATTTGACGAGCGCCTCGGCGAACGCATTACAGACGATATCATCAGCCACTGCCACCAGTGCGGCAAACCCTGCGATACACATACCAATTGTAAGAACGACGGCTGTCACCTGCTGTTCATCCAGTGCGAGGAATGCGCGGCCAAATACGATGGCTGCTGCAGTGACGAGTGCTACACCATCCAGCAACTGCCCGCCGATGAGCAGGAACAACTCCGCAAAGGCATCGACAAGGGACAGATGATCTTCAATAAATCCAAACAAAGGCTAAGGCCCAGCCCGAGACTATAGACGTTTGAAAGTTTGAGCGTTTGAAAAGTTTGAAAGTCGCCCAACCCATGGTGACACCTTCAAACTTTCAAACCCTCAAACTGACACTCATCTTTTGAGGTACTTATTTTTTAATATTCTTTCCATCACTTCCTCTTTTAAATGCCGGCTGATAGGGATGTAGTGCGGACCGATAATAATATCGCTGCCGGCTATACGGTCTATTTTTGATAGTGCAACAATATAGGATTTATGTACCCGCAGGAAGTGCAGGGTTGGGAGGTAGTCTTCTACTGCCTTGAAGGTAAGGTAAGTAATGTACTTCCGCTGCAGGGTATGCAGCACTACATAGTTCTGCAGCGCTTCTGCATACAGTATATCCTCAAAGCATATACGTTCCAGGCCGTTATCGCATTTAATGAAGAAATACCCGGCATTGTCCGCCGGTGCGGCAGGCCTTTGTAAGAGCTCATAATAGGAGCGTGCTTTAAGCGCTGCTTTCAGAAAGCGTTCAAAGGCGATGGGTTTCAGCAGGTAGTCAATCACATCCAGCTCAAAGCCCTGTAAGGCGTATTCCGGAAAGGCGGTGGTAAAGATCACCAGCGGTGGCTGGGGCAGGGAGCGTAGCAGATCCGGCCCGTTGATACGGGGCATCTGGATATCCAGGAAAAGCAGGTGGATCTGTGTTGTTGGCAGCAGCTGCACGGCTTTTACGGGGCTGTCGCATACGGCCGCTACTTCCAGGAAATCCACATCCGCACAGTATTCCTGCAGGCCTTTCCGGGCCAATGGTTCATCGTCTACTATCATGCAGCGTAAGTTCATGCGATACGGATGTCTAAGGTTACATGAAATGCCTGTGCGGTCTTGTCTATCTGCAGGTGGTGCCGTTCGGGGTACAGCAGTTCCAGGCGGCGTTTTACATTGGCCAGTCCGATGCCTTTATGTTTGCCGTTTTCCCGCTGCATTTGTTCGCACGTATTGTACGTTTCCAGTTGCAGAAAGGAGCCCTGCCGCCGCAGGCTGATGTTCACCCTGTTGGGCGCATTGACGTGCGCAGAAACATGCTTGAAGGCATTTTCCACAAAGGGTATCAACAGGAGGGGAGCGATCTGGAATTGCCGCATACCCGGATCGCAGTAAAAGGATACCTCGCAGTTTTCGTTGTGCCGCATCTGCTGGATAGCTACATAGTTGGCCACATACTGCGCTTCCTTTTCAATGGAGATGGTATCCGTATTACTGTCGTACAACTGGTAGCGCAGCAGGTTGGCAAACTGCATCAGCATTTCCCGGGCGGCTTTATTTTCTTTATCGATCAGGAAGTAAACGGCGTTGAGAGAGTTGAACAGCGCATGCGGGTTGATCTGCGCTTTCAGGTATTGCAGCTCCTGCTCAGCGCTGGCCCTCAGGGCGCTCTGCAGCCGGTGCTGCGTTTTCAGCTGGTCTATATAGAACTGGATGCCCGCAATGGCGCCTACCATAAAGAAGAGCGGTATATACACATCATACAGCTGGCTGTTCAGGTTACTGTTGGGCCACTGGCTGATGCTGGCGGCATAGGGCCTTAGCACCAGGTTTAGCGCCTGTATCACCAGCCAGCCGGTAAATATGATCAGTGCAGTAAAGGACAGGAAGAAGCCTGCATAACGTTGGCGGTACAATAGTCTGGGTATCAGCACATAGTTGGTAAAGTATACCGCCCCGGCCAGGGTCACCACCTTTAATATGCCCGCCCGGATAGTGGCTGCCACTGAAGGATAGGCGTCAATCCGCAATAACAGCCATACCGCAAAGAAAGCCAGCCAGAATAGCACGTGATGCAGTTTATACCTGGTTATTACCCTATAGATGTTCATGCGGCAATTTAGTGATTGGTAACAGTTAACGCCGAATACTTACACCTGATGCAGCTTTTACCTGACGAGTGGTACGTTTTGCCTTTACAAAGGTAGGGTTTCTTTGCTGCACCCCTCAACTACCGGCATGCAGAAAAAAAGAATCCGCCCCGCGTTGTTTCTTCTACGGCAGGGCGGAGTAATTGAGCATGAAACCAGTTCAGGAAGTTCGAGATTCTCCTGTAGCTGCATTTGCATGTTCCATTCTATCAACCTATATGCGAACTAAAACCAGTAGTTTCTTTTATTATCAGTGCCATCCGGCTAACAGCCAATAGCCAGCAGCTATTATTACATCGTATCTTTTTTACTCTTGTAAGCCCCGTAGAATATGATCGGGAAGATCAGCAGCGTCAGTACCGTCGCTGTTATCAAACCTCCGATCACCACTATAGCCAGCGGCTTCTGTGTTTCAGAGCCCACGCCATGGGATACCGCCGCGGGTATCAAACCGATGGCAGCCATCAGGGCAGTCATCACCACCGGTCTTACCCTCGATTCTACGCCCAGGCGGATGGCCTCATTCAGGGGCAGGCGGTTCTCCAGGTTCTTATGGAACACCGATATCAGTATTACCCCGTTCTGTATACAGATACCAAAAAGTGCGATAAATCCTACCCCTGCAGAGATACCGAAGTTGATGCCCGTAACATGAATGGCCAGTATTCCGCCAATCAGCGCAAAGGGCACATTCAGCAGTATCAGTCCCGCATCTTTCACACTGCCCAGCATTATAAACAGGATCACAAAAATGGCTACAATGCTAACTGGTATCACCTGCGCCAGCCGCCCGGTGGCGCGTACCTGGTTCTCAAATTCACCCGTCCAGCCAACACTGTAGCCTTTAGGCAGCTTTATGGCCGCCCTTACTTTACGCTGGGCTTCTGCAATGGTGCTGCCCAGATCCCGGTCACGCACAGAAAATTTGATACCGATAAAGCGCTTGTTGCCATCCCGGTAAATGAATGCCGGACCGGTAATGGTTTTGATGGTGGCAATTTCCTTCAACGGCACTTTATTGCCGCCCTGGGTGGGCACCATCAGGTTACGCAGGTCTTCCTCCGTTTTACGGTAATTGGCGTCGTAACGGATGCGTATATCAAATTTCTTTTCACCTTCATACAGCTGGGTAGCTGTTTTACCACCTATCGCCATTTCTATTACCGCCTGTGCATCGGCAGTATTCACGCCGTACAGCGCCATCATGTTGTCATGCAGATTGATGCTCATCTCCGGCTGACCAATATTCCTGATCACACCCAGATCGCGTATACCCTGTACATGCTGCAGTTGTGCAACCACCTGCTGTGAGAGGCTTTCCAGCTTCTCCAGGTCGTCTCCGTAGATCTTTACCCCGTTGGCCGCCTTGAAGCCTGCCACAGCCTCAGATACGTTGTCACTGATCGGCTGGGAGAAGTTGAGGATAATGCCCGGGTATTTCTTAAGCCTTTGTTCCATCTGGCTGATCAATTCATCTTGAGTGATCTTACGTGTCCAATCCTTTTTGGCGGCCAGGTCTACCTGGTACTGTACAAAGTAGAATCCGTTGGGATCGGTGCCGTCGTTGGAACGGCCTACCTGCGACAATACCCGCTTTACTTCCGGGAAACCGCCCAGGTCCTGGCGGATGGCACGCGCCATTTTCACACTTTCCGTCAGCGACATGCTCATGGGCAGCTCTGTGGTAACCCATAGCGAACCTTCGTTCAGCTGGGGCAGGAATTCAGTACCCAGCCAGCGGGCGGAAAAGAAGGTCAGGAACATGAAGCCAAAGGCCATCACCATGCTCAGGCGTTTATGCCCATAGGTCCAGTTGAAGCCGCGCATTACAATACGGTCAAAGAACTTCACCACGGGGTTATGCTTTTCCTTCACATTCTTTTTCAGCAGGATGGAGGTCAGCACAGGAACCAGTGTAAGCGTGAACAGCAGTGCACCCAGCAGGGCAAAGCCCAATGTCCACGCAAGCGGTGAGAACATCTTGCCTTCCACTTTCTGGAAGGAGAAAATGGGGATCAGGGAGATGATGATGATGAGCTTCGAAAAGAAGATGGCTTTTGCGAGTTCACCGCCCGTCTGTTTGATCCATCCCATCTTCGCCAGCTTGTTGAAACGCTCCATGCCATACTTATGCGCCTTATGATCCAGCATCACGAAGATGCCTTCCACCATTACCACCGCCCCGTCTATGATGATACCGAAGTCGATAGCGCCCATAGAGATCAGGTTGGCGGTCATCCCTTTCAGCCGCAGGCAGAGAAACGCGAACAAAAGCGACAGCGGGATGATGATAGATACCGTCAGCGTGGTGCGCCAGTCCGCCATGAAGATGAAGACGATCACCGTTACAAACAGGATACCTTCTACCAGGTTGTGCAACACCGTATGGGTACAGAACTCCATCAGGTTATCACGATCGTAAAAGGTGACCATCTTTACATCTCCGGGCAGGATGGTTTCGTTTAACTCCCTGATCTTGTCCTTCAGCCGGGCTAATACTTCTGTCGGGTTTTCCCCTTTTCGCATTACTACGATGCCTTCTACCAGGTCGTCCTCCTTATCAAGTCCCACCTGGCCTACCCGTGGCAGCGAGGATTCCCTCACGGTGGCCACATTCTTCACCAGCAGGGGAGTGCCGTTAATATTATCCAGGATGATGTTCTCTATATCTGCTATGCTGTTCAGTAAACCGATACCCCTTACCACATACGCCTGACCGTTCTTCTCGATCACATCCCCGCCTACGTTGATATTACTTTTGGTAACGGCCTGGTAAAGTTCCAGCGGCGTGATATCGTATTTAGCCAGTCTTACCGGGTCAGCCTCTATCTCATATATTTTGTCCTGTCCGCCAAAAGCCACAATATCCGCTACTCCTGGTACGCTGCGCAGCTGGCGGTCTATCACCCAGTTCTGGTAGGTCAGCAGATCGCGGGAGTTACGGCGGTCGCTTTTCAGGTAATAGCGGAATATTTCACCGGTAGGGCCATAGGGCGGTTGTATCTCCGGGTCGGCGCCTTCAGGAAGGCTGATGCTTTGCAGCATGTTGTTCACCTGTTGCCTGGCGAAGAAATCTTCCACATCATCCTCAAAAATGATCTTCACCACGGAGAGGCCGAACATGGTAACCGAGCGTACGCTGGTTTTCTTCTGTACTGCGTTCATCGCCACTTCCACCGGCAGCGTTACAAAGCGTTCTACTTCCTGTGCACTGCGCCCGTTCCATTTGGTAACGATGATGATCTGTGTATTGGTAACATCCGGGAACGCTTCTATCGGTGTATGCACAAATGCTACAATCCCCGAAATGATCAGCGTTAATGTTGCGATAAATACGAACAGTTTATTCTTAAGCGAAAAACCGACTATATTTCTGATGAACTTGTTCATATCCAGTCTATGGCATTTGAAGTTTAAATGTTTGAGCGTTTAAGCGTTTAAGAAAGCATTTTAGTCGCCAACGTTTCAAACGCTAAAACTTTCAAACTTTCAACCCTTAAGCTTCACTAATCGTTTAAGGCGTTATAAATTAACAACTGGTTCCTGCTGATCACTTTTTCGCCCGGGTTCAGCCCTTTGTTCAGGTAGGCCAGGCTGCCCGAGGTTTTATAAGGCTCTACCTCACGTACCTGTATATTGTATTTATCCTTGAATACCAGGACATAGTTCTTGCTTCTGTCAAATATCAGTGCGGAAGACGGTACCGCTATCCGCTGTTCGCCTTCGTTATAGTGCAGTGTTACTGTGGCAAACATTTCCGGTTTCAGCTGCAGGCCTTTGTTATCCAGCTTGATACGGATCTGCATGGTCTTGGTGGCCGGGTCCAGGAAATTATAGATTTTATCTACCTTGCCATGGAACACGGTGTCCGGGTAGCTGATGGTCACAATGTCTGCATCGTAGCCTTCCTTTACACGGGCGATATCTGTTTCAAACACATTGGCCAGTACCCATACATCATTCAGTTCGGAGACCGTAAAGATGTTCTGGCTGTTATCACTGCGGATCTCCATGTTATTATTGATATTCTTCTCAATGATATAACCGGAGATGGGCGCTGTTACCAGGTAGGTGGAGCCGTTGCCCCGGCGGTATATCTTAAAGAGATCGTTGAGGCGGTTCACATCTGCACGGGCTTTATCTACTTCGCCCTGCGCATTCACCACATCTTTTTCGGTGCTTAGCTGGCTGCTGTACAGGTCCTGCGCCACTTTCAGCCCTTTTTCAGCAACGGCCAGGTCTGTCTGCGCCTGCGACATCTGCTTTTCGTAGTCGGCGATCTCGCCGCTCTGGATCACGGCCAGTATCTGGCCTTTCTGCACGTAGTCGCCCAGCTGAACTTTGATATCCTTTACGTAGCCGCTCACCAGGGGATATACCTTGAGTACCTTACCCACATCCGGCGACACCTTGCCGGAGAGGCGCAGATCGCTTTGCACGGGTTTTACAGCCGCGGTATCTATCCGGATGCTTTGCAACATGGTGTCGCTCAGCACGAAAGTCTCTTTTTCGGCATCTTCGGCCTGTGTGTGTTTACAGCTGGTCCACCAGGCAGCACTGGCTAAAAGTAAGGCCAGGCTTAAAAAACGACTCATGTTATTATTCATTTACAATTATGCGTTTAATTTATTCCGTTTGAAAGTTTAATAGTTTGATGGTGTCCGGTATCATCAGGCAACTTTCAAACTTTCAGAACAACTCCGTTCCGGTCGCAAAATTCAACTCCTCATATGCGGTGATCCGGTCCAGCATCAGTTTATTGGTGTTCTTAACGTTATCGCTGTAGCTGTTGAAGTAATCAATGAACTGCAGCAGCGAGATGTTGCCTTTACGGAAGTTGAGGGCTACCTCATCTATCAGCTTGTTATATTCCTGGTTGAAGCTTCTGAAATCCAGCAGCTGGTACTGGTGGTCCATCAGGCTGATCTTCTGCACGGCCTGCTGCACATCTGTTGCTACTATGTTGTTGCCCTGCGCCAGGTTTTGCTCCTGTACCTTTACCTGGCTGCCGGCAGAGCGGATATTGCCCTGGTTGCGGTTCCAGAAGGGAAGGTCAATGCCCAGGGTCAGTCCTACAAAGTTGGGCGCATAGCTACCTGATTTATCATAGGTGGCGCCTACATGCAGATCCGGTACCGCCAGCGCTTTCTGCAGGCTGTAGTTCATCTGCGCCTGCTGTAACTGCTGCTGTGCAATACGCAGGTCGGGCCGGTTCAGCAAGGCGGTGTCTATAAGAGCAGGCAACGTATAACCTTTCAGCTGAAGGTTGTAGCGCGACAGGCCTTCGGTATCCACGTTAGGCGCATACTGGCGGTCGTTACCAAGCAATTGCTGCAGGTTTAACTGTGAGGCCAGTTCCTGTTGCTTCAGGTCTGTATAATCATTGGTGAGGCCTACCATCAGTGCGCGCAGGCGGATCACATCTGCGTGGGCCACACTGCCTTTCCTGTCTGCATCTTCATAAGCCGCTACGATCTTCTGCAGGTTAGACAGCTGCTGCTGCAATACCTTTTCTGTTTCCTGCAGGAAATACAGCTGGTAGTAGCTACTCCTGAGCTGCAGGCGCAGGGTGCGCATCAGTTCAAAGAACCCGGATTGTGTGGTGCCGGCGTTCAGTTTTGCCAGTTGCACGGCTTTATTGCGTTTTCCCGCCAGCGTGATCAGCTGGTCCACGCTGTAAGCGGTCTGGCCGCCGTTGCCTCCATAAAAAGGTTGTATTTTATCAGTGGTGCCGAAGCCCCAGGTTGCACTGAATGAAGGATTGTTCCATAACCTTGCCTGCTGAACAAGCGCCTGGTCCGCATCGATCCGGAAACGTTGCGCCAGCAACTGGTAGTTCCGGTGAAGGAAAGTATCCTCCGCTTCCTGTAAGGTGATGGGCTGTATAACCTGCGCCATGCTGCTGAGTGAAAATATTAACAGGGCTGTAGTTATAATCCAGAGCTTTTTTTGCATATAAGTGACGTTTCAGTCTCAATTTCTGATGCAAAGCTCTGAAAGGAGAATTAAAGGGGCCTTTAAGGAAGATTAAAATGGGCTTAAAATCAGTTTGGAGGTTTAAGGGTTTGGGAGCCTGTTACATGTGTGGCAGAACTACGGTAAAGATGGTGCCCTTGTTCAGTGTAGAGCTGACACTGATGGATCCTTTATGTAGTTGCACTATCTTTTTACAGATGGAAAGGCCCAGGCCATGGCCCCTGGTCTGATGCGTGTTTGATCCGCGGTAAAAGGGCTCAAACACCTTATCCAGCTCCCCGGCGGCAATGCCGATACCATTGTCTTTCACCTTTATCTCTATATACCCGGCAGGAAAATCGATGCTTACGCTGGCAGTATTGTCCGGAGAGAATTTACAGGCATTATCCACCAGGTTCAGGAAGAGGATCTTCAGCAGGGTTTCATTGCCATGGCAGGTGATCTCGGTATCTGTTTCGGGCAGCTTTTCAAACCGGATATCTACCTTTCCGCGCTGTTTTAATTTAATGAGATTGCCCATCTCCAGCAACAGCTCGTCCATGCGCACTTCATAAAAAGCAAACCGCTGTTCATTCAGGTCTGATTGCGCCAGTTGTAAGAGGCCATTGGTAAGATCGGAAAGGTTCACCGCGTCTTCCAGCACGGAGTTGAGTACCGCCGCATATTCGTCTTTACTTCTTTCCTTTGAAAGGGTCACCTGCAGCTGGCTGATAATGGAGGCCAGTGGCGTGCGCAGCTCATGGGAGGCATTGCTGACAAAGCTTTTCTGCAGATCAAAGGAATCGCTGAGGCGTTGCAGCATGGTATTGAAATTGCTGCCCAGGGTGGCAATCTCGTCCCGCCCCCGTATGTCCACCTTAGTGTCCTGCAGGTTGTTGGCATTGATGATATTTACCTGGTTCACCAGCTGGGTGATAGGGGCCACCATGTTCCGGGAAAAGAAATAGGCGATGATCACCAGCAGAATAACGGCCACCACCAGCTCTATCAGCAGGATGCGCCGCAGGTTCTGCAGGTTCTGGAAACCATACATATCCAGTGAGGATACCAGCACGATCACGGAGATATTACCTTCAGTATAATAAACCCCCACCACCTCATCGCTGTCCTTTTCATAGCTGTAAATGCCATTGCGTTTGATGTAATCCAGCAATCCGCGGCTGGTGCGTATAGCCGTATCCTTAAGATTGGAGTAGAGGAGATCGTAATTGGGACTATTGGGACTATATACCAGGATGGTTTCCTTGTACAGGTCCTGGAAGGTGGTTTTGTCCAGTTTACGCAGCAGGTCTATTCTCACCATATCGCCTTCGATGATCACATTGGCAATGGAGCGGGCGCGGTATTCCAGGCGTTCCAGGTATTCTGCTTTCCTGGACTGTGCAGAAAAATAATAGGCCAGGGATGCAAATGCGATCAGCAGCAATGCCGCCGATACGGTATAATAGATCCCTATTTTATATTTAATCTTCACATTAGCATGTTTGAGCGTTTGAAAGTCTGAGTGTTTGAAAGTTTGAAGGTGGCCTGGTTATGCCGGACATCTTCAAACTTTCAAACGTTCAAACTTCCAATTTATTCATCCCCCAGGTAGTATCCCATCCCTGTTTTGGTATGGAGGAGCTTATTGTCGAAATCCTTATCGATCTTCTTGCGGAGGAAGTTCATATATACCTCTATCACATTGGTGCCGGTATCGAAATCAATATCCCATACTTTTTCTGCGATGGTAAGTTTGGAAATGACCTTGCCTTTATGCAGGGCCAGGAATTCAAGCAGCTGGTATTCTTTGGCGGTGAGGGAGATCTTTTTGCCGCCGCGGGTCACTTCTTTCTTTTCGCGGTCTATTTCCAGGTCGGCGATCACGATCTTGTAAAGACTGCTCTGCTGCACATCTGCACCGGCTCTTTTCAGGAATACGCGGATGCGGGCCAGCAGTTCGCGGAAGTCAAAGGGTTTTACCAGGTAATCATCCGCGCCCAGTTCAAAGGCCTGCATCTTGTCGTCCATTCCGCCCAGCGCTGTCAGCATGATAATGGGGATGCGGATATTCCTTTGCCGTATCACTTCGCAGATCTCGTAGCCGTTGTTATGCGGCAGGTTCAGGTCCAGTATCACCAGGTCATAGCTGTTACCGGAGGCCAGGCTTTTGCCCATACGGCCATCATAGGCCACCTCTACTTCAAAGCCATTCTCCTCCAGCCCCTTTTTGACGGCGTTGGCAACCTTTACTTCGTCTTCAACTACAAGAATTTTCTGCATACCCCTTTAAATTAAGAATTAACCTTGCTCAACGATCTTTTCAAACACAGACTCGTACTGCTGGTTGGCCTGTTCAAGGTCTTTAAGTGTTTGCTTATAGTCGCTCTCTATCTGCTGGAACTTCCCTTTGTCGCCATATACATCGGGATTGCCGAGGGCGGTTTCCAGCTGCTGTTTCTTTTCATTCAGCCTGGCCAGTTCGGTTTCCAGCTGCTGGAATTGCTTTTGCAGTTTCTGCAGCTCGCGTTTGGCTTCTTTATCAATAGGAGCTGACTTTACAGGTGCAGCTGGCGCGACAGGCTTTGGTGGTTCGGGGGCAGGCTCACTGCCCTTGTTCTTCCGGTCGTTCTTAGTGGGTTTGGTAGGCTGGGAGGCCGCAGCCTGGCGTTTCTTCCATTCTTCCCATTCTGCATAGGTGCCTTTGAACTCTTTGATCTCCCCGTCAACGATCTCCCAGATCTTATTGGCGGTCTGGCTTACAAAGTAACGGTCGTGTGATACCAGTACATAGCTGCCTTCATATTTACCCAGGGCATCTATCAGCATCTGTACGGAGTTCATGTCCAGGTGGTTGGTGGGCTCATCCAGCAGCAGGAAGTTGGCCTGGCTGATGATGGTTTTGGCAAGGGCTACCCTGGCTTTTTCACCACCGGAGAGGATACGGATCTTTTTGAACACGTCATCCCCGGTAAAGAGGAAGCAGCCCAGGAGGGAGCGGAGTTCCAGCTCATTACGGCCGCTGCCCGCAGATTTCAGTTCTTCCAGTATCTCATAATCCATGTGGAGGGCCTCCAGCTGGTGCTGGGCATAAAAGGCCGGTACTACGTTATGGCCCGGTATGCGTTCGCCTTCCATCTGCTCGGTGCCCGCAATAATGCGCAGCAGGGTAGATTTACCCTTACCGTTGGCGCCTATGAGCGCAATCTTATCGCCGCGGTTGATCTCTGCACCGGTGTTATTTAATACGGTGATGTTACCGAAACGTTTAGTCACTCCCGTAAGAGTACACAATATCTTTCCGGGTGTTTTATCCACATTGAAGTTGATCCTGATCTTGGAGGGACCGCTGTCAACCTGCTCAACACGGTCCAGTCTTTCCAGCCTTTTCATGGCGCTCTGCGCCTGGGCGGCCTTGGTGGCTTTAGCCTTGAAACGCTCGATGAAGCGTTCCTGCTGGCGGATGTACTCCTGCTGGTTTTCGTATGCGCGTTGCTGTAGCTCGCGGCGCAGGTCTTTTTCCTGCTCGTAATCCTCATAGTTGCCGGAGTAGTGGTGCAACTGCTGCTGGTATAGCTCTACGATCTTGTTCACCATCCTGTCAAGGAAATAGCGGTCGTGCGAAACGATGATCACGGCGCCGTTATAATTTTGCAGGTATTTTTCCAGCCATTCAATAGAAGGGAGGTCCAGGTGGTTGGTAGGCTCATCCAGCATCAGCACGTCGGGATGCTGCAATATCAGTTTGGCCAGCAGCACGCGCATCCGCCAACCGCCGGAGAACTGGCTGTAAGGCCGTTCCAGGTCTGCGGTGCTGAAACCCAGGCCTTCCAGCACCTGGGCGGTTTTGTGCCGCATGTTATAACCATCCAGCGCCTCAAAAGCGTGCAGTTTGTCGCTGAACTCATGCAGTAATGCTTCCGTTTGGTTGTGTTCCAGTTCTTTGGTAATACGGTCGATCTCTTTTTCCAGTTCCAGCGCTTCGCTGAAGGCGGTCATGCCTACGTTCAGGATAGACTCATCAGATTCAAAGCTCAGCAGGTCCTGGTTGAAGAAGCCGATGCTCAGGTTCCGGATCTTATTCACACTGCCTTTGGAAACGGAATATTCCCCGTTGATGATTCTCAGCAGTGTTGATTTACCGGTTCCGTTCAATCCTATCAGCCCCACACGGTCTCCCGGCACAATATGCCAGGATGCATCTTCCACAATCACCCGGGCTCCGAATTCAAAAGTAATGTCCTGTAACGCAATCAGCATAATAAGATATAAATGTTAAGTAAAGCTATTGGCTATTAGCAATTAGCTGTTAGCTAAAAGCCAGCAGCTAATAGCTAACAGCTATTTTAAAGCACACAAAGGTAATATTAATGTACAGATGTTCGAATATAGGAATGGTATTTGCTGCCTTGTAACATATATATCATATATTTTTTTTATTTTTGTCAGGTTGATGTATGTGAGCATGAAATGAAGATATCCTATGAAATCCTGCCAGAAGCACCAGACGACTTTAGCAGGGAACAGTTAACGAAAAACCTGGAGCGATAACCGCTTCTAAACCAGAACTGTGGGGCTAATTACCATGAGCGTGAACAATCCATATCTTATCGTAAGATGTTCCGTCTTATCCATGCTTTGCATGTGTTGTTCATTGCTGGCAGTAGCCCAGCAGAAATTCACTATCAGCGGTTATGTGCGCGACAGCACCAATGGCGAGTCCCTGACGGGGGCTACGGTGTACGTAAAGGGCAGCGCCAACGGGGTGCAGTCCAATACCTATGGTTTTTATGCCCTGAGCCTCCCGGAAGGGGAGTATACCATCGTATGTTCTTTCCTGGGCTTTGAGGAACAGGTGCGTAGCATACGGCTGGACAGCAGCATGCGCATGAACCTGGTGCTGGCCCCCAAAACCTACCAGGCACAGGAAGTGGTGATCACAGACAGGCGCCAGAGCAAAAATGTGGCTTCCACTGAAATGGGACGCTCTGAGATGGCGGCAGAAACGGTTAAACGCCTGCCTACCTTCCTGGGAGAAGCAGATGTGCTGAAAGCGCTGCAGCTGATGCCGGGTGTGCAGGCTTCCGGCGAAGGGAATGCCGGGTTATATGTACGCGGCGGCGGACCAGATCAGAACCTCATCCTGCTGGATGAAGCGCCGGTGTATAATACGGGCCACCTGTTCGGCTTCTTCTCCGTTTTCAACGCAGACGCTATCCGTAATACCACCCTGATCAAAGGCGGGATGCCTGCCAATTACGGCGGCCGTCTCTCTTCCGTGGTAGACATCAGCATGAAGGAAGGCAATAACCAGGAACTACAGGGGGAAGGCGGCCTGGGCCTCATCGCCTCCCGGCTTTCGCTGCAGGGTCCCCTCAAAAAGAACAGGTCTTCTTTTATCGTATCCGCCCGCCGTACCTATATCGACCTGATTGCTAAACCCTTTGTGAAAGAGAACAAAACCTATGGCGGATCGGGGTACTATTTCTACGACCTGAACCTGAAGGCCAACTATATATTCTCTGATCGCGACAGGCTGTTCCTGAGCGGCTATTTTGGCCGCGACGTGTTCACCTTCCGCAGCGGCACCCGCACCTTTGATGCAGACATTCCCTGGGGAAACGCTACCGCCACCTTAAGATGGAACCATATTTTCAGCAAGAAACTCTTTGCCAATACGTCTGTTATCTTCAATGATTACCGTTTCAGTTTTTCCGGCAAGCAGAATAATTTTGAGGTGACGTTCAAATCCGGCATCAGTGATGTGAACACAAAGCTGGACTTCGACTATTTCGCCAACTTTAATCACCGTATCCGCTTTGGCGGGAATTATATCTACCATCGTTTTACGCCCTATTCTATTTCCGGCCGCCAGGACAGTACCCACTTCACGCCGGATAATGCCTACCGCAAATATGCGCATGAAGCGGCACTCTATCTGATGGACGACTGGGAGCTGACGCCCCAGCTGAAGCTGAACATCGGTGTACGCTATAGCGGTTTCCAGCAGGTGGGGCCATATACCCGGTACAGGGAAGACGCAGGGGGCGTTAAGACAGACAGCACCGTGTACAAGAACTGGGAGCCGGTGAGGTCTTACGGCGGACTGGAGCCAAGGGCCATCCTGCGCTATGCCTGGAATAACCAGAACGCCGTAAAAGCATCCGCCACCCGCAACTACCAGTTCATACACCTGGTTACCAATGCAGGCACCTCGCTGCCTACCGACCTCTGGGTACCCAGTACCTACAATGTGAAGCCACAGATATCCTGGCAATACTCGCTGGGCTACTACCGTAACTTTAATGATGATACCTGGGAAACGTCTGTAGAGGTTTACTACAAAGACATGCAGCACCAGATAGAATACCGGCAGGGCTACAGCCCCTCCCTGAAAGACCCCGAAGAGGATTTTGTATTCGGTAAAGGCTGGGCCTATGGGGCAGAGTTCTTCATCAATAAGACCAAAGGACGTTTTACCGGCTGGCTGGGATATACCCTGGCCCGGACCTGGCGCCAGTTCCCCGACCTGAACCAGGGTAAGAAATTCCCTGCAAAATACGACCGCCGCCACGACCTGGTAGTGGTTGGGAACTATCAGCTCAGCAAAAAATGGCACCTCTCCGGCATTTTCATTTTTGGTTCCGGCAACACTACTACCCTGCCTACCAAATTCTACATGATCGAAGGCGCCCTGGTACAGGAGTATGCCAATATCAACAGCTATCGTTTGCCGCCCTATCACCGGCTGGACCTTTCTGCCGTATATACACCCAACCGCCACCCGGAGCGCAGGTTCAAAAGCAGTTGGGCCTTTTCGGTGTATAACGTTTACAGCCGTATGAATACGTACTTCCTGTACTTTGACACTTACGGACAGATACTCAATGATAACCTTACCCTGAGGGCCAGGCGGGTATCCCTGTTCCCGATCCTGCCAGCCGTTACCTGGAACTTTAAATTTTAACCGCTGATCGTTGGTGGATAGCCATTATTGCTGCGATGATGATGCAAGGAAAAATGTTTATCTTCGCAAGCATTTTATTTAAGCTAACAGCTAAAAGCTAACAGCCAATAGCTATTTGAACCAATATGATCAACATTACATTTCCGGATGGCGCAGTCCGTCAGTACGAACCAGGGATCACCGCATTAGACATTGCCAAGTCCATCAGTGAAGGACTGGCACGTAAAGTTTTAGCAGCAAAAGTAAACGGGCAGGTAATAGACGCCACCCGTCCCATAACGACAGACGCTACGCTGCAGCTGCTTACCTGGACCGATACAGATGGTAAAGCAACCATGTGGCACTCTTCCGCCCACCTGATGGCAGAGGCCCTGGAAGCCCTGTACCCCGGCGTAAAGTTTGGTATTGGCCCTGCCATTGAGAATGGCTTCTATTACGATGTAGACCTCGGCGGACAGGCCATCTCCGAAGAAGACCTGAAGAAGCTGGAAGCTAAAATGGCTGAACTGGCCAAACAGAATAATACTTATCAGCGGAAGGAAGTAAGCAAGGCAGAAGCCCTGCAGTACTTCACCGGCAAAGACGATCAATACAAACTGGAGCTGATCAACGATCTCCAGGATGGCACCATCACATTCTATACCCAGGGCGGCTTTACAGACCTCTGCCGCGGCCCGCATATTCCCAGCACCGGTTTTATCAAGGCTGTAAAACTAACCAGCATTGCCGGCGCTTACTGGCGCGGTAACGAGAAAAATAAGATGCTGACCCGCATCTATGGCATTACTTTCCCCACCCAGAAAGAGCTGGATGAGTACCTGGCCCTGGTGGAAGAAGCCAAGAAGCGCGATCACCGCAAACTGGGTAAGGAACTGGAGCTGTTCACCTTCTCCGAAAGAGTAGGTTTAGGACTGCCTTTATGGTTGCCCAAAGGCGCGCAGCTGCGGGAGCGCCTGCAACAGTTCCTGCAGAAAGCCCAGATAGAGAGCGGCTACCTGCCCGTGGTAACCCCGCATATCGGCAACAAAAACCTGTATATCACCTCCGGGCACTACGAGAAATACGGAAAGGACAGTTTTCAACCCATCCATACGCCGGAAGAAGGAGAGGAGTTCATGCTCAAACCCATGAACTGCCCCCATCACTGCGAAATCTACCGTTCATCGCCCAAGTCTTATAAAGACCTGCCGGTACGCTTTGCCGAATTCGGTACCGTATACCGCTATGAGCAGCATGGTGAACTGCACGGCCTTACCCGTGTACGCGGCTTTACGCAGGATGACGCACACCTGTTCTGCCGTCCTGACCAGGTAAAAGAAGAATTCATCAAGGTAATAGACCTGGTGCTGTACGTGTTCAGAAGCCTGAGCTTTACAGAATATACCGCCCAGATCTCGCTGCGCGACAAGGAAGACCGGAGCAAATACATCGGGTCTGAAGAGAACTGGAACCTGGCAGAGCAGGCTATAATCGAGTCTGCCCGGGAAAAAGGCCTGAATACCGTGATTGAATACGGGGAGGCGGCTTTCTATGGCCCCAAACTCGACTTCATGGTAAAAGATGCGCTGGGCCGTAAATGGCAGCTCGGCACCATCCAGGTAGACTACAACCTGCCCGAGCGCTTTGAGCTGGAATACATCGGCGCTGACAACCAGAAGCACCGCCCGGTAATGATACACCGTGCGCCCTTCGGCTCCCTGGAGAGGTTTATTGCCGTACTGATTGAGCACTGCGCGGGTAAATTTCCCCTCTGGCTCACACCTACCCAGGTAAAAGTGCTGCCGATCAGCGACAAAAGCCTGGTATATGCAGAAAAAATAGCCGAATTGTTAAAAAATGCGGAAATTCGCGCGGAGATCGATGACCGTAACGAGAAGATAGGCAAGAAGATACGGGAGGCGGAACTTGCCAAAGTACCCTATATGCTGGTACTGGGCGAGAAAGAAGCCACCGAGGAAGTAGTAGCCGTAAGAAGGCAGTCAAAAGGGGATCTGGGGACCATGCACCTGGATCAGTTCATCGGCTTATTGAATGATGAAGTAGCAAACCGGAAACCTTTTGAATAGAAACATTTGAATAATTTCTTTTCAGGTATATTTATTGATAGTGAATAACCTTAAATTTGTAATACCTGGACAATTATTAATTAATTTTTACTTTTTTAATGCAACAATCACCCAGACCAAATTTTAACCGCGGGAGAAACCCGAACTTTCGTAGGGAACAACAGCAAGAGCATCGTACCAATAGAATGATACGTGTACCGGAAGTAAGGCTAGTAGGAGAAAATGTTGAAGTAGGCGTTTACAGAACAGAAGAAGCCCTGCATATGGCTGAACAGCAGGGACTGGATCTGGTAGAAATATCCCCCAATGCCACTCCGCCAGTATGTCGCATCATCGACTATAATAAATTCCTTTACGAGAAGAAGAAGAAGGAGAAGGAAATGAAAGCCAAGGCGCATAAAAGCGAGGTAAAAGAGATCCGCTTTACGCCCAATACCGACGATCATGACTTCGACTTCAAAGCTAAACATGCCGAAAAATTTCTGAGAGACGGCAATAAGGTGAAAACATACGTGCAGTTCAAAGGCCGCGCCATTATGTTCAAGGAGCGCGGAGAGCTGATACTGCTGAAGTTCGCCGAACGCCTGGCCGAAGTTGGCGCCCTGGAAGGGATGCCCACCATGGAAGGTAAACGCATGATTGCCATCTTCGCTCCCAAAGCAGCCAAGAAGAAGGAGGGAGGCAGCAAGGAAGGCGGTAACAAGGAACCCAGGGAACCCAGGGAGCAACAGCCGCCCCAGGCTCAGCCCGCCTCCAGGCCCGAAGGTAACGCATAATCTCCCGGTTATAATATATAATTAATATACTAAGCCGTCCTGATCATTCAGGACGGCTTTTATCTTTATACATATTTTCCTTTTGAATAAATTAATAATATATATTATTAGATATTTTGTACATTTGTTATGTCGCACAGAAAGCTTGGTATGGTACCACCAGCATGTTATGAGAACAGACCGGGAGGATAAGAACCAAAATCTTTTTACACAGTAATAAAGTGTCCCATCAAAATAGCCCTGTATCCGGGATTACTAACTTATTAAACCATTCAGTATGCGAGTTTATCTTAAGCATGTACATTCGCTTTTGTTCGTTTGCACTATGGCATCCTTACTGTTTTCCTGTAAAGGAGTGACGGAGGAGGAGTATCTCAGGAACACCTTTTACCAGAAAGAGGAGCAATTAAAGCAACTGAACCAACTCATTGATTCGCTGGTCATACCTCAGCTCAACCCTGATGAATACAGCAGTTATATTGTGGTAGATTGCAAAACAGCGCCTTCCATCAGGAACAACAGCGTATGCAATCCGCTTATAGCCGGGAAGATGAGGGAACTGGCCATCAGCTCCATTAACCTGGAGAAAGGTACCTGCGCATCAGCCAACAACTATAGCCTGTACATTTACAAGGTGAACGCAAAGTATGGTAACTACTCAAAGTTCTATTTCTATCACGACATATGCGACAAATGGAAAGAAGCTAAAACCGGTAAAGACTTTGTTTACGTACCTTTTGAAGACCATTGGTCTGTGTACGTAGGACGAAACTGATAATAGATAAAGGCTGATAACTATCCTGATAATTGCACCGTCCGGGAACAGGCTTCCCGGCGGTTTTTTTATTTTGGGAGCGCTTTGTTTAATTCAATAATATTTCTAGTTTTGACGGTAGTAAAAACATTTTCAGTAAGATACTTTGTTCAAGTAACCCAGCTTTTTCCTATACCATGAAAACGTTAATGATCACTTGTTATGTTGAACATATGTTCTTCCTCCGGAGTTCCGGGTGCCGGTCAGAAAGCACAACATCAGCGCCGTTAAATACACCCAGGTTCAGTACAATTGCAGCGGCTGGTACACACTTACAAGCATGTGATTAGGCCACAATAACAATCACACAGAAGCGTTATATAATAAACTGTTACAACTGTTTATATTCAACTTGTCTTTCCTCTGGTTTTAACAAATATTAACTATTCCTAAATTGTATTTTTGATTTTATTATTCCTATCTTGCTTTATATGCGAACTACTACAACTGATTTTGTACACTCGGCTCAGCCGGAGCCGCATCGTATCAGAACGAAAGAGATTTTAAAACAACATCCTGGTATCCGTAACCTGATCGGTAAAAATCCAAAGACATTTTGGGCGATCCTCGGTCTCGTATCATTCCAGATTGTGATGGCATGGCTGGTAAGGGATCAGTCATGGTGGATTGTACTGGGGGCTGCATACCTCCTGGGGGCTTTTGCGGATCATGCCTTGTTCGTGATGATCCACGAATGTGCCCATAAACTGCTTTTCAAGAAACCAGCGGCAAACCGCCTGGCCGGCATCCTGGCCAACGTACCCCAGGTGATGCCCAGTTCGGTTTCCTTCGAGCGCTACCATATTAAGCATCACTCTTTCCAGGGAGTTCATGAGCTGGATGCCGACCTGCCTAACCGCTGGGAGGCAAAGCTGATCAATAATTATTTCATCGGCAAAGTGATCTGGTTGCTGTTCTACCCGCTATTCCAGGTGTTCCGCATATCCAGGCTGAAAGAGATCAAACCTTTTGACGGCTGGATAGCCCTGAACTGGCTGGTGCAGATCGCTTTTGTAACTGCTATCACTTTACTGTGGGGACCTAAAGCCATTGGCTTCCTGGTAGCCAGCTTCTTCTTCTCTGTGGGATTACACCCCCTGGGCGCCCGCTGGATCCAGGAGCATTATCTTACCCATGGCGAACAGGAAACCTACAGCTACTACGGTGTGCTGAACAATGTAGCTTTCAACGTGGGTTACCACAACGAGCACCATGATTTTCCTTCCATTCCCTGGAACAAACTGCCGCAGATCAGGAATGAGGCTTCTTCTTTTTACAATACACTGTACTACCATACTTCCTGGACCAAACTATTCTTCCGCTTCCTGTTTGACAAAGAGATCTCACTCTTCTCCAGGATCGTAAGAAGCAACAGGGGTAAAGTACAGCTGACAGATGAATCCAAACCAGACGTTGAGCTGATCAAAGAAAGCTCCGCCACAAAGGAGGCCGTTGGATAACTACGATTGTAGAAAATTCCAAATACCAATATCCAAATTCCAGATAAGAGGGCTTATTGAAACAACCATCCTGTTTGGAATTTGGACTTTAAATTTGGAATTTGGAATTAGGAATTTGTTATTTTACCCCTGATGAAAGATGCAGGAAAAATACTTATCATCCTCGGCATACTGTCGGTTATTGCGGGCCTGGTACTACGCTACGCGGGCGACAAGCTGAAATGGCTGGGCCGCCTGCCGGGCGACATCCGCATACAGCGCGATAATTTCAGTTTTTTTGCGCCCGTTACCACCATGTTGCTGATCAGCATAGTCTTAAGCCTTGTGCTGTATCTCATAGGAAAATTCTTCAAATAATAGGCCTTCACGGTTCCCTTCTTTTTTCCTTTTTTTGCAGGAACAACACCAAAACCATTGCTTAGAAGAGAATTTCGCATCATCCTGCTTTCCCTGCTCGTCAGCGTTATACTGACTGCCGCAAAATTTACGGCCTATTTTCTCACGCATTCTGTAGCCATTCTGTCTGACGCACTGGAGTCTATTATCAATGTAGTTGCCGGCGCTTTTGCTTCCTACAGCATTTACCTGGCGGGCAAGCCGAGAGACGAAAACCATCCCTACGGCCATGGCAAAATAGAGTTCTTTTCTATTGGTTTTGAAGGCGCGATGATCTTTATTGCCGGTTGCCTCATTCTCTTTAAGGCAGTACAGTATTTCCTTGGCGCTGCCGTTCTGCACGGCCTTTCACACGGTATCTGGCTGATCAGCGCCGCCGCATTGGCAAACCTGCTGCTGGGCCAGTACCTGGTGCGTACCGGGCGGAAACTGTCATCCATTACCCTTTCGGGCAACGGTCAGCATATTATGACGGATGTGTACAGCAGCGTTGGACTGATAGCAGCATTGGCGGTCATCAGTTTTACCGGCTGGACCTGGGTAGATCCTGCCGTTTCTGTCATAATGGGACTAATGATCCTGCGGAAGGGGTACCAGCTGCTGCGCCGCTCCATCTCCGGCCTGATGGACGAGACGGATATAAAGATGATAGACCGGGTGACGGGCATCCTCAACGCGAACAGGAGAGCTGCCTGGATAGACGTGCACAATATGCGTGTACAGCAATACGGCAACAACTATCACATTGACTGCCATCTTACCCTGCCTTACTACCTGCAGCTGAGCCAGGCACATGAAGAGCTGAAGGCAATGGAAACATTGGTGAACAGTGAAATACCTGCCGGTGAAGTGGAGTTCTTTATTCATACAGACCCCTGCCTGCCCATCTGCTGCCATTACTGCCAGCTGATGGAATGCCCGGTAAGAAGTGAAGCATTTACGGGAAAGATCACCTGGACACGTGAGAATGTACTGCCCAACAGAAAGCACGGGTGATTAGCATTCAAAAGTTTAAATTCCAAATTCCAAATACCAAATTTCAAATACCAGATTCCAGATTTCAAAGTCGCGGAGATCTCCGGGACAATCATTTGGAATTTGGAATCTGGTATTTGGAATTTCAAAAATTATTCCTCGTAATCATCGTCACCTTCGGCACTGCCGAGAATTCCCCTGATGGGTTTAATGGCCTGGTAAATGCCTCGGTCATATCTGTTGCCAAGGATAATAAGGGTGGTGGTATCCTGTACAAAGCGGTAGAACACGGTATTGTTGCCATGCCACCAGCCGTTATGGTAAACTATCTTTCCGCCTTCGGGGTAAACCATCAGGCGCCAGCCCAGCCCGTAATTGCGGATGCCCGGTTTTTCATTGCTGTAGGGTTTATAGGCCTCTTCCAGGGTTGATTCCTTGAACAGGTTGCCTGAATAAAGGGCCTGGTCCCATTTCAGCATATCCTGGGCGGTGCTGTAAATGCCTTTATCGCCCACCACACCGTCAAAATAGGTGTCTGGCTCGGCCTGTCCGTTATACTTGTGACTGATGGTCTGATGGGGGCGGGGAGTACTGGCGGGATCGTATACAAAAGAATTGGTCATGCCCAGCGGTTCAAAGAAGGTTTGCCGCATAAAATCAGCGTATTTCTTGTTGCTGATCTTTTCTATAATGGAAGCCAGCAGCATATAGTTGGTGTTACAGTACTGGAAATGCTTATCGGGCTGATGCTGAACGGGGGGCTTGTGTTGCACCATCATTCTTATCAGTTCGTCATTGGTCAGAAAACTTCCTTTATCACCCTTCCAGAGACTGTCGCAGAAATATAGGTAATTGGGCAGTCCGCTCCGGTGATTGAGCAGCATACGGATCGTAATTCCCATATAAGGAAAGTCCGGGAAATAGGTTTGTATCGTGTCCTCCAGGTTCAGCTGCCCGCGTTCCATCAGGTAGAGGATCCCCATGGCGGTAAAGGTCTTTGACACAGAGGCCAGCTGGAAAGAGGAGTTTTCGCCGATCAGCATCTTATTGCGGAAATCTTCCACGCCATGATACTGTTCAAAGATCACTACGCCTTTCTTAGCTACCAGTATGGCGCCGTTGAAGCCGGTCCTTAAAAGCCTGTGGGTAAAAAACGCAGACAACTCCTGTTGCTGCTGGTGAGTGCGGGGGGAATTCAATATCTCCGCTTTCTTCTTTTCACTCTCTGCTATTGTGTATAAAGTATCCTCTGTCTTTGTATGAAAGGAAGATCTATCGCGCGCGCTGTTGCTCTGGCAACCGGATATGGCATATATCGAAATGCCGGATATGGTTAAAATGCAGAAAAATGCTCTTAAACGCTTCATGGAAAATCTGACAACTGATATTTTTTGCTATTCTGCTAAATATATTTCAAAAACGCGGCAATGATCTACATATTTTTTGACAAAATCAAATTTGCCGGTGTACCTGTTTGATTATTGGTCTACTTCTGTTAGGTTTGTGCCTTGTTTCCCTGATACCCACAATTATTGAGCCAATTGTGAGCGCGCTATATACGCATACTAATATTCTAATATATGGAGCAGAAGTTGACAAGTTATCCGAAAGAAAAGATCAATATCCTCTTACTGGAGAATATCAGTGACGCAGCCGTAGCTGAATTTGTAGATGCCGGGTATGCCAATACCCGGAAGCTAACGGGCGCCCTGAGTGAGGAAGAGCTGATCAGTGAGATCAAGGATGTGCATCTGTTGGGTATACGGTCTAAAACACAGATCACCGCCAGGGTGCTGGCAGCTGCCAGGAAGCTGCAGGCCATTGGTTGTTTTTGTATAGGCACCAACCAGGTTGACCTGAAATCCGCCAAGGAGCACGGGATAGCTGTATTTAACGCACCTTATTCCAACACCAGGTCGGTTGCTGAACTGGTCATCGGGCTGTCTGTTATGCTGATACGCCGGATCCCGGATAAGAATAAAGCCGCCCATGAAGGCATCTGGATGAAAGAGGCCAAGGGAAGTTATGAGCTGAGAGGTAAAACGCTGGGCATTGTAGGCTATGGCAACATCGGCAGCCAGGTAAGCGTGCTGGCTGAAGCCATGGGGATGAACGTGATGTATTATGACATAGAGACCAAGCTGCCCCTGGGCAACGCAGTGCAACAGAAAACACTGGCAGAGCTGTTTTCCCAGGCAGATATCATCTCCCTGCACGTACCATCTACGCGTGCTACCCACAACATGATCAACCAGCAGACACTGAAGGATGTAAAGAAGGGCGCTATCTTCCTGAACTATGCACGTGGCGAAGTGGTAGACCTGGAAGCCCTGAAGGAAGCCCTGGAGAAAGGACAGCTGTCCGGCGCGGCTATAGATGTGTTCCCGGTGGAGCCGGAAAAGAACGGCGCAGCTTTCAAAACTCCTTTGCAAAACCTGCCCAATGTGATACTGACGCCGCACATCGGCGGAAGCACCGAAGAGGCCCAGCACAACATTGGACTGGACGTGAGCAGCAAAATGCTGAACTACCTTGAAAAGGGCGCCAGCTTTGGCTCACACACGGTTCCGGCACTGAGCGTCCCGGCTATCGAAAACACGCACAGGCTGCTGCATATTCATAAGAACGTGCCAGGGGTGCTTTCTGAGATCAACACAGCTTTGTCTGAAAAGAAGATCAACATCCTGGGGCAATACCTGAAAACAAATGAGCAGATCGGCTATGTGGTGCTGGATGTAGACAGCCAGTTGTCGCAGGAAGCTTTCGCAGCACTGAAGGAAGTGAAGCATACCATTAAAACACGCCTGCTGTACTGATCAGTATTACGGCGGCGCATAGAAAGCGGGTGTATCATGTATTCATGATGCACCCGTTTCTTTGCGGGTGAACCCCGCTACAGGTCTACCTGGCAATAAAGCATCGGCTATGACCTGTAGCGCTTTTTTAGGACTTATGGACTCGGATGTATAACCAGTATCAGGACTATTTTATTCACCTGTATAGCTATTTTAGGACTAGACAAACCCGCTACAGGACTATCCCAGATCAGGGATGTCCGGTAGATGTCCGGTATATGTCCCGTAGTTGAGAGGTAGATGTCCGGTATCTATATAGATACCAGTCATCTACCTTACATCAAGGGCGATCATACAAATGAACGAGCCTTCATGATACTTTCCTGATACAAATGGAAAGGGGCCTCCCACCATCTGGCAAGGGCCCCTTTGTTTATCTGGTAAACCTTAGTGGAGTTTATCTTAGTACATTCACAATACCGCTGAGGATGATCGGCGGTCCGTCTGCTTCCTTCCTGTAACTTACCCACCAGATGTAAGTACCTATATTGGCCTGCGGGCCGCCATGTAAAGAGCCATCCCATCCCTTCTTCGGATCTTCATCTGCATAGATCAGCTGACCCCAGCGGGTGTAAATGCGCAGCTGGTAGCCCAGCATTAGTCCACGGTATACCACAGGCCTGAAACGGTCATGGTTACCGTCTCCGTTGGGAGAGAAGGCATTGGCAAAAGTTGGTTTCGGATCGCATGGGATGTAGGTAACCTTTACTTCGTCTGAACTGCTGCCGCATTTGTTGGTTACTGTTACGCCATAGGTGCCTGGTTGGGACACGCTCAATGCCGGACCGGTAGAACCATCAGACCAGCGGGTGGTGCTGGTGATATCATTCCCATCGGCGCGCAGGCGAAGCGTTTCGCCATTACACAGGATAGTATCGTTACCCAGTGCAACCTGCGGAAGGCCGTCGCAATATACAGTGATCACCTGGCGAGCTTCGTTGGCGTTGCCACAATCGTCTGTAGCGGTCCAGATGCGGATAATGCGGAAGGCGCCGCAAACACCCGGGATATCTACCGGCTCCTGTATCTGCGTACGGCTGATCCTAACTGAACCGCAATTATCGGTGGCAGCAACATTGCTGGGCGGCGCGGGGATGGCATCGCAATTCACCTGTACATCCGCAGGGGGCGCAACAACAAACACAGGTCTGGTGGTATCCTGTACGGTGATGTTCTGCGTAACAGTACTACTGTTACCACAATCATCTGTGGCTATCCAGGTGCGGATTATGCGGTAGTTACAGTTGTTGCCGCCAATGTCCTGGCGCTGATCGCTGGAAGTGGCCGTGATAATGGTGCCGGTACAATATTCGGTAGCGGTAAGCGTAACAGCCGGTGGTACATTGCCACAGTCCACCGTTATATCAGCCGGCGCAGCGGTAGTGAATACCGGAGGCGTCAGCTCTTTTACTGTAATGGTCTGAACAAGCGTGGCGGTGTTGCCGCAGGGATCAGTAGCGGTCCAGGTACGCAGCAGCTGATAGTTGCTGGCGCATTCGCCGGCGATCGCCTGCCGGGTCTCTACCGGTGTGACAGACATCGTCCCATAGCAGGAATCTATTGCGTCCAATGTGATGGCGGCCGGTATAGCGTCGCAATTCACAGTAACATCCGCCGGTTTGGGCGTTATGAATATTGGCGCTGATTTATCAGAGATATTGATCGTTTGTGAAGCCGTTGTGCTGAACCCGCACTGGTCGGTAGCGGTCCAGGTACGTGTGAGCGTCTGATCGCAGCCATTCACGAGTGCGTGGTCTGCAAAGGTTACGGTCAGCGGCATGTTGGTATAGGGCAGATGGCTGAACTGCGGTGTTCCGAACAGTGTAGTATAGTCCTTGCCCAGGCTGCATGCTGCCGTAAGTGCAGGAGGTGTGAAGGTTACTACCGGTGGTTTGTCTACAATGGCCACCTGAAGAGACGCACAGGAAGTGGTACTGCAGGCCCCAGCACTTTCAGCGCGCACATAGTAAGTAGTGGTTTTGGAAAGGGTGGTAGTAATTGTTGCGCCGGATCCAATGCTGGTACCACCGCAGCTGCCTGCATACCATACCCAGTTGGCGCCGGTGCCAAGGCTGCCACCCTGTACGCTGAGCGTGACATCGCTGCCGGCACAAAGTTCCGGCCTGTCGGCAGTGATAGCAGTGGGGGCTACAGAAGCGTCTTCAACCACTACGGAGAAGGGCACATCTGCAGCACAGCCGGGGCCGCCGTTACTGATGTTTAAGATAAAATCATAGGTGCCTGCAGGCGTAGCGGCAGGGTAGGAGAACCTTAACGGAGAAGCAACCAGGGCGCTGTCTACCGTGGCGGTGAAGCCCGGCATCACGTTGGTGGCTGCTGCTCTTACATTGAACAATGTCGGGTTATCGCTTACGGATGCATAGGGCAGGGAGATCACCGCATTGCCGTTACAGGACGGCGGGATGGCGTTCAGTACGATACCCGGTGCATTTTTCTTGCTGAGGATCACCGTGTCGGGAGTGCCTGTGCAGACAGCGTTGGAGATAGTCCAGGTGAGTATGACATCCTGGATACCGGTTACCGTTACCGTGGTGTTGGGCTGGGTGTCATCTGCAATCGTGGCGGTTCCCTGTTCCAGTGTCCAGCGGCCGTTTGCCCCCGCAGGTACGGTGTTGGCTGCCATCGTGAACACGTCGAGCGTGCCGCATTGGCGCTGATCGGGACCGGCCAGGCTGGAAATGGGCGCTGCTACATTTATCAGTACTACAGTATCTGTGCTTGTGCAGGCGGTATTCGCGGTTTTTTGAACCGACCATACCAATGTAACAGATTGCCCATCGCCAAGGCCATTTATAGGAGTCATAGGATCGTCGTCTGTTCCGATAACGGCGCCGTTCGCAGGACCTGCAATGCTCCATTTACCGGTTTCGCCGGCTGCCAGTACGGCTGCCATGATGAAATCTCCATTGTTACACTGCCGGATGGTATCGGCACCGGCGTTGGCAACGGGTATATCATTCACAAGCACATCTTTCGTGGCGGTTACCACGCACATACCGTTGGTGACGGTTGCGGCATAGGTACTTGTGCCCGGTGTTGCCGGTGTATGTGTAATCTCGGTAGAAATGTCGCCGGTGGGTGTCCATTGTACATCATATAAACCAAGCGCCGAAGGTATAGAGAGTGTTACTTCCTCGCCCAGGCATATATTGGAAGGACCGGAAACGCTGTCCAGTTCAGGCTTTTCATCAACCACTACTATGGCTGCTCCGGTACGGGAACAGGTACGTTCGGCGCCATATTCCTTATAACCCGTAACAGCATAGATCGTAGTCTCTGTTGGCCATACATGCACCTCTTCTGCAATGGTATCCAGCGGAAGATCCCAGACGTATTCATCAAAGCCGCCCTCCGCCTTTAGTATGGCCGTATCGCCTATACAGATCTCGTTATCCGGTACCTCTACCTTAGGATTGGGCAATAAGGTCACTCTTATAGGTTTGGACGGCGCTGCGCAACCTTCTGTATTACCATCCTCATAGATCTGCAGCCGGAAATAAATGACTGTAGGCACTACCGGATCGCCTTCCAGCAGCAGAGCGCCTTCCACGAAACTCAATACAGAAGTAGCCGTGCCGGTTACACCATCACCATCACCGGAAATAGTGGTCCATTTTGCACCGTCAAGACTGTATTGCCAGAAATAATGCGGTTTGGTAAAATAACCGGAAGGCGTATAAGCGGAAGTCAGGTTGGTAGGAGAACCGGCGCACATGGTATAGGCGCCGCCTTCCTGGTCTGTCTGACCATCAAAGAATGAATAAATGAAAGGCGTACAATAGGCAAAGTAAATATCGTCTATCGCGATATTGTTTCCGCAGCCGCCCGAAGCATTGTTCTTAATCTGTACGATCACACGGTTTACGCCGGGACTGGTCTTGAAACTGAACTCCATTTGTTGCCAGCCGTTATTGCTAAGGGTAGCCTGGAAGGGCACAGAAAGATCGTTGGAGTTAAAACTGGCCAATACGGAAGCACCTACGGAATCCAGGATCTCAAAAGTAACACCCGGGTTGCTGTAATTGCCGCCGCAACCATTATTATCAAAGTAAGCCTGACTATCGATGTTCTTTAACCACGCGCCAAATTTGTAGATCGCGCCTTTACATAAACCCGTTACTTCCCTGCGGTAAAAAATGTTGGGCGCGGCGTCTGCATTAATGATCATCATAGCGCCATCAGTGTTCCTGGTGTGATCGCCGGTGACTACCCAGTCGGGGTTTAACCCGCTGGTGGTGCTCTGGATGCAATATTCGTTAGGGTTAAGTGGACCGCTTGTATTTGCTGTAAATTCAGTAGTGCCTCTTGTAGGAGATAATTCCAGCGGAACTGCAGTAACGCCGAAATCTTCCTCGAAGCCAGCTAATGTTTTGGATGTATTAACGCCTTTACAATCAGACATGGGGCATGCGGAGGCTCGGACGAAAGCCGGCCCTGCTGTTTGCGGACCGGATGGGGTATTCATCGTGGCAGACACCGAGTAATTGCCGTCTCTGAGAAATTCGATGACTATGGAAGGATTTCCGGCAAGTACCGAATTGATACTGCCGTATAGGACTCTATAGTCTACTCCTTCAATACCCGGGGTAATGGTGTACTGGATGTCGGTGACTGTTTCACCGGTTACACCGGCGTTCACAGTTGCGTAACGCTCGTTATCCTTTACCGTTGTACAAACTATTTTGGGCGCATTGATATACGACTGCGCCAATACGGTTCCAGTACTCACAAAAGCCATGATCAGGCATAGGAAGGCTGATAATCTTGTCACTTGTCTGAAGTATTACGAAAAACAAATAATTATTTCGGTCAGAGAGTAGCTGGTTCCTCTATGATAGAATTCTTTGTTGGCATAGTGTCCCCCTCATCAAAACGACCTAAGTGCTCAGGCAATAAACCATCATGTTAGTATAATATTAAATAATTAAAATTAACTATGTGTATGCTCAAAAAAGAGGGATTCACATGAGATGGAATCCCTCTTTTTGAAGATATGTTCAGATTATCTGATCACGGTCACTTCACCCTTGATGATATTCGGGTTACCATTTGGCATTTTCTTGTAAGTGAGCCACCATACATAAGTGCCTACACCCACAGGTTGGCCCTGGTATCTGCCGTCCCATCCTTTCTTGCTATCACGGCCCAGGTAGATCAGCTCACCCCAACGGTTGAAGATGCGCAGCTCGTACTCGTACATTGGTCCGCGTACAACCGGTCTGAAGAAGTCGTTGCGGCCATCGTTGTTGGGCGAGAACGCATTCGGGAATGTCGGTTTCGGATCGCACTGGGTATAATCCACGGTGATCTGGTCTGTATAGCTGCCGCAATCGTTGAACACGGTTACGGAGTAGGTACCTGCTTTGGTAACATCGAGGAACGGACCGGTAGAACCATCGGACCACAATACCCTGGTGATGTTGGATCCATCTGCACGTAATCTCAGCGTTTCACCGATACACATCATGGTGTCGTTGCCCAGGTTAATGAACGGTGTGGAGGTTACCCTTACGTTGAGGCTATCCATGAATACGCGCTGACAGAACCTGTCCATTACCGCGAGCCTGTATTTACCGGTGGCGTTGAAGGCTTTCACAGGGTTGGAATCACCATCATCCCACAGGTAAGAAATAGCATCCTGCGTGGTACCGTCTATCGTGATGCTGCTGCCAGGGCAGATCTCCCTGTTGGGGCCCAGCTCTACGTTGATGCCAGGCTGCAGGCGCACATTTACGGTATCCCTCACCATACAGTTATCCCTTGTTACGGTTACCCAGTACAGGCCGGGTTGGTTCACCACGATGGAAGAAGTGGTGGCCCCGGTTGCCCAGCGGATGCTGCCGCCATTGTTTACGTTCACGGTCAGCATGATAGACTGATCAGGACAGATCGTAGTGTCGCGATTCAGGCTGATATCCGGCGGCGGATTTACTGTTACGTTCACGGTATCGATAGTGATACAGCCGCGTTTTGTTACCCTTACCCAGAATTCTTCCTGGGTGCTTACCAGTATGGAAGGCGTAGTAGCGCCTGTGCTCCAGAGGTAGGAAGCGCCATCTACAAACGCATCCAGTTTTACGCTCTGTCCGCGGCATATGGATGCATCGGGCAGGTTCACCAGCGGCATTGGTATCAGCTCAACATGTATAGTATCAGTTGTTACGCACACACCGTTTGTTACACTTACCCAGTAGGTGCCTCCGCTGGTTACCTGGATACGTTGGGTGGTTTCGCCGGTAGACCAGCGGATGGTGTAGCCAAAGTTAGCTGCACCGGCATCCAGTATGAGGCTGTTGCCACCGCACAAAGCGGTATCGTTACCCAGGTTCACCATTGGCTTGTTGCTGTACTGCAGGTTGTATACCACCGTATCGGAGATACAGCCGGTTACACCGTCCTGTACGATGAAGCTTGCCTGTGTGGCGTTATTCAGGTTAAATGTTGCGTTCTTCTGTGCTAATGGCACCTGTACTGCGTTGGCAGGTGTTACGCCTACCAAGATATAGGTAGGATTGTTAACCTGGCTGGTCAGCTGCAGGGTGAAGCTCGGATTATCAGAGCAGTTCATCGGCAGGGTCGGATCCAGCACTGGTTTCGGACAAGGATTCACGGTAATACGCTGTATCCTTTCTGTTGCCTGGTTGCCGCAGGCGTCTGCTATGCGCCACCTTCTGATGATAGTATAACCGGCACAGAGATCTTTTACATAAGGATCTTCCACTACAGTTACCCTTTTCGGGAAGGCAGGATCGCAATTGTCTGTAGCCGTTAACACAGGCGCTACCGGGATGGAATCACCGCAGTTCAGCACCAGGTCTGCCGGAGCCGGAGCGATCACCGGACGGGTAGTATCGGTTACGGTCACCACCTGGCGAACGGTTGTAGTGTTACCGCATTCGTCAGTAGCTGTCCAGGTACGGATCAGGCGATAATTGCTGGCGCAAGCGCCCGGTATAGTTTCGCGTATCTGTGAGCGGCTGATCTTCACATTGCCGGCGCAGTTATCTGTAGCAGCCACATTGTTTGCCGGAGGCGGAATTGCGTCACAGCTTACAGTGGTATCCCTTGGCGGAGCTATAGTGAACACCGGACGGGTAGTATCCTGTACAGTAATGATCTGGCGCATGGTAGCAGTGTTTCCACAATTATCTTTGGCCGTCCAGGTACGGATCAGACGGTAGTTGTTGGCGCAGGCAGGCAGGAGGGAGGTCCGCTGCTCGCTGGTTTCCACCTGTACGTTGGGACTACAGTTATCTGTAGCTGTCACCACCGGCCATGCAGGTACCTTATCACAATCCACTGTCACATCAGCCGGTTGCGGTATGGAGAATACCGGACGGGTAGTGTCCTGTACCGTAATGGTTTGCTTTACGGTAGCGGTATTGCCACATTCATCGCGGGCTATCCAGGTACGGATAATCTGGTAGTAGTCTGCACACTGGGCGCCCGGTATATTCTGACGTACGTCTGTTGCCGTTACTGTGATCACACCTGGTGTACAGTTATCGGTAGCAGTCAGTGTAGCTGCAGCCGGAATTGAGTTACAGTTCACAGTAGTATCCCTGGGCGGTGTAACGGTGAACACCGGACGGGTGGTATCCTGTACTGTTATTACCTGGGTAAGCGTTGCGCTGTTGTTACAGCCATCGGTAGCTGTCCAGGTGCGCACCAGTCGATAGTTGTTCGCGCAGGCGCCTGTAATATTCTGTCTTGTTTCTGTTGGTGTTACGGTGATCACGCCGAAGCAGCTGTCATAAGCGGTCAGGTTCACCGGAGCCGGGATGGCGTCACAGTTTACTGTTATGTTGGCTGGTGCGGCAGATTGGAACACCGGCGGCAGGTTATCCACCACGGTGATGGTCTGCGAAGCCGTAGTGGTCATACCGCATCGGTCTGTAGCGGTCCATGTACGGGTAAAGGTGCGTACACAACCGTTGATGGTAGAAGCATCCGTGAAGGTAACGGTCAGCTGTTCTCCTGTATAAGGTGTATGGCTGAATTGCGGTGTACCAAACAGGGTGGTGTAGTCCATACCCAGCTTACAATTTACAGTAAGCGGGCCAGGTACGAACACTACTACCGGCGGTTTGGTGATCACCATGATCTTCACGGCGTTGCTGATGTTGTTCATACAAGGACCGGAGTTAACGATCCTTCTGAACCAGATGCTGTCTTGTGTCAGCGTGCCGGGCGCATAGGTGGCGTTGGTAGCACCGGGGATGTTGGTAAACCCGGTGGTAGCGCTTACGGTGCTCTGCTGCCATTGGTAGGTATAAGTACCGTTACCGCCGCTGAGCGTACCGCCGCCTAAAGGCGCCGCTGCTTCGTTCAGACATATGGTTTGATCTGCACTGATAGTATTACCCAGTACAGGGTTCAGGTTAGAAAGAATTACGTCGTCGCTGCTTGCGGGGCACACGCCGCTGCTGATAGTCCAGCGCAGTGTTACGGTGCCACCTGCAGGTACGGTGACAGTCGTGGTGGGACTGTTTACGTTGGCGATAGTGGCAGTACCGCTAACAATTGACCACCTGCCGGTGCCTACAGTGGGTGCATTGGCAGCCAGTGTAAAGGTACCGTTACCACACTGTTGCTGATCAGGACCAGCTGCTGCTGTTGTTGGCGGCCTGTTGTTGATCAGTACCACATCGTCACTGGTTGCAGGGCACGGGCCGTTGGTAATGGTCCAGCGCAGTATCACGGAGTCGCCGGCGGCTACGGTTACAGTAGCGGCAGGGTCGTGGATATTGCTGATGGTAGCGTTACCAAATACCCTCGTCCAGGTACCGATAGCAGTAGCTACACCTGGTGCGTTGGCCGCCATGGTGAAGGTAGAAATGTTACACAGGCTTTGATCAGGTCCGGCGGTAGCGATTGCTGCCTGCTGGTAGCTAACCAATGTTACATCATCCGTTGTGGTAGCGCACACACCGTTAGAGATCGTCCAGCGCAATACCACGGAGTCGCCTATGGCAACAGTTACGGTAGCGCTCGGATCAGTGAGGCTGCTGATGGTTGGTGTTCCATATAAAATGGTCCATCTGCCAGTGGCGCCCGGAACACTTGGCGCGTTAGCAGCGAGGTTGAATGTATTTACATTACATAATTTCTGGTCGGGACCAGCAGCAGCAGGTGCAGCTACGCGGTAGCTTACCAGCGTTACGTCATCTGTGCTTGGTGTACAGTTACCGTTGGTAACGGTCCAGCGCAGTATAATGGAATCGCCGGGGGCTACGGTAATAGTCGTGGTTGGGCTGGTTGCGTTAGCTACTGTTTTACCGCCGTAGATGGTAGTCCATCTGCCGGTGCCTACCGCTGGTGTATTGGCAGCCACTGTGAAGGAGGTTACGTTACACAGTCTCTGATCAGGACCAGCAGCGGCGGTAGTAGGTTGCTCATAGCTCACCAGCGTTACCAGATCTGAGCTTGGCGGACAGCTTGCACCGTTGGATATGGTCCAGCGCAGCACTACGGAGTCACCAGGCGTAACTGTGATCGTAGTGGTTGGGCTCGATGGATCGGCTACCGTAGCTGTTCCATATACTGTTGTCCATATACCTGTACCTACCGTTGGTGTATTGGCGGCCAGTGTGAAGGATGTTACATTACACAGTTTTTGATCGGCGCCAGCATTTGCCGTAGTAGGCTGTTGGTAGCTTACCAGGGTCACATCATCAGTGCTTGGCGCACAGTTACCGTTGGTAACGGTCCAGCGGAGTATGATAGAGTCACCAGGAGCAACTGCTATGGTAGAGGTTGGGCTGGTTGCGTTAGCCACTGTCTTACCACCGTAGACGGTGGTCCATCTGCCGGTACCTACAGTGGGATTGTTAGCCGCCAGTGTGAAAGAAGTGGCGCCGCACACTTTCTGGTCGGGACCTGCAGCAGCGGTTGTAGGCTGTGCGTAGCTTACCAATGTTACATCATCGGTGCTTGCTGCACAGTTACCGTTGGTAACAGTCCAGCGGAGTATAATAGAATCCCCGGGAACTACTGTGATTGTAGAAGTTGGGCTGGTTGCATTAGCTACTGTCTTACCGCCGTAGATGGTAGTCCACCTGCCGGTACCTACAGTAGGATTGTTAGCCGCCAGTGTGAACGATGTTACGTTACACAGCTTCTGGTCGGGACCAGCTGCTGCGGTGGTGGGCAGCTGGTAGCTTACCAGGGTCACATCATCAGTACTTGGTGTACAGTTACCATTGGTAACAGTCCAGCGCAGAATGATAGAATCACCAGGAGCAACTGCTATGGTAGAAGTTGGGCTGGTTGCATTAGCCACTGTTTTTCCGCCATAGATTGTAGTCCACCTGCCGGTGCCTACAGCGGGGTTGTTAGCCGCCAGTGTAAAGGATGTTACGTTACAAAGTTTCTGGTCAGAACCTGCAGCAGCCGTAGTAGGCTGTGCATAGCTCACCAGGGTCACATCATCTGTGCTTGGCGGACAGGTACCGTTGCTAACGGTCCAGCGCAATATAATAGAGTCGCCAGGAGCAACTGCTATGGTAGAGGTTGGACTGGTAGCGTTAGCCACTGTTTTACCGCCATAGATGGTGGTCCATCTGCCAGTACCTACAGTGGGATTGTTAGCCGCCAGTGTGAAGGAGGTTACGTTACACAGTTTCTGGTCGGGTCCTGCAGCAGCGGTTGTGGGCTGTGCATAACTTACCAGTGTTATATCATCGGTGCTTGCTGTACAATTCCCGCTGGTAACAGTCCAGCGCAGGATGATGGAGTCGCCTGGCACTACTGCAATAGTAGTGTTTGGACTGGTAGCATTAGCCACTGTTTTACCGCCGTAGATGGTGGTCCATCTTCCGGTACCTACAGTGGGATTGTTAGCTGCCAGTGTGAAGGAGGTTACGCTACACAGTTTCTGGTTAGGACCTGCAGCAGCGGTTGTAGGCTGCTGGTAGCTTACCAGGGTCACATCATCGGTGCTAGGCGTACAGTTACCATTGGTAACGGTCCAGCGGAGTATGATTGAATCACCGGGGGCTACCGCTATGGTAGACGTCGGGCTGTTTGGATTAGCTACGGTCTTACCGCCGTAAATGGTAGTCCATCTGCCGGTGCCTACAGTGGGATTGTTAGCCGCTAGTGTGAAGGATGTAACGTTACACAGTTTCTGATCAGGACCTGCAGCAGCGGTTGTAGGCTGTGCATAGCTTACGAGTATTACATCGTTTATGCTGGCAGTACAGGAACCGTTGGTAATGGTCCAGCGCAATACGATAGAGTCACCGGGAACTACTGCTATAGTAGTGGTTGGGCTGGTTGCATTAGCCACTGTCTTACCACCATAGATGGTAGTCCATCTGCCGGTGCCTACAGTGGGCGTATTGGCAGCCAGTGTAAAGGATGTTACGTTACACAATTTCTGGTCGGGACCTGCATTTGCTGTAGTTGGCTGTGCATAGCTTACCAGTGTTACATCATCAGTGCTTGGAGTACAGTTACCATTGGTAACAGTCCAGCGCAGTATAATAGAATCACCAGGAACTACTGCAATAGTAGAAGTTGGGCTGGTTGCATTAGCCACTGTCTTACCACCATAGATGGTAGTCCATCTGCCGGTGCCTACAGTGGGCGTATTGGCAGCCAGTGTAAAGGATGTTACGTTACACAATTTCTGGTCGGGACCTGCATTTGCTGTAGTTGGCTGTGCATAGCTTACCAGTGTTACATCATCAGTGCTTGGAGTACAGTTACCATTGGTAACAGTCCAGCGCAGTATAATAGAATCACCAGGAACTACTGCAATAGTAGAAGTTGGGTTGGTTGCATTAGCTACTGTTTTGCCGCCGTAGATGGTAGTCCATCTGCCGGTGCCTGTAGTGGGATTATTAGCCGCCAGTGTGAACGATGTTACATTACACAATTTCTGATCAGGACCAGCAGCTGCGGTAGTAGGCTGACGGTAACTTACCAGTGTTACATCACTTGTGCTGGGCGGACAGTTACCATTGGTAACAGTCCAGCGCAGTATGATTGAGTCGCCGGGTGTTACTGCTATAGTTGAGGTCGGGCTGTTTGGATTAGCAACGGTTTTGCCGCCGTAAATGGTAGTCCATGCACCGGTGCCTACAGTGGGCGTATTGGCAGCGAGGGTGAATGAAGTAACATTACACGCTTTCTGGTCGGGACCTGCTGCTGCCGTAGTTGGCTGCCTGTGGTTTGTCAGCACCACATCATCCGGCGTGCTGGTACAGGTACCGTTGGTGATGGTCCAGCGTAATGTGGCGCTGGCGCCGTTGGGTACTGTTACGGTTGTATTACGCTGATTAACGTTTGCTATAATAATATTGGCAGCGGTGGTACCGGTAACGCTTACAACTGACCAGGTGCCTACTGCACCGGCTGGGGTAGGAGCGTTAGCTGCCATGGTAAATGACGGCACCTCGCAATGTTCCTGGTCGGGACCTGCGTTCGCATTATTCGGCATCGCATACACCGTTACGGTAGTGGTTGCACAGGTGGTAGCAGGACAAGGACCTGTGGTAGTGTTTTCTGCGCGAACGAAGAAATTGGTGGTGCTGGTTATATTATTAATGGTAATACTAGGACCATAACCAAGTGCCGGACCGCTACCGCAGCCACCGGCATACCATGCCCACCGGGCGCCTGTACCCAGGCTCCCGCCCTGTACGGTCAGCGTAGTTGAGCCGCTTACGCAAATAGCAGGGCTGCTGTTAAGAATACCAGTAGGCGGTGTAGAACCTGCCATTACTGTTACGGAGAACGGGATCACTCTTTCGCAGGAAAGGGTGGGGTTCCTTACCGTGAGTTCGAAAGTATAGGTACCAGGTGCTGTGCCGGTAGGATAGTTCACTGCTATCGGTGAAGCTGGCAGTGCCATGTTATTAATGGCTGTAAAACCAGGCATTGCGTTAGGCCCTACGGTCCTGATATCGTACCTGGCCGGATTATCGGTCGGGTTGGTGTAAGGCAGACTGAACTGACCGTTGTCGCGGCAGGAAGGCTGAATAGTACCCAAGGTCAGGTTGGGCCTGTCCTGTACATTAATTATGATACTATCTTTCGCAACACATGCTCCGTTGGTAACGTCTACATTGTATTTATTGGGTCCAACTGTGGTTGGCGTATGTGTGGTGGTATTACCGATATCTCCGGTAGGCTTCCATTCAATATCATACGCTAAGTTGGCTGGATCTATTTCCAGTGTTACGGACTGGCCAAGACAAATAGGGTTGGGGCCTGTCAGGTTCAGTTGAACGATCGGCATGTCATCCACAATCACGGGCGCAACCGCTGTACGGAAACAGGTACGGTCTGCACCATAATCCTTACGGCCAATTACTTCGTATTCTGTTGTTACGGTAGGGGAGACGTCTATCTCATCGCCGTAGGTACTATCTGCAGCAACGGGCATGGGCCATCGCCATTTATATTCATCAAATCCACAACACGCGGTTAGCTTGGCTGTTGCGCCGATACAAATCTGTGCGCCCGACACCGTGATCTTTGGATTGGGCAGCAGTTCTATTCTTATAGGTTTTGAAGGCTGCTCACAACCAAGGTTGCTGGCAGTACCTTCGTTAATCGTCAACCTGAACCATTTGTAGGTAATGTTTACAGGATCTCCGATAAGGTATTTTGAATCCTCGGCAAAATGCAGTACGTCTGTAGTGGAGCCGGTAAGACCGTCACCATCACCCACAATCTTAACCCATGTGGTACCGTCATCACTGTACTCCCATCTGTATACCGGGTTTGAAAAATACCCTTTCGGCTGATATTCAGAAGTAAGGTTAGTAGCTGCGCCTGCACACATAGTATATTCACCGCCCTCCTGGTCTTTCTGGCCGTCGAAGAAAGCAAAGATATTAGGTGCGCAATATCTGAATTCAATATCATCTATGGCAATATCGTTACCGCAACCACCGGGATTATTGTTCCTGATAACCAGAACCACATCGGTAAGGGCTGTGGCGTTGGGATTAGTTTTAAAGGTACCGCCATATTTCTGCCATCCGTGGTTGGGATCAGCACTGATATCCTGTAGGGGCATAGACACGTCATTGGTACTGAACGTGGCCAGAATAGCGTTAGTAGCTAAATTTTTTATTTCAAAGGTAACACCGGCATATATATAGTTGTCCTGACAGGTGCTTTCCAACACCCCTCTACCGTTGGCATTACGGAACCAGGCGCTGAAGTTGTACACGGCACCAGGACATAAGCCCCGCACCTCTCTCCGGTAAAACTCCTTTTTTTCTATTGCCGAGTTGGCCACCAGCATGGCACCGTCCTGGCCACCGCTACCGTCACGGGTATGATCGAGAGATTCGTCCCATTCGTTACGAAGCCGCATCCGGCTACTAATGGAGTAGTAGTTATCGTTTAGGCCGTAAGTACTCTGGTAAATATACTCAATGCTTCCTCTGGCCGGGTCTAATGGTAACTGCGCGCCGGGAGCCGCTAATCCAAATGTTTCTATAAAGTCTTTGCCGGAGGTGTTAGTACCTTTACAGACTTCAATTGGACAGTCTACCACGTCTACATTCCTTCTAATATCATTTTGTAGGGTGGAGCCATTATTACTATAAGTCCGTGCCCTAACTATATAGTTGCCCGGTGTCAGGAATTCTATAGTAACAGAGCGGTTATTGGTCGATGAAGTCGCAACCCCACCGGGTCCGGTGGTGCCACCTGCCGAAACCGAGCCTACAATACCATATAATACTCTATAATCTGTTCCGAGAACCGCCGGCGTGGCTAAGGTTCCTTTATATATATCCCACTGGGTTCTGGAACCAGCATAGTTAGAAATGCTGAATGTGCCGAAACGGGTATTGGTTTCCCCCATAGAGGTACATACGCTGGCAGGTGCGTTCATTTGCTGTGCAAAGGCCGGCATCGCCAGGCAGCTTAAAATAAACAGATATAGGAGGGCTATTATCTTTTTCATCTTGCTGAATCAATTGATTAAAAAAACATCATTCCGGCGTTTTTCAGGCGCGGAGGAACGGGTTTGGTTGAATGGTTTCTGCAATTCGAAAAAGCGCTGCAACCCTCCGTGGGCTGGCATTTTGAGATAAGTAAACTAGTTTCATAGGCTCGGTGTTCAACGGTTTAATAATATATGATATGGATAAAATATTATACTATTTTGGAATTAAAATTATGAATAATATACAAAATAAAAAATGTGTGTATGTCAAAAAGGCATCTACAAAAGATGTCACCAAGCAAAAAGGCAGAAGGCAGATTTGATTGTCAATTATTTACCGGAGTCCAAAAAAGTATAAATTCGCAGGAAAAAGTTATCCACATGAAAAGGTGGAAATGAGATGGTGAATAAATTATTTAAGTGCTATGCATGTAGATTCAAATATTTCCCTACCTTTGCAGACCAAATTTGACGTAAGATGCCCAAAGTAAAGACTCATTCCCGCGCGAAAAAGACCTTTAAGGTGACCGGGAGCGGACAGATCAAAAGGTATAAAGCTTTCAAAAGTCACCTGCTGACCAAGAAAGCCACCAAAAGAAAGCGCAGCCTGAGAGGCAGTACGCTGGTTAGTGATGCTAACCTGAACCTGGTTAAGAGGATGCTCTGTCTCCGTTAATTATAATCTTATTTATTAATCTGATCAAAAAAGCATTATATGCCTCGTTCAGTAAATGCAGTAGCTTCCAGGGCCCGGAGGAAGAAGATATTAAAACAAGCCAAGGGCTTCTACGGTAAGAGAAAGAATGTATATACCGTAGCCAAGAACGTATTGGAAAAAGGCCTTACCTATAGCTATGTAGGCCGTAAACTGAAGAAAAGGAATTACCGCCAGCTGTGGATTGCCCGTATCAACGCAGCAGTTCGCGCTGAAGGCCTGACCTATTCTGAATTCATTCACAAGCTGTCTGAAAAGAACATTGATCTGAACCGTAAAGTATTGGCAGATCTGGCTATGAATGAGCCTGAGACTTTCAAAAATCTCGTGGCAAAGGTAAAATAAGCGAATCAGCTAATTTTAAATACCCGGTAGCCGGCGTCCCACAAGGCGCCGGTTATTTTGTTTTTAGGAAAGAGGCCTACCATGGCAGAGCCGCTGCCGCTCATCGTGGCATACAATGCCCCCGCCTCGTATAATTGTGCTTTTATTGCTCCCAATACAGGGTGTGCGCTGAATACAGGCGCTTCAAAATCATTATAGATCAGGTCCTTCCATGCTTCTACCGGTTGCAGAATGCTTTGTTGCAGCTGCTGTTCAGGTACCCGCGGGGTGATCTGGCTGAATGCCCAACCGGTGTTGACATGAATGCCGGGGAATATCAGCAGCCAGGAATAATTACGGAGGTCCAGCTCCAGCGGCGCCAGCACTTCTCCGCGGCCGGTGGCATAACAGGGCTGGTTGCGGATAAAGAAGGCGCAGTCGCTACCCAGGCGGGCCGCATAAGCTGTCAGCTGCTCATCACTTATTCCCAGGCGGAATTTATCGTTCAGCAACTGCAGCATGAAAGCCGCATCTGCCGATCCGCCACCCAGTCCGGCACCAATAGGGATATGCTTATGCAAATGGATCTTCACCGGTGGCAGATCCGGGAAATCTGCCTTTAACAGCCGCCAGGCTTTCAGGCATAGATTGTCCTGTTCATTTCCGGGTACTGGTATACCACTGCTGGCGAATTGTAACGCAGTATCTGACAGCACTTCGAGGGCATCTGTCAGCGGAAGCGGATAGAACACCGTTTCCAGGTCATGAAACCCGTCAGTCCTCCGACGGAGGATGTGAAGTCCCAGGTTTATTTTACAGTTGGGAAAAATGATCATGGAAAAAATACCAAATTCCTAATGCCAGATTCCAAAAACCAACTACCTAATTCCAAAGTGGAAGACGGATCATTGATTACTTGCTTTTCCGGCTGTTGATCTCATCACGAATGGCAATAGCGCGTATATAGTCTTCCTGTTCCAGTACTTCCTGCAGCAGGGTGTTCAGCTCCTCCAGGCTCATGGCTTTCAGATCGTCTTCTACGCCTTTTTCATGCTCTGATATAGTGGGAGTGGTAGGTTTATTACTCTTTTTACCGGTGGGATCGTCCAGCAGGATACCTGCGCTGTTGAGGATATTCTCATAGGTGTAGATGGGGCAACCGAATCGTACTGCCAGGGCCAGGGCGTCTGAAGTCCGGGAGTCGATCTCTATGGTTTCGTCATTATTATTACAGATGAGCTTTGAATAGAAGATGCCTTCCTGCAGATTGCTGATCACTACTTCAGAAAGTTCGATATTAAAGGCATTCATGAAGTTCTTCATCAGGTCATGCGTAAGAGGGCGGCTGGGTTGCATCTTTTCCAGCGCCACAGCGATTGCCTGGGCTTCGAACCCTCCTATTACGATAGGGAGGCGGCGCAGGCCGTTTACTTCCCCCAATACCACGGCGTACGAATGTGTTTGCGTAATGCTGTGCGATAAAGCAACTATTTCCAGTTCTATTTTTCTCATATCTGTTATCTGTCTCGCGTTGTCGCTGATAATTTTGTAAGACCGTGAAGTTAGAAAAATATTCCCTATCTAAAAAACAAGTTGTCAGTTTACAGGGGCAATTGACAGTCAGAATGACCGTCCTGTCAACTGCCCTGTTGTATCTCTTATTTTTTCAGTTGCTGAACCGCCGCTGTCAGTTTGGGCACAACTTCAAATGCGTCACCAACAATACCGTAGTCGGCTGCTTTAAAGAAAGGCGCTTCCGGGTCTTTATTGATCACCACTATTACCTTGCTGCCATTTACACCGGCCAGGTGCTGAATAGCCCCTGAAATGCCAATGGCGATATACAGGTTGGGGCGTACGGTGAGGCCGGTCTGCCCCACATGCTCATGATGCGGCCGCCAGCCGGAGTCTGCCACGGGCCTAGAACAGGCGGTAGCGGCGCCCAGGGCTTTTGCCAGGTCTTCCACCAGTCCCCAGTTTTCAGGGCCTTTAAGTCCGCGGCCGCCGCTTACAATAGTTTCGGCTTCCGTGAGCGGTATTTCCCCGCTTACGGTTTCCACTTTGGTTACTTTTACTTTGAAGTCTGCATCTGTTACCGGGGCCTGGAAAGGAGTAACCGTAGCCATTGCGTCAATCTTCTCCGGCGCAAAGGTGTTGGGCATTACCGAGATCACTTTCTGGGCTGAAGTAATATTAACATTGGCAAAGGCTTTACCGGAGAACACTGTTTTCTTTACCACAAAACCATTCGCGGTATCCGGCAGGCTGATAGCGCCGCTTACCAGTCCGGCCTGCAGTTTTGCAGCCACCCTGGGCGCAATAGCCCTGCCATCAAAATTATGAGAGAAGATGATCACCTGGGCATTCTCCTGTGCAGCTGCAGCTATGATCACCTTTGCGGCAACGCCGCTGTCAGCATTATTCAATTTTGCATCTGCAGCATGCAGTACTTTTCCTGCGCCGTAATTGCCTAGTGCAGCCGCCTCTGCGTTGTCTACTTCGCCCAGCACTATTGCTGCAGCGCTGGTGCCTAATGCTTCGGCTACTTTTGCGCCATAGTAAACGGCTTCAAACGCAGCTTTCTTTATTTTACCCTGTGATTGATCAGCGAATATGAGAACAGACATTTGCGAATTTTTTAGATTTCCTGAAACGTGATTTTAAAAGGAACAAGTGGGGATCAAAGCACCTTGGCTTCTTCATGCAACAATTTTACCAGTTCTTCCACATTGTCGGGGCTTATCAGTTTAACGCCTGCTTTAGCCGGGGGCAGTTCAAAGCTGGCAATGGCGGTAAGCGGCGTAATGTCAACGGGCTCTGCTACGGTCAGGGGTTTGGTTCTGGCAGCCATAATACCGCGCATGTTGGGAATCCGCTGTTCTGCCATTCCTTTCTGGCAGGATACCACTACCGGCAGCTCTACCTGTACTACTTCCTCACCACCTTCTATTTCCCTGTTAACGGTAGCCGTGCTGCCATTGAGATCAAACTTTGCTGCAATGGATACATAGGGAAGATCCAGCAATTCCGCTACCATGCCACCTATGGAAGAGCCATTATAGTCAATGGTCTCCTTCCCGGTAAAGATGAGATCATATTGCTGCTGCTTTGCATGGGCTGCAATCTGGGCTGCGATGAAGTAACTATCCTGGCTATCCGCATTTATACGGAATGCTTCATCTCCTCCGAGCGCCAGCGCCTTGCGGATCACAGGTTCTGTATCCGCACCGCCTACTGTTACCAGGTGCACCGTAGCGCCCAGGCTTTCCTTCAGCTCCAGTGCACGTACCAGTGCGTACCATTCATCGTAGGGGTTGATGATGAATTGTACACCCGCCTCACTGAATTTCGTGTTGTTGTCTGTGAAAGCTATTTTTGCAGTGGTGTCCGGAGTTTTACTGATGCATACTAATATCTTCATAACCTTAAAACTGTTTGGTTTGGAAAAAGCGGTATCAGCAAATATAACGGATTATTAACTAATAAAACCACCGATGGACAGGATCTCAAAACTGAAGGCATTCCTGGAAAGCAGCCCGGATGACAGCTTTCTGAAACATGCACTGGCGCTGGAATATATAAAGCTGAATGATGATGATGCCGCCCGCCGGCTGTTCGAGGAAGTACTGGAACGGGAGCCCGGATATGTTGGTTCCTATTACCACCTGGGCAAGCTGCTGGAAAGGGCAGGGGAGCAGGACGCAGCCTGTAGCATTTATGAAAAGGGAATGGCTGTTGCAAAAGCCGCTAATGATAAGCATGCCTATAATGAACTGCAGGCGGCACACGAAGATCTGATGTATTAAGCACTGACTATGTATCAAGACCTATTAACGGGTTTCAGGGAATATATTGAGCGGGAACAGTTATTCTCGCGCGGAGAAAAGATATTGCTGGCCGTAAGCGGCGGGGCAGACTCCGTAGTAATGGCCCACCTGTTCCATGCCGCCGGTTTGTCTTTTGCCATTGCCCATTGTAATTTCCAGCTCCGGGGCAGGGAGTCGGAACGGGACGAGCAGTTTGTGGATAGACTGGGGGCCGCCTATAATGTACCGGTACACAAGATCCGGTTCGACACCGCCGCATATGTTGCCACACATCGTGTATCCATCCAGGTGGCTGCCAGGGAACTGCGCTACGAATGGCTGGAGGATACCAGGAACATACACGGTTACACGTTTATTGCCACGGCCCATCACATGCAGGATAATGTAGAAACCGTACTGATGAACTTCTGCAAAGGCACCGGCCTGGCAGGACTGCATGGTATATTACCCAGGCAGGGTTTTATTGTCCGGCCGCTGCTGTTTGCACAAAAGGAGGAGATACTGGCTTACGCGGAAAAACACACGCTTGCATTTGTGGAAGACAGCTCCAATATAACGGATAAATACACACGTAATTTCTTCCGGCACCGGGTATTGCCGCCTATACAGGAAGCATATCCGGGCGCCGTGCAGCATATGGCCGGCACCATTGCCCGGGTCAGGGAGGCCGAACTGCTTTACCAGGAAGCGGTTGTCCGTCACAGGAAAAGGCTGCTGGAACAAAAGGGAACTACTTTTATGGTGCCCGTGCTCAAGTTGCAGAAAACCCGGCCGCTGCATACCATCTCCTATGAGCTTTTCAAAAGTTTTGGTGTTACGCCTGCGCAGGTAAGCCAGGTGCTGGATCTGCTGCAAAGCGAATCGGGACGATATGTAGCCACACCAAGCCATCGTATTATCCGTAACCGGCAATGGCTGCTGATCACACCGCAGGCACCGCAGGAGGCAGATTTTCTTGCAATAGAAAAAGAACAGCGGCATGTACATATCCCCGGCGCACATTTAAAGTTGCGCCTGCAGGAAAAGGATACATTGGGCACTATTCCGTCTGCCGCGCACATCGCCTGCCTGGATAGCAAGCATATCCGCTATCCGCTGGTATTACGGCGCTGGAAACAGGGCGACTATTTCTATCCCCTGGGAATGGACAAAAAGAAAAAACTAAGCCGGTTCTTCATAGACCAGAAGCTATCCCTGCCCCAAAAGGAACAGTTGTGGGTACTGGAATCTGCAAAACGGATCGTATGGATCGTTGGTATGCGGATAGATGACCGCTTTAAGATCACCGAAGGCACAAGAGAAATACTATACCTGGAAATGATACCGGACAAGGAATAAAGTACTGAAACCAGTACTGGCAATATATCGCGATTACCCTAATTTTGGTGCTCACCTGTATTCAAAATTCCACTTTGTTATGAGCACCCTGTTACCACTTCAGAAACGCCTGCTAAGCGCTGGTTTGTTGTTATTATGCCTGAGCGCCTGTATCAAGGAACCGCGGCCCGACGTTCCCGGACCTGTCACCAAACCTGCCTGGCTGTTGTCTGCCATTACTGAGGTGACTGCCTATGGCGATGCTGTCCTGGAACAGCCTTATTATTTCAAACTGGTGACGGAATTCCGGTACAATGAATTTTATAAGCCATCGCTGCAGCTGAACTATGCTTCCTCCACGCAGGACGACACAACGAACCTGGTACTGGTCAGTAAAGACACCTTTCAGTACGACGCAAACCGGCGGATGGCGGAAATAAAAACACTTGACCGCAACAACCGCGCTACGACCCTTAAACGGCTCTACTACAGCGGTAATGACACCCTGCCTTATTTATTTGAAACATATTACTACGACAGTGCCGATACACCGGGCATTCGTTACAGCAGCCAGTTTTCATACCTTGGCGATACAGCGGTACTGACGTATACACCACTTGTCAAAGGGGATAGTTCATTATCTATCTATGAGCAGGGTAATTATACTACCTATTGCAGGGGGGCAGGCCTCAGCCAATGTGGAAGGATATACGAAGAATATACAGGTCCCAACATATTCCTGTCATTGAACCTCAGCCATATGATAGGATTGAACATTTCCAGCGCCTATGATGCATATACAGACGGGCCACGGATGTCCCGCGGAAACTGGCAGCGTTTGAATGACGGTAATCCCAATCACTACCGCAGCCTTTTCTTCAATGCGAATGGATTGTTATCCGCCACTTACTGGACCAGCTACATTCCCGAATTTGTGAGCCAGGCCCGCTTTGCGTATATTCCTACGGAATAGCGGCTTATCTGCCCAGGGAACTGATCTGCTGAATAAAATATCCTGCCAGTTCGGGCCGGATCGCCAATGGGAAAACAACGCCAAAAACGGCGCCCCAGAAGTGCGCGTCATGGTTAATACCATCGCCGCCGCGGCGTGACATATACACCGAATAACCCAGGAAAAGCACACCGTAGATAATAGCCGGCATTGGGATCACAAATACTACGATCTTGGCCCAGGGCTGGAAAAGTATAAAGGCAAATACCACCGCTGATACTGCGCCTGATGCGCCGATAGAACGGTAGCCATAATTATTGCGGTGCCTGAAATAGGAAGGAATATCTGATACGATGAGGGCCAGCACATAAAACAGCAGGAAGTACAACTTACCCCCAAATAGATCCTGGAATATCAGCTCAATGTATTTGCCGAAAAACCACATGGTCAGCATATTGAAACCCAGGTGCATATAGTCAGCATGCACCAGGCCTGCTGTTATAAAGCGGTAATACTGCTTATGTTCTTTCACCATATAGGGCCACATACTCAGCTTATCAATTTCTCCGGGCCTGTTAAAGGACATAATGGAAATTACGCAGGTGATAATGATAATGATCAAACTCAATGATAACATAAAAACACTATGCTGTTAAAAATGTAAATGTAACTATTGATGATGATATTTCTCATTATGCAACACAGAATAGGCCCGGTATATTTGCTCTGTAACAATCAGTCTTACCAGCTGGTGCGGAAATGTAAGGGAAGAAAGCGACAATTTAAGCTGGGCCCTTTGCAGGAGTGACGGGTCTATTCCAAAAGCGCCGCCTATCAGCAGCACCAGTTGCCGGGTACCTGCATTGGTGCGCTGCTGCAGGAAATCTGCCAGCTGCAGGGTGGTCATCATCTTACCATGCTCATCCAGCGCAACCAGGTAATCCTGTGGCTGGAGCATATCATTAATAATCCGGGCTTCCTGTTTTTTGAGCTCCGGAATGGAAAGGCTGGCGGCCTGCTTAACCGTAGGGATAAGGCGAAGCTCAAAGTCCACATAATGTTGTAAACGTTTCTGAAAAACGGCGATACCATCCCTGATGTAGGGATCATTATCTTTTCCTATACTCCAAAGCTGTATTTTCATACTGAGATAATTAGAATCCTTGCCAGTGCTGCGTTTACATATTTAATTACGGATGTAAAAGTAAGTGTAAATCAGAAAATTGCAGAAATTTTGGTGAAAGTATTTGTAAGTTTCAAAAAAACGCATACTTTTGCAATCCCAATTCAAACGAACGGTAACACACCGGGAAAATGAAAAGAGGAATGGCTCCGTAGCTCAACTGAATAGAGCATTTGACTACGGATCAAAAGGTTTCAGGTTTGAATCCTGACGGAGTCACAAAAAGGTTCAGCAACTGCTGAGCCTTTTTTGTTTTATACATGGGACATCATCTCCTGCCATATTATAACTAAAGACGGACAGCAAGCGTTTAACGTAAACGATGCATGTACAGAGGAAGAAGTTAGAACGCCCGCCGGGAATTCGATTTCCCCGAATATAAAAGGCCAGGCAGCGCCTGACCTTTTATACAACATCTTTTTATACAACATCTGTCATCTGTCAGATCTCCAGCAAATTCTCTCCTGCCTTTAACGGATATTTCTTCTCCTTCCACACCAGGGTACCGGTCGTTTCCCCGGGCAGCACAATCTTAATTTTCCATTTATTATTGCTGAGTGTATATGCCACGGCCACCTTTCCATTGGGATGCGGAATTTCTCCGCTTACATTGGTAAGCGCTCCGAGATGGGGGGTGATTTTTACTTTACGGAAGCCCGGCGCCTCCGTATCAATACCCAGTACGATCCTGAAGAATTCAATATTGGGACTGGCGCCCCAGGCATGGCAATCGGAACGGCTGTTAGGCAGATCTGATACTTCTGCCCAGGTGGTCAGCCCCATCCTGATATTGTCACGCCACACATCCAGCCACTTCAGGTAGTCATTTCCAAGACCGCCCTTTACCAATGCCAGGTGCAGGTAATACTTAAAATAAATGGTGCACTGCGTCAGGGAACGATCGTTTAACAACTGCTGACATAGCGCCGGCAGGTCTTCCCTGTTAACCAGGCCTGCTAATACGGCCAGCGAGTTGGCGTGCTGTGAATAAACGTCTTTTTCGTTGGTGTCTGCATAAAGTTTCCTGGCGGCATTCCAGTACTTTGACCGGACGGTTTGTTTTAACTGCGCTGCCTTGCCACGGTATAGCGCTGCGTAAGCGGGCATTCCCAAACCGGCTTCCAGCTCAGCTGCCCATTGATATGCCAGCAGCAATTGCAGATCCAGGATGGCAGATGCGCCATCTGTACCTTTGGGCGGCATGGCAAAATTCCATCCTTTACCGCCTACCCAGTCAATAAAATTCCAGTAAGGGAGGTTGATGAGAGAACCGTCTGCCCCCTGGTACCGGCTGAAGAAATCCATCACCGCGCGCTCACCGGCCAGTTTGTCTTTTATGAAATTGCTGTCTGCCCTGTACATCCAGTAATCGTGCAGCATGCCAATGTACCACAAGGAGAATGTGGATATGATCTGCGTACTGCGGGTGGGCCAGCGGCTTTGGGTAACGCCTTCGGTTATACGTGAGTGATCCATGAGGTTCAGTGCATTGCGCGCCAGCCTTTCATCACCGCTGTTATAATAGCTGATCATCGCCTGTATGCGTGTATCGCCAATGTACTGCAATTGCTCATAGTAGGGACAATCCCAGTAGGTTTCCATGGCACAGAGGCGGGCGGTTCTCCAGCCTATATCCAGTATCTGTTTGATCTCGGTATTGCCGGTATTAAAGGCGGCATTGAAGGTGAAAGGATACCCGGTAAATACGCCCGAAATATCGTCTATCACCAGCGGCTCCTGCTGTGTGTGCACCGTTACAAGAATGTAACGGAAAGTTCTCCAGTACAATGTTGTATAGGATTGGCCTGCGCTGCCATCAGATACCAGGCTGTCTTTGCGCCCGTTAAAATCCTTGTTCTCCACGTCGTTGCGGTTGCCTTTACGGTCGCCAAACTTTTTCAGGTCATCAAAAAGCGATTCTGCATAGCGCAGGGAAATGCCCGCATTTTTACCCTTGCTGAAGCTGAGATCAATGTAGGCGTTGGTCAGGTAGCTTTGATCCAGCAGGAAAGAAACTGTTGTGTCAGCAGGGATGGTAAAGGTGGTTTTAGTGGCCGGAAAAGTGGAAGGAACTGTGATCCCGTTTGCTTTGCGCAAAAGGGGAATGCGTTGATAGGTCAGCTCCATCTGGGGCAGGGATGAAGGTACCAGCATCCAGGCCAGGCCATCACCGTGCCCTTTTAAATTTCCCTGGAACAACTTAGCAGCCATGGGCCAGCTGCTATCGTCAAAATCAGCAGCTGTCCAGCCTTTAACAGACTGGTGCATATCCACGAACTCACCGGTGCTGGCGGCAAAGAAGCCGGTAACGGGCCGGCGGCCCTGATCACGGATGCATTTCCAGGCGTCGCCGGTATTCAGGATCTCTTCTGCGGGCGTATCGCCTTGAATGATAAAGGCGGTTCTTACCGATATCTGGGCTTCGGGACGATGTTCCCCCTCATTAAACACCAGCGCTGCCACTATATTACTGCCTGCGGTAAGATAGGGCGCCAGGTCTGCCGTTTCATAATTCCAGTAATAGGTATCTCCCCGTGCAGGTCCTAAAGAAACCAGCGTACCGTTGACATACAGTTTGTACCGGTTGTCAGCGGAGACATGGATGATGAAGCGTGCTGGCTTAGCAGCGAGGTCGATCTTTTTCCGGAAATAATATACCCCATAGGCATTGCCCGGCTCATTGGGCGGCACAATCCAGCTGGCATTCCATGGACGGCCCGGTACAGCGGAAAGGGCGGATTGAGCATAACCGGTTTGAGTGTACAACCAGCAGCCAAGCGCCAGTACTACAGAAAATAACCTGTTCATTTTTAAGGCGTGGAATTTAGTCAAGCGTCTAATATAACCGTTTATCGTATAGCATGTATCCTATACTATCCCTCCACTATATTTAGCGGAAGCGCTTGTTTTTTACGATATATCGTAACTGTGCCATTCTTATAGACTGCTTCAATCTGCTATAAATCAATAAATTACTGTGATGGCATGGCGGTTGCAAATATGCTGTGCAATCATCTCTTTCATCATCCAAAATATCAGTCATATGTTCTCACTTTCACGGATCTTTCAGGATCTTTTTGCAAACAGGAACATCCAGTCATTCACCACTGCAGTACAAACTGCCCTGGAGCCGGTACATGAACGGAATGTTACCGAAGGAGTAGAGTTTATCGATGATTTTGTAAGGCTGGACGATCTGCCGGGTATTGAAATAAACCATCAACTATATGCACGTAGGTAAATCTTATAAATTAAGCAACTTTATATACTGGACCAGGAGAAATCTATACGTACTGCTTGTACTGGGTGTGGTGCCCGTACTGTTGTATCACCTGGCGGGATTACAATGGCTGGCTATTCCATGGACCGTAGTTGCCATGCTGGGTACCGCCACCGCTTTTATCGTTGGTTTCAAGAACTCGCTCACTTATAACCGTACCTGGACCGCCGGGGGCATCTGGACCAACATTATCAACGGCAGCAGGGCATGGGCTATTCTGAGCCGCGATTACCTGCATGATCCTGATATAACAAGGGTATTGTATAACCGTCATTTTGCCTGGCTCACGGCTCTCCGTTTTCAACTGCGGGAAGACCGTATATGGGAGGTGACGGATAACATGGCTAACAGCGAATACCAGCAATATTATGCCATTCCCGAGCGACAAACAACGGTGGATGCCGAACTGGCAAAATACCTGCAGGAAGAAGATCTGGCCTATATTGCCGCTGCACGGAACAAGGCCGCACAGATACTGTCTCTCCAGGGGCTGCACATCCAGGCGCTTTATGACAACCAGACCATATTACTGCAGCAATTCATGGAGATGCAACGGTCGATCAGTAATTTATATACCCAGCAGGGATTGTGCGAGTCTTTCAAAAACACGCCTTACCCGAGGCAGTATTCCATTATGAATACCATCCTGGTAAGGATATTCTGCTTCCTGTTGCCATTCGGTTTGCTGCATGAGTTCGACAAGCTGAACAGCACCATGAACGGCCTGATGAAAGGCCATATGATATGGCTGGTTATTCCTTTCAGTGTACTGATCTCCTGGCTGTACACCTCGCTGGAACAGGTAGGAGAAAGCACGGAAAATCCCTTTGAGGGTAGTCCCAATGATGTACCTATCTCGCAGATCTGCCGGACTATTGAAATTGAAATGCGGCAGATGATCGGAGACAGGGTGCTGCCCGCACCACTGGCGCCGCAAAATGATATTCTTGTCTGAATGAAAAAAAGGACGGAATAATTTGTCCAGCAACAGCTTTCCGGTTGTTATTAAAGTATGAAACGCTTTTAAGATGGAAAACAGGCAACACGTTGTTGTGATCGGAGGCGGTTTTGCCGGACTTAACTTTGTTAAGCACCTGTATCGCGACAAACATTACAGCATTACTTTAGTTGACAAGAACAACTATAACTACTTTACACCGCTTTTATACCAGGTGGCTACCAGCTTCCTGGAACCCTCCAGCATCAGCTATCCCTTCAGGAAGCTGTTCCGTAAGAAGGACATTGCTTTCCGTATGGCAGAGTTGTTAAAGGTGGATACAACCGCCCGGCAGCTTTACCTGAGCGATGGCGGCACACTGGACTATGATATACTGGTGTTTGCCGCCGGCTCTCACACCAATTTCTTCGGGAATGAAAAGATCCGGCAAACCAGCTTCTCGCTGAAGGGGATTGATGATGCCCTCTACATGCGCAATGAGCTGATCAAGACCATGGAAAAGGCTGCGCGGGCAACAGACCCGGAGGAACGAAAACGCTTACTGACCATTGTTATAGCCGGCGGAGGGCCCACCGGCGTAGAAGTTGCCGGTATGCTGGCAGAAATGAGGAAATATATCCTGGTGCATGATTACCCGGAACTCAGAAATGCCACCGGCGATATCTATGTTGTGGATGGTGCGCCCTACCTGCTGGCGCCCATGAGCAATAAAACCCATGAGGCAGCCTATAAAGAGCTGCACAAGCTGCGGGTAAAGATCATCCTGAATATGCATGTTAATGGTTTTGAGAACGACCAGGTACTGCTGTCTGACGGGTCTGTAATAGCGGCTAAAACCCTTATATGGGCAGCCGGTGTTACTGCAAATACTTTTGAGGGCATTGCAGCGGAAAGTATCGGTAAGGGTAACCGGATGATCACCGACGCATTTAACCGCGTACAGGGCTATGATAACATTTATGCGATAGGCGATATCAGTATACAGTTTACGGACAAGGTGTATCCCAAGGGGCACCCGCAGCTGGCGCAGCCTGCGCTGCAGCATGGCAAAAGCCTGGCAAAGAACCTGCGGCGCATCGCTAAGGGACAAGCACCAAAGCCGTTTAAATATTTTGACCGGGGAGATATGGCGATTATCGGGAGGCAGTATGCTGTAGCCGACCTTTTCAAGCACAAAGTGCATTTAGGCGGTCTCTTAGGTTTATTGGGTTGGCTTTTTATACATGTGGTCTCCCTGGTCAATTATAACAACAAGATTAAAACATTGTATAACTGGGCGATAGCTTATGCTACCAGAGACCAGGCATTGAGAATGATCTTCCGGTCTGAGAACCAGGAAAACCGTCCGTAGTTATTTGCGTCATCATACAATCAGGCCGGCTTCTATGCGAAGCTGGCTTACCCTGCTTTTTCAAACTATGCTATATGATAAACTTTAAGCAATTCTTCCGTTCCTCCATCGGCAAAAAGCTGATCATGTCGATGACGGGACTGTTCCTTTGTTCGTTCCTGATCGTTCACCTGGGTGGTAATCTCACTCTGTTTGCCGGTGATCAGGGTTACACCTTCAATATCTATGCGCACTTCATGACGCATTTCGTGCCGGTGACCATCATTGCTTACGGGCTGTATATCTCTATCCTGGTGCATGCGCTCTATGCGCTGATATTAACGGTACAGAACCGGCAATCCCGCCCGGTAAAATATGCCGTTGCCCCTAAGACAGATGTGAAGTGGGCATCACTGAATATGGGTTTGCTGGGCAGTATTATTTTCCTGTTCCTGGTGATACATATGAGCAATTTCTGGGCGCGTTATATGTTCACCGATGTTGGCTTCCTTGAATACCGGAAAGACCTGCTCAGCGGTGTGCTGACCGTTGCCAGATACACGCCGGTGTCTCCCCATTTTGAATATGCGGTGAGCACGGAAAACAATATCGAAATAGTGCGTGTTAAGGATCTCTACGGGATTGTGACGCACAGTTTCAGCCTGCTATGGTATGTGCTGTTATACCTGGTAGCGATGGTGGCCGTTGCCTATCATATGTATCATGGCTTTCAAAGTGCCTTCCGTACGGTGGGGCTTTCCCATAAACGATATTTACCGGCCATAAAATTTATTGGCGTCTGGCTCTTTGCCATCATCATCCCCATTGCGTTTGCATCAATGCCCATTGTGTTTTACATCAGGAGCCTGATAGTTTAGACGTTTGAAAGTTTAAAGGTTTGAAAGTGCCCCACCATGGCAGGACCCCTTCAAACCTTTAAACTTTCAAACTGTTAAACGCTCTAGGCTGCTGTTATTGCCATTCTTACTTCCACTATCGCACCGTACTTAATGATCGGGCAGCCTTTTGCGATCGCTACTGCTTCATCATAGTCCTTTGCCCTGATCAGGAATAATCCCCCGATAGATTCCTTTCCTTCGGCGTAGGGACCATTGAATACATGATCTTTTGACCTTTCATGCCTGATCACACGGCCGTCTACATCCCATCGTCTGGGAGGGGCGACTAACCTGTCCTGCGCAGCGATACCGGCTATCCAGTCCTGGTAGGGTTTGAGGGCTTCTTTCATTTGTTCCGGACTGGGAGCCGGGTTGGCGCTGGTCAGATCCCTGTGGATCACTAATAGGAATTCCTGCATTGTGTTTGTTGTTTTTAATATGAATAATGAGGGCTTTTGTTGTTGTACTTTCAGACTTGCCAGGCGTTGATGTGTCGTTACGTTATTGACCGGATGTCACCATCTGGTAGTGCCGGCGTTAGGCTGAATCATGCGCGAACGGGTGGAAAGCGCAAACCATATACAATAGCCGCAACGAGCTGACACCCGTCATCTTCGTTTACATGCATCGCATGGCAGGTCCTGAAAGTAAGTGTGGAGGATGCGCGTTTACACCTTCACTGGTTGTGTGGCGAACCAGGTTTCGAAGTCTATTTTTCCAAGATGGGCATCCGGGCCGGGGATCAGTGAATCTTTTTCCAGAATGGCGCCGAAATAGGGCGCTTCGTCATCTGTAAGCACCGTGCGGTTATCATTTGTTTTTTCCAGATAGTTTTCCACCAGTCCGGCCATACTGAATTGCTCTGGTCCTCCGATCTCAACGATGCGGTTCCGGGGATCTCCTATAGCTACTTTCGTCATGGCGTCTGCTACATCATCTGATGCGATGGGCTGAATGAGTGCAGATGTGATGCGGATACTGGCTGACTCTCCTGCTGCTTTTACAATACCGCCCAGGAACTCGAAGAATTGTGTGGAATGTACGATGGTGTAGGGGATACCGGATGTCCTGATCAGGTATTCCTGTGCCGCTTTAGCGCGCATATAGCCGCTGTCGCGCAGCCTGGAAGTTCCTACTACCGATAAAGCGATATGGTGTTTAACACCGGCTGCACGTTCAGCCTCCAGGAGATTGCGGCCGGAGGTCTCAAAGAATTCCATCACAGCTTTATCTTCAAAAGAGGGAGAATTGGCCAGGTCTATCACTACATCTGTCCCTGTCATAACTTCGGCCAGTCCTTCGCCGGTGATGGTGTTAACACCTGATGCAGGTGATGCTGCAATTACTTCGTGACCAAGTGCACGCAGCCTGCTCACTGTTTTCGAGCCTATCAGCCCGGTACCGCCAATTACTACTATTTTCATGATCTGTTTTTTAAGTTGCCTGTGAAAGGCAGGAGTTAAAAAATTGTTGTTTGTAATTCATGTAGTAACTGGCAAGCCGGATGCCAGCGGGTAATTCACTTTTAGTCAATCATTTATGCAGATAGCACTGGTTTTGTTTTCACGGTATTAAGAGAATTGTTCCGCTGCTGGCGAAATATCGTTACCTGGTAAAGTAGTCTGCTTTTGATATGCCCAGCTTCTTCATCTTTGAGTGCAGGGTAGTACCTGGTATCTCCAGTATTTCGGCAGCACCGCCCGCACCGGATATCTTACCACTGCATCTTTTCAGCACACCGATGATGTGGGCTTTTTCCATCTGTTCCAGTGTGCCGTTTCCATGGAGCTCTTCCGGTGATGATCCGTTGTTGGCCTGCAGCGTCTGCCCCGGTAAATGGATCTCTGTCAGCGTTTGCCCTTCACACAAGAGGATACTTCTTTCTACCAGGTGTTCCAGTTCTCTTACGTTGCCGGGCCAGTGGTAGCTTCTTAATTCCCGCAGTACCCCGGAAGATATGCCGGTAACCCGTTTGCCTATATTCTTGCTGAATTTGGCAAGAAAAGAATAGGCCAGCTGCTCAATATCTTCGGGACGTTCTCTTAAGGGCGGCAGGTTGATGGGAAATACGTTCAGCCGGTAGTAAAGATCTGATCTGAAGCGGCCCGCCTGCACTTCGGCCTCGAGGTTACGGTTGGTAGCAGCGATGATGCGCACATCCAGTTTAATGGTGGTTTTACCGCCGATCCTTTCCAGCTCACGTTCCTGCAATACACGTAGTAATTTCACCTGCAGTTCCAGGGGCATTTCGCCTATTTCATCCAGGAACAGGGTGCTATGGTTGGCCAGTTCAAACTTGCCGATACGTTTATCTACCGCGCCGGTGAAAGCGCCTCTTTCATGGCCAAACAGCTCACTTTCTATGAGGTGGGCGGGGAGGGCTGCGCAATTTACTTTCACCATCAGCTTGTTCTTACGGGATGATGCATTGTGGATAGCTCTTGCGATCAGCTCTTTACCGGTGCCAGTTTCACCAAGTAACAACACCGTAGAGTTGGTGTCTGCCACCTGCGACATGAGGTGATACGCCCGTTGCATTGTTGCGCCGCTGCCTACGATCTCTGAGAAGTTGTAGATCGTCTTGATCTGTTCCCGCAGGTAATCGTTCTCCATTTCCAGTTTCTGCTTATAGGCCAGTATCTTTTCATTGGCGCGGATATTGGAGACCGCGATGGAGATGTGTGCGCAGATCCCCCGGAGGATGGTAAGGTTGATCTCATTGGTCAGCAACCAGATAATGCCCAGGTCTACATTGCCTGCACGCAGCGGCGCCCCAACCGCATTGGTCAGGTTCATACCTTTCCATAGCTGTGCAAAGGAGCCATCGTTTACCTGCGTTTCTTCTGCAACGTTGAAGATAACCGGCCCATCGCTGTTCAGTACCCTTGCACTTCTTCTCTCGGTGATGTCGTAAGTCTTTGCCGCCAGTGAATGGAACAGCCCGCGGTTATGGTCAAACACGTTTTCATCATAGATGTACGCGCTGAGTGTAACACCATCATCCTCTATAATACGGAGCATGATAAGCTTTGTATTCCACATTTTTTTCAGCAGGCGGGAGATGGCCTGCTTCAGGTCGTCTTTTGTATGCACCCTGGATACATCATGACTGAATTCCAGCAGCAGGGATTGTTCCTTTTCCCTGCGCAATATTTCATCATTGGACATGATGTTGTGCATGGCAACGGAGATCTGGTCGCACATGCCCTGCAGCAGCGGTATATTCATTTCATCCACCCCCAGCCAGAAAATTCCCAGTGTTTCATCACCTGTTCGCAGGGGCGTACCTACCATGGTTTTGATGCCCATCTTTTTCCAGGAGCGCAGGTGGGGGCAATCAACGCCCTTGTTCAGTTCCGCAGTTACGCTGAACAGAAGGGGTATCTCGCTGTCAAGCACTCTTTTCTGCAGTGGGGCATCTGCTGCATACTGATGATCATTTGCAGTAGTGCTGCCATCGTGGATATAGGTTTGCAGGATGCCCTGTTCCTCATTGCGTTTCAATATCACATAGCCAAGGGGCATGTTCAGTTTCTTCAGGCATTTATTTACGGCGTAGGAGAGATCGTCCTTACTTCTTACGGCGGCAATATCACTGCTGAAATCAAGCAGGAAGGACTTTTCGTTTTCCCGTTCACGTATCTCTTCATTAGCGGCGATGTTGCTGACTGCCGTATAAAGCTGGCTGCATATACGCTGAATGATATTTGCCGCTTCTTCTTTAAAAGTGCCCGGCTTATCGGCAAACAGTATCAGGCTGTATTTGGAAGAGCCGTTGCACCCAAGGATCTTTACGATCATCTCACGGGCGCCTGCTTCGTAATGCAGCTTGAACCACAACGGTGTGCTGTCAGGATCAAACAGCTGCATATCAAAGACAAGTGGTTTGTAGTAGAGCGCAGCAATGTCGTAAATGCCGTCTTCTGTGGTAGTGGGAATATAGAGTGCGTCACCGGAGTCTGTCAGCTCCATGAGCCGGGCTTCCGCATCGATCAGCCATGCTTTGTAATGGTCGGCAGATTCGTCCATCACGGTCATCATCCCATGAGAGAAACCAATCACTTCACGAAGGCTGGAGCTGATGATCCTGAGGAGATCCTGGCGGTCGCGTACCTTTACCATCTCATTGCTCAGGGAGAGCAATACTTCATTGAGCCATTTTTCGTGCGCTATCTCTTCGTTTTTGATGATGTTCATGACTGCATTAGAGATCTGTAAAGCCAGGTTACCGATGATCTCTTTGAACTCGCTGGTAAAACTGGTGGTATCTTTGGCATACATGTGCAGAAAGCCAAAAGTCTGCTCCTGGTTCTTCAGCGGCGTCATCAGGATCTCCCTGATACCGCCTTCATAGTTCACCCTGAGATAGGGCGGACTATCCGGTTCATCCATTACATCTTCCAGTATAAAAGCGGTGGGCGCATTGTTGGCCAGTACGGTTTGAATAAAGGGTTCGTTCAGTGAAAAGTGACCTGCTACCATTGCAGGGTATGCGGCATGGTACCGGATAGCGGAAGACGCATGATCGAGCAGGAAGGGGGCATAGGTTTGCGCTTCCTGCTCAATCAGCGTAACAATGGTGTGCGAGAACGGATAGCGTTCCCTGATCCTGGATGAAAAGAACCTTAACAGATCGTCCTTTTCCCTGATCTTCGTGATATCGTCTCCAAGTGCAAGTAGGATCCCGCGTTCTTTCTCCAGTGAATGGATCCGCTCATCAGGGGTGGCATTATTTACCTTGTTGTTTATCTTGTTCATGCTATGGGATTGACAGGTGGTTTACGATTTGCTTATATAGGTATAACAACCGGAAACCGAAAACCGGACAATCCTGCGCAATATTTTTTTTTACTGCCTGAACAAGCTATTACTGTATTTCATAAGTTAAAGTTTTCCGCCACATATGGCATCACTTTGCAGCATCCATAATAACAGCCGTTACCTTTTCAGGCATGGATACCATGGGCACATGGCTGGACTTCAACTCTGTTGTTCTGGCATTGATCATTTTCGCTTCTGCGCGTGCAAGGTCTGGAGTGACCATATGATCTTCCGTACCGATAATCATCCATGAGGGTTTCTGTTTCCAGGCAGCGGTGGATATTTTTGCAGTAGTCGCTTTTATTGCCCAGGGGCCCTGTGTGGCAAAGATGATATTCCTTTCTTTGGGCGGCAGATCCTGTGCAAAATGTTCATTGATCCCTTTGGCTGTCATGCTCAGGAAGCCGGATGAATCTGGCCTGAACTCCGCACTGCCCGGCGAGGCAGGATAGGGTTGAAATACATCCATGGCAGACTGGTTATCATCCGGGATGAGGGCGCATACATACACCAGCCGTTCCACTTTGGGGTCATTGCCTGCTTCGGTTATTACCATTCCACCGTAAGAATGTCCTACCAGCAACACAGGACCATCCATCAGGGCAAGGGCGCGTTTGGTAGCGGCCACATCATCTTCCAGTGAAGTTAAAGGGTTCTGTACCGCTATCACCCGGTATCCTTTTGCCTGCAGCCTGGAAACAACGCCAGACCAGCTGGAACCATCTGCAAAGGCGCCGTGTACCAGTACTACGTTTTTGATGGTTTGCGCCTGTGTTTGTTGCGTTACGGAAAGAATGGCTGCTGTGGCCATCAGTATTCCGGCGAAGAGTTGTTGTTTAAGATACATCATAACATTTGTTTTCACAGGATTTGCAAGCAGCGGGCCATAGCTTAACCAACTGGTTGTGAGAAGAGTAGCGGAACAGCGGTGAGAAAGCGCCAACGTTATTTCGGCAATTGGCGATTGAAACGCTATATTTCATCAATGCACATGAATCTCCGCAGCGGCTATTTTACGGTTGGCGGGTCCGAGCATCCATGAAAGTACGATCACATACATCCAGCGTTTATCTTAACTAATCATCATTCGATAATTTTGTCTATATTTATAATAACCTAAAATTCCAACGTTACTTACTGATGCGCCAGCTTTGCCGTTCTCCCCATCGCACCTACTTGCCGAAGCGCCGGCCGCCTCCCGCGTAGCAGTTCCCCATCCACCCGACCATAGCCTACTGAGATCCACTTATGTCTTTTCCCTGTACCTGAGAAATAGCAATCTCATCATGTTATTCACAAGAGAAAGGGTACCAGATAATGTCTGCAAAACTTAAGTGTATCATTTGGCTGGCCGGAGTTTTATTATGCCATCTTGTTAAAGCACAATTACCCCAACCGGTGCACGGCCCCTGTGGCTCCTCCGCTAACATCGCCGGGGTGTTGAACACCTATTACCCCGCACTGAACAATGTAAATGCAGGCGATCTTGTGATCTCTCTCGGTACACCTATCGGCAATGGCAGACCGCTGTTGCAGGGCGACCGCATACTGATCATCCAGATGCAGGATGCTACGATCAACGCGGTGAATTCACCCGCCTATGGCAGTAACGGCACGGATGGTAACGGGTATCTTGACCTTGGTTATTCCGGGCAATTTGAATTTGCTGAGGTAAGCAGCTTTACCGCCGGTGTGCTTACACTTACTACGCCCCTGCAATTCAGCTACCGCGCGGTGAGTGGTATTCCTAACCGCAAATCTGCCTACCAGGTGGTGCGGGTACCCGTGTATACCAATGCTGTTGTAACTGCTGATGTAACTGCTGCCCCATGGGACGGCAACGCGGGTGGTATTGTGGCCTTTCATGTATGGCAAACGCTGGATATTGGCGGACATGAGATCACGGCCAGCGGAGGGGGCTTCCGGCCGGGTAAGATCAATTCTGCCGGCGGCGCTTATAATTTACAGGACTATGTGCGTGTTACCTATGGCAGCTTCGGAGAAAAAGGAGAGGGGATAGCCGGCACACCGGAGGGCACCTATGCTGCTACTGCAGGCGGATATGAGAACGGCAGCTTTTCGAGAGGCGCACCTGCCAATGCGGGAGGCGGTGGCAATGCACACAATGCAGGTGGCGGCGGGGCTGCTAATTATGGCGATGGCGGTAAAGGCGGATATCAATATTCTGGTCCGCAGGATGTGGGCGGACGCGGTGGCAAAGGCATAAAAACGGCCTTACCCGGGCGCATCATCATGGGCGGCGGCGGTGGCGGTGGTCATCAGAACAACGCCGCCGCAACGGGAGGAGGTCCCGGTGGCGGTATTATTATGATCACAGCCAACACAATCACGGGCGCAGGCGCTTTCACCACCAACGGTATCAGTGCAGGACCATCCACAGATGATGGCGCCGGTGGCGGTGGGGCAGGCGGTAGTATTGTGTTGGCGTATAATGGCGCTTTGCCCGCTGGTATCACTTTTTCTGCAAGAGGAGGCGATGGGGGCAATGAAACATTCCTGGCACGGCATGGTTGTGGCGGCGGCGCAGGCGGTGGTGTGATCATCACCAGCACGGCAGCAGCGGCAACGGATGTAGCAGGCGGTATGCGCGGCCTCTCTAACGGAACAGAATGGGGTGCATTAGACGGTGAACCCGGTATGGTGATGAATACGGATCTTATGCCGCTCTTTCCCACCAGTACCAGTCTGCCGGTATTGGAAGTAGTACCGGATGCCGTTGTTTGTGCGCCTGCTACCGTTGACATTACCAGCGCTGCCATTATTACCAACCGCAGCCAGGGACCGCAATATGAGCTGAGCTACTGGACTGACCCCATTACCACTGTTCCTGTGGCTAATCCCCGCGCGATTGATCAATCAGGCACTTACTATATCAGGATATTCAACAACAACACCCGTTGCGAGCGCGTAGCGGCGGTACAGGTAACCGTTCACCCCCAGCCGGTGATCACACTGGGCACAAGCGATACCAGTGTTTGTGCGCCTGGCAGGGTGGATATTACCAGTCCGGCTATTATTGCCAGCCGCAGCCAGGGACCTGAATACGAGCTGAGTTACTGGACAGACGCCGCGCTGAGCATCCCACTGGTCAATGCGCGGGCCGTGGATCAGACAGGCAGGTATTATATCCGCCTGCTGAATACCAATACCGGATGCGACACCGTCACAAGTGTCCAGGTAACTATTCATCCATGGCCGCTGCTCACCTTACAAACCAATGATACGGCGCTTTGTGCGCCCGCTACAATAGATCTTGCCAGTACGGCGGTTATCCGTTACCGTGACCAGGGACCGCAATATACACTGAGCTTCTGGGCAGATGCCGCTGCTACGATACCGGTAGCCAATCCGGCCGCTATCGGCCGATCAGGAACGTATTATATCAGGTTATCGAGCAGCGTTAGCAGTTGTGTGACAGTGGCAGCTGTACAGATCACCATCCGCCCGCAACCTGTACTAACGTTAACGGCTACTCCGCCTTCCTGTACGGGCAGCAACAATGGTATCATCATCCCGGCTGCAGCCAACGGTACCGCTCCTTACCAGTATAGCAGCGACGACGGGCTTAACTGGCAGGACAGTATAGCGGCCAATCTGCCAGCGGGCACTTATCACATACTGGCGAGAGACAGTTATGGTTGTATATCACCATCTGTATCAGCTGTGCTGAACGATCCTCCGCAGCTTACACTGCGGGAAGATACGCGCGGACATGCAGATGTAACCTGCAACGGCATCAGCGACGGACAATTACAGTTTGCTGCGGCAGGTGGCACTAACGGATACCAGTACACGATCATGTCTGATGCGGGTGAAGACATTAGCAATACTACCGGCCGTTTTACCGGCCTGCCTGCCGGACGGTATACCGTCACCGTAACAGATGCGGCGCAATGCAGTGAGCGTACGGAGGCAGTGATACAGGAACCGCCACTGCTAAGTGCAGCGCTGATAGCGAAGGATAACCTGGATTGCGATGCGCATCCCCGGGGAAAGATCTCACTGAGCGCCAGCGGTGGCGTACCACCTTACTGGTTCAGTACAGGAGAGAGCAGCTGGCAGCGCGACAGCGTGTTTAAGGACCTGGCTGCGGGCGTTTATACGCTCAATGTAAGGGACGGCAATAACTGCCTGAGCGCCCCGTTGTCTGCGGAAATTGAAATAGGTGATGAATGCGAGATGTTATTTCCCAATGCGTTCTCCCCGAATGGAGACGGGGTGAATGACCTGTTCCGTCCCAAATATTATAAACGTGTCAGCAATTACCGCCTGACGGTTTATAACCGCTGGGGCGCGTTGATCTTCCAGAGCAATGATCCCGCAACAGGTTGGGACGGGCAATTTAAAGGTGTACTGGCAGAGACGGGGACATTTGTGTGGGTGGCAGCGTTTACCAACCGGAGCGGACAGCCCCAGGTGATGAGGGGTACGGTTACGTTGGTGAAGTAGATGGGTGTTCCCCGGCTGTTGCACTTACATGGCACTCGCTAAGCACTGATGCGGCTACCACATGAAACAACCGCCGGGTAAACGTCTTGTAAGCGTCTTGTAAATGTCTATTGAAACTCAATGCTTTGTGGAGCTGAGGTGGACTTGAGCTGGCGTTCAGGCGGAGAACAGTTTGAGGTTAGTTGGAGGTTTGGAGTTGGAGGTTTGGGGTTGGTTGGAAGGTTGAGCAGTTAAAAAAGCAATGGCAGATAAATAAAAGGTGGTGGCTGGGAGGTAGAAAAGGCGGGCTATTGGCGCAAGTGGATATAGGTTTCCCGGGAGCTGGGCGCTCAAAACGGCAGGGAAAAGAATAAAATGTTATTAGTATTACAGAAGGCTACACAGGGCTGCCTGGCCCTCGTAATGAGGGGATAGGTGTTGCAGGGTTGCAGTATCTCTTAGCCCGGATTGCGGTAACAGCAGAACAGGCGTTACTGCCCGTGATAGAAGTCTCATTTGCGGCATATTGCCCTGCAATACCCCGTTTACGGAACACGAAACGTTTACGAAAAGCTTTAGTGGTAAAGGCAGATTCCCTGAGTTCTTCTGCAGGTACTTCCATGCTGATCACATCAGCGGCCATGTAGCGGCGGTCGCCGGAGGGAGTGAGGACGCCGTTACAGGCTTTAAAAGAGCGGTATTGCAATATGACCATAAGGGTGCCTTCACCGTCAAGCGGTACGTGCAGGGCCATGCCGTTAAAAGGCTTGTCTTCATCCAGTTCGATAATGGCGCTGGCAGCTTCGGTACTGATCACCCGGTTTTCAGCAAAGCTGATGCGGGTGGCAATGAGGCGTAGTTCTACATGGGTATTATTGCCCTGCAGGAGCAGTTCCTGTGCGGGGATGTGCAGGGTGCCGTTTGCGGTGAGCACCGGCGGGACCAGGAACAGTTTTTCTATGCCGGTATGGCGGTTAAAGTGGAAGCCCTGCAGGTTTGGAAGCTGATCCGGTCCGGACTGGATAAAAAGCTTATTAAGACGGTTCACCAATGTGCCGTCATACCGCATATCCAGCTGGGGGCGGACTGCCTTACGCAGCAGCTTCCCTTTGCGGCTGGCCATGCCAAAGCGGCGGGCAGCACGCTTCGTCGCGGCCGTCTGCCTTACTTTGTGCGGCATGTTGCGGAGAAAGTATTTCCCGTTTCTGCGGTAACCGATCACGGTATCCAGTCTGCCGGTAAATTTAAGTTCACCTGTTTGAAGCGCCATAACATCACTTTTCAGTAAAATTACAGGATCCCCCGGTCAAAAATCTTGATCCAGATCATTAAAATGGGGGTAGGGACAGGTGTCAGACTGCTATTGCTGGCTTACTTTTTATTATTCAGGTACCTTTCTATGGCTAAACCTACCGTGTAGGACTCTTCGGTTTCCTTGTCAAGACCGGATTCAAACCAGTGATTGGCGCCTTCGTTATCCTGCCTCAGCTGGATCTGCAGTTTTCTCGGGGGGAACTCTACGGAAAAGTGGTTTTCCGGATCTTCTGTCACCTTGAGGGTGCCCTGGTAATATGGAACCTGAAATGTATGCATAGTTGAAAGATTTAAAACGTCTTTATGTGCCTTCAATATCCGTTCCAAGGCTGCAGCCGGCGTTGCCATACACTGCAGGCATCGCATGGTTGCTGGTATGCCATCCTATTTATAACGTTTTAAGGGCCGATCCTGTTTATGTACAAAATGGGGAGCCCATCAGAAAGCTTCGTCTATCATCTCCCTGTTCAGTACCGCTCCTGCTGCGGATCCCGTTGCAACCGCGTTGGCAACGGAGCGCATAGCGCCGGCATTATCGCCGCAGGCATATATTCCCGGTATATTGGTGCGCTGCATCGCATCTACTTTCAGCAGTCCATGTTCCGTAAGCTCGCAACCCAGGCTGACAGGTATATCTGAGTGCTGCTCAAATTGCGGCCTTGCGTAGATAGCTTTCAACGGGAATGCAGACCCGTCTCTGAAGCGGATTTGCTGCAGCTGGCCCTTATCGTGCTCAAAACTGTCAATCACTGTTTCAACGATGTTAATTTGGTGACTGCGGATCTTTTCCGCCTGTTCTGCAGACAGGATGGAAGGCCCGTTGGTGAAGATGGTCAGGTCTTTGGTCCAGTTGCTGAGCAGTTTTGCATATTCAAAGGCGCCATCCCCATTGGCCAGGATGCCGGTGCGTTCCTGTCTTACTTCATAACCGTGGCAATAGGGGCAGTGTATGACGGTAATGCCCCAGCATTCGGCAAAGCCTTTAATATCCGGCATAATGTCGCGGACGCCGGAGGCAAATACCAGTTTCTTTGCGGTAAAGCGCGCACCCGCCTGTGTGCGGATCTCAAACCCACTGTCGGTTTTGCTGCCGCTGATGGCCAGGCCTTCATAGAAACGGACCGTTGGATAAGCAGCCACCTGCGCTTTTGCCAGGGCAGACAGCCCGGCAGGCGTTTGTCCGTCGCGGGTAAGGAAATTATGGGAATGGGGCGTTTGCCGGTTACAGGGCTTCCCGCTGTCAATTACCAGTACATTTCTCAGGGCACGGCCAAGGCTCATGGCTGCTGAGAGGCCGGCATAACTGCCGCCGGTGATGATCACATCAAAATCATAATTGTTCGTCATAGGTTAACAAAGATAAGTATTATCGCAACTATGTTGCAAATAAATTTGGACGAGACCGGGTATTGCAGCTTTTATCTAAAATGCTATATTTAGCTGGATTTAGGGACCAATACATGTTGAAGCGATATTACCTACAAATTCCACTGTTACTGCTTTTGCTGCACATTACCTATGCACAACAGCCTGCCTATGAGTTTTCTTCACTGAACATCAATAACGGGCTTTCCAACAACCAGATCAACGCTATCTACAAAGATGCGAGAGGCTTTATGTGGTTTGGTACCATGAGCGGGTTAAACCGCTATGACGGCTATAGCTTCAAGATCTTCCGGCACAGCCAGGGAGATTCTCTTTCGCTGAATGATGACTACATTGACGGCATTTACCCCGCGCCCAATAAGCGCATATATATTAAAACCCGCAACGGGGATAACCTGTACGATCCCGTAAAAGAGCAGTTTGCTGATGCGGCGGTATGGCTGCGGCAAAACAGGCTGCCCACTTTTGGCGTAACCTGCATCCGCGAAACACCTAAGCGCTGGTGGGTGGCTTATGCAGATTCGGGCTTATACAGGTTAGACAGCGGCCAGCTGGCGCAAAAGGTGGCATTGTCCCACAAGAACGCAAAGCTGGCAGACATCTGCACGATAGGGCAGGAGCGGCTGGGCGTATTGTACATGGATGGTTTCCTGGAGATACTGGATGTGCGCACCGGGAAGGTAACCGCCGCCGCAGATGTGGCGACCGGGTTCATACATAAGCCACCACTATTGTTACGCCTGTTTGCAGACGCGCAGGAAGACCTCTGGATCTATATGCCGGGTACCGATTTCGGCGTGGTGTACTACAATCCGGCCACGGGTATGGTTAAACGATTATTCAGCAAGGACAAGGTGTTGAATAATGACATTGTGAACAGCATTGTACAGGACAACCAGGGACTGATATGGATCGGTACCGATCATGGCGGCATCAATGTGATCAATAAAGCAGACTTCAGCTCACGCTTCCTGATGAACCGGGAAGAAGACGCCAGCAGTGTTGCGGAAAATGCCATCTACGCCATGTTCAAAGACACGCTCGGCATTATCTGGTGCGGCACGTATAAAAGAGGCATCAGCTATTTTGCAGAGAATACGAAGAAATTTGGTTTATTCAGGCATAAACATGCGGATAGTAAAAGCCTGCCCTACAATGATGTTAACTGCTTTGCAGAAGATAAAAAAGGCAACCTGTGGATCGGCACCAACGGCGGCGGACTGATATACTTTGAACGCAGCACCGGGAAGTTTACCCGTTATCAGCATAATCCTGCAGACAATAACAGCATCAGCAGCAATGTGGTATTAAGCCTGTATATAGATCATTACGAGAACCTCTGGATAGGCTATTACTTTGGCGGTATGGATTTCTTCAGCAATGGGAAGATCACGCATTACCGCCATGATGACAATAATCCCAACAGCCTGGCCAACAAGACCGTCTGGAAAATATACCGCGATCAGCGGAACAATTTCTGGGTAGGCACCCTGGGTGGTGGACTGGACCGCTTTGATCCGGGCAACAACATCTTTTACCATAATCATGTGAACCTGCCCAACTCTGTTCACAGCAACTTTATTTCCGCGATGACGGAAGATGCTGACGGCAACCTGTGGATAGGTACTGCCTATGGTATTGACGTGCTGGATAAGGCCAAAGGCATCTTTGTACATTACCTGGCGGCTACCCACCAGCTGGGCAATGATAATGTAAGCTCCCTGCTGCGCGATGCCAGGGGCAACATCTGGGCCGGTACCCGGGATGGGCTCAGTGTGTTTGATCCGCAGACGCAGCGCTTCCATACTTTCCGTATGGCAGATGGTTTGCCAGACAATAACATTATGTGCATCCTGGAAGATGATGCGCATCACCTTTGGGTAAGCACAACAAATGGGCTGAGCAAGATCACGGTTAAACAATCGCCCGGAGGTATCGCCATTCACTGCCGTAACTTCGATGAGGAAGACGGGCTGCAGGGCAGGGCTTTCAACATCAACGCCGCACTGAAGCTGCGCACCGGCGAACTGGCATTTGGCGGGGCAGACGGCTTCAATATCTTCCGGCTGGAGGATATACAACAACACAAGGAGGCGCCGCCGCTTGTTTTTACCAGCCTGCAATTATTCAATAAAACCATCGGGGTAAATGAAAAGCTGCACAATCATGTGATCCTGCCTGCTGCATTGCCCGAGACAGAAGAGATCAGGCTGCGGTATAACGAGAATGACTTCTCTATTGATTTTGCCGCGCTGAGCTTTGTCAATGCAGACAAGAACCGTTACGCCTATATGCTGGACGGTTTTAATAAAGAATGGCAGACAACGGATGGGAAGTCCAGGCGGGTCATCTATACCAATGTGCCGCCGGGGAATTATACCCTGCGGTTAAAATCGGCCAACGAGGACGGCGTATGGAACGAGAAAGGCATTTCCCTGCAGATCAGGATATTGCCCCCGTTCTGGAAAACACCGCTGGCCTACATCATCTATACCGTACTGGTATTCCTGCTGCTCTTTTTCTCCCGGAAGATGGTGATCCGGCGGGCGCATATGCGTTTTGCCCTGCAGCAGGAAAGGATGGAAGCACAGCGGCTGCACGAGCTGGATATGATGAAGATCAGGCTGCTCACCAATGTGAGTCATGAATTCAGAACACCGGTATCCCTTATACTGGCTCCGCTGGAAGAACTGCTGAAACATACCCGGGAAACAGATCATCAGCAGAAACTGCAACTGGTACGCACCAATGCCAAAAGGCTGCTGAACCTGGTGAACCAGCTGATGGACTTCCGCAAGATGGAGATGAAAGAGCTGAAGCCAGACCCCACCAGGGGCGACGTAGCCGTTTTTGTAAAAGAGGTGGTGCAGTCTTTCAGCGACCTGGCGGAGCGTAAACAGGTATCCCTTTCCTACCAATCCAATTGCGAGCATTTATACACCTATTTTGACCACGATAAACTGGAACGCATCCTGTTCAACCTCCTGTCAAATGCATTCAAATTTACCCCCCGGGAAGGCGCCGTTACCGTAAACGTGCAGGTAACAGCTGCCGACGGCAAATCCCGGATGGAAATAAAAGTGGAGGATACAGGCATCGGTATTCCAAAAGAAAGACAGGACAAGATCTTTGAACGCTTTTTCCAGAGCGATACACATACCGGGCTGGTAAACCAGGGCAGCGGTATCGGACTGGCCATTACCAGGGAATTTGTGAAGCTCGCCAACGGCGTTATGACCGTGGAAAGCGAGGAAAATAAGGGCAGTTGTTTTACCGTTACACTCCCCTTTGAACGGTCGGACGCCCCGCCTGATGCGATGCCTGCAACGTTTGATCCCCCCCGGGAAGTGGTATTGTCTGCATTACCGGCTGTATCAGACAAGGTGGAAAGGAAAGAGCAGACCATCTTACTGGTGGAAGATAATGACGATTTCCGCTTTTACCTGAAAGAGAACCTGAAAGCGTTCTATGATATCATCGAAGCGCCGGATGGCAAGTCGGGATGGCAAAAGGCTTTATCTGCCCATCCGGACCTGGTAGTGAGCGACATCAACATGCCGCAGATGGATGGGATGGAGCTTTGCCGCAAGATCAAGAACGATAGCCGTACCCGCCATATCCCGGTGATCCTCTTAACAGCCATGTCAGGAGAGCAGGAGCAGCTGCAGGGACTGGAGGCCGGAGCGGTAGACTATATGGTAAAGCCCTTCAATTTTGAGATCATGCTGTCCAGGGTGAGGAATATCCTGAACAGACAGGCGCCCGTGAAACTGGTGGTAGGATCATCATCTGTTGCCGGCGACCGTCCTGTATCAGCCGATGAGAAGTTCCTGCAAAGGGCCCTGGAGATCGTGGAAAAACAGTTGTCTAATGCGGATTTCTCTGTAGAGGAGCTGAGCCGCGAACTTTGTATGAACCGGGTTTCTGTTTACCGGAGGATCTTTTCCATTACCGGCCAGACACCGGTAGAGTTTATCAGAACCGTACGGCTGCGGAAAGCGGCACAACTGCTGGCGCAAACAGAGATGAATGTAACGGAAGTGGCGTATGAGGTAGGGTTTAATAATCCGAAGTATTTTGCGAAATATTTTAAGATAGCGTATAAGATGTTGCCGTCGGCGTATGCGAGTGCGATGAGGAAGGTTTAATATTTAAAGTGTAAACTTTAAGGTTCGTTGGAGTTAGGACGTTCGATGGTTGGTTTTATATCCTATGTTTGAATTTCCCACACCTGGTAGATCTTTAACTCTTCAAATCTGTAAATTGTTGCCATTTTAAAGAGGTTAACACTTCTTGAAGGTAAGGCATTGTCCCAATAGCTTCAAAATTAAGGGCCTGGTTTTACCTCACCTCTTCACTTTCAACAAACCTCAAATTTCAAACTCAGACTTTCCCGCAACCATCCATCCCCCAAAAAGTAACATTCCATACCCCTGCTGCAACATTCCATCCCAAAGGAATAAACATACCCCTACCATGATTATCAATGACTAAGAATACTTTTAGCAGGTCGTTAAATGAGACATTCCACTTATGAAATAATGCAGTGAACCAGTAAACCGAAATCTATCAGATCGCTCATTTTTTATTAAAACTCAATCTTCCACGCTATGCAAAAAGCCAATTATGCAGGAAGATCATACCTGCTCATGTGGGTACTGATCGCTGTTTGGGCATTCGCTATGCCTGCACAGGCGCAAAACCCTTCCGCAGGAAGCGGAGGACGCAAAATCTCCGGTACCGTTACCATGCAGGGTACCGGCAGACCTATACCCGGTGCGGCTATTATTGTTAAAGGTACAAAACACGCTGTTGCTTCCGATGAAAATGGCAATTTCACGATCCAGGCTGAACCGGATCAGATTATCAGGGTCACATCTATGGGATTCTCTCCAAGAGAGATGAAGGCCGGCACTTCAGGCACCATCAACATCATGCTGAATGAAGACATGCGCCAGTTAAATGATGTGGTGGTAGTTGGCTATGGTAAAATGAAGAAAACAGACCAGAGCAGCGCACAGGTGTCCATCAGCTCCGCAGACATCAACCGCACGGTGAACACCACTATCGACCAGGCCTTGCAGGGAAGGGCTGCCGGTGTTTATGTAACGCAGAACTCCGGTCAGCCAGGCGGTGGTATCTCGGTGAACATCCGCGGGGTAAACACCCTCAGCGGCACCAATGAACCGCTCTATGTAATAGATGGTGTACAGATGCAGCCATCTACCGTTGCTTATGGCGCCACCAGCTCCAGCAATCCACTGGCAGGCATCAACCCCGCAGATATCGAGTCTTTCGAGATCCTGCAGGGACCATCCGCCACCGCGGTATATGGTTCACGCGCCACCAACGGCGTAATTCTTGTAACCACCAAAAGAGGGAAGGCCGGTCAGATCAAACTGAGCTACAACTACCTCTACTCGCTCCAGGAGAGACCGGACGAGCTGCCTACCATGAACCTGCGCCAGTTTGCGGAAATGAACAACGAGATTGCGGCATTGCTGAACCGTACGCCAACAGCAGAATTCCAGAACCCCGCCGTATTGGGTAATGGTACCAACTGGCAACACTCGCTGTTCAAACAGTCGCCGTTGCATAAACACCAGGTAACAGTGAGCGGCGGATCAAACAACACCACTTACTATATGTCCGGCGAATATTTCAAACAGGACGGGGTGGCCATCGGTTCCAACTTCAACCGTTACTCTTTCCGCCTGAACCTGGACAACCAGGCGTTTAAATGGCTGAAGCTAAGCACATCGCTCAATTTCTACCAGACAAGAGAAAAGCTGGCGGCTACCAGTGAAGATGTAATCAGGAATGCCATTAACCTGGCCCCCAATATCCCGGTAAAGAACCCGGATGGTACCTGGGGCGGCGCTACTACCAATGAATACGGCAGCAATGCCAAATTTGCGCCCCTGAACCCCGTAGCCATCGCCAACCTGGTAACCAACAGCTTTAAAAAGACCGGTGGCCTGGGTGGCGCCAGTGCGGAAGTGGCCATCATCAAAGGCCTGACCTTCCGTACCAGCTTTAACGGCAATTTTGAATATGGAGACGGCAGCCGCTTCACACCTACTTACACTCTCGGGTATATCACCAATGAAAAAGCGAGCCTGGCCATCAACAACTCCCGGAACTTTTACTGGAACCTGAATGAGCTGTTGCAATACAATACAGAAACAGGCAAACACAGTATAGGCGTAATGGTGAGCCACGAAGCGCAGGCCTGGAACTACCAGAGCTTTTCTGCCCAGCGCACAGGCTTTGCAAGTAACGATATCCAGTCGCTGAACCTGGGAGACGCGGCAGGACAAACCACAGGCAGCGCTAAGGGCTCCGGCGCGCTGGAATCTTACCTGGGACGTATCAACTATACCTATGACAATAAATACATCCTGCAGCTGGCAGGAAGGGCAGATGGTTCCAGCAATTTCGGACCGGAGAACAAATGGGGATACTTTCCTTCCATATCAGCCGCTTGGAGAATTTCGCAGGAGCCTTTCATGAAAGACATCGGCTTTATCAATGACCTGAAGATCCGTGCTGAATATGGTACTACCGGTAATACCGGTAGCGGCGGCGCACAGTATGCCGCGCTGAATGCCGTTACAACGCCCTGGGGCGCCGGCTTCCGTACCGGTCAGTATGGCAATGCGGGCATCAAATGGGAGTCTACCGAAACCAGGAATATTGGTTTCAACCTGAGTATGCTGGGCGACAGGATCCAGCTGGAAGGCGATTTCTATGTGAAGAAAACCGATAACCTGCTGATGCCTAACCCGCTGCCCGCCTACATGGGCACACAGGGCGAAGGCGGCATCAATCCGCCTGTTGTGAACATCGGCGCCCTGCAGAACAAAGGTTTCGGCCTTACGCTGAATACGGTAAACATCAACAGCAAGGCTGGATTCACCTGGAAGTCCAATTTCAATATCTCCTCTTTTAAAACAAAGATCACGAAGTTCTATTCCGATGCGGCATTCCTGTCTAAGACAGCCTGGTATATGAACAACTTTGCAGAACGTTCCGTGGTGGGTGAAGCGCCGTGGCAGTTCTATGGATATATCGCAGAAGGCATTTTCCAGTCTGAAGATGAGATCAACAAAAGCGCTATCCCTACACAGTCAGACGGCACCCGCCTCCCGGTACAACAGGACGGCGGCGTGTGGGTAGGCGATATCAAATACAAAGACCTGAATGGCGATGGCCTTATTGATTCAAGAGACCAGACCTTTATTGGTAACCCCTGGCCCAAATTCACTTTCGGATTTACCAATACTTTCTCTTATAAAGGTTTTGATCTGAGCATACTGGTAACGGGTGCGCAGGGTAATGACATCTATAACTACCTGCGTTTTGAGAATACCAATCCCAATAACATCAACCTGGGCAGGAACCTGTTGCAGGAAACCTTCAATTATGCAAGAGTAACTACGGATGCCGGCGGCGCTGCTGTATTGCAGAACCCGGGCGCTACCGTTCCCCGGATAGTGGGCACGGATGTAAATGGCAATGGTAACCGCTTTACAAACCTGTTTGTAGAAGATGGTTCTTACATCCGCATCAAGAATGTGCAGCTGGGTTATAATATCCCGCGTTCGCTGATCAGCCGCCAGCAGGTGGTGAAAGCCATCCGTCTCAGCATCGGGGTGCAGAACCTGCACACCTTCACCAAATACAAAGGATATGACCCTGAAGTGGGCGCTTACCTGGGTAAAGAGGTGCAGCTCAACAGCCAGTTCATTGGCGTAGATGCAGGCCGTTATCCCTTAACCAGGTTGTATACCGCCAGCGCAGCAGTTGATTTCTAAACAAAAAAAGTACACATCATGAAGAAGCTTCATTCTAAAATATACCTGGCAGCACTGGCATTCTGCGGAATGCTGAGCAGCTGCAGCAAGGATTTCCTCAACAGGCCGCCGGAAGATGCGATCGTAGACGCTAATTTCTTCCAGACTACAGACCAGGTATTGGCAGGTACCGCGCCGCTGTATAACATTGTATGGTTTGCCTATAACGACAAGGCATCGCATGGTATAGGCGATGGAAGGGCCGGTATCCTGATGTCTGGTTCCTATCAGCTGGAAAACATCCGTATGCAGACAACAGACGTCACGCCGGAAGTGTATAGCTCCTGGACAGCGTTCTTCAATGTAGTGGCACAATCCAACATGGCCATCAGCAACATCAGCAAATATACAGCGGCTTCCGTTCCGGATAATATCAGGCAGGCAGCCATTGGCGAAGGACGCTTTATGAGAGGACTGGCGTACGCTTACTTAGTGCAGAACTGGGGACCAGTGCCCATTATCACGGATAACAATGTGCTGCTGACAGATACTTCCATTACCAGGAATACCGTGGAATCTGTATGGGAATTCATCATCCGCGATCTCCGCTTTGCTGCGAACAACCTGCCTGCTACGCCTTTGCAGAAAGGACGCCTGACCAAATGGGCGGCAGAAGGTATGCTGGCCAAAATGTACCTGACACGCGCCGGTGTAGGGGGCAGCGGTACCCGTAAACAGGCAGACCTGGACAGCGCTGCATGGTTTGCAAAAGATGTGATCAGCAACAGCGGCGCCACACTGATGAGCAATTATGAAGACCTGTTCCTGATGAAGAACAACAATAACCCGGAAAGCCTGTTTGCTTTGCAATGGAAATACGATGGCGACTGGGGCACACAGAACAGCGTACAGGCCTTCCTGGCATACGGCTCTGAAATAACCGGTTTTGGTGATGGCTGGGGCGGCGACCTGGGAGGTTCCCTGGAGATGCTGCGGCGATATTCAGCAAATGACAAACGCCGCAAGGCCACATTCATGTACCCGGGCGATCACTATGCCTATATTCACCAGGCAGTAGATGATCCCAATAACCCCGGTAAAAAGATCATACAGGAACTGCAGGTGCCCTGGAATTATGTGGGCACAGAAAGATACAATACCCGTGCCTGGGTGAAAAAGTATGTAGTAGGCCGCCCGGAAGACAATGACGGCAAAGTTACACAACAGCATACCGAGATTAACACCTATATGCTGCGCCTGGCGGATGTATACCTGCTGTATGCAGAAGCACTGATGGGCAACGCTGCTACCACTACCAATGCAGAAGCGCTGAAATACTTCAATGCGGTGCGTACCCGGGCAGGGCTGGATGCGAAGACCAGCATCAGTGCAGATGATATTTTCTATGAAAGAAGACTGGAGCTGGCAATGGAAGGGCAGGCCTGGTATGATGTTGTACGCTTGCATTACTACAATCCCACCAGGGCGCTGACGATTCTGAGCCAGCAGGACAGGGGTACTTACCGGATAGTGCCCAATGCGGCAACGAATGCCACATCCTGGACAATCACTTCTGATACGCCGGCCACGTACCCGGTAACAGAAAGTAATTTCTACCTGCCTTACCCAGCTGCGGAACTAACGGCAGCGCCTAACCTCCGTAAACCGCCGGTGCCTTACCAGTTCTAATCTAAAAATGAAAACGTTATGACTAAACATATTCTGATTGCCATTATGTGCTGCCTGGTCTTCGCCTTTTGTAAAAAGGACGAAGTGTCCGCACCGCCGCTTATCAGCAGCGTAAGCCTCCTGGACCCTGCGAAGCAGGACAGCGCCTTCAATGAAACACTGCCAGGCACCCTGATACTGATCACAGGTAGTAACCTGGGCGGGATCGTCAATATTTATTTTAACGGGCAGCCTGCCTACTTTAATCCAACATATAACACCAACACGCACCTGATCGTCACGATACCCGGCAACGCACCAACGGAGGCTACTGATCCCAATGTGCCGAATAACATCCGTGTTGTGACCACGCATGGTGAAACGTCTTATTCGTTTGTACTGACCATTCCACCACCCGCTATCAGCGCTATCTCCAATGAGAACGCATTACCCGGAGATTCGCTCGTCATCTGGGGGAACAGCCTTTGGCTGATAGACAAGATCATTTTCCCGGGCGGGAGAGAAGTGACCGATTTCAATGCTGATGCCGCAGGCACCCGGGTGGGGCTGATCATGCCAGACCTGGGCAGCGATACGGGCAGGCTGATCATACAGGCTAAATACGGCATTGCCAAATCTGACGGTCCGCTGAACGATCATCAGAGCGGTGACGTGATCAGTAATCTCACCAACTGGGAAGACGGGGAGACCGCCATCTTTAACTGGGCCTGGTGGGGCGCCAACAGAACAGATGATAAGAGCCTTTTCCCCGGCACCAGGGGCGCCTACCTGCAGAACATCTTCGGTGGCGTTGGCGCTAACAATGGTGCCTGGTGGGACGGCAACCGATCCGGCAATTTCACGGACGTGAGCACGATATTCGATGCCAGTATCATGACCAGACAGGCGGCTGATTACGCGCTGAAGTTTGAGATCAATACCAAAGAGCCCTGGACGGCGGGTATCAACGTACTGCGTATGGGCGAAGAGTATGCGTACCGCTTCATGCCATGGGCCAGCGCTACCACCGGCGTATTTGACACTGAGGGCAAATGGCAGACCGTGACCGTACGCTTATCTGATTTCAAAAAAGCCGATAACGGTATAGAAGGCACCGGCGCCAATGCCGCTGTAATGGGCGACCTGTTAAAGGCAGGAGGCGTTGTGGCCTTCACTTACCGTTACATCACCGAGGATGCTCCTGTAGACGTGCATAACACTGCCTACGATAATTTCAGGATAGTTAAAATAAGATAGCACAAAACAGTGGTCAATGAAAAAAATAACAGGAGTCTGGTTGTCATGCATGGTATTCGCACTCGCAACAGCTTGCAGCAAAAGAAAACCCGACAAATATTCGGGTGATGACAGCGGGAAAGATACTACAGGCGTCGTGGTCACCAAACCTGCAGATCCGCAGACGGCGCCCGGTATTGGCTTTTTCCTGGAAGGGTGGAAGGAGAAGAAGTTTACGGCGCCGGCTGCCACTGAAGCAGCCGCGCCAACTTCTGCCGCATACACCGTTACCATAGATGCGTCCACGGTAGTAACAAAAATATCCCCGGCGCTGTTCGGCAACAACAGCAACCTGTATATGAGCCAGATGGTGACGGAGCCCGTATTGCTGCAGCATATCACCAACCTGCACCCTGGCATCATCCGGTTTCCGGGCGGGAACCTGAGCAGCGTGTACTTCTGGGATGCCGCTCCCGGCAATCCCCCGGCAGATGCGCCGGCACAGCTCAAAGACGCCAACGGGAACAATATCGATCCCGGTTATTGGTGGGGAAATAATACGGCCGGCTGGACTTTGTCGCTGGACAACTATTACAGCATGCTGCAGCAAACCGGCAGTGAAGGCATCATTATCGTGAACTATGGCTACGCCAGGTATGGTACAGGAACAGACCCGGTGGCAGCTGCAGCACATCTGGCTGCAGATTGGGTACGCTATGATAAGGGGCGTACCCGCTACTGGGAGATCGGCAATGAAAGCAACGGTACCTGGCAGGCGGGGTATCGCATTGATGTGTCACAGAATAAAGACGGGCAGCCGATGATCATCAGCGGCGACCTGTACGGACGTCACTTCCGGGTATTTGCTGATTCTATGCGTAAAGCTGCCAGTGAGACCGGGAAGATCATCTACATTGGCGCACAGCTGCTGGAGCATGAACCGGCTTCCTGGGCCACGCCTACGGATAAGGAATGGAACAATGGCGTATTAAAACAGGCCGGCAGTGTAGCCGATTATTTCATAGTACACAGTTATTATACGCCTTACAATACCAATTCCAATCCGCCGGAAATACTGGCGTCTGCGGCAACAGTGACCAGGAACATCGCCGATTATGTGGCGGCTTCTGCTGCTGCTGCAGGCGTTGCTATGAAACCGGTGGCACTGACAGAGTGGAACATCTTTGCGGTAGGTTCGCAGCAGATGGTATCACAGGTGGCCGGCATGCATGCTGTGATGGTGTTGGGAGAGCTAATGAAGAACAAATTTGGGATGGCCAGCCGCTGGGATCTTGCCAATGCCTGGGAGAATGGTAATGATCACGGCCTCTTCAGCCAGGGAGAGTCAGCTTCGGGGGAAGTCAGGTGGACACCGCGGCCTGCGTTTTATTACCTATACTTCTTCAGCAGGTTCCTGGGCGACCGTTATGTAAATGCAAGTGTATCCGACAGTAATTTGAACATTAACGCGTATGCCTCTACGTTCAGCTCAGGGGAGGTATCTGTTACACTGGTGAACAAAGGCACTACTGCCCGTAACGTACAGCTGGCGTTTAAAAACTTCCATCCCGGTAAAAGGTTCTATTGGTATGTATTAACGGGAGGAGACGGAGGCGCCGGCTTTTCGCGCAAAGTATCCGTGAATGGCAGCGGGCCATCCGGCACAGCCGGCGGACCCGCTGATTATACTATGTTAAAGGCTTACACGGCGGATACCCAGGCGGGCATCCGGGTCACCTTGCCGCCGATGTCTGTAGTGTTTATGGTTGTAGATAAATGATGAGCCCTGTGTAGATAGCGAAATGGGGTGCTCTTCCGGGCGCCCCTTTTTTTGGTCTATAACGGACGCTGTTAAGCATTCATTTTCCACTCCTGATAAGCCGCCGGCATGCAATGGCCGCAGGGCCGGTAACCTGCATGTATGGCTTCCGTTGCTGTTGCAAAGAAGACGCGGTTCTCCGCTTTCATCTGCTTACCGGAGCTGCAGGAAAGGCGGCCATAGATTTTTAGTTTTCTATGCCCGCCAAGTGTAATACGCCGCTGACGAATGAGCGAATGAAGTATACGCTGGCGGAGGAGAGGATGGCCGCTCAGTTCAGTATGGCGTATCATCAGCTTAATGCATCGTGAAAAATAATTCCCAGGGTGTACCGGTGCCCGGTATGCACAGGGCTTACACCGTGTTTCATATTTACACGGTAATAACCTTTTGCACCTTTGGCGGGCCGGAAATTAGTGGTGAACAACAGCATATCGCCCCGGCGAGGCTGCAGCACGATCGCTTTGGATTGTGCGCGGGGTATCTGCTCCGTCAGTACAAATTCTCCCCCCGTATAGTCATCCCCGGGATCACTCAGGAACAATACCAGCTGCATCGGGAAATAGATATCGCCGTAAAGATCCTGGTGCAGGGTGTTAAAGCCGCCTTCACCATACCGGAGGATCAGCACGGTGGGATGTACCTGGCCGTGATCGTGGCAAAGTTGCTTCAATACATCATGTGTGGCAGGAAAGCGCTGTTCGGTATTCAGCACCTCCATCCATTTGCCGGCGATGGGTGCAATGTGGGGATAGACGGTCTGCCGGATATCATTGATCAATGAAGGCAGGGGATAGCTGAAATACTTGTATTCTCCGGCGCCGAAGCGGTAGCGCTCCATGGAGATGGTTTTGCGGTATAGCTGTTTGTCATGATAGGAGCGGATCAGGTCCGCGCATTCGGTGGTGGTAAGTATGTTACTGATAACAGCGTATCCCTGCCGGTGCATATGTTCCCCCACCTGTTCCCAGTCTTTTTCCTGCAGGCGTTCGATGATACTTTTCATATGTGCGCTTTAGCGCCACAAAATTACAGGGGGCCGGTCTGCAGGGGAACCCGGATCTTGCTATAGGTACCAGATGTGCTCGGGAAGTACGGCAACATTCACGGTATCGCCTTTCTTCAGGCTGGTGGATAACTGTCTTACAGTGATCTTATTTTTTTTGGCAGGCTGTATTTCAATATCGTAGTAGCCGCCCCAGAAAGAAACAGATTGCACCTGGCCGCTGAAGGCGCCGGGTGTATTACCGTTGATGATAAAATGTTCCGGCCGGATGAAGAGGGATTTGCCATCACCTGCAGAGGGAATAAGGTTGTATTTACCCAGCAATCCGGCGGCATATTCATTTACGGGGTGATTGTACACTTCTTCGGGAGCGCCCTGCTGAATGATCTCGCCGTTCCTCATCAGGAACACGGTATCTGCCCATGAGAGAATATCCTGCGGATCGTGGGAGACGAGCATACAGGTAATCTCCAGCTTTTCACCGATGTCGTTGATCACCGTCTTCAGTGTTTGCTTGTGGATCATGTCAAGGTTAGAGTAGGGTTCATCCAGCAACAAAAGACGGGGAGCAGTGGTAAGCAGGCGTGCCAGCGCAATACGCTGCTTCTCTCCACCGGAAAGCTGATCGGTCCGTCGCTGAAGTAAGTGATCAATCTGGCAGATCCTGTAAATATTCTGAGCTTCCTCATCGGTAAGCATATTGGCATAGGAGAGTATTTCATCCACCCGGTAATTATGCCGCAGTTCAAAGTACTGGGAGAGATACGCCACACCGGGATGCCCCGGTATGAGCACCTGGAGCGGACCTTTTACTTTCTGTTCTTCAAAAAACACTTGTCCGCTATCTGGCTGCGCCAGCCCGCTGATCATTTTCAGCAGCGTACTTTTACCTGAACCTGTTTCTCCCGCAATGGCGATGTGCTGAAAGCGTTGTTGTTCGAAGCTGATATCCTTCAGTATAAAAGCTCCATCCTGCTGTTTGCTGATCGCTGATACCTTTAATAAACTCATATGCGTGTGCCCAGGCTGTTTTTGAATGGGGCTAAAATTATAGAATTTTTACTATTTACAATGGGTTAACGATTTATCTGCCTGAATCCCGTTAATTTCCTGCACCAAACCTTGATTTGCTATGGACTTCATGATCACCCATTACCAGATCTCACCATTGGTGCACGGAATAAGAAAGTGCAGGTTTATCTATGCATTGGATGATGGAACCATTACTGTAGTATGTGTGAACGGGCGCAAAAAGATGCAGGACTTTCTCATCAGGTCCGGCGCCATCGAATTGCCTGAAGGTGACAGTATCTATGAAATGGCGAATGAACTACGGCGGATGCTGGGCCATCAGCCGGAAAATATCCCGGAAACAGCCGCTGAGGAATGATTATGGTTTATTGGCTGCAAATGCCTCCAGGTACTTATCTACATACACCTGCTTGGTTTTAAGCTTATACTGCATGACAAAACGGGGATGCTCCAGCGGAATGATCTGTTCAAAAAAATGTTCCCGTTCATTGAGCCCCTGCAGAAATGCCACGTTCTTACCGGTTCCCATACAATAACACACCTTTCTGCTGATACCGAAATCCAGCTGTTGGCGGATACTGTTGACGATCAGTTCGTATACCGCTGCAGTTAGTTCTTTGCTGTCATAATAATTATAGTTTACCACCTTGCCATTGGCAGTATCAGCCGTGAATCCCAGCGGACAAACAGAAGAGATGTAAAAATCTCCATAGAAGGCTTTCACACCTCCGTAAGCATGGATCACATCGTACACGAAAACGGAAGAAGGCTCGTGTGTTTTGAAGCCTTCGATATGGATGCCGCATTCATCCGCAAGGCGTTTGGTGTCACTGAACGGAACGCCTGTAGCGCCGGAACCTAAACGGCCGGGGTTGATGCCCATGATCAGCTGGCGGCCTGCTGTATCGTCATAAAATTTTTTGTAGAACTGTTGCATGACGTCCATAATATGGGCCTGTTCCCTGAAAGGGTTCATGATCCGTATACCAGGCGGCAGCTTTCCTTCAAAGTGCAGGCTTTTATTGAATTGAATCACATGGTCGGCAAATGTGCGCATACTGTTGATGGGTTTGTTCCAAAAATAAACTATTATCTTGCCACATAATAAAATGAAAACCGTATGGAAGAGGAATTAATTGCAGGCGTGGGGTCCCGTGTACAACATTCCCGCTATGGCCCCGGCGTTATTATAGGCGTTAAATATGCCCAGTACCTTGTAACCTTTATGAACAGCGGAATTACAGAGATTGACAAGGATGATCCCCTGTTCGAGGTGCTGCATGCAGCGCATAAGAGTGCAGAGCTCGAAACCATATCACAGGTGGAAACCTCCCTGCTGAAGATCCTGCGTTTGTGGGGTAATATTACGGAGGTGGTACCCATGGGAGAGCGTTGGATAAAGGGCACCATGATCCTGAAACCCTCTGATCCCAACCTGAAACCCAAGGAAGTGCCGCTGGATGTGTTCTTTCACAAGATCGTGATGGTGCGCGACCGCCTGCGTGTACTGGAGCAGCAGATCAATGCGCACAAGGTGCTGAATGATGAAGAAAAGATCAATTTACAGCAATATATCACCCGGATCTATGGATCGCTGACCACATTTAACGTGCTGTTCAGGGAGAAGGAACACTGGTTTACAGGAGAGAAAGGCAGTAAAGAAGATTAAAGATTTGGTTTATTGGTATGATAAGCTTACCTTGCAACCTTACTTTATTTAATTTTTTACAAATGAACACAAAATTTCAAGGAACCGTGAAGTTCTTCAACGAGACAAAAGGCTTTGGCTTCATTAAGCATGATGAATCCAATAAAGAGACTTTTGTACATGTAAACGGACTCATTCACGAGATCCAGGCTGACGACAGAGTTGAATTTGAGCTGCAGGAAGGCAGAAAAGGTATGAATGCTGTTAATGTTAGACGCATAGATTAAGCTTCTTTTAAATACCTAGTTAGAGGTCCCGGTGTTACCGGGACCTTTTTTTATTTCGTGCTGTTAACCTCAGAGGATCAGTTTAAGCCGCTTCAATACCTGGATCAGCACCATGCTGGCAAAGCTGAAAGCGGCTACCAGGTACCAGTCTTCCCCGCTCATATTACGCACATGCAGCACCTCCGAGAATAGGGGGATAAAAAACACGAGCACGGTAATGCCGGCGCTGATACCCAAAGCGATCCACACGAATTTATTCCGGAAGATCTCGTTATTGAACAGGGGTTCATGTGCAGAAGACATGTTCAGTACATGCAGCAGCTGGGAAAAGATCAGTGTGAAAAAGAGGATATTATTGGCCGCTTCAGGGTTTTCAATATCCATCCCGGTAAGGGCTGCGGCCAAAGCGGACGTCGCAATAACGGCGCTATAGCTCCAGATGGCCAGCCACCTCTTCCGGCTGATGATGGGCTGGGCGGGATCGTTGGGCGGTCTCTTCATCACGTCTGCATCGCCTTCTGTTACGCCTAATGCCAGGGCGGGCAATACGTCTGTGATCAGGTTGATGAACAGGATCTGCAGCGCGATCAGCTGGAAGGGCAGATTGAAGGCCGCCGCAATACCGATCACCAGCAGTTCACTGAGATTGCAGGAGAGCAGAAAGGTGATGAAATTGCGAATATTTTCAAAGATCACACGTCCCTGTTCTACCGCGTTGACGATGGAGGAAAAGGCATCATCCTTCAGCACCATGTCGGCCACTTCCTGGGACACCTGTGTGCCACGAATACCCATTGCGATGCCTATATCAGACTTCTTAAGTGCAGGGGCGTCATTCACGCCATCGCCTGTCATAGCCACGATATGACCCTTTTCCTGCAGTACACTGACCAGGTCCAGTTTCTGGCGGGGATCTACACGGGCAAAAACGGCTGCATCAATCCAGCGTTCCTTTTGCTCTTTTGTAAGAGCTTCGTACTTTTCCATTTCCCGGCCATTGATAACCGTTGTGTCACCATCCTCGCTGATCCCCAGCTGTGCTGCAATATTCCGGGCAGTGGCAGGGTGGTCTCCGGTAAGCATGGTTATCTTGATGCGGGCGCTCCTGCACTCCGCTATCACCTGTTTTACATCTGCCCTGGGGGGATCCAGGAATCCAATGAGGCCCAGGAACACCAGGTCCTGCATGAATTGGTCTGTTACCTGGTCCTGTTCTTTCATGGCAAAAGACAATGCCTTGAGCCCTTTCCCGGCCAGCTCTTCCGTACGTTGCAGCCAGCGCTTTTTTTCTTTATCGTCCAGTGCTTTTATCTCTCCGCTGTCCAGCACGTGTGTACAATAATCCAGCAGGGCCTCTGCCGCACCTTTGGCTGTCGCGAAGTAAGTATTGTCCTTTTTATGCAGCGTGCCCATCACCTTTGTTTCCGAATTAAAGGGCGCTTCTTTTTCCTTTGGGTACTTGTTGCGGTATTCGTCCGGATTGGTGTCAGTTTCCCATGCAAATTTAAGCAGGCTTACCTCCAGCGGGTCACCGCTTTCCTTCCAGCCGTCATCTTTCTTTTCCAGGGAGGCATTATTGCATAAGACGGCTACTTCCAGCAGCAGCTGGTAATTCTTACCTGATTTCACCTCCTGCGGCATGTTGCCGGTTAGTTGCGCTCCTTTACCGCCTTTTTCCAGTAGCTGGTCCGGCGGCATTACGATAGCGGCCACCTCCAGGCTGTTCTCCGTAAGTGTACCGGTCTTATCCGTACAGATCACCGTAGTAGCGCCCAGGGTTTCCACTGCAGACAGGCGTTTAACAATTACTTGCTGTCTGGCCATGCGCAGCATACCGCGGGCCAGCGCCAGCGTGGCCACAATAGGCAGCCCTTCCGGAATGGCAGCTACCGCCAGTGCAATGGAGGTTGACAGCATTTGCAGTATGTCTACCTTATTGAGCACCCCAGCCAGGAAAATCACGATCACTATCACAACGGTGATGCCCATAAGACGACGGCTGAAGCCTTCCAGCTTTTTCTCCAGGGGAGTTGCACTGGTGGAAGCGCTTTGCACCATGGAGGCGATATTTCCCAGTTCTGTTTCCATTCCGGTGGCAGTGCAGATGGCGTGTGCGTTCCCATTGCTGACAAAAGTGCCTTTGTACAGCATATTGGTCCGTTCCGCCAGGGGCGTTTCCTCTTTAATAACCTGTGCACTTTTTTCTACAGGCACAGATTCACCGGTGAGGGCAGATTCGTTTACCTGTAGCTGGGTGGCCTTCACAATGCGGGCGTCTGCTGCCACCACATCACCGGCTTCCAGAAACAGCAGGTCGCCGGGCACAATCTCTTCCACCGGTACTTCAGCAACCTTTCCATTGCGGATCACACGTGCTTTTAACTTTGTCATCTGCCGCAGGGCCTGCATGGAATTCTCTGCCTGGTATTCCATGAAGAAGCCAACAGCTGCATTGACGATAATCACCAGCAGGATGGCGATTGCATCGGCCCATTCTTTAAAGAAGGCAGACAAGGCTGCTGCCGCCAGCAGCAGGTATACTACCGCACTTTTAAACTGGTGCAGAAAAATAAGCCAGGGAGAGATGCGGCGGGTGCTTGCTATTTCATTCCTTCCATACTCTTCCAGCCTTTTAGCCGCATCTTCGGAGGCAAGGCCCTTATCCGGATCTGATCTCAGCTCACTGACTACTTCGCTGATATCCTGTTGATAACCGGGCGTTTTTGTGGTTGCCATACCATCAAAAATACAAGCATCATGCTAGAACTGAACACGGTATAGCAGATCGGGAAAGAAACCTACCCGGTATGCCTGTCCCACAGCATTTTTAGCAGTATTGTACCGTTGCATCAGCACATTCTGATTGTTGGTGATATTCTGGAAATCTATGTACAGCGTATGCGACAATTTCCGCCGTGCGCTGTTCAGGCGCAGGCCAAAGCGGGTATCCAGCCGGAAATAGTTGGAAAGCCGTTCACTGTTATAGCGGCTTTCATCCAGTTTCTCCTCATCCGCGGCCAGAGAAGCCGCCAGGTCTGCCGGTGTATAATAGCGCCCGCCGGAGAATGCCGCTTTTATATCCACCGTAAAGGCATTACGGCCATTGCGGCCAACCTTCCATTCCCGGCCGCCAAGTACATTAAACACCGCACGGTTATTAAAGGCAGTGTTCCTTTCTATGCCGTCGCTGCCTTTATAGCGGGCATCAAAGATGGAGGCGGTGGTCAGCAGATAGGTGCCTTTGCCGAAGAACTTTTCCAGGGTAAGTTCTATGCCACGGTTGCTGCCGGTTCCCTCGTTCACAAGATCTGTTTTTTCGGGAAAACCAAAGGTTGCACCCACGTTCAGCATGGAAAAGCCGCTGGGCGTACGCTCTACCGGTACGTCGTACAGGTATTGATAATAGGCTTCTGCCTTCAGTCGCCAGCTGGGAGCAAAGCGCCAGTCGTAGCCCAGCACATAATGCTGTGCTTTTGTAAAACCGAGCTCCCGGTTGGATCGGTCAATGCCCTGACCATCCGCAGCGGTTCTTCATAGGGATCGGGATACCCTCCATTCGCCAAAGTATGGCCGTGGGCGCATTGCCCCGCACTACGATGTCGTTGCGGGAATCATCTGTGGTGGCAACACCGGCAAAATTGCTAACCAAACGGGAAGGATCGTTCCTTCCGCCGGAGCAGCGCATTACTTCCTCCATGCTGAAAGAGCGGGAGCTGACACTTGCAAATTCATTGCTGGCCGCACCTTTGTTGATCTTCTGCGCACTGATTGTTACATCTTCCAGTGCGCTGATACTTTCTTCCATAGAGACGTCGAGCACTACTTCCTTACCGAAACTGACCAATACTTCCGGTATAAGGATTGGTTTGTAACCGAGGTATTGAAAACCGATCTGTTGCCTGCCAACCGGCACATTGTGCAGCACATAATGTCCGGTGGAATCAGTGAGAGCTGCCACCTGTGTGCCGGGTACCATAACAGTGGCATGAACAAGCGGTCGTTCAGAAGCTTTGTCCTTAACAGTGCCTTTTACGGTTTGCAGATGGCGTTGCCCGGACGCGCTGGCGGCAATGCTGAGAGCAATAGAAACAAAAAAAAACTCTTTGCATGGCTAGGTTGATATTGGTTGCCTCAAAATTGCAAAGCCACAAAGGGGATTAAAAACGAAGTATATGTATGAGGCGAATATTGCGATGTGTGGGCCGGTTTCATAGATCACTGCAGTTGGAGATGCTACACTTTTATTCCATTGGTCAGCAAATTTTGGATGGCTGTTGTTTCATGTTTTATTAATGCCTGCAATTCTTCCAGGCGCAGCGTGTAGCTGGGAGCTGCAATGAAGCGTAAGGGCACCATATTCTGGTAAACATCACAGAAAATAAGGCCTGCCCGTTGCAGATGAAATTCGGAAGTAATGATCGTAACCCGGGCCGGACGTAGTATGTTAACCAGGGGCCTGGAAAAGGTGGCGTCTTCAAGGGTATTGCTGCTTACTACGCTGTCGAGTATTTTATGAGGTGGAATGCCTTTGCCGGTGAGGTATTGCCGGGCATACCAGGCATGAGGCTTATCGGTGGTATTGAAGTGTGGACCATAGCCACCGGTGAGCAGGATATAAGACGCTTCCCGCTGGTAAACGGAAAAGCACGTTTCCAGGCGGCTGATGGCAATGTCACTTAAAAGCCCTTCGGGCGAATTGGGTGCTCCTAAGACGATCAGGATGCTGGTATTGTTGCCGGACATGATCAAAGAAATCTAACGTTATAAAAACAGAGGGTCAACAGCCGAATGTCGACCCTGGTTTTCAGTGATTCTACATCTTAATAAACCTACAACTGGTCTTAAGTCCTGTTGCGGCTCAAAATTGCAACATACAGGAGGGCAATGAAAATGAAGTATGCGTATACCCTTTATGTTGCGATGGATGGCCACAATCTGTAGATGAACTCATTTAATATTTTGCGGACCTATGATCGTGAACAGCTGATCCCGGTGAGAATCACTGACAGGGATGATATGACGGCCTATAAAAATGCGGTTCTTCCGGATGGCGGCAATCTTATCTACCGCTACGATATATGACTTATGTACCCTGACAAACCGGCCCGGCGGAAGCCGGTCTGCCAATACTTTGATGGCCAGCCTGGCTATCAGTGGTTTTTCTTCATTGCAGCAATAGATCTTGATATAATCTCGCCAGCCTTCAATGTGACTGATGTCGCTAATCACTACTTTTACCAGGTTATATTCAACATTCACAAAAAAGTAGTCTGCCTGCACGGTTTCAGCAGCCGCAGCGGGCGCCGGTGTTTGCTTAAGCGCCAGGTATTCTGCAGCTTTGTTCACAGCTCTCATAAACCGTTCAAAGGGAACCGGCTTGATCAGATAGTCCAGCACATCCAGCTCAAAGCCTTCCAGCGCATATTTCTTATATGCGGTAATGAAGATCACCATGGGCCGGTTAGGCAGGCTTTGCAGGAACTGGGTACCTGTAAGCCCCGGCATTTGTATATCCAGGAACAGGAGGTCTACCGGTTCCTTCTGCATGGTGGCGATGGCTTCAAAGGCATTGCTGCAGCGGCCTACCAGCTGCAGGAACGGTACCTGCCTGATATTATCTTCCAGCAGGTCAAGTGAGAGCAGTTCATCATCCACTGCAAGACATCTGATCATTGTAATTGGATTTTTAAAGAAGCATTAAACCAATGTCCTTTCTTTTCTGCCAGTATTTCATGTCGCCCCGGGTACAACAATTTCAGTCTGCGTACCAGGTTGTTAAGCCCGATACCGGCCACCTTATCCTTAACCTCCCGGGTATACAGGTTGTATTTATTACGCACTTCCAGCGATACGCAGTTTCCATCTATGTTCAATGTAATATTGATCTCCGGGTCCTCTATCAGCCCGATTCCGTGTTTGAATGCGTTCTCTATCAATGGTATCAGCAGCATCGGCTCAATAAAACGCTCTTCCGGCGGACATTGCATGCTGGTTACTATCTGTACCTGATGACCGAAACGCAATGTCTGCAGGTCAATATAGCTTTGCAGATAAGTGATCTCTTTGCTGAGACTCACCTTCTCCTGGTCTGATTCATACAGCATGTAATGCATGAGATTGGAAAGCTCTATGAGCGCCGGCTCCAGTTTGTCTGAACGTTTGCGTGCCAGGGCAACCATGCTGTTAAGCGTGTTGAACATAAAATGCGGGCTTACCTGGGAGCGGAGAAAGGATAGCTCCGTTTTAAGCTCTTCCTGCTGCAGGCGCTGATCGCGGATCATCTTCTCAATATAGGCATAACCGGTGCCCGCCCCAATGATCATCAGACTTGCAAAGAACTTAATGATGATGACATTGGACAATGCACGGGGAGTCTCCCCGGGAAACCAAAGCTCCAGTGGTACTTGGAGCAGCAAAATACCGGCGCATACTGTCAGTATCCTCCAGAGATATGCCCAGGCTTGCCCTTTGAGTAAAAAACGGGGAAAAAAATAATATACATTGAGATAGAAAGCCCCTATCTGTATCAGGGTAAAAGTGATCCGGGCAGGGTTGAAATAGTCAGGCTGCATTTCGTTTTTAGCAGGCAATATCACCAGGGGGATGCCCAGCGCTAAGATAAGCACCAGCAGATGCCATAACATGTAACTCAGTTTCTTCGGCGGCATAATAACCTAAAATTAAAGGTTTCTATGCCTTAAACCAGTGAGTAAGGCGAAAATGGCTATTGTTGCGGCCACCAGACCGCTTTTATAGACAACTTCCCATGATAGTTTACATAATGGCCTGTATTTTGTGCATGCTACACAGCTTACTAACCTGTATAATTAGAAGTGTCCTGTTCCAATTGGATCAGGACACTTCTGTTTTATGCAGCAGCGTTATTTATTGATAGCGATGATACGGTATTCCTTATTTTCTGTAACACTGAACCAGATGGCGCCATTGCCGATCATCGCACCCTGGTAATTACGGAAGATCCTGTCTAGCCGTTGCTGCTCCACAATAGTTTTCAGCTCTTTATCAAAGATCTTCTCATAATTGTTCTTAAACTGTTCAGGCGTTTTGTATCCTTTGATCGGGAACCGGATATAAGCGGCAATACTGTCTGCATTATCGCTTTTCACCCATTCCTTGAACAGTATAAGAAAGCGTTTAAAACCCGCAGGATCGTCAAAGCCGGCATCTTTCCAGTCAGAAGGCCTGCTGCCGTCCTCGAAAAGCGTATCCTGTGCCGTGATCGCTGCCTGCAGGTCATCTTCCGAAGATCGGGGTGTTCCAATGGCAGCTACCGTATCCGGTATCAAAGAGTCTATAACTTTTCCGCTTTCCTGCGGACTTGGGGCAGACTGGCAGGAGAAGGTCAGCAGGATCAGTGTCCATACACCGGTATTGCCTATACGCATAACTTACTGGTTTTTATTACAAATGCGAAAATAGCAGCAATAATTATACAAATGAAGTGTTAAAAGGTTTTAAAATGCTGTCTACTGAAATCCGGTTGCATGGTATTTGTCGTTATTTAGGCATTACTAAAATGGACAAGAAAAAATGCAAACTGTTACTATCCCTTTACTGTATTGCCCATTTTCACCAGCCATTCACCCGCAGGTAAAAGAGGTTGCCAACCACACAGACGCATGGGTCGCGTCGTTCAACCTGTATAGCGGCGCTGCCTACCGGCAATACCAGGACGATAATTTTGCCTGGCTGACCGCTCGTTTTTACCCCGAAGCGCAGCTGGAACAGCTGATGACCGCCAATGATTTCATTGTACTCTTATTTGCACTGCGTGATCTGCTCACAGACCGCCAGGCGGAGATATGCCAGTCAGACTTTATAGCACATTTCCTTGCCGTCACACAGGATCGCGGCAAGCCGCCAGACATGGATACCACTCCGCTACTGGCGGCGTGGGCCAGTTTGTGGCCCAGGCTTAAACAGCTGGGCCCTGCCGGTTGGGCAGCACAATTTACACCGCGTCTCAGCGCATTGCTGCAGGCTGCCATACCTGCATCCGTTAGTAAAACAAGCCGGCTGTCTACCCTGGCGGGGTATATGGAAACACGTCCCTGCCTGGCGGGTACATCTGTCAGTACGGGTATAATCCCGGTAATAGAAAATATCAGACTGCCGGACGAGGTACTGCAACACCCGGCGTTGAAGGAACTTGAACAATTGTCGCACAAGCTCTTATGCTGGTCTGACGATTTATTTTCTTTTGGTAAGGAGCGGGCTAAAGGCAATGATTACAACCTGGTAAGCGTGCTGCAGCAGGAGCGGATGCTTACCCTGGATGAAGCCCTGCTGTGCGCTGCTGCTATTTATAATACAGATATGCGCCGCTTTATAATGCTGTCCGCACAATTACCCGGCTTTGATGAAGCAACAGACCAGGCGGTGGCAAGATATGTGGATGCCCTGCGCAGACATATCCGGGGTAATATAGATTGGAGCGAGAAAGATTCCATGCGCCATAGTTTTGTGTATGGTCGTACCTGGTGAGCCTGAAGATTCATGATCAGGAACTTGTAGGTTTAACTTAACTTCAAACCATAAACATCAAACCGGTCATGATACGATTGTTTATTGCGTTACTTCTGCTTACAGGAACATTGTCCGCCCAGTATAGCGGACCGGCTGATATGCAGGCTACTGCGGAGACCCAACAGCTCTACCAGCGCCTGCGTGCTTTGATGCAACGGGGTATAATGTTTGGTCACCAGGACGATATGGCCTACGGTATCGGGTGGAAGTATGAGCACGACAGGTCTGATGTGAAGGATGTTTGTGGCGACTGGCCGGCAGTATTTGGCTGGGACCTTGGCCACCTGGAAACGGGCAGGCCGGTAAACCTGGACAGCGTGCCGTTTGACAGCCTGCGGTCATACATCAGGGCAGTACATGAAAGAGGTGGCGTAAACAGCATCAGCTGGCATGGTAACAACCCCGTAAGCGGCGGTTCGGCCTGGGATACATCGCTGGCGGTAGCGGCCATCCTGCCCGGAGGCAGTAGTTATGCCGTTTATACCGCCTGGCTGGACCGGCTCGCAGATTTTATGCATTCGCTGAAAACAGCTGATGGGATCAGCATACCTGTTATCTTCCGTCCCTTTCATGAGCATACGGGCAGCTGGTTCTGGTGGGGGCAACGCCAATGCAGTACCACCGAGTTCAGAACACTGTGGCAATTTACAGTCAATTACCTGACAACAGTAAAGCAGGTACACAACCTTTTATATGCCTACTCAGCGGCTGATTTTGATGATGACGGCGGGTATATGGAGCGTTACCCCGGTGATGCCTTTGTAGATGTGATAGGTTTTGATCTCTTTCATTCCGGCAGCGCCGAACAATACCTGCGGCTGCTGCGGCAACGTTTAGAGGTACTTGAAGCAGTGGCGGCTATCAACCATAAGATACCGGCGCTCACTGAAACAGGACAGGAACGGGTATCGGCAGCTGACTGGTGGACGCAGATCCTGCTGCCCGCATTGCGGCCTTTCCGGCTTTCCTATGTACTGGTATGGCGTAACGGGAGGCCTGATCATTATTATGCTCCTTATCCGGGGCAGGTTAGCGGGAATGATTTTAAGAAATTCAGGGCGGACGAAAGAACGCTTTTCCTTCAGGATCTGAACCAATGATTAGAACCAGCTGGCTACTTCTTCATCTGGAGGTGCGTCTTTCACGGGTATTGCGGCATCGTCTTCTTCTGTTTTTTCCGGCTCGGGCCCCCGACGTGCTGCAAGGCTCTTACGGATGGCGCCTTCTATTACTGCGCCTTCCTTTACCTCCAGTATAAGCGCGTTTACATCGCCTTTGATATAAGCTACATTACTGATCACCGCTTTATTAGTGATATAGATATCACCGTAAATCTTTCCATAGGTTACAAGGTCCGTTGCATATACGTTGCCCTTTATGTTTGCCTGCGGGCCAATGACCAGCAGGCCTTCCGTTTTCACATCTCCTTTTACGTTGCCATCAATACGCCCTGGAATAGTGGCCTCAATGTTTCCTTGCACCACTACCTGACGGGGTAATAGAAATCTGCCCTTTCCCAGGGCATTGCGAAAAAGATCCGTTATTGTATTCATTATTGATTAACAGCGGCAGTAGCGCCAGGTAAATTTACTTTTTCCTCATCAAAGATAGAAATGATAGACGAAGCATTACCAAGGTCGACGCCGACACTTCGCTGAGGCTTATCATCGGAAATACGCAGAGAGTTATACAGGTAACCGATGCTGATAAGGTTTTCAGGCGAGGGGGCTACTTCCACGGGTATAAAATCCCGGAATTCCTCTACAAAAGCATCCGTTAATTCACGGTAATGTGCACCGCCACCCATGAGGTAGATCTTTTGGCACTGCTCGAAATCCAGGTCGGTGAAATAGTTGCGCAGCAGGGGAGATACTACCTCCTTGTAATATTGGGTGAGCACTTCCTTGCGTACGTCTTTAAGATCTATCCTTTTGCGGTTGGTAAAAATGGAGCCCTTCATAAATGCGTCATCCAGCTGGTGCTCATTTTTCATATCCAGGTAGTATTTCTTATTCAACTCCCTGGCCAGGTTGTTAATGGCATATTTAATGCCGTGGGAGCTGAAGCAGGTACGGTTGATGAGGCCATCGCCTGTAGCCATTCCGCCTTCAATAGTGCCAAAGCCGAAGCTCACCGCAATAAAATTATCCAGGTTAGGGTCGCCAATGGTTTTCTTCAGACCAATGATCCCACCTACGATCTCGGGGATGATCTCAAACTTTTCAATATCAAGCATGGCCTTTTTGACAGCACCTTTGGTATTGAAAGTCTGGGTATCATATTCTATCAGGAAATGCCGCTTTGCCAGGAACTGTTCTGCGGCCTGTTTATAAATATTATAGGTAGAAAAAGGAAATCCCATGGTGATGGACATTGGCTGCTGTACTTTGTCCGCCACATTGATCATGGCTGATTTAAACAGGATATCATAATCATCTTCCATTGGCGCGGCGTTGGTGATACGGCCAGGGTTGATACCGCCGCGTTTGGCCAGGTTACCAACTATATACCAGTTCTCATCCTTTTTAACTTTTATACCGTTGAGCAGATCTTTGGAAGAATTTTCCGTATTGCCGAATGCAGTTTCAAAAACACTAGGGAAGTTAATAGTCGACGGTTTCATTGGAAGTCCTTTATAAAATAAAAATATTAAATGTATAGAATAATGTACCCTTTGGGCATACAAGATATTAAATATCTTGATTATTAATAACTTCCCCTATTAAAATTTTATAAAGTGCTGTATTTGCTGAATGGTAAAACCCCTATCAGGATAAACTCACGCATGCGCTGCTGCTTTCTTGCGCGTAGTACGCTTACGGCTGGACGCATTGCTGGTAGCGCCTTTCCTGGATGCAGCCTTTTTAGTGGTGGCGCTTTTTCTTGTAGTTGCCGCTTTCTTCCGGGTGCTGCCGGTTTTCTTCTTCGTACCTGCTTTTTTAGCTGCTGCCTTCTTCCTGGGAGCCGCTTTCTTCCGGGTGGTCTTCCTGGAACCCGCGGAGTCTTTAGAGGGCGGTGGTACCTTGGCGCCTTTCTCCCTTGCTTCTGATAGTCCGATGGCAATGGCCTGCTTGCGGCTGGTTACTTTCTTACCGCTGCGACCACTGCGTAATTTGCCTTTTTTCTGCTTGTGCATAGCTTCTTCTACTGTGTCCTGTGACTTTTTTGAATAACGTGCCATATGTCAATGTTTTATGAAGGAAGTTCCAAAAAAGGGACCAAATACATTTGTTCTGGCACGAACTTGGCGGGTATATTATTGAACGTTTCTTTTACTTAAAGGGGTGGCTGTTGAAAGACAGTCTGAGAACAAACCCAATGAACCTGAACTGGACAATGCCAGCGTAGGAAATAAGCAAAAGAGACTCAAGGGTCCTGATAAGTAAAATTATCGGGATCCTTTTTTTATATCATTTCTTTGGGAAATGGTGTGTATTGAACACCACATTCCGCGTACTTAATTCCCGCACGCAGATTTAGAATAACGACAACTGGTTACCCGGTTTATCTTTCTTCGGCGGAAGCGCTTTCCCCACTACAGTTCGGCCGCCATATTTCCAGGAATCAGCCCTTTCACGGGCTATCACCTCGCTAAAGTTCTCATTGGGTTCAAAGTCTTTCTCCAGTTGCTGCGATATTACAGATAGTTTGCGGATAGCGTCCTGCTTTTCAGACTGTCCCACCTTTGCTTTATCCACCGCATTTTTCAATACACGAATAGTTTCGTCATATACATTGGTAGCAACGGGGAAAGGATGCCCGTCTTTACCGCCGTGAGCAAAGGAAAAACGGGCAGGATCGGTAAAACGGGAAGGGGTGCCGTAGATCACTTCACTAACCAGGGTAAGCGATTGAAGCGTGCGGGGTCCAACACCTTCGAGCAGGAGCAGGGAATCAAAATCATGCAGGCTTCGTTCATGAGCCGCCGCCAGTACACTACCTAACCTCTTAAGGTCAACATCTGCCGCCCGGACATCATGATGGGAAGGCATTACCAATTGACGGATCTCAGGAAGCATGCGGGCCGGGTCTTCTTTTACCAACTGGAGCAGACCATTCTTGGTACTGGCTGCCGCTTTATCGGTAAGGTTCAGTATCTCACCCTGGTTGTGGCCATAGATAAAGGTGTGCGGCGTTTCCGTATAAGAACGCATGGTGGCGGAGTGCCAATGATAGCGCCGGGCCATACCATTGGCATCGTTCATGCCTTGCTGGATCACCGCCCAATCGCCCTCGCTGGAAACGATGAACGAGTGAAGATAAAGCTGATATCCATCCTGTACTGCTGTGTTATCTACCTTGGCGGAAAGCTTACTGCTGCGCACCAGCGCTTCGCCGGGAAGACCGGTGATCTCGGCAATACTACGCAATTCGGCAGGTGTTTCGCGGGAATAGCGGCCTTTACCACCACATATATAGATACCCAGTTCTTTGGAAAGCGGGTTTACTGCTTTCTTCAATGCCCCCATTACGCTGGTGGTAATGCCGGAAGAATGCCAGTCCATCCCCAGCACACACCCCAATGCCTGGAACCAGCAGGGATCGCTGAGACGCCGCAATACCTCTCCTTTTCCATAATCTGTGGCGATCGCCTCCACAATTGCCCCACCCAACAGACTCATTCTGCGTGCCAGCCAGGGCGGTACATGCCCATAATGTAGAGGAAGATCAGCATAAGAATGGCTCATTTCGCAAAGTTAGGGCTTGGCATAATTCTTTCCGTACTTTCTACCGAACCATATTTTTAATTGTAAAACAGCTAAACCCATTAGTCATGACGAATATAAAGATCGAGAAGCCTTCAATTTACAAACTGTGCATCACCGTTTGTCTGGCAATGATCCTCAGCCTCTTCATTTTTGCGTGCGGCAGTTCCCGGGATGCGGGCTCCGGAACCAGTACAGACTCTGCAAGCAATGTAATTCAGGACACATCCGGCGCAATGCGTGACACATCTTCTATGCAGATGCAGGATACTTCCAGCAGGATGCCGTCCGATTCTATGCGTTAAAAACGGTAATGTAAATATTTGACCATAAAACTCATTCTTATGAAAGGGAAATGCTTATATCTGCTACTGGTAGCCGGGTTTACCGGCTTGTTGGCGACATCGTGCGGTAGCGGCAATAATACTGCTACCGATTCTACCGGTATGATGCAGACGGATAGTGGCGTAATTCTGTCCGACACAGCAACAATGCGAGACACAGCACCTGCGGCAGAACAGCCACCCGGCGCAATTAATGCCGGTGAAGACTCCTCCCGTTATGGTACAGGAGTAGATGACTCATCCAGGAACCGCAGGGGAAACTAGTAAAAATTGGAAGCTGTAAGTCGCTGGTTACTGGCTCTTTAGCCATTTGCCATGGTTTGACTGATGACCAGCGACTTGCGGCATTCCACCAAGCGATTAAATAGTCAATTGTGAGATGGAAGGTTGTGCAGGCTGCAAGGGCCTTGTAACCTTCCTTTTTTATGTCCGGGATTTAAAATAAATTGCCCTTCTGATTCGTCCTTGTCAGGGCAGACAGCAGATAATATACCCCTGGCTGCTGTATGAAACAGTATTTAAGTACCCGGACTGATGCAAAACTTTTTTGATTTTAAGAACTTTCGAAAAGGCCTGAGCCTGGCAACCCTGAGGAAAACCTTCCGATTATATAAATATGTAAGGCCTTACTGGCCGCAGTTCAGCCTCGGCATGCTTTTCCTTTTTATTTCCAGCCTGGCCGGTCTGGCGTTTCCGAAACTGCTGGGAGACCTGGTGGATTCCAGTGCTAAGGGCCACCTGGCACAGGACATTAATAAGTTAGGATTGATGCTTGCCGGCGTACTGGCAGGACAGGCTTTCTTCTCTTACTTCCGGATTGTACTGTTTGTTAACGTTACAGAGAAAACATTAGCTGCCCTGCGACAAACTATTTACAATCATCTTATTAAGCTGCCCATGAAATTCTTCCTCAGCAGGCGGGTAGGAGAGCTGGGCAGCCGCATCTCCTCTGACATTTCGCTGCTACAGGAAACCTTCACTACTACCATCGCAGAGTTCATCCGACAGATCATTGTGATCATAGGCGGTATAGCGCTGCTGTTGCATACCTCTTTCAAGCTGACCGTCTTTATGCTGGCCATCTTTCCACTGGTGATGATCATCGCCTATGTGTTTGGCCGGTTTATCCGCCGTTTTTCCAAGCAGGTACAGAACCAGGTAGCAGAGGCCAATACCATTGTAGAAGAGACATTGCAGGGCATCCTGGCCGTAAAGGCCTTCGCCAATGAATTCTTTGAAATGAGGCGCTACAGGCAGAAGACACTGGAAGCCGCCGGTACCGGTATTAAAAGTGGTAAATTCCGGGGCGCTTTCTCGTCCTTCCTTATCCTCGGCATCTTTGGCGCCATGGTGGCGGTGATCTGGCGCGGCGCGCTCCTCATCTCCACCGGTGAAATGAAATCTACCGGCGACCTGTTCTCTTTTATTATCTACTCGGGCTTCATAGGGGGCTCCATTACCGGGCTGGCCGAAGTGTACACCAGCATCCAAAAAAGTATGGGCGCCACTGAGAACCTGCTGGAGATACTGGACGAACCGGCAGAGCCAATTACAGACAGCGCTCACATACTTCCTGAGCATTACCTGAGCGGTGAGTTGTCTTTTCGCCACGTTTCCTTCCATTATCCTTCACGGGCGGATATGCACGTATTAAAAGATGTTTCCTTTACCGTGGCCGCCGATCAGCAGGTAGCACTGGTGGGTCCGAGCGGCGCAGGTAAAAGCACGATCGTGTCATTACTGCTGCGCCTGTACGATCCGACAGACGGGCATATCTCTTTCGATGGCAAGCAGGCCACAGGTATACCGCTTACCGCATTACGGGCGCAGATGGCGGTAGTACCGCAGGATGTGTTCCTCTTTGGCGGTAACATCCGGGAGAATATTGGCTACGGGAAGCCGGGCGCCAGCGATGAAGAGATCCTTGAGGCAGCCAAAAAAGCCAATGCATGGGAGTTCATCCAGCGCTTTCCGCAGGGGCTGGACACGATCGTTGGCGAGCGCGGTATACAGCTTTCCGGCGGACAGCGCCAACGTATCGCCATTGCCCGCGCCGTATTAAAAGATCCCAGGATACTGATACTGGATGAGGCCACGTCAGCGCTGGACTCAGAATCAGAAAGACTGGTGCAGGACGCACTGGAGAAGCTGATGCAGGGACGTACCTCCATTGTAATTGCCCACAGGCTGTCTACCGTACGAAAAGCGGATAAGATTATTGTGCTGGATAAAGGTAGCATTGTAGAAGAAGGCACGCACAAAGAACTGATAGGGGTAGACGGCGGGTTATATAAAAATTTAAGTGAAATGCAGTTCACGCATTAAGGCACAGCGCCCCAATGCTGAATTCCGGGACACAAATACCAAGATGCACCCGCTGCGATCGTTTGGAATTTGTATCCTGGAATTTACTGTTTACAAATATGGTTTCATTTCCTCTTCGATATTCTTCCTCAGATCCATCAAACGCTGTGCATAGTTGCACATATGGTGTTCCTCCTCTGTCCGGGGAGTCCATTTAGGCACCGGCACGGTGTTACCGCTATCATCAACAGCGGCGAACACCATAATACAGTGGGTGGTTTTAATACGATCGGAATTCCTTGGATTGGAGGCAAAAACATTAATGGCGATATGCATGCTGGTTTTGCCGGTATAGATCACACTGGCCGTGATCTCCACAAGGTTGCCGATGGCAATGGGATGATAGAACCGAATGCCGCCTACATAAACGGTTACACAATACTGTCCGCTCCAATGTGCCGCACAGGTATAGCCCGCCTGATCTATCCACTTCATTACTGCGCCGCCGTGTACTTTACCGCCAAAGTTAACGTCGGAGGGTTGGGCCAGAAAACGAAGGGTAATGGTGTTGCTGGTGAAGCTTTCTGCCATGCTCAATTATAATTTTGAGCCAAAGCTAATGGTGCTGATCCCAAATTCCAAGAAGAGGCTGCCAAATTTGTTAATAAGGAATAGCAATTCCCATATCAGAAGTATCCCGTGCAAGCTCTATTATAAACCTCCCTCTTCACGGTTTTGTTCCTGTTCCTGTGCATTGCGATTGTTATTCTTTCTTTTAAAGAGATTCATGTCCATTTTACCGAACCGCCAGGCTACATTCAGACGAAGTTCGCGGCTGGCGCGTTTACGGAACCGTTCCTGTTCGGAAAAAGCGGTGCGGGTAAAATTCAGGTCCCTGTCCTGGTTAAAGATGTCATTTAAGGCGAGCGTTACAGACAGCGCTTTGCTTTTCAGGAAATCTTTTTTCAGCGCCATATCCACCTGGTATTCTGCGGCAGCCTCGCCCTGGGGAAGTATTTCTTTTGATTCGTAATTGCCCGTTACCTGCAGCAGCAGGTTCCAGGGAAGTTTGGTATTGCTGTTGATCTTCCCGAACCAGGTAAAACCACTGTTATTAAGATCACCACCCAGGTTTTGAGCATTTACTTTTGTCTGCGCCAGGTTCAGGTTGGTGGTAACATCCCACCAGGAAGTGATCTGGTTACGCACAGTGAACTCGGCCCCCCATGCTCTGCGGGTGGCAGCATTAACCGGGTAGGAGAGTACTACTTTCTGGTCCTGTCCATTAAGGTTCAGCGTGGTATCAGTATAAAAGTCGGTTATAGCGTTATTGGTATTGCGATAGTAGAGCGATACCATGACGTTATGTTTCTGGGCAAATGTTTTAAGATAAGACAGCTCAAATGAGTTGGTAAATTCGGGCCTTAGCCCGGGGTTACCACGGCTGGCACTCTGCGCGTTATAATCCAGGTTAGGCAGCAGGTCGCGGAACCACGGACGGCGTATACGGCGGCTATAGTTCAGCTGCAGCTCATGCTCGCCTTTCAGCTTCTGTGAAAGGTACACGCTGGGGAAAAAGCTGACCGGGTAGTTGATCTCGTAGGAGCTGGCTTTTGCGCTTTGCATATTACCGCTGTAGAAAGATTGCTCTGCCCGTAAACCTCCCTGGTAACCAAAGTTGTTGATGGTACCGCTGTAATTCACGTAAGCGGCATTCACATGTTCCTGGTAATGATATTTATTGGAAAGAGCGCTGTCCAGCACAAATTCCCCGGTATTGTAATCCAGTCCAAGGGTGTTGATCTCATTATTAAAGGTACGTGCGGTGGTTCTGAGGCCCGCTTCCAGTTTTGAAGTGGCGGTGATGGGATCAACATAATCTATTTGCCCGGTGAAATAGGTTGTATTGCCTCCTCCACGGCCATGGCGCAACTCTGGTTGCCGTGGCGATGTGATCGGAGCATGATCCAGGTTATAATACTGGATGGAATAGTCCGTACCATCGTCACCGTTAGCACGGTTATAAGTGAAATCAGCCGTAAGCTCCTTTCCCTCTTCAGCAAAAGTATGTTTGTAACCCAGCTGGGTGGTGTAGTTGTGGAAACCACGATTACTGTTGTCAATACCGGTACCATAGCGTACACGGCGCTGCATGGCGTCCAGGTCATATAAGGTCTGATCGTTGTTGTTCTCAAACCGGCCTGCTACTACGCCTTGTGAAATGGTGATCGTATTGCGGTTGTCCAGGAAATAGTCAAATCCTGCACGGGCAAACTGAAAGCGACGGAACTGGTCGCCATCCTGGTATTGATCCAGGAAAGTGGTAGTATCTGCTGCAATGTTCTTCCTGAAAAGATGGGAATTCATCCAGGCTTTACGCGTACGTAAATTATAGGTAAGGAAGAAATTGAATTTATCCTGGCGCAGGTTCACATTCACGCCCGCATTAGCGCCACCCAGTGAAGAAACGCCCGCATTGACATTGCCATTGATCCCCGCTTTACGGTTCTTTTTCAGGACGATATTGAGAATACCGCTTACACCTTCTGCATCATATTTCGCAGAAGGATTGGTAACCACTTCTATGCTGGCAATAGCGTCTGCCGGTATCTGGTCAAGCGTGAGGGTAGAGGGCCGGCCATCTACAAAAATCGTAGGACTGCCCCTGCGCACCGTAACATTGCCATCAATATCAACGTTCACAGAGGGAACCTGCTTCAGCACGTCGGCAGCGGTGCCACCGGCAGAAGAGAGGTTCTTGTCTACATTGAATACCTTTTTATCAATAGCCATGGTGTAAGTAGGTTTTTCACCAATCACTTCCACGGCGGCCAGTGATTTAATATTGGCGCTGAGTTTTATGTTTCCCACATCAACCTGTTGCTGTTTGGGTGCAATGGTCACATTTTTATAAACGGTGGTATAGCCAATGAAATTTATCCTCATGATGTAATGTCCGGGGGAGACATGCTCCAGGCTGAAATCGCCATTCGCTTTTGAGAGCATGCCCGTCACTACACTGGAATCCGGCCGTAAAAGCGCTACGGAAGCATACTCTACCGGCTTGCCACCCTCTGCATCTATTAATTTGCCATATATTATCCCTGAGGGGGCATTGTTTTGTTGCTGTGCCATTGCCACCCCTGTCCCTGCTATCAGTATCAGCCAAAGAAAGGCGATTGTCCGCATATAAATTTTTTTCTTCAATACTTGCTTCATCTGTTGCCGTAAAAGTAATAGGAATTCAACGCGTTGAAAGTGTTTTATGATGAATGGCAACCCGAAATAACCCGTTCTTCAATTCTCAAACTTCGTACCTTTACCGTCCACTTTCCAATTTAAACCATATGCACCGCGATTACCAACCTGACTGGGACATTTACACCTGCTCTATTGAGGATAATCCCGCAATTATAGGATTAGATCTGGACCTTCGCCGTTTTGCACCGCTGAAAGATAAACCCAACGCCATATTTATTACGGTGTACCTGAATCGCCCGCGGGCAGACGGATTCCCGCATGGAGATGAATTTGCCATGCTGGGTGAAATAGAAGATTTACTGGTGGAACAGCTCGAAGCAAAACTAAACGCCTATTTCGTTGGCCGCACAATATCAAACGGCGTACGCGACTTTTACTTTTATACCGGCAATACCTTGCTGTACGACAAGGCAATTGCAGATGTGATGATCAATTTCCCCAATTACCGCTATGATTTCGGACTAAAGGAAGACAAGACCTGGGAACTATACTTTGATTACCTGTTCCCGGATGTGCAGGAATTTCAACGCATCCAGAACCGTAAAGTGTTGCGGACACTGAAAAAACATGGTGATATTGGGGAAAAGGAAAGACAAATTGACCATTGGATCTACTTTGGCCGGGAAGAAGACCGGGAATTGTACTGGGAACTGGTACAAAAGGACGGTTTCCTGCTGGAAGAGAACGGTCGCAGCACAGAGCTGGAATACCCATTTATCTTACATATTTCACGCACCGATCCTGCCGATGAACACAGTATAGACCAGCTGGTAATGTCCCTCTGGGATCTTGCCAGGCAGATGAATGCGCGTTATGACGGCTGGGAGACGACGATAGTGAGCGCCTGATCCTGCTGCTCTGGAATGATGTTTGTACCCATACCCACATCACCAAAAACTGTTTACTTATGTTACGTTGGGCAGTTATTTTCTTTGTTGTAGCCATCATTGCGGCTATATTCGGATTTGGGGGAATTGCGGCAGGTGCCGCCTCTATTGCGAAAATATTATTCTTTATTTTCATTGTGTTATTCCTGATCTCTTTACTATCCGGTCTGTTGCGAAGATAGCCGGTAGCATTCCAGCTCCCCGGTTCCAGGTTCGAAAGGTCAGGAGATGATTATATCCAGGACCATTTGAACCTGGAATTTTGGGCCTGGATGCTGGATTTTTTAGTAAGTATTCCTTTTTTTCGTTTCTCATTTTTTTAATACATTACAGGTACTGTTACACGAGTCCAAGTGATTGAAACGATTGGGAAGACTTAATAAAATATGCCGGCTCATCTGCTGCTGTTTCATTGTCTTTATACTGCAGCCACGTCTAGTGCAGGGGGAGATTGTGCGTGAAGGAAATTACCTGCAGGTAAAATCCGACACCACACCGAGGCCCGCACGTAACGGATTTTTTAACCGCCTTCGGGATTCCATCAGGAATAAAGAAGCCCGCCAGTCCTTTATCAAACGTATCACCCGGCAGGATGTGCCGGAGCCGCCTGAGGACAGCTCCATTATTAAGAGTGAACGCTATTTTACACCTTATGCAGGACGGACCGTCCGGGATATCTACTACCGGCGGGTAAAGGTGTTCGGTCCCCGCAATATCAACGATACCACCTTTTCATCCACAATGAAGTTGCTGAACCTGGCCAACCGTCTTCACTATAACACTAATGAGTGGGTGATCCGGCAGGCACTCTTTTTCCGTGAAGGAGACACCATCAATCCATACACCATGGCAGATAATGAGCGTTATCTGCGTAACAGGGCATTCCTGCAGGATGCCCGGCTTTATATTATCAACACAGGCGCCTCCCCGGATTCTGTGGACCTGCTCGTGGTAACCAAAGACGTATTTGAATACGGCGCAGACCTGTCGTCTTTCACATCTACTAATTTCAGGGGCGGTATTTCCAACAATAACCTTTTTGGCGCAGGACAAAGCCTCGATGTCCGCTTCTCCTGGCAGAACAGCTGGTCACCGCCCTGGGGTACTTCTATCAGGTATACCAAATACAATGTGGCCGGCTCTTTTGTAGACGCCAGCCTGGGTTATACCACCCTCAACGGAAATCAACCCCAGGCACTGGATACCGGCGTACTGGAAGGTTCCTATTTTATCCAGCTGGAAAGACCCCTATATCGCGATAACGCCACCCTGGTAGGCGGTTTGTTCCTGGCCAGTAACTGGTCTATCAACCATGCCGGGCGTCCCGACAGCCTCTACCGCAATTACCGCTATAAAGTGATAGATGCCTGGGTAGGATATAACTTTATCCGGCCCAGCTCCAGCTTCATAGATGTAGGGGCAAAGCCCAACCTGGCCATACTGCTGCGTCACTACAACCTCTTTTTTCAGCGCAACCCGAACCAGCCGGTGTTCAAGGCAGACCCTGTATATAATAACCGGCGATACTACCTGGCGCAGCTGAGAGCTTTCCGGCAGGACTTCTTCAAATCACATTACTTCTTTGGATTTGGGAGAACAGAGGATATTCCGCTGGGCTACAACGTGGCAGCCACCTCGGGCTGGGAGAGCTGGAAAGAGCGGAGACGCCTGTATACCGGGCTGGAAGGGCAGAAGTTCTTTACCACAAAGCACCAGGGGTTGTTCAATGCCAGTTTCGGCATAGGCACTTTCTGGAGCAGGAGTGCCTCGGAAGATGCGGTATTACACGGCAGGCTGGAATACTATAGCCGCCTGTTAAATCCCTCCTGGGGCAGGTTCCGGGAATTCTTTTTCGTAGACTATCTGAGTAATCCCAATCCATATTTTTACAAGCCGCTGGAAATCAATATTGATAATGGGATATGGGGATACCGCGGCACAAAAGTGACGGGATACCAACGTATTAATATGCGTTCGGAAACCGTTTACTACAGTCCATTGAAAGTGCTGGGCTTTAAATTCAACTTCTCCACTTACCTGCAGCTGACACAAGTAACGGAAAACAGCAACAGCATATTTAAAAACCCCTTGAGAACGGCGATGGGCGCCGGTGTGAGGATCCGTAATGAGAACATGTCGCTGAACACCTTCCGGATAGCCGCTTTATATATGCCAGGCGCACCCGCGCCGGTGAAGCCGGTCTTCTTTGAGATCACCACGATAAGCGATTTCAGGTTTGACATATCCGCCCTGCGATCACCTCAGTTCCTGTTGTTCAGATAAAATACTAACTACTGCGCGCGATCTTTATGATCACCAGCTTGGACACTGGCGTGTTGCTTTTGTCTGCTACGCTGCTGAGCGGCACCAGCACATTGGTTTCCGGAAAATAAGTAGCGGTGCATCTTTCAGGTATGTTGTAGGCTACCACGATAAAGCGGTGTGCAGTACGGCGAAGGCCATCATGATCGTTGTAGAGATCTACTACATCACCGGGTTGAAGGCCGGAGCGGGTAATGTCTGCAGCATTCATGAAGATGACACGGCGTTCATGGTAAATGCCACGGTATCGGTCGTCCAGTCCGTAGATGGTAGTATTGAACTGATCATGACTGCGAATGGTCATCATCATGTATTCATCATCTGCCAGTATGGGCGTGTTCAGCTCCGCTACATTAAAATGCGCTTTACCGCTGCCGGTATTAAAGCGTCCTTCACGGGCAGTATTGGGCAGATAAAAGCCGCCGGGATGACGCACCCTTTGATTGTAAGATTCGAAACCAGGTATGACCCTTTCAATATCTTCACGGATGTAATCATAGTGTTGTTCATACAGCAGCCAGTTCGCTTTGGAGCGGGGACCAAGCGTTGCCTTTGCCAGGCGGCAGACAATCACTGGTTCGCTTAACAGCTGATCAGACACAGGTTGAAGGGGGCCCTTTGACAGCTGTATCACCCCCATGGAATTCTCACAGCTTACAAACTGTTGCTGGCCATTCAGCATGTCACGGTCGCTGCGTCCCAGGCAGGGCAGTATCAGCGCTTCCCTGCCGTGAACAAGATGACTACGGTTCAGCTTTGTGGACACATGTACCGTTAGTGCACAGTTCCGCAGGGCTTGGGCAGTAAGGGCTGTATCGGGCGTTGCAGAAAGGAAGTTACCACCCATAGCCATAAACACTTTAGCCTTTCCTTCCAGCATAGCGCGGATGGAAGCCACTGTATCGTAGCCATGTTTCCGCGGTGGTACAAATCCAAATACAGATTGCAGGCGATCCAGCAGGGCAGGGGAGGGTTGCTCGTAAATACCCATGGTACGATCTCCCTGTACGTTGCTATGGCCGCGTACAGGGCAGGTGCCGGCACCCGGTTTGCCAATACTGCCTTTGAGCAGCAGGAGGTTCACCACCTCTTTAATGGTATCAACTGCATTTTTATGCTGGGTCAATCCCATGGCCCAGCAGGCAACAATTTTCTTTTTGTGTTGAATAAGTTGTGCCGCCTCCCTGATCTTTTCCAATGGTACGCAGCAGTCATCTGCCAGCTGCTGAAGCGTATATTGTTTCAGATGCTGAACATAGTCGTCATAACCTATGGTTTGCGCAGCAATAAAGTCCTGATCCAGAACGGTACCTGGCCGGACAGCTTCTGCCTCCAGGAGCAGCAGGCCCAGGGCTTTGAGCAGGGCCATGTCGCCATTAAGTCTTACCTGCAAAAAGAGGTCCGATATATGGGTTTTGATACTCAGAACGCCGTTTACTGTTTGCGGATTCAGAAAGTTCATCAGTCCCGCTTCCGGCAGAGGGTTCACCGCAACGATCTTTGCCCCGTTCTTCTTAGCGCGTTGTAAGGCGCTCAGCATGCGGGGATGATTGGTGCCGGGGTTTTGTCCGAGTATGATGATCACTTCTGCCTGGTGAATATCGTCCAGCGTTACAGAGCCTTTGCCAATTCCCAGTGATTCCCCCAGGGCAACGCCACTGGATTCATGGCACATATTAGAGCAATCCGGCAGGTTATTGGTGCCATACTCCCGCACAAAGAGCTGGTAAAGAAAGGCAGCTTCATTGCTGGTACGCCCCGAGGTGTAGAATATCGCTTCATCAGGTGAAGCCAGCGCATTGAGATGCCGGGCTACTTTTGCAAAAGCATCTTCCCAGCTGACAGGCTGATAGTGAGTAGCGCCTTCCGGCAGGTACATGGGCTGAGCAATGCGTCCCTTGCGGCCTATCTCATAATCGCTGAGTGCTGCAAGGTCTGCCACAGAATGCGTCGCAAAAAACGCAGGCGTCAGTTTTTTCTGTGTGGCTTCTTCGGCTACTGCCTTAGCGCCGTTCTCACAATATTCGGCAATAGCAGAGCGGTCGTCATCCGGATCGGCCCAGGCGCAGCTGGGACAATCAAATCCGTCTTTCTGGTTGAGTTTAAGCAGTGCTTTCAGTCCGCGAAAAGCGCCTGCTTCCTTTAGAATATGTTGGGCGCTGATGAGTACCGCAGGCACACCGGCAGCCGTAGTCTTCGCTTTACCCAGTTTTAATCCTGTAAAACCGGTGGGATTTTCAGCAGCAGGTTGGTGATTCATTATTATGTGTTTTAAAGCAGCAGGTTAGCCAGCTGCAAATTGCCAGCAATGAGCAACCTACATTATTATTCTATGTTCGTTGGTGTAGATATTACATCGTTGTTGCCTTAAAAATCCTACCAGGGTAATATTCCACTGCTGCGCCATTCTGACGGCCAGGCTGGATGGCGCACCCACTGCAGCCACAATAGGAATGTTTGCCATGGCAGCTTTCTGAATAAGCTCAAAACCCGCACGTCCGCTCAGCAACATGAGCGAATGATGCAACGGGATACCGGCAGAGAGAGCGGCGCCTACCAGTTTGTCCACCGCATTGTGGCGGCCAATATCTTCCCGCAACAGCAGCAGTTCTGCGGCTTCATTAAAGAGAGCAGCGGCATGCAGTCCCCCGGTATCATTAAAAAGCAGTTGCTGCCGCCGGAGTGCGTCGGGCAAAGCCAGCAAACGTGTAGCCGGGAAGGTAAGTACCGGCGGTATATTATTACGGGCGGCATTGTCAACGCTGGTATAGATGGATGCGAGTTCCGTTTTACCACAAACGCCGCAGCCGGAATTGGAATAGAAGTTACGCTGGGTAGATTGCAGTACGGGCTGTACATGTTCATGCAGGCTTACCGCTATGGCATGCTGCTCAACTTCCGGAAAATGTATAGTTGAAATGTCAGACGCAGATGTAATGATTCCTTCTGTGAACAGAAACCCCGTAACCAGTGCTGTATCCTCTCCGGGTGTGCGCATGGTAACAGTAATACTTTGCTGTTTCCGGTTATGCGCAGGGCCGTATAACAGCCTGATCTCCAGTGGCTCTTCGGCTGCCAGCGCATCTTCCTCTTCCGTGATGCGGGTGTTGTGCACCTTTTTAATCCTGGTATATGCGATTGCTGGGTTAGGCATAAAATAAAGGTACGAAAGTTAGTCATCAGTTGGTTCAGGGTCCTGGCAGATGCGGGCGCTGCCAAAATATCCCCATTTGATATTTATCATTGTCTAAAATTGTAACTTGTAAAAAATCTGTAACATGCGTTGGCAAAATAAACGTTTAAGTGATAATGTAGAAGACCGCAGGCGCGGCGGCGGTATGCGTAGTATTGGCATAGGCGGCGGCATTGGCGGCATCATTATTATCGTGCTGGCTTTATTGTTCAATAAAGACCCGCAGACGGTATTGCAACAGGTGCAATCAGGCGGCGCCAGTACGGAAACATCCGAAACGGTTACTGCCGGCAGCGATGAATCAGCCCGTATGGCATCCACCGTACTCGCATCTACAGAAGATGTATGGGCCCAACAATTCAGTGCGCTTAATAAAACCTATACTCCGCCTAAAATGGTATTGTTCAGCAATGCTACGGAAAGCGGTTGTGGTTTTGCCCAGTCTGCGATGGGACCTTTCTACTGTCCGGCAGATGACAAGGTATACCTGGACCTTACTTTCTTTGATGAAATGCGGCAGCGTTTCAATGTAGTAGGCGATTTTGCCCAGGCATATGTGATTGCACATGAAGTAGGGCACCATGTACAGAACCTGCTGGGCATCAGCAGTAAGGTGCAGGCTATGCGCCAGCGGATGAGTGAAACAGAGTATAATAAGTTGTCTGTAAAACTTGAACTGCAGGCGGATTTCCTGGCGGGCTTGTGGGCACATCACGCAGATAAAATGGACGCCATCCTGGAAAGCGGCGACATAGAAGAAGCGCTGAATGCTGCCAGTGCGGTGGGGGATGATAAGCTGCAGCAGGCAACACAGGGTAGGGTAGTGCCGGATGCATTCACCCACGGAACATCTGAACAGCGGATGTACTGGTTCAAAAAAGGGTTTACAACAGGAGACCTTAAGCAGGGAGACACTTTCGCTGCGATCAATAACTAGTTTATCTGCTCCTGTACCACAATAGTATAGCCCTGCAGGTTAGTATCCTCTTCTGATAACGGGACGGTAAAGAAAAAGCGGGTACCGGTGCCCGGCTGGCTGTCAAACCAGATGCATCCCCGGTTAAGCTCTACAAAATCCTTAGAGAGGGAAAGCCCAAGTCCGCAGCCTCTTTCGTTCTGCGTACCGGAGGTAGAATAGTATATATTGGAAAAGATCTTATGCTGATCCTTTTCGGGGATGCCGATACCGGTGTCCTGCACGCAGATCTCCAGGAAAGCCCCTTTTACCTGTCCTGAAATATGAATGTTGTTACCGGCAGGCGTAAATTTGATCGCATTGCTGATCAGGTTGCGCAGTACCACTTTAATCATATCCGGATCCGCAAATACCATTACGGGCTTCAGTAGCTGGTGACTCAGGCGTATTTCTTTCTGTCGGGACAATGTCTGCAGTAATTCAAATTCCCGGTTAAAAATACTGGTGATCTCAAAGTCATCTGCTTTCACGCGGATGCCTTTCATCTGGCTGCTGGCCCAGTTAAGGAGGTTATCCATCATGTAGGCGGTATTCTTCATGTCGCGCCAAAGTTCGTCGGTAAATTCCTGGAACTGATCACGCTCCAGTTTATTATCGCGCAGCAGGAACAACATGCCTTCCAGTATGGCGAGCGGTGAGCGAAGGTCATGGGAAATCACTGAAAAGATCTTGTCTTTTACCTGGTTCAGGTTACCCAACGCAGCATTCTGATCAAGAATGATCATGTTTTGCTGGGATACTTCGGCGTTGCGGCTGTTGAGCTGGCGTGAAAGCTCCTGCTGGCGCCGGTAAAGGCGGTACAGCAATACAGCCACCGGAACCAGAATGGCTAACAGGAAGGAGCACACGGCAACCAGTGTCCGCTGTTTCCGGATGGTGGCCAGGTGGGCGCGCTGTTCTTCTTTCAGTAGCAGGTTTTCTGCCTGCTTTTTCTCCGATTCATACTTCTCTTTCGTGTTGGCGATGATCCGCTGTTTTTCGGCCGCGAAGAACTTTTCCTTCAGCAGGGAGTATTCATGATAATGCTGCAGGGCGGCAATATAATCCTGCCGGGAAGAGTCGAGTTGCGCAAGGTATTGATAGTAGATCATCTCGTTCTTTGCATTCCGCAGGGTAGCATTGATCCGGGCTGCGTGCTGCAACTGTTCGGCAGCCCTGGCATAACGCCTGAGGAGGGTATTTACCCGGCCAAGGTTCAGCCGGGCCTTGCCGATACCCGGTTTGTTATCTGTTGCAGTATAATATTGCAGGGATCGTTCCAGGTAAATAAGGGCACTATCGTACCTCCCCTGTTCCTCATAGATCAGTCCTATATTCTCGTAGGTAAATCCAAGTCCCCGTTTGTCATGCAAGGCCAGTTTAAGCATTTCTGATTCCCGGAGGTAGTGCAGCGCGGCATTGAACTGTTTGAGCTGCATGCAGGATGAGCCGATATTATTCAACGTTTTGGCAATCTCCACCTGCTCGTTGAACCGGCGTTTAATAAGCAGGGATTTCTTCTGGTACACCAGTGCCTGGGCGGGGTTATTTTGTTCTATCAGTATATTGCCAATGTCGTTGTACAGAACACCGGTTGTATGCACATAGCCATACTTTTCAGCCATCTTCAGCGCCTCCATGGTAAGGTCCATCTGTTTATCCAGGTTGCCACGGGTATTCTCTACGAGGGCCTGGTTACGGATAGCCCATACAATACCTGCTGTATACTGCAGGCTGTCTGACAGTTTTAAAGCCTCCGCAGCATATTTAGCCGCTTCCTCAGCATCCCTGGTAAAATAAAGCCTGCTCAACTGGTTAAGCAACTTTACCCGTACGGTGTCATGGTGGGGATGCGCCTGCAGGCTTAGCCGCACGCTGTCGGTCGCTGATGTCTGCGCCATTAGCGGCGTATGTACCATAGAAAATAATATCCAGGTAACCGGTAGGTATAGGAAACGACTCTTGCTCATGTTAATACGATGGCATAGATTATCCGGTGTTCACTGCGTATTTTAACGGGGATAATTACACGATCCGGGATAAAATTAATGCTAAATAACCAGTAATCAAAGAAGGGGCTGACAATTAATCATTTGCAGCAACAGAAGCCTGTGTTTCCGGCACTTTACCTGTAAGATGGATAACATTACCTTCAGGATCTTCAAAATAGGCCACACGCTGCCCCCAGGGTTTGGTGGCCGGGGGCACCAGCATATGGGCGCCCTGCAGCTCCAGCCGCTCAGACATGAGGTCTACATTATCGGTATACAGGCATAGTTCAAATTGCTTATTGGCATTAAGGAGGATGTTCTTTTCCACATGTTCTTCTGCTACTTCATATTGGGTGAGGCCCAGCGCGGCTTCTCCCAGCTTCAGGTATACATAAGACGGGCTTTCAGGTGCAGCCGGCCACTGACGGATATGTTCAAAACCCAGCACCCGGCAATAAAACTCCATACAGGCGGCTACATCTTTTACATATATGATGGGGAAGGGGTTGCGGAACATACAAAAACATTTCATTTAAGTTAATTAATAATTGACAATTAATGACTAATAATCATAGCATTTGCACCCCACTTCAACACAAGTCCCAGGATTATTTATTGTTATTTATTCATTATTAATTAAATAACTTGCGGCCAAATTTACCGCATCATGACTGTTAAGCGGAGTGCCGCGCTGAGTTTCATTTTTGTTACGATACTGATCGATGTCATTGGTTTTGGTATCATCATCCCGGTAATGCCCAAACTGATTGAGCATCTCACAGGGGGAGGATTGAGCGAAGCTTCCCAGTATGGAGGCTGGCTATTGTTTGCTTTTGCAGTTACGCAATTCTTTTGTTCACCAATAGTAGGAGGGCTGAGCGACCGTTATGGCCGCAGACCGGTGCTGCTCCTGGCGCTGCTGGGTTTTGGGATAGACTACCTCTTCCTGGCTTTTGCGCCCACCATAACATGGCTGTTCGTAGGCCGCATAATTGCAGGCGCCACCGGCGCCAGTATGACCACTGCCACGGCCTATATAGCCGATGTAAGCGAACCTGAAAAAAGAGCGCAGAATTTCGGGCTGGTAGGTGCTGCATTTGGGCTGGGTTTTATCATTGGACCGGTAATAGGTGGACTGTTCAGCCACTGGGGTCCGAGGGCGCCTTTCCTGGCTGCAGCCGCCCTTACTTTTATCAATGTATTGTATGGCTATTTTATACTGCCGGAATCACTGCTGCCGGAAAATCGCCGTGCCTTTGACTGGAAAAGGGCAAATCCGCTGGGATCACTGATGCACCTGTGGCGCTACCCGGTGGTAACGGGCCTGATCGCATCGCTGGTGCTGATTTACATTGCGGCCCATTCCGTACAATCCACCTGGAGTTACTTCACCATGCTGAAATTTAACTGGAACGAAACCTGGGTGGGATACTCGCTGGGATTTGTGGGATTGCTGATTGCCCTGGTACAGGGACTGCTGATCAGGATCACAATTCCTAAGCTGGGACAGAAGTGGTCAATTTACACCGGCCTGTTATTGTACACCTTCGGGCTGATACTGTTTGCCTTTGCGGATAAAGGATGGATGATGTTTATTTTCCTGGTGCCCTACTGCATGGGGGGGATCTGCGGGCCTGCATTGCAGGGCGTTATATCCAGCCAGGTACCTCCTACGGAACAGGGAGAGCTGCAGGGGGCGCTGACAAGCCTGATCAGTGTTACATCCATTATAGGTCCGCCGGTGATGACCAACCTGTTTGCCTGGTTTACAAAACCCGGCGCTCCGGTGCATTTTCCAGGCGCCCCTTTCCTGGCAGGAGCAGTACTGACGTTCACCAGTATACTTTTATCCCGGCAGGTACTGGAGGCCTTCGGGGAAAACAAAAAATAGTTCATTATTAGCTACTTTTGAGCCATGAAGCCGATCATTACTATAGAATATTGTCCAAAATGCGGGTGGCTGCTCCGCTCTGCCTGGATGGCACAGGAATTGCTAACCACCTTCGCCGATGATCTGGGGGGAGTTACCCTCCGGCCCAGCGAAGTGGCGGGCAGCTTTATTATCTATATTGATGATGAGAAGCTGCTGGATCGCAAGGAATTTGGGCATTTCCCGGAGATTAAGGAACTAAAGCAAATGGTAAGAGATAAAGTAAACCCGGGTAAAAGCCTGGGCCATGCTGACCGGAAGTAAACACATTGAATGCAAAACAGGACATACGCCACCATCTTACTGCTGCTCTGCACCGGCATGCTGAAGGCGCAGCATACGCAAACAGATACCACCACCGTACGCAGCGATACCACCATACACCGACCGAGCTTTTTTGTGCTGCCTGCAATGGCCTACTCCCAGGAGAAAGGCCTTGAAGTAGGAGCCGCTATATTATATTCCTTTTACCTGGACAAGCGAAACCCGGATCCACGTACCAGGAATTCTACCATCAACCTGATACCCGCCGTAACAACAGAGAAACAATGGAAGATAGATCTGAAAACGGATTTCTGGACCCGGGGTAATACCTGGCACTTCAAAAGCAATCTGCGCTATCATGATTTTCCACTGTATTTTTACGGAATAGGGGATACCACCCGCAAAGCAAATCAGTCACTGCTGAACAATCAGCGCTACAAAGTGCAGCTGGAAGGGGAGAAGCGCATAGGCGGTCACTTCTATGCGGGACTCAGCTTCCTTTACCAGCATGATGACTACAGCGCAGGTGATAGCAAAGGCGTTTATCCGCATATGCCGCTGGTAAACAAGGACGGCGGACATGTTACTTTTTTCGGGGCTACCGGTATATTCGATAACCGCGATAACCAGAATTATACCACACGTGGCAGCTGGGTACGGCTTAATGTAGCTTATGCACCTAGTTTTCTCAGCAGCCAGGCGCTTTGGAAAATTGAAGCGCAAAGCAAACATTTCTTCCCCTTATCGCGTAAAAGCACGATCGGGGTAAATGCCAATTTCAGTTCACTCCAGGGCAACACCCTGCCTTTTTATCTCTTACCGGAAATGGGGAACGATCTGCTGATGAGAGGATACTACACCGGGCGTTACCGCGATCAGAATTACCTGGCCTTCCAGGCAGAATACCGCTATTTCCTGGATCCAAAGATCCCCGTCAATATCTGGTTTGTACATATGCAACCCAAGTTTGCGCTGGCCGCCTTTGGCGGCACCGGATCCGTATTTCGCAATGGTGATTTCGGCGGCAACGGGTTCAAGCCAAATTATGGCGTAGGCGCACGCTGGTTCTATGATGAAAACGCCAAACTGACCATCCGTATAGATTACGGCTGGGGAGAAAAACGGCCGGGAGAAAAACGTCAGTCAGGACTTTACTTATCACTGGCAGAAGCATTTTGAGAGTAGCTGCTGGCTGTTAGCTTTTAGCGCTAAGCGGGTGAAGATATTGAACAAAGGCACGATAGGATGAGGCGAACCGTTTATTGCAGATCAGACCAGTCGAAAGCGGCATTGGCTGCTGGAGACACGGACTGTTGCAATAGAGGTTTTAATGCCTTTACCTTGTCAGGATATTGGGCGGCAAGGTCCTTTTGTTCGCCGATATCTTTAGCGATATTGTACAGTTCCAGTATTTCCGGTGTTCCCTTCTTTTTAAAGCGTACCAGTTTCCAGTCGCCCTGTATAACGGCCTGCTTAAGCTGGCCTTCATTGAATTGCCAGAACAGGTGGTCGTGCTGCTGTTCCTGTTTTTTACCCAATATGGCGGGTACAAAAGACAAGCCATCGATGTTGTCAGGAGCAGGTGTGCCGGTAAGACCACAAATGGTAGGCAGCACATCCCAGAAAGTCCAGACCTGGTTGCTGGTACGGCCTGCAGGTACTTTACCGGGCGCTCTTACGATCATGGGCACACGAATGCCACCCTCGTACAAATCACGTTTAATTCCACGGAGCGGTCCATTGCTGTCAAAGAAGTCCGGATCAGCACCGCCTTCTTTATGCGGCCCGTTGTCGCTTGTAAAGAAAACGTATGTATTATTATCCAGGCCCAGCTCTTTCAGCAATTGCATCAGCCGTCCAATGTCTGCATCCAGCTTGGTGATCATGGCTGCAAAAGCGGCATGCGGCTGCGCCTGGCTGTGGTAGCTTTTGGGATTTTTCTGCACAAAGGGTGTTTCAGGCCCTAACTTACTACTGCCATCTGCATTCAGGAAAGGCTGCAGGTATTTCTGTGGCAGCAGCAGCTCAGCATGAGGGATGGTAACCGGCAGGTATAAGAAAAAAGGGTTTTCTTTATGCTCCCTTACAAAAGCAAGTGCATGATCCATGATCAGGTCGTGGCTGTATTGTGAATCTGTCTGCACCTGGCTGAGCTGTTTATCCTTCAGTTCAAACAGATGATCAGTAAAGTAATGATGTGCATGCCGCTGGTTCAGGTAACCGAAAAACTCATCAAAGCCTTTGTACTGTGGCGCCCCGCTATCGTTCTCTTCTCCCAGTCCCCATTTGCCAAACATGCCGGTAACGTAACCCCTGGACTGTAAACGCTGGGCCAGGGTGGTATCTTCCGGCCGCAGGTGCTGGTCTGCATTACCTCTTATATAGGCATGTCCCATATGATAGCCTGTCATCAGTGCACAGCGGGAGGGAGCACACACCGGGCTGCCGGCATAAAAACGTGTGAACCTTGTGCCTTCCTTGGCCAGCTTATCAATAAAAGGCGTGCGTATACGGCTGCCAGCATTATAAGAAGAGAGATTGCCATAGCCAAGATCGTCTGCCACGATGAAGATGATGTTCATGCGTTGCTTATTGCCAGAAGATTGTCCGGCGGCCTGCCATACACAGGAGAACGTTATCAGCAGGGCCACTAAAGAACTGCGGAGATGCCTAGTACCAGTTTTCATGCTTACAGAAGTTAGTCTACTACTCTGGTAGACAAAATATTATTTAATTTTTGATTTTGCAACAGTTTATCGTTAACTTCCAGTACGACCGTTTCCGTTAACCAAAACAATGCTTATATGAATCGCACAACCATGCTTATCGCGGTCATGCTATTACTGACCGTTTCAGAACCCTTGCTAGCACAAAACCCGACAGCGACCCCAGGCACTAAAGCAGCTGCTTCCAGGTTCTACCTGAAAGCAGGCGGCGGCTATTTCTTCAGTGTTTTCCCCGGGCAGTTCCCGGACGTTGGGCCATACCCGCCGCACGATGTCAGAAGCACCTACAATCCTGCCAATGGCCAGACCACAACGGTGTCTGACAAAGTATTAACCGGGTCCTACGGGGAAGGGGCCCGCGGAGGTCTCAGCTTCGGCTGGAATATTAACCGGTTTATTGCACTGGAGGGAACCGTGAACTACTATCGCAGCAAAGAGAACCTGATGACACGGCAGCTGACAACCGTACAGGGCAGCGACCAGGTGGCGGGCAGCATCGAATCGAATGGCTATGCCAGGGCTTTTGATTTTGCGCCGGGTATAGTGATGAGCCCGGGCTTTGAAAAGCTCAACCCATATGTACGCTTCGGTATGGTAATACCTTTTTATGGCCGCCTGCACATTGAAACAGACGCAACTACCAGTACACCGGTATCCGCCACCGTGGTGGCCCAGACAACCATTCACCGCGAAGAAGCAGTGCACCCCAACATCACATTGGGCTTTCAGGGCGCATTGGGTCTGACTATGCCGGTAGGCCAGCGGTTTGATGTATTCGTAGAAACGGAATACCGCAACGTACCCGCTAAAAGTAAAAAGAAGGAAGTGACCCGGTACGAAGAAACCACACGTGTGGTGAACACCAGCAATGGCGCAGTGATCAGCACTCAGCAGCGTGGACTGAATGACCTGTCAACCGCTGAGCGGAATACCGACTATGTAACCACGCTTGATGCCGGCTCTAATACGGCCATTGGCCGCGAAGGAACACAAACGCGTTACAAGGACGATAACAGGGCAGCCAATGAACTGAAATCCTATATCAATATCGGCGGACTGGGCGCCAACGCCGGAATCCGGTTCCGGTTCTGAGCTTTATTCTGCGGCTTTCAGCTGTTGTGCCAGGAAAGGCTTTAGCAGGTCAACCGGCACCGGGAAAATAGTAGTAGAATTGTTCTCTGTAGCGATTTCGCGCAGGGTCTGCAGGTAACGCAGGGTAAGGGCGCTGGGCTGTTCCCCTAAGATCTTGGCAGCATCTGCCAGGCGTTGTGAAGCCTGGAATTCTCCTTCAGCGGCAATCACCTTGGAGCGGCGCTCGCGTTCCGCCTCAGCCTGTTTGGCCATGGCACGCTGCATTTCCTGGGGCAGATCGATCTGCTTTACCTCTACATTGGATACTTTAACACCCCAGGGCTCCGTATGAGCGTCGATGATCTGCTGCAGCTTCTGGTTGATCTTTTCCCGCTGGGACAGGAGATCATCCAGCTCTGATTGCCCCAGTACACTGCGCAGCGTTGTCTGCGAAAGCTGGGAGGTAGCCATGAGATAATTTTCCACTTCAACCACCGCCTTGTTGGGCTGGATCACCCGGAAATACACCACAGCATTCACTTTAATGGATACATTATCCTGTGTAATGACGTCCTGGGGCGGCACATCCAACACCACTGTACGCAGACTTACCCTAACCATTTTATCAATGATGGGAATCAGCAGGATTAAACCGGGACCTTTTACACCACCACCCACCAACCGGCCCAACCGGAATACCACCGCACGTTCATACTCCCGTAAAATGCGGATCGCATTGGCCAGGATAATGACGGCGAAAACGATAATAACAATCATCCAGACAGAAACTGTTTCCATATTTGAAGGTTTAAGGTTTGATGTTTCTGGTTTGAGGTTCATTAAAAGTTAAAAGTAGCAAGCTTAGGATCCGGACCTGTACGCACACCTGTTCTTCACCTCAAACTTCAAACCTTAAACCTCAAACTTAAAAAGGTTCTACCAGCAGGGTAAGGTCACGGATGCCAACTACCCGTATTTTTTCTCCCCGGGCAATGTTGTTGCCGGTGGATATGGCCCGCCAGATCTCGCCATGAACACGCACAGTACCGCCAGGCTCCAGCGCCTCCAGGGTTTCGCCGGTCTCGCCGGCCATCGCTTCAACGCCGGTTGCCGGCTTCGCACGCAGGGCCCTTACGCCCAGGCCCAGCACAAACAGGAAAAAGAGCGCGGATACAGCCACTGCAGCAATGATCACACTACGGGAGATCCTGACGGTTTCCAGGGCCGCATCTGAACGGATCAGCATGAGCGAACCTAACAGGAGCGAGGCCACGCCGCCAATTGCCAGGATGCCGTGACTGACAATCTTAATCTCCAGGAGAAACAGGACGATGGCAAAAATGATCAGGGCAAGGCCGGCATAATTTATCGGCAGCGTATGCATGGAATAAAAAGCCAGTATCAGGCTGATCACGCCAACAACGCCCGGCAAAATGGCGCCGGGGTTATACAGCTCAAACAGGATACCATACATGCCAAGCAGCAACAGGAGATAAGCCACATTCGGATCCACCAGCAGGTCCAGTAGCTTTTCCAGGGCCGTCATTTCCACGGTTTCTACCCGGGCATTGGCTGTCCGCAGCACAGTAGCGCCTCCTTCAACGGAAATATTTTTACCGTCAATATCGCGCAACAGATCGGAGGTATTAGCCGCCACCAGGTCTACAACCCGCTTTTCCACCGCTTCTTTTTCAGTGATGGCCAGGCTGCGGCGAACAGCGTCTTCAGCCCACTGGAAATTACGCTGGCGCTTTTCAGCGATAGACCGGATAAATGCGGCGGCATCATTGGTGGCCTTATCGCTCATTACAGCGTCCATTTTGCCCTGGAGATCCACCGGGTGGGCAGCACCGATATTGGTGCCTGGCGCCATAGCAGCTATATGGGCAGCCATGGTGATAAAAACCCCCGCAGAACCGGCGTGAGCACCGCCTGGCGCTACGTATACGACTACGGGCACCGGGGATGCCAGGATATTGCTGACAATAACCCGCGTAGACTTTAGCAGGCCGCCAGGCGTGTTAAGCAGGATCACGAGGCACTCAGCCTTTTCATTGGACGCTTTTTTAATGCCGTCCCGTATGTGATCGGCGGATACCGGGTTAATGCTGCCGTCGATCTTTATGACGATCACTTTTTGTGCAGATAGTACAACCGGGATCAATAAAACGAGCCATCCCAAAAGAAAAAATTGCTTCATGGAAAGAATGGTTTATGAAGCGATGTATGTCTATTAAGTTACGTAAATTTGCTGTAATAATTCCCCGTACTGACCTCACCCTACAAATCTCCAACAACCAAGCACTCTCCCCAACTCAACCACTCTACTCCTCTGATAATTTACGTTATGTTAAATAGGATAAAGGGGATTTCTCCCCCATAACTGGCTGACCACCAACTGCTGAAATCCAGGCTTCCTTCATGAAGGCAAAGTCAGCTTCATCGCGCCGGACCTTTTGAGTTCTGCTGCCAGGTGAATGGCACTCCTGATGCGCTGGTAGGTTCCGCAGCGGCAAACATTCCCGGTCATCGCTTCATCAATATCTTTATCAGTGGGCTTTGTGTTGTGCTTAAGCAGTACGGCAGCGCTCATGATCTGGCCGGACTGGCAATAACCGCACTGGGGAACGTCAAATTCTGTCCACGCCTGTTGCAGCGGCACGGCTAAATCAGCGTCCAGGCCTTCAATAGTCACCACCTGCCGGCCATCGGCCAGGGATGCCGGCACCACACAGGAACGGATCGCCTCCCCGTCCAGGTGTACGGTGCAAGCGCCGCATTGCGCGGCTCCACAGCCGAATTTTGTACCTGTAAGTCCCAGGCGGTCACGAATAACCCAAAGCAGCGGCATATCAGCAGGCACATCCAGCTGGTGTGTTTTTCCGTTTACAGTCAACTTTATCATAAGGGATGATTGTGGCGGTTATTAACTTAAGTCCTGGTTCATCACCGGCAAATGCCGTATACGCTTACCCGTTGCAGCAAAAATTGCATTTGTGAGCGCCGGCATCATATGGCCGACGGTGGCTTCTCCCACACCGCCGGGCTTTTCATTGCTTGGCACAATAAAAGTGGAAATCTCCGGCATCTCATTGATCCGTAAGGTTTTGTAGTCATAGAAATTTCGCTGCTGCACCTTGCTGTCTTTAAAAGTGATCTCACTGTACAGGGCTGCAGACAGGCCAAATGCCAGGTTACTTTCCATCTGTGCTGCCACGCCATCGGGGTTGATGGCAAGGCCGCAGTCTATGGCACAGGTAACTTTCGTTACTCTTGGAGGCATTCCTTTTGAAACGGCTACTTCCGCCACCACCGCAGAAAAACTGCCTACTCCTTCAAACACGGCAACTCCTCTCCCATAACCTGGAGGCAAGGGCGATCCCCATCCGCTTTTTTCTGCCGCCAGGTTCAGTACGTTCACAAGGCGGGGCTCATCTTTGTACAACATACGGCGGTATGCTACAGGATCTTTTCCTGCGGCGTGTGCCAATTCGTCTGACAGACTTTCCATAGCAAAAATGGTATGGCTAAGGCCTACAGCGCGCCAGTTATCCACAGATACCGGCCATACAGGAGTATTCAGCTCTATACGTTGATCAGGTATGCTTTTGACATGCGGTGCCGTTTGCATGCCTTCAATAGAGAACATATCCACGCCATTGATAACGGCCACTTTTTCAAAAGGTCCGCCTGTCATCACAGACTGACCCACACTTATCTGTTTCCAGGCAACTGGTGTTCCGTTTTCATCAAGACCAACTTTAAAGCGGTGAAGGAAAGCCGGGCGGTACATACCACCCTGTATATCGTCTTCACGCGTCCATACTGTTTTTATCAGTTTGCCTGAAGCTTTGGCCACTTCAACTGCTTCCCGTACAAAGTCGGAACGGGTGATGTTCCTTCTTCCAAAAGAACCGCCCAGGAAAACGGTGTTGATGAACACCTTGTCTATTGGCAGACCTGTGATCTCAGCCGCCGCCTGCTGGTCGTTCGTGTGTGTTTGTGTGCCTGTCCAGATCTCACATTTATCTGCACTTAACTTCACCGTACAGTTCAGCGGCTCCATTGGCGCATGTGCCAGAAAAGGCTGATAGTATTCTGCTTCCACAACATGCGCTGCCCGGCTGAGCGCTTCGTCCGGGTTACCGGAGCTGGTGGCTGGCAATCCGCCTTTAACGGCACGTTCTTTCAGCTCTGCCAGCAAGGCATCGCTGTTTATACCTGCCGCTTCACCAAAGTCCCATTCCACCCTGAGCGCATCGCGGCCTTTTTTTGCCGCCCAGAAATCATCGCCTAATACAGCCACACCACCAGGGATGGGCACTACCTGGCGAACGCCGGGAACAGCCATGGATGCAGCGGCATCATACTCCTTTACTTTGGCGCCGGGAAAAGGCGCCCGTGCGATCAGCGCGGTAAGTAACCCGGGAAACTGCACATCCATTCCGAAGATCGCCTTCCCGTTGATCTTGACGGGGGTGTCAAGCCGTTTTACTTTCTTGCCTATAAATTTCCACTCCGCCGGGTCCTTTAACGGAACATCGGCAGGAAGTGGCAGTGCGGCAGCATCTTCTACCAGCTCACCGTAACGTATTTTTTTATCGCCGATGATCACGTGGCCATCTGCTGTGCGGCAATCCTTTACAGCCACATGATAACGGCTGGCCGCCGCCTGCACCAGTAATTGGCGGGCGGTGGCGCCGGCCTTGCGGTAACGGTCATATTCAGATAAGAGACTGGTAGAGCCGCCGGTACGCTGTGTAGCATATATAGTGTGGTAAAAGGCGGCAGCGGCGGGAGCGTGTTCCGCCTGGATGGTTTGCCAGCTGGCATCCAGCTCTTCTGCTATCAGCATGCTGAGGGATGTCCAGATGCCCTGGCCCATTTCACAGTGTGAGAGAATAACGGTAACCGTGTCATCCGATCCGATACGGAGGTATGCATTGGGCGTAAATACCGTTTCTCCGGCTGCCTGTAATTTTTTCACAAGGCGTGCGGGAACATTGAATGCAATAACCAGCCCTCCTGTGGCCAGTGCAGCTGTTCTGATGAACTGCCGGCGATCGAGCAATTGGGGTGTTGACATAATTTTGGTTTTAAACGGCTCAATAAAGTAAGGATAGTAACAGGGGGATTGTGAGACTACACTGATCTGCAAGCACTCAATAAATTTAAAAAAATTCCTGCAAAACTTTTTATGGTTTTTTGATACCGCTTAAAACTGTTAGTACGGGTAGCTGTAACTGGGGTTATCTGATCCGGTTATATTTCCTGAGCATGTTCATTACCTTTTCCATGGGAAGCGCTTCTACCATATGACCATCTCTTCCTTGCATACCGGTGGCGGCAAAGAGCGAGTTAATGATCGCTTCTTCCGTTGCCTCTATTGCCGCCATGAACAAAGGTGTAACGTATTCATTATGCAGCACTGGAACGGATTGTACCGGGCCCGTCGGCGCGTAAGGTATACGAACAGCATCCGCAGTGGAAAAAGCGATCACATAGTCGCCACTGCCATTGGAGGCAATTCCGCCTGTTTTTGCAAGGCCCATAAAAGCTCTTTTGGCCAGCCGTTCCAGGTTACGGCTGTCTACCGGTGCATCGGTGGCGACAACGATCATACAGGAGCCGTCTACCTTATTGTTCAGCTGTTCGCTGAATTCGAACTTTCCCAGCTCCTCGCCCACCGGCACACCATCGATCTGCAGCATACCGCCGAAATTGGTTTGCACCAGCACCCCAACAGTGTATCCACCCAGCTGTTGCGGCAATTTACGGGATGCAGTACCGATGCCACCCTTGAAACCGAAACAGATGGTGCCGGTGCCCGCGCCCACGCTGCCTTCCTGCACAGGGCCTGTCTGGGCATGCTGCAACGCCTGCAGCACATCCTGCCTGGTTACCGGTCGGCTGCGGATATCATTCAGCCAGCTGTCGTTCGTTTCTCCCACCACAGCATTTACAGAGCGCACGTTCTCATTGCCTTTTTGCTGCAGCGTATATTCAATCAGCGCATCCATGGCGGTGGGCACGTTCAACGTATTGGTGAGCACAACCGGTGTTTCAAGGTTACCCAGCTCAGCCACCTGCGTGCTGCCGGCCAGTTTACCGAAACCATTGCCGGCAAAGACGGCAGCCGGCACTTTCTGCTGAAAGATATTGCCTTCATAGGGCAGTATTGCGGTAACGCCCGTACGAACATCACCGCCTTTTATAATGGTAGTATGTCCAACTTTCACACCAGGTACGTCAGTTATAGCGTTCCACTGCCCGGTGGGCATTACGCCGATACGCAGACCCAGATCGCGGGCGCGCTGGGTTGTCTGGCCATTCGTTGTCTGTAATAAAGCAAGTAAAACGAAAACAATGAGGGTGATGCGCATAGGAATGAAAATAATAAAAAATAATGACTGGCTGGTATCAGTAAGCCAACAGGCGGCCGCAGGTTATCACAGCAATCCAGAGAACTATGGACAGCAGGGCCATGAGCTTAGCCCTGGTAGGGGTTCGCTGCTTTTCCGGTATGCGATCAATGAGGCGATGGAATAGCAAGGCGTTTAGTCCGGCGGTAACCAGCAACAGCATTTTCAGCCAGAACACCGGGTTGCTGGTAAGCGTTATCGCATTGGTAATGAAAAGCAGGAGGCCCGAAGGAACGATCAGTAAGAGCCCTCTTTTTGACCAGGGCAATAAATGACGGGCCAGACCTGCTACCGGAAGCTCTTTTGAAAAGCCCAGCAGGCGCAGATCGAACATGAAGGCTGCGCCTGCCAGCATAACAATGCCTGTAATATGGATGATCTCAAGGATAGGATATGCCCAGGTTGAATCGCGGATAGCACCCGCCAGCGGGCTGTTTTCCAGGTAGGCCGCAATCAACGCAGTTCATATTTCTGGTTATTGATAAAGATCCTTTCCGCACGCATTTCGTTCTTGATCTTCTTGTGCGGGTACCCCACTACGCGCAGGGAGGCGCCTTTCTTAACCATATCGGCGGTAACTCCACGGGTTTGCATGCGGCTGACGGGCGCCAATACCACCGTCCATTCTTTCTTATTATCCGTGACCTTTATAGTGGCGTGCGGGTTCTCGTAAGCAGACTCCTGGATAACGCCGGTGTAATCAAGCACCTTTTTCTGGTCATAGTTAGCCCAGCCGTGATGCAGCGGGGAGAAAGACATGCATAAGAAAATGAGGAGCAGGGCGAAGGTGTTCTTTAGTAAGACCATAGCGGGTATTATTTAGCGGTTTACTAATAAAAAACATTTTAAAGATACGCCATTTACCCTTACGCTCCTGCCCTGCTTATTGTTGCGGCGCCTCATGCACACACTCCCTGCCCCAGCCGGGGTGATGGGCGGTCCGCCAGCCGCCAAAGCGGAAGAACAGCATATTGGCAGACAGGAAAAGCACGATAGCCAGTATGGCCGCAACTCGTGAAATGACGGTCAGCGTGCGGTTCCTGGCAAATGGTCCGAAAACATACCCGATGATAAACACCATGCAGGCAATGAACAGTATCCTGAAGAAAATGAATGCGAAGATCATAACCATTAGTTTTTAAAGTTCTTAAAATCAATTGCTGAAACAAAGCTACGGCACTGCTACAGGCCTCCCGGTGCAGAATAGATCAGGGCAGGAAATGTAGATACAAAACGGCGAATTCTGTATAAATAAAGAATCGCTAAATTGGCTGCTGCAATGGAAAAACTGAGGTACTCCTTTTACAACCGTCCAGATGTACTGCTTATTGCCAGGGAATTGCTGGGCAAGGTGCTGGTAACAAGGCTCAATGGTTTCACCACCACCGGGCGCATCGTTGAAACAGAGGCCTATGCAGGTGTAACTGACCGCGCCTCTCACGCCTATGGCGGAAGGCGTACCGCCCGTACGGAAGTAATGTTCGGCAAAGGCGGTGCCGCTTACGTATACCTGATCTACGGCATCCACCATCTGCTCAATGTGGTGACCAACAGGAAAGATGTGCCGCATGCCGTGCTGATAAGGGCTATAGAGCCGCTTTCGGGCATTGAGCACATGCTAAAACGTGCTGGTAAGGACCGCTGGGATTATACCCTGGGTAAAGGCCCCGGCAATGTGTCAAAAGCCCTGGGCATCACTACCGCTTATACAGGCTGGGACCTCACTGGCAATGACATCTACATTGCTGCAGATGGTTTTACCCCTCCCGCAGACGCCATAATAGCTACGCCACGCATAGGTGTAGATTATGCCGGAGCAGATGCATTGCTGCCCTACCGGTTCATCCTGAAGGATAACCCATATGTAAGCGGTAAGCGGATCAATAACAGGCTTATGAGTTGATTACGGCGGTAAGTTTTTCGTTGCGGTTCCGCAGATCTATACCGCCTTCCATGAGTGATTTGAGGTTCACCAGGTAAAAGAGCCAGCCGCCCTGGCAGCCAATGTGGTAGTTGAATTTTGCGTCTTCATCAGTTGGAATGTTTTCCTGCGTTAATTCAACAACAGTAACGCCTTCCATTGTTTTGATACGAACGCTTACCGTGCCTGCTTTTCCAAAGATAAATTGAAGGAAATCCTTCCCGTTGGCAGCCAGTACATTCCCGGTTTCCGTTACACTGTCCGGGAAGCCAAACCATCGCCACTCATAAGTATCGCCCGGTGCAATCCTTTGCTCTTTTTCCTTTACCGCCCCTTCCCGGCTGGTGAACAATGCCTGCCGGAGGAAGAAACTTTCAAGTCCCCCGGAGCTGGTCCAGCGGTCGTAGATCTCCTGTATGGACGCATTGACAGGGATCCTTAATGTAAACTGACTCCAGTCTTTCTTTTGCATAACATATGTTTTTCAGGGATTGAACTACGCATGGGGCTGAACAGGGCCGCTGCTGCCTCCGCGTCCTGAACAAGGTTGTAAGATGCTTGCGTTTTAGCCGTCACACAACTAAGTTATACCGAAAAATTATTTTTCAATAAAATATTACCATTCGGATAAGATTATTCGTTATTAGTATATAAAAAACACCAGTTGACGAAAATGAAGTGTATTTCAATTTCCCTTACATTTATATCTCCTTCTTTAACCCAATACACCCCGCCCCTTTTTCACCCCTAAATCATTTTACATGAAACGCACTTTAATTCCCTCAGTACCGCTTGTTCTGATTACTATCAGTTCGCTGCTATCACCCGCCTGTAAGAAAGAAGACCACCATCCGGATGGGCACCCACAATGCAGTATCCAGCAGCTAAAAGGAGATCTTGGATTTGCATTAAGTGACAGCGCTGTTTTTGTCTATAATGCCAAAGGAGACCCTGTGAGCATTACAAGGACTATTCCTACCACCGGACATCCTAATTACCTGTTTTATTATGATGCTCATCGCAGGTTAACAGACTACATAGGCGTGTATAGCGACGGTGTGCATTTTGAGTTCAGGCGCCGTTACGGCTACGACAGCAAGAACAGGATCGTGCAGGATACCCTCTTCACCTTTGGCGCATTAACAGACCCGCCGCAGCAGTGGTACGTGGAGCTTATTACAACCTACACCTATGATGCCCGGAACAGGATTATCCGCCAGGATGATCAGCATCCACGCACCGGCGGCAGATATATAATGCGCTATGTCTATAACGAGGAAGGCAATCTTGAAAAGGTATACAATGGCAACAGCGTTATTTTTACCTATACCTACGACAACAAGGTCAACCTCCACCGCACGCATCCCGTTTGGCAGTTTATTGACCGGGATTTCAGCGTTAATAATCCTTTCCAGGCAATAACTTATAATAAACGGGGATTACCGCTGAAGGTCGAAAGCGATCCTACAAAATTCGATAAATATTTTCTTGGCATCGCTTATCACCAGCTGGAAGTCAGCTATAGTTGCCGCTAGACTGGGGCGTTATGCTCAGGTTAACAACGTTTGTTTTTTATAGGATTGCTTCGGCCGGCTCCCCGCTAATGCCCTCCGGGCTTCGCAATCACGGGATTGCAGACCCGGTCTTCATTCGCACGTCATTGCGACACGCAGCGCAGCCCTGCGCGTGGGGCGACGAAGCAATCCTTTCAAACGGCAAACAGGTCTTCATTCGCGCGTCATTGCGAGAAGCTCACAGTCCTGCGCGTGGGGCGACGATGCAATCTTCTAAATAAGTAACAGTACTGCGTGTAGCTTTACAACGAAACGCTAATACCCTTTTAAATTTTACTCGTTAAAAAACGGAACTATTTCAAACGGGCGGTTTCCTGTTCCAGGAACTGGCGGAATCTTTCGCGCAGCTGGCGGTGGTATTGGATCATTTGCCTGGCTTCTTCTGAAATAACGGAACCACCTCCCTTTTCTCCTCCCGTGCTGGTAAGTACAAAGGGCCGGGCGGCCATGGTGTTCATATTATTGACCAGGTCCCAGGCTTTTTTGTAAGACATACCCATCCGATGGGCCGCCTGTTTGATAGACCCTGTCTCGGCAATATGCTCCAGTAACTCTACCGGACCTGGCCCAAAAAAACGGGTGCCCTTGTTTTCGATCCAGAGGCTTCCGTTCACCCTGAAGTCACCCTGCTTCAGTATTTCCCTGATCATTTTTTCCATAAATCATGCTGCGATAAAATTGCCGGTTATCAGTAACAGCAGTCAGTATCTTCGCGCCCGTCACGCAAAACCGGCAACCGTCAAGTATTAGCTTGTCGCAGAATGAAAGTACAAATTTTAATTATTTATCAGGCAGGTAGGCGCCGGTTTCTATCCAGGTCCTGAACTGCCTGGCAAACTCTTCATGCGCCATGGGGGGCAGCGCACGGCCTTCACCGGGGTTCCAGCATCCCACCACCAGCTTGTCAAAGGAAACGTGTTCTATGAGCTGCTCTTTTGTTTTATGGCCGTTCAGGGAAGGATCCAGCAGCTGCGCGGCCAGTTCCCTGGGAGATTTACCTTCAAACACCATTTTCATATCTGCAGGCGGCAGGTGCCAGTTGGGATTGCCGGGCGGCATATGCAGTCCGGGCGTATTTTCCGGCTGGTGGCAATTGGAGCATTTCATAGCGTATAGTCCCTTACCATCAGGGCCACGCTGTACGTTCATGGTATGGATGTGGCTGTCTTCCCCCTGTAAGGGCGCATCGCCGGCCGGATGACAGTTCATGCAACGCGGGTGCATCAGCACACTGTACGCGGCAAGGAACGCCTTTTTGGACGCCACGCTGTCTTTCTTCGGTGGTCCGTCGTTCAACAGGCCGCTGCCTGTTGTATTGAAAGACAATGCTATCGCTGATACGGCGCTGACCATAAACAGCAGGTAGACAATCTTTCCTGGTCTGTAATTTCTGATGTTGGCCATAATAATTTAAGCTTTGAGGTTAATATTACAGTAGGGCAAATTCCGGAGACGTTTACCCGTAGCTGCGAAAACGGCGTTAGCAATAGCGGGGGCCACCGGCGGTACGCCCGGCTCTCCTGCCCCGCCCATTTTTTCAGTACTGTTCACAATGTGCACTTCAATGTCTGGCGGAGTATCATTCATCCTGGCAATTCGATAATTGTGGAAATTACTTTGCTGCACTTTCCCTTTTGCCAGCGTGATCTCACCGTACAGGCAGGAAGATACCCCGAAGTTAATACCACTTTCCATCTGTGCACGTACACCATCCGGGTTCACCGCCAGGCCGCAATCAACGGCGCAGACCACTTTGTGTACCTTGATCTGGCCATCATCACTCACCGATATTTCGGCTACCTGGGCTACATAGCTGAGAAAAGATTCATGCACGGCAATACCCCGGAACCTTCCTGCCGGAAGCGGGCTTCCCCAGCCGGCTTTTTCTGCAGCCAGGTTAAGCGCCGCCAGGTGACGCGGATGGTTCTTCAGCAAAGCCCGGCGATACTCCAGCGGATCCTTGCCGGCCGCTGTTGCCAGCTCGTCTATCATACATTCCATTACGGTAGCGGTATGGGTATGGCCTACCGAACGATACCACAGCACCGGCAGCTGGTATTTGGGAGAATGCAGGCCTACATAATGGTCAGGTACCTCGCTGAGGTAAGGCGAGTCTGCCACCCCTTCCACCGATGAAGGGTCTATCCCGTTCTTCATCGTTGCTTCAAAAGGAGAGCCAGCCATGATGGATTGCCCGGCCATGTTATGCTCCCAGGCCACCGGGTAACCATTATCACCCAGGCCTACACGTACTTTATGCACAAAAGCGGGACGGAAGTAAGCGCCATGTATATCATCTTCGCGGGTCCATACCATTTTGATGAATTGTCCGCTGGCCTTTGCAATATGTACCGCCTCCGAAACAAAATCACAGGCAGGGGTTCCCCTTCTGCCAAAACCACCACCCAGGAACACCGTATGCACACTAACCTGTTCAGGCTTAAAGCCTAATATCTTTGCGGCGGCCGCTTGTTCCGCCATCGGCATCTGGGTACCGGTCCATATCTCGCAATGGTCTTTCGTCAGCCGTACCGTAGCGTTCTCCGGCTCCATAGGCGTATGCGCCAGGTAAGGGAACGTATATTCTGCTTCCAGCACCTTCGCTGCTTTGGAAAGGGCATCGGCTGCATTACCCTTTTCCGCAGCGGGCAGGCCCTTACTGGCAACCAGCTTCCTGTACGCTTCCAGCTGGGTGGGGGTATCAACGCCTTCATTGCCTTCCTGGTCCCATTCCACTTTTAATGCCGCCCTCCCTTTTTTGGCGGCCCAGAAATTATCCGCAATCACCGCAACGCCGGTAGGTATCTTCACAACATTGCGTACGCCGGGTACCTTGCGGGTCCGGCTGTCGTCAAAGGATTTTACCTTGCTGCCATACACGGGCGGATGCGCTACCACTGCCGTAAGCATGTCCGGGAAATGTACATCCATTCCGAATTTTGCGCCGCCATTCACTTTCCCCGGCGCGTCCAGTCGCTTTACCCCTTTGCCGATATACCTCCATTCACCCGGTGGGCGTAAGGGTACCGGTTCGGTACGCGGCGGCAAAGTGGCAGCCAGGGCAGCTACCTGTCCGTAACTGATGCGTTTATCGCCGGCAATCACCACCCCGTTTTCGGTACGGCATTCAGAGGGGTTCACACCCAGCTTCCGGGCAGCTGCTTCCACCAGCATGGAACGTGCCAGGGCGCCCGCCTGCCGGTAACGGTCAAATTCGGACCAGGTAGAGCTGGAGCCGCCGGTGATCTGCAAACCGTAAACCGTATGTATGTACGGTGTTCCGGGAGGCGCATGCTCGATCTTGAACTTATTCCAGTCTGCATCCAGCTCTTCTGCTATCAGCATAGACAGGGTGGTCCATATGCCTTGCCCCATTTCCGCATGCGCCAGCAGGATACGGATGGTATCGTCTGCCCCGATGCTCAGGTAAGCATTGGGTGCAAAATAGGCCACCGCATCTTCACTGGCTGCGGCGCCAATAGCAGCCAGGCGTTTGGCTGCCGGCACGGTAAAGGATATCATTAACCCGCCGCCCAGCAAGGCGCCTGCCTTCAGGAAGCCGCGACGGCTGGTTGTAAGTTCGCTTTTCATGATTTACCTCCCTCTTTTTGAAGTTGCGCTGCAAGATGAATGGCTTTTCGTATACGCGGATAAGTACCGCAACGGCAAATGTTACCACTCATGGCCCTGTCAATATCATCATCACTGGGGTTCGGATTCTCGCGCAGCAACACGGCGGCAGACATGATCTGGCCAGACTGGCAGTAGCCGCATTGCGGCACATCTTCCTGCAGCCAGGCCTTCTGCAGCGGATGGCTGGTATCGGGCGAAAGCCCTTCTATGGTAACCACCTGCTGCCCGGCTGCCCTTCCCAGTTGTGTAACACAGGATCGTACAGCCTCACCGTTCAGGTGAACAGTACAGGCCCCGCACTGCGCCATACCGCAGCCGAATTTGGTGCCTGTCAGCCCAACTATATCACGGAGTACCCATAAGAGCGGCATATCAGCGGGGGCGTCAACTGTATGCTCCTTCTGGTTGATAGTAAGCTTTATCATAATACTTTTTTTTCCTTAAAGAGTTGACCAATACTTCCTTCTATTAAACAGTAGTTTAATAAAATTAGTTAAAGTACTGGATGTTTTTGTTGTATGAATCAAAGAAAAACTTGCATAATTCAAATAAGGCGCGTCAGGCCAATATTTTCCTTATCTTTAATCCAGTCTTATTTTGACCTGCGCCTTTGAAATGTACCCCAGCTATCACCCCAACGCCATCTTTAAAAGTGACTGTCTATGCATAGGATTGTCCTGCTCTTTCCTGCCTTTATGCTGTTACTGAGCAGCAATGGAACGATTAATGTAAATAACAGGCATGAAGGCCTGCAGATCAGCGCCATAAAACCTTACCCGGGAGAATCCGGCAGTGGTGATGTTGTTGTTTTTGAATATAACAGCTACGGCAACCCTGTCAGCATTACCCGCAAGACGGATGCCGGCAGTGCCGCCACTTATCTCTTCCGTTACGACGCACAGCAACGCCTTACCGATTATGCAGGCCCTTGCCAGCAGGGCCTCTTTGAAAGATGGTATCGTTACTATTACGATAACAGCAACAGGATTGCAGGAGATACGGTCTATTATTTTGGCCGCGTAGGTGAGGATGGCCCGCTCCCCGATCCCGACGCGGCAAAACCCTACAACGGCCTGCCTGTTGCACAAACAGACCGCTATGAATATGATAGGGAGAACAGGATCATTAAAGTATCCCGCAGCTTTAGTGAGGGCACTGAGATGAACATCCTGTACACCTATGATACCGCAGGCAATCTTGAAAAACGTTATACCGCTTTCAGCGGATCGCCTGATCTGAACTATACCACTGTTTTCGGGCCCTATGATAACAAGGTGAACATGCACCGCACCCATCCCATCTGGCAGTTCATTGACCAGGACTACAGCCGCAACAATCCCTTTACCGCCGACGCATACCATGCGCAGGTATTACCCCTGAAGATCAGCGCGGCCAAAGCGGGAACAGACCCGGCCTTTCTGCTGATCAGCTATGGCACGCTGGAGGTGGAATACAAATAAGCCCCACCCATCTTTTTTGTAATTTACAGGCATGACAACCTTTCCTGTTAAAAGACTGCTGGTATACATGGCTAAATGTGTTGCCGGCGCCCTATTGGTATTCTTCATCGCGTATTTAATTAACTATCACGATTATATCTGGTGCCTGATCTCCGTAATGCTGGTACTCTCCCCGGATGGTACAGATGCGGTATCCCTGGCAATGAGCCGTATAAAGGCTAACCTGGTTGGTGCGGGCGCAGGTTTGCTCATGCTGGTCGTACACCCGCCAACGGTAGTAATGGTCAGCGGTGGTATAGCCATCACCGTTGCCGTTTGTACCCTGCTGAAACTGGAACCCTCTACACGTTCAGCGCTGGCCGCCACCATTATCGTAACACTGCATGAAGCCGGCAGGCATATCTGGGATACGGCCCTGGAAAGAGTATTGTCTGTACTGGCCGGTTGCCTGCTGGGACTGCTCGTTACCTTCATTTTTCATTCCCGTTTCACAAACCGCCCTGCTGAAGGACATGCCCACCAGGAAGCATAGCTTCCTTTCAAATTAATCACTATCTTCTTTCATGTTATATCACCGTTAAGACAACAATTGTTTATGAGAATCAGTAAATTCTTCCTACTGCATGCCTGCATCCTCATCAGCTGCCTGCACACCCTGATGGCCCAAACGCCTGGCGGGTATGACCAGCATGCTGCCTTTAACCCGCTCTTCTATACCCACAACGGCAATGAGTACCGCAGCGCAGGCGGAGCACCGGGACCAAAATACTGGCAGAACCGGGCAGACTATACGATCAACGTTACACTGGATACCACCCGGCACCGTATCAGCGGATCGGTGCTGATCACTTATACCAATAACAGCCCGGATACGCTGTCATTCCTCTGGCTGCAGCTGGACCAGAACATTTACCGGGCAGACTCCCGCTCCGTTGCCACCGCAGTGGTGACCGGCGGACGCTTTAACAATCGCAGCGTGACCCAGGGCTTTGAGATCAGCAAAGTAAGTATTACCCAGGCGGGAAAAAGCCGTGAGGCACGGTACCGGGTAAACGATACCCGAATGAAACTGGAACTGCCGCAGGCATTGAAAGCCCAAGGCGGCACGGTACAGGTAAAAGTGGACTACGCCTTTGAAATACCTCTCTACGGTACCGACCGTTTAGGCAGGCTGCCCACCCGCTATGGCTGGATCTATGAAGTGGCACAATGGTATCCCCGCATGGCTGTATATGATGATGTACTGGGCTGGAACACTGCTCCTTACCTGGGTGCTGCTGAATTTTACCTGGAATATGGTAACATCAGTTACAACATCACCGCACCGGCGGGTATGATCATAGCTGGCTCCGGCGAGCTGCTGAACCCCGCACAGGTGCTGACCGCCGATCAGATCAGCCGCCTTGGCCGCGCACGCGTAAGCGATCATACCGTGATGATCCGCGACAGCACCGAGATCATCACGCGTACGGATGCACGCAACGGGCAGCTTACCTGGCGCTTCAGCTGTAAGAACACCCGCGATGTGGCCTGGGCAGCCTCTCATGCATTTATCTGGGATGCCGCCCGCATTAACCTGCCCGGCGGCAAAAAGGCGCTTGCCCAATCCGTATACCCCGTGGAAAGTGCAGGACATACCGCCTGGAGCCGCTCTACTGAATATGTGAAAAACGCTATCGAGCTCTACTCAGAAAAATGGCTGGAGTATACCTACCCGGTAGCAACCAATGTAGCAGGCATTGTAAGCGGCATGGAATACCCCGGCATTGTTTTCTGCTCTGCCAGAAGCGCCGGCAACGGGTTGTGGGGTGTTACGGATCATGAATTCGGACACAACTGGTTCCCAATGATCGTTGGCTCCAATGAACGAAAGTATGCGTGGATGGATGAGGGCTTCAATACCTTCATTAACCAGCTCAATTCCAAAGCATTTAATAAAGGAGAATACTATCAACCTTTAACAGGCGGCAGACTGGCCACCAATCTGTTCGGTCCCGGATCAGAAGGCATACTGAACATTCCCGATGTAATACAGGCACGGCAGCTGGGCAACCTGGCCTACCTTAAACCCGGCCTGGCCCTCATGCTGCTACGCGATTATGTACTGGGACCGGAAAGGTTTGATGAAGCATTCCGGGCCTATATACACCGCTGGGCCTTTAAACACCCTACACCCTGGGACTTCTTCCGCACCATGGAAAATGTAAGTGGTGAAGACCTCAGCTGGTTCTGGCGGGGCTGGTTCCTGAATACCTGGAAACTGGATCAGGCAGTGAAAGAAGTGAAATACCAGGACAATGATCCTGCAAAGGGCGCATTGATCACCATAGAAAACCTGGATCAGATGGTGATGCCGGCGATTATCGCCATGAAAGAAAGCAACGGCAAAACAGACACTGTCCGTCTGCCCGCTGAGATCTGGCAACGCGGCGGTACCTGGACATTCCGCTATCCTTCCACCACTCCGCTCAGCCAGGTACTGATAGATCCTGATCAGGCTTTCCCTGATATGAACCGTCACAACAACGAATGGAGGCCCCAGTAGGGGACAAATACCGAAATCCAAATACCAAATACCAAATACCAAATTCCAAATTCCAAAATCCAAAAATGCGGAGCACTTTTCAAAGAACACCCGTAATACAGCATGGAGCATTTCAAATTGGTATTTGGTATTTGGTATTTGGCATTTGGAATTTGGTATTTGGAATTTGCATTGCTAGCCCTGGAACTTATAAACGGCCAATACAAAGATGATCAGCAGCACCAATAGCTGTAAGGCATGAAAAACTCGCAGTCTGCGTCTGAGCATACCATGCTGTACCACATCTGCTACGCCATTGGATGATGACAACAGTTGCTTCAGCTTTTTGATCACCGGCGCGCCGAAGATCCTGGCATTCAGCACAAGAAAGATCACCAGCCCCATTTTAACCTCAAACCAGAGCTGTTTGGTAACAGCAAACTGGAACGCCCTTAGCAACAGGAAGCCGCTGATAAGGATGAGCGCTCCCCCAAGGCCGAAGAAAATGTTATAAGCCTGTGATGTTTTGAACACGGCAGCTGCCTGACGTTCATCCTCCGGGTAATATTTCCAGAGCTGTCTCAAAGTTACATAGCTGCCCAGCAGGCCGGCGGTCAGCAGGGCAATACCGGTAATGTGCAGTACAATCCCCAGCGGGAATAGATTAATGGTACCCATATATTGAAGTTTAATGCTTACAAAAGCCTCTTTCTCAACAGTAAACGAACCAGCAGCTGCACAATACCCAGGTGTATAATACCCGGCGTATAAATAAACAGCCTCGCCTCCCGCATAAAGGAAATAAACGGATTGTTCATAGTCTGATGTTTTTAAACCTCAGCTAATGCATTAGCAGCAATGTAAGATGGGTGTAGGTAAACAGCGATTAATTTGTACGTACTCGAAGTAATTACTCCAAATATACTACAACCCCGTTGTAATAACAAAGGGGATTGTAATAATTTTTATTATTTTGTTCCATATCCGTAGTAATATGAACAAAACAGTAGAGCTGGTAAACGCCTGGGGCGCTTTTGAAGAAAAACATCCGGACAGCAGCATTGCAGAATTTTGCCGTTATTATCTTTCCACGCAGCAGGAGGAAGAACAGTCCCTGCCCAGGGCGTTAACCGGCGGACTACAGCCAAAGAAACCGGAAGCCCTGCTGGCTAAGCTCATGGGCCGCATTGTAAGGCTGCACCAGCTGTATGGCCGCATTGCCCTCGAAGGTACCGGCATCAGCCAGTTTGAGGAGTTTGCACTGCTGAACACCATCCTGCAGATGAAAGAGCCCCGTAAATCAGACGTTATCTATGCCACCATCTACGAAATGTCTACCGGTACCGACCTGCTGAACCGCCTGCGGAAAAACGGCTTTATCACCGAACTGCCCGACCCTGCCGACGGCCGCTCCAAGCGTGTAAAAATTACCGCCAGGGGTGAAAAAGTATTACAGGCCAGCTTTAAACGGCTTACACAGCTCGTAAATATGCTGTTTGGTGAAATGGGGCAGGACAATATCATGCTGTGCATCCAGCTGATGAAAAATGTAGAAATAAAATTTTCTGAACGCTGGCCGGAAGATAAAGGAAAATCGTTTGACGAGATCTATACAAGTGTGATGTCTGACATTTAAATTTCCTTACCTTACCCTGAACCCTTCTTCCAGGGTTTTTCCCCGCAGCTCCACTCCTTCCGGCAACTGCCATGTACAGGGTAATGGCGCATCCCAGCAACGGTCTGATTGATCCGGCGTATAGTAAATGAATGGAACTGTATGCCGGACCACCTTCTGCTGGAAACAGGGCGGCGGCATCCACCATCCATTCGCCGCCACCGGCGCAATGGCGCCCAGCTGCATGAACTGCCGGTGCAGGTGGCCGTACAGCAGCAGTGTAGCAGCCTGCATGGCCAGCAGCAATACAATAATGGCCAGCTGTAAATAACGAAAAGAACGCAGGTTCATCAAAAGCAGGTACCCCATCAGTATACAGGCAGGCACCAGGAAACCATAGGCAAAGCGCGGATCAGGCGCGGAGAAAAACCAGCAACCAGCGCCAGCATACAGGAACAATACCCAATACCGCAAGCCAGCGGGCAATACACATCTTCTCCACCATAATGCAAAGGGCAACAGGATCATAACCAGCAGCATACATTGATCATATATGCGCAGGTTGTGCAGAAACCAGATGCGTACCCGTTCCTGGAAAGTAGCGGCGCTCAGCACAGCGGGATCCCTGACCAGGTAAAAGGCCCACATCTTAATGAGTTCCCGCACCTTACCAACACCCGGCGCAGGATATTTCCAGTCAAATGAAAACAGGTCCGCCTTTTCAAATGGAAATACCAGGTAACCGCTGAGGATCACATTGCGGATCAACCAGGGCAGCAGTATCCATACCGCTATCACCACCAGCAGCTTTGCCTGCCGCCAGGCGCCTGAACGTACAACACGTATCAGGTGACAGGCAGGTAACAACAGCACCGTTATTGCCGATATCTTTACCGTTACCAGGAAAACCGCGCAAAGAAAAATGAAGAAAAGATCCTCCTCTCCCGCTTCGCCGTTACGATCCGCAATAGCTTCCATCCACAATACCAGCAGCAGTGCACAGAGATAGAACACCGCCATATCCGGTGCGGGGGCCGTCATATTGTATACCAGTACCACCGGTAAATGCATTCCTGCCAAAAGGCCGGCTTTCATCCACCAGCTGATACCGCGCGGGGCGGCGCCTAAAGCGGGTAACAGGTACAAAGCCACCAGCAGGTACAGCAAACCGTTCAGCTGGTTCACCGCCTGCCCCGTAATGAAATGCCAGTTAAACAGTGCGCTGATCACATGCCAGTGCGAATTGAAACCAAAGCGCTCATGCAGGTTGGCCAGGCCGGGTACCACGGGATATTGCTGCATCCATTTAATGAACTGTATATAATACAGCCCCTCATCATAAGCCAGTGATTGCCGCGATGAAAGATAAAGGGCAAACACCAGCAATACCAGGAATACCGCCCTGACAATCACTGGTTCCGCTCTTATTTGCTGCCGCCAGCGTTTTACCGCGGCATGTACAGTTTTGCGCTGCAGCCACCACAACAAAAGACCACCCGCCAATATTAGCATATTGGCAAGTTCTGCCAGCGGCATCAGTAAAGACAGCCAGGAAGCAACCACCCCGCAGGTCATCAAACCGCTCAGGGTGATCAATGAAAAAGAATATGCACCGCCTGGCTGCCGGCAGGCATACCTGTACCAGGCCGTATAGACGCCGATGCCATAAGGAATTGACAGTAAGACAATGCCCGCGAACTTCAATAAAAGAAAAACCATGACACTTGTTAGCAGTTAACAATTTTCATCCGTTCAGGAAATTGTATTTCAGGATGCAGTAAATAGCCCGGAAACCATCTTTATAGTTGATCTTCTTGCCCTCGCGGTAAGTACGGCCATAATAAGAGATCCCTACTTCATAGATGCGTATGCCGGGTATACGGCTGATCTTAGCCGTTACCTCCGGTTCAAAACCAAAGCGGTTCTCTTTCAGCTGCACGCCTTTGATCACATTACTGCGGAACAGTTTGTAGCAGGTTTCCATATCCGTAAGGTTCAGGTTAGTACACATATTGGAAACAAAGGTCAGGAACTTGTTGCCGATGGTGTGCCAGAAGAAAAGGATGCGATGCGGCTGGTGCCCCCTGAAACGGCTGCCATATACTACGTCTGCCTTTCCCGCGAGGGCGGGCGCCAGCAGCAGGTTAAACTCTTCGGGGTCGTATTCCAGGTCGGCATCCTGGATCACGATAAAATCACCGCTGGCGGCATGGATACCGGTACGCAGCGCCGCCCCTTTTCCGCGGTTAACATCATGGCGGATATACCGGAGCTGTGCCGCTGGATAATGTTCCCGGAATAATTGTACCTGCAGTCCCGTATCGTCGGTAGAATGATCATCTACTACTACTATTTCCTGCTGCATGTTGTGCAGCAGCTTTACTTCGTGTATGCGTAACAGGATGTTATAGATATATGCTGCTTCGTTATATGCCGGAACGATCACTGACAATTTTAAATGCATAATTCAGCTGTTGACTAAAGCCAATTCGTAATGGATAAAAAGGTAAAGACTAATAATCAGGCCTTAACAGGAATACTAAAGCCGTTGCCCTATCTAAACAATCAAAATATTAATTGAAAGCTACCAAGTGACTGATCCCTACGCTCATGAATGCCTGCGGCGCAGGCTATCCGGCCAGGGAAAGGTATCATGCGGAAGTGTGTCGTGCGGCGGCCATGGAAAGGTGTCATGGGGAGGCCAGTGAATAGTATCGTGCGGCGGCCATGGAAAAGTGTCGTGCGGAAATGTATCATGCGGGAAAGAATCGTGCGGAAAGCTGTCATACGGCGGCCAGAGGGTATCATACCCGGTGCTGTCACTGAATGCCGCAGCTTTCAGGCCTTTCAGCTTTTCTACTGCCTTGATGGATTCCTCTTTCTGACAGGCGGTGTTCCCAACAATGAACGCGCCTGTCAGCATTACAAAAACATGAAGTTTGTGCATACAAAATATGGTTTATATACCATTGAAGACAGGCACAGCAATAGAAAAGGTTGGGTAAAAAGACGATGTTATTTTTTGCCGATGGGTATACGGATATACAGCTCCAGCAGGCTGTTGTCCTGGATCCGTTGCAGCGGCGCCTGGAAACCCTTATCACCGGCAGAACGCCACAGTACTACCCGGTAATTGAAGCCGGCCTGCAGCCGTGGACTTACATACCAGGAGAGATCCAGGTTCCAGCTGAGTTGGTTCCTGCCGGGTAAACGGCCCGGACTGAACGCAGGGTCTGTAAATGATCCGGGGTTTAGCGTAGTATCGCGTATTATGCGGGAGCTGACAGTCGCGCTGTCTTTCGTGCCCGAAGCCGCAGCCATGCTGTATACCAGGCCGCTGCTCACTGCCAGCTTATTGCGGTGATATCCAACATTGATACCGGCAGATCCTGCAAAGGCGCGCCTGAAAGTATAGGGTGTGCGGGTAGTATCCACGTTGTAACGATCCTGTATACCGCCGCCCGTGGTATCAATGCGATATTTGCTGACGGCTACGTGCGAGAAAACTTTATTATAGCCGGTAATATAACTGGCGCTCAACTGCGGCTGCAGGAACCAGTTATTACCCAGCGGGTATATATATAACACGCCCACACGAAGACCTAAGGCACTGCTTAAAGGCGATAGTACACCCAGCTGCAAACCCCAGCGGCTTGCTGTTGCGCCCATGCTTAATCCGCCGCTTCCGGAAGCGGATACCGGTACCCCTGCATGGCGGCTGCCTGCCGACAGCGTAGCTAACGGCGACGCAAATACGTTAGGTGTAACAAGGGGATTCAGCCATGAAAAACGTTTATCCTTCACAGTGGGTACACCTGCAACAGGTTCATTATCATCTGCAGTACCGGGTACGGATGTGTTATTTACTTTATTATGAAGCAGGCTTTGCTGATATCCTTTTGCGGCCGTTACATGATTGCCGTCCATAGCGCCGGGAGCGGCTGCGCGATCCTGCCCCTTCCCTTCTTTGGCAATTACATTGCCTTTCTTTGCAGCCGTCAGCTGATGACCGGCGCTTTTAACCGGCCTGTCAGAATGGTTGTTTGCAGGTGTATTTGTATGCCCGGCTGCTGGTGCGGCCATGCTACCTGCTGCCGCGCGGGCAATGGTTGCCGGCGGAACACTATTATTCAGTTGATCGTTCGCTGCTGCCCTGGTACGGGCCGCATCTCCCCGCCTTTTTTCCGCCGCTGTCAACGCAGGGTTAATTGGCAGCGCAGGGTCTCCTGCCCCGGGTGTACCGGTAATGGTTGCCGGTACCACCCCGCTGCTGTCTGCAGCAGGTATGCCCGGCAGCACGTTGCTATTTGCAGGAATGAAAGAGCTGTCAGCCGCTATGTTATTAGTGTTCAGTGTTTCCGGCGTTTGCAGCGGCTTGTGCTTATGTGGTGAATGCGTTTGGGTGCCGGATGACGCTCCTCCCGGTTTTGTTTCCCGCAGGAAATGCGGCGCCACCCACATAGCAGCGGCGAACAGCCCCGTGGCAACGAAGGGAATGATAATGGCAGCCCTGTTAAACCGGAAGCGAAGAATGCGCGGCTTTGGCTTAGCGGCGTCTTCCTCATCCAGCAGGGCTGCCATTTTTGACCAGGACTGGCGCTTCAGCTCCGCTCCGGAATCTTCCGGGGCGTCTTGCCGGGCAGCGGCCTTTCTCAGCCAATCTTCAATATGTGAGTGCTTGTCATCCATTCGTTCATACGGGCTTGTTATTATCAAAAGACCGCTGTGCCAAAAGTTGCTCCTTCAATATCCGTTTGCCTTCCGCAACATGCCATTTGGAAGTGCCGCTGCTGATATTCAGCAGCGATGCAATTTCCTTATGTGCATACCCCTCAATAATAAACAGGTTGATCACCACCCTTGTAGTGGGTGGCAATTGTTGCAGCACCAGCAACAGTTCCTTATATTCCAGCTGGTTATTATCATCGGTATAATGTGCATATTCAGGGATCTCTCCCACCGCCTGCGCTTTTATCTGTGCCTGGGCGCTTCTGAAGTAGTCGGCAATGGCATGTATCATGATCCTGCGCAACCAGCCCTCAAAGCTGCCGGTATGGCTATAATCTCCTATCTTTTTAAATGCCCTCAGGAAACCGTTGTTCAGGATATCCACCGCTTTGTCACGGTCGCTGGTATACCTCCTGATCATAGACAACTGCCGGTCAAAGAACAGGTTATAGAGCTTTTCCTGGCTCAAACGGTCATTCCTGCGGCAGCCTTCCAGTATCTGGTCCAGGCTGTCGTGTCCATTATCAGAGGGTGCGGTATGTTCAGATACCTTCGGTGGCAGCTTAGTTAATTTTGATTGTTTAAAAGCCGAACGGTTTCACGTCGGAAAGTTTAAAAGTCTGCGGGTTTGAAAGTTAAAAACGTTCGCGAACGAGATCAAACTTTTAAACTTTCAAACCGTTAAACTTTCAGACCCCAAACATTTAGACTATGACAGGTCCCTGCTACCAAAAGGTTGGGTGTTTGCAGCAATATTTTTTTAAGGTTTTACATATACCTCGATGGTGGCGTTCGTAGGCCGCCGGGGCGCCAGGAACGTATCGGCCAGGCGGTAATGCTCCTGTAGCTCTTTACGGAGCGCAAAAGGGAAGAAATTATTCAATCCCGGCGCATATTCATACAATATAAGATCGTAATGATGGCCCCTCACCTTTTGGGTGAAAGCATCCAGCTGCCGGTTAAACATACCCACACCCAGGTGATACCACAAGGGGTAATCCTGCCCGGTTTCAAGCCGGAAAGGCATCGCATGCGCCAGGGGGGTTAACTCCGTCATGTTCAGCACTTTAATGCTATCCTTCTTTTCTTTTACAACAGGCAGCTGCAGCAGCCGTTCCATACCTTCTACGGTGGAAGGCGGCATATAGACCTTTTTAAACCCGGGCAGGCGGCTGAACACCCATTCCGAAGTCGGCACATTCACCCCGGTATCAGTGCTCAGCATAAAATTGCGGCGGGATACCACGTTCTCCGCACCCGGTGCGCTGGCTGCCACCTCCGTGGTGGGAAACACCCGGGCAAACACCCGGTCAATATATTTCCAGAATACGCCAGACCACCACAAAAGCACCAGCAGGGCTGCAGCGGTAAATGCCCTGAAACGCCCCAGGTCTACCTGCTGTAAGGAGCTGAACTGCGCACACAAGAAAGCAAAGGCGAAACTGTGGAAGAAGATATTATTGTCCGGCGGCGTATAGCTGGTTACCTGGAAAAGGGCCGCTTCTGCCAATATACCCAGGGTGAGCAGCGTAAACAACATGGCCCGTTTATTCTCCCAGAAAGCTTTAAATTTCCGAAACGCCGGTACCAGGCTCACTACCATCAACACCAGGTAGAATTTGATCCACTGGGAGCCCCCGAGGATCTCCTCTGCAAAATCACTGACTGCCAGGCGGGAATTATGCGGCGGTTGTCCATGGTTAAACCAGTAGCCAAAGCCGTAACGGGTCAGCGGCAGGATAAAGATGGCCGCCACCAGGGCCAGGAAGCCCAGGAATACCGGTATACCCAGCCAGCTTTTTTCATGCAGGCTGTTATATAATAAAAGGGCCAGGCATAACAACAGGGCCAGTCCGCCGCCATCCTGCTTGGTAAAGATAGACAGGAATACAAACAGGGCTGCCGGCAGTAACCATAATAAGCGTTTACGTGTTTGCGGCCCCGTGAGATACTGGAACAGGAACGCCAGTCCCGCCAGCTCATAAACGATCACCGTATGGTTATACCAGGGCCAGAAATTAAAGAACGAGTAAGACAGTACGAACACCAGTACAGACAATGCCCGGATACCCGGCGCCAGTTCCAGGCGCTGCAGTATATGCCTGAACGAAAACCCGGCCATTATATTAATAAACACCTGGGCCTTTACCAGCGAAATGAGCTGGGGACCAAACAGCCGGAAGAATATCGAGGGGATGATCCAGTAGCCATATCCCAGCGGCAAACCGAAATCCTTATAGGGCATCTGCCCCTGTGACATACGGTAAGCGCCCTCCCAGGAAAGGAAGATGTTCACCCGGTAGGGAAAGGTGGCAAAAAGCGGTACCAGGGCCAGGCCAATAATGATCACTGCCTCAATTACGGTAAAGATGCTACGTTTTTGGTAAAGGGAAGACCCGGACATCGACATATGGGGGAACGATTTTTTTTAGTGCCCCAAAAGTAATTAAAAAAGCAGTTAGCTGCTAGCCCCTGGCTGTTAGCGAATTGCTAATAGCTAACAGCTATCGGCTTTTTTTGTATCTTGCCCCCTGATCAATCAGTTCGCTATCCCGGTGCAATATCTAAAACTACTCAGGCCCCATCATTGGGTTAAAAACTTATTTCTGTTCGTGCCCCTCTTTTTTGCAGGAGAGCTTTTTCACTTGTCCATGGTATCAGACCTGATACTGTCGTTCTTTGCGTTCAGCCTTACGGCCAGCAGTATCTATATTATTAATGACTATAAGGATATTGAGGCAGACCGCCGGCATCCGGTAAAGCGTAAACGACCGATGGCATCCGGAGCAGTTTCGCCGGCAGCCGGTCTCGTTCTCTTTGTGATCTGCCTGGCCATCGGCATCGGCCTGGCCTGGTATGTAAAACCAAAATTCCTGTTTGTTGTAGGCATCTACTTTGTACTGAACCTCTTATACTCCCTTGGCTTAAAGAATATTTCCATCCTGGATATTATCATACTCTCCACCGGTTTCGTGCTTCGCATCAAGGCCGGGGGCATTGTTTCCAATACCGCCGTTTCCTCCTGGCTGATCGTGATGGTGTTCCTGCTGGCCCTTTTTATGGCCGTGGCCAAACGCCGCGATGATGTGATCATCAAACAGGTATCCGGCGCGGAAATGCGGAAAGCTGCCAGCGGGTATAATATGGACTTCATGAACGCAATGCTGGCCCTGCTGTCTGCCGTGATCATCGTGTGTTACCTCATGTACACCCTGGACCCCAGCACACAACTCCGTTTCCAGACCTATCGCCTCTATTATACCACTCTTTTTGTAATTGCCGGATTATTACGATATTTGCAAATAACCTATGTGGAGAATAATACCGGCTCCCCTACCAAAATCCTGTACAAAGACCGTTTTATCCAAGTAACCATAGCCCTGTGGATCCTGAGCTTTTATGTGATCATTTATTTACCGGCAAACAAAAGTTTCTTTGACTAATGCAAAAACGCTTAGCAAATTGGGGCAATTACCCGGTCGTTTCCTGCGAAGAGCGCTCCTTTTCCAGGGAAGACCAGCTACAGGAGATACTGGATACACAAACTTCGCTGATAGCGAGAGGCAACGGCCGCTGTTATGGCGATGCCTCCCTTGGCGACTATAGCATTTCCACCCTTAAATACGATAAAGTCCTCAGCTTCAACACCGCGGAAGGCATCTTTGAATGCCAGTCCGGCGTTACGCTGGACCAGATCCTGGAGATCATCGTCCCCAAAGGATGGTTCCTGCCCGTTACCCCCGGCACCAAGTTCATTACCGTGGGCGGGGCCGTGGCCTCTGATGTGCATGGTAAGAACCATCATGTGGACGGCGCTTTCTCCAGCCATATTACAGAGATGGAGGTGATCACCTCCCTGGGGCCTATCACCTGCGGTCCCGACAGGGAAACAGATCTTTTCCAGGCTACCTGCGGCGGCATGGGGCTCACCGGCATCATTACCCGGGTGAAGTTCCGCCTCAAAAAGGTGAGCACTTCGTATATACGGCAACGGCAGATCAAGGCCCGCAACCTGGAAGAAGTGATCCGCCTCTTTGAAGAGAACAAGCACTACACCTACTCCGTGGCCTGGATAGACTGCCTGCAGAAAGGCGAGTCATTTGGCCGCAGCATCCTGATACTGGGCGAGCACGCCACGCCGGAAGAGCTCCCTGCAGAGCAACGCAATGCTCCCCTGCAGCTGCCTGCCAAGAAAAAGCTGACCCTTCCCTTCAACCTGCCGTCTTTTGTGCTGAACAAACTGACCGTGAAGGCCTTCAACTGGCTGTATTACGCAAAAAATACAGCACGGGAAATCAATAACGTGGTGTCCTACGAGCCCTTCTTCTACCCCCTGGACGCTTTCCTCCACTGGAACCGCGGTTATGGTAAAGCAGGCTTTGTACAGTACCAGTTTGTACTGCCCCTGGATCAGAAAGAAGGCCTGGTGGCCATCCTTCAACGCATCAGCGATAAGGGCTGGGGCTCTTTCCTGGCCGTTCTGAAAGTATTTGGCCACCAGGACAGCCTCATCTCCTTCCCCATGGAAGGCTATACCCTGGCGCTTGATTTCCCTGTGAGAAAAGGACTCTTCCCTTTCCTCGACGAGCTGGATGCCCTCGTACTGCAATACGGCGGCCGCATATACCTTTCAAAGGATGCCCGCATGAAACAGGAAGTCTTCTGGCAAAGCTATCCTCATATCCAGCGCTTTGCGGACATCGTTAAGCATTACAACAGCAACGCTCAGTTCAGGTCCCTTCAATCAGACAGGCTCCTGCTGACGCCCGCACAATCAACTCATCCACCTCGTCATGAATCAACACAAACTATAATACACCTGTTCCGCCATCACGATTTTTAATTATTAATACTTACTTCATCTATAATAAATGCCTACCGTTCTCATCCTCGGTGCCGCCTCAGACATGGCCGTCGCCATTGCCCGGCAGTTTGCCGCAGAAAAGTATGATATTCAACTGGCTGCACGCAATGTTTCCGCTTTACAGGCACAACAACAGGACCTGGAGATCCGTTACAGTATCCAGGCCACTACGCATGCCTTTGACGCGCTGGACTTTGACAGCCATGCTGCCTTCTACAACAGCCTGCAGCCGAAGCCAGACATCACCGTCTGTGTATTTGGCTACCTGGGCGATCAGCAGCAAGGGCAATCCAACTGGCAGGAAGCGGAGCGCATCATCCATACCAACTATACCGGGGCGGTTTCCGTACTTAATATAGTGGCAGATGATTATGCGGCCCGCCGCCAGGGCGCCATTATCGGCATCAGCTCTGTGGCCGGTGAACGGGGCCGCCAGAGCAATTACCTGTACGGCAGCGCAAAAGCTGGCTTTACGGCTTACCTTAGCGGACTCCGTAACCGCCTGTTCCACCAGGGTGTTCATGTAATGAGCGTACAACCGGGTTTTGTGTATACCCGTATGACCGAAGGACTCACCCTGCCGCCGCTCCTGACCGCCCAGCCGGCAGATGTAGCAGCGGCGATGGTAAAGGGACTAAAAGGCCGTAAGAATGTATTGTATGTGAAATGGTTCTGGCGCTATATTATGCTCATAATCAAGTCAGTACCGGAGTTTATCTTCAAAAAATTAAAATTGTGAAATAAGGGACATAAACCATTGGTACATAACACTTTCCGGTGTGTGCACTACACACTCTTAACAATAAATGCCAATCATTAACGGTGTATGACTGACAGCTAACTATTTAGTCTATGAAAATAGCTTTTTTTGACTTTGACGGCACCATTACACGGCGGGATACCCTTTTCGAGATCATCCGGTATCAGAAAGGAGCCATTGCCATGTATGCAGGCATGCTGCTGCTTTCCCCGGTACTGGTATTGTTCCGTTTAAAGCTGCTGTCCAGCCACCGTACCAAGGAGATCGTATTGCGCTGGTTCTTCCGCGGCACACCGGCGGCACAGTTCCGTACCATGTGCGAGGCCTTCTGCAAACACCGCCTGCCTTCCCTGCTGCGGCCCCAGGCTATTGCCGCTATCAAAGATCACCAGTCCAAAGGACACCTGGTAGCCGTGGTAACCGCCTCCGCCCGTGACTGGGTGGCCCCCTGGTGTGCAACTATGGGTATCAGCTGTATTGCTACCCAGCTGGAAGTAAAAGATCAACACCTCACTGGTAACATATTGGGCCTTAACTGTAATGGAGACGAGAAAGTGTGCCGCATTCAGGCGGAGTACCAGCTGGATCAATACGAGGATATTTACGCCTATGGCGATAGTAATGGGGACAAAGCGATGTTGGCCCTGGCAGGAACGGCGGTTTATAAACCATTCAGGACGAATGCTTAAGTATCCGGTTTTCACATTTAATATTAAACTTTTTCTCTCCATTCAGCTACTCCAGGCAATACCCTGCTGTGTAAATGGTACACAACCAGGAAAAGACGTTATCAGTTAGTGACATTAGCCGGTGCTTACCGTGAAGTATTGCTGTTGAATTGCAGCAGGACCCGTGTCTGCTCCCGGGATATCGTATCGATAACGTATTGGTGTAGTATCTCTATAGGGGCTACGTTATCGCTACTATATCTCTACTATATGTCTACTTTATCTCTTGGGTTAACACGGGTGGAATACGGGTGGAATACGGGTGGGATATAAAGAAAAAGAGATCGTCTGCCGAACAGCAGACGATCTCTCGTTATTTACAGAAGATATTTGATCAGGCTCAGGCAGCCGCTTTATATTCGGCTTTCTTCACTTTTGCGCTCTTCAGCTTGATAATACCTACAAAGTTCATCAGCTTCATTACCGGGTAGGTAGGATCGAATTCGAACCATTTCTTGGCAAAATTCGGGCTGTCTTTGTACATATGGTGATTATTCTGGAACAGCTCACCCAGCAGCAGGATACCCCAGGGGGAAGTGTTGCGGGAGTGATCATTATTGTTAAAGTTGCTGTAGCCGTATTTGTGACCGCACCAGTTTACGATAGCGCCCTGTACAGGTCCCATCAGGAAGTGAATGGGCAGCAGCAGGAACCAGATCCAGCTGGGGGCAAAAGCTACGTAAAAAGCAATGTAACCCAGTCCGAAGGTCAGGCGGGTCAGCATATGGTCGCCAAAACGATCCAGTGCATGCCACTCCGGTAAAGGTTCTGCCGTGAACTTGGCATCCGGCACGTTCTTGCGGGTCAGGAAACTGTTATACAATTTGCGGGTCTGCACCATCATAGACCACACGTCTTTAAAGAAGTGGGGAGAATGCGGGTCATGTTCGGTGTCGCTATATTCGTGATGCATACGGTGCATTACACCATAGGCTCTTGGAACCAGGTAGGAAGAGCCCTGGAAAAACCAGGTACTGAAATAGAAAACACGCTCCCAGCCTTTGCTGGCGGTATACATCTGGTGAGAAGCATACCTGTGTAAGAAGAAAGTGTGAAAGAACAGTGAAAAGAACCAATGCACACCGAAGAAGATCAAGATCGCTACCATTATAAGTTGTTAGTGGTTAGTTACCAGTCGGATCCGTAAAAAAAGCCACCTGCTAACCTGCATGAAAAAATTGAATACTAAGGGGCAAAGGTATGTTAAAATAACCGGATCGTTTTCAAAATTGTTTGTTAAAATCACAGCTCTGCCCAGCGTAACTCCAGCAGGTTCAGCCCATTGTTGCGCAGGCCCTTTACATTTGGCTGCAGGAAATGGATGGCCTCGTCATAGAATACCGGCACCACGGGGGCATCTTCCACGATGATACGGTCCATTTCGCGGTACAGCGCGTACCGGAGGGAATCATCGGTTTCCCGCAGGGCCTTTTCATAGAGGCGGTCATACACCGGGTTCTGGTAGCGGGTGTAGTTGGGCGGAGCGGGATTTTTGCCGTAGAAGAAGGCCAGGTAGCTTTCCGCGTCGGGGTAGTCGGCTATCCAGGTGCCCCGGAAGAACACGGCGGCCGATTTGGCCGTCTGCTCCAGCAGCAGGCTTTTCTGCACCACCTCTACCTGGATGCGCAGGCCAATTTCCTGCAGCTGGTTGGCAATGTAATTGGCCAGGTCTGCATACATGGGGATGGTGAGCAGCCTGATAAGCGGCAGGCCCTTTCCTTCCGGATAACCGGCTTCCTGCAGCAGCTGCCGCGCCAAAGCCGGGTTGTAGGTATAGCCTTTTACTTTATCCGGGTCAAAAGACGGCAGTCCCCTGGGCACAAAACCGCTGTTGGCCGGTGTGCCGATGCTGTTACGCAGGTAGGTCATCAGTTTAACCCGGTCAAAGCCGTGGTTAATGGCCAGGCGTATGTTTTTAAGACGGGTGGGCGACTGTTCCACCGCCGTTTTGCTGCTATCCACCAGGAAACCCAGGTATTCCACGTTCAGGAAAGGACTTTTGTCCAGCACCATCTTGCCGTTCCATTCCTTTTTCAGCTGCCCTGTCTTGGTCAGCACTTCATCCTTAAAAGAGGCGTCAATATCATTCATAAAATCCAGCTGGCCCTGCCTGAACAAAAGGAACTCGGTGGCTTTGCTGTCCAGGAAGCTGAATTTCACGGCGTCCAGGTAAGGGAGCTGCCGTCCCCGGGCGTCTTTCTCAAAATAATGCGGGTTGCGGTGGAGGATCAGCGCCTGGCCCTCATCCCAGTCGTGGAACCGGAAAGGCCCCGTGCCCACGGGGTGCCTGCGGAAATCCTTCCCGTATTTTTCCACGGCCTCGTGCGGGACGATAGAGCAGTACTGCATGCTCAGGATGCCCAGTATCGGGTGGAAGGGCTCCAGCAGGGTAAGCTGGAAAACGGAATCGCTGAGGGCCTTGAACCCATTGTCCGGGTCTACCTTGCCGTTAAACACCCATGCCCCCGGCGAGGCGGTGGCGGGGTCCATCAGGCGGCGGAAACTGTAAACCACATCGCCGGCGGTGAGTTTCCTGCCCTTTCCGCCGGGAAAGGCTTCATCGTCATGAAAATATACATCCGGCCGGAGGTAAAAGGTATAGGTAAGATGATCGGCAGATTCTTCCCAGCGGCTGGCCAGCCACGGGCGGATCACCATCTGGCTGTCCGGCTCCACCAGGGTACCGTACAGCTGGTGCACGGCCCACATTACAGACTGGTTCCTGGCAAAAGCGGGGTCCAGGGAGGCGATGCCATCGTCCCGGTTAACGCGGAACACCTTTTTGCCGACGCTTTGTCCAGGCTGACAGGCCCCCAGGTACAGTAATGACAGCAATAAAAAGAGGCTGACGGCAGCAGCTGAAAAGGCAGCGGGGATCTGCCAAACGTAAAACCGCTTATATTTATTATCTATCATTTTACTATGACCATTTTACATTTTACGCTGCAAATTAATATCTTGCCGCCCAAAATACTTACGGAATTATGCGTGGCGTACCTATGTTATTTTTGATGATGTTGATGGCGGCTTTGGGCGTACAGGCCCAACAGCAGAAGCAGTCGCCCTTAAAAGGACCCCAGCCATCCAGGTTTACACGGGCAGACACCCTCAGGGGCAGCATCACCCCCCAGCGCGCCTGGTGGGATGTAGTATCTTATGATCTTAACGTAAAGGTAGAACTGAAAGACAGCACCTTCAGCGGTTATAACACCATCACGTACCAGGTGCTGACGCCAGACAGCATCATGCAGATAGACCTGCAGGACCCGATGCTGATTGACAGCGTGATCATGGACATCGACAGCTTTAAGATCACTACCCAGTCCAAACTGACCTTTACCCGGGACTCCGTTAGCTGCAACGCCTGGTTTATCCAGCTGCCCAAAGCTGATAAAAAAGGCACTACCCGCCAGATCACCGTCTACTATCATGGTAAACCTAAACGGGCGGTGAATGCACCCTGGGATGGCGGTGTGGTGTGGACCCGCGATGAGCAGGGACGTCCCTGGATCGCTACCGCCTGCCAGGGACTGGGCGCCAGCGTTTGGTGGCCTAATAAGGATCACCAGAGCGATGAACCGCAATATATGACCATCAGCGTTACCGTGCCGGAAGACCTGACGGATGTTTCCAACGGCCGCCTTAAGCTGCGTACGGATAATAAAGACGGCACCGTTACCTATACCTGGTATGTGAGCAGTCCGATCAACAACTACGACGTAGCCCTCAATATCGGAAATTACAAAGAGATCAAAGATACTTACGCGGGAGTAGCCGGTAAGCTGGACCTCAGCTACTGGGTGCTGGACTACAACGTGGAAAAGGCCAAAAAGCATTTTGCCGTTGTAAAGCCCATGCTGCACTGCTTTGAGTTCTGGTTTGGTAAATACCCTTTCTATAAGGACAGCTACAAGCTGGTAGACGCGCCTCACCTGGGCATGGAGCATCAGAGCGCCGTGGCCTATGGTAATGGTTACCAGATGGGTTATAAAGGTAAAGATCTCTCCGGCACCGGGCAGGGACTTAAATGGGATTTTATTATTGTGCACGAAAGCGGCCATGAATGGTTCGGTAACAATATCACCACCAAAGACATCGCTGATATGTGGGTGCATGAAAGCTTTACCAACTACTCGGAAACACTGTTCACAGAATGTGAGTTTGGCCAGGCGGCGGGTAGCGAATACCTTATCGGCTGCCGTAAGAACATCAAGAACGATATCCCGATCATCGGTCCGTATAATGTGAACACCGAAGGCTCCGGCGATATGTATTATAAAGGCGGCACCATGCTGCACATGATCCGCCTGATCGTGAATGATGATGAGAAGTTCAGGCAGATCCTGCGCGGACTGAACACTGATTTCATGCACCAGACCGTTACCGGTGCACAGGTGGAACGCTATATCAGCCAGAAGAGCGGCATTAATTTCCAGAAAACATTTGACCAGTACCTGCGCGATACTACCCTGCCCGAACTGCAATACCGCATTGTAGGACAGGTGCTGTACTTCCGCTGGTCTTCCTCCATTCCGGATTTTGATATGCCCGTTAAGGTTACCGTGGGCGAGAACAACTTCCAGTTCATTCACCCCGGCCATCGCTGGGCCACTGCTAACCTGAGCTATATGGACCCCAGCCTGTTCAAGGTAGATCCGAATTTCTATGTGAAGGTAAGAGAGATGAAGACGGTGAAAGAAATGAAGGATGCGTTGAAGAAATAGCGTTTCCTTACTGTTTTACAACATGTAAGGATAATTTAGAGCGGTGAGGATTAGGTAAAAAACGGATACTATAAGAGCTTTGTGATTGTAACAATTTTATGATCACAAAGCTTTTTTTTACCCCTAAAAAAAACACCTGACTATGGAAACATTAGTGAATGTTCAGCTAACCCCGCTTACTGACAACGAACTGACCACCATCAAAGGCGGTGGATTATTGACTACCCTTACTGCTACTGCGGGCGCTACTGTTGCGGGCTTGCTGGTGAGCGGCAGCGGCGCCCTGGGAACGGTTCGGGGCACTGTTAACAACCTGCTGACGTTTTTAATCTAAGGTTTGATAATTATCCTGCAGCGAAGGCGCAAGGCTATATGCTTTGCGCCTCCGCTTTTATGCCTTCTTCTGCTGCGGTCTTACTATCTTAAAGGCATGGTCCCACCGGCCGGTGCGGAAGCCGATGGCGCTCCATAATATGCAGAGTGGTTCTATATTCCGGCTCATGATGATCTTTCCCATATCGGCTACATCTTCCCAGCCCATCTGGTGGAGGATGGCGCTTACTTCTTTCTTGGCCTGTGGGTTATTACCGCAAATGAACATGGTGGGCTTCTCTCCTTCCTGCTGGTGCTGGAACATGATCTCATGACCTACGCAGCTGAGGGCTTTCACTACATAGGCATCCGGCGGCAGCCATGCCTGGATCTGTTCTCCGGCGGAATGGAGGCCGTTTACGAATGAAAGCCGTCCATCCTCATCAGGACCTTTTCCATCCAGCGGGTTGGTAACATCCACTACTGTTTTGCCTTTGAAGTTCCAGATGCCGGCTTGTTCTATTGCGCTTTTGGCGCCGGTCCAGCTCACGCAGATAACAATCAGCTCCCCGCCTGCCGCAGCTTCCCGGAATGTGCTGATGGCAGCCAGGGGGCCCTGGCGTTTTGCCCATTGCTGCAGCGCTTCCTTGGCAGGATTACGCGTTCCGATAATGACATGGTGGCCCATCCCTACAAACCCGGCGCCCAAAGTGAGCCCTACCGCCCCACTACCAAGGATACCGATCTTCATAAATGCAGTATTTGCAGGAAGTTAAGAAAAATTAAGAATTCTTAAATCTTAATTATTAATTATCCTCAGCGCAGGTATGACAGGAATCGCTGCATACCCTGACGTTTTGAGGGCGTTAGCGGGTAGCTGATATACTTGGTGTAGTAAGCCGTCAGGTCAAAGACCGGGTAAGGGTTTTCGGCAACTACGGCAGGGATGTTGTGTATGCCGATGCTGTTGGCATTATTGAACTCCTGTATGAATTCGATGGGAAGCGGTTTGTTGCTGACCCAGGCGGCAAATACAAATGGAAGGCTGGTATAGCGCATCCATGCTTCGGCCAGGTCATAGATGTAGGGAGATATTTTACGTTGTTCCAGTGCCCGGTCGCCTATTACGAGTCCGGCATCGGTGCCCTGGATCAGCTGCTGGTAATCGCCGCTGGTTTCCACCAGCTCTGCGTCCAGCCGCCAGTAGTCGCGCACCAGTAATTTCAGCAGGGCCACAGAAGTACGGCTCTGGTAATCGAGGTAAATACGTTTGATCTGTTTTAAGGGCACATCGCTGAACAGGCATACGGAGGCTACAGGACCTTCCGCTCCTATGCAAAAATCAGATATGATATGTGATTCTTCCAGTTTAGGGATCACTGCAACCGGTACCAGTGCAACATCCACACTACCTTCAATCAGCTGCCGGGCCACTGCTGCCGGGTAATCCATGCTGAGCTCCGTCATTTTCATTACAGCATGTCCCCTGAAACCATATAACAAAGGCTTGGTATTCAAATAACTTACTGCCGCTACTTTTACTTTCCGTTCCAATTTCTGTATTTTTGCGCCAAAACTAACAAAATTACACATCCTAAATCCCAAATTCCAAATCCCGGATTCCAAACGCGGAGATATCCGCGACAATCATTTGGAATTTGAAATCTGGGATTTGGAATCTGGAACCTGGATCTTGCAACTTATGATACTACAGCCTTTAACTGCCATTTCTCCCCTGGACGGACGCTATCGTAAACAACTTGAAGAACTGTCTGCCTATTTCTCTGAATTTGCGTTGATACGTTACCGTGTACTCGTGGAGATTGAGTACTTCATAGCGCTGGCAGAACAAAAGGTATTTACCCTGCCCAAAGCTAGAGTGCCCGCCCTGCGCAAGATCTACCAGGATTTCAGCATCGAGAACGCACAGCTGATCAAAGAGACGGAAAAGATCACCAACCACGACGTAAAAGCGGTGGAGTACTTCGTAAAGAACGAGCTGAAACGTCTTGACCTGGAAGACAAGCTGGAATGGGTACATTTTGGACTTACCTCACAGGACATTAATAATACCGCCACTCCCCTGCTCTGGAAAGAAGCCATTGAGCAGGTATATATGCCCGCCATCGCCAACATGGTGCTGGAACTGAAGAAACTGGCCAAAGGCTGGATGAAGATCCCCATGCTGGCGCGCACGCACGGACAGCCTGCATCGCCCACCATCCTCGGAAAAGAGATACTGGTGTTCGTGGAAAGACTGGAAGGCCAGGTGAAACTGCTGGGCGATGTGCCTTTTGCGGCCAAATTCGGCGGCGCTACCGGCAACTTCAACGCCCATCACGTAGCCTTCCCGAAAGTGAACTGGGAAAAATTTGCCGACAAGTTCGTGAACGGCGCCCTGGGACTGCAACGTATGCGCTATACCACCCAGATAGAGCATTACGACAATCTCTCCGCCCAGTTCGACTCCCTGAAACGTATCAACAACATATTGACAGACCTCTGCCGCGATATATGGACCTACATCTCCATGGATTACTTCAAGCAGAAAGTGAAGAAGAACGAAGTAGGCTCCAGCGCCATGCCACACAAAGTGAACCCGATCGACTTTGAAAATGCAGAGGGCAACCTGGGCCTTGGCAATGCCCTGTTTGAGCACCTGAGCGCCAAACTGCCCATCTCCCGCCTGCAGCGCGACCTTACGGATTCTACCGTGCTGCGCAACATCGGCGTACCTTTTGGTCACAGCCTGCTGGCCCTGCGCTCCATCCAGAAAGGGCTGGACAAACTGATCCTGAATGAAGCGAAACTGAACGAAGACCTGGAAAATAACTGGGCCGTTGTAGCAGAAGCTATTCAGACCGTACTGCGCCGCGAGAATTACCCGCAACCATATGAGGCCCTGAAAGAACTGACCCGCGGCGGAGAGCAGATCACACAAAAGACCATGCACAAATTCATTGACGGATTGAAAATCAGTGCAGCGTTGAAGAAAGAGCTGAAAGCGATTACGCCGCTGAATTATACAGGGGTGTGGAGATGAGTAATAGTTGTTGGCTGTTAGCAGGCGCTTAATGAGGAGGGGCCGCCCCCTCAAAACGCATCTTCAAAATGTTCCAGCTCATACTGTTCTCCCTGCGTAAACGTAATGGCAACAATGTCAAAACGTATAGCCGCGGGAGTATCTTCGCTGCGTTCCAGGTATACCTCTGCGGCGCCCTGCAGGTACTGTCTTTTTTTATGATGCACCGCCTCTTCGGGCCAGCCAAATAAATTATCAGTCCGCGTTTTTACTTCGATGAAAATGAGGTCGTTCCCTTTACGGGCGATGATATCAATTTCTTTGCGCCCCCATTTCCAGTTAGTGTGCATAATTTCATAAGCCTGCTGCTGTAAGTACATCCGGGCAATCTGTTCCCCTTTTTTGCCCAGGTCATTATGGGAAGCCATTTTTTCAACTAATTTTGGGACCGGTTTCAACCTGAAAATCAATAAATCTACACAAATGGCTGCAGTTGATAAAAAGTTATTCCGGCTGGCTGGCAAGATACAGCACTACGCATGGGGCGGTTATAATTATATACCGCAATTACTGGGCATCCCCGCAGGTAAAGAACCTTCGGCGGAATACTGGATGGGCGCACATCCCAGCGCACCTTCAGCCATACATCTCAATGGAGACAGCCTTACGCTGGACCAGCTCATCAGCCGGCAACCCGCTGAAGTGATCGGCGCACCCGTATGGGAACGCTTCAGGGAACTGCCTTACCTCTTCAAGGTGCTGGATGTAAGAGAGATGCTGTCCATCCAGGTACACCCCACCAAAGCGGAGGCCGAGAAAGGTTTTGACCGGGAGAATGCCGCCGGCATTCCGCTCAATGCGCCGCACCGCAATTACAAAGACGCCAACCATAAACCGGAGATCATGGTGGCCCTCAGCGAATTCTGGCTCTTACATGGCTTTTTGCCCGAAGATAAACTTGCCAAAGTGCTGGATTCCGTACCCGAGTTCAGCTCACTGAAAAGTACATACGAAAGTGAAGGTTATTACGGCTTATACAAAACGGTAATGGAAATGCCGCAGGAACAGGTAAACACTTTCCTGCGCCCCCTGGCAGAAAGGGTACTGCCCGCCTACAAAGAAGGCAAGCTGCAGAAATCCGATCCCGCTTTCTGGGCCGGACGTGCAATAGACAATGATCCGCAGGGACTGAACCGCCTGGACAGGGGCATCTTCTCCATCTACTTCTTCAATATCGTGCAAACCCAGCCCGGCGATGCCGTATTCCAGGACGCCGGCATTCCGCACGCTTACCTCGAAGGACAGAACGTGGAGCTGATGGCCAATTCTGACAACGTGCTGCGCGGCGGCCTTACCCCCAAGCATATTGATGTGCCCGAATTGTTGAAACATACCCGTTTTGAAGCGGTACATCCACGGATACTGAAAGGCGAAACCGCTGCCAATGGCGCAGAAAGGATCTACTCCTCCCCTGCACCCGATTTCGTGGTGAGCCAGATCAAAGTGCAACCCGGTACTATATACGAAAATACCGCCAAAGCAGCCGAGATCATGCTGCTGCTGAACGGCAGCGTTGTGATCAGCGGCAGCGATACACTGGACCTGCAACAGGGCCAGTCTGTTTTTGTGGCCGCTGGCGAAACCTATCGCATTGAAGGCGAGGGCCTTTTATACAAGGCGACAGTCCCGCTCTGAGGAGTAATGAATAATTAGGAATTAATATTATTCATTCTTAATTATTAATTAAATAAACCGTTTTTCGTAATTTCGACATATGAAGAAAACAGCTATCTCCGAAATACTGCTGATCGCAGGCTTGATTTTACTGGCCGGATTAGGCCGCCTGGTTTCCAATGAATTACAGCTGTGGAACTTTACTGCCATAGGGGCCAGCGCCCTGTTTGGCGGCGTAGTGATCAAAGACAAGCGCCTGGCTTATATCTTACCCCTGGCCACCCTGTTCCTTACTGATCTTTTCTTTGAGCTGTTCACTAACATCAATGGTTTCTACGGGTCCCAGATGTTCTTTGTATACGGCGCCTTCCTGCTGATCACGCTGATAGGCACGCGTATAAAGAAAGTGAATGCGCTGACCATCCTGCTGGCTTCCATCGGTACCGGTATCCTGTTCTTCCTGATATCCAATGCAGGAGTATGGATGCTGAGTGGTATGTACCCGCGCACGTTCAGCGGTTTGATCACCTGCTATGCGGCGGCCATTCCATTCTTCCGTAACGATATGTTTGGCAATTTCTTCCTGAATACGATCATGGGCAGCGTATTTTATAGCGCCCTGCTGTTTGGAGCGTATGCGCTGATCAAACGTTATGCGTTCGGACAGCAACAACAACTGGCATAGTCATTTCAATTCTTGTATAAAAACGAGAAGGTCCCGTTCGGTGTAGAACGGGACCTTTTTGTTATGTGTGATGGAAGGAAGCAATCTTTTAAACAGCGTATGGTAGTAGTAAGGAAGACCCATTTGCCTTATAAATGGTTAAACTTCAAACTGCAGAAAATGATACTGCTCATGCTGCACTTTGGTATAAGGCCCCACCTCCAGCGGTGCTTTAAACAGGGGGCAATCCAACACCAGGGTATGATACTCACCGTTCTCTCCGGCTATATCCACGCCTTTTGCTTCCAGGTCTGCCAGTAGTTGTTCATCCATGATCCTGCCCAGGAAATCAGGCCCCAGGTGTGTGTTACAGGATACGATCATGGTGCGGATACCGCTTTCAAGCATGGCGGTTACCAGTTCCCGGCGGGACTGCTGCCAGAGCGGCAGGAGGGCTTCAATACCTGCGGCGGCGCACACTTTTTCTTCCCAGTCGCGATGCGCCTGCAGGTCAATATCCCCGAACACCGCTGCTTCCACACCGTAGAGCGCTACCGTTTGCTGCAGCGCCGCTATGAAACGCACCTCATAAGCCTCCCAGGTGGTAGGGATGGTGGCAACGGGCAGCCCCATCGCCTCAGCCTGACGCAGGATCAGCGCATGCGGCAAACCATGGGAACGGGATATCTTTCCGTTCTCATTCATCATGCTTAATAAAACGAGGGGATGATGGCCGGCGGCCTTTGCCTGCATCATTGCATAGCAACTATCTTTGCCGCCACTCCAGGAGATTACCGTTTGCACCCTTTTTAATTAATAATGAAGCATTAATAATGCCGGCACGATGATGTGCTAACCTAATTCCCTAGTCGTCCAGCTTGAGTACTGCCAGGAACGCCTCCTGGGGCACCTCAACGTTACCGATCTGGCGCATGCGTTTCTTACCTTCCTTCTGTTTTTCGAGCAGTTTACGTTTACGGGAAATGTCGCCGCCATAACATTTGGCGGTTACATCTTTACGCATGGCGCTGATGGTTTCGCGGGCAACGATCTTGGCGCCGATAGCGGCCTGGATGGCGATCATGAATTGCTGGCGGGGCAGCAGTTCTTTGAGCTTTTCGCAGAGTTTGCGGCCAAAATCCTGCGCGCGGCTGCGGTGGATCAGTGCACTGAGGGCATCCACTTTATCGCCGTTCAGGAGAATGTCCATTTTCACGATGTCGCTCTCGCGGCGGCCAATGGGAGAATAGTCGAATGATGCGTAGCCGCGGGTCTGACTTTTCAGTTTATCGTAGAAGTCGAATACTATTTCCGTTAAGGGTATTTCGAAGATCAGTTCCACCCGGGTGGTGGTGAGGTAGCTCTGGTTGATGAGGATACCGCGTTTGCCCAGGCAGAGGGTCATGATATTGCCGATGTACTCCGGTTTGGTAATGATCTGTGCGCGGATAAACGGCTCCTCAATACGTTCCAGCCTGCTGGGGTCCGGCATTTCGGAGGGGTTATTCACGGTCAGCACTTCCTTTTTGGTAGTATAGGCAATGAAGCCTACGTTGGGCACAGTGGTGATCACCGTCTGGTTGAACTCGCGTTCCAGCCTTTCCTGGATGATCTCCATGTGCAGCATCCCAAGGAAGCCGCAGCGGAAACCGAAGCCGAGGGCCTGAGACGTTTCCAGTTCGTAGGTAAGCGAGGCGTCGTTCAGCTGGAGCTTGTCCATACAGTCGCGCAGCTCTTCGAAGTCGTCGGTATTCACCGGGAAGATACCGGCAAATACCATGGGTTTTACTTCCTCGAAGCCTTTGATGCCGGCGCCGGGGTTGGCGCTGAGGGTGATGGTATCGCCCACTTTCACTTCCTTGGCGTTCTTGATACCGGTAATAATATAGCCAACGTCGCCGGTCTTTACCTCATTTTTGGGCTCCAGTCCCAGTTTGAGGATGCCTACTTCATCAGCAAAGTATTCCTGGCCGGTGTTCACAAACTTCACCTTATCTCCTTTTTTGATCGAGCCGTTGTAGACACGGAAATAGGCGATGATGCCACGGAAGGAGTTGAATACGCTGTCAAATATCAGTGCCTGGAGGGGCGCTTCCGGTTCTCCCTTGGGAGCGGGAATGCGTTTTACGATGGCCTCCAGGATATCTTCAATGCCGATACCCGTTTTACCGGATGCCAGCAGGATCTCGTCCTCCTTGCAGCCGATCAGCTCCACGATCTGGTCCTTTACTTCGGGGATCATGGCGCCGTCCATATCGATCTTGTTAATAACGGGGATAATCTCCAGGTCGTTATCTACCGCAAGGTACAGGTTGGAGATGGTCTGGGCCTGTATACCCTGGGTAGCGTCTACCAGCAGCAGGGCGCCTTCACAGGCAGCCAGCGCACGGGATACTTCGTAGGAAAAGTCAACGTGCCCGGGGGTATCTATCAGGTTAAAGGTATACTTTTCGCCCTGGTAGGTATAGTTCATCTGGATGGCATGGCTCTTAATGGTGATGCCCTTCTCTCTTTCGAGGTCCATATCGTCCAGCACCTGGGCCTGCATATCCCTTTCAGAGATGGTTTTGGTACTTTCCAGCAGCCTGTCGGCCAGTGTGCTTTTGCCGTGATCTATATGCGCAATAATGCAGAAATTCCTAATGTTCTTCATAAATCTGAAACCACAAAGGTATTCAAATTTTGACTATATTTTCGTTCTAAATCACCATTATGGACTTACAACAGCAATTTGAAGCAGCCGTAGCGGCCAGCAAGACGCTGGCCGAAAAACCAGACAATGAGACCCTCCTGCAGCTGTACTCCCTGTACAAGCAGGCGTCTGAAGGAGATGTGAATACCGAACCACCGGCCAATCCCTTTGATATAGTAGGGAAAGCCAAATATGAGGCCTGGGCCGGGTTGAAGGGAAAGACAAAGGAGCAGGCAGCGCAGGAGTATATACAACTGGTGGAGCGGCTGAAAAACGCGTAGCCGGGGCTTAGCTGTACTGCGGAGGAGCTTTAACCTCAAACTTTTACCTACCTTTGCCTCTATGGTACCCGCTTTTACACTCTCTGAAAAAACACAACATTACCTCGCGCTGGAAGAGCAATACGGCGCCCATAACTACCATCCGCTGCCTGTAGTGCTGAGCCGGGGCGAAGGCGTTTTTGTATGGGATGTAGATGATAAACGTTACTACGATTTCCTTTCCGGATATTCTGCAGTGAACCAGGGACATTGCCATCCCCGTATTATTGCCACACTGGTAGAGCAGGCCCGGCGCCTCACTCTTACCTCCCGGGCCTTTCATAGCGACCTGCTCGGAGAGTATGCGGCCTTCATTACCCGGTTCTTCGGGTACGACAAGGTGCTGCCCATGAACACCGGCGTGGAAGCGGTGGAAACCGCCCTGAAACTTTGCCGCCGCTGGGGTTATGCCGTAAAAGGCATCCCTGAAGGAAAGGCGAAGATCATTACCTGCGCCAATAACTTTCACGGCCGTACCCTGAACGTGATCTCGTTCAGTACAGATCCGTCTGCCCGTAAGGAATTCGGGCCCTATATGCCCGGTTATGAAGTAATTCCCTATAACGACCTTCCGGCCCTTGAAAAGGCCCTGCAGGACCCGCATGTAGCCGGCTTCCTGGTAGAGCCCATCCAGGGCGAAGCCGGGGTAATGGTACCTGCAGACGGCTATCTTGCTAAAGCCCGGCAGTACTGTACAGACGCCAATGTGCTGTTCATGGCAGATGAGATCCAGACGGGCCTTGCCCGTACCGGGGCCATGCTGTGCTGCGACCTGGAGCACGTACGCCCCGATATACTGATTTTGGGTAAAGCCCTTTCCGGTGGTACCCTGCCCGTATCAGCCGTACTGGCTGATGATGAGATCATGCTCACCATCAAACCCGGCGAACATGGCTCTACCTACGGTGGCAACCCCCTGGCCTGTAAAGTGGCCCTTACTGCCCTCACCGTACTGAAGGAAGAAAAGATGGCGGAAAATGCCCTGGCCATGGGACAATTACTGCGTGAAGGCCTTGAAAACCTGCAGTCGCCCCATGTTAAGATTGTCCGTGGTAAAGGCCTGTTGAATGCCATTGTCATCAAACACGCCAACCCGGAAGCCGCCTGGGACCTTTGCCTGGCCCTGAAAGAAAACGGACTGCTGGCAAAACCCACCCATGGCGACAAAATCCGGTTTGCACCTCCACTCCTGATCAATGCAAACCAGATCAGGGATTGTATCTCCATCATCGGGAAAAGCCTGGACACCCTTTAATAACTGGTAATTAATAATTAAGAATTAATAATATTGGAGGCCTGACAGCGTTAGTAGACAGTCAATACATCCATGTGCATTAAATTGTGACACATGCATCACCGGAACATCCATTCTTAATTATTAATTGTATAAAGTGCCAACAAAAGAAAAGGCCATACGAAGCACCGGGTGGAAAACCGACTTCCTGATCGGGTTTCCCGATGGATTATTCCTGCTGTTCTTTGCCACCCTGCTGATTCAGGCATTGCAGGTGAGCGTACAGCAGTTCTATGACCTGATCATCTGGGTTTCGCTGGCAGGCGCCGTATTGGTGATGATCACCTCCTGGCTGGCGAACCGTGGCGACCCGCATGACGAATCCACCCTCTCTCCCCAAGAAAGAAAGAAGCTGCATCAACTGGATATTACCCGGGAAACCATTGAACATATGGAGCAGGAAATAGCCCAGGATGCCAGCCGCTGGGCAAACACCCTTCAACAGGAAAAAGTACAGACTGTGAGCTGGCACCCGTTACGCGCCGTACGCAGCTCCCTGGTAGCGGGCATATGTTTCCTGGCAGGCGCTCTTATTCCCTGCTGGCCTTACTTTGCGAATGAGAATTTCAGCGCTTCTTCCCGCCTTAGCAGCCTGCTTGTTTTTCTGAGCGCTACCCTGTTCGGCTTCATCAAAGCCAGGATAACAGGACAGCGGCTATGGATCGTGATATTCAGGTACCTCTTGCTGACAGCGGGGATATGGCTGGCGGTGTACCTGGTGAGACAAGTATTAATAGAGGTTTGAGGTTCGTTGAAAGTTACAGGTTTATGATCGGAGGGAACACTAGTTAAACCGCTAACATCTAACTAACCTCAAACTTCAAACTTTTCTTTTTTGTGTAACGACACTTATAAATGCAACGATAGCGCCCAGGAGCGATAAATAAAGGCCGATCTCCTTATGCGGGCACTCTCCCATTTCGCAACGTGCAAACAGGATCATATTACGGAAGGTCCAGGCTATGAGAAAGCCGGAGATGAATACATTTACCCGCTGCGCCCATTGTTTCTGCGCAATAAATAATAACCCGGCAATGATTGCAAGTATAATATTCAGTTTTCCCGGTTCACCGAAATTGGAACCTTTTGTCTGAAGGCCGGTGAATACCAGGTGCTTGCTTTCTATCGTGAGCCATGGCAGGAAAGCGCTGACAATGACAATAACGGCAGCGGCTATACCTGTAAGTGTACTTTTGGACATAGGACGCAAAGGTAAGAAAAACCGGGTGGTATAATATTTGGGCCGTTCCGTGTTATGCAACATTTTGACGCAATTATCATTGGCTCAGGACAGGGCGGCACTCCGCTTGCCCGTAAACTGGCCCAGGCGGGATGGAATACCGCCCTGGTAGAAAAACGCTGGGCGGGCGGCACCTGCATCAATGATGGTTGTACGCCCACCAAAACCATGGTAGCCAGCGCCCGGGTGGCCTATGAAGCGGCCAACAGTGACCGCTGGGGCGTCCGGGTAGATGGTTACGCCACCAATCTGGAGGCTGTGGTGGAACGAAAGAACAAGATCGTATCCGGTTTCCGGGCCGGCAATGAAAAAAGGCTGCAAGGCGAGCGCCAGACACTTTTTTACGGCGAGGCTTCCTTTACGGGGCGAAAAACCCTTCACGTTGCCCTGAACAATGGCGGATCGGAACTGATCACTGCAGAACATATCTTCATTGATACCGGCAGCTGGCCGCGGATACCCGATATACCCGGACTAAGCAATATTCCCTGGTTCACCAGCACCACCCTGTTGGATCTAACTACGCTTCCCTCCCATCTGCTGATCCTGGGGGGCAGCTATATTGCCCTGGAGTTCGGGCAGATGTTCCGCCGCTTCGGCAGTGAGGTGACCATCATTGAACGGGCGCCGCAATTATTGTCGCGCGAGGATGACGATGTTACCACCGCCATCCGTAAAATGCTGGAAGGCGAAGGCATCGGCATATTTACCGGTGCGGAGGCGCAGCAGGTGGAGCAGACCAGCCGCCATATTGTACTCACCATCGGCACCGGTGGCCAGACCCATACGGTAGAGGGTTCCCATCTGCTGGTGGCCACCGGCAGGGCGCCGCAAACAGCGGCCCTGCGCCTGGAACAAACCGGGGTAAAAACAGATGCGCATGGCTATATCATCGTAAACGACCGGCTGGAAACCAGCGAGCCCGGTATCTATGCCCTGGGAGATGTAAAGGGTGGTCCGGCGTTTACACACATCGCTTACCACGATCACCTGATCGTGTATAAGAACCTGATAGAGAAAGCCAATATCACTACTGCAGAGAGACAGGTGCCTTACTGTATGTTCACCGATCCGCAGCTGGGGCGTATAGGACTGTCTGAAAAAGAAGCCACGCAACAGGGGCTGCGGTACCAGGTAGCCAGTCTGCCCATGAACAATGTGGCCAGGGCTATTGAAACCGGCAATACGGAAGGTTTCATGAAAGTGCTCATAGCGCCCGGCAGCGGTAAAATACTCGGTGCAGCGATATTCGGCGCCGAGGGCGGCGAACTGATGTCCTTACTGCAGATGGCCATGCTGGGCGGCATTACGGCACAGCAGATGAAAGAGATGGTATTTGCGCATCCCTTGTATGCAGAAGCTTTGAATAATCTTTTCCTGTCGCTTGATAAATAAGCAATTGTGGATAACGGACAATGTGGGTAACTTTTTCCCCACCGGTTTCCGATGATTGCCTAACTTAATTGTGACGGGTTTGAAGTTTAAGGCGGGAGGTTTGTTGGCGGTTTATTATTTCAGGGCCTGTAAGCCAGCATGGCAGATCTGTTCTTAACCTTTAAACTTTCAACGAACTTCCAACCTCAAACTATTTAAACCGGTAAGCTGATCATGATAAAGCTGGAGCACGTTTACAAATACTTCTCTCAGAACAAGGCGGCGGTGGCCGATGTATCGTTCGAGGTGCGTCCGGGCGAGATACTGGTGCTGCTGGGCACCAGCGGCAGCGGTAAAACTACCACCCTGCGCATGATCAACCGGCTGGAAGAGCCGGATAAAGGCAATATCTACGTAAATGGTAAATTAACCAGGGACCAGTCTCCCGAGCAGCTGCGCCGCGGCATTGGTTACGTGCTGCAGGATAACGGGCTTTTTCCCCACTATACCGTAGCGGAAAACATAGCGGTAGTACCCAGGCTGCTGGAATGGGAGGAGGAACGCATTGACCAGCGAACCAACATACTGATGGAAAAGCTGCATCTGCCCCCGGCAGAGTACCGGGATGCCTATCCCAACCGCTTAAGCGGCGGGCAACAGCAGCGGGTAGGCCTGGCAAGGGCGCTGGCAGCAGATCCACCCATTCTGCTGATGGACGAGCCTTTCGGCGCGCTGGACCCTGTTACCCGCGCCAGCGTACGTAATGAATTCAGGGCGCTGGATGAACTGAACAACAAAACGGTGATCCTCGTTACACATGATGTAACAGAAGCTTTTGAACTGGGCGACCGTATCGGGCTGATGGACCAGGGCGTACTGCAACAGCTGGGCACTCCCGCGGAGCTGCTGTTCACGCCCGCCAACGATTTTGTGCGGGCCTTCTTCAAAGATCAGCACCTGCTGCTGGAACTGAAGTCGCTCAGCCTGGCAGACCTTAAACCTTACCTGCCGCCAACGGCAGAAACAGATCATTACCAGCCGCATGTATTGCCGGGCACGATCTCTGCCTGGGATGCACTGCAGCGGACAATGGGAATAGAGGGCGTGATCTCTGTAGACTTCAGGACAGAGGTGTACACCATGGACAGCAGGTCCCTGATGACCGCCCTCTCCGTATATAAGCAAACTGCCCAGGCACATGGAACCACAACAAAGCTTTAGCGATTTCCTGCAGCAGGAGTCCGGTAAACTGCTGGAACAAACGCTGCAACATATTGGCCTTACCTTTATTTCACTGCTGATAGCGGTGCTCATCGGCCTGCCCCTGGGCATCCTTATTACCCGCAGGAAAAAACTGGCAGGCCTGGTACTGGGCATCGCCGGTATTTTACAGACGATCCCCAGCATTGCCTTGCTGGGCTTTATGATCCCGCTGCTGGGCATCGGCGCAAAGCCTGCAATTGTGGCCCTGTTCCTGTATGCGCTGCTGCCCATCATCCGCAATACGTATACCGGCATCAATGAAGTAAATCCATCGGTCACCGATGCCGCTGTTGGTATGGGCATGAACCGTAAACAGCTTTTGTACAGGATACAATTGCCGCTGGCCATGCCGGTCATACTGGCGGGCATCCGCACCGCCACGGTGATCAATGTGGGCGTGGCTACACTGGCGGCTTATATTGCGGCCGGCGGACTGGGAGAATTCATTTTTGGCGGCATTGCCCTGAACAATACGAACATGATCCTGGCAGGCGCCATACCGGCTGCCCTGCTGGCCGTTTTATTTGACGGCCTGCTGTCGCTGTTGCAGCGGATACAATTACGCAAAGCGCGCAAAGCCGTGTATGTATTGCCTGTTGCGCTGCTGCTCCTCTCCTCTTTCTACCTGTTGCCACCGGCCTATGGCTCCCGGCTGCTGGCGGGCTTTACCCCGGAATTTATGGGGCGGCGCGACGGCGACCTTGGGCTGCGAGCGGTATACGGTCTGCAGATACGTACAGTTGTGATCAATGACATGATCATGTACAAAGCAGCCTACGAAAAAAAGATAGATGTGATCAGCGGCAGCAGTACTGACGGACGGGTAAAAGCATTTGACCTGGCAGTGCTGGATGATGACAAACATATATTTCCGCCATACTATGCAGCGCCCATTGTAAGGCAGTCTACGCTGGATAAATACCCCGAACTGGAGCCAGCGCTGAACAAATTGTCTGGCACCATTAATGATAGCATTATGACGGAGCTCAACTACCGGGTTGATCATCTGAAGCAGGATCCGGCAAGGGTGGCCAAAGATTTCCTCGTAGCAAAGCAGTTATGGAAACCGGCCCGCGGAGGCACGAAAGGTACCATCCGCATAGGCTCCAAAATTTTCGGAGATGGGTATATCCTGGCGAATATGTATAAGATGCTGGTAGACGGATATACAGACCTGCAAGCTATTACCAAAACAGGGCTGGGCGGCACCAAGATCTGTTTTGATGCATTGCTGAATGACCAGATAGACCTTTACCCAGAATATACCGGTACCGGCCTGCTGGTAATATTGCAGGCCCCACAGCCAACGATAGATTCGCTGATCGGTTACAAACAAAAAGTATACGATCATGTGAGCCGCGCTTTCCTGCAGCAATATGGCATAAAGTGGCTGAATCCCATCGGCTTCAACAACACATACGCCCTTATGATGCGCAGGCAACAGGCTGCAACATTGAATATCCGAAGCATTTCTGATCTGAAGGAGTATTTAGAACGCTGAAGGCGGAACGCTGTATGATGAATAAGCGTTCAGTGTTAAGCGCAAAACGAAGTTTATATGCAATTATGGAACAACTATGAAACGGTACGAAAAAGATCCGAAACAATATGCGCGCCCCTGAAAACTGAAGACTATGTAGTGCAGCCCGTTGTGGATGTAAGTCCGCCTAAATGGCACTTAGGGCATACCACCTGGTTCTTCGAGACTTTCCTGCTCAGGCCTAACGTGCCGGGTTATACGGAATTTGATCCGGACTACAATTTTGTTTTCAACAGCTACTATGAGTCTGTGGGAGCCAGGGTGATACGTACCAACCGCGGGAACCTCAGCCGTCCTGCCGTAGAAGACATTATGCGTTACCGTGCGTATGTAGATAAGGCCATGCAACACTTTCTTGACCAGCAGCTTACACCTGCTTTGGAAGAGCTGGTGATCCTGGGGCTGAACCATGAGGAGCAACACCAGGAGCTGCTGTATACAGATATCAAGTATATACTGGGACACAATCCCCTGTTCCCGCCCTACTGTAAAGAGAAGCCGGCAGGTATTACGAAGCCGGTAAGCGGCCAGGCGGAGATGCTGTCCATACCGGGTGGCATATACGAAATAGGTTACCAGGGCGATGGCTTCTGCTTTGACAATGAACTGCAACGCCACCCCGTTCTCCTGCAGCCGTATGCTATCAGCACGCAGCTGGTGAGTAACCGTGAATACCTGGCCTTTATGGACGCAGGCGGCTACCGCGATTTCAGGCACTGGCATGCGGAAGGCTGGGACTGGGTGAAGACGCAGCAGGTATCCTCTCCATTATACTGGCATTATATAGACGGACAGTGGATGCATTACACCTGGCAGGGACTACAGCCCCTGGCGCCGGACGAACCGGTGTGCCATGTCAGCTTTTACGAAGCCGCGGCATATGCCGCCTGGAAGGGCTTGCGGCTGCCCACTGAATTTGAATGGGAAGCCGCCGCTCCGCAACTACAGTGGGGCCAACGCTGGGAATGGACGGAAAGCGCCTACCTGCCCTACCCCGGCTTTGTTAAAGCGCCCGGCGCTATCGGGGAGTACAATGGTAAATTCATGGTGAGCCAGATGGTGCTGCGCGGCGGCTCTGAAGTAACGCCCCCGGGACATAGCCGTATCACTTACCGGAACTTCTTCCACCCACAGCTGCGCTGGCAGTTTATGGGGATCAGGTTAGCGGCAGGCAGCTAGCTCCCGGCAGTTAGCGACGGAGAAAAAAGCCAGCAGCTAACAGCTGGTTGCTGGCAGCTTTAATTCAACAATCACGGAAATTATGTATACCACCACTGTAATTCAAACGTTGCGGCCCTGCGCTGCTCCCGGCACGCCGGCCGGCGCCTTTTTCCAGGATGTTGTACGTGGTTTGAGCGCCATGCCTAAGCACCTGGACTCCAAGTATTTCTATGATGCGGAGGGCGACCGGCTTTTCCAGGAGATCATGCATTGCAAGGAATATTACCTGACGGATTGCGAAATGGAGATTATGCAGGAACAGGCGGCCGCCATCGCTGCGGCGCTGAGCAGCCAGTCAGGGCACTTTGACCTGGTGGAACTTGGACCGGGAGACGCCACCAAATCCATCCACCTGCTGCGGCAATTGCTGCAGACGGGTGCAGACTTTACTTACTACCCTATCGATATATCTGCCAATGTGATCTCGCAACTGGAAAAAGCGCTGCCGGCCCAGTTGCCCGGTCTGCAGATGCAGGGAATGAACGGCGAATACTTCGACATGCTGCTGCAGGTAAACGCGCAAAGCCAACATCCTAAAGTGCTGCTGTTCATGGGCGCCAACATCGGCAATTTTACGCCATTGGCAGCCGGGAAGTTTTGTCGGCACCTCTACCACAGCATGCATCCCGGGGATATGATACTGGTGGGCTTCGATCTGAAGAAACATCCGCAGATCATCTTAAACGCCTATAACGACAGTGCAGGCTATACCCGTGAGTTTAACCTGAACCTGCTGCGCCGCATCAACCGTGAGCTGCATGCAGATTTTGATCCGGCCTTGTTTGAGCACTATCCGGTATATGATCCCGGCACCGGCGCTTGTAAAAGCTACCTGGTGAGCCTGCAAAAGCAGGTAGTGCATATAGGCGATGAGGTGGAAGTGCATTTTGACCTGCACGAACCGATATACATGGAGATCTCACAGAAATACAGCCATGAAGATATTGCCCAGCTGGCAGCACAGTCGGGCTTTGAGCCGGTGACGGAGTTCAGTGATCAGCGGCAGTGGTTTGCAGATTGTTTGTGGAAGAGAGTCTAACCGGCGGTAGCCGGTTGTCACTCCCATGCATGCAGCATGCGTCTTAACACAATGATTTCACCGGTATGGTAGCTGGTATGATCTGCGATCAGCATGGCTTCGCGCAGGAGGTGCTGGCCGTTACCCCAGGGAAAGGGCGCATACAGGTCGGCATCCGGCTGTTCTAATAATGCAATGAAGGCTTTAAGGTCCCGGTGGATCTGCCCGAGGCTATGTTTCCAGGCCGCGGCATCTGCCGGGGCTTTTTCTTTTGGCCAATAGCCGGAAGGCCACTCAGGCGACACATGTTTTTCGCTTCTGGAAAATTCGAGAATATCCCATTGGGTAATGCGGATGTGCTCCACCAGCTGCCAGATGCTATAGGGCATACCTGGAGGAACAACACCCTGGAGGTCCGGGGGAAGGTCTTTTACAGCGTCTTCAAAAGTAACATGGGCATGGCCGCCGTGAAGGAGCTCTTTGAGCGCAACGATGAGAGGATTGGATTTGGGCATGGCGAGGTGTTTTGAGGAGGAACAGCTGCAAGAAACAGGCCGGTATTTTTAATGGGAAATGGGGTTTCTTTTTAAGGCAGAGGAGCTTCATTGCCATCATGGGAGTGAGTAAGGGGCATTACATCCTACGTCATTGCGAGGCGGTGCAAAGCCTTTGCGGGAAGCCGGGGGCAAAGCAATCCTTTTAACGGCAAATGGTCATTACGTTTATTGATTACGTTTGTCGTTAAAAGGATTGCTTCGTCGCGGCACCTGCGGGGCCTATTGCTCCTCGCAATGACGTTGGATGAAGGCCCTCCTTACCTCGCACCCGGAGGGCAATATTGCTTCAGATAATGTGTATATAAATTAACCAGGTGCTCATGCGTTCCCGCTCCTTCGCTGATACTGTGCGTGCGGTTGGGATAAGCCATGAACTGGAACAGCTTATTGTATTTGATCAGTTCATTCAGCAGCATTTCTGCGTTCTGGTAATGCACGTTATCATCCCCGGTACCATGAATGTACAGCAGGTTGCCGCGAAGGTTTTTGGCGTATGTAATAGGCGAACCTTTCACAAAGGCATCGTTGCCTTCTTCCGGCAGGCCCATATAGCGTTCCTGGTAGATATTGTCATAGGTGAGCTGGTTGCCTACTGCAGCAATGGCAATACCTGTTTTGTAAATCTCCGGGTACTGGAACAACAGGTTCAGCGTCATGGAACCACCGCCGCTCCAGCCCCATACGGCTACGCGGGAAGTATCCATATAAGGGCGGTCCTTGAACAGCGCCAAAGCGCCCTGCGCCTGGTCGCGGGTATTGATCTCACCTATGCGGCGGTAAATACATTTCCGCCATTCCCTGCCTTTGGGCAGCGGAGAACCGCGGTTATCCATAGAGACGTAGATGTAGCCATCTGCACTGATATCGCCTTTGTAAAGCCAGGCATGGCCTGCCCCGAACTGGTCTTTTGCAGTGGCGCCGCCGGGCTCTCCGTATACATAGAATACCACGGGATACTTCTTGGTAGAGTCGAAATTGGCGGGCTTTCTCATCCAGCCGTCCATGTTAACGCCATCGGCAGTAGTGATGTTGAAAAATTCCAGCCTTTGGGATGCGGCTGATTTGGCCTTTATTTCAGCAGACAAATCACCGCCGGTAGGATTCTTATGGTCTGGCAGGTGTACGATCTCACTGGTAGGATAAATGTAGTAATTAGAGAACTCGTGAATAGCGTACTGGCCATCCGGAGATATTTCATAATTATGCGTGCCGGGCTGGTCTGCAGGTGTAATACGTTCCGGTTTGCCCTTCCCATCCAGCGATACTTTGTACAGGTACTGCTGCGTAGGTTTTTCGGGAGAAGCCAGTACATAGGCCAGGCGGCGCGCTTCATCTATCTTGCAGAGATTGATCACATCGTAGTTGCCCGGGGTGATCAGGGTGGCTTTACCGCTGTTCAGATCAATATCATAGAGATGACGCCAGCCGTCTTTCTCCGTTACCCAGATAAATGCGGCGCCGTTGCGGATCCAGTCCCAGCCGGTAATATCATCATTGTCCCAGCGGGCTTTCACGTCTATAAAAGCCGGATCAGTTTCTTCGAACACCGTTTTTACGGAGCCATTGGCCGGGTTGCAGAGCATTATTTTACTATGGTTCTGCTTGCGGTTCAGCTGCTGCAGGATCACCAGGTTTTTGCCGGGCACCCATTCCATGCGGGGAATATAGTGCTGTTGCGGATCGCCGGGTACGGGCAGCCAGGTGGTATTGCCTTTGTCAATATCCACTACGCCGATGCGGCAGGCGGAAGGTAATTGTCCGGCTACCGGGTACTCTACGGGTACGGTGAAGGAGTAGATGGAATCAGTATTATTGATCATCAGGAAGTCCCTGATCCTGGTGGCATCTATCTGCCAGTAGGCAATGGAGCGGCCATCAGGGCTCCAGCGGAAGCCGTCCCGGCAGCTGAATTCCTCTTCATATGCCCAGTCGAAGGTACCGTTGATAAAACGGCGGGTGCCATCCTTTGTAAGTGCCTTGATGTTGCCGGAGGCAAGGTCTTCCACGTACAGGTTATGATCGCTCACATAGGCTGCTTTGGTGCCGTCTGGTGAAAGCTTGGCGAACATCAGTGAAGATGGCGGTAAGGTTTTGCCCAGCTGTTTCAGCTGGCCGGCGGCAATATCGAGCACCCAGTAATCGCCCCGGGTTTCATAACGCCATACCTTTTTAGAATTGGTGTAGATCAGCAGGTGTTGCTCATCTGCAGAAAAGGAAAAATCTTTTACCTCCAGGGGCTGGTTAGCGCCGGCGGGTGTTAGCTGGGCAGTGGTGATCTTTACCTGCTGCTGCCCGTTTTTCAGTGCTGTGGCTACGATACTGCCACGCTCTACGCTGTAAATAGATTGCCCGTTGCTGCTCCACCTGGTGGATTTTCCCGGCTGTGCCTGCGCCGTAAAGGCCCACAGGCAGATACAAATGAATAAGCTAAATCGTAATGGTTGCATTTTCGAAGTGATAATGATATAAGGACGGCAATATAGGACTTTTTAATCCATGGTCGATGATCCCTAGTCTATAGAATATCAGGCATTTCCCAAAATTTTGACGAACGGTAAAGACCGGGAATTACCGGGAATTACCAGATATCGCATCGCCCCCCTTGCTTCTTAGCACAATTTTTTTTATATGAATTATTTTTATACTTTTAAGAAATTAATATCCTGTTCCTGAACTATCCTTTGAGTTTCTTTGAGTTATGATACAAATCTGTTATTCCTACAAAAACCGGGAGTTTCTTCAGTTGGAGGACGCCCTGCTGAACCACCTTGCCCAGAATGGCAAAACCCTGATATATGCACTGTTAGAGCCAATGCATGATGCCCTTTCCAAAGAGAACGGGCGGATAAGAATCAAGCTGGATGAACATCCCCAAATAGAGCTGGAAGGTTTTAGCGTGGATGTTAAAGAGCAGATAGAGATGACCTTACGGGGTGAAGCCTGATGAAGGGCCGTTTTACTGATATGACCGCCTGTATAGCGGATCTGCATAACAAACCCCGCAACGGGGTTTTGCACGTTTGTACACTTCTATTACCGGGTATCCTGCAGCCCGACTTTCGCATAGCTTCATATCTCCAAAGCATTTAAACTTTTCTTTAACCCTTGTTGTTAGATTGGTGTAGTTCACGGACGTAGTCCATCGGTCCATGGACCAAACTATACGGCATCAAATTAACACCCTTAAAATAGTCAGCTGCATACCGGGCATTCCAGTTATCACTGTTAAATCTATAACGGGTACATAGACTATTCACCAATAGCACTGTACTTTCTTTTTCTATAACGTGGATGAATGGTGCCGGTTATCGAGCCGACACATAAAGCAAATAGACGGAACAGTTACCGTAACAGCCGTCCTGGTCGCGGGATGGCTGCTATTTTTTCAGTGTATAGAAAGTCTGGGAGATCTTCACCTTTGGCGTTTCATCATAGCTGAAATCAAGGGTATTATAGCGCAGTGCGGTGTCGGTAACAGCGGTAGCTTCACAGAGCAGTGAATCGAGGTGGAAGAATACAGGTGTGATCTCTTCAAAGCGGAACGTATCTACACTATGCGCATCAGAATAGAAACGCAGGGCTATACCGCTCTGGGTAAAATCAATATATTCAGCTCCATTGTAGCGCAGTGTATCCAGCCGTGAGTAGGAAGTATCCCCGGCAGTGACGGTATATTCTTTAAAAACGGCTGATTCGTAGTACCATTTTCCATAGAAATTACGATGCGGGGTTGCGTTATCTTCCTTCTTACAGGCGGATAACACTACCAGCACCATTGCTGTCACTATCGGCAGAACCTTACGCATAATATTCACTGTTAACGGTTTAACGGGCGCAAAATTAGTAAAAATGCAGGATTTCCCCGTTAAACGTGTGTGAACAGGCGCAGGTTACTGCTTTCCCAGCTTTATTTTCACCTTTCCCTCCTTATTATCGTCAGTGGCGCGCAGGTGTAGTGTGAAGCCCCGTTTTCCTTTTTTAGCGATCTTCTCCGGGTTACGCAGGGGTACTTCCAGGTAGATATCTGTGCCACGGGGCATACCGTATACCCCGCTAACGTCCATCATAATGGCGCTGGAAGAAATTTGCATGGGCGGGATGATTATCTTATTCCCCTTCAGCTGCAGGGTATTGCTGAGGTTATCAAAAGTGATATTGGACAGGTTCCGTTTCCGGAAGAAGAAGGTGCCAATGTCTTCCAGGGGGGCAAAATGTACCAGGGCTCCCTGTTTCAGGTCAAAGCTCAGTTCTCCGTACATGGAGCCGGGGGCCAGTTGGCCGTTGTCGTGCAGGTTACCATTGATATTGGCGCGAGCAGATAATATGCCTTTGAGGTTACGGGATGTTAAGGATTGCATACCGAAATTCTCAAAGGCATAGAACAACTGATCGATATGAACATTATTGATCGACCCATTCAGTTTGAAACGGTTATTATTGCCCTGGGGATGAACAGCGCCATTCAGCCGGAGGCTGCCCCCTGCGTGTGCCAGGGAAACCTGCTGCAACAGGATGTCTGACTGGGTGAGGCTGACGGCGGCCATTACCTGCGCTGCATCAAAACGGCGGTAGTTCAGCTTGTCAACAGCAATGCGCATATTCACATTGCAGGACTCCATCACTATCTCCAGCTGGCGGGCCAGGCGCCGGGCTTTACGGGAAGCTGCGCCGGCAGCCGCCTTACTGGTTTTGTGCCTGCTGGTTTTACGGGGCGCCAGGAAAAAGCGGAACTCGTCCAGGTCTATCATCGGACTGCGGATATCCCAGTCCAGCTGGATCTTTTCAGGCGCTTTGAAGAACAGTCCCACGATGTTGCGCATACTGCCCTCCATCTGCAAGGTGCTCTTTACGCTTTTCACCATCACCTGGTGAAAGAAGAGATCCTGCCCGGAGAACTGTATGGTGGCATTGCAATCGCGGAACTGCAGGTTGCGGGGTAAATAAGTGAAGCTGCCATTCCTGATGGCAATGTCGCCATCCAGGTAAGGCGTAAGGCTGTCGCCTGCCAGGATACTGCCTTTATAGAAGAGGTTGGCGGTAGCGGTGCCGCCTTGAAATTCGTAGGTATTGCCGGTCAGTTCGTTCAGCTGTTGCAGCGGGAAAGCGGAACGAAAGCGCCCCATAAGCTCCGGGTGTTTCAGGTTGAGCACCTGTATGGTATCCGCATTCAGCGGCACGCCGCTCCACCTGGCATGCAGCTGGTAAATGCGTACAGCAGAATTGGCGTCATGATGACCATAACCGGGAATCAGCTCATTGGTGAAATTTCCATTAAAACCGCAACTGTCCCACTGGCCGGCTTTGGTAACAAGTATATTATTTTCTGTGTGCCATTTCACCCTGACATCAGGAGTATCATGCGGGCGCATATGCCCCTTGATCATGGCCTGCACATCCAGTGGTTGCTGCAGGTCTATGCTATCCAGCTTTTGCTGCAGATGCGGCAGCAGCAGGGATGTAGCGTGATGATAGGGCATATTGACCGCACCGATATTAATTGCGAACGCAGCGGGGTCGTGCCCGAAGTCGAATGTAGCACTGAGGGTCACAGATTGACCACCGATGCTGAAACGCTGGGCTGGTATTGACAGCTTTTTCTGCTGCTTATTGAAATTAAATGTCAGGGTAGTTTCCAGTTCCTGGTTCCTCAGGTAACTGCCCCGAAGGGTATTAAAGGAGAAGCTGTTCACGAGCAGCCGGGTTTGCACATCGAATTGCAAGGCCTTGTCAGAGGCGTCCACGCGGCCATCCATCCTGCGTATGGTAAAGTGGAAACGTTTATTTTTCTGCTGGTTATCCAGCACCAGCTCCATGTTACGAAGTGAGAGCTTACCGATGTCTGCGTCTTTACCGGAGCTGCCTTCTTTCTTTTGTTCCTTGCCGGAGAACACTGTGGCATTCGTGTAACCGGATGCGTTAGTATAGAGGTAAATGGTACCGTCTTCCATTGTTATCTCCCTGATATCCATGCGGCGGCGCAATAATGTGAAGGTATTCACTTTAACGAATATACGCTTGACATCCAGCAGCAGGTGGCGATGCTGTTGCCAGAGGCTGTCTTTCAGCTGCAGGGTTTCGAGCTCTATAGATACATGGGGAAAGCTGCGCAACAGGGATGGGTTCATTTCCTGTATGGTCAATGTGCCGTGCAGGCGCTGGTTCAGGCGATCAGTGATCTGGCGAAGAAAGGTCTCCCTGTTAAGATGGATATAGAGGGCCAGTGCCAGCCACAATACAATCACAAGTCCCAATAAAGCGCATCCGGCTATTACACATATACGTAACCACCTGGCTTGAATAAAATTGAAAGGCAAACGTTAAAAATTAAAATGAATATAGAATTAACACTATTATCCACTTTATTGTTCGCGGTGTATGGCATAATAGGCAGCACCTCTTAAGGCGGCCTTATCGTTGCTGATAACGTGCAGGGGAACGGCTGCCAGCAGCTCTATCAGGCGGTCGCCCTGCAGGTAATGATGGTAGAAATTATTATTCTGCAGCAGGGGGATGATGCGGGGAGGGATACCGCCCCCGATAAAGAGCCCGCCGGTAGATTTCATTTTAAACACCAGGTTAGCGCTTTCCCGGGCCAGGTAGCGCACAAACATTTCCATGGTTTTGATGCAGATAGATACCTTTTGTTCAATAGCATTACCGCTGATGACGGCGGCGGGGTCTTTTTCCTGCAGGGCATGTTCCAGCCAGTCGGGCACGTGCATATGCCGTACGTCCCGCAGGAACTGGAAGGTATCATAGATGCCGGGTCCGGAGACGAGGCGCTCCCAGCTAACGATCTGGTATTTTTCCTGTAGGAATTCCAGCAGTTCCATATCCAGCTCATTGCGCGGGGCAAAGTCGCAGTGACCGCCTTCTGTGGCAAAAGGTGAATACAGTTCACCGTCCCAGAAGAGGCCCGCCTCTCCCAGCCCGGTGCCCGGGGCGATGATGGCCATATTGCCGCCGGTTTCCGGTTCGCCGGAGTGCAGGGTGAGCAGGCTGTCGGGCTGCAGGGTGGCCAGTCCGTATGCCGTAGCTTCGAGGTCATTGATCAGGAAAGTTTCTTCAACACCGGTGGTTTGCTGTATCTCTGCTACCGTGAGCTCTCTTGACAGGTTGGTGAGCTCTACCCTGCCTTTTATTACAGGCCCCGCTACGCCGATACATATACGTTGCGGTTTTTGGGCCGGCTGCAGGCTGATAAATTCCTGCGCCAGGTCTGTAAAGGAAGTATAATCCTGTGAGGGGTAACTCTTTTCATGCACCAGCTGTGTCTCCCCATTGCTCACCTCAAAGAGTGCCAGCCTGGTTTTGGTGCCACCCAGGTCTCCTGCCAGGACATACATGATTCCATCACCGGGTTTTCTGCCCATACGGGCAAAGCGCGGCAGGAATTGCTGTTCGTTGACCAATTGCATGTATTAAAAATAAGCAAAAAAGACGGTTTAAACGATTGAACGTTTGGAGATTGAGCGTTTGAGCGTTTAAACATTTGATGGCTTGAGCGTGGCCTGCATTGTTGGGGCACCTTCAAACTTTCAAACCCTCAATCCTTTAAACTTTCTTATTTTGGCGTATCTTTTGTTCAGTACGACTTAGCTATGGAAAGACATACCTATCAGACCGGATTAATTGGCAACTGCGCCTTCCTGGCGCATGTACACCGCAACACCAACATTGAATGGCTTTGCTGGCCCCGTATGGACAGCACTTTTGTTTTCGGAGGATTACTGGATAAAGAGAAAGGCGGCTGCTTTTCTATTCTGCCCGAGGGAGAATTTACTTCCAGGCAATACTACATGGAGAATACCAATGTACTTTGCACGGAGATCACTTCTGCCAACGGAAAGTACAAGGTTACAGATTTTGCACCGCGTTTTTACCAGTATGAACGTTATTTCAAACCGCTCATGCTGGTCAGGAAAATAGAACCGCTGGAAGGCTCTCCCCGCATACAGGTAAAATGCCACCCGGCAACTGATTATGGCGCGCGTAAGCTGCAGGCGCAGTTTGGCAGCAATCACGTAGAGTTCCTGGGCGCCGATGGACGCATGCGTCTGACCACCAACATACCGGTGAACTACCTGCTGGACGAACAGTATTTCGTACTGAACGATACCCGCTACCTGTTACTAACTTATGGCAGTCCGCTGGAGGCCTCTTTGGTGAGCACTGCAGAGAATTTTCTGCGGGAAACCATCAATTACTGGCGTACCTGGATCAAACATTCCAATATTGCCAACTTCTACCAGCCATATGTAATACGTTCTGCCCTCACCCTCAAGATCCACCAGTATGAGGATACCGGCGCTATTATTGCGGCCAGTACCACCAGTTTGCCCGAGTTCCCGAACAGTGGCCGCAACTGGGACTACCGGTATTGCTGGTTGCGCGATACCTATTATGTGATTACCGCGCTGAACCACATCGGGCATTTCGAGGAGATGGAACGCTACTTCAATTATGTAACAGATATTTCATTCTCAGGCGACTACCGTTACCAGCCGCTTTACGGTATTACAGGCCAGAAGAACCTGGTAGAAGAGATCCTCCCGCACCTGAGCGGTTACCAGGGCAACCAGCCGGTACGCATCGGCAACCAGGCCTATGAACATATACAGAACGATATTTACGGACAGGTGCTCATCTCCATGCTGCCCCTGTATACCGACCACCGCTTTATATTTTCAGAACGCAAGGACTCTGCCTGGTGGATAGAATATCTGCTGAACAAGATAGAACGTACAATAGACGAGAAGGATGCAGGCATATGGGAGTTCCGCAATTTTGCCAATATACATTGCTATTCCAACCTATTCCAGTGGGCGGGCTGCTCGGCCGCTGAAAAGATGGCGCGTACCATTGGTCACCAGCCCCTGGTAGAAAAAGCTACTGCCCTGAAGGAAAAGGCAGCTCAGCATATTGAGAGCTGCTTTGATCCTGAACGCCGGGTATACACCAATGCTGCCGGCAGCCGCCACCTGGATGCCAGCACATTGCAGCTGATCATGATGTACTACCTGGATCCTGAATCTGACAGGGCACGCGATCACCTGGAAGCATTGGAAAAAGAGCTAAAAACGCCGCAGGGCTTATTCTACCGTTACCTGCATGCGGATGATTTTGGTAAACCCAAAACCACATTCCTGGTATGTGCCTTCTGGTATGTGGAAGCATTGGCCTGTGTAGGACGGCTGGATGATGCCATCAGGGAGTTTGAGAACCTGCTGCAGTATTCGAATCACTTATTGCTGTTCAGTGAAGATATAGATGAAGAGAATGGCAGCCAGTGGGGCAATTTCCCGCAGGCTTACAGCCATGTGGGATTGATGAATGCTGCGTACAGGATAGCGATGAAACTGGATAAGCCGATATTTTTGTAAGAGACGCCGCCTTGGTCATTGTGAGGAGCCCCGGGAGCCTGTGCACATGAGCTCCGGTGCTCCTCCCAATGGCGGCGGCGGAAAATCCGCCTATACTAAGGTTGTCAGAAACTGTCTTACCTCCTTGAAATTACGCAGGTAATATCTGGCAGCGGATACCTGGCTGCCCACTTTGATAGTGATGGCATCTTCCGGAAGAGCTTTGAAAATATCCTCATCGGTATGATCATCGCCGATGGCCATCACGAAATCGAAGTGATCGTCATGCAACCAGTTGAGCGTAGCCCTACCCTTATTGATCTCCGCGTTCTTCACCTCAATCACTTTATCGCCCGGCAATACCATCAGTCCTTTATCCGACGTATAGTACCGGAGGGTACCCACTAATTCATTGGCGCGCAGTTCACCCAATCCTGCCTCTACCTTGCGGTAGTGCCATACCAGGGAATAGCTTTTTTCTTCAATAAAAGAGCCCGGGGTACGGTCTGTATAAGTGTCCAGTATGGTATAGATCTCCTGTTTCCATTGATCGTTCAGGCCGGGCAGCTTATGCCATTTGCCTCCCTGTCTCCTTTGCCAGGCGCCATGTTCTGCTATCAGGTGCAAACGCAGGTGGCCCAGCCATTCAGAAAGCGTTTCATGCTTGCGTCCGCTGATCATCACTACTTCGTTGGACGGATCTGCGGTCAGTGAGCGCAGCAGGTGATACAGCTCCTGGTCTGGCGAGGCCAGGTCAACATTCACGTTAAAGCCCACTAATGTACCGTCATAATCCAGGAAGATAGCGCGGCGGCCGGCCTTTTTGTAGGCCTGCTGTACATGCAGCTGCATATCGGTACTGAGACGGCGGGCCAGCATGGATTGCTGGATCTGCTTCACTTCCTGCAGGCGGTCCATAAATAGTTTCACCCAGTGGTTGACGTTGAATTTGGCAACCACCTGCCGCATCTGCTTCATGCGCCGGTATTGCTCCGGCAGCGGCATAATAAGCGCTTCTTCCAGTGCACGGGTAATAGCCCCGATGTTATTGGGGTTTACGATCAGTGCATCTATCAGTTCTTTGGATGCGCCCGCCATTTCACTGAGTATGAGCACGCCGTTATTCTGTGTGCGGCTGGCCACGTATTCCTTGCTCACCAGGTTCATACCATCGCGCATGGGTGTTACCAGGCATATATCAGCAAAATTATACAGTGCAGACAGTGTCTCTATCGGGAAAGAGCGGTAAAAATAATGGACAGGGTGCCAGTTAATGGTACGGAAGCGGGCATTGATGCCCCCTACCAGCTTATCGATCTCGTCGCGCAGGGCCACGTACTGCGGCACCGTATCGCGGGACGGCACAACGATCATGTATAATACCACCTTCTCTGCATACTCAGGGTATAATTGCAGGAAGAGTTCAAAAGCCTGCAGGCGCTGCAGGATCCCTTTGCTGTAATCCAGGCGGTCGATGGTAAGGATCATTTTAATGCCGTGGAAATTCTCTTCCAGCTGTCGCAACTGTTGCTGCACTTCCGCATCCGTGCCCATGGAGGCATACTTGTCATAATCGATGCCCATGGGAAAAGTTTCCGCAACAACGGCGCGGTCGTTCACCATCAGCTGATTGGCGGAGGCGTTAATGGGCAATATGCGGGTAACTGCATTGATGAAATGCCGGCTATCATCAAAAGTATGAAAGCCCAGCAGGTCAGCTCCCAGCATTCCCTCCAGCAGCTCTGCCCGCCAGGGTATAAGGCGGAACAGTTCGAAAGAAGGAAACGGTATGTGTAAAAAGAAGCCGATGGATACATCAGGCAGTGCCTGGCGAATCATGCCGGGCAGCAGCAATAACTGGTAATCGTGGATCCATATCACATCATCGGGCTCAGCCACAGACAGAATCAGATCGCGGAACTTTTCGTTCACGCGATAGTAAGCATCCCAATAGCCCTGCTCATAGCGGGCGTACACGGCCATGTAATGGAATACCGGCCATAATGTTTCGTTGGAGAAGCCTTCATAGAAGTTATTGATCTCTTCCTGTTCCAGGTACACCGGCATGAGGTTCATACCGGCCATCTGTTGCCGGATATCGTCCTGGTCTTTTTGTTCCGGCACTACAAGCCCGGGCCAGCCTATCCATACATTATTGCCGTTCCTGTAGATGGAACCCAGGCCAGTGGCCAAACCACCTTCACTGGGCGCCAGCACAAATTCTCCGTCCTTTTCTGCGATCTTCACAGGGAGCCTGTTAGATACTATAATGGTCTTACTCATAGCGCTGTCATATGTCGTTTATCAAAATCTGTTCTCTTGTGTTAAAAGCATCTCTTCCTGCAGGGACACCTGTCAGCAACACGCCTAATTAATTAAAATTCATGCTTCAAAACGTCTCAAACCGGCTGCTACGGGGATGTTTCAGGTCTCATGCAGATGATGGACAGTATTGACGAATACTACTAAAGCAGCATATAGCGGCACAAAATAGCAATTCTTTTTAATATAGGCATGACGGTTAGTACTGCAAATATGAGGCCGGTGTAATTTGTCATCAGAAACACACATTTAAACTATAAACCACCATGCTGGTATTTTTTTTGCGGCAATTATATATTTATAAAATAATATAAAATGGAGCAACGCAAATTGGGAAGATCGGCTCTCACTGTAGCGCCCCTGGCTTTTGGCGGCAATGTGTTTGGCTGGACGGTAGACGAACGAGACTGTTTCAGGTTGCTGGATGCCTTTGTGGCAGGCGGGTTTAACCTGATAGATACGGCGGATGTGTATTCAAAATGGGTTGACGGCAACCAGGGCGGAGAATCAGAAACCCTGATCGGTAAATGGCTGAAACAAAGCGGTAAAAGAGAGCAGGTAGTGATCGCCACTAAAGTAGGTGCGGAAATGGGACCACAACAGAAAGGCGTTTCAAAGGCATATATCACACAAGCAGTAGAGGCATCGCTACGCAGGCTGCAAACAGACTATATTGACCTTTATCAAACGCATTACGATGATGAGAGCACACCGGTGGAAGAAACATTATCCACTTATGCATCATTGATACAGGAAGGAAAAATAAGAGTGATCGGCGCTTCAAATATGAGTCCGGAAAGGTTGACACTATCGCTGCATAACAGTGAACAGTATGGCTATCCGCGTTATGAAACCCTGCAGCCGGAATATAATCTCTATAGCCGCCAACGATATGAACACGATTATGCGCCTGTCTGCACAGAACATGAGCTGAGCGTAATCCCTTATTATTCGCTGGCCAGCGGTTTCCTCACGGGTAAATACCGAACAGAGGAAGATGCGGCTAAAAGTCCCCGTGGAGAAAAAGCCCTGAGCTACCTGGATGAACGCGGTTTGCGGATATTAGCGGCACTGGATGAAGTGGCGGCTCGCTATCACACACAGCCTGCCAGTATTGCAATTGCATGGCTGGCACAAAGGCCTGGTGTAGCTGCACCGATTGCCAGCGCAACCAGTGTGGAGCAGCTGGAAGAACTGATGCAGGCGGCGAGGCTGAAATTGGATAAGGAGGCAGTGGCGGTGTTGGATGAGGCCAGTAAATAGGCGTCCGTGGAATGGCAGGATCACTGGGATCACGCATCCGCAATTTTTATCACCGTTTTGCCTCTGGCCCTGCCTGTTCTGCTTTTAGCGAGTGCAGCGGCTACATCTTCCAGTGAAATGGTAGTTTCAACAGGCACTTTTAATTTTCCGGCTTCTATCAGCGCAGTCAGATCATCCAATGATGCGGGAGTGCTCTTCGTTTCAAAATTACCACCTTTGAGGCGCCGCGCTTTCAGTACATCATCATCTGCAACAAAAGCCGTAGTAAATGCAACACCACCTTCTTTTACGAGGGCGCTGTTAGCATTGAAGCCTTCCTGATCGCTCATCAGATCTATTAATCCGTCAATACCATTGGAATAAGCGCTTTGTATCTGCGCCGGCACGGGAGCTTTCTTATAATCTATTACTGCTGTTGCACCAAGCCCGCGGATATGTTCTGCAGCGGTAGTGCTGCCGGCAGTAGCAATCACTTTTAATCCTGCAGCGGCGGCCATTTGTACGGCAAATGAACCTACCCCGCCGGTAGCGCCTATGATCAGCAACGTTTGCCCCTTCTGCAACCCTGCGTGCTCCAGCAGCTGCAGGGCAGTCATGCCCGAGGTGGGCACCGCCGCAGCTGTTGCAAGTGATATGGACGAAGGAGCGTGCGTAATAGCTGCCTTTTCCGGGACGATCGCATATTCTGCGTAGGCGCCTTCTCCTATGGGGCTGTGAATGAATTGACCGTAGATCCTGTCTCCCGTCTTGAAGCGCGTAACGCCTTCTCCTACAGCCTCCACAACACCGGCGCCATCCACGCCAATGATCATCGGGAATTGATGGGGCATATGTCCATCCAGTATTCCATCAATCATTTTCCAGTCAAAAGGGTTCATACCGGCGGCGGATACACGCACCAGCAAAGTACCGGGACGAAGCCCCGGTTTGGGGAGATCCATTACTTCGGGAGTAGCACGGAACGCAGAAATGGCAACAGCTTTCATAGTCTGAGTTTGAAGTTTGAGGTTTGAGGTTCGAGGTTCGTTGGATGTTGGAAGTTATGAACATACAACAAACAACTGCAAACCTTAAAATTTTAGTCAATAAAGATAATTACTTTTATAGTATGCAAATCGCACCTCCGCAGATACTGAGTGATGTAGTGAAACATTTCCTGGTGCTGGAACAGGATGAGGCCGTGTTGCGTCATCACCGGTTGTCGCCCGACGGGCATGCGGGCATCGTATGCTGCTACCGTGAACCATTTGCGAAAAGCGATGAAGCGTTGTTACCCCGCAGCTTTGTATACGGACAGATCAGCAGGTTTCATGACCTGCTGTCCGGTGTTCATACCGGTATGCTGGTGGTGGTACTGCAACCTTATACACTGCATTTGCTCACCGGCATTCCTGCACAGGAGCTGACAGACCAGCTGATCAGCATGCCGCTGATATTCGGGCCTGCCTGGCAGGACCTGGAGGATAGCCTGATCCGGGCGGCAGACCACCATGTCAGACTGAAGCTGGTGATCCATTTCCTTATCCAACAGTTGCAGCAGCGGCATGCGCATGCTGATAACATGATCCGGCAGGCACTACCGCTAATATATCAAAGCAAGGGATGGATGCAGATAACATCGCTCTGTACGGGGCTGCATATCTCAGAAAGACAGCTGGAGCGTAAATTCCGTGAACAGATCGGGCTGAGTCCGAAGCAGTTCCTGCGTACCATCCGTTTCCGTCAGCTGTTAAAAGCATTGCAGCAGCGCCCCTCTCCCGCCCTAACCCAACTGGCATTTGATGCCGGGTATTATGACCAGCCGCATTTTAACCGTGAATTCCGTATGCTGGCGGGTATCACTCCCAAAGCGTATCAAAGCGCACGACTGCTGGCGCTCAATTATATACAGCTCCCTGCATAAGGTCGGATTTTTACAAGTTTGCACTCGCAGCATGGCCTACCTTTGCAGTCATAATCCATTCACATGCAAGCCTTAAAAATAGCTACCGCACAGTTTGAGCATCGCAGTGCCGATAAAGCCTATAACCTGGAAATCATCCGCCGGATGGCGCTGGATGCTTCCCAGGCAGGCGCACAGGTGATCGCCTTCCATGAATGTTCTGTCAGCGGCTATACCTTTGCCCGTCAACTCTCCAAAGTGCAGCTGCTGGAAGTAGCAGAGCGCATTCCAGAAGGCCCCAGTATTCAGACACTGACTGACATTGCCGCCGAAGCCAATATCACGATCCTTGCCGGACTGTTTGAGAAAGATGCGGAAGACCATCTCTATAAAGCCTATGTCTGCGTAAACGCCCAGGGCCTGGTGGCCAGATTCAGGAAACTGCATCCGTTCATTAACCCGCACCTGATACCGGGCAACCAATACGTAGTATTTGACCTGCATGGCTGGAAATGTGGTATCCTGATCTGCTACGACAATAACATCATCGAAAACGTAAGAGCTACCGCCCTGCTGGGTGCAGACATTATCTTCATGCCCCATGTAACCATGTGCACACCGTCTACCCGGCCGGGCGCCGGCTTTGTAGACAAACAGCTCTGGCAGAACCGGGAAAATGATCCTACCTCCCTCCGTATTGAGTTTGACGGTTTAAAAGGGCGCGCATGGCTGATGAAATGGCTGCCTGCACGTGCCTACGATAATGGCGTTTACGTAGTATTTTCCAATGCCATCGGCATGGATGATGATCAGCTGAAGAACGGGTGCGCAATGATCCTGGATCCGTTTGGAGATATACTGGCAGAATGCCGGCAGCTGGGCAATGATATCGCCATAGCTAACTGTACCCCTGAAAAGCTGGAACAGGCAGGCGGTTTCCGTTACCGGAAGGCCAGGAGGCCCGAGCTGTATGCAGATATAATCGGGCAGGCACATAAGGCGGAACAGCAGGTGGTATGGTTAAATAAACAGCGCTAGGGCTGTTTTGGTACTGCCAGCTTTTGCGCCTTATAGATGCCGCTATGACCACTAAAATAGTACGCTGTGAAGCAGGCTACGGCGAAGTATAATATATGCTCTGTGCCGAAAAGCTCTGCGCCCATCAGTGTACAGGCGATAGGTGTATTGGTGGCACCGGCAAACACCGCGATGAATCCAAGTCCGGCGAAAAGGTCTACCGGCGCCCCCAAAAGTAAAGCCAGGGTGTTGCCCAGGGTAGCACCGATGAAGAACAATGGTGTTACCTCTCCTCCTTTAAAACCCATGCCCAGGGTGATCGCGGTAAACAATAATTTCCATAACCAGCTCCAGGTGTCAGCGCCACCGGCGTGAAATGCATTGACGATACTTACGCCGGAAGGGTCTTTACTGTAAACACCCAGGCCCAGGTAATCTTCGCTGCCAAGGGCCCAGGCAAAAACAATGATGATCACTCCGCCGAGGGCGGGTATCAGCCAGGCCGGCCGGATGTACCGTTGGGCTGTATGTTTAATAAGATGCATGGAATTGGCAAAAGCGTAGCTGGCCAGTCCGAAGGCCACGCCTGCCAGGATCACCCGGGCCAGCAGCCAGAGATCAATATGTAAGAAGGGAAGAAAAGGCAGCGCATTGCCGTGTATGTAGTGGATAGCGTAATGTGTATGCTGTATGCCCCAGGCGCTGCAGATAATATCTGCAAATACAGCGGAGATGAGGCAAGGCAGCAGCGCATCATAGCGGATCACGCCGATGGCCAGCACTTCCAGGGCAAATACAGCGCCCGCCAATGGGGTGCCGAATACGGCGCCAAAACCGGCTGCGATACCGCTCATCAGGAGCATGCGAAGATCCTTTTCGCTTAGCTTCATCCAGCGGCCCAGCATATTGGCCATACTGCCGCCTATCTGTACTGCTGTGCCCTCACGACCGGCGGAGCCACCAAAAAGATGGGTTGCCACCGTGGTAAGCAGCACCAGCGGCGCCATACGGGCAGGAACACCCCCTCCCGGCTGATGGATCTCTTCCATAATGAGGTTATTTCCTCCTTCAGCGTTCTTCCCCAGTCTCTTGTATAAAAAATAAATACCGATACCTGCCAGGGGCAGCAGGTATAAGAGCCATTCATGCTGCCAGCGTGTATGCGTAGCTTTATCCAGCAGCCAGAGGAACAAGGCTACCAGCGATCCGGTGATAATGGATACGGGAATAGCCAGGATGGTCCAGCGAATGAGGTGGTAAGCGATTGCGAATTGTTCGAAAGAAGATTTGATTTTTTTGATCATAGTCCTACAAATAAATGACGACGGCTTTATTAAGCCATTTGATATTTGTAGGCGCCATCAGTCCGGTAAATGGACGGTTCTTGTGCAGGAAGACACCATTTCCTGGTTTGGAGGACGAAATTAGCGATTAATCGGGAATAATCCTACCATCCCATAAACACCATCCCTATCCCACATATCGTTACCGTAGCGCCGCCTATCGCGTGGATATATCTTTCCAGCTTATCCGTTCTCAGGAAAGAATAGCCGTAGTATCCCAGCAGCACCATCGTTACCATGGTGATCAGCGTGAACACGGTAAAGGTGATGATCAGCGCTGCGATACCGAAAGTGGATTTCCGTGCAGCAGGATAGGTAAGCAAAGGGATCAGCGGCTCGCACGGGCCCAGCACGAAAATGATAAACATGATCCAGGGTGTTACCCTGGTGCGTTGCTGCGGGTATACCGGACCTTCGCCATGCTGATGCTCATACACGTACACCGAGCCATCGTCATAGCGGTCAAAATGTTTATGTGGCCGGTTAAGGTAAGCACGGCGAAGCCCCCATACCAGGTAAGCCAGGCCAAAGAAAAGTAAAGCCCAGCCGGCAATGCCGCCACGTATACCTTCCAGCCAGGTAATCTTAGATAACTCCCATCCAAGGAAAACGCCCAATAGTCCTAATAGTACAGAACTGCCTACGTGCCCGATGCCACAGAGCACCGTCCAGAAAATGGTTCTGGTAACAGACCAGTTGCGGGACTGGGATAAGGCTATAAAAGGCATATAATGATCCGGGCCTGTGGCAGTGTGTATACAGGCGATGGTAATGGCAGTAAGTAGTAAAGCGCCTATCTCTGTGGTCATACTTCGTTTAATTTATTTTGCCGTTTGAAGATCGCTCCAGACCATAACGTTTCTTCCATACTGCGGAGGCAATTGAACAACTGTTCAGCGCCGTGCCCCAGTATTCGCAGCACAATAGCCGGACCGGCGCTTTGAGTAACACCGAAAGCAATATCGGGTTCATGGGCCAGCAGTTCCAGCAGGCAGTCTGCCACCGGCGGCGCATCGGGCCGGGTATCGGCATAAATGAACGTAGCCTGGTGGGTGAAGCCTTCCATTTGTCCAGGTTCAGCTACGTTTAACCTGGATGGTTGTATGATCAGGTTATCCTTCAGGATCAATTTCCCTTTGTAACGCAGCTCCGTAATATTATGGAACAGGCGGAATTTAAACACCTCCCCGTTCAGTTTTCTGCCGCAGGTAAGGATCTCTCCCCATACCAGCCGGCTGCCTGCTGCGAGGTTGATTCGGTTATGCCCTTCAAATACTGCATCCGTATGTGGTACTATGGGATGCGGCACATAACTGAAGAATGCACCCTCTCCGATGCTCAGGTCCATCTGCTGGCGGGCCCCCGTCTGCATACTATACAACCGCTGGTAGGCCTGTGTTTGTAATTGCAAACGTGCACCTGTACTAACGTCTATCGTTATACGGTAATCGTCACCGTTCAGCATGCCGGGCGAGGCCGTCATCAGCATCAGGCAAAGGGCTTTGTCAGCCCGGTAGGCCCCTATATCCGCCAGCTTGAAGGGTTTGGTATAATAGCTCTCCTTCAGGTAGGTAATACCCTTGCGAACGCCTGTTGCTATTTTCAGTTCGCTGATCATCGGTGCAGCTTAGGTTCTGCAATATCTTCCAGCAGGGCGTATTTTCTGATCCAGCTGATCACATCTTCCACTCCTACCCCTTTCATCAGGTCCGTAAATACAAAGGGCTGGCCTTTGCGCATCAGCCGGGCATCACGTTCCATCACTTCCAGGCTGGCGCCTACATAGGGTGCCAGGTCTATCTTGTTGATCACCAGCAGGTCGGAACGGGTAATACCCGGGCCGCCTTTTCGGGGTATCTTGTCGCCTTCGGCCACATCGATCACAAAGATGGTGACATCTGCCAGGTCGGGACTGAAAGTAGCAGAAAGATTATCGCCGCCGCTTTCTATAAAGATGAGTTGTATGGCTGGAAAACGGGCCGCCATTTCATCCACGGCCTCCAGGTTCATGCTGGCGTCTTCCCGGATGGCGGTATGGGGACAACCGCCGGTTTCCACACCGATAATACGTTCTGCCGGCAGCAGGCTGTTTTTTGTAAGGAACTCAGCATCCTCTTTTGTATAAATATCATTGGTGATCACTCCCAGATCGTACTGGTGAGCCATATTGCGCGACAGCCTTTCTATCAGGGCTGTTTTACCTGAACCCACAGGGCCTGCAATACCTATTTTGACATACTTTCTCATAATATTCCAGACTCAGGACATGTATAAACGTGAATATAATCTTTCATGCTGCATACAGCGGATATCAAAACCCGGGTTACAGCAGCCCAGCCAGGCGGGATCCGGCTCCATAGTGAGCGATGCCAGCTCTCTCAGTAAAGGCTGCAGGCGGAACAGGATATCCTGGCCGTCCAACTGGCCGAGCGGTACGAGTTTTACACTGTTGGTGACCATCCCCACGGCGGCATTGTAGTAAAAAGCTTTCAAAGCATCCAGCTTGGGCGTGGCTAACAGGCAGGCGTAAATGCCATACATAAGACAATAGTGTCCGCTGGCATTCCCCTGCTGTATGGCCTGCTCATACCCCTGCACAAATGCAGGCCGCAGGTAACGGCTGAATATCTTCAGCAGGCGAACGCCCAGCTTCTGGCTGGCCTGGCGGATCTCGCGCGGTATCTTGAGCGCGCTGCATTCCTCATCCAGCAGCAGCAAGGCGTCCAGATCATTCCTGGCAGCAGCATCATAGGCCAGGCTGGCAAAAGCAGCATCGTTGTAACGGAGATTACTTGCCAGCATGCTTTGTATATAAGCCGCTGCAGTTGCGGCATTATGTACGAGCCCCTGCTGCACATAGGTTTCCAGCCCATTGGAATGGGTATAGCCGCCTATCGGCAAAGTAGGATCAGAAAGGTGCAGTAAGGACAACAAATGCATGTTGGAAAGTTTGAAAGTTTGAGGATTTGAGCGTTTGAATGTTTGTGGATCTGAAGATGTCTGATAATGCAGGTCACAACCAAACATTCAAACTTTCAAACGCTTAAACTGATTTTGTTAAGTTCATGATCTTCTGGAAAAGTGTACTGCCGCTGCTGCCATGCTGATGCGGCGCCACATTGGAGCGAAGCATATTGGTGAGCTTGCGCATGTTTTTTTGCGGCTGGTAGCCGGCGGCTTCCAGCCATTTAAACAGCGGTTCTTCCCAGGGGATCAGCACTTCATTATCCTGGATGAAGATGGGTAAATGTTTATTCCCTATCTCGTAGCATACGGTACCCATTTCCAGCATGGTGGCCGGCTTTACTACGATGGCTTCGCAGGGCAGTATATCTACCACTACGGCAGTGGTATCATCCATATACACCACATCGCCCTGCTGCAGGCGCTGTCCCTGTTTCAGCAGGCGTAATGCCACTTCACGACCGCTGGCAGTATGCCGGCGCTGTATGCGGCGGGTGGTTTCGTACCACTCCATCTGCAGCAGGTCTGCCTGGCGATCGCCAATATCAATATTGCCCAGAACGTCTTCGATGATCATCAACACATGTTTGAAAATTGCAGTTTAAGGTTTGAGGTGGGTGAGAAGTTAGCGGTTCAAAACCTGTGAACCTGGTTGGCACACCTGCCCTGAACCACAAACTTCAAACCTCAAAACTCAAACTAAAAAAGAAAATACCGTTGCGCCAGCGCCAGCTCTTTCAGCGGTTCGCAGGTAACGGGTTGGCCGTCTACCTTTACTTCGTATGTTTCCGGGTTGACGGTAATATCGGGTGTCTGATCGTTATGGATCAGATCTTTCTTGGAAATATTGCGGCATCCTGTTACAGGCAGCAGTTGTTTCTGCAGGCCATATTCCCGGGCAATGCCTTTCTGCAGGGAGACCTGGGAAACAAAAGTAACGCTGGTATGCGTAAGTGCCTTCCCATGCGCGCCGAACATATGCCGGTAGATCACAGGCTGCGGTGTAGGAATGGATGCATTGGGATCGCCCATCTTGCTGGCCACGATCATTCCGCCTTTGATGATCATTTCCGGTTTGGCGCCGAAAAGAGCCGGCTTCCACAATACCAGGTCGGCTATCTTGCCTGGCTCAATAGAGCCTACGTACTGCGCAATACCATGCGCAATAGCCGGGTTGATGGTATACTTGGCCACGTAACGTTTTACACGGAAGTTATCGTTCTCTTTTGCCTGGTCTTCAGTGAGGGCGCCGCGTTGTTTCTTCATCTTATCAGCCGTTTGCCAGGTGCGGGTGATCACCTCTCCCACGCGGCCCATAGCCTGGGAGTCGGAGCTCATGATGCTGAACACGCCCATATCATGCAGGATGTCTTCTGCAGCAATAGTTTCAGGACGGATGCGCGAATCGGCAAAAGCTACGTCTTCGGGCACACGTTTATCAAGGTGATGGCATACCATCAGCATATCCAGGTGCTCATCTATGGTATTGACGGTGTAGGGACGGGTAGGATTGGTGGATGCGGGTAATACGTTCGGGAAGGACGCTGCGCGGATGATGTCCGGTGCATGACCACCCCCTGCACCTTCTGTGTGGAAGGTATGGATAACGCGGCCGTTAATGGCGTTCATGGTATCTTCCAGGAAACCGGCCTCGTTAAGCGTATCTGTATGAATGGCGATCTGCACATCCAGCTTGTCGGCCACCTGCAAAGAGGCATCTATCACGGCAGGGGTTGCGCCCCAGTCTTCGTGGATCTTTAGTCCCAGGGCACCCGCTTCCACCTGTTCTTCCAGCGGGGCGGTAGTGGCGCAGTTACCTTTACCAAAGAAGCCCAGGTTCATAGGATAACCTTCAGCCGCCTGCAGCATACGTGCTATGTTCCATTTGCCCGGCGTTACGGTGGTAGCGCTGGTGCCGTCTGCCGGACCGGTGCCCCCCCCGATCATGGTGGTGATGCCACTGAAGAGGGCATGATCTACGAGCTGCGGACAAATAAAATGGATATGCGTATCGATACCGCCAGCGGTGGCTATGAGATTACTGCCATTGTGCACTTCAGTGGCAGCGCCAATGATCATCTCCGGATGAACACCGTCCATGGTATCGGGATTACCCGCCTGGCCAATGGCCACGATCCGGCCATCTTTAATACCGATATCCGCTTTAACGATGCCCCAGTGATCAATGATGATCACGTTGGTGATGAGGAAGTCCAGCACGCCTTCACTGCGCAGGGCGGTGGCTGACTGGGCCATCCCATCGCGTACGCTTTTGCCGCCGCCGAACTTGCATTCATCGCCATACACGTTATAGTCTTTCTCGATCTCGATGACCAGGTCTGTATCTGCCAGCCGTATACGGTCGCCCGTGGTGGGGCCGTACATGCTTACATATTTATGTCTGTCTATACTGAGGCTCACGGTAACTGGGTTTTAAATTGTTGCTGTTGTGCTTTTTCAATGGCGGCCTGCTTTACCGCGGCATCTGTGGTAATGCCCTGGGCCAGGTTGTTGATGCCGATCACCCTTTTGGCGCCGCCCAGCTCTACCAGCTCCACTACTTTAACTTCGCCGGGCTCAAAACGGACCGCATTGCCGGAGGGCACATTGAGGCGCATACCGAAAGCGGCTGCACGGTCAAAGGCCATTTGCCGGTTCACTTCAAAGAAATGGCAATGAGAGCCTATCTGTACCGGGCGGTCGCCGGTGTTCACCACTTTGATGGAGACGGTGCGGCGGCCTTTATTGGCTTCCACCGGTTCATGCTTCAGGAAATATTCTCCGGGTATCATACGGTAAAATTTTAACGGATGGGATGATGTACGGTTACCAGCTTGGTACCGTCAGGAAAGGTAGCTTCTATCTGGATCTCATGGATCATTTCAGGGATACCTTCCATGACGTCGTCCCGGGTAAGGATGGTTGCCCCGAACTGCATCAGTTCAGCCACGCTACGCCCGTCGCGTGCGGCCTCCTGTAAACGGCTGCTGATGAGGGCAATGGCTTCCGGGTAATTGAGCTTCAGGCCCCGGGCTTTTCTTTTTTCCGCCAGTTCGCCTGCCACGTGAAGCAGCAGCTTTTCCGTTTCTCTTGCTGTCAGGTGCATATATATCTTGTTGATTTTCGTGTTATGGATCAGAAAAATACAATAAAAAGTCGTTATTTGTTAGTGGTCAGATGGAGACTTTAGATAGCGTCCTGAACGGCCGTCTTATTTATTACCTACAACTGTATGAAATACTTCCACCTACTGTTGGTAACAGCCGGAGTATGCTGCTACACCCTTGCAGGTGCGCAGCGTTTACCCGAAAGACTGGATACCCTACCTACCACTGCAGGCTATCTGCAACAGCCCGCTGAAAGGGCCGCTGATTTTCGTCCCACACTTTGTGGTCTCCTGGTTCCCGGCGCTATGCTGACCTACGGCTTGCTGGCGCTGGATAATCACACATTAAGGGATCTTAATTACAGCACCAGGAAAGAGCTGATGGAAGAGCATCCTCACTTTTCCACCACGGTCGACAATTACCTGCAATGGTCGCCGGCAATCGCAGTGTATGCCCTGAATGCCCTGGGCGCAAAAGGAGAGCACAATTTTGCGGACCGAACGCTTATTTACGGTACTTCCACTTTGATCATGGCTTCCAGTGTAAAGATCATGAAAAAGCTGATGCATTCCCAAAGGCCGGATGGCAGCAATCACGAGTCATTTCCCAGTGGGCATACCGCCACCGCTTTTGCCGCCGCGGAATTCATGCGCATTGAATACCAGCACAAGCAACCATTGCTGAGCATGACGGGGTATATAGCCGCTGCCGCTACCGGCGCCCTGCGGATGTATAATAACCGTCACTGGCTGAGTGATATTATTGGCGGCGCCGGTGTGGGTATTATGAGCACACAGGCGGCGTATGCGCTTTACCCTGTGATAAAACGCCACCTGTCTTCTTCCAGGGAGTATAATAACACTATGCTGATGCCATATTACGATCCGGAGTGGAAAACGGCCGGTTTTAAGTTGTTGCTGATCAGTAAGTGAGGATAGTGTACCCGAACCGGAGACCTCCGGGCAGCAATGCCATGTAATAAAAATGGTAAGGCCTGCAGGTGGCCTTACCGTTTACTTTCAGGTAAATGTTCCTCAGGGCGTGCAAAGATGCAGGAACTCCGGGATGGATATTTGTCCTTCCACTACATTAAAGATCAGCGTGTCGAAAGTATCCAGGCAATTGGTCGTAATAGTGCCCGGCTGTATCCAAATTTCGGATTCCCAGGAAAGAATAAGCCGGTAAAGGTACTTTAACAATACCTCTGCCGGCTATACGATATTAATATTATTTAATTACCTACGATAACAAGCTAGGCCTTACGCCGCCTTGCATCCGCCTTGTCTTTCTCATCATACTCATTTTCATCGTAGCCTTCCAGCTGGTTGTTCTTATCGTCATTGAACTCCTTTTTAGGCGCCTTTTTATTTACCGGGGCGGCGGCATTCCTGCGTTTTACCTGCTTGATGTCACGTTGCTGCTGCGTTGTTTTCCTGGTAGTCATAATGCATGTATTTGATACTGGAAATACGCAGCAAAAACGTTGCCTTAATTTAATATTATTTGTAACTTAGGTTGTATGAAGAACTGATGTTGCTGTGCTTGCCCTATTTTAACCACAAAGTACCCGGAAATGTTCCTCAAAGACCCGGTCGTTAACGCAATAGCAATTTACCTGGCCTGTAAGATGGTGATCGTGTCAGTAATACTGGCATACTATACTGTTTTGAACAAAAAGAACAAACGCCCTAAAGGGAAAGCGGCACCGGATCCCAGGCGAACGGCCGCACCCCGGCTGGTGCTTACTTTGAAAGAGCATCACAACAGTACCAACGCAACTGGCAGGGAAGTAAGAAATGCCCTGCAGCACACCATCGAAGAGTCTTTTTCCAGCAATTAGAAACTGATCCAGGCAATCTGCGCTTTTTTATCCGTACCGGTACGGGTGATCAGGATGGTAGCATACTGCCCGCCGCCGCTGTTGCGGTCAGAGGCCCCCAGCATACAATAATAGGCCTTATCGGTCTGTGGTGTCCCAAAAAGGAAGAGCCGCTCCCCTTTCCCCTTGTCAAAATAATAACACACGGTATTCGCTTCTACCAGGTAGCGCAGGGGCTTTTTATTCTCAAAAGTACCGCCCCTGTCAAGGTGCTGAATATAATCATTGAACAGCGTATAGTCGCCATGGCTGGTATGTATCAGATCAAATGAGAGGTAAGGCGTGGTGTTCAGCGCAGGTACCCGGTTACGGAACACCCAGGTGCCCCTGTTCTTGCGCTGCAGGTAGAGCGGCCCAAAAGCGCCGTTGGCGATCTGCATTTTGGGGATCACATACCCGGTATCGGCATTGCCCTGCGGGTCTATGTTACAAACGCGGATGTCATTCAGGTTGGTATGCAGCATATTATACACGTTCTTACCCTGGGTGAACTGCTGCATCTGTTCTAACTGCAGCAACAAGCTACCGTCTGCCGCCATGGTGAGCAGCTGCGGCTGCGCATTATTGGCCGTCAGCTCCGGGGCCAGGGGCCGTTGGTGCTGCAGGCTGCAGCTTACCGGATCCAGGTAGTTCATAAAGAGGTGGCGCTCCTCCGGTTTGGACTTCGGCTCCGGTGCCGCTGCCAGGAACAGCTGCAGGCGGTTGGCGGCCGGCGCCCATTGCAGGTCGGCATAGGCCCCGCCAAAATTAGCGGTATAGTCCAGCGTCTGGTGGGTAAAAGCCTGTTGACCCGCCCGGAGCACAGACACCAGCACCTGCGATTGTGGCGCGTCGCCCGAGCGTTTGGTGTTGAAACCTACCGTGCACAGGTACACGCTGCCCGCGCCATTCACGGCCATATCCAGGAAGTTGAAATAAGAATAGGCGTTGTCCGGCAGATTATAATAGGCCTGGTTCAGCAGTTCGTGTTTGGGCGAAAAGTGCATAACCTGCACCCTTTCGGCCGCGTTCTCTTTGCGAGACAATTCGCCTCCTGCAAAAAGGGCTACGGCATAGTGGCCGCTGGCAGGATCTTTGGCCACATAACAATCGTGTGAGGCCAGGTTTTCCAGGGCAAAGGCGTCGCGGTGCAATACAGTTGGCAGTTCCCCCAGCTTATCTTCCTGCACCAGTTGGCCGGTGGCGCCGTCTATGACTATACGAAACAGGGTGGGCTTATATTTAATAAGCTGCTGCAGGAAGACAACCACCTGTCCGTTGATCTCATATACCCCATCAACTTCCGTATCGTTCATATTCCGGGTATCCCATTGCTTGCCGCTGATCTTTTCTGATACCACCCGTTCCTTCTTCTCATTATAGAGGGTTACAGTGATCCCATCATTCTTATCAAGATGAAGATAACAGGTGTTACCGCTGGGTAGTAATACCAGTTTATCCCAGCCATCCGCAGAAGGCTCAGGAAAGGCCTCGCTCAGGGTTACCTGAGGAGTTTGCGCGCCGGCAGCCAGCGGGCCGCATAAAAAACACATCATCAGCCTGTAAACGTAACGCATCATATGCTCCTAATAGATTATAAATATCAAATATATAATAATTTGTTATTTATCACATCATTAGCAGCGACCGATCACACAAAAATTCATAACGAAACCTGCCAAATAATTATTAACTTCAATAGAGAATGATTAAAGCGAACGTGCAGATGGAGTTATCAGCACACCAATAAATCAACTAATCTGTGAAGGGGCCTCAAATATGCATCTATACCGGGACAAATTGCCTACAACGTTGAGCACAGGAAGCAATAATGATCAGCATTTCCGGAGATATTTCATTAGCCGTTTAAGAGCATAGCCACTCCCCCCAAAGTGATGTAAGCAACTTATTGTCGGCGCTTATCGTCGACCACTATACGAACCAAAATCGAGATCATTTATGATTTTATCGGACAGCTATTGTCACATCTACGGATTGATGAAAAGGTTCCGGCTTATGATCCTGGCGTTGAGCATACCGTCGTTATTGCTAACTTATGCCCCAGCCCGTTCCATGGCCCCCAACTTTTTCCAGGACACAATACCCCATACCAGGGCTAATGGTAAAGTAACAGATGCCACAGACGGCACTTCCCTGCCCGGTGTTACGGTAGAGAACCTGGTGACCCACCGGGGCACCTTAACGAATGCAGCGGGTGAATTCTCGCTGGATGCCCGCAGGGGCGACAGCCTGCGCTTTTCTTTCATCGGCAAGGCTTCTCAGGTGCAGGTATTTTACGGACAACGGCTAAACGTGGCCTTAGGCGCGTTGGAAGGCGTGCTCTCGGAGGTGATCGTTACCGGTTACCAGAACGTTGAGAAACGAAAGTTTGCCGGTGCTGCCGTAACGCTCAAGGCAGATGACATCAAGCTAAACGGCGTAGCTGATGTGAGCCGTATGCTGGAAGGGAGAGCCGCCGGTGTATCGGTGCAGAACGTGTCCGGCACTTTTGGCGCTGCGCCCAAAGTACGTGTACGCGGCGCGACCTCCATCAACGGGGATAATAAACCCCTCTGGGTGGTAGACGGCGTGGTGCTGGAAGACATCATCAACATTTCCAACGAACAGCTGTCCAGCGGCGACCCCACTACCCTGCTCGGATCTGCCGTGGCAGGTCTGAACGCCAATGACATTGAGAGCTTCGACATCCTGAAAGATGCTGCCGCCGCTGCCCTCTATGGCGCCAGGGCCATGAACGGCGTGGTAGTGATCACCACCAAAAAAGGAAGGGCAGGCAAACCGCAGGTAACCTATACCGGTAATTACAGCACCCAGCTAAAACCCAATTACCGGGAATACAATATTATGAACTCCGGCCAGCAGATGTCTGTACTGGCAGAAGTAGAGCGCAAAGGCGGCCTGAACCCCGACATTCTTGACCGCGCCAATAATGGCGTTTACGGGAAAATGTATGAGCTGATGAGCGCCGATGCCAATGGCAATTTCCCGCTGCCCAATACGCCTGAAGCAAAAGCCGCTTTCCTGCGGCGTTATGCACTGGCCAATACGGATTGGTTCGGCTTACTGTTCCGCAATAACTTTATGCAGGAACATTCACTGGCCATTTCCTTCGGTACAGACAGGTCACAATCTTATTTCTCCACCAGTTATTACGGAGACAATGGCTGGACGGTGGCCGACCGCGTACACCGCTACACGCTTAATTTCCGCAACAACTATAAATTCTCAGACCGGCTCATGGCGGGCTTCTCTACACTGGCCTCCGTTCGCCAGCAGAAAGCACCCGGCACCTTATCACGCAATCCTAACCCGGTAACCGGCCAATACGACCGTGATTTTGATATCAACCCCTTTAACTATGCCCTTAACAGCAGCCGCACCCTTACCGCTTATGATGAAAAGGGGCAACTGGAATTCTTCCGGCGCAATTTTGCACCCTTCAATATCCTGCATGAGCTGGATAATAATTACATCGATATTAATGTGGTAGACCTCCGTCTCCAGGGCGATCTTTCTTTCCAGCTGACCAAAGCGCTGCGGTATGAGTTCGTAGGGGCATTACGGTATGTACGCTCTACCCGCGAACACCAGATCAGGGAAAGCTCCAACATGGCAGAAGCCTATCGCGCAGCCGGCAACTCCACCATCCGGCAGAATAACCGCTTCCTGTACAGGGACCCGGATGATCCTGAAGCCGAACCCGTTGTAGTGCTGCCCTACGGCGGCTTCTATAACCGCACCGAAGACCAGCTGCTGAGTTATGATGTGCGCAATACCCTGGTGTTCAGCCAGACCTTTAACGATGTACACGCACTGAATTTGCTGGGCGGCATGCAGGTAAAATCTGCCGACCGCCAGAACTTCTCCAATACCGGTTACGGCTACCAGTATGCCAATGGCGGCGTACCGCTTTATGATTATCGCATCCTCAAAGAATCGATCGAGTCTAATTTCCCTTACTACGGCATGAGCAAAGATTATGACCGTTTCGTGGCCTTTTATGGCACCGGCACCTACTCCTACAAATCTAAATACAACCTGACCGCTACCGGCCGTTACGATGGCTCCAACCGCCTGGGCCGATCCAACAGGGCCCGATGGCTGCCTACCTGGAGTGTAGGCGCCGCCTGGAATGCAGACCGGGAGCGTTTTCTGCAAAACCTGAACTGGCTTAACCTGCTCACCATACGCGCCAGCTACGGCCTTACTGCCAGTATGGGGCCCGCCACCAATTCCACCATCGTGCTGAGGAATATCAATACCAGCCGCCCCTATCTCACAGAAGTAGAATCTGTGATACAGCTGGCAAACCTGGAAAATGTTGATCTTACCTGGGAAAAACTATACACCGCCAACGCCGGCTTTGACGCCAGCCTGTTTGACAACCGCATGAACATGAGCGTGGACGTATACAGCCGCCGGAGCTTTGACCTGATCAGCGTGATCAAAACATCCGGCATTGGGGGGGAAATGCTCAAGGCAGCCAACTATGCCGATATGGATTCCTGGGGTACAGATGTGCTGATCGGCGGGCGGATCATCCGCCGCAAGAACTGGGGATGGAGCGCCAACTTCACCTTTGGCTACAACAAGAACAAAATTACCAACGCACGGAACATGCCCGACATCTTCTCACTGGTTGTAGCAGAAGGTGGTAATAAACAGGGCTACCCCGTGCGCAGCCTGTTCTCGCTAAGGTTCCAGGGACTGGACACGCGGGAAGGAACGCCACAGTTTACCGACCAGACAGGCAAAACCAATAAAGACGTTTACCTGCAGGACCTCAGCACCGATTACCTGGTGTATGAAGGCCCCGTAGACCCTGTATTTACCGGGGGCCTCTCTAACACCTTTAATTACAAGGCCTTTTCGCTGAATATATTTCTAACTTACCAGGCAGGCAATAAGATACGCCTCTACCCCGCCTTTAAAACGGAATATTCAGACCTGGACGCTACTCCGAAAGAGTTCCTGGACCGCTGGGTACTACCCGGCGATGAACGCACCACCAGGGTACCTTCCATACTGGGCGCCTTTGAACAGACCCGGCTGAATGGCGCCAGTCCGTATAATAACTACAACTACTCAACAGAACGGGTAGCGCGCGGCGATTTTGTCCGGCTGAAAACGGTTTCGCTCAGCTGGCAATTGCCACAGGCGCTGACCCAACGGCTGCGGCTCAGCAACATCAACGTAACCGGCGCCGCCATCAACCCCTGGCTGATCTATTCTGACAGTAAGCTGAAGGGGCAGGATCCCGAGTTCTACAATGCGGGCGGTGTAGCACAACCGGTTCAGAAACAATTTACACTCTCACTTAAAGTAGGTATCTGATGATAAAGCAAGGATTGATATACTTATCACTTGGCGTCCTGCTGGGTATCAGCGCTTGTAAGAAATTCCTTGACCAGCCGCCTGATAACCGGGCAGAACTGAACACACCGGAGCAGGTTTCCCAACTCCTGGGCACCGCTTACCCCCAGGCCAATTATATGTCGTTCTTTGAGTCTATTTCTGATAACGTGGCCGACAAAGGGGCGGGCGTTCTTGAACGCACCAACAGGGATCCCTACCACTTCGAGGATGTGCAGGATCAGTACCAGGACTCTCCCGAATACTACTGGCAGGCCTGCTATGCCGCCATTGCTGCCGCCAACCAGGCCTTACAGGTATGCAACACCGCCACGCCCAGATCAGCCTACAGCTCACAGCGCGGCGAGGCATTACTGGCACGGGCATACGCGCATTTTATGCTGGTAAATGTTTTCTCTAAAGTGTACAACCCCTCCAGCGCCGGTAATGACCCCGGCATTCCATACGTGACCGAGCCCGAAAATGTAGTGGAAAAGCAATATGAAAGAAAAACGGTAGCCTATGTATACGATATGATAGAAAAAGATCTTACCGAAGGCCTGCCGCTGCTGGACGACAAACGTTATACAATACCCCGCTACCACTTTACCAGGTCTGCCGCACACGCCTTTGCTGCCCGCTATTACCTTTTTAAGCAGGAGTATGCAAAAGTAGTGGAACATGCCAACCAGGTATTCGCTTCCGGCAATGTGGTATCCGTGCTGCGCCCATGGAACACCACTTACCTGAATATTACCTACCTGGAATTGTTTGCGCGCTATGCAAGGGCCACAGAGCCGGCCAACCTGCTGCTGGTAGAAACGGCTTCCTGGTGGGGCCGCAACTATTTCCGGCTGCGCTATGGCTTAACGGCCGGCATACGCAACCAGATCTTCAGCAACAATGTTACCGGTGGCAGATGGGCTTTTGAGTTCCAGACCTTCACCACCGGTACGGATAATTACCTGATTCCAAAGGTGAATGAGTATGTCGTACGCAACTCTATCAATTCAGATATCGGAGTGGGATATGTTGTAGTACCGCTGCTTACTACAGAAGAAGTACTCTTTAACAGAATAGAGGCCAATGCTTTCCTGAATAACACCACCGCCGCCATTGCAGATTTGAATACCTATGCCAGTACGCGCATCATGAATTACGATGCCGCCCAGCATACCATTACTGCCAGCCGGCTCAGGAACTTCTACGGCACCAATGACCTGCGTACCGCCATTCTCACCACCCTGTTCTCTTTCAAAAGGGCTGAGTTTGTGCAGGAAGGGATGCGCTGGCTTGATCTGATCCGTTACAACGTGCCTGTGGTGCACTTTACCGCCGAAGGCAATGTACTGGACCTGGCCGGCGACGATCCCAGAAGGGTGTTCCAGCTGCCGCAAAGCGCACAGCAGGCAGGATTACAACTAAACCCAAGATAACAACGCATTATGAACAGACTGAAAATATACATCTTCATTTGTTTGCTGGCGATACTCGGTTCCTGCAGCAAAGACCAGCCGGAAAATGTAGACAATATTCCCGGCCTTGGCGGGGATACATGGGAACCCGGCCCGATCGATTTCTGGATACGTGACAGCCTTACCACACCCTTTAACATCACCGCCAAATACAAATGGGACCAGGGCGAGCTGGAATTTAACCGGACACTTGTTCCCCCCAAAGAGGAAAAGATCATCCCTGTGCTGAGCGCCATCAAAAAGGTTTGGATCGATAACTATGTAGCTGTAGCAGGAGACCTGTTCATGAAACGCTACAGTCCTAAATTCTTTGTGCTGGTGGGTAGCGCCAGCTACAACCCTGACGGCACTATTACGCTGGGCACCGCGGAAGGCGGGCGCAGGATACTCTTATACGTGCTGAATGATTTCCGGATCAGGGGCATGAGCGATTATGTGCCGCAGGATTCCCTGAATGTAAAAGAGATGTTCCATACAATTGAACATGAGTTTGGCCACATCCTGCACCAGACGGTGCTCTATACGCCTGATTTCAAACGGATCTCTGTAGGGATGTATACCTCCAACTGGAACAACGTATCAGATGCGGAAGCACGGGCAGATGGCTTTGTAACCGCCTACGCAATGGCGGCGCCAGACGAGGATTTTGTTGAGATGATATCGATGATGCTGACTGAAGGCAAAGGCGGTTTTGACGTGATCGTGAACAGCATCACCGGCACCAGTCCCAATGGCATTACTGCGGAAGAAGCCAAAAACAGGCTGCGGCAGAAAGAGACCATCGTTGTCAATTATTTCAAGGATACCTGGAACATTGATTTCTATAACCTGCAGGCCCGTACGAGGGCGTCCATTGTACAACTGATCAGGTGATTAGAAAGTTAAAACGCCTGAAGGTATAAGCGCACAACTTCAACACTCCATGAGCAGCTGAAACATTCAAACGCGCTAACCTTCAAACAAAAAATGAAACAAATGAGGAACACACTTATATTTTTTATACTCGCGCTGCTTATTTTCTCCGGCTGCAGCAAAGATGATGACAGCGTCTTTGACCAGGCGCCCGATGTGCGGATCAACGAGGCGATCGCTAAGGCTGACACAGCCTTAAAGGGAGCCGCATACGGATGGAATGCCAGGATAGTGACGAGCACGGGCAGCATCTTCCAGTTCCATTTCAGGTTCAATGAAGGCAACCGGGTAAGCATGTACGCAGATATTGATACAACTACTGCCGGTACGGCGCGTGAAAGCAGCTACCGCCTGAAAGCCCTGCAACAGCCTGCACTAATTTTTGACACCTATTCCTACCTGCACATACTGTCAGACCCTGATGCAGTTGTGAACGGCGGCGAATACGGAGAAGGTTTAAAAGGGGATTTTGAATACTCCATTGATACCGTAGCGGCAGACAGCATCCTGCTGACCGGCCGCTTTAACAACACCCGGGTAACGCTGTACAAAGCCACGCAGGCAGATGCTGGCGCCTGGCAAAACGGCGAATGGCGTAATGCGCTGTCCTTCCAGTACATGAGCCGCATCCTGGAATATTTTAAGCGTCTGCCGGTGAATGGCACTACCTATGAGATCCATTTTAACCAGTTGGCCCGCAGCATTACCTTTTTATGGACAGACGGCGCAGGCGCCATGCACAGCTTTACCAGCGCCTATTATTATGACAGCAAAGGGTTGGTACTGGCAAGACCGCTGAATAACGGTAACGCCGGTATTAACACTATCAGCAGCAATGGCTGGGATGCCACTAATGGCGTGATGCGTGTAAGCGTGAACGATGACCTCCCTGCTACGATCAGCGGCGCCACCAAACCGGTAAAGCCAGACCTGGACGCGCCCACACGCTGGTGGCAGACCGTGTACCAGCAGGACAGCTATTGGGTATCGCTCGAAGGCTTTCATGTGAACGGCGTGGACGATGCCTTTCATGTAAGGAGCATTCCAGGCTTTGCCTTTCTGCTGTTCTGGCCGGCTTTCGGCAGCCAGGCAGGCGTAACCTATGACCTGCAGGGTTATGTATCCCAGGCACAAGGCGGACTTTCGCTGGACTTTGGTTCTGCCTGGATGCCGCCGCTGTTCACAACAGACGGGCGGATCATCTTCCGGATCTATGGTACGCTGGGCGATGTTCCGGTAGCTGCCACCACTGCATTCAATAACACCAATACTGTATTGGCCGATGCCAATGGCTTTTACCTGGTACAGACTGGCAACAGCCGCTATGATATGGTAAGCGCCAGGGACGCGAGGTCGTGGATCACGTGGGAGCGATGATAATTAATAATTAGTGCACAGGTGTCCTGGTAGTATGCGGAACCTGTAATGCGTAAACTGTAATTAGTCATTATTAATTATAAAAACCGAAAACTATATGAAACAACTTCTCAACAGCTCAAAGCTCTTTCGCAATGGTGCAGGTTATTTGTATCTACTGGTAATGGCAGCCGCCCTGCTTATTGCATCCTGCGGTAAAGATGGCTCCCAGGGCCCCGCGGGTGATCAGGGCCCGGCAGGACCGGCAGGACCGGCAGGCCCCGCAGGTCCGGGAGGACCGGCAGGTGAAAAAGGGGATACCGGCGTTGCCAACGTGATCTATTCAGAGTGGCTGGATGTAGCCTACCTGGACACATTCAGCGTGAACCCCAATGATATCACCGACACCACCTTTATCTCCTTCGGCGGCATTGACGCGCCCAAGCTTACCAATGAGATCCTGAATACCGGCGAAATTAAAGTATACATTAACCTGAACAACGCTGCGGATCCTAATATTGTGCCACTACCCTATTTCTCCGTGTATAATGGTATCAATATCAATGTGGACTTTGCCGCAGGCTCCATATTCCTGACCTCCAATGTTAATGTAGGCACTTATATAGACGATGGTGACGGGCTTAAATACCAGCAATACCGGTATGTACTGATACCCGGCGGCGTGGCAGCGCGTACAAAACAGACCGTCAACTGGAACAACTATAACGAAGTGAAAGCATTCCTGAAACTGAAGGATTAGTTGGGAAGTTCATGGCCGATGGTCCATAGCATGTCAGGCTGGTTTGGCTGGCTTATCAGGCCTGACAGGCTATGGACTATGGACCATTAATCATGGACTTTTTTTTCTACCTTAGCAGCCATGAACTGCCTGATCGTAGACGACAACAAGCTGGCCCGTACGGCCATGAAACAACTGACCAGTCATGTGAACGGCCTGCAGGTTGTCGCCGAATGCAGCAGCGCCATTGAAGCCTACAACGTTCTCCAGAAAGAAAAAATAGACCTTTTGCTGCTGGACATAGAAATGCCCGGCATGAGCGGTATTGAACTGACCAAAAACCTGGGCAAAAAACGGCCGCTGATCATTTTCACCACCGTTAAGAAAGACTATGCGGTAGAAGCCTTTGAGCTGAATGTAGCCGACTATCTCATTAAACCTGTAAGTCCCGCCCGTTTTATACAGGCCGTGGAGAAAGTAAAAGAAATACAGGACAGCAACGGACGTGAACTGCAGGTAGGTGATAACGAGTTTGTATTTATCCGCGACAGCGGCGTACTGAAACGCATCCGGATGGATGAGATCCTTTTCCTGGAAGCCATGGGCGATTATGTGAAGCTGCACACCGCGCAGAAGTTCCACGCCATACATACCACGCTGAAATCGGTAGAAGAAAAACTACCCGCCAGCCGTTTCATGCGCGTACACCGATCCTATATTGTTGCACTGGACAAAATAGAATCTATAGAGGACGGCACCATTGCCATGCAGCACAACGCCATCCCGGTTGCAGACGCCTACAGGGGCCAGCTGAACAACCGCCTGAACCTGCTCTGACCCTTCACCTACACTTTTACCTTTTCCAACGACAGCTACCGCCTTTTGGGCCATTTACACCGTAAGCGCCTGCCTGCCCGCCCTACCTTTGGGTTGTTAATCATTTGATCACTTATCAAAAATTAAAACAATGAAAAAATTAGGAATACTGATGGCCGCAGCAATGTTATTCGTTGGAGCAAGGGCATTTGCCAACAGCACACCCGCTAAATCAGTAAAACAGGAAACCAAGAAAGAAGCCAGTGCCACACAGAAGAAAAGCACCCATAAGGCTCATGGCAAACATCACGCTGCCCAGGCAAAAAGTAAATCAGCAACAGCTCCCAAAGCGTAAGGCTCGTTGAGGTAAGCACCATAAGTTTAATGTACTAGTACGTTAAACGGAAACCATCTGGTCCGATGTTCGTATCGGACCGGATTTTATTTTTCCCGGCAAAGACAGGATGCTGCCAGGCATCAGATCATGCTGTTAAAGTCGTAATTTAGAATCGCCTTTCAGCAAAGGTGTTACTTACAAGTCATGCAGTCAAAACGGATCAAATACTACTTACTGGGCCTTTTCCTGACGGGTATGATCCTGTTCATCGTACTGCAGTTCAACTCCTCCAAACATATCCGCATCCTGATTTCCGGCAATGAACAGCTGCTGCAGGAACTGAATGTCAAGAACGAGCTGCAGAAACTGCAGACCGACATGGCCCGTACCGACAGCAAGGTAAGAGGTACAGTTATCTCACAGGATACGCTGCACATAACGGGCATAGAGGGAGAAATTGCCACTATACGTTCTGACCTGAACACTATCAGCAAGATGATGCTGGATGACAGCACAGAAAAGCTGCTGACCCAGCTGGGCTACCTGGTGGATGAAAAGAATAACTTCAACGTGCAGGTGCTGGATACTTTCTACGGACAGGGCAAGCATGCCGCAGAAAGGATGATCAACAATCAGAAGGGACGGCGCTTAACAGAAGCGATCAATATCATCTTACACTCGCTGGACAGCACCCGGGAAGCAGCGGTGAACCGGGCAGTGCATGTGATAGACAGCAGCGGCCAAAAAGCCCAGAACTGGGGCACCATCCTGGTATGCTGCGCCTGCCTGGCCAGCCTGCTGGGATTCTTATATATCATCAGCCGTATTCACCGGCAGGAACAGCTGATAGATGCACTGGACGAGTCACAACAAAAGGAGCGCAAACTGTCTGCCATTAAAGAGCAGTTCCTGGCCAACATGAGCCACGAGATACGTACACCAATGAACGCTGTACTGGGATTTACCCGCCTGCTGCAGGGGCAACCCCTCACCGAAAAGTCAAAGGAATACGTGGGGGCCATCCAGAGCGCCGGCGAGAACCTGCTGGATATCATCAACGATATACTGGATATTTCCAAGATAGAATCAGGCATGATGCGCCTGGAACCAGTGTCTTTCAGCCTGCGTAGCACCCTGCATTCCCTGCAGACCATGTTCCAGCACAAAACAGCGGAAAAACACCTGGGCCTGTCTGTTCAGATAGAAGAGCATATTCCCGACTTACTTTACGGTGATGTACTGCGCCTTACCCAGGTGCTGGTAAACCTTACCAACAATGCCATTAAGTTTACTAACACCGGCTCAGTAAGTATCCGGATTAACCAGCTGCCCGCAACGGATAACAACGTGCTGCTGCAGTTCATAGTTAAAGATACCGGCATCGGTATCTCTCCTGATAAATTACCGTATATCTTTGACCGTTTTAACCAGGCAGAAGCCAATACTACGCGGAAATACGGCGGCACCGGCCTTGGACTGGCCATTGTAAAGCAGCTGGTGGAAATGCAGCACGGCACTATTACGGTAGAAAGCCAGCCCGGTAAAGGGACTGCGTTTAAGGTAACACTGCCCTACCTGCCAGGCGAAGTTATACCGGAAACCGTAACGGAAAGCTATAGTAATGGGCATAACGGCCATGCGCTGCACGAAGACGCTCACCTGCTGGTGGCAGAAGATAATCGCATGAACCAGGATCTGCTGCGTCATCTGCTGAAGAACTGGCACCTGCGCTTCCAGATGGTGAATAATGGCCGCGAAGTACTGTCAGCACTGGAAAAGCAACATTTTGACCTGGTGCTGATGGATATACAGATGCCTGAAATGGACGGATATACGGCCGCTCAGAAAATCAGGCAGGAATTGCATTCAAATATTCCTATTGTGGCCATGACGGCCCACGCCATGGCCGGAGAGCGGGAAAAATGCCTGGGCTATGGCATGAATGAGTATATAGCCAAACCGATACGGGAAGAAGAGCTGTACCGCATTATACAGGTATTCACGGGCAAGACAGGGCTGCCGGAGTGGCTGACGGTACATACACCTGCCCGGGAAGAATCCTCCTCTCAGCAATTAATCCGGCTGCAATACCTGCATGAGCTCTCCAAAGGTGACAAAGACTTTGAACGTACCATGCTGCAGCAGTTCGTTGCACAGCTGCCGGAAGACCTTAACCGTCTGAAGGATGCCATTACCACAGAAGACATCGCCGCCATACGCAGCACCGCCCATAATATTAAAACTACTATCTCCTTTATCGGCCTGGAAGATCCGCTGTATACCTACCTTGATCCTATGGAACAGCTACAGGCAGATCATTACAACCCACAGCGCACCGCCGGGCAGTTTGATAACCTGAAACAGATCTCCCTGCAGGCGCTGAAAGAGGCAATAGACCTGATAGTTTGATAGTTTAAGGATTTGAAAGTTTGAGGGGGTCCTACAGGGGTATGCCGCCCTCCAGCATTCAAACCCTCAATCGCTTAAACTATCAGGTTTTTGTTTTCAACGACAGTTCAACCCCATTCACCGAAAGCGGGTCCAGATCCCTTGATACAGCACGTAATTTTGAATCAGCAAAGCTAAAAGCAGTTTATCCTATTATTCACTCAATTCAAAATGACAAACATCATGAACATCAAGAAAAGCCTGATCGTAGCCGCCGTTTTTATGAGCGTAAGCGCAATTACTTTTGCGCAACAGCCCGCTAAACCGGCCAAAGCCACTAAGGAAGCAAAAGCTACCGCAGATACTTCCATGAAAGCTGCACACCACCACCATGTAAAGAAGATGAAAGAAGGCGCTAAAAAAGGTTAATAACATCAGATAGGATTGGATTCAAACAAAAATCCCTCCCGGGTATTCCGGGAGGGATTTGCTTATGATGCCTGACATCAATTATTTCAAGCCGTCCAGTTTCTTCTTCACTTCTTCTACTTTATCGTTCTGGTTCTTGATGGCGTATATTTTCTGCAGGGCGTATAGGCAGCTTTCGAAAGTCTGCTTGTCTCCTGCTTCCAGGCCGGCGCCTTTAGCTGTAAAGCTGGCATCTGCTTTTTCAAAGTAAGGCAGCGCTGTGTTCATCAGGCCTTCTACTTTGGTTTGCAGTTCTTTTGCTTTAGGAGAGCTCTGCTCCTTGCTGGGCAGTTCGTTCAGCTGTTTGTTGAAACCTACGGCGCGGTTAAAATATAAAGCACCCAGCTGGAAGTTGGCGGTAGGATCTGTTGCATTCAGTTCAACAGATTTCTTGTAGGCAGCTTCCGCTTTGTTCATCAGCTCTTCGTAGTTATCCGGTTTGGGCAGATCATTACCCTGCTCATCACGGGGATTGGCCATATTGTCTACACGGATGGCATAGTCCAGCTGTGTTTGGAAATCGTTCGGATTTTCCTCAACTTTCTTTTCCAGCATGGTCAGGAGTTCTGCTGTTTTACCCGTTTTGGAGTAATAGATCATCTCCATGTCATTGAAGCGCTTATCTTTCGGGAATACTTTTTTGCCTTCTTCAATGGTTTTCAGCCAGCCGGCGTTATCGCCTTTTTCTTCGTAAGCCTGTGCCAGGATCACGTAGAGGGCGGGTTCGCCTTTGAACTGAAGGTCAGCAGCTTTTTGCAGGTACTGCAGGGCAGCTTCTTTCTGGCCAGCCTGCTGGGCAGCGTATCCCAGGTAGAATGTCATGGAAGTATCGGTAGGCAGTTTACCACCCAGATCTTTGCTGTTGTAGTAATCTGCTACTTCAAATGCGGATTTGAAATTGGTGTATGCAGAATCCCATTTCTGATCATTCAGGTTGGCATAACCGGCATTACCAATGGTGGCATAAAGGTTATACATGCTCTGGTTCATGGTCAGCAGCGCCTCGGGCATTTTGGCGTTTTTGTCCAGCGCGGTTTTGTAGGCCTGGAATGCTTCCTGTGCCAGTGCGGCGCTTTTATCCTTGGTGGCCATGGCTTCCAGCACCTTGCCTTTTACAAACCAGGTTTTGGCATCGTCCTTCGTTTTCTCATGTTGCAGGGCCTCGTCTATGTCTGCCTTTGCTTTAGCAAGATCCTGGTTTTTCAGCGCGTCTTCGGCGCTGTTCACCTTACCTCGTTGCGCTACAGCAGCAAATCCGGCACTGCAAAAAAGAAAAGATACCAATAGTTTTTTCATGAGCTCAATTTTTAGTTGCTGATAACAATATAAATATGGTTTAATTAATAATTAACAATTACCACGACTTCTGTCCAGCCTGACATCAACCGGAGCAGGCATTGTTAACGGTTAATTATTAATTATTCATTATTTCCTTGTTCAGTAGTCCCGGTGGTGTCGGCGGCCTCACCGCTTGTGCTCTCTGAGTCGGCTCCGTTGGCAGTTTCCTCTTCCTCCTGTTCATCCAGTCTGGCTACGGCTGCTATCTCGTCGTTATCATCCAAGCGGATCAGGCGTACACCCTGGGTGGCCCGGCCGGCTTCGCGGATATCTGCTACTGCCATGCGGATGGTTATACCGGATTTACAGGTGATCATCAGGTCATCTTTCTCGGTCACATCCAGAACAGCGATCAAGTTACCTGTTTTCTCCGTAATGTTGATGGTTTTTACCCCTTTTCCCCCCCGGTTGGTGATACGGTACTCTTCTATGCTGGTTCGCTTTCCAAAACCTTTTTCAGATACAACAAGTACGGTTCGGGACTCATCATCCTTATTAACACAAATCATACCAACCACCTCATCATTCGCGTTATCCACCTCGATGCCGCGCACACCGATGGCGCCACGGCCTGTGTCGCGTACGGTATTTTCGGGGAAGCGGATGGCCCTGCCACTCTGGATGGCCATCATTATTTCGCTGTTGCCGTCTGTGAGCCTGGCCTCCAGCAGTTGGTCGCCTTCATTGATCGTGATGGCGTTCACACCGTTCTGTCGGGGGCGGGAGAACTCTTCCAGCAAAGTTTTCTTAATGATACCATTCTTGGTGCAGAGCACAATATAATGGGAATTGATAAAATCTTTATCTCCCAGGTCCTTGATATCGATAATTGCCCGGATCTTATCGTCTGTAGGCAGAGTGATCAGGTTCTGTATAGCGCGGCCCTTGCTCTGTTTTTCGCCTTCGGGGATCTCGTACACCTTCAGCCAGAAACAGCGGCCTTTTTCAGTAAAGAACAGCATGGTGTGGTGCGTGGATGCGACGAAGAGGTGCTCGATATAGTCCTCCTCGCGGGTCTTCCCCCCGATAGCGCCGCGGCCGCCGCGTTTCTGCTGGCGATAATCGTACGCAGAAGTACGTTTGATATAACCCAGGTGGGAAATGGTGATCACCACGTCTTCTTCTGCGATGATATCTTCAATTCGCATTTCGCTGGCCAGATACTGGATCTCGGTCTTGCGCTCGTCACCGAACTTCTTCTTCACTTCCAGCAGCTCATCCTTAATGATCTTGAAGCGCAGGCCTTCATCCGCCAGAACATCTTTCAGGTAAGCGATCAGTTTCATGATCTCATCGTATTCTTCCTTGATCTTATCGCGCTCCATGCCGGTAAGGCGTTGCAGGCGCAGTTCGAGGATGGCTTTGGACTGTATCTCTGTAAGGCCGAATTTCGACATCAGGCCTTCTTTTGCTTCATCCGGCGTACGGGATGCGCGGATCAGCGCAATCACTTCGTCCAGGTGATCAAGGGCGATGAGGTAGCCTTCCAGTATGTGTGCTTTCTCTTCTGCCTTACGGAGGTCGTAGCGGGTTCTGCGAAGTACTACTTCATGGCGGAACTCTACGAATTCAGACAGCAGCTCTTTCAGGTTCAGGATACGGGGTCTGCCTTTTACAAGGGCCACGTTATTGATACCATAAGAGGTTTGCAGCTCAGAGTATTTATACAGCTGGTTCACCACCACGTTGGCAATGGCTTCGCGTTTCAGGTCGATCACCAGGCGCATCCCTTCGCGGTCGCTTTCGTCGCGCACTTCGGAAATGCCTTCAATGATCTTATCGTCTGCCAGCTGGGCTATTTTCTGGTGTAATACTGCCTTATTGATCTGGTAAGGCAGCTCATAGATCACCAGCCTTTCACGTCCGGCTTTAGTGGTTTCTACGTTGATTTTACCGCGCACCACTACCCTTCCGCGGCCGGTTTCAAAACCTTGCTTTACGCCTTCGTAGCCGTAAATGATACCGCCGGTGGGAAAATCAGGGGCTTTTACATGTTTGATCAGGTCTTCTATCGTGATCTCACGGTCGTCGATATATGCCACCAGGCCATCTACCACCTCGCTGAGGTTGTGGGGCATGATGTTGGTGGCCATACCTACCGCGATACCGGAGGCGCCGTTCACCAGGAGGTTAGGTATCCGGGTGGGCAATACCGTAGGCTCTTCCAGGGTATCGTCAAAGTTGAGGGTGAAGTCTACCGTTTCTTTTTCAATATCTTCCAGCATGGCTTCCGCTATACGCTGCATACGCACCTCCGTATAACGCATGGCTGCCGGATCGTCACCATCCACAGAACCGAAGTTACCCTGACCGTCTACCAGGGGATAACGCATGGTCCACGGCTGCACCAGGCGTGCAATGGTGTCATAGATGGCCTTATCGCCGTGGGGATGGAATTTACCCATTACCTCACCCACCACACGGGCCGATTTCTTGTAGGGCTTATTACTGTTATTGCCCAGCTCATTCATTCCGAATAAAACACGGCGGTGCACCGGCTTTAAACCGTCCCGTACATCGGGTAAGGCACGGCCCACAATCACAGACATGGAGTAGTCTATGTACGCCGTTTTCATCTGCTCCTCGATGTTGATCTGGATAATCCTGCCGTCCTGCTGATTTTCCGTATTTTCTGCCATTAGTTATTGGTTTACAGTTTTTTCTGTTAAAAACACAGAAGCGCAAATATACGCTTTTTCAGCCGTTATTCCGAGGCTAAATACCAAAATCAGGAACCTAAACTCCAAATACCGGATGCACATTCCCGGTTGCCGGAATTGCTGTCGTGTCCATTAGGTTTCAATTATTATTCCCTGTTTGTGATTTGGAAATTGGCATTTGGAATTTCAAATTTGTTGTTATATTTAAATATTCCCATATAGAATAAATAAATTATTGGCAAAGTATTTGTTCCTAACGAAATGATAATCAAAGATTCACGGGAAAGAGTCAAATAATTTTGGGACATTTGAATCGGATTTCCGGGAATTTCCGAACATATCTAAGATTACCGCTGTTATTTCCCCTAACTATTAACCAGTTAAATCTAAAGTTGTAAAGCAAATATGAAAAACATCCTGTTGTTTGGCGCCGGAAGATCAGCTACCTGCCTGATTGATTATCTGTTGACCAATGCACCGCGACAGAAATGGCATGTGACTGTGGTGGACAGCGACTTAATGTTAATAAAATCCAAGACCGGAAAATCCTATTATGTGACCCCGGTAGCTATTGACATACGTGATCAGCAGGCGCGGCAGACCCTGGTAGAAGAAACAGACCTGGTCATTTCACTGCTTCCTCCCTCCCTGCATATACTGGTGGCTAAAGACTGCCTTCAATACCGCAGGCACCTGCTCACTGCTTCTTATACAGACCCGGATGTAAAAAAGCTGGAAAAAGACATCCGGCAAGCCGGCTTGCTGTTTATGTACGAAATGGGACTGGACCCCGGCATTGACCATATGTCTGCCATGAAGGTGATCCATTCCATCGAAAAGAAGGGCGGGCTGATCTACTCTTTTAAATCTTACTGCGGCGGACTGATCTCCCCTGAAAGCAATGATAATCCCTGGCAATACAAGATCACCTGGAATGCCCGAAATGTTGTACTCGCGGGCCAGTCAGGCGCTACCTACAAGGATAAAGGCAAAGTGAAGGAACTGAACCATGAGCAGCTGTTTGACCAGTCCAAAACCATTGTCATTCCCGGGCTGGGCAAACTGGCCTTTTATCCCAACCGCGACTCATTGACCTACATGTCTTCCTATAACCTGGACAACATTCCCACTTTCATGCGGGCCACCCTGCGTTACCCGGATTTCTGTGAGGGATGGAGCGCCGTTATACGGCTGGGACTTACAGACGACAGCCGTAAGATACAGACGGATAATCTGAGCTATTTTAAGTGGGCTACCCAGCATGTGAAAACAGACAAGCAACTGAGCAATGAAGAGAACGTGGCCCTGTTCCTGGGCGTCAGCAGCAAGTCGAAAGTGATCCGGCAACTGAAATACCTGGGGCTCTTAAACGGCGAAGTGATCAACCAGGGCGAACAAACCAATGCCGCCGTGCTGCAACAGGTGATGGAATCCCGCCTGGGTATGTCGCCCAACGACAAAGACATGATCGTCATGATGCATGAAATAGAGTTTGAAAGACGGAATATCGCCACCCGCATGCATAGTTACATGATCGTACAGGGCGAAGATAACCTGCGTACCGCCATGGCTAAAACCGTTGGCCTGCCCCTGGGCATTACCGCCAAGCTGCTGCTGCAGGAAAAGATCACCCTCACCGGTTTACACATACCCGTCATGCCCGAAGTATACAACCCCGTGCTGAAAGAACTGGAAGAACACGATATAAGATTTGAAGAGAGTTTTGAGTAGAGTTGTTAGCCAACGGCTGCTAGAAGCCGGCAACTAGCAGCTTTATCAGTTCAGCTACTCCTTCAGTAGCGGGTTTCTCTATCAGGTGTAGTCCTTTTATATCTCCAACAAGAGGGATGTTTTTATCAATGACATACTTAGGTACGGTTTCCCCTACGTAATTCAGGAGGCCGGCTGCAGGGTATACGTTAAGGGAGGTGCCTATTACTACAAAGATGTCTGCTTCCAGTACTTCGGCCAGTGCCACCTCTATCATAGGCACCGCCTCTCCGAACCAAACGATATGCGGACGTAACTGCCCACCGTCTGCCGCCAGGTCGCCTAGTTTGATATCTCCATCCGCCGGGTAAATAAGGTGCTCGTCCAATACGCTGCGCATCTTGAATATTTCACCATGCAGGTGGATCACCTTTTCTGATCCGGCGCGTTCATGCAGGTCATCTATGTTCTGGGTGATGATGCGTACATCAAAATGCTCCTGCAACTTAGCCAGGCCGATATGGGCAGCATTTGGCTGCGCCGTTCTGGCATCCCTGCGGCGCATGTTATAAAACTCCAGCACCAGGCCGGGGTTCTTCTGCCAACCCTGCGGAGACGCCACTTCATAAATATCATGTTCTTCCCAAAGGCCATTACTATCCCTGAAGGTCTTTAATCCGCTTTCAGCGCTGATGCCCGCACCTGAAAGAACAACTAAACGAGGTTTCATACGGTTGATGTTTTAGTCTATGGTCGATAATCCATAGCCTGTTCCGCCAATCAAGTTACCACAAAAAACACAACTGGACACTTAACGTGCTATGGACGATGGACTATCGGCTATCGACTTTTCTTTTATATTTGTCAAAAAATTGTTTACAGAAAACTAATATCCTTTTGCGTACATCCCGATATCTCAGCTACTGCCTGACACTGCTGATTCCCATGCTTGCCAGCGCACAAACAGACAGCAGCCGCGTAAACAGTGACAGCCTGCAACTGAGTTCTACAGACACCACACATGCCCCAACGGACAGCATGATCAGATACCGTATTAATGGTACTTACCTGAAAAGTATTTTCGAAGACCTGGGTTATACGGTGAGCCGTCCGGCGCACTGGCATAAAAAAGATTTTACACGCCTGGGAATTGTATTTGGGGTTACCGGGGGCTTAATGCTGGCTGACTATGAGATCAAACGGGCCTTTCAGCTGAATCAGACTAAATTCCTGAACAGTGTTGCGCATGAGATAGAACCTTTCGGCAATGCTTACTCCCCTTACCTGATACTGGGCATGTACGCTGTTGGGGTGGTAACAAAGAACCGCAACCTGGAACATGCTTCGCTGATGACCACCAAATCCCTGCTCATTTCTACCCTGCTCTATACTACCGCTAAAGTGATCATTCGAAGGGAAAGGCCTTCCTTTACCGATAACACCGCCAATTATGATCCGCCCTTTACGGCAGACCGTAAGCATACCTCCTTTCCATCCGGACATATGCTTACGGTTACTACGGTGGCCACTGCCCTTTCAGAAATTTATGGGGAAGACCATCCCTGGGTGCCCTGGGTTGCATACAGCGTTGCCGGGCTTACAGGCCTGTCAAGGCTATATCATAACCGCCACTGGTCAAGCGACGTCTGGATCGGCGCATCCCTTGGCTATTTTGTTACCAAGACGGTTTTCAAGCACCAGCGTCAGCGCTCAAAAAGGGGTACCTATAATCTACCGGCGGTACCATAGTTTCTTTGATGGTCCTTGCATTTAACCAGCGATAGAGGTTCAGCATGGAGCCGGCCTTGTCGTTGGTACCGGAAGCCCTGGCGCCGCCAAAAGGCTGCTGGCCTACTACTGCACCGGTCGGTTTATCGTTGATGTAAAAATTGCCTGCACTGTTTACCAGTTTCCGGGTAGCCAGTTCAATAGCGTAACGGTCCTGGGAAAGGATAGAACCGGTAAGTGCATAATCGGAAGTACTGTCTACCAGTTCCAGGATCTCTTCAAATTTCTCCGCATCGTATACGAAGATGGTCAGCACCGGGCCGAAGATCTCTTCACACATACTCCGGTACTTAGCGTCTGTGGTAACGATCACGGTAGGTTCAACAAAGTAACCCTCTGTTTTACTGTAACCGCCACCGGCAATGATCTTTGTGCTATGGTCCTTTTTAGCCTGGTCTATATACGCAGCGATCTTGTCGAATGAACGCTCATCGATCACCGCGTTGACGAAGTTGCCAAAATCCTCTACAGTACCCATTTTCATCGTACCCAATGTAGCCGTCAGTTTAGACAGTACCTCTTCTGCCAGGTTGGAAGGCAGGTAGGCACGGGAAGCTGCGGAACATTTTTGCCCCTGGTATTCAAATGCACCACGGGCCAGGGCAGTCACCACAACATCTACCTGGGCAGATGGGTGTGCTACCACAAAGTCTTTACCACCGGTTTCACCAACAATGCGCGGGTAAGACCTGTATTTGCTGATGTTAGTACCAATGGTCTTCCACATCTGCTGGAACACCCCGGTAGAACCGGTGAAGTGGATACCGGCAAAATCGCGGTGCGCAAAACAAACATCGCCTAATACGGGGCCATCTGCATATACCAGGTTGATTACGCCGTCAGGCAGACCTGCTTCTAGCAGGATCTTCATAAACATACTGGCGGAATACACCTGCGTATTGGCAGGTTTCCATACCACTACGTTGCCGCACATGGCAGGCGCCGTAGGCAGGTTGCCACCAATGGCGGTGAAGTTGAAAGGCGTTACTGCCAGTACAAAACCTTCCAGGGGGCGGTATTCCGTTCTGTTATGGATGCCGGCGGGGCTGTAAGGCTGTTGTTTATAGATATCGCTCAGGTAATGCACGTTAAACCGCAGGAAGTCTATCAGCTCACAGGCGCTGTCTATTTCGGCCTGGTAGGCGTTCTTGCTCTGGCCCAGCATGGTAGCCGCGTTCATGTGGTAGCGGTACTTGGTGGCAATGAGCTCGGCTGCACGCAGGAAAATGGCGGCACGCTGTTCCCAGGGGGTGGCGGCCCATTGCGCCTGAGCTGCCAGCGCCGCATCAATGGCTGATTTTACATGGCTGTCATCTCCCATGTGGAAATGCCCCAGCTTGTGTTTTATTTCGTGCGGGGGATGGATATCTACCGTTTTACCGGTACGTACCTCTTTACCGCCAATGTACATGGGAATATCTGCAGTTTCGGATTTGAAAGCAGCCAGTTGTTTTTTTAATGCTGCCCTTTCGGGAGAGCCTGGCGCGTAGCTGTATACCGGCTCGTTCTGGGGTGCTGCAAATTGAAAATAAGCGTTATGCATCCTCAAGTAAGTTTTGGTTTACGATTTTGTTGTTGGAGCGTTCGGAGTCTATAGTCCATGATCCGTAGTCCATAGTAAACCCGGATCGACCGGAGCTGCTATGGACTACAGACCATTAACCATGGACTGTGTACTATGCTTCTTCCTTCGCCATCATCAAATAGGCCTTTATAAAGCCGCCCAGTTCACCATCCATTACGGGTTGTACGTTGCCCACCTCAAAATCTGTGCGGTGGTCTTTGATCATCTTGTAGGGATGGAATACATAAGAGCGGATCTGGGAGCCCCATTCAATCTTGCGTTTGTTGGCGTTGGCCGCATTCTTCAGTTCTTCGCGTTTGCGTATCTCTTCTTCGTACAGGCGGGATTTTAACATGGTGAGGGCCTTTTCGCGGTTCTCCCCTTGTGTCCGGGCCTGCTGGCATTCGATGATGATGCCGGAAGGGATATGCTTTAAACGTACGGCGGTTTCCACCTTGTTTACGTTTTGTCCGCCCTTGCCACCGGAACGGTAGAATTCCCATTCCAGATCGGCCGGGTTGACCGCAATTTCGATGGTGTCGTCTACCAGCGGGTAAACAAATACGGAGGCGAAAGAGGTATGACGCCGCGCATTGGCATCAAAAGGCGAGATACGCACCAGGCGGTGCACACCGCTCTCTGCCTTAAGCAGTCCATAGGCAAATTCGCCGTCAAACTCCAGCGTAGCAGATTTAATACCTGCGCCGTCGCCGTACTGTACATCAATTTCTGATACTTTCCAGCCCTGCTTTTCGCCGTACATGCGATACATACGCAGCAGCATTTCTGCCCAATCCTGGCTTTCGGTGCCACCGGCGCCGGAATTGATGGTCAATACTGCCGGCATTTCGTCTTCCGGCTGGTTCAGGGTGGATTTAAATTCCAGCTCATCCAGGGCGTTCAGCGCTTTTTCATACGCTTCCTGCACTTCCTGTTCAGAGGCTTCGCCTTCTTTCTGGAAATCGTTTAACACTGCGCTGTCCTCAATAGCGGTTTGCACCTGCTCGTAGAGGTCTACCCAGAATTTGTTAACCTTGATCTCTTTCAGAATGGAAGTTGCCCGGGCATTATCGTCCCAAAAACCGGGCGCAAGGGTAAGCTGTTTGTCATTTTCCATTTTGGCTATGCGGTCAGGGACGTTAAAGAAAACCTCCCAGGACGTGGAGACGGTCCCTCATAGCTTTAAGTTGCTCTGCTGTCATAGGGCGCAAATGTATGGAAAAAAGTCGATAGTCCATAGCCGGTAGTCCTTCTCCATTCCCCCTTACTTACTGATCCCGGCATGCAGTGGACCATGGGCCATTGCGCATGGACGCTTTAGCATAATATTTGCAGTTTTTTAACAGTACTGTCCAAACCTAACTATTGCCATGATTACCGATGAGACGCTCCATTACAAAAACCAGTCGGTCTTCCACGTCATCGGGTTTGTGCTGGTAATCGCAGTAAATATCATGGCGGTATGGCTGCCTATCAACGGGCAGCAAACCGGAATGGTTGCTGATAAATATCCTAATCTGCTGGTGCCTGCGGGCTTTACTTTCAGCATTATCTGGACATTGATTTACCTGGCCCTGCTGACCTTTACTATTTACCAACTCTGGCTGGCATTCTGGGGAAAACATCCTCAGGAACTGAGCAGGTTGATGACCCGCATGCGATATTGGTGGATGATCAGCTGCGTAGCCAATGCCTGCTGGCTTTTTGCCTGGCATTATGAACTTGTACCACTGTCCGTGTTCATTATGCTGCTGTTGCTGATCTCCCTCATCGCCATCCGGCACAATTTCTCCATCGGCAATCCTGCGGCGCCGCTGCGCGAAAAATTGTTCGTACACTTTCCCTTCAGCCTGTACCTGGGCTGGATCAGCATTGCCACTGTTGTTAATATCACCGCCCTGATGGTATATTGGGGATGGAATGGACAGGGCGTTTCGCAGGTGGTATGGGCGGTTCTGATGATCGGCCTCAGCGCCGGCGTATCGGCGTACATGATCCTGCAGCATCACAGCATCACCTACGGACTGGTAAACGCCTGGGCCTTTTACGGCATCATCATGAAACGAAAACAGACGGATGTAATCTCCGAGCACCTGGTCATACAAGCGGCCATCATTGCTATCGGGCTCATCGCCGTGGCTATTTCCTGGAAGCTGTACCGGGTGCGGCGCCCAGATGTATAATTTACGGTTTTACATGTATGGTTTCCGTATTAGCTTAATCTTATCTGGCAAATCTGGATTGTATCGATTATTTTTGGTCAGCATAAATACACAAGCTATATGTTCCCATCGACGAATCCTACCACCACGAAAGCCTGGCAGCAACTGCAACAGCATGCCGCCGGCATGAAGCAGGTACATATGCGCAAGCTCTTTGCCGAAGATGCGCAACGTTTCGAGCAATTTTCCCTGCGTTTTGAAGATATACTGTTCGACTACTCCAAGAATCTGATAACAAAGGAAACGATCGGACTGCTGCTGGACCTTGCACGCGAATGCCAGGTGGAAGCAGGCAGGGAGGCCATGTTCGGGGCGGAAAAGATCAATGCTACCGAGAACAGGGCCGTGCTGCATACTGCCCTGCGCAATGTGAGCAACGAACCGGTGGTGCTGGATGGAAAGAATGTAATGGAAGATGTGAATGCCGTACTGCAGAAGATGGAACAATACTGCAAACAGATCCATACCGGCGAGCTGAAAGGATATACCGGCAAGCCTATACGTTATATCGTTAACATCGGTATCGGCGGCTCCGATCTTGGCCCCGTAATGGTAACGGAAGCCCTCCGTCCCTACTGGGTAAAAGGCATGCAGCCTTACTTTGTTTCCAATGTGGATGGCACCCACATTGCTGAGACCCTGAAGAAAGTAACACCGGATGAAACGTTGTTCCTGATAGCTTCCAAGACCTTTACCACCCAGGAGACCATGACTAATGCGCTTACGGCCAGACAGTGGTTCCTGGAGCATGCCAAAGACGAGGCGCATATTGCCCTGCACTTTGCAGCGCTTTCTACCAATGAGAAAGCAGTAACGGCATTTGGCATCAACCCGAAGAACATGTTTGAGTTTTGGGACTGGGTAGGCGGCCGCTACTCGCTGTGGTCTGCCATCGGCCTGAGCATTGCCCTTACCATCGGCTTTGACAACTTCAAACAATTGTTAGAAGGTGCACATGCGGTTGATAAACACTTCAGGGAAACGCCGCTGGAAAAGAATATACCGGTTATTATGGCACTGGTTGGCCTGTGGTACGGTAATTTCTTTGATGCACATACAGAAGCCATTCTGCCATATGATCAATACATGCACCGCTTTGCCGCTTATTTCCAGCAGGGAAATATGGAAAGCAATGGTAAATATGTAGACCGTAACGGACAGCCGGTCAGCTACCAGACTGGTCCGATCGTATGGGGCGAGCCTGGTACCAACGGACAGCACGCCTTCTACCAGCTGATCCACCAGGGCACCAAACTGATCCCCTGTGATTTTATTGCACCTGCCATCAGCCACAATCCTACCAGCGATCATCATGTAAAACTGCTCTCTAACTTCTTCGCACAAACGGAGGCGCTGATGAACGGCAAAACAGCGGAAGAGGTAAAGGCCGAACTCGAAAAGTCAGGGCTGACTGCTGATGAAATAGCAAAATTAACGCCGTATAAAGTATTTACCGGCAACCGCCCTACCAACTCTTTCCTGGTAAAAGAGATCACACCCCGTTCACTGGGCTCACTGACAGCCCTGTACGAACACAAGATATTTGTGCAGGGAGTGATCTGGAATATATACACGTTTGACCAGTGGGGTGTGGAGTTAGGTAAACAGCTGGCCAATAAGATATTACCCGAGCTGCAAAACGCAGATAAAGTGACAGGGCATGATGCGAGCACGAATGGATTGATCAATGAGTGGAAGAAGATGAAAGAGTAAGGTTACAGAGGAGCAGCCAAGCTTAATGTGCGCGGGGCGACGAAGCAATCCTTTAAATAACAAATGGTAATAACGTTTATTGGTTACCGTTTGACATTTAAAGGATTGCTTTGTCGCCCCGCACGCTTTTTCTACACGGCTCCTCAAAGAAAACTCGTTTACTGGTTAAAAAGATTGCTTCGTCGCGGCTCCCCGCAATGACGGGGATGAAGACCCCTATAAAAACAAAAAACCCCCGGAAAAATCCGGAGGTCCTATCCGTGAAAAAAAACGTAAAAATCTTACCATTTGTCTACATCATCGCTGTGAGATGCGGCGGCTGCAGCGGGCGTTGTAACAGCAGCTTCTACTACCGGCGTGCTTTCAGCGGCAGCGCTGTCTACTACTACCTCGTTGTCATCCTCTCCGTCTTCTCTCACATAATCGTGGTTGTAAGCATCAAAGTCGAAATCGGGCATCAACTCGGTCTTTACGTAGTTGATGGTTTCTGTCAATGCGTTCAGGAATTTGTTAAAGTCTTCCTTGTACAGGAATACTTTATGCCTGTCGTAACCGTTGTCATTGAAACGCTTCTTACTTTCTGTGATCGTCAGAAAGTAGTCGTTCCCCCGAGTGGTCTTTACATCAAAGAAGTACGTTCTTCTTTTACCCGCTTTCAATCGTTTAGAAAAGATGCTGTCGTTGTTTCTTTCCTGTTGATTGTTGTTTTCGTACGCCACAGTTGATAGATTTAAGTGTTAACGAATCAATCCTGTTATTCAATAAGCAACAAATATACTATTGTTTTACAAATATCAAAATAATTTTAAATGATTTTATCAACAGATGGAAAACTCTGGGCGATAAGGGGTTACCGGTATATATAAAAAAATGAGTACTATTCACTTACAGATTCTTCTTCTCCCGATTGCTGGCGTGTATACAGCTCTGCATAATATCCGTTCAATGACATTAATTCTTCATGCGTACCCGTTTCCACGATCCTGCCATCATCCAGCACAATGATCTTGTCAAATTCAAACAGTGCAAATATGCGGTGCGTAATAATAATAGCCGTCTTATCCTTCAGATAGGCGTACAGGTTACCGATAATCTCTTTTTCAGTACGGGCGTCTACGGCAGACAGGCAATCGTCGAACACCAAAATGTTCGGATCCATGATCAGCGCCCTGGCAATGGAGATACGCTGTTTCTGGCCACCGCTCAAAGTTACTCCCCGCTCCCCTATTACTGTGTCAAAACCTTCCCGGAAACCAAGGATGTCTTTTTCCACAGAAGCCTGGCGGGCAGCCTTCTGCACCATTTCACGGGTGGCGGCAGGCGCTCCGAAACTGATATTATTGGCAACATTATCTGAGAACAGGAATACATCCTGCGGTACATAGCTGATCTGGCTGCGAAGGTTTTCCAGCTTCAGTTCGCGGATATTGTGCCCATCCAGCAATACCCTTCCCTCCTGCGGGTCGTACATGCGCAATAGTAGCTGCGCCAGCGTGGATTTCCCGGAACCGGTACGGCCTATCACCGCCACTTTCTGCCCCGGCCTGATACTCAGATTAAAATCCTTAATGGCCTGTATACCTGTATGCGGGTAGGTAAAAGACACGTGCTCAAAACGGATATCCCCCTGCAGGCTGATTTCCCTGGCATCTGCACTGTCCCTGATCTCCGGCCTGGTTTGCAGGAATTCATTCAGGCGCTGCTGTGAGGCCGCCGCACGCTGGATCATGGAAGCCACCCATCCAATAGAAAAGAAGGGAAAGATGAGCATGTTCACATAGATCACGAACTCAGCCAGGTTGCCCACGGTGATATTTCCGCGGATTACCTGCCAGCCGCCAATAAAAATGGTAAGGATCACACTGAGCCCGATCATGAGCGACATGGCGGGCTGATACAGGGCGTCTGTTTTTGCCAGGCTGACAGTGCTGCGCTTGTATTCTTCGCTGGCCTGTTCAAAATGCCGGGTGGTAGATTCTTCCTGTACGTAGGACTTAATCACCCGGATACCGGAGTAGGATTCCTGGGCAATGGAGGTCAGGTTGGAAAGCTGGGCCTGGATCCGCTCGCTTTTGCGATGTATGATGTGATTTACATAATAAATGGTGAGCGCAAGCAAGGGCAGCGGCGACAATGTATATAAGGTAAGGGTAAGATTCACCTTCACCATCAGGTAAATAATGATGACCATCATGATAACGGTACGGGCGGCGTACATGATGGCAGGTCCTACGTACATCCGTACGCGTGACACGTCTTCCGTGATCCGGCTCATCAGGTCGCCGGTACGGTGCATTTTAAAGAAATTAAGGTCCAGAATCTGGTAATGCTGATAAATATCGTTCTTAAGGTCGTATTCTATATGGCGGCTCATCACGATAAGTGTTTGCCGCTGCAGGAACATAAAAAAGCCACTGAGCAGGGCGGAAAGCAGGATGGTGATGCCGTAAAAGGCCAGTACACGGGAGAAATCCGCACGGAAAATACCTTTGATACCGGTATCCCCGATGATACGGTAGTTGTCTAAGTTCTGGGCCAGCAGGTCAAAGATCTGCCTTACCATAACAGGCTGGAATACACTGAATACAATGGAGATCGACGTAAATAACAGCCCCAGTGTAAAAAGCCATTTATATTTTACAAAATATATATTAAGCGCTGCGAGATGCCTCAATGGATTACAGGTTTAATTACATGTATAATTACAGCAGCAAAGGTAGGGAAAAAAGAGCGGGGCGATGATGCGATCTCCCGAAAGATGATGCCGGAAGATTACCCCATAGCCCCGCACTGTGAATAGCTTATTGTGCCACGCCCCTGATTAAGTCATGGGAGACTTAAGGCCGGGGTACTTGCGGCAATAAGCCACTACAACGTCTTTAAGGTCTCAATGATCTTCTGCTCCGTTTCTTCCTTCGTCACATTCTCCTTCACAAATTTCCGGCCGGTGATGTTCTCGAACAGCTCGATATAGCGTTCGCTCACGCTGTTGACGAACTCGTCGGTCATCTCGGGTACCTGCTGGCCGTCTTTACCCTGGAAACCATTTTCCATCAGCCATTCCCGTACGAACTCCTTGCTCAGCTGGCGTTGTTGTTTGCCGGCGCGCTGGTTCTCTTCATACCCTTCGGCGTAGAAGTAGCGGGAAGAATCCGGGGTATGCACTTCGTCTATCACGTAGATGGTATCTCCGATCTTGCCAAATTCATACTTGGTATCTACCAGTATCAGTCCGCGTTCTGCGGCCAGTTGCTTGCCACGTTCAAACAGCGCCAGGGTATATTTTTCCAGCCTGCTGTAATCCGCTTCGCTTACCAGGCCTTGTTTGATGATCTCTTCCCGGCTGATATCCTCATCATGGCCTTCATGCGCTTTGGTAGTTGGCGTAATGATAGGAGAAGGGAAAAAGTCGTTCTCTTTCATGCCTTCGGGCAGCGGTACACCGCAAAGTTCCCGTTTACCACTCTTGTAAGTTCTCCAGGCATGGCCGGTAAGGTTGCCACGTACTACCATTTCCACGGGGAAGGTTTCACATTTCACCCCTATGGTTACATTTGGTAAGGGTACAGACTTTACCCAGTTAGGCACAATGTCCTTCGTAGCTTCCAGCATAATAGCAGCCACCTGGTTCAGTACCTGCCCCTTGTAAGGGATGGGTCTCGGCAGCACCACATCAAATGCTGAGATACGGTCGCTTACCAGCATTACCATCCACTTATCATCGATGGTGTACACGTCGCGTACTTTCCCCTTATAAAAGGCGGTTTGTCCCGGAAATTTGAAATCGGATGTCAACATCAGTTAGAAAAATTATGAATTAAGTAAAATAAGTTGTAAATCGTTAATCGTCAATTAATAGCCCTTAGCTGATTATAGTGGAGACCCCTCCAGGATCATTTATTAATGACTGACAGCTAATAACTAATGACTGCGATGAAGCGCAAAAATAACGCAGGAACCTATATTATTATGGAATGGGGATTACTTTTTCACTTGAAGCCCTAAAAAAAATTTTTACGCATGATATATTACATACAAAAATATATGATTACAAGTCACTTACCTCCATAAACGGCAGGTTTTCATATGGCATAAATAAATAAAAAATGAAAAAAAAGTATATAAATTATTCTTATTCATTAAATATTTGTAATTTGAGACGTGAATTTGTATTCAACCGGATGATGCGAAGGCAGACATTATTGGTATGGGCGGGTATGGTCGCTGCAGGCTGCGCTCAAGGACAGGCGGGCAATAACGCCCACATGGACTTTGAAAAATATGAGCCGGTTTCCACCTTAAAGGTGCCGGAACATCCGCTCAGCAGAGCCAGGTACCCGTTTATAGATGTTCACAACCACCAATGGGGCATGAGCTCCCAGGACCTGTCCTCGCTGACAAAAGAAATGGATCAACTGCACATGCAGGTGATGGTCAATCTGAGCGGCGGCAACGGCAGCTCGCTCAAAAAGATGACCGACAATATTAAGGCCCATGCACCCAAACGCTTCATTGTGTTTGCCAATATTGACTTCAAAGGCATCGGGAGCAATGGCTGGACCGAAAAAGCCGTACAGCAGCTGGAAGAGGATGTGAAGAATGGCGCCGGCGGATTGAAGATCTTTAAGAACCTTGGGCTGAGCGTTAAGGATAATACCGGTAAACGGGTAGCTATAGATGACCCACGGCTGGACGCTATATGGGACAAATGCGGTGCGCTCGGCATACCCGTACTGATCCATGCAGCAGACCCCGCTCCTTTCTGGGACGCTATGGATGAGCATAATGAAAGGTGGCTGGAGCTGGCTACACATCCCGGCAGACAGCGCGGTGCAGATAACCCCGCGCCCTGGGAACAGATCATTGAAGAACAGCACAGGATGTTTAAAAAACATCCGCGCACAACTTATATAAATGCACATTTTGGCTGGTATGCAAATGACCTGTCCAAACTGAGCTCGTTGATGGAGGAGATACCGAACATGTATGTAGAATTCGGGGCTATCATAGCAGAACTGGGAAGACAACCCAAAATGGCCCGTCAGTTCTTCGAAAAATACCAGGACCGCATCCTGTTCGGGAAAGATTCATGGGTGCCCTCGGAATATGCCACGTATTTCCGGGTGCTCGAAACAGGGGACGAATATTTTCCATACCACAAGAAATACCATGCCTTTTGGCGGTTGTACGGGATGGAGTTGCCAGATGGGATCTTAAAAAAGATATACTATAAGAATGCGTTGAGGATCATACCGGGGATTGATAAAAGCGCTTTCCCGGAATAGCAACAGCACGGTATCAGAGAAAACGCACTTTAATTGATTGTTTATGTATGTATAACAAATCCTTTATCAATAAAACAAACGACCTATGAAGAAGCAATTTTCAGGAGCAGCCGTTTTATTTATTATGACGCTTTGCTGCTCCCTACAATTGAAGGCGTCTAATGATACCGTTTATTACAAGAACGGTGCGATTCGTTTTATTATCAACAAGGCTGAAAACGGAACCAACACCTTCCTGCAACTGAACGGTGAAGGCGGCGAAAACCTGTTGAAACCCGGCCGGTGGTCTTATACCTACTTCGATTCAAAGCAGGTACAACATGGCTACACCATCCAGGACAACATCGTTGCCGACGCTTACTACATCCGTTCACGCAACAGCAAGCCTGACACTGTGTTCAGTGTAGTAACCTACACTTCTGCACAGAGACAGCAACTGGCGGATGCTACCGCTTCCCTGTACGCTAACCTGAAGTATCCCTTCAAAGCGAAAGAGAACGGTATCACCGGTACGGTGTATGTATCCTTTATCGTTGACACCAAAGGTAAGATCAGCGAACTGCAGGCCCTGACCAAACTGGGTTACGGACTGGAAGAAGCCGCACTCGATGCAGCTGCTCAGCTGAAATTCTCCCCGGTAGAGTACGAAGGCCGCGTTGTAAACGTGTACTATGAGCTGCCTGTGAAGTTCCTTTTACAGCAACAGTAATCGGTTAACATCAGGCGCTTGGCCAAACAAACAGGTAAGTAAGGCATTGCGGTTTTTCACTAAGTAAGGGACAATCATATTATTATAGCGAGGCAACCTATTTGTGAAAGCGAGGCATGAAAGGAATGTAGATACGGTCAAACCGCATTGCCTTTAACCTTTTTTACGCTGAAGGCTGAAAGCTAAACGCTGAACGCTATCAGCGTGTTAAGCGTTACGCATTGAGCGTTCAACGTGCAACGTTAAGTATCCAAAGACATTAAACGGGTGGTTTTACCGGCAGCATATTGCCGGAGCAGGTTTAGAATGTATTCATTTTCGGGATAAGGGGTAAGCCATTCTTTCAGTTGATGGCTGCCTGTAACGGCAATGTCCCGGGGAACGTATCCCATGCCGTAGAACCGCCCTTTTTCCATAAGGATACAACTTTGCTCATCTGCATCCCTTCCGTGATCCAGGATCACAAAAGAGGGCTGTTGTTCCTGCAACCAAACCACTGCTTCCTGTACCCGTTGATTATACAGGTCAGGGGCTTCCTTCTTTTCGCATGCACCATGGCAGGTATGTTCCTGCAGCGGGATACATGGCCCGTTACCTTTCTGTAAAAAACACAGGCGCGGACACAGCTCAAAACGCCTGATCAGGTTACGCAGCAGCTGGTGCCCTTCTACCAGCAGCTTAAACACATGCATCGGCGTGGTGTACTTTCTTTTCTTCTCTATTGCCAGGCGCAGATACCCCTCCTGGTCTTCAAAACAATAAAACCCATAACTGAACTCCACATGTTTCTGGGCGTAGTTATATATGGGCCATAGCCGTTTTATCTCCACAGACTCCAGTATATTGGCCATCAACTCTGTAGCCGTTACTTCGTAGGAAATGCTATAAATATTACGCAGGAACTCCTGCCGTTTAGGCCCGGCATTATTACCGGTAAAATGGCTGTTCACCCGTTTACGCAGGTTACGGGCCTTGCCTACATATACCACCTTTCCCTTCTGGTCATGAAAATAATATACGCCCGGAGTGCCTGGCAACTGGATCACCTGCTCCGGTGGTAAATTAGGCGGCAGAAACTGCTCCTTGGAACCGACCTTCAGGGCGTTTGCAATGGCGTCTTTCGTATCGCGCTGTAATAGCAAGGCAAACAGGCGTACAGTTGCGGCGGCGTCCCCCGCCGCCCGGTGACGTTGCTGCACCGGTATCTCCAGCGAGCGGCAAAGATTACCCAGGCTGTAAGATGGCAGTCCGGGTACGATCTTACGTCCCAGCCTTACCGTACACAGCTTCTTACACCGCATCTCATAACCGCAGGCAGCCAGGTGATACTGAAGAAAAGAGTAGTCAAAATTGACATTATGCGCAACGAAGATCTTATCATGCAACAGCCGGTAGATCTCCGGAGCTACCGACCCGAAATCCGGCGCTGTTGCTACCATTTCATCCGTAATGCCGGTGAGCGACTGAATATAATACGGGATAGACCTGCCGGGATTCACCAGTGTATGGTACTCCTCTACCACTTCTGCACCATCATACACAAATATGGCAACCTCAGTAATGGCATTGGCACTGGCATGTCCGCCGGTAGTCTCGATATCAACGATGGCATACATTCGGAAATGAAATTACTTATGAAAATCCAAATACCAAATTCCAAAATCCAAAACTCAGGTTTTACGCTACCCAATGGAGTTACACGCTTTTTCCACTTTGGAATCTGGTATTTGGAATTTGGTATGTGGGATTTGATAAGTAAATTCATTAAAAAGTAATTGTATGGCAACCAATAAATGGATTATCGACCCTGCACACAGCACTATTGGTTTTAAGGTGAAACATCTTATGATCACCAATGTTTCCGGCCACTTCGGGAAGTTTGACCTGCAGGTGGAAACTGAAGGCGAAGATTTTACCACAGCCAAAGGTGTTTTCACGGCAGATACCGCCAGCGTCTATACAGGTAATGACGAGCGAGACCGCCACCTGCGCTCTCCTGATTTCTTTGATGATCATGCCTTTCCCAGGATCCGGTTTGTGCCAAAACAATATGAATCGGTAGATAATGATGGCTCCTACAATGTAACAGGCGACCTTACCATTCGCAATACTACCAGGTCTGTCACCTTCGGTGTGGAATTCGGCGGCGTCATCAAGGATCCCTGGGGCAATACCCGTGCAGGATTCACCGTCAACGGCAAGATCAACCGTAAAGATTTTGGTCTCAATTGGAGCGCCCTCACTGAAGCCGGGGGTCTGGTGGTGGCGGAGGATGTAAGGGTGAGTTGTGAGATTGAACTGGTCAAACAGTAATTAATTAATAATGAATAATTAATAATTAAGGGCGGGGCCAGAGAGATACTGGTGGCTTTAATTATTAACTATTCATTATTAATAAGCGGAAACTTTACTAATTATTCATTATTCATTTATTTGCCGAGTGCCTCCGGCCGGTTGCTATTGTTCATCTGCTTTTTCTGTGTCTCCTGGATGGCTCTGGCAGAGTCAAGGTGTCCCCTCAGAATGGGTAAGGTGCGGGCAGCAAAGGCCTTCAGATCCGGGTCTTTCAGGTTGTTGGCGGCCTTTTCAAACATGTCTACGTCTTCCTTGTGGTCGTTAACCATCATGTCGATATAAGCCTGGTCAAATTCACCGCGTTTCTTCTTCTTCAGGTCGTCTATATGTTGTTTATGCTCAGCACCTACGCTGTCAGGAAGGGTAATATTTTTAGTGACTGCCAGCGATTTCAGCTCGTCATTGGCTTTAGAGTGATCGCGCACCATCATGTTGCCGAAGTCTTTTACGCGGGTACCAGCTGCCTGCTGTTGTGCAATATCGCCCAGCTGTACTTCCATTAATCCGCCACTGGCTGCTTTCACAGCAAAATCTGCTGACTCATCATCCACCGCAGCGGTGGTGTCGTTAACATCCTGAGCGCTGTCTACAGCATCCCGTGTACCGGCGCCACTGCCACAGGCCTGGAGTGTCCACGCCGTGAGTGCTACCAGGCACAGCCTGCCTGCTGTATTTACGAAACTTGCCATTGGTAATTTCATAACCGTTGTTTGTTTTGGTCCTGTAATAATGTTTACAGCAGATGTAGAACAAAAAGGGTACCGGGAGCATGTTTCACCTTTATTTGTATTTTAGGCATGGAAAAAATTCCACTTTATGAAACACCCTTTATGGCTATTTTGCATCATAATGAACCTGTCAGCATTCGCACAGACACCCACAGCATCCTCTACCATTCATTTATGGCCGGGAAGCGTTCCCGGAGAAACGGCGCCTAAACACCCCGCAGTACAAACGCCCGATAGCAGCCGGGGCGTTACGCGCCTGAGCGATGTAACGGATCCTATCCTCAGTGTATATACGCCAAAGGCCGGTGTTGCTAACCTGCATACCGGTATCGTGGTATGCCCGGGCGGCGGTTATAATATCCTGGCCATTAACCTGGAAGGTGAAGAAATAGCGCAATGGCTCTGCAGCCTGGGTTATACAGCCTTTGTGCTGCAATACCGCGTGCCTAAGAAAGAGGCAGGCGCCCTGCAGGACGTACAACGGGCCATACGGCTGGTACGCCAGCGGGCTGCGCAATGGCAGCTGCAGCCGGAACGCACAGGGGTAATGGGCTTTTCTGCCGGCGGCAGCCTGAGCGCGAGAGTAAGCACGCTATACGATCAAAACACCTATCCACCGGTAGATGACGCGGATAAGCTGTCCTGCAAACCTGCTTTTGCCGTACTGATCTATCCTGCCTACCTGGACCAGGGGCCCTCACGCAGTCTCACTCCTGAACTGAAGGTGAATGCCCAAACGCCGCCTATGTTCCTGTTTGCCACAGCAGATGATCCCTATGGCAACAGTGCATTGGTAATGGCGGGCGCCCTTAGGGACGCTAAAGTACCGGTAGAGCTGCATTTTTACGCCCAGGGCGGACATGGATATGGGCTCCGGTCCGGTAATGCTGCCGCAGAAGCCTGGCCGGGACTACTCGAAAAATGGCTGAAAAAACATTAAGCGCATAAAACATATGTCATGGAAATAATACCTTTAGGAAGGACTGAATTCGGCAGCCCGGCCAATTCAGGCAATTCCCTCAGCCGGGAAGAAGCGGAAGCCCTGTTACAGGATTGGGTGAAAAATGAAAGGCTGCAGCTGCACATGCGGCAGGTGGCCCGGCTCATGGGCCGCTGGGCAGCAGAGAAAGAAGGTCTGGACGCTGCCGCACAGTGGCGATGGGAGCTGGCAGGACTGCTCCACGATGCCGACTGGGACCTCTGGCCCGAACAGCATTGCCACAAGATCATTAAAGAGCTGGAAGCACGCGCCGTTTGCCCCGAAGTGATCCGCGCCATTGCCTCCCATGGCCCCCGGTATTTCGGGGTGGAACCCGTCAGCAAGATGGATAAGATGCTCTATGCCTTTGATGAGCTATCGGGCCTGATACACGCCTACTCTCTTATGCGGCCGGGTGGCTATGATGGCATGGACCTCAAGGGCGTTAAAAAAAGGCTGAAGGAAAAATCCTTTGCAGCCAACGTATCCCGCGAGGATATCCAGGATGCCTGCCAGCGGGCGGCCATTCAGCAGGATGAGCTGATCAACTTCATCATCGCCAACCAGTTGCAGGGCTGATACTTTTTTAACAAATACGCCAGAAGCATACCGAAAGCATAGAGCGCGCAAAGAGAGCGCTGCTAAAAATACTATCGAAACCGCCAAAGAGCCGTTTGCCTGCTGGCCATAACCAGGGCAAACGGCTTTTTTAATCAGTAAGACAAGGACCAGTGCCAGCGCTTTATCTGATCAGGCGTTCCAACTGTCTCCAGTCATAGTAATGAAAGGTATGGTCCGTACTCATGGCCACAAACAGGCCGCTGGGAAAATCAGTTCCCAGGGGAATATTCGTTACCTCAGATCCATCGCTGTTGATGGCAGATACAGGTATCTTCTTCAGCAAGGTATGCTGGTGAGGAGCGCCGGAATCGCCTTCACGGCGATATACATTGAAAGCGTTGGCCTCCTGGTCTGATACCAGAATATAACCGCTGCTATCGCTTGTTTTATAGATGCTGATCCCTTCATTGTCCAGCATAAAATCCTGGCGGCCAAAAAAAGCCAGCTGCGCCCCTCCCCTGTCCGGGTCTGCATAATACTTGCGAACGCCTGCCTGTTCATCAGAATAATAGACAAAGCCCAGCTCATTATCTACCGCAATACTTTCTATTTCCTTTTTACCGCTGTATTGTCCGAATTTCCGTACAAGCATTGCCGTTACACCTCCTTTACCATTGTCCTGCAAACGGTATTGGAAGAGGTATCCATCCGCCGGGCCGGTTTTACGGCTTACGATGGCAAAGATCGCTGTATCAGCAGGACGCGTGTATAATGCAACGCCCATCGGCAAACGATCCTGCTCGCCTTCGAACACAGGTATGCCACCGGCATCCAGCGGCTGCATATCCGGCAGGCGGAAAACACGCAGACTGTTGGTCTCACGCTCCGTGGTAACGGCGATATCAAGAAACTGGCCATTGACCCTTAAACCGTAGGCTACATCTACGTTATTCGGGCGTTTAAGCCCGCTTACTTTACGCAGCACTTTTCCCTGGAGGTCAAATACATACAATGCACCATCTGAATCTTTGTCGGTACCCAGCACCAGGCTGGCGGCCGTATCTGCGGGGTTGATCCAGATAGCCGGATCATCGCTGTCGTGTCGCACCGCTGCCGTAACCACCACGGGTTTAAGTGCATCTGCCTGGGGCGCGGTATGGCCTGGATTACAAGCTGCAGCGGCTGCGCACATCCACCATGCGGCCGCACATTTTACATGTTTGTTATTCATATCCCCGCTGATTAAAGGTCAAACTTAAGTCCGAAATTATACCTGGGCCGGTAGTACTCCAATTGAGCCGTACGCGAAGCAACACCCTGGTAGTAACGTAAGGGCTGGTTAGTAAGGTTGTTCGCTTCCCCGAAAATGCGCAAACGCTGCACTATCCTGTACGATGCATTGGCATCAAGAAAGAACTGCTGGTCGTAGTAACGGTCGGCGAAATCATCACCGCCCAGTTCATCCAGGTAGGCAGCAGTATAGTTGCCTGAGAGCCTGATTGTAAAACGCGGGTTCTCATAAGAGAGAGATGCGTTAAACATATGAGGCGCAGTACCCGGGAGGGCTGTTCCACTGCGCTTTTCACCGTCCCCGTTATAGATACCGTCCGCGCTGGATTTGGTGTAAGTATAGTTAAGATACACCCCAATGCCTTTCAGCAGGCCGGGCAGAAAATCCAGCTGACGCTGCAGGGCCAGTTCAAAACCATATACGTTCACGTTATCACCATTGCGGGACTGGATATACACCCAATTTGATCCACCGGGCACGGGATTAGCCAGTTTGGGATAGTCTGCCGCGAATTTCTCCGTAGTGTATTGCTGATCCCGGAACACGTAGATGAAATCATTAATACGCTTATAGAAAACACCACCGGAAAGGATGCCAACGGATCTGAAGTAGTATTCGCCCATCCAGTCAAAGTTCCAGGCATAAGCCGCCTTTAACTGCGGGTTACCGGCATTGAGCTGCTCATCGTCTGCCACGCTGCTTACATAAGGTGCAAGATCGTAATAGTTGGGACGGGCAATAGACGTGGTAACAGCCGCCCTGAGCACAAGATCATTGGAAGCCTTATACCTGAAGGTTAGTCCGGGCAACACGTTCAGATAACTGTTCTTTATACTGCGCTCGCCTGCCAGCTCTTCTTCTTCCTGCACCACGTTACCTGTATAATCCGTATGGGTGTTCTCAAGCCGCACACCGGCAATCATCGACAGCTTCGCTGAGAAGTCCTGATCCCAGCGTATATACCCTGCCGTTATGGTTTCTCTTGCGTGATAGTTAACGGCCAGGTATTCGGAAGGTTCCTCCTTTTCTTCAAACACGGCGGGATTTTTCAGGTCAAGGCCGCCCAGGTAATCCTTACTGACAAAGGCCCCGGGTACATACTGCGATCCCGGCTGGAAATGCTGACCATCCCAGGTTACACCGGGCAGGGTGGATAAATTGCCGACAGGCGACAGCGGATCGTATTCGAAGAAATTGTTGTTCCTTTCCTTGTCTTTGATACGAACGCGGACGCCCGAACGGAAACGGCCTTTCTGTCCGCCGATCACGCTGAAAGGGAAGCGCAGGTTCAGTTTCATACCCAGCTCTTTGTCCTTCGTATCATCATTGTTCTCTGTAAGACCGTCAAACGCAAAGTTCTCAGGCGTATTAGCATTGGATGAAGCAAAGGGATGACGGGAGTCTGCCAGCTGCAGGGTGATGGGCACATCTTCCGCCACAAATTCCATATACCGTTCATGCGGACGGCGCTCTCCTGCTATGGAGTAAGACACTGCCCAGTCGAGGTCTACCTTGGGACTCAGCAGGTGTTCTCCCCTGAGAGAATAATTCTGCACGCGCTGGTCTTCCAGTCGCCGGCCCTTATTACGGCCACCGTTGATGCCTCCCTTGTTCTGGCGGCTGAGCGAACCGGTATAAGCAGTTAGCTGCTCATTATCGTCATACACGGGCTCAATATCTTTCAGGCGATAGGCAAAGCGGTTCTCACGATCATCCCGCCAGGAGTACATCCCGTTGAGGTAAAGCGTATGACGGGAGTTGATCTTATAATCCAGTGCAGCAGCAGCGCTTCTGCGGATGCGCTGTACATCATATTTGCGTATTTCCATTTCTTCCAGGTACACATTGCCGTGATCATCCTTCAGCCAGGCCCCCTCGATATTGTCAGAACCGTAATCATTGTTATTGTAAGAGGCGCTGAGCACTGCGCCCAGCTTGCTGTTAAAGAAACGGTTGCCCAGCACCAGGGAGCCGGTATACAGCGGTTTGCTGCGAATGGGATTGAAGCCGCCAGACAGAGTAGCCGACAGGCGAGGACCATTAGGCGCGGCGCGGGTAACCAGGTTCACGGATCCACCAATGGCATCAGCATCCATATCGGGCGTAAGCGTTTTATTTACTTCAATGGTCTGGATCATGTCTGAGGGAATAAGGTCCATCTGTACGCGGCGGTTGTCCCCTTCTGCAGAAGGGATACGGTCTCCGTTCATGGTAACGGAATTGAGCTCCGGGGCCAGTCCGCGGATAATGATATTCCTTGCTTCACCCTGGTCATTCTGCATGGTGATACCGGGAATACGTTTTATTGCATCGCCGATATTGGCATCCGGGAAACGGCCTATCTGGTCGGCAGAAACGATATTGGTAATATTCGGGTTATTCTTCTGCTGGTTCAGGGCGCGTGCCTGGCCGCGAAGACGGTCACCCATGATCACCACTTCCTTACCTGCAATCTGGCGGTCTGCCAGCCGGAAATCCACTTCCGATGTTTTACCGGCGCTTACTGTAACCTGCTGGCTGGCCTGCTGATAACCCAGGTAAGTGATCGTAATGGTATAGCTGCCCGCCGGTACATCCAGGAACTCATATCTCCCGAACTGGTTGGATACCGTATAATGATTACCGGGGCTGAGCTTGAGCGTAGCGCCCGGCAGTGAAAGCCCCTGGTTCTTATCTGTCACCGTACCTGTTACCAGGCCTGCATCCTGCGCAAAGGTGAGCGTCTTTAATAACAGGGTCATTACAGACAATAGTAATAATCGTTTCATTGCTTGTATGTTTTTTATCCCGGGCAAAAGTGCAAAGCTGCGGACCCACTGCCAAGATCCGGGGCGTAACAAAAAGGAAACAGCGTTACAGTAAGCATATACATAGTGGCAACAACGTGAACAAATAAGCCATAATTATCTGATTATCAATTCAGGGTTCCGTAACAAAAAAGCCATTAAGGAATTGTTAAGCGTCTGAAAATATGAGGCTTGAGGTTTGTTAGAAATTAGATGTTCAGGCTGTTGACCTGCTGAGAACCTGTAACCTGCATCAAACCTCAAACCTCAAACCTCAAACTAACTTTAAAGCGACTGAATAAACGCAGTGAGGTTCTCATCTATATTCAGTTTTTTCCTGAGGCGGTAGCGCATTACCCGGAGGCTGTCCTGCGAAACGCTCAGCAGGGTGGCAATGTCTCCGGAAGGCAGGTTCATTTTCAGCAGGGCTACCAGGCGCAGATCTGCAGGTGTTAGTTTATCGCAGTATTTTTTCAGGTTATTATAGAAGGCGTGATGAACCTGTTCAAACATGTTGCTGAACTCCTCCCAGTAGTGATCATGATGGAAGCTGTGGTTGATCTGTTGCTGTAATTGCCTCAGTTGCTTTTTTTGGTCGCGGCGGTCATCTTTCACCAGTTCGTCCAGGCGCTGCTGCAGTTGTTCCAGCAGCTGGTTCTTCTGTATGATGTGCAGCGTATGGGCGGAGAGCTCCATTTTCCGGTGTTCCAGCTCTGTCTGCATCTTCTCTTTCTGCGATTCGAATTGCTGTTTATCCTGCCGGGCCAGTATCTCCGCATGCCTGATCTTCAGGCGCTGCCGGCTGATGATGACGGTGCCCAGCACAATGAGCAGCACAACTACAATGATCACTGCCAGGGTAGTAATGCGGGTAACCCTGCGGGTGTTGGTGAACCCGTCTATCTCGCGGTTCTTTTTCTCCAGTTCATACATGGTTTGCAGCAGTGCCACCTGCCTGCTGCTTTCCTTTGAATAGATGTCCAGCAGGTGACTGCGGCTAAGTTCCAGGTAATAGTAGGCGCTATCGTGGCTGCCAAGCAGGTGGTAGGCTTTGGCCATGTCGCGGTAGGCGCCGCTCACCTGGTAGGGCTCATTCACTTTCCGGGCCAGGACCAGGGCCTGCTGTGTCTGATATAACCCTTCGCGGTAGCGGCCTGTTTTACGCAGTACATCGCCCAGGTTGTTGAGCACTTCAATACTGGCGGTATCATCGGCAATAGCCCTGTTCAACTGCAGGGCCTGTTGAAAGTAATATCCTGCAGAATCATAACGGGCCAGGTCTTCGTGTATGCTGCCTATATTTTCATAGATCTTGGCCATGCCCTGCCGATCATCCAGCTGCAGGTATTGTGCCAGCGCCTGGCGTTGAAAAAGGAACGCGCTATCATAGGATTGCTGTTTTTCATACAGGTGGCCGATCTTCCCAAGGGTGGCGGCCATACCTGCTTTGTTCTTCTCACGGCTGTAAATCAGCAGGGCCCCTTCATACTGCTTTTTGGCCATCGCGGGTTGCCGGTTGTAGTAATACAAGGTGCCGATGTCGTCCAGGTTCCCGGCCAGGGCGTTCATGCGGCCTGTCTGGCGGAATAGTTCGCCCGCCTGCAGGTAAAAGTCGAGCGACTGGGGATAATGCCCCAGGTGAAAACAGCGGCGGCCCATCTGCTGCAGACTGGCAGCCGCGGACGCCAGGTCTTGCTGCGCGATGGCTTTGTTGTAAGCCGCTTTCAGCTGCAAAAAACCAGCATCGGTGAATTGCGTTTGCTGAAGATGAGTACCTGGCTCAAACTGGCGAAGTTTCAGTGAGCGCTCCTGCTGCGCGAACACTGGCAGCGGAAACCAGGCAATGATCAGGAAAAGACGTAACAAGTTCATATTGACTGCAAAGGAAGCAGTTTAATGTTATCTTATTGTTACGTGGTTAGCGTTGTAAACGTTCCTGCTGTCTTGTCTTAGCTATTGTTGTTTGCTGAATGTTTTTTAGCGGAATTTCAAAGCGGGCAGAGCGGCTGGCTGTAAGAGTAAGCATTAAGCATCCGCCCCGCTGGCCCTCACCACGCCCCTTCCGCTCCCCCGCCGCCACCAGTACCGCCACCAAACTTAAAGTCAGTATTGCGGGCGGGCGCCTGCGGAGTAGAAAAGGTTTCTGTGATGATAAGGGATTCTGCCTGTAGGCGTTCAAAGAGTTGTGCGTGATTCACCGGCTGATAGGTGAAGCCGTGTTTAGGCGTATGCAGATAGCGGATCAGCGTATAGGCAACGGCGATGAGCAGTCCGCCGCAAAGGGTCATAGCTGCTTCGATGGATAAAATGCTGTAGTAGTAACGGATGGTATAGATGGAAGCGGCAGCGAGCAACAGGCCTATACGCAGGAGGCTGATGTTCTTCTGACGGATTCCCAGGACCAGATAGATGATGGGAATGAGGATGGTGGTTGTCCAGAACAGCCAGCCGGCAGGAATAGACTGACCGGGAAGCAGGTGAAGGCCGAACATCTCGTTGGACACTTCGCGGACTACAAAGTAGTTACCGGCGAGGTAAAGGGTGATGAGTGAGCTGATCTCAGCAGCAGCGAAACAGTTGGTATAGTGACGCCACTTTTCATTGCGGCACCATCGCCGCGCCAGTTGATAGATCAGCAGGGAGGCGATCATCACAACAAAAGGTACCGTGACGCGGGCTATGCTGCCGGTTTCGAGATAGAGGTAAAACAGCACGCCGAGGAAAGCGAGAACGGCGCAGGCAGACATCATCATATCGGCAAAGCGCAGGGTAGCATATCCGGCTGCCAGGAAGATCATGCCGCAATGCATCCAGGCAGGTATGTCGACATCAATGTTGAAGACACCCAACAGCAGTATGGCGCTCATCCACAATAAACCATCGTCTACGCCGGATCGATGATGTTGCTTATCTTTTATAAAAATTTCCAGTACCGTGTAAACGCCGAGGCCGAACATGAACACCAATACACGCCAGGCTTTCTCGATCCCCGCCATAAAAATGAGACAACAGAAAGCCAGCGAAAACAGTACGATCACAGCAGTGAGGAGGAAAAGGCCACTGCGGATAAAAGGATTGGGTGTGTAAAACCCCGACGGATATGCCGCAGCAATACGCGCTTTTTCTTCTGCAGAAATGCATCCTTCTTTATGAGCATATTCAGCTTCCTCCTGTAATGCGGCATTATCCAGCCATTCCCTGTTATAGGCGATCATCAGCTTTAAACTTTTTGTTGTGGTGAATGAGGAAACGGATCATAGCGATGGCAGAACAGATATAAAATCCAAGGGCCAGGTATAACGGTCCCATATCGGAAGCCCTGAACTGCACAAATAGCAGGTCTGATGCAACATAAACGATACCGATATACGAATACAAGGTAAGTATCAATAGAAAATAGAAAGAGCGCTCCCGGTTGGAAAGCCGGTAAAAATAAGCGGCAACACCCAGCAGCAGCAGGAACCAGAGCAGGTACAGGCTCCTGAAATGGAACATTCCCGCTATCGCGGCGATGAACAGAACGTGCGCACCGAAATTAATATAGGTGAACCTGAAGTGCTGTTTGATGTTCTTCCACCTGCTGATCTCTCCTGCCGCTACCAGGATCAGGCCCAGCAAAAGTGCCGTATAAATAAGATCGCCGCTGTGAAAATCGTTCTGTTTCAATATACGGGTGGGTGTAACCACAATACCCATCCAGGCGGCCAGGTTGGTGATGGCCATGCTCAGTACACCGAGATGATCAAAGTAGTAGGCGCAGAAAAAAAGCACTATCATAGGCACAAAGCTGGCCAGTTTGAGATGATCGCCAAAGATGGTATACTGGTATTGCAGGTAAGCTATAAAGCTGATAAATGTGAGGCAGGCCAGCAACAGCAGGTAATCAAAAAAAGCATCGGGCGATGCCACCCTAACGTGCGAAAAAGGCGCTTTCTTCCTGTAGCAGTAGTAAAAACACCCGGCGCAGATAAGGGCCATGAAAGCCAGTATGGCCTGGTGGCCAATGGTATCAATGTTCTTGTAGATGAGGATCCCGAGCCCGCCGCTGAGCAGTAATACTCCCAGGTACAGCAATGCCTTCAGCTCCCAGTGAACGGAAAAATGCCGGTGCTCTTCTGCTGTCTTCACCTTTTCAAAGGCGCTGCCGGAGATCAGCCCTTCCTCGTATAATTTCCTGAATATCTGCAGGTTCATGGTATACCGGGGATTAATACCCTGCAATATTAATAATATGTAAAATAAGGAGCTAAAATAATTTGCACGGAAAAAGCCGTTCGCGTATTTTAGTGTATATAAACCTATCCTATGATCCCTGTGAATAACACCGGTTCCGGCCGTATTGCCATCCCCTTCAGCAGGAAAAAACTATCCCGGTTACTTATTATTTCAGCTGTATTTGCCGTATTGGGATGCTGGATATTGCTGACGCCCATCAATGAAGGCACCGGCCTGCTCAACCATCCCATTATCAGGAACGGATCTGCCTTGTGCGCTTTGCTACTCGGGTTGCTGGGAACAGGCCTCGCCATCAGAAAACTATTGCAGCATCAACCTGCTCTGATGATAGATGATGAGGGCATTACGGATCATTCCAGCCCCGTAGCCGCCGGATATATTCCCTGGAGCGATGTTCAGCTCATTACCACCACAACGGTTGTAAACCAGAAACTGATCCTGCTGATCATCAGGAATGCAGAAGCTTACATCCTGCAACAGAAGAATATCATTGCGAGGAAAGGAATGCGTATGAACTTTAAAAATTACGGATCACCGGTCTGTATCAGCGCCAGCGGACTGCAATGCACTGCGGGAGAGCTGGAGCAGTTGATTGAAAGAAAATTGTCTGCTTACAAAAGAGCAGGTGCAGCGTACCCGATTTGATACGAATGGGTGATTGCCACCGTAAACACTTTATCTATTTTTGAAAAGCCTATGAAAAACCCTCATGTGTAACGATCCTATGCCAAGACCAGTGGTGTTCAGCAGCATATTTTCAGGGATATTATCGGTATTGATGCTTTTACTGCCAGCCATACAAATACCTCTTAAAGCCTCCAGTACCATGTCGCTGATTGCCGATGCAGCCACGCAGGACTCCATGCTGACGCTCACTCTTTCGCAAAGATCCATCTCCTGCTTTGGTGGTACAGACGGCAGTATCAGCGCACAGGCCAGCGGCGGTACCGCTCCTTACCTGTTCAGCAAGGACGATGGCAAAAGCTGGCAGGCAGACCGGTATTTTGAGCACTTAGGTCCGGGCCGTTACACGATCATCGTAAAAGATAATGAGGGCGTTAAAGCCAATGCAAACATTACACTCACTGCGCCTGCAGCCCTGAAGGCCGTGGCACAACCATTTGCAGCCAGCTGTTATGACCTCGGTAATGGCAGCATCAGCATAGCAACATCCGGCGGAACACCACCCTACCAATACTTCCTGGACAATGGCCCAAACTGGCAGTACGATGCCCGCTTCAACGAATTACAAAGCGGCAACCACACGGTTTACATCAGGGATCAGCGTGAATGCATGATCCAGGTAAACGCCAGCATTACTGCGCCGCCCCCGCTGAGCCTCAGCTCCAAACACGAAGATGTTACCTGCAGCCAGGGAAAAGACGGCCGTATCACAGTAGAAGCATCCGGCGGAACAACACCTTACCAGTACAGTGTTGATAAAGGTGTCAGCTGGCAGACGTCGCCCGCTTTTACACAACTGGCACCGGGAGAACACCTCGTTCAGGTCAGAGACCGTAATGGCTGCGTGGCCAGCGCTACCGTTGATATTACGGCGCCACTGGCCTTAGACATGACCACCCGGCAAAATGATATTCCCTGCTACGGCGCCTGTAATGGCCGCATTGTTATACAGCCCCGGGGTGGCACGGCTCCCTATCAGTACAGCAACAACGCAGGATTGACCTGGCAGCAGCACCCGGAATTTGCAGGTATTTCTGCAGGCGTGTATCAGCTGGCAGTAAAAGACAGCAACGGGTGTATGATCCGCAGACCAATCACTTTAACTGAACCGGCTGCACTGTCTATTGCAAGTTCGGCAGCCAGCTTTGACAGCGCTACTGATTGCAGCCTTAGCATTTATGTAAGTGGTGGAGTTCCTGCTTATGCTTTCAGCATTGACGCTGGCAAAAACTGGCAGGACAGCGGTGTTTTCCGTCATATCAAAACGGGAACGCAGCATGTAACGATGAAGGATCGTAATGGTTGCAGCCGCGGACTTACAGTGGTAATGGCCGTTTCCAGGCCACTGGAACTGTTTGCCGACATTTGGGGCGCTTCCTGCTATGGAGCTGCCAACGGCGCCATCAATGTCAAAGCGCAGGGAGGCACCCCGCCTTACCGGTTCAGCATTAATAATGGGGCCAGCTGGCAGACACAGAACAATTTTCGCCAGCCCGCAGGAACTTACACAGTGCTGGTTGAAGACAAGGCGGGGAACCAGGGCACATTAACGGTCACACTGGGACAACCCACACTGCTGACCGCCAGTGTGCAAAGCACAGACGTCAGCTGCCATGGCGCATCCAACGGCACGATAACGGTAACGGCTAACGGAGGCGCTCCTCCCTACAAATACAGTATCAACAACGGAGCTAACTGGCAAAGCAAGCCCGCCATTGATGGTTTGCCCGGAGGTAATTATATAGTGCTGGTAAAAGATAGTTACGGCTGCAGCACCAGCTTATCTGCCGAAGTACAGGAACCCGCAACGCTGACCAACACCGTGCAAAGCGACAGCGTCAGCTGTCACGACCGATCAGACGGCAGTATCCGCATTAGCACTACCGGCGGTACCTCACCCTACCAATACAGCATAGACGGCAGCCAACACTGGCAGAACAGCGCCCTGTTCTCCGGGCTATCCGCCGGCAGGCATTTTGTACTGATAAGAGACGCCAAAGGTTGTACCGACAGCGTCAGCACCCAGGTAAGATCGCCACTGCCCCTTGCATTTACCGCCGGCACCCACCAGGTAAGCTGTTATGGCGGCGATGATGGCCGTATTACCATTGGGGCACAGGGCGGTACCGCGCCTTACCGTTATCGCATGAACATGGACGGATGGGAGGAAACAGGCACCTTTGACCACCTGCGCGCAGATAAGTATGCAATCGCCGTGCAGGATGTTAATGGTTGTATAAGACAGGCGGATGTGGCGGTAACAGAACCCGCGCTACTGCAAATGCGCCTGGAGAGCTATGCCAATGGCTGCGCTTACGCCGGCGGACAAATACAGGTAAAAGCAACAGGCGGCACCCTGCCCTATCTGTACACGACAGCAGACAGTATCCGGAGTACAGACGGACGCTTTTCGGAACTGCAGACAGGCAGCTACGCCATCATGGTGACAGATATGAACGGCTGCGTTGATCAGCTGGACCCTGTAGATATCATAGTATCACCTCCGCTGTACCTGAACATGAACGCCAAAACAGATATGCAATGCGACGGCATCCATAAAGGCAGTGTGATGTTAACAGCCAAGGGCGGTATTGCGCCTTATCAGTATGAGCTGAATGGCAAAGCCGTCCCTTCTTTGAATATTCCGGGTCTTGATAACGGCGCCTACCAGGCAGTTGTAAAAGATCAGAATGGCTGTATTGCCAGCCAGCAATTTGATATTAAGCTGCGCGATGAAGGGTGCGAGCTAACCATGCCCAGCGGCTTTTCTCCCAACGGAGACGGGCGCAATGATATATTCCGCCCTGCATTGTATGGCAACATCAGTCAATACCAGCTGGAAGTGTTCAATGCCTGGGGGAACCTGGTATTTGCGGGCAGGGACCCTGAAAGCGGCTGGGACGGTGCATTCAAAGGAAAGCAGCTGTCCGGCGGCACCTATGTATGGATGGTAAGGTATACCGACTACAAGGGCCAGGCAAAGGTGAGAAGAGGCGTTGTGACCCTGGTAAGATAAACACCGGCTGTTAAAAGAACTTCGGACAGGGTAGCTGGTAATCCCGTTTTGATGACGGGAAGGAAATGCCTACGGATAGTTCATGTGATCCGTGGCTGTAAGTTTCAAACTGGCCTGCAGAAAAATCATAGGCATAACCGATACGTACATTTTCCGCAGGAAATACCTGTACGGCAGCTACGGCCGCGTTGCGATTCTTCAGTGATTTTTGCAGGTTGTCTTTCTGATATAACCGTACACCCGTACGGTAAGACCCGCCCACCCAGATCTTCTCTGAAAAAAGCAGGAAGGCGGTAAGGTCCAGACTGGTGGGGCCGCCACGGTCATCTTTCAGGAGAAAGGATGGTTTCAGCTGAATATCCGCTGCTATAGGCAGCAGCATCCCCGCTGTGACATAATAATGCGGCCTGGGGCGGGGAATGTATACGTAACGCGATTTATTGATATGCGGAGTAAGAAGATTATCTACCGAAAAACCGGCATAAAAAAGCTCATCCGCATAGTAAACACCTGCCCTGGCGTCTGGCACAATGGTGCTTTGATTACCACCCGGCATGTCCAGTTCGGGATCCAGTGTTTCCAGCAGCGTACCGTTAACACCCAGCTGTACCAGACCGCCGCTGAGGCCGAAGGACAAACGGGCGGTTCCCTCATCGTTCATGCGTATACGATAGGCGTAGCTGGCGTATACAGACTGGGTGTTTTGAGCGCCCAGCTTGTCGCCGGCCAGCTGCAATCCCCAGCCAACATTACCTTCGGCGGCAATATCGTCTACTGCTACGGAGAAACTGCGGGGTGCGCCGGCTATGCCTGTCCATTGTGCACGGTAACAGGCGTGCAGGTTCAGCACTTCCCTGTATCCCGCATAGGCAGGGTTGATGTAAATACCATTGAACATGTACTGACTGTACTGCGCGTCCTGCTGGGCAAACAGCAGTTTGCCTGACAATAGCAGTATACTCATTAATGCCATCCCTCTCTTCATACCTGATATTGTATTAGGTTATTGTTTGAAAGCGCGGATCAGGGTAGTATACCCTTTTAATACTTCCCAGCCGGATCCATTGGTTTTCTTAATACGTAACAGGTAATAGTAAGTTCCTTCACTGAGCCCGTCTCCTTTCCAGTTATGCTGATAATTCTGCCGGCGGTATACTTCATTACCCCAGCGGTTGAAGATCACCAGTTCATTTTCTGCATATTGTTGCAGTCCACGTATTTCGAATACATCATTCCTGCCGTCGCCATTCGGCGTGAACAAGGTGGGTATTTTAAGATCCCCTGGCTGGGTAGTTTTCGTATCGCCGGTATTATCCGGACTATTGTTCACAGCAATGCTTTTAGTGATCAGGTTATTTTCGTAGTAACATTCCTGGTAAGTGCTGTGCTGCGTAGCCAGGGCGGTTAAGTTAAACGGTGTGCCTACGGTATGGCCAATGCCGCCTGGCACAAAACTTCCATCGTCATTAATAACAATGCTCAGCGTAATATTCAGATTGCTGAAGCCCGACAGGTCTACATCAAAGCTGAAATCCTTACACGTTCCTGCTTCAATATCTTCCGGCAGGGTGCCTGCATACAACAGCCTGGCAGTTGGATCAACCGTTGGATCGCCGTAATAGCAGGAAACAGGCATCCCCCCATTACTGTTCCCCGATCCGGGATTGCACACAGCTATATTCGCTTTCACCACATGTGAGGACACCTTACTAAAACTAATACCGGAGGGGTTGAAAGCAATATCCGGCTTGGAGCCATAGTAATCTGCGTACAACAACATCTGGTATGCCGGGTTGGCCAGCCCCGTTTTATTGGTAACCGTCAGCTGGCTTTTATCGGCGGAAAGGGAAAATGAAATATCGTAGTTATTGGGGCCTTTAAACCCGGCTGTATTGGCATGAAAACGGGTACTGCTGTTGTCCAGGGGCACACCTTTAAAAGCATAGTTATCATCCCGCCGCGTCTCTTTAGACAAACCCACCTGCTGGTAAAAATACCCGGTAGCAGTTTCTGTGTGCAGATCAATGTAGGCATATGCCTCCAGGGAATTTTCGTTGCTTTCACGGTTCACATTTACCGCATTGCCGGTTTCATTAAAATAAATGGCGTTGGTGCCCGGAGGAATGGTAAATGTACGTGTAAATCCTGTGTAGGAGCTCTCCCCCTTGGGAATTGTCTTGATATCAGAACTGACAAACTCCGCACTCATTCCCTGGCCGTTACGCTTATAGAATTCCATCACATAGGCATCGTCAAAATCCCGCGCGTAGTATTCATCCCGCTCAATGACCAGGTTTGATCCGGACACGTATATACGGGGATTGTAAATACCAACGGCCCCGGGATTGGCGGATTTCCCGTTGTAATCGCCACTTACAGCGCCTGAGCTTAACAACCGGCCAGTATAGGTATTACTGAGATTACGGATCGCATAGGTAGAGCGCCTGTTGGCAGCGCCTCCATTTGCCAGGGTCACAAAGCCATTCATTACTCCCCTGTTCAGATCGATGGTGAAACGAAGCGAGGAATAACCTTCCTCTGTACCGTCGGCAGTGTTCAGATCAGCGTAACTGGAATTTGTTCCTTTTCCCGAAAGGAAAATTATATCGGCGTCACCGGGTATAGGCACTACCAGTTCCCTGCTGGAAGCGGCTGTTCCATGTAACAGGGCCCTTACCTTTGGATCCAGCAGGTTGAGGGAATTATGATATGGCGAGAGATATTGTACATAGTAGGAAGAATGTATGCCGGTCTGACTTTGTGTGATCGTAAGCGAAGATCCTGAAATGGAAAAATTCACATTATTCAGATCCGGTACAGCATCGCCCATTTTACTGCTGGCTGGTATATAGGCGCCCAGCGGAACGTGCTGCCAGCCATATACGTTTGTACCTGAGCCGTCGGTATTGGTGTTTTTGGCATAGTTCACATAACCGGACGAGGTTCCGGAGGCAATATCAATGATGGCATTGATGGTGATGAAGTCTTCATCACCCTGCGCATAATCGTTCCCCCCGGATGAAATTCCTGTCTCGGATGATATATATATTGAAATGGATTTGGTGCCGGCTGGAATACTGAAGACCGGGGCACTGCTCCCGGGAGCGCTGTACTTTGCGTCCACGCCTAATACATCGGCCCGCTTGCCCCCGCTTGGTCCGCAGGGACTAGTTGGTATCTGGCCGGATACCGTACATGAACAAAACACTAAAATGGCAGTCAGGAACCGCTTTACTGAATGAACAGTTTTCATAGGTATATGGCGTGCGTAGCTGCTGATAGACTGCTAACGCTGAAAAAACAGGGCGTGACACAACACGCAGATCATAGAGAAAAACAGTTGCTGGTGCAGCCCAACAAAAGTTGTACCCGGATTAAATATGCTTTGGTTAGTTAGGATATGTCTGCTAAATCTGATTGCTGCTATTGGTTCATGACCCTCTAAAGGTTTCGGTTTATTCCTTTCTATTATACACAAAGATAGATCGCTTTTCATTCAAAGTCCTGTTGCAACAGCATAACTTTTGTGTTACTGACGGGGAGCAGTAAAAACAGGGCGGGAGCAGTTTCCCGCCCTCTTCAGGAATTTAAAACATTTGCCGGAACCTGATGTATTCAATGCCCTACTGCGGCCATTTCTTCGCAGGCAGTTGCACATTTCCTACACATCTCGGCGCATTTTCTACAGTGCTCCATGCCCATAGCGGCGTGCTTTTCGCACTCTTCCGCACATGCGTGGCAAACATCTGCGCACACACGGCATAGCTGCTCACTGAAGCGCCCGCCCATACTCATTACCTGGACAGATGCGTTGCAGATGGCGGCGCATTCCAGGTCCAGCTGGATGCAGGTACGCAGGCTGTCTGCCTGCTCCTCATGCAGGCACGCCATAGCACAATGGTGGCATTCCGTAGCACAAGCCTGGCAGGCTTCAATACATTGCTGATACTGCTGATGTGACATAATAATCTGTTTTACAGGTTAAACAATAATCTTTTGTCTTTCCCTTTGTTCCGCAAGCATCATACCTGCTACCAGCGCGGAGAAAACATGACCATTGTCATTTTGCGGATTGTCAAAAAATGCTTATTTTGATGCGGCTAAAGTGTGCTATTGTTGGAAGCAGGAAGTATGGTAAGTATTTAGCAGTCAACTACATCAGCACTCAATAACCATAGATTATAATAACCATATTTATGAATGCCCTTAACTGGTACACAGTATTTACTAACACTACCCCTTATGATGACTTCGATTAACAAGATCTTACGGACCGGAGCGCAGAACGAAGATCAGGCTTCAGAAAAATCCATTATTGCCGTTAACTCATTCAGCCTGATCGCCCTTAACCTGGTGTGCATATTCGGCGTAATATTCTATTTTCTTACAGGCGAACTGCAGGTGCTGTTCGCTGCTGCGCTGGAGGCGGTGGCCTTTCTGTGCATGATACAGCTGAACAAACGGAAACTTCATATAGCCGCCGCATACGGCGTTATTTTTACTATCAATGCATCGCTCGTTTATTACAGTGGTATACTGGCGGCCATCATAGAAGTGTGGCTGGCATCCATTTTCCTGTTTGGCGCCTCTCTCCTGTTCTTTAATAAAGATAAACACCGCATCGCCGGGATCGCTATAACCCTTTTCACCGTACTAATATGTCAACTCAATGATGCACACCCGTTCATCCCTGCCCTGCTGAAAACAGACGCAGAACAGGACCTGCTGCGCTTCGGCGCCCGTCCGGGACTGATAATTCTGGACATACTGGTGATCTGGCTCTACAAGAAAAAGAACGAAGATCTCCTGAACGATGTCAGGCGGCAGGCTGCTGAGCTGGAAGCCACCAACATATCCAAGAACTTTTTTATCAGGGTCACCAATCATGAACTGAAAGGCCCCCTGAATGCCATACACGAGATCAGCCAGACCCTGCTGCTGAATGATGATGTGGAAGAGAACCCATCGCTGCGCCCGCTGGCAGAAGACCTGTACACCGCCAGCCATACCGCCATGCAGGAGGTGAGCAACGTATTGGACATGTCGAAAATTGAAGCAGGCAAGATCAATGATATTGACAGTGAATCTTTCAATATAAGACAGTTCCTGACCAATCTCACTAAAGTACACCAGTACACCGCCAACCGTAAACAGGTGAGCATTGTTACGGAATTCCACGAGAAGCTGCCACAGATCATCGTAAGCGATAAGGCAAAGCTGACCAAAGTGGTAGGCAACCTGCTGGTGAATGCCATCAAATTCACTGTTCCCAAAAGCCGGGTGACCCTGCGGGCATATGCGAAAGATCATTCCCTGCATATCGCCGTGAAAGACCAGGGCAAAGGCATTAAAGAGGAAAAGCTGAAAACCCTGTTCGATCCTTTTGAGACGGAAAAGAATAGCCTCATGGAAGGAACCGGTCTGGGACTTTTCATCACCCGTCATTTTACTGAATTACTCGGCGGACAGATCTCCGTGCAAAGCTCACAGAAAGAGGGTTCTACGTTCAGCATTCATATACCGCTGAAAACCGGGCAGGAAGAAACCGCCGCTGCACAACAAAAACCCGCACCAGCCAACTTTACCGGCAAACGGGTACTGATCTGTGAAGACAACCAGATGAGCCAGGTGTACCTGGCCAAGTTCCTGGAACGCACCGGCTGTACCACCTTCCTGGCAGATAACGGCGCCGCAGGCGTGGTGATCGCACAGAAAGAACCCCTGGACCTGGTGATCCTGGATTCACACATGCCGGAAATGAGTGGAAAGGCCACTATTGAATACATACGGCGGCATCCCCGGTTGCAACATTTGCCGGTTATAGTTATCTCGGGTGATAGCTATATGGGAGAAGACGAAGAATTGCTCATGGCCGGCGCTAATGAATACCTGCTCAAACCTGTAGACTTCAAGACGCTGAGCGAGATCATGCACAAATACCTTTCTTCCCCCATTGCTATCAATACCGGTAACAAGGCTATCCAGCCCCCGGCTCAGGCCATCTGATACCGGGCCGTATCCATCCGGCTCCAGTCAATGTTACCACGCATCATTACTGCCAGCGCGTTTATAAAACGCCGTAATTCAGCATCCGTTTCCTTTGAGAAGGAAGGCAGTTGACCCGCCAGCTGAACAAATTCTTTCACCTTGTCATCATGAATAGCTGTAGCCTTGAAAACAGCGTCTTCCAGGCTCAGGCCTTCGTGTCGTTTCAATAACATCACGAGGTTCATTTCGTCGCCCTGCAACAGCTCTTTCCTGTAGGAGAACAGATCATTTGCGTAACAGATCGTGTCTGAGCAGAGGGTGATCATAGTCTGGATGGTGTTATGCCAGATCACTTCGTCGGGCAGGCTGATACCCTCCATCACCTCTACGAGGTCTGCAAAAAAGTTGGCGCCGCCAAACTGCTGCCTGAACTGCATATACTCTGCTACCTCGGGCAGGCGGTTTTGCTTTACCAGCTCAATCCGCCACAGGTTGGCCACAAAAGCCCTTTTCATGCTTTCTGCAAACCGCTGCTGCCAGGCGGGCGTACTGCGACGGCAGATCCGTTCCCAGAAATCACTGATGGCGGCCAGGGCTGGGCCATGTTGCGAAAGGGTTTTCCTTGCATGATCCTGGAGGATGCTGCGCACCTGCTCAAGGAACATTTCGAAGTTCTCTTTTTTCCGCACGTCTTCGGTGTCGGCGCTGGCTTCATCGTACTGGTCATCCAGCACAAATAACAGCGTGTTAAGGTCTGCTGCTATGCACAGCGCCTCAAAGTCTGCGGAGGGGAACATTCGTGCAACCATCCACGTGAATTTCTGTTCCCGGTAATGCTGAAATACCTCATCTGACCGGACAAGGCCAAATTTCTTCACCCATTCTGCAGTGTGTTCGTCTGCAAGGGTTACCTGAGGGTTCAAGTTGGTTGGAAAAGGGCAATAGAGTTCCGGAGTGCTCACTGAGCGTTGAATGAGTGCCATAGGAAGAAATTTTTGTTTTGGAAAATATAGCTAAAATTGACCAATAAAGCCGGCTAATGTGGCTACAGGTGGCTATTACGGCAGGACGCCTGTAATGATATTGCAGTTTTGGGAACTGAGGAGGGGCTATAACCGGTTACTTTCTTCGCTGCCTGCTACTTTCTCCAGCAGTGCCCTGGCGGCCGGTTCTCCGCTATCAGCGGCCATACTTAACCAGAATCGCGCATAGGTTTCATTCTTTTCTACGGCCAGGCCATTGAGATAATAGCAGCCTACTTCTTTTTGTGCAACGGTTTTTCCTGCTTCAGCGGCCAGCAGGAAATAGAGAAATGCTTTAAGATGATCTGCTTTGCTGGCAGCGTTCTTTTCATAGAATTCAGCCAGGTAATACATGGCTTCCACATGACCTGCGGTAGCCGCTTTCTCGTATAAGTCAAGGGCTATACGAATATTGTTCTCTGTAGCGCCGCCCAGGTGAGGAAGTAATTGTCCGTTGTTGTAGGCAAAAGTGCCTTTCAGCAATTCATAAGCAAGGCGGTACTGGCATTCAGAACCATTTACCGCTGCCCCCTGGTGCAGGTAACGGGCGGCTGCTTTCAGGCTGCGGCTTTTATATTCGCCGTAGAAGACAGCCTTAAATGCAGCGTAGCAGCAGCCTTCCTCGTCCTGGAGGTCCAGGTCGGCTGTTTTGCAGTACCAGTCGGCCGCCGCTTCCGGGTTCCTGTCCTCTTCATACCCCTTATCGAAATAGCGGGCCAGGCAGGCCATCGCCTTTATATATCCCAGGGATGCACTTTTCTGCAGATAGTCCAGCGCCATTTTCCTGTCGTCACGGTTAGGCTTAAAGAAATGACCCGGCACAATATGAACGCTTCTCCATAACAGGCGGCCTTCGTAGATACGTTTTCCTACGAGGTAGTAGCAATGCATGCTGCCATAATGTATACCGAGGTTGATATAATGAGTGGCCATGCTGTAATCGTGATCGCGGGTGCGCGCCTCCAGTTCCAGTTCGGCCAGTCGGGCGCAGGCCCATCCACTGCCTTCCTGGGCTATCTCTTTCATGATCCGGACGGCCTTGTCGCGGTCTTTGATCAGGTGAAAGGCAGCATCGCCCTGCCAATAGAGATGTATCAGCTGTTCTCCCGCTTCCAGGATACCTTCACGCAAGGCCAGGTGATAATAGTTAAGCGCTTTGCCGGAATGTTTTTCCTGTCCGTACAGGCCTTTGGCATAGATCTCACCCAATCGCAGCCAGGCCTCGGGGTAGCCATACCTGGCGGCCCTGCGGTAACAACCAGGTATCTTGGGATCCTTTGGATCTGCGGCGGCCAGGGAAGCGGCATAGTCGTACAGCAATGCGGCATTCTCCGGATGCCTGTTTAAAGCTTCCCGGTAGTACTCATTTGCTTTTTGCGGCTCATTGATATGCCGGTAATATTCGGCAAGGGCAGGTGCGCCCAGGCGCGGAGAAAGCCGGTACATGGTAACAAAATGCTGCAGGGCGTCGGCAGGCGCATGTTTATGATAAAGGCAGTACCTGGCGTAATGCCCCCGGTAAGCGGCGCGGATCTGGTTGCGGGCGTCAGCAGGAAGACCGCTGTACAGCTGATACGCATAGCCCTGCATACTGTCATTCCAGCTGGCGGCCTGTCCACGCCGCAGGGCATCCATCATGACTATACGCAAAGTAACAGAGTCGGGCTCAAGCTGTACCGCCTTCCTGTACCACAGGGGCATGCGCTGCGCCTGACCCAGGTCTGCGGGGAACAGCACAATCTCATCGCCATAACGGGCGTCTATGGCATACATGTATCCCAAATAAAGCCAGGCATGAAAAGGCCTGGGCGACAACCCCCTGGCGGTATCCAGCAGTGCTGCTGCATGATCCATTCCTTCTTTCAGGCTTTTAAGACTATATACTGATGCCGCTGTAACCGGCAGAGATCCTCTCTTTGCATAGGCGTCAAACAGCAGGCATGCTGCCAGAACGATGTGCGCGGGATAAGACTGGGGGTAACGCGCCAGCCAGGAAGCGGCCAGTTGCCGGGCGCTTTTTAACCTGACCGGGTAGTAACGCAGATATTTCTCAAAATCGCCCGCGGTGTTTTCTGTTGCTTGTTCATAACGCTCCTGTACACCCCGGTATAAGTATTCCAGTGTATCAATATCCTCCTCCCGCACAAGTTCCAGCAGGAAAAGGTAGTTTTTCAATTCGTTATTCTCCATCATTGTTTCACCACATATGTATTGGTTAAAAGGGCGAAAAGGGCGGGTTACAAGTTGATGCATATGAAAACACGCTGCTTCATATGAATACAAGCCCCTGCGCAAGTTCTGCAATTTACACCGGTTAATTGTTAATCAGATGTAAATGATTGATAGTTTACTAATTCGGACAAAAATAAAATGTTAAAACATGGTTTCCTATAGCCGGATAGTTAACGTAAAAGTAGTACGAAATATGATGGGCGTCTGCAGCTATTTTGGACGGTGCAGATGTTCAAGTATCCTTGTAGCGATGGCATTGATCAGTGAGGGATCTACCACATTGGCAACCTCCGGTTTCAGCGCTCCGTTCTCCTGCCGGTAATAGTCGATGGAGTGATCATCATCAACAGTGGCACGGTAGAAAGTTCCCCCTTGTTCATGATGCAGTGAGACCGGTATGATATAATTCCTCCCATGCAGGTCAAAGTCCAGGTTGAATGGTTCCATAACACAAAATACAAAAAAAGTCGTTAGCAGACAGCCGTTAGTCATTAGTGATGACCGCGAATACCAAATTCGCTGCTTTTACTAACAACCAAGGGCTGGCGACTAACGACTTAAAATATAAAACTAACTCCCCTACCTATACGGAACTGCCACTACATTCAGCGATGCCGGTGCGGCAGTAATACGCAGCTGCTTACCCGTTGCAGACAGCTGTTTTTCAGTGGGCACTACCTTGTTGGGTGATCCCAGCGTGTTAAAGTCACCGGGATGTGGGGCAGACAGTATCTGTTGTACCGCCGCGCCTTTTGCTGCAGCGCCTTCCAGCTGCAGCTCCAGCTGTACCGGGGCGGAAGAGGCGTTGACGATCTTCAGCAGCAGCTTCCTGGAAGGTGCGTCGATCACAGCGCTGGCATACAGGCTGTCTTTTCCCGCCAGCACCTCGCCGTTACGCAGCACGGGCACCACCTGCGTGCCTCTGTTGGCCGAGAATAACTGCTGAACATAGTAATTGGGCGTACCTACCGTGCGCAGGTTATCAAACCAGATAAGGTCAGGACGCCATTGCCAGGCTTCCACATGGGCAAAAAGCGGGGCATAGGAGGCCATCCTTACAATATCGGCATTGCGTTCAAGACCGGTCATAAAGGCTGCCTCTGCCAGGGCGCTGCCCCAGGTATTACGGCTTTCGGCCTCTTTGGCTTCCTTTGTATGGGCGGCGTATTCGCCGGCAAATATTTTAGGCCCCTGGCTCCTGTCGTAATGATCATAACGGGAGGCATTGGCCAGGAACCATTCAGGAGGCATATAATAATGTTCGTCGATAAAATCGGCCTGGCTGGCTTTCAGTTCTTTCCAGAGGTAATCGAACATGGGGCCTTTGGAGAAAGGGCCTGCGCTGGACACCAGCTTTATCTCCGGGTGCTTTGCTTTCAGCGTGGCTTCAAATACCCGGTAACGTTCTATATATTGTTCATCCCATTGTTCATTGCCTATCCCTATCATGGTAAGGTTAAATGGCGCGGGGTGGCCCATGGCTGCCCTCAGTGCACCCCATTGGGTAGTGGTATCGCCATTGGCAAAAGCGATCAGGTCCACCGCGTCCTGGAGGTAAGGATCCAGCTCGTTCATGGCGGCCACTTCACGGGTATTGAACTGGCAGGCCATACCGCAGTTCAGGATGGGTAGTGGCGCCGCGCCTAAGTCTTCTGCCAGCTGGAAATATTCAAAGAAGCCCAGGCCAAAGCTTTGGAAATAATCCGGTGCAGATCTGTGCGAAAACTCTGTGTTCCAGCGGTTGATGATCAATTTGCGCTCTTCCGGTTTGCCAACGGTTTTCTTCCACTGGTAGCGGTTGGCCAGGTCGCGGCCTTCTACGATGCAGCCGCCGGGAAACCGCACAAAGCCTGGTTTCAGATCTGCCAGCATCTGTACCAGGTCGGCCCGGAGGCCATTGGGCCGCTGTTTCCAGGTAGCGGCCGGAAAAAGGGAGATCATATCCGCATCTATGGCACCCTGGCCGGAGAACAGTATCTGCAAACGGGCTTTGGCTGCAGTAGCCGTGGCCGTGAGTGAGACCTTATACTGCCGCCAGCCATCCCCAAAACCATTCAGGGAAGCGGCCCCTATCTGCTGCCCGTTTTCGTCCAGCAGCAGGATCCGGGCCTTTAAACTCTTGCCCTGCGGCGCATTGGCCCACATGGAAAAATTATACGCCTTCCCTTTTTCTATACCAATGCCCCTGAAGCCTTCGTTGCTGAGGCCATAAGCGCCCATGGCGGCATCAACCGTGATACGGGCGTAACGCGGATTGTTCTCATTTTCCTTACCACGGTTCACCATCAGTATCCTGCCTTTGCCACTGTCTTTTTTTACTTCGTTCCATCCCATCATCGGATCATTAAATTCAAAGGAACGGTTCTTCACCAGCTCTGCGTACAGACCACCGTCTGCTGCAAAGTTGATATCCTCAAAAAAAACGCCCCACATATGGGGCGATATCATCGCTCCGGGTTTGTTTACCTGTACGGTAAGACGTTGCGGCGCCTGGGCAGATGCAGTGAGGCCGGTTAAAACAAGGGCGGCCAGCAGGAAATGTTTTATACGCATATCAGTTGTGGAATTGGTTTATGTTCCATCTTGCCGGATGGGAGGTTCAATATACGATTATTCTAATTGTTGTACAAATGACACTTAAATGAGCGGTATGTAAAGAAGGACGCCCGGTCTTCTGCTTTGCAGCCTGGCCGGGCGTCTTTTTATCAACAGCTGTCTTTAATAATTCGGGTTCTGCACCAGCACCCCTTTGCTTTTATCTATTTCCTGTTGCGGAATAGGGAAATAATAATGTTTGGGACGAATAAATGTACGCGGTGCACCGCCTACAGCCACCTGTGTACCGTTATAAGATAATTTCGGTTTGTTGTAATAAGTGGTAATGTCTACCAGCTTTACTTTGTCCCAGCGCATCAGGTCCTGGTGACGCTCATTCTCTCCTGCCAGCTCCATACGCCGTTCATGCATCAGTGCGGCAAAATTGGCGCCTGTCAGATCGGGCAGGCCTGCTCGTTTGCGCACCGCATTGATCTCGGCATCGCCGGCGCCGGGACCGCTTGTACGGATCTTGGCTTCCGCCACCAGCAGGTAAATATCAGCAGACCGCAGCAAAGGCGTTTTCATGGAGTAGTCAAGTCCACCGTTGCTAAGCCAGCGGCAGAACTTACGGTAGTGAAAACCAGTGCTGGAAAGGCCGGGATCATACGTTACCACTTCGGTGCCAATGTCTATCTGGTCGCCCTGCTTCATAATGGATACATCTTTTCGGGCATCACCGGTCTCATATTCATCCACAAGGTTTTTCACCGGGAAGAAGAAACTCCAGCCACCCCAGGCGCGTGGAGCGTGGTAAGTAACAAAGTCCGTATAGCCCCACCCGTTCTCTGACTGTACTGCAAATAACATTTCAGAGTTATTGCCGGTGGCGGCGTTAAAATTGTCTACATAGTTGGTGGCCAGCGCGTAATTGGCATTGGTAGTTACCTTCGTGCCGTATTCAATGGCCTTGTCCAGTTTCTCCCAGTACATATACAGTTTGCAGAGCAGGCCCCATGCGGCCCCTTTGCTTACGCGGCCTTTATCGCCGGAGGCATAGGTTTCGGGCAGCAGGTCTGCTGCAGCCAGCAGGTCCTGCTCAATATACTGGCGTACTGTATCAAGACCCGCCTTGGGCTGATTATAATCGCCTGACAACACATGCTCTTCCCTGATAATGGGCACTTCTCCATATATCAGCATGAGGCGCCAGTATGCGTAAGCTCTCAGGAAATGCGCCTCGCCCAGGCAACGGTTCTTGATTTCGGGATCTATATCTGAGATATTGGGGATGTAGATCAAAGCGTTGTTAGCGCGGCTGATCTCTTCATATTTCCATCTCCATCCCACCCTAACGGAGTAGGTAGATGCATCGTATGTGAATTCCTCTATTACCTGGTCATAGTCGTGGTCGCCACCCCGTACCTGGTCATCAGAACAGTTATCGAAGACAAACTCGTTGAAGCCCGTATAATCTTCCTGCAACAGCACCTCGTAAATGCCGGTAATACCATCCAGCGCATCATTCTGGTTGCGCCAGTAGTTGCCGGTGGTGTAGCTGCCCTTGGGCTCAACATCCAGCACATGACAGCCGGCCGCAAACAGCAGCAGTGCGCTGCCTAGCATAGCTGGTATATATCTCTTGCGTTTCATATTCTTCATCATGGTTTAGCAGATTAAAAGTTAAGCGTTGCGCCAAAAGTGATGGTCCTGGCCTGCGGGTAAGCAGCTACATCCACGCCGCGCTGACGGTTACCATCGCCTGTGCCGTTATAACCCAATATGGGTGTAAGGCCGGTATAATCGGTCAGGATAAACAGGTTCTGGGCTGCCACATAAACGCGCATATCGGATATGCCTGTACGCTTCCACACTGCGGCCGGAATAGTATAACCCAGGGAGATATTCCTTAGTGAGAAATAAGCGCCGCTTTCTACAAAACGGTCAGATACCCGGTTATTCTGATTGGCGCTGTTCAGTGTAACGCGGGGAATGGAATTGCTGGTGCCTTCTCCATGCCAGCGGCCCATCATTTCTGCGTACATGTTGTAAGGGTAAGCGGGATCAGTACCCTGCATCCTGTCTGCATTGTACAGCTGCACACCTGCTACGCCTGCAAAAGACAGGCTCAGGTCAAATCCTTTATAGCTGGCGCCGGCTTGTATACCGTAGGTTACATCCGGGTTGGGACTGCCCAGGAAAGTGCGGTCGTCCTCATCTATTATACCATCCGGTTTTCCATCTGGACCAGCAACATCCAGGAAGATAACATCCCCTGGCCTGATCTGCGATCTGCGGCTGTCATTGGCTATATTGGGATCATTGTCGATCTGTGCCTGGTTCTGGTAAATTCCGCCTGTTTTCCAGCCATAGAACGCAGCGATAGGCTGCCCCTCATAGGTGCGGGAGATCTCTGCGCCCTGGCGGCCGTAAAGCGTGGAACCGATGTAAGTACCTTCTTCATACAACCTGGTTACCCTGTTCTTAATAAAGGATGCATTGGCGCTTATATTATAGCTGAAATCCTTATTGCCGCCCTGGTAGCTCAGTTCTACTTCCCATCCCTTGTTGTTCATCTCACCGATGTTACGGTCAGGTATACCGGAGGTGCCATGCACGTCCAGCGCGGGCGCGGGCACCAGCATATCCCGGGTGTTCTTATTGAACCAGGTGATAACTGCATTCAGCTTATTATCCAGGAAGCCGGCTTCCAGGCTGATGTTGGTCATCTCGGCCTTTTCCCAGGTAATATCCGGATTGGCCAGGCGGGACGCCCATATACCGGTGAGCGGGTTGCCGCCGAAGGAGTAGCGCCTGTCGCGGTTGATAGGCGCCAGGAACTGGAATTCTGCTACATTCTGGTTACCCAGCTGGCCCCAGCCGCCGGTAAGCTTCACGCTGCTCACAGCACTGGGTGCAATATTTTCCTTAAACCAGTTCTCATCAGATATCCGCCATCCCAGTGAGAAGGCCGGGAAATAACCCCAGCGTTTATCTTTAGGGAAACGGGAAGAACCATCCGCACGGAAAGTGGCGGTCAGCAGGTACCTGTCCTTATACCCGTAAAACCCTCTTACAAATCCCGATGCCAGCGCATTTTGCGGGATGAAGTTTCCGTTGATGCCATGATAATCATTCACGTTGTCGAGCACACGCTGACCGGGCGCCTCGTCATTCAGGCCCCAGCCTTCTGCCCGGAAGAAATAGCCTTTCTGTGTTTGTACGGAATAACCACCGGTTACCGTTATACGATGATTTTGTGCCAGCAGTTTATTATAGGTAAGGAATACTTCTCCCAGCTCAGCATTACTGCTTTCACTGCGGTTCCAGAGTTCTGCCTGCGCGCGGGTACGGGTCTGATCCAGCACCTTGGGCACAAAGCTGTACTGGTTAAAGATGGTGCCATCATAACCGTAATTACCCCGCAGGGTGAGACCATCCAGTATTTCCAGTTCCGCATACACATTACCCAGCAGGCGGTAGTTCTTGTTCCAGCCATCACTGGTCTGCAGGGTGTACACCGGGTTATTAATGTCTCCCAGTTCGTTGCTGGCTTTGGATGAACCGTAGCTGCCATCGTCATTGTGCACGGGGATGGCCGGGTTAAAACGCAGAGTGCTGAAAAGCAGGCCTGTTTGTGAAGAATAGGTATCAAAGCCCCAGTTTTCTTTGTAGGTGAGCTGCAGGTTCTCTCCTACCTTCAGGCGTTTGCCAATTTTATGCTCTGAGTTGATACGTACGGTAAATCTTTTGAAATAGCTGTTCTCTACAATACCTTTCTCATCATAGTAACCGCCGCTGAACATATAGGTAGAGGTTTGGTTACCGCCACGTACGTTAACGTCTGCATTGGTGATCTTACCGGTGCCAAATACGGCATCCTGCCAATCGGTACGTTGTGTAGCGTAGTACGGGTTTTGCCAGATCGGGTCTATGGCCACCCCATCATTGGTATAACGTTCCTGTTTCAGCGTTACCAGCTCGGGCGCGGTAAGCAAAGGAATAGTGCGGATGGCATTGGTAAAGCCGCGGTACACATTGGCGGAAGCACGCAGCTTCTCCCCGTAGTTGCCTTTCTTTGTAGTGATAATGATCACACCATTTGCAGCACGGGTACCATAGATGGCCGAAGAAGATGCATCTTTCAGCACTTCCATGGAAGCAATATCGTTAGGGTTCACATCATTGATGCCCGTTGCAGGCACGCCGTCTATTACGATCAGCGGTTCCGCATTATTGATGGTGCCCGTACCGCGGATACGAATACTGGGCGTGGTACCGGGAGAAGCGTCAGAGCGTACGATATCTACACCGGTGGCACGACCCTGCAAGGCCTGTGCGGCGTCGCTCACCGGCAGGTTCTTGATATCCGTGCCTTTGATCGAGGAGATGGTTCCTGTAACGTCGCGGCGCGTTTGTGTACCATAACCAACTACCAGTACTTCATTCAATCCTTTACTGGCCACTTCAAGTGCAATGTTAATGTTGGACTGATCTCCGATGGTGAAGGTTTGCTGGCGATACCCTACATAAGAAAAGCTTAAAGCCCTTACTCCGGCGGGTACCTGCAGGGAAAAACGGCCATTTGCATCCGTTACGCCGCCGCCCGGCGCTCCCTGCATCGTAATCGTCACCCCGGGTAAACCGGTGCTGTCTGCTGTACTGGTAACCTTACCAGTAATGACACGTTGGGCCAACACCGTTCCTGCAGACAGGCAAAGCATGGCAAGAAAGAAGCATAGCTTCCATGAGTAGCTTTTTTGCATAGCTGAAAAATAAAAAGGTAATAAAACGATTTAGCGATCTGGCCTGATTACAGCCTGGCACACATTTCACGACTTTTCATCTACTGGTTGATCTGCTGCACTCCCCGACTTGATTAATTTCAGAAATTAATGACGTGTAAATTTTTCATTGTTCCCCATCCTTTAATGCTGCTTTATAAAGTTAAACGATGGATCAAAAATAATATGATAGTATTTTACCTGGGTGAAATGCTGTATTACCTATATGTTAAGCTTAACACCCTCAAAAAAAGAAACGGCTTAACCAAACAGGGTTAAGCCGTTTCCTGGTATAAATGTAATAACTTCTTTTAATTATGCAAGGCTTTTATTTTTTGATGGCAATGGTGTTGACAAGTTTACCAATAGGCGCTATGCTGATCTCCACCACATCGTTTTCCTGCAGGGTAAAACTACTGTCGGGTACCAGGCAGGTACCGGTCATCAGGTAGCAGCCCTGGGGAAAATCGCATTCGCGGAAAAGATATCCCGCCAGCTCTTCATGCCCGCGCTTCATCTGGCTGATCGGCACGGCATCATCATACCGAACCTCTCCATCGCGAAGTATCTGCATCGTTATCGAGGTGGTAGCCGGCAGCGGCGCTTCGGGCACCAGCAAACAAGGCCCTATAGCAGCGCTCTTTTCATACACCTTGGCCTGGGGCAGGTACAGGGGGTTCTCCCCTTCTATACTGCGGGAGCTCATATCATTACCGATCGTATAGCCCTGGATGTCGCCGGTACGGTTCATGAACAGGGTCAGCTCCGGTTCGGGCACATTCCAGGTAGAATCTTTGCGGATATACACCGCCTGACCGTGCCCGGAGGTACGCTGGGCAATAGCCTTGAAAAAAAGTTCGGGCCGGTCGGCTTCATATACCATATCGTAAAAGGTGGCGCCGCCCGATACTTCTGATTCTTCCATACGGGCCACCTTACTACGGAAATAAGTAACGCCGGCCGCCCAGATCTCCTGTGTGCCGATGGGCGGCAGCAGGCCGCTGCGGATAGCTTCTTCTGCGCCAGTGTCGGGGCTTAGTGAACCAAGTGCCGTACGAAGGCTGTTAAAGAGTTCAGGACTGTTTACCAATGCATCCCAATCCTGCTCCATCTTGTAGTAACGGTCCTGGTAGTACGCAAAAATGCCGCTGAGGGTCTTATACAAGCGAATAAATTCCATGGTACTGTTATTTTTTATTGAAAGCGTCAGCAATGTTTTGAATGGATAGATGCCATAAACGTTGCGCCAGGCTATCCATGGAGGCACGGTCGCCTTCCAGGTGAACGGTGGTCTGGCGGTACACCATTGAGTCTCCCGGCGATAAGGGCCGGGCTGCAGAAGAAGATTCCAGCTCATAGAAGGGCCCCATCTGCCCGCCGTCTTCCAGCGGGCCGTCGTTATAGCAATTTGCTACATCGCCGCTATAGGGCTCCTGCTGGTGTTCCCACTTCGAATTCACATAAGCCCCCGAAGGATCAATTGAGAACAGGATGAGCGTAATGGCTCCGCTTTCCGTATCTATGCTGCCTGACAGCGGCAGCGCTATTTCGGGCGCCAGGCCTGTTTTACCGCGGCGGCGGCCATCGGCTTTCATCAGCAGCAGGCTGTCGCGTATCTGCAGATACTCCGGCGGGATCTTGCCAAAATAATCATCATTGATATAATCACGGGCTGCGGGCAATGGTTTGAACGGCACTACGATCACCGTTTTATCTGATGGTGTGAACATACCCAGCAGCCAGATAGACAGCAGGCCTGCATCCTTGCTCCAGGTGTTGGTACCCGTATTGGTCACCGTGTTCTCTGTTTCATAGGCTACACTGGCAAGGCCCGCCGGCAGCGCTGTTCCCAGCCGTGACACGATCTCCGCCCTCCTCAGCAAACTGATCCTGCGGCGGATGCCGATATGAAAAGTAGTACCGGCATAGTTTTGCAACGTGCCCTGTTTGGTATATACCACTTCCTGGTTGCTACGATAAGCTTCTTCAAAATAAGCGGTATCTATCAGGCCAGGCGTTTGCCAGTATTGATATTCGAACGCCTTACCGGGAGGAAAGAACAAGGCGTACTGGCCGCCTTCAGGCCCCAGCCAGAAACGCTCCTCTCCGCCAAAGGCATTGATATGCGGCTGGTAGGTCCCGGAATCTATCAGTGCGTAGTTGATCCATCCATAGCTTTTACCACCCAGTCCCCTGGCAGAGCTGGTCATCACACGGGCCTGGTAATCTCCCGCCACAATCACCATGCTGCTGTCCTCCTGGCTTTTCAGCAATACCATATTGCCAAGATGGTGGTGCAGGAAGTTAAGGTCCTGGTCAAAGGTGGCGGCATCATTCCCGGTGGTTTCCGGCGGTTTGCTGCCGGTATTACAGGCGAATAGCATGGAAACAAGGGGGATTATCAGTAAGATGTTTTTCATACGTTGTCTTAAGATAGTAATTAATTGTTAAAAAGCTGCATCTGCCCCGCCTGCCATTCATCAATTTAAATAGCCTGTTTGCCTGCTTCTTTGTAACTTTTATATATGCGTGCTATATGTTGCTGAAACTGGGATTATATACCGCTTTATTGAATACCCTGCTGCTGCATGCCATGGCGCAACAGGTTTCGCTGGTTACGGTAGATGAGCTCGAGCATCGTTTTACCGCAGGCGGCGATACTACCTACATCGTAAACTTCTGGGCCACCTGGTGCAGCCCCTGTGTAGACGAGTTACCGCAATTTGAAAAATTTGGCGTGACCCATAAAGATGAGCCCGTGAAGATATTACTGGTCAGCGTGGATGCAAGATCCAAACTACGCACCAATGTGATCCCGTTCATGCAGAAAGTACAGCTGCATAACGAAGTGCTGCTGTTGAACGAAACTAACCAGCAGGAATATATAGACCGCATCAGCCCGGAATGGTCAGGCAGCCTGCCGGCCACGCTTTTTGTAAATAAAGGAAAACAGTTGCGCCGTTTCCAGGAAAAGGAATTCACCTATGACCAATTGGTAACAATTTACAGATCATTAAAATAAAACCGTTATGCGAAGCTTACTCATGCTCTCTCTGCTCGTGCTGGGCATTACTGCCCATGCACAGGAAACAGGTTACCAGGTAGGCGATGTGGTAACCGATTTTAACCTGAAAAATATAGACAACAAGAACATTTCACTGTCCAGCTACCCTGATGCCAAAGGGTATATTGTTATTTTCGGCTGTAATACCTGTCCGGTATCCCGCGGTTATGAGAACAGGATGGTAGCGCTGCAACAGCAGTTTGGGACCAAAGGCTACCCGGTGATCATGATCAACCCCAACGACCCGGAAGCACAACAGGGCGAAGCTTTTGAAGATATGCAGCAACACTATAAGAAAAGCAGCCTGAACTTTCCTTACCTGGAAGATCCCGGACAGGTAGTTACCCGCCGTTTCGGCGCTTTACGCACCCCACACGTATTTGTGCTGCAGAAAAACAATAAGGATGTGAAAGTAGCTTATATCGGCGCGATAGATAATGATCCGGACAATGATAACGGCAGCAGGATCAACTACGTGCAAAATGCCGTGAACGCGTTGATGGCAGGAAAACAGCCGGAGCCGCCTTTTACAAAGGCAGTGGGTTGCGGGGTGAAGTCGAAGAGAAGCAGTTAGCTATCAGCTTTTAGCTATTGGCTATTGCTTAAAAATAGTAAAGTCCATAGCGTTCGACAGAGATCCTGAGATATCGGTCGGGAGCTATGGACTTCTTAATTTATACGCGGCAGCTAGCAGCTAGCAACCAGCAGTTGTTTAGAAATTCCATCCGGCTTTCAGGCCCCAGAAGCCAATATTCTGCTCGCTTTTGTACCAGCCTTCGTATTTGGCCTGGAAGTCAAAGCCGAGTATACGGATACCAACTCCGGGAGAGAAGATAACGGCAGAACCGTCTGCACCATCGCCGATGTAATTGGCTGCACCGCTTTCAAGTTTCACATATAACAGGGGAATGGGAAATTTATATTTCAGACCAACACGTACAGGCACCGCCTGCAGGGCGTCTACCTTGGCAGCGCCAATACCAGGCACCTCTATCTCCTTACCCCCAAAACGCATATAGCTTACAGAACCGGTTACGGCCAGGCCGCCTATCAGCTTGATGTCTGCGCCTAATCCAGCGCCAATGCCGGTGTTATGTGTATCGCTCAGGTCACCGGTAGGAATACCCGCTTCAATAAAGGGACCGATACTGAATCGTTTAAGGGGATTAAGCTGTGCATGAGATAAATTGCTGCTCAGACACAGGACCAGCAACATACCGGTAATGATAGAAAAGGTCTTTTTCATCATGTAGCATTTAGTTTTTACAGGAAAGGTTATTATAAATTTTGCGTAAATGTAAATAAATGATTCGGAATTTCTTGCTTACCATTATAAAAAATTAGCCTTATACATAGCTAAGACCAAATTTCGAGCCAGGCCGTAGGCCTCCTGCCTTTTTCCGTATCAGCCGGTAAAAATAACCTGTCCTAACCCGTGTAATGTCCGATGTTATTTGTATTTTCTTCGACCCATATTGCATCCGCCTACCTGGATCTGCTATAGATGTTATGTAGATGTTATGTAGATGTTATGTAGATGTTATGTCCCTTTAAAAGGACAGCACATCTACGGCTCTGATAGGGCGATGATACAGCGTATATAGGAATCTGAATGCAAGTTCCATCGGGAGCTGCCGCTATATTTGCCGCGTTTTACCGGAAAATCACAGAAACCAGCCGCCAATATCGGGCGTCCCACCCTGCAACTTCCCTGTTCATCAATGTAAAGGTAAATTACGACCTCCATTTTGAAGTCAGTATTGCCTGTAATCACGGAGGCCTGCGGCCGTGGACGCGAAATGTAACAGCCGGCTTCCAGACTTAATCTGCGGTTGTATGGCTGTTTACAACAAGCCCTCGATCACCTTTACCATCTCCTTAAACTCTGCCGGGTCATACAAGCGGGTAAGGAATGCAATATTCCCTTGCTTATCAATAACAACGTTGCGGGTAACGCCGGCCTTTTTATCGGCAAAGCGGCCAAAAATATCAGCTCCCGGGTCAAGGGCCAATGGGTATGTGATGGACATGTCCTGCTGGAATTGCTGTACCTTCTCCAGCGGTTCGTCGCGGTCTACGCCAATAAGTACCAGGTTTTTGTCTTTATAAGCCTGCCATACGTCTTTTTCCAGGTGGGGCATTTCTTCGCGGCATACTTTGCACCAGCTGGCGGTGAACTGTAACACCACTACTTTACCCTGTAATTCCCGGAGGGTTGTTTTGCGGCCGTCGGCATATACCAATTGAAAATCGGCAGGCGCTTTATCACCGGTTTTAACAATATAGCCACGGGTATCAATGGCGGCCTGATCGGCAGACTCCTGGGCAAACAATGCGCTGGCGCAGAGGGTAAGGGCCGCCGTGAATGCTGGTAATTTTTTCATGCTCAAAAGATTCAGATCGAATAAATATTGGTTGGTTATAGCTGACGGATTATCCGCCTGGTGGCACAGCGGACAATCCGTTGATGGTTATACTATCTGATCAGTGTGGTGATCTCGTCCAGCTTTGCGCTCAAACGGTTCACGGCTGCGGCAGCCACCTGGATCTGTTCCCGGGCTTCCTTCCAGTTACGTTGTTCAATCGCTTCGCGTACACCCGGTAACGTTTTTACGCCATAGCCGGTGTAAAAGCCGGGGGCATAGATGGTGTGTTTATACCAGGAACGGCGCGGCAGACCGCCATCTGTGAGCAGGCTTTGTTCTGCCTTATACAGCGCTTCGTTGAGGCTTTGCCGTGCGGCAGGACTGATAGTGCTTTTAGCCAGGGAATCGGCCAGTTTGGCGCTGGCTCTGTCCAGTGCCACCAGGGCGTTCTGCAGCGCAGAGAAATCAATGTAAGGCACTGCATCTTTTTCCGCCGGCACTGTAAAAGGTTTGGTAGGATCGGCAGCCAGCTGGTAGGTATGTTCTTTGATCAGGCGGTTTTCCAGCAGGGTGCTTTCGCGCAGCTGGTCGGTTTGATCCGTGATATCTTTTACATAGCTGTGGATCGTTTTATACAGATCACTGAAGTCGAAAGGCAGCACATCGGCATCTGCCAGGCGAAGGGCAGCGCGGCCGGCTACTTTAGATAAAGCTACGCCATAGTGAAAGCCGGGATCTTTAAAACGGGTGTAATCGTCGTAAGAATCGTATACAGAATGGTATTCGCCGCCGTCATCCTCTCCGCCAAAGCCCAGGTTAAGCGAAGGGATGCCAAGGTGCTGGAAGAACGGAGAATAGTCGGAGCCGGATCCGAGGGCGCCCAGGGTGAGCGACTTCTTCTCCAGCTGCTCCTTTCTTTTTGCCGGGACAGCTCTCAATACCTGCGCTGCTTTCAGTCTTTCGTATATGCTTACCTGCGTTTGCGGATCGGTCACATCTTTTGCAATTCCGTCCATCAGCTTTGTCAGCGCGTGGGAGCCGCCTGCGCCAAGGAAGCCGCGGCCGTTGCCGTCTGTATTGATATAGGCCACTGCTTTCTGCTGCAGTTCTGCAGCATGATCTTCTACCCATTCGGTAGAGCCTAAAAGGCCGGGCTCTTCGCCATCCCAGGCGCAGTATACCAGGGTACGTTTAGGTTTGTAACCGTTCTTTACCAGGGCGCCAATGGCTTTCGCTTCTTCGAGCATGGAGGCCAGTCCGCTGACAGGGTCTCCTGCCCCATTCACCCAGGCATCGTGGTGATTGCCCCGTACTACCCACTGATCAGGGTATTCAGCGCCTTTGATGGTAGCGATCACGTCATGGGCCGCTACGATGTTCCAGTTACTTTCCACCTGCAGATGCACGGTAGCTTTTCCGGGACCGGTATGATAGGTAACAGGCAGCGCCCCTCTCCAGTCTTCCGGCACTACCGGACCTTCCAGGGCGGCCAGTAAGGGTTGCGCATCGTGATAGCTGATGGGCAGCACCGGTATTTTCAGGATAGTGGGTGCGGCAGTACGTTCCAGCCTTTTGGCATTTGCCGTAGCGCCGATGCCGGGAGTAAGCGGGTCACCGGGATAGATCACCATGTCCATAACTGAACCGCGTTGCACCCCGTGCTCATTTTTGAAAGCGCCCCGGGGATATACATCCCCTTTATAATACCCATCTTCTTTGGGATCTGAATATATGATGCAGCCGATAGCGCCATGTTCAGCAGCCACTTTTGGTTTGATACCTCTCCAGGAGCGGCCGTAACGGGCGATAACGATCTTGCCTTTCACGTCTATCCCTAAACGCTCCAGCTGCTCGTAGTCGGCAGGGAGGCCATAGTTCACATACACCAGTTGCGCGGTCACGTTACCATCGCCGCTCCAGGCGTTATAGGTAGGCAGCTGGCCATCCTGTCCGGAGGTAGCGTCTTCTTTCAGCGCCGGCTCTTTCAGGAGGGCAGTATACTTTGTGGGGCCGGTCATCTCCAGCACCCTTGTTTTGGGGGTTGGGAACAGTACCTGGTAGGTTTCGATCCGGGCGTCCCATCCGTAGCTTTTAAACTGGTTGAGGATCTTTTCGGCTATTACCTTGCCTTCCGGGGCGCCCACGTTGTGCGGTTTTGCGGAGAATGCTTTGATATTTTCACCGATGTGTGTGCTGCTGAGCTGCTGATCAAAATCCGCTTCAAGCCGGGCATTGTTTCCTTTAGTACCGTTGGCCTTCTCCTGTGCAACTATGGATTGGTTCAGCCCCAGCGCAAGGGCAGCGGCCATGGCAAGCGTAATAGGTCTTCTCATGTTGTTGATTTAAAGGCAGATGTTATGCAGGTTATTGAATTTGGTTGATGCAGGCGGCTGTAGTCCACCGATCCTGTGGACAATTATACGGCGAATAGTTTTATTATGCAAGGGGAAAGTTGTGTTTGATAAGGGGGAGGTAACAGTGGTTTGTATGCTGGTGACCATCATAAGTCATTAAGGCCTGGTAGTGTCGGGGCGCTGGGGAGAAATACTATCAGCAGGAATGATATTGGCAGAGTCAACACGGGTAGAGTCCCTGGTTTTACCGGTGAGGATACTGTCTGCCTGCATGGGACTGATACGGGTATTGGGAGCGTTGCGTTCCTGGCGGGTCATGGTGCCCATTTTTTCCATGTCTTTCAATTCCTTTTTACTGAAGAGTTGCTGCGGATGTTTTTCCCGGCGAAGGCCCTCATCAAAGCGGGATTCCGCCCCAATACGGGGCGCCTGGTAAACACGTTCTTTACGTTCAAAGGTCTGGCGGACACGGGCGCAGCTGAATAACAGTAACGCAAACAGGAATATGGTCACTATCTGCCGGGGTAGACGCATACAGATTATGTTTAATTAGATATGGATATAGCAATGACTCTAAGGGGATAACGGGTATTTGCAGAAGTTTATTGCCTAGTAAACAATGGCATCTATCTTATACCGCTCTTTTTCTTTGATGACTATCAGCTTGACGGTTGTTTTGGTTTTGGTATCGCTATCCAATAAAGAAATAATATATCCATCCTTTTTCCGTTGTGGGTCTTTGCTGACAGAAAGCGTTTTCAACCAGTCTTCATCGGCATCGCGGGCATTTAGGAATGGATCATAATCCAGCTCCGCACTTTCTATCTTATTCAAAAGCCCGGTAGTACAATACTGCTTCCGGATGGAATGCAGTTTCTTTTCACTAGATGAAGATTTCAGCATCTCCCTGATGTACTCTTTATAGAACTGTTTTAGCATCTCCATGGAAGCATCACTGGGTGCTGCGGCATGCACGGGCATGTGAAAGTTCAACAACCCGAAAGCGGCAATAAGAAATGAGATCAGGAGTGTAGGTTTCATGTAATAAATTTAATAACAAAATGGATATTTTGTTATTGGAAGTTATTGGGATGGGTATACCTGAAAATATCTCTTAAATAACAAAGCCCCCGCACGATCGTTGCGGGCTTTGTCGACTGATTCAGCCCTCTTCTACATATTTATTTAATACTTTTATCAAAGCTTTTTCTAGCTGATCCTCATCTGCTCTAATCATTTCTCTTTTTCCATTTTCCTTTACACTTTCAAAACAATTAATCAGTTCCGTAAGAGAGGGAAACTCTTTTGCCAGTGTGTTCTTTATAAGCTTCATAATTTATTTAACTAATTTTTTAGCGATTTCCGAAACATCACTAATTTCTCCGGTTGCTACTTGGGTCGCAGTGTTCATCATTTACTCGCGGCCTGCTGTTTTTAAGCCGTTTTGTTCGGCAAATGACTGAAATGCAGCGACGGCTTCTTTTGTTCCATCAATAAACATATGCCCTGCGGAGATTGACCTAAATATTGAAGCCCCCTGATCAGCAGTGGCATCATAATACATCGTTGTATTGATTGCCGTAGATGGGTGTCCATTAAGTAAGACTCCGCCTCCATTAGTAGCTTTGTTAAGATTTATTATTTCGTCTGCAAAAGCCGACGGATCAAATGTCGCGGCTTTAGCAACAGTCTGCTCTGCTCCACGAGTTAGCATGCCTTCTGCCATGCCAGCCAGCTCCCCCAATATTTGGAACGCTTTACCCATAGGTATAGCGGATAAAACACCTACCGCAGCTTCTCCACTATTCACTGGCTTACCTGTTTGAATATCCTTTCCTGTTACAATAGCCTGGCCACCATTAACTGTAGCATAAACAGGATTTAGATTTTGATTTACTCCTGCGACAAATTCATTTAACGTATTTACAGCATATTGCCCGGCAAACTTAAGAGAAGACTTAACATCTGTAGGCTTAGTTAATTTGTAGTTCTACCGCTTACCATTCCAACCTTAACAATTGGATCGTTTGGACTCCGGGTACATCCCCTAAAAAGTCATTATCCCGGTAAGCTAACGACGAAGTACATCTTTTAGCGGTACAGTGGTTCTTCTAACTT
>NZ_CALEJS010000016.1 GCF_937898475.1 uncultured Chitinophaga sp.
ACTGTGTTAAAGGTCTTAATTTTTTAACCTTTGACACAGTTTATTTTACAGTCTCGGCAGATGTGCGCTATGTGGTGAAGAATTGACTCCCGTTTGCTCTACCTACCCTGAAAATCGTACATTCATCATCCCTAAATAACCCTTATGTCCAAAATCTCCTTTCTTAAGAAACTCCATATCTGGTATCGCGAAAGATACTTCTGGCACTTAAAGAAGAAATCCCTGGAAGCCATCTTCTCCAATGTCTACCAGAACAACGAATGGGGCGGACAACCAGGCACCTTCTATTCAGGAGATGGCACCCACTCCCCTGCAGCAGTAACCTATATTGAAAACGTTGCGGAATTTATCAACGATCATAATATAAAATCCGTTTTAGATATTGGCTGTGGTGATTTCACCATCATGCAAAAAGTACTGGAGAAAACAAACGTACATTACACAGGCGCAGATGTAGTACCAGCACTCATAAAACACCATCAAAAGACATATACCAATGAGCAAACCTTCTTTGTCACTCTAAACGCCGTTGATGATGATCTTCCCCCTGCAGACCTGGTAACCATCAGGCAGGTACTGCAGCATCTCAGCAACGCCCATATACAAAAGATCCTTAACAAGCTGTCTGCATTTAAATATGTGCTTATTACAGAGCATATGCTGCTTGGCGATGCGGTGATACCCAACCTGGACAAAATTCCAGGGTCACATATAAGAACAAGAGTGTTTTCGAGCGTTTTTATCAACCTCCCTCCTTTCAATATATTGAATGCTAAAGTATTATTTGAAAGCAGGTCAGATGAAAAAGTGAAGTCAAAAGTATTTCCTGCTGTGCTGAGGACTTATCTGATTACCGGGAATTCAATTCATGATTCATGAATCGTGAATTGGCATTTAAACCGCCTTCCCCCCTCCCCCAACAAAAAAGCCGGCTCATTCGAACCGGCTTCTTTGCGTTATAGATCATTTACCTATTTAATTCCACTTAATAGCCTTCATTCTGTGTAAATATCTCCGTAGCATCCAGGGTAGACTGCGGGATCGGGAAGATCCTGCGGACAGGCTGTGATACGGGTTTGGCAGTACAAGCGGCTTCAAACTTACCAAAGCGGATAGCTGCCTTTCTCCTGTACATTTCCCAATACAGTTCAAAACCTGTTTCGTTGTACAGCGTTTGTGCCGTCAGCGGACCAGCAATAGCGGCGCCGGGCGCATTGTTGTACAGGGCTTCACGGGTTCTGGTAGTGCGCAGCTTGTTGATATCTGCCAACGCCAGGTCAGCCTGGCCTTTGCGGAAGTAAGCTTCAGCGCGCATGCAATAAATGCCACCCAGGCGGTACAGCGGAATGTCTACATTGCTGCTGCCATTATCCTTCTCAGGATCGAACTCGTACTTAAAGGGACGCACACCACGGTTGATCTGGTCTTGTGTGAACACCGCCTGGCTGGGATTGTCAAAATTCAGCTCAGGTGTAAAGTTCATCTCCAAAGTAGTGTTCTTTTCGCAGTAAAGCTTTACCACCTTGATACGTCCGTCAGGCGTACGTTCAAAGGTGTTGGTGGCTGAGATCAGGTTGGGACCGTATTGCTGACCCACCTGCATACCACGGTTAAAATGGAACCATACCTGGTTGTTACCGCCCACTACATTGCTGCTGGCGGGCACGCTCACATCCGTACCATCGTTCTTGAACCAGGTACCGTCATCATACTGGTAGCAACGCTGAAAACGGGGATCTTCGTGATTACCCTCCCAGGTCTGGTAGAACTCAGGCGTAATACAGGAGGCGTTGGTACCGCGGTTCAGCGGTGATGGCTTCTGGTTACGTTCCATCGGCATATAAACGAAGTCGTTATCGCTGCCGCGCAGGTTGTTGATGTCCTGTGAAACCACGAAGATCAGTTCGGGCCTTCCGTTGTTATCGATATCGAAGTTCCGGAAATAGTTTGTTTCCAAACTGAAGCGGCCGGAGTTGATCAGCTCTGTGGTGTAGAAGATCACCTTATCCATATCCGTGCCGTTGTTGTCTACCGCCGGTTCGGTGAAATTGAAGGTGGCGGCGTAACGGTTTTTGAGCACGGCGCGATTCAGGTACATATCTGCCAGGAAAGCCTGCGCAGCCTGTTTGGTGAAACGTCCGTTATGGGTGCGGCCCTGCCCCAGGTCAGCCAGATCGGGAAGCACTGTTTCTACGTCTTTGATCAGTTCATCAATAGCGGTAGCTGCCTGACGCGCCTCCAGCGGAGCGTTTAGCGTCAGCGGATCGCGGTAAGGCGCCTGGCCAAAAAGGTCCAGCGTGTGGTACGTATAGAATGCCAGCATGGCTTTGGCTTCTGCCATCAGCTGCGCCTTATCGGGCGAATCTCCGCTGTTGCTGATGGTGGTGATGGCTGTCAGCGATTTGGTGATACCGGCGTTCAGCTGGTTCCAGGTGGTGGTAAGCACCGCGTTGTCTGGCGCCCAGGTAAATTCGTGGATGGCACGCCATTTACCGCCGTCGCCCCAGTCGCTGCCACGGGTGGGCAGCAGGGCTTCGTCTGTCGTATATTCCTGCAGGGCAAATACGCTGCCGTGATCCACAAAGGTGCCGTCTCCCATTTGTCCGTAGGCGGCCGCCAGCGCGTTTTCCGGGTTAGCGTTGTTGTTACCCAGCACTTCGTCTATTACCTCTTCATTCAGGTCTGTACAGCTCACCATAGCGAGGGTGAGGAAAGCACATGTTATTTTATGCAGTTGTGTTGTCTTCATTCTCATAGCTCAATGGATTAAAATTTAACGGTTGCGCCCAGCAGGAATGTTTTTGCAGCCGGATAAGTGGCGTAGTCAACACCCAGCGACTGGTTGCCGCCCACTGTTTTGGTGGTATTTACCAGCGGATCGTAACCGGAGTAGCCAGTCAGCGTAACCAGGTTCTGCGCACTTACATATATGTTGAAAGACTGCATCCAGGGTACCTGGCGGATGGAGAAAGTGTATCCCAGCCGAACGTTGTTCAGGCGGACAAAGTCAGATTTCTCCAGGTACAGTGATGACAGCTGCACCGCATTGGCAATGTTGGCGCCATCTTCGTAATATTTCCGCAGCACGTTACGGTCTGATGCAAGGCTGTTGATATTCAGATCCAGCGCAGTGTTGTTTACCAGGTAACCGCCGGTTTGACCGATAACGGCAACAGACAGGTCAAAATTCCTGAAACGTACCTGGCTGTTGAAACCGAAGTTAAACTTAGGCAGCGCGCTCTCGAAGATCTGGCGATCGTCTGCATTGATCAGTCCATCACCGGTTTTGTCTTCAAAAATGTCTTTACCGTCTTTATCGTAACCCAGGTGTTTCAGCATGAAGAAAGAACCTGCTGCATAACCGTTCTTATAGATGTTGGCATTCACATCGCTCAGACCCGGACCTGAGATACTGCCTGAATACAGTTCAGAAACCGGCAGATCTGAGATCTTGTTAGACAGCGTAGAACCGTTCACGTCAACAGACCAGGTAAGGTCTTTGGTGTTGATGATGCGGGATCCCAGCATGAATTCAAAACCTTTGTTGATGATGCGCGCGTCCACATTCCTCCACACGGTAGTAGTAGGGCTCAGCGGTTCTGAAGGAATGTTCAGGATCGGATCTTTGGTGGTCTTGTTATAATATTCCAGTGAACCGTAGAGTTTACTGCTCCAGAAGTCGAAGTCTACACCAATGTTATACTGCTCTACCAGCTCCCATTTCAGATCGGGATTGGCGGTACGGTTTACGGTAACGCCGTTTACCAGGGTGTGATCATCATACAGGTAATAACCTGACCCGGTGGATAATGAATAACTGGCCTGTGTGATCTTATTGGGCACTTCCTGGTTACCGGTTTGTCCCCAGCTGGCGCGCAGTTTCAGATCGCTGACAGCCGTGATGTTCTTCATGAAATCTTCGCGGGAGAGGGTCCAGCCCAATGCGAAAGACGGGAAGTAACCATACTTGTTGTTCTTACCGAAACGGGTAGAACCGTCTGCACGGAGAGACGCGGTCAGCAGGTATTTATTGTCGTAGTTATAGTTTACGCGGCCAAAGTAAGACTGCAGCTCATTCTCCTGTGCATAACCGCTGGGAGAGCTGGAGGTTCCGGAATAACCCGGGTTGTATTCAGGCGCTACACCTGTACCCTGTGCGGCAATCCCCTGTACACCGAAAGCAGTACCGGAGAAGGAAAATTTCTGGTAAGAGAAACCTCCCAACACTTCAAACTGGTGTTTGTTGATGGACTTATTGTAAGTAAGATAATGATCCAGCAAGGTGGTTAAAGACGACAGGTTGTTCTGCACATAAGCGCCCAGCGGCGTACGGTCTGTAATGTTGGGATAGATAGTGGAGTTACGTTCGGAAGTAGATTTATCTATACCGTAGTTAAAGCGGTAGGTCAGTCCGGGCAGTAACCGCAGGGTAGCTTCGATATTACCCAATACGCGGAAGGTATTGGTCTTATCGTCATAAATGCTCAACAGGTAAGCGGGATTGTAGTGCGCGTTCATGTTGAAGTTGGTATACTTACCCGTAGAATCAAATACAGACCTGGTAGGATTTGCCATCAGGGCATGGATGATGAGCTGACCATCTGAACCTGCGGTATTACCGTTGGGGATGGATGTTTCCTGGATATCGCTGGCGGTCAGGTTCATTTTAACTACCAGGCGTTTGTTGTCGAAGAAAGATTCTTCGGCGTTCAGCCTGGCAGTGGTTCTTTTGAAGCTGCTTTTTTCCACGATACCATCCTGGTCAAGACGGGAAATAGAAGCCATGTAGTTACCGGTGTTGGTAGATTTGGCGAAAGACAGGTTGTGGTTCTGTACAAAGCCGTTACGGTAGATCACATCCTGCCAATCGGTGTTACCACCATGGTCATAGGCCTGGTTCTTTATCGCATTGCGATATTCGTCTGCACCCAGTACGTCCATTTTCTTAATAACGGATGATGTACCTACGTACATATCATATGTAAGGGTAGCATCCCCTTTCTTACCGCGTTTGGTGGTGATCAGCACCACACCGTTAGAGCCGCGCGCACCGTAGATAGCGGCGGCAGAGGCGTCTTTCAGGATGGTGATGGTCTCAATATCGCTGGTATTGAGGAAGTTGAGCGGGTTCTTGGGTTCAGAGCTGCCGAGACCGAAGTTGGGACCGCCGGCGCTCACATTCTCGTTGCTCAGGGGCACCCCGTCTACTACGAAGAGCGGCGTGCTTCCGCTGCGGATAGAACCTACACCGCGGATGAAAACATCCACCCCGGCGCCTGGCTCACCGCTGGATTGGGCAATACGTACGCCGGATACCTTGCCTTGCAGCATGTTATCCACGGAGATATTGACCCCCTGTTTTATGTTATCTGCTTTCAGCTGGGTCAAAGCCCCGGTTACGTCTGCTTTGGTCTGGCTGCCGTAACCTACCACTACCACCTCACCCAGCTGGCTGCTGCTTTCTAACAGGGTGATGCGCAGGGAGGAGCCGCTAACGGTTACCTGCTGCTGGTCGTACCCGATAAATGAGATAGCCAGTTTTTCGCCCCTGGCCGCCTCGATGGTGAACTCACCACGCTCGTTGGTAGTCGCTACCCGTTTGGAGGACAGCGACCTGACGGTGGCGCCGGGAATGGGATTGCCGTCTTTACCGACAACAACGCCCTTAACAGGCCCCTGTTGGGTAGCCTGGTCATAAGTGCTGTGATATGGCGCATTAGCCATGGAGGGGCTAACTACAGAAAGCCACACAGCTACCATAAAGAGTGAACGAACGTTCATAGGCAAATTCAATTTTTCTTTGTAAAAAAATCTTTGTGCATAAAAATGATGACGTGATAACGTAAAAGGCCCAGGACATTTATTCCATGTCATTATTCCCCACACATAGTTTTGACAGAACCGGGCAGCTTCCGCTACCAACGCTTACGAAATTGGGCGCAATGATAATGTGTATTTTTGATTTTGGCTATTAATTTAAAGTTATGTTTCCCTGGTGAAGGGTCTATACTTCATCTAACAATCTTCTGTGATAATTGATCTGTCCGAGATGATAACTGAGATGCATTGCCAGGTGGGTCAGGAAAAACCCGGTGGTAGTGGATGGCCGTTCAAGAACGGGCTGCGGGTACTCTTTTTCCATATCCTGCTCTGTAAGTTGGCCCAGCACCTTATCTACCATGGCGGTTGTTTCCTCCACCATCTGCAGCAGCTTTTGTTGTGGAATATTTCTGGCGGAAAATTCAAGCGGCCTGTCCCTTACGTAGCCGGTATTACCCAATGCGGCGCCGATATAGGCATTGAGGTTACCAACAAGGTGCAGGCAGAGTGTACCGCCGGAGTTGGCGATGTTTTTTTCTATGTACCAAAGTTTTTGTTCATTCCGGTAAGCCCCTATCTCCTGTTTCAGTTTGCCAAGGTCCCTGTGGAATAGTTCTTTAAGTACCAGTTTTAGCATAAGTGGTGGATAATCTTCACCAAATATAGCAAGGTATTTATTATTCTGAGCGCAAACTTTTAATTGGATTCATCACAGCGGCCCGGATAGCCTGTGTACTTACGGTGGCGAGGGCTATAATAACAGCAAAGACGCCTGCTATTATAAAGATCCATGCACTGATACTCACCTGGTAAGCAAAGGCGCCCAGCCAGCGGTGCATGAAATACCAGGCCAGCGGACTGGCAATGAGCAGGGCGATGATCACCAATCTGACAAAATCTTTGGACAGCATAGCGGTGATATTCACAACAGAAGCCCCCAGCACTTTGCGGATACCGATCTCGCGGGTACGCTGCTGAGCCGCAAAAGCGGAAAGGCCAAACAGACCCAGGCAGGAGATGAATATGGAAATGCCGGTAAACCAGCTCACGATGGCCGCCGTACGCGATTCTGCATAGTAGTTACGCTGGAAGTCCTCATCCAGGAAAGTATATTCAAAAGGCTCGTTGGGGCAAAGGTTGTTCCATTGTTTGCTGAGAAAGCTCAGCGCTTTATCCATATTAGCCGTGTTCACATGCACAATAAGGTAGTTATAATAATCGCCGGCGCCCAGGAAAAAGGTAAAGGGCTGGATAGGATGATGCAGGTCCTGGAAATGAAAATCCTTTACAACACCCACGATCTCAAATATTCCCACTTGCTGATCCTGACCGGGGCGGTTCCAGAGCAGTTTATGACCAATGGCTTTATCCAGGGGAATCTCCAGTTTCTTCAGGGTGGTTTCGTTCACCACCATCCTGTTGGCAGTATCGCCCATGAACTGCGCGGAAAACAGGCGGCCTGCCTTCAGCTCAAAGCCCATCATCTGCAGGAAGCCGGGAGACACCCAGTTGGTCTTTACGGTTTGACCTTCTTCCACGGTTTTATCGGGCCGGTGCAGCGAGAAGTCAGACGCATTGAAAATGCCGGGGTAATAGCCGGCGCCCTCGGCGCCCAGCACCAGGTTACTCCGCAATATTTCCTGTTGTAATGCCGCATATGCATTATGAGATTCGTTGCTGCGAAGGGGGATTACCACCTGCTGATCTTTATTAAATCCGAGGGGACGGGTACGGAGGTACTCCATCTGCTGCTGGATGATGAGGGTAGCGAGTACCAGGCCTATAGATACTACGAACTGGCATACCACCAGGCCTTTGCGTAAGGCGGTAGCAGCAATGGAATTTACGAAGCGGCCCTTTAATACTTCTACCGGTTTGAAAACAGAGAGATAAAAGGCAGGATAGCCGCCTGCCAGTAAGCCGGTAAGCAGTGCCAGTACGATGAATGCGCCGATGATGCCAGGCTCCAGCAAGGCGCCTGCAGCCAGCGATTTGCCGGTAAGCCGGTTGAATAAGGGCAGGGCCACGGCTACCAGTACTAAAGCCAGCACCAGTGAGATCATGGACAGGATAACGGACTCTCCTAGGAACTGTCTTACCAGGGCGCCTTTTTCTGCGCCCATAACCTTCCGGATACCTACTTCTGCAGCGCGCCTGGCAGAACGTGCGGTGGCCAGGTTCATAAAATTGATGCAGGCAATGAGCAGGATGAATGTGGCAACGCTGCCAAGTATATAGAGATAGGTTTTACTGCTGGTGGGGGTTACAATGATGCTTACTTTATCGTACAGGTGAATATCTGCCAGGGGTAAGAGGGAGATGGTTTTGCGATAACCCAAAGCCGCCAGGTCTTTGTTGGCGTATTGCTCCATGAATGCGGGAAATTTGCGCTCCAGCCGCCCGGGATCTGTGCCGGGACGCAGGCGGAGGTAGGTCACAAACATGTTGTTGAAGGAGAAATTAAGCGAGGCATTGCGCAGGAAGCCGCCTACCCATCCGGCGAACATCGGCACAATAAAACGGGCGTCTATATGTGAGCGGGCGCTTTCATCCTTGTATACGCCGCTTACTTTAAACACTTCGTCACCACCCGTGTTGCCACCTACGAAAATGGTTTTGTTCAGCGCCGGAGCATTACCAAACAGCTTACGGGCCACCGGTTCAGACAGCACAATGGCATTGGGTTCACGGAGGGCGGTAGCCGCACTGCCTTCAATGAACTGGTAGGTAAAGACATTGAAGAAATTGGAGTCTGCCTGGAAAGCGCGGGTTTCATAAAAAGAGCGGATAGGTTTTCCCGGCTCGCGCACCTGCAGGAGGGTTTTGGAATCTACCACGTTTTCCCAGATCCGGGTGGCTTCCAGCACTTCGGGAAAAGCAGCATTCAGGGCCGGGGCATAGGGCGCCGAGATGGTTATGAAATTGCGCTTATCGCCCCCGGAAGAAGAGGTTTGGGTGCTTTTGAGCAAATAGAGGTCAGCTGCCTGCTGATGGTGTTTATCAAACATCAGCTCACTGCGGATATATAACAGGAGCAACATGCAGCATGTAAGACCAATGGCCAGGCCGAATATATTGATAGCGGAAAAGAGCTTGTTCCTAAGCAGATTCCGCAAGGCAATACGGAGGTAGTTCTGGAGCATAGTACAGGTGCTTACTAAGGAAATGCCAGAATAGTATGGTTTTGATAATCAAAACAGTATGCATGAGTGTTAGCGGTGCAACTGTCCGCTTTCGCACAAGCGGTGTCCGTTTTTGGCGCCCAGGCTTTCAGGGCTGCTTTCTTCGGTTCACACCCGGTTCGTACCCGGTAAGAAGCCGGGGATGTTATGTAGATGTTATGTACATGTTATGTACATGTTATGTCTCTTAAAAGATACATAACATGTACAAAAATCTTAGATAAATACAACAGCAATAGTAGCCATGCTGAAAGACGTTTCCTCAAATATGGACTGCCTCCGGGATGTACCTTACTTCCGGGGGCAGTCCGGTTTTACCGAAGTTACTTCACAACCGGGAAATTGCCGCCATCAATAATAAGATTGGCGCCGGTGATAAAGGAGGCGGCGGGCGAAACCAGGAAGTAGACCAGTTCAGCCGTTTCTTCGGGCGCCGCCATTCTTCCCAGGGGTACGCCCCCAAGTCTCCGGAAAAGGTTTTCCGTCATTTCTTCCACCGTAATACCCCCCTGTTTTGCATAGTCTTCCAGGAAGGCGGTCATCGCCTCCGTTTTGTTTAAACCGGGCGATACGGTTACTACCCTGATGCCTTTATCGGCTACTTCTGTAGCCAATGCCTTACTATAGGTGTTCAATGCGGCTTTTGCGGCACTGTAGGCCATAGTAGACTCCCAGATGGGAAACTGGCTGCTGGTAGTGGAAATATGAATGATCACACCGTTTTTTCGTTGCAGCATGTTGGGTAGTAATGCCCTATCCAGGCGTACAGATGAAAGCAGGTTGACCTGCAGGGCATTGATCCAGTGCTCATCCGTGAGGGTACTGAATCCACCGCCCGGGTAGGTGTTTGCACCCATGTTATTGATCAGTATGTCTATGTGCCCGAATTGCCCGTTAATGATGCCGGTTACTTTGTTCACTTCTTCAGCCTGTGATAAGTCTGCAGCGATGAAGGTATAAGCAGCATCCTGTTCCTCCGGCTGGTTGCGAGCGGTGACGATAACCGTTGCTCCCGCCTGCTGTAATTTTTTCACAATTGCTTTTCCGATCCCTTTTGTTCCGCCTGTTACGAGGGCTATTTTACCGTGTAATGCTCCATTAGTTGTCTGGTTAGTTTCCATGCGCGATGTTTTTACTTCGTGATATTCGTTTACCGAAAAAATAGATTTACTTTAGTTTCGTAAAGTAACCAAAACTGTTGCCTGGGATCATTATCACAGCGCCAATAAGCGGTAACGTTTATGTAACTAACAGTCAAATACTGGTAACATCCATGTAACCATGAAGAAGTTCAAAGCACACCCATCTGCCTGCCCGATTGTTCATACGATGACCTATATTGGTGGGAAGTGGAAGCCCATTATCCTGGGACGGCTGATAAACGGGGCGGTCCGGTTTGGAAAGCTGGCGGTACAAATACCGGATATATCGCGTAAGATATTGACCGAGCAACTGAAGGAGCTGGAGGAGGACGGATTGATCATCCGGCATAGTTATAACGAGAAGCCGCCCCGTGTTGAATATGAGCTAAGCGAGATTGGCCGTACGGCCATTCCTGTTTTGATGGCGATGACGGAACTGGGCGACAAAATGCACGAAGCCATTACCAGGCATAAGCGGGGTGTTACGCAGGCTCAGTGACGGATGGTGGATTACCGCCCTGGTTTAGCGGAAGCCCGGATAAAGAAGGACATTTAACTATAAAATCAAAAAAGGCCGCCTCTTGCTGAGACGGCCTTTCCTGATTTTATTCACTTGTATTAATCAATGCGTTCTATTAGTCCGGCGATGCCTTGTCCGCCACCCACGCAGGCTGTCACCAACCCATATTTCTTATTCAGCCGTTTAAGATCGCTCAGGATCTGCACGGTAAGCTTTGCCCCTGTACAGCCGAGAGGATGTCCCAGGGCGATGGCGCCACCGTTGATGTTCACGATATCGGGGTCGATGCCCAGTTCGCGGATCACCGCGACTGACTGAGAGGCGAAGGCTTCGTTAAGCTCTACCAGGCCAACATCCTGCAGGGATTTACCTGCTATTTTCAGCGCTTTGGGTACGGCGGCTACGGGACCGATGCCCATGATGCGGGGGTGTACCCCTGCAGAGGCGCAGGCTACCAGGCGGCCGATGGGCTTGAGGCCCAGTTCTTTCACCATGGTTTCGCTCATGACGATCACGAAGGCGGCGCCGTCTGATGTCTGGGAAGAGTTACCTGCGGTAACGGAACCTCCGGCAGCGAATACCGGTTTCAATTTGGCGAGGGCCTGGGCGGAGGTGTCTGCGCGGGGGCCTTCGTCGGTATCTACGGTGTAGGTACGTTTCTGTTTTTTGCCTTTCTCGTCAACGTAAACTTCTTCTACGTTGATGGGGAGTATGCCTTCTTTAAAGTAGCCGTTCTTGATCGCTTCGATGGCCCGCTGGTGAGAGCGGAGGGCGAAAGCGTCCTGGTCTTCACGGGAAACGTTGAATTCCTTTGCTACGGCTTCGGCGGTGAGGCCCATACCCAGGTAGTAATCCGGTGTGGTGCTGGCTACGGTGAAGTTAGGGACGGTTTTCCAGCCTGCGGTGGGCACCAGGCTCATACTTTCGGTGCCGCCGGCGATGATGCAGTGGGCCATGCCCGACTGTATTTTGGCGGTGGCGATGGCGATGGTTTCGAGTCCGGAGGCGCAGTAGCGGTTCACGGTCATACCGGGCACTCCTTCGCCGAGGGCCCTGACGGATATCATGCGGCCTATTTGCAGGCCTTGTTCGGCTTCGGGTACGGCGTTGCCTACGATCAGGTCGTCTACACGATGTGGTTCCAGCTGTGGAACACTTTTCAGGAGTCCGGTGATGACGTCTACGGCCAGGTCGTCCGGGCGGTAAAAGCGGAATCCGCCGCGTTTGGCTTTACCGACGGCGGTACGGTATCCGGCAACTATATATGCTGTTTCCATGCTTTAAGCTCCTTTTTCCAGAAAAAAGTCCGGTTTTTTTATTTAAGTTAAATAACTTTTGTGAATTTTAGATCAACGCATTAAATTTGCAACCCTGTTTGAATGGGAACAGGAGATAATGACTCCGTAGCTCAGTTGGTAGAGCAGCTGACTCTTAATCAGCGGGTCTAGGGTTCGAGTCCCTACGGGGTCACCTGATGGGACAAGTCTAAAATTGATAGGCTTGTCCCATTTTCTTTTTCTACAAAAGCCTTATCCATGCTATATATTAGCTGAACCGCATAATTTACTCTGGCGGTTCGATATGCGTCACCAGTGAATACCAGTTTTTCGGGGAATATCGAACCAATGATCTTCCGCTGCGTTTCTACCTCTCCACTGTCGTACAAAATATCAAGTTGGGACAAGTTTCTCATGCCCTTTTCGAGAATACCCTCAATATTGTAATTCTTCTTCGGAATCTCAGAGAGGCGATCTTCCAGCTTTGTAATGGACAATTCATATTCCTCTTTACTTTCCTTGAAGTCCTCCGGAGTGATTTTTTGTTGAAACAACAGTTTCCGAGCCTCCCTTATCAAATCTGTATAAGCGTCGATTTGAGTGAGCAGGCTATCTCTTTCTTCGGTGGTACTTTTAGTTTGAGCCTTAAAATAGTATTCCAATGCAGGGCGAAAAATATCACGGAATGGAGATTGTGGCACAAATTTGCGTAGTTCTTTTGAAAACAGTTGATTGGCCCGTTCTGCCGGGAAACGGCAACCGCATGAAGTGATACAGTGGTAATAATGATAATGCCTGTTTCTGCCTCTTGATGCGCTGCCGGTTAGAACTCTGCCGCAACGTGGGCAGATGAGGAAGCCGCGTAAAGGCAAGCTATTATCAACTACTATCTTTGTACGCTGTTTTTTACGCCGTCCATCCAGAATCTCCTGCACAAGATAGAATAACGTAGATGAAATGATTGCCTCATGTTTACCCTGGACAAAAATGCTTTCTTCATCTTTGAATTTGGGAACGTGTATTTTTCCGCAGTAGACAGGGTTGCGTATTGCCACCCAAAAATTGTTCTTACTGCATTTCAGACCACGGTTGCGGGCCATGTGTAGAATTTGCTCAGTATTGAAACGACAAGCCGCAATTTCTTCAAAGACCCATTTCATTATGCTTGCCTCTGGCTCATTCGGGCATATATATTTAACCTTACCGGTTTCGTCGGTTCTGTTCTGATAGCCTATTGGAGCTGTACCCATCCACCGCCCTTCCTTGCGGGCGCGACGCATACCATAAAATACGTTGAGTGCGCGACGGTCGTTTTCGACTTCGGGAGTTGCCAGATACACGGCCATCATAATCTTACTTTCCGGTACTGTCATGTCGAGGGGCTGTTCAATCGCCTGCGGCTCAATTCCAAGTTTTCTGATGGTGCTTATCATTTGATAAGCATCCCCTGCATTGCGGCTGAATCTATCCCATTTTGTGAACAGCACGAAGTCAACCTGATGCTTTTTCTTCCGCCAGTCAAATAACAGTTTATTCCATTGCGGACGATTGAAAGTTTTGGCGCTGTGATCCTCAAAAATGACCTGACGAATTTGGATAAAATTGTGATCGCAGTATTTACGCAGAACTTCTTCCTGATTTCGTTGGGAGAAACCTTTGTCACGCTGGTCGTCTGTACTCACTCTGATATATAAATCTGCTACTAACATAAAAAAATTGATTTCAAATAAAAAACTAAAAGTAACATGCGTCGAATAGCCATCGCCGCATAAAAGATGTTCTAGGAGCTAGGATTTTGATACTTTTCTCTACCAATCGGACGGTTGTTCAATAGCTCGAACTCGTTATGCTGTACTTGTAAAACGAGTATTTCTATTAATCGCTCCATCGTTATTTCAAAGACATTTGTTAATGCCATCAATTCTAGCAGTCTAAATTGTTGCGGATCTTCTACTCTTGACCAAACTGTATCTGTGTTCGAATGGAAAAACGAACCGAATAAGGCCGGGCCGAGAATAATTACAACATTGTATAATGTATCGTTGGCTGTGTGATTTTTCAAAAAAAATTTAGCGGCTAAAATTTTTGCTTGCTGGCCGCCAGTTAATCCCTTCTTCATTGTATAAAGTTGTTAAAGCTCCTTGCTTCGCCATGTTCTGATTGCTGCTTCTAAGAAAATGTTTGTCTTAATCGCTTTAGCGGTTATCTGCATTCTATCAAGATTGGATTTCACAATAAGGAAATTTTCTAAATTTCTTGTGAACCTATCCCATGTAGTAAATAATATCAAGTCCGGCCAAACGGTTGAGGAAACAAGCCGATCATAATATTCCGACCAACCGGGTCTATCAAAGTTTCCGGCAGAACAGTTGTCAATTACTTTTGCCCTTATTTTAATGTTGTTGGCGATGCAGTATTCTTCAAGTTCTTTTTCCTGTAGTTGTTCCATTAACTTTTGGCGTGCAGGGTCATCGCACCTTGCACGGATATATAAATCAGCAATCTTCATGACTTAAAATTTCTGTGATTGTAATTTCTGCAAACTGGTAGATAATGTCGAGAATAGCTGCGGCTTCTTCAAGAGATACCGTAATGCCTTGTTCACTCAGTATTTTCACTGCTGTTTCAGGCTTCATTTTTTTGTCCATAACACACTCATGTTCATACTTCACAATTCCAAGTGCTATGCGGGATAATACAAATTTACAAATGAATATGCTTCATTTTAATGTCCCGCATAATGCCAGAACATCGAGAGTGGCTACTGATAAAAGCAAGATGTATCTATGTGCGACAAAAGTTTAAAATTTAGAAAGCATTCAAAAAAAAGGCAATTGGTTTAAAATTCAGTCAGGGATTTTAAGGTGGTTCAGGTGGGCGGCGTTTTGCTTTCTCTCTAAGTGCTACAACGTCTTGAATATCTTTTACGATTCCTTTATCGAAAAGGACTTTCATACCTGGGTGATCTTTGATAAGGGTCTTTTTTTCTTTTTCCATGAGGATATTATATAAATGTTCATAGAACGCGAAGTAATATCCAACCTGATAAATGAGAAGCTGCCGTTTGAACTTTTGCATAAGCGTTTTTTTTCTTACGGAATTGTAAGAGCCGATACGCTTGCCGAGATCATAGATGTGTTGCGCCATACCCTTCAATTGCTGGCGAAGCTGCTGTGAAGTCAACTTTTTATATCGGTTGCCGGGAAATAAATGAGGAAAATCTGCCATAGTCTTAAAGCTGTAATAGAAAAATACACTAAGTCCCGGATTTACAGGAATTTGTAGCTGTTGACTTTTACCACAACAAGGTTGATTTTTACCAGCGTGGGAAATGTACTGCGATAGAATTGCAGTATGCTGTTGAAGTAATAACTTCGCTGCTCCAACCAGACGTACCTCCGCGATGTTATGTATGCGTGCATTGATGCCTATATATACATATACACATACACGCACCCGTCACACAATCATGATTGCGTGACCCCGAAAAAAGATAAATGTTTACATCTAATTAACATTTGGAATTTGAATGTAACGTATTTTACATCATTCGTCATCTTAAACTAGCTATGAGTAACGCTGAAAAAACAATCGCAGAAGAATTAAAAGTTCTTGAAACAAATGTGGAGCAGGTAAAAAAGGCTTCACGTAATCCCATCGCGCAGCCTCCTGCGTTGCTGAGTATAAATGGGCAGCCGCTATTTCGCCCTTATACCATCAATGCAATACAAGGAAAAGAAGGGAGCCATAAGAGCCGATTGGCTGAGATAATCTGTACCGCTGCAATTGTGGGGAAAAATACAGTGGGGAAACCCGGCGGGAATTACCTGAATATCGTTGCAAACCCTGATATGCCCTGCCATGTTCTGTATGTTGATACCGAACGGAACATGCAAGACGAGTTTCCGACTTCGATACAATCGTTAAACAGAAATGCTGGACACAAAGCCAATACTATTTCCGCCCGTTTTACCCCGGTTCCAATATTGAATATTTCCCGTGATAATAGGCTCGAAGTTTTAAAAACATACGTAGAGAAATTACGGAAGAAAGTAAAGCAACATATGCTGGTTGTTCTCGATGTTTCTACTGATTGTATCGACGATTTCAATTCCTCCACAAGTGCAAATAAGATCCACGACTGGATGAACGTAATGCGAACTGAGTTCGATATGACATTTTTTTTATTGATCCATGAAAATTTAAGTGGTAATGACAAGGCACGGGGACACGTCGGAACGGAGCTTACTTTGAAGGCTTCGACGCAATTGCAGATACGCCGGGTGAGTGATAAAGAGGACAAGGACATATTTCAGTTGGTGTTCAAAAAAATGCGGTTCAAAAGACGCTATGCGCCTATATACATCGCATACGATGAAGAATTAGAAACATTGGTAGAGGTTGAGTATAATGATGATGGTAAAGGCGAAAAAGAAAGCTCCAGCGCAGGAAACGAACTTCATGCTGCCCTGGCTGAAGCCTTCAGCCAACAGAGGGAGTATTCTCGCGCAGCTCTAGCGTCCCTCGTTGCTAAAAAGATGAATGGAGAGTTTAACGAGAATACGATTGCGCGTAAGCTGGCCGACCTAAGCCGTGAAGATCAGTTTATATTAAACATTAACGGCGGCGGAAAATTTGCGGCAGAAAAACGTGGTCGTGAAACCTTCTACGTATTTCAACCAACAGCCGAACCGGAAGCAGAACATGCGCCAGTTGCAAACTAGATTATGCAGAGTTTTTATTTTTTTACTATTAGCCCCTCCTGCGAAGGGTCGTTTAAAACCGACTGTAAAACAGCCTCAACAATATCCTGCACGTCCTGTTTAATGATGGCATAATTGTCCATTATATCCTTACGGGTTACCGCTTTAACTATCGGAACGGGCAGATAGGTTTCTTTTTCAATTTTCAAGGCACTGTTATCAACCTTCACATGAGCATGAAACCGTTTCAATTCAATGGGCTGATCGGGTGTATCGGCAGTGATGCCTACAAACTCCCCCGAAGAAAGATTGGAAATCGTACTCACGGGCACGGCCATTTCCAGTTGTTTACTTCTGGAAATAGACGTGTCACCGCTGTTGATAGAAATGCTTTCACGGTCTTGCATTGTTTTACCGAGCCTTTCGGAAACTTGCTTTGCAAGTTCTCCGCTGGTCTGCCCGATCATAATATTTCCGCAAATATTTAGCACTACATCTGCCCACTCTTTGCCATATTGCAAACGCAATTGATGATCCGATTGCATTGCCAAGATGGTAGATATAAGGTGGCTCCTTGCACTTGCGATTTGTGTTGAGAGTTCCAAAAATGTCAGGGTGGGAAATTCATCCAGTATCACCGCCGATTTGATTTTGCCCGGTTGGTTCATGATCTTACTGATACGGGTCATGAAAAGGCTTAATAGTGGCCCATACACTTCTTGCTTCTGCGGATTATTTGCTAAACAAAGAATCTTCGGGGATGCCGGGTTATTAATGTCCAAAGTGAAATCATTACCACTAAGCAGATAGTAGATCGTAGGCGAGGAAAGTCTTGCAAGACCGATCTTTGCTGCGTCTAACTGACCTTCGAGTTGTTCCATCGTATTTTCAACGAATGCAGAAATGAAGGGTGAAATGAAGGCGGAAATTTCCGGCTCCGTTTGAAGCACCGTAAAGAGCTTATCCATTTTGACCTGCATAAACTCAATTATGTGGGGCAATGTGCAATACCGTCCATCCTCATACTTCCGCAAAAACCAAATGACTGATATAGTAAAATTGATTGCCGATTCGACAAAAAAATCCCCTTGCTTACGCAACCAGCTTTTGTTGGTTCCTAGCATTAGGATTCGCGCTGCCTCAACAGCATCGGATATGTCGTGCATCATTTCCGGATAGAGTGGATTACACCGGTTGCTGTGTGGTAGGTCGTCAAAATTTATTACATGAAATGAGGGCTTGCGCGGATAGTTCTTTCGATTCTTTAGATAGTGATTGTACGCTATGATTGTTAAATCGGGGTACTTAAAATCATATAAAACCATTGCATGATTCTTAGCCAGTAGTTGGCGGATTGCTGGCTCAATAAGGTATCTGGATTTTCCAGCTCCGGGCGAGGCCACGCAGAGCAGGCCACGAGCTGGCGATACATAATTCAGCCATGAATCCCGCTTCGCACCTTTGTAGAAATAGTATGCGGGAAGGTTTATTGAAAATTCATTCTCTAGTAGTTTCTCCTGCTGCGGGAACGTTTCGTTTTCTTTATTGAATATATCGCCGCTCAGTCTTTTTTTTAAAGACCTGGCTATTATACTACCGCCAGTAATAAGGAGTACGAATGCGAGTGCGTTTAATAGAATGTAGGTTGCTGCAACAGCCTGCGCGGGCAGTCCGTCTACCAATAAAATCAAACCACTTACAAAGTAAATAATGAGGCCGGAGAATAGCAGTGCAACGCCTGCACGCGCATCTGCTTTTTCATCCTTTCTGCCCCGCACTCCAAGCAACGAAATAAATAATAATAGGAGTGCAATTATTTTACTTTTAAAGTACCCTGTTAATAGACCGGTTTTGACGATATTTTTTAATAGCTGGTCGGATATATTGCTAGTCCATCCGATTTGCTTAAAAGCATAGTAGCAATTGTAATAGCAATGAAGAAGTAGAATAACTATTGCTATCATTCTTGTGAGGTCAATGATCTTCTTCAACCCCTGTTCGTTCTCACCTGTTCGCATTGACATAACACAAAATTTGAAAGTAAAGAGTATCTATCGGCAATCCGAGAATACCTCGCAGCTAGTGCCACCTACGGCATCTATGTCGTCGGTATCATCGAATGATAGTGTTGCTTGCTTTGTATATGCCCTGCTCTCATCCCTGATGATGGGGTTGGCAGATTGGGCCATTTGTAGAATCTCTTTGGCCGATAAGTGATTCCTGAAAAATGTAATTGGAAAGGGAATTGACTTGCCATCCTGCAATAGTTTCGCGGATCGGCTATCCGGTATAAAGTTCCCATACAGTTCCTCCATACGCTGAGGAAAGTCAAAAGCAAAAGGGGTATCTTTTGCTATACGCAGCAGCTTTCTTTTTGATTTTTTCCAGCACCATTTGCAGTTTCCTTCATAGCCTTTCAGGTTCAATCTAAACGGCATCTTTGACCAATACAGGTTAACATCGGGCTTCATGATGCCTGGAAGGAAAGTTTTGGATATTAGAGGATAAATGAGCTTCTTCTTTTGAGCAAAAGGAGATATGCGATCAACTTCGTCTGAACGGATACCGATGGCGGTATAATATGGCTTGCCAAAACGGTTTTTTGAAAATGCAGATATAGGTACTTCCTTTAGTTCACGCGAACAATGCGGCAGTGCAATATTCGGAATCCCATATTTTCGGATTACTTTTTCAAACGGTTCTCCATGCCTGGAAGCAGTTTTAAAATCAACAGACCTATATTTTTCCTTGCATCCGGGTTCGCATTCTATCCAGTTCACGGCAAACCCGAAATAGTCGCTGCAATGTTGTACAAATTCCAGTGTTTCTTCTCTTTCCTCGCCGGTATTAGCGAATACAAAAAGCATTTCATAATCGTCGGTTCTATTCTGCCATAGCCACTGCGACATAAAAGCTGAAGTTTCGCCTCCACTAAACGACACGATCAATTTCTTCTTCATACGAAACAAGGTTTAATGAAACAATCTTTTCCTTTTTTTCTTTTTTCTTTCGTCAAATTCAGCCTGTGGTGACGTTTCCTTTTCAATGTCAAACACTGATTCTACAGCACTTTTCACGGCATCCGATGGTGTTTGCTCATTCTTTTGAGAATTGGTTGTATGCTGTTTCATCATTGGCGCTTCTGGGCGCATCACGGGGATCTGCTGGATGCGTTGTTGCATTTGGTTCGAGCTGTAGGGTTTACCGAGATCAGAACCATTAAAAACTGATTGCGTTTTATGATCAACGTAGGTTAAACCGTAAACAATGCCATCCGCGTTTTGCCGTACCACAAGCGAAATCCTTTCCTTCTGTAAGTAGTTTTGTAATTCTGTTAAGGTGATGCGTCCTTTTGTTGCGATGATGTAGTCCACAGCATTGCGAACCCGCTGCATATGCGGGCGGCGTTGTACCTGATTTTTCACGAAGTTTTTCTCTAAATTTTTAAGAGTTGGTTTGTTATAGATGTGACTGGCAGGTATCGGGACACCAACCTTTTGGCCGTTCGCACCAAGCACTCTGTAGACCAGTCCGCCGGACTTATAGATGCGGGATTCCTTGTTGCCCTGGTCAGCAACAATATTGTATTGTCGGAGAACAGCATTTAACTCTGGCAATGAGGTGTATTTGTACTTCGGTAACACCGTGTCGAGTACATTTGCGATGGCCCGTTTGGTACCGGAGGCAGCATTCTTTCCATATAAAAATTTCTCAGCGTTAACTGGCTTTACTTCATATACCTGTTGCCGCTGCTTAGAATCAGCACGAACTAGGTTAAAATCCTTTTCAATTTGTTTTCGGGCTTTTTCAGACTGATTTTTTCCGATGTTGTGGAGTGCAATTCTTTTCCCGTTTCGTTTGATGTTGGTGGTAACGATGTGGATGTGGGGATGGCTTGCATCTTCATGCTTGTAAACGAGATATGGCTGATCTCCAAAGCCAATTTTTTGCAAGTATGAATCGGCTATCCGTTGAAGGGTTTCGTCGTCCAGTTTCTCTGATGGATCAAAGTTCAACGAGATATGAACGCTGTTCACTTTTGTGCGCTCATTGCGGGCAGCTAAGTTCTGAAGTGTTCCCAATTTATCGTTAATGCCGAGCTGTTGGGTGTCCTTTGCAAAATTTCTGGAATGGATAAGCACAGCGGTGGACTGCCGCACCTTATTTTCATTATAGTGCAGCGCATTTCTCAGGGATTTACTAGCGTTTACTCTTGCAACCATTTTTCGCTGATTTGAGAAATTTTGTCTTTGATTTCAGTTACTTTTTCATGCAATGCTTTACGGCCAATTTCATTGAGCGATAACCATCCGGAGAGGTCAGATTTGTCGTTGAGCATGTGCAGTTTTTTGACAACCTGGTTGTAGTTATTGGCGATGGCATTCAACTCATCTTTGAGCAGGATCAGGACTGCCATTAGGTCATCGATGGATTGATTTCTGTGATACATTTTTATCGGTTTATCCAATAGGATTTTCCGAATATGCTCGCTGAGTTTCTGACTGGAAGAAGTGGTGAATTGCTTGAATAGCTTTTGGTATTCTTCCGGGGTAAGCCGAACATGGAGATGCTTGTCACGATTGATTTTTTGCCCTTTCATTTGATAAAATTTTAATGGCTTAAAATGGATCTTTTGTCGCCTGTGGCGATTTCCGGCCCCGACTTCGGAGGAAGGCCGGCCAGATTCGGTTGAGGCTTGTGCCACAACCGTACATCTGGCCGATCATGGCGCAGCAGATGATCTCAGATTTTGTCATGGTGAACAAAATGGATATGCAGCGCTGGATGCTGTAATCGCAGATGTCAGTCATGGCCCGAAGCCCTGGAGAGCAGGAAGCCTGTGCCCGGATAGGCTACGGGCTTCGGCGTTGTTGTTGTTGGTGCTGGTGCTGCTGTTGTGGACGATTGTTCAGCATCCATTCGTTGAGGTCTTTTGATGGCGCATACAACTTGCGTTCATCGCTGAACTTATGGCAGTTTATGGCTAATGCCTGCTTGGTAAACTTGTCGCCGGACTTATCGTTGTCGAGGTATAATTTGACACGATCATGGGCTGTCATGCGGGAAATATTATTGTCGAAAAAAGAGAGAGAATTAAGCACCAAAAAATTACTTGCTGGCTGCTGTTTATTGCGTTTGATCGCTTGGTGCGAAAGGAAGTTAAAGAAGCCCTCAAATACCGCGAGTTCACGAGATTTATTATCTATAAAAGTGGAAGTTTTGGGCGAACTGCTGGCTTTGATATACTTATTGCGAAGCTCATAACCACCTGCATCATTCTTGAAGCCGAGGGCGTAATAGTTTTTGCCTTTGAGGTTGTAATGAACCTCCTTCAAATAGCGTTCTGCTGTATCTAGTGGAATACCACGCTGTCGCACATACTGAATCAGAGGAATTGAGGTTATGGGCTTTACCCGGCTGATGCTAATCTCGCCGTCTGCCCGGCTGGAAGAATCCTGCTGCGCGGAAGGTCTGAACATTGGTGTATTCACGTCCAGTTTTTGCAGAAAATCCTTCACAGAACATTTGTGAAACTGGATGCCAAAATCTATCAGATTGCCGCTGTCACCGCTTCCCCAATCCTTCCATTTGTTCATCTTGCGATTGATCTTGAAGGAGGGCGTTTTTTCCTCTGGACGCAATGGAGAGATATACCAGTAATGAGGTTCGTTGATCGTCTTCGGCTGGAAACCAATTTTGGTAAGATAATCCACCATGTCCAGCTCTTTAGCTTGCTCTATTGTCATAACTCACATTTTTCAATTCCACAAATCAATATTGCAGATACAAAAGTAGAGATGTGACACAGGCGAGAACATACCACTGCAAAGAAGGAAGTGGGTGAAGTATCAATGTGACGATGGAAGCAAATATTTTTATGGAGAAAATATTTACTCACAAAAAACAAAAGCGTATGTTAAGTGCGAAAGATGTTGTTGTAGTTTTTGAAACATTACTTGCAAGCCCTGGAATGGGCGATGCGGTGAAGGTGAGCGTTAACCAACCACGGAAGTTAATCTTGCTTCTGGTGAAGGTGATCGATTCCGGTTTAAAGAACCGCGAAGATGGACTACTTGCCGGGATGGATGAAAGCACCGCAGATGCGATTAAAAGTATCTCAGATGAATTGCTTAAAAAAGCAGGTTTAACCGAACTAAACGAGAAAATTTCTTTGTTAACGCAGAAATGATTGAGGTATGGAAAACAATGTGCTGGCGTGGGGAAAAGCCTCGCAAATGGGGCTGCGTCCAAAGGACTATCCGTATGAAAAGAAACTGGTTCCTACAGGAATGGTGGTTGCCCGATTAGATTTTAAAATTTGGGCAAAGAAGGTCATGGGGATAAATGGCTACTTCTCTCAGGAAGGAGGATTAAGATTTCAGTTAACTGTTTTCCTGAATAAGCGGTTGCGAAACTACAAGCTGAATAGTGAAGCCATAGACTTCGCCTTTTGCCCTGTTGATTGCCGATATGAATTGAAGATAGGGATAAGGAAAGACAGACCCTTTTTGGAGAGTATACGATGTTTGGAAGCATAGATTAATTTTCATTGGGCAGTGCGAAGCTGCCGCTGTGCGTCGCTGGTTAGCGATGTTGAAAAGCATGGCGGCAGCTTTTTCGCATTTAATACAATCCTTTCTTCCACATATCGAAAAGCTCTTTTTCTGCATCTTCAATAGTGGAGAAAATCGGGTGCATATATTCTGTAAGTACTTGGTATTTCACTTCTCCTCTATGAGTGATTTCGATAAAGAAATATCCATCGAGGTACACATGAAATGCGAGAACATCACCTTCTTCCATAAGATCAGGAGCGTAAGGGTATTGCTCAGGATCTGCGACTGCATCCTATGCCGTAACCCGGTTAGCTGACCGACAAAATACATTGTAGGCATTTTTTCTTTTACGTATTGACATAAGGTGTTTTTTTGGGAGTGAGAAAATGGCGGCGCCGGGAAGGACGCCGCAGGTGGGCAGTTATTTGTCGTCGTGTTCAGCCTGATAAAGTCCGGCTACCATGTAAGCATGATTTACCGCACTGTTGCTGATGAATTGTTGCCAGGCGTTACCCTCTGATCGGGAGAAGCGGAAACCACGCCCGCGGAGCCGCTTTCTTATTTCTTCACCGGGAATCTGAGGAAAGAATAATTGAACACGGTTTGCCTCTGTATTAATCACGACGCGCACCCCGTTGATGGTTTTCTCAGAAGTTTTAACCTGTTCCATCGCTTCCAGTTGTTCAATGCGGTGCTTTATTCGCCGGATATTGGCGTTGTTATTTTTGAGGGAGTAGTGAGCAAAGCCGATTGTATTCATACAATCCGGGGTTGTGATTTCCTGCCAGATTTTTTCCGATGCGTGGGGCAGTTTCATAAATGCCTCCTTATTACCGGATTTTACGCATTTGTTTGCTTCCTTCATGAAGTTCTGCGCACTCTGCAAAGAAGCCAGTTTGTTCCTGAGTTTCACGAGCGCCTGCGGGTCGTCTGATGATATGGCATCGTTGGCCTCTATCGTATCGGCCTTGCTCTCATAATACGCTGCTTTGTCACTGGCTGCAAAAGCCTTTCCGTAGGTGTTGTGTATTTTCTCACGGTAATTACGATCTCTCTTTTCTGAGTGATGGCCCACAAGAATAGGCTGCCCCATTGGTATGGCTGATGCCATGTTTTTAGCCTGATCATAAAGCTGGTTAGATTCCTTTTGCAATTTGACCGCTTTTTGTTTCGCATAATCGATGCGGTTTTGTTTTCGTTCTTCATAATTGTGTTTCATAATGATGCGAGTTTGTAGCCTGCCCTCCATGTTGTCGAAGGGCAGACCGGTTAAAAAAATGTATTAGGAAAGAAGTGTGTAAGCCGCGATTATCTTCTTACTCATGGCTTCGGCTTCAGTGAGCCGGTGTTGATTAGTATCAGGGTGCCACTGACGAATTAGTTGGCGGAATGCTTTCTTAATTTCTGCGGCGGACGCTCCCTGTTTTATTCCGAGTACCTCATGCGGAGTTTGTACAGCATCGTTAATTATTCGGGTTGCATCTTCCTTGCTCATACGTTGAGTAAAGGCATCCCGCCAGCTTTGAGGACTGCCGTAACCGCTGGCCGTGTCGTATGTTTTGTAACCATCGAGAAAACCTTTCTTTGCCATAGCTTACTCGTTTATCAGGTTTACTTCATACGGTGTGCATTTGCCGGGTAGTCCGAGGACGGAAAGGTGTTTGCAGGTACGGTGCGCTTTCCATCCCGGACAGGAGCAGGCCCAATGCCTGCCCTTTTTGTTTTGTGAGATAACATAAAGACGGTTGGAGCTTTCGCTCTTTACGTTGAATCGGTGTTGCCATTGGTCATTGTCGGGCAATGCCATATCAGGCCGTACATAAATTGTCGGTTTCATTTCGTTTGTATTTAAGCGTGAGTTAAAAAATGAGCTGATAGGCGAGTTTAAACTTCTCGTTAGTGGTCTTGTGTTCTACGTACTGTTGCAGGCAGTGACAGGTATATAAGGCTATCATGCCATCAAAAAGCTGATCTGCAAAAACCTTTGGAGATTTAGCTAATTTTTTCCCGTACTGCGTAATGATTTGGCTAGTTTCAGCGGCGTAACTCAGCCATTGATCCGGGCCGATAATTGGATTTATTTTCCACTGTTTACGGAGTTCATCAGGAGCGGCAGTAATGCCATCAGAAAAAGATTTTGCGAAGTCAAGAAAGCCGGGGATTTCTTCGGGTAAAAGTTCGCAGATTAACTTCGCCTTGTGAACGTTGTACATTTGATTAAGTGCAGGCATGTGATAAGATTTTAAAGTGAGAGAATGAGCGCAGATTGCTCCGCGCTGGTTATTATTTCAGGAAACCTTGTTGTTGGATATTTTGGAGCCAGAAGTTGGCAAAAATGCAGTGCTGATGTTGGTAGCCCGGCCAGAATGCTTTTACTGTATTGTTTTCAATCTCCATGCTTTCCTCATGTAACCCGCGATTGTCTTGCTGGTACATCTGCGGGCATATGTGGAGATTTTTATAATCTGTCGGCTCCTTCCGGCAATCAACCACTAAAAAGCACATTTCAGGATCACGCATTAGATCACCGTTTAGCTCGTAATAATGGCAAAGGCTATAGAGTGTGCCTTCTCCGGCTGCTGTAGTTATATATCTGTTCAGCAATTCCACAGTTAAAGGCATGAATCCGGAGGATTCAAGTTTTATATGGGATCGTGTACCCAACTTTTCTAAGATTTGGCTAAATACTTTCGTCGCCTGTTGATTTATCTTTTTCATGATTTAAAATTTTAAGTGAGAAAAGAAAATGAAACGGAGCGGCGGTTGTACCGCTCCGTTAGATTCATGCTTCGTTAAGTTCTTTTTTGTATTTTCCTTGCACGGTCTGAGAGCCGTATTTCGCACGGATTTTTTCAAGGGGTGCGCCGTTGCCACGCACTTTAAAGGCTTCATTTCTGTAGAACCATGCAACCTTTTTTGAGGCGAAAATGAAACGGGCATCTTTCAGGGATTCCTTTACCGGCTTGGTATCACCTGTTACCCATATCCAGTTGCCCACTAGCTCAATGGTGATACCGGGCAGGTGTATAATTTTTTCAATGACGGCGCGGTATTCTTCGGATAGTTTCAGTTCTTGGTCTACCTGTTCATCAGTCATGCCGGAACCCTTTGCAATGAATGCACAGGCAAACGCATACTCTTTGTTGATCTCCTGCATAGTGGCAGTATCTCCGCCCATGTCCGGGTGATTTTCTTTTGCGAGTTCCCGGTAGAGGGTTTTAACTTCTTCCAGCGTTTTACAGTTATTGAAGTATTTCATGACGCAATATTTTAGAAAGTGAAAAGGGAGTAATTAGCAACGGGAGCAGGTTTGCTATTTCGGGTGCTGTGCTTTTCGCGCAGGTAGCCTACGGCCACATCATCATTTTTAAAAATCACCCACGCAGACAACAGGGCTTTAGATCGGTCAGTATGACGGCGGCGCTGTATCTCCCATGACATGCGCATCAAGCGGCTAAGTGTTGTACTTTTCATGTTTAATATTTTTGATAGTGAGGAATAAGGCCGGGGGCTGTTTTCCCCCGGCGGTGGGCTTATTGATTGGTGTTTTTCAGCAGATCATTTAATTTCTGTTTCACTGCTTTTGCGGTTTCGCCCTTCCACGAATGAGCATTGCCGAGGAAGTAACAAACAATGCTGCGGGCGCTATCTTCAAAAAAATGATCGTTGATACTGTCCAGCGTTTCCATTGCTGACAGATAAGGTTTCGCGGTGTAGTGTATGTTCTTCCAGTCCGCGCGGATGATCTTTGCGATCTCTGATAAATTGTTAGGAATTTGCATAACGAAAAAGTTTTGAGTTAAACATTGCGGCTTACTATGTGCGCCGCTTTCTTCTTTTTCGCACGCAAAGCGTATTAGTGTTTTCAGGATGCCAGAGAACTGCCCGCCAGAAAAAATTTTCTACCTGAGTCCCGTAACAATAAAAGCCAACGAGGGGAGAAAAATTTTTCCAGGGCTGTTCGGCGGCATCCTGAAAACAGTACATCTATTGTCAACTTTATGGAATGGAGTGATAATCGTGTGTGCGTGGACGTTGTTGTAAAGTGGTATGGAATCCTATGCAAAAGGAGAATCTGGACATGGACATGGTGAGTAGGCTAACATGACGTACAAGAGTGCGACGCAACGGGGGGTTAATTGATGTTCCAATGCCGACTACCCAAAAACCATTAACGATTACCGGGAGTGTCCATTATCAATAAAAAAGTTTACAATTATTTATGAATTACTGTGAAATCCAATGCCACACTAGATAAATATGTGAAGGATTGTTGCAGAGCTGTATATAATTAAATGAGAGGAGTTTAGTAAATTTATAGAGGGGCAACATAACCGGACAATAACCCCATTATTCAGTAACCATTTAAAAACACGCAAGAAATGCCAGCAACTCATTAACAGGAAACCATTAATCATTTAAACCCACCCTATATGTTTACCTTATCCGAACGGACAAAGGGAATAGTTAGCTTTATGCCAAATAATCCCCAAGAATTGCCTCAGTCCTACATTCCCGGTAGCCTCGCATTCCAGTCCACCAACAATTTTGGCGATTTTTATTATCAGGAAGTGCAGCAGAAAAACTTCACCATCTGGCGAAGTTCTTATCATCCACATGAAGATGTTTCTTTGCGGGTGAAAAGAAACATGGAATGGCTCGGTTTTCGGCTCATGCTGAAGAAACACATTGCCCATGTGTTCCTGGGCAAGCCAATTGGGATCATGCAGGGCCAGATGCACTTTGCCTATTCCCCGCTGACAGATGTTGAGCTGCTCTTAAAAGGAAATGAAATTTATGAGGTAGTGGACATGCAGGTATCGCCGGCACTATTCAGTCAGATAAAACTACGGGGCCGGACGTTTGATGCCTTTTCTTCCATGATCGGTTCAGACAAGCCGGTGTGGATTTCAGAGAAGCCTGCATGGAGTGACTATACAGTATTGGAGGGAATGGAAGAACTATTACAAGATCCTACAAAGGAAGATATAGCTAAGGAAATAGTGCAACAGGTAGTGCATACGCTTATCAAAAACAACGGGCATGATAAGAAGATAACGTATGACCAGGTGGAAAATTTGTACCTCGTAAGGGAGATGATAAGAAAAAGATACCCGGAGGCAATGACATTGCAGCAATGGGCGAAGGAGACGCGGATGAACACTACAGACTTCAAATATAAGTTTCGTCAGGTGTTCGGCATTACACCCTATCGATACCTGATGTATGAAAGAATAAAAGCAGCAAAGCAGATAATGCTTTCAGACCCACAGTTACCACTAAGCGAAGTAGCAAGGCAATGTGGATTCCGTACATACAATAATCTTCGGCGGGCATTCTATCCGATGGAGAAAACAAAGTTGTCCGTATGGCGGGACAAGAATTTAGGAATGGCGTTTCAATTGCTCGTTGAGTTAATGCTGTTCGATTTGTTGTAAAAACGGCTATGTGTCAAAAAGGCAATTTTTTACATCAAAAAGGAAATTTCACTATTACCGTATTGTTATCAATGGAACAGCTTATTACCTTTAGTACAGATTTAGCAGACAAACTGGAATATTGTAGCCCGCAGCTTTAGACAATCGCAAGGAACTTTTAATTACCAACAAAAGATTAGATCAAATAAAATAAGGATCAACCTTATCAGGCATTGCTTTGCCTAAACCGAAAAATGGATATCCACAAAACATACCGCCCATCACTAACCGAAAGAACAAATTGGACATTGACCGTCGAAGCAATAGCAGCAGGGCTAATGTTCCTGTTTCTATTTACGAGCATCGATAAATTGTATAATTATAGACAGTTTAGAGATGCGTTGAGTAAGTCACCGGTATTGGCGAATGTGGCGGGCTTGGTGGCGTGGTCAGTACCAGTAGCTGAAATTTTGATAGCGACGGCACTTTTTATCCCGACTATGAGAAAGACGGGATTAAAAGCCACGATTCTTTTACTGGCGGTATTCACTATTTACCTGAGCTATATGATGGCATTTGCACCGAAGTTGCCGTGCATGTGTGCAGGGTTGCTGGAATCATTGTCCTGGAAGTCGCACATCATTTTCAATGCTGTCATGATCGTATTGGCAATTATAGGAATTGTTGCCAGCGGTAAAAGCTCCAGTGCAGGAAGTCGTGCGCCACCTACGTAACGTGGGTTTTATGTCCGGTTTGATCTAAACAATATTTATAACAGCTAAAATTTCATGTCATGAAGAAGTATTTGTTCGGCATACTTGCCGTAGTGGTAGCCTTTACAGGCGTTGCTTTCAAAGAAGCAAAAAGTTCCAAGCGTGCAGATATGTACGTGTTTGAGTTCAAAAGCTCCCAACCCTATACACAAGGTAATGTACAAAATACCTCGAACGCATATTGGGAATACAAGGGGCTGAATCTGAGTGGCTGCGCCAACATTAACCAAAAAGCCTGCCGCGTGCTGGTGAGCGCCGACTATGTAGATGATCCGGATAGCCCAACGCAGCTATCCGGCGTTTCGATCACAGCAACGCAAAGCGGAACTACGGCACACGTAACCGGAATTTCCGGTGGCGGAAATCTGTATTCCAATCAGGCAGACTGATTAATTTATGAGCAGGAAAAAAGGCTACCTTCTACAAAGGAGGTAGCCTTTTTGTCATGAGTAAGAATATTCGTATAACTGTTGTTCAGTGCGGATTTGAAGCGGATAAAATCAGTAAATTGCATACAAATAATTATAAGAACATGCGAACTACTTTCTATGCACTGATTGCACTATTGCTGGTGTCCTGCGGCTCTCAGCAGTTGACGAAGGAGAAAGCCGCAGAGATCATTTCTAAGAAGTACCCGAAAACTATCGGTTGGGAAGTATTCACCGCTGACCCGAAGCACGCAGCTCGCGCCCTGGAATCAAAGCTGGAAGATGAAGGGTATATTAAAATAACGAAAACGCAATCACTTGCCGACGCTGGAAAGCCCTTTATCAGCTTCACAGAAAGAGCAGGGCCGTACTTACTACCTGTCACAGATAAGGATAAAGAATACAGTATCCAGCGGGTTAAGGTTAGTGAGCTGCACTTCAAAGAGATCACGAACGTTATGGAGCAAGCTGACGGAAAACAAGCTGTCGTCGAGTACAGCGTAGAACATCGCCATACTACGCCATTTGCTCAACTTTCTCATTATAAATTAGAGGGTGTGAAGATGGAGCAGGCTAAATTAGCCTTAACGGATGAAGGGTGGAAAATGGTTGAGAAAAAATAATTACATAAATGAAAGGCTACTGGTCGGTAGCCCTTCTCATTAAAAGAAGAATGCTATTAAAGCGTTAAGAGGGCGGCTTTGGAGCCGCCCTCTTTGGCACTATAGCCGTATTATTCCGTATTCTTATTTCTAAGTGTAAACTGGTAACTTTTTTTACAATGCAGGTCAGCGTGCTATCTTTCAGCCAGTTTGCGTTTTAGAGCATATTCTACAGCCATTACACCTGGGTTGGTTTCAAGTACCTCTAACGGTTTTCGCCCCGACAAATCCCTACACGGCGTTCTAAGCCACAAAGTTGCTTGCTGATGAAAGGGAATAGCATTGTATAGTAAACTAAATACTTCTACATATTGAATGAACCGGTCGGCATAACAGTCTGCCAGTTTATGGTTGTCACGCCAAAGGTGCAAAGTCCGGTGAGATACTGCCAGTAAGACTGCAAGTTCTTCCCAGTTTAGTTGAACTAATTCCTTTAAAGTTGATAACTGTATCTTGCGAATGCCCTGATGCAAAATGCTCTCTTTTTCTCTCCATGACAAATTGCGAAAGCCTACTAACGTGGAGTAGTTTTGTTTCGCATTTATTTCTTCTAAGAATCTCGTCATTGTAAACCTTTTTCCTGCGATTATGGATTCTGAGGTACTCTATCACTTACTATGTCTTTAGGAAGTGGCAATGCAAAGTACCGGTCGTTCGGATTCAATTTGTAGCTGGTTCCATTCACGGTACGTTGTAGGGTAATATTCCCTCTTTCCTTGTTAAGTCGTTTTATATCCATCCATCGTACCCCGCGCATATAAAGTTCTCTGCGACGTTCTTCGAGAACCATTTGAAGTGCTTCTTGGCTGTCAGCAGGTGTAATTACCGGTGGATCGCTCGATTCATCCCAACGGGCGGTCAGTAAGACACGAAGGTCGGATACTGTCTGTTCTACCTGCCCGGTTCTGGCCGCTCCTTCAGCCCGTATTAGATATAGTTCATCAGTGGCAATGCCGGTGAAGTATTGCCATTCATTACCAGTGTAACTGCCTTTGAAGTGGTAAATGCTATCCTCTTTCATGTAGAAAGCTACAAGGCGGAGATCCTGCGGCTTATATAACTTTATGAGATTGGAATCAACGGCTATGCTGGAAGGATTGATAATGTAATTGGTGGTCGTCATTTCCGAATAGAATAATATTTCTTTGTTGAACATACGGAAAGGAACTTGCTCGTTGATGCTACCGTTTATGTCGGTATCCCCGTTGAAATTCATAAGGTCGTCTTTTATGCGAAGCGCTGCATCGGCATAGAAATAGGCGCTGTCATAGATGCGCATGGAAAGATATGTCCGGGCCAGCAGACCATATGCAGCCGCTTTCGATGGGCGCATTGGGAGCGATGGCAAGTCAGGTAGAAGTGCGGCTGCTTCTTTTGCATCTTGTAGCACCTGATCATACGACTGTTGTACATTCGCCCGTCCACTGGGATCATTAAAGTCTGAGGTTTTGCGCAATACTATGCCAAAATCGTTTGCTGCCGTGGATGCGTCATAAGCTGGTGCGAAAGTCCAGAGTAATTGCTGATAGTAGAAACTGCGAAAGAACAGGGCAGCGCCCTTTATTTGGTTCCACGCTGGCGCGTTGCCGGACGAAGGGATTTCTTGTAGCTGTTCCAGACAGAGATTAGCGATAAAGATCGGCTCGTATGCTATAGACCAATCATTTTGAAAGACGTACTCCTTTACCTTCCATGTGTAGATGCGTTGCAGCTCCACTTCAATATTGTCGAATTGTGCGCCGGGCAGAAAGTAATCATCACTGGATGCTTCACCGAAATTGGGAGTTCGTTGCATGTTCATGCGATTGGAATTGTCCAGCAGCGCCTGAAGGTCAGTTAGGCTTTTCGGAACAGTCAGCGTATCATCAGGCTGAACCTCTAAATATTTGCTGCATCCGAGAAGGCCACCTAAAAAGGCAATGAGAAATATTTGTGCAATAATTTTCATGATTATATGTTTTTTAAAATGAGGCACGGATGCCTGCGGAGAATGTTTTAGGTGTCGGTAACCCATTGGGAAAATCAGGATCAAGGTCATGGTCATTTGCTCGCCACAAGATGCCCAGGTTAGCGACATTGATGTAAAGCTGTATTTGTTTCATAGTAGAGATCCCGAAGGGTCGCACCGGTGTATACGTCAGGTTGATGTACTGTAACCTGATATGGTCGCCTTTAAGCGCGTTGATAGTGCTGTAAGCATAGAACATATCACGGGTTCCATCTGCCGGATAATTAAAAGCAGGTACAGTGGTACGGCTTTCATCGCCGGGAAGCTGCCATCGATCTGCATACTCTTTATTGCCCATCGATCCGGCAACGATACCGGAATAGGAAATAGCCGGTTTACGAAAATAGTAGCCGAGTTTGTACGCGATATTTACCGCTAATTCCAAATTGGCGTAAGAGAAGGTGTTAATCAAACTGCCGGTAGATGTTGGTATGGACGAGCCTACATAAACTATACTTGGCTGATCTCCATCTTTCCCGGAGGACGATGCCAGCATCGCTGCATAATCGGTGCTTAATGCACCATTCAAATAGCCCTGCGGGTTTCCTTCTCCGTTAAGCCCCGCCCACTGGAAGGCTGCTATTGCATACAATGGCTTTCCGATCACCGGAGTGATACTTCTGCCTCCGCTCAACAAGGTATTGACCGTTTGAGCAGATTCATCAAAGTATTTTGTCGTTTTATTACTGACGTAGTTGTATATCGCTGTGGTATTCCATTTCAGCTTTCCTTTGAGGTTATTGCTGTTCAGTATCACATCAATACCATTACCTCGCATGTCTGCGACGTTAGCGATAATGAAATTCGACGCGCCCCACGCAGTGTAATCGTATGGCATCGGCCCGTACAGATCAGAACCATGTTTGCGGTAGTAATCGATGCTGCCAGACAGGAAGTTGTTAGAAAATTGTACACCGATATTCAGTTGTTTAATGGTTTCCCAACGCAGTCGCGGGTTGTTCAACGTGGAAATCGCGGCAATGGGCAGGTTTGTGAGAGGATCAACTGAATATACGGCGACCGGCAATGCAGTGCGTGTAAGGTCAACATTACCTGATGTTCCATAGGTGGCCCTGAGTTTCAACTGTGGGAGCCACTGAAGCCTATAAAACCCTTCCTGAGAAATATCCCACCCAAAGCCCGCAGACCATAATGGTTTCCACCGATCATTTGTTTTCACTCCAAAAGCATTGCTTCCATCGCGCCGGGTACTAAGGGAGAGGCTGTATTTTGCTTGGTAGGAATAGTTCAGGTTGGCGAAAAGAGAAGCAAAGCGATTCCTTGTACTGCTCGGCAGCCCTGCATCAGAAATAATTTGGTTTCGACCTGTAATGAAAGTAGGGTACGGATTGATGAAATCCATTTTTGCGTATGATAAGGGCTGCGCGTTATATCCGTAATAGATGTTTTTGTAACTGTCTGCTTCAATATCCTGAATCTCAGCTCCGGCAAGTGCAACAATGCTGTGATCTTTCCAGCTCCGGTTGAAATCAATTTGACCACGCAGGTTTTGGCTGCTTCGGTTGGAGAAGGTTGTACGGAGAATATCGCCGACAGGTACAATATGGGTTACTTCGCCTGTGGATCGGTTGACCTGGCTAAATAGATTTATGGTGTTTCTTGCATCAAAACTATTAACCCCTGAAAGGCATTGCAGGTCGGTGCGCTGCCGCTGGTACTGATATAAGATGCTGCCCTGCAGAAATGGTAGTATTTTGTAGGTGGCTGTGATATTTGCGATTATCTCGTCTGTTCTTGTTGTAGCCCTGCGTTGGCGGTATTCATCCAGCGGGTAATATTTCCAGTCGAGTAAGTGACCTGCTCCTGCCGTATCTACATAGCTATCCCGATAGTATTTCGGAACAGACAATGATTTGCCTGCTGCATCAGCAAATGAAAGATATGGAGCATATCTTCCATTTACACTTGCTACTGTGCTGAAGCTCTCTTTGCTGCTGGTCGCCTTGCTATTTGTGTAGTAGGCGTTCACATCGACCTGTATTTTTGGGGAGAGTTTCATCGAATTGGATAGATGCAGGTTTACTTTGTCATAAGCGGCGCTCAGGTTATCGATATTTCGGTCATATGCTCCGGCGAGTAACCATGTCATACTACTGCTACCTCCTGAAAGGCTCAGTGAATATTGTTGAGTGACGGCGGGGCTGTAAAAGTGTTCTTGATACTGAGCTTTACTGTCTTGTGCTTGCAATGCTGAAACCTGCGCCGCGCTATCCGCAGCAGAGATCAATCTGCTTTTCCGCTTCTGTAGCACTTCGATTAGTGGTGGAACTGGTACGTACCGGCGAGTCAATGCAGTGTTGAAGTAGTTTTTCCCGAATAGGAATGCTTCAAGCCCCATGTAGTCTTGTATGCTCATATCCCGGAGGGTAGAAAGATCGGGCTTATCCTGAACGATCAGGCCAGAAGAAAGGGAAATGGTTGGTTTTTGATTATAGCGTCCTTTCTTGGTAGTAATGACGATCACACCATTCCCGGCCCTAGCTCCCCATATGGAAGCGGCAGCGGCATCTTTAAGAACAGTGATATTTTCAATGTCGTTCGGATTGATATTTGAAATATCACCCTGAAAAACGAAATTATCCAATACAATCAACGGGTCTAATGATCCGTTGATTGTGCTCAATCCACGGATATTTATTCCGGTTTTATTGTTGTTGCTATTGGCATTGCCGTAGCCGGGGTTAAAGTTGAGGCCCGGTGTAACATTCTGTAGCCTGTTAAGGATGTTGGTTCCGGTTTGCTGGTTCAGTACCTTGTTGTTGATAACGGCAAAAGAACCGTTGACCTGGTTGGGCTTTACTCGCTGGTAACCTGTACTGATCGTAACCTGCGAAAGCTCTGTGGCATTAACGTTCATTACAATATCTACAGATTCGCCCGGCTTTGTAATGGGCATCCGAAGTGGGCTGTAGCCGATATGTGTAAAGGTCAAGGTATCGGGTATCTGTGATATGGAGAGGCTGAAAGTACCATCGTTTAGTGTGGTGGTTCTGGCGCCGCTTTTCTGTGCCGATACCGAAATACCGGCCAGTGGCAGTTGTTCGTTTGAATAAACTCGCCCCCTGATCTCTACACGGGCTGTCGGCTGTGCCGATGCCACTACGGTAAATAAAAATAAAAATCCTACTAAAATCAATCTCATTGAAAATTGTGTTTTGGTGAAAAATGGGGTGGTGTCAGTTATCCCTGTCGTACCTGTCGCCTTTAATCGGCTCTTTTAGTATTTGTCCGTTCAGTGCTTTTCGTATGTTGGTCGCTGTGACAGCCTCAGAGCCGGTAATGGCTAACACTTTTCTATCACCTGAAATCCAAACGTAATGCGGCAGGAATATGTGAGGGAATAGTTTAAATGCGGTAGTATCATTGACAGCAGTGCGAAGGGCGAACTGCTGGCCGGTCATTTTCTGCCAGCGTTGGAAGAAATTAGATAGTTGGCGGGTGCTGTCCTGGGTGGAGCGTATGCTGTTTACCAACAGGAAGGTTACCTGTCCTTTGTACTGATTTTCTATGGAATCACTTTTCGGGAACATGCGGATGCAGCTTCCGCACCACGTAGCCCAAAAATCAAGGATCAAGAGCTTGCCTGAAAAGTCACTGAGCCTGACGGGGACATTTTCCATCCAGAGCGTAAATGAAATATCCGGTACTGTATCACCTACAGATAACGGAAAGTGTTTAGCCTGATGTAGATCCTGAGCATAGGAGTATCGTGCCGGCCACATAAGGGCCAGCGCAATGAAAAGAAAAAACTTCATGCGTGTTTGTGAATTAATTAAGAGATATTATAATATATTGGCTTTAGCCATGCCATTCTTCTTTCCCCGAGCTTCATAACTGTGATTGCGCGTATGGTTAGGGAATTAGTGTTCAAAGCAAATTATGCGATGTTATGCAACTTTTGTGCGATTTTCGGTTGACTTTAACTGGAAATTGGTTGACTTTTACTATATTGTGCTTAAAATAAAAGGTATGGTTTCAAGTTCCCCCGAGGTAAAATCGAATAAGCATCACGGAAGAAATATCCAGAAAATCAGAGTTTACATGGGCGTTAAGCAAGAAGCCCTGGCTACTGATCTTGGTTTATCCCAGCAAGGCATTTCAAGTTTGGAAAAGCAGGAGCTAATTGAAGACGAGATGTTATTGAGGGTGGCAGAGATATTGGGAGTATCGGCGGAGATGATCAAAGAATTTGACGAGAAGAATGTTATAAACAACATAAACAATGTGCGCGATTGTACCTTTTCAGACAACTCGATAAATTCAGTTGCGGGTACATTCAATCCCGTTGAGAAAATCGTCGAACTATATGAAAGGCTTTTGACAAGTGAAAGAGAAAAAGTCGAAATTTTGAAGAAAAAAGATAATGGCAACTAATTTAACGCAATATGGAAAAAACATTAAATAGTACTAATACCGCACATATAGGCCGAAAAATAGAAAGAGTGAGGCGGCTACGGGGTTTTTCTCAAACTCAACTCGGGGAAAGGCTTGGTATGTCAAAACAGGCTGTTTCAAAATTGGAGCAGACGGAAAAAATGGATGATGATAAAATAAGAAAGGTAGCCGAAGCTCTTGAGGTAACCGAAGAAGGGCTAAAAAACTTTCATGAAGAACGTGTATTGTATAATACTATTAATTTTTACGATTCAAGTGGAGTATCAGCATCAGGAATTTGCTCTAATAATATAGAGAACTTGAACACATTCGATATTCATCAAGCAATGTCATTGTACGAAAAACTCATTGCTGGAGAAAAGATAAAGGCGGATAAATTGAGAAATAAGAAATCAGGAGATCAATGACAATAGCACAGCCTAAGACTACAAAGCATTTGGGAAGGAGAATAGGAAGCATTCGCCGGTTGCGAGGCATAACAGAAAATGAATTTGGCGTAGCCCTGGGGTTAACAGCTCAGGAAGTATCAATGCTGGAACAACTTGAAAATTTGGACGTTGACAGGATCAGAGAAATTGCCTCAGCGTTGGGGGTGACAGAACAGGGTTTACTTGATTATAATGACGACTTAGCACAGTATAATACGATTAACTTTTATGAAAATTGTGGAGTGAACACAAACACTGTGGCAAATTACTATCATCATACGGTAAACAATAGTCAATTTGAAAAACTGACAGAAACACTAGAATTGATCCTTAAAAAACTCGATGCAAAGTCGAGCTAAAACAAACGCATCCTCTTCATTCCCAAATTACACTTCCCTCCAATTTATTCAGCTCACCCATTAATTGATGCAGTTCCCGCTCACTTATCAATAATCTTTCGTAAAGTTCTACAATCTTGATCATATATTCATCAGGGCAAAAATTGTCCTGTTTAGGACATTTAAGAACGATGTTGTTGAACACTGAATGGGGCATCTGAAGCAACCAGACGGGAACCTGCAATACAGCAGCAATGTGATTTAAAGTCGATATATCTATTTTCTTTCTGTTTTCCATATAGGAAACTCGTTGTTGGTTCCAGTCTTTTCCCAACTTCATTGCCATTCGGCTCTGCCGTAGCCCCATTATTAGCCTTAGCCTCCTAACATTTTCTCCTTCATTTATAGTTGAATTTGTCATAAGCGAATAAAACCTCTACAAGTATATGATTTTCAACTTTTGTAAAAGTCAACCGGTTAGTGGTAAAATACAAAATTGAAAATTCTGCTTTCAGTTTGAGAACGCCGTGATTTGCGAGAAATAAAAATCATGGTTACAACTAAATCATTTCCGAAAGCTGCATCTAATATTGTAGCAATCCCATTTGACAAAGACAAGGGCATATCAACGGAACAATTGATGAAGCGTTGCGTGGACGCTGAACTAATAAACGAGTTCCATTCTCCTTCTATTAAGTTCATTCAATACAGAAATCATCAGCTTGTATTGAAATGCACATTTTTTACAGGCGACTATGATGTAAAGTTTAAAGCGTCTGAAAAAGAACTACAGGTTACTTGTAGCTGCAAAGGAAAGCAACCCGGTGTTTGCATTCATATTTGCAAAACGGTGGCAGTAATAGTGAGTAGATATGGGAAATACTATTTCGCTCAGTTGTTGCCGAACCGCCAGTTTGATCTTGCTTTTAAATATCAATTTGGGTTTGATAAGATCGAAACTGAAAGCGGGATCTACTTAATGCAAAGGAAGGAAGTAATGCAGTTGTTTCCTTTCGATAAGCCAAATTTTCCTTTAGCCCTGGATGATATATTATCACTCAAGGTTTCCTCAGAAAAGAAGATGCCGGAGAAGCGAGAAGCGGTTGCCTTCTTATTAATGTTGCCATATGCAGGAAAACAACCACCCTTTATAGTTCCAGCATCGGGTAAAATGAGCAAGTCTAATGATAGAATCACATCATGGACTAAGTTTTTACCTGTATTGGATGAAGAAGCTGAAAAATCGATCAGTGTACATCAGCTTGACCTCGTTATAAAAGGATCACAGGTGCGAGAGCGGTCTGAAGAATTTGGGAAAGAAAATAACTATTCCAGAATGCCCAAATGGAATGAAAAAATGCTGGCAGCTTTTAATGAATGGAAAAACATCTACCCCTTGTTGCAGAATGAAGTCTTCGTTTATTCATATACATATTTCGGAATTAGAGCGATGAGAATGCGACCATCAAAATCTCATGCTAGTAGAATCACGGTTTCAGTGGAGAAACCTGAAGTGTTTTTTAAGATGGTTTATACAAAGGAACGATTTCAACTAACTATGGGGATTAAAATAAACTGCAGGCCATTATCATCATTTGATGCTCACTATCCCTTCTTTGTAATCCATCAGGGAACCTTGTATATGTTCGATACCTATCAGGACGCGGCGATTGCGCAGTGGATGGTCAATGCTGGTCACATAACAATTTATAATGAGCATAAGAAAGAAGCTACTGAGGCAATAATTAAACCGCTGGCAGAGAGATATAGACTTTTATAGAGATTTAAAAATTCCATCTAGTTATGACCGAAAAAGCTAAGGGAAAGAAAAAGAAGCATGTAAAAGAGCTGCACTATCGGCAATCAAGAATGCAGGAAAATAATGTTTTTTCTCCGTTGGAAGCTGTGGATTCATTTTTCAGCAATTTCACTTTACAGGAAGCGAGAGCGTACTTATGGGATTTTTACCACTCTTGTGTTTGCTACTATTGTAGGGAAGGAACACAACATGAGAATGCAGCGCAAGCCATTTTCTTTTATACAGAAACTGAAATGCTGATTGAAGCCGCTTGGTTAATCCGAAACGAAAAAGGCAACCCAAAACGTTAAAAAATATTCCTTATGAATTATGCTGATGATCTGGACTTCGATTACTCCGATGATTATTTGTACAGTGGTCGCAACGATAAGGAACGCCCGAAAAGGAAGCGAGGCAGACCGAGAAAGGAGAATCCAGGTGTTCCGACAAAGCCGGGTAATTGGAGATCATTAGGTGTACGGCCTAAGTATGATCCTGTAACAAATGAACCTACATCCCCCTCTACTTTGGAGGAAAGGAATCGTTATACCATTTCTCCGCTGCCTCTGCAAAGATTCCAGAATGAGCCAGTGGAAAGTGTGGAGCGAAAAAAAAGAGTGGGCCGCCCGCCGGGAAGTAATAACCGTAGCAAAAAAAGGTATGCTGTCGATTTGCCGGAAAATGGCGACTATAAGGAAGTACCCATATTCTCACCCTCGTATCGAAATCAAACAGAACGGCATCGGGAGCGTTACAATACTCCGTCAAACGCAGGATGCTCGTCACATCGAAGTGCCTACAATATATTGGGCGATTTGCAAACTACGATGGAAGATGTTTTGATAAAGATCAGAAATGAAGTAATGGAACAATGTAACTGGTCTATTTCCACTTACTATAGGAAGCAGCAAACTGATGCTAGAATATCAAATGCAGAAGCAGACATGATCGGATCGCTTGTACGTGAAAATATGGAGATACTTGGTTCACGAGTTGCTGACCTTATTGGTAAGATCAGGCCCATCAAAACGCCGGAAGGCTCTGCGTAGCTTGCTATACCTTGATAGTAAAAGGTGAAAATAGTAACAGCACATTTTAAATGTAAAATAATTGTAGACTACTCAATAATCAATTTAGATATGCGACCATTTAATTTATTCAGCACTCACAACAGTTTGTTTCAGAATCCGCAAACAGAAATTGTAAGGATCATAAAGAACTCCGTAGCCACAGAATTAATTTATTTACTCGGTTCGTCATTGTACCAGCGACGAACAGAAACGATCTTTAATTGTACATCTCCTGCATCGCATTACATGGGTGATTATTTTCTTCTCGTTATAATAAAAGATGGAGAAGGTAGACGTATGAGTGAATGGGAGGATATTTTAGAACAGCGGTGTGCGCATATAGCAAGAGTGACAATAATTGTGATGGAGCTGCTGCCGTTCGTGGAAAAGTATAAAGAGGGCAACATATTCGCGACATCCGCACATAGCGCAGGTGCAGTTTTCTATGACGCTGGAAATGTGGAGTTGCCGGATTTGAATGATATTAAAGTAAAAGCACCACGCGACGGTCAGAAAGAATACAAAAAAACTGTTCATCGAGCAAAAGAATTTCTCGCCGGTGCCGAACTCTATCTTGCTCGTGAAGAAGGCGAGCTTGCAACTTTCATGATACATCAGTGTTTTGAGCAGTCACTTAAAACACTTGTCTTAATTGGTAGCGGCTTCGTTGTAGATACCCATAGCATTGATCGGTTACTTAGGTATGCCGGATTGGTTACGTATCGTTTGCTGGAAGTTTTTCCTGTTGACCAGGCAGACAGTAAGAAGCTGCTGGAAACGTTGCAAAAATCATATGTAGGCGCGCGGTACGCTTATGACTTTTCTCCTCCTATGCTATATGTCCTGAAATTAAAGGAGAAGGCTCAACTTGTGCTGGATATACTGATAGATGCTGGAAAGTCCGGGCTTCTGGAAGTTCCTGAGCAGGAATAATATTGTAAATTTGATAGCAACATGGAAAAGCCAAATTTTCAGGGTAAGAAGTTTTCGCTATGTTTTCGGCTATCAGGAAAGCGAAAGAAGATCCTACGGACGATATTCGAGTATTTCGACCTTGATGGGATGAAAGACCAGTTGGATTACTGGAAGTATGCTGCTTTGGTAAATGAAATTGGTATGTATGATAGCGGTAACGAGCGACGGCAATTGATCGAATTTTGTGCAGATTTGGAAAAGGTAATTGAAGTTTTTTATGTTATGAGTAAGCATAAGAAAAAGCAGTTGCAGCGTATACCTGTTGAATACAAAAAAACATGGAAGAAATTTAATCGGTGTACGATTCTCACAAAGGATGAAAAGAGTAATCTTGAAGGCGTATTGAAAATGTTTTCAGAAAAGCACATTCGGTTGTATGCTTTGGCTGAGGTTACAGATATGTTGGAAGCCGTGGTTACATTAAAGGAGCCTGACGATAGAAATAGGCATTCATCTATATCGTTCTTCCTTTGCATAAACGCAATGCTGAATTTGATTTATACCTAAAGTTGCCGAATATGCAACCAAAGGATCGTAGCAATCTTTTCAGCATTGCTCCACTTAATTACCTCTTCAGTAACGTACTCAAAGGACGGCATAATGCCTCTTGCTTCGAGTAATAGTATAAATTGTTCATCTTCCTTTAGCCGCTTCATGATCCGAACTATTCGTTTCGTGAAGCGGTAATTTATTGGTGTGTTTTCCCGCATTATTTTGAAGGTAGCGTGAGGTGAAATATCTACTTTGAAGAATTTCAAAAGCTCATTGCCCAAAGCATCGCACAGCTCCATAAATCTTTCCTTACTTGGTGAGGCTATTTTTTCATTGGTGCAAATACTATAATCGGTTACAATCATTACAAATTCTATAAATTCCTCCTTACTACCTCTCCACATAATCGCTTTTTCTGGAATGTCATTGCTATTTATATTCATGTCAGGAATATTTAAGGTATATGTAGAGCATACAAAAACTATGCTTATAGCAATCTACATGCTTAAAATTTATCCACTTCTGATTTTGGTACAACTTCGTCAAAGCACCGTAACTGCCAACTGAAATTTAAGAAAATGAAGGTCAAATAAAACGCAGTAAAAAAATTGCCGATTTGCTGTTTTTAATTTCTTTTTTGCTATAGGTAAAAAGCTCATTTGCACAGCATTTGCGGTGAATACATTGTATGTAAAGTTAAAAAACTATTCCCTATGCAGAAGCAGCGATATTCAAATTATGTATCGCTCCATAGCGAAATGGTAAATGAGCTGGAAAGGATAGAGAAAGAAGGTCTTAGCCCAATTGAATATGCACGCCGTGGAATTGAAACAGCGAAATTTGCTTTGGAGCGTTTAAGGCAACACGTTATCGAACATGGGTTTGCCGATGAAGAAACGGAAATTTCTTTTTTCAAAGAAGTGAAGCCTCAGTTTATGAGCAAATTAATTTTCTTTCAGAAACTTTATGATCTGGAAGTGAAGCGACCGTTGAAGGTTGACAAGATTAATGCAGGTAAATATTTCAGGGGCGAGATCCGTAAGGTAAAGAAACATTATAAGAAAAATGCCGCTTTATACTCTTACTACAAGTCAGGACAAACGCTGATGGACAAGGTGTATTTTCTCAGGCGGTCAGGCGATTTGCAATACACGGAAGATTCCTACATGATAGTAGATACCTCTTTCCAAACTCTACATGATAGTACAATCTCAGAATTTGTTGCTGATGAAGCATACTGTGATTATCTGTATAGGCAGTTGGCTTTAGTGGATACGGTGCAACAAACTTTGGGTTTTATACAGAATCAACCGAGTAAAGGATTGCGTTGGACTGGTTCAAAAACTGCCCTTACAGAACTTATTTACGCACTGTATAGTGCAGGTGTATTAAACGATGGAAATGCGGATGTAAAAGATATCGTCGTAGAAATTTCGCAGGCATTTAATATCGACTTAGGAAATTTCTATCGCACCTTTCAGGAAATCCGGTTAAGGAAGAAGGATCGCGTTTCATTCCTAAATCAATTGATAGATCGGCTCGAAGACCGAATGAACTATTGGGATGAGAATCCGAAGCAATAGTAGCACCAGGACACTGCTGTAAATCAGTACAAAATTTAGCTTATACCACATAAAGCCGCTACTATGGCTGATTTTCGTGAAGCAATTTAAAAATCCCACTTCGGCCCGAAGTGGGATTTTTTATTGCTCCCTTCGTGACCGATGTATGCGTGTATTGTATGTATATATGGTGAGTATGGATGCACGCATTCTTTGTCCCGGCATTTTCTGCCGGGATATTCCGGCTGCTGTGTTGAGGATGTATGTGTGCGCGGCAGGGTATATATAAATATATGTATGCACGCATGTTTTCTGCTTACCTACTGATTTCTACTGATCCTGCCCAATTCTAAATATTTATTTCCACCACTTCGGTTCATAGTGTGAAAAACAGGTTGTGAACTATATCATTTTTGTGTAGCAATAAAACGATGCACTATGATAACATGGACAACTTACCTGTTGTGGCTATGCTTACTGCTGGTAATCTATTACGCAATTGTTCTCTTTTTCTTTCGCGTGAAAGGTGCTTCGATTCTGAAGAAGAAAAGAAAGGTTGAGGAGAAGAAGGCAGTTGATAGTGTTCTTTTCAAAGAGGGAGAAGGCGATGGTGAAAATCAGGATGCAGCTACTATGGCACCGGTTCACTCACTTGTAGATGAACTACAGGCTTTGGTCAGTCAAGCAGGAAAAGAAGGGATGAATAAGTGGGATTTATCCAGCAGTATAAAGATGCTGTTAAGAAAGTATCCCAGGACTAAGGGAAGCATTTACCAAAATGGAATTACGAATCTAATCGAAGTTATTGCTGAAAGTCAGTGTGGCATTCATTTCAGTGCGGATGAATTGAGTGCTATGTGGGATGAGTGAACGCCACATTAGAAATACTCGTCGGCACCAGTTGTGCAGGAAAACCAAGTGCGAGGGATAAGGTGCGGAGTGTTTCTTTCCAGTCACGCAGCTAGTAGTCTGCGTTCGGCCCTGCCGTTACCTGATAGTGTTGAATGGTTTGTGAAATCGGGTCAGGTAGTGCGCAGGGCCTTTTTATGCTCATATTTTTTTGATAACAATAAAAGCGAAGTGTGTATGGAAATGAAGATGATTGATCGCTTTGGTAAGCGGCTGCTGCATGGGTCGGTAATGACAGCAGTTTCATTAATGGTTACGGTATGCGTGTATGCGCAGGACGGTAAAGCCGGTATTCAGGAAGCTAACACCAAAGTGCGCGGATACTTTGATGTTGGATGTGATCTCATGTATGCTGTAGGCGCAATACTCGGATTGATCGGGGCCGTCCGCGTTTATCAGAAATGGTCGAACGGACACCCGGACACCGGGAGTACAGCCGCGGCCTGGTTCGGTAGCTGTGTTTTTCTCGTTGTTGTAGCGACGGTGTTAAAGTCATTCTTTGGCATAAACTGAGTGAGATGGCAAACAGTGTATACAAAATCAACAAGGGAGTTAATAATGCAATTGAGTTCAAGGGGCTGAAGGCTCAGTACATATGGTATCTCGGCGGCGGATTGGTGTTGTCGTTACTACTGTTTGCCATACTCTATTTAGCTGGCGTAAACTCTTACATCTGTATTATTCTGGTTGCCGGCCTTACAGTATTCCTCTTTATGCACGTCTACAAGTTAAGTAATAAGTATGGTGAGCATGGGATGATGAAGAAAATTGCCAGAAGGGGAATACCAAATGTCATAAAGAGTAACGACCGCATTGTTTTTAAAGGGCAATCAGTTTCCAATCAGAGATGATGCGCTTATTTCTAATGGGCGATGAAAATGATTTGTGAAGATGGAAAAGTGGCTGAAAGATATTTACCCCATAGCGGATATTGAGCATAATTGCATACTTAGTAAGCAAGGGGATATAACAATTTCGTTTCGGGTTGATCTACCGGAGATATTCACCGGTCATTCGGAGGACTTTGAAACATGGCATCAGGGGTTGATAAAGGCAATAAAGCTATTGCCGAAGAATACGGTATTTCATAAACAGGACTGGTTTGTTAAGAATCGGTATAAAGGTAGTTTCTCAGATGCAGACAGCTTCCTGATGAAACGCAGTCAGGAATACTTCAACAACCGCCCCTTTCTGGATCATCGGTGTTATATCATGATTACAAAGCGGTCGTCCGCCCGCAAAGGATCTACCTCTCTTATGTCAAACCTTATAAGGCCAAATATCGTTCCGGCACAGACGTTGAGCGAAGTTGCCCTACAAGAGTTTGAAGATGTTGCAGGACAGTTTCAAAAAGTATTGGGCGATGCCGGTATTATCTTGAACCGTTTGGGTGATGATGATTTAAAAAGCCATGATCGGAGTGCGGGCCTACCGGAGAAGTATCTTTTTCTCCTGGATAAAGACGACGAGCTGATGGTACAGGATGTTGAGCTTCGGGATAAGGTTAAAATCGGGAATAAGCGTTGCCAGCTTTTTACCCTGTCCGGTAACGATAGCTTACCCTCCTTCTGTGGTTCACGGATCAATTACGACAAGTTTAGCACCGACCGAACAAAGTTTTCAATTGGTTTTGCTTCTCACCTCGGTTTGTTGCTTCCCTGCAATCATATCTATAATCAGTATATAATCATTGATGATGCGCAGCAGACGCTTAAAAAGTTTGAGAGCAAGCGTCTACGGTTGCAGTCTTTAGCAGCATACAGCAGGGAGAATGCTATCAGCCGGGATGCCGTAAATGAGTTTTTGAATGAGGCGATCAGTCAACAGCGATTACCTGTTAAGGCGCACTTCAATGTTTTGGCCTGGTCGGAATCACCGGAGGAAGAAAAAGATATTCGTAACCTTATCACTTCGGCGTTGGCTCAAATGGATGCCGTCGCAAAACAGGAAACAATCGGGGCTGCTCAGATTTTTTGGAGTGGTATTCCCGGTAATGCTGCCGATTTCCCGGCCAACGATACGTTCGATACGTTCGCGGAGCAGGCTTGCTGCTTTCTGAATTTGGAGAGCAACTATCGCTCTGACGATCCGAAGGAAAGTATTCGTTTCTGCGATAGGCTAACAGGTAAGCCGGTATTTGTCGATCCATATACAGCGCCACGTATGAAGGGCATCAGCTCCAACATGGGAACGCTAGTCTGCGGAACGTCAGGCGGGGGTAAGAGCATGACGGTAAATCACATGCTAAATTCCATGTATGAGCAGGGAGCGCATTGTGTGATTCTGGATATTGGCGGCAGTTACCGGGGGCTGTGTGATCTTGTCGGAGGCTATTACTTTACCTACACGGAAGAAAACCCCATTCGATTCAATCCGTTTTACATTCCAGAGGGGCAGGCGCTTGACACAGAGAAGAAAGAAAGTCTGAAGTCATTGCTGGTGGCCTTATGGAAACAGGAAAGTGAATCCTTTAACCGGTCAGAATATGTCGCACTGTCCAATGCACTGACCGGCTACTACAAACATCTCGCAGGAAATGCCGATTTGTTCTCGTGCTTCAATACGTTTTATGAATATCTCCAGAACTTTTTTATTGACGAACTGAAACTCCACAGGCTTAAAGATCGTGACTTTGATATTGACAACTTTCTCTATGTGCTTCGTCCATTTTATAAGGGTGGAGAATTTGATTATCTCCTTAATGCTAAAGGGAAACAAGACTTACTGAATCAGCGGTTCACGGTCATAGAGATGGACAATATAAAGGATCATCCGGTGCTTTTTAGTGTTGTTACCCTCATCTGTATGGAGCTGTTCATTTCAAAGGTTCGCAAGCTACATGGAATCAGAAAGGTATTCGTCATTGATGAAGCGTGGAAGGCCATTGCGAAGCCATCGATGGCAGAGTTTACAAAATATGGGTTCAAAACGTTTCGGAAGTTCAATGGTGTTCCCATAGTCATCACTCAGGAGCTGGACGATTTAATTTCTTCACCCGTAATAAAGGATGCAATCATCGCCAACGCTGATGTGAAGATTCTTATGGACATGAGGAAGTTCATGAATAAGTTCGATCAATTGCAGGCAGTGCTTGGGCTTTCAGAAAAAGCGAAGTCCATTCTGTTAAGTGTGAATAAGGACAACCGTGAAATATTCATGGAGATCGGAGGACAGATTGCCAAAGTATATAAAAATGATTTATGCCCGCATGAATATTTCGCATTCACTACAGAAGGCAGGGAACGTGTGAAGGTATTGGAGTATGCCGAAAGACTTGGTAGTATGGAGAAGGCTATTGAACAAATGGTGGAGGATAGGAAAAAAATTGTGTAACGCCTAATCTCAATGTGTATGAAAAAGGTAGTTGTGGGGTTGGTTCTTTGTTTCTGTATGGTGCTTGCACCAACTAAAAAGAGCCACGCGATTATATGGGAGGTCGCCCGTCAAGCATTGATTGCTGCAATCAAAGCCGCTGACCTGGCTGTACAGAGGTTGCAGAATAAAACAATTTGGCTACAAAATGCTCAAAAGGAAGTTGAGAATATTCTTACTAAGCTCAAGCTGGATGAAATATCGGATTGGACTAAAAAACATAAAGAGCAATACCAGCAATATTTCGATGAGTTGAACAAAGTGAAGCAGGCGATCAGCGGTTACAAGCGCGTGAAGGAAATTATTAATAAGCAAATAGCAATTGTTGATGAATACAATAAAGCGTTTGCACTGTTCCGTAAGGACAAGCATTTCACTGCTAAAGAAATTGACTACATGACGCAAGTCTATACAGGTATCATTGACGAGAGTTTAAAGAATATCGATAACCTGTTTCTTGTCGTCAATTCATTTTCTACGAAAATGACGGACGGGAAAAGAATAGAGATATTGAACGGTGTCGCTGAAAGTATCGACGTAAATCTGAAGGATCTGCGATCATTTAATAATGAGAATAAGAAACTGGTATTGCAGCGGGCCAGAGATCAAAAGGATGTTGAGCAAATTAAATTGATGTACGGCATAAAATAGTGTGTTATGAAAGTGGTGGTGTTTTTATGTGCTTTTATCGCTCTACATTCTTCGGCTTATTCTCAGAACAATCAGATAAAGCTGTATATCCAGCAGATCGCAGCCAATAAGGTCTATTTAGAATACTTGCAAAAAGGCTATAAGATCGCCCGTCAAGGGTTGACTTTCATCGGCAACGTGAAGGACGGACATTTTACGCTCGATAAGAATTTTTTTCTTTCGCTAGAAACAATCAACCCCAAAATCCGGAACTATTCAAGAATAGCAGAAATAGTCAACTATGGCCTGGCTGTATCAGCGGATTTCAAAGGAGTGCTGAAGGATATGAGGGATAGCAAAGTGTTCGCCGGATCGGAAGTGGACTATGTAAGCGGTGTCCGAACGCGACTGCTGGTAAGCTGTGAGAACCTGCTGATGGATCTGGTGCCGTTGATCACCTCCGGGCAAATGGAACTAAGTGATGATGAACGCATCGAAAGGATTGATGCTATTCATTTGGATATGCAGGAATGCTATCTCTTCACGAAGAATTTCTGCACGTCCACAAAAGTGCAGGTATTGCAGCGCCAGCACGAGTTGAGGGATGTACAAATCATGAAAAAGGTAGCAGAGAAAAAATGAGGTTATGAAAAGTGTTGTGTTACGTTTTGGCATCATGGCCTGCGGGATATTCATGGTATTTGCTGCGGCGCCGCTCAGGAGCAATGCACAAGCAAAGGAGCTTGCTCAGTTGGCTTTGAATATTGAGAAGCTGGCACAATTCAAACAAATTTTATCTGATCTAAAAAAAGGATATGAAATTCTATCTGGCGGTTACAATACAATCAAGAACATCAGTCAGGGAAATTTTCAGCTACATAAGGTTTTTCTCGACGGATTAATGGAGGTGAACCCTGCAATCAAACGGTATAGTCGTGTAGCAGATATAGTGGATTATCAGATTTCGCTGGTGAAGGAATATAAGAAGGCATTTCAATACGCAAAATCATCAGGCAGTTTTACGATTAAGGAGATTGACTATATGGGAAGGGTTTATGGACGTTTATTCGATGCCTCCTTACAGAATCTGGATGATCTTTTTACTGTGATAACGGCCAGCAACCTGCGAATGACTGACGAGGAACGACTGAATGCAATAGATAAAATTCATTCAGAAATGCTGGATAAGCTAACCTTTCTGCGGCATTTCAACAGCTCCAATTCGGTTATGGCTTTGCAGCGGATGAAAGAACAGAAGGAAGTTGATCGGATGAAAGCCATTGAAGGGATTGAATAGTTTTTTTTGGATTATTGAAAACGTGATGTATGAAAGTGTGGTTAAAATCCTTGTTGGTCGTCGTATTGATGATTTCAGTGCCCGTTATAGCGTTTGCGCAATTGGGTGAGGCTGCTGGTGAGATTAAAAGCCTGCATACAGTGCTTGATGAACTGTATAAAAAGTTGATGCCATTGTGCAAAGAACTGATAAATGTGGGGCGTGGCATTGCTGGATTTGCAGCGTTATGGTATATCGCTGCAAGAGTTTGGGGGCATTTGTCCAGGGCAGAGCCGATTGATTTTTATCCGTTATTCAGGCCGTTCATAATTGGCTTTGCTATATTGATTTTTCCATCAGTGATTGCGATGATAAACGGTGTGATGCAGCCTACGGTGTTCGGTACTGCAAAAATGGTTGATAAAGCGGATGAATCTGTTGCGGCATTATTGAAGCAAAAGGAAGAAGCTATTAAGAAAACAGATGTTTGGCAGATGTATGTTGGCCCAACAGGCGAAGGTGATCGGGAACGGTGGTACAAATATACACATGATGGACAGTCAAGTGAGGATGAAGGCTTCTTAGCGAGCGTGGGGAACGACATTAGGTTTGCTTTCGCTAAAGCATCGTATAATTTCAGAAATGCGATTAAAGAAGTGATAGCCGAAGTCTTACAGCTTTTGTTTGCAGCCGTATCATTGTGCATTAATACGATGCGAACGTTTAACCTGATCATTCTTGCAATATTAGGGCCGCTCGTTTTCGGACTTTCTGTCTTCGATGGGTTCCAGCATACCCTAAAGCACTGGCTGGCCCGATACATCAATGTATTCTTATGGTTGCCAATAGCACAGATTTTCGGAGCTGTAATAGCTACGATACAGGCCGAAATGCTAAAGATTGACTTAACTCAAATTGGTCAAACAGGTGACACCTTCTTTAGCAGAACGGATTTAGGCTATATGGTGTTCCTGATAATTGGAATCTACGGCTATACAACTATTCCCAATATTGCGAACCATATAATGTTTGTTGGCGGTGATGCTCTCACCGGTAAAATGACTGCTGCATTGGGTGGTGCTGCTGGTGCGGCGGCTGGCGCTGCAATGACGGGTGCGGGAATGGTTGGTCGAGCTACTGGCGCTGCTGCCGATGGTTTCGGTCATATGATGTTTGCTGACAATAATTCCGTTGAGGCTGGTCTGAAGAATCTTTACAATGCCCCGGATAACATTAAAGAGGGATATAATTCTGGCAGTACAGGGAAAGGCATTGCAGCCAGTGCTGGCCGTGCATACGGGCATCTAGCCAATAAGTTGAAAGGGGGTGATACCTCATGAAGTAGGTGCTTGGTAAATGATGGCTTGAAACAAAGTGTTGAAAGAAAAGTGAGCGTGTATGTTTCAAAAAATGAAAAGTATTCAGGGTGCATTTTCGCATGTCCGGTTATTTACAATGGTTATTATTCTGCTGTCTTTCTGTTTATGTGGATTCACTATATATAAATCCATGTTGCTGGCATCAAAGACGCAGGATAGAATTTATGTTTTGGCAAATGGAAAAATTCTGGAAGCGTTTGCCAGCGAAAAGAAAGACAACATTCCTGTAGAAATCCGGGATCACGTCAAGATGTTTCATTTCTACTTTTTTACGTTAGACCCGGACGAAACAGTTATCAAGAATAACATTGTACGTGCATTGTATATGGCTGATGTTTCCGCAAAGAGGCAATATGAGAACTTAAAAGAAAGCGGTTATTATAATAACATTATTTCAGGCAATATTTCCCAGAAGATAGAGGTGGATAGCGTTTCTGTTAATGTAGATCAATATCCCTATTACTTCCGGTGCTACGGACACCAGAGGATTATTCGCGCTACGAGTATCGTCACTCGCACTTTAATAACGGAAGGCTTTATACGGAATATTTCCAGAAGTGATAATAATTCGCATGGGTTCTTGATCGAAAGATGGGCAACGTTGGAAAATAGAGATTTGAATACAGTAGAGCGTTAAACGTTTTTTATGTGGAAAATATTTAAGCGTAAGACCGGGCGTACTTCTATCGTTCACGCTCTTTTCGAGCGTTGCTCCGTCAAGGTAGAAGGTTATCAAAGACGCTATGCAGATTATCTGAATAGAAAGGTGGCAGGCTGGTCTGCTTTCAGGGTTAAGGTAGTGCTGGTGGTATTCATTCTGTGTTACGTTTCAGTTACTGCATTGGTACTGATAAATGCGGCGAGTTATTCAGATAGCCGTATTCGGGTACAGCCAATCTATCAGCCCAGGAATGTGATCTCTCCTGACACAAAGGACTATGAAACCGAGCCTGTTTATATGACAGGGAGGATTCGGCGGTTCCGCAAATATCTCGATAGTCTGAAAGCTGATATGGCAGGAAAGGCAGTCTATGATAGCATTGTGGCGGCAAGGCCCGGACTAATCGATAGCCTTGCGCAAATAGAAGCATTGGAAAATAAAAAATGAGTTGTATGAAAAATGAGGAAAGTGCAGTAAATGAAAAGCTGCGAAAACAAAAACAGTTTCTGATGGTGATGCCTATTCTGGTACTTCCTTTTTTAACAATTCTACTATCATCATTCGGTGTAATCAGTAGAGATGGTAAGAAGGTGATTGCAGACGTTAAAGTGCAGGGCATTAATACCGATTTGCCGGGAGCAAAAGCGTCTGCTGACAGCAGTTGGAATAAGCTCATGTACTACGAAATGGCTGATAAGGATTCGGCAAAGTTGCGTACTCTGAAGGAGAAAGATCCGTACTACACGCCGCCTGCTGTGCATGAAAATATTTTTAGCATGGATACATCAGGTAATGGTTTCGGTGGCGAAAGGACGTATAGGACGGATCGGTATAGTATTACAGGGTCAGGGAGAGATGAAAATGAGGAAAAAGTTTACCGGAAGATAGCGGCTATAAATGATGAGCTTAACCGCAGTTCAGCAAAGCATCAGGTATATCCTAATGCCCTTGATAATCCGAAGGACAAAGTTGAAGTTCAAGGCATTGACCGGCTCGAAGCGATGATGAAGGAAATGAGCGAGGACAAGCCAGATAAGCAGATGGAGCAAATTTCGGGTGTTTTGGAAAAGATACTCGATATACAGCACCCTGACCGTGTAAAAGATCGAATACAGGAGATGTCTGAAGTGAACAGAAGTCAAGTATTTACAGTAAAGACCTCGCGGGAGGATGATGTGGTATCACTGATGGAAGCCGATACCAGTAAGAAAAATTCATTCCTGGATTCATTGAGGGCAGCCCGAAATGGCACCTTAAATAAATTCTATTCACTGGAAGATGAACAGAGTGAAGTGAAGCAAAATACTGTGCGTGCTGTCATTGCTGAATCGAAGGAAGTAATGGATGGTTCAAAAGTTCAGCTTCGACTTTTGGAAGAAATATATGTGGCGGGTGTTCGTGTTCCAAAAAATTCGTTCGTTTGGGGCAAAGGTAAATTAGCTGAGGGTCGGTTTGTAATCAACATCACTACAATTCAATCCGGGAATAATATTCTGCCGGTTGATCTCAGTGTATATGATATGGATGGGATCATGGGAGTTGATGTAAATGCGAATATGGCAACTGAGGTTACAAAGCAAACAACTGATCAGGCAATTCAAAGTCTGAGTATAGCCAGCCTTGATCCAAGTATAGGGGCGCAGGCAGCAAACGCCGGTATTCAAGCGGCAAAGTCGTTAGTTGGACGGAAAATGAAAGTAGTCAAGGTAAACATCCGAAGTGGTTATGATGTGCTGCTGGTTGATAATAATGTTAAGAACCGATAATTATTAAACAAAAAAAGAGAGAATATGAAAAGGTTATGTGTTGCATGGATTGTGAGTTGTATTCTTTTAGTTACTGCCAACGCTCAGGATGTAAACGATCATCCTGAAATAAGGGCAAAGGAGATAGCCCCTTATATGTTATGGGTTAGCCTCAACCAAACGAGTAACCTCATCTTTCCCTATGAAATCAAAAGTGTTGATCGTGGTAGTAGTTCTATAATGGCACAGAAGGCGAAGGGAGCGGAAAATGTATTACAGGTAAAAGCCGCCAGCGCCAATTTTTCGGAAACGAATCTTTCCGTAATTACTGCTGACGGTAGACTGTATTCCTTCCTGTTGAATTATTCAGAAGAACCTTCTGTTTTGAATCTGCGGTTTTACAAAGTTGGTGATGACGGGCGAGGCGTATTGATTAAAGGAACAGAGCATGACAAGGAATTTTACAGATTGATAAGCTCGGAGGTAAAGCAAAATCGCAACTTCTTGCGAAAGCGGGTTTCCGAACAGATGATAACACTTGCACTGGAAAGTATCTACATGCGAGAGAACACAATGTTCTTCAAACTTGCTATTCACAATAATTCACTTATTACCTACACGCCAGATTACATAAAATTTATTGTAAAAGATAGAAAGAAGGCGAAGAAAACTGCTATTCAGGAAAAGGTGATGGTGCCCAGTTTTGTTAGCGATCAGGAAGGTGTTACTGGTAATAAAGCTGTTAGTGTTGTCTTAGCCTTCCCATCTTTTACAATCCCTAGAAATCAAGACTTGCTTATTCAGGTTGGTGAAGTGAATGGCGGTAGGACGCTGATTTTGAAGATCAAGCATAAGGTATTGCTGAAGGCTCGGCAACTGATTAAATGAAATGGCTGATAATGCAGCTTTTCCTGAAACATTAAATTTTATTTTTATGGAAGGAAATGATAGCAACCTTACGCAAAAGCACTTTATGCTTATTGGTATGAAGGAAGCGTATAACGATGATTTAATTCGGAAGATGAAAGAAGGGCATCCGTCTATTGAACACAATTACTCTAAGCAGTATGAGGATGGAAAAAGCGATACGGTTTTTCATCTGAGGAAGTCGGCAACTACAGGCGACTATTTTCTAAATAAGTTCACCATGTCCGCTCAAAAGGACGGTAGTGGAGAATCGAGAACCCACACATTCTTTATGAATCATAAAAAAGATGATGAGGGCGGGCAAAAGGTTAAGGACAACTTTACGTATAAGATGGCCTTTAACTTTCTGCAAGGCAGACCAGTTCACCATTCTAAAAGTGATTCGTGGGAAAGGATTAAGCCAAAAGAGAAATTGCAGAATGGCAATTATAACTCGGAGCGGTTTGACAAGGCATATGGATACAACTTGGGCAAGGTGATAGATGAGTATTCAGTAGTGTATAAAGGTGCGTTGAAGGAATCCCTGGAACGAGGCAATCTTCAAAAGGAAAAATTCCTTAATAAAGACGGACAACATGAAGAACTTTATGTTACACCGGGTATCAGGTCGGGAAGCCTTGTACTCCTTGATCTGGATAAAAAGCCTGTACCTCTCGATCAACAGATTGAAAAAGGATTTATTAGTGAAGATTTGGGACAAAAACTGAAGCAGCGGCAGCAAGAGCAACAGCAAAAGACAACAGTGGAGAATAAGCAGACAAATAAACAGACGGAGAAACCGGCGGACGGGAAGAAGCAATCGACAAAGAAAAGCCAGCAGCAGGAAAGTGGTGAAAAAAAAACTGAGAGAAAAAGGCAAAAACAGGGAGCGGGATGATGGCATTCGAGAATTATATCGCTGACTTCATGGATATGGTAGGTGAAGATCCGAAGATGGGGCCAAAACACGTAAGCCTTATGCTGGCAATCCTCTATTTCTTTTACCGGCAAGGGTGTATAAATCCAGTACAGGTTTTTTCTGCCCAATTACGAGAGCAGGCCAAAATTCGGTCACAAAGGATTTATTTTTATTGCATGAAGGATTTGAAGGAATGGGGTTACATAAAGATGAATCCATCATATAGGCCAGATGTAGCAAGCCTGATTACATTGCGGCCAATCGGAAATGAACGAAAATAAGCCTAGTTATAATGGAGCAGGCAACAACCTGCTCCATTATTGTATACTCTGGTATTCTTTATCGGTTACCTTTTCAAGCCAAACCGTTTCACCCTTTTCTCTTCCCGTTATAGCAATCTGGACAAAAGGGGTGTCTGCGCTGGCACCATGCCAATGCGGTATATTCGGAGGACACTTTATGGCATCTCCTTTATGGAGTATTTGTTTAGGTTTTCCTTTTTCCTGATAGTACCCAACGCCGTCAATTGCCAACAATATTTGGCCTGCCGGATGCATATGCCATTTGCTCCTTGCTCCCGGGTCAAAGGTTACACTGCCAACAGATATAGAATTAAGGCTATCCACTTCCACCAACGGTTTCAGATAGGCTGTCCCTGTAAAATTTGTATTGGTAATTTTTTCTCCTTTCGGAAAAACAACCATCTTCGGTTCTATTTTGTCCATTTGTTGATTGTTGTTACAGGCTGAGATCAGAACAATTAAAGGGAGTAGAATGTGATTTGCTTTATGGTTCATTTTTCTGTCAGTTTAGAGATTAGTTTTATAAAAAATCACCAATTTATTTACAGTCTGTGATACAAATTCTGGTTTCCAGTAAGTTTGTATATGCGTAGCGCCTTCGATAAGGAACAATTCCTTGTTTCTTGCATTGATTGCTTTCGAGAATGCCTCATCAGTCATGTATTTTGTATCGGCTTTGCTTCCGGCTATCATTAGCAAAGGTTGGGTAATTAATTCGATCTGGTCGGTAGCGTCCCAAGTCATTAGATCCATCAGGCTGCTTGTGGTATATAGAAAAGTGGAGTTAGGATGTGCATGGGTTCGGTAATAGTATTCATATCCTTCACGATATAGGTCGGTGGAGGTTTTAGCGATTTCTTCGTCAGTTATGCTTGCGACACCTGAAAAGGGAATTTTCCCACCTGCTTCTTCCTGTGCACTCTCTGTGGGTCTACCACTTGCTTTTTCCTGTTCGCGGGCGTTCGCAGCTTGTTTTAATCGTTCCTGAATAGTGTTTAATTGAGAGTTCTGAAAACCGTTACGTCTTACCTCACCGGAATTGAACATACTTAGAGTTGCCACTGCCTTAAAGCGTTTGTCAGATTGAGCTGCTTTTAAAGTATATCCGCCACCACCACAGATGCCAAAAATCCCTAAGCGATTCGCATCAACACCTGGATACTGAGAGATAAAATCTGCCATACCATGAATATCTTCAACACGGAAGAAAGGTTTATCGGTATGTCGAGGCTCTCCTCCACTAGCTCCTTGATACGCCGCGTCGGCAGCAATGGTTATAAAGCCAGCTTCTGCCAACCGCTGTGCATATAGTCCCGCAGTCTGCTCTTTAATTCCTCCGTTGGGATGAGCTACCGCTATCGCGGGGTATTTCATAGATGAATCGTAATTTGCCGGTGTGTATATATTTGCAGCGATTTCAATACCGTTCAATTTATATTTCACAGGATGGATATTTACTTTTCCTTTCTCATTTTTCGTGATAGCTCCATGATATACCAATGTATAGGGATTTGATTGATGCCCTTTTTGATCAGATTGTGCGTTTGCTAAATTATCTGTTGCTATCAATGAGGTTATTAATGCGATTGTTGATGATAACTTTTTCATTGTACACTTATTTTAGATCACTTTAAAGTATTTTTTTTCAGCACTTCGTCCAATACCTGTTGTACGACCTTTGCTTCTTTCTTGCCAATGGATGCTTTGATGACACCCACGAACTGCCGAAGCTGCGCCGCCGTTAAGCCTAGATTCAGACAAATTCGCAAATGAGATTTTAGCATAGGCTCAACACCGCCGATACTAGCAAGCACAGAAATCGTAGCCAGTTCTCTTTCGGTGTAGCTCAATACATCTCTTTCAAAAATGTCAGCAAATAGATGCTCTTTTAGAAATATTTCGATAATGGGTGCAAATGCCGAATAGCCAGTTTGTGGCCCGCTTTGCGGCGTGCCTAAAAGTGTGTCCAAGATGGATTTGCCCCGATCATATTTGGTACGTTCATCATTTATTGGAGATGCTTCAGCACCCATTATGTCATTTATGCCTTTGGCCCTCCGTTCCTCCAGCACAGTTATAAACGTTTGTAATCCCCGTATACTACGGGGAAACCCCGCATAGGCATAAACATGAACAAGGTTTTCCTTGATCTGATTGACTGTTAGTCCTGCTTCAAGCCCAACGGACAGCTCCGCTTTCAGTTTTGACAAATCACCTTTTGCAGTTAGTGCTGAAATAGATATGATGCATTGTTCCTTTGGACTTAATCTCTGATTTGTACTCTTATTGTCTTGCGCTTTCAGACTATTGGCAAAACAACATATTGTAATTAGTAACCCAGTGACTATATTTACTTTCCTTTTTTTCATACGCTGTTTTATTGCAATATTTTGATTTTACGCAGCCATTTTTTCACTTCTGTTTCTGCGTTTGCCTGTTTGTCGCCTGTAAGGGCAAGTAATATTCCATCCCTTTCCGAACCGCCTTTGATAGTAAATCCATCTAATATTTCGCTGTTCTGACATAGTTCTTTTACGGTTTCAAAGCTACTGCCAATACCATACCCGCCATTTGTATTGAACGGAATTACCTTTTTACCGCTTAAATCGTACTGGCGTAAAAAACTTTTCACAGGAGGTGGCAACTGCATTCCCCAGGTTGGAAAGCCCACGAACACCACGTCATATTTTTCAATGCTGTCAATCTTTGTCTTGAGAGGGGGTAAAAATCCTGTTGCATTTTCATTGGATACCTGATTTACAGTTGCCTGATAATTTTCGGGATATGGTGTCTGCAACTCCAACGCGACTAAAGTCCCCCCTATATTTTTGTGAATGATCTGGGCTATTGTCTTCGTGTTGTTGGTTCGGGATAAATACACAATCAATATTTTCTTGGATGACATAGATTGAGCCTTTGAACAACCCGACGATATGGATAAACCTATTATTAGGCAGCATACAATAGCACGTTTTATTTCAAATTTCATTTGTTATTGCTTTGAAGCAGCAGGGGGCTGCTGGTTATTATTGCTGTTGCTCGTTTTCACTGGACGGAGTAACCGTGAAAACGTGAGTGACCCCATTTTCCATATTCCGTTTTCTCTGACATACACTTCAGTTACCATAAAAGGATTGGTAACGGTATTGCCGCCAACCACTGCTTCCAGATCAATGTCATTTAATAGTATGGCAGTGTTGCCAATAATATTCACAATAGCAGAATATACCTCCGCCTTCTTATACCAAATGCCTCCGGTTTTTATGGTATTAAGTTCAGGCTGTTTGCCCCAGCTTCCTCCCATATGAACAAACATGGATTTGTCATCAAACAGTGCATTTAAAGAATCTACATTCTTATCCGCCATCCAATTCCATTTCTTTTTTGAAAGACTGATAAGTTCCTGCTGTTCAGGTGTATTATTCGTGGCAGTCTTGATTGTTTCAGTTGGCGGTTGTTGTGCGTCGGAAGATTGTACACTTATAGTCAATAAAAATAGTCCCAGAATAAATGCTTTCATACAGATATTTTTTATAGGTTTAATTAATTACGTTATTTATCCAATTCTTTTTCTTTTAACCATTTTGCGAGCAGGCTTGCTATTTCCTTATTGTTTAAATCTGACATGATGAAATGCGTATTCCCTTTTATACCTATTTCGGGTAAGTGAACAACAGTTGCATCGCCACCGTGCGCATTTACCACTTTTGCCCATTGCCTTGCTGTGGTAAGCACACTACGCCAAAAGTTTAGTGAGGCTGCATTGGTTTCTTCATTTGGAATGTTGTCGCCATAATATACAACGATGGGAATTCTAGTCAGCTTCTTAAACTCTTCAAGTGGTATGCCTGATCCGCCACGATTGCCTTTGGGAGCTTCACCTTCTGGAAAAACAAATCCACCGGGTTCAATAGCAATAATCGCTTTAACACGACTGTTTTTAATGGCAGTTTTCCAACCCGGCGCACCACCGGCGGAATGCGTAAACAGAATACCATCTCCCGATCTATCAAATACTGCCGACATAGCGTTCACAATTGTTGCTTCATCTACATTGCCAGTGTTAGGGGTCATCATACGGAAAAATTTATCCAGAGATAAACTGTCTTTTGGAAACTGAATGCCGTCGTAGAAATTCGGAGCTTGCCCAATACGGAATTGTGTAAACCAGGTTTGGTCATCGGGTGTTGCCGTGATTTGTATTGGCTTTGTGGTCTGTCCAGCTTCACCGCGCCCAGGTTGGTCAACGAGATATACCCCGTAACCCTTTCGCAAAAAGATATCGGCAAAGCCTTCTCGTCCGTCAGCAGTAGTTTGCCAACTGCGCCTGGATTGTCCGTAGCCGTGGAGAAACACCATTGAATTGTGTTTGGCATTTGCAGGAATTTGGTAAAACACATCAGCATGGTCTCCGTGCCGTGTTTGTCCGCCCTGTGCTTCATTCCACGGTTTGAGAGGATCAAATGTACCCTCGCTTTTGATTACCGTACCGCCTGCCGAAAATGCCCCCTGATTTTTGATAACCAAATTATCCCCCCTGTTTTCTTTTGTTGTAGCACAGGATGACATTATCACCATGACAACGCACATCAACAGGACATTTGGCGATATATTACTGTATTTTTGATTGCTGGACTTGATTTGTATACTCATTTTAGGATAATTATTTATTATTTTATATTATTTGCCAACTCGCGCTTGCAATTGTGCCGGATATCGTTCGCCAGAAATTTTGATTGTTGCCAACGCGGCATTAATGCTGTCCAATTCATCTGCGGACAAAGAAAGGTTTGCCCCACCAATGTTTTCCTGCAAACGTTGCAATTTGGTTGTTCCAGGTATGGGAACTATCCAGGGTTTTTGTGCCAGCAGCCAAGACAATGCCACTTGGGCCGGAGTAGCATTATTATGTTGTGCAATTGTAGTTACCAGGTCAACCAGTCCCTGATTAGCCACAATGTTTTCAGGTTGGAAGCGAGGCACAATACTCCTGAAATCATCGTTATCAAACTTTGTGTCTTTTGTTATTGCCCCCGTCAAAAAGCCTTTTCCCAAAGGACTGAATGGAACAAATCCAATCCCCAATTCTTCCAATGTTGGTATAATTTCTTTTTCAGGTTCACGGAAAAACATAGAATACTCACTTTGCAACGCAGTAACAGGCTGTACCAAGTGTGCCTTGCGTATGGTTGCTACACCAGCTTCAGACAAACCGAAATGTTTTACTTTACCCTCTTTTATTAATTCTTTTACCGTGCCGGCCACTTCTTCAATAGGTACATTGGGATCAACGCGGTGCTGGTAGAACAAATCAATGTAGTCGGTTTTCAGTCTTTTTAATGCAGCTTCCGCAACGGCTTTGATTGTTGCGGGGCGGCTATCCATCCCCAGGTCGGGCTTACCTTCTTTAAACCCAAATTTGGTTGCAATGACAATTTTACTGCGGAATGGTGCCAGGGCTTCGCCTAAGAGTTCTTCGTTGGCGAAAGGGCCATAGGCTTCTGCGGTATCGAAGAACGTAATACCCTGTTCATAAGCGGAACGCAATAGTTTGATTGCTTCGCTTTTTTCTGTCGGCTTTCCATATCCGAAACTTAAACCCATGCAACCCAAGCCCAATGCGGATACTTCTAAGCCACTATTCCCTAATAATCTCTTTCTCATCATTAATATTTTAATATCAAATTATTGTAGATTTAACTTCCTTTCGCTAATCCATTTTACTCTTTCCGGGTCTCTGTGATCAAAGAAAAGGCTTGCACTGGTATCTAAAGCAACAATAGACTGCATATCTTCTGTAGAAAGTTCAAAATCAAAAATGTTGAAGTTTTCTACCATTCTTTCCTTTCTTACTGATTTAGGGATGGCAATAATGCCTCTTTGCGTTAACCATCGAAGGATTACCTGCGCAACCGATTTATTATATTTTGCGCCGATACCTGATAACACTTCATTTTTAAAAATGTTATTTTTTCCTTCGGCAAATGGCCCCCAGGATTGTATTTGTACATTGTTGTCCCGTAAGAATTGCTGTGTGGCTATTTGCTGATGGAAAGGGTGCGTTTCAATTTGATTTACCGCAGGTGTAAAACCACTGTTTACAATCAAATCTATCATTCTGTCAGGATGAAAGTTGGCTACTCCAATTGCCTTAATCTTCCCTTCATGATAAAGTTCCTGCATCGCTCTCCACGAGCCGAATACATCTCCGTAAGGTTGATGAATAAGGTATAAGTCTAAATAATCCATCTGCAATCTTTCGATGGATTTCTGAAAGGCTACTTTTGTTTTTTCATATCCAGTGTCCTGTACCCAAAGTTTTGTAGTAATAAACAATTCGTCTCTGGAGATACCACTATTTTTAATAGCAGTTCCTACTGCCGCTTCATTCATATAAGAAGCGGCAGTGTCAATTAACCTGTAGCCCGTGTCTATTGCATTTAATACCGCTTGCTCACATTCGTTGGCGTCAGGTATTTGAAATACGCCGAAGCCTAAGATGGGCATCTCTATTCCGTTGTTTAATGTTACTTTTTTCATAGTAGTATACTTTGACTTTACAAAGGTGAGTCACATTTTTCGCAGAATGCTTATACTGATTACGGGTCTTATTACCATTATTACTGAAGCGAGGAACTCATGCGGAAAACAGTCTGATTATGTTGTAATTTTAACAAACAAATATAAGGGTTGTTTATGGATAATATATTGAAATTCAATAATATTAGCGAGTATAACGCTTTTAATAATAACGAAACTTTGCATCCTTTGGTTAGCGTGGTAAACCTTTCAAAGGCTAGTCCCAGGAGCGGTTCCCGCATGTATTTTGGATTTTATACCATTTTTCTGAAAGATGTCAAGTGTGGCGATATTACCTATGGACGAAATACCTATGATTATCAAGAGGGTACACTTGTGTTTTTGGCTCCCGGACAGGTAGTAGGGGTAAACAGCAATGGCGATATGTACCAGCCCAAAGGGTACGCGCTGGTATTCCACCCGGATTTAATACATGGTACATCACTGGGTCGCCGTATAAATGAATATACATTTTTTTCATATGATACGCGGGAGGCATTGCATTTATCCGAACGGGAGAGGCAAATCGTGATGGACTGTTTGTTAAAAATTGACTATGAATTACAACATGCGGTAGATAAACACAGTAGAAAGTTAATTGCCTCAAACATTGAATTGTTGCTTGATTATTGCGTAAGATTTTATGACCGGCAGTTTATCACACGGGAGCACGTTTATAAAGGGGTACTGGAAAGGTTCGAGCAATTGCTTAACGATTATTTTGAATCTGACAAATCACAGAATCTGGGATTGCCGTCAGTTGCATACTGTGCCGGTGAGTTAAATTTGTCTGCGAACTATTTTGGAGATCTCATAAAGAAGGAGACAGGGAAGACTGCGCAGGAGTATATCCAGGCTAAGATAATAGACATCGCTAAAGAAAGAATATTTAATGTGAACAAATCGGTTAGCCAGGTCGCCGGAGAATTAGGGTTTAAATATCCGGCGCATTTCACACGTCTGTTTAAACAAAAAACCGGGGTGACACCAAATGAATACAAAAGGTTAAATTAAATATATATATAATAAGGTTCCAAATTAACTTAAAAGAATATTGCCAGCTCGAACTGGCAATATTTACAATTGTAATTCGGAATATTTACTTATGTGTAGTTAACTGTAAAATTGAATTATGCGATGTTATTTTAACCTATTTATTGAGATGTTAGCTTATCTCTGCTAATTTACGCAGGTCGAAGATAAAAAGGTTCGAGTTTTGTACCATAGGGTTCACTTCTAGGTAAAGGGTTCCAACGGTGATGGTTGGAGCCCTTTGGTTTTTGGAGAATTTGAGGTCTCCCCAGTCTTGAATTGCCAAAAGTTATTTCCCATTTATCCTACTCAGAATTTGTGGTATCTCATCAAAGTCGTTGAACCAGATAATTGAAACTCCCAATTCCTTCATTATTTCTTCATTTAGCTTATGATGCCTATTTAAAAACTGTTCTGCGCCTTTAGTATTCTTTATAACCTGCCCATCGCCACCATCTTTACCACTGGAATAAACAAACATATCAAGTGTCATTCTTCGCATAAATGCAAAATGTTTAGGCCTATCAAGATTTCTTGCTGAAATATCAAGAAGCCTTCTTAGGTTGGGGTCAGTCATTGAGAGGCCAATCATAAGACAGTTGTTTTCCCTCAAATTTGTTAGCTGAACTAAGTTACTCCAATGATAAGCTTCTGTATAAATTTGGTGATAACCTTCTTCAGAAAAGACTAACGTACTTTTTTCAAGTCTTTCGTATGTTTTAACATCTTCTGGAAGAAAACCGTGTACGTGATAAATCGGCAATTCATCTGGATCATAGGCCTCATTGTCAGTGTAAATAGAACGGTGCTGAATAGATTTTAATTGAAGTCCTCTTTCAATTAAATCATCAAAGTTGTAAGTTATAACCGAACGCACTTTCGCGCCGGTCCTTCTGGGCATACAGAGATTTGCTATTGAGACGATCAAAGCTGAGTTTAAGTCTCTTTGTGTATTTCTAAGCTTATAAAGGTTATCTGTAATTATATTTGTAAACTCTCTAGCCTCTGATGCCTCTTTAGACAATCCTTTTCGAAGATAACGTGCCGCCATTAATGCTGATGGCTCGTCAATCTCATTTAACCTTATTACAATTTGTTTTATATCTTCGTCACTTATGTTTGTGTTTGTAGTAAACTCTTTTGTTAGATAGGAAACAAATAAAGAATTAAGCAAGGTATTCCAGTCTGGCATCCCTGCACTACTTGACACTCCTGCCCCAAGAAATAATGCAAACTGCCCCCTTTCATAAAAATCTATAAGTAAGCCAATTCGTTCTTCCCTTTCTTTCTCCCAATCGCCTGTTTCTTTTGAAACTGCTGTTTCTAATCTCAAAGAAAAAAGATTACTCGCAATAGTTGTTGCATGTTTTTTATGCTTGCTGACAATTTTGTTTATTTCTTCGGGTCCCCAAATTACAACCTTTAATCTTTCATTAACCTTTGATACTTCCTCGATTAATCTAGCTTTAAAACGCGCTGATACTGGCTTATAACTAATAATCAAGAAATTCTCAAATTCTTCATACTTTTCGCTCTTTGTAAGTCGGGAAACTAATTGGTCAATAAATATTCTGGAAGGGATTCTGTCAAGTGAAAACCTAATCTCAATAAGTGTTTTCCCTTTAAAACTATCAAATCCATCTTCCGCATAAGCATCCCCCAAGCCTCTAATATTCTCAACAAGCACAAATTTGTTTCCTTGTTGTTCAATATGATATTTTAAGAGATTTAGTATGAAAGTTTCGAATGAATAAAAGTTATGTTGTCCACCGCCTTCAAAATTTGTCAAGATTTCGTCGATTATCATTTTTCTGGTTTTAGGTATATTTTTTTATGGTATTGGCGCTTAGCCTTACCCTAACTTCCCGCTATCTTCACGCCCTCTTATCACGTGAATCTGCCTAAAGACTCAATGCTGTATACAGACCAGGCACTATTAGCAGCTATAAGATGCATTTCACTTGTTTCCTCATCATTACCCATAAAGTTTTGTAGTCATGTCCGGCAGCCAGAAAGTAAGATTAATGTGAAATTTTCTTTATATCATTTGCCATTGATTATCCGACACGGGGTTGTTAATATTTACCCTCAATAGTTTGAAGGTTAAATATTAGTATAAGGACTATTAAAAAACATATTAAATATAACCATTTACTGCAATTTTACATCTTTAAAAAAGAAAAAAAACTGTTGAAAGCTTCATTTTTTAAATATGTAATATTAAGAAACGGAAGGAAGCCCATGTCCAGCTAGTTACCAAACAACAACGCCTGCTAATCGCTTCAAATCCTCCATAAAAAAGTTCGAAAAACATACCTTGTAGGTCACCGACAAAGTTAAAAGTCTCCAAGTCATTTTATTTGAAGGCTTTTTTATTCTCGTACCTCTTCTTATTTATAAAATTCGGAATTAACATACTTAGCAGCATCCTTTTGTCTACCCTCAATAAGAAAATACAAATCAATTATAGAAGGCCGGATTTGACGGTTTATGGAGTATCGCTGTAATATTTGGATCATGTTAATTAAATCCCTTTCGGTTACAGGGTTACCAATAATGTTCACCTTCCTGGCTGCCCTTAATACAGTTAAATCAGGTTTTACACAATCATATCCCAGTTCAAGTAGTAAATGGTGTAACGTTGTCGTCGAGCGCAAAAAGGGAACTTTTTCGGCTTTCAAATCCTTTTTCAGTTTTTTAAATCCTCTCCAGAATTCAATTATATCTTGATCATTAGTGATTCTTTGGGAATATCTGAATTTAAAAAAATTTCAGACAAGGGTCGGCTCATTCTGTTAATTTTCCTCGCTAAGAAAACTATATAAAATAACTTGTGTACTTGGTATATATCTTTAATCTTTTCCCAATAAGTATCTGCAATATCACAAGGATTCAGCTGTCCTACTATTTCTACATTAAAATTTAAAAAAGCATTATCAAAGTATCCACTATCCAAAACCCTTCGAACACGATCTGAATTTGCATTCTGGCTATATGCAATTACGTATGCAGAAATTCTCAGCATCTTATTATTACTAAACCCATCAGGAACTTTTTTATCTAATCGCCGTCTTTTCTCAGCATCCAGCTCCTGAGTTTTATACAAATCGACCCTACGAATGACATCGTCTATTAGATCAAATATTTCATTCAAACAACAAAGGTATCTTTGGTCATTTGCACGTACCTAGCCCGCAGACAGCAAGTCCATCAATTTGTAATTAATAAAATAGGTTGTTCTTCCTATTTTCTGCGATCTGAGAATATCTGCATCTGTTAATTTTTTCAGCCAGGTGGAGGCTGTTTGCCGGTGCGCCATTTCTTTTTTCTCTAGCAGTTCGATTTTTAAATATGGTAATGTAAACATCAGTTGTAACAGATCATAACTGAAAGAGGAGCCTAAAACCTGTTTCATGATTTTTTCTGTTTCTTCTTTTAAAGAAAGCATGTTCCTTATTTTCTTTGTAGTTAGCTGTGCAGTTTCTATTATGGCTGTAAGCATATACATGATCCAATCATGCCAGTTGTCATTTTCGGTTACTCCACGAAGCAACTGGTAATATTCTGTTTTGTATTTTACAATGTAAGAACTAAGATATAATACCGGTTGTGATAACAATTCCTGCTGCACAAGGTATAGACCATTTATAATACGTCCTGTTCGTCCATTGCCATCTGAAAAGGGATGAATAGATTCGAATTGATAGTGTATAAAAGCCATTTTTATCAATGGATCTAGCGGTGAAGCTTCAGGGGAATTGATAAACCGTTCCAACGCTGCCAGCTTTTTTCTTATTACCTCTTCACAGCATGGCGGAGTATAGATTACATCACCATTGATAGCATTTTTTAACGCAGTACCTGGTGTAGTTCTAATACCAGACTTATTCCGCTTAATGATCTGAACAATTTCAACCATTAAGTTAGTGAGCAATAGATTTTGTTGTGCTCGCATTTTCTCTACACCAACATAAAGGGCTTCGCGGTAGCTCAATACCTCTTTTGCTGCATGTGTGGCGGTACTTTCTTCCGTTGCAGCTTTATACAATTCATCCTGCGTGGTAACAATATTTTCGATAGCAGAACTGTCCTTACTTTCCTGGAGGGCAATTGTATTGATCAGTAACCTGGCGTCCGGCAAAGAGGCACAAAGACCATTTAATTCGCCTAAGTACCTGGATGCTTTGGCAAGATGTCTCAGTATATTCTGAGACTCTGTAAAATCGACCGGCGGGAGATCGGGTAAGTCATTATAGGGTGTATTTCTATTATAGACCATCATGGTGAATTTTTATGATAATTTCATCATTTACTTTCGAAGTTGTTGTTTATTTCGACATGAAATCATTTTCAATGATGAAATTAATCCATTTTTTCAACATAAAAAACAGCTAATGTCCGCGTGGTCAACACAATCGATAAATCCAATGTCGAAAAAACCGCCCAAACTCGACATAAAAGCTACTATTATAGAGCTCGATAGTCGCAGATCCAGGCTGTTGAAAATAAAGGGTCACTGGAAAATTAAAAGCCTTCAAGTCGTTGAATTTGAAGGCTTTTTGATTCTCACAAACATTTTGGTAAAAATAATTCTTTAGAAAAAGAATCAGTGGAACTGCTCATTGCAAAAAAGTAGAAGACGCACTTTGTTCCTGGATATATTAGCATAAAAATGAAAAACGCTACGTGTCCTTGCTGTATATAACGGTGATATTGGCCCAGTTAAAACGGAGTATACTGGGCCAGCCCTTTCGGGAGTCATTGGGCCACTTTCCATGTACAATAATAAGAGTTTAGATTACTCAGTTCAATTTTTTTTCTTTCTTAAAGATTCCCCTTCCAGCTCTATCCTGTGAGTGGAGAATACAATTCTATCCAGTATTGCATCCGCTTTATGCAAATATTCACATAAGACTGACGTCATCCTCGATAGGATGGTCCACACGGCTCATCGACTGAAGCTAAAAAGCGAGCCTCTCAGAAAGAAATAGAATATTATTTTTGTACTACCTGATCAATACCCATGTTCATGTAGACGGCACAGATTTCGCCTTGAGTAAAGGATTATTCGCCGACAACTTCGTATCTCAGGCATTCCAAAAGACGCATCACCGTAATAAGGAAGATTTTATTGAATTTGCCCGAAGGATAGGGATAGAAACAAAACGGGCAGAAAAGTTGTTGGAACCCTTTCTGATAAAGCAACAGAGGGTAGAAGAACTGGTCAACAGGTCTTTTTTGAATAATGCCACAAAACGTGTCTATTTATTAGAATACAACACCAGGCGGAATTGTCTTAATAAAACATAGCCTTATTTGTCTGCCACTGGCTACTATCCTCAATAAGACAGCCTTTATTTTAAAATTCGGCTCCAATGTCCAGGAAAAACAACAACATACCGGTAAACTCAATGGCTGATGATCTCAGCCGGGGCATATCCATCGAAAAGCTTAGCATTAAAAGCTCCGACTTTAAAACACCCAGGCAATACGAAGAGGCAACCCGATCCCACAGGGACGAAGGACACACTTTCTATATCATCGAAAAGGGCGCTATTCTTATAGAAATTGATTTCCAGCAACACCGGGTTACCGCGCCTGCACTTGTTTACATGCACCCTAACCAGGTTCACCGCATTCTGAAATTCTACAACATAACCGTCTGCTCCCTGTCAATACATACTGAAAACGTCAATCCTCCCTATCTTCAACTGTTGGAAGACATTAACCCGGTTAAGCCCCTGGTATTGATGAAGGACACCTATACTACTATTTCGGATTGTTTTTCGTTTTGCCTGCATCTTTCAACACAAAAGAACAACAGGCTGTACCATCTCCTTTTAAAGGACGGTTGTAATGCTTTTATAGGACTGGCCATTTCGGCATTGTTACATCAAAGTGAACCATCCACCAGGTCTTCGAGGGCAGAGGTGATTACCCAGTCGTTCAAACAATTATTGGAAAAGAATTATAACAGTATTAAACGTCCGCAAGCCTACGCTGAAAAGCTAAACATCTCCACCCACTACCTGAATGAAAGCGTTAAGCAGGTTACCGGGCTACCAGTTTCGCAACACATCCAGGAGCGTATCATACTGGAAGCTAAAAGACTGCTGTTTCACACAGATAAATCCATAAAAGAAATAGCTTTTGACCTGGGTTATGAAGACTATCCCTATTTTTCAAGACTGTTCAGTAAAGCTACCGGCATTACCGCAGCAGCGTTCCGGAATAAAAGGCACGAATAGTCCAATATTTACCCCGGGTTACTCTTTCCCGCTTTTTCGCTATACAGGATTTTTGCATAAAAATCTTGAGAAATGGAACAAAGTAAAAAAGTGCTGGTATCAGGTGCTAGCTTTGCAGGCCTGGTAACCGCTTACTGGATGAATAAGCTCGGCTATCATGTTACGGTGGTTGAAATCGGGAAAGGCCTTAAAATGGGAGGCACTCCTGTTGATATAAAAGATCAAACGGTTGATATCGTAAAACGAATGGGTCTTTTTGAAAAGATAAAAGCCAGCAGACTGAAACTGGAAAGGTGGGAATTTAAAAACGCTGATGACACCACCCAGCGAACGCTTCTACAGCGGCAGCCGGGGGACGACTGGCCGGATGACGAGTTTGAAATAGAAAGGGATGTCTTACTCAACATGCTGTTTGATCTCATAAAGAATGATGTTGATTTTATCTTCTCCAATAGCATTAGCTCCCTCCAGGAAAAAGAGGACGGTATTGACGTTGTTTTTAAAGACGGCACCCAAGGTGAATATGCCTTGTTGTTTGTTTGCGATGGCATACACTCAACGGTCCGGAAGATCTGGTTTGGACCAGAAGCCCGCTATTCTAATTTCTTAGGGCAATATTTTTCAATTGCCATTGTCAACAAACTACTAATTGACGAAGGAACTTTACAGCTGTATTCAGTGCCTAACAAAAGTATTATGCTAAATGCCCACAACCAGAAGACAGACATTGTCTTTACCTTTCGGCCAGCGGAGGAAATAGCGTACGATTATCGCAACCAGGAGCAGCATAAAGATCTTATTCTGACGCATTTTAAGGATGTGGGGTGGCGAGCTACCGAACTACAAAAGGAACTGCTGCATTCCCGGTCTTTCTACTTCGATGAATTTTGCCAGATAAAAATGTCTTCATGGACAAAAGGCAGGGTTGCCCTGGTGGGTGATGCTGGCTATTGTGCTTCTCCGGCAGCTGGTATGGGTGGTTCTTTAGCGATAATAGGCGCCACCGCATTGGCAGATACTTTTGATAAACGCAATGGAAACTATGAGCTGGCTTTTGAAGAATATAATAGATCGCTTCGGCCTTTCATTGATGAAGTACAGACCAATGCTTTAGATATGCTGGGCAAATTATTGCCGCGGACAGAGGAGGAGATCGAATGGAGAAACGAACATGGGTTTTAGATGAACAATGCGTCAAAAGCTGGACCACTGCTACGAAACAAGAAAAGCCGGGGAGCCAGGTACAGGAGAAAAAATAAGTCCCGCACCTGGCTCCAGCTGGTACCCCACACTCAGGTAAAAGGAAAGTGATTCAGCTTCACCCGGTACTGCTGATCTTCCGTGAAGATAGTATCGAGCATCAATTGGATGGGCTTATTGATCTTAGCTTCTATTTTCTTTTTATTCTGTCGAACAGTGTTGCAGAGGTCTGCCCACCTTGTATCATCATGTAGCATACGGAGATCTTCATCCTTAACCAGATGATCTAGATCCGAGTAGCCTCCCCCTGATGCCACCGCCAGTAGTAGCGAAAAAGCAGTATCCTTTTCATTGACCAATGCCCAGCAGCAGGCAGCATTATACAGATCATCCGGCCTGCTGATCTTCACATCCAGGCGAAATGCCTTGGCATACAAATGTGCAGCTTCGCTGTATTGCTTCTTTTCATAGGATTCTTCTGCGGCATCTATCAGCTTTGCATAGGGTAAATACATTTGGGCGTATAAACGGAGGCTAAGCATTAATATGGAAACGAGTATAAGCATTCCCATTTTTGAACGTTTCATAAGACATAACAATTATGGCGTGCAGTAATCTATTTTTATTCAAATATAATTATTGTCAGGGCATTCCCTATTGCCCAATCTTACCATGTTGCCCATCTTCCTCCCTAATCCGTATTTTTGCATCAACAAACCAAGCCACCGTGGAACAAACAACCGGCCTCCTCGACAAAATCAGGCATCACGATAAACTACTCATCGCGCTGAATGAAAACTGCGCCATCCCACTGCCCGATGATGTGATGCGTATACTACGTAGCCCCCACCGGCTCTCCTACTATTATTTCCAGTACCTGGAAAAAGGGAATGCCACATTCAAAACTGATCTGAAAGAGTTTACCATTAACGATGGTGAACTGGTTTTCGGATTACCTAACCAGGTCTTCACCAAACTGCCCTATGATATCAATATGCGGCAATATGCGCTTTCTTTTGATGAGGAAACGCTGAGGCTGCTGCCCAGTACTTACCCCTTCCTGCTGAATCCTTTTAATGTCAATACCATTTCCTTTGATCCGGCTACCCAACAACGGGTAAAGAACCTGCTGTCTGGTTTGTTTCAGCTCCTTCATTCCCCGGGAAAGCAAAGAAAGGCGGAAGTGATACTGGCACACCTGCATGCGGTGCTGACCGAATTCAATACGGCCTATTTTGAGCAATACCAGCGCCACGAACCGGTAACAGATCCCAAATTGGCCAAATACATAGCCTTTAAACTGGCCGCGGAAACGCAACTGACCGAGCAACATGATGTACAGAGTATTGCAGACAGGTTGGCGCTGACCTCCAGCACCCTGTATGCCATTGTTAAAGAATATGCAGGGGTTTCGCCCAAAGAATGGATCACCAACCGGCTGATGTTGGAAGCACAACGAAAACTGCAGTACTCAAATACCTCCGTTAAGGAACTGGCCTATGAGCTGGGCTTTAACGATCCCCGTTATTTCTCGCGCCTGTTCAAAAAGAGCACCGGTAAGAGCATCAGCCACTACCTGGCTGAGCTGAAGGATTTGTCCCACAATTAAAAAGATTTGTCCACATCCCCCCTATCAGGGCTGGCTACCTTCGCGTATCAAAAAAATGATAAACGAAATGAAGTCAGCATTAGTAACAGGCGCCAACAAAGGCATCGGCTTTGCAGTAGCCAGAATACTTGCGCAGAAAGGGTTCTACGTGTTTGTAGGCAGCCGCCAGCTTGAAAACGGCCTGGCTGCGGTGGAAAAGCTGCAGGCGGAAGGACTCAGCCAGGTTACCGCCGTACACCTGGATGTAACCAGCCAGTCGTCCGTTGACGCCGCACGAAAAGCCATCGGCGAAAAGATACAGGTACTGGATGTGCTGGTGAACAATGCAGGTATCAGCGGGGGATTTGAACAATCTGCACTGGGCTCCCCGGTGGATCAATACCAGGCCGTTTACGACATCAATATCTTCGGCGTGATAAGGGTCACCCAGGCATTCATTGACCTGATGAGATCATCTCCTGAACCCAGGATCGTGAATGTAAGTACGGCAATGGCATCGCTGTCTATGGCGGCAGCAATTGACAATCCTAATTACCCCAAAAGATATGCGATGTACCAGTCTTCCAAATCGGCCCTGAATATGTATACGGTGCAATTAGCGTATGAACTGCGTAATACGCGCTTTAAAGTGAATGCGGTATGCCCGGGATGGACACAAACTGATTTTACCAATCACCAGGGAACGAGTACCCCGGAAGAAGCAGGACAACGCATTGCTAAATATGCGCTGATCGGGGCCGACGGACCAACTGCGAAATACATCAGCGAGGAATATTTTCCCGAACCGGCAAGCTGCCCCTGGTAAGTACCTTACTTCATACCAATGGCCTGCTTTACCTTTTCCTTGTTGTTGCGCGAAATGGGTATTTCATGCCCTTCCTCCATCAGCAGTCTGTCTCCGTCTGCCCTTATCCATCTTTTGATGTAGATGCTGTTTACCAGGTAAGATTGATGACACCTGATAAAACCATGCGGACTTAACAGCTCTTCATACTCAAATATGGGTTTTGACGAGATATGCTGCTGCTTGTTTCGCAGGTAAAAGATGGTATAGTTATTATCGGCCCTGCAGAAAAGGATCGTATCCGGACTGATAAAAACAGTCTCTTTGTACCCGGGGATGGCAATCCGCAACTGCTGCTTATTATTGATGGTGTGTACCAGGTTCTCAAGGCGTTTATTCCTTTTCTCCTTTTCTATACTGATCATCGCCCTGTCTACCGCGTTCACCAGCTCGTTGACATTCACCGGCTTCAACAGATAGTCAATTGCGGAAAACTTTATCGCCTGAATGGCATACTGGTCATAAGCCGTAACGAAAATCACCTCAAAATCAGGCGCCACAACGCTTTGCAGCAGCTCAAAACCTCCCTTGCCAGGCATCTGGATGTCCAGGAACAATAGGGAAGGATGCAGCTCCCTGATAAGGAGCAGGGCCTCGTCTACATTGGTAGCGGTACCTGCAACATTCACCTGCGGGCAATACTTATTGAGCAGGATGGTTAAGTTCTCAATATTGCCGGTTTCATCGTCTACAATAACTGCCTGTAACATTATACCCAGTTTTTAAATAATAATACAATGGTAGTTCCTTTGGCGGTGCTTTCCTGCGCTAAGCTGATCAGCGCTTCCCCATAATCCCGGTTCAACAGTTCAACCCGTTTCCTGGAAAGACTCAGGCCATAGCCTTCTTTAATGGCCGCGGTGTCAAATCCCGGACCATTATCAGCGATCCTGATCACGATATTATTGCCCTGTTGAGTGATATGCAAGTGCAGTGCACCCTGTCCATTCATTTTAGAAAAGCCGTGCTTGATGGCATTCTCTACAAATGGCTGTAGTAAAAAAGGCGGTATGGTGAGGGAAAACAGGTCTATGCTGGCATCCAGGTCCAGGTTGTAGGTGAAGGGATATCTTAACTGCTCCAGGCTGATATAGATCTCCAGGTTTTCCAGCTCCTTCGTTAATGGTATATGTTCTGTTTTGCTTTCCTTCAGCGTTTCCCGCAGCAGTTCGCCAAAGGATGAGAGATATTTACTGGCGGCTCCCACATCACCCTTATTAACAAGTCCCTGGATGGAACTAAGGGCATTGAAAGTGAAATGGGGATTTAACAGTGCATGGATATGCTTCAGTTCTTCGGCAGACTGCGCTGCTTTCCTGTTCAACATCCCTAACGTCTTTCGCTGGTTACGGTACTTAGTAAAGAAGATCAGCAATACAGCCAACAGGAGCAGCATAATGATCATGCTGCTCCTGAATGCAAATGTTTTATACCATACCGTTGATATCGAAAAACGCAGTTCAGCGATACTACTTCGTTGCCGCTTAAACCGGATGAGCACCCGGTAATCTCCGGGGTCCAGGTCTTTCAGCAGGATATAATGGGTATTAAATTCATTCGCACTCCATGTCCTGACTTCTTTCCCATCTTTAAACAGCGCGTATTCCAGCGCATCTTTCCGGTAAATCCTGGCGTTGATGTCGATCAGGAGGTTATTTTCATTATGGGATAGTTTCAGAAGACCACCTTTTCCTGACAGGCTGCGGGTGTATTGGCGATGCCATCCCAGATCCGGTAACTGACCGGCAAACGGATCTTCATTCTTTACCAGGTTTGAAAAGGCGTCGCTATTGTCTGAAGTGCTGAGTGATTTGATCTCCGGCGCCTTTTGCTTAAAGTAAATCACCCGGGAGGAAATGATCTGCCCGTCCTTATTTCTTACATGGGCTACCAGGTATTGCCCGACCGCTGCGTGATAGGGGCCTGCAATTCCGCTGCCTGCCTTCATTTGACCTACCCCTTCCTGGGTATATTGGGTGATATGCGACCAAGGGGTGATGGTTGTTTTATTATTTAATAAAACGGTGTATTCAACATCTCCTGCATGCTCCCTGTTTATGTGGGGCAGCAGGAACCAGACCCCTGCAGTATCATACACAAAGTATAAGGGGATCTGGTCATCAAGCGTTGTGTCAATACCTAATTGATATTGCGCATTCCAGTGCGAAATACCGACAATATTCCTGTCGAAGTTGTCGTAAATGCCATTATAGGGAATGGCAACGCCAAGCGAAGGCCCGTTGTCCGTTTTCCCGAAGGAAGTGGCGTAGTCGGACCAGTTAAGCTGGCTATGGGCGCTGGCCGAAATCAGCAAAAGGGATATAAAGAATAGCTTTTTCATGAAGTGAAAGTACTTCAGCCGGATCCCGTTTGAAGCCTGTATTATGCCAATAGCAGGAATTGCTGTGAATACTGCCATTATTCCCGGAATCATGTAAAAGCTTAATTTCCCTCATTCATTTGCTTTGATGCCTCAATGACCGCCTGGTTCACTTCCCTGATGCGGTCCAGCTCCATCTTCTCCACTTTACGGTCATAGGTCAGCAGGCCATTTACTTCATGCTCCACATCTGTGGTCTGGGTATAAATGGCTACGCTCAGGCCTTTGTATTTCATCAGCTGTTCTACCTGGTCCATTAAAAGAATGTAGCGGTCTGTCAATGCGGCTTTGGTAGGCTCGTAGGCATAGGCGTTATTTTCCACCGGCCACATATGGCCGCGGACAAACAGTCCAACCCCGCCAAATTCGCCTAGTGAAGCTGCCCGCTTATCATCCGGTACGGAGGCTTTATAGGGCCCTACATAAATGTGCGTGTCTACATAATCGCCGTTGCCGGGATCGCCATAGGCTTTCTGATAATGCGGGTTATTATTGAAGCCTGAATTACCGTTCACCAGGCGGGAGGGATCATATGCTTTCACCCAATCGGTAATTTCTTTGACATCGAAAGCGCCCCAGTTCTCGTTAAACGGCACCCAGGTAATAATGGAAGGCGAGTTGTAATATTCATCTATCATGGCTTTCAGCTCCCGGCGGAACTGCTTCCTGGTAACAGCGGTATCTTCATCCTGGTACCAGATGGCGGGCATGTCCTGCCAAACCAGGAGGCCCAGTTTATCAGCCCAGTAATAAAAACGCTGTGGTTCGGTCTTCATGTGCTTCCTGATAAGGTTGTAGCCGGCTTTCTTCGTGTAGACGATATCAGATTTCAAGGCCTCCTCCGTGGGCGCGGTCAGCACCCCATCCGGCCAGTAGCCCTGGTCCAGCAGTCCGAGCTGCATGAGAAATTTCCCGTTCAGGAGCGGTCTCACAACACCGTTTAGCTTGCCCAGCTTTATATCGCGCATACCGAAATAGCTCTTTACTTCATCTGCCACACTGCCATCAGGGTGGTAGAGCGTTAGCTTAAGATCGTAGAGAAAAGGCGTATCAGGCGACCATAATCTGGGTTGTTCGATGGGCAGATAAAAGGAAGTGCCTGTCCTGGCATCTGTCCGGGCAACTGTTTTTTTACCATCAGCAGCCGTGGCTACCATCTTCGCGGCTTCATCACTTTCAACGAACACTTTCAAGCGTTTACCATCCACATCAGGAAGTAAACGGATGTTCTTGATATAGTTGCTGTTCACCGGTTCCAGCCACACGGTTTGCCATATACCTGAAGTAAAGGTATAGTCGCCACGCGGGCCGTTTTTACCAGACGGTGTTTTGCCATCGTTCGGATCATGTGCGGCAACAATGAGTGTGTTGGTACCGCTTTTCAGGAACGGGGTGATGTTGAAGCTGAATGGATCATAACCACCTTCGTGGACGCCGGCTTTCTTTCCGTTCACAAACACAGTAGTACTATGGTCTACTGCCCCGAAATGGAGAATGAGCTGTTTACCTTTCCAGGAGGCAGGCAGTTCAAATGTTCTGCGATACCACATATTGATCTCCTGGTTGCGCTGAACACCGGATAAAAAAGACTCAGGGCAATAGGGCACCAATATCTTACCGGGCGTGTTGTCAAATGAGGCAGGCGCTTCCGGGTGCAGCGCTACCGGCGCGTCTTTACCACCCCGGTAGTCCCATTTTCCGTTCAGGCACATCCAATCATCCCTTTGCAGCTGCGGTCTTGGGTATTCTCCTAAAGGCACTGCCGTTTGGGCTGCATTGTTTGTCCATGCTGTAGGTAATTTTGCCTGCTGTGCTGAAACGTCAAAATATCCTGCTGTACAAAGCAGGGCTATCAATAAGGTGCTACAATATTTCATATCTTAACTATTCCGTTATAATACGAATATTTTCACTCTTTTCTAAGCTTCTATCAGCCCGCTTCTTCTGAAGCCTATGATTTCCTTTGGCTGCTGGTGCCCTGTTTTCTCCTGCTGGTTGCTGATCTCCGCAAGGGTCATGGGCTTATCTATAATGGTGTTAAAGCCCAGGTGATCGCTGAGACGTTGTGCCTTATCAGCAGGCAGCTTTCCGAATTCGTGGCGGGCAATCAGGCGGCCTTTGCGCAGCAGCGCGTTGTCTATCATTCCGAGCGAACTGTTGAAGGTACAGATCAGCTGTACATTCAGGAAGTCTGCCAGCAGGCCATCTGATATGTTCAGCAGGTTGGATACGGCAGAACTGCTGTTTTGCCGGCGGTCCATGATCACATTTTCCGCATCTTCAATGATCACCACCGTATTGGGATTGCTGACCATTAGGTTGATAAAGCCCGGGTTCATCAGATCGCCGGCAGTATCAGGCGATAAAAACAATACCCTTTTCCTGATTTTCCCGATGAGATAGCGCAGGTAGGTTGTTTTACCTGTACCCGGTAAACCATGCAGGAGCACAATACCCTTATCGTTTTGCCTGCTCAGTCTTTTGCGGATGACCTCATCGGTAGCCAGGAAATCGTCCGGGTAGTACAGGGAAAGATCCAGCCGGGTACGTTTGATCTCCATGGGTTTCAGTGCAAGGCCGTCCTCTTTCTTTACGATCAGGCTGATCTCAAAAGGCTGTTTGCGCTGCCGCTCCTTAAACTGGTTGACCAGCTCCGTTACCGCCTGTACGAATTCGGGATCACGGCCATTGTGCAGCAGTTCGCAGTAGCTGTCGTCAAATTCTACCATGCTGTTATTCTTCAATAACAGGATGGTGCGGTCAAACTGGTATTTCTTCTTTGAACGTTTGTACCAGCGGTAACTATGAACGCTTTGAATCATGCTTTCATATTTTTTAGTGAAAGCCGCAAAAGCTTTTTCACCATCCACCGCGTCTATAAAATTCAGATCGGGTATCTGCCTGAATAAATGCAGGTACAGGTTGCGTATATTGATGTAGTGACTGTCAAACAGGTCATCCGCAGCCATTACCGGTTGTGTAAATAAATTGTCCATTGTTGTGTAACCATTAAGTGATAGGGAATACGTCCCGTCAAGGCGGGGACCCATCCAATAAGAAACCCCGCAGTTGCGGGGTGTCAGCTAATATCGTTGATTGGGAAGTGATCAGGAAAATTAAATGACTGGCGATACGCAAGAGGGGTCATTTGCATTTTGCTTTAAAACAATTTACTGAAGGACTGGGGCTGCCCAAAGCCTAACTGGGGAGAACACAATCTGTCTGGGTTGCAGGAATGCCAGTCCGCCATCTTCAAAATCGTAGTAAATGTTGTAGTTCAATCTGCAGGGATGGCTATTCCTGTTTCCCCTCTACCAGGAAATACCTGATGGCGCCCAATAATACATCTGATGTGTTGGAGTTGGTAAAAAGAACATACCCCATATTCAGATCTTTATACACCTCAAACTTGCATTTAAAATCACCATTATTTCCGCCGTGACTAAAGGTTTTACCGAAGGGCGTTTCACGTATTTCGAAGCTCATGCCCATGTAGGTAGGTACCTTGGGCTTTTCTTCTCCCGGGTCAAAATGGTAGTCGGAATGCTTGGCGAACATGCTGTCATAAGTAGCGGGTTGCAGGCCTTTCTGATCAAGCAGGTATTGCATGAAGCGGGTAAAGATCTTTGCTTCGGTATGCATGGAATAAGCCATGCCCGGCGTTTCGGGCAGCTCGTCATAATTGGGCAGGCTATTGTAGTGGCCGGCAGCAACCATGCGGCGCAGTGAATCATTGCGCGAAAAGAAGGTGTGATAGAGCCCTGTGGGTGCAATCACTTCTTCCTGTAATACCTGTTCTACTTTCTTGCCGGTGATCTTCTCCACTACCAGTTTCAGGTACTCAAAGCCTTCGCCGGAGTAGCCGAAGTCTGTGCCTGGTGTAAACTTCAGGTCCAGCTTACCATCCGCGTTCATAGAACGCCAGTTGGGGAAACCGGTGCGATGGGTGAGTACATGCTTTGCCGTGATCAGCTTATAACGTTCGTCATAGGCAATATCGGGGTAAGGCAGGTAAAGGTACAGGGGTTTATCAAGATCAATGACCCCGCGTTCTGCCAGGCGCTGTACGGCAAAAGCGAATACCGGTTTGGTAACAGAAGCTGCTTCAAACAAGGTATTGCTATCTACCGGCTCCCTGGTAAAAGTATTGCGAACGCCATAGGTTTGATGGTATACCGGTTTCCCGTCTTTTATCAGGGCAAAGGATACACCGGGTATCTCGTAGTATTGCTGGTAGGTTTTAATAAAATGATCGATCTGCCGCGCCACCGTCTCATTAAAATCACCCAGCGCTACGCCTTTGTCGGGGATCAGGTTGGGCACGGGGGTAGCCGGCAGCACAATGGGTGAGGCGCTTGCTTTTCCATTGGCGGGAACATTCACGAGCAGCGGCTGACCGGGCATAGTGGCGTATACGGTATCATGCCGGTGAAAGTAAGGTTCGGGAAAATCAACGGCATATTGCCCGGCGGGGACAGCTGCGGTGTAATTACCTGTACTGTCCACAGCGGTAGTCAGCCAGCGCTGCGCATCATCCATATTCAGCAGGCGCACGCGTTTGGGGAGCGGTACATTAGCGGGATGATCCCATGCAATGCTGCCGGATAGTGTTGACAATTTTGCTTTAGCGGGCATCAGGATCACATCTGAAAGGCTGCGCGGGTTTACATACTTCATATCCCCGGCGCCCCAGGAATTATAGGAAAAGCTTTTGTCGCCATCCAGGTCAAATGCCTGGAAATCGATACCGATGGATTTGCCTACTTTGAACTGATCACCCAGCATAATGCGCCACTCGTAATAACGGGTATTGCCTTTCTTTACGAAGGCCACTTCAATGATATTCCATTTGGCATCTTTCGCAAAAGGATCGTAGTAGGCGTTATTGGTGTTGCGCAGCTTTTTGCTGTACATGAAGGAGGCCACACCTGATCCAGCGGGCAGGTGACGGGCATCCAGGTATATCTCAAGCCCGTCCTGTGAGTTCCAGCGAACATTGGCCGATGTGTCTTCTATAAAATCATCGTCTGTCAGCTGCAGGGCAACATATAAAGAACGGTCTTCCATACGGTAACCGATGCGGAAGGAGCCGCTGAAATCAGCCTCATTGAGTGGTTTGGTATCTGAAGCGGTTACGCCGAGCTTATACTGCACCATATCTTTAGGCCATTCGGAGAAATTGCCGTCAATTGTAATCTTGCCAAGCGGATAGGCATAACCTACTGTACCATTATGTGCCAGGAGTTGCTGGCAGCATATAAGGTAGCAGGAAAGCAGGGCGACAAATTTGGCGGTTAAACGGGATGTATGCATAGCTTTAGGATTAATCAGCACGTGTTAGTCTGGTAAAACTACTGCATTAATACGGTTTTTTGATAGCCAGGCCTGGCTTAATTATCAAAAAGCTATCCAGTAAGCCATTACTTTACCAGGGTAGCTTCCAGTTCTACCTTCAATGTTTCAAAAAGTACCGGCACTTCATAACAGGTGGTTGCCTGCTTAATGCCATGTTTAGCGATCCAGTCCTGGAAGATGTTAAAGCTGGCAAAAAATTCTTCCGAAGAAGTGGTAAGGATATTCAGGCGCACAATATTCCCGGGTTCATAGCCTGCTTCGGCAATCACTTTTTCAAGGTTCTGTATGGCCAGCAGTAATTGTGTTTTCATGTCATCTGTACTGGAACGGCCATCTGCATGCACTGCTGCCTGTCCGGCAACATAAAGTGTAGCTGCTGCTCCTTTTACTTCTACCGCCTGTACATAGCTGCGTTCGTTCTGCCATTGCCAGGGATTAATGATCCGTTTTTCCATGTTACTTTGCATTTTGTGTTATTGATTTAAAACTACACTGCAAAGTTGCGAAGACGCTCATCATCCCAACAGGACCTGCCTCACAAATTCAGCGTGATAAATGTCACACTATACCGGCAATCGGCTCAGGGTTTCGCGGGAAATACCCAGGTAAGACGCCAGCAATGTTTTATTGATGCGTTGCACCAGTGATGGATACTGCCGCAGGAACTGCTCATAGCGTTCTTTGGCGCTGGTGCTCAGCAAAGAGATAATGCGTTGTTGCGATGCGATATAACTAAGGTTCGATTTCTGCAGGAAGAAGTGTTCCATTTTCGGAAATGCCGCCATTAATTTGTTGTGGTCTTCCAGCGTAATGGCAAGTACTTCGGCATCCTCCATACAGTCCAGTGACATGGTAGCTTTCGTTTTATTGAACCAGGCCTGGTAATCGCTCACCCACCAGTCTTCTGTAGCGAAATGCAGGATATGCTCTTTGCCGTTGGCATCGATATGCGCCAGCTTTAAGAGGCCGGATACCACAAAATAGGAGTAATGCACCGGGTCGCCTTCCTGGATAAGGAACTGGTGCTTTCTTACCTTCCTGGAGGTAAAGTGAGCGCTGATGGTGGAGAACGCTTCATCTGTGAGTGGTACTATTTGTTGTATATGGTCTCTTAGTTTATTGTGCATTGATTACTGTTTACTTATTCATTCGCGGCAGGTTACACCTTGGTCTTCTTGCGAAGATACCATTTGGCTGGGGTGAACCCAAGTCTGTCCGGAGCTACCTCTGCAATTGTATGCCATTTCTCCTGCACAAATAACATCCGGAATTGCCTGTTCTACGGTGCAATTTGGCTGTTTCACCCATTACAGCTCGGTAACCGGGGCAGCCTGAAATAGCTTTGTACCATCAAACCACTTAAAAACCTAACTAAATATGAACTTAAACACAACAAAAGTAATTTACCGCACAGGCGTTGTATTGACCGCTTTATGGTTTGGCGCAAGCGGATTTTTCGAACTTACAAGGAATCCAATTGTATGGGACATCACAGTAAAGCTGGGTTACCCGGCACACTTTATCTACATTCTTGGTGTTGCCAAACTTTCAGGTATCGCGGTGCTGTTAATGCCCAACAGGCTGCCCCGGTTAAAGGAATGGGTGTTTGCAGGAATATACTTTGACATCATCTTTGCATTCTTCTCCAAACTGGCTGTACTGGATTTTATGGCTACCATTGATGCGATCATCGCCTTCACAATGGTTACCATTACTTACAGCATGTTCAGGAGATTGTATCCTGCCATTTATGCTCATCACAGTACACCATTCAATCCAATCAATGTTTAAAAAAAATCAAAACGTATATGATCATGAAAAATTATAAACATACCGCCAGGCGCCGCTTTCTAAGCATAATTGCCCTCACACTAGCAGCAGGCTTTTTTACTATTTCCCAACCCTTAAAAGCTGATAACATGAAAGATACGGAGATTGTAAACCATGATACATTAGGCCCCATCAAACAGATCAAAGCAGGCGTGCTGGATGTTGGCTATGCGGAAGCGGGCCCGGCAACCGGAACGCCGGTGATCCTGCTGCACGGCTGGCCTTACGACATCTATAGCTATGCTGAAGTATCCGAGCTGCTGGCGGCTAAAGGTTACCGCGTATTGATACCTTACCTGCGCGGTTATGGCAGCACCCGGTTTCTTTCTGCAGCAACGCCCAGGAACGGGCAGCAGTCTGCATTAGCCGAAGATGTGATCGCTTTTATGGATGCGCTGAAAATCAGGCAGGCCGTGATCGGCGGGTTTGACTGGGGCGCACGTACGGCAGACATCGTGGCTGCCCTCTGGCCAGAACGTGTGAAGGCACTGGTATCCGTGAGCGGTTACCTCATTGGCAGCCAGCAGGCCAATAAAGCGCCGCTGCCCCCCAAAGCGGAACTGTCATGGTGGTACCAGTTCTATTTTGCTACAGAGCGCGGCCGCGAGGGCTATGACGCCAACAGGAAGGAATTCAGCAGGCTGATCTGGCAAACGGCTTCGCCTACCTGGCAGTTTGACAATGCTACCTTTGAGCGTTCAGCAGCTGCTTTTGACAACCCGGATCATGTGGCCATTGTGATCGATAACTACCGCTGGCGGCTGGGCCTAAGCCGGGGAGAAGCAAAATATGATGCACTGGAAAAGCAACTGGCCGCAGCGCCCGCTATTACAGTGCCCACCGTTACCCTGGAAGGAGACGCCAATGGCGCCCCTCATCCGGATCCATCTAAATACGCAGCAAAATTTACGGGTAAATATGTGCACCATACCATTAGCGGGGGCATTGGCCATAACCTTCCACAGGAGGCGCCCCAGGCTTTTGCAGCCGCTGTTATAGAGGCCGATGGTCTTGCTAAATAGGGTAATGTTACTGCAAGCCGGTTGGCGAATATCCAAAGTGCTTTTTGAAGGCAAAGGAAAAATGAGACAGGTCTTCAAATCCTACTTCGAGGTATACATCAACCGGTTTTCTTTTTTTCTCTCCTATTTCGTAATGCGCCAGCTCCAGTCTTTTCTGCGTAAGCCATTTCTGCGGCGAGGTATTGAAATGCTTTTTAAAGTCCCTGTTGAACGTAGAAAGACTACGGCCCGTGAGATAACCAAACTTTGCCAGGGGCATGTTGAACATGAAGTTCTTTTCCATAAAGGTGACCAGGTCTATTTTTCCCGGCTCTTCGAAGTTGGTCAGCACAGCATCAATTTCCGGGTCTATCGTCCGCAGTATATTCACTGCTTCGCTGATCTTGATGGCCGCGATGTTTTCCGGGAAGGGATCCTGCATTTCAAAGTAAGGGATCAGCGAAGCCAGGCAGCTCTTCAGCAGCGGATGGTTGTTAAAGCAGCGGATCTTTCCCGATACAGCTGCCTTAGGTTTTATATGAAGGTTGGCATAGCACTCCCTGAGGCGTTCGGGCGACAGGTGCATGACCACTGTTTTATGCGGAAGGCCGTCTTTAGGGTAGTTAATAACGGTGGCCAGCTGGTTTCTCGGGATCAGGAAAATGTCTCCCGGTCCGAAGAGGAAAGCCGCTTCTCCCTGTATGATCTTTGTTTCGCCGGAGATGAACCATACCAACATGTGTTGGTCAAACAGCACTTCTGTTTTGAAGGGCTTATCGTCATAGCAGGATAACTTGATGTCCGGCGTGATGTATTTGGCTTTGAATTCCATATTACGGCAGCATGCTACAAAGGTAACTGATTCATTAATCTGCATTGAATACGATACCGGTCATTTCTTCGCTTAAGCGCCAGAGCCGTTTTGCATTGGCTTCATCCAGGGAATAGGGCTGTACACCCCGCATAGTGGATGGATCTTCGGGTTTGTGCTCAATGTGGCCCAGATCCAGTTCGGCAATGTCAGCATCTTCGCAATATACGCCGCCTATGCCATCCAGCCGGTGACTGGTAGCGCACCATACCGTAGTAGCGGCGCCCTGGGAAATGGTTTTCAGCTTTTCCACCACTTCTGCCCGGAGATTACCATCGGCATCCAGCAGGCCCATTTGCTGAAAGAGTTCACGGGAAGCTTCCCTTCCCAGTTCTGTGCCGTTAACGGAGCCGGGACTCAGTGAAAATGCACGGACATTTGATGCGCTGGCGCGGCTGTCCAGCTCAAGGGCAAACAGGTTATTGGCTGTTTTTGACTGGCCATACCCCTGCAGAGATTCATAGTTCCGCTGCTCAAAATTGGGATCATCGAAATTGAATGGCGACAGCTGGTGGCCAAAAGAAGATACGCTTACTACCCTTGCACCATTTGCTTGTTTAAGCGTGGGCCATAATCTGGCGGTGAGCTGGAAATGCCCCAGGTGGTTGGTAGCCAGCTGTGATTCATAGCCGCGCTGATCCCTGCGCAGGGGCACCCACATGATACCGGCGTTGTTGATAAGCAAATGAAGCGGCCTGCCGGATGCCAGGAAGGTTGCTGCAAAGGCATCAATGGAGGCGGGGTCCATCAGGTCCATGGGATAGACTTCAACGTTAGCGATGCCTTTTACATTATTTTTTGCTTTCTCAATATCACGGGCAGGAACGATCACGGTAGCGCCGGCGGCAGCAAATGTGCTGGTGGTTTCGAGTCCGATACCTGCATAGCCGCCGGTAACGATGGCTGTTTTACCGGAAAGATCAATTCCTTTAATAACATCACTGGTAGTTGACGTTGCATGGAAGCCGGATGGCAGTGGTTTTTGCAGGGCGCCCTGGTAGTTGTTGTGTTTCATTTCCAAATTTGTTTTGCTGCAACAAAATTACTTCGCCGGCTGATGGGCGGCTTTGTTTAGCGTGTCATTGTTACTTTGTTTAAAATGTCAGCTACAGGATGTATTTTTATAGCCTGTAAATAAGTTCTCACTCAAAAAAGCATACGGTATGAAAGCATTCCTCGGTATGGGGCTCTTAGGCTCGAACTTTGTAAAAGCAATGATCAGGAAAGGCAACCAGGTACAGGTATGGAACCGGACCCCTGCAAAGGCAAGCGCCCTGGAAGCAGCAGGTGCTAAAGCATATCCCACACCGGAGGAGGCTGTACGCAATGCTGATATTGTCCATCTCGCCTTAAAAGACGATCATACCGTAGATGAAGTACTGGCGATGGCGGCTGCGGGGTTGAAGCGCGGCGCTATCATTGTAGATCATACCACCACATCAGCGGCGGGCGCTGTAAAAAGGACACAGGAATGGAAAGCCCGCGGGTTTACCTATCAGCATGCACCTGTATTTATGGGGCCGCAGAATGCATTGGAAAGCACGGGTTTTATGCTGGTATCCGGTGACCAGGCGGTTATCCGTCAACTGGAACCCGAACTGGCGGCCATGACGGGGAAAGTGATCAATTTCGGCGAGGAAACCGGCAAAGCTGCGGGCATGAAACTGATCGGCAACCTCTTCCTGGTAGGTATGACCGCAGGCCTGGCGGATGCGCTTTCCCTGGCGAAGGCGCTGAACATCCCGGTAGATGATCTGACAACGTTGTTCGGTTCCTGGAACCCGGGCGCAGTATTACTGGGCAGGTTGCAGAGAATGAGCAGCGGGAATTATGATCAGCCATCCTGGGAGCTGGCAATGGCGCGGAAGGATACACAGCTGTTCATGGATGCAGCCGCCGCAGGGGGCAGTGATTTAGCAGTGATTCCGGCGATTGCAGCGGAAATGGATAAGTGGATTGCAAATGGGCATGGGAATAAGGACTGGACAGTGATTGGGAGTGGGAAGTAAACAACGAACCTATTAGTGGCCGACCGCCTTCTTCAGCCACTCCATCTCTATCCATTTTACATCCCGTTCACTGCTAAAGAAGAAATACCTGCCATCCGGGGAAATGTACGGACAAAAATCCCGTGCCCTGGTACTAAACGGACTCCCCAGGTTTACTGCCTGCTGCCAGTTGCCCTCTCCTTCTTTCCTGGAATAATACAGATCTGCACCACCTAAGCCATCCTCCCGGTTGGAAGATGCAAAAATAATCAGCTCCTCATCCGCTGCAACACCGGGATCAAACTCAGACTTTGCGGTGTTAACAGCAGGCCCCAGGTTAACAGGTGTTGTATATTTATCATTCACCAGTTTACTTACATAAATATCTTCCTGGCCGTATCCGCCTTGCCGGGAAGAGGCAAAATAAAGGTTACCGTTCCTGGCAAAGGAGATGTAGAATTCGCTGCTATCTGTATTGAGGATCTTCATCGGCTCCGGGGCAGACCAGCTGCCGCCAGGCAAGGGCTTTACGAACCAGATGTTAAAGTCCCGAAGTGTATCTGCTGCCGTTAGCGGCCTGTCTGAGATAAAATAAAGTTTACCGTCCGGAGAAAAAGCAGGATCCGCCTCCGAGTATTTACTATCCAGGAAGGGCACAATCATTGGCAATGACCAGCTGCCGCCCTCATGATGGGTAACATAGATCTTGGTTTGTTGATTGATGGAGCGCGTAAAGTAATAAGATCCTCCATCCGGAGAAAAACAGGCATTAAAATCCATGGAGTCTGATGAAACGATACCGGGCAGAAAACGAAGCGCTGCAGTATCGGGGAGTGGCTGCGGATATGGAATACCGGATCCGGGTTGTGCGCCGGCATGTAATACTGCCAGTACGCACAGGAAACAGGTGATGGCTACAGATCTCATGTAAAGAAATTTAATGAAACAATAAGCTTACACAGCGACCAGGTCCACGTTGTATGTTCCAAAGATAAGGGAATGCCTACAATAAGCAGGCCGTCTCAAACAATTTGAGACGGCCCTTTCTGCTGATCCGTTATCAATATAAAGCGGCGGCAGCCTGCTTATCTTTTGTAGATAAAACCGTTGCTCCGCTACCGCATTGTCCACCGTTCATGAGGGATGCAGCATCTGTACCACCCACACCAGGTACCGCGGTGGCAGAAGATTCGCCGATAGCAGCCCAGTTGGTATGCCTGAAAGAAACGTTATGTCCCATTTCATGACAGATGGTACGTGCACGTTGTGCAAAGCTGTTACCCGCAATATAGGCCTTGTTGATCCTGATCAGGTTACCGGCGCGGCCACCTGAGGGAAATGTGCCCGAGCCGCAAACACCGTTGCCTAAATTGGCGTTCACAATACGTACATCATAGGGAGCGGCAGCCACCACTACCCAGTTGATGTTGCAATTGGCAACAGCATTCCACTGCGCGATAGCAGAGTTGATCTCCGACATCATGGATGTCATGGAGGGATCTACAAACAGGCGGATATTCGACACGTTGGCGGGAGATACCAGGCTACCGGTATAATACTGTTCTGTTCTCAGCTTGCCTTCGGGCACCTGCATATTCTTGGGAAAGCTGATGTCTTCTTCAACAATAAATTCTGTAGGTTGCTCAACAATGCTGCCGGCGGGGAATCCCAGCTGTTTAATGTAAGCCAGTACTTTCACTGCATTGTCCTGCGACGGGGTTACTGCAGGATCGGCAGGTGCATCGGTTGTTTTGCTACATGCAGTGAAAACAATGATCAACAGGGCTACCAATGGGAAAAATGTGCTCTTTTTCATGTTAGTTTAATTTAGGGTGAAGTAAAGAAAGGTCAGCGGCGCTTAATCAGGGCCATAGGACAATTGTTAATGCGCTCAATATGGTTTTCGCGATGCTGCTTTTTATCTATCGATAAACGGGGATTACAGATTTTGGTTATGCGCGATATTACAATGTTCAACTGCTTTTAGGTTGCAGCGGAATTCAGTATATGTATTATTTATGTGCTGATCAGCCTACCATGAAACGTTCTTCCTGGTGTGTGGCCACAACAGTGATGACATCTCCTACGCTTAACACACCTGTTCCTTCATGGATCAGGTTCTGGCCAAACATGATCTTGTTATTCTTTGTGCGATAGGTGGCAAGGGTCTTTAACGGCTCTTTACCTTTCTGTGCGGTTTGCTGATTGATCGTGGTAAGTACGCAACGGGCGCAAAGCTTTACGCCGTAAAAGCTGATGCCTGCTATCTGAATATGTTTGAGGATATCTTCCTGGTAAGGCGTGCCGCCGGTAAAAACAATGTTAGGCCTGAACCTGTTCATGGGCAGGGACGCTGCCATGCGGCTATTGAGATCGTCCAGTGAAGCCTGCCCGATCAGCAAAAAAGGATAGGCATCTGCAAAAGAAGTAATGAAGCCCTCAGGCGCATAGGTAAGATCTACCTGGCGGCGGGTGTTTTCAGGCATATGTACCAGTCGGCAGCGGATGCCTGTTGCTTCCGTGAACCAATGATCCAGCTCAGCGCTTACGAATACGCCGCTGCAGGTATCATTCCAGATCGTTACTTCCTGCGCCGACAGTGCAGGCTGTTCAAAAGGAATGCGTACAGCGCCTTTATCCGGATGGGTGACCCGCAGGCTATCCTCTTCCAGCTGCACTTTCAGCAGGGCCAGCTGCGGAAACTCACGCTGGGTGATGAAACGGTTTTGCGCATCCACCAGCATCCAGCGGCGGTCATATTGAAGACCGCGGTCTGTTACTACAGCGGAACCAAGCGATATACCGCCGAGTGATTTTATTGGATAGATATGCAGTTCGCCTATGGTCAGCATGGGTTCAGATTGATGTACGGCAGCAAAAATATCCTCTTTTTTTGTATCTTCTGTCAATATTTGAACCCATCTCATTAAAACCCTTCCACGTATGAAAACAAGGAATAGCATCACCCGCCGTCAGTTTATTGATGCCGCCGCCAAAGCCTCTCTTTCATTTACTATTGTGCCCCGCAGTGTACTGGGCGGCCGCGGTTATATTGCTCCCAGCGATAAACTGAACATTGCCTATATAGGTTGCGGTACACAGGGATTACGTGAAATGTGCGAACTGCTTCCGCTGCCCGACTTACAGATCGTTTCGGTATGCGATCCCAATAAAATGAGCACCAATTATGTTGACTGGTCGCCCAACGGTATCCGGGACGACATCCGCAAAACATTAAACGATCCCGGCTGGGGAGCTGCTTTCAAGGGTATTCCCGGCGGGCGGGATATTGGCCGGGAGCTGGTGGAGAAGTATTACAGCAAACAACGCAACACCGGTTATAAAGGCTGTACATCGTATGCCGATTTCCGTGAGTTGCTGGAAAAGGAAAAGGATATTGATGCGGTGAAGATCATGACACCGGATCACCTGCACGGCTATATTTCCATTGCAGCCATGAAAAAAGGCAAGCATGTGGTGATACATAAACCGTTGGCCAACCGCATGTATGAAGCCAGGCAGGTAATAGCGACTGCGCGCAACACCGGTGTGGGCACCCATCTCCTGGCCTGGAGCAAGCGCCCGGGAGCCGAACAGGTGAAGCAATGGATCGCGGAAGGGCGTATCGGGAAATTACGCGAGATCCATAACTGGTCTAACCGCCCCGTATGGCCGCAGTGGACCTCCAACCCTACTGACACGCCCCCTGTTCCTGAAGGTTTTGACTGGCAGCTATGGCTGGGCCCTGTGCCTGACCGTCCCTATCATCCCAATTACACGCATAATGTTTTCAGGGGATGGTATGACTTTGGGGCAGGCAGTATTGCAGAAATGGGTCATTACAGTTTATGGCCGCTGTTCCTGACACTGGGTATTAATACCGCTCCTTATTTTGCAGAGGCCTGTGGCACGACTACCAGCGCAATAGATCATCACGTAAGTCATGGTGTAAGGAATGATGTGGCCTTTCCCTATTCCTGTATGGTACGTTTCAAGTTCCCGGAGCAGGCTACGCTGCCCCCCTTTGAGCTGTTCTGGTATGACGGCGGTATGCGTCCGCACACACCCGATGAACTGGGCGCGGGTTCACTGGAACGGGAAGGGATGATGTTTGTGGGAGATAAGGGCAGGATCATTGCAGGCTTCCGCTGTGATAACCCAAGAATACTGGGCGCTACGGATCTTGCGGCAACATCCCAAAAAGCCGAAGCAGACCGTAGCGATCAATACTGGATAGATGCGTTCAGGAATAAGACACAGTCGCCCGGCAGCTTCCTCCTGGCCGGACCAGTTACAGAAACCATTCTACTTGGCGGTGTGGCCATACGATCCAGGAAAAGACTGGAATATGACGCCCGTAGTATGAAGATCACCAACGATGAACAGGCTAACAAATATTTTCATCGTGAATACCGCCCGGGCTGGGAGTTGTAGGTAATTGTCAGTTGTCAGTACCGTTAGCTTATTAAGCCCCCGGCCACTGACAACTGACCAATCAGTTATGCCGTTGTCAGATCAACCGGCAGTTTATAGATCCTTTTACCGGTGGCGGCAAAAATAGCATTGCATAGCGCCGGTGTAAAGGGCGGCACCGGAGGTTCACCTACCCCGGTAGGTTTCTCCTCGCTGTCTATGATATGTACATGGATCTGTTTGGGAGACTCCGGCATGCGGATGATCTGGTAAGTATCGAAGTTGTTCTGTTCTACGGCGCCGTTCTTTACCGTGATGGCGCTCTTCAGCGCGATACTGGTGGAGAACTGTGCTCCGCCTTCAAACTGCGACCTGATACGGTCTGTATTCACTGCAACACCGCAATCTATGGCGTAGTGCACATTGGGAATGGTGATCCTGTTATTGCTGTCTACATTTACTTCCACTATGCAGGCTACATAGGTGAGGAAGCTGCGGTGAGCGGCAAAGCCGAGCCCTGAGCCGGCGGGCATTTTTTTACCCCAGCCTGCTTCTTTAGCCACGCGTTCTATTACACGTTTCATGCGGCTTGTATTCCAGGGATACACGGCGATATCTTCGTTATAGTTGGGATACTTACCGTTTATCAGCTCTTCGTTAAAGGTGATGTTCCTGTCTTCGCCCAACAGGTCCAGCGCATTGGCAACGGCATCCATGCCACGTGCTGCGGCTACTTCATCCAGCATGGTCTGTATGGCGAAAGCCTGCGGAATGTTGCGCACGGATCGCAGCCAGCCTATACGCATGTGAGATACACAGTCGTATGTTTCAATCTGGATGTTGGGCACATTGTAGGGAAAGTCTGTAGCGCCCAGTCCCAACTCGCCATCAGAAGGCTGGACCACCTTGGCATCAAAAGTAGAGCCGATGGAAGGATAGGCGATATGATGACTCCAGCCGCTCAGTTTATTATCCGCATCGATAGTGGCTACGATGCGTTGTGCGCTGAGCGAATGGTGGAAATCATGATGCAGGTCATCTTCACGTGTCCACTGTACCCTGACGGGCAGGCCTGATTCTTTGGCCAGCAGGGCAGCTTCTACGATAAAGTCGGGTTTTGATTTGCGGCCAAAGCCACCGCCCAGGAGGGTAACATTCACCCTTACTTTGGCGGCATCCATGCCCAGCGCTTCGGCAACGGCATCGCGGGCGCCCTGCGGGTTCTGTGTACAGGCCCATACTTCGCAGCTGCTGTTTTTGATCACGGCCAGCGCGCTGGGTGGTTCTATGGTAGCATGGGCCAGGTGCGGCGCCAGGTAGGTATGTTCTATCACTTTTTTAGCGCCGGAACGTGCCTTGCTGAATTCACCGCGTTTTCTTCTTACCGTACCGCTGTGCTTTATCTTTTCTGCCAGCTCTTCCAGCTCTTTGGCAGAATCGTAGGTAGCATTAGGGCCCAGGTCCCATTCAACTTCCAGGGCATCGCGTCCTTTGATGGCGGCCCAGGTATTTTCTGCGATCACTGCTACGCCGCTTAGCGGCTTGTGGACGGTGGGCGGATTATCGCCCCCCTTGATCGGGATCACCTTCAGCACGCCGGGAATGGCTTTTGCTTTGGCGTCGTCGAAAGACTTTATCTTTCCGCCTACAACGGGGCAGTGTTTGATCACGGCTACTTTTGTATTCTCCACATCTGCATCGATACCGAAAACCGCTTTGCCGGTAACAATGTCGTGCAGATCGAAGATGGGTGTATCATGACCGATCATTTTAAACTGGCTGCGGTCTTTCAGCTTCAGCTGTTCGGGCTTGGGCACTTCCAGTGCGCTGGCAGCAGCAACGAGATCACCAAAGGGAGTGCTTTTACCGGAGGCTTTGTGCACTACCTGACCGTTTTCTGTATCGCATTCATCTGCAGCTACGTTCCATTCTTTGGCGGCAGCCTGTATGAGCATGTAGCGGGCAGCGGCGCCGGCTTCGCGCATGGGTTTATAGAACATACGAACGGAGTAGGATCCGTCTGTATTCTGATCGCCATATTTCTTTTCGTCGCCTTCTGCCTGTACGATGCGTACCCGGCTCCAGTCGGCGCCCAGTTCATCGGCTATTATCAGCGGAAGGCCGGTACGAATACCGGTACCCATTTCTGAGCGGTGAGCAACGATGATTACTTCACCATCTGCATTGATGGTGAGGTAAACGTTGGGGGCCAGTGAGGCCACCTTCTTCCCTTTGTCATTGCAGCTGAAGAAGCTGACGCCCAGTACCAGTCCGCCGGCCAGCACGCCGCCAATCTTCAGGAAGTCTCTCCGGGAAGCTTTAAACAGCTCGGAGCTTACATCTTCCTGTTGTTCTATCTTCTTATGAAAAGGTGATGATATTTTCATTGGTCAGCTTTATTTAGGATGACATTACTGCCTCCGGCCGCAGTAATAATAGCCTGTTTAATACGGTTATAGGTACCACAGCGGCAGAGGTTTCCCTGCATGGCCTGTTCTATCTGCTCTTCCGAAGGTTTGGGATTGCGTTTCAGCAGGGCAGCTGCATTCATGATCTGGCCTGTCTGGCAATAACCACATTGCGGTACCACGTGTTTTTCCCATGCCTGTTGCAGGGGATGATCGCCATTTTCAGACAAGCCTTCAATGGTAGTGACCTTACCTTTTCCGACAGCGGACACCGGGACACTGCAGGAGCGTATGGCTACATCGTCCAGATGCACGGTACAGGCGCCACATTGGGCCATACCGCAGCCGAACTTAGTGCCTTTCATTCCCAGTACATCCCTTAAAACCCAAAGCAGCGGCATGTCTTCCATGACGTCTACTTCATGTGTTTTACCGTTGATCTGGATGGAGTATTTAGACATAGTTGATGTGTTTGTTAAATAAATGTAAGATGGTTTCCGCATGTGACCAACAAAGCGAATACTAATTTAATAAATAGCGCCCTGGTTTCCGAGGATAGGACAGACGCTTCCAGCACCACTCCAGCGGGCCTGCCTGCATCTTCCCCAGCCACCATCTGCTGATCAGCACCTGCACCACAAACACAAAGATGCTTACAAAAAACAAGGTAAGCGCCCCGCAGCCGCGAAGGTGAAATCCCGGGAGCCATCCGTAAAAAAGCACAATGCAAATAATGGTTTGCAGGATGTAGTTGCTGAGGGCCGTCCTGCCTACATACATAAAAGGCGTGAACAATATTTTCCAGCGGTCCTGTTCAAAGAGCTTAATAAATAATGCTACGTACATGAGGCTATGCAGGATCAATCCACCGGCTACTACAAAGGACACCCAAAGCAGGTAATATTCATCTATCGAAAAATATCCCTTTTTAAGGGCCCAGAAAGCAATGCTGGAGGGTATGCCCAGTATCAGTCCCCAGGTGATCCATTTGCGGCGCATGGCGGCAAAATTACCGGGAGCCGTAAAAAAGGCGCTGCGGCCCAACCAGTAACCGAGTAATATCTTCCCGAAAACGGAGATGATGGTAACCGGCGAATCCTGTAAAAAATTATGAAAGGGGTCTATCCGCCAGTTCATGATAAAGGCATCGGTATAACTGCCCATCGTGAAGGCAAGACGGATCTCTTCCAGGCCAGGGTAACCCGGCGTACTGATACCCAGCATGGATTGGAGAATGAACGCGATGGCTGTCAGCGGCACACAAAATATGACGGCCCAGCGGAGGATGCTTTTGATGCTGCTGCCCGTAAATAGCAATAACAAAAAGCCCGAGAGGGCGTAATAACGGATAATATCTCCGAACCACAGCAAATAAGCATGGAGGCAGGCGATGAGCAGGAGAATGAACATTCTCTTGCTGAAGTACTTCGGGAAGGAAACGCCCGCGGCTACCGCCCGCTGTTGCAGGATGGCGAAGCCTGTTCCGAACAGAATGGAAAAGAGGGTAATGAATTTGGTATCTACCAGGATATTGATGACCGTATCCACCAGGCGATCGGCAGGATAGGTGGGCAGGGCCTGTTGCTGTTCAGGGGTAAGCCAGCCGTAATCGGCAAAGCCCCGGATATTGACCAGGATGATACCAAAGGAGGCAAAACCGCGGAGGGCATCCAGCAGATGATTACGTTCCGTTCCGCTAAGCGGTTGGAAAGATGGAAGATGGGCAGACATAGATCAGTGATTTTTTTGCGGGCTAAATTCGGCTGCTGTGAGTGCAAGCCCAATTTTCAGCGCCGTTTATCCGGCGAAGCAGGTAAAATTCCGGCTGAAGTATGAAAAATACGTCGTGGAAGACAGTAGTTATTGACCGTTCAGGAGCCAGCTTTTGAAAACGGGGGCTTTTTTCTGGCTGACGATGACGGGTTCTCTGAAGGCGGGTTCCAGCTGCAGGGAGAGTTTTCCGAATTCCCGGGGAGAGAAGGAGTGCACCGCTTTGCGCTGTACGATCAGCTGGCGGTTGGCCCGGAAGAAATGGCTTTCGTCCAGCATCGCCTCCAGATCGTCCAGTGAATATGACACCAGGAAGTGATCCCCGCCGAAGGATTGCAGGTAGGTATAATCCCCGTTCTTATAGGCATAAGCCACCTGCTCTACCGGAAGGGGAAGATTACGGGCACCCCTGTTCACCAGGATAACGGCAGGTTTAGGAGCGGGAGCGGGCGAAGGCGCTTCCACAAAAGCCTGCACAGGGGCAGGTGTTGCCCTGTGGTATAAATACCAGGTAAAGTAAGACATGTTGATCAGGACAATGAGCACACAGGAGACGGGGAACTCGTAGAGCAGGTAGCTTACCTGCTCAATGTCCTGGTTGAAAAAGATGCGCATCTGCAGCAGGGTGAGCACATATAATAAGATGGCCGTAAGGATCACGCCAAAGATGGCCTGCAGAAAGACCCGGGCAAGGGGTTTGACGAACCAGTCATAATGTACATCCAGCCACGCGGAGATCCTGCTGATCAGCTCCCACAACAAATAAGCGATCACGAAACCGGACAACAGGGCCAGTTGATAACTTTTACGGGGCAGCAGCTGGAAGAAACTTTCTTCTCTTCCTATCGCCTCGATAAAGTGAGCGCAGAAAAGGGAGCCGGTGATCTTCAGCCAGCGGTCCTGATATTTGGGGGATACGGCAAGCATCATAATAGAAAACCAGGAGTAATTTATAAAAATTTACCTTTACTGCCATAAACTACCCCATCATGGATGCTGCAACACTGAAAGCATTACAGGCCCCGCTGAAAGAGCAGTACAGGAACGACCCCGCTGCCGCCATCATCACATTAAAAGCTACGGGTAAAACAGGAGAAGACATTTCCTGCAATATAGAAACCGGGCGCAAACTGGTAGCAGCAGGACTGCATCCGGCCACCGGGGGCAGCGGACTGCTGGCCTGCTCGGGAGACCTGCTGCTGGAAGCACTGGTAGCCTGCGCAGGAGTTACCCTGAAGGCCGTAGCCACGGCTATTGGCGTTGAAATCAGGAATGCTGCCGTAGTGGCCGAAGGAGATCTGGATTTCAGGGGCACACTAGGGGTGTCGAAGGAAGTGCCGGTGGGGTTCAGCAGGATACGGCTGGAGTTTGTGGTAGATAGTCCTGCAACTGCGGAACAGCTGGATAGTTTGTTAAAATTGACGGAAAGATATTGTGTGGTGTACCAGACTTTGAAAGCGGGGGCGGTGGTAGAGGGAAGGGTGGTGAGGAGGGGAACTTAACTGCAGGTGGCATTTTATTTGTACGGAATATTTCCGTACATTTATGAAAGACAATGAACCCTTAAATCTTTAAAATATGAAAGCAGCAAGTACGACCAGGTTTGACACCAGGTTGTCAGTTGAGATGAAAGAATTTTTTGAACAGGCCGCAGATTTAGGTGGATTTAAAACCCTATCTGAGTTTGTAATATATTCAGTTAAACTTCAGGCTGAAAAAATCGTTGATAAGCACAATGCAATTCTGGCTTCCAAAAAAGACCAGGAAATTTTCTTTAAAGCAATAATGAACCCGGATGAACCCAATAAAAAGTTAAAAGCAGCTGCTGAACGGTATAAAAAAACAAAAAAAGGGAATGAATTATCTAACAGTTCCACTAAAAAATAGTCACAGAAAAAGTGATTTTAGTTGTGAAAAGCAGTTGCTTGATAAATACATACGCGAGCAAGCGAGCCAGGATATTAAAAGAAAGCTATCAGCATGTTTCGTTATTGAAGGAGATGAAAACCTGATTAAAGGATATTATACCTTATCGGGTTCATCTGTTAAAAGAGAGCTGATCCCTAAGCATGTTAGAAAAAAAATGCCCCCTGCCTACCAGGATCTGCCGGTTACTTTACTTGGCCGATTAGCCATTGATAAAACCTGTAAAGGTCAGGGACTTGGTGAATTGATCCTGATTGACGCTTTGAGTAGAAGTTATGACAACTCTAAGGTCATAGGTTCGATAGCTGTAGTTGTTGATCCATTGGACCATGATGCTGTGGCTTTCTATAAAAAGTATGGCTTTATTTCATTACCTGATAGCAATAAGATGTTCCTCGCCATGAAAACAATCGAAAGTCTGCTTAACAATTAAAACCCCTCACCCCTTCCCCCCCGGCAAAAAATACAACAACCCGCAACACACCACAAACAAAATAAACGAAGCCACCAGCGCAGGTATTGCTATCCCCCGGTTATGCTCCAATGCATTATTCAACCCACTATACAACAACCATATCTGCATGGTGACCAGCAACACCTGTATCACAATAATAGCCAGTGTAAGCGTGCTGGTTTTATTGGGATGCGCTTTCTCCTGGGCATTTCTGAAAGTACTCATGATATTTGTATTAAACGGTCTTTGTTCCCGGGCCGAGTACAAAAATATGATCCTCCTCCTCTACTACCTGTAAAGCGGGCAAAGGCCTTGGCGGCGGACCCTGTAATACATCGCCGGTGTTGGCGTCGAACCATCCGTTGTGGCAGGGACATTCTATCTTACCCGTACCTGCTTTATAAAATACGGCACAGGAAAGATGTGTGCACTTCTGTTCATATGCCTTGAACACACCGCTTTCCAGGTGGATCAGGATATACGGCGTATTGTCGCCGGGTAAACGGAAGGTACGTGTGCCGCCTGCCTCCAGTTCATCGCGTTTACATACCAGGAACCGTCCTGCATGGTGGGCGCCCTGGGGCCAGAATGCCCGGGCCACAACATAAGCGCTGCCGGCTACCATAGCCCCGGATATCAGGCATAACATGCGGGAGAACTCCCGCCGGGTGACCAGCCGGGCTTCATCCTGCCGATAGGGAAAATCACGTTGCCAGTCGGGCAATGTTTGTTCTTTACTCATAATTGAAAATTATCGTTTAATCAGCCGCCAGCCCCCGGCCGCCAATAGCCAACAGCTAACAGCTATTTACCCATGTACCTTCAGCATTGTAGCGCCTTTAGGCATCATGATATTCACTTTGGTAGTCACCGCTTCCTTGCCAAAAAGGAAATGGTTGACCGGATCGCTCTGCGGCCGCATTTTCCGCATACCTTCACGGGTGCCGTAGTATAGCGCGCCACTGGGACAAACGGTAGCGCACATCGGTTTTTTTCCAGCGCTGGTACGATCGTAGCAGAGATTGCATTTCATCATCAGGTCATACTTTTCCTGTTTGAAAGGCACGCCAAAGGGACAGGCCATCACACAGTTGGAACAGCCAATGCAGCGGGCTGTGTTGGCCGTATGCACTACCCCGAATTCGTCCTTGCTGATAGCATCCGCTGGGCATACCCTTGCGCAGACGGGATCCTCGCAGTGCATGCACACCTGCACGGTGGTCTGGATGGTATGGGCGCGGTCTACATAATTTACGTGGATCATGGAGTCCTGCCCGTTGGTCTCACATTCTGCACAGGCCACCACACAGGCCTGGCAGCCGATGCAACGCTGCATATCGATGAAGAACTCCATTTCTGTCTTATAAAAATTGGCTGTTTCCATATAATGAGCGTTAAGGGTGATGAGTGATGAATATGTTTTCGCTAACGGCCGTTGATCGTTCCTGAAGGTTCCAGGCGACAGGCGCATACCTTGAACTCCGGTATCTTGGAGATAGGGTCCAGCGTACCGGGCGTAAGCTGGTTGGCAGATTTATTACCCGCCCAGTGGTAAGGTATGAACACCGTATCCTTACGGATGGTTTCTACAATATTGGCGGGAAATTCCGCTGCTCCCCTGCGGGTAGTTACTTTGACGATCTCGCCCTGCTGTATACCATACCTGGCGGCCAGCTGCGGATGTATCTCCAGTAAAGGTTCGGGATACTGGTCTACCAGCTTGCCGATCCGCCTGGTTTGTGAACCGCTTAAATATTGAGACACTACCCTGCCCGTGGTGAGCACTACGGGATAGTCATCATCCGTTACCTCTCCCGGATCACGATAAGGCGTTGGATTGAAATGCGCCTTCCCATCCGCCGTAGCAAATTTCCGGTCCTCCCACAGGCGGGGCGTACCCGGATGCTCCAGCGTGGGGCAGGGCCAGAAAACGCCCATGTTCTTTTCTATCTTTTCGTAGGTAATGCCGTAATAATCCGCCGTTCCGCCTTTGGAGGCGATGCGCAGCTCATTAAAAATATCTTCACTGCTTTGGTAACTGAATTTATCTGCAGCGCCCAGCCGGGCGGCCAGTTCCAGGATGATGGCAGTATCCGTGCGCGCATTACCCGGCGGTGTAACCGCCTGCCTGATGCGGGTAACACGCCCCTCTGCCGTGGTCACCGTCCCTTCCTCTTCTTCGTGCAGGGAACCTGCCAGGATGATGTCTGCATGGCGGGCCGTTTCATTCAGGAAGAAGTCGATCGCCACATAGAATTCCAGTTTTTCCAGGGCTTCCCGTACATAGTTATTATTGGGCAGGGACACCAGCGGATTGAAGCAGATGGAGAGCAGGCCCTTTACTTCACCGCGGTGAATCGCTTCTATCAGCTCATAGGCAGTGTACCCCTGCATCGGCAGTTCCGATAGTTCAATGCCCCATACGTCTGCAATATATTTCCGATGCTCGGGATTATTAATATCCCGGTTGCCGGGCAGCTGATCACATTTATGGCCATGCTCACGGCCGCCTTGCCCGTTACCCTGGCCTGTGATAGTGGCATACCCGCAATAGGGCTTGCCAATACGGCCGGTAGCCAGCACCAGGTTGATACAGGCCATCACATTCTCCACGCCTTTGGAATGATGTTCTATACCACGTGCATGCAGCAGGAAACTGGTTTTGGCGGTACCCCACCATTGTGCGGCCTGTTTGATCTTTTCTTTTGCGATACCTGTAATGGACTCCGCCCATTCCAGCGTATAATCTTTTACGATATCTATGGCAGCATCGAAGCCGGATGTATGTTCACGAATAAAATCCTGGTCTACCAGGTTGTTATCCACCAGGTATTTGAGCATGGCGCCATAGAGGGCAGAGTCGGTACCCGGACGAATATCCAGGTGCAGATCTGCCGTACGGGCCAATGGTATCAGGCGGGGATCTACCACGACCAGTTTGGCGCCCAGATCACGGGCCTGCCATATCCAGTAGGTCAGCGTGGGAAATGTTTCACTCACATTAGCGCCGCATACCATGATCACTTCTGCATGCTTCAGATCGGAGTAGTTATTGGATCCGCGATCCAGTCCGAAAGCCTTTTTATTACCAGCGCCCGCGCTCACCATGCAAAGACGCCCGTTGTAATCCAGGTTTTTTGTTTTAAGCGCTACCCTGGCAAATTTGCCCATGAGGTAAGACTTCTCATTGGTAAGTGACACACCGGAAAGCACGGCAAATGCGTCTTTACCATATTTTGATTGTATGTGTTGAATGGAGCTGACAGTGGTGTCCATGGCTTCATCCCAGCCCACGGGCACAAAGCCTTTGCCCTCTACCCTGCGCAGCGGGTCCAGCAGGCGGTCGGGATGATTGTTCTGCAGGTAGCGTTGTACGCCTTTGGGACAAAGTCTTCCTTCATTGAAAGGAAATTCCATCCAGGGCTCAAAGCCTACCACCTTGTTCTCTTTCACCAGCAGTTTGATACCGCACTGCATGCCGCAGAAACAGCAGTGGGTCTCCACCACTTTATCGGGTTCATCGCGGCCGGTGTATCCTTCCTGTGGCGCGTAGTGCAGATGCGGACCGTATTGCTGGATCAGCGCTTCCTGGCTGACGGGTAATTTTGACATAAGGTAGCTGCTTTTAATGGCTATCCGAAATAACGGCCACTGGACTCACGCGCCTTTAAATGCGCCTGAGCCAGGGCCGACCGCTTGCCTTCAGGACTATAGTCCAGGTGTGATGTATTTTCGTTTATCGTAAAATCAATACCTAATTCTTTGGTGAGGGCTTTTAGATCATCCACATGCTGTTTGGACGTAAATTCTTTACCGGTGTGACGGCACACTGCCATTCCCTTACGGCGCCCTTCTGCGTGATAGAGATAGACGCCTATCTGCGCGGGGCGCTGAATAATATGGAAGAACTTTCCGAAAGGAATCCATACCAGGAAGATGATCACGGTAACAGCATGGGTAACCGCCATGAACTCGTAGGCAGTGCCGCCCAGGAAACTGTAATCATATGCTAATCCCAGTCCTGTAACGGAGATGGCTACCAGCAGTACCAGCGGCAGCCAGTCGCCCCCAAAGCTCTGCGTAGCTATCAGTCCGCCATTGGTAAAGCGGCGGAACATGAACAGCGCCACGCCGATGATCACCAGCCAGGAGCTCCAGCTCAGTATATTAAATACCAGTGAAGCGATGATGGACCCTAATTTGAAAGTAAAGACCCTGAAGCCGAATACATGTGCTTCGTATAGTTTAACCCCTGCGGGATCAAGCCCGGTTGCAGGGTCCATAGTAAAATGGATCCATCCCAGGGTAAGCGGAATAGTAACTGCAAAGGCCAACATACAGCCGGTAGCCATCAGGAAATGGCCCCACCAGCGCCGGGCGCCACGCGAACGGATAAAATACTGGAAGCCGATATTGCGCACTGATTTCCGGAGAAACAGCCAGAGGTACGGCAGGAATCGCCCGCTGAACAGTATCTGCCAGGTACGTTTGAAGTAAAGCCAGGTAGGCGGCCGCTGCAGCCATACGGCATAGCGGTAAACAATTCCGAAGGTGGCGAAGACCGTACCGAAAAGGTAGGCTATCAGCGCAGCATCGAAATTCTGCAGCTTACGCGACCCGATAAACACGAGGGCTACCAGTAAGAGGGTGGCCGCCGTGGCAATCGCAAAAGCTTTTTTGTTAAGATGATAACTAAACATGGGTTTTGCTTGTTTATACTTATCATTTTATTCTTAACACAACATTAGCCATAAGGTTTAGAAAAATTAATGAAAAAGATCATGTCAAAACAGGACAGAAATCATGTTTCGTTAAGATCCGTACCATTAGCTTCACATCAAACTGCTTACCCTATGCAGCAACAACCCACGCTTACTGCTTATCGTATACTGATATTCAACACCCTGGCCTTCACGGTTTGCTTTGCAGGCTGGGTATTAAATGGCGTATTGGTAGCCTTCCTGATTGACAATGGCATCGTAAACTGGACACTGGTGCAGGCGGGCTGGCTGCTGGGCATTCCTGTACTGACCGGGTCGGTGATGCGTTTGCCCCTGGGACTGTTAACTGATAAACTGGGCGGCCGCTGGGTGTTCAGCGGACTGATGTTGTTCTGCGCCATTCCCCTCTTCCTCTTATCTAAAACTACCGACTATACGTTATTTCTTATTCTTAGTTTTCTATTCGGCCTGCTGGGCGCCAGCTTTGCGGTGGGTGTAGGCTTTACCTCGCTGTGGTTTCCGCCGCAGTGGCAGGGCCGCGCATTGGGCATCTTTGGGATGGGCAATACGGGATCGGCGCTCACGACCATGGTGGCGCCATCCCTCCTGCTGCGCCTTACCGATAACGGCGCCAACCCCGGCGGCTGGAAAACGCTTCCCATGATCTATGCCGGGGCCCTCGTGGTAATGGCCTTACTATTTATGCTGTTTACAGAGAACAAACAAACCGCATCATCGGGTAAAACGCTGCAGGTAATGCTGAAGCCCCTGAAAAGTGTGCGCGTATGGCGCTTTGGCCTGTACTATTTTCTTGTATTTGGCTGCTTTGTTACCTTTTCGCAATGGCTGCTGTCTTACTTCCTGAATGTATATACTATTACACTTGTCACAGCCGGTTTGCTAACGGCCTGTTTCAGTCTGCCTGCGGGGCTGTTCCGCGCGGTGGGCGGATGGCTGTCTGACAAATTCGGCGCAAGGGTGGTGATGTACTGGGTATTGGGCAGCTCGCTTGTGCTGAGCGCCCTGCTGCTTATTCCACGGATGGAAATCTACTCTCCCGGCGCGGGACTAATGTCCCAGGAGGCAGGTACGGTGAGCAGTGTAGATAAGGACCAGATCGTGGTGGATAATAAAACCTATCCGCTTGTAGCCAGGCCTCCGGTAAAGGGAGATGAAGGCACGCCGCACCTGGTTTTCCCTACCAAAGAAAGCTGGCAGGAAGCGGTAGTGCACCCGGGCGATAAGATCAGGAAGAAACAGATGTTGGCCCAGGGCGTTACGCGCATTTATTTCCAGGCCAATATCTCGGTATTTACCATACTGATCATGTTGCTGGGCATGTCATGGGGTATTGGCACGGCAGCCGTATTTAAACACATTCCCGAATACTTCCCGGATGAGGTGGGCATTGTAGGCGGCATGGTTGGTATGATAGGCGGCCTGGGCGGCTTTGCAGGACCTATATTGTTTGGCTACCTGCTGAATTTGAGCGGCCTGTGGACCAGCTCCTGGTTCTTTGTATGCCTGCTTTCTGCGGTTTGCCTGATCTGGATGCACCGGGTGATTACGAAGATAATGGCAAAGAATGCACCGCATTTGAAGAATAAGTTTGAGGTACCGCATCAGGCTTAGCAAAAAAAATTTTACGCTGGGTGTCCAGTTCTGGAAATGCCGATCCTTATATAGGAAACAGGCACTATGGACACTTTACTTGCTCCGATTGAAAAGCCCCGGGGGCTAATGATGAAACTGGTCTATTACTTTACCCGTAAGCAGTTCGGGAAAGTGCTGATGCTGCTGAAAGTACATTCTGCCCGCCTGCCCGCCGCCTTCGCCATGTTCTACGGCAAGGTGAGCCAGCTGGACAAAAAGCTGCAGTTACATGCAGAAACTGTGGCGCTGATCCGTCAGCAGGTAGCACGGCTCAACATCTGCCTGTTCTGTATGGATGCCAGCCGCTGGTAAGCCATTAAGAAATCCATGAACATCTCCAAATTCGAAGCACTTGATAATTATGTCAATAACCCGGTCTTCAGCGCGGGAGAACGCGCCCTGAGCGAACACCTTTACAACATCACCAATCTAGGGCTTAACATCCACTCTGATATGCTGTGCGACATCAGCAAAAGAAAAATCGAAATGAAATTCATACATTCAATCACTATTTAACCATCAGACAACATGCAAAGCACATTTTGAACAGGCATACAAGCTGACGAAAACAGAAACAGAAAGGCAGGGCATACGGGAGAAGATTGGGGGGATGGAGTGACGGCATAACGCATATACAAACATGCAGCAGGCTGACTGGCCACCTGCTGCATGCCTGCTGCACCTTACTAATCTGCTTTTAAACTGGCTACAGGGTTCATCATGGCAGCCCTGATGGCTTGCGTGCTGACGGTTAGCAGCGCTATCGCCAGTGCAGCTATACCTCCAGCAGCAAACACGCTCCAGTTAATATCTACCCTGTTCACGAAATTATTGAGCCAGTTATGCATAAAATACCATACCAGGGGCGCTGCTATTATAAACGCGATACCGATGAGCAGGATAAACTCCCTTGAAAAAAGATATACAATATGTGCAGGCGTTGCGCCCAACACTTTGCGCACCCCTACTTCCTTTACACGCTGTACCGCCATGAATGATGCCAGGCCGTATAAACCCAAGCAGCTGAGGAAGATGGCTATACCTGCAAACATCTCGTACAAATGCGCCAGCTGTCGTTCTTCCTTATAATATTCCGCTATCCGCTGGTCCAGGAACTGGAATTCGAAGATCTGTTCAGGAAAGGTTTCGTTCCAAAGCTTTTCAATTGCTTTCAGTGAAGCCTGTGCGTTGGCGCCAGCGGCCAGTCTGACGCCCACGCTGTTAAAACGCTGTTTTATGTTGCTCATGAACACCGGGGCAACAGCCTCTTTCAGCGTGCCGGCAGAAAAATCGTTTACCACTCCTACTATCGGACCTTTAATCTGCCCGTTCCATACATCAATTTCTTTATTGAGCACATCTGCGGGTTTTAAGCCTAGTTTCTGTACCAGGGTTTCGTTCACCAGGAACTCGCGTACAGAATCTGTGCTGGTGAGGTTACGGCCGGCTATGAGCCTGATTTCATAGGTGTTGAGAAAGTGATGATCCACCCAGCGCGTGACGGCCGGGAATCTGGTTTCCTCCGCCTGGTGATCAAATCGGAAACCTGTCCACCAGTTATCATTATTGGAAGGCGCTGCGTTGGAAAAACTCAGCTCCCGTACGCCTTTGATCTGTTGCAGCTGATCGCGGAGATAGGCGATCTTATCATTACCCCCATTTTTGTTAGAGAAGGGCACATTCACAATGGCATCGCGGGTAAAGCCCATAGACTGGTTGTGAAAGTAATTCATCTGCTGCAGGATGATGAGTGTGCCAATGATCAATGCCTGTGCAATAATGAACTGGAAAACCACGAGACTGCGGCGAAGAGATACACCGCTGGTATGTTTACTGGCCGCTATCTTACTCTTCAACGCATTAACAGGATTGAAGGCCGACACCACCACAGAAGGATAAAAGCCCGCCAGCAAGGTGACCATCAAAAAGATGGCTAACAATAATACATATACGTTACCGGCCGCCAGCATGCCTGCACTCAAAGGCAGGTTCATCACCTGGCTGATGAAGGGAAGTACGCATAATGCCAATACCACGGCCAACAGCAAAGCACTCAGCACCAGCATGGCTGTTTCCGAAAGGAACTGTATTTTAAGCTGCCAGCCGTTACTGCCCAACACCTTGCGTACCCCTATCTCCCGCGCGCGGTTCACCGCCTGCGCAGTGGCCAGATTAATGAAATTCACACAGGCTATGAGCAGAATAAACGTGGCAATCATCCAAAGCATCCTGATCCGCTCGGGCGATGCCACTCTGCCAATGAAGTTCTTTGTGCGTGTATCTGCGTGCACACCGGCTAAGGACTGGAGCATATGTGTGGCCTTGTTCTTCGGATCCTTGTATTTTCTGGAGAATGCAATGAGCCGCTCATTGATCTTTGCCACATCCTGTCCGGGGCGCAGCAGCACGTAGCAATTATGGATATCGTCTATCGTTACCCAATCCTTTATCTCGTTTATTTTAAGCAAGGCATATGTGGCCACCATCTCAAACTGAAATTCGGTATTCTTCGGCGGATCATCCAGTACACCCGTTACTGTAAGATTGAACTGCTGATCCAGTTTGATGACCTTACCTATTGCCTTGTGCCAGTCGCCAAAATACTTCTCAGCAGTAGAGCGTGCGAGAACGGTGGAATTGGGGTCGTTAAGAGCAGTGGCTTTATTGCCTGCCAGCCATTTGTAATAGAATATGTCGAAGAACGAAGGTTGCAGGAAATATACCAGTGGCTTGAATTTCTTCTGCACCTTGCCCTGTTTGTCTTCCAGGATTACCAGTCTTTGCCCCATCTGTATTATACCGGTTACTTTTTCGAACTGGGGAAAATCGTTTGGCAGTGTAGTGGGCACGGGAAAAGGCACAGCCTGTGTATAGTTGATCTTGCCACTCTCTTCCGGCATTACCGTCAGCACCCTGTATATGCGGTCTTTCTTTGTATGGAACCTATCAAAACTTTGCTCATATTGAATGATCACATAGATGACCAGGCAAACGGTGATACCCAGGGTAAGGCCGGTGATGTTGAGCAATGCATAGCGCTTGTTGCGCCACAGACTCCGGAAAGCCGTTTTAAGATAGTTCTTTAGCATATAGGAGGGGATTAATGCAGGGGCATGCAGCAAAAACAGTACAAAATTAATAAAGCGTTCGTATTTAAGCAGTTAGCGCACGGGAGAATACAGGGGAATGTCCGCTTTCGGTATTATCATGTCCGCTTTTGAACATCATGCGAGGAAGGCGCCTGATGTGTCCTATTGTTGCATACGTAAATGCAGATAAACCTGCCCGCAACCCACATTAAACTATTATTAATTTTTTATACAACAATTGCGCCCCCAGCCCCCTTTTCAGCTGGTAATTTTTTCGTATTATAAAAATGTTCCGGATAAAAATAAGTGACGAATAATTCCTAAGTTCGTTCCATGGATCTGATAGAAATTGCGAATAGCCGTCAAGCCCGGGCCTTTATCAAACTGCCAGCTACTTTATACAAGCACGACCCACACTGGATATGCCCTCTCGAAGCTGACGTGGAAGCGGTATTTGATCCTTCCCGCAATGTTTTCTTTTCCCATGGTGTTTGTACCCGTTGGCTGCTGCAGGACAACAGCGGTCAGATCATAGGCCGCATAGCGGCGTTCATCAACTACGAAAAATGTCATAAAAATCCACAGCCCACCGGCGGCATCGGTTTCTTTGAATGCGTGAACAACCGGCAGGCTGCCCATTTACTGTTTGATACCGCCAAAGCCTGGCTGCAGGAAAAAGGCATGGAGGCGATGGACGGTCCGATAAATTTCGGAGAGAATGATAAATTCTGGGGACTGCTGGTGCATGGGTTTAAACCGCCCAGCCTGGGAATGAATTATAACCCGCCCTACTACCAGGATTTCTTCGAGTCTTATGGCTTTCAGAAACTATACGATCAGTTCACCAATTTCCTGGATGCCACCATCCCATTACCCGAGCGCTTCACCAAAATATCCGACTGGGTGATGCGCAAATCCGGGTACAGCTTCCGGCATTTTGATAAGAAGCAGTTTGATAAATTTGCCGCCGATTTTATTGAGATCTATAATGATGCCTGGAGTACCTTCGAAAACTTCAGTCCGCTGGAATCAGGCACCGTAAAAGAATCCTTCCGGCAGATGAAGCCGATCATGGATGAGAAGATCATCTGGTTTGCTTACTATAATGAGGAACCCATAGCCGCCATCCTGTGTTTGCCGGATGTGAACCAGCTGCTGAAACATGTAAACGGTAAGCTGGACCTCTGGGGCAAGCTGAAGTTTTTCTGGTACTCCAAAACCACTACGGTAGACCGGCTGCGGATCATTGTGATGGGCTGCAAACGCAAATTCCAGAACCATGGCATTGAATCGGCCCTGATCCGTTGCCTGCAACAGGAAGTATTGCCACGCCGTCATGTGATCAAGGGCGTGGAACTGGCCTGGGTGGGCGACTTCAACGATAAAATGCTGGCCCTGCATGAAGCCACAGGCGCCACACTGGATAAGATACACAGAACCTACCGTTATATCTTTAACAGTAAGCCGGAACAACCCTGAGCTACATCGTTTCCTCGAAGATATCTTCTGTTACCCCATTCTGTCTCAACAAGCGGTAGTGCCTGCCCAGAGAGCCGCCCAGGGTATATGTACGATACGGCCACTGGTGCCTGTCGGCATACTGCCTGAGCAGTGCCGTTACTTCCGGGTAGTAAACATGATTCACATTCGGGAACAGGTGATGCACCACATGGAAATTAAAGCAGCCCATGAAAAAGCGGGTAAACCAGTTATCATGGGTAATGTCATTGGTGGTGAGCAACATGTGCATCATCCAGCTGTGGGGCAGCTGGTTGCCATCACCAGGTAGCGGGAATTCAGATTCCGTATTGGCATGCGGACTTAACAATACCATTAAAGACAATATGCTGGCGGTGAATAACATGAGCAGAAATCCGGCGATTGCCTGGACCCATGCAATACCCAATACCAGTTTGGGTAGCAGGATGAGGTAAAAAAGGAAAAAGGCCTTGAAGAAAAACAACTTTACATATTCAAAGCGCGGGATAGTGGCCAGTTTCCAGATGGTCTTTTGCTTATTAAAGAAATCCTTGAAATCACGTATCAGCAGCCAGTTGAACAGGTAGAGCGGATACAACAAAGGCAGGTAAATATGCTGATAACGGTGAAAGAACAGGGCCTTCCCGGTGGGAAAGATACGGGCCAGGCTGCTTTGCTCAATATCCGTATCCCATCCGTTTACATTGGGATAGTTGTGGTGAAAACGTACATGCCGCAATCGCCAGATATAGCTGTTGGCGCCCATGAGATCAAACAGGTACACATAAGCGTCATTCAGCCATTTGCGGTTGAAAATAGTGCCATGTACAGCGTCGTGGATGGTGTTCAGGAACATCATAACGAGCCATACACCCAGTAGAAAATAAGCCGCGTAGAAGATACCAGTGTGCTGCCCTGCAAACAGGATGGCCCCATAGGTGAGGCCGTATAATACGGGAAACAAAACCGCTTTGACAATAATGCTACGTTTCCGTTTGGGCTCCAGCTGCCGGACAAGGTTATTTACATCCAGCCGTAATTGATGAAAAATGGTCTCTTCACCGCTTCTTGCAAAGCGAGGTTTCAATGTCTTCTCCATTATTCAAGCTTTTAGGTCAAATCCTTGCTAAACAGTGCTGGTAACAGTTGTGGTTCTGGAAAAGTCAGTACAAATTTACAATAATTGAATTATTTCAAAATACATGCCGTTTTAGAGGTAGAATAATCTGCTATTTACCATGCAATTTCTCCAAAGAACTGCTGTTTGTCACTCTTTCTTTGTACCAGTGGCTGAATAGCCGTTGCCGCTTCAATAGAACGATCTGCTTCTATCAGGCTGGCGCCATCCCTGATAATGGCTTTATACGCCGCATCACGCTCCTGCGAAGAGGGCAGCTTATCATAGCTAGGCGCGGTGGAGATCATACACATTACGCCGCGCTGGTTCAGCTGCTGGTATAAGGATTTCAGTTCCGGTTTATTATCGGGCCCTACGTAGGCCATGATGTGGGTCCAGGGAATGCCCTGGGCTTCATACTCTTTCATCGCTTCCGTTGTTTTCACGAATGCCTCGAATACGATCTCCGGGTTACGGTCATGGTAGAACTTTGCCTCTTTGGCATTGTGCACGGTAACCATCACATGGCTTTCTGCCTGCAACTCTTTAATAAGCCGGGCTGTCATCTCAAAGGGAACATCTTTTTTATCAAGTATAAGCACCGTTTTGCCTTTAGCCCAGCGAATGGCTTCTTCCAGGGTAGGAATGCGGTAGGGGGTAACATTGCCTTCCACATCTTTAAGGTGCAGTTTTTTCAGTTCTGCCAGGGTGTAATCTCCTACTTTACCCGTGCCCGTGGTAGTACGGTCTAATGTAGCATCGTGCATGAGTACAATGATACTGTCTTTGGTCAAACGCGGGTCGATCTCGAAAGTGGCAGGCGTATGGAGCAGGGTGTTTTCAAACGCTTCAATGCTATTTTCCGGGAAGCCTTTGTTCACCCCGCCCCGGTGCCCGCTGATAAAGGGCACATCTTTCCCGGTGTAGTGGAAGAATGCCCTTAGTGCTGCTGCATCTTTGATATTGAGTACATGCAGCCTGCCCTTTTGGGCCAGTACAGATGATAGGTTCATGGTAAAGGCGACAGTCAGCGCCAACAGACTCTTATACATATCAGAATTTTGAATTCAGGTGTTGTAATGTAAATGCTCCTTCAGCAGAGAGGGTGAATACCGTAACCGAGGCATTATCCTGCACCAACATACGGTAGTTCTTTAAAGGCATGCCCAGCTTATAGGCCAGGTACAAACGGTTTACCCCATTATGCGCAGCCACCAGTATGTTACCGGAGCTGTGCCACAGCAGCAGCTCGCGGAAGAAATCATCCACACGGGTAACGACCTCCATACCTGTTTCGCCGGTGCCGCCGGCGCGGTGCGTTCCGGGATCCGCCATCCAGTTATCCCAGGTCTGCGGATCTTCTGCAATGAACTCTTCTTTTGTTTTACGTTCCCACTGACCGAAATCAGCTTCTATCAAACGCTCGTCTTTAGTAACAGCTGCGCCGGTAGCGATGGAAGCGGTATTGTACGCCCTTTCCAGGGGCGAGGAGTATACACTGGAGAACGTAATACCTTTCAGCTGTTCACGCACCGCTTCCGCCTGGCGTATACCCTTTTCCGTGAGGGAAATATCAGTACGGCCGCAGTAGCGGTTATTATCCTTGTTCCAGGCGGTTTGTCCGTGCCGTAATAAAAAAACATTAAGCATAGATCTGTTCAGGGATGTATCCCTTTTGTTTAAGTGTTTGAATAAACCGGAAATAGTGTGCATTGTAAGCCGCCGCCATTGCGGGGTCGGGATGCAACTCCTTTTCTACCTGCGTCATGGCAGCGGCAGCTTCCATGATATTGGTAAAAGAGGTTTTGGAAGCCGCCAGTATAGCGGCGCCCACTGCCCCGGTGATGTGTTTCATTTTATACAGCGGCAGGTTCAGCACATTACTGCGGATGCGCAGCCAGCTGGGACTGTTACTGGCCCCGCCAGCTGTATACACCGCTTTTACGGGCTCTCCGCTCAGCTGTGTTATCATGGTATAGGCATAACGTTCTATGTAGGCAACACCCTCCATACCGGCGGCAAAACGTACTGCCGGCGTAAGGCCGGGATCTTCAAATCCCCTGGCCTGGGGTGCAATGAAGGGGAAGCGTTCTCCCTGCTGCATCAGCGGCCAGGACAAGTGCCCCGTGGGAATGATAGCAGCAGCCTGTGTTTCCAGTGCAGACAGCTGCTCCTTAAAATCGCGGGTGATCCAATCAGCGCCGGTGTTGCTGGCGCCGCCGGGCATCCAGTAGCCTTCAGGATGGCGGTGGTTGTACAGGCGTCCTGAAGGGTCATGTATAGCGGTGGTGGTTACTCCCTTCACTACCAGGGTAGTGCCGATGGTGGTGTTCCAGTCGCCCGGGTTCACTGCCCCGGAGGCGATCTGAGATGCACATCCGTCTGTCATACCGGCTACTATCAGCACCTCTTCTGATAAGCCCAGTTGTGCAGCCAGCGCAGGGTCTATATTACCAACAGGCGTACCGGAGGGTATTACCCGCTGCAGCCATTGCTGTTGCAGGGGCAGCTGCTGCCAGATGTATGCAGGCCATTGGCCCTGCTGCACATCATAGCCGGATTTCAGTACGTTGGTAAGATCCGTTACATCATAACGGCCGGACAGCCTTCCGGTAATGAAGTCGGCCGCGTGAATGAACTTGTATATATGCGGGGCCTTGTCCGGGTAATGATGCAGGAACCACATCATTTTAGGCAGGCCGCTGGATGTATTAAAAGCCGTATATCCATCCGGGTTATGGGTCAGCGCCGCCTCGCGGCAGGCCCTTCCCTCCTGCTCCTGCCGTGTATCACTATACATAATGGCATTGTGCAGGGGCTGATGATGATGATCTATGGGGATGATGGTGCCGGAGGTGGAAGTTACCGAGATGGCGCGGACATGCCGCAGGTCAATGCTACGGGACGCCTGCGAGAGCAGTTGTTGTAATGAGCGAAGGCAGGCATCCCACCATGCCAGGGGCGACTGTTCTTCCCTGGATTGCCCGTTGAGGGCAAAAGCTTCTTCTGCGCTGCCCAGCAGGTTACCGCGGGCATCCAGCAGTACCACCCGCTCTCCCTGTGTGCCAACATCTATCCCGATAAAGCATGCATTGTTATCTGGCATGAAATAAAATTTGCAGGTGATCAGTTCATATTCCTGAAATAGTTGCGGGTCTTTTCCCACTCCGTATATAATGTGGCATAGTATTCCGTTTCCTGCGGGGATACCACTTCTATCCGCTCATCCATTGCTGCGTTTACCTGCAATGCTTCATTGCAGATCAGGGCGCCGCCAACAGCGGATGATTGCTGAAACTCATGCCGCATCTGCACCTTCTTCCCGGTGAGGTTGGCGATGAGCTGCCGCAGCACCCGGCTTTGCAAACCGCCGCCGCAACCCCAGATATAATCGGGATCGTGACCGGCTACCGCCGCCAGTACGCGATAGTTCTTTACGATGGAGCAGGCAATATCCAGCATGGTAGCCCAAACAAATGATCCGCGGGTAAGCAGGTGAGATACGGGCGCATGAAATATAAAGCCGCCCCTGGTAAGCGATACCTCTTCATCCGCCAGCAGGGAACCAAGGGAGGCCATGCAAAGGTTATGCGGGTTTTCTTCCAGCTCTTTCTCGATCACCTCATAGCCTTCATTGGGATAGAAGATCTCTTTCAGGCGCTGGTAGTTCAATCCTGTTACACCGGCGTTCGCTTCAAATACAAAGCGGCCCTGCGCAATATCGCGACTGGTCCAGGTACGTTCTTCCTCATCCAGTGTATAGGTGTCTGTTAGCTTAACGATGGGGGTGGTAGTACCGGATACGATCACCATATCATTCACGGCAGGACGCGTACTCCTGATGGCCAGCTGTGTATCGCCGCCGCCAACAATGATCTTTGTATCTGCAGGAATGCCCAGCTGCTGTGCTACCGGGGGAAGAATATCGCCCAGCACTGTGGCGGATGCCGCGAGTGCAGGGAGAATGGCCGTATCTACGCCAAATACTTTACAGAGGGCGGGCGACCATTGCTGTTGGGACACGTTATACAATAAAGTCTCTGAAGCCTGGGAATGCTCATAGCGTGCAAGGCCGCTGAGCTTATACTCTACCCAGTTGCTGATGCTGAGAAAAGTGCTCAGCTGCTCCCAGATCTCCGGCCTGCGTTCGCGGATGCCCACCAGCTTCAGTGCTGAGAATAATGATGTGGGATAGCGGCCCGTGCTTTGGTACATGCTGCTCTTATCCGTGATGATCGCTTCCCATTCCCGTCCGCGGTGATCAATATTCGGCAAACCGATCAGCGATCCGCCTTTGGCATCGATCAGCACAATACCTTCGCGCTGGCTGGTGGCGGTAATAGCCTTTACAGTGTCAGCGGGCACCTGTGACAGCACCGACTTTGCCAGGCCCAATACCTGCTGCCATAGCTGATCCGGATCAAAGTACAGCGCATCAGGATAGCGCGGGTCTTTTACGTAGCTGATGTCTTCACGGGCAACAGCAAGTACCTTACCATCTGCTGATACGGCGGCTACCCGTACGTTGCCGGTGCCAATATCTACAATAATATAGGTGGCGGATACGCTCATTGAATAGGTGCTTTAAGAATTTCTTTATTGGCCAGTTCGGCAATCTGCTTATTGCCTTTGGCGTACCATTGTAACAATGCCCTGTTCATGATCTCCACGTGATGGTCTTCTACTTCGAAGGTGGCGCCCGCAATGTGCGGCGTGGCAATAACGTGGGGGAGATCAATGATGCGGTAGTCCAGCGCATCCGGCGGTTCATTGTCGAACACATCCAGCACGGCCCCGCGGATAGCGCGACTCTCCAGCACTTCCAGCAGGTCTTCCCGCTTTACAACGGAAGCCCGGGCAGTATTAACAAAAATGGCATCTTTTTTCATCTTTTTCAATAAAGCTCCGTTGATCATGCCTTTGGTCTCTGCGGTTACGGGCAGGTGGATGGAAACTATGTCTGCGCCGGAGAACACTTCTTCCAGGCTGCATTGCTGATAGCCCTTATCATAGTCTGCCACATATGGATCGTAAAACAGGATATTGCAGGGGTAAGGTTTGAGCAGGCGGGCTATCAGCTGACCGATAGCGCCAAAGCCTACCATACCGATAGTTTTACCTGCCAGCTCATTGCCTTTGAAATGCAGGTAAGAATCATGGGCGCCTTCCTGCCACTGGCGGCCTTTGAGCCAGCCGATACCGGGAATGGTGTTGCGCAGCAGCATGATCACATTAGAAATGAACATCTCGGCTACCGCCTGCGCATTACGGGCAGGCGTAAAAAATACCGGGATGCCCAGTTCCGTGGCTACAGGCACCGCCACATTGGAAGGAGTGCCGCGACATACACCGATGAATTGCAATCCCGGTACGGCGCGTATAACGTTGGCCGTTACATGGTCGTGCTCAGTGATCAGGGCATCTGCATGGGAAGACTGCAGCAGCTGCAGTATTTCCTGTTCGTTGTACGCCCTGCCATTAGGTTTCCAGGACCGATAAATAATTGTTCCGAATTGCTGCTCTAACGCTTTCAGACCGCTCTCATGATACGGCGCTGTGATCAATACTCGCATGTGATAGATTTATGTTTGTCTTTGCATTATCAGGCAGGGTAATGAAGCGCGTAAGAAACGCGCTGATGGCGTAAAGGATGGCCAAAATCCAGATCACACCGGCTTCTCCCACCATACCAATAAAGAGGCCTACAATAGCAGGGCCCACAAATACAGGCAGCCCTGCACCCAGGTTCAGGATGGCCATCGCAGCGCCTTTATCTTTCTTCACCAGCGAAGGCACCAGCGCAGACAAGGGTACATAGCCCGCCAGGAAAGCACCCCAGAGTACCCCGGCCGTCATCGTCATCCAGAAACTGTTTTCCCAGATCTGTGGCGCGTAATAAAAGAGCAGCGTAGTAACTGCACATCCCATACCGCCAAACCACATCACGGTGTTGCGCCATCCCAGCCGGTCGCCTACAAAACCGAAGATGAGGTTGAAGGCGATATTGGCCGTAAAGATGGTGCCCCAGATCTGCAGCCACTGCGAAGTATCAAAACCATGACGGGCCATATACATGGGCAGGAATACCGGGAAGGCAAATTGCGCAGTGGTGTTGATGATCCGCACAATACCACCCAGTAATACCTTGGGTTCTTCTTTTACGATGGTGAGCCCTTTAATGAGCTCTTCCACCTTTGATTGTGCGGGCGCTGTTCCTTTAACAGATCCCTTGTTCAATACCAGTGCAAAGAATGCGCCCAGCAGGGCCCAGAAGAGCGATGTCCACAGCGTATTGAGATGACCAAAACGCTGTATGGCCCAGCTGGAATAGTAAGCGCCCAATACATTCAGTCCGCCCGTGAACACAAACCAGAACCACCCTACGGCACGGCCCAGCTGATGTTTGGGACTGCTGTAGGCAATCCATACCAGGAAGGAATACGCAAACAGCGGATAACCGAAACCGCGCAATGCATACGTAAGCAACATTACCGGGAAATTCAGCTCAGGCATACCAAAGCCCACAAAGCCGATGGTACCTGCTATGTATAGCAGCAGACCGCCCAGCATCGTGCGTTTTACGCCGTAGCCTTCTGCCAGCACGCCTGAAAACCAGGCGGAGATAGCGATGGTGATCCCATAGGCAGTGAACAGCGTAGCTGACTGCTGTACGCTCATACCGTGATCTACCAGGTAGGGACTCAGCCAGCCCTGTTCAATGCCATCGCCCATCATGAAGATCATGATACCGATGTATCCCCACAGCAGCTGCTGCGGGATGCCCGCTTTATCAAAGATGGCGGGCGTAAACGTGGAGGTGTTGGTACTTGACATGAATGTATCAGTTGTTTGTTATCATGTATCTTAATTAGCCCAGCCCGGATTCTGTTCCAGGTTGCTATTCAGGATGATCTCGTTATAAGGAATGGGGTAGAAATACTTATAGTCTTCATACTTACGCTGCAGGTTGCTGAACAGTATTAGATTACCGCTGGTACCGCCGCTCAGTTTATACTGCACATTATCGATCAGGAAGTAGTATACACCCGGCACTTTGGTAGCGGGAATACTTTCCACAAAAGACACATCCATCTTACCGTCTTCATTCAGGTCTATCAGCGTATTGAGCGCAGGTACATACATGCCGTCGTACTGGTTTTCCAGCAGCTTGCCCGCACGCCAGCGTTTAAGGTCATCATAGCGGAAGCCTTCGAGCGACAGCTCTACGCCCCTTTCGCGGCGGATCTCCAGCAGTACCGGGTTGGTAATATCAGGATAATAGTTCTGCTGCAGATAGGTATCTGCCGTTACAGGGTAAGGCGTGTTGGTAATGCCCGCGCGTTTGCGCAGTAATGCAATGGTAGCGTCCCAGTCTGCAGGGGTGAAAGTACCTCTTTCTGCTTTTGCTTCTGCAAAGTTCAGCAGCACTTCTGCATAGCGGATGATGGGCAGTGAGTTAAAGTTCTCTGCAACGCCGTCGGTAGCTTTGGAGTCTACGGTAAGCTTGATAGGCATATAACCACTGTAGGTGTAGGTAAAGTCTGGCGGGGCGATGGCGCCATCCCTTGTATAGTTGCCCATACGGATGGATTGCTTCAGGCGCAGATCGCGGTCTTTTACTTCTTCATTGAAAGGTATATTGTTATAGCCCGCTTGTGCGGTGAACGGTGTACCATCTGTTTTCAGGTAGGTGTTGATGAACTTCTTGATGAAGCTGAAACGGCCGCCATAGGTGGCGCTGGTCCAGTACCAGTTGGCATCGTTGAATACGCGGAGGCTTTTACTGTTTACGGCAGCCAGCAGCACTTCTGTGGTGTTGGGCACTTCCAGCGTGAAGAGATCACGGTAGTTCTTATCAGCCGCGCCGGTTGTCAGCAATTTATACTGGTTGCTTTTTATCAGGTCGTCTGCCGCCTTGATGGATTCATCCAGCCATTTATCGGCAGTAGCGCCCAGGCCCAGTTGCGTTTGGTATTTGCGGAAAGTGCCTTCAAACAGGCAAACACGGGATTTGAAAGCGAGGGCTACCCAGCGGGTTACGGTGGAAGCGTCTTTGTCTTTAACGCTGCGGAGATTGGCGCAGGCAAAGTCAAGATCTGCCAGTACGCTGTCCATCACCAGGGTGCGCGGATCGCGGGGCTTGAATAATTCCGGATCGTTTACATCGAGGGCTTTGTTGTACCAGGGCACATCGCCAAAGCGCTTTATTTTGTCGAAGTAGAACCAGGCGCGAAAAAAACGCGCCAAGCCAAGGTAGTGGTTCATAGCTTCTGCTGTTATCTTTGCCTGGGTGGCATGCTCCAGGAAATAGTTCACTTTTCGCAGGGCGCCCCAGCTCCAGCCCGTGGCCTGGGTGGCGCCGAAGCTGCCGTAGATGTAGGTAGAAGGCGTTCTGCCCACCAGGTAATCGCTAAGATCATCTCCCCGCACGATATCGTTACCATCGGGTAGGTCCAGGTAGAAGGAATTGGCGTACAGTTGCAGGTCCTTCTCGGTGTTGAAGGCATTCTCTGGCGATAGCTTATCCACCGGCTTCAGGTCCAGGTTATGATCACAGGCCGTGAGCATAACTGTTGCGATGAGTATATATAAAAGACGTTGCATGTTCATTTTATTTAAATGTGACATTGATCCCAAACGTATATGTTTTCAGCATGGGGTAGCTCATACCATTTCCTGCGCCGGAAGCCAGTTCAGGGTCGGCGCCTTCAATCACTTCAGGGTCCATTGTTTTAATATGCTTATACATAGGGCTCCATACCCAGAGGTTCTGCCCGCTGAGGTAGATACGCATGTTAGACATACCAGCCCTTGAGATCAGGCGTGCAGGCAGGTTGTAACCCAGGCTCAGGTTTTTGAGCCGGATATAGGCCACATTCTGCAGGTATTTGGTTTGCGGCACGGTGAGCTCTGCGCGGGAGTTGAGCGCCGTATAGCCACGCAGGCGGGGGAAGTAGGCATCCGGGTTCTGTTCAGACCACATATTGCTGATCACGTCTTCCGGCTGCCAGCTGTAAGGGCGGTTATAGGGTCCCCAGATCAGGGAGTTATCTGTACCGGGCCAGAAGTCACGTTTGCCCACACCCTGCAGGAAGAGAGACAGAAACAAACCTTTCCACTCCATGTTGGAATTGAAGCCGTAGGTATAGCGCGGTGAGGTGTTACCGATCACCCGGCGGTCGCCGGGGTTAGACAAAGAGCCTGCGCCTTCATCGATCTTACCATCGCCATTGAGGTCTGCGAATTTAATATCGCCGGGCAGCGGTTTGTTAAGGGCCGATACGCGGACAAAGCTCTGATCGATGCCGCGGGTATCTATTTCATGCTGGTCTTTATAATATCCTTCCGTTACAAAGCCCCAGATGTCGCCCACCTTCATACCGGCGTAATAGGTATTGATGAGGCCCAGCGGGTTGTTATACCGGGTGATGGTGCTTTGGTTGTCTGACAGCACAAAGCGGAGATCGTAGCTGAAAGCGTTGCGACCCTGCGGTTTGTTGCGCCACCCGATAGAGAGCTCCCAGCCTTTTGTATCAAGGTCTGCATAGTTGCCTTTAGGTTCTGACGCACCAAATACGCCGGGTAGTGGCAACCCTTCGGTGAACATGTCTTTGGTTTTGCGGGTGTACCAGTCGAATGTAGTAGTGAGGCGATCATCCAGGAACACCATGTCTGCACCCAGGTTCAGGGTAGTAGCCTTTTCCCAGGTGAGACCGGCGGGAATTACGTTGGGATGTTGTGTATAGTCAGGACGAATACCGTTAATGATGCGGGCTGCCTGGCTCACGCCCATCGACTCCAGGAACTGGTAAGGATTGACATTACCATTACCCAGCGTACCGTAGGATGCGCGCAGCTTCAGATCAGAGAATACCTTGTAGGGCAGTGTCCAGAACTTTTCTTTAGACACCCGCCAGCCTGCGGAGGCGGAGGGGAAGAAACCCCATTGCTGGTGCTGGGGGAACTTGGAAGTACCGTCATAACGGCCATTCACCTCCAGCAGGTAGCGTTCATCAAATACATAGTTGAGGCGGAAGAAGCCGCCGATGGTCCGCCACTCATTACCGCCGCCACGTAAGGTAAAGTTAAGGCCGTTGGTGAGCGAGAAATCAGGCAGTTCATTGTTGATGATGCCATCGCGCTGTATATACCTGCTGGTGAGTTTAGAGTTCTCGTAGTTATAACCCACCATCCCTTTAAAGTAATGTTTGCCGATGGTTTGCTCGTAGTCTGCATAGAGGTTGGCGGCCAGGTAATTGGTCTTATCATCATCCTCATTCAGCTTACTTTCGCCGCGTTCCAGCATAGCCCCCGGCTTTTTACTGTAGGGAACGGGTGTGTATATACGTTTTTCCACATCATTAAGGCGCCAGAAGGTAAAGTCGCCATTCAGGTGGATCCTGTTCTTAAACAGGCCTGCGGTAAAGCGGGATGTATTGCGGATCTGCATCCTGCTCAGTTCTGACTGGTTATTACCGCTGATGAAGCTACCGAATACGATGGATGCATTCTCTGTGAGTGTGCCATCAGGATTGCGCAGCATGGCGATGGGAAAAGCTTCGTCTGATATCCTTCTCCACACAGGCGTGTTGCCGGGATGGTTAAGGATAGGATAGAAATAATTGGATTGTGTAAAGCTCAGGTCATTTTCGATCTTTAACCAGGGGAAGGCCTGTACAGAGCCACGTGCCCGCAGGTTATACGTTTTAAAGTTATCAGGATTGTAACGGAAGATACCTTGCTGCGACATATACCTGCCGGAGAGATAGTAGCCTACATTTTTACTGCTGCCGGACACGCTGAGGTTATGCTCCATGGAAGGGTTGTTGTCTGCATAGAGTTCTTTCAGCCAGTCGGTATTGCCGTAGTATACATAATCGCCGGTAGCGGGATTGATGTCTGTTTTAGGTAAGCTGGGATCATCATTGCGGCGTTTCAGCTCATCCAGGTAATCGAGCGAGAAGGGGAACACGGAGTTCACTTTCTGCGCGTGTGAGGTGTAGTCGTTCCAGGAGGCGAAAGCGTCGTCAAAGGTTTTAGCCCACTGGTAACCGTTGGTGACCATCTTTGGTTTGATGGTGCGCTCATTCAGGGAGAAGTTGCCCGAGTAGTTGACCACTGTTTTATCCTTTGCAGGACTTTTGGTAGTGATCAGGATCACGCCAAAGGTACCGCGGGCGCCGTAGATAGCGGCAGCAGCGGCATCTTTCAGTACGGTAACACTGGCAATATCGTTCGGGTTCACCAGGTTGGGATCACCGGGAACGCCATCTATTAATATGAGGGCACTGCCGCCTGCACCGATAGACGTTGTACCGCGTACGTTATACTCAGCTCCCCTGGTGGGCTTACCATCTGTCATACGGATATTCAGGTTGGGTATAACACCCTGGAGGCCGCGGGTAACATTGGTAAGTGGGCGGTTCTCAAACACCTCGCCGCCTACCTGGTCTACCGCGCCTGTAAGGTTTACTTTTTTCTGGGTACCGTAGCCTACTACTACGATATCGTCCAGGTTACGGGCGCTGGATTTCAGCTGCATGTTAATGGTACTGCGTTCGCCTACGGGCGTTTCTGCTTCGGCGAAGCCTACAAAAGAAAATACAAGGATGGCATCGTTACCGGATACGGTAAGCTGGTATTGTCCATTTGTGCCGGTGACGGTACCGCTGGAAGTGCCTTTCACCCTGATGTTCACGCCAATGAGTTGTTCCCCCTTATCATTGGTTACCAATCCCCGCACGGTGCGCTGCGTTTGTCCGAACAATGCGGACGGCAGTATAAGCAGCAGTAGTCCCAGCACGTGCCTGAGGCACATGTTAGTGCAGCTATGATTGTTCATGTTTTACTGGTTTGTTGTGTGTGTTTTTCTGATCGTATTTAAGGTATGATAGAACTTCAGTCAGGGCCTGTGTACATCAGGGCCTCCGGCTGTTATTCATATCAGTCGTGGAATCCATACAGTACTAATTGAACTACTTTAAAGCGTCAGTGCAAACGTAGAATTTTAAGTTTATTAAAGTTAATTAAATTAAAGTTAAGTAATTGTTTTAATAAAAGTAAAGTTTTTTAAATAATTTTTCTTTCACATTGACAACCTGGCTGCACTCCGCTTTTAAAGGTTTTTCACCGCTACGACAAGCTGGCTGGTGGGGACTTGCGTAGAATACTTCCCTTTTCTGCCTATAAAAGTTTTATATTTGATGAAAGTTTTTTTAACAAAAATAAGACCCGGGTTTGCTTTATGAATATTACAGACAGGCATCAGCTTATTTTACAGAAGCTGCAGGAGAACGGAAGAGTAGATATACAGGAGTTGAGTGACTCTTTGCAGGTATCGGGCGTAACCATCCGGAAAGACCTGAAGCTGCTGGAGGAAAAGAAACTGCTGTTCCGTACCAAAGGGGGCGGCTCTACTCAAAACCCATATACGATTGAAAAGCCGATCAATGAAAAGGAGTCCGTTAAAACGGAGGAAAAGAAGAAGATAGCGAAAGCGGCAATGAACCTGATCGGCATGAATGACTCTATTATCATCGGCTCGGGCACTACCACCTTTGAGCTGGCGCGCGCCTTATATCCTTCCAAACATATTACAGTGATCACCCCTGCCCTGAAAGTGGCGCTGGAACTCTGCAACCGCCCGCATGTGGATGTATTGCAGATAGGCGGGCTCATTCACCAGAACTCTTCTTCTGCGGCGGGTTCTTTTGCAGAAAGACTGCTGGATGATATTTCCTGCGGGGTATTATTTATCGGGGTGGATGGAATTGATCCTGAATTCGGGTTATCTATTTCCAACCTGGCGGAGGCCAGTCTGATCATGAAAATGATCACCCTTGCACAAACGGTGGTGGTAATGGCCGACAGTTCCAAGTTTGACCGCAGGGGCATTGGCCGTATCTGCAGCCTGGAACAGGTGGATTATATCATTACAGACAACCTGGTATCGCTAGACACTGTAAAAATGGTAACCGACCGTGGTGTAAAGGTGATCATTTCTGAATAGCTATTAAAAGTACCATCTTACTCCTGCAGAGACATCGAGCCTGGTAAGGTTCTCCCGCTGGTTGTTATCCAGCTCTACATCCCTTTCGCCATTAGCATCTCTATACTTCACATTACTGATTGAACCGCCGATGAGGCCCAGGTTGGCACCGATGCCAAAATGCGGGGTGATCATATAATCCAGGCCTACGTCAAATCCCGCGCCTGCTGTTCCACCGGTAATCTGCGCCTCGTCTACCAACACTGCATTATCCACATAACGCAGGTAACCAATAGAAGCGCCGGCCAGCAGTACAAGTTTGTTATCAGCGAAGGGGAACCTGGCGTAAAACTCCGGGGCAAAGTAGTGAATGTTGATCTTGTCTCTCATTAAGCCGGTCTTCGTTTCCCCGTCAATGGTAGTAACGGTTACATTGGCTATCTCATTCCTAGTATTAAAATAGGCATACTTCAGTCCGGCGCCATAGTTCTTCGTAAAGAAGAAAGCGCCGTCTGCACCTGCATGAAAGCCTGACCTCAGGCCATTGATATAATCCTTCAGGAAAGCATCTCCCACGTCTGCCGTTTTTGCGATACGGTAGCTCCATCCACCCTGGAGGGAGACCCGGAACCGGGGAAGATCATCATTTTTGTGCTGGGCATACACAGAGGTAACACTGCTGAGCAGGATAAAGGCGGCGATACAAATTTGTTTCATGTTATTATTGGTTTTATAGGGACATACGCTTGTGCTGTACTTATCTTGCGCGCAGCCACGGGGCCGGGTTTCAACAATTTACCTGCTACGGCCGCCAAAGATAGATAATTAAGTTTTACCCGCAACCCGACGTTTATCCAGGCTGGCTGCTTTACTATGTTATAACATAGTACGCAGCAATTCGGCAAACTATATTTATTTTAGATGCCGGATCTCTTTAAATTCCACAATTACAAAACCAGAATATTTATGCAATACAGAACATTTGGCAGAACCGGCTGGAAAGTAAGTGAAGTAGGCTATGGTATGTGGGGAATGGCCGGCTGGACAGGCTCGGAAGAAAAGGAAGTGAACGATGCGCTGGACAGGTCCATCGAATTAGGCTGCAACTTTTTTGACACCGCCTGGGGATACGGCAAAGGCCTTAGTGAGCAGATACTGAATAACACTATTAAACGGCACCCCGGTAAACGCTTATACGTAGCTACCAAAATACCGCCCAGGAACTTTACCTGGCCTTCTAAACCGCATTTCAAGCTGGAAGAGGTATTCCCGGCCGCACATATCGTGGAATACACGGAAAAGAGCCTGAAAAACCTGGGACTTGAAACAATTGACCTACAGCAGTTCCATGTGTGGGAAGACAGCTGGGCCCAGCTGGATGAATGGAAGGAAGCCATTACCAAATTAACGAAAGAAGGCAAGGTACAGTCCTGGGGTATCAGCGTGAACCGCTGGGAACCGGATAACTGCCTGGAAACCTTAAAGACCGGCCTGATAGACGGCGTACAGGTGATCTACAACATCTTTGACCAGAATCCGGAAGACCGCCTGCTGCCGCTGTGCCGTGAAAAGAACATCGGGGTGATAGCCCGGGTACCTTTTGATGAAGGCACACTAACGGGTACGTTAACAAAGGAAACCACCTTCCCTAAAGATGACTGGAGAGCTACTTACTTTGTTCCGGAAAACCTCAACGCCAGCGTGGATCATGCAGATGCGCTGAAACCGCTGATCCCTGCAGGAATGACCATGGCAGAAATGGCCATACGTTTCATCCTCAGCAATCCTGACATTACCACTACCATACCCGGCATGAGGCGGATAAAAAATGTGGAGTCAAATATGCACTGCAGCGATGGTAAAGGCCTGTCTGCTGCGCTGCTGAAAGAACTGAAAGGACATCGCTGGGACAGAACACCTACTAAATGGTCGCAATAAGAAAACAGCATTAAACAGAAAAGCCGCAAATGATCTTCGCGGCTTTTTTATTTCCTACCTGCTATTGTTTCAGCATTTCGCGTGTTAACACCTGCACTACCAGTGTATCGTGACGGTTAATGCCACCATCAGCGTCCAGTTCGGAGATCACTGCGCTGTTTAACTGCATGATGCCCTGTGTAGAACTGTAAGTGGAAGAATTAACCATTCCAAGGGGACCAGCCACCATTTCGTCTACCGATACATAGGCCACCACGTAGGGAATGAAATATTTTCCATCCGTTACCATTATGGGAGTTAGTTCACGGTACTTACAGGGTGTGCTGTAAAAATCAGGGCACACCGTTCTGGGACTATGCTGCGGTATAAGACTGATCAGGCGTTTGGCTTTGCCGTCACCAACGGGCTGGCTTACTGCAGAATCCATTTCAGCGATCAGCAGCCCGGAGGCAGACCTTTCTATGATCTCTGCATCCCGGAAACCCAGTTGGATCTTATTGCCTTCCTTGAAAAGCATGGAGAAGGCACTGAAATTATCGCCCTGTATGGGAGACACAAAGCTAAACATGTCTTCGATGTTCCTGCGTTTCAGGTATTCGCTGATCCTGTGCTGATCCCTGATGGTGTCCGTTCCCGTATACATCACCGGTCGCAATGCCCTGAGCGTGGTCGCGGGGGAATAGTGCCCAGTGCCGTCGTCGCCACTAGGTTGTTGACCGTCATGATCCTTTTTACAGGACAGGGTAAACAAACAAAAAAAGGCGGCCACAAACAAAGCGGGCATGGCGGGTGTTGTTCTCATATATTTTTTATAGGTTTATTGGATAAAGGAAGCGCGAAGATATATTTTCTTCGCGCTCTTTATTATCGTATACTTATCGTATTTGCGGTGAGGGGGGTTAGTAGGTGTATTGCCGTTCAAAGCGCCTTTCACGTTTCTTCCTGGGTTTAGCGGCGCCTTTGGTCTCTACCTTGTAGATCACTTCATCTGTACAGTTGCCAGCAGCATCGTATACATATTCTGTTTCGTAAACATCCCTGGCTCCATTGGATGGTTTACCGGTCCATTTTACCACATCGCCATGATCATTATAAACAACGCCTTCTTCCGGATAAGAGCGGGCATTCTTCAGGCTTATCTTCATGGTATCTGTTGAAAGCCGGTTGCCATCATTATCAAAAGCAGCTATCACAACACTGTTGCGGTCATATAAATAAGTGGCCGTCTCTTTTCCGATTACATTCTTTTGTCCGTCTGTTAAAGATAGTGCAACAGGATGCCCTTTTTCATTATTCGTGATCTTAGAGATCAGCATGGTGGCTCCATTAGCGTCCATGTCTGTTACACCGGTCAGAAAATGGCTGGCATCATAGCTGTAGATAGTTGTTTCCCTGCCATACCCCGTTTTGCCCCATCTTTCAAAGGTCCTTTCCAGGCAGCGGCGGTGAACAGTATCATTTTTGTGTGTTAACCTGGCGGTACGGTTGCCATTTTCATCAAAACGTTCTTCTGTCAGCAACATGCCTGCATCATCAAAAATCCTGATGGATTTTTCTGTTCGCTGATCTGTTGCACTGTAGAAGGTTTTTGTTTCAACAATCTTTTTAGGCCGTTTTGCATGGTATCCGGTTTCTTCGTTTAATTGCAGGGCACTGTAAATGTTCTGCCCATGGGCTGCACCTGCTGCGCATACGAGCAGGAATAATGGAATAGTTTTATTCATAGGTAATTAGAAAATGGGCCGCAAGGTACGGAAAAAACCCACTATCTCCTTATTACCGGAAATTGTGATATTCTTAAGTTACTGCATCCGTAGGGTATCAGTACAATTTCCTCTTCCTCTTTTGCCGCTTCCAGCTGGTAAGTGTAGCTGAAAGGGATAGGTCCGGCCATCTCGTTATACAGCCCCCAGGAAGGGATACGTTTAGCTTTTGTTCTGATAATCAACGGTGCATTTTCCGGGGTCCATGGATAAGCGGCTACCGCATCTTTCTTTTCCACCTGGAAATTTTCTGTCAGTTTACTTTCCGGCATTTCCATCAGGCCGTAATTCCAGGGTGTGGTGGGATATATTTCCTGGTAACTATCGCCATAGTCAACGGGATCCTTATCATTCTTCACCAGTTTTGAGTGCTCTCCTATCTTCAGGGCATAGGTAAGCGGTCCGCGCTCCACCGATACGGAGTTTTCATACCAGCTGTTACGGAAGATGTGCATGGGCAAAGTGAGCTCCACTACATCGCCGGACTGCCACTCACGGCTGATTTTAATGATGGCGCCGCCCGCTGCCTCCTGCGTTACTTTACCGTTCACTTTTACAGTACCCTTTTTACACCAGGCGGGAATGCGGAGATGAAACGGGAAAGCAGCCTTTTTATCTGCGCTGAGTGTGAAGCGGATGCTTTCTTCAAAGGGATAATTGGTCTCTTCTTTTAAAGAAACGGCAACGCCGTTGGCAACCGTTGCTTTTACTTCGCTGGGAGCATACACCAGGGCTGCCAGTCCTTTATCTGCCGTGGTATACCAGAGGTTCTGCGTGAATTTAGGCCAACCCTGGTGCATGTTGGAAGTACAGCAGGGATAGCCGGTAAGCAGGCCGTAACATACATCTGTACCGTGATGATTCACATCGAAATTGCGCATATGCCTGGTCAGCATTACCTGGTTGGCCTGCTGAAAATACTGCCGGGCGGTAAAATCATCATTGGCCTGTGTGGGGAGCGCGTTAAAAGCGATCTTCTCCAGCTGATCTGCATAGGCAACATCGCCGGTGATCTCCAGTATACTTTCCAGGCTGTACATCATTTCAACAGCAGAGCAGAATTCTGAACCCTGGGTAGGATTGTTACCGTGCAAGGCTTCATCGCCGCCATAAAGGCCGTGGGCCATGCCGTTGAATTTCCGCAGGTCTGCGAAACCTTTTTTAAGCGCATCCAGGTACTTCTTTTCAGGGTGATGCTGATAATAGACAGCCGGCTCTTTCATGCCCTGTGCCAGGTTGACGCAGTGAATACTGCCTGGTGATGCAAGCAGGTCTGTATTTAAGAAAGCGTTGGTAAAATCAAAGGATTGCTGGTGCAACAGATCACCCAGCTGTAACAGGAAAGGTTCACGGGTAATGTTGTACAGCCAGTACACCACCAGCAGGTTATCGCCTGCACGGTAGCGCGCCCAGAATGTCCAGTGATCCAGGGGTTTGGCAGGCAGCGTTTTCAGCTGGTAACGGAAATAGTTGCTCATGAGGGTGATGACCCGTTTGTCACTGGTAGCGGAATAATATTGCTGCAGCACTTTCAGCATCACCATCTTGGGCCACCAGTCGCGGCTGTTATCGCGCTGCAGGCCCGGTTCAGGACCATAATCCTCAGAAGGGCCAAAATAACCGTCGGGTTGCTGGCTGTTGATGGACCACTCTACCCAGGGCTTTACCTTGGCAATCAGGGCTTCATCCTGCAGGATATAGGCCAGTGGCAGCAAGCCGTCTATCCAGTAAGGGCCACGCTCCCATTGATCTCCATCGCCGCCTAACCAGCCATTACGGTGGTTCATAACCAGGGGGTATAGTTCATCGAGGTGGCCGGTGGCGCCGTTCTTCTGGCGGATGAGCATTTCGCGCAACCAGCCCTGTGGCTGAATGGCGCCTAAGGCAAGCTGGCTATAAGGGTTCTGATGCTGCGATGGAAGCGCAGCTGTTTTATTTCTTTGAGCGGTAAGATGAATGGCAAAGCAGAGCAGGAGCGCCGTGAGCACAGATAGTTTCTTCATGGAATTTTAACATAATGATGAGACAAGATAGTGAATGATATTATTTTGACGCAATTAGTTAATGGAGCGGCAAAAAACATTAAAGGGAGGAATGTGGAGGGTATAAGAAGGGTATGACGATTTTTAGGTGTAATTTTTATAGGGTTAACGTCTGATTAACCTATGCATTATTAACCTAAAATCAATGTTTTATGACCATCAAGACCTTAAGAGGCCTCCCTCATCCCTTAAAAAAACTGCAGCACGACTACCAATTACTTCAGAAAGTTGGGTTCAGCAGCTCTATTATCCGGCTGATTGACGACCGGCGCAATCCCCTGCATCATTACTGTCAGCCTTTCCAGCCCCACCCCGCCAGTAAAGCCATTATTCAGGCGGCCCGGCAGTTTTGCATTGAGCACGGCATCTGGCTGGATAATGCCCAGCATTATATTACCTGCCAGCTGTTCCTCTACCCCACCGCCAGCTATGAACGAATGCTGGTAATGACCAAAAACAATGCGATTGACTACTACCTGAACGACACCTATGGCCGCGATCTCTTCAAATCGCTCAGCGAAGAACAACAGGCGGTTGCCACCGCTGTTATTGAACGCATGTCTCACCTGGACGAACATATGCAGCTGACAGCTGATGCGCTGCCGGTTGAAAGGGCTAACGCCCGCATGCTGGCTGAGATACGCGACAGTGCTCCTAAGGCATGGTTCGCGGAATTTCTCCGGTTGTATAACTATCATCTTGCAGTTACGCATCGTAACTGCAACACTGCGGCATTGGGTTATGTTCCGGATGTGGCGCAATATGTAGATATGCGTTATCATACCAGCGGTATGCCGCACATTGTATTGCTGCTGGAGTATGCAGAAAATAATTTCCTTGACTGGGGCTGGCTGCAGGACACATGCCTGGCGCCCGCGTTGCAGCGGCTCCACTGGCTGATCGCTGCATTTGGTTGCCTGTCTAACGATCTTTTCTCTTTTGAAAAAGAAGTGATCGATAACGGGGCAGATGCCAACCTGCTGGCGGCCATTGCACTTAACGAGCCTTCCTGGCAGCTTACAGAAGTGATCTATCATGCGGCAACAATGGTGAAGGATATTCTCAGGGAATACTTTGACCTGCTGAGCAGCATCCGGGAACAGGTGAAGGCTCTTTGCGCAGCATTTCCCGCAGAGAGTGCAGGAATGACCCGGCATCTTGACTGTGTTGAAAGATGTGTGCAGGCCAGCTGGATGTGGCAGGTTCATACCCAGCGTTACAAACGGGTTAATTCCATATGGGAGGAAACACAAACGCCTGAACCGGCGATACTGAAGGCGGTGTAGTGACGTATAGTTATTCCCGTAGTAGTTCACTGCTGTGTCTTACGTGCCTGCTTAACACGGTGAGCAGCTGTATTTCGTTGATCGGCTTGACGATGACGTCTGCCGCACCGGCGGCTTTCACCTCCAGCTGTGGTTCCAGGCCCTCACCGGTGGTGAATACTACGGGGATATTTTTAAAACGGGTATCAGCTTTCAGCCGTATCAATGTTTCCATCCCATTCATAACAGGCATCTGTTGATCCAGGATGATAACATCAGGCTGATGATCTGTGGCAACATACTCCTCCAGCTTGTCCAGCAGCTCCTGGCCATTGGCGGTGATGGTGGCCCGGCATTCATTCCTGGAGAGGAACTTTGCCAACAGCAGTGCATTCATGGTATTATCTTCTGCGATGAGTATATGGACATTGGGTAGGTTATACAGGTCGACCTCCTGCTGCACAACGTCTTCCATCCGGCCATGCCACAGCGGCAGCCGGACGGTGAAGACAGTGGTATCGTTGCTGCTGTTCACATCAATGGCGCCGCCCATAGCAGTTACCTTGTTCCGTACAATGAACAGTCCTAGTCCGCGGCCTTCTTTACCGGCGTTGCCATTATCGCGCACAAACGGATCAAAGATATGCGGCAGTTTTTCGGGGCTGATGCAGCCCTTGTTCTTTACCACTATCGTCCATTCATCTTGTCCGCCGTGTACATCTATGTACACCGTACTACCTTTATGGGAATATTTGATAGCATTGGTGAGCAGGTTGGCGCCTATCTGCTGCAGCTGCTGCCAGTCTGCCAGGATCACATCCGGCATAGCGGCCATCTGAAGGTTCAGTTTGATGCCTTTGATCTTTGCTATAAAGCGGTTGCCGTCTACCAGGCGCTCAAAGAACTCCTGTGGTTTACCGGCTGCCTGTTCCAGGGTAAACATGTTACCGGCTTCTATCTGGGCAAGGTCCAGTACATTGTTGATGATGCCGCGGGCATTCTCGCAGGCGTATAGTTGCTGATCTATCAGGGGTTCTATGATCCTGAGCGTTCCGTTCAGCTTGATATCGCGTTTGATCATCTGTGCACACATGTATACTGTGTTCAGCGGGGTACGCAGTTCGTGGGTAACTTCGGCAACAAAAACGCGTTTGAAATTATTGGTCTTGATCAGCTCATACTTCAGATCATTAGAGCGGATGTAGGGCTGGCTCACAACCGCAATGAGGACAAGCACACCGGCTATGGCCATGGACTGAATAGTAAAGCCTGCCTGGCGGTCTACAGCTATATGCGCCACGATGTTGAAATAGTATCCCACCTGTACAAAGGCCAGGGTAAGACCGGCAGCAAAGAAGCAGAGCCGTCTCAATCGCTTGTCTGCAAATATCAGGCAGATAATGGAGATCAGGAAAGTGATCATGAACTGCAGCTGTATGATGCCGCCAAACAACAGACAATAGTAGGAAATAGCCACGCATTGCAGAAAATACAAAGTAAGGCTTGCCGCTACGCGCTGCCTGTAATGGTTGATCAGCAGCACGGAAGCGTTGATGGTAAGTTCTACTATGATGGCAATAAGTATAGACAGCTTTCCTGTGAGGGCGTACACTACAGGTGCTATAACCAGCATGGCAGCACCGATAGCCAGTGAAAGCGTATTCGTCATGATTATGTTGGACACTAGCACTTCGTCCTCTGTGCCTTCGATCCCGATCCTTCGTAGTTGCCGGATAACCGATGCCAGCCTGATTTTCAGAAATGTAATTACTTTGATAAAACCATTACCAGCTGCATTGAGGGAAATAAGCACCTGCCGCAAACTCATATGCATGTTAAGCGATCTGTTTTGGGTTTAGGTGTAAAAATCCGCATGACTCACAGGTTATCTTACGGGATTTCTTAATATTTCACTTTCTAATTTAAGTTTATTTTCGAATATAGCCGCGACAAAAGCTTGTTCATTTTAGCTGCTCCCGGAGGTGTATTAAACTACATTTTCCAACTGTGCCGGATGAACGGTTTCCTCCTGTTGTGCCGGAGGCAGTTCATGTCTTTTCCTCCAGAAAATAAACGCCAGTACAACCGTTACAATGGGTAAGGCGATCCCGAATTCATCAATATACTTTGTCGTTTCTCCCGTGTCTACCGTTATGGGCGTAAACACCATCTGGATGAACAGGTTATGACTGGCATGCAGCAAGGTGGCCGTCCACAGGCTGCCTGATTTCATGCGCATCCAGGTAAAAACGAAACAGATGGCAAACACCATTACGGTAAAGCAGATCAGCGAATATAGTTTGGAACCACCCGTATTATAATTGGATCCCAGCAGCAAAGGGTAATGATACAGTGACCAGATCAGGCCCATCCAAAGTGATGTGGCGGTGTAGGAACTGAGCTTCATTAGCTGCGGCGTCAGAAAACCGCGCCAGCCTATCTCCTCACCTAAAGCCGAGGACATAGCGCGCACCATACCGAAAATACCGGATAGGATCACAAATAAAATAATCACTGCGCCATCGGGGAGGTTCCATCCGAATCCTTTGGCGATCTTCCCTACAAACTCCTTATCGTAAAAGCCGCCCTTACCACTGATCCATACCCCCAGGTATGCCACCAACGCGTATAAGAAAGGAATCAGGTAAGACCAGAGCTGGTATTTGTGCCGGCCCCATTTCCAGCCAAGCGAAGCAAGTGGTATTCCTCTTAAAAGGCAGGTAAGCAGTGCCGCCAGCGCAGGGCACCACATGATCACAACGGTATAACTTACCGGCGGGAAACCGGCGCTGATGTTACCGGTGCGTATACACAGGTAGTATACCGGCAGACATAAAATAGTGGTAATTACCAGATAGGTGGCAATGTTTTTCCGGATAGCAGGGTTGTTTTCCATATGGGTAATCAGGGCTTTCTCACAATCTACTCATATTCCCTGTAAGCTCCAAACCTGGCAAGGCGGTCATCACCCAGCTGTTGGGGAACAGGCGTACAGGGTTCTTTCAGCTGCCCGCATAACTGCATCCATAAGGCCGTCCGGGCAGAGGTCTGATTTACTTTCTGAAAAGGGGTTGACAATAACAATGCTTTTGCCTGCTGCAGTGCACCTTTGTCGATCAGCAGCTGCACTCTTCTTTCCATCAGCCATTCATCCGGCAGGGCCGCTACCTGGTTAAGCCAGGCTTCCCGCTCCGGTATTGTCTGAGTGCCAACACTGCGCAATAATATATCTCTTTCCACAACTACCTGCGGGTGCAGCTGCAGCCATTTTTCGTGAATGGCATTAAAAGCATCGCGGGCGCCCTGCATGTCGTTCTGCTGCAGCAGCAACCTGGCCAACAGTACTTTGGCAACGCCTGTTTTGCTGGCAGTAAGTGAGCGGACAGCATCTTCATTTCTACCCCTGCCAGCAAGCCAGGCGCCATAATAGAACTGCCACAGCGCATGTTCTTCACCGTTAGAGGTGCCAATGGCCATACGGAAAGGACCATCCAGGTCTTCCATACCGGAAGGCGGCCAGATGCATTCATCTATACGGGGCGGCAAAGGAAGGGAGGTCTTGTTCTCAAAAGATCTTCGCAGGGATCTCCATATATCTGTTTCCTGTCTGCCTGCCCAATCAAACAGCGGGATGGTACTCACAGGCCGCAGATCGCTATGCGGTAGCTGCAGTGTGTGAATGTCCAGCTCTTTGTCTGATGGTATCCAATACTCCACATGTGAGATTGTGGCTTTGGATGCCAGTTCCTGTTTAACCGGCTGATCGCCGCCAGGGCCGCCCTGCAGTTCTATATAAGGCTGATGACGGGAAGCGCTTAAAGCAGACCATATGCTGTCCTCTACTGTTCCATAACTCCAGAGCTTAATACCAGCCACCTTGTTATCTGCAATATGGTACAGCCCCACACCCAGCGAAGGGGTATAAGCGCCAAAGGCGTTCACATCTTTTGTTTTCCAGCAATACCCCGTCATTTCCCTGATATTACTTTCAGTACGGGGGCCCTGGCTGCCCCAATCAATGGTATCTGTCCCCGAGGCATGCACCAGTACTTTACCGTTAGGAAAATTATAGCGGGTATCCGGCGCGGATGGTAATGCGGCATTTGTCCAGCACATCCAGGGGTAAGTATCTTTACCGGGATTATAGCATTTTACCCGTTCCGTGAGGAATGGGTCATCAGGTCCCAGTGAATATTCAACCGACCATTGCATACCGAAGCGTAACTCTCTTTCACCGCAGGTAACATAGGTACGATCCGGTAAGCGGTCTATCCGGTAAGAGAGCTGTTCATTTTGCGAAGGAGCATGGGAAACTGGAAAGCTTACTTCAATACCTCCCGCCACAGAATAACAACGCGGGAGTATGCGTGTATGGCGGATGACCTCCGGCTTATACAATACTTCTTTCCCGGAAGGCTTATGCACCAGTGAGAGCACCTTCCCGCCCAGATCCGGGCAGATAGTGGCTTTCACCAGCTCATTCTCCAGCACTACCAGCTGGTATTTCTTTACCACGGGGCGGCTGGATGTTTCCACGTAGCTGATATACGGATACACGCCGTTGGGGTCTGATACCGCGGGCACAGGGCCTGCTGGTGTTAAGATATCGGTGAGCAGGTAATCTTCATACTCACTGCAAATTACTTTACCCGGCTTTTCGTGGCTCATGCAAGGTGAGATCATGCTGCCTGAGAGCAGCAGCAGAAGTGCAACACGCTTATTCATATCGCAGGTTTTAGGGGATCAATGCATCGCTCGACGCAGCTACCAGCTGTTTTTCTGTTTCAACATCAGCGGTGATCTTTTGCTCATCAAAGTTGTGCGTTTGTGTAAATGATTGTTAGTGCTGTTCTAAAGTGTCCCAAAGTACTACCGGCTTACGCAGCTGCCTGTGTTTTTAATTTACGAACTTTCTCGTAGCTGGCGATACCTTCCATCACTTTTCCGAATCGAATGCAGGTTTCCGGTGCCAGGGCATACCTGCAGGGATGTCGGCTAAGCATGCACTATGGCGGATATGAGGCAGGACGGCTGTGAACCAGGTTATCCAGGTATTTTTTACAAAAGGAGGGGCTACAAAGTTATCAGGTTGGGCGGCGTTCGGAATAAATCCGGTATCTTTAGTATACATTATGTCAACTGATATGGAAGGTCAGAACAACCCCAAACACTATGATGTCATCATTGTAGGAGCAGGACCAGCTGGCAGTGCCTGTGCGCTGGCTTTACGAAATGCGGGTTTGCGGGTAGCTGTGCTGGACAAACATTCTTTTCCCCGGGACAAGGTTTGCGGGGACGCCATACCAGGACGTGCGATCAAATCTCTTTATGCCATTGATCCCGGGCTCAGAACAGCTCTCTCTCTCTTCACTGAAAAGCTTCCTACCAAAAGAACAGCCTGCTATTTCAAGGATAAAGTACTGGATTTTTCCTGGAACCTGGAAGCATATACCTCCACCAGGATGAGCTTTGATCATTTTCTTTTTACCGCGGTAAAGCAGCAAACTGATTTTGATGTAATGGAAAATACCGAGGTCAATGACATCAGCAACACCCCACAGGGGTTTGCAATAGGCATCCGGAACAGCAGCACGCGCTTTACATGTACCATGCTGATAGGCGCGGATGGCGCCAATGGCCTCAGTGCTAAAAAACTGACCGGTACACTGATGAACCGTAAGCATCACGTAGCGGCTGTAAGGGCCTATTACTCCGGCATAGCGGAGCTGGAAGAAGATCGCACCGAAATATACTTTGACAAAAAGTACCTGCCCGGATATTTCTGGATATTTCCCATAAAAGGCGGCCTGGCTAATGTGGGCATGGGCCTGCTGTCTGACGATGTAGTGCAAAAGAGCATGAACGTAAAGAAAGGATTCTATGATTTCATTGAACGTACAGACATCCTGCGCAGGAAATTTAAAGATGCGCAGCCTGCGGGGCCATTGCAGGGTTGCGGGCTGCCACTGGCCTCCAGGTGGGTAACGATGAGCGGTGATCACTTCCTGCTTACAGGTGATGCCGCCTGCCTGATAGATCCTCTCAGCGGGGATGGCATTGGCAATGCGGTACTAAGCGGCCAACTGGCGGCAGAACAGGTGATCCGCAGTTTCAATACAGGGAATTTCAGCGCGGCCTATCTGAAAACATATGAGCACCAGCTATACAAAGCGGTGGGGGCAGAAATGAAGAAAAAAGCCGGCATTCTGAAATCACTTGCCAGGTTGCCTTTCCTTTTTACCTTTGCGTTCTCTTTAGGAAAGAACAAGGTTGTAAAACAGTTTATGAAATAATGTCTGATCTTTAAGGTTTGACGTTTGAGATTCGATGGAGGTTAGATGTTGATTGCAGCCTACGTAAAGACTGGCTACCAGGCAGCACCTTCAACCTTTAACTATCCTCAAACATCAAACGTCAAACTTTCAAACGTCACAACTCTCTTGGTGCATGATCGAAACGAATGTTTGTATTATCGGCGCAGGACCTGCGGGCGCTACTGCCGCACTGCAACTGGCTTACATGGGTATTCCCTGCGTTATTGTGGATAAAGCAGTATTTCCCCGCGATAAGGTATGCGGCGATGGCCTCAGCGGTAAAGTGCTGACGGTATTATCGCGTATTGACAAAGGTATTGGAGAACGGCTGCAGCAGGCATTGTTTAAGGCAGACAGCTGGGGAGTGCGTTTTATAGCGCCTAACAGCATGTCCCTGGATATTCCCTACCAGCTGCATTATCGCAAACAGGCCGGTGAGCCGCACGGTTTTGTATGCAAGCGTATTGACTTTGATCATTTCCTGGTAGAAGAGCTGCGGCGTTGTCCCTCCATCCAGATCTATGAGGGTACTGATATCAGCCGTCACCAGCTGCAGGAAGACGGTTACCTGCTATCCAATGAGCAGGGCGATTTCCAGGTAAAGGCAAAGCTGGTGATCGCCGCCAATGGCGCCTACTCCGGCTTTACAAAGGAAGTAGCCGGCTTCAGTATGGAACCCGCACATTATGTAGCCGGTATCCGGGCGTACTATCAGAACGTTAAAGACCTGCACGCAGATCATTTTGTTGAACTGCACTTCCTGCGTAATATGCTGCCGGGCTATTTCTGGATCTTTCCACTGCCCAATGGCCAGGCCAATGTGGGTGTTGGTATGTTAAGCGAGACCGCGAGAAAGAAAAAGGTGAACCTGAAAAAGCTGATGCTGGAAGCCATACAGACAGATCCCCGCCTGCGGGAACGTTTTAAAGATGCTACGCTGCTGGGGAACATATCAGGATATGGCCTGCCGTTGGGCAGCAAGCGCCGCCCGCTTTACGGGGAACGCTATATGCTGACGGGAGATGCGGCTTACCTCATTGATCCCTTTACCGGTGAAGGAATCGGCAATGCGTTATACTCAGGGCGTACAGCAGCCCAACATGCTGCAGAAGCGATTGCGGCCAATGATTATTCTGCAGCCGCATTAAAAAAATATGATGAACATATATACCGTATGCTGGGCCCGGAGCTGCAAATGAGCACTCGCCTACAGCGACTGGTCAGGTTTCCCTGGCTGTTCAACTGGCTTGTGAAAAAAGCGTCCCGCAGCAAAGAGCTGCAGGAATTGCTGTCCTGTATGTTCAATGAAATGGATTTGCGGAAAAGGCTGGCTAACCCCCTGTTCTATGTCAAACTACTGTTTAACCGTTAGCTATGCGTAAGCAGCTTCCTTATTGTACTTATGGCGGTAGTCTACCGGCGACATGCCGGTGATCTTCCTGAAAATAGAACGGAAAGCCTTGGTATCGTTATAACCTACATCGTACATTACCTCGGTAACGTTCTTACTGCTGGTTTCAAGGTACTTCTTGGCAGCTTCTATCTTCACCCTTTGTATATATTCGAGAGGGGTATTATTGGTGGCTTTCTTGAAGCGCCGTACAAAATGCCGCCTGCCGATAGCAAACTTCACCGCCAGGTCTTCTACAGATATCCTGGCAGATACGTTCTTCTCAATATATTCCTGCGCTTCTTTTATCGGCTCATCTTCATGCTTCTTCTGCCCATTGAACATGATGAAAGGCGACTGGCTTTTACGGTCTATCTCTATGGCAAAGAATTTAGCGGCATGAATAGCCATTTCGCGGTTGGCGTACTTCTCTACCAGGTGTAAGAGAAGATTCCAGTAAGAGGCGGCGCCTCCGCTGGAGTAGATGCCCTGCTCTTCTGAGATGATCCTGCCATCTACCAGCTCCACATCCGGGAACATGGACCTGAACTGTTCTGCAAACAGCCAGTGGGTAGAACATTCCTTTCCGTTCAGCAGACCTGTAGACGCCAACAGGAAAGCGCCCAAACAAAGGCTTGCCACTTCAGCGCCCTTGTTATAATGACCGAGTATCCAGGGAATGAATGGCTTGTTTATTTCCAGGGCGCGTTGCAGGTCGCCACTGAGTGCGGGTATCAATATCAGGTCAGTATGTTTCACCTCATCTATCAGTGCGTCTGTATGTACGGAGAAAATACCGTTGCTCAGGCGTACTTCTCTTGACAGCCCTACCAGCTGCACTTCAAACATGGGATCTTCGCCTTCTGCTTCCAGGAACTGGTTAACTGCGGTGAACATATACCGGGGGTCTACGATGCTAGCCGGTACGGCCTCTTCTGGTATTATGATAGACAAGTGTTTCATACGTGTACAAAATCAGGTTGCAGGTTTTGAATCCAAATTTAAGCGCTTTGGGCTATAACGTCAAATCACCATGCAGCAGATCAGCCCCTACAAGATCAAAATGTCATAATCTCCCCCCTTAAAAGTCCGGATCGGGGCTGATGTAGCTGCATGGTCACCGGTAACTTTGTACCGACATTCTCCCGCTTACACGGAGTATTTGCTAACGCCGGATAAATCAACCTGTTATGCAAAAAACAACTGCTACCCAAATAACTACTGTAGACGATTACCTGCAAAATGTACCGGACGACATGCGTAAAGCGCTGGAACTGCTGCGAAAACAGATCCGTTCGGTGGCCCCCGAAGCGGAAGAAGTACTCAGCTACGGTATACCCGCCTATAAGCTGAAAGGCATGCTGGTAGGATTTGGCGCCGCCAAACACCACTGCGCCTTTTATGTTATGAGCCCCGGCCTGATGAAATTGCTGAAAGAAGAGCTGGCGGCCTATGATACCGCTACGGCCACTATCCGCTTCCTCCCCGGAAAACCTTTGCCACCGGCGCTGGTCAAAAAGATTGTTGCGGCCCGTATGGAGGAAAACAGCCGTCACCGGGAAGAGATGGATAAAAAGAAAAAAGCAAAAACAAATAAATAAAAAGCTGAGGCGCAAACAGCAGGATATGAGAAAAGTCAGAGTATCAATGAATGTTACATTAGACGGCTATATGGCGGGGCCTGATTGCGAGCTGGACTGGCATTTTAACTACTGGAATGAAGAGATGGCCGATCATGCCTGTCAGCAGCTCAGTAAGGCAGATACCATCCTGCTGGGACGGGTTACCTATGTGGCCATGGCCAAATACTGGCCTTGCCAGGCCTGCAACCTGTCCTATCCACGTGAGCATCTTGCCTTTGCAGAAATGATGAACAGCCACCTCAAGATTGTTTTTTCAAAGACATTGTCGCGCGCCAGCTGGAATAATTCGCGGCTGGTGAATAAGCACTTCAAAGCTGAGATATCACGGCTTAAAAGGCAGGAAGGAAAGGACATCATTATTTACGGAAGCGGCCAGCTGGTGAACAGCCTGATGCAGTCTGGCCTGATAGATGAATATGAGCTGTGGGTACACCCTGTATTGCTGGGAGATGGCAAAGCTTTGTTCACCGGTATTGAAGATATACGTACCCTGAAGCTGATAAAGACAACACCCTTTAACTCCGGCGTAGTGATCCTGTATTACGGAGCCGCATAATTACAGTAATTTGGTCCAGGCACTTTCTTTGCAATCATCTTATTGTAGAACCGGACCTCATGGAGCAAACCATCACGCCTGCAACGACAGCCAGCCCCGGTAAATGGGCAGTATTATTTACGGTGGCCTTCGGCACTTTTATGGCTACACTGGATGGCAGTATTGTCAATATCGCGCTGCCCACGCTGCGGAAAGAACTGAACGCGGGCGACAACACAGAGTGGGTAGTGCTGAGCTACCTGCTGGTAACCACCAGTACACTGCTGATCATGGGCCGCCTGTCTGATATGCTGGGCAGGAAAGGTATTTACATTGCAGGGTTCTCCACTTTTGTACTGGGCTCTTTTCTCTGCGGCCTGGCCTGGGATATCTGGTCGCTTGTGGGCTTCAGGGTAGTGCAGGGCCTGGGAGCCTCCATGATGTTTGCTATCGGGCCTGCCATTATAGGCGATGCTTTTCAGCCCCATGAAAGAGGCAAAGCTTTGGGATGGCTGGGCACCATTGTGGCGGCAGGCAGCAGTACGGGCCCGGTTGCGGGCGGATTACTGCTGCAGTACTTCGGGTGGCCCAGTATATTCTATGTAAATGTGCCTATCGGGCTGATAGCCATCTGGCGGGCCACCATGGTATTGCCCGCTTCTCCGCGCATGGCCAGGCAAAGTTTTGATCTTATCGGAGCTGCCTTATTTTCTATTGGGGTGACCACCCTGCTGATCGGTATCGATTTTGGTGCGGATCCTGATTTTGGCTGGAACAACCGGACAGTGATCCTGCTGCTTGTTACCGGGGTGTTGTTATTACTGTGCTTCCTTTTCTGGGAAAAGAGATTTCCCGCTCCTATGTTAAAGCTCAGTCTATTCAGCATTAAAGCTTATAGCTCTGCCATTAGTGCATCCTGGCTGGGATTTATAGCCAATGGCGCGCATATCTATGTGATACCATTCTTCCTGCAGCTGCTGCTGAATTTTAGTCCGCAGGAAGCAGGCCTCATCATGCTGGCGGGACCGCTTACTTTAAGCGTAGCAGCACCGGTGGGCGGCTATCTTTCAGACAAGATCAGTACCCGCTTATTAGCCAGTACAGGATTACTGATCACCGCCAGCGGGTATTTCCTGTTTTCTTTTATCGCATCAGACTGGAGCTGGCATAATGTGATCTGGAGAAGTGCGTTGCTCAGCCTGGGGTTTGGACTTTTTCAATCGCCCAACAGCAGCAGTGCGCTGAATGCAGCGCCGGTAATGATGCGGGGCACTGCCAGCAGCCTGATCGCCTTTGTACGTAACCTGGGGATGGTATTGGGTATTGCACTGGGCGCAGCGGTATGGTACACTACCCGTAATAGATTTGCGGTGCAACATCTTACAGATCCGCTATCAGTGGAGGCGCAGATCAGCGGTATGCGGATGGCCTACCGCGTCACCAGCTGCCTGGTAATAGTGGCCGCCATTATATCAGCGACGCGCGGGAAGATCGTTCAAAGCACAAATGCGAGTAAATAATAGGCTACTACATTTCCTGCTCCATGTGCGATCCATCCGGGGATAATACTCCCTTTACCTACTCTTTCGTTGATATAGCAGATAATATATCCCGCCACTGCAGGTACGATGAAGGAATAGCTCAGTGAGAATGCACTCAGCCTGGAGAGCATGAACATCATGATCAGGTGAAGCAGTCCAAACAAGAGCGCCTGCAGCAGATTGCCCCATTGAAAGCCCAGGCGGCTGATCAGTCTTTTGGCAACAAATCCACGCATAAAGATCTCTTCTGCCAGCGATGTTCTGAACAGCGTAATGATCAGTAATAAAATAATGCTTACAGGCTGTAGCCCCATTTGTTTCAGCTTACCAGCCACCGCATACTGGCTTGTTAATGCTTCCTTGATATCACGGTTCAGCAGCACCAGTCCGATAGTACAGGCCAACACTGCCACCATGGCAAAGCAGGAAAGGACAACTGCCCTTGAGCTGGTTGCTTTCAGGCCGATATAACTAAAAAAACCGCTGGTTGTTTTATACTTTACTACGTAGAACAGAAAGGGGATGAGTACTACCACCAGCACCTGGAAAACGGTGGCGAGTATTTCGTTGAACATTTGGCATATAATATTTTGCGGTTAACCACCTTGCTCAGAACCGGGTCAAAAATTACTTAATTCTGTTGAGGTCACAAAATTTTCAGTTTGTCGCAGGCACCCCCTTATTATGTCACTTTCACACATCTTCATTGCTAAGTAACTGGTTTAAGTTTGCATCATCATCTTAAAATAAAACACATATGCCTACTAAGATTTTTGTGAACCTTCCCGTAAAAGATCTTAAAAGATCAATGGAGTTCTTTTCCAGGCTTGGTTACAGCTTTAATGAGCAGTTCACTGATGAAAAAGCCGCCAGCATGGTGATCAGTGATGATATTTACGTGATGCTGCTGACAGAGCCGTTCTTTACCTCTTTCACCGGCAGGGAGATCAATGATACTTCCAAAAGCGCGCAGGTGATCATCTGCCTGTCTTCAGACAGCCGCGCAGCAGTAGATGAACTGGTGAGCAAAGCAGTGGCAGCAGGCGCCGTCACCCCGAGGGCTGCGCAGGATCATGGCTTCATGTACAGTCATGGGTTTGAAGACCTGGACGGACATATCTGGGAAACAGTGTATATGGACCCCAGTTACATACAAGGTTAATGTCTTCCAATTGACTTTTCTTCCGCCAGGAGAAAATCTGATGAACAAGGGCTGTTGGGGTAGTATTGTGTGATCGCTACCCGGACAGCCCTTTCCCGGTGGTAAACGCACTGAAAAACGTCCATATAAGCTACTGAAAATCACACAATATAGACATGAAATGGACTTGATCGGGACTTCATGCCGGGATGAGGTGCATAGCCCCGGACAGCCCCTGATCGTACCCAGGTCTTCCTTAAAGAGATTATAATTAGTATCTTTCCATTGCCCTAAATCAGGAATGGAATGAAACCAGTAAAAAAAACGTCTCCCTCCGTGATTGTCATATTCGGAGGCACCGGGGACTTGTCTAAACGGAAATTGATACCGGCTTTTTACAATCTCTTTATTGAAGGATGGATGCCGGAAACATTTGATATCATAGGGCTGGGACTGGAGCAATATAATGATGAAGCTTATCACCAGCATTTACTGGACGCGCTGACTGCTTTCTCCCGCAGCGGAACACCGGAAACAGATAAATGGGACGCCTTCAAATCAAGGGTACATTACATGGTATCTGATATCAACAACCCGGAGTTTTACCAGCTGCTGGCTACTAAGCTGGATGCGATGGATAAGGAAAGAGGCGCCCGTGCAGACCGCCTGTTCTATCTTTCTGTAGCGCCGCACTTTATTGCACCTGTGGCCATTAACCTGGGGCATACCAAGCTTGCGGCCAATGTACAGGCAGACAGGATCATCGTGGAAAAGCCCTTTGGTCATAACCGGGCTACCGCTACAGAGCTGAATGAGCTGCTGACACAAACCTTCCAGGAAACCCAGATCTATCGTATAGATCATTACCTGGGTAAGGAAACCGTGCAGAACATCCTGGCCTTCCGCTTTGCCAATGCACTGTTTGAACCTTTGTGGAACCGCAGCTATATTGACTATGTACAGATCACTGTTGCAGAAGAGGTAGGCGTAGAACAAAGAGGCAGCTACTATGAAGGCGCAGGCGCATTACGGGATATGATCCAGAATCACCTGCTGCAGCTGCTCTGTATGATCGCTATGGAACCGCCGGTATCCTTTGAAGCAGAAGAGATCCGTAACAGGAAGGTAGATGTGCTGCGTGCTGTGCGTCCACTAAAACATGATGAAATATATAAATATGCAGTAAGAGGGCAATACGGACCAGGATGGATGCAGGGCAAAAAAGTACCCGGCTACAGGGAAGAACCGGGCGTAAAGCCGGATTCCAATACGGAGACCTATGCGGCTATCAAATTCTACCTGGACAACTGGCGCTGGCAGGATGTACCGTTCTACCTGCGCACCGGTAAAAGGATGCAGGAGAAAACATCTTCCATCACCATCCAGTTCAGACCCGTACCGCATGCCACCTTCCCGGATAATTATTCGGACAACCCGCCCAACCGCCTGATCATAAACATACAACCGCGCATGGATATACGCCTGCGCTTTACCGCCAAGAAACAGGGTCTGGAAATGTCGCTGAACCCGGTAGAAATGGTGTTTAACTATGAAAAGAACGCCTCCGGCAAAACACCTGAAGCGTATGAAACACTGCTGCTGGATGCGCTGGAAGGCGATGCAACCCTGTTCATGCGTTCAGACCAGGTGCTGGCTGCCTGGGACGTGATCACACCAATACTGGAAAATTGGGAATCAAACGACTCGCTGGATTTTCCCAACTATCACGCAGGTACCTGGGGACCAGAAAACGCAGAAGCATTAATTGCACGGCTGGGCCATACCTGGACGGGTGTTACACAAGCCAAGGACGACTGCTGATACAACCGTTCATCCTATTTCCTTGATTTACCCCAGCAATTTTTAATTTAGAGGATTAAACTATAGTGAATATGCTCAAGAGAATCCTAGTAGTAGCGGCGGGTGCAGCTTTTTTGACCAGCGCTGCATTTGCGCAAAACAAACCGGAAGACACGGAAGTATGGACGCCTGTGCCAAAAGTAGTAACGCCAGGCAAAAGCACGGCAGATGCGCCTGCAGACGCGGTGCTGCTGTTTAATGGCAAGAACCTGGACGAGTGGGAATCTGTGAACAACCCCGGAGAGCCGGCCAAATGGAAAGTAGCCAACAATGTTTTTACCGTTGATAAAGGCACCGGCAACATACAGACCAAAAAGAAATTCACCGATTACCAGCTGCATATAGAGTACCTTATCCCGGCTAATATTACGGGCACCGGGCAGGGCCGCGGCAACAGCGGTATCTTCCTGGCATCTATTGGCAAAGGTGATGACGGCTATGAGCTGCAGGTATTGGATAATTACAACAATGCCACTTATGTAAACGGACAGGCAGGCAGTATCTATAAGCAAACACCTCCCCTGGTGAACGCCTGCAAAAAGCCGGGAGAATGGCAGTCATACGATGTGATCTGGACTGCACCCCGTTTCAATGATGATGGCTCCGTTAAATCTCCTGCCAGGGTAACCGTATTTCACAACGGTGTACTGGTGCAGAACAATACTGAGTTAAAAGGCCCTACCCGCTATATTGGCCAGGCCTCTTATGACAAGGCCCATGGCGCCAGCCCTATCAAGCTACAGGCGCATGGCGACAAGAGTGAGCCGCTCAGCTTCCGTAACATCTGGGTACGCGAATTATAATTGAAGATATTGCATTAGTAAAGCCGGGCTACTGTATCAGTGGCCCGGCTTTTTTTTAGATATCTGGTATTTTGTAATACCAGCTTACCGCTGGTAACTGACCATTAACAACTGATAACTTTTGTTTGTATTTTGTCTGAACGAACCAAAATCCAGACAACTGTGCGCTTTTTTCCACGTCTGCTCTGTTGTTGTCTCCTGAGCCTGCCGCTGGCAGCGCAAAAAAAGAACGAGGCATACCAGTTGCACATACGCAGGGCCGGCTCTCCTGTTAAAATAGATGGCATTATTGATTCCAGCTGGCAGGCTGCGGATACCGCTACTGATTTCTATATGATCCTGCCAATGGATACCAGCTATGCCAAAGTGCGTACGGATGTACAGATGACCTATGACGATAAGCACCTGTACCTGCTGGTGGTAAATTACAATGGGGCGCCGGGCCCGTACATGGTGGAATCCCTGCGGCGCGACTTTGCCTTCCTGAAAAATGATAACTTCCTGCTCTTCATGGATCCCTTTGACGACCAGACCAACGGCTTCTCTTTCGGGGCCAATGCAGCGGGCGCACAATGGGACGGCTTAATGTACGACGGCGGAAAAGTAGACCTGAGCTGGGATAACAAGTGGACATCCGTAGTAAAGAACTACCCGGATAAATGGGTGTTTGAAGCGGCCATTCCGTTTAAGACCATCCGCTATAAGAAAGGCATCACCAGGTGGGGCATCAACTTTGGCCGTAATGACCTGAAGACAACCGAGAAGAGCAGCTGGGCGCCGGTGCCCAGGCAGTTTCCTTCCGCCTCATTAGCTTATACAGGCGTATTGGTGTGGGATGCGCCCCCACCTGATCCGGGGCCTAATATTTCTATCATCCCCTACCTGCTGGGGGGCCTCAATAAAGACTACACCGATGGCAAGGCCACGCATTACCGCAAAACAGCAGGCGTAGACGCTAAGATAGCAGTCACTTCTTCACTTAACCTTGACCTGACGGTGAACCCCGATTTCTCGCAGGTGGATGTAGACAAACAGGTGACCAACCTGGACCGCTTTGAACTGTTCTACCCGGAAAGGCGGCAGTTCTTCCTGGAGAATGGCGACCAGTTCACCAATTTTGGATATTCCACTATCCGTCCTTTCTTTTCCAGGCGTATTGGCCTGGGCGCCAATATTGATTTTGGTGCACGCCTCAGTGGTAAGCTGAACCGCAACTGGCGCATGGGATTGATGAACATGCAGACTGCCCGGCAGGAAGCGCTGGGACTGCCAGCTCAGAACTTTACCGTAGCTGCCCTTCAACGGCGCGTGTTTGCGCGTTCCAATGTGGGCTTCATCTTCATTAATAAAGAATCGCTGAACTACAACCCCGAAACCGTACAGGACAAACCCATCTATTCCCGTTACAACCGTAACCTGGGCCTGGAGTATAACCTGGCCTCCGCAAATAATTTCTGGACAGGTAAAGCTTTACTGCTGAAGTCTGCGAGTCCTGGTAAAACCGGGCACGACTGGGTACATGCCGCTAACCTGCAATACACCAGCCGTACCTGGAACATTGGCTGGCAGCATGAATATGTAGGTCGTAACTACAATGCAGAAGTAGGTTATGTGCCGCGGCAGGGTTATATCAAGATGGTGCCGCAGATCACGCGCCTGTTCTTTCCTAAGAGTGGCGCTGTATTAAGTCATGGTCCGCAGTTCACTTCCACCAACTTTTTTGATGAGGACATGCGGCGAACGGATAATGAGCTGATGTTGTCCTATGCCCTTGTTTTCCGCAACCGGAGCACGCTTACGGGCTGGGCGTCCAACAACTACATTAAACTGCTGGCGCCCTTTGACCCTACCAACACCGGGAAGGATAGTCTGGCTACAGGCACGCAGCATAACTGGAATACGGCAGGTGTAGATTACGTGTCTAAACCGCAAAGTCTTTTTACCTGGTCTTTCTCCGGCCGTTATGGCGGCTACTATGCAGACGGCAAACGCCTCACCATGGGCAGCGAGCTGGGGTACCGCTTTCAGCCTTATGTAAGCATTGCGCTCAGCACTACGTATAATGATATACGTTTGCCCCGGCCCTGGGGACATAATGCCTTCTGGCTCGTAGGTCCGCGGCTGGATGTTACCATGACCAATACCTTGTTCTTTACCGGCTTTATGCAGTATAATGAGCAGCTGAAGAATATGAACCTGAATACGCGGTTCCAATGGCGTTACCGCCCTGCATCGGATATTTTTATTGTGTATACGGATAATTATCTGCCGGAGCCGTTTTATGTGAAGAACAGGGCTTTAGTGGTGAAGCTGGTGTATTGGTTGAATTTGTGAGTTTACGAAGTAAAGCCGGCATGCCCAATGCACGCCGGCTTTACGTCACCTGCTACAATGCTGCCAGTAACTGTCCACCCGGTAATTCTGAGGAGGCATAATACATAGTAAGATTACTGCCGTCGTTATTCTTTTCCAGCTGCTGTAATTCTTTCACCGCTATTGTCATGGCCGTTTTACCGCCGCTGGAATCTGCAAACTTCCATTCTTTCAGCACTTGTCCTTTTGCATTTTTCACTGAGATGGTTCTTCCTGTACCCGCGCCTTTTCCCCGGCAATGTGTGTAATAGATCACCAGCTGATCAGAGGGCTTGGCCTTTTCCAGCTGCAGGCTTTTCAGGCTGATGTCTTTTATGGCATATTCCTTCAGGAGCAACTTATCGTTCAGGTAAACTTCGAACTTATCTACCCCGGCAGGTCTGAAGGAAAAGATGGCCAGGCTCAATATCACCAGGCCCATCATACCCTGTAATGTTCTTTTAAAGGATGCATGTAACATATTTCAGGTTTTAGGATGAATAAATAATTTTCTTTCTCATCCCAAAGCAAAGAAATCTTCGCGCAGGCTAATGGGGGTGCTTGACAAAAGGAAGGGAATACTTGATGTACTGTCTGAAAAAATTTTGCAGGTGAGCAACAGCTGCTGACATAAGGTTGTCACCAGGCAGTTCTTTCTTTGTATTACAAAACAAAACCTACTATCATGTCAAAGTTCATCCAATCACTGTTAAAAGAAATGGAAAACGAAGCGCAAACTACCCGTAAAATGCTGGAGCGCGTACCTGAAGACAAGTTTGACTGGAAGCCACATCCCAAGAGCGGCACACTGAAATGGCTGGCTACCCATGTGGCAGAATTGCCGGGTTGGGTAGAAATGACCTTAACTACAGATGAGCTGGATTTTGCTGCCAATCCTTATCAACAGGAGCCTATCAGGAGCAGGCAGGATCTGCTGGATTATTTTGACCGCTCGCTGGCAAAAGGCAAAGCACAATTGGCAAAAGCAACGGAAGAGGACTTAGACAAACCCTGGACGCTCAGGAACGGCGAACAGATATTCAGTACCAGTCCCAAAGCGGAGGTGATCCGCATGTCTTACTGCCAGACCGTACACCACCGCGCCCAGCTGGGCGTTTACCTTCGCCTGCTGGATGTGCCCATTCCCGGGAGCTATGGCCCCAGCGCTGACGAAATGAAGTTTAACTAAGCGGCTTCCCATCTGCCATTTACCTTCTGCATATATGCCTTCATCCGTTTACAGGATTCCGGCGGGGGTCACTTTTACCGGTCGCGGTAAAAGTGACCCCAATGCCGGTGTTTGTTTACCGGGCATAAATGCCCGGCGGGATTCACCACACGTTCATACGGTTAAAAGCCAAAGCATACCCATACCGGTATTATTTTAAAACCCGCTTCTGCTTACTGGTAGCCTTCGTTTTGCGGGTACCGTGCCAGGTCTTTAAAGGTCTGGGGAATAGGCCATCTTACATGGTAAGGCTGTATGTTCACCGCGTCTGTATTATGCGCTTTGATACGTTGTATCAGCACGCCCATACGTTTAAGATCAAACCAGCGGTGGCCTTCCAGTGCCAGTTCACGTGCGTTCTCATCCAGCAGTATATCCTGGTTCAGTGTTGTCAGATGCGGTACCCCTGCGCGGTCGCGCAGAACATTGATCCGCTCCAGGGCAGTACCCGTATTACCCAGGCGCATGTATGCTTCTGCTGCGATCAGGTATGTTTCGCCGAGGCGGTAGTACATGATGTTGGTCCAGGAGGCAGCATCGCCAATGTTTCTCCCGGTACCATTGCCCTGATCCCAGAACTTTCTACAGGTAGCAGCAATACGTGTAGCCGTAATGGTAGGGTCCTGTCCCAGCTTTACGGTATCGCCTATCTGTACGCCCGCAGGCAGCGGATCGTCGGGGGTGTTCACATCATAGAACCAGTAGCGCTTGTACCATGACTGCAGGCGTTTATCGTTTTCCTCGTACAGGGAGAACAGGTAGCTGTTGGCATAGATCCTGCCATAGGGGCGGCCTCCCTGTGCAAAAGAGCGGGATACACCATTGATACGGTCGTACAGCGGAACAAATACCTGTCCGAGGTTATGCCCTGCGCCATTCGGCTCACCGTTCCTGAACTGCCATACCATTATGCCTTCTGCATTGTTCTCATTCGTATCCATGAAAAGGTCTTCTGCTTTCTCTAACTGGTAAGGACCGTTGTTGATAATATCATCTGCCAGGGCAGCTGCTGCGGTCCAGTTTTGTAATACCAGCTGCACTTTAGCGAGGGCGTGTTGTGCAGCGCCTTTGGTGATACGGCCTGCCTGGGGATAGGTTCGTTCCAGGTGATCAATAGCGAAAGTAAGATCGCCTACTATCAGCGCATACACATCTGCAGGGCTGGCGGGGGTAGCTGTTTCCTGGATCTCGTCTGTATAGGCGCTCACCAGCGGTATGTGCTCATATTTCTGTACCAGGTAAAAATACACAAAGGCGCGGAACCAGCGTGCTTCCGCTATGAGGCGGTTCTTTCTTGCTTCGTCTGTAAAACCTACTTTATCTGCCCGGTCTATGATCAGGTTGGCGCGTTTAATGGTGCGGTAATATTGATCCCACATGATGTTCACTACGCCGTTGTTGGCGTCCAGCTCTGAGTTATACAGCTGAACACCGCGTGCGGCGGCGCCATCGTCGCCAAAATTGCTGCCGGTTACGGTGAGGTCGTCACCAATGGAGCGGTGGTAGGCCACTGCAAGCGTAGCACCGTTCTGGTATTCATTCCTGACATAATTGTAGAGGCCTACTACGGCGCCTTCCAATCCATCGGGACTGTCAAACGCCACGTCGGTAATAAGTTCTGTATTGGGCGTGGTATTCAGGAAATCTTTCTGGCAGCCTGTAACGGTGAACGTCAGCGCTGCCGTAATAAGGTATATATACTTTTGCATGATCGTAGCATTTATTATTATCAAATGATCAGAAGGATGCCTTGATACCGAAGTTCCATGTCTTCACGGTGGGGAAACGGTAAGCGTCTACCTCAGGCGAGTAGGCGTCCTTGTAATCGGTCCAGTACTTGAGGTTGTTGCCCCTGATGTAGAGCGACAAGCCCTTTACCGGAATTGGTCTGAACAAACCGGCAGGCAGGTTGTAGGCAAGCGATACGTTCCTCAGTGCCACGAAAGAAGCGTCGCGGACAGAGGAAGCGTTCTTGTAGCGGTAATCACCATTGTTCCTGTCGGGTTGTGGGAATTCGTTGGATGGGTTGGTGGGCGTCCAGTAATTTACCTTCACCTGGTTATCCCTGCCCTGCAGGCTGCCATAGTAGCCGTTGTATTTGAGGATGCCCTGAACGGTTTCCAGCAGAACGGTCAGTTCGAGGCCTTTATAGCTGAAAGTATTGCGCCAGCCGCCATACCAGTCTGGTGTAGTGCGGCCGATAATAGTACGGTCATAGGTAGAGTTGATCACGCCATCCGGTTTACCATCAGGCCCGCTGAGATCCTTTACCCGCACATCGCCGGGTTTGGAGGCGGGAGACATGGCGGCTGCCGCATCTTCCTGGCCCAGCTGCCAGATACCGTCAAATACATAATCGTAGATCACGTTAATGGGTTTGCCGATGAACCACCCGTTGGCAATATCATCCACCGGTTTACCATTGGCGTCTGCAGCACCGGTGAGGGCCACGATCTTGTTCCTGTCCATAGACCAGTTAACACCGCTGGTCCACCGGAAGGGACCTTTGTTGATCACTTTACCTTCAATATCAAATTCAAAGCCCCAGCTTTTTGTTTTGCCAATATTAGCCAGCATACTGCTTTCCCCATTGGTGATGAGCACCAGCCTGTTGAGCAGCAGATCGCTGGTGTTGGTCTGGTAATATTCAAGGCTGCCGGTGATACGGTCGTTCAGCCAGCCAAAATCCAGGCCTGTATTCAGGGTTTTGCTGGTTTCCCATTTCAGGTTGGGATTACCCAGGGAACCGATCGTATATCCGTTTACGAAGGTGTTGCCAAAAGCATAGGATACCAGGGTCGCTCTTGGTAAAGCGGCATAGTTCTGAATGGTGGGCATACGGCCCTGGCGCAGGGCCAGCGTCCGGGAACTCTGGTTAGGGTCTGCAATATTATCGTTACCACTTAAGCCATAGCTTACACGCAGTTTCAGCATGTCTAAGGCTGTTTGCGGGAAGAAGCTCTCCTGGTGTACATTCCAGGCTGCCGCTGCAGAGGGGAACACCCCATATTTGTTGCCGGCACCGAAGCGGGAAGATCCATCTCTCCTGGCCGTGAGGGTGATGTTGTATTTCTCTTCAAAGCTATAGGCCAGGCGTCCTACCAGGGATTCAATCCTCCATTCCTGGCTGCTGTTACCCAACTCACGGTTGTCTGTACCCTGTGGCGCGGCATAGTAGCCCAGTGCGTCTGTCGGGAAATTCCTGGACTGGATAAATACATAATTGCTTTTAAAGGATTGTGCTTCGTATACGGCCGTTACATTGAAATGGTGTTTATCTGCAAACGTTTTTTCATAGGCAAGCATGTTATCCAGCAATAAGGTACGGCCCTCTCCCTGTTCCTGGCGGGCGAAGTTGGGGGCGCCGTCGTTATACTTCCGGGAGGTAAAGCCGCCGTAACGCTCTGTTCTGTTCTCCAGGGCACCGCTGATACGGTATCTAAGTCCTTTCAGCAGTTGTATCTCTATGTAGGGATTGATCAAAACGCGGCCTGTCCAGCGTTCGCGTTTTGACTCGCGGTAGCGGAACAGGGGATTGAACTGGAACAGGTCGCTGGAAGCATACAATACCAGGTTGCCGTTCTCATCATGCGTACGGCCTAACGGAGAGTTGCCTACCCAGTCCTGGAAATCGGGCACATTATCCTGGTCCAGGGCCTGTCCTGTTTCATCTGCATAGGTTTGGGTGGCCTGGAGGTTGGCGCCAATCTTTACCCAGTCTTTCGGCGTATAGTCTACGTTGGTACGCATGGAATAGCGATTATAGGAAGAGGCTTGTGCAATGCCCGTTTCCCTGTACGCATTGCCGCTGAAGAAGATGTGGAATTGTTTACCGCCGCCATTCACGCTCAGGTTATAGTTCTGCACCTTACCTGTACGGAGCAGTACATCCTGCCAATCTACAGATTTGCCGGCTTTGTAATTGGCCAGTTCAATGGCATCCAGCACGTTCTCAGGCGCGCTGGGCAGGGGTGTACCATCTATCCCGCGGGCGGCTTCCTGCCGCAGCTGCAGGAACTCTTCTGCGTTGAATACGTTCAGGTGGCTGGTCAGATCTTTAATACCGTAAGATGCTTCGAAGCTCACGCTGGTTTGTCCCTCCTTTCCTCTTTTGGTAGTGACGAGCACTACACCGTTAGCGCCCCGGGCGCCATAAATAGCAGCTGCGGCAGCATCTTTCAATACTTCTATGGACTCAATATCGGAGGGGTTGAACTCGGAGAGGTTACCGCCTATGGGCAGACCATCCACTACTACAAGCGGCTGATTGCTGGCGGTGAGAGAGCGGTTGCCGCGGATGGTGAACTGTACATCAGAGCCCGGCTGACCATCTGCGCGGGTAACCCGCAGGCCGGGCAGCTGTCCGCGCAGCGCTTCTATCGGGTTAGACATAGGGGCCTTTTCTATTTCAGCGGCCTTGAGAGAAACGATGGCGCCTGTAACGTTGGCCCTGCGCTGGGTGCCGTAGCCCACTACGATCACTTCATCCAGCCCTTTGCTGCCGCTGCTGAGGGATACCTGTATGTTATCCCTTTTATTCACAGGCACTTCTCTGGGCGTAAAGCCGATGGAGGAGATCACCAGTACTGCGTTGGGCGGAACATTGAGCTGAAAAGCGCCCTGTTCATTGGTAACGGTGCCACTATTGGTGCCTTTCAGTATTACGGTGGCCCCCGGTATGGGTTGGCCCTTATCGTCCAGTATCCGGCCGCTGATGGGACTGGTCTGTGAATAAGCCGTTAAGGATAAAAAGAAAAATGCCGTGCACAGCACAGCTGTGATATACGGCTTCCAAAGCCGCACAGGTAAAGGATGCAACCATCTTGCAAGGGAGGTAGAATTTTTCATAACATGTTAATTTTTAAGTGGAATATCTGTACCCGCGTGTCCTAATCTTTAACTAAAGTAGGAATATTATTCAAAAATGTAACCGATTACATTATATTTTTACAAAAATATTCTATTACCTTTATTCAGCTTAATGTAACCGATTGTAAGAATTACAGTATGAATAAAGAGAAAGAAGTCACTATCTACGATCTGGCGGAGAAACTGAATATCTCTGTGGCTACTGTAAGCCGTGCATTAAAAGATGACCCGGTGGTGAGCAAAAAGACGAAGAAAAAGATTTTTGACCTGGCGGAAGAGATGGGGTACAGGTCTAACCTCTTTGCCAGGAACCTGCGGAACCAACGCACGCATACCATTGGGGTGATCATCCCCCGCCTCAACAGTTATTTCATGTCTACCGTTATTGCAGGAATTGAGCAGGTGGCCAATAGCCAGGGTTATAATCTCATCATCAGCCAGTCGTCAGAGTCTGCAGAGAAAGAAGTGATGAGCGCCCGCACCATGTTCAATAACCGGGTGGATGGTTTGCTGGTGTCACTGGCGTATGACACACAGAACATTGATCATTTCAGCGCTTTTTTCCGGAAAGAAGTACCGGTATTGTTCTTTGACCGCGGCCTGGAGCATGAACAGGTGACCAATGTATGCATTGATAACCGTAGAGCTGCCTATGAGGCTACGCTCCATCTCATAGACCAGGGCTGCAGTCACATCCTGCATATTACGGCGCCCTCCATGCGAAATGTATATACAGACCGCCTGGCGGGTTATAAAGCCGCTCTGCTGGAAAGGGGGCTTCCCTATAGTGAGGACCTGGTGATCCGGAATAATCTCAGCCAGGAAGCGGGTTATGCGGCGGCAGAACAGATACTGCAAATGGGCCGGCGCCCGGATGGGGTGTTTGTGGCGAACGACAACTGCGCCGTAGGCTGTATGCTGGGGCTTAAAAAGAAAGGCATTGTCATCCCCGGGGATATCGCTTTTGCAAGTTTTAACAACGACCCGGTGTCTACCGTGATTGAGCCGAACCTCACCACTATCAACTATCCCGGTTATGAAATGGGAGAAGTGGCCGCCCGTCACTTAATTAACCACCTGAACGGCGCCGCTCCCATTACCGCTACCAATACCATCCTGCTGCGGTCTGAACTGATCATCCGCGGCTCTTCCCTACGAAACAGCTGATAATAAACCACACGTTATGCGAAAACTTTGCTTACTGCTTTTATTGCTGGGATGCATGGCATCCTTACACGCAGAAGATGGCTACCGGCTATGGCTCAGGTACGAACGTATCAGCGATGCCGCCCTCTTACAGGCTTACCGTAACAGTATTGCAGGCATATATGTAGCGGGCAACTCCCCCGCCCTGCAGGTAGCCCTACAGGAATTGCAGCAGGCCCTTCCCGCGCTGCTGGACAAAAAAATACCGGTGTTGCAACAGGCGCAGGGTGCCTCCCTGGTAGCAGGTACCTTGCAGGAGCTTGGGACTATCGCCAAAGATATTCCCGCTTCAGCCCTGCAGCAGGCAGGAACGGAGGGCTTTTGCATATTTACGGTCAGCGCCCCGGCTAAAAGAACCGTAATCACAGCCAATACACCTGTGGGTGTGCTGTATGGTGTATTCCATTTTCTGAGGCTGCTGCAAACCCATGAACCCATCCGGCAACTGTCCGTCATCAGCGCCCCCCGCCTCCGCTACCGGTTGCTGGATCACTGGGATAATCTTAACCGCACCGTTGAAAGAGGCTACGCCGGTTTTTCCATATGGGATTGGCACAAACTGCCGGGGTATATAGACCAGCGTTATAAAGATTATGCCCGGGCCAATGCCGCCATCGGTATCAACGGCACGGTACTGAATAATGTAAACGCCAATGCCCTTTCCCTTTCCAAGGCATACCTGGAAAAGACTGCAGCACTGGCGAATGTGTTCCGTCCCTATGGTATCAGGGTGTACCTCTCCGCCAGGTTCAGTGCCCCGATGGAAGCAGGCGGACTGAAAACCGCCGACCCGCTGGATCCGGGCGTACAGCAATGGTGGAAGGATAAACTGAAAGAAATTTACAGCTACATACCCGACTTTGGCGGTTTCCTGGTAAAGGCCAATTCAGAAGGTCAGCCGGGGCCGCAGAATTATGGCAGGACGCATGCAGACGGGGCCAATATGCTGGCGGATGCCCTGGCCCCCTATAAAGGCATCGTGATGTGGAGGGCTTTTGTATATGATGCGAAAGCCGACCAGGACCGATTTAAGCAGGCGTACGAAGAATTTAAGCCGCTGGATGGACAATTCCGCGAAAATGTAGCGGTACAGGTAAAGAACGGCCCTATTGATTTTCAGCCCAGGGAGCCTTTCCACCCCCTTTTCGGAGCCATGCCGCAAACACCCTTAATGATGGAATTTCAGCTCACCCAGGAGTACCTGGGTTTTGCTACCCACCTGGTATATCTGCCCGGCTTTTTCAGGGAAGTACTGGACGCAGACACCTATGAAAAAGGCAGGGGATCTACCGTGGCCAAAGTCATAGACGGCACCCTGGAAGGACATGCGTTTTCCGGGATGGCGGGTGTGGCCAACATCGGGAATGACCGCAACTGGACCGGCCATCCTTTTGGGCAGGCCAACTGGTATGCACTGGGAAGAATGGCCTGGGATCCCCGCCTGCGCTCCGAAAAAATAGCCGATGAATGGCTGCGTCAAACCTTCAGCAATGACCCTCACTTTGTGAACCCGGTAAAGAAAATGATGCTGGCTTCCCACGAAACCCTCGTAAATTACATGACGCCCCTGGGCCTTCATCATATTATGGGCTACAGCCATCATTATGGCCCGGCGCCCTGGTATGATAAAGCCCCACGGGCAGACTGGAACCCGGTATACTTTCACCGGGCAGACCGCAACGGCATCGGGTTTGACCGTACGCCCAGCGGCAGCAATGCCCTGGGCCAATATACCCCCGAAGCAAGGCGGCAGTGGGAAAACCTGCGCGATTGCCCGGATGAGTTCCTGTTATGGTTCCACCATGTACCCTGGACCCATACCCTGCATTCCGGCCGCACTTTGTGGAATGAAATGTGTTACCGGTATCAGTCAGGGGTACAAGGCGTACAGCAGATGCTTAACACCTGGGACAGTGTAGTCAGGTATGTGGATGAAGAAAGGGCTGAACAGGTGAAGATGCTGCTGAACATACAACTGCAGGAGGCAAGCTGGTGGCGGGACGCCTGCCTTTCCTACTTTCAGACCTTTTCAGGAATGCCATTACCGCCGGGGATCCCGGCACCCGCCCATACGCTGGAGTACTATCAATCACTTACCTTTCCCTACGCCCCTCATTAGGTATAACTATCCCTTACATCAGGGAGGGAGTATATGGAAGGTATAGATCAACTATTCATTAACTACCAAACTCATGGAACAAGGAAAAATCAAACTGGCGATCGTTACGGGTGGAGGTTCGGGCATAGGATTAGCCATTACGGAGAAATTTGTGCAGGCAGGTATCCGGACGGTCATCATCGGCAGGGATATACAGAAGCTGAACAACACCAGTGAAAAGCTGGGAGATCTGTGTATCCCGGTACAGGGAGATCTTTCTGACCTGAATGCCATACCTGCCCTGGTAAGCAATATTATCAGCCAACATGGGCCCGTTAGTATATTAGTGAACAACGCAGGCATCAACCAGAAAAAAATATTTACCGAAGTAACAGATGAGGATTTTCAGCGGATACTGCTGACCAACCTGACAGCGGTATTTTCCCTATCGCGGGAAGTGGTAAAACATATGCTGGAGCATGGCGGCGGGTCTGTTATCAATATCAGCTCCATGGCGGCTCAATATGGCATTCCTAAAGTGATTGCCTATACGGCGTCCAAATCTGCCATTGAAGGCATGACCAAAGCCATGGCAGTGGAGCTCTCGCCACAGGGCATCCGGGTGAATTGTATTGCACCGGGCTTTATCGCTACGGATATGTCATCCAAAGCGCTGGACAATGATCCGGAAAGAAAGCACAAAGCACTTGACCGCACCCCCATGGGTGTATTGGGATTACCGGCTGATATAGGCGATGCCGCGCTTTTCCTGGCAGGTGACGGGGCACGGTATATTACGGGCGTGGTGCTACCAGTGGATGGAGGCAATTCCATCGGGTTTTGATAATTTCGGAAATAGAAAATGCCCGGCATATGAAGTTTGTCAAACTGCTGATCTGCAGCTTCCCGTTAACCGCTACGCTGTCTTTTGTGGCGATGGCGCAGGATTTCAGGGGAGGCGTTTTCCAGCTGGAGAACAAGGCCACCCGTCTTTTACTGCGTCCCAAAGACGCCAACAATGCAGATGGTACGCAAATAGTAGTTTACCCGAAATACGACTGGCGATGTTTAACCTGGGACGTTACGCCCGCCGGTTATGCCAACATCTTCACCTTCAAAAACTATTTTACCGGTAAAACCATTCAACCTACCGCCGGCCTTACGGAAAACACGCCTGTATTGCAGGCCGCTCTTCGTCCCGGCGCCACCTTACAGCAATGGGATGTGGTAAAGGTGGAAGGAGAATATTACAAAATAAGCGCGCATGGTTCCAACCTGGTCATGACGGTTGAGGGCAGCGGCACCAATGCAAAGGTGGTGCTCAAAAAATGGGACCAGTCCGCAGCCCAGCTCTGGAAACTGCTACCTGAACCGGAGAATTTCAGCGGTTGAGCGCTTCCGGGGTAACCAGGACCGAATAAATATCAGCCCTTCCATAAATGGAAGCACGTTCCTGCAGCCGGATAATATGAGGATAGCCGGCCCGGTGAAATAATCTTAACAGGGAATGATAGCTGAGCGGATAAGGCACCCAGGGATTTGCCTTGTCGGTATCATATTCTATGATAAGGAAACCAGCTCCCGCTTTCAGACAACTGCCCGCCTTTTTAATAAAAGCGTACTGATCTTTTACATAATGCAGTGAATTGGCCATCAGGATGCCATCAAGATTTTGCAAAGGCAGATCGTTGGCCACAAAGTCCAGCTGCAGGTTTTGTATGGCCGCCCCATGCGCTCCCGCTATCTTAACCGGCTCTTTATCAATGGCATATACCGTACTGCCAGTTGGTAACAACGCTGCCAGGGCCCTGGAAAAGAGGCCGGAACCACAACCCAGGTCTGCCCAGGAACTGGCCCCAGGTCCTGCAATACCCTCATACCTGATCAATTCAATGGCTTCATTTAACTCCATCCGCTAAAAATTGAATATCTTGCGGCGGAAATTACAATATTGGTTTGATAAAGATTGGAAACATATCGCTGCCGGAATTTCCGCTGCTGCTGGCTCCCATGGAAGATGTGAGCGACCCGCCCTTCCGTGCTGTATGTAAAGAGAACGGGGCCGACCTCATGTATACGGAATTTATTTCCAGTGAAGGCCTGATCAGGGACGCTATCAAAAGCCGTAAAAAGCTGGATATTTTCGACTATGAACGCCCTATCGGCATCCAGATATTCGGAGGGGATGAGGAGAGCATGGCCCTGGCGGCCAAGATCGTGGATGTTACCAACCCCGATCTGCTGGACATTAACTTTGGCTGCCCGGTAAAGAAAGTGGCCCTTAAAGGCGCAGGCGCCGGTGTGCTGAAAGATATTGACCTGATGGTGCGTTTAACGGAGGCCTGTGTAAAGGCTACCAGCCTGCCGGTAACCGTAAAAACAAGACTGGGATGGGACGACCAGACCAGGAATATTGAAGAAGTGGCAGAACGCCTGCAGGATGTGGGCATTGCCGCCCTCTCCATCCATGGCCGTACCCGCTGCCAGATGTACAAAGGCGAGGCAGACTGGAGCCTCATTGCCAAAGTAAAGAACAACCCGCGCATAAAGATTCCTATTTTCGGGAACGGAGATATTGACAGTCCGCAGAAAGCCCTGGCCTATAAGAACCGCTACGGTGTAGACGGCATCATGATAGGCCGCGCTGCTATCGGCTACCCCTGGATCTTCCGTGAAATAAAGCATTACGTACAAACCGGTGAGCTGCTCCCCGCACCTACCGTAGAAGAACGCGTAACCGTTTGCAAAAAACACCTTCGCGCATCTGTTGAATGGAAAGGCCCTGTTGTAGGCATCAACGAAATGCGTGGCTGCTACGGTAATTACCTGAAAGGCCTGCCCAATATCAAAGAATTCCGCAACCGGCTGGTAACACTGAAAACCGCAGAAGAAGTAGAAGCCGTGCTGGATGAAATATTAGTTAAGTATGCAGGGTTCGAGGTGCAGCGGGCGCCGATAGAATTGGTTAATTACCATGAAAAGTGCCCGGTGTGAAAAGTTTACAGTTTGAGTGTTCGAAAGTTTAAGGGATTTAGGTCACTCCTGACTTCAAACTTTCAAACACTCAAACCTTCAAACATTATTAATACGACGTCTCATCTGCCCCTATATCCACTCTTCCATTCCTTTTCCTGTCCTGCCCGTCAATATCATACTCCTGGTAACCCGCTATAAATGCAGGATCCCCTGCATTCACACAAGCAGAACCACTGGCAAGATGCAGATTTAGTGCTGAGAGGTTACTATTCACCAAACCTGGTACGCCATAAGTGGAATGGGCGTCCAGTCCTGTTGCGCTTACAAAGTCAGCCATTGAACCGTACGTACTGTTGTTAATGCCGCCCCAGTCAAAAGTAACCGTGGAAGCGTTACCGGATGTAGAATAGTAACGGTTATAATCCATGCTCAGGTTAGTGGAGGTAAAGCCCCAGAGCGCAATCACCACGATGTTGCTGTTGGATTGAACAATATTGTTTTTGATCACGGCAGCATCGGTGTTCTGCAGGCTGATCTCACCACCCCATCCGCCTTGCGTGTAGTTTTTGAAGAAGGTATTGTTGGTGACAGATGAATTGATCACTTTACTATTAGGCTGATTGGCGCCGAAAATTATACCGGCATCCCTGTTGTTATAAATGAAATTGTCGCGTATGTTGATACCATCCGCTGTGTAATTATTATTCTCACAGCCTACGGTAATACCTGCACGATTTTCGTAACAGATATTCCCTTCCACGTTGATCCATTTACCTCCGTCTACATAGATACCGCCATTGGTTGCCACCGGTGATATACAGTGATGAACGATGTTATACTTTACATTGCCGTTACGTGCAAAGTTTACATTGTCCGGAGCGCCTGTCCAGGAATAATGCCCGGTCATATCAATGCCGATGTTCCTTACATGATGCACAATATTACCTTCTATCAGGAAGTTTTCCACGTTACCGGCCATTGTGAGGCCTTCACTGTAACCGGTGTTGCAGTTGAATATTTCGTTATCGCCAATAAAGATCTGGCTGTAGGGAGTGGCGGAAGTACCTACCACTACCAGCGGATTAGCATTGTCTGAGGAGGAGGGAACAGCAGTAGAATCTGTGGTCCACCCGATGTTATAGATATTACAGTTCACAACATGTACATCTGTTCCGGAGCCTGTAACATAAACGCCGGAGGCAAAATCCCGGATGTTGTTGGCAATGTCTATTCCATCAATACGGATATGACTTTTGCTGCTAACGGCGATCATAGCATTCTGCGTATTGTTGGTGGCATTCACCCCATCCAGGATCACATCTCCGTTATTGTTGCTGGTCAGCGTGATGGGCGCTTCTGCGGAGGCGCCTGAATGTGGCCACCACAGTCGTTCCTTATAAGTACCTGCAGACACGTGAATGGTTGCACCCGCGCCCTCTGTAGTCTTGTTCAGCGCGGCTTGTATAGTCTTTAAGGCGGCGGCGGCACTTGTACCTGCATTGGCATCGTTACCGGTAGCGCCATTAACATAATAGTGAACGATTGTCAGTTCCGTGGATGCCTTGGGGCCCTTTAAAGCAGATTGCTCGGCTACTTCCTTTTTACAGGAGGCCACTACTAAAAGAAGTAAGCACCCTGCGATGATTGTTTTCATAGTTTTTCAATTTTACTGTTAATCAATGAGGATAAGGGGTATGTATACTCCATACATTGTTCGGATCGATGGCCATCTGGAATAAAGACGCAGGAACAAATGCAAAGGACCGCGGAACCGGTGATTTTTTTAGAAAAAGTTCCGTTCATCAAAATAATCAGTAAAAAATAGTCCACTACTCTTGTAGACTAAATAAATATTTTCTAATATTGTACCCGCATACATACTATCCGTTTCATGCTGCGGCTAAGCCCACCACTACCCTTCGGCATGAACGGCATGCGTATACTTTATCGGGGGTTATCAATACACACTTAAAATATATGGGTTACATGAAGAACATCAACAAATGGAATGGTTGCTGGCGGCCATGCCGTGCAGGGCCATGTTGTCCTATGAAGTATAAAAGATAAAAAACCGGAATTGTTGCAGCAATCCCGGTTGGTCAAAACAAGGCTCAGCTAAAGATGGCGCCGGTGCAAACGCACCGGTTGCCTGCCTTATTATTTTATTACCAATACAAATATAATGAAGATTGCCATCTTGTGGGGGATTGCATTGCTCCCACTTACCACCTATGCGCAGGATCAGAACAGTAACATCACATTATCGGGAGTAGTAATAGACGCACAAACCAAAGCGCCCTTAGCCGGCGCCACTATTCACCTCAAGAACACTACGCATGATGGTCTTACCAATGACAAGGGGGAGTTTAATTTCTTAACAGGTCAACGGTTACCCGTTACCTTCCAGGTATCCTATATTGGTTATAAACAGGCGGAGATCACCGTAAACCAGCGCACCGGTATTGTATTGGCCCTTACTGCCGCCAATACGCAGCTGAATGACGTAGTGGTAGTAGGTTACGGTACCCAACAGCGTAAAAGCCTGATCAGTTCCATCTCAAAAGTAAATGCCGGAGATATCAAAGATATTCCGCAGGCGGGTGTAGATGCACAGCTGCAAGGCAAAGCTGCCGGCGTGCAGATCAACTCCAATACCGGCACACCGGGCGATGGGGTTTTCATACGCGTACGCGGGGCCACTTCCATTAACGCCAGCAATGATCCGCTGTATGTAGTTGATGGTGTCTTCATCAACAATACCAGCCTGCAAACTGTGAGCACCGGCGGCCGTGCCACCTCTCCCATTGCAGACATTAACCCTGCCGACATCGAAAGCATTGAAGTGCTCAAAGACGCAAGCGCCACCGCCATCTATGGTTCCCGTGGCGCCAACGGCGTGGTGATCATCACCACCAAACGCGGCAAATACGGTATGAAGCCCACTGTCAGCTTCAACACCTCCCATGGCTGGGCATGGGCGCCACAGCTGTGGGACCTTACCACCGGTCCCGAACATGCAACCCTGGTGAATGAGTTCTACAGGAACTCTCTTGCAGACGCCACTGCTGCGGGAGACCAGGCAGGTATCACAAGATATGCCAGGGAGCCTTTCCGCCCGGTAGCAGATGGCGGAAGAGGGCTGCCGGAAGAACAGCAAACCTACGACCGCCTGCGCAAGTTATTCCGCACCGGTATGTTGCATAATTACAATCTTGCTTTACAAGGCGGTACAGCTACCAATAAATATTACATCGGCGCAGGCTTTTCCCGGCAGGAAGCAGATATCCGCCATATTAACTTTGATCGTGCCAGTCTGAAGATCAACCTGGATCAGAAGATAGGAGACAAGGTACAGGTGGGCACCAGTAACAGTATTTACCGTACCAAACGTAACCAGGCCCGGGCAGGTGATGGTCCCCAGGGTGGTTTGTTGCAGTCAGCCCTGCACACCCCCACTTACCTGCCGGAAGTAAATGCTGATGGTACACCCGCCCGCTGGGCAGGGTTTGATAACCTGGATGTGCTGATCAATAACTACGACGTGAACACCACCAGCCTCCGTTATGTAGGCAATATCTATGCTGAAGCGGAGATCATCCCCAACCTGAAATTCCGTACCAGCTGGAGCCTGGATTATAATCACTACGACGAATCAGAATACTGGAACAATCTTACCCAGCTGGGCGCCAATCCAACCAATGGCCTGGCCACTTCTGCACTTACACAGAACACTACGTGGATCAATGAACAAACATTGTCTTACCGTACAACAGTGGCCACCGATCATACCTTCGGCGTCTTGATCGGTAATACCCTGCAGGGCAATAAACAAACCACTACCGCTGCACAGGGCACCGGTTTTCCCAGCAACGCATTTAAACTGATATCAGCTGCGGCTACCCGCACTTCTTCGCAAACATCTACCAAAGCCAACCTGGCTTCCTTCTTCGGAAGAGTGGATTATAACTACGCCAATAAATACTTTGTGGAATTCTCTATCCGTGCAGACGGATCTTCACGTTTTGGCAGCAATCACCAGTTTGGCTACTTCCCTGCTATAGGCGGCGGATGGAGATTGAAAGAAGAAAACTTCCTGAAGCAGTCAGACCTGATCAGCGACCTGAAATTACGCGCCAGTTATGGCATAACCGGCAACCAGAATGGCATCACCAACTTTGCCTCCAAAGGATTATGGTCCGGCGGTACCGGCTATCCTGACAATACCGCTGGCAGCGACCAACCCGGCACCTATCCCCAGCAGCTGGCTAACCCCGATCTGAGATGGGAGAAGACCAGCCAGGTGAACGTTGGCGCTGACCTGGGTTTGTTCAACGACCGTATTGGCATTGAGGTGAACCTCTACCAGAAAAATACGACAGACGCGCTGCTCCAGTTACCGGTGAATGCTATCTCCGGTTTTAACAACTACTACGCCAATGCCGGAGAGATCCGCAACAGGGGCTATGAGGTTGCCATTAATACTTACAATATCCGCAATAAACATTTTACCTGGCAAACCAGTTTCAACATTTCCGGCAATGACAACAAGATCATATCACTGCCCGTACCTGTTACCTATTACAACAGGGATTGGGTAAGACTGCAGCAGGGATACTCCATGTATTCCTTCTGGTTATACAAACAATTATATGTAGACCCCCAAACCGGTGCTGCCGTATTTGAAGATGTGAACAAAGACGGACAGATCACCGTGGCCGACCGCCAGATCCTGGGCAGCGCTATCCCCAAATTCTTTGGCGGCATCAACAACAACTTTACTTACCGCGGATTTGACCTGGGCCTTGCTTTCAGCTTCCAGTACGGTAATGACGTGTATAACCTGAACCGTTTCTTTGGTGAAGGCGGTGGTACCCGTGATGCCAACCGCGTACTGTTTGCCAGCCAGCTGAACCGCTGGCAAAAACCAGGCGACATTACAGATGTTCCCAGGCTGACTGCCTACGGTAACAACTATACGCTGGAACAGAACAGCCGCTTCCTGGAAGATGGTTCTTTCCTGAAACTCAGCGCCCTTACCTTCGGATACACGCTCCCTAAGGACCTTATCAAAAGGGCCGGCTTCCAGACCGTACGTCTTTACTTCATCGGCAGCAACCTGCTTATCCTGAAGAAATACTCCGGACCTGATCCCGAGGCAAACGTAACCGCCGCACAGAATGTGCAGGGCCTTGACCTGGGAACACCGCCGCAACCCAGGACCGTGCAGTTTGGCATTAATGTAACGCTTTAATATATCCACCTAAATAAATAACATGCGCACACGTACCTACATATTCTCATTACTCGCAGGCGCCTCGCTGCTCTCCTGCAACAAATTCCTGGATGTGGCACCGGAGGACGCCGTTTCTGACGAAAACTCCCCCGTGATCATTGACAAGGCCTCTGCAGAAACAGCTGTCAGGGGGCTGTACAGGGCCGTATCAGCCGATGGTTACTACGGCACTACTTTCCAGGCTATTGGCTATCTCTCCGGCGATAACATTCAATGGACCGGCTCTCAGTCCATTATTCAACAGTTCATCAGTCATAATGTAAGAGCCGATAACGCCAGCATTGCCAATGCCTGGTCTGCCATTTACGTTGCCATCAACAGGGCCAATCATATCATTGCCAAAGTGCCCAATGTTACAGATCCGCTACTGACCGGCGCATTGAAGAACCAGTTCACCGGCGAAGGGTACTTTGTCAGGGCGCTGGCCTATTTTGACCTGGCACGTACCTGGGGTGGTGTGCAGATCACATTAACGCCTACCGTTACTGCAGGTGATAAATATAACATTCGCCGCAGCACCCTGGCACAAACCTATGCGCAGGTGTTAAGCGACCTGGTAGCGGCAGATTCCCTGCTGCCCGCTACCACCAACCGCTACCGCGCTACCCGTAAAACCGTGTGGGCACTGAGGGCCCGGTATCACCTGTACCAGGAACAATGGGCAGCAGCAGAAGATTATGCTGGCAGAGTAATTGCCGATTCTGCCAATTATAAACTGGTGCAGCCCTACAGTGCATTCTTTGCCAATGGCGCCGTAGCCACTTCAGAATCCGTGTTTGAGCTTCCCTACAGCACTACCTATCCCAATACGCATCGTAACAGCTGGCAGCCCCCTGCCAATAATGGTACCCGTCAGTGGGCGCCTAATGATGCCTTCATCGCGCTGGTGAACGATCCCGCTGTTGGCGGCAACCGCAGTGCGCTGGTGGCCAGAACATCTGCGGGATTATGGTATGGCAACCTGTATTACAGGCCCAACCCCGCTACAGATCCATCTTATGTGATCCGTATTGCAGAAGAATACCTGATCCGGGCAGAGGCCCGCGCACACTTAGGTAACCTGTCAGGCGCGCTCAGCGACCTGAATGCAGTACGTAGCAGGGCAGGCCTGGCCCCCAGTGAAGCCACTACGGCAGACGACATACTGCTGGCCATAGAAAATGAAAGAAGACTAGAGTTTGCCTTTGAGCCGCATCGCTGGTTTGACCTGCTGAGAACAAAACGCGCTGCCACTGTGCTGGGGCTTACTAATTCCGACAGGTATGTGATGCCGATCCCCGCTGCAGAAATATTGAACGATGCTTCACTTGAACAGAATCATGGATACTAAACCTCATCATAAAATCATGTATCATGGCAAGGACCACCTATCCGCTACGTTTGATCTTTATTTTCTTCTTCATCCAGGTCGTACCGCTGGACTGGAAGTTTTACCGCGAACTGTTCTCCCTTAACTGGTTCCACTACAGCGGCATCTTTCAAGTGGCGCACTATCTGCCCCGTTTCGGAGCGGTACCCCGCTTTGCAGACCAGGGCATCTTTCTCCTCATAGCAGCCGTAGGCGCTTTTATCTGGAGCTACCTGGAAAAGAAGCGTGAGCAACCGCTCAGCAACGATGCATTGTACTACTGGCTGCGTGTATTGCTGCGCTACCGCCTGGCCATTGCACTGCTGGCCTACGGGATCATCAAATTTTTCCCGCTGCAGTCGCCCTACCCTTCTATCAGTAACCTGAATACGCCTTACGGTGATTTCAACGAATGGAAATTGTTCTCACTGAGCCTGGGTATTGTTCCCGGCTATGAAACCTTCCTGGGACTGGTAGAAATGCTGGCCGCTATATTATTGCTGAACCGCAGAACGGTCTCCATCGGCGCCTTCATTGTACTGCTGTTCACCGGTAATGTATTTATGTCCAACCTGGCCTACGGCGGCGGTGAAGCGGTATACAGCTTCTTCCTGGTACTGATCGCATTCGTGCTGTTTGCGCATGATCTGCCACGATTGGTGAACCTCCTGGCCTTTGGCCGTCCTACGGCGCCTGATACTTACAAACCTGTATTTGCACAACCCTGGTTAAAGATCAGCAGGCTGGCGCTCAAATCTTTTGTGTGGCTGTTCTTTGTGGTGCTCTATGGCGCCCAGGCATATGCCGCCGCACATCATGATCCTTACCATTATCCCGGCACAGCAGGCCTGTCAAAAGCCAGCGGCATTTACAATGTACGCGAGTTCAGGATCAACAACCAGGTATTGCCCTACAGTGATACAGACAGTATCCGCTGGCAGGATGTGGTGTTTGAAAAATGGAACACCCTCAGCGTGCGCTCCAACCGCCCGGTTGTACTGGATTCCACCAATACAGATCATATCTATACAGAGGACCAGGACAGGACCTTTGAGCTGGAAGGCGTGGCTGCCAGGCATTACTACAGCTACCAGGCAGATACCACACGGCAGCTGCTGACCCTGCAGAACCGCAACAAACATCATCGTGAAGAACAATGGCTGCTGCATTACGAACGGCCCAATGATTCTACCATCATACTGTCTGGCGCCAATCAGCGTAATGATTCCGTGTATGTAGTGCTGGACAGGATCAATAAAAAATACCTGCTGGAAGAAGTTGCTGAAAAAGGCAGGAGAAGACCCATAAAACTATAGCGCCACCGTCAAAAAAAAATTGTTATGCCTACTATCACCTCCACCGCAGCCGCTATTCCTGAAGTGCTGCACGCACAGCAGGAAGACCAGGTAGTTACCACAGGCGCATTGCCTGTGTGGAAAGGATATCAGAAGATCGCTTTCCGTATTGCCTTCATCTTCTTTGTGGCTATTTCCATTCCCAATAATGCGGAATGGTACAAACATGTGCTCAATATTGACTGGACACGCCTGCATTATCGTGATCTTTATGACATTGCCCGCTTTGGTTCGGGCATCAACTTTTTTGGCAATACCATTTTCGGCAGTCCGCTGTACGGCTACGCCAACTGGATCATTACCCTGCTGGTGGCCATTGCGGGCGGTCTGTTGTGGACTTTTATAGACAGCCGCCGTCAGCAGCCCGCGCAGGAGTATAATAACCTGTACTACTGGTTAAGGGTGATTGTACGTTACCGCGCCGGGATCGGTATCATCGGTTTCGGCTTTACCAAACTGCTGCCCGTGCAGATGCCTTTTCCTTCACTGGGATTGCTGAACACCAATTTCGGCGATTTTTCCGCACAGAAAATCTACTGGCTGATCATCGGCATTGTGCCCTGGTACCAGGTGTTCGCAGGCATTGTAGAAGTAGCAGCAGGTACTTTGCTGTTCTTCCGTAAAACCACCACCTTAGGGGCCGCATTGCTGGTAGGCGCACTGGGCGATATTGTATATGTGAACTTTGCCTATGATGGTGGCGTACATGTGTACAGTTCTTACTTTGTTTTACTGGGCGCTTTCCTCCTGGTACAGGATACGCCTAAACTTTACAGCCTGCTGATACAGCAGCGTGTAACGGTTCCCGTGTATTACTTCCCGGTGTTTAAAAAATGGCTGCAACACACCCGCGCCGGGCTAAAAGCAGGCGTGATTATATTATTTCTCGGGGTATTCTATTACCTCCAGCTGGTCAATTACTGGTATGACCCTTACAAACAGCCCTCTACAGCAGGTGTTCGTACGTTGAGAGGCAATTACCGGGTAACGGAATTCCGCATCAATAACCAGGTGCTGCCATATAACCCGCTGGATAGTGTACGCTGGCAACACGTGACCTTTGAAAAATGGACCACCCTTACCTATCGGGTGAACCGCCCCACCTTCATTGATGTTAGCAATGGCGGCGGAGACCCCATGCGCGACATCAACCGTACTTTCGAACTTACAGGCACCGGTGGCGGACAACGGGTGTTTCATTATTATGCAGATACTATTGACCAGGTGCTTTACCTGCAGGATAAATTCAAACCTGTTCCCGACCGCCGTAACCGGGTAGCCGGCGTTGGCGGCGATCAGAACTACCGCCTCAACAATGGCCTGGCAGATGCCAAAGCTGGCGCTCAGCAAGACCGTACGGAGCAGCCCTTTATTCCCGCCAGCGCCTGGGCGCATATCGGGGACGAGAACCATATGATAGACAAACGTGCCTGGACCACCCGCCGCGACCGCGAGTTTGCTACGCCGCCTAAAAATGAAAAGCGGAAAAAGATGATCCTGCACTATGAAACAACAGATGGTTCACATGTGGTGCTGAACGGTATTGATGAGAACAAAGATTCCGTTCATATTGTGCTGGACCGTATAGACCGTCCCTACAGGATCACCCGCAGCACTTTGGACGCAGGAAAATACTGACTGTAATGAGATTGATCACCCTGACCTTTACGTGTGCAGTATTTATTGCCTGTAATCATCGCACAAAAGAAAACGGCACTTCCCCGTGGCCGGCTAGCTTCCATATAGGGCGGCCGGCCACGCCTGCTGAAATTGCGGCATGGGATATAGACATCCGGCCGGATGGCGCAGGCTTACCGCCAGGCGCAGGTACAGCCGCCAGCGGCAAACCTGTTTATATGGCCAAATGCGCCGCCTGCCATGGTACCGGTACTGAGCCGCTGAATGCAAAGCTGCCCGGACCCGCGCTCATGAACGACAGCGCAGGATCCGACTTCCGCAGGCTGAAGACCCTCGGTAACTACTGGCCCTATGCCACCACCATATTTGATTATGTAAGAAGGACCATGCCCTATAATGCACCCGGCACCTTAACCGCCGATGAAGTATACAGCCTGACCGCCTACCTGTTATTTGCCAACAAGATCATTGATGAAGAAACGGTGATGGATGCACGCAGCTTACCCAAAGTAAACATGCCTGCAAAACACCTGTTCATACCAGACAACAGTACCGGCGGACCGGAGATACGTTAAACAGATAACAGCATGAACAAAAAAAAGATCAGCCGGCGCACATTACTGGGAGGGGCTGCCACTGCAGCCGTTGTACTGTTCAAATCTTCCTACGGGAAAATGATACAGGCCGCTATCCCGGAGTCAGCACTGCTGACAGACGATCCGACAAAGATACAGGGCCCCCCGCCCGGAAAGGTGGGCACCCGCTCTCCCTTTGAGCACCCGGTAAAGAAGCCATCAGACATCTCTTCCCGCACACCGCTGCAGGACCTCTACGGTACCATCACCCCGTCTGATCTGCACTATGAAAGGCATCACGGCGGCGTACCGGCTATCGATCCGCATCAATACGAACTGCTGATACACGGCATGGTAGATAAACCCATGGTGTTCACACTGGCAGATCTGAAACGCTTTCCTTCCGTATCACGGATCTGTTTCCTGGAGTGCTCCGGTAATTTCAGGGGCAGTAAGGAAACGCTGATGCCGCAGGAAGTTTGCGGGCTCACCAGCCAGAGCGAATGGACGGGCGTGATGCTCTCCACCCTCTTTCGCGAAGTGGGTGTTCAGCCTAAAGCCAGCTGGTTCCTGGCAGAAGGTTCAGACGCTGCGGTGATGACCCGCAGTATCCCGGTTAAAAAAGCATGGGATGATGCCATGGTCGTATATGCGCAGAACGGAGAAGCCATCCGCCCGGAGCAGGGCTATCCCGCGCGCCTGCTGCTGCCTGGGTGGGAAGGCAATACCAGTGTAAAATGGCTGCGCCGCATTGAACTCTCCGATCAGCCGTATATGACACGGGAAGAAACCTCCAAATACACCTATCCCGTCAAAGACAGGATACGGCAGTTTAGTTTCGGGATGGACGCCCGTTCCATTATCACCTACCCGGCTTTTCCACAGCAGGTGGAGAAAGGCTGGATAGAGATCAGGGGCATTGCCTGGAGCGGATGGGGTAAAATTGCCAAAGTGGAGATCAGCACCGACAACGGTAAAAGCTGGCACCCCGCGCGTTTACAGGAACCGGTGCTCGATAAAGCCCATACCGCCTTCCGTTACCTGTGGCAATGGGATGGCAATACCACAGCCATTATGAGCCGCGCAACGGACGAAACCGGCTATACGCAGCCTACCCTGCAACAGCTCATCGCTGCGAGAGGAGCAGACATGGGCGGCTATCACCTGAACCCTGTTACCGCCTGGGTAATTCAGCGCGACGGCAAAGTGCTGTTCCGCCCCGAAAAATGGAAGTAATACAACAGATCGGCAAAAAATATTTACCTTGAATTATGCAACAAGACTTTGATGCAGTAGTGATCGGCTCCGGACCCAATGGCCTTTCTGCCGCCATTACGCTGCAACAGGCTGGACTATCCGTATTGCTGCTGGAAGGGAAAGACACCATCGGCGGCGGCTTACGTACGGCAGCCCTCACGCTTCCCGGCTTTCTGCATGATGTGTGTTCTGCCATTCACCCCATGGCAGCCATCTCTCCTTTTCTGACATCGCTGCCTTTGGCGCAGCATGGGCTGGAGCTCATCTATCCTGAAGTAGCGGCTGCACATCCGCTGGATGATGGCAGCGCTGCCGTACTGAAAAAGTCACTGGAAGAAACGGCCCTTTCTCTGGGCAGTGATGCAGATACTTATTTGCGATTGATGCGGCCCGTAGTAGCAGGCTTCTCTTCCCTGGTGCCTGATATACTGGGACCGCTGCGCTTCCCCAAACATCCGCTGATCATGGCGCGTTTTGGACTGAACGCGCTTACCTCCGCCACACACCTTGCAAAACGTTTTCACACTCCCCAGGCCAGGGCGCTATGGGCAGGGATGGCGGCGCATGCCATACAGCCGCTCAGCAATCTTACCTCTTCTGCCATCGGGCTGGTATTACTGGCTTCCGCACATGCGCAGGGATGGCCTGTTCCCAAAGGTGGTTCTGTTGCCATTGCCAATGCGCTGGCCTCCTACTTTACCTCCATCGGCGGTAAGATTGAAACAGGCACGTATATACGTACACTCAGCCAGTTACCTGCTGCCCGGGCATTAATATTTGATGTAACGCCGCGTCAGCTCCTGGAGATCGCGGGCGATCGCTTTTCTGCGCTCTATAAATGGCAGTTGCAGCGTTACCGTTATGGTATGGGCGTGTTTAAAATAGACTGGGCGCTGGATGGTCCCATCCCCTTTACTGCACCCGCCTGCAGACAGGCAGGCACGGTGCACCTGGGCAATACCCTGGAAGAGATCGCAGCAGATGAGCTGGCCTCCAGCCGGGGACTGCATCCCAGGAAACCATTCGTATTACTGGCCCAGCAAAGCCTGTTTGATACCACCCGCGCACCAGAAGGCAAGCACACCGCATGGGCTTACTGCCATGTACCACATGGATCCAAAGCAGATATGACCGCCATCATCGAGCAGCAGGTAGAACGGGTAGCGCCCGGCTTTAAAAAGCTGATACTGGCTAAACATACCATGGACACGGCCCAGGTAGAAGCCTACAACCCGAACTATATTGGTGGTGATATTAACGGCGGTATCATTGACATCGGGCAGCTGTACACCCGTCCGGCTTTACGCTGGTCGCCCTATAAAACATCTGCCAAAGGTATGTACATCTGTTCTTCCGCTACCCCGCCGGGTGGTGGCGTACATGGCATGTGCGGCTATCATGCCGCTAAAAAGGCCTTAAAGGATGTATTCGGAGCATAAGCTACCCCTTGCTGCTGTACTTTATTTCGTACGTCTTTCCTTTTTCGATCTGCAGTTCATACACCCCGTTTCCTTTGTCGCTGACGGCTCCTGCCGCACATAGGGGTTTGGTTTTGCTGCTGAAGCGCAAAGTACCCGTTCCCGCAGCGCCGGTGATCCTGATCTGCTTCGTACTACAGTACAGCCGGATATCACCGGAGGGTGTGGGCACACTGCCTTCCATCCACTGCAATCCGCCTAATACCGGTTCAACAAGGTAGGTCTGGTAGGCGGGCGATGTTGGCTTCACGCCCAGGTAATATTTGCCCAGCAGGTAAATGGGACTGGCGCCCCAGGCATGGCAGAGGCTGCGGCCATAGGGACGGCCATACATGGCCAGGTGCTGCGTGCCTTTCTCTCTGGGGTTATATACTTCCCAGAAAGAGGTAGCGCCCAGGCGCAGCATATCTCCCCAATAGCTTTTCATTTCTTTCAGCACATACGCCTGCTCACCCATGGCACATAAAGCTTCCAGCTCATAAAAGCGCATATAGGGCGTAGTGATCTGCTGTACCTGGTCATTCAATAGTACATGCTGCTTTACGCCCTGCTGCTGTTGTTCGTTCAGGTAATCGAAGAAGATAGCGAACATGTTGGCATAACGTGTAACGTTGTCCGTAGGCTGGCCGTTCACACGGCTATGCACCAATGCCTGTTTCTGATCATTCCAGTAAATGCTGAATAGCTTACTGCGAAGATCGGCTGCCAGTTGTTTATACTGTGCGGCGCCCTTATGATCTTTTACCAGGTCTGCACAGAGGGCCATTGTTTCCAGGCTGCGGCAGAACAACAGCTGTTCAAAGCTCAGTTCTCCCTGTTTGCTCAGCCCTTCTGCCCAGTCAATAAATACCCAGTCGCCCGGCAGCCCTTCCATCATACCATTGCTGTTACGGCGCTGCAGGCAGAAATTGATCAGGCTTTGCATGCGCGGATAATACTGGCGGATGAAGGCCTGATCGCCGGTATACAGGTAATAATCATAGATGCCCAGGAACCAGTAGAACGTATAATCCATGATGGTATTGATATGGCTGCCTACCGGGTCTTTGCCTCTCAGCGCCATCAATGTTCTTGATACCGAAGGGGAATCAAAGAACAGGTAGTAGTTCATGAGAAAGCTCTGGTAAGCATCGCCAGACCAGATCCACCGGTCGCGTTTAATACCGTCAATAAAGAACTCGCGCGTGTTGAGGTGCAGGGTGTAGGCGGCCACCTCCCAGATCCTGTTCAGCTCTTCATCTGAACAGCGGAACTGACCACGGTTGGTTACCGGGAGGTATTCATATAACATAGACACGGAATCTATGTTCACCGCGGGATCATACTGTATATGCACATAACGGAATGCCCTGGACTCCGGCATGATAGAGTCAGTGGCTGACAGGTGGCGGACTGCCAGCCGGTCCAGTGTTTCGCAGGCAGCCGTATCGGTTGCTTCTTCAGGCGATTCGCCGTAGTAAATATTTACAGGACCATCACCTTTGAGACCGTGCAGCTTAACAAAGCCAAAGGTTTCTTTCCCGAAATCTACGGTCAGGGTATTTGCCCTGCGTGTGATCTTAGCCGCTGCCAGTGGTGTTGTTGCCAGTTTAAAGGCAGATGGCGGCGATTGCGGATCATCAAAATTCCAGGAGCCTGCAAACAGCCAGGGAGTACCTGTCTGAGCAGCTACGTTGCCGGTTTCATCTATCCATTCTTTATCCTCGTAGGTGACCTTCCAGGAGGAGTCTGACATCAAAGTACGCCCCTGTACAAATACAGCAGGCACCTTATCGGCGCTATATGCTTTGATATCTATACGGTGTTTCCCGGCGGGAATGTTAAGTTTTGCAGGACGGCCGGGCAGCATTTTACTGTCCAGCTTCACATTGTACTCGCCTTCTGCGTAGATACTCACTTCTTCTGCTGCCGATAGTTCAAATGCTTTATGGAAATTCATCAGTACATACTGGTTGTCCAGTCGCCAGAAGGGAGGATAAAAGGCGCCGCGCTCTGTACGCCTGTTCTGCATTTTATTGCCAAGCCATATTTCATAGTCCCCCGGATACCATATCCAGGTAGCTTTTGACTGGCCATACAATGTGTCTGCAAAGAAAATACCGGCTGATAAGCAGAAAGCGATCAAGTAGTTTTTCATAACTGGAATATCTCGTAGAGAGCAATATACAATACAAAAAAGTAGTGCGGTATAGCACAGTATAGGATAGTTCAGCCGGGTTGCGTTATAATCAGGCTATTTACTTTCTTTTATATATTGATAGATCATCTCTGATACTGTGGCCATGGCCTCCACCGCTTTGGGCACATCCTTCACCTCTTTAGACAGCAGCACCAGTACGTACCTTCGTCCGTCCGGCAGGAAAACAATGCCCGCATCATGCCTTACCCCGCTGATCTCGCCCGTTTTATGCGCCACCTTTACATCATCCGGCAGGCGGGCAGGAATAACATCGTTGAACTCCTGTTTCAGCAGTATGTTAACCATCTCTTCAGAAGCCGCGGCATTCACCGCTTTGCCCTGCGCTATCTTTTCAAAGATCAGCATCAGGTCATAGGCCGTTGTTGTATTGTTCAGGCCTTTCTGAAATGCCTTATCATCTTCCACTCCCCGCAGCACCTGTATATCTTTTGCGCCAAGTGCGCGCATGGTTTGGGTAACATTTTGAGCATTCACCAGCTCAATAACTATGTTGGTAGCAAGATTGCTGCTGCGCGTGATCATCAGCTCCACCAGGTCTGACAGCGGCACCTGGTTGCTGACACCCGCGCTTCTGTAAAGCGTTTGATCACTATCTTCCTCCGGATCCAGTGTAAACTCACTGCTGTCAACAATGCTGCGAAAGGTGAACTTGAGCGGAACACTCTCACTTAATGCAAATTTCCCTGCTGCTGCCTGTTTATATACCTCGATCATCACCGGCACTTTCATGGTACTGGCAGCATGAAAGACGGTGTGCTCATTGATCAGTATTTCCTCTCCACTGGCAAGATCCTTCAACGCTACTGCAAAAACACCCGGGTGTTTGGATAGTGTATCCTGGATACGGCGTTTTAACTCATCCGGAAAACGGCGGGTACTATAGAACGCAAATTGTGTAACAGCCATAAATGCCAGCAGGCTTAAACGGTAGATCATAGGTATCTAAAATACGTTAAAATAAGAATAGTTGCATCCACCCGGCACAACCTTTGAGGCAACATACATAAAGAAGTGTATGCAATTAAACCCGGGAGAATTATACCAGGTGAACAGCGCAGCTATTGATGAGCTGGAACGCAGATACGGCCCCTTCAATTTCGTGGTGCGCGTAGAAGAGGTAGACCATGAGCAGGACAGCGTACGGTTTACCGTGTTAAGCTCAGACAACTGGAATGCAACACCTGATGTCCGCAAACTGGTAGAAATACACACCGCTGGCAACACCATTGACGATACCACCGGCACACCCATGTCCGTTGATCCGATCTTTCATAGCGAAAGCAGGTTCCTTTACTGTTTTGACAAGGGCACTGTGGAAGCATATACCCAATAACACGGCTAAAATTATGACCATGGCAACAGCTACCAGGAAAAAGGCCCCTAGCAAAGCTAAAACGGCTAAGAAAACAACGGCAACAGCAAAGGTGCCTGCAAAGAAAAAGAAGAAGGAAGCAATGAAAGACCTCTCTCTTACCTACAACCAGTTCAAGGAATTTGAGGGACAGCGGTATACCGGTATGAAAATAGGCAAAAGCCACAAATGGTATTATGATAAGGGAGAATGGCACGAAACCAAGATAACGCCCGATCTATGGGAGCTGTCTTACGCCGTTACCAAACGCAGGGCGGGCAAGGCCCCTAAAGGGTCAGGCGTTACCGTAGGCACCGCCTACCACTGGTATATACTGGCGCATCAGAACGTACGCAAGCTGAATGAAGATGATTATACCACCTCGATGACCGGCCTCAAGCTAAAGCTGGCGCATAAACGCGCCGATACGGATAAGTGGAGTGTAAGCGCCAAAACCCAGCGTAAACACCTGGTAGCTTTCCTGCAGGAGCTCATTGCACAGCTGGAGAAAGAACCAATCCCCATTGATTTTGAATACAATGGAAAGCAGTATAAAGGTGAGGCCATTCCTATTACGCAAACCTGCCTGGATGGCGTGTGCACAAAACTGGATGTCATACTCAATGATGAGCAGGTAGGCATCATCCGCTACCTTAAAAGCGGGTGGAAAATAGATACGCATCCGGATAAAAAATTTGTAAAGGCCGTTGGCCAGGAAATCCTACATTGGTATAACAAATAACAACGCCATGCCCGAATTGCCAGACCTGCAGGTATTCAGCCGTAACCTGAACAAATTACTCAAAGGCAGAACAGTAAAAGCAGTAACCGTTCCCACCAGCAAAAAGCTGAATGTACCCCTTAAAACACTGCAGCAAAGCCTGGAAGGACAGGAGCTGAAAAAAGTGGAACGGGTGGGCAAAGAACTGCACTTTGCATTCGCGAATGGCGAAGTACTGGGTCTCCACCTCATGCTCAGGGGGCAGCTGCACCTTTTTGAAAAAAGGAATGACCACAAAAACACTATCATTTCCCTGCTGTTTGACAATGATACCGGGCTTGCGATGACAGATGGTTTTAAGGCCGCCACCCCTACGCTTAACCCTGAAGAGCGGGACGCAACAGATGCCTTGTCAAAAGATATGGATGCCGCCTTCCTGGAAGAACAGCTTGCCAGTACTAAATCTGCCGTGAAAAATGTATTACTGGATCAGCAGGTGATCCGGGGCATTGGTAATGCCTATGCGGATGAGATCCTGTGGGAAGCCGGTATTTCACCTTTCTCTGCCGCCAATAAAATACCCAAGGCTAAAGTAAAGGCCCTGGCAAAAACCATTAAGGTAGTACTGCAAAGGGCAGAAAAACAGATCCTGAAGGAACATCCTGACATTATCAGCGGGGAGATCAGGGATTTTATGGTAATACACAACCCGAAGAAAACTCATAGCCCCGGTGGTGCTGAAATAAAGCACAAGGCAGTGGGCGGCAGAAAGACCTACTACACCGATGAGCAGGAATTGTACGAATAACCGCAAACGGACACCCGCGTCCGGAAGCGGACATTAAGCCTCCGCAAGGTATTCTCTAAACTATTGAAAACAAACAATATACTCCTCTGGCATAAAGACTGTGCATTTGTTATCTTTCCAATAGCTTATGCAACATCACCATCTCAGAGTAGCCTGGCGTAACCTGTGGAAAGACAGGTTCTACTCCATCATCAATATCTCGGGCCTGGCCCTGGCCGCGGCCGCTTTTCTGCTGATCATCCACTATGCGGGGTTTGAATATAGTTATGAAAATGGCTACAAAAAGGCAGACAACATCTACCGGGTAACGCTGGATCTCTATAAAGATGGCGCCTATGTGGTAACAGATTGTGAAACACATCCCCCGATGGGACCGGAATTAAAGCAGCAAATGCCGGAGGTGAGGGATTTTGCGCGGATGCAAAACATGGATCTTTGTGAGATCATCAACCCGCCGGCTACCGCTATCCGTACAGATCGCGTATATGCTGCCGATCCTTCCGTGTTCTCCATCTTTAACTACGAATTCATCAAGGGCAATCCCGCCAAAGCGCTAAGAGGCGATATGGAGGCCATACTCACGGAAACCACTGCCCGGAAACTTTTCGGCAACGCAGATCCGCTGGGCCAGGCGCTTGGCTTTCGGGGAAAAACACTCACCGTCACCGGCGTGATCAGAGACCTTCCGCCCAATACACACCTGAAGATCGATATGCTGGTGCCTTTCTCCATCGTTCAGCAGTTCGGGATAAATGTTGACTCCTGGCAGGGCAACAACAACTACACTTACCTGGAAATGGCCCCTCATACCAACCTCGCGGCTTTTAACCGGAAACTGAAAGCTTTCTCCCTGGCTAAAAAGGAATTAAGAGATAAGATCTTTACAGCAGAACCTATCAAACAGATCCATCTGCATTCCAAAAAAACATTTGAACCGGAAGTGAATGGCGATGCAAGGACGGTACAATTCCTGCTTACTGTTGCATTCCTGATTCTGCTGATTGGCACGGTTAATTACGTTAACCTTACTACTGCCAGGGCAGCAGAACGGCTGAAAGAAGCCAGTATCAAGAAAATACTGGGGGCATCCAGGTTCACGCTGATAAGGCAGTTCTTTACGGAATCTGTCATCATTAACCTCCTGGCCTGTACCCTGGCCCTGCTGATCATACAACTGGCGCAGCCCTACTATATGCAGCTCACCGGTATGCCTGCCCGTATCCGTATCTTTAACAGTGCATCTTTCTGGTATTACGTTGCGGGATTATTTGTGTTGAACTGCCTGCTATCCGGTGTATACCCTTCCATTGCACTCTCGGCAGCCAAAGCCGTGCATGCACTGAACCGCAGCTTTACCAATGCGCTGAAAGGCGGCGCACTCAGAAAGATACTGGTAATAGCACAATTCACTGTAGCCTGTATCGTACTGGTTACTTCCATTATCGTACAAAAGCAACTACACTTCATGCGTAACCAGGAACTGGGCATGAACCTGGACGGCGTACTGGCCATCAGGGGTGCAGATCTTGACAAAGACAGCACCAGTACCCTGCTATACAAGCAGGAGCTATTGCAGCTGCCGGGCGTGAAAAAAGTTTCACTGGCGGGCGCAGTGCCCGGTTTACCCGTCAGCGATCTGTCTACCACCAGCTGGGTCACCATTGCAGGGCAGCATCAAACCTCCAGCTTCAATTATTATGTCTATCCCATTGATGCAGACTTTCTGCCTGCTATGAACATGCAACTGGCGGCGGGCAAAAATTTTATTGCCGGTACGCCTAATAACAACAAAGTGATCATCAACGAAGAGGCTGCGCGGAAACTGGGCTTTCAAAATGCGGAAGCTGCCGTGGGCAGAAAGGTCGCGATTTTCGGGCAGGAGATGGAAGTAACAGGCGTGGTAAAGAACTATCATCAGCTGTCACTAAAAGAAGCCTTGCTGCCCATCATTCACTGGTATTACGAAGGCAATACTACCCTGTTTGTAATAAAGGCAGACACCCGCAGTATGAGCCGTACCATCAGCGCCGCCGAAGAGAAGTGGAAGCAATACTTTAAAGCGCATCCCTTTGAATATCGTTTTGCAGATGACCAGTTTAACCAGCAATACCAGTCAGATACCCGCTTCGGGCAGATCGTAAATATTTTCTCGCTGTTCACCGTCTTCATCACCTGCCTGGGACTACTGGGACTTACTGCTTACAGTGTATCCAGGCGTACAAAGGAAATAGGCATCCGCAAAGTGCTGGGCGCCAGCGTTACGGGCATCATTCACCTGCTGACAAAAGATTTCATCCGTTTGGTGATAGCGGCTGTTATTATAGCCACCCCCTTTGCATGGTATGCCATGCAGCAATGGCTGCAAAACTTTACCTACCGTATTGACATACCCTGGTGGGCGTTCGTAATAACCGGTGCGCTGCTGGCAGCAGTGGCGGTTGTAACTGTAGGTTTACAATCACTTAAAACGGCGCTGGCCAACCCGGTAAACAGTCTTGGAAAGGAGTAGTATAGCAGTACTTATAAAAAAAGGCCGTCTCTTAGTGTTGAGACGGCCTTTCCTGTTATTGATCGATGTATTAATATTCAAACTGCCTGGTAGTTGCCCCACCGGATGCGGAGTTAACCACCACCTTTGTCAGCTGTTTCTTGTCATTGTAAGTATAGGAATACGTATTGCTTTCAGGCTGATCTCCGGGATAAGCAAAAGTTTCGCTTGTGACCAGGTTCTTATTGAAGAACATTTCTATACCTGCAATTTCGTCTGCTCCAAGAAAATTCATCCAGTTAAATAAACAGATCGGCTGAAAAACGTTGGGCTCATTATTATAAGCATACGTTATTTCATACAGTAAGGTATTACCGGAGCCATACTGCTTCGCACTGGTGATATTACCATTCGTTACTTCATAAGTAGTATAGTTCACCAGGGTAAAATCAGGATTTCCTAGACCGGATGTATAATAGCTCTTTTTTGAAACAACCCCGTTGGTATATTCAAAGGTATACCTGGTTTTATAGCCGCCGCTGCTGGCCACAAAATTGGCTTCCACCAGCTGATTACCTGCATTGTAACTGAAAGAAGTGCTTCCCCAGCTGTTCGCCCCTTTACCGGCAACTTCGGTGATTAGCCCTGCCGTACTGTAAACAGCTTCGAAGGTATCCAGTTCCTCTACATCAACAATGCTTTTAATACGCCTGTCTGCATCATAGTTAAAAGCGAAAACAGTGTCGTCTGCAGGATTAACTCCCTGGGTCATTTTTGTAATAAGCGTTCCTGGTTGATTTTCGTCCGGGTCAACAGGGGCTTCGTCTTTACTACAGGAAAAAATTGTCAGAGATGCTACCAGTAAGATAGCAATAGATTGTTTGATTCTCATATGGGTTACGCTTGTTTTAATATTATTCGAAATTACAATATTATCTGGCTACCTGCAAAAAAAACTGCCTCCACCGGAGACAGCTTTCAATATTGTTGTATGTTATTTATGTTTAAACTGCCTGCTTACGTTTAATTTAAATACACCTGGTACTGCAGCAGAAAGCTTCCCTTCCTGTCGGTTGCTTCCGCCAGCAGGCTGCCTGGCATTACCTGGTAAATGGGCCTGCTCTGGTATGCAAAGGTGAGTTTAGATGTATGTCCTTTCAGCAGCCAGTTAACACCGGTATCCCAGAAAGCCATATTATCCTGCAGGCGGTCATAGTGCGCATATTGCAAACTGGCGTAAGGCATCAGTGTGGTTTTGCCGATGAGCTCATTTTTGAATTTATAACCCACCTGGCCATACAACAGGTTGCCTGTTCCGAAAGAAGGATAGCCATTACCACTGCCATTCAATATATCGGGGCGGTTAGTGCCGTTGCCGGGGTTCATGGTAGCCTGGTTACGGCTAAAACCATTGCCGTAGTTGAAATTGATATAGGCGGCATAGGCGCTGATGGCAGTACCGGTGGCGGCATTCAGCGGCGCATCGTAGTATACGTCTACCGCAAAATGCTGCATGGCCTGTTCAATTGTATCGCTGTTATGACCGGTACGCCACATGGCATCCGGCTGGTACTGGAAGCCGGCGCCGATGTTGAACACTTTTTTAGTGCCCAGGTATGTGCCCGTCATATAGGGAGTGGTATTTGCCTCCTCATCCAGGAATTGCCACTGGAAATATCCCTGCCACTGCATTTTAGGCGGCTTGGGAGAGAAGGTGGCATTGCTGCCGATAGTGGGCGTGTAGCCGGCAGATTTAGTAATAGACATGGGGCTGCTCATTACCAGGCGGTAATCCAGTTTGCCGAATTTACCTTTCGCATACAGGCTCAGTTTCCGCAGGAACTGATCAGTGGCGTCGTTGGTGGTTTGTTCAAACAGGGGCGCGTCTATACCCAGGATAGAACCTACAGAGGGCGCCGCATAGCGCACCAAACCATTCCACGCAGAGAGACCTGCGCCGAGAGATAAGTGCTTTCTGGCCACTTCGTACTCCCCGGTAATGTCATGTATAAAGAATCCTGCTTTCCGGTCTGCAGAATAATTGAAGTTGTTCATTCCCACCTGGGCATAAATGAACACCCGGTCTGTGATCTGTCCAAATGCCTGCATCCTGGCGCGGCGGATACCGATATCCGTAAAATTATCCTTTTCAAACCCGTTGATAGTGGTACCGGGATTCATATCGGTGTTCCTGATCCACACCTGTGATATCAGGGTAAGCTTGAAGTAGTTGCTGCCATCTTCATTCAGCCATAACTTACCGTCTTTGAAGGTCTGGGCCTGAACGCCCATCGCCGTAAATGATACCAGTAAAGCTGCAGTACATTTCTTTAAAACTTTGATCATCTCCATTACGTGAATATGGTTTTAGTTTACCGCTGATAGTTGTAATAGCCGTAAAAATAGTAAAATCTGCCGCTTTAAAACAGGAAGAGGCTGCCCTGATACCGGACAGCCTCTTTATACTATCAAGAAGTGTATGCATATTTACTGATCCCACCACATCTTGTCTGTCAGCTTCGCGCCCTGCTCCGGACGCGGGTTGGCGATGATCTCGTTCTGCGGGTACAGTAAGCGCCGGGGTATGTCAGACAAGGCATTCGGTACTTTGGTCATGGCAGGATAACCTGTTCTTCTCCAGTCTACCCAGTTTTCTATGTTAAGAAAATTGGCCACTTTCTTTTCCGTCATGATCAGGCGTAATGCATCTCCTGCGCTGAGCGTGCCCCTTTCAGCAAGGTAGGTATCTATTGCAGCCTCACTCACACCCAGCTTTTCCATATGCGCGCGTATAGCCTGCTGGTAAATAGGCTGGGCGGCGGTAGCGCCGGATTTGATCAGGGTGGCTTCTGCTTTCAGGAACAAGGCTTCCAGGTACGTCACCATGTAGTTGTTGGCGCCGGGCCCCTGGTAAAAATCCGTAGGGATGGAGTAAGATTCCAGGCTGCCAATGTCTATTGCACCGATCTGGCGGCCGGTATACAAACCGGTTTGCCTGGCGGGCCTCACCATCCTGGGTAAACGGGGATCGTCATGCGCCTTCAATGAATCTACAATGCCGGATGCCAGTATCAAAGTAGAACTTGGCAGGAATGTAGTGTACCACACATTTTCCTGTCCCGCAATACCTGCGTAGGGAAATTTCAGGTCGTCATCATGGGAGGCCATACCCTTTTCCAGCGCTGCCAGTGCAAGATCTGCCTGTGTGGCGGCGTTGTAGCCGGGCGCTTTGGTAAGGTGCATGTAATAACGGGCTTTCAGTGTGTAGGCCAGTTTTTCCCATTTGCTCATATCTCCCTGGTAGAAATAGTCATCGCCTGCGGGCGCTTTTGCACCCTGCTCTGCAATATGCGCAATAGCGCTGTCCAGCAGCAATTGTATACCCTTGTAGATATCTTCCTGTTTATCGTACACGGGTGTATACTGCTGTTCACCTCCCAACGCCTGTGAAAAGGGAATATCGCCCCACATATCCGTGCCTGTGCCCCAGGTATAGGCGGCCAGTATCTTGGCAATGGCCTGGTAGTTTGGATTGCCGTTGGTTTTGGCTACCGCATCCAGCCTGTTCATATTGGTCAGGCAGGTGGCGTACAACACGTTCCAGTCCACATCAATATCGGTATGCAGCTGGAAATAGGTTCCTGCATTGGGTACCGGCTGGTTCAACGCAATAGTCTGCAGGTACTCCTGTATAATAATGGCGGCATTACCGCCGTATAAGCCATGCGAAAGGGCTACTTCCACCGGGGGCAGCAAGGCTGATTCCTGTACTGATTCCGGCCTGTTGGGATCTTTGTTTACATCGAGGAACTTTTTACAACCACCGGCTGTAAATACACATCCTGCAACTGCTATGATCAATGATATCTTTTTCATCCGTTAATATTTTTGCGCCGGCTTAAAAACTGGCTTTCAGTGAAAAGTTGATGGAACGGGAAGTCGGTGTGGAGAAGGAGTAAATGCCCTGCGATCCGTTATTGGAGCCAAACGGACTGGTTTCCGGGTCTCCACCGGTAAAGTGCGGGCTGTGTATCCACAGGTTACGCCCGGTTACTGCAAAGGAGGCCGACTTCAGGAAGCTTCTCGGGAACAGTGTTCTGCCGAAATCATAGTTGAAGGTAACCGTACGCAGTTTGATGTAGGTACCATCCTGTATCACCGCTTCAGTAACCCCGCTTAACCTGCGCCAGTAATCCATACCGGAAACCGAAATTGTATTCGGCTTGTTATCTACCACGCTGATACCTTCTACTACCCTGTCTGCCCTGTCTTCAGTTATTTTTGGTGTGCCATAGAAATAACCATATCCATCTACGTTATTCTGTATATCGCCGCCTTTCTTCATATCAAACAGGAAGCTCAGGCTGAATTGCTTATACCGCAGGGTATTGGTTAAACCGGCCGTCCAGTCTGGCGTAATGTTACCGATATTGTTGATACTGCCATCAGAAAAAGGCAGGCCCGTTTCATCTATCATCAGTTGTCCCTGTTCATTCCTTTTAAAGGAGCTGCCCATGATCACGCCATAGGGCTGCCCCACCACGATGGTGGTAAACCCGTTGCCCAGCTGCTCCATATCATTGTATATATACAGCACCTTGTTACTGATCTTGGTAAAGTTGAAAGTGAAGTCCCAGCTGAAGTTCTTGCCCACTACCGGTTTTGCGTTCAGCAACAGTTCCACGCCCTTGTTGGACATGCGCGCTGAGTTCACCGTAGTGCCGGTAAACCCGGTAGAATATGCCACTGCTACACCGGGGATAAGGCCATCTTTTGTTTTCTTGTTGAAATAAGAAGCCTCCAGGCCTATGCGGTTATTGAACAGGTTTGTTTCCAGGCCTACTTCAAATTCATTCAGCTTTTCGTTACGCAGGTAGGGATTACCCAATGTTTGTGACAGCAGGTAACCGGATTGCCCCTGGTAAGGAAAAGTGATGGCGCCCAAACCCGGCATGCCGTCTGGTTTCTGAAAAGGTGTGCTGAGTGAATATGGCGACACGTTATCATTACCTACTATTGCATAAGACACTCTTACCTTACCAAAGTTGATGATGTTGGAAAGCGAGGGTGACAACAGTTCAGAGAAGATAAATCCGCCGGCTACTGAACCATAGGGATAGAAGGAATTATCCTGCGCCAATACAGAGCTGCCATCATAACGGCCTGTCAGCGAAAGCACCAGCATCCGCTTATAGTCTATGTTGGATTGTGCGTAGAAGCCAACCTTTCTCGAGCGTACCTCATTATCGATAAAGGAAATATTGGAGGCCTGGTTAATGTTCTCGTAGTTTTCCACGCTCAGCCCTGTGCCCGTGGCGTTTGTTGTTTGCCTGTACAGCGAGAATACGTTGTTACCCAGCAGCACGCTTACATTGAAATCGCCAAACGTTTTATTGGCATTCACAATGAAGTCATGATTAAACTGCCTGAAGGTAATGTTCTGCTCAATGATCTTACCGAGGGGATTGGAGTTGGAGCCGATAGCTTCCAGGTATTTATCCTGCTCAGTGTAAAGATCAGCTCCTGCACGTTCTGTAATGGTCAGCCAGCTGAAAGGGCTGTAGTTTAAGGTGATTACGGGTATGAACCTGTTCACCCTGGCCCTGTTGGTGATATTCTCCACTGCCCAGTAAGGGTTGTTCCTGGAGTACCGGAACACGCGCTGTGTACCATCAGGGTTCAGCGCGGGTTTGGGATCCCATGAAATAGGCGCTGTATACACTGTCCAGATAGGGCTTTCCAGTGTATACCCTTCCGGCGCCCGGTCGTTGGTAGAGCTGGAATAATTCAGCTGGAAAGTGCTGTTCAGGTTACTCAGTATTTTGGTGTTGTATTTTGCAAAGAGGGCATGCCTTTTATAATCTGTTTCAGGCACGGTACCTGTCTGGTTAATATATGAGTAAGACATCAGGTAATCGGAATTACCGTTGCCGCCTGATACGCTCAGCGCACTGGTTGATGTGATACCTGTTCTGAAAAAATCCTTGAGCTGGTTGTACTTCCTGGCGCGTTGCCCGTTCACCATTAAAGTATCCATCAGCGGCCCCCAGGAGCTGCTGGTTTTCTGGTCCGGGTCTTCACCGTTATAAAACACGCCTCTTTCACCCTGGCCGTATTTGTCCTGTACTTCGGGGAACCAGGGCTTTTCAAAAGAAAGATCCTGTGAGAAGTTCACCCTGGGTTTTCTGTCTGCACTGGCCAAACCGCTTTTGGTGGTGATCATCAGTACGCCCCTGGCGCCGGAAGAGCCGTACAATGCAGTAGCGGCAGCGCCTTTAAGTACGCTGATGTTCTCTATGATAGCCGGGTCGATATCCGCCAGCCTGTTGGTACCCGGCCCCATGGTAAGGTTACCTGTTTCGTCATTATTGATCTGCACACCGTCTATTACGATCAGCGGCTGGTTCTCTCCAAAGAAAGAAGTGGCGCCCCTGATCACGATCCTGGACGCGCTGCCCGGCGTACCGGAAGCGCTGGTGATCTGTACACCGGGCACTTTGCCGGATAACGCATTTACGATATTGGGCTCTTTGGCAGCCGCCAGCGTAGCGCCTTTTACTTCCTGGGCGCTGTAGGTTAATACGCGTTTATCGCGCTTTACACCCAGGGCGGTTACCACTACTTCATTCAGCTCTTTCTTGTTTTCGGAAAGAGTGATGGTAACAGACGACTGGTTGCTGACTGTTACTTCTGCCGGGTCAAAACCAATAGCCGTAGCCACCAGCACGGCTGTTCCGTCATAAGCAATTTCGAATGATCCATCGGCGCCGGCGGTGGTGCCTTTACCACTGTTCTTAATCTTGATGGTAGCCCCGATAACCGGGTTACCACTCTTGTCTGTTACTTTCCCCTTTAATGTAACAGACTGGGCATAGGCGTCAATACCCACACAGCATAATATTGCTACGAACCATAGCAAATACGGCTTAAGACTCATGACGATTCAGATTTTAGTTTGGTTATTTGTTTTTCATTGTTCGGGATACAAAGCCCCTGCCGTAGTTCGGACTTACAGCAATAAAGCACACTCAATGGATTCGTATTCCATTCAAAAAAGAATGATGATAAATTTCCCCTTCCCCGGTTAAAAAGACTTATAAGGAACGGGATAAAATTATTCATTGCTATAACAATATACTTCAATGATCTTGGCTGATACTACCCATATCTTAACCTGTTCGATAACTATTGCTTAAAATAAGGTAAAATATTGGTAAAGTATACGCATGCTGGCGTATTGCTATTAATATAACACAGACCTTTGCATAACAGGTAAACAGCTACCATATAACATAAAAACAGTTTTCAAATGGATTTACAGTTAAAAGGGAAAACCGCTTTTGTAAGCGGCTCCACCCAGGGAATAGGATTTGCCATCGCCCTGCAGCTGCTGCAGGAAGGCGCAGGTGTGATCATCAACGGCAGAACGGCAGAAAAGGTGAAGCAGGTAACAGAAAAGCTCTCCCGGCTGGTTCCCGGCAGCAGCATATCAGGCATTGCCGCAGATTTCTCAAAAGCAGACGAAGTACAACGCCTGGTACAACAACTTCCGGCGGTAGATATACTGGTGAATAACGCCGGGATCTTTGAGCCCAGACACTTCCTGGAGATCACCGATGAAGAGTGGATCCGTTTCTTTGAAGTGAACGTACTGAGTGGTGTGCGGCTCTCGCGCCATGTACTGCCGGCCATGCTGGAAAAGAACTGGGGCAGGATCATCTTTATCTCCAGCGAGTCTGCGATCAACATTCCCGAAGAAATGATCCACTACGGCACTACCAAGACCGCCCAGCTGTCTGTAAGCCGCGGCCTTGCAGAACTGACTAGGAACACCGGGGTAACCGTTAATACCATCCTGCCCGGTCCTACCCGTTCTGAAGGCGTCGATGAATTCATTAAGCAGGTGGCTGCCTCCAGGAAGATCACGCCCGAACAGGCGGAAGTAGAGTTCTTCAAAACCATGCGCCCTTCTTCCATTATACAGCGCTTTGCAGATGTAGCCGAAATAGCCAACCTCGTTACCTATATTGCCAGCCCGCTGTCTTCCGCTACCAACGGGGCATCCCTGCGTGCAGACGGCGGCATTTTAAAGACGATCTTTTAAGTGGTGGGAGCTGTCCATCTTAACCGTGGATTAACTACACACACAGGCAGAAAAACCTAATATTGCACCAGCATTAAGCGATTTCACACCTGAAGAGGTGTTTGTTTTTGGGTTTTCATAACGTGATTATTAAGACAGCGACCGCCTGTTCAGGCGGTCGCTTTGCTGATGTCAATTTTCCAATGAGTTGTAACAGGGTTAGGTTAAAGTATAAATACATTAGGAATATGCATCTTTATCATTATCAGCGGAAATCCCAAATATTTCCCTTTTTTATAACACAAAAGTACTACCTTCACCGCTCATGCGATACTTTTACGTTCTAACCTCGTTTTCATGAAAAGAACCGCCCTGATTACCCTTGTGATGGGAGCGCTCGTTGCCTTACTTTCCTATGCCGCAGGTGAAGCTGGTCTTCTTAGTGTTAAAGCATATTTCCAGATTGGCATTACCGGTGTAGGATTGATGATCCTGTCTGCGGGTTATTTCCTGACCTCCTTTATGGTTGAATGGGCCAGGGAAACGGACCTCTTCAGAAGGATTCTATAACGGCAGCTGCACGGTATTGAACCAGTAAGAATAGATCATACCGGCAAATTGAATAAGATCAGTGAAATTAGTGGGCTTGATCATGTAACTGTTTACTCCCAGCTCGTAGCATTTAGCAATATCTTTATTGGAAGTAGATGTAGTAAGGATAACAATAGGCAGTGATTTCAACGCCTGGTCTTCCTTAATGGCCCTGAGTGCTTCTCTCCCGTCTTTTTTGGGCATGTTAAGATCCAGTAAGATAAGGCTGGGAGCAGGGTAGTGTGCCTCCTCCTGGTATTTTCCCTGGCGGTGCAGGTAATGTAATAGTTCCTCTCCGTTCTCTACGAAAGATATTTGCACATCTGCGGCGTTCTCCTCAAAGGCCACCTTTATCAACTCCCGGTCATCCGCATCATCATCCGCTATCAGGATGCACTTCCTGCTCTGTTGGCCGTTCCCATTAATGATCATTTTTCAGTACAAGGTTTAAGGCTAAATTTACAACAATTGTTGGTTGCTCAGTACGGTTTCCGGTCAGGAAGCCCAAAATAGCCGATAAAGGTGCTGCAGGGGGTACCGCCTACTGTTTCCGTAATTTGGCCAGTTCACGGAACAATTCTTTCTCCCTCTCTGTAAGATGCTGAGGGATATGCACTGTTGCTGTCAGGTACAGGTCTCCCGGCTGGCTGGCGTTATTGTAATCCGGCATTCCCATACCTTTCAAACGGAATACCCTTCCGCTGTCTGTTTCTGCAGGAATATTCATATTCAGCGGTCCGCCCAGCCCCTGCACTGTTATTTTGCCGCCCATTACGGCGGTGTAAAGGTCCACATCCACATCGCCGTAAATATCCCGGCCTTTCAGTTCAAAACCGGGGTGAGAAGCCAGTTTAACGGTGATCAGCAGGTCGCCGTTCTCACCGCCCCTGCCGGGCGCACCTTTGCCTTTAAGACGTATCACCTGACCCTCGTACAGGCCGGGGTTCAGTTTAACATTCAACCGTGAGCCGTTCACCACTATCTGCCGGGTACCGCCCTTATAGGCGTCTTCCAGCGGCACTTCCATGGTGGCGGTAAGATCTTGACCGCGGCTGCTGCGGCTTCTGCCCTGGCGTCGTCCTCCCCCTCCTCCGAACTGCCCGAAAAGCTGTTCAAAGAAATCGGAAAAATGTCCGCCTTCACTGCCAAAAATATCTTCCGGGTTACCCTGGTATGAATAGGTTTGTCCGCCGGCGCCCCATTGCCCCCAGTCAAAATCCTGGGCCTGGCCGCCGTAACGTTCATAATTTCGCCAGTTTTCACCCAGCTGATCGTACTTCTTCCGCTTCTCCGGGTCGCCCAGCACTTCATAAGCCTCACTGATCTCCTTGAACTTTTCCTCTGCCGCTTTGTCACCCTGGTTCTTATCCGGGTGATACTTCACCGCCAGCTTCCGGTAAGCTTTCTTTATGTCTGCCTCTGATGCATTCTTCTCTACTCCCAGTACTTTATAATAGTCTTTGAAGTCCATACGCTGGCTGTATCAATAAACATACCACCCCCTGCAATGCTGTCACTTTTACCGGAGAAGAGCCGATGGTCCATAGTCCATGGTCCGTAAACAGTTTATGCCCCGCATAAACAATTAGAGGCAATTAAGTAATTGCCTCTTATGCCTTGTGCTACTTATAATTCATAAAGGCCATGGTCTATGTACTATGGACCATGGCCCCCTCCTACTTCAACAGTTTGTAAGCGATCTCAGGATAACCGCGTTCGCCGCCGTCCTGGCCTATTCCCGCGCTGATGAATTTCAGTTTGTAATAATTACCGGCGGGATCCTTCACTACATAGAAACGATCAGCTTTGATTCCCAGGGTTGCGCCGGAGGTAGTTCTCCATTTGCTGCCGATAGCGTCCCGCTGCGAGCTGTATACCAGCTTTGCGTTGTTTACGTCAGACAATGCAAAGCTGTCATAATCGAAACCGTCTGCAGTAGTGGCCTCTGCTGCCTGCACACCCGCTTCGCGGTTGGTATATACAAAGTCGGAGTACAGGTAGGGGATCATGGCGGCCCCGCCACCGGCAAAGTACAAGCCATATGACCACTGTATGTCCCATTCTGTTTTCTTCGGTGCTACGTTCACGGTCCTGGCAGATTCCAGCGAATAGAACGTAAAGCTATAATCAGCGTTTTTGCTGATATCTGCTGTCTGTATGGTAGTAGCGCCCAGTTTAGCGAACTGTAATCTGTATACATCACCGTTCCTGCTTACCCTGATCTTATACCAGGTGTTGGGATCTGAAGCGCTGGCTGTTTCAGGTTTCAACAGGTACACCTTATTGTCTGCATCGGTGCCAGATACAGCGGCGATCGCGGTCTTGCCAAGATCACCATATACATCATCCACCATATCCATGGTACCCTGGCCCTGGCCCAGCCCCAGGCTGATACCCGTGCTGTCGGCAAGACCAACCTGGCTGATGTCTGTTTTATTCAATGCCACCACAGCGGTGGAAGCGGTGTAGTTCAGGATCACACGGTAATCTGCACCGGAGTAAAATCCCAGTGTCCAGCTGGTGCGGGGCACCGCTGTCTGCTTGTCTGCGCTGAAGTCAACGAATACGGAATTGGGCGCACCGGTACCTCCACCGCCGTCCAGTTTCAGCTGCGATCCTTCTGAGGGAGGGATCACCGGTACGGCGTTGTCATCATCGCTACAGGCGCAGAACGCCGCTACCAGGGATAGAGATAAAAAAAGCCTGCGCATCTGCACCATGGCATTCTTGGATGGTCTTTTTGTATACATGTGCTTATAGATATTTATTTGATCTTAACTTTTAATCCAGCGGAAATTCAATCCTAAAAAGTAGGAACGGCCATACCACATCAGTACTGGTCCGCCGGTGCTGTGGGCCTGTCCTACATCTGCAGAAGTATTACGCAGCCGGTCCACATCAAATAGGTTTTTCACGCCGCCATTTACGCTGATATAGCGGTTGATCTGCTTGCTGGCGGTGAGGTCTGCATAATGATATCCAGCTGTTTTTGCCAGCCGCACTGTTGCGGCGTTATCGATATTCACCAGCTCATAGACAGGCCGCTGTCCGCTGTAGTTATAGAACAGGTTCAGCGTAGCGCCCATACGGCGGAAATGATACATGATATTGGCATTCACTTCCGGCGTCCAGGTAAAGGTGGGCGTAGCAAAGGTTTTGTTGTAGGCCGTATCATCAGAGAAGCGGTTATACCTGCCGATATAAGCAATACCCATACCTGCTTCCAGCGCCTTCCAGCTCAGCTTATGTTCCAGCATACCACCGCTGGTCCGGAACTTGCTCACGTTGATATAAGTACTGATAGCAGGATCAGCGGCGTCATAACCAATATCTATGAGGTTGCTGAAATCGTTATAGAAGCCAGACAATGTCATGGCATATTGCCATGATTCCAAACCGGGTACCTGCCAGCTGAGCGAGGCATTGGTGCTATGAGAATACTCAGCCTTCAGGTTGGGATTACCTTTAATGGCATGGCTGGCATCGAAGAAATAAAAATACAGCTCGCGCAATGCAGGCGCACGGAAACCACGCGCGTATGATAAGCGCAGATCAAAATCTTTACTGAGGCTGAACTTTGTATTAACGGATGGTATAAGGGGCGGCGCATCATACACGGAGTTCCTGCTGAAACGCGCCCCGGGACGAATATTCACCCACGCTGCAGGCCTGATCTCTGCAGAGGCGAAGAAGGCATAGTCAGTGATAGCCGGCGATCCTGCTATGCGTTGCCCGCTGCTCGCATCCCGTTGTACGGTAACGCCCGGCTGCAGGGTCAGCGCATCAGATAATTTGTACTGCGCGGTACCCCTGAAGAAAAGCATTCTGAATACGGATACATCCTGCGCAGCTGCATCAGCAGATAAAGAAGAGGTATTGGTACGAAAATCCATGATTGTGGTTTCCGTTTTCCTTTTATAGTCCTGGTAAGATAAGGCCCCGTTGAAACTCAGGCGATCACTGGCCCTCCATACCGCCTGCGCCTGGTGCGTATAACGGCTGGTATAAAAGTGCTGGTCGGTAGCTCTGTAATTACCGGTGTTGATATCGCCCAGGCTCCTGATGTCTTCATCCAGGTAATCCAGCCGATACCACAGCTCCCATTTCCGGGCGCTGAAACCCAGGCTGCCGGTGGCAAAGAGCTGATCCTTGGGATGCCATTCTTTTTTGCGGCCGGAATAATTTCCCTGCCAGCCGCCAAAATCATTGCGGGTTATACTGCTATTGGCAAACCACCCATGACCGCTCCACTGCAGCCCCAGGCTTTCATTGTGTACGCCTTTACCATCAAAGGCCCTGTACTCGTTGGCCACGGTTTCTTCCTGTACCCTTGCCGTTACAACCAAATTATTGCCACCGCCTTTCCGGGTGATCAGGTTAATCACACCTGCCAATGCATCGGTACCATATACAACCGACATGGGCCCTTCCACGATCTCAATGCGCTCTATGGTATTCACGTCTACCTGGCTCAGGCTCTGTCGCGCGCTGCCACGGTCCACCAACGGCACGCCATCCAGCAGTATCTTCACACTCTGGCCAGACATGCCCATGAGCTCTACGTCCGTTTCACCCAGGGTAGCATCGTTGGATAAACGCAGTCCCAGTTCATTGTTCAATACACTTAGTACATCTGTTGCGCCCCGCAGGCGGATCCGTTCACTGCTGATGGTACGTACACGGTAAACAGACTGTTTAACAGACTGCGCCTGGTATTGCCCTGTGATCACCACATCTTTTAATTGTACAGTTGTATCCTGCCCCATGCTGCGCATTGAGCAAAACAGGCAGCATAATAACAGCGGCGTAAAATTTTTCATCTGAGCATGTTTTTTATATTATATCAAGGCGTACACCTGTTGCATCAGCAATGCTTCGCTTTTTCTGTACAGTTGACATGACAATTGGCCTGCCTGATCCCGTTGTACACATTGCTGATAGCAGCCGGCACAACGGGCCAGACAGTAGGGTTACATAGCATAGCAATCCTTATGTTTTGCTGAAAAATATTTTATTGTTTGATGCCGGCGGAGAGTGGCGTTACAAAAGTACGGGATGGTATATATGCAGAATGATCGGATCAGGAAAACAATTTACCCTAAAGGGAAAATCAAAAGTTGAAATTCCAAATAACAAAATCCAAATTCCAAATTCCAAACTTTGGAATTTGTTAATTGGAATTTGGAATTTCCTTCACAAGGGCTCTCCAGGCTTCCAGCTCCGGCATACCGGGTTTGCGTTTACCAAAGAACTGTACGATCATTTCATTGCTGGCATCAAATACTTCAACGGATGTAACGATACCGTCTTCAGAAGGTTTCTCTACTACCCAGCACTGGCGGATATCATCCGTTTTCAGGTGCAGGTTAAAATCAGGATCCATTACGTTGATCCATCCGGGTATCTCCACGATCTTCTGTACTGGTCCGGTGTGGATCTCAATATTTCCGTGATTACCTACAAACACCATGATCTCCAGCTTGCGTGCTGCTGCCTGCTCTAATAACACTTTCACGGTATCGTGCTGTACACGGCGGCTGAAACGGCCTTCAGCAATTTCCAATGCTTTTATCCTGGACACTTTATGCTTCATCAGCATCGGGAAGAAATCATGTGTATCTTTTAATGCAGACCAGTCCTGCAGGAAAGCAGCTGCATCCACACTGTCTGCATACACGCGCGGAGCAGGAGCAGGTGCTACTACGATACTTTCTGCCTGCTCTTCCGCACGGAACGCTGCCACCAGCTGATCCCACGCGGCCAGGTCGGTGCCTTCCACCGCAAAGATCTTGATCACAGCATTGCCCTGCGCATCAAACACCTGTAAGGATCTTTTAAAGCCCAGTGCTTCATCATCCGGCACGGCAAATCCATGTACCCATTTTGAGAAGAACATACGCAGGTCTATATCCTTCCCTACTACTACGCCTGCATGCGGGTTGTCAGTACGCACATCTTCAAATACGCCTTTGCGCTCTATCACGCAGCTTTCATTACGGGTAAGCACCATTACACGGCCAAGAGCAGGCATCCCCTGCAGCAGTGCAGGAAAATCTCTTTTCAGGTGTATTACCTGCTCACCTGTACAGGCGGCCAGCAGCTGTCCTTCGCTTACCGCCAAACTGCGGGCGCCGTCGCGAATCCTGGTTTTTGGTTGTTGCTGGCGTAAAGCCATCCATTTTTCTTTCAATCCGGCAGTCATTGTTGTACTCATATTGTTAGTATATTTTTGTTGGTAACCAGCATGGGGTATGTACAAAGCGGATGATGCAAAACGGATACATCCACGCCGAAACATGTTTTGATATGTGCGGGTGTTAATACCGTATCCAGCGTCCCCTGTGCATGCACATGGCCGTCTTTCAGCAAGGAAATGCTTTGAGCATAGGCAGCAGCCAGGTGAAAATCGTGCAGCACGGCGAGCACCAGCACCCCCTGCGCAGCAAGGCGGGTGGCCAGTTGCAGGCTTAACTGCTGATGTAGTATATCCATCCCCGTTACCGGCTCGTCCAGCAGCAGCATTTTGCGGCCCCGGTAATCCGTTCCCTGCAGATCAGGCGTTTCCAGCAGCTGGGCCAGTACCCTGGCCATCTGCACACGCTGTTGCTGTCCGCCGGAGAGGGTGGTATAGGCACGATGCCGGAGTTCATACACCTGCAGCAGTTTCAGCGCATAGGCAATGATCTCTTTATCATACTTGTTTTCCTGAGCACGGTACACGTAACGGCCCATACCTGCTACCTCCTCAACAGTGAAGGGCAGCAGGAGCGACAGCTGCTGGGATAATACGGCGCGCTGCCTGGCCTGTTCATTAACGGGTATGCTGCGCAGCTCCTGCCCGTTGAGCAGGATGCTGCCGCTATACTGCATATATTCTCCCGCAATGGCGCGCAGCAGGGTAGATTTTCCTGCGCCGTTGGCTCCCATGATCACATGCAGCTCCCCGGCGCTCACCTGCAGCTGTACACGGTTCAGTATACGCGCCGGACCAAAGGAAAGCGATATATCTTTTACATTCAACATTACAGCAGCATTGATCTTTTTTCTTTCAATATCAGCCAGATGAAAACCGGCGCACCAGCAATAGCGGTAATGATACCTACCGGCAATTCTGCCGGCGCCAGGATGGTGCGGCTGATCAGGTCTGCCAGCGTAAGGAGGATAGCCCCTCCCAATGCCGCACCGGGTATGAGCACCCGGTGATCCGGACCAGTGATCTGCCGTATGATATGCGGCACTACCAGTCCAATGAAACCGATCACCCCTGCCACGGCCACACCGGAGGCCACCGCCATGGTGGCGTAGATGATCAGCTGCGTTTTCAGTTTGTCTACTTTTACGCCGCTGTGCATGGCCTCTCTTTCGCCCAGTGCAAACACATTCAGGGCCTGCGAAAGGCGGGGCAGCATCAGCGCTGGTATCAGCATAAAAGGCAGTACGCCCCACACCGTTTGCCAGCTGGCTGCCCCCAGGCTGCCTAATGTCCAGAAGGTGATGTTGCGCAGCTGTTCATTGTCTGCCAGGTAGGTCATTAAACCGGTGAAGGCGCCGCAAAGCGCGTTGATCGCAATACCGCTCAGCAGCATGACAGACACAATGGTACGCCCACCGCGAACGGACAAACGAAACACCAGCAGTACGGTCAGAATAGCACCCAGGAAGGTCAGCAGGTGACGGGCATAGCTCTGTAACAGTCCGTTCACCTGCATGTCCTGCAAAACAGCATACAGTTTAGTTTCCAGCACGATCAGCAATGCGGCTGTAAGAGAAGCGCCGGAGCTCACGCCGATCAGCGCAGGATCTGCCAGCGGGTTACGGAACAAGCCCTGTAAGGAAGCGCCCGCAATACCCAGTCCCCCGCCTATTAACACCGCCAGTAAAACCCTTGGCAGGCGTATCGTCCACAACACCGCTGTCAGGTGCTCCGGGCAGTCTGCCGGTAAACGGATCCCTGCCTTCTGCAGCAAAATGGCGATCACCTGTAAAGGAGATATATGCAGGGCGCCCGTACCAGTGGCCAGTATGATCACCAGCAGCAACAGGATGCCTAAGGCTGATAGCTGAATGCCAGGCGCGCGCCTGCCTTTTACTATTTCCATCATCGTTCACGTATTATTTGCGCTAAGCATTAAGCGTTTTCGCATTAAGCGTCTTTCAGCTTGTCAGACAGTTCGCGGATGGCTTGTATAAGCCGCGGACCAAAGCCAGACAGCAGTTGTCCGTCCATAGCGATCACCTTTTGCTGTTTGCCTGCGGTGGTTTGCGGAATGCCGGGCACTTTCAGCAGGCCGTTCACTCCGCCTACGCTTTGCAGGCCGGTGTCGAATAACAGTATTACATCAGGGTTGGCTGCTACCAGTGATTCAGTTGTAAGTGGTTTGAAATCTTTAAAGCCGTCTGCTGCATTTTTGCCACCGGCCAGTGTAATGATTTTATCCAGCGGAGTTTCCTTGCCCGCTACCATCAGGGTGCCAGCACCGCGGGCGTAGATGAATAATACTTTCCTGGGTTGCTGCAATACCTGCAAGGCCTGTTGTTCTTTGTCCAGCTGCTGGCACAATGCCTTACCTTTACCGGGCGCCTGCAGTGCGGTGGCCACGTCCATGATCAGCTTTTTGGTGCCTGCTATGGAGTACTCCTGCTGCAACACCACTGTCTTCACGCCGGTTTGTTTGAACTGCTCCAGCACGGCGGGTTGCAGGAAATTGGAAGTGGCAATGATAAGATCCGGTTGCAGGGCCAATACCGGTTCAGCGGAAATATTGCGGTTATGCCCTACTTTAGGCAGCTGCTGTACACTGGCGGGATAAGTGCTGGTCACATCTGTACCTGCCAGCTGTTTTTCAAAACCCAGCGCGCAGATAATCTCGGTAATAGTGCCGTTCAGCGATACAATACGTTTGTAGCCCTGCTGCGCCTTTGCGGCGGTATGCAGTAACAGGGCGGCGAATAATAATATAATGGCAGGCTGTAGCCTTCTGAGTTGCATAAGGTATTTGATTTAATAAATGCTATGTATTAAGAAAAATGGTTGACCCTACCCGGGGTTCGGGCCAACCATCACTACACCAGCGCACTTTACTCCGCCATGCACTGGCTAGTATTTTTATGAGAACAACGATTGCGCCGCCTGTACAATGTGTAAGGCAACAGGTACGTTTACTAAACAGCGGATAGATTGAATTTAGTGACCGGCTACCGGTATGCGGAGAATACCTGGCAGGGCTGGGCGGCTACATTCATGCGGCGGAGTAGATGAGCGGGACAAAGCTACGTCACGAAAATGTAAAACATTAATCAAATCGGGAATTTAAAAAGCGTGGATTTACGCAAAAAGAAAAACTGACTGAACTAAATACGCTGCCCGTTGTTCTATAATAACTAGCCCGATTCTGACTGTAACAAACTCTATTCAACTTAAACTGTATCTTATGGATTGGGACGAAATATTGAATCCGTTGTCGCCGCTGTATAAGGATGCGATGTATGAACAGGAACAACTTGTAAACCTGCAGGATGGCCTGATTGCGGCCACTAAAAGCATGATAGAAAAAGTCTATCCGCAGATCTATCACCTGGAATCAGCTGGTTATAAAGAGCTGGAATCCGTTATTATCACTGAATGTGTAAAATTTTCCTGTAAGATCAACGAGGTCATCAACAGATATCATATTGGTGAATAGGACGCAAGCAAGCTAATACCTGTTACTCCACTTTGCAGCTGATCTGTTTTGCATGTATGCCGGCAACAATGCCATAGCCATTCGTTATGTTAGAGTACACGCTTATGGTCTGCCCAAGCACATTGGAGCCGTCCTGGCCATTTTCTTCCTGGTTGTTAACAGAGCGGAGATATTTGTAACCGCCGGCTGTTAATGCACAGACCTCCGCGATCAGGTATTCAAAGTTCACGTCGAACCTTGTCTGCAGCACCAGCTGCAGCGCTTTGCCGTTAATACGGTCATCGTTGAGCAATACATCTTCGTAGTAACTATCGCTCATGAGATCGCCAAAGTTGTTGGTGAGAGAAGGATCTACGCGGAACTCCAGTTTTTCTACAGGGCGCAATTCACCATTCACCGAATCTGCACGGTAGATGCGTACACGGTAATAATTTTGCTCACTGCCGGGATCGGATAAGGTTAAGCGAACGCTGTTACCGGTTTTCCTGGCAAAGAGATCGCGTATATCCGGCTGCCGGGGTATGGTGTCTGAGCCGTAAACAGGGTCCAGGCCTGTTGCCGCCACATGGACCGCATAACGCTTACCAGGTTTGGCGGGTATATCAGAAACAAAGTAGCCCCGGCCGCCTATTACCTGCCAGCTGAGCGATGCAAAAGGCAGCCCGTTCTCCAGCAGCGTTACATGCGCCTGCGGCAGTTCTTTAAAGGCCAGGTCATTGAGGATAGTGGCCGGCTGGCTTTGCGTTACACGTACGTACACCGGGCTGTCTGCCTGAACCATGGTGTTCACCACGATCTTATCGCCTTCATAAGGCAGCTCCACATTGGCCCGTTTTTCACAGGCAGTGAGCAGTATGATGCCCGCTATTATACCGGCGATGATAATACGCATAAATGCTTGCTTTTAAAATTTGATGGCATAAGTAAGGCTGGGAAGGATAGGTAGCAGCGTCATCCTGGCTACATATCTTTCCTGCCGCACCTCATCTGTCTTTAAATAATAATAGTACGGGTTCTGCTGGTTATACACGTTGTACACGCTCAGGTTCCAGCTCTTGATCCAGTGTTTCTTTTGCTTGCTGTAAGTAATACCTGCATCCAGCCGGTGTGTGGCCACTGTTCTCAGGTTATTGCGATGGTCTATCGCATCTATCCTGGACGGATCCTGCACACCGGGCTCATAAGGGCTTGAACCGCCTATGCCCTCATAACTGGCCGTAGGCAATGTGAGCGGCATACCGGTCACAAACTGCCAGCTGGCAGAAAATTCCCAGTGTTTTCCCAGCTGCTGCACAAATGTAAATTCCAGGCTGTGCCGCGGATCGTATTTATAAGGAAACGTGCTGCCTTTATTCACTTCCGCAAATGTGCGGTTGCTCCAGGCAAGTGTATAGCCTATCCATCCCCGCGTATTGCCCTGCTTTTTCTCCAGCAGCAGCTCTGCACCATAGCTGCGCCCCTTACCTACTATTACCTGTTCATCCCAGTTCTTCCCGGCTGAATTGAATACATCTGCATCCTCCGTATATTCGATCACGTTACTCATCGTTTTGTAGTATCCTTCCAGCGACAACTCATAACCGCCGTTGCCCGTTGTTTTGGCAAAACCCAGTGTTGCCTGCCTGGATAACATGGGCTTCACTTTCCCGGTAGAAGGTACCCAGAGGTCAGTAGGCAGGTTGGTGCCGTTGTTGGTGAGCAGATGCAGTGGCTGACTCATATGGGTATAAGCCAGTTTCAGCGCCCAGTTGGCAGGCAGCAGGTATCGCAGGCCCAGCCTGGGTTGCAGGGAATAGTAGAAACGTTTGTCTACCAGGAAACCAGCCAGGTGCAAACCGGTATTCAGGTGCAGTGATGGGGTCAGCTGCCAGTCGTCTTCCGCATACATATTCATTTCAACCCCCACCGTGTTATAATTGTTATAGGAAGTATCCGGCGAAGACTGGGTATCAGAATGATCCTCAAAAAAGTATGTGCCCGGTTTGAAGATGTGTGTAGTAGATCCCAATCCGAATTTCACCGCATGCTGCGGGTTGGGCCGGTAGTCAAAATCGATCTTGCCCACCGCGTTCTGGATACGGGAATGATACCTGCCATACAGGTCTGATCTTTCATTGATGCCAACGTGATCATACTGGTAGCGGTAGCTGGTTAAAAAGAAATATTGTGAGTAGTTGAATGTTACGTTGGAGAACAACTGCCGGTTAAATACATGGTTCCAGCGCAGGGTACCGGTAAGATTACCCCAGCCCAGCTTAAAGCGGTTGTTCACGATGTATTTCCTTACGGCGGTGTCCTGCGAAGTATTATCATACTCACGTTCTATGCTCACGGCATCCTCGCCGCCGAATGCGCTGAGATAGATGCGGTCTTTTGGAGAGAAGATGTGGTTTACTTTTACATTCACATCGTAAAAGAAGGCAAACACATCGCCTTCTTCTCCTTCGTCTTCCAAAGCGGCAGCAACAAAAGGTTTGGCCAGTATATCCAGGTAAGAGCGCCGGCCGGAAATTATGAAAGAGGTTTTATCTTTCCATAGCGGGCCTTCCACCATAAACTTGGCGGCAATGGTGCTGATGGAAACTTCCCCGTGGTACTCCTTCATATTGCCGTCTTTCATGGCAATGTCTACCACGGAAGAGAGGCGGCCGCCATAGCGTGCGGGGAAAGCGCCTTTATACAGGGAAGCATTCTTTACAATATCCGGGTTGAACACCGAGAAAATGCCAAAGATATGTTCGGAATTAAATACGGGTGTGCCATCCAGCAGGAACAGGTTCTGATCAGGGCTGCCTCCCCGTACGCTCATACCGCCAGTGCCTTCTGCGCCGCCGGTAACGCCGGGCAGACTTTGTATAGTGCGCATAACATCGGCCTCGCCCAGCAGTTTTGGCAGGGCCTTTACATCATTCACGGGAATATTGATTTTACTCATCTGGGTCTGCTCCTGCAAACGGGTATGCATGTTCTCTGTCACCACAATTTCCTGCAGGCTGTTCAGGGGTTGCAGGGCCATGGTCTGCTGACGGTTACCGCTGGGCGGCGGACTATACCGCAGCGGGGCATAACCGATGTACGATATGGCAAGGCTATTGGTATCCTTTTTCAGGGTCAGGCTGTAAAAGCCGAATTGGTTGGTAACGGTACCCACCTGCTGCGCCGGGCAATATACCGTAGCGCCTATCAGCTTTTCGCCGGTACGGCCATCCTCCACATAGCCGCTGATAGTACGCACAGGGGTGGCTTTCACCGTAAGCACTACCTGGTTGCCTATGCGGTTATAAGTAATATCGTAAGGCCCGAACAAAGCTGCCAGTACTTTTTTAAGCGGCTTGTTGCGCATCGAGATGGTAACCCGGCGGGAAAGGTCTACCAGGTCCCGGCTATACGAAAAGTGAATACCATATTCTTTTTCCAACACCTGGCAGGCCACAAGCAAGGGCTGATCCTTTAATACCAGCGTAACCTTGGTATGCCAGTCCCAAGCCAACACCTGCAGCGGGGAACTACACAACAGGATCCCCAGCAACAGTTTTCCGCTAAGAGACATAAACGAAGGGATAAGTTTGATGATCAACGGTTCTGACTACGGCACTTTTAATGGACAGCACGGGAACAAAAATAGGAATTACTCCCGGCAATCTCCTAACACAATCTGCCAACTGATCCTGATGCTACAGATAGATATCCGCACATATAATTTTTTATATTTGCACCACACATGTACCATCTTATCAAGAAATTATTGTTCCGTTTCCCACCGGAGAATATTCACCACAGCGTAATGCGTGGTCTCAAATTAGTGCACGGCCTGCCACTGGGCAGCAAACTGGTAAATGCATGGTGTAACACGAAAGTGAAAGGCCTTGAAAGGGAACTATGGGGGCTGCGCTTCCGTAATCCCGTCGGACTGGCAGCAGGCTTTGACAAAGACGCCAAGTATACCGACGAACTGGCCAGTCTCGGTTTCGGATTTGTGGAGATCGGTACAGTGACTCCCCTGGCCCAACCCGGTAATGAACAACCGCGCCTTTTCCGCCTGCCGGCAGACCAGGCCCTGATCAACCGTATGGGCTTTAATAACGACGGCGCCGTTGCCGCTGCCAAAAGGCTGCAGAAACGCAGGTCGGACATCATTATCGGCGGCAACATCGGTAAAAACAAGCAAACGCCTAATGAAGAAGCGGTGAGCGATTACGAAAAGTGCTTTCATGCACTCTTCGACGTGGTGGATTATTTTGTTGTGAATGTAAGCTCTCCCAATACACCCAACCTGCGCGCCCTGCAGGAAAAAGAGCCGCTCAAACAGCTGCTGCATCACCTGCAGCTGCTGAACGCGCAGAAAAGCAAACCCAAGCCTATACTGCTGAAAATAGCGCCGGACCTGAACGATGATCAGCTGAACGATATCATCGAGATTGTACAGGAAACCGGTCTTGCCGGTATCGTGGCCACCAATACCACCATCAGCCGGGACGGACTGCAAACCCCTGCCGCAGAAGTGGCCAATATAGGCGCCGGCGGATTGAGCGGACTTCCCGTAAGGGAAAGATCCACCGCGGTGATCAGGTACATCCACGAACGCTCCAGCGGAAAGATACCCATTATTGCTGCCGGCGGCATATTTACCGCAGCAGATGCCCGGGAAAAACTGGAGGCTGGTGCGGTACTTGTACAGGTGTACACCGGGTTTATATATGAAGGTCCCACCATTGTAAAGAAAATTTGCGCAGGCTTAGCTAACAAATAAATATCATGGAACACTTGTTCACTACGGAATCGCTCATCAGCTTACTGACCCTGGTGCTGATGGAAATTGTACTGGGTATCGACAACGTTATTTTCGTCTCTATCGTCATGAACCGGCTGCCTGAAAGCAAACGCCTGCAGGCCCGCCGTATCTGGATGTTCACCGGCATAGGGGTTCGTATCATACTGCTGCTGTGCATCGGCTATATTGTACGGGCCAAAGACCCTATCTTTCACATCGCCAGCCACGGCTTCAGCCTGCGTGACCTGATCATGCTGGGCGGCGGCCTTTTCCTCCTGGTGAAGACCACCCGGGAGATCCACCATAAACTGGAAGGCGAAGAGGAAGTGACCCTTGGCAGCGGCGGCCAGAAAGGCGCCTCCCTGCTGAACGTGGTAGGGCAGATCATCATTATTGATATGGTGTTCTCTTTTGACAGTATCATTACCGCCGTGGGCCTTGCGCAGCATATCCCCATCATGATCATTGCCGTGATCATAGCCATGATCATCATGTTCCTGTTTGCCCCCCGTATCAGTGACTTCATTCACAAGCATCCTACCCTGAAAATGCTGGCCCTCTCCTTCCTGGTAATGGTAGGCGGTATCCTCATCATTGAAGGATGGATGGGAGAAAGGGCCGAAGAGCTTAATTTGAAAAATTACGTATACTTTGCCATGGCCTTCTCCTTTGCCGTGGAACTGCTGAATATGGCGATGCGGAAGAAAGCCGCCAAACCGGTGGAACTGAGGCAGCCGAAAGTGAGAGATTAGTTTGAGGTGAGGTTTGAAGTTTGAGGTTCGTTGAAAGTTACAAGTTTAGTAACATGTCACCCAACAGGTGCACTGGTGCTAAACCTTCAACCTGCAACGAACCTCAAACTTCAAACATTTATAGCCTTCATCAACGTACACGCCACCACCCCTGCCGTTTCCGTTCTTAACCTGGTATTTCCCAATGACACCGGCTGGAATCCTTTTTCCAGGGCCAGGCTCACCTCTGCCGGGGTAAAATCTCCTTCGGGGCCTATCAGCATAAGCGTATCTTTTCCCGCTTCCATTGCCTGTTGCAGGTGCAGCTTCTGCTCCGGCAAACAATGCGCGATGAACAGCTGGGGGGTATTATTTTCCTGTACCAGTTTATCAAATGCCACCGGGGCGGAGAGCTCCGGTAAATAATACTGCTGCGATTGCAGCATGGCAGCCACCAGGATGTTCTCCAGCCTTTCCTGTTTGAATTTCTCCTTTTCCGTACGCTGGGTGAGCAGGGGGATGATGCCCGTTACCCCTATTTCGGTGGCTTTTTCGAGGAACCACTCAATGCGGGAGGCATTTTTGGTAAAAGCGATGGCTATTCGGAGGGCTGGTGATGGCGCCGGAACCGTTTCACAGTGTTCTATCTGCACCTCGCATTTTTTACGGTTATCGTCTGTAATCCGGGCAGTAAATTTTTGTCCGCGCCCGTTTGCCAGCAGCACCTGCTGCCCTTTTTCCCGCCGCAGTACCTGTATGCAGTACTTGGAGGTGGGTTCATCCATTACATAAGAAGCCGCGTCAGGGGCCAGGTCTCTGGCAAAAAAAACAGGTAGTTCCATGTTGAAAATCAGTTCTTTCCGGTTGTTGGCTGGGTATGCCCGGGTATTAAACCGGGTGTTAAGCCAGGCGTTAGCCAGGCTCCAGCCGGGCAAAATTCGGGAAAAACCGGGGGAAAATCTTATGCGTTTTCACACGGAAATTTTGGGAGATTCCAATCCTAGTTCATTTATATACCAATCAGATCCGTAGATATCTCCTATATAATGAGGAAGGAATAAACAAGGGATCAGTAAGGGATGAATAAGGGCTCAACAAGGAGACATCTCTTATCAAACACAAGACCAGTATGCGTTTCAGCCCGGTCAGGCAAAGGACCCCAACCGGGTTAACTGTGGTAAAGTATTGATAATAAGAAGGTTGTAGTAAGGAGGAGGAGGAGATATTTTAGTTTCGTCCCTGCGAGGAAGTGACATTTAAGTTTCGTCATTGCAAGGAACTGTATAGCCCCGCGCGGGGCGGCGAAGCAATCTTTTGTCCTATAATTTTTTTAAGGCCACCCGTACCCCACAATCCTCCTACGCCTGCCTTTTCGTTTTCACCTGGAACCGTACAAACAGCAACACCGATGCTGCCAGCAATCCTAACAGCAAGCCCCACCAGATACCCTGGATGCCAAAGCCCAGGTGGATCCCCAGCACATATCCTATGGGCAGGCCAAGGCCCCAGTAGGCCAGGAAGGTAATGATAGTCGGCACTTTTACATCCCCCATCCCGCGCAGGATACCGAGGCCCACCACCTGGGTGCCGTCAAACAGCTGGAAAAAGGCAGCGATGATCAGCAGGGCGCTGGCAATCCGGATCACAGCAGGTTCATTGATATACATACGGGGCAGTAGCTGGTTGCCCAGCATAAATACCAGGGCAGCAGTCCCCATCAGCACCAGTACCATATGATAGCTGGCAATGGCAGAAAGGCGGAGCTCGCGGAACTTTACAGCGCCCAGGTAATTGCCGCTCTTAATACCGGCGGCAGCAGATACGCCGCTGGCCATCATATAGGTCATAGTGGCCAGGCTGATGGCAATCTGGTGTGCGGCCAGTTCCCTGGCGCCTATCCAGCCCACCATAATCACGGCCCCACTGAAAGCGCTTACTTCAAAAATATACTGGAGGGCTACCGGGGCGCCGATACCCAGTATCTTTCTGATGGTTGCCCGGGAGACCTCCTTAAAACGGAAACGCTGCAGGTAAGGTTTGAAGCGGGGAGCTTTTAAAACATACAGCGCCATGGCCACTCCCATAAGCAGGCGGTCTGTCAGTGTAGCGATACCTACCCCTATTACCCCCAGGCGGGGCAGGCCAAACAACCCGTATACCAGGCTGATGCCAATTATTACATTAATAACATTACCGATAATACTAATGTTCATGGCCTGGCGGGTAAAACCCAGGCCTTCGGCAAACTGCTTAAAGGAAAGATATACCATCAGGGGCAGGAAGGATACGCCCAGGAACTGCAGAAAAGGCCTGGCCTGCGCTACCACTGCCGGTGGTTGGTCCAGCAACTGAATGTAATGGCTGCCGGTAATGATAACAGCGCAGAGCAGCAGTCCGGTAACCAGGTTGATGATCAGGCTCTGGCTCAGCAGGCCTCCGCACGCGGCTTTGTCGCCCCGGCCATTGGCCTGCGCAATCAGGGGGGTAAGCCCGTAAGACATCCCGATACCGGTTACCAGGAAGATGGTAAATATGCTGTTGCCCAGCGATACGGCGGCCAGCGGCACTTCACCGGTATGGCCGATGATGATGCTGTCTGACAGTCCCACCAGGGTATGCCCCAGCTGGGAGATCACTACAGGGTAGGCTAAACGGAAATTATCCTGGTAATACGGTTTATACTTTTGCCACATCGGGTGTAAAATTCCAGATACCGAAATCCAAATACCAAATTCCAAATTCCAAAATCCCAATACCAAATACCGGGTAAAGGCGGGCTAAAATAACAAATTCCAACATCCAAGTTCCAAATCGCGAAGCACTTCGCGAAGATCATTTGGAATCTGGATGTTGGAATCTGGTATTTGGATTTTGGTATCTGGTACTTGGTATTTTAGAACGGAGCGTCTTCAAGGCCTTCGTCTTCGAAGTTCATGTCGTTCATTTTTGAGCCTTTCTGGATGTACAGTTTGGCTTCATCGCCACCGGGGCCGCCGTGGTTACGCATACCTGCAAATGGGCTGCTGCTGCCGCCACCCGGGTTTTCTACGCTGCCATCGTCTTCAAAACGCTGGAATTCCAGTACGGCGCGCAGCTTGATGGTATCCAGCTGACCGTTACGGTGTTTGGCTATACGAACGTGGGTTTCACCTTTGTTGGATTCGCCCATTTCATTGGTGGTGATCTCGTAGTATTCAGGGCGGTACAGGAAGCATACCATGTCGGCATCCTGTTCGATAGCACCCGATTCACGAAGGTCACTCAGCTGGGGCATCTTGTTGCCGTCTTTACGTTTCTCCACGTCACGGCTTAACTGGGACAGGGCGATCACAGGTACGTGCAGCTCTTTTGCCAGGCCTTTCAGATCGCGGGAGATCTTACTGATCTCCTGCTCACGGTTGGAGTTGCGTCCTTCGCCGCCGCCGCTCATCAGCTGCAGGTAGTCGATGATGATAATGCCTACGCCGTTGTTATGCACCAGCCTGCGGCATTTGGCACGCAGCTCGAAGATATTGAGGGCGGGCGTATCATCTATAAAGATGGGCGCCTTGGCCAGGCGTTCAATACCATGCGTCATCAGCTTCTTCATCTCATATTCTTCCAGCTTACCACGGGTGATCTTTTCCAGCTTGATCTCCGACTCGGCGGAAAGGATACGCTGTACGATCTGCCCGGAGGACATTTCCAGTGAGAAGATAGCCGCGCCTTTCGGGAAGCGGGGATGCAGTGCGGCATTCCTCGCCAGGTTAAGGGCGAAGGCGGTTTTACCCACAGACGGACGGGCGGCCAGGATGATAAGGTCACTGGGCTGCCAGCCATAAGTTACCTTGTCCAGCGAAGGGAAACCGGAAGGTACACCGGTGATATCATCGCCTTTATTGCGCAGGTCTTCAATACGCTTCATGGTGTTCACCAGTACCCTGTCGATAGAATCGTAGTTCTTCCGCAGGTGGCTGTTGGTGATCTCGAACAGTTTGGACTCTGCTCCGTCCAGCAGGTCAAATACGTCGGCCGTATCTTCATAAGCTTCGCTCAGTATCTCACCGGAGATACGGATCAGTTCACGCTGTATGAACTTCTGAAGGATGATACGCGCGTGCGCTTCAATGTTCGCAGATGATACTACAGTGTTGGTGAGGCGGGTAACGTAAAATGGGCCCCCTATCATTTCCAGTTCGCCGGAAGACCTGAGCTCTTCCACCACCGTGAGGATATCCACCGGCATAGACTTGGCGGCTAAACGCTGCATGGAGGCGAATATCTTCTGGTGTGCTTCCACATAGAAGCATTCTGGCTTCAGGATCTCTATAACTGTATCAAAAGCACCCTTTTCCAGCATAATGGCGCCCAGTACAGCTTCTTCCATATCCTTGGACTGAGGGGGTATTTTTCCATAAACCATGGAGGACACATCAATGGACGGTTTCCTACGTACATTACGGTCTTTCTTTAGATTGAGATCCATTTATATTGCAAAAAGTTAAAAAAAATGAACGAAAACGATTACTGTCATGACTCTTAATGCCCCCGGCGCTACACAATTTTTTCTGTATCAGTGTTAAGTCATCTTTAATAAATTGTAAACTTTTTTGAGCCGTAAAAACTAAGGTAAAGGCATTTTTTCATTTAAGCCGTACGATGACCGGATTATATTTATCAAACCCAACACACAGGTTATTCACACGCAAAATGTCAGTTATCCACTGACTCGTATCCGGTTATCCACTAAATGAAGTAAAAACACCCTGCAAAGGTCCGATTATTCACACACTTTGTGTAAAAAGATTTTCCACAATTTGCTTGTGTGGATTAGTCCATTGTCTATGGTCCATCCTCCATACAATCTCCATCAAATAACGTTGTCAAACCGCAAAAAATTCTCCTGCGGTGTCCTGTTGCATGCTCAAATGACCTTTTCTAAGGCACAATGAACCATGGACGATGGACCACCGTCTATGGACTTTTATACTATCTTTACAGCCACATTATTAATTAAAATGACTATTTCTTACAACTGGCTTTGTGAATATTTGCCGGTGCAGCCGTCGCCGGAGGATCTGTCTGTTATTTTAACCCGTATAGGCCTGGAGGTGGAGAGCCTGGAAAGGTTTGAGTCCATCAAAGGAAGCCTTGAAGGGCTGGTAATAGGCGAAGTACTGACCGTTGCCCAGCACCCTAATGCAGATAAGCTCAAACTTACGACCGTAAATATCGGTAGCGGCACCCCCCTGAACGTGGTATGCGGCGCCCCCAATGTGGCTGCTGGCCAGAAAGTGGTGGTGGCCCCCATCGGTACTACCATTTACCCGCTGGGCGGTGAGCCCATGACCATGAAAAAGGCAAAGATCCGCGGGGAAGAAAGCGAAGGAATGATCTGTGCCGAAGACGAGATCGGCCTGGGCAGCAGCCATGCAGGCATCATGGTGCTGGATGCAGCCCTGGTACCCGGTACGCCCGCCGCAAAAGTTTTTAACGTGGTACAGGACTGGGTATACGAAATAGGCCTCACCCCCAACCGCATGGATGCCATGAGCCATATAGGCGTGGCCCGCGACGTTTGCGCCTATTTCAATAACCTGGAAAACACCCGGCAATACCAGGTAAAGCTGCCGGCTATCCCGGAACTGCCCAAAGCCGCCAAACCCTTACCCATCACCGTTACCATAGAGAATACGGATGCCTGCCCCCGTTATGCCGGTATTTCCATCAGCGGTGTAAAAACAGCGCCCTCTCCTGACTGGCTGCGGAATAAACTGCTGGCCATCGGGGTAAGGCCTATTAATAATATAGTAGACATCACCAATTTCATACTGCATGAAACCGGTCAGCCGCTGCACGCTTTTAATGCCGCCGCCATTACCGGTAACCATGTGATCGTTAAGAACCTGCCTGCGGGCACTCCCTTTGTGACCCTGGATGAGAAAGAGCGCAAGCTGGATGCCGCAGACCTGATGATCTGCAACGGCAACAGCGAAGGTATGTGCATTGCGGGCGTATTCGGCGGACTACATTCCGGCGTGACAGACGCCACCAGCAACATCTTCCTGGAGAGCGCCTGTTTCAGCCCTTCCGGTATCCGCGCCAGTTCCTTCCGTCACGGCCTGCGCACAGACGCGGCCACCCGTTTTGAAAAAGGCGTGGACATTTCCAATACCGTATTTGCCCTGCAACGCGCTGCAGCGCTGATCTGTGAGCTGGCAGGCGGGCAGGTGGCCTCCGATGTGGTGGATATATATCCCCAGCCACAACCTAAAAAAGAAGTAAGCGCTACCTGGAACTATATTAAAAAGCTGAGCGGTAAGGACTACGGCCAGGATAAGATCAAACATATCCTCGCCAGCCTTGGATTTGAGATACTGGAAACAACAGCCGAAGGCCTCCGTGTGAACGTGCCCTATAGCAAACCGGATATCGCCATCCCGGCTGATATCGTGGAAGAGATCATGCGTATAGACGGCTTGGATAATGTAGAGATCCCGTCCCAGGTGCTGATCACCCCGGCCATCACTGCCCGTCCCGACCAGGGGCGCGTGCGGGAGAAGATTGCCGACTACCTGGCGGCCAACGGCTTCAAAGAGATCTTCACCAACTCCATCACCAACAGCAAATATTTTACGCCCGAAGTGCTGGAGCATACGGTGAAAATGATCAATAACCTGAGCGCAGACCTGGATGTAATGCGTCCTTCCATGCTGGAAACCGGCCTCGAAAGCGTGTCTTATAACCTGAACCGGAAAAATGAGGACCTCCTGTTCTTTGAATTCGGTAAAACCTACCGGCAACAGGCCCCCGGCAAATACGAGGAAACCGAGCACCTGAGCCTGTACCTCACCGGCGCCAAACGCCCGGAGAGCTGGCTGTACAAGGCCGCCCCGGTAGATTTCTATTTCCTGAAAGGGTATGTGAGCAATATACTGGCGCAACTGGGCATTACTTCCCTGCAATGGGCAGAGAAAGAGGCCCACGGCCTGCAACACGCCTGGCTCATTAAGGGCAACGGCAAAGAACTGGTAACCCTGGGTGCCGTAGCCCAGCAGAAACTGAAGCAGTTCGATATCAAACAGGCGGTATGGTTTGCTGATATCAACTGGCAATCAGTTTTGGCGGCTTTACCAAAAAAGGATAACTTTTACAGTGAAATTCCAAAGTTCCCGACCGTACGCAGGGACCTTGCCCTGGTACTGGACAAGCAGGTGAAATTTGCAGATGTGGAAGCAGCCGCCCGCGGTGTAAAATCCCCGCTGCTGCAACATATCAACCTTTTCGACGTTTTTGAAAGTGAAAAACTGGGCGCCAATAAACAGTCTTACGCAGTGAGCTTTACCTTCCAGGATACCCGCAAAACACTGACAGATAAAGAAATAGATGCGGTAATGGACAAGCTGGTGAATGCTTTTGAGACCCGTTTACAGGCACAGATCAGGAAATAAGACGGACCGCGTCTGGCATAAATGGCATTAGAGCAACACATACAACGCATTGAAGATAAGCTGCTCCTGCTGCTGAAAAAGCTACAGCAGGAGCAGGCTGATAATGCATTGTTGAAAGAACAGTTGCAGCTACAGCAGCAGGAATCAGCCCGGCAGCTGGAAACTATTGCTATGCTGGAAGAAAAGTTGCATCTTGCAAAAATAGCGGGTGTTGCATCGGGCAAACCGGCCACTCCCGAGGAAGATGAGGATTTCAAAAAGGAAATGCGGAACAGGATCAACGACTATATTAAGGAGATAGACAGGTGCATAGCGCTGCTGAACAGTTAAAGACAATCCATGGAACAGCTGATTCCCGTAAATATATTCGTGGCAGACCGGTCTTACCGGATCAAGATAAAACCGGAGGAAGAAGAGGAAGTACGCCGTATTATGAAGGAAGTGAATGAAAAGATCATTGAATTCAAAACGGCTTATGCGGGTAAGGATCTGCAGGATTACATCGCCATGGCGCTGATCATGTACGCCACCCACCCCGTAACCAGCGGGGGAAAGGCCCAGGCAAGCGTGGCCCCTTTTTTACAGGAAAAGTTACAAAGGCTGGAAGAATTGCTGGATGAGCAGCTGAAGTAGGGCAGGAAAAGCAGGTGGGAAAAGTGCTGGGATGAATGGTGAATTATTTGAAAAAGTAGATTAACAGGAAGTAATATAATTTTATTAATGCTACTTATAACTTACTCATAATAAGTTATTTGATAAATACCCCCTGTTACTATTCCACGTAAAGTAATCTGTCTGCACCTTCATCCGTCCTGTGTTGTCGCATTTTAGCACATTCTTTTTTGTATTTTCGCGCGTCAAGTTCTAACACCACCTCGATAGGGGGTGGCAAAGAATGCAATATATATTCAATTTTAAATTTTTTGTATGGATGTTACTTTTATAACGACAATAGCCGCAGTGGTGGCATTGATCATAGGGATTGTGTTAGGTAAGGTGATATTTGCCAAAAACACGCAGCAAAAAATACAGGAGGCAGAACAACAGGCTCAGAAGATCGTATCAGATGCGCAGATAAGCGCTGAGAACCTGAAAAAGGATAAGTTACTGGAAGCTAAGGAGAAATACCTGCAGATGAAGAGTGAACATGAGAAAGAGGTATTGCAGCGTAACCAGAAACTGGCAGATGCAGAGAACCGGATCAAACAGAAAGAGCTGAGCCTTAACCAGAAGAATGAACAGCTGCAGAAACAGGTACAGGAGAATGAGGCGATCAAGGAAAACCTGAACCGGCAGATGGAACTGGTAGCTATTAAGCGCAATGACCTGGAAAAACACCAGGAAGAACATATCCGCCGCCTGGAAAAGGTGGCCGGCCTTACCGCCGAAGAGGCCAGACACCAGCTGGTGGAAAGCCTGAAAGAAGAGGCCCGCAGCCAGGCCCTGGCTCATATCCAGGAGATCATCGAGGATGCCAAGACAAAGGCCAACAAAGAAGCTAAAAAGATCATCATACAATCTATCCAGCGTACCGCTGCAGAGCAGACCATTGAGAACGCCATTACCGTGTTCAACCTGGAAAGTGATGAGATCAAAGGCCAGATCATTGGTCGTGAAGGCCGTAACATACGCGCCATCGAAGCCGCTACCGGTGTAGACCTGATCGTAGACGATACCCCCGAGGCCATTGTATTATCCTCTTTTGACCCCCTGCGCCGCGAGATCGCCCGTTTGTCGCTTCAGCGCCTGGTGCAGGATGGCCGTATTCACCCTGCCCGTATCGAGGAAGTAGTGGAAAAGACCAAGAAGCAGCTGGAAGAGCAGGTGATGGACATCGGCGAAAGAACAGTAATAGAGCTGGGCATTCACGGCCTGCACAAAGAACTGGTACGCCTGGTAGGTAAAATGCGTTTCCGTTCTTCCTACGGTCAGAACCTGCTGATGCACTCTAAGGAAACAGCTAACCTTTGCGCCGTGATGGCAGCTGAACTGGGGCTGAACCCGAAACTGGCCAAACGCGCCGGTCTGCTGCACGATATAGGCAAAGTACCTGACGAAGAAACTGAACTGAGCCACGCCCTGCTGGGCGCCAAGCTCTGCGAAAAATACGGCGAGCATGCCGCCGTGGTGAACGCCGTTGGCGCCCACCACGATGAGATGGAAATGCAATACGTGATCTCCCCCATCGTTCAGGCCTGTGACGCCATCAGCGGCGCCCGCCCGGGCGCCCGCCGCGAGATCATGCAGAGCTACCTGCAGCGTATCAAAGACCTGGAGAACCTGGCCCTGGCCCACGAAGGCGTGGAAAAAGCCTACGCCATCCAGGCAGGCCGCGAACTGCGCGTGATCGTTGAGAGCGATAAAGTGACCGACAACGATGCAGACCGTCTTTCTTTCGAGATCGCCAACAAGATCCAGACGGAGATGCAGTATCCCGGCCAGATCAAAGTAACTGTGATCCGTGAAAAGCGCGCCGTAAACGTAGCGAGGTAACGTAACAAATACCAAATTCCAAATCCCAATTTGAGAAGTGTGTTCCTGACAGGAGCTGCTGATCAAATTGGGATTTTTGATTTTTACCCTTAGTAACCGGAACCTTGTTCCCGATGCTACACCTGATCTGGTATTTGGTATTTGTTATTTGGAATTTGGAATTTGCCCCTTATCTTAAGGGGCAAATACTTCACATGCAAAGAACTAAGTCTTTATGGCGGCGCCTGGGCGCCTGCCTGCTGGTAAGCGGGTTGATACTGACCACCACAAGTGTAATGGGACAAAAGGCAAAGTCTCTTTTTAACGGTAAGAACCTGGATGGATGGAAAATTTACGGTACCGAAAAGTGGTACGTAGATCAGGGCAACCTGGTGTGCGAAAGCGGGCCCGATAAAGAATATGGCTACCTGGGTACCGATAAGGACTACAAGGATTTTGAACTGACCCTTGAATTCAAACAGGAGGCCGATGGCAACAGCGGTGTATTCTTCCACTCTACCATAGAAGGTACCAAGATCACCGGCTGGCAGGCAGAAGTAGCGCCCGCAGGTATGCATACCGGCGGTATTTACGAATCTTATGGCCGCGGCTGGCTGATCCAGCCCACAGCCGATAAAGAACAATACCTGAAAATGGGCGAATGGAACACCATGAAGGTGCGTGTAAAAGGCAATGTAGTAACCACCTGGCTGAATGGCCATGAGATGATCACCCTGGACGATGAAAAGATAGGCAGCCGCAACGGGCAGATTGCCCTGCAGATCCACTCCGGCGGAGGGATCAAAGTAAGGTGGCGGAACATCAAAGTGCAGGAACTGTAAACAGGCCCCTCAGCCAACCCGCTTATAAGGCCGGTCAGGGAAAATTTTAATTTCTGACCGGCCTCGTCTTTTTATAAATTAGCTGTCCTTCATAACCAGTTGTCTCCCTTATTATTGTCATTCCCGACTTTTATATTGCAATCGTTTGCAACAAAAAGATATTTTACATAACTTGTCAATATGGACCACGTTTCAACCGTACGAACCATGTAGAAACCTTTTTTGTACCCTTAAATAAAAACATAAGAATTACACGCTATGAAGAACTTGCTCACCTTGGGGGGGCTCTGGTTATTGCTGCTATGCCACAGCCTCGTCACCCACGCTCAATCCAACATTATCCAGGGAACTGTAAAAGATGCGAAAAGCGGCACAGCGTTACCGGGGGTAACTGTATCGGTAAAGGGGAAATCAACCGGTACCCAGACAGACATGCAGGGTCAGTTTAAACTGCAGGCAGACCCGCAGGCCACTTTAGTATTCTCTTTCATCGGCTACACCACGCAGGAAGTACCTGTAAGCGGCCGCAGTAATGTTGACATTCAACTCGGAGAAGACCTGAAAAAACTGGAGGAAGTAGTGGTGGTTGGTTACGGCGCCCAGAAGAAGAAAGACGTAACCGGTTCCATTGCCTCCATCAACGCAAAAGCCATCCAGGAAGTATCTGTTACCAACCCGCAACAGGCCCTGCAGGGCCGCGTGGCGGGTATTGATGTACTGATCAACAGTAACAAGCCGGGCGATGAGCCGCGCGTACGTGTACGTGGTAACCGATCCATTACGGCGGGTAATGATCCGCTGTATATTGTAGACGGGATCCCGTATGCCGGTAATATGAACGACATCAACCCCGGCGATATCGCCTCCATGGACGTACTGAAAGATGCATCTGCCACAGCCATCTACGGTTCACGCGGGGCCAACGGTGTGATCCTGATCACCACACATAAGGGCAAGATCGGCCCGGCGAGGGTGAACTACAGCGCCAATTATGGTATCATCAACACCCTGGGCCGTACCGATATGATGGACGCCAATCAGTACATTGCCATGAGAAGAGAGGCTAACCGTACGGTGGGCCGCTATAACGACAACAACCCGGATTCTTCTGATGCCGCCATTTTCAACGCCACTGAGTACGCCAACGTAAAGGCAGGCGTAAACACCGACTGGCAGGACCTGATGCTCTCCAGCGGATGGCAGACACAGCACAGTCTGGGGGTTTCCGGCGGATCTGAAAAAACCAAATACGCTGCCAGCGGTGGCTACTTCAAGCAACAGGGTGTACTGGAACTGCAAAGTTTTGAGCGCTATAACCTGCACCTGAGCCTGGACCAGGAGATCAGCAAACGTATCAGGGTGGGCGCCTCACTGCTGGCTTCCTACAGCAAACGCCGCGGCGAAACCTACAACGGGATGGATGCCGCGCTTAAAATGCTGCCCATCGCCTCTCCTTATGACGCCGGGGGCAATCTCATCACTTACCCGACCAGTGACAACCAGCAACCTAATCCCCTGCTGGATTATGTGCCGGGTAACCGGGAGGAGAACCGCACCCGCTTCCGCCTGTTCTCCAGTCTCTATGGTGAAGTGGACCTGGCAGACGGCCTGAAGTACCGCCTGAATGTGGGACCTGATATCCAGCAAAGCAATTACGGACTTTTCCAGGGCAAGAATAATACAACTCAGCTGATAGCCGGTGGCGACGCCGTGGCGCAACGTAATGGCTATACCGTACTGGCTTACACCGTGGAAAACCTGCTGACGTATAACAAAGTATTTCATCAGAAACATAACGTAGGCATTACGGCCCTGTACAGTGTGCAGCGCCAGCGCGAAGATTCGTCTAACGCCTCCGTGCGGGGCATTCCCGCAGAAGCGCAGCAGTGGTATAACCTGGATGAAGCCGGGAACGTAACCGCTATCGGCAGCCAGCTGGGCACCTGGACCATCCTCTCTTATATGGGCCGTATCAACTATGGGTTTGACGACCGCTACCTGATCACGCTGACGCTGCGTGCGGATGGATCTTCCCGCTTTGCAAAAGGCAAGCAATGGGGTTATTTCCCTTCTGTGGCCGTGGCCTGGAATATGACCAATGAAAATTTCCTGCGTTCCGTCAGCTGGCTGGATAACCTGAAACTGCGCGCCAGCTATGGTAAGATCGGCAACACCGGTATTCCGCCCTACGCTACACAGGGAGGCTTGCTACGCAGTCCCTACTCTTTCAATAACAGGGGTGTACTGGGTTATCAGCCCAACCAGCTACGCAATCCGGACCTGACCTGGGAAACCACCACATCCTCCAACATAGGCTTTGATTTCAGCGTGTTCAAAGGAAGGATAAACGGTAGCCTGGACGTATATAAACAAAAGACCACTGACCTGCTGCTGAACCGACTGCTACCCTACAGCAATGGTTTTCCGAGTGTGCTGACCAATATAGGCGCTACCCAGAACAAAGGCCTGGAAGCAGCCGTGTCTGCGATCATCCTGCAAAGCCCTTCCGGCTTTACCTGGTCTACCGATCTTAACTTCTTCATGAACCGTGAAAAGATCCTGAGCCTGGGTAATGGCAATAAAAGCGATCCGGGTAACGCCTGGTTCATTGGAAAGCCTATCACCGTTTACTATGATTACCAGAAAATAGGCATCTGGCAGACAGAGGCCGAAGCGCAGGTGTACCAGCAACACCAGGGTGAGATCCGCTTAAACGATGTGAATAACGACAAGCGGCTGGACGCCAACGACCGCACTATCCTGGGCTCACAGCAGCCCGACTGGTCTGGCGGTATGACACAGCGCGTATCCTACAAAGGATTTGATCTCTCCATCGTAGCCTTTGCACGGATGGGTAATATGGTGAAGAGTGATTTTTACCAGAACTACAACACGCTCTTTGGAAGGTATAACAACCTGGACGTAGATTACTGGACGCCTTCGAACCCCACCAATGATTTCCCGCGGCCTAACCGTAACCAGGAGCGCCCGAATAACTATACTACACTGAGTTATTTTGACGGCTCCTTCTTCAAGATCCGCAACATTGGCCTGGGTTACAACCTGCCAAAAAGCCTGATGGACCGCTGGAAAATGCAGGCGTTGCGTGTAAGCGTAGACGTGAAGCAGCCACTGATCCTGGCGCCTTACCGCCAGACCTACAAAGGCATTGATCCGGAAGACGTAACCACAATCTCAGTAGACGTACCTGCCACCTGGATGCTGCAGTTTGGTATAAATGCCACTTTCTAAACCGTAAAAAAGAACGTTATGACGAATATGAAAATATGCTGGATGATCCTGCTGCTGGCCATCGCGTCAGCAAGCTGTAATAAAATGCTGGAAGAAGACCTGGTGTCTAATGTAAACGATGAATTCTATAATACGCCCGCAGGTTTCAGCGCCGCAGTAAACGGCGGCTATGTAGCCATGCGCAGTTTTTACAGTACTGAACGCGGAATGACGCTGAGTGTTTTTGGTACAGATACCTATACCAACGGCTCTGATGGCGATTTCAAATTTGCCAACCAGTACACTTCACAACTGGACGGACGGTATTCACACCTGCGGGAACTCTGGAACGCTACCTACCAGGCGATCAATACCGCTAATGCAGCGATAGACAGGGCAGACGCCATCCCGGGCCTGGACTCTGCCGTAAAACGTACCGGCGTAGGGGAAGCCCGTTTCTGCCGGGCGCATTATCACTTCCTGCTGATGCAGCTCTTCGGACCGGTTCCTTTACAGCTGCATGAGAATAAGGAAATTAAAACCGAGGCGCACCGCGATTCAGTGCCGGATATCTACAATGCGGTCATCGCAGACCTCCGGTATGCTTCGCAGAATCTGCCGGTGTCGCCGGAATTTGGCCGCGCCAGCAAACCAGCCGCAGAACACCTGTTGGCAAGGGTATACCTCACCCGCGCTTCTTCACCCGCGCGGCAGGCGGCTGACTATGACAGCGCAGCCAAATACGCCCAGGGTGTGATCAGCAACTACAGCTTTTCGCTGCTGCCGGATGTTGGCCAGGTATGGGCACAGGGCAAGGAAAACAATGCAGAAACCGTATGGGCGGTACAGTATACTACAGACGCCCTGTACAACTCTAACGACAACAATGCCAGCAGGTTTTTCCTGATGCAGTACGACATCCTGGCCGGGATGAAACGCGACCTGGCCAATGGTACCCCCTGGAAACGCTTCCGTCCAACGCCTTTCCTGCTGGACACATTGTATGCTGAGCGTGTACATGATACCCGGTATGAAAAATTCTTTACCACCGTATGGAAAGCCAATGTGGCAACTTCCAAACTCAAGGTGGGCGATACGTCTGTTTATATGCCGGGTCACAATGTAAGCGATGGCGAAATAGCCAGCAAGCCTTACCTGCTGGTTCCACCCCGTAATTATACAGAGGTGCTGTATCCTTCCCTGAACAAATTTGCAGACGCATTGCGGCCGGATAACCAGGCCTCCGGTGTAAGGCCCTTCATTGCCTTCCGCCTGGCGGAAGATTACCTGATAGCTGCAGAAGCGCTGATGATGAAAGGCGACAATACAACCGCCGCTAACCTGGTTAATACCCTGCGTATGCGCGCCGCCAGGGTAGGCCTCACACCCGATGAGACCAATGCGCACAGGGAAGCGATGAAAATAACGCCTGCCCAGCTGAACATCGATTTTATACTGGACGAAAGAGGCCGCGAACTGGTAGGTGAACAACTGCGCTGGTTTGACCTGGTACGTACCGGGAAACTGCTGGAAAGGGTACGGGCGCATAACCATCCGCAGGCCTCCGTCAATATCCTGCCCAAACATATGCGGCGCCCCATTCCGCAGGACCAGATAGACAGGGTGAGCAACCCGCAGGATTTCCCGCAGAATACGGGATATTGACGCTAAAATTGTTTGGGGGTTTGAAAGTTTGAGGGTTCGAGGGTTTGATAGTTTGATGGTGGCCTGATAGTATAAGGTTGCATGCTCAGACTTTCAAACCCTCAAACTTTTTTTTGTCGTATCTTAATTGTGTCTAAAACTTTCATGTGTTATGTCCCAAAAAAAGATTCTCTTTCTCACCGGCGATTATGCTGAAGATTACGAAACAATGGTACCCTTCCAGATGCTGCAGATGGTAGGGCATGAAGTACATGCAGTATGCCCGGACAAAACAGCCGGGGAAAAGGTGATCACCGCTATTCATGATTTTGAGGGAGACCAGACCTACAGCGAGAAACGGGGCCACTATTTTACATTAAACGCCTCTTTTGCGGATGTACAGCCGGCAGACTATGACGCGCTGGTGATTGCAGGAGGCCGGGCGCCCGAATACCTGCGCCTGGATAAAAAGGTAATAGAGCTGGTGAAACACTTCTTTTCCGGTAACAAACCGGTGGCAGCCGTTTGCCATGCCATACAGATCCTGACGGCGGCAGATGTGGTGCGGGGCAAAAAGCTCACCGCCTACCCCGCCGTAGGCCCGGAAGTGACCATGGCCGGAGGAGAATACCAACACGTGAACATTGATGAAGCGGTGACCGACGGGTTGCTGGTAACCGCCCCTGCCTGGCCGGCTCATCCGAAGTGGATAGCTGCCTTTTTGAAAGTACTGGGCACCCGTATAGAGTTGTGATAATCTGTAAATTATTGATTCTAAATCTGGTAGTTAGCCAATAAATAATCCTCATTCCGGTTTCTTAATTATGCCTGCATTACTTACCTTTGCAGCCGAATTGAAATCCATAATATCACTATGTCCGGACAGCTTAAAGAAGTTCGTAACCGTATAAAATCAGTACAATCCAGCCAGCAGATCACCAAGGCAATGAAAATGGTGAGCGCCGCCAAGCTGAGACGCGCACAGGACGCCATCCTGCTGATGCGCCCTTATGCCGTGAAGCTCCAGGAAATGCTGCAGAACATCGTTTCCAACACGGAAGGCGATATTGAAATGGCCCTGGCAGCCGAAAGGCCGGTAGAAAAGGTACTGATCGTGGTGATCACTTCTGACCGCGGACTGTGTGGCGCTTATAACTCCAACCTGATAAAGCTGGCCAAACAGCTGATCCGTGAAAAATATGCGGAGCAGTATGCCAAAGGACGGGTAGAGATCATGCCTATCGGAAAGAAAGGTTATGAGCACTTTGCAAAAAACGGATATAAGATCAATGATCAATACTGGCACCTGTTCGCAGATCTGAACTTTGATCATGTAAAACAGGCTGCCGCCATTGCCCTGAACGGTTTCATAAAAGGTGACTACGATGCAGTAGAGCTGGTATACAGCCAGTTCAAGAACGCCGCTACACAGGTATATACCACCGAACAGTTCCTGCCTATTGCCAAAGTAGCGCAGAAAGAAGGACAACAGAAGATCAAGGCAGATTACATCTTCGAACCGGAGAAAGAAGTCCTGATCGCAGAACTGATGCCCAAGATCCTGAACACCCAGTTCTTCAAAGCCATACTGGATGGCCATGCTTCTGAGCATGGCGCCCGTATGACGGCTATGGATAAGGCAACAGAGAATGCAGCCGAATTGCTGCGTAACCTGAAACTGTCTTACAACCGCGCCCGTCAGGCAGCTATTACTACAGAGCTGACCGAGATCGTGAGCGGTGCTGCAGCACTGGCCGGCTGATAAAACGGATCTTATTCACATCAAATCAACAGCAGAAAAATTCATTTCCTCAATAGCGTCAAAGACTGTAACTTTCAGTCTTTGACGCTTTTTCATTACGGCTGCAATGTGCCAACTACATTGCAAAAAAATCACAACTATGGAAATCTCTCAGATCATACCGCACGTAGAGGCATTGATATTTGCCGCTGACCGTCCGTTACCGGTGCTGGAAATTGTGGATCTGCTGAACAATGCACTGGCCTTCCTGGAAGACCGCGCTACGCTGGACCAGGTGGAGGCCGCCATAGAAGCCGTCAGGGAAAAATACCACTCCGAGTTCTATGCCTTCGAGGTAAGGGAAAGCGGGGGAGGTTACCAGTTCCTGACCAAAAAAGACTACTACCAGACGGTAGCGCAGCTGAACGGTGAGAAATTCCTGAAACGCCTGTCTACTGCCGCACTGGAAACCCTGGCCATCATCGCCTATAAACAACCTATTTCCAAAGGAGAAATAGAGCATATACGCGGCGTAAGCTCTGATTACTCCATCCAGAAACTGCTGGAAAAAGAGCTGATCGTTATCTCCGGCCGCAGTGAAGACCTGCCGGGTAAACCTTTGCTGTATGCCACTTCCAAGGCGTTTATGGACTATTTCGGACTGAACTCTCCCGCCGATCTGCCCAAGCTGAAAGAGGTATTTGACGAAGAAGTAATCCAGCCCACACTTATTACGGACGAAGCTTTCCAGCACGACAATGGCAGCAGCCTGGTAGTGTCTGAGAACGGCGAACTCCTGGAAGATGCCTACATTCCTACCATCACCATACATGAGGACGTAGCGATACCTGACGTGGAAGAGAACGAAACACCGGAAACACCGGAGACAGGCGAACCTGTGGAACCCAATGAGCCCGGCGCTGCACCACCGCTGGAAGATGCAGCACCAGCGCAGGAAGCGGAAACAGAAGACACAGCACCCGAAGAAGCAGGAACAGAAGAAACGGGAACAGAGGAAGCGCCGGATGTTAACGCTGCCGCCACCTGGGGTGGCGATGAGGACGAAGAGGAAGAAGACGAAGACGAACTGGAAGATATTGACGAATATGACGGAGACGGTGATGAAGATGAAGACGAGGAGGATGAAGATGAGGAAGAAGATGATGATGAAGAAGAAGATGATGATGATGATGATGACGAAGACGAGGACGGGGATGAGGACGATGATTTTGAGGAAGACGAAGAGGATGATGAGGATGAAGACGAGGATGACAAAAAATAAAGCTATGCAGCACTGCAGATAAGAATGTCCCGCCAAGGCGGGACATTCCTTTTTACACTCATACAGTTATGCTACGCCCCTATCTGCCGGATCACGGCAGCAAATATGGCACTCAGTTTTTCGTCTGCTTTACCGGCTACTGCGATGATCTCTTCGATAGAAACAGGATGCAGGTTATCCGGATCGCATTCGTCTGTGATTACAGATACGGCGGCACAGGGTAATTGCAGCTGGTTAGCCACGATTACTTCGGGCACGGTGCTCATCCCCACCATATCGGCCCCTATCATGCGCAGGAAGCGATATTCGGCCCTGGTTTCCAGGTTGGGGCCCATAACGGAAACATATACGCCGGTTTTCAGGGCAGTGCCGTTGGCTGCTGCAGCTTTCTGTAAAAGCTGACCTAACTGCCTGTCATAAGGACAGCTCATATCCGGGAACCGGGTACCGAAGGCGGGCGCATTTAAGCCGCGCAGCGGGCTTTCCGGCTGCAGGTTAATATGATCTTCCAGTAGTACCAGGTCGCCTTTCTTAAAGGCAGGGTTCATGCCGCCGGCGGCATTGCTCAGCAGCAGCTGCTGCACTCCCAGTGCTTTCAAAACCCGTAGCGGGAAGGTGATCTGCTGCATGGTATAGCCTTCATAGTAATGAAAACGCCCCTGCATGGCTATCACCGGCGTATCGCCGATATGGCCGAAAATAAGCTGGCCTTTATGCGATTCTACCGTGGCTTCCGGGAAATGCGGTATCTCGTTATAGGGAATGCTTTTCTCTATCCGGATATGATGTACCAGCTGTCCGAGGCCTGTGCCCAGCACAATGCCCACCTTTGCCTGGTGATAGTTGAACTGCCGTAACCAGGACGCAGTTTCGGTGATCTGTTGTAATAGCGTTTCCATGCCGCAAAGAAAATATAAAAGCGCTTTACTTTTGCGTTTTATAGGGAACCGCAGCGCAATCGTTTGCAGTGATAATTAAACAGGTATAGGCTGTAATTCAGATCTTTGCACAAGACCCTTGCAAAATCGATTTTCCGCTCATCACATTTTTAATGCAATCGGTTGTGTAATTAGTGGGCATTTTATAATTTGGAAGCGTTTAAGCCCGGCAGAGAGGGCAGCATAACAGAGTGACACTGCGCAGTTAAGGCGAGGACAGACCAGCCAGAAAAGCAGGCGATAAATTACACGTAATGAGAAAAATATTGATCTTTTGCAGCAGCTTAATGCTGTTACATGGCGTTGCAAGCGCCGGAGCACCCGTTAAAAAAGGGCAATGGACGCCGTTGTTTAATGGCAAAAACCTGAAAGGATGGAAACAATTGGGAGGTACCGCAAAATACAGTGTACAGAATAATGAGATTGTGGGAACAACGGTACTGCAAACACCCAACTCTTTCCTGGCCACTGAAAAAGATTATGGCAACTTCATACTGGAACTGGAGTTTAAGCTGGATAAGGAATTCAATTCAGGCATCCAGTTCCGCAGCCAGAGCCGGGCTGATTACCAGAACGGCCGTGTGTTTGGCTACCAGATGGAAATAGACCCGTCTGACAGGCGCTGGAGCGGGGGCATATACGAAGAAGGCCGCCGCGGCTGGCAATACCCGATGGAGCTGAACCCGGGCGGACAAAACGCCTTTAAAAAGACCGAGTGGAACAAATACCGTATAGAATGCAGGGGTGCTGAGATCCGTACATGGGTAAATGGAGTACCCACCGCTCACCTGGTGGATACGGCCCTCCCTAAAGGCTTTATTGCCCTGCAGGTACACAGCATTGGGAATAAAACAGAGGATGCAGGCAAGAATATCCGCTGGCGCAATATCCGCATCATAGAAGATCCGGCTGCGTCGCAGTATTCGCCTTACGACGATATCTATGTGGTGAACAACGTAGCCAACGAGCTTTCCGCCCAGCAGAAAAAGAACGGCTACGTACTGCTGTGGGATGGCAAGACCAATAGAGGCTGGAGAGGCGCTTACAACAAACCTTTCCCTACCAAGGGCTGGACCCTGGATGATGGCACCCTGAGCATCCACCAGTCTAACGGCGATGAAATGGGTTCCGGCGGGGACATTGTTACCGAGAAGGAATACAGTGCCTTTGAGCTGGAATTCGAGTTCAAACTTACGGAAGGCGCCAACAGCGGCTTAAAGTACTTTGTGAAGGAAGTATATGAGACCGGCGGTAAATCGGCGATCGGCCTGGAATACCAGGTGCTGGATGATGAGAAGCACCCGGATGCCAAGCTGGGCCGCAACGGAAACCGCACCCTGGCCTCATTATACGACCTTATGCCAAGGAAACAGATAAAACAAGCACTGAAACCGATTGGAGAATGGAATAAAGGACGTATTATTGTATTACGAAATAACCATGTGGAACATTGGCTGAACGGATTTAAAGTACTGGAGTATGAACGCGGATCACAGGAGTTCAAAGACCTGGTAGCCATCAGCAAATACAAAAACTGGAAAAATTTCGGCTTATGGCCCGAGGGACACATCCTGTTGCAAGACCACGGTAACAATGTATCTTTCCGCAGCCTGCGCATAAAATCTTTATAATCAATAAAACATATCAGCAGTAACGAGTAATCGCTTACTTTTTACTGTTTTATATAAAGAGTTTTCATTGTTCACTGTTCTATATAAAACATTCCGATTCTTCGGAGTGTTTTTTTATTTTAGTGTAAACCACACCAATGACTACACTAAGACCCTCCGTTCTGTTACTGGCCGGAACACTGCTGCTGGGTGCCTGTGGCCCGCAGCCACAGCATGATACCAATGCCGCCGACCTGCTTCATAATACCATAGACCGCTACTTTGAAGAGAAGATGCAGCTCTTCCCGATAGACGCCACGTTTAACGGGGAACACCAGTTTGACAACCTGCTGCACATCGATATCAGCGACAGTTTCCGCCAGCATGTAGACAGCTTTGCCAGCGGCTACCTGCAGGAGCTGGATAAGGTGGATACAGCCGCTTTAACTCCTAATGACCGCATCAGCTATGATATTGCCCGCTGGGAGCTTAACATCATTAAAGAGGGGCTTACTTTTCATGATAACCTGATGCCCATCAACCAGTTCACCGCCCTTACGCTTACGCTGCCGCAACTGGGCTCAGGCACCAGCGCCCAGCCTTTCAAGACAAAGGAGGACTATGAAAAGTTCATGCAGCGCATGAAAAGTTTTGCGCAATGGGCCGACAGCGCAATTGCCAATATGCGCCGCGGTGAAGCAAGCGGTTATGTACTACCCAAAGCGCTGGTTGTAAAAGTGATACCGCAACTGGCCGCCCTCACCAAAAAAGACAGCAGCAATGTATTTTACGGGCCCCTGAAGCAACTGCCGGAAGGACTTGACAGCAGCGCGCGCAGCGCCCTGGCTACGGAGTACAAGGCGGCTATTGAGAACAACATCATTCCCGCTTTTGAAAAGCTGCACAGTTTCATGCAAACAGACTACCTGCCCAAAGCCCGCAGCAGCAGCGGTATTGCAGGCGTGCCCGATGGCAAAGCCTATTACCAGTACCTGATCCGCTACTGGACCACCACCGATCAGACACCGGATGAGATATTTGCTACCGGCGAAAAAGAAGTGGCCCGTATCCGTGGAGAAATGGAAGAGATCAAGAACACCACCGGTTTCAAAGGCGACCTGGCTGCCTTCTTCACCTTTGTACGAAACGACCCGCAATTCAGGATATTCAAAACACCGGCACAGGTGCTGGATTCTTTCAGGGCCATTGAAAATAAGATCATGCCGGCAGTACGGCAGATGTACCTGCATCTTCCTGAAACCAAATTTGAGATCCGGCAAACGGAAGCTTTCCGCGCCGCCTCTGCCAGTGCCGAGTATTTTCCCGGCAGCATGAAAGACGGCCGGCCGGGCGTATTCTATGTGCCCATCCTCGACGCTAAGAAATTCAGTTATGTAGGAATGGAGTCGCTCTTCCTGCATGAGGCCATACCCGGTCATCATTTCCAGAGTTCCCTGCAGCAGGAGAACGACTCCCTGCCTAAGCTGCGCAAATTCATCTGGTTAGGCGCATATGGTGAAGGGTATGCACTGTATTGCGAAGGCCTGGGCAAAGAGTTAGGACTGTATACCAATCCCTATCAGTACTTTGGCCGTTTAAGCGATGAGATACACCGCGCCATCCGCCTGGTGGTAGATGTAGGCATGCACGCCAAAGGATGGAGCCGTGAACAGGCCCTGAAGTACATGCTGGATAATGAGCCATTATCTGAAGAAGAAGCCATCGCAGAAATTGAACGCTATATGGCCATCCCAGGGCAGGCGCTCTCTTACAAAACAGGTGAGCTTAAAATAAAGGCATTACGTCATAAATATGAGCAGCTGCTGGGAAGCCAGTTCAGCCTGAAAGATTTTCATGACGAGTTGCTGAAAGACGGTTGTGTGCCCCTGAGTGTGCTGGAAGCGAAGATGCAACGCCGCTTTGGAAAATAATCATACGTTTATCGGGGGTAGAAGGGTTTGAAAGACTGGCAGTTTCAAATAATGCCGGGCTTTCAAGCCCTTCGCTTTTTAAATTCTGTTACCGCAGGCACGACACTTTATATATTGAATTTTTGGTAATATACCAGTTTTAACTATTGGCCGTGGGTTTAGCAGGATTAAAAACGTAAAATTTACCCACTGATCAGTCTCAACATTAACATTTTTATCATTTCCCTTTGAGAAAAGATACTTAAATTTATATAGGGTTAGCAACATGGGAACCGCTACGGTCTAAGGCAGGGTTGACCATATCATCATTAGGACAGTAAGAAATTTCAGCCAGTTCATATTCTGTGGAACACTGACTGTTATCAGACAACAGTCAATCTCGCTTTCGACCTCACTTTCCGGCTTATGTATTTATCAGTGGATAGGCCTCTTATTCTTAACAGCTTAAATTGATGGTATTATGTTAGACCTTACTTTTAACTATTGCCTGTCATTTCCTGGCGTTACTGCCGAAGAAAAGTGGGATGAAGAAATGTGTTTTTCTGTAGGGGATAAATTGTTCTGCACGATGCAGATCGATCCTCCTTACAAGCTCTCCTTCAAATGTACCTGTGAAGATTTTCACAGCATGATCGCAAAGCCCGGTATCTCTCCAATGCCATACCTGGCCCGGTATCACTGGGTACAGATAAAGCGTCCCGAAACCCTGGAATGGTCTGAACTGCAGACCCGCATACAACAAGCCTATGAACTGGTTGTTAATATGCTTCCCCCGGAGGAACGGGACGCCATATTAAAAGCGAAGGTTTAGCCGTTTAACCTTCCACGTTATGTTCTCTTAAATTTTGGGCTCCCACCCTTTTTCATAAGTCCTGCTCCAGAGTTCTGCTGCAGCGGTATCATCCAGTATACGCCCGTTCTTCGGATCACAATGCAGCACCCGTCCTACACGCTGCGATATATTCCCTAAATGACATAATGTTACACTGGGATGTCCTACTTTCTCAATTTCTGAGTTCAGGGTGGCTTTACCTCTGATGCTCTCCAGGAAGTTGGTGATATGCACGGCGTCCAGGAACTCGCCCGCAGGGCTCACCACATTGGTAACGTTCTGGCCGGTATTCTGCTGCTGCTTTACTTCTTTCACCAATTTACCTTTCATATCGAAGATCTTGTAGCTGTCGCCGCCGGAGTTGTACAGGGCGCCTTTTTCGCCGAAAAGCGTGAAGCCGCGGCCGCTTCCTTCCAGCTCGTAGGGATGACAGCTGCGGCCTTCCCAGCTGATAGACTTACCGCCCTCAAATTCGAAGGTAATGGTCTGGGTATCGGGCGTTTCCCAGTCATCTTTCGGATAGGCATAACGGCCACCGGAGGAGCTCACTGTTGTGGGGAAATCCACATCCAGGAACCAGCGCATACAGTCCAGCTCATGGGTGGCATTGTTACATGACTCGCCGGTACCCCAGTGCCAGCGCCAATGCCAGTTATAGTGCACAATATTGTCCAGGTAGTCTTTTCTCGGAGCTGGGCCCTGCCACAAATCCCAGTCCAGTGTAGCCGGCACGGCTACCTTCTTACCAATACCAATAGGCTGACGGTTATTTACATACCATCCCCTGGCGTAGTATACTTTGCCAATAATACCCTGTTCTTTCACTTCCTTTACGGCCTGGTTAAGGTTAGGCCATGAACGGCGCTGGTTGCCCATCTGCACCAGGCGGTTGTACTTTTTGGCGGCCTGTATCAGCAGCTCGCCTTCGTGAGGGTTCTGGCTGCAGGGCTTTTCAACATATACATGCTTACCGGCTGCGCAGCCCATAATAGCGGCGGGAGCGTGCCAGTGGTCCGGTGCGGCTACTACCAGGGCGTCAAAGTCTTTCTTCTCCAGCAGTTTACGGATGTCTTTGATCACTTCCGGCTTCCGCTCCTGTGCACCTGCAATGGCTTTAAGTCCCTTCTGTATGGCGCCGTCCTCCACATCGCATATATAACCAATTTCTGCACCGGGCAGTTTGGCCGCCACCTGCGCCAGCCAGTTGCCGCGTGAGTTTACGCCCATTACTGCCAGCACCACTTTGTTGCTGGGCGCCTGCTGACCGAATACAGGAAAATTCAGATAGGTAAGCCCGGCCCCCATGCCTGCCATGGCGCCGGTTTTAAGGAAATCTCGTCTTTTCATCCGTGTTTATTTTTAATAACGTGTAATAACTAATGCGTGTAACAAGGTAAAGATAGATCCACAGCGGATCACATCATACAACAATCGGTTGCATAAAGAACGGGAACGGCGGATTTAAATGCAAGTAAATAGTGATGAGCGTAAAGTACGGTTAGGCCCCGAGGAGCGTATCCCACATTACGCGGTATACATCCGTGGCATGCAGCTGATCTTTATTAACAGCCTTCGGTGTGATGAGCACCGGGTGATAAGCCGGATCTTCGGGGATTCGCCCATGTGAACCTTTGATCAGGGTGGCATCCAGCGGGATTACATTCATCAGGTAGCGAAAGCCCATTTTCTTCTTCAGCAGTTTGCCTGCTATTTTAAGCTTCACCAGTGGATCTGCCGGATTGAGGAACATTTCTACCGGGTCGTAACCGGGTTTACGGTGAATATCTACCAAACGGGCAAAATCGGGCGCTTTCTGATCATCCAGCCAGTAGTAGTAGGTGAACCAGCTGTTGTTGTCTGCAACGAGTACCAGGTCGCCCGTACGTTCGTGATGCAGGTGGTGGGCACGTTTGCCTTCCCTGTCCAGCACCATTTGCACGCCGGGTATATTTTCCAGTATGGCGCGTACCTTTCTGTAGCTGCGGGTATCGTTGATATAAATATGCGCCAGCTGGTGGTCAGAAACGGCAAATGCTTTTGAAGCGCCGGCGTCCAGCAGTTCCAGCCCCCTTTCTTCACGCACCTGTATCAGTCCCTCCTGGCGCAATATCCTGTTGATGTGCACCGGGTTATTAACCGGAGAGATCCCGTATTCGGACAACAGTATTACCTCGGCGCCTTTCTTTTCATAGAAGGTGACCAGTTGTCTGCACACTTCATCTATTTCACGCAGCTCTTTACTGATGCGGGGAATATCGGGTCCGAACTTTTGCAGGCAGTAGTCCAGATGGGGTAGGTAAATAAGGGTGAGCGTAGGGTTGTGCAGGTCATCTGTGATCCGGGAGGCGTCTGCGATCCATTGGGTGGATTTGATATTGGCGCCGGGGCCCCAGAACTGAAAGAGAGGGAACTGCCCCAGCTCTTTCTGCAGATGATCGCGCAGGGAAGCCGGGTGCGAATAGCAGTCCGGCATCTTACGTCCATCTGAAAGATATTGAGGGCGGGGTGTTACGGAGTAGTCTGCGCTGGAGTACATATTATACCACCAGAACATTTTGGCGCAGGTAAAACCGGGATCAAGGCGCCGGGCCCTGTCCCATATCTTTTCTGATTCTACCAGCTTATTGGATTGTTTCCAGAATTTTACTTCACAATCTTCACGGTCATACCAACCATTGCCTACAATACCATGATCCGAAGGCCATTTACCGGTAACATAGGTACTTTGTACTGCGGTTGTTACAGCAGGCATCATCGGGTTTATGGTAGCCAGGTAATGCTGTTTTACATAAGCCTGCAGAAACGGAGTATGTTCTCCTATTACTGATGTAGAAAGTCCGACTACATCGATCACAACTGTTTTTTTCATGGATAGTTGGTTGCCGTTACGAATCGGAACCAAAGCTAGGGTGCTGCCATCACAATTCCAACTGCTGCCGTACCCATGCCAGTTCCCTTGCTATAGATTGATCTATTGGTAATTTAAGGTCTGCAGGCAGCACGTCCCAGGTGTAAGTTTCTACTTCCAGGTGGGCGGTAAATGCCTGTGCTTTGCGTAATGCCAGTACCTGCTTAATATCTTCCTGGGTAGCCGCCAGCAGTCCGTAGCGATCTATGAACAGGGGCACATGAAAATGGGAGCGCCATTCCTGCACCTGTGGATTATCTGCATCTTCCAGAGCCTGCGGCAGATCGGGATAGTGCCTGTAGCCATTAGCTGTGCGCGCTATTACCTGGTGCAGGTAAGTAGGTTCATTGAACGTACGGAACGCATCCACAACAGCTGCTCTTTCAGGAGTGCCGGCAGCGGGCAGCGCTGCTTTGAGGGCGGCGCTGATCTGCAACTTACCTATTTTAAGCCCGTACTGCTGCATGGCAGACAGTACCTCTGCCGGCTGCTCGTAAGCAAGGGCAAAGTGGCATACATCATAACAAAGCTGCACATGATCTTTTATAAGTGCGGCGGCTTCTTCTTCCGTTACGCCAAATTTATCAGCCAGGAAGGGAATTCCGGCGGGCATCAGGCGCTGAAAATACCAGTCGATATACTCCTGGGAATTTTCCAGCAGTCCGTCTGGTTCGGGTTCAATATCAATATGCAGGAGCGGACCGCCGGCACGGCGTATGCGCACCAGCTGTTCTACTACCAGCAGCAGGTTCAGTGTGGCGCTTTCCGTAACGGATGAACGTTCTTCTGCACAGCGGGCATTCCATAATTTGTATGATAAGGGAGCGGTAGAAACGCCGCCTTCCATCCCCTCCGGCAGCAGTGCCGCCAGCAGGCGAAACAGGCGGATGGTATAGGCCACACGATCGGCCGTAGTCCAGTCGGGCGTATGCACCTGGTCTTTCACTACTACGTTGTGAAAGCCACCATAAGGAAAGCCGTTCATGGTAAACACATAACAATCCTGTTCCTTCAGCCAGGCCTTGAACTCCTGCAAAACCTCTTCCTTGCTGAGCTCCAGGCTGGCAGTATTAGACAGGCGCAGGCCAATGCCAAAGGGTTGCTGCGGACTTAATGCCGCCTTTACCGATGGTACGTGCTGCTGCAGCTGTTTGAAATGCGCTGCCCAGTTTTCGCCGGGATGAATGTTGGTACAGTAAGTCAGGTGTCCGTATGATGTGTGCATCCTTTTGGATTTAAGGTTTAAAGTTGGATGTTTGAAATTAGACAGCGGTTGGCGACAAGCGTCCAACCTCAAACGTCACACTTCAGACTTCAAACTTTCCATTTGTTTCAGCATGGCTGCTGCTTTCTGCAACAGCTCCACATTCATCTCATTTACTTCAGCGCCCTGCCCGATGGCTTTCAGCAGGCAGATAGTAAGGCGGCCGCCCAGGTGCTCGCGAAACTCTTCCAGGCCTTTTATTACCGGCGAAACAGTTTGTTCTTCCATATCGAGCAGCGGGTGATAAACCGGCAGTCCCATTTGCTGTAATACCCGCAGGATACGCTCCATGGAGGAGCGGTCCAGCCATCCTAACAAGTAAGAATATACGCTGTCCAATGCAATGCCGATGGAAACGGCTTCGCCGTGGCGCAAAGCAAAGTTGGTGAGCTGCTCCAGTTTATGGCCGCTCCAGTGACCAAAGTCCAGCGGACGTGAAGAGCCGCTTTCAAAGGGATCTCCTGCGCCGCCTATATGTGCCAGGTGTAATTCAGCACAGCGGTATATCAGCTCCTGCATCGCCTGCATATTGCCGGCGGCCAAAGCTGCTGCCTGGATTTCCATCCATTCAAAGAAAGGCGCATCTTTAATCAATGCCACTTTAACGGCTTCCACCATACCGGCGCGCCAGTCGCGCGTGTCCAGGGTGGTCAGGAAATGCGCATCATTGAACACGGCAGCGGGCGGGGCAAAGGAGCCCATAAAATTCTTCTTGCCCTTGTAGTTAATACCATTTTTCACTCCTACCCCTGAATCGTTCTGGGACAGTACGGTAGTAGGTATGCGGATGTGGCGAACGCCCCGGTGCGACACGGCGGCGGCGAAGCCAACCAGGTCCAGCAGGGAGCCCCCGCCAATGCCTATTACATAGGAGTGGCGGTCTATCGCATATTTATCAATGGCGTCTACCAGGCGGAAAAATAAAGCTTCGTCGTTCTTACAGGCCTCTCCCCCTGGTATAACCATGATCTCAGGGGCCAGCTCCATGGAGGGAATGGCCTTCAGATAGGCAGGGATCTGCTGTTGCAGGTAGGGATGGCTTTGCCATACGCCCTCGTCTGCTACTACCAGTAAACGCTTGCGGTAGTGGCTGCTGCTTTGCTGCTGTAAAAAAGCTGATAAACAGTCGTTAGACGGTTCAAAGAGGTGGGTTGTAAAGAAGACCCGGTAAGCAAAACTTACCTGAAATTGCTGTTGGATATAGTTGCTGTTCATCGTCTCAAGTCCATTCTGGTGAAAGTCGGCAATCAAAGTACAAAAATATATTAAAAAAACTTCCTGTGGGACAAAAGCCACGGTCAATGCCAGGGCAGTTTTACCCGGCAGCGTAGTACTCCCCGGCGCAGGGATACGTATTAGTACTTAAAAGTTCAGCACTATCCCTATTGCAGGTCTTCATATAAATACCGAATTTTGCAGAGGACAATACAAAAAAACAACGCCAATTTTATTTAGCGCACCTGTTAACCCTGTAACAAATCTGTAGGTTTTCCATAATACATTTTTTGTTGCAATAGCCTGAATATACTGTCAGCATTTGGCACCAGGAGGGATATTACAAGTATGAAAAGGATAATAACTTTCACACTGTTATACTGTCTTGCAGCATGGCCTGCCCATGCGCAGCAGCCGGGTGTAGACACCCTTTACCGGCTTGTTCAGCGCCAGCCTGCAGACACCACTACAGTAGCTGCCTGCTATGCGTACGGCGACCGGTTTTACCCCGACCAGCCGGACAGCGCCGCCTTTTACTATAAAAAAGGGCTGGCAGTGGCCCGGCAGCTGCATTACCTGCGGGGCATTGCCCAATTCACCTCCTATTACCTCTACATTCTGAACCTGCGGGGAGAATATGCCAAAGGCCTGCACCTGGTTACGCAGGCAGCCGTGATTTACCGGGCGCTGAATGATGAAAAGAACCTGGGGGTGGCCATTAACAATATGGGCAACCAGCATCACCAGCTGGGCAATTTTTCTGCTGCCGCGACTTACTACCTGCAGGCCATTGCCCTGGCTGAAAAAACACAGCACGAAGCAGTACTGCCTAAATTATACAACAACCTGGCCTCTATATTTCTCAGCACAGAGGACTACCGGAAAAGCCTTCAATACGCCACCAAAGCAGCTACACTGGCCCGCCGGCAGAAAGATACGCCGCGCATAGCCTCTACGCTGGTGAACCTGGGATACGCCCAGACCAAGCTGGGATACTATCAGCAGGGAGAAGCCACCTTCATGGAAGTGATACGGCTGGGCAGGTACCTGGGCGACAGCACCTATGTAATGGACGGATACATTAACTCAGGCAGTATTTACTCTGATCTGAACCAGCACCAGAAAGCCTTGCATCAATATGAAAAAACGATGGCTATTACAGATACGTACCCTGACCAGGATTACCGCCTGTATGCGCAGCTGGGTTACGGACAGGAGCTGTTAAAAACCGGGCAGCCGCGCAGAGCTGACAGCATCATTGCCTCTACCATTGCACTGGCGCGAAAGATGCAGGCCAGCGATGAGCTGCGCCAGACCTACCTTACCGCCGCCGAGATCAAGGAAGCCCTGCATCAGCCCGCCCAGGCCCTGCAATACCGCAAGCAATACGAGGCGCTGAATGACTCGCTGCTGGGCGCCAGTACCCGCAAGCACGTGGAGCAGCTGGAGATTGCCTACCAAACTGCACAGAAAGATAAAGAGCTGGCAGAAAAGAAACTGCTGCTGGCAGAGAAAGATGTGCAACTGGAATCTAAGGCGAAGTGGCAGGCCATTTTCCTGTTCACCATTGCCCTCCTGGGCGTACTGGCCACTTTGATATGGTTACGCTACCGTGCACGTCGCAAACTGCATGCCCAGCAACTCCAGACCATTGAAAAGGAAAGGACCGTACAGGTGCTGGAAGCCCTGATGCAGGGAGAAGAAAAAGAAAGGGTACGGTTGTCAAAAGACCTGCATGACGGGGTGGGCGGACTACTATCTGCCGTAAAAATGCATTTCAGCGCTATCCGGCATGAGCAGGAGGTATTAAAGGACAATCCCGCCTATGCACACGCAGTAAGCCTGCTGGACGACGCCATTACCGACATCCGTAAAACGGCGCACAACCTGATGCCGGAAACCCTTTACCGGCTCGGCCTGAAAGAGGCGCTGCAAACCTTCTGTAACAATATCAGTTATTCAGGCACATTACAGGTCAGCTTTTACAGCACTGGAGAGATAGGGCGCTTTAAGCCCAATTTTGAGCTGTCAGTTTACCGTATTGTGCAGGAACTTGTGAACAATATCATCAAACATTCCAGGGCCAATGAAGCCCTGGTACAACTGAGTCAGCATGATTCACTGCTGGCCATTACAGTAGAAGATAACGGTGTGGGCTTTAACCAGCAGTCTGCACAACAGCGGGGCAATGGCCTTACCAGCCTGCAATCGCGGATACGTGCACTGAACGGCAACATTGCCATTGATGCGGCTACGGGGCAGGGAACTACCGCCTATATTGAGTTTGACGTAAGCATCGTTATCAATTAGCTGCAGGCAGCTTTAACTTAAACTATATATGCAGATCAAAGTGGCTATTACAGATGATCACCTGCTGGTGATCAATGGGATAAAGACCATGCTGGCTCCCTATGCACATATCAGCGTTGTTTATGACACTACCGACCCCACGGGACTATTACCTGCGCTGGCGGCAACCCCGGCCGATGTATTACTGCTGGATATACAGATGCCGGGTATTGACGGCATGGAGCTGTGCAAACAGGTGCACAAGCAGCACCCGGACATGAAGGTGATCGCTATCAGCAGCTTTATGGATAGCCGGTATATTAAACAGATGCTCCGCAATGGTGCGGCCGGTTACCTGCTCAAAAACACAGACCCGACTACCCTGGCGAACGCCATAGAAAAGGTGTATGAAGGCGAACAGTTCCTGGATGAATCGCTTAAACAAGACCTGCTGAACGAAGCACTGACTGGTAACAAAAGAAGCGTTTATGAAATACCACTGACCCGCCGCGAGAAAGAAATACTGAAACTCATTGCAGAAGAACATTCCAACCAGGAAATAGCTGACCTTTTATTTATCAGCCTGCGCACGGTTGAAACTCACCGGCTGAACCTGACCCAGAAGCTGGCTGTAAAAAATACCGCCGGGCTGGTAAAGGAAGCGATCAGGCGTGGACTACTGGACTAAACACCAAATTCCAAATACCAAAATTTAAATTCCAAAGCAGGAGCTTGTGTCAACACCGAAGGCTGTTCGCCTTTAAGGCGAGTGCAGACATTTATTTGGAATTTGGATTTTGGTATTTGGTATTTGTCACGTTACGGCGAAGGCACGGGCAAGCAGTAGCGATAAAGGCAGTAATATAAGAATGGTGAAGGCATAGGGCAGGCTGGTGAAAGCAGCGGCCCAGGCGGCGTTCATAGCTACCAGTGCCAGGATACCACCTTTGACAGCCTTGCCTATATTAGGCCCTACCGGGTCTTTCATGGCTTTGATCAGCGGTGCATTGGTCATGTAGATAAACAGCAGTAAGAAAGGCGAAGCCTGCAGCAGGTGCCCATTGGCGACTGCCAGCACGGCAATGGTGCCATATACCAGTGCATAACATACGGCGGCTATACGAAGCGTCCGGATATTTCCGCCATATACTTCTCCCCTGCTGATGGCGGTCACTGCAGCAATATACAATACGGGTATCACTGCTATCCAGGTGTAGCGCTGTAATACGGGCTCCATCAGGCTGATGCCCAGCAGCAGGTTCAGGCCGCGGCAGAGGCCCATATTCACGGGGCCCCAGCTGGCATGTTTCCCCCACTTATCATATACCAGTGCGCTGGCCATGATGGAAAGCGCAATGAAACCGGCCACCCGGCCTACGGTAAATGCAGCCAGTATGCCCACCAGGAAAAGGTAGCTGCCAAGGATCACCGCCTGTGTTCTGCTAATCAGTCCGCTGGGAATAGGCCGTTCGGGCCGCTCAACCTTGTCGAGCGATGCATCGAATACATCATTGAACACCACGCCGCCTCCATACAGGCCAATGGTAGCCAGGCACAGGCAGGCTACGGGTAACAAATCCAGATAGTTCGTATATGCCTTGTGTAAAAAACCGGAAATTGCTATACCCGCCAGTATATCTGCCACTGCGGTCAATAAGTTGGCCGGACGGACCAACCTTAAATAACCTAACGATTTGCTAAGAATATAACTCACCGGATACAGGGGTTTTATCAATAAATCTTGGTACTCCATCCATAAGCAGTCTTGTTAGCGGATAATGATCGCATTCTTGTCAATCCGCGGCTGCTGACCACCTCTTAGCACAGTACTTCCATTAAATTTTTCACTTTGATCTATCTGCTTCACTGTTTCAAAATCGGCCTCGTTAATTTGCCCGCTTTGTGAAAAAGCAGTTATTGCATTCCGGTAAGTTACCAAATGAATGTGATTCGAGTCAATACCACTTTCGTGCATGAGCGCTGCGGTCTTTGGTACAGCGAGCGGATCGCTGATGCCCCAGTCTGCCGCTGAATTAACCATAATACGTTCACTGCCATATTGTTTAACAATGTCTACCATTCGTTCGTTCCCCATTTTGGTAAACGGATAGATGGTGAAAGCAGCCCAGAAACCGCGGTCTAAAACTTCTTTAACGGTTTCTTCGTTATTGTGGTCTACGATGACCATAGCGGGGTCAAGGCCATGCTCTATTGCAATGTCCATACTGCGTTGGGTACCTTTTTTCTTGTCCCGGTGAGGGGTATGTATCTGTACAGGCAGGTTGGCTTCCTTAGCCAGCTCCAGTTGTGCGCGGTAGTACTTTTCTTCTGCAGGTGTCTGATCATCAAAGCCGATCTCGCCTACGCCCACTACGCCTTCCTTATAGATAAAGAGCGGCAGTATTTCCATGACGGCTTCGGCCAGTCTTTCATTATTGGCTTCCTTTGAATTAAGCCCGATGGTACAATAGTGTTTGATACCGAACTGGGAGGCGCGGAACCTTTCCCAGCCTATCAGGCTGCTGAAATAGTCGCGGAAGGTGTCTACGCCGGTGCGTGGCTGTCCCAGCCAGAAGGCAGGTTCAATGATAGCGGTGATCCCCGCATCGGCCATCGCCTGGTAATCGTCTGTGGTACGGGAGGTCATGTGAACATGCGGATCGAAGAAACGCATCCCCCTTATACGGTCAAGATAGCCCTGCTGCATAGGTTGAGGCTGCAGGTCTTTTTCTGTTAGTTGCTGACTACAACACATGGGAATTTGTTGGTTGTTTTTATTAATTGCCCCCTAATCTTTCGGCCACAAGGCTCCAGCTAAGCGCTCCCCTGATGATATCCTGCTCTGCCCGGGGCGCTTGCTTCAGCAAGGCCTTGGCGGGTGGATAAGGGGAGTAATAGCATGCCAGTGCGGCAGCTTCCTTTTCAATGTTCTCCGGCGATTGCCATATACGCTGGATGTCTGGCATAGTGGTTTCATTGATAAAACCGGCTACCAGCCGCCATAACATCGGGTTCACTGTGCGGCCCGCTGCCCAGCGTTCATGGGCATAATCTATCAGTGTTGCCGCCAGGCGGGCATTAGCCCGTTCATCCAAACCAATGATACGATGCACCGGTTTTTCTGTAAAGAGCGCCTTCATCACCAGCTGGTTCCAGGCTGGCTCATCGAGGTAGCGGGCAGGATATGGATTATCTAACATAATGGCTTCCAGCACCGTTCCTATATTGGAGCGGATCCCTTCTGAGGTGCGCAGCTTCCACTCCTGCGGCCAGGGCAGCAGGGGCAGCGCGCCGTAAAGGGCTACCAGCTCATTCATTTCAGCGGCATTGAACAGGCCTTCAACGGTTTGTACATACACTTCCTTTTTGTCTGAAGGCCATTGTAGCAGCCACCACGTCCGGACCAGCCGGTCTAACGTATAGTTCTGTACGAAAAATCCATGAGCGGCATTCTGCAGGTTGCTGATAATACCGGTGGGTAACGTTAGCAGGTCTTTACCGGTAAAGCGCGGAATTGCGCTAAAGGTCAAGTTAAATTGCTGTACAGACTTCGTTTCCTGTAGCACATTACTGCGTTGCATCAACCAGTCACGGGACTGGCTGGTACTGTGCTGCTCAATAATGGCATAGAGTAATGCGCTTACACCGTTCCTGTCATAATCATATGGTTGTTCCATTGCGCCTGGTTCTAATCGGGAAAAATAGGCGATTGAGGGGATAAAGATAGTAGAATTTGATGAACGGAGAAAGCTTACTTTGCACTATAGTCTCCTTTCTGAAGCGGGGCGCCCGTATCCACTTTTATTTGCTGTAGAATATAAGCGCCCAGCGCGGTACCCTGCTGCACACCATTGAGTATGGCCGAACGGTAATGGATGCCGCCGTATAAACGGCTGATGGCCGCTTCTTCTGCTGCCTGATGAAAGGAAGTGAAGCTCCGTTTACCCGCGCCGTATTCCACTTCGGTTGTATCTGTAAAGGCAAAGTTATCCCCGTATAAATGCGTAAGCGAAACGGCGGCAGCACTGGAAATAACGCTATGTCCGCTGGTATACTCAGGAAAAGGCGGTGTCTGGAGCAGCGGCTCCCATCTTGGATCTATGAGGTCATTGATCACCGTCTGGGGACGTATTACCCTGCTGCGGTACTTTTCATCCCAGCAGGCAATAAAGGCATCCAGCAGGGTAACGGCGGTAAAGGCATAGGTCTGGGCTGTTCTTACATAACCTGCTTTTGACTGCCGGCTGGCAATGGCGGCAATTCCCATCCAGTGGCCGCCCGGTGTGATCTTCTTGGTGGCGAACATGGCATGACCGGTATGGTGCATGACGTAGGGGTTGCAATCCCAGAAGCTGGCAATGGCCCTTTGCTCAGCGCTGAGCTGCCGGCCTGTATTGTAAACTTCCATCATTTCTGTATAAAAGCGGCTGCTGGTATTGCTGTCATAATGGTTGGCAGGTAGTGGCTGGAACTGGTTACAGCTATCCATTATCATAGGGCGTATACTGTTCCAGTAGGGCTCAATGGCGTCCATATAATCCGGCGGGGTGGGCTGCCAGCTGCCCTTTACCCTGTCTACCGTATAACGCGGGTACCCCCTGCTTTCCCGGTAGTTATCCCTGGCGGAACGAGCCAGTATCGTGGCGCCGATAGTGTCGCCAAAGGCGATAGAGTTATTGAACACTTCCTCCCCTATACCGGCAGAACGGAAGTGCTTATAGAGCTGCTCCTCAAACAGTTTGAGCGAATCAACTGAAAAGGTCACCTTACGGGCCACTACCTGGAAAGCCCTGGCGCCGGCTAACAGAAAATTGTACTGTTTGTTGGGATCCGGCGCAGGCATGGGTGCAAAGTCATGCAGCTGTGCAGTGAGCGAAGGGTATTGCGGCTCGGCAAAACGCGCCGCCTCATACATAGCCAGGCTTGCGTAAGCATAAATACGGCTGGCCACGGGCGGAGAAAAGATATCGTACACGATCACATCTGTCAGCCGTTTTACGGACGCATGTACCACCTCGGGATCCTGCAGCTTCAGCGGATCCGGCCCGGACGCAGGCCTTTGGCAGGCTGCCAGCCAAGCCATACAACACAATAGTATAACTAGTCTTTTATTCATGGTAAGGTGACGGTTCTTTTCTGACCCCTGAAATCTGTTACATCCACTTTGCTTACGGGTGCCGTGAAGGCCAGGTAGCGGCCGGATTGCGACAGGAAGCTTTGCCCGTAGGCGCATTCCTGTTTCTGCGTATGCCCGTTGGCGTAATACACGGTTATCCAGGCATCATTACGCTGTAAGGGCAGCAGTTTTACTGCCTGCCGCTGGCGGAACAGCTTTAAAGCCCCCTGGTTCTGGGAGGCCGCCAACAGTAAATTGCCCTGCTGGTCTCTCAGCTGTACCAGGGCTTTACCATCGCCGGGTATATAGATACCGCTTTTCATGATATCCACGGGCGTGAAGCTGCCTTTGCCATTACCCAGCAATACCAGGCCGTTAAAGGCGTCATACCTGCCAAGTGATACATCTGTACCGAAGTCGTTCCCGTTCATTATAACATCCAGGTTGCCATCGCCATTTACGTCTGCAGCCACCATACCATATAATGGCGCCAGCTGGGCCTGCACCGGAAGCGGGACACAGACAAAACGACCGTTACCCTTGTTTTCAAAAAAGCAGGAGCGCAGGTTGACGGCTTTTAGCTGCAAAGCATCTTTCAGCTCTTCCGGTTTCAGTATATCCTGTAAGGTGGCTACTGCAAAGTCGTGGTATTTAGGAAAACGGGCCCGCATTATGATCATCTGTTTGATCAGGTCGTCGCGGGTATGCGCGGGGAACTCCTTCCGGTTACCTGCACTGTCTTTCAGGTACAATGCAGGTACCGCATCATAGCTGCCGTTCTTGTCAAAGTCGGCGGCATAGATGGTTACCGGTTCCTGCTCACTGGCACGGTACAGGGTGTTCAGCCCGGTATTGCCGACGATATAGTCCATGTCGCCATCGTTATCAAAATCACCGGCTACCAGGCTACTCCACCAGCCGGTTTCATGTTCTACCCCTGTTTTGGCGGGTTCCAGTTTGCCTTTCCTGTTATTGTGCAGGAAAACGGGGGGCATCCATTCCCCGGCCAGCAGCAGGTCTGGCCAGCCATCGTTATCGTAGTCGGTCCAGAGTGCATCGCACACCAGGCCAATATTTTTGAGGGCGGGCGCGGCTTCAGCAGTAATGTCTGTAAACTTCACTACGCCTTCCTCCGTGTCGTTGCGCAGCACATAGCTGCTAACGGGAGCCGGGTATTTTCCCGGTTCTACCCTGCCGCCAATGAACAGGTCCAGATCGCCATCGCGATCAAAATCTGCTGCTTTTACGCATGATTTACTGGTATAGAGGGCAGGCAGGGCGCCGGGCGATTCAGTAAAACTACCCCGCCCGTTATTGAGGTAAAGACGGTCACGGTAGCTGAGGCTGCCGGCTTTGTTCTCACAACTACCGCTGACAATGTAAAGATCCAGGTCGTTATCATTGTCCACATCCAGCAGCAGACACCCCATGTCTTCTGCACCTTTATTGTCTGCCAGGCCAGGCAGCAGGTCCTTTTCTACAAAGCCTTCTCCCGGTTCCTGCACCAGGAAAAGACCTTTGTGCTGTGTGGCGCCGCCAATGAAGATGTCGTCCAGGCCATTGCCATCTATATCTCCTACCGCCAGGGCAGGACCGTATTGAGATAATTTATGCGGCAGCAGCTTCTGATCATTGAAATCTATATAGTCAAACTCAGTGTGTTTATACGTAAGCTTCGCACTGTCCGCCGCATCGGTAAACAGCGGCGCTGCTGATGCAAGGTGTGAGGCAGGCGCCGTTACAGCGGCTTTGTAATCTGCAGTAAGCAGCTGGTTGGCCCGTACATTACGCCATTCCTGTACTTTGCCATCGGGCCAGGTAACTTTTACCAGGGCAAGGGTATCGGTTTTACCGAGGCCAAAGTGAGCCACGTTCTCAACAGAAGACAGGTAGCCGCGGTAAATGGTATGCTCATACACCTGTTTGTGGTGCTCCTTATCTTCTACCTGCACCCAGGCGCCGATGGCCTGGCGATTGGAAGCGGGCCCTTTCCATTGTATGCGCAGCCAGTTGCTGCCAGGATGTTTACTGCTGTTGTTCTCGTATACAAAAGCCTCATCATTGATATTATTCACTACGTAATCAAGATCACCATCCCCATCCAGATCTGCATAGGCAGCGCCATTGGAGAAAGAGGGAATATTGATGCCCCAGTGCGCGGACACATCTGAGAAAGTAAGGTTACCGTTATTACGGAAGGCGTAGTTGGGGATCTTTACACGGGGAATCTGTTCCAGCATAAATTCAGTGGTAGCATAGGGAGTGGCCTGTGCCCGGAAAGATACAAAGTCATGATCTGTGATGTCGCGCGGAAAGCCGTTGGTGATCACAATATCGCGGAAGCCATCGTTATCAAAATCTGTTACCAGGGGCGTCCAGCTCCAGTCTGTTTCTGCAATGCCTGCCAGGAAGCCGATATCGCTGAACACCACCGCCGGTATGCTGTCTTTACCGGGAACGGGGCCACAGTTCAGCTGCAGCATATTGCGCGGATACTGGTACTGGTAGCCGTATTGGTCATTGTTGATGTATGTATAGTAATTATTGGCGTTCATCATCATCTTCTTGCGCAGGTTATTTTCCGGCAGCATATCCAGGCTGATGATATCGGCGAAACCGTCGTTGTTGATATCACTTATATCTGTGCCCATGGCCGAATAGGCCGTATGTTTGCACCAGGTGGAAGAACGATCTGTGAACGTGCCGTTGCGGTTGTTGACATACAGGATATCGTTGGTAAGATAATCGTTGGCCACGTAAATATCCTTCCAGCCGTCCTGGTTGATATCTGTAATGCTGATGCCCAGGCCATAGCCTTCAATGAGAATTCCAGCCTGGCGGGAAACGTTGGTGAAGACGGGATGTTTGAGTGATTCGCTCCAGTCGTTACGGTACAGGCGATCTGTATTCAGGTTGCTGCCGTCCAGGGTACGTGGTTTGTATTTGCTGGGATAGCGGGCAGAGTCTATCACATTGGTCAATACGTACAGGTCCAGGTCTCCGTCATTATCATAATCAAAGAAGGCGCCCATTACAGAGTGCCCGGCATCATCCACGCCATATTCCGCTGCCATGTCCTTAAACAGGGGTATACCGTCTTTACCGGCTCCCTGGTTAACAAAGAGCATGTTACGGCGGGAGGCGCTATCCTGTTTTTTGGAAGCGCATATGTAAAGGTCCAGCCAGCCATCGTTATTGATGTCTATAACCGCTACGCCGGTGCTCCATTTACCGTTGCCGTTCACGCCGGCGGCCTGGGTCACATCTTTAAAGCGCAGGCCACCTTCATTGAGGTAGAGGGCATTAGGCACCATGTTACCGGTAAAATAAATGTCAGGGAGACTGTCATTATTAAAATCGGCAATGGCTACGCCACCTCCATTGTAGATGTATTCGAAATTAAGGATGTTCAGGCTGTCGTTATCCGTAATGACATTGTTGAAATGAATGCCGGAATGGTCTGAAGGTATTAACCTGAACAAGGTGGTGGTGGATTGGTTGCAGGCTGTGGCCAGGTATAGCATTCCCGTGCACCACCCAAAAAATCTGAAAGAAAACTTCATTGTCCCGTGGATTTGTCCTCTATACTGTTCCAGGAGCGGAAAATATTTCCATTGGGTATTGGGGGGAAATAAAAGAGAGGCACAAGTGCCTCTCCTTCCGCCATTCTAAAACCTGATCAATAATCAGGATTCTGTTCCAGAGCAGAGACCCCATTGGTCGCGCTCAAATCAATTTGCCGTTGCGGTATCGGGTAATAATTATTTTTCGGTTCGGTAAATTTCGCCCCTCTTAAAAGGCCCATTATCGTCGATTCGTATGCAATATAAGCATTTAAAGTGGAACTTGCTTCTCCCCAGCGCACTAAATCAAAAAATCTGTGTCCTTCCATACCCAGCTCCAGTTTTCTTTCCATGTGGACAGCCCTTCTGGCGGTTGCCTGGTCGGGGAAAGCGCTGTTGTAGGTGTCTATAACATAGTTGGCTGCGGGGTTGGCGCCATTCATCACCCAGCTGGCCTGGTTTTTGGCCCTTTCGCGCACCATGTTCACATATTCGCGGGCTTTCTCCAGCGACCCGATTTCCACTTCGCATTCTGCCGCCCAAAGGAGCACATCTGCATAGCGGATCAGGATGAAGTTGATAGCAGTAAGGCCGTTGGTCCAGGAAGAACCGTCGGTCAGTACTTTTTCCTGTGATTTGTAGTACACGTTCTTTTTGGGGGAATACGGTCCGCCGTTAGATTGATCCCTGATCCATGACATGCCGGGATGCGGCCCCCAATCCAGGTAAGGAATACCGCGGCGTCCTACGGTCCAGTCAAGACGGGGATCAAGCGGGCCGGCGTCGGGGGTAAAAGCAGCAGTGGCTGCAATACCGAAGTCGCTTTTTACCTGGTTGGCGCCCTGGTTATAAGAGCCGTCCAGCAGTGGAAGCCCGGTAGCAGTGGTCCGGAAGGAATTCACCAGTTCCTGTGTAGGCTGGAAGAAACCGCAACAGCCTCCGGGCGCGCCTACCGAGTTATGCGGGAAGTTCAATATAGAGCCGGGATTGGAGTTGGCGCCGCCGCCACCGTCGTTCACAGATGCCTGTACGGCAAAAACAGATTCCTTGCCGTTCTTGGTCTCTGCGTTATAGTTATCCTGGTAGCGGGTTTCCAGTCCGTACTTTACACCCCTGGGGTTGGTACCGCTGGCGATGATGGCTTCCAGGATGGGCTTGGCCTCTGCATATTTCTTCTGGAACATGTAGGTTTTAGCCAGGAAGGCTCCAGCCGCCCATTTGTTAGCCCTGCCAACCTGGCCCATGAGCGCCGGTAAAGAATCATAAGCAGCTTTAAAATCAGCTTCTATTTTAGGCCAGGCATCTTCTGTATTGGATACTTTATAGTTATTGGCCACATAATCAATGGACTCGTCTACATAAGGTATCTTATTCCACATCTTTTTGGCTTCCAGGTGATAGAAACCGCGCAGGAAGCGGGCCTGTGCCCGGAGAATGGGACGGTCTTCTTCATTCACATCGGCTTTGGCCAATGCCTTGAGCACATTGTTGGAACGCGCTACGCCGTCGTAGGTAGCTTTCCACTTAACGTTGTAGTAATCATTGGTAGGCAGGGATTCATACCTTTCTATTGGATTCACATCTGCCTGGTCGCCCGCATCTGAACCTTTATGCGCATCGCCGCCGGCTATGCTTCCGAACACCCAGTTGGTAGTGGAGGCCTGCCAGTTAAAATCATTATAGTTACCGTCTAATATGGCGTAGGCGCCAATCAGCAATTCTTCAACGCCTTTCTGGGTAGCGACATCCGCATCACCCAGCTGGCCAATGGGCTCCCGGGTGAGGAAGGACTTCTTACAGGCATATAACACCACCACCGAAACAACCGCCATCGATAACAACCCTATGATCGCTTTATTTGATTTCATCAGTGCAATTTTTAATTATTTTAGAAACTAGCGCTCACCCCGAGGATGAACTGCCTTGTGAGCGGATAGTTACCATAGTCTACACCAAAGTTGGTATCCACACCACTTACACCCGGATCCAGCCCTTTGTATTTAGTGATAGTAAAGAGGTTAGTGGTCTGTACATACACTTTCAGTTTTTCCATACCGATCCGCTTACTTGTGAAAGCGGGCAGTGTATAGCTTAACTGCAGGTTCCTGGCACGGATATATGAACCGCTTTCCATATAGTAGGAATTAGGCTGCGTGTTGGTGCTGAAGTTGGACACATCTTCGAATACCGGGATCTTGGCGCCGGTATTCTGCGGTGTCCAGGAATTTCTTACTTCCGCATTGAGCGCCTGGCCCGGGAAAGAAGGATAGAAGTCTGTGAACCAGCGGGTGTAGTTGATAACCTTGGCGCCCTGTACGGTATACAGGAAGATGTTGAGGTCAAAGTTCTTATAACCAACGGTCAGGTCAAGACCTGAAGTGAGCCGCGGGTTAGGATCCCCAAAGAACACGCGGTCTTCGGGCGTGATCCGCTTATCGCCATTCGCATCTTCATATTTGAAGCGGCCGGGACCAGCGCCATCCTGGGTGGGGCTGTTCTTTACATCATTATCATCCTGGAAAAGCCCTATTACCCTGTAACCATAGAAGGCGGAAATAGGATGCCCTACTTCATTACGGGTAAAGGTGCCTATACGGGAAGATCCAAAGCTGTTACCATCGAAGTAGTCTACCCCTTCTGCCAGTTTGGTGATCTCGTTCTTATAGGTAGTTAAGGTAAGGTTGGCTTCATAACGCCAGTTCTTGCCGAAGTTGCCGCGTTTGATGATCTGGAGGTCTACCCCGGTATTGAGCATACTGGCCACGTTGATGGTGGGATAGATTACCTGGCCTACGGTACCTGGTAATTCGGGACCGTACAGCAGGTCATTGGTACGCTTGTGATACCAGTCGAATATAATGTCCAGAGAGTTGTTGAACAAGGTAGCATCCAGGCCTACGTTGGTGGTAATGTTGGTTTCCCACCGGCCGTCGGGGTTACCGATCCTGGCCTTGTTGATACCCTCAAATGTAGCAGTGCTGGAACCATCTATGGCATAGGCGGAGAACCTTGCGCTGGCAGCATACAGATTGTACTGGTTGTTCAGGTCAATACGCTGGTTACCCATTTTACCCCAGCCACCGCGCAATTTCAGTTCATTGATCCAGGATACATCCCTGAGGAAATTTTCCTGGCTGATGCGCCAACCGCCTGAAATAGCGGGGAAGGTACCGTACCTGTTATTGATACCGAAGTTGGAAGAACCGTCCCTTCTGAGTACCACGCTGAGCAGGTACTTATCCATCAGGGTATAGTCTATTTTACCGAATATGGAAAAGATATCGTTACCGGGGCTGCCATCGCTGTCTACCGTACGGCCGGAGGACTGTGTAGTAGTGAGCGTGCGGTAATTCACCGCATTGGTAAATGGATTAAGGCCGGTGCCGTTTATGCTGCGGCCTGCACCATCCCTGATGGCTTCTATACCTACCAGGCCTTTGAAATCATGGATGCCAAAAGTGCGTTGATAGCGTGCGGTATTGGTCCAGGTCCAGCTGTGCCCGTAGCCACCGGCTTCATACAGCTGATCGTTCCCTATGTTCTCTGAGTTCTCATAAGTTTTGGAGTTGATCCCGTTGGCATAAAAGCTGAACAGGCTGCCTCCGAAACTGCTGCGGAAGGTGAGGTCTTTTAACACATCTACTTCTGCATATACGTTACCGAATATGCCGAAAGCATGTCCTTTATTATCTTTTGCACGGGTTTGGTTGGCTACCGGGTTGCTGGGGTTATTGGTTCCCTTTGCAGCAGTACCGGCCCATCCGCCGTAAATATCGTGTACAGGTATAATGGGGTTCATACGGTAGGCCAGTGAGATGGCGTTACCTTCATTCAGGTTGGTAAGCTGGGGATTGTCGCGGTAGGCGATCTGGATGTTCTCCCCGATGCGTACCCTGTTATGTACTGTGAACTCAGAATTGACGCGGATGGTATAGCGCCTGAGGTAAGTGTTGAGCACCACCCCTTCCTGATTATAGTAGCCGAAACCAACGTAAAAGCGGGAATTATCGCTGCCGCCTGAGAGGCCCACAGAATGTTGCTGTATAGGCGCGGTGCGGGTAATTTCCTTGTACCAGTCGGTACCTGCTTTATTAGCCCTTACTATCTGGTAGATGGGGCCTTTATTAAAATCAACATTGTACCTGCTGGGGTCAATGGCAGGGTTGCCTTCAAACACACCAGACTCGCTGCCTGCCAGGATATAATCGGGCAGTACTGGATTTACCCCATTGCCATATTGTGCATGGATGGGGTTTCCGTTGGGCTGCAGCTTTCCGGCGTTGCGTAATGCGGTCCAGGTCCAGTCTGCGGTTTCCTGTGGGCTCAGCATTTCAAACCCTTTGCCGGGATTTTGCCAGCCGTAGGAACCATCGTAGGTAACCTGCAGTTTACCACGGTTGCCACGCTTGGTGGTGATCACGATCACACCGGCAGAAGCACGGGCGCCGTATATGGAAGCGGAGCCGGCGTCTTTCAGTACGGTGGTGGTTTCAATATCGAAGCTGTTGATGTTCTCAATGCTGAAGGTGGGCACCCCATCTACAATGTAGAGCGGCTCGTTGCCTGCAAACGAGGCGAAGCCCCTGATACGTACCAGGCTGCTGGTACCCGGCTGGCCGGAACTTAATACGGTGAGACCGGCTACGCGGCCCTGCAGCTGTTGTTCTGCGTTACCAGCAGGTACGGCCACCAGCTCTTTCGCTTTTACGGTAGAGACAGCGCCTACAATTTCTTTTCGCTGCTGGGTGGTATAGCCCGTTACCACCAGCTCGTTCAGGGAACTGGCAGATGTTTCGAGCTTAATGTCCATCGTGGAAGATGAACCTACTGTTACTTCCAGGGGTTTAAAGCCAACAAAGGATACTACCAGGGTGGCATTCTCGGGCACTGACAATGAAAAAGCACCGTTTACGTCGGTAACGGTGCCAGTGCTGGTTCCCTTTACCTGTACGGTTGCACCTAGTACAGGTTCACTATTTTCTGAAGAAGTAACTTTACCGGTGATCTTTTTAGTTTGGGCAAAGGTGCTGTTGCAGCAGAAGAGTATGAGCAAACAACAGCACCCCGCCACGAGATTGTGGTAGATTTTTTTCATAACGTGGCTTTATAAAGGCTTTAAGTGTGTGTAATTATATTAGTAAGTTTTTTGAGTATAACAATTCACGGCACACAATATTAACATGACGACGCGATGGGATAATAATTTCTCCAGGCTTTAGATTTCTGGCTCTTCAGATTTTGGTTGTTACAGTTTGTTTGTGTCTGTCTAATCTTCAACCAATTTATAACTTTATTTTAACAATTACAAGTGTTTATTTCACATTTTTTGAAAAATCTTCGTGGATGATGAACATCTTATCTGCTAAAACAGCAGATTCATGCCAATACTTTATAATTTGTGATTAAAATTTATATCATAGATGAAATCATTCATGAAAATATTCAATATCTTTTTTTGCCTGATATTTATCCTGTTTGCGGGTTTACAGTACAATGATCCGGACCCTTATATATGGATGCCCATCTACCTGTATACCGCTGTGCTGTGCTTCCTGGCAGCCCGCAAGGATTTTTACCGCGGCGCTTACCTGGTGGGTATCCTGATTTACCTGGTGTACGCTACCTTTCTCTTCTTTGATAAATATGGCGTAATGGACTGGGCCACCAACCATCATGCAGAGAATATTGCGCAAAGCATGAAAGCCGGCAAACCCTGGATAGAAGAAACCCGTGAATTTTTTGGCCTTTTTATCCTGATTGTGGTACTGCTGGTGAATTACACTTATGCCAGCCAGCGGATGGAGAAGAAAACCCGCAAAAAGATGATGAAAATAAAGACCCGGTAATTGCTTACCGGGCCTGTATAATACTATTTTAACAAAATGTGCCGAAGCAAGGAGAAGCCTAATAATATCTCCCTACCTAATAATATCTCCCTATCAGCTTATGTTCTACAATCGCCCTGCGTAATTCCATCATATCAACGGCTCCCTGTTTACGATAGATCACTTTGCCACCGGGTTCTACCAGTAAGGTATAGGGCAGCGCGCCCTGCCATTGCGGGTCTATGGCGTCTATCAGCTGATATTTATCTCCGCCGCTGTAGATGTAGTTTTTATTGGATGCTTCCATCTTTTTCAGCATAGACAAAGCCTTTGCCATTTTATCCGTGTTATCGGTTGTAATGGTAATAAATTCAAAGTCACGCTCGCGGTACATACGATCTGTGTTTACAAACTCCGGCAGTTCCTGTACACATGGGCCGCACCAGGTGGCCCATACGTTGATCAGGCGCAGCTTATCGCCGTTGTTGCTCACCAGCTCCTTCACACCCTGGGCATTGAGCGAGTCCAGCGTTACGGGGCGTCTGGCCCATTCGTCATGAATCTTTTTATTGAGCTCATCTTTCCAGGCCCATTTGATAGAACAGCCGAATGTTTTCTGCACCGGGTGCTGTACTTCCCCCCCTTTTAAGACGGCGTCTATCGCATTGCGGATATCTTCCGCCTGACCTGTGCCCGGTTTTTCTTTGGCGTCCAGGCGGCCGGTATAGCGCAGTTTGCGGGCGGCGTCGAACACAAAAGCCTGCGGGGTGGCTATCGGGCCGTAGGCGATAGAAACTTTCTGGTCGTCGCCATCATAGAGATAAGGGAAGTTGAATGCATGTTGTTTGGCCCGGAGCTGCATTTCTTCGTAGCTATCGCTCATTTCGGTATAGCCCAGCTCTCCCAGGTTTACCGCCTTGGGACTGTTGGGCGAGATCACCACCACTGCTACCTGCTGCTGCGCATAATCCTTTGCCAGCTGTTTGATACGTTCCTCATATGCTTGTGCCGTAGGGCAGTGATTGCAGCTGAAGATGACGGCCAGCACTTTGGCTTTGCTGAAACTGCCCAGGGTGTAAGTCTTTCCGTCTGTGCCCTTCAGGGAAAAGGAGGGAGCTGCCGCCCCTATGGACAATGTTACCGGCTCAGGGTGGCTGCTTTGGGCCATGGCGGGTAATACGAACAGGAATGCCAGCAGGTGGAGGACGTGTTTTTTCATAACCGGAAAAGATATTGAAAGAAGAAGATAGGAAAAGATTCCGGGATTTGGAAGGGGTTTGGCAACAGAAAGGGGCCGCTCTTTGCTGAGCGGCCCCTATTTAATTAAATAGCATGTATAATCTATGTTATCTCGACAATAATTGCCAGTAACCTACTCCCAGCGGTGTTTGCTCTGCCGGGTCCGCCGCTTTGATATGGAAATACAGGGTATGTTTCTTTCCATCTGAAAGCGGGCTGAAGCTGATCAGTCCTGTGTTGGGTGCACCAACTTTAGCGCCGGGCCCGATGGTTACTTCGCCCAGTTTAGTTCCCTGCAGGTTATCCAGGAAAACCTCTACCACATAACCATGCTGTGGCACCTGTTGCAGGAAGTAAACGGCTTCAATGCCATTTACATCTGTCAGGTCAAGATCATTATAAGCGGCCCAGCCCTGTGTATTGGCGGCTGGTATCAGCAATTTCAAACCATTGGCATTATAGGTGGAAACGCCATCTGCTTTGTCATATTCGCCGGCTGCCAGTCTGGAATTGAACAGCTCAACCGCTGCTGTGCCGGTAATAGGTTTGATGCCGGCGCCGCCTTTATCTGTATAGCTGGCCAGCAGGTAGAGCACGCCTTTATCTTTCAGCGGGTTGCCTACCGTAGGATCAATGTCGCCAGTGAGCGGCAATGATGCCGGCTTTTTAGCGTCTGCAGATTGCGACATGATCCATTCTACGATCTGGTGCGCTTCACCGCTGGTGATGGTGGGGTGTGCAGACATGGCTGTTTCACCCCATACACCGCCGCCGCCTTTAATGATCTTATCGGCCAGGTAATCAGGTGCAGCAGGATCGTTCTTATATTTCTCCGCTACTTCCTTAAAGGAAGGACCGATGGACTTTTCATCAAGCTTGTGACAGGTTTTACAATCGCTGGACTCCATGATGTTCTTGCCTGCAATAGCGCCGGAGATGATCTGGTGGCCCTGCGGCAGGGCTGCTTTATCTTTACCTTCCACGTATTCTGCCTTTACAAAAACATTGGCGGCATCCAGTTTACCGCTTGCACTGCTACCATCTTCCTTATCGTCTATTGTAACGGTATAGTGTACCTGTTTACCGGGGAAGTAGAACATCTTATTGCCGGTGATAGCAATCTTTACATCAGGCGTTTCATTACCGGCGTACAAGGTGGTGGTATAGCTGCGGGTGTGTGCGCCCTTATCATCAGACACTTCTACCGCTACCGGGTATTCACCGGCCTGGGAATAAGTGTATTCTACTTCAGGCTCGGTGGTTTCCTTCTTACTGCCATCACCGAAGAACCACAGGTAAGTAAGTTTATCTCCATCCGGGTCAATAGAATTCTTTGCGTTCAGCTTTACTTTAAAGGGCAGTCCGCCGGTAAGTTTATTTACGTTCAGCACTGCTTTGGGCGCACGGTTACCGCCGTTGTAATCAATACGGGCCAGTGCAGCGTCGGGGTTCTTGCTGAACCAACCGTTGCCATACTCCAGTATATACAACCGGCCGTCGGGGCCCATTTCCATATCGATAGGCGCATTCAGCTTGGTGTGTTCCATGAAGGGCTCCATCTTGGAATAGCTGCCATCAGCGTTCATGGTTACGGCTTTGATCCAGCCGCGTACCCAGTCATATATCAACAGCTTGCCATCGTAGTAGTCAGGAAAGCGAGTTTCTTTCGGATAGAATTCGCTGTAATAAACAGGTCCTGCCATGGCATTGCGGCCGCCGCTGCCCACCTGCGGGAAGTCGGGCGACTTAGCATACGGGTACCAGATAAATGCAGGCTGCGCAGGCGGCAGGTTTTTGAGGCCCGTGTTATTGCGGGAATTGTTCACCGGCTTGGCCGGGTCAAACGCAGGACCGCTTTCACCTGTTTCATAATTATATGCATGATAGGCATAGTTGTTCCCCACAAAGAAGGGGTAACCAAAATTGCCTGCTTTCTTTGCCTGGTTCACTTCATCATAACCACGCGGGCCACGGTTAGGATCATCGTTATTGGCATCAGGTCCTACTTCGCCCCAGTAGAGGTAGTTGGTCTTTTTATCTACCGAAATACGGTAAGGGTTGCGGGTACCCATTACGTAGATCTCAGGGCGGGTACCAGGTGTACCGGGTTTGAAGAGGTTGCCTTCAGGAATACCGTAGGTGCCGTCTGCGTTCACTTTCAAACGCAGGATCTTACCGCGCAGGTCATTGGTATTACCCGAGGTACGGCGATCATCATACTGGAGATGACCGGGGCGATCATCCAGCGGGGCGTAGCCTTTGCTCACGTATTTCTGCCCGGGTTCGTCAAAGGGAGTACTGTTATCGCCGGTAGAGAGGTACAGCAGGCCATCGCCGCCAAAGGTCAGCGAGCCGCCGGTGTGGCAGCAGATCTGACGTTGAGAGTACAGTTGCAATATCACCTTTTCAGATGCGGTGTCTAACTGGTTATTCTCAAACTTAAAGCGGGACAACCTGTTCACAGACGTATCTGCCGGTGAATAGTACATATATATATAGTGATTGTTCTTGAAATCCGGATCGGCGGTAATGCCCAGCAGGCCTTCTTCTGCGTTTACGTGGGGCACATCTGTTTTGTGATATACATTCAGCTTGCCTACCTGTGTAAGTTTGCGGTTAGTCTGATCCCATAACAGTATCTCTCCGCGGCGTTGTACCACCAGGATGCTGAGATCTGGCAGGATGGCCATCTCTGTAGGTTCGAAGAATTCACCGGATACCAGTACGTTCTTGGTAAAGCGGTCTTCTTCGGGCACCCTTTTGGTGGTAGCTTTGGCATAGTCCATGATCTGGTTTTTGCCTATGGCATAACGGATACCGCCGAGGATGTGCTGCAGAAAAGCGGTTTCCTTATAGCTTTCTTCGGTATGGCCCAGCGCTGTATAGAATGCGCGGCCACCATCATATTCGTGATACCAGCTGATGGGGTGATCGGCGCCCATGGTGCCGCCCTGGTAGGTCTTTTCGTCTAACGTTATCAGCACATGGGTGCTCTTGTTCACGTTCCTGAAATTATACCATTCATCTGTGTGCTCCCATTTGTCGGGCAGTTCTTTGGTAGCGGGGAAGGTTTTATCCTTTACCCTGAGGGTGGCTTTGTGCACGCCGGGAGGATGGCTGTCAAAATAGGCGCCTACCATTTTACCATACCATCCCCAGTCATATTCTGTATCAGTAGCGGAATGTATACCTACAAAGCCGCCGCCTGCCTGGATATATCTTTCAAAATCAGCTTCCTGGTAATTGTTCAGTATATCACCGGTCGTGTTCAGGAAGATTACAGCTGCGTATTGCTGCAGGGAGTCTTCGGTAAAGCGGGCTGCATTTTCTGTAGTGTCTACATCAAAGCCGTTTTCCTGTCCTAACAGCTGTATGGCTTTGATACCGGCAGGGATAGCTGCATGGCGATAACCCGTTGTTTTGGAAAATACCAGTACTTTGGGTTTACCAGGACGGGTTTTGCTGCAACCGCTCATGAGGGCGCCCATGCCCAGCATGACGGTAATAAGAAGTATGTATCTCATTTTTCAGTGTGTGCGTTCTATGCTTTCTTTTTTCCGTGTGAACCCATGGCGTAGCGGATGCCGCCCAACACATGCTGCAGATACAGCGGATCTTCATAGGATTCTTTGGTATGGCCCAGTTCTGTGTAAAAGGCGCGGCCGCCATCAAAATTGTGATACCAGCACATGGGATGGTTGTCCCCGTTCTTTCCGCCTTCATATGAGCTTTCGTCTATCTTGATAAGCACATGGGTATCTGGATTTATATTTTTAAAGTTATACCATTCGTCTTTACGTACCCATTGTTCCGGCAGATGTTTGGTGGCTGCGTTGTTGCGGTCTACTACCAGCAGTTTGGCTTCCTGCTGTTTAGGATGGCTCAGGAAGTAAGCGCCTACCAGTTTGTTATACCAGGGCCAGTCGTACTCGGTATCTGTGGCTGCATGAATACCAATAAATCCGCCACCGTTACGGATATACGCTTCCATGGCAGCCTGCTGTGCTTCGTCCAGCACATTGCCGGTGGTACTGAGGAACATGATGGCGGAATATTGTTTAAGATTTTCAGGGGTAAACACGCTGGCATCTTCGGTAGTATCTACTGTAAAACCGTTTTCGTTGCCCAGCTTTATCATGGCCAGTTTGCCAACCGGTATGGCGTCATGCCGGAAGCCCGTTGTTTTAGAGAACACCAGCAGTTTAGGTTTTGCTTTGGGCTTTGCCTGTAGTGACAACAGGGCTCCAACGAGGAGCAGCAGGAGGGAGAGTTTTTTTGTGAACATAAGGTGGATTTGAGCGTCAATCAGGAATCAACAATTAATAATTAAGAATTAAGAATTGCCGCTATTGTGCCCTGTCAGGACACTCCTGCACTAATTATTAATTCTTAATTATTAATACTAATTCTTCATTACTGAGTTTAGAGGGTCCGTATTTTAATATCTCTATACCAAACTTTATTGCCGTGGTCCTGCAGGGCGATGTGGCCTTTGCTGTATTTGGCAAAGCCGGGCCAGGTTTTGAATTTGCTGTTGGCCAGCAGTTCTTTCCATTCGTCTGAGCCGATCACTACAGATACGGTTTCTACGCCGTTGAGCCACAGGGTCAGGTGTTTGTCTTTCTGGCGGATCTTTACCTGGTTCCACTCTCCTACCGGTTTAACGGCGTTCTTTGCAGACTTCTTCAGGTCATACAGATCGCCGGAATTGTGTTTGGTGATCTTGCCGTCAGGATGTTTGGCGTCATCAAGTACCTGCATTTCAGGACCAGTGAGATAGGTTTGTTTGAACTCCGGGTCTTCGTGCACGTTGAAGATAATACCGCTGTTCCCGCCTTCGGATATTTTCCATTGCAGGGACAGTTCGTAGTTCTCATATTCATCGTTGGTAACGAGGTCGCCACCATGAGCGCCGCCTTCTTTCGCAGCGGGATCCAGTTCAAGGGCGCCGTCCACTACTTTCCAGGCGGGGCTTACATCCTTCTGAAGGTAAGTATGCCATCCATTGGTGGTAGTGCCGTCAAACAGTAGTTTCCAGCCGTTCTTTTGCTCTTTGGCCGAGAGCTTGTTAACACTTTGCGCCATTGATTCAGACGTGCAGATCAATGCTCCCAGTAAAAGGGCGGAGCTTATCAGGATCTTCTTCATAACTGAGTACTTTTAGAATTTTAGCAGCCTGTAAAGTATACAAGAATAATTGGTTTTCCTTGTTGTTTTTTATGAGCGGAACCTGGGTTCCGCCACCGTATATTCTCCGGGTGTATGCTGGCAATGATTTTCTACGCGCGCCGGTAACAGCGGCCGCATGGTTTCCTGGGTAAATACCTAACGGTTAATGCAGAACGCTTAACGCAAAATGCAGGATGCGTTCGGCATTTTGCGTTAAGCGTTCTGCGTAATTAAATCAATCTATTTTAAAGACATGATGTATGTCGCCATTTCTTTTGCATCTTCCTTTGCTAAGGTAGGATGGGGCAACATCGCCACTTCTCCCCAGTTACCGGAGCCACCTTTGATGATCTTATCGGCCAGCATTTCGATGGTTTCATCGTTATTCGGATACTTGGCAGCTACCTCCTTATATCCGGGACCAACGAGTTTGGTATCTACTTTATGGCAGGTTTTGCAATCCTGATCATCGATCAGCGCTTTACCTTTGGGCACAGGGGCATTTGCACCGGGTGATACCATCGAAGTGTCTACTGCGGTTTCTTCCTGAGCGGTACCAGAGCCTGACTGTTCGCTGTTGCTCTTATCCTGTCCGCCACCGCATGCTGCAAAGAATAATGCACTGAGCACAAACGGCGCCAAAAATCGCTTTCTCATTGTTAGTTTGTTGATAGTTTAATTATTAAAAATTAGCGCTTAGCCAGCAGCTAATCGCTTCCTTACACATGACTTTTAAAGACCCAATATTTTACGGTTCAGCGCCTCGTTGGCGCCTGTACCGGCGAAATCATCAAACGCCTTTTCGGTGACCCTGATGATGTGATCCCTGATGAACGGGGCGCCTTCGCGGGCGCCGTCTTCCGGATGTTTCATACAGCATTCCCACTCCATTACTGCCCAGCCGTCAAAATCATACTGGGTCAGTTTGCTGAATACGGCTTTGAAATCCACCTGTCCATCGCCCAGGGAGCGGAACCTGCCCGGGCGGTCAATCCAGCCCTGGTAGCCCCCGTAAACACCGGAGCGGCCACTTGGATTGAATTCCGCATCTTTTACATGGAACATCCTGATCCGCTCGTGGTAGATGTCAATATACTCCAGATAATCCAAACATTGTAATACAAAATGGCTGGGATCGTACAGCAGGCATGCGCGGGCGTGGTTGCCGGTGGCTTCCAGGAAGCGTTCGTAGGAAACACCGTCGTGCAGATCCTCACCGGGGTGTATCTCGTAGCAAAGATCTACGCCGTTGGCATCGAACTCGTTGAGGATGGGCAGCCAGCGTTTGGCCAGTTCCTTAAACCCGGTTTCCACCAAGCCGGCGGGACGCTGCGGCCATGGGTACACCGTGTGCCACAGGAGCGCTCCGCTGAAGGTGGCGTGTGCTTTCAGTCCAAGGTTGGCACTCGCTTTTGCCGCATACTTCAGCTGGTTCACCGCCCATTCTGTTCGGGCGGCGGGGTTACCGCGGTGCTGCTCCGGTGCAAAACCATCAAAGAGTTCATTGTAAGCGGGATGTACAGCTACCAGCTGTCCCTGGAGATGCGTGCTCAGCTCTGTGATCTCCAGTCCGGCGGCGTTTACAATCCCTTTTATTTCGTCTGCATAGGTTTTGCTTTCGGCAGCCTTTTGCAGATCGATAAAGCTGCTTACCCAGGTAGGGATCTGCACCCCTTTAAAACCCAGGCCAGCCGCCCATTCACAAATACTTTTCAGGTTATTGAAAGGCGCAGCATCACCGGCAAACTGCGCCAAGAATATTCCAGGGCCTTTGATTGTTTTCATGACTCCGTTTTTAACTAATAATTAAAAATGAATAATTAATAATTGCGACAGGGATGTCCTAATGTACGGTTGTCAGGCTTATTAATTATTAATTGTTATCCGTTTAATTAATAATTAAAAATGAATAATTAATAATTGCGGAGCTGTGGTCTATACAGGACGGCTGTCCGGGTTATTATTAATTATTCATTTTAATTGTTAATTATACTTCAAACACTGTCCACTTTTGTTCACTCTGGGATGACTTTACTACGTTATCGATGAAAGCCATGCCGCGAACACCTTCTTCCACACTGGGAAAGTCAAGTACTTCGGGAGAAGGCTGCTGGCCGTCCAGTTTAGCCATCAGGGTTAAGGCAAAGTTGCGGTACAGGTTGCCGAAAGCTTCGAGATAGCCTTCCGGGTGGCCGCCAGGCGTACGGGTATTGTGAACAGCATAGCTGCTCTGGTAGCCGCCGTAGTTGGCGCCGGCGCGGTAGATCTGTGTGGGTTGATCCAGCCATTTTACCAGCAGGGTGTTGGGCTCATGTTGTGCCCATTCAAGGCCGCCTTTTTCACCGTACACTCTTATTTTGAGTGCATTCTCTTCACCTGCAGCCACCTGTGATGCCTGCAGCACACCTGCGGCGCCATTGTCAAAGCGCAGCAACACACCGCCGTCATCATCCAGGGCGCGACCTGGCACCAGTATATTCAGATCGGCACACATCTTTTCGATCTTGGCGCCGGTGATATATTCCGCCAGGTTGGCGGCGTGGGTACCAATGTCTCCCATACAGCCGCTTTTACCGGAACGTTTGGGGTCTGTTCTCCAGGCAGCCTGGGCGTTGCCTTCTTTTTCAGACATTTTGCTCAGCCAGCCCTGGGGATACTCTACCCATACTTTGCGGATCTTTCCAAACGCGCCGTCTTTCACCATCTGGCGGGCTTGTTTTACCAGCGGATAGCCGGTGTAGGTATGTGTAAGCAGCAGGGTAAGACCGGTTTGCTCAACTTTAGCCTTCAATTGTTTGGCTTCGTCGAGGGTGAAGGTGATAGGTTTTTCTATCACTACGTTAAAACCCTTTTCCAGCGCCAGCATAGCGGGCTCGAAGTGGGCAAAGTTAGGCGTAACGATGGTCACGAAGTCAAGCCGCTCTTCGGCAGGGCGTGCTGCCTCTTTCTCCAGCATGGTTTTAAAGTCCGTATAAATACGGTCTGGCGCCAGGAACAGCAATTTTCCTGATTCCACAGCGATGTCCGGGTTAACGCTTAATGCGCCCGCTTTCAATTCGATCAGGCCGTCCATGTTGGCGGCAATACGGTGGATCGCTCCGATGAAGGCATCCTTTCCGCCTCCGATCATTCCCATTCTTAGCTTACGGTTCATATTATTACTACGCTTTAATTGTTTGCAATTGTTGTTTCTTTTTTGATCTCATGTAAATATGCAGACCCGCAAAGGCTACTATCAGGATAATAGGGATCACCAGTGTCACTTTCAGAATTTCTGGTCCCGCTACGGCCTGTGCATTGGTGAATGCGGCAGCTTCTGCAGTACCTGCTGCGGCAGAGCGGTAGGCATCCAGCGAAGCGGCTGCCGGTAACTGTTTGGCAAGAATGCTGTCATAGAAACCTCCCATAAAATACATATATACGGAAACCGCGAACATACCGGCGCCCCCCATAAGGTTCATGCCCAACGCACCGGATGCGGGGATATTTTCAGATACAAAACCCAGCATAGTGGGCCAGAAATAGGTAACCCCCAGACCGAAGATGAAAGCGCCCAGGAACACCATGTTACCGCTTACGGTAGCCAGCATATAAAGGCCCAGCGCAGATAAGATAGCGGATACCAGCAATACGCCGGTGGGCGACATCCGGTGAACTACCGGCTCTGCCACGCCCCTGCCCAGTGTTTGCACACCGGCGGTCAATGCAAGGATCAGGATGGCATTCTCCGTAACGTTCTTCAGCAATACTTCAATCCACTGCCCGGTAAACAGCTCGGTGATAGCGGTACCGAACATCAGTATGAACATAAAGATGAACAGCGGACTGGCCACTGCCTTGTACATATCTTTGGAAGAGATACCGGAAGCCACCCTTTCTGTTACAGGAAATTCAAGCTTCAGGAACAGGTAACCGTATATCAGTGTAGGTAGGATCATACTGGCCACCTGGATCTGCCATCCCAGGCCAATACGGTTAAAGAGGAACACCAGCAATGTACCTACTACGATACCGCCGGGAAACCAGAGATGAAAGTGGTTCAGTTTGGTGGTCTTGTCATTCGGATAAATAGTAGCCACCAGGGGGTTACAAGCCGCTTCCACGGTACCATTGGCCATACCGATGAATAAAGTGGAAATGAACAGCGACCAGAAACCGGAAGCGAACACAGTAAGTATAATACCTAGTAAATGCAGCGCAAAAGCCGCTACCAGCAATCGCTTCATACCAACCAGGTCAACTATGAAACCTCCGATCACCACTGCCAGCGGAAAACCCCAGAATGCAGTACTGGTAATGATACTTAATTCCTTTACACTCAGATGGAACTCCACCCCCAAGCGGCCCAGTATTCCAGCCCTGATACCAAATGATAATGACGTTACCAGCAATGCAAAGCAGCTGGCAACAAATAATTTACGGGACTGTATCTGATTTTCCATAATCGTGTGAATTTTAGGTATTTGGTTATAATAAATAGTTAAAGTGTCTTAAAAACGTCTAAATTTATAAAAACTTATTGCATATTTTTAATTCCCGCAGGCAAATAAAGAGATATTTAGCCCTGTCTATCAAGACTGTTATACTATTTAATCTGATAGCGCTCCTCAGCCATCAATTAAACTTTCTTACCATATTTAAAGTCGCGGTAACATACTGCATTCTTGCACCGCTTGAACACTGATTTACAGTAATTAACAGTACACTTTCATCTATGTTATGCCAAACGCTTGTGCGCTTTTTTTACCCGGCTGAGAGGGACGGTACTTTTGAATTATTTTTCATTGATTGTCATAGGGGTATGTAATAGTCTTCACCGTTATAATTACAATATATAGGTTTTACATCTTAATATGTCTGTACTAAGTTCCGACCCTTTATCATTTGCAGGCGTCCCTTTACTTTCAGTAAGACTGGCGGATAAGTCACAGCCTGACGCCGGTGTAGATATTATCCTGCCGTGTTTTAATCCCCCCGAAGGATGGGAAAACGGCCTGATCAAACATTACCGTATTTTAAAACAACAACTGGCCCCTGCACCGCTGCAGCTGATTCTGGTGAATGATGGTTCGAGCCGCCAGTTTGGCTCCGCCCAGATAAAGCGGCTGGAAACTGCTATTCCCTCCATCGTAATTGTTAGCTATGCGCTAAACCGCGGAAAGGGATATGCCATCAGGGAAGGCGTGAAAAGATCGCGACACCGTTACCAGATCTGTACTGACCTGGATTTCCCATTTGGCACGGAGGCCGTTATGGCGGCATATGTTAAACTGCAGTGCGGTGCCGATGTGGTAGCCGGAGAAAGAGGAGACGCCTATCTGCAGGCGCTGCCCTCCAGGCGTAAAATGCTCACACTATTAAGCAGGACAATGAACCGTATGGTACTACGCTTACATATCAGCGATGCGCAGGCCGGATTAAAGGGATTCAACGCCCGCGGCAGGGAACTGATGTTGTCTACCCGGGTTCCGGGTTTTCTGTATGACAGTGAATTTATGTACAAAGCCAGCAAGGATCCTGGGCTTCAGATACAGCCTTTGCCTATCAGCTGCCGCCCCGGGATAGGCTTCTCTTCCTTCAGCGTCTGTCTTTTAACACGGGAGTTCAGGAACTACCTGAAGATCCTTCAACGGGAAACAAAAAAGACCCCATGGCCAACCACAACAGACTACTGATCAGTGTTGATGTAGAAGAATTTGATATTCCGGAAGAATTTGGAGGACAGGTTAGCCCGACAGAAAAACTGGCGGTATCATACACCGGCGTGTTGCAGGTACTGGAATTATTTGCCTTATATAAGGTACGCGCCACCTTTTTTATTACCGCATACTGGGCGCAGCACTTCCCGGAGCTGGTGCAGCAGATCGCATCTGAACATGAAGTAGCGTCCCATGCCTTCTATCACCACGCCTTTCAAACCAGCGACCTGGAAGCTTCGCGGCTCATGCTGGAGCAGATCAGCGGACAGCCGGTAACCGGTTTCCGGATGCCGCGCCTGCAACCGGTTAACCTGGATGAACTTCGTATAGCGGGCTACCACTACGATGCATCGCTGAATCCTACCTGGCTGCCGGGGCGCTATAACAACTGGCACCGGCCAAGAACGCCGTTCAAAGAGAACGGTATCTGGATAGTGCCTTCGGCAGTGTCCCCCATCTGCCGCTACCCGGTGTTCTGGCTGAGTGTAAAAAATGCGCCTTTGTGGATGAGCCGGCATTTTAGCAAAACGATCCTGAAGCGGGATGGACTGCTATCCTTCTATTTTCATCCATGGGAACTATCACCGCTGGATCAGTATACGCTGCCTGCCTACATCCGCCACGTGTCTGGCGTAAAAATTCAGCAAAAGTTGGCTGCTTTCCTTCACTTCCTGAAAAAGAACGGAAAATTCTGTACACATCGCCAGTTATTGAGTGAAATAGGGGGAGAATAAAACAATGTGGCTAGCCGTCAACCGGTATTGGTACGGCCGCTGCCTTTTAGCTTGCGGCTTGACGCTTTTTTCCTAATTTTACAGTCCTTGTAAAAACAGGTACTGCTGACAGCTTGTCACCTGCATTTTCAAGCATACTATTTGAGTTACATCCATAATGCCCATACCCATGCCATTCTATGGTATACAGGTATAGGGATAAACCCTTTAATTATTTGCATTCATTAATTTATACTCATGTTAGGTTTTTTGACAAAAATTTTTGGCGGGCATAAGTCGGAAAGAGATATCAAGTCGCTCATGCCCCGCGTGAAGCAGATCAATGAGGAGTTTGAAAAATTGCAATCCCTGCCTGTGGACCAGCTTCGCAATAAAACCCAGGAGTTCCGCCACCGGATAAAGGAACACCTGGCCAACATAGACGCTTCTATCGCTTCCAGGCAGGAAGCCGCTGAAAATGAAGCGGATGTATCTGCCAAAGACAGTATTTACCAGGAAATAGATAAACTTAAAAAAGACCGCGACAAACAGATCGAAGAGATCCTGGATCAGCTGTTGCCCGAAGCTTTCGCAGTTGTAAAGGAAACAGCACGCCGCTTTTCAAAGAACACCACTATCGAAGCTACTGCTACGCAGCTGGACCGAGAACTGGCAGTTAGCAGGAAATATATCAGCATTGAAGGTGACAAAGTGACGTGGCAAAACACCTGGACCGCCGCGGGCAGTGAAGTGACCTGGAACATGGTGCACTACGATGTACAGCTGATAGGCGGTATGGTGCTGCACCAGGGTAAAATATCAGAAATGGCGACAGGTGAAGGTAAAACGCTGGTTTCTACCCTGCCTGCCTACCTGAATGCACTGGCTGCAGAAGGCGTACACATTGTAACCGTGAACGATTACCTGGCACGTCGTGACGCCGAATGGAACGGCCCCATCTTCGAATTCCTGGGTATTACCGTAGACTGTATCGATAAACACCAGCCCAACAGCGCAGAGCGCCGCAATGCTTACCTGGCAGACATTACCTACGGTACCAACAACGAATTTGGTTTTGATTACCTGCGTGATAACATGGTGCACAGCCCTGAAGAAATGGTACAGCGTAAGCACCATTTTGCCATGGTGGATGAGGTGGATAGTGTACTGATCGATGATGCGCGTACCCCGCTCATTATCTCCGGCCCTATTCCCCGCGGCGAAGAGCAGGAGTTCCATGTGCTGAAGCCCCGTATACAACGCCTGGTAGAAGTACAGAAGAAAGTAACGAACCAGTTCCTCAATGAAGCCAAGAAACTGATCGCAGAAGGTAAAGACGACCCCAAAACAGGTGGTCTGGCCCTGATGCGCGCCTGGAGAGGTTTCCCGAAGAGCAGCGCATTGATCAAATACCTGAGCGAGCCAGGTATCAAAGTATTACTGCAGAAAGCAGAGAACTACTATATTGCCGACCAGCAGCGTGAAATGCCGAAAGTGGACGAAGAACTCTACTTCCATATAGATGAAAAGAACAACAGTGTAGACCTTACGGATAAAGGTATCGCCCTGATCACACAGGCAGGTGAAGACGCCTCCTTCTTTGTACTACCCGACGTTGGTTCTGAAATTGCAGAAATAGAAAAGCTGCCGCTCAGCCCTGAAGAGAAACTGCAACGCAAAGATGTACTGCTGCAGGAGTTTGCACAGAAATCAGACCGCATTCACTCCGTACAGCAGTTGCTGAAAGCCTATTCACTCTTTGACAAGGATGTTGAATACGTGGTGATGGATGGTAAAGTGAAGATAGTGGATGAGCAGACAGGCCGTATCCTGGAAGGACGCCGCTATTCAGACGGCCTTCACCAGGCCATAGAAGCGAAGGAGAACGTGAAAGTGGAAGCCGCTACACAAACATTTGCTACCATTACGCTTCAGAACTACTTCCGTATGTATCACAAGCTGGGCGGTATGACCGGTACAGCTGTAACGGAAGCAGGCGAGTTCTGGGAAATATATAAGCTGGATGTGGTAACCATTCCCACTAACCTGCCTATTACCCGTGTAGATGCGGAAGACCTGGTGTACAAAACCAAACGCGATAAATACAAAGCCGTTATAGACGAGATCAAAACCTTAAAGGCAAAAGGCCGCCCGGTACTGGTGGGTACCACCTCCGTAGAGGTATCAGAGCTGCTGAGCAAAATGCTCACCTTTGAGAAGATCCAGCATAACGTTCTGAACGCAAAACAGCACGCCCGCGAAGCCCAGATCGTGGCGGAAGCAGGTTTACCCGGAGCCGTAACCATCGCCACCAACATGGCGGGTCGTGGTACGGATATCAAGCTGGGCCCCGGCGTAAAAGAAGCAGGAGGCCTGGCCATCATCGGTACGGAAAGGCATGAAAGCCGCCGTGTAGACCGCCAGCTGCGTGGTCGTGCAGGCCGTCAGGGCGACCCCGGTACTTCCCAGTTCTTCGTATCACTGGAAGATGACCTAATGCGTATGTTCGGCTCGGACCGTATTGCCGGACTGATGGACCGTATGGGCTACAAAGAAGGTGAAGTGATACAGCACAGCATGATCACCCGCTCTATTGAACGTGCGCAGAAGAAAGTGGAAGAGAACAACTTCGGCATCCGTAAACGCCTGCTGGAGTATGACGATGTGATGAACAAACAGCGTACGGTAATATATGCAAAGCGTAACCATGCCCTGTTTGGCGAACGCCTGGCCATAGATATAGACAACGCGTTCTATGATGTAGCAGAAGGTATAATTGCCACCCACAAGGAAAGCGGCGACTACGAAGCGTTCAAACTGGATGTGATCATGAACTTCTCAGTGGATACTGATATCACTGCAGAAGAACTGAACAGAACGGATATCGCACTGCTGACTACCAAACTGTATCACCAGGCTAAAGACAATTATAACCGTAAGAAACAGGATATAGCTGCGCAAACCCTGCCTGTGATCACACAGATCCATAAAGAACAGGGTCACCATATAGAGAATATCTCCATTCCTTTTACTGACGGTAAAAAGGGCGTGAACGTGCTGGCTAACCTGCAGAAGGTAATTGATACCGAAGGACAGGAAACCCTGAATGCACTGGAGCGCTCCATTACCCTGGCGCTGATAGACGAGGCCTGGAAAGAGCACCTGCGTGCTATGGACGACCTGAAACAGTCTGTACAGAGTGCCGTATATGAGCAAAAAGATCCGCTGCTGATCTACAAGTTTGAAGCCTTTAACCTCTTCAAACAAATGGATGGCGAAACCAGCCGCGACATCGTCTCGTTCCTGTGCAAATGTGGTATCCCGGTGAGGGAAGACCGTCCGCAACAGGAGCAGATCCGCGAAGGCCGTGAGCAGAAAACAGATATGAGCCGTATGCGCGCCTCTCACCAGGAATTTGAGGGTAACGGCCAGGGAGCCCCTGCCACCGTTGAAGAACAGGAATATGCCGCCAATGCGGAGCAGGCCAGGCAAGAGCCATTACGTGTAGGCCCCAAGGTAGGACGTAACGATCCTTGTCCCTGCGGCAGCGGCAAGAAGTACAAACAATGTCATGGGAAAGACCTGTGATGTTGTGACAATAAATTGAAGTATATAACATATTATAATTTTTACAAGCGGGCCTTTACGGCCCGCTTTTTTTGTGGTACTTTCGCCGGGGAAAACCTTCATTACATGAAGTTGAACAAATATATAGACCACACTGTACTTAAGCCGGTTACCACCCTGGAAGACATTAAAACATTGTGCATGGAGGCGGTAGAATATGGCTTTGCAGCGGTGTGCGTGCCTCCGCCCTTTGTTAAAATGGCAAAAACCTTTGTTGGCAGCACTACTGTTAAAACAGCTACCGTAATAGGCTTCCCCTTCGGTTACTCCGCCGTGGAGGCCAAGGTGGCCGAAACAGTGCTGGCTATTATTGACGGTGCGGATGAGCTGGACATGGTGGCCAACCTGATCGCCGTCCGGAATAAGGACTGGGAATACCTGGAAAAAGAGATCACAACAATATTACCCATTATCCGTAATAAGCAGAAGGTGATCAAGGTGATCATTGAAAGTGGCATATTATTGGAAGAAGAAATCATCAGGTGCTGCGAAATATACGGCGGGCTGGGAGTGGACTTCGTAAAAACCTCTACCGGTTACGCCGAAAAAGGGGCCAGTATAGAGGCCGTGCAGCTGATGCGTAAACACCTGCCGCCCAATGTGCAGATAAAAGCTTCCGGCGGTATTCGTACCTTTGCCTTTGCCCGTGATCTGATCGAAGCAGGCGCCACCAAGCTGGGTTGCAGTGCCAGCGTAGCCATCGTAAAGGAAGGCGGGGCAGCAGGTCCAGGTTACTAAATGATTATTGTTAATTATCCATAGTTGATTATGAAAGTTCTTATTACAGCAGTTTTAGTATTGATTTGCGGTACAGCCGCTGCACAGGACAGCACCACCTTTGCGGCTGCCAGCGGCGGAAATGTGAAAGTGATCAAAGACAGCCGTATTGATATCCTGATCAAAAAACAGATCTACATTAATACCCTGGCTATCCGGAACCAGCCTGGTTTCAGGGTGCAGGTGATCACCACCAACAAACGTAATGATGCATATGAAGCTAAAGCGCGGGTGATGCAATCCTACCCGGAATACCGTTCTTATATCGATTTCCAGGCGCCTTATTTTAAAGTGCGGATCGGTGATTTTAAAACACGCGAAGAGGCTACAGAGTTGCGGGACAGGCTTTCCAACATGTTTACCGGCGGCGTATTTGTAGTACCTGCCATCATCAACGTATCTCCGGATAAAGAATTACAGAATGAAGAATCGTATTAAAGCCTTAGCCAGGGAATTTGCACCAGCATTCATTGATATCAGACACCACATTCATTCGCACCCTGAATTATCTTTCGAGGAATATGCCACTTCCGCATTCATCCGCCAGAAGCTGGATGAATTTGGCGTCAGCTACCGGGCCAATGTAGCCGGCACCGGGATCATAGCGCTCATCGAAGGGAACAATCCGTCGAAACGTACCATTGCCATCCGTGCAGACATAGACGCCTTACCTATTCACGAAGCTAACAATGTGCCCTATAAATCAAAGAACGAAGGGGTGATGCACGCCTGCGGGCATGATGTGCACACTACCTGTGTATTGGGCGCCACTAAAATACTGCAGCAGTTAAAGAACGAATTTGAAGGCACAATTAAAGTGCTTTTCCAGCCGGGAGAAGAGAAACATCCCGGGGGAGCCAGCCTGATGATAAAGGACGGCGCCCTCGAAAACCCAAAGCCTGACGCCATCCTGGGCCTCCATGTACAACCCTCCATGGAAACGGGCAAACTGGGTTTCCGTGCCGGGAAATATATGGCCAGCGCCGATGAAATATATATCACCATAAAAGGGAAAGGCGGACATGCCGCACAGCCGCATCTTACCACAGATACCATACTGGTGGCGTCTCACCTGGTGGTAAGCCTGCAGCAGATCATCAGCCGTAACAATGATCCCTTCTCCCCTTCCGTACTTTCCATCTGTGCTTTCAATGGCGGGTACACCACCAATGTGATACCTAACGAAGTAAAGCTGATGGGCACTTTCCGGGCTATGGACGAGACCTGGCGCTTCAAAGCGCATGAGCTGATAAAGAAGCAGGCCACCGAACTGGCGCATGCCATGGGCGCTGATATAGATATCGATATACTGGTAGGTTATCCTACCCTTTATAATAATGAAGTTATAACCGCACAGGCCCGCTCACTGGCAGCAACCTATCTGGGTACGGAACAGGTGGAGGATACAGAGGTACGTATGGGCGCAGAAGATTTTGCGTACTACTCACAGGTAATTCCTGCCTGCTTTTTCCGCTTAGGTACGGGCAATAAAGCCAGGGGTATCACTTCCGGCGTACATACACCCACTTTTGACATCGATGAAAATGCGATTGAGATTGGAATGGGGGCGATGGCCTATTTAGCTATTAGCCTTTAGTTTAGCAGTTAGCTTTTAGCCAGGAGCTAAAGGCTAACTGCTAAAGGCTGTATCTTATAACTCGGGGTATAGCGGGAATTGTCCCATGAACCCGTTCACTTCTTTCCTTATTTTAGTGATCTGCGCCTCGTTATCCGCATCCATCAGCAACCCGTCTATCCATTCAACAATCTGCAGCATGTGTTCTTCTTTCAGGCCACGGGTAGTGATGGCAGGTACGCCCACCCTGATACCGGAAGTAACAAAGGCAGATTTATCATCAAAAGGCACCATATTCTTGTTCACCGTAATATCTGCTTTCACCAGTACCTGTTCTGCTTTCTTACCGGAGATATTTTTGTTGCGGAGGTCTATCAGCAACAGGTGGTTATCAGTACCGCCGGAGATAATCTGGTACCCTTTCTCTGTAAATGCCTTGGCCATAGACTGGGCATTCTTCAGTATCTGCCGGGCATAAACATCATACTCGTCTGTCAGCACTTCGAAGAAGGATACCGCTTTAGCTGCGATCACGTGTTCCAGCGGACCGCCCTGGATGCCGGGGAAAACGGCAGTATCCAGCAGGGAGCTCATCATACGGATCTCGCCTTTGGGCGTTTTGAGGCCAAAGGGATTTTCGAAGTCCTTGCTTAACAGGATGAGGCCTCCACGGGGACCGCGCAGTGTTTTATGTGTAGTAGTAGTTACAAAATGGCAATGTTCAAAAGGAGAATTCAGCAGGCCTTTGGCAATCAGGCCGGCGGGGTGTGCAATATCAGCCATTACAAAAGCGCCTACCTGGTCTGCAATGGTACGGATGCGTTTGTAATCCCAGTCACGGCTGTAAGCACTGGCGCCGCAGATGATCAGCTTCGGCTTCTCTTTCAGCGCTATTTCTTCCATCTTATCATATTCTACCAGGCCGGTCTCTTTATTAACGCCATAAAACAGCGGCTGGTAAAGCTTGCCTGAATAGTTTACAGAAGAGCCGTGTGTAAGGTGGCCGCCCATGCTCAGGTCCAGGCCCAGTATTTTATCGCCCGGCTGCAAAATAGCCATCATTACTGCAGCATTGGCCTGGGCGCCGGAGTGTGGTTGCACATTGGCATATTCAACACCGAAGATCTGTTTGGCCCTGTCAATAGCCAGCTGTTCACTCTGGTCAACTATTTCACAACCACCATAATATCTCCGCCCGGGATATCCCTCCGCATACTTGTTGGTTAGTACGGTACCCATTGCCTGCATTACCTGCAGACTGGTAAAGTTCTCGGAAGCTATCAGTTCAATGCCATGACGCTGACGTTCCAGTTCCTGGCGGATGATATCAAATATCTGGTGATCTTTTTGCATGGAGCTTAAAAATTTGCTGCAAAAATAGGTTAAAGGCCTATGAAATGCAATTTTAGTGTAGGAGAGCGTTTTTAAAAAAAATACTATCTTCACGCCCTCAGGGCCATATTCCGGCCGGATTTACAAGAGCAGGAACATACCGAGCGATTATCTAAACCTAATATTACGAATGAAGGCCATAATACCAGTAGCAGGTGCTGGCACCAAGCTACGTCCACATACATATACACAACCCAAGGCACTGATCCCTTTAGCCGGAAGGACCATTCTAAGCATCATCATAGACCAGCTGGTAGAAGCAGGTATTAAGGAGTTTGTATTTGTTGTGGGTTACCTGGGCGAAAAGATACAGGACTATGTAGAGCAGAAATACCCGGATCTTACCTGTCATTTTGTGCAGCAGAACAGCCGTGAAGGTACCGGGCACGCTATATTACTTACCCGTGATATTGTTAAGAATGATGAGATACTGATCGTATTGGGCGATACCATCGCCGAAGGGGATTTCAGAGAGCTTATTGAATCTCCGGTATCTATGCTGGGACTGAAGAAGGTGGATGATCCCCGTAACTTCGGTGTGGCAGAGCTGGATGAGGAGGGGCACATTACCCGTGTGGTAGAGAAGCCGCAGATCCCCAAATCAAACCTGGCGCTGGTAGGCCTCTACAAGATCAAGGAAACAGCGCAGTTATATGATTGCCTGCAAAGCAATATTGATCAGAAGATAAAATCGCACGATGAGTACCAGCTGACAGACGCGCTGGAGTGCATGATACAGCACAAGGTACAGTTCAAACCATTTAAGGTGAGCAACTGGTTTGACTGCGGACGGAAAGAAACCCTGCTGGAAACAAACGCCATCCTGCTTAAAAAATATAAACTGGCCAGTAACCCGGTACTGCCTTTTGAAGGTACCATCATCATCCCGCCGGTAAGTATTGGCGAAGGCTGTAATATTAAAAACTCCATTATTGGTCCCTACGTAGCGATCGGCGATAATAGCGTTATCAGCTATTCGATCGTAAAAGACTCCATCATCGGCTCTTATACCAATTTGTACGAAGTGGTACTGAAATCTTCACTGATAGGCAGCGATGCCAATATACGTGGATTGAGCCAGAGCCTCAATATAGGCGACAACACAGAGATAGATCTGGGATAAGCTGTTTAGCTTTTAGCAGTTAGCCATTAGCTGTTGTTAGCTGAAATACGTTATTTTTATCTTTAGCTAATTGCCAAAAGCTAACAGCTATTTATGAACCGTATTACTGAACTCTTCCAGATTAAATATCCCGTTGTGCAGGCGGGCATGATATGGGCCAGCGGCTGGCGTTTAGCCAGTGCGGTTAGCAATGCCGGCGGCCTTGGCCTGATTGGCTCGGGCAGTATGTACCCGGATGTGTTACAGGAACATATCCGCAAATGCAAACAGGCTACTGATCAATCCTTCGGGGTCAATATTCCCTTATTATATCCCGATATAGACCAGCTGATACGCATTGTCCTGGATGAAGGAGTGAAGATCGTATTCACCAGCGCCGGCAATCCCAGAACATGGACCCCCCTGCTGAAAGAAGCTGGCGTTACCGTAGTACATGTGGTATCCAGTTCTGCTTTTGCACAGAAAAGTGAAGCAGCCGGCGTAGACGCTGTGGTGGCAGAAGGTTTTGAGGCAGGAGGGCATAACGGGCGTGAGGAAACGACCACCATGGTACTGATACCGGCAGTATGCGAAAAAGTGCGGATCCCCGTCATAGCCGCAGGCGGTATTGGCTCAGGAAGGGCCATGGCGGCGGCTTTTGCATTGGGCGCCTCCGGTGTTCAGGTAGGCAGCCGTTTTGTAGCCACTCCTGAAGCCTCCTCTCACGATCATTTCAAGCAGGCGGTAGTAGCAGCAAAGGAAGGAGATACCATTCTATCCCTTAAAAAAGTAACCCCTGTACGCCTGATCAGGAACCAGTTCTACGAAAGCGTAAAAGCAGCAGAAGACCGAGGGGCCACGCTGGAAGAACTGAAAGCGCTACTGGGAAAAGGACGCGCCAAAAAAGGAATGTTTGAAGGCAGGCTGGAGGAAGGTGAACTGGAAATAGGGCAGGTAAGCGCACTCATACATGATATAAAGCCAGCGGCAACAGTACTGGAAGAGATATGGCAGGAATTCAGGGAAACGTGTAGCCGTTTGGGAAGCCTATAAGCAGGCAGCTGTTAGCTATTAACCGTTAGCCGCGGCCCGGAAAGAACCGGACTTGCTAACTGCTGATAGCTAACAGCCAATAGCTATCCCTTCTTTACCACCCACTTCATGGCCTCTTTCCATGTTGTTTTCTTACCATACATCAGTATCCCGGTGCGGTATATCTTACCGGCCACCCAGGTGGTTATCAGAAAACCGGCTATCAGCAGTAGCATAGAAAGCCCCAGCTCCCAGTATTCCACGGTGCCGGGTATACCGTAAGGCAGGCGGGCCATCATTACCATGGGCGACGTAAAAGGAATAATACTGCCCCAGACTGCCAATGGACTGGTAGGGTTCTGTACGGCGCTGATCATGATCATAATACCAATGATAATAGGCAATGTTACCGGGAAGGTAAGTGATTGTGCATCATGGGGATCTTCATTTACCAGGCTTCCGATAGCTGCAAACAACGCAGAATAGAACAAATACCCGCCCAGGAAATAAAAGACAAAGCAGCTGATGATCAGCCACCAGTTGATGCTGCCTACTACGTAGTTCATTTTCTCGATCGCTTCTGCCATGGCCGCATTACCGCCGTTCTGGGCGATTGCTGCCCCCTGGCTTGCAGCCTGCATGCTGTCTGCCGAGACAAAAAGCGGTATCAGCATCTGTAAACTAATGATCAGCACCCCCCAAATCAGGAATTGCAGCAAACCAACACCGGCTATGCCCACAATCTTGCCCATCATTAACTGGAAGGGCTTTACACTGGATATGATGACTTCCGCAATACGATTCATTTTCTCTTCCATCACGCCCCGCATAACAGACATACCGAACACCATCAGGATAATATAGATAATAAATCCGCTGGCGTATCCTACGGCGTAGGCAACGGCAGAACTGCCCTTACGGTCATCCTCGCCACTGCGGAAATCTACCTTTATATCGCTGCGCACTTCCTCCAGCTTATCCTTATCTATACCCGCCAGCTCCATCCGTTTTTTCTCTATCACATCATTCACCTGCCTGTTCAGGTTACTTTCCAGCATGATGCTTGCCTGACCCTTACTGTAGTATTCAATGCCGGAAGGACGGTTAACATCAATATCAGGAATATATAGCACACCGGAATAGCCATACTCGCTGTACTTTCGCTTGAACGTATCTATGCTTACCTCGGCGAGGGGTTTAAAATAAAGGCCGCGCGAGTCTGAAAGCTGCCCCGTGAAAAGTTTGCTTTCGTCGATCACCGCAATACGCTTGTGATCTTCTCCCTTCACAGCAATAATAATGGGAATAATGGTGACGCCCGCAATGAAAATGGGGATCAGCAGCGTTAACACCAGGAAACTTTTCTTCCGGACCCTGGTCAGGAACTCCCTTTTGATGATCAGCCATATCTTATTCATAGAGCGCAGTTTTCTGAACCTGAGTAATAAATATTTCGTTGATGGTGGGCAGCACTTCCTCAAAGTGGGTTATAGGTATATCATGGCGGATGAAGTGCTGAAGAATATCGTTGGTAGAGCTGTCTTCACTAAGCTTTACGGTATAGCCCCGTTCATCCTGTTGTACAATGGAAAAATGATGGGTAGCCACCTGTGCAAAGTTGGGTATTACGCCCAGCCCTATACGGAAGAGGTCTTGTTTAAAAGCCTGTTTGATCTCCCGCACTTCACCATCCAGCAACTTGGTACCTTTGTTCACCAGCATAATACGGTCGCATATTTCCTCAACCTGCTCCATACGGTGTGTGCTGAATATGATGGTGGTGCCATTGCGGCTCAGGTCAAAGATCTCCTGTTTGATCAGATTGGCGTTCAGGGGGTCCAGGCCGGAGAAGGGTTCGTCCAGTATCAGCAGGGCGGGGTCATGCAGGATGGTGGCAATGAACTGCACTTTTTGCTGCATGCCTTTACTCAGCTCTTCCACCTTCTTATTCCACCAGTTGTTCATATCAAGCTTGGCGAACCAGTGCTTTACTTTCTCGCGGGCCTCCTTTTCACTCAAGCCTTTCAGCTGCGCAAGGTAAAGCGCCTGTTCGCCAACCTTCATCTTCTTGTACAGGCCCTTTTCTTCGGGCATATAGCCGATCTGGTGAATATCATGTTCCGGGTTGAAGGGACGGCCGTTAAAGGTAATGTCTCCTTCATCTGGATAAAAGATGCCGGTAATCATGCGCAGCAGGGTGGTTTTCCCTGCGCCGTTGGGGCCCAGCAAACCAAAGATGCTGCCCTTCGGGATCACAAAGCTGATATCATCTACTGCTTTGTGCGTAGCATAGTACTTTTTCAGGTGATTAACCTCCAGTAGATTCATGGCAATAAATGTAAATAATATATGTTAAATGTGAAATACGCTAATGCAGTACCGGCGTTACGGTGTATCCGTTTGCTCTCAGCAGCCTGATAAGACCTTTATCACCTGCCAGGTGACCGGCTCCTACGGCAAAGAAAGTGCTGTGTGCTTTCATCATGGCAGGCATTCTTTTCACCCAGTTGGCATTTCTTGTTTCGAGAAGCCAGTAAAGGGCTTCTTTGCTCATACCTTTTTCTTCCGTTACACTTTTATATACCTGCTCCAATTCTTCTGTACGGTAATATTGCACCATTTGGACGGTTTCGGTTCTCATTGTTTTCAGATCCAGCGCTGTCAACTGCGTCAGGATGCTGTCGTCCGGAAAGGCCTTATAAAAATAACCCATTTGTTCTTCCAGGGTTTCCAGGCTATTGACGGTAATATTTTTTGCGACTGCCATCTCTTTAAACTCCGCCTCATATACTTTCAGGCTATCGCAGGTATAGGAAAGTCTGCCGAGCAGGCTGGTGAGCGCCACCAGTTTATAGTTGTCAAACAGATGCAGCGATATACCTGTCTGCTGCTGCAACAGCGAATCCATCAGCGCATAACGCTGAGGGGTAAGCCTGGCAGTGAGTGGGGTATCTGCTACCAATGCCTTTTCCATCTGCGCAGCTATTGACGGATCAAACATATCAATTTCAAGCACGAGCTGCGAAGTCTGGTCAAACGCATTCCTGATCTTGTCAGCCATGCGAAAGTCGTTCCCGCAGATCATGTGTATGGTGCCATAGAGATAAGAGGGAGCAGGAAGTCCATTGCCACTTATTTTCCAGAGCAGCGAGCGCTCCAGCGGGGCGGTTTGTGCAGAAATATTGTCCGGGGATAAACCCGCACAGATAATCAGCGCCAGTACTATTTTCTTAACTAAGCGATGCATCATGGGCTTTTTCTTCATTATATCAGTATAAGGATCAACTGCTTTGTTACAGGGCAGGTTTGAAAAACCGTATAGCCGCATCTGCCACCCGCTCACCGTCCATTGCGGCAGAAACGATGCCGCCTGCATAACCTGCGCCTTCACCGCAGGGATATAATCCTTTCACCTGCGGATGCATCAGCGTATCCGGGTCACGGGGAATGCGCACAGGAGAAGACGTGCGGGATTCTGTTGCTACAAGGATAGCTTCATCTGTATAATATCCTTTCATCTTGCGGCCAAAGGCCTTGAAGGCCTCCGCCAACCTGTCAGACACGGCAGCCGGTAATACCTGCCGCAGATCTGTGCTGTGTACACCGGGTACATAGGAGCAGCCGGGTAATGTGGCAGACACTTTTCCCTTCACGAAATCTGTCATCCGCTGCGCCGGCGCAACAAACTTACCGCCCCCTGCCTGGTAGGCCTGCCGTTCTACCATTTGCTGGTAGTACATGGCGGCCAGCGGACCTTTGTCTGCAAATGGCGCAAAGTCTGTTTCATCTACTGTAACCACCATACCCGAATTAGCGTAGGGGTTATTACGTTTGGAAGGCGACCATCCGTTCACTACCAGCTCTCCCGGATTGGTAGCAGCGGGTGCAATAATGCCACCCGGGCACATACAAAATGAGAATACTCCCCTGCCTGCTACCTGTTCTACCAGGCTGTAGCTGGCGGGCGGCAGAAAATCTCCTCTCAGCGCACAGTGGTATTGTGCGCTGTCTATCAGGCTTTGCGGGTGTTCCACCCGTACGCCCAATGCAAACGCCTTCGCTTCTATTGTTATTTGTTGCTGATGCAACATTTCGAAGATGTCCCTGGCTGAGTGGCCGGTGGCCAGTATTACCTGTTGTGCCTTATAATTATTACCGGCAGCTGTCTGCACGCCTGTAACCCTGCCGTCATCAATCAACAGGCTGTTTACCTTTTCATTAAAATGCACTTCCCCTCCCGAGGCAATGATCTGTTCCCTCATAGCGGTGATAATATGCGGCAGTTTATTAGTACCTATGTGCGGGTGGGCTTCATATAATATTCTTTCTGCAGCGCCGAAGTGTACAAAGATGCCAAGTATGCGATTCACATCTCCGCGTTTGGTAGACCGCGTATATAACTTACCATCTGAGTAGGTGCCTGCGCCGCCTTCGCCAAAACAATAGTTGGACTCGGGGTTCACTTCTCCCTGTTTGTTCAGCGCTGCCAGGTCGCGGCGGCGTGTACGAACGTCCCGCCCGCGCTCCAGCACTATGGGTTTTATACCGGATGTTATCAGGCGCAGTGCCGCAAACAGTCCTGCCGGACCCGCGCCGATGATCAGCACCTGTGGAGCGCTCGCAGGCAATATGTCATATTTGGGAATAATACGTTCCCGTTCATGAAAAGGTTCATTCACAAACACCTTGAGTGTCAATATAAAATATACCTGACGGGAACGTGCGTCGATAGAGCGTTTAAGAATATGGAAGCCTGTAATGTCCTTAATACGTACGCCTAATGCCGTAGCCGCCTGCCGGGTAATGGCAGTATCTGAAGCCGCTTCCTGCGGTGGGAGTTTAAGAGAGAGCTGTTGTATCATGCAGGTTAGGTATTTATCCTAAAACACTGCAAAGATAAAGGTCACCACGCATTTCCAGCATGGTGACCTCCATAACTTTATTGGACCTTCCTAATCAGAAGGGCAGATCGTCTGTGGTATCCTGGGAAGCAGGCACTTCCTGGGATGTGTTGTAGTTAGGCATGCGGTCTGCACCGGGAGCAGCACCAGCCACTACAGACTCCATACGCCATGCGTCGAGGTTGGTGATATAATTCACTTTACCCTCTTTTTCCCAGCGGGTTCCTTTTATATTAAAGTATACTTTTACGGTTTCGCCCTCATTAAAACGGTCTACTATGCTGGTGCGGTCTTGTACGCACTGGAACTTTATATAGTTATTTATAATACGGCCGTTGATATCATCAGACTTCTCTATCACGAACTCCCTTGTTTTGAAGGTTTCGCTGCGTTGCACCGTATTATACTTCACGATTAACTTTCCTATGATTTCAAAACTCATAAAAATAATTTTTTAACTATTCAGATGCGCCAAAGATAGGCTTTTGAAAGGATTGTCGTAAAATAAATTTTTCACAGGATGTGCACGTGCCGCGCTTGCATATAATAAATTTGCACGGTATTTGATACATGAAGTGCAATTTTTTTTAATGCAGATACTAACATAGTTTTGCACGCTCGTTTAACGTTGTTAACGACGAATCAACAATCAGGAAAAGACCATATTATTTTATCGTTCTAGTATACATATCTATGGTAAAAGGGTTAATCAAAATTAGAAGCAACTGTATATCAGATCAGTGTATTTTACCTTTATTACGTTAGTGTAAAACCCAACAGTGATAACACTTAGAACGAGGTAAACAGGGGCAAAAAACAGGGAGACAAAAACTGTAATGAGAGGGAGATAAACAAGGGGAGATAAATTTTTTTTTTCAACATTTTCTACAGATATTCGTCGTCCTGTCTGAAAGTTTTTCAACATCCACCGTTGGGAAATTTTGAATTCGAGAACATCCTTAATTAAAAACAAATAATTTTTTATTGCTCAATGAATAAAACTTGCGAACAAGTTTGGGAAAGGTGTCTTAATATAATTAGGGATATTGTGGAATGGCAGCCATTTAAGACCTGGTTTGAACCAATTAAGCCCATCAAACTTGAAAACAATGTTTTAACCATACAGGTGCCGAGCCAGTTTTTTTATGAGTATCTGGAAGAACACTATGTAGGATTGTTAGGAAAAACTATCAAACGGGAATTAGGGAAAGAAGCAAGACTGGAGTACAGGATCGTAGTAGAGAACGGCACACCGCATCAACACCCCAAAACGGTGAATATGCCTACCCAGTTCACAAAGCCCCAGAAAGACAGTGAGGTGGATTTTCCGTTGACTATACAGAACCCGGTAAAGAATCCCTTTGTTATCCCAGGGATCAAACGTGTACAGATTGATTCACAACTCAATCCAAACTATACTTTTGATTCTTTTATAGAAGGAGATTGTAACCGCGTAGCCCGCAGGGCCGGTAAAACTGTTTCGGAAAAACCCGGTGGAACTTCTTTTAACCCCCTGGTAGTTTATGGTGGAGTTGGCCTTGGAAAAACACATCTTGCACAGGCAATCGGCAATGAGGTTAAACGTGTACATCCCAACAAAGCTGTACTGTACGTTAGCGCAGAAAAATTCATCAACCAGTTCATCGATCACTCCAAGAACAGTATCATCAACGACTTTATTCACTTTTACCAGTTAATAGATGTACTGATCGTAGATGATATCCAGTTCTTTGCCCGCGCAGAAAAAACGCAGGACGCATTCTTTGCCATCTTTAACCATCTTCATCAATCCGGCAAACAGCTGATCCTTACTTCAGACAAACCGCCGAAAGACCTGGATGGTTTGCAGGAAAGACTGCTGAGCCGTTTCCGCTGGGGACTGAGCGCAGACATGCAGCTGCCTGATTTTGAGACACGCATGGAGATACTGGAGATGAAGATGCGTAACGATGGATTGGAGATGCCAAAAGAAGTGATCAAGTATGTAGCTTACAACATTCAAAGCAACGTACGTGAACTCGAAGGCGCACTGATCTCCCTGCTCGCACAATCTTCCCTGAACCGGAAAGAAATTGACCTTGAGCTGGCTAAGCGCGTGTTAAAGTCTTTTGTTAAAACATCTTCCAAAGAGATTACAATTGAAAGCATACAGAAAATGGTATGCGAGTATTTTGATGTCCCTTACGATAAGCTGCTGCAGAAAACACGTAAGCGCGAAATTGTACAGGCACGACAGATTACCATGTACTTAGCAAAATCTTTTACAAAAAACTCTTTAAAAACCATCGGCGAACATTTTGGCGGACGCGATCATACTACCGTGATCCACTCCTGCCAAACCGTCAAAGACCTGATGGATACAGATATTACTTTTCGCGACAGCGTGATCGAATTACAACAGAAAGTACAGCTGGCCGCTATGTAAGGCTGGTATCACTTCATCAACAGTTTGCTTCCCTCTGAAGAAAATAACCCTGTGAACCTTATTAATGAAAATGTCCTGGTCTATTACCAGGACATTTTTTTTATTAGTTTAGTGGCCAGGAAGATATTACCACAGGAAACAACAGACTGGCTATCGGTTTAACAATTTGATAAATTCCACTATTAGCAATTCATTCGGGACAACCAATAACTTTGAGGCGGGTAATAGCCAATATGCAATACCACAGTACAATATGGGACAAGGTAAGGCAGGGAAACGAAGCAGCGTTCCGCCAGCTGTTTGAAGAACAGTGGGAAACCCTCTTCACCTATGCCTGTAAAATACTAAAGGACCAGGAACAGGCACAGGATATCACGCAGGCATTGTTTATGCACCTTTGGGAAAAGCACGCCGCACTTCCACCTGTAGCGGCCGTAACTCCTTACCTTCGTCATGCACTACGCAATCGCCTGCTGAACGCCATCCGTGATCAACATGTATATGAACGCCATGTTGATATTTTCCGGCAAGCCGCACTGGAAAGCGATAATTCCCTGATGGATGGCTTACACCTGAAGGAAACCGAACAGCAACTACTCCGGTCTATCAACACACTGCCGGATAAAATGAAGAATGTATTCTACCTGCACCGTATTGAAAACCTGTCTGTAGCCGAAATAGCCGCACGCACCGGGTCTTCTGAACAAACCATCCGAAATCAACTGAATACTGCTTTACAGCGCCTGAGAACCAAATGGAATTCCATTAGCTGGTTACTCTTCTGAGGTTGATGGGTTATATTCCGGTATAGTAGGCCCGGCTTTGGATCGGGACCCAATAAATAACACGTAATATTACCAAATTGTTAAGCAAATTTTAAAATAGTTATTTCCTTCCGCTGCGGTGTCTATTATATAAACGAGAACTGCATAGTGGACAGATCTACCCTGTTACATTTAATTGAAAAATTCCGCCGGGGCCAATGCACCGCGGCAGAAGAACAGCTGCTGCACAGATGGCTGGACCTCCTGGAACAGGATGCCGGCAGCTATTTCCCCCTCTCCGCCGAAGAAAAACGGCGTATCCGCAGTAACATGCTAAAGCATATCTTTCCGCTCAGCGAACCAGCGCCCCGCCGCGTGTTCTTCCGTACCTGGATGAAGGTGGCAGCCGTGCTGCTGCCACTGGTAGCCGCAGGCGCCTATTACCTGTGGCAGCCTGCCGGTAACCGGCACAACGGCTGGCTTACCCAACAGAATCAAACCGCACAGGTGCAGCAGTTCAAACTGCCCGACAGCTCACTCGTTATACTGGGCGCACATACCACCATTCGTTTCCCGGCAAAATATACCGGGCCTGAAAGGATCGTAAAACTACTAGGGGGAAAAGCCTTCTTCAACGTGCGCAGCCTCCCGCAACAGCCTTTCATAGTGGAAAGCAATGGTATCCGCACTACCGTTTTGGGCACTTCCTTCTCAGTAGCATCCTATAAAGAGCTATATGCCTGCCGGGTAACCGTAATGACAGGCAGGGTGAAAGTTCATACCGGTAGTAATAATTATAGTGTGCTCAATCCTGCGGAACGTATCACCATCCCCGGCGGAAAAACACCCGTTCTGCGGGACACCATCTCCCTGGCAGACAATATGGCCTGGACCAGGGGAGAGATCGTGCTGCGCAATGCCAGCCTGCAGGAATTGATACAGATGTTACGTGAACAGTATGCAGTGAACACCAGCACCAGCCTGGATATCAGCGAAGGAAGCTATACCCTTCGCCTCCCGGCCAATATGCCCTTACGCGGGGTGCTGGACGTAATTGAAAAAATCAGTTATAAACCAAAAATCCACTTTACTATGGAGAACAACCAGCTATCCATTCATCAACGCCAATAGTTTGACAGTATAAGCTATTAGCCGCAGTCATCACACATCATTAATCATTATCTGAAGCTCTTAGCGGTAAAAACAATTGCTAAATGCTAAAGACAATGTCATGTCCTTTAACAATTATCAATATGCGAAAAATCATTACACCTTTCCACCGCGTTGCTTTTATCGCATCGCTGGCCCTTATGCTGGCAAGCTCGGTAGCTATGGCCTTATCCAGCACGGCACAATCGCTCAGGAAAGTAGTGCGCCAGCTACAGGTGCCCGCTGGCAGCCTTTCCAATGCGCTGCACAAATTGGAGACTACCGCCAACATCCGCCTGGCTTACGATGAAGCGGCCCTTAAAAAGATCGCTGTTCCCGCCACCACTTATAAATCAAGCCAGGTGGCAGACATTCTAAGGGGATTGCTGAACAACACACCCCTCACCTATGAAGAGCGTTACAACACCATCCTGATCTATGACAGGAATGAAACACAATTGCGCACCTCCGGCGTACAACAGGTTGTTGAAAAAGTAACCGTCACTGGTACGGTAACAGATAAGAACGGCCCTCTTATCGGCGCTACCGTAGTGGTGAAAGGAACAACCAACGGCACCGCCACAGATGCAGGCGGGCATTTCACCCTCACTATTAATACCGAGAACAACCCGGTGCTGCAATTCAGCATGGTGGGCCTGAAGACCGTTGAAATACCCGTGGGCAGCCAACGCAGCTTCAATGTAATGCTCGAAGAGAACGCCCTGAACCTGGATCAGCTGGTAGTAGTAGGTTATGGTACACAGCGAAAGGCTACACTTTCCGGTGCTATTGCAGACGTACAGCTGGACAAGCTTAGCTCACGTTCTTTAAATGATGTGGCGGAAGCCCTGCAGGGCAAAGCCCCTGGTGTGATCGTACAGAACCAGGGCGGCGATCCCACCTCCCTGCCAAAGGTATACATCCGCGGCCTGGGCGGCGTGAACGGCGAAGGCCCCTTATATGTAGTAGACGGTTCTATTTATACCGGCGGCCCTATCAATCCCAATGACATCGCTTCCATGAACGTGCTGAAAGACGCTGCTGCTGCCATCTACGGCGCAAGGGCTTCCGGCGGTGTGGTGATCATTACCACCAAGAAGGGTAAAGAAGGCACTGCCCAGGTAACCGTGGATGCCAAGATCGGTTTCCAGCGTGCTGCAAAGAAGCTGCAGACACTCAACGCCAAGGAATTTGCAGACGTAATGAACACCGCTGCTGATGCCGCAGGTATCTCACGCCTCGATGCTTTTGACGCTGCCAAATATCCGGACGGGCAGATCACCCGCACCAACTGGCTCGACGAAATATTCAGGAGCGGGAAGATCCAGGACTATAACATCAACGTAAACGGTGGCTCTGCCAAATCACATTACTACATGGGCTTCGGATTCCGTAAAGGTGAAGGCATCCTGCTGAACACCTACAGCGAGCGTTACTCCTTCCGCATGAACTCCGATGCGCAGATAAAACCCTGGCTGAAGATAGGCGAAAACCTTTCCTATACTTACACCAACGGTAATGGCACCAATACCACCAGCCCCTATACCGGCGTTATCTTCACCGCACTGGGATACCCGCGCCACATTACGCCCTATCAGCCCGACGGTTCTTTCAGCGGCATGCCCGCACAATATGCCGGCGCCTACGGCGATCTGGGTAACCCCCTGGCTATACTCCTTCGTTCGGATTACAAGAACCCGGTGAACAACATCAACATCAACCCCTACGCAGAAGTACAGCTGACAAAGGACCTGCTGTTCCGTTCCAACTTTGCCGCCACCAAATCCTTCACCAATACAAAGAACTTTGCTTCGAGAGTTCCGGAAATCGGGAAGATCAGCAATACCAACCAGCTGGAGCGCAACATTAATGACTTTACAGAGATCCTCTCCGAGCAGACACTTACCTATGATAAGCAATTCAAAAGCCATCACCTGAACATACTGGCGGGCTATACCTACCAGCAGCATGATGGCAACGGTTTATATGTTTATGCAGGCGGCTTTAACGATGAGCGTGCTGAATACCGTTATTTTAACAATGCTACACTATTCTACAAACCGGAAGACTATAAAGACAAATGGGCGATAGAGTCTTATCTTGGCCGTATTAACTACGACTACAAAAACAAGTACCTGTTAACCGCACTTGCCCGTAGAGATGGCGCTTCCAGGGTTGCGCCGCAGAACCGCTACGAGACCTACTACTCTATATCGGGCGGATGGGTGCTTTCAGAAGAACATTTCCTGAAACAATTCAACTGGCTCAGCTTCCTGAAACTGCGCGCCAGCTATGGCCTGCTGGGTAACCTGGGCAGCCTTCCCAGCAATGCTATCAACATCCCGATGCAGGCCACACAGATCTACATTGGCCAGGATCCTGTGCAGGTAGGCGGTTATGCAGAAAACGCGCTGTCCAACCCTAACCTGAGATGGGCTAATTCAAGGCAGGTGAACATCGGCACAGACATCGGGTTATTCAACAACAGCCTGTCTTTTGTTGCAGACTACTTTATCAAAAACACCGAAAGAATGCTGCTGACTGTTACGCCACCCAGCACCGCGGGCGTTAGCAACGATACCTGGAAGAATGCCGGTAAGGCAAGAGACAGGGGTATTGAACTGGGACTGAACTACAGCGGCAGCAGCGGAAAAGCTTTCCAGTACAGCGTAGGCGCTACATTAACAAAAGTGACCAACAAACTGCTGGAACTGGACGAAGGCAGGAACGTATTACCTAACGGCGTGAATGTGCGCAGCACCCTTACACCTATACGCACAGAGGTAGGCCAGCCGCTTTACTCCTACTATGTAGTAAGGACCAACGGCATCTTTCAGACCCAGGAAGAGATCAATAACTACAAAGGCAAAGACGGTAACCTGATACAACCCAACGCCAAACCCGGCGATCTCCGTTTTGTAGATAAGAACGGCGATGGCATTATCAGCAACGACGACCGCGAGTTTGCAGGCAGCGCTTATCCTGATTTTACCTACGGTATTACCTTTAATGCCAGCTATAAAGGATTTGACTTTAACCTGTTTGCGCAGGGCGTACAAGGCAACAAGCTGTTCAACGCGCTGAAATATACCAATATGAATGCCAGCGTAGGTACCAACTTCAATATGCTGCATGATATACTGGATGCCTGGTCACCTGAAAATACAGGCAGCAATATCCCCCGGATATCCGCCCAGGACGCCAACGGTAACTACGGTACCACTTCTGACTGGTATATTGAGAATGGGTCTTACCTGCGAATCAAAAACGTTACGCTGGGTTATACCCTGCCTGCAACACTTACCAAACGCGCCGGGCTGAACACCCTTCGCATCTACCTTACTGCCAACAACCTTTACACTATCACGGGGTATAAAGGCTTTGATCCGGAAGTGGGTATGGACGAATTTGGTATAGACAAAGGCCGCTATCCGCAGGCCAGAAGCTTTCTATTTGGGTTGAATGTTAATTTCTGATGGCTGATAAACTACCGCAACACATGAAAACGATCATAAGAAATACCATACTTGCAGCAACCAGCGCCGCTATGCTCAGCGCCTGCAATAAAAAGCTGGACATTGTACCGGAAGGATCACCTACTACAGGAAACTTCTGGGTAACAGAAAAAGACGCGATTGCCGGCGCCAACACGATGTACGATCAGTTTGATGATGAAAACTTCTATGGCCGCGGCTACTGGTGGTTCATCAATGCCTCTGACGACCAGATCACAGGCCGTGTAAAAGCCGAAGGCGATAACATCAAGGACTTTAACCGCAACTTTATCGGCGGCTCTTACACCGAGTCACAATGGAAACTGCGTTACATCGTCATCAAACGCGCCAATGACGTGATACTGCATGTTCCCTCCATTGACATGGATGCCTCACTGAAGAGCCGCATCATGGGCGAAGCTTACTTCCTGAGTGGTCTCATGTACTTCCAGTTAGGCTACACCTACGGCGGCGTACCTATTGTAGACCGGGATAACCTGCTGAATGACAAGCCCATTCCCCGTGCAGACAACGTTAACATCGTTTATCAGTATGTGGAAGAAGAGCTGAAACAGGCCGCTGCCCTGCTGCCCTACTTTGATCAGCTGGCGCCCGCAGATTATGGACGTCCGCATAAAACAGCCGCCTGGGCATTTCTCAGTAAAATGTTCCTGTACAAGAAAGACTATGCCAGTGCTGAGAAGTATGCCGACTCTGTTATCCTGAGCGGTAAGCATCAGCTGCTGGATAATTTCAGCGATGTATTCACCATTGCCAACAACTGGTCTAAAGAATACATCTGGAGCGCCTTATCCACTTCAAAAGGCCCTTCCGGATGGGGCAGTATCCTGCCTGGTGTGATGCTTGAAAATAAAGGATGGGGCAAGTACAACGGCTGGGGATATTTTATGCCTACCAAAGAGCTCTACGACGCCTTTGAAGCAGGTGACCTGAGAAGGGAAGCCACCATCCTGAAACCTGGCGACCACTTCACATTCTTTGGAGAAGACATGACATACAGCTCGCTGAACAGCCTCTCCGGCTACCAGTACCGCAAATACATGGAGCCTTTCTCTTATCCTGGCGCCGTTCATCTCAGCCCTAACGGTGACCACCCTACTACAGACCTTTCTGTACCTTTATTACGTTATGCAGAAGTGATCCTGATCAAAGCAGAAGCCAAGCTGATGCAGGGCAAAAATGCTGATGCAGAGATCAATATGATCCGCCATCGTGCCGGACTTGCCAATGTTACAAACGCCAATATGGACGAACTGAAAAAGCAACGCCGTTGCGAACTGGCAGGAGAATGGGCAGACCGCCATTCCGACCTGGTACGCTGGGGAGACGCCAAGGACACCTATGCCAAACCGCTGCATGGCGCCGATGGCAGGGAAGTATGGCCTGCCCGTACTTTCAATCCGGCGGTGCACAACGTGTGGCCTGTACCACAAAGCGAGATCGATAACAGCGGCGGTGTTATAAAACAGAACACCGGCTGGTAATATTATTATGAATTAATGCCACGGATTACGAATGATGACGGCAGAATATTATATTCGCTCCGCTATCATTCGTAATCCGTAATTTAAACTGAAGCCATACGCAATGAGAACTTATATCTGGAGCGCTTTACTAGTCATATCTTTCCTCCCTTCCGTTTTTGCACAATCTGGCCACTATACCACCGCCAATGCACATTCGCATAATGATTACGAACACGACATTCCTTTTTTAACCGCTTACTACCAGCACTTTGGCTCCATTGAAGCCGACGTATTTGCCCGGAACGGCCAGCTTTATGTAGCCCATAAAGAGGAAGAGATAGACACTACCCGCACCCTGGCGGCCTTATACCTGCAGCCCCTGCGTGAGATGATCCGTAAGGCCGGCGGTAAAGCCTATAATAACGGCCAACCACTGCAGTTGCTCATAGACTTCAAAACAGATAGTCTGTTAACCATGCAAACCTTATTGCAGCAACTGCAGCAATACCCGGATATCACCGGCAATACACACATCCAGCTGGTGATCAGCGGCAGCCAGCCAATACCAGCGCAGTGGGACAACTACCCGGCCTATATCCTGTTTGATGGTAAAGGCTCCCTGACTTATTCTGCCGCACAGCTGGAACGCCTGCCGCTCTTCAGCTACAACCTGCAGAACTATGCCAGGTGGAATGGCAAAGGCTCCATGAAAGCGGCAGAACAACAACGTGTACAGGCCCTGATAGATCATGCTCATCAGCTGGGTAAAAAGATCCGCTTCTGGGGCACACCAGATAATGTGAACACCTGGATCACCCTGGCAAAAATGGGCGTAGACTATATCGGAACAGATCATATAGAAGCATTGTCTGATTTCCTGAAACGCCGCCGGGCATCAGAATACCAGGCAGCAGGCAACACACATCCCGTTTACCGTGCACGCTATGTAAACAACGACCGCCTTTCAAAAGTGAAGAATGTCATATTGCTGATCGGCGACGGAATGGGCCTTACCCAGATCTATGGCGGGTACACCGCCAACAAAGGACAGCTCAACCTGTTCCAGATGATCAATATCGGTTTATCAAAGACCAGCTCCGCAGATAATTATATCACTGACTCTGCCGCTGGTGGTACCGCTATGGCCACTGGCCATAAAACCAACAACCGTTCCATCGGCGTGGATGCCACCGGCGTAAAACAACCGGCCATCCCCGATCTCATACAACGCTATGGAATGGAAAGTGCGCTGATCAGCGCGGGAGACGTTACAGACGCCACACCGGCTGCCTTCTATGGTCATCAGCCAGACAGGTCACTGGAAGAAGATATTGCCAGGGACTTTCTCAACAGCCCTGTAAGCATTTTGATAGGCGGTGGCCTGCAGCATTTTGAGCGCAGAAAAGATGGCCTTTCTTTAACCACCCTGCTGCAACAGAAAGGATACACCATCGGCCGGGATCTTTCGGGGCTGGAAAATATGCGCACCCGTAAATGGGTACTGCTGGACAGTGTAGCCGAGGCGCCTGTTCTGAAAGGCAGAGGCGACTTCCTGACACGCGCGCTGAAAAAGACCATCAACACCCTGCAGGATAACCGCAACGGCTTTTTCATTATGGCGGAAGGCGCCCAGATAGATGTTGGCGGCCATTTCAATAACCTGCCCTACAACGCAACAGAAATGGTGGATTTTGACAAGGCTATTGGCGCTGCAATGGAATTTGCCGACAGCAACGGGGAAACACTGGTGATCGTTACGGCAGATCATGAAACGGGCGGACTAAGCCTGCTGGACGGCAATATTCAGAAAGGTTACGTGAACGGACATTTCAGTACCGATGATCATACCGCCGTAACCGTACCTGTATTTGCCTATGGTCCGCACTCGCTTGATTTCAGGGGCGTCTATGAGAATACGGCCATCTTTGAAAAGATCATGAAGATCCTGTCTGAAAGAAAATAGTGATCGCTAAAACAGATAAAAAAAAGCAGGTGACCGCAGCAGCATCGCAGCTGTAACGGCTATATTGCAATCAGGAACTGACTATAAGAAGGGAGAACAACTTGCCAGGGGTTGTCGCAATTCATTACCCTTCAACCGATACTAATGATGCAGTATCATGTTTCCGGCAAAATGCTGGAAGGAGTCACTATACGCCCTGATATCCCCAAACAGTACCAACATTTTCAACTTCCCTTTGCTACAACGGTAGAATCTGTCAGTGGCGTGTTCGGTGCTATGCTGAACCAGGTAGTGGCTGGCGACGATTGGTCTATACAACTGGTCCAGTTCTTTATCGCAAAGCAGGTACGCCTGTACCCGGTAGCACAGCAGCCTTTGGGCGTGTTGCACTGCATGTTGAAGGGACAGGTGCCCTGCATGCTGAAGGGAATGGGAGATATCGTGCTGCGTGAAAGGGAACTGCATTTCTTTTATGTACCTGCAGGCAGCCGTAACCTGGCGCTGCTATCCAAAGGTTATTATGAATCTTTCCAGATCGGCTTCTCCTCCGCGTATCTGTCGCGCTTTGCACAGAATGGTTCTCCTTTGAAGGAGGTATATCATAAACTGGCGCACCAACTGCCCCTTGGCGCCGCCGCGGGTAGTTGTGCACTCAGCCTGCAAGCCATTGAACAGGTGGAAAAGATCAGGCAATGCCAGTTAAAAGGTACGCGCAGACACCTGTATCACCAGGCCCGTATCAACGATTTGATGCTGATGTACATTTCCGCCCTCGAAGACCGCCATCATCAAAAGCTGCCTGTCATGAGCAAACATGAAACTGAAATGCATCAGCTATCTGCCTACATCAAAGACAACCTGGAAAAGCCTTTGATGATCGCACAGCTGGCAGACAAAATGGGGCTGCAGTTACAGGCAATGGAGAAGGAATTTAAAAAGGTACACAAGCAAACCGTTAAATCCTTCGTACAGGAACAGCGTATGAAAAGAGCGCGCCTGCTGCTGGCTGACGGTAAAATGCAGGTAACAGATGTAGCTTATACAGTAGGCTATGCGGATGCCGCTTACTTCAGCAATGCGTTCAAAAAGCAATTCGGCATGACACCCTCCACTTATCAGAAGATCATACAGGAAGAAAAATTACAAGACAACGTTTCGTAATACTACAAGTTTGTTAGGTTCGTTTTACAGATCTTTGTTAAGGTGAAAGGAACTAAACTCAAAATAACTGACATTAAAGAAGGCACGGCTTCCTGGCCTGCAAATCAACTTAATTTTTCACCCCTGGATCTGTTCCCTTTCCACCTGTACTTTCATTGAAAATCTAATGTTTGCGGCCTATGCGAAAAACAAACCGTCCCTCTCTCCGGCGAACCTGGTGATCCGCCTGGTACCGGCCTCATTCCGGGAAGCTGCTCATAGCTGTCCTCCGGATAAGTTTACATAAAACAATAAGGTTAAAACATCAGTGACATTTTCTGCATATGGAAATTCCTCTCAAAGGTACTCCAACGGAGATACCGCTGCAGCTGGCGCCCCATGTTGCCAATTGGGCAACGGCCACTTACCGCCAATGTGACTTTGGTGACCTGTTGTCCCAAACACTTCTATACAAATCCTATTGTATCTACATCTACCGTTTTCTGGCAGAACGGCCGGCATGCCTGCCGCTGTACTGCACAGAAGGCGCCGTGGTACTGCAGCTTGTTACCCAGGGACCCATAAAAAGCGTGATAGAAGGAATAGGAGATACATTGCTGCAAACAGGGGAATATAATTTCTTCTATCTGCCTGCCGGTACCCATGCCCTATGCCTCAGCACCGGCGAATATGAATCCATTTACATAGTGCTGGGCGCAACCTTGCTGGAAGAGCTGGCGGAAAGCAGGGAAGAGATGAAGGAGCTGCTGGATCACCTGCAACACTCCCATGAAGCAGGCGCGGGGCTTACTCCCCGTTTAATGGATTACAGGATGCAGGAGCTCCTCAAAGGCATGCGCAACTGCAGGGAAACCGGCGGCAACCTGTTGGTAGAGTTCAGTACCAGCATCAGGAACCTGCTGAACCTGTACCGTAAATCGCTGAACGATGTGGAATACAGTTTACAGTTGCGCGCTGCCGGCTACATGACCGCCATGTTGAGCATACGCGAAGAAGTGATACGAAATCCCAGCATACAGCAACACACGCTCACCTACTTCTCGCGGAAGCACAATATGAGCCAGTCTACCTTAAAACGGTACTTCAAGGCTGTGTTCAATAAAACGCTGCATGAATTTGTGCGGGAAGAATGTATGAAAAAAGCTTCCTGGATGCGGAACAATATTGCGGCAAGTCTGGAGGACATTGCAGATGAAGTAGGCTATGCCGATAAATCCGGCTTCCTGAAATCCTTTAAACAGTTTCATAACAGGATGTCGCAGCAAAAGCCCTGCTGAACCCTTTCCTCCATTGAACAAACCTGTGCCAGGCCGCTGTTACATAAGGCCAGCCGAAAGCTGCTGTACTAAAGATGATCATCGCAGCGCCAAATAATTCAAGGCCCATGCAGATGGCTATGCCCAGGTGTAACAGTACAACGGCAAGATATCCGTACAGGCGTAAGGGGCGGAACCACATATAGACAGGGTAACCGATCTCTACCAGCAACGTACTCCAGCATATCAGCCTTGCCAACCATGGATATTCCGACAACCAGCTCATATCAAACCGGCTGAACTGCGTGTGCATCAGCGTTTGCCAGATAGCTTCGCCATTCCACCACTGGATGCCCATGGATTTTTCAATACCGGAGGCCAGGTAAACAATACAAAGGTGAAGCTGCAGCACACGAATGGAAAGCGTGTTCCATGCACTGTCAGCTGCACCGCGCTTCACAGGCATTACAATGCAGTAACACAGACCGATATGCATAAAAGTCTCTACACCGTAAGCCGCCATGAAGCCGGTATTCATGAGCATGAAATGCAGGGCCCAGGCTACCAGCGCCATCACGCGGATACATTTTCCCGCCAGCAGGCCTGTTAAAGCAGCGAGGTAGACAAACAACAGGATGAACACCCATTTATCTGTTGACAGATGTGTAGCTGTTGCCAGTGACTTCAACCAGGACAGCTGCGGCATGTGAGCGCCTACAATGCCTTCGCTGATCGGCCATTGCACCAATCCCTGCTCACCGTATAACAGTATTGCATCACCTGCCAGCCATATTCCCTGTGAAAGGCCCAGCAACGTAATCGCTATCCTGAAAAACACAAGTGGCCGGGACGATGAAGGCGCCAGGAAAAAAGCCTGCCATGTATGGGTAAACGTATTCATAACTTTTATTTTTATCGCTTGTAATAATCTTTCACCAGGAAGGGCGACCACTCGGGACGTGCGCCCCCACGGTATTCCTGCATGCCGGGTACATGCCTGGCTACTGCCGTTACCCTTACAACGTGATGGCCGGGATACCGGCGCAGCATATACGAAGCGCAGCTCTGGGCAAGTAATGGGCAGGCTTCCTCAATACTGAAAAAATTGTAGATGGTCTGAATGCGGCGGTTGCATTCGGTATTGTTGCCTTCCAGTCTGACAACCCGTTGCGAGCTGTCGCTCGCGGCCAGTGTATAGATCACGGCTATTTCATTTCCAACAGCCGGTGCAAAGAAGCTGAAAATGTTACCGGCACCGGTGTAGTCGCCATAGGTGGCAAGTCCTTTTATCAGCGGCTGTTGATGCCCGGTCCATTCTTCCAGGTGTGCTGCGTGGAGAGCTGCTATCAGCAGGTGGGCAACCGCAATGCCCGTCCAGCACCAATGCTTCCATGTGATCATAAAAAAGGAGTTATAAACAGCATGCGCAACTTCCTTCCGCAGTACATTGCCCATGCTGTTGTTGTAGTTGTTAGCATGAAAAGCTGTGATTGTTTAAAAAGCCTGTGCGGCGCCCAGCATTGCACCACCGGGTACTTCTATCACATCCATAGGAATAAAGCGTTTGTCCAGCGTCACAAAATTTGCACGGATCGCTCTCAGTATTTCCGGGTCAAAACAGCCGATCATGTTGGGAAACTTCCTCCTGAGAATACTTTCCCAGGTAGGTTCTCCTGTCCCTGCAGCTCTTACCGCTGACGGGGCGGCCTGTGTAATATCGCCTATGCCGTAAAAACCGCGGGTGGCGTAAGGGAATGTAGTGCCAGCCGGTAAGGCAATACGGAACTTGCTGAGATCCAGTTTGCCCACCACCTTATTGTCAATGACGTCGGGCTGCATGGCTGCAGCGGCGCCAAGAAAAGATTTGGTGGCGATGATGTGCTGTTTGCCAACAGCTACCGTGGTTACATCAAAGAATGTTTTGCTGTCTGCTTTCTTCATCAGTCCCGCCGCCCTCGTGGCGATGTCAATGTAAGGGATCATGTCCGGACAGGTTTTGATCCAGATCTTTTTCCAGGGTGTTTTGGTGTATCCGATCTTTTGTAATGCGGGCGAAGGGCTGCCGGCGTATTGCGCTTCATCAGAAAGGCTGCCGTAAACGCTTTTGGTGATATATGGGTTCGCCGCTAATCCGTCAAATTTAAGCAGGTAGGTGTCAGGACTGAGGCCCTTCAGAATGGCATCCAGTTCATCATCCGCAGCAGCGTTGGCGGCCACAGGAGAAGGAGCAGGTGTATTGGTCCGGTCAAAGGGCTGGGTCTGGTCTTTCTGACAAGACAACATCAACATGGCCGCGATGCCAGCTGTACCGAAAAAGATAAATTTCCTCATTTTCTTGGGGTTATTGAAGTTATTAAATCAGTTTCATGCTGCGCAACGCCGTAAAATTGATGCAAAAACCACTTGCGGTCAAGCGTAAAAATACCTGATTTGGGAACGGAGAAATGCGCAATACCTCATTTTCTGAAAAAGCGATACATTTAACCTATGATCTCCCTGCAGACATATCATCCGGAAAAATTATATCCTTTCATAAAATCATTCTGGCGGCTGGAAGTAGTCAACGCAGGAGAAAGATCTTACGAAGAAGACATTATCCCTGACGGTCATCATGAGATCATCTTTCACCTGCAGCCCGGTACCGCCCGGAGAAAGATGGGACAGGAACAATGGCTGTCTGAACCAGACGCCCTTTTTGCCGGGCAAACATTACAAAGTTATGCGCTGCAGTTACAACCAGGATCCGTACTGTATGGTATCCGGTTCTATCCACATACCATGGCGCTGCTGTTTAATGTTCCCGCTTCCCTATTTACCGATCAGCTGCTTGCGGTAAGCGATATTGCAGGCGCCAATGCGCTACGTCAATGCGTTACAGATAATGCAGCCCATACCTTTTCCCGCTTTGAGGACCTATTGGCTGCAAAGATAGCCGCCCTGCAACCCAATAATGGTTTCCAGTATGTGAACGCAGCCGTAACCACGGTACTGCAGCATAACGGGAACGTCAGGGTGGATGCGCTGATGCGGCAAACAGGGGTTTCCGTCAGGCATCTTGATACCTCGTTCAAACAATTTGTGGGCATCACTCCCAAGACCTTCTGCAACATCATCAGGCTGAACCATTTTATACGCTACCGTGCGGCCCATTCTTTCAAAAGCCTTACAGAGTGCGCTTATGAAGCCGCTTTTTATGACCAGTCGCATCTGATCAGGCTGTTCAGGTCTTTCACCGGTAAATCACCCAGGGCTTATTTCAACGATGCCAACTACATTAATGCGCATTTTACCGTGATGTAGCACGCAGCTGTTTCCCGGCAGTTCATTTTTTTACAATTCCATCTTGCCTGCAGCAGCTATGTTTGCAAAAAAAGACGATGCGAACACTTACGTTCCTGCTGCTGCTCTGTTCAATACAATCGGCGGCACAACAGCATATTGCCCAGTTTGTAGCATGGAAGCCCAAAGCGGGTGCAGAACAGCTGTTTGAAACAGGATACCGTCAACACCTGCTATGGCATAAAACCAATCGTGATCCCTGGGGATGGTATGGCTGGTTCATTATTTCCGGACCACGAACCGGGCAGTTTGTAGACGCGACGGTAGAACATGCATGGAGTGATTTTGATCAGCTGCTTAAACCTGCAGACGACCGGGCAGATAATGAATTACATGTGTATCCTTATCTATAAGATAGTAGACGGCGGTCCTGTTAATCAACTGCTGTTGTTATGGGGCTTTAACAGTTACGAAGAATACGGCAGCAGTGAACAACTGCAGGAAGCGCTGGCTGCAGCTGAAACAGCGTTGAAGGTAAAGGCTGTCAAAGCCCTTACCTCCGAAACGCTTGTTTACCGGCCAGATATGAGTTTGTTCCCGGAATGAGACTTACCAGGTGTGCCAGATCACTTCCTCAGCTTCCCAGGGAGCTGGCACTTCCAGCTTAGCGGCTAGTTTTTCCAGCACAGCGGCCGGCACCACCGCTTCGCGGTTGCGGTTCTGCTGCTGCAATTGCCGATAGGCAGCTTCCACATACACCACTTTAACCTTCGCTTTATAAGCGTGGAAAAGGTCTATCAGCTGTGAACGCATCTGCCGCGTAGTATTGGTGGCATTCCACACCAATCCTGTCTGTCGTCGCAGGTAGGCTCTCGCTTGTTCTTTTGCCGCCTGTATCACCTGACCGTTACCGGTTGCATCTGTAGGTGAAACCTTGCGCAGAACGCGGATCTCATCAAGCGAAATAACGGGCAGGCCGGAAAGATATTTTTTTACAAAAGTATCTTTGCCTGCGCCCGGCAGGCCGCACATCAATATCACTTCAGTATGGGGCTGCTCAAACGGAACGTAGTCCGGATGAGCATCTTCCCTTTGCAGGTAATGCATACGGGCATGCGCAGATGCAAAGGCACGGGCGCTGCCCCAGCAGCCGTTTTCGCGGCAAAGCTCCGCAAAGCAGTCCAGCCGGTATAAGAGCTCAGCCTGATCCATACATATCCTGCCCAGCACATCTGCCCGGGCCAGGAGGTATAGCCACCGGGTATTCACTTCCAGGCTGGCTTTAATTAACTCCCGCAAGGGGTCTTTCTTTTCAAATATCCACAAAGGAAGACCATGATAACGCACCAGCGCTGTGATCTGCTCCCTTATCATTAAAGGCGCAGGCACTTCCCTGTACAGGATGTTCCTGGCTTTCAATGCACCTTTGCGCGCATGACCATGAGCAGTTATACGACCATCGGACTCCGTTACAGTGGTGCTGTACTTTTCAACATCGTGCAGCAAAGCAGCAGTCCAGAGTATTTCCTGTTCCTGCGCTTCCAACTCGCGGCAGGCTGGCTGTGCCTGCAATGCTTCCAGCACCATTTGTGTATGTATGGCCACATTTCCTTCCGCATGGTGATGAATATCCTGCGGTACCTGCTCCATCACACTGATCCAGTCAAAGCGTCCTGCAAGGTAGGCCCATGTTTTATTATCGCTGATCGTCCACATATTTACCTCCTTCATTATTCAGCCGGGCCCTGCGCCAGTGGCGGGTCCAATGCTGATCAGTTTTAACATGTCCTTTCCGCACATATTTGAATACGTGCTGAGAAAAGGCGTTTTCGGGATATCCCGCTGCATCGCGGGTGACAATACCTTCCATGGTAACAGCCTGCCCGTTCTGTGCATCATGCGGGCACAAAGCCCCGCTTCCGGATACAATCACCTGCACCTCCTTCTCAAATCCTGCACGGTCTGCCGGTGGTGTAAACACTTTAATTTCCGGCACTACAGGCAGATCAAGCATCGCCGCATAATACTTCGTTTCTTCCCAGCTAAGCAATTGATCGTGCTCCCGCACAGCAAATACATAAAAATGATGATCCAGGTTACGGTATTCTATAGAATGTACGGCGTACAGGTTTTCCAGGAAAATTTCCAGTGTCCCCAGGTCGTTCTTTATACTTTGCCAGAAACGACGTAAGCCTTCCGTCCACGGTGAAGTGGTGGGCGCTGCATGCGAGCGCGCAAACACGCCCAGCCTGGAAAGACAATTGTTCTCCCCATCCAGTTTCTCTGTATGCACCCATACGGGTATTTGCCGCAGGTGATCCCAGTAATCGTGTTGTATACGATCATCGCTGGTTGTACCGGGAGAGAACGGGTAATGATAAGTACGGCCGTATTTTTGGGAAATAGCCATGTTGTGAGTTTAATATCAACAAATAAGATCCGCGCCTGCATCCAGTGCTGCAGGCATCTCCAACCTTTAATATGTTTGTGATATTACATGGCCCAAGGCTTGAAAATTTCTTGTAACGGCTGCAAAGATAGAGAATTCTGTCCTCCCCCAGGCACATTATTTGTACCCCTACTCAAAAACCTGTTATGGAAAAACGCATACTGGGAATCATATTCTCCCTCCTGGGCGCAACAGGACTGATACTGGCCGCTGTAAACTTCGTGAACGGCGGGGAAGGCACCAGGAATATTAAAAGCATCATCATCTTCGCTATCCTGGGCGCTATCTTCTTTTTTGCTGGCGTAGGGCTGGTTAAAAGCACCAAAGACAAGCCCTCCTGAATGCCCATACAGCGCTAATGCTTTTTTCAATATCCTGCTGATCTTCTTCACAGTAGTATCCCCGTCTGCATCCTGCAGCAGGATCTTCATGCCTGCACCTTGCCTGACATTATCTTTTTTTTCAGTATCTTGCGGCACTATACTTCACTAAATCTGCTGAACGATCTAAACTGTATTGTACGGCCTTACTTAGCATATTACTTTTTTTGATATTTCGCCATTATCTAAACACTGTTCAGTATGTCTACACTCACCATGGAGTTGCCTGCAACTTCCATCAGGACCAAACGTATTGAGTCTATCGACCTGTTACGTGGTCTTATCATTGTTATCATGGCCCTGGATCATGTCAGGGATTATTTTCATGCAGACGCTTATCTGTACAATCCAACTGATCTTTCACAAACCAGTGCCTTCCTGTTCTTTACCCGGTGGATCACCCACTTCTGTGCGCCGGTATTCGCCTTCCTGGCTGGTACTTCAGCGTATCTGAACGGCCTGAAAAAAACAAAGAAGGAGCTCTCTGTCTTTTTGATTACCAGGGGCCTGTGGCTGGTAGTGTTGGAGTTTCTTATCATTACCCTGGAATGGACCTTCAACCCGGCATACAATGTATTCCTCGTTCAGGTGATCTGGTCTTTAGGTATCAGCATGATCTTCCTGGCAGGGTTGATACACCTGCCGCGTAAAGCGATCCTGCTGACAGGCATTATACTGATTGCCGCCCACAACCTGCTGGATCATGTACACGTGCCTGGCTCCGGTGCCGCCGCCATTTTCTGGGCATTCCTGCATGAACAGCGCTTCTTTATGATCGGCAACACAGGCCTGTTTGTAGGCTATCCCATCATTCCCTGGATCGGTATAATGGCCACCGGCTATTGCCTCGGAACATTGTACGCTCCCGGCTATGATGCAACAAAGAGAAAAAGAACGCTGATCTTCCTGGGCGCTGGCATTACCGCGCTTTTCATTATTGTACGCGCTGTCAACAGCTATGGCGACCCGTCACACTGGTCTGCACAGAAAGATCCGCTGTTCAGTTTTCTCTCTTTCCTGAACACGGGTAAATATCCTCCTTCCTTGCTGTATACACTGATGACACTCGGGCCATCCCTGCTTTTCCTGGCCTTTGCAGAAGGCCCATTAAACCGGTTCACGCAAAAGATGGTTGTGATAGGAAGAGTACCCATGTTCTTCTATATCCTGCACATTGTGTTCATACACCTGCTGGCCGTATTTGCAGCTATGCTAACAGGATACAGGGCGTCTGACATGGTGCTGACTACCTGGGTAACCGATAGTGCCCAGCTGAAAGGTTATGGCTTTAACCTGCTTACGGTTTACATCCTATGGATAGCCGTGGTGGTTGCTTTATACCCGCTATGCAGATGGTATGATGCTTATAAGAGAAGTCGCCGCGAAAAACAATGGTTAAGCTATATATAGGTTGTTTCTTGTCCTAAAGTTCAATAACTTACTGTTAAAGTCATTACCACATGGAAAAGAGAACTTTCGTCAAACTGTCTGCTGTGCTGGTGACCGGAACTGCCTTTTCTCCCATGATCGATTTCATACAAGACAGCAAGCTTAAGAACTGGGCAGGTAATTATACCTATAGCACCAACAAGGTGCACGCTCCCAGATCAGTAGAGGAAGTGCAACAACTGGTAAAAAGCCTTCCTAAATTCAAAGTACTGGGCACCCGGCATTGCTTTAACAGCATTGCCGATTCTGCCGATAATTTTGTTTCACCAAAACACCTGGATCAGGTTATTGAGTTAAATAAAGAAGCGCGCACCGTCACCATTGGCGCAGGCATCAGCTATGGCAAACTATGCCCCTATTTATATGAGCAGGGTTTTGCACTGCATAACCTGGCCTCTCTGCCGCATATTTCCGTAGCCGGCGCCTGTGCCACCGCCACGCACGGATCCGGCAGCCATAACGGTAACCTGGTCACCGCGGTGCGCGCGCTGCAGATGGTAACGCCTGCTGGTGATGTGGTCACTCTGTCCAGGGAAAAAGACGGAGAGAAATTCCTGGGCGCAGTAGTAGGATTGGGCGCACTTGGCGTTGTAACCACGCTTACCCTGGATCTTCAGCCCGGTTTTGATATGCAGCAGGACGTATTTGTACACCTGCCATTTGCACAGCTGAAAGACCACCTGGAAGAGATCTTCTCCAACGGCTACAGTGTGAGCCTGTTCACCGACTGGAAAAGCCAGGAAGCCAACCAGGTATGGCTGAAACGCCGTATAATACCGGGCACGGAAGCGGTATTAAGGTCTGACTTCTTTGGCGCCGTACCGGCTACCAGGCCCCTGCACCCTATTGAAGCACTATCCGCAGAGAACTGTACACAGCAAATGGGTGTTCCCGGCCCCTGGCACGAACGCCTGCCTCATTTCCGGATGAATTTTACACCCAGCAGCGGGGAAGAATTGCAATCAGAATACTTTGTTCCGCGCGATAAAGGATATGAAGCGATAATGGCCGTAAACCAGCTTCGCGACCAGATCTTTCCTCACCTGTTCATCTCGGAGATACGTACCATTGATGCAGATCAGCTGTGGATGAGCCCCTGTTATCAGCAGCCATCCATGGCCATACACTTTACCTGGAAACAAAACTGGCCGGCGGTAAGTAAACTGTTGCCGAAGATAGAAGCGCAGCTGGCGCCATTCAATGTAAAACCGCATTGGGGTAAATTATTCTCCATCGCACCGGCTACCCTGCAGCAACGCTATGAAAAGCTGCCCGCCTTCAGGCAACTGATAAAAGAGTATGATCCGCAGGGAAAACTCCGGAATGCATTCCTGGATACCAATATTTACGGCAGCTGATCACGCAGATTCAGCAGGAACAGCTTTACATCGGTATCCTCGCCGGGGGGCTTCATCAGGGAAAGATATCTGAAACGGCATTTTTCCAGCAGGCGTATAGAACGGCTGTTGTCTGGTATAGTGATCGCGTAGAGGCTTTCGAGATAGGAATACTGTTGTTTTACATAACGCAGCGTTGCCGTAGCCGCTTCATAAGCATACCCCTTACCCGAATGACCGGGCAGGAAAGCAAAACCCAGATCGGGCGCAGGCAGGTACGCCCGGCGAAACAAGCCGCACATGCCAACAGGCAGCCCGCTCTCTTTTAACACTACCAGCCAGCCCCCATACCCGTTCTCCGCATAACTTTCCATTACGCCGTTCGCCAGGTAGCGCTCCGCATCTTCAATGGTATGCAGCTGTCTGTCTCCTATGTATCGCAGCCAGGCGGGGGTATTCACCAGCTCCAGCATAAACGGCGCATCTGACAGGTCTAACTGCCGGATAAAAAGCCGTTCTGTTTCTATCAAAGGATGCATAACCGGAATTTATGACCGGTACTAATATAAACATTTCTCCCATCCTCCCGGAGGCGGTATTGGTGTTGTTCGTCTACAAAATGAGGAAAAAGACAGTAGGCAGACCATCGTCTGCCCACTGCATCACAATTAATGTCTGTCCCAGAACGGAGGCGGTTCAATGCCCAGGGCACGTAAATAAACGTAGCCTTGTCCGCGGTGGTGTATCTCATTATCCACCCAGTAAAATACCTGCGAATACATCGGTCCTTCATACATACCGAAGGCCAGATCGATCTCCTGCCAGCGCTCAGGAGCTACCTGCGGCCAGAGCGTATTGATCTGTTCGGTCACCTGGTCCCACAGCTGCAGCAGCTCCGCTTTGGTGGTTGGTTTGGCGGAGTCGCCGGGAGCAAATAATTCGCCCATGTGCTGCCAGGACCCGGTAGCTAAACCCTGCATTCCCGCAGGCGCAATGGTGATCAGTTCCAGCGCCATTTCCGAGAATGGCCGCATCCCTCCTACAGAGAACTGGAAGAGCTCGTTTTCCGGGAAAGCTTCAATAAGACGGCGGGTAAGCCCCCGGTGCCCCTGCCAGTGTTGCAGCAAGGCGGCTGGCGTTACAACAATAGCATGGCCGGGTAATGTGGCAGCAGAAAGGTCATTTGACATGATGAACAATTTAAGTTTATCAGGAATTTTGTTTGCTGACACAAAGCAACAGCAGGTAAATGACAGCCCTATGTCAGCAGAAAAAAGATGACCGCATAAATTTTTTCCGAATGAACAAATTGCTTATTAACCCGGTTATGTATTGTAACAAGAACAAGTACATTTTTCCAGATTATGCATAACAATTATACATAATATCTAATACCCCTAAAGGATAAACAATTATTTGGCATAATTTCAGCTACATACCTTTCCGGGGAAATTACATCAGGAATACTTTCATTTCTTAACCTTGAAATCCCGACCGGCACAAAAAAATAACTGCAGCCGGTCCCGGTTTGATTAGTTAACGTTTAAAATCAAAAATGCTATGGCAAAAACAGCAAAAAAAGCTACGAAGGCAGTAACACCCGCTAAGAAGGCAGCCGCAAAGAAAGCAGCAAAACCTGCTGCTCCTAAAAAAGCAGCGGCTAAGAAGGCAGCTGGCAAAACCAACGCAGGCCTGTCCGCCCCTGTTACTCCAAGTGCTGAATTAGCCAGTGTTATTGGCAGCAAACCAGCGCCAAGAACGGAGATCATTAAGAAGATATGGGATTACATCAAGGCTAACGGCCTGCAGGATACTACAAACAAAAGGATGATCAATGCCGACGCAAAATTAAAAGTGGTCTTTGGCGGCAAGAACCAGATCTCCATGTTTGAACTGGCCAAAGTTGTAAGTAACCACGTGAGCTAGCTAAAAGCACACACGCATAGCTTCAAACCACTTGTCATAAATAGTTGCCGGCAGCCGGAGAAGACCCCAGGTCTTTTTCTGTTGTTGGCTTCTTTTATTGACGGGCGGGCAAATACGCCCCCTGCCAGATAGCCGGCCTGTATCAGGAGCTCTTCTTTGCCTTACCCAGGCCCACTTTGTAATCATCCGGCGTACCGGTGATCTTGATGTTCATGAACCGCACTTTCTTGTCCTTGTCACGCACCTCTATCGCGTCAACCTGGTCCGGGTCTACCTCCTCCTGCTTTTTACCGAACAGCATACGGAAGCCTACCGATGTCACCATTTTCATGGGGATGCGCAGATAGTATTCCATTTGCATGTTGAGCGACTGCTTACCGGATATTTCCATAAAACCCAGGGAAGAATTAATATTCATATTGGGGATGGTCAGCGCACCGTCTTTAAAGGTCAGCTTATTACGCAGGGTATCAAACCGCACCATTTTCAGGTTTTTGTCCTTAAAATAGGAAGACATCGCCTGCATGGGAGCAAAGTTCACCAGCACACCGTTGCAGATGGTTACGTCCATAGAGGCTTTGGAATGATCCAGCAGCGGCGTAAGATCAGGGTGCACCTGTACAAAGGTCCTCACAGTGCCAGTAAGCCGGCCTTTGATATTCTTGTTGATCACATAATCCTGTCCCAGGTAATCCAGCTTCAGCATCATCTTTTCTATATTCACGTCTTCCACGTTGATCTTGCTGGTTAAATAGATCTTTTGCGGGTTGCTGCCGTTAAGGTGCCCCCGGGCACGTACCTTTCCTTCCGCCACCTCCAGCATCAGGGTATCCAGGTACAGGTGCTGATCTGCCTGCATACGGATATTGGAGCTCACCTCTTTTATCCATAAACGGCGGTACTTGATCCTGCCTATCTCCACGGCGGCCTTGAAGTCAATAAAGGGTATCTGGAAAATGTTGAATGCGTTGGCATGAACAGATGTTTTAGCGGCTGCATGCTGTACCGTTGCGATATTGGATGGCAGGGCTGGAGCGGTTTCTTCTGCGGCGGTCAGTTTATAGCCCGTCAGCTGGTCTATATCCAGGAAGCGGGATTTGAACACCAGGTAATTTTCCTTCTTTCTTTTAAGGGTATCCGGTCCCGCATACAGGCGCATATTGATGTCAAAATCGCTACGTCCTATCTTACCGCTCAGGGTATCTATCTTAATAAATTTGCTGGCGCTGAATTTAACATTGCCTTTGATGCTGTCCAGCTTGAAAGCATGGTGCTGCAGCTCCCCTGATATGTTGGCGATCTTTACATTGGCAAACCGGAACACAGAGTCGTAACGCAGCTCCATTTTGGAACGCAGCCAGATGTTGCGCGCTATTTCATCATGATAATCCTTCGGCACATATTTGCTGCTGATGCGCCCCAGCAGATCACGCATGGCCAGGCGCTGCGATTTAAAGTCGAAAGCCACATTCGTACGGCCTCTCATCACCTTGTCAAACCAGAGGACGTAATTATTTATACGGCCGCTGAAGCGGATATCGCTGCTGTCTATCTTCCCGGAAAAATCTTTCAGCCGCAGCGAAGTATCGGCAATGGTCAGCTCCGCGCCAAAATCATGAAAAGCATGCGGGTAGCGCTTAAATGAGGCGCTCAGCTTTTCTATCAGGAATTTGCCTTTGGGTAATGGCTGAGGGTGCCTTAGCTCATTGACGGATGTTTCCAGCGAGGCGCCCAGGTTAAAGCCGTAGATCTCTTCAGCCGCCCTTCTGCTTTTAGCCGTATCATATGCCAGCAGGTCTTTCAGCAGCAATTTATTGCTGCTGGCCCTGAGGGTTACCACCACCGGTTTTTGCTGCTGGTGGAAGATAGCCGGCAGATCGCTGACAGCGCCGCTCAGGCGGAAGTCAGAACTGCCGAATTTGAAAGCCATCGAATCCAGTTGCAGGAAACCGTCTTTCATATAGGCATGCAGGTCAAGATCCCTTACAATATCGGGGTAGTTGGGAATGCGGAAGGTAAGGTTACGTACCGTAAGCTCACTTTGTATGCCCTGTTTCAGCTTGCTCATGGACTGTTCGGGCGTGCTGAGATCCACCAGTTCCTTGAAATCCATCTTCAGGCTGATCTCGCCCCTGATACGCTGCAGGTCTTTAATGCCCAGGAAAGCGCCGATGAAGCCCAGCTCCAGCTCAGAATCTACCTGCATCAATACTTTGGGATCGGTAAAATCGCGCAGCACAAAATTTCCCTTGAAAATGCCCTTGTCCTGCGGGCGAACCAGCATGTTCATCACCCGCAGCTCAGATGTTTTCAGTGAGCGCTCCGCACCATTGGTATAATACCCGCTGAAAGCGAGGGAATCCAGCCTTTTGTTTGTTTCCGTATTATGCATCCAGGCCTTGCTGCAGGAGAAAGACAGCTCTATCAAAGGCATTTCGTTGCCTTTCAGCTTACCTTTCACTTTCCCGTCAAAGCTCAGATGACCATCATATTTGAAGTGGTTCAGCTCTTTCGCCACCTCGGGCGGTGCAAAAGAGAACAGCTGCTTGAAATCCGGCTTATCCCCTTTGATGGTAAAATCCACCATATTGTCGTGCAGGAGGTCTGCCGTTCCGGTAATGTTGAAGACGGCGTCCTCCAGTTTCAGTTTAGCAAGCGGCAGCTTTACCAGCTGCGCAGGCTTGTTGTAAGACAATTGAATACTGGTTTCCACCCTTTTGTGACGGAACAGGGAAGTGTCTGAAGGGCCGCTGTAATCCACTAACATTTTGCCGTCCAGCTGTGCATTGATCAACACACTGTCTATGCTGAAACCGGATTTTATCCGTTCTATATGCGCAGCTACGCGATGGCCGCTTTGCCTGTCCAGGTACGAAATATCCAGGTTCCTCAGTATCACTTTCCGCACGTCCAGGTCCAGCGCGGTAGAAGCCGTATCGGCAGCAGCCACCGTATCCCCTGTCATCTTGCTGGCTTCCACAATGTTAATCCGCCCCTGTTTATCCTGTACAATGTCAAGATGCCCGTTCTTCAGCACGATCACTTTCACCCGGTAACGCTGTTTCAGTATATCAGGCAGACTGAAGCCAACGTACATACGTTCCGCCTGGTATATCGGCTTAAGGGTCTTCTTTTTGCTGCCATAGAACTGCACATTGTTCAAGCCTATAGAGATATAGGGAAAGCCCTGGAAGAGAGAGATACTGCTCCCCCCCACCACTACTTCGCCCTGCAGCTGCTTGTTCACTTCTTTTACCGCCAGTTTTACCAGGCGTTGCTGCTGGGAATATAAAATGACCGCCGCTATACCAACCAATACAATAAGACCAATAACAGGTATGAGTAGGAAACGGATCAGCTTTTTCTTTATGCCAAATTCCATAGGTTATGATTGCGCAGCAAAATTACGTGATATTTGAATATGCATTTAATCATTATACAGATCTTACCCGCCATATACCCCTGGCCTTTTTCCATAGTATTTTAACCACCTTTGCCTTGCTGTATCCATGCTTTCTCAATGCTTTATCCTTATTCCTTCGCCTTTTTGTTAAAATACTATCAGAAACAGCTTCCGCGGCGGCATAAATGCGGGTTTTACCATTTCAAGTAGTTTAATGCACCAGGCGCTTTTTTGTAAATTCATTAACTTGTTCCGGCATAAAAAATGCGCGCTGCAGATATGCTTAACAAGATCGTATTACTCGGACTGGCTTTATGCGTCTCGTATACGCTACCCGCGCAAAACAAGCTACCGGTGCCGACTAAGAACCAGCTGGCCTGGCAGCAAACGGAAACCAACGGCTTTGTTCACTTCGGCGCCAATAATCCCGCCGCTTTCAAAAACGCTTATTTTGACGCTAAACAGATAGTGCGCACCATGAAGGAAGCGGGATTCAAAATAGTGGTATTCACCGCAAAACATCACGCCGGATTTTGCCTGTGGCCCAGCAAGTATACAGATAACACTATCGCCGGCAGCGGTGAACGCAACGGTCATCGCGACCTGGTAAAGGAAATGGCAGACGCCTGTAAAGAATACGGCATGGGCCTGGGCATCTACCTCTCCCCCTGGGACGGCCATGAGCCTACTTACGGCACTCCTGCCTATAACGATTTTTACAAGAACCAGCTGCGGGAACTGCTCTCCAACTATGGCCCCATTGCCGAAGTATGGTTTGACGGCTATAAAGGCCCTAAGGCCAAACCAATGGATTACGACTGGCAAGGCTATTTCAACATTGTGCGGGAGCTGCAGCCCAATGCCGTTATCTTCTCTGACATTGGCCCTGATGTACGCTGGGTAGGTAATGAGCGCGGCAATGCCTCAGAAACTTCCTGGTCTACCATCAGTGTAGGCACCATGCTGCCCGGAAAGGCAAAACCCGCTTACCTGAATACCGGCGACGCCCTGGGCGAAACATGGATGGCCGCAGAAACAGATGTATCCATCCGCCCGGGATGGTTCTATAACCCCGCACAGGATGCCCAGATCAAATCAGGCAAAGACCTGATGAATATCTATTACCAGTCTGTAGGCCGTAACAGCGTACTGCTGCTCAACGTGCCCCCTAACCGCTACGGGGTGATCTCTGATGCCGACCGTAAAAGCCTGATGGACTTCAAAAGCATCCGGGAAGAAACTTTCCGGACCAACCTGGCCAAAGGCGTTGCACCCAACCAGCTCACCGATAAGGCCCTGGCTACTTTTGTGACCATCCGGCAGGGCGCCTCCAGGGAATTCTCCTTTTCCAAACCCATACAGTTTGACCGGGTCATGCTGCAGGAGAATATTGCCAACGGCCAGCGTCAGGTAGCCGGCAAGCTGGAATACTGGGACGGACGCCAATGGCAGCTCGTTTCACAGCTTACCACCATCGGCTATAAACGCCTGCTGAAAGTAAAACCGGTCAGCACCCAAAAGCTGCGATACACCGTAACGGAGGCTAAAATGCCGGTAGAACTGGCAGAGATCGGTTTTTATAAAGCCTCTCCACGGGAGTAACATACCTATGGTCAGAAAAAACAAAAGTTTTTTCTGACCATTATCGTCCTATTTGTAAATTTTCATTTGTTATTGAATTATACACCCGGGTATTCAATAACATTAAAAACTTAAAAAGATGGATGAATTTATGTTGATCTTCAGGCACCAGGATGGCACCAAAATAGCTTCGCCTGAACAGATACAGATCTGGATGAAACAGACAATGGACTGGATCGGTGGTATTGCCGCCCAGAACAAATTTGTTGAAGGCAACGGCCTTCCCTTTGACGATGCCAGGGTGGTATGGCATAACAATGTGGTCACCAACGGCCCCTTCGGTGAAATAAAAGAAACGCTTGGCGGCTACATTATCGTTAAAGCGGATTCTGTAGACGAAGCGGTGGAATTTGCAAAGGGCTGTCCGGTACTGCAGGGAGAAGGCAACAGTGTGGAGGTAAGAAGGCACGCCAGACCTTAACCGTTTTAAAAGTCCTTGTATTCCCGGTATCTTTACAGGGACTGCAAGGACTTTCCTCATATGGAACAAACCGGATTAATACCACACCTGTTCAGAACGGAATTCCGTAAGATCACCTCCGTGCTCTGTAAAGCCTTCGGTATCGAAAACATACAGGTTGCCGAAGACATTGCCAGTGAAACCTTTTTAGCCGCGCTGGAAACCTGGACCTACCAATCCGTACCACCCAACCCCAGCGCATGGCTGTACGCCGTTGCCCGCAACAAAGCGCTGAACTACCTGCGCCGCAACCAGCTGTTTGCAGGGAAGATCGCCCTGCAGATCAAACAATCCGGCTCCGGGGCAGAAGAGATGGATATTGACCTTTCTGATCAGCATATTACCGACAGCCAGCTGCAGATGCTCTTTGCCGTCTGCCACCCGGCCATCCCCGCAGAAGCGCAGGTAGCACTGGCCCTCCGCATTCTATGCGGTTTTGGCATTGAAGAAATAGCGAACGCTTTTCTCTGCAGCAGGGAAACCATTAACAAACGCCTTTTCAGGGCAAAGGAGAAACTGAGAACAGAGAACGTAAGCATCGTTTTTCCCGGCGAAGCGGAGATCAGCAAGCGCTTAACAACAGTGCTCACTACCATTTACCTGCTCTTTAACGAAGGATATTATTCAGAAAGCCAGGACACCGTGCTGCGGGAAGACCTGTGCCAGGAAGCCATGCGCCTGGCCTGCCTGCTTATTGAACATGAAAAGACCAGCCTGCCGGATGTGAACGCCCTCCTGGCCCTGATGTGCTTTCATGCCTCCCGTTTTGAAGCCCGGAAAGACCGTAACGGAGAACCGGTGCTGTATGATGACCAGGATGAAACCCGCTGGAACAATGACCTGATCGCCAAAGGCGCTTACTTTCTTCACCAGGCATCCCGGGGCAACAAGTTCTCCCGCTATCATCTCGAAGCCACCATCGCCTACTGGGCCACCCGGAAAGCAGATACAAAAGAAAAGTGGGAAAACATCCTGCAGCTATACAATCTCCTGCTGCAAACAGCGTACTCCCCCATCGCTGCGTTGAACAGAACCTATGCCCTCTCCAAAGCAAACGGCAAAACAGCAGCCATTGCCGCAGCGGAAAAACTGCAGCTCACCGGCAACCAATACTACTATACCCTACTGGGAGAACTGTACACGGGTATTGATAATGACAAAGCCAGAAATCATTATGAACAGGCGGCTGCTATCGCGAAAACCAATGCAGACAGGCAGATGATACAGCAAAAGATCGCACGCTTATCCCAACAGGGATAACCGGCACAATACCAGTCTGAACAACTTAGTGAAATGGTACGTTATTCGCTATAGCATATTAAACCCCCTACAATATGAAATCAGGGCCTATTATTGTTGTTGAAGACGATATTGATGATAAAGAAATATTTGAAGCTGCCCTGGAAGAGCTGCAGTTTCCGAACAGGATCATCTGGTTCAGTAACTGCAATGATGCCTGGCATTACCTGAAAGTAACAACGGATTCCCCCTTTATTATTTTCAGCGATATTAACCTGCCAAGGCAAAGCGGTCTTGATTTTAAGAAACAAATAGATGAAGACAGGCAGCTACGGAAAAAAAGCATTCCCTTCATCTTTTATTCAACATCCGTTAACCAGGATACGGTTAATGATGCTTATACGAATATGACCGTCCAGGGCTTTTTCCAGAAGAGTAACAGGTTTAACGAGATGAAGGAGATGATTAAAGTGATACTGGATTACTGGCGTATCTGCAGGCATCCCAATGTGGGATAACCATCGCGGTCATCAATACCCTATAATGGATCTTAATTTACCCCAAAGCGCTGTATCAAAGCTGGAAAGCGCCAGGCGGCTATTTCCTGCTGATTCCCCCATCCGCACTACTACCAATCGCTGTGAAGGCACGATGTACAGTTTCTGATCATTTTTGCCCAGTGCCGCATAGAGATCAGCAGGCGCCGTGGGCACCAGGTTGCCGTTAAATACGATCTGCGTTTGCGGCAGCATATAATTGGCTTTCCCGTTCAGCCAGCACAGGTATCCATAAGCGGGGTTAATGGGCTGCGAGCTGTTCACCATGCTGTTAAAGTAGCTGGTATCCGTCATGATAGCCGTCTGGTCCCATGTACCCTTATTCAGCATCAGCAGCCCGAAGCGGGCCATGCTGCGGGCATCGCTGTAGTATATGTTATTGTAACCGGCTTTGATCCAGGCGCCTTTCATGCCAATGCGGCTACGGATCTTTGCATTGAAGTAATTGTTGAACGATTGTCCGGAGGCCTTTTCGATCACCTGGTCCAGGATCGTGTAAGGAGCGTTGTGATAGGCCCATCTTGTCCCCGCATCTGCCTTGTAAACGAGACAGGATTTGGCGGTGCAGAAATCATCGGGCACACCGTCATCCAGGCCGGTGCTCATGGTGAGCTGGTGGCGAATGGTGATCAGGTCTTCTTTTGCCTGTGGAGCAGCAGTCCAGCCTGCGCCCAGGTATTGGGATGTTTTATTATTGATGTTCAGCATACCTTCCTGCTGGGCAATCCCGGTAAGGAAAGCGGTCATGGTCTTCCCGGCAGAGGCCCAGTACCAGAGGCTATCGGCGGTAAAGCTGCCGAAGTATTTTTCCTGAACGATCCTGCCGTCTTTTAAAATAAGAAATGCCTTGGTATGCTTTTCTGCCAGGTAGGTATAGAGATCATTGAACTGCGCCTCCTTCCATCCAAGGGAAGCGGCGCTGCTGGTTTCCCAGGCGCTGCCCGATAAAGGGGGGAAATACATAGCCGCTGCAGGCGGACCAGGATCTTCATCCACACGATCCTTTTTGCAGGAAAGCAGGGTGCCGGCAGCAAACAAAAGCACCAGGGAAACAAATGCCTTCATAGGGAGTATTTTAACGATATTGGATACCAGGATGCCCGTAAAGTTTAATCAAATATAAAAAAAGGGCTGCCCTTACGGGTCAGCCCTGCGTTATCTATTGTTGATGCTACATGCGTATGATCTTGGCGCTGCCCTTCTGTACACCTGCAGCGTTGCTGGCTTTGATGATCCAGGTGCCGGGTGGCAGCTGGCTGATGTCGATGCTGATAGATTGCTGGCCTTTGGCGCCCGCTACATATTCTTTATGTAATACGGGGCTGGTGCCATTCAGGCCCCAGATGTCCACATAGATCTTTTCAGCAGCCGTTGTTTTCAGCTGCAGCTGTACTGTTGAACCCGTAACAGGGTTGGGATATGCCTTCAGCGTTTGCACAGTGGCTGCCTGCTCAACACTGGCTGTAGCGGAAGCGGTTCTTGCTGCCGCGCCGCAGGCGCCCAGCGGTTTCCACCACCAGTCGGCAGTACCAGGGGTAACGTTATACAGTGCGTCAGACTGGCTTTCGTATAATACGCCGTTATACACCACACGGTCTCCTTTGCTATAGATCTTCGGATAAGGCTCATAGCTGGCTACACCACCGCAATTGCCGCCTCCACCGCCGCCGCCGTTCACTACCACTGTTACTGCAGCAGAGGTAGTAGTGCCGTTGGCGTTATCCGTTGCTTTTGCTGTAAGGGTGTAGGTACCTGCCGCCACATTGGTCCAGGTAAAGCTGTAGGGCGCACCGGTAGTTTCACCCAGTTTGGCGCCACCATTAAAGAACTCAACTTTGGCGATGCTGCCATCGCTGTCTGTAGCATTCGCCTGGATATTGATACTGGCCGGAGCGGAGAAGCTGGCGTTGCTGGCAGGAGAAGTGATGCTCACTGAGGGCGCATTGTTGCCTCCTCCGCCGCCACCATTACAGTCGCGTACATAAGCCCATACCTGGCCATCACCCGCATGAGTGTCTGGCTGTTCGTTCTGTGTCCACCATTTGGCGCTGTACACCTTGTTGTTGTATACCGCCTGCATCCCTTGTGTATAAACAGCAGCAGCAGACCATGCGGCAATGCCATTACAGCCACCGCCGCCGGACGTACCTACGGTAATAGTAACCGTTGCAGACGTCGTGCTTGCGTTAGCGTTATCTATCGCTCTTGCCGTAAGGTTGTAGGTACCTGCGGCTACGTTTGTCCAGGAAAAAGAATAAGGGCTTGAATTATCTTCACCCAGTTTGGTGCTGCCGTTATAAAATTCCACCCTGGCAATAGAACCGTCCGGATCTGATGCATTGGCGCTGATATTAATTGTAGCAGGCGGTGTGAAAGAAGCATTGCCGGCGGGAGAAGTAATACTTACGCTGGGCGACTGGTTACCACCGCCACCACCGCCGTTGGCAAGCTTCTGTTCATGGATGGCAGACAACAGGGAGTAGGTACCTGATGCATCCTGTGAAAGCTCCCACATCATAATACCACCCCCCTGGTTCCAGGCCAGGTTGGTTTTGTTCTTGATAGTGGTAATACCATTATAGCCTATGCCCTGGTAGGTGTCGGCATAGGGGTCAGCGCCTCTTCCTATCAATGTTGCAAAGCTTTCCCAGCTGGGACGGCCATAAAAGGGTACGCCCAATACAGCCTTGGAGGCGGGTAAGCCCCTGCCCTTCCAGTAAGAGAGCGACTGGGAGGCATAGTTGTAGGTAGAGTGGTCAAAGTTGTTGAAATCATAGGCCATCAGGTTCAGAAAATCCACCTGGGAGAACACAGAAGAAAGAATGCTCTCCCCGTTAATACCCACTACAGCTGCTGTTAACAGCTTGCCCTGCGCGTGCAGGGCGCTGGCCAGTTGCGTCATCAGCGCAACATAGTTATTGGCGGATGCCCCCTGGTCCGGGTATTCCCAGTCAATATCCACACCATCCAAACCATACTGGTTTACGAAATTCATGATATTTGTTACGAAGGCGCTGCGATAGCCGGCGTTAGCAGCAGTAGATTCAAAGCCGCCATCGTTACCATCGTTCCAGCCGCCTACTGCGATCAGCACCTTTACGCCGCTGGCATGCGCCCTGGAAACAAGGTTCTGCAGCTTCGCCGGGTTTTCAATCGGCTGAAAACCGCCGGTGGTAGTTGGCAGCAGGAAGGCGTAGTTGATATGCGTAAGCTTATTGTACTGTATCGCATTCACATCGCCGGACCAGGAGGGCATATAACCTACTACTTTAAACTGTGCGGAGGAAAGTAGGGATGTGATAAGAAACGTGCAGGCAAGCAGGCCCGTTCTTATCCATTGGTTTGTTTTCATTGTATATGGTTTTTAAGGGATAAAGGTTTTCACGATACAGGTGTCGTGTAAAGCGGGGTTTGGTACTACTTTCCTCCAAAATTTATTTACTGCTTCCGCTTCCAGGTCACTACAGCGGTCACCGTACCGCCATTCGTTGTTTGTGTGACAACATACTTCAGTGTATCCTGCTTAAGCTCAAAGTTGCGTTCCTGCACGGTTCCCTCCCAATTGGGATAGAAAGCATGTTCAATGTTAAACCGGATGATGCCCTTCTTTTCATCTGCGGTAAAGCTGCCAAAATGGGAATTGTTCCCTTGCACCAGGGCCGCGTTTTCTTCCGGGGTGGCTTTGTTCTTGTCTTTTGCAGCCACTTTCGGCCTGCCTGCTTTCAGTATCTGTATAGCATATTCGCCGCCGGATGTAAATACCAGCATTCCCTCCGGATGTGCTCCGTAAGGATATGTTTTTCCGCCGTCACGGTCAATGTTCTCTACAGCTACCAGGCTCCATACACCCGCAAGATCCTTATGTGAGCTTTGTGCACCTGCACATTGAAACAATACGATGGCCGCAATAAAAAGGAATGTTCTTCTCATAATGTAATTTTTTGACAGCGTAAATTTATACTGCTGCAACAGCGCCATCCCTGTACATTTTTTCACTAATTCTGTACTTTTATAACAATGGGAAAAGAGAATTTATACCAGCCTTTTGAAATTGAGTGTAAGGAGCTGCAACGCTTTCCGGCATCTATGAAACGGATCAATTTCTTTGAGCTGATTTACGTGATGGAGGGCGCCGGTACACAGGTGGTCAACAATAACCGCTTCACCTACCGCAAGGGAAATCTCTTCCTGCTGACGCCACAGGACGCCTATTCATTTGACATCAGCGTTCCTACCACCTTCTTTTTTCTTCGTTTCAATGAGCTGGTGAACACCATCATCACCGTTGTAGCAAGGAACATAGCGCTGAAACTGCCTAAGAACATCAAGGAAAATACGGGAGAGGCCGTACTGGAAATATTGCATTATATACAGGAAAACATATTCGATCCCAAAATGCTGCGGGCAGAAATGCTCAGCAAACAATTCAGTATATCGCTTAGTTACCTGGGCCGTTATTTTAAGAAACAAACAGGAGAAACTTTGCAGCATTATATAGCAAACTACAAACTGCGTTTGGTAGAAGCGCGCCTGCTGCACAGTGACATGACGATCAATGAAATTGCCTACGAGTTTGATTTTACAGACGAGAGTCATTTGAACAGGGCCTTTAAGAAACACAAAGGCATGAGCCCAACAGCCTATCGGAAACTGAACCAGGCGGCACAGTAAAACAGGCAACCAGGCCGCATTTTGCAATGTGACCTGGTTGCATGCAGTGGGTTGCCTGGTGCTCAGGACTTGAAATAATAAGGCTGATCAACATCTTCGAGCAGCCCCGGTCCCACGGGTTGCCATCCCAGCTGTTCCCTGGTTTGCCGGCTGGAAACCCGGTTGTCCACCGCTGCAAAATGCGCGAACCAGCCAAAATGTTCCTCAGCTGCTTCCTCCGGTTTGCTCACCACCGGCAGATTTAAACGGCGGCCAATTACCGCTGCAATTTCGCGGAAAGGTATTCCCTCTTCGGCTACACCGTGATACCTGGCCCCGGCGCTGCCCTTCTCCACTGCCAGTCTGAAAATCCGGGCGGCATCCAGGCGGTGTACGGCAGGCCAGCAGTTCTGGCCTTCGCCCACGTATGCAGCAACGCCTTTCTCACGGGCAATGCCAATCAGTATCGGCACAAAGCCATGATCCCCTTCTCCGTGCACAGATGGCGGGAGACGTACCACAGACACCCGCACGCCACGCGCCGCTACCGCATTTGCGGCTTCTTCAGAGGCCCCGCGCGGAAGCCCTGCAATTTGCGGGGTGGCTTCTGTTGCGGGATTGCCCGGAGTCAGCAGGGCGGTGCCTGATGTGATGACCAGCGGACGGTCAGAGCCCTCAAGAGCAGCTCCCATCGCTTCAATAACGCGCCGGTCTGTTTCGCAGTTAGCTACAAATTTTGAGAAGTCATGATTAAAGGCCGTATGGATCACCCCATCTGCCATCGCTGCGCCGCTGCGCAGGCTGTCGGCATCTTCAAGATCGCCGCGGTGTACCTGCACACCGGCGGCGGTGAGTGTTTCAGCAGCGGCAGCTGATCGGGCCAAACCTATCACCTGGTGGCCTGCACTAAGTAATTCCCTGACAATGGCGGAGCCAATAAAGCCCGTAGCGCCTGTAACAAAGACACGCATAGTTTTGATATTCTTTTGGTAAATTCATGCCGGGCAAGGGAGGCCTCCGTTTCCCATCACAAAATTCAGTAAGAACAGCGCCCTAAACGAGGAGATTTGACACAATTTTTTGAGGTCATTTGACTTAATTTGCCTTAATATTTGACCGATGTTTGAGGAATTTGAAGCTTACATTACGTCTCATGCCGGTTTTACCAAAGACGAGCTGAGGCAGATGCGCCTGGTGTCAACCGTAAAAAAACTGCGCAGAAGACAATACCTGCTACAGGAAGGTGAAATTTGCAGGTATAAGACCTTTGTTGTGAAAGGCCTGCTGAAAACGTACCGCCTGAAGGATGACGGCACGGAATATATCATGCGTTTTGCAGCTGAAAACGCCTGGAGTGTAGACCATGAAAGCTATCATAAGCAAACACCGTCCAGGTACTTCATTGAGGCATTGGAAAATGTTACACTGATCCAATGGAGAAAGGAAGATTTCGATGTATTACTGGAGAACATCCCGGCTTTAAAAACATTCTCAGAAAAAATAAAGTCCGATAACCTGGACGCCAGCCAGAACAGGATACTGATGAACATCAGCTATACTTCTGAAGAAAAATACCAGCAGTTCATCACGGCTTACCCGGACATATTCCGGCGGGTGCCTTTGCACATGGTAGCGTCTTATCTTGGCGTATCAAGGGAAACGCTGAGCCGTATCAGGCATGCGCAAAGCCGGCCGCAGGACTAAGGGGTCTGCCTGGCGGCATTTGTTTGCTGCTCCATACCTTTTACCGGTTGCAGCGCAATGGTCACCAGTGCAAATTCTGCGTGCGGGTCAAATTCATTTGAAAGCAATATTATACCGGTATTATTTTCAGGGTAGGAGTTATTGGGCAATAATACGTAACAAGTCTTTTAAATTTAAATAAAAGCCTTCAGGTTCCCGTACTGAAGGCTTTTATTTTTTTATAACTGTAACGCTTATCCGCAATTCAACCACTGACAATTATACAACCGGTAAAGAACCGCCGTCAATTGCGTAAACAGTCCCGGTCAGATAAGCTGCAGCCGGCGATACCAGGAAATGAACCAATGATGCTACTTCTTCCGGCGCGGCTAATCTTCCCATCGGAATGCCGCCAGCCTGCGAAAGCAAGAGTTGATACCCTTCTTCAAGAGATATGCCTGCTGATGCGGCATAGTCAGCAATAAATTTCTCCATCGGCGGTGTTTTAGTGGCTCCCGGCGCTACGGTTAATACGCGTACGCCTTTGGAGGCCAGCTCTGTGGCCAGCGATTTGCTATAGCTGTTCAAAGCTGCTTTGGAAACGGCATAGGCCATATTCAGATTCCATAAAGGCTGCCTGGCGGCAACTGAGGAGATGTGAATGATAACGCCGCTTTTCCGTTCAATCATTGCCGGTAGTAAGGCCCTGTCCAGGCGAATGGCAGAAAGCAGGTTTAACTGCAGTTCATTTTCCCAATGCTCGTCTGTTAAGGTGCTGAAACCTCCGGGTGGAGTTGTTAATCCGCCGGCGTTGTTGATCAGGATATCAACCTTACCGTATCTATCTGAAATTTCCTGCGACAGTCTGTCTACATCAGCAGATTTAGTCAGATCTGCTGCAATGAAGTGATGAGGCAATTGGGCATCGTCAGGATGGTTTCTGGCAGTAACAATTACCTGGGCGCCTTCCTGCGCCAGTTTGTCTGCAATGGCACGGCCTATTCCTTTTGTACCACCGGTTACAAGGGCCGTTTTACCCTGCAGGTTCGTGAGCTGTTGTTGTGAATGTTGCATGTTTATTTTCTTTGGTTTATTATTTCTGAAACATATGTTTCAAAATAGAGCATACGTTCCCTGTTTATTCTGAAGTGCTTGTTTCAGAATATGACAAAAAAATTTTACTTGGAGATCTGCTTAATAAAGTACTGACTCATTCTTTTGATCTTAGCAGGATCCTTGTGCAGGATATACGCTTCGTTCCAGCCCGTCCAGGTGCTGATAAAGTAATCTGCAAGCAGCTCAGGGTCTTCGTCCTTTGCTATTTTTCCCTCCTCCATCGCCCTGGAGATCAGGGAGTGTAAAAAGCGGTAAGCGTAATCACTGTCTGCTTTAAGAATATCTTTCACCCGCTTATCGCTGGAAGCTACCTCGAATGCGGTTTTGATGGCCAGGCAGCTTTCTTTGCCGATGATGGACTCTACTGAATCGTTGATGTATTTCACCAATATTTCAAAAGAAGATCTTGCGCTTTTTAATCTGCGGTCCAGGTCCTTTTTCCTGGTGTCGGTGTAGTATTTAACACAGCGGACAAACAACTCGTGTTTATCACCTATTGTATTATAAAGACTGCTGCTGTTAATCTTCATGGCATCTGTAAGGTCGCGGAGAGAAGCGCCGTTATAGCCTTTTTCCCAGAAAACGACCATCGCTTTCTGAATAGCTTCTTCTTCGTTAAACTCCACGCTTCTTGCCATAGTAATTACAATTGCAGAACAAATATAAAACTATTTCTGAAACGATCAATTCAGAATGAATGAAACACTAGACTTTAACAGTTTGATGGATCCCCTGATCCCATACATTGACTTACAAAAACAGAAAAGGCCCGTAAACACTGTGTTTTACGGGCCTTTAATTTTCTTTACATTTAGTCTTGTCGCCCTGCCTGTACAAATTTCGAACTTATTTTTAATGGATTTAAGACGGCTTGCAAACATAGCTATTTGATAGCCAATTGTTTGCAGGCCGTTTTGTATTGTACATAGTTGATTGTGAACCTGAAAAACGTGTGTATGAAAAAATTAATGTGTGCAGACACAAAGCAGATTGATCTGGTAGCTTATCTGGCCTCACTGGGCTACCATCCCCAAAGGATAACGAACCAAGATTATTGGTATCTATCCCCACTCCGGGAGGAAACAGAGGCATCTTTTAAGGTAAACCGACGGCTGAATGTCTGGTTTGACCAAGGCACCGGGAAAGGCGGTGACCTGATAGACTTCGGAACCCAATACTTTAACTGTTCGGTCAGCGACCTGCTGCAACGCCTATCGCAGTACCAACCCGGCCCAGCTTTTTCTTTTCACCCGCACCCCGGCTCCGGTGATCGGCGACAGGGCGCGGCTTTTTTTGCTGGTGAAAAGAAAGATACCCCCGACAACAAAATTGTTGTCCTGGACACCCGCCCGCTTGCCGAACAGTCCCTGGTGAACTACCTGCAAAAAAGAAGTATCCCACTTGAAATTGCCAACCGATTTTGCCGGGAGGTGGATTTTCTTTTGTACGGAAGGCAGCATACCGTTATCGGCTTTCAGAACAAAGCCGGGGGATATGAGCTGCGCAACGAATACTTTAAAGGCAGCAGTTCCCCCAAGGACATTACTTTTATTGACAACCGTACAGAACAGGTTGCTGTCTTTGAAGGCTTCTTTAGCTTCCTGTCTTTCCAAACCATCAACAGTAATAAACAGGCCCCACTGTCAAACTGTCTTGTCCTCAATTCCCTTTCTTTCTTTGAAAAGTGCCGCCCATTGATGGAGCAATACAAGCAGGTTCATTTGATTTTGGATAGGGATAATGCCGGCAGGAACCGTACCCGGCAGGCGCTTGAATGGGACGCGAGCAAGTACATAGACCGAAGCGATTTTTACCAGGGTCACAAGGATTTAAACGACTGGCTTGTTCACCACCACCATAGCCAAAGAATAGGCCCACGGATGGGAAAGCGTCTTTGACGTTCGGGTAGCCAGCTATGTTTTGGTAAAACCAAAACGGCTGGCTCACCTCATGCTACCGCATTCGGTGAGGAATTTTTTTCATGCTATCGCATTCAAAAAATTAAGAGGAGGTTGATATGACGCAGCAGAATGCACAAACAAAGAACAAGGGTGGCCGCCCCCCAAAAGCAGTAAAAAAAGACCAATTGTTGGCCGTTAAGTGCAGCCTTTTTGAACGGCGCACCATAGAAGCATTGGCGAAAAGCGCCAACTTTACTGTTTCAGAATACTTGCGGGAAATAGGTATGACCGGAAAAATTGACAGGCGGGAAAAATCATTGCCACCGGATGTACTGGAAATGAAAGGCACGTTAAATCACCTAGCTGCAAACTTTAACCAGATCGCCAAAAAGCGTAACAGCAATGAGGAATTAACTGTGCTGGAACGGGCGGATTTAAAAGTGTGGATGAAGGAAATAAAAGATTTAGTAACATGCATTAAAACTCATTACCAATGATTGGGTATGTAGGTACAGGTTATTCCTTTTTTGAATGCCTCCGTTATTGTCTGGAAGATAAAAAGGAATTATCAGAAGAACAGAAGCAGCAGCTTTCCCAAAAAGATCGCCTGCAGCACAAAGACCGGGCAGAAGTCCTCTTTTATAATAAGTGTTTCGGCAATAAGTATGAGCTGGCAAGAGATTTCATAGAGGTCGCCCAACTAAGCAAACGGGTGGAAAAACCGGTATTCCATTTCTCCCTTCGGTTGGCGCCGGGTGAATCGTTATCCAAAGACAAATTAATGGAAATGGGCCGGGAATGCGCCAACCATTTTAATGTGGCAGATAACCAATATATCTGCATCCTGCATAAAGATACCAACGAGCAGCACATTCACATCGTTGCGAACCGGGTAGGCTATAATGGGAAAGCAGCAAAGACCAGCAAAAGTTTTAAGAGAATGGCCGCCCTTTGTCGCAGGCTCGAAAAGCAATACAATTTACAGGAAGTGCTAAGCCCCCGCGCCTTTTTGTCCCCCCAAGAACGGCTTTTGCCCCGGCACGATATACGAAAGGAAAAGTTAAGAACAGACATTCGGCAAACTTTGGAGCAGGTAAATAGCTACCAATCATTTGAACAGAAAATGCAGGCATTGGGATACAAGGTCATAAAGGGCCGGGGTATCTCCTTTATTGATGATAAGAAGGTAAAAACGAAAGGCAGCGAAGTTGGTTTTTCACTGACAAAAATAGAACAGATCCTCAGCGTAAAGCAAAAGCTGGAAACTGCCCAAGCCAACCAAAAGCGTTACGAAATGACTATCCGACAGGAAAAGGAAAAGCAGCGCTCCTTTACTCCCGCACAAAAATTAATCCAGCGGGTAAGGGAAACAGCCTATGTAGACCATTCCCCATTTATTCCGGTAATACAGGAATTAACTAACCTGCTTTCGCAACTTTTGGAACCAGTATATACTTCCAATTACCTGCCTTACGAATTAACAGAAGCTGGTATTAAGCGCCGGAGAAAAAAAGAGCAGGCACAGCAAATGCGGCATTAATTCAATTAAAAAATATATTATGGATACTGTAAAAAAAATAGACAATATACAGAAAGACACTTTAGAGGTGGTGTTGGAAGAATTTGCGGGAGAACAGAAATCCAATACCCAATCCCTGAATGACCTGGTTACAGCCGTTAATACCCTAACCGAAAAAATGGGCGGGTTCGAGAAAAAATTGAATAGTCCACAGCCAGTAAATGTTTCGGTAGATACTAAGCCTTTTCAGGAAATTATCAGGAAAGGAATTACAGACATGGTATTGGCCGCCGCAGCCCAACCGAAGAATTTAATCCGTAAATTCCAAATTTTGCTTTTCCCGGAACAGGATGCCAAACTGTTCTACAAAGTGGTTTTTGGCCGTTGGTTCCTCATGTTGGTAATTATGCTGTTTATTGTCAATTTGTACAAATTCAGTATTCATTGGAGCGATAACCAAAAAGAAATAAAGTTGCAGCAGTTAGAAAATGACAAGGTTAAAAAGGCATGGAGCTATCTGTATATACAGCAAGGAAAGGCAGTAAAAAGACTTATGGACAGCGCCTATAATAAGGCCAACCAGCCATAAAATACGACAACTTTTAAATGCTGGCGCAATTTGCGCCAGCATTATTACACCTTATCTAAGCCGGGTGTTGTCTTTGGAAGTGCTTTTAATTGCTGCCGCCTCAAGCATACACGGGCCTGATTTTGTGTTTCATGATATTCTTCAGCAATTTGTTGAAGCTCCCGGATTTTTATCCAGTAACTCGCATAAAGTTCTTCCATTTTCTGTACATACTCATGTACACGTACTTTCATTTCGGCAGCATTAATAATCCTGCCGTCAATTAAATCCGACTGTACGGTGGCAATATTTTTCAACTGCTCACAGAGCTTTGTGTGCATGGAGGTGTTGATGTACCGCATATAGGTTGATAGATTTAATCGGACATCTAAAAGGAAATTATATATCAAAATGCTTTCCTAAGCATTTCAGCATATTCATTTGGCAGCGGGCTATCTTCGACAGCTTTTGCCGCTTTTTCAACGTCATAGGAAAAACGTATGAAATCAACCTGTATAGAACCTTTCTCTAATACGCTGCTGTTTTCATTGATTGTTAGCATAACATAACAACCCTTGGGCTCACCGTCTTTTGGCTTACCGACAGAACCGATATTGATTGCATGGCGCAAATGGCTGCCAGCTTCCGCATCAGTAGGTAGTACACGGTGATAAGGTTTGTGCGTATGGCCGAAACACATAATGTCGGCATCCGCATCCTGCATAATCCGCAGAAGGCTTTTTTCCTCCCTATCTTCAAACAGGTATTCATTTATTTTCCTTGGACTGCCATGTACTAGCAAAAGATTTAACTTGTCATTATTCAATTGAAATTCTACGCGGATGTGCGCAGGCAGGGTACGCAGGTATTGCCTTTCTTTAGGCCCAACGATTGAATTAGTGTAGGAAATAGATATTTTCCCCATATCTTTCTCCGGTTCAGTTTTATAGGCGCAGCCGCAATCATCACTCATTCGACCAATTCCAAAATCATAGTTCCCGGCAATAGTAGGGATACCCCGTTTTCTGATAATATTTATAACCTCGTTCGGCCAGATATTATACCCTACCAAATCCCCTAAACAGTAAACCGCATCCGGCTGCTGTTCATCTATACTGTGCAGGCATGCTTCCAATGCCGGTAAATTGGCGTGTATATCGCTGAATAATGCAATTTTCATACGTTGTTGATAATTTTATGCGTTTTGTAATTCGTTAGGAGTATAATATTTCCGGCGCAGCCAGAAAGCCACATTTACCAGGGCAATAAGGGCCGGTACTTCCACCAACGGCCCAATAACACCTGCAAAGGCTTGCCCTGAATTAATGCCGAACACACCGATGGCTACAGCAATAGCCAGTTCGAAATTATTTCCGGCAGCCGTAAAGGAAACGGCGGCATTTTGTGAATAATCCGCTCCCAAAGCCTTACCCATAAAGAAACTTGCCAAAAACATGATGGTGAAGTATATAACCAGCGGCAGGGCTATGCGCAGCACGTCAAGTGGTATTTGTACAATCAATTCCCCTTTCAGGCTAAACATTACTATAATAGTGAACAGTAACGCTATTAAGGTAATGGGTGAAATAAAAGGGACAAATTTTTGCTGATACCATTGCTCACCTTTTAATTTCAAAAGTACATACCGGCTAATTATGCCAGCCGCGAATGGAATACCCAGGTAAATAGCTACACTTTCCGCTATTTGCCCAATAGTGATATTAACGGCCAGCCCTTTATAGCCAAACAACGGCGGCAATACCGTTACAAAAACATACGCATAAACACTGTACAGGAGTACCTGAAATATGCTGTTAAGGGCTACCAACCCTGCTGCATATTCCCGGTTACCATCTGCCAGCTCGTTCCAGACAATTACCATTGCAATACAGCGGGCCAGCCCTATTAAAATAAGCCCCACCATGTATTCAGGATAGCCATGTAGAAATAGCAGGGCCAGAACAAACATAAGCACGGGACCAATCACCCAGTTCAGCAGCAGCGATGCCCCCAATACCTTCGTATTCCTGAAAACCTTTCCCATTTGCTCGTAACGCACCTTTGCTAAGGGCGGGTACATCATAAGTATTAAGCCCACTGCCAGTGGAACGTTGGTTGTCCCGGAAGAAAACGAATTGATAAAGGCAGATGTACCGGGGACAAAATAACCGATGCCTACCCCTATAGCCATTGCAAGGAATATCCACAGGGTAAGATACCTGTCTAAGAAACTAAGCCGTTTCCTTTCACTGGCAGGATTACAATTGTTTGCGCTCATAGTCAAGCTATGTATTGTTGAATAAAATTGTGACTGTATTGTTTTATCTGTTCCCGAACCGTCCTGAACTGTTCCATTATTTCACTTTCTACACCAGTTGCTTTGGCCGGGTCAGGAAAATTTTGGTGGAACTTTTGAGCTGTAGTTGGGAAATAAGGACAGCGTTCTTTGGCATTATCGCATACAGTTATTACATAGTCAAAGTCAATACCTCTGTATTCATCAATATTGTTTGAGGTATGCCCGGAAATATCAATGCCATCTTCTTTCATGGTGGCAATAGCTTTCGGATTAACACCATGTGTTTCAACCCCGGCGCTGTAAATTTCAGCTTTCCCCGCTGCGAAGTATTTTAAATAGCCTTCAGCTATCTGGCTGCGGCAACTGTTACCCGTACAAAGTACCAATACCTTTTTCATTTTTTATATTTATGGATTTTTAGCTTTATTGAACGCGCTTACTATTTCTGCTGCAATCTGGGAAAATAGTTTGTCTGCTTCATCTTCAGAAATATCAGCAGAAGGATCAGTAAAAGGTGCTGTTTCTTTGAAAAATGCTCCTTTCAGATCAGCACAAGCATTGTCACCAGCGCTGCATAGTTTCATTTGAAAGAAATTCGCTTTCGGCAATGTTGCATCGTCTGCTGTTTTGGAATATACATTTACAGGTAGAACATTATCCCCAAACGCAACCGTATAAGCCTTCTTACCGTTAACAGCAGATGCTTCAGTAACCTTATACCCATGTTTGTTAAGCACCTTTATCAATATTGGGTTAATTTCTCCCGCCTGATACCCGCAGGATGAAACGCCCATCTTATTGTATTTGTTCACCGCTAACAATGATTGCAGCACTATTTGAGCAGATGCACTTACAAATGAATTGTCTTTGTCAGTAAATAACAGATCAATCTTTCGGTCGCTTCCCATTCCCTGTAATATATATTTCTCGAGATTGCCCAGCCCTTTTTCATGGGAAGGCTCTACGGGTACGGTAGTTAGACCGGCATAATACTTTTCCAGTTCAGGAAACAGTTTAGGTTTAGGGCCTTTGGCAATTACTGATAGGCTGGTGATCAGTAGCATGCTCAAAGAGAAAATCAGCTTTTTCATATTGTTCTGTTTTGGTTGAAGATGATTAATCGCAACAGCCAGGTGCGCAGCAAGCCGCTTCCTGCGGTTTTTCCGCATATACAGTAATGCTGTAGATACCTGTATTACTGTTTTTGAACTGGTCTATTTCTTCTTGTGAGAGATACGCGGCCAGTATATCGTCAGGTATAATAATAGGCTTCTCTTTCTGCAAGGTAATATTGGTAAAACCGTTATTCTTGATTAGCTCCAGGTAAACCTGCTTTTGAATAGCCCCGGATACACAACCAGCGTACATTTCGGCGGCTTGTTGAATATTAGCAGGTAGATTTCCTTCCAGTACAATATCTGAAATACTGAAATGGCCACCCGGTTTCAATACGCGCAGGATCTCCTTAAACACGCCGTCCTTATTGGGTACAAGGTTTAATACGCAGTTGCTTACTATTACATCCGCAGTATTAGCCGTTACGGGCATTTTCTCAATATCGCCCTGTCTGAACTCAACATTATTATAGTTCAGCTTTTCAGCATTGGCGCGGGCTTTTTCAATCATGGCCGGGGTAAAATCAATACCTATCACCTTACCGGTTTCCCCTGTTTCATGGCGTGCAACAAAACAATCATTCCCTGCACCACTCCCTAAATCAATTACTGTATTCCCCTTTTTAATTTGGGCAAACTGCGTTGGCAGGCCGCAACCCAGCCCTAAATCAGCGTCCGAATTATACCCTTCCAGTGCGGTATAATCGTCACTCATAATATTGTACACTTCGGTAGAGCAGCAGCCAGAACCACAGCAAGAGGCTTGATTGTCGGCTTTGTCCTGTAAGGCAATTTCACTGTATTTCTGCCTTACCATATCCTTTATTTGTTGATCAGAGGACATAATGGTAATTATTAATTGTTTTATTGCAATATTGCGATTAATTAGATCAAAAAAATTTTAGCAGCAGTTTTCTTGCAGGGTAATGTCTTTAAAGAAGCTATTGAACAGCTCGCGGTACTGCTTCCAAACCTTTGGATTAATACAGTAACAAACGCTTGCCCCTTCAATTGTTCCCTGAATAATACCGGCGTTTTTCAGTTCTTTCAGGTGTTGCGAAGTAGTGGCTTGCGCAAGCCCCAGTTCGTCTACCAGATCACCGCAAACACAGGCATTCTTTTTAACCAGGTATTGCAGTATAGCTATGCGGGCCGGGTGGGCCAGCGCCTTCGCCATATTGGCTATATCGTTCTGCTGTTTGGTAAATAAATCTGCTTTTGTAACTCCCATACTGTACTTATATAATCGCAATATTACGATTTGTTTTTAAAAATCAAAAATTATTCTGAAAATAAAAAAGCCGCCGTAAGGCAGCTTTTATCATATCATTAAAAATTGTTACTTTTTCTTTTCACCGGCAAACTTTTCCAGCAGCTCGTTTTTTTCCTTCAACATCCGCTCATACAACTCTATTTTTTCATCGTAGAGCTGTACGATTTTATCTATAGGGTTGAATGTTGGATAATACATGAATAAAGAATTGCCGGTGGCATTATCGTGGTTATTAACCGTATTAGCGATGATGGTTATAGCCGCTTCTTCATTGAAATTCCTAATTGCCTCCGGGGTCACTTTCAAAATCTTTGCTACCTGTTCTAAAATATCCGGTTCTATAGTTTCTTTAGCTTCCAACAAAGAAACCTTTTTTTGCGTCCAATCCTCCCCCAGCTCATAGGCTAGGGCTTCCTGCTTAATACCCAGCATTTCCTTAAAACGCTTTATGTTCCTTCCTTCATGTACTTTATTCGGCATATCAGTATTTATCATGGTGCAAATTTAACCTTTTTATGCAAGTGGTAATATACGCAAATTTTGGATAAAATGCCGCTAAACTATGCTTTTTTACGTCTAAAACATGACTTTAATGAATTGAATATGAGATAATTATAGGGTTATTTCGAGTGTAATCTAAATTATATCACATGGCAACCCATAAGAACACCAGAACAAAGGGTATCGGGCTACGCATTTCATCCGAACCTTTCACCATTCACTTAGATAACGAACCTTATATATTAACCGATGATGCTTTAAAAAGACAGATAGATGAACGCCTGCAAAGAAAGCGGGAGTGGTTCTATCCAAAGCTAAAGTTTATTTCTATGGTAGACACTATACTTAAAATGCAGCTTACTTTCCGGGACGTATCCCACGAAATGACTGTAGGCATCGAACGGGATAAACTGCACATTTCCTGCACCTGCGGCCAGCAGGTTGAAACACTTTGTCTGCATACATACAAAGCGCTGGAACGGGTAATTGGCTATCGCAGTACAGACTACTTTAAAGAATACCGCCCCAATGGTTTGATGGAAATAGCAGCCAATCACCCAAAATATTTTGACAGGAAAGTGACAGATCAGGGTATTGATGTTAAACCAAAACCCAATTTAGGCAGCGTGTATCAATTGGCCGATAAGATGGAAAGCGTCCCGCTGGGTGAAGTGCTGAAATTGCCACCGGCCCCACCAGAACGAAAAGCACAAGATACAGCAATTACCTATATCCTTGCAAGCCATTTCAGGAACAAGTACCTTACGTTCCTGCTGCCCTGTTTAGGCGTTCTGAACAAATCACAAGATAATATTAAGGCGTTCTATCACTTCATTAGTGGTACGGAGAAGGAATACGATCCATTTTTAACCGATGATCAAAAAATACTGAACAAGTTATGCTATGAAATGTGGCAGCAGGTTGAAACGCAGTGCGGCTCATTGATAGAAGGCGACCCGGAGCAGGAGCGCTCACCCGCTGGCATCTTCAACCTGTGGGAAAAGGCAATGCCGCTGCTTTTGCAGCAGCAATTTATCTATGCCTATTGCTTATATAATAAACGGGAATTAAAGGAGAAACCGCAAAGGGCAAGAATTGAACGTATTACCCTTGTGAAAGACAGGCCGCACATTCACTTTCTGCTTTTGGACAAAGGCCCCCTTTACCATCTACAAATGAAAGGGGCTGTAAGGGACAGGAATATTTACAAATACAACACGGAAACAACCTTTTTCCTGGAGGAAGATAAAAAATTTTATCTGCTGGCTTCTTTACGGGATGCCGGTATGGCGGAATGGATGCGAAAAGCAGGCGGCCATATAACAATTTTCAAAGAACACTTTGGGGATTTTGAGCAGGAATGCTTAGATCGGCTCCGGGAGTGTTATGCCGTTACCACCGTCTTAGCCTATAAATAAAGCAACGTAAGTAAGCGAGTTTTTGTAAACCCAAAACTGGATTGTCATGAACATCGGAGGACACAACCACAGAATAGAATATACTACCAATGTATTTATCAATGCCGGAGCTGATACCGCAGAATTAAGGAACTGGAAGGAAAAACTGATTTCCATAGCTACACAGATACCAGACCAGGCAGATACCCTAACGCCGGTTATTCAGCTTATTGTTGCGGCCATTGCCCCAGCCAAAATATACATGATAAAACATGATGCTATTGAAGGAATGGAGGACGAAGCATTTATTGACCTGTTAATAGTAGTCTCTGGAAAAAGTAACACGCCGTTCAAAGAGCTGGAGCCTGTATTGGAAATGGCCTACCTGAAAGACCGGCGGGTTTGCTGCTCCCTACATGGGGAGAGCAATGTAATTGAAGGACTGCGAACCGGGCATATATTCTATTCCCTTCACTGCATTCCTGAAAATCTTATATATGATGATAAGACGGTTAATTACCCTGTGACAACAACCATTGCCGTGCAGGAAATGAAAAGTCGGATACAGCAGCAGTTTGCCTTTACTTTTAAAAAAGCCGTAAGGTGATTTTTGAAGATCATTCAGCTAAGACCTTTAACCGGCCTGAATGGAAAAAGTACCTACTAGAATTAAAGAGATACAAGGGACAGGCTGATTTAGTATTGTTTCTTAAATGGGACAGGTTTAGCCGTAACGCAGGGGATGCCTACCAAATGATTAACATACTCCGGAAACTTGGAGTAGAACCGCAGGCTATAGAACAGCCGCTAGACTTATCCATCCCGGAAAATAAAATGATGCTGGCATTTTACTTAGCCGCTCCTGAAGTAGAAAACGACCGCAGGGCCTTGAATGTTATTCATGGTATGCGCCAGGCAAGGAAAGAAGGACGTTACATGGGTTTAGCACCTATCGGCTATAAAAATAAAACGGACGAGTTAGGCAAGAAATATATTGCTCCTGAAGAACCGCAGGCCAGTATTATAAGATGGGCTTTTGAACAGATAGCCGAAGGAGTGTACAACACGGAACAGGTTTTTAAAATGGCTAAGGAAAAAGGGTTCAAAGGAACCAAAAGCCTTTTCTGGTTTGTTATACGTAACCCGGTTTATTGCGGGAAAATATTTATCGCCAAGTACAAAGACGAAGAAGCAAAGTTTGTAAAAGGTCTGCATGAACCTATTATTTCTGAAGCATTGTATTACCAGGTACAGGACGTACTGGACGGCAGAAAAAGAGTGCCTTACCGTCTTAAAATTCTTACCTGCCCTGAATTGCCATTGCGGGGATTTTTAATTTGCCCAAAATGCGGTAAGCTGTTAACCGGCAGCAAGTCAAAGGGACTTACCAAGTATTATACCTATTACCACTGCACCGGAGGTTGTACCTGCCGGTTCAGGGCAGATAATGCAAACAGCCTGTTTGTCTATGAACTTAAAAAATACATGCCCCGCCCGGAAATGCTAGATCTTTACAAGATCACACTTTCCGAAGCATGGTATGACCAGACCAATCATTTGCAGAACGATCAGAAACAACTGCAAATACAAATAAAAGAACTGGAAGGGAAGCTATCTTATATAAGGGATTTACTTTCCTCAAAAGAGATAGAGCCTGCCGATTTCCGCGAAATGAAAACGGAGTACAGCAGTAAACTTGAAAAACTGGAAGCCAAACTAAGTATCTATGATCAAGACCAAGTAAATATAAATGACCTTCTGGACAAGGGACTGAACAACCTTTTGAAGCTGGATTATGCGTATGAAACCGGAGAAATTGAAAAGAAACGGGAAGTAATTAGTTCGATGTATCCTGAAAAATTAACTTTTGACGGATTTTCATTTCGAACTAATCGCATCAATGAAGCCGTGCGCATAATATACACGCTGGACAAGGATTTTGGAGAAAATAAAACAGGACAAAATGGTTTGTTTTCCACTTTGTCCTGTCAAGTCGGGGCGGCAAGATTCGAACTTGCGACCTCCTGCTCCCAAAGCAGGCGCGATAACCGGGCTACGCTACGCCCCGAACCTTTAGAAGCAGTTGCTTCTGCGGTGAGGGAGGGATTCGAACCCTCGGTACAGTGTTACCCGTACGACGGTTTAGCAAACCGTTCCTTTCGGCCACTCAGGCACCTCACCATCCCTTTGCAAGGGGCTGCAAAAATAGCAATTATTTAGAATTATCCAAAAGCATTTGCTGATTTTTGACTTTCCCTCGCGGAAAACCTATTGCCCGGCTGCCGGTACAGCATTATTTTCTATTTTTATCAGCTAAACAACACTTTCATGCAAACCTGCTATCGTCTCATCGCTGTAGCTGCACTGGCTCTCGGCGCCTGTAACCAGTCCGGGAAAAATGCTGCAGCCCTTGAAGATTCTACAGCCATCAATACCATCTCCCAGGAAAGCTTTACCAAACATCTGCAGGTACTGGCGGCCGATTCGCTGGAAGGCAGAAAACCCTTTACACAGGGAGAAGAAAAAACCATCCGCTACCTGGAACAACAGTTCCGCCAACTGGGACTTAAACCCGGCAATGGCGACAGCTACCTGCAGGAAGTACCCATGGTAGAGATCAATTCCGTACCCGCCGGTCCCCTGGTGTTCAAAGGCAAAAACGGATCACTCTCCCTCACCTACCTGGACGATTATGTAGCCACTACCCGTCACGTGACAGAACAGGTTCGCCTCAATAACAGTGAACTGGTATTTGCAGGCTATGGCATCGTAGCCCCGGAATACAACTGGAACGACTACGCGGGCCTGGATGTAAAAGGCAAAACCGTACTCGTGATGGTGAATGATCCCGGCTTTACAGACAGTACCCTCTTTAAGGGCAGGAACATGACTTACTACGGCCGCTGGACCTATAAATACGAAGAAGCAGCCAGGCAGGGCGCCGCAGGCGTGATCATCATTCACGATACCGCTCCCGCCAGCTATCCCTGGGCAGTGGTAAGAAGCGGTTGGTCTGGCGCCAAACTCTATCTGCAGACAAAAGACAACGACATGTCGCGCGCGGCCATGGAAAGCTGGATCACCCTGGACGCCGCCAGGAAATTATTCAAACTGGCCGGCGTATCAGACACCCTGCTGCAACAGGCGCATAAACCGGGATTCAAACCCGTGCCGCTTCCGCTCAGCGCTTCTGTAGTGATCAATAACAAACTCAAAAAATCCACTTCCCATAACGTACTGGCCGTTTGGCCCGGCGCCACCAGGCCAAACGAGTACATTATCTACTCGGCCCACTGGGACCACCTGGGCATCGGTGAGGCAATAAAAGGAGACTCCATCTACAACGGCGCCGCAGATAATGCCACCGGTACCGCCGGCCTGCTGGAAATTGCAGCAGCCTTCACCAAACTGAAAAATCAACAGGCCCGCTCTATCCTGTTCATTGCGCTCACCGGCGAAGAACAGGGCCTGCTGGGCTCAGAATATTATGCCACGCACCCGGTTTACCCGGTTGACAGCACCGTGGCAGACCTGAACATGGATGTGCTGAACACCTATGGCAGAACAAAAGACATCACCATTGTAGGCCGCGGACAATCAGAACTGGACGATTATGCAGAACGTGCGGCCGCCAGGCAGGGACGCACCGTATCGCCCGAAGAAAATCCTTCCGGTGGTCATTTCTTCCGCTCAGACCACTTCAATTTCGCCAAGGTAGGTATTCCCGCCCTGTACACCGGCAGCGGTACCATTTCAGTAGCACATGATACAGGCTACGCCAAAATGAAGATCGAAGAATACGGCCGCGACCGCTACCACTCGCCCGCCGACCAATTTGATGATACCTGGGATCTTTCCGGTATGGTGGAAGACAGCCAGCTGCTGTTTGACATCGGGCTCACATTGAGTAATGAAACTACTTTCCCTAAATGGAAAAGCGGGTCTGAGTTTAAGGCTGTCAGGGAAAAACAGTAATTTCAGCAGCTAGTACTGAGGCAGGAGGCCATCCGTCAGCCGGCGGATGGCCTCCTGGTATAATATAAACCCGGGAATAACGTATCGATATAGTAACGCCTGTAAGAGATACTATATCGCTACTATATCGCTACTATATGTCTACTATATCCTGGGAGAAACATGCAGTGCAAGGCCTGTTGGCATGCAGAAATATCTGAACTGATAACGAACAGGCCCCGGTTTAAACGGACAGAACAATAAGCAAAGATCACTAAAACAGGCGTGAAGGCCGCCAGGGGCCTAAATTAGCGGCACTTTTATATTTTACTTATTTATATGGAATAAGTAACTAAATTTGCGCTCTAATATTTGATTTAACTGTTATGCGTACTATTACACTTAAGAGGGTTGTAGTCACTGGGTTGGGAGCATTAACACCAATTGGGAATGATGTTAACACTTTTTGGAATAATATGAAGGCTGGCACCAGCGGTGCCGCCCCAATCACCCGTTTTGATACCACCGAATTTAAGACCAGGTTCGCCTGCGAACTGAAGGACTTTGATATAGAAAAGTTCATGGAGAAAAAAGAGGCCCGCAAAATGGACCTCTTCACCCAATATGCCATGGTAGCCGCACAGGAAGCCATTGAAAACGCCGGTATCCACCAGGACGGTATTGACAAAACCAAAATTGGTGTTATCTGGGCCTCCGGCAACGGCGGTATGCAGACCTTCGAAGACCAGATCGTTGAATTTTCAGCGGCCAACTTTGTTCCGAAGTTCAATCCTTTCTTTATACCCAAGCTGATCGCTGATATTGCAGCGGGACAGATCGCCATCAGGTATGGCTTCATGGGCATTAACTTCTGTACGGTATCTGCCTGCGCTTCTTCCAGCAGCGCGCTTGTGGATGCGTTCAACTATATCCGCCTGGGTAAGGCAAATGTGATCGTTGCCGGCGGATCTGAGGCGCCCATCACCCGTGCAGGTATTGCCGGTTTTAATGCGCTGAAAGCACTCAGCACCCGCAACGAAGATCCTGCTACCGCTTCACGTCCGTTTGACGGGGAGCGTGATGGTTTCGTAATGGGCGAAGGCGCAGGCGCCATCATACTGGAAGAATATGAGCACGCCGTAAAAAGAGGCGCTACCATCTACGGGGAAATGATCGGCGGCGCTATGACAGCCGATGCCTATCACCTTACTGCCACCCACCCCGAAGGACTGGGCGCCAGGAATGGAATGGCAGAAGCACTGGAAGACGCCGGGCTGCAACTGGAAGATGTTGATTACATCAACGGGCACGCTACGTCTACCCCCGTTGGCGATGTTAGCGAACTGAAAGCCGTTACCAGCCTTTTTGGCGAGCATGCTTCCAAATTGAATATCAGCGCTACCAAATCTATGACCGGCCACCTGCTGGGCGCCGCCGGGGCGATAGAAGCGATTGCCTGTATCAAAGCCACCCAGGAAGATATTGTGCCCCCTACCATCAACACCAAAGAACTGGGCGAGGGCATTCCCACCAATCTGAACCTGACAATAGGTAAAGCACAGCAGCGTACTGTAAACGTAGCCATGAGCAATACCTTTGGTTTTGGCGGCCACAACGCCATCGTGGTATTTAAGAAATTCAAAGCTTAATATAAACAGTGAGGCCGGACTGATCTTTCAGCCCGGCCCACTTCTTATACTCAGTGTTAACCCGATATCATTTACTTACGCTCCTTTCACCAGTTTCAGTGTCTTTGTTCTTCCTCTGCCCTCCAGCCGTATGAGGTACATCCCGTTTTGCAGGAATCGCAGGTCTTTTACCACTTTCCGGTCTGTGGGTGCAATATACCAGCGGCGGATGACTTTTCCATCGATATTGAGCAAAATCATGGAATTATAGTGATGTTCCGGCAAATCAATGGTTACCTGCCCTGCTGTAGGGTTGGGATAGACCACTGCAGCGTCCTTCTCTTCCGGTAACGGCATCTTTTCATGGCTGACAGCCATCCTGGCCATACTGGCGCTTGTATCTTCTGCACAGTTATCGATACTGAACCAATTGAACTTAAAGGTACCGGATGCTGAATGTATACCCGTATAATTTAAGGCGGGTAAGGTCATGGTATCGGAAATGGTTTTCCATTGACCGCCGGTAGATGGAAGATCCACATATCCAAAGTTCATGTCTCCATGCCCCACCCATATACGCGCCGGAGCCGTAGTAGACACCCTGAAACGGATGTTGTACCTTCCTGCTACGGGCACATTCAGTGTGCTGTACCGGAAGTAATCTCCGCCCCAGATACCGGTAAAATTCTGTCCGCCGCCTACATCTGTGCATGTCTGCAAGGTGGGGCGCGTACTGCGGCCAGAGCAGCTTTCAGCTTCGTACTTTTCATTCACGGTACAGGTATAGGCCATTGTTGCCACTGCAGTAACGGTTATGCCATTCGCAGCGGCGGTTACATTCACAGTACCCGGCGCACTGCCTGCGGTGAAAATGCCTGTCTGTGTAACCGTAGCCGTTGTATCGCTTACAGTCCATACCGGCGATATGGTCATCAGGCTATCCATCTGGTCATAAGCGGTAACAGTAAACTGCTGGGAGGCATGTAAGGGTACGCTCACCGTATCAGGTGTGATCTCCATGCGTGTGAGCACAGGTGCAGGCCTTACCGTTACCTGCACCGAACCGGTTACTCCCTCTGCTGTTGCCGTAACAGCGCCTGTAGTGGCGGTGCTGACACTACCCGCAGTGAAAAGGCCGCCGGCAGTGATGGTACTACTGTCAAGCGTAGTGGCCCAAACCGGTGCTACCGTCATCACACTGCTATCCTGGCCGTATACAGCGGCCTTGTATTGTTGTGTGTTGCCGCTGATCAGCCGCACGCTGTCTGGCGTAACCACTATCCTTGACACGCCAACGGAATCTGCCCGTACAAAGCGCAGCCAGTTGAAGTTCCAGCCCGAAGCGTCAGACTGGATACGGATGGTTTTATTACCCGCACTGAAATTGATAGGCGCAGATGTAACGGTGATCCATTTCTGCCACCCGCCACTGGCAGGTAAAGGTACTGTGCTGAGGGTAACTGAATCCAGCATAACACGCAGACTGGTGGCATTGTTCATGGCCGTGCGGAACTGTATACGGTAATCGCCGCTGTCTGGTACTGTAATATCATATTCAAACCAGGTATTGCCGCCAATATAACTTACGTTGCGGCCGCCGCCTGCATCGGAAACAGGTTCTGTACAGCAGGAATTGGAATTATCAAATGCCTCCGCTTCAATCTTAACAGGTATCAGTTTGTAGTTTGTAGGCCGCACCGTTGCAAAGGCCGTACCGGTAACGCTTACACTGTCTGCTGTAGCCGTTGCGGTGATCACCCCGGAAGATTGTATAGTGGCCAGGCCATCGCTTGTAATGGTATTACCTGCTCCGCTGATGCTCCATACCGGGTTAATGGTCATGGTATGGCCGTTCTGATCATACGCGGTTGCTTTGTATTGCTGTGTTTTGCCAGGGAGGAAAGATACGTCTGCAGGTGTTACCAGGATACTATCCAGCACCGGTGTGCCCAATCCCTTCTGGTATACACGCACATAATCCACCATCATACTATCCGGCCAGTCTGCCTCTGCAATGGAACCTCCCATACCGCCGCCAATAGCCACATTCAGAATGATGTGGAACTTCTGGTCAAAGGGCCAGTCTTTCCAATCCGTATAGGGGTTCACGTAAGTGTACACATGATTGCTGTCGTAAGTAAATCGCAAAGAATCGGGGCTCCATTCTACCGCATACACATGGAATGCAGTGGCTACATCTGGAATGCTTTTGGTGGCAGACAGATGACCGCCGTTGGTCCAGTTGTTATTCTCCGTATGCACGGTAGAGAGCACGGTGCCCAGGTTATTGCCTACGTGCTCCATAATATCGATCTCACCGCTCTTTGGCCAGCCGCCATAGGCGCTGGTGGTAGGCATCATCCAGATAGCCGGCCAGGAGCCGCGCGCCCTGGGCAGTTTAGCCCTTACTTCCACCTTACCATAGAGCAGGTCCATTTTATTCTGCGAGATCAGTCTGCCGGAAGACCATGGTTCTGTGGTATTGCCATTGGGAAAATCCTTCTTTCCCCTGATGATCAGGTTGCCGTCTTCTACGCGGATGTTATCATGCGTGGTATCTGTATACACCTGTTGCTCGCCGTTGATCCAACCTTTGGGTTTGGGATCAACCGTCCATTTGCTACGGTCCGGCAAGCCGTTGGTGTTGAACTCGTCTCCATATACCAGCGACCAGGCGGGGTTGCCCTCAAACACTACTTTTCCTTTGGTGAGGTACTGATGTGTATTGGCGTTTGCCACTTCCTGTGAGTCTACCCGTATCTGCAGCAGGGCGCGGGAATAGATGGCTGCAGAATTGCCGCTGAGTGTGAGGTAGGCAGTGGTATCGTTCACGCGCTGCACACTGTCAATACCCACGCCGGGGGGCAGGTTCAATGCAGTCCAGTGAGATGTATTCAGCACCGGTTTGAATACGGCCGCATTGAGCGCTGCCTTTATCACCGCGCCGTTCTCCTGTCCCATTGCAATGGAAGTATCTGCCAGGGTGATGGTTACAGGATTGGGCGCCTGTACCAGGTCAAAATACAGGATGCCATTGGCTTTTTTGCCGTCAATAAAATGTACTTCCACCCGGTTAAAATCTTTCCGGTCCTTTACGCTCTGGAAATTGTAAACTGCCTCTTCCCAGTGATTTACCCGGCTCACCTTGTAGGTAAAGAAAACAGCTTTGTTATAGTCATTGCCAGGCTGCAGCTTGAACATGATCTCATCTGTTGTGTTGCTGTACACCAGCATTTTGAACTGGCTGCTGGAAGACAGGTCAAAGGGTTCTGCCAGGTTAACGCCGGCGCTCATGTATTCAAAGCAGCTGGTGTCTTTGGTAAATTTAGCTACCAGCGGACTGGTGTTCAGTCCCGACGGATTAGGATTGGGCACGCCAAATTCTACTTTCCCTGTAGCGTTGGCGCCGCCTGCATACCAGGTCCATCTGCCGGAGCAGGGGCCATTGCCTTCCATATCATCCAGCAGCAGGTACTGCGCATTCAGTTTACTGCATAGCAGTATACTGAACACCGTTAAAAGTGTTGCAATAGTTTTCATAACGTAACGTTTTTGGAATTTATAGGTTCGGGTTGATCAATGCATCGTTACCTGGAATGGGCATGTGATATTTCTCATGCGTAATAGCGCCGGGCGTCAGCTGCAGGTCGCCGGGATCTTTAGCCGCGTTGGCGCTCTCCACCATTTCCAGGCGCACCAGGTCGAACCAGCGGCTCCACTCACCGGCAAATTCCCATGCCCTTTCTGCTACAACGGCCGCGGCGAAATCAGCGCCTGAGAGTCCCGGCTGCAGGTCTGCCAGGCCGGCGCGCTGACGTACCGCATTAACGGCGGCATACGCTGCAGCATCAGCCGTGCCCGTAGCTCTTGCCTGCGCTTCTGCGTAAATGAGCAGCACATGTGCGTACCGTATCATGATAACGGGGTTGTTAGACATATACGTGGCCTGGTTGCCAGACTGTATGCGGAACTTTTTATAATAGGGGTGTTTGGTGCTTACATCCTGCCAGGGAATGGTGTTACCGTTCACGGTAAACTCTGTGGAGAAAGTTGCTTCCTTTCTGGGCCCTGCGGGAAAGTTGTTGAAGAAATTCAGTTCGGGGAAAAAGTCGCTCCAGCCGCCTTCATTCTCCGGCATGGTAGAAAGGCCGTAAAAGGAATTGTAGGTAGACCATTGCCCGCGGGTGAAGAGTGTAAACACATCCTCTACGGTGCCGCCGGCAAAGATCTTCAGGAACCCCTCCTGGCAGAGGTCAAAGTTGTAAACGGCTTTGTTGTCGATCACTTCTTTTGCCTTGGCAGCTGCCTGCGCATATTTGGCGGCATTTTTCAAAGGCCAGCCGGCTTCTGTAAGATATACATCTGCCAACAGCGCTTTCACAGATCCTTTGTTGGGTCTTCCCGGATCGCGTTTCTTATCTGTTACCCATTGTTCTGCGATGGCGAGGTCCTGTTCTATCAGCTTGTAAATGTCGGCCACCGGGCTCTTTTTTATCTGCAGCAGACCGGGTGAATATTCTGCAGCAGGAATGATGGGCACTTCGCCCCAGCAGCGGGTAAGCCAGTAATAGCAGAGCGCGCGCAGGAAGTAAGCCTCACCCACAATGGCATGAATATTTGCTTCACTGCCATCCTGTACGGCTTCATAATTGTTGATGATGTTGGTGGTGGATTGTATGGTTTTATAGCAGCCCAGCCAGATAGGCGTCATGCGGCTGTTGAGCGATGATACCCTGAAGAGATCAAACTCCCTGAACTCTTCCTTGTTAGAGCCGGGGTGTGTGGTGAGGTCGTCTGCGCCCATGGTCATTGCGATCTGTGACACGGTGGTGAAACCGCTTTCCCATGGCACCATCAGGCTGCCATAAGCGCCGGTTAACGCAGATTCCAAACCGGCCATATTGCTGATGGCGGCATTACCGGCCACCAGTCCTCTAGGGTCTTCTGTGAGTTGTTTGCTGCAGCCGCCCAGCATGAACAGGGCAACAATAAGGTATATTTTCTGCATAGTATCTTTTTTACGGATGATGATCAAAAGCTGAGTGTAATGCCACCAGTGTATGTTTTGGCGTTGGGATAGGAACCGAAATCAATGCCCTGCCTGATATCGCCGGCAGATGAATTGGCTTCGGGGTCTATACCGCTGTAACCGGTAATGGTAAAGAGATTGGTGGCGCTTACAAACAGTTTCACACCTACGGTGTTCTTCAGTTTTGCTTTAGGTATATCGTATGATAAACTCAGGTTTTTGAGCCGCACAAAATCAGCCTTTTCCAGGAAGCGGCTGGACTGTGTAAAGTTGCGGTTGGTAGAGCTGAATGCCGGAATGTCTGATGTTTCATTCACGCCGGGAATGTACCTGTTCAGTATATCCATATGCGTGGCTTCGCGCGCATCGCCGCCATGATACATGGCAGCCGCCTTGTTGTAGTTCAGCTTATCAAATCCCAGCAGGCCCTGGAAGAACAGGTTCAGCGTCCATGCGCGATAGGTCAGTGTATTATTCCAGCCGATGGATGTACGCGGCATACCCGTACCGATCACGCTGTAGTCATCGGCATCGATCGTACCATCTCCGTTCAGGTCTTTGTAACGTGCATCACCGGGTACGGCGCCATATTCAGATGCCTTGTCCTTATCGCCGGGTTTCCAGGTACCCAGGTAGGTAAGTCCCCAGATAGCGCCCAGCGGCTGCCCGGGCATGATCACAAACTCTGACTGGGGCGACATACCGCCGCCTATCCTGCGGTTGTTGGGATCAAAAATGCGCTGCGTGGTAGCGCCGATAGAGGTTACCTTATTACGCAGGAAAGAGAAATTAAGCCCGGTGCTCCAGGTAAGCGGGCCCTTATCGATCACCATACCTTCTACGGAAAATTCCCAGCCTTTGTTCTGCACGGCGCCTACGTTACGGGTAATGGTATTGCCACCCAGGTACAGCGGCAGTTTTTCATTCAGCAGGAGATCGCGGGTGTCTTTTACAAAGTAATCGGCTGTCAGTGAGAGGCGTCCTTTCAGCAGGCCGATCTCGATACCGGCGTCTTTCTGTTCCGTGGTTTCCCATTGCAGGTTAGGATTGCCGATATTGCCCAGTATAATACCGGTCTGAAAAGTTGAATTGGTAAAGGATGCGATCCTGTTGGAATAGGAAGAAAAGGTACTGTATGGGCCAACGCCTTCACTACCGGTAAGGCCCCAGCTGCCGCGCAGTTTCAGGTAGCTGAGCAGCTGCTGCTGTTTCATGAACGGCTCTTCTGTAAGCACCCATCCGGCGGATACAGAAGGAAAATAACTGAAGCGGTTCTCTTTACGGAACTTGGAAGAGCCATCGCGCCGCAGTGCCGCAGAGAACAGGTACTTGTGCTGATAATCATAATTGGCGCGGCCTACCAGCGAGAACAATGCCCATTTGGAATAGCCGGATTGCGGGCTGCCTGCCGTGCCCTGTGTCAGATTATCCCATTTAAAGAATTCATACGTGAGGTTGGATGCCCCGGCATAGGTATAGTTATAGGTAGATTGCTGGTACTCCATCACCGCGGTCAGATCTATGTTATGCCCGCCGTTAAATTCCTTACGGTAATTAAGCATATTGGTGTTCTGCAGCCGCACTTCCTTGTTGTTGCGCACATTGGCGGTAGCGCTGTTGGAGTTCACTACTTTACCTGCGAAGTTCTTGTTATCATATTGCAGGTAGTTGGCGCCGTACTGCAGGTTAAAGGTAAGTCCGGGCAGCAGCTCAAAGCGGAAGCCGCCAATAGCGTTAGCCAGCATACGGTCTGTTACTGTCAGCTGTTCTGTTGTAAGCGCCAGGGGATTATAGAACACGGAGCTTACCGGATCAGTGAGGGTATACTTACCGGCGGCATCGCGCACGGGCACGGTAGGCGACCAGGTGATGGCCTGCGCCAGGGGGCTATGCGGCCCATCTGCCGGGATGTCTACATTCTGTGCGGTACTGTAGGAACCGGTGATGTTCAGGAATGTGGAGACGCGGTTGCTCAGTTTTGAATTGATGTTGGAACGCAGCGTGTACCGTTTGTAGAAAGAGTTGTTGATCACACCATCCTGGTTGAGGTAGTTACCGGAAATGAAGTATCCTGATCTGTCGTTACCACCGGCGAGGCTCAGCAGGTATTCCTGCGCAGGCGCCCTGCGGAAGATCTTTTTTTGCCAGTCTGTCCCGCCGTTGCGGTAAAATCCTTCCACCTGTTCGGCCGTGAACGGCGGTGTAGTACCGGTAGCGGTGGCATGTGCGTTGGCGGTAGCAGCAAAATCCGCTGCATTCAGCAGGTCCAGCCGGTTAATCACTTCAGCGGTAGAAAAGCGGGAGGTAAAGTTCACTTTCAGGCCATCTTTACTGCCTTTTCGTGTAGTGACGATGATCACGCCGTTAGCGCCCCTGCTGCCATAGATGGCAGTGGCGGAAGCATCTTTGAGTACCTGGATGCTTTCGATATCATCCGGATTGATGGCAAAGAATTCAGCGCCAACAAAACCATCTACCACGTACAGGGGGCCATTATCGCCGTTGATGGAATTGGCGCCGCGGATGCGTATCCGCACCGCTCCGCCGGGAGAGCCGGCTGCGTTGGTTACCTGCACACCGGCGGCCCTGCCTTGTAAAACCTGGTCGAGGCGGTTCACCGGCTGATCACGAAATGACCTGGTGGAAATGGAAGTGATGGCATTGGTCAGTGAGCCTTTTTTCTGTTCTCCGTAGCCTACTACCACCAGCTCGTTGAGGCCGGCGGCCATTGTTTTCATGACAATGCCAATTTCATTTCTGCCGTTTACCACCACTTCCTGTTTATCATAACCGAGGGATGAAACGATCAGGGTGGCGTTGCCGGAGGGTACGTTGATGATATAATGTCCGTCTGCGTCTGTTACAACGCCGTTGGCAGTACCTTTTACCTGTATGGTAACGCCGGGCAGCGGTTCACCTTTTTCATTGGTGACGCTGCCTTTTACAGGTATCTCCTCTTTGGGTGGTGCCGATGGTATAGGGATAAAAGGCCTGCGCTTTACAATGACAATCTTGTTATCAATGGTATAGGTAAGCGGCTGGCCCTGGAAGCATAGGTCCAGCACCTGTTGCAGGGGCGCATCTTTTACATCCAGGCTAACTTTCCCGGCGCCCGACAATTGTTCGTCGGTATACAGGAAATAATAGCCCGTTTGTTTCCTGATCTCTTTAAAGATCTTTTCCAGGGAGGAATGCTGCCGGGACAAGGTGACGGTTTGCGCATGCCCTGCCGCATGTACCTGCAGGAAGGCAATAGTGATCAAAATCGCCGTTAATTTCATGATCAGTACCGTTTTGGCTGATAATCGCGGAATTCGTTTCCGGCAAGGGGCACAGCGCCCTGCCGCGCTTTGGGAAAAAAGCGTCAATTGCATACTTTTGTATGGTTTAGGTAAATAAGGAATAATTGCTGAACGATTGTTTTTTTATAACCTGAGCTTTACCGGGAGCGGTGCGAACGCTTCCGGTTTTTTATTGGTGCTTTTTATGGTGATACAATGATCCTGTTCCCCTCTATTGTAAAATGTACTTCCCCTGTCAGTTCCATCATTTTTAATACCTGCGATACCGGAACATTGCGAGGGATAATGCCCCTGAAGTGTGCCGGTACTGCGCCCCTGTAATCCACTTCTACATTATACCAGCGCGCCAGCATGCGCATGGCGGCTTTGATGTCTTGTCCCTCAAACTGGATGAACCCGTTTTTCCAGGCCACGGCTTCTTCTGTATTGGCATCCTGCAGTACATCCATACTACCGTTTTCTTTGTAGATGCGGGCCTGCTGTCCGGGCTGCAGGCGGCGGCTGCTGCCATTGCGTGTAACTTTCACTGCACCTTCCAGCAGGGTGGTTTTCAGCACGGCTTCATCATCATAGGCCATGATGTTAAAATGGGTGCCCAACACTTCCACCTCCATTTCTTTTGATGCGATACGGAAAGGCATACCTGCATTGCGGGCCACTTCAAAATAGGCTTCGCCGGAGAGCTCCACCCGTCTTTCACGCCCGGTGAAGGCAGTAGGGTAGCGCAGGCTGCTGGAGGCATTGAGCCATACCTGTGTGCCATCCGGCAATGTGATGCGGAACTGTCCGCCCCTGGGCGTTGAAATGGTGTTGTATAAAAGTGTAGCGGTGGAAGCGCCGGCGGCGCTGCGGTAAGCCAGCTGCCCGCTGTCCAGTTTGATGATATGGGTATTGCCCTGTTGTGCAAGCTGCCCGGCGCCTGCGCTATCCAGCGGTATCTGTGTACCGTCTGCCAGTGTGAGGATGGCCCTGTTGCGCCCCGGGGCAATATCATGCCCGGCAGGCAGGGTGGCGATTACAGGCGTTGTTGGCTGTAAAGCAGGCCTTTTGAGCCACTGCCAGGCCGCTACGGAGATCAGCGCTGCTACTGTTGCTGCTGCAGCCCAGCGCCAGCCATGCAGGCGGCGCAGCCTGACCGGAGCGGAAGGAATGGTTTCCTGCGGACGGTCTGACAGCAGTATTTGTGTGGCAATCGTATCCCAGTAGTCTTTATCGTAGTTCTTATCTGCAGGCGGCAGTTCTGCTTCCAGCTGCGCAGCAATACTGGCGGCAAGGCTGCCCGTGGTGTCTGCCTTCAGCAAAGTGGTCAGCTCTTCCAGCTCGGCATCGGTGGCCGAATGACTTGTTGCCCGGCGTACCAGGTACGCCAGTCTTTCGTGGATATTCAAGCTATTAAGAATTTGTTTTTCAAACGCGGTAAACAAAATTTATTGAGTCCCCATAGTAACAGACGCGCAAGTTTTCATTTAGGACCTATCGGATCAAAAAAAAATTTCAAAGTTTCAGCAGCCATAGCACTACCATAGGGATGAAATGTCCGGATTGCTCAATACGTTTCCGGATAATTTTCAGCGATGATACAAGAGAATTCTTTACCGTGTTGGGTGAAAGCATGAGCGCCTGGGCAATTTCGGGTATGCGCAACCCTTTTTCCCTGCTCATCACGTATATACGGCGGGCCTGCGGCGGCAGCTGTTGTACGGCTTCTTCCACCAGGTGCAGCACCTGGTGATAGGCCAGGGTCTCTTCGGTGGGATTGTGCACGTCTTCCGCATCCTGCCGGGATGCCATAACATCCATTGCCCTGGTATGTACGCCCTGCCTGCGCAAGTAAGAGAAAGACTGGTAAAAAACGATGCGTAACAGCCAGGAACGGGGGTTTTCGATACTCACCAGCTTATCCCTGCTGATCCATAAACGCAGGAAGGTTTCCTGTATGATATCTTCGGCAACGGGGGCGGTTTTGGTAATATGCATGATGAGCGGGCGCAGCTCCGGCACGTACCTGTGAAAAAGCAGGCGGAAAGCCGTTTCGTCTCCTTCTGCTATCAACCGGAACAGCTCAGTATCAGTGTATGGCTCGTTATGCATACCGGAACTAAAATAATTAATAATTGCATAATCCCTATACAGCTTTTTTCGTTATCTTTCTTATATGTTACCCTTATCGAACTTATCCACGTGTATAGCCCTGTGCTGCCTGTTTGGAGTCGTTCACGTTACCGCACAGCAAAAAGAGGTGAATCTGACAGAGGCTAACGTTCCGGCTTATACGCTGCCGGATCCGCTGCGTATGCCAAACGGCAAGACCGTCACCACCGTAAGGCAATGGAATGACATACAACGGCCCTACATTTACGAGCTTTTTGAGAACAATGTTTACGGGCGCTTTCCCCGCACACCCGTGCAGATGACATTCAAAACCACCCGCACAGACCCCTCGGCCCTGAACAATCTGGCTACCTGCAAACAGGTAACCCTTTACCTGTCTCAAAAAGATACTACGGCGCAGCTGCACCTGCTGCTATACCTGCCCAACCAGGCCAGGGGCAGGGTGCCTGTGTTCCTGGGCATGAACTTTTACGGCAACCAGTCTGTGATCAATGACAATTCCATTCCCATTACCCCGCATTATACAGTAAAGGGGCCGGGTATTGCAGACAACCATGCCACCGAGGCCTCGCGCGGATCCCAGGCATCCCAGTGGCCTATCGGGGATATTATCAGCCGTGGTTACGGACTGGCTACTTTTTTCTACGGCGAGATAGAGGCAGACAAAGCCGATGGCTGGGAAACCGGCATTCGCAATAAACTGAAAGACGAACTGCGCATACAGCCACAGGAATGGAGCGCCATGGGCGTATGGGCATGGGCGTTATGCCGTGCGCTGGACTACCTGCAGCAGGATCCCGGCGTAGATCCCAGGCAGGTGATCGTGATGGGGCATTCCCGGCTGGGAAAAGCCGCCCTGTGGGCCGGCGCAAGTGATACCCGCTTTACGATGGTGATCTCCAATGAATCCGGCGAAGGCGGCGCGGCGCTGTCCAAACGCTGGTACGGGGAAACCGTTGGCGTGATCACCCATGTATTTCCCCACTGGTTTGCGCCGGCATATAAAACCTACGCCAATAATACCGATGCACTGCCGGTAGACCAGCACATGCTGCTGGCGCTGATCGCTCCACGGCCCCTGTATGTGGCCAGCGCTTTGGGCGACCAGTGGTCAGACCCTAAAGGAGAATTCCTGAGCGCACGCTACGCCGAGCCCGTATACCGGCTGTTTGGGAAACGCGGACTGGGAACTGACCAGTTTCCGCGCGTGCAGCAGCCCACCGGTGAGTTTATCCGTTACCACATCCGTTCCGGCAAGCACGATGTAACGCCTTACGACTGGGAGCAATACCTGCAGTTTGCAGGTAAGCATTGCACCCTTTATTACCCATAACAGATTTTAATATATTACGTATAGAAATATGGCTGAATGCGGGAAACATTTGATTGCGGGCGCGTGTTAACCCTTTAGCGGCATTACTATGCCAGATCCGCATCACCCATTAATCCTCCTCAAAATGAAACGAACTTCAGCCGGCCTGTACATGGCCTTTTTCTGCATTGCTTCAATGCTCATGCACGCTTGTAAGAAAAACGAACCCGGGAATCCTTCCACGCCTTGTTTTCCGCTACCTGTCTGCGATGTACAAACACTGCTTATCAGCCCGATCAACCAACATTTTCCCGGTGGCACTTATGTGACGCCCTACAAGTTTAAGAAAACGTATGGCGCCGACGGCCGGATCACTTACATAGACGCACTGCTGGGGCCCAACTGGAGCACCAACCCTTTCAAAGGCCCTGTGCGATATGCCAATAAACGTGTGTGCATGCTCAATACCAGCAACGATACCATCATGGTGGCAGAGCTGAATGATTGCGGACAGGTGATACGGGCAAGGCTGAATAACGTTTATCCATGGTCGCCAGACCCGGACGTTTATACACAGCGTTTTGTATATCAGTATGATTACAAGGGCAGGCTGTCAAGACTGTGGACTTATTTCAGCCCTTCTTATGCGCCGGATGTATGTATTTACCGCTATGACGAATATGACAATGTGCTCAATATCCAGCATGCGCAGGACATTACCAGGTATACCGCTTACAAGTATAACTACCAGCGTCCCATCAAAGGCGGCGTATATGACCAGGGGATCATACAGGCTACCGGCGCTTACCTGCTGGAAATGCTGGGCTTCTACACCACGCAGCCGCACCACCTGCTGGAAGAAATGACCACCACTTATGAATATCCTATCGGCACTTCCGTTTACTTTGACCAGGTGGTAGCTGCAGACGGTTACCTGCAGTCGTATAAGGTGTATCCTTTTGGCGACACGACCGTAGGTATAAAAGGGCAGATGGTCTGGAAATGCCCAGGCAGCGGAAGCCCTTCTACAGGGGGTAATGTGCTTACTTATCCAAAGTACTGAAAGCCAGCAAGTCCGTACTACAGGCCGGTATGGCATTCTTTTCCTCCAAAAGAAAAATTGACGTTGGCAATCAATTATGCTGTAGTTTAGTAGTTTGAAAAAGTCCGTAGCGGACTTATCGGCTAAGCTTATGTCAAAAAAGAAGAATGCAACGGTTCCTGCCGTGCCTGTAGCTGCAGATGACAATATTGCAGTGTTTGGCGCCCGGGAGCATAACCTGAAGAACCTGGACCTGCAGTTGCCCAAGAACAAGCTGGTGGTGATAACCGGTATCAGCGGCAGCGGAAAATCTTCCCTGGCTTTTGATACCATTTATGCAGAAGGGCAGCGGCGCTATATGGAGAGCTTTTCGGCCTACGCGCGCCAGTTTATCGGCGATATGGAAAGGCCTGATGTTGACAAGATCACCGGCCTGTCGCCGGTTATTTCCATAGAACAGAAAACCACCAATAAGAACCCGCGCTCTACTGTAGGCACCATCACGGAGATCTATGATTTTCTGCGCCTGCTGTACGCACGTATCGGCGTAGCTTACTCCTACAATACCGGCAAACGGATGACCCGTTTCTCGGAAGAAGAGATATTGGCACACCTGTTCAAGAACTACCCGAAGCGTAAACTGAATATCCTGGCTCCACTGGTACGCGGCCGTAAAGGCCATTACCGCGAGCTGTTTGAGCAGGTACGCAAACAGGGCTACCTCAAGGTACGGGTAGATGGGGAAATACAGGACCTGAAAGAACGTATGCAGGTGGATCGCTATAAGATCCATGAAATAGAACTGGTGATAGACCGCATACAGGTGCAGGAGGACGCCCGCGCCCGCATCAGCCAGAGTGTGCAGAAAGCGCTGCAGATGGGAAAAGGGCTGATGTTCGTAATGGACAATGATACCCAGAAGGTTAGCCAGTACAGTAAGCAGCTGATGTGTGAAGACACCGGTCTTTCTTACGAGGAGCCTTCTCCCAACACCTTCTCCTTTAACTCTCCCTACGGCGCCTGCCCCCGCTGCAAAGGCCTGGGCACCATCTACCAGATCAATATGGACGAGGTCATACCAGACTACAGCGTGTCTATCAACGACGGCGGACTGGCCCCCCTGGGTGAAGCCCGCGACACCTTTACCTTTAAACAGGTGCAGCAGCTGGCCCGTAAATATAAATTCTCCCTCAGCGCGCCTATCTCTGATATTCCCCAGAAGGCAATGAACGTGCTGCTGTTTGGCGACGAAAATGGCAAGCTGGAAGTTGATATGGAGTTTGACGGAAATGGCGGCAACGGCTACGCGACCGACTATGAAGGCGTGGTGAACATGGTGCGCCGCTATTTTAATGACACCTCTTCCGACTACGTGCGCAACTGGGCGGAAGGTTTTATGCAGCTCAGCACCTGCCCGGAATGTAATGGCGCCCGCCTGAAAAAGGAAAGCCTTTTCTTCAAGGTAGATGAGAAGAATATCTCAGCGCTGGGAGAGATGGACCTGGATAAACTGGGAGACTGGTTCCGGGACATTGAGAAGCGGCTGGACAACAAACAGAATGTAATTGCCAAAGATATTCTGAAAGAGATCCGGGAAAGGCTGCAATTCCTGCTCAATGTAGGTTTAAGCTACCTTACCCTGAACCGCCCTACCCGTACGCTGAGCGGCGGCGAATCTCAGCGTATCCGCCTGGCTACCCAGATAGGCTCCCAGCTGATGGGCATCACCTATATCCTGGACGAACCCAGTATAGGCCTGCATCAGCGGGATAATATGCAGCTGATAGAAGCGCTGCAGCACCTGCGGGAAATGGGCAATACCGTCATAGTGGTAGAGCATGATAAAGACATTATGCTGCATGCAGACCACCTGGTAGATATAGGCCCCGGTGCAGGCGTGCACGGCGGCCGGATCATTGCACAGGGCACCCCGCAGCAGGTGCTTAAGCTGGATACGCCCACGGCAGGTTACCTGGCCGGTACGCGGGGTATCGGTATCCCCGCAGAAAGGCGCAAAGGCAATGGAAAGTTCCTGGAGCTGAAAGGCGCCAGCGGCAATAACCTGAAAAATGTAAGCGTAAAGCTGCCCCTGGGCACTTTTATTTGTGTGACAGGTGTTTCCGGCAGTGGTAAATCTACCCTGATCAATGAAACGCTGTACCCTATCCTGTCTAAACACGCCTACGATTCCAAGCTGGTGCCTATGCCCTACAAGAGCATTAAAGGCCTGGAAAATATCGATAAGGTGATAGAGATAGATCAGTCGCCCATAGGCCGTACGCCGCGCAGCAACCCGGCCACCTACTGCGGTTTCTTTACGGATATCCGCCAGCTGTTCTCACAGGTACCGGAGGCCAAGATCAGGGGCTACAATGCAGGCCGTTTCTCCTTTAACGTAAAAAGCGGCCGCTGCGATGTTTGTGAAGGCGGCGGCATGCGCGTGATCGAGATGAATTTCCTGCCCGATGTATATGTGCACTGTGAAAAATGTAACGGTCGCCGCTACAACCGCGAAACCCTTGAAATACGGTATAAAGGAAAATCCATTTCAGATGTGCTGGATATGACGGTAGATGAAGCGGTGGAGTTCTTCCAGCCTGTAAACTACATTTACCGCAAGATCAAAACCCTGCAGGATGTAGGCCTGGGGTATATCACGCTGGGGCAATCTGCCGTTACCCTTTCGGGTGGTGAAGCCCAGCGTGTAAAACTGGCTACGGAACTGTCTAAAAAAGATACCGGCAAAACCATTTATATACTGGACGAGCCTACCACCGGCCTGCACTTCCAGGATATACAGCTGCTGCTGAATGTACTGAATAAGCTGGTAGACAGGGGCAATACCATACTGGTGATAGAACATAACCTGGATGTTATTAAAATGGCCGACCACATTATAGACCTGGGCCCTGAAGGCGGCGCTGGCGGAGGCACTATCCTTTGCACCGGCACACCGGAAGAGGTAAGCAATTGCAAAGGCAGTCATACTGCACGCTTCCTGAAAAAAGAGCTCAATAATTAATAATGAATATTTAATAATGCACCGTGCACAATGCCCGGGCGGTACACCAGTTCCGCAACTATTAATTATTCATTATTAATTATTGATATTGTTGTTAATTGCAGCCTGATTATGAAACAGTTTATAATATTAGCAGTGGTTGCACTGGTGACGGTAATGGCCTGCAGTGATGAAACCAAGGTGTGCGACCAGGCATCTGCTACTGATATGAGGATCCGTTTTAAACGGGACAGCTCGGGGATTATCCGGGATACCACCATGCCGGCGGTAACGCTATATGCACTGAACAGGGACAGTATTTACCGTAAACAGGCGGTATCTTCCGTGTTCCTGTCGCTCTCGCCGGTGGCAGACAGCAGCCGTTTTTACCTGAAAGTGGATACCTCCAACACCACTGTACCGGATACACTGATCTTCCGGTATACCAGGAGGCCCAATTTCATCTCTCCTGGTTGTGGCTTTTCCACTTTCTTTTCATTGGATACGGTGATCAGCACCAGGCATACCATTCAGTCATTTATCGTTAATCAAAGCGAAATAACGTCCACCCTAAATGATACAGCGCATATTACTCTTTACTTTGGGATTTAGCATCCTGGTAACCGCGGCGGCAGCCCAGGTGAAACCGGCTGCTCCCAAAACAGACAGCGTTGCGCCCAGAACGGACAGCGTGGCGGTCAGCAAAGACAGTGTGGTCAGAAAGCACGTTGGCAAAGCGCATGCGCCTGTATTACCGGACAGTTTCTATTATGTACCGCAGGGCCTCAGGCTGGGTGTTGATCTCAGCCGTATTGCCGTTAAAGCTTTTCAACCTTACAGAACGGACGTATCTGTATCGGCAGACTATCGCCTGAAAAAGAACCTGTATGCAGCAGCAGAAGCAGGTTGGCATACTACCTCTCATAGTGACAGCAATTATACCTATAAGGGAAATGGCGCCTTTATCACCATAGGCGTTGACAATAATTTCCTGAAAAAACAGGATACGAAGGAACGCTTTCTTTTTTATGGAGGCCTGCGTTATGGCTTTGCCTATCTAAATTATGAGGCGCCAACCTATACTATTTACGACAATTACTGGGGCGACCGGGTGCCGGGCAGTTTTCCCAAAACCAGTGTTAATGCCCATTGGGTAGAATTGCTGATAGGCATCAAGGCAGAAGTGCTGAAGAATTTTTTCCTGGGATGGAACATCCGGGAGAAGATCATGGTCAGCGGGCCTGACCGGGATGGCCCTTTTCCGCCTATTGTAATACCGGGCTTTGGCAGCGGTACCAAAGGTTCGCAGTTTGACTGGCAATACACGGTATCTTACTCTATTCCTCTGGGCAACCTCAGGGTACGCGAGCGCCGGAAACAGGAGAACCCTCCGCCCAGGCGGTAACCGGCAACTATTCCCGTATCATCTCTATATGCGGGATATTATCTTCCAGGTACATATCACTGGTTTGACGAAAGCCAAAGGATTGATAGAACTTTGTGAGGTACTGCTGTGCGCTTATTTTGATGGGCTGTTTGCCAAATCGTGTTTCTACTGCAGCAATGGCCTTTTGCATCAGTTCTTTTCCCGCGCCTTGTCCGCGGGCCGCTTTTGAAGTGATCACCCGGCCAATAGAAGCCTTGTTATATTGCATGCCGCGTGAGTAGATACCGGGGGCAAATATGCGCGCATAAGCAGCCAGCTGCTGCTGATCATCATATCCCATTATATGAACGGCATGCTGGTCTGCAAAATCCACATCCTGGTAAGGGCATTGCTGCTCCACTACAAACACTTCGGCCCGTAAATGCAGGAGGCTGTATAATTCGGCAGTGGTCAGTTCTTCAAACGTTTTTTCTACCCAGGTCATGATACTTCAGCTTTTTCAGGGATAATGAATATTTGCTATAAAACTAGTGCAAAGCTTTCATAAATTTATGGGCTTTATAACCATGCAACCATCATTGATCATGAGTGAAAATGCCGTTCCATTCCTTTCTCTGGAACATATAACTGTACGCTACCTGGATAAAACCTTATTCACCGGCCTGGATTGGGAACTGAAAAAAGGCGAACAATGGGCCATTACAGGCAACAGCGGCTCCGGTAAGACAGCGCTGCTGAACACTATTGCCGGTAAGTTCAATGTGATCAACGGGGGCATTCATTACCATTTTTATGATCAGCACAGGCAAACCCATACTGTCAGCGATCCTTATTTCAACTACCGCAACCTGCTGGCGCTGGTAGCGCACCACCACGATTTCAGGAACCGCAGCAATACAACGGATTTCTATTACCAGCAGCGCTTCAACAGCATGGACGCGGCTGATGCGCCTACCGTACAGCAGCACCTGTATGGTGACAATGGCGTACCTCCGCAGGAAGACCCGCTGCTGGCGCCATTGCGCATAGGCCCTTTAATGGGAAAAGAGCTGATCAAGCTCTCGAACGGGGAAACGCGCCGCGTAATGATCGCCAAAGCCCTGTTGCAAAAACCCGTGCTGCTGATGCTGGATAATCCCTTCAGCGGTATAGACGTGCAAACACGCCAGCACTTTATGGAGATGGTGAACCAGATCATCAACACCGGCATTACTGTATTGCTGGTAACAAGCCCTGATGAGATACCCGCTAATATTACCCACGTGCTTACGCTGGATAAGGGCGCTATTACCGGTAAGCACACACGTGAAGCGTTCCTGCGCGCTGCTGTTCCGGCTACAGCCATCCCGGCTGCTCCGGCCATTGATGCAGAAAAGCTGCGTGCATTCATCAAGCCGGCTCCCCGCCCCTTTGATACGATGGTGCGCATGGAACAGGTAAGGGTGCAGTATGGAGAAAATGTAATACTGGATGATATTAACTGGACGGTACGCACCAATGAAAAGTGGGCGCTGCTGGGACCCAACGGAGCCGGCAAATCAACGCTGCTAAGCCTCATTAACGGCGATAATCCGCAGGCGTATGCCAACGAGATCTACCTGTTTGACCGCAAACGCGGTACCGGTGAAAGCATATGGGATATCAAACGTAAAATAGGCTTTGTGTCTCCTGAGCTGCATCAATATTTCCCGGCAGGTAATAACTGCCTGCAGGTAGTGTGCTCGGGCTTTCACGATATACTGGGGCAATCCCGTACTGCCAGCCCTGAACAAACGGAACATGCTGCGGGATGGATGGAGATACTGGGCATTGACAGCTACAGTGCCCAGCCTTTTAAACAGGTGCCCGAAAGTGTACAAAGACTTGCCCTGCTGGCCCGCGCCCTGGTAAAAGATCCGCCCCTGCTTATTTTCGATGAGCCTTGCCAGGGACTTGATGCACAACAGAAACAACATTTCAAAAGCGTGATAGATACGCTTTGTGCGGTGATGGAATTCAGTCTCATTTTTGTTACGCACTACCAGGAAGAAATACCCGCCGCCGTTACGAAAGTACTGAAGCTGGAGAAAGGGAAAGTGGTGCCTTCCTGAAATGCCGTGAGAGCAAAACGTAGGGCCGTGTCATCTTTTTTTGTTATTTCTACCTTTTTTATAAACCTTTTCTCAGTACATCTGTTATATATTGCTGTTAACTAACCCAGGTTGCGTCATTACCAGGCGTAGCCTGGGTTTCTTATTAAGTTCAATCCTTTTGTTAACCGGTAAAAAAACCAAACCATGAACAATTTATCCTTTAACCCTTTACAGCACATCCATTACCAGTTAATGGAGCTGCAGCAAACCGTGAAGCAACGTATCTGTGAAGAATGCAACTGGAGCCTGCCTACCTACTACCGCAAGGTAAAGAACGGAGAGATCAGCAATGCAGAAAAAGAAAAGATCATTGTTATTGTCTATGATCAGCTGCGGAACACCTGGGATCATTGCAGCAACGGTAATGATCTGCCACCTGCTGCGGTAGTGGCGCCGCTCTAACCCTTTTACCCTTAAGTCATTCCGCCTTACGCATTGTGTTGCTGTACAATGCGTAAGGCTTTTTTATATATTTTACATTACCTTTATGTATCACCTAAACGTGCACAAGAGAATGTATCCCAAACCCAAGTATGCGGTGACAGCCGCTTTTACCTGCCTGTTATTCCTATTGCTATCAAATTCATGCAAGCAGGCTAAAAAAGTCATGAACCCGGCCCTGGCGCAGTATGTAGCAGCTTATACAGCCGGAGTGATCTCCAAACAAAGCACTATACGCGTACAGCTGGCCGGCAATGTGAATGTTACACATACCCAGAACGAACCACTGGAAACCAACATTTTCAATTTCAGTCCTGACATCAAAGGAAAGGCCTACTGGATTGATGCCACCACTATTGAGTTCCGGCCGGATGAAAACCTGCAGCCGGGTAAAACGTATAAATCCAGTTTCCGCCTCTCCAAGGTGATGAAGGTGCCCGGCGATCTCTCCTCCTTTGACTTTGAGTTTAAGGTGATGAGCCCATCTTTCTCCGTAGAGGATTTTGGCCTGAAAACCGCAGACAATTCCACCATGGATCGCATGGTGCTCACCGGTATGATACAGACCGCTGATGTGGAAAACCCGCAGCAGATAGAAAAACTGCTGCGCAACAGTTATAACGGTAAAGCCCTGCCCATTACCTGGCAGCATAATCCCGCAGCAAGAACGTCTAAATTCAGCATTGCCAACATTGTGCTTACCAAAACTGCCGGCAAACTGGAACTGAGCTGGGACGGCGCCCCTTTGAAAGTGGATCTCAGCGGTAAAAAAACAATAGAGGTACCCGCTGTGGGGGATTTTAAAGTAATGGACATACGGGCGGTATCAGACCCCGAACAATACGTGCTGGTGCAGTTCTCCAATCCTGTGAGCGTGGCACAGCAACTGGACGGGTTGATAGGTATCAGCGGACAAGGCGACTTACGCTATACCATCGAAGGCAGCGAAGTAAAAGTATTTGCGCCTACCCGACTGGAAGGTAATTACTCGGTTACCGTGAATGAAGGCGTTATCAATATCATGGATGTACGCCTGGGTAAAACCTTTTCTGCCAATGTGGATTTTGAGAACACGCTGCCCTCTGTCAGCATCCCCGGCAACGGTGTGATACTGCCCCAGAGCAATAAACTGGCCATGCCCTTTGAAGCGGTGAACCTTAAAGCCGTGGATGTAACCATCATCAAAATATATGAAAGCAATATCCCGCAATACCTGCAGACCAATAACCTGAACGGTGAGCAGGAACTGCGCAGGGTGGGCAAACCCGTTGTGGAAAAGACCATCCGCCTGGATATGGATAAATCCCTTAACCTGCATAAACGCAACCGGTTTTTCCTGGATCTTGAAAAGATGCTGCGTACGGAACCAGGCGCCATTTACCGCGTAACCCTTGGTTTCCGCAAATCATATGCACTGCAAACCTGCCATAGCGAAGAAAACGCCGGAGAAGGCAGTAACAATGAAGGTGAGGAAGACGGTGAAGAAGAACAACGCTACTACGGCGAACAGATAGATGAGGACGACGGCTTCTGGCAAAGGTATGACAGCTACTACCCTTATGGCTATAACTGGGATGAACGCACAGATCCCTGCTCTAATTCGTACTACAACAAAGAAAAATGGGCCTCCCGTAATATCATTACGTCCAATATCGGCCTTACCGCCAAAAGAGGCAATGATAACAGTATGGTGATCGCCGTAACAGACATCCGCGATACCAAACCAATGATGGGCGTGGAACTGGAATTACTGGATTACCAGCAACAGGTGATCTTCAAAACCAAAAGCGATGGGGACGGCCTGGCCACCTTTGAGCTGAAACGCAAACCCTGGCTGCTGATCGCTAAAAAAGACGACGAGCGGGGATATCTTAAACTGGACGATGGCAGCTCCCTGCCCCTTAGCCGTTTCGATGTGAAAGGAGAAGAAGTGCAAAACGGCATTAAAGGATTCCTCTACGGTGAACGTGGTGTATGGCGGCCCGGCGACTCACTTTTCCTGACATTCATCCTGGAAGACAAAGAAAAAAAGCTGCCCGAAAACCATCCCGTGACACTGGAGCTGTACAACCCTAAAGGACAGCTATACAAACGGATAGCGCAGCACCAGTCAGTGAACGGTTTTTACAATTTCTCTACCGCCACTGCGGCTGAAGATCCCACCGGTAACTGGAGCGCTAAAGTAAAAGTGGGGGGCGCCGTGTTCCAGAAGAACCTGAAAATAGAAACCGTAAAACCCAACCGCTTAAAAATAAAGCTGGACTTTGATAAAGGCGCTCTGTCCAAAAAGGCGCCCGTAGCAGGTACGCTCTCTGCCCAATGGTTGTTCGGCGCTGCCGGGCGTAACCTGAAAGCTAAAGTAGATGTTGCCCTCAGCTCACAAACCACCCGCTTTCCCAAATTTGCGGATTATAGTTTTGATGATCCGGTAACACATTTTGAAACGGAAGACAAAACGCTGTTTGAAGGCCCGCTGAATGACAACGGCAGCGCATCGGTAAATACAGACCTGCCCCTGGGTAAACTGGCCCCGGGCCAGCTGAAAGCCAATTTCGAAATAAAGGTATTTGAACCGGGGGGCGACTTCAGCATAGATCATTTCTCTATGCCTTATAATCCCTTTGCCACTTATGCAGGGCTGCGCATTCCGGATGGCGACCGCCTTACCGGTATGCTGCTTACAGACAAACCGCATGCGGTAAGCATCGTAAACGTAGATGAACAGGGAAATGTACTTTCCGGCGACCGGGAAGTACAGGTAGAACTGTATAAGATACGCTGGCGCTGGTGGTGGGATGACGGCGCAGGCGATGACTTCAGCAATTTCACACAGGACAGCTATAACCAGCTGCTGCAGAAAGAAACCATCACCCTGCATAACGGTAAAGGCAGCTGGAACCTGATGGTGCGCTACCCCGACTGGGGCCGCTACCTGGTAAGGGTAAAAGACATGAAAAGCGGCCATACCGCCGGACAGGCAGTATACATCGACTGGCCGGGATGGGCAGAACGCATGCAGAAAGAGAACCCGGCAGAAGCAGCCATGCTGGTATTCACCTCTGATAAAACCAGGTACAATGTTGGAGAAGATATTACCCTGACCATCCCCAGCAGCGAAGGCGGCCGCGGACTGGTAAGCGTTGAATCCGGCAGCCGGGTGCTGAAAACAGAATGGATCGAGACCAAAAAGGGCCAGACCACTTTCCGGTTCAAGGCAGAAAAGAACATGGCGCCTAATATATACGTGAACGTTAGCCTGCTGCAGCCGCACGCACAAACCGCGAACGATCTGCCCATCCGTATGTATGGCACCATACCCGTAGCTATAGAGGATCAGCAGACCATTCTGCAGCCGGTGATCAACATGCCCGCTACCCTCAGACCCGAACAGGAAGCCAGCATTACCGTTTCAGAAGCGAAAGGTAAAGCCATGACCTACACGATCGCCTTGGTAGATGAGGGCCTGCTGGACCTGACCCGTTTTAAAACCCCTGACCCGCACAAGTCTTTCTACGCAAGAGAAGCGCTGGGCGTTAAAACCTGGGACCTTTTTGATTATGTAATAGGCGCCTGGGGCGCAGATATGGACCGCATACTCAGCATCGGTGGTGATGAAGGACTGGACAGGAATGCCGGTAATGCCAAGGCCAACCGCTTTAAACCGGTAGTGAAATACATGGGGCCCTTCTACCTGAAAAAAGGAGATGAACAAACACATAAATTTAAACTGCCTCCCTACATCGGCGCTGTAAAGGCCATGGTGGTAGCTGGCTACGAAGGCGCTTACGGCGCCGCAGAGAAAATTGCCGCCGTGAAAAAGCCTTTGATGCTGCTCACCACACTACCCCGTGTACTGGGCCCTTCTGAGACCATACAATTGCCGGTGACGGTATTTGGACTGGAAAGCAACATCCGCAGGGCAAACGTTACCCTTTCAACGAACGGCCTGCTGGAAGTAGTGGGTGAACGTACCAAAACCGTTACCTTCTCCCAACCCGGCGAACAACTGGTATATTTTGACGTACGTGTAAAACCGCAGGTTGGTATTGCAAAAGTAAAAGTAACCGCCACCAGCGGCAGTGAAAAAGCAGAAGAGGCTACAGAAGTGCAGGTGCGCAACCCTAACCCGGTACTTACCACTATACAGGAAAAAACACTGGAAGCAAACTCCAGCTGGAGCACTGCTTTCAGTCCGGTGGGTATGACGGGCACCAACACTGGCACACTGGAAATATCTACCATCCCCTCACTGAACCTGGCCAAACGCCTCCGTTACCTGATAGAATACCCGCACGGCTGTATAGAACAAACTACGTCTTCCGTGTTCCCGCAGCTGTCGCTGGGCCAGTTAACAGATCTAAAATCCTCTCAGCAGGCTGAGATAGATCGCAACATCAAAGCAGGCATTAACCGTATAAAAGGTTTCCAGGCTTCAGACGGCGGTTTCAGTTACTGGCCGGGCGGCGGACAGTCAGACGAATGGGGCACCAATTACGCCGGGCACTTCCTGCTGGAAGCACAGGCCAAAGGCTACGCCCTGCCTGCAGGCCTACTGGACCAGTGGAAGAAATACCAACGCAATAAAGCGGCGACCTGGGCACCGAATTCATATAACTTCTACGGCGGCGACCTGATACAATCCTATCGCCTGTATCTTCTTGCACTGGCCAAAGTTCCCGAGCTGGGCGCCATGAACCGGCTGAAGGAATTTACCTATATCTCTCCTGCCGCCAAATGGCGGCTGGCTGCAGCCTATCGCCTCAGCGGACAACCGGAGGTGGCCAATTCACTGGTGAGCAGCCTGGGTACAGACGTAAAAGCCTACAACCAGCTGGGCGGCACTTTTGGTTCTGACCTGCGCGACAAGGCCATGATACTGGAAACCCTCACCGTGCTGGGCCAGCGCAATAAAGCAAATGAGCTGGTCAAACAGATTGCAGCACAGCTGTCGCAGGAAACCTGGTACAGCACGCAGACCACTGCCTATGCGCTGATCGCTATCGCAAAATTCTGCGGCAATAACAGCGGCGGCAGCAAAATGAATTTCACTTATGAGCTCAATGGCAGCAAAGGCACTGTAAACGGCAACTCCTATGTTACACAGCTGCCGGTGAACTTCAACACTTCCAACGGCAGCTTAACACTGCAGAACAAGGGGCAGAACATATTGTATGTGCGCCTCATCCTTCAGGGACAACCGGATGCAGGACAGGAACCTGTACCCAGCCATCAACCGGAGATCCTGGATGTACAGGTGAAATACAGCACCCGTAACGGCAAACCGCTGGATCCGGCCACCCTGCAACAGGGATCGGACTTTATGGCCACCGTTACCATTCACAATCCCGGCAAACGTGGTTATTATGAACAAATGGCGCTGAGCCAGATCTTCCCCTCCGGCTGGGAAATACTGAATACCCGCCTGCTGGAAACTGACAGCGCCTTTTCACAATCGCCATTCACGTATATGGATATACGTGATGACAGGGTATACACCTATTTTAACCTGGAAGAACGTAAAACCCATACCTATAATGTGCTGCTGAACGCAGCTTACCTGGGCCGCTATTATTTGCCGGCTACTTCGTGCGAAGCCATGTATAATAACAGCATTCACGACTTTGTACCGGGTAAATGGGTGGAGATCGTGAAATAAATAATAGTGTGCATTGAAAATGACGAGGATCCGGCTTTGGATATTACGTAAAAAATGGTGGTTAACAGGAGCAGCCCTGCTGCTCCTGTGCTACTATTTTATCCTGCCTTCAAAACTGTTTGATACCCCTACCTCATTTGTCATAGAAGACAACAGCGGAGACCTGCTGAGTGCCGCTATAGCAACAGACGGCCAATGGCGGTTTCCCCTGAACAGCGATGTGCCTGAGAAATTTGCACGCTGCATCACCACCTATGAGGATAAACGCTTTTACTATCACTGGGGGGTAGATCCCATTGCACTGGCAAGGGCCATCAGGCAGAATATAGGCCGTCATAAAGTGGTGAGCGGCGGCAGCACGCTTACCATGCAGGTAATACGCCTGTCGCGCAACAAACCGCGCAACCTGTGGCAAAAACTGGTGGAAGCCGTGCTGGCCACCCGCCTTGAATTTGCCTGTTCTAAAAAGGAGATACTGGCTTTATATGCGGGCAACGCGCCTTTTGGCGGCAATGTAGTGGGCCTGGAAGCCGCTGCCTGGCGCTACTATGGCCGCAGCGCCGGCCAGCTATCCTGGGGAGAGACGGCCGCCCTGGCGGTATTACCCAACAGCCCCGCATTGGTGCACCCCGGCAGGAACCGCCGTATCCTGGCAGCTAAGCGCGACCAGCTGCTGGACAAATTATATCAACAGCACCACATAGACAGCACCACCTGCAGCCTGGCTAAACTGGAACCCCTGCCGGATCAGCCCCTGCCCCTGCCGCAGTGGGCGCCCCACCTGCTGGACCGTTTCAAACTGGATTACCAGCAGCAACGTCAGTCAGGCGCTACCCGCATCCGCACTACCGTAGATGCCGCACTGCAAAAAAATGTGACCGGTATTATTGAACGTTATCACCAGCAGTACAAAGCCAACGGCATCAATAATGCGGCTGCCCTGGTGCTCGACGCTGAAACCGGCAACACGCTTGCCTATGTAGGCAATGTATACGATCCCGCTGATCCCGAACTGGAAAGCCATGTGGATATCATCCAGGCGCCCCGCAGTCCCGGCAGCACACTGAAACCATTGCTGTACGCTGCCATGATGCAGGACGGGCTGATACTGCCCAATACCCTGGTACCAGACATTCCGACCCAGATTGCCGGTTATTCCCCACAGAACTTTGACCTGGGCTTTGATGGCGCCGTACCTGCCTCCCGCGCGCTGGCGCGCTCCCTGAATATCCCCGCGGTACGTATGCTGCGTGATTACCGCTACGAGCGTTTTCATGCACTGCTGCGGCAAATGGGCATCACCACCCTTAAGCGCCCTGCAGATCACTATGGCCTTTCCATGATCCTGGGAGGCGGCGAAACCACGCTCTGGGAGCTGACCGGCATGTATGCCAGTATGGCCAGGACCTTACTGCACCTTGACCAGTACCAGGGTAAATATGACCGCGACGATATCCATGCACCCAACTACCGGAAGGATACCCGGCAAAGCACCGAACACGCCCCCACTACGGCAGGCGTACTGGATGCAGGCGCCATCTGGCAAACCTTCCAGGCGATGCAGGAAGTAATGCGTCCCGGGGAAGAGCTGCTGTGGCAGCAGTTCTCATCATCCCAGCGCATTGCCTGGAAAACAGGCACCAGCTTTGGCTTCCGCGACGGCTGGGCCATTGGCGTTACCCCGCAATACGTAGTAGGCGTTTGGGTAGGCAATGCGGACGGAGAAGGCAGGCCCGGCCTCCTGGGAGTAGCTACCGCGGCGCCGGTACTGTTTGATGTATTCCGCCTGCTGCCTGTAAGCGGCTGGTTCAATACGCCATACAGTAAACTGAAAAAGATTGAGGTATGCCGCCAAAGCGGCTATCGTGCAAGTGAACTGTGCCCGGATAAAGATTCAATATGGGTACCCGCCGCCGGATTACGATCAGGTGTATGCCCCTATCACCAGCTGGTGCACCTGGATCACAGCGGGCAATGGAGAGTGACAGACAATTGCGAATCGCCCCGGCTGATGCAGCATAAACCCTGGTTTGTACTGCCGCCCGCCATGGAATATTACTATCGCGCAAAAAACAACTATCAGCCCTTGCCACCTTACAAGCCTGCATGCCTGGCCTCCCTGCACCAGGAAAAAGCGCCCATGGAACTGATCTATCCCCGGCCCAATGCGCGCATATTTGTACCGGTGGAAATAGACGGGCAGCCGGGCCAGACCATCTTTACCGCAACCCACCGCAATACTGCGGCGCGTATATTCTGGCACCTGGATAATAACTATGTAGGCACAACGGCGGAATTTCACCAGCTGGCGTTGCATCCAGCTCCGGGTAAGCATACTATTACCCTGGTAGATGAAGATGGGGAAGAAGTGAGAACAGCTTTTGAAATACTGGGCAGAGAAAAATAGTTCAATAATTGTATTTATCCTTCCACAGCCCTTTCAGATAGCGCCGTAATTCCTCTTCCCTGGCATTTTTACCGGGATCGTATAGCTTAGTACCGCTTATCTCATCCGGCAGGTATTCCTGGGCGGAAAAGCTATTTTCAAAATCATGTGAATAGGCGTAATCCTTGCCGTAGTTCAGCTGTTTCATCAGCTTGGTGGGAGCATTACGTATGTGCAGCGGTACGGGCAGATCCCCGGTTCGCGCCACCAGCGATTGTGCATTGTTAATGGCCATATAGGCGGCATTGCTCTTGGGAGAAGACGCCAGGTAGGTAGCACATTGCGAAAGAATGATCCGGGCCTCCGGGAAACCGATCATGTTCACCGCCTGGAAACAGCTGGTGGCCAGTAACTGGGCGTTCGGGTTGGCATTACCGATATCTTCCGATGCCAGTATCACCATGCGGCGGGCAATGAACTTTACATCCTCTCCGCCTTCAATCATTCTTGCCAGCCAGTATACCGCGCCATTGGGATCACTGCCCCTGATAGACTTGATAAAGGCGGATATGATATCATAATGTTGTTCACCACCCTTATCGTAAATAGCAATACGCTGCTGCGCAATGTCCATTACCTTCTTGTCTGTGATCACCAGCGGGTATTCCTGCAGGGTATCTACCACCAGCTCAAAGAGGTTCAGCAGCTTGCGGGCATCGCCTCCTGAAATGTTCAGCAGCGCAGCGGTTTCTTTGAGCTCGATCTTTTTACTGCCCAGCCATTCATCTTTCTCCATGGCCTGCTGCAACAGCTGTAACAGCTCTTTTTTATCCAGGGGTTTCAGCACATACACCTGGCTGCGGGATAACAATGCTGAATTTACTTCAAAAGAAGGGTTCTCTGTTGTAGCGCCAATGAGGGTGATGATACCTTTCTCCACAGCGCCCAGCAATGCATCCTGCTGGGATTTATTGAAGCGGTGTATCTCGTCTATGAACAGCACAGCATGTCCCTGCCGCCGTGCAATTTCAATCACTTCCCGCACTTCCTTTACGCCAGCGGAGATGGCGCTCAGCGTATAGAACGGCGCCTGCAGCGTATGGGCGATGATGTTGGCGATGGTGGTCTTTCCTACTCCGGGAGGGCCCCACAATATCATGGAAGGTATTTTGCCCTGCCCTATAGCTTTACGTAGAATGCTGCCTTCACCGGTAAGATGCGCTTGCCCCACCAGCTCATCCAGCGTTGTTGGTCTTAATCTTTCTGCTAAAGGCTCCATAAAATCATTTGACGGTTGGCAGTTGGCAATTAGTCTACAGACGTTAGCCTTCCGCTATTAACAACTGCTATTTATTCGTTTCCTGCCATTGCCGCAGATAGGCAAAAGACAGGGCGCAGTTCACCAATACGGCTGCTGCATGCAGGATCAGCACAATAATAAAGCCGGTCATCATACTACGCAGGGATTGCAGGCTGGGCGCCGGCTGGCTCTTAGGCATCTGTTGCACCAACTGTGGCAGCATCTCTTCAATATTCCTCAGCACAAATATCCCGTTGGTGATCAGCAGCACCGCATAGAAAATGGCCATGAAGCCCATGATACGCAGCCCTCCCGGCGTGCTGGACTTCAGCTGCCTGGAAGGGTCTTTAATGCTTTGCTGCAGGCCTATGCTCAAAAAACTGTGTATCACAACGGCCCCGGTTAACAGCATAAAAATAAGCACCGGCGACATAGCGGGCATAAAAAGTAAACCCAGCAACAACATCAGTACAAGGAAACCTGCTATCAGTAAATTGATGATACTCAGGAACCTGAATAATCCAAACTTTGAAGACATGTTCTCACTTTTTGTAAATACAAACCTAGCTAAATTAGTTGACAGTGATTATTTAATAGTTAAATCCTGTATATTTAGCCACTAAACCTGTTTTACTTATGAATAACACGCATGCTGTAAAGCTTTTGTTGCTGGCAGCCATGACTTCTGTGGCAGCCTGTAACTCCCAAAGCTCTTCACAAGAGGCGGGGGCGGATTCTACCAAAGTACCTGCCTTTGCTGTCAACTCCATAGATTCTACCATTAAACCCTGCGACGACTTTGACGAATTTGCCAACGGCAACTGGAAAAAGAATAACCCTATTCCTTCCACTGAAAGCCGCTGGGGCGCTTTTAATGTGCTGGATAAGGAGAACAAGGAAGTAAGGCTCAAAGGCATCATCGCAGAGATCACCGCCATGACCGATCTCAAAAAAGGAACAGAAGAACAGCAGATCGCTGATTACTACCGCTCCTTTCTCGATACCGCTACCATCGAAAAGCTGGGCATCTCTCCCCTGCAGCCCTATCTTGATAAGATCAATGCAGTAAAATCCCTGGAAGAATGGTCTAAAGTAAGCGGCGAACTGCAGAAGTTCGGCGTACCTACCTTTGCTGCTTTCTACGTAGATGCTGATGCCAGAAACAGTTCCATGAATGCGCTATATGCATACCAGGACGGACTAAGCCTTGGCGAAAGAAGCTACTATGACAGAACGGACTCTAACACCGTGAACGTTAGAAATGAGTTTGTGAAGCATGTGGACACCATGTTCGCGATGGCTGGCTGGACCGATAAGAACCCGGGCAAAACGTTACTGGCCTTCGAAACCAAACTGGCCAAACTGCAGCTTACCAACGTGCAGCGCCGCGATCCTGTAAAGACCTACAACAAAGCGCCATTTTCCGAATTAAAAACACTGGCGCCGCAATTTGACTGGGATGGATACGCCAGTGCACAGGATATTAAGAAAACAGACACTATTATTATTGAAGATAAAGCTTACCTGAAAAATGCAGGCACGCTACTGAAAGCAACCCCGCTGGAAACACTGAAGCTGTACGCCCGCTGGCGGCTGCTCAGCGATTTTGCCGGCTTCCTGCCGAAGAAATTCGATGACGCCAATTTCCATTTCTACGGCACCGTAATGAGAGGTCAGAAGGAACAGAAGAAACGTGACGAAAGGGCCATCCGCTCTACAGATGGCAACATGGGCATGCCACTGGGTAAAGTGTTCGTGAAAAAATACTTCCCGGAAGATTCCAAACAGAAAGTTTCTGAAATGATCGAGAACGTGCGTAAGGTATACGGTGAAAGGATCGATAAACTTACCTGGATGAGCGATTCTACCAAGCAGATGGCGCACAAGAAACTGGCCTCCTTTACTTACAAAATAGGCTATCCTGATAAGTGGAAAGACTATTCCAGCATTAACATCCAGCCAGGCACCCTCATCGAAAACGTGATCGCAGCCAACCTGTACAGAAATGATGAAGCGGTTAAGAAGATCGGCAAGCCGGTAGACAAAAAAGAATGGCTCATGACACCGCAAACGGTGAATGCGTACTATAATCCTACCAACAACGAAGTGGTGTTCCCCGCAGGCATCCTGCAGCCGCCCTTCTTTAATCCAAATGCAGACGATGCGATCAACTATGGTGGTATCATTGCCGTAATAGGCCACGAATTTACCCATGGTTTTGACGACCAGGGCTCTCAGTTCGATGCTGAAGGCAACCTGAAAAACTGGTGGACGGCCGCTGACCGCGCCAACTTTGATAAGCTGACCGGTAAATACGCACAGTATTTCGGTGGTATAGAAGCGCTTCCCGGCTTCTCCATCAATGGCCAGCTGACACTGGGCGAAAACGTAGCAGACCTGGGTGGCCTTACCCTGGCCTATTACGCACTGGTTAAATCCCTGGAAGGCAAACCTGAACCGGCGCCTATCGATGGCTATAACTGGAAACAGCGATTCTTCCTGGGTTGGGCGCAAGTATGGCATGCCAACACCACAGATCCCGCACTGCGTCAGCAGATACAGACAGACCCGCATTCACCTGCGCGTTACCGTATCAATGGCCCGCTGCCACACATGAAAGAATTCCAGGAAGCCTGGGGCTGCACCGGTGGCAAAATGACACTGCCGGATTCAGCCCGTGTAGTGATCTGGTAATTTTATCAAAACAATAACTTTTTACATATACGTGCCACCTGGATGCTCACCGGGTGGCACGTCTTTTTGGTGTATATTTGCAGGGTTTTAAAATCCATTAAGATGACAGCTTTATTGAAACAATACAGAAAGGAGATCCGCAATATATTGCTGCTTGCCCTGCTGGTAGCCCTCTTACCCTACCTGCCGCAGGCATTCAGGTTTGCTCAGAGCTTTACGGGCCTGGTGCTCATGATAGGACTTTTATGCGCCTGTGTGCTGGGCCTGAGCCTTAAACTGCACTACCGCATTGTAGTTATGCGCATTAACCAGGAAAATCAGCTTTAAAAACATCACTCATGTATAAAGTATTATTTGCGCTCTCCCTGGCTGTTTTTTTTCTGGCCTGCGGCGCTCCGTCCGGCCAGCAATCAACCGCCACAGAAGATACGACTGCAACTGCCACGGCTACTGTTGCAGTGAATGGTAAGCCAGGTGACCCGGTGTGCGAAATGCCATACGATACCAGCTACCAGGAGTTCAGCATATACAAGGGCGACACGGTACATTTTTGCTCGGTAACCTGCAAAGGGGTATTTGACAAGAACCCGGAGAAATATGCGGCCAAACTGAATTAAGCGCGTTTTACCTGTAATGGAAAAGCTTCCCGCCGTTGAGCCGGGAAGCTTTTTTGTTGATGTATATATGTTCTTTTTAGAAACTATACCTCAAACCTAACTGCATTTGATAACGAGATGCGAAGAAATCCCTGGAATAGGGAGATCCCGGGTCAGACCCACTTTATAGCTGACAGTAGCTACGATACGATGGCGAATATCGAAGTTGGAATAGGCCAGCTGCGGATTATTTGGGTTCAGCGCCTGGTTCAGCTGCCAGTTAGATTCCATGGAGTTACGGATACCATTGGTAATATCCTTTGCCAGACCGTAAGTATAGGCTGCCGATACAATCAGGCCAGGTTTAAAGCGTTTGCTCACCTGGCCGGTAATACTGTAACGGTAACCCTTGGTAGTGTTAGATAGCAGGTACGCATTGGTATAAAGCGGGTTGATCTTGCTGCCGCTGGTTTTTAACTGGTTAGAAATTAGTTCGTTAAACGGGTAAGCTGTTTTGTCCGCATACAGCTTAGATCAAAAATACCGAGCGAATGTTATGGAAATGTTATGGCAATATTATCATTATGATGGCTGCCGGTTCACAATAGTTCCCAGAAAATGTAACAACTTTATCAAAAATTGCGTTTTAATGTTAAATGGCTCCCGTATGAAACTGCCCTTATATGGTATCACCCTTCTTTTAACTGCACTGGTCTTTACCGCCTGCTCAAAAAATGACCAGGAACAGGCTGAACCAGTTGCTCCAACAGACCTTAACGGTACCTGGCAATTAACCAGCAGGTATAATACAGACAGTGCCCGCTGGCTGCCGATCGTTACAGGCGACTCTTCTTACTACATATTCCGCGAAAATGGCACTTATGTATTCCATACCAATAATTACCAGAATGAGGGCAACTATCATCTATCACTGGTAGATAACAAGATTAAACTGGTAACTGCCGAAGAGCCGGCCGGCCTGCAGATAGAGCGGCTGGGCCAAGATGAGATAAGGGTGGATGCCTGGCTCTTTTCACGGGTCGCGGGGCACTCAGGTCGCAAGTTCATCAGAGTACCAAAATGAAACGGATATAAAAAACCGTCCAGCTATAGAGCCGGACGGTATTGAACAGTTTATGAAAATCTACGCTTACGTTACGCTTGATATTAATAATCAGTGTTCTGAGGATCCCAGTTAGCCCAACCCGCAGTCCAGTCCGTTCCATCCATTGCGCCACGGTAAGTTACCTTCTGGAAGAAAGCAGTATTCAGTGAGCCGTCAAAGTTAGCGCCTGTCTTGGCGGGAGATTCGGCTTTCAGCTTCAGGTTGGGAGCAGCAGCAGCAACGTTTTCAATACCAGCAGCAGCAACGTCTGCTAAAACAACGTTAGCGTTAGCCTCACCAGTGGCCAGGGCTTTCAAAGCAGTTGCATCCACAAAAGCAGTTTGATTAGAAACTCTAAAATCACCACCGGCACTGAACAACAGGTTATCTTTCAGTTCTGAAGTACCGTTTTTCAGGCTACCTGCAGGATCTTCACCGTTAATTTCAACAGCAACAGTTTTTGCGTCAATCACGATATTGTTGCGGAACACAAAACGGCTGTTCAGGCCAAAGTGAACGCCTGCGCCATGTTGAGTTTCGCCGGCAGCGGTACCACCTACAAAGGTAAAGTTGGAGATCATCGGCCTGGAGAACAGAGAACCGGCTACACTACCTTTGTTCTCTAATTCAATGCCTCTGGAAGTACCCGCGCCGTCAACAATCTTTGGATCTTTGATGGAGATACCGAATTGCAGAGAACCGGTATAACCCTGGTCAAAATCAAAGTCATCATCGGTAGTTTTGTAAACAATTACATTATTCAGGTTCACGGTTCCACCGAACATTTCAAAACCATCATCACCACCAAAGGAAATCTGTACGTGGTGTATCTGAGTCTGACGGCCAACGCCACAAAGTGTCAAACCGTTGATCTCTTTGTCTTTTTCTATAGCGATACCTGCATATTCAATGCGAACATAATAGAATTCACCGGAGTTATCGTCATCATTCGTACCACCGTAAGCTGCAACACCGGTACCCAGGATGCCGCCTTCGTACTGACCAGTACCATCAGCAGTATTAACCTTAGCGTTACCCGCGATGATAATACCTGCCCAGTCACCTATAGCTCTGGAACCTTTAGCCTGGTTGGAAGTAAATACAATAGGATCTTCGGCAGTACCCCTGGCGTGGATCTGCCCTCCCTTTTCAATTATCAGCGCTGCCTTTGTAGCTTTATCACCTTTAATAACAGTACCAGGTTGAATGGTAAGAGAACCGCCGTTCATTACCCGTACATAGCCTTTCAGTGTATAAACAGTATCTGATGACAACGTTCTGTTTCCTGTTATCTGCCCTTCAACTACACCCTCTTTAGATCCCGTTGGAGGAGGTGTTGGGTTATCATCATCACTACAAGCTACAAAACCCAATGTAGCAGCCAAGAACAAAGCAGCAAAAGATTTCAATTTAATCATGACAGTTTAATTTTTCGATTTACGTGCTAAATTACTTTCGGTGTATTAAGCGTATGTTAAGTGAATGTTATGGATACGCTAACATTAAAATTTATAACCAAATGACATGGTAAGGTTGTAACCGTATTTTACGCTATTGATAAGCTGATCATTGCCTTTGTCGTAGCGCTTGTTATTATTCAGGTCCTGATAGAAGTTTAAACGCTGATTAAGCAGATCGCTCACGTTCAGTTTTAGTTCACCTCTGTTTTTAAGGATCTTCTTGCTAACCTGCAGATCAATCAGGTCACGGGGTGCTTCATAAATATCCGGGTAATCGGCCTGGAACTTGCCACCTACAAACTGTCCATAACCTACAACAGATAAACGGCGGCCAATACGGTTATACAAGACATTTACAAGAAAATCGTTATTCACGTTGGCATACTGAAGCCCACCGTTGATCAGGTAAGGTGATTGCCCCTGCAATGCACGTTTGTTATTGATAGTAAGTAATTGCAGTGAAGAAAAATCGACTTCGGATTTTATCAGCGACAAGTTTGCATAAGCTGTCAGGCCTTGCGCCAGCTTTGAATGATCGCTGATGAATGCCAGGTTCTGACGCACTTCCATTTCTCCCCCGTATACGGTTGCATTCGGAGCGTTGATATAAGACATTGTCTTACTTGCGGCTGTGGCACCGGCATTTACGAACAGCTCGATCGGCTTATCCAGGCGTTTGTAGAAGCCTGAGAAGGACAGTATTTGCCCTGATGCGGGGAAATACTCAAATCTCACATCAAAGTTGTCGATCCGGGTACGCTTCAGGTCAGGATTACCGATGAGCACCACACCGGTTTCAAAATTATAGAAAGGGAAAGGCGCCAGTTCTCTGAATTCCGCCCTTGCCAGTGTTCTGGAATAGCTGGCGCGGATGTTAGACTTGTCTGTTACTGCATAGGTAGCATTCAATGATGGCAGGAAGTCACTATACTTATTACGAACATATATAGGACCTGAATTGTCTGCAGTATTCAGCTTCTCATTGTAATTCTCATAACGAACACCCCATATCAGTTTTAACTTGTCCAACATCTGATTATTGAACATTACATAACCTGCTGAAAGATCGCCACTGGCGTCATACTTGTTACGGGGATCAGTGATCTCGTCCATAATAAAGCCTTCAGGCCCTATATTCTCCGGAGCAAATATCTGGTCAGGCGGTAGGTTCAGCAGTCCAGAATTAAACTGGCTGTAGTCTGTTCTAACATAACCCAACACCCTTGCATTGAAGTTCCGCTTCCTGTATGTTTTCCAGACACCCACTTTAACGGACTGGGTCTGACCTGCAATCTTGAATGGCTGCTGATAATTCAAAGCGCCTGCATACATGTTTTCCGTAAGCTTACTGTAAAACCGCCCGGCAGTAGATGGCGTAGCTACCTGTGGAACAGATGCCTGGTACGGAATAGCATCATTGTCAGCATCGTCTATACCTTTTGAATAATATAATCTTCTCAGGTCAGGCTGATCACGTTTGGTACGGCTAAAAGACAGGTCCCAGGTCAGTTTTGCGTTACCAGGCCCCAGGCGATGATCTCCCTCAAGCATGGTGTTGATCAGGGACTTCTGTGCTACCTCAAACTGCAGGTTCCTCTGCACATAGTCCTGGTCAAAGATACCCGTACGTGCTATATAGTTATCATCAAATGTCTGGTTAAAAATATTCTTCCAGGAAATCTTGGAATTTTTTCTGCTGATGGCAAAATTTGCCAGTGCCCCTGTGCTGGTATTGAAACGATATATCTTATCGTTATACTCGAACAAGGGAATTCCCTTGCCACTGGTATTGTAGTTGATCTCGTTGAAATCGTTTCTTATCTGGTCATTAATGGTGGCACTGTTACGGTAAGAAACAGAGAGCAGCGTACCGAGGGTATAGTCATTCTTCAGCTTATAGGAGTTTCCGTAAACAACCTGCAGGTTCTGGGAAGGCAGCACAGTACCTCTCTTTTCAATACCCCATGTATTCTTGAAATCCCTGGACAGCGTCAGGCGCTGATCACGTGTCATGTTAACATACTCTTCCCTGGTAGAAGGGAAAGAGGACGGAAGCTTTCTCGATCCTTTACCAAACCCGAGATAATCCGAACCATATTTCCTTGCACCGTAAAAATCTTTGAAAGTAGCGTTACTATTGTATCCAATCCCGTAGTTCACCTCAATGGTGCGGTTGGTGGGGAAGTCTTTTGTTTTCATCAATACGATACCACCAGAGAAATCACCAGGCAGATCAGGTGTTGCTGTTTTATTGATCACCACCTGGTCTATCAGGTTCGCAGGAACGATATCAAAGGAGAAAGCCTTGCGGTCAGGTTCAGAGCTGGGCAAGGGTGCGTTGTTAACCAGCGTTGAATTATAACGGTCGCTTAATCCGCGTACAATTACAAACTTGTTATCCTGTATGGAAGCACCGCTCACACGCTTCAATACCTCACCGGTATTACGGTCGGGGGATTTTTTGATCACCTCAGATGATATGCCGTCAGAAACGCTGACATTGTTCTTCTGAAAAGCGTAAAGTGAAGCAAGTGTTTCCTGTTTGAAGGAGCCCCTTATCACCACTTCTTTCAGTTCTTTGGATGTAGGTTCATCCATGATCACATCCAGATTAGTAACAGCGGCCGCTTTTACCACTACATCACTTATTGACTTGGTTTGATAACCCATGTACTTAAAATCCAGTGTATAACTACCTGCGCCTACATTAATAATATACCTGCCCTCAACGTCTGTCACAGCCCCGGTAGTAGTTCCCTGCACCATAACCGTAACACCGATCAATGCTTCACCGGTTTTTTTATCAATTACTTTACCTGTGATTTTGCCGGGATCAGCTGCAAATGAGTTGTGTATAAAACCAAAAAGGAATAGGAATATCCAAAGTTTCGTTGTTAGTTTGCTTTTCTTCATCACCAGTTGATAGAATTTGCGGCAAAACTATCAACGCGCTGTTATCGCAATGTTATGGCAATATTACCAGAATGTTAATTGTTAAGGAATCATTAAAAAATCGTTATCTGTTGTGGCGATCATTACGGGTTTACACGGTGGCAGCCTGCAGTAAGATGAAGTAATGCCGATGATTTTCCTGGAATTTAAAAAGAAAAGCCCGGCGGGGTCTGCCGGCTGTTCAGCAGCATTTCCAGGGTGATCTCCAACGGTGTGCTGCCCTCTTCCCTGGTGCTGTGTTCATAAGCTGCTCCCATGGCGCTTACCTGGTACAGGTGAAGGCTTTTGTTCATAAAGGGTTTGTTGTCTCTTTTGCCGCATAGCTCCAGGCTGACGTTGAAATGGTCCTCCAGCTCCGCTTCAAACTCCCGCAGACTCAATGTTTCGTCAATAGGATACGCTATCAGTCCATCTCCCGCAAAACCTGTTTCTCTGAGGGTATCAAAAGCGCTGGCAGGTTTATTCTTTACATATACCATTACATTACAACAGAGCAGGCGCTGAAACTGCATCTGCAGCAGGGATATGGTCATTAAAGGGTGTAACTTCAGTACTTTCATTTCATTTGGTATTACTGCTTCCCGGCTATATAATTACGGTTCAGGCAAACTTAGCCCGCGATCTTTAATTTAATATTAAGCGCTTGTTATAATTATGTGAAAATAGTATCAAAATCGGGTAATCAACCGGCAGGGTATAATAAGCGGTAGCAGTGGGGAGGTGTTGGCATTAGGTCACGGCTTCATGGGGCCGGGAAGGTGATCACCCGGGATACTTCCCAGGGAAGCGGGGTCTCATCTTCCTCATCGGGTAACACCACCTTTGTTCTGGTAACCGGGTGCTGATATAATTGCCATTGCCCGCTGCTGTATTCCAGCGAGGTAAGGCTTTCTACCCAGTCTCCGGAGTTCAGGTAGGTAACGGTTTTGCCGTTATGCTGCATTTCCTTTATAATAGGTTGATGGATGTGCCCGCAGCACACCACGTCAAATTGTTTGTCAATAGCGATCTCTGCGACGATCTGCTCAAAATCTGATATAAATTTCACCGCCTGCTTCACGCTGTGCTTCACCTTTCGGGAAAAAGACAGCTTCTCCCGTCCCATTTTTTCCAGGACATTATTGACCAGGCGGTTCAGGATGATGAGGATATCATACCCTTTTCCTCCCAGTTTGGCCAGCCATTTGGAATTTTTCATGGTCACATCGTACACGTCTCCATGGAAAAACCAGTGTTTTTTACCATCTACTTCCAGGATCAGCTTGTTATCAATGGTAAAATTACCCAGTCCGAAACCGGCGTACTTACGCAGTGCCTCGTCATGGTTCCCGGTGAGGTAGTACACATCCGTACCCTTGCCGATCATTTTCAGGATCCGGCGGATCACCTTGGTATGCGCTTTCGGGAAATAGCGCTTGCTGAACTGCCAGATATCGATGATATCCCCGTTCAGGATGAGCATTTTAGGGTCAATACTGTCCAGGTATTGCACCAGTTCTTTGGCATGACAGCCGTAGATCCCGAGGTGTACATCGGAGATCACAACTATGTCCAGCGGGCGTTTTTCTGACATTTATATAGGATCAAAAGCTTATGCAAAGGAAAAATTGCTATATTACTTTTATATTACCCCACTGTTAAGGAATTATTAATTCGGCTTTTTTCTTGGAGGTATTGGGGGTGGATAGCTATTTTTGCGGCAAATTTCAAATTACACCTATATGGGAGGCTTCAATTCTTTTGTGAAACTTTTTATGCCGAAAGACAGGGTTTTTTATTCTTTATTTGAGGACGTGGCTGCCAATCTGGTGGAAATGGCCCAGGTGCTGAACGAACTGGTAAACACCAATGACCTGTCCCTCAGAAAAGATAAAGTTCACCTTATTGAACGGCTGGAACACAAGAATGACGACTATACCCACCGTATTTTCGTAGAACTGGGACAGAATTTTATCACCCCCTTTGACCGTGAAGACATTCACTATCTCGCTGCTACCCTGGACGACGTAGCCGATTACATACACGGCTCCGCCAAAAGGATCGACCTGTACAAAGTTTATGAACTGAACGACAGCATCCGCAAACTCGTTGAGCTGATCGGGCTGGGTGTGGCAGAACTGCACAAGGCGATCCCCGAGCTGCGTGATATGAAGAACATGCGCAATATCACAGACGCCTGCGTGAAGATCAACAGCCTTGAGAACCATGCGGACGATATCTACGATATGGCCATAGCCGACCTTTTCAGCACGGAAACCAATGCTGCAGAGCTGATCAAGATGCGTGAAATATACCAGGCGCTGGAGATAGCCACCGATAAATGTGAAGATTGCGCCAATGTGATCGAAACTATCATCATTAAGTACGCCTGATCCGCCGGCTGGACAGGCAGGAAGGTGAATGTTTTACGTAATCTCTCAGACTATGTTTTTTCTAATTGTTATTATCATATTGGCTTTCGTCTTTGACTATATCAATGGGTTTCACGATGCAGCCAACTCTATAGCGACAATTGTATCCACCAAGGTGCTCACGCCCTTTCAGGCTGTGCTCTGGGCGGCAGTATTCAATTTTGCCGCTTTTTTTATGTCAAAGTATATCTATGGGGAGTTCAGGGTAGGTAATACCATCGCCAAATCCGTATTTGAGCAGTATATTACCCTGAAAGTGATCTTTTGCGGGCTGGTAGCCGCTATCGCCTGGAACCTGATGACCTGGTGGTACGGTATCCCCTCCTCCTCTTCGCATACCCTGATAGGCGGTTTCGTTGGGGCTGCCGTTGCCAATGCACACGGCTCATTCGACGTGATCAACTATTCCAAGGTAATGCCCACCGTATATTTTATTGTGCTGGCGCCCTTTATAGGTATGGTGGTGGCCTTTGTGATCACGATCCTTATCGTAAATATCTGTAAGAAGGCCAATCCTTTCCGGGCAGAGAACTGGTTCAAGCGACTGCAGCTGCTCTCTTCCGCAGCCCTGAGCCTTGGCCACGGCGGTAATGATGCACAGAAGGTAATGGGTATCATTGCAGCCGCCATGGTGGCGCATGGTTCTATCGAAAATATTACAGATGTGCCCAACTGGGTGCCTTTGGCCTGCTTCACGGCCATTGCGCTGGGCACCATGAGCGGCGGCTGGAAGATCGTAAAGACCATGGGTACCCGTATTACCAAGGTGACACCGCTGGAAGGTGTGGCTGCTGAAAGCGCCGGTGCTATCACGCTTTATCTCACAGAATCGCTGGGTATTCCCGTAAGTACCACCCACACCATTACCGGATCTATCATCGGCGTTGGCGCAACAAAACGCCTCTCTGCCGTACGTTGGGGCGTTACGGTAAGCCTGCTCTGGGCATGGATCATGACCATCCCCATCAGCGCCATGATAGCCGCTGCAGTATATTTTGTCGTAAATCTTTTTATTAAATAAGAAAGAAGGGCGGGTCTGCGGATCCGCCCTTCTGCTATATGCCCCAACTTTTCTTATTAAAAATTCCGATCTAGCCCCTATTTTTGTGAGATTTTGTTAAAATAGCGGATCATTCGCTGTTACACCTTTAACCATAATTAATTCATTAATTAATTCATTGACAGATGAAAGGCATCATTCTGGCAGGTGGCTCCGGTACCCGCTTACATCCCATCACATACGCTATCAGTAAGCAGATCATGCCTATTTACGATAAGCCCATGATCTACTACCCCTTGTCCACCCTGATGCTTGCAGGTATAAAGGATATACTGATCATCTCCACCCCGCATGACCTGCCCGCCTTTAAACGCCTTTTTGGCGATGGCAGCCAGTATGGCCTCCAGCTCAGCTATGCCGAACAGGCTGAGCCCAATGGACTGGCGCAGGCTTTCGTAATTGGCTGCGATTTTATTGGCAACGACAAAGTAGCCCTGGTATTGGGCGATAATATATTCTATGGCGCAGGTTTAGGCACCCAGCTGGCCAACAACGTGGATCCGGACGGCGGTATCGTATACGCTTACCACGTATCAGACCCTGAACGCTACGGGGTAGTTGAGTTTGACGATAATATGCAGGCGGTATCTATCGAGGAGAAGCCTGAACAGCCCAAATCCAGCTATGCCGTACCCGGCCTGTATTTTTATGATAACGAGGTAGTGAACATTGCCCGCGATCTCAAACCCAGCCCCCGCGGCGAGTATGAGATCACTGACGTGAACAGGGAATACCTGCGCCGCGGTAAACTGAAAGTATCCATTCTGCCCCGTGGCACTGCCTGGCTGGATACCGGTACCTTTGATTCACTCATGCAGGCTACCCAGTTTGTACAGGTGATAGAACAACGCCAGGGCATTAAAATAGCCTGTATCGAGGAAATAGCCTTCCGTAAAGGCTTTATTACCAGGGAACAACTGCAGCAACTGGCAAAACCCTTGCTGAAAAGCGGTTACGGGCAATACCTGGAAGAGGTACTGAAACAAAAAGTTTGATCACAAAGAGTCTAAATTCTATACACCATGAAGGTTCTTGTTACCGGTGGTTGTGGTTACATTGGTGCGCATACCATTGTAGATCTGATCAATCACGGCTTTGATGTGGTTTCTGTGGACAGTAACATCCGCAGTACCACCCAATTATTGGACGGCATTGAAAAAATTACCGGCAAAAAGATCCATAATTACAAAGTAGATCTTTGTAACCTGGAAGATACACATGCCGTTTTTCATGAGAACCGCGATATATGCGGCGTGATCCACTTCGCTGCATTGAAAACCGTTCCGGAATCAGTAGCAGAGCCGCTCCTGTATTTCCATAACAACCTTACCTCCCTTGTTAATATCCTGAAATGTATCCAGGAGTTTAAGATCCCTAACTTCGTATTCTCCTCCTCCTGCTCTGTTTACGGCAATACAACGGCCCTGCCCGTGGTAGAAGAAACGCCCCTGGGCGAGGCTCAGTCGCCCTATGCCCGTACCAAACAGATGGGAGAACAGATCATCCAGGATTACAGCAGGGTAAACGATACGCAATCCATCCTGCTGCGTTATTTCAACCCCGTAGGCGCGCATCCCTCCGCCCTGATCGGGGAGCTGCCCCTGGGAAAACCAGACAACCTGGTGCCCATGATCACCCAGACCGCTATCGGCAAAAGGCCCAAAATGATCGTGTTTGGCCATGATTACGATACCCGCGACGGCTCCTGCATCCGCGACTATATCCATGTGATGGACATTGCCAATGCCCATACCCGCGCCCTGCAATACCTGCTGGACAAAAAGAACGGCAGCAACTGCGAGGTGTTCAACCTGGGCACCGGCAACGGTGTAACCGTACTGGAAGCCATCAGAGCCTTTGAAAAGATCTCCGGTGTTAAGCTGAACTACGAGCTGGGCCCCCGCCGCCCCGGTGATGTGATCGCTATCTACGCCAATAATACCCATGCCCGGGAAAAACTGGGCTGGGAGCCTAAAACCGGCATTGAGGATATGATGCGTACCGCCTGGCAATGGGAAGTAAGCCTGCGGGATAAAGTGCTGAGTAATTAGTATATCAGCGCATTAATAACTATTTTTACGTTTACAATAATAGCATCTGGTATATGGTAAAAGATATTCAACCCTTAAATGAAAAAGAAACACGGGCAGGATTTGGAGAGGGTATCCTGGAAGTAGCCCGTAAGAACCCGAATGTGGTGGCGCTTACCGCTGACCTCCTGGGCTCCATGAAACTGAATGCCTTTATTAAGGAATTCCCGGATCGCTTTGTGCAGTGCGGTATTGCTGAGGCCAACATGATAGGGATCGCCGCAGGTATGACCATCGGCGGTAAAATACCTTATACCACCACCTTTGCCAACTTCTCCACCGGCCGTGTGTACGACCAGATACGCCAGTCTGTAGCCTACTCAGGCAAGAACGTAAAGATCTGTGCGTCTCACGCAGGCCTTACCCTGGGCGAAGACGGTGCTACCCACCAGATCCTGGAAGATATCGGCCTGATGAAAATGCTGCCCGGTATGACCGTGATCGTGCCCTGCGATTTTAACCAGACCAAAGCCGCTACCATCGCCATTGCCGACCACCAGGGCCCTGTTTATCTTCGTTTTGGCCGTCCCAAATGGCCGAACTTTACCCCCGAGAACCAGACTTTCGAGATCGGTAAAGCACAGGTACTGCATGAAGGTACAGATGTGACCCTCTTTGCCTGCGGTCACCTGGTATGGCTGTCTGTTGAAGCCGGTAAAATACTGGAAGAAAAAGGCTATAGCGTAGAGATCATTAATATACATACTATCAAACCGCTGGACCAGGAAGCCGTACTGCGCTCCCTGAAGAAAACCGGCTGCGCCGTTACCGCTGAAGAGCATAACGTGCTGGGAGGCCTGGGCGACAGCATCGCACAGGTAGCCGCCCGTCATCTGCCCGTGCCGATCGAATATGTGGGTACCAACGATACCTTTGGCGAAAGCGGTAAACCGCTTGACCTGCTGAAGAAGTACGGACTGGATCCGGAGCACATCGTAGCCGCAGCTGAAAAAGCCATTAGCCGCAAACAAAAATGATGTTGCATATCAGATTAAACTTTTAAATAAAAAATCCATCTATAGATGGATTTTTTATTTAAATTCAAAACTAACAGGATAGAACAGTAACAATGCGCAGACGCGCGTCCATTTAACCTACCATGGCCCTTACACAGGATGATAGAGCACTTTTGGCGTTATACCGGCTACCGGATACCAGGGAGAGGGGTTTTACTGCTATTATCCAGAAATACCAGGAACGGCTATACTGGCATATCCGCCGACTGGTAATAGACCATGAGGATGCGAACGATGTGCTGCAGAACGTGTTCATAAAGGTCTGGAAGAACCTGGAAGGGTTCCGGGAAGATGCCCAGCTATTCACCTGGCTCTATAAAATAGCCACCAATGAATGCCTCACCTTCCTGGAACAGCAGAAAAGAAAGTCCTCGGTATCTTTGTCTGATATCGAAACAGGCCTTAGCAATAAATTACGAGCAGATAGTCAGTTTGACGCCAACAAACTGGAATGGAAACTACAAAAAGCCATTCTAAGCCTACCGGAAAAACAACGCGTTGTATTTAACCTGCGGTATTATGATGAAATGCCCTATGAAGAAATGAGCCGTGTGTTGGAAACCTCCGAAGGCGCCCTGAAGGCATCCTACCATCATGCCGTTAAAAAAATAGAAGAATTTATAAGAAACGGTTAAAAAAAGCCGGAGTTAGATAAATAATAACGTAATTACCCATTAAACTATTGTCCACCACCATCGTCTAAAATACTATGATGAACAAGGGGAATGACATAGCGAAAGAACTGGAGGAGATAGTTCCCGGTCTCCATTTGCCTCCAACCCCACCTTTCGAGGTGCCGGCAGGCTATTTCAACCAGCTCCCGGAGCAGGTACTGCAACGTATCCGTTCACTGGAAGCTGAGACCGTAGAGGAAGAACTTTCTGCACTGTCCCCCTTGCTGTCTGCAGCTCCCCGGCAGCTGCCCCTGAGCGCTCCGGAAGGCTATTTTGATGGTCTCAGTACCAGGATCATGGCTGGTATATCCCAGGAGCAGGATACCCCTGCCCCTGCCAGGGTAGTTCCCATCCGTTCACGCAGGCGCTATCGCTTATGGGCAGTGGCTGCCAGCCTGCTGGCCCTCCTGGGGCTCAGCACCTTGTTCCTGTTGCGTAACAACAACGGCGCAGGTAGTTTCGAAGCACAGCTGGCAGGCGTGCCTGACCAGGCGATCCTCGAATACCTGCAGTCACATTCTGATGCATTTGACAGGGAAGCCATTCTGGCAAATGTATCCGGTGTAGAAGATGTAGCGGATGAATTACCTAAAATATCGACTAACCTCGACGACCTGCCGGCTGAAGAGATCCAGCAATACCTGGAAAGCGCTGAATGGCCCAACTGAGGTGAAATATTAGCGAATTAATCCATGAAACATTTTAACATACAATCATTTATTGTCGCACTGTTTCTTTGCCTGTGCATACAGGCAAAGGCCCAGGACAAGGACAACCCTGAACTGAGAGATAAGATCAAATCTGCAGAAGTGGCCTACCTTTCCCAGCAACTGAACCTGACCCCCGAAGAAGCACAGAAATTCTGGCCCATCTATAATAACTATACCCGCGAAGTAGAGCAGTTAATTGCAGAACGCAGGCGCAACCGGCAATCAGACAGAAAGGATGATGAAGCTGCCCGCAGGGCGCTGAATACGGAAATGGATATTGAACAGAAAATGCTGAATGTACGCAAACGCTACAACCAGGAGTTCCTTAAAGCTTTGCCTGCCCGTAAAGCCGGCAACGTATTTAAGGCCGAACGGGAGTTTCGTGGTCAGCTCATCCGCCAGCTAAAGGAACGTAGCGCAGTAAACAGGAATAACCGCCGCTTCAACCGGAATTAATGTACGGGAATTCCAGATGTGGAATCTGGAATTTGGGTATTGGAATTGGGAATTTGTAATTTTACAGGATGGCACGTATTATTCCTTTATCTGAAGGATCTTTTACAGTAGACGCAACAAAGCAGTTTATTCCTTTCGATGATAAAAAAGATACCATGCAGCAACGTAATCACGGTTCGCTGCTGGTAGAAATCCAACCCTTCCTGGTAATTACAGATCGCGACTATATTTTGCTGGATACCGGTCTTGGCTTCCGTAATGCCGACGGCGTACTGCAACTGCACCAGCACCTGATCGATCACGGCGTAAACCCCATGGAGATCACTAAGGTGCTCATGAGCCACCTGCATAAAGACCACTCCGGCGGCGTAAGCATGCTGGACCCCGTCAGCGGTCAGCGCAGCCTTTCCTTTCCCCAGGCTACCTATTATGTGAACAGGCAGGAAATGAACTATGCCATTGAAATGGATGGCAAATCCTACCACGCAGAAGACGTCATCCTTTTACAGCAACGTGATAATGTAGTATTTGTAGACGGCAACGGCACAATAGACGGTTATATCCACTATGAGCACAGCGGCGGTCACTGCCCCCATCACCAGGTGTTCCTGATAGATGACGGCGAAGATAAAGTGTTCTTTGGTGGCGACGAGGCGCCGCAGATATCACAGATGAAGAACCGCTTCATCGCCAAATACGATTACAATGGCAAACGCGCCATGGAACTGCGCCAGGAATACCTGGAACGCGGCACACGTGAAGGCTGGACCTTTGCCTACTATCACGATACCAAACTGCCTTTCGGAAAGTTTTAAAGCTGCATGCTATTTACGGAAATACACATTGAGTATTTCGTCTGTTGTCATTTTGGCCGTAGCGCCGTTCAGTGAATCCAGCTTGGACTTTACACGTACAATGGGGTCTATGGTATTATAATCCAGCATGGTCTTCATCAGCGGCTTTCTTTTAACGGAGATGGTGTCTTTCAGGTACTTCTCCATCATCAGGCTGGCAATCGGCGCTGCATAGGTACCGCCGAAACCGGAATTCTCGACGATCACCGCAATCGCGATCTTAGGGTTATCCCGTGGAGCAAAGGCCACAAAAAAGGCATGGTTCTTCATCTTCTTCAGTTCCCCGTTCACGATCGCATTGTTTTGCGCCGTACCCGTTTTACCGCACACCACCACGTTCTCTATCTGTGCAATGCGGCCCGTTCCATGTTCCACCACATCTTCCATTCCATATATCACAGAGCTGTAAACGGTATCAGACACATGCGCCACCGTATGCCGTTCTTTATATTTTGCTAAAAGGCTGGACTGATCATTATCAATATGCTGCACAAAATGCGGCAGGTAATAATATCCTTTATTGGCAATTATACACATGGCATTGGCCATCTGCAGCGGTGTAACTGCGACAGCGCCCTGCCCCATCCCTACATACAATTCTGAGCAGGAGTTCCAAAGGCCGTTATAGCGTTTGTTCATTCCAACGGTATCAATAGCATAACCTGCATACTCTCCCGGAACGTCTACCCCCAGGCGGTGGCCCAGGCCAAAAGCGCTCATATACTCAAACCATTTCTGATGCCCTTTCTTCACACTACCCCACTTCCGCGCATCTACCGCCAGGCGGTACAGGTTCACAAAATAAGAGTTACAGGAGTGAGAGATAGCCAGGCGCAGGTTGGCGGCGTGTCCTGCTTCCGCATGTTCGCAGCCAATAGTGCGGCCGCACGTAGTATAGGCGCCATGACAGGCGTAACCGTAATTGGGCGTGATCACCCCTTCATCCAGCGCTACCAGCGCCATCAGCGGTTTCATGGAAGATCCGGGAGGATAAGTGCCCTGTATGGCGCGGTTAAATAATGGTTTGGTGGTATCTGTGAACAGCTTGCTGAAATTGCGGGTTCTGTAAGAACCGGTCAGCAGGTTGGGGTCAAAAGTAGGACTGCTCACCATAGCCAGGATGCCGCCGGTTTGCGGGTCTATCGCCACCACGCTGCCTATCTTGTTACGCATCAGCCTTTCGCCCAGTACCTGCAGGTCAATATCCAGGGACAGGCGCAGGTTTTTCCCTGCAACAGCCGCCGTATCAAACTCACCTTTTTCATAAGCGCCCTGCGGACGGTTCAGGTTATCTTTTACCAGGTACTGAATACCCCGGGTTCCCATCAGCACATTTTCATATGTTTTCTCCAGGCCCGTCATACCCAGGTAATCACCCATCTGGTAAGCGCTGTAAGCCTGCTTAGCCAGCATTTGCGGAGACACCTCGCCGATATAGCCCAGGATATTGGCGGCAGCCGCATAAGGGTAAGAGCGGATCTGCCGTTGTACCAGCTCAAACCCCGGCTGAAACAAGTACATGCTCTCCTGCAGCCTGCCAAAAGTTTCGGGCGGCAGCAGCGCTGCAAATACCGACGTTCTTACCCGGCCGTTCCTGATAATAGCCGCCACCATCCTTTTCCTGAACTCTTCCCGGTCAATGTCCAGTATCCGGCAGAGATAACCGGTGTCAATATTTTTAACGCTGCCGGGCGTTACCACCAGGTCATACATCACATCGTTACGCAATACGCTCTGGCCCTTACGATCGTAGATCATACCGCGGCTGGGATACACTACTTTACGCAATACCGCATTGGCATCCGCCAGTTTGGAATATTTCTTTTCAATTACCTGTAGAAAGAACAAACGGGCTACAACAAGGATCACCATTCCAAGGATGATCAGCTGCACCACTCTTTGCCTGGGCTGATTGTAAACAGACATGTGACTAAACGGTAAAACTAAACCTGAGATAATTAGCGCAGCACCATTTGCCTGTCGGCATCCAGGCGGAGCATAATAAACAGCAGCATGGTGAAGGTCATGAGTGAAGATCCTCCATAACTGACAAAGGGAAGCGGTATCCCAATCACCGGTGCAAGACCGATGGTCATGGAGATATTGATGGCCAGGTGAAAGAAGATAATACTGGCCACGCCATAGGCATATACACGGCTGAATGTCGATCGCTGTCGTTCCGCGATAAAGATGATCCGGAAAAGCAGGGCCACAAACAGGCTAAGGAATATGAGACTGCCCGCAAAACCGAAATCTTCCCCGATGGTACAGAATATGAAGTCGGTACTTTGCTCAGGCACAAAGTCAAAACGTGTTTGCGTACCTTTCAGGTATCCTTTGCCCCAGAAGCCCCCGGAACCAATAGCGATCATACTCTGACGGGTATTGTAGGTAGCCTTGGGATCGTTCTCCTTACCCAGCATCACCTCAATACGCCTTACCTGGTAGTCTTTCAGCACCTTGGTAAAGGCAAAAGGCACAATGAACATCACGAAGGCAGAGCAGAAGGCCCACACAGCCAGTATCAGCAGCAATCGGCTGCGGCTCCGCTTGATCTCACGCCGGCTGAAATAGATCACCAGCGCCGTGATCACAGAAAAGATGATGAACAATATATTTTTGTCTACCAGCAAGGCGCTCAGCACCAGGATGATCCCCGAAAAAGCTATCACCAGCAGTAAGCCTGGCAGCCCCTCCCGGTACATTACCAGGAAAAAGGCAAAATATACCAGCGCAAGGCCGGTTTCATCCTGGAGGATGATGATCGCCGCCGGGATCAGCGCCAGCGATGCAGCGATCAACCTGGAACGTAGTTTATTAAAATCCGTTTCCAGTGACGACAGGTATTTGGCCAGCGCCAGGTTGGTACAAAGCTTTGTGAACTCCGCCGGCTGAAACTGGAAACCACCAATCACCAGCCAGGAATGGGAGCCCTTCACATCCCGCCCGATACCCAGTACCAACAACAGTAACAGCAAACCAAAAGCATATAAAAGATTGGCCGTAGCTGTAAAGAACTTACTATCCGTTAACCATATAATAGTTGCCAGCACCAGTGAAACACCCCACCACATCAGCTGCCGTGAATAGTTCTTGTTCAGGTGCATGATGTTGTACCATACATTATCACCCTCCCGGTGCTCCGCCGCAAATATCGACATCAACCCCAGTATTACCAGCGCTAGATACAGCCCCATTACAGGCCAGTCAATTCCTTGGGTAAGCTTTATCTGCTGACGATCGTTCATATGGTTTAGTTACGGAAATAAATGTTAAGTATCTGATCTGTTGTCATTTTGGCCGTTGCGCCGTTCAGGGAGTCCAGTTTGGACTTTTCCCGCACAACAGGGTCCAGTGTATTGTATTCCAGCATATTTTTCACTACCTGCTTGCGCTTCACGGAGATCGTATCGTTCAGGTACTTTTCCATGATCAGGCTGGCGATGGGCGCAGCATATGTACTGCCGAAACCGGAATTTTCAACGATCACGGCAACGGCGATCTTCGGGTTGTCGCGCGGGGCAAAAGCTACAAACACCGAGTGGTCTTTCAGCTTTTTAAGCACCCCGTTCACAATGGCATTGTTCTCTGCAGTACCGGTTTTGCCGCAGACCGTAATGCCTTCTATCATAGCCGCGCGGCCGGTACCTCTTTCCACCACATCCTGCATACCCAAAACTACGGAACTATAGCTGGTATCAGATACATGCGCAACGGTATGACGTTCTTTATATTTAGCCAGCATTTCTCCGTTGTCATTATCTATGCTCTCTACAAAATGCGGCAGGTAGTAATAGCCCCTGTTGGCAATGATGCACATGGCATTGGCCATCTGCAGCGGCGTAACCACCACGGCGCCCTGGCCCATACCAACATACAGCTCTGAACATGAGTTCCATTGATTGTTATAGCGTTTATTCATGCCAATGGTATCAATGGCATAGCCGCTGTACTCACCGGGTATGTCTACCCCCAGGCGGTGCCCCAGCCCGAAAGAGCTCATATATTCAAACCAGCGCTGGTGTCCTTTTCGTATGCCGCCAAACTTGCTGGCGTCTACCTCCATCCTGTACAGGTGCACAAAATAGGCGTTACAGGAGTTGGCAATGGCCAGGCGCAGGTTGGAGGCGTGGCCGGGATTGGAGTGGGTACAGCGGATAAAACGTCCGCAACCGGAGTAGCCGCCACGGCAGGGATACCCGAAAGAAGGTGTTATCACCCCCTCGTCCAGCGCTACCAGCGCCGTGAGCGGTTTCATTGCGGAACCCGGCGGGTAGGTGGCCTGTGTGGCGCGGTTAAATAAAGGCTTGGTGGTATCTACAAATAGTTTGCTGAAATTGCGGGTACGATAGGAGCCTGTCAGCAGGTTAGGGTCAAATGTAGGACTGCTTACCATGGTCAGGATACCGCCGGTTTGCGGGTCTATAGCTACAATGCTGCCTATTTTGTTGCGCATCAGCCTTTCGCCCAATACCTGCAGATCTATATCCAGAGACAGGCGCAGGTTCTTCCCTGCAATGGCCGCGGTATCAAATTCCCCTTTTTCGTAGGGCCCCTGCGGACGGTTCAGGTTATCCTTCACCAGGTACTGGATGCCGCGTGTTCCCATCAGCACACTCTCATAGGTTTTCTCCAGGCCGGTCATACCCAGGTAATCGCCCATCTGATAAGCGCTGTAAGCTGGTCTGGCCAGCATCTGGGGCGATACCTCACCAATATAGCCCAGGATATTGGCAGCGGCAGAATAAGGGTAGGAACGTATCTGGCGCTGTACCAGCTCAAAGCCGGGCTGAAACAGGTACATGCTTTCCTGCAGCTTGCCGAACATATCGGGCGGCAGCAGGGGTGCAAATACAGACTGCCTTACGCGGCCGTTCTTGATAATGGCGGTTACTATCCGTTTTCTGAACTCTTCCCGGTCTATCTGTAATATCTGGCAGAGGTAATTGGTGTCAATATTCTTAACGCTGGCAGGGGTTACCACCAGGTCGTACATCACATCGTTGCGCAGCACACTGCGGCCTTTGCGGTCATAGATCATTCCACGGCTGGGATACACCACCTTACGCAATACCGCGTTGGCATCCGCCAGCTTGGAATATTTCTTTTCCACTACCTGCAAAAAGAACAACCTGGTAACGATGAGCAGCACCATTCCGAGGATGATCATTTGTATTACTCTTCTCCTGGGCTGATTATAAACAGACATCTAAGTTCTTATAGTAAATTCCGACACGAAATTAAAAAGTATCTCTTACTTCTTCGAAAAGAACAGCAGCTCATACAACACGATCAGTACCAGGCTGGCGATCGTTGAAAACAGGATCTTCAGCAGCAGGTAACCCAGGTTTCCAAAGCCAAACACCTCCAGGGTGAAAAGCGCCAGGTGGTGCAGGAACACCAGTATAGACACGTATATCAGGAACTGCGATACCCCCATACTGATCATGGAAGGGGTTTTCATGTTCGTTTCAAAGCCTCCCTGCGGCGACAGGATATTGATGATGAAGGGGCGCAGGTAAGCCATAAAAACACAGGCAAATGCATGTATGCCCATGGTGTTCATAAACATATCAAGGCTCAGGCCCAGCAGCAATCCCAGCAGCATCAGCGCCGGACGGGGTATATTGAATGGCAGCAGCAGGATGAACAACATGTACAGTTCAAGGCTGATGAGCTGATGCACCAGTATTTTGTTCAGCACAAATACCTGTAACAGCAGCAGCAGCACAAATCGGATAATATTACGTAACAATATGCTCATTTGATCAGGCTGTAGGTTGAATCCTCCAATCGTTGTTGTTCGTCCTTCAGAAGATTATCTATTACATACACATATTGCAGGTTATAGAAATTGGTAGCCAGCTTCACCCGGATAGTGTAGGCTGTGCTGGATTTATCCGCCAGGGCAAATGTGTCGATATATCCTACCGGGATGTTCTCCGGGAACAGGGCAGAGAAGCCGCTGGTGATCACGGTATCTCCTTTCTGCAGCTTAACGCTCCTTGGTATGTCTTTCATGATGGCATAGCCCGGGTCAGCGCCATCCCAGTATACGGTGCCTATTTCACGGCCTCTCAGCAGGCGGGCGCTCACGCCAAAGTTGTTGGAGCCGGTGCCCGAGCTCTTGGCCAGCAGTGAAAGGATCACCGCGTAATTATCGCTTACACTCCTTACCATACCCACTACGCCGCTGGGCCCTACTACACCCATGTTCGGACGGATGCCCTGCAAACGGCCGCGGCGGATGGTAATATAGTTCATGGCCCGGTTCACTGAGTTATTGATCACCTTGCCTTCCCGGTACAGATAACGGCGAAGCTCCGTGCCCGTTAACCGGTGCGAGGTGTCTCCGCTGAAATGACGGATGGTGTCCGTCTTTACAATGTTACCGGTCAGCATGCTGTCAAAGCTGCTGCGCAGCATATTATGCAGGCGCGCATTCTCTGTTACCAGGCTGTCGTTGGTAGCTTTTAAATGGAAATAGTATTGTACGTTGTTATAGCGATCGTACAGTTTACCGCTTACAGTGTTGGCAGAATTGAGGTAGGCGGTTCTCTGAAAATTATTGTTCCGGAAAACCATCACGATACAAATCACTTCCAGCAGCAGAAATAAAAAGAAGTTGAAGTAACGCCTTAAGAAAATGACTAGATTTCGCACCTTGTTAAATTGAAATTCCAAACTCCAAATACCAAATTCCAAACGTGGGCATCCGGAATCTGGGAATTGGGATTTTTCAAATCTACTGCATCAGGAACGGATACTTACCTACATGCTTCAGTGCGATGCCGGTACCCCTTACCACGGCGCGCAGCGGATCGTCTGCCACATGTACGGGCAGCTTTATCTTCTGGGCCAGGCGTTTGTCCAGTCCGCGCAATAACGCACCACCACCGGTGAGGTATAAGCCTCTGCGGTAAATATCTGCAGCCAGCTCCGGCGGTGTGGTTTCCAGCGCCTTCAGGATGGCTTCTTCTATCTTGAATATGGATTTGTCCAATGCTTCTGCGATCTCCTGGTAAGATACCATGATCTGTTTGGGAATACCGGTTACAAGGTCACGCCCGTTCACAGGCACATCATCCGGCGGATTATCCAGCTCTTTCAGCGCAGAGCCTATCTGTATCTTGATCTGTTCAGCAGTTCTTTCACCTATCAGCAAGCTGTGGTAACGGCGAAGCGCCTCCATGATATCTGCCGTGAACTCGTCGCCGGCGATACGGATACTCTGGTCGCACACAATACCAGCCAATGCTATAACGGAGATACCAGTGGTACCACCGCCTATGTCGATGATCATGTTACCTACAGGCTCCTCTACATCAATACCTATACCCAGCGCAGCAGCCATGGGCTCATGGATCAGAAATACCTCTTTGGCGCCCGCCTGCTCGGCAGAATCGCGTACGGCACGCTTCTCCACTTCCGTAATACTGGAAGGGATGCAGATAACCATACGCCAGCTGGGCGAAAACAATGGCTTCTTGGGATAAACCAACTTGATCATTTCACGGAGCATTCCTTCTGCCGCGTTAAAGTCCGCTATCACACCGTCTCTCAGGGGACGTATGGTACGCAGGTACTCATGCGTTTTTTCGTGCATCATCATGGCCTTTTTACCAACCGCCACAATTTTGCCGCTCGCTCTCTCGATGGCTACAATGGAAGGTTCATCCACCACTACCTGGTCATTGTGTATAATCAGCGTGTTCGCTGTGCCAAGGTCTATCGCTATTTCCTGCGTTAAAAAGTTAAAAAAGCCCATTGTTTGATACGGTCAAAAATTAGAATGCAAAAATGAATAATTCCAACGAATATACGATCCAAAATCTGGATGTTTAAGCAATAATACGCTTAAATATTAAAAAATCTTATTTATTGTATCTGTTAGCGTCTTACAGGCGACTCCCGATGCCTGTCCGCTAGAACGCCCTAACCATCTAAAAATTGTCTGAGTGACTAAAAATCAATCTGCTGTATAACGCCATCATATGCTGATATGGGGCATGTAATGCTTGTCCTCCCTGCTATACTTGCTATACGAATTCGAAACCTATGTCCTTTCTGTAATATTTACCGTCAAATTGAATGCGCTCCGCCGTTTGCTTTGACTGCGCCAAAGCCGCCTGCAGGCTGTCTGCCAGCGATGTAATGGTCAGCACCCTTCCGCCATTGGTCAGCAGCTGGCCGCCATTCTCACGGGTACCCGCCTGGAATACCAGCTGGCTCCCGCTTTGCTGAGGTATACCGTTGATGGCCTTGCCCTTCTCGTAGTCTTCCGGGTAGCCTTTGGATACCAGCATTACGGTGGCGGCTGCACGCCGATCTTCCTGTATTGCCTGAGCGTCCAGGGAACCGGCTGCTGTGGCCCTGAACAGCTCCAGCAGGTCGTTCTTTAAACGGGGCATGACCACCTCCGTTTCCGGATCGCCCATACGGCAATTGTATTCTATCACGTAAGGCTCGCCCCCTACATTGATCAATCCGAAGAATATAAAGCCCTGGTATACGATCTGCTCTGCAGCCAAACCAACCACTGTAGGCCGGATGATCTGCTCCTCCACTTTCTGCATAAAAGCCTTATCGGCAAAAGGCACGGGCGAGATGGCCCCCATGCCACCGGTATTCAGTCCGGTATCCCCTTCTCCGATACGCTTATAGTCTTTGGCAGTAGGCAGCAACTGGTAGCTATGCCCGTCTGTGATCACGAATACAGAAAGCTCAATCCCCGTCAGGAACTGCTCTACCACTACTTTCTTACTGGCTTCTCCAAACTTGGCCGCCTTGATCATCTGCCCGAACTCGGTAATGGCTTCCTCCCTGGAATCCAGGATCACCACCCCTTTACCGGCTGCCAGGCCATCGGCCTTCAGTACTACCGGCAGCGGGTGTTGCTGCAGGTAGGCCACGCCTTCCTCAAAATTCTCTTCGCTGAACTCACGGTAAGCAGCCGTAGGGATATTGTGCCGCAACATGAACTGCTTGGCAAAGGCCTTGCTGCCTTCCAGCTGGGCGCCCACCTTGGAAGGCCCCATCACCGGGATATGCGCTAAAGCGGCATCTGTTTTGAAAAAATCGTAGATACCCTTTACCAGCGGCTCCTCAGAACCCGGCACCACCATATCAATTCCCTGCTGCAGGCAAAAACCTTTCAGCTGCTCCATGTCGGATACAGCTATGTTCACATTCTCTCCAAACTGAGAAGTGCCGCCATTTCCCGGCGCTATGAACAACTTTTCGCAAAGTGGGCTCTGTGATATTTTCCAGGCAAGTGCATGTTCCCTGCCGCCGCTTCCAAGTAGTAGTACCTTCATATGAAATTCCAAAATCCAAATACCAAATACTAAATTCCAAGACCCAAATTCCAACATCCAAACGTTATGTCTCATATTCCGTACAGCGGCTTGTAAACAAGACATTGTTTGGAATCTGGAATTTGGGTCTTGGAATTTGCGCTCGAAATTTTTGCAAAGAAAGCTCAAAAAATAACCAAACACACCATTTTTTTATGCAGATATCTGAATTTCTTTATCTTGCCGCTTGGCAAAACGCTACATAACACTAAACACACCAACAAAAACTGACCTTCTATGAGTCAACCTGCAGTAATGCAAGAGCCTGTTATTCCTGTTCCTACCTCCCGCAAAGGACATCCGAAAGGGTTGTTTGTGCTGTTCTCCGCTGAAATGTGGGAGCGCTTTACCTTCTACGGCAACAGGGCGCTGCTCACCCTGTTCCTGGTGTCTGCACTGAATTTCACCCAGGAAGAATCTTCCATTATCTACGGCGGTTTCCTGGGCATGGGCTGGCTGACGGCCATGCTGGGCGGCTTTATGGCCGATCGTTACCTCGGTAACCGTAACTGTATCATCATCGGCGGCCTCACCATGTCATTTGGCCAGCTGCTGATGTTTGTAAGTGCCATTTTATACGCTACCAATGTTGAAACGGCCCGCCTCACTATGTGGACGGCCCTGGGCGTCCTCATCCTGGGCAACGGCTTTTTCAAACCCAATATCTCTTCCATGGTAGGGCAACTGTATCCCAAAGGCGATAACCGCCTGGACTCTGCCTTCACCATCTTTTATATGGGCATCAACCTGGGGGCCCTGCTGGGAATTACCATTTGCCCCATCCTGGGCGATGTAAAGCATATTGAAGGCGGAAAGGAAGTGCGTGACATCACCGCTTTTAAATGGGGTTTCCTGGCCGCCAGCATTGCCATGCTGATCGGCACCACCTTATTCTATTTGCTGAAGAACAGGTATGTGGTAAACCCTGAAGGCAAAGGCGTAGGACTGAAACCGCAAAAACATGACGTAGTGGAAGGTGAGGCTGCCCAGGCGCACTTTACCAGGAAAGCGGTGGTGACTACTGTTGCTGCGCTGCTGCTGCTGATGGCATTCTTTAATATGGTAGCGGGTCAGAACGTGCTGTATTCGTTTATTTACAGTACGGGTCTTGCCCTCGGCGGACTGATACTTTCCGATAAATCGCTGACCAGCGTGGAAAGGCAGCGCATTATCGTGATCTACATTGTATCGTTCTTTGTTATATTCTTCTGGGCCTGTTTTGAGCAGGCGGGCTCTTCGCTCACCTTCATTGCCGACCAGCAGATGGACCGCAACCTGTTTGGGTGGAACATGCCCCCCAGCCTGGTGCAGAATGCCCAGTCGCTCACCCTCATCTTCCTGGCCCTGCCATTCAGCTGGTTATGGCTGAAACTGCAGCAACACAAAATGGACCCAATCTCTCCTGTTAAACAGGCCATCGGCCTGGCAGTACTGGCACTCGGGTATTTTGTGATCGCACTGCAGGTAAAGAACCTGGGCAATGAGAAATTAGGGGTGATCTGGTTCCTGCTGCTGTACCTGTTCCACACCGTAGGTGAGCTGAGCGTATCGCCTATCGGTATGTCGCTGGTGTCTAAACTGGCGCCTAAACGCTTCAACTCCCTGCTGATGGGTGTATTCTTCTTATCTAATGCGTCCGGCTATGCGCTGGCGGGCACACTGGGCACCCTGCTGCCTCCCACTGGCGAAAAGTTCAATACTGCAGCCGAAAACGGTATTGACCTTCCCGGCATCCTGAATGGAACGGTTAACCTTACCGCCCAGCTGCAGGATAAACTGAAAGAGCTGAAGCTGCCATCTGCCTACCCGCAATTTGCCGGCTTCACCATTCATAACCTGTATGAATTCTTCATGCTGTTTGTAATATTGCCCGGCGTAGCCGCCGTATTGCTGTTCCTGTTATCAGGCCTGCTGAAGAAGATGATGCATGGTGTAAGATAATGACGTCATCACCCGTTAATAACACTTATAAACTTCTATCTAAAGCATACACCAAGTATTAACTATGGCAGATTCTAACTTTAAACCCTTTGTTGCTCCTGGGGTCAGGATGAAGGAGCTCACACTCAAGGCTATCCTCCTGGGTTCCTTCTTTGGTATTATTTTCGGCGCCGCTACCGTATACCTGGCGCTGAAAGCAGGCCTTACCGTTACAGCCTCCATTCCTATTGCGGTAGTGGCTATTACCCTGGGGCGAAGGTTTTTCAAAACCACCATCCTGGAGAATAACATCATCCAGACCACCGGTTCTGCCGGCGAGTCTATTGCTGCGGGCGTGGTATTCACCCTCCCCGGCTTCCTTTTCCTGTCTGATCCCTCCAGTGCCGACTATTTTAACTATTTCACCATACTTACCCTCGCCATCTTTGGTGGTGTATTGGGTACACTGATGATGATCCCCCTGCGGCGCTCCCTCATCGTAAAAGAGCATGGCACCCTTCCTTACCCGGAAGGTACGGCCTGCGGCGACGTGCTGATAGCGGGAGAGAAAGGTGGTGAATTTGCCAAAACTGCCTTCTGGGGACTTGGTTTTGCATTCGCTTATGCCCTGCTGCAAAAAGTGCTGCATGTAATTGCCGAAGTGCCTTTCTACATGACCAAACAGGCTAACAAATACTTCCCCTCTGCCCGTGTAAGCGGTGAGATCACGCCTGAGTACATGGGTATCGGCTATATCATTGGTCCCCGGATTTCGGGTGTACTGGTAGCCGGCGGTGTACTGGCCTGGTTTTGTATCATCCCGCTGCTGGCGTCCCTGGTACCGGCTGATATAATAGCCAGCCAGCTGGTAAAGCTGGGCTACCTGGCCAGTTTGACCACGCCCGGTGGCAGAGGCAATTGGGATCCTGCTACCCATACCTTTGCGGATTACTCTGCTGCTATTTATTATGCCTACATCCGGCAGATTGCGGCGGGTACGGTGGCTGCAGGTGGTTTTATTGCCTTGCTTAAAACCATTCCTACCATCATCGCATCCTTCAAAGGCAGCCTGGGTTCTATCAAGACCAAAGGCGAAACCGGCACCACAGATGCCGAAGTGCCCCGCACTGAAAGAGACCTGAACATCCGTGTGGTGGCTATCGGCAGCATCCTGCTGGTGGTACTCATGGCTTTCCTTCCGCAGCTGCCCGGTGGTTCTATCGGTCAGAAACTGCTGGTAGGCCTGCTGGTAGTGATATTTGGTGCTTTCTTCGTGACGGTGTCCAGCCGTATTGTCGGCCTGATCGGTAACTCCAATAACCCGATCTCCGGTATGACTATCGCCACCCTCATGGGTACCTGTCTGCTCTTCATTGCAGTAGGCTGGAGCGGTAAAATATACGAGCCCTTGGCACTGGTAGTAGGCGGTATGATCTGTATCGCGGCGGCCAATGCAGGTGCCACTTCGCAAGACCTGAAATCAGGTTATATTGTAGGCGCTACCCCGCGTAACCAGCAGCTGGCCCTCTTTGTAGGCGCCATCGTTTCTTCCGTGGTAATAGGCCTTACCGTTAAATTCCTGGATCAACCCACCCAGGCCATGATCCAGAACGGCGTAACCGGTCATGCCATCGGCAGCCAGTACTACCCTGCTCCACAGGGTACGCTGATGGCCACCCTGGCAAAAGGTATCCTGTCTTTCAACCTCGACTGGCAATTTGTTCTGGCAGGTGTGTTTATCGCCATTACCATGGAGCTGTGCGGTATTAAATCACTGTCATTTGCCGTGGGAGCTTACCTGCCGCTGTCTACCACCCTGCCCATCTTCATCGGTGGCGCTATCCGTGGTATCATCGACAACCAGCGTAAAAAGAAGAACATCCAGGTATCTGCAGAAGAGGAAGAACTGGGTAAAGGCAACCTGTTCGCAACCGGACTGGTGGCCGGCGGCGCTGTTGCAGGTGTGTTGATCGCAGTGCTCTCTGGCCTTAGCGGTACCGCCGATCTGATGGCATGGCTGAATCTTGAAGAAACGCTCAAAGGGTCGCTGGGCCAGGGCGGTTACTTTTTACTGGCTACCGCCTTCTTTGCCTTTATGGGCTTTGTGCTGTACAGGATTGCCAGGCAACAGAATAAAATAGAGCTGTAAGATCACTTTCTATAATAATAAAAAGGGCCGTCGCTTCATCAGCAACGGCCCTTTTTATTATTATACATTCCATATACCTGCAACATACCCTCCACATACTCCCGGGGCTTTACTTGCGTTGGTACTATTTTACCTGTCTTCTCCCTGTGCTCTCCTTGTCTCTGGCGTATTGGATTAAAATACCATCACGTTTCGCCCGCCGGCGAGCGCCAGGCATAGATCCCGCAAACGTAAGAATGTCCAGCAGCATTACACACGCGTTAGTTTAACAGGAGCAGTATGGTTGGCATTCCACTGGCATACGTACAGGTTCTTCTCATCATCCACACATACGTCATGGCCATGCTGGAATACAGGATTGGCAGCCTGCAGGGTGGGCTGCAGCACACCGTTCTTATACACAGGCGCTGCACCACCGGGATTGGATATTACTTTGTTCTCAGCATCCAGTATGGTAACAAAACCCGAATTGTCAAAGCGTTTGCCATTCGCATCTTTAGACCAGCAAACTCCTGCGTATAGCTGATGATCATCTATAACTGCGCGGCATACATACATACCGGGCATATCTATCTGCTTAATGAATTTACCATCCAGGTTAAATACTTTAAAACAATTCTCTTCACGCGAGGTACAGATCAGAACCGGGTTATTCTTATCACGGTTGTCTATCGCCACACCGTGCGCATTCTGCAGGTTATGTGCTTTATTGGCATTATGATGCCCGCCGAAGTGGCGGATGTACTGCCCCTTACTGTTGTATTGAATGATATAGTCAGAACCATAACCATCTGCAACATAGATATCGCCATTAGGCGCAATGGCCGTTTCAGTAGGCTGAAAATATTCATCGTCCTTATAGATGCCGATGGTGCGCGGATGCCCGATGGCAAAGATCAGCCGTCCGTTCAGGTCTGTTTTTACCACTTGTCCTGCCTGGCGGTTCCAGGCGCCTGTTCTGTCCTGGTACCAGCCGCAATCTGTGATGAACAGGAAATCCTCGCCGCCTTCCTTGGAAATGGAAAGACCGTGCCCACCGGGAAATGCGCTTCCCCAGTAGTCCAGCAGCTTACCCGATTTATCGAAGATGAGAATATTGTTACGTGTACTATCGCCCAGCATGATCAGCCGTCCTTTACTGTCCTGCACCATTTCATGGCAGTTGAACAAGGGCGTGCTGTTCACACTGATCTTTGCCCACTGTTTGTCTGCTTTGTATGTATATCCGCCATGTCCGATGGTGACCTCATCCGGCTGCAGTTCTTTATGGAGAATGGAAAAACCGGCTACAGGTTTTGCTACCGCTATTGCAGAGGCCATGGCAGCGTGTTTGATAAAATCTCTTCTGTTGGATTGCATGGAATTTAGTTTTAACTTAAAAGATCCTTTACCACCTTGCCTTCCACATCTGTCAGGCGGAAGCGGCGGCCCTGGAATTTATACGTCAGTCTTTCATGATCTATGCCCATAAGATACAACAACGTTGCCTGAAAATCATGCACGTGTACCGGATCTTTTACAATATTATAACTGAAATCGTCTGTTTCACCATAGCTGAAACCGGCTTTCACACCTGCTCCGGCCATCCACATGGTAAAGCAGCGGGGATGATGATCGCGCCCATAGTCAGTGGCAGAAAGCTTTCCCTGTGAGTATACCGTACGCCCGAATTCTCCTCCCCACACCACCAGTGTATCTTCCAGCAGCCCTCTTCTCTTAAGGTCTTTAATCAGCGCGGCAGTAGCCTGGTCTGTGGCCTTGCACTGCTGTGCAATGGCACTGGGTAAATTACCATGCTGATCCCATCCCTGGTGATAGAGCTGTACAAACTTCACATCTTTTTCCAGCAGCTTGCGGGCCAGGATGCAGTTGGCGGCATAGGTGCCCGGATCGCGGCTGTCGGGACCGTACATCTCGAATATATCTGCCGGTTCATCTGATACATCCATTACTTCGGGCACAGATGTTTGCATACGGTATGCCATTTCATACTGTGCAATGCGCGCATCCACTTCAGGATCGCCGTAGGCGCTGTTCTGCAGCTGGTTCAACTGAGTGAGATATTCCAGCATCTCTTTCCTGTCTGCACCATCATATCCTTCGGGGTCATTGAGGAACAGCACCGGATCTTTACCTGCCCTGAACTGTACGCCCTGGTGTCTGGAAGGCAGAAACCCGTTGCCCCACAGGCGTGCATACAGCGGCTGATCTTTCTGGCCGTTCTTCGACACCAGTACAATAAATGTGGGCAGGTTACGATTATCTGATCCCAGTCCGTAACTGACCCACGACCCGATAGACGGCCTCCCGGGCAATTGATTACCGGTCTGGAAAAACGTAATGGCAGGATCATGGTTAATGGCTTCTGAGTAAAGGGATTTAATAATACACAGCTCATCTACCACAGCAGCGGTATGCGGCAGCAGCTCACTTACCCAGGTATTATTCTGCCCGTGCTGGTTGAACTTATAGATAGAAGGCGCCACCGGCAATATGCTTTGGTTGGCGCTCATACCTGTCAGTCTTTGCCCGTTGCGTACAGAAGGCGGAAGATCCTGTCCCAGCAGGCTGGCCAGCTTAGGTTTATAATCAAAGGTTTCCAGCTGCGAGGGACCACCGCTCATAAACAGGTATACCACTCTTTTTGCTTTCGGTGCAAAATGAGGCAGCGCTTTCAATATATCTGGTTCCATACCAGCCGCAGTGTTCACAGCATTGGACGTGCTGCCAAACAACTGCCGTCCCAGCAGTGAGCCCATGGCCAGGGCGCCAAGGCCCAGAGAGGTCTTAGTCAGGAATGTACGTCTGTCCAGCTTTTTATTCAGCTGATCAAAATCAGGCGTGTGCAGTTTGAATATATCATCGTGATGGTGTGACATAAGCATTTATCTTTTGGTAAGGGCTGCATCTGAGTTCAGTATGGTATTTGCCACTACCGCATTGGCAGCCAGTAATGCGGCATCCAGTTTTTTATCTGCCACATATTGCCCGGTATGCAGCCAGCCTTTTGCCTTTGCGGGATGTTGTCTGAACTTTGCCTGTTCAGCATCGCGCAACTTCATCAGTAAGTTTACTGCTGCTGCATCGGGTGTACGGCCGGTCAGCTTACGGTAGGCATCAATAATACCCTGCGATCCGTTGCCTGCTTTCGTGATCTGTTCTCCCAATACCCGGGATGCTTCTATGAAGGTAGGATCGTTCAATGTTACCAAGGCCTGCAGCGGGGTATTGGTTTGCTGTCTTTTCACTACGCAATAGCTGCGCGATCCTGCATCGAAGGTGGCCAATGTAGGATTGGGTACAGACCTTTTGATCACTACGTACAGGCTTCTGCGATATACCGCCTGTCCGGTATCACGTGTATAGGTGGTATTGTTGATCTCCCACAAACCTTCGGGCTGATATGGCATTACGCTCTTGCCTCCGATCTGCAGGTTCATCAGGCCGCTTGCCATCAGTGCATTGTCGCGGATCATCTCTGCGGTCATACGGTAAGCGGGGCCGTGAGATAACAACCGGTTCTCCGGGTCTTTTTCCCTGGCCGCTGCACTTGCACGTGAATCCTGCCTGTACGTGGCAGACATCACGATCATTTTATTCAGCTGTTTGATATTCCAGCCAGACCCCCGGAAGTGGATGGCCAGCCAGTCCAGCAGTTCCGGGTGACTGGGCATTTCTCCCTGGTTGCCAAAATCGCCGGAGGTCTTTACCAGCCCTGTACCAAAAAAGTTTTGCCAGATGCGGTTCACCACCACCCTTGCGGTAAGCGGGTTATCTTTATCTGTAAGCCATTGGGCCAGTCCGTAACGGTTCTTCGGCAGTTTATTTGAAAATGGAAGGATAGCTTCCGGTGTGTTGGGAAATACTTCTTCTCCCAATGCATCATAGTTGCCCCGCAGCAGAATATGTGTTTTACGTGGCTCCGGCATTTCCTGCATTACCATCAGCTCAGGCACCTGCTCGGTGGAATCAGCCAGTGTGGTGCGCAGCTGTTGCAACGTTGCCTGTGCTTTCTGCACACCGGGATCAACCGCTGCTACATAATAATCTTTCAGTGCCTGCAAACCGGCGGCGGATATGTGATCCGGGGATTGCGCTGTGATATCAGGCCATTGCGCTTTACCTGCAATGATCTTTATTTCGTAGGGCGTGAGCACCCGGTTGTATACCAGCACATCATCGGCCTTACCGTTTTTAAAGCCCAGGCCTCTCCACCATCCGCCTATCTGCAAACCTGGTTGCGGACCGTTGATAAAGAGGATGTCTTTAGTGAGCTGGTCCATTGTTGTTTCCATCGGCAGCGGCGCTCCGTCCATATACAATTGCAGCCCGGCCGCCCTGGACGATCCGTCATAGGTAAGCGTTAACTGTATCCAGCGGTCTTTAGGTACAGGCGCTTTGGACATCCTGGTAATAGCATTGGAAGGGGCTGTATGTGCCATATTTATTTCCAGGTGATCATCTTTCAGGTACAAATGATATCCCCTGAAATTATACAAGCGTTCTGCCTGCCCTTTGTGAAAGATCACGCCTTCTTTCAATGCCTGGGGTATACTCACCCATATGCCTATACTAAAAGGAGTTGAACGGCGGAATATACCTGTTGTGCCCAGATCCAGCCAGGTATCTCCGTTCAGCACCAGCGCCTTTCCGTTGTGGCCATCTGTAAACACAGGCGCATCGCCCGCCTGGCCGGTTTCCCGCTTCATACTGCCGTGGGAGGATGCATGCACACTGTTCTTAAACGCGGCATTATCCAGCGTATAATATGCCTGTAATCCTGCACGGGGTATTGACTCGCGCGCCAGCTGTTTGTAGGCGCCGCTTTGCAGCCATTGCGCAAAGCCTGCTGCAGCCACCTGCTTTTTCTCTGCTGCAAGTTGGTGCTCCTGTTCGTCTACACAACGCTGCATATACTGCAGCAGCGCTTCTTTCTCTTTATCAGGCAGCAGCAGGGTAGGTGTGGGCAGGGCATCATCCCAGGAGATCTGTCCGGCCTCTTTTACATTGTTGAAAAAGCTGAACAGTTCATAATAACTTTTCTGCGAAACGGGATCAAACTTATGGTCATGGCATTTGGCGCAGCCTATAGAAATAGCCAGGAAGGCTTCACCAAAGGTGTTGGTCCTGTCTACCACATACTCTGCCTTGAATTCGTCTTCAATAATCCCGCCTTCCATATTCTGCGGATGATTGCGGTTAAAGGCGGTAGCGATCAGCATTTCTTTGCTGGGATGAGGCATAAGATCGCCCGCCAGCTGCCAGTGGATGAACTGATCGTAAGGGAAATTATTGTTGAAGGCATTGATCACCCAGTCGCGGTAAGGCGACATATCCCGCAGGCGGTCTACCGTATACCCGTGTGAGTCTGCATAGCGTGCCACATCCAGCCAGTCTACCGCCATTTTCTCGCCATAGTGCGGCGAGCTTAATAAGCGGTCTACCTGCTTCTCATAGGCGTTGGGCGATGTATCTTTCAGGAAAGCGTCTATTTCCTGCAGGCTGGGCGGCAGGCCGGTAAGATCCAGGGACAGTCTTCTTAACAAGAGTTCCCTGTCTGCTTCCGGCGATGCTTTCATACCCTCCTGCTGCAGTCTTTCCAGTATAAAATGATCTATCTCGTTATGAGCTGCAGCGCCTTTGGCTACAGCAGGTACCTCCTGCTTCTCTGGTTTTACAAAGGCCCAGTGAGGTTTATAGGTGGCGCCTTTGCGAATCCATTTTATCAGCACTGCTTTTTCCCTTGCACTTAAACGCAGGTGCGATTCAGGCGAGGGCATCATATACTCCGGATCATTGGAGAGTATGCGGTGAAAGAGCTCACTGCCCCGCAGATTGCCCGGGGCAATGGCCACCTTACCGGGGTTCTCCGGCAGCTCGCCAAAAGCAGCAGCAGGAATATCCAGCCGCAGGCCGGCTTTCTGTTTGCCTTTATCAGGACCATGGCAGGCAAAACATTTGTCTGACAACACCGGCTTCACATCCTTATTGTAATCCAGCTTTTCCGGCAGCTCCTGGTAAGCTGCAGCTACATCTTCCGGCAACTCAGGAGAGCAGGCATACAGGCAGCAGCATACCACTGCAAAGCGTACTATATAACGTGGAAGGTACATCCCGGCTGATAGTTTTATTTACTTAAAAGTACCGCCCTCCGGCAGGAAATAGTAATACAAACACAACAGTTTTTTGTACAAATCCGACTTTTATCCTTAATTTCAGCCAGGATCGTGTGCCAGCTTACCTTACCGATATGAACAGGATGGTTTTTAAAAGTACTTTTTCACTCCTGAATGTCGATTATGTGCAACTGGGTGTGAACTGGAACTATAAGAATGTGACCAGCACATTTTATCGTATCTACCTGATAGATGATGGTAATGGTGTGCTGTATGATCCCGGCAGTTCCTTCACGCTGGAAAAAGGTCATTTGTACATGGTACCCAGCTTTACCACCTGTAACTATTACTGCGGCGAATACCTGAGCCAGTACTACATCTCATTTATAGAAGAAGCGCCGGATGGCACATCACTCTTTGCCAACAACCGGCGGATACTGAAAATACCCGCTATTCCTGCCGACCTGGAGCATTTTAAACGGATACTGGAGCTCAACCCCAACCGGGGATTAAAACGATCGGATGACCCGAAGGTGTATGAAAAATATCCTGTACTGCAAAGCTTCCGTGAACTGAACAATTACATGCAGCTGTCTGCTTATGTGGAAACCCAGGGGCTGCTGCTGCAAATGCTGTCCCGCTTTCTCACACCTGACTGTTTTGACGCGCCTGAATCTGTTATCCATTCAAAGATATCAGCTGCCATCAATTATATCCAGACCAACCTGCATAAGCCTATTACAGTGGCCACACTGGCGCAGCAGGCCAATCAGAATGCAGATTATTTTTCAAGGCTGTTCAGGGAGCATACCGGAGAACGGCCGCTTTCCTATATCCAGTTAAAGCGGGTAGAGCGGGCGCAGTTCCTGCTGGGAAATACAGACCAGCCGCTGGCGGAGATAGCCGCGCAAACAGGCTTTGAAAGCCTGTCGTATTTCACCAGGATCTTCAAAGAGAAAACAGGACAGACACCTGGGGAATATAAAAATAGCCACCGGTTATTATAAGCACACGTTTGAGAGTTTGAAGGTTTGAAAGAGGCCTGTAATGTGGGGTGACGTTAATCGCACAAACTATTTAAACTTCCAGATTGGAAACGTGTCTCCTTCTTTGAATGTATTTTGTTCGGCGGGCAATTCCATAAAAGCGTCTGCTTTGAGGAGGCTTGCCAGATCACCAGAGCCATGGTAGGCATGCGGTATCGCTTTACACAGGCCGGAGGGCTGCAGCTGTAATTGCACCGGTAGAAAGTAGGTCATGGGTTTATCAAACAATATATCGGCTCCCAGCACCGCGTAGGATGGTGCCGGAGGTTCCTGTCCCATAGCGCTTAGTATCCATGGTTGCACGTAACGGTAGTAACACATGAAGCCGGATACCGGGTTGCCTGGCAGGGCAAATACCACCGGGCCTTCGCGCATCACGCCAAAGAGAAATGGTTTACCGGGGCGTTGTTCTACTTTATGGAATATACGTTGCATACCAAGCCCTTCCAGTATTTGCGGCAGGTGATCAAACTTACCTGCGGATACGGCGCCTGAACAGATCCAAACATCCGCATGCCGCAGGGATTGCAACAGTTCAGTAATGGCCTGCTGGTTATCTTCTACCTGATGGCAATCTGCCCGGATGCCAAGCTCGCGCAGGGAAGCGGCCAGTGTCCACATATTGGAGGTACGTATCTGGTGCGGAGCTGGTGTAGCTGCAACAGGTACCAGTTCATCGCCGGTAGAAATGATGGCTACTTTTGGCAGGCGGCCTACGCTTACCTGGTGTCTGCCTACAGTGGCCAGCACGCCGATCTCCGCTGCGGTGATCCTGGTGCCTGCAACAATAAGGGTTTGCCCGGCAGCTACATCCGTGCCTTCCCAATGTACATTCTGCTGCGGTATTACGGGCTGTGTAATAGTAAAACGGCGGAAGCCTTCATGCTCTGAAGCCTGTAGATGTTCATAGGGTATCACCGTATCTGTCAGATCAGGTAATACGGCTCCTGTCATCACTTCCAGGCAGTTGGCCATATTGGACAACTGTTTGCCGGGCATACCTGCCGCCTGCAGGTCTTCTACACCAAATATGGTTTGCCCTTTGGCATAACTCTCCCCGAAGTTAATGGCAATCCCATCCATGGTTACCCGGTTAAAGGGCGGAAAAGGACGGTCTGCCGCTACAGGTTCCCGCAATATCCTGCCAACGGCATCCATAAAAGGCACCTTTTCGGTGCCCAGGTCGCGTACCGACTTCATCACAGCAGCATAGGCAGTAGAAACATCTAGTAGCATTGTATTAACTTTGAGTGAAAGTTGTTGATCATTAGCCGTCAGCTGTTAGTTAATGCGACTATTCGCGACATGCACTAAGGACTTATGACTAATTACTAACAACTTATAAGTGTGTTGTAAATTTATCGCATTATGTCCAATACATCAACCCCCCAGCAGTTCTCTCATCTTGACGAGAAGAACCAGCCGGCTATGGTAGACATCAGTGACAAGAGCAGTACGATTCGTGTAGCCATTGCTGAAAGCCGTGTATGGCTGCCGGAGATCATACGCCGGGAGTTCAGCGGCGGGGATATCAATACCCGCAAGGGGGCTGTGTTCCAGACCGCGATCATTGCCGGTATTATGGCGGCAAAAAAAACACCTGAGCTGATCCCGCTTTGCCATACCCTGCTCCTGGATAACTGCGGCGTAGAGATCCAGCTGCTGAATGAAGAAGCCGTGATACGCTGTACGGTAAAAACCACCGGCAAAACCGGTGTGGAAATGGAAGCCCTCACAGGCGCCAGCGTGGCTGCCCTTACGGTGTACGATATGTGCAAAGCCTTTACCCACGAGATGGTTATCCGTGAAACCAGATTGATCAGCAAAACCGGCGGAAAACGTGATGTATTAGTACCTTAGCAATATGGAATTAAAAGGGCTCATATTATGTGGCGGCTACAGTACCCGCATGCAGCAGGATAAAAGCAGTATCTCCTATCACGGCATGCCGCAATGGCAATACCTGCTAACGCTGCTGAAAGGCATCGTACCGGAGGTGTATATCTCCTGCAGACCTGACCAGGCAGCTGTTTTCAGCGAGGCGGCCCCCCTGATCACTGACAGCGTTCGGGGTGGGGGCCCTGCCACCGGCCTGCTGAGCGCAAGCGCTGCCTTTCCGGATGCCGCCTGGTTCGTACTTGCCTGCGATCTTCCCCTGATCAGCCACCAGAGCCTGGAATACCTGGCAGCTCACCGCAACCCGGGAAAAGCTGCTACCGCCTTCATCAGCCCGGTCAACCATCTTCCTGAGCCTTTAATTGCCATATGGGAGCCCCGCGGACTGGAAGTGCTGGCACAAAGTGTTGCAGCAGGCAAATCCTGCCCGCGTAAAGCCTTATTACAAACCGATATACAAGTGTTGGAAAATCCCTATGCAGGGGAGCAATTCAATGCCAATACGCCGGAAGAAATGCAGGAAGCTATTAAGACGCTAAAGGCTTAATGCAGTATTACGGATGGGCTGCTACCCATACTTCTCCATCTTCAAAATATTCCTTCTTCCAGATGGGAACCGTTTCCTTCAGGGTATCTATTGCATACTGGCAGGCGGTAAATGCAGCCCCCCGGTGTGGTGCTGCGGCGGCTATCACTACCACGGTCTCACCCGGCAGCTTTTCTCCGCTTACATGTAAAATGGCTATTCGTTGAATGCCCATTTCCTGTTGAATGTGGCGGGCAATTTTTTCCATTTCCGACAGCGCCATGGGCGTATAGCACTCAAAATAAAGCTTCTGTACGCTTTTGCCCCTGGTTTCATTCCTGACGGTACCGATGAATACGGCCACTCCCCCGCAGGAGGGCGACTGTACAAAATCAACCGCTTCCTGAACGGTGATACTGTCTTTTATTTGTACTAGTAAGTCCATAGGTCATCCTCCGCTTACCGGCGGTATTACGGCTATTTCATCTCCCGGCTGCAGGGCGTCGCCGTCTGCAGCATAAACTTTGTTCACGGCTATCATGCAGGAGCGCAGCTCCCGCAAACGCGGATACCGCCCGTACAGGTACTCCCGCAGGCCTGCAACCTGCGTAACCGGCGTATCCACCTGGATCACCGGGGCGCCGGCAATATCTTTTGCTATGCCAAATAATAACACTTTCATACGCTACTGCAAATTATTGCATTAAAACTACAATATACCCTGTCTAAAATAGTATTTTTGAATATCAAGGAGTATTGCACACATGAAGATCAGGATCAGGGGAAATACCATCCGTTACCGGCTCGATAAGCAGGACGTTAACGCCCTGCAGCAGACCGGGAAAATAGATGCGGACACCACAATAGGGGCACAGGCCCTGCATTTCTGTATAAAGGCCAAAGATATTGCCAACGCCGCCGTTAAGCTGGAAGCCTTCGGCCTCCATCTCTCCCTACCACAACAGCAGGTAAAGCAATGGACTGAAACAGACCAGGTAGGCATCGAAGCGGAACTGCCCAATGCAGACGGTTCCCGGCTTACCATACTGGTGGAAAAAGATTTTAAATGCCTTACCCAACGCGATGAAGACGAAAGCCAGGCTTTCGATAATCCCCTGGCGGGGCAAAACTGCTGAATGGAATGCTGAAAGACGCGCACAACAGGACGATCAACTACGTTAGGCTGGCGGTTACTGACCGCTGCAACCTGCGCTGCACCTACTGTATGCCTGAACATATGCAGTTCCTGCAACGCCGTGAGCTGCTCAGCTACGAGGAGATCCTCCACCTGATGCAGCTGCTGGCTGCCCGGGGCGTAAGTAAAGTGCGCATCACCGGTGGTGAGCCTTTCCTCCGGAAAGACCTCCTGCACCTGCTCGAAAAGCTGTCTGCTACCCCCGGTATAGAACAGATCTCCATTACCACCAACGGCGTATTAACCCGCTCCTTCATCCCCGCTTTGCAGTCCCTCGGTATCCGCAACATTAACCTGAGCCTGGACACCCTCCAGCGCGACAAATTCAAACAGATCACATTCCGTGATGAATTTGAGGCCGTGATGGCCACCTTCCATGCCCTGCTGGAACATAATATGAAAGTGAAGATCAATGTAGTGGTCATGGATGGTGTAAATACGGGGGAATTACTGGATTTTGCGGCCCTTACCCGTGATTACCCGGTTGGGGTTCGCTTTATAGAAGAAATGCCTTTTAATGGCCATGGCAAGACCTTCTCCGGACCGCTGTGGAACTATGAACATATACTGAATACCATCCGCGCGGCATACCCCATGGAAAAAATAGCGGATGCGCCCCATGCCACTTCCATCAACTACCATGTTCCCGGTCACCAGGGGCAGATAGGCGTGATACCCGCTTACAGCCGTACTTTCTGCGGCAGCTGTAACCGCATTCGTATTACGCCCACCGGGGGACTGAAAACCTGCCTCTATGGAAAAGATGCCATTAATGTGAGAGACCTGCTTCGTGCAGGCGCAACAGATGCACACCTGATGCAGGAGTTACAGCAGGCTATCCATCGCCGTTTTGCCAATGGATTTGAAGCGGAATCGGATAATGAGCGTATGGTGAGTATGTCGGAGATAGGGGGGTAATCAATTACGGCTGCCGGTTCTTCTTTGTCACTGTCTTCTTGTTTTTTACATCTCTTTCATAGTCCCAACTCCTCAAACTTCTGCTAATATGTCATCATCTCCTCATCTATCTCCTGCGCCCAGGCATGTATCCCTCCTTCCACATTATACACTGCGTCAAAACCCGCCGCCGCCAGCTGCTGCGCCACCATCAGGCTGCGCATACCATGATGGCACAATATCACTACCGGCGTGCCGGGCGACAACTGTAACTGCGGTAAAGCGTTCATAACAGCCCGCATGGGTATATGACTGGCCTGCGGAATATGGCAGATCTCCCATTCATCCATTTCACGTACATCCAGCAAGCGGAACTGTTTACCCGTATCCAGCCATTGCTGCAGCTGCTGCACGCTAAGGCTTTGTACACTGCGGGTATTGCAAAGGCCCTGTTCATAATCCGGCAGCAGGGCTTCGATACTGTGATTGCCGGGTACAGGCTTTACTTCAAAAATATGATGGGTGTTGTATAAGGTATCGATCGTTAACAGCTGGTTAGCCAGCGGCACACCAATGCCGCAAAGCACTTTCACCGCTTCATTGGCCTGGTAGGTGCCAACAATGCCGGGCAGCACGCCCAGCACGCCTATCTCACTGCAGTTGAGCATATCACCTGCCTGCGGCGCTTCGGGGAACAGGCAGCGGTAAGTAGCGCTGCCCTTGTAGTTGAATACGCTTACCTGCCCTTCGTACTTGTAAATAGCGCCGTATATAAAAGGTTTGTTCAGTATTACGCAGGCGTCATTCACCAGGTAGCGGGTACCGAAATTATCTGTACAGTCTATTACGATATCGTAGGGCGCAATCACATCCAAAGCATTTCCCGGCATGAGGAAATCAGGATGCTGTACAAAATCCACTTCCGGGTTCAGTTGCTGCAGGCGCTTTACGGCAGCCTGTAGCTTGGGCTTACCTTCGTCCTCCATGGTATAGATCACCTGGCGTTGCAGGTTAGTGATGGAAACATTATCCTGCTCCACGATGCCCACCTTACCAATTCCCATGGCGGTCAGGTATTGCAGCACCGGTACGCCAAGGCCTCCGGCGCCAATTACCAGCGCGCTGGATGCGCCCAGCTGCCGCTGTTTTTCTTCTCCAAATCCTTCCAGTCTTATCTGGCGGTCATATCGTTGCATCTTACTGTTTTAATGATATAAAGATACGCAACAAAGTGCTATCGGTGATAGCCGGGCCTGGCTGCATCTCCCGGTTAATATACCGGATGCGGTTGTTCAAATCGGGATGGCTGCTGAGCCATTCGGAAGGCTGCAGGCTGTTACCCTGTTTAAGGGTATTGAACAGCCACTCAAACCCGCGGGGATCGATATGCCTTTCCTGCAACAGCTGTAATCCGTAAAGGTCCGCTTCTTTCTCCAGGCGGCGTGAATATTGCAAACTTTTCAGGCTGTTGGCATTTTCTACCACCACGGCGCCCGCACCTCCCAGGTCGCCAAACAGCAGGGAAATAAGCATATAGGTGCCCATGCTGCGGAAGATCGTTTTGGTAGTGTGCTTCTTTTCAATATGCGCATACTCATGCGATAACAATGCAGCCAGCTCCTCGTAGTGTTGCATGTTCTGCAGCAGGTGGTCATACACGATAATATGTCCGCCCGGCAACGCAAAGGCATTTGACTGCTTATCCTCCACCACGGTGATCTCTACCGAATAAGGCGTTTGCACTTTCATCTGCCCGAAAAATTCATTCACCAGCTTTGTTGCTTCGGGCTTTATCCTGTATTCTTTGATCAGGGCGTCATAACTGCTTTGCCCCAGTTTTTCCTCGTAACTAACGGGCACATTATTGGCAATACGAACGGCCAGGAAAGGTATGAACCACAAATATGCCAGCAATAGTACAGTGACCAGGAACAGGAATATGGAGACAACAAGCAGCTTTCCTTTATTGGCAAAAAAGCCGGGCTTCTTTTTACGCTCCAGGTAAAATGCCGCTGCATCTGCAAAAGTGAGTGCGTGTACGGTAATGCGCTGTAAAGGGTAACCGGGATATTCCAGCACGGTGCCTGCTTCACCTTTGACCTGCCTTACCTGCTCCCAGAACCAGTGCACCTGCCTGGCGGCGTCCGCAGCATTTCGGATAGTGATGGTAATTTGCTTAGCCGTTAACGTTATGTCCGCATCCACGGCGGCATCGGTCTGTCCGTTATAGTATTTCCCTGTGTAGGTTTGCATAGTATTGGTTAAATCACTGTCCACTATTTTATTTTCTTATACATCATCACAAGGTCTGAATAACTGCCATCTGGCTGATGGATCCCGCCGGGCAAACGCCCGCATTCCATAAAATCAAAGTTACGGTATAGCTGTATGGCTTTTTCATTGTTGGCCATTACGTTGAAATAAATGATCGTGATAAAAGGGTGCGCCTCTGCCCAGCGTAACATAGCCGTCATCAAACGGCGGCCTATTCCGAGGTTCCGGTAAGCATGCTGTACGGCAATACCCATCTCTCCCATATGATGCTGCTTCCGAAAGCCGCCCTGCCGTACACTCACCGAGCCTACTATTTGTCCGCCGGCTTCTGCCACCAGCAATAAATGCCGGGTGTTATCTCCGAATGAAGCGATGAATTGTTGTTCTGCATGCAGGTCTATGGCCTGTGCTTCTGCCGGAGTGGACAACAGGAAATCCGTCTCAAGTGTGATCTGCCTGAAATTGGCCAGTAATGCTGGTGCATCTGCCTCACTGGCGGGACGGATCAACAATACCTGTCCGTTGGATAAGAAATGGCGCATACCTGTAAAATACCAAGAATTTTGTTGTTATTTAACGCTTACATTGCCCCACTTCCGCCTGTACAAATACCAGCCCGCGGCGCCTGCTATCCAGAAGGGCCATAAACGCAGCAGGAAAATAAATACATTCCGGAAGATCTCCACACCATCGCCAGCTGCACTCAGCAACTCGGCTCCAAAGCCTGCACGCACCACTTTCCCCGGGTCTACCACTACCTGTATGTCTGCTACCTCCGGTTGAAAAAGCTGTACGGAAAAAGTAGCATAGTTTACATCATCCAGGATACCCAGGTTAATGATCCTGCGGTCAATGGCCACGTTTCGTTTCGCATCCTGGTAAGCTGCTACATCCAGCGGTGTACTGTTTTTCCCGGGGCTCAGCTGGTCGGCATTCTTTTCAGTGTCTTTATTCTTTAATGCATTGGAAAGATAATCCAGCGTTTTGTCCTGCTCCTTCAGCGTACGGTGCTCAATAAAAGAAGACATAGCGGTAAGGATACGAACAATGGAATCAAGGCCGGCTGCGGGTACCCGCAAAGTAAGGTAGGCGGTAGGGGTGTACAGTTGTATGCGTTTCATCGAATCTGCGCTGTAAGGCGCTTCACTCAGGCGGCCAAAGGAATTACGCATCGTACTCTCCACTATTACGCCATTCATACTTAATACGGCCTGTTCCAGTGCTGCGGTAGCATTGAATACATTGTTTACGCGGCATCGTACATCCGCCGTTCGTATCCTTTTCCTGGAAGGGGAGTTTAGCGCTGCAATGTCGTTGGAGAACTGTGTGGAATCTGCCGCGATTTCGTAGGCTGCAGCAGGTTCGCTGGCATTGACCCGTTTTTCCATATTGGCCTGGCAGGCAACCAGCGTTATAGCTCCCAGGAGGAGATAACATAGTAAAGGGCGCATAGTGTTATAGGTTTCCAGTGTATACACCGGATCCTGTAAAGGTAACCTGGCTTAAAAGTTAAAATAAACCAAAAGCCGTCTCATAAAAAAATCGTTGGGCCATGCCTGCAGCACTTGTCCAACGATCTTTCATTATTAATTATCAATTATCAATTCGCTATCACTGCCGCCCCGAAATAAGGCTGCAGCACCTGTGGTATATGTATTCCATCTGCAGCCTGGTTATTTTCCAGTATACAGGCCAGTATACGCGGCAAGGCCAGGGAGCTGCCGTTCAGGGTATGCACCAGCTGTGGTTTACCGCCGCTGTCTTTAAAACGTATCTTCATGCGGTTAGCCTGGTATGCTTCAAAATTGGATACAGAACTTACTTCCAGCCACTTCTGCTGCGCTGCGCTATACACTTCAAAATCATAGGTCAGCGCAGAAGTAAAGCCCATATCACCGCCACACAGGCGTAAAATGCGGTAAGGTAAGCCTAAGCTCTGTACCAGGCCTTCTACATGCGCCACCATTTCATCCAGCGCAGCATATGATTTATCCGGATGTACCAGCTGTACCACTTCCACTTTATCAAACTGGTGTACGCGGTTCAGGCCTCTTACGTCTTTACCGTAAGAACCGGCTTCCCTGCGGAAACAGGGTGTGTAAGCAGTCATTTTGACGGGAAGTTCACTGTCTTTTAATATCTCGTCGCGGTAAATGTTGGTTACCGGCACTTCAGCCGTTGGTATCAGGTACAGTTTATCTTCACCTACAAAATACATCTGGCCTTCCTTATCGGGCAGCTGACCGGTACCATAGGCCGTATCTGCATTTACCAGGTAAGGCGGCTGATACTCCGTATATCCTTTGCTGATATTATAGTCCAGGAAATACTGGATCAATGCACGCTGCAGGCGGGCGCCCCTGTTCTTGTAAACCGGGAAACCACTGCCGGTGATCTTATTACCCAGCTCAAAATCGATCAGGTCATATTTCTTTGCCAGGTCCCAGTGAGGTACGGCATCAGCAGACAAGGCAGGTTTATCGCCTCCACTCTTTACTTCCACGTTCTCTTCCGGTGTTTTCCCTGCAGGCACAATAGCGGCAGGCAGGTTAGGCAGTCTGATCAGCGTATCGTGCAGTTGCTTCTCTGTTTCGTTCAATTGATCGTTGATAGGCCCCTGCTGTTCCTTCAGTGCAGCTACGGTGGCCTTGCGCTGTTCCGCTTCGTCTTTCAGCCCCTGCTTCATCAGCTTCCCGATCTCTTCCGATGCTATCTTGATCTTCGCCTGCGTTTCATCATAAGCGAGGGTTAACTGCTTGCGCCTGTCATCCAGCGCCAGTACCTCTTCTACCAGGCCCAGTTCCCTGAACTGCTTGTGGGCCAGCCGCTCCAATACTAATTCCTTGTTTTGACGAATGAACGGAACCTGTAACATTAATTCAAATTTTGCGCTAAGATAAATAAATCAGCGGTTAGGATTTAGCTTTTAGCTGCTAGCTATTAGCTGCCAGTGTATGCTGTTGTACAGATGGCTCTCTTAAAGCCAATAGCTAAAATCAATAGCTAATAGCTGGCAGCTAGCATTTAACTCAAATATTTCCCAACTATCGGCACTCTTCTCCCCACGCCGAATGCCTTGGAAGATACCCGTATGATGGGGCAGAACTGGTTACGTTTATACTCATTGGTGTTCACCAGCTTCAGCGTACGGGCTACCAGCTGCGGGTCAAAACCCTGGGAAATGATCTCCCGGGGGCCTTGCCGTCGTTCAATGTACTGGTACAATATCCTGTCCAGTACCGCGTAATCAGGCAGGCTGTCAGAATCTTTCTGATTGGGCCGCAGCTCAGCCGATGGCGCCTTTTCTATGATATTGACAGGGATGATCTCTTTGTCCCGGTTTATGTACCGGGCAAGGGCATATACCTGCATTTTATACACGTCTCCCAGCACAGACAGGCCACCGGCCATATCGCCGTACAACGTGCCGTAGCCGGTGCTAAGCTCACTTTTGTTGGAAGTGTTCAGCAAAATGTAACCAAACTTGTTGGCAAGGGCCATCACCAGGTTCCCCCTGATGCGCGACTGGGTATTCTCTTCCGCCACATTGAAGGGCAGGCCTTTAAAATAAGGCTCCAGCGCATCCAGGAAGCTCTGGTAGATACCATTGATGCGGATGGTATCGTAGGGATTACCCAGGCTCTCTGACAGGGCCACGGCATCATCTACCGAGTGTTCTGTAGAATAAGGCGAAGGCATCAGCACGGCCCTTACATTATCCTTACCCAGCGCCTCGCAGGCAATGGCCAGTGTAACAGCGCTGTCTATCCCTCCTGATGATGCTACAATGGCTTTTGTAAAGCCCATCTTCCCGAAATAATCGCGGATACCCAATACCAGCGCATTATAAATACGGTCAATGTTATAATCAAACACCAGTTCGCGTATTGGCGTGTGCTGCACCACAGGCGCCGGCTGCCTGGAATTCACCAGGTCATCCAGCTCTACCAGCTGCAGGGCTTCCTGGAAATAAGGCATCTCTTTCACAATATTTCCCTGCGCGTCAAAGATCAGCGATCCGCCGTCAAACACGATCTCTGTCTGCGAGCCTACGGTACAGCTGTACAGCATCGGCAGTTTATACTTCAGTACATTGGCGCGGATGATCTCCTTACGATCCTGGTCATGATCATAGTCAAAGGGACTGGCAGAAATATTGATCATCACATCGGGCTGCTGCAGAATCAGCTGATCCATGGGGCAGATACGGTACAGGGGGTTATCACCCAGGTTCCAGATATCTTCGCAAATAGTGAGGGCCAGTTTCTTTCCCTTGAAGGGAATCACGTTCCACTCATATGCCGGTTCAAAATAACGGTACTCATCAAATACATCGTAGGTGGGCAGCAGGGTTTTGTGCACCACATGCTTTACCTCCTGTTCATGCAGGAACCATGCAGCATTGAACAGGTCTTTACCTTCACGCTGGGGGTTGCGGGCCGGCGCGCCTACAATAACGGCTATACGGTCTGTATGCGCTTTAATGGTATCGATGGCGGCGTAACATTTGGTAATAAAATCCTCAAATTCCAGGAAATCCCTGGGGGGATAACCGCATACGCACAATTCAGAGAATACAACCAGGTCTGCCCCCATGGCAATGGCTTCCTGTATGCCGCTGATGATCTTTTCCGTATTCAGTTCAAAATTGCCGATGTGGTAATTCTGCTGCGCCAGTACAATCTTCATATCAAAAATTTAAAAGTACATGCCTAATCTCAGGGCAAAGCCGTTCAGGTTTACTTTGCCGTCATCCCACCTTGAATTGCGGGTAACATCTACAAAACCGTTCTGGTAACCCAGTCCTATCAGCGCTGTCAGCCTTTCGCCCAGGGGATATTCTATACCCGCGCCCAGTAAGAGGCCTGCGTTTATTTTACTGATGCTGCTCAGGATGTTCTCCTTTTCGTAACGCTGATCCAGGCTGGTTACGTTGGCCCGGCCCCGGATCGGGAATCCAAGGTACGTGCCAAACTGTCCCCAGAATGCTATGCCGTTATAAGCGGTGGTCTTGAGTTTGATGCTGGCGGGTATTTCAATATGCTGCAGCTTCATCACATATTCGGTAGGGTTCGTTTTGAAGCGGTCCAGCCCTTTTCCTGCGTCGTATTTTAATGTGCTGCCGCCCATACTGATCTGCAGGCCGGTGGCAAAAGCGTAGTTGCCTTCGTCATTCAGCAAAAAATCTACCATCAGGCCATAGCTCAGACCCAGGCGTGTTCCTGTACGATTGGCCCCTGCATCCTGCGGGTTCAGAATGGATATGGCAGGATCCAGTTTAAAACCCAGCCTTACCCTGTCCATTGAAAACCGCTGCTGTGCCTTTGCTGCCATTCCTATGCCCAATAATGCCAGTATCCAAACTGCCTTTCTCATAATTTTCTTTTTTTTAATACAAGGTAATGATATTTTTACCCGTCATTAATAAAAACGATGCAAAGGTACATCAATAAAATTTCGGGTTCATGCTGGCTGGCTGTATTGCTGCTGATAACATACGCTGCCTGTAAATCACGTAAAAAAGTGCCGGATGTTAGCCATATACCGGTTACCGTTAGCGTAGCCCGCTTTGACCAGGACCTGATACAAATAGATACCAGCCATGTGGCAGAAGGCCTGCAATCCCTGCAGGCGCGTTACCCGGTATTTCTGCCTGCCTATGTGGAGCATATCATGGAATTTGGCGCTTATAATGACAGTGCCCGGCAGATCCCTTTGCAAATGCGGATGCTGCTCACCCACAAAGACTTCCGCTTCCTGCAGGAAACGGTTCAGCAGAAGTTTCCCAACCTTGCACCGCTGGAAAAAGAGCTGGCCCAGGGCTTCCGCTATATGAAATATTATTTTCCGGATTTTAAAGTGCCCCGGGTAGTAAGCTTTATCTCAGCCATCGGCAATTACGGAGCAGTAACAATAGACACGATACTGGGCATAGGCCTGGATATGTACCTGGGCAGCGATTTCCCGGTATATGCAAGCCTGCCTGATTACCCGGCCTATATGGTACGCCGCTTTTCTCCCGAATACATCAGCACCAACTCCATTCAGGCGCTGGCGCAGCAGCGTTACCCGCTGCCCGCTCCCGGCTCCAGGCTGGTAGAACAAATGGTGGCGGCTGGCAAACAGCAATACCTGCTGGAACAAATATTACCCGAAATACCGGATACCATCAGGCTCGGCTATACGAAAGAGCAGCTGGAATTCTGCCACGAAAATGAACGCATGATCTGGCAATACTTTATACAGAACGAACTGTTGTACAAATCAGACTGGCAGGAAGCCATGCACTTCATGGGCGATGGCCCCACCACGCAGGGTATGCCCGCAGGCGCTCCCGGCCGTATCGGTTATTTTGTGGGCTTACAGATCATAAAAAGCTACATGGACAAACATCCGGAGCTGTCCCTGCAACAATTAATGGAAAATAAAAATCTGGCGGAAATATTCAACGAAGCTAAGTACAGACCAAGATAATAGAAGATGGAGCGGTTCGTGAAAAGGGGATATTCGCTGCGATGGTTAACAGCTAATGGCTAACAGCTGAACGCTGCTAATTCAGTTTGAAAGGCACTACCATCTGGAACTCAGGTATCTTCACCTCAAACAGCTTCTTGTTCAGTTGATTCTCCATCTGGTAAGTACCATACATTTTACCGATCTCTGTGCGGAGATTTGAACCGGAAACATACTGGTAGCTTTCCCCGGGGGCCAGTAAAGGCTGAACGCCCACTACGCCCTCTCCCTCCACTTCACGGTGCGTACCGTTGGAGTCTATAATATACCAGTGCCGGCGAAGAAGCTTGATAGGGAAGGTATTGTTGTTCTCTATAGTAATGCGGTAGGCAAACATGTACTCGCTTCCAACGGGATTGGAATAATCAGGCTGGTAGAATGTCTCCACGCTGATCGTGATACCTTCTGTAACCTTTTTTACCATAAGAACCTTTCCTTTAACGTAAAAATAAGGAAAATAAATCCAGTCGGGCTAAAATTTATGTGTTATACCGACACACTTTAACCACCCTTTAACATTAATTAACAGCCGTTAAGCGCCGCTACACAAACTCAACGCCGGTGATCATCCCCTCATCCTTTTCGGCTTCCCTGGCCGCCACTTCAAAGCGGTTTTGCCGGTAGCCACAGCGCCAGTACTCCAGCAGGTACAGCCATATAAAGCGCAGAAAGCCGTAATGCCTGTATTGCTTTACATGACAAACTTCATGCCTCACCCAGGCTTCATCCCACAGGAATTCCTGCCGGTTTACCCCGTGCAGGTGTATGGTATGGCCAAATACAATGGCTACCCGGGGGGCGCCCAGTTGATGGGCCGCCCTCCGGGCAAGCCAGGAATGTTCTTTAATACGGCACCTTATTTTTTCCAATCTTTTTTACCGAATAGCGAAAATCTCCGTGAAATGTTGAAACCCCAACGGAACTGTCCCTGTAACCAGGATGACCGTGTTTCAGGTATGAACTGGTTTTCAAGTATGGCCGTGGAGTTCGTAAAGTTAACACTAAACACGTGACCTCCGGTCTCTATTTCAAGTCCGGCGCCCAGCGGGTTGAAGAACTCAACACCCTGCGACTTGTAATAATCCTTGCTGCTCTGGCTGCGGAAAGGGTAGTAATATTCAGCAATAAAAGCCAGCCTTTTAGACAGCTTCACCCGTCCGCTGCCCCCCAGTGCGAACATATTGTTCTGATCCATATAACCCACACGGTTACGGTGTACGTAGGTGGGAGATAAGGTAAGCGAGAGCCTTTCCCCGAATTTACGGGCCAGGATGGCCTGCCCTACGTAAGTCATACGGTCGGTGAACTCGTCAAAATGCGAAGGCGAAGTGGCATCATCGTTGGACGACATTGTGCTTACGGTAACATTGCCAAATACGGTCAATGATACAGGTATATGATCATCCGTTGTTTGTTTCAGTATCCTGTACTTGGCCAGGCCTTCAAATATCTGCGTCAGGTCTCCCGATCCTTTTGCCCGGCTGATGCCGATCATGAGGTCGTCTGTGATGCCATATTCAAAAGCGATCCGGATGTCGGTAGAGTTATCCAGGCCAAAAGCGGTCTTACCGCCGCCAAAAGAGCCCCCGGCATCTCCAAAGCGGTGCGCTACCCTGAAATCCAGCTCGTGCTTTTTCAGGGTCTCATTAGAATGCCCCATAATGATCCGGGTCGATTTAAAAGTGCCGATCACCGGCTGGTGGCCGGTGGAATCCTTGAACATTGTGCTCAGATCGTCTTGCGCCTGGCTGGTGATGCACAGGCCGCAGCTTATCAGTAACAGACTTATCGCCTTCATAGATCTTTGGTTTGTATAGCAGATGAATTGTTATTAAATATGAAAAGGTACGGGTAGCGAACAACAGCAGCCGGCTTACCTGGCATAGGTTGCCTTTACTGTTACTTCTACTACCTCGGCTATATTCTTGATCACCAGAGTAGGTATTTTTATCTTGTGATCTGCCAGTTTTACATTGAATTTGGAAGCAGAAATAACCTGTCCGTTCTGCACTGTAATGGTGCCTTTTTCCCGGTAGGTCTTGTCTACTCCATGTAGTGACAACACGCCTTCCACCATTACGTCGTGTGTGCCGTCTTTGCTAAGGTTTGCCGCATCCGGCTCCACCACTTTTCCTTTGAACTCCGCATAGGGATACTTATCCGTTTCCAGGTAGTTTTCATTAAAGTGCTCCTGCATCAGCTTTTTCCGGAACTGAAAAGTGTTCACAGGCACTTTGAAGTACACGGCCCCGGTTTTCAGGTTGATGGCAGAAACGCCTTTATCTGTTTTAGCTTCGATATCCTCCATTGGTGCGGATGAAAAGAAGGAAAAACTGGCATTACGGCAGGAGTAGATGTCCTGCGCAAAAACATTCACTGTTCCCAGTACTATACCCAGGATTAAAAGCATTCGTTTCATGCGTACAAAAAATTTTAGTGTAAATCGCTCCAATGGCCAATGGCTGTTACTCCGGCAATCCTTTGTCTATCCAGCAACTGATGGAATCCCGTAAACTTTGCCTCAGCTGTCCGCCGGGAGGCATATCTGCCTGGGCGCTCAGTACCCGCAGGCGGAAGATGGTAGTATTGGCAGATACAAAGCTTACGAACTTGGCCTTGGTGGAAAAATCGGCTCCAAGCGGCGCAGTAGGTCCGCTATGACAACTGGTGCACCTGGAAGAGATCGTGGCATATACATCCGAACTATTGATCACTACCGCATCGCAACCGCTCGGTTCCGGACCTGTGTCCGGCGCCGCGGCTTCCTTGTTCGTACAACTATACATGGTCACTGCCAGCAGGCCTAACAATACAAGATATGTCTTCATGTGTCTCAAAAAGGGTTTTTAATGAACTGATGATTTATTTGTTTTTAATTGTTTAACAATAGTAATTTCACAAGTTGCAGGTCTGCTGCTGTTTGCTGGTGTATGTGACCTTTTCATGCTATACGTAGATTAATACGCATCGCTTTTCTTAATGGTTGCCTCATCAGTGGTAAGGCCCGCTAAATTATTCAAATTATATTTTAAATACATTTGTTGATTATGAGTATCGCCGAGTTATACAGCTTCTACCGCCAACATCCGGGTGTTCAAACGGATACACGCAAACTGAAACCAAACGATATTTTCTTTGCGCTCAAAGGGCCCAACTTCAACGGCAATACCTATGCGGAAACCGCCCTGGATATGGGCGCTTCACTTGCTGTAATAGATGATAAATCATACTTTACACGGCCGGATAAAATGATGCTGGTGGACGATGTACTGAGCACCCTGCAGGAACTGGCCCTCTGGCACCGCATGAAGCTGGATATTCCGATACTGGCCATCACCGGTACTAACGGTAAAACCACTACGAAGGAACTGGTAAGCACAGTGCTTGCTTCCACCTATAAAACAATTGCCACGGCAGGTAATCTTAATAATCACATCGGGGTGCCTCTTACTTTACTGAGCATACCACCGGATACAGATATTGCCGTTATAGAAATGGGGGCTAACCACCAGCATGAAATCGAAAGCTATTGCCGCATTGCCAGGCCCACGCATGGCATCATTACTAATATTGGTAAGGCCCACCTCGAAGGCTTTGGCAGTGAAGAAGGCGTACGAAAGGCAAAAGGAGAGCTGTATGACTTCCTGCGGGATCATGACGGTTCCGTTTTTGTCTGCAATAACTACCCTTACCTGCTGGAAATGAGCCAGGGTATTATGGAGGTGATCACTTACGGAGAAAAGGATGCCGATTGCACCGGTGAGCCCCTGGCTACATCAGCGTTCCTCGGTGTAAAAGTTACCAGTGATGATACGGTAGGCACCCTGCAAACCCAGCTCACAGGGGCCTATAACTTTCCGAATGTAATGGCTGCCGTAACCGTGGGATTATATTTTAATGTGCCAGGCGACAGGATCAGGCAGGCGATAGAAAACTATGTGCCTTCCAATAACCGCTCCCAGGTAATGAAACAAGGTACCAATACCGTGATCATGGATGCCTACAATGCAAACCCCTCCAGCATGCGGGCCGCTGTTGAGAACTTTACCGGTATCAGCGCAGAAAAGAAAGTACTGCTGCTGGGCGCTATGATGGAGCTTGGACCAGATAGTGTGAAAGAGCACCAGGCGCTGGTAGATCTGCTGCAGCGTACGCACTGGCACGCTGTTGTACTGGTAGGAGGCGACTTCAGCAAAGTGCAGCATCCATACCTGTTCCTGGAAAATGCAGCAGCAGCGGCCCAATGGCTGCAGCAACAGCAATTTACAGATACCTACATACTGGTAAAAGGCTCAAGAAGTATAGGCATGGAAAAAGTGGTGGGAAATTAAAAGTTTGAGCGTTTGAAAGTTTGGGGGATCGGATACCGGAAAGGATACTCCTGGTTCAAAGCCAACTTAAACCTTCAAACGCTCAAACTTTTAAGTGTCTATACTTAAACACCGACCCGCGGCGTTATAACAATCAGGGTTATAATAAAAAAAAAGACCTGCAAGTTAAAAAACCCGCAGGTGTTCATAACCTATGCCAACTTTAGAGTTTCGTTTTTAGAAGAAATACGCTTAATTACGATTTTCTATATCTGTAAACACTCTCGAAAAGTTCTTGTTTGTTTGAAAGCCCCTTCCCGGTTCATCCCTTACACTCCCCCGGCTTTTATTTTTACAAAGGCCCACTCATTTGCTATCTCTTTCTCTGCCCTTTATATACTTATTTACGAGGCTGGATCATGTTTGGATTTACTAAAATGGAAAATTTTTCATCACGAACAATCAACTGGTTATCAACTCAATATCAAAAATTCGTCCAAAAGTAAATCCCTCGTATATTATCCGGTTTTAATGCGAATAAAACTGCGTTTTTCCCGGTATTGTTTCCTGCGTTTATCTCCTGGCCCGGTGCCCCGCTGCGGGCAAACTTTTAAGTATACAATTGAGCGCTTAAGCCTGCTCCTGGCACAATTCAACCAGCACACCGCCCGTATCTTTAGGGTGTAGAAAGCAGATCAGTTTATTATCAGCCCCGGGTTTGGGCTTATCCTGCAGCAGGGTAAAACCCGCAGCCTTCAGCCGTTGCATTTCTTCCTCAATATTGCTTACCTCGAAGGCAATATGGTGCATGCCCGCCCCTTTTTTTTCCAGGAACCGTGCAATAGCACTGTCAGGCCCGGTGGCTTCCAATAGTTCTATTTTGGTCTCCCCCTGGCGGAAAAATGCCGTTTGTACCTGCTCACTTTCCACTGTTTCCGTTTTATAGCACGGACTATTCAGCAGTTTCTCAAATAAAGGCACCGAATCCCGGAGTGAAGCAACCGCTATACCAATGTGTTCAACTTTCAGCATGCAACGTTTTTTTATGCCCGGTAAGTTCATAAAAAATCCGGAATCCCATAGAGGCATTCTATCCGCCTATCAGATATATAGATGAAGGGTCAGGGAAAAAATTGTAGTTTAATGGTAAATTTGTAATGATTGCCAACTTAACATAAAGTATTGTATCCATATGATGAAACTGCCTATATACCTTGACAATAACGCTACTACGCCCTGCGATCCAAGGGTGGTAGAAACCATGCTGCCATATTTCACCGAAACATTTGGCAACGCAGCCAGCCGCAATCATCCTTTCGGATGGGCGGCAGAAGAGGCAGTGGACTATGCGCGTGAACAGGTGGCCAGACTGATAGGCGCCGATACAAAGGAGATCATTTTCACCTCCGGCGCTACGGAAGCAGATAACCTGGCCCTGAAAGGGGTGTTTGAAATGTATGCGGCCAAAGGCAATCACATCATCACATGCGAAACGGAGCACAAAGCTGTATTGGATACCTGTAAACACCTGGAAAAAACAGGCGCTTCGGTTACCTGTCTCAAAGTGAACCATGAAGGGCTCATTGATCTGAAAGAACTGGAAGCAGCCATCACGCCCCAGACTATTATGGTGGCCATTATGTACGCCAATAATGAAACAGGCGTGATCCATCCTATCCGCGAGATCAGCCACATTACCCGTAAGCACGGTGTGCTGCTGATGACAGACGCCACGCAGGCCGTTGGCAAGATACCGGTGGATGTACATAAAGATGGTATAGACCTGCTGGCGTTCAGCGCACATAAAATGTACGGGCCCAAAGGCATCGGCGCCCTGTACGTACGCCGCAAATCACCCCGCGTAAAGGTGACCGCCCAGATGGACGGTGGCGGCCATGAAAGAGGTATGCGCTCCGGCACCCTGAATGTGCCCGGCATAGTAGGATTTGGTAAAGCCTGTGAACTGGCCCTGCAGGAAATGGAAGCCGAAGCCAAACGTCTTTCCGCGCTGCGCGACAAGCTGGAAAAAGCCCTGCTGCAGCTGGAAGAATCATATGTGAATGGCTCTCCCGTTCACCGTTTACCGCATGTAACCAATGTCTCTTTTAAATACGTGGAAGGCGAAGGACTGATGATGGGCTTTAACAAAAATATCGCCCTTTCTTCCGGCTCTGCCTGTACCAGCGCATCCCTTGAACCCAGTTATGTGCTGAAAGCCCTGGGCCTCGGTGATGATTTGGCACATTCTTCGCTTCGTTTTGGATTGGGACGCTTTACCACAGAAGAGCAGATCGATTACACGATCACAGCAGTGACAGAGACAGTGAACAAATTGCGCGAAATGAGCCCGCTGTGGGAAATGTACAAGGACGGGGTGGACCTGAACTCTATTGAGTGGGCGCACCACTGATAGCTGTCAGCCATTAGCTGTTTGCTTCTGGCTACAAAGCTGCCGGCCGATCAACCAACAAAGGATAACATAGCATTTAATAACAAAGCCGGCTGAAAACTTTTAGCTGATTGACCATATCCAAAAAAGCTAAAGGCTTTTAGCCGACAGCTAAAAGCTCAATAAAATGGCTTACTCAGAAAAAGTGTTGGATCATTACAACAATCCAAAGAATGTGGGCACGCTGGACAAAAGCAAGAGCACGGTAGGAACCGGTCTGGTAGGCGCGCCTGAATGTGGCGACGTGATGCGTTTGCAGATAGAAGTGGATCCCGCCACACAGGTAATTAAAGATGCCAAGTTCAAAACCTTCGGCTGTGGCTCTGCCATCGCATCTTCCTCTCTGGCCACAGAATGGCTCAAAGGTAAAACCGTGGAAGAAGCAGTGAAGATCGACAACATGGACATCGTGGAAGAGCTCAGCCTTCCCCCAGTAAAGATCCATTGCTCCGTACTTGCGGAAGATGCCATTAAAGCGGCCATCAACGATTACCGCAAGAAGAACGGACTGGAAGAACTGAAGTTCGAGGAAAGCGCCGTGAACTAAGCCAGCGCTCAGCCTTTTGCCCTTAGCTGTGAGCCGGATGCAACAGCTAACAGGCCGTCTGTCTCACTACCGGGCCATACACCCAAACCTGCAACCATCCCCTCCTTTCCTGTTACTGTCAAAGCACCCTATCCTGTTCAATCCCCAATAATGCCCTGTTTCCCCATTTCCGCTGTAAAACGCAGCCGGTATAGCATCCGTATAGCTACTCCGTAACCAGTAATCTGCGGAACTCCGGGCGCCAATGCCCCTGCTTATTCCGCTCAAGAAAAATAAGAGCAAGAATTCCAGCGTTCTAATATATTTGTACTTTTAATAATTCTTATGCTAGCCATCTTCAGAAAGGAAATACACCAGTTTTTCAGCAGTATCACCGGTTACGTGGCCATTATCCTTTTTCTGCTGGCAAACGGATTGTTATTGTTCGTGTTTCCGGATACCAACCTGCTGGACTTTGGTTACGCCAACCTCGATCCGCTGTTCGAACTGGCGCCCATCATCTATTTGCTGCTGATACCTGCCATTACCATGCGCAGTTTTGCAGACGAATTCCGCTCCGGTACCATAGAGCTGCTCAGCACCAAACCACTTTCCTGGTGGCAGATCGTACTGGGTAAATACTGGGCCAGCACCCTAATCGTGCTCATCTCCCTGCTGCCCACCGGGGTATATTACCTGGCCATCCACCAGCTCAGCACTGCCCCGGTACGCCTCGATAACGGCGGCATAGCCGGCTCCTACCTGGGCCTCCTGCTGCTGGGCGCCGTATTCACCTCCGTCGGCATCTGGGCCTCGTCTATTACCACCAATGCAGTAGTGTCTTTCCTAATAGCCGTATTTACCTGTTTTCTTTTCTATAATGGCTTTGACGCCCTGAGTAAAATACCGGCGTTTTCAGGCGGCGCAGATTATTACCTGCAGATGGCCGGTATCAAGTTCCATTATACATCCATCAGCAGGGGAGTGGTAGACAGCCGCGACCTGGTATATTTTGCCAGCGTAATTGTGCTGATGCTCTACCTGAGCAGAACCTCGCTGCAGCGCCGTGTATGGCAGGGGGTAAGCAACCGCAAGAAATATTTCCAGCGGGCGCTGGCCGTGCTGGCTGTACTGATCGGGGTTAACGTACTGGCGGCATATGTACATGGCCGTGCAGACCTCACCGCCGAAAAAAGATATACCCTGGCCCCCGCCACCAAACAGCTGCTGCGTGACCTTGACAGCACCATCACCATCGAAGTGTTCCTCAAGGGCGACTACCCCGCCGCCTTCCGGCAGCTGGCCCAATCTACACAGGAACTCCTGGAAGAGTTCAGGGAATACGGCGGCAAAAACATCCGCTTCTCCATCCTGAACCCGGGACAAGGCCTGCCCGACTCCGCCCGTATGGATTTTCAGCAGCAGCTGGTAGAAAAAGGGATCATGCCCTTTAACCTCCAGGTACAGCAGGAAGCCAGCGAAGGCTACAGCGAGAAACTGATCTTTCCCGGCGCACTCGTACACTATAAAGACAAAACCATTGGGGTGAACCTGCTGAAAAGCCAGGCAGGGCAAGACCCTCAGGCCGCTATCGGCAGTTCGGAAGCCCTGCTGGAATACCAGTTTGTGAACGCGATCTATAAGCTCCGGCAGGAGCATAAACCCCTCGTTGGTTACATGCTGGGCAACGGCGAATCACTGGGCGCCGAAGTCTACGACGCACTGACCACCGTACAGGCCAACTATGCGCTGGATACCATCTCCCTGCAATACAACTCACATATCCCGAAAGATTTCGATCTGATCATCTTTGCCAAGCCTGCCAGCCGTTTTTCAGACGATGATAAGATGAAGATCGATCAATACATTATGCACGGCGGTAAGGTGATCTGGTTCCTCGATGTGCTGAACGCCTCGATGGATAGCCTCCAGGAACAAAGCCGCTTCATTGCGTTTGACCGCGGACTCAACCTGGAAGACCTGCTCTTCCGCTACGGCGTAAGGGTGAACCCGGACATGATCCAGGACCTGCAATCTGATATCGTACCGCTGGTGGTAGGCAATGTAGGCAACAAACCGCAGATACAACCGGTGCCTTTCCCCTATTTCCCGCTGCTCTCGCCCACCGGCAACCATCCTATTGTAAAAAATATGGACCTGGTGATGAGCCGCTTTACCAGCTCTATAGACACGATCAAGGGCGGGGATATTACCAAAACCATCCTGCTCACCTCCTCCCGCAGCAGCCGCCGGGTAAGAATGCCCGCAGAGATCACCTGGGAAAGCATCCGTACAAAGCCCAACCCGCGCGAATTCCGCGAGTCCTTTATTCCCGCGGCTGTATTGCTGGAAGGTCATTTTACCTCCCTGTTCCGCAACCGGCTTGACCGGGCGCAGCAGGCGGCTATCACACAGGCCTCCGGTCAGCCCTTCCTGGATGCCGCTCCTGCACCCGGTAAGATGATCGTGGTGGGCGATGGCGATATCATCTCCAATGCTGTTTCCCGCAAGAACGGCCCCCTGCAGATGGGCATCAATGCTTTCAATCCTGACTACGTATTTGCCAATAAAGAGTTTTTCCTTAACTGCCTGGAATATCTTACCAATACCGCCGGCATCATGGAAACCCGCAACAAGGAAGTTACGCTGCGTCTGCTGGATGCCGCTAAAGTAAAGCAGGAGCGGACGAAATGGCAGATCATCTGCTTCGTGGTGCCTGTCGGCCTCATCCTGCTGTTTGCAATGGTGTTCCAGTTTATCCGTCAGCGCAGGTTTGAGTAATGGTCTGTCCATGGTCCATTGCATGTTCTAATTATTACATGTGTTAGCTATACTACAGGCATTACGCTGCAACACCTGTAGTACAGGGCAGTCTATGGACTATTGACTATATCCATTATCTTTGCTGTTCACTAAACAACAACCGGCTGCATGACACCCACACAGTGGACGTATCTGATCTTTGGCATTGTTATCGTCCTGGCCCTGATCTTTGATCTTGGTTTACTGAGTAAAAAATCTACCACTGTATCCATTAAAAAGGCCCTTATCCAAACCTCTTTCTGGGTAGGACTTTCCCTCGCTTTTTTCGTATTTGTATGGTTTGAGGATGGCGCTGACATTGCTATCAGCTACCTCAGCGCCTACCTGATGGAATGGTCGCTTTCTATTGACAATATCTTTGTATTTATACTCATATTCGGATTCTTTAAAGTAAAAGAAACCAGCTACGCACGCGTGCTGCTCATCGGTATCATGATGGCCATCGTATTCCGCGCCATCTTTATCACTATCGGTACAGCCCTCATTGCCCAGTTTAACTGGATACTCTACATTTTCGGCGCCTTCCTGGTGTATACCGGTGTAAAGATGTTCGTAGTAGATCAGCAGGACGATTTCAAACCCGAAGAGAACATTGCCTACCGCTTTATGAGTAAATACATGCGTATCTCCCACGAAGAGCCGCATGGCAGGTTCACTATCAAAAAAGGCGATAAAGTGTATTTTACCACCCTGGCCATTGTAGTGGTAATGCTGGCAGTTACGGATATTATATTTGCACTGGATTCCATTCCTGCCGTGTTTGCCATTTCACAGGTGCCCCTGGTGATTTATACCTCCAATATTTTTGCCGTACTGGGCCTTCGCTCACTGTTCTTCCTGCTGAGGGGAGCAGTGGATAAATTTGATTACCTGCAGCAGGGCATTGCCATTGTGCTTGTATTCATTGGCCTTAAAATGCTGGCAGAAATTATACATTTCCGTATGCCGGTGTACGTGTCACTGATCGTGATCGTATCATGCCTGGGCGGCTCTATCCTGTATTCTGTTTTCTTTCAGAAGAAAGGAGTGCCTGAAAAACTGGAAGTAGAAGAAAACCATGCAAAAAAGCATTCAGCTAACAGCTAAATGCTAACAGCTAATTCACATTATGTACAACGCAGCAAATATCAGTAAGATCCTGAAGGGGGAACTTTTACAGGACAGAGGAATTCCGGAGATAGCGCATATTTTGCTGGACAGCAGGAAACTGATCTTTCCTGAAACCTCGCTTTTTATTCCATTGGTCAGCACCCGGCGGAACGCGCACCAGTACATCCCCGATCTGTATGAGAAGGGAGTGCGCAATTTTATTGTCAGCGAGCACCTGCCGCTTGAACAGTATCCTGAAGCCAACGTTATACTGGTGAAAGATACCATGCAGGCATTGCATACGCTGGTAGCCTGGCACCGCCAGCAGTTCCATGTACCGGTGATCGGTATCACCGGCAGCAATGGCAAGACCATTATCAAGGAGTGGCTGTTCCAGCTGCTTGAAAAAGATTACAATATTGTTCGCAGCCCTAAAAGCTATAACTCGCAGACAGGTGTTCCCTTGTCTGTATGGCAGATGCAGCCCGAACATGAACTGGCCATCTTTGAGGCAGGTATCTCCCAGCCGGGTGAGATGGAGCATCTCGAAAAGATCATCCGCCCCACTATCGGCATCTTCACCAACATCGGCGAAGCACATAATGAAGGCTTCCTCAATGTCCGGCAGAAGATCAATGAGAAACTGGTGCTCTTCGCCAAAAGCGATATACTTATCTACTGCAAGGATTACCTGGAACTGAATGAGTGTGTGCTCAACTTCCATACACAGATCGGCAGAAAAGATAACCAGGAAGGCCTTCAGCTGCTGTCATGGTCGCGGAAAACCGATGCAGACCTGCGCATTATCAGTATAGACAAGGATCAGTCGCATACCCGTATTGATGCCCTGTACAAAAATGCGCCGCTGTATATACGCATTCCTTTTGTGGATGAAGGCTCTGTAGAAAACGCCATCCACTGCTGGGCGCTCATGCTTTACCTCGGCACCGCACAAAACGTGATACAGCAACGGATGGACCAGCTGGGCAATATTGCCATGCGGCTGGAGCTGAAGCAGGGCATCAATAACTGCTCTGTTATCAATGACAGCTATAACTCAGACCTCGGCTCACTCACCATTGCGCTGGATTTCCTGCAGCAACAGCAGCAGCATCCTACACGTACCGTCATCCTCAGTGATATTCTCCAGAGCGGCAAAAGCGACGCTTCCCTGTATGAGGAAGTAGCCGGTTTGCTGCAGAAAAAGGGGATCACCAAATTTATCGGCATCGGTAAAAATATCAGCCGTGAAAAGAAGAGTTTCCAGCAGATCGAAGGTTTAAAAAACCATTTCTTCCTCACTACGGAAGCGTTTATACAGCAGTTCAACCCGCAGGATTTCCAGCACGAGACCATCCTGCTCAAAGGTGCGCGCATCTACGAGTTTGAGCGTATCGGCAAACTGCTGGAACAGAAAGCGCACCAGACCATCCTGGAAATAAATCTCAGCGCGCTGGCCCATAACGTAAAACAATACCAGTCGCTGTTAAAGCCCTCCACCAAGCTGATGGCCATGGTAAAGGCATTTTCTTACGGCAGCGGCAGTTTTGAAATTGCCAACCTGCTGCAGTTCCATGGCGTAGATTACCTGGCCGTAGCTTATGCAGATGAGGGCGTGGAGCTCAGAAGAACGGGCATCACCATGCCCATTATGGTCATGAACCCGGAACCCAGTTCTTTTGGCGCCATCCTGCAATGGAACCTGGAGCCGGAGATCTACTCACTACACCTGCTGCAGCTGTTTGAAGAAGAAGTGCGGGTGGCAGGGAAAACCGATTTTCCCATCCATGTGAAACTCGACACGGGCATGCACCGCCTGGGATTTGAAAGAAAAGATATCCCGGCCCTGGCCCTGATGCTTACAGAGAGCGGCAGGCTCAAAGTGCAGTCTATTTTCAGCCATCTGGCCGCCAGCGAAGATCCCGGTAAAGATGCTTTCACGCAGCAGCAGGGCCGCCTGTTCTTTGAAATGAGCCATGAGCTGCAAAAAGCCCTGGGATACACCAGCATCCGCCACATTTCCAACAGCGCTGCCATAGGCCGCCATCCTGATCTTCAGCTGGATATGGTAAGGCTGGGCATCGGCATGTACGGGGTTGACAATGGCGAGATGCAGGAAAAGCTGCGGAATGTGAGCACGCTCAAAACCACGGTGGCCCAGGTAAAAGAACTGCAGGCAGGAGATACCGTAGGCTACGGCGGCAAATGGACCGCCAGCGGCCCTTCCGTTATCGCCACCGTTCGTATAGGGTATGCTGATGGCTACCCCCGCAGCCTCAGCAACGGCGTTGGCAAGATGCTGATCCGCGGACAGCTGGCCCCTGTGGCGGGAATTGTGGCCATGGATATGCTGATGCTCGATGTTACCCATATCCCGGAGGTAACAGAAGGCGATGAAGTGATCGTATTTGGGCAGGATCTGCCCGTACAACAGCTGGCTACCTGGGCGGGTACCATCCCCTACGAGATCCTCACCGGCATCTCTCAAAGGGTAAAAAGGATCTATTTTGAAGAATGATACTGCCCCCACTTTAAATAAAACTGTTATTTTTGAGAAAATTATAACGCAGATAACCGGATGAAATACCGTCACGTAATATTCATAGTCGTACTGATCCTCCTGATTGACCAGGCGCTGAAGATTTGGATCAAGACCCATATGTACATGCAGCAGGAGTTTATTATTTTCCCTAACTGGTTCCGCATACATTTTATTGAAAATGAAGGAATGGCCTACGGACTAAAATTCGGTGGCGATTTTGGTAAAATACTTTTAACCCTCTTCCGCCTGGCTGCTGTGGTGATAGGTTTCTGGTATATGAGAAAACTGGTGCGCGAGCATTTTCATACCGGCCTGCTGATCTGCGGCTCCCTCATACTGGCCGGCGCCGCCGGCAACCTGATAGACAGTATGTTCTACGGTATTATCTTCAGCGACAGCACCTATGATATTGCCCGCTTTCTGCCAAAAGAAGGCGGCTACGGACCTTTTCTACACGGTAAGGTGGTAGATATGCTCTACTTCCCTATCTATGAAGGCTATCTGCCTAAATGGATCCCTTTTAAAGGCGGTGACTATTTCATTTTCTTCCGCCCGGTATTCAACATTGCAGATGCCGCCATCTCTACCGGCGTTATCACCATCCTGCTCTTCCAGAAACGTTTTTTCAGCAGACACATAACCACTGAACCTTCTCAGAACGAGCCCGTTGTGAACGGAGCGGTGGAATAAATATTGTTCGAGGGTTTGAACCGTTTGATAGTTTGATAGTTTGATAGTTTGAAGGACGCCTTCTAAGTCATTGACCTCCAAACACTCAAACTGTCAAACCCTCAATTATTCAGACGCTCAAACGTTCCCGCTTCACCGTGAAAGCTGCGTCTTTAACCTGCCGGATCAACGCTATACATCCTTCGCCGCAGGCTCGCCATCAGCGCATTATACTATACTTCCATCCGCCCTGCTAAACTTTCCCGCCTTCACTGCAAAATAGTATCAGAAAGCAGACTTTTTTCCGCATTTATTTGGATATGCTGCTTATTCCGATTACCTTTAGTCTATTATTTATATAGACTATATAACTAATAGGTATTTATGTCGCATAACGAGGTGATAGATAAACTGGAACAGCAGCCGGCAACGTTAAGAAGGCAGGAAATGCTCATTACCCTGGTCAACGAGGAGAACAAGAAGAAAAAGGGGTTATGGGTGCTGATCGTCCTGTTATCTGTCGTAACCGTAGCAGGTTTATGGTTCACTTATTATTACAGTGTTCCTGCCGCTACGCAAACCAAAGTGTACCAGTTCATCCAGTCGCTTTTTACATCACAGTTACTGTTCTATATAGGCGTTGGATTAGCGGCACAGGTAGTAGACGGAGCGCTGGGCATGGCCTATGGCGCCACTTCTTCCTCCCTGCTGCTGGGTTTGGGTATTCCCCCCTCCATTACAAGCGCCAGTGTACACGTAGCAGAAGTTTTCACTACCGGTGCATCCGGCATTGCGCATTTCAAGCTGGGTAATGTAAATAAGAAACTGTTCCTCTACCTGCTTATTCCGGGTATGTCTGGCGCCATTATCGGCGCATACCTGCTTTCTGATAAAATAGATGGGGATGTTATCAAACCTTTCATGAGCGCATACCTCATGATACTGGGCATTATCATTCTTAAAAAAGCCCTGCAGAACAACCGTCGTAAAAGTAAAGTAAAACGTCTTGGTCCGCTCGCTTTCTTCGGCGGTTTCATGGATGCTATTGGCGGTGGCGGCTGGGGTCCCATCGTTACCTCCACCCTTTTAAGCAAAGGCCGTGCAGTACATTATACCATTGGTTCTGTAAATGCGGCAGAATTCTTCATCTCTGCATCCAGTGCAGTCACTTTCCTGATATTCACCGGTATCAGCAGCTGGCAGGTGATCGTTGGCCTGGTGATCGGCGGCGTGATCGCTTCTCCCTTTGCCGCCATCCTGGTACGCCGCGTTAAACGCAAACCCATGATGATCATGGTAGCCGTGCTGGTAATACTCCTCAGCCTGCGCACCATCGTCTTAAGCTTCATGAAATAAAAAAGCTACAAGCCGTTTTACAGCTTGTAGCAATGCTTAATTATTAATCCTTAACTACTAATTAAATATTTATCTCTCCCACCATCTTCGCGGGGTCTACCCATTCGTCAAACTGCTCGGGTGTAACATATCCCAGTTTCACCGCCATTTCTTTCAGGGTAGTGCCTTCATGATGCGCTTTCTGCGCAATCTCCGCAGCTTTGTAATAGCCTATTTTGGTGTTCAGCGCTGTTACCAGCATCAGTGAATTATCCACGTGCTTTTTGATATTGGCTTCTATCGGGGCCAGGCCTTCTGCACACTTGTCGTTGAAGCTTACGCAGCCATCACCTATCAGGCGGGCGCTGTGCAGGAAGTTATAGATCATTACCGGTTTGAATACGTTCAGCTCAAAGTGACCGGTGGCGCCGCCAATGTTAATGGCCACATCGTTGCCCAGCACCTGTGCAGCGATCATGGTCAGCGCTTCACACTGGGTAGGGTTCACCTTACCGGGCATGATGGAAGAACCGGGCTCATTATCCGGGATGAACAGCTCACCGATACCGGAACGGGGACCGGAGCTCAGCATGCGGATATCATTGGCAATCTTCATCAGGCTCACCGCTACTGTTTTCAAAGCGCCATGGGCCTCTACGATGGCATCGTGCGCTGCCAGCGCCTCAAATTTATTTTCAGCCGTTACAAAGGGCAGGCCGGTCAGTTCTGCGATCTTCTTCGCTACATTCTCCGCATAACCTTTCGGTGTATTAATACCGGTACCAACTGCGGTACCACCCAGCGCCAGCTCGCTCAGATGGGCCAGCGTATTTTTAATGGCTTTCAAGCCATGATCCAGTTGTGACACATATCCGCTCAGTTCCTGTCCAACAGTGAGCGGGGTAGCGTCCATAAAATGCGTACGGCCTATTTTCACCACGTTCTTATAGGCAGCGGCTTTTGCTGCCAGTGTATTACGCAGTTTGGTGATGCCGGGTATAGTTACCTCCACCAGCATTTTGTAAGCGGCAATATGCATGGCGGTAGGGAAGGTATCGTTGGAAGACTGTGACTTGTTCACATCATCATTCGGATGCACCACCTTATCCTTATCTGTCAGTTGGCCGCCGTTAAGCACATGCGCACGGTAAGCCACCACTTCATTCACGTTCATATTGGATTGGGTACCGGAACCGGTTTGCCATACCACCAGGGGAAATTCATTGTCCAGTTTACCTTCCAGGATCTCATCGCACACTTTACTGATCAGCGTTGCCTTTTCCTCGGGCAGTACGCCTGCATCCAGGTTGGTCAGCGCAGCCGCTTTCTTCAGATAGGCAAATGCCCTGATGATCTCTTTGGGCATCCTGTTAATATCCTGGGCGATCCTGAAATTATCGATGGAGCGCTGGGTCTGTGCGCCATAATAGGCGTTCACAGGTACTTTCACCTCGCCCATCGTGTCTTTCTCTATTCTGAATTCCATATGCTTGAATTTTGAATTACAAACCTAATAAAGAATTAGGAATACTAACAGCGCAACTAAGCTATTGCCATAATTTCTCCTGCTCCCGGCCAGGAATAAAACCCATGAGCGTAGTGAAACCGACACCGCGTTGACGCAGTAGTTCGATTTGTTTCGATATAGTCGTGGTTGGCTTGGTGTACGGGGTTGCCATATATAAAAAAGCCTCGCCCTGGGACGCTGATCTTACGGGTAGCGTGGCGAGTTCTGTTGATACGAATATCAACACTTTCCGGGAAAGTGTAAAATTATATTTACAATCAAATGTTTACATCAGTGGGCGGTTACTCCCCCGTAAATCTCGCTTGCCTCTTCTGCACAAACGCCTCCGCTCCTTCCTGCAGATCTTTTGTGGCAAAGCATGCAGCAAACTCATTTATCTCCGTTGCAAAGCCATCAACGTCCTTGTCCAGTGCGGCGTGAACACATTTGATCACCCGGGCTACGGCCAGGGGGGCTTTACTATGTATCTTTTTCAGTATTTCCTTTGCTTTGTCCAGCAGGGCTTCCTTTTCTGTTACGTGGTTCACCAGGCCTATGCTCAGGGCATCTTCGGCGCTGATCATATCACCGGTCATCATCAGTTCCATGGCGCGGCCTTTACCTACCAGGAGGGAAAGGCGCTGCGTACCGCCATAACCGGGTATCAGTCCCAGGTTCACTTCCGGCTGACCGAATTTTGCGTTATTGCTGGCCATACGAAAATGGCAGGCCATCGCCAGCTCGCAGCCACCGCCCAGGGCAAAGCCGTTTACGGCCGCTATAATAGGTTTGGGACATTCTTCTATACGCTGGAAAATAGTGTGCCCTTTCTTGGCCAGCTCCGCTCCCTGCTCCGCAGAGAGGGTCAGGAACTCTGCAATGTCTGCCCCAGCTACAAAAGCCTTTTCACCGCTGCCGGTGATAATGGCGCTCCTGATCTCTTTCCGCTTGTATACTTCATCCACCGCCAGCGCCAGTTCAGCCATTACCTGCTGGTTTAAGGCGTTCATCTTATCCGGGCGGTTGATCGTTATGATTAGGATCTCATCTGTTAAGGTAGTGCTGATCGTTTGATACATAAAGCTTGGTTTTATTTGTACAACCTTGTTTATTGCGATGCTGTGCTAGAAATTGCGGTGCTCAGCCACCCAGCCGGTGATATAGCCCGCTATTTCGCCGGTTTTGGTGCCGGGTGGGAACAACCTGCCTACCCCCAGCTGTTGCAGGGCCTGCATATCGGAATCGGGTATGATGCCGCCACCTGTCAGCAGCACATCATCCATGCCTTTTTCTTTCATCAGGTCCATAATCCTGGGAAACACCGTCATATGGGCGCCGGATAATATACTGATGCCTATAGCATCCACATCCTCCTGCAGCGCCGCATTTACCACCATCTCCGGCGTTTGTCTGAGCCCGGTATAGATCACTTCCATACCGGCGTCCCGCAGGGCGGCGGCTATTACCTTGGCCCCCCGGTCATGGCCGTCCAGGCCAACTTTTGCTACCAATACCCGTACCGGGCGATTTAAAGGGTTGATCATTTTCTTGATTGTTGCGTGGGTAAATGTAGCATTTTTTAGCGCTTGGCTATTAGCCCATTGCACTTAGCCCGCTAAAAGCCGGCCGCTAAAAGCTAAGAGCTGATTTTTACTTACCTTTGCAGTTCCGAAAATCACAACCTCTTAGATATGAGCGAAGAAAGGTCACTCAACTTTTTAGAACAGATTGTAGAAGATGATATAGCAAACGGCGTCAACGGCGGCCGGATACATACCCGTTTCCCGCCTGAACCCAATGGCTATCTCCATATAGGCCATGCCAAATCCATATGCCTCAACTTCGGCCTTGCCCGTAAATACAATGGCCAGACCAATCTTCGTTTTGACGATACCAATCCCGTTACAGAAGACACCGAGTATGTAGACTCTATCAAGGCCGACATACGCTGGCTGGGCTTTGAATGGGCCAATGAGCTCTATGCGTCCGACTATTTTGAACAGATATACGAATTCGCGGTAACCCTGATCAAAAAAGGTCTGGCTTATGTGGATGATTCCACTCCGGAAGAGATAGCCGCCCTGAAAGGCACGCCTACCGAACCCGGAAAAGACAGCCCCTACCGCAACCGCAGCGTGGAAGAGAACCTGCGCCTCTTCGGGGAAATGCGCGATGGCAAGTACAAGGACGGCGAAAAAGTATTGCGCGCCAAAGTAGATATGGCCTCGCCCAATATGCACATGCGCGATCCCATTATGTACCGCATTAAACATGCGCATCACCACCGTACCGGCGATAAATGGTGCATCTATCCCATGTACGATTTTGCACATGGCCAGAGCGACAGCATCGAACATATCACCCACTCCATCTGTACACTGGAATTTGTACCGCATCGCCCGCTGTACGACTGGTTCATTGAAAAGCTGGAGATCTTCCCCTCCCACCAGTACGAGTTTGCCCGCTTAAACCTGAACTACACGGTAATGAGCAAGCGTAAACTGAAACAGCTGGTGGAAGAAGGCTTTGTACGCGGCTGGGACGATCCCCGCATGCCCACCATCAGCGCTCTGCGCCGCCGCGGTTATACCGCCGCCAGCATCCGCGCTTTCTGCGACCGGGTAGGAGTGGCCAAACGCGATAACATCATCGAAATCGGACTGCTGGAATATTTTATACGGGAAGAACTGAACCGTACCGCCAACCGCGTAATGGCCGTACTGGACCCTGTTAAGCTGGTGATCACCAATTACCCGGCAGACCAGGTAGAGGAGCTGGAAGCGGAAAATAACCCGGAAGACGAAGCCGCCGGTAAACGCATCGTTCCCTTCAGCAATACCTTGTACATAGAGCGGGAAGATTTCATGGAGAACCCGCCCAAGAAATTCTTCCGCCTGGCCCCCGGACAGCTGGTACGCCTGAAGTATGCCTACATCATCAAATGCGACAACGTGGAAAAAGATGCTGCAGGCAACATCACCACCATCTTCTGCTCTTACCTGCCCGAAAGCCGCAGCGGTGGAGACACCAGCGGCATCAATGTAAAAGGCACCATTCACTGGGTAAGCGCCGCACATGCCGCTACCGCAGAAGTACGCCTGTACGACCGCCTCTTTAAGGTGGATGATCCGGGTAATGAAGAGGGTGATTTTAAATCCTACATCAATCCCGATTCCTTACAGGTAATACCCAACGCCTATATAGAACCGTCCCTTACCAGCGCCAAAGCAGGCGACAGGTTCCAGTTCCTGCGCAAAGGATATTTCTGTGTAGACCAGGATACCACCGCCGATAAACTGGTATTTAACCGTACCGTTACCTTAAAAGATACCTGGGCGAAAGAAGCAACAAAAAACCAAAGCGTAAAAGCAAAATAATAGTTTGAGCGTTTGCAAGTTTAAAAGTTAGAAGGCGGCCCGTCACGACAGGCCGCCTTCTAACTTTTAAACTGTTAAACTTTCAAACTGCATTCACGCATCAAATGCCGGTAATGCTTTCATGATCCTGGCAATGGTTTCATGTTTGCCCAGGGTTTCTGCAATGTTGAATACCGGCGGACCAAACTTGCCACCGCAAAGCATAATGCGGAAGGGCAGCTGCAGCTCACCCACTTTAATATTCATGGAAGTGGCCAGCTGCTTAAAGCTTTCTTCCACGGCGGACAGTGAAAAATCTGACAGCGTTTCCAGTACAGATGCCCAGTCCAGGAAGAACTGGCGCTTTACCTCACTCCACTTGGGCTTTACCGCCGCTGTGTCATAGGTTTCCGGCTGCCGGAAGAAGAAGAAGCCATGATCCCATATTTCATTTACAAGATTGCAACGTTCCTTTACCAGTCCGGCGATAGTAGCCACATATTCTTCAGATGCCTGCACACCTTTCTCTTTCAGCACGGGCATAAACAATGCTGCCAGCCGCTGGTTATCTGCTTTCAGTATATACTGGTGATTGAACCAGTTGGCCTTTTCAATATTGAACTTGGCGCCTGCATGGTGCACCCGTTCCATCGAGAACTTTTCTACCAGCTCGTCCAGTGTGAACAGCTCCTGCTCTGTGCCGTCATTCCATCCCAGCATCGCCAGCATGTTCACAAACGCTTCGGGCAGGTAGCCCATTTCACGGAAGCCCCGGGTAAATTCATTACTGCGCGGATCCAGCCAGTTCATGGCATATACGGGGAAGCCTAAACGGTCGCCATCGCGTTTGCTGAGCTTACCATTTCCGTCAGGGCGCAGTATCAACGGCAGATGCGCCCACTGCGGCATATCTGCTTCCCAGCCCAGGTAGCGCCACAGCAGGATATGTACAGGCGCAGAAGGCAGCCACTCCTCCCCGCGGAAAGCATGTGTGATCTTCATCAGGTAATCATCCACCACTACCGCCAGGTGATAGGTAGGCATACCGTCTGCCTTCAGCAGCACTTTATCGTCTACCGTACCGGTGTTGAACTGTACCTCGCCGCGGATCATGTCTGTAAAAGAGACCTCCTCACTGGCGGGCATCTTGATACGTATTACATGCGGGGTACCGGCTGCCAGCAGCTTTTCCGTTTCTTCCGCCGGCAGGCTCAGCGAGTTCCGCATCTGCTGCCTGACAATATGATTATACTGGGGGGATGGATGCTCCTCCGTTTTCAGGCGGCTGCGCATCTCTTCCAGTTCTTCGGGTGTATCAAATGCGTAATAGGCATATCCGTTCTTCACCAGCTGCTCTGCATACTGGCGGTACATTTCCTTCCGCTCGCTCTGCCGGTAAGGGGCATAAGGCCCGCCTTTGTGCGGCCCTTCGTCTGCCTCCAGCCCGCACCAACGCAGGCATTCTATGATATATTCTTCAGCGCCCGCTACATAACGGGTTTGATCCGTATCTTCTATACGCAGCACAAAATCGCCCTTATGCTGCCGGGCAAACAAGTAGTTGAATAAAACCGTGCGTACGCCGCCCAGGTGCAAACCACCTGTTGGGCTGGGCGCAAAACGTACCCTTACTTTTTTGTGTTCCATAGGCGCAAAGGTAGTAATTTAGTTGTCAGCTGTTGGCTATTGGCACTATAAACGAATACGCATGTTCTATCTCACAAAAACACCCGGCATCCTGAAAGCCCTCTACCCCGGCTGCACCTGGCAGCTCTCTCCGGCCCGCCGGGCGGTGTACCTTACTTTTGACGACGGCCCCCACCCGGAGGCTACTCCCTTCGTGATGGAACAGTTGAAGAAATATGACGCCAAAGGCACTTTCTTCTGTATCGGCAAAAATGTGGTAGCGCACCCGCAGATCTACCAGCAGCTATTAGAGGAAGGTCATGCCGTAGGTAACCATACCCATAACCACCTTAACGGCTGGAAAACAGGCACCCGTAAATACCTGGAAAATATACTGGAAGCAGGTAAATATATTCAGTCTCCCTTGTTCAGGCCCCCTTATGGCCGTATAACACCCTTCCAGGTAAAGAAACTAAAGGATACCATCCCCGGCGCCAGGATCATTATGTGGGATGTATTAAGCGCCGATTTTGACACCAGCCTCACCGGCGAAGCCTGCGTGCAGAACGTAGTGTTCAGGGCACAACCCGGATCAATTATCGTATTTCATGACAGCGCCAAAGCATGGGACCGCCTTTCGTATGCCCTTCCCCGTGTGCTGGAATATTGTAAGCAACAACAATGGGCCATGGAGGCTATACCGGGGTAAATAGTAAATACCAAGTACAAATACCAAGTACCAAATACCAGATAGCAAGATTCAGGTTCAGCCCGGCAATACTGAAAACAGCAGATCCCAAATTCCAGACTGCGGAAACTTCCGGCTATCGTTTGGAATTTGGGATCTGTTGCTTGTGTTCTGGAATTTGATACTTGGTACTTGGAATTTTACTTCATAAGTATGCCTTTCACTTTGTCGCCGATGCTGATAGTAGCGGAGTCGTCGCAAAGACCGGCGCCATAGTTGATGGTGGCGGTGATCTGGTCAATGGTAACATCGGCAGTACCTTGTCCGATCCACGCGCATTTCAGGGCTTTTACCAGCGGTTCTTTAACAGTATAGGTAACACTGCTGCCACCGGGTAAAGTTAAGGTAGCGGTACCTGTTCCACTGTATATATCATCATTTGTATAGAGCGGCGTGGCGGCACCATCTGTTTGTGTAATGGTCTTATTGCTGGTATAGCCGAAAACCTGTGAGTCCAGTGTCAGTTTACCGTCAATCACTTCTGTTTTATAGCTGAAACCGTTGGAGTTGCTCAGGTTGGTAATTATTTTTTTACCTTCTAGTTTGATACCGTTCACCGTATAGTTCTCCGGCTCAATCGTAACAGTAGCACCAGGCAGCAGGATAAAATTGCTGATGGTCAGGTGTACTTTACCCGTGCGTACACGGCCATCATCACCTGCACATTGGGTACCGAAGTCCATGGTCAGCTCTTTAGGCCATCTGCCCGGCGTAGCATCGTCTACGGTAGATACCCAGCAGGTACCTATTTTCCCATTTTTCTTGTCCCGGGGGGCTAAACGGGCATCAGACTGGTAACCTTCAGCTTCTGCACCCTGCAGCGCCACATCGAACAGGTCATCATACAATGCACTGGCCTGCGCTTCATAAGTGGCGGCGGCAATCGCTTTATTATCATTTTCATCGGTCTTGGGATCCGCAGCGCCGTCGTTACTTTTGCTGCATGCAAAGAAGATAGTAGCTACTGCCACCATCGTGATAACCACGGCAAAAATGCGATTGAAACAAAAATTGCTTTTCATGAGGATAGTTTTTCTTAGGACTTTACCTTTGTGCCAAGGTTTAATATGATATTACGATTTTTACAAATTTAAATATTTTCTATTAAATATTCATCCTATTAACGTGTTAATTGAATATTATGTTGTGGATTGATACCCATGCGCATTTATACGGGAAAGAATTTAACCAGGACAGGCCCGGAATGATAACCCGGGCGCTGGAAATGGGTGTGCATAAACTGCTGTTACCCAATATAGACAGTCATTCTATTGAGGGCATGCTGGCCCTGGAAGAAGCGTATCCCGGTAAATGTTACGCCATGATGGGACTGCACCCTTGCTATGTAGATGAGCAGGTGGAAACCCAGATGGCCCTGGTGCGGGAATGGCTGGCTAAACGGTCCTTTATTGCCGTGGGAGAAATAGGACTGGATTTTTACTGGGATAAAACCCATGCCGCCCTGCAGCACCAGGTGTTCAGGGAACAGCTGCAGCTGTCTAAACAATACCAGCTGCCCGTGGTGATCCATAGCCGCGAAAGCACGCGGCAGTGTATAGATGAAGTAAGATCATTGCAGGATGGTTCCCTCAGCGGCGTGTTCCACTGCTTCTCCGGCACCCTGGAAGAAGCCCGCGAGGTAATAGACCTGGGTTTTTACCTGGGCATCGGCGGGGTGGTCACATTTAAGAAGTCCGGACTGGACAAGATCGTTGAACAGGTTGACCTGCAGCATATTATACTGGAAACAGACGCCCCTTACCTGGCGCCGGTACCTTACCGTGGCAAAAGGAACGAAAGCGCCTATATCCCCCTCATCGGGCAGACTGTCGCCAATGTAAAAAATCTAAAAATTGAGGAAGTGGCTGCTATAACCACGAGCAATGCCCTTAAATTATTCAAATCCATTTAATTGATTAGTGGATACCTTTGCGCCACAATCCAGGTGTTTTAGAGAATGAGCAAAATTCTGATTATCTATACGGGCGGTACGGTAGGCATGATCTTCGACGAAAAGACAAAAGCATTACGCCCGATCGGCTTTAATGAGATCCGAAACAATCTGCCGGAACTGTACCGGATGGGGATCGACTTTTATGTATACGCCTTCAACCCGCCGATAGATTCTTCAGATATGCAGCCCGAGATCTGGGTAGAACTGGCCTCCATTATAGAAGACCGTTACGACCGCTACGATGGCTTTGTGATACTGCATGGTTCAGATACCATGTCTTTCACCGCCTCCGCCCTCAGCTTCATGCTGGAGAATTTGTCCAAACCGGTGATCCTCACCGGCTCACAGCTGCCCATTGGCAAGATCCGCACAGACGCCAAGGAAAACATCATCACCGCCATGGAAATTGCCGCTACCCGGCAGAACAGCCATGCCATGGTGCCCGAAGTCTGCATCTATTTCGACTTTTCCCTGTTCCGCGGCAACCGTTCCAAGAAATATAACGCCGAAAAGTTTGAGGCCTTCTACTCCATGAACTACCCGCCCCTGGCAGAAGCGGGGATCGATATCAAATACAAACACCAGTTCATGCTCAGCCATCCCGCTGCACCGCTGAAGGTGCACAAGAATATGGACGATAATGTAACGGTGCTGAAAGTATTTCCCGGCATTACCCGCAAAGCGGTAGAGGCTACGCTCAGCGTATCCGGACTCAAAGGCGTGGTACTCGAAACCTTTGGTAACGGCAACGCCAATACGCAACCCTGGTTTATCGATGCCCTCAGGAAGGTGATACAACAGGGCGCCATCGTGGTAGACATTACCCAGTGCGATGGCGGCTCTGTTGAACTGGGCCGCTACGAAACCAGCCAGTACCTCAAGGAAATAGGCGTGGTCAGCGGTCACGATATGACCTTTGAAGCCGCCATCACCAAACTGATGTTCGTACTGGGACAGGAACTGCCGGTGGAAGAAGCCAAGAAGATGATAGAAACACCGCTTCGCGGAGAACTGACGCCTATTGTTATTGATTAATGACAAACTGATAAACGCCCATCATCCTGTAACTTCTTTCTTCCCTTAACCGTTTACCTGTCAGCACCCTTGCTGACAAAAATTATCCTTATTTTTATATATTTTCATCCCAAAGCCGTCTGATCGCCACAACAATGAAATACGTCCTCTGGCCCCTGTTAATATTCTTTGCTACTGTGCAGCTCCATGCGCAGGTAGTTACTCCCTGTACCACCATTGGCCAGACGCCGGAAACAGCGTTCCCTGTATGTGGCGAGAAAAAGTTCACCCAGGTAGCCGTACCCGTGTGCGGCGGCAGGCTCATTCCCACGCTGAACTGCCCTGCCTATCATGCAGACGTAAACCCCTTCTGGTACAAATTCACCTGTTACAGCACCGGTACCCTCGGCTTTACCATTACGCCGCATGACCTTTCTGAAGATTATGACTGGCAGCTGTTTGATGTGACGGGCCGTCCCCTGAGCGAAGTATATACCAATAACGCCCTCTTTGTTGGATCCGGCTGGTCTGGCGAAGGCGGCGTTACCGGCGCTTCTGATGCAGGTACCCAGCGCGAAGTATGTGGCGGCTACGGCAACCCGCTCTTCAGCTCCATGCCCACCATTTACCAGGGGCGCGACTACCTGCTGATGATCAGCCATTTTGACTCTACACAAGCCGGTTATGATCTTGAATTTGTCAGAGGCACCGCCAGTATAACCGATCCCGTTATGCCGCAGATAGAACGCGTAACCTACGATTGTACCACGCCTGCCCTGCTGGTAAAATTTAATAAACGCCTGCAATGCAGCAGCCTGGCCGCCAATGGCAGCGATTTTGCCCTCACCGGTTCTCCCGGTGCAGTGATCACCGGCGCCCGGGGCGCTACCTGCGGCAATGGCTTCGACTTCGACTCCGTTGTGATCACGCTGAGCGGCCCCCTGCCCGCCGGCAATTATTCGCTTAACATGAAGCACGGTACCGATGGCAACAGTGTGCAGGATCCCTGCGGTAATAACGCCGGCGGACCCGCCAACGGCGTACCGCCCACACCGTTTGCCGTGGCGCAGCAACTGCCTTCATTACCGGATCATGTAATGCCGCTGAGCTGCCGCCCTAACCGGATAAAGATCGTATTGAACCAGCCAGTACGCTGTAGCTCTATTGCTGCCAACGGCAGCGATTTTACCCTCAGCGGATCCACGCCTGTAAGCATAAGAAGCGCTGCAGGGAACTGCAATGCCGGTTTAACAGATACCATTGAACTTATACTGTCTAACACCATATTAACCGCCGGCGCTTATCAGCTTACCCTGCGCAACGGCAGCGACGGTAATACCCTGCTCAGTGAATGCTGGCAGGCCAGTCCCACGGGCAGTAGCCTTCGCTTCAATACCGCCGATACCGTGAACGCAGACTTTACCTATACCATGAGCCTGGACTGTGAATACGATACCCTGCGGCTCAGCCACCCGGGTAATAACGGCGTTAACAGCTGGCAATGGTATTCTGACGGAGAGGCTTTCAGCACCGAACAAAACCCTGTTAAAACATATTCCGTTTTCGGGCAGCATACTATCAAACTCACCGTGTCTAACGGTACCTGCAGCGACTCCGCTACTACGGGTATCCTGCTGGATAATGAGCTCAACGCGGCATTCTCCGCTTCAGCAGATATTCTTTGTCCGCAGGACGCTGTCAGCTTCACCAACCAAAGCTCCGGCAAGAACATTGTTGGCTACCGCTGGATCTTTGGCAATGGTATCATGACTACCGGCGCCAACCCGCTGCCGCAAACCTATCCCCAGCTGAAAGATGAACGCGACTATCCCGTCAGCCTCATTGCGCAAAGCGCCATGAACTGTTTTGATACCGCTACGCATTTCATTAAGGTAGTGCCCAGCTGTTATATAGATGTACCTACCGCCTTTTCTCCCAATGGCGATGGCATTAACGATTACCTCTACCCGCTGAACGGCTATAAGGCCATTAACCTGAAATTTGCCGTGTACAACCGTTTGGGACAACTGATATTTGAAACAAACGACTGGCGTCATAAATGGGATGGCACCCTGGGTGGCCGCCCGCAGGGTATTGGCACCTATGTATGGATGCTTTCTTACACACACAAGGAAACCGGGGAAAAAGTATTCAAGAAAGGTATAACCGTACTGGTTCGTTAACCTGCTTTCCCCACTTGCCACATTGCTGTTTTGCCGCCACTGCAGCTTCATTTCAGCAGTATTTAATTAATATTGCGCTCATTAGGTTTTTAATGCGCATGTAAGGGTACCATGCCACATGCGGAGGACCGGCTGTAGTATAGCAACATAGCAAGGCCCTTTCAACTATAATTCGAAACTGATGGATATCTTGATCAACCCCAGGCAAACGGAAGATCCGGGTAAGGATGTACCTGTACCTGCTCATCTTCAGCAAGACCTGGCGCCCTGGGGTTCGTGGCAGTACCGCCAATATGCATTCGGCCACATATTAACCCAGTCTTTCCTGCATAAACACTATCGTATATACATCTACCGTTTCCTGATAGATACACCGGTGCATCTGTATTTTTCCTGCAGCCTGCCCACCATTGCCTTAAGGCATATGCTCTCCGGACAGGTATTTGCAGATGTGGCAGGCTTCGGAAAGGTATTGCTGGAGCCCTTACGCTACGGGCTTATCTATCTGCCCCAGGGCATGAACAAGGCCTGGTTTGAAGCCGGAACGGCAGAATCGCTCCATATGGAGCTGGAGTATACCTGGCTGGAAGAGATGGCAGAAAGCAACCATGAAATAGCCGGGTTGATGCACCGCGTAACCAGCGCCAGTAAGGAAGGCAAGATGTTAGCCCCCGCCCCGCTGGATTACAATGTACAGGAAACACTAAGCTCCATACGCAGCAGCCGGGAAACAGGCGGCTACCTGCTGATGGAATTTAAAACCGGTATCCTGAAAATACTTACCAGCTACGGTAAGGCTATCAAAGAGCAGGAGTATTTTGAGGCCCTGCCCAATGTACCGGATAAAGAGCTGCTTATCAGCATTCATGATACAATCAGGAGCAGTCCCCGTATACAGTATACGCTTGCACGACTGGCCAAGCAGCACCACATGCATGAGAAAACGCTGAGCAGGCATTTTCACCGGCTGTTCAATATCAGCCTGTCGGCCTACGTACAGGAGCAATGCATGGCCCGCGCCTGGTTCCTCATTTCCACTACCAGCCGGCCCCTCACCGAGATCGCCAATGAACTGGGCTATACGGAGATCAGCAATTTTAACCGTGCCTTCAGGCGGTATTACCGAATGTCCCCCCAGGCCCTCCGCAACGCAAAATTGTCCGGAAATGATCCGGAGAATGTACTGCCCGGATAAGTGGTTTTTGTGCTTTTATCAGCAATTTTATGCCAGGTCAAAAACATGTGCACCTCAATATTCACCCGAACACGGCTAAGCGCATAAGCTTTCAATTATATATAAGGCGACTCACGCCTGGTTCCGTTGTTCCCTCCGGCAGCAGGCGCCCATCACGCTGAAGGGGTGGGTACTGCTCCGGTAAAAACGGTTTTTCATCGCTTTCAGTCAACACTCAGCTAGGTTCACTACCTAATGGTGTCTTTATGGTTATTTGAACATATATTGCAGGTTCTGCCTTTCCAGGTGGAACATTTTCCCGGCAATTTCTTGTCCGGTTTACCCCCTTTCCCTGTCTTTTAGACCTGTTTTTTGCTGTTTTACCGCCTGTTTACCGGGTATTACCCGTATGAACCCCTACGCCAAACAGGGCTGAAACCTAGTACAGGCTTATGTATGATAGGAGATGTCTCCTATATATTCCCTTATTGATCCCTATCTCATCCCTTGTTTATCCCTTCTTTTATAGGAACGGAACATCAAGGTAAGTACATGCAATAGGGAACGAATAAGAATGGGATCTCCTAAAAAACCGCCTGGCGCTCCCATGAAGGTCGCGGTCTCACCATGACCAGTTTACGCTTCCGGAGTGCAGGAAATGCATTAACCCGGCAGCTTGGATGAAAACTTGCCGTGAAATAATCTTTCGGATAAAAATCTGTGGCGCGGAATGTGCCGTATATATCTCAGAAAGACACGCGCCCGATTGATTTGTTTGTTTCCACCTGAGTTCTGATAATGGGAATGCCACCAAAACGGAGCAGGCCCTGTTCATCTCTGCCAAACCTGCAACCAGCCCCTGTATTATGGAACAAGGCCATTTATCGCATTAAAAAACCAGCGTTATGGAACAACAGTCAACACCCTCTTACGAAAAGTTATTGCTGATTGAGCGCGATGACGATAAGTATACCCCCTTATCCGAGATCCCGGAGGAGTACCTGAAACTCATGCTACCTTATTTCCGTGCTTATTTTTACCAGGATGAGGATTGCGACATGCTATGTCAGCATATCCGGGTCAACGAGTTTTCCATCTGGGGGCATGATATCCTGGCCAAGAATTACATTGTACTGAAACCGCGTACGCACCGCCACATCATTGCCCTGCACTACATGCAGGAAGATCCTATAGACGCGGTAATAGACCGTATGGGGCCTTTCAGGCTGAAAACAAAAGAGGTGAACCTTTTCAGCCTGCATGCAGATTTTCATAGCGCTGCGCTGGATCTGGGATGTAAGATCTTCAGCTTCCATATCAACGTAAGACCGGAAACATTACCGGAACTGGCTAAGAAATATCCTGAGCTGCAGCACCTGGCACAATTGCAGCTGGATGGCATAAACGGCCCGCTGAACCTGGCCCCTTATGAAATCAATGATGTGTGCTCCAGGATGCTGAAACGCATATTCCGCTGCAGGTATGTGGAGCTGCAGGCAGCATGCTTCCTGTACCGCTGCTGTGTGGATCTTTTCCGGAACTTCGCCATACAGGACGCCCGGTTCCGGCTGGCTAAAGAAGGGGGAGAGCCAGTCCCCACCAATGACAGCCTCATAAAACAGGTGTTCAGCTACGTAGAGGCCAACAAACGGGAGCCGCTTACTCTTGAAATACTGTCCGGCGTATTTGGCATATCAGCGACTGCACTGAACACCGGTTTTGAACGCACCTACGCTACCTCCCTGAGCGATTACCTGCTGCAACAGCGCATGTACAACATATACTACCAGCTCTTAAAAACAAAGGCCAGCCTTAGCAGCATCGCCTACAAAAACGGTTATCCCAACAGGCGCGCCATGGTAGCTGATTTTACAGCCTACTTTGAACACGATCCTGTGAGGATAAGAAATGCACAGTGATAGAGCTGTTGGCTATTAGCTGTTAGCGGTTAACATGGAGATAACATTGATCCATCCGCGTTAATTGCTAACAGCTAATAGCTTAGTTAGTAGCTAGCAGCTGTTTCCTTATCTACCAGTTTCCATATTCCAGCGCCTAACAGTCCGCCGATGATGGGGCCCACAATGAACACCCACAGGCTGGATAACGCTGCGCCGCCAGCAAAAAGAGCGGGGCCGATACTGCGTGCCGGGTTTACAGACACGCCTGTTACCGGGATGCCTACAATATGGATCAGCGTCAGGGAAAGACCGATGGCGAGGCCGGCGAAACCGCCGTTGCTGTTATTCCTGCTGGTACTACCATGCACCACTACCAGGAAGATGGTGGTTAACACGATCTCCGCAATGAGGCCACTGCCAAGGTTATACCCATCCGGCGAGCCTTCTCCCACACCATTCTGTCCGAGGCCATTGGCCGCCAGTGAATAATCTGCCTTGCCCTGCGCAATAAGGTAAAGGATACCTGCACCCGCAATAGCGCCGATGATCTGCGCAATGATATAGGCGCCTGCATCCTTACCGGAGATCTTGCCGGTAGCCAGCATTGAGATTGTGATAGCGGGGTTGATATGACATCCTGAAATATGACCGATAGCATAAGCCATCGCCAACACAGATAAGCCAAATGCAAAGGCAATGCCCAGGAAGCCAACATGCTTGCCTGCCAGTACGGCGCTGCCGCAGCCCATTAATACCAGTACGAGGGTACCAAACAATTCTGCAATGAACTTTTGAGATAACGTAACTTTCATAGATAGCTTTTTGGAAGTATTAAACAACCAATAAGCAGGAAGTGTTCACTGCAAATATTTTATCTGCCCAGCAGCTTTACCACCAGTGCTGTCCACCCGGTTTGATGGGCGGCTCCGTAGCCGCGGCCATTATCGCCATGAAAATATTCATAGAACAGGATATAATCCCTGAAGTGCGGGTCCTGCTGCATTTGTTCATAATCGCCAAACACAGGCCGTTTGCCCTGTTCATTGCGTAAAAAAAGGCGTGTAAGGCGTTTACTCAGCTCATTGGATATTTCCCTGAGCGTAAGGTATTCACCGCTGTTGGTAGGATATTCTACCTTGAAATCATCGCCGTAGTAGTGATGAAAATGCCGCAGGCTTTCAATGATCAGGTAATTGACCGGCATCCATACGGGGCCGCGCCAGTTGCTGTTACCTCCAAACATAGCGGTATTGCTTTCTCCCGGCGTATAGGCAACGGTAAACAGTTGTCCGTCCATCCAATGCTCACACGGATGCTCTTCATGGTATTTGCTGAGAGAACGGATGCCATAATCGCTGAGGAACTCTGTTTCATCGAGCATGCGCCGCAGGATTCTTTTCATGCGATGGCCGCGTAACAGGCTTAAGAGGTGCTTTCTGCCGCTTTTCACTTCATACCAGCGGCTCACGAGGTTGGCCAGATCAGGCCTGTAGTTCAGGAACCAGTCCAGCCTTTCCGTAAACTCCGGTTGTGTCTTAAAGATCTCTTCATCCAGTACGGCAACGGCAAATAAGGGAATGAGGCCTACCATGCTTCTTACCTTGATGCGCTCCACACCATCGTTCACCATCTTCAGCTGATCGTAAAAGAAACCATCTTCATCGTCCCAGAGGCCATGGTCTTTTTCGCCCATTAAACTGATGGCCCCTGCTATATACAGGAAATGCTCAAAGAATTTGGTGGCCATATCGGCATACACCTTATTGTATTTAGCCAGTTCCAGGGATATACGCAGCATGTTCAGACAGTACATGGCCATCCAGCTGGTGCCATCTGCCTGCTCTATGTAATTGCCGTTGGGAAGCGGCGCAGTTCTGTCGAAGATGCCGATGTTATCCAGTCCAAGGAAGCCGCCTTCAAAAATGTTATTGCCGTTGGCGTCCTTGCGGTTCACCCACCAGGTAAAATTGAGCAGTAATTTATGGAAGATAGATTCCAGGAAAGGCACATCTTCTCTGCCATTTTCTTCGCGGTCTATCTGGAAAACGCGCCAGGCCGCCCAGGCATGAACCGGGGGATTAACATCGCTGAAAGCCCATTCATAGGCAGGCAGCTCTCCGTTGGGATGCATGTACCATTCTTTGGTGAGCAGGCTTAGCTGCTCTTTGGCAAAAGCCGCATCTACCATGGCCAGCGGCAGGCAGTGAAAGGCGAGGTCCCACGCGGCATACCAGGGGTACTCCCATTTATCGGGCATGGAAATAATATCCTCGTTATTGAGGTGTTTCCAGCTGGTGTTACGGCCGTTAAGGCGTTGAGCAGGCGGCGTTGGCTGCCCGGGATCTCCTTTCAGCCATTGGTCTACGTAGTAGTAATAGAATTGCTTGTTCCATAAAAGCCCTGCGAAAGCCTGCCGTTGTACCAGCTTTTCATCTTCCAGCAGGCCGGGTTGCAGGTCCTGGTAGAAAGCATCCGCTTCCTGCTGGCGGGTAGTGAATACCTGGTCAAAATCTCCGAAGGGATGATCTGTTTCACCTTTTACCAGTCGTAAACGAATGCAGCGGCTGCCGCCTGCTTCAATGCTCATCTCATAATTGGCGGCGGCTTTGGTGCCGTTCTTTTCTTCGTTTACGGCGTGGGTATGCCCATGAACCAGGTAATCGTTGATGCCGTCTTTATAGAAGCGCTTACCATCCTGGAAGTTAAATAAGCGCGGATAGTTGGTTTCGTTGTCGGTAAATAATATTTCCGGGTTGTCATCGCAGTACAGGTGGTAATTGCCCAGCTTTTTATGCCCGATGTGGAGACTTTCCTTTGCTGTTAATGTAATGAAGGGTAGTTCCTCATCATACCCCCATGACCAGGTATTGCGAAACCAGATGGTGGGCAGCACATGGAGTGCGGACGTATCTTTTCCGCGGTTGTGAATGGTAAGCCTGATGAGGAGGTCTTCCGGGCTGTTCTTGGCATACTCGATGAAGATGTCGAAATAGGCGTTGTTGTTAAAGATGCCGGTGTCCATCAGCTCAAACTCAGGCTCCTGGCGGGAGCGGCGGCGGTTCTCTTCTACCAGCAGGGTATAGGGAAATTCCTGCTGCGGGTATTTATACAGCATCCGCATATAGGAATGTGCGGGGGTATTATCCAGGTAGTAATACAGCTCTTTTACATCTTCGCCGTGATTGCCTTCATGGCCGTTCAGGCCAAAGAATCGCTCTTTGATGATGGGGTCTTTCTTATTCCAGAAGGCGGGTGCAAAACAGAGCAGCTGCTGATCATCGCTGATGCCGCCAATACCTTCTTCTCCCCAGCGCCAGGCTTTACTGCGCGCCATATCGTGCGTGGTGTATTCCCATGCGCGGCCGTCCTCGCTGTAATCCTCCCGTACAGTACCCCACTGACGGGCGGTTACATAAGGGCCCCATTTTTTCCAGTCTTGCTGTTGCAGCCTTGCCTTCTCTTTGTTCATCGCTAATGTATTATGATCTGTAAGGGACCATCATAGCAGGAGTGTTCCGTCTATGGGTACGATATTGGCGAAGGTACGGAATTGAACAAATCCGTAAATTAGCAGAAACGCGGAAAACAGCACCCAAAATGCGGAAAGCCGAAAGCAGAACGCTGAGGGGCCGATGCTGCCGGATGCCAGACACAGAACGCCTTTTTAGAGAATTTTCAGCTGTAACTGGTTAAAATATAGCCACCAGGGCAAAAAGTATCTGAATAATTTTATTGGCTATCGTTTTGCCTCGACCAAAAAATATTGACATGAAAAAAACTGTGTATTTGACACTTATCTTGTGCTGTATGAGCTGCTTTGTGCTGTTGGCGCAGGACTATCCCATACAGCCGGTACCGTTTACCGCTGTAAAGGTAACAGACCGTTTCTGGGCGCCGCGTATTCTCAACAATTACAAGGTCACTATTCCTATTGCCCTGGAACAATGTTATAAAACGGGCAGGGTAGACAATTTCCTGATAGCCGGCAAACTGAAAGAAGGGAAATTCAAAACCGAATATCCTTTTGACGACACAGACATCTACAAAATTATAGAAGGCGCCAGCTTCTCGCTGCAGACCTATCCCGACAAACAACTCGAAGCGCAGCTGGATACACTGATCTACTACATCAGCAAAGCGCAGGAGCCGGATGGTTACCTGTATACCAACCGCACCATTGCCAAAGACAGCACCGAACTTCATGCATGGGCGGGGGCGAAGCGCTGGGAAAAAGATCCTGACCTGAGCCATGAGCTGTATAACTGCGGCCACCTCTATGAAGCAGCCGTAGCGCATTACCTGGCCACCGGCAAAAGAAGCCTGCTGGACATTGCCATCAAAAATGCCAACCTGGTATACCATGATTTTGTAGAAGGCGGATTAACCTACTATCCCGGTCACCAGATCATTGAAATGGGACTGGTAAAGATGTATCGTGTAACCAACGACAAAAGGTATCTTGACCTCGCGAAATATTTCCTGGATATCCGTAAGAACGGGACAGAATATAACCAGGCACAGGCGCCGGTTACACAGCAGACACGTGCCGTGGGACACGCCGTACGCGCCACCTATATGTACAGCGGCATGGCAGATGTAGCAGCGCTCACGGGCGACAAGGGCTATATCCAGGCCATGGATGCTATCTGGCATGATATCGTTGATCATAAGATCTACATCACCGGCGGCATCGGCGCGGAAGCCGGGCACGAAGGATTCGGACCGGATTACAAACTGCCCAATATGAGCGCCTATAACGAAACCTGTGCTTCTATCGGCAACATTTACTGGAACTATCGTTTGTTCCTTTTACATGGCGATGCCAAATATTACGATGTGCTGGAACAGATACTGTATAATGGGATGATCTCCGGTGTATCTGTAAAAGGAGACCGCTTCTTTTATCCCAACCCGCTGGAATCAATGGGTCAGCATGGAAGAAGCGAATGGTTTGGCTGCGCCTGCTGCCCCAGCAATGTATGCCGCTTCATTCCTTCTGTACCGGGTTATATGTATGCCACCGGTAAAGACCGCATTTATGCCAACCTGTTTATCCAAAGCAGCGCTGATATCAAACTGCAGGATAAAGCAGTAAATATTGAACAGCAAACCAACTATCCCTGGGATGGCAATGTGTTGTTCAAAATAACACCTGCCGCCGCAGAAGGGCCCTTTGAACTGGCCATCCGCATTCCTGCCTGGCTGGAGGATGCACCTATACCCGGCGGCTTATACAGTTTTACCAAACCCGAAACAAAGCAATTTACCATTACGGTAAATGGCCAACCGGCAAAGTATACTACAGAAAATGGTTATGCCATTATCCGCCGCACATGGGCAAAAGGAGACCAGGTGCAGGCTGGTTTCCCGATGGATGTTCGTTATGTAAAAGCCAGCGGGCAGGTAACAGCAGACAACAACAAGGTAGCTATACAACGTGGCCCTATAGTATACTGTTTTGAATGGCCTGATAACAAAGCCGCATCCGTACGTCATTTGCTGGTGAGCGATAATAGTCCTGCAACTACCTCCTATCAGCCAGACCTGCTGAACGGTGTGGAAGTGATCCGCACCGCCGCCCTTACACAGGTGATAAAAGGCGATAAGGTAGTAGACGCCAAAGCCACTGTTACGGCCATTCCCTACTATGCGTGGGCCAACAGGGGTGCCGGCGATATGACGGTATGGGTGGCTGATAAACCAGGTGCAGTGGCTAAACTGCAGCCACCTACTGTTGCATCAAAAAGTAAAGTAAGCGGTTCTCATAAAACCAAAACACTGATGGCGCTGAATGATCAGCTGGAACCTGCCAACTCGCATGACGGCAGTATTCCCTACTATCACTGGTGGCCTAAGAAAGATACTGTACAATGGGTGCAGTATGATTTTGAGAAACCCGCAAAGGTGTCACGTGTACAGGTATACTGGTATGATGATGGCCCCTGGGGCGGTTGCCGCCTGCCTGTTTCCTGGAAAGTATTGTATAAAGACGCCGCAGGACAATGGCAGGAAGTACAACATTCGAATGAATATATGACGGCAAAAGACACCTTCAATACACTCAACTTTTCACCTGTGCAAACTACTGCGTTAAGAATGCAGGTGCAGCTGCCTAAAGAACATGCCGCAGGCATACTGGAGTGGAAGGTAGAGTAGCGCTCATATTATGATATGAGCAATTCCAAACTCCAAAATCCAAATTCCAAAGTCCAGATTCCAAATTGCGGGGACTACACTGTGAAAGCCAATCCCTTCGCTGCATTGATTGGAATCTGGATTTTGGATTTTGGAATTTAATCCCCCGTTTTTCACGAATCAGCCCCATTCGTAATCTCCGCTATTAATTCGTATCTATCTTCATTTTCTATGCTGTTTACGCCCAATATCTTTGCCCTGCTGCCACGTTAGCAATGGTTGGTTACAAAAAAACTCACAGCTCCAATAGTACCTACCGATTGGATGAACGACACCTATGCATAAGAGCGATCTGAACAGAGCCGGGCTAAATCGATTTTGCGAGTAGCTGTATCTTTTTTTGAAACCAAGGCATTATTCATTAAAACCTATAATCCTTTATGAAAACCAGATGTACAATTCCCTCAAGCGGTTGGATACGCCGCGCAAAAAACGTCTGTTATCTCTTCCTGTTGCTTTGGCAAGCTAATGTAATGGCCCAGGTAAGTCCCTCGGTTCCTGCTACTACAAAACAGCATAACAAACAGGTGATCGGCTACATCACCCAATGGGATGCCTGGAAAGACATAGCAGGTATTGTGCCCAAAGGTGGTTATAACCATCTGAACGTAGATTATTCACAGTACACTATCCTGAACTTTTCATTTTTTGGTGTAGCCAAAGACGGTTCACTGCACAGCGGTGATTACCGTAACAAGAACATCTACCAGGTAGGCGCCGTACAGGAGCCTGCGCCTATGGTAAATGATGACATTTACAGCAGCTGGGACATGTTCCTGCTCTATGGTGAGCTGGATGCGCCCCTCTACTACATTTCAGACGGCAGCTATGCCTATTCGCTGGGTTACCGTAATGAAGGCAGCGGCTGGAAAAATGTGAACACCGGCGCTACGGGTGTTTTTCCTTTGTCTGTTCCCAAACAGGGCGGCGCACCGGGCATCATTGATCTTGCCCACCAGAAAGGGGTGAAGGTAATGGCCTCTATCGGCGGCTGGAGCATGTGTAAGCACTATCCTGAAATGGCTGCAGACGCTACCAAGCGCGCACGCTTTGTGGCCGACTGTCAGAAGCTGATCAACATGGGCTTTGACGGTATCGACTTTGACTGGGAATACCCTAATGATCCGGGTATGAACATTGAGCGCTACAGCCAGGCAGACTATAACAACTTTGCTGCATTGGTAGAGGCAGTAAGAGCGGCTATCGGTCCCGATAAGCTGATCACTGCAGCTTTCTCTGCCACACCTGCTAAGCTGCAGGGCTTTCCCTGGGCGCGTCTGAATGCTGCCATGAACTACTTTAACATGATGACCTATGACTTCAACGGCGGCTGGTCTAATAAAGCAGGGCACAATGCTCCGCTGTACGACTACCCCGGTGCAGAGTTTACCGGTCTTTCGCTCAACGCCTGTGTACAGGGCCTGCGCTCAATGGGTGTTAACATGAGCAAGGTAACGCTGGGCGCTCCCTTCTATGGCCGTGGCGTAGTTACCAACGGCGCAGCTGCTCTCAATGCACCTACTGTTAAACGTGCTGAAACAGTACAGCCGGATGGTCCCATCCAGACCTGTGCGGATTACACCAACTGGGCGCTGAACCTGTGGGATGGTACGCCCAACTACAGCTACATCTTACAGCAAACAGGCGCTAACTCCGGATGGACAGAGCATTGGGACGATGTTGCGAAAGTGCCCTATAAAACAAAAGGCAACTATTTCCTGAGCTACGACAACGAACGCTCTATCGGTGAAAAAGCAAAGTATATTAAAGACAACAACCTGGCGGGCATTATTGTATGGCAGGTGTATGGCGACATGCTGGATATGACCAGCAGCACGCAGACAAGGGGTAAACTGATCTATTGCCCCAACACCAAATCTCCGCTGGTGAACAAGATCAACGAAGTATTTGCCAATGGCGGTACGCCGGGTAATGCATCACCAACCGTGAGCATCACATCGCCTGCCAATAATACTACGCTTACTGCTCCGGGCAGTGTAACCATACAGGCTACTGCTGCAGACAGCGATGGCAGCATTGCCAAGGTAGAGTTCTTCAATGGCACTACCAGCCTGGGTGTTGACAACAGCGCTCCTTACAGCTTCAGCTGGAACAATATCCCCGCAGGAAACTATACCATTACAGCGGTAGCTACTGACGATAAAGGCGCTGCCACTACTTCTGCTGCCGTAACCCTGACCGTTGGGACGCCTCCCACCAACAACACCGGCAAGGTGATCGTAGGTTACTGGCACAACTGGGGCAGCACTACCGGCACGCCTCCCTATATCCGTTTACGTGATATCAGCAGCAGGTACAATGTAGTACAGATCGCTTTTGCTATTGCAGCAGCTGACCAGGCTACACTGAGCTTTACTCCCGAAGGTACCAGCGTGGCTGATTTCAAATCGGACATTGCTTACCTGCAATCACAGGGTAAGAAAGTGCTGATCTCCATCGGCGGACAGGATGGTGTGGTGGTATTGGGTACACCCACGCAGAAAGCTGCCTTTGTAAGCTCACTGAAATCCATACTGGACACTTACAACTTTGATGGTTTTGACATTGACCTCGAAGGCGGTCACTCGCTGCAGCTGGATAATGGCGATAACAACTTCATGAATCCTACCACTGCAAAAGTGCAGAACCTGATCTCCGGTATCAAGGAGGTGATCAACTACCGTAAAGGCCAGGGTAAGGATTGCTGGCTCACCATGGCGCCTGAAACCTATTATGTACAAACCGCCTATGGCGCTGCGTACTCTCCGCTGGTAGGCGCTTATCTGCCCGTGATCTATGGCCTGCGTTCAGAGCTCACCTTCATACATCCGCAGCTGTACAACACCGGTTCTGTAATGGGCCTCGATAATAAAGTGTACAGCCAGGCCACTCCTGATTTCATCGTTTCCATGACGGAAATGCTGCTGAACGGTTTCACCGTAGCAGGCACCAGCCAAACCTTCCCGGCGCTGCGTGAAGACCAGGTAGCTTTTGGTCTGCCGGCTACTCCTGCCGCTGCTCCCTCCGGTGGTTACACTACGCCGGATAATGTGAAGAAAGCACTGAACTACCTGACCAAAGGTCAGTCTTTCGGCGGCGGTTATACGCTGCGTAAAGCAGGCGGCTATCCCGGTCTGCGTGGTATCATGACCTGGTCTATCAACTGGGATAAATCCAACAACTACGAATTTGCCAACAATTATTACGATTACTTCTTTGGCAATACCGGTGGTAACCAGTCTCCTGTTGTGAGCATCACCTCCCCCGCCAATAATGCATCCTTCACACCGCCCGCTACCATCACCATCCAGGCCAGCGCCAGCGACAGTGACGGTTCTATTGCCAAAGTAGAATTCTTTAATGGCGGCACTAAACTGGGTGAAGCTACCAGCGCACCTTACAGCTATACCTGGACCAACGTGGCAGCCGGTACTTACAGCCTGACTGCCAGGGCTACTGATAACGCCAACGCAACTGCTACTTCTGCTACGGTTACCATTACAGTAGGTACTACCGGCGGCGGTGGCTGCGACGGCATTGATGCATGGTCTGCATCTGCTGTTTACACACAGGGTATGCAGGTAGTATACAACAGCAAGGTGTACAGCGCCAGGTGGTGGACACAGAACGAGCAGCCAGATACGCACGCCGGCGACGGACAGGTATGGGGTTATGTACGCGATTGTAACGGCGGTGGCGGCAATAACAGCCTGCCCTCCGTGAGCATTACATCTCCTGCCAACAACGCCTCATTTGCGGCTCCGGCCAGTATCACTATCCAGGCCAGCGCAACAGACAGCGATGGCACTATTGCCAAAGTTGAATTCTTTAACGGCGGCGCCAAACTGGGTGAATCTACTGCTGCGCCTTACAGCTTCAGCTGGAACAACGTAGCTGCAGGTACGTATACGCTGACCGCAAAAGCTACTGACAATGCCAACGGCGCTACTACCTCTGCTGCAGTAACAGTAGTGGTGGGTACTACCGGCGGCGGTAACTGCGCAGGCGTAGCAACTTATGAGCCTTATCCTAAAATATACAACAGAGGAGACCGTGTAGTATATAACGGTGTACTGTACGAAAGCCAGTCTGACGCACTGTACAACGTTACCCCCGGCACAGCCGAGTGGTGGTGGAAACCGCTGGGTGCATGCGGCGCAAGCTTTGCACGCACCAGCGCAACCACCCCGTTTGTTACACAGGAACCTACCAATGCTACACTGCTGGCTTATCCCAACCCGGTAACAGGCAGTGAACTGCAGATCAAAGTAGCAGCACAGGCAGGTGATAAATTGGTGATCACCCTGCAAGACCTGAAAGGAAGTGCACCGGTGCTGCGTACCGAACAGGTAGCCGCAGGAAAAAATCAGTCTATCAGACTGCAAACCGGCCAGGTACCCAGCGGCACCTGGATCCTGAAGGTTGAAAACAGAACCTCCCATCGTATAGCCACCACAAAAGTGGTCAGGCTACAGTAATAGCTAAAAATGAAGAATGAAAAATGGTCCCGGTTATCCGGGACCATTCACTTTTTCAAATTTTAGCTGTCAGCTCAACAAGTATCGGCTCTTATCTATCCCTCGAACCATTAAACACTTAACCATATGCTGCAACCTTATCCATTTCAGTTACGATCGCCCCGTTGGCAATGCTTCCGCCAGCGGGGCTATTATTTTACCGGATCCGCCACAAGATGATTCAATTAACCATTTCGAACATTAAACCCACGTATTTATGCAATCAATTAAATTTCTATTACTGTTGATAACGTTCAGCGCGATGCGGCTGGTGGCGTTCTCACAAAACTGGCAACTGGTCTGGCAGGACGAGTTTGACAACAGCATCGGTCCCGACTGGGTATTTGAAACCGGCAACGGCGCCAGCGGCTGGGGCAATAATGAACTGGAATACTATCGCCGCGAAAACGCAACCGTAGAGAACGGCCAGCTGGTGATCACCGCCAGACGCGAAAGCTTCAACGGCTTTAACTACACCTCTGCCAGGATGAAAACACAAGGCAGGAAATCATGGACATACGGTAAAATAGAAGCCCGTATCAAGATACCTACCTTCTCAGGCGCATGGCCTGCCTTCTGGATGCTGGGCGACAACATCGGTTCCATTGGATGGCCTGACTGCGGCGAGATCGACATCATGGAGCACGTGAATACAGACCCTAATGCCGTTGGCACCATTCACTGGCGCGGCCCTGCCAACGAGCATGCATCCTATGGCGGCAGCAGACCGGTTAATTTTTCTGATTATCATGTTTACACCATTGAATGGACGTCATCTTCCATCAAATGGTTTGTAGACGGCGTGCAATACAATGAGGCCAATATCCAGAACAGCGTTAACAGCACGGAAGAATTTCACCGCAATTTCTTCATCCTGCTCAACTTTGCCATTGGCGGTAACTGGCCCGGCTTCAATATTGACAACAACGCCTTCCCTGCCAAGATGTATGTAGACTGGGTAAGGGTATACCAGAACGGCGGCGGCAACAACAACCCGCAACCCTGGAGCCAGACCATAGAAGCAGAAAACTTCAGCGCACAGAACGGCGTGCAGGTAGAGCCCTGTAATGAAGGCGGCCAGAACGTAGGTTACATTGATGCCAACGACTGGATAGCCTTCCCTTCCGTCACCATTCCTACCTCAGGTAATTATCGTATAGACTATCGCGTTGCCAGCCTGAATGGTGGCGGCAGACTGTCGCAGGACCTGAACGCAGGCGCGATCGTACTGGGTGCGGTAGACATCCCCAATACGGGCGGATGGCAGAACTGGACCACTGTTTCACAAACGGTACACATCAATGCAGGTACCTATAACCCCGGCATTTTTGCGGTATCAGGCGGATGGAACATCAACTGGTTCCGTTTTACCAGATTATAAACCCTCTAAATCGATCTTATGAAACCAATTCTAAAATTTACAGCAGGCTTACTCGTACTGCTCACCTCTTACATCTCCACCTTTGCGCAGGACCACCAACCGGTATCGCTGGGTAAAGCGGCCACACTGGTACAACAATTCAGGCAGGCCGGCGCAAGGCAACAGCAATTTGTCAGCAGCGCACAATTAAGAACAAGCGCCAATACCACGTTAAACGCAAAGGTCAATTACCGTATCTCCGGCGACAATGAAGAGTTCATGGCCGGCGAAATTGCCAGCACTCCGGGATCATCCTTCTTCGTACGCCTGAAGGACGGAAAGCTGGAAGGTAATATCGTATTACGCCAGGCACAGAAAGCCTATCAGTATTACTCTAATGAAGCCGGTGAGGCTTTTGTGAAAGAAGTGAACATCGATGAAGTGATCTGTATCAATTACCAGGAAGGTCCGGCTGTATCGCAGGCGGCTTCCAAGGTAAGCGCAGCAGCTGTTCCCACCAACCTGCAAAGCTTCCCCGGCGGCAATGGTTGTGTGCTGCTGGATTTTGACGGCCAGTATGTTGCAGGCACTCCCTGGAACAACGGCAACCCTATCAACGCCGCACCTGCCACGCTCAGTGAATCAGAGATGCTGGATGTATGGGAGCTGGTGAGCGAAGACTTCAAACCCTTCCACCTCAACGTTACCACCAGCGAAGCTGTGTTTAACAGCTATCCCAAAAACAGGAGAATGCGTGTGATATTCACACCTACCAACACCGCTTCTCCCGGCAATGGTGGCGTTGCCTATATCGGCTCTTTTAATTGGAACGATGAAACGCCCTGCTGGGTATTTAACGGCGGCGTAAAAGGCGCCGGCGATGCGGCTACGCACGAAGTAGGTCATACCTTTGGTTTGGGTCATGACGGCCGCACTTCTCCTTCAGAAGGTTATTACCAGGGCCATGGCAGCTGGGCGCCCATCATGGGTGTGGGCTATTACAGGCCCGTTGTACAATGGAGCAAAGGTGAGTACACCAACGCCAACAACACGGAAGACGACCTGGCAAAGATTTCCAGCGCTACCTATGGCGTAGGTTACCGCGCCGATGATTACGGCAACACCATTGCCACCGCTGCTCCCCTGGGCGTAAGCGGCACCGGTAGTGTAAGCACTTCCGGCATCATTGGCCGCACCGGCGATATAGACGTATTTTCTTTCTCTACCAGCGGTGGTAATGCTACCCTGAACTTTGCACCGGCAGCCAAGCATCCTAACCTGGATATTGCCGTTACGCTGTACAACAGCAGCGGCAGTGCGGTGGCCAGCTCCAACCCCAGCGGACTGCCTGCCTCCATTAACCAGTCACTCGCTGCAGGTACTTATTATGTAGCGGTAACAGGTACAGGTGCAGGTAATCCTGCCAGCGACGGTTATTCCAACTACGGCTCACTGGGTTACTATACCATCAGCGGCACCATCGCCAACGGCAGCTCCAGCGGTGTGGTAACCGTATACGAGAACTGCAACTACACCGGCGTTTCTGCAGCGCTGGCGCCAGGAAGCTATAACATGGCCGACCTGGCCGCCAGAGGTATACCGAATGATTTCATCTCTTCACTGAAAGTACAAAGCGGCTATGAAGTGATCCTGTACCAGGATATCAATTTTGGCGGCAGCGCTTATGTGTTCAGGGGTGATTTCTCCTGCCTGGCTAACCTTACGCTGAATGGTCAGCCGCTGAACCTGAACGACTGGGCTACGTCCCTGGTGGTACAGCCTTCCAGCGCTATTGCACCGGCTACGCTCAGCAAAGCGGTGGCCAATACCATTGGTGTGGCTAAAGCAGAAAGCGCACTGGCTAACGGCAGCAAGGAAGTAAGCGTACAGCTTTCCCCCAATCCGTTCAGGGATCAGCTGTATATCAAGGTAAATAACGTAACCGAACAATATTATGTAAGGGTATACAACGTAAACGGCGCTGAAGTAAGGCCTGCCCAGCGCATCAGCAATGGTCAGCCTGTTAATCTTTCCAGCCTGCCCGGCGGCATGTATCTCGTGAAGATCTACTTAGGCACTGAAGTGATCACCCGCAAGGTGATTAAACATTAACAAATATCCCAAGCCTATGTCACCTGGGGGCCCGGTCTTGTACCGGGTCCCTTTTTTTATTGCGGAAAATAGTTTAAATTAAATATCTAAAGCCAAGGCGATGAAGTATACCCCGGTTCAGAACTTTATTAACGGCCAGTTTAGAGATATTCATTCTTCCCGTACACTTGCTGTAATATCTCCCTCAGATGGTAAAGAACTGGCAGTATTGGCCTGCTCCCCTCAAAGTGACCTGGATGATGCTGTTAACGCCGCCCGGGCCGCCTTTCCATCCTGGAGTAAAACGCCGATCAAAGAGCGTGTGCAGGTATTTTTCCGTTATAAATTCCTGCTGGAGCGCGATCTCCAGGAACTGGCAGCACTGGTGAGCGAGGAGAACGGCAAGACCCTGGGAGAGGCCATCGCCGAAATAGAGAAATGTATTGAGCTCACAGAGTTTGCCACCTCACTGCCCCAACTGGTCACCGGCGAGGTGCTGGAAGTGAGCAAGGGCGTAGAGTGCAGAACAGAGCATGTACCCCTGGGTGTGGTAGCCTCCATTGTGCCCTTCAACTTTCCCAGCATGGTGCCTAACTGGACCATTCCCAATGCCCTTACGCTGGGCAACTGCATGATCATCAAACCATCTGAAAAAGTGCCCCTCAGCCTGGCCCGGATCGCCGCTTTGCTGAAAGAGGCCGGTTTGCCGGACGGGGTTTTCAATATTGTGAACGGGGATAGTGAAATGGTGAACGCCATCTGCGACCACCCGGGCATTGAAGCCGTTTCTTTTGTAGGCTCTACCCGCGTGGCCAAACTGGTATACCAGCGCGCTACGGCGCAGCTGAAACGCTGCCTGGCCCTGGGAGGCGCCAAGAACCACCTGCTGGTACTGCCTGATGCCAAACCCGATATGACGGCGCAGAATGTAGTGGCCTCTATGAGCGGTTGCGCCGGGCAACGCTGTATGGCCGCATCTGCCATGGTTGCCGTAGGCGATGTAGACCATATTGTTGACAAGATATGCGCAGAAGCAGGAAAGGTGGTACCCGGCAAAAACCTGGGCGCTGTGATCAGCCAGGAAGCCAGGGAAAGGATAGAACGCTATATCTCTGAAGCCGAACAACAGGGCGCCCGTGTGCTGATAGACGGCCGCAATACTGTAGTGGAAGGAAAAGAGAAAGGCGCTTATGTAGGGCCTACCGTAATAGATTATGTAACGCCGGATATGGCAGTGGCCCGGGAAGAGATCTTCGGCCCGGTGATCAGCATCCTGCGCACCAATACCGTAGACGAAGCGCTGGCCATAGAAAATGCCAATCCCTATGGCAACGCTGCAGCTGTATATACGCAGAACGGCGGTCTTGCGCGTTATATTATTGAACACGCGAGCGCCGGTATGATAGGCGTAAATATAGGCGTACCCGTACCCCGCGAACCTTTTTCATTTGGAGGATGGAACGAAAGCAAATTTGGCGTTGGCGATATTACCGGTAAAAGCTCCATAGAATTCTGGACCAAGCTCAAAAAAACAACTACCAAATGGAATCCTGAAGCGGGCGTGAACTGGATGAGTTAGTAATAGTCCTCTTCTTAAACACGCTGTTATGCAAGAAACACCCACCCTGTCTGCCGCCCGGCAGGTTATTCAGGACAACCTTGACCATACCCTCTTTTCCTGGAGCAGGCAAAAAGGGATTGCACCCATCGCCGTAAAATATGCGGAAGGGGTTTACCTGTATGATTATGACGGCAAACGTTACCTCGATTTTTCTTCGGGCCTGATCAACGTTAACATCGGCCATGGCAACCAGCGTGTAACCAATGCCGTGATGAAGCAGATGCAGGAAGTGAGCTATGTTACGCCCGGCTGTGTTACCCGCGCCAGGGGCGAGCTGGGAAAAAAATTATCTGACATCACATGCGGCCGGCTTCCCAAAACGCTGTTCACCACCGGTGGTGCAGAAGCCATAGAGAACGCCATCAAACTGGCCAGGCTATATACCGGCAGGCATAAGATCATTGCCCGCTACCGTGCCTTCCACGGCGCCTCTTACGGCTCCATGACAGCCGGCGGCGACCCACGCAAACTGCCGCACGATGCACAGCAGGCGCCCAATATCGTTCACGTGGAAGACCCCTATTGCTACCGTTGCCCCTGGGGCAAGGACATCAGCACCTGCTCCCGCGAATGCGTGAGCCATATAGAAAGGGTGATTGAATTTGAAGGGCCGGAAAATGTGGCGGCCATCCTGATGGAAGGAGAAAGCGGCTCTTCCGGCTGTATCAAATACCCGCCGGATTACCTGCAGAAAGTACGCGCGTTGTGCGACAAATACAACATCCTGCTGATAGCAGATGAAGTGATGAGCGGATTTGGCCGCACCGGTAAATGGTTTGCCTGCGACCTGCATGGTGTGGTGCCCGACATGATCGCCACTGCCAAAGGCATTACCGCCGGCTATTTACCACTGGGGGCGCTGATGGTCAGCGAAGAGATAGCCCGCTATTTTGATGATAAGATATTGTGGCTGGGCCTTACTTATTCTGCCCACCCGGTATGCTGTGCAGCAGGCGCAGAAGTGCTGCAGATCTACGAGGATGAGCGCCTGTTAGAAAATGCCGCCGCCATGGGCGTTTACATTGAACAACAGGTGGCCCTGCTGCAGCAGCGTCATCCCAGCATCGGCGATTTCCGGAACACCGGCCTGCTGGGTTGTATTGAGCTGGTAAAGAACCGTATTACCAAAGAACCGATGGCGCGCTTCAATGCCAATGCCGAAGAAATGGCCGTGATGAACAAGGTGGCCGCCAGGCTGAAACAGCTGGGCATGTACGCCTTTGTGCGCTGGAACTATGTGTTTATAGCGCCGCCTCTCTGTATCACCAGGGAGCAGGTGGATGAAGGACTGGCCATGATCAGCGATGCCATCTCCATCGCAGATGAAGCTTACGTGCAATAGTCTGTAAAATATACCCGCATGCAGGAAGTTACCACATCAAATGTCAGTGGGGATGCTTCGCTTTACAGCGAAGACCTCGCACCTGTTCCTCCATCCAAAAGAACCTGGAACACCTGGAACTATGCTGCATTATGGATCAGCATGAGCCTGTGTATCCCTACCTATATGCTGGCCAGCTCTCTCATAGAAGGCGGCATGAACTGGTGGCAGGCCATCTTCACAATTTTCCTGGGCAATACCATTGTATTGATCCCGATGGTGCTGAACGGGCATGCGGGCGCCAAATACGGCATTCCTTTCCCGGTCTTTGCCCGGGCCAGCTTCGGGGTCAAAGGCGCCAATATACCGGCTATTCTGCGCGCTATCGTTGCCTGCGGATGGTTTGGTATCCAGACCTGGATAGGGGGCTTTGCCCTGTACCAGTTATTACGTATCTGGATACCTGCCATGGAAACGCTGCCGGCGGTATTTCCCGCTTCGCTGGGACTGCAAACCGGTCCGGCTATCACCTTTGTGCTGTTCTGGTTCCTGAACATGTATGTAGTATACCTGGGCGTTGAAAGCATCCGGAAGCTGCTGGTGTTCAAAGCCATTTTTCTTCCCCTGGCGGCGCTGGCGCTTTTATTATGGGCAGTGAAAGCAGGTAATGGTTTTGGTCCCATACTGCAACAGCCCTCCCGCTTTCCATCCGGCGATGCGTTCTTTACATTCTTCTTTCCTGCGCTCACCGGTATGGTGGGTTTCTGGGCCACGCTCTCCCTGAACATACCTGATTTTACGCGTTATGCTACCAGTCAGCAGGCGCAGATAAAAGGGCAGATCATCGGCCTGCCACCCTCCATGACATTGTTTGCATTCATCGGTGTAGTGGTCACCTCTGCCACTACTATCGTGTACGGCACTACGATATGGGACCCCCTGGTGCTGGCAGGCAGGTTTGACAGTAAAATACTGGTCACGCTGGCCATGATAGCGGTAGCCATTTCCACACTGGCTACCAACATTGCGGCTAATATTGTAAGTCCGGCAAACGACTTTGCCAACCTCTGGCCTTCGCGGATCAACTTCCGCATTGGCGGTTATATCACCGGCATCATCGGGGTGCTGATCATGCCCTGGAAGCTGATCGCCGATCCTACGGGCTACATCTTTACCTGGCTGCTGGCCTACTCCAGCCTGCTGGGCCCCATCGGCGGGATCATGATCACAGATTACTATTTCATCCGTAAACAACAGTTGCGCACTGCAGATTTGTATCGTCACGAAGGCAGTTACCGTTTTACGGCCGGTTTCAATATACCGGCCATTATTGCTTTGCTGATCGGTGTACTGCCTAATGTGCCTGGCTTCCTGGTCACTATAAAAGTATTGGCGGCAGATGCAGTACCGCTGTGGATCACGCAACTGTATTACTATGCCTGGTTTGTGGGTTTCCTGGTCAGCGGCATTGCCTATATGCTGCTGATGCAGACCTATAAACCCGGTGTAGCCACTATCAAAGAAACTTCGTCTTATGTCGCTATTGATTAAAAACGGAAGAATCATTACTGCCGGCGATGATTATGTGGCAGATATCTTCATTGAAGGAGAAAAGATCTCCCTGATCGGGAAAGAGCTGTCTATCCCCACCACTGAAGTGATAGAGGCGGATGGTATGCTGGTAATGCCCGGAGGTATTGATCCGCATGTGCACCTGGACATGCCCTTTATGGGCACCTTCTCCAGCGACAATTACGAAACCGGCACCCGTGCCGCATTGCACGGCGGTACCACCATGGTGATCGATTTTGTGCTGCAAAAACAAGGGCATTCGCTCCGCGAAGCATTAACAGAATGGCAGTCGCGCGCTAACGGCAATTGCCTGGGCGACTATAGCTTTCATATGGCGGTAACAGATTTCAACGATCAGACCCGCCAGGAGATACAGACGATGGTTACGCATGAAGGCATTACGTCTTTCAAAACCTTTATGGCCTACAAAGGCGCACTGATGATAGACGACCGGCAAATGACCGGACTGATGCAGGAAGTAAAGAAACAGGGCGGGATGGTAACCGTGCACGCTACCAACGGAGATATGATCGATTACCTCATTGCCAGGCATAAAACGGAAGGAAAACTGGCGCCACTCTACCACTACCTCTCACAGCCGGAAGTAACGGAAGCAGAAGCCAGCGCACGTTTCTGTGATATGGCTGATTACACCGGCTGCCCCGGTTACATTGTGCACCTTACCTGCGAAGGCGCCCTGAATGCCGTACGCCAGGCTACCCAACGCAATCAGCACGTGTTGGTGGAAACCTGTATACAATACCTGCTGCTGGACGCTTCCTTATATGAACAGAACTTTGACGGCGCCAAATGGGTAATGAGCCCTCCGCTGCGGCAAAAGAAAGACCAGGAAACATTATGGGCAGGTATTAACCAGGGCCTGGTGAAAGTAATAGCAACTGACCACTGCCCTTTTAAATGGGAACAGAAACTGATGGGCAAAGATGATTTCTCCAAAATACCCAACGGGCATCCTGCCATAGAGCACCGCATGGAGCTGCTGTACAGCGAAGGTGTGCACAAGGGAAGGATCACGCTCAATAAGTACGTGGAAGTGACCAGCACCAATGCCGCAAAGATCTTCGGCATGTTTCCGCGCAAAGGCACCATTGCCGTGAACAGCGATGCAGATATTATTATACTCGATCCGCAGGCCAAACATACCATTACCGCCGGCGGTCATCATATGAACGTAGACTATTCTGCCTACGAAGGATGGGAACTGCAGGGCAAAATAAAAACAGTGCTGCTGCGCGGTAAAGTGGTGATCAATGACGGCAACTGCCTGGCAGAAAAAGGATACGGACAATTTATCAAACGCCACAAAGTGACGGGGAAGCTATAGGAGCATGGCCCGTAACACATGTGCTAAGATTTGATACATGTAGTATAAGAATATACCATGGACATGGACTAAAAAAAACATTATGCCCAGAATCATTAAATCAGGCCTGATCCAGATGAGCTTACCTAAAACGGAAGGTGAAGGCAGTATTGAAGAGATCAAGGAAGCGATGATCAGCAAGCATATTCCGCTGATTGAAGAAGCGGGAGCTAAAGGCGTGCAGATACTCTGTCTGCAGGAGATCTTCAGCACACCATATTTCTGTCCCGGGCAGGACCCGAAATGGTATGCTTCTGCCGAAACGGTTCCCGGCCCTACCACAGAGCGGATGGCCGCCTATGCAAAAAAATATGGTATGGTGATGATCGTGCCCGTGTATGAAAAAGAGCAGGCCGGTGTATTGTACAACACGGCGGCAGTAATAGATGCAGATGGTACTTACCTGGGCAAGTATCGCAAAAATCATATCCCGCATACTTCCGGCTTCTGGGAAAAATTCTTCTTCAAACCTGGTAACCTGGGGTATCCCGTATTCCAGACCCGGTATGCAAAAGTAGGCGTGTATATCTGTTACGACCGCCATTTCCCGGATGGGGCCAGGGTATTGGGACTAAACGGTGCGGAGATCGTATATAATCCGTCTGCTACCGTTGCGGGGCTTTCACAATACCTCTGGAAGCTGGAACAGCCCGCCCATGCCGCAGCCAACGGCTACTTTATGGGTTGCATCAACCGCGTAGGAGAAGAAAAGCCCTGGAACCTGGGCAGGTTCTATGGCTCGTCTTACTTTGTAGATCCCCGAGGACAAATATTTGCACAGGCTTCCGAGGATAAAGATGAACTGCTGATCGCTGAGTTTGATCTGGACAAGATAGAAGAGGTGCGGAACGTATGGCAGTTCTTCCGTGACCGGCGGCCTGAAACATATGGAAAACTGACAGAGTTGTAAAGGCTCCATTCTATAAACCAAATGCGATGTAATGGCAATTGTGAACAACAGGTTAACGGCTGAAGAGTATGCAGCACAGTTCAGGGACATCCATCCGCCTTTTGAGAACAGGGAAGCAGCGCTGGTGGAGGCCAACCGCTGTCTGTTCTGTTACGATGCGCCTTGCATTAAAAGCTGTCCCACCGGCATTAACGTACCAAAATTCATTAAGCAGATTGCTACGGATAATGTAAAAGGATCTGCGCACACTATTCTGAGCGCGAACATCATGGGCGCCGGCTGTTCAAAAGTGTGCCCGGTAGAGAAACTATGTGAAGGCTCCTGTGTATACAACCTGCTGCACGAGCCGCCTATCCCTATTGCCAGACTGCAGCGCTATGCTACTGAAAAAGCGCTCAGCGCACAGTGGAAACTGTTTGAGCGCAAGCCATCCACCGGTAAGCGCGTAGCGGTTATAGGCGCCGGGCCTGCAGGTTTAAGCTGCGCACATGTACTTTCCCGGGAAGGTATTGATGTTACCATCTTTGAAAAGGAAAATAAGGGCGGCGGCTTAATGACCTACGGCATTGCCGCCTACAAGGTAACGCCCGAGTTCTGTGAAGCAGAAGTCAATTACATCAGCTCCCTGGGCGGTATAGAGATCCGTTACAACCAGGAACTGGGAAAAGATATTACACTGAGTGAGCTGCAACAGCAATACGATGCCGTATTCCTGGGCATAGGCGTAGGACTGGCCAGACCACTCAACATCCCGGGAGAAGCGCTGGAAGGCGTGGTAGATGCCATCCGCTTTATTTACGATATCAGGAGCAAGGGTTATCCCGCGGTAGCGGTAGGCGATAAGGTAGCCGTAATAGGCCTGGGCATGACCGCCATCGATGCTGCCACGCAGGCCAAACGGCTGGGCGCCAGTGAAGTGACAATTGTATACCGGAGAACGCAGGACGAAATGCCCTGTACAGCAGCAGAGCTGGACATTGCCAAACTGGATGGCTGCCAGCTGCGCTTTCTGTCTGCACCGCAGGCTATACAAGGCGATAACGGCAAAGTATCCCGCCTGCTATGTCGCGTAATGCAGCTGGGCGAAGCGGATGCCAGCGGCCGCCGCTCACCGGTGGAAACGGAAGAGACCTTCACTTTGGAAGTGGATATGGTGATCAAGGCTACCGGGCAAACACCTTTTGAAATGCTGGTGCAGAAAGAGCAGCTGCAGCACCGCCAGGGAAAGATCAGCATCAATGAGCGCTGCGCCACCAGCCTGCACGGGGTATTTGCAGGCGGCGATTGCGTAAACGGAGGAAAAGAAGTAGTAGACGCCGTACAGGCAGGAAAAGATGGCGCACAGGCAATACTCGCCTATCTCAGCGCCAGCAGCTAACCGTTAAAAGCTATTCATATGGCCGACATTTCAGCAAACTTTCTTGGCATTAAATCGCCCAACCCCTTCTGGTTGGCCAGCGCACCGCCAACGGATAAAAAGATCAATGTGCTGCGTGCCTTTGAAGCCGGCTGGGGCGGCGTAGTATGGAAAACGCTGGGCACGCAGGTGAAGAATGTTTCTTCCCGCTACTCGGCCATTGATTATAACAATACCCGGGTAATGGGTTTCAATAACATTGAGCTGATCAGCGACCGGCCCCTGGAACTGAACCTCCGGGAGATCAGCGAATGTGTGCGCCTGTTCCCGGACCGGGCCATGGTGGTTTCACTCATGGCAGATAATGATCGTGACAACTGGCATGAAATGATCGCTAAAGTGGAGGATACCGGTGCACATGGTATTGAGCTTAATTTTGGCTGCCCGCACGGCATGAACGAAAGAGGCATGGGATCTGCCGTAGGGCAGGACCCCGAGATAGCCCGCATGGTAGTGGAATGGGTAATGGAAAAGGCCACCATCCCCGTTATTACCAAGCTAACGCCCAACGTACATTCTGTGGTGCCCACCGGAAAAGCCGTGGTACAGGCAGGTACCAATGCCTTATCCCTGATCAACACCATACAGTCTGTAACCGGTATAGACCTGGACACCCTGGTACCCAACCCCAATGTGGCAGGTCAGTCTGCCTTTGGCGGCTATTGCGGCCCGGCGGTAAAGCCCATTGCGCTGAAGATGCTGACTACCATCAGCCAGGATCCTGTTACTTCCCGCGTGCCGGTATCGGGTATTGGCGGTATCAGTACCTGGAAAGACGCCGCCGAGTTCATGTTGCTGGGCGCTACCACCGTGCAGGTGTGCACCGCCGCCATGAAACATGGCTTCCGTATTATAGAAGACCTTTGCGAAGGACTGAATAACTGGATGGATGAAAAGGGTTTTGCCACTATCTATGACTTCATCGGCAGATCGGTACACACCATCACCAAATGGGAAGAACTGGACATTAACTATCACATCATCGCCCGCATTAACCAGGATAAATGCATTCATTGCGGGCTGTGTTATATTGCCTGTGAAGACGGCTCACACCAGGCCATTAACCTGGCGTATGGCAAACCATATAACACCTACACCGTGAAGAATGCGGAATGTGTGGGATGCAATCTCTGCAAACTGGTTTGCCCGGTAGACGACTGCATCAGCATGGAGGAGCACCGGAAAGGAGCAGCTTATCTTAACTGGCAGGAATACCAGAAAAGAGGATTACCACTGAACGATCATTAGTTATATTTTTTTGCCACAAACCCATTGTATTTTACCATATTCAAAAAAGTGTCAGGGGGACGCTTGATTGTTCTGAAAACTTTGATTAGGTTTGATTGGTTGTGCTAAATCGTTTTATAACAGGCACCGGGAGCAAAGATCGTAAACCAGAGAGACTAATTCCACCATCATCATTGGAAGGCAACTAATCCGCAGTTACCAACGTATAATATTGTATCCTGTTTCAGATGAACAGGCCGACGATACATCAACCGTTTTTTGATAGAACAGTGAATGAGAACGGGGCGGGCCTTCAGGCCGGCCCCCTTTTTTAACTGTGCATCATACTCAGGGGATCAGTGGTTGCAGGCCTGCTTTTTTTAACTTCTCTACTATCCTGTCGCCTATCTTTTTCCCCTGATCCTGGCCATTTTCAATAGCATCGCGGTAGTGAATGCCACCGTACAAACGCGAGATCGCTGCTTCATTGGCGGCCTGCATAAAGGAACTGAAGCTCCTCGCGGGTATCTCAAACATCACTTCTGAATCGTCCGTAAAGGCAAAATGATCTCCCAGCAAATAGGTTAATACCCTCGCGGCAGCGGTAGACATCACACTGTGCCCGCTGGTATACTCCGGGAATGGAGGCGTTTGCAACAGCGGTTTCCATTTGATGTCTATATAACGGTTTATAAAAGTTTCAGGTCTGATACGGTTGCTTCTGTATTTCTCATCCCAGCAGCTGATAAAAGCATCTGTTTCTGCCATGGCGGTCAATGTATGCACCAATACAGAGCGGTCAAAATCCAGTCCGGCTTTCTCTGCGGCAATGCCTGCAATATTCATCCAGTGGCCGCCGGGTGTGATCTTTTTGAAGCCAATAGCCATGTGGCCGGCAGTAGATACCGCAAAAGGGTTGCAATCCCAGAAGGAAGCAATGTTCAGCTCTTCCTGGCTTGGATGCAGTGATACCGCATACACTTCCTTACTCAATGCATAGAATTCGCTGGTAGTATCCCTGCTGAAAGGTACCGGTGGCAATGGTGTAAATTCATCACAGGTATCGATGATCATCGGCCGGATGATCTTCCAGTGCGGCTCTACTGCTTCCATATAAGCCGGCGGCGTAGGATACCAGTACGCTTCTCCCTTTACAGGCGTATAACGCAGCCGTGTACTCAGCCGGCCGTAGTTATCTGATTTAGACCAGTTCACCACCTGTAACGCCACTGCTTTCGCCACTGCTACCGCGCTATCGATCACGGCAGTTTTCACCTTCTCTTTTTTCAATGTCTTCAGCAGTTTCTCCTGGTGTTCTTCCAGCATGAAACCTGAGGGCAGCATCAGCCTGCCTGTTTCCAGTATGCAATACAGCGCAGCAATCCGGTAATTATAGGAACCAGGTTTTGCATTGATAACAACATGGGGAGACGATTTCATAAAACTACTTCCCCGCGCTATGCCGCGGTTGTTGATAGCTACGATCTCATAAGCGCCTGCCAGGGAATAAGCATAGAAGCGGCTGGCAGCCGGCGGGTTCACCACGTCATGCAGCATTACCATAGTGAGGGCAAAAACGGCAGGTTGTACATGGTCTCTGAAATCAGCAGCCGGCTGTTGTGCATAGCCCACCTGGCATAATAAAAACAATCCTAAGAACCATTTCCGCATAGCTTACTGAACTTTATATAAAAAAATACCGGCGTTGTTTACGCCTATCATAATATGTTTTTCATTTTTAATTGTGAGCTCACCTGCTGATTTAACATCGCCTGCAAGGGAGAAGCCTGATGCTGCGGGTGGCACATAAGTGAAATTTCCGCTGCCATCGCCCTTCAGCAGGCAGCCGTAGCTGGCGTCTATACTGCCCAGCTTTAAACGGTTATCGCTGTGATTACCCAGTAACAGCAGGTCTGTTTTACCATCGTGATCAAAATCGTCTGCGATGGTTTTTGTGATGACAGAAAACTGTGCTTCTAAAGGCAGCGGGGAGGCACTGAACTTTCCGTCGCGGTTCACAAAGCAGAATGAACGAAGATCTGTAATGCTCATCCTGGCAGCTTTAGCCAGCTCGTCCGGCGGGAAGATGTCTTTCATGGTCGCATCTGCATAGTGACGGTAAGAGCTGAATTTCCGGCGCATGGGGTAGATCTGGTCATTGAGCTCATCCCGGCTCACAAAGGGATAGCTAACCCCTTGTATGTAGCAGTTAAAGAAAGGATCAACAGATCCGTTGCCGTCAAAATCTGCATAATACAATTCTGCCGGTTCTTTTTCCGATACATGGAACGGAGTGTTCAGTCCAAGGTTACCGGCAATAATATCATCCTGACCATCTCCGTTCACATCTGCCAGCGTCAGGCTGAACCAGCATCCTTTGGGCATCTGCTCAAAATACTCGCTGGTTTTATCGGAAAAGCCATCGGGCTTGTTCAGGTACAAAGTAACAGGCATGAACTCACCACAGAGCAGCAGGTCTTTTCTACCGTCTTTATCGATATCCGCCCACTGTGCATCAGTGACCATTCCTTTTACAGGAAGCGGACTGGCGGAAAACTCGCCTTTACCGTTATTAATCAGCAGCCAGGAGGGTGGCGTTACGGGATATTTACCCGGTATTACCCTTCCTCCTACGAAGAGATCAATATCGCCGTCGTTGTCCACGTCGCAGGGGCGTACGCAGGATTTACTGCAGGCGCTCAGGTCTGGCAACGCCTGTGGCGATAAAACCAGGTTGCCTTTGCCATCGTTGATATACAGGGCATCCTGCAGGCTGGACGTATTGGGCTCGAACAATGCGTAACCGCCGCGGGCGATATAAAGGTCTGCAAAGCCGTCGCCATTGGCGTCAAAGAAAGCGGCATCGGCGGTAGTTGGACCGTCTGGCTGGTCGAGCACCGTATTATTGTTGATGGCAAAAGCGCCGCTGGGTTGTTGTACGAATATCCTGCCGGGTTTGGAATAGTCGCTGCCGATATACAGGTCTTCCAATCCGTCATTGTTCACATCACCTTTGGTAAATACCGGTCCTGTTTTGGAATACATGAACAGCATGAGCGGCTGTCTTTTAAAATCATTGATACCAGCTTCTTCATGTTTATAACCGATGATGCCTTTTTTCTGGCTGAGCAGGGTGCTTTTGGGCAATGGTGAGGACGGAGTAAACGCGCCGCCTGCATAATCTACGCTCAGCTGCTGGTTGGCCGCTACATTGCTTAACAGCTGGGTGGTATTATCTGGCCAGATGATGCGCACAGAGTCTGCCTGCCTGGCTGTACCGAGGCCAAAATGCAGGTTGGTAGGAAGGGAAGAAAGGTATCCCCTGCCGGGGTTGAGTTCCTGGTATTGCAATCCGCCATTGGCGTATACATATACTTTAGCGCCGATGGCGAAGGTGTTACCGGGTTTACCTTTCAGCTTCAGAGAAAGGTAGCTGGTGTTATCCTTTTCGCGGGCGGTGTTCTTGTAGATAGCAGCTGGTTCGTTGATCCTGTTGATGACAAGGTCCAGGTCTCCGTCGTTGTCAAGATCTGCATATACGGCGGCGCTGGATATGCCGGCTTTATCCAGGCCCCACTCCTTTTGTTTATTGGAGAAAGTAAGATTGTGCTCATTACGGAACACGTAATCTACCAGGCTCGTAGAGGGCATAGCCGTTACCAGTTCCATCAGCAGTACAGGTTCACGGTCTACCGCCTTCTTCACTTTATAGTCGCCCCAGTATTTCAGAAAGTCTTTGTTCGTATAATCTCTCAGGTAACCGTTGGTAACGAAGAGGTCTTTATAGCCGTCATTATCCAGGTCGGCAAAAAGGGGACACCAGCTCCAGTCTGTACAGGATACGCCTGCCAGCTGTCCTATTTCACTGAAGGTACCGTCACCGTTATTCAGCTGGAGCATATTGCGCATGTACTGCTGGTAGAGGTTCTGTGAACGCATCAGTTCAAAGGACTCATAGTTTTCCTGCAGCTGCAGCAGCTTCTGCCGGCGGTTGTCTTCCGGCATCATGTCAAGCGTCATTACATCCGGCAGGCCATCGTTATTGTAATCTGCAATGTCTACTCCCATGGAAAACTGCGAGAGGTGACGGAAGCAGTGTTGTATATCCTCTTTGAAAGTGCCGTCGTGGTTATTGATGTACAAATAATCTGATTCGTTATAATCGTTGGTTACATAAATATCCTGCCAGCCGTCCTGGTTGATGTCTGCTATGGCCAGGCCCAGGCCAAAGGTGAGTGGGTTTTGTATGATACCTGCGCGGGCGCTTACATCTGTAAAATGGTTGTCATTATTTTCATACAATTTGTTACCGGCCAGTGAATCTGTTTCGTTGCGGTACCTGGCCAGCTCCATGTTATCAATTTTCTTCACGTTGTGATTGAGCAGGAACATGTCCAGATCTCCATCGTTGTCGTAATCAAAGAATACGGCCTGGGTGCTGTATCCGGGGTCATCCAGCCCGTATTCTTTTGCTTTCTCTACGAAGGTCAGGTTACCCTGGTTAATGAACAACTGGTTACGGCGCAGCTCAGTGGTGGTTTTGCCGGAATAGCATATATAAATATCCAGCAGGCCATCGCCATTCACATCGGCCATGGTGACACCTGTTTTCCAGCTTTCCGGTCTTCCTTCCAGCTCCTTACAGGCTTCTCTGGTAATCTCTTTAAATTGCAGCTTGCCCTGGTTTAGGTACAGTTTATTGGGCCCCATGTTGGCGGTAAAGAAAATATCATCCAGCCCGTCGTTATTCAGGTCTCCGGCTGCAACACCGCCGCCGTTATATAAGTATTCGTATGCCAGTACATTCAGGTGTTCTGTTTCATTGATGGTATTGGTAAACCTGATACCGGTTGCCCTGGCAGACTGTAACTGGAAAAGTGGTTGCTGAGCCTTTAGGTAAGATGGCAGCAGGTGTAATATGAATAGTCCAAATACGATAGTGGAATGCCTCATTGGGTAACATTATTTTCAGCCCTCACAATAAAAAATGCAGGATGATGCATGGAAAAATGCAGCAGTTAGTGCAACGGAGGTGACCATAAACATCCGCGCACTAACTTCCTGCTATTGTTTCACATGCATCATCCTACATTTGACTATTTATCCCACCACATCCGGGAGGTAAAGTTGTCGGTACCACCCAGTCTGCTGACAGCATCCTGGTAGCCGGACGGGTTATTAGCCCCTTCTGTGGAATGGTATGGTATTCTCCTGGGTATGGTACCGCCGGAGAAATTGCCAACGTATACAACCGGTGTAAGTTGTGGGTAGCCTGATCTTCTCCAGTTGCACCAGGTTTCAATGAAATTGAACAGTGTACCTGTAGTAGCCCAGTATTGCTCATTAATCTGTTTCAAAGATGCTTCAGTTGAGCTTTGATCCAGGGGATGAGCGTTTACATAAGAAGATATCTGCGTGGGAGTAAAGGTGCCGATTTCAGCATTGAATGTGGCCATTGATTGCAGGGCGCCTGTTAAACCGTTAGCATAGTGAGCGGCAGCAGTTCCGCCTACATTCCATCCTCTTACAGCAGCTTCTGCCAGCAGTAACTCGGTTTCTGCGTAGGTAAGTACAAATTCAACACCACTCCTGTTTGTATAGAGTGCGGTAGTAGGCCTGGAATAATTGCCCAGCGGAGCAAAGTCGTTGGCAGGTCCTGTTCCCCCCGGGTAGCCAGGTGCCCTGGAGATATCTGTAGCACCACCTCTCTGATCATAGCCGTTCGGCATACCTAATTGCCTGCTGGAATCTCTGTCGCCTGCTTTGGACGCATCTTCATTTGCTTTCAGACCAGCCTGCGGTATTTCGCCGATGATCGTCAGGCGCGGATCATTATTCCTTCTCATGTAGTCAATCAATACCTTGCTCCATTTAACATCACGATAGTCGTCTGTTACCAGCAGTGCGGCACTGGTGCCATTGCCAAAATTGGCAGAATTATCCGTCATCACCCTGGCATTATCTGCCACGCCTGCGAAAGTACCGCCTGCCGCAGCTTTTTCGGCATAGGTTCTCGCAGTAGCGGCATCTGCTTTTGTAAGGCGCATGGCAGTTCTGAGCATCAGTGAATAGCCAAGCTTTTTCCATTGGGCGATATTCCCTTTATAGAAAAGATCGGCAGTAAGCGCATCTTTGGAAGGATCCAATGCGGCGGTAACTGTTTCCAGTTCTGCCAGCATAGATTTATAGATGCTTTCCTGTGTATCATATACTGGCGACACAACACCTTCTCTTGCTTTAAAAGCCTCAGAGTAAGGAACGTCTCCATAGCAGTCAGTAACGTGCTGCATGATCAGTATTCTCATGATCACACTCGCGTTATACAGGTTGTCCAGGCCTTTGTCTTTAGCCAGCCGTCCTATTTCGGTAGCAATGCTGGCAGCCTGGTAATCTTCCTCCCATATCCTGTTCTGGTAAGAGATGAGGTTGGCAGAACCTACATACTTATCGCCGTTGCTGTAGTAGTTGAAGGTAGATGCAAATACCTGTGTCCACATGCTTTGGAACAGCAACTGGCTGTAGCCGGTATTGGCATAATTATACTGCGTCCTTGAGAGCATATAATTTGGTTCCATCTGCTCGCTGGGAATAGCGGTAGGATTTGTATTCAGCTCATTAAAATCCTTCGTGCAACTACCCAGCAATGCTGATACCATACCTATATATAGAAATGCTTTTTTCATTTTCATGGTCATTATCTTTTGAATTTCACGTTAACGTTAACTCCATAGGTCCTTGCACTGGGCAGGCTGGTACCCTCAATGCCCGCATAGTTGATCAGCGGTGAGAAACCGGCTTCAGGATCTATGTTGTCTGTCTTTTTCATGATGGTCCAAAGGTTCCTGGCCACCAGCGATATACCGATAGACTGGAAAGGAGTGCTATGCAGTATTTTATCGCCGATAGTGTAACCGAGCGTTACCTGGCGCAGCTTGATAAAGTCTCCATCCAGTACGTTGATAGCGGAAACATTCTGTGCCAGTGCCTGGTAGTAGGTTTGTGCCGCTACGGCAGTTGAGTTATTAGAACCATCGGCTTTCACGCCGCTGAGTGTAACACCGCCTTCACGGCCATCCAGTGTCATTTTGTGCAAACCACGGTACACTGCATAATAGTTGGAAGCAGATAACAGCTTATGACCAAACTTACCATCTACCAGGAAAGACAGGTTGAAGTTCTTATAAGTAAAATCGTTATTGATACCACCAAACCATTTGGGCAGTACGCTGCCTGATGGTGTTAACTCGCCGCGCTGCGGCAGACCGTCATCACTTACCAGGATATTGCCGTTGGCATCGCGCAGGTAATCATAAGCCATCACCTGCGGGCCGGGCATTCCTTTCACAAGGGCTGTATTCGCATTCAGCGGACGATATGTACCCAGTGTGAAGGTAGTGTTAGTGCTATTGGAACCGTAGATATCAAGTATCTTATTCTTAACATTGGTGGCGTTTACAGACACATTCCAGCTGAAGTTGTTGGTAGTTACAGGAGTACCAGTTACGGCCATTTCTATACCCTTGTTCTGGGTAGAGCCCGTGCCGATAAACTGCCGGTTCCAGCCGGTGGTCCAGCTAAGATCACCTCTTAGTATTTCGTTTGTCGTTTTGCGGTGAAAATAGGCCACATCCACACCTAACCTGTTCTCGAAAAACTTCAGTTCGGCGCCTACTTCTGTTTCCCTTAATGTAAAGGGTTTCAGGTTGAGGTTCGGCAGGTCGCCATTGAAACTTGCCACGATAGTGTTGTTAATTGTACCATCTACGGTATAAACCTGCTGGGTAATATAATAGTCTGTCGGCTCACCGCTTGCATTGGCCCATGAAGCCCTCAGCTTACCATAGGTAAGATTGGGAATGTTAACGAGCTCAGAGAAAATAAAGCTGGCTGAAACAGAAGGTACAAAGAGGTTCCTGTTGGCTTCAGGTAGTGTAGAGTAAGTATCATACCTGCCGGTAGTACCGATTGTCAGGAAATTCTTATAGGCAAGATCCACTGAATAGTAGGCAGATTGGCTCTCTTTATGGTAAAGCTGGTTATCGCGGTTAAACTGCTTTACGTTATTATAAGAATACAGGTAGGGAATGATAAAGTTGGTACCACCGATAGCTACGATCTCGTTATTTGTTTTCCTCAGGTTTGCACCCAATGCAACATCAATATTGATATCCTGGGTAATGTCTCTTTTCACACCTATCAATGCGTCTGCGTTCATCTCTGTTATCTGTTGCGTTCTCAGGTTCATGCTACCACTTACCGTCACATCGTCCTGCACACCATATTGGTAGGCTGTGCCCCAGGGAGTAACCTGGAACTGGCGGTCATTGATCATATCATAACCTACACGACCCTGGGCATACAACCAGTTGGTAAGGTCATAACGTGCAGTAATAGCGGAGATCAGGCGTTTACGGTCAAAGTTATTCCTGTACTGATTGATCACGAACCAGGGGTTGGTCACATAAATATCGTCTGTAAACGTCACTTCCCTGCCGTTGTTACCTGCGTCATAGCCGGGAGCCAGTATGTTCTCGTCGATATTGTTGGCGAGAAATAATCCGTTGTTCGGATTCATGGGACCATCACTTAATTGCGGGCGGTTCTCAGAGTGTTCGTCTATATAGTTTGCCATTACGCTCACTTTCAACTTGCTGAACACTTTCTGATCCACGTTCAGGTTGATGGTTTTACGGGTCACGCCGCTGTTACGCACAATGGCCTCATTATGCAGGTTAGAAAGAGAAAGACGGAAAGATGTCAGATCATTACCGCCGGAAACTGCCACGGTATTGGTAAAGGTAGAACCGGTGCGATAGAAATTGCTGATATTATCCTTAAAAGGAGAATACGCGTAGGTTTTACCATCAAACTGTGTGAACTGTGAACCATCCAGCCTGGAACCCCAGCTCAAACGGGAGCTGTTCAATGCATCGTTCTGGGTAGCAGGTTTTGAGCCCAGCTGGCCCTGGCCATATTCATACTGATAATCGGTAAAATTAATCGCTTTATCCAATGCATAGTTCATGTTGTATTCCACCTGCAATGTTCCCTTTTTACCACCTTTCGTGGTGATCAGGATAACGCCGTTAGTAGCACGACTGCCATACAGTGCCGCTGCTGAGGCACCTTTCAGTACAGTCATGTTTTCTATATCATCAGGGTTGATGTTGGCAATACCATCGCCGTTGTCGGAACCGCCCCATTCACCTGCACTACCTCTCTGGGTGTTATCAATGGGCACACCATTAATTACGAAAAGCGGGCTGCTGGCACCAAAGCTGGCCATACCCCTCAGCAGGATACGTGCGGAAGAAGCCGGACCGCCGCTGGTGCTGCTTACGCTCAAACCAGCCACACGGCCTGTAAGCGAGTAAGCCACGTTGGTTTCCCTGGCTTGTGTCATTACGCTGCCATCTACTTTCGTAATGGCATAACCTACTTTCTTGGATTCCTTGGAGATACCAAGCGCTGTTACAACCAGCTCACCCAGCTGGGTGGAAGATTCGTCCATCACAAGATCGATGTTGGACTCGTTAGGTCCTACATCCATTGTTTTAGTTCCATAACCCACCAGGGAAACCTGCAGTGTAAGCGGACCGGAAGGCGCTTTTAAAGTAAAAGCACCATCAGCGCCGGTTACCGTTGCAAGGTTTTTCCCCTTCACCTGCACGGTAACAGCAGGAAGGGGCGCACCGGATTTTGCATCCTTTATGGAGCCGGTAAGCTGCCTGGTTTGAGCAAATGCCACTGAGCTAAGCAGCAGCGTAAAGATCATCAGACGTAGTTGTCTCATTATTCAGTGGATTTAGTTTTTTGGTTAGAATTAGGCATAGTGCTGTCATCATGCCATTTAAGAAGGCATGCAATTCATGGTCCTGCATGGCGGACCTGTAGTTAAGCGTTGTAATTTTTAATCATCATTCCTGTTACATCTGGTTCCGGTTTTAATTTAGAGATAATAATAGCCCTATGCCTTGCAAAAAGGCATTCAGCTGTGGCCATACATGTTGCCTGGGTAGCGATTATGTATTGCAACCGATCATTGTTCCTGTATACATTAATTCCCGATTTTGGTTAGAGATAATCAACTTAATGCCTCTTACAGGTAAGGCATGTAATCATTTTCCTATTAAAAATATGCACTAGAAAAAGATGGTAGTTTCTCATTGTTCGTCCCTGTCAATCCGGCAATTTTTCTAGTAGAATAACAAGCCCTGAATTCTTTCTCTTCCTATGGTTTTGGTTGATTTTACGCTAATTAGTAAACAAATAACAAGTATGATATGTTCAACTTCAGTATGAGTATTTGATGGAATTTCCCCCGGTTAAAGGAACTATTTTCTTGCTGTTCCACTTTCACCTCTTGTTCACTTAAACGATTTAGTACGTGGGGTCTAAATCTACCACATAATTAATGCTAATTTTCTGTTAAAACAAGTATTATTTTTTACTCAGCGCATTAGTATTATAAATATCAGCCATAAAAGGGACACTGCAAGTCCCATTTTAATTGTATTTGTGACACAGTGTATGCCGCCTCCACTTTTCGTCACATATTCCAGCAGGTCCGGAATTCTTTTTCTACATTAAAGGTGATAGTATAAAAACTGAACTGACATGCAGGAAAAAGAAGCAATATGGCTCACGGCGATCTACCGGGAAAACCTTTCCCCATGTAGCCAGAGAGATACGGCTGCTTGGAGGAGATCATGATACGGCAAAAAACCTTTTTCACGACGCGCTGATCATCTACCCCGAAAAACGTGACAATCATACCCTGGACATCCAGGTATCGTAAAAGCCTACCTGGTAGGTATTACCCGGATACTTTTGGATGCAGCAATTCCAAACAGGACTGTCGCCATCAATCCCTGGACACACTTGGCAGCCATGCAGATATACCGGCAGCATGGGCACCGCATTGCTCAGCGCGGATACCGCCGGTCAACGCTACGCTTTACCCAATGCCACCATACATATGCATCCTACCAGCGGCGGTGCCAAAGGCTATACGGAAGATGTGAGCATCGCCTACCACGAGCAGGAAAGACTGCAAAATCATTTGTTTGACCTGATGGGCAAACATTCCGGCCATACCCGCGAGGAGATCGAAAGCAGCTTCAGGAGAGACAAGTTCATGAACGCTGCAGAAGCCAGGGACTATGGCCTCGTAGATGAAGTACTGGGCAGGACTGAGGAGCTGGAAACACTCGCCATGCTAAACAACCATAAAACGTGAGTGCAGGCTAAACTGCAGAAGGGTTCAAAGGGGTTTTCTGCCGGGGCTCAGGCACGTGAAGCAGGATCCCTGCCAACGCCAGCAAAACAAACACGATATTGAATACCAGGTGCTGGTTCCAGGTCATGTTCTGCAGCACACCCCCGCAGGAGCAGGGAACATAATCACTAAACCTGAGGATGGCCACAATGTAGGCAGTGAACATCGTCATCAGGCTGAAGGCAGCATACAAACCTGCCAGGCACCATTTGGGTACCGTAAGCATGACCACTACCAGTAACTCCACTACGGGGATCAGCCAGGCTACCCATCCTGCAAAGGCGGTTAACAGCGGAGATTTTCCCAGCTCAGTGCTGAAGTTGTCATAGTCCACCAGTTTATTTACGCTGGCATAAATGAATAGGATGATAAACAGGTAAGTAATAATATCCACTACGGTTTTCTTTTTCATAAGAGAGAGATTTTGGTCAGTACAGGGTAGCCGTATATAAATATACCAATGAATAAACATGATAATGTTAATCCACCGTTAATATCCGAACAATATCATGCGCCCATCCTGTTACTCAGGTTAAAAAGGTACATCGAAGAATACTCTGCTCTGATTCAGCATGTCGGTTTTGTTCTATTTTGATGAGGTGAGCGGCCATAATTTTGGTTTAAAATCAACATTATGACAAACACCAATGTAAGCACAGCAAAGACAATTCTTGTAACAGCAGCAACCGGCAAAACCGGCAGCCGTATCTTCAGCAAGCTGAATGAAATGGGATGGCCCGTACGCAGCGGCTCACGCAACGCCAGACCTGGTTTTGACTGGATGGATCAACATACCTGGGGCCCGGCATTGCAGCACATTCATACTGTTTATGTATGCTTTCACCCTGACCTGGCCATTCCCGGCGCTGCAGATATTATCCGTTCCTTTACGGAGACCGCTGTGAGCCAGGGCGTAAAAAAGCTGGTACTGCTTTCGGGCCGTGGCGAAACAGCGGCACAACACTGTGAACAGATAATAATGGAAGCAGGGATCGACTGGACCATTGTGCGCGCCAGCTGGTTTGCACAGAATTTCAGCGAAGGTTACCTGGTTGAGCCAATACTGGCAGGCCATGTGGCACTACCCGCCGGTGATGTGGGCGAACCCTTCATTGATGTGGACGATATTGCTGATGTAGCAGTAGCCGCATTGACTGATGATAAGCACAACGGCCAGGTATATGAAGTAACAGGTCCGCGTCTGCTGACATTCAGAGATGCCATCAGCGAGATTGCCGAAGCTACCGGCAGACCCATTCAATACCAGCAGATGAGCGCTAAAGAATATAGTGAAGCAATTGAAGGATTGATGCCCAAAGAGTTTGTTGATTTTCTGGGCTACCTGTTTACAGAAGTACTGGACGGAAGAAATGCAAAGCTGGCAGATGGCGTGCAAAAAGCACTCGGCAGAACGCCGGCAGACTTCTCAGCATATGTAAGAAAAACTGCGGCTACCGGCGTATGGAACCCGCAGTGAAGAGATCTTGCAGATCTGCTGCATATTGATATAATATCATAAACCACATCGCAAAAGCAATAGCTCCTAGGCAAATTGCTTTTGCGACACACTGTTAAATGAATATCATCACGATGCTATCCTTTCAAAAATTCTTCGATCAATGTTACCGTTAACAGAGGAAGCTTACTTTGTGGGTTTGGAGAACATATCTCGCCCAGACATTCCCCATGTACTCCGGGCAGAATAGCCAGTCTTGCTTCCTGTAAGGTATGGGACAGTTCCATTGCATGCTCCGGCCGCACCACATCCTTATCACCATTGATGATCAGCACCGGCGCCTTAACAGACCTTACAGCTGCTTCGCTGATGTCTTTAAAGCCTTTCATCCTCGCTACATCACGGTCAAACATCGCCTGCAAACCTTTGGGATCCGGGTTAGCCTTTAAATAAGCCTCCTGCAGGGGTTGCGGCATTTGCGCCAGGCTTACATGGTCAAACCCGTCGAAGAAGCCGGCTATCATACCATCCCGCTTGTATGTAGCAGCTATCAGTACCATCTTATTTACCAACTGCGGGTGACGGATAGCGATCTGCAAGCAGGTTGTTCCTCCGTTACTAAAACCAACAAAGTCTGCTTTTTCAATCTTCAGCTGTTGCAGTAAGGCCGCTACATCGTCGGCATCCTGTTCAAAGCTCAGGGGAAGATCTCTGTCAGGGGTATGTCCGTGCGCCTGCAGCTCAACGGCGATGACCTGGTGTGAGCGGGCAAATTCCGGAAGCGTTCGCCCATAAGTAGATTCAATTGTAGAACCCCCTCCATGCAGCAATATCAGCGGGTTGCCACTGCCGTGGATCTCGTAATATAATTTTAAACCATTCACGCTGGCATACTGGCCCGGCTGTTTGTGCTGTGCATTCATTTGCAGATGTATTATTGTCAGTAAAGATATTATGATGAAGAAGATGCGTTGCATACTGTCATTTAAAGATAGACAAACTTACAACGTAGCCATTACTATAAAGAGGGGCAATTACGACAACGAGCAGGGGGAATTTTGCCAGGCAACCTGGCGTAAAATCAACCCTCATTTGTCGCTTTTACCCCTCCGCTGCACAGCCATGTGCCCGTACTTTTGAACTATGGAAAATCAAGCATCATTCATTACCGTAGAAACGCTCGTAAATGCACCTATGGACCTGGTCTGGTCCTGCTGGACAGATCCAGCGCATATTAAACAGTGGAACAGTCCGTCTGCTGACTGGCATACGCCTTATGCTGTCAATGACGTAAGAACCGGCGGTAAGTTCCTTTTTGTAATGGAGGCTAAAGATGGCAGCGGCGGCTTTGATTTTGAAGGTTCCTATGACGAGGTATCCTTTCATGAAAGGATCAGCTATACCACAACAGACGGCAGAAAGGCCACTAACCTTTTTACCGCCACTCCGGCTGGTACCCGGATCACCGAAACCTTTGAACCTAATCAGCACGATCCGGCAGCCATGCAGCGGGATTTTGTGGCGGGTGTATTAACCACTTTCAAAAACTATGTAGAGAGCCTGGTTTAAAGGTCAAGTGCATTACCGTCTGATTCGAGCACACCCAGATCCCGCTGCAAATCGTGCGCTCTGCAAAAATCCGTAAGCTGTTGCAACCGCCGTTTGCTATCATACCTGAAATTCCAGCATAACTTCTTCTGGCATTCAGTGCATAAACGGTTGGGCGACTGATCTGTTTCATACAGGTTATTGCTGCCATTCATGACGCACTTCGCAGTTATGCAATGGTTAAATCCCAACATATGCCCGATCTCATGAGAACAGACATTCATCATCCTGCTCAGACATAGTTTAAAGTTTGCGGTATCCAGCTGCTTGTTCTGTAACCTGTACATGGAGCTCACGCCAACCCTTTTAACATAGGAGGCGATCCCGAAGACATAATTCCAGCTTTCCTTGGGATACAGATCTTTTGCACTGATACCCATCAATACGATGCCATCATCAGGGGTTTTGTTCAACAGCAGACTATCCAATACATATGGCGCCAGCAATTGCATATTATCATCCGTTTTCTGCCGGGTGGCTGATGCTGGAACTGCTTTATCAGACATCGCCTTCAGCACCACCGTCTTCTGCTGAAAGAAGATCTCCAGGTAATTGCGTGTGAGCTGTATTGCCTTTTCCTGCAGCGGCGTAAAATCGCCAACAGGCAGTAAATAAATTACCGATCTCTCAGCGGTTGGTCTTACCGGCTTCGCCTTTATGTACTGTTCAAAAGTCTGTCCTTTCTCCTTGTGAGTAAAAAGCCATTCTCCTTCCCGGGGTGGGCCAAGTGGAACGTCGTTCTCACTGATCACATCAAAGTAACCTGATTGTGCTTGTAATACAGGGTCTTTTTCTTTCTTCCCGGTACAGGATAGCAGGAAGGCTGCGACGATAAAAATGAAGATTCTCATAAGGACTTTTTGTTCAGTCATTCAGGAACGTCAATATATGGTTTTTAATTTCCTTTCTTTGCATGTCAATAGCATGATCGTCCATTTCGTTGTGTGTTGTGTTTGCTAACTTTATTATTTTTGTTCCAAACATTTTTATCTCCTTATCCGACGGCAAAACCGGCTTGCTGTCATAGAATTTTACAAGCATTGAGCTACTTGTCAGAAGGCCTGCTATAAAAATGTAAAGTATGTTACGCATATATTTTTCTAAAAACCAAAATGCCCACAGGCCTTTACCTGTGAGCATTCAATTAATTCATTTCTTATCAACTTCTTCGCAGCTTTTCTTTCTCCTTTCCAGTAAACCCTGTAATATTCTTTACGCAGATGTTTACCCCGATCTGCCGATACGGTAAGATGCCCTTTCCTTTTGTAAGCCATAATACTGAATTTAAATTTTAAGGGAGAGGAAACAAAAAAGGGCAGACTTGCGTCCACCCTTTAAAGCTTGCGGAGGAGAAGGGATTCGAACCCTTGATACCCTTTCGAGTATACACACTTTCCAGGCGTGCCAGTTCAACCACTCCTGCACTCCTCCGGTTGAACTTTTAAATTCAGGGATGCAAAAATAAGGCTTTTAACCGCATTTCCAAAAGAATTTAATCGGGTCGCATATATTAAAAAAAAATGCCCCGGCATATTGCCGGGGCCTGATAAACAATCGCTTAGGGATTCTGCTCCAGGTTACCGTTCTTATTGATCTCCTCCTGGGGAATGAAGAAAAGCTTGCGCCCCTCTCCATTGGGGCGGTGCTGGAACCACTTTTTAACCGTAAACACCCCAAAACGGATCAGGTCCTGCCGGCGGTGAGCCTCTGCCGCAAACTCCCAACCCAGCTCATCCAGCAGGCGGCCATACTGAACATCGGCTCCACCCTGGACTTCCGTCACCTGCCCATTGTTCCAATATCCGTAATTATATACGCTTCCCTCCAGCAGATCGGCGCCGGTAACGGTTGCTTTGGCCGGAGTAGCGGTAAAAGCACGCTGCCGTACCTTTGTTACCTCTATGGCCGCCTCGGCAGCTTTGCCGGTACGCAGCAAACATTCTGCCTTCATCATCAGTACTTCTGCATAACGGAAAATGGGGAAGTCATTACTTAGCGATCCCTTGGCTCCCTGGCGGATCTCGTATTTCCCTACGCGGAAGCCTTCGTTGGACTTACTCTTCTCAATGCTCTCCACATATTTGATATAGTCAATCACTTCCACTCCGCCCGGTGTTAGCTGCGGGCCCTGCAGCCAGGTGTCTTTCAAACGCGTGTCATCCGGATCATAGGTATCTATGAACTGCGGCACGGCACAGTTACCGCCCCAGGGCTGTGCTTCCATTCTGAACACCTGTTGACTCAGGGGATCCAGTGTTTTCATATGAATGATAAATCCAGGTGCATTGATCTCATCATAAGGAACTGTAAAGATCAGTTCCCGCGAATTTTCATTATTGGTCTTGAAGTTATCCCGGTACACCGGTTCCAGCATATAGGCGCCAGACTGTATCACATCATTACATTGCTGCAGGCATTGTTCCCAGGCTGTTGCGCCGCTATATTCCTGCGCATTGAGATACATTCTTGCCAGCAGGGTTTTGGCCGCCCATTTGTTAAAGCGGGCATACATGGCCGTTCCGGCGGTTTCTCTTAATGAAGGTATGTTATCGCTCAATTCCTTTACAATAAAATCATACACCTCCTTACGCTTGCTTTGCTTAGGCACAGCAAGATCTTTATAGTCTGTTACCAGTGGGATGTTGCCAAAATTGTCGCAAAGCAGGTAATAATAAAATGCCCGTAATGCATGCAGTTCCGCCAGTAAAGATCCTTTGGCGTCGCCTACCGGTAATGTGCCGGAGTCTATCAGCCATATGGCTCTGTTGGTATTAACAACACCCGTATATACCCTGCTCCATAATGAGGCAGGCTGCTCCTGCAACGAGGTCCAGGTATGCCGGTGCATGCGTTGATAGGTACCACCATCATACCATCCGTTAGGCCTGGCAGGTGTAATAATAGCGTCTGCACTTTCTTCCTGCAGATCAAAATATCCCATCCAGTCTGCCATTACAGGGCGTAAAGGGCTATAGGCCTGGGCGATGATCGCCGAGGTATCAGACTCTTTATATACGATGGTTTCTTCCACTATCTCCGAAAAGGTTTCCGGGTCCAGCTTGGTACAGGCACTGGAAAAAAACGCCAGGATAACCGTTGCCGTTATATATGTGTATATGCTAGTTCTGTTCTTCATGACTGCTTTTTTAATGAGGTGTTAAAAGGTAAGATGAACGCCCACGGTAAAAGTGCGGGTAGTAGGATATTTATCCCGCTCATCATCGCCGGGAGCCAGGCCGCTACGGTTCACTTCCGGATCTATTCCTTTATAACCGGTAATAGTGGCCAGGTTCAGTGCAGCTACGTACAGTCTTGCCTGCTGGATGTATTTAATGCGTTTTACATTGAAGTTATAACCAAGTGTAACGTTATCTATCTTCCAGTAATCGCCGTTTTCAATATAGTAGCTCACATAGGCCAGATCATCATTCAGCCTGGTTTTCCCATATACATTATCAAAAGCGGTTTTCAGCATATTGTACTGCGTTACTTTAGGGTTCTCGTAGAACAGGCGCTGGAAATTCAGTACCTGGAAACCAAATGCACCGCGCATGGTAACATTCAGATCAAAGTTTTTGTAACGAACGGAGTTGTTCCATCCCAGGTAATGCTTGGGCAGACCGTTGCCTAACACTTTTTTGTCATCCGGGCTCTTATCTGCACTGGCTACGGGCTTTCCATCTTTTCCTTCAATGATCCAGCGGCCGTTATCATCAATGCCAATGGATTTATACCCGTAGAAATTGCCGATCGGCTGACCTACCTGCACCCTGTGCGTAGCTTCCTGTATAGGCTCTCCGGTATAACCTGCGTCAAAGAAATCATTGGTAGCGGCAAAGGTGTTGCTCGAAAGGGATACCAGCACATTTTTGTTGGTAGAATAGTTAAAGCCTGAATTCCACTGCAGCTGCTTTGTGCTCACAGGTACAACGTTCAGCAGTACTTCTATACCCTGGTTCCTGATCTGCGCGGCATTCGCTACTATCTGTGGCAGCGGGTAAGGTGGCACCGGTACCTGGTAATCAAAGAGTGCATCCTTGGTAAGACGACGATAGGCATCTATGTTACCGGATATCCTGCCAGACAGTAAGGAGAAATCCAGGCCTATATTAAACTCCTCTTTCTTTTCCCAGCGTAACTCCGCATTAGGATTGCGTACCGCATCCAGGCCCTGCACCCACACACCGTTCACCAGGAAGCGGTTGTTATAGTTAAAGCTCTGTAAAGACGCATAGCGGTCATCAGGTATGGTGCCGGTAATACCAAAACCGGCGCGCAGTTTCAGATCATCCAGCCAGGTAAGGCCTTCCATAAAGCTTTCACGGCTTACACGCCATCCCAGCGATACTGCAGGGAAAGTACCCCATTTATAATTACGGCCAAACTTTGTAGACCCTTCATGACGAACACTTGCCAGTACCAGGTACTTATCATCCCAGTTATAACTAAGCCTTCCGAAAAAGCCGATCAGCTTCCACTTATCTTTAAAACTGCCCATCACTGCATCTCCGCGCTTTAAAGCATTACCCGCTTCCATGTTGTTATACGAGTATTGGTCTGTAGGAAAATCCCAGTTCCGCATATAAAAATCCTCACGGGTATTATCCTGGTAACTATATCCGCCTAATACATTGAAACGATGCTTTTGCAGGCTATGGGTGTATTCTGTAGTAAATTCAAGCAGGTTATCCCGCATATCGGAAGTGCCCCTGGATGCATATCCATTACGGTTGTTCTTGACGGTGGATACATGTTTTTTCGTCTCTGCATATCCTCTTATCTCTGTCCATTTGTTATTGGATAGCAGCAGCTTGAACTTCAGGTCTTTCAATGGTTCCAGCGTAATGCTGCCGTTCAGCCTTGTTTCTCTTTCTTCATTCTGTCCGTAAGATTCATTCAGGTAAGCTACAGGGTTATCATAAAAATAGATATTGCGTTCCAGCCAGTCTCCCCTGTAATTCTTTACACTGTCAGTAGGGTTACGTATTAAAGCTTGCCTGTACACGTAGTTGTTAAAGCTGTTACCGTTGGCAAATCCGCCATCACCAATGTCAACGCCAGACCAGTAAGTACGGCTGCGGGTGATTACATTCAGGTTGGCTTTCAGCATACCGTCTAACATGGTATGATTCACATCTGCGCGGCCGGTCACCTGCTTGTTGTCTGAATGCAGAAACAAACCCTGCCAGTTACGGTAGTTCAGAGAAGCGGTCACATGTGTGCTGGAGCTCCCTCCCTGGAAAGTCAGGTTGTGTGTATGACTTACCGGATTGCGGGTGATCTCTTTTATCCAATCAGTAGAGGCGCCATAATCTGTAAAAGCAATGCCCTCCCCGATAAGGCGGCGGTAATCATCCCCCGTCAGGAACTCGGGACGACGTGCAATGGTTTGTACGCTTGCGTAGGCATCATACTGCAGTGTTGGGCGCATGTCTCCACGCAGCTTTTTAGTGGTGATCAAAATTACGCCATTGGTGCCACGTGTACCGTAAATAGCGGCTGCAGAACCATCTTTCAATACATCGATCGATTCAATGTCTTCAGGCGCAACGGTATTCAGTGTGCCGGGAATGCCATCTATCAATACCAGGGGAGCAGTACCTGCTTTTAATGTAGTAATACCGCGTAACGAGATCTGTGTATTGGCAGTAGGATTACCGCTGGGTGTGGAAACAGTGAGGCCTGCCACTTTCCCCTGTATCAGCTGTGCCGCGTCGCGTACGGCTCCTTTCACAAAGTTTTCCGACTTTACACTGGCAATGGCGCTTGTTACATCTCCTTTGCGTTGGGTGCCATAACCCACCACTACAACTTCGTTCAGGCCTACCTCGGCAGACTCCATTTGTATGTCAATAACCGTTCTGCCATTTACCGGCACTTCCAGTGTTTTCATGCCGGTAAATTTGAACACTAAAATTTTATCTGCAGGAACAGTTAACTTATACTGACCGGCCACATCTGTTACAGTACCGTTGGCTGCGCCGGCTACTGATATACTAACGCCTGGCAGCGGAAGGCCCTCCCTGGCATCTGTTACCTTACCAGACACTGAGATGCCTTGCCCCAGCAGGGATGCCGACACAAATAACCACGGTATAATAAATAGCGCGGCTCTAACGTAGAATGAACGCATATCCATATTATTTAGAGTGAAATAATGTACGTAACTACAGGTATTATGCTACTTAGCTTTTGGTTGAATGATCAGACTAAAACTCCCGGGGTAAATTTAACCCGTAAAATAAGTGTACATACCACACTAATTAACCGATTGTTGGCAAAAATTAACCTCGGTTATCATGAAAAAAATATGCGTACATAAAAATGCCCGCCGTGCAGGCAGGCAGGAATAGTGTAGTTTTTTTTTAAATACCTGCAAGGCCACCTGGGCGGCCTCGCAGGCCTAACAACAGAGAACAAACGTTAATGGTTGGTTTCGATCTTTACTTAGTATATATATCCATGCTACAATATCGGTTGGACATAGCCTTCCTTCCCGCGCTGAACACCCGCGGTAACGCACACTTTATAAAAGGAAAGGAGACAGCAGCTTTCAGCTACACCCCGGCATACAGCCGGCAGAACAGATGAAGAAATGATTTGTTTTCATGTTAGTCAATTTACATGTGCAGATAATAAATAACCGGCACACCATAACATAAATCAACTAATTAACGGTGGTGATTAATTAGGGTGGTAATACAAATATAGAAGGCCCGGATTTAATTTCCAAGAAATATCCTATAAAATTTGTAGACTAATAAACATGCGCTATTATCATAAATGAAAAGAGCCCGATAGACATCAAGCTCCGTCAAGCTATCCATTAAGACACAACGTTTAGTCTTTGGACTTTGCGTGTATTATAACAAAAACCTATAATTATGAAAACCCTTCAAATTTGAGACTGCAATAATTGGTTTATGAAAAGGATGCTTCACAAAAAGCCGGAACAGTTTATATCTTTTTCAAAAAGGGGAGCCTGATCAACATCAGGCTCATTCCCCTATTTGGTTTAACCATTAAAAGACACAAATGATCTGTAACATTCACATGACAATGCTAATGACAATATTATTAACCCGTAGCGCTGTTTACGGAATTTGTTCTATGCGCAGACTTGCATTCAATTCGTTTTTGGAGGTTACGCTCTTGCTCCGGTGTTTGTCCCCAATTATAAAAAAAGTCCCCCCCAATAGGATATGGTCGGAATCACGCCTTAAACAGGCCGGATCCAAATATGATGTATACTATAATAATGAACTTCTACTGCTACCCGGAAGATGGGGTGTTTACTATCTTCCACTTCAATACAATACCAAAATTAAAAAGATTCTTATTTTTAATATGTTAATCATCAGTTAATGGCTAAAGATTTTATAAAAGGCGCACATGATGAAAGCATATCTGTTACAATAGCATAAGAACTTATGATAAAGATCAGCTTTGGATTAACAGCACGCCGCTACCTTTGCACTACCGGTAAGCCTTTGCTGCCGGCTTCTTTCAACCAGTTGCTTACTTCAAATTAGTCAAAGTTTTATGCCATCTGTTGAAATACTGGCAAGGGTGCAGTTTGCATTCACAATTGCCTTCCATTATATCTATCCCCCGCTTAGTATTGGATTAGGGCTGTGCCTGATAATTATGGAAGGTCTCTACCTCAAAACGGGCCTGGCCATTTACCAGGAGATCACCCGCTTCTGGATCAAGATATTTGCCCTGATATTCGGAATTGGCGTTGCCACCGGCATTGTCATGGAGTTCGAGTTCGGCACCAACTGGGCCACGTACTCCCATTATGTTGGAGACATTTTCGGCAGCGCGCTGGCAGCCGAAGGGATCTTTGCCTTTGCCCTGGAATCCGGTTTCCTGGGCGTGCTCCTGTTTGGATGGAACCGGGTAAGCAAAGGTGTGCATTTCTTTTCTACCATCATGGTTGCCCTGGGGTCTATCTTTTCCGCCCTCTGGATCGTGATTGCCAATTCCTGGCAGCAAACGCCCACCGGCTTCCGCATTGAGGGTACCGGTATGGAAGCCAGGGCAGTGGTCACTGATTTTTGGGAAATGGTGCTCAACCCCTCTTCTGTAGACCGTTTCTCTCACGTGATCATCGGCTCTTTCCTGGCAGGATCTTTCCTCGTGATGAGCGTGGCTGCCTGGTACATACTACGGCGGCAGTTCACCAGGCATGCCCAAGCCATGTTCAAAGTTGGCCTGCGGGTAGCGGTGGTAGCCGCCTTGCTGCAGCTCTTCACCGGTCACCGGTCTGCACACTACGTAAGCAAATACCAGCCGGCCAAACTGGCTGCTATGGAAGGCCATTTTGATAGCCTGGCCGTAGCCGACGCCTACCTGCTGGGATGGGTGAACCAGAAAGAACAGAAAACCAGCGGGCTTAAAATACCGGGCGGACTTTCCTTTCTTACCCATGGCGACTTTACCACACCGATGCAGGGCCTGCGGGCTACCCCGCCAACCGAGCGGCCCACGGCCGTGAACTTTGTTTTCCAGACCTATCACCTGATGGTGATCATCGGTATGACCCTTATCGGGCTCACCCTGCTGGCCGTATTCCTGCTCTGGAAAAAGAAGCTCTTTGATCAACGCTGGCTTATGATGATATTTGTAGGCGCCGTATTACTGCCACAGATCGCCAACCAGGTAGGCTGGTACACCGCAGAAGTAGGTCGCCAGCCCTGGGTAGTATACGGCCTGCTACGCACCTCCGACGCGCTTTCAAAAACGGTGAGCGCCAACCAGGTGCTCTTCTCCCTGATCCTGTTCACATTGGTATATCTATTGCTCTTCCTGCTATTCCTGTTCCTGCTGCACAGGAAAATACAGCATGGTCCGGATGTTACGCAGAATGAAGAAGAAGTAAGCGACCTGTATTCCAAAAGGAACATTGGAGGGGTACATTAGCCAACAGCCAACCGCCTTCAAACACTCAAACGCTCAGACTTTCATACATTAAAAAACTTTTCTGATATGGAAACATTCCTCGGCCTTGATCTCGCCACCTGGTGGTTTCTCGTAATAGGCGGACTTATCACCGGCTACGGCGTACTGGATGGTTTTGACCTGGGCGCCGGCGCCCTGCATCTCTTTTTTAATAAGGAAGAAAGCCGCCGAACCGCTCTCAATGCCATTGGGCCGGTATGGGACGGGAATGAGGTTTGGCTGGTGATTGCCGGCGGGGCATTATTTGCCGGCTTTCCGCTGGTATACGGCGTAATGCTTTCCACTTTCTATATCCCTTTTATGTTGTTCCTGGTGGCGCTTATTTTCAGGGCTATCTCGATAGAGTTCCGCAGCAAAGAACCCTGGCGCTGGTGGCGTAAAATGTGGGACATCAGCTATATGGCATCCAGTACCTTTATTACCCTGCTGCTGGGACTGATCCTGGGCAATCTTATACATGGCCTGCCTTTTAATGAGCAACATGAATTTACAGGCGATCTGCTCACCTTCTTTAATCCCTATGCCATCCTGATAGCCATCACTACGCTTTCGCTCTTTATGATGCATGGCGCCATCTATCTTACCATGAAAACAGAGAACCGTCTTTATGCCAAGCTGACCGTACTGGTGAACAACTGCTGCAAATTTTTCATCCTCTGCTTCATATTAACCTCAATGGCTACACTGATCTATATTCCGCACATGACCCAGGAGTTTAAACACAACCCCTGGCTGTTTGCATTGCCGCTGGCAGCCGTGCTGACCGTGCTTAACCTGAAGCGGAACATAGACAGCCGCAAGTATTTCACGGCATTCGTTTTCTCCAGCATCACTACCTCCATCCTGCTGATCCTTTTTGCCATCGGGCTGTTTCCCAATATCATTATTTCTTCTACCAACCCGGCTTACAACATCAGCATATACAAAGCTGCTTCTTCTGCAACGTCACTGCGGATCATGCTGATAATGGCCGCTATCGGTACCCCGTTGGTACTGTCTTACACCATATTTGTATTCTGGACCTTCAGGGGAAAAGTGAAGCTGAATGAAATGAGTTATTAAAATTCCAAAATCCAGGTGCCAAATTCCAACATCTAAATGATGACATAGCAGCGGGTCTTAACCGGATATAGCAACATCCATTGTGTACATCACTTCTATTGTGCCAATATTTGGAATTTGGATATTGGGATTTGGAATTTATTCTTTGGGTTCCTAAAAAAACAGGTCCCCGCAAAAAATTGCAGGGACTTACCATTTAACCTATATTCTGTACTGTAGCATCAAAACTTAAATAACTTAAAGGGGAAAACAGTTTTTGCTCAGTATCAGGCACTTGTATGATTTCAAGTGGTTCCTGTATATATTTCAGACAGCTAAGTTGAGTAAAAGTTTAATCTGTAAAAAAAATATTTTTAGTTTCTGTAAGAATTGTCCCCCTTAAAGATATAATAATAGATGATATCATGTATACGAAATCTGATATAATTAGGTTGCCAGGGAAATTTTTAACTTGCAGTTATGAACCGCATTGACCGTCTTTCCGCTATACTTATTCAGTTACAAGGCAAGAAGATAGTAAAGGCCTCTGAAATAGCAGAGCGGTTTAACATCAGCCTGCGCACGGTATACCGCGATGTAAAGGCCCTGCAGGAGTCTGGCGTGCCCATTGGCGCCGAGGCAGGAACCGGCTACTATATCGTAGAAGGTTATCATCTGCCGCCGGTAATGTTCAACCGGGAAGAAGCCGCCGCCCTCCTTACCGGGGAAAAGCTGATGGAGCACTTCAGCGACCGCTCCAACCGGCAGCAGTTCAGCAGTGCCATGCAAAAAATAAGGGCGGTGCTGCGCGGCAGCGAAAAAGACTTCCTGGAAGTGCTGGACGAGAACATTGCCGTACTCCGGGCCCGCAGCCCCCAGGAAGACGAGTTTCCCAACCGCTTCCTGACAGATATACAGCAGGCCCTGGGAAAACAGCAGGTGCTCCAGATGGAATACCGCGCTGCCCAGAACAATGAATTCACTAAGAGGAATGTTGAGCCCATCGGCATTTACCATAGCAATAGCACCTGGTATCTCATTGCCTGGTGCCAGCTGCGGGGCGACTACCGCAATTTCCGGACAGACCGTATCCGCAATATGCAGGTCAGCAGCACCAGCTACGACAAATCCCGGCATATAAGCCTCCGCCAGTACCTGGAACGCCATCAGCCGGATCCCGTTCCCCAGCATACCTTCAAGGTACGGTTTAACCTGAGCGTAGCCCGCTACCTGGGTAACCAGAAGTACTACTACGGCCTTGTAGAAGAAAAGGTTTGCGACAATCATGTAGAATACACCTTCATGAACAATTACCTGGAGCACTTTGCCCGCTGGATGCTGATGTGGGGCAATGACGTAGAGATCCTCGCTCCCGGCGAACTGCTAGTCCGTATGAAAGAACTGGCCCGGGAGCTTAAAGCGCACTACCAGGTATAGTCAGTTTCCTGCTCCATTCAATGATATTCACCGTTTCTCCGCTGAATCCTGCATCGGAATAGCATTCGCATTACTGTCAGCTCCGGTCCGGATACGAATCAGACCCCAATTTTTCCCGCTTCTTTTAGAGGAAGGGGTGAAATGCGGCTCATATACGGGACATATGCGGCATATATGGGAACATGATAGGAAGATGACATGAGTATGATAGGAACATGATACGGGCACGGCCTGGTTCTGATATAGGTTTGCTCCCTGCTGACATACGGTTGTCACTATCCGGTTGTTGCTTTGTACTGGCATCCCGGTAGCAACGGGCATTATACCCTTATAAAACTTACCGATATGAACACAAACAGGATCCTGGGCATCGACAAATTCTTTCTGCCGGCTCACAGCCTGCAGGAAAGCCGGCTATTCTACGCCAACACGCTGCAATTGCCCGTAAAGTTTGATTTTTCTGAAAGGGGCTTGCTGGCATTCCGGGTGGGGCACCAGGAGGCAGCCATTATCCTGAAAGACATCACTATGTTCCCGGACGCGAAAGCCTCCCTGTTGTTTCACGTAGCAGACGTTCAGCAGCTCTGCCAGGAACTGCTGTCGCAAGGCGTCACCTTCACCAAAATGCCCTACAAGATCAGCGCCGGCTGGGCTGCCGAGCTGCAGGATCCCAGCGGTAATGTTATTGGCATTACGGATTATAATGATTAACAGCTAACCAACATTTACCATATAAACCAGCACGTTACCATGAAACTGGAACTGACGAAAACGCTAAAGCCTTTTTACACCGCTCCCGCCACTCCCCAACTGATCGCTGTGCCCGCGGCCGATTTCCTGTCCATTCAGGGAAAAGGCGATCCGAATGGTGAAGCCTTTGCCGCAGCTACACAGGCCTTATATACGGCTGCCTACAGCGTGAAAGCCATTTATAAACAGCAACAGCAGGATTTTACGGTATGTAAACTGGAAGGTTTATGGTGGGTAGATGAAAAACGCTGGAAGGTAGACGGCCATCACAGCGCACTGCAGGTGCCCCGCGAAGAATGGCAATGGCAGCTGCTGATACGTATGCCCGATTTTGTGATGATGGAAGATGTACAGCAGGCTATTCAGACCGCCATAGTTAAAAAACAATTGCCGCTCCTGGACGGGGTAACATTCATCCGCTATGAAGAAGGGGAGTGCATCCAGGTAATGCATACCGGACCTTATAGTACAGAACCGGCTACATTACAGCTCATGGAAGACTTTATGGCAACACATCAATTGAAATGGAATGGCAGGCACCATGAGATCTATTTGTCTGACCCCCGCAAAACAGCACCTGAAAAGATGAAGACCATCCTAAGACAACCGGTTAAAAAATAAAAAAGTGTTTTTTGCTTTTATTTGTCTTCAGACAGGCCCAGCAGCTCTATTGCCTGTTGGGCCGCTATCTGGCTGGCGTCTTTCTTGTTGAAGGCTTTGCCGCTGCAGATAAGCTCCCCGTCAACCACCGCGCCTACCGTAAAAATACGGCGGCCGTTATCCATCTGCTCTTCCAGCAGTTCAAACTCCAGGGTTTTGCCGTTTTTGTTAGCCCAGCCATAGAGTTTGTTCTTGTGGTTCATTTCCACGCTTTCCAGCGCTTCCAGGTCAATGTAGGGAATGATGATCCGTTTGTAAACAAACTGTTTGGTCCTGTTGTAGCCCTTGTCAAGGTATACGGCGCCTACCAGGGCTTCCAGGGTATTGCCGAAGATCTGGCTGATCTTGAGAAAGCTGTTGTATTTATCGTAGATCGTCAGCTTGCGCAGGCCCATTTTGATGGCAATCTCATTAAGCTGCTGCCTGTTCACGATCTTGGATCGCATTTCAGTAAGATAACCTTCTGTTTTGTAGGGGTACTTCCTGAACAGGTAATCGCCAATGATGGCGCCCAGGATGGCGTCACCGAGGTATTCCAGCCTTTCATTGCTTTCCAGGAATTTTTCTTTGCTGGAACGGTGGCTTAACGCTACCTCATACAAAGAGAAATTACCTGGCGCAAAGCCAAGCAGGTTATAAAGGTCTTTATAAAGTTGCCTTTTTTTGGTTACGAAGCGATATAAAAATCCTGGCAGTAATTTCACACAATCAAGGAACAAATTTTTTGAAAATAACAGAGGCATTATGACCACCAAATCCAAAGGTATTGCTTAATGCGGCTCTAACTTCTCTCTTTTGTGCGACGTTAAAGGTAAAATTTAATTTAGGATCCAGTTGAGGATCGTCCGTAAAATGGTTAATGGTAGGAGGTATGATGCCATCTATAATAGACATGATTGCTGCAATGGACTCTACAGCCCCGGCAGCGCCCAGTAAATGCCCGGTCATAGACTTCGTTGAGCTGATGTTCAGTTTATAAGCGTCATCTCCGAAAACCTGCTGGATGGCTTTAACTTCTGCTACATCGCCTAACGGAGTGGAAGTACCGTGAACATTAATGTAATCTATTTCATGGGTGCTTAACCCTGCATCTTCAAGCGCCTGCCGCATCACGTTCATGGCGCCAAGCCCCTCGGGGTGTGGTGCCGTAAGGTGGTGTGCGTCTGCCGTTGCCCCGCCGCCTGCCAGTTCTACGTAAATTTTAGCACCTCTCGCCATCGCATGCTCATAAGACTCCAGTATCAGAGCGCCTGCTCCTTCTCCCATTACAAAACCATCTCTGTCCAGGTCAAAAGGCCTTGATGCCGTCTTAGGATCATCGTTCCTTTCAGACAAGGCCTTCATGGCGTTGAAGCCGCCCACACAAGCCTCGTTGATAACATCTTCAGAACCGCCGGTAACAATAACATCTGCTTTACCGTAACGGATCAGGAACATGGCTTCCATGATGGCATTGGTGGCCGACGCACAGGCAGATACGACCGAAAAGTTCGGTCCCCTGAACCCGTGCCGGATAGAAATATGTCCCGCAGCGATATCAGTGATCAACCGGGGAATGAGAAAAGGGCTGAAACGCGGCGTTCCATCCCCCTGGTAAAAATCTCTTAGCTCATGGCAAAAATTGATCATTCCCCCTACACCGGTCCCCCAGATAACACCTACACGGTCTATATTAACGGAGTTACGGTCTATTTTGGCATCCTGAACAGCATGGTCTGCAGCGATCACTGCTGTTTGTGTGAAGGGGTCCATTTTACGGGCCTCCTTCTTGTCGATGAATTGGGTGGGATCAAAGTTCTTTAATTCACAAGCAAAACGGGTTTTAAACTTGGAAGCATCAAACTGCTTGATAAAATCGGCGCCGGATACACCGTTCGTCAACCCCTGCCAGTATTCCTGAACGGAATTGCCGAGCGGTGTAAGAGCACCTAAACCTGTAACGACTACGCGTTTTGGTTGCATTAAAACAATTCTGGTTAAGTAGGATTATTTTACGTGTTCTTCCAGGTAAGCAACAGCCTGGCCAACAGTAGTAATAGTTTCAGCTTGTTCGTCAGGAATGGAGATGTTGAATTCTTTTTCGAATTCCATGATCAGTTCTACCGTATCCAAAGAGTCAGCGCCTAAGTCGTTGGTGAAGCTGGCTTCAGGAGTTACCTCGGCTTCGTCAACGCCCAATTTGTCAATGATGATCTTTTTAACTCTTGATGCAATGTCTGACATAATTTTAAGTGTTTTTGGTTTAAAACTTGACTGCAAAAATATAATTTTTATTGAATTGGCAACTACGCATCTAAATTTTCACATATACGCATCAGTGCTAATAGCCGCAAACACAGACCCAGCCTGTATTTGCATTCATTATTAATAAATTGGCGTACCTTGTTACCGGGTCAAAGGAAGGCCAATATTGACTGTCATAACACACAATTCCACCATTCAACCCGTTATTGAACCATTTATGGACGTATTAAGAGGTCTTAACTTTAATTAACACTCAGCCTTCCCTAGCGCCTCCGCCATTTATTAAATTTGCCGGGGCAGCCTGCGCCAAAGGGGTGCCGCGTTATCAAAATCCTGGCGAACTAACTATCATGACCAACAGTAAAAAGATGCTGAGAACCATACTGTTCACTATTATTGGTGCAGTAGTCATTTTCCTTGTGTACAAAAAGGTGGCAGACGGCAAAAGAAAAGAACCAGCCACTACTGCCGGCCGCAGCGGTGGAGCCAAGCCCCCGCTTTTAGATGCATATATCGTCAAGACCTCCAAGCTGGACGAAACCATCGAAGCCAGCGGTACTCTTCAGAGTAATGAAGAAGTAGAGATCAAACCGGAAATCACCGGCCGCATCGTAGGCCTTTATTTTAAAGAAGGCGTAAACGTATCTAAAGGCGACCTGCTGGTAAAGATCTATGACGAAGACCTGAAAGCCCAGTTGCAAAAACTGGTCCTGCAGCAGCAGCTGGCTAAAACCACCCTGCAACGCCAGGAAAACCTGCTGAAGATAAACGGTATCAGCCAGCAGGATGTAGATGTAACCCGCAACCAGGTTAGCGCCTACGCCGCCGATATGGAATACACGAAAACGCAGCTGCAGAAAACAGAGCTGCGGGCTCCCTTCAGCGGACGCCTGGGCCTGCGCAACGTCAGCCTGGGCGCCATCGTATCGCCTGCCACCGTTATCACTACCTTACAGCAGATAACTCCTTTGAAAATAGATTTCTCCATACCGGAAAAGTACCGCACCGCCATCAAACTGGGTGATGCAGTGACCTTCCGGGTGGCAGGCGACAATAATAGCTATAAGGGCAGCATTTACGCCATGGACCCTAAAATAGACCTGGCTACACGTACCGTAAAGATCAGGGCCATCATGCCCAACCCGGGTAAACTGTTCCCCGGATCTTTTGCCAGGGTGACCATCGGCCTCCGCGATATGCCGGAAGCCATTATGATACCTACCCAGGCGGTTATTCCGGGTACCAGAGACAAAAGAGTGATTGTAGCAGACAGCGGCAAGGCCAAATTCGTAGTAGTGGAAACCGGCATACGGGATGAGAATAACATACAGATTACCAGTGGATTGAATGTAGGAGATACCGTTATCACCAGCGGGATCATGCAGCTGAGAGCCGGTATGCCTTTAAAATATGCTAAAGTAAACTAGTCCATGTCCATGGACCATGGACTTAAAAACCAATAACAATGAGTCTTCCATCCTTATCCCTGAAGCGTCCGGTTTTTGCCATTGTGATGAACATCATCATCGTGATATTTGGTGTGGTGGGATTCTCCTTCCTGGGCGTAAGGGACTTTCCGGCAATAGACCCGCCCATAGTGAACGTTCGTACTTCCTATGCAGGCGCCAACTCTGATATTATCGAGACCCAGATTACCGAGCCGCTGGAAAAACAGATCAACGGCATTGCCGGTATCAAAAACATCTCGAGCAGCAGCAGCCAGGGAACCAGCAGCATTACCGTAGAGTTTGAACTGAATACAGACCTGGAAGCGGCCACCAATGATGTGCGCGACAAAGTTTCACAGGCCCTCCGCAACCTGCCTCCCGACCTGGATGCTCCACCCGTCGTAACAAAAGAAGATGCCAACTCGGATGCCATTATTTCCATGACGGTACAGAGTAATACCCGCAACCAGCTGGAAATCACCGAGTATGCCAATAATGTACTGCTGGAAAGGTTGCAAACCATTCCGGGCGTAAGCTCCATCCGTATCTGGGGCGAAAAGAAATATGCCATGCGGCTCTGGATGGATCCGGCCCGCCTTTCGGCTTATGGCCTTACCCCTTCAGATGTGCAGCAGGCCCTTTTGAAAGAGAACGTGGAGCTCCCTTCCGGGAAAATAGCAGGCAACGCCACAGAACTGACCGTACGCACCTTTGGCAGGCTGGATACGGAAGAAGAATTTGATAACCTGATCGTAAAGAATGTTGACGGCAAGGTGGTGCATTTCCGCGACATTGGCCAGGCGGTACTGGGCCCGGAAAATGAAGAGACCATCCTGAAAGAATCCGCCGTACCGATGATCGCGCTGGCATTGAGCCCCCAGCCCGGTTCCAACTACGTGGCCATTGCCGATGAGTTTTACAGGCGCTATGCCCAGATCAAAAAGGATATTCCACCGGACTTTGTGACCAACATCGCCATGGACAACACCCGGTTCATCAAGAAATCCATTGAGGAGGTGGAAGAAACCCTGGTGGTGGCACTGGTACTGGTGATCATGATCGTATACCTGTTCTTCCGCGACTGGCTGATGGCTTTCCGTCCGCTGATAGACATACCGGTTTCTCTCATAGGCGCATTCTTTATAATGTATATATGCGGGTTCACCATCAACATCCTCACGCTGCTGGCCATTGTACTGGCTACAGGCCTGGTGGTGGATGATGGTATCGTGGTAACGGAGAATATATATAAAAAGATAGAAGCAGGCATGCCCCGCATGCGGGCGGCCAAAGAAGGCTCGGAAGAGATCTTCTTTGCGGTGATCGCCACTTCCATTACGCTGGCATTTGTGTTCCTGCCCATCATCTTCCTGCAGGGATTTGTGGGCCAATTATTCCGGGAGTTCGGGATCGTGGTGGCAGGCGCCGTGCTGATCTCCGCCTTCGTATCACTTACCCTTACACCGGTACTGAACGTAAAGCTGGGCCGTAAAACACATACCCACTCCTGGTTCTACCTGAAAACAGAACCTTTCTTCCGCTGGATGGAGAACGGGTATAAACGCTCCCTGCAGCAGTTTATGCGGGTACGTTGGATGGCCACCGTTATTATTGCCGGTTGCCTGGTGCTTATTTACCTGCTGTTCCGTACCCTTCAGGCAGAATTGGCTCCTGTTGAAGACCGCAGCCAGTTCCGTCTCTCTATTACGGCGCCTGAAGGCACGGCTTTCGATTACATGGATAACTATGTTACCAACCTGGTTGGGTTCATGATCGATTCCATACCAGAAAAACAGATCATCCTTTCTGTAACTGCTCCCGGTTTTAGCGGCGGTGGCGCCGTAAACTCTGCGTTTGCCAACGTGGTACTGTCTGAGCCCCATGACAGGCAGCGTTCACAGAAAGAGATCGTGAACATGGTAAACCGCAATATGTACCGCTTCCCGCAGGGAAGGGTGTTTGCCATAGAACAGCAAACCATACAGGTGGGCCGCCGTGGTGGCCTGCCGGTTGCCTTTGTATTGCAGCATATCAATTTTGATACCCTTGCTGCCGTGCTGCCGCAATTCCTAGAAGCGGCCAATGCCGATCCTACCTTCCAGGCAATAGACGTGGATCTGAAATTCAATAAGCCGGAACTGCGTATACAGATCAACCGTGAGAAGGCCAGCGAACTTGGCGTGTCTGTTGAGGATATTTCACAAACCCTGCAGCTGGCGCTCAGTAACCTGCGCTATGGCTACTTTATACGTAATGGTAAGCAGTACCAGGTAATGGGGCAGGTATTCCGCGCCAACCGGGACGATCCCAATGACCTGCAGAACATCTATGTACGCAACAATCGCGGGGAAGCCATCCAGCTGGATAACCTGGTAACCATTAACGAAGAGACCAGTCCGCCGATCATCTACCACTTCAACAGGTATAAGTCAGCCACCGTCTCCGCCAGCCTCGCGCCCGGTAAAACCATCGGCGATGGTATTCAGGCCATGTACAATATATTTAACCGGCTGAAGCAGGAAGGCGTTATTCATGACTCGTTCAACACCGCGCTCTCCGGCTCCTCACGAGATTTTGCAGAAAGCGGCTCTAATACCAGTTTCGCGCTGATCCTGGCTTTGTTACTGATCTACCTGGTGCTGGCCGCCCAGTTTGAAAGCTGGGTAGACCCCTTCATCATTATGCTGACGGTACCGCTGGCATTTGCAGGGGCCTTGCTGTCATTGTGGATCTTCAATCAAACCTGGAATATCTTTTCCCAGATAGGGGTGATCATGCTTATAGGCCTTGTAACCAAGAACGGCATCCTGATAGTGGAGTTCGCCAATCAGAAACGGGATGAGGGAATGCTGAAGAAACGCGCGGTAATAGAAGCTTCAACCATGCGTTTGCGCCCTATCCTGATGACCAGCCTGGCCATGGCCCTGGGTGCATTGCCCATTGCCATGTCGCTCGGCGCTGCGGCTACCAGCCGTATCCCCCTGGGCATTGTGATCGTGGGAGGCATTATATTCTCCCTGGTGCTGACCTTATTTGTAATTCCGGCCATGTACAGCTTCCTCTCCAGGAGAAAGCCTAATAAAGAATACGAAGCGGCAATTGCCGAAGAAGCGCACGAAGCAACACAAGATGCTGCTACTGCCCATGCATGAAACTAAATCTGAAATGAAACTGAACGCTGTTAAACTATTATTGCTGTGCTTAGCGCTGACTGGTATTGCCAGTCAGGCGCAGGCCCAGCAGATACTTACACTTGAACAGGCGATAGACCTGGCGCTGAAGAATAATTACGACATCAGACTGGCCCATAACGATGCAGACGTACTGGCTAACGATTATGCCTATGCGAATTTTGCTTTTGTGCCGCGAATTAATGCTTCCGCCGGCAGAACCTGGAGCACCACCCGCACCAACCAGGAATTTGCCAATGGCAACAAGCGGGATACCAGCGGCATCAAAAGCAATAACTACACGGCTAACGTTGCACTGAACTGGACTCTCTTTGACGGTTTGAAGATGTTTGCTACCCGGCAACGCCTGGAAAGTATGCGCGACCTGGGAGAGCTGGCTTTGAAGAACCGCATCATCAATACCATTGCTGATATCATCAGCAGCTATTATAATATCGTGCAGCAAAAACAGCAGTTGCGCAACCTGGCTGAGCAGATGTCTATTTCGGAAGAAAGGGTGAAACTGTCAGACGCCAAATTCCAGACAGGCCTGGGACCGAAAACAGACCTCCTGCAGTCACAGGTGGACTATAACGGCCAGAAAACGGCCTACCTGCGTCAGCAAACAGCCATTACGCAAAGTAAGGCAGTGCTTAACCAGCTCATGGCCATCGCTGCAGGCAATACTACCTATGATGTGCAGGATTCCATCCCCATTAACCTCGAACTGAACTACGGCGCCCTGCAGCAGGAGGTAATGAACAACAACGCCCTTCTTAAAATTGCGCAACAACAGGTTACCGTTTCCGAACTGCAGCTGAAAGAAGTGAAAGGCGACTACTTTCCGACCCTGTCTTTCAATACTACCTATAATTTCAACCGGGTTAATTCCAACGCGGCCACCAACTCTTTCAGTCCCATTTTTAACCAGAACGGCGTGCTGAACTACGGATTCTCTGCAAGCATTCCTATTTTCAACGGACTGAACGTAAGGCGTCAGGTAAAGAATGCCAAACTGAACGTAGCCTATCAGCAGCTCTGGCTGGACAATTCCCGCAGCCGGGTAAGCCTCAGCCTTGACTCTACTTTCAAGAGCTATGAGTATTATAAAACAGCGGTTACCCTGGAAGAAGAGAATATTGGCCTGGCGCGTGAAAATGCCATGGTGGCGCTGGAGCGCTTCCGCCAGGGCGTATCTACCACCCTTGAAGTGAAGCTGGCCCAGCAAAGCCTGCAGGATGCATTCAACCGGCTGATCATGGCCAGGTACAATACCAAACTTGCCGAAACAGAACTGTTAAGGTTGAAAGGAGAGTTGTTAAAGGATTAATTAATTTAGGGCAAGCAATCTTGTCCGGATGACCTTAACTGATATTGCCCAGCTTCGCCTGCGGAGCCAGCAGATCGCTGCTTCAACATGTAAGACGGTAAAAGATGTAATTACCTGGATGGGCGCTATGCAGGCGCAGGATCATTCCATGGCCAAATGGGCACTGGGCGTACGCTGTCCTTCCGCTACCATTGCCAAAGTGGAAACGGCCCTTGATAAAGGCACTATTCTGCGCACCCACCTGCTGCGGCCTACCTGGCACCTGGTATCTGCAGATGATATTTACTGGTTGCTGGAACTGACAGCACCTTATCTGCTTGCCGGCCAGCGATCCAGAAACAAAGCACTGGAACTATCCGAAACGCTTTTCAAAAAAAGTAACCGCACTATCGAAAATGCGTTGTCAAAAGGCGGCCACCTGTTGCGCGAAGAGTTACTCGCTGCTTTGCAGCAGGCAAAGATCGCTACAGATGAGAACCGCTCTTCACATCTCTTATTCCGGGCAGAGCTGGATGGTATCATCTGCAGTGGAAAAACAAGCGGGGGAAAACAAACCTACGCGCTGCTTGCAGAGCGGGTACCCCACAAAAAGACGCTGGGCAAAGAAGAAGCAATGGCCACGCTGGCAGCACGTTACTTTAACAGCCGGGGGCCAGCTACACAAAAAGACTTCGTCAACTGGTCAGGACTTCCTGCTACGGATGCCAAACGGGCCATGGAGATGGTAAAAACCCGTTTTGTGCAGGAAACGGTTAACGGTGAAAGCTACTGGTTCAGCAACGCGATCACCCGGCATGCAAAGGGCGATGCAGCGGTTCACCTGCTGCCCGGCTTTGATGAATACATTATTGGCTATAAAGACAGAACGGCCAGTTTGCCACTGGCGCATACTAAAACGATCATCAATGTTAACGGTATTTTTCGTCCGCCGCTGGTAGTGAACGGGCAGGTTAAAGGCTTATGGGCAAGAACCCCGGAAGATGATAAGATAGGGATAACAATAACGTTATTCCCGGATAGCAGCCGGCCACCGAAGGAATTACTGGAGCAGGCAGCAGCGCAGACAGGCAAGTTCTATGGAAAAAAGGCGGAGCTGCGGGTCTGATTGATCATCACTTAATGCGGTTTTTCCTCCTTCTTATCCTGCTGGTACCTTTCGAACGACTGCTTGATGTACAGCATCAGGTCGTAATCCGTGGCCGTTTCAAGGAAATGGTAGCCCGGGCGGTAGTGCAGCATGAAAGAATCCAGCTCGGGGCTTTCGAGCTTCGTCATTTTCTGCACCAGTTCGGGAGAATAGCGGTAATCTATGAACTTCTCTTTTTCCCAGTACACCAGCTGTTCCCGGAAATGCTCTTTCCGCTTGCGGGTCTTGCTGGGCATCAGGTAAGTGAGCGCCGTTACGGGGTTGACGGGCAGCGTTGTCAGCACATCTACAGCGCCTGGCTTTTTATAGTTGAAGTACTTGCCGTATTCCCGGCGGGTAGCAAGTGAATCCTGGTGATAATTACGGCCCCGTATGTTTACCTGCTGCAGGCCGAAGATCCTCTTAGGCATGTATACGTTGATTGCGGTGCTTTCCAAAGGCGCCACCACTTCTTTCTTATAGTAACTTAACATGGAGAATTCAATGGTATCACCAGGCTGAGCTTCTATTAAAAAACGGCCGCTTTCTGTGCTGACCGTCCCTGTTTGTGTTCTTTTGTTGATGATCGTGACGGAAGGAAGTCCGGTTCTGGTATCCGCATCGACCACCATACCGGATAATTTCACCTGTATCTGCTGCGCGCGCAAAGGCTGCAACCCTGCCAGCAGTAACAGGAATAAAGGTAACAGTGCCCCAGCGTATAAAAGCTGTCTATTTTTGGTAATAGGCATCGTCAAATATAGCTTTCCCCTCGCAAAAGAAACGTTAAAAATGAACCGGTAAGTGTCCACACATTGCGGATTTAGTCCCCAAATCTACCTGCCCGGGAAATGGTGGCTCCGGAAATTTCCTATCTTTGGTTATTACTCCGGAATTTTATGCCGCTACATCCATTTTTCTCCGCTTATAGCCACCAGCATACGCCTTATATAAAGGGCGCAAGTATCCTTATAACCCCGGAACCCCGTACAGTGGCCCACTGGCCCGATGTTTGTTCTACCCCCCCTGACGGACAATGGCAAATAGCCTGTAACACAATACTGTACTTAGATTGACCACATGCTATGAAGCATTTTCGTATAATCGAATACGGTAGTTGTGCTTACCGGGACATGGTAACCCTCCGGGATGCAGTATTGCGCAAACCATTGGGGCTTACATTCACCGAATCCTATCTGCAACAGGAGATCAACGACTGGCTGGTAGGATGTTATTTGACAGAGAACGATCAGGAGTTACTGGCAGGATGCTGTATACTGACGCCTGTGGACGAAAACACGGTACAGTTAAGGCAAATGGCCGTAGCCCCGGAATATCAGGGCAGGGGGATAGGTCGTGACATCATCTTATTTGCAGAGCAACAAGCAACCAGCAACGGCTTTAGAGAGCTGATGATGCACGCACGTCAAACAGCTGCAGGTTTCTATGAAAAGTTGGGATACGAAATTCACGGAGATGAATTTATGGAAGTAGGCATACCGCACTACGAAATGAGGAAAAAACTGTAACTGTAGTCGCTATATTCAAAGGCTGCCCGGCATGCACCACCAAGCTGTGTAATCAAAAATCGCTAACATAATATGAAAAGCCATGTACTCGCCGGGCTTGGACTGTGCTGCATCTTTTATTGTACTGCCGGCAGAGCGCAACAGGATACAACTGCGCCGGTACGGAAAGACACAACAGTTCAAAGGGATACTACTGTTACAAAAGACACATCAAAACCTGCTGCTGTTATTGTTGCTGATACTACAAAGAAACCCGCAACAGATACCAGTAAACAGGCCACAGACACCAGTAAGGCGGCTACCACTGCCGCGGATACCAGTAAGCCTAAACAGGATACCGGCCTGATCTTACCTCCCGATTCCAATACTGTCAAACAGGAACTTACCAAGTTCACCCTCACCGGAACCGTGCAGGATTCATCGCAGACACCGATCCCGGGCGCTAAAGTGCTGAACAAGAAAAGCGGCGAAGCGGTGATGTCCGGACCAGACGGAAAGTTCTCTATCAAAGCCGCAAACAACGACACGATCGTAGTGTCGGCCGTTACCTTTGGTGAACAGGCTTTACCGGTAAAAGGACGAGAGCCGCTGACGGTCTCGCTTGTCTCTGCTGCTTCGGGACAGAAGACCCTGTCGGAAGTGGTGGTGACCGCCCTCGGTATTAAAAAGAACCCGAGAGCAGTGGGCTACGCCCTGCAGGAAGTGGGCGGTAATGCGGTACAGGAAGCCAAGGAAGTGAACTTCGTAAATGCATTGTCTGGTAAAGTAGCTGGTCTGCAGGTAAGCACCAACACCGGCTCTATGGGCGGTTCTACTAAAATGACCATCCGTGGTAACAAATCCATCCTGGGAGACAATAATGCTTTTATCGTGGTGGACGGTGTGCCCGTACTCAATAACGTGCTCAACGATCCCAACCAGCAACGCGGTGGCGGCGGTTATGACTACGGCAGTCCTATACAGGATATCAATCCGGAAGACATTGAAAACATCTCCGTACTGAAAGGCGCTGCTGCAACAGCGCTCTACGGCAGCCGCGGCGCTAATGGCGTATTGCAGATCACCACAAAGAAAAAGACAGATGCGGATGGTGGCATCGGTGTTACCTATAGCCTCAATGCGCAGATTGACCAGGTGTATAAATTACCTAACTATCAGAACCAATACGGCGGTGGCTATACGGGTTTTGACACCGTGTATTATAACCAGCATCCGGAAGCTTTTCTCAACGAACAGAGCGCTACCTACGATGATAACAATGGCAAAGGCCGTTATGACCTGCTGCCGCAATATTATGCAGATGAATCATGGGGTCCCCGGCTGGATGGCCGCCAGGTGCGCCATTACTGGTCATGGGATAAAGACAAAGGCAATCCGGATTTTGGTAAAACAGCACCCTGGGCGCCACAGCCTAACAACGTGAGAGACTTCTACAAAACCGGGACCACCATCACCAATAACATTGCAGTAGGTGGTAGCAGCGATAAAGGCTCCTTCCGCCTGTCTTACGGTAATATGAAACAAACTTTCGTACTGCCCAATGCATCACTTACCAGGAACAACGTTTCCTTCAACGGTAACTATGAGCTGTCCAAAAACCTGAACGCGGTAGTATCTGCCAACTATAGCATTATAGATGCAAAAGGCCGCCCGGGTACCGGCTTTACTGGTCCTAACCCAACTTTGCAGTTCACCATGTATGGTCAGCGGCAGCTGGATATGGAACGGGCGAAAGATTATATGTTCCCGGATGGCTCTCAAAAAACCTGGAACCGTAAACTCTGGAATGATCCTACCGTAGCCTTCAGCAACGGCCCGTACTGGAACCGCTACCAGGACTATGAAACGGATTCCCGCAACAGGCTCTTCGGCTTTGGCGGACTTGATTACGAGGTTACCAGCTGGCTCAGGTTGAGCGGCCGCGTATTTATGGACCAGTACAATTCTACGGAAGAAGAAAGGATGGCGCAACAACCTGGCGCTACCGGACTGATTACCGGCTCTTATCTGAAGCGCCTGCGTAGTTCCCGTGAGATGAACTACCAGCTTACAGCAGACATTAACAAAGAGTTTGGCGACTTCTCACTGGACGCTACCATTGGTGGCAATATCCTGCACAGGAAATGGACAGTGAACGGCGGACAAACAACCGGTGGTCTGATCATACCGGGTACTTATAACCTGCTGAACTCCGTACAGCCTGCACAGGTATTTGATCAGTTCTACGAAAAGCAGATCAATTCTGCCTTTGCAACCGCTACCCTCGGTTATAAGAACCTGCTGTTCCTGGATCTTACCGGCCGTAGCGACTGGAGCTCTACCATCAACGTAGACAACAACCCGTATTTTTATCCTTCTGCTTCCCTTTCGTTCGTCTTCTCAGATCTGCTGAAATGGAAGTGGCTGAATTACGGAAAGGTAAGGGGTAGTATTGCCGCAGTGGGCGCTGATACTGATCCATACCAGGTATATGACGCTTATGCGCTGATACCGCCCTTTGGCACTGACCCGGTGACCAATTTCCTGACTACCAAGAATAACCTGCTGCTGAAACCGGAACGTACCCGTGAGTATGAATTTGGTACAGAGCTGCGGTTCCTTGATAATCGTATCGGTTTAGATGTAACTTATTATAACCGTACTACCAAAGACCAGATCCTTACCTTACCCATCCCTGCGGCTACAGGCTTTACCACCGTTGTAGTGAACGGCGGTAATGTTCGCAACCAGGGTGTGGAAGTAAGCTTAAACCTGAATCCCATCCGCCTGAAAGGTGGCTTCCGCTGGGATATCAACGCCAACTTTGCCCGCAACCGCAACAAGTTGCTGGACATGAATATAGAACAGTACAATACCAACCTGGACCTACTCTCGCTGGCTACGGACCGGCGTACCAACAAAGTATCCATAGTGGCGTTAGTAGGCCAGTCCTTGGGAACCATCCTGGGTACCGATTATGTATACGACCAGCAGGGTAGGAAAGTAGTGACAGACCAGGGCTTTTACCAGGTATCCGGCATACAGCCCATCGGTAATGTAAATCCTGACTGGATAGGCGGTGTTAACAACACTTTCTCTTATAAAGGCATCTACCTGTCTGCACTGGTAGACATGCAGCACGGTGGACAGTTCTTCTCTTACACTAACCTGTACGGTAAAAAGTCAGGCCTGCTGGATGTGACCGCTGAAAACGGTATCCGCGAAAATGGCATTGTAGTGCCGGGTGTAACGGCAGATGGAAAAGAGAATACCGTGAACATTACGGCAAAAGATCACTTCAACCAGAACGGTGGTAATGTGATCAGTAAGGCAGACCTGTATGATGCCAGCTACGTATACCTGCGCGAAGTAAAACTAGGATATAATATTCCGGAATCATGGTATAAAAAGATAAGGGCACAAGCCGCCCGTATCTCGCTGTACGGACGTAACCTTTGGCTCATTCATTCCAATGCGCCTAATGTAGACCCTTCCAATATTACCAACTCTGCCGGTAATATACAGGGTATTGAAGGGGGCGCATTGCCTTCACTGCGCTCTTATGGTGTGAACCTGAATATTTCATTCTAATCAACAAACTCAACGGAAATGCTTACACGAATCTTAAAATATAGTTGTTATATACTGTTAGGTGGCATGGTAATAACAGGTTGTAAAAAACTGGAAGACATCAATCACGATCCTACCAAACCAACCACCACAGAACCGCAATACCTCCTTACAGGTGCAGAGAAATCTGCCATGGACATTTTATACGCAGGCCCGCAGAACGGGCGCACCGCCATGGCCTATGCACAATACTGGACCGGTAACGATAAAGCGAACGATGCACGCTACCTGCTGGATGAAGGTATCAACGCGCCTATCTGGAACAATCTTTACAGCGTATCGCTGCACAACCTGAACGAGATCATCCGCCTGAACCAGGAAAGCCCACTGCCGGTGTCTGCTAACCAGATCGCTATTGCGCAGATACTGAAAGCATGGATCTACCAGATACTCACAGATACCTACGGCAACATCCCCTACACAGATGCGCTGCAGGATGTGAAAAATATCAGGCCCAAATACGATGACGCCCAAACGATCTACAACTCCTTACTGGATACACTGGCACAGCAGGCTGCTGCCCTTGATCCTGCACAGGGAAGTTTTCCCACCGGCGACGTGATCTTTAAAGGCAATGTAGCTGCCTGGAAAAAACTGGCGCACTCTTTAATGCTTCGCCTGGCTATTCGTATGGCAGACGCAGATCCGGCTAAAGCAAAAAGCGTGATCGAAGCCAACTGGCAAAACGCTATGACCAGCAATGCCGACAGTGCTGTTTTCAAATACCTGAGCGCAGCGCCCAATAAATTCCCTTACAATGAATCTGAAAGGGAACTCTCTGAATTCTTTGTAACGTCTACCCTGGTAGATTACATGGCCAGCGTAAACGATCCCCGTTTGCCCGTATTTGCACGTCCAACAAAATTGGATACTGTTTACCGCGGACTGGCTTACGGTACCTCAGAAAGCAATCCAAGCCGCCTGCCACCCTCCGGCTACTCCTACCCGGGCACCAGGATCTATGCCGCAGATATGTCTGGCATACTCATGACCTACCCGGAAGTGGAATTTATACTGGCTGAAGCGGCAGCGCGGGGTATGGTTGTTGGCGGTGACGCCGCCACCCATTACCAGAATGGTGTAAGGGCTTCACTGGAATTCTGGGGCATTACCAATGCAGATTCTGTGAATGCCTATTTGCAGCGGGTGCCCTATAACGAAGGCGACTGGAGAAACGTAATAGGCACACAGAAATGGCTGGCGCTGTACCCACAGGGCCTGCAAGGTTGGTTTGAACGTCTGCGGCTTAACTTCAGTAAACCTAATGGCGACTCCCTGTTCATTGCTCCTGTAGATGGCTCTCTGGATCAGAATGTAACCTTTGTGCCCTACCGCCTTACCTACCCGGTAAGCGAGCAGCAGCAGAATAACGCCAGCTACCAGGCAGCAGCATCTGCCATTGGCGGCGATACCAAAGGAGTTAAATTGTGGTGGAATAAACAATAAGTGGCTGTTAGCAGTTTATTATTAAGCAGCCCATGCTGCAGATTGCAAACAGCCAATTATCACTTGGGGGCTCTACTTTAACCTTGAATTGCAAAGGCCTTCCTGCTAAAACAGGAAGGCCTTCTTATTTTCGACTGATGCATTAGCAGATCAGTATATGATCAGTTGATTTTTCCCTTCACCAGCTTACTGAAGTTATTCCGCGCATCTTCGTTTTCAAAAGCGCTGGTAGGGATCAGCAGAAAGGATTTTTTATCCCGGTACAGGAAAAAGAACTTGCGGGTTTCTACCAGGCGGGAAAAGTTATTCCAGGATAACTGCCGCTGATGATCACTGGCCCGGGTAGATATCAGCAGTCCGTCTTCGGTATATCTCAACCGTATCTCGTCTTTAAAAGTAGCTGCTTTATTATAGGTAGATAAGGGTAATACATACCAGAATGCCCATGCGATCAGGGCTGTCATGGCGGCTATGCCAACAAGAGCATTCAGCGTTACCACCCGGAAGAAGAATCCGGCCAGCGTGGCCAGGAGTAATATACATAAGGTATTACGGAAGACTTTGATCTCACCCCGTCTTAAAAAGTGATAGCGTAATGCATTCAATACATCCTCCTTATTATAACTAAACTCTACGTGCATTATGCCAGGCAACAGGTTTTTATGGTCTACGATCAACAACTACTTGGGTGTGGCAATGGACATCGGGTTTTCCATATCATCCCGTTCTGTAACAGGGGCATATTTTTTACGGTTGGCAACAGGTTTCTTGATCTTGTCAAGATCATCCTCGTTCAAGCCTGGAAAATTATTCTTAATGAACTGAAAATATTGCTGCAATGCTTTCGCATCAACTTTAAACGGAAATACCAATGATTTACCTCCCCCTTTCAGGTAATCATTACTATTGATCCTGGTCTCGTTCTGCAGGTACCATTTATAAAGGTCTACTACTGCATTTTCCAGGGCGCCGTCTTCTACGGCGCTGTTATCTTCACGGCTCAGCATCCAGACGTATTCTTCTACGCGGCTGGGTTTAACGGTAGTAGTTTTTACAGCAGCCTTGCTTTCACTGGATGGCTTTTCCGGATTCTCACATTTCTCATTCTTGTGCCCATCATTATCAGTGGCATATGCTGATGCGGCTGAGGCGATGATCACCATCAGCAGGAACAACAGCGTTCTCATGTGAAGATATTTTTTTGATGTTGGGGAAACAGGAATGCCTTGCATGTTATCCATACATCTTTGAGAAAATATTGGCATGCCTGGCATCATATAGGTAATTTTTCAACTTTAAAAATACAAAATAGAATTAACATATCCCAAAAAACAAAATCGCCCTACCTTTACTATTAACATTATTTAACATAAAAGACCACCTTCCATTCTTAAAATGATCCCGGCATTTATCAACTGGAGCAGCGGTAAAGACGCCTGCTTTGCCCTCTGGACCATCCGCCAGCAAGGCATTTACGACATCCGTTACCTGTTCACTACCCTCAGCGCCGGCTTTCAGCGGGTATCCATGCACGGTGTGCGCGAAGTCCTGCTCGATGAGCAGGCCAGGCAGTTAGGCATTCCCCTCAAAAAGGCCTTCCTGCCCGAAAATGCGGCAATGGAAGACTATAACCGCCTGATGCAACAGCAGATGGAGGAGATGCTGGAGGAACATATCTTCCATGCTGTATTCGGCGATATCTTCCTGGAAGACCTCCGGCAGTACCGGGAGGGGCAACTGGCAGGGGTAGGCATGCAGGGCGTATTTCCTATATGGAAAATGGACAGCCGTGAACTCCTGCGGCAGATCATTCAGGCTGGCTTTAAGGCTATCGTGGTTTGTGTGAACGCCCGCTACCTCGACGAAAGTTTTGCCGGCCGTATCATTGATGATCAGTTCCTGGCAGACCTGCCCCCTGGTGTAGACCCCTGCGGGGAGAACGGGGAGTTTCACACCTTCGTATTTGACGGGCCCCTGTTCAAAGCGCCCGTATCTTTTACCCCCGGCGAAACGGTAGAACGTAGCTATAGCAACGGCAACTGGGATAACCGCTTTTTTTTCAAAGAATTACTACCCTGATAAAAAAACAAAAGCAATGGATGAACCATTGCTTTCGAGAGTCATTTACAGTGCATGAAGAGTCATGCTTGTAGAAATATTTGGTTTTTCATAGGACAGTAACCATAATAAAAATTAATACAATAACAAATATATAAAAAATATATAATGATGTTAGCGTAATGTTAAAGATTTGGAAAAGCTCAAAAACCTGCCTGAAATATTAGTAAAAAATTAAATAGGAAGCGCCTTTTTAAAAATAATCAAATGAGGTAGGGATGGGAAACAATTAAAAGCTGGCTGTTGGTGATAAGCGGTTAGTGGCGGTGAGGTGACTTTATATAAAACAGTAAGGGCACCTAGAAAGGCGCCCTCAATTTGTTACTATCCTATGAAAACCCTATTTGAATACAAATGTACGTGCATGTTAATTTTCTTTGAAATTTTCTGCCAAGAATAACAAATCATTAACATGGCCTTGGTTGACAACGCTTTCAGCTGCATCCCATACTGTTTCCGCAGTTCAAACACTTGTAACAGGTACCGGAACGAACGGTAATATGTCCGCAGGTATTACATGCGGGTGCATCGCTCTGCATGCTGCGCATATAATCCTGGGTGCTGTTCTCTCCGGTTGCCAGCGCCTGTTGCTTCACCGGCTTGGGATTAGCGGTATTACCTTTCCCGCTCAGCACTGTTACCCGTACATTGGATAAAGAAGGCTGCTGCGATTGTGGCGGGAGCGTTTCTGGCATATCATCATCTTCTCCGGTATTACCGGGGGCATCCAGCACGTGTACCAGGTCTGTTCTTCCCAGGTACTCATAACCCAGTACCCTGAAGATATAGTCTATAAGAGATGTGGCGGATTTGATATTGGGATGGTCTACCATGCCCGCCGGCTCAAAACGTGTAAATACAAACTTATCTACAAACTCTTCCAGCGGCACACCATACTGCAGGCCCACTGAAACCGCAATGGCAAAGCAGTTCATCAGGCTGCGCAACGTTGATCCTTCCTTGGCCAGGTCTATAAAGATCTCACCGAGGGTGCCGTCTCCGTATTCACCGGTGCGCAGGAAGATAGCCTGCCCGCCTACTTTGGCTTTCTGTGTAAAACCACGGCGTTTACCCGGCAGCGTTTTGCGCTCAATGATGCGGGACAGCTGGCGTTTCAGTGTGGTATCCGGGCTCGCCTGCATACGCTTGCTTACCTCTTCCAGCAGTTCATCAATGGTCAGCTGGTTCAGATCTATGATCTGCGCAGTGTCCTTACCGCTGCTTTCTTCAGCGGCTTCCGCCTTTTTCTTCTTATCGCTCTTGTTGCTCAGCGGCTGACTCAGTTTGGAGCCATCGCGGTACAGAGCACAGGCTTTCAGGCCCAGCTCCCAGCTCAGTTTGTAGGCATCTTCTATCTCTTCTACGGTAGCCTCATTAGGCAGGTTAATGGTTTTGGAGATAGCACCGGATATGAATGGCTGGGTAGCTGCCATCATCCGTATATGCCCATGTGCGTGTATGTAGCGCTCTCCTTTTTTGCCGCACTTATTTGCGCAATCAAATACAGGCAGGTGCGCTGCTTTGAGGTAAGGCGCACCTTCTACGGTCATGGTGCCGCAGATATAATCATTGGCGGCTTCTATCTGCTCATCGGTAAAGCCCAGCTCATGCAGCAGGCTGAACTCCATATTGAAATACTGCTCCGGCTTGAAACCCAGTCTTTGCAGGCATTCTTCGCCCAGCGTGTATACATTGAACACAAAAGAGATATCGAAAGAGGAAGCAACTGCGGTATCCAGCTTCTTCATCTCTTCAGCGATGAAGCCTTTTTCGCTCAGCGACTGGTGGTTGATGTAAGGCGCCCCTGCAAAGCTGCCGGCGCCTTTGGCATAGTCAACGATCGCTTTTATTTCATTGGGTTTATAGCCCAGGTTCTTTAATGCGGTAGGGATACTCTGGTTAATGATCTTGAAATAGCCGCCACCACTCAGTTTTTTGAACTTAACCAGTGCAAAGTCCGGCTCTACGCCGGTGGTATCGCAGTCCATTACCAGGCCGATAGTGCCGGTGGGCGCTATCACGGTGGCCTGTGCATTGCGGTAACCATACTTCTCGCCCAGCTTTACGGCATCATCCCATGCTTTGGTAGCTGCTTTCAGCAGGTAATCGGGGCAATAACGTGCATTGATGCCCTGGGGCTTTATTTCGATGCCTTCATAGGCATCGGCCGCATCATAAGCGGCTGCACGGTGGTTGCGCATTACCCGCAGCATGTGCTCCCGGTTCTCAGCGAACCTGGGGAAAGCGCCAAGGTGGCTGGCCATTTCAGCGGAAGTGCTATAGGATACTCCGGTCATGATCGCAGTGATGGCGCCTGCAATACCCCTGGCTTCTTCACTGTCGTAGGCAATGCCGCTTACCATCAGCATAGAGCCCAGGTTGGCAAAGCCCAGTCCAAGGGTACGGTACTCATAGCTCAGCTGCGCCACTTCTTTTGAAGGAAACTGGGCCATGTGTACGGATATTTCCAGCACTACTGTCCACAGGCGCACGGTATATTCAAAGCCCTGCACATCAAACTGGTTCTTTGATTCGTCAAAGAAACGGCGCAGGTTCACAGAGGCCAGGTTACAGGCGGTGTTATCCAGGAACATGTATTCTGAACAAGGGTTGGAGGCGTTAATGCGTCCTCCTTCCGGGCAGGTGTGCCACTCATTGATGGTAGTATCATACTGCGTACCGGGGTCTGCGCAGCGCCAGGCAGCGTAAGCGATCTGGTCCCACAGGTCTTTGGCGCGAACGGTCTTCATGGTTTTGCCATTGGTGCGGGCTTTCAGCTCCCACTCGCCATCTGCTGCCAGTTTATGGAAAAAGCTGTTCGGAATACGAACGGAATTATTGGAGTTCTGGCCGGATACCGTACGGTAGGCCTCTCCTTCATAATCTGATGAATAACCGGCGGCGATCAGCGCCCCTACCTTTTTTTCTTCCTCTACCTTCCAGTTGATGAAGTCCATGATCTCGGGATGATCCAGGTCCAGGCACACCATTTTGGCGGCCCGGCGGGTGGTACCACCTGATTTGATAGCGCCGGCGGCCCGGTCGCCTATCTTCAGGAAGCTCATTAACCCGCTGGAAGTACCGCCCCCGCTCAGTTTTTCCCCTTCTCCGCGAATGCTGGAGAAGTTGGTACCCACGCCGGAGCCGTATTTGAAGATGCGGGCTTCCCGCATCCAGAGGTCCATGATACCGCCATCATTCACCAGGTCGTCTTCCACGCTCAGGATAAAGCAGGCATGTGGCTGCGGGCGCTCATAGGCGGAAGTTGACTTCTCTACCTGGCCGGTGGCCGGGTTCACAAAGTAATGACCCTGGGGCTTACCCGTAATGCCATAACTTTCATGCAGCCCGGTGTTGAACCATTGGGGGGAGTTGGGCACACAGGCCTGGTTTAACATACAGTACACCAGCTCATCATAGAATACCTGGGCATCCTTTTCAGAAGCAAAATAGTGGCTGCGCTCACCCCATACACGCCAGCAGTTGGCCATACGGTGCACTACCTGTTTAACGGATGTTTCACGGCCGAGGCTGCCGTCAGGCTGCGGTACGCCGGCCTTACGGAAGTACTTCTGGGCCAGTATGTCAGTGGCTATCTGCGACCATGCGCCGGGCACTTCCACATTGTTCATTTCAAACACCACATCCCCACCCGGGTTGCGGATCACCGATGACCGCAGCTCGTACTCAAATTGATCATAAGGGCTTGTTCCTTCCTGGGTAAAGTGGCGGGAAAATACAAGGCCGCCTTTGTTAATAGCCTGTTTCATCCGATAGATATTTTAATTTCCATGGCAGGACGGGGGAACCCAGCATTCACATAACGACACCAGCAGTAGTGGCTGCATTGAATGGTGCTAAATACCTACAATAAGTAGTTGCTCAGGGTGTAAATGGTGTTACTTATGCCCGGTTTCATCTGTCCCATGAATTGGAGATTTAACAATAAGAATTTCTCTGAAAACCTGAGGTATTGCTAAAATAATTTTTTAAATTTAGGATATGTCATTTTACTTTTTCACAGCTTGTGGATAATTGGAAAACCAACTGTCTGACGCCAACAGACCCCAGGCTGTATACCGTTTCCCTACCCTTAAATACTTTAGGTATCAGTTTATTAGGATTGTTAATAACCAAAAAATGGCCTAAACCTTGCTATGGTACAATTGGTAGGCCAGGTTTTACTCCAAAAGCAGGATGTCAGCTCCCATAAAAAATGAATGTCATGCATATATACAACACGGGTAGTCACTTTTACCAATTTTTTTATACATTTGCGACAACCGGAACAACGCTTATTTGATGTACAAAAAACTATACACTTCTTTCACTGAAAGAAAAGCAAAAGGTTTAAAGTCATTTGCAGTCCTGATTGATCCGGATAAGGTAACGCCTGCTGGAATTACAGACCTTGCTGCCAAATGTGCAGAAGCCAGGGTAGACTATATATTCCTGGGCGGCAGCCTGGTAATTACCCAGCATCTTGATGAATGCGTACAGCGGCTTAAATCCGCCTGCGATATACCTGTTGTGCTCTTTCCCGGTAGCCCTACCCAGGTGTCCCGCTATGCAGACGCGCTGCTTTACCTTTCCGTAATATCCGGCCGGAATCCTGAGCTCCTGATAGGACAGCATGTCGTATCAGCCGCCGCCGTTAAACGCAGCGGGCTCGAAATTATTCCTACCGGCTATATGGTGATTGATGGTGGCGTGCCTACCACGGTTTCCTATATCAGTAATACCACCCCTATACCTGCAGACAAGGATGATATTGCCATGTGTACCGCAATGGCAGGGGAAATGCTCGGACTGAAAATGATCTATATGGATGCCGGCAGCGGCGCCCGCGACGCCATCAGTGAAAGCATGATCCGCCAGGTGTCCAGCCAGGTGAGTGTGCCGGTGATTGTTGGCGGCGGTATCCGCGACGCAGAAAAGGCATACCTCGACTGTAAAGCCGGTGCAGATGTGATTGTTGTAGGTAATGCTATCGAAAAAGACCTCTCCCTTGTTAAAGAAATTGCCGATGCTGTACATTCAGCACCGGTAGCTATAAAATAGCTTTTAGCTGTTAGCCATTAGTCATTAGCCACATGCTAACAGCTAAAAGCTAATGGCTAACAGCTTTATTCACAGGCTCATCATCTCTTTGAACTTTACCGCCTGCCTGCGGCTTACCTCTATCTTCTCCCCGCCACGCATTTCCAGCAATAATCCACCGTTAAAGTAGGTATCGATCTTCTCGATCATGCGCAGGTTTACAATATGTTTACGGTTGGCCCTGAAGAAAGTACGCTCGTCCAGGCGTTCTTCCAGCGCGTTCAATGATTTCAGTATGAGCGGTTTATTATTCTCGAAATACACCCGGGCATAGTTGCCCACGCTCTCAAAAAGGCGTATTTCCTGCAGCTTTACGAACCAGCAGCGGTCTCCGTCCTTTACAAATACCTGGTCGTTCTCAGAAAGGATGGTGCGTATGCCTCCCGCGGCCGCCTGCCGCTCCTTCTCCTCCTGCTGGTGCAGCTTATGGATAGCGTCTGCCAGCCGTTTAGGTTCGATGGGTTTCAACAGGTAGTCCAGTGCGTTGTACTCAAACGCTTTAAGGGCATGTTCGTCATAAGCCGTAGTGAATATCACCTGCGGCGTTCTTTCCAGTTCTGCCAGCAGATCAAACCCGGTTTTGTCGGGCATCTGGATGTCCAGGAAAAGCAGGTCGGGATGCAATGTCTCGATCTTTTCAAGTCCATCTTTGGCATTTACCGCTTCTCCCACCACTACGATCTCCGGGTGATCGGCCAGTAATTTCTTTAGTTCGCTTCTGGCCAGGCGTTCATCATCAATTATTAGCGCTTTTTTCATCTGAAACTATTTGTTTGGTTGATGACAGTGGTTTTAGCCAACAGTTAACAGCCGGCAGCTAAAAGCCCTATATCAGCGGCATCAGCACTTTTGCCTCTACCGTTTCTTCATTTTTGTTATAGATCTCAAAAGAGGCCCGGCTCCCAAACAGCAGGCTCAGTCGCTGCCGGGTGCTCTGCAGGCCGAAACCCTGGCCGTTACCGGGTTCCACGATCTGTATCTGGCCGGTGTTCTCGATCGTCAGCTCATGCTGCATCTGCCGCAGGTGAGAGCTGATACGCACTACCCCTCCGTTCACCATCCGGGAAATGCCGTGCTTGATCGCATTTTCCACCAGGGTTTGCAACATCAGCGGCGGTACCGGCAGCTCCAGCGTGTCCGGGTCAATATCATACTGCACCTTGAGCCGCTCTTCAAAGCGGATGTTTTCCAGCGCCAGATAGTCTTTTACAATATTTAACTCATTTTCCAGGCTAACTGTTTCAACTTTTTCCACCTGCATGGAGCTGCGCAGGATATTAGACAGTTCCGTAATGGCCGTACGCGCCCGCTGCGGATTCTCATCTACCAGGGCTCTGATGCTGTTCAGCGCATTAAATATAAAATGCGGGTTCAGCTGCGATTTGATGGTCTTCAGCTCCAGCTCCTTTACCGTACTTTCCAGCTTCAGCTTGTCTACCTGGGTGTTCCGGCTCCTGTCTACATAGTGCCAGATAAAGTAGATCAGCCACCAGATAGTGGTGATCAGGCAGTTAGACAACAGGCTTCTGAATACCTCCTGTCCGGAAAACGCTTTACGATGGTCCGGCTCCCGGAATAAATTGCTCACCGAAGTGGCGCCCAGTGACATCAGTACCCCGGATCCAACAATCAATGCAAAGAATAACAGTACCTGCTTCTCAAAACTATATTGAAACCAGTTTTGCCGGTTAATTACGTTCCGCAGCAAATGAGTGGACAAGAGCCCGAACGACATCAATATGATGATATTGACTAAGAAGGGGGATTCTACTTTCCCGTTATAAGAATAAGCAAAGAATATATTGATCACAAAATACGCCATCCACCCCAGTACCTGGCACCACCAATATTTTGATATGTGTTTAAACATCAATCTGAAATTAGTAAACTGTCGCTTTATTTCAAAAATACCATTCAGCACTACCCACCTGAAAGTAAATGTTATCAAAGGGCAGAAGTGGGGATGTGTGGACGTAAATTCCAAAGCGCGGAGAACTGTTTTTAACCTATTTTTGCCTTATATTTATAACAAACCCTGATCCGGTATTATAACTATGAACATTACTCCCGGTCCTTTGCTGGGCCAGATACAATACCCCGCCGACTTGCGGAAATTAAGCAAGGAACAGCTTCACCAGGTGTGCGATGAGCTACGCCAGTACATCATAGATGTGGTAAGCGTGCATGGTGGCCATTTCGGCGCCAGCCTGGGTGTGGTAGAGCTGACAACCGCCCTGCATTATGTGTTCAATACGCCATATGACCAGCTGGTATGGGATGTAGGCCACCAGGCTTACGGCCATAAGATACTGACCGGGCGCCGGGAGGTGTTCCATACCAACCGTAAATACAAAGGCATCAGCGGTTTCCCCAAACGCGATGAAAGCCCTTACGATACCTTCGGAGTAGGGCACTCTTCCACCTCCATTTCCGCCGCCCTGGGCATGGCCATTGCCTCCCAGCTGAAAGGCGAGCAGGACCGTCAGCACATCGCCGTAATCGGAGACGGGGCCATGACAGCCGGTATGGCTTTCGAAGCCCTTAACCACGCAGGCGTGTCCAATGCCAACGTGCTTATCATCCTGAACGATAACTGCATGTCCATAGATCCGAATGTGGGCGCGCTGAAAGAGTATTTAACAGACATTACCACCTCCCATACATATAACAAATTACGCGATGATGTATGGCACCTGCTGGGAAAGCTGCCGGTAGGCAAACGCTTTACCCGGGAGATGGCTTCCAAGCTGGAAGCCAGCCTCAAAGGCATGGTGTCCAGTTCCAGTAACCTGTTCGAATCTTTCAGCCTGCGTTATTTCGGCCCTATTGATGGTCATAATATCACCAAACTGGTAGATACCCTGCAGGACCTGAAAGACATTCCGGGGCCAAAACTGCTGCATATCGTTACCACCAAAGGAAAAGGATATGCGCTCGCAGAACAGGACCAGACCCTCTGGCACGCTCCCGGCCTGTTCGACAAGATCACCGGCGAGATCTTTAAAAAGCCGGTAACCACGCCGCAACCACCCAAATACCAGGACGTTTTCGGACATACCATCATTGAACTGGCAGAGCAGAATGACAAGATCATGGGTATCACCCCTGCCATGCCATCCGGCTCCTCCCTGAAATTCATGATGGAAAAGATGCCCGATCGGGCAATTGATGTAGGCATTTGCGAACAGCACGCGGTAACCCTCTCCGCCGGACTGGCCACACAGGGTATGCGGGTGTTCTGCAATATCTACTCTTCTTTCATGCAAAGGGCTTATGACCAGGTAGTACATGATGTAGCCATCCAACACCTGCCGGTGGTCTTCTGCCTGGATCGCGCCGGACTGGTGGGCGACGATGGCCCTACCCATCACGGAGCTTACGATATTGCCTATATGCGCAGCATTCCCAACATGATCGTCAGCGCTCCCATGAACGAGGAAGAGCTGCGTAACCTCATGTACACGGCACAGCTGCCATCCAATACATCACCATTTACCATCCGCTATCCCCGCGGCCAGGGTGTAATGCCCGACTGGCGCCAGCCTTTCCGCGAGATCAAAATAGGCACCGGCCGCAAGATCCGCGACGGAAAAGACGTGGCCATCCTCTCCATCGGTCATCCCGGCAACTTTGTAACAGAAGCCTGCAAAGAACTGCTGGCAGACGGTTTACAGCCTGCCCATTACGATATGCGTTTTGTTAAACCACTGGATATCGCGATGCTGCACGAAGTGTTCAGCAGGTTCAATAAGGTGATCACCGTAGAAGATGCTGCCCTGCCAGGAGGCTTTGGCAGCGCCATACTTGAATTCATGGCCATGAATGGCTACCATGCCGAAGTGAGGATGCTGGGTATACCGGACCGTATCGTAGAGCATGGCAAACCGGAAGAGCTGCACCGCGAATGCGGCTACGACGCAGCCGCCATTGCCGCTAAAGTAAGGGAAATGCTCAAGAGCAAGATTACTGTAATAACTGAATAGACGGAAAAATTCCAAATCCCAGTTCCCAAATTCCAACCGGCGGGATCTTCACGTTTTGGAATCCGGGATCTGGAATTTGGAATTTTGAACTTACAAATGCCGGATCTTTATCTTCATTTACGTATCACGGAAATCATCAAAGAAACGCCGGACGCCTTCACTTACCGCCTGGAAAACACCCATCCAGGTGCTATTGTCTACCAGGCAGGACAATTCCTCACTTTTCTTGTTACCCTGCACGGCACCACCTACCGCCGCTCTTATTCTTTAAGCTCTACGCCGGGCATCGATCCCTTTCTGTCTGTCACCATCCGCGAAAAGGAGAATGGGGAAATCTCCCGGTACATCCTGCGCCATTGGCAGAAGGGCGATGTAGTCACCAGCCTGCTGCCCAGCGGGCGCTTTACCCTTGGCACCCTGGGCCAGCGCCCCCGTGATATTTTCCTGATAGCCGCCGGCAGCGGTATCACGCCTGTTTTTTCCCTGCTGAAACATATGCTCTACCGCGAACCATCGGCCAGGGTTACCCTTGTATACAGCACCACTTCCCCGGAACGGACCATTTTCCTCAAACAGCTGCAGGCGCTGGAAGCTAAATTCAGCGCTCAGCTTCGTATCATCTATCTGTTCAGCAGGCAGCTGCCAGAGGATAGTCCAGGTTTTACCCGCCGGCTCAGCAACACCTCCCTGGAACCGCTGGTAAATGAGTACCTTACCTACAACAGATCAGAGGCGCAATTCTTTACCTGCGGGCCACCGGAGTACATGCGCATGGTTTTACTGACCCTTACCTTCATGGGTTTTGCAGAAGAGCAGCTGCACAAGGAGAACTTTGTGGTAAATACCGCCGTAAAGGTGGAAAAAGCCGGACGGCCGCAGGATACTGCTCCCAAAGACATAACGCTGCAGGTAGGTGGCCGGTCCTATCGTATTACCGTACCCGGGGATCAGCACATTCTTGACAGCGCGCTGCAGCAGGGCGTAATGCTGCCCTACAGCTGTAAAGGCGGCGTTTGCGGATCCTGCACGGCCCGTTGTACCGAAGGTAAAGTATGGATGCCCGTGAATGAAGTACTGACAGATAAAGAGCTGGCCCAGGGCTTTATTCTCACCTGTGTAAGCTACCCCGTCAGCGAACATGTCCGTATAGAGTTATAGATCCCGGAACCAGTAGGGCATGCTATGGACAGTTGACCATGGACTGTCTACTTTTTTTTGTTCTTCCCTTTTTTATCGGTAAATTTTGATAAAAATGCTGCCATGCGTTATACCCCTTTCCGGCTGGCAATCGCGTGTTTTGCTGGTATTATCCTATGGTTGTCTGTTCTGTTCCTGATCAACCGGATACTCCCGGGGCCTGTGTGGCTCTCCTACGGCCTGTTTGCCTTACTCAGCACAGCGCTCTTATTCTACTGCCTTTACCGCTACCGTTTCGTACTGCAATACTTCCGCGTGTTTGACAATCACCCCATTCCCATGTGGATATACGAATACGGCACACTTCGTTTCCTGGCCGTGAACCGCGCAGCGATAGAAAAATATGGTTATACCAAAAAGGAATTTCTCTCACTAACGCTGAAGGACATACGCGATCCGAAAGAAATCGCCAGAATGATGGAAAGCGTACGGCAGAACCGCCCGGATGCCCAATACCGCGGCTTATGGAAGCATCGGAAAAAAGACGGCACTGATTTTTATGTAGACCTCTACGGGCATGATGGTTATTACCTTGGAAAGCGTACCCGCATTGTCATGGCGGTGGATGTTGATGCACAGGTTAAGGAAAGTATTGAAGCACATGAACTGTCAAAGCGATACAACCTTATCACCAAAGCCACGAACGATGCTATTTTTGACTGGGACCTGGCCACTGATAAAGTTATCTGGAACCATGGGCTTTATTCCTTGTTCGGCTACACGCCGCAAACAGGCGCTACAATGGACTGGTGGCTGGCGCAGGTACATCCGGACGATAAAGATCACGTAACCTCCGCCTTTGAAGCAACACTGCGGGGGCCTGATGATTATTACGAGGCACAATACCGCCTGCTTTGCGCCGGCGGCACGTATAAATCTGTACTGACAAGGGCTTACATTATCCGAGAGAACGGCATTGCCCTCCGTATGGTAGGATTGCTGCAGGATATAGATCACATCGTTGAAAAGAAACAGATCATTCAACGTCTCCGCGAACAAAATGAAGGCCTGCGTGAGATCGCCCGCATCAACTCTCACGAAGTAAGACGGCCATTGGCATCCATACTGGGCATTACACAGCTTTTTGATAAAAGCCACCAGGATATGTCGCTCAATAACCAGCTCATCGACTGGCTGCACGACAGTACATCACAACTGGACGAAATTATCCACAAGGTGGAAGAAAAGGTGAGGGAAATAGAGAAAAGCAATTAGCCACTGGCTTTCAGCCCTTAGCCCTGCTGCGTTATAAGCATATAGCTATACACTGCTAACGGCGAAAAGCCAGTTGCCGGCAGCTATTTAATAAATTCCGCGAACTCATGTTTCAGTTCACCGTACAACTTCTGAAAAGTTTCCATACGGTCGTGTAAGGTGGTGACATCGTCTACAGGACGGTCATCGTGAACAATAGCAAGTACGCCATTATTCATTAATTTCTTTGCAGATTGTTTAAGGTCATGGAACAGCTCATCTGCTACTTCCATCTGGCAAATGAACTGGTTCTGAAAATGCTCCACATGAACAAGCATATCAGCATCTGTTTTCCGGTGTGCCATCTGTTCTAACCTGCCGCGCATTTCCCGTATTTCCCGCCGTGCATTGTCTACACTGGTTTTCCAGGAATTGATCTGCTGCTGCAGGTCTGATTGCTGTGTTGGAATTTCCATGGTGTATTGATTTTTTTGTAGCAGTTAAATGATGAATGAACATAGATTGGAGTGCTCATCATTTCCAGTCGCTATCAGTCAATATCCATTGTATATAGTGAAAGCCATTTCTAAGTTACGATCTTTTTTCCTTTCCCGACGTGAACCAGGAAATACCTTCCATAATACCCGCAGCACCAGGTTTTTCTGACTGCAGCACATGGCTGAATGGAAGGGTATACTGCAGCAAAGCTGCTTCCGCAAGCCCTACTACCACCCCTTTCAACCCGGTATCATATAATGACCGGTCGTTCATGGTATCGCCGGCTACCAGCACCTCATCTGCCGGGTAGCCCAGCAGTTCCAGCAGCTGTATCAGGGTGCTGCCTTTATTGACCCCGGCGGGAAGTATATCCAGGTATTTCCCGGCAGACTGCAGCACATCGCAACCCAGCCCGATGGCAATGGCCGAGGCCACATCAACAGGAGTAGTAGCATCATAATAAAAGGAACAGCGCCTTTGCTGGGGCACGTCCTGGTAACGTAATCCAGCCACCTGCTCCAGTTGTGCCCTTACCATAGCGGCGCCGGGCCATTTCTCCTCAATAGCCGCCTGCAGGGGTTGCACAGGCTCCAGGCTGCTGCCGCTTACCACTGTAGCCCCCACATCACAGATAATATAATCCGGTAAAGGCATCTGCGGGTCTTCCAGTAAAGGCTGCACATTGGCCAGCCCTCTTCCTGTAACAAATACCAGGCTTACATCCGTTTGCTGTTTCAGCCAGCTGTATAACTGCGCTTTATCTTCCGGGCTGCCGCCCAGGAATGTACCGTCAAGATCCGTTGCTAATAACATGCGTTTGTTTTTTTCTTCCTAGCTGCTGCAAATATATTATACCGCTCCAGGTAATACCCTGTTACCAGTCCATATATTTATTATATTCATCTGTTTCGGGTATTTCTTTCAGACTTTTAATTTATGGTTGCCGCTACAGTAATGTTTGTGTTCATCAACTTGGAGATCGGGCAATTGGCTTTGGCGTCTTCCACCAGCTCAATGAACTTATCTTTGTCCAGGCCCGGTACGGTGGCTGTTACTACCAGGTGACTGCTGCTAACCGCCCCGTTCTCCAGCGTAACAGTTGCCCTGGTATCTATATTACCCGGCGTAAACCCGGCACCGGAGATCAGGAAGCTTAGCTTCATTGTAAAACAGCCTGCATGCGCTGCCGCTACCAGTTCTTCCGGGTTAGTACCTGTGCCGCTTTCAAAGCGGCTGCTGTAAGAGTAAGGAGTATGGTTCAGTACGCCTGTTTCTGTTGTAAGTGTGCCTTTGCCTTCTTTACCTGTGCCTTGCCAGTTAGCAGATGCGGAACGTTTCATTGTTACATTTTTTTTGAGGTGAGTAATAAATCAGAATTAAGTTAATAAAAAAACCGCCCCGGTTATAACCGGGACGGTTTTTACTTTTCGCCTGACAATTGATCCCTCAGCTTCTTTTCCTCTTATAACGTTTCATTTATACCTTACTGTTTACGCCCTGCCATCTGCACATTTCAATTATCAGGGTCAACCCCACGTTGTTCCACTTATGCTTACTACTGTTACTGTTCTATGAATCCTTTGCTATTCCTATGTAAATCCTAAACCTATGTTTAACCTAACACTTAATCGCGTGCTTACTGCTATTGTTTCACCACTTCTACTGCTGCCAGCAGCTTCACTTCATCACCCAGCACCAGGCCGCCATTGTCGGTGGTAGCGTGGAAAGACAGTCCGAATTCTTTACGATTGATCTTACCGCTCAGTTCAAAACCCGCTTTCACCTGTCCCCAGGGGTCTTTAGTTATACCGCCATACTCAACAGACAGTTCAACTGGTTTGGTAGTATCGCGGATGGTCAGATCGCCGGTCACTTTATAATTTGATTCATCAATTTTCTTCACTTCTTTTGATACAAAGCGCACTTTAGGATACTGTGCAGCATCAAAGAAATCGGGCGCTTTCAGGTGCTGATCGCGGTCTGCATTCTTGGTGCTGATGCTGTCTACATCTGCTTCGAACGAAATGTTTGCGCCAGTAAAATCATCGTTGGCAGATTCCACTGTACCTTCAAAATTTGCAAAACCACCGGTTACCGTAGAGATCATCAGGTGTTTCACTTTAAATTGTACTTCGCTGTGTGCAGGATCAATTTTCCAGGTTGCCATTGTGTGTGTGTTTTTAGTCAGTTTATTTAAAAAGTTATTAGCTATTTCAGATGTCCCATTTTCCCGGCGTTGTAATCATCGATGGCCGTTATGATATCCTGTTCTGTGTTCATCAGGAAGGGCCCGTAGGCAAAGATGGGCTCATCGATCGGCTCACCATTCAATACCAGCAGTGTGGCATCTGTGATCGCCGTAATGCTGATCTCTTCTCCCGCGGTATCAAACAGGGCCATCTCTGCTGCCTTCGCCGCATGTGTTTCATTGTAGTTTACGGAACCTTTCAGTGTCACAATACCAGTGCTGTAATTTTCAGGTAAGCTCAGCGTTACGCTGTCCCCGGCTTTCAACTGAATATCATACAGGTTGATGGGTGTAAACGTACTGGCTGGGCCCGGGTGGCCGTTAAAGCTGCCTGCTATTACACGCAGTCCGCTGTGCTGGCCAACCGGCACTACCGGTATTGTATCTTTTGAAAGTTCCTGGTAGCGGGGAGCAGTCATCTTATGCACCCGTGGAAGGTTTACCCACAGCTGCACCGCTTCCAGGGTACCACCCTGCCGGGCAAATTCCGTTTCATGTTTCTCTTCATGTACTACGCCCGATCCCGCTGTCATCCATTGTACATCTCCCGGGTACAACTTTCCGTAGTTCCCCGCGGAGTCGCGGTGCTCCAGTGCACCCTGGTAAAGGATGGTCACTGTTTCAAAGCCGCGGTGCGGATGCTCATCCACGCCCCTGGGTTTATCGCTGGGAGGAAAATAGGCCGGCGCCCCGTAATCCATTAAAAAGAAGGGGCTGATCCGTTTTCCCAACCTGTTCCCGTTAGGAAATATGTTCTGCACCCTAAAGCCATCACCCACCATATGTGGCGCCGGAGCCTTATATATATTGCTTACATTTTTTATCGTCTTCGTCGTTATCATATCAACCTCCTGAATACACCACAAAATTATACGTTGCAACAAATGTTGTAAATGGATAAAATGCTGCAAGTGGTGTACTTTTTTCGGGGGATTAAAAGTCTGGGCGTCTGAAGGTTTGAACGTTTGGGGGTTTGAACGTTTGAGGGTTTGAACGTTTGAAAGTTTGTGGGTTTGAGGGTTTGAAGAGTTCCTATCCCGGTGAGGATGAGATTGAAGTAACTGTTATTTACTAACCAGGCATTAATAACGCGCTCAACGCATCATTCCGAACGTTTTGCCGTACTGAAATTCTGCATTTCAAACGTTCAATTGTTCAGATTTCCAGTCTCAGGCCTTCCGTTTTCCCGGTTCTGGCGCTTTCCCTGAACTCAGAGGGAGACTGCTGGGTGTATTTCTTAAAAAAGCGGCTGAAATAGTGAGGATCTTCAAAGCCCAGTTTATAGGCTATTTCCTTAGCGGTAAGGTCTGTATTGTAGAGGTAGCGCTGTGCTTCCAGTATTACGCGGTTGCGGATATGTTCTCCCGCCGTAATGCCGGATAGCTGTTTGCTGATCTCGTTCAGCAGCACGGGTTTGATGTGCATACGGGCGGCATAGTCGGAAACGGTCTTCAGCTGGAGGAACTGTTCTTCTATCAGGTTCTTGAAATGCAGGAACAGGGAGCTGTTATGCGCGGCAAACTGTTCCGGTACGGCCGCCATGCTGGCGCCTTTGATACGAAAGGCCAGTACCAGGAAATAGCGCAGCAGGCTATGCAGCGCTGTTTCATAGCCGGCTTCCTTTTCATGCAGCTCACGCAGCATACGCTGTACGATCAGCTCAAATTCGGCTTCCTGCTCCTGGTCCAGGGTGATCACGCTGCTGAACTGGTTGTTGATAAAAAGGTCTGTCTGGATGCCCGCCATCCCTGCGGCCTCCTGCAAACACATAAAGGCATCGGGAAAAGCGATCATATACCCGTCTACCTTCTTGCTGAAATGCATTTTGTGCACCTGCCGCGGAGCCAGGAAAAAGAGCGTGTTCTTTTCCACCACATGGGTCACCGTATCGATGGTATGTGTCAGTTCTCCTTTTTTGATCCAGTAAATGGTATAGAATTCATGGCGATGGGGCGCTTCGGTATGGGCAAAGAAATCAGGCCCCAGTGAGCAGAGTGTTGAAACTACAAAAGAAGTATCCGCCTGTGCGTAAACAGGCAGCGAAAGTATTTCTATTTCTTGTTTGTCTGCCATCAGTCTTTCTCAAAAGTACCAGCAACTTCTTCTTCCCTGTCTGCAGGATCGATATACTCGATGATAAAGTTGTTCCTGCCTTCGCCCACCATAATGCCCATGTATTTCTGCTGCACCAGTTCCAGCATGCTGAGGAACAGGAAGATGGCATGGATACGGTCTTTACAATGGTCGAAGATCTTTTCAAAGGCCAGTGTTTTCTCTGTCCGGGCAAGATCCAGCATAAACTCGCGGGAGCCTTCCATGGTATAGTCATACTTATATACCACGTGCTGGGGTTTATTATCGCGCTCCTTGATACGCTGCATCACCTTTTCAAAGGTTTTGGTCAGCTTGAAGAGCGTTAGCGTCTGTACTTCGGTGCCTTCACTGGTTATTTCGCCGATCTCTGCCAGTTCCTTCGCTATGTTACCACGTTTGATCTGCAGCATGCGCTCGGCCTCTTTCTCGGCCAGTTCTGCGGCTGCCTGTTTATAGCGTTTATATTCCAGGATCTTGTCTACCAGTTCCAGGCGCGGGTCTATTTCGTTGCCCTGCTCATCCAGCTCTTTGCGCGGCAGGAGCGTTTTGGCCTTGATACGCATCAGGGTGGCTACAAACAAAATGAATTCGCTGGCCAGTTCAATGTTCAGCGATTTCATGTGGTGAATGTAGTCCAGGAAATCCTGTGTGATCTTGCTGATCGGGATATTGTAAATATCCAGTTCATCCCTTTCGATAAAGAACAGGAGCAGGTCAAAAGGCCCTTCGAACTGGGGAAGTTTTATTTTATAGCTGTTATCGCTCACCTTAATGCTTTTTTGATAAATTCCGGGCCTGTAGGGATACGGACACCGGAATTTATCAAAAATAACGAAATTTCTAGAACCGTGCCGAGAATCCTACGCCGATCACCTGCTTAACCTGCAGCCGTGGCCCTTTTACCCCTGTTTTCTCGTTCACGAACTCTTTTACGTCGTCATCATAGATCAGGTCTACGTTCAGGTTGGCGGTGATATACTTGTTCACCTTGAGCATCAGCGCATTGGTCATGAAGATATCTATATTCTGGGGATTGTGGCGATAGTCAGAGAACAGGTCCAGCCGCGACTTCAGGATCACGTTCGTCATGATCTCCTTGTTATAGTTCACGGATACATAGGCGCCCACCTGCAGCAATACATGCTTACCGGTATCTACGCCATAGGCGCCCTGTGAGGCAAGCATATCGTCCATCACAAACACCCAACGGGTAGAGATGGGGGTCATGAATACAGACAGTGCGTCATTCGGCTTGTAGTCAAAACCGGGAGCCAGCAGCAGGTAAGCCGGCGAAAAGAAACGGGAGGTAAGCCTTGGTGGAACGCTGTCGTACAGGTAACCGTTGGTGAACTGGGTACGCAGGTTGGTGAGTACACTGGCGTACCAGTGATCTCCAATGTTATAGCCGTATTTACTGGTAAAATCTATGCGGTCGTCGCTTTTGCGGGCGCCCAGGCTGGTGGTGCGTACATAGCCATAAGCGAGATCCAGCACATTATCCCAGGTATGGCGGCCTTCCCGGTAGGCCAGGTAGCCTGTAAAGGTAGATGCAATGGAAAAGGAGAATTTGTCGCCACCCGCAGCCCAGTTGGATAATGTTCCCTGGTTGATGTTCACATTGAAGATGCCGCCTTTTCTCCAGCGTATCCTGGTAGTATCCTCCTGTACCAGTTTAAATTTCTGGTCGATCAGGTCTTCCCGTTCTTTTCTCCACTCCTGGGCATTTGCCAGGGAAATACCCGTTACAAAAAAGCATAGCAGCAGCGCGGGTTTAAGTAATGTTTTCATATAAGGTGAATTCAATGATAATGCAATAGTTTCCTCTATTCCCCGTATAGAGAAATAGCGCCTGCCAACAATCTGGAAGTAGGTATTATTTTGTTTTGAGTAAGTCGCGTATTTCCATCAGCAGCTTCTCCTGTGCGGTAGGTTCCGGAGGGCCTGCAGGAGCTGCTTCTCTCTTGCGGATGAGCCGGTTCATGAATTTTACCAGCAGAAAAATACAGAAAGCGATAATGATGAAATCGATCACGCTTTGTAAGAATGCCCCATATGCCAGTACAGGTGCGCCCGCTTCTTTGGCCTGGGCGAGAGAGGTAAAGCCCGAGCCCTTGCTGCTGTTCAGCAGAATGTACTGGTCTGAAAAGTTCACGCCGCCGGTAAATAGCCCAATAACAGGCATCAATACATTTTCTACCAGCGCTGTAACGATCTTTCCGAATGCTCCTCCAATGATCACGCCCACAGCCAGATCCATTACATTGCCTTTCATGGCGAATTCTTTAAATTCCTTCAAGAACGACATATGGATGGGTTTTATGGTTACTGTTTCAGGTGCGAAAATAACAATTCTTGCCGAACTCCTTCAGTATTAATCGTTTTACCGCTTAAGCATGGGGTATTTCATCTTGAGTCCTTTCAGTGTATCCCTGACCGTTTTAGCGATAATGTGCTCTTTATACCAGTTACTGTCTGAAGGTACAATGATCCACGGAATATGGCTGCATTCCTCCAGCACGTCTTCATATGCTTTACGGTACTGCTTCCACAGCCTGGCTTCTTCTATATCTTTCTCATTATACTTCCACATCTTGCGGGGGTCTTCTGTGCGTTCTTCCAGCCGCTGCTGCTGCTCTTCCTGCGATATATGGAGATAGAACTTCAGTATCTGCGTATTGTTATGCGCTGCCAGCAGCCTTTCAAAGTCATTGATGGCCTTCATCCGCTTATAGGCTGTATCATCATCTATCCAGTTGTGCACCCGCTGTATCAGCACATCTTCATAATGCGAGCGGTTAAATACCTGTATCATTCCTTTGGCAGGTGCATGCTGATGTATACGCCAGAGAAAATCATGATCCAGTTCTTCTTCGGTTGGGGCTTTAAAGGCCTGTGCGCGCACCCCCAGGGGACTAAGCTTACCAAGCACATTCCTGATCGCACCATCTTTCCCGCTGGCGTCCATGCCCTGCAAAACCACCAGTACTGAATTCTTATGCTGGGCATACAGCAGGTTCTGAAGTTCGTCCAGCTCTTCCAGCAGTTGATCCGTGGCTTTCTTGACAGTATCTTTATCCAGCTTTTTGGGTGGTGTGGTTGGAATGTCCGACAGTTTGATCTTAGCCATGAGAAGCGGAGATTTGCATTATACTAAAGATAACAAATAAGTTCAACTATCCCTTACCTTTGTGCCTTCAACCAAAACACCGTCTTGAATAAACGTATCACTCACTGGAGTATCTTTCTCCTGCTTTCCCTTACCTGGGGCAGCTCTTTTATTTTGATGAAGATCGGGATGGAGGGACTGCAGTCTTACCAGGTGGCCAGCGTCAGGCTGGTGGCCGCCGGACTCACCCTGCTGCCTTTCTTTTTTAAGTACATCCGGGAAACGCCGCTGAACAAACTGCCTTACATACTATTGTCAGGTTTGTTAGGCAATGGTATCCCGGCCTTTCTGTTCTGCCTGGCCGAAACACGTATTGACAGCGCGCTGGCGGGAATCCTTAACTCCTTTACACCGCTGATGGCGCTGATAGCGGGCACGCTGATCTTCAAAAGTCCCTTTGAAAAACGGCAGCTTACAGGTATCTGTGTAGGACTGGCCGGGGTGGTTGGCCTCTTTGTGGCCAAAGGGGTAAATGCGGGTTACTGGTACTATGGCTTTTATGTGCTGCTGGCTACTGTATGCTATGGTGTAAATATTGCCCTGGTGCATCATTACCTGAAGGGATTCTCTTCCATACAACTCAGTTCTATTGCGCTCGCTTTCTGCGCCGTACTGGCCTTACCGGTATTGATAGGCAGTCAATTCTTTCCCCTGTTTGCAGGGCAGAACGCACCGTGGACATCGCTGGCGGCCAGCGCTACGCTGGGCATCTTTGGCAGCGGTATCGCCACGGTATTGTTCTATATCCTGATACAAAGGGCAGGATCTGTATTTGCTTCTATGGTCACTTATGCTCTGCCTGTAGTGGCAATAGGATGGGGACTGCTGGCTGGTGAAGATGTTACCTGGTTACAGGTGGTTTTCATGGGCGTAATATTAGCCGGCGTATACATGGTGCATAGAAAAAGCTGAACGCTAAATGCAGAACGCTGAACGCAATGCCATCTTACCGGCATCATGTTGTTCAGCGTTCTGCTTTCCGCATTCAGCGTTCAGCTTAAATAGCCATGATCTCTTTCTCCTTGGTAGCAAGATGTTTATCTACCAGGGTAATATATTTATCGGTCAGCTGTTGTACATCAGCTTCCGCATCTTTCGCAGTGTCTTCACTTAAGCCGTCTTTCTGCAGCCGTTTGATAGCTTCAATGGCATCCCGGCGGATGTTGCGTACGCCTACCTTCGCATGTTCGCCTTCTGCTGCAGCGCGTTTCACCAGTTCCTTACGGCGTTCTTCAGTTAAAGGAGGCAGGAATAAACGGATCATCTGTCCGTCGTTCTGGGGATTGATACCGATGTTGGCAGCGATGATCGCCCTTTCAATAGGCTGGATCATATTCTTTTCCCAGGGTTGAATGGTAAGGGTGCGGGCGTCTGCTACGCTTACATTGGCTACCTGGTTAAGGGGGGTGGGAGCTCCATAGTAGTCTACGGTAATACCGTCCAGTATCTGGGGGTTGGCTTTACCTGCCCTGATCTTGGTAAGTTCCACTTCCAGGTGCTTGATTGCCTTTTCCATCGACTCTGTAGCATCATCCATTATTAGCGTAAGGTCATCTTGCATAACAAAAAATAGTTAAGTGCCTGCAAACCTACAGGTTTTCTTTTAATCATCAAAGATGCCTGTAAACAGTTTGAGGTTTGAAGTGTAAAGTTTGAGGTTCGTTGAATGTTAGAAGTGTAGGACGTGTACCCTGACCGCTAACTTTTAACGAACCTCAAACTTTACACTTCAAACCTCAAACCTGCGATTTATTTGTCCTGTAACATCCCTTCGGGATTTACGCGCAGTATCTTTGGTTTTGTTACCACTGCATCACCGGCTGCCGGGGTAGCATTGGCGGCCGTATTAACACTGGCAGCAACAGCTGCAGCGGGCATAGTGGCCTGACGCATCGGCACCAGGCGGGGAGTTTTCCTGGCCTTCCTGGCAAAGTAAAGTGTAACGGTGCCTCCCAATGCAGCGCCAACGATCAGCAGCATCAGGTAATTAGGCCCGATATCCTGCAGGGAAAAGGCAGCCACTATGAAAATGATATTGGAAACAACCGCTACAAAAGTGGTTTGTTTATGATTAAGCTTCAGATCCAGCAGGTAGTGATGAATGTGGTTACGGTCTGCGGAGAATGGAGATCTGCCTCTTAACATACGGATGGCAAATACCCGCAGTGTATCGAATAAAGGTATGATCAGTATTGCAAACGCAACAGCCGGTACTGCATTCACCGGCATCCGGGAAGCCGGGTTACCGGCTACTTCGATGAACTTTACCACCAGGATGGCATTTACCAGGCCTACCAGCAAAGACCCCGTATCACCCATAAAAATACGGGCGGGAGAAATGTTATAGATCAGGAACGCCGCCAGGCCGCCTGCCAGGCCAAAGCCCAGTACGGCATACAGCACTTCGCCTGCATACAGGAAGTAAGTGCCCAGCACACAGGTCACCAGCATACCAATGCTGCCGGCCAGTCCGTCTACCCCGTCTATCAGGTTAAAAGCGTTGATAATCACCAGGAAGGTAAAGTAAGTAAGCAGCAGGCCAAAATGCTGGGGTAAAGCCTCAATGCCCAGGAAACCGTACATACTGACGATCTGCAGGTTGCCCAGGTATATCACTGCAAAAGAGGCCATCAGCTGGCCGATCAATTTCTTTAAGGGAGAAAGCCCTACAATGTCGTCCTTCAGCCCCACCATAAAAATCACGAAGAAGGCGGCCACCATGTACTGAAAGGGGGAATTGGCAAAGGATGGTACGCAGATAGCGGCTGCCATCACAAAACCCGAGAAGAACCCAATACCGCCCAGGGTGGGAATATTGGATTTATGCGATTTTCGTTCATCTGGTTCGTCGTACAAATGTTTTAATTCCGCTACCTTGATCAGGGCTGGAATTGCAAAATAGGTCACAACAAAACTCAGGACGCTAGCAATTAATACATTCTCCATCAGTAGGGGGGTTAGGATACAAGATTATACAAAGATATTAATTTCAATTGAATGAATATCAGCAAAATTCAAAAACTAAAAAACTTGTCACCCGAACACCTGCTTTAGTGAAAAGTTTGTGGAACTCTCTACTATTCTTTGCAAATATCTCTTAGTTTTGTGACTTACAAAAAAGCAACTATCATGCCACAGCTGAATGAAATAGCTACACAGATCAGAAGGGATATTGTTCGCATGGTGCATGCCGTTCAAAGCGGCCACCCTGGCGGTTCTCTGGGCTGCGCCGATTACTTTACGGCACTGTTCTTCAAGGTAATGCAGCACAACCCTCAGCCTTTTGATATGGATGCCCGTAATGAAGATGTGTTCGTGCTCTCAAACGGACATATCTCTCCGGTGTACTACAGCGCGTTGGCCAGATCAGGGTACTTCCCCACTTCGGAGCTGACCACCTTCCGTAAGATCAACTCCCGCCTCCAGGGCCATCCTACCACGCATGAGCACCTGCCTGGCATCAGGGTTGCCACCGGTTCCCTGGGACAGGGCATGAGCGTAGCCATCGGCGCCGCACTGACCAAAAAGCTGAATGGCGACAAACACCTGGTGTTCTCCCTGCACGGCGATGGTGAACTGGAAGAAGGACAGGTATGGGAAGCCATCATGTTTGCCCCCCACCATAAAGTGGATAACCTGATCATTACGGTTGACTGGAACGGCCAGCAGATCGATGGCCCCACTGAACAGGTAGGCGGCCTCGGAGACCTTGAGCCAAAGTTCGCAGCCTTCGGCTGGAAAGTACTCCACATGAACGGAAACGACCTGGACGATGTAGTGGCTACCCTCGAAAAGGCTAAAAGCCTCACCGGTAAAGGCCAACCCATTGCCATCCTGATGAAAACAGTAATGGGTAAAGGCGTTGACTTCATGGAAGGTCATCACGAATGGCACGGTATTGCCCCCAGCGATGAACAACTGGCGAAGGCGCTGGCACAATTGCCCGAAACCTCAATGGGAGACTATTAAGAACAGCTTTCGGCTATTGGCTTTTAAGCTGTTAGCCAAAAAATAAAAAGCGTTCAGTCAGAAGGTGCTGTGCAGACAGCGTTTCTTCTGACTGAACGCTTATTTTGTTTTATAAACTCCTTTTGCAGGATGAGCTGCTGTTGACAGCCGCCGCAACAGGATATGAATAAATTAACTTCCTACCGCCAGGGCTTCTTTTGTCGCCTGCTTAGCAGGGTACCAGCTGGCCGCTACCCCTATCACGATAATGGTGACGCTTACCAGCACAAAATCCATTGGGTTCATGATCACCGGGTAGGCGTCTACCAGGAATGATGATCCCTCCAGCCTGATCAGGCCAAACTGCTGCTGCAGCACACACACCAGGATACCGATCCCGAACCCCAGCCCGGCGCCAATGCCCGCTATGATCAGGCCCTCTGCCAGGAAAATCCGCAGGATTAACCCATTACGCGCCCCCATGGCCTTCAGGATGGAAATATCCTTCCTTTTCTCAATCACCAGCATTGACAGGGAACCGATCATATTGAATGCAGCTATTACCAGTATGAAGCTCATGATCACATATACGGCCCATTTTTCCGTTTGCATAATGGCATATAAAGCCTGGTTCTGCTCGTAACGGGTCTGCACCTTGAACCCTTTGCCCAGCAAAGCCTCCAGCCGGCCTTTCAGCGCTATTTCATTAGCGCCCGGCGCGGCGGCAATTTCCAGTGCAGACATTTCTCCCTCCGGCAGCTCCAGCAGCCGGCGCATAAAATCTATGTGGGTAATAACGTATTTGCTGTTGAACTCCTGCTGAATGGCAAATGCGCCGGCAGGAAAAAGATAACCGCTGTTCAGCGCCTCATTGGGTAACAGGCTGCCTGCCGCGCGGCGCGGCACGTATACGTCCAGCGGAACCAGGCTCCGCTCCACATCTATGCCCAGCGCGGCCTCCAGCTCTATACCCATTACCCCCCGGTAGGCATTTTCATCGCCTATATCAAAACGGCCCCGTACCACCTTGTTCTTTACACCGGCCACCTCATTGTAGTGGGTGTCTACCCCTTTCAGCACAGCAATGGTCTTCTCCTCACCGAAGCGGAGCACCGCTTTTTCTTCTACTACCTCGGAATAATGGGCCACCCCGGGCGTAGCGGCAATCTGCTGCAGCTGCGCTGCGCTGAGGACAATGGTCTTGCCACTTGCCGGACTTACCTTTACGGAAGGATAAAAAGAAGAGTACAGGGATTTTACCAATCCTTCAAAGCCATTGAATACGCTGAGGATAACGATCAATGCGCCGGATCCAACGGCAATAGCCGCTACGCTCACCCATGCAATGATGTTGATTGCGTTGGTAGATTTCTTGGCCCAGAAGTAACGGGAAGCAAATTGCCAAACCATATATTAAAATTCCAGATTCCAGATTCCAAATCCCAAAATCCAAGTTTTAAATTCCAAAATGCTCTTCGCTGTTTGGAATTTGGATTTTCGATTTTGGAATTTTATTTATTCTCTTTTCCGGCATCATCGTCCCGGATCTTCTTGAACAGTTCTTCCATCCGAAACACATAGTCCAGCGTATCGTCCAGGAAATAGGAAAGCTCCGGTACGCGGCGCAATTGCTTGCCCACCCGTAATCCCAGCTCCTTACGGATCTCCCAGTTACGATCTTTTATCTGGTTCAGCATGGCTGCTGTATCTTTTATCTGGAACATACTCAGGTATACCCTGGCCTCCAGCAGGTCTGGCGTGACACGAACAGTAGAAATGGAGATCATTCCCCCCTCTGTTACGTTGTATCCCATCCGTTGAAAGATGTCGCTCAGCTCCTTCTGTATCAGCTGCCCTACTTGTTTTTGCCGTTTACTTTCCTGCATTGGTGTAATGGTTTAATGCCTCCGTAACTAATTTATAGTACCCTGCGCACTTTATCTGACAAAGCAAAGATACGTTATGGATGTTTAATGCTAAGTGCTAAACGCAGTAAACATACTCAGCCTTATGCATGCTGTATTTAGCAGGCTGCGTCAAAAGGCAGCAGTTCGTCAATTATAGTTATTAATACCAATATAACTAAAACTAATCACTTCCTGCCTTTAAATGGATCTATGAGTATATAATTACCGGATACCTTCGCAGCAAGTGTGTTTGCCATGCTGACGGCACATGATAACGTTTCCGCCTGTTGCAAGATACTCCGCGTTTTTACTGCCATAAGAAAAAAGCGTATAACGTCTTTGCATATACGATGTACAACAGCTGGTACTCCGGATGCGTTTCTAACACCCTTTATAGCGCTACATACGCGCCCAGGAAATGATCTGCTCCCGGCGCCTTACCTTCCTTTTGACAGTACATGTGCCCAGCCATGTATTCATGGCAGACTACCATTTTGTCACAATTAACAGATCAAAAAATTTGTTGCAGACATGTACGTAAAACACAGTATACCCGCTGTATAATTCAGATCATTTATTATGAAAGTGATCTCCGGTGAGAGGCCATCTCCCGCGTATCAACTTACTGTGGTGTCAGGGGGTTCCAGTGCCCGTTATTCAGAAAGAAAAACATGTCGCCGCGCTGCGTCATCCCTTTTCCCGGCGGCTCTATTGTGGCCAATATATGCAGACCCGGTGCGTCCTTCACAGCGGGATAAAAACCTGAAAATAGAATAAAAATCATTTTTCTCCAATTGGCCTTATTTTTGGGGCGTTGTACCGGCGTGCTATGCCATCCCGGAAACCTTTTTCGGACGTATTTTATCACTATAAACCAACAAGCGTTTCCCATGATTTCAATCGTTATCCCGGTTTTAAATGAAGGAGCTACCATCAAACAGGTTATTAAAACGGTAAAGAAAACATCACGCAAGGCAGAGATCATTGTAGTAGACGATAACAGCCGTGATAACACGGTAGAGGAGGCGATGAAAGAAGGCGCTCGCGTCATCACCAGCAGCCAGCGCGGAAAAGGCATCTCAATGCGCGAAGGATTGATGGCTGCTAAATATGATATTGTAATGTATATCGATGGTGATATTCTCACCTATCCTGAAAATATTGTGGAACTGCTCACCGATCCGATCGCCAACGATGAGGCAGATTTTGTGAAGTCTTATTTCGAAAGGCAGGCTGGCCGTGTTACACAGCTGGTGGCCAAACCGCTCTTAAGCATCCTCTTTCCCGACCTGGCACATTTCCAGCAACCGCTCAGTGGTATGATCGCTGCACGTAAATCATTCCTGCAGCGTGTACAGTTTGAAAATGATTACGGCGTGGATATCGGATTGCTTATAGATATGCACGTACTCGGTGCACGTATAACGGAAGCGAACATCGGAAGAATAGAAAATGCCATGCAGTCATGGGAACAGCTCAGCAAAATGTCACGTGAAGTATCCCGCACTATCCTTCATAAAGCAGAGAATATGAAGATCCCACAGGAAAACCTCGAAACACTGGGTAATATCAATATTATCCGTGAACAGATGGAATACTCCATCCTGGAATCTATCGACAAAATGCAGAAGATGGTCATCTTTAACCTGGATGAAGCCATCTTTACTCGCAACTATATAGAACTGGCCGCCGAAGCATTTGACTGCGAAGTATCGCTGGCGCAGATCCACGAACATCATGCAGACCCGGTCACCATCCTCGAACATACCGCCGCACTGTTCCGCGACAGGAACCTGGTAGAACTGCTGGAAGTGGCAGACGCCATTCCCGTAGTGCCCGATATCAAAACAGTGGTATTGGAGCTGAAGAAAAGAGGATACGCCTGCGGACTCATTACAGACGGCTTTGAATGCGTAGGCCGCCATATCAAGAATAAACTCGGCATGGACTTCGTATTCGCCAACCGCCTGCACCTGTTTGACAGCGTGGCCACCGGCGAGATCACCATCCCGGAATATTTCCTGCAGCAGCCCGAAAGCGAAAGCTCAGACTCCATTCCCAAATACAGCAAGAACAATATCCTGGAGTATATTAAGCACAAGTACCATGTGATGCCGCAGAACGTGATCTACGTTGGCAGCGGCGCAGACGGTTCCAACCTGCTGCACGCCTCCGGTGTTGGGGTGGTGTTCGACTCCCAGAAACCTGAGATCCAGAAGATAGCCGACAAACTGATCACCGGGCCCTACCTCTCTCCCCTGCTGGAAATAGCCCAGGCAGGACCCGAAAAATTCCGGCTCAAACTTCCCGCCATCAGTAAAAAACAGGCAAAACGCATCGGCATCGGCAGCCTGGTTGTGCTTGCTTCAGCGGGCCTGGTGTATCTTGCTGCCAGGCAGCTTAACCGCAAAAACAAGGATGCAACAATTAATAATTAATAATAAAGATCATTTGGCGGGGTCATGTCAGGAACACTGATGGTCTTTTTCAGAAGTGGATGTGATGATCTCATAAGCTAACAGCGGATGACTTCACATCTAACGGCCTGATGATCCTCACTGAGTAATCAGCCCCGACCCTCCGTCATTCATCCTACCTCGTCCAAAAGCAAAGGGAGAAGTGTCATTTCAAACACTTCTCCCTTTATTATTAGTTTATTAATTGCCTTACTTGCTTTTAGCCAACTTTGCCTCAATACTAAGTGTGGCGTGCGGCACAGCTCTTAAGCGGGCCTTATCGATCAGTTTGCCGGTTACGCGGCAAATACCGTATGTCTTGTTTTCGATGCGCACCAGGGCTTTTTCCAGGTGATCAATGAACTGGATCTGACGGCTGGCCATCTGGTTCAGCTGTTCCCTTTCCTGGGAGCCGCTGCCATCTTCCATGCTCATATATTTGTTCTCTGTATCATCGGTACCGGCTTCATCCTTGCGGGTGATCAGGCCCTGGAGATATACGAGCTCTTTCTTGGCTGCTTCCAGCTTTTTATTGATCAGCTCCCTGAATTCCTGCAGATCGGCATCGCTGTAACGATACACCGGGCCAGTGGGGGCATCCGGCTGATCCAGTACTGATTTGGTGAATTCAGGCTGGTAAGATACCAGCGTGGTGGCTGCTTTCACGTTCCTGTTGGTACCGGGCTTTTCAGTTTTTTCAACTTTAGCGGCAGCTGCGGGCTTTTCGGCTTTTTCAATTTTTTCCGCTTTTTCCACTTTCTCCACTTTAGCGGCTTTCTCCGCTGCTGCTTTCTTGCCGGTTTCTTTTTCTTTATCTGATTTCTTTACTGGCATTATAACTTCTTTTTCTTCTGGCTTGGAAATCAATTTTTCTACTTTTTCGGTGGCCGCCATGCTCTTGCTGACCACTTTCTGCTTTTCAGCAGGTACTTTCTTTGCAGCGGGGGCCTTTACAGGCTCAACTGCTTTCTTTGCTGTTGTAGTTGTTTTGGCCGGGGGAACTGATGCTTTGGTGACAGCGGGTGTTTTGGCGACAACTGCTTTCTTTGAAGCCGCCGCTTTGGGAACGGCAGCTTTTTTGGCCACGGCTTTAGTGGCAGCCGGTTTCGCCAGTTTTGGCGGCGCTGCCTTTTTTACAGTCGCTTTCTTCGCAACCGGCGCTGCCTTTTTCGCAGGCGCAGGTTTAGCAGCCGCCTTCCTGGTAGTTGTTGCCTTTTTAGCTACAACTGCCTTCTTCTTAGCAGGCACTGCCTTTTGGGTCTTTTTGCTAGCAACCTTCTTCTTTGTTGCCATGGGACTAGCTTTTTTTGTTAACTAATACATTGAATTTAAGGTCGTTAACCTCTATTTCTGTACCATCCTGCAGTTGCGGCACTAATTCCAAGCTGTCTGCCAAAATTTCCGTGCAAATATAGTCATTATAGTTAATAATCGCCGACTTCAGCGTCTCGGCGGCTGCCACTTTTACCAGTATCCTGTCTGTCAGTTCAAAGCCGCTATCCTTCCGGATCTTTTGTATGCGGTTCACCAGCTCACGGGCATTGCCTTCGTCCTGCAACTGAGGTGTAATGGTAATGTCAAGGGCTACTGTAAGAGCGCCTTTGTTTGCTACTGTCCATCCCGGGATGTCTTCGGAAATGATCTCTACATCGGAAAGCTGCAGTTGCAGCTGCTCATTGTCTATCAGCAGGTTGTATTGACCATCGCGCTCCAAGGTTGTTATATCTGCGTCGGTGAAAGCGCCTATTGCGGCTGCTACTGCTTTCATTTTCGCTCCCATCTTGCTACCCAGCGCCTTGTAGTTTGGCTTGATCTTTTTCTTGATAAAGCCTTCCGTTTCGGTAAGATAGTCAATACCTTTCACATTTACCTCACTTTTTATCAGGTCTTCCACTTTTTCTATCTGCTCCCGCATGTGAGGATTCAGTACCGGTATCAATATCTTCTGCAGCGGCTGTCTTACCCTTATATTTACGTCCTTTTTCTTACGGAGCGACAGTACCAGGGAAGATATATCCTGGGCCAGCTGCATCCGCTCTTCCAGCTCACTGTCTATTGCCGACTCAACCACCGCAGGGAAATCAGTATGATGTACGCTGGCGGCCGTGTTACGGTTGCTTACCTTGTTCAGGTTACCGAACAGCCATTCTGCAAAGAACGGTGAAACCGGCGCCATCAGCTGGGAGATCTTCTCCAGGCACTCATAAAGTGTCTGGTAGGCAGAGATCTTATCATGCTCATATTCTCCCTTCCAGAAACGGCGGCGGCACAGGCGCACATACCAGTTACTGAGATGTTCGTCTACAAATTCCTGTACAGCACGTCCTGCCTGGGTAGGCTCATAGTCGTCAAAATATGCCGTCACTTCTTTCACCAGGGTGTTCAGCAGCGAGATGATCCAGCGGTCTATTTCCGGGCGCTGCTCCAGCGGAATGTACGCCTCTTTGAAAGAGAAACTGTCCAGGTTGGCATACATCGCAAAGAAGTTGTAGGTATTATATAAAGTTGAGAACAGTTTGCGCTGTACCTCACGGATACCTTCAATATCAAATTTCATGCTATCCCAGGGGGAAGCGTTGGTAATAAGGTACCAGCGGGTGGCATCTGCTCCGAATTCTTCAATTGTCTTGAACGGATCAACTACATTGCCCAGGCGCTTACTCATTTTGTTGCCGTTCTTGTCCAGGACCAGTCCGTTTGATACCACAGTCTTGTACGCTACACTGTCAAACAGCATGGCGGCCAGGGCATGGAGGGTGTAGAACCAGCCACGGGTCTGATCCACGCCTTCGCAGATGAAATCTGCAGGGAAGTTTTTATTGAAAATGTCCTGGTTTTCAAACGGATAATGCCATTGCGCATACGGCATGGCGCCACTGTCAAACCATACGTCTACCAGGTCGGGCTCGCGGCGCATCGGTTTGCCGCCGGGGCTCACCAGGATGATCTCGTCTACATAAGGTTTGTGAAGGTCCAGTATGCCTTCATGCAGGTAGTGCTTGTTCACATCGCCACCCAGCACTTCATTGGCTTTGCGGATCTCAGCGTTCAGCTCGGCAATGCTGCCAATGCAGATCTCCTCCTTACCGTCTTCCGTACGCCATACAGGCAGGGGGGTACCCCAGTAACGGCTACGGCTCAGGTTCCAGTCTACCATGTTCTCCAGCCAGTTACCAAAACGCCCGGTTCCTGTAGCGGCCGGTTTCCAGTTGATGGTCTGGTTCAGTTCCACCATCCGGTCTTTCAGGGCAGTGGTTTTGATGAACCAGGCATCCAGCGGGTAGTACAATACCGGCTTATCGGTACGCCAGCAGTGCGGGTAGCTGTGCTCGTATTTTTCTACTTTAAAGGCGCGGTTCTCTTTTTTCAGCTTCACGGCAATGTCCACATCCACGTCTTTGTAATCCTTTTCGTCTTTATAGTTCTTTACATAGCGGCCGGCGAACTCACCAACGCTATCCAGGAACCTGCCCTGCCTGTCTACCAGTGTCAGGATGCCGATGCCGTACTTTTTACCTACGCGGTTATCATCTGCACCAAAGGCCGGGGCGGTGTGTACGATACCTGTACCGTCTTCGGTGGTCACGAAATCGCCCAGCAGTACGCGGAAGGGATCGCCTTCTTCGGGCTGCACATAGGGCAGCAGCTGCTCATAGCGGATGTTCTCCAGCTGGCTGCCGCGGAACACCGCGAGTATCTGCCAGGGGATGATCTTGTCGCCTTCCTTATAAGCGGCAAAATCGCCATCCTCGCCTTCTTTCCTGAAGTAACGGTCTATCAGGTCTTTGGCCAGTATCACGGTTACCGGGAGGTGGGTGTACTGGTTAAAGGTGCGCACCAGCGCATATTCTATATTGGCGCCTACGGTCAGGCCCAGGTTGGAGGGCAGTGTCCAGGGGGTGGTGGTCCAGGCCAGGAAAAAGAGCTGATCGGTACCCGCTGCTTCAAACAGGAAGCGGGAACGGTCGTCTTCCACCGCCTTGAACATGGCTACTACCGTAGTGTCTTTTACGTCTTTATAAGTGCCCGGCTGGTTCAGTTCATGGGAGCTCAGCCCCGTACCCGCTGCGGGAGAGTAAGGCTGGATGCTCACGCTTTTGTACAGCAGACCTTTCTTGTAAAGCTGCTGCAGGCACCACCACAGGCTTTCTATATAATCGTTCTCAAAAGTGATATAGGGCTTTTGCAGGTCTACCCAATACCCCATCTGGCGGGTCAGATCGTCCCACTTATCTTTATATTTCAATACCTCGCGGCGGCAGGTATCATTGTACTCCGCTACGGAGATCTTTTTGCCGATGTCTTCCTTTGTAATACCCAGTGCTTTTTCCACGCCCAGCTCTACGGGCAGGCCGTGGGTATCCCAGCCGCCTTTGCGTTTTACCTGGTAACCGCGCATTGTTTTATAACGGCACACCAGGTCTTTCAGGGTACGGGAAATAACATGGTGAATACCGGGCAGACCGTTGGCGCTGGGAGGGCCTTCATAAAATACGAATGGCGTGGCGCCTTCGCGGAGGTCCACACTCTTCTCGAACGCTTGCTGCGCTTCCCATTGCTGTAAAACGTCCTTTCCTATCTGCGGTAAATTCAGCTGATTATATTCCTGATATTGACTGGCCATAAAACAATTTCCGCCTTTTGGCGTTATTTGAAAAGAAAAATGCACCCGTATAATACGGATGTTCGATTAAAATTGTGCAAAGTTACGAAAATACAGTGGCACCAAAAATCTCAAGATGAGGTAAAAAGGTCAAAAAAGAGCGGGTTTTTATGTTTTTTTTAAATTATTTACTATTTTTACGCTCGGAATCAACACCTTTGCTTTTTTGGCATTGTTTTCGCTTTTAGCTGGAAGATAAAACCTGAAGTTTAAAAAACGTAACCCAACGGACAAACCATATCGTTTATATGAAAAAGTTGATGTTATTTTTTTGCGCGACGTTGCTTTCTTCCGGCATAACTTTTGCACAACACAAATCGGTTAAAAAGACAAAGCGGGAAACCACTGCTAAAGCACTGGTAGCTCCGGCGCCTGTGAAGGATGCATTTGGCCAGAATTTTGCAGGGATAGAGAACGCAAAATGGACAAAGAGTGTAACGGGTAACTGGATTGCAAATTTTGAGCAGGACAGTGTAAAAACAACCGTAGAATATACAGCAGATGGAACCTGGGTAGCTACCCGCAGCGAATACGCCGGCGACAGGCTTCCGGAAACCATCGCCACCACGCTCAGAAGTAAATATCCTGCTGCTACCGTAAAAGACGGCTGGCGGATTGAAAGAGCAAATGTGGCAGCATATTACAAGGTAAATATTCAGGATAATGGTACAGACAAGTCGGTGCTGATCAATGAGGCCGGTACCATTACAGAATAGCTACTTTTTCAATCACGTATTTCATAGGTATAGGGATAAATAGGACAGACCCTGCTCTTTTGGGCGGGGTTTTCTTTTTTTACCAAATGCTCAGCGCCCGGCAATGCTGACAGACTTTGTAACAGGGCATGTCCCAACTGACAAGTGATCATCTCCCAACTGACAAACTTCCATATCAAACTGACAAGTACCAGTTCTTAACTGACAGATCTGCGTTCCCTTCGCCTCTCATCTTCATCATTTTCAATCATTTACCACGGTTTATCCGGGTACTATCCAAGACCTTTCCGCGTGGAAACGCTGTCCTATTCAGTGTTTGATAGGAGATATTTCCTTATTGAGCCCTTATTAAGCCCTACCTTATCCCTTGTTCTTACCTATCTATGAAGAAATGATATATGTAGAAATCATATTCGTCTAAGATTGGAATTTGTAAGAAATTGCCTTAAAAGCGGCCTCAGGTATTACCCCAATACCGGCCTGCCTTTATCCGATTATTAACCGAATAAAATCTACCCCAGATGGCAATTCTTGACGCTAATGAAATTCAGTTCACTGGCAGTTTTGGTAATATGACTGCCTACCGGTTGCGCGGATCCGGCAAAATTGTAGTGCGCAAAAAGGGAGGGCCTACGAAGAAACAGGTGAAGACCTCCAGGAAATTCAGTCACACCCGTTTGAATAACAGTGAATTCGACGGCGCGGTGCAGGCGGCTAAAAGTATCCGCTACACCATGAATCTACCCGTTCTTAAGCTGGCGGACTACAACATTTTTCCGCAGCTTACCAAAATCTGCACACGCATTCAAAAGGAGGAAAAGATCAACGGCAAGGGACAACGCGGTGTATTGATCTCTGAGCACCGCAAACTGCTGGAAGGCTTCCTCCTTACCAGGAAACACCAGTTTTTCAGCGTGGTTTCCAATCCGCTGGACATTTCCGTGGATCGCGAAACTAAAACAGCGCTGATACAGCTGCCAAGGCTTATTAAGGGCATCAACCTGGTGCTACCCTGGCGGCAACCGCTTTACAGCTTCACCTTTTGCATGGGGGTGGCAGAAGACGTGATCCACAATGGCAGTGGGTATTATAAGCCGGAACGTTTGCCGATTGCCTCCGCGCATTCAGAATGGCATATTAACGGCGCCAACTTTTTGCCGCAAACCATTACCTTACAACTGAACATGCCGGGGGCCCTTACGGCCGCACAATCCCTGGTGCTGACCGCGGGAATTGAGATGGGGCAACCGGATGCCAGAGGCGAGATCCAGAGCGTACCATACGCCGGGTCGGCATGCGTGCTTGCAGTAAGGTAAAGTTAATAAAGCATTGGCACTAAACACAATAAAAGAGCGGGACATCGTGTGATGTCCCGCTCTTTTATGAAGGGCGGAAAACTTACCGGCAACTGCACTTAAGAAAATGGTGTTTGATCGCGGTGCAATGATTTTATGGCTTTACTCACTTTTTTATTGCCTGGTAAGCTTTCCTCCTTTTGGTCAAATCTGATAAGGAAGCTTATAAAATCGGGATAGATATCTGCCGATCGTGATACAAAGAAACTACAAATACCCGGACAGGGTTTATGTAATCGGGAAAAGAAATGATCGAAGTGGGAAAAAGAGCAAATATGCAGGTTTGAGGTTTGAGGTTTGTTAAAGGTGAGAGGTGAGTGGTTCAGGAGCAGGCACTTAGGTGAGGGAAATAAACTTTCAGGTGGCATTGCACTTTTAAGTGGGTAGGATTGAAGCAGGCCGGCTGACAGGTGTTGAACGTTAAACATTCAACGAACCTCAAACTTCAAACCTAAACTATCTCAAAAGTAACTCACACGGTTTCAGGCCCGTATGCTTTTTAAAGGCAGTGGAGAAATGGGAAATGCAGGAGTATCCCATCAGGATGGCTACATCTGAAACAGACATACCTTTTTCGTACAGCAGGCTTTTGGCCTTTTCCATACGTTCTTTCTGGAAATAATCGTAGATGGTGGTGCCGTACATGGCTTTAAAGCCCTTTTTCAGGTAGCATTCATTCATGGCTACACGGCGGGCCAGGTCGCGGATGGTAATGGGGGCATCCAGTTGTTCCAGCAGGATGCTGCGGGCCTTTTCGATCTTCTCGCGGTCTTCCAGGTGGGTCAGGAAGCGGCAACCGTAACGTTCATCCGGGTCGTTCTGCATGAACTGGTCGGAGCTGAAAAGCAGCAGCTCTAAGGCCTTGCTTTGCAGGAAGATATGTTTCAGCACCCCTTCGTAATTGTGATGCACCATCTGTTCCAGCACCGTTTTGGATTTGGGGCTGGGCTGAATGGTCTTTACGAAAGGCTTGCGGGATTGCAATTCAAATAAAGTGGAGCTGGTGGCGCCTTTCTGAAGCGATTGGATGAAACCGGGCTGGAAACGCACGGTGATCATATCAACGGAAGATACTTTGTCAGAACATTTGCCGGTGCTATGGCCTTTGGCGCACAGCTGGTCCGTACAGGATGGGTTCTGGCAATACCGGCTGCCTGCCACGCAGTAACGCAACTCTATAGCGGCGCTCTGCCCCCTTTTTGCCGGCTGGTATACCACCATGGCGATATCTTCCACCGGTAAGGGACGCTCGTAAGTAAAGCGCTGCAGGGTAAAATCAAAAGCGTCCGGCACGGTAACGGTGTCCTGCTCTGCGAGTTGCAGCTGGTCACTCATAGCGGGTTGCGGAATGGCCAATGATAATATGTCCTGTAGCTCTTTCAAACTGTTTATTAAAGTGAGTCAAAATTAGGCATTCACTTTTACTTAACAAACATTCAGACGCTTAGTCGGCTAACTATGACAATGGGGTGATACTTGTGGAAAAAAATCCACGAACATCCCCAAGTTGTTCTCCTTCTTTTTAATTCAATTGGTATGGATTTCGGTATATTATAGCCATGCAATACCGAACTCATATTAGAAAATACGGAAAAAAAGCGTTAATTATCATAGGGGCGTTAGCGTTAGTGCTGGCTGCAACGGGGCTTTACCTCAGTCAGCGCTGGAGCAAACAGCTGCGGGTGCAGCTGAGAGACTATGTACGTGAAATGTCTGACAGTCTTTACATCCTGCAATACGACCGGGTAAACCTCAACATGCTGAAAGGGCAGCTATCCATCAGCAAGGTAAGCCTGGTAACCGATACCGCCGTGTATAAGCGCCTGCAGCAGGAACAGCGGGCGCCCGCTGTATTATACGCCTTCAGCGCCGAAAATTTAAGCCTGCGCTATTTCAAGGTATGGCGATATTTCCTCAAAAAAGAGCTGAGCGCCGGTTCACTGGTGCTGGATAACCCCAGTATTGTGCTTCAACAGGATACCCGGAATGTAGACACCAGCCGTAAACGCAGCGCCTATGAAAATATTTCTTCGCGCATACATTCCATATCGATCGGTACCCTGCGGCTGGACAGCTCCAATTTTATGTATACCTATATAAAGAAGGACAGCGCCAAGGCAATCACCCAGCTGCATCACCTGAGTATCCACGTGAACGACCTGCTGATAGACGCCAAAGCCCTGGAAGATCCCAGCCGCTTCCTTTACGCCCGTAATTATGAGCTGCACCTGCGGGATTACCGGCATCGCACCGCAGACAGCCTGTATTGGATGAGTGTACGGGACATCAGCTACAATGCGGCGGAAAGCAACCTGCGTATCGGGCAGTTTGCCGTAGAACCCCGCTATAGCCGGGCTGATTTTGATAAAAGGGTACCCTTTCAGCAGGACCGCTATGATGTGCAGTTCAACAAGATCGCCGTGAACGGGCTGGATCCCAAAGAACTGCTGGAAAATCAGCAGATACGCGCCCGCCGGATAGACATTGGCAGCGGCAGCGTTGACATTTATCATAACCGTATACTGCCTTCTTCCAACGAGATCAAAACAGGGCAGTATCCGCATCAGCTGCTGCAAAAACTGGCCATCCCCATCATGATAGACAGCCTGAAAGCTTCGAGGGTGGACCTGGCCTATATGGAGGTTAACGCGAAATCAATGCAGGCGGGTACCATCCGTTTTAACCAGGTGGGCGGACTTTTCCGCAACATAACCAATATAGACAGCATGATAGCGCGCAACCCGCATTGTATTGCAGACCTGGACGGCGTATTTATGCAGCGCGGCAAGCTGCAGGCCCGTTTTGATTTTGTACTGAACGACAAGAATGGCCGCTTTGCCATATCCGGACGCCTGGACGATATGGACGGCCGTGAATTGACCCCTATTACCCGGCCCCTGGCACTGGTAGAGATCAGATCAGGTTATATACAGGAGGTAAGCTTCAGTATGCAGGGCAATGAAAAGAATGCCTCCGGCACGGTAAAACTGATCTATGACAACCTGAAGGTGCGCATTCTGAAAAAGGATGAAAGCTCCAGTGAGCTTAAAAGAAAAGGCCTGTTAAGCCTTTTTGCCAATGCCCTCGCCATTAATGACAGTAACCCCCGGGACGGCAAACTGCACATCGCCCATCCGCGCTATGCCCGCGATCCGCGAAAATCCTTCTTCAACCTGGTATGGAAGACACTGTTTACCGGGGTGAAGGAGATTGCCATCAGCGGCGATGTACCGCTTTAGCTGTTAGCTGCCGGCTGTTGGCAGTTAGTTGTGTTATACCGGATAGGTGTCTTACCCCGGCAAAATGCAGGTACTAATCGCCAACAGCTGACCGCTCAAAGCTGGCTTCCCACCCCCCTGAAAAACAGGCTGTTTTTTATGGAAATAAGGCCCATTTTCCGTATATTTGCACAATTCACGAGACATTTACTCAATTAGCATTTTACATCAAGATATGAGCGAAGAATTAGCGCAAGTAACTGCCGCCGCCGGTACCAGCAATGGGTATGATGCGGACAGTATTCAGGTATTGGAAGGACTGGAAGCCGTTCGGAAGCGCCCGGCCATGTATATCGGCGATATTGGCGTAAAAGGTCTGCATCACCTGGTATATGAGGTAGTGGATAACTCCATCGACGAAGCCCTGGCAGGATACTGCAAAAACATAGAAGTAACCATCTGCGAAGATAATTCAATCCGTTGTAAAGACGATGGCCGTGGCATTCCCACGGGCATGAACACCAAAGAAGGCCGTTCGGCCCTGGAGGTGGTAATGACCGTACTGCACGCCGGTGGTAAATTCGACAAGAACACCTACAAGGTATCCGGTGGTCTGCACGGGGTGGGTGTAAGCTGCGTGAACGCACTGAGTAATGTGCTGCACGTAACCGTTCACCGCGACGGAAAGATATTTGAACAGGAGTATCACCGCGGTGTACCGCAATATTCCGTAAGGGAGATTGGCGACTCTGGTGAAACCGGTACCATTGTGCACTTTAAGCCAGATGATACCATCTTCACCAGCACGATCTATAACCGCGAAATTCTCGCAGGCCGTCTCCGTGAACTGGCCTACCTGAACCGTAAAATAAGGATTACGCTGTCAGACGAGCGCGAAAAAGACGACCAGGGTAATATCGTAAGCGAAACGTTCTACAGCGAAGGCGGTATCACAGAATTTGTACAGATGCTGGATCGCAACGGGCGCCGCAACAGCCTGCTGCCTGATCCGATCTTTATAGAAGCGCATGATGCGTCTTCTAATGTAGCGGTAGAAGTAGCGCTGCAGTATAATGACTCTTTCAGTGAGAATATCTTCTCTTACGTAAATAACATCAATACCATAGAAGGCGGTACGCACGTGGCTGGTTTCCGCCGCGCCATTACCCGCGTATTCAAAAGTTATGGCGATAAGAATAAACTGTTTGAGAAATCCAAGATCGAGGTAACCGGCGATGACTTCCGCGAAGGCCTCAGCGCTATTATCAGCGTAAAGGTGCCTGAACCGCAGTTTGAAGGCCAGACCAAGACCAAACTGGGTAACTCCGATGTAATGGGTGTGGTAGACAGCGCCGTTGCTGATGTGCTGAACGCTTACCTGGAAGAACATCCCCGCGAAGCCAAGACCGTTATCAATAAAGTGGTGCTGGCGGCACAGGCCCGCGAAGCGGCCCGTAAAGCCCGCCAGCTGGTACAGCGTAAAAGCGTGCTCACCGGCAGCGGATTGCCCGGTAAACTGGCAGACTGCTCTGAGAACGACCCTGAAAAATGCGAACTGTACCTGGTGGAAGGTGACTCGGCAGGTGGTACGGCAAAACAGGGCCGTAACCGTGCCTTCCAGGCTATCCTGCCGTTGAGGGGTAAGATCCTGAACGTAGAAAAGGCTATGGAGCATAAGATCTACGAGAACGAAGAGATCAAGAATATATTTACCGCCCTCGGCGTAACCATCGGTACAGAAGAAGATGACAAGGCCCTCAACCTGAGCAAGCTGCGTTATCACAAGCTGATCATCATGACCGATGCCGACGTGGACGGCAGCCACATCGCCACCCTGATCCTAACCTTTATATTCCGTTATATGAAGGCCATGGTTGAACAGGGTTATGTATATATTGCCCAGCCGCCTTTATACCTGGTGAAGAAAGGTAAGGAGCAGATCTACGCCTGGACAGAAGAACAACGTAAGGCTGCGGTTACCAAAATAGCCGGCGAAGGCAAAGAAGACAGCGTAGTGATACAGCGTTATAAAGGTCTGGGTGAGATGAACGCCGAACAGCTGTGGGAAACCACCCTGAACCCTGAGCATCGTACCCTGAAACAGGTAACGATCGAAAGCGCTGCAGAAGCAGACCGCATCTTCAGCATGCTGATGGGCGATGAAGTACCTCCGCGCAGGGAATTCATTGAATCTCACGCCAAATATGCGAAAATTGACGCTTAAGCTTCAATTTCAAATTCCAGGTTTAAAAAATACAAATTCCAAACGCTACATATCAGCGTCTATATAAAAGGAAGCGTTCTGCAAGTCGGGACGCTTCCTTTTTATTTGGAATTTGGTATTTGGAATTTGGTAATTGGATTTTGGAATTTGGTATTTGGCATCTGGCACCTGGAATTTTTCCCCCAACCAGTTTGCTGATTATCAAAAAGGTATGGTGAAAAAGTATATTTTATTGAAAAAACTTATAGGTTATTTATTTAATCTATGAGGAAATCTTCCTATCTTGCAGCCGTATTTATTCCTATACCTAGCGACAAACCTATACCTATGAAATTACTCCGGGTGGCGGCTATTTTAATGGCAGCCGCATTGGTCATCAACGCCTGTAAAAAAGATGATGCAGCACCTGCGTCTTCTTTCTCCTTCACTTTTGACGGCCAGCAGTACGTTGCCCATGATCCCAGCGCCTTCGTGGCTGATACTATCCTAACAGGCACCAACCAAAAGGTGCTGATCATTGACGGACTTACCAACAGTTTTAAGCAGCACATGCAGCTGATGGTAATCTCTCCGGACGATTCACTGAACGTAGGCACTTACAATGGCTCTGTCGTTACATTGATGCCCGTACAGGACACCGCCACCCAGGGCTACATAGGCGATCAAATCGAAGTTCAAATTACAAGCATTAATAGTAAACGTGCCGAAGGTACATTCAAAGGCACACTAATCAAGAGTGGTGAAGTCGAAAAACCATTGACGGACGGGACTTTTAAAGTCAACATTAATTAAAAGTCAACATCAATCAGATCATCGTTTTTTTTGAAATCTTTTTCCATCGGCATGCCCCGCCTTTCCAGGCGGGGCTTTCTTTTTGCCAATGTTTTCTCTTCTACTTTACCGGCACTGCCTGTGGCCATCTGCGGCCACGGTCCTGAAATATGTTGTTGTTGTTACGTGTCTGCATGGAATGTCTTCTCTTCCACATCCAGCCCATGATACCTGCAGTAATAGCAAGTCCCACGCTAACACCCTTCAGCAGGGTGCTGGACGGTACATTGTGCCCGGCAATTTTCATGTTACGCATAACAATTTGGTTTGGTTCAATAACCCTATAATACCAAAAGCTATGCCACCCCGGATAAGCCGGGATGGCATATATGTTAATGAAAGCCGGATTATTTAACGCCGAATACCGCCCTTATTTCTGCACGTACCTTGATGGTCCTGAAATCTATATTGGAATCTGCCGCAACGCTTTCTGCTGCTTTATAGGCCATGTTTGCATACACCGGACGTACATCGCTGTAGTTATCCGTGTTGATCTCCTGTACCTCAATCACCCCATCCACGTTCTCGCCAATAGCGCCTAAAAGATAAGTGGCTTTGGCTTTGGCCGCCTGCAGGGCTTTGATCTTTACTTCCCTGCGGTACTCTTCCATTTTGCTATGTGAGAAAGAAGCAATATTCACGCTTTCTATTCCTTCTTCATCTACACCCGCCATGATACCATTTACTTTATCCAGCCTGCTTAATTTTAAGCGGTATTTTTTGCTGGCCAGGAAATCGGGATCGTTCTTCTTTTTCTTCCACCAGTAATCAGGGTTATAACCATACACGTTCTCGATAGTGAGGCTTTCTTTAGGCAGGCCTGCATCTGCTATGGCCTTCTCCAGCTGCTTTTCCAGCGTACTGATATCGATCTTGACTGTTTTGCTTTTATAATATTCTTTCAGGGAAATACTCAGGTAGATCTCATCAGGTGTGATCTCCATTTCGGCAGAGCCGTTCACTTCAATCTTCTTTACCGGTACATTATAAACAGATTTCTGTTCAACCTGTTGTGCCCAAACGCTGATAGTAAGTATTAATCCGGTCAATAATAATGTTACTTTTTTCATCTTATGCTTATTTAAGTTTTTACTAAGTTGTCCGGCTGCTGCCGTTTTCACACTCATGATGCAGTAATTGCACAACATTCCATAAGGAAGGGGGGAAAATTCCAAATTCCAGAAACCGGATAGCAAATGCCAGGTAACAAACGCTGCTGTTACCTATTACTGCTGGAATGTTGGAAGCTGAAACGGATGGGAAGTGATATTAGTTACAAGGAAAGAAGCCATAACCTGTTGTTACGCATTACAACACGTTATGGCTTCAATTTGGAATTTGGTATTTACCCCCTGGCGTCTTCCATGTTCTTCAGGAACTGGTACAGATCATTCATGGAGCGGATACGTTCTACTACCAGCATGAAGTTTTTGCCTACCTGTTTGAGGCGTGCATTATTCACGCGGGTTTGTACGTAGTTGAGTATATGGTTGAAGGTGGGTGATTCGAAGTAGGGTGAATCAGGATTATTGATGAAGTAACAGCGCAGCGTTTCCTCTTTCAGCATCATCTTTTCGAAGCCCAGGGCAATGGCCATCCAACGGCAACGGATAGTGGTGAGCAGGTCCTGCACCGGTTCGGGAACAGGTCCGAAACGGTCCTGCAGGGCAGTGGCAAACTGCTGCAGCTTATCTTCTGTAGTGGTATTATCCAGCTCCTGGTAGAGGTTGAGGCGTTCCTGGATACTTTCTACATAGCTGTCTGGTATCAGTATTTCCAGGTCGGTATCGATGGTACAATCGCTCACAAAATCTTTTTTCTGCTCCAGCTGTTCCTTGAAGAGCTCGCGGAATTCATTCTGCTTCAGTTCGCGGATGGCTTCGTCGAGGATCTTCTGGTACATATCGAGGCCTATTTCCGCTACAAAGCCGCTCTGTTCTGCCCCCAGCAGGTTACCGGCGCCGCGTATATCCAGGTCGCGCATGGATATCTGGAAACCACTGCCCAGCTCACTATGCTGTTCAAGGGTTTGCAGGCGTTTACGGCTGTCGGCAGGCAGGGTGCTCATTGGCGGTGCCAGCAGGTAGCAGAACGCTTTCTTGTTGCTGCGGCCTACGCGACCGCGCAGCTGGTGCAGATCACTCAGCCCGAAGTGATGCGCGTTATTGATGATAATGGTATTGGCATTGGGAATGTCCACACCGCTCTCCACGATGTTGGTACACACCAGTACATCGTATTTGCGATCTATAAAGTCGAGGATCACTTTCTCCAGCTGGTGACCTTCCATTTGTCCGTGGGCGGTGGCAATGGAAAGATCCGGACAAAGGCCCTGTATCAGGCCTGCCATTTCACGGAGGCCCTGTACGCGGTTATGAATGAAATATACCTGTCCGCCGCGTTCAGTTTCAAAATAGATCGCATCACGGATCAGGTCATGATCAAACACATGCACTTCCGTTTCGATCGCCTGCCTGTTGGGGGGCGGTGTATTGATGATAGACAGATCGCGTGCGCCCATGAGGGAGAATTGCAGTGTGCGCGGTATAGGTGTAGCCGTTAGTGTGAGCGTATCTACATTCACCTTGATCTGTTTCAGCTTCTCCTTGGCAGATACACCGAACTTCTGTTCTTCGTCTACGATCAGCACGCCGATGTCTTTAAACTTCACATCCTTTCCCAGCAGGGCGTGTGTACCTACGATGATATCTATCTTACCATCTGCGAGTTTCTGCAGCGTTTCTTTCTTTTCCTTGGATGATTTAAAGCGGTTCAGGTAATCCACGGTGCAGGGAAAATCCTTGAGGCGCTCGGCAAAAGTTTTATAGTGCTGGAAAGCCAGGATGGTGGTAGGCACCAGTATGGCAGCCTGTTTACCATCTACCACGCTTTTGAAGGCAGCGCGTACGGCAACTTCTGTTTTACCAAAGCCTACGTCGCCACACACCAGGCGGTCCATCGGGGAAGGCGATTCCATATCGCGTTTCACATCTGCCGTTGCCTTGCTCTGATCTGGCGTATCGTCATAGATAAAGGAGGCTTCCAGCTCTGTCTGCAGGTAAGTATCCGGTGAGTGGGCAAAGCCTTGCTGGGCTTTACGGGCGGCGTAGAGCTTGATCAGGTCTTTGGCAATGTCTTTTACCTGGGTTTTAGCCTTTTCTTTCAGCTTATCCCAGGCATCGCTGCCCAGCTTATTAACGCGCGGCTCAATGCCTTCTTTACCGGTGTATTTGCTGATCTTGTGCAGGGAGTTGATGTTCACATACAAGAGGTCGTTATTCTTGTAGATGATACGGATGGCTTCCTGCATTTTACCGCCTACTTCTATTTTCTGCAGGCCGCTGTACACGCCCACACCGTGATCGATATGGGTAACAAAATCACCGGCCTGCAGCTCGCGCAGCGTTTTAAGGGTAATAGCCTTATTCTTGTTATAGGCCTGTTTTACCTTGTATTTGTGATAACGCTGGAAGATCTGGTGATCTGTATAGCATACGATCTTCAGTCCGTGATCAATAAAGCCCTGGCCTACTGCCACGGGGATGGGATAAAAAACGAAATCGGCTTTCAGGTCTTCGAAGATGCTGCGCAGCCTTTCCAGCTGGCGGGCATTATCTGCAAAGATGAAGAGGGTGTATTTATTGCCGTTATGCTGGTTGAGGTCTTTCAGCAGCATATCGAACTGGCGGTTGAAGACCGGTTGTTCCTGGGTATCAAAAGCAAGGTCCGTAAAAGGCTTCCCGGTTTCCTGCCACCAGCTGCGGTTGCCGAACACCAGGCAGTGCCTTTGCAGCAGCTGCTCCATCAGTACGGAGGCTTTTACGAAATCGTCTTCAGACAGCGTCATGTCTTCCTCATCATCCACCTTTACCTTGTTGCCTGTTTGCAGCCAGTCGTCCAGCCGCTGTTCCATCTGCTCTATCACTCCCTGTATATAGGCAGGATCTTTCATCCACACGATGGTATTCTGGGGCAGGAATTCCAGCAGCGAGGTTTTATGATGGTCCCGGGCGTGGGTATCCATGTTGGCGATGAGCGTAACCTGGTTCAGTTTGCGCTCGCTGAGCTGCGTTTCCGGATCAAAGAGACGGATGGAGTCAATGTCTTCGCCGAACAGCTCTATACGGTAGGGCTTATCGTTACCGAAGGAGTAGATATCGATGATACCGCCCCTTTGGGCAAACTGGCCGGGTTCGTAAACAAAGTCGGTATGATGAAAGCCCCAGGAAACCAGCTTTTCCAGCAGCTCATCCACTTTCAGCACATCTGCCACCCGCAGGTTCAGCATATTGGCGCCGAAGGCGGCGGTGCCTGCTACTTTTTCCCAGAGAGCTTCGGGGTAGGTAACGAGTATCTTTTTCTGGATAGTGTTGCCGCCGGAAAATTTCATGAGCGCTTCTGTGCGCAGCATGCTGTGGCTGCTGTTCAATTCCTGGAACTGCCCTGTTTTCTTGAACGAATCGGCAAAGTAGAAGATATCCAGCGCCTGGCTCAGTTGTTCCAGGTCGTTATGGAAATAGGCAGCCTCTTCCTTATCATTGAGAATAAAGAGATGGTTAGCCTGCTCTAAATGTTGCCAGGTACCAACGGCCAGGAAGCTGACAGCGCTGCCGGTAAGGCCGGTTAACTGGAAATATTGCGGAACGGGCAAATGTAACCCCTTCACCAGCTGCTGCAGGCGGGCATCACGTTGGTACAGTTGTAAAACACCCTGTAGATTCATGAAGGGTGCAAAGATACGAAAGTTTAGACGTTCAAACATTTTCGTTATATTCGGTAAAACTGATAAGGCATGCTGGAACAATGGCACAATGGTTATGTTACCAGGATTGTGAACGAAACCCACAATACCCGTCGCTTTTGGATACAGATACCCGATATGGAAGCTTTTGACTTCAAGCCCGGGCAGTTTGTTACCCTGGACCTTCCCATTCACGAAAAAAAGAACAAGCGCTGGCGCAGCTACTCCATCGCCTCCCATCCCAACGGTACCAACGAAATAGAGCTGGTAATTGTGCTGCTGGAAGGCGGGCTGGGCACTACTTACCTGTTCAACGAGGTGAGAGAAGGCAGCGAGCTGCTGCTGAGAGGGCCCCAGGGAGTATTTGTACTGCCCGAAAACCTGGACAGGGACCTTTTCCTGATCTGTACAGGTACGGGGATCGCCCCCTTCCGGTCTATGGCCCGGTATATCTGCGAGCAGGGCATTCCCCATAAGCACATCCACCTGATTTACGGCAGCCGCTACATGGGCGATCTGCTGTACCCGGATGAGATGCGGCAGTTGCAGGCTTCACTGCCTGATTTTCAATATATCCCCACCTTATCCCGCGAGGAAAACCCCAACTGGTGGGGGCGAAAGGGCTATGTACACAGTATTTACGAAGAAATGCTGCAGGGGCGGCCTGAAAAACTGCCTGCCTACTTTTTTCTCTGCGGCTGGAAGAATATGATCGATGAGGCCAAACAGCGTATCCTGGCTTTGGGGTATGACCGTAAAGATATTCATCTGGAGCTGTACGGTTAGGCTCAAAACCGTATACCAATTCCCCCTTCTGCATAAGGTACCGGTATTCCCTTCCAGGAAAGCGATACTACCGGTGTAAAAGCTACCTTCCACATCAGGCGGTTACCAAAATAATAGCGGCGATAGCCGATTGTTGCTACAAGCAGCCAGGTATCGGTACTGGTTACCGTATCAAACAGTTCTGCGTCTCCGTTCATATAGGTGGCGCCAATGCCCAGTTCCAGGCGGTGGGGTTTCTTTGCCTGGCCCATGAGGTAGCTTACACCAAACGGCACTGTTAATTTGGCGGGAACATACCGCTGTTCGTAACTGTAGCTTCCATCCGGATTGGCGTAGGAGAACACCCGGTAATCATCCAGTGTTGGAGCGTAGCCAATACCTGCGTGAATGCCCCAGCCCAGCTGGTTGGGTTGAAAGCGGAGATCGTAGTGGGCAGACAGCAGGATGCCGCTTCCCATTACGCCGAGGTAAATGGTCTGTTGTCCAAGGCTGTTATCAGTAGCAGCTTTAAGGGTTGTTGGGGCAACGGTTGTCTGGGCCTGCACTGCGGCAGTGAGCCCGAGCAGGGCGGCTAAAAAGTATAATTTAAGGTTCATAGGTCTTTGCAGGATTATTGCTATTTAAAAGGTTTGCAAAAGCCTAAGGTACAACAGATTTGAAAAGGAATAACAGAGATTGGTTTAACAGTCATTTACCAGGTGGTTTATGACTGTTAAACGTTGAAGAGACAGCAATAATTAATTAAAAGATGTCGCGCAGTACGCGTTCTCTCACCTGTGACAGGGGAATGCGTTCCTGCTCCATGCTATCGCGGTAGCGGATGGTAACGGTCTGGTCTTCCTTGGTCTGGTGGTCGATGGTCACGCAGAAGGGGGTACCGATGGCATCCTGGCGGCGGTAGCGTTTACCGATGCTGTCCTTTTCTTCATAATAGCAGTAGAAAGAGGATTTACACTGGTCAAACAGCTCTTTGGCCAATTCCGGCAGACCGTCTCTTTTGGTCAGCGGGAAGATAGCCAGTTTGATGGGCGCCAGTTTAGCGGGGAATTTCATTACCACGCGGCTGTCTTTCTTCTCGGCGGTGCTCAGGTCCTGTTCTTCGTAGGCATTACAAACGGTGAGCAGGAACATGCGATCCAGGCCGATGGAGGTTTCTATTACGTAGGGGATGTAGTTCTGGTTTGTTTCCGGATCAAAGTACTGCAGTTTCTTTTTGCTGTACTCCTGGTGGTTCTTCAGGTCAAAGTCAGTACGGCTGTGGATACCTTCCACTTCTTTGAAGCCGATGGGAAACTCGAACTCGATATCCACGGCAGCATCGGCGTAGTGGGCCAGCTTTTCATGGTCTTTGAAACGGTATTTAGACGGGTCTGTACCCAGGCTCAGGTGCCATTTCATACGCTCTTCCTTCCAGAACTTATACCATTCCTGCTGAGAGCCGGGGCGGATAAAGAACTGCATTTCCATCTGCTCAAACTCACGCATACGGAAGATGAACTGGCGGGCTACGATCTCGTTACGGAACGCCTTACCTATCTGGGCAATGCCGAAGGGGATCTTCATACGGCCGGTTTTCTGCACATTGAGGAAGTTCACGAAGATACCCTGGGCGGTTTCAGGGCGCAGGTATATTTCGCTGGCTTCGTCAGACACGCTGCCCAGCTGGGTGGAGAACATCAGGTTGAACTGGCGAACCTCTGTCCAGTTGCTGGTGCCGCTAACGGCGCATTTTATATTATTGGTTTCGATAAGCTGTTTGAGGCCTGCGAAGTCGTTTTCCCTGAGCAGGTCGTTCATTTTGGCGATCAGGGCTTCTCCTGCTTCGGCAGACAGGGTTTCAGCATGGCCTTCTATCAGGTGGTCTACCCGGTAGCGTTTCTTGCTGTCCTTATTGTCGATCATGGGATCGCTGAAATTGTCAACGTGCCCGGAAGCCTTCCAGGTGGTGGGATGCATGAAAATGGCAGCGTCGATGCCCACGATGTTCTCGTGCAGCTGGGTCATGCTCTTCCACCAATAGTCGCGTATATTCTTTTTCAGCTCGGCGCCGTACTGGCCATAATCGTACACGGCGCTTAAGCCATCATATATTTCACTGGATGGGAAAACGAATCCATATTCTTTACAATGCGATATGATCGCCTGGAATTTGTTCTGATCTGTTGCCATAGTGGCGCAAATATAGTAGAATTTGAGAGTTTGCCCACTACCCTTCCTCCGCCACTTCCACCTGTTTTATCCATACCGCATATTCATTCGGGTAGATACGGGCTCCGAAATGCTGTACATAGGCCCGGGTAAATTCAGCGCCAAAATAGAGAATGGCAGAGGAATAATATACCCACAGGAGTATGATCACAATGGAACCGGCGGCCCCATAGGTAGAGCTGATATGGCTGGCGCCCAGGTAATAGCCGATACCGAACTTGCCCAGCATAAAGAGGATGGCGGTGGTAATAGACCCTACGATCACATCCTTCCAGCGGATACGGGCATCCGGCAATACCCGGAAGATTATGGCAAACAGGGTGCTGATCACCAGGAAGGTGATCACCAGGTTGATCAGGTAGATCAGTATAACGGCCACTTCGGGGAAAAGTTTGGCCAGGTTCTTATTAAGGATCTCTATAATGCCGTTCACGACCAGGGACACCAGCAGGATAAAGCCGATACTTACCACCAGGGAAAAGGATTGCAGGCGGTTGATGGCCATGCGGACGAGGCCCTTTCCCTTTTTAGGCTTGGATTTTAGTCGCCAGATAGTATTGATGGAATCCTGTATTTCGGCGAACACCCCGGTGGCGCCTATCACCAGGGTAATGAAACCGATGATGGTGGCCCAGCTCATATCTTCTGAGAGGGTAGCGTTGCGGATCATCTGTTGTACCTGGACAGCGGCCTGGTCGCCTACCAGGTCTTTGATCTGGGAGTAAAGCGTGCCTTCAACGGCTTCGCGGCCCAGGAACAGGTCGCAGCAGAAGATGATCACAATGAGCATGGGCGCTACGGAGAATACGGTATAATACGCCAGGGAGGCGCTCAGCTTCAGTACTTTATCTTCAATGAACCCGTTGGCTGCTTCCTTGAGGATCAGCCAGTAGGTTTGCAGTTTCGAGGGTCTGTTGTTCATAGCGGTGAAGGTTCCTGATCAAATTCCAAAATCCAAAATGCTACCATCCCTTTGGAATCTGGCATTTGGATGTTGAAATTTATTTAAGCTTATCGTTTTGTTGGTGCCGGGTGGCATCGCGGATGTTCTTCTTTTCAAAGTTCTTTTCCAAAGCGACAGTCATATCAATACCGGTTTGGTTGGCGATGCAAAGCACTACCCACATTACATCTGCAAGCTCGTCTGCGAGGTCTTTCTTTTTATCTGATTCTTTTGATGACTGGTCTCCATACTGACGGGCCATAATGCGGGCTACTTCGCCCACTTCTTCTGTCAGGATGGCCATATTGGTGAGCTCACTGAAATAACGTACACCGGTGGTGTTGATCCAGCTGTCGATCTTTTCCTGCGCTTCACTTATTGTCATTATAGATTGCGTTTAGACTTTCTAAGATAATATATTTGCTATATTGTTTAACTTGTTTGCGATTGAAAACCAAGACATCATCAATGAAAACATTCATCCTGGTACTGGCCGCCGGCGCTATATGTGCAATGAGCTGCCAGCAGCAATCCGGTGAAGCCGGCACACAAACCGGCGATAGCCTTACTCTTACAGATACTGTACCATTAAGCAGCCTGGCGGCAGGTGGACCGCAATGTTTTATCCAGGTAGTAGGAAAAGATACGGCCAGGCTGAGTTTTGAAGTGAGCGGGGACAGTGTGAACGGAAAGCTGGCATATCAACGGTACGAGAAGGATAGTAATAAAGGGACGATCCGGGGAGTTGTGCAGGGGAACATCCTCCAGGTGCAGTATACGTTTATGAGCGAGGGGGTAGAGAGTGTTAACCAGGCGATGTTTAAGGTGGATGGGGATAAGGTATATGAAGGCAGGGCAAAGGATTTTGATAAAGAGGGCAGGCCGGTGTTTGGGAATGACCTGGGGAAGGTGGAATGGGATAGTGCGGGGTTTGTGAGGGGGGAGTGTTGGTATTTAAATTAAAAGAATAGCGTATACCCGGCTTATTCCCTATTAATTTCCGCAAAAATAAGCCAACCAGGATGATTTGCTAATTTATTTAGTATTTACTCCTTATGCTGCGTATCTATCACAATCGTTACCGGCCCATCGTTCAGCAGGTCCACTTTCATGTCCGCACCAAAAATGCCGGTTTCCACTCGCTTGCCCAGATCTAATCCCAGCTGGGTGATCATCTTTTCATACATAGGGATCGCAATATCGGGTTTGCTGGCACGTATATACGAAGGCCTGTTCCCTTTCTTTGTACTGGCATGCAGGGTGAACTGGCTCACCAGCAGGATACCTCCGCCGGTTTCTTTTACCGACAAATTCATTACACCGGTGGCATCGCTGAATATGCGCAGGTTTACGATCTTGTTACTGAGCCAGGTAATATCTTCCATGGTGTCGGCATCTTCAATGCCCAGCAGCACCAGCAATCCCTGTTGAATACTGCCTGTTATTTTCCCATCTACCGTTACTGAAGCCCGGGTGACCCGTTGAATGACAGCCCGCATATTGAATAGTTTTTGTAGGGAAGTTAATAAATTGCAGACATGCAACTGGATATTTCCGCGGAGATCAGATTCCGCACGGCGCGCAGCGGCGGTAAAGGGGGGCAGAACGTAAACAAGGTAGAGACCATGGTGGAAGGCTATTTTGACATTGCCCATTCTTCGCTGTTAAGCACCGAACAAAAAGCAACCCTGCAACAGGTACTGGCCAACCGGATCAATGCAGAAGGCCTGCTGCAGGTACGCTCTCAGGAGGCCCGCACACAGCTGGGCAATAAAGAACTGGTAGTAAAGAAAATGCATGAACTGCTGCGCAAAGCGCTGACACCCCGCAAAAAGCGTATAGCCACCAAACCTTCTAAGGCGGCGAAGGAAAAAAGGATCCAGTTTAAAAAACGCCTGTCAGAGAAAAAACAGCAGCGAAGAGGTGGAATGATCTAGCAATTTGCGGATTTGGGCTTTTTAAAGAGCTGGAATATATAGGGTTTAGGTTATTTTTGATGAAAATTCAGCGCATTGAGCATTAAATCACTGGCAGGACAAACGGTTTATTACGGATTAAGCAATATCGCGAGCAAGTTGCTCAACTATTTTCTTACGCCTTTTTACCTGGGAATCCTATCCCCCGCTGATTATGGGGAAATGCAGAACGTTTATGCCTATATTCCCTTCCTGAACATTGTGCTGACCTACGGTATGGAAACCGCTTTCTTCCGCTTTGCCAAAAAGGAAAATGAGCGGCATGTGCTGGGCAGCACGACCATCTCATTACTGATATCCACCTGCTGTATTACGATATTGTTATTACTGCTGAAAGGCAGCATTATCAACTCGAACACCGGGCAACTGGCCGGATTGGCCGGGCATCCCAGCTTTTATACGTATATCGTGCTGATCATGGCTTTTGACGCCCTGACAGCCATCCCCTTTGCCCAGCTGCGGCTGGAAAACAGGCCGGTGCGCTATGCTTTTGTGCGCATAGCCGGTATTGCAACCACAGTTGGCTTCAATATCTTCTTCCTGTATCTCTGTCCTAAATTATACCAGGCGGGTCATCACTGGCTGCCCAACGTAAGCGCCGGAGATGATCAGCTGGGATATGTGTACCTGAGCAATATGCTGGGCAGCGCAGTTACCCTGCTGTTATTTTTACCGCAATTGCTGCGTATTGAATGGACATTTGACAAGGTCCTGTGGAAACAGATGATACAATACGCCCTCCCGCTGATCATTGTGGGTATGGCAGGCCTGGTAAATGAAACCTTTGACAGGGCCTGGTTTCTGCCCCGCTTTCTGCCCGGCAACGATATGGAAGCCAAAAAGACCATCATCGGTCTTTACAGCGCCAATTACAAACTGGCGATCCTGATCACCATGTTCATACAGGCCTTCCGGTTAGGAGCGGAGCCTTTCTTCTTTAAACAGGCGGAAGGCGAGCACCCGCAGCGGGTTTATGCGCGTATCATGAAGCTGTTCGTGATCCTGCTGTGTTTTATGTTCCTGTTTGTAAGCCTGTACCTGAATATCTGGAAGGTTTTCCTGCGCAAACCATTTTACTACCAGGGTATGCGCATTGTGCCCGTATTGCTGCTGGCCAATATGTTCCTCGGCATTTACTATAACCTTACCATCTGGTTCAAGCTGACAGATCGTACCAAAGCAGGCGCCGTTATTACACTGATCTCGGCTGCCCTGGCTTTTTTGCTGAACTGGTGGTGGATACCCGTTATGGGCTATTACGGCGCAGCGCTGGCCACCATGGTTTGTTATTTTGTACAGATGGCCGTCTGTTATGTATGGGGACAAAAGCACTACCCGGTGCCTTACCACCTGCCCAGGATCATTACTTACATCAGCCTGGCGGTACTTACCTGGTACCTGTTCCAGCTGCTGAATACCCGGCTGCTCTCTCCCGGCGATGTGTACGCCCTGAAGCCGCAGCCGCTGATAGTGGCCACGCTTTTCTTTGCCGCTTATGGCTGGTTCATCCTTAAAATGGAGAAAAAGGAGTTTCGCCGGCTGCCCGTGATAGGGCGGTTTATCCGGTAAACAATTAATTATTAAAAATTAATTATTCCGGCAGCGCCAGTGACCATCCGGATGCTGGTGATGCAGGGGGAGTATTCACAGTACATCAGGGTATCCGTAATGCCGGAATTATTAATTAAGCATTCTTAACTATTAATTAGAAAAGGATTATTCCTTTTCTCAAACCCAATGGTGGTGGGCTGCCCGTGTCCGGGGTATACTTTTACCTCGTCGGGCAGTACAAAGAGTTGCTGGCGGATGCTCTTTAACAGGGTTTCATGATGGCCCCCGGGAAGGTCTGTACGGCCAATGCTCTGGTAAAACAGCACATCGCCCCCGATCACAAACTGCTGGGCTGCGTGATAAAATGATATACTGCCGGGAGAATGGCCGGGGGTAAAGCGCACTTCCAGCACATCATCGCCCAGCTGAATCTTTTCCCCTTCTTCAATATAACGGGCGGGCATTGGCGAAGGCTCAAAGGGAATGTTGTACATTACCCCTACCTGGGGAGAGCGGTCGAGCACTGTTTGCTCCAGGCGGTGTATTTCCAGGCCCACATTAAAGGTGCGGGCCACCAGCTTATTTCCGAAAATATGATCAAAATGGCAGTGTGTGTTAAGGAGACGGGTAACATTCAGGCCCCGTTTTTCGATATACTGCAGCAGTTCTTTTCTTTCTTCCTCAAAATAACAGCCAGGGTCTATAATTATGCAATCCTTTTTTTCGTTTATAAGCAGATATGTGTTTTCCTGTAAGGGATTAAAGGCGAAATATTGGATTTCAATCATTGTTACCCGATTTTTGCTAATTTTAATTAAGATCACAATATTATCAATACTTTCTGTATGAACCGATTTACTACCAGGTTATTCTTTACCGGTACCCTATTACTAGCCACGTTCTTATCCCAGGCACAGACCAATACTGTTGAATTCGGACAGAATCGCGTTCAGTTCAAGAACTTCAAGTGGAGGTATTATCAAACCCGCCACTTCAACACGTATTTTGCTCAAAACGGGTTGGAACTGGGTAAGTATGTAGCGCAGGCAGCCGAAAAAGAACTACCCTCCCTGGAGCAGTTTATGGAGTTCACCTTCCGCCAGCGGCTGAATATCGTGGTCTATAACAGCTTTGGCGAAATGCGGCAGTCCAACATCGGCATTGGGGTAGAATGGCAGAATACGGGCGGGGTTACCAAACTGGTAGGCAACAAGATGATCGTTTACTTTGACGGGGACCATGCGCACCTGCGCAAACAGATCCGCCAGGGTATTGCCAGGGTAATGCTGGAAACCCTGCTTTTTGGTGAAGATATCGGAGAATTTGCCGGTAACGCAGTATTGATAGATTTCCCTAAATGGTTTACAGACGGTTTCATAGCCTATGCCGCAGAGCCCTGGAGCGCACAGGAAGATGAGGAACTGAAAGCGGCCCTACAATCCGGCAAATACACCAAATTTAACCAGCTCGCCTACGACAAACCGTTACTGGCGGGGCATGCATTCTGGCATTATGTAGAAATGAAGTATGGTAAAGACGCTGTTCCTTACCTGATGTATATAGCCCGCATTAACCGCGGCCTGAAAAGAGGGTTTGAACAGGTGCTGAACCAGACGCCCAAAAAGGCCATGGAAGATTTCATGATCTATACCCGCAGAAGGTTCCAGGCCGACAACAAGCGCCGCAGGCAGGTAACCCGCGGACGTACCGTGGTAGGCCGCGAAACCAAGAAATCAGATTTCTACCGCTTCCAGGCTAATCCCCGCAACAACTCCTACGCAGTGGTGGAATACACCAGGGGCCGCTACCGGGTGCAGATGCAGGTGGGCGACAACAAACCGCACGTACTGCTGCGCAGCGGCGTGAAACAATACGCCAACCAGCTGGACCCCAACTATCCGCTCCTGGCCTGGAACCAGAAAGGCAACCGCCTGGCCATCGTTTATGAGCATGAAGGCAAGACCAAGCTCATGATCTACGACCTGATCAGCAAAACAACCACTAAACAGGACCTGCCGCAGTTTGACCGGATCATCGACATGAAGTATTTCTTTGAGTTCGATAACCAGCTGCTGCTTTCCGCCGTGAAAAACGGGCATACCGACATCTTTACCTACAGCATCAGCAACTTTAGAGTGGAACAGATCACCAACGACGTGTATGATGACCTGGACCCTTCCTTTGTTGCTTTCCCGGGTAAAAGCGGTATCATCTACTCTTCCAACCGCCCCTCGCCCAAAGCCAGAAGCGCAGATACCGTACTACCCAGCGCGCGTTATAATATTTTCCTGATCGATAACTGGAACAAAACGGCTGAAAAGCAGATATCACAGCTTACCGACATGAAGTATGGCGACGCCCGGCTGCCCGTACAATACAATACCACCCACTTTACCTTTGTATCAGACGCAAACGGTATCCGTAACCGTTATGCCGGTTTCTTTAAAACAGAAAGGGCAGGTGTGGATTCCCTGTTCTTTGTAGGTGCTGAAATACTGCGCAACCCCGATCAGCAGGAACTGGATTCTGCCCTGGCAGAATACGGCTCTTCCGCCCCTGATTCAGTAGCTGCCATCGCCATCACCAATGATTCTACCTATGTATTCCCCGTAACCAACTACCATACGGGCATACAGGAATCACGTATAGCCGGCGACCAGGGGGTAGTATCTGAAGTGGTAGGCTTTAATGAATACAAACGCCTCTATAAGCTGAAAGTGGATACCGCCACCCTCCGCAAGCGTAATGTAAATGCCCGTCCCACTACTTTCCGCCAGTACCAGATGCACCAGGACAGCCTGCGACTGGGACTGCCTACCAATTACGGGCAACCGCAGAAGGATACTACCAATCGCCCGGACTTCTTCCAGAGCGAGTTTGGTAATGATCCCGCCGATACCGGCGCTGTGGTAAGGGAGGGTATTCCACCGATCGCATTACCACAGGCAGAAGCGATCCTTAAACGGGCCCGCCTGCTGCCCTATAAACTGAAATTCTCCTCAGACTACCTGATCCTGCAGCTGGATAACTCCATCCTGATCAACAGGTATCAGCCGTTTACAGGACAACCTGTATCGCCCATCCGCCTGACAGATCCGGTGAACGGCCTGTTCCGCTTAGGAGTAAGTGACCTGATGGAGGATTATAAATTCAGCGGCGGTTTCCGCTTCCCCTCTTCACTGGACGGAACGGAATACTTCTTCTCCTTCTCCTACCTGAAGAAACGCTTTGATTATAAACTGACCTATTACCGCAAAGTGGATAAAGCCTCGCTGAGCGATTTTTATCCTATCAAGCTGAAGACAAACCTGTACCAGCTGGAAGTGCGCTATCCGTTTGACCAGGTAAGGAGCTTACGCCTCACCACCGGTTTCCGTACAGACAGGATGGTGATCCTGGCCTCTGACGATCAAAGCCTGAAAGTGCAGGACTATAAAGAGAACTTTGCGCTGGGACGCCTGGAGTATGTGTATGACAATACACTGAACCCGGCCATCAACATCTGGCACGGCACCCGTTACAAGGCGTACATTGATCTGAACGCCAAACTCTCCGGCAACCTGACCGAGCTTTTTAATCCTACCCCCGCAGGCAGGGGAAGATTTACCTTTAACTGGGGTTTTGACGCCCGCCACTATGAAAAGATCTACCGCAACTTTATATGGGCCACCAGGTTATCTGGCGACTTCTCATGGGGTACCCGCAAACTGCTGTATTACCTGGGCGGTATAGACAACTGGTTAAACCCCAAGATCAATACCAATACACCGGTATTCCCGCAGGGTAAACCCGTGAACTATGCCTACCAGACACTGGCAGTGAACATGCGCGGTTATAAACAGAATGCCAAGAATGGTAATAACGTGATCCTGTTCAACTCAGAACTGCGTTTACCTGTGTTTGCCACTTTCATTGATAAGCCGATCAACTCTGCTTTCCTGCGGAACTTCCAGCTTACGCAGTTCATTGACATCGGTACGGCGTGGAATGAAAAGCTGAGCTTTAAAGATGCCAACTATACCTATTACAATGGCGACGATGGTGTTTCCCTGAAGATCAAGGAAGGCTTCCTCGGACCATTTATAGGCGGCTACGGCTTTGGCGCCCGTACAACCATTGCCGGCTACTTCCTGAGAGTGGATGCCGGTTGGCCGGCGATCGCCTTCTTCCGTGGCAAGCCGATCTGGTACTTTGGAATGGGAGTGGATTTTTAAAAGCTGTTGGCTATTGGCTGTTAGCATTTAGCAAGCAATACGAGATAAAATATATAAATGGCCGTCCTTTAAACGAGGACGGCCATCTTGTTTTAGCATGGATGTGCGATACTATGCTATGGCATCGCAAGCAGCGGGATCTGGATAGCGCACCGGATAATCGATATATCCTTTATCTCCTCCCCAGTAAAAAGTGGATGGATCAGGATCTGCCAGCGGTGCATTGCGCTTGAAGCGCTCTACCAGGTCGGGGTTGGCAATAAAGGGTTTGCCAAAAGCGATCATATCCGCCAGGCCGGCTTGCAAAGCTGCTGCTGCAGAATCGGCGGAATAGCCTCCAGCCAGTATCAGCAGATTAGGAAAGCGCTTACGCAGGTTTTGTATATACTCAGCAGGAATGGAAGAGCGGCCGTTGGCATACAGGCCGGAGAGATGGATGTAAAGAATATCCAGCTCTTTCAATGCATCGGTGAGGTACTGATGGGTGGCCAGTTCTTCGGGATACGGAGGAAGATCATTTACCCCTGCGAAAGGAGACAATCTTATACCGGTGCGCTCTTTACCAATAGCAGCAATCACCCCTTCCATGATCTGCAACAGGAAGCGGCTGCGATTAACAATGCTGCCGCCGTAGTGATCTGTTCTGCGGTTGGTATGCGGATGCAGGAACTGCTCGGGCAGGAAGCCATGCGCGGCGTGGATCTCTACGCCGTCAAAACCCACTGCCATCGCACTCAGGGCAGCCTGTATATGTGCCTCCACCATGGCACGGGTACCGGCAGTACTTAAGACCTCAGGCACGGGCATGGGAAGATGTATGTCGCCAGGAACACGCATTACTCCTTCTGCCTGTACCGCAGAAGGCGCCACTACAGGGGCCTGGCCTTCGTTAATGAGTGGGTGGCCGATACGGCCCGTATGCACCAGCTGGACAAAGATCTTCCCGTTACGGGCATGCACTTCATCCACCACAGCTTTCCAGGCAGCTTTCTGTGCATCGTTGTAGATTCCCGGGGTATGCAGGTATCCCCCTCCGTTAGGGCTTATCGCAGTATTTTCGGCAATGATCAAACCTGCGCCCGCCCGCTGTGCGTAGTAAAGGGGCGCGGAGGCAGCAGGAATGCCATTCACCGCCCTGCGTCTGCTCATAGGCGCCATCACCACACGGTTATTGAAAGTAATATCGGGTGTAATCAAAGGCGTCAGCAATTTACTGTTCGAATCCATATGATCTTTTTTGACATCAAAATTAGGGCTGGCAGACAGGCCGGAACAGTGATGAAGAAAGGTTTGTTTTGTAATTTTAGGGGTTATGGAAGGGAAAGCACTACACCGGCCTTTTGAACTGTTTGTATCTGATATGGAATGCTGGAATGAGCGCCCGCTCATCTATCATTTCTTTGAAATCGTACAGATGCTGGACGGTGAGGGTGTGCGTATTGTAAACGAGAACAAATTTGCTTATCATAAGGGAAGCATCTTTCTTTTCACCCCTGTGGACTGCCGCGGATTTTACGCTGAGAAGCCTACCCGTTTCTGTTCCATCCGTTTCTCTGAAGTTTTCCTGAAACAATATAAAAACGCACAGGAGCGTGAGCGGATCACCCAATGGCTTAAGCAGCTGGAGCATATCTTCTCACACCATAACCGCTTCCAGGAGCTGCTGATAACACAGCCGGGCGACTGCGAAACAGTGGCTGTACTGATACAGCAAATGGTTAAGGAGTATGAACAAAAGCAGGCCTATCACGAAGAGAACCTGCAGCATTTTGTAACCCTGATCCTCAATATACTGGCGCGCAATGTATCTGACAAGGCTGCAACAGCAGCTCCCGCTGCAGCTGCTGAGCCCCTGATCAACCGGATGCTTGTGCATATACGCCAGCATATCAGTGATCCTGAGAAGCTGCGGATAGATTACCTCGCGGCTACTTTTAATCTCTCCGCCAACTATGTAGGCGAATATTTCCGGAAACTGACAGGAGAAAGTTTGCAACACTACATTACCCAATACAAGATAAAGCTGGTGGAACAACGCCTGGCCAACAGCACACTTACCATCAGTCAGATTGCCGGAGAGCTGGGTTTTACAGATGAAAGCCACCTGAGCAGGCAGTTCAGGAAACACAATGGGGTAAGCCCTGTTGAATACAGGAAGAAAGCAAAGCCGGTGTAGCGCTTACCTGTTGAACTTTATGCTATAAAGCAGGTACAGGAACAGGCCCATGATCACTGAAAAGCTCCAGGGCTGCAGATGCTCTATTGGATGCAGCACCATCCGGCTGGTTTGCTGCAGCAGCGGACCAGGGCGTACCACCAGGTCCCAGCTGTTCCAGCGCAGGAAGCGACCGATGTAGATGCCCCATCCACACAGCATCATCACAGGGAAAACATACAGCTGTACCGGCCAGCGGGGAAAACGGGCCAGGACGATATCCTGCATCTGCCGAATGGACTGGAAGCCCATGATAAGCCCACTCCAGGCAAAAGACAGGATCAGGATCAGATCAAACCAGACAGGGGCGCCGCCTTCAGGCAGATGCACCAGATCTGTAAGTATATAGGGTGCGTTGGGCAGGTAGGTGATCCATAAAGCTACAGCCGGTATCCACAATGGCAGCCTCCAGCTTGCAGCAGTATAAGCCGTCATCAGGCTGCTGATCAAGAAAGGCACCCAGGCCAGGAAAAGATTCCACAGGAGAAAAGCATACTGCTGGCTACCGGTTTGTATGATACGAACCAGTAACAATGCAATACTGAAAGAGACGGATACCAGCAGGGCATTCCGTTTGTTTATCACTAACACATCTGATCTCATACGCATAAATTCTTCCGCTATTTAATAAAATACGGCAGAAATACCACCGCACCGGTTACTACCGCTACCAGAGCGGCTATCAGCACAGCGCCCGCTGCCACATCCTTGATCCATTTCACACGGGGATGATATTCGGGTGAAAGATGATCCATCATTTTTTCAATGATGGTGTTGAGCATTTCCGTTATCCAGACCATGCCTGTAACGATCACAATAGCGATCCATTGCGATGCACTGATACGGCACCAGCTGCTCAATGCAATCACCAGTACTGTAGCAAGCGCATGGATGCGGGCATGCGGCTCTGTATACAAAAAAGCAGCAATGCCGCTGAAGGCATACTTAAAACTTAATACACGGCGGCGCAGGTAACTTTGTTTGGGTGGCATCATGGCTCTTTTGTTTTTTCGGAAGTGCTTTCTGCTATCCATTTCCACCAGAAAGCGATACAGGTAAAATAAGCAAAAAAGCAGATCAACGCTTCAATATTAGAAGAGGCTTGCCTGCTGATCTCCCAGCTGATCCAGCCGGAAAACAACAGTGCAAAAATGGTAATTAAACTGCCCGTGATACTGGTGGGAATATAAGACCATCCATATTTTCTGAACCAATATCTTTTCATGCCGGCTGATTTTAAGGCGCCGGTTGTATGGCAGGTGGCTGTATCGTTCTGCGGGAGGGTACTTTTGACAATATGCTTTCCAGCAGCGGCAACATATGGTTCAGGCCCTTTGTTTTGATAATGAAATTCCATAGCGGTTCAAACTTTTTCCAGCCACCGGCGTATGCAAAATGTTTCAGCATATGTTTCAGGTGGTTGTGTTGCAGACTAGCCTTCGCAATATTACCCCAGCTGTAGAAATTGCGATAGGCCCAATTGTAGCCATCCTCCAGCTCTGCGGCAGATAAGCCGGCAGTACGGTATACTACATGCCGGGTATCGTAGAGATCCCAGTTGTTGTGCAGCAGGCGTCCCTGCTGCTGCATGCGTTTGTAAAGCGCCGTGCCCGGGTAAGGTGTCAGGATATGAAATGTGCAGGTGGTGAGACCCTGACGCACGGCCCAATCTACGGTACGCTTAAACACATCCTTATCATCGTCATCCAATCCGAATACAAAGCTTCCATTGATCATGATACCGAGATCGTGCAGGCGGCGGATAGCTTCCGTATAGTCTTTACCGATATTCTGCTTCTTGTTGCTTTGCAGCAGATTGCCAGCGCTGAAAGTTTCAAACCCAATGAATACGCTGCGTAAACCTGCTGCCGCAGCCTGTTCTATAAGATTGCCGCGCAGGATGGCCTCTACGGTGGAGGCGCCCTGGAATACACGGTTCATGCCCTTCATGCCCTCGAAAAGTGCCGAAGCAAATCTGCGGTCACCCAACAGGTGATCGTCCAGGAAATACAGATGACGGCCTGGTAAGCGCGCTATCTCTGCAAGTGCAGCATCTGTTCTCTGTACATAAAAGGAGCGGCCGCCTTCAAAGAAAGCGTCCTTATAACAGAAGTCGCAATGATGCGGGCAGCCTCTTGACACCACGATGGAGTTAGGCACCAGGTACAGGTGACGTTTTATAAGATCCCGCCGCAAGGGCGGGATCTCACTCAGCGTGCGGTTATAGGATACATATGTTTGTTGCGGCCTGCGCTGTGCAAAGTCTTGCAGGAACCGGGGAAAGGTATCTTCCCCCGGGCCGATAAAAAGGCTGTCTGCATGCGGACGAGCTTCTTCAGGCAGCGAGGAAACATGCAATCCTGCCAGGCAAACATAGCTGCCCATGCTGCGGTAATGATCGGCGATAGCGTAGGACCGGTACGCATTGGTAATGTACACTTGTATGATCACCAGGTCTGGGCGGTCGTTCAGGTACAGCGTTTCAACATGCTCATCTGCCAATATAATCTCATCACCGGGATCGCAATAGGCGGCCAGAGTGGCTAAACCTAACGGCGGGAACAATGAGTACTTGATTGGGCGCCAGTAAGGGCTTTTAGCCTCTGTTAAAGCCGGGAGAATCATCTTGATCTTCATGTGCCAGGTTTAAACTGTTTTACCCAATGACTCCCATTTGATCTTACGGCTGAAGTACATCACAATGGCCAGGATGATGAAGAGACCCAGGCTGCCCATGAGCAGCGCCTGATCTTCAGACTGGATGATCACATAAATGAAACCGTACAAGGTAAGCAGGGTGCCGCCTACCGCGAGGGCCGTGCCGTTTTTTCGGAACACGCTGCGTGCATATACGGTAACCAGTCCTAATGTGAGCAGCGCAGCAATAGCGTATGCCACATTAAAGCTGAGTTGTTCTGCCAAAGCGATCAGCAGGGTGTAGAAGATGCACAGTGCAATGCCTATCAGTATATATTGTAATGGATGAACAGGGTAATGCTGTAACAGCTCAATGAAATAGAATAACAGGAAGGTGAGGCCGATGATCAGTATGGCGTATTTAATGGCGCGGGTGGATTTCAGGTATCCATCTACAGGCAGGAAGAGGTTCACGCCAAAATCTGCATCATGGATCTTGTACTTGTCGCCGATAGTCCAGCTTTGCGGGAAATTTCGGTTCAGGTGCAATACCTGCCAGGAAGCGGAAAAGCCGCTGTCATTTACGGTACGTGATTCCGGCAGAAAGGCGCCGTCAAAGCTGGGGCTGGGCCAGCTGGCCTGCAATTCTACCTGCGTGGTTTTGCCTACAGGTGAAAAGTACATTTTACCGGAACCCCTCATGGTAAGCAGGAGGCTAAAATTACCCAGGGTAGTATTTACGCTGCTGGTATCTGTGCTGACAGCCAGCGGAACTTTGGCCTGGATACCGCTTTCCAGCAGGCCACCAGGAGGAGTGCCGGGATTAAATACAAAATCCTGTCCGTTCCATTGGGCGGTCTGGTAGCCGATACCGCGCATATCGGATACGCCGAGGGTCAGGAAAGCTTCTTTCCAGTGCAGGCTGGAGGCTGATATGCCCAATGAGCTCAGATCCGGGGCAGCGAAAGAGCCCTTTACCTGCAGGTGTGAATTGTAAACCGCTACCTCATAAATGCCTCTTTTCCGGGTCTCAGGTTGCAGGCTACCCTTGATAGAGAGCTTGTCTGGCAGAAAACAGGCATACCGTACGATCTCTTTATTATCCTGTGTATTAACCGTGGTATAAGGCACTACCAACACCGGTCCGGTAATAGTCTGGGCATCGGCCCATTTAGAGCTGACTTCTGCGGTAGCCCTATCCTGCACCTGTTCCCGTTCTTCGATCAGGCCCATAATGAGGGCGGTAGGAATCATAAGCACCAGGGTAAGTACACCGATTATAAAGGCTTTGATAGCGTAGCCATATCGCTGTAGGAAGGACACTTCAGGGAGGTTGTCGTTTGTTACCATAATTGCTGCTTTATATAATTAAAAGTACTTTGTATTTCAAAGTATAGGGATAAAAAAAATTTACTCGATGGATCTGATCATATTTTCCAGTGCGGCAAGATGGCTTTTAAAGGCTTTCTCACCCGCTTTAGTGATGGAATAGGTAGTATTGGTCTTGCGGCCCACAAATCCCTTGTGCACTTTGAGGTATCCGTTCTCCTCCAGGGTGGTGAGATGGGAGGCAAGATTGCCATCTGTCAGCTCCAGCATTTGCTTCAGGTCATTGAAGCTCACCTCCTCGTTCACTACCAGTATGCTCATTACCCCGAGGCGAATGCGGCTGTCAAATAATTTATTCAGATTACCTATTGGATTCATCAGATCACTATTTCCATAAAACAATTACAGAACATATGGCGGAAGCTAATATTCAATTTCAGGAGCCGGCTTTCGCGGTACGCTCATACTTCCACCACATTACAATACCATATATGATATGCAGCACGCCAAAGCCCAGGGTCCAAAAATAAAGACCTCTGCGCAAAAAGAAAACGTTTAATATACCGAGTACTATTTCGGCGATACCGAGATAGCGTATATCCGAGAGGGTATATTTACTGGCATTTACCAGGGCCAGGCCGTAGAACACCAGGCAGGAGGGCGCGATCAGCGCGGGTTGATTATCGGCTATCAGTCCCAGTATGAAGAAGGCGCCCGTGGCCAGGGGAATCGCTATGTTGACCAGCACCTTGCGTGAGGTGGGATCCCAGATGGGCAGCTGATTACGCCGCGCTCTGCGCCAGGTAAAGTAGGTACCTCCCGCCAATGCCACCAGCACAACAGCTGCGGCCAGCAGGATCAGTTTAATCCGCAGCCCGGCGAAATCTGCATCGCTATAACCACCATGGGCTTCCCATGCGTTGTAATAGTTATTTAGCCAGTTGTAGGCGATCCATGCGCCGGCCAGTCCGCTGAGCCCCGCCCATACGCCACTGAGACCGCTAAGGGAGATGAAGCGGCTGCTTCGTTCCATGATACGCTTGATATCGCTTAAGGTTTCCAGGTGCTGCTGTTCGTTCATAGTTAAAGTACTTTGCATTTCAAAGTTAAAAGAAGATTTTGATTAAACAAATAAAAAAATGTTAATCTGTTGGGAAATGAGGGGCGATTGGAAACGGGGCAGCTATTGCGGGGGTTACGTTGTGGGCGGTTTGTGGGAGGAAGATTGATTTGTTGTTAAAAGCAGCGTGCTTACTGAGGGCACCGTTTCGCGTCATTGCGAGGACCACAGGGCCCGGGCGGGAGCCCGGGCCGAAGCAATCTGTCAGACGGCAAGGCAAGCAATATTATTTGTCGTTTAAAAGGATTGCTTCGTCGCGCTCTGCGCTGGGCTGCGCGGCTTAGCAATGACAGAGGAGAAGACGTTTTGCTGAGGAAGTACCGTTACTGTTTACCTGTTACTGCATCAAGGGCTTCCAGAATAATATCACAACTCTCTCTGATCTGCTCAGGAGTAATGATCAATGGTGGCGCAATGCGGAGGCATTCGGGGGCAAAGAGGAACCAGTCTGTTAACAGGCCATTGGCGATGCAATGATCAATGACGGCTTTATTGATTGGGAAATTTTCCAGCTCTACCGCCATCATCAAACCAAGAGAACGAATGGTTTTGATAGCGGGGTGCTGCAGGTATTGAAGGAATAATTGTTCTTTCTCTTTAACCGAAGCTACCAGGTCTTCTTCCAGCAGGGCCTGCATACCGGCCATACCGGCGGCACAGTTTACGGGATGGCCGCCAAAGGTGGTGATATGGCCTAATACCGGGTTATTGGTAAGGCACCACATCACATCACGGTTTGCAATGAAGGCGCCTAACGGCATACCGCCACCCAGGGCTTTACCCAGCAGCAGTATATCAGGTACTACGCCAAACTGTTCGAACGCCCATAGTGTACCATTGCGGCCCAAACCGCACTGTATCTCGTCCAGCACCAGGAGCGTGCCTGTCTGGCTGCATTTCTCCCGCAATGCGAGCAGCCATTCCCGCTGAGGTACGCGTACACCTGCTTCGCCCTGTACGGTTTCAGCGATCACGCAGGCGGTACGCTCAGTAATATGCTCCAGGGATTCAAAGGCATTATAATCGAGATGCTGTATGTCTGGCAGGAGGGGACGGTAGGCACTGCGCATACTTTCCTGCCCGATGATGCTTAATGCCCCCTGTGTAGATCCATGATAGCTGTTCTTAAACGCTATGATCTCTGTTCTGCCGGTATAGCGTTTGGAGAGTTTCATTGCCCCTTCTACCGCTTCGGCGCCGGAGTTGGTAAAGTAAACACTGTTGAGTACCGCAGGCAGGTGACTGGTCAGCAGCCGGGCGTAAGTTACCTGGGGCGACTGCACCAGCTCTCCGTACACCAGGAGGTGCATATACTGCTGCGCCTGTTCCTGTATGGCTTTTACTACCTGCGGATGGCAGTGCCCCACATTACACACACTGATGCCTGCAATGAGATCAAGGATCTGTTTCCCATCTGCATCCCACATATACATTCCCTGGGCTTTAACGATCTCCAGGGCCAGCGGAGCGTCTGAAGTCTGCGCTACATGCCGTAAAAATAGCTGCCGGTTGTTCATACAAATGCGAAGGTAGTAATTGTTACATTTGTGGTAATAAAACTTACGATATGCCCGTTATATTACCTGTTAAAGGGATACAGCCCGAATTTGGAAAGGATTGCTTTATTGCGCCCAATGCTACTATTGTTGGCGATGTGACCATGGGCGACGGCTGCAGCATATGGTTCAATGCGGTGGTACGTGGTGATGTAAACAGCATTCGTATAGGCAATAAGGTAAACATACAGGATGGCGCCGTTATTCACTGTACTTACGAAAAAACGAAGACGATCATCGGCGATAATGTATCCATTGGCCATAATGCCATCGTTCACGGCTGTACGGTAGACGATAACGTGCTGATAGGTATGGGGGCCATCGTTATGGACAATGCACACATCGGCAGCAACACCATCATTGCCGCAGGAGCAGTTGTACTGGAGGGCACCCTGGTGGAACCGGGCACTATCTATGCCGGGATACCGGCCAAAAAAGTAAAGGAGATCAGCACAGAACTGGTGAACGGGGAAATTAACCGTATCGCCAATAATTACAGCATGTATGCCAGCTGGTTCAAATAGTATAAAAAACTTATATTTGTAGTAAAATTACCCTCCCTATGAAAAAACTTTTACTCCTTCTATGGCTTGGCGCCATGGTTGCCGGCTGCGCCACCCAGCAACAAGGCTGCCCTGCCAACAACTTTTACAGTAAAGGCAATAAGAGCGATAACCGCAAAGCCCGCAAACAAATGGACAGCCGTGTGTTCTGAGATCGGGCAACGATCATTCACCCTTATATCTGCCCCTATGCGAAACACTATTGTGCTGCTATTGATCGCAGCTGGCTTACTGGCCCTGAATGCCTGCCGCACGCAAAAAACCGGTTGTCCGAGTCCGCGCCCGAACTGGGGTGCTGAGAAAGTGCTGGATGAGCTGATGAAACCAGGTAAGGAAAAGAAAGCCTAATACTTCTCTTCTTCAATTGATTCGAGGATGGTGGCATAACTAATATACCTTTCCTCATCTATATCCCCCTCTTCTACGGCTGCTTTTACGGCGCAGCCAGGCTCATTGATATGCAGGCAGTTGTTGAACTGGCACTGCGTAATATAGGGCTGCATTTCCAGGAAATAATGTGAAAGTTCTGTTTTAGGTATATCTACAATGCCCAGTTCCCTGATACCGGGCGTATCTATCAGTTTGCCGCCTATTTCAACCGGCAGGTCAAACATTTCTGCAAAAGTGGTGGTATGCAACCCCTTTCCACTCCAGCCGCTCACTTCTTTGGTACGTAATGTAAGCCCGGGCATCAGCTGATTGATCAGGGATGATTTACCCACGCCTGAATGGCCCGATACCAGGGAGACCTTGTTGTGCAGCAGGTCTTCTATTGCGGTGATGCCCTCTCCTTTTTTGGCAGAGACCAGCAGTACCGGGTACCCGATACGGGTATACACGTCCTGCAGTTCAAGGAACTTATCCATGTCCTTTTCCCTGAGCAGGTCTTTTTTATTGAACACCAGGATAGCGGGAATATGATAGGCTGCTGCGGTTACCAGGAAACGGTCTATAAATCCGCGGGAGGTACGGGGTTCTTTCACGGTGCAGATCAGGATGGCCTGATCGAGGTTGGCGGCTACAATATGTTTATGTACTCTTTTATGCGGAGAGCTGCGTACGATGTAGTTCCTGCGCGGTGCGATGTCTGTGATCATAGCAGAGCTGTTGTCACCATCTTCAGGGATGATCTCCACTATATCGCCCACGGCTATGGGATTGGTAGAAGTGATATCCTCATCCATCTTAAAAACACCTTTAATACGCGCCTGGTAGGTGTCGCCTGCGGGTGTTTTCACGGTGTACCAGCTGCCGGTTGATCTGTAAACGGTTCCCTGCATGGAGGTTTTTAGTCTATAGTTGTTAGTCGTTAGTGATCAGCGCGAAGATACAATTTCGGTTACTAATGACTAACGACCAATAACTACTCTTAGGGAAGGCTACGAAAAGCGGTGTAACGAAGCACTACTTCCAGCAGCAGGCACGCCAAAGCGATCATGGCCAGCGGGAAGAAATGTTCTGCGTAGTGCCTGTAGGAAGTGATCTCTACTTTTGTTTTTTCCAGGTTATCGATCTCGGCATATACTTTGGCCAGGCCGGTAGTGTTGGTGGCCCTGAAATACTTGCCACCGGTTTCGGAAGAGATCTTTTTCATCAGCGGTTCATCTATCTGCACATCCTGCATCTGCATTTGTATACTACCATCAGGCATGGTCATTGGAAAAGGCGCTTTGCCGTAGGTACCCACGCCAATGGTATAAACCCTGATTTTAAAGGCTTTGGCTATTTCCAGGGCGGTAAGCGGATCTACCAGGCCCGTATTATTCACCCCATCTGTAAGGAGGATGATCACTTTGCTTTTAGCTTTGCTGCTGCGGAGACGGTCTACCGAAGTAGCCAGGCCCATACCGATGGCGGTACCATCCTGGAGCATGCCGCTTTTAATCTGCATGATCTGGTTGGTGAGCACGGCATGATCTGTTGTAATAGGGCATTGGGTAAAGCTTTCGCCGGAAAAGATCACAAGGCCGATGCGGTCGCTGATACGTTTCTCCACAAAATCGGCGGCTACTTTCTTGGCGGCTTCCAGGCGGTTGGGTTGCAGATCTTCCGCCAGCATACTACCGGAAATGTCTATCCCTAAAACAATATCTATGCCTTCGCTGTCAATATTCTCAGAGGTATTGCTGGTTTGAGGGCGTGCCAGCGCTGTTACCAGTGCAGCGTAAGCCAACACCCGCAACACCAGCAGTACGGGGCGCAGGCGGGCTTTCCAGGAAACGGGCAAGCTTTTAAGTCCCTGTGTAGAGGACACCTGTAATGCACCCTGCTGACGCTGGCCCTGTTTCAGATACCAATAGATCATGAGCGGTATCAGCAGCAACAACCAGAAGCACCAGGGATAGGCGAATGTTATATTTTTCCAGATCGACAGGTCCATTGAGTCAATTACAAGTTATTCAATTACGAATTACGATTTACTGTCTGCGGCCGGTTGTTCCGTTTCTGCAGGCTTTGCCGCGGGTTTGGTCCACTCCACTATTTCAAGGGCCTTTTGCAGGCTGTCTTCATGCTCCTCCGGGGTAGGCTGCAGCTTGGCGAATTTTGCCAGGTCTGCCAGTGACAAGAGGTTCCGCAGTTTCTCGCGCTGCTGGTTCAATATGGTCACCGGTTTTATGTTCTGCAGCAGCTCAGCGCTCGTCTGTTCCAGGGCGGCGATGCCAAACTGTTCTTCAAAGTAAGAGCGCAGCACATCTGTAAGCCGGGTATAGTATTCTTTTACATTCCCCTGCTGCCATACTTTTTCTGCAGCCAGCTCTTTCAGCTGGCGAACGGCTTTGTCAAAAGGCGCTTCCAGCGGTACGGGCGGCGGAGCGGGCGCTTTAGCCGGACGTTTACGCATGTATATGAACCAGCCTATGATCAGGCCAATGAGCACCAGTCCGGTTACAATAAAAGGCCAGTATTCCCTGAGGAAATCGAGGATGGACTCCCACAGGCTGATAGCCACTGTTCTTACGCCTTTAATAGGTTTGAAGGCTTTGGTAGTATCTACCGCCACATTGTCCACATCTATACCGATAGGAGCGGTAAATGCAGAATCCACGGCGCCTGCGGCAGCCTGCAGCTCAAACTTCAGGGAGGGTATTTCCCAGTGCCCGGAATCGAAGCTGGTAAGGGTGATCACTTGTCTGAACAGCTGTTCGCGCGCACTGCCGGAGGTATCTACCTTGGAGCGGTCCACTACTTCCCAGTGGGCGAAGGAGTCTGGCAGGCTGGGAAAGGCCAGCTGGAGGCCAGCTTCTTTCAGCCTGTTCACATCCACGGTGGCAGACAATTCCAGTTTCAGCTGTTCGCCAATACGTAACCTATCCGTATCGGCCTGCGCCCTTACATCGATATTATTCTGCGCAAACGAACGGAAAGGACAAAGCACGTAGCCCAACAACACAATTAAAAAAATGCTCTTTACTATTGTTCTTTTTCGCATGATGTTTTTTGCTCCGCTTTAAAAACTTATGCCCTGTTCAGGAAAAATGTCTGCAATGCTTTTACATAGTCCTCATCGGTACGCACGCTGATCAGTTCTGCCCCGCTTTTCAGGAAGGCGTTACGGCAGTACTGCAGATGCTGATGGAACTGCTGGGTATAGTACTGCTGCACCCGTTTGTCTGCGGCATCCACCCACTGGCGGGCGCCTGTTTCTGCATCCGCCATCTGGATGAGGCCAACAGGCGGCAGCTCCTTATCACGCTGGTCGTACACGTGAACGCCCACCACGTCATGCCGTTTGGAGGCAATATTCAGGGCATCCTGGTAGTTAGCGCCGGTCAGAAAATCGCTCAGCAGAAAAACGATACTCCGTTTTTTGGCGGCGTTGTTGAAGAAACGCAGGGTTTCCCTGATATCAGTACCTTTTTTCCTGGGCTTGAAGGACAGCAGTTCCCTGATGATGAACAGGATATGTGATTTCCCTTTCTTGGGAGGAATATATTTTTCCACGCCGTTACTGAAGAAGATCACCCCCACCTTATCGTTGTTATTGATGGCGGAAAAGGCCATCACTGCACAGATCTCGGTGATGAGGTTACGTTTGTTCTGATGAATGGTGCCAAAAACGGAGCTCTCACTCACATCAACCAGCAACATCACGGTAAGTTCGCGCTCTTCTTCAAACACCTTTACAAAGGGATGATTAAAGCGGGCAGTTACGTTCCAGTCTATATCGCGCACATCATCCCCGAACTGGTATTCTCTTACTTCACTGAAAGACATCCCTCTGCCTTTAAAGGCGCTATGGTACTCCCCGGAGAAAATATGATTGGAGAGCCCCCTGGTCTTTATTTCAAGACGTCTTACCTTTTTGAGTATTTCAGCAGTATCCACCGGCTTTAATTAGTAATGAACAATTAAAAATTAATAATGCAGGTCAGGGATCATGGTACTTCCACCGCATTGAGGATCTCGCTCAGGATGTTCTCTGAGGTAACGTTCTCTGCTTCGGCTTCGTAGGTAAGGCCAACGCGGTGGCGCATTACGTCGAAACAAATGCTGCGTACATCTTCGGGAATCACGTAGCCGCGGCGTTTCATGAACGCGTAGGATTTGGCAGCCCAGGCAAGGCTGATACTGGCCCTTGGGGAGCCGCCGTAGGAAATCAGCGGTTTCAGTTTCTGCAGCTTATATTCTTCCGGATGACGGGTAGCGAAAACGATATCGAGGATATAGCGTTCTATTTTTTCATCCATATACACCTCTCTCACCAGCTTACGGGCCTCTACGATATCGGAGGGCTGTATTACCGGGTTGATAGGCGCCATACCACCGGGATTCAGGTTCTGGCGGATGATATGTCTTTCTTCTTCCTTGGTGGGATAACCGATCACCACTTTCAGCATGAAGCGGTCTACCTGTGCCTCGGGCAGGGTGTAGGTACCTTCCTGCTCGATCGGGTTCTGGGTGGCCAGCACCAGGAATGGTTCCTCCAGCTTAAAGGTGCTGTCGCCGATGGTCACCTGTTTTTCCTGCATGGCTTCCAGCAGGGCGCTCTGTACTTTTGCTGGGGCGCGGTTGATCTCATCCGCCAGTATGAAATTGGCGAAGATGGGACCTCTGCGCACTACAAATTCGTTGCGCTGCTGGTTATATATCATGGTGCCTATTACGTCGGCCGGTAACAGGTCTGGTGTGAACTGAATACGGCTGAACCTTGCATTGATTGCAGATGATAAGGATTTGATGGACAAAGTTTTAGCAAGCCCGGGCACACCTTCCAGGAGTACGTGGCCCTGAGCAAGCAGGCCTATCAGCAAACGTTCTACCATGTAGCGCTGGCCAACAATCACTTTTCCCAGCTCCATATTTAACAGGTCTACGAATGCGCTGGCCTGATGGATCTTTTCATTCAATTGACGGATGTCTTGCGATGTATTCTCCATGCTATGCATTTATTTTTCAGGATTGCTAAAATAAACATTCTCTACCCAAAACACTGTACCACAGGGCTTCCAGGCAGTTAAAATGCCGTTAAATTACACCTGCGGGTTAGGGAGTTACAAATTACGAAATCGTTTATAGCGAAACTTCATTATCTGTAATAAAAATCCGTAATCTGTAACGGCTTAATTGGTAAGAGCCGCAGGCGGCCCCCAAGTTAATAAAGCCCCGGCATATTTATATCATCTTTTTTTATAACGTACCTTTGCGGCTAACAATCAATCATCTAACCTTCAAATATATAGTATGAACGACTTTGAGCTGCGCTGGAAACGTGTAGAGCAGATGCTGACCGAAAGGTTTGGCAAAACCCCCAACATGGAGGCGATCCTCTTTCTTATAGGTGTGCAGGAGCTGGGTAAACTGAAGAAGAAATTTACCAAAGAGCAGAAGCAGGACCTGATGCATGTAGCCACCTGCACTTTGCTGAGTCAAAGCGGCTATTTTGCGTTGGAGGGATATGATGCCGATGGGTGGCCACATTTTAAGGAAGTGCAGCCCGTTCCTAAAATGGGACTGGCGGAACAGGAAAGATTTCTGCAGGAGCATATCATTGCGTACTTTGAGGAAGAAGACGAGTAAAACAGACACATGACACCTGCAATCGTTATCCGCCCCGTGCAACCGGATATGCTGGATACCCTGGTAGTACTGGAGCAACAAACTTTTACAGAGACCTTTCGCCACGTTTACAGCCCGGAAGACCTGAAAGCCTTTCTCAGCGACAAAAAAAGCCCTGAGATTTTAAAGCAGGAACTGTTGAAGGGAAACGCCCGTTATTATATCTGCTATTACGACAATGCCCCGGCGGGGTTCCTGAAGCTGAATATGGATAAACAGCCCGATGATAAGGCTGGCGCCACTTTGCCCACACCTGTAATGGAGCTGGAGAAGATCTATGTGCTGCAGGCCTTCCAGGGCTTCAAGCTGGGCAAAGCGCTTATACACCACGCTTATGCAGTGGCCAGGGAACACCAGGTAAATTGTATCTGGCTGGGTGTATGGGAACACAATACAAAAGCCCGCGCTTTTTACGAGAGAGAAGGTTTTGAAAGATTTGGCGAGCATAGTTTCATGGTGGGCAGCCAGCTGGATACGGACTGGCTGTATAAAAAAGCTGTTAGCGGCTAGCTATTAGCTGTTAGCCATTGAAGCGGATTCAGGAAGCTTATTGTAACTTACCAGCAACTGACCATTAACGACTAACTACTGGATATTCTTTATGAAAAGATTGTTATTGTTACTACTCCTGCTAGGCGCTGCTACAGGCGCCATGAGCAAGCACCGGAAAGTAAAAGTGCAGACCCCTTATGGTACGATGATCATCCTTCTTTATGATCAGACGCCTCAGCACCGTGATAACTTCATTAAACTGGTGAAAGAACATTTTTACGACAGCCTGTTGTTTCACCGTGTGATCAATACTTTTATGATACAGGGTGGTGATCCCGAATCAAGGCATGCCAGGCCGGGCGCCATACTGGGCAATGGAGAGAACGGCTATACCGTACCTGCTGAGTTCCGGCTGGACCTTTTTCACCGCAAAGGGGTACTGGCGGCAGCCCGTGATGAAAACCCCGCCAAAGCGTCTTCGGGTTGCCAGTTCTACATTGTACAGGGCAAACGGTGGACAGACGCTGAACTTGACAAGCTTGAACAAACCAGGTTAGGTGGCCGTAAGATACCGGTAGACCAACGTGAAGTATATAAAACCCAGGGCGGCACACCACAGCTGGACCAGCGCTATACTGTTTTTGGGCAGGTAATAAAAGGGATGGATGTGATAGACAAGATAGCCGCCGTTAAAACAGATGGGAACGACCGGCCGCTTACCAATGTACCCATGAAGATTCGTTTGGTAAAGAAGTGGCTGCTGTTTTAACCATTTCATCTTGTTCTGCAGGGAGCGCACTGCTTGCAGTGTTTTGTAATTTCATTACTTTTACCCCTAAAATCAAAACAGCTATGAATTTTCCATCAAACCTGCGGTACACTAAGGACCACGAATGGATATTGTTAGAAGGTAATACAGCCACCATTGGCATCACTGAATTTGCGCAACGTGAACTGGGCGATATTGTATTTGTTGATATTCCTACCGTGGGTAAAACGCTGGAAGCCGAGGATGTATTTGGCACCGTAGAAGCAGTTAAAACTGTTTCCGACCTGTTCCTTCCTGTTGCCGGCACCATTAATGAGCTTAACGCTCAGCTGGAAAGCGAGCCAGAACTGGTGAACACAGATCCGTATGGAGAAGGCTGGATGGTTAAAATGACCGTTAAGAACCCTGCTGATGTGGAAGCTCTGCTGGATGCGGCCGCTTACCAGGCATTAGTAGGCGAATAATAACAAAAGGCTATAAGCCACAAGAAGTATGCAGTACGAAGATGTTCTTCACTTCTGACTGCATACTTCTTACTTTATGCAGCACTTACAAACAGAAAGACCAGGAATGAAGGCACTACGATATTACATACCCGCTATTTTATGGATCATACTCATTCTTGTGCTTTGCACATTACCAGGCAAAGACGTTCCACATACGGGCTGGTTCAGTATTAAAAACCTGGATAAGCTGGTGCATTTCGGGCTGTTTGGCGGTATCGTATTTTTCCTGGCCTTGGGATACTATCGCCAGAAAAAAAACGTACCAGCCCTGATGCTGCTCGTATTTGTATTAAGCGCTGCTTTATATGGACTGGCCATTGAGTTTATTCAGAAGTACTATACCGTTGACCGCAGCTTTGATATGCGCGATGCTGCAGCTGATACACTGGGTGCTATTGCCGGTGTATGGGCTTTTAAGCTCTTCCGCAGATGGTTTCTGAAACCCCGGACTGCTACCGTTCAGTAGGGGCAAAAAAATTCCCCCCGGATAGCCGGAGGGAATGTGACCTATCGTTTTATGAGAAATAAGTGATCTATTCCTATTGTTTGATAGCTTCGTTTTGTGCTTCCTGTTTCATCTTTTCATTTGCGAAGATCGAGAATTCCACACGGCGGTTCTTCGCCCTGTTCTCTTCCGTATCGTTCGGGAACTTAGGTTGTTTTTCACCGTACCAGTAAGCCTGTACACGGTTGGCAGCCACGCCCTGTGCACGCAGATAAGCAGCTACTGCATTGGCACGCCTTTCAGAGAGACCTTCGTTATACTCGTCTGTACCTTTATCATCTGTATGGCCTTCAACGCGAACATAAGTATCAGGATACTTGTTCAGGATCTGGGCCAGCTCCCGGATGTTGGACTGGGCGGTAGCTGTAAGATCTGATTTGTCAAAACCGAAAAGTACTCCTGAAGCGAATGTTACATTGATACCTTCGCCCACGCGTTCTACCTGTGCGTTGGGTACTTCATTCTTGATCTCCTGTGCCTGTTTATCCATCTTCTTACCGATCAGTACACCAGCGGTACCACCTACGGCAGCACCGATGATAGCGCCAAGCGCGGTATTACCTGCGGCTTTACCGATAGCGGCACCAGTTGCAGCACCACCACCAACGCCAATTACAGCGCCTTTCTTAGTATTATCCATCCCTTGCCAGGTGCTACAGCCAAAGAGTACGGTAGCGGATAATGCTACAGCTACTATTGCATTGAATTTTTGTTTCATCCGTATGTTTTTTGATTTTATCAATGGTTAATTATCAGGCCTAAAACTGATTCTGTTTTGGAAATTCAAATACTTTGCCAAATTCCATGTTGTGGTTATAGTTTATTGAATCTTAACAAAGTATGTGCATGTAAATTTATTCACACGATAGGCATGTGGATAAATAAGGCCATATAAACGGGCATCATCCCAGCAGGTTTTTCAACATATCACCCAGGCCGCCGGAAGAGGGCTGTTGTTGCTGTTGCTGTTGTTGCCGGGCGCCGGAAGAAAGCATACCCATCAGGTCCTGCAGGTCAACATCGCCATCTCCATCCTTATCCAATCCGCCGCCGGCTAGCCTTCCAAGGATACCAGACAGGTCCAATCCCTGGGCTTTGCCACCGGTCAGTGAGTTAAGGATGCTTTGCAGGTTGAAGCTGTTGTCATTAGGATCATTGGTCTTTTTTACCAGGGACCCCAATACAGAGGGGATGAGCGTGGCAGCGATCTTTGTGGCAGTGCCGGCGTCCAGGTTGAATTTCTGAAGAAGAGTGTCCACAAAATTGCCGGATATTCTGTTGACCACCGGGTTTTGCGGGTCGGGAGCCGATCCGGCGCCGCCCAGTAGACCTACTACCTGGCTGGCATTACCGTTGGCAATTTCTTCCTGCAGACCGGAAGCAATAGATGCAGTAGCAGCATTGATCACTGCATCATTCTGTTCATTGGGCACAATCGGGTTGTCTACCACCGGGCCCTGTGCCTGCTCTTTAACGAGACTGAGTAATTGTTCCAGCATGATGATATGGTTTGTGAGTCCTTTTGTTAAACAGGCTTTGCAACTAAATTGTTTAAGTGAGCCCCTGTTTACCCGGCACATCCATGGGTTATGAACGTTATCAGGCTCCCTGCTTCAGCTTTTCCGCGTTTTCGGCAAACTGGAGGGCTTCGATCATTTCATGGATATCTCCGTTCATGAAAGCATCGAGGTTGTAGATGGTCATCCCGATACGGTGATCTGTTACACGACCCTGAGGAAAGTTATAGGTACGGATCTTGGCGGAGCGGTCGCCGGTTGACACAAGGCTTTTACGCTGGGAAGCGATAGCCTCTTCATGCCTGCGCACAGCGGCTTCGTATATACGGGTACGTAACATCTTCATGGCGATATCCCTGTTGGAGTGCTGGCTGCGGCCTTCCTGGCACTCTACCACCGTTCCTGTTGGAATGTGCGTAAGACGTACGGCAGATTCTGTTTTGTTTACGTGCTGACCACCTGCACCGGAGGAGCGGAAGGTATCCATTTTAATATCTGCCTCCCTTATTTCCACGTCAACTTCATCGGCTTCGGGCAGTACTGCCACCGTGGCGGCAGAAGTGTGCACCCGCCCTGAAGCTTCGGTAGCGGGCACGCGCTGTACGCGATGCACGCCAGACTCGAACTTGAGGATGCCATATACATCATCCCCGTTCACTTCAACGGCAACCTCTTTATAACCGCCAACCGCCCCGGGGGTTTCGCTCATAATATTGGTGCTCCAGCCCCTGGTTTCACAGTAGCGCAGGTACATACGCAGCAGGTCGCCCGCAAAAAGAGCGGCTTCATCGCCCCCGGTGCCGCCCCGTATTTCGAGTATGGCATTTTTTTCGTCCTGGGGGTCTTTGGGGATCAGCAGGTTGCGGATCTCTGCCTCCTGCTCTTCTTTTTGCTGGTGCAACCCTTCTGTTTCTTCCTTAGCCAGCTCCCGCATTTCTTCATCCCCGCTTTCCAGGGCTTCCTTGTTAAAAGCAATAGCGTCAAGCAGCTTGCGATAGGCATCGTAGGCCTTCACTACCTTTTCCAGCTGCCTGTACTCCTTACTCAGCTTACTAAACTGCTTGTTATCGCTTACTATCTCCGGGTTGGTCAGCGCCAGGGCTACCTGATCAAACCGGCCTTTTATCGCTTCAAGTTTATCTATCATAATTATCTTTGAAAATCATCCCGGGGTAGCCGGGAGTGCAAAATTAACATCATTTACGCTGAATAAAATTTGATTTTTAATTATAAACCATCCGAAACGGACATGCCCGAACCTATAAAATTAAGCGGCAGGGAACTATTTGACGGAACACGCTTACTAGGCGATGATAAAGTACTGGTGCTTGATACCGGAGGCACCATACTGGATATTGTGGACAAAGCGGCAGCAGGTGAGGGCGTACAGGAGCTGGATGGCATGTTGTGCCCTGGTTTCATCAATACCCATTGCCACCTGGAGCTATCCCATATGCAGGGCCTGATTCCTGAAAAAACCGGGCTACCCGCATTTCTTACAGCGGTAATGACGCAGCGGGGCGATCACAATGGCCCGGTTTCGGCAGCAGCAATGATGGAAGCAGCTGCCACCCGGATGTGGGAGGAGGGCATTTCCGCCGTAGGCGATATCTGCAACGGCACCGCCACACTGGCCCATAAAAAGGGAAACCGCCTGTATTATCATTCCTTTATAGAATGCATGGGTTTTATAGATGCCGCGGCGGAAAAAAGATTTGAGCAAAGCATGGAGGTTTACCGCCAGTTCAGGGAGATCAACGGGGCGCTTCACAGCTGCTCTCTTGCGCCACATGCCCCCTATTCTGTAAGCGCTACCCTGTTTGGCCTGCTGGCCGCCTTGCCAGGCAATACGCCCCTTACCATACACAACCAGGAGACCCCGGCAGAAAATGAGCTTTACCTTAGCAAAACAGGGCCTTTCCTGGACTTTTACCAGCATTTTGGTATGGATATCAGTGGTTTCAAGCCTTCTCTTACCAGCAGCCTTAAAGCCTGTTTACCTTACCTTGATGGCAGCCCCTTGTTACTGGTGCATAACACCTTTACATCTGAAGAGGATATCCTGGCGGCCCGGCAGCGTACATTGCCTGTTTACTGGTGCCTTTGCCCACAGGCCAACCTTTATATTGAGAATCGCCTGCCGGATATTATGCTGCTGCGCCGCCAGCAGTGTACCCTCACACTTGGTACCGACAGCCTGGCTTCCAACCACCAGCTGTCTGTCTGGAAAGAGATACAGACCATACAACAGCATTTCCCCTCCATCCCGTTAACGGAAATACTGCAATGGGCCACACTGAACGGCGCAAAAGCGCTGGGTATAGCGGAACGTTATGGCAGTTTTGCCCCCGGGAAAAAACCAGGGGTGGTGCTGATAGAACAGCACCAGTGTAAACGCCTGGTGTAGTACCCAGGGAGGTATGTGGAGGTTATATGGAGTGTAGGTTTCCTAAAGAGAACGGTTATTTTTGCACTCTGAATAACAAAATAAATGAATACGTTTCTGGACCAGGTAATATTGGGCAACCCCGTACGCAATTACCTGATAATGGCGATCATTTTAATCGCCGTGTTCTCTGTAAAACGATACCTGTCAAAAGGTATTGCTTCGGGCGTTTATAGCTTTTTGAAACATTTATCTCCACAGATAGAGCGGGCAGAACTCACCAATTTGTTGTTACGCCCACTGGAGTATTTCCTGCTGCTGGTAACTTTTCTGCTGACGATAGAGCATTTCCATTTCCCGCCTGAACTGAACTTCAAGATCTATAACCAGTACAAGCTGAAAAACCTGGCAGACACCCTGCAGCAGATAGCCTTCTGCGTATGTATTTTGTGGATACTGCTGCGCCTTATTGACTTTGTGGCGCTGATACTCGAAAAGCAGGCAGACCTGACGCCGGATATGACGGATAACCAGTTTGTCGTCTTTTTCCGGGATTTCTTTAAAGCCATTATTTCCATATTAGGCATTATTGTTCTGATAAGGGTGTTATTTGGTTCTGAGCTGGTAAACAAGCTGATAGCAGGCCTTGGTATTGGTGCAGCAGCCCTTGCACTCGCCGCCAAGGAAAGTATAGAGAACCTGATCGGCTCTTTCATTATCTTCTTTGACAAGCCTTTCCGGGTAGGAGACAGCGTTAAGGTAGACTCCTACCAGGGCACGGTAGAAAAGATCGGTTTACGCAGCACGCGCATCCGCACACTGGAAAAGACCTTTGTTACGGTGCCTAACAAGAAGATGGTAGACAGCATTCTTGACAACCTTACACTGCGTACGCAACAGCGGGTAGCGCTGAAACTGGAGCTGCCTACTGAAACGCCTTCTGCTACCGTTATTCAATTACTGCGCGACATTCAGCAGCTCCTGGGCAGTAATAACAGCATACTGCCCGGGTATGTTGCGAACCTGCATGATTTTAACAAAGACACTTACCTGGTGCAGATCGTCTACAACACTTATATTATTGAAGGCGCACAATACGCCAGGCTGCGGGAATCCATTAACCTGGGCATTATACAACTGTTGGAGCAGCATGGTGTGAAACTTCCTACCACCAAGATCGAGATGACGGCAAATTAACGAGGGGCTGGTATAAAAAAAATGTGCTGATGAAAAATTCATCAGCACATTGATATATGAGGATCGGCAGATCAGTCGTCTCCTTTCTCTTTCTTGTCAGCTTTCAAAAGGATTTTTGCGATGTCTGCTTCGATAGATTCATCCACATTACCGGAGATGCGGCCCAGCTCCTTTCCTTCTTTCAATATGATGAAGGTGGGCACTCTTTTCAGCTTATATTCAACCGGTGCGCCGGTATCCAGTTTTTCATCTGCACCAAAGATCAGCATTTGTGTTTCCGGGCTGCCAGCCAGCACCATTACTTTATACAGCTGAGGGAACAGTACGCGGCTTTGTTGGTCCCAGGTACCTATCAAAGCCACAACATTGAACTTTTCGCGGTTAGACTTGATATAGTTCAACATATTGTCGTTAGGTTGATATTTATTAACACCGGTATAGAACCAGGCATAGGCAGTATCGCTTGTTAAGGTTTTCAGATCCAATTTGCCTTTCAGTACCTTACCGCCGCTTCCTCCATTCTGCGCCCAGGCAAGGCTAACAAAAAATAACAGCGTTCCTCCCAGTAATAAAGTTTTTAATCGCATAACCATTTTTTTATAATTGATCTTTGAGTTCTGTCAGAAACCCTCTTACTTTAAGCAAAGCCTGTACCATTTCAAAATTCCGGGCGGCTAACTTTTTGTCTTCCCTGAGTTTTTGTTTTGCGCCTTCTATTGTATACTTCCTTTCCCGCAGCAGGTGATAGATCAGCTTCAGGTGCTGAATATCTTCTTGGCGGAACAGGCGATCCCCCTTGCGGTTCTTTTTGGGTTGCAGTATATCAAATTCGTTTTCCCAATAGCGGATGAGGGAGGTATTTACGCGGAACATGCCAGCTACTTCACTAATGGAGTAGTATTGTTTATCCAGCGTCATCTTGTCAAGTTCTTTCATCACATCTGTATCCTCACTTACTTCTTTCAAAGATTTACGCCCCCGCTTCTTTTTTTGCGGTACTGCAGATACGGTTACTGTTGTTTCTTCCGGAACAGCGGCCGCTTTTTCTGCTGCGGCAACCCTGGGCTGAGGCGGCGCTATGACTGCTACTGCGCTTGGCACCGTTGGCGGTGCTGGTTCCAGGGAGCCGAAAAGGTCCAATTGGTGCATCATGGCAGAAATCAATTAGGAGATTCCAAATTCCAAGTTCCGGATTTCATAGCCCAAACGTCAAAAGCCAAGCCAAATTCCGGAAGCCCCGGGCATATTAGCGGCAAATTAATCAAAAGATTGATTACCAGACCTGGCAATCTTCAACATCCTGTCAAATTCTTCCGGAGAAAGATCATTAAAGAAAAAATATACAGGGTCTACCTTCTCCCCGTTCTTCATGACTTCGTAATGGCAATGGGGACCGGTGGATTTTCCGGTACTGCCTACCCAGCCCAGCACATCGCCTCTTTTTACAGCCTGGCCATTCTTCACTTTAGTACGCAGCATATGGCCGTAGAGCGTTTTATAACCATATCCATGTCTTACTACCACGTGGTTGCCATAGCCTACGTCGCTGAGACTAGCTTCTTCCACCACTCCATCGCCGGTGGCGTAGATAGGTGTGCCGCTGGGAGCTGTAAAATCAAGACCGGCGTGAAATTTCACCGTTTTATATATAGGATCGATACGGTAGCCGAATCCGGAAGCGATGCGTTTCAGATCTTTATTGGATACCGGCTGTATGGCAGGTATAGAGGCGAGCATCTTTTGTTTGTTCTTTACCAGGTCGTCTATCTCGCTGTAAGATTTTTCCTGCGACTTGATGCGGTTCATCAGTTCTTTCAGCAACATGGCCGTGCTGGCGATGATGTCGCTACTGGCGAAAGACTGGAGTTGCGCCAGCTCTTCGTCTTTTTCTACCTTACCCGCACGGGTGCTGTCGGGAATCGGGGAAGCTTCAAATATCACCCGGTAGATCTGGTTATCGCGACGCTGCAATTCAACCAGCTGGCTTTTGGCCTCGTTCATACGGTGCTCCAGCGCCTCATACCGTTCCTTCATATTGTCAATCTCACGGCGCAGCGACTTTTCCTTGGGAGAATCCAGGAAGCGGTAGGATGCTGACAGAAAAAGGACGCCGGTAACAATGGCGGCCGATATAAACCCGAGGATCCGTAATATCTTGACCCGTACCGAAACTACGAGCTTCTCGTACTTCAGCGTCTGGGTATTATAGAAATATTTGACCTTCTTCATTTGCAGCGCTTAGCTATTGACTTTTAGCTGCCAGCATCATGCATCCGCTCTTACACTCCCAACAGCTAAGAGCTAAACGCTAATGGCTAACAGCTTATTTGAATAATCTTATAGGTTTCGATATTTTTGCACTCCTTCCTGCAAACACAACCTAATTTGCTGGAATAGCGGGGCGTGCAAAATACAAATTAACGGCAATTTTACACCAGACGCAATTTATATAGGTAAAAATACATATTAATAGGCTATAATATTTTATGACAGCATCCGAGATCCGTCAGCAATTCCTGGACTTTTTTGCTTCCAAAGGGCACCAGATCGTGCCTTCTGCCCCCATCGTGGTAAAGAATGACCCTACGCTTTTATTTACCAATGCGGGGATGAACCAGTTCAAGGACTATTTCCTGGGCAACAAAACCCCGGCGCATACCCGGGTGGCGGATACCCAGAAATGCCTGCGGGTTAGCGGCAAACATAACGACCTGGAGGAAGTAGGGATAGACACCTACCACCATACCATGTTTGAAATGCTGGGCAACTGGAGCTTTGGCGACTATTTCAAACAGGAAGCCATTGCCTGGAGCTGGGAACTGCTGACAGAAATCTATCAATTACCCAAAGACAGGTTGTATGTAACTGTTTTTGAGGGAGATGCAAAAGAGCAGCTGCCGAAGGACGAGGAAGCCTATAATTGCTGGAAGCAGCATATTGCTGAAGACAGGATCCTGCTGGGCAACAAAAAAGACAATTTCTGGGAGATGGGAGACACTGGCCCATGTGGTCCCTGCTCTGAAATACATGTAGACTGCCGCCCTGATGCAGAAAGGCAGCAGCAAGACGGACGCGAACTGGTGAATGCAGATCATCCGCAGGTAATAGAGATCTGGAACAACGTATTCATGCAGTTTAACCGCCTGAAAGACGGCAGCCTGGAACCGCTGCCCGCCAAACATGTGGACACAGGTATGGGCCTGGAGCGCTTGGTGAGGGTGTTACAGGGAAAAACCTCCAACTATGACACCGACCTGTTCATGGGCACCATCCATGCTACCGAAAAACTGACCGGCCATACCTATAAAGGCACTGATACCAGGCAAGACGTAGCCTTCCGTGTAATTGCAGACCACCTGCGCGCTATTTCCTTTACCATAGCCGACGGACAACTGCCCTCCAACACAGGTGCGGGCTACGTGATACGCCGCATTCTGCGCAGGGCCGTACGTTATTACTACTCCTTCCTGGACGCTAAAAAACCTTTGCTGCATGAGCTGGTTCCCGTGCTGGCGGAGCAATTTGACAAGGTATTCCCTGAACTGCAGCAACAGGTAGACTTTGTAAAAAAGGTAGTTTATGAAGAGGAGAACAATTTCCTCCGCACGCTGGAAAGTGGTATCCGCCGCATAGAAGATGTGATCAGCACCGCCCGCACCAAAAGCATAGACGGTAAAACTGCTTTTGAACTGTACGATACCTACGGCTTTCCCCTGGATCTGACCAACCTGATTGCTGCGGAGAAAGGATTTACGGTTGATGAGAAAGGCTTCAATGTTGAAATGCAGCAACAGAAAAACCGTTCCCGTGCTGCTACAGAACTGGATACCGGCGACTGGATAGTGCTGGACGAAGTGCCTGCCACAACTTTTGTAGGGTATGAACTGCTGGAAAACACCACCCGCGTTACCAAATACCGTAAAATAAAAGCCAAAGGCAAAGAACAATACCAACTGGTACTGGAACAAACCCCCTTCTATGCAGAAAGCGGCGGCCAGGCAGGCGATACCGGTGTGCTGCTGTTTGATGGGGAAACCATTGCCGTTACCGATACCAAAAAGGAGAACGACCTGACCGTTCACTTTACGGATACCCTTCCCGCTGAGGTAAATGTGCCCGTGAAGGCGATCATTGCCCGCGAAAAAAGACAGGATACTGCCCGCCACCATTCCGCCACCCACCTGTTACATGCGGCCTTACGCCAGGTACTGGGCACTCATGTAGCCCAGAAAGGATCACTGGTGAATGCCGATTACCTGCGTTTCGACTTTTCGCACTTTGCCAAGGTGAGCGAGGAGGAACTGGCCAGGATAGAAGAAATTGTGAATGAAAAGATCCGGCAGAACATTCCTGTAGTGATCCAGGAAATGCCGCGGGAAGAAGCCCTGCAACTGGGCGCCATGGCCCTATTTGGAGAAAAATATGGTGACACGGTACGGGTGGTGATCATGGACCCTTCCTACTCCATTGAACTGTGCGGGGGTACCCATGTAGGCGCTACGGGAGAGCTGGGCCTGTTTAAATTCATCAGCGAAGGCGCGGTAGCCGCAGGCGTACGCCGTGTAGAAGCTGTTACCGGCGCCAAAGCCCTGGCTTATGTGAATGGGCAGCTGCAGCAGCTGAAAGAGATAAAGGCCGTACTGAAGAATCCTAAAGAACCGGTAAAGGCCTTTGAAAACCTGCTGCAGGAAAAAACAGGTCTGGAAAAACAACTGGCCCAGGTGGAACTGGAGAAAGTGAACGAGCTGGCCGCCAGCCTGAAAAAACAGGTAACAGCGATCAATGGCTTGAATTTCATTGGCCACGTAGTGAAAGTAGGGAATGCTGATTCATTAAAACAACTGGGCACCGCCCTGAGGCATATTGACAATCACGTAGTAATATTGGCTGCGGATGTAAACGGCAAAGCCAGTGTTGCGCTGCTGATTGCCGAAAACCTTGTAAGCACAAAAGGCTGGGATGCGCCTAAGATCATTAAAGAACAGGTGGCGCCACTCATCAAAGGCGGAGGAGGAGGACAATCATCTTTTGCTACCGCGGGCGGCCAGGATACCAGCAGATTACAGGAGGTGGTGGAAAAGGTGAAGGCTTTAATTAATAATTAAACGTTAATAATTTAGAATAGTGCAGCCCGTATAGCAGGAAAGTGCTGTACGGGCTTCGTGTTTCAGGGGACTTATTTTAACATTCTGTTAAGTCTCACCGGGGCCCTTTTAACTTTTCCTTATTTGCCCCAGCCTTTAAATTTGCTTCATAAGTTTATAAAAATATTGTTTTGTTTATGAAAAAGTTACTCCAAGTACTAACCCTTGCAGGACTAACCTGTGGGATTTTCGCCCTCACACCTGCTGTAAAGGCGCAAGATTCCGGCAAGCAAAAAAGCGATAAACTGGGCGAGTATGATGAGATTGTTATCAAACCTAAGAACAACCAAGATGGAAAAGTCACTATCGAGATCAGAGATGGGGAAGTATGGGTGGATGGTAAGAAGTTGGATGATTACCAGGATGGCGACATTTCTGTATATCGCCGTAAGATCAGGCCAATGGATGGCAATACTTTTTCTTTTGACAACCCGCACCGGGGCCTGCAATTTTTCAATAATGACGATGAGGAGGATGGCAGTATACGCGGCGGAAAGGCGCTGCTGGGCGTAATTACTGAGAAAAAAGAGGCGGCGGGGGTAACGATCAGGGACGTATCTCCGGGTAGCGCAGCGGAAAAGGCAGGCCTGAAGAAAGGAGATGTGATCACAGGGGTTGATGCAGACAAAATAGCCGAGCCCCAGGATCTGTTTGAGAAGATCGGCGAATACGACCCTGGTGATAAGGTGACCGTTACCTACCTGCGTAATAAAAAGGAGCAGAAGGTAACCGTTACATTGGATGAACGCAAAGATCTGGGCAGGTTCAATTTCACACCAGGCCCCGGCAACAATAACTTCTTCCGTTTCCGCAACCCGCGTAACGGGCCCGGTTTCGGCGACAATTACTTCAAATGGTTCGGCAATGATCGTAATGACACCCGCCTTGGTTTATCTGTACAGGATACCGAAGAAGGTAAAGGCGTGCGTGTATTAAGCGTAACAGCAGGTTCTGCCGCCGAGAAAGCAGGCTTTAAGGAAAATGATATTATAACGGAACTAGCAGGCGCTGAGGTGAATTCAGCCGGGGATGTGGCGAATACATACAGGGAGAATAAAGACAAGGGTACATTAACGGCAAAGGTTAAACGCAACAACAAAGAGCAGCAGTTAACCATTACCGTTCCGAAGCATTTAAACAAAGCTGATCTTTAATATCCGGATGTGCTGACAATTTTCATTCGTTGTTTGCACATCTGCGCCCGCAGATTGATTTGATATGGTTTTAAGTGTGTAATACCCCCGTTCGTCATCCGGCGATGCGGGGGTTTTCATTTTACCAGCATCTTCACATACTTCAGCTTCTTCTTAAAGGGAGCGTATTTCACCGGAACATCCAGCCAGGTGGCGGTGCGCATAATGCCTTTGGGATGGGTGAACGTTTCAAAACTGAAACGGCCGTGATAATGGCCCATCCCGCTATGCCCTACCCCGCCAAAGGGCAGCTCAGGGTTGGTAAGGTGTACCAGGGTGTTATTAACACAGCCGCCGCCAAAGCGCAGCTGTTCTTCCAATATTTTACAGGTGGAGGCCCTTTTGGAGAATATATAAAGTGATAAGGGATAGGGGTGGCTGCGGATCAGCTGTATAGCCTCAGACAGCTCATTAAAGGCGATGATGGGCAATATGGGCCCGAAAATCTCTTCCTGCATCAGGGGCGCCGACAAATCCACCTCTTCCATCAGGGTGGGCGCTATATAGCGTGATTTTCTATCTGCAATGCCACCGTGAATGATACTGCCCTGCTGCAGGTATGCTTCCAGCGCCTCAAAACGCCGGTCGTTTATAATACGGGCATAATCAGGGCTTTGCGATGGATCTTCTCCGTAAAACTGCACAATGGCCTGCTCCATGGCTGCGATGAGCGCGGCCCTTACACGGTTGTGCACCAGCACATAATCAGGTGCTACGCAGGTTTGGCCGGCATTCCAGAACTTGCCCCATACAATACGCCGTGCAGCTACCTTTATATTAGCCTTGTCATCTACCACGCAGGGAGATTTACCTCCCAGCTCCAGGGTAACGGGCGTCAGATGCGGCGCCGCCATTTCCAGCACCTTTTTACCAATGCCTGCACTGCCGGTGAAGAACACATGATCAAAGCGGTAGGTCATGAGGGCGGGAATCAAGTGGCTGCCCTCTCCCTGCAGCAAGGTAATATAAGCCGGATCAAATATTTCGCGCACCAGTTGCTCCATTACCGCCGCCGTTGCGGGCGCCAGCTCTGAGGGTTTGAGAATGGCACAGTTGCCCCCTGCAATTGCGCCTACCAGGGGGGCCATCAGCAGCTGAAAAGGGTAGTTCCAGGGGGCAATGATCAGGGTAAGTCCCAGGGGAGCACGTATGATCTTACTGTGGCTGGGGTAATGTTCCAGGGGGCTGGTCACCTCGTGCGGGCGCATCCACCTGGCCAGGTTGCCCAGCACATGGTCAATTTCGGTATATAAAAATCCAACCTCACTTCCATACGCCTCTACCGGGTGTTTGTGCATATCCTTATGCAGGGCGTCAAGTATAGCGTTTTCATGTTTTTTAATGCCCTGCTTCAGCCGCCTGAGCTGTGTTTTCCGGAAGGCATAGGACAGGGTGGCGCCAGACTCAAAGAATGCCTGCTGGGCCTTGTAAATGTCACCTATGGAGGAGGCATTGGTCATAGGACGTTTTTTTATTTAAGTTACTACATAATAGGCGGATATGGCCGCCCCCTGGCGGGATGCTCAAAAATATTATATCTTCGCCTCTACCCATGATAGACTATAATAAATATGAAGCAGTGATCGGGCTGGAGGTACATGCGCAGCTGCTCACGGAAAGCAAGTTATTCTGCAGCGACAGCGCTGCGTTTGGCGGTGCGCCTAATACCCATGTCAGCCCCATTACACTGGGCCACCCGGGAACACTGCCCCGTATGAACCAGAAAGCAGTAGAATATGCTGTTAAACTGGGTCTGGCCTGCCATTGTGAGATAGCGGCAGAAAACTACTTTGCACGCAAGAACTATTTTTATCCTGACCTGCCCAAGGGCTACCAGGTATCACAACATACTGCGCCTATCTGTGTAGGTGGCCATGTGGCTATTACTACGGCAGAAGGAGAGCGGAATATTCAGCTGAACCGTATACACCTGGAAGAGGATGCAGGTAAGTCCTTACACGACCAGGAGCCCGATAACACCATGGTTGACTATAACCGGGCGGGTGTGCCGCTGGTGGAGATCGTAACAGAACCTGACCTGCACACCGGCGACGAGGCCTACGCATACCTGACCGCCCTCCGCAGGCTGGTACGCTACCTGGGCGTATGTGACGGGAACATGGAGGAGGGCAGCATGCGCTGTGATGCCAATATATCTATCCGGCTTAAAGGCGCTACCACCCTGGGTACCAAGGTAGAGGTAAAAAACATGAACTCTATCCGCAATGTGAAAAGAGCCATTGAGAATGAGGTGAAAAGGCAAATAGAGCTGGTAGAGAACGACGGCACTATTGTACAGGAGACCCGCAGTTTTGATGCAGCCAACGGCAGTTCATTCCCGCTACGCTCCAAAGAGGAGGCCAATGACTACCGTTATTTTCCCGAGCCGGATCTGGCTCCTTTCAGGCTCACTGCAGCATTCCTCGCTGCGATAAAAGCATCCCTGCCCGCGCTGCCGGATGAGCTGGTACAGCTGTACACCACACAGTACGGACTGCCGGAATATGATGCCCGGGTATTGTGCGACGATAAAGCCACTGCAGACTACTTTGCACAGGTGATAGCCGTTTCCCCCCAGTACAAGGCAGCCGCCAACTGGTTGTTAGGGCCTGTAAAACAGTACCTGAACGAACATTCCATAGGTGCAGAACAGTTCCCGCTTCCGGCCGCCTCCCTGGCAGACCTGATGGGGCTGGTGGAAAGCGGCAAAGTGAACTTTTCCATCGCTTCTTCCCGTATATTCCCGGAAATGATACAGCAGCCCGGAAAAAAGGCGCTGGAAATTGCTACTGCCCTGAACCTGCTGCAGGATACCAATGCAGATAACATAACGCCCATCATAGATGAGGTATTGGCTAAGTATCCTGGCAAGGTTGCAGAGTATAAAGCCGGTAAGAAAGGACTTATAGGGTTGTTTGTAGGTGAAGTGATGAAGCGCTCGCAAGGCAAGGCAGATCCAAAGCTGACCAACCAATTGCTGGCTGAGCGCTTAAAGTAGCTCATTGTTTGTTACTTTTGGATGAAACTGTCATTACAATTTAAAAACTGGCCATTATTATGAGACCGAGCATAACATACAAGATGAGAAAAGTAGCACTATGCCTTACGCTTGGCGGGCTGCTCGCAAGTTGCGGACAGCAGGCTGAGAAAGGAAGCTTCAATATAAGCGTGCATTTGTCTAATGCCCCGCTGGGACCCGTGTTCCTGGAAGAACTGACGCTAAAGGAGGTAAAGATTGCAGATACAACCAGCCTGAAAGACGCCAGCGGCAAATTTACCCTGAAGGGTACCGTTCCTGAACAGGGCCTTTACCGGATCCGGTTTGGCAACAGCAAGTATATCCTCCTGGCACTGGACGCAGGTGACATGAATATTGAAGGCGATTATGACCAGCTGGACAAGATCAACATTAAAGGTTCAGAAGCGTCTGCTGCCCTGCAGCAACTGCTGATTGAAGCTAATGAAAAGGGACAGTCGCTGACCATGGAAATGCGTGCAGTAGACAGTCTCCATAACGCCAACATACCTGACAGTGTACTGCAGGAAAAAGTGAAATCACTGCAGCAAAAGGAAGCTGACCTGCAGCAGTCTTTCATCAGCTATGCAGAAAAAACACCTTATCCTGCTAATGCAGTATTTGCACTGAGCATGGTAAATGATCCCAGCGCATTGATCCAGCAAAAACAGGTGATCACCAATATAGAAAAACGCTTCCCTGAAAACAGCCTGGTTCACAGCCTCAGCGCTCGTCTCAGCGAAATAGAGCAGCAGGCTGGTGCAATGGGCGGCGGCGATGAAGAGAGTATGACCGCTGTAAAGGTGGGCGATGTGGCCCCTGATTTCTCCCTGCCTGATCCTTCCGGTAAAAAGATCAGCCTGAGCTCTTTCCGCGGCAAATATGTACTGGTAGATTTCTGGGCGAGCTGGTGTAAACCTTGCCGTATGGAGAACCCGAACGTGGTAAAAGCTTACCAGCAATACAAGAACAAGAATTTTACGGTGTTGGGTGTATCGCTGGACAAAAAGAAAGAAGCCTGGGTAGAAGCGATACAGGCAGATGGCCTGAGCTGGAACCATGTAAGCGATCTAAAATTCTGGGATTCTGCAGTAGTACCTTTATTTGGCATTAATGCTATTCCTACTAACTTCTTACTGGATCCGCAGGGAAAGATTATAGCGGCAAATTTAAGAGGAGAAGCGCTGGAACAGAAGCTGAAGGAAGTGGTAAAATAAATTAGTTTAATCTTATTATAAACAAAAAAGGCAGGAGATGATCCTGCCTCTTTTGTTTATAATCACTTAATAAATCTAAACTAGTAACCAGGATTCTGTACCAGGTTCTTGTTATAGTTTGTTTCTACGATCGGGATAGGAAGCTGGAAACGATAATCATCCGCATCCAGTGTCAGTGCAGTAGCCACATATGGAATACCTGAACCGTCTGCCCTGTCACCTTTTGTTCCATCTCTTTGAATAGACTGATGCCTGCGTTTCAGATCCCAGAACCGGTCTCCTTCAAAAGCCAGCTCTAATCTCCTTTCTTTGAGGATTTCGTCTAACAATGCCTGGCCGCTCAGGTTGATGTCGGTAAAACCGGTATACCTGTTTGCTTTTAACAAATTCAGATCGGCCAGCGCTGCAGGTTCATTACCGCTCCTATAGTATGCTTCGGCGCGGTTCAATAATACTTCTGCCGTTCTCAGCACTTTTGCATCACAAACGCCCTGCGCTTTGCCTGCTCCACCATTGTATTTGATCACATTGTTGTAATCATTTCCTGAGAAGGGACTTGTTCTGATGTAAGTTGATTTGCGTATGTCTGCATCAGTAAACAACTGCATAAAGTTATACTCCACTACATACTCAGACTTCAGCTCACCACTTACAGGCTGATAATAGTTAACCCCTTGTGTATTTATGTTATCTGTTAGATTATTGATCACCTTAAACAGTACGCCTTTCTCTGTCTGGTCAGTCCAGATCCTGGGAAAATCTGCAATACCAGGCAGATCGGGAGTAGCTCCCAATGCGGCATTTGCAGCTGTGATGACCGCGGCGTAATCTCCCTTATAAAGGTTTACCCTGGACAATAAGCCAGCAACGGCGGCTTTATTTAATTTACCTGTTCCGTTATTGGCATCGATCAATGTCAGTGCCTGGTTCAGGTCAGCAAGCACCTTGTCATAAAACCCTTTCACCGGTTCTTTAGCGGGCAAAATAGTCGGATCTGTGGTGGTTACATAGGGAATGGTCAGATCGTTGTCAGTAGCATTGGTGTAGGTTTTACCATACACTCTTGACATATCAAAATAGACCATCCCGCGGATAGCCAAAGCTTGTCCTTTGGTATTGTCATGGAAAGGACCAGCCGGAAATTTATCAATGTTTTCCAGGATGGCATTTGCTCTCCTCGCCATTGTATAACCACCTGCAAAAAGGCCATACTCCGTTGCGCCGGGTTTCAGATTCCACCTTTGATAATCATTCAGGGACCTTCTGCCCGCCTGGTTGATGATCAGATTGTCAGACATAGCATCTGCTACAATATTCCAGGTGCCGTTGTAGTAACTACCGGAAGCCCTGATACCATAGTACATACCGTTAACAGCGAGTTCCATATCCTCTTCCGTTTCATATGCCACCTCCTGCGCCGCGGTGTTATAGGGGTAAAGGTCCAGTTCGGACTTGCTGCACGCGCCCAGGATCGGAAGCAGCGCAGCTGTAAGAATAATATATCTTTTTCTCATTGGTTTCAATTTAGAATTTCACGTTAAGGCCAAAAGTAAATGATCTGAACTGCGGATAGCTGTACAGTGAGTAGGTACCCGGATTAACGGCTAATGATTCTCCGTTAGCCTCGCCAACTTCAGGCAAACCATGATACTTTGTGAACAGTAAAAGGTTGGTTCCCTGTGCGTAGATGCGCAGTCCCTTTACAAATCGAGTACGTGCAAGCAGCTTTTGGTCAAAGTTATACCCCAGGGTAACGTCACGCAGTGTAACATAGTTGCCCTTTTCCAGCCATTTATCTGTATCGTATGTTGATCTCTGTGTAAGATCATTCAGGTTAGGGTATCTCACTTTATCACCTGGTTTTTTCCAATAGTCAAGTGCTTCGGTAAACTGCTGATTCATAATGCTTTCTCCGGCGGACGCACCTGTCTGGTAAACATAGTTCATGATGTAGTTACCGCCTGAGTAGTATAACTGTCCGGAGAGGTCAAACCCTTTATAATTCAGATTGGTAGTAATGCTTCCGAAGTATTTGGGCAGCGGAGATTTTCCACTTAAGATCACAGCATTTGATGCAGAGAAAACATCCGTTGTATGACCGTCCAGCGTGTAATACTCTTCTTTACCTGTTTCAGGATTTACACCAGCCCAGCGTACCATTTTATAAACAAAAATGGGTTCGCCCACTTTCAGGAAGGAAAGGCTGGCGCTGTTAGCAGCAGGCGTATTGTCTGAATAAAGCTCAGTTACTTTATTCTTCACATAGGAATAGGTAGCTCCCACAGTCCAGGTAAGATCCTTCTTGCGTATGATATCGCCGCTTAATGCAAGCTCAATCCCTCTATTCTGGAGGCCACCCACATTTCCGGCAACGGTCTGGAAACCACTTGTGAGGGATACATTAACGCTATACAGCAGAGATGAGGTCTGCCTGTTATAAAGATCAATTGTACCGGTGATCCTGTCATACAGGAAACCGAAGTCAAGACCGAGATCTGTCTGCTTGCTCTTTTCCCAGGTGAGGTTCGGGGACGGTAACTGGTTGGGGCTGGAGGCAGGCTGTGAATTATAGCTAACGTTCAGCGCTGATGTACCTAATGAAGCATATGGACTAAATTGGTCATTACCGCTTGTTCCATAAGACCCCCTTATTTTCAATGCACTTATGATAGCATTATCTTTCAGGAATTCTTCATTCTTAACATCCCATGCAAGGCCGACAGCGCCAAATTGTGCAAATCTTACGTTCTTACCAAAACGGGAAGATCCGTCAATTCTTCCGGAAACGTTTAAATAGTACTTCTTCTCATAATCATACTGAGCTGATCCAAAATAGGATATTACAGCCCAATCCTGCCTTGAGGTAGTGGCCTGGGTAGGTGTTGCACCGTTCTCCAGGGTATTTACACTAGCTGTAGGGAAGTTCCTTGCAGTCAGTGAGAAAGAATAGAATTTATCTTTATTGAACTCCATACCTGCCAGGATATTAATGGAGTGTTTTTCATCAAATGTTTGCTGCCAGTTAGCCGTGTTGGTAAAGATGTACCTGAAATCCCTGGCGCCGTTATCGCGTTTCTGGTTATACCCCAGCACATCAGCCAGGTAAGAACCAGGCTGCAGATAATATTCCTGGAAAAGTGTATAATACGTTAAACCGAGCTGGGTTTTCAAGGTCAGGTGTTTTATTGGACTTACCTGCGCATAGAAAGTACCAAAGTAGGCTGTCGGGTTTTGCGTGTTGGGATTACGATCTGTAGTTTCCATTGCATTCTGGCCTAAACTGGTAAGATTGTATTTACCATCTGATCCCAACAATGGCTCGTACGGATTCAACAGCAGGGAAGAAGCAGAAGCTGCCTGTCCGTTGAACAGCTCCCTGATTGAATTGGTACGAGTATTAATTACACTCATATTTGTTCCCAGTTTCAGCCAATCATGCGGCCTGTACTCAACGTTCAGACGTCCGCCTAACTGGTTAAAGTAGTTGCCATACACCACACCATCGTTATCGCTCTTGATAGCAGAGAGATAGTAGTTGAATTTATCGGAAGATCCTGATACAGAAATCTCATGGCGTTTATAATGACCGGTAGGCAGCATATACTTCCTCCAGTCGCCGGCGCCTCTGCTTGCAGCCATGGTCCAGAGCTGGTTGCGCTGGGCGTCTGTCAAGTCGGGCAACTCAGTGCCTGCTGCATATTCACCGGCAGCAATCCGGTTAGCGATCATAGAATCCAGAATACCATTAGCAGAGTAGTATTCTCCAGCATATTCGTATTGCAGTTTCTGCATAGCATCCATCAAAGTGAGGTTCTTCAGTTTCAGGGCATCATTGATACCGTACTGAAATCCATAACTCACCACAGGCTGTCCGCCTTTACCTTTTTTTGTGGTAACGATCAGCACACCGTTTGAACCCCTGGAACCATATATCGATGTCGCAGCAGCATCTTTTAATACGGTTACATCAGCAATATCGTCAGGTGATATGGAGCTGTACACAGTGGAGGGTACAATATTTCCATCCAGCACAATGATAGGCTCCGAAGAAGCAGTGATAGACCCCTGGCCCCTGATCCTGATAAATGCGTTATTTCCCGGACGGCCGCTGGCGCCGGTAATCTGTAAACCAGGGCTTTTACCCTGTAACAGCTGGGTAAAGGAAGGAATGGGCTTATTCTCTACTTCCTTTCCACCTACGGTGCTGGCAGAGCTTGTCAGATCCGCTCTCTTCATCGTTTGGTAACCTACCACCACTACTTCTGCGATGTCTTCAGATGAAGCCTTTAGTACCACCTGCGCAGCATCAGATATGTTTACGGTTGTGCTTCCGTACCCAACAATGCTGACAGTAAGGTGGCTGGCCTTCACATTTTCAGGTACTGTTAATGTGTAATTTCCCTGTGCATCAGTCATGGTACCGATCCTGGTACCTTTTATAACGACCGTAGCACTTGGTAGTGGGGACCCCGTTTCGTCGGCAACCCGTCCGGAAACGGTTCGTGATTGTGCGATAGCGTGCACAACGCTCATGGCAATGAAGAGCCATAGCAGTAGAGCTTTTTTCATAAGCGATTCTGGATTAAGTGTTTTGTTATACTTTACGCGATTACTAAGCAAATACGGAACACATAGTTTATGCATTTGAGTAAAACCAACAAATTTGCGCCTGCAAGTCAGTAAAGGGTTAGACGGGGTCTTGCAGTACATCGTGTTTGTACATAAGGACTCTCACCAACAGGTATTACGTTATTACATAGGCGCTTCTCTCTAATGGTATCAGGGAACTAAAAACAAGTCATTTTGCTGCTACAATTTCCCTGGGTACTAGATATCGATCTTGGTCAAGTTCAATACTAAAAATTTTGTTAACTCCGTGATAGAAACCGCTGCAATATATAAAATTAGCACCAATTTAACATCTACAACTTAAATGTTAAAAATGGAAAAGCAGCCAGAATCCGGCTGCTTTTCCATTTTTATGATCATTTTAGACAATATCAATATCCGGCGTTCTGCTGGCCTGCCAGGGTAGGATTAGAGGCAACTTCTGTAGCAGGTATAGGCCAGAGAAAACGGAAATCCGTATACGGAATAGCCGCTTTTGTAGGCGTTACCACTGGTCTGTTTACCAGGTCATATTCAGATCCGTCACCTTTGATAGTCAGCACTTTTGCGGGAATACCGTCCATGGCGTAAGCAGGGTTGGGATCTTTCTGCAGGCGGTGAATATCCGGCCAGCGGCGGCCTTCACCCGCAAATTCGATGCGGCGCTCCTGCAGTATTGCCCCCACCAGGTCAGCCGGCGGAGTAGTAAACTCACTTCCTTCGGGAACAGACCTGTTTCGTACGGCATTCAGCAAAAGGAAGGCCTGTGCGGTATTACTCTCACGGGCATACGCTTCGGCAACGTTCAGCAATACTTCTGCATAACGAATGATGGGCGCCCAGTCAGTTTTATTGATGTAATCCCGGTACTTGTAGTTGAAATAGAACCTGGAGGTAGCAGGCACCAGTTGCTGCGTTTGCAGTAATTCACGACGCTTATCGCCGGTTACCCAGAAGGATGCATTGTAAAGGTTAGGGCTGGTAGCCACCAGGCCACGACCACCTTTATCAGCAGGGCCAAACATATTAGGCAGTGCACCATTCACGCCGCCATTGGCCGTAGAAGCCGCACCATTGGCAATTGAGAAAATGGATTCAGTGTTGTTTGCCTGGCTGGTAAACGGCTCATCCGGACTGGCAGTCAGCGCGTAGCCGCCTATAGGGCTGCTAAAATCAGGCCCGGCGCCATTTGTACCCAGTTTAGTGCCTTCCGTAATCACACCAGCCCAATCACCCTGGTGTAGTTTAATACGTGTTTTAAGGGCTATAGCCGCCCCTTTACTGGCGCGGGAGATCAACCTGGATGAAGCAGTTGAATTAGGCAGCTTTTCCTCTGCATAATCCAGATCAGCCAGGATTTTGGTATACACTTCAGCCACCGTACCGCGGCCTACTTTTTTGCCCTCCTCTATACGGTCGGGCGTATTAATAGCTATATCTCTATACGGCACACCAGGCTTATTGCCGTTACCATCCAGGTAAGGGAAGCTGAAATGGAGCAACAGTTCATGATGCGATAATGCACGAAGGAATCGGGCCTCCGCCTCAAACCTTTCTGCTCTGTCAACGGAGATCACTCCGTTCTGCCCTGCTTCCCGCACGCCTTCTATCAGCACATTGGCCTGGTTGATCAGTGAGTACAGGTTCAGCCACATCGCCACGTTGTTGGCAGAAGTAGTGTTATAGGTTGCTTCGTATGTAATCTGGTAAAAAGTAGCGAGGTTCACCATATCTTCCCCACGCATTTCATCCTGCTCGATCGCAGCTGCACCAAACGGATAACCGCGGCCTGCGTAGCTATCTGCATAGCTGCCTACGGCTGCGTTATTGTACATACCATTTACCGCCAGATCAATATTAGCCGAATCAACGAAAACAAGATCCTCCGGTATCTGCGCCTTCGGCTGCAGTTCTGTAAACTTTTCGCAGGAAGCCAGTGCAGCCGCCATTACAACCACGCCTAACACTGTTTTGCCTGCATTATATTTATGTTGCAATAACTTTCTCATATACTTTGCTTGATTTATTTAGAAACCTACGTTAATGCCAAAAGTAATGGTACGGGGAACGGGGTTGGTATTGTAATCGATACCTACCTGACGGTTAACCGCTGCATTAGATGCGTTAAGGGTCATGTTGTTCAGCTCAGGATCAAGACCCGAATAACCGGTTATCACAAATGCATTCTGCACCTGTGCATATACCCTCAGGCGGGATAAACGCATGCGTTGTGCAAATGCTTCGGGTACTGTATAACCAAGCCCGATATTCTGGGCACGCAGGAATTTGCCATCTTCCAGGAAGCGGCTGTTAAGGTTACCGTTCTGCAGTACAAAGTTGTCGCTGCCATAATACAGCATCGGTACATCTGTAACGTCGCCAGCTGATTTCCAGCTGTTCAGCAGTTCTTTACTGTTATTCTGGAACTTCTGGTTATTCAGGCTTTCCTGGCGTGTTACATTGTATACTTTATTACCACCTGCAAAAGAGAGGAAAATGTTCAGATCAAATCCTTTGTAGGTAAAGGTATTGTTCAAACCACCAAACCAGGTAGGGTTAGACTGACCCAGGATCTTTTTATCGCTCAGCGTTAATGCCGCTGCAGGTGTCGTAATATCGCCGGGTTTGGAAGGATCATAGGCATAGTATCTACCTGATCTGATATCTCCCTGAACAATGCTGCCGTCTCCTTTAACCCATAACGGATTACCATTGGCGGAGTTTACACCGGCAGACTCATAACCAAAGAAGGAACCGATTGAATAACCCACTTTGGTAATATTGTAGGCATCAATCAGGTCAGCGTTGTTATACAGTTGCGTCACATTATTCTTTACAAAAGTAACATTCAGGCTGCTGGACCAGGTGAAGTCTGCAGTGCTGATGTTTACGCTGGAAATGGCGAATTCAAATCCCTTATTCCTCATCTGACCAGCATTCACATAAAGTATGTTGGGCTGATCGATTGATGGAACACCCAGTGATGGAGGCACCGGCGCCGCCAGGATCAGCTTATCAACATCATTGCGGAAGTAGTCTGCTGTAAAAGTGATCCTGTTATCCAGGAAACCGAGATCAATACCGGCGTTATATTTCTTACTGGTTTCAAAGGTCAGACCCGGGTTGGCTATCTGTCCGAAAGCTAAACCGTTGTTAGCACCGTAGGGTACCGGTTTAAAAGTACCTGCATATGGATAAGACCCGATCTCTACGTTACCTACCTTAGCCCAGCCTCCACGTAATTTCAGGTTGCTCACAAAATGCAGGGCAGCGGCATTTTTGAAGAACGGTTCTTCTGATATACGCCAGCCAATGGATACTCCCGGCAGGCTAGCATTCTGGCTCCCCCAGGGCAGTGCAGAAATGGCATCCCGGCGGAAAGTAGCGGCTAACAGGTAACGATCTTTGAAAGAATAATTAGCCCTTCCGAAATAAGAACGGAAAGCCTGCTCTGTAAAGGTACCGCCAATCTGGTCGCTGGCGAGGGTGCTGCTGATAATATTATCGCCGGCAAAGTAAGTACCAGACAGGTTGGTACCCTGAGAGTTGAAAGACCTGTTCTGTGTTTTCTGAAATTCAATACCTGCAACAACATTTAATTTGCTGCTGCCTATGGTTTTGTTATAGCTAAGGGTATTGAACCAGTTATAACGGAAACGGGGCAGTGATTGCTGGTAAATATAACCGTTACTGCTTCTGCCATCGCCATGTACGGGATTCCAGTATTGGTAGTCCTCACCATTCAACAGGTTGATACCGATCTGTGAGCGGAAATTCAAACCCTTTAATATCTGGGCATCTACAAAAGCGTCGCCTACAATATTCAGATTCCTGTTACGATAAACGTTGTTATCCAGTACGAACTTAATGTTGGTATAGTTATCATCGATTACTTTGCCGTTACCGCCCTGGCCCAGGGTATTACCGTTCAGGTTGATGTTATAGCTGCCGTCTGCAAACTGGGCAGGAACGTTGGGTAATGCACGGATGGCATTGGTAAGGTTGCCAGACAATGCATTGGTACCTGTATTGAGACCATTATTGGTTACATAGGAGATACCGCTGTTGAAACCGAAGGTAAGGATGTCCAGTGCCTTCTGCTCCAGTTTTGCGCGGAACTGGTATTTGGTCTGATCATTACCGACAGTAGTACCTTGTAAGTTAGCATAGCCAACAGAAAAATAGTAGTTGGTTTGTTCTGTAGCACCACTGAAAGATAAAGAATGATTGTGCTGAAAAGCCCTTCTCAACACAATATCCTGCCAGTCTGTATCATAAGGTTTGCCGGAAGGATCCAGTGTGGGCGCGCCCAGAACGGGTCTACCTGCATTCTCATATTTTTCATTGACAACTTGGATGAACTCATCTGCATTGAGCAGGTCAAAACGCTTGGAGGGAGCGGCAGAAGCAAACCATGCATCGTAAGTAACTTTCGGCTTGCCTAATTTACCCTTCCTGGTAGTGATCAGGATCACGCCATTAGCGGCTCTTGATCCATATATAGCAGTGGCAGAACCGTCTTTCAGTACTTCCATGCTTTCAATATCATTAGGATTGATATCACCCAGGGGATTGTTGGCAGTTACACTACTCTGACTACCGGTAATGTAGGGCACACCATCCACCACGTACAAGGGATCAGAACTGCTGCTGATAGAGTTGGTACCACGTATGCGTATACGGGCGGGCTGACCCAGAATACCGCTGGAAACATTCACCTGCACACCCGTTACCTGTCCGGCCAGCTGACGGTCCACACTGGAAGTAGCAAGGTCTTTCAGCACGTTGCCTTTCAGACTGGAAACAGAGCCCGTAAGGTCGCGGCGTTCTACTGTTCCGTAACCAACAACCACAACCTCATTCAGTGATTTTTCGTTGGCATTCAGGTCTACACTGATGGAGGTTCTTCCTTCAATGGCCACCTGGCGGGTATCAAAGCCAATAAAAGAGAATTCAAGTGTTGGAGCATTGTCCGGAACGGTTAATGAATATTCTCCTTTGGCATTTGTTAATGTTCCCAGAGAGGTTTTGGCGATCTTCACGGTTACACCCGGAAGCGGCGATCCGTCCTTTGCATCTGTAACCCTGCCGGTGATAGTCCGGTTTTGGGCAAATGCATGAACCAGCCCCATAGCCATGAATAAACATAGCATTAAACTTGTTTTCATAAGCAAATGAATGTTGATAGTTTGATTTTGGTTAATAACATAGTTGCGCGTAAAATAATCACCTGATTACTTTAAAAATGATGACAGCTAATAATAACGGGCGATAGGATAACGAAATCGCTATCAATACATCAAAGTGTATGCGTGTATTTATTGTTGTCTTTAATGTTTAGTACTGGATTAAATACTGTTTTTCGGTTTAGATTTGGCAAATAATAGATTAGATTTTGGCTTGGCCCTTGTCATTTTACCCAATAGCAGATGCAATATATAAAAATAGTAGGAAAATATCACGTACAATTAAAATGTTATAAATACTGCGTAGACATGGCAGGGTTAATTTTTACTCATTGTCCCTCAAATACATCATATACAGGACTGCGATTATATGACATAAAAAAGGAAGCAGGTACTTCCTGCCTCCTTTTATTATTAACACAACGGTCGTAATTGTTTAATGTTCATCTTCCAGGAAACCTGATCGCATATGCCCGGAAAATATATACGTCAGATTGTCCGGGTCATCATCAAATTTTGCTTCGAAGTAGATACTGTCTACCACAGCGCCAGACACGGTTGTAGCGGCATTCTGTATCACCTTGCCATTACTGATCGTTACCCTGGAATCATAATACCCGTTCGGCGCATCGGTGGTGGCGAAAGTAAGGCCCCCGGCATCAAACCTGGCCTTTACTTTAAACTGCCAGAAGCTTTCCAGGTCGTCTACCCAAAGACTATCATTATTGGCTGCGGTATTATAGGTCATTATCTTAATGTAGTCCGTGGTATTGCCATCGAAAGACACTTTTACGAACCACTCGCCAGACAACCGTTCAGCACCGGTACCACCGGGATCGGGCAAGTCTTTGGAGCAGGAGCCGAATATGCCGTTCAATCCCAGTAGCAGCAGAAGATATATAGTTACTCTTTTCATGTTTTAATGTTTTTAGTAAAACTCTAATGATAACTATGGAACTTTGGTCCATACTTTCTCCAGTGTAAGGCCACCGGGGAAATCAAGACGTGAAATGGTCCAGGTGATGGTTCCGTTGGCATATACACCCGGATCATCTGCTACCACACGCTGGCCGCCAAGGTCTTGCAATGGCAGGTGTAATGTGGTGCCGTCTGTGCAGAAGAATAATGCGCCGATGACTACCACACTACCGCCGCCCCAGCAATTGGACGTGTAAAAAAGACCATCTGATATTTTAGTGATGGTAGCCTGCGGTGAACCCCCGGAAGCATACGTACCTGAAAGATCTACAGCCGGATCGGGCGCTTCGGGCAGTACCCCTACATAACGGTTTACACTTTTGGCAAAACCGTCTTTGTTAACCGCTGTATAGGTAAGCTTATAAATACCGGACACATTTGTGTTCACCGTTCCGCTCACTGTAACATCCACCGGCTGGCCATTCTCCGTAGCCTCGGCCCCGGGATCTGTAAAAGCCTGGCCTTTTACAACGCCCATATATTGCCCGCCGTTCAGGGCAAGATCTACGAAGAAAGTGATCTTTGATCCGCCTACCTGGTTATCTGTGATGGTAACATCGGGATCTTTTTTACACCCCCCCAGCAACAATACAAGCAGGAAGCTGCAACAGAACTTTATGATAAATAGTTTCATGATCATGCTGTTTTAAGTTATTTAATGGCCCACCAAACGGGAGTTGTAGGAGGTACCAGTGCAGGTACATTTGGATTGGCGCGTATTTCGCTGTCAGGAAATACGAAGCGTTTGATGAACAGGCCGTTAGTAACTGCATTCTTTGGATATACCCAGTATCCCGGCATATAATTGGCAGCCCAGGTCTTACCGTCTGTAGAGTTGCTGTATACAGCACTGGTTCTGGGAAAACCGGTGCGGTTCTTTTCAAAGAAAGCTTCCATTGAGTGGGAGTTCGAAAGAGACGCCCATTTCTGAACGATGATCGCTTCGATCTTTTGCTCCAATGTACCCGCAGCCGGATAAGCGTAGTCGCCTGTCAGCAAAGCACCCGGAGTAAGACCCACCTGGGCAAAAGCGGCGGTAACGCCTGCATTATACAACTCCTTACCTGTGGTGCCATTAGGAGCAGTGCCGTTAAAATATCTTTCCACCGCTTCTGCCTGGAGGAAATAAGACTCTGCCTTTGAAATGAAATGTACGGGAGAGGTCGGATCTATGAATAAATTGGAGGCACTTCCCCAGGGATTGGTAGCAGGATTATTAAAGTCTCCCTGGTTAATAGCAAGGGGCCCTCCGGCGCCAATAGTAAAATACTCATTCACACGCGGGTCATTATGTGTAGCCAGCCAGCTGTAGAACGTCATGCTCAAACGTATGTTCGTGGTAGTATTCAACCGGCGGAAATTCTCTTCGTACAAAGGATTGCTCTTGTCTGGTTGATTTATATAAAAGGCCAGCGCTGCATCTTCCTCCAGAAAAGGAGCGTTTTCTGTGTACAGTGCCCTCACACCGGTGGCCGCATCTGCTGGTTTTGCATTGATCATGCGCAGAAACATTTTCAGCTTCAGGGTGTTGGCAAAAGCTATCCATGCGTCCAGCCTGAAACTGGAACTCTGGAACACCACATCGCTTGTACCCGGCAGCGTATTGGTCCTCGCCGTAAAATCCTTGGAGAGCGCTTCATCAATTTCAGCCAGCAGGGCAGAATAAATAACATCGCCCGGATCGAATTTAGGCGTCAGGTTAGCTTCACCTTGTGAAGCTTCCGAAAAGGGCACCTGGTCATAAAGATCTACCAGTACCGTATAAGTGTAAGCCCTCATTACTGTACCCATAAGCACAAAATTCCAGTCTTCTCTTTCCTTTGCGATCCTGATCAGGGTGGCGTAGTCAGTCAAAGCACCTGAAAACAATTCGTTCCAGCTGCCATTGAAATCCGCACGTGTAACCTGGTAGGCGTCTATATTCTTGTACTGGTTGGAGGCAACGCTTTGCGTCCACAGCTGAGACCAGATGCCGCCAACTATGGCCAGTTCACCGCCAATGCGGCCCGCTGTATAAGCTACCGCTGATGGGAACAGCAGGTTAGGTTCAGCATTCGCAAGTGAGGGATTATTGGGATCTGTATTGATGTCCAGTTCCTTTTTGCAGCTACCGGACAGCATTACTGCCGATAACAACATTGTATATATAATCAGCTTCTTCATAATGCTCTTAACTTTTAAAGGTTAAAAAGTTAGTTTCAGTGCAACACCCAGACTTCTGACACCTGGCGCTGCGCCCACTTCCAGCCAGTCGGACGTTAATGCGTTACCCCTGTTGGCGATCTCAGGATCGATGAAGAGGTTGTCATCCGGCGTCCATATCCAGAGATTTCTGCCAAAGAAGGTGACCATTGCCTGATCGGCACGTATTACACGTGCGTATTTAGAAGGCAGTGCATAGCTGAGGGTAACCTCACGCAGTTTTAAGAAGTCTCTTTTAATAATGTTCTGGCCGTAGGCATAAGCCTTATTGGAAGATATATACCAATATGCGTTATAGTTAGCGTAGTCTATTGGTGTAGTGTTCTCCACATAGGTAGCCTTACCGGAGCCGTCAATTATCTCGTTTACAGAGTTAGGCACAATAAACGGGCGACGGTCGTTATAGGTAGTACGCCATGCATTCCCTACAAAGTTTGTCAGCTCTGAGGTATTGGAGTACATAATACCCCCTTTGCGATAATCAAAATTTAATCCCAGCGCTACGCCCTTATAGCTGAATGTATTTACCAGGCCCATTACAAAATCACGCTGGGTATCACCGTATCTGATGTCGCTGTCGGAATCTACATACAATCCATTTGTAGCGTTAATAATTGGTCTTCCATCAGGGTTTAGCTTAGGTCCTATACCTTCTACCACGCCCAGTGGCTGGCCTTTAATAGCTACAAATTTCATATCACGGAAAGAGGATAACTGGTACCTTTCCTGGCCTTCGGGAAGGTCAAGCACTTCGTTCCTGTTGCGGGAAAAAGTGTAGGTGAAGTCCCAGTTAAATCCATTTCCCCTGAATGGCGCAACGTTAAGGGATAGCTCTATCCCCTTGTTCTGTATCTTACCGAAGTTGATGGTACGTGTTTTGTAGCCGGATGATGGCGCTATATCAATGGCCAGGATCTGGTTATCAGATTTCCTGTCATACCAGGCTATATCAAGACCAATACGGTTATCCCAGAAGCGCAGCTCGGCCCCCAGTTCCAGTTCAGTAGTAAACTCCGGTTTGAGGTCATTATTACCAATACGGTTACCTACCGAGAATGCACTTACTCCGCCTACCGGGAAGATCAGGTTACCGAAACCGGTAATGATGTTTGCAGGCACCAGTACGCTGTTAAGCAGGTATACCCCGGCGTCATTACCTGTTTTACCGTAACCAGCCCTGATCTTGGCGTAAGAAAGTCCCTTGGGATCTGTTTTCAGCAGATCTGTTACTACAAAGGATGCGTTTACGCCGGGATAGAAGAAGTTGTTTGAATTAATGGGCAGGGTGGACGACCAGTCATTTCTTGCATTCAGCGTAAGGAATAAGTAGTTCCTGAAATTCAGCGTTGCCTGACCATATAAGCCGAACAGTCTGCGCAATGTTTCATCCGTGCTAGTCTTCGGCGGATTGGCAGAATTGCTCACATTATAGTACTCAGGTATGGTGAGCCCTTCAATGCTGGAATAGTGGGTACGCGTACCTCTCTCATTGAAGTTAAAACCGATGGTACCGTCTATAGAAAGATCATCATTGATCTTGGGAGACAAAAGCAGCAGCAGGTCCGTATTATACTCCCTGGTGTTGGCGCTGATCTCACCTACATAACCTATGTCCGCCTGGCGGATAGAGCCTGCAGGGTTTGCCCCGGCGTTCCAGCTGCCTTCCTTGGGGGCATTGATGGCTTTCCAGTCTTTCAAACGTGCATTGGTAATATCACCACCTACACGCCATAACAGATTTACCCAGGGGGTAAACTTGTAGCCCATCTCAAAATAACCGAAAACCCGGTCACTGTAATACCTGTTCCCGTTTTCATAAAGGGGGAAGTAGGGGTTTTCTGCATAAGGTGAGAAATAGTTGTCTACATCATAGAACTTGTTACGATAGTTACGGCCGTCAGTGATCACATGGTCACGTGGTATCTGCATGATCTCCTGAAAGGGAGTAGCGCCGCGTTCATCACCAAGGTCAGTTACATAACGGGAAGTTCTTTTAATATAGTTGAGTGATCCCGCCAGCGAGAAACCTCCATACTTGGTAGAGGCCCGCAGGCCGATATTGTTTCGGGTCAGGTAATCGGCAGTGGTGGGTATCACCCCATCGCTGGTAACATTCCCCAGTGAAAGCAGGAAGGTACTGGTTTCATTACCACCGCTGATGGATACTGTATTATTGAATTCCGTACCGATATCATAGAAGTCCCGCATGTTGTCTTTTGCAGGAGAGAAGGGTTTTAACAGCTGCGAATTATCTACTATCGCGCCCCATAAACGTTGTCTGCCGTCCATGCGGGGACCCCAGCTGCCGTTTTCCTCGAAAGCAAAGTGCCCGCTCCATCCCTGGCCAAATGTGTTCTGGAATTCCGGCAGTACACCTACTTTAGAAAAGGTAGCCGCACTGTTTACTTCTACCTTTATCTTGCCGGATTTCCCCTTCTTTGTGGTGATCATCACAACACCGTTGGCTGCACGGGAACCATAAAGTGAGGTAGCACCGGCGCCTTTCAATACTGTTACACTCTCAATATCGTTGGGGTTCAGGTCACTGATACCGTTGCCGAAGTCGAGACCGTTACTGGTGTTATCCGGGTTCCTGTTGGCCAGCTGCTGATTGGTAACCGGCACGCCATCCACTACAAATAAAGGCTGTACGTTGCCGCTCAATGAGGTATAACCGCGCAGTACCACCTTGGAGGAGGCACCTGGCTGCGAGTTCAACGTGGAAATATCAGCGCCAGCCACACGGCCTTTCAGACCGTCCAGCGGACCTGTTGGAGACACCCGGGTGATCTCTTCATTCTTAAGCGAGGTGGCTGCATAACCCACAGAGCGCTTCTGGCGTGCGATACCTAATGCGCCTGTGATCACTACCTCACTGAGGTTCTTGGTGTCCTGGTCCAATGTAATTTCCAGTGTGCCTTCCTGGCCCACCGAAACTTCCTTTGCGGTAAATCCTATGTTCCTGATGATAAGTACGGGGTTGCTTCCTGTAACATTCAATTTGAAATTTCCACTCTGATCGCTGGTGGTACCAGTTGTAGTGCCTTTTAGCTGGACCGTTGCAAACGGTATGGGGACTCCGTCACGTCCAGTTATCCTCCCCGAAACCTGACGTTCTTGGGCGTACGCCAGGCTAAACATTACCATGAGCATGGTAAAAACGAGTAGCGCTTGTTTCATAAGCGAGAAGAAGATTTTGGTTGATGAAAATTGTTAACAATAATAATTTACGTAAAAAAAAGCAATTGAGTATTATAAAAAGATAAAATAGTATCATATAAATTTAAGAAAGTCATATTATAACAAATAAAGAGTATGTATTATGGAAGTAAAATGCCATACTGATGCAGGTGTAAATCATTAACATAAGTTTAACTTTTATCGGATAATATATTTTTCGTAGCTTATTTTATTACGTGGCATAAAAAAAGACTGACTGCTTTATGGCAGTCAGTCTTATTCTTATCATGTGAGTCGGTTTCAATTTAGGTTACTGCACATCCCACCATACCCTCCTCAGCATGGTGGTGTTTTTAGGAGCGTTGGCGTTGTAACGTTGCTCACTGCTGGGATATAACAGCGACCGCGGCAACTGGCCACCCAGGGTATTACCCTGTGGAGCTTTTAATACCGGGATACCTGTTCGCCGCCAATCCGTCCACACCTCCGGGCTAAGGAAGAGGGCAATATACTTCTGTATCATGATGTCGTTTAAAGTAATGCTGGCAGCTGTTTTGGATACTTCCTGCAAATATGCATCACTTCCCACTGTTCTGGATAAATTAGCTTTTATCGCCTCGTTATAAGCCGCGGCGGCGGCGGTCTTGTTATTATTCCTGAACTGCAGCTCCGCCTCTACGAACTTCAATTCATCGTATGACATGAAATATACCGCGGCGTTAGATGCGCCATACAGATCGCCCAGCAAAGTACTGTCTGCAGGATCATAATAAACCGCGTAGCGAGGATCCTTCGATTTGTACAACAGGTCATTGAGGTAACCATTAAACGCGATATCGCCGCGTTGTGTATTGAACTGGTACCATGGCGCCTGCGTAGTAGTGGCGCTGGTGCCCACGAATTTTACAAATGCGCCCTGCCCCTCACTAAAGCCCTTTGGAATTTCGTTCAATGCAGGTTGTAAAGTACCAGGGTTCACTTTTACAAGATGCAGGTAGAATTTCGCTTTCAAAGCATGTGCAAAGCGTACCCACAGATCAAGGTTACCGCCAAACATCAGGTCGTCCTGTGAGCCGGGCTGGAAAGGGCTGCTATCATCCACCGTCAGCGATGCAATCGCCTCATCCAGCAATTGCTGCAAGGTATCATACACCCGCTGTTGCGGATCATATTTCGGCTGTGTGTTGGCCAGTCCCTGGAACGCCTGGGTATAAGGCACATCGCCCCAAAGATCTGTTACCTCTCCCAGGTTGCTGGCCAGCAGTATTTTTCCCACTGCCGCATAGTGCAGTTGTTGCGCGGCCGTAGCTGTGTCTATCATGGCTGTTATATCGTTCATAATAGCGCCGTAAAAACCGGCGTACCACATATTGTCTACATCATCTGGTGTTACGGTGTATAAGGAATGATTGTAGGCCTGGTTGGCAATACCTGTGCTCTGCTGCATGAACAGCGAGGAAAAACGAGAGGCATCCCCACCCCATATATAAGCGCTCTTTAAAATGGCGCCGGGCAGTATTGCAGCAGGAGAAGGCGTTTTCAACTGCGAAGGATCATCGTTGATCCCCGTATAGAAGTATGATTTTTTACACGCATTGAAACAAAGTAACATAAACAGCGCGGGTAGTATATATCTGGAATACCGTATCATAGTCTTGATTTTTAGGATTAAAACCTGGCTTTTACATTCAGTCCATAACTGGCAGTGCCGGGTAAATTAAAATAATCGATTCCCTGCGCATTGGTGGCGCCCGTAAGACTGGTTTCCGGGTCTATACCATTATAGGGCGTCCACAGGATGATGTTACGCGCAAAGGCAGACACTGTGATACCCTTGATAAAATGCGCGCCGGCAAATAAAGAGGCACCGAGATCGTATGACAGGCTGATCTCACGCAGCTTAACAAAGGATGCATCATCTATGAATGTTTCTGACTGTCCGCCAAAGCCACCGCCATTGCCCAAATACCAGGCTTCATCCAATGCTGCTTCAACATCGTTGGTTGACCCTGCACCTGCTTTTTCAGCTCCGCCTTCGTAGTGTACAATATTGCCTGTTGCATCCAGGTGCCCAAGCACACCCGGAAAAACCGTTTGTTGTCCCCTGTTCAGCGTAACAGCAGAGGTACCGATTGCCATGAGCGATCCACGGGTACCATTCCAAATGTCTCCGCCATGTTTCCAGTCAACCAGCGCGTACAATGAAAAACCCTTGTAGGTAAAAGTATTACCCACTCCCAGCAGGAACCTGGGATTAGGGTTTCCGATGCGGGCCTGCTCGGGTGATACGATGGGGTAACCGTAATTACTGTTGGGATCATCACTGATCACCATTCTACCCTGGCTGTCTCTCAGGAAGGGATAACCGTAAATGATACCGGCAGGCTGACCGGGTAAATGCGCGATTACCGAACCCGTAAATCCGTTCACAGTGATCTGGTTGATACCGGGCGCCAGCGACAATACCTTGCTGCGGTTCATGCTATAGTTCACATTCACATCCCAGGTGAAATGCTTTGTGTTTACCGGTTTACCCGTTAACGTTACCTCCAGGCCCTGGTTCCTGATAGCACCCGCATTCAGCGTTACATACTGGTAGCCAGTAGACCCTGCAATAGGGGACTGCACCAGCAGATTGGTTCCCTTAGAGTAATAATAAGTGGCATCCAGCCCGATCCTGTTCTTAAAGAACTGTAACTGTGCACCGGCTTCATATGAATTGGTTTTTTCGGGTTTCAGGTTGGGATTGCCCAGTACATTGTTCAGGCTGAAACTTCCGGTGCCATTGTAAGGAAAAGAAATACCCGATGTAAAACCATCGCCGCTATAGGTAGTGGCTGTGTAATATGACCTGATGTTAAATGGCCCGGGATCTTTACCCACCTGCGCGGCAGAAAGCCTGATCTTACCGAAGGTCAGCACATCATTCTTCAGTCCTTCCAGCTCTGTGAACACAAAGCCCAGACTGGCGGAAGGATAAAAGAATGAGTTGCGATCTTTGGGCAGGGTAGAAGACCAATCATTACGCCCGGTAAGCTCCAGGAACAACATAGACCTGTAATCCAGGTTAACATCGAAATAACCCGATGCCCTGTGATAAGGCGTCACAAAATTGGCCGATTTTACCGCAGTGGCATTGTAGATGTTATTGAAACCGGGCGATGTTAAACCGTCTCCCTGTGTATACAACTCATCCAGTTTACGTGTGTAGTAGTTATTGCCTACTTTCACATCCAGCCTGAAATCTTCTGATAACTGTTTAGCATAGGTAAGGATCGCGTCTGAGTTCACGCTTTTATAGGTATACCGGTCATCAAAGACACGGCCGCCAGGAAACGCGCCGGACTGAATCTCGTAATATTGATGGCGGTTGTCACTATAAACATCTGTTCCTATTCGATAGGTAAAAGTGAAATCTTTCAGGAAATTATAGTCCAGCTGAACATTCCCTATCAGTCGGTTCACATTCGTAGTGTAAGGATCTTCATTGATGGTCCAGTAAGGATTGTCGTACGCTGTGGTGCGGTAAGACCGTTGCAGGCCGTCTGGCAACAAATATGCCTTCGGATCGCTGGCTTTTGATGCGCCGTTGGAATTGTCAAAAGATATAGGCGTTCTGGTTAGTCCCAGCATGATGCCGGAGGGATTGCTGCCGTTCTGCGGCATATCGCCGCCGTCTGTGGTATAGTTAATACTGCTGGACACTTTCACATGTTCAGATACTCTCAGCTGACCGGAGAAAGCAACGGTGGTACGCTGGTAGCCTTGTAGCGGCACAATGGAGTTCTGGTACAAATGCGAGACAGACATCCTGTAGGTTGCTACATCATTACCTCCCATAAACGATACTGAGTTATTGAAGGTAGAGCCGGTGCGGAAGAAATCCTTCACGTTATTGTAAGGCTTAAAAGGGATCCTGGCATTCGGATCTGATTTACCTACAATATCGCCATGCACATCATACGCATTGGGAACGCCTGTCCAGAAAAGGGTATCTGCCCTAGCGCCCCAGGAGTAGCGGTTGGTAGAACTGAAGGGAGCTATTTGTCCGCCGCCTCCCTTTACATATTCATGCTGCAGTTTGGGCAGGCGGTTCACTGCATCAAATGAAACGCCGGTACTGAAGTCCACCTGCATCCTGCCTGCCTTTCCTTTTTTTGTGGTAATGATCACGGCTCCATTGGCTGCATCAATACCATATAAAGCAGCTGCTGCGGGGCCTTTCAGAATGGAGATGCTTTCAATATCCTCTGGGTTGATGTCTGCCCCGCGGTTGGTATTGGTAGCGCCGGTCAGCAGATTGTTGGAGCCATCTGAAGGATCGCCTGAGTAGTTCTGGGAATTATCTACGGGGATACCATCAATTACAAAGAGCGGCTGGTTGTTGCCCGTGAGAGAATTGGTGCCCCTCAGTTTAATGTAGGTAGCCGCTCCCGGCGTACCCGAAGAAGCAGTGATCTGTACACCGGCTACTTTGCCAGACAAACCCCTCAATGCGTCGCTTTGTCCGGCTTTTGTAAGCTCATCTCCTTTTACATCCTGTACGGCATAGCCCAGGGCCTTTTTAGACCTTTGTATGCCTAAACCAGTGACCACTACCTCCTGCAGGTTGGTTTCATCAGCGGTAAGCGTTACTTCCAGGTAGCTGTTACTACCCGCAGGTATCTCCTTAGTAGTGTAACCTACACTTCGGATAACCAGTACCTCATTGTTTCCGGGGATGTTTAATTTGAAATTACCTTTTTCGTCTGCAGCGGCACCATTGGAAGTGCCTTTAACCTGGATGGTGGCAAAGGACACAGGTTTGCCGTCGCCTCCCTTTACTTTACCCGTAATCTGGCGCTGTTGTGCAGACACGAGGGAAGTCATCGCCAATAGCATAGCGATGAGCAGTACGTGACGTCTCATAAGCATGTTTTGATTGAGTTCTATTTCCGTTTAACGGGCGAAAATTACGGTGAAAGCAGAAGACGGGTATTAAAATCAGCTTAAAAGGGGAATTAAAATCCGCTTAAAAAAAAGAGGGCGCCTCAGCTGAGACGCCCTCCTTGTTTTTTATATGAACAACATTTTTAGTCCTTCACATCCCACCACATCTTTGTTGTTACCGTTTCCAAACCAGGGAAATTTCCGTTCCTAGTGATCTCGGTGTTGGGGTACAGCATGCGCTGCGGGAATAATCCTGCACCCAGTACAGACGCCTGTGACCTGACAAAGAAGTCGGGATAACCGGTACGGCGCCATTCAGTCCATGCTTCAAAGCCCTGGTTACCACACATAGCAAAATACTTCTGTGTGATAATAGCGTTGATCTGTTGTTCTGTTGTTGCGGGCCATGTTGCCACCACATCTGTGATGTAAGTACCCGGTTCAATTCCGTACGAAGTGAAGCTGGCAGTGATACCTTCCTGATACAGTGTTTGCGCATTGCCAGTAAGGTAACCGCGTACAACAGCTTCTGCCTGCAGGAAATAGCTTTCAGCAGCAGAGATGAATTTTACCGGAGCCAGTGCAGACAGCGGGTCACTGGCTCTTGCACCTACTACATAAGAAGGCGTAGAGATAGTTTCATCCGGTGTTGTATTAAAGCTGCCCTGCGGAACAGGTGTTACAATACCGGTAGCAGGCACTCTTCTGTAGAACACGTTCACACGCGGATCATTCAGCGCTTTCATCTGGTTTACGGCGGTGGCGCTGGCCACCAAGTTCTGTGTACCGCCCAAACCAATCATTTCAGCATTCAGCGGGTTCTGGTTACCACCGGTCTGGGTGTAAGATATCTTAGCATCTTCTGTCAGGAAAGGCTCCCCTTGCAGTGCCTGGATACCAGCGCTTGCTTTTCCCGGATCTTTTAAGGCAATACGGAGATAGGCGCGCAGTTTAAGGGTATTGCCAAATGCGGTCCATTGGTCCATATCACCACCAAAGATCAGGTCTTCAGCACCAGGAAGGAACGGAGAAGCATTATCGATCAATGCCTGCCCCTGGTCTATGTAGCTGAAGATACTGTCATAGATCTGCTGCTGTGAATCGTAATGAGGACTCAGGTTCTGGTCCCCCAGTCCGGCTTCTGTTAAAGGCGCATCACCAAATGCGTCCGTGATCACCTGCAGATCGTATGCTTTGAGCATGAAAGCAATAGCGGCGTATTGCTTGTATTTTTCCTGTCCTTTATAGCCGAGGATGATCTCCAGATCTTCATATGCATCATTGTACAGTATACCCCAGGGCCTGTCAAAATTATTGGACGAAGGCTGGTACTGATCAATGGATTTATACTGGGATGAATAGGGAGATTGTGTCCAGTACTGACCCCATATGCTGCCATAGATCTGGAAGTGGTTGCCCAGTACATGCCCGATGGCTGCTTGTGCAGAAGGCAGGATCAACGGTACGTCCACCTGTTCCGGCAGGTTGGGATTATCGTTTACATCCAGGAATTTTTTACATCCTGACGCAGACAATACCAGCACGGCCAGCGTAGCGGCTACCGACTTTGCTATATATCTTTTACTTGTCAATTTCATGTTAAATGATCTTTTGCTTTTAATACTTAGAAAGAAACCCTCAGGTTCACACCATAGTTCCTCAGAGAGGGTTGCGCTGTAAAGTCAAAACCCTGTTCGTTGGTAGCACCGCCTGAGTTAACTTCAGGATCTGCATACACATTTTCTTTGGCGGTCCACAGGGCCAGGTTATTACCGAATATACCGATGGAAGCATCACCGAACGGTGTTCTGTTCAGCAGGTACTTGGGTATACGGTAGCTCAGGCTCAGTTCGCGCAACCTGATGTAAGAACCATCAATCACGTGCAAACCAGACGGTATCTTGCTGGTAAACCAGTCATTCGGATCATAGGTTAAGCTGGTGTTCTCTGTAAACTTACCGGGCTCAGTTTCTATAACAGAGTTGGCCCACACACGGGGATCACGGCCGCCTTCTGCAGTTTCAGGCGCTGTACCCACAAAGTCCATCAGGTCTTTGGTGCGGGAGTAAAATTTATTACCCTGCTTGGTATCGAAGAGGATACCGAAACTGAAGCCTTTGTAGCTCATGTTCGCACCCCAGGATGCCTGCCATTTGGGAAGATAAGAACCCAGGTACTGCGCCCGGTCTGTCAGCTCAGGCATACCATCCGCTGCACTCACCACTACACGTCCCTGCGGATCGCGCTTAATGGTTTGGCCAAAGAAAGTGCCGTAAGGCTGACCTTTTGCTGCTACGATAGTTAAAGCGCTGATACCGCCAACAGTTACCTGGTCTACACCGCCTGCTATATCTATCACTTCATTTTTATTCTTGGTGTAAGTTCCATAAAGTTCCAGCGTAAACCCGGAAGCCGTACGGATCGGTGTACCACGTACCCCTAACTCAATACCCCTGTTCTCTACTTCACCGGTGTTCAGCACCTTGGAAGAATAACCGGTGCCAGGTGCAATGGGCACGGGCAGTATCTGGTCTTTGGACTTATTCCTGTAGTAAGAGAAGTCTACAGATGCGCGGTTTTCAAAGAAATTCAGTTCCGCGCCTACCTCAAATGCGGTAGTGATCTCAGGCTTCAGGTCGGGATTACCGATACGGTTTCCTCTTGTAAAGCCTGGTATATCATTAAGCGGGAAAGTTGTATTGCCAAAGCCGCCTGCAATGTCTGTTTTCTCGTAATACGTCCTCAGATAATACGCGGGCGCATCATTACCCACCTGCGCCCAGCTGGCACGTAACTTACCATAGCTCAGGATATTGCTGATAGAACTACCCTGCAGTAACTCCGTAAATACAAAGGATCCATTCACACTGGGATAGAAGAAAGACCTGTTTTCAGGAGGCAGTGTGGAAGACCAGTCGTTACGTGCAGTAAAACCAAGATACAGCATATGCTTGTAGTCGAGGTTCAGTTCACCGTAAACGCCTACCAGCCTACGTGTTTCGCGTTCATTAAAGCTGTAAACCGGGCCGTTACTGTTATCCAGCGCATACCATCCGGGCACCACCAGACCGGCAGAACGGTTGGTTTGTGTTACCAGCGTATTGAATACACGCTGACGTACGTTATGGCCAACCATTAATGAAAAGCCAAAGTCAGGGTTGATCTGCTTTTTGGCAGTTACCATCACATCGTTGGTGATCTCACTCAGCGTGTAGTCTTCTTCACCATATTTACCAAGGCTCTGATGAACGTTGTCTTCAGAATAGTAGTCGCCCAGGTCATCAGCAGGTATTACGGAGAATTTAGGATACTTGTACCTGCGGCGGTCTGTATAAACGTCCGCACCTAATCTTTCAACCACATCCAGCCATTCCAGCGGCTTGTAGGCTACGGTGAAGTTCCCGGTAACGCGGTCTACATCATTCAGGTTGCGGTAGTTCTTCAGTACAAAATAAGGGCTCACGGTGTAAGCGCCGTAATAACCGTAACGCTCAACGCCGTCTGCATCAAATATGCCACCCATACTATAGTAGGGGTTATTGAGATCGCTCATTTTATCAAGCGGGATATCCCTGGGGGTCTGGATCACGTTGTCATATACGGAACCTTCACCCTGGCCACCCTGTACCAGGTCGCTGTTGATCTTATTATAATTGATCGATATGCTGGTAGTGATCTTATTGGTAAGCTGAGCGCTACCATTAAAACGCACGCCGTATTTGTTGTACTTGTCATAGTTGCCGGGCATCACTCCATCAGAGTTGAGGCTGGTCAAAGACAGGTAGTAAGTTGTTTTATCGCCTGCGCCTGACAGTGATACATTGTTATTGAAGGCAACGCCTGTACTGAAGAAATTCTTTACGTTGTCTTTCTGGGCAACATAAGGCTTTTTCAGACGTACGCCATTGATAGACTGGCCCCATTCTCTTTCCTGGCCGTCAAATTTCGGGCCCCAGCTCCAGTTCTCACGCGGATCTTCCTCCTGGTAACCGCCTTGTCCATACTCATTCTGGAAATCGGGCAGCTTCAGTACATTGGAGAAGGTAACCGAGCTGTTGAAAGTAACTTCATTCTTCTTGCCAGCGCCTTTCTTACCTGTTTTGGTAGTAATAATCAGGGCGCCGTTGGAAGCTCGGGAACCATACAGGGCCGCTGCTGCCGGGCCTTTAAGAACGGTGATAGACTCGATATCTTCCGGGTTAATATCGTTACCACGGTTACCAAAGTCAACACTGCTACGGCTGTCATCACCACCTATAATGCTGGAGTTGTCAATAGGCACACCATCAACTACCATCAGCGCCTGGTTGTTACCACTGATGGAAGAACCACCACGGATCACCACCCTGGAAGAGCTTCCCGGCGCGCCGGCAGTACTGGTAATGTTTACACCGGCTACTTTACCAGCCAACGCATTCAGCGGACTGGTGACCTGTGCTTTGGTTAATTCTTCCGTTTTGATTACCGGCGCAGAATAACCCAGGGAACTTTTGTCCCTGCGGATTGCGTTAGCTGTTACTACTGTTTCTGTAAGGCTCCTGACATCCTGCTGTAATACTACGTTTACCGTGTTGGATTCTTTCAGGGTTACTTCCTGTTCTTTCATTCCTATAGAGCGGAATACCAGGGTGGTAGTTCCGTCCGGAACCTGTAAGGTGTACTCACCATCGGGGTTAGTGACTGCTCCTGTAGAGGTACCTTTAACCACTACAGCGGCACCTATTACCGGTTGACCATCATCTGCTGATGTAACCCTGCCTTTGATGGTCCGGCTTTGTGCGAAAGCCTGACCGGCAAGGAATAATACACCAAGCAGAAGAAATAAAACTTTCCTCATAAGCTTGTTTAGTTTTTTTTGTGTTGATCTATGTGCGAATAAATAAGCCGATAAAAAACACCCCCAGGACGCCCACAGGCGCCACTTCCTACTCGATTAACGTCCAATAGTCTTCTTCTTTAGTCTGCTTTACGGGGAGAATGTACAGTGTCTTAATGCAAGTGTATCAGTTCGCATACTGTTGAGTGTATCATTTCCTTAAGCAAATTTCCGTCTTTCGTAATCTTAACGATATTTTAACCTTTCAAAATTAAGCCTATTACGAAGACAATTGTTTGTTATAACACTTAAACTACTGGGTTCAAGAAAAGAATTAACAATGCTTTAACAGATTAGGTGATTTTAGCATATTTAATTATGTACAGTTCAATATTGGTCGATATACAATTTACAAGATAACTTAACAACGTTTTTTTATCTAGTTATTTAAAAACCAGAAAAAGACAAGCAAGCGGTAAGAATACCGCCTGCGCTCATCAACCAAAATCTAAATCTAGATAATCCAGATTTATGATAGAATTTTTAATATGTTTCAGTACAGGTATGCATTTGCCTTTTCCGGGTTCTGCACCTGGTTGTTTCAGCAATTGTACATTATCTGTCAACAAAATGCTAAGCTTATCAGGAAAGATTCAGCGTGTGTGTCTTCAACAGGTTCAACAGCACTTCATACAGTTCCTCGTTACGGTGGTTGTAACGGAACTCGCATTCTTTCAAATGCAGGTAAACTGTATTCCTGTTGAGCCCTTTGAACTTGGCCAGGCGGTGTTTGGTAAGGCCCCAGAATGCATCAATATCGTCCGCCAGGGCAATACTGCCGTTGGTTTCACCAGAAATAGCGTGCTCCAGTCGATACAAACGGTAATGCCCCAGGTCCACGATATTGCTGAAATGACGTATCCGCTCTGCTGCGCCTAATGTCTCCAGCACAGAGCGTCCCCGTACAATAGCATGGATCATCGCCCTGCTTACATCGGGCAATATCTCTGTATGTAACCTGTCGGCATGCCGGTATATCCCGAACACGATCGGCTTGATAGCACGGTTTACCTCGGTCTTTACAGACACGGCGGCATCATGACCATTACGATGCTCATGATGTTCATACCGCTCATGGATGACCGGTTTTACAATGCTTTCTGCGGGCTGCTGCAGCTCGCAGTACCTGGCAATTTGCTGACGGATTTTTTTAAGGTAACTATTAACCGTTACCCGGCTCACCCCGCTTATACTGGCGATCTGGGTGGCCGTGAGATCTTCAGAGAAGAGCTTAAGGATCTCCTTAAATTTTCGCTCAGATAAGTGAGCGCCCTTTAAGTACCTGTTTTTCATTGAACAAGAAGGTTAGAATGGCATGCTAAACCTCCTACTTTTTAATAAGTATATAGAGCGCTTTTATACAAACGGCTAAATGGATGGGATGAATGTTGCTTACTAGATTATTTGAGGCAAATCCTGCTTCAGAATTCCTACAGATTTACTTCAGAATCCTGCCATTCGTGCTAAAAAAGAACGTTCCGAAGGTCTGAACCCCGGAACGTTCCAGTTTTAGCATGATATGCTATATTTTTTTATTCCTTCGTATCATCGAGCCCAAGTTTGGACATTTCCACATCCGGCTCATCATCAAGCGTAGGCCATAACTCCTTTTTCCTTGCCTTTTTCAGCAGGGCCTTTTCCATCCACAGCAACAATGCCGGTAATATGGTAAGGTTGGTGACCATCGCCATTACCAGGGTAAGGGAGGTCAGCCAGCCCAGCGATTTGGTACCGCCAAATTCGCTGAAACTGAAGATCATAAACCCGGCAAACAGAATCAGCGATGTATAGATAATGCTCAAACCGGTTTCATGGATGGTCTGCTTTACCGTTGCCGAAATATCCAGGTCATGATGCGGCAGTTCCTGCTTGAAATTCACCAGGAAACGGATGGTCACATCGATCGCTATTCCAAGGGCAATACTGAATACAAGTACGGTAGATGGCTTCAGTGCAATGTCCAGCCATCCCATCACCCCCGCTGTAACAGCCAGCGGTATAATATTAGGTATCAGCGAAATCAGGAGCATGCGCCAGCTGCGGAACAGGTACAGCATGCAGAAAATGATCAGCACAAAAGCCAGCACAATACTTTCAGTAAGCCCGTTAATGATGAAACGGCTACCCTCCAGGAAGATCACACTCGTACCGGTAAACGCTACCTTATAATCTGCAGTGTCGAATATCGCGTTCACTTTAGGCCTTAATGAATCCAGCAGTATCGGCAAACGGCGGGAACCTACATCGGCCATGTTCACGCTCAAACGGGCCACCTGCCTGGTGCTGTCCATAAAAGAGGCCACCAGCTTGGTAAATGTGGAGTTATTACCACCCGTCCCCCGCATACGCAGGTACGGAGCCAGGAACCCTATATCAAACTGGTTGGGTACACTGTAGTTGGTACTGTCTCCATTATAATAAGCCTGGCGGGCAAATTTGATCCCCTCTGCTACACTCAGCGGCCGCGCAAAATCAGGCTGAGCGGCTACCAGCTGTGTAAGCTGATCCAGCTTGCTGAGGGATTGCAGCCCGATCACACCATTCTTCTTTTTGGTATCCACCGTAATTTCCAGTGGCATTACCCCGCGGAAATTGCGCTCAAAGAATTTCAGGTCAGTATACAAACGGTCGCTTTTCGGAATGTCGTCCAGCATATAAGCTTCCGGGCGCAGGCGTAGTATGCCGAGTACGGCTGCCACTACCATGATCACCGTCACCAGGTACACCCAGGGGCGATATTTAAATACCAGGTTAGTGAGCAGGTCAAGCCCCTTCCTGAACAGGGGATTATCCAGGTAACTGGTATGTTTGGTCTTGGGCGGGGGCAGGTAACTGAGCACCGCCGGCAGGAAAATAAAGGAGATCAGGAAGATGAACATGATGTTGGAGCCGGCCACCACGCCAAACTCCTTCAGCAGGGGGCTCTTGGTAAAATAGAATACCGCGAAGCCAATAGCCGCGGTGATATTGGTAAAGAGCGTCACAATACCCATACGCTGGATCATGTGCACCAAAGCCCTGGTTTTGTTGGCATCCCTGGCATACTCCACATGATATTTGTTCAGGAAGTAAACACAGTTGGGAATGCCGATCACCACGATCAGTGGTGGTATCAAACCAGTGAGCAGTGTGATCTTATACCCGCAAAGCACAATGGTAGCAACAGACCATATTACCCCAATCGCCACAACGATCATCGACATCAGCACGGCGCTGAATGAACGGAAGAACAACAGGAGTATCAGCGCGGTAAGGATAAACGACAATTTCAGGAATAACCTCATCTCATCCGCCACCTTGTTGGCCATAATGGTTCGGATCAGCGGCAGGCCGCTCAGGCGCACTTCAGTCTGATGCTTTTTGCCAAAGGCATCCGCCAGATCCATAATACTCTTTACCACGCCTGTACGTTGTGCGGAGTTCATGACGTCTTTGTTGATGCGGATAGCCATCAGGTAAGCGCCACTGTCAGGGTTGTATAACAGTCCCTTATAGAAAGGCAGTGAATGGAATACACCGGAAAGACTGTCCAGCTCCGGCTGTTGCATTGGCTGATCCTGGAACAGCTGTAGCACCTGTAATCTCTTCGTACTATCGTTCTTTACCAGGTTAACGGCCAGGGGCACACTTAAAATGTTCTCTACCGCATATACCTCTTTAATATCTTTATTGAGCTTTACATAATCGTTAAAGAAATCAGCCCTGAAAAACTGGTCGCTCTGTACACCCAGCACCATCATATTGCCGTCTTCCCCAAACTGCTGCCTGAATTGCTGATAGGTCAGGAACTCGGGATTATCCCGGGGTATAGCACTGCCATATTCATAAGATAACTCTACTTTACTGGCATAATAGCCCATCACCACTGTACCGGCCAGTAACAATAACAATAAAGGTAATCGGAACTTTAACACCCATCCTGCTAAGCGTTGCCACATAAGGAATTTTTCAATTTTATAAATAGCGTAAAGGTAAATAAATAATTCACTAATTTGCTGATGTGCTAATATGTTAATGAATGGTCATCATCCGGCTATGCGCCCTATTTATCTTCTCCTGTGCTTACTGATAACAGTGCAGCTGTGCCACGCGCAACAAGTGCCCATCGGGCATTGGCGGGAACACCTTCCCTATACGCAGGCAACAGCAGTGGTAAGTGCCAACGGCAAAGTATTCTGCGCCACCGGCTACAATATGTTTGCAGTTACTGCCGGCGATCATGATATCACCCGCTATACCAAGCTGAATGGCCTGCATGATGCAGGCATCAGCGCTATTGGTGCAGACAACCAGGGCCGGGTGCTGATCGGCTACAGCAACGGCAACCTGGACCTGCTGAAAAACGAACAGGTATACAACCTACCTGATATTCTCCGCAAAAATATACAGGGCGATAAGACCATTCAAAGCGTCTATTTTTTCAGGGGCATGGCCTGGGTCTCCACCGGCTTCGGCATCGTAGTAGTAAATACTGACAGGCAGGAAACAGCCGACACCTATATCATAGGCGATGATGGCCGGTACACAGCGGTGTACGGACTAAGTGCAGACAATAACTTCATTTATGCGGCTACGGCTGAAGGGGTAAAAAGAGCGCCACTGAGCGGCGTAAACCTGGCCAACTACCACAACTGGACGCCTGTTATGCAAGGCCTGCCGGCAGCCCCGGTACAAAGCATAATCTACCTGCAGCAGCGGCTCATCTGTCTCCAGCAGGACAAACTCTTTTCACTGGAGCAGAATGGCTGGGAACCCTGGTATGCAGACGGGCGGCATATTAACACCATCAGCGCCGATCAGCAACACCTGCTGGTTTGCCAGCAGGCCCAGGCCACAGACGGCGCTCGTGTGCTTCAACTGCTTCCCGATGGCACCATCGCCAATTCCCTACAGCACCCACTCATACAAGCGCCCATGCAGGCGGCTACCCTGGAAGGATCCACCTGGATCGCTGATTCCCGGCAAGGCCTGGTGCTATATGAAAATAACAGCTTCAGCAGCCTTACCCCCAACGCTCCGGCAGGCGTGGTAGGCGGTAATATGTTGTTTGTGAACAACAGCCTTTGGGCCACTGCGGGGGCAGTAAGCGCTAACTGGGCGCCAACAGGTAACCGCAACGGCTATTTTGTTTTTGAACAGGACGAATGGCACAATTTCAACGCTGATACACAGCCTTATCTTGATACCATTACAGACCTTTTGCCGCTGGCTGCAGACCCAGGCGGCTCGCATTATATCGGCTCCTTCAGTAAGGGGCTGCTGGTGCTGGATGCATTGGGCAACCACCACCTGGTGGCTCAGCCTACCATCCCTGCGCCCACAGATGATCCGGCCGCCAGCAGGGTCAGCGGACTTGCGGTAGATGCGGCAGGCAACCTATGGCTTAGCGCCTATGGTGCAGACAGGAACCTGCTGGTGAAAAAGCCGGATAACAGCTGGCAACAGTTCCGCATTCCCTATGCGCATACCTACAATGCACTCAGCGATATACTTGTAGACGATAACGATCAGAAATGGATCATCTCTCCACGGGGTAACGGGCTGTTTGTATTCAATCACGGCAACAGCCTGGAAAACACCGCAGACGACCGCTGGATGTTGTTCCGCAGCGGCGCCGCCCAGGGCAACCTACCCTCAGACGATGTACGATGCCTTGCCAGGGATAAAGACGGCTGGATATGGGTAGGCACTACCCGCGGCATTGCCATCTTTTCCTGCGCACAGAACGTGTTCACTACCGGCTGCAGCGCCTACCTGCCCATTGTACAGCAGGATAATTTTGCCGGATACCTGTTCCGCGATGAACAGGTGAACACCATTGCCGTAGACGGTGCCAACCAGAAATGGGTAGGCACACAGAACGGCGTATGGCTGATCAGCAGCCGCGGAGAAAAGATCCTTGCACACTTTAACACCGCTAATAGCCCACTGCCCGATAATGCAGTGAGCCGGATAGCCATCCATCCGCTTACCGGCGAGGTATTCTTTGCCACCGGACTGGGACTGGTATCTTTCCGGGCCAATGCCACAGAAGGCGCCCAGGGTATGACGGCAGACAGCGTGCTGGTATTTCCCAACCCGGTGCCGCCAGGTTACGGGGGAACCATCGCCATCAGGGGACTGGTACAAAATGCCCGCGTAAAGATCACTGACATCAACGGCCGCCTGGTATTTGAAACCCGCGCCCAGGGCGGACAGGCAGTATGGAGCGGGAAAGACTACACCGGGCGCCGCCCTCAAAGCGGGATCTACCTCATCTTCGCCACAGATCTTAACGGTACTGAGCATCTCGCCACCAAGATTGCCTTTATCCAATAAAGAATTAATAATTAAATTGCCTGCAAGTTATGTTACACAAAACACGCGGCATAGTATTAAGAGTGGTGAAGTACGGTGAAACCAGCGTGATCGCAAGCGTTTTTACAGAACTGTTTGGCATACAATCCTACATCGTCAACGGGGCCCGCAGCGCTAAACCCAAAGCTGCAAAAGGTAACCTGATACAACCCGGCAACATACTCGAAATGGTGGTATACCACCAGGAACAGAAAAACCTGCAACGCATCTCCGAATTCAAACTGGGATATATTTATACCGCACTTCATTTCAGCGTGATAAAAAACACAGTGGCCTTATTTATGATAGAGCTGCTGCAGAAGTGCCTGAAACAACCGGAGCAACAGGAGGAGCTGTACTACCTGGCAGAACGTACCCTGCAGCTGCTGGATAACAGCGAGCCTACCGTTGCAGCTAACCTGCCTTTATACTTTACATTAAAAATGGCGGAAATGCTGGGCTTCCGGCTCAATGGCCGCTATTCTGAATACACGCCTTACCTTGACCTGCAGGAAGGCACCTTTGTAGATCTTCCCCCGCACCACGTTAATCATCTCGATGATGTTAACAGCGAGCTGACAGACATGCTGGTACATTGCCCGCAGCTGGCCGCCCTGGGACGCATTTCCATGAGCAAAGACAGGAGACGAAAGCTGCTATACGCCTACCTCGACTTCCTGAAACTGCACCTGCCCGATTTTACCGAACTGCAATCGCCCTCTATTTTACACGAAATACTCGATGCATGAGGTGAGCTGTTGGCCATTAGCAATTAGCTGTTAGCTAGTGCCGAATGAATATCGATAACTGCTAGCAGCTAACTGCTAATAGTTATTTCTCATACTTTACCAGTGCTGTGCGCTGGCCGTCAAATACAGCGTAAGTGAAAAAATTCAGCCAGTCGCCCAGGTTAATATAGCGACTGTCGGGCCCTACGGTAAGATCCAGGGGTAGATGCCGGTGCCCGAAAATGAAGTAATCAAAATGTTCTTTCTGCAGGATCTCTTTACTGTAGATTGCCAGCCATTCGTTCTCTTCGCCCAGAAACTTTTCCAGCTCCATACCTGTTGCGGCACGGCTTTTCCGGCTGAAATAATTGGCCAGGGCAATACCCCAGGAGGGGTGCAATAATGAAAACAGCCAGCGGCATACCGGGTTACGGAATACTTTCTTCAGAAATTTATATCCATGATCGCCGGGGCCTAAACCGTCGCCATGCCCCACATAGAATTTTTTACCGTTGATGGTATAGGTTTGCGGTTCAAAGAACACGGGGATATTCAGCTCTTCTTCAAAATAACCATCCATCCACATGTCATGGTTGCCAATAAAAACAGTGATGCCTATACCACGGTCCGCCAGTTCGGCCAATTTACCCAGCAGGCGGGTATAGCCCTTGGGAATCACTTCCTTGTATTCAAACCAGAAATCAAAAAGATCGCCCACCAGGAAAATATGGTGTGCATCCTGCGCAATACCGTCCAGCCAACGCACAATCAACCGTTCCCGTTCCCTGCTGGCTACCGCATTGGGTGCACCCAGATGAAAGTCTGAAGCAAAATAAACACGCTTATTAGCCGGCACCTCTATATGATGCATCCCTTGTAATAATTAAAAATTAAAAATGAATAATTAATAATTGATCGACCTGTACGACCTGTCCCTGTACACCTGGCCACTCGTCCCGCAATTCTTAATTATTAATTATTAACTCCCATTCGTGCAGCCTTAAACTCTTCCCTGATATTGGTGATGTCAATCTTCACAGGATCATCAAAGCCGTTGAACAGGAATATCTCCCAGGCGTATTTGGAGCGGTTCAGGTTTACCGGGTATACGTCGCCGTTAGACTTCTCAAACCGCAGCTCATACTGGCTGGTGTTAATGATCTTCACCTTTTTCTCCGTAAGGAACTGCCGGGCTTCGTTCATATACTGCTCATTGGTGGTGGCAATTCCGGGAAAATCTTTCTCACCGAATTCACGCTTCAGCTCGCGTATTTTATCCTCGCCCGGTATATAGAAAACGGCGCACCGGCCTTTTACCAGTAAAGGACCGCCAGCCTGGTGCCCTCCATTATTGCAGGACAATAATAAAAAAATACATGCAATAGCTAATACGAAAGATCGCTTCATAGACCGATTATATGCTTAACAGAACAGCGCCCCGATGTTAATCAGGACGCTGTTCATTATTTTTAATCACTTATTTTTTTATTCATCTACCAGGAACACATACACCTCTTTGGGCCCGTGCACACCTACCACCAGTGTTTTTTCTATATCTGCCGTGCGGCTTGGGCCGGTGGCAAAAGAAATAGCGGAAGGCAGTGCGCCGCCATACCGGTCCTTTAGGCGGTTGATGGCGTCTTTCAGGTCAAATACCAGCTGGTGTGTATAGGCTATTACCAGGTGTACCGGCGTATAAACCGGCAGCGCCCTGCCCGAAGGTTGTGCAGCACTCAGCACAATAGTACCGGTGCGGGCTACCAGGTATTCACAGTCTGTAATGGCCGCTGCAGCTTCGTGCATATTCCCTTTGTTGATGAAAGGCATCGCTCCCAGCTTAAAGGCATTTAGCAGCGCGGGGGTCTGGCAATATACATGGTTCCATTCCTTGTGTTCTGCCAAAGCCGCCACGTTCTCTGTCAGCTCCTGTTTGCCGGTACAGTAAATGAACTTACCCTGCAGGCGGGCAAATTCTTCTGCAAACTTCAGCTCCAGCCCTTCGTTCTCTGTTCTGAAAACAGCATTGTTGCCCTCCGAATTAGGGAAGGGCAACTGTACCGACTGACTTAATGCATTCCGTACTCTCTTCAGAATATTTTCCTTGGCAGGAGATATTTTCATGATACCCCTTTAAGCATTAACTGGTGTAGGAGAAGGATTGATGATATCCGTAGGGTGTACGCCGTCTGTGGTCATCCCTTCTTTATTCAGGTGATGCTCCTTGTGCGTATCGTAAGGACGTTTACCGATCAGCCTTTCCAGGTCTGCTTGGTATAACACCTCTTTCTTCAGTAATTCCTGGGCCAGTATTTTCACGTTCTCCAGCTTTTCTGTCAGCAGTGCCTTGGTTCTGGCGTAAGCCTTTTCTATCAGGTTTCGCACTTCTTCGTCAATCATCTTGGCTGTTTCTTCAGAATAAGGTTTAGTGAAAGCCTGGTCGCTGTTAGGATCGTAGAAAGAAACATTACCTACTTTATCGTTCATACCGTACACGGTTACCATCGCGTAAGCCATGCGGGTGATCACCTGCAGGTCATTCTGTGCGCCGGTAGACACTTTACCGAATACAATGTCTTCAACCGCACGGCCGCCAAGAGTCATACAGATATCATCCATCAGCTGTTCAGTATTGTAGAGGTATTGTTCTTTAGGCAGGTACTGCGCATATCCTAGAGCGGCTACGCCACGCGGTACAATGGTTACTTTCACCAGCGGGTTAGCGTGCTCCAGGTACCATCCGCAGATAGCGTGACCGGCTTCATGGTAGGCAATCACTTCTTTCTCCTCGGGCGAAATGATCTTGTTCTTCTTTTCCAGGCCTCCGATCACACGGTCTACCGCATCGTTGAAATCCTCCATCTCCACTTCATTCTTGCCTTTACGGGCAGCTATAAGTGCAGCCTCGTTACATACGTTGGCAATATCTGCGCCGGCAAACCCGGGGGTCATAGCGGCCAGTTTCTTGATATCGAGGTTGGGTGATTTCTTGATAGGTTTCAGGTGCACATCAAAGATGGCTTCACGGCCAGCCAGATCCGGTTTATCTATGGATATCTGGCGGTCAAAACGACCCGGGCGCAGCAGCGCACTGTCCAGCACATCCGGGCGGTTGGTGGCAGCCAGTATGATGATGCCGCTATCCGTACCAAAACCATCCATTTCTACCAGCAGCTGGTTCAGGGTATTTTCACGCTCATCGTTGCTCATCATCACGTTCTTACCCCGGGCACGGCCAATAGCGTCTATCTCGTCTATAAAGATGATACAGGGCGCTTTTTCACGGGCCTGTTTGAACAGATCGCGCACACGGCTGGCGCCAACACCCACAAACAGTTCCACAAAGTCGGAACCAGACATGGAGAAGAATGGCACCTGGGCTTCGCCTGCCATCGCTTTTGCCAGCAGGGTCTTACCGGTACCCGGAGGGCCTACCAACAGTGCGCCTTTAGGTATCTTACCACCAAGTGCAGTGTATTTCTTTGGATTCTTGAGGAAGTCAACGATTTCCATTACTTCTACCTTGGCTTCATCCAGGCCCGCCACATCATTGAAGGTGATATTTACACGGGTACCTTTATCGAAGAGAGTAGCTTTGGATTTACCGATATTGAAGATGCCGCCGGGACCGCCACTGCTACCTGCAGGGCCGCCCATTTTACGCATCAGCAGTATCCACAGGCCGATAATGAGTATGATGGGTAATAACAGCTGGAATACCGGTTCAAACCAGCTTTGCCTGTCAACGTAATATACGTTTACACGGTCTTCCGGTTTTACGCCCGTTTGCGCTTTATCAAGATCAGCTTTAAAACTTTCTTCGCTACCAATACTGAATTGAAAATGCGGTCCGGGGTTAGGTGCTCCAAAACGGCCTTTCGCTACTTTGTCGTACTTTGGCTCGTTCAGCTTGTCTTGCCTGATGTACACTTCAACGTACTTCTTATTCACCACTACCAGCTTATCAACATCTCCGGGTTGTAAATATTCCAGCTGGAACTGCTGGAAGCTGATTTCTTTCGGCTGTGAACGGAAATCAAGAAAGTTCATAGCCAGCAGGGCAATACCGATAAAGGCATACACCCAATATATATTGAACTTCGGTCCTTTCTTTGGCGATTTATCCGAACCTTTAATAAAATTGTTGCCTCTTTCCATAATAATCTAGTCGCTCCTTGACGGATGTTTATTGCAAATATTTCATATTTTTTTTGTCATTAACTATTATTTGTTCACAGCTAATAACATTACCGGGAATATGCCCCAATATATTGCTGATAGTTAGCTATTATATCTAACTACTATATTAGGTTTTTGTTCAATCGTTATGTTCGGTTCTTTCAGCATCGCTCCACATTTCTTCCAGGTTATAGAATTTACGGGTTTCCGGCTGAAATACATGCACCACCACATTCACATAGTCTACCAGTATCCATTGCTGAGCGGTAAAGCCTTCGTGCTTATAGGGTGTTTCACCCGTTTGCAACTGCACCTGCTCTTCTACAAAGTCTGCGATGGCCCTTACTTGTGTGTTGGAATTTGCTTCGCATATAATGAAGAAATCGGCCACTGCTTCGGGGATCTGGCGCAAGTCCAGGGATACGATATTTTCCCCCTTTTTATCCTGAATGGCCTTTATGATGGTGGTAAAAATCTCACTGTCTCTGCTTAAGCGTGTTTGCGCTTTCTTACGCGTGTTCAGAACGGTTAAGGGTGCCAATAAAAACTTGTTTTTGTTAAAAATAAACTTTAATTGTCAAAATTACTAAAGAAGCGGCAAATATCCCTTGTATTAATGTGCCGCTAAAGGCCTGCAAATGTTAAGAAAACAATAAAATGAACTACTTTTCGGCCCTGAATTTCATTTGAGCCAAAAAACATATCCAAATAAGCATTTTTCTGTGATTGGACAGCCTTTTCATGTTTTAGATACCGTAGACAGCACCAATAACTATGCCATGCAGCAGGTAAATGCAGGGCATATCAGCCATGGAACGGCCTGGTTTGCCAGAGAGCAAACCGCCGGAAAAGGGCAGCGTGGCAAACAATGGTTATCTCTTCCCGGAGAAAATATCATACTCACCATTGCCTTGCAGCCCAACAGCCTGCCGCTTTCCAGGCAGTTCATGCTTAGTGTGGCGGTTGCCCTTGGCGCCAGCGACTTCTTTGCCCGCTACGCTGGCGACGAAACCTGTATCAAGTGGAGCAACGATATTTACTGGCGTGACAGAAAGGCAGGGGGCATCCTGATAGAAAATGTATTGAGAGGCAATACATGGCAATATGCCATAACCGGGATTGGCATTAACATTAACCAGGCGCAATTTCCGGAGCACCTGCCCAACCCCGTTTCTCTCAGGCAGATCACCGGTAAAACGTGGGACAGTGTAGCCCTGGCAAAAGAGCTGTGCCAGTGCCTGGAGCCATGGATAAAACAGCTGCGTCCAGCCCATTATAACGAACTGCTGGAGGCCTATAAAAGCCGCCTGTTCCGCCTCAATGAACCAGGCCTTTACCGTATGCAGGGGGACTATTTCCAGGGCATCATCCGCGATGTGCTGCCCGATGGCAAACTATGCCTGGAAAAGAACGGCGCCATACTGCAACTGGATTTTGGAGAAGTGGAGTTTGTCATCACCAGGTAGGGCATCATCTATTACTATTTTTGCCGGTGTTCACTCAGGCTTCACATAAGCTTATCCTTGCACCTGTTATATTGGTTAAGATAGTACCATCTCTCTTAGTATTTTCTCAGGGACACAATCTTTTCCTGGCGCCACTCCGCCAGCCTGGCTGGCAGTGCTTTGGAGATACCCTTCAGCAGGTATACCCCGGTACCATATTCCCGGGCCAGGGGATTCTCTACCTGTCCCACCTTGATGAATACAGTCGCTATTTCATGCGCGCGCTCATCCGGCGCCTCATCATCCACCAGCACCAGGTAACGGATATCTTCCATTTCCGGGAACCAGAAAACATAATCCGCATTAAAAGATACAGCCGGAGGAAATATCCCAGCTCCCTGCTGCCGGTTATAATAGTTCAGGGCGCCTGCCTGGCCGTAATTACCGCAGATCACCAGTGTATAGGGCTTTTCATTGTCTGGTATCAGTGCAAATGCCTTGCGCGACAACTCCGCCATTTCACGCCATCCCAGCATATCCGCAAAATCCTGGGGCAGCCGGTGGTCCTTACCATCCTCCCAGCGCAGCAGTCCAAATTGCGCAAACTTCTTGGCCTTTTGCGCTATTGCTGCTGGCCCTAATACCGGGAATATCACGTTGAATGCATAGGCAAAGGGGATGATGGCCAGCAGTATCCAGGCCACCCGCGTATACTTCAGCCATCGCCCGCTGAACAGCCGCTCACAGTATACTGCTCCGAAGGCCAGCAGCATAGGATAAAGGCCCAGCGCATAATAGTCTTTTGCCCGCAGGTAGAGGAACAACAGTATCACAAACAAATAGGTCAGCCCCAGGAAACGGTAAAGGCTGAACGGCCGGTACAACAACAGTGCCAGCAAACCCGATATTACCAGAAAAGCGCCTCCCATGAAAAAGATCAGCTGCGTTTTCAAAAACCCCGTCCTGTCTACATTCACCAGCTGGTATTTCGTTAATTCCGCCATATGGTGCAGTACGGGCATTCCATTCCTGATCTGCCATACAATGTTGGGTAAAGCCAGCAGTAAGGCTATCGCTCCCCCCAGGTAAAGGTATTTGTTAAAGAACACCCTTCTCTGTGGCGAGAACAACACAGCAGGTATCAGCCCCGCCAACAGGAACAACATGTTGTATTTGTTCAGGAAGCCCAGTCCGATGGCTACTCCCAGCCATAACAAACAAAGCCGGCGACCAGAGTGTATAAAGCGCACAAGCAGGTAAAACACCCAGGTCCAGCTAAGTACGTCAAAAGAGTTAGGCTGATACAGCATATTCAATCGAAGCATGACAGAGCAGATAAACGCCAGGCCCGCCAGCAGCTGGGCATACCATCCGCCCCGCAGTTCTTCGATAATACGCCACATCAGTACCATGGTGATAGCGCCAAACAAGGCAGGAAAGAATTTCACCCAAAATACAGCGCCTCCCAGCCATTTTATCAGCAGTGAGATAAAAGCCGTGAATGGTGGAACAGACAGGTAGCCGGCAGAAATATGATCTGCCATGTCCAGGTGCAGGTACTCGTCACGGTGCAGGTCATACACCGGGTTAATAATGCAGTAATGCAATAACATTTTAAGGAGTACCAGTGCGATCAGTACGTAATGTGATTTGTTGCGGTTCAGAACAGTTGCCAGCATAGCGGAAGTATAAGGGCGTCTTTATATAAGAAACGTCCAGGGGGAGTATGACCCTGGACGCAACTGCGGTAAAGCATTAACCTTGTTTAAAACAAGATTTTGGTTGATAAAGGTTCATCAATTTGTGAATTCTTTGTTAAATAATCAAAAATAAAATTGCACTTATGTTGCAAATGGAGCGCTATCTAAAAGCATAGCAGGCATAACGATGGAAAGCCGCTGCGCCCTTTGTAATTTTATCATCTAAAATTAACACCATATGCAGTACAGAATTTTAGGACAAACCGGCGAGAAGGTGTCCGCCATCGGGCTGGGTTGCATGGGAATGTCACATGCCTACGGCAGTGCAGAAGATCGCGATGAGCAGGAGTCGCTGGCAACACTGGAATATGCCCTGGAGCTGGGCATTAATTTCTGGGATACGGCAGACATGTACGGAAAAGGCACCAATGAAGAGTTGTTATCCAAAGTGCTGGCTACTAAACGCAGCCAGGTATTCCTGGCCACCAAATTCGGATTTAAATATGCGGCAGATGGGAGTTATTACTTTGATGGCTCTCCTGCGTATGTAAAAGCCGCCTGTGAGGCCAGCCTTCACCGTTTGAAAGTAGATGTGATAGACCTGTATTACGCGCATCGTGTAGATGCAAATGTACCAGTGGAAGATATGGTAGGGGCGATGGCCGACCTGGTAAAAGAAGGGAAAGTGCGCTACCTGGGCCTCTCTGAAGCCGGAGCCGCCTCCATCCGCAAGGCGCAGGCCGTACATCCAATTGCTGCCCTGCAAAGCGAGTATTCCATTTTTACGCGGGATCTTGAAAAGGAAATTCTTCCGCTTACGCGCGAGAATGGTATTTCACTGGTAGCTTACAGCCCCCTGGGAAGAGGTATGAGCGCCGCCACGTCCGTAGATTTCAGCCAGCTGGCTGAAAATGACTTCCGCCGTAACCTGCCGCGTTTCCAGGAAGCCGCCTTACAACAGAATGTCCAATTGGTACAAAAACTGGAATCGCTGGCAAAAGATAGGCAATGTACCACGGCACAGCTGTCGCTGGCCTGGCTGCTGGCCCAGGGAGACAATATTGTTCCCATCCCCGGCACCAAGCGCAGGAAATACCTGCGGGAAAACGCCGCCGCTACAGACATTCACTTAACCGCAAATGAATTGAAGGAGATCCAGGACATCCTCTCTTCCACCACCATCGCCGGCGAGCGGTACGCGGAACAGATGTTGAAACTGGTAAATAATTAATAATTAAGAATGAATAATCCGGAGGCTTGTGTCCAGCATAGGGCGCGTGTAGCTGCCATTATTAATTATTCATTCTTAATCTATTTGGCTTTGTAGCCCCAATCCTGCAACCACTTCACCACCTTATCCTTATAGTCTCCCTGGATGAGGATCTGGCCGTCTTTAACGCTGCCGCCGGTACCGCATTTGGTTTTTAGCTCTTTGCCCAGTTGTTCCAGGTCGGCCGTTGTGCCTGTAAACCCGTCTACCAGCGTTACCACTTTACCGGCCCTTTGCTTGGTGTCCAAGTTTACCTTCAGCTGCTGCTGGGCAGGAGGCAGGGTGGCTGCTTCCGATGGCTCATCAGGCTCCGGTGAAAAATCAGGATCGGTGGAGTAGACGATCCCCCCTGTATTACGCTTTTTCTTAGACATACGGATGTTTTGTTAGCTCTTGTTAACGATCATCTGGATGGCGCCGCTCACTACCTTGAAATGCACTTCGCCGCTGGTGTTCAGCGGTACAGCATCTCCATCTACCTGCAGGTAATTTAGCTGAGGGCTGCGGATGGTAACATCTTTGCCCGTAAAATGCTGCATATAACTGGTTTTATGCACGGTACCCAGCAGTGAGTAAATGCTTAAAGGTAGCAGCCCCAGGAAGCTTACAGGTCGTACAATAACGATGTCCAGCAAGCCATCAAACAGGCTGGCCCCCGGCGCCAGTTTAAATTCATATCCCATCTGGTTGCCATTGGCCACACTAAGCAGAAATGCCGGGCGCTCCAGTTTCCGGCCATCAATATCAATGCTATAGTTGTTTCCCTTATACTCGCGAAAGCTTTTTATTACCAGTTTAGCATAGCCCCAGAGGCCCCGCTTTGTTGTATTCCTGAACTTGTCGGCTACCAGTGCATCAAACCCAACACCGGCATTACTCAGGAAAAGATATTCATCGGCATAGCCGGCGTCAATAGCCGCACGATTATTATCAACGATCAGTTGCAGGGCTTTGCGCACATCCAGCGGTATTTTCAGCGCCCTTGCCAGTCCGTTGCCGCTACCCAGCGGTATCACCGCCAGCGCAGTGTTGGTACCGGTTAGGCCTTGTGCAATTTCGTTAATGGATCCGTCTCCGCCAACAGCCACAACGGTATCCACTCCCTGTTGTACGGCCTCGCGGGCCAGGTCTTTGCCATGCCCCAGGTAAGCCAGGTGGGTGATTTGTACAAAAAAGGCTGAAGGCGGCAGTACTTCCGCGATCACATCTTCCAGTCGTTTTTCTCGGTCAGTACCTGCCTTACGGTTGATGATAATTAGAATCTTTCTCAAGTTAGTTATAAGTTGTCCGTTTGATAGTTGACTTTGTCAGATAGCTTTCAGGCTAAGGTCCAGGCTTACCGCATGATGAATAACCGCGCCGGCGGAAACAAAGTCTACCCCGGTCTTTGCATAAGCCTCTATGTTGTCAAGCGTAATGCCGCCGGAAGCTTCCGTTTCATAACGCCCATTGATCAGTTCCAGCGCCTGTGATAGCTGCTCTGGTTTGAAGTTATCCAGCATAATGCGATGAATACCGCCTACAGCCAGCACTTCCCGAACATCATCCAGGTTGCGCGTTTCCACTTCTATCTGCAGGTCCAGCTTACGCTGCTGCAGGTAATCCAGTGTTTTATTTACGGCTGCCGTGATCCCGCCTGCAAAATCAATGTGGTTATCCTTCAGCATGATCATATCATATAAGCCCATGCGGTGATTTACCCCGCCGCCGATGCGTACCGCCTCTTTCTCCAGCAAACGGAAATTGGGAGTGGTTTTACGGGTATCCAGTAAACGGGTATGATAGCTCTGTAATTTGTTTACATACTGGTGGGTGAGGGTGGCAATACCGCTCATGCGCTGCATACAATTCAGCACCAGGCGTTCAGCCATCAGCAGGGTATGTACGGCGGCCTCCACTTCAAAAGCAGTTTCACCGGGCTGCATAAGGTCTCCGTCTTTCTTAAAAGGCGAAAAAACGGTGAACATATCCAGGAGGCGGAAGATCTTTTCAGCCACCGCCATACCTGCCAGCAGGCCGGCTTCTTTTATCCTGAGCTGTGCTTTGCCTTTTGCAGTAGGTGGTATGCAGGCCATCGTGCTGTGATCGCCGTTGCCCACATCTTCCGCAAGGGCATTCCTTATCAGTTGTGTAAGTGCAGTTTCATCTAACATAAGTTCTCTTTGGCGGTCCAAAAATAAAGAGTGCCCCCGTAATTATAACGGGGGCACGTTGGTTTTTCAAGTAAATTCAACAATATTTACGAAAGTATGGGTCGCAAAGTTACTTGCTTTCAAAGCGCAGTTCGTTCAATACCAGCGAATTTCCCTTCTTCTGCAGGAAAAAGGACGTACGGAAATTGCCGCCACCGGTGACCATATTACCGATACCATAGCGGGAGCCGCCGCCAGCTTCGCCCTGATGTAGCAGCTCAAAAGATTTTACCTGGTTTTTGGAGAAAAAGTCCTTCAGAATGATCTCTGCTTGGGCCTTGCTGTAAGAGCTGGACCTGCCGGCAATATTGATCTCAACCGTATTATCCAGATAGCGGGAAAGATTGCCGGCATCCCCTTGTTTAATGGCGCCGACCACATCTTCAAAAGGACCGCCTGCCAGGCTTTTTAAAGGACGCGCCGAAAGGGAGAACACTGTAACAATGCCTCCTAATAATAAAACGCCCAATATATACATGCACTTTCTCATCCAATTTCTCCTTGCTGCATTAAGCCCCGCAGCTGGTGCTTGTTGCCCTCGCAGGATGGTACCTCGCTTTTCCTCCCCCTCTTTCATAAACTTATTCATGCTCGGTTTCATAAGAAAAAATGTCTTTTTAATTGACCGGTTTCATGGTTATTTTAAATAGTGTGACAAGTATCTGATCGTGTGACAGTCTTTATACCTTTATTGCCAACCCCAGCTGTTGCGAAAACTATGCCAGATTGCCAGCATGCTACTAAAATCCCATAAATGTTGTAGCACAGAATCAGTAATTGTTGCAAATATATTAATATATAATGTTTTACTAAGGTCTAACGGATTTTTGTTTTTCGCCACTTCGGGCGGCTAAAGATATTTTTTGTTCCTGTTAACTTTACAGAAATTTTGAAGTATTCAAGTCATTATGAGTATTTTCACGCCCTTGTAGGAATTAAATTAATCAAAGGATCATGGAAAAGAAAAGAGCCATTCTGATCATTATGGATGGATGGGGCATCGGCCAGGTGCCTGCGGCAGACGCCATCGCAAATGCCAACACACCTTTTGTTGACAGCCTGTATAAAAAATATCCGCATAGCCGCCTGATCACCTGCGGAGAAGCCGTAGGGCTGCCCGAAGGACAAATGGGCAATTCTGAAGTAGGTCACCTGAACATCGGCGCCGGACGCATCGTATACCAGGAGCTGCAGCGGATCAACGTGGCCGTTCGCAGCGGAGAACTGGCTCAGAACAAAGTACTGCAGGATACGCTGGAGTATGCCAAAGCCAATAACAAGGCCCTGCACCTCATTGGCCTGGTAAGTGATGGCGGAGTACACTCACATATCAACCATGTTAAAGCATTAACACAGATAGCAAAAGATAAAGGTCTCGAAAAAGTATTTATTCACGCCTTTACGGATGGCCGCGATACCGATCCTAAAAGCGGACTGGGCTTCCTGGAAGACCTTACGGTACATCTCAGCAAAACCACAGGACAGCTGGCTTCCATCACCGGCCGCTACTATGCAATGGACCGCGACAAGCGCTGGGAACGTGTTAAGCTGGCTTATGATGCACTGGTGCATGGTAAAGGCACCCCTACCCAGGACCCCCTCACTGCCGTAAAAGCTTCCTATGCAGAAGGTGTGACTGACGAGTTCATTAAACCCATCATTGTTACCAATGCGCAGCTGGCTCCACTGGCCACTATACAGGAGGGCGATGCTGTACTGTGCTTCAACTTCCGTACAGATCGCTGCCGCGAGATCACCCAGGTGCTCAGCCAGCAGGATTTTCTGGACTTTGACATGAAAGCGCTGCACCTGCACTATACTACCATGACCGAGTACGACAAAACCTACAAAGGCGTATACGTGGTGTTTGAGAACGATAACCTGAATATGACGCTGGGTGAGGTGCTGGAACAAAACAACAGAACTCAGATACGTATTGCTGAAACAGAGAAATACCCGCACGTGTCTTTCTTCTTTTCGGGTGGCCGTGAAAAGGAATTTAACGGCGAACGCCGCCTGATGGTCGCTTCTCCCAAAGTAGCCACTTACGACCTGCAGCCGGAAATGAGCGCCTTCCAGGTAACAGACACCATTGTACAGGAGATCAATAACCAGTCTGCAGACTTTATCGTCCTGAACTTTGCCAATGCCGACATGGTGGGCCATACCGGTGTGTGGGAAGCAGCCATCAAAGCAGCAGAAACTGTTGACACCTGCGTATCCAGGGTGGTAACCGCCTCGCTGAACAATGGCTATACCGTATTTCTGACCGCCGACCACGGGAATGCCGACTTCATGATCAACTCAGACGGCACACCTAATACCGCGCATACACTAAACTATGTGCCCTTCTTCATCATTAGTAACGAATTTAAAGGGCCGGTGAAAGATGGTAAACTGGGCGATCTGGCCCCTACCATTCTGAAGTTTATGGACCTACCCGTTCCAAAGGAAATGACCGGAGATCTGCTGGTGTAAGCCTACTTATATATACCTGAATGATAAGCCGGTAGTTTATGCGTACTATTTTCGCATAAATTTACCGGCTTATCCTTGTCCCCCTGCATTAGCGCATTACTTGTAACTTTCCCCGAAAGTGCCCCGTTTTATCTCTACAAAACTTACCCCTATGAGATCAGTTCTTTACAAATTGATTATTGCGGCTTCCCTGCTTGCATGCTTGTTCTGCATTACGGGCTGCCTTAAAGATGCTCGTAACAACACCCAGCCATTCAAGAAGTATATCCCGGTGTATATGCAGCTTTCAGAACTCCGGTCCGCGATCAGAAAAGAAGCTCCAAGGGCAATTGAACAACCGGGAAAAATCTACCTGTACGGTCACTACATTTTTCTGAATGAATTGAACAAAGGCATCCACGTTATTAAGTTTTCCCGCAACGGCAATATGAATTGGGCATCATGGCCATTGATTCTACCAGCGACCGTATAGTAGTTGATTTTGTGGTGAAGGACACTACCGTACAATACGAATGTCAGACGGGCAATAACTTTTCTATGACGTCAGTCCGCAGAACACCATGTTGTTTGCCTATGGTGCTGCGGGCGTGTCCCAACCCTGGCCCAACAATAAGCAAAGGGAACCATCAACAGCCCCTCCTCAGAAAAACGGGGACTTTATGTCCATACAGGGTTGGGTTACAAGATAAGATTGGAAGATAACCATTCTTTCCAGATCTCCGCCGGATACGCACATGCGGCAATGGAGCTGATATATATCGGAAGGGAAATAAATTCTATTTACAACTATTCTTATAATCGAGTAACTATTCTGCTGGGTTATTCGTTTTAAGTTTTTTAGTGCTCTCGACAGATTTGCTCATGCATCAGATGCGCCGTTTTTACGGCGCATTATTTTTTTGCCGGATCTTCACCCTTTCATACCCGTTCCAACCCGGCTAAGCTATTGATCATACTGCGTTTCTTAGTAATTTTGCCGGATGGAGATAAAGAGATACAGGCGCCTGGGCACCATACTGGCGGCTGTTACATTACTGGCCTGTAATCCCGGCGGCAGCCGGCAGGTCGATAGCGCAGCACACAGTGATCTTAAAGCATACTTTACAGCGGAAGCGATACAAATGGCGCAAAGCGGACTGCAGATGCAGAAAACAGTGGCCCTCAACGGTCAGCGCGACAGTATCAACCAGCCGCTGACAGATACCCTGGCACTGCAGCACCTGCTGAAACCATTCCTGGATGTGGATATTAACAAACCCTCCCTGAGAGACGCCTACCGGACAGATACGGTTAAGGATCTCTTCACCGGCAGCAGCGCTATTATGTACGCCGCCCGCCATACGTCTGTCAACCCGCAGCAGATCATCCTGAATTTTGACAGCACAGGGCAGATCTCATCCGTAAATATCAACAAACGTACCAGTAACCTGGTATACCAATATCAGCAAAACCTGTTCTACCAGCACCTCAAGACCATCCGTATCACCACCCGGCAGAAAATAGCTTTTCTGCAGGCGCGTGAACTGGATGTCAGGGTATCACTGGCCCCTAAAAATTAACACGGCATATGACAGCAGAGGAGTTTCAGCAAATATCACATACCATACCCGTTCAGGCAGGTATCTATAAATATTACGGCGATGATGGAGAATTGCTGTATGTAGGCAAAGCCAAAAGCCTGCGTAAAAGGGTCAGCTCTTACTTTGTGAAGCACCACGACAGCTTTAAAACACGCAAGCTGGTGCAAAGCATCCACCACATTGAGTTCACTATCGTAAATTCAGAACAGGATGCCTTTCTGCTGGAGAACTCCTTGATCAAGCAGTTCCAGCCCAGGTATAATATCAACCTCAAGGATGATAAGACCTATCCCTACATCGTGATCAAACACGAGCCGTACCCAAGGGTGTTCCTTACCCGCAACGTAATCCGCGATGGCTCTGAATACCTGGGGCCCTTCACCTCCGTAGGCAGGGTACGCGAACTGCTGGAAGTGATCAGGTATAATATCCCCCTCCGCACCTGTAATCTCAGCCTAACGGAACAAAACATACGAAAAGGTAAGTTCAAGGTATGCCTGGAATACCATCTTGGCAACTGTAAAGGGCCCTGTGAAGGACTGCAGACAGAAGAAGACTACCGGGCAGGACTGCAGCAGGTAAAAGACATCCTGAAGGGCAACCTGGCGCCCGTGCTAAATATGTTCCGCGCACAGATGCAAAGCTGTGCATCCAATATGGAATTTGAGCAGGCCGAGATACTGCGCAAGAAAATAGAAAGCCTGCAGGCATACCAGGCCCGTTCTACCATCGTCAACGCCCGCATGGGAGATGCGGATGTGTTCTCCATTCTCAGCGATGGTAACCACGCCTACGTAAATTACCTGCGCGTACTGAACGGCACCATTGCCGATACGAAGACCGTAACGCTGGAAAAGAAGCTGGAAGAAACGGAGGAAGAAGTGCTGGCTTATGCCATTGCCTACCTGCGGGAAGCATTCAAAAGCCTCACTAAAGAGATCATTGTTCCCTTTTTTGTAGAATACCCGGAAGAACAGGTGACCCTCACCGTACCCAAAGGTGGCGATAAAAAGAAGCTGCTGGACCTTTCTGAAAAAAATGTGAACTATTTTAAGGACGAGCTGCATAGGAAAAAGATCCTCCACCTGGAAGGTAAAACAGACGAAGAGAAGCGGAAAGTGCTGTACCAGCTGCAGGCAGATCTTGAGCTTCCGGTGCTGCCTACCCATATAGAGTGCTTTGATAACTCCAACTTCCAGGGCAGTTACCCGGTGAGCGCCTGCGTGGTGTTCAAAGAAGGGGTGGCTTCAAAAAAAGATTACCGGCATTTCAACATAAAAACAGTGGAAGGTATCAACGACTTTGCTTCCATGACAGAAGTGGTGTACCGCCGCTACAAACGCCTGCTCACAGAACAGGAGCCTTTGCCCCAGCTGGTGATCATAGATGGTGGTAAAGGACAGCTGGGTGCTGCCATGGAAAGCATCCGCGAGCTGGACCTTATAGGCAGCATGACCGTAGTAGGCCTTGCAAAGAATGAAGAAGAAATCTTCTTTCCCGGAGATAAAGAAAGTATTAAACTCCCCTTTAACAGTGAAAGCCTTAAACTGATACGCCGCATACGCGATGAGGTGCACCGCTTCGGCATTACCTTCCACCGCCAGAAACGCAGTAAAGGCACCTTCAAGAATGAACTGGAAACCATCAAAGGCATCGGCACCTCCACCGCCACCCAGCTATTGCAAACCTTCCGCTCTGTAAGCCGCATCAAACAACTCCCCCTGGAAGACCTGGAAAAGGAGGTTGGCGCCGCCAAGGCCAGATTAGTGTGGCAGCACTTTCACCCTGGAACTAGTAATTAATAATGAGTAATTACAAGTCAGATGCCCTATATGTTATCAACTGCACTACTGCTTAGGGCACTACGCCCCAACCGCATGTAGCGCCTGTAATACATGGCGTTCTTCATGGGCAATAAAGAAACGGAAAGTATCTCCCAAAGACAGCCTGAGCCATTTACCAAGGCTGGTAGGCACTTTCAGCCGTTGCAGGTTCACACCTTCGGCACGTTGTAATAAAGTTAGCAGTTGCTGCTGGCCGTCAAGGAATTCGGCCATTACTTTGGCCGCATCCAGGTCTGTCACAGGGCGGGCGTTTTTGGGCGATTGCATCTTCATAGGCAGAGTGCCATCTGGTTTAGGCTGCATGGTGTTGGTAAACCAGTTGCCCAGCCATCCGCTTTTGAAAGAGGTGGTAGCAGGCAGTTGTTTGGCGTAGCCACGTTCTATTGCGCTGGCTATCTGCGGCAGGTAAAAACGGCTGTAAGTGTTCAGGTGTTCCAGGCACTGTATGGCGCTCCATTTGTCTTGTGCGGGCGGCAACAGCAGTACCGGGGCGGGAAGATGGTGCAGTTGTTCTTCCACTGTTGATGCCAGTTCCTTTACCTTTTGTTGTAACTGATCCAGTAATGTTGTACTGTCAAATGTCACGGACATAATCACAAATTTGGGGTTTGTTGCTGCAAAGTTAATTTTAAAAGCAACAAGGTCACATGGTTTTTATCAAACCGTGTGACCTCGCAGATTATAATTGTGTCTAGTCTAGGCTGGTATTAATACTGCCAAAGATCCTGCTCCTTGTTGAAGATCTTGTCTTTGATGGCCTGACCTTCCAGCAAACGCATTACGCCGTCCTTGATGTAATCTTTGATCTCGCGGTTGTATGCGTTGTTTTCTTTGATAACAAAACTGGAGAAGAAGCGCATTTCGAACAGATCTTCCCAACTCATGGAAGCGGCGTCGTTGTTCTGGTTGTACACATCGAACTTAGCCAGTACAGGACGCAGATCAGGGTAGTATACCCAGAAGAGCGGTATGGAAGCGCGGAGGCTGCCGTCTTCGTTCATACGTGATACCATGGGAGCAATACCCAGGATACGTACTTTCAGTGCAGAGGCCTCTTTGTCGAACACCCAAACTTCTTTAATCTTGTACTGTACGATAGTACGCGGATCAAATTCGTCGCGGGTAGTTACCATTTTCTCTTCGCCGGTAACAGGGTCGATACTGCGAACCGTTCTTTCTTCACCGCTGGTTTTGCTCTGGATCTCTTCAAAAGTCATCGGTGTAGTGAAGCGGTCATCAATCGGGTTGAAAGCAGTGATCTCGCCGGATTTTATGGAAGCCAGTAATATATTAATAAACAGCTGGTTGATACCGTTCTCGTCTTCCACGTTGTACTGGAAGGGGAGGTTCATTTTCTCGCGGATGTCTATCACCTGCCAGATACGCTTTTCCCAGAACTTATCGTCCTCGCGGATATTATCGTAAGCAATAGGTACGCGGTCCCTTACAGAGTTTTTGGAAGTAACACCGTCTACGCGCAGTGATTTACGGGGGGTGTCAGACACGGGGGTGCCAACACCATCCTGACGTAAAGGAGCTGCAGCAGCCGGGTCATTGGCGGGGGCTGCCGGAGGGGCTTCTACAGCGTTACCGGTAGCGGGGTTCACCACATCGGAGGAATCCGTTGTTTCTGTCGTAGTAGTGGTTGTTGTTGTCGCTGTACGACGACGGGTGGATCCACCTCTGCGCTGCGCCTGTGCATCTGCGGCTATTATTAACAGCAACACTGCACACCAGCTTATTTTCTTAAATGTTACGGCTCGCATAATTCAGTAAATTGATTACTGTTTAGTTTAATTTAAACGAAGTATTACCCATGTTTCGTACAATACCGTCGGGGCCTTTTACTTTAACATTGTCAAAGTAAACCTGGTCGCCGGCGCGCAATGAACGGATAGCGGCCACTACGTTGCTGGGGAAATAAGCGGAGTTAGCTTCGCCTTCCACATAGTCCCGTCCGCGTGACTCGATACCTACGCGGTAGCTTACTACATCATATTTAACGCCTTCGAATTCGAAGTTTTCCAGGTCAGCCCTTAAACCGCCCTGTACTTTAAAGTCAGCAGCCTTCATTGTACCGCTTTTGTTCATACCTACCTTTAATACAGGGTCAGGTATCATTTTTACGCGGAACTCTTTGCTGCCCATGTTTTTGGTTTTTCCATCCACGTTGGCCACCACGTTGATAATGGCACGACCGGGGTTGGCAACCGTTACGATGTAGTTACCTGCGCTCTGTTTGCGGATGTTACCTACGCTGATAGAAGCGCTTACTGCTTCAGCGGGTACACCAGCTGCAGATATTGAGATAGGATTAGGTAATCCTATGTACAGTACGTTCATCTTGTCAGCAGAGATAGAGGTGGTTGATGCACCAACGCTATAGGTCTCGCTGAAGTTATAAGTTTCCATCTGGCCGTCAGGCTTAGGCAGGGTGATCGTACCGGAGATGGTCTTGTCACCTACACCGCCCACCGGCATTGAAAAGGTACCAAGACCTTCCTGTGCCTGGATGGTTTGACCATTCACCACGATGGTAGGATTCACTGTGCTGCTGTAAGCGCCCACGGCGATCTGCGCAGTCAGGGTCTGACCTTCCATCAGGTTCTTGGAATTCAGTGATATGAACGGCCTTACTTTATCGAACTTGAAGTTATCTGCATCGATCTTGCGATAAAGCTCATCAATGATCAGCGACTCAGAGTTCTTGATATCGTTCTGGAACTTACCCAGAATGGTTACCGCCGCAATGGTGGGCACCATGTTAAAGTGATAAGTGGTCCAGGTTTTAGGCTTTACACCACCGTGGTCATCGTTGGTTTTGCCGATCTGTATTTTCAGCGGCAGTGTCTTTTCGAACCTTGCTTTGTCTTTAGGATCTACGTACGACAGCAGTTTGTCTCGCAGATCTTTCAGCTTCTGTTCCAGATCCGGACCTTTTTTCTGGTTCTCCATTACCCTGGTGGGAGCGTCGAGGTTATCCTTTGATTTGATATCTCCATGCTCATCACGACCACCGGCTTCTGTAATAATGTTCTCTTTCAGCGTCTCGATGTACGCAAACATATCACCGGTCATCTTTTTTACCTCCTGGGCTTTGACCCTCAGGGGGCCTACCTTCTCTGCGTTCTGCTTCATCTGCTCATCGAACTGCAGGTAAGTAAGGTTATTCTTATCGGTAATGGAGGTATTGGAAGTATTGATAGAATTGTTTACAATATTGAATGCGTTTAATATTTCAGCAGAAACGTTCAATGCAAGCATGGCCGTCAAGACCAGGTACATGAAGTTGATCATCTTCTGCCGTGGATCTTTAGGTAGTGCCATAGTTTGTTTTCAGATTTAATGATTGCCTGTTAATAACTCAAAACTATAAGCGTACCTTATCTTCCGTGCATTGCGCTCAACATGTTACCATAGATGGTATTCAGGTTGGACAGGTTCTTAGCCAGCAGGGTGATCTGTTCTTGCGTTTTCTTAGCATCGTCGATGCTGCCACTCATGGCCTGAGAAGTGCTCAACAGGTTCTTGTAGAACGTGTTCATTGCTTTCAGGTGGTTGTTGGTATCCTGCAGCTCCAGTTCATAGATGGCATTCAGGGAAGCCAGGTTTTTGGTCATGCCCTGCATCTGCTCATGGAAATGCCTGGTGGATTCTGACGCGCTGTTGAAAGAAGATACAGCGTGAGCGGCAGTGGTGTAAGCCACAGCTACGCTACCGATAGCGCTGGCAGCTTCTCTTGTTTTCTGGGTATAGTCGCCTGTGGCAGCAACCACATCGCTGATATCCCTCATTTTATCTACTGTAGTTCCTAATTTCTGAAAATTTTCGCTCAGGCGTTGCAGGTTAGCCGGAGTAATGTCTGCTTCCTGCAGCATCTTGTCCAGTCCTGAAACTGCCGGATGACCTGCATAGGCTACTTCTGCAGGAGCGTGTTGAGCTGAGCTGTCCGGTACAAAAGCGTACACAAAGAAGATCAATGCTTCAACGCTCAGACCAAGGATCAGGGCGATATCCGCACCCCGCCAGTGCTGCAGCTTGAACAAGGCACCGATAATTACTACTGAAGCAGCGATACATACAAAGAAGTTCAACCATTTCGCTTTGTTAGGATTCATAGCCATAGGTTAAAATTTAATCTGGTTAAAGTTAATTAAGGTTAAAGTTGTTGTTACGGAATAGTTATTGCTCAAAGATTTGCATTTCAAGTACATTGCTAGGTTTCTCTCTATATACATGGCTATTGATTTTTTTACTTCCTACTGTTGAAATCATTCTTGGAGCGGCTCAGGAATGCAATAGTACACCTGAAACCAATATATGATTTGGCACTATCCTGGTATTCGAAAGAACGGGTACCTGATTGCAGGAAATAACCGATATCTTTCCAGGAACCGCCCCTCACAGACTTACGCTTCATTTTAGGCGGAGCGTTATCTGGTACATCCATCCTCAGATATGGGTTCATATCAGAGGTGAAAGAGTAAGAGTTTTCGTAAAAAATGTCCTGTGTCCATTCTGCTACGTTGCCAGACATGTTATACAGACCGTAATCATTAGGCCAGTAAGCGTCTGCCCTCACAGTATAGAAACCACCATCTTCAGGATAGTTACCGCGGCCGGGTTTGAAGTTAGCCAGCAAACAGCCCTTCTTGTTGCGGATATAGTAACCGCCCCAGGGGTAAGGAGTCTGCTCCCTGCCACCGCGTGCTGCGTACTCCCACTGTGCTTCAGAAGGCAGCTGGAATTTATCTTCAGTGAAGAGGTTCTTTGAGTTACGGTAGTCTTCCCAGAACTTACTGCGCCATTCGCAGAAAGCAGAAGCCTGGTGCCAGGTTACCCCTACTACCGGGTAGTTATCGAAGGCCGGATGCCAGAAGTACATACGGGTCATCGGCTCATTGTAAGCATAAGAGAAGTCCCTGATCCAGCACAGCGTGTCCGGGTAGATAGCAACGTCCTTCTTCACGATAAAAGAGGAACGGGGCTTACCCTTGTTCTCACGCAGTTTGGCCTGGTCCCAGTTGAAAGATTCCTGGTGGTACAACAGCTTGTACACATCGATCTCCTTCTTATTATACAGGCGATCTTCCGGAGAATAAATCATGGCATCGATCTTTTCCCACGTAGCCTTGTCTTTCCAGTTGATCTTCTGTTTCCAGTCTATAATATCCTGGTCTCCATCTTTCTTCACATGTCCCATCAGGATATGCGCAATAGAATCCCGCACCCAGTAAACAAACTGGCGGTATTCGTTATTGGTGATCTCTGTGGCATCCATGTAGAAACCAGAGATGGAAATGGACTTGTTACGGGCTGTAAACGCATAGTTCACATCTTCATCGCTGGGCCCCATGTGAAAGGTCCCGGATGGCACGTACACCATTCCATACGGTACAGGCGGGAAATACTTTGGTCTGGGGCTAACTCCTATAAGTTGCCCTTGCGCATTTTTGGAGGTTTTATTACCACCACAGCTGGCCAGCAGGCTTACCAGCAAAACAGCGAACAGACCACTAGAATAATTAAGCTTCATAAGGGTAGCTTTCAATCTTATAAATTAGTCTTTCAAAGGACATTCAGAAAAGACTTGCCATAAGTTTTCCACAAAAGTGTTGACATATAACTTATCCACATCTGAATTGGTGCAAGATAACAAATGTAACAATTATTTTTAATCCGTAGTTACTTTTCGTACAACTTTTTCAAACCGCTTCAGCAACCTACGGTAATTACATTAAACGCCGTTTTTAACATTTTATTATATAAATCGATTAACATTTGTTTCAGTTGTTCACCCTTATGCCTCCAATAGTACTGCAAGTTAGTAATTATTTTAATAAATTAATGATTTCTTGTATATAATTAGCTGGCTTAATACAATGATAATCCTGGCATAAATATATTAGCGTTTTTCCTGCTTGCATTCTCTGCTCCAGCAAAGGAAGGCCCGGAACGTCTTTCTCATTGCCTAACAATACTTTAAAAGGAACATAATGCTGATGCAACTCCTTCATTCTGGCCAGGTACGCTTCTCCAACCACCGCTATTTCATAGGAACCTTTTACCATCTGCAACAACTCACCGGCCCATACCCCGAAAGAAGTAGGGTAGCGCACCGCTGTTTGTGACAGCCGGGCCAGCATATCCTGCGCCCGGGATGCCCATTGTCGCTCGTCATATACCAGGGCCAGGTACCGCAGGTTGGCCGCCATTACGGCATTACCGCTGGGCACCGCCCCGTCGTAAATCTCCTTTTTACGCACAATTACATCCCTTTGGCCCAGCCGGGTGTAGTAAAAATAAGTGCCGGATTCATCTGAGAACTGCTCAATTACAAACTCCGTCAGTTCCCGTGCCCTGGTTAGCCAGTCCAGGCTACCCGATACTTCCTGCAGGGCTATCAGCGCCCGGATCAGGAAAGCATAATCGTCCAGAAAGGCAGGGTACTTTGCCTGGCCGTCCTTCCAGGTATGGAAAAAGGCCTGCCCGCTGTCTGGCTGGCGTAAATGCTGCCAGCAGAACTCCATTGCCCGGGTAGCCATGTCCAGGTACCGCGCATTACCCAATGCCGCATAGGCCTTACAGCAGGCGTGTATCATAAGGGCATTCCAGCCCAGCAGTATCTTATCGTCCAGCCCGGGACGGATACGGGGAGCCCGTGCCTCCATCAGCTGCTGGCGGCAGCTTTGCATCAGTTGCTCCAGCGCAGCAGCGTCTATTTTCTTCATCGCTGCAAACTCCTTTACCGGATGCCGCAGCCATAATATATTCGTCTCCTCCCAGTTGCCATTTTCGGTTATATCGTAACATTCGCAGAACAGGGTCGCCTTATCGCCCAGTACCTGCTCCACTTCCTCGTAACTCCAGGTATAGAACTTTCCTTCCACCCCTTCGGAGTCTGCATCCAGGGCCGAATAAAAGCCACCCCCTGTATGCATCATTTCCCGTTCTATAAAGGCCAGTGTATCTGTAATGGTTTGCGAATAATGCTCCTGGCGGGTAAGCTGGAAGGCTTCACTTAAAACATCTGTCAGCAATGCATTGTCATACAGCATCTTTTCAAAGTGCGGCGCAAGCCACTGCTCATCCGTACTGTAACGGGCAAAGCCGCCGCCCAGCTGATCATAAATACCGCCCTGTATCATTTTATCAAGAGATAGCAGGGCCTGCTTCAAGGCCTCAGGAGCATCGAAACTATAGTGATAACGTAAAAGATATTGTATGGAAAAAGTTCCGGGAAACTTGGGCGCACGGCCAAAGCCGCCCCATACCTTGTCTGCCTGAGACAAGATATTCTGGTAAATGGTATCACACTGTTCCCGCGTAAACAACTCCTCTTTGGGAATATGGATCAGCGACCCGCTCTGTGTACCGAACTGATTGGATTGCGATAGGTGACTGGTAAGTGTAGCCGCCTGTTCCTCTATATCATTGCGGCGCTCCTTGAATGCCTGCGAAAGTGCCAGCAGCACTTCTTTCCAGGAGGGACGATTGTAGGCCTTTACCGGCGGAAAGTAGGTGCCTCCGTAAAAAGGCCGCTTGTCAGGAGTAAGAAAAACATTCAGGGGCCAGCCTCCCGCACCCGTCATGGCCTGAAGGGCATCCATATAGATGTGATCCAGGTCAGGCCGTTCCTCCCTGTCTATTTTGATATTGACAAAATGCTCGTTCATGACACGTGCAGTGGCTTCATCCTCGAAGCTCTCCCGCTCCATCACATGACACCAGTGACAGGCTGCATAACCTATACTGACCAGAATTGGCTTATCTTCCTGCAAAGCTTTTTGTAAGGCCTCTTCTCCCCAGGGATACCAATCCACCGGGTTATGTGCGTGCTGCAGTAAGTACGGACTTGTCTCCCCTGATAATCTGTTCACGTGTACACAGGCTATGGTTAGTAAAAGAATTGGTGATGGGACAGTTGGACTTTGTGTTCGTTGCTACAATATAATTATAATCAGGCACATAAAAAAGGACGGCTTTCGCCGTCCCTCGCAAGTAAGTTATTTTTTCGTTCTTTTTCGTGATTATTTTTTGTTCAGCTCGGCCAGATACTGTTCCAGCGCAGCCACCATAGAGGGCGCCTGGGGAGCAGGTGCTTTTACATCCAGCCTTAAACCAGCCTCTTCCACAGCTGCAGAAGTAGTAGGACCAAAGGCGCCGATACGGGTACCATTTTGCTGAAATTCAGGGAAATTTTCAAACAGTGATTTAACGCCGGAAGGACTGAAGAACACGATCATGTCGTATGCTTTGGTCATTACTTCTTTTACATCGTTAGATACTGTTTTATATAGCGTAGCAGTAGCATACTCGCATTTATTTATTTTCAGCCACTCTTCAATGTCTTTTTTCTGACTGTCGGAACTGGGGAACAGGAATTTTTCATTGTCCCTGTGTTTGTTCATTACTTCCAGCAGACTTTTAGTAGAACCGTCTGCCCCGTAAAACACCTTCCGCTTCCTGTAAAGGATGAATTTCTGGAGATACAAAGCCACGGCTTCTGTTATGCAAAAGTATTTGCAATCCTGCGACACTTTGATCTTCATTTCCTCGCAGATCCTGAAAAAGTGATCCACTGAGTTACGACTGGTAAAGATAACCGCTGTAAAATTCAGGATATCAATCTTCTGTTTCCTGAACTCTTTTGCTGATAATCCTTCTACCCTTATAAAAGGATGAAAATCCAACTTTACATTGAATTTCTTAGCCAGATCATAATAAGGGGATTTCTCAGTTTCAGGCTTTGGCTGGGAAATGAGGATCGACTGAACATGATGTTTTACTTGCAAATCTGCTTTTGACCCGCCTTTTATCATACTTAAATTTGCTCTTGTGTTAACAATTGGCAGTAATCATGGATTACCGGTTAACCAGATCAGCAACACCTTTGTTAAAATCAACACGGGCGCTACTTCGAATGCGCAAAGGTAAAGAAAAAAATGCAATTTACTGAAAGATAGATATTGCTTTACTACAGAATAAGACCTAATGTATCTATATCCAATTAATAAGATTATAAAAAATAACGAAATATATAGGAAGGCGCTGGCTATTTCAGGTTGACAGAAAGCCAGTATCACCAGGAAAGGCACCAGCAGTATGCCTAACACCTTGTTGATCAGATAAAGAATAAATATGTACGCATCCGCCAGGTCGTTGTTACCAAATAACCATCCGCAGAAACGCAGCACCAGGTATTTGGTTACATAGATCACCGCCACCAGCATGATCAGTCCGGGTATCAACAGCCAGCCATCTGCATTGAAAATATACTGCTTACGGTACATCAGCAGGTACAGGTACACCCCAACGCTCACCACAAAAAAAGCATTCAGCAGGAAATTCGGGAAAGGGGATTGGGAAAGCTGGTCCTTTAACTGGCGCTGGCTCAGCGTGGGGTTCAGGAATGCCCGGAACAGGTCTGAAAAGTATTTGAGATACGCCATCCTGATAATACCCAGCAACAATACAATACCGGTTACCAGGTACACCAGCCAGTCCAGGTCCTTATATGGCCGTGGTATATTGAGATCGTAATAACTTGGTTTGTTGGCATGAAGGAACATATTCTTACCTGCCAGGTTACGTAAAAAAATATCGTAAGGAGTATCCTGATGCAAAATTACAGGCGCCTGCTGCTGTGTGCTGTCAGTTGCAGATTTTGAAGTATCCGCAGCTGGCAATGGGCCCCTGGCAGTTGCCGCATTGGACGCAGTTACGGTAGCGGGTGTTTTCGGTTTTACTGCCAGCCGTACGCTGTCAGCTGCCGGCTTTTTTTTCACGGGCGCCTTTGGCTTCGCGGTATCTTTCACGGTGCTATTCACCTGACTGGCGCTATTGCCTGCACTGTCCGTCTGCCCATATAATTGTAATCCGCTGAATATTAGTATGAAGAGTAATAATAGCCCGTTTCGCACCAGATTATTTTTATGTTTGCAAATATAATATAAATGTCTGTGGGTCATAGCTCATGGCCCACAGGCCCTACTCAATTATGGCTGGTATCTATTTACATATACCGTTCTGTAAACAGGCGTGTTACTATTGCAACTTTCATTTTTCCACCTCGCTGTCGCAGAAAAATGCGCTGGTTGACAGCCTGTTAGAAGAGATGAAGCTCCGTCAGTCTTACCTGCGGGGCCAACCTGTTAACACGGTATATTTCGGGGGAGGCACCCCCAGTCTTTTATCTGATACCGACCTGCAACGCCTGATGGAACAGCTGCATCAGCTCTTCACCATCCGGCCGGATGCAGAAATTACCCTGGAAGCTAACCCGGATGATCTGCATCCGGAAAAAGTCCGCTCCCTGAAAGCCGCCGGTATCAATCGCCTGAGCATCGGTGTGCAATCCTTTCATGAAGCAGACCTCCGCTGGATGAACCGGGCCCACAACAGCCAGCAGGCTTTGAACTGCATACTTTACGCCCGGGAGGCAGGCATCCATAACCTGAGTATAGACCTTATATACGGAGGTCCCACCCTCAGCGATGAGGGCTGGGAACAAAATGTACAACAGGCCATTGCACTGCAGATACCTCATCTTTCCTGCTATGCCCTCACGGTGGAACCAGGCACCGCGCTGGACAGCTTCATTAAAAAGCATAAAGTACCACCTGTAGATCCCGATAAAGCCGCCCGCCATTTTGAACAACTAATGCAATGGCTGGCTGCCGCTGGTTATGAACATTACGAGATCTCCAATTTTGCACTGCCAGGCTGGCACTCCCGCCATAACAGCAGCTACTGGAAAGGCGAACATTACCTCGGCCTTGGGCCGTCTGCTCATTCCTTTAACGGCAGCTCCCGGCAGTGGAACGTGGCTAACAACAGCGTTTATATAAACGGCATACGGGAAGGAAAAGTGCCTTTTGAAGGGGAAATACTCAGCAAGGAGATGCAGCTGAACGAGTATATCATGACCTCGCTCCGTACATCGGCCGGTTGCAACCTGCAGCTGGTGGCCGATCAGTACGGGGAAGAGCAGCGCCGCCGGCTGGAAAGCGGCAGCCGCGAATTTATACTTGCAGGGAAGATGATAAGGCAGGAAAATGCCCTGGTGCTTACCCCGGAAGGCAGGTTATTTGCCGATGGAATAGCGGCAGAATTGTTTGTTTAGATAAAGTAATGCTCCGCTGCCCGTAGGCGGTTATGGTTACTCATTCAGATCTTAAACTATCCACAGGATTACTGCGTGCGGCCCTTACACCCTGGAAGCTTACTGTCAGTACGGCCACCAGCAATGTGCTGAGCCCTGCCAGTGCAAAGATCCACCAGGAAATACCTACACGGTAATCAAACCTGGACAATATCATTCGCATCATCCATCCTGCTAACGGTGCCGCAAGTATGAAGGCAAGACAGACAGGCTTCAACAGGTCTTGTGAAAGCAGCAGCCACAATTTCAGTATACTGGCCCCGAATACTTTCCGGATCCCGATCTCCTTCAAACGCCTTTCTGCCGAAAATGCCGCCAATCCAAAAAGCCCCAGGCAGGAAATGAACATGGCCACCATACTTACCACACCCAGGAAACTGCTGGTGCTCTGGATGCCATTAAATTTTTTCTGATAACTGTCTTTAACAAAAGAAAACTCAAAAGGATATTCAGGATTATGTTTTTTTAGAACCTGCTCTACCTGCGCCAGCGCTCTTCGCCACTGCTCATTATTCTTTACACGCACAAAGAAATGGTTCATATTGCCAGCGCTGAGCGTGATCATCAGGGGACTGGGTTCGTTGAATACATCATTGAACACAAAATCCTTCACAACGCCGATCACGGTACTGTTGCCCAATTTAGTACCTGTCACCGGCCTTTTTAATCCCATTCTTTCTACGGCTGTTTCATTAAGAATGCAGTCTCCGCTGCTGCCTTCCAGCTTTGGACTGAAATCATGACCTTCTACCAGTGTCAGGCCGGCTGTCTTCACCCAGTCATACTGTACATAACTGATATTGACCATAAAGTCCTGGTCGGCTGTTTTCCCCGGCCACTGAATATCATTGGTAGCAGCGCCGTACATCACCAGGTTATCTGTAGCTGCAGATACACTGGTTATGCCTGGTATACGCATCAATTCATCTTTCACCACCTGATACCTAGCACCCATCTCTCCCCGGGCAGGAATATCAATAAGATTTTCCTGTTCGTAGCCAATCGGGCGGTTCTCCACATGCGCTTTCTGCCTGATAAAAACGATGGTCACGATAATGAGGAAAATGGATAACACAAACTGGAAGGTCACTAAACTCTTCCGCAGTACAGATCCCCCTTTACCTGCCACCACCCCTTTGAGTACTTTTACCGGCTGAAAAGCACTTAGGAAAAAAGCCGGATAACTGCCAGCCGCCAGGCCTGTCAGCAAAGCCAGCCCAAGCACAAGCAACCAGCTATTCCAGTCTGAAAAGCCAAGCGAAAGTTCTTTTTCTATTAATTTGTTCAGTTGGGGCAGCAACAGTTCAACCAGTACAGTACTTAGTACAAAGGCAAACCCGGTAAGTAACAACGCCTCTGCCAGGAACTGGGTAATTACCTGTTTACGGGAAGCGCCCAACGTTTTCCGTACCCCTACCTCGCGGGACCGCTGCAGGGAACGTGCGGTAGCCAGATTCATAAAATTAATGCAGGCTATCAGCAATACAAACAGGCTCATACAACCCAGCAGCACTAACATGTCTATATGTCCCCCAACGGGTCTACCATCCCTGAACCTGCCGTATAAACGCAGCTGTTTATATGGATACGCAAACACCGTAGTGGTCTTGTTCTCAAAAAATGGCTGGGTCAGTTTTCTTACTTTTTCGTTAAAGGCAGCCAGGTTTGTTTGGGGCTTCAGTGACACATACCCGGCAATGGCAAAAGCATTCCAGTTATTAAGCATTTCCCTGTTCTGCTGTTCAAAAATGCTAAAGGGCAGAACTACATTGAAGAAAAGGGAACTGTTGTGAGGTATATCGCTGATCACCGCTTCCACCTTAAGATCCCGTTGATTATTGTGGCGGATGATCTTCCCTATCGGATCTTCTTTACCAAACAGTTTCCGGGCTGTCTGCTCAGAGATCACAATCGATCCGGCTTCCCGTAGAGCTGCGACGGGGTTACCCCTTACAGCAGGAAACTGCATAATTTTAAACAGGTCCGGTTCTGCATAAAATCCCCGCTCGTAAATACGTTTATCCTTGTAAGACAAAAGGTGATCATTCACATCGGCCACATAAGACATGTATTGTACTTCAGGTACCTGGTTGCGTAATATCTCTCCCAACTTACCGGGCACAGACTTCCCTGTAACCACCTGTCCGTCGTTCCGGGCGTTGACCATCAGCACATGTATGTCTGCGAGGTTTTTGTGAAATTTATCGTAGCTGATTTCATCGCTGATCAATAATATGCCAAGCATGCCCGTAATCAGGCCAATAGTAAGCCCGAAAATGTTGATGAGGGCTGACATCTTATTTTTCATCAGGCTTCTGCGAGCCATTTTGAGATAGTTGCGGATCATGGAACTTGAATTGACAGGCAATATAGCTATCACAATGCCAGATTACTGCTGTATACTAATCACCTTTTTACATGTGATGTTATTATTTAACCTGTTCGGTATTGAAAGGATGATTGTCCGCATGCGGACAGCACATGTTTACATGCACACCTCCCTGTTCATCAATTGCTATAAATGAGAAAAGGCGGTAAAAACCGCCCAATTTCTTGTAACCATATCCTATGAAAAACCTGATACAAAGATATGGGGCGCATTGCTGCTAATCCTTCCGATTTCGTAAAACCATTATTTTTTCCCGTAAACGCTGTGATCTAACCCGCCTTAACCAACGCTTAACAATAACAAACTCTATATCAGGGCTATACGAACTTTTTATATTACTGGAAACAGTAAACCAACGGTCTTATATAAACGCGAAAAAGGCGGTAAGACTACCGCCTGATTCATTTAACCATATCCTATGAAAACCCGTTATGAAGATACACCACACACACGCTCCTTCCACGTAAGACTTGGTAAAACAGGCATTTGTCTTGGTAAGCGTCAGGATTTTTCCCTCCTTAACCATCATTTAACAAGGCATTTAACCAGCGCTTAACAAACATGCCTTGGAAGAATCGTTTAAAGGCATTTAAAATAACAGGCCTGCCGTTAATGACAGGCCTGTTAAACAAATAATATAGCTGTTATACTAAATTAATTCACTTCCAGCGCATCTTTCGAAGGCAACTTCGGGAAAGGGCTGTGCGGCTCTGCCTGGTACCAGAACACCACAGAACTGATGTCTGACTGCTGCTGCAGGTAACGCCCGCCACTGCGCCAGCCAAGATCCTGTATAGTTACCTTCAGATCTTTATCAAAACGAACCGGATCCATAATATGCCAGCGGTACAGGCCAAAACGCTGTTGCGAATCGTACACGCCATTAGGCCTGATAACCTGGTGCAGACCAGTATAAGGTGTACTGAATTCCTGGTACTGGCGGGTTACACGGTTCTCGAAATTATAAGAGCCGCAGAAATAATCTTCAGTTCCGGTACCGCAGATAGTAGGAAACTGGCTGTCGCCATCCATAAAGAATTTGATCTCTCCTTCGCCCCACCAGCCGTTGTTATTTACGCCCCAGGCCATATAGGTTCCAACGTACTGGCCTTTGCCTTTAATACCATCTACCAGGGTATAGCTGCCGCCTTTGGTTGGATTATCGCGGCGGAACTGGGCATGAAAATAGCCTGCATCATCCGGCACTTTGGTAAGCGTGTAGTCAATCTGGTAATACAGTGTCATTCGCTCCGTATTGATGTTCTCCATGGTGATCCTGCACTTTCTGCGGAAGGGCATTGCCCAATAGCAGTTAAACGCACTGCCCGGGTTCACACATACCGCCAGGGAATTAAGCTGTGCATACTGTCCCCAGCCCATACCAAAGAAATCGCCCACAGGCGCTTCTACAGAAGGGGAGGTTTCGTCGTCCCAGTAGATACGTAGAATGGAAAACCGCCAGTTGCCGGTGGGTGTCATCCAGATGTGCTGTATAGCGCCGGGGCCCTCTATCTCCGCCAGTGTGTACGTTTTTCCGGGCTCAATATGAATGTAGGGACTTACCTTCCATCCCTGCCCCAGGTCACGGGCAGCTTGTCTGGCAGGCCCCTGGTCCAGGGTGGCCATACCGCCTTTCCCCTTTTCGCCGCTGAAGTTTTCCGGGCTGATGCTGCGGGTTTTTGCATCAGAAAGCTGGAACAGGTTGCCCATGTTCATGTTTAGCCCGTTGAAAGGTTGCTGTTGTGCGTGGAGAATGCTTGCTAACAGTACAGCACAACATAGTGTAAGGCATTTACGTACCATGAGTGATAGGTTTGAAACGTGGAAAAATGAAAATCGTTTAAATATTAAGGGTTTGAAAGCTTTAAAGCGCCCTTGAAATTACAAGTCTGCGTTCAAACCTTCAAACCCTTAAACACTGAAACTTTTTTATTTGGTGCCGAATTTATACACACAGGTATGTTCGTAAGCAGCTCCCGGCTTCAGTACCACTGAGGGGAAGGAAGCCTGGTTGGGGGAGTTAGGGAAATGTTGTGTTTCCAGGCAAAGGGCGCCGCGGTAAACGTAGGTTTTGCCCTGTTTGCCGGTGTCCCCCTGCATAAAGTTACCGCCATAGAACTGAACACCGGGTTCTGTTGTCCACACTTCCATATAACGGCCGCTTTGCGGTTCCAGCACGGTTGCCGCGAGAGACAGTTCATTGCCTTTCTTGTTCAGCACCCAGTTGTGATCATATCCCTTCCCTAATTTTAGCTGCTCAAAATCTGCATTCACTCTTTCACCGATAGGTGTAGGTGTAGTAAAATCCATTGGCGTACCTTTTACCGGTTCCAGCTTACCGGTGGGGATCAGACCACCGTCTACGGGCGTAAATCTGTCTGCATTGATGCTCAGCACGTGATCATTGATATCACCATTACCCGCGCCCTTCAGGTTAAAGAAGGAGTGATGGGTGAGGTTCACCACCGTAGCCTTATCAGTAGTTGCTTTATAGGAGATCTTGAATTCGTTACTGTCTGTCAGCTCGTATGTCATGGTAACATCAAGATTGCCGGGATACCCCTCTTCACCGTCTTTTGAGAGGTAATGGAATTCTATAGCGTGATCATTAAGCTGTTTGGCATCCCAAACCACATCATTAAAACCAACCTTGCCGCCGTGCAGGTGATTCTCGCCATTATTGACAGCCAGGGTATACTCCTTGCCGTCCACCTTGAATTTACCCCTGGCAATACGGTTGCCATAACGGCCAACAACACCGCCATAGTAACGATCATTGGTAGAGATATACTTACTCAGCTGATCGTATCCCAGCTCCACATCTTCCAGCCTGCCGCTTTTGTCAGGCACCAGCAGGGACACCACTTTTGCGCCATAGTTGGTAACGGCCATCTGCAGGCTCGCATTTTTAAGGTAATACAGTTTTACCGCCTTGCCTGCAACTGTGCTGTCAAAATTGGCCGCCGGGATAAGTGCCTCAACGGAACCCGTCTGGATACTGTCATGATTTGTACTCATACTATCAACAGAATTATTATTTGTGTTGGAACCGGATGACTGACAAGCGCTCATTCCGAGAGCGGTGGCCACCGTTAGCAGTGAAAGAAGATTTTTCATATCGTAGTAATTTACAAGGGTACAATATACGTTTAAAGAATGAAAGTTTGAAGGTGGCTTATTCTGAAAGATGACCATTCAAACTTTCAAACGCCCAAACTTTCAAACATTGAAATAAAAAAGCCGGGAAATGAATTTCCCGGCATAATATTTTGGCCTTTATCCATTAAAAGTGCATTACGCCATTGGAATGGTAATGCATTGTGTAGTATAGCTCCACAAAATACAGGCTGCCGGCGGAAAATTCATCGCCCCAGACAAAATAACGTTTCCGGTAACGTTTGCATTAAACTTTTGTGTGATGTATTAGTCTAAAATTAAATTGATCATCCTGGATGACCGTTTATGAAATATAGTACGCGTCCTTACAGGATATTTATTTTATTTGTCAGGTAGTTAAGTAAAAGGGCCTTTTACATAAGAGTAACCGGATTAATCACAGCATCATCAATGGAGGAATGAAGAATAAGCAGGTAACCATCAAAGACTTGGCCAGAAAGCTGCGCCTGTCCGTATCCACAGTATCCCGAGCCTTAAGAAACCTGCCGGATATTAATGAAGATACCAGAAGGAAAGTACTGGAGCTGGCCGCAGGGCTGAACTATGAACCGAATTACATCGCCCAGAGCCTTATTAACAAACAGACACACATCATCGGCGTAATAGTGCCCCTGGTGGCCACGCATTTCTTTTCCAACGCCCTCGCGGGCATGAATGAAGTAGCCAATCAGCATGGCTACCACCTCATGTTCTGCCAGAGCAATGAAAATGCCGAACAGGAAGCAGAAGGCATCCGACAGCTCGCCTCCTGCCGTATAGACGGTTTGCTGATCTCCGTGTCTAAACAAACTAAAGACGCAACGCCTTTCCTGAAGTTGCAGGAAAAAGGCATCCCTTTCATGTTTTTTGACCGCGACCTGCGGGATCTGCCCGCATCACGGGTAATAGTAGACCAGTATGCCAGTGCCTTCAAGGCGGTAGAACATATGATCAGGCAGGGACGCCGCAATATTGTACACCTGGCAGGGCCCAAAGGGCTCTCCGTTTCAGATGAGCGGCTCCGCGGCTATGAAGACGCCATGCAGCAACATGGCATTCCCTACACACCCAAGCATATTGAGCATTGCGAAAAGTTCCAGTACGACTCACTGGAGCACCTTAAAAAATTACTGAAACTGAAGCCCGACGGTATTTTCTGTGTAAACGACCCCTCAGGAGTGATTGCCATCAATTACCTGAAAAACAATACCGCTCTCCGCGTACCGGAGGACATTGCCATTGTAGGCTTTAACGGCGACCCCGTGGCAGAAGTGGTGGAGCCCGCCCTCAGCACCATTGTGCAACCCGGCTTTGAAGTAGGTAAAGAGGCGCTGAAAATGCTGATCCGGCATATAGAAGAGAAGCCGGCAACAACAGAAAAGATGGTACTGGAAGGGAAACTGGTGATCAGGGGCTCTTCAAAAACAGAAGGCTGACCCGGAAGTGATCATACTATTTTAACAGGCTTATCCATGCTTTCTACATGCTTCTCTATGCTTCAGTATGCTTTGAGCATATTTGTTAAAATAGTATCATCACCAACTTCAGGTCAGCCCCCGCTACCGCGATTTGGTATTACCATCCCAGCAGGTAGGCAAATATCAGCGGTGCTACGATCGTAGCATCAGATTCTATAATGAATTTGGGCGTATTGATATCCAGTTTGCCCCAGGTGATCTTTTCATTGGGTACAGCGCCGGAGTAAGATCCGTAAGAGGTAGTAGAGTCTGATATCTGGCAGAAATAGCTCCAGAAGGGCACATCATGCCATTCCAGGTCCTGGTACATCATCGGCACCACACAAATCGGGAAATCACCTGCAATGCCGCCGCCTATCTGGAAAAAGCCCACTCCCTTGCCGGAAGAGTTATTGCGGTACCAGTCTGCCAGCCATACCATATATTCAATACCACTCTTCATGGTAGCGGCTTTCAATTCTCCCTTGATACAATAAGAGGCAAATATGTTACCCATGGTGCTGTCTTCCCATCCGGGCACTACAATAGGAATATTTCTTTCGGCAGCCGCGATCATCCAGCTGTTCTTTGGATCAATCTCGTAATGCTCTTTCATAGCCCCGCTCAGCAGCAGCTTATACATATATTCATGGGGGAAATAACGCTCTCCTTTATCTTCGGCTTCCTTCCAGATCTTGTAGATATGCTTTTGGATACGACGGAAAGCCTCTTCTTCCGGTATACAGGTGTCTGTTACCCGGTTAAAGCCCTTTTCCAGCAACTCCCACTCTTCCTGGGGGCTGAGGTCGCGGTAATTAGGTACCCTTTTATAATGGGTATGCGCTACCAGGTTCATGATATCTTCCTCCAGGTTGGCACCTGTACAGGAAATAATATCCACTTTACCCTGCCGGATCATTTCAGCGAAGGATATACCAAGTTCGGCGGTGCTCATGGCGCCTGCCAGCGTTACCATCATTTTCCCGCCTTCCAGCAGGTGCGTCTCATATCCCTTAGCAGCGTCTACCAGTGCAGCCGCGTTAAAATGCCGGTAATGATGCTGGATAAACTGTGAAATGGGCCCTTTGTTCATTGTCAGTGATTTAAGGCGGCAAAGTTAACAAAAAAAAGGCCCATAGCAACACCACTATGGACCGGGAACAAATCAACAGCTTATAGAATGGCTGAGACGGAAATTATGCTTTTTTCAGGCGCTGATGCACGCTAAGCTGCCCATTGCTGTCTGACCTCAACACTATCCAGCTGTTCTCACCTTCCAGTGTTACATAATAAGTAGTAACGTTGGAAGCATCAAATTCCACTGTAGACCGGATCTTGTGATCAGGATAGCGTTTCTGCACTTTGGTAGCTACAGCCAGGGGCAGCTGCTCTTCCGAAATATAACGGCGGGTTGAGAGCAGGTTACCGTCTGCATCGAAGTAAGCAGATACTACTGTTTCACCCATCATAAATTTTGCGGTGAAGAACTTGTTATCCTCTGTATACCACCTTACATGGGTAGCAGTGGAGAATGTCTGGCTCAGCGCAGTTTTCAGCTTGCTGGAAGCCTCTGTTTCTGTGGAGTGAGCCCACACGGTGGTCCCGCTTAACATAGCGGCGACAACACAAAGCATCAAGAACATTTTTTTCATGGCGGAAGTTTTTTTAGGGTTGAAATATTTGCTTGTTTTAATTTCTACACCAAAGGTAATGTGGTCTTTAACCGCCGCCAACCCATTATTTGCCAGTGGTATACCTTGATCAGTTCAAACAGATACTTGTTGCAACACCTACAACCAATATGTTATTTTCTTTACTAAAAACCGGGCCGCAGTACAGTGTTTGCTGCCATTTCAGGAATGTTGCACCGGCTGAAGTTAAGCTTTTGTTAAAGTGGAAGAACGACGGATGAACGGATAAACGGGTGCACCAATGTACGTATACGTTCATGCGTGAAAGCCCCAAACCCTTTACTATGGCGGTTATACATTAGTGCATACCAACTCCGTATATCCTTGCTTTACTCCGCTTATCAGGTGCTTTTAATATGCAATCGATTAAATCATTTAACAATAATTCACGATCTTCGTTCAAAGCACCAGTACATCACCATATCAGCACCCGGCACATTAATTATGAACTTCCTCGCCCATGCATATCTTTCCTTTAACGATCCGGCTTTAACCATCGGCAATATGGTGGCAGACTTCGTAAAGGGTAAACAAATCAGCCTTTATGAGGAAGATGTACAGCATGGCATCAGGATGCATCGCGAAATAGATCACTTCACAGACCACCATCCGCTTACACGGGAAGCCAGGCAGCTGTTCCGGCCCTCCTGCGGACTTTACGGCGCTGTGTTCATTGATGTGGTGTATGATCATTTTCTCGCCAGGGATCCGCAGCGCTTTACAAATGAGAGCCTGGCCCTGTTCTCCCAGTCTGTTTACCGCCTGCTGGAAGAACGGAGAAGCAGCCTGCCCGATGTGTTTCTCCAGGTGTTCCACTTTATGCGCACACACGACTGGCTGTATAATTACAGTTCAAGAGAAGGGATCTTCCAGTCATTCACAGGCATCACTCGCAGGGCCCAGCACCTCGAAGTTCCCTCCACCGTACCCTTCGCCGTATTCGAAAACCATTACGCCGAACTCGAACACTACTACAAAGGCTTCTTCCCCGATCTCGAAGCATTTGTGAGAGGTCTGAAAGTCTGAACATGTCCGCCTCACAAGCTTCCTTTAAACCCTTAAACCTTCAAACACTCAAATTTTCAAACGTTCAAACGTTCAAACTTTTTATCTAAGTTTGAACCTGCATTTAAAACTATCAGCCACCAATGAAGAAAGTATTTCTCTCTATCGCAATGATCATCTTATCAGGCGCCATGTTATCTGTAACCGCACAGGATAAAAAACTGCCGCCTGTAGACGCCAGCCCTATGGATATGGCTTACTATCCCCCGGTATATCCCTACCTGGTAAAGGTAAAAGGCGAACCGGGCACACTGGTAGCCAGGGTTATCTACAGCCGCCCGCAGAAAAAAGGCAGAACCATCTTCGGAGAACTGGAAGGATATGGCAAGGTGTGGAGGCTGGGAGCCAACGAGGCAACTGAGATCGAATTTTTTATCCCGGTGAGCATTGGCGGAAAACATGTTCCCAAAGGCCGCTATACCCTGTATGCCATTCCGCAGGAAACAAAATGGACCATCATATTGAACCGTGAAACAGACATCTGGGGGGCATATAAATATGATCAGGCCAAAGACGTGTTAAGAACCACCGTTCCGGTTCTTAGCCCGAGCGCTCCCGTAGAAGCATTTACCATGGTGTTTGAAAAAGCCGAAGGCGGTGCAAACCTGGTGATGGCCTGGGACACCGTGATGGTTAGCCTGCCTGTGAAGTTCGGCGAAAAGGGTACTGCTAAAAGGAAATAAAAAAAGGGTGGTAAGAATACCGCCCTTGTAAAAATTTTAACCATATCCTATGAAAAACCTGAACCAAAAATAGTCGGATTGCGCAAACGGGTTTTCCCGCTTTTGGTTAACGCAGCAAAAATGTTCGTAAGTGCATCATTTTTTCGGGTAACGGGATCAAAAATGCCCTTTTTCGCAGTCAACCGCCGTTGCCCTACCGTATTTCTACGTATAGCCACGTTGAGTAGAAACCCCTTATAATTCATTATCAGCGGGTTTTAGTACCTTTAGATTGTTTGAGGTTGGATGTTTGAGATTTGATGTTCGGGCTCGGTTAAAAGATAGATGTTGATAATCACCTATTTAACTTCCGGTACTGCTTTAAGTTTCAATCATCCTGCCAGCCTCAGACAACACAGTCAAACATCAAAACGAAAAGAATGAAGCTCGGAACTAAGCTGATACACGCCGGTGTAGTACCCGACCCCTCCACCGGGGCCATCATGACGCCTATCTATCAAACTTCCACTTATGTACAGGCTGCGCCGGGGCAGCACAAAGGCTATGAATACGCCCGTACCCAGAACCCTACGCGGGACGCCCTGCAGCAGGCACTGGCTGCTATTGAGAATGGTACATACGGAATATGCTTCGGCAGCGGACTGGCAGCAACCGATGCAGTGATCAAACTGCTGAATCCGGGAGATGAAGTGGTCGTTTCAAGCGACCTCTATGGCGGTACCTATCGCATCTTTACCAAAATATTTGAACGTTACGGTATAAAATTCCATTTCATTGACATGCAGGATGCACAGCAGATCCGCAGCTACCTGAATGGCCAAACGAAAATGATATGGATAGAAACCCCTACCAACCCGCTCATGAAGGTAATAGACATTGTCGCCTGCGCAGCCATTGCCAGGGAGCATAACCTGCTGCTGAGCGTAGACAATACCTTTGCCTCCCCCTATCTGCAAAATCCGCTGGATCTGGGCGCACACATCGTGGTACACTCCGCTACCAAATACCTGGGCGGCCATAGCGATGTAGTGCACGGGGCCATTATCGTAAAAGATGAGGCGCTGGCGCAGCAACTATATTTTATCCAGAACAGCTGCGGTGCAGTGCCCGGGCCCCAGGACTGCTTCCTGGTGCTGCGTGGCCTTAAAACACTGCATGTACGCATGCAGCGCCATTGTGAGAACGGCGAAACCATCGCCCGTTTTTTACGCCAGCATCCTAAAGTAGATAAAGTGTTCTGGTGCGGTTTTGAAGATCACCCCAATCACCCCATCGCCAAACAGCAAATGCGCGGTTTTGGCGGTATGATGTCCTTTACGCTGAAGAACGACAGTATGGAAGCCGCGATGAAAGTACTCAGCGGCACCCACCTGTTCTCCTTGGCAGAATCCCTGGGCGGCGTGGAATCCCTTATCGGGCACCCCGCCAGCATGACCCATGCTTCCATACCCCGGGAAGAACGCCTGAAGAACGGCCTGGTAGATTCCCTCATTCGTCTGAGCGTTGGCATTGAAGATGCGGAAGATCTGATGGCTGACCTGGACAATGCCATAAAGTGAATTTCTATAACCGATTCTATGAAACTCCGGGAATTAAAGCGCTACCTGGACCAAAAGGCAGCGCATTACGACCATCCTGATTTTATCGCCGGCGACCCGGTCAGCATTCCGCACCGGTTCACCCGATTACAGGATATTGAAATTGCAGGGCTTTTCGCCGCTACCCTGGCGTGGGGTAACCGTACCACCATTATCGCCAAATGCAGAGAGCTGATGGAAATGATGGATAACGCCCCCTACGATTACATCCGCCATCACCAGCCTAAAGAACGCCTGCAATTGCTGCAGTTCTGCCACCGGACCTTTAATGGAGTTGACCTGCTCTATTTCGTTGAATTCCTGCAGCATTACTATACCAACGTTACCTCCCTGGAGTTCGCTTTCAGCGGTCACCTCAGCCCCGAAGACAAAACAGTGGAAAAAGGCCTGATCGGTTTCCACCGCATCTTCTTCGCGCTGGAACATCCCGATCGCACGCGCAAACACATTTCCACCCCGGAAAAGAACTCGGCCTGCAAACGGCTCAACATGTATTTACGCTGGATGGTCAGAAAAGACAAAAATGGCGTGGATTTTGGTCTATGGCAACACATCGCTCCGTCCCAGCTGGTGTGCCCGGTAGATGTGCATGTTGCCAGAGTGGCTACCCGCCTTGGCCTGATCAACGAGGAAAAGTCCAACTGGAAAACTGCCCTGGCATTAACAGAGCGGCTGCGGGAAATGGACCCGGAAGATCCTGCCAAATATGATTTTGCACTGTTCGGACTGGGGGTGATAGAGAAATACGTTTAAAGGTTTGAAAGTTCAGGGGTTTGAAAGTTTGAAGGAGCTCCTTAATTTACAGGCCCTTACAAACGTTCAAACCGTCAAAACATTCAAACGTTTAAATTTTATGAAGTTTATTTCAAGTCTGATCATCGGTGTTTCGCTTTCTCTGACGGCTGCCGCACAGGAATATGTTGAACTGGGCTATAATTTCAAGGCCGGCGAACAATTTGAGCTCACACAGGAAAGCCGCAGCGAAACCTATACCACCGTAAACGAGGTAGTACAACGTGTAACCAGGGACTTCAACAATATCATCGCCATTGAGGTGACAGAAGCGAACCCCGGCCGCAGCCTGCTTACTTTCCGCTATAAGGAGCTGAAATTTAACTTCAACAGCAAGAACCAGAATATTTATGTAGACGCCAATACCCCCAACGATAAAGAGCCTTTCCAGGCTGCCCTCAAAAATATACTGGACCATCCCTTTACTGTAGACCTCCAGAGCAGTGGCTCCATCAACAAAATAAACGGGCTGGACAACCTGCTGGACAGTGCTGCCACGGCCTTCACCTCACTTAAGAAAGATGAACAGGAAGCCTATAAAAAGCTGATGAAAGACCAGTTTGGGACAGAAGCCTTTCGCGCCTGGCTGGAACAACTGCTGGTGATTTACCCCGCACATGGCGTAAAAACCGGCACCCAATGGGAAGAAAGCGTACCCCTGCGTACTGGCCTGGTAGGACGGATGGACCTTTACTGGAATTTGCAAACCTGGGACAGCCAGACCGCCAAAATAGGCGCCACCGGCAAAGTAAAAACCGATAAGCTGCAGCTGCTTACCCTGGAAGAAGGTATCCAGGCCACCGCCGAAATTGAAGGCACTATGCAAAGCAATTATCTCATCCTGCGCAGCAGCGGCCTTCCCGGCATCTGTATTCAGAACCTGGAAATGAATGGCAATTATACCTATAAGGCCAATAAGGAAAAACGCCTCAAACGCGACCTTAAAGTGCCCGTTAAGGTGATCACTAACGCCTCCTATAAGATCAAACAAATGAAATAAGGCAGCATGAGCGAGGTACCGGATAAATACCTGGAAACAACCGCCCGCGAACTGGGTGAAACCATGGAACTGCGTTTGCCGGATACCATCAGCTACCAACGCCTGGAAGAATTGCTGGCAGAACGGCTGGAGATACTGATCAGCCACCACTTCCAGCAATTCGTCTTTTTATTGTATCGTATTGATGTGCCGGAAAACCAGATAAGAGACATCCTGGAGCAGGATGCAGGTGCCGGTGCCTACCACAAAATAGCAGGCCTGCTCATAGAAAGGCAATTGCAGAAGATAAAGTCACGCGAAACGTATAAAACAAGTCCCCCGGAAAACGAAGCAGACAGATGGTGAGCCTATGAACGCTCAAACATCAGTTCTTTTACCTTGGTCTTATCCTCTTGTTCCTGTTTCAGATCAAAGCCGGTTCCAAATACGGTATCCCATAAAGAAGAACTAACCCCAAACCCTTTGTCATCACTTTTGTAATGATGCAGGTGGTGGTTGCGCCATACGGGTTTCATGAACTTAAAGGGAGGGTTCCAGGCATGTATGGCATAATGCATACTGCCATAAATGAGGTACCCCAGTATAAAACCGGGAAAGAAAGAAAAAGTATACTCCCTGAGAAAAAGATACTGGCAGGCAAAAATGATGGATGCCAGTATAAGACTCGGTATGGGCGGCATGAACAGCCGCTGTTTGTCCCGCGGGTATTCGTGATGGTTACCGTGCATTACATATACCACCCGCCTTACTTTAGGGTTGTCGCTGGCAAAGTGGAACATAAACCGGTGCATCACATACTCAAAAAAAGACCAGAAAAACATGGCGCCAAAGAAGATAAGCGCAATACTACCGATGCTAAAACCCAATACCTGGTAACTATGATACAGCATGTAGCTGATAATGGGTAAATATAGGCCCCAAATGATCAATGGATGCGTTTTGGTGAGCATCTCCAGGTATTTACTCTCAAACAATCTGGCCTGTCCTTTATTCTTAATCTTTTCAAACTTCATAGACCCCTGGTTTTAAGCAAAATTACATCATTAATTAGATAAACGGACCAGGAGCCATGTACCCCTATAGTATTTCAGGTACAGATTATCAGCGTGTTACCGCACTATTGCTGCAATAAAGCAGGCAGGCTTACCAACGTATATTTTTTTTCATGAAGGAAGTTCAGCAACTTGTCGAGGTCATTCCAGCACTTGTCGGTACGCCTGGGGTCTACACCTGCATGCATCAGCAATATAAAACCATTCAACCCTGCAGGATGCTGTTGTTCATAATTGTAAACAGATTGCATGATCTCCTCACAGCTACGGTACTGCCGCAGCTGAGGCCAGGTATAGTCTGCATTGCTCAGGGTGCCCGACGTAAAGTTTACCAGCTGTATGCCCAGTTTATTTGTCCAGGCTGCAATGGAATCATTATACCATTCATACGGCGGCAAAAAATAAGCCGCCTGCGCCTTGCCTATTCCATGCTTAGCCATAGCCTGGTAACATTGCTGCAGGTCTGTAGTGAACTGCTGCTGTGTGACAAGGAGGCTGTCCCTCTTCACCCAGTCGTTATACAACAGGTGCTGGTCTGAATGCGGCCCCAGGTAATGGCCCTGCCGCCGCAGCTGTTGTATCAGCTGCCTGTTGACAGGATCACGGTAAAACCTGCCTGTGAAGAAAAAAGACGCGGGCACCTTGTGCTGCTCCAGTTTCCTGGCGATAACAGTGCCGCCATCCCGGTACTCATCAGCTGTAAATACCAGCGCAAGCCTGCGCTGTGAGCTGTCTCCCCGGGTAATAGCGCCATGGCTGTACGTTGATGCAGCTGTGCGGGTGGGTTGTGCTTCATACTCCTGCGCCGCCAGCAGGTAAACCAGGCTGGCGGTGCCATCCATCGTAGGCTCATTGGTAGAGTAATCACCATAGTCATCATGGTACACCGCCAGGTCTGACTGGAATGGCGCATATTCATCGCCGTTATACAGTGTAATGCCAATCAGATTTTTGTAGATACTGGTGTACACCGGCCCATCTACCAGTCCGCCATTTACCGGGTATCGGTACAGGTGACTGAACGAACTGTGCGGGTCTTCCGGGAAATCACCGCCCGCCGGCAACCCGGCCACCATGGTAGTGCCCCAGGGATTACAACCAAACAGCCAGTCTATATTGGCCTGTTCCAGGACCTGGTAACGGTTGTCTTTTGTGATATGGCGGTAACGGTTGCACTGAATAGCAAAGGAAACGGTGAGGTTATTAGAGCACCAGATAAAAGGGATGCCCCTGTAAAAAGCATTATGCCGGGCTTTTTCCCAAACGGCGTTGATGCCTTCACGGTAGTACCGCATGGTGCTGTCCTTCATCGCAGTACCCGCTTTCGCCAGCTCATAATGGCCGAAATTATGAAAAGGATACCACTGGTAATGCCGGGCGGTATCTGCGCCCATCCAGGGAGTAAGCGGTTCCTGCCGGGCCCAGGAAAAAGCCTTCCCCAGCAGATCCTGTTTACCGGATAACTGTCCCAGCATAACGGCGCCCAGCTCCATATCGTCTACCCAGTTGTCTTCCTCATAAAAATAAGGCGCACCGCAGGGCGCGGTCTGGCATACCCCCGGATGTGCCTGCCCCAAAGCAAAGGCGGATGCAGCTTTACCAGCCAGCAGCCTGCTATATGAGCTGTCTGTGTGTTTGTAGAGAGATGCGCCCAGCGCAAAAGCGCTGGCAAATTTACCGGCTGTAGAGGCAACACCGGTACTGCGGTTCTTGTGCTGTTGAAGACCCTGCGGCTCTCCGGTACAGAAATATACCGGGCGCTCCAAACCCTTTCCGTAACTGGCGGTATCCGCTGTGGGCAGGCGCATACCCCGGTGGTCACGGTCGTCCGCTATCTGGTTAAACAACTGGTCAGGGGCGGGATGCATTTTTAACAGCCAATCCAGTCCCCAGCGCGCCTCATCCAGCACATCAGCCACCTGGTTGCTGCCGCTCAGACCATTGGCGGCATGGGCATCGGTAAATACCGGGCCAAAATCCCGCCAGGCAGCCAGCAGGTGATAGGTGGCATTGGCAGAAGTGGTAACATATTGCAGGTAATCACTGGCGTCGTGCCAGCCGCCTGCTACGTCTATATGCGTGCCGTCTGGCATAGGGCCGTATACGGTAAAGCCATCGTGTGTATGACAGGAATCTTTGAGGTAAGGATTGAACCCGCTACGCTGCTGCCGCATGTATTGCAGGCAGAAATCAGCAGTGCCTTTGTAAACGTCCGCACCTATACGAAATACCGGCGAACGGCTGTTCCCGCAGGCAAGATAATAAGTGCCCGGCTGCCGGAAGCCGCTAAAGTCCAGGCGCCTGGTATGCGTAAAAGGCCCGTAAGCGCCAAAATCACGGCTGCTCTTGCCCTGCCATACTATTTTGCCACTGGCAGCATGATGGAGTGTAAAAGCAGCCGCAGGCAGGTCTGCCTTAGCACACCACACCGCCGTTTTAACACCGGCAGGCGTATATCCCAACTGGTTAATTCTTATCCATGCAGTGGCGCTGTCATTACCCGCAGCGGTAAAAGGCAGCAAAAAAAGCAGTACAGACAGTAATCGCATGACAATAAATGATAGAGAGCGCTACCTCACAGCCGCAAACTTTTCAAGGTTTGGCGTATACGCCCGTTTACGCTCCAGTTCGTACTGGTAAATAATATTTCCGATCTCTTTGAAAAAAGGATAACCTTCCGTTTCATATTCGTAGCGGTCATCATTCAGAATTCCGTCCCGGTTTACATAAACAGTGCCTGTGAGCATGAACTCTACATTGTTCTTAAAGTCCACAATATAAGCCGCATCGGTCAAAAACCCGAAAGCCCAGCCTGTTTTATTGAATACACGTATGTGCGGCGGTATCTTGCCTTGTCCCGCCTTGAACATAAAGAACTTGGTAAAGCTGTCAAAGTACTGGATGGTATCGTATTTCGGGAAATCAGACTCCCGCGGTTTGGCAGACATGTAGTGATACAGAAAACGATAATCTTCTTTCGTCAGTTTGAAACGCTGCTTTTTAGGTACTGATTCCGGGAACAGTAACGATTGCAGCATATGCTGTATATCTTCGATCGGGAAATTGTTATGTTTGGTAAAATCCAGCGGGGCATTGATGAGTGAGTCACGGCGGTTCAGGTGTGCATTACCGATCAGTATCTGTTTGCTGAAATCAAATGGCAGGCTGCAATAATCGGCCTGCTGGGCAAATACTTCTTTCCCGTTCTTTACAAAGCGTACCGGGTTGGTATGACGGTTACCATCCTCATCCAGCGGCATAAAACGCCTTACAATCCGTACATCTTTATACCCCCTGTCCCATAGTTTTTCATGGATGGATTGCATGCCCACAAACTCGTACAGGCGGTTATAGGCATTATTATCACTCACCAGGAAGATCTTCTTGACATAATGCGCTACAGATGGCATTCCATTCTGCGCAGTAGTGTCGCTGTACACTTTTACCTGTCCGGGGTAGGCGCTGTCTGTCAGCATTGGGGTATTCATATCAAGCCCCCGTTTATGCAGCTCATGCAGCTTTTCAAGCGCCAGCGCAGCAATCGGCATCTTTACCATGGAGGCCGGGTTGAAATAGTTATTACGGTCTACATTGAAATAGTAATGCCTGAAATGCGGACGGTTGTGTTTGTCCCGGTCTATCTGCGTATACATCAGCTGGTAACGGAAAGAATCCGGGTATTGCAAAGTGTGCTGCAAAGCAGCTGAGGCATGCTGCCTGATCAGTTTTTCCAGCAGGGTATCTGTACGTGCCTGCCCTCCTGCCCACAGGTATAACAATGTGGCGATAATTGTGAGTGGAATTCGTGGCATATCTTCAAAAATAAAAATATATATTTGGCTATCATACACCTAAAGCAAAAAATTTATCTAGTAATGAAGCTTGTAACTTACTTAAGGGAGGAGGCCGATCAGCTGGCCATTTTAGTAAATGGCTTACTGTATAACACGCAGGAGCTGCATCCCGAACTGCCCGGTAACATGCAGATGTTCCTGATGATGTGGGAAGAAGTGATAGACATTGCCCGTCATGTGGATGAACAGCTGAAGAATGGGCAACATGTTGGCAGCGCCATGGGAATTCCTTATGATAGTGTACAGATACTGGCTCCTGTGCCTTTCCCTACTTCCTGCCGCGATGGCTATGCCTTCCGTCAGCACGTTGCGGCAGCACGCCGTAACCGCAGGGTAGATATGATCCCTGAATTTGACCAGTATCCCATCTTCTACTTTACCAACCACAATGCCATACAAGGCCCCGGCAAAGTATACTGCATGCCGGATCATTTCGATAAACTGGATTTTGAGCTGGAAGCAGCCATCGTGATCTGTAAACAGGGCCGCAACATTCCTGCAGAAGAGGCAGATGAATATATCGGCGGCTTCATGATCATGAATGACCTGAGCGCCCGCACCCTGCAGATGGAAGAAATGAAACTGAACCTGGGCCCTGCCAAGGGAAAAGACTTCAGCACCGTGATCGGCCCTATGCTGGTTACGCCGGACGAACTGGAGTCATTTCTGGCCCCCCCAAAACCTGGCCATACCGGCAATAATTACAACCTTAAAATGACCTGCAGGATCAATGGCGTACAGGTAAGTGAGGGTAATATGGGCGATATGGACTGGACCTTTGCCGAGATTATTGAACGCTGTGCCTATGGCGTAACCCTGATGCCAGGCGATGTGATTGGCAGCGGCACCGTTGGCACCGGCTGTTTCCTGGAGCTGAACGGCACCGGCAAACTGCAGGATCCCAACTACCAGGAGCAATGGCTGCAGCCGGGCGATGTAGTAGAGCTGGAGATCGAAGGACTGGGCGTGTTGCAGAATACCATCGAACAGGAAGAAACCGACTTCTCTATACTTCGCCGCAAAAAAATGAGCGTACAATAAAACCAACCATATCCAATGTTGCAGATCGTTCCGGGGCAAGTTAAGACGGCTGCGCTGCATGCTTACCTGCTGGGAGCAGTGGCGCCAAGACCTATCTGTTTTGCCAGCACTGTTGATGCCGATGGCCACCCCAATCTTTCCCCCTTCAGCTTTTTTAATGTATTTGGCAGTAACCCTGCCACGCTGATCTTTTCCCCCTCACGCCGGGTACGGGATAATACCACCAAACATACGCTGGACAATATACACGCCACCGGCGAAGTAGTGATCAATGTGGTAAGCTACCCCATGGTACAGCAGGCTTCCCTCAGTAGCTGTGAATACCCGCAAGGCGTCAATGAATTTGAAAAGGCCGGCTTTACGCCACTGCCTTCTGAGAAAATAAAACCATGGCGCGTAAAGGAAAGCCCGGTACAAATGGAATGTGTAGTAAAACAGGTGATCGCTACCGGGCAGGAGGGTGGCGCCGGTAACCTCGTTATCTGTGAACCGGTCCTGATCCATATCAGCGAAGCCGTGCTGGACGAACACCAGCATATAGACCCGCATAAGATAGACCTGGTGGCGCGTATGGGGGCCGACTACTATTGCCGCGCCTCGGGCGCCGCTGTATTTGAAGTGCCTAAGCCCAATACCCGGCTTGGTATCGGCGTGGATGCATTACCGCTATCTATCCGTAACAGCCGGATACTCACTGGCAACAACCTGGGCATGCTCGCCAACATACATGAGCTGCCGGTCATTGATCCTTCCTTTGAAGATGAACAGCTGAAAAATATAATCCAGTATTATAGCATTACGCCGGATGAGATGGAGAAAGAGCTGCACCGATATGCGCAGCAGCTGCTGGAATCAGGAAAGGTGCGTGAGGCCTGGCAGGTGTTATTAACAGCTATCAGCTGTTAGCTTTTAGCCATTACTGACTGCTAAAAACTAACAGCTGATTGCTTATGTTTATTTACTTCCGAATACTTTCTTCAACAAATCCGTTGTACGGGCCGCCGGGTTATCGCGGATATTGGCCTCTTCTTTACTGATCTGGTCAAACAGGGCGGCCACTGCTTTGGTGGTCACATAATCCTGCAGATCGGGATTCACCTTGTTCATGGTAGTAGGCAGTTTATTGTAGGTGTTTACAATATCGCCGTAATACTTCGTCGCGCTGGTACTGTCCAATGCACCTTTGATGGAAGGCGAGAAGGCAGCTTTCAGCTGGTCGGATGTCTTTCCTTTAAAGTATTCTGTAACAGAGTTGTTACCACCGCTCACCAGTTTCAGCGCATCGGTAATGGACATCTGCTTGATAGCGTCCACAAAAATGGGTGCTGCATGGCTTACTGCGCCTTCTGCCGCGCGGTTTATCTGGAGAATCGCTTTATCCACCTGGCTGCCCAAGCCTATGCTGCGTAATGTTTTTTCAATTTTCACAGCGTCTTCCGGCAGGAACATCTTGTAAGCTTCGTTGCCAAAGAAGCCATCTTTTTTGCTGAGCGCTGCAATGCCCGCGTTCACCCCTTTTGACAGCGCCTCTTTTATACCGGCGCCTGCTTCAGATTCGGTTACATTGCTGTTGGTGGTATTGCCGGTAGTAGTACCACTCATTGCTTTCTCTTTCAGTTTTTTCAGTAGTTGCGCCTGGCTCACCTGTAAAGTAAGCATGGCCGGCAGCAGGAATAACATCCCTTTCTTCATAATGTTGCAGTTCATATATTAAAAATAGTCAAAATTTATCTGCTTTATATTTATTCGTGTATGGCCAGCAAAGGAACATGTGTATGAAAAGCCAGCTGGGTGGTACGGCTCCGCTTGAAAATATGATCAAACAGGCCGTGCTTTTTAGGGATGATCAGTATCAGGTCTGCTTCCTGTCTGGCGGCAAAATCCATAATTCCCTGCACCACATTGGTATGATCGATGAAATGGAACTGCGGGTCGTAACCTTCCAGCAAGGTATCCAGCATCAGCGTTTCGTAAGGCGTGTCTGAAGTGAAATGTTTACTTTCATGATCAATATTCAGCACATGCAGCTCCGGCTTAAATACATTCAATAGCTTTTTCAGCGGTTGTACGGGCGTGGTTTCCACCACTTTCCTGAAATCGCAGGCAAAGACAATTTTACGTATAGGCCTGAAACGGGCGCTGCCCGGTACAATGATGACGGGGCAGGTAGTATGTTTCACCACGTCTACCGTATTGGAACCTACAAGAATCTCTTCCAGCTGGCTGCCGCCGGTAATGCCCATGACGATCAGATCAGCCTCCTCCTGTTTTGCCACCTGGTCTATATTAGCCGGCAGCAGATGGTTCTCCGCCCGGGACGCCAGTATGGTGTTTTCAGGCAGCAACGGTTCCAGCTCACGCATCATTTTATCGAGCCCTTCCAGGCTGGCGCTCCTTAGCTCATCCGGGTTCACCATGGGTACAGACGAAGGCACATCGGGGATGGGCACAATCAGCTCATAGGCATGGTATAGCACAATACGTGCAGTGTTCATCTGGCGGGCCAGGCCCAGCGCATAACGAGCGGCGTTATACGACGTCTCAGAGAAATCCGTAGGAACGATGATCGTCTTCATAACAGCGGTTATTTATCAAAGTATGTAAGAATTGCTGTCGTTTTCATATGGCCATTTTTGAAATATCTATAGCACTCTCACTGTAAAGTTAGGGCTCTCCCACGGTATAACGCCCCTCTTTCTGCCAGTAATGAAAATTTAATGCCAGAAAGTCAAGTCTTGCCCTCTTCGGGAAAGGGCGGCTATGGACTCTCGCTTATTACCCTTATTTTTGCACTCCATTTGAATAATACATGACACAATTATCTGAGCAGGAGATTATACGCCGGGATAAGCTGCAGGAGCTGCAGAAGCTGGGCATAGACGCCTATCCGGCAGCAGAATACCCCGTTAACAACACTTCCGTTAATATCAAAGCGAATTATTCGGAAGATACGAAAGACCAGTTCCGGGAGGTTTGCGTGGCAGGCCGTATCATGAGCATCCGCGACATGGGCAAGGCCTGTTTTGCCGTGATACAGGATAGTGCAGGCCGCATACAGGCCTACATCCGCCGTGACGATATCTGCCCCGGAGAAGACAAAACTTTATACGATAACGTTTGGAAAAAGCTGGTAGATATAGGTGATATCATCGGCGTGAAAGGTTATGCCTTTATCACCAAAACGGGCGAAACCTCCATTCATGTACAACAGCTGGACATCCTTTCCAAGGCCCTCCGTCCGCTACCCGTGGTGAAGGAAATGGAAGGCGCCACCTTCGACGCTGTTACCGATCCTGAATTCAGGTACCGCCAGCGCTATGTAGACCTGGTGATCAACCCCCAGGTAAAAGAAGTGTTCGTAAAGCGTACCAGGATACTACAGACCATCCGCGATTTCTATAACAATATGGGGTTCCTGGAAGTAGAAACTCCGATTCTGCAACCGATTCCCGGCGGCGCTACCGCCCGCCCCTTTGTTACACACCACAATACGCTGGATATGCCCTTATACCTGCGTATTGCCAATGAGTTGTACCTCAAACGCCTGATAGTGGGTGGCTTTGAAGGGGTATACGAATTTGCCAAAGACTTCCGTAACGAAGGTATGGACCGCACCCATAACCCGGAATTCACGGTGATGGAAATGTACGTAGCCTACAAAGACTACGAATGGATGATGCGCACCACAGAAACCCTGCTGGAAAAGATCGCCATTGCCCTGCATGGCACCACCCAGGTAACCGTTGGCGATCAGACCATTGACTTTAAAGCGCCCTTCCGCCGCGTAACCATGTACGATGCCATTAAAGAGCATACCGGCATAGATATCAGCGGAATGGACGAAGACCAGCTGCGCGATGTGTGCAAACAGCTGGGTATTCACGTAGATCCCAAACTGGGCAAAGGTAAACTGGTAGATGAGATCTTTGGCGAGAAATGCGAAGCGCATTATATCCAACCCACCTTCATCATAGATTACCCGGTAGAAATGAGCCCGCTTACCAAAAAGCACCGCAGCAAGCCCGGCCTGGTAGAACGCTTTGAGCTGATGGTGAACGGTAAGGAAATTGCCAACGCCTATAGTGAACTGAATGATCCGATAGACCAGCGCCAGCGTTTTGAAGAGCAGGTTAAGCTGATGGAACGCGGTGACGATGAAGCCATGTATATAGACTACGACTTCCTCCGCGCACTGGAATACGGCATGCCGCCTACTTCCGGCATCGGTATCGGTATAGACCGCCTTACCATGCTGATGACCAACCAGCCCTCCATACAGGATGTGCTGTTCTTCCCGCAAATGAAACCGGAGAAATTATAATTGCAGACGATTCATCGTTCAAAATAAAAAAGGGGGTGTAAGACTACACTCCCTTTTACTTTTTTTGACCATATCCTATGAAAACCACTTCAAATTTAATACTTCATCACTAGTTCGTTCATCACACTTATTATTCGATGCTATTCTTTTAACAGGTGGTAGCATTTTGACTATAGCTGGCAAATGCCCCTGATATAAATCCGGTTTTCCCGTCTCTCAGCACGCAAAAAAAAGTCCCGTACATCAGCGACGTACGGGACCCGTAGTATATAAGAATAAATGTTGAATGTCCTAAAAAAGAAACAGGGCTGCAAGACTACAGCCCCGAAAAATTTTAACCATATCTTTATTGAAAAACCTGTAACAAAGATCATATTTATTTAATTGTCACCACCCCCATTCTAGTGAATGCTATATTTTTCTTGGGGAACGTATCAAATATGCAGATAAACGCAGCCGCATTGGATGAGTCCACTCAATAGGTATTTAGCCATTAAAAATAATATGTACTGATATTCAATATTTTATAAAAAACCCGCATGGGCCATCTTCCGGATACTATGAAGGCAATGTTCCGGTAAACACCGGTAATAGAGGGTTAAACGTAAAAACCACTTTTCAGGGCCTTATAAAAATAAAAAAGGGTGGTAAGAATACCGCCCTTGTAATAATTTTAACCATATCCTATGAAAAACCTGGATCAAAGATAGATCAGCATATATAGGTTTTTCCTTCATTTCCGTGAACGATGGAAAATTGTTCGTAAAAATGTAAGTTTTGGAATTCTGTTCATGCATTATAAAATTCATTATATTAATAGGAATATTAATTTCACAGTTTATTAATATTAAATGCCTTGTAAATTAAGCAGAATGGTACAGTCTCTTCCGTAAGGGATATAATAAGGATGACCCTGCCAAAAATGGGCAGCTGCTTCATTGCCATACCCGCTTCCTGCGGCCACCATATCCCGTGAATTTTTAATTTTATTTTTCCTACGGAAGGGGGCCTCACGTCTACATAAAATACTGAGGAACAACTACGTTTAGTGCTGGGCGTTATATACTGTTGAAAAGGAAAGCGCACCTGACTGAAAATTTCTGCTATATCACAACATATATAGCCCAGCTTGGCACAGTTCTTGTCGCCTTAGAACAAATTTTAGGTTAAAAAATAGGTTAAAGCGAAAGAGGCCTATTCGTCTGGGACGGATGGGCTTTTTTCGTTTAAGTAGCTCAGTAAAGCCGGCCTTTATTATTGCAGGGTGCTGTCCTGCACCATTACCTGGCCCTGGGGATTGATAATATTGTAGTTGGAGAAATCCTGGTTGGATTCAAGTCCTGTACCATAGATGGTATCTGTAGGTGTGCTGATACGCACATTTTTGTTGGAGTAAAACTTCCCGCGTTTGGAATCCCAGTTCAGCTCATTACAGTCAAGTCGTTTGCCTTCCCGGTTAATCACCACCACGCTGTCGCGCAGGAACACATTATCGTCGTTTTCAAAGTACTTGCCATAACGGGCCGTTACCGTACTCTCCACGGTAAGGCTGTCATTATAGGATAATACTTTTAAACCATTATTGAACTCAACGTAAGCGGGACGTTCCAGGTATCGTTTCATAGTAGGGGCGGTAAGCTTGGCCCTTACCTTGCCCATCTGGCTGTAATAGCTTTCTATCTTGGTGCCTTCTTCGGTAACAGCTGCTTTCTGGTCCAGCCGCATGATCGCCTGCATGTCATTTTCGCAGGCAAACAAAGACATCAGGCATAAGGAAATGCAGGCCATCTTCCAGGAAACGGTCATATTTGAAACGCTTTTCAACGCCGCAAATTAATCATATTTCCGCTTAATAAACCAGCGGTCATTCAGTGTGAAGCCTAATACCGCGCGGTACCAGTTTTCCTTTAAGATGGTCTCATTATTGCCACGGTGCCCTATTTCGAAAGCGATATTGAGCACGGTGTACTGGTTGGAGTAATTCTGTCTGCGGATGGGTAAGCCGGCTCCTACAGAGAAACCGTATATGGTCATATCCTGGCCATTCAGTTTAAGATAGTCGGTACCGTAGTATACCCCGGCACGGTAGGTCACCTTGTTCCAGTAACCGTTCATAGCCCTGGCATTGGGTACAAACTGGCCGCCCAGGTTCACCCTCCAGGAATTACGTACAGAATCTTTTTCGCCGTAATTACGGAACTGGTCCCACTGCTCGGTACTGAAGTCCAGCCCAACGGAAAACTTGTCCACTTTACGCAGCATAATACCGCCGCCATATTGCTGGGGATAGGTGATCTTGCCCCTGTCGCCTTTTGCATATAATACCGTATCCTGGGTCACATAGTCATTAGAGGAGGCGTCAAATGCCAGGGTTTCCCGCATCAGCTCCCGGCGGGCCGAAAGGGTTTGCTTCAGGGCCCCCGTAGCACCCAGGGTAAGATCTGTTTCTTCTGTCAGCCTGATCCGGTATTGCAGACCCACGTTGTAAAAAATGTTGCCATAGCTTACACGGGTAGAGTGCCGGGAAGGGAATATGAACTGGCTGGTAGGATAAATGGCCTTGGTACTATTCTCAATATTGCCGAAAAGGTAGCCAAAGTTGAACCCAATGCTGAAATTGCCGAACCCGATACCGGCGCCGGTGTACACCTGGTACAATCCGCCATTGCCCTCATACTGGTAGGCCACCGGGATTTTCAATGTATCAAAAAAGGTGGCCTGATCATTCTGCAGGATATTGTAAGACACCTTGGTTACGGGGCGGAGGCCCAGCACCATACCCAGCTTTTTACGGATGGGAATACCCAGCTGCAGGTAGGAAAGAGACCCGATACCGGAACGGAACCGTTCATCATTATTACCAATCACCCGGGCGCCTGCCTCCACTGCAATGTCAAAGGTGGTCAGCACCAGGTTGGAATAACTGGCCGGGTTCACAAAGTTAATAGACTGTGGATCATTATATGCCTGTGAAACACCACCCATGCCGCGATTGATCACATTCTGGTTGGTAGCCTGGTCGCCAAGACCGTATCGGGAGTAAGGAGAATTGTCCTGTGCAGCAACGCTGTTTGCCAAAAGAAGCAGAAAAGCCAGTAAGCAAAAAATGCCAGCTGTAGTCCTATGCATTGAGTTGATCTGATTAGTAGTTTACTGGTTTAACAGGCGAATTAGCATGAAAATAATCGACTAAGCCGCCAAATAAGTCTGCAAATATCTAATTTTTAGGGTTGGAAGCAAAAAAAACCAAATATCCGCCTGTTAAAAGGGCGTTAAAAAGTGGCTGTTCAGCTGTTTTTACAGGCCTTCTGCCGATAAATTCCGAAAATGTCCGTTAAGTTTTACCCGCTCCTTCAGCTTCTCCATTTCCGCCATCAGGGGAATTACTTTCAGGAGATGGCGTTTCAGGTACTCCAGGCGCTGCATTTCCTGGAACAGGTGCAGCAGCTCATATTCCTCCTCCAGCGAAAGCCCGGCATGGTGGGCCAGATCATAGGCGCTGAGCTCTTCGTCCTTTTTACCGAAGCTTTTGTTCACCTGCAGAATGTGATGCAGCTCGCGTATGGCATGTAATACCTGCTGCCGCAGGCGGGCGTTGGTTTTTGTACTGTTCTCCGGGTAATTTACAATAGCGCCGTCATACAGCTTGTCCGGAATAGAGCGGATCACTTCCAGTACACGGAACACGCTCAGCCCCCGGGTCACAATATCCATCTCACCGTTCTCATATTCCTTTTCCACCCTTACCACTTCCACCAGCGTGCCATACTCAACTATCTTTTTATTAATAACAGCGGGAATACCAAATGGCTTCTTGTCTGCCACACATTCACTGATGAGCTGCTTATAACGAGGTTCGAAAATATGAAGGTTCAGCTGTTCCTGCGGATAAACAACTATGCCTAAAGGAAATATCGGAATGAAATTGGTCATAAGTATCTTGTTCTTTCTGGCGTCAAACCTAAAATTAAGCCTTTCTGCCTTAAGTGGCAGATACATAAAAACTAACAGCAGAAAAGTCATCATTTGAAAGAAAACCGTTAAATTGAGCCAATGGTGAATAGCACTTTAGCTAAATATGCCAACCTGGTACGCCATATTTCCAACTGGCACTTGTATTTCAGCAGAAAGTTCAAAGTACCATATGGGAAACTGTTGTTTCGAACAAGAGATCAGGGCATATATTTTACCACACCAACAAAGTCGCTATACCTGGTATTCAAGGAGATCTTTATTAATGATGTTTACACCATGGATCAGCTGGCCCGTTCATTACCCGGGCAACCTGTAGTGATAGACATTGGGGGCAATGCAGGCTATTTTACGCTGTTCCTGCTGGCTAAAAAAGGAATGGCCCGGGTGTATGCCTACGAAGCTGTTGCTGCCAATTGCAGGCTGTTTCAGCAACACCTTGATATGAACCGGCAGCTGAAAGAAAAGGTAGCAATATATCACAAGGCAGTTACGGGTACACCAGCCCTTACTATTACACTGCACCTGGAAACCGCGGAAGGCAACGCCGTTACCGCCTCTGTTTATGATGATTTCACGAAGGACAATACATACATCGCAGAAGTGCCCTGTATCTCACTGGCAGAAATACTGGTCGCCAACCAACTCTCAAAGGTAGACCTGGTAAAAGTGGATTGTGAGGGCAGCGAGTATCCGATCATTTATGAAACACCGCCACATGTGTGGGAAAAGATTGACCGTATGGCCATTGAGGTACATAACCTGGACAAAGAAAAACGCAATATGTCCTTCCTGGAAGGATACCTGGTAACACTGGGCTATACATTGAAGCATTACGCACTTGACAACGGATGCTTTATGCTGTTTGCCCTACGCGCATAACTGTCACACTTGTTATGTATATCCCATAAAGCGCAAGTGGATGAAGCAACTATTGATAGATTGCGAGAAGATGAAAAACGCCAACACCGGCCTTTTCACCTATTGCAATGAACTTGGCAGGTCATTGTTACAACAGGCAGCGCCTGATGAGCAGCTGAGCTTTTACCTGCCGCCCAAACTGGGAAAGTATTTCGGAAATGACGCAGGCTACTTGTGGCAGCACGCGCTGCATAAACTGTACCTTCCTCACCGGAAGGCTTTCGACGTTTGGCATACCACTTACCAGCTATCTGACTATCGCAGTCCTAAAACAGGCACCAGGAGAGTACTCACCATCCATGACCTCAACTTCATGCACGAGGCCAAAAGCGGGGCAAAAAGAAAACTATACCTGGCGCACGCACAACGCAATGTGAACCGCGCCGACTATATCACCTTCATCTCCAGATTTGTGGGAGACGATGTCATGCGCCACCTGGATCTTGGCAACAAGCCATATAAAGTGGTATATAACGGCGCCGCCGTACAGGAATTCCCGGGTTTTGACCATCCCTGCTACAGGCCGCAGCTCCCTTTCCTGTTCACCCTCGGTGTGGTAAACACCAAAAAGAATTTCCATACCATTCCCTGCCTGCTCAAACATTGTGATGCAGAACTGATCATTGCAGGCACCGTGTTCAATGACGCCTACAGGCAACGTATACTCAACGAAGCGAAACGCTACGGCGCCGCCGGCAGGGTAAAACTCCTGGGGCCCATCAGCGAAGAAGACAAATACTGGTACATGAAAAACTGTATGGCATTTGTATTCCCCTCCATCGCCGAAGGCTTCGGCATTCCCGCTATAGAGGCCATGCACTTTGGCAAACCGGTGTTCCTATCAGACAAGACCAGCCTGCCTGAAGTAGGTGGCTGCTTTGCCTACTACTTCCGTGACTTTGATCCGGCGCACATGCAGAAAGTGTTTGAAAATGGTTTGTGGCACTATGAAAACCAGCGCCCCGCCAATGCTATCCGTAAACATGCCCTGCAGTTCAGCTGGGAACGCATGGCGGCAGAATACCTGGAAATATACCGCAGCCTGTATTAAATGCATACCGAAGTCTTTAATTTGCAGCAAACAATCCTAATGCACAAGCTGGCTGATATTGACAACCTGAAAACACTGGCCCGCCGCATCTCACTGGTAGAAAACGGCGCCCCCGGCTATGAACAGCTGCTGGAGCAGCTGCCGGCTGGCAGCAATACCCGCGTGGTAGGTATTACCGGCCCGCCCGGCGCAGGTAAAAGCACCCTGGTGAACCTGCTGATACAAACCCTGCTGGAACAGCAAAAACGTATTGCCATCATTGCAGTAGACCCCTCTTCTCCTTTTAACTTCGGCGCCTTGCTGGGCGACCGCATCCGTATGAGCCAGCATTTCAATGATCACCGGGTATTCATCCGCTCTATGGCCAACCGCGGCGCATTGGGAGGATTAAGCCCCAAGATCATAGAGGTCAGTGATGTGATCAAAGCAGCCGGCTTTGATTACCTGTTCATCGAAACGGTGGGGGTTGGCCAGAGTGAAGTGGAAATAGCCGGTATTGCAGATACTACCGTTGTGGTAGTGGTGCCCGAAGCCGGCGATGAGATACAAACCATGAAAGCCGGACTGATGGAGATAGCCGACATCTTTGTAGTGAATAAAGCAGATCGGGACAATGCAGACGCCTTTGTAAAAAACCTCCGCCTGCTCTCCGCAGAAAAACATCATGCGCAAACAGGATGGCAGATCCCTGTATTAAAAACCATTGCTACCCGCAACGAAGGTATTGCGCCATTAATACAGGCCATTGATCAGCACCAGCAACAGATCAGCCACAATGAACGGCATGCCGTATTACTGGCAGAAAAAGCATGGCAGCTGATCCAGCACCGCCGTATGCAGCAGCTCGACAAAAAAGCGCTGATACAGAAAGTACGGGAACAGCTGCAGCATGGTCATTTTAATTTATACAAACTGGTAAACGACTATTCAGCATAATACTTACTTCAGCACACCGTTACGGATCAGCAATTTGATCACCTGCCGCTTAATGGAAATGTTACGGCTGCTGGTCTCATCCGCCTGCTTTGCCTGCTGGTATGCCGCAAACACAGAACGGTAATTCACCAGTCCCAGTAACTGCTTGTCCTGCGAGGAAGCGATGATCGGCAGTATATCCTGCTTATGACGCGCCATCAGGTCTACCGCCACACGCAAAGAAGTTTCTTCCTGTGCGGTCACCATATTGGTATGAGAAACGTAGGTCACGGAGGCGTCTTCAGGCACATCCGGCTGCAGCACATCATCCGTCTGCACAATACCGGTCAGCTGCTGGTGCGCATCCACTACGGGATAGGCCAGATCATGACTGCCTAATTTGTTTTCGTATAACCAGCTGCGTAATTCGCCAATCGTGTTTTCCTGGCTGATCATCACCAGCTCCTGCAGCATCGCCGCCTTTACGGAAATGCTTTCCAGCAGATCAGGCTTGTAAACATGGGGCGTAACGATACCCCTGCGGGCAATCTTCTCTGTCATGATCGTATTACGCATCATCAGGAAAGAGATGAAGTAAGCCGCTACACAGGCACCTACCAGCGGCAGCAAAGCATCTGCATCACGGGTGGTTTCCAGCGCAAAAATAATAGCGGTGAGCAGGGCCCTGGTAGCGCCTGCAAACATAGCCGCCATACCTATCAGCGCCGCAATGGAAAAGCTGATCTCTACCTGCGGAAAAGCTGCCTGTAACAAAAAGGCTACAAACAACCCGGCGGCGCCGCCAATGGTCAGCAAAGGCGCCAGCGTACCACCCGAAGTACCGCTGCCCAGTGAAAAAGACCAGGAGATGAATTTAAGCACCCCCAGCACAAATAAGGTCTGCAGCGTTACTTTCCCCATCAGCAGGTTATCAATATTAACATAACCCACACCCAGTGTCTCAGGCGCAAAATAACCTACCACACCTACCACCAGGCCGCCGATAGCCGGCCACCACATCCAGTGAACAGGCAGCTTCTCAAACGCATCCTCTATCAGGTATACCGCCTTGGTGATCAGGGCAGACAATACGCCGATCACAATTCCTATCACAGAGTAGGCCAGCAGCGCGGTATTGGTAGGCGCCTGCACATCAGGCATGGTAAACACCGGCGCTCCTCCAAAGTAAAGGTGATGAAATGCGGCGCCGGTAATACAGCTCAGGATGGCGGGGATAATGCTCCGTGGCGAGAATTCAAATAATAACAGTTCAACGGCCAGTATCACTGCCGCCAGGGGAGTACCGAATATGCACGACATACCGGCGGCTGCGCCGGCGGCCAGCAGTATCTTTCTCTCAGCCGCGGTAATACGCAGCACCTGCCCGATCACAGAACCCCACGCGCCACCCGTGGCAATAATCGGCCCCTCAGCACCGAACGGACCACCGGTACCGATGGAAATTGCCGCAGATACCGGCTTCAGAAAAGTGATCAGCGGTTTGATACGGCTTTTGTTCACCAGTACCTGCTCCATAGCCTCAGGAATACCATGCCCCCTGATGGCAGAAGAGCCGTACCTGGCCATAAAACCTACAATGATAGCCCCGATCACCGGCACCGCTATCACCCATATACCCAGGTGGTGATGCAGGGGCGTGGCCTCATGCACGGAGAATGTGCCGTAAAATGAAATATTGGTGATAAGATTAATTAACATCAACAGCACCTTTGCGATCAGGCTGATCACCACCGCGTTCAGTACTGTCAAAAGAGAAAGATAGAGCACCCGGCGGGTATTAAAGCTGCCGGGTTGTTCTATCTGTGCCTCAGATAAAGCCGGGTCCATTGATGGAGATACAGGTATGCCGCCCCGGGTGAGGCCAAAGAAAAGTTGCTTCATTCGCTTTATATTGATTCGCTATGCGTGAGTAATAGAGCGTGGTAAAATCTAACGGGCTTCAAAACTATAAACAACGGCTTACAAACTCAAATAAAAATGATGACAGGTATCATTTATATATAATATTTTTATTGAATACTGACAACCGGTTATTTTAGTGCGTCATTCGTCGTTTTGATTACGACATAAAGAGTTAACTACTCGTTAACAATATTTCTTTGCTAATTTGGACAAATTTTATATTGTTGACTATTACTCACTGTTATTAAGTAAGTTTCGCATGCTAAATCTCTGATATATAGCGTAAAAGAGCCAGTGAACGAATTGTTAAAAATTTTTTTAGTTAGGAACCCTTATTATATTTGTAAGGTATGGATTTGTGTGGCTACTCCTCTAAAAAATATATGTATGATTAATGGCAAGCGTTATGAAAGTACGTCGGCCGGCATGACCTCATCAACTTTGAGCCTTCGTGATCTGGTTTTACTGAAGAGAATGTTGTTATTTACCCGTGAAGATGAACGTTATCTTCAAATGGCTGGCGAGGTACTTTCCGATCAGACTGAAACAATCCTGGATATCTGGTATGACCATATGGTAGCCAATGACTACCTGGCGCATTACTTCACCAGGGATGGAAAGCCGGATGCAGACTACCTCAACTCCCTGCGCCCCCGCTTTGGCGACTGGATCCGTCAGCTTTGCCAGCCCCGCAACAACCAATGGTCCCGCTATGAAGAAGCCATCGCACAGCGTATTAAGGAACAACCTTTGTCAGACAGCGGTCTGGATGATATTCCCGTTGTATTCCTCCGTTACATGGTTACCTTCATATACCCTGTTACCGCCGCTATCCGGCCCTTTTTAAGTAAACACGGCCACCGGCCCGAAGAAGTTGAAAAAATGAACCAGGCATGGTTCAAAGCCGTTAGCCTGAGCGTCATCCTTTGGACATACCCCGATCCTGCCACACAGGAGATCTGTTAAAATCTTGATCATATACGGTATTGAAATCCTCCGAGAACCTTAGCTAAAACACCTACTATGGAAGTTGCTGTATTTGATACCTATGTAAAGAAGAAAAGTGGCGGCTATATGCATTTTGATATCATTGTCGCCGCAGATACCCACTACGAAAACGTACTTACCTTCGGCAAAGACTACCTTCGCTCAAAAGTACACGCCGGCTCCAACATCACCGCAAGAGAATGCCGCTTCTGCCACCTTGAAGAAGTAGTGCCCATCTGGGAACAAACCATTGTACAAAAAGGCTACTATATCCACGAGATCGAAGGCTGTCACTAACATTATATTTCCTGCGGCTTCAAATTTTTGTATATTAGCCGGTTACTAAATATAGTAGCAAAGCAGGATCATGGGGAAAACATCTATTTTCAACCCCGCACAACAGGCCGGAAACGTTTCAAGTAAAGTGGTAGCCGCACTGGAGCGCCTATCAGAAGCTTTTCGTGTGCTGCTATGGAACGAAGCCAAACAATATGGCCTGAGCCCCATCCAGATCCAGGTTCTTGTTTTCCTGCAACACTATCCCGAAGAAAAGCGGACCATCACCTACCTGGCCGCCTATTTCAATATGACCAAAGCCACCATCAGCGATGCCGTCAAATCCCTGCAGAGTAAAAACCTGCTGATCAGAAAGGCCACCGCCAATGACTCCCGCAGCCATACCCTGCACCTGGTGAAAGACGGTAAAACCCTGGCCGCCAAAGTAGAGCGCTTTGCACAGCCCATGTATAACAGCATCTCCCTGCTCCCGGCAGATAAGCTGGAAAACCTGCTGGAAAGCCTGCTTAAAACCATCTACCAGCTTAACCAGCAGTTCATCATCACCCCGCAGACCATGTGCCTCAACTGCCGCTTTTACGAACTTAAAGCCAGCGGACATTACTGCAACCTCGTAAAGTCACCTTTACAATCTGCAGACCTCCGGCTCGACTGTCCCGAGTTTCAATCATAACCTGCAACAGTTAACAATGGCACAACATGTGCCCTGCATAATGATTGCTAACTACTAACTCTAATTCTTAATTATTAATTTAATTGTTGTCGGACACACGATTACTACGCCACCAGCGGTAGCCCAGTATGCCGATGATCGCCAGGGGAGTGATGGCCAGGTAGAGGATACCGTTATTCAGGCCTTTAGCGGGGCCTTCGCCCAGCTGCTGCGCAGTTTTTGTACAGAGAGAACATTGCGCCATCGCAGCAACACTGCACAATAACATCAGCACTATTTGCCCAATCGTTTTCATACTATAAAGTTACGCAGTATTAGTAATACGGAGAAATCATTACATAAACAATCACCCCGGTAATAGCCACATAAAACCAGATAGGCCAGGTGATGCGGGCTATCTTGCGGTGCCGCACATAATCTGCCTGCAGGCCGCGCAGCAGGGTAAACAATACCAGCGGTACAATCACCACTGCCAGTAATATATGGCTGAGCAAAATGAAGTAGTACACGTACCTGGCGCCGCCTGCCAGCGTCTTTTCTGCCGCATCCAGCACCCCGTCATGGTTGATGTCGCCAAAACGGGTAGACTCCGAAAAGAAATGATAGGTGACGTAGGAGATCAAAAAGAGTGCGCTCAGCGACACTGCTACCAGGTTGGTTATCTTATGCGCCTTTGTCTGCCCGTTCTTGATGAAATAAAGGCTGGCCAGCAGCAGTATAGCCGTGGCAGAGTTCAGTATAGCATGAAAAAGCGGGAGAATACGTATATCAAAACCGGCTTCCATTTCAGGGCGCGGCAGGTAGAATAACACCGCTACCACTACCGGTATCAGCACCGATACAATGGCGATAGGCAGGTTAAGGTTTTTGTTCTTAATACTCATGATATCCTCTTGAGAGGTAAATTATTCGTTACCGGAGAACAAGCGCTTCCAGAAGGGAGGCCTGTTCCTGTCTTTTTCCAGGTGCAGAACGGCAATATCATTAGCGCACCTGCGGATAGCGTCATTATCAAGGCCGTTATAATAACCGCGGATATGGCCGTTCTTATCAATCAGTACCAGCTTTTCGGTGTGGATGAAATCATCCGGACCACCATCGCCCTGGGTTACTGATACAAAGAAATCATTGCGCGCAATATCATAGATCTCCTTCTTTTCACCGGTAAGCAGCCACCACGTATCCGTATTGATATTGTGTTTTATGGCATATTGCCGCAGCCTTTCAGCAGAGTCGCGTACCGGGTCAACGGTGAAAGAAAGTATCTGCAGTAATGTGTCGTTCTTTACGTAAGCTTCCTGGATCTTTTTCAGGTTGCTGGTAAGCGTTGGACAAATACTGGTACACGAAGTGAAGAAGAAATCTACCAGCAGTACCTTACCCTTAAGGTCTTCCAGGCTCACCTGCTGGCCAGACTGGTTGGTGAGTTTAAAATTGCGGATGGTGTGGTATACCGTATCAAAGCTGGTTTTCCCATCCTTTACCACGGTATCCACCCTTTCCGGAACGTAAAGACGTGGTATAGGTACCACGTCTTTACTATAATGATCTACGATCAGGTACCCAAGCAACGGAACCAATACCGCCAACATTAATCCTATGACTGCCCTGCGAGAAATAGCCTGTCTTTTTTAATATCTGTAATAAATTCCAATCATTAGTGATGCGCATGCGGAGCTTCCACAGCAGCAGGCGCTTTAGGATTGCCCGGAGCCAGATCCTTACGCATATTCTTCCAGGAATCGCCATCTGCCAGGAACGCGATGATAAACCACACGAACAGCATCAGGGGGATCAGTATCGTCAGTATCAGGTTCTTGATCTCGTGACGCAGGTGCATAAACTCCGCTACGATGAAGAAAGCCTTAACAACCGTCAGACCCAGGAAGATAGCATTCAGCACCAGCCTGCTCGGGAAACCGGTTTCCAGGTGCAGGAAAGCCAGTGCGATCTCAACAACTGTTATACCTAATAAGATCCAGAATGTTTTCCAGATGGTCTTCACAGCAGCATCGCTATGCCCGTGTTGCTCATGTTCTGCTGCAGCGGTATGTGTATGTTCCATTACGAATGATTTTTTTAAAATTCCAAAATTACAATTAGATCCTCTCCGCCAGGTTTACAGCAGGTAGAAGCAGGTAAACACAAATACCCAAACCAGGTCTACAAAGTGCCAGTAAAGGCCTACTTTCTCCACCATTTCATAGTGACCGCGCTGCTCATAGGTACCTTTCAGTACATTGGCCAGGATCACGATATTCAGCACCACGCCTGATGTTACGTGCAGGCCGTGGAAACCGGTGATGGTAAAGAAGAAGTTGGTAAAGTTGGTAGAAGCAACAGTGCCATCAACATTCAGGAAGGGATTGCGGCCCCACCATGCGCCTGCATGATAAAGGTGCGTCCATTCCCATGCCTGACAGGCCAGGAAGGCAGCGCCGCCAACAATCGTCCAGGACAGCCATTTCACTACGCCGTTACGATCTCTCGTATGACCGGCGTGTACGGCCAGCACCATGGTTACAGAGCTCATGATAAGGATGAAGGTCATCAGGCTCACAAACACCAGCGGCAGGTTCATGTGACCCATGAACGGAAATGCATGGAACACGTCATTGGCATCAGGCCAGGAGGTGCTCATGAAACGAATAGTACCGTATGATATCAGCAATGCGCCAAAGGTGAATGCATCTGACATCAGGAAGTACCACATCATCAACTTTCCGTAGCTCACATTAAAGGGAGAATACCCTCCACCCCACCATTTTTTCTTCGCTGTAACTGCTGTATCCATTTTTTACTTGTAATTGAAAATTTATAAAGTTTATCTAGCGATACTCAGAAATATCAGGAGGTAGATCCAGAGCGCGTCTACAAAATGCCAGTAGAGCGAGGCCACCTCGATGGGTACTGCGCTGTAAACGCGCACCCTTGTTCTGAATGCCCTGCCAAACATGATCAGCAAGGCTACTACACCACCCAGCACGTGCAACATGTGCATACCTACGATCACATAAATGAAAGAAGCTGATACCGGCCCGCTCAGCGGTAAACCCCGGTCGCTCATCTGGGCAAAACCAGCACACTGGAATGCCGCAAATATTACACCCAATACCGCAGTAAGGGTGATCAGCTGCTTATATCGTTTCATGTTACGCTCCTTGAACTGCTTTACCGCCATCTGGATGGTAACACTGCTGATCAGGATCACGGCAGTGGATATCCAGAAAATGTGGGGCAGCTCAAACGCCAGCCAGTTGGCTTGCGCGCGCTTTACAACGTAGGCACTGGTAAACCCTATGAACATCATACTGATGCTGCCCATAGCAATCCATAGGGAATATTTGTGCGGATGTATTTTTTTACGTTGTACGCTCATTGCCTGCATCACTCCTCTGATTTTATACTTTATCAGCCAGCAAAGCCAGCTGCACTACTGTCAAATAAATATAAGAGCCGAACATCAGCTTCCTGGCAGCAGGCACGTCTAATTTCCGGTACAGCACAATAGCACGGTACAGGAAAAATACCCCGGCCAGGATACAGATCACGGCAGATATGCTGCCGGTCAGCTTCAACAGGTAAGGCGCAATGCCCGCCGGTATCAGCAGCAACGCATAGGTTACAGCCTGAAGCGCGGTCATCTTGTTTGGTCCGCCAGCTGCCGGCAATAATTTAAAGCCTGCTCTTGTGTAGTCCTGGTGCGCTATCCAGGCAATGGCCCAGAAATGCGGGAACTGCCACAGGAACTGGATGGCAAACAATGCCCAGCCGCCTTCACTCAGACTGTCTGCTCCTGCCGCCCAGCCAATGAGCGGCGGCAATGCACCCGGAATAGCGCCCACCAGCACCGCCAGCGAGTTCCATTTTTTCCAGGGCGTATACACAAACCCATACAGCAACAGCGAAAACAGGCTCAATGCAGCGCTCAGCCAGTTAAAGGCCAGGGCCATGATGGCTATACCACCCGCTCCCGTGATCACTGCCACCACCGCCGCTTCTGTTTCAGAAATGCGGCCGGCCGGTAGCGGACGGTTAGCGGTACGGGCCATCAGCTTGTCTGTATTTTTTTCCAGTATCTGGTTAATGGTATTAGCCGAACCAGATACCAGCAGCCCACCTGCAAATAGAAAAAGAACTTTCAGTAAACTGAACTCCACCTCTGGCACCAGCAGATAGCCCCACACACTTGAGAACACCACCATGAAAGTGAGGTTAAACTTCATCAGCTGAAAGTAATCCCTCGCTTTACTGGCTACTGCATACGAAAATGACAACTTTATGGAGTTTTCTTGCAACACTTATCTGACTATTCGCTGTCAGCTACTAGCTGCTAAAAGCTAATAGCCAACAGCTGATTTGATTTATCAATGTTTCGATTCGTCCGGAGATACAGGTACCGTCTGCGGTATAAAGTCATGACCATCTTTACTGTAGTCATATGCCCAGCGGTGTACTTCCGGAATTTCACCAGGCCAGTTACCATGTCCCGGATGAATCGGGGTGGTCCATTCCAGTGTAGTGGCATTCCAGGGGTTGGTAGTAGTAAGCTTCCGGCCCTTGAAAATGCTATAGAAGAAGTTGAACACGAACAGCAGCTGTGTGGCAAATACGATAAGCACCACAATACTGATAAACTTGTTCAGCTCTACAAACTGTTTGAAAGACTCCCAGTTGGAGTAGTCAAAATACCTTCTGGGCATACCCGCCATACCTTCATAGTGCATAGGCCAGAAGATACAGTAAGCGCCTACCAGGGTGATCCAGAAGTGGATATAACCCAGGGTATTATTCATATAGCGGCTGTACATTTTGGGGTACCAGTGATAGATACCGGCAAACATACCGAAGAAGGCAGATACACCCATTACTATATGGAAGTGCGCGATCACGAAGTAAGTATCGTGCAGGTGAATGTCGATAGAAGAGTTACCCAGCCAGATACCGGTCAGACCACCGGAGATAAAGGTGCTCACAAAGCCGATACCAAACAGGGCAGCCGGCGTAAAGCGGATATTACCTTTCCAGATAGTGGTGAGCCAGTTAAACACCTTGATGGCAGACGGTACGGCGATCAGCAGTGTTAACAGTACGAAGAATGCACCCAGGAACGGGTTCAGACCCGTAACGAACATGTGGTGCGCCCATACCAGGAACGCCAGGATAGCGATAGCGAACAGGGAGCCCACCATTGCCAGGTAACCGAAGATCGGTTTGCGGGAGTTTACCGCCAGTACCTCAGATACCATACCCATCGCAGGGAGGATGATGATATATACTTCCGGGTGACCCAGGAACCAGAACAAGTGCTGGTAGAGGATGGCGCTACCGCCTTCGTTAGACAATGCCTTACCGGCTACAAACAGCTCGCTCAGGTAGAAGCTGGTGCCTGCGTGACGGTCAAACAGCAGCAGGATGAAGCCAGACAGCAGTACGGGGAAGGATAACACACCCAGTACAGCGGTGAAGAAGAAAGACCAGATGGTCAGCGGTATCTTGGTCATGCTCATACCTTTGGTACGCATGTTCAGGATAGTAGAAATATAGTTCAGGCCACCCAGCAGCTGCGAAACAACGAACAGCGCCATACTGGTGAGCCAGAGGTCCATACCGATCTTGGAACCGATAGAAGCATCGCCCAGGGCGCTCAGCGGAGGATAAGCCGTCCAGCCGCCGGAAGCAGGACCTGTCTGCACAAACAGGGAAGCCACCATTACCAGGCTGGCCAGGAAGAAGAACCAGTAGCTCAGCATGTTCATGAAAGGAGAGGCCATGTCACGTGCACCCACCTGTAAAGGTATCAGCAGGTTGGAGAAGGTACCGCTCAAACCGGCAGTCAATACAAAGAACACCAGGATGGTGCCGTGCATGGTTACCAGTGCATAGTAAGCTTCCGGCGTAATATGGCCGCCTTTAGCCCAATGGCCCAGGATGGTTTCCAGGAAGGGGAAAGATGTATCCGGGAAAGCCAGCTGCAATCGGAATATTACAGAAAAAGCAGCGCCTATGATAGCCCAGATAATACCTGTGATCAGGAACTGCTTGGCGATCATTTTATGATCCATACTGAAAACATACTTCGAAATGAAGCTGTCTTCATGATGTTCGTGATGCCCGTTGCCATGGTCGTCATGTGCCACTGTGCCATGCGTTACCTCATGTTGATGACTGTGCAAGGTTGCTTCGTTACTCATAATCGGTTCTGTTTATTATAAAGCCTTCGCCTGGCTAAAGGGTTCGGGCTTATTGCTTTTAAGTGTTTTTGCCTACAAATTTACGTCTTAGTCAATAATAGCAGCCACGGCTTTCTGGGTGCTGTCTTTAGCGGCCTCCTGTTGCGGAGCGGCTGGTGTGGCAGCGCCATGCGCCAGTTCATATTGTGATTTCTGCTTGGCCACCCAGGCATCGAATTCTTCCTGGGTTTCTACCACAATGTTGGCTCTCATGGAATAGTGACCGGCGCCGCACATCTGGTCACAGGCGATCTCGTAGATAAAGTCCGGGTTACCGGTCTTCTCTTTCATCTGTGCTGTGGTAAATTTAGGCGTGATCCACATGGTGGTAGGGATACCGGGTACCGCGTCCATCTTCATACGGAAGTGAGGCAGACCAACATCATGCACCACATCGCGGGAACCGATGATCAGTTTCACAGGTTTGCCCACTACCAGGTGCATTTCGGTAGCCATGAAGTCGTCTTTATTCAGCTGATCGTCCCAATCCTGGCCAACAGGGTTGGTAGCGTCATTGATGTTTTTGTAGAATTTGCTGCCCAGCTGGCCGTCTTTACCGGGGTAGCGGATCAGCCAGTTGAACTGTTTACCGGTGATCTCTACCACCATAGCGTCTTTGGGAGCTTCTGAGGTGATACGGAACCAGTGACGGAGGCCGATAGCCACCAGCACGGTCAGCGCAATGGCAGGTATAACTGTCCAGATCACTTCCAGCTTGTTGTTATGAGGGAAGTAGTAGGCTTTCTGGCCTTCTCTCTCCTGGTATTTGAAGGCAAACCAGAACAGGAGGATCTGGGTGATCACGAACACGATACCGGTAATGTAAAGTGTCCACATGATCATGTTGTCAATAGAATCTCCCTGTTCAGAGGCGGCTTCTCCCAATATCTTACCTTTCAACAGCTCATTACAGTAATATACGCCTATGAGTCCCAGCACCAGGAAAGCGATCAGCAAAAAGCCGTTAATGCGGTTGTTCTGCTGGCGGGCCTTCTTTTCACCCTTCAATATGGACACATATTCGCTCGCCTTCGCGATCTGGAAGATAACTACGAATATGAGCACAACAACTAAGACTGCTAAAAAACCTGACATTGCTATTTGAAATAATTAAGTTATCTAATGCTTTACGTTGTTTCTAGTTCCACTTTAGCCCCTCATCAGGTGTGGTGTACAATACTTTCTTTCAGATAAGGATGATTCTTCGGAACCAGTGGAGCTTTTGCCAGCTGGTTGATCACCACGAAAATGATCACCCCAACAAAACCCAGCCCCAGGCCCAGCTCATACCAGGGGAAGTGCAGCTCCTGCACGGTGCCCGGCATTACCATCTGGAAGAAGTCCAGCCAGTGACCAAAGATGATCAGTATGGCTATATAAGTTACCGCTGTATAGTTACGTTTGGTATCGCGTTTCATCAGCAGCAGCAAAGGCAGGATAAAGTTGATGATCAGGTTCAGGAAGAACACCGGGCGCCATTCGCCCCATACGCGGGGTTTGAAGTACTCGGTTTCTTCAGGCATGTTGGCATACCAGATCAGCATGTACTGGGAGAACCACAGGTAAGTCCAGAAGATGCTGAATGCAAACATGAATTTACCCAGGTCGTGCAGGTGCTCTTCATTCACAAATGAAAGATAGCCCTTGCCTTTCAGGTAGATCACGAACAACGCAATCAATGACAGGCCGGATACCCAGGTGCTTGCAAATGTATACCAGCTGTACATGGTAGAGAACCAGTGCGCATCAATGCTCATCAGCCACAGCCAGGGAGTGGTAGAACCAACGCTCAGGGCAAAGATCACTGCAAAACCGCCACACCATACCGTGTTCCTCCACAGGATACGGCGGCCGGATTCGGGAGACAGGTCCCAGGTATCTTCCTGCAGCGACATGTTACGCAGCTTTACAGTGAAGAAAGCCCAGAGGCCGATCGTAATGATAGTGGCGGTAGTATAGAAACCTTTGCTCAGGAAAGCAGATTTCCAGCTCAGCACACGGTCATGTTTCACATGCTCTGCATTTACCCAGTGGTAGATGTGCTCTTTACCACCAAACACAATGATCATCAGTACAATGAAAACAATGGCGCCCAGTACAGGTACTGCCATTGATATAGCTTCCGGTACGCGGCGGAAAGCGATCTGCCATCCCCCGTGCGCCAGCGTAGTAGCTGCAATAAAGAAAGTACTGGCCAATGTTACCAGCAGAAAGAAAGTACTGTTCTGCAAAATGCCAGCCCAAAAACGGGTAGACCCGTGCTCGCCGTGAAGCGCCACTAATCCGATCAATAATGTGAGTACGCCAATGCCCATCAGCACGAAACTGGCTGTTCTCAATTTTGCTGGTATTACAAATTGGTCCTTCATTTGTTACTAATTTGTCGAAATTTTCTTGCTAGTTACTTACCGTATTTATATGGATCTAAATACTATTCCTGTTTATTTGTTTGATGTGCTGTCTCCGGTTGCGGCAGCTGGTCCTGCAGCCGGTGTTGCAGGCGCAGCATCAGGCAGCGCAACAGCTTCTCCACCCTGTACGCTCTTGATGTAAGCGGCTATCTTCCAGCGCTGTGTTCTGTCCAGCTGGCTGGCGTAGCTGCCCATCGCGTTCCATCCATAGGTCATTACGTAGAACAGCCTGCCCTGGGTGTAGTGGGATTTAGGACCACCTGCAGCCAGGTTAGCCGGTGCCGCGGGATAAGGACCATCACCGCCTTTATACAGTGGACCGTTACCATCCAGAGAGGTACCGTGGCAGATACCGCAGTAGATGTTGTACAAACGTTTTCCTTCTGCCAGATCAGCCTCTGTAATAGTCAGCGGGTTCTTAATAGTATTAGCCAGCGCAGTATCACCTTCCTTCACATGGTAAGGCAGTAATTCTCCTCTCTTAACTGTTCCTTCCACAGGCTTCAGGCCGGCCAGGCGCGGGTTGTAGAACTCGTATGCACGGGATTCATACATATCCGGCATATAGATCCTGCCGGGCTTTCTGTGGTTTTCTCCTGTATTACAGGCCGCCAGTAAAGCTCCGCCTGCCAAAGCAGCTACTACTAATATGTTGGAAGTCCTTTTCATTTGAAGTAGTTCGTCTTTTATATTGTCAAATGGAACCTTTCGATCTCATCTGAGCGCTTTCGTCTTTTTACTCGTTTTCAATTATGCATTTAACGGAGCCGGTTGCTCGCTGAACAGGCGGTCTTCGCGGTCAAAGCGGCCCAGCCACCATCCGGTTTCAGCACGCTGCTCATTGATCTCCTGCGCACCAACACTGGCCAGGAAATTCTTCACATCCTCTGCAGAAGATTTGGCAGTCACCTCAATGGCCATTACAAACTTATCGTCTGTCTGACGCGGGTGGAAAATGTGCTTCTTCACAAAAGGCGCTATCTGGCAGAGATAGCAGAAAGTAAGCACCATACCTACTGCAGAGAACAGTACCGTCAACTCAAAGGTAATGGGGATGAACGCCGGCAGCGGGAAATGCGGCTTACCGCCAATGTTCATCGGCCAGTCACTGGTAAATACCCAGCTCATGAAAGATAATGCCGTAGTAGTACCGGTGATACCGTATATGAAACCGGCTGTATGCAGGCTGGTCTCTCTCAGGCCCATGGCATGATCCAGGCCATGCACCGGGAAAGGAGTGTATACGTCATGGATCTTGTATCCTGCGGCACGTACCTTCTTTACTGCCGGGAATAACACCGCCTCATCATCAAAAACACCTACAACAAAATTTTTTGCAGCCATATGTTGAAAAATTCAAAGTCTGATTAATAGTTGTTAGTTGCCGGTTGCCAATTAGTGCGCATGTGCTACATCGTGCGCAAACTTATCAGCATCCTCCGTTTCGTATTTCTGCATTTTATCCTTAAAGCTTTCGCCGGATGTCTTCAGTACGTGCTTGATCTCAGCTACTGCGATCACCGGGAAGTATTTGGCGAACAGGAAGTAGCAGGTAAAGAACAAACCGAATGTACCCATGTAGAAACCAACCTCAGGCCAGGACGGACGGTAGTAAGACCAGCTGGAGGGCAGGTAGTCACGGTACAGTGAAGTACAGATGATCACAAAACGCTCAAACCACATACCGATGTTCACGATGATAGACATAATGAATGTTACCATTACGTTTCTTCTCATCTTACGGAACCAGAACACCTGCGGCGTGATCACGTTACAGGTCATCATGATCCAGTAAGACCAGCCCAGCGGACCGGCAGCGCGGTATTTGTAGAAAGTGTCAAATTCATATTGTACACCGCCATACCATGCCATGAACAGCTCGGTGAGGTAAGCGCAACCTACGATAGAACCTGTCAGTACGATCACCTTGTTCATCGCCTCCATGTGGCCGATGGTGATGTAATCTTCCAGGTGTAATATTTTACGTGTGATGATCAGCAGTGTCTGCACCATCGCGAAGCCGGAGAAGATCGCACCCGCTACGAAGTAAGGGGGGAAGATGGTGGTGTGCCAGCCCGGGATCACAGAAGTGGCAAAGTCAAAAGATACGATGGTGTGTACGGAAAGTACCAGCGGAGTGGACAAACCAGCCAGCACCAGTGATAATGCCTCATGACGCTGCCAGTGTTTGGTAGAGCCGGTCCAGCCGAAAGATGCGATACCATACAGCAGTTTACGCAGTTTGGTTTTAGCCCTGTCACGCACGGTGGCAAAGTCAGGGATCAGACCTGAATACCAGAACAGCAGTGATACCGTGAAGTAGGTAGAGATCGCAAACACGTCCCACAGCAGCGGAGAGTTAAAGTTTACCCACAGCGGGCCACGGGTGTTGGGATAAGGCAGTACGAAGAAGGCCATCCATACACGACCCATGTGGAAGATCGGGAACTGACCGGCGCACATTACCGCGAAGATGGTCATCGCTTCTGCCGCACGGTTCACCCCTGTACGCCATCCCTGGCGGAACAGCAGCAAGATAGCGGAGATCAGCGTACCGGCGTGACCGATACCTACCCACCATACGAAGTTGGTAATGTCCCAACCCCAACCGATTGTTTTGTTCAGATTCCACACCCCGGTACCGTAATACACCTCCCAGGTCACAGAAAACACGCCAAACGCTAAGAGTGACAGCGATATGAAGAAGCCCACATACCACAATTTTCCGGGCTTGGCTTCAATGGGGCCGATAATATCTTCGGTTACCTTGTGATAATCCTTTACCCCATCAACTAAAGGTTCTCTCAGTGTGGATTCGTACTTTAAATGCATAGTTCTTAAAGCTTTTAGCTGTTAGTTGCTGACTAGCAGCCCTTATCTTTTTTTTGATCTGATCTCTGGTTTATCCTGATTATCCGTGATGCGCTGCTTCGTGATGACCGGCTTCTGCCTTGGGAGCAGCATCCTTGTTACGGATCTTAGCCAGGTAGTTGATGGAAGGCAGTGTATGTGTTTCTTCCAGCACATAGTACAGCCTGTCCTGCTGTTCCTGGGTACGCACCTGGTAGATGCGGCTGTCCTTGTCATTCACGTTACCGAATACGATGGCGTCTGCTGCGCAGGCCTGCTGACAAGCAGTTTTGGCTTCGCCATCCTTCACGGGGCGGCCTTCTTTCTTGGCAGTCAGTTTAGCGTCCTGCAGGCGTTGTACGCAGAAAGAACATTTTTCCATCACACCGCGGCTGCGTACTACTACGTCAGGGTTCAGCACCATGCGGGTCAGGTTATCGTTCATATCAGCTACATCGTACAGGTTGTTTTCGAAGCTGTCTGCACCGTTCCAGTCTCTCCAGTTAAAGCGGCGAACTTTATACGGACAGTTGTTGGCGCAGTAGCGGGTACCGATACAACGGTTATATGCCATCTGGTTAATACCTTCAGAGCTGTGGTTGGTAGCAGCTACCGGACAAACATTCTCACAGGGAGCATTATCACAGTGCTGGCACAGCATCGGCTGGAACACCACTTCAGGGTTGTTCTCATCGCCGCTGAAGTAGCGGTCAATACGCAGCCAGTGCATTTCGTGCGCCTTGATCACCTGCTCTTTACCTACCACGGGAACGTTGTTCTCTGCAGTACAGGCCACCACGCAGGCGCCGCAACCAAAGCAGGTATTCAGGTCTATAGACATACCCCATTTGATGCCGGGGTAAGGATAGTTCGGATACAGGGTAGCATCTGAACGGAAGTCTGCACCATATTTGCTCAGCTCAGCACGATCTTCATTCACCTCTTTCGGGTTCTTGATGAACTCTTCCAGGGTGGTTTCTTTAATGATCGGGCGGCCTTCGTAGCTGTTATGCGTCTGGGTAAGACCAATTTGATAAGTAGCGCCGGTTGCTTCTACAGCAGCATCAGCAGCAAAGTAGTCAAAGGTCTGACCGTTGTAGCTAACAAAAGGATAAGCGTTCTTACCGATGTTACCGGCAGCCCTTCCGGCGTTCAGGCTACGGCCGTAACCTACGGCGATAGCGATCACTTCGGGATGGATACCAGGCACGATCAGCAGCGGCAGCTCGATCTCTTTGCCGTTAGCTTTTATTTTCAATACTTTCTTGTCGGCATTGATCTCGTAGTCATCGCCCAGCTCTTCGTTGAAGGTCTTAGCCAGGGTGTTGGACACACAGGCGTAGTTGTCCCAGGTAGAGCGGGTGATCGGGTCGGGCATTTCCTGCAACCAGGGGTTGTTAGCCAGTTTACCGTTACCGATGGCTACTTTTTCATACAGTACCAGTTCAAACTTACCGCCTTTTTTGGCGCTGCTGATCTTTGCGGTAGCAGCGGCCACATCGCCGGTAAAGGCAGCGCCAGCCAGGGCAGGAGCAGTGGTGGGCTCAATTACGCCGTCCTGCAGCGCTTTGTCCCATGCTTCCTGTCCGCCAAGTTTAGCGATCCATTCGTTCTTCAGGTAATCTACCCAGTTGGTAGTGTTGCCGCTCCAGGAGAGCAGGCTATCTTCAAATGCGCGTGTTTTGAACAGGGGCGCAATAGTAGGCTGTGTAAAGCTGAAGTAACCGGTTTTACCTTCTGCATCGCCCCAGCTTTCCAGGAAGTGGTGGTCAGGTGCAGCGTATTTAACCAGCTCAGTGGTTTCGTCTTTACGGTCGTTGAAAGAAACGGTGAGTTTAGCTTTCTTCAGACCATCGGCAAAACGTTTGGCATCGAAATAATCGTACACAGGGTTTACACCGTGAATGAACAGTGCGCCGATGCTGCCTGCATTCAGGTCGTTCACCAGCTGTGCCATATCACCGTCAATACCCTGGCGGTAGTTGGAAGTAACCGCCCAGTCAATGGTAGTACCGTTAGCGCCTACCAGGTTGTTGATGGCGTTTACGATCAGCTGTACGTTCACATCGTTGGAGCCGGATACCACCAGTGCTTTACCCTGGCTGGCTTTCAGCGCGCGGGCGGCTTTGGTGATACCATCTGCCAGGCGTTTGTCTGCTATGCCGCTTACTGCACCGCCGTTAACGGCATTGTACAGGGCCAGTGCCACAGCACCGGTTTCGGAAGGTTTGTGTGTAAATCTTTCGTCGGCATTGGCGCCGGTAAGGCTCATCATGCTTTCGAAATGGAAATGTTTGCTCATTTCCGGTTTCGCTGCATTGATCTTACGGGTAGCGCCGTATTGTTTGGCAAATTCAGCCGGGCTTAACCAGGTTCCGAGGAAGTCTGCACCCAGGCTTACTATTGTTTTTGCATTTTCGAAGTGGTAAGAAGGCAGTACTCTTTTACCATAGGCGGCCTCGTTAGCCAGCAGCATACCGGAGTAGGATACTGCATCGTATGTAACATGGCGGGAGCCGGGATATTTAGCCAGGAACTCGCCGATCACTTTCTTGGTAGAGGGGCTGAGAATGGTAGAGGTAAGCAGCACAACCGGCTGACCGCCCAGGGCGCCTAAAGCGGCTTTCACCTGTTTGTCCAGCTCTGCCCAGGTGGTTTCCGTACCGTTGATGGTAGGATAACGCAGGCGGGCAACATCGTACAGGCTCAGTACCGCAGCCTGTACCTTGGCAGTGGTAGCGCCACCGGTTACAGAGCTGAGGGTATTACCTTCTATTTTGATAGGACGGCCTTCGCGGGTCTTTACAACTACGGGCACGAACTCGCCATCTACGGCGTACGTAGATGCATAATAGTTAGGTACGCCGGGCGTGATTTCTTCCGGCTTATTTACGTAAGGAATGGCTTTTTTAACCGGTATTTCACAGCTGGCTGCTATAGTAGCGGCAGCGGTGGTGAACCCCAGGTACTTCAGAAAGTCCCTGCGGGGTGTTGTAGCATTCAACAGGCTTTCGTTTTCATCAAAGGGCAGTTCTTCCCGGAATTCATTCTTTACGATTTCCTGGTGTCCTTTGGTATCGTGCAACTCCTCCAAGCCTTTCCAATACTTTTTCTGCTCCATGTTATTTATTACGAGTTACGTGATTTATTAATTTGATTTCATGAGGCAGGAAGTGGGATATGTAATTCACTTCCTTCTATCATACTATTAATAGTGACATTTCTGACATTCAGTACCGCCTACCATTTCAACAGTCACGCTATCGATCCTTCCGGCTTTAACATCCTGATGGAATTTCTCGAATATGCTGTAGTATTTGTTGTCGGCAAATTGCACCTTGGTAGTACGGTGACAGTTGATACACCAGCCCATAGACAGGTCAGCAAACTGGTGCACCTCGTCCATGTCCTGTATGGCGCCATGGCAGGTCTGACACTGTTGCTTACCAGCCACCACGTGTTGAGAGTGGTTGAAGTATACGTGGTCGGGCAGGTTATGGATCTTGGTCCATTCTATAGGTTTACCGGGTTTGGTATATTTCTGCTGATCAGCATCCCAGCCAACATAGTCATACAGTTTCTGGATCTCTGCAGTGCCGTTGATCTTTTTACCTTCTGCAGTGAACAGGTCAGGACCACTGTAAGTGCTGATGGACTTGTGACAGTTCATACAGATATTTTCAGAAGGGATCATGGCGTGCTTGCTCTTCTCGGCGCCGGCGTGACAGTACAAACAGTTGATCTGGTTAATACCGGCATGCACTTTGTGTGAGTAGTGGATAGGCTGCTCAGGCATGTAGTTCTGCTGGCGGCCAAGACCAATAGCGCCGTTGATAGTGAAGTAACCGCCCACAATGAACAGTACAACAATAGCCAGGGCGATATAAGCTTTATTTCTGTAGAAAGGTACAGGTTCGGGAGTGGCAACACCGTCTTTATCTGCAGCCAGCTTATTCAGGTTGCTGTTGATCTGCATCAGGATCAGCGCTACAATAGCAAGGATCAGGGTGATGATACCAAACAGCAGGCTGTTGTCACTGCCTTCTGCAGATGCTGCACCTTGTGGACCTGCATCGGTTTTAGGACCGCCTGGGCCTTTAGTGCTTTCAACTGCGATAAAGGCAAGGATATCTTCAATATCTGCATCGGAGAAAGAAGGGAAAGCAGGCATGGCCTGGTTATTATACTCCTTATACAGATTGTTTGCATACTGATCACCAGTGGCGAGTACGGCAGCGGAGTTGTGGATCCACTGATGTAACAATTTCTTGTCAGCCCATCTTGACTCAACGTCCTTCAGAGCAGGACCCGTCACTTTCTTATGCACATTATGGCAGGATGCGCAATTCTGTTGGAATAATGTCTTACCCTTGTTCGGATCTGCCGCTTGAGCTGTCGAAACCGAGAGAACAAGACCGGCGCACAGGATAAGAACACTCACAAATTGCTTGCGCAAACGAATGGAAACACGACGATACACAGCCTATTAGTTTAGATTTGACCTTAGTTTCTTTAAAAGTGCCAGCAAAAATAAGACACAATGTTGACAATTTATCAACAATTAAAAAATTATTTAGTTGCATTGTTGAGTCTTTTATCTATACATAAAGACTTCGGAGGGATTATTTTATGATAAATATCATGTAATAAAAAAACTCATATATGAGCACCGAAGGCATAATATATATATGGTGTCCGAATGTGCTTTTTTTGCCCTGATTTGATGTAATTTTAACTGGCTCGCTTACCAAAAACCATTTCCCCATGAAGTACCGGACCTTTCTTTTTGCAGCCATCCTCGGAATAATGAACGCCTGTGGCGGAGGTGGCGAACAGTCCGCACGGTCAGACAGCACCACGGTTTCCCCTTCCGGCCAGCCTGGCAAAGACATTTCCAGCCCCGCCAGTAAGGCCGCGGGCGCCTACCAGGGTACCCTGCCCTGCGCCGACTGCCCGGGTATTGATTACCAGCTAAGCCTGTATGAAGACCAGCGCTACCAGGAGCTGATGGTATACCGCGGCCGCAATGATGGCCGCGCCGTTATAGACACCGGCATGTGGAACATGAAGAACGACTCAATTATTGAGCTGGCAGGCCAGCAACCGCATCAGTTCCTGTTTGAAGACGGTAAGCTGTACCACCTTAACCGGGAAGGCCAGCGCATTACCGGCGCCCTGGCAGATAATTATATATTAAGGCCCGTAGGCGGCGAAGGCAATTACCGCCAGCTAAGGGAAAAGGCGGCCGCCGGCGTCGATTTCCACGCCACCGGCAATGAACCCGGCTGGGTGCTGGAACTGGACCGTAAGACCATCCTTTTCCAGGACATGAACGGCGACTCCCTGCGGGTACCCACCCCCCGGCCCCACCCCAATACGGATACCCTGCGGGTATATACCCCCAAACATGAAAAGGCCGAATTCATTATTACCATCCGCCAGCGCGCCTGCACCGACGACATGAGCGGATACATGCGGCCCTATACCGTAGAGGTGCAGTTAAAAGACAAAAACTACCGGGGCTGCGGACAATACCTGCGTTAAGCCCGTTCCCCCTTCATTAACATCGCATACAATCCTCGTAAGAGCCGCATCAGCCAGGTGCGGCTCTTAATATTTATTGCCTCGATGGTTTAGGGCCATTCCATGCATCAACCATCCCTGTATCTTATTAAGTTCTTGATATTCCGTATCTTATAAGAAAGGAATGAACAAGGGATGAATAAGGGATTAATAAGGGAATATAAAGGAGACATCTCCCATCAAACATAAGACTGGCATAGGTTTCCACCCTGTTCGGTGGAAGACCTCATTAGGAGCCGCTATGGAAGGGATGAGGAGGGCGCCCGAGGAAAAGCCGGGTTTAACCGCTAACTTTGCGCTGGAAAAAATAATATTGAGCCTTGAAAAATATCGCCATCTTTGCCTCAGGCGCCGGAAGTAACGCACAGAAGATCATCGACCACTTTAAACAATCCGCAATAGCCAGGGTAACGCTCATCGTTTGTAACAAACCCGGTGCCGGCGTTTTACAGATAGCAGAAAAAGAGGGCATTGAGGCCATCCTGATAGATAAGGAACAATTTTTTCATTCGGACAGGTATGTACAGGAGCTGCAACAGCGGCAGATAGACCTGGTTGTACTGGCCGGGTTCTTATGGAAGGTACCTGCCAACCTGGTACAGGCATTTTCCAACCGTATCATCAATATTCATCCCGCTCTCTTACCCAGATACGGGGGCAAAGGTATGTACGGGCATTTTGTGCACGAGGCAGTGATCAATGCGAAAGATGCGGAAAGCGGTATCACCATCCACTATGTCAACGAAAAATACGATGATGGCGCCACCATATTGCAGGAACGATGCGTAGTATTACCGGACGATACGCCAGCCTCTCTGGCAGCAAAGATACAGGTGCTGGAGCATACCTGGTACCCGGTAATTGTGGAACGATTATTGTCTTAAAAATGGGCCGCAGCCGGCTGCTCTCATCCGTCAATTTTGTCCTCATGTTTGCTATGAAGAGAACTATACTTGCATTATTGACCGCATGTGGTTTCTGCCTGCATGCCCAGGCGCAAAGCAAGCCAGCCAATACTTTCAGCAACAGCACCTATATAAAGGTAAACCCCACCACCCTGATCAACGAACTGGATATCTACGTTGAACAGGAGCTTACAGAAAAGCTAAGCCTGGAAATAGGCATTATAGGCATTTACACCGATTACCCGGATTATTACCTGGCTAAAAAAATAGATTTCGGACAAAAGAAACCCAACATCAGCACAGAACAGTTTGTGGAAGGCCGCGGACTTGGTTTCAGGGCGGGATTGCGCTGGTATCTCTTTTCCATCTATGAAGGCGCGCTGCGGGCGGGCGGTACTTATTTTGAACCGATCCTGTTCTACAAAAAAGTGTTCTACCCCAATGAAGATATGGAGATCAATGGCGATAAATACACCAGGTCTGCCAGTAAGAATGTGTATGGCTTACAAATGCTGCTGGGGCGCCAGTTCACCAAAGGCAAGATCATATTTGACCCCTATATAGGGCTGGGTATCCGCAGCAAAATATACCACTACAATAACTTCTTTGACACTAACGGCCAGGTGCAAACTGATAACAGCCGCCTGGTGAGCGTACTGCCCAGTATACACATGGGAGTTAAGCTGGGACTGAAAATGTAAGTTTGTCTATTAATCCGTTACTGTCCAGCGTATGCCCAGGAAACCACGAATGCCCTGGTTAGACGCGTATACGTAGTTGGTGTCAAAGGTCAGCGCGTAGGGATTATCGGCCGTAGGCAGCACTCTTCCCTCCGCATCATACACCACCTGTTTGTCAAAGGGGTCAAAGGGGCGGGCGATAGCGTCTCTGCGGGGCCTGAAGTTCAGCAGGTTCTTTACTCCTCCATACACTTCCCAGCCACGGGGAAACTTTTTGGTAAGCTGTATATTCTGCAGGCTCCATACCGGAGAATTGGCCGGACGCGGGTCCAGCTTGTTCTGCAGGGGCAGCTTCATTGGCCCGTATATATTGCCCGTATAGTCTATTGCCAATCCTACACGGGGAAAACTGTAGGATACCGTCCAGGTGCCGGTGAACTTTTCTGTAAGCATAGGCCTTTCGCGCAAAGACTTTCCTCCTTCATCCGTTATCGTATACACATCCATAAATGTTGCGCCGGCAATCACCTTCAGAGGGAAAGAGAAGGCCAGGTCTGTGTTCAGGCTGAAGCCCCTGGATACCGCATAGCCGTTGAGGTTATTGTACAGGATGCTGTCCTGTCTGGAATAATCCGGGATGATCTTGTTGCTGAAGCGGGTGTAGAAAGCAGACATGTCCAGTCCCAGGAAAACATTGTTAAGATTGATCTTCTTCACATAGTTCAGGTTCACATTCCAGCTTTTTTCCGGTTTCAGCTGATCTTCTATCACCACCGTCCGCGCACCTGTCAGCGCTGCGTGGTCTTCTGTAAAGATGGACACCACCCGGTAGCCGGTGCCTACGTTCAGGCGTACCACATTCTGCTCATCCGGCGCCCATTTATAGGCAAAGCGGGGCGTCAGGATATTGCCGTGAATGGAATTGTAGTCGTAACGCATACCCAGCAGCAGGGTATGGCGGCTATTCAGTTTGATCTCATCCTGCACGAAAACCCCGGGCAGGTAGGTATGGTTAGCGGTGGGCGTAGCCACGGTGTTATCGTCATAGTACGTGTAGCGGAAGGGAAGGCCGGCCAGCAGGTTATGTTTAGCCAGCTGCTTATCCCAGGTGAACTGGCCAAAGGCTATTTTCTGATCTGCCAGGAACCAGTTGTTTCCGTAGGCGGCATTCTGGTCATGCCAGTTAAAGGAGTACTGGAACATGATCTTTTCCCTAACCGGCAGCTGGTAGGAACCGATCAGCTCCAGGCGTTTGGTGCGGATGCTCTCCCCGTAGATACTATCTGTTCCGCGCCAGTGCGGGGTCCATTGTGTTTGTCCGCCCCAGCGGTCTTCGTAATAATAGCGGGCCGCTACAGAAGCGATACGCTGTTCGCGGCGCGGGAAGATCCATTTGTTGAAGACGGAGATCCGATGCTGCAGGGTTACATCTGTAAAGCCGTCGCCGTTGTTATCTACCGGGTGCTGGTAGTTAAAGTAGTTAACGCCCAGCAGTCCGCGTGCCTTGCCTGTATTGAAACGCAGCCCCAGGTCGGCATTATATTCCTGCCAGGAGGTACTGAACACATCGGCGGTGAGCAGGGGGGCTGTAGCGGGGTCCCTGGTGATCACGTTGATAAGGCCAGCTACTGCCTCAGAGCCGTATAAGGTAGAGGCGGGGCCTTTCACAACTTCCACGCGTTCTACCAGGCTGTTGGGAATACCAGACAGGCCGTATACGGTAGAAAGGGCGCTGACAATGGGCATGCCGTCTATCATCACCATGGTATAGGGCCCTTCCAGTCCGTTAATATGAATATCTCCCGTATTACACACATTACAGTTCAGCTGGGGCCTTACGCCGTTGATGTTCTGCAAAGCGTCGAAGAGGCTGGGAGTAGGGTTCTTGCGGAAGAACAGGGGCGTGAATACATCCACAGGCACGGGGCTTTCCATTTTAGACACGGGCCGAAGGGTACCCGTTACCACCACTTCATTGAGGCTGGAGGCGGTGGGCTGCAGGTGAATGTCCAGCCGCAGCGTGTTACCCGTTTTTACCTGTACGGGTTGGGTGTGCTTTACATAACCTACGGCGCTTACCTGCAGTACATGCCTGCCGCCCGGTACGGCCGGCAGCTCATAATTACCTGCTTCGTCTGTTACGGTGCCTGTTTTAATATCCGTAAACCCGATGCTGGCAAAAGGTACAGGCTTACCATCCGCCAGTACGGTTCCTTGCAGTTTCCCGCCCGCAGCAGTTTGCGCCTGTACACTGCCAGCTGTTAACAAATAAAGGCCCAGTATGTATAGTAGTATATGTTTCGCCATCTAAAAAATTTATCATGGCAAAAATAAGTTTTGAAACACAGTTATTCTAAATTATTATTTAGGCTAGTCTAAATTAAAGATTAGAACAATAGCTTTCCGGGCCCCTTATTCAAGTGAAGGATATTATATTTTACAGCGGAAAAATGAATGCCATGGTCACGGGGCGATACCGTCTTTATTACAGATGCGGCAATGCCTGCACTCCCGCAGGTTCCACACATGGGCAATAATGACCAGGATCGCTCCGGCGCTTATCAATAGCGCCTCCAGGTTTTCCGGCGCCAGGAAGTGGCCTGTGAGCAGCAACACAAAACCCAGGGCAAACAGCAGGAGGGGTTTGGCTGTGTGATGATGATAGCGGTAACCCCTGAAAAGAGAGATACAACCCACCAGGAAGGTGCAGCTCAGCAGCGCGTACTCCAGCTTTTCATTGCTGAACATTTCCAGTCCGAGTAATGGCAATACGGTCATCATTAAGGGTAATACAGCGCAGTGCAGGGCACAGATCAGGGAAGCGCCGATACCCAATACATCCAGGTTCAGTTTACGCAGGCGGTCTGACATACAATCCGGTTTCGGGTGGTAGTAATATTGAGGAGGCAAAGCTAGGGAATTACCTGCAACTAAGTTGCATATTTCTTTTACTTGCTAACTAATCAGTACCTTTGCTACAGATAAAAAGACTGGCTTTATGTCAAAAAAGACGATTTTTTACGTGTTGTTCTTCGGTTTGCTGAGCGTGGCCTTTCTGGGGTACGCCGGCTGGGTGATAAAAGGAGAAACGGGTACTTTCTTCGGTAAGGAAAAGCTGCCTGTACTGGGAAGTCCCGGGCACATAGTGGGCGGATTCTCTTTTGTGAACCAGGAGGGGAAGACCATCACCAGCAACGACGTGAAAGGCAAGATCTATGTGGCAGAGTACTTTTTTACTACCTGCACTGGTATATGCCCCAAAATGAACAAGAATATGGAAAAGGTATATGCCAGGTATAAGGACCAACCTGATTTCCGCATTCTTTCCCATACGGTAGACCCGGATCATGACAGTGTACCTGTGCTGAAAGCCTATGCTGAAAAGCATGGCGCCGATGCGCGGAACTGGTGGTTCATGACAGGCACCAAAAAAGAGCTGTACAAACTTGCCAGGCAGGGATACATGCTGGACGACGGCACTTACACCGGCGAGGAGGACTTTGTGCATACGCAGTGGTTTGCACTGGTAGACGGGGAAGGCCGTGTAAGGGGGCTGTATGAAGGCACCAAGGTATCAGACGTAGATAAAATGATCAATGACATAGACCGGTTGTTGAATGAATAGCTTTAATGTGCTGTCAATTTTCTGATCATGGTTAAGAACAACAGAGAACAGATCCATCATTTATTGCGGAACAGTCACCTGAGCGTTACTGAAACCCGTGTGAAAATACTGGAGCTCTTCATGAAGAGCAACGGAGCCCTGGAACACAGCGATTTTGAAAAGAAACTGGGACAATCTTTTGACAGGGTGACCATCTATCGTACCCTGCAGGCGTTCCTGGATAAGGGCATCATCCACAAAATTCCTACTACAGATACTTCCGTAAGATATGCCTTGTGCAAGTCGGAATGTTCAGAACATGATCATCACGATCATCACGTGCATTTTAAATGCGAGGAGTGCGGCACTACCCTTTGCCTGGAAGAGACAGATGTACCCAGCATACAATTACCCAAAGGCTATGCTGTACATAATGTGGAGGTGGTGGTAAGTGGTGTTTGCAAACAATGTAAATAACGTTTGAAAGCTTGAGGGTTTGAAAGTTTGAAGGGTGCTTACGAAGCTTGCCCCATTATACTTTCAAACCCTCAAACTTTTAACTATCCTATTGCGTCCATTTCTTTTTTAACGAAGTCTGCCAGATCCTTCACATAGGCAGGTGAAAAATCAAAACGGATACCTGCTGCTTTGTATAATTCGGGTAGCGTTTTGGTGGCGCCGAGGCTGAGCGCTTTCACGTAATTATCCAGGGCTGCCTGTTTGTTCTCCTTATACTGTTTCCACATAGCGATAGCCCCTAACTGCGCAATACCATACTCAATATAATAGAAGGGCACTTCAAATAGGTGCAGCTGCCGTTGCCAACCCATGGCGCGGTAGGTTTCCAGGCCACTCCAGTTCACTACTTCAGGAGAGAACTCGTCCAGTATGCTTACCCAGGCGGCGGTACGCTCTTCCACGGTATGCTGTGGGTGTTCATATACCCAGTGCTGGAACTTATCGATGGTAGCGATCCATGGGAATATGGTGATGGCGCGCTCCAGCTGCTGGCGTTTTGCGCGTTGCAGCTCTTCCGGGTTGCTGAAGAAGATGTCCCAGTGATCCATGGTGAAAAGCTCCATACTCATGCTGGCCACTTCTGCAATTTCCATGGGGTACTCTTTAAAGGCGCTCAGTGGAAGCGCGTGGCTCAGGAAGGAGTGTACTGCGTGACCGCCTTCATGCACCATGGTGGTAAGATCTTTCATCTGGCCGGCGGCATTCATGAAGATGAAAGGCACACCGGTTTCTGCCAGCGGGCAGTTGTAGCCGCCGGGGGCTTTGCCTTTGCGGCTTTCCAGGTCAAGACGGCCCATCTGCTGCATTACACGGAGGCAGTTACCGAAGAAGGGTCCCAGCTGGTCAAAGCAACCAATCGCTTTATTGATCAGTTCTTCGCCGGTGTGGAAGGGCTCCAGCGGTTTAACACCCGCCGGTTCGGCTTCTGTATCCCAGGGCCGCAGGGTGTCCAGCTGTAATTTAGCCTGCTGTTTTTCAAGAATGTTCTTTACCAGGGGCAGTATATTTTCTTTTACTGCCGCATGGAACTGGAAGCAATCTTCTTTTGTATAATCAAACCTGCCCAGGTCTTCAAACTTATAATCGCGGTAGTTGCTGAAGCCTGCGTTGAGGGCTACCTGGTGGCGTTTGGCAACCAGAGAGCTGTACAGCTCATCCAGCGTTTCACGGTCCTGCAGGCGGCGCTCATAGGTTTTGCGGAACACTTCTTCGCGCAGGGCGCGGTCGCTGTTTTCCAGGAATTTGGCGGCCTGCTGCAGGGTATATTCCTGACCGTTTACTTCGATGGTCATCTTACCGTTCACCACGCCGAACTGCTGGGCCATTACGCTCAGTTCTGCCTGCAGGGGAACGTTCTCCTCGCGGAACAGCTTTACCTGTTTATCTACATTGCGGAGGTAGGTGGCAAACTCAGGGCCCAGTTCTTTGGTAAAGGGGCTGTCCAGCAGTTTACGGTTCAGCGCATCTGCATAAGGTTGCAGTTTGGGCTGTATTTCCATGAAGAAATAAGTAAATGATTCTTCCAGCTCTTTGCTGGTGGTGTCGCAGGTCATCCGGATCTGTCGCCAGCAGGCGTCTTCACTCACTACCGCTTCCAGCTCGCTTACATCTTTCAGCCATTGCTCCAGTTCGCCGGTGTTATTGATGGGGCGTTCTTTGAGGGCTTCGTAATAAGGCTGCAACGCTTCCCAGGTGCTAACGGTAAAGTTTTCCGGGAGGAATTTGCGCGGCAGCTTTTCAATATTTGCGTTTAATGTGTTCATCTTACTAAAATAGCAAATTCCGGGCTTTGCCCGGAATCTGGTATGTTAAAGTTGTAAGTTTCAGTTGTTTTTCAACAGGCAGCCAGCACTTATTCTTCTGTCTTCTTTTTACGCGTAGTTTTTTTGGGTGCAGCTTCTTCCCCTTCAGCGGCAGGTGTTTCTTCCTTCTTGGCCTTTGTTGCTTTCTTAGCCGGCTTTTCTTTTTCTGCCGGTGCGTCTGCGGATGCTTCTTTATCCTTGGCAGCAGCTTTAGGCGCTTTGGCTTTCTTAGCCGGTTTTTCTGCGGCTGCTGCTGCAGGCTGTTCAGGCGCAGCTGCTGCTACGGGTGCTGCTGCTTCAGCGGCTTCACCACCACCGTTCTCTTCGCCGGCCAGGATCTCGTCAAACTTCAGGAGATCATTGGCTTTGAGGATGGCGTACCATTTCACCATCTTCTTCATATCGCTCACATATACCTTTTCTTCGTCGAAGTCGGGGTATACGTTTTTGAAATACGCCTTGATAGCATTATTGTCGGCTTTGGCGGGTGCCAGTGGATATTCAGCTTCTTTTTCCTGCATGGCTTTAAAAACCTCTACCAGGTTTACATTATCTCCGGTGGTAAATACTTCAATACTTTCCAGCGGGGTAAAGTTATGGACGCGGGAGGAAACAAAACGGGTGCTTTTGTCTTCGAGGGAACGGACAATAGCGCCATCCTGTTTGCTGGCTAATAATTGAAACAAACCGCCTAAACCGGTTACTGCAACAATTTCTCTGTACTGCATGTTCAAATTTTTAGTAGGGAGCGCAAATATAAATAATTAATTTAAGTTGAAAGCTGAAGGTTTTTCAGCGGCTTAATTCAAGTTCCGTGCCACTACCAGTGGCAGCTTCCATCGCTTTACCCTTCCCTGCAGGTCAAATACCTCGGTAAATATAATATATATCCCCGCAGGCAGCCGTTGTTTGCTATCATTGAGGCCATCCCAGATGATGGTGGCCTGATTAGCCAGCTGCCCGCTTTGCAGCAGGCGGCGTACCGGCCGCCCCAGTGCGTCATAAATGGTGACATTGCCCACAGAGCCGGGGCGGGGAAGGCGGAAAGACAATACAGCCACATCATCCACCCCGTCATTATCCGGTGAAAATACGGGCGGCTGAACGCTTAGTTCACCGGGCAGTTCTCCCAGGGTCAGTTGCTGGGAGTTGGCGCTGCCAGGTGTAGCATACCCCGCCGTGAAAGCGGCCGGGTGCCAGTTGGCCGGATCGGCGCCCGGCTGGTCAAAGTGCAGGCGTTCCAGGGAAACACCTTTGGCATCCGCTGCCAGTGGCGACTGCATATCCGGGGAGTAATGCAACACATCCAGCAGGGCGCCATCGGCACTGTAGAGGGCCAGCTGGCCGCCTTCATTGGGCAGGGCCGGAAGGCCGGATAGCTGCAGCAGGTTTTCCTGTGCTTTGCAGGTGTAGTAACGGCACAGGGCATCGGGATCGCGGGTAAGGGCCAGGTACTGACCGGGCATCAGCAGGCGTTGCGTTCTGCTCAGCGCCACACGGGCGGTATCCCGTTCAGGGGCATTGAGGTACAGCTGCTGCAGGTTTACCGCTGTGTTGCCATGGTTATAGATCTCGACGAACTCCGGTGCGGGGGACCGTGCATCGAACAGCACTTCGCTGAACAGGATATTGCCCGCGCCATTGGCGGCAGGCAGGGCTACTACAACGCTGTTATCTGCACCGGGGGCTCCGCTGCAATCGGCCAGGCCTTTTACCTGCAAGGTGTAGCTACCTGTTGCGGATAAGGGGGCAGATAACCGGAGCAGCACGGTATTAAAGAGCGGCGGCAACACCGTTACAGCGGCGATGGTTACATTACCGGGACTGAACTGGTACACCGCAGGATCAGGGGCGTTAACACTGTCCACCGCCCGGCTAAAATACAGCAGGGCACTGAGGCTGTCCGGCAGCTCTGCGCGCAATAGGGTGAAAGGCTGGCTATCTTCCGGTGATACAGAAACGGCATTCCGTTTACCGGGCGTTGCCCCGGAGGGATCTGTGGACGGCTGCCAGGCCTCCCTGCCGCTGCATAAAAGGCCGTTTTCTGCCATTTCCAGGCTCCAGCCGCCTTTGTCCTTTTCTGAACCCGCAAACCAGCTTTTATCATAAGCTACTGCATGAATAATGCGGCCGGTGGTATTATAGAGTATGAGTGTGTCAGCCTCATTTCCCAGTACGGGGAAATCGTCCAGGCCTGCTACCCGGACGCCGGCGGGGAACATGCCCGCTTTATCTTTTCTGCAAAGCAGCAACAGGCTGTCTGGTTCCAGTACCAGGGAGGGCAGGGTTGCCTGTCCGCTGCGGGTGCTCAGCTTCCATTGACGAAACTGCACCGGGTAAGCGCTGTTGTTGCGCAGCTCCACAAATTCCGGGAGCGGAAGGCTTACCGGCGGATCAGGATCCGGCAGTATTTCATGGATGAGCACTTCATAAGGGGCAGGACGGTAATAAAGGAACCAGGCGGAGGCCGGGCGCATTTTGTTACCTGCTGCATCGCTTAGCCCGTCTACCTGCAGCAGGAGACTATCACCCGGCGGGAAAGGTTGCCCGAAAAGCAGTCGGACGGAGTTGCCTGACAGCGCAATATCCACCGGCAGGGAAGCGGTGGTTCCCAGTTTGTAATGTGCAGGCAAAAGTGCGGTTGCGGCATCCGGCGGTTCTGAAAAAAGGAGCTGCAGTTCCTGTTCACCGAGCGCTGTTACGGATTGCAATGCGGGTGGGGCAGTGTCTCTGACAAAAGGCAGGACGCTGACATCGTCAAAGAAATGTTTACTGAAAAAGGAAGCGGTTGACTGCCGCACCAAGATGCCAAAACAAACGGAGTCTTTAAAGGAGCTGTCCCTTACAAGGCCTTCCGGTACATAATGGGCGCCTGTACCCGAGGTATCCACCCATAGCTGCCAGTTAAAGGCATCGTCGCAGCTTACCTTTATTCTGAGCGTGGAAGAGCGGCGATCAGTAAGCCCGTTGCGCCCGTCCGTTAATTTCACTACAGCGTTGGCAGCATTCTTTTTGTAGAGGCATACATCATCGTCCTTATCTCCTATCCGCACAAAATAGCCGCTGCTGTTCTGCAACAGATCACTGTTGCCGCAGACCAGGAAAACATCGGTGTAGTTGTTGGACGAGGTGTTAAAATCCAGCTGCATCCACCACTCCCATTCGGCAGGTAATGCTATTGCAGCGGGTGCAGCAATCCAGAAATTGCTGTTCGGTTGCATGCAACTACTTTGCAACCGCCCGTTGCTGATCTGCCAGGCGGAATCGGTTCCCTGCCAGGGAACAGCTGGATCATCAAAGCGTTGTGAGATCTGGGCAAGAGAGAAAGCGGGCAGCAACAGCAATGCCGCACAAACAATGGAGGTTTGCATAAAATAAATGGTTGGTAAGGCTGCGAATATAGAGAATAAGGTAGTATTTTTGCGCTTCGAAAAAAAATAAAATCCACATGAAAGTTGCCGTCGTAGGAGCCACTGGCCTGGTAGGCTCAAAAATGTTACAAGTACTAGCTGAAAGAAATTTCCCGGTTACAGAACTGATACCTGTAGCTTCTGAGAAGTCTGTTGGTAAGGAAGTAACATTTAAGGGCAAGCACTACAAGGTGGTGAATGCAGATACGGCTATTTCCATGAAACCTGCGGTGGCTTTGTTCTCTGCGGGTGGCGGCACTTCACTGGAGTGGGCGCCTAAATTTGCAGCGGCAGGTATTACAGTAATTGATAATTCAAGTGCCTGGAGAATGGATCCCAGCAAGAAACTGGTTGTACCTGAAGTAAATGGCAAAACATTAACCCCGGAAGATAAGATCATAGCAAACCCTAACTGTTCTACCATACAAATGGTGATTGTATTACATCCGCTGCACGAGTTATACAAAATTAACCGTGTTGTGGTATCAACTTACCAGTCTGTAACCGGAACAGGTGTAAAAGCAGTGGATCAGCTGATGAATGAACGTAAAGGTGTTACTGATGGTCCGGCTGCGTATCCTCATGCAATTGATTTAAATGTTATCCCGCATATTGATGTGTTCCTTGATAATGGCTATACGAAAGAGGAAATGAAAATGGTGAATGAAACAAAGAAGATCATGGGAGATGATCATATAGCCGTTACCGCTACCACTGTGCGTATACCTGTAATGGGCGGACACAGTGAAGCGGTGAACATTGAATTTGAGAAAGAATATGAACTGAGTGAAATACGTAAGACCCTGGAAAAAACGCCTGGCGTAATTGTAGTAGATGACCCTTCGCGTAACCAGTACCCCATGCCCAAAGATGCGCATGATAAGGATGAAGTATTTGTAGGACGTATACGCCGTGATGAAACACAGCCAAAGACGGTGAATATGTGGATTGTAGCCGATAACCTGCGTAAAGGAGCAGCTACCAATGCAGTGCAGATTGCCGAATACCTGCACCAGCAACAGTGGATATAAAAATATCTGCTAATCCATCAATAAATCATCATATATGTATCTTTCATGAATGCATATACGATTCTGGTTGTAAGTTATTGAAAGCCCCACAATTATACCGGGGTTTTTTAATTTAACATGAACGAAAAATTCGTGTTCAAAAATTAAAAATTACACGGAAGTAGTATTGATTTCTGCTGTATAAAATTGGATTTTGGTATCATAATCCTATGCCGACTTGCTTCTATGATAAAAAACCAAATTATGCCAATACAAGAGAGAGTGCTATTCAGAATCCGTATAATTTCTCTAATCTGTAAACACCCTTAAATCCTATGAAGACCAACACCAATCGCGAGCTTTTGTTAATGCACAAATTCACTGAGGAGTGGAGCAGCAACTTCTCATCCCAGGTATCCCGTATTATGAACATAGTTGATCAGCAGGATACGCTGGATGGCATTATACCTATCATCGAGGTAGCCAATGTGTATAATCAACGTTTTGCTCACACCAGAACGGACAAGGAAAATTTATTAAAGAACCGTAAAGCCAGGCCGTTTGAGTTTTTGATACACAAAAATTAATTTAAGGGAACAAACAGAGAAGAAATTCAAAAGGAGAAAAGGAACCCTTCCTTCTCTCCTTTTTTTCGTTTGAAAGTTTAAGCTTTTAAGCGTTTGAAAGTTTGATCGTTTGAAGGCGTTATAAATAATGAGCCACTGTCAAACATTCAAACCCTCAAACATTCAAACTTTCATTATTCATGTAAAGCCCTGTCAAGAAACTTGACGAAGGGTTGCATTACGGCAAACACTTTCAGTATCTCTCTTACCAATGCAGGTTGTGTGCATGCTTCATCTGAAAAGCTATGCCATACGGTGAAGCTCTTCAGCTTTAAATAGGCGATGGCCGGGTTGTCCGGCTGATAGCCCTGGGGGGCTGATTTCAATGCTTCGCCTTCGATCTTCCCAAAATATTTAATGAATTCCTTATTGCTGATAATCTGCTGAAATTCGGCAAAGTTATAATCGATTTCCTGCCGCACTTTTTTCAGCGTGGGTGCATCGGGCATCCAGAGGCCTCCGCCTGCAAAGCTGCCGCCGGGTTCCAGGTGAAAGTAATAGCCTGGCCTGCCAGACTTACGGCCGCCTGGCGAAAAGGCGGCACCCATATTGGTTTTATAGGGCGTTTTGTCTTTTGAGAACCTAACGTCTTTATATATACGGAAAACACAGTCTTTCACCTGTAGTCCTGCTGTTCCTGGATCCTGCCGGGAAAGCCCGTCAATCAGCTGCTGAACTATGCTCTCATAGTCTGCTTTTGCATCCTGGTAAGCCGGCTTGTGTTCATCAAACCATTCTTTGGTGTTATTCCTGCTGAGATTCTTGAGGAATTTTAGCGTGGTGGCCTGCAACATTCATCGTAGGTTTTGACGTACAATATAGCAAATTGTTAAGAAAAGGGGCTCGTCAAACAACGAGCCCCATAAAGGTTCTGACTTCAAACCTTTCTTATATGAGCCAAGCGCTTAATATCAGAAGTGATATACGGCAGCCAGCAATACATTAGCCGTTGTGGCGGTAGCGGCGCCGGAAGATTTATTGAAAATGTCTTTGGAAGCCCTGTCTATCCTGAACTCCGGCATAATGGTAAGGTTGCCTGATTTATAGTTAAAGGTAAGTGTGCCTGCCGTTACGTTGCCGCCTTCCAGTGAGCTGGCAAAGGTTTTAAGCTGGTCTTTATCGTTGAAATATTCGCCGCGGAGCGTAAGGCCGAAGTCCTCCGTAAAATCAAGGTTTACGTATAATGCGGATCCCCACCATTTAACGCTGCCGGCAGTTCCGCCATTGCCGTTACCATTTTTTTTGATGGTTTCATGATAGCGGCTGTAGCTGCCGTTATAGCCCAGGCCCAATAGGCTGTTCACCTGGTAGGTGGCTACAAAATCCACCTGGTGGTTCTGCACACCTGCGGTATCTTTTCCGCCCAGGTAGTTAAGATAGAGCTTGAGGGGAATGCTTTCCGGAGCATAGCCCAGCTGTGCGCCTATATATTTGTGATCGCTGAAGTCTACGGATTTAAGATCGGTTGGATTAAACACACCCAGCATGGCGCTTAAATAGGGCGTTATGGCGACATCCAGTTTAGCGCCGGTACTAAAGAAAGGCCCGTTGCTGAACAGGTAGCTCATGCTGTAGTTACGATTCAGGTAAGCATCTACCAGCTCATAACCTATATGTGTGGCAAAGCTTCCAAAGCTCACTTTGATCTTGTCTGTAAGCTGATACCCTACATACAGCTGCTTAATTGCTACAGCAAGGCCATTCTTGCCGTTTACGGTATCATTATAGGAGAATTCGGCAGCGCGTCTTCCAAAGCCAATATCAGCTACAAAACTGCCTTTCTTAAAGCCATGTTCCAGTTTGAGGGATACCATGCCCAGCTCAAAAGAGTTGTGGGAGTTGGTAAAGCTGGTCTTATTGTCTGTAATGTTCTTGTTGAAGTTATATTTATAATAAACATCCGCAGACCCGGATAGTTTGAAAGCTTCCTGTGGCTTGGTAGTGTCTGCCGTTTGAGCAAAGGCGGTAAGCAGGCTGCAGACAGCGAATGTGGTCAGAATTGTCTTCTTCATTTGTAAGGTTTTAGCTTTTCATTGGCATACGAAGCCCCTATAGCACCCGCGCATTTTTTAATTTTTGCGAACGCTATGAACCTTTTCTGATGTTGCTCACATCCGTTTCTAATGTGTCATCTGAATTCCGGTATCATGAATGAGCTGTTGCGGTCTGTTTCTGCCTTTAATGCATAGCTATCTCACTCATGCCGCTTCGTGCAATGAAAAATGATTGATAAAATGGTGTTTGTTTTTTTGTGGAACCAGCGTTGCCGATTCTCTCGTGCTGCTACCTGTCGTCGCTTGTTTTGGGTATGAGAAGGCGATGGGAATATCATAGTAGTTAATAATGAATAACTAATAATTAATGTAGCATGTGTGTTAAACTTCCTGCTTACCTAAGTATTAATTATTAATTATCCATTATTAACTAAAGAACTTTTGACGTAGACCGGTACTAAACCGGATGAATGTACTATTGTATAATTTCTTCTTCTTTCAGTGAGCCGGTGCCGTTCACGCTCATCATTGCAGGATGATAGTGTTCGTTGTGCTGGGTAGCATCCAGGCCCAGGGTCTCGTCTTCGTCGCTTACACGCAGCGGGTGGAACATGTTGATGAACTTGAAGATTCCGTAAGATACGATGAAGCTGTAAGCTACCACGATCACCATGCCCAGCAGCTGTTTCAGGAACAATTCAGGATTGCCGTAGAAAAGGCCATCGTTACCGCCGCTGTTGATTGCCTTTGAAGCAAAAACACCGGTGAGCAGCATACCTACCATACCGCCTACACCGTGGCAGGGGAATACATCGAGGGTATCATCAATGCTGGTCTTGGATTTCCAGTGCACCATCAGGTTGGATACGATAGCGGCGGCGAAACCGATCATGATACTTTGCGGAACCGCCACAAAACCGGCAGCAGGCGTAATGGCCACCAGGCCTACTACAGCGCCGATACAAAAGCCCAGTGCAGAAGGTTTCCTGCCACGGATCACATCAAAGAATATCCAGCTAAGACCTGCAGTAGCAGCCGCCGTATTGGTAGTTGCGAAAGCGGATACTGCCAGCTGGCCAGCGCTTACGGCAGAACCTGCGTTGAAACCGAACCAGCCGAACCACAGCAAACCAGTGCCCAGCAGTACGAAGGGAATGTTTGCAGGCTGCAGTTCTTTCTTTTCTATATGATCTTTTCTGCGTTTCAGCACCAGTGCTCCCGCCAATGCCGCACAACCGGCAGAAATATGTACCACGGTACCACCGGCAAAATCCAGTACGCCCAGTTTAGCGAGCAGGCCATCAGGATGCCAGGTCCAGTGTGCGATGGGCGCATACACCAGGAGGCTGAAAAGCACCATGAAAAGTACGTACGAAGTAAAACGGATACGCTCTGCCGTAGCACCTACAACCAGGGCAGGCGTGATAATGGCAAATTTCATCTGGAACAGCGCAAACAGGATCAGCGGGATCGTGTTGGCCAGGCTCCAGGGCTCGCCGGATGCAACGCCTTTAAAAAAGAAGAAAGTGGAAGGATCTCCGATCACTCCATTGTAGGATTTACCAAATGCGAGGCTGAAACCTACAACCACCCATAATACGCTGATAAGGCCAGTGGCGATAAAGCTTTGCATCATGGTATTAATAACATTCTTACGGTTTACCATACCTCCATAGAAGAAGGATAAGCCGGGAGTCATTAAAAACACCAATGAGGTAGCCACCAGTATCCAGGCGATATCACCGAAACTGTATTTACTTGCATCATCAAAATTGGCAGCAGTGGGTATAAACATGCCAATTAATGCTATAAGAGCAAGAAAAATGAATGGCAGGTAATCCTGAAATGGAGATTTCTTCATAGCGTTCAATTTTTGTTTTCTGCAATAAAAGTATTTATTAAAATTAAGTGATCAAACAAAACCGCGCAAAAATAGAAATGATTGAATAAAAACAGGCAATATTAACTCAAAATTAAGTAGATTATTACAATTTATAATATGAAGGCAATATTTACGTACGTAGTTGGGGTAAAACAAGCAGATATATCTTCATACCGAACTATTTATCAATAATTTAGCACGATACAGGCCAGGCCTTTAACAATTTTCTAACTTAGGAGAGCTGGATGTTACTACAACTGCGTGAGATAGGTTATAATACCTATATTAACCAAGTACTAATATATGCAAATAAATCTGGTATATGTTGTCAGGCGGGAGTACAAATTTAATATATTATTATTTAATACATATGACAACTACGTACGAACAGTCCTAAATCTATTCTTTACGAAATGTTATATTACATATTTTGCTATATGAATATTCCCTGAGAAGTTATCTAGCGCACCTGTTTCATTTCTTCGAGCTCACGCTGCAGGGCAAACATCTGGTCGCGTAAACGTGCGGCTTCCATAAAGTCGAGATCCTTTGCGGCTTTTTCCATATCCTTCTTTACGCGGGTAATGGCTTTTTCCAGCTGAGGGATCGTTTTGGCTGCAGCCGCCTCCCCTTTTGCATAGGTCATGGCATCTTCCGCCACCAGGGACACTTCCTCGTGGATGGCATAAGGTGAAGACTCATCAAAGCTCTTGATCTCCAGCACGGATGTCTGGCCCATGATCTGCTCAACTGATTTTCTGACGGTTTTTGGAACAATGTTATGTTTAATATTATAGGCGATCTGTTTTTCACGGCGACGGTTAGTCTCATCAATGGTACGCTGCATACTGTCGGTGATCTTGTCTGCATAGAAGATCACCAGGCCGTCTACGTTACGGGCAGCGCGGCCGGCGGTCTGCGTCAGGGAGCGCTCATCACGCAGGAAACCTTCCTTATCGGCATCCAGGATGGCCACCAGTGATACTTCGGGAAGGTCCAGGCCCTCGCGGAGCAGGTTCACCCCTACCAGTACATCTATTTTACCCAGGCGCAGGTCCCGCAGAATCTCCACGCGTTCCAGGGTGTCTACCTCCGAATGGATATAACGCGACTTAATATTAATACGGTGCAGGTACTTATCCATTTCCTCCGCCATACGTTTGGTGAGGGTGGTTACCAGTACGCGGTCGCCTTTCTGCACGCGGCGGTCTATCTCATCCAGCAGATCGTCTACCTGATTAACACTGGGCCTGATCTCAATGGGAGGATCGAGCAGCCCGGTAGGACGTACCACCTGTTCTACCACCACCCCTTCGGTTTGTTTCAGCTCATACTCGCCCGGGGTAGCGCTCACAAACACCACCTGGTTGAGCAGGTTCTCAAATTCGTAAAAGTTCAGCGGGCGGTTATCCATAGCGGAGGGCAGGCGGAAGCCGAAATCCACCAGGGTAAGTTTACGGGAACGGTCACCTCCATACATACCGCTGATCTGCGGAATGGTCTGGTGGCTCTCATCTATTACCAGCAGAAAATCCTTGGGGAAATAGTCCAGCAGGCAGAAAGGCCTTGTACCAGGCAGGCGGCGGTCCAGGAATCGGGAGTAGTTCTCAATGCCGCTGCAATAACCCAATTCACGGATCATTTCCAGGTCATAGTTCACCCTTTCAGACAAGCGCTGGGCTTCGAGGTGTTTGCCCTGGGCGCGGAAGTAATCTACCTGGGCCTGCAGCTCGTCCTGTATCTCATAGATGATCTGCTGCATCATATCCCTGGGGGCCAGGTAAAGATTGGCAGGGAAAATAGCTGCATTGTCCATAGTACCGATACGTTTACCGCTGGCGGTGTCAAAGCTCTCAATTTCCTCTATTTCGTCTCCGAAGAAGGTTATACGGTAACCATAGTCTACATAAGGAAGGTTAATATCCACCGTATCTCCCTGCACCCGGAAAGAACCGCGGGTAAAGTCGCCCGTGGTACGCGTATATAAGGAGTTCACCAATCCGTGCAGCAGGGTGTTACGGCCGATGGTCTGCCCGCGGTGAATACGCAGGATACCGTTTTCCAGCTCAGTAGGGTTACCCATACCATATATACATGACACGCTGGCTACCACGATAATATCGCGGCGGCCTGACAGCAGGTTGGATGTGGCCCTGAGCCGCAGCTTGTCGAGCTCGGCGTTAATAGACAGGTCTTTTTCTATATAAGTATCGCTCACCGGCATATAAGCCTCCGGCTGGTAATAATCATAGTAGGATACAAAGTACTCCACGGCATTGTCCGGGAAGAACTGGCGGAACTCGCCGTACAGCTGCGCTACCAGGGTTTTGTTGTGGGTCAGCACCAGGGTGGGCTTCTGCACGTTCTGGATCACATTCGCCATGGTGAAGGTCTTACCAGAGCCGGTAACACCCAGCAGTGTCTGGAAAGGCTCACCGTTCTTTATTCCTTCTGTAAGCTGGCGGATGGCAGCCGGCTGATCTCCGGCGGGAGGATATGGTGACTGTATCTTGAATGGCATAATATTCAAAATTACGAAACTTGGGAATTGGAACTTATTTTACCATATTTGACGTCTCAATTTTGTTTATGCACCGTACATTCTGTTTTCGCCTGCTATTGGGCGTCTTACTTCCTTTGCTACCCCTCCGGGGGTTCAGCTGGGGCCTTACCGGCCATCGTGTAGTGGGCGAAATTGCCTCACAACACCTGAGCCCGCAGGCCCGCAAAGCTATCCGGGCACTGCTGGGCAGGGAAAGCCTGGCGATGATAGCCAACTGGCCGGATTTTATCAAATCAGATACCACACGCCGTTATGATCATACTTCGCGCTGGCACTACCTGGATTTTCCGGCCGGGGCAACTGCGGAAGAATTTGACAATATCCTCAAAAAAGCCAAAGGCGAAAACCTGTATACACAAACACAGGCTATGATACGGCAGCTCAAATCGGCTACCGCCACTAAAGAACAACAAATATTTGCGCTTAAATTCCTGGTGCACATGATAGGCGATATGCACCAGCCGCTGCACGTGGGCCGCGACGAAGACCAGGGTGGTAACAAGGTAAGCGTTTACTGGTTTGACAGGCCCACCAACCTGCACCGGGTGTGGGATGAACAACTGGTGGAGTTTCAGCAGCTGAGCTATACCGAATACGCTAAAGCGCTGGATATAGTACCTGCTTCCACGGTTAGCAAGCTGCAGGGCGGCAGCATCCGCGACTGGATGTTTGAATCGCATGTACTGGCTGATAAGATATATGCCAGGACCAAAGAAGGAGATAAACTGAGCTATCGCTATAATTACCTGTTCCAGGAAGATCTGAACAGGCAGTTGCTGAAGGGAGGATTACGGCTGGCGAAAATTCTCAACGATATTTATAAGTAAATTCCAAATCCCAGGTTTTAAATTTCCAAAATGCGAAGATCATTTGGAATATGGAACCTGGAATTTGGAATTTGGTATTTGGCATTTGGAATTTACCCCCTACACCAGGTCTATATCAAAATTCACGAGTTCAACGAACTGTTCCAGGCGGGCGCTGATATCTTCCTGGGTGATCTCACGGAGACGGCCCGTACCAAATTTCTCCACACAGAAAGAGGCCATAGCAGAACCTACAATAATGGCCGTTTTCATGTTCTCGAATGAAATATCCTTGGTTTTAGCGAGGTGACCTATAAAGCCTCCGGCAAAGGTATCACCAGCGCCGGTGGGGTCAAACACATCTTCCAGCGGTAAAGCAGGTGCAAAGAACACGTGGTTCTCATGGAACAGCAGTGCACCGTGCTCTCCTTTCTTGATGATCAGGTAGCGGGGGCCCATGGTCAGGATCTTGCGGGCTGCCTTTACCAGGGAGTATTCGCCGCTCAGCTGACGGGCTTCGCCATCGTTTACCAGCAATACATCTACCATGGTCAGTACCTTTTTCAGGTCATCCATCGCCGTTTCCATCCAGAAGTTCATGGTATCCAGCACAATCAGCTTGGGACGTTCCCGAAGCTGGTTGATAACGCTGATCTGCACCTGGGGAGACAGGTTACCCAGTACCAGGAACTCACTACCCTGATAACTTTCCGGCACTTCCGGCTGAAAATCACCCAGCACGTTCAGCTCAGTTACCAGCGTGTCGCGGGTATTCATATCCATATGATATTTACCGGCCCAATAGAAAGAAGGGCGGTCTTTCTTGATCTGCACGCCTTCCAGCGCTACTCCTTTTGCCGCCAGCGCATTCATATCCGCCTGCGGAAAATCGCCTCCAACAACGGAGATCTGGTTAATCGGCTGCACAAAGTTGGCCGCAGTCCAGGCTATAAATGTAGCGGAACCTCCGATGATCTTTCCTGATTTTCCAAAGGGCGTTTCTATTTCATCGAACGCCATAGTACCAACGACAATGACAGACATATTTGCTAGGTAGTTTATTGATTTAGATAAAACAGGGGCAAAGGTAATATAAAAAGTAACCTTTTCGGCAAGCGTCCGTTCTATGGACGTGTACATTTTGCCGTTATCCAATATACTGACGGGAACCATATAGTGCGCCAGGAGTGACAGCAATGCAGTAGCCCCCCAAGTGTTCGGGGGGCTACTGTTGCCTGAGGCTAATTGGTTTTATTAGGATATAGTTGAAACTACCGGGTTGGTTACTGCAATTGCAGTTGTACGCGCAACACTTTAAACTCCGTTCTTCTGTTCAGCTGCCGGCCGTCAGGATTATCCTTGCCATTTGGCAGCGTATTCGGCGCTATGGGTCTTGACTCGCCATAGCCTTTGGCTACCATACGGGATACGGGCACCCCTTTACCTGCCAGGTAATCCACACAGGCTTGCGCCCTGGCCTGGGAAAGCTTAATGTTATACGCATCTGTGCCTTTACTGTCTGTATGCGATCCCATTTCGATAATGATATTCGGGTTATCCGCCATAATCGCCACAACGGTGTCCAGTACAACCAGGGACTGCGGCCTGAGCGTAGCCTTGTTATAATCATAGTAGATATCCTTGAGGATAATGGGTTTGCCTATCTCATAGCGTTTGAGGCAGAGTGTGGGGTTCATCAGCGAATCCACCCGGACCAGCTCGTCGGTATTAAAATAGATGGCCTTTGAGAAGTAGTTTTCCTTTTCTGCCATGATCTTGTAGTTCTTCTCCATATCCACTTCAAAATTGTAATGGCCGGTTTCATCCACGGTGACCTGTTGCAGCACTTTCTGCTGTACGGTATCCAGCAGGGTAACGGTGGCGCCGGTAAGCGGCAACTCTCCATCGCAGTCCAGAATTTGTCCGCCGGCCAGTTTGGCATTACGCTTTACATAGAACAGTTCCAGGCAGCATACTGACTGCCTGTCTGAACTGATAAACGCACCATTAAGCGGCTTGGCCTTGTCTACCGGATTATAATAGATATCGTCTTTGGGGGAGTTGACAGGAGCGCCCAGATTACGGGGAGCGGACCAGTTGGTCAGATTACCTTCGCTTACAAAGAAATCGAGCCCACCGAGGCCTACGCGGCCATCAGAACTGAATATGAAAAGTCCGTTCTGCACATCGTAATAAGGCGCCTGTTCCTCATCGCGGGAATTGATCCCTGTACCCATATTACGGGGAGCGCCCGGTACACCGTTCTGCAGCTGGCTGTACCAGATGTCGTTCTTGCCCATGCCACCCGGCCTGTTGGAGACAAAGAAAAGGTACTTATTGTCTGCGGTTACAAACGGCTGCATAGCGCTGAAGCCGGCTGCGTTTACATTAGGGCCCAGCGCCACGGGATCTGACCATTTATCGCCCTGGCGGGTACTGGTATAAATGGCGGCCTGTTTCTGCCCGTTCTTCACTGTCCAGCGCGTAAGGTACAGGGTGTTACCATCCGGGCTTAATGCAGAGGTGCCCTGTTCCATTCCCTTAACGGAGGGGATGTCAAGCTTCCGGCTGGTTTCAAAGTTATAGCCCTGGCCCTGGGCAATATAGAGGTCATTTACGTAGGGGTTCTCTTTTTTGTCCTTACCGGTGTTAACGGTATCGGGGCGGGAAGATGTAAACAGCAGGGTGCTGTTGTTCAGCAACAAGGGGGCGTAATTGGCGCCACCGCCGTTTACATTGCCACCTAATTTCCTGATGCTGTACCTGGGCACGTTCCTGGTTTCTGACAGGGCAAGTTCACAACTGGCTATTTCCAGGGCAGCCCTGGCTGCATACTCGTCTGCATTGGTATAATCGTTCCTGAATTGTTTGAGTTGCTCCAATGCTTCCTGGTATTTTCCGTTGGCGCGCAGCGAAATGCCATACCAGAAACGGGCCAGTGGAAATGCAGGATTATTAAAAGTAGATGCCTGCCCGTAATAGGTTTCAGCATTGCCAAAATCATTGTACTGCCGGTAAGATTCTGCCAGGCGGTACACCACGGTTTCATAATCCTTGATCTTGCTGTTCTTTTCCTTACCGGCTGCTGCTACTGCGTAAGGCAGCACCTCGGAAGGTTTTATCCGGAATGTGCCCAGGGCTTTGCTGTAGTATTGTGCTGCAGAATAGTAATCCTTTGCGTTATAGTAGATATCCGCCGTACGCCTGTAGTCATAGACATACTGCGAATAAGCGGCGCTTGCGCTCAATAACAGCATTATCAAACATTGTACAATTCTTCTCATCTGTACATATTTTACTTCGATCATGCTAAATTTCATTTGAAGGGTTTTCGTTCCGTTTAATCTTTACAGCCTTGGACAGATAAAGTATTCCTCTGTCAGCACCCTTCTTTTACGGCTGATAAAAGAAAGAGATATTTCGAAGCTGTTGCTTCCGTTCACCAAACGGTGAAGGTTGGATACGTTCGCATCGTAGCTGGCTCCCAGCACGAAATTCTTGTAGTGGAAACCTACAAAGGGGATCATCGAATCATCAAAACGGTAGGTGGCGCCGGCCAGGAGATCGAACTCGGGGTTTACCGCATACTGGCCATATACCCCTAACACCTTTTCTTCTGCATTTCCCTGGCGCATATAGAGGCCGTGCGGTGTAAGGCTCAGTTCTTCCGTCATCCTGATTTTGGTACCGGCATGCGTGAGGTAACGGATGGGGTACCTGCGGTTATCATCTGCAATAAACGGATCTTCGGGTCGTGTCAGATGGCCGGCAGATATTCCCACAAAAGGATTCAGGCGGTGGTTGGGATTACCGTCAAAGAAAAGGGCGCCGGCCGCCGCATCAAATGCGGTGGAATTAGTTTTGTTCAGGCTTTCCCCGTTATACATGCTGGGATCAAAACCTATGACCGGATTCCACTGGCTGCCTGTCTGGAACTTTCCGGGGTCTACTTTCCTGTTAATGATACCGGCTTGTACGCCAAATACCAGGCGCGTTGTACCGGTGGCGCCAAATTTAACGCCGCTATAGGAAACGCTGGCCATTGCGTTGAGGTAGTTATAACCTGCATCTCCGGCAGACATATTCAGGATGTTAACGCCCACGCCGATGTTCTTATCCGTGGCGGCGTCAAAAGAAACGCCGGATGTAGAGAAAGCTTTTCCGTAATTGGTCCACTGATTGCGATAGTTGCCGCTTACCCTGTAGTCGCCGTCCAATACCCCGGTAAGAGCGGGGTTCAGCCACAGCGGATATGCATAGTACTGAGAGAAATGCGGGTCTACCTGTGCCCATAGTGATCCGGGCAGCAAAGCGCTTAACAGTAGTCCCAGAACAATTATATGTTTTCTCATAGGAGCATTTTTTTTGCATGTTAAGAATGCTCCCATTCCGGAATATTGCCGGAACGGGAGCTGAATATGATTAGCGGATAACAGTGACGTTGCCTTTTCTGTTGACGGTTGTGCCATTCTGCAGTTTCGCGATAACGATGTATACATATACGCCGGATGGCTGTATTTTTCCATTCATGGTGCCGTTCCAACCCTGGCGCTGGTCTTTGGTCACGAATACTTCCTGTCCCCAGGCATTGTAGATATGCATTTCCAGTGAGGCAATGGTATTGCCGTACACCAGGAATACATCATTCACACCATCGCCGTTGGGACTGAACATATTGGGTATGAACACCTGGTTGCCTGCCGGGTTGGTAGCACTGCCGGTAACGGCAGCAGACAACTGGCTGGTCTGGCAGCTGTTGGTATTCAGTGCCCGCACCACAAGGCTTACCGTCTGGTTGGGCAACAGTTCGGAGATCTTGTGTGTAGTACCATTGGGGCCTGAACTGGGCGGTACAAAGGTGGCGCCGTTATCAGTACTTACTTCATACCTGGTGGCGCCTGCCACACTGTTCCAGCGGAAGGTAATGGATGTAGCCGTGGAATCACTTACTGTTATCACTGGCGTGGCAAGCGGTTGCAATACATCTACCGTAACCGCCTTACGCGTTGTGCTGGCACAACCGCCTGCAGTTGCTATTTCTACATAATAAGTAGTGTTCTGACTCAGCGACGGCGTTGTGAATGTTGCGCCGGTAGCCAGCTGTGTGCCGCCGGTGGGAGTACTATACCAGCGGAAAACCGGGTTAGTAACGGTGGGGGCGCTGGCTGTCAGTGTAACAACGCCGGGGCATTCCGGATCAGGCACATCTGTCACAATATCATTTGCGTTGGGTGCGCCTACCGTTATGCTCACAGGCGTACGCTCGTTGCTGGCGCAACCGCTGCCATTCACTGCTTCAACATAGTATTGCTGGTTAGTGTTAATTGCACTGGTTGTAACAGAAGTACCCGTTGTAACAGGTGTGCCGCCGGTGGGTGAAGTATACCAGCGATAGGTAAGGCCTGCATTGGGGCTCTGTACCTCCAGTGTAGCCGTCTGACCCGGGCATACCTGCACATCTGCGCTGCTCACCTGTGGTGCAGCCGGTACATTATTTACAGTAACGTTTACGGCCGTACGGCTCACGCTTACGCAACCGCCACCACTTGCTGCTTCCAGGTAGTACACCGTATTTGCAGTACGGGGAGGTGTAATATATGCATTACCCGTGAACAGCGGCGCGCCGCCGGTAGCAGTGCTATACCACCGGTAGATCAGACCTGCTCCGGGGTTCTTTACAGTGACTACAGCGCTTTGGCCATTGCAGACAGTTACTGCATCTGCCAACGGTGCATCCAGGGTGTTAACCACGGTAGCCGTAACCCCTGTTCTTGCGGTGCTTACACATCCTGCGTTAAATGCGCCCTCTACGTAGAAGGTAGTGGTACCAGACAGGCTTGCGGTGGTATAAGCCGTGCCTATTGCCAGCAAGGTGCCATTAGCTGGCTGGTCATACCAGCGATAGCTTACTGCAGGATCAGGGTTCTGAATATTAAACGTTGCCGTACCACCTATACAGGTCACTACATTGGCTGAAGTTACCACTGGTGCAGGTGGGGTGCTGTTAGCCTGTATGCTCACCCTGGTCCTTGTTGCACTGGCGCACTTATCGTTCAGTACAGACTGTACATAGTAATCCCTGGTGCCGGTTACCGCTGCCACAGTATATACCGGTCCGGTGAATACCAGGCTGCCACCGGTAGCTGCATCGTACCACTGGTAGGTAAAGCCCGGCTGCGGGTTCTGTACGATCAGGGTTGCATCCTGGCCGCTGCAGACCTTCACAAGACTTGACACTACCACCGGTGGTGTGGTATTGTTGGCCACTGTGATCCGGTATACATGATTAGTGTCTTTGGCACCACCTTGCAATGTTCCTTCTACCAGGTAGGTAATGCTGGCATTGAGCACCGGCGTAGTGAATGACGTACCGGTAGCTACCAGGCTGTTATTAGCGGTATTGTACCAGCGATAAGTAGTGCCGCCCTGCGGGTTCACCACATTCAGCGTGATGCTGCTGCCTGTACAAAGGGTAATGTCTGTAGTATCGCCGTTGTTGCCACCGTTGTTATTCTTCTTCACGGTCAGTGCTGCACGGCTAGCGCTTACGCAGCTACCTGCGCTGGCTTCTACATAATACTGCGCACTGTCGGCAGCCAGCGGCGGTGCGGTAAAGCTGGGGCCTACTGCCAGCGGGTTACCGCCGGTGGCTGTGCTGTACCACCTGTACGTTATTCCCGTCTGCGGATTGGCGATGGTAAACGTAGCCGTTTCGCCCAGGTTAACGCTTTGCTGGCTGACCGTTAATGCCGGGGGCTGCAGGTTACTGATAGTGGTCACGGTAGCAACTGCACGGCTGGTGCTGGTACAGCTGCCTACAGCGGCTCCTGCATAATATTTCACACTATCCTGCCCGGCGGGCGGTGTTACCGATAATGTAGTACCAGTACCTACCAGGCTACCGCCTGTGGGCGCGTCATACCAGTTGTATGTGAGCCCTGTCTGCGGATGCTGTACCTGCAGCTGTACGGGGCCACCGTTACAGCTTACTACAGCACTGTTAACCAGCACCGGTACTACCGGCGGATCAGTAACTGTAATCGGGTATACCTGTACCGTATCCCTGAAGCCGCCTGCAAATACCGCCTCGAGTCGATATGTAGTATTTGCATTCAGTACAGGCGTAGTGAAGTTAACACCTGTAAATGCAAGGCTGTTGTTTGAAGTGTTGTACCATTCATAGGTAGCACCCGCCTGTACACTATCTACTGTAAGGGTGGCAGCAGTACCACGACAGATAGTGATAGCAGCAGTGTCGCCACCCGGGGTACCACAATTGCGCGCATTCACTGTAACGGGTACACGTACGGGGTTGGGACAGCCATTGCGGCTGGTTTCAATATAGTAGGTGGTAGTGGGCTGTGTTAATGCCGGGGTGTTGAAAATACCGCCGGTGAATAATGCAGCACCTCCGGTGGCGCTCGCATACCATTTGACGGTAACACCGGCAGTATCTGTTGCTACCAGGCGTGCAGACGCTCCCAGGCAAAGGCTCAGGGAGTCTGTAGCTGCAGACGGTCTGGCGGGCTTCAGGATCTGTTCTGCATGAAACACTTCCATAGTAGTGAGTGCGGTGAGCACACCGCCAATGCTTACATATACCGCATCATAATCTGCCGGTGCAGCAAAGGAGGCTGTAAATTTATTCCCGCTCAGCAGTTGCAGCTTCAATACGCCCAGGCCGCCGTTGAGGAACAGCGGACTACCTGCAGGAGCGCCGCCGTTGTAGGTTTGTACCCTTACCCCACCCAACAGCTGCACATCTGCGAGGCCGCCCGGCAGTGCCAGTGTGAGACGGATACTATCACCCGCAAGACCTGGCTGCTGGAAGTTCAGCACCTGTCCTATATAACCTAAGCCGATGTTTGCACGTACCTGGGATGCTGTTGCGGCATCGCCATCAACTGCGTTGGTCGGATCTGTTACACCACACAGCAGGCAAATACTGATGGGCGCTGTATAAACGGGGCTTTGTGTAGTATTGGCAGTATAACAGGGTACACCACCGCCGTCGCTTGCTATCACTATAGCTTCCGCACGGGCAGGGCTGGTACAAGCACCCGCACTGGCTTCCACATAGTACCTGGCAGTATCGCCGGTGAGGGCCGGTGTGGTGAAAGTAGAACCGGTATCCAGCGGAGTACCGCCGCTTGCTGCGCTGTACCATTTATAAAGCACACCAGCCTGGGGGGTTGCAATGGTGAAGGTGGCAGCAGACCCGGTGGTAGTCACTATTTCCGGCGCCACCAGTACAGGCGTTGCCAGGCTGCTGGTAACGGTTAACTGGTAGAGGCGGATCGTATCTCTTACACTGTTCTGAGTGGATACCAGTAGGTAATTCACACTGGCACTCAGCACCGGTGTCGTAAAGCTGGTGCCTGTGAATACCAGGCTGTCGTTAGCAGTATTATACCACTGATAAGTAGCACCGGTGATGATGCTGTCTACTGTTAATGTTGTGCTGCTGCCAGCGCAAAGGGTAATGGCAGTGGTATCTGTTCCGCCGGAACCGCCGCAGTTCGTTCCTACAAACACGTCGCCTTTGGCGCGGCTGCTGCTGGCGCAATCACTGATACCTGCTTCCACATAGTAGCTCAGTGTATCTGGCGCGGCGGACTGGGGTACAATATTCAGCACTGCGCCGGTGTCTACCAGGTTGCCACCCACCGGAGCATCATACCAGCGGTAGGATAGGCCAGCCTGCGGCGTTGCTACTGCCAGTGTGGCCGTATCACCTGCGCAGCTGCTGGTGGTAGCATTTACCAGCTGCGGTACAGCAGGCGGCGTTACCGTTCTAACGGTAACCGGCACACGTACCGGGTTGGAGCAGCCGTTACGGCTGGATCCTATGTAGTAAGTAGTAACTGGCTGGTTCAATGCCGGTGTGTTGAAGATACCACCGGTGAACAATGGAGCGCCGCCAGTGGGCACGTCAAACCATTGAACGGTAATACCCGTGGTATCTCTCGCTACTATTCTTGCGGAGCTGCCTGCACAAACCACGAGCGAGTCTGCATCAGCAGCGGGTTTGGCCGGCAGTATGATCTGTTCTGCATTATATATATCCAGCGCGGTAACTGCCGTCAGCAGGCCGCCCAGCGTTATCAGCACGGCATCGTAATTACCCTGTACAGGTAATACGGCGACGAATTTAGTGGGGGTAGCCAGGCTGAGCCGCACCAGCTGGGAGTCAAGGAATACAGCAGGACCAGAAGGGCTGCCATTGTTATAAGGCTGTACCCTGATAGCGCCCAGCAGCTGTACATCTGCAAGGCCGCTAGGCAACCCGAGTTGCAGGCGTATACTATCGCCGGCTACGCCCGTCTCGCCAAAGTGCAGCATCTGCCCGATAGAGCCGGTGCCAATGGTGGCGGTAATCCTGGAGAAAGTAGTTGTATCGCCATCTATGGCGTTAACAGGGTCTGTTACACCACAAAGCAGGCACAGATTCAAAAGTCCAATATATACCGGGCTTTCCTGGGCACTGGCGTATGTACATGGACCACTGCCCGGGGCATCCGTAAGCCTTATCACGGCACGGGTGCGGGGACTTACCTCATTGGAAGCATTTACTGCTTCTGCATATACATACCCATTGGCAGTTACAGCCGGGGTGGTATACAAGGTGTCTGTACCCAGCACGGTACCGCCGGAGTCTGTATTATACCAGCGGTAAGTAAGCGCCGGATCAGGATTGGCGATACGGAAAGTAGCCATCTGACCTGTGCTTACAAAAGCAGTATCCGGAATGATCACCGGCGCTGCGGGTGCGGTAGAGATTGTAACGTAAACGGCAGTACGTTTGCTGGTGCAACCGGAAGAATCAGCTTCTGCATAGAATACCGATGCTGAATCTATTGCCGGTGTAATAAACTGTGTACCGGTTGCCAGGGCAACGCCACCCGTATCAGCGGCATACCACCTGTAGGTATATGCCTGTTTGGGGCTTACTATGCTGAAGGTAGCCGATTGTCCCTTGCTTACTTTAATTGTTGAAGGGGTAACCGCAATATCCGGCAGGCCCAGTTTAACAGCTACCGGCGTGCGGTGATTGCTGCCACAGGCGGCAGATCCCGTGGATACTGCTTCCACAAAGAAAGTAGTATCACTGGTAATATTGGTTGCGGTGAAGGTAGTTCCTGTAAATAATGGGGTGCCGCCGGTATATTCCGCATACCAGCGGAAGGTAGCGCCGGCGGGTGATACTGCATTGAATGTAACACTGCCACCCGAGCAGGCGCGCAGTATGCTATCCTGTACCCTGGCATCAGGCGCCGTTACCTTGGCATAATGAATCCGGAGATTGGATATAGCTGCCAGCAGGGCGTTAAACTCTATCTTAACACTGTCAAACGCAACGCCAGGCGCAATGACCAGTTCTGAATAGGAACTGTCATTTGGTAAACGCAGCAGGAGTAATGAGGGGTTATTGATCTGCTGCACCTGTGTATTACCGTTATACAGGGTAAAGCTTAAACCGGTGAGCAGGCCCAGATCCAATACCTGTGAGCTGGAGCTTACGCCTACACGCAGGGTATCAGCGATACCGCTTACTGACGGGAAGCCCAGGCCCTGGAATACACCACCCAGCAAACCAATGCCTACACGCAGTTCAGAAGATGTGAGCGGGTCGCTATCTACGGCAAGCTGGGGATTTATAACGGTACATCCCAGGCAGGCAACGCCCGAAGTACCTGCAGCCTGGTTAGTGGCGGCACCGCAAGCCAGCTCATTTACGGCGGTTACCGTAACAGGCACTGCAGTACGGATCAAACTATGCAGACCGTCTGATGGTGAGTAGGCTTCTACATAATAGGTGGTATTTTCCAGTAACGGTGGTGTGGTAAAGTCTGCGCCGCTGAATACCGGTGTACCGCCGGTGGGCGTATCATACCAGCTGAATGTGGCATCCGGTATGCGGGGAATGGCCGCAGTAAAGCTGGCGCTTTGTCCTGCAGGTATACTGTCTGTAGTGGGATTTACTCTCGTTACCTGTACCGGCATCATAGCCGCTGCTTCTCCTATATACAGGCCGCCTGCCAGTCCAACAAGTGAAACCAGGTCTACCTGTGTACCATCAAATGGCTGGGTAGCGGCAAAGGTTATACGGAAATGATTGAGCCCATCGCTTGCACCCAGCAGCTGAAGATTGATCAATGCAGGGTTGAGGGTGGCCGCATCGTTGTTGGAGGTGTCGCCACGGAAGGTCTGTACCTGTATCCCGCTGAGCAGACTGGTGTTTGCCAGGAGGTCTGCTTCGGTTGACAGGAACAATACGATGCTGTCGCCAGCCTGGTACCCTGCCGGGAAGCGGATATACTGACCTACAGTAGAGGCTATACCCAGCGGCATTGTAAGCCTTGAGCGGGTGCTGGTATCTCCATCCACTGCCAGCTCCGGGTTCTCCACGGTACATAACGCACAGGCGAGGCCACCGGTTCTGGGGCTTTCCTGTTCTATGCCGAAGGTCCAAAGGGGGCCGTTACCACCGGCCACGATCACCTGTGCGGCTGTACGGTGGAAGCTGCGTTTGCCCGAGGAATCTACCGCTTCCACATAATAGGTGGCGTTGCGGGTAAGCGGCGGCGTAGTCAGTACACCGGTAGCCAGCGGAGCACCGCCTGTGGGCGATACATACCAGTTGAAGGTAGCATCCGGTACGCGGATGGATGGTGTGAGTGTAGCCGTTCTATTATAATTCACAGTGGCCGGTGAGGGGCTTACCGTTACCGGTGTCATGGCCACTGCTTCATAGAGTTTGAGTGGCTCTGACAAGGAAAGGGAGGCGGCCGGGGCCAGGTTCACCCTTACTGCATCAAAGGTATCCTGAACAGGTATTGTTACTTTAAATTTCCGGTTATTGTCTATGCCCAGGCCCAGTAGTTCCAGCCTTACCACGGATGCATCCAGCCGTACTTCATCATTATTGGGGGTACCGGGACCAATGATCGTGTTGTTATAGGTTTCCACACTTATACCCGGCAGCAGTTGGCCGGTAAGTATGTTGTCGGGAGTTTCCATTATCAGCACAATACTGTCGCCGGGGTAGTACACTCCCGGGAATTTTACCAGCTGGCCTACAGTACCCAATATGCCTACGGGCATTACGAAGCCTGAAGCCGTAGTGGTATCACCATCAGCCGCCAGCAAAGGGTTGGTGACGGTGCAGCCTACACAGGCCACACCTCCTGTAAGCGGGCTTTCCTGCTCATCGCCATAGATCCAGATGGGCCCCGGACCGCCACGCGCAATTACCGTAACCGGTATACGTGTATAGCTGGTCAGACCATCAGCAGGTGTAAAGCCTTCTACATAATAGGTGGTTGTTCTGTTCAGGGCGGGGGTAGTGAAATTTGCGCCGGTGAAAACAGGACTACCACCGGTTGGGGTGGTATACCACCTGAAGGCGGTGCCATCCAGCCGGCTGGAGGCAGAAAGGGCTGCTGTTTGTCCTATATTAATGTGCGGGTTGGCGGGGGTAACCGTTACCGGTATTTCGGCAACGGCTTCATAGATCTTCAAAGATCCCAATGCTGCCAGGGCAGAAGTAATGTTCACCTGTACGGCGTCAAAATCGTGCGCTACAGGCAGCGACACCCTGAATTTGCTGGTGCTGCCGGTGCTGATGCCTAACACCTGCACTTCTGCCAGTGGATTGTTAAGGAAAATTTGATCATTATTGGATACATCGTCCTTATAGCTTACAACATTGATCCCACCCAGGAGTTGTGCGGATAGCAGCTGACCGGGCACTTCCAAATCGAGCACGATCCGGTCGCCGGTCTCATAATTGCCGGGGAAGTAAAGGCGTTGTCCCAGGGTAGTAGCAATCCCCAGCGGCAATAGCAGCCGGGAAGCAGTGGATGTATCGCCGTCAATTGCCATAGCCGCTGAATCTACGGAACAAAGCGCGCAGGCAAGGCCGCTGGTAACGGGGCTTTGTTCGGTATTGGCATGGCTCCAAAGGGGGCCGGGCCCCTTCACAACGTCCACCGTAACAGGGGTTCGGAGATAACTGGTGATATTATCGTTGGTGGTGGTGGTTTCCACATAATAGGTGATAGTACTGTCTAATGCCGGGGTGTTAAATGTGGCGCCTGTAAAAACAGGGCTACCACCCGAAGGGGTGGTGTACCACTTAAATTCGGCATTGGCTAAACGGGAGGAGGCGGTAAGGCTGGCCTGCTGCCCGCTGTTGACAACGGGATTGGCCGGACTCACAACAGGCGGCACACCTGCTATTGCTTCATAGATCCTCAGATTACCCAGGGCCGCAAGTGCGGAAGTGATGTTCACCTGTACGGCATTGAAGTTCTTTGTAACAGGAAAAACAGCACGGAATTTATTCGTACTGCCGTTACCAAGACCCAGCAGATCTATGGTCACCACATTGTTGTTCAGAAAGGTCTGGTCGGCATTGGATACGCCATTATTATAAGTCTCGATATTGATCCCGCCCAATAGTGTACCTGATACCAGCTGGCTGGGCACCTCCAGTTCAAGCGCTATGTAATCACCTGCGAGATAGTCGCCCGGAAAGTTAAGCCGTTGCCCTAACGTAGCGGCAATACCCACCGGCAGAACAAGCGTAGCATAAGTGGTAGTGTCTCCGTCAACAGCTCTTGCCGGGTTCTGTACAAGACAAAGGAGACAGGCAAGGCCGCTTGTAATGGGGCTCTGCTGCGTGGTGGCAGTGCTCCACAGCGGCCCTGCAGCCGCTCCGGTTACATAGGGGATGGTAATATCTTTCCCTGAAAAAGGGGCGTAGGGATGCCATTTAAGGTATGCGCGCTGCCAGTTCTGCATCTGCATGGCGGCATCAGGTCTTGCTGCATCAGGGCTGCTTGCATAAGCGGATGTTGCCGGTAAACCAATTAACCCGAAAAGGAATATGACAACAAGTATAAAAGCCCTCAAGGAGCTTCGAGGAGTAACGTTTAGATGCATAGCAATAATTGGTTTGGGTTCTTTATTTTAATGTGTTCCGGTTTTCACCATTTATTGTTCCAAACGCTGGCAAGGCTATGAGAGAGGGGAATCAGTTGCTGTTACTAGCTGGTATAACTGGCACGAATGTACTCTGAAGGCCGGGATTAAGGAAATTCATTTCATTCAGAAAGACAAACATGTTCAAACTATCCATTAGTTTGAAATTTGTTCTTTTTATTCATTTTTAGATATGCAGCAGGTAATATGCCCAGGAAGAATAAGTGAAGTCGTGTCTTAACTATAAACGCCGCTTTATCCGAAAAAATTATACCGCTGTTTCCTGGATTTCCCATTGCCCCTTCACCGGACCTCCTGCCTTATCCATGCGTTTTAGCAGTTAGTTGACCATTTTATACAAATTAATGCATAAACATATATGAGCTACCAATCATTTACTTAGATATGCCAGCAATATGGCAGACATGCTATAATTAAAAAATCAAATAATATATAGTAATGCCATTATGTAACCTGCACCTGATGTTAATTTTAAAAGCGGTAAATCTAAATGTCTCAGTCCTACGTAATTATTTGTTGAAACCGAAGACAATCCATTATCTAAAATCATTTATTGCCACCTATGATAGATCTATCCTATGATTTTATCATAACGCTGCAAAAAGAAGTGCTGCGAAGATTTGGAGTAGAAGTGATGTTGCCGGGAGACTGTAAGCACCTCTCACAATCCATCCTGGAAGCCACTACTAAACTGGTCAGCGAAACAACGCTCAAAAGAGTGTTTGGATTTGCCGTTGCGCAGCACAGCTTTTCCCGTTATACACTTAATACCTTATCACAGTATTGTAACTATAAAGACTGGGAAGATTTTCAAACCCACCATTATAAGCAACTCAGCGGCGACCTGGCCGTGGATAACGGCAAATGGGCCGACCTTAAGAACAAGGCAGATGCGGTGTCTCATTATACGATGGTGACGCTGAAGAACCGTTCCGGTGTTCCTTTTACTTCCACCGTTCCACGGCAATACTGTACGGCCCACATAGAAAGGTTTCTTGAAAGTGATTACGCAGCCACCGCTTTTATCGCGCCTTCCGGCTGGGGAAAGTCGGTCAGCCTGGTGCACCTTGCAGAACATTTTTGGTTTGGTAAAGAGGCCCGCTACAAACAGGACATCTGCTGGTTCATCCACGCACATGCCGCAGGCAGCCTGCTGCTGAAAGGCTTTTCCCTCTCCTCCTGGCTGGACAACCAGCTGAACCTGGGCAGCGGCGAAAACTTCCGGGAATATTTTGCCAGCCATTTCGACAAAAAGGGCGGCCGCCTGGTACTGATCATTGATGGTTTTGACGAAATAGCAGTAGCGGGCGACAAGCTACGGCTGATGTACACCAAACTGGAAGACTTTGTATATTCCAATGATCTTTTTCCCTGGGTAAAGGTGATACTGTCTATCCGCAGCAGCACCTGGGCAGAAATATTCCAGCATTCGGTACAGTACCCGGCTTTCCGCCGCTACTGGTACCTGGGTGCGGAAATGGACGAGGAGACCAATATCAACCTGCCCATGCTCACCGAACAGGAAGTTAAATCCATCTTATACAACCACCAGTTTGACCCCGCCACCGTACGCACTTTCAGTGAGCATTTCCTGCAAAAGCTTCGGTACCCGTACTACCTGCAGCTTTTCTGCCAGCTGAACACAGGGCCGGAACAATCCTTTGCAGACGAGCACCTGAGCCTTTTCGAGATTGTCTCCAAATTTGTACAGCAACGGGTGTTCAGCTCGCAGACCAATTCCTTCAAGATCAGGATCATTGAACAGCTGCTTTCACTTCTTGACTATGGCCGCGGCGGACAGTATACCGACAAACAATTGCTGCTGAACCAGAATTCCGATCTCTTCCCGGCCTATAAGGAGCTGCTGGCCGATAATATACTGGTAGAGGAAAATCTCAGCCAGGAGATCATGTTTAATGTAAAGGTGCGCTTTGCACATAACTTCCTGCTGGAGTACTTTACCGCCATGCACTTTATAAAGGAAAGCGGCCATCTTGTAGAAGAGCCTATACTGCAACAGGTATTACAGCATCTGCCACCTTCCACCTATCGCGCCAGCGTATTTAAATGGCTGCTGCGTTATGCCCTCAACAACGACCAGCCGGAGGGCATCCGCAAAATGTTCTATCTGCCTTTAACGAACATAGAAAAATCGTTCCTGCTGGAATACCTGGTGCTCCATTACCAGCACGAAGGCGACCGCCAGGTAGAACTGAAGACCATCTTCCCCCAGGGATATTTCAAAAAGCACCCCCTCAGTGAATTCATCAGCGAGGAATTCATGCACTTTGGCAAACGAAAAGTATTGGTGGCTTTAACAGGCCTGGCCGATGCACCGGAAGACCGGCTGAAGATCAGGAGCATCCTTTTCCGCATGTCATTGATGCAACTGGACGCCGAACAATGTGAACTGGAGCTGAACAACATTAAAAAGATCTGCACCAGGGAACCCATGGATGACAGTCTCTGGATCACCCCCTATGAAATCTACCTCTTCATTTACGAATACCTGAAATTCGGTATTGTTAATGAAGGCATTAAAGAAAAGATTTACAATTATACCCGCTACTGGAGCGGTTCCTCCCAGCCACAGTTCTCTGTACAGCAGGAGATCGTATACCGCAATATGGGACTGGTGTTCACCCTGATGAATGATTATGCCCACCTGTTCAATTTCAGTAAACGGCTGTTTGAGAACTATCCCCTGCTGCAATACCGGAAATTTGATTCGCTGCGGCAAACGCTGCTCTGCTGGCAGGCCTACGCCCAGCTTAACATGGGTAACCACCAGATGGCCGAAAAAATATGCCGCCACCTCGATGAGGTGCTGCGCCAGTCTTCAGCAGATCTTTACGGGGTGCGTTACCTGGAAACCATGCAAAAGATCGTCCTTGCAAATGTGCATTACAACAACCAGGAATATAACAAGGCCATCCGGGCGGCAGAAACAGCCATGGAAACGGCTCAGAAACAGGACCTTAAACTACTGGGACTCATGAACTTCTCCCTGCTGCGCAAAGTGTACAAGCGGCTGCAGATGGATAAGCAGTTGTTCCAGGCCCAGCAACAGATCGAGCTCATACAAAGAAGCACTTCATTTAAGCAGGTGGTTAAGATGTGGGAATAAAACTCTTCATTCTTGGCATAATTTTGCCTTATTTGCAAGGCAGAATGGCTATAGATGAAAGTAAATACACCAGCTTCCAGCAATTCCTGCTCAACCTGTTGAGCCTGTTGACCGTAATACCGCTGGCACCCTATCTGAACCGGTATATCCCGCAGATCGTAGCGGGTGGCTGGCACCTGGACATGATGGTGTCCATTATCCTGTCCTTCCTGTTCACCCGGCTGCTGCTGTGGATCTTCAAACCATTGATCATTCCCGCTTTCGCATTGGTAACAGGCATACTGGCATTCAATTACTTTTCAGGCCGTTACACTTTTAACAATGTACTGAACGACTATAAAGGCATGGTGCAGGGTAACTGGGGGGCAAAAGACAATAAAATGCTGGACATCCTCAGCCTGTACCCTACCCGCGTGGAAACCTACCGCGATAAAACGGTAAAGGGTATCAAAGACAAGGTTAATTTCAAAGACTCCCTGGTGCGTAATTTCTCTGTAAGGCATTCCCTGGAAAATTTTGACGAATACTTTCCCAAGTACGGAAAAACCGTGCGCTACCTGTCTCTTTTCCGGTATATCAACACCCATTTCAAATACGTGCAGGACTCCCGCCGTGACGAATACTTTGCCACCCCTCAGGAAACCATTATGAATGGCCTGGGCGGCGATTGTGACGACCATTCCATCCTTATGGCCTCCTGCCTGCAGTCTATCGGCGCCCGTTGCCGTATAGTGCTAATCCAGGGGCATGCCTATCCTGAACTTTACTGTGGCAACAAAGAGGATTTTGAAGCGCTGAAGCAGGCCATCGTAACGCTCTTTCCCAAACCTGCCGTGCGCGAGATCTATTACCATGAAATGAAAGGCCATTACTGGATCAATCTTGATTATACTGCCCGGCATCCGGGCGGTCCCTATATGAATGACAAGGTGTATGCACTAATAGAGTTGTAGCATCCACCTCTTAATCTTTACCTTTGCAGGCATGAGCCAATTCAACCGTATCCGGAAATATCACAGTTTCCTCCGGTTCAAACAGGATTTTGAACGCTACAGCGTTAAGAAAGCCAGAAGCTATGAGATCATTATTCACTGGCTGAGAAGTAAACTGAACCGGACCCAGTTCCTTATCCTTTCCGGTATACTTGTAGGCGGCGCCGCCGGTCTGGCCGGTGTAGCATTAAAAATGCTGGTGCACTACATTCACTATGTTATTACCTACAAAGTGCATTTCAGCACACAGGTGGTATTTTACCTGGTTTTTCCTTTCCTGGGCATTGTGCTGACCACCCTGATGGTGATCTGGTTCTTTAGAGGACAGTCCCGCAAGGGGATACCCGCCATCCTCTACGAGATAGCGCAGAACAGCAGCCTGGTGGCGCCCGTAAAAATGTACTCCCAGATATTGCAAAGCGCCATCACCGTGGGGCTGGGTGGCTCTGCAGGGCTGGAAAGCCCCATTGCCGTTACGGGAGCCGCAATCGGCTCTAACTATGCCCGTACCTATCACCTGGGGTACAAGGAGCGGACCTTGCTGCTGGCCGCGGGGGCCACTGCGGGTATTGCATCTGCTTTCAATGCACCTATTGCCGGGATGATGTTCGCCTTTGAAATACTGCTTACCGGGGTGGTATTTTCTGATTTCATTCCGCTGATACTGGCCGCTGTTTGTGGCAGTCTTTTATCCAAAGTAATTCTGCAGGAAGAGGCGCTCTTTCATTTTGAATCGCGCCTGCCTTTTAACTACCACAATGTGCCTTATTACCTGGTACTGGGCATCCTGTGTGGGTTTTATGCCCGGTATTTTGTTGTCATCTCGCAGAAGGTGGAACATTTCTTCCACCGCCTGCAATGGACCAACCTGCAAAAGGCAATGCTGGGCGGGGCCGTGGTATCGCTGCTCTGCGTAATAATGCCGCCGCTCTTCGGAGAAGGTTACCAGTCTGTGAAGGACCTGGTAAATGGCAACGCTGATAATATCATCCAGCATAGTTTCCTGCGGTACATCCCTGTTCAGAACTGGATCGTGCTGCTATTTGCGGGTTGTGTCTGCCTGCTTAAAAGCTTTGCTACTTCCTTTACCTTACATGCGGGCGGCAATGGCGGTAACTTTGCGCCGTCGCTGTTTGCCGGTGGTTTCCTGGGATACTTCTTTTCAATGCTGTGTGTGCAGCTGGGCCTGAGCGGGGTTCCGGTGATGAACCTGGTGATCGTAGGTATGGCCGGCGTGATGAGCGGGGTATTATATGCACCGCTGACCGCCATCTTCCTGATAGCCGAATCCAGCTCGGGATATGACCTTTTCATACCCCTGATGATCGTATCCACCACATCTTTTCTTGTAGGCAAATGGTTTTCACCCATTTCGCCCGATCTGAAAGACCTGGCGGAAGCAGGTAAGATCTTTACCCGGGAACACGACAGGAACATCCTGTCTATCCTGAAGATCGAGGAACTGATCGAAAAGGATGTGCAGCAGATCAACATCAACAGCAGTTTACGCGAGCTGGTAGAACTGGTTAAAGCAGGTAAACGCAACATGCTGGCGGTTGTGAACGATGATCAGTTACTGGAAGGCATTATAACACTGGAAGATATCCGACCCATCATCTTCAACCCTTCCAGGTACGACACCGTTTTTGTAAAGGAGCTGATGAAGGCCCCGCCGGCGGTGGTTCACCCGGAAGACAGCGCTGCGGAAGTGATCCGGAAACTGGACGAGGCTAATGTATGGAACCTCCCGGTAGTGGAAAATGACCGCCTGGCAGGGTTCGTGTCTAAATCAGGCATTCTGAACCGCTACCGGCAGTTGCTGCAGGAATATTCAGATGCGGAATAGCGAATAATTAACTAATTTATGGTATGGCAAAGATACTGATCCTCTTTGCGCACCCGGCGCTGGAGAAATCGCGTGTGCATGTAGGGCTGATCAACAGTGTCAGGGGAATGGAGGGGGTTACCCTGCATGACCTTTATGAAGTGTACCCTGACCTTGATATAGACATAGAGCGTGAACAGGCACTGCTGCTGCAGCACGACACCATTCTGTTTCAGCATCCCCTTTACTGGTACAGTGCTCCGGCCATTATCAAACAGTGGCAGGACCTGGTACTGGAGCACGGCTGGGCATACGGCCATACCGGTACGGCCCTGAAAGGCAAACGGCTGGGCAACGTGGTATCGGCTGGCGGCTCAAGGGAATCTTACAGCCGGGAGGGACACCATGGCTTTACGATCAACGAGTTTCTGCTGCCTTTCCGCCAGACAGCAGCACTTTGTAATATGCATTACCTGCCGCCCATCGTCATCCACGGAGCGTTCCGCATGGAAAATAAAGATTTGCCTTCCTGCTGCCAGTCCTACCGCCACTTGCTGGAAAGCCTGCGCGACAATCGTTTTACGCAGGCAGCCCTGGAGGGAGCGGAATACCTGAACGACTTAGCCCCTGCCGAAACAAAGGAGGATCATTAACCTTGATGCGCTTTAACTAACTATCCATGCGCTTTTACCTAAGCTTGCATGCGCTTTTAGTACGGATTACACTAAAGTAACATGAAGCTTACACGCCTGAAACATGAAGGTAAGACGAGGATAAGACTAAGTAAACACGAAGGTAGCATCAGGATAACACCCGATCAACATCAGTAACCGTAGAACGCTCACATTATGGACCAACATTCCTTTTTCTTCAACGCTTTAATATACCTGTCTGCCGCAGTGGTATTTGTGCCCCTTGCCAAGAAGCTGGGCCTGGGCTCTGTACTGGGCTACCTGCTGGCGGGCATTTTCATAGGCCCGAATGTGATGGCCTTTACGGGGTCGCAGGGGCAGGACATCCTGCATTTTGCCGAATTCGGGGTGGTGATGATGCTGTTCCTGATCGGTATTGAGCTGGAGCCTGAGCTGCTCTGGAAACTGCGTGCGTCTATTGTAGGCATGGGCGGTATACAGGTAGTAGCCACCACTGCGCTGGTGGCGGGGCTTGCCTTCCTGATGGGCCTCCCATGGCAGTCTGCCCTGGCTATTGGAATGATCCTTTCCCTGTCTTCTACCGCCATTGTGCTGCAAAGCCTTGAAGAGAAAGGGATCATGTCATCTGCGGCGGGGCAGAGCGCCTTTTCTGTACTGCTGTTCCAGGATATTGCCGTTATCCCTATGCTGGCAATATTCCCGCTGTTGGCTCCGGCGGGAGCTGCACCGCATACCGGGGAGCATACCTTCCGGGAAAACCTGCCCGGCTGGGAACAAACGCTGGTGGTAATTGGAGCGGTAAGCATCATCATCCTGGCGGGACGCTACCTGGTAAGGCCCCTGTTACGCGTGGTGGCGGGTACCCGTATCCGGGAACTGTTCACCACCTGCGCCCTGTTACTGGTTGTGGCGGTTACCGTACTGATGACAATGGTAGGACTAAGCCCTGCACTTGGGGCCTTCCTGGGCGGTGTAGTACTGGCCAACAGCGAATACCGCGCCGAGCTGGAAAGCGATATAGCGCCCTTTAAAGGGCTCTTGCTGGGTCTTTTCTTTATGGCGGTAGGCGCCTCTATTGATTTCAGGCTGGTGTTGTCTACCCCGCTGCAGATACTGGGTTTTGTACTGGCATTGATGCTGCTGAAAGGCCTGCTGCTGTTTGGGTTAGGAAAGATCTTCCGCCTGAGTAGGGACCAGAACATGCTTTTTGCCGTAAGCCTTTCCCAGGTGGGCGAATTTGCCTTTGTACTGCTTTCCTTCAGCCGGCAAACAGGGATTTTATCGCTGCAAACCACCAGTGTGGTTACCGCTGCTGTTGCCCTCAGCATGGCCTTTACCCCCCTGATGATGATGCTGTATGAAAAACTGCTGCAGCCACGGTTCACGGCCACGGAAGACGCTACCCGGGAGGCAGATGCCATTAACGTAAAGAACCCCGTAATACTGGCAGGCTTTGGTAAGTCCGGCAATATCATAGGGCGCTTCCTGCTGGCTAATGGCGTGCCCACCACCATACTGGATCTTGATTCTGACCGCATAGACCTGCTGCATAACCTGGGCATCCGCGCCTATTATGGCGACGCCTCCCGCTATGATCTGCTGAAGGCTGCCGGAGCTGAAGAAGCGAAACTGATTATCATCGCTACGGGCTCCATTGATCAGACCACGGACGTAGTGAAGGTGGTGCGCAAGCATTTCCCGGACCTCCAGATGCTGGTGAAAGCAGAAACCATTACAGACGTGTTTGACCTGATGGAACTGGGGGTGCTGAATATTTACCGCGAACCCCTGGATACCTCCCTGCGTATGGGTGCAGACGCGCTGCGGATACTGGGGCACCGGGCCTACAACGCCCGCCGTGCGGCCGCCACCTTCCGCCGCCATGATGAAAAGGCGCTGAAAGAGCTGTCTGCCCTGCGAAATGATCGGAAGTCCTACCTGAGCATGTTTAAAGAACGCATAGAAGAGATATCCATCCTGATCAATAAAGACAAGACCCAACCATGGAACAATGAGGCGGAAGGCTGGAATGAGCGTTCCCTGTTGGCAACGTCCGGTGATGAAGAAGATACAGCATCTGCCGAGCAGGGAACCTGAGCCTGTCAGGTGTTCTCCGGTGTATCGGTTCCAGCAAGATGCTCTTCAATACGGCGTGCCACATTTTCCAGTAAACCGGCATCTATATGCCCGGGATCTTTATGCGAATCACCTACAGCACGCAGTGTGCCTTCTTCATCCGGTTCGAAAGTGATGTCATGCTGTTCGATCTTCACCTTGTACACTGCCTTATACTGCTGCACCCAGGGCCGTACTTCCAGGATATGCGGCTGACCATTATGCTGAAACTTTAACAGGAAATTTTCCATACTATTTTTCCTCCCTTATCAAATTTAGTCTTTTATGGTACAAGAGTTGAGGCATCATAACATTTATAAAATCAGATCTTATGGCACAGCTTGTTTTATTATCCAGCGAAGTACAGCCATATTCCCTCAAAGATGATGGCACTTTTCCCAATCACGAGCACCTCCCGGTGTTATACTATCAAGACTGCCTGCAGGTGCCTGAGAATTTTGCAGCGGGGCCGGGCATTGAAGCGCTTTTCATGAGCAATAACTGGAGCGGTGTATGGCACAATGGTATATATGACTTTCCTCATTATCACAGCACCTCTCATGAGGTGATAGGCATTGCCGCCGGCCAGGCCAATGTGCAACTTGGCGGCCCACACGGCATAGTGCTGCCACTGAAAAAAGGCGATGTGGTGATCATCCCCGCAGGGGTATCGCACTGCTGCCTTGACAGCAGTACGGACTTTCTTTGTGTGGGCGCCTATCCACCGGGACAGGAACAGTATGACATTATGAAAGGCCTGCCGGGAGAGCGGCCTGATGCTGACGCACGCATTGCGCTGGTAGCTATGCCATCAACAGATCCTGTTTACGGGAAAGACGGACCGCTGTTCAACTACTGGATGGAATGGCGCAGGCAGAGCCTGTAAACGGCATTACCGCCCGTTTGCCATGCCACCGGCAATACCCAGCTCCATGCCGAGAAGGGCTGCCAGGCCTTTCATCCTGCCAATAGCGGTATACCCGGGGTTGGTCTGTTTATGAAGATCGTCCAGCATACGATGCCCGTGATCGGGACGAAAAGGAATTGGCTGCGATTGTTGCTGTTGCAGCTCCAGTAAAAGCTTCACGATGGTATACATGTCAACATCGCCATTCAGGTGATCTGCTTCAAAGAAATTACCATTTTCATCTTTCTGTACATTTCGCAGATGCACAAAATGCACGCGGTTGCCAATCATCTTCAGGATGGCAGGCAGATCGTTATTACGGCCGGCGCCCAGTGAGCCGGTACAGTAGCAGATGCCATTGGCAGGGCTGTTCACCGCCTGCAGTATAAAGGCAATATCGTCATAGCTGCTTACGATGCGGGGAAGGCCCAGTACATCAAACGGAGGATCATCCGGGTGAATAGCCAGTTTAATATTCAGCTTTTCTGCTACGGGTGTTACCTGCTCCAGGAAATATTTCAGGTGCTGACGCAGGTCATCACGGTTAATGGAGGCATAAAGCTGCAACCGTTCTTTTATACCGGGAATATCCAGCTTCTTTTCACTGGGAATGCCCAGCAGAATGGTATCAGCAATAGCATGTTGCTGCGCGGCCGTATATTGCTGCCAGCGCTGCGCTGCTGCTGTCACTGCAGCCGGTGCATGATCTTCGGCCGCGTTCTCCCTTTCCAGCAAATAAATATCGAACAGCGCCAGATCTGCGGGGTCAAAATACAATGCCTCTGCACCATTGGGTAAGCGGTAAGCTATATTGGTACGCACCCAATCAAGCACCGGCATAAAATTATAGGTAACGATACGGATATTGCAGGCGGCCAGGTTTTCCAGCGTCTGTTTGTATTTTTCAATATAGGCGATGTAGTCACCGGTCTGTGTTTTAATAGACTCGTGTACGGTAACGCTTTCAACCACATCCCAGCTGAGCCCTGCGGCTGCTATCAGCTGTTTACGTTCGTTGATCTCATCTACGGTCCATACTTCTCCGTGAGGAACGTGGTGTAATGCAGTAACAATGCCAGTGGCATCGGTTTGACGAATGTCCTGCAAGGTAACGGGGTCAGCGGGGCCGAACCAGCGCCAGGTAGGTTTTAGTAATTGCATAGCTGTGGAACTATTGGCTTAACTGAAATGTAATGTGTAAAATAGTAAATGATACCTAATTTTATTATTTTATTCCGGACATGACACAACGACTGCTACTACTCAGCCTTTTCGCCTGCTTATTCTTTTCTGCCTTTGCCCAGGACACTACGCAGCATGTAGTGCCGGGTCGCAGCAACAGCATTGCCCAGCAGCAAAAACCCTATGTGATCATGATCTCCATAGACGGTTTCAGGCATGATTATGCGCAAAAATTCAATGCGCAGCACCTTTTGCGATTATCTGCTGCAGGCGTACGGGCAAAGCGTATGCAGCCCTCTTTCCCCAGCCTTACTTTTCCCAATCACTACACACTGGCTACGGGTTTGTATCCATCCCACCATGGTTTGGCAGACAACCTGTTTTATGACAGTACACGAACCAGGCAATACCGTGTAGGCAACCGTACGGCGGTAGAAGACAGCTCCTGGTACAAAGGCACGCCATTGTGGGTACTGGCAGAGCAACAGCAGATGGTAAGCGCCAGCTACTTCTGGGTAGGATCTGAAGCAGCCATCCAGGGTACCAGGCCAAGCTACTATTTCGTTTATAATGAACGCACCGAAATTGACACCCGCGTACAACAGGTTGTAAAATGGTTAAGCCTTCCGGAAGAGCAACGTCCGCACCTCATCACCTTCTATTTTCCCGAAGTGGATCATGCGGGGCACGATTACGGCCCTGATTCAGACAGCACCCGCAATGCCGTACAGATGGTAGATGCAGCGATCGGAAAAATGGCTGTTGCCGTTGCAAAGCTGCAATTGCCAGTTAACTTCGTAATTGTATCAGATCATGGCATGACACTGGCAGATACCCTTCATCCACTCAGCCTTCCTGCGGGTATTTCGCTGGAAGATTGTAAGATTGCCGCGGGCAATGAAAAGATCATGCTGTATAACAACGATCCTGCAAGGGTAAAAACACTATATCAGCAGTTAAAAGCCGGTGCGAAAAATTACCAGGTGTTCCTGAAAGCAGCCACACCGAAACGGTGGCATTATGGCCAGGAAGACCGTTATCATCTTATAGGAGACATTATTATCCTGGCTGATGCAGGCCGTTCCTTTCCCAGGAAAGATGGACGCATATCCCCCGGGCATCACGGTTATGATAACAGCTTACCGGATATGCAGGCGGTATTTATGGCATGGGGCCCCGCATTCAAAAGCGGTTATACCAGGAAGGCTTTTGCCAATGTGCATGTTTACCCATTAATAGCCCATATACTTGGCCTGAACATAACAGAAAAAATAGATGGTGATCCTGTAGTTCTGAGAGATGTACTAAAGGATTAAGCCCATTATCTCAGAAACTTTATATTATCTTTAAGCCTAATTTATCTCTTACCTGTGCAAAAACCACTACTAAGTGTCCTTTTGCTGGCGGCTCTATGCGCCTGCAAAAAGGATGAAGAACAACCCACCTCACCGGCAGACAATACAACAACCCTTGAAGTACAGGTTTACAACACATTAAACTGGAGCCCCAGCCAGCCGTACGGAACGTTGGAACCAGCTGTCACCGTTCAGTTGTTTAAAACCCGGGAAAGCTTTAATGGTAATGCCCCTGCCTATTCGCAAACAACAGATGCAAATGGTAAAGCTACCTTTGCAAAGATCGATACGGGGCTATATTATATAATAGCCCGTAATGAGAATGCCAGTAACCTGGTTGATGCTACTTTAAAGGACGGCGTTTACATTGGTTACCTGGCAGATTCATTGTATCAAACAGCGGAAGATGTTGCCGCAGGACCGGTAAACAGTTATGGAAGGCCGGGCAACTTTATGCTGGCGGATCTCAATGCAGACGGTAAGATTGACGCCAGCGACAAGACCGTGTTACCGGCGCAGTCAGTAGCCGTTGCGGCAAACGCTACCAGCACAAAACGTATTCTCATCGGCAAACTGGAGAATCGTCCTGATCCCAATTTTGCGAATGAGGCAGCTGTAAATGAAGCTGTACAGCGCAGCTTAGTCAGTCTGAGTAAATGGCATGAGCTGCAAGTGTTATTGGATGCTGTTTATACAGATGACTATGATTGCGAAGGACTTGGGGCCGATTGGTGCGCAATCAACAGTTATACAGAATTAAATCCCGACAACAGCGTTGTAACCCAGTTCTGGAAAGACGGCTTTCAACTTGTCTCTCAACTGAACAGGATTATTATCTATACAGATAAGATACAGGACCCCAACATGACCGCTGCAGAAAAGGAGATGGTTATCTCCCGTGCCAGTGGCCTGAAGGAATACATATACTTTCAGCTGCTTACCTATTTTGAAGCGGTTCCATTGCTTGACAGCATCGATATGCCGGTAACAGCCAATAATAATGCCAGCACAGACGAGATAGTGAACTTTATGAGCCATTTATCGGCAATCGCAGGAAGGCTGCCTGTAACTGACCCCGTTTTCAACACCAACGCCAGTCTGGCTTTGCTAGCTAAAATCTATATGAAATACGGGTACTATCGCAATGCGGCTATTGCCGCCGGTATCGTGGCTGTCGGCCCTTATGAATTATTAGCAGACACCAGTAGCATCTTTACCCAGGCAGCTAACAAGGAGATTATCTGGAATACCTCAGGCAGTTTGCAAACCTTGCCGCTGCAAACGCTCTTTAAAAGAGGACAGTTTCTACCAGAAATACGCCTGGCGGAAGTAACGTTCATGGAAGCAGAAATTGCATTTGAAACAGGGGACTTACCAAACTCAGTAGATAAACTTAACAAATTGCTTCAGCGCGAGAACCGCCCTTTAATCACCTACTCCGCAGATCCCGGCTTTAGAGATGTACTACGGGAGGCAATATACACAAGTTTTACACGCCATATGCGCCTGGAAGGACTTCGCTTTGAGGCCCTGAAACGCTGGAACAGGCTTACACCGGTGCTGGAGCCCCTCGGCTTTAACGACAGAAATAAAGCTTTGCCCATCCCCAACGAAATTCTTATTCAATATCCGAACATGCATCAAAATGTGGGCTATTAAAATTTAACCTTACAAAGGTTATAGGTTACAATAAAAGCTGACATGCAACAGGCCACCTTTCCAGGTGGCTTGTTCTGTTATTAACTCACGCATACTCCACTTTTTGTTTTAGCGACAGAATATATAATATGAAACTTTAATTATTAAAATGAACAAAATGGTTAATGGCAGGATGAAAGGTGAATGATAGTTTAGCAAACTGTAGTCTACACACGCACACAGCCGCAGTTTACATTTCCTTTCAATGTTTAATGCGTTGCAGGGAGATGTAAACATGGGCGCCGGCCTTACTCCATTGTTTTACCCAGTGTCTGTGAAGAAATGTTTGCAGGGCGCCTTTAAAGGCGCCTTGTTTGTTTAAAGAATCATATATAACTGAAACCCAAGTGTTAAAGAATGTTAACGCTTTAAACCCCGATTTTCAGCGCCTGTCTAACTATCAGATCAAATATATGCGAGTATGAAACGAATATTAATGCTGGCTATACTATTAACCGGTACGATAGCTTTCCAGAAAGCCGATGCACAGGTGAGGGTGAATGTAAACTTTAATATCGGCAGTCAACCGGTATGGGGACCTGTAGGTTATGATTATGCAGAATATTATTACATGCCTGATATTGAAGCATACTACTATGTGCCTTCCAGGCAATTCATATATCTTGATGGAACGCGCTGGGTGCGGGCGCGCGCTTTACCGGCCCGTTACCGCGGCTATGACATTTACCACAGTCATAAGGTAGTGATCAATGAGCCCAATCCCTGGCTGCATCATAATAACTATAAGGTACGTTATGCAGGTTACCGGAACCGCCACGACCAGGTGATCATCCGCGACAGTCGTGATCCAAAATATTACAGGGTTAAAGGTCATCCGCAACACGGCAATTGGAAAAAGGAAAAATCAAGAGGACGGGGTCATAGACATTGACAGGGTTTATATGGTTTGCTTGTTAAAAAGGGCCGGCTGCTGTTGCAGCCGGCTTTCTTATTACTGATGTACGAATCCCTTCCCGTATACACGATATTATAATGCCGGATGGAGTGATTCTGCCCACTGCAACTCCCGCGGCAAAGCAGTGTTGGCAAATTCGATATGGATAACGCGCCTGTTCTTATTGCCGGCAGCCCTGTCCGACGCATGCAGCAGCAATGGGCGCATGATCATCACACCGCCCTTTTTAACCTTGCATGTCAGCATCGATTCTTTCTTCCAGTCGATAGTTTCGGGGCGGTACACTCCTTTCAGGTGAGAGCCCGGAACCACTTTTAAAGCGCCGTTGTTTTCATCTGTATCATCAAGATGAATGCGGATGGTGAAGATGTTTTTCAGTATTTCCAAAGGCGGCTGAACGGCAAACTGCTCATCTTTAGCAGTCCAGGGCCCGAATCCCTGTAACGGTACTTTTTTATCAACAGAGATAGTAAGATCCTGGTGCCAGGCAACAAACCAATTGGATTGGGCCGGCTTATCAAAATAGATAGACTTTACTACAAAATAGTCTGTACCGAAAAGTGAATGAACAATATCATTCAACTTCTCTGTAAAGATCCGTTTGCGAAGAGAAGGTATTTCTCTTAAAAATCTGCGGATAGCAAACAGGTCTTTTGTTTTACGGAATGCCGGACCGGCGTTGACAGTTGCTGCTATTTCAGTTGCGATAGCGCTGATATCGGCATCAGGAAATATATTGTCAATGACGGTAAACCCTGCTGTTGCGAGTTGTTGTTCATGAAATGCCTTGTCTTCCTGTTGCATTACTCATTTACTTTTCTGCCTGTTGTTTTATGTGTTCCAGCACCCGTTGGTGTATTTTGTGAATAATAAATGTGCTCCACTGACGCCAGTAAAAAGCGGGCTTTATATTGTGATAATACCAGGTGGTGCCCTCCAGCAGTGTATTACCGTTAGGTAACGGTATTAAGCGGAATTGTCCCTGTTTTGAAACAAAATAGTCATGCAGGTGAGGGGCTTTCACATCCCAGAAACTAAGCTCTTTCAATGGCGCGGGTTGTTCCGCCACATCAAACTTCAACAAACGCGCTTCTTTCCATGCCGTAACGGGTTCCACAAAACTACCCGTATTAAAGTTGCAGTGTCTCACAGCTCCAACACCTTCCCCTGTGATGGTGGCATTAACAGGATAGGCAATACCCGTTTTAAAGATGAAGGCTGTTGGCTCAGGAAGCTGCGGAAATGCAATGACATGCCTCCATACGGTTTCCGGAGTTGCTTTTATTTCTACACTGGTGGTAACTGCATTGAGGGAGGGAGGATAGCTTTTCTCAATAAATGACAGTGAAGGAATGCTGCATGTAAGTAACAATACCGCCAGTGGGGTTTTGCCGGGTGTTTTCCTGACCAGTGCATATCCCAGTAAACTACCTACCCAGGTCAGTAAGATAGCCGGCAGCAGTGCCATGACAATGCAAATAAGGCCTTCCATCGCACACGCCATCAATAACACCATACACAGGCCAAGCGACCAGAAACCGGTCTGCACAACCGCCCGGCAGCTTACTGCTCTTTTATAGGCGTAGATGACAGCTGAACATCCACCGATGAAGAGAGGGGTTATTACAAAAAGCGCCAATCCATATTCTCCAATTCCGTAAATAGCCCAGGCAATTAACAATAATGCCACAAGTGAGGTCAGGCCGACCGCCATCCATTTTCGTGGCTTTTCTTCCACAGGTAAGCTCGTATTCATAGCGTATGCTAGGGTTTTATAAAGGTTCAAATATACTATTCTACCGGGCTCATCTGCCTTTTTGTCGTAAAAATGTTAAAAAATGTATGAAAGTCTTCTCCGGCTTCTGTTTCCGGTCATTTTTTCCGACCTTTGTCCTATTATTCAAGTGACTATACCTGACAATCTTTTGAAAAACTATTTTTTATCCAAGTGTAAAAGGAGTTGTGCAGATGCGTATACCTATCCGAAAAAAAGCCAGATTTTTACTCTTACCAGTTATCATTTTTACTTTCTTATTTGCTGACCATGTCTCTTCTTCTACGGGGCCTGTTAAGGCAGTAAAGAAAGCCAGCCCTACAGTAAATGCTACCAGCAATACACTGATGGTGTATGACAGTCTTCAATTGAACGGACTGGGCCTTTCACAGAAAGCATTTACCTATGGCGTACAGGGGTTTCAATATCTCTTGCAACAGGGTCGGTTGAAAAACGACAGTGTGATCGCCATTGTAGATTTCAGCCTTCCTTCCAACCAGAAACGCCTGTTCGTGATCGATGTTAAGAATGCCCGGTTACTGTTTAATACGCTGGTATCTCACGGAAGGAATTCCGGCAAGCTGAACGCTACCAGTTTCTCCAATAAGCTCAACAGTTATAAAACCAGCCTTGGTTTTTATATTACCGATAATACTTACATAGGTGAACATGGGCTTTCACTGCGCTTAAAGGGTACTGAAAAAGGCATTAACGACAATGCCATGAGCAGGGCTATTGTAATGCACGGAGCAGATTATGTAAATGAAGACCTGATTAACAGCCAGGGATATATAGGCCGCAGCCTGGGTTGCCCCGCCATACCTGTATCCGTTCACCGCGAGATCATCAATACGATCAGCAACGGCGCCTGCCTGTTCCTGTACGGCGCTAACAAAAACTATATCACCAGTTCCAAAATACTTAAAGAACCGGGGCGCAGCATTGCGATGAGCACACCGGTAATGTAAACCGGCATTATGGAGCGGCCGGCGCATCGCTGAACATCTTCTGCGCCAGCCGCGCATCATGCCCGTAGATATCTTCGCGGAACTGCAGTTGCCCCTGTTCATCTGCTACAGCGGTGTAATAAACGATCAATACAGGGATTGGCTGCTTCACTTTCACATATTTTTCTTTGTCGCCTTTATTGAGTGCGCTGTCTATTTTTTCAGGGCCCCATCCTGATGTGCCTTCCAGCACGTAACGGGCCAGTTTCGCGGGATCGCTTACCCGGATGCAACCGTGGCTGTAGGCCCTCTTATCCTTCTCAAAAAGTGATTTTATGGGCGTATCGTGCAGGTAAATATTGAAACTGTTTGGGAAAAGGAATTTCACTCTTCCAAGTGAGTTCTTTTCGCCAGGCCGCTGGCGTACCACTGGCAGGCCGTTCCGCTCACCGGTAACTTCCATATCATTTTCTTCCAGGTAATTTTCGTCCTTCTCCAGCTTGGGCAGGATTTCCTTGCTTACAATACTGCGGGGAACGTGCCAGTATGGATTAAATACCACCTGGTTAAGCTCGCCGGAGAACATCGTGGTATGCTGCCCCTCACGGCCCACTACCACCGGCATATCAAATGCTTTCTCTTTTCCATTCCAGGCGTGCAGTACAAATTCAGGTATATTGATCATGATCAGCCGGCCCTCCGGCTCGGCAGGCGCCCAACGCATCCGTTCCATATTCATCAGCAGCTGGCGGATACGGGCGTCCGTTGGTACGTTCAATTCCGTGAGCAGGGTATCTGTAACGGTACCCGTTGGCGTATACCCATGATGTTGCTGGTATGTTTTTACCGCTGTTTCCAATGCGTCGTCAAAAACCGCGAGGGTATCATTTCCCGGCAGCTCGCCGGTAAACTGCAGCCGCTTCCTGATCGCCATCACTGCCGGGCCACGATCGCCTTTTTTGTACTTTTTCTTATCGGCAGTAATAGCAGGCCACCCCCCTTTCCGGGCAATATCAATATACTTTGGCAACAGCTCTTTCATCTTCCTGTAAACCGGGTGATCACTTCCCTTATCATTAATACGTGCCGCTACAGCTGCCGCCAGCTCCATTGTTTTATGCCGTTGCACAGGAATAAACTGTTCCAGTAATTCCGGATCCGGATCATCAAAGGTATGCCGGGCATAATCTATGAAGCGCCGGGTGAGCTGTAATTCTGTTTTAACAATACCCGCATCGCGGGCAGACACGGTAGTATCATCTTCTGCCGCCAGCTCATTCAGGCGGGCTTCCAGCTGTTTGTTCGCTGTAGCGGTATCTGTACTGTAGTCATACAGGCTACGAAAACCCAGGGCCTGTTCTGTAAGGCCCCGGGTATCGAACCAGGCATATTCAAAGTTGCGCGCGTTATAGAAACTGCGCATCATATTGGCGATGGTGTCATTCAGCTGTTGCTTTGTTATGAATTTTTCAACATCGGTACTGTCCAGGAACAGGTTATTGTAAGCGTTGCTTTCATTGATCGCCGTATTCCTGGGCGTGATCTTTACCGTATGTTGTTGTGTGCCCTGCTTACAGGCTGCCATCAGCAAAACCACGGCCGCCGGGATGATTAAAGTGCTCAGTCTAACAGTTGCTATGCTTATTTTCATGGTGTAATCTCATTTTTAATATAGCTGTGCCATGGCGAGAATCGTTTAACCGTATCCAGCCAATAGGCATTATGTAAGTCAACATCGCTGTAGGGACGCCCGTCGAGCGCTTCGGCGCTCATATCAGTCAGGTGCCAGTCGTCCTCTTTAAAATGCCACTTAAAGTTGTGGGCGGCATTATGGTTATAGCCGCCGTTGCCCGGCGCCAGGGCACCATTCACTATCTGTCTTTGTGCAACCGGCTGTGCCAACTGTTCGGTTATCTTCCTGATCAATTGTGTATCTGCAGTGGCTACTATAAAAGATGTATCGCGCCAGTCGTCTGCGCCGCCGGGTTCTCGTTCATCAGTGAAATCCGAAAATCCTACTTCATAATAACGCAGCGCAGGGCCAGGTGCAGGGTCATCAGAACAGGCCATTGTAAATAACAGGGCAGACAATACGCATAATCTGAGCATGGTCAATTGGTTTTAATAGATTGACAATAAATGGAACAACAAATACTATACCCGCACGCGTGGGAGCGTGCTGAACATATTTACGGGTATTGGCTGTATCTCCGGAGAAAGCTGCTTACCAATAAAGACGGTAATTGAAAAACGTGCTGAAGGTTGATTAAGTTACAGGGAGCAGGTTTGTATACTGTTACAACTGGAGTTTTATGCCTCCTTTATTTAATGCTTTTGCTATACCCATAACCACTACGGCATAAAATATACACCATAACAGACCTGTTATACCGGTGTGCAATATACCCGGCAGCTTTATATGCAGCAGGTGCAGCAAGGCATAGATAACGAATGGCACTATATAGGTTAACAGCGGGTTAGCAGCAGCCGGACGGAAAAAGTGAGTCCACCTGCTCTGGTGTTTTATATCTATCAGCCAGTAAAGAAAGCAGAACAGTATACAGCATATAGCTGCGCTATACAGGCACCAGGTTGGTGTTGCATATATCTTTGATATTTTGAAGTATGGGCGCAGAAAATAACCGGCTATCAACAGCAGGAGGGTAAATCCGGCCGCATACAGGTAGCGCTGCCGGCGGTTTAGTTTGAGACCCTGGTCAAAAAATACCAGCGACAGCAGCATGCCGCTCAGCACAATCGATACATGTGCCGCATTGCCGCTCTGCCCCGCCATCCATTTCCAGGCAGACTGCTGCACTGCCGGCTGCCTTCCTACGGCATAAAATATTACGCACAGGGCTACCATAGCAAGTATACCGTATAAGTTGCCTTTAAATAGCTGGTAGATAATGCAGCTATAGAGGTAGGCCCATCCAATAAGCCCCAGTATACCCCACCAGTGCGGTTGCATATGTGCTGTACCATCTTCACCACCCCTGTAAATGAACGCCAGTACAATAAGCCCTGCGATACCGATTCCTTTCAGCAGGTACACTACCCATTGCCGGGAAAAAGAATACACATTCCATACCAGTATCACACATACATAGAACAGCAATGACCACAAATAAATAGACATACCCATCGCTGCTTCATTGTAGCCACCTTCCGCATTTACCATGAAAAAACCCAGCACCAGCAAGCCCAGTGAACGCCAGAGAATATGCCATTGCAGCTTCATAAAATTATCTCCCTTTGACAGGCGGCGGTTAACGGCAAAAGGTATGGACATGCCCACAATAAAAAGGAAAGCCGGGAATACCACATCCACAAAGGTCATGGCATCCGCATCTGCAGGCATGTGTTTCATCCATGCCGGGATGCCGCTTACACCGGCCAGTTCGTTGACAAAGATCATTACCAGGATGGTAATGCCACGTAAAGCATCGATGGAAAGAATGCGCTGGCTGCTTAATTGGTTGATCATGTACAGGGTTTATCTTGAAATGTAATACATACGGCGGACAATTGCAATTTTAAGATACAGGGCGTATCTTGCCTTTTTAAAGCAGATCATATGAATTTGGGGTTAAAATGGTATTTACTGGCCCTTTCAGGGCTGGTAACAAGCGTTCAGTCAACAGCGCAGGTGGAGCAACCTGCCAAGGTACAGTTAAAGGGACAAAAACAATCAAAAAAATTACCGGAAAGCAAGTCATTGGCTTATGTAGATCCCTACATCGGATCTGGTGGCCATGGTCACGTATTTGTAGGCGCCAGTGTGCCTTTCGGGGCTGTTCAGGTAGGACCAACCAATATAGTGAAGGGTTGGGACTGGTGCTCGGGCTATCACTATTCTGACAGTGTGGTGATCGGGTTTTCGCAAACGCACCTCAGCGGCACCGGTATTGGCGACCTGGGAGATGTGCTGATCATGCCCTACACCGGCAGTGTAAAAACCAGTAAAGGCACCCAGGACAATCCAACCTCCGGTTACGGCTCTCACTACTCACATGCCAATGAAACGGCCAGGCCGGGTTACTATGCGGTTAAACTGGAAGATCATGACATACAGGTGGAGCTGACCGCCAGCGAGCGTGTAGGATTTCATAAATACACCTTCCCGGAAGGTAAGCCCGCACACATCATCGTTGACCTGAAAGAAGGTATTGGATGGGATGCGCCGGTAGAAACCTATATCCGCCAGAAGGACGAATACACCCTGGAAGGCTACCGCTTTTCCAAGGGCTGGGCAGAAGATCAGCGTTTATGGTTCGCCATTCGCAGCTCTGTTCCGGTAAAACAGTTTGCCGTATATGAGGGCGATGAGAAGAAAGAAGGCAATGAGCTGAAATCAAAATTCACCAAAGGACTGATTTCCTTTGACAAAGCCCCTGCACAGGTAATGCTGAAAGTGGGCATTTCTCCTGTCAGCAGTGAGAATGCGCTGGCCAATATCAATGCGGAGATCCCCGGCTGGGACTTTAACCAGATGGTGAACAGCGCCAATGCCAAATGGAGCAGGCAGCTTTCCAAGATCAACGTGCAAACAAAGGACGAAAGTGCCAAACGCGTCTTCTATACCGCCCTTTATCATACCATGATAGGCCCGGCGCTGTTCAACGACCATGATGGTACTTACCGTGGCACAGATAAAAAAGTGTATAAAAACCCGGGATTTGACAACTATACTGTTTTCTCCCTGTGGGATATTTACCGCTCTACTGCCCCACTCAGCACATTGCTGCATACAGACCGGGTGAACAGTTTTGTGAACTCTATGCTGGCTATTTACCAGCAGCAGGGTAAGCTGCCGGTATGGCCGCTGATGGGTAACGAAACCAATTGTATGGTGGGTTACCATGCCGTACCGTTGATAGCAGACGCATACCTGAAAGGCTTTACCGGGTTTGATCCTGTTGCTGCGCTGGAGGCGATGAAAGTTACCTCTACCCGCAACGAATTCGGCCTTAACTATGTGAAGGAGCGCGGATACATTCCTGCAGATAAGGAATACGAATCCGTGTCTAAAGCCATGGAATATGCGATAGACGACTGGTGTATTGCCGCCATGGCTAAGAAGCTGGGCAAAATGGATGACTATGCGCTTTATTCCAAACGCGCTGCCTACTATAAGAATTATTTTGACAGTACCATCAAATTTGTGCGCCCCCGCATGAGCGATGGCAGCTTTAAAACGCCCTACGATCCTTTCCGCTCCATACATGAAAAGGGCGACTTCACCGAGGGTAACGGCTGGCAGTATACCTGGCTGGTACCCCAGGATGTGGAAGGCCTGATCGGGCTGATGGGTGGCGATGAGCCGTTTACCAAAAAGCTGGACAGCCTTTTTGAAGCAAAAAGCGATATGGGAGCAGAAGCCTCTCCGGATATTTCGGGCCTTATTGGTATGTATGCGCATGGTAATGAACCCAGCCATCACGTTACCTACATGTATACTTATGCCGGTAAACAATGGAAAACCGCAGAAAAGGTAAGGCAGGTGATCAACGACTTCTATACCGCGAAACCAGACGGGCTGGCAGGCAATGAGGATGTAGGCGCAATGTCTTCCTGGTTTGTGTTATCTTCTGTTGGTTTCTACCCGGTTAACCCGGCCAAGGGCCTGTATGTATTTGGCAGCCCTCTGTTTGACAAGGCCAGCGTGCAGGTACCGGGCGGTAAAACATTTACCGTTCAAACCATCAATAACAGCGCTGAGAATAAGTATATCCAAAGTATTATGCTGAACGGAAAACCATACACAAAAAGCTACATCAGGCACGCCGATATTGTGAAAGGCGGTACACTGACCATTGAAATGGGCAAGCAACCGAATTATGATTTTGGTAAGCCTGTGGCAGATCGCCCTAATTCATTAATTGATTAAGCTATAGGGGCTTTATAATACAAAACGCCTGACGTAATGTACGTCAGGCGTTTTGCTTTTATTTAATGGCAGTTTATCAACTGATGGCCGCCAGTACTTCCGGCGTGATATTTCCAAACAGCGATACACCCGCAGCACCGTTTTGCAGCGCCAGTTCAACACCGCGTTTCAGATCTGCCATGTTACCGTTGAAGTCAGGCAGGAACAAGCCGGCGTAAAGCGGGAAGCGGCCGTTCAGCCCTTTAACCCCGTCTGCCACGGCTTCTCCGATCCAGCTTACATCTTCTTTATAAAAGCCGTGATAGATCATCGGGCAGACAGCGTTCAGGTTCCAGTTGGTCCAGTCCTGCCGTACAATGCGTTTGGCAATTTCCGGGGTGGGAAATACTGCTGCGGTAATCGGCTTTTTATGTTGCTGGGCCACCTTTGCCAGTGTATTTACCACATTGGTAATACGATCGTAGCGGTATTTACGCCAGGAAGGGCTCTGGTCAGGATGTTCCAGATCCAGCGGGTCTACGCCTTTCTGCGCTTTGTAACCGCTGCGGCAGGTTTCGCAATAGCAGAAATCGTATTCAGGCAGTTCTTTAGACTGATCAATACCGTATTTGCTCCACAGGTTCACCGGCAGGATCACGTCGCAGAAACGGATATAATCCAGGTGAATACCGTCTACATAGTCTTTTGAAAGTATGCTGGTTACCTGTTCTTTCAGGTAATTGATCACTTCCGGTTTGCTGGGGCATAACCATCGGTAGTAATCCACATATGGCGGATGGGTAGCGCAGGACTCTCCTTTACGGTTCTTCGTATACCATTCAGGGTGGGTTGTCAGCAGCTCCTTATCATGGGCACGGTTCATGGTCCATATCCAGCGGTGAGCTTTGATACCGTTCTTTTTGGCAATTCGGAAATGTTTTTCACTGTCGTCTTCAAAGAAAATATCCGCTATGCCGGCTTTTTTGTAAGCGGCATAACGTTCCTGGATCTGTGCTTCCGTTTCTTTATGGTCCGGATTGATCCAAACACGGTGAGATCCTTTCTGTTGCGGGCCTACTGACCATGCTGACCATCCTGCCGCTTTGGAAGAACGGGAAGGCAAGGTAAGCGCCATGCTGCCGATCCCTAATGATTTGATAAAATTACGCTTGTCCATTCCTCTTTGATTTATTGATTATTGCCGGTTTGTGTGGCAAATTGAAGATAGCCCCATTTCTGTGGCACGTGCATATTGATGACGCCCTGCGGTGACCATACCCAGTTATGTTCGGGCAATGGTTTGCCGGTGGCAGGATTGAGCTTCTTTACATATTGACCGTTCTTTATCTCTGTGTCCCATTCCACACGGGAAAAGTTAATGCGCCAGGTGGTGCCGTTTTCTGGTATCATAGGAACACCCAGCAGGTGAAGCGCTTTAAAGGGAATAGCCATTTCAACGGTCCACGATTTGTCTTTATCAGCAGGCTGATTCAGTGTGCCGTTAATATGCACTTCGGTGCGCATACCTTTCGTGTCCCAGGTCATCAGGGCATGCCCGCCTTCACTGTAGGGCCTGGGCATGAACAGGTCAAATATGGTATTGCGTGCGTTGATCTCTATTTCAAAATACTCTTTTGTATCTCCGTCGGGGTCTATGAAAACTTCAAAATCGTTATCATGGAAAATGATGGTATCGTGCTTTAACAGTTTACCCCATACATGTGGTTCCTCCATTTCCGCTGCGATGTACAGGTACTCCTGGTCCCACACCATCTTTACGCGGGTGCGTAAAGGCGGCTTAGGTTGTTTATCCCCTTCAATGTCTGTAAAGTCGCTGGTCCAGGGCGCCTGCTGCCAGGCGGCTTCGTCTGGTTTACCATCAATGTTTATTTGTTTCCCGGTCTGATAACAGGTATAGCGTAAAGGTTCAGCGTGTTGTGCGTTCACTGTTAATGCAGACAATAGTAAGATCCCCCCGGTTACAACGTTACGGATGCTGCTGGTAGTAATAAATCGGTGCATGTCGTAAATATAAACAATTAAACGCCGCTTTTCAAAGAAGCGGCGTAGGGTCTGGATGACCGCTACACCGCCGTTAGAATCCGCCATTGAACGTCACTATGAATTTGGGGTGTGCTGTATAGTAAGATTGGGGGTAACACACTGTTCACTGTTACTGGTTGTTTGCTTTAGTCATCCGGCCTGTCTTTATTCCTGTAAAAAGTATAAAAACGATCCGCCCATATAATTTCAGGCGCATTTAAACTTTTCAAGTTTGATCTTTGCGCTTAATCGATTATTTTGGCTAAAACCATTTTAAGGAACAGGCTTCAAAACAGCCGGGAGATTTTCCAGAAGCATGATTTCCGTTCAGGGAACAAAGCAACTACTTCCGGGTTAGGTGTGCAATAACTCACTATATAATTAGTAACTACTTAAATAAATAGATATGGCGGGAAGGAAGGTAAACTCCACCAACTATCAAAACCAGGCTTTGCTGGAAAACAAGTGCTCTCTGAATGAAATGCTGGTATTGTTAAGCAGGAGATGGATCACGGAGATCCTTTTCTGCATCCAGGAGGGAAATAACCGGTTCTCCGGCATCAAGGGAGAACTGGCGCCTATTACGGATCATATCCTGGCAGACCGGTTAAAACTACTAGAAAAGAACGGGCTTATCAACCGGCAGCATTTTCCTGAAGTGCCTCCCAAAGTGGTATACTCGCTTACGGAGAAAGGAGAGGAATTATGCGTACTGCTGGAGAAGCTGTGCAATTTTTCCGATAGCATGTCAATATGCTGTTAAAAGGGATGCGGGTGTGTTGTTACCACCCGATTCCGTAATCTTCACCATGGTTACTGGAACCGCCCCAAAAGCTGCCATGCAGCCAGTCAAAATAAATGGCATTGATGGGGCCTGAGGTACGTTCCTGGTAGTCTATTTTATACCCCATACGCGCCAGCTCCTTACGGGTCCAGAAGGGCGTATTCTGCTGCAGGGTAAGTCCTCCGGGCTTGCGTTCATGTATCCCGAAAGAGGAATACATCTGGTAACTGTTAAAATTGGCTGCCTCCACGGCTTCCTGCACATTCATACCAAATTCCACCACATTCAGGAAAAACTGCAGCAGGTTCTGATCCTGACTGTCGCCTCCCTGCACGGCGAAGGACAGGAAAGGTTTTCCATCTTTCAGCGCCAGCGTGGGTGTTAAGGTAACCCTGGGATGTTTGCCTGGCTCCATTACATTGAAGGGATTCTCTTTCTTGTCCAGCACGAAACTCTGCAGGCGCTGGCTTAAACCCACACCTGTACGGCCGGCAATGGTGGCAGGGATCCAGCCCCCGCTCGGGGTAACTGACACTACCCATCCTTCCTCGTCTGCCGCTTCAACTGAAGTGGTACCGCTCTGGAATGTTTTCAGGAAAGGATCATCAGTACCTTGTATAGGTTCTTCAGGGCGGTACACAGCGGTATGGCCCCACGTTTTTAAAAAATCAAAATAAGGGTTCTGTTTAGCTTCAAATGGGTATGGATCTCCCGGGCCGATAGTGGTATCATTCTTTTCAGGGTTGATCAATCTGGCGCGCTCTTTTGCATAGGCTTTGGAAAGCAGCCCTTTCATAGGTTCTTCCGGCGGGAAATACGGATCGCCATAGTAGAAGTCGCGGTCGGCAAAGGCCAGGTTCATAGCCTGGTATACCGTATGGATGTAGCGGGAAGAGTTGTACCCCATTCCTTTCAGGTCAAAATTCTCCAGGATATTCAAGGCCTGCAGCATGGCGGGGCCCTGCGTCCATTGTGAGAGTTTATAAACATCAATGCCTTTGTAGTTCACCTTCATGGGGGTCTCGATATGCACTTTCCAGTTAGCCATATCTTCCAGGGTGATCAAGCCGCCCTGTTCCCGGGTGCCGCGTACAAATTCCTGTGCAATATCTCCTTTATAAAACCGGTCATAGGCAGCGTAAATAGCTTCCTTGCGTGATTTACCTTTCTTCAGTGCGGCCTGCTCTGCCTCCACCATTTTCTGCAGGGTGACCAGGAGGTCTGGCTGACGGAAGATCTCCCCGGCATCAGGCGCAACCCGTTGCCGCTCCGGGTGGGTAAAGAACAATTGTTTGGAATAGGGCCATTGCGCTATCCACTTCCTGTACTCCTGGATGTAATTGGCCGTTTGCGCTTCTATAGGATAACCTTTTGCCAGCTCCATAGCGGGGGCCAGCACTTCCTTCAGGCTTTTTGTGCCATACTCCGCCAGCATGGTGAGAATGCCCCCTGGAGTACCAGGGGTAACTGCGGAGAGCGGGCCATACTCCGGCGGGTATTGCATGTTGCGCTGCTTGTAAAAAGCAGGCGTAGCGCCGGTAGGAGCCACGCCCAGTGCGTTGATGCCTATAACTTGTTTGGTTTTAGGATTATAGATGAGCGCCTGTGTTTCTCCGCCCCAGCTCAGCACATCCCACATGGTAGATGTGGCTGCGATCATGGCGCAGGCTGCGTCTACCGCGTTGCCATGCTGCTGAAAGATCATCGCTCCTGCGGTAGCTGCCAGTGGTTTACCGGTAATAGCCATCCAGTGCTGGCCGTGCAATACGGGTTTCTGTGTGTGCTGGGCCTGTAAAAATACCGGCAGGCATAACAGCAACAGGATCGCGTAACATTTTCCCATAGCAAATAGATTTTGGTTGCGATATAGATAAATGTACTACTTTGTTCATTGTTATGCCTGCAAAATAGATGAGCGGTTTCCGTTGTTCTTTCCTATAACGCCGACGGCTAAACTCATCCATTGAAAAATACTGCTGACTACGGGAGTTAAAATAATTGTTAAAAAATTATGAAAAATCCAATCCGCTGATTATATTTGGTCATAACCGTTTGAAGAACTATATACGTCATCGGATTAAGTTTTGTTCAGGCCCACGAAACAGTGTAGTATCCCCGAACACGCGTCATCAGCCCAAACTGTCAAATGCCCTTCAAAGCTAATCCAGAACCATATTCCATAAGATTGTATAGCACTGAAATGTCCATTAAAGAATTCCACAATGATTGCACATGCAGGTCAAAATTTTACATCACACAAAAGGCCATGCCATACGCATGCCCGTCTGCCCATGTTTACGGCTTCCTTTATTGCGCTTGCAAATGACCATTGATCCTGCAGCGGATCAGTAGTTAAGGCCTTGCGCAAAACAGCATTCCTATCCGCATGCAGTCATCCTGCATGCAGGATGTGTATTGTCTGAAAATTCCCTTATGAAACCGGGCCACACCAGACCTCCAGGAACTGGTGAAGGGAGTCATTTGCCATCCGGTAAGGTAACCATCCAAATTTAATTCCGATGAACAATCGTTTCGTCTCCCTGCAGCTGGTACTGACAGGGACAGCTATCTGTATGCTGTTATGTTCATATAGCCATGCACAACAGGTGTATAAAAACAAAGATACCGCCATTAATGCCGCCACTGACAGCATTGCCTGGTTAAAGCGAACGCCTTTGCTGCCGCGGGATACAACCGGGCATTTTCCCAACAACGAACTTTTTCTGCAGCGTAACAAGGCAGCCGCTGTTGCTGCTGCCGATATCGATGAGTTGCGAAAACTGCCTTATGCCAGTATTGATCAGATGTTGTCCGGCCGGGTAACTGGTGTGGATATACGTACTCCCAGCGCCGAACCAGGTAAACGCAACAGTGTCTTCATAAGAGGCACGGCCACACTGCTACTGAAAAACAGTGATGTGTTCTACGCGCAGCCCACTTACATTGTTGATGGCATTCCGCTGGTGCCAGACCATCCTTTTCCATACGACATACAACGTTTTGATGTGAACCGCCTGGGTACAGAAACCAATATCCTTTCCTTCCTGGATGTGAATGATATTGAAAGCCTGGAAGTGCTGAAAGACTTTGCCGCCAGTGCTAAATACGGCCCACTGACTGCCAACGGCATCATCAGCATCACCACCAAAGGTCCGCGATCAGGGCGCATGAAAGTAGCGGTAAATTCCTGGATAGGCCTCAGCCTGCGGCCTGCTGTTGATGTGGTCAATGCGCGGTTTGAAAGGGATTTTCGTATGCCCTTCTACGAGAAGTATGCCACCGAAGCGCAATGGCGTAACTTCCCCCGCTACCTGGCAGACTCCACACAGTCAAGGTACTATGGCGCTGCCAACTGGGATGATCTTTATTACCGCAACGGTTTGAGTAACGGGATACAGGCTGCTGTAAGCGGCGGCACGCGTTTGGCCAATTTCCGTTTCAGCCTGGGTCGCTCGGTGCAACAAGGGGTGGCAGATCACACCAATATGCAACGATATGATGTGAACTTCGGTGTGAACCTGATGCCTGTAAAACACCTGATGCTGACCACCTATATCAGCGGAGCCGCCATCACCCGTAAAAGAAATGAGTTTATCCGCGACAGGGCAGCTGATGAAGACTACCTGGTTAATTTCGAAAACCCACCCTCGCCAGGCAAACAATACCTGCAGGAGTATTATCACTATCTGAAAGATGGACTGAACCGTAACCGTAACAACAATGCCCATGTACTGGCCAACCTGCATTATACCTTACCAGCAGACTGGTCGCTTAACACACGGTTCAGTATAGATTACGGGCAGAACTTCCGTGACTTGTTCATTCCCACCACTATCAACGATGGTAACAACTTTGTATCCAACTTTGATGGTCTCAGCCGCAGAATGATGCTGGACAACTCAATCCGGTATGATCATACATTTGTGAATAGGCATCATATTGATGTTACCCTTGGTCAATATGCGCAGTGGGACAAATGGCGATATGATTATGGCAAGGCCTACAAGGGCAGAAGCGATTACATCAAGATCTATAAGCCCGGTGATGACTCCAACAAGGAAGGTGTTTTTGGTAACCTTCGCCTGCAGGCCAATTTTAAAGATTATACACAATCCAACCTGGCCTCTTTCTATACCAACTTCGGCTACAATTACGCAGAAAAATATTTCCTTAACCTGTACCTGCGCAGGGATGGCAGTTCCAATGTACCGGGCGAAAACCGCTGGCTGTTCTCACCCACTATATCTACCGCCTGGAAAGTAACCGCGGAAGAATTTATGAAAGGCGCCTCCCTGTTCAGCCAGTTGCAGCTCCGCGCCAGCTACGGCCGTGTAGGGCGGATACTAATGGACGAATACTTTAAGGACGGCCCAATATATAATGTAGATATAGGATGGAATGGCCTTCCCAACAGCGCTACCTATAATGCCTTCCCGGCCCTTAATGCCGCATTCGGCACTGGTTATATCAGCGAGCATATAAAATGGCCTTACGTAGAACAGTGGAACCTTGGGCTGGACTTAGGTTTGCTGGATAACCGCATCCGCGCCAGCCTGGATGTATACAGCAAAACAGACCGCGACCTGTTGCTGAAGATACCGGTAATGGAAGAAACAGGTTACACGGGTATTATCCGCAATGGCATGGACATACGTAACTATGGCTATGAGCTCACAATTGATGCGGATATACTGCGCAATGGCTCCTTTCAATGGAGTACCGGCATATCTGCTTACACCAGCCAGAATAAATTACTCGCCATGCCCAACGGCATACAGGATATTACCATCAATAACCGCCGGCTCCTGGTAGGAAAACCGGTAGACCGGTACTGGCTGCTGATCAATGAAGGTATTTATGATACGGATGCGGCGGTACCTGTGAACCCCTCCACCGGCAGAAAAATGACTTACCAGGGTGTAACGCTGCAGGCAGGAGATCCTGCCTGGAAAGACCTTAACGGCGACTATGTGATCAATGATGCAGACCGTGTAATGAAAGGACGGCAGGTACCCGCCGTACAAGGCTACTTCAGCAACACCTTTCACTACCGGCAGCTGGAGCTGAACCTGCTTTGCAATTATGCCTTTGGCCGTAAGATCATCAACCAGGCCATGGCAGACCGCTTTGACTTTGCCGTACGCGAAGGCGCAGATGACATGAAAGGCATTAAGGAAGTGAACTACTGGGCTAAAGAGGATGGTGATTACGGCAAATATCCCCTTTACAATCCCTGGAGCCTGGTTAATCCTTACCAGCCAGACCAGACGCTGTTCCTGGAAGATGGCTCCTATATAAAAATGCGGGCCATAACCCTTGCCTATAACCTGCGGACAAAATGGATGCAGCGTACAGGTATTGAACAATGGCGCATTTACGCCACTGCCAACAACGTGTGGACCTGGAGCCCTTATTCCGGAGGAGATCCAGAGGCTACTGATTATTTCGGTTATGATCAGGGCTACTATAACTGGTCTGCCCCCCGCAGCTTTACCCTGGGATTCAACTTTCAATTCTGATCCTGAAAAACTATTCTCATGCGATATACTTATGCAAGCCTGCTTTTACTATGGATCGCCACCCTGGGCGCCGGCTGCAGCAAAATGCTGGATCAGCCCTCCAAACGCGCGCTCACGGAAGAGAACATGTGGCAAAACAAGAACGACGCCCGCGCCGCCACCTATGGTTGTTACGGGCTGCTCCGCGCCGCCCTGGTCAACGAGAACGCCCACTGGGTGTATGGCGATATGCGTGGAGGGGATTTCCAGGTTACCCGGCGCAGCGACCTCCAGGCGCTGACAGATAATAACCTGAATGCCAGCTTTGCTACAATGGACCAGTGGCGCGACTGGCGGCGCTTCTACGCAGCCATCAACCAATGCAATGTCACCATTGAAAAACTGCCCGAAGTCACCAAACGCGATTACCGTTACTCGGTAAATGATATGGAGCTGGACCGCTCCCAGGTACGCTTCCTCCGCGCTTTTCTCTATTATTACATTGTGCGTATATGGGGCGATGTGCCGCTTGTTACCAGTGTGCCCAATGGCAATTTCACGCCGGTGCCCCGTGAGAACTGGCAAAAGGTACTTGACTTTGCCATACAGGAGGCACAGGCAGCCGCATACGGTCTGCCATGGAAATACGATGGCAGATCGCCCGAACAGCAGGGCGACTACCAGGGACAGGGTGAAGGTCACCACACCAACATTTCGGCCACACGCGGCATGGCGCATACCTTACTGGCTCACCTCTACGCCTGGAAAGGCGACTATACCAATGCCCTGCTGCATACCCGCACGGTAATAGACAACCAGGGCCTTACCGGTTACAATTTCGTCAGCACCGCCGATCTCACCAGGCTGGATGGCTCTTTCCGCGGGCGCGGCTTAAGCAACATTTTCCAGGTGGACATGAACTTTGACCATGCCGAGTTTTCCACTACCGGCCAGCTGGAAGACTGGACGCTACGCGCACCTGATATCCCCAAAAGCGAATCTGAGATCTATGTGCCTAAAGACAGTATCCTGGGCATTTACAGCGAAGCCAATGATCAAAGGGCCACCATGTTCTTCTCACAACTCAATGATGCTTTCCCGGTGTTCTACAAAATGAAGCAGGTGAACAGTGCGGTAAAGAATCCTACCCTGCGGTTCTATTCCTCCGCCATTATCATCTTCCGTTATGAAGAGCTGTACCTGCTGCAGGCAGAATGCAAGGCACGCCTGGGTATTGCCGATGCCATTGGTGATCTCAACAGCATCCGCACCCGCCGCGGTCTGAAGGCATTGCCCGGCAATCCTTCTGCCGATGCCCTGCTGGACGCCATCTTCCTGGAGCGGCGCCGTGAACTGATTGGAGAAGGCTGGTATTGGTATGACCTGGTGCATTTCAACAAGGTAGCCCAGTTTACCGGGCTATCTCAACAGGACGTAAACAATGGCGCTGTATACTGGCCCCTCTCCAAAAGCGCCCTTGCAAGTAACAGCGCACTGGTGCAAAATAATTTCTGGAAATAATGCTGCCCCTTATGCAAAAGATATTCAACAAAGCGCATCCCATACTCTGGTTAACAGGACTGCTGCTGGCAGGCAGCTGTAAAAAACAAAATGAGTATCGCAATGCAAAACCCGTAACGCAGGTATCTGTCAACACGTATGATTTCCTGAAAGCACAGCCGGGTTTGTATGATACCTTACTGTACCTGGTAGATAAAGCAGGGCTGACCGATACGCTTAAACAAGGCCGTATCACCTTTTTTGCCCCGCAGGATTACAGCATACGTACGGCACTCTACAATCTTAATTTCAGCAGGGGCAGATATGCCTTCCCCGGGAACTGGACACTGGACAGTGTACCGGTAGCTGTATGGGATACCCTGCTGCGCCGCTACATGCTGCCCGGAAGAATACTTTCTGATTCACTGGAATATGCCGATGGTGTAAATCTTACAACGCTTTCCTATGGCTACCGGATGAACGGAAAATCAGCTTCCACCAATGCTTCGGGTATTTCAGGCGGCGGTCCGCTGGTACTGCAGTACAGTGATATGAACAACTCCCGTTTCATCCGCGACTGGTCTACCTCCACTACACAGAGTATTGATCTGCAGACCACCAATGGATGGCTTCATGTACTGGAAAGCAAGCATGTTTTCGGCTTCGTTTCTTTTGTGCCGTTGGCCTTCCCTTATTCACTGAACCCGGTGCAGTCGCCGTACCTGGGGCTGCCCTCGCCTATACCGGGTACAATAGAGGCAGAAGATTTTGATGACGGCGGTGAAGGTCTTGCCTACCACGATGGTGATGTTAACAACAACGGCAATCAATACAGAACGGAAGGAGTTGATATAGAGAACTGCAGTGAGGGCGGTTTTAACATTGGATGGACCAACGGCTCAGAATGGATGGAATACACGGTAGAAGTACTGGCCACTGGCGACTACAATGTGGGCTTCCGGGTAGCAGCCGATGGTGGCGGAGGCAGCTTCCGCCTGGAGTTTGACGGCGTACCGGTAACGGGTACGGTAAACTGCCGGGGCACTGGTGGCTGGCAAAACTGGATCACGGTAGACACAAAGGTAAGCCTCACGGCAGGCAAGCACGTCATGCGGTTCTATGAGGAATCCGGCGGATATAACATCAGCAAATTCGTCTTTACCAAACTTTAAAAACCGCACATTATGCAACGCAATATATGCAGGATATTCCTGGGCCTCCTGCCCTTACTGGGTGTGGGATGCTATAAGGACATGGTCCCGGATGAAAAAGATTTCTTCAGCAACAACATGAACTACAACCGGACCAACTTTCCGGTGAACCTGGGCCGTACCAATGTATACGCCTATATTTTCAACGCCGACTATTCCACCCAGCCGTTGACTTTCCGCCTGGAGAACCTTCGTCATGCAGACAGCAGTGCCGCGCCGGAGCTGCAGGAGATGGTGCCCGCCCGCCTCTGGAAAGACTATTACAGCGGCCGGGAAACCAGTGTGGACGAAATTGAGGCCAAGCGTTATACAGAACGCAGGCCCGTGCTGGATATACGCCCCAATTCCGGTGAGATCTTTTTCTGGACCACAGACTCCACTAAAGTAAACCCGGGCAACTATTTCTTTGACGTACGGGTAAAAAACAAGGGCGGAGAAAAGGTATTCAAAAATATGGTGCTGGAGGTGCGCCGGCCCAAACCCTATGAGCCATATGAGTTTGACGACGTCACCGGTCTTCGTAAAGCACCGGATCAGGGCGGCATTACCCATCCTGATGTCAGCGGCGTAGTGGATATGGTGAACCTACCCCTGCCAAGGGACAGCGTGAATGTATACTTCCGCAAAACAGGTATAAAAGGTAATACGCTTACCTTCAGGATGTTTGATGAAGACTCGCTGGCCATTCCTTTCTCCCGTTTTAACCTCACCCGCTGGGACAGTCTTCGCTACCGAAGCGGCATGATAGGAGAGGACGTAAGTTTTGCCTTTAACCGCAAGATGAACGAAGACAGTACAGCGGTTACCTACGATATCACCAATCCCTTCCCGATGCTGGCAGATGTTTCCGGCAACTCAGACAAAGCTTACATCAACTTCCAGTATAACCGCATCTCCTTTGGGCGCCGCTACAACGCCGGCATAGGGCTCAACTTCGCCATCTACGAACCAGGCGAGTGGGAAGTAGTCTTCAAGTTCAAGCTCAATCCAAAATTCCAGGACGATTAAAAAGTACGTTATGCAGATACACTACTATTATAAATTATGCTTTACGGTCCTGGCCCTTTTAATGGCCTGCAGCATGACTTACGCACAGCAGACCATTACCGTCAAGGGTAGGATCACAGATGTAAACTCAAGGGAAGGATTACCCGGTGTTACCATCATAGACGTGCAGGCCAAAAAGGGACTGGGCATCACGGATGTACAGGGCAACTTCAGTTTTTCTGTGCAGGAAGGAAAAACAGTACAGTTCCGCTTTGTAGGTTACCGGGAAGTGACGATGAAGATCACAAAACCAACACTCTACCTTTCACTTACACCGGAGAACCGCTCCCTGAAAGAAGCGGTTGTAGTGGGTTACCAGAAGCGCACCAAAGAAACTGTTTCAGGTTCTGTGGCCGTTATCTCGGGAAAAGACCTGCAGGATGTACCTGTTTCCAGTGTGCAGGAACTGCTGCAAGGTAAAGTGGCCGGCCTCAATATCCAGAACAATACAGGTGCACCCGGCTTTCGCGGAACAGTGTCTATACGCGGTATTTCCCAGCTAAGCATCACCGGCACCGGTGACCAGACGTACCTGGCCACCAATAACCCGCTGCTGGTGATTGACAACGTACCGGTAGACTACGATGGTGGTTTCTCACAATCCATGCTGCAACCCGGTGCGGCCACCGGACCACTGGCATTGATACCTCCTGACGATATTCAATCCATAGAGATCATGAAAGACGCACAGGCCACTTCTCTTTACGGCTCACGCGGCGCTAATGGAGTGATCGTGATTACCACCAGGCGGGGAAACTCGCCGACACCGGTGATAGACATCAACAGCAACGTATTCATCAACCTGGCCCCGCAACTGCGGCCTACCTGGGGTGGCGCCCTGGAACGGGCATATCGCATCAATTCCATCCTGTATCACAGCAGGGATATGCAGGAAGCGCGCGACCGGCTGGAGAATGCGCAGTTCCTCACAGACAGTCTTAACGGCTTTTATAATAATTCTACCAACTGGCAGGGGCTGTTCTATCAGACCACCATCAATACGCAGAACAATGTGCAGATCAGCGGCGGTTCACCAAAGCTGAACTATAAAGCCAACCTGGCCTATATGCGCAACCAGGGCGTGATTAAAAACACCGGCTTTGATAAGTACAGCCTTAATATGCAGCTGAACATACAACCTAACAGCCGCCTGCGCATCAGTACACAGCTATTTGGCGCATTGGGACAAAAACAGCGGGGCAACGGCGGCGGCCTTACCGGCAACGGTGCAGGCGATGCCTTTACCTCCTCCTTACTACCCGGCCCATCCAGGTTTGTTGGTAACCCCCAGTTTGACGGTTATGAAAATAATATGGATGATAACAGTACCATTAACATCCGTGGCTTTGTGGATATGGACTATGAGCTTTTTCGTAACCTGCGCGTAAACTCCATCACTTCCTATGATTATTATACAGACACGCGCGACAGGTTCAACCAGGCATTTGCCAACAACAACCAGACATTGCTGTATGGTTTTGTAGGCAGACATGATGAGCTGAACACGCGCAACGGCATCAATTATAATTTCAGCTCCAACCCGCTGAATGTTGAAAGCGGTCATAACCTGTATGCCAGTGTTTTCAGCGAGGTGAATATCAAAACCGATAATCAGCATGTGCGTGACATACGCAATGGGCCCAGTGATTACTTTTGGGGCCCGCGTGGATATTCTCCCCGCTTTTATCCCGGCAATCCCTGGAACGATGGCAACGGCACCAATGTAAATGGTACCAGCGTTTCGTATCTCTACCATGCGCTTTCCTGGGCAGGATTCGTTTCCTATAACTTCCGTACAAAATATAGTATAGACCTCTCTTACCGGCTGGACGGTAATTCCTCTGCAGGCATTAACAACCCATACACCAAAAACCCTGCAGTAGGTGTGCGCTGGAACTTTGGCAAGGAAGCGCTGTTCCGCCGCCTGAACTGGCTGGACTACGGCTCCATACGTGTCACCTATGGTTCCAACAGTCGTGCTGCCGCTACATTGCCCAACTTCCTGGGTATCTACCAGGTGTATAACAACTACAATAACAACCCGGCCATTGCACCCAACTTTGATGTAATGGCCAATCAGTCATTGGGCCCTGAAAAGTCTAACCAGTTCAACTTTGGTGTAGACCTTGGGTTGTTCAAGGGCCGGCTGGAATTCATCTATGACACCTATTACAAAAACTCGCACAACCTGATCCGCGATCTTTACCTGCCGGATGTAACAGGCTTTAACCGCGTACAGGTAAACGGTGCCAGCCTGGTGAATTACGGGCACGAGTTAACCATTACGGCCAGGCCGATCAGCTCTCCTAATCAACGCGCTTTCCAGTGGACGGTAAGCGTGAATGGTGCACACAACAGGGGCGTGCTTACCAGGCTGCCCGGCGGCGTGCAGTTCTACCGGCAAACACAGGGAGCGCCTTACTGGGAAGAACTGGCACTAAAGGTAGGCCGTAACCCTATCAGCAATTACCTGTATGAAACAAACGGCATCTATCCCACTACAGGACAGGTGCCCGTAGACCCGGTAAAAGGGGTACGGTATAAATCCTTCCGCGGCAACGGCACCCAATACTTCCAGGGAGGTGACCCTATATGGACAGATGTAAACGGAGATTACGCGCTGGACGATGCGGATGATAATGTGATCACGGGCAATCCCGACCCGCTGGTAACAGGCGGTTTTACCAACAACTTCACCTATCGCGGCTTTTCACTGAATGTGTTCTGCTCATTCCTGATTAAACGCAGCATCCTGAATAACGCGATGGGCGCCCGTCTGTACAGAGCACAATTCCCGGAGCAACTACGGATAGGCGGCTCAGCAGAAGGCCCGGTGAACTACTATGACCTGAACAGGATCAATTACTGGAAACAACCCGGCGACATTGCGCAATACCCCGCTATTGGCGACATCTATCATGCGCAGGCGGTGCTGCCTAACAGGCTTGACCAGACACTGTTCCAGGAAGATGGGTCATACTTTAAGCTGAACCAGATAACCCTTGCCTACACCTTCCGCGGACAGGAGTTTATGCGGCGGCTGAAAATGCGCATGCTACGTACCTATTTCACGGCATACAACGTGGGCATATTCTCGCCTTATTCCGGTCCTAACCCCGAAACGGTAACCTCGCTGGGCCGTGATGACATTAACGGTTATCCATCAGCCACCAGCTTTACCCTGGGCCTCGCAGTACAATTCTGATCACCGCAAAAGAGCATGATTATGTATACACGATATAAAACAGGACTGCTGGCGGGCTTACTGCTGCTGGCCGTTTCCTGTAAAAAATTCCTGGAAGTAAAACCGGTGGATACCTTATCCGGCGCGGAGTTCTGGCAGAATAAGAATGATGCGGAAAAAGCGATCAATGGTGCATACCGGTTGCTGCTGGAAAAGTTTCTGGAATCTACGCTGTACAACACCGGCGATTTCAGGCCGGGCTGGTGGAACTGGTTTGATAAACGGAACCTGGCCGCCATGGGGCGTAACGATCTCCTGGGCTCAGACCTTGGCAGCTCTGACGGTTCTGACCGACCCAGGAACTGGACACAATTCTACAGGGCCATTGCCGCCGCCAATCTTTGTATAGACCGTATACCCGGCATAGCAGATCCTTCGTTCAGCGAACGGGAACGAAAAGCTTTAGTAGCAGAAGCCCGCTTCCTGCGTGCCTTTATCTACTTCTATATGGTACGGCTTTACGGAGACGTTCCTCTTCAGTTAAATCCCTACGATACAGAGATCAAGGCACGCGCAGGTATGCTGACAGTGCTGGATACCTGCCTGCAGGACCTCCGCAACAGCCAGCAGGACCTGCCGGTATCTTACGATGATCCTACCTTCCGGGCAGTGCGCGGTACCAGGGGCGCTGCACTTACACTCATGGCGCATATGTATATGTGGAAGGCCGGATTTGAGCCCGCTAAAAGGCAGGAATGCTGGCAGCAGGCGGCGGCACTTGGCCAACAGGTAATGGACCTGGGTGTATACCAGCTGCTGCCATACACCAAAGAAGATTTCCAGACCATCTTCAAAGGGCGCTCACTGGAAGGCATCTTTGAACTGTCGCTGGATATTAACTACGGCGTGGAATTCCACTCGCTGATCGCTCAATGGGTGCTCCATGAGCCCATTATCCACAGCAGCGGTAACCTGTACGGTGGCTTTGGCAGCGAGATAACCCCTAAACGGGAATGGCTGGACAAGATCTATCCTGCAGGGGAATCAGACAAACGCTTTGATATATGGTTCGATGATCCTTACAGTACAAAGAACCCGCAGTCTGCCATGTATCTCAAATTCTCATCCGTGTCCAATCCCAATACCCGTGACTATGATGCCAATTTCATCCTGTTCCGCTATGCAGACCTGATCCTGCTGCGTGCTGAAGCCCTCGCATACCTGGGACAGGATGCCCCCGCCATTGCACTCCTGAATATGATCAGGGACCGGGCAGGCGCCCGCGTTTATAGCGGCGGTGGCGGCCAGGCCTTACAAGACGCCATTTTCCTGGAGCGCGCCAAAGAGCTCTGGGGTGAAGGGCACCTGTGGTACGATCTTGTACGCACCGGCCGTGTAATGGACAGGAACCAGTGCGAAAATTTCCTTACAACAGAGCAGTTCCAGCGCCGCGCCTGGACCTGGCCCATTGATATGGGAGCTGTAAGGAACAACCCGATGATCATCCAAAATGAATTCTGGTCCAGATAAATACTGATCTATGAAAAGATTGCACCTTATTATTGCTTTAGTGTTCAGCATCCTGCTGCTGAACGCCTGCAAGAAAGATTACTATGTAGACGGCGGACTGGCAAACCCGCATTACAACGGCAGCATTTATGATTATTTAGCGAGTAACCCCTACTGGTTTGATACCATCAGCTATATCATAGACCGTGCAGGGATGAAGGAAATGCTGCAGCATGATACCGTTACCTTCTTTACACCTACTGACGATGCCGTGAAAGTAGTAATGGATGCATTGAATGATTACCGTTATTACAACATACAAGACTCCGTTCACCTGGAGGATATTGACCCGGAAGTATGGCGGCACTTTCTCTCCATGTACGTATTGAAAGGAAAATACCTGGCCAAACAGTTTGCCAGGGTAGACCAGTTTAACGTATACGCCTATCCGGGTATTAACTATGTAATGGATGGCGGCTATGTGCTGAACATCGGGCTTATTTACCAGAATTATAACAATGTAGAAGCCGTGGGCCCGCGCATCATCCGCCTTACAGACATTACCTACGATCCGCAGAACTTTCAGAACAATCCATCCGTTGTAGTAGCCACCTCTGATATACAACCGAATAACGGCGTGCTGCATGTGCTGAATAACAACCATGTATTCGGCTTCCGTGGTGGCACCTTTATAAGGCTGGCGCAACAATACCTGGAACAATAAAAACTGATCAGATGAAGCTATTTAACTTTCTTATCATCATAACAGCAGCCTGGCTATACCTGACTGGCTGCAGCAAGGACAATGTGGAACGAAGCGGCAAAGATCCCTACCAGGATACCGTAACACCGGCTATTCTTATCAGCAAGGACGGCATATCGCCCAGCAGGGGATATGTGAATGATGAGATCACCATCCGCGGAAAAGGATTCAGGGACCACCAGGCTGAGCTTTCTATTCTCTTCAATGGCCAGGCAGGCACCATTCTTTCCGTTACCGATTCTGCTGTAAAAGTAAAGGTGCCGCCCTTCGCCAGTACGGGTAACATCACCGCCCGGGTGGGGCAACAGTATTTCTTTGGCCCCTTTTTCAGGGTAATGGGCGTAATGGAAACCGACACGGTATATCCCAGCGCCCGCGGCGCCAATAACGCCATCCAGGATATTATTCCAGTAGAGGGTGGGAAATACCTGATAGTAGGGGATTTTACAAATTTTGACAATGCCAATATAGACGGAGGGGTAAACCGGGTAGCACGCATTAACAGCGATGGCACACTGGACAGATCTTTCCGGTACGGAAAAAATACAGGCGCGCCCGCTGTGGTAATAACCGCTGCCACCTTACCTGATGGTAAATACCTGGTGGGCGGAACTTTTGCCAGTTATGAAGGGTTGCCTTTTGTGAGCAGCATTGCCCGCCTGTATAATAACGGCGGGTTGGAAACCGAGAACATAACACGCCCCTCCGGTAAAGTACAACCGGCATCGGCATTGAAAGGAGGCGTGTCTGGCATCGTTACAGGACTGCATGTACAGCAGGATGGCAAAATAATAGTGGTTGGCTATTTCCGTTATTATGTGCAGCCTAACTTTAACCTGGTAGCTGTCAACGGTGCAGACTCGCTGCACCTGGACTCTACAATGGTCAACTACCTGGCCCGTCTCAACACAGACGGCAGCCTGGATACCAGCTACAATTATGACCTGGTTAACCACCGTGGTAAAGAAAGCGTTAACGGTGCTATTAACCGTTCGATCCTGCTGCCGGATGGTAAGTTGCTGATTGCCGGTACATTTACCAAATACAACGGTCAGGAAGTGCAGCGCATTGCCCGTTTGAATACAGACGGCAGCCTGGACCCTACCTTTAAAAGCAGCACGGCGGCTAACTATCCAATATACGACCTGGCCGTACAGCCAGATGGCAAATATCTTGTTACAGGGCCTTTTACCACCTATGCCAACGTACCGGTACCACACCTGGCGCGTATTGAGCCGGATGGCACTTTAGACCCTTCCCTGCAGGCAGGTGAAGGTGTGGATGGTACCATTTATAACATCAGCATTATGCCGCAGGGAGAGATCGTATTAAGCGGAGCCTTTACCAGGTTCAATGATGTAATGCGAAACAACTTTGCCGTACTGAATCCTGACGGTAGCCTGCATGCCACCTATAACACCAATGGCGGCATTAACATGGGCACAAACGATGTAAATGGAGCCATTAGCAGGGTATTACAGTTGCCGGGAGAAAAAGCTATGCTGGTAACAGGCAGCTTTACGCGATTCGATTTCCGGCAGTGTAACCGGATCTTGCGGATACAATACAGGTAGTGATCACATTTACCAGCACCATTAACGCACTGCCCGCACAAAACAGCGGCCATCCACCCAGGTTCCAGAGCCCAATGCCGATGGCAGAGCCACATGCACCGCCTATAAAGGTGCTGGTCATAAATACGGTGTTAAAACGGTTGCGTGCCTCCGGCATCAGGGAGTAGATGATGGTCTGGTTGGATATCTGTATGGTCTGATGGCCCACATCTACCAGTATAATGCCCAGTATCAATAGGAACAGGCTGTTGCCGGTGAAATAGAAGGCGCCAAAGCTGACCAGTTCCATGATCAGCCCTATCCATATGTTCGTAAAAAGCCCTTTGCCATCGCTACGTTTACCCACCAGCGGAGATACCAGTGCGCTGGCAGCGCCCGCCAGTCCGAACAGGCCGATGGTAGCGCTCTCATAACCAAAGGGTGGTGCAGACAGGAACAGCACCATAGTAACCCAGAAGGAGCTGAGCGCCGCAAATGACATGAAATTACGGAACGCCGCCTGTCGCAGGGCAGGTTGCGTACGGATATAGTATATTATCGATGCCATTAACTGGCGGTACGTACCTTTGAAAGCAGGATAACTCTGCGGAAAACGCACCCTCATCATGACCAGCAGCAGAGCGCAAATGCCCGATGCCATGAAGTAGATCTCGCGCCAGCCGAATAGTCCGCCGAGGGTGCCACTTACAGAGCGCGAAGCCAGAATGCCCACTATCACGCCGCCCATGATAGTGCCTATTACACTGCCGCGTTTATCATCAGGCGCCAGGTGAGCAGCCAACGGCAGTATCAGTTGTGCAGATATGGAACTGGCGCCTATCAGGAAACTGGCTACCTGCAGCACCAGGAATGTGGGAGATAAGGCGGCCAGCGCCAGAGAAGCCATTGTGGCCGCCATACAGATCAGTATCTGCCTGCGGCGCTCCATGATATCGCCTAAAGGCACCAGCAATAAAAGACCGCAGGCATAACCTATCTGGGTCAGCCAGGCTATACGCCCCGCACGGCTCTCCGGCAGTTTAAAATCCCTGGCAATAAGCACTATCAGCGGCTGACAATAATAGATATTGGCCACCACAAGGCCTGCACAAGCCGACATAAACAATGTATCCGATCTCCCCAGGGATTTACTCTGCATGATAACCGTAAATTGAAGCCCTGCAAAACTAGAAAAAAGTAGTAGTTTAAACCGGTACAATGTGCCGGAGAAGTTGGATTATTTTAACTTTTGTAACTTGTTAATATGTTAAGGATACCATTTGAACAACTGAAACAGGAATTTAAAAGAGTGCTTTTGCAGCTCTCTTTCCCGGAAGAAAAAGCGGAACTATGCGCATCCATCTTTGCAGGCAACAGCCGCGATGGTGTCCACTCCCATGGCCTGAACCGTTTTCCCGTCTTTGTACAGTATGTAAAAGATGGGTTGGTAAATCCTGCGGCATCCCCGTCACTGCTGCATACAAACGGCGTAATTGAAACCTGGCATGGTAACCTTGGCCCCGGTATGTACAATGCCACCCTGGCTATGAGCCGTGCAATAGAGATAGCAAAACAACATGGTACAGGTGTAGTGGCCATGCAGCATACCAACCATTGGATGCGGGGCGGTACCTATGGCTGGCAGGCAGCAGAAGCCGGCTGTATCGGCATCTGTTTCACCAACGCCATCGCAGGTATGCCCGCCTGGGGCGGTGCAGCACCTGTGCTGGGTAATAACCCGCTGGTAATAGCTGTACCCCGTAAAGAAGGGCATATTGTACTGGACATGGCCATGTCTCAGTTCTCCTACGGCAAAATGCAGGAATACGAATTGAAGCACGAATCCCTGCCGGTAGCAGGCGGATATGATGAGGACGGTCAGCTCAGTACAGACCCGGTAGCTATCCGCAAAACCAAACGCGCCCTTCCTGTTGGCTTCTGGAAAGGCTCCGGCCTGGCGCTGCTGCTGGATGTAGTGCTGACTGCACTAAGCGGCGGCCGTTCTACAGCCGGCATAACGGCAGACAAAAAAGAATATGGAGTATCACAGTGCTTTATCTGTCTGCATAAACCCGATCTGCATACCAATCTCATAGAGGAAATACTCAACTATACCAGAAACAGCACACCCGATAAACCAGGTGGGCGTATCTCCTATCCCGGTGAAAATACCTTACGCAAGCGTATTCAGAGTGAAAAGGAAGGTGTTGTTGTGAACGAGCAGATGTGGGACCAGCTGCTGAAAATGTGATGGGGTTAGGGCAGTCTCAGGAAAGATCAGACACTTGCACAATGCTGGTATTATTCCATCATCGTACATAAAACGATTCCCTGATCTGCACTAATAATGCCGCAGCCTTTCCCAAATCCGGCGCTTCGGGAAGATAAGACCGCTTGTACAATTCCTCTATCCTTTCCAGCTTCTCTTCTGCCATACGCAGTAGTTCTTCAAATTGAAATTCACCGCTTCTGATGCGCGACAGGAACTCCCTGTCATTTCTATAGACGATCACCCGGTGCTCTAATGCAATTTCCTCTGCCATTGCCAGCAAGCGAAATGTATGCATCATGTTCTTGGCATCGTAATGCTTTCCATGGGAGAGCGTATTTTGAAAGCGTGCTTCATTACGCTTTTCCACCCACTCCCAGTACTCATTATATTCCCGGCAGTACACAGCATAGGCATCTTTATTGAAATGCATAACCACCAACGCATTGATCCCTTTGGGAACAGCGCTCAACTGCACATCATTAGCCGTATCCCCGGACACGATGCCTTTCAGCCTGTCATTAGCCGGGAGCTGGCTTTGGTGATATATGAGGTAGGCGTCCCTGAAATGCGATAGCTGTGTAATCCCGCACTCCTCCTGTCTGTAGCCCTGCATTGTAAGCCACTGTATTAGTGGTACACTTTTGTTTTCATATACCACGAAACAAAATTCCAGCACCCCCTTACGCTCCTTTTCCATGGGACGATAGATCTTTTTGTTAAGGCCTCTGGCCTTTTTGATCTGGTTTCTTGCATACCCGGCAAAAGTGTCCTTGCATAGCCTGGAAAGAAAATCGGCTGGTTTTATCAGCATCATCAACGGGTGACTAAATAAAACACATTTCTTAGGTGTACTCAGCAGCTCAAGGATGTTCGGGTTGTTTTTCGACAACAGGTCTATAAACCTGCCGATCTCAAAATATACTTCGTCATTGGTGTCGTTGGCCACCTGGGCCACCTGTTCAAGTCCATATAGTGCTCGTTGAGGCATCACAAAGATGCCCTTCACATCTGTATCCGATGATGGCAGATGCAGGTTATAGGCCCTGCTGCCACTGATACATTTAAGCAAAAGATGATGCGGCTCAGTAACCAGCTGTTCAAACGTCATAAGGGTGGATATATTTCCTGAACAGGTTATCTAATGTATTTGTATCGTTCTTTAGCCGTGGCATGTCAGCCGACTGTTGCCTGCAGTACGCCAATGTTGCCTGCAGCCATTCGTGCAGCAAAGGTATAGGCGGTATCACAGTTTTTTCATCTGCCGCCTGCTTCCGTATCAGCAGATCGTCTACCGCTGAATGCCAGCGGGCATCCTCCACAAGTGTACGCAACGCTCTGAATTGCATGGGTGGCATAGTTTTCTTCTCTACTACCCACAGACATGCGAGTGCAGGACGAAGTGCATAGAAGTATTTTTTCATCTTCACAACACTACCCTGCAGCTCGTATTCAAGGGTGTTTGCAGCCATGGAAAGATAATGGTGACAGCCGGCCCGGTTTGAGAAATAGGTAGCGGCCAGCGACAGCATCTCATCCTTTAGCCCACTGTCTTCCGAATAGACAATTGGAGATTGCAGCCATTCATACAGCGACGCATTGGATTTAAGGAACAACTGTAGTGCTTTGCGTATATCCCAGCCGCCGATGTCCAGCACTTCGTTTACCGGCAATTCTATTATATCTTTCCTTTCAACGATGCTCAGATAATCACTTGCGCGACGGGTATAGATAAACCGGACATCATAGTCGCTGTCCGGTGATGCAAATCCCCAGGCCCGGCTACCGGATTCACATGCGTAAAGTATACGAACCTGTTCCCGTTCTTCTATATCAGACAGTTTGGATTGTATTATTTTCAACATAATTAATGCCCTGTTAGTACCGTAAAGTACCCCTTAAGTTTCTTTTTGCGTAAATCATTTCCCTATCACCCAGACAGTACTGTTATCCTAATTATACCTTTGCAATTACAATATACATAAACCGCTGCCGCAACAAACTATTCATCTCCATTAATCTTCCCGGCTTCCATCGCTTGCCATGCGCACCATTAACGGTTGAAACTTTGCCACCACATCTACCAGCTCCTGTTGTGCGCCCATTACCAGGTTGATGTCTTTGTAGGCCATAGGCGCTTCATCCAGTCCCGCGCCGATCAGGGTAACGTTACTGGCTTTCAGCACTGCCTGCAGATCAGCTTTGCTAAGCTGCGCCATCGCTTTGCTGCGGCTCATCTGGCGGCCGGCGCCATGCGACGCGGAATTAATGGATGGCAGGTTTCCCTTGCCACGCACCAGAAATCCCGGGGCTGTCATGCTGCCTGGTATGATCCCCATTACATCCTTACCGGCTGGTGTAGCGCCTTTACGATGTACGATCACTTCTTCACCATTCCAGCGTTCTTTCCAGGCAAAATTGTGATGATTCTCCACTTTTGCCAGTACCTGACCACCGATGGCCTTAACCAGCTTCTGATGGATCACTTCATGACAGGCCGAAGCATAGTCTCCCGCCAGGTTCATCGCCAGCCAGTATTCCTGTCCCGCGGCCGAAGCCATATCCAGGTAGGCCAGGTTGGCCGCTTCTTTAGGCAGTTTACACAGTTCCTTTGCAACATGGGTATAATGTCCTGCAATGGTAGCGCCCAGTCCGCGTGAACCGGAGTGGCTCAGCAAGGCCAGGTAACGGCCTTTATCTACATTCAGCGCCTCGTCGCGTTCTGCAAACTCGACTATCCCCCATTCTACAAAGTGATTACCTCCACCGGAGGTACCGAGCTGCGCCCAGGCTTTATCATGAAGGGCTTTGATAAAAGGTGCGGTATTGAACGCATCGCTGGACAATACTTCATGATCCGCGCGGCCTGCACCTTTGAAACCCTCTCCCGCACCAAACTTGGTTTGGGCGATCAGTTCTCTTTTATATTTAGCCCAGTTGGCAGTATAATGCGTTTCCGGTATATCAAAAATAGTCAGGGCCATACGGCAGCCAATATCCACACCTACTCCGTATGGGATCACCGCGTTACGGGCGGCCAGTACACCACCGATAGGCAACCCATAACCCTGGTGTGCGTCAGGCATTAAGGCGCCTGCCACTGTAACAGGCAGTTTCATGGCTATATCCATTTGCTGACGTGCCCCGTCTTCTATATATGCATCGCCGTAGATGGCGTAATCTCCTGCTCGCTCCACCAATGCAATGGTATCATCTTGCTGCGCGTTAGCGGCTTCTATCAGCGCAGTAGCCAGCTCTTCCCATTGGGCATTATCCAGGAAAGCCTCAGGTTGATCCTTTACTTTTTGCAACTGTAATAAAACGGCTTCCGGCGCCTGATCTTCAAAATGCGTTTTAACAGTTTCCAGGGCCAGGCCCAGTATCTTTCCCTGGGTATAACCAATTGCCATCAGGTCATTGCCGTTCAGTAAGTTTTTCATTTTTGTGTTATTATTCTTCATTATCTGTGTCGCAAGATACATGCCCTACTGCGCAGTCCACCTGCGCAGTAGGGCTACATTGAAAAATTATTCCTTTTTGAGATGATTCTCAGATCATTAATGACAATTAATTCCTGGCAGGGCACTTTAGTGCGCAGCTCTATTGCGCCGATGATTTCCGCTTTTTATTTTTACAGCACTATGTCTGTTAATAAGCTTGCCCTGATACGCTACAAAACCATCGACTCCTGCCTGCGCAACAGGATGCGCAAATGGACGCTGGAAGAACTCATTAAAAAAGTATCCGAGGTTTTATATGAAAGCGAAGGTATTACATCCGGTGTAAGTCGCAGAACCATACAGGCGGATCTCCAGGTGATGCGCAGCGATAAACTGGGTTACAATGCACCCATCGTTGTAAAAGACAAAAAGTTCTACTGCTATAGCGATCCTGAATACAGTATTATGCAGGCGCCTATCAATGATGGCGATGTAGACAAGCTCAAAGAGATTGTAGGCCTGCTGAAGCAGTTCAACGGCTTCAATTATTTTGATGAGATGACCGAGATGATAGCAAGGTTGGAGAACAGTCTTCACCAGAAAACACATCCGGGAGACCTGCATATCCAGTTTGAAGGTAACCGGCTGCTCAAGGGGCTGGAACACCTGAATCCGTTGTACCAGGCTATCCTGCAGAAAAAATCGCTGCTGGTGGAATATCAGTCATTCAGGGCAACACAACCGCAACAGCTCATTTGCTATCCTTATTTACTGAAAGAATACCGGAACCGCTGGTTCCTGATCGCTCAGCAGCAGAAAAAAACAGGCTTGTCAACAATGGCGCTGGACAGGATCCTTAGCTTCCAGGAACTTGTAAAAGAAAAGTTTGTGCCTTATAAAGGCATTGAATTTGGAAGATATTTTGACGATCTGCTGGGCGTTACCAAAACGGAGAAAGACAGGGCCCATAAAGTGATCCTGTTTGTGAAGAATTACCAGGCGCCATACGTACTCACCAAACCGATACACCACTCCCAGATGCTGTTAAGTAAAGAGCCCGATGGTATCATTATCCGCATTGATGTTGTTCTGAACTTTGAGCTGGAAAGGGAAATACTGGGTTTCGGAGATGATGTAAAGGTGCTGTCTCCACGCACACTGGCATCAAGAATAAAAAAGCGGCTGAACGCGGCAGCAGGATATTATGATGGTTGATGCGATACCGCGAAGTACCTGGCATCACCGCAAACTATTCCCCTTTGAACGAACAATTATGCCCGTTTACCGAATAAGGCCGGATAATGGACAGCCGTTTCGCATTTTTACATCAACGGACAGTTTCACCAAGGTTATTTCATAAGGGCCGGTATACCGGCCCTTTAGCTATTGGCCCGGGAAATCCATGTTTCATTTTCCAACAGGATGCCGTATTTTCACTTACATGAAAACTACCGGAAAGATCTTCCTGGCATTAGCACTGCTGGTAGCAGCAGGCTGTGCACAGCAGGAAAAGAAAGCCGAAGGGAAAACTGACCGTCCCAACATCATCTTCATCCTCTCAGATGACCACGCATTCCAGGCCATCAGCGCCTACGGAGGCAGGTTGGTACAGACTCCCAATATTGACCGTATTGCACGCGAAGGCGCCATCTTTCGAAATGCACTGGTGGGCAACTCCATCTGCGGGCCCAGCAGGGCAACCTTACTGACGGGCAAATACAGCCACATCAATGGCTATATGATGAACGAGGAGAAGTTTGACGTATCCCAGGAGCTTTTTCCGCGTATCCTGCAACAAAATAACTACCAGACAGCCTGGATAGGTAAATGGCACCTGGGCAGCCTTCCGGAAGGGTTTGACTACTGGCGCATCTTACCCGGTCAGGGTCATTACTACAACCCGGATTTTATTGAAAAAGGTGGAGATACCACACGGGTGCCGGGATACGTTAGTAACCTGGTCACCGGTTTTTCCATTAACTGGCTGGAAAAGCGGGACACCACCAAACCTTTCTTCCTGGTAGTTGGGCACAAAGCCACTCACCGGGAATGGCTGCCCGACCTGCAGGATCTTGGCGTTTATGACAGCATCCAATTCCCTTTACCAGCCAATTTCCGGGACGATTATAAAAACCGGGTAGCGGCACAACACCAGGACATGACCATTGCAAAGACCATGCGCCTGAAGGAAGACCTTAAAGTACATCTGGACTATAGCAAAGGCCCTGTTTATAGCCGTTTTGACAGCGCCCAGCTGAAAGCTTTCCGCGAGTACTATGAAGGAAAAGTGAGCAAAGAATTTGATCAGCAGCATCTTAGCGGCGATGCCCTGTTACAATGGAAATATCAACGCTACCTGAAAGACTACCTGGCTACTGCCCGCTCGCTGGACAGGAACATCGGCGAACTGCTGGACTATCTTGATAAAACCGGACTGTCTAAAAACACCGTTGTAATATACGCTTCAGATCAGGGCTTTTATCTGGGCGAGCATGGGTGGTTTGACAAGCGTTTCATCTATGAAGAGTCCCTGCGCACGCCTTTCGTGATCCGCTACCCGGGTGTGATCCAGCCGGGAACATCCATCCCTCAGCTTATGGTGAATATAGACTGGGCGCCTACCATGCTTGATATAGCAGGCGTGGAAGTACCACAGGAGATCCAGGGCAGGTCTTTTCTTCCGCTGATCAAAGGGGATACACAAAACTGGCGCAAGGCAGCCTATTATCATTACTATGAGTTTCCGCAGCCACACCATGTGTACCCCCATTTCGGTATACGTACAGAGAAATTTACACTGGCCCGCTTCTACGACCAGGCAGATACCTGGGAACTGTATGACCTTGAGAAAGATCCCGGAGAAGTGAATAATGTATACGGACAAAAAGCTTATGCTCAGGTAACAGATTCCTTAAAACAACAGCTGCAGTCACTGGTAAAAGAGTATAAGGACACCGCTGCAGAACGGATACTGGAGCGGTGATCCCTTCCCGTTATAAAGCAGGATAATCGGTATACCCGTTTGGACCAGGCGTATACAAGGTGGTGTAATCCGGATCATTCAACTTTTCCGAAGCAGCAATACGCTTGTCCAGGTCCGGGTTGGCGAGGAAAGCCCGTCCAAATGCCACAAGATCGGCAAAGCCTGCATCCAGTGCAGCAACGGCGGTATCCGGTGTAAGCCCGTTACAAAGGATAATCGTACCCTTGAATGCTGATCGGATCGCATCAAACGTTTTCTGCGGTATAACAGCGGATACACCAATATGGATGTAGGCTATATTCAGTGCATTCAATGCGGAAGCCAGGTAAGCATAGGTTTCATGTACTTCCTCCTCTGCGTAGGGCTGCAGATCTCCGAGGGTAGAAAACGGAGAAAACCGGATACCTACCTTATCGGGTCCGATGGCAGCTGCAATTTCCCTGGCCAGTGAGATCGCTAAGCCCGCCCTGTTCTTCACACTGCCGCCCCAGGCATCTGTGCGGTTATTTACATGCGGGTTCAGGAACTGTTCTATCAGGTAACCATTGGCGCCATGCAGCTCAACCCCGTCAAAACCCGCTTTAATTGCATTCTGCGCAGCCTTAACGTGTGCAGCAATAACGTCCTCTATGCCAGCTGTAGTCAGTGCCTTTGGAACAGGATAAGCTTGCATGCCCTCACTGTCTGTCCATATCTCACCGGCAGCCTTAATATCGGAGGCGCCCACCAGACTTACACCCGCAGGCAGATTAGCCGGATGACCAATACGGCCGGTATGCATCAGCTGCATAAAAATACGGCTGCCCTTGGCGTGTACAGCATCTGCCACCGGCTTCCAGGCAGCCGTCTGTTCATCAGAGAATATGCCTGGAATACGGGAGTAACCCAGGGCTTCCTGCGCAGGTGCCGTTCCTTCGGTAATGATCAGGCCTGCGCCACTACGCTGTGCATAATATTCCACCATCAGACCGTTGGGCAGATTATTAATGGCCCTGCTGCGTGTCATGGGCGCCATCACCAAGTGATTTTTCAGTTTCAAATGTCCCTTTTCGTAGGGTGCTAAAATCTTGTTCATGTTGTTATCATCTTTGATATCAACACAAAATTGGCGCTATTCGAAAGGGGGAAATAACTGGATTAGACCGAAAAATAGTCTTATCCGCCGCTGGAGTACTTTTTTGGTTTTAACCCGTGGTGCTTCTCAAACAGCCGGCTAAAATGGCTGAGATTGGTGAACCCAAGGCGGTAGCCCACCTCGGATACCGACAAGCCGTTGTGTCTTAGCAGGAATGCAGCTTCTTCCATACGGGCATGCTGGAAGTAGTTATAGATACTATCGCCAAAAACCTGTTTAAAAAGCGCTTTCATTTTCGTTTCACCAAAGCCAGCCATCCTTGCCAGCTGGGGTAATTCCGGAGGAACGGTCAGATCAGAGAGAATAGCTGTTCTGATCAGAAACAATTTTTCTATATCGTCTTTATGAATGGGGTTATGCCGCTGCGTTTCCCGCTGTTGCAGTTTTTTAAATACAAGATACAGGAGCTCCTGCGCTTTAATACGGTAATAAAGCTGTCCCAGCTCATTGCCTTCACTGGCGTCTGTTATTTGTTTAACCAGCTTAAGAACATCGGCGCTCATGCTTTCGTAGAAAAGAAAGCCCGGCGCACCGTCTAATATCGTTTGCACTACACTATTGGGTCGTGCAATACCGAGCAGTTCCTTTAAAGTATCTTTCATAACACCCAGCACTACAAAATAGACCTCTGCATTAGCCGGGAAACGTATCAGTGAATTGAGATCGGTGGATGCCACCTGTATAGCAAATGCGCTGTTCCGGGACAGCGGATCGGGACGGTCGCCGGTAGTAACGCTGGCAGGCACTTCGTTGCTGTGAAAAATAATACTTACCAGGTTGTTAGGGGCATCGCTTCCCATACGGTTCAGCACAAAGTCCTGCCGGAGTGTATAGCGGTGCACTATCAGCTTAAAATCTGCACCAAGTTTTATCCTCCGGATGCTGCCGGTTCCCATATCGGATGGAATAACAAGACGGTCATCCTGCACGGGTACCTTGAATTTCTCCGCAAAGCTGGCAACAAAATCGAAATGAGGGTGTGGAACAAACTCGAAATACATGAGGTAAAGATACGCACTGCTCTCTTATGAAGATGTTTGTGATGGTTGCCCACGGTTTGATCCTCTTCCAGGGTGTGTTAATTTTTGTCTCCTATCGGATAATATGTGCATAAACAATAGCACAGATGGGTGCTACTTTTGAATGAACGTGTTAGATTGGATCGTTAAATCTTAAAACTGAACAATTTAGAATGACTCAAAATAAAGCACTGACAGCGCTGCTTGTATGGATATGCTGTTTACTCCCGCTCATTTCCTTCTCGCAGTCCTCCATATTGCTTAGCTCCCCGGGCAATCAGCTGGCCATTGAGATCAATACCAAAGACAGCCTGTCCTGGACACTCCGCAAAGGAAACGAAACCTTAGTCAGCCGTGCGCTGGCAGGATTGGACTTCGAGGGCAAATCTTATATTGGTTTTAATGAACGGGTAAAATCTATTGACAAGGTCTCAAAAGACGATATTATACACCCAACAGTTGCAGTAAGACAGCAAACCATCAGGGATGTTTACAATGAACTGAAAATAAACTTCAGGAGCGGGAATGCTATTATATTCAGGGCTTACAACAATGGTGTTGCCTATAGATGGATCACACATTTCAGGGATTCCGTAAACGTGAAGAATGAAATTGTTGACTACGCATTCCCGGATAATAACCGGGTGTTCTGGGGAACAGAGGAGAACAAACAGTTCCTTTCGCATTTTGAGCTTTTATTCAGGGATACTACCATGGCGTCCTTTTCAAAAGAGCAGCACTGTGGCCTGCCGTTATATGTATCCGCTGCTTCCGGAACAAAGATGCTTTTTACTGAGGCTGATCTGCTGGATTATTCCAACCTGTTCTTTTTTGGAACCGGCGCCAGCAAGATAACCAGCGGTTTCCCGAAGGTGATACTTAAAGAAAGCCTGATCAGGGACAGAGGCACCAAAATAGAAGAAACGGCAGATTATATTGCCAGAACCAGTGGCAGCAGATCTTTTCCCTGGCGTGTGATCATGGTAGCCAACAAGGATATGGATCTACTTGAAAACAACCTTGTTTTCCAACTGGCTTCACCCAACGTGCTTAAAGACACCGATTGGATCCAACCCGGGAAAGTTTCATGGGACTGGTGGAATGCCAATAATATTTATGGGGTTGATTTCCGCGCTGGTATTAACAACCAGACTTACAAATATTATATTGACTTTGCCGCCAGGTTCGGCTTACAGTATGTTATACTGGATGAAGGATGGACAAAAACAACCTGGGATATTACTCATCCGGGAGACGCTATTGACGTTCCTGAACTGGCAGCTTACGGTAAAGCAAAAAATGTAGGCATTATCTTATGGACGCTCTGGCAGCCTATGGACAAGGACATGGAAAATGTATTGTCTACTTATGAAAAGTGGGGAGTAAAAGGTGTCAAGGTGGATTTCATGGCGCGTGCAGATCAGTACATGGTTAATTTTTACGAGCGCTTATCCGCCAATGCGGCAAAGCATCATTTGCTGGTAGACCTGCATGGAGCATATAAACCGGTAGGCTTGGAAAGGAAATATCCGAATATCATTTCTTATGAAGGTGTAAGAGGTTTGGAAAACTATAAGTGGAGCGATGATGAAGCCACTCCACCGCATGAGGTAACACTCCCCTTCACCAGGATGGTATTGGGTCCCATGGATTTTACGCCGGGAGCTATGCGCAATGCCACTAAGAAAGATTTCCATATCAACTTTGACGCACCTATGAGCCAGGGAACAAGGGCACACCACGTGGCAATGTATGCTGTTTATGAAAGTCCTTTGCAAATGCTTGCGGATAATCCCTCAAACTATTTACGCGATACCGTTTGTACCAGGTACATAGCATCTTTCCCCACAACCTGGGACACCACGGTTGCCCTGGATGGAAAGATAAAAGAATACGTTGCGGTTGCCCGGAAAAAAGGGAATCGGTGGTTTATCGGCGCGATGACAAACTGGAACCCCAGGGAATTAACACTGCACCTGCACTTCCTGGATCCGAATAAACGCTATAAAGTGAGGATGTTGGCCGATGGTATAAATGCCGACAGGTTTGCAGAGGATTATAAGATATCTGAAGCAACCTGGGTGAAAGGGCAGGAGGTGCTGGTTGGTATGCAGCCGGGAGGCGGATGGAGTGCTATATTAACGGAGGAATAGGTAAAAACCCCTATTATTGCACCCAAGCATAACAAACACCTGTGTCCCTTACCATCCCAAACGTTCCCGGTCTCCAATTCCTGAAGATCAAACCTTACCAGCATCGTACGGAGATAAAAAACAGATGATGCCGCGGATGCCCTGGAGCTTAAAAACCTGGGCGGTTGCCTTAATACTGGCCATCTTCTCAGCGCTGTCATTGATTGATCTGCAGTACGTGAATTTTGCGGCTGTTATATTACCGTTTCTTGCGTTGACTATAATGGGCGCCGGTTTACTTCACCGCACTCCCATTGTTCTCATGATCAAAAGCCATCTTCGGGTAGCTTTTCTATGTTCATTATTACTTCGCAAGCAGCGCCTCACCTTCAAAAATTATCCCGGGCCAGCCATAGGTCATAAACTGCCTGATATTCTGGTGATCAGCACCATCCGGATGCGCTAATACTGCCTGATAGTGTTCCGCAAACAGATAAAGTGTATCCTCCTTACTCAGCTTATTTAATTGAGCGAAACTAAATACCTTTGCACTTCCCTGGTTCTGTGTTGCCTCATTATGTAATTCACCGTTTTTAAAAGCGGTAGGTTGATGTTGATAATACGTTTCTATAAATGCTATCACTTCTTTAAACGAAAGTGAATTTTCTTTTACCCTGGTGATCAAAGTTGTCAGTTGCTCTTTCATTCCGGATTTTTTTGTCTGAAAATAAATACCCTATCTTTAAATAACAGCCGATGACAGGATGTGTGCTTTCCTGCAAAATTAATTTTCAAATAGTATACTGTAGCAAAAATCTCGGGACCTCATGAAGCTTCTTCTCACTTCCGCGGGCATCAGCAATACCAGCATTCACAATGCGTTGGTTGATCTCCTGGGTAAACCAGTGGCCGAAGCCAGCGCAGTTTTCGTTCCTACGACGATATACGCAATCCCGGTGGTACGGATATAGTACGACAGGTAATTCGCGGATCCTTAGGAGATCCTTTTTGCGAATTAGGCTGGAAATCATTGGGACTACTCGAACTTACCGCACTGCCCAGTATCAAACGGGAGCTTTGGGTTCCTATGCTGGAAGCAACTGACGCCTTACTTGTTGGGGGTGGCGACTGTCAATATTTGTGTTATTGGATGCAACAGTCCGGACTTACAGACCAGTTACCCTCGTTACTGAAAAAAATGGTTTATGTAGGCTTAAGTGCGGGCAGTATGATATTGACCCGCTATGGCACCACTTATAACAACCATACATTGCCGGCTGAAAGTCCCAAATCACTTGGGCTGCTTGACTTTGCACTGCACCCGCATCTGGATCATGAATGGTTTCCGGAAAATTCACTGGCCAACATTGAAAAGCTGGCTGCCACTTTACCTATGCGCTCATATGCAATTGATGATCAGACAGCCATTAAAGTAAGCGATGATGTTATTGAGGTTATTTCCGAGGGGCACTGGAAATCGTTAGGACCTGCAGAAAATAGTTTGTGAAAGAAGACTACTGTACATGAACATATACCTATCGTGTTTGTAACGGTTCTATTGTCCGGTTGTAGGTCTTCAGATGCGGTTAAACCCGGTCCAAACCCGATCCAAACCCGATCCGGGTCCCAGTCTCTCCCATATATGTCCCATATCAGTCCCAAAGATGTCCCATTCCTTATAAAGGAGTGGAACATCTTTGGGATGACTTTGAGACAGGATTGGGGTAGACTGGGACTTGGATCGAACAAACACCGAACAACCATCGAACCTTCCCTCTGCAAAGCGCAGTTTTCCCCGGGAAAGAATGCTGCAAGAGATGGAGAAGTTGCGGTCAGGTTATCGGTCAAACTAATTTCTGAACTAACATATCCTTCCAAATGGTTTTTTGATATTAAAGGAAAACAAGGCCGAAATTTACGATCGATGGTTAGTCCGGCAGTACATTTGATTTTGATTACCCTACGAAGGTACTGAGCCGATTATAATCCCATGGCGCACCGCTTTCTCAACGCTTCATCAAAATAGTCAGTGTTCCCCCATGAAAGAAACGGATCAAGTTAAACTTCTTTGCCCGCCAATAGTACAAAAACAAAAAAAGGCCTGCATTTCTGCAAGCCTTTTCTTTGAGCTCCCCCTGCTGGACTTGAACCAGCGACCCTCTGATTAACAGTCAGATGCTCTAACCAACTGAGCTAAGGAGGAGTGTCCCATTTGCGTTTTGGGATTGCAAAAATAGGCAATTTTTTATTTTCGCAAAATCTATTCTCATTTTTTTTAAATATTCTTATTCCGCCCGCTCTGCCCACGCATTCCGTCCCGGCTGTACCCACAATAACCACCGCTGCTGCAGGGATCCCTGCCTCGTTTTCTGGTTCACAAACTGCAGATCCAGCTTACTTACATAAAAATGCGCAAATGCTTTCACCAACTGACATCGGTAACCCTGCCGCTGCAGCGAATCCGCCTGATCCGGTGTCGTAAACAGCAAAACCGGCTGTTTTAACACCGCCTCACGTAAGCCTGCACTATCATACCGCTCTATAGGGTTACGGAGGTAGAATTCCAGCGCATAAGACTGCGTTTTCCAACATGCCACAGCTGCCAGCGGAAAACGATGGTTAATATACCTGGCCGCCGTACTGCCACTCTGGTACCGCATCATATCCGGGTACATCACCAGGTTCAGAAAAATATTCAGCACCAGGCTGGCGGCACAGGTCCTGAAAAAAACCAGCGATACACTTCCCGGTCCCAGCCACCTTGGCAATAGCAGGAACAGCAGTAAACCCAGCAGCATACAGAACAAGGCGTAATAATTCAACACCGGCTGATATAATGCACTCAGTGCCACTATCACCACTGCCACCAACACCATAATGGTGTACTGCGTAATGCGGTAAAACTTTAATACACCCGCCCGCTCAATCCCCAACACATAATAAGCCGTTAATATGGAGAAAAACGGAAATATAATATTCAGGTAATGCGGCAACTGAAACCGTGACAGCGAGAACAGCACAAAAGTGACCAGTGCCCCGCTGATACAGTAGTATTCCACCGCCTCCCGGCGTCTTTTGAAGAAAAGTACCACCCCGGCATACAACAGTATTGACCATGGCAGAAATGCCCACAACAGCGTATGAAAAAAGAAAAACGGATTCCCCGTTCCTTTGATAGGGCCGGTGTTCATGAAACGTCCAAACTGGCTGTCCCAGAAAAAGAACCGGATACCCGAAACACCATGCTGGCCGAACACCAGTTTCTCCGGGTGGCGGTCAAACTGCTGGTAAAGGGCGTAGAGCTCAGGACTGATGAACAGCGCCGTTGCCACCGCCACCAGCAGCCAGCGGAGGTGGAACAACTGCCTCCATTGCCGGGTAAAGGCCAGGTGCCCGGCTATCGCGCCACCTATCGGCACGAAGGCTAAGAGGCCTTTCGTCATCATGGCGCAGGCGGTAAAGAGGGCGCCTGATAACAGGTGGTAGTTGAAAGTATTGCGCTGCCCCCTGTACAGGTGATATACAGCAGCTATAACCAATCCGGTAAGATAGGGCTCAGCCCTTACGTCATTATTGGAGATCACTATATGCTCCGCTGTCAGCAGGATGCACACCGCCCAGCGGCCCGCTTTCTCGCTATAGAGATGTTTGGCCAGAAAATAGGTATATACGGCCCCCATTAGCAGGAACAGGATGGCAGGCAGCTTGTATGCTGCCGTGGTAAAGCCAAACAGGCGAAAGCTCCCGGCAGCCACCCAGAAAGGGAAATGCGGCTTGTCCAGCCAGTCATGACCATCAGCAAACAGGTTCCAGTAATCCCGGTACTGCACCATATGTTTGGCAATCCCGGCATACAGGGCACCATCCGGCTCCAGGATAGTGATGTTAAGGCCGGTAAAATTCAGGAAGATCAGCAGGCCGATCATCAGTAAACTTACCTGCCGCTCGTTGCTATTGGCGATCATGTAGAAAAAATACGGCTACTGAACATATATTAAACAGCAGCTAGAGCCACCCGAACAGACCACCACTTTTTTCCATCCCTACATATATGCCATCTGTTCGCTGCTCTACCGGATAGGTTTTCAGGTAGTAACCTTCTCCGCTGCTATTATAACCATTTTTTATACTGAAGCGGTAACGGTGTATGGGGCACACTACGTTGCCTGCGTCGTCAATAAATCCATCTCCCATAATACCGCTGGCATGCGGACATTTATAGGCGAAGGCATATAAATGCGACTGGTAACGCGTACAACAGATCTTTTTACCATTAACTTCCAGAATGGTGATCTCGTTTTCAGAGGCGATACGGTCTTCAGCATCTCCTATCTTGTGCCAGGTGTATTCTTTAGCCATACGCTATCTTCAATAAAGATACTCCGTTTTGTATGGATAACGCTCCCGGTAGAGGGCTACCACTTTATCCATAATGGTTTTCCGTAACTCCTCGATATTACGCCTTTCCAGCGCAGATATGAATACACAGTTTCCGTTGGTGCGTGTTTCCCAGGTTTCCTTCAGCTGGCGGAGAATGTCCTCTTTTACCTCCGGGGCCAGCCATTTGTCAAAGGTCTGCTCTTCGTAAAGATCCATCTTGTTGAAGATCATGATCACCGGCTTATCAAAAGCCTTCAGTTCCTGCAGGGTGCGATTTACCACCTCTACCTGGTCTTCATACTGCGGATGGGATATGTCTACCACATGCAGCAGGATATCGCTCTCCCGTACCTCGTCCAGTGTGGATTTAAAACTCTCCACCAGGTGGTGCGGCAGCTTGCGGATAAACCCTACCGTATCGCTGAGCAGGAAAGGGATCTGTTCAAATACCACTTTACGGGTGGTGGTATCAAGCGTGGCAAACAGCTTGTTCTCTGCAAACACCTCGCTTTTGCTCAGCAGGTTCATGATCGTGCTCTTGCCTACGTTGGTATATCCTACCAGGGCTACACGTATGTACTCACCACGTTCCTTACGCTGAGTAAGCGCCTGCTTGTCAATTTCCGCCAGCCGTTTGCGTAACAGCGCAATCTTGTCTTTTACAATACGACGGTCCGTTTCTATTTCCGTTTCACCCGGGCCCCTTGTTCCGATACCGCCACCCAGGCGTTCCAGGTGGGTCCACATCCCTCTCAGGCGGGGCAGTATATACTGGTACTGGGCCAGCTCAACCTGTACTTTAGCCTGCGCGGTACGTGCGCGGCGGGCAAATATATCCAGGATAAGGTCACTCCGGTCTATGACCTTAACGTTCAGTATTTTCTCAATATTGGCAATCTGGGAGCCGGTCAGCTCATCATCAAATATCACCAGTGATACGTCCCTGCCGCTGATAAACTGCCTGATCTCTTCCAGCTTTCCCTTACCAATGAAAGTGGCCCTGTCAGGATGCGCCATCTTCTGCGTATAGCGCTTTACCGTTATCGCCCCCGCTGTCTCCGCCAGGAAAGCCAGCTCGTCCAGGTACTCCTGCACCTGGCGTTCAGACTGTTGCTGCTGGTGAATAAGCCCTACGATCACCGCCTTCTCTTCCTGTTGAACTACTTGTTTCTTATCTAACAATGCTTATTAATATTTCGTCAAAATTAGTGAATATAGTTTATAGACCACGGCCCATCGTATACAGCCCGCCGCTCCGGTCAGGACTACGGGTAAAAATACGGATCCGGATGCCCGTAGAACATCAGCCAAAGACTATTTTACCTACATTTAAGCATCCAAAACGGTTACAACAATGTTTAAACCAATTTTACTGACAGGATTATTGATCTCTTCTATGACCATGGCGCAGGATAAAATGACGCCCGAACTGCTCTGGCAGCTTGGACGGGTGAGCGGCGAAGCGGTTACGGCAGACGGGAAGACCGTCATCTACGGCGTAACGCGGTACAACATTGCGGAAAACAAAAGTGAAAAAAACCTCTACGCCATCCCGGTTACAGGTGGCGAGGCCCGGCAGATCACAAAAGAACCGGGCGGAGAGGGCGGCGTAGCTCCTCTGGGCGGACAAAGAATAGGCTACGCCTACAAAGACCAGTGGTGGGAGATGAACGCCGACGGCACCGATGCGGTACAGAAAACCAATGTGGAAGGCGGTATGCAGAATATCCGCCTCTCGCCGGATGGAAAACATATCCTCTTTTCCAGAGAGGTAAAGATTCAGAAAGTAAGCGGCAGCGATTTCTATCCTGATCTTACCAAATCCAACGTACAGATCTACGACAACCTGAATTACCGCCACTGGGATACCTGGGAAGATGGTAATTTTCAGCATGTGTTCTACGCTACTTATGATAACGGGCAGGTAGGTACGCCTGTCGATATCATGGAAGGAGAAGCGTACGACTGCCCCCAGATGCCCTTTGGCGGCGCGGAAGACATGATATGGGCGCCCGACGGCAAAAGCATTATCTACGTATGTAAAAAGAAATCCGGTAAGGAATATGCCCTGAGCACCAACACGGATATCTATGAATACAACATTGACACCCGTGCCACCCGCAACCTGAGCGAAGGCATGAACGGGTACGATGTTACCCCTGCCTTTAGCCCGGATGGTAAATACCTGGCCTGGCTGAGCATGGCGCACGACGGCTTTGAAGCGGATAAGAACGACATCGTGGTGCTGGAACGCAACAGCGGAAAGATCACCAACCTTACCAAAGATTGGGACGGCACTGCTTCTGCCGTACGCTGGACCAACGATGGTAAACTGCTACAGTTCCTTGCCGTGATCAAAGGCACAGAACAGGTACTGGAAATAGCCCTGCAGAAAGATATTGCCGCTACCACGGCCAGGCATATACGCCAGGTAACCAGCGGTGATTTTGACATTACCGGCTTTGTAGGACAGGCAGGTAATACCCTGATCGTATCCCGTACAGACATGAACCACGCCACTGAGCTGTTCACTGTCAGCCTGCCCAAAGGCGCTGTAGCACCGCTCACCACCGTGAATAAGGCCGTCTATGACAAAATCGGCCTTTGCAAAATTGAAAAACGCTGGGTAAAGACCACAGACAACAAGGAAATGCTCGTTTGGGTCATCCTCCCACCCAATTTCGATGCCTCCAAAAAATATCCGACCCTGCTCTACTGCCAGGGAGGCCCCCAATCTGCCCTGTCCCAGTTCTATTCCTACCGCTGGAACTTTCAGCTGATCGCCTCCCAGGGCTATATCGTAGTGGCGCCCAACCGCCGCGGTATGCCGGGCCATGGAGTAGAATGGAACGCGGCTATCAGTAAAGACTGGGGCGGACAACCCATCCGTGATTACCTCAGCGCCATAGATGCGGTAAGCCAGGAACCATATGTAGACAAAAGCCGGCTGGGCGCCGTGGGAGCCAGCTACGGCGGCTATTCCGTATATATGCTGGCGGGCGTGCACAATAACCGTTTCAAAACATTTATTGCGCACGATGGCCTGTTCGATCTGAAAAGCTGGTATGGCACTACAGAAGAGCTTTGGTTTGCCAACTGGGACATCGGCGCCTGGTGGGATGCCGCCAATGCAGCCAGCCACAATGAATTTAATCCCAGCAACTACGCCAATAAATGGAACACGCCCATCCTGATCATACAGGGAGGAAACGATTTCAGGGTTGGGATAGAACAAGGCTTGCAGGCCTTCCAGCTGGCACAGCTAAAAGGCCTTAAAAGCAAACTGCTCTATTTCCCGGAAGAGAACCACTGGGTACTGAAGGCCCAGAACGCCCTTGTATGGCAGCGGGAATTCTTTAAATGGCTGAACGAAACACTATAAACAACAGCTTTGGATTGTTAGCCGCCGGCTTTTAGCGATGAAAGCGGGCCGCGGCTAACAGCCCAAAGCTAACTGCTAAACGCTTATATCATGTTTGAACACCTCCGGTTCCACGTTACAAATGGAGTGGCCACCATCACACTCAACCGCCCCGAAGTTTACAACGCATTTAACGATCCCCTCAGTTATGAGCTGCAGGATGCCCTGAAGCAGGCGGAAAAAGATCCGCAGGTAAGGGCCGTGGTATTAACCGGCGCAGGGAAAGCCTTCTCCAGCGGGCAAGACCTGAAAGCTTCCATGGAAGCAGGCACCCGAAGCTTCAGTGAATCGCTGCACAAGCGGTATAACCCTATTATACGTGGTATCCGCAATATGCCCAAGCCCATGATATGCCGGCTGAACGGCGTGGCAGCCGGAGCAGGATGCTCCCTGGCCCTGGCCTGCGATGTGATCATTGCCAGCGAAACGGCCACCCTTATTGAAATATTCGTGAACATCGCCCTGGTGCTGGACTCCGGCTCATCCTACTTTCTTCCACGCACCATCGGGTATCACCGCGCTTTTGAACTGGCCACCAAAGCCACCAAGCTATCGGCGCAGGAAGCCATGCAGCTGGGATTAGTAAACAAAGTGGTAGCGCCGGAAGAACTGGACGCCGCCGTACAGGCAGAAGCAACGTTTTACGCAAACGCCCCCACGAAGGCCATTGCCCTGATGAAGAAAATGCTCACCAAAGGCATGACAGAGCACCTGGACGCCGTGCTGGATTACGAAGCTTACTGCCAGGAGATTGCGGGCCGCTCGGAAGACAACAGGGAAGGGGTACTGGCGTTTATAGAGAAAAGGAAGCCCGTATTTAAAGGCAAGTGATTCACAGGCAAAATAGTTCCGCTGGCAGATAAAAAAAGCGGATGTGCAAATATATCTGCACATCCGCTTTTCAGTTAAATATCCTGTTATCAGTTACAGTCCGCTTATCGCAATGCCTATTGAGTAAGGCCTTATATCTGAAAGGGCATTCCCACCGGTATCTTTAAACAAAGCGTTCAGGTTATAAGAGCCGTACAAGGCCCAGTTACCATACCCTACACGGGCAGTGGCTGCATAACGCCAGCTGTTGAAAAAGCGCTTGTTCGCTACTTTAACCGTGTTCTTTGATCCTCCCAGGTCGTTACGGGCTTTGGTATGGGCATTCATCAGGTTACCGATCTTAAAGCCCAGCGCAGCCTTAAAGCCTTTGTTAGCATTATCAGGCACACTGCGGTAGCGCAATTCCACGGGCAGCTCCAGGTAAGTGGTGGCCACCTTGTATTTTTTGAAAGATTCATCACGCTGGAACCTGGGAACATTGGTTGTGTTATCATCCATATTCAGGGTGTGATCCTGCAGGAAAACGCCGCTGGTACCAATACCTAAACCGGCCGCCAGGCTCAGGTTCGTTTTATTCACGGGAAAATCATACATGAAGGCAATGTTAAAGCCCCGGTTAAGGCCGGTACCTACACTGTCTGGCCTGCTGGCCCAGCCATCATAAGTAAGCGATACCACCAGAAAATCCCTGGAACGTGTAATGGAGCTCATGGCCTTGTTCATGGCTTCCTGGGCAAACACACCATAGGAAACAGCCATTAACGTAAGGGTAAAAAATATTTTTCTCATAAAATTATAACGGCTTAAACAAAAGAATATTAGGCAAATCTATGCAATTAGGAATAAACAAGGGATGAAAGTCCTAAAAAAATAATGATCCGCCTTTCTCCCACAGAAATCGTATGATTGCATAATATATGGACAGACCGCATTCTATTACGGTACACCTAAACCTTGATCCAATGCAGCAACCAGATGAAAAACCTCTCCGGCACAAAGACCAGGAGCCGCAGCCTGGCGTAGTGGACTTTAACCACCTGCGTAAGCTGCTGTTCAACGATACTGACTATATTAAAGAAATGTTACACGAGTTCCTGGCAGTCATGCCGGCTAACATGCAGGAAATGCGTGCAGCCGCTGCCCGGCAGCAATGGGGTCAGGTTGCTTTCCTGGCACACCGGCTGAAGTCCAGCCTCGGAATCGTACCGATCACCCATGCAATGGAAATGACAAAACACCTGGAAGAAAAGGCGGAGGACGCTGCCGAAGCCAGACTTATACCCGGGAAAGTAGAAAACCTGGCAGCATTACTGGAACAGGCCTGCAATGAGATCAGGGCCGAAATGCAAAGGGAACATTAAAAAATCATACAGCAACTCAAGGGCAGGCCCGCGAAAATGAAATGATAGTGGGATAAGGTAACTGGATATTCATCATAACTTAGCAGCCTTATTTACCCTATTCTATGGAATTAAATGAAATGACCCCGGTAGCAGGCGTTGGGACAGACGGCTGCGCCAGATGTGGCAGCCCCGCCTATGAGGCTGACTATAAGATAAAGCTTTGTGCCCCCTGCAGGCGCGATATGAGCCGTTACCCGGTTAAGAGATCCGTATTATGGGCCGCTGTAGGCGTGGCAGTGCTGATGCTCCTTTCGTTCTACAGATTTCCTGAAGTGTTTAAAGCAAGGCGGAGCTATGAACGGGCGCTTAACCTGGAAAAAGAACACAAATATATGAGCGCCGAGCAGGAGCTGCTTAAAACGCTGCAGCGATACCCTGAGAGCCTGAAAGCCAGCGCACACTTAATGATCGCCGCCTTTCACAACGGCCACCTGGAACTGGCAGACAGTATTTCCAATCACTGGGCCGGCGTATCTTCTAAAGAAGATGATGAGCTGATCTCCCGTGTAAACGACCTGCTGTCCAGCATGAAGTATTATAATTTCGAGGATGACTCCTTCGCCGTTAAGTATACGTCACTGAAAACAGATACCCCTGCGCTGAAAGCTGCCCTGCTGCAGTATACACAGGAACAGCCAAATGATGTGATGGCAGCCTACCTGCTGGCAGATCAATATTATGATGAAGAAGATTACCAGCGCTCAGACAGCATTCTTCAGATCGTGATCAAAGAAGCACCAGACTTTCATCCCGCGTACGGACTGCTGGCCAGCGCTTACCGGGAACAGAAAAAATTCAAGGAAGCTACTGCCGCCTGCTATCAGCTGCTGAACCGTAACGCAGAATCTGTGGCCGGGAATATCACACTGGCAACCATATTACTAAAACAACACCAGGACCAGGAAGCATTGAAAAAAGCACAGGCGGCTTATGCATGGGCGCCCAACAGCACCGCTATCATGAAAACCCTGGCGCTGGCCTATCATTTCAACAACCAGGATAAAGCATGCAATGAGGTGTTGTCCAATATCCGGCAAAGCGCCGATACCAGCGGACTGGCCCATACACTGGATATTATAAAAGGTAACATTACTTACAGGGACTAAATCAATCTTAAAAACTATGTTTATACCTGGCGCCGCTATTACTGCTGTTACTTTCCCGGGCGTAGTAGTACATGAATTTGCCCATCAGCTTTTCTGCCGCATGTTCGGCGTAGCCATCTTTGAAGTAAAATATTTCCAGTTCGGTAACCCCGCAGGTTATGTGATACATGAGCCCGTGCGAAACCCGGTACACCAGCTGTTCATAGGCATCGGACCCTTCTTCGTTAATACCATACTGGCCGCGCTGATCGCCTTTCCGGCAGCACTGCCGCTTACCCTTGGCGAAGCATCGTTTATAGATTACCTGCTGTTATACCTGGCAGTATCTGTTGGTATGCATGCTTTTCCCAGTACCGGAGACGCCAGCAGTATCTGGAACGGTTTGATCAGGGGCGAAAACACACCCCTATGGCTGAAAGCAATTACAGCGCCGGTAGTTGGGCTCATTTACCTGGGCGCACTGGGATCTATGGTATGGCTGGACCTGATCTATGGTATGGCGGTAGCTATGGGCTTTCCGGCTGTTTTAATGCAACTCGTGATATAAGGCGCCCTACACATGTCTCGCAACGAAAAGCCACAAGGCCATAAAAGTAGAAAGCACTATACCAATGGCTATGCTGATGATCAGTGTATTTCTCCGGGCACGCTCCCTGACATTGAAATATGCCGCGATTGCAGGTCTGTATAAAAATAGAACAAGACCGATCTTCACCAGCATAATTACAGTTACGCCCGCCATTACCGCGTATTCGGCCCGCGAAAGCATTTTCCAGTAATACGCGAAAGAATAGAGCTCAATAAGATAAACAATCGTGTTTACAATAAATAACCCGGTTAAAAGAAACCATCCCCGGCGTTTCCGTTGGATCAGTAAAATCATGGCAACCGGTATGTATACTGCCGGAAAGATCATCTTTAGAAAATCTGTTGAAAACGGTGTACAATCATCGCATTGCAGAAACGCATCTAAAGGTTGTATCAGGCTAAGTACCTGCCAAACGTACAACAGGGTCATTGTGATATAAAAAATATTTACCTGCTTGATCACTTTCGGATCTGTGGTCTCTACCATTACAGATTCCAGAAAATCAGAAAGGCTTTCCTCTTCAGTTGTGGCGGGCTTTTGCAGTGCTGCTTTAAAGCTATCCGCCTGTTCATAGTCGCTGTCATGCACCTCCCTGCCGCCAAGAACGTGGCGGGCAGCCTCCACTGCTTCGGGCTGATATTTATCCGCCTCGCCAATAATGTTCAATAGTTCTACATTGGAATAAGCCTGGAAAGACTCCCGGAAATTAAACTCCATAAAAAATCAGCAAATAGTAAGGTTAGTTAATAGGTAAGACGAATCAAAAAATTCTGTTTGTACATTTTCCTCCGCACGCTCCCCGTGCGGTGCCCTTTTGTTGAGATCCATAGGTATGATAGCGATAGTCGTTAACTAAACAGATACAACACGTCCTCTTTTGTCAGCTTCTTGATAAAGCCGGTATCGTCTGCAATAATATCTTTTACCAGTGACTTTTTACGTTCCTGCAGCTGCAATATCTTTTCTTCCACGGTATCCTTACAGATCATACGATAGGCAAAAATATTCTTCGTCTGGCCGATACGGTGGGTACGGTCTATGGCCTGCTGTTCTACAGCCGGGTTCCACCAGGGATCTACAATGTATACATAATCTGCTGCAGTGAGGTTCAGACCAACGCCGCCGGCTTTGAGGGAGATGAGGAATACGCGGCATTCTTCATTATTCTGGAAATTCTGGATGGCCCTTTCTCTTTCATGTGTGCTGGTGCTGCCATCAAAATATTCAAAAGGTATTTTCAGATGCTGCAGGCGGTCTTTTATAAGGGCGAGCATGCCCAGGAACTGGGAGAATATTAACACCTTGTGGTTGCTGATATTCTCTGACATTTCGCGGGTAAGCTCATGCAGTTTTACGGAGTGATTGGGATATTGTTCTGATTCGTTGAGAATAGCCGGCGAATCACAGATCTGCCGCAGCTTCATCAATCCCTGCAGGATGGTGAGCTGCGAGCGTTCCATACCCTGGTCTTCAATTACGCCCAGTATTTTGGACCGGTAAGTGTTACGGTAAGCATCATAGATATGACGCTGTTCGGCGTCCATTTCGCAGAAGATCACCGTCTCTATTTTCTCGGGCAGCTCTTTGGCCACCTGCTCTTTGGTACGGCGTAATATGAAAGGATAGATGAGTTTACGCAAATGATCTTTGCGCTCCTCATCCTGGAACTTATCTATTGGTGTGGCAAACTCATTGCGGAAAAAGTCTACGCTGCCCAGCATGCCCGGGTTCAGGAAGTTCATCTGGGCATAGATGTCAAACGTATTGTTCTGCATTGGCGTACCGCTCAGCGCCAGCCTGTTTTTGGTATGCAGCAGCTGGGCGGCTTTGGTTACCTTGCTTTGCGGGTTCTTGATGGCCTGGGACTCATCCAGTATCACATAGTCAAACTCCATCTTCATCAGCAGCTGCACATCGCTGCGCAGGGTACCGTAGGTAGTGATGATGATGTCTGATTGCTGCAGCTCTTCCGGGTTCTTCTGCCTGGCAGGGCCATGATGTATATGGTACCGCATGCCGGGTGTGAACTTCCTGATCTCGTTCTCCCAGTTATAGATCAGCGTGGTAGGGCATACCACCAGCGCCAGGCATTTATCGTTGTGCTTGTTCTTGTAATGCTGTACAAAGGTGAGGGCCTGGATGGTCTTACCCAGACCCATGTCGTCTGCCAGGATACCGCCCCATTTTACTTCGTCCAGGTAGTTCAGCCATTGAAAGCCGCTTTCCTGGTAAGGCCGCAGGGTAGCATTCACATTGTGGGGCAGCGAAATGTTGCGGATCTCGTCAAACTGCAGCAGCTTTCTGCGTTTCTGTTCCAGCTCTATCACAATGGCTTCATCGTCAATAAACTCATAGAGCTCGTCTATCACGCTGAAGTTATACTTGCTCAGCTTAAGCCCTTTATCTTTTTCTTCTCCTATCTTGAACAGCAGGGAGTATTTACGCAGCCACTCCTCCGGCAAAAGTCCCAGTGAACCGTCTGCCAGCTGTACATAGTTCTGCTTGTTGGCCAGCGCATGTTTGATGTCTTTGATGCTTACCCGCTGATCGCCATACAGCACTTCTATCTGGGCATCAAACCAGTCAATACCAGAGCTGATCTGCAGGTTGGTGACCGGCTTGTGAGAACTGAAGCGGAAATTGCGCAGTCCATCAAAACCAAACACCCGGATGTTCATTTCCTTCAGTGTATCAAAGAAGAGGAAGAACCAGTTATTTTTCAGCGCTTCTTTAGAACGCAGGTAAAAATAGTTATTGCCGCTGGGCTGGCTGAAATTGGTATGCAGGCCCCTGAGGCGCTCTACAAACTGTTGTTCCGCCTCTTTGTTGCGGTGTATGATGAGCACTTTATTGCCTTCCTGTACGGTAATGCGGGTTTCATCATTCCACTCCACCTCATGCCCGTGATAGGCAAAGCCTGGCTGTATGATGAAGGTCTCGCCCATCTCTTTCAAATACACATGGCATTCAGGCACTACATCATCTACCTCCGCCAGCAGGGAAGAATCAAATTGTATCTGGTACTGCTTGCTTAAAGGCAGCAGGTAATCTTTCAGGTAAACGCCCCATTCCGCATTGGGGATACGCAGGCTACCGCTGTTGCGGAACAATTCCACATGCAGCGCATCCTGCGGATGCTCAAAAAGGTGCAGCATGTTCTTGTGAAGGAACAACAAGGCGCTGTCCCATGCATTTTCCGTTACATTCACCAGCTCGCCTTCAATGCTCACAAAGCAGGTGATCTCTATGGCGTCCGGGAGGGAACGGGTTTTGAAGATGGGTTGCAGGCGGCCGCCCCCCAGCTGAACCGGCAGTATGTTGCGGGTCTTGAACTGCTGGCGGTTGGGCAGCAGGAACAACAGTCCATGTTCTGCCAACAGCGGAAAGAGCTTATCCAGTTTGGGATGCAGGTATTCCAGCATCAGCTCCTTGGTTTCTGTAGGCAGCTCTTCTGCATTCTCGTGGGTAATATTTTCCCAGATGCCTGCAAAAGGCGAGTTCTTGGCCAGGTACTTGCTCACCTCGCCCGACTGCAGCTTGCGTACAGGCGATATCAGGTCGCGGTCGTTTTCCTTATACTGGTAGAAATCTATATACTTGGTAAGGTCCAGCTTGTTCACCAGGGACACAAAAGCGGTCTGCTCGTCATTCACCTCACCGCTTACCAGGTCCATACGGAAATAAGGGAAGAGGGTCTCATTTGCGTTAAACACCACGCCCAGGCGCTGGGTAACGGTAATGCTTGGAGGCGGGGGCGGCGCTACGGGCTGGCGTCCGTTGGCGGGCGCTTCTACCCGTTTAATACTGGGGTCCAGTACCCTGAGATAGGGTTTGCCTTCCATATAGGAAAAGGCAAACTTGCCGTCCAGGTTGTCAGACAGCGAGTAGCCATAAATGGCCAGCAGTTTGTTCTTTTCTTTATCCCAGTTGCGGAGGGTGTCAAAGTAAAAAGGACCATTGGCATGCAGCAGCTGCAGGAAAAAAGCCGTTTTATGTTTGCAGAGCGCATGTTCCGTCTCATCGCAGATGCAGTGTGTATCGAAATTGCGTTCTTCATTCCGCTGCAGGATGAGGGGATACTCGCCATCCTCCAGCTTGAGAAGGCCTTCCACTTTTTCATCTTTTGCACTGCGCACCTGGATTTTATGATGGCGCAAAATCTTCTCCGCCTCTGTAAAGATTTCAGGCGAAGTGAGCAGCTTGATGGTTTTGAGGTCTATCGACTTCATTTTCACCAGGGTATGCTGCTGATCATATTGCGTTTCAAAACTGTCAAAATGGTTCTTATCCAGCATCTCCTGGAGCTGGAACAAGGCGGCGGCCTCATGGCGGCAGATGTCACCCAGGTTATAGGGGCACTGGCACCTGACAGACATGCCGGCTATTTCGTGGTATTTGTTAATGGAAACCTTGTAGTAGTTGGCGTGCGTGTCGCTTTTTACCCGGAAGGTGGCGGAGCGCAGTATGGGATCGGCCTCTATGAGCTCTACCCCGCCGGTAGCAAATATACGCTTCCCCCTCCGGATCACCTCGTCGGTGCCGTTATTATAAACGTATTTCAATAACTGGGGTAGCGACATAACTTAAATTCTAATGCGTTTTTTCAATCGATCAACATCAACCGCTCATAAAAAGGCAATCCACAAAAGTAAGCAGAATTTTTGAAAGATGAGGCATCCGGACAGCGCAAGGTACGGGCCGCTGGTCAGCGGTGCGCAGGTCGCTACACCCTGAACTGCATCATAATGAGGGGCTTGCACCGCCTGCGGGTAAACAGATGCTTTTCTTTGGCTGGTGGATACGATTGGTAGCTGATTGTCAGGAACAGGCATCTAACTGATCACCAGTTCTCCGTTCTTCAGCAGGGGCAGCACATTGGCGCCATCCGGGGTAAGGCAGTACCGGATGTCCCTTTCCAGGCCGTAACGGGAGAGGCGCTGGAAATGGGAGGCCTGTTTCATAAAGCCGTAAAGATCATTTCTGGCACTATTGTATAATGTTTCAGCTGCCAGGGCAGAGTCGCAGTTCACGGAAAAATGTTCGCGTGTCCGGCTTACAACAGCGCCCGCAAACAGGGTATCCTCCATATTGACACGGTCTTTCCAGGCGGCACAGCCCAGTATCACGTTCTGTCCCTGTGCCACCAGGTAATCGCACACGGCAGAAAGGTTCGGAAAAGAACCGGTAATGATCTGAACAGCGTCTTTAGCCATATGGAGCAGCTTGGTACCATTGGTGGTAGTAAGTACTACTGTTTTTCCTGCTATGAAATCCCGGGGGTACTCAAAAGGGGAGTTGCCGTAGGCCAGTCCTTCGGCAATCTTTCCGTCGCGTTCGCCGGCGGTAATCGCGTCCAGCTGGCGGCCAATGTTCACACACTCTTCTACCGATGCTACCGGTATTACCCTGGCAGCGCCATTATACAGCGCCGTACAGATCGTAGAGGTGGCCCTCAGCACATCAATAATAACCACGATGCTGTTCTTTACATCATACAAATGCAGGAGTGCCGGTGAAAGGCACACTTCCAGGGAAGGCCGGTTCATTTTTATAATTAATAATTAAGAATTAAAAATTAATAAATCCAGATATTCAGGTAGCCAATACTATCAAAAAACGCCTTTCTTAATTATTAATCAGTCCAGGATCACACGCCACTTTTCGGTTTCTGCGTATTCCTTGATGGTACGGTTACGCAGTTGCAGCAGGTTGCACATATACCGCCGCAGGTAAAAGCGGTCTACCAGGCGGCCCAGGAAGCCGTATGGCACACCAAACTCCATGATATCTATAGCAATGGTGCCGTTGTCAATGACCTTGAAGTGGTGCTCATGGCGCAGGTAGCTAAAGTCTCCCTGTTCCATTTCATCGCAGAAGTACGCAGGGCTGCGCATTTCTGTGATACGGGAAGTGAACTCCCGCATTTTACCCAGGTGGCGGGCTCTCCAGGTAACGGTCTCATTTTCAGATATGAGCCCGTTCACACGGCCCTTGATGGCCTCTTCCTTTACATGCGCCATACTGCGTTTGTGAAGGGTAATGCTCCGGCTCAGGTCAAACACCCGCTCTATAGGCGCATGGATGACGGTTGTTAAATGAATAGTAGGCATAGATATGGTTATGAAATAGCTTTTAGCAGTTAGCCGCCAGCTTTTAGCTAAGATAATGGCTAACAGGCAGATTTAATAAAATCCGTAGTGAAAACCCTATAATTGCTAACCGCTAAAAGCTAATAGCTAACGGCTAGCCCAGAAAGGGTACCTTCACCACTTTCGCTTTCAGCTGTTTATCACGTACGGTTATATAGATCTCGCTATCCAGCGCAGCATGGGCGGTGGCTACATAGCCCAGGCCAACAGCTTTCTGCAGGGAAGGAGATTGTGTACCGGAGGTTACCCGGCCTATCACTTCGCCTGCCGCGTTCCTGATCTCGTAGTCATGACGGGGAATACCCTTGTCTATCATTTCAAAGCCCACCAGCTTTTGTGTAACGCCGGCAGCTTTCTGTTTCTCCAGTATCTCACGGGCGGTAAAGTCTTTCGTGAACTTGGTGATCCAGCCCAGCCCTGCTTCCAGCGGAGAGGTACGGTCGTCTATATCGTTACCGTACAGGCAGAAGCCCATTTCCAGCCGCAGGGTATCACGGGCGCCAAGGCCAATGGGTTTAAGTCCCCGGGGCGCACCGGCCTCAAAGATAGCGTCCCATATCTTTTCAGCAGCGCCGTCTTTATCCTCAAAATAGATCTCCACACCACCTGCCCCGGTATAACCGGTAGCGCTGACCAATACGTTGGGTACACCTGCAAAAACGCCTTTGCTGAAGGTATAGTATTTCATATTGACCAGGTCAATATCCGTTAAAGGCTGCAGAATACTGGCGGCATTAGGGCCCTGGATAGCCAGCAGGCAGGTCTTGTCAGAGATATTGTGCATTTCCACTCCCTTAGTGTTGTGCTCACTGATCCAGTTCCAGTCTTTCTCAATGTTGGCGGCATTCACCACCAGCATGTATACCTTGTTTTCCTCAATGCAATATACCAGCAGATCATCCACAATCCCCCCCTCGCGGTTAGGCAAACAGCTGTACTGGGCTTTCCCGGCGGTTAATCTGGAGGCGTCGTTGGAGGTAACCCTTTGGATAAGGTCCAGCGCATTATCGCCTTTCAGAATAAACTCGCCCATGTGGCTTACGTCAAACACCCCGGCGTTGTTACGGACCGTCTGGTGTTCATCATTGATACCACTATACGAAACAGGCATATTATAACCTGCAAAAGGGACCATTTTAGCGCCCAGCGCAATATGCTTAGCGGAAAACGGTGTGTTCCTGATGTCTGCCATCTTGATGAAATTTGGGTATGATTGGTTTTTAAACGCGGCAAAAATAGCCCGAAATTCGAAATTTGGTGTAATAATTGCACATTACCGCTCACTTTCATGCTGAGTGGCTAATTTTGTGAGGATCGATGATGTAGTATGTCCTTAGTCTAACACTCCCTAAATACTGAACTGTGAAAAAGATCACCTGGCTTTTAGTATTCCTGTCTGTGGCCGCCCAGTTGCCCGCCCAGAAAAAAGCCGACCGGAAAATTCTGGAAAACCTGCAGGCGCATGTAAACTACCTGTCCAGCGACAAGCTGGAAGGCCGCAGAACCGGTACTCCCGGTGAAAAGCTGGCCGCCGGGTACATTGCAGAACAGATGCAGAAAGCAGGGCTGGCCCCCAAAGGAGATAACGGCTACCTGCAGACTTTTACTGTACGGGAAGGCAAAGAACCAGGCGAAGCCACCCGGCTAAGCATTAACAATGATAAGTTCACACCCGGCGAACAGTTCGTGCCGCTGCCCTTCAGCGCAGAGAAAGCCGCAAAAGGCGAAGTTCTGCCCGATGTAAAGGAACCTGATAATATATGGCTGATAGATGTACAGGACATGGAACTGAACCCCCATGCCCCTCCATTGCCACAATACCAGCGGAAAGCCGCGGAAGCGGCTAAAGAAGGCGCTTCCGGCGTGATCTTTTTCAATGGTAAAGAAGATATCCAATCCATTGCCAATTGGCTGGATGAGAACCCTAAACAACTGGCCATCCCGGCGATCTGGGTGAACGGCGCCATCAGCAAAAAGCTGAAAAGCGACGATGCCAACGGCTTCCAGATCAACCTGGAAGTGGCTTTCAAAGCTGCCAAACGTACCGGTACTAACGTAATCGGTTATATCGACAATGGCGCTCCAAAAACCATCATACTGGGCGCACACTATGACCACCTGGGATATGGCGAAGACCATAACTCCCTCTCCACCGGCGAAAAAGCCATCCACAACGGAGCAGACGATAACGCCAGCGGTACCGCCGCCCTGCTGGAACTGGGGCGCCAGCTAAAAAGCGCCCGTTTCAGGAACAATAACTTTATACTTGTTGCCTTCTCCGGCGAAGAGCTGGGTCTCTTCGGCTCTAAATATTTCACCGCACATGCACCCATCAGCATGGCCCAGGTAAACTTCATGATCAATATGGATATGGTGGGCCGCCTGGACGCCGCCAAAGGATTACAGGTGGGCGGCATCGGCACCTCACCGCTATGGACCGCCATCCTGGAAGAATCAGCCCCGGAAGGGCTGAAGCTCAACTACGACTCTTCGGGTGTAGGCCCCTCAGATCATACCTCCTTTTACCGGGCACAGATACCGGTACTGTTTTTCTTCACCGGTACGCACAGCGACTATCACAAACCCAGTGATGATGCAGACAAGATCAATTATACAGGAGAACTGAGCGTAATAAAATTAATTTACCGTATTATTGAAAAAGCTAATGCCCGGGAAAAGCTGGCATTCACGCCCACCCGCGAACCGCAGGTAAGCTCCGCCCGCTTTTCTGTTACCCTCGGCATTATGCCGGATTATACCTATAAGCAGGGAGGAGTGCGCGTAGATGGTATCTCTGATGGCAAACCAGCCCAGAAAGCCGGGCTGCTTGCCGGAGACGTGATCGTACAGCTGGGTAAACATTCCGTTACTAACATGGACGGCTATATGCAGGCGCTGGCTGCTTTTAAGAAAGGAGACAAAACCACCGTAACCGTAAAGAGAGGAAATAAACAACAGACTTTTAACATACAATTCTGATGATGCGCTATTTATTATTGTCCATCCTGCTTTTTGCAGCCTGTGCAAAAGGCCGTAAGCAAACCGATACTGACAAATATGACCTAATCACTGAGAAATGCTACGTGCTCCGGCAGGTTAAACCTGCAGCGGGCGATACCACGGCAGCTGCCGCACAGCAACAGCAGCAGCAGCTCGCTGCCTACCTTGAACAGCACCAGTTTACCAGGCATGTAGCCGGAAAAGACAGCCTGCTGTTTCGCCGGGCCAACGGGCAGGAAGTGATCATCGAGCTGCCTGTACCCCAGGATACCTGGGAAGCGCATACCATCATCGTCTTTGATCCGCAGAAAAATCCGCTGTTCGTGAACCTGCACAAGGGAACAGCCCAGATAGACCAGTATATTCAGTCAAAATAGATAAGGGGCAAAATACCGGGGATGACAAAAGAAAACCTGATCCTGTTGGCGGATGCTTATAAGTATTCGCATCATAAATTGTACCTGCCAGGTACACAATACATCTATTCCTATCTTGAAAGCAGGGGTGGCAAATTTGAGGAAACTGTCTTCTACGGACTGCAGTATTTTCTGAAAGAATACCTGGAAGGGCCCGTGTTTACCCGTGAAAAGATCAACGAAGCAGAACACATGCTGCTGGAAGTATTTGGCCGGGATGATGTGTTTGACCGCAAACGTTTTGAATACATTGTACACACCCATGGCGGCTGTCTGCCCATCCGCATCAAAGCAGTGCCTGAAGGAACCGTGGCGCCCGTACGAAATGTACTGATGACGATAGAAAATACCGATCCCAACTGCTACTGGCTCACCAATTTCCTGGAAACACTGCTGATGCAGGTATGGTACCCCTGTACCGTAGCCACCCTGTCTTACGAAATACGCAAGGTTATTGCCCGCTACTACGAAGCTTCTGCCAGTGCCGCTGCCTTTGCGGGTATCGGTTATGTGCTGAACGACTTTGGATTCCGGGGAGCCAGCTCCGTAGAAAGCGCAGGACTTGGTGGCAGCGCCCACCTGGTAAGCTTCTCCGGCAGCGATACCCTGCATGCCTCCACTTTTGCCAAACGCTATTACGGCGCGCAACTTGCGCCTGGTCAATCCATACCAGCTACCGAACATTCCATCGTTACCCTGCTGGGAGAGAAAGGCGAACCGGAGATCTTCCGTCATGTGCTGAATACCTTCCCTACCGGGGTAGTGGCCTGCGTATCAGATTCCTATAATATCTTCCGCGCCTGTGAACAATACTGGGGCAACGAATTGAAAGAACAGATCCTCAGCCGCGACGGAACACTGGTAATACGCCCTGACAGCGGCGATCCGGTACGTACCCTGCTGAAAGTATTTGATATCCTGATGACGAAATTCGGGTTCACCCTTAATGAAAAAGGTTATAAAGTACTGCCGCCGCAGCTGCGTGTAATACAGGGAGACGGAGTAAGCTATTCTTCCATACAGGATATCTACGAGGCGCTGATGGGCGCAGGCATCAGTGCAGAGAACCTGGTACTGGGCATGGGCGGTGCACTGCTGCAGCGCGTAAACCGGGATACCCAGGAGTTTGCCCTGAAATGCTCTCACGCAGTAGTGAACGGCGAAAACATCAACGTTCAGAAAATGCCCGTAGAGCTGGATGCCAAAGGACAGCTGCGCACTTCCTTCAAAGAATCAAAAGCCGGCAGGCTGAAACTGGTGCTGCAGAATGGCGAATATAAAACAGTGAAGGAAGATGAACTACCGGGAGCAGCTGATCAGCTGGAAGTAGTGTTTGAGAATGGAGAAGTGATAAAAGAACATGACTTTAAGGAGATAAGGCAGCGGGCCTGGGGAGGCCAGGAACCTTAAAGTACCTAACGTGATTATCACCTCAGGTGCAACACCTTCCCCTCAAAATAATTATCAATCGCTGTTGTCATCTTCATCTGCTCTAAAAAAGTCTTCAGTGGTTTATTCCTTTCTATAAACCCGGTAAATCGCTCTGTCTCCAGCTTCGGGTTATCCACTACTACCATTACCCCATACCACCTGGCCACTACACTATTGATCTCCTGCACCGGCGCATTGTAAAACACCTGCACACCCTGCATCCAGCTTAATATATCCTTTTCATCAAAGGGCTGAACAGTGATAGACCTGCCTGCTGCACAGATCCCCTGTTGCCCGGGTTTTAATGTAGCCGCACCTTTTCCTGCTTTCAGTTCCACGGCGCCATCTATCAACGACACCATTACCCGCCCGGAATCATAGCTGTTCACATTAAAGGCCGTCCCCAGTTGTATGCCGGTGTTCCGTTACGCAGATATCCTGCTGATGAAGGCAGAAGCCATCCTGCGGGGCGCTACGCCTACCCTGGGCGCTTCGGCTTTATCACTGGTGAACGAAGTAAGGACCATCCGCAAAGCCAGCGCCTGGAGCACCGTTACGCTGGACAACCTGCTGGATGAACGCGGAAGGGAATTTGCCTGGGAAAACTGGCGCCGTAATGACCTGATCCGCTTCGGAAAAGTTGAAGACAGCAAGGGTTATAAAACAGACGCAAACACTACCCGCCGCCTGTACCCGGTGCCCACTTACGCCAGGGTACTGAACCCGCTGCTGTCGCAGAACCCGGGATATTAACCATTCTTTATCATATACCAGCAACTGTTTCACTTACGCCATCCTGCTTCGCTGCAGGGTGGCGTTTTCATTCATAAAAAAACCGGAGTAAGATTACTCCGGCTACTACCTAAACCTACAACTGTTACACTGTTAGCAGTAACAATGCCTGTATTGTTACTATCTTATTTATCTTTTGATCAGTTCGCGGATAACATTTCTTCCAGCTCTTCCTCTTCTTCTTCCGCCTTATAAGGCGCCACCATCCGTTGGCGGATCAGGCGCCTGGCAGCCGGGTTACCCCAGCCAAAGCGGCGCATGATACTGTCTGCGATCTTATACACCACCGGCACCACGATCAGGGTAAGGAACATGGAGCTGATCAGGCCACCGATGATCACCCAGGCCAGGCCGTTCTTGATGGCGGCCACACCGCCGGTGGCCAGCGCAATGGGCAGCATGCCGATCACCATGGCGATGGTGGTCATCAGGATAGGCCGCAAACGCGCATTGTTGGCGTGGATCAGCGCCTCGTAGGTAGACTGTCCCTGCTCTTTCATCTGGTTGGTAAAGTCTACCAGCATAATTGCATTCTTGGCCACCAGGCCTATCAGCATGATAATACCCAGTATGGTAAAGATGTTGAGCGTATTATTTGTAAGCGCCAGTGCCAACAGGGCCCCTATAATAGCCAGGGGTATAGAGAACAGTACCACAAAGGGGTATATGTAGCTGTCGTACAGCGCCACCATGATCAGGTATACCATCACGATAGAGATCAGCAAGGCAATACCCAATGTGCTGAAAGAATCGCCCTGGTTCTCTGCATCACCGCCAAACACATAAGATACGCCGGTGGGTTGCTGCAGCCTGGTCAGCGCCTGCGCAAACTCCTGTTGTACCGTACCTGAGGGACGGCCAACCACCTGCGACTGCACGGACACCGATGTACTCTTATCCCTTCTTTCCAGGCGGCTGGGACCACTGCTCTCAATGATGTCCGCAAACTGTGACAGTTTGATCAGCTGACCCTTGTTATTGGCAAACTGTACGTTCGCCACATCCTGGATATTCTTACGGTTAAAATCATCAAAGCGGATATTAATATCATATTCATAACCACCCTGGCGGAACTTCGCCTTGGCATCATCTGCCGTACCGTTGAAGGCCGTTTGCATGGTAGCCCCTACCTGGTCAAGGGTAAGGCCCAGGGCCGACATTTTATCACGGTCTACCTGCACATTGATCTCCGGGTTACCTTCTTCTACGGATAACTTCACATCACTGGTACCGTCTATTTTGCGCAGCACATCCATCGCCTGTTTGGCGTAGGCCATTACGCTGTCCAGCTCTGTGCCCATTACCACTAATTCTACCGGCGCACGGTCTGCCGTACCCATAATGTTAACGGGAATAGTTTTCACTTTTACGCCCGGTAATAACTTCCTGAGTTCCGTTTTTGTTTTAGCGGCATAGATATCCACCGGGTCGCGTTTATCCTGGTCAATCAGTATCACCGTTACCTCAGATTTATACGCGGTAGATTGTGATGCACCAAAACCGTCTTCACTGGTCTGTCCAACGGTTGTGATCAAACGTTCTACTGCGGGTTGTTTGGAAAGATACTGCTCCACTTTGCGGGTAGCCTGGTTAGCCTGTTCTACAGCCGCATCCTTGGGCAGTTCCAGCTGTACAATGAATTGGCCCCTGTCTCCTTTGGAGATAAATTCACCGCCAATGTACCCTTTGGCCAGCAGCATGAAGGAAGCCACCAGCAGCCCCACTGCCACCAGTAAGGTGACAGCTTTATGCGCCAGCGCCCATTTCAGCAGGCCGGTCATCCAGTCTGTAAACTTCTGCAGCTGCCGCTCAAACCAGAGGATGAAGCGCTCAAAAATGTTCTTACCACTCATATGCTCCAGCTTACCGAAGCGGGAAGACAACAGCGGCACTATCATGAAAGATGACAGCAGGCTGAGCATGGTAGAGATCATGACCACCACGCAGAACTCCCGCAGGATCTTTGATACCAGGCCGTCTGTAAGAGAGATGGGCAGGAACACCACTACAATCACCAGCGTGATGGAAGTAACGGTAAAGCCTATCTCTTTTACGCCATCAAATGCCGCACGTACTTTGTTCTTACCCATTTCCATGTGGCGGTAGATGTTCTCCAGCACCACGATGGCATCATCCACCAGGATACCTACCACCAGGGAAAGGCCCATGAGCGACATCAGGTTAAGCGTATAGCCAAAGAGCTTCATACCGATGAAAGTAGCGATCAGCGAAGCGGGAATGGAGATCATTACGAAGATGGCGTTGCGGATGCTGTGCAGGAATAGCAGCATTACCAATGCTACCAGCACTACTGCAATGATAAGGTCGTGCACCACAGAGTCTGCAGATTCCAGCGTGAAGTCTGAAGCGTCATTGGCAACCACGATCTTCAAACCGTTCTGCGCATAATCTTTCTCGATACCGGCAATGGACTTCTTCACCTCTTCACTTACGCTTACGGCGTTGGCGTCTGTCTGCTTCTGCAGCTGCAGGGCGATAGCGTTCACACCGTCTACACGCGCAATACGTTCCACGTCCTTCTGACCGTCCTGTACATCGGCTACATCCTGCAGGCGGATCTGGGTACCGCCGGAGGTAGTGGTCAGCACCAGGTTGCGCAGCTGGTCTACATCCTTGTACTTACCGGAGAGGCGGATCAATATCTGCTGATCGGTGGTTTTTGCTTTACCTGTAGGGAAGTCCAGGTTAGCGTTAGTGATCACCTGCCGCACCTGCAGAATGGAGAGGTTATACGCCTGCAGCCTGGCAGGATCCACATTCACCTGTATCTCGCGCTCGCGGCCGCCGATCAGTGTTACCTGGGCCATACCGGGTAACCGTGATAACAGGGGCTGGATCTTTTTATCTACCAGGTCGTAAAACTGTTTGTCGTCCATTTTGGCGGTGGCAGACAGCGTCATGATGGGCAGGTCGTCCAAAGAGAATTTATTCAGGGAAGGCTGTTTCGCATCCTCCGGCAGATCAGCCAGTATGGCGTTGATCTTGCGTTGGGCATCCTGCATGCCGATGTCTACATTGGCATCGCTGTTCAGTTCCACGGTTACAACAGACAGGCCTTCGGAAGATTTGGAGGTAATCTTCTTCACCTTTTCCATGGAGGCGATGGCGTCCTCTATTTTCTTGGTAACGGTTGCCTCCACCTCACCGGGGGCGGCGCCGGGATAAACGGTACTGATGGTCACGATCGGGTTGCTGAACTTGGGCAGCAACTCGTAGTTGAGCGTTTTGTAGCTCATTACCCCCAGCAGGGTAAGGATGGTAAACACCACTACCACGATGGTAGGCCTTTTAATGGATATCGCTGTGATCTTCATTTTTCATCGGTTTGTGCTGCACTATTAGCGGGCAGCGGTTTGCACGGTCACTTTGGATCCATCCACCAGGTTGATCTGTCCGCTGGTGATCACGGTATCTCCTTCGTTGAGCCCTTCCCGTATTTCCACCTGGTCGCCATAGATACGGCCCGCTACTACTTTGCGCAGCCTGGCAGTACCTCCTTCCAACACAAACACCTGGTTGCTGTTTACGCCACCGGCAAAAGCGGTGCGCGCCACCAGCATTACGGGCGCGTTTTTGGGCATTTCAAAATGGGCTGTGCCATACATCCCTGCCTTCAGCTGTTTGCCCGCAATGTTGGTCACTTCCATTTCCACCGGGTAGTTCAGCGTGTTATCGCCTTTGGCGGCAATGAAGGTGATGCGGCCTTCGTAAGTTGCTTCGGGAAACACATTGGCGCTTACTTTCACCTTATCGCCTTCCTTCAGGTTCACTACCTGTGCTTCGGGCACGCTTACAGCCAGCTTCAGGCGGGAAACATCCACGATCTCAAACATCTTATCGCCAGCCCTGAGATAAGCGCCCTGCTCCACGTACTTTGCATTGATCACACCCTGGATAGGCGCTTTTACGCGGGTATCGCGGATACGGCGGCTGGCGGCTTCGTAGCGGGTAACGGCCTGGTCGTACTGCACACGGATATCGTCTACCTGTTTCTGTGTAACACCGCCTGTTTTAAATGCGCTCTCGTATCTTTCTTTATCCACTTTCAGCTGGTCCATACTTACTTTATAGTTCTGCAGATCGGTGCCCAGGATCTCATCATCGATACGCGCCATTACCTGTCCGGGTTTTACATAGCTGCCTTCCTTCACGGAAAGATCAGTGATGCGTCCGGAGGTTTCTGCGAGATAGGTCAGTTCACGGATCGGTTCAAAATTGCCGTTAGCGGCAAAGCCCTGAGAGAAATCTGTTTTCTTCACCTGCTGCACCAGTACGGGTACTTCGCCGGTATTGCTTTGTTTTACGTATTCCGTTTTAGCCTCGTTCTCTTTTTTATTGGCGCCCAGCTTCCACATGATCAGCACCAGCGCTGCAATGGTCAAACCTCCCCAGATAAAGATCTTTTTCATATTTAGTTCAGTAAGTTTTTAAGGTTACCGTTGGATTTTATGATATCCAGCTCTGCCAGTTTGTATTGCAGCAGTGCTTCGTTGTAGTTGTTCTGTGCTTCGGTGAGCGAAGTCTCCGCGTCCAGCAGGTCTGTCAGACTGGCCAGTCCCAGTTTATAATTATTCCGGGTAGAGGCATACACCTCATTGGCCAGGTCTACGTTTTCCTCCTGTGCCTTGATGGTGGTGAGGTTGCTCTGTACCTGCAGTTTGGCGTTCTCAAAAGCGGTGCTGAGCAGGAGGGCAGTTTCCTCTTTCTGTTTGTTCAGCTGGCGCAACTTTACGTTGGCCTGGCTTACCCGGGAGCGGCGGCCAAAACCATCAAAGATGGGCACCTTTAATGTAAGGCCTACGGAAGAGGTGCCGTACCAGTTGGCGGTAGAGCCGTTGCTTTGGCTTTTCAGGAAGTCGAACTTATTACTCAACCCGTTGTACGTATAGTTACCGGTTATTGAGAGGGTGGGATAGTATTCTGCGATATAAGCTTTCTTTTGCAGCTCCTGCAGTTCCAGCTGTTTATCCAGGAGGCGGTATTCTATCCTGTTATTAAGATCAAGGCTGCCAAAGGCGGGGCCTGCGGCTGATTTATCTTTCAGTTCATCAAAGGAGGCAACGGGCAGTTCCACCTGGGTATCCATAGCCATGCCAATGCTCTGTTTAAGCTGGTTGAGCTGCAGGCGGTACTGGTTCTCCTGTTGTATGCGCTGTGTTTTGTAATTGGTAAGACTCACTTTGATGCGGTCCAGGTCTATCTTACGGGCCAGGCCATTCTCCAGCTGCGACTTTGTAGTTTCGGTAAGGGTGGTGAGCTTTTCGATATTGGCGTCCAGCACACGGATTTTTTCACGGCTCACCAGCGCCTGGTAATAAGCCTGGCTCACGTTGTAGATCACGCTTTCTTCAGACTGCTGTGTGGCCATCTTATAGTATTCTTCAGATGTTCTGGCGGCTTTAAGGCCGGTGAATACGGTTTGGTCAAATACTTTCTGCTCAAGGTTTGCCCCGGCGGAAATATTGTGGGTAACGCCGGATTCCAGCAGCACGGTTTGGCCTGGTTGGCCTATTACATCGCCTGGCAGGGGAAAGACCGGTTTCTTGATATTATTGGTATAATTACCGGTTCCGTTCACCTGGGGCAGTGCGCGGGCTTTAACCTCGCTTGTTTTGAAGCGGCCCATATCTTCATCCATACGGGTGTATGCCAACCGCTGGTTGTTAGCCAGGGCAAATTGAAGACACTGCTGCAGCGTCATTTCCGTTTGGGCATAGCTGTTATACACCCCTATCCCTGTTAAAAGGATAAGCAGTAGCTTTAACCGTTTCATTGATTCCTGAATTTTTTCTTTAGGCAAGAGGCAGCCAGGCCAGGTGCATGAGCACCGGCGTAATCACTGTTTCCTCTTCAATTAAAATTTAAATGGTAGTCAGATCCTGTTCCTCAATTTTCAGGTACCGGCCCGCCAGCTTTCGGCCTTTCAGCGTGGCGATGCCCATGATATAGTTAGTTGTTATTTCGTGCATCACCTCATTCGGTTCAAACTCCGCATCCGGGTACTGTAAAGGTTCAAAGACCGTTTCCAGCTGCAGCTGCCGCATGCGGGCGATGATATCCACATTGAAGTAACTGTTGTACAGTCCTTCCTCCATTCCCCGCTGCAGGTTGGTACGGATGTGTTGCAGTACTTCGTCCCGTCTGAACTGCGCGATCTCTTTTGCTATTTCCGGGTGATACTTCTGCACTTCATACAGCATAACCGGGTTCATGGTCCTTGCCCTGGCCTGGATGTTGGCTGTTGTTCTGATAACTTCGTCGATGGCGTCTGCCGCTTCGTTCCGGTTGTTGGTCAATTCCTCTCTGAGTGTTTCCAGTAAGGTGCGAATGCCTGCCTGAATTAATTCCGCCTTATCTGTGAAATGTTCGTATACTGTTTTCTTCGAGATACCACATTCGCGCGCAATGTCGAACATGGTAACGTTCTTAATTCCTATCGTTGTGAACATCCGAACCGCTGTTGCTAAAATTCTTTCCTGCACTGCCATGATTCCCCGATTAATGCCGTTTGAGTGCTTTTATAAATATTTCTGATAATAGTTGCTGTTTGGCCATGATCTGGTCCACTTCTTCTGGAGTAACGTCTATATAATCCGGCGGGCGGTCCAGTACGGTAAAACGTAATCCCTCCATGGCCTGGTTGTAAAGGATGGCCATTTGCTGTGGATCTTCCACCTGCAGTTCCCCGCTTTCCACGCCGGCTTTAATGACCCGCGCAACCAGTTTATCATCCCTTTCCCGGGCTTCCTTTATCACCTGCTGCATTTCTTCCGGCTGTGTTTCATTCAGTATCCGGAAAAGCTCCAGGCGGCAAAAGCGGCGGATAAAATCGGCGCGTACCTGGGAGATCTGCTGCAGGGTAGCTTCTGCCGAAACGACGTTGGTGGCGATGGCGTCCAGTTCAGCGAAGAAGTTCTCTGCTATTTTCATGAGCACTGCGCGGTGCAGGCCCTTCTTATCCGGGAAATAGTAATATAATGACGCCTTAGAGCACCCGAGGTCTTCTGCAATCTCGTTCATGGTGGTTTTGGCGGAGCCGTAATGGGTAAAGCGTTTGAGAGCCGCTTCCAAGATCCTCTCTTTCATTTCGTCTTTGGTCTCTGCAATCATCTTACTTTTTGACTTTTTTGGTTTCTGAGTCAAAAGTAGAACTTTTTTCTGAATTAGTAAAAGCAGTTGACCAATTAACAGTTTTTTAACTTTCTGGCAGAGGAAGTCAAAAAGTCGAAAACGGGGTTTATACCTCGTCATAGCGAGAGAATTGGTGGGGATTGGGGAAATGGGGCTTCATTCCCGTCATTCCGAGGAACTGCAGCGCCCAGCGGGCGGGCGTAACGAGCAATCCTTTATTTCCACGAAGGTTATACTGTAACAAAAGGGTTGCTTCGGGCTGGCTACCCATGGGGGGCCGGCGGCTTTCGCAATGACGGCTCTGAAGGTTGCCCTGTTTTACCTCACCTTACCTAATTGAAAACCAATATTTTACCTCGCCCGCTTTACACCAGATCCATGCGCTGCCAGTCTTGTAACCAGGCTGAAACGCAGTCCCATTAAGGCTGGAAGCAGAGATATTCCCTATATAAGCCCTTATTAAGCCCTTACTCATCCCTTATTTATTCCTTTGTATTAAGATAGGGGATATCTACGGATAGGAATTGTATTGGTATCGTACTTGCCAGGAATGGGTACAAACCATCCCGGCAATAAAACAGGAGAGCCGCACCTGTTGGGTGCGGCTCTACCGTTAATCTTATTAAACCATCTAATTGAATACTACCTGAGTTTCTCCAGGGCCAGCTTCAGTTGCTGCAGCATGGCGGGGATCTCTTCCTTCACGCAGGTACCTACGCTGAGGCGGTACCAGGGAGAGTCTTTGGCGGCGCCAAAAGCATAGAAGGGCACTACGGCCAGTTTGGCTTCGTCGAGGATGTAGGAGGTAACGGCGGCCTGGGTGTCCAGCACCTTGCCGTCGGCGGTGGTTTTGCCTTTCAGGTCCAGTTTAATGGTGAGGTAGATGGCCGCCTGGGGGGCGATACAATCTACAGCATAACCATCTTTCTTCAGGTTGGCAAAGCCTTCGTATATTTTTACCAGTCTTTCTTCCACTTCGGCTTTGAAGTGCTGCAGGTATTTATCTACATTTTCCTTCTGCACCAGGTAACGGGCAGCAGCTTTCTGCTCTGCCATGGGGCTCCAGGCGCCCACGTGAGAGAGGATAGACTTCATCTTGCCGATCACATGTGCAGGACCTAACGCCCAGCCTACACGTACACCGGTGGCGGCAAAAGCTTTACTCATACCGTCTATGAAGATGGTGTAGTCTCTCAGCTCGGGGCGAAGGGATACCGGGTTGTAGTGGTGTGTTTCACCAAAGGTCAGCACCCAGTACATCTGGTCGTACATGATGTACAGGGGTTTTTCGCCGGCGCCACGGCTTTTGTTTTCCGCAATCACCAGGTCACAGATCTCTTCCAGCTGCTTTTTGCCGAAGGTGGTACCTGTGGGGTTCTGCGGAGAGCAGAGGGCCAGCAGGGTAGCGCCCTTTAACAGGGGCTTCAGTTCGGCGGCAGTAGGCATGAAATCGTTTTCCGGTGTTGTTTCCAGTACCACGTGTTCTGCCTCCAGGAAGTGCGTGTAGTGGTTGTTGTTCCAGGAAGGTGTAGCGTAGATCACTTTCTCGCCGCGATCTACAATGGTGCGGTAGGTAGCGTATATAATGGGACGGCCGCCACAGGAGATCACGATCTCTTTGGTGGGGTCGTAGTCCAGCCCTTCGCGTTCAGCAATGAATCCGCCTACTGCTTTACGCAGTTCCAGGATACCGTCTGCAGGGGGATAGTTGGTGTAGTGTTCCTTGTAAGCAGTGATAATTTCCTGCTCAAACTCTGCGGGGATAGGGAAAACCTTGGGATCGAAATCGCCGATGGTAAAATTGTAGATCTTATCGCCCTTCGCCATCTTTTCCTTTATCTCGCCGGCCAGCTTAATAATTTCAGACCCGATCAAAGTTTCGGCTAGATGAGACAGTTTCATAAATCCCGGTTTTTTGGTTTTGTAAATGTTTTTTGCGCGCCAAAGGTAACCGATCTGTATATAATTTGAAAGAATCTGACCATTCTTTTTACAATATTTAACAAAGTATCATCTGCATAATATTTTATTCAAAGAAACGGGCTAAACGCAGGCTTTTTATCTAACATTAGGTTTTGCTGTAATGTTTATCCACAGTAGGCTGTTCAAAAAAAATATATACGTGGAAGCGGGAAGGGCAGGGAAAAAATTGTAAAATGCATGTTAATTCAACTATAAACTTTTCAGACAACTTTTAAATATCTTTGTTGGCCATTCATAATAAGCATTATGAATGTTTTTATTTTGCAACATCCATCTAATCAGATTAACAGATGAAATTTATTGTTTCTTCCTCTACTTTGTTAAAGCAATTACAACAGATCAGCGGGGTTATTAACTCCAATACGGTACTGCCCATACTGGAGGATTTTCTTTTCCTGATCGACAAGAACCAGTTAACGGTGGTTGCTACCGACCTTGAAACTGTAATGAAGGTAAAGCTGGAGGTAGAAGCCAAAGAAAGCGGCCGTATCTGTATCCCGGCAAAGATCCTGATGGACTCCCTGAAGAACCTGCCGGATCAGCCGCTGACCTTTCATGTTGACCTGAATACTTATGCCGTTGAGATCACTTCCGACAACGGTAAGTACAAGGTGATGGGTGAGAATCCCGAGAACTTCCCCAAGGAGCCTACGGCAGATGATACCACCTCATTTACGCTGGTGTCTTCCGCGCTGGTAACCGCCATCAATAAAACGCTGTTCGCCGTAAGTAACGACGATCTGCGCCCGGCTATGACAGGTGTTTACTTTGAGCTTGCCAACAACAGCCTCACTTTTGTAGCCACCGATGCACACCGCCTGGTAAAGTACGTGAGAACAGACGCCAACTGTCCGCAGACAGATACCTTCATCGTACCTAAAAAGCCGCTGAACCTGCTGAAATCAGCCTTGCCGGATAATGAAAGTGAAGTAAAGATCTCCTACAGCCAGAACCACTTCTTTGTATCGCACGATGGCGCCCAGATGATCTGCCGGCTGATAGACGCGCGTTTCCCCGATTACAAAGTAGTAATACCAAAAGATAATCCTTACCGCCTTACCGTAGCAAAATCTGATTTCCAGAATGCGCTGAAACGGGTAAGCGTGTTTGCCAATAAAAGCACTAACCAGGTAGCGCTGAATATTACAGGCAGCGAACTGCAGCTGACGGCGCAGGATGTGGACTTCTCCTTTGAGGGTACAGAACGCATGGGCTGCCAGTACAGCGGCGATGATATGCAGATTGCTTTCAACGCAAAATTCCTGATTGAAATGCTGAACGCTGCAGAAGGCGATGAGATCAGCATTGAACTCTCCACGCCCACCAAAGCAGGTATCCTGAAGCCATCTGAAAAACAGGAAAACGAAGACCTCCTGATGCTGGTGATGCCGCTGATGCTGAATAATTAACTTTTAGCGATTAGCTGTTAGCTGTTAGCATAAAGCACGCTCCGGTAGCCAACAGCTAACCGCCAAAAGCCAATAGCTAATTTCATCTATATATAAAGCAATCTCTCACAAAGGGGTTGCTTTTTTCTTTACTGTGGTGCACTCTGCCGCAAAATAATCCGCTCAAAATATCGTAATTTAAGGTAGCAAAACAGACAGGACAGTAACTAAAAAAGGCAGGACAGTAACTAATCGCGTGATGTAGTTCCATAGCGAAAGCTACATTCATTTATTCAATTGCCCGGAAAGAGTCATGGAGGCATTCTTCGAAAATATACCCCCAACTTACCGCAGTGCATTACTGGTGGCAGGGCTCTTGTTGTTATGGATCATAGAAGGGTTCATTCCCCGGTTCCGTTTCAGCAACAACCGATACCGCCATGCGGGCACGAGTATCTTCTTTTCGGTAACTACCGTTCTCGTTAATGCAGGATTTGCATTTGCGGTGGTAAAGGCTGCTGAATGGACAGGCAGCACGCAGTTCGGCCTCTTATACTGGTTAGGCGTTCCTGCCTGGCTGCATGTTATCCTGGCGTTACTGATGCTGGATTTCCTGGGGGCCTACCTGATCCACCTGGTGCTGCACAAGGTAGCGTGGATGTGGCATTTTCATAAGATCCACCACATTGATACCAGTATAGACGTTACTTCGGCGCTGCGGCACCACCCGGTAGAAAGTGTGTTCAGGGTAGCTGCACTGATCGTAGCGGTTGTGAGCATGGGTATTCCCATCTGGATGGTGATGCTGTACCAAAGCGTATCTGCACTGATGTCTCAGTTCAACCACGCCAATATAAAACTACCGGGCTGGCTGGACAAAGGCCTGAGCTGGGTGATCGTATCGCCAGACATGCATAAGGTGCATCACAGCCGGTATCAACCTGAAACTGATTCTAATTACGCTAATATATTTTCAATATGGGACCGCATGCTTGGCACGTTTGTGAGCGTACCGGATACCACCCGCATCCGTTACGGACTGGATGAATACCAGGACGCGCGGTACCAGGAGATAGGCGTCCTATTGAAAGTGCCCTGGGAAAAAACAAATGTGCTGATGGAGCAACAGCCAGTTAATTCATGATGGAGAAATATTCATTCCTGTAATCTATAATTAAATAGTGATATGGCAACACAACATCACATTGCTTCAACAAAAATAGCAGGCTTCATAGGCCTGTTTGTAGGCGTTATTGCCGCTATTGCTTCTTTTGTCACCAAGAGCCCTAATACCGCAATTGTACTCGGTAGTGTTGGCGCAGTTGTTAGTATCTTTTGTATGTGGAAATCCCGCAAGAACATTGACGACATGCAGCTGGCTACAGCCGGGCTATTTATGGCGGTGGTATCTGTGGTGGTAGGTTTGTGGCTGATATATAGTTGAGAAAGCGATACAAAGCAAAAATAAGCTGTGTATTTCTCTGCAAGGGAAGGGCAGTTTATTTTTGCTTTTTCCCCTTTACCCGTCCCGCCGGTTCTATCTTCTTCTCATATTTTTCCAGGTATCCTTCTGCCGCATTCACAGGAAATATCACCAGCGTGGTATCTGTCAGATCTTTAATGATCGTAGTGTCTACCGTGGCGGCAGAATCTTTCTGCTCTACCCCTTCTGTATGGTGCCATAACAGCAATGTATCTTTTGAAAGGGCCCATTTTTCATACACCAGCGTATACATGTTGATGGATTGCGCACTGCCATCCTTGCGGAGGTCAAAGCCCTGCGTTTCCTTGTCGCGGCCGGCTACCGGGCGCATCCACTTGCCTGTGAGCACCTGTGGCTCATAGCTGATGGTATCCGCCTTAATAAACGAAGTATCGGGGAAGGGTGCAATACCCGTGCTGTCAGCCTGTTTCAGCAGGCTGCTGTCAACATCCGCAAGCGTATCAGTTGCCGTTTTCACAGATTGGGTCTGCTGGTTGCAGGCCAGTGAGGTAAGTACCATTGCGGCAAGTAACAGGTTCCTGTTCATATATTTTCAAATATACCAAAATAAAAATCCCAAATTCTAAATACCAAATTCCAAATTCCAGATCTTAAATCTGGCTTTAGCATAAGTTGTGTCACAAATGGTATTAAGTATTTGGAATTTGGTATTTGGGATTTGCATTTTAGTCCCCTATCTTTACGGTCACTTTAGGGGTGTTTCCCGGAGCGATTACCGGGAAGCTGAGATAATACCCTCAGTACCTGACGCAGCTCATACTGCCGGAGGGAAAAGTTACTGATCATATCTCTTCTTTACACACATCCTTAAAGTTTATTGTTTCATCTAAAATTCCTGTTACACATGGAAGTACTTGTGAACAATAAACTTTATGCGGTGCAGCCAGCCACTACCATTGCTGCACTCTTACAGTTTATTCAACTGCCATCCGCAAAAGGCATTGCCATTGCCATTAACAACCAGGTGGTCCCGAAAGCGCACTGGGATCAGCAAACCCTGCAGGCAGCAGATAAGGTCACGATTATCAGGGCCACACAAGGCGGGTAATTCATTCACCTCTTTTATCAACAGATGATGACCAGCGTATGGATACGCCGGTTGTCCCCTGCTGCATTCCTGTAAGTACGGTAACAAAAATCCTCACAGCAAAAACTTATCAGTTATGGCTCAAGCAACTACTGAGCACAGCATCAGCCGCGCGCCTTTCCCGGCTTCGGAAAAGATCTATGTACCCGGACAACTGCATGACATCAAAGTGGCCATGCGTGAAATTACCCTGACCCCTACACGGCCCACCGGCAGGAACGGCGATGCTGTTTCCAATGCACCGGTAGTGGTGTATGATACCAGCGGGCCCTACACAGATCCGGCCGTCGATATCGACGTCCATAAAGGCCTGCCACGCCTGCGGGAACCCTGGATACAGCAGCGCAATGACACGGAACCTTTATCACAGCTCAGCTCTGCATACGGCCGCAAACGCCTGGATGATGCATCGTTGGATGCACTGCGTTTTGCCCACCTGCAAACACCGCTGCGCGCTAAAGCAGGGCGAAATGTTTCACAAATGCATTACGCACGACAGGGCGTTATCACCCCGGAAATGGAATACATCGCCATCCGTGAGAACCAGTGCGCAGAACAACTGTTCCGCGAAAACAATGAACTATGGCAGCAGCACAAAGGACATTCCTTTGGCGCCAATACACCGGTTCAATTCATCACGCCTGAATTTGTACGACAGGAAGTGGCCGCCGGCAGGGCCATCATCCCTTCCAATATCAATCACCCGGAAAGCGAGCCCATGATCATCGGGCGTAATTTCCTGGTAAAGATCAACGCCAACATCGGCAATTCTGCCGTTAGCTCCGGTATTGAAGAAGAAGTGGAAAAAGCCGTATGGGCCTGTCGCTGGGGCGCAGATACTATTATGGATCTGAGCACGGGAAAACATATTCACGAAACGCGCGAATGGATCATCCGCAACTCGCCCGTACCCATTGGTACGGTACCTATCTACCAGGCGCTGGAAAAAGTGAACGGCAAAGCCGAAGAGCTGAACTGGGAACTGTTCCGCGATACGCTCATAGAACAGGCAGAACAGGGTGTTGACTACTTCACCATCCACGCGGGGGTACTGCTGCGCTATGTACCGCTTACGGCTAAACGTACCACCGGTATTGTAAGCCGCGGCGGCTCCATTATGGCTAAATGGTGCCTGGCCCATCATAAGGAGAATTTCCTGTACACGCATTTTGAAGAGATCTGCGAGATCATGAAAGCCTATGATGTTGCCTTCTCCCTGGGTGATGGCCTGCGGCCCGGCAGTATTGCAGACGCCAATGACGCCGCACAGTTCGGTGAGCTGGAAACACTGGGCGAACTCACCAAACAGGCCTGGCAGCATGATGTCCAGGTGATGATCGAAGGCCCCGGACACGTTCCCATGCAACTCATCAAAGTAAATATGGAGCAGCAACTGCAGCATTGCCACGAAGCGCCATTCTATACGCTTGGTCCGCTGACTACAGATATTGCACCCGGCTATGACCATATCACCTCCGCCATTGGCGCCGCTATGATAGGCTGGTTTGGTACTGCCATGCTCTGCTACGTTACACCTAAAGAGCATCTTGGTTTGCCTGATAAGGAAGATGTAAGGCAGGGTGTGATTGCTTACAAAATTGCCGCGCATGCGGCAGACCTGGCCAAAGGCCACCCGGGTGCGCAACACCGCGACAATGCCCTGAGCAAGGCCAGGTTTGAGTTCCGCTGGGAAGACCAGTTCAACCTCTCGCTGGACCCTGAAACTGCGCGGGCCTATCACGATGAAACATTACCTGCAGAAGGCGCCAAGATCGCGCATTTCTGCTCCATGTGCGGCCCTCATTTCTGTTCTATGAAGATCACGCAGGAAGTACGTGATTTTGCCAGCTCGCAGGGCGTAAGCGAAGCGGATGCACTGAACGCAGGTATGGAAGCCCAGGCCGAAGCATTTAAAGTACAGGGCGGAGAGATCTATTTGTAAAACGTCCATGATATATCTGAGCAATAGCATGATACTGGTCATCACACAGGCAGGTCATCTACCCGGTGAAACGGAGTGCTGGAAGGAGCTGATTGCAGCGGGGGCAGACGCCATCCTGCTGCGTAAGCCCGGCTGGACGGAAGATGATTATGCCCATCTGCTGGAGGAGGCCGACCCTGTTGTGTATCCGCAACTGCTGATCGCACAGCATTACCAGCTGCAACAGCGTTATGGTTTGCGCGGCGTACACTTCAGTGAAAGCCTGCGCAACAGCACACTGCCGCAACAGCTGGAGGCCCTGCGCAACGAAGAGTGTTTGCTCAGCACGGGTATCCATTATGGCAATACTCCCACAGGTATGCAGACAGTATGGGATCTCCTGCTGTTAAGTCCTGTGTTTGACAGTATTTCCAAGCCCGGGTATAAGGGGCTGGCGGACCAGGGCTTTCACCGGAACAACGAGCCATGGGCAGCAGGCAATTCGCCGTCCCGGCTGATTGCGCTGGGAGGCATTCACCAACACAATGCTGCACTAGCAAAACAAATGGGCTTTGACGGCATTGCCTTACTGGGCGCGGTGTGGCAGAAGGCCGGTAATGCAGTGGAACATTTCATAGAAATCAAAAAAGCATGGAACGGGATCGCCCATACGTAATGAGCCTGGCAGGGCTGGACCCCAGCGGGGGCGCCGGGCTGCTGGCAGACATCAAGACCTTTGAGGCCCAGCACACCTATGGGTTGGGGGTTTGTACGGCACTTACGGTACAGACAGATCAGCAGTTCATTTCGGCAGACTGGCTGCCGGCGGAACGTATTATTGCCCAGGCGGAACCGCTGCTCAAAAAGTTCGTGCCGGGTTATTGCAAAATAGGCATCATGGGCAACATAGCTACCCTGCTGGAAGTATTGCAGGCCCTGCATACCCTGCGGCCGGGCATCCGCATTGTGCTGGATCCTGTGCTGAAAGCATCTGCGGGGTTCCGTTTTCATGAAGACGGTCAGGCTGTTGCATGGAAGGCGGTACTGCCTTACCTCTACCTGCTCACTCCCAACTATAACGAAGTACTGGCGCTCAGCAACCAGCCTCCGGAGGCAGACGGACAGGCAGCTGCCCGGGCTCTCAGCAGGCATTGCGCCGTACTGCTTAAAGGAGGGCACCGGCCCGGCCGCTATGGCTGGGACACGCTCTACCAGGCAGATGGCGAAACTGACCTTGCGCCGGGCAGGCAATCCGTAACTGCCAAACACGGTTCAGGCTGTGTACTGTCTGCCGCCATCACGGCGCAACTGGCCAGGGGGCATTCCCTGCCGGAGGCCTGTGTTAACGGCAAAGCGTATACGGAAAAATTCCTGGGCAGTCATTCATCACTATTAGGATATCATTTATTATGATCAGCAACTTACATTACATATCACAACAAACAAACAGCGCAGACCACACGGACAATATCAAAGCCGCCTGCGACGCAGGCTGCAAATGGATACAGCTGCGCATTAAGCACAGCAGCGCTGAAGCCGTGATGCCCGCCGCCCTGGCGGCAAAGAAGATCTGCGATGCCTACCAGGCAAAGCTGATCATCAACGACTACCCGCAGGTGGCCAAAGCCGTGGAAGCCCATGGCGTGCATGTAGGCAAAAACGATATGACAGTAGCGGCCGCAAGGGCCATCACCGGTCCGGGATTCATCATCGGCGGCACTGCCAATACACTGGCAGACATACTGCAGCACGTAAAAGATGAAGCCAGCTATGTAGGGGTGGGGCCTTACCGCTTTACCACCACCAAGCAGCATCTAAGTCCCATACTGGGCCTGGAAGGTATTGCGCATATTATACAACAGCTGAAAGCGTTGGGTATATCTATCCCCGTTATAGCCATCGGCGGCATATTACAGGAAGACATACCTGCCTTACAGGCAGCAGGCGTATACGGCGTGGCGGTAAGCGGCCTGATAACGCAAGCGGCAAACAAACAACAAATGGTCAGGAATATTTATGAAATGTTCGACAGTTTAAAGGTTTGATAGTTTAACACGTTCGCAAAGGGGTGTTATTTCAGGGAGAGGCTTCAGGTGTTCAACATTCAAACCATCAAACCATCAAACTTTCAAACGCTCAAACAATTTAAACATTCAAACATGAAATGTCTCGAAATAGCCGGACGCAGTTTTCAATCCCGCCTGTTCACCGGCACGGGTAAATTCTCCTCTGCAGCCGTGATGGAACAGGCATTGCTGGCTTCCGGCTCAGAGCTGGTAACGGTAGCGCTTAAACGGGTGGATATGCATAACCAGGCGGATGATATGCTGCAGCATCTTACCCATCCGCAGCTGCAGCTGCTGCCCAATACTTCGGGTGTGCGGACAGCAAAGGAAGCGGTATATGCGGCACAGCTGGCGCGTGAAGCGCTGGAGACCAACTGGGTGAAACTGGAGATCCACCCCGACCCGCGCTACCTGCTGCCAGACCCGGTGGAAACGCTGGCAGCAGCGGAGGCACTGGTAAAACTGGGATTCATAGTACTGCCTTATGTACACGCTGACCCGGTATTATGCAAACGCCTGGAAGAAGCGGGCACTGCTGCAGTAATGCCGCTGGGCGCTCCTATTGGCAGCAACAAGGGCCTCAGGACCTTCGATTTCCTGGAGATCATTATTGAACAAAGCCGGGTACCCGTGGTGATTGATGCAGGGATAGGACGCCCTTCTGATGCTGCCAGGGCAATGGAAATGGGAGCAGACGCGGTACTGGTGAATACGGCCATTGCTGTAGCGCAAAACCCGGTGCAGATGGCCATCGCATTCAAAGACGCAGTAACAGCGGGCAGAATGGCCTATGAGGCAGGGTTGCCGGTTATAAAGCAGGAAGCAGCCGCCAGCAGTCCGTTAGTGGCATTTCTGGATGAAGAAAATGTTTGAAACGAATCAACATGCAAACAAGTTTTAAAGACATATTTGATCAGTATGACTGGGATACTGTAAAAGCGGATATTTACAGTAAGACGGCCCAGGATGTGGAACGGGCGCTGGGGGCAGCGAAGCGGGGCCTGGAAGATTTCAAGGCGCTGCTCTCTCCTGCCGCTATGCCTTACCTGGAGCAAATGGCGCAGCTCAGTCATCGCCTTACGCTGCAGCGTTTTGGTAATACCATGCAGCTGTACATTCCCTTGTATCTTTCCAACGAGTGCCAGAACATCTGCACCTATTGCGGCTTCAGCCTGGATAATAAAATACACCGCAAAACGCTGCATGAAGCCGAGATACTGCAGGAGGTAAAAGCGATCAAGGCGATGGGCTATGAACACGTGCTGCTGGTAACAGGAGAAGCCTGGCAAACGGTAGGACCGGACTACTTCAAAACTGCCCTGCAGCTGGTGCGCCCGCACTTCTCACATATCAGCATGGAAGTGCAGCCCATGGATGAAGAAGAATATGCCGAGTTGATTCCATTGGGATTGCAAAGCGTACTGGTATACCAGGAAACCTATCACCGCGCTGATTATAAGCTGCATCACCCGAAAGGCCGTAAATCCAATTTTGACTACCGGCTGGAAACGCCGGACCGCCTGGGAAGGGCAGGTATCCATAAGATAGGTTTAGGAGTGCTGATAGGACTGGAAGACTGGCGGACAGACAGTTTTTTTACCGCGCTGCACCTGCAGTACCTGGAAAAGACCTACTGGCAAACCCGCTACAGCATTTCCTTTCCGAGGTTGCGCCCCTGTTCAGGCGGTCTGCCTCCCAAGATGGAAATGAAAGACCGCGAGCTGGTACAGCTGATCTGCGCCTACCGCCTGCTGGATGCTGATGTAGAACTGAGTCTTTCTACCAGGGAATCAGCACACTTCAGGAACCATGTGATCAAACTGGGCATCACTACCATGAGCGCAGGTTCCAAAACCAACCCGGGCGGGTATGCCAGCGATTTGCAGTCACTGGAGCAATTTGAAATATCAGATGAGCGCAGCGCAAATACGATCGCCGGTATGCTGCGGCAGCAGGGCTATGAACCGGTGTGGAAAGACTGGGATAGATCATTCAGCTGTTAACTATTAGCCGCTAGCTATTAGCTTTTAGCAAAACACAGTAGCTAATAGCCAGCAGCCAATAGCAAAAAAAAAAGTGCCCTCCACCGGGTAGGAGGAAGGCACTGTTAAAACCTAAATCCATTAATCATTAAAACTTAATTGGGAGGTTACTTATAAATATAAGCAGCAGCCATCATACTATTCAAATTTAAGCTGCTCCTTATGAACAACCTACTGGCAAACCCGAATGAATAAAATGAATAAGATCATGGGGTCTGCACAGCTCAATGGTCGCGTTAGCTAACCTTCTCCATATCCCTGTAAGTTTTAATGGTATCGTGTGAGCGCCTGAGCGCACCTTTCTGGTTAGCGATGAGTTCCCTCAGGCTGTAGGGCATGGGGGTATCGGAACGGAGCGCTTCTTCATATGCCCGCTGGGCGGCATCTTCTCCATACTCACAGCTGGCCAGGATTGCATGGCGGCTATCGCCGGAGAAGGTGGCCTTTACATCCATCCATGCACGGTAAATCTTACCGGAAACGGTGGTACCGGTTTCGAAATCACCACCCAGTTTTACCCGCTCTTCATTCAGCTGCCCCTCATAAGTACGGCTTTCATCTATCATACGCTGGAATAATGCCTTCAGGTCTGCATCATCCGTTTGTGCCATTGCTTTTTCATAGCCTTCTATACGATCATTGTTGATCTTTACGAGGTCGCTTAACAGCTCCGCTAATTTTTCATTCTGTTGCATGGTTTATATGTTTTGATGTTTGTAAATGTGGTTATTTGCCGTTATCGTAAACTGCATTTTTCTAAACTATATTTCCAAAAATGCTACCAGTTGGAAACGCCGTCCGGACCACTCTTTCCTGCAGGATTTCAGGGCCCGGCGATGACCTATTTTTTGCACGCATGGTGGAATCCGTTCCACAATAACAGGCGCAGATAAAGGCTTTTTTACAATGCTATATTATTAGTAATAAGGGGCTTGAGTGTTGGCACAGAATTTTAACTATACCTGTTAACTAAAACACGTAGTATATGAGAAGCATACTGTATCTGATAGCCGTTATCCTGATCATAGGATGGGTTTTAGGCTTTTTTGTATATTCTGCCGGTGGCCTTATACATGCTTTACTGGTATTGGCAATTATAGCCGTATTACTGAGTGTGATCCGTGGAAGGGCGCCTGTAGATTGATGAAGCCGGTTTAAACTGGTATTAATTTCTATAGCCGATATGAAGAATGAATAGCCGGTAATGCACTTTTACCGGTGATTCATTCTTCTTTCGTTTTATGGCGCATAGCTGAATGAGTTAGGCAGCACCCAGCGTGCCTTATATATTTTCAGGCCTTCTCCAAAGAAGATGCGTTTTCCAGTTGTATCTATCACTTCGTCTGTCCACCAGGAGGTCTTGGGTTTTATAATGATCACCGGTACTCCGGCGGGGCCGCTGCTAATGCTTTTAATATGTGCCTGGTAGGGCGTATTGCACTGTTCCGGCTGATGGGCGGATAGTTTATACTTGTATACATGCGTGGTATTGGTGAGCCACAATGCGTCTTCTCCGTACACGGGAAAAAGATCATGTGCTTCGGTACCCGGCAATGCGATCACGGTATCCGGGATGAGATCCGGCTGCGCTTTATTGAAATTATAGCGGAAGGCTTTCAGTTCAGACATGGCTGCAGACCAGAGTAATTTGCGTTGTTTGTCCCACACTACATTGTGCCCGAAAGCAATGGGAATCTTCTTACTATATATCTCTCCGGGAGCGTGAAGCGTATCAACGCTGAACAGCATAAGATAGTTGTCTGTGCTGGATGCCGTTACAATATTACCATCGGGCAATAGTTCTGCAGAGTGGGTATTGCCTCCTGCATAGGCGTAGAAAACCGTTTTCTTATCGGCTATGCGCACCAATGCCACGCCGCCGCCGGAGGCGCAGGTAAGCACGTATTTCCCGTCGTATACCACCTTTGCTTCACTTGGGTTATTGAACCACTTCATGTGCGCAGGTTTTACATTGGAAAGCGCGGGTTTCCACTCCCAGATGATCTGCTGTGCAGGTACATCGGCAATGACTATACGGTGTTGTGATTGTTCTGCAAGTACAATACGTTGTGCGGAAGTGTCTGCGGGAAGCAGTGCGGTGGCGGCGCAAATCAGCCAGTTGATCATGGTCATCTCTGTTATCTCGAAATATGGTAACCGGCGCTATCCTGAGAAAGCTGCAGACGGTTCAGTTCAGCAATGGTTTTCAGTATGCCGTTTACGGCATCTTTCCTGCTGATGGTTCCTGTAAAGTAGTACTTCTTTAACTGCTGAGCGGAATAGCTGATATGGACGTTGTAAACGGTTTCAAACTTTCTGAGCACCTGTGGCAGTGGTACATTGGTAAACAGGAGCTCTTCGCCGTTCTCTGCAATGCTGCCTTTTAACGTTGCCGGCTTTACGCTTCCGGGAGCAGGCCCGTACCTGTAAACGGTGAGCGCGTGCTGTCCTTTGTTGAAAGCGCATTCCTGTCCGGGTGTTAAATAGACAATGCCTTTTCCGGCTTGAGCTCCTGTTGTTTTTACCATTACCTTACCGGTCAGCAATCTTACTTTCACGGCTGAATCGCCTTTATAGGCGCTGACCCTGAAGGCTGTTCCGAGTACGGTGGTTGCTACATTTTCAGAATATACAGTAAATGGTCGTCCCTTGTCCTGTGCTACATTGAAAGTGGCTGCGCCCTCCAGGGAGAGCGAGCGTTGCGTCCGGGTAAACCCGGGCGTCCATCGCAGGGAGCTGTATTGCTCCAGTGCTACATCGGAACCATCGGGCAGTGTAATATGCCTGACGGTGGTTCCTGTATTGGTGACTACAGTGTCCTGTATTTGCTGGTGACTGGCTAACAGCGGCTGCAGGTCTTTTACCTGATGATGATGCTGCCACCAGTAAGCGCCCGCTGATAGTAAAAGCGCAACGGCTGCTGCCCAGGCGCTATAGCGGCGGATGCGTACTATTTTTGCCTCCCGGTGCACTTCCTCCAGCATGGCGTTGCTGTGTTGAGGGTGCAGGTGGCCTTGCGGCTCATATGCTTCCCACTCCTCTCCGGGCAGCCATGCTTCCAGTTCTTCCGGGTGTTGTTCCAGATACTTCCCCACTGCAGACGCTTCTTCTGCAGTACATTGGTTGTGAAAAAATTTCTCTATTAATGCACGGGTGATCTTCATCTGGCAAAAATATGACCCAGTTTAAGATATACTACGCAGCAAAAGGAGGCTACACCCACCGTCATTAAAAAAATATTAGGGCTTTATTTTCCAGCGGCCAGCTGGTTGAAAAAGAAGTAGTTAAAGGAACGCCGCGATGATCAGTACCAGGGCGATGGACTCCCGGAGCTGTTTGATAGCGCGGTTCACCTGGTTCTCCACGGTTTTAAGTGAGATGGAAAGGTGGGCGGCTATCTCCCGGTTGGAAAAGCCTTTAATGCGGAACTGGATGATCTTCTTTCTTTCAGGGGAAAGGTGCTCCATGGCGCGGTGCATGATATCCAGCGTTTCTCTTTCCTGGGCTGCGCGGGAGTTATCCGGCAGTTCGGGCAGCTGATCGGTTGCTATGGGAATAGCGCGGTGCTGGGCTTTACGGCGCAGTACATCTATCAGGGTGGTGCGGGCAATACGGAAGATCTGTTGTGAAAGCGGCAGTGTTTCGTTCAGGTGGCTGCGGTAACGCCAAAGTTTGATGAAGGTAAGCTGTACCAGTTCTGTGGCCACATCGGCATCCGTTGTCCGCTTCAGGAAATAGAAATACAGTTTCTCATGAAACGCGTAATACACTTCCTCAAAAGCAGCGATCGTACCTGATCTTATGGCGGCAATCTGGTCCACGGTCTGGTGTTGCATAAGGTTAATGCCGTATATCGGCGTAAATACTCCAATGAGCCGGCAAATCAGAACATAGATACAATTTTTCCACGGGAAATAAAAAGATTCAGCAGGGTTTCCGGCGGGAAAAATGCGGCCCCATAAACCGCGAAAAGCGGCTAACACAGCAGGGTTGAGCATTACAGCGATAGTTGTTTTAACGTATGTTAGCTAAAGAATTTTTGACAGCAGGGTTGTAATACTGCCTGTAAGATTGGCGCGGCGCTTGCGTAATTTTACGCATGGCAAAAATGAGCGCAGGCATATTATTGTACCGTTACCGCGGCGATGTGCTGCAGGTGTTCCTGGTGCACCCGGGAGGGCCGTTCTGGGCCAAAAAGGATGCAGGCGCATGGTCTATACCCAAAGGAGAATACGAGCCTGGAGAAGCGCCCCTGGCGGCTGCGCTGCGGGAGTGGGAAGAAGAGACCGGTATTCCCCTTGCGGCTTTACCTGCCTCATTTATTGCACTGGAACCCATTAAACAAAAGGGCGGTAAAACCGTATACGCCTGGGCCCTGGAAGGAGATACAGACCCGGCAGCCATCCGCAGCAACACCTTTGAGATGGAATGGCCGCCCCGCTCCGGCAAAAAAGCCAGTTTCCCGGAAGTAGACAAATCGGGCTGGTTTGACATTGCGGAGGCCAGGCAGAAAATACTGGAAAGCCAGCAACCGATAATTGAGGCGTTACTGGAAAAGTTGAACGGTTGACGTTTGAGGTTTGTTAGGTGTTGGAAGTTTTGATCAGTGACCAGGCTGATTATTGGTGAACCTGAACGTCAATCCATCTTAACATATGTGATGATAACAACACCATTATACAAAGGGCATTGCTTTGTATTTACGGGCGGTCCCGGTGCAGGGAAAACCTCCGTGATAGAAGTACTGGAACAAAAGGGCTACCCCTGTATACCGGAGGTGGCGCGGCAGATCATACGGCAGCAGGTGGCCAGTAATGGGCCGGGAGTACCCTGGAAAGATATGCAGCTGTATACGCAGCTGATGCAGGAACAAACCATTGCGGTTTTTGATACGGCACCCTCGGCGAGTGCAGGGCCCTGCTTTTTTGACCGTGGACTACCGGATGTGATCTGTCATGCGCAGCTTAATGATCTGCCCGTGGATCCGGAACTTAAAACGGCTACCTATCAGCTGCGTTACAACCAGCAGGTATTCCTGTTCCCGCCATGGGAAGAGATCTATCAAACAGATGCAGAACGGAAACAAAGTTTTGAAACGGCGATTGCTACTTACGAGGTGCTGAAAAATGTGTATAGAAAATATGATTATGTACTGGTAGAGGTACCTAAAATGTCAATAGCAGACCGGGTGGAATTTGTGCTGGAGGAAGCCCAGAAGTATTGACCTGTTACAATAAAAAGCCCGTAGCTTACAGCGGCTGCGGGCTTATAGCAACATTTATTCAGCTTGTTTATACCGCGTCTGACAGGGAGGTAAAAGTAAAATCCCTCAGCTTCATGGGCGGGATCAGGTAACTACGGTAAGACTCCACGCTGATGGTCCTTTCCGGTTTGCCCAATGCCTCTACATTATTCAGCATGATCACCGGGCTTTCGTTAAACCTGAAATTCTTGATGGGGTGTTTGATCACACCGTTCTCAATGTAAAAAGTTCCGTCGCGGGTAAGGCCCGTGAGCAGCAATGTCTGCGGATCTACCATACGGATGTACCAGAGGCGCGATACCAGGATGCCGCGTTCAGTGCTTTTGATCAGCTCTTCGAGCGAAGCATTGCCGCCTTCCATGATGATATTGCTGGGACCAGGTACCGGCTTCACCCCTTTCTTTTGTGCCCAGAAACGGGAATAGGCCAGGTTCTTTACCGTGCCTTTTTCTATCCAGCTGATCTTTTCCAGGGGAGCGCCTTCGTTATTCCAGGTGGACACGGGCAGCTCCGGGTGGAAGGGATCGGAGTAGATGGTCACTTTTTCATCCATCAGCTGTTCGCCCAGGCGGTTGCCGCCACCGGGTTTGCTCATAAAGCTGCGGCCTTCGTCTGCATTGCGGGCATCCAGCGCGCGGAACATATTCTCCATCATATACGCAGCGGCCACGGGTTCCAGTATCACGGTATATTTTCCGGGCTCGATCGCTTTTGCATCTGCAGAGCCATTGGCTTTGGAAGCGGCTATTTTGGTAGCGGTATAGGTATCCAGCTTGCTGATATCATTATAGCCGCGTGCGGCGTACCCCGAACCGGTACCAGCCTGGTTGCGGGTAGTAACGCTGAAAATAACATCTGTATTGGTATTATAGGCGAACAGTCCTTTTGAGTTCATCATCGCTTCAAAGGTGGTGCTGTTCTCCAGGAAGCCGGCTGCCTCCAGCTTCTCTTCTTTAGAAACCTGTATACTTTTTGCCACGGCTGCTGCCCGGGTATCAGGGGTGATGGCAGCGGTTGCGGGTACATAGGTAACGCTCTCCTGGTAGGTCTGAGGACCCAGCAGCGGCATATGTTCCGGATCTTCAGGCGCCAGCTGTGCCAGCTCTTCTGAGCGGCGTACGGCTTTTTCCAGGGAAGCATCATCAAACTCGTTGATGGTGGTGCTTCCTGTTCTTTTACCGAAGGTGGAACGGACCGTCAGTTCCAGGGTGCTCATATCACCGGCTGTAGATACCGCGTTACGGGCATAGCGGATATTGCCGCCTTCCCGGCCACCCAGCCGCACCGCACACTCATCGGCTTTGGAAAAGCCCAATACTTTTTTGAGCAGTACCTGTGCTTCTTCTTTCTTTAGTATAGCCATAGTAAGGTTAATCAGATTTTTCTTGCTGTGTTAATAACATTTACACCATTGAAACGGGTAGTGGAGCTGCCATGCGAAACAGCGTTTGCCTGGCCGGGCTGACCCTTCCCATCGTTAAACGCCCCGCCTAAACGGTAATCGCTTTTATCGGCAATGGCGGTGCAGGAGTTCCAGAATTCGCGGGTATTGGCCTGGTAGGCTACATCTTTCAGCATACCGGCAATTTTGCCATCCTTAATTTCGTAGAACAGTTGTCCGCCGAACTGGAAGTTGTAGCGTTGCTGGTCAATAGAGAAGGAGCCATCGCCAACGATATAAATGCCTTTCTCCACATTCCTGATCATATCGTCTACGCTCAGGGGATCCTTACCTGGTTTCAGCGAGATGTTGGGCATACGCTGAAACTGTACATCCTCCCAGCTTTGTGCGTAGCAACAGCCCTGTGACTCCTTGAGACCGATGATGTGCGCCTGATCGCGTATGGCCTGGTAGTTCACGAGTATACCGTCTTTAATGATGTCCCACTCCTTACATTTCACGCCTTCATCGTCATAGCCTACAGCGCCCAGGGAACCGGGCTGTAATTTATCTGCCACGATGTTAACCAGCTTGCTGCCAAACTGGAAATTACCGGAGCGCCATTTATCAAGCGTCAGGAAACTGGTGCCTGCATAATTGGCTTCATAGCCCAGTACGCGGTCCAGCTCTGTAGGGTGGGCCACTGATTCGTGAATGGTGAGCCAGAGGTGCGAGGGATCCAGCACCAGGTCATATTTACCCGGTTCTACGGATTTCGCTTTTATCTTCTGGGCTACGTCTGCCGTAGCGTTCTTCACATCTTCCAGTATATCGTAGCGGTTCTTGTAGCGGGTTACCACACCGGCCACTTTATTATCTGCGGTGGGAGTCAGGTATTCGTAGCCCATGCCTACGGGAGAGCTGAGCGAACGCCTGGTTTCAAATTTACCGCTGGCCTTGTCTATTTTGGTCACCACAAAGAAAGGATAGAGTCGGTGTACATCCTGGTCAATATAAGAGCCATCGGTAGAGGCGAAGAACTTCTGTTCATTCACACCCATGATGGCAGAATTCACGAAGTTGGCGCCGCCCTGCAAGGCAATATCGTTCACCTGCAGGAGGAGGTCTACTTTATCTTTTACGGGAACGGAAAAGGCATTCTGCTGGATCGGCGTTTTCCAGCTTACATCACCATACCCTTTCTGCGGGGCCAGCTGCACAGGCTCCGTCATGATCTTTGCATTGGCTTTGGCCACTGCCACTGCCCTTTCTGCCGTCCTGATGATGTCTTCGCGGGTAACGTTATTGGAAGCAGCAAAACCCCAGCTACCGTTGGCAATCACGCGGATACCCACGCCAAAAGATTCGGTATTGGAGATGGACTGTACCCTTTTCTCGCGGGTAAGGATAAACTGGTTGAGATAACGGCCTATACGTACATCCGCATAGGTGGCGCCTTTGGCGCGGGCGGCATTCAGTGCAAGGTCGGCCAGCTGTTTCTTCATGGCTACATCCATCCCTCCCACCAGTGCGTGGGCAGGATCAATGTCGTTACCGGCGAACAGCGACTTCGGCACCATCAATGCACCAAAGCTCATAGCCGAAAGCTGTAGAAAATCTTTTCTGTTCAATTCGAAGACCCTCCTTAGGTTTAATAATGAAGTGAAAAAAGCGGTTTAGATATCCTGGTTTTCTGTAAACTCTTAATAATGGTTGTTATCATGAAAATTATACAATTCTCTCAAACTTATTATACCGTTAGACTAATTTTTCTTCCGCCCATAAAAAAGCTGCTGACAACATAAAGATAATCGCACAGCTAATGAGCGGGACGCGACTGGTATTCCCATCGGTGGCTGCAATGCCCCTGCGTCCGGGAATTGCTTCGCGGGCAGACAGGTGCTGCCAGTCTTTTTCTGCAAAGGCATACCACCAGCTGCTATCTCCCTGCGATGATACGGCAGCCTGCCAGCCCGCTTGTGATGGCCAGTAAATCCCCTGCCAATGGTAAGGCAGAACAGCATCCTGAGAAAGGCTCAGCGCCGCATCATTCACCCTTGCCACCGGGTATGGCTGCGGGGTTTCCAGCTGCAGCGGCACGGGCTTTTGCGCCTTCGGAAAAGCAAGGCCTGTACGCCAGCGATCCTGCAAGGGCTGCTGCCGGGCCGCCTGCTGTAAAAGCAAAGACCATAACGACTGATAAGCGGCCGGCTGACCAGACAGTATCCAGGCATAGGTGTTACCAAGGGTGGTGAGTACGAGTCGGCCTTCACCATACAAACTGCTACCTGCGAGGATGTGCCGCTGCGGATCCCAAACAAGCGACTGCAAACCCGGGGTATTACGCAACCAGGCCGCAGGGGCGGTTACCAATGTAACGGCTTTGTCGCCAGCTGCGCTGTGCAGCAATAAGGGGCGTTCATTCTTATCTGCCGCAGCGGTTAATGTAAATGGCTGCCCGTAGAACTGACCGGATGCAATACTGCTGTCTGCCCGGATGATGAGGCCCAATCCTTTTTCCGCCACCTGTAACCTGACGGCCCCCAGCTCATCCCTGCCCAATGCCGCCAACGCGGCGGCATCGCTTATCAACAGATCAAATGCAGTGAGGCGTTCCGGCGTAATCCTTTCCAGCGGGAAGCGGGTTGTATCCAGGAAAGTATAACTGTATTTATTGCGGCTGATAGCGGTACGCATAGCCACTATATAGTCATGTTCTGACAGCCAGTTGGCCAGGAACTTGTTTTCAAAATCAGGCGAGGCGGCCAGTATGAGTACTTTGAGGGGACGGGCTGGCAATACTTCTACAGGAAGCGGTTCTTTTGCCAGTGTATCTTTTGCCAAGGCGAGGAAGGTATACAACGCGCGGCCAATATGACGGGGGCCGGCGCTTAATGCAAAAGGGCGCTCCTCCTGCGGCGGAATGGTAACAGAATCCAGACGCTCGTTAAAACCGCTCAGCAGGAGCTTTACGGGTACCGTGCTGCTGTTCTTATAGCGGCCCTGCAAATGAAGATTGCTTCCCGTATTAAGCTGCCGTTGCCAGTAAACAGACTGGACACCGGCGGGGAGGGTATCTGTCTGAACAGCCCCTTTCAGCTCCCTGCGCTCATCCTGCTTTTTATGCAGGGGAAAGGGCAGCAACAGAAATACCAGGCTGACAACTGCCAGCAGTGAGGCCAGTAAACGCCCATAAAGCCTTGCCTTGTTGGGACGTTTGATCTCCTTCCAGACCAGGAAGGCCAGCAATAAGGCGGCTGCTATGGCTACTATGTAATTCCAGTGCATCATCGTTATTGCTGCCGGTTCAGGTTTTTAAAGTATTGTTGCGATAAGCCGGCGCCCGAAGTGGTGTGTACTGCCTGCGGCAGGCGGTCTGGCTCCGGTATCATATCATAGACTGCCTGCGCTGCCATTGCTACTGCCTGCGGATCAGGCGCCGAATGTTGTTCCAATGCATCCAGCACACCACGCATAGCCTGCAGGGAAGACAGGTATCGTGCAGGCGAGGCCGTAGCCCGGGCGCTCATCCGGCGGGCGGCTTCCTGTAATACATTCATGCTAACCGGGTCTGACAGCGGTGCGCCGCTCTTCAACCGTTCCAGTATGGCTAATGCCTGTGGCAGGCGGCCTGCGGGAGCAGCTTGTGTATAATCATGCTGCAGCACGGGAATGATGATTTTGTCCAGTTCTCCCGTTAACCGTTTTTCTGGTTTCAGGGGTGTGGTTTTCACGCTGGTTTTGCCAACATAGACCCTTGACTGCTGTTGCAGGTCTTTCAGCAGGCGCAGGGCCTTGTATTCATAGGGCAGGGCCTCCTGCGGTTTAAACGTACGCAGGCGCAGCTCTGCATTCCACATTTCCGCCAGCGTGGCCTTGAGCTGTTGTTTGGTAACAGGATCAAAGAAGGACGCATCTTCTGCGATGTCATGTTTGTGGGAGAACTGGTCTAATATTTTTTCTGCATTGTTAAAGTCCCTGACAATGGCAGCGTCATCTGCTGCTGCATGATCATGATCATGATCGTGTCCTTCATGCGCTTCATCGCTCACACGATCTTCACCGAGGTTGGTTGCTGTTTCCTCTCCCAGGAAACGGCCATAGCGCAGGCGCAGCAGCCGTTGATCAATACCCAGGTCGTTGCTGCGCTGCCGGAAGGTCTTCTCAGGCATCGTGTCTCTGGCGCGGATCAGCTGTTCTGTTTCGATGATGATCTGCCGCTGGCTTCTGAAATATTCCGGCTTAACGTTCACGCTGTTGGCAAGGCCCTCCAGGCTCATAAGCTGTGCGGTATCCGGCAGTACTACCATGTACATGCCTGAGCGGCTGTACTGCTGATGATTATCTGTTGCCTGGATGTAAAGATATAGTTCCGTACCAGGTTGCATGCCCAATGCCTGCAGGTTGATGGTATGCTGCAGGCTGTATTGTTTGCGGGCGCCGTTGAATACCGTATTAAAGGGAATGGCCTGTTCTTTAAACTTCACCGATTCACCGCTGCCGCTGGCTACAGTAGCCTGTATGGAAGCTGCGCTGAGGCCATAATCATCCGAAAGCGAAACCTGCACTTTAAGCGTTTGCGGCATACCATAATCAATTACAGTATACGAAGCAGGCGACTGCACAGTGATAACGGGAGGCTGATCTTTGATCAGGGCCAGTTTATAGAGGCCGGATAATTTGCTGGCCAATTTCAGCTGGTAAAAACCCGAATATGCAGCCCTGAGGCCGCCCTTCCACAAAGTGCCTTCCTTATTTTGCGGTGAAAGGTTCAGCTGCCCGGTATCATTCAAAATCAATTGCAGGGAGCCCACCGGCTTACTGGTACGGATATCCCATTGTACACGGGCGCCTTCTTCCACTTCAAGGTCGGGCTGCTGTTGGTGCCGTTGTTTGCGGGCCGTGTAAGCTGGCGGCGTGATGGTCACCGTTAGCGCTGCGATCTCCGGCATGGCAGCTGGCAGGCTGCCGGTAGGCCGCGGGCGTTCATTTGTTTTTTGCTGATGCAGGATGATGGGATGCCACCATATATACATGGCCGCGCTGATAAGCAAGGCAGCTGCTAAAAACAATACGGCTATACGTAATTGTTGTTTGTAAGGTTGCGGCGGAGGTATGCGCTGCAACACCTGTTCTATTCTCCTGACCTGCAGCTGCTCCAGCATACCCAGGGTATGCGGAGGTTTCAGCAGCAGGGCACAGCTGTCTTCCAGCTCGGGATAATGTACATTGAAATAACGTACCACATCTGCGTCATCTATGCGCCAGGTACGGGAGGGTAGCAGCAAGAGCACCAGGCTTGTTATCCCCACCGGGAATGCGCACCACAAAGCGCTATCATGCACCTTGCAGATCAGCACGGTGGCGACGGCGGTGAGCCCCATAGCTGTCATGATGTGCACCAGCAGGGCAGTTGCCCGCCATTTCCGCCGCAGCGTATGGATCATATGTACTGCCTGCTGATCAACCATTGGTGCTTGTTCTTTGAGAGGTGAATACCCATATCCGCTCTGCCAGGAACACGATAAAAACCATTACCCATATTAAAGTTCCCAGGTCTGTTACGGGTAATGTTGTTCTTTTACTTGAGCGCTCCGCGTTATACTGATCTGGCCGCAATTGCTGTGCCGCTATCGCCCGGCGATCTTTATCTGCAGGAACAGCAAGGCTGTCCGGATACAGCAGTTGTAGCAGGAGGCCCGGGAACGCTGCGTTCCAGGGCAGCTCGTTCCAGGCGGGGTCCAGGCGGCTGGTGAAGTGATAAACGCGGGTGTCGTTGATTTGTTCCAGGTACAGTATGGCATTGCCGTAGCCATCTTTCCATTGTACAAGCCCGTTTACAGGCGGAGCAGCCTGTATGCGTTTGAAAAGCGGTACAGGCGTTGCTTCATTTGAAATGATCCAGGAGGAGGCGTTTACCACCGTGCCGCTATCATAACGCCAGATATTATCCGATTTTACCTGTTCAGGGATGGGTTGCGGAGAAAGCCAGAACAACCAGTCGGTTTGCGCGGGCAATGCGCGCAGCTCACTGATCACCGACAGGCGGATCTTACGCGCTGTAAATTCCTGTATGGCTGTTATAGCCGCCTGCAGGTACGATGCGTCATGCGCATATGTATCTGCAAAAACGGTGATCAGCCGGGTGGCCGTGTCTGTTTGGGCGCTGGCGGCGGGCAAGTGTTCATAAATGTAACTATTGCCGCTGGCGCGGCTGCTTACCTTACGGGTACGTACGCTGCCGGATGCGGTAACATATGATCCCGCCTGCCAGTTGCTTACTGAATCTGCAGGCTGATATACATACCAGTGTGTACCTGTATCAATATGCGGGCGTTGCCCGTGAAACCGGCTTAGATAATGTGGTGTAAAAAGAAAGCGGGTGGCGGGAGCCTGGGGATGTTGCTGTAAACTATCCAGCAAGGCCCAGTAAGACGCGCTGTCTGCCTCCGCATCTGCTGCGTGCCGCAGTGCGGTTTGCAGGTCTTCTCCCGGGAAGCCGGCTGCGAAATAATGAAAGGAATATCCCGCCTGTAATAAACTATCCACCTGCGGCTGGAACTGCCGGTAGGTTTCCTCCAATCCGCTCTGCGCTATCAATACCCAGCCTTTTTCTTTCTTTACAGAAGCGGCCCGCCAAACGGGTTTGGCCAGCAACAACGCCAGCAGTATAATGAGCAGGCAACGCAGTAAGAGCAGCAGCAGATCAGACCACTGCAGGCTGCGGGAGGATGGGCGCCCGTTCTCTTTCAGCAATGCAATGCTGCCAACCGCCAGGGTTTTACCCGGGCGAATGTTCCATAAATGGATCATCACCGGGATGATGATCCCGGCTGTTAACCAAAGCCATATGGGTTGTAACAGCTGCAGCAAGTTATATTTCTGATCTTTGACGTTGGTTTAGAAAATCGCGCAGTGCTTTGTCCAGCGGCTGATCCATGGGGACCATCCGGTAGAAGATGTGTTGTTCAAGCAGCTGCATACGTGTAGCGGCCAGGTATTGCTCCATGTTTTCCATATAGGTACGCTTCATCTGTGCAGGGTTGATCTGTATGGTCTCTCCGGTTTCCAGGTCTTTTAGTGCGGCATAGTTGCCAAAGTCCATTTCCAGTTCGTTCCTTCCCATCAGGTGAAAAACGATGAGCTCATGCTGCAGGGCAGATAAAGCGGACAGCAGGTGGCTGATCTCTTCTTTCTGCTGGTACATATCAGTGATAAAGATCAGCAGCTCGCGGCGGCGTTCACCGGTGAACAGCTGTTTGTAATGGATCTCTTCAGTAAAGCGGCCTGCGGGCTGCAGCTGCTCCAGCTGGAAGAACAACCTTGAAAGGTGCTGGGGATCTTTCCGGGAGGGCAGCGAATAAAGATGCGCATCGCGGAAAACATACAAACCTATTGCATCTCCCTGCATATAGGCCAGGTAGGCCAGCGCTGCGGCCAGGTAACGGGCATAATCCATCTTGGAAATGTCTCCATCCTTATGGTTCATGGAATTGCTGGCGTCTACCAGGAAGCGGACGGAAATGCTGGTTTCCATTTCAGATTCGCGGATGTAGTAACGGTCTGAACGGGCGTACATTTTCCAATCCAGCCAACGCAGATCATCCCCCGGCTGATAGCTGCGGTACTGGCTGAATTCCAGTCCGGCACCCTTCATCTGGCTGCGGTTAAGGCCAGACATAAAACCGTCTATCACCGTGCGGGCTGCCAGGGACAGGTCTTTAATGGCCATCAACACTTTTGGATCCAACAGCTGGCTCATAGGGGAGATTGTAACCTGGGTATTGTTTTTAACAGCTCTTTCGTAACGTCGTCTGCACTGATATGTTCTGCATCTGCCTTAAAGTTCATCAATACCCGGTGCCGCAATACGGGGTAAGCCATCGCATGCAGGTCTTCCATTGTTGCGGCATAGCGGCCTTTGAACAGGGCCCTGGCTTTAGCGGTAAGAATGAGGGCCTGCCCCGCTCTTGGCCCGGCGCCCCAGCGCACCCATTCCTTTACGTAAGGAACGGTGGTGGTATCCGGACGGGTGGCGCGTATAAGGGTGGCTACATACTGAATAAGATCTGTATCAATACTTACTTCACGCACCAGTTGCTGCAGCTGTTGTATCTCTGTGGCGCCCAGTACAGGCATTACCGTTACCTTTCGGTTGCCGGTGGTGCTGCTAAGGATGGCGGTTTCTTCCTCTGCGCCGGGGTAGCCGATCTTTATGTATAGTAAGAAGCGGTCCAGCTGCGCCTCCGGCAAAGGATAAGTGCCCGCCTGCTCAATCGGGTTCTGGGTGGCCAGTATGAAGAAGGGCCTGTCTAACACATAGGTTTGTCCGCCGTAGGTGATCTCAAACTCCTGCATGGCTTCCAGCAGGGCGGACTGTGTTTTGGGCGGTGTACGGTTTATTTCATCGGCCAGGATGATATTGGCAAACAGCGGCCCGCGGTTAAATTTGAAAAAGCGTTTACCGGTGGCATGGTCTTCTTCCAGTATTTCAGTGCCGATGATGTCTGTAGGCATCAGATCCGGTGTGAACTGTATACGGCGGAAGCTCAGGTCCAGCGCCTGTGAGAGGGTACGCACCATCAGGGTTTTGGCCAGGCCGGGCACCCCTTCCAGCAGGCAGTGGCCGCCAGCCAGCAATGCTACCAGTATCTCTTCTACTATGGCCTCCTGCCCTACTATGACCTTCTGCACTTCCTGTTTAAGCTGAGCCAGCTTTTGTTGTAACTGTTGAACCGTACGTTCTGTGATCTCCATGGGCAGGTTTATATATAAAAAAATGAAATAAATGCAGCTCCTTGTCTGAACGCAAGGAAATTATATATAAAAGCAGGAATTTTAAAACAAAAGCCGGATTTTTACACCAACGGCGAATGGAAGTTGCCGTTAACCCGTAATTTTCCAGCACTATCATGAACAGCGCCAAATTTACATTTACCCGTTTACGTTACCGTTCCGGCGATTGGGACACTGATCAGCGCATGCCTTCCAACCTGCTGAACTCATTGATAGAATACACCACCATCCCCGTTCACCTGCAGGAAAAAATAATTGACCTGGGCAGTAATGAATTGTTCAATGCCCCCTTTTGTTATCTGAGCGGTCATAAACTGGTACAATTTGACGCACAGGAAAGCGCCTTTTTCAAGAAGTATGTACAGAACGGCGGGTTTGTTTTTGTGGATGATTGTAACCATGACATAGACGGCCTGTTTGCCAAATCATTTGAAGCGCAGATGAGCAGCCTGTTCGGACCAGCCGCTCTAAAAAAGATACCCAATACTCATGAGCTCTATCGTTCCTTCTTTCACTTTGAGAAGGGACCGCCCACAACTTCATTTGAGCTGAACGGCTGGGGAGACGACCTGGTGCATGATTACCTGAAAGCAATTGAGATCAATGGCCGCATGGCCGTATTGTACAGCAACAAGGATTATGGATGCGAATGGGATTATGATTTCAGGAACAAGCGGTTTATGGCGGAGGACAATACAAAGTTCGGGGTGAATATTGTCGTATATGCAATGGGGTAAGCAACCGGCAGTAAGCATGATACTTACCACCGGCTGCAATAGTTTATTGAATATTAATAAAGGCTTCTTTTACATTCCATCCGTATAGTTCTACCGCCAGGTTGTTGTTACCGGGCGTATAGTTAATGGTGATGGTCTTCTCTTCACCGGGCATTACAGACACATAGTTATCATTGAAGAAGGCGGGCAGTACGCGCTGCTTTGTTGCGGCGTCTACCAGTGCTACGCGGTTAAAGAAAGCCACGGGGCCGCCTGCGGGGTTGCGCAGGGTAACGGCAATGCTGTCTTTACTGATGCGTTTGGCGCTCGCCTGCAGATCTGATGCCGTCATTTTCTGCAAACCGGAGTAATTGCCCTGCTCATCCGGGAACCAGTAGAAATTTTCAGAAACGGTCTGCTTGTTCATATCGAGGAAGCGCAGGCGGAGAAAAGCGCCCCGGTCTTTACGCGCCGCATCTACCGCCTTTTTAACGGGCAGGTATTTTTTTACGGATGAAGCGCCAATCTCTGCGAACACCTGTGTAAGCTGGTGGCTTTTACCATCCAGATCATACAAGGTTACTTCCAGCATCAGGTCGCGGCGGGGTGTGAAAGTGTTGTTCACCGCCATTACCATTCCCTGTACGGGATCGTACATTACGTGCAGCGGTTCACTGCCGTTGTGCAGGCCATAGAGGCAGGCGTTCACATCCAGGTAGTAATCATACATCTGTCCGCGCATGGCCGTCCAGGGGTTCTGCGTTTTCCAGATGATCACGCCTGTATACCAGTCCCACATGTGGGAACTGAAGCCTTCCATTAAAGCGCGGTACTGGTCATAGTTCACCAGCTGGGCTTTGTTCGCAAAGTCTTTGGCGTCTTTTGCCCGGCCGTAGGGATCGATATACTGATCATACCCGATGTACTTATGGTATTTCCAGACGGAGTCTACTTCTTCCTTATACTGCGGCGCGATCATGTTCTCTTTGGGAATGAACCGCTCCAGGGAAGCATAATCACCCACACCTACAGAGCCAATCTCTGAGTTAAAGGGCCAGGTACGGTGTGCCCAGAAAGTTTCCGGATCCTGGATGCCGTAGGGACCGTCGCCATTTCCGCCCAGGAAATTATAAGACATGCTGTCTGAGTTGGAATAGTCAAAAAAGTAGCGGATACCATCCAGTTTGGGCAGAATGGAATCTTTCAGCGGAACGATGATATCTTCCGGCGGGGTGATCTCGTTACCGCCGCACCAGAGCGCCAGGGAAGGATAGTTGCGGATCATTTTCACCTGGTCTTCGACAGAGCGCAGCACCAGGCCATGATCATCGGGGTAGCGGCGGCGGGTCCACTGATCTTCTTTCTTCATCGGGTCTACCCAGCGGCCGTTACAGTCGCCGGAGAACCAGAAGTCCTGGAACACCAGCAGGCCGTATTTATCACAGGCCTCGTAGAATTCGGGGCGTTCTGTCAAGGCCCCTCCCCATATGCGGATCAGGTTCAGGTTCATATCACGGTGGAACCTTATTTCTGCGTCATATCTTTCTTTGGAGAAGCGCAGCATGGCATCAGAGATGATCCAGTTGCCGCCTTTGATAAAGATCTTTTGTCCGTTTACGTTGATCTGGCGGCTGCGGGTGAATTCGTTCCAGGGCGTTTGGATTTCACGTACGCCTACCTGTACATTTTCCTTATCGCTTACTACATTGGCGGCATCAACAAACTGCAGCTGCAGCTGGTACAGCTCCTGGGCGCCATAGCCGCTGGGCCACCATAGTTTAGGGTTTTGCAGGGTATGATCCGGTAACTGTACCTCTGTGGTGGCATTTGCAGGAAGGGTTACTCTCTTTGATACCGTTTTACCGTCCAGCACATATTGCAGCGTACCGGTTACAGGTTTGGCAGCAGCATTCTCCAGCTCTGCAGATACCTGTACAATAGCAGGCGCCTGAGGGCCCTGCGGCTGACGGACACCAGGCACCCGGGTTACCACGTGCGGGTTTTTCAGGTTTACGGCGCCGGTGCGTTCGATCGTCACCTTATCCCAGATACCGGTGTTACGGTCGCGGATGGGTTGTATCCAGTCCCAACCGGCGGTGTATTGATGCGCCACGCTTTTGGCAATGATGCCATCGCCCCCTTGTCCTCCGTTAGGATTACCCGGAAGAGCAGCCGGGTGTATCAGCACGGCCAGGCGGTTGCGGCCATCTTTAGCCAGCAGGCCGGTAATGTTATAGGTTTGCCGCAGGAACATGCCGTAGTGAGTGGTTTTATTGAGACGCTGGCCATTCAGGTATACATCGCAACCATAGTTCACCCCACGGAAATGCAGCCATACCTGTTTACCTGCTGCTGCGGGCTGCTCGGTAAAATCCTTTACGAACCAGTAGGTGTAATGATCGTTCCCGGTGTGGTAAATGTCCGGGATCTGCTCATTGTTCATTCCATAAAAGGGATCCGGTACCTGCTTATTGTTCAGCAATGTGGTGAGCACGGTACCCGGAACGGTAGCAGGTATCCAGCCGTTTAATGCGTGTGCGGGATTGGAAAGCGCTTCTCCCTTGTCTGTTACTTTGGAAATATTGGCGCATTGCCACCCTGTATTTAATTCATACTGATCCTGGGCCCTGGCAGTGATACAGTAAGATAGCATCAGTAAAATGATGCAAAATTGTCCCCTGTTCTTCTTCATAGTGGCATAAAGATGAAAATAAAATCGAAAAAAGGGAAATGAAAAGGAAGAACGGGGAATAAAAGGCCCGGAAGGCGGCTGTCTGTGTGTACTATTTTAACTGGCTTATCCTTGCTTTATCCTTACTGTCAGGGCATCTGGTTAAAATAGTATCAGTACGTCAGCACCTTCCGGGTCAGCGGTTAGGAAAACGTTTATTGATAGTAGGGATTCTGGTACATCTTTACCGGGTCCAGCTGATATTCATCGAACGGTATCGGGAAGTACTGATCTTTTATGCCGAAGTTAGACAGCTTTGCTTTTCCGTAATCAGCCTGGTTCTTGGCATGCATGTAGGTAACCAGTTCGTCGATGGTAAAGAAGCGTAGCAGGTCAAACCAGCGGTGGTGCTCAAAGGCCAGTAATACACGTCTTTCATGCAGGATGGCCAGTTTGAGAGTTGGGAACTTACTGCTGTAGGCAGGATCATTCTTGACGGTGTTGTACAGCGGCATATTGGCTCTTTCGCGCACCATATCCAGGTACTCAATGGCTGCGGTGTTATCGCCCAGATACATATTAACTTCCGCCAGCATGAGGGCTACATCTGCATAGCGGATCAGGATCCAGTCGTTGCCGCCGTAGCCGTTAGTGCCTGCTGCCGTGCTGGTATCCCAGGGTGTCCTAACGTCTTGTATACAGGCATCATCTTCTATGGTTTGTTTAATGTTGCCATCCAGCGTATGTGTTTTCAGCAGGCCATTCCAGTCAATGCAATAGATCACGGCTTTCCATGCTGTACCCGCTGCGTTGAGGCGGATACTATTGCCGATGAACGTTGGACCAATACCGTTATAAGCAATACCGGTAGGATGACCGATCAGGCCTTCGCCGTTTACGGTGAGCTTATATTCATTACCGGTATATAACAGCGTGTCTTTAGCGGGAATGATAGTAGCCCAATAGCCATAATAGCAGCAGTGATGTGTATTTTCATCATTCTTGGTTTTTTGTTCCCGGCAAACAGCCCTGTTTCACACGTATGCTGGTGAGATGATATAAGGTTCCCGTGGCCACAAAGTATGGATGAGCAATTATGTACGATTGATTGTCCCGCTTAGCGTTCGCAAAGAGAATATTCCATTATTACTGAATGGTTAAGCATATATTACGCTATTGTTATAATAAGGTTACCTGCGGGGCTTCAACAAAAAACTTGCGTATTATGCTGAAATTTAGTTACTTACAAGGTCCCAAATAACCAAACCACCCCTCATATGAAAACCAGATACACCACCGCGGGCTCAATTGCGCGGATGATCCTGATTGCAAGCCTTGTATTTTCAGCCTGTAAAAAAGACAATGATGTAAAGCCGCCGCCGCAGTATTCCCTGGATGAACTGTATGCCCACTCTATCACGGATGCCATGGTAGCCGACAGCAGTGAAAGGATAGATACGCTTTGGGCCATCTCCCCGGAGAACAACAACCTGCAGTGGAAGACCATCAATGGCAAGCAATATGTGCTGATGGCCACCTTTATGCGTTTCCCAAACAGCTATCCTGCCGGGGATTCAATTACCAACACCTGGGGAGAATCGTGGGTATTTGCCCCCGCGCAAATGAAAAGGCGCCTGCTCCCCAGTTTTAAACCTGGTTCAGATACCATTTTGCGCATTTCACAACTACTGGGTTTACCACCGGTGAACAGCAGCAGCAATACCCATATTGCAGAGATCTGGGTAGAAGCCTCAAGGCTATACCGCCCGGCAGGCGATCCGGCCATTAATACCACTACTACCGGAGCGGTATTGGTAGAAGGGGTTTCTCCGAGCTACACCACCTGGTTCGATAATAATATTATCTACTCTTATTATCGTCCTTTACAATCTTCCACTGATTATTACTATCCCTGGACAAGGCTGGGTTATACTTATGACTGGAACCCCGAAGCCAAAGAAGTGGGTTTAAGTGAATTTGTGCTGCAAACCAATTCCGGTATCTGGGTAGAAAGAACAAGCACTGCACCGGCGTTTTTCAGCAACTAAACACCGTCATTTGTCATACCTGTTTACCCGGGCCCCGCGAATATTATATACGGCATAGGCCCGGGTAAATTTCTTTATTAACTTTAGGCATGCAAGCAGCAACTGTACTTTGGTTACTGGGGATACCCTGTTCCGGGAAAACAACATTGGCATATAAGATTAAAAGTGAGCTGGACAAGCAGCGGATCCCCTGTAAGGTACTGGATGGGGACGAACTGAGAAGCGGTATCAATGCAGATCTGGGATTCTCTCCACAGGACCGTGAGGAAAATATCAGGAGGGCCGCTGAAATTGCAAAACTATTCCTGGACGCAGGTTTTGTAACCATCTGCTCCTTCATAACCCCTACGGCTAAACTTCGGCACCTGGCGCGGGGCATTATCGGAAGCGAACATTTTCATGAAATTTATGTGAGCTGCAGCATCAGCGTTTGTATGCAGCGGGATGTGAAAGGCATGTATAATAAAGCCCGGAATGGAATCATAAAAAACTTTACCGGCTTACAATCAGCATTTGAGGCGCCGGAAGCACCTTTTCTGACAGTTAATACCGAAGAAAATGACGTGGCTGCGTCTGCCAGTGAAATATTAGCAGCGGTGTTCCCGTCCCTGTTCGGACAAATGGGCCGGGAGGCACTACCATCAACACTTTAGGAGCATTTCGGCCACATCCGCATTATCCGCTGCAAGAAAAAGATGAAGAAACATTTGCAGGAACAAAAATTTGTACCTTTCTTTGTGTCAAAATAACACAAACGGAAATGAAACCGTTCTCCTCATATAAGAACCCTGCGCTTGCTGTTGACCTGGTAGTATTTGGTTACCATGAGCAAAACCTGTCTGTGTTATTGCTGAACAGGAAGGAAGCGCCCTTTAAAGACCAGTGGACCTTGCCTGGCGCTTTTCTTCAGATAGAGGAAACTTTTCAGCAAACCTGCTCCCGTATATTGAAAACAAAACTGGGGATGGACGATGTGTACCTGGAGCAGCTGTTCTCTTTTGACGACCCGGCCCGCGACCCGCGGGGACGTGTGATATCTGTTACCTACTACGCCCTTGTGAACCCGCACAAACTGGAGATCGCTGCCGGTAAAATGGCCAATGATGTGCAGTGGTTCAATGTAAAGAAGATTCCGGCGCTGGGCTTTGATCACAAAAAGATCTTCGATAAGGCGCTGCAACGCCTTAAATCCAAGATCCTTTACTTCCCGGTGGGCTTTGAGCTGCTGGATGAGCTGTTTACCATGAGCGAACTGCACCAGCTATACGAATGCATCCTGGGGATAGAGATCGACAGGCGGAATTTCAGCAGAAAGATGCTGGTTGCTGAATACGTGATCAATACCGGGCAGAAGCGCGAAGGCCTACAAAACAGGCACCCGGAGCTTTTCCGGTTCAATAAAAAATTAAAGCACCACAATTTTCAACTTAATATCATCAACCCATGAACATGCTACCTATCCTGCTGAAAGACGGCTATAAAGTAGGTCACAAATTTCAGTATCCCGAAGGCACCACACTGGTTTATTCTAATCTCACTCCCCGCAAATCCCGGAATGCAGATATACAGGAAATCGTTTTCTTTGGCCTGCAGTATTTCATGAAGGAATATCTTGTACGGCAGTTCAATGAAAACTTCTTTAACAAACCCAAAGAAGAAGTACTCAGCCAGTACGCCCGCCGCATCAACAATTATCTTGGCAAAGACAGTATAACCTATGATCATATAGCAGCACTGCACGACCTTGGTTACCTGCCGCTGGAGATCAAAGCGCTTCCTGAAGGAACGCTGGTACCTATGCGCGTGCCTGTTTTCACTATCAAAAATACGGTGCCTGAATTCTTCTGGCTGACCAATATGCTGGAAACCATTCTGAGCGCCGTGCTGTGGAAACCTGCTACCTCTGCCACCACGGCTTTTCAATACCTGAAAACCTTTACCCGCTACGCAAAAGAAACGGTAGGCAACGACATGAGCTTTGTTCCCTGGCAGGGTCATGATTTCTCTTTCCGCGGCATGAGCGGTGTGGAAGATGCCCTGATCAGCGGCGCAGGCCACCTGCTTTCTTTTGCAGGTACGGATACGATCCCCGCAATTGACTTCCTCGAAATGTTCTATAATGCAGATTGTGAGCAGGAACTGATCGGCGGATCTGTTCCTGCTACTGAGCACAGCGTAATGTGTATGGGCACCCAGGATGGAGAGATCGGTACCTTCCGCCGGCTGATCAGCGAAGTATATCCTGGAGGTATTGTATCTATTGTAAGTGATACCTGGGATTTCTGGCAGGTAATCATGGAGTTCCTTCCGGAGATGAAAGATATTATTCTTGCCCGCAATGGTAAAGTAGTGATACGGCCCGACAGCGGCGACCCGGTAAAGATCATTGTTGGCGATGAATCTGCCCCTGTTGGCAGCCCGGAATATAAAGGCGCGATTGAATGTATGTGGGAAACATTTGGTGGTACCATTACCGAAAAAGGGTTCAAACTGCTGGACAGCCATATTGGCCTGATCTACGGCGATAGTATTACTACCGAAAGGCAGCTGGCAATACTGGAAGGACTGAAACGTAAAGGTTTTGCCAGCTATAACGTGGTACTGGGCATCGGCTCTTATACTTACGAATATGTTACCCGCGACACCTTTGGCTTTGCCATGAAAGCTACTTACGGAGAAGTGAATGGTGCAGGCCGGGATATCTTTAAAGATCCTAAAACGGATGACGGCACTAAAAAATCTGCCAAAGGCCTGATGCAGGTACGCCGGAACGCGATCAGTGGTAAACTTGAACTGAAAGATCAATGCACCTGGGAGGAAGAGGCACAGGGAGAACTGAAAACAGTGTTCAAAGACGGGAAACTGGTAGTGGACTGGACCTTGCAGCAGATTAGGGAAAGAATAAAAACAGCATTGGAAAATGATGGAGATGGTACAGTAGTACAGAACTCCAGGACTGAAAACGCTGTAGCCGATTATTGATCTACAGAATATTCAACACATGAACGATAAACAAAAGAAAAATACCAGTAAATTTCTGAGCCTTATTCTGCGGCATAGCCCGGAAAACTATTGACTTTTAAACACGACCGCGATCTATGTCTGCAAGGAACTTTATAAAAGATGTTTTATTAGGCGTGGCCACCGGGGATGCCTTAGGTGTACCGGTGGAGTTCAGGACCAGGGGCGAGCTGAAAGAACGGCCGGTAACCGGTATGCTGGAATATGGCACACACAATCAGCCGGCTGGCACCTGGTCTGACGACAGCTCCCTGACTTTCTGCCTGGCAGAGATGTTATGCAAAGGTTATGATCTGCATGATCTGGCTAACCGCTTCATCAACTGGATGGAGTATGGTTACTGGACCCCTCATGGTGAGGTATTTGATATCGGTATCGCCACTGCTGCGGCTATTCACGGTCTGCAGATGGGAGACAGACCCGTAATGGCAGGCGGCAGGAATGAAGAAAGTAACGGTAACGGCTCCCTGATGCGCATCCTGCCCCTATTGTTCTATGTGAAAGATCTGCCTGTTCAGCAACGGTTCCATTGTGTGGAAGAGGTATCTTCGATCACTCATGGTCATATCCGTTCTATCGCAGCCTGTTTTATCTATATTGAATTTGCCCTGGCCATTATGCAGGGCATGGATAAACATGCCGCGTATAAGGAGATTTGCTCCGGCACCCGAGATTTTCTTACAAAGAACAATGTGCTGGACCTTGTAGAGCAAAAGATATTGGGGCAGATACTGGAAGGTAAACTGCCTTCCCTGCAAGAAGCAGACATCCATTCCAGCGGCTATGTGATCCATACATTAGAAACAGCCATCTGGTGCCTGCTTACTACCAGAAGCTATAAGGAAGCAGTATTGAAAGCCGTGAACCTGGGCAGCGATACAGATACATCCGCAGCTGTTACCGGTGGCCTGGCCGCCCTGCTGTATGGCTGGGAGACCATTCCCACTGAATGGCTAAACGTACTTGCCAGAAGAACAGATATTGAAGACCTGGTCAAAAGACTGGACGATAAACTATAGACTATGCTTACACTGAATCTTATCTATCCTGAGCGATCCGACATTCGTTTTACCACCATGGTCTTTCCTGACGGACAACCTCACATTAAAATAGATATGGATAGTATAACCGGTTTGGATCGCAGCCAGCCGCTGAGGATCCTTACCAGGATAGCTAACACCAACGATCTGCTGTTAGCCCTGTTCATCAAGAACACCCTGGACTATCTCGAATTTGAACAGGTGGAACTGCATGTTGCTTACCTGCTGGCGGCACGTATGGACAGGGTGATGCTGGACGGAGAACCTTTTTCGTTAAAGATCGTAGCGGGTATACTGAACCAGGCGCAGTTCAAAAAAGTAAAGATATTTGATCCGCATTCCGAGGTGGCTACTGCGTTGATAGACCGCTCTTATGCAGTGAGCAATCACCAGTATGTGAAGGATGCGCTGGCGCATTATTTTAATCATCATCCTGCCACGCCATACTGTCTTGTTTCGCCTGATGCAGGTGCATTGAAGAAGATCCATAAGCTGGCGCAATTCCTGGCTGTTGACCACGTAGTGGAATGTATGAAAGAACGGGATGTAAGGACAGGTGCACTCACCAGCTTTAAAACCACTGCCGGGCAGCTGAACGGCCTGACCTGTTTTTTAGTGGATGACATTTGTGATGGCGGAGGCACCTTTGCAGGTACAGCGAAGATGTTGAAGGGAAAAGGCGCACAAAAGGTGAACCTGGTAGTGAGCCACGGTATCTTCAGTAAAGGAACAGTGATTGAAAGCGTGGACGAGATCTATACAACAGATTCTTTCAGGGACGTGGAAAACGTGCAACGCTTTGAGGTTGGGAAGTATCTTTAAACATTAACCCTATTATTTACACCTATGAAAATCCTGTTTAAATACCTGCTATCTGTTTTACTGGTATGGGCTGCTGCAAGGGTAAATGCCCAAATGCCACCGTCAACCGACTTTTATACGGTTATCAAAAAATATGATCTGCGTAAATTGTGACGTGCAGATCACATCCAGATAGAAGTAGAAGGTGAAAGTATTCCGTTCCCGGAACCAATAGGTTTTATTGGTGACAACTTTCAACGCTTTTACATTCACTACCTGTCAGTCAGCAAAAGTCCGGCTGCTCCGTATAGATATCATGTTAAAGGCAAAACAAGAGTAAAAGAAAATATCTGTAATTTTTCCGGAACCATTTCCGTTTTACAGGCAAAGCATTTTAAAGAAAGTGATATTCCAAGCTACAAGCAGGGATTTATTGTCTGCCGTGTAGATTATCGGGAAGACAGTACCCAGAGCGGTAGTGGTTTTATTAAGGGAATGCTTACAACGAACTTTTGCCTTGACAGTAATGGTCATCTTAGTTATGGGATGGGAAAGCTATACTAAGGCTTATGGTGCAGGTGGTGCTGAAGCGGAAAAGGCGCTTCAACTTGAGAAGGAGGAATGGTGGAAGTAGGGGTGGTCGAATGGATGGCATATTGTCTTTTTTATTCGGCCTGAAAAAAAGTCTTCACAAAGTTAAATCCATTATTATAAAACAAGTCATCTGCAAACTGCGCAACATCCAGCTGGTTTACCCATTGCCTGGAATCTTCCAGTCTTTCCAGGAAAATTTTAAAGTTTACCGTGATATAATTTTTCAGCGTTCGCATCTCTTCCACATTGGAGACATTGGTAAAAGGATTGATGAGGCCATCAAAGTCAGATCCAATGGTAATATGATGCTGTGCTTCCTGCAAAGGTATGCCTGCTGTTACGCAAACCTGTAAAAAATGTTTCAGATGCAGCAGTATATGATCATAAAAATACTCCTGGGCGTTCCCCTGCTCTGTACTGGCAGTCAGTTCTTCGATTGTGACACAGTCATCGTGGGGTAAGGGCTTTTCGATCCGCTTTGGCAGACCAAATACTTCCCATTCTGCTTTGGAGATATACTCCTTATCTACAATTGAGCCATCGTCTTTTCTGCCGGTGGGTTCGTGATCAAAGCGGCTGACGTATCCCAGGATGCGCCGGTCCATAGACAGGCCGATCATTCCCCCGTTCCTGACAATCCAGGTTATTTCTTCATCAAAAAGGTTGATGGTGGTCATATTGAAGGCCGGGGCGCCCGGACGCTCAGGCATATTCTTTACCTGCATGGTTTTACCGGTTTCAACATACATTACGCCGTCCAGCGATCTTGTAAGCTTAATATACTTCGGCCATTGAGAGAAGGGAATGCCGGTGAAGCCCGCGTGCGTACAAAGCAATGGCTTTATCTTGCTAAACTTTCCTGCATCTATCTCGTTCCGCAGCTCACTTCGCGACTGATAACTCATGTGCTTGAGATCAACATGAATGCCCCGGTCAAAAAGCGCCTGTACGATCTTCCTGCCGTCATCTGCAAGGCCTTTCCCCCGCGGGTAAAAGGGTGCATTTTCTGTTAGCTGTATACCAAAAGCATGATTACACAGGTTGGATTGCTGCATGTGCGTCAGGTTAACGGCGAGTACCGGTGCTTTGGCGATCAGCAGATCCAGGTTACGGATTATTTCATTGGTATCAAATAAAACGCCCGGGAGCGTTACTTCGTTAATCTTGTCTGCAAATGAATGGCAACCTTCTACCACAAAAAATATATTCACTGTATTCCTTTTCAACGGGGCATCAAAGCTTTGTCTGGATAATACATTGAAAGATGCGGGCGCATTGAGGTAGCTGTTCAGTGTTCTGGAAATGGTAAAATCCTTAAATGATGTAAAGGTGTTGTTACCGATGTGCTCCAATAATGTTGCTGACAGTTTATGTTGCGATTCTTTTTTCAGGAATTTCCGCAATCGGATCACTTCCCTGGCCAGCTTACTTTCCAGGGCGTATAGCGCTACTCCGATCACAACCTCTTCATCTATTTCTGCCAGCTGACTTTGATGGATCTGTGCGCGGATAATATTGGGGAGGTCACTGCAATGCTGTGGTATACCGGCGATATCGCCGGGACTGATCCTGGTATCGATATTGGGATTATCATCAAAAAGCTGCTTCAGGATGATATGCGTGTGAAAGTCAAAGTACTTCATATACGAGGTTTTAACCGGTGTGGTTGGGAGAAGCTGGTGTGCGCAAGCGCCAACCGGATGCCGGCATGAGAATCGGGGTCAGCTACCTCAATAAAGTTACGGATTTTGAGGATAGGAATAGTTAAAGGGAAGGTCCGGGATCATATACTAGTCCGGGTAAACGCTTCTATATGGCTCCATCTGCCGTGATTCTGGACCAGATGCCGTTTGCCAGTGTACATTTTCCTTACGGATCCTTGCTTTGACATCCTGCTCTATTAATTCCAGGTCAATAGGGGACTCCAGGTCTACCTTTATTTCCAGTACCATCCCTTTCCATTACTGCTAATTCATGTGATTTGAGAGTATGGCACATGAGTAAATCCGGTACGCTTTTACCCTAAGCAGGAAGTGGGCTTATTAAACCAGGTGCAGGATGAAAAGACAGTCAATACCATCCGCCAGCATGTGTAACAAAAGACCTATGGCAATAATGCGGGTGCTCTTCGGGACGAGCAGTAACAGATAGGCGCCAATGGCGATGTAGCTGTGCAGGGGATGAAAGCCAATACTGCAGCGGCAGGGGTTGAATATTGGTGTAGCCAGCAGGTGATCCAGATCCACCAGCATGGTGAGCATGAGTATAAGGTAGGTGCTGAACCAATGTGGTTTATTAATAAGATGTGCCAGCAGTAGCGGGAAGATAATGTGCAAGAAATAATGAATGAATGGCTGCATGGTGGAAGCAAAAATAAAAAAAGGTTTCAGCCTTGCCGCTGAAACCTTTTGTGGTCCCACCTGGGCTTGAACCAGGGACCCCCTGATTATGAGTCAGGTGCTCTAACCAACTGAGCTATAGGACCTGTCCTTTCGGACGAATGATTTATATATCTACTTTTTGTGGGTTCCCCTTAAGGGACGGCAAAATTAATTATTTTTTATTCAATAGCCACAAATTTTATTTCTTTTTATTGGCCTGCCTGATATTATTCTCCAGTAGCAGAAAGGGGGCGCTTTTCTGCCACCGGTCTCCTAATCCGGGAAAGTTGGCGGGCCCCTGGGAGAAATTACCGAGCACTAAGTCGGTATCTCCATCTCCATCTATGTCTCCGGCATCCATACATATCCAGTGGCCCCAGGTACCGCAGGGCAATGAGTAGACGTTAAATTTCAAACCGGCACGCTGTTCAAAATACAATACGGCTTCCTGCGGCTGACCTTCATAATCGGCAAAGAAGGCGATTGTCAGCATATCTTCATCTCCATCCAGGTCAATGTCCTTTACAGCCACCTTATAGCATCCGTTCACCGGGTAGAAGTATTCCTGTTCAAAGCGGTGATTTCCTTTATTGAGAAAAATATACACCCCGTGATAATTTTTCAGTACCCGTGAATTGTCTGCATTATCCCCGCAGGTATAGATGATATCCTCAAGTCCGTCATGATCTATGTCCTGCAGGGTAAAACTGCTGGAGCCATAAGCTGGCGGGAACTGCAATACCCGTTCGGGTTTGAATTTACCGTTACCGGTGTTCTCGAGGTACCAGATACTCTCATCGCCCTGAGCGAATAACACCCATATATCCGGACGGCCGTCCCCGTTCTCGTCTCTTATATAGGCTTTAATGGCCCCAGGGGAAGGCATCAGTATATCCGGCTGCCGGCTGTCCGGCTTCAGCCACGCCAGGTAGCCCTGGTTGAACCCAAATCCGCAAACCAACAGGTTTGTTTGTCCGTCCTGCCCCGGAATTGCCAGTGTTTGAACCGGTCTTGGTAACTTATCTTTAACCGGCTGTGCATCCACCAGCAGGCTGTCTTTCAGCTCACAGGCGTGTATACTGCCCTGTAAGGCATCTGAGGGAAAGATGGTACCAATGCAGGTAATATATCCCCTGCCCTCCCTTCCAGGCAGGGTGATATCAGATACAATACTCTGGGAACATGCCCGCTGCACCGGCTGGAGATCATCATTATAGATGTGTAAGGTGCTGTCTTGCGCGTCTGCCGTCCAGATACAGTGGCGCAGGGTATCTATGCCCACGTAGCTGGTGAGCGGGGCTGCATCTCTTGCCTGCCAGTCGGGCTCCCTTACGCTGAATATGGGGGGCGCATTCCGGGAAACAGGAACCGGTCTTTCCTGGGGTAGGGGCCGCCAGGGCGCAACTGTTGTATAGTATTCTACGATCTTATCCCAGTCATCCCGGCCTATAATACTGGCTGTCTTACCCGGGGTATCGGAGAGCACAGGCTCCCGGTAGTAGTTGCCCATGTAGCTTTTAATTCCCAGTTTGGCGCCCATTACCGGCAGCACGTCTTTCTCCCAGGTGGTCTTGTCCAGCAAAGCGGGAGACGGAAAGGCATGGCATGAACTGCAATAGTGGCGGGCCAGCTGACTGCCGGATTTCACCCGTTGGGTCCTTGCCAGGTCTCCGTTACAGGCATTCAGCACCAGCATGATAAGCAGGTACCGGAAAGGTATAAACGATTTGATGCGGTAGGATAGTTGCATAACGCGCTGCGCATTTCTAAAATACAGCATTAATTTGCAGCTTTGCAAATATTTTAAACAGCATGCAAGGAATCAAACATATTATTTTCGACCTGGGCGGCGTTATCCTGAACCTTGATTACCAACGTACGTACAAGGCTTTCGAGGAATTAGGCATTAAGGATTTTACAGGTTTGTATAACCAGTACCAGGCCACCCGTATATTTGACGACCTGGAAACCGGCCGGGTAAGCCCGGAAGAATTCCTGCACGCAATGCGGGAACATGTGCGCCCGGAGGTAACAGAACAGCAGATCATTGATGCCTGGAATGCCATGCTGCTGGATTTTCCTTTGCAGCGCCTGCAATTGCTGCAGCAACTGCAACTGCATTATGATATTTACCTGCTTAGTAATACCAATGCCATCCACCTGGAAAAATTCAACCGGATCTTACAGGAAAGCAGGGGCCTCCCTTCAGTGGATGTGTTCTTTAATAAAGCTTATTATTCACATTTGATGGGCTTCCGTAAACCGGAAAAAGAGGCGTATCAACTGATCCTGGATAATCATGGACTGAACCCGGCAGAAACTGTATTTATTGATGATACGTTGCCAAATATTGAAGGAGCTAAAGCGGTAGGGTTACAAACTATTCACCTGCAGGCGCCTAAAACCATTCTCGAAATATTTAAAACAGCTGTGGGCGGTTAGCTGCAGAACAGGGCTGTTTATTTGACTTCCTCGAAATCTATATAATCACCTTTATCCGCCGGCCGCTGATGATGAGTGGCGCGTTGCTGCTGCTCCTGGGCCCTGTGCTGCTGCGATTGTTGCTGTTGGAACTGTTCGCGCATCCGGGCCTGTATATCGCCCATCTGTTGCCGTACCTGTTTGGTAGACTGGTAAACGGGAATGATGAAATCAAATATCACTTTGTACGCCAGCCACAACAGGAATATGGTAATTAATATCTTCATAGTGTGACAAAGGTAGCAGATAATCTGCTACCCTTGCAGGAAAATCGATTCACTTTAAGGTTTCTTTAACGGTCTACTTTATCCCCATGATGGTAGCGCTTTCCATTGCCGCCTTCTTATTGAATTCCCATGCCAGCTTCTGATAATTAATGGCGTCTACGATAGTGCCCACGAAGCACAGGCCGATTGTCAGGAAATACAGGATCCCCATGCCTATCTGGTTCAGCAGGAAGCGATGAATACCCGCCGGGCCGATCAGGCCTATAAGGCAACAGATCAGAACGGTTTGCGGATCTTTGCGGCGGCCCTGGTAGATGCTCAGGAATCGCTGTTTTTCATCGGTACTCAGGTCTTTGGTAAGCTCTTGCAGCCATATCAGCTCTTCATGCTGGATACCCGGCAGGAAACCAAAAGAGAAGTCGTTCATGTGGGATTGCTTTTTAAATGATGGAATATCTTTATCTGTTGCTTTCCGAGATCAAAAATGCGGTAGCCAAGCACACCCAGGGCCAATATTCCCAGCGGATGGCTTTTCCAGGAAGCTGCCAGTTCTCCATGCAGCAGGTAATGAAGTGCATGTCCCAGCCCGCAGCCCGGGCACCAGCTGATACCCAGCCATTTGAGCGGACACAGGCTGGGGCCGCTGCCATGCGGATCCATGAAGAACAGGGCGACTAGGGCCAAAGGCCATATCAGTAACTCTATGTTGAAACGCTTTATATAAAGGGTGGCTGCAAGCATAAAGGTTAACCCAAATGTATTAAAACATTTCCTAATCCGTACTCCTGGGGCGTTTTTCCCTGCTTTAAATATTTCTACAAGTTAAAGAAATAGTTTTTGGATCAAAATAAAATCCTAATTTTGCAGAGGAAAATGATTCAAACGAAGGGGACGATAATAGTCCCCTTCTCGCTTTTTTAGTATGGCAAATGAACAAGTGATCGCATCGATCCGGCAACTCCTGGAGGGGCTACTATCCTCAAACCCGGAGTACTTTGTGGTAGAAGTGAAGATTAAACCTACCAATAATGTAAAAGTGTTTTTGGACGGGGACAAAGGTGTGCCTGTAGACAAACTGGTGAGTCTGAACCGCGCATTGTACCCGCTGCTTGAATCCGCAGGCCTTTTCCCGGACAACGACTTTTCCCTGGAAGTATCTTCTCCTGGTCTGGACGAACCGCTCAAATTACACCGCCAATACCTTAAGAATATTGGCCGCAAGGTGGAAGTCACCCTGCTGGATGGTACTGCTAAAGAAGGTACCTTACAGGCAGTTACGGATGATCAGATTACCATTGGGGAAGTGATCGGCAAGAAGAAGGATAAGAAAATTTCAGATATTCAATTTGCTGATATTAAGCACACCAAGGTGTGTATAGTGTTTTAAAAATGTGTTTTAAAATATAATTACCAAAACAAATGGCTAGTATTAACCTGATTGAGTCATTCACGGAGTTCAAAGAGGCGGAAAATATTGACCGTCCAACGTTGATGAAGGTATTGGAAGATGTGTTCAAAACGCTGCTGCGTAAGAAGTATGGCTCTGATGAGAATTTTGACGTAATTGTAAATACAGAGAAAGGTGACCTGGAGATATTACGCCGCCGTACCATTGTGGCTGACGGCGAAGTGGAAGACGATAATGCGCAGATTGCCTATTCCGATGCCATTAAGGTAGAGCCCGATTACCAGATAGGTGAAGATCTGTATGAAGAAGTGGAGATCCAGGACTTTGGCCGCAGGGCTATCCTGGCTGCCAAACAGACCCTGTCTGCCCGTATTGGCGACCTGAAAAAGAACATCCTTGTTAAAAAATATGCTGACCGTGTAGGGGAGATCGTCACCGGCGAAGTATACCAGGTATGGAAAAAAGAAGTTTTATTATTGGATGATGAAGGGAATGAATTAATATTGCCTAAATCTGAACAAATTCCGACCGACTATTTCAAAAAAGGAGAGAACGTAAGGGCTGTTGTTAAAAAAGTAGAACTGAAAAACAACGCTCCGCTCATCATTCTTTCCCGTACCCATCCTTCGTTCCTTGCTAAATTGCTGGAAATTGAGGTACCGGAGATCTTTGACGGACTTATAGTGATCAAGAGGATCGTTCGCGAACCGGGTGAAAGAGCCAAGGTAGCGGTAGAATCTTACGACGACCGTATAGACCCGGTGGGCGCCTGCGTAGGTATGAAAGGTAGCCGCATTCACGGCATTGTGAGAGAACTCAGGAACGAGAATATCGATATCATCAACTATACCGCCAACATCCAGCTGCTCATTCAGCGTGCATTAACTCCCGCCAAGATCAGCCGCCAGGAAGTGGACAACGACAACAAATACGCTGCTGTTTATCTGAAACCCGACCAGGTATCCCTGGCCATCGGTAAAAAGGGCGTTAATATAAAACTGGCCTGCGAATTGACGGGATATGAAATTGATGTATTCCGCGACGAAGAACAGGAACAAACTGAATTTGACGTGGATCTGGAAGAATTCTCAGATGAAATAGAAGAATGGGTGATCGATGAACTGAAGCGTATTGGTTGTGATACTGCCCGCAGTGTATTAGACCTTACAATTGAAGAACTTGTGCGCCGTTCCGATCTCGAAGAAGAAACCGTAAAAGATGTAAGAAGGATATTACAGGAGGAGTTTGATAAGGAATAGCGAAACCCGTCCGGAAACCTTCCCAGGATCAGGGTTCGCTTGGAATGGAATATATTTGAGTTATTTTTAAATGTAAAATGGTGTCCGCCTGCTGGCGGATAAAAGGGGAGGCCCGAGATAACAAATTATGCCCGAAGTAACAAACAACACACCAAGATTGCTGGCTGCCGCCAAAGAATTCAATATTGGCAAGGATACGCTCATAGAGTTCCTTGGCAATAAAGGATATTCAACAGAGGGGTTTGCACCCAATACCCGTCTGACGGCTGAAATGTATGCGGCCCTGCAGTCAGAATTCCAGCAGGACAAGGCTAACAAACGCAAAAGCGACCAGATAGCCCTGCCTAAAGGAAGCGTGTTAGATTCAATGAAGAAGAAGGAGAAGGAAGCAGCAGAAGCAGCAAGCAAGAAGAAGGAAACCGCGAAGAAAGAAGAACCAGCTCCGGCAGCAGAAACTACTCCACCCCCGGCAGAAAAACCCAAACAGGAACCGGCGCCCGAGCCGCAGGCCGCCCCTCAGGCAAGCGCCCAGCCCGACGTGCCTCCTGTTGTTGAAAGTAAACTGCCACCCAAATCCGAGGAAACGGAGAAGCCTGCCGCAGAAGATACCAGGAAAATTGAAACACCCCGCCTAAACGGACCTAAAGTTGTGGCTACCATAGATCTTAACGCTCTCCAGGGCAGAAAACCTGCCGCCAAAAAGGATGAGCCGGTTGAGGATAAAACCCCGCCCAAACCCCAGCCTTCCGCAAAACAGGAAGAGCCAGCTCCTGCCCCGGAAATCAGGGAGGTGAAGGAAGAACAACCAGCACCGCCTCCGGTTGCCCCGGCAGCAGAGAAACAGGAACCCGTTAAGGCGCCTGAACCAACGCCCGCTCCTAAAGCAGAGGAGAAACCGGCTGCCCCGCCCGCTTCCAGAGAAGAGAAGGCAGCAGAACCGGTACGCGAGGAGCCTAAACCTGTCAGCCCCCCGGCTCCGGCAGCCACTGAGAACACTCCTCCCCCGCAGGTGGCGGCAGAGGTTAAAAATGAATCAGGAGGAGATGCCGAGCAGGATGATAACAGCAATGCTGTGGTAGAAAATATACAGGCAGAAAGATTAACCGGCCCCAAGGTGATCGGCAAGATCAACCTGCCCGTACAATCCGACAGGCGCGACAATAAAGGAAACTTTAACCGGAACAATAATAATGATGAAAAACGCAAACGCAAGCGTATCATCATTGAAAAGAAACCGGAACCCATACAACCGAAGGAGTTCTCCAAGGACGATAAGGGAACAGGTACCGGCGCTCCGGGTAATCGTAGCGATAACCGCTTCGGGAACCGCGGTGACAACCGCCAGCAGGGTGGTAACCGTCCGCAGGGTCAGGGTGGAGGCAACCGCCCCCATCAGCCAGGACAAGGTCCGAACCGTCCGCACGCACCGGCTAACCGCCAGGGAGCCGGAGGCGGCCATAACCGCCCGGGCGGTGGCAACCGCGGGCCCGGAAACCGCGACAACAACCGTTCAGGATTTAACCGCGATCGCGACAAACGTCCTGACGACAGAGAAATTGACAAAAACGAGATCCAGAATAAGATCAAGGAAACCATGGCCAAATTGGGTGGCGGAGGTCGCGGCAAAAATATCAAGGCAAAACAGCGCCGCGACAAACGTAATGAGCTTGCCGAACAGATGGCCAACCAGAATGCTGAAAACAACAAGCTCCAGGTAACGGAATTTATTTCCGTGAGCGAGCTGGCCAACCTGATGGATGTGAGCTTCGCCGAAGTGATCTCCAAATGTATGAGCCTGGGCATCATGGTATCCATTAACCAGCGCCTCGACGCTGAAGTAATAGAACTGGTGGCCGGTGAATTTGGCTACGAAGTAGACTTCATAGGCCTGGACGATGTAGAAGAGGTAGAAGAAGAGGATGAAGTAGATGCAGAAGAAGACCTGGAGCCAAGGGCGCCGATCGTAACGATCATGGGTCACGTAGACCATGGTAAAACCTCATTGCTTGACTACATCCGAAACGCCAACGTGGTAGCCGGTGAAGCCGGGGGCATTACCCAGCACATTGGCGCCTACCAGGTAACCACCGCTAACGGTAAAAAGATCACCTTCCTGGATACTCCGGGTCACGAAGCCTTTACGGCCATGCGTGCCCGCGGTGCCAAGGCAGCGGATATTGCCGTGATCGTGATCGCGGCTGACGATGCTATCATGCCGCAGACAAGGGAAGCTATCTCCCACTCTCAGGCAGCTGGCCTGCCGATGGTATTTGCCATCAACAAGGTAGATAAAGACGGCGCTAACCCGGAAAAGATCAAAGAACAGCTGGCGGGCATGAACCTGTTGGTGGAAGACTGGGGTGGTAAATACCAGAGCCAGGAAATCTCTGCCAAGAGCGGGTTAAACATAGATGTACTGCTGGAAAAAATACTGTTGGAAGCTGAACTGCTGGAACTGAAGGCCAACCCGGCCCGCGAAGCCTCCGGCAGCATCATCGAGGCATCTCTTGACAAGGGCCGCGGTTACGTAGCCTCCGTGCTTGTACAAAACGGTACCCTGCATCAGGGCGATACCATTGTGAGCGGCGCCTTCTACGGTAAGATCAAGGCCATGTTCAACGAACGCGGCCAGCGTATCAACGAAGCCGGTCCTTCAAGCCCGGTACAGCTGCTGGGCCTTAACGGTGCTCCGCAGGCAGGTGAGAAGTTCAAGATGTATGAAGATGAAGGTGAGGCAAAAGACGTGGCCAACCGCCGCGCCCAGATCATCCGCGAACAGGGCATCCGTACCAAGAAGCACATTACGCTGGATGAAATCGGACGCCGCCTGGCACTGGGTAACTTCAAACAGCTCAATATCATCATCAAGGGTGACTTTGACGGCTCTGTAGAAGCACTGAGTGACTCCCTGCAGAAGCTGTCTACCGAAGAAATCGCTATCGCAGTGGTACACAAGGCAGTAGGTCAGATCACTGAGTCAGACGTATTGCTGGCAACCGCTTCAGACGCCATTATCGTAGGTTTCCAGGTACGCCCCTCTTCCCAGGCAGCCAAACTGGCCGAGAAAGAGAATATTGAGATCCGTACCTACTCCATCATCTATGACGCTATCGATGAACTGAAGAGCGCCATGGAAGGTATGCTGGAGCCGAAGATAGAGAAGAAGGTAGTTGCCAACGTGGAAGTACGCGAAACCTACCGCTTCGACAAGGTGACCGTTGCAGGTTGTTTTGTGCTGGACGGAAAACTGACACGCAACACCCGCGTTAACATTGTTCGCGATGGTATCGTGGTATTCACCGGCGAACTGGCTTCCCTGAAACGTTACAAGGACGACGTGAAGGAGGTTGCCTCCAACATGGAATGCGGTCTGAGTATCAGGAGCTACAACGATCTTAAAGTAGGCGATATAATTGAAGGCTTTGAAGAAGTAGAAGTGAAGCGGACTTTATAAGCCTGTCTAAAAATTTTGTTAAAGAATAAGCCGCACTCATGCGGCTTATTTTTATTGGTTATTTTTGAATTTCACTGCATTAGCTTATATGAACAAACTTTTGGCTCTATCTGCAGCCAGCCTGCTCTTTGGGCAGTTAGCCGCAGGACAGCAAAGAATGGTGGCAGACAAAATTGCCGCTATTGTAGGGGATAAGATCATTCTTAAGTCTGATATAGACGGGGAGGTAATGAACCTTCAACGTAATTCCCCGGATAATACGCTTCCCCCTAATGCCACTTGTATTATCATGGAGCAGATCATTGCGCAGAAAGTAATGGTACTCCAGGCAGAACGGGACAGCTTACCCGTGAGCGATGCCGACGTGGACGGTCAGATCGAGAACCGTATCCGGTACTTTGAAGACCTGTACGGCTCCCGGGAAAAGATGAAGGAAATAACCGGGTATTCCATTTACCAGCTGCGTGAACGCTTCCGTCAGCCCATTAAAGAGGGCTTACAGGCAAAAGCCATGCGCGATAAGATCGTGGACGCTATCAAGGTAACCCCTTCTGAGGTCCAGAAAGAATATGACCGTATACCGAAAGACAGTCTTCATTTCTATGAATCAGAGCTGGAAATAGGTCAGCTGATCGTATTGCCCAAAGCCACCAAAGAAATGGAGCAGTATGCCATAGACCGCTTGCTGGAGTTCAAAAAGCGGGTTGAAAATAAGGAGTCTGACTTTGGCTCTCTCGCAATCCTGTACTCTGAAGACCCGGGCGTAAAAGATAATAAAGGCGTTTACATCTTAAACCGTAACGATAAGGGTAACTGGGACCCCGACTTCCTGGCGGCATCTTTCCGCCTGAAAGAAGGAGAGATCTCTTCCCCAGTGAAAAGCCAGTTCGGTTATCACCTGATACAGTGTCTGAGGCGCCAGGGTGATAATGTGACCGTTCAGCATATCCTGGTAAAACCCAATATCACCAAATCAGATATTGAGCTGGCCACTAAAAAGCTGGATTCTATCCGTACCAACATCATTAACCATAATTATACTTTTGCCGAAGCAGTAACAAAATACAGCGACGCAGAAATGGCCAAATTCGACGGCGGTATGTTGCAGAACAGGATGACCGGCGGGACGCTGCTCACTATTGACCAGCTCGATGATCCATCTACCCGCGATATTGTATTGATGCTGGACACCCTTAAACCCGGCGGTCTTTCAGCCCCGATGCAGTTTACAGACGAGCGGGGACGTACCGGGGTACGTATTGTATACCTGAAAACGCGCACACAGCCTCACCGTGAGAACCTGCAGGATGATTATTCCCGCGTTCAACAGCGCACCCTACAGATAAAACAGGGCGATGCGGTAAACAAATGGCTGATGGAGAAGATCCCGACTTACTATATTCATGTAGAAGATGAGTTTAAAAACTGCGGAAACATCTCTAAATGGCTGGCCAGCATGGCTAAACAATAATAGAAAATTTCAATATCCGGATCCCAAATTCCAAATCAACTGCGGAATTTGGGATTTGGCATTTTTTCGCCGTACCTTTGCGCTTTCAAATTTTAGGGATGAGTGATGCGATAAAGCATGAATGCGGCTTAGCATTCATAAGATTAAGAAAACCATTCTCTTATTACCAACAAAAATACGGGACGGTTTTCTTTGGGCTCAACAAGCTGTACCTGCTGATGGAAAAGCAGCATAACCGTGGACAGGACGGAGCAGGTGTAGCAACCGTAAAACTCAATACAGAACCCGGGGTGCCATTCATGCAACGCATCCGGAGCAGTGCGCCCCAGGCAATCGGTGATATTTTTGGAAAGATCAGGGATGAAATCCAGGAAATCGAGAAGTACCAGCCTGAGATCACCAAATATCCCGGCCTGATGAAAGGCCACGTTCGCTTTCTGGGCGAACTACTGATGGGCCACCTCCGCTATGCTACCCAAGGCAAAAACAATGTGGAGCTCTGCCATCCCTTTGTACGCTACAACACTATTCCCGCCCGTAATCTTACCCTCGCAGGAAACTTTAACCTGGTAAATGCTGACGAGCTTTTCAAGTTCGTAAATGTTGATCCGGGTGAAGTGCACCGCAACAGTGACCTTGCCGCGATGCTGGAAGTAGTGCACCATTTCCTTTGCCAGGAAGATGAAGTGCGCCGTAACGGCCTGGATGTAAAACACATCCTGCAGCAGGCATTTTCCATGTTTGACGGCGGTTACCATGTATGCGGCCTCATTGGCAGCGGCGACTCTTTCGTGATCCGCGACCCGCATGGTATTCGTCCCTCCTACTACTATGTTAACGAAGACGTAATTGTGGCCGCCTCTGAAAGGGCCGCCATCCGCACCGCCTTTAATGTAGGAGAGAACGAAGTGCTGGAACTCATGCCAGGCAACGCCCTCATCGTAAAGAACGACGGCGAATACAGTATAGAGCAGATCCTTACCCCGCAGGAACGAAAAGCCTGTAGCTTTGAAAGGATCTATTTTTCCCGCGGCAACGATGAAAAGATCTATAAGGAGCGCTCCAACCTGGGTTATCACCTGTCTGAAACCGTTCTTAAAGCCATTGATAACGACCTTCGCAATACCATCTTTTCCTTTATTCCCAATACAGCCGAAGTAGCCTTTTACGGTATGATAAAAGGCCTGGAGGACTACCTGAATAAGATCAAGGTAGAACGCATCCTTTCATGGGGTAAGGATTTTGACGAGACCAAGCTCTCTGAAATGGTGAACCGCAGGGTGCGTATAGACAAGATCGCCATCAAAGACGTAAAAATGCGCACCTTCATCTCGGAAGACGCCGGACGTAACGAGATGGTACAACACGTTTACGACATTACTTACGGTACCGTAAGACCTGGCATAGACACCCTCGCTGTAATAGATGACTCCATTGTTCGCGGTACCACGCTGCGCGAAAGCATTATCAAAATGCTGGACCGTCTGGGCCCCAAGCGGATCATCATCATTTCTTCTGCCCCGCAGATCCGCTACCCGGACTGCTACGGCATTGACATGAGCAAAATGGGAGATTTTGTTGCCTTCCAGGCCGCCATAGCGCTGCTGAAAGAGCAAGGCAAGGAATATATATTGCAGGAAGCCTACGGCCTCTGTAAAGAGCTGCAGCGTACAAACACCCTGCACGCCCAGAACGTGGTGCGCAACATTTACAAACCATTCACCACTGAAGAAATTTCAGCCAAGATAGCGCAGATCATCACACCGGCAGGTATCAATGCCAAGGTAGATGTGATATACCAGTCAATCGAAAGCCTGCACAAGGCTTGTCCCAATAACCTGGGCGACTGGTACTTCACCGGTAATTACCCCACACCGGGCGGTAACCGGGTAGTAAATAAAGCCTTCATGAACTATATGGAAGGAAAGAATGAAAGAGGATACTGATCACATTTAACATCATCTCATACAATACCGGGCACTGTTACACCAGTGCCCGTTTGTTTTTCATATATAGACAGCTATTAATATTACAACCGCAACCCGCTGATGTTAATTTTGTTTTAAATCAGCGGGCTGCTGAGTGCCGGATTAGGGTAAGGCTTTAACTTTCTGCTCAATCTGAAATTCCGTATTTTCGTTATGGTTATTAATGGTTTTCAGCGTATGAAAACATTACTCCTTATCCGTCATGCAAAATCCAGCTGGAACGACCCGGACATGGACGATTTTGACAGGCCCCTGAATAAACGAGGCAAACAGAATGCGCCTGAAATGGCTGCCCGTTTGATACACAAAGGAATGGTACCTGAACTGATCATCTCCAGTCCGGCGAAACGTACCCGCACTACTGCCAAGATCATGGCCCGGGAATGGAAGTATCCTAAAGAGGCTATATTACTGGAGGAAGAGCTTTATCTGTGTTATGCGTCCACCTTCCTCAAAGTGATCACCAAGATAGACGATGATTTTAACGCGGTGGCTATTTTTGCGCATAACCCCGGTATTACCGATTTTGCCAACTACCTGACAGAAGAGATCAGGATTGACAATGTGCCAACATCCGGCATTTTTGCCGTGGAAGCCGATATCACGTCCTGGAAAGATTTTGACAGGGCTTATAAGAAATTCCTCTTTTTTGACTACCCTAAACAGGAAATGGTTTAGCCCTTTAATATCTTGTTGTAGGAAACAGTGATCCCCTTGATCAGCGAAGAGCTGAAACCCTGATGCTCCATTTCATTCAATCCTGCTATTGTACAGCCTTTGGGGGTGGTTACCTTATCAATTTCCTCTTCGGGGTGACGGTTGCCGCTTATCAGCAGTGCCGCAGCGCCCTTTACGGTCTGCGCAGCTATGAGGTTGGCCGTACGCACGTCAAACCCGATCTCTATCCCCCCCTGGATACTGGCCCTTATAAAACGCAAGGCATAGGCAATACCGCAGGCACCCAATACAGTAGCGGCATCCATCAGTTTTTCATCTATGCTGACGGTTACCCCCAACTGATCGAACAGCTCTTTTACCCAAACGCCCTGCTCCGGGCTGGTATTTTTATGGCAGATACAGGTCATGGATTCCTGAATGGCAATAGCGGTATTGGGCATGGCGCGTACTACAGCGATCCCCACGCCGGCTATCTGCTCCAGTTCATCCATACTAACTCCTGTAACTACGCTGATGAGCATATGCCTGGTGGGGTCAAAAGCGCTTTTGACCTGGCTTAATACTTCCTTAACGTTATAGGGCTTTAATGCTACTATGATGACATCTGCTGCGGCAATGGCTTTGGCATTATCCGTTTCCGTCTTTACCCCTTGCTTTTCGAGATCCGCCAGGGTGGAAACATTACGTTTAGTAATAATAATATCGTTCCCTTTTGCAAATCCGCTTTTCAATACGCCTTGTGCAATGGCTGAACCCAGGTTACCTCCGCCGATGATGGCGATTCTTTTGGCTGACATATCTACTTTTGATTTGAACAAAAGTAAAGTATCGGTATCAAAAAAACTAAGGCTATCCCTTCCGTTGATTGAACGGTTGGTCTAGCCTTAGTCAGACAACATCAATATTGATCATTCCCGGCAAACCAGGTGTTAATCCGCGCTTACATGGCTCCAGTTCTCACCGCTTTTTATACGGTACAGCTGCATTTCGCTGATGTCGAACTGTTCGGCGATCTGCTTCATGGTACGTTTGCCGGGTTTAGCCAGCAGACGTTTAATACTTTTAACCTTATTTACGTTCAGTTTAAGGCCTTTGAGGCGGTTACGCTGTTTTTCCTTATAAGCCAGTTTGGCCGGACTTTTTTGCTGGTGCTTCTCCATTTCCTCCTTAGTGGCCCAACGGAGGTTAGAGGCCTTGTTGTTCTTCTTATCGTAATCCAGGTGAATAACGTATTTGTGGGTACGGCTGGGTCTTTTGTTGAACAGTTTGGCAACTTCCCTGTGCAGGTACAGCGACTGATAGCTATCCGCCGGTTTTACGTTCAGGACCGTATACCCTTCTACGGTAGAGCCGGATAACAGTTTGCCGTCTTCTATTTTCTCATGGTAACTGATCACTCTCCCCATGTTAGACACAGCATATCTCTTGCGCAAGGCAGACTTGTTCTTGATCTGCAAGTCTTTCCAGACTTCGTTTTTCAGGTTTTTAATTGTGGCCATGTGAAAGTAATTTTTAATAAACGTGAATTTGGGGTTTACCCGTAAACGTTACAATCTACCATTTCATTATTTGCCGGCAGGTAATTACTGTTTGTTATCTGGGGAGTTGTCCGCTCAAAAATGTGATCCTTGTATTGTACTGCGATTGTATCCAGAACCTGTTCTACTTCTGCCAGTGTTTTGCAAGTTACTAATTGTAATCTGAAATCTTTTATATGCGGTAACCCTTTCAGATAGTTGGTATAATGCCGGCGCATTTCAAGTATGCCTACCACATCCCCCTTCCAGGCAACGGAGTGATGCAGATGCTTTTTACAAACCCTTACTCTTTCCAAAACAGTTGGGGGCGGTAAATGTTCACCCGTACGCATAAAATGCTTGATTTCGTTAAATATCCAGGGGTACCCGATAGCCGCCCGGCCTATCATAATACCATCTACCCCATATTTGGCTCTGGCTGCAACAGCTTGCTCCGGCGTGCATATATCGCCGTTACCGAATACCGGGATCTTTATGTGGGGGTTGTTCTTAACCTTACTTATGAGCGTCCAGTCTGCATTTCCCTTGTACATCTGGGTGCGGGTACGTCCGTGGATGGTGATCGCCTGAATACCCACATCCTGTAAACGCTCCGCTACCTCCTCAATGTTCCGGCTGTCATCATCCCAACCCAGGCGGGTTTTGACGGTTACTGGCAAATTAGTCGATTTCACCACTGCGGCTGTGAGCCTTACCATTTTGGGTATATCTTTCAGAATACCCGCGCCGGCGCCTTTACAGGTTACTTTCTTTACTGGGCAGCCGTAGTTGATATCCACAAGATCGGGATTGGTGGCAGCGGCAATCTGTGCCGCCATGGCCATTGGCTCCTCATCTCCCCCGAATATCTGGATGCCGACAGGACGTTCATAGTCAAAAATGTCCAGCTTCTGACGGCTTTTTATCGCATCACGTATAAGCCCCTCCGAAGAAATAAATTCTGTATACATCAGATCCGCCCCGTTCTCCTTACAAACTGCCCGGAATGGAGGATCACTGACATCTTCCATTGGCGCCAGCAGTAAGGGGAAATCCCCTAAGTTTATATTTCCAATCTTCACCATGTGTAATAATAAGTTATCAGTAGCTGTAGGGCTGTGTAGGTCAGTAAACTATTGCCAACTGGTTTTGGCGATGTAAATTTACGCAAATTTAATACAGCTAACATCTATGACCGGCTACTTGAAACAGTCTTCACCTTCGTTACAGTTTGTGGCTTTTATTGGGATCTTTATCGGTTTCATGCTACTCTACGGTACTTTTCTCTATACCGGCTTTCCTGCCCTGAGTGGTTATACTATTCAACAATTGCAAGACGCCGGCGCCACCGGTCCTAAAGTTATCGGCTATTTGAAATTAGTACAATTTTTATACACTTTGGTGGTTTATTTGGTGCCGGCCTTACTTTTTGCCTATCTCACGGATCCCAGGCCGGCAGCCTGGCTGGGCTTGGGTCAGAAGCCCCGTCCGCTGTCGTTGATATTAGCGCTTTTGATCATGTATTGTTCATTGTGGGCCGTGGATCTAACCGGAGAATGGAACCGCCAGTGGGAGGTGTCTGCCAACCTGCGGCAGCTGGAAGAGCAGGCAGACATGCTGGTAGAGCGGATGCTGCAAATGCCGCGTATAACCGATCTGCTTATAAACCTTGTGCTGATTGCCGTACTTCCAGCCATAGGAGAGGAAGTGTTTTTCCGTGGCGTGCTGCAGCGGCTTATTATTCAGATGGTAAAATTACCCTGGCTGGGGGTGCTCATAACCGCCATTCTCTTCAGCGCCGTACATATGCAGCTTCTGGGCCTGGTACCCAGGGCGCTGCTTGGCTTTCTGCTGGGCGCAATCTACCTGCTCAGCGGTAACCTCTGGCTGTCAATAGTGGGGCACTTTCTTGTTAACGGCATACAGGTAGTAGCTGCATACCTTTACCAGGCGAAGGTGATAACTGATGATCCCACCAAAACCGGCAGCACCTCCTGGTATGTAGCCCTGATCAGCGCGCTGGTTACCCTCTCGCTTTTGTGGGTGTTCTATAAACGTGCTAAATTGCCAAACCAACCCATAAAACCTGAGTAATGGAAAAAGACTGGATAAAAATATTTGATACCGACAGGCCTTTTGAGGCAGAACTGATCAAAGGTATGCTGCAGGAAAACGGTATAAATGCCGTATTGCTGAACCGCCAGGATTCGTCCTACCTGCAGGCATTGCCAGGACGAGCGGAAATATATGTCCATGTTTCGCAGCAGGCACAGGCCCTGGAGCTGATCAACGAAGGAAGAAGCACAACCAAACAATAACTGATGAAGACTTTTTTTACCCGTACCGCCTCCGCCCTGGTATTTGTAGCTGTCATGCTCGGGGGAATTTTATGGAGCCCTTTTACTTTTTTCCTGCTGTTCCTTCTCGTGAATATTTTTGCACTACAGGAGTATTTCAAACTGATCCGCCTGATAGATACAGACTACCAGGAAGTATCTGTATGGCACCGTTATGGGGTAGTGGTGGCCAGTTGTGCTATCACCATGGCGTTCACCGGCCAGGCGTTTGGTTCTGCCGATATTTCCCTGGGCTTTATGGGCTGGTGGATGTCTGTGATTTTCCTGTTAGTGCTACCCATGGGAGAAATCCTGCTGGGAAAGGACTTTTCACTGAAAAACATAGGTTATTCTGCCCTTGGTCTGCTGTACATCACCGTATCCCTTGGTCTGCTTATTGACCTGCGCCTCAGTGTGCACGACATTATCTTCACAGGCAATACCCCGGGTGGCCAGCCGGGCTGGCTGATCCCTTTACTACTGATCTGCTTTATATGGATAAACGACACGATGGCCTATATCATCGGTTCGCTGATAGGGCGTACCCCATTCTTTCCTGCCATCTCACCCAAAAAGACCATGGAAGGATCGGTTGGGGGTATGATCCTGGTAGTGGCAGTAGCAGGCATCTTTGGATACTACTGGGGGAGGAATTGGCTCGACCTGCAACACTGGCTGAGCCTCGCAGGTATTGCCGCTGTATTTGGTACGGCAGGAGACCTGCTGGAGTCTAAACTGAAAAGATTGGCCGGCGTGAAGGACTCAGGCAGTATCATGCCTGGCCATGGTGGTTTCCTGGATCGCTTCGATTCCCTGCTGCTTGCCTCACCCTTTGCCTGGATCTATGTACAATCCTTTATGATGGTTTGATTTCAAAGCAATTACGAATTATCAATTACATGTTACGAACAAGGTTATGCTTAATTCTTAATCGTAATTATACTACCTTCGCATTACCGAAACCAACAAACTAACAACAAACATGAAGATCCATCGCGAAGGATTGGGCACTATTGGACTTACTTTTCTGGTGCTGGCGCTGCTTAATGTAGCCGTTTTTTATTACCTCGGAACATCTCCGGTGTTTACCTGGAGCTTTTTTGTAATATCCCTGGTATTATTCCTCTTCATTGTTTCCTTTTTCCGCATACCGCTCCGGGATATGCAACAGGGCGAATCCCTGGTGATCTCTCCCTGCGATGGTAAAGTTGTGGTAATAGAAGAAACCTACGAACCCGAATATTTCAAGGATAAACGACTGCAGGTGTCCATCTTCATGAGCCCGGCCAATGTGCATGTGAACAGGAACCCCATCAGTGGCCAGGTAAAACTGTCTCAGTACCATAGCGGTAAATACCTTGTTGCCTGGCACCCGAAGTCATCTACCGAGAACGAAAGACACACGGTGGTGATCGGTAACGAAAAGGCAGAGGTACTGGTGCGCCAGATTGCCGGTGCGCTTGCCCGCCGTATCGTGAACTACCTGAAAGCAGGCCAGGAGGTAAAGCAGAACGAAGAACTGGGCTTTATCAAATTCGGCTCCAGGGTAGATATTTTCCTGCCCGTAGGCACGAAGGTGGACGTTCAGCTGGAACAGAATGTAAAAGGCGGACAGACGGTCATCGCACAGTTGTAAAATGTAGTATCTTTAGATAGTATGCCAATAAAACCGGTACAAATGAAAAAGATATTTATATCCCTCGCCGCCGCCCTGCTGATTGGCGGCACCGCCCTTGCCCAGGAAAAGGAAACTGCCAAGGCCTGTTGCAAAAAGGATGCAACTGCAGCTGCCTGCTGCAAAAAAGAAGGCGCTGCTACTGCCAAGACAAAAGCTTGTTGTATGCAGCCGTCTAAAGCAGCCGCCCTCAGAACGGCCGCTACTAAGTCTGCCAAAAAAGAACCGGCTACCAAACCGGCTCCAGTTAAAGAAGGCTGAGTTATATACTTACAATTTGCTATAAAGGAAGAGCCTCAGGTTCAGGGAATTATCCCTTAACCTGAGGCTCTCGCTATTAGGAGCCAGATGATTACAGTATGGTTTTTAGCTCACTCAGACAGGAAATCGTGTAAGTGGGCTGGAGAGTGGTGGCGGGTACAGCGGGATTGAAATACACCTGATCCATGCCTACATTATAGGCGCCGGCAATATCCAGATCCAGCGCATCCCCGATCATAATGCTGTCTGCAGCAGTGGTAGCCGCCTTGCCGATAGCATAATCAAAGATCTCCCGGTAGGGCTTCAGGCTGCCCGCTACCTCGGAGGTAATAATGTGTGTAAAATAACGATCAATACCGGTGTTACGCATTTTCAGCAACTGCGTTTCTTCAAAGCCGTTTGTAATCATATGGAGTGGATACTGCTTTTCTTTCAGGTATTCCAGCACTTCCACCGTATAGGGGAACAGGGCTGTTTTGCCCGGCAATATCTGCAAAAACTGGTCGCTCAGCGCGTCTGAAAGCTTCTCGTCCCCGATCTTAAAGTCGAGCAAAGTAGCCCGGAAACGTTTATACCGCAGATCGTTCCGGCTGATAAAGCCCTTCCGGAAGCGGTCCCACAGCGTTTCGTTATGCACTACATAACTGTTGTAAAAAGCCTCGAAAGTAGGCACCCCCCTGCTGCTCAGGTTATGGTGATAATAAAGCTCCTGAAGGGTTTGGTAAGAGTTGGTCTCAAAATCCCATAGTGTATGATCCAGGTCAAAGAAAATATGTTTATACTTCATCACGCGTACAAAGTTACACCATTCACTCATTTTTCTTATTTTCCGGTTTTTAACTATTCATTATGAACGCGGTGATAACAGGCGCCAGTAAAGGCATTGGAAAAGCGGTAGCAATCAAGCTTGCCATGGAAGGTTTTAACGTGGCGATCTGCGCCAGGAACAGCGCGACACTGGAGGAAACGACTGCTTTAATACAGCAGCAACGCCCACAGGCCCAGGTATTGGCAGTTCCGGTGGATATGGGCGATAAAAAGCAGGTACTTGGCTTTGCTGAAAAGATTAACGCCAGCTTTCCATCTGTAGACATACTTGTAAACAATGCAGGTATTTTTGTGCCCGGGGCTTTACATGAAGAGCCTGAGGGCCTGCTGGAGAAGCTGATGGCCGTAAACGTATACAGCGCCTATCATCTTACCCGGCAGCTGTTACCTGGTATGATCACCCGTCGTCAGGGCCATATTTTTAATCTTTGCTCAACGGCCAGTTACAAGGCATATCCTAACGGCGGCGCTTATAGTATCACTAAATTTGCATTACTGGGTTTTTCCAGGAACCTGCGCGAAGAACTGAAGCAACACAATGTGAAGGTCACTGCTATCAGCCCGGGCCCAACGTTAACTGCTTCCTGGGAAGGATTTGAAGCTCCCGCAGGCCGTATGATGGCCCCTGAGGATATTGCAAACATCATATGGGCGTCTTATACACTGGCAGCTCAAACCGTAGTGGAAGAGATCCTTTTAAGGCCTGTACTTGGTGATATTGGTTAATAGGCAGATCGCGCTCAAATCCTTGCCAGTTAAAGATTTGATCATCATATTTTATTATTTTTTTAACTAACTTTTAACGGGAAATTACGCTTCACAGCTAAGGCTTTGGTTAAATTTGTCAAGAGTTATGATGGTTAGTCAGGTTAAAATAAGGAAGTGGGGTCTGGCCCTGCTCTTTTGTTTGAGTATAGTGGCCTGTGCAAAAGCCCAGGAATTTCGCTTCACCACGAATGTAAGCAGTACCCGGGTTGCGCAGGACGAACCATTTCAGATACAGTTTATGCTGGAGAACGCCCCTAATGTATCCAGTTTTCAACCGCCGGCCCTGAATGATTTTGAAGTGATGCAAGGCCCGTCCCAGGTTCAGGGACAATCTATTTTCAATGGCAGACGTTCCGAGTATATAGCGCTCATATATGTCATCCAGCCTAAAAGGGTGGGCAACTTTACCATTGCAGGTGCAACAGCCCGTGTAAATGGTAATATCGTTCGCTCTAACCCGGTAACGATAGAAGTAGTAAAAAGTCCTCATGGTGCAGCGCAGGCGGCTCCCTCCAGCCCGCAACCGGGATTTGTTCCTCGCAGGGCACCGGGGCAGGTAGATGAGGAGGTGTCTGACGGCATATTACGTAAGGGAGAGGATGTTAATACCAAACTGCGGAAGAATATATTCCTGAAAGTAGACGTGGATAAAACGAGCCTTTATGAAGGCGAGCAGCTAACTGCAACGTATAAACTATACACCCGCCTTCCAACAAACTCAAGCGTTACCCGTGTACCGGCCTTCAAAGGCTTTTCTGCCAAAGATGTTGAGCTGCCTAATCCGCCGCAGGCAACTACAGAAAGGGTGAACGGCCAGCTCTTCAAAGTTTTCACCATACGTAAAACCCTGCTGTTTCCCCTGCAATCCGGCACACTGGAACTGGATCCGGTTGAAGTGGATAACCAGGTAAGGCTTGTAAAACTCGTTAACGACAATAACCGTAAGAGACCAAGGGATATTTTTGAAGACTTTTTTAACGACCCCGGTTTCAGAGATCCCTTCAGCGATCCTTTCTTTGATGACTTCTTCAACCGCCCGGAAGTTACCTACGAAGATGTTCCCTACAAGATACAGAGTACTCCTGTAAAGATTACGGTAAAACCGCTGCCGGTGGATACCCGGCCCCTTAGTTTCAATGGTGCCGTGGGCAACTTTTCCATGAATGCCACAATAGACAAAACGTCGCTCACTACTGATGATGCGCTCACGCTGAAAGTGGTGGTGGCAGGGCAGGGGAATGTAAACCTTCTTAACAGCCCAAAGATCAATATCCCGGGCAGTTTTGAAAAGTATGATCCAAAGATCACCGACAATATAGACAAGAACAGCAATCAATTATCCGGCAGCCGGCAGTTCGAGTTTGCGCTGATGCCGCTGGAAGCCGGTGAGCATACCATCCCGCCGGTGGAGTTCTCTTATTTTGATCCTGCTGCCCAGGCTTATAAAACGATCAGGTCAAAGTCTTTCACCATCAAGGTAAGTCCAGGCAAACAGAATAAACAGGTTAAGGAAGATTTCAGTGTAGACAAGAACGTGTTGATACCCGTTCGCAAAGCGCCGTTGAATTGGGTGAAAAACACCGGATTTATTATTGGCAGCTTCTGGTACTGGCTCTTGTTGCTGATACCGGTATTGGCGTTGGTAGCAGGCATACTATACCGGCGCAAAATCCATTATCAGCGGGTAAATGCAGATATGCTTAGACACCGCTATGCCAACAAAGCTGCTTTAAAACGCCTGGAGCTGGCTGCCCGCTACCTGAAAGAAGGTAAGGACCGGGCCTTTTATGAGGAGACATCCCGTGCGGTGTGGGGCTACCTGAGCCATAAACTGCAGATTCCCTTCGCAGATCTCAACAAGCAGCTGGTGCAGGATAGACTTGCATCACGGCATATCAACGGGCAGAATACACATCAACTCTTTGAACTGCTGGATAACTGTGAAATGGCTTTGTATGCTCCCATGCACAGTAACGATAGAATGCAGGGCACCTACCAACAAGCAGTGAAAGTTATCAGCCAGCTGGAAGATGAATTGAAAACGAAGAAGGAATTAATATGAGCGCCATACGCTATATAGTAACATTGTTATTATTGCTGGGCATTGGCTCAGTAGAGGCTCAGAATGCCACGCAGCAGCAGTACGAAAAAGCTTACCAGTTATATCAGCAGAACAAATACAGCGAAGCTGCGGCTGCCTACCAGCAGCTGATAGATCAGGGCTATTCATTGCCCGAGCTATATTTCAACGCAGGCAATGCCTACTATAAAAGTAATCGAACCGGCCTGGCAGTGTACAACTATGAAAAAGCATTACGTCTCGATCCTGGTCATGAAGCGGCCGCACATAATCTGGCCTTAGCCAATCAACGTGTGCAGGGCTTCACAGATGAATTGCCACTCTTGTTCTTCCAGAAATGGTGGCAGCAATGGGAGCACCTGCATAGCCCTAATGGCTGGGCCATTGGCAGCATCTTCCTGTTCTGGATACTGGTAGCGGGCATCCTGGTATATCTGCTGGCGGAACGGTTTGCCACACAGGTGCTTCGTGTGGGAATTGGCGTTATAGGGGCGCTGGCAGTTATTTACAGCTTTATGTCTGTCTACACCTGGAAGACGGCCAAAAACCATGATATTGGTATTGTCATGAACAGCGGCATTAAGGCTAAGCCAGGCCCAGATCCGGGCGGTAAAGACCTGTTTGAATTAAATGAAGGCATGAAAGTCGCCGTGCTGGATGCTACCGAGGATTATTGTAAGATAGAACTGGCCGACGGCAAAACGGGCTGGATAAGCTGTAATGAGGTAAAGCGGCTATAGCTTTTCTATTCTCGCCATAAAGTCCTGCTTGCGATGACGGGAAACCGGGATACAACTTCCATTTGTCATAATGATCTCGCCGCCATCTCCTTTAATATATTTGTCCATAAAAGAGAGGTTGATCAGGTAACTGTGATGCACCCTGAAAAAACCTTTGTCCTTTAACACCATCTCGACCTCTTTGAGGGTGCGGCACACTAAGGGCGCCATTTTATCGCTATGCTGGTACAGCCGTGTATAAGCACCTTCGGCCACACAATACACGATGTCCTTGGGCAGCACCATACGCAATCCTTCCATGGTTGGCAGCGCCAGCCGTTCGCCAGCCTGCAGATGCTCATGGAGGAATAGCAGCAGGTTGTTTACCTTATTACCATTAACCTGTCTTTGCTGAGAGACGGCCTTGTTTACAGCTCGTACTAATTCATCCTTGTCAAGCGGTTTTAACAGGTAATCCAGTGCGCTGTGACGGATGGCCTGTATGGCATACTGGTTATATGCCGTGGTGAATATGACGGAAAAAGCAGGCCGTTCACAGGCTTCCAGGAGCTCAAAACCATTCATGCCTGGCATCTCAACATCCAGGAACAATAGTTCCGGATGGCATCTTTCAATCGCCTCCAAAGCAGTAATGCCGTCAGCGCAGACGGCCTCAACCGTCACATCCGGGCAGTACTTATCCAATAGCAGCAGCAACAGGTCACGACAGTGCTTTTCATCGTCCACTATAATAGCACGCATATTGCACAGGTTAGATGTAATGGATTTACGTTCTCAATCGAAGGATTGCCGGAATAGTGCTTATTGTCCCATGTAAAAATTACGAAATTTCCGTGTAAGTTGCTTATCCGGCCAATAATTGCCGGCTGCTGATGTGCCGCATGCTGATGGTAACGCGGCTACCGGGGGTAGAAGATCCCTCTTCGTAGAAGTCCTGTTCTGTAATGGTAGCCTCCATATGATATTTCTCGCTCATAATATGGAGGCGTTCTGCGGCAATGTTAACATTACGGCTTAGCTGGGCGGCAGTATAGGAGGCGGGATGCAGCTCACTGCGCACGCCGTTGTCATCTACCTGTATATATAGCCTGTCCTGGTCACGCCCTATGAATATATCCAGGCGGCCCCCGCTTTTCTGCGGCCGTTGCAATATGCGGTGCCAGATAGCCTGCTGCACATAGGGCTGAATGATCAGGGGTGGTACCAGGGTAAAACGGTCACTAATTTCAGGGGAAAGCCTCAGCTGGTAGGTAAACTGCGATTCAAAACGGAGCTGCTCCAGTTGTATGTATAATTCCAGCGCCTCCAGGTCATCTTCCAGGTTCACCCATTCTTTATTGAAATTGGCGATCATTAACCGCATGAGCTTGGAGAAACGGGTCAGGTAGAGAGACGCCATGTCTGTACTGGTGGTGAGGATATAATGATGGATGGCGTTTAAGCTGTTGAAAATGAAATGAGGATCCATTTGCGCCTGGAAGGCATGCAATTCGAGGTTCACCATAGATTGCCGCCTGTTTATTTCTTCGGTGGTAGCCAGTTTGATCCTTTGTTCCCGCCGGAAGAAAAAGTAACTGATTAGCGCCACACTTAATAAAAAGAACAGCCAGTAAGGCCAATCACTCGCTGAAAATATATGCTCGTAATATCGTAACACTGATAAGGTTTACAAAAGGACCACCACGCATATTATATACGCTATTTAAATTTCTATTAAATCATCAGGAAAGGAAAGGGGTAATTACTGCAAGGCAGTATTTCTCTGGCAATCGGAAGAAAAACAATTATAAGTGGTCAGCCTTTACGGCTATTAGCTGCTGCCGGTTCAACAGCTAATAGCTATTCGGTAAATTTATATCCCACTCCTCTTACAGAATGGAAGTATTTGGAGTTACGGCTGTCTTCTTCAAAGTACTTGCGGAAGTTGAGTATAAAGTTGTCGATAGTGCGCGTGGTCGGATATACATTGTATCCCCAAACCACCTGGAGTATCTTTTCACGGGTCACTACTTCTCCCTTATTTTCTATGAGCAACTTCAGCAGCATCGTTTCCTTCTTACTCAGCTCATAATGTTTGCCGTCTTTTCCTATACATTCCTGCGCTGCAAAATCTATCGTATTGTTACCAAACCGATAGACGTTCGGCACACTGTCTTTATCCTGTATTCTTTTGTTCTTTACGATCAGTTTTTCCACTCTCAACAGCAGTTCTTCGAGGTTAAAGGGTTTGGTCATATAATCATCCCCTCCCTTTTTTAATCCCAGCACACGGTCTGCACTGCTGTTCCTTGCGCTCAGGAACAGAATAGGTACATCATTGTTCTGTATACGTATATTCTCGCATACGGCTATGCCATCCATTTCGGGCAGCATGATGTCTAATATGATCAGGTCAAAATACTCGTTCTTTACCGCCTTTAAGGCCGTTGTCCCATTGTCGGCTGCAGTTACTTCATAACCTTCCAGCTCCAGGTTCAGCTTCAGCGCTTCCTGGAGGTTTTCTTCGTCTTCTACAAGCAAAATGGACGCTTTCGTCGCTTCTTTCATGTGAAAAATTTTGTCTAAAGTTTACCATCCATCCTGCAAATTTACGCCGTTTGCACGGAATATACGGGCCAGCTGACCTCGAAGCTGGCGCCTGTTGGGATATTGTCCTTTACCAGTATGGAGGCGCCATGCTGCTCTACTATCTTCCTGGTAAGGAAAAGTCCCAGGCCGGATCCTTTTGCCTTACGGGTATTTTCATTGCCAATGCGGTAAAATTTCAGGAATATCCGCTCCCTTTCCTCAAGGGGTACACCGGGACCTTCATCTGCCACCTGCCATTTCAGGACATGTCCGGACTCGTATAACCGTACCTTGATCAGGGTGTGTTTAGGGGCATATTTGGCAGCGTTTTCTACCAGGTTGCTCAAGGCCATCTGAAGCATGAATTTGTCTCCCTCCACCCATATATCAGGCGCTATTTCAGCTGTAATTGTGTGAGTAGGTATCCGTGCCTGCACTTCCCTGATGCCGCTTTCCAGCAGGGCAGAAAAATCAAGTGGCTCTCTGAACAGGCGGTACCCCTGGGTTTCCAGCTGTGAGGCGAGGAGTATATTATTACAGAGCTGATCCAGCCGGTTGGCTTCTTTGATGGTATTCTCCACCAGCTTTTGTTGCTTTTCCTCGTCCAGCTTATGCTTGCGGATAGTTTCCAGGTTCAGTTTAACCGCCGCAATAGGCGACTTCAACTCATGGGTAACCGCCATCATAAAGTTCTGCTGCTGCTGGGTAAGCTTTATATGCTTTCTTATAGCGCGGTATACAAAGAAAGCGCCCAGGAGAATGATGCAAAGAAAAGTGCCTCCCTCGCCGGCGAACTTAAAAGTACGCATCCGTTCATCCCGGTCTATCCGTTGCAGTTCCAGCTGGTACTCTGTGGGATGAGTAACCTTGTCGATACGGAGGTCCAGGTTCTGTTTTTCAAAGCGGGTGATCTGATCGCTTTGCAGGAACAGCAGTACCCCCCACCATACCAGGGCCAGTATGGTATAAGCCAGCACAAAAAGATAGATGGCCGGCACCACTTTCTTATCCTGCATTTTAGTGAAAATGCGCCTCATGGTCTTTGTCCGGCTTTCTCTATCCGCAGCCCCACGTTCATTACATAAGGCAACGGATTCTGCCGCATATTCTGTTCAAAAATAAAACGGTAGGTACCCGGCTTATTCAGAATGGCCCTTTCCTGTATTGGAATGCGGTGCTCATAGATATCATCCAGGCCGCTGCCCAGCCATTTGCCGCTGGCATCTGCCAGGGGTAACTCTACCCGGCGGAGCTGCTGCGTGGTATCGCCCGGCGTTTGTGTACTTACCAGCACCCATATATTGCTATAGGGGTAGGCATCAGTATGCCGTACGTTCACATATAAGTTATACAGGTAGGCGGTATCTTCCGGGTTTACCGTTACTTCAAAAACGGGTTTGTATTGATATGTCCACTGATGCCTGGGTATTTCCTGGTTTTTTTCATAGGCATCCATTTTAGCGGGCAGGCAGGAAGCCATTAGCAGGCAACCGGCGATGATAATTGCGCCCAAACGGTTCATAAAACTGCTTCTATAGTACATTTAATACTTGTTCTTTGGCCTTTTCCAGTTCGTCTTTCATTAACACCACCCACTGCTGTATGGCGGCGTCGTTGGCTTTTGAGCCGGTAGTATTTATTTCACGTCCTACTTCCTGCAACACAAAACCCAGCTTTTTACCCTTTGCTGTTTCCGGCTCTCTTAATATCTCCTTAAAGTAGCGGCAATGGTTCTCCAGGCGTACCAGCTCCTCGGATATATCCAGCTTTTCCAGGTAGAAGATCAGTTCCTGTTCCATACGGTTTGCATCTACGTTTTCCTTTCCTACGTACTCTGCCAGCAGCTGTTCCAGTCTTTGGCGGATCCTGTCTTTTCGCAGGGGGTCCAGTTCCCGCACCTTGCTACAATAAGATTCAATATTCTCTATGCGCAGAAGGAGGTCTGCCTCCAGCATGGTACCCTCATTCAAACGGTGCGTATCCAGCTCTTCCAGCGCATGTTTCAGTACGTCCAGCACTGTATTCCATTCCTGTTCCGTTATCTGCTCTGTAGCCGGTGTTACTACCTCCGGAAGCTTCATCAGTACATTCAGCATATCATCCTGCGGCAGCTTTAGTTCGTTAGCCAGGGTGGTAATAGACTGATAATAAAACTTAGCCAGCTCGGTATTTACCATAACGGGACGGGTAGCCCCGTTTTGCCGGATGTTGATCGTCGTGTCCAGCGTGCCTCTTTGCAACGTTTGCTGCATCTGGTTACGGATGTCAAATTCATACGGTCTTAATAAGGGAGATAATTTCAGGTTAACCTCAAACTGTTTCCCGTTTAAGGACTTTATTTCCACGGTGATGGTCGTTTCGCCACGTGTAATTTCAGCCCTTCCAAAGCCGGTCATTGATTTCAGCATATTATGTGTTTGTAGGTAACAAACCTAGCTAAATTAGTGCAAAGCGCAAAAGGTGGCTCCCGGCTAGCGCTTAAAAGCTAGGAGTTTATATATTTCCTCCCCGGTTAATTCCCACATTTCTCCGGGATCCAGGCCGTCCAGCGTAGCGGCTGTAATCCGGTAACGGATAAGCCTCAACGTGGGGAAACCCACGGCAGCTGTCATTTTCCTCACCTGCCGGTTCTTTCCCTCTTTTAAGATCAACCGGATCCAGGGCGCCGGTATCTCTTTGCGGAAACGTATAGGTGGATTTCTCGGCGGCACAGCCGGTTCGTGCTCAAAAAAGAATGCCTGACAGCGTTGGGTATGATAAGGCTTACCATCTACTGAGATACGGACACCCTGCTGCAGCTGTTCCAGGGCGGTGGAAGTAACGGCCCCGTCTACCTGTACCCAATATTCCCGTTCATGCGCAAAACGCGGGTTTAATAAGCGGTGGTTCAGGGATTTATCATTGGTCAGTATCAGCAATCCTTCACTGTCATAATCCAGGCGGCCAACCGGGTATACGTCTCTGGGCACGTCAAAAAAGTCGGCAAGACTGGCCTTACCGCCCTCCCTTCCAAACTGTGTGAGGACCTGGTAAGGCTTGTAGATGAGATAATAACGAAGACGCAAGGGAACCGGCTTTGGTGAACGCCCTGCAAATTAGTAATTTTGCGCTATTGCATATGGGCACATCTATTCAACAAATCAGCTGTCAACATTGTAAAGCCCGCTTTGGTTCTATTTTCTGCAAAGCGGAGGGGGAGCAGCTTTCCTCGCTGAACTCAGCCAGGGTATGTTCGCTGTATAAGAAAGGGCAGGTAATTTTCCAGGAAGGCGCTTACTCTTTTGGTATCTACTGCATTAATTCAGGCAAAATAAAGCTTTCACATAGCGGAGACGACGGCCGCGAACAGATCATTCGACTGGTCAAGGCGGGCGATATTATGGGATACAAGGCATTGCTGAGCGGGGAACGATATACCGCTACCGCCATTGCGCTGGAAGACGCACAGGTATGTTTTATCCCTAAAGACCTGTTCCTTTCCGTGCTTCAAAGCGATCCTTCACTCTCCCTGGAAATGATGCGCATCCTCTCCAGCGAACTGCGCAAGGCAGAGTTAAAGATCACACACCTGGCCCAGAAACCGGTTCGCGAACGCCTGGCAGAAACCCTGCTGTTCATCCATGAAACCTATGGAGTGGAAAGCGATGGTCAAACACTTAACGTTAGACTTTCCCGCGAAGAAATTGCCAACCTGGTAGGTACCGCTACCGAATCTGCTATCCGTTTACTCTCCGAATTCAAAAAGGAAGGCATGATTGAGCTTGAAGGCAAAAAGATACGCCTGCTCAACATGAAGGGTATGATAAAAACCGCCAATTTGCAGGATTAGCAAGGGATACCGTTATTATGGCGTATGTACACGAACGTTAGTAATTCACGTTATTCCGCAACGCCTTTTATACGTTTACCGGCTCCATTTACACCCTCTTTTACTCCACTTTTCATTCCGTACCAGGATTACACCCGCCCCATCAAATTTTTTAACTCCTTCCGGAGCCTGAACGGTTAAAGAAACAAAAACCGAACGAAGTTCCCCTCTCTTTCACCACTCTTAAAAGCTGTTATAAAAGGGATGAAAAACGAATACATACATGATGATCAAAAAAGATAATGTTGGCTGAATTACAGGGCTGTAGCGGTTTTCAAAGGCAATAAAAAAAGTCTGACCGTGAGAACAATCAGACTTTCTTGTTATGTGAATGGGTTAGTAAGTACAGGGAAACAAAATTCCCTACACAATATTAAAAAGAATTTTATGACAAAAGAAAAATTTTACAAAAAATTTTATTCACACCACTAAAAAAAGTGTGGATAACAACAGTTAAGCAAACACATTTTTGAGAGCTTAACAATGCGGATTTTAAAACGCCGCAACCCTTCCTCATATATCCCTTATACCTCCCAACCCCCTTGAACATTCAAACTTTCGCCTAACTTTGCTCCACTTTAATCATTACACACTAATTCAATGCTATATGAAGTTTGAAGCACCTGTTGCAGTCACCGAAATAGCCACCATCATAGGCGCTGAGCTGGAAGGCAACAGCAAGCTGATGGCCGCTGGCATCAATGAAATCCATAAGGTACAGGAAGGCGACATATCGTTCGTAGACTTCGAGAAGTATTACGACGCAGCGCTTAATTCAGCAGCCACCATCATCATCATCAACAAGAAAGTAGCCTGCCCTGCAGGTAAGGCGCTGCTGATCACAAACGATCCTTTTACTGCCTACGTATCTCTTGTTAAACGCTACCGGCCCTTTGAACCGGCATCCAAACCCATCAGCGATTCCGCAGTGATAGGAAAAGATACCATCATACAACCTAACGTATTCATTGGTAACCATGTGCACATCGGTAATAACTGCATCATCCACCCCAACGTGACGATATATGATCATAGCGTGATCGGCGACAATGTTATCATTCACGCGGGTACCGTTATAGGCGCAGACGCCTTTTACTTCAAAAGAAGGAAAGAGAGTGTCGTGATGTACGACAAACTTGAAAGCTGCGGAAGGGTGATCATTGAAGACAATGTTGAGATAGGGGCCGGCTGTACCATAGACAAGGGCGTAAGTGGAGACACCATCATAGGTCAGGGCACCAAGCTCGATAACATGATTCACATAGGTCATGGTACCGTTATCGGGAAGAACTGCCTCTTTGCTGCACAGGTAGGCATTGGTGGCAAAGCAAAGATCGAGGATAATGTTATACTCTGGGGACAGGTTGGCGTATCCAAAGACCTTACGATTGGTAAGGATGCTATTGTGCTTGCTCAAAGCGGTGTTCCCAGCTCGCTGGAAGGTGGTAAAACCTATTTTGGCTACCCTGCAGAAGATGCCCGCAGCAAAAGAAGGGAACTGGCCTGGATAAAACGCATCCCGGAAATATGGGAAAAGATAACCAGCAAGGATCATCAATAAATATCCCTCCCATCACTGTTAGCCCGGTTGTTAAAATACCCGGCTGACAGTGATAGTTTCACTGATAAAGCTATTTACATGCGTCCCCTCTGCCTTCTTTGTACCCTGCTGTGCCTCAGCTGCAGCACCATGACAAGAACACCTGCCGCTTCTGCCGATCTCTATTCAGCTTCTCAGGAATGGCCGGTAAAGATCAATGACGGATGGCTGTCTGCTAAAACCATCAGCTATGGCAGTTACATTACCAGCTCCCGGCGTAACGGTATCAACTCTGCCGCCAATATCACCTTCATAAAAACCTCAGAAAATGCCTTTAACTTCAATGTTAAGGACAGCACAGAACAAATACTTGTACAGTCTTTAAATACTCCTGCGGTAGCCTTTTCAGGGCGCTCTTTACCCGAAACACTGGCTAAGCTGCCGGGTAACACAGTCCTGTTCTATTCGCTTATCAACGGCATCAGGCAGGCCCCTTTGGTACGCTGGGAACTGATACTTAAGAAACCACATTACCTCGAACTGAATGAGAATAACCCTGCTGGCGTACTCCGCTCGCCTAATGAGGATATCGGTATCAGTGCGCACAACAGGTTCGGGATAGTGAATTCCTACGAAAAGGTCTGTTTTGAATTCAGAGAACATGGCACACCGGTAGCCGCAGTAATACCAGGGGCACAACCAAGGGTGTGGGTAAGCAAACGCATCACAAAAGAGAAAGAGAAAATACTGGCCGCCGCAATCGGAGCCCTGTTACTTAGAGAATAGACCGGTTTCGGCCTCCATTTCCTGGCGGTAAATGTCGCACATCTCATCGATAGTTTGCTGCAGCGGCTTAAACTGGAACCCTGGTAGCGTCCTTTGTATCTTTTCATTGTTGTAGTACACCTTCAGCTGCGCTGTACGGGCTGTTTCCTTGGTCACCAGCGGCTTGTTACCGGAAATAAACCCTTTTATCTTTTCCATACGCCATACTACTTCCGCCAACCACGACCTAATTTCGATACGGGGCGGTTTTTTGCCCAGCCGGGCTGCCATCGAACTGAAAAGGTCATAGTAACTCCAGTTGTCTGCAGAGAGGATGAACCGGTCTCCCCTGATATCACTATCCATGAGCAGGCACATGGCTTTCACCACATCCTCCACATCCACAAAACCGTTTATACCTCTGGTATAGAATGGAAACTCTTTCCAGGCATTTTTTACCAGGACGCCGGAGCCATCATGCCAGAAACCGCTGCCCAGTATAATGGACGGGTTTACAATAGCGGTTTGCAGTCCTTCTGCCTGCCCTCTCCACACTTCCATTTCTCCCCTGAATTTGCTGATGGCGTATTGGGAATTATTACGGCTGTCCTGCCATTCACAGTCCTCGTCCATGATGTCCCCGTCTTTTATTCGCCCCAAAGCGGCTACGGAACTTACATGCACCATCTTCTTCACGCCGGCGTCCAGCGCCAGGTTCACTACATTGGCAGTACCGTCTACATTAACCTGCATAAGCTCGCGGCGGCTGTCAGGACTGAAAGATACCACTGCAGCACAGTGATATACCTGTGTGATTCCCTGCATGGCTTCCTCCAGGCTGATAACGTCCAGTATGTCGCCCTGTACCCACTGTACCTTATGCTGTATGTCTTGTACCTGTGCGGGGATCTGCTGCCTGTATAGCGCCTTTACGGGCTTACCGGCATTAACCAGCGCCCTTAATAAATGACTGCCTAAAAAACCTGTTCCGCCAGTAACTAAGATCATGAAATGATGTTCACATGTTAAAGAAGGTCCAAAGATAGAGAATTAGGAATGATGAATTACGAATTAGGCGGGCCGGGTTACTTATTCGTAACTATAAAAACCCCTGCCGCTTTTACGTCCAAGGTGACCCTGCTGCACCCTGGTTATCTGCAGTGCGTTAGGGATAAAACGGGGCGCTTTTGCAAATGCTTCATAAAGCGATTGGGTAACGGCCAGGTTCACGTCGTTGCCGATAAGGTCCATCAGGGCAAAGGGCCCCATACGAAAACCGGTGCCCTCCAGTAAACGGTCTATAGCGGCAAAATCAGCTATCCCGGTTTCTGCAGCTTTCATTGCTTCAAGATAATAATGCCGGGCCACCCGGTTCACAATGAAACCAGGCGAATCTTTTACTTGTACCGGTGTTTTACCCATACGTACTGCCAGTTCGCGGATGAGGGTTGTTGTTGAGACATGGGTGTTCCGTCCTGCTACTACTTCTACCAGCTTCATGAAAGGGGCCGGGTTAAAGAAATGCATTCCTGCCACCCTTTCGGGGTTAGGAAGTGCCGCCGCTATATCGGAAACAGATAAAGAAGACGTATTGGAGACTAATATGGCATCCGCCTGGTTAATAGCTGCCAGTTGCCTGAACAGGGCTGTTTTAGCCTCCATTCGCTCTGCAATGGCTTCTATAATGACTGCTGCAACGCAGTCCTGCAATTGGGAAGTAAATTGAATACGCGCCAGGATAGCGGCCATTGCTGATGTGGTCATACGCCCTTTGGAAACGGCCGATTCCAGGTTGCGGATAATTTGATCCCGGGCTTTATCCAGCATAGGGGCCTGTATATCAAATAACACCGTGTTATACCCGCTGCCAGCGGCTACCTCTGCTATACCGGCGCCCATTGTTCCGGCGCCGCATACAGCAATGGTATGTACCTGGTCGATGGTCATCATATGGCTCCGGTGAACTGTTCCAGGAAGCGAGTATCATTTTCTGAGAACAGGCGCAGGTCTTTGATCTGGTATTTGAGCATCGTAATACGTTCTATACCCATCCCAAAAGCAAAGCCTGTATATTTTTCAGGGTCAATACCGCAATTCTCCAGCACTTTAGGATGTACCATGCCACAGCCCAGGATCTCAACCCACCCGGTATGTTTACATACCGAGCAGCCCTCTCCTCCACAGATGATACAGGAAATGTCCATTTCTGCGCTTGGCTCAGTGAACGGGAAGTATGACGGACGGAAGCGGATGCGGACATCCTCCCCGAAAAGCTCTTTCACAAAGTGATACAATGTCTGTTTCAGATCGGCAAAAGAAACATTCTCGTCAATATATAGTCCTTCCACCTGATGGAAGAAACAGTGTGCGCGGGCGCTGATGGTTTCATTGCGGTATACCCGGCCGGGGCATATTACCCGTATAGGCAGCTTACCTGCTTCCATGGTACGTACCTGTACGCTGGACGTATGTGTGCGCAGCAGCCAGTCAGGATGCTTGCTGATGTAGAAAGTATCCTGCATATCACGGGCAGGGTGGTTCTCCGGGAGGTTCAGCGCCGTGAAATTATGCCAGTCGTCCTCAATTTCAGGCCCTTCGGCCACGGTAAAGCCCAGCCGTTCAAATATATGGATGATCTTGTTCCGTACAAGGCTGATGGGGTGACGGGTACCCAGCCTGTGCAGCTCTGCCGGCAAGCTGAAATCCACGGCAGCCTGTGCCTCGCCTGCGCCATTCTTCAACTCTTCAAACTGCGCATATTTCTCCTCCGCCAGCTGTTTGAAGCTGTTCAGTACCTGGCCAAACTCCTTTTTACGTTCGTTGGGCACCTGCTTCATCTCACCAAACATCGCTTTCACAATACCTTTACTTCCGAGGAATTTTATGCGGTATTGCTCCAGCTCTTCGGCTGTTTTAGGTTCAAAGGCCTGTATCTCCTGTGTATAGGCCGCTATTTGCTGTACGATCTGCTCCATAGGGCAACAAAGATAAGAGAAATAAGAAATGCCAAAAAAATCTTACCTTTTCATACACAAATACCCACCTATGACTGTTGCGTTCTACATTGGAGCAATTGCTGTACTCCTGGTGTGTATTGTTACCCTCTATGCACTGCTTATCCGGTACAAAAAGAAGTACGAGGCAGAAGCAACCGTTTCCTATTTCGCTACCTCCCTTTTCGGACAAAATACCATAGACGATATTCTGTGGGATGTCGCCAAGAACTGCATCAGCCACCTGAGTTTTGAAGACTGCGTGATCTACCTGCTGGACAATGATCGCCAGATGTTGGTGCAAAAGGCAGCCTACGGCCCCAAAAATCCCCTGCGCTTCGAAATAAAATACCCCATAGAGATTCCCTTAGGTAAAGGCATTACCGGTACGGTAGCCCTTACCGGCAAGCCGGAAATAGTCAGTAATACCAGCCGCGATGAACGTTATATCCTGGACGATCAGCGCAGACTATCAGAAATAGCTGTTCCCATCATTTACGAGAACAAAGTAATAGGGGTAATAGATTCCGAGCATTCCCGTAAATGTTTCTATACAAATGCCCACCTGCAGATGCTGGAAAAAATAGCCGCCATATGCGGGGTTAAGATCGGGAAGAGGCTGATTGAGGAACAGGCTTGCAGGCAGCAGGCAGAAGTACAGTACCTGCAACGGCAACTGGCCGAATTCCGCCTGGTAACCCTGAAATCACAGATGAACCCTCACTTCCTCTTCAACTGCCTGAACGGTATCTACAACTGCATCGTTACCGGGGAAACAGACAAAGCCCAGGAATATATCACCAGTTTTGCACGCCTGCTTCGCATGGTGCTGATCCATGCAGAAAAGAACTTTATTTCCCTGCGGGACGAGATGGACCTGCTGCAGTACTATCTTAAAATAGAATCCCTGCGTACCGATCACGCCTTTGTTTACTCCATGGAGATCGATGAGCAGATAGACCCCCGCGAATATTATGTACCGGGCATGCTTATTCAGCCCTTCCTGGAAAACGCTATCTGGCATGGGCTTATGAACAAAAACGGAGAACGGCAGCTGCAGATCAGCTGGCGCTATCTTAAGGAACATGTATTGCTTTGTGAGATCGTTGATAACGGCATTGGCCGCAGGGAAGCGGCACGCCGCCATAAAGACGGACTTAAAACGGGCTGTTATCAGTCAAAGGGCATGCAATTGTGCCAGGAAAGGGTAGAACTATACAAATCACTGTTCAATACCCGCTTCAGCGTGCAGGTGGTAGATCTGATGGATGAAGACGATCAGCCGGCGGGCACCAGGGTAAATATCGCGTTTGAAACAGATCCGGATGCCATGCTGGCCGAACTGTGTTAAAGGATGAGCTTATACCCCACACCCCGTATGTTTACAATCTGTACCCTGGGGTCTTCTTTCAGGTAGCGGCGTATTTTGGTAATGAACACGTCCATACTGCGGGCGTTGAAAAAACTGTCATCCCCCCAAAGATCAAGCAGCACAGCCTTACGTTCCATTACCTGGTTTTTGCTATCATACAACCTGCGCAATATCTCCGCCTCCCGGTGAGAGAGGAAAGCAGTGTTATTGTTGCGGGTCAGGGTTTGCTTGATATAGTTAAAGGCATACTGGCCAATCATTACCACATTTTCATTGTCGGCGCCGGGCGGGGGAGCCGGCTGCTCGTTGCTGCGCTTAAGCAATGCCTTGATCCGCACAATCAGCTCGTCCATGCTGAAGGGCTTCTTCAGATAGTCGTTCCCCCCCATTTCAAAGCCTTTTACCACATCAGCAGTCTGTGATTTGGCAGTCAGAAAGATAATAGGGGTTACTTTGTCCTGCTTGCGGATTTCGGTGGTAACGGTAAAGCCGTCCATATTGGGCATCATGATGTCCAGCACTACCACATCGGGACGGGCCTGCTGGTAAAGGCGCAGGCCTTCCTTGCCGTCTGCCGCGTACAGCATATCAAAACCCCGCATTTCCAGGCTGTCTTTTACGATCTGGCCCAGTTGCTGTTCATCTTCTATAAGTAATATTCTTGCCATAAAACAATAACTAAACTGGTAATTGAATCACAAATTCGCTGCCCTTTTCCGGTTCGCTGTGTACACGAACGGCACCGTTATGCATATCCACGATCTTCTTCACATAGCTCAATCCAAGGCCAAACCCCTTTACATTATGCAGGTTGCCCGTAGGTACTCTGAAAAACTTGTCGAAAATGCTTTCCTGGTACATACGGGGTATACCTATGCCATTATCTTTTACCCGGATGGTTAACAGGCCGTTCTCTTTTATACACTGTATATGCACCAGCGGCTGATCGCCGGAATATTTGATCGCATTATCCACCAGGTTGCTGACCGCATTAGCCAGATGTGTCTTATCCACAAATGCCAGGGGATGATCCAGGTGGTTATCATAACGGAACTGAACAGGCTTGCCCGCTTTCAGCTGCTGATTGGTGATAATGTTGTCTATCAACTCGTTCAGATCGGTTTCCTCCCTGAACAGCTCTATTTCTTCCTTCTCTTCTGCTGAGATCTGCAGCACTTTTTCTACCAGTTCAGACAAGCGCTGCAGCTCCTGTTTGGAGATGTCGAGGTAGCTCCTGGTCTTCCGCTGGTCACTTAGCGCATTAAAGTTCTGCATGGCTTCAACCGCCGCGTATACTGTGGCAATGGGCGTTTTAAGCTCATGAGTCATATTGTTGATGAAGTCATTCTTAACGTCAGAGAGCCGCTTCTGTTTCAATATTGTACGCAGCATATAAATGAAGCAGATGGTAGTAAGTATCAGCAAGGCCAGGGAGCTTACCAGGGTCCACATCATCTTCATGATTATATATTGCATAGGGGAAGCGAAAGAAGCCTGCACAAACAGGTTGCTGGCCGGATTGAATGGCATCTTGGTAGTCTTTTGCGGCTCCTTGCGGCGCATACTGTCGCGGAAGCTTTCCCGCGCAAAATTGTTGAAATCCACATGAAAAGTATCCATGCGGAAGGAGGTTGATATCTGCCGGCTATGCAGCTCCGCGGTGAAAGTAGAGTCCAGGCCCTTCAGGTTCACACTATCGCCATACAGGTTATTCAGCATAATTAGGTCCGATATCTGCCGGGCCAGCGTGTCTGCAAACGTACGGGAAGGCGTACTGCGAACCAGTATGCGGATATGCCGCTCCCGGTTCATTATAGAGTCCATAATAGCCCTTGCCGTATCCCTTTTCTCCACCGGGATGCCTGTTTGCTCCATCTGCATGAACATGCCCTTTACGGGTTGTGCCGAGGAGTCTTTGGTATAATAGTGCAGAAATTGCCGGATATCTGAATACTGGTTATTGAAGAGGGCAGTGCGCAGGGCGCCGTTGATATCCCTGTTGAACTGGTCAAACTGGACCTCATATGAATTATACAGCCAGTACCCCTGGAACAGGTAAATGCCCAGGATACAAGTGCACATCAGGATAAGTATGATTCGTATGCGCTTACGCATAAGGTTATACGGCTTATAAGCTCCGGGAGTTTAAAACCCTTGCGGGTTGGACCGGTGCCTACAAAACTATTGTTTTCCCCCCGTCCCTGGTTCCTTTTCTTAACAATAATTAACAGTAAATAAGGATGCTTAACGGTTTTAACGTGTAACTGGCACGCAAATGAGTACAGTTCCCGGTTTACAGCCTGCTGACAGATTCGATTTTACTTCTTAACTTACACCGCCGGTGTCCATTGCTGTGTAGTCACTATACAGCACCGTTAGCGCAACTAACTATTTTCTGATGAAACAACTTTTGCTCATCCTGGCTATTGTTACCCTGTGGACGCAATATACCCGGGCACAGGCAAAACAGGGACAGGTAAAGGGCCTTCTTACCGATAAAAGCACGAACCAGGCACTGGCAGACGCCAGTGTGGCCTTACTGTATGCCAGGGATTCTTCTATAGCGGCTTCTGCTTTTACTGATAAAAAGGGCGCTTTTAACCTGGAAGGCCTGGCAATGGGCGATTACAAGTTGTTTATTTCTTTCCTTGGCTACCGGTCCTTACTACAATCAGTAGCTATTTCCGCCGAACATAACGTAATAGACCTTGGCGCTATCCCCCTACAGAAAACCGGCGTTACCCTGGGAGAAGTGGAGATCACAGAAATCAAGCCCCCTATCCGGATCAAAAAAGACACGCTTGAATTCAATGCCGGCTCTTTCAAAACCCGGGAAAATGCTATGGTGGAAGAGTTGCTGAAAAAGCTGCCGGGCGTGGAGGTGGACAAAGACGGCACCATTAAAGCACAAGGTGAAACCGTTAAGAAGATCCTGGTAGACGGCAAACCCTTCTTCGGTAATGATACCAAATTGACCACGAGGAACCTGCCTGCTGATATTGTAGACAAAATACAGCTCATCGACAAAAAATCAGACCAGGCCCAGTTTACCGGTATCAATGACGGTGAAACTGAAAAGGCCATTAACATCACTATCAAAAAGGATCGTAAGAAAGGCCTGTTCGGACAAGCTTCTGCGGGCTATGGCACTGATCAGCGTTTTGCTGCAAACGCCAGTCTTAACCGCTTCCGCGAAGGACAGCAACTCTCGCTGCTTGCCAGTGGCAATAATGTGAACAATCTTGGATATACTGATCTCAATTCCCTGCAGTTTGGCGGGAGAGTGGTGGCCAGGGGTATGCGGGTGGCCATGAACAATGCCGGCGGTAATGGTGGCAACGGCATCTCCCGCAACGGCACTGCCGGGATAAACTATAGCCAGGACCTCACTAAAAAGCTGAAAATCAGCGGCAGCTACTACTATAATGATTCCCGTACAGAGAACCAGCGCACCAGCGCCCGACAGAACCTGCTGCCTGATACTACCTACTATTATAACAACAACGCCCGGTCGCTCAGCAATAACGGCAATCATAACTTTAATATGCGGGTGGAGTACGAGATTGACAGCATGCAATCGCTTATTGTTTCTCCCAACTTCAACTACAGCACCAATAGCGGCTACCAGGAAAATACCTACGCATCCCTGGGCGGTAAAGGCCAGCTGGTTAACCGTGGCACTACGCAGAACATCTCCAGCGGTACCGCGCCTAATTTCATGACCGATGTACTGTTCCGTAAAAAATTCCATAAACCGGGCCGCACTTTCACCGCCAACTTCAACATTGGCTATAACAACAGCGACCAGGAAAATTTTAACCGCTCCGCCAACTACTTCGTAAAGCCCGGCGGCGACAGTTATACCGACAGTATTGATCAGCACAACGATATTACTAACCGCGGCTTTAACACGGGTCTGCGCCTGATCTATACCGAACCGGTATTTAAGGATCGGTTCCTCGAGTTCACCTACGCATGGAACCACAATTTTACCGCTTCAGAAAAGCTTACTTACGATTATAATGCCGCCAAACTTACATATGACCAGCTGAATGACAGCCTTAGTAATTCTTTCGAAAACACTTTCTCCACCCATCAGGCGGGCATCAGCATACGCACACAGAAGAAGGCGTACGACTATAGCGCAGGCCTCAACATCCAGTTCAGTAACCTGGATAACGACAACATCAGCCTGCACAATCACCTGCAGCAACGCACGGTCAATTTCTTTCCTTCTGCCTCTTTTAACTATTCCTTCGGCAATAACCGCCGGCTGCGTTTTTTTTACCGCGGAGGTACCCAGCAACCCAGCGTTTCACAGCTGCAGCCGGTACCAGACAACAGTAATCCGCTATACATCCAGCTGGGTAACCCAGACCTTAAACCTTCTTTCAATAATAACTTCAGTGTAGGCTATAATACTTTCGATCCCGCTACCATGCGGGGCCTGTTCACCAATGTGAGCGCAGCCTTTACCAGTAACAAGATCATTAACGCTAATTCCTTTGATTCACTTGGACGGCAGATAAGCCAGCCCGTAAACGTCAACGGTTCCTATAACCTTAATGGTAACCTGGTGAACACCTTCCCGATCAAAAAAGAACATACCTCCATCAATGCCACTACCAACTTTAATTTTAACCGGGATATCAGCTTTACTAACGGTACCAAAGGAAGCACCAGCAACTTTAGCCTTACGCAGGGCCTGAGCTTCAATTATGTGTATAAAGAACTGTTTGATTTTGCCACAGCCGCCGGCGCAAGCTATAACGGCGCCCGCTATTCCATTCAGCAAAACAATAACACCAACTATTTCAACTATTCATTTTCCTTTGACTTCAACATCAATCTGCCACTGGGATTTATTGTTGGTGTTGACCTTGACTATATGCTTAATACCGGCCTTGCTGCCGGTTACAACCAGGATGTAACCATGCTGAATGCATTTATATCCAAAAATGTATTCAGAAATAAACAGGGGCTTATAAAACTGCAGGGGTTTGACCTGCTTAACCAGAACATAAGCATCAGCCGCAATGTAGGGGAGAATTTTATTGAAGATGTACAAACGCGGGTATTACAACGGTTTTGCCTCTTAAGCTTTTCTTATTTCCTGAACAAATTTGGTGGCAATAGTAACGGGGCTGCTAAAAATGCACGTCCAAGGAATGTTTCCCCTGCGCCCGTCAGGACTATTCGCGTAAAAGGCTAGTAACAAGCCCTTAAAAACTTGAAAGGTTGAAAGATGACAAAGGTGGATGCATGCTTATGCATTAGTTTCCGGACATCCAGCTTTGAAACCTTACAACCTTGGTATTTTTACAGATCCGAAGGCAAGGTGTTGACACTTCCCCCAACCTGTTCATATTTTCTGCTCCTGCACTTTTACTTTCTCCTGTACCTTCCAGGCCTGTGTTGCACGCTGCAACACCCAGGAAAGCGTAAAAGTTGGGATAAAATCAAGGCCCGGGAACAGTTCTTCCATGAAATTGAACAGACTACCAAAAGTACCCAGTGTACCGCCAAACATCCGGTAAAAAATGATGGCCGAGAGAGGCGCCCAGATTACGTCACCCACCTCCCCTAACATCGGAACAGCGTAGCTTGCACAACCCAGCAGATCCATTAACACGCAGACCCACAAACTTGGAGTATACTTTTTTTCCATTTCAACCTCCTCGCTTCTAAATTTAAATAGATCAAGAACTAACTATAAAAGCAAATAACCTATCAAAATGTTACAACCTCTCTAATGCATAAAAAGTGCCAAACTTTATTCTTAGTTTAAAACCCGCCACTGCGGCGGGTTTCCCTCCTATCTGTATATACGTAAAATTAGAGAAAATAGTTGTGCAGAATATACGGAAAAGCTAAAATGCGTAATTCCCGCAGGCCCCGCAGATCAGGCAACAATTGCTATTTCCTGATTTTTACGCTATATTTCCTTGATAATAAACCTTCTTACCAAATGTCCAATAAAAATTCGCGCCGCGATATGATCAAAAAAGCTGCCGCCCTGGCCTTCGCCTCTACCACCTTATCTTCCCTCACTAACCGGGTGATGGCCCATGAAGAAGCGATGGATGAAAAACTGAAAGGCAACATCAACCACTCGGTATGCGCCTGGTGCTACAACGATATTCCACTCGAAGACCTTTGTAAGGCAGCAAACAGGATCGGTATCCAGTCTATAGACCTGTTGGACCCGAAAGACTTTGCAACAGCAAAGAAATATGACCTTACCTGTGCCATGGTAGCCGCTATCAATAAAGACTGGGGTATCACCAAAGGCTGGAACCGCGTTGAACATCACGACCGCCTGGTAGAATATTACCAGTACCTGATAGACGAAACTTCCAAGGCAGGTTTTCCCCACCTCATTTGCTTCTCAGGCAATCGCGAAGGCCTGGATGATGAAGCAGGACTGAAAAACTGCGCCCAGGGGCTGCAGCGTATCATGAACTATGCAGAGAAGAAAAAGGTAACCATCGTTATGGAACTGCTTAACAGCAAAGTAAACCATCATGATTATCAATGTGATCATACCGCCTGGGGCGTTGAGCTCTGCAAAGCCATCGGGTCTGAACGCTTTAAGCTACTGTACGATATTTATCATATGCAGATCATGGAAGGCGATGTGATCCGTACCATCCAGGAAAATCATCCCTACTTTGCCCACTACCATACCGGCGGTGTACCCGGCCGTAATGAAATAGACGAAACACAGGAACTGTACTACCCGGCCATCATGAAGGCGATACACGATACTGGTTTTAAAGGCTTTGTAGCACAGGAGTTTGTACCTAAACGCAGCGATAAACTGGCCTCGCTGAAACAAGGGGTGGAGATCTGTGATATTTAATCGCTTTTTGCCTACTTTTGCGTCCTTTAGTCTACAGAACTAATAGGATAAATACGCTGATATGCCACAATACTTCAGAAAGCCGCTAGGCTGGTTACTACAGGAATCCGCCCAGGAAGGCGCCCACACCTTAAAACGTACGCTTAGCGCTTTTCAACTGGTCACACTGGGGATAGGCGGCATTATTGGCGCAGGTCTGTTTTCCCTTAGCGGACTGGCCGCCGCCAATCATGCCGGTCCGGCAGTGACCCTGTCTTTCGTGGTGGCAGCCATCGGCTGTGCTTTTTCAGGCCTTTGTTATGCAGAGTTTTCCTCCATGATCCCGGTAGCGGGCAGCGCTTACACGTACGCCTACACTACCATGGGCGAAATGATTGCCTGGATCATTGGCTGGGACCTTGTGTTGGAGTTTTCCGTTGGCGCCGCTACCGTGGCTATCAGCTGGTCTAATTACCTTGTAAAATTCCTTAGCACATACGGGGTGTACCTGCCACCACAACTGGTGCATTCCCCGTTTGAAACAGCCAAACTGGCCAACGGCACGGAGGTGCAGGGCATCATCAACCTGCCCGCAGCATTGGTGGTGCTGGCCATGTCGCTGATACTGATACGCGGCACAAAAGGATCTGCCCTTTGGAACACTTTTGTGGTAATATTGAAAGTAGGGGTGGTAGTTTTATTTATTGCCCTTGGCTGGCGGTTTATACAACCGGCCAACCTTACCCCCTATATACCTGCTAATACCGGTATTTTCGGTGAATTTGGCTGGTCTGGCATCCTGCGCGGAGCAGGCGTGGTATTTTTCGTTTACCTGGGCTTTGATATCATTGCAGCTGCCGCCCAGGAAACCAGGAACCCGAGGCGTAACATGCCTATCGGCATCCTGGGATCATTACTGATCTGTACCGTTCTGTTCATCCTTTTTGCTCACGTAATGACCGGCCTCGCGCCTTATACGGCCTTCAAAGGCAATGCTGCGCCTGTGGCGGTAGCAATAGAACACACACCTTACATCTGGCTTGGACAGGCCATTATCATCGCTATACTGATCGGTTATACTTCTGTGATACTGGTAGATCTGCTGGGGCAAACCCGTGTGTTCTTCGCAATGTCTAAAGACGGCCTGCTGCCAAAGATCTTTTCAGATATACATCCCCGTTTCCAGACGCCCTGGAAGTCAAACATACTTTTCTGCGTTTTTGTGGGATTATTTGCCGCCTTTGTGCCCATCAGGGTGGTAGGCGAAATGACAAGCATCGGTACCCTGCTGGCTTTCGTGATCGTGTGCGCCGGCGTATGGATCATGCGTTATACCATGCCCGATGCGCCCAGAGCGTTCAAAACCCCCTGGGTGCCCTTTGTTCCGATTATGGGTATTGTTACCTGTGTTGGTATGATGTTGTTTCTGCCCGCAGATACCTGGATAAGGCTTATTGTCTGGATGGCTATCGGCATGATCATCTACTTTTGCTACGGTAAAAAGCACAGCCGCGTACGCCGGGAACTGCTTACTAAAAGCTAATACTTCCAGTCCTCCCTTAATACGCCCATTACCACCATGTCTACGTACTGGCCGTGTAATTTGGCACTGTGCCGCAGGATGCCTTCCTTGGTAAATCCAAGCCTGATGGGAATCTGTCCGCTCCGTTCATTCTGCAGCACAAACCGGATCTCTATCTTGTTCAGCCGCAGCTTTGTGAAGGCAAAGGAAATGAGCGCCTTACAACAGGCGGTGGCAATGCCTTTGCGCTGGAATGCCTCGCCCACCCAATAACCTATTTCAGCTTTTTGCAGTAAATGGTCCCACCCGTGCAGGTCCATTACTCCGCACAGCTCTTCCTGGTACCACATGCCAAGGGCCATGGCTTCCTGTTCATCAGCCTTACGCAGCATTAATTGTATAAAACGGAGAGAATGTTCTTCATTGGTATTGTAATCCACCCAGGGCAGGAATTTGCGCAGGCTTTTACGGGATAGATCTATCTGCCTGTACAACGGAGCAGCATCAGCCGGCTGCAGTTGCCGCATGGTTATCTTGTCATTAACGCGAAGTTCCAGCATATCAGCTCTAAAATAACAAAAAGCCCCGGCATTAACGCCAGGGCCTTTTGCGGATGATTATAGACTGACTATTATCACTGTTTCACTGCGGGTTGGTTATAAGCCATTAACTGTTGCTTGGCCATATCTTTAACGATCTGCCTGGCATACAGGTAAGCCTGCCGCGTTGCAGTAGGAGGGTCTACTGACTGTGTCTGCGCTGAGTATATCAGTTTGCGCTGATCCAGGTCGTAAAGGTTACTTTCCCAGTTGTATTGCACGTTTGACCGGTAATAACCAGGCTGGTACATAGTACCGTACCACCTGCTGTAATAAGGCCAGAAGCCGCCGTAATAATACGGGTAAGGACCATAGCCGGGACCATAAGGCACATAGTTCTTTTGTCTTGACTTATCCAGCAATACCACGGTAAGCACCTGGCTCGCATCACTGCCCTTCAGCTTGCGTAGCGCTGTTTTTTCATCCGTTTTGTCGTCAAATGCATTAGGGCCCAACTCACGGTAAGCAGAAGCGGCATTATATCCCTCCTTCTTCAGCTCAGTCACCAGGTTGTCCTCCATAAGCATACGCAACTGCTTTTCCTGTCTTGGTACCAGAGCCATTACCATTATCTTCCTGTCCCATTGCAATTGCGCGTCATTGGTCTTCCAGGATGAGGTAAGCTTGGTACTGGAACAGGCAGCCAGTAGCATCAATCCTGCACTGATGATGAATAATCCAAACTTTTTCATATCTACTTGCTTTAATCTTTACCTATTGATGGAGCATTTTTTAATTCCATCTTACAGCTATTAGACGTGAAAAGGAGCCGGAGGTTAACAGGGGGTTATGTTAAGGGATTGCTAAAAAAAAAGATCGTTAGTTGTTCATTGCCAGTTGTTAGCGCCTGCACTAGCCACCGGAAACAATCAACTAACGACCAGTATAAAAGCTATTAATAGTTAATGACCTGTTCTACAATAGACGCTGGTATTTCCCGGAATTCATACAGCTGTGTGCGCAGCTGCGGCTCAAAACCGGCTTCCCTTATCGCTTCCTGCATGGAGCGATAGGTAAAGCGGTGCGGTGCGCCGGCAGCGCTTACCACATTTTCCTCGATCATGATAGAGCCAAAATCGTTGGCGCCCGCGTGCAGGCATAACTGGGCAACCTGCTTGCCTACCGTCAGCCAGGAGGCCTGTATATTCTTGATATTCGGCAGCATGATACGGCTCATGGCGATCATGCGGATATATTCTTCTGCTGTGGTCATGTTATGCACCCCACGTATCCGGGCCAGCAGCGTGTCCACATCCTGGAAGGTCCAGGGAATAAAGGCCGTGAAGCCATAGTGCTCCTCCGGTTTTTCACTCTGTACCTGGCGGATGTCTACCAGGTGTTCAAAACGCTCCAGCACCGTTTCCACGTGGCCAAACATCATAGTGGCAGAAGAAGCAATATTCAGCTTGTGTGCAGCGCGCATTACGTCCAGCCACTCCTGTGCCCCGCATTTGCCTTTGGAGATCAGGCGGCGTACACGGTCATTCAGGATCTCGGCGCCAGCGCCCGGCAGGCTGTCCATACCAGCCTCTTTCAAGGCAGCCAGCACCTCAATATGGGTACTTTTCTCCAGCTTGGTAATATGGGCTACTTCCGGCGGCCCCAGCGTATGCAGCCTCAATGCGGGATATAGTTGTTTCAGCTGTTTGAACAGGTCTACATAAAAGCTCAGGCCCAGATCAGGATGGTGCCCGCCCTGCAGCAGCAGCTGGTCGCCACCGTACTTGAGGGTTTCCTCTATCTTCCGCTTATACTCGTCGATACTGGTAATGTAGGCTTCGGGATGGCCGGGAATGCGGTAAAAATTACAAAACTTGCAGTTGGCGATACAAACATTCGTAGTGTTCACATTCCGGTCTATCTGCCAGGTTACCTTACCATGTGGTACCTGTTGCTTACGCAGTTCATTGGCAATGTGCGTAAGCTCAGCCATAGGCGCTTTTTCAAACAGGTATACTCCTTCTTCCGCAGTCAGCCACTCAAACTGGAGGGCCTTCTGATATAGATCTTTCAATTGCATGTTACAACTTATGCAGACAAAGGTAATGATTGTGCATTAATAGTCGGCACTACTGTTACCTCACTGGCAACTTATACTACAGAACCTGCTGTTCATACGTTTTTCCTTCCGTTTGAAATATTTTTTTGCTATATGAAAGTATTTTAATGTTAAATTTATATGAACGAGAGCATCTCGCGCCTTCGTATGCGAAATACCTTACTGTTACTTTTCTGCTGGCTTTGCTTTCTAACGGCTTCCGGCAATTCCACGAACGCATCTGCCCTGGTTCCTGCCAGCACTGGTCAAGCCGATTCTACCATCAAAGATGCCGTGCTGATCACCAGTTTCCCCTTCAAACAATATTACGGAGGGGTAGTGGTTATCCTTGCTCAGCTGAACGGTATTCCCGATACCCTGCAATTCATTCTTGACACCGGCAGCGCCGGCATTTCTCTGGATACCGGTACCTGCGAACGGCTGGGTATACCGCTCACTCCCTCGGACAGGATCGTGCGTGGATTGGGCGGCGCCAGACAGGTGTCTTTTGCCATGGACCGCTCCCTCATACTACCCGGCTTAACGGTAGACAGCCTCGACTTCCACGTGAACGACTATGAGCTGATCAGCCAGGTGTACGGCCTGCAGGTAGACGGTATCATCGGGTACAGCCTGCTGAGCCGCTATATTGTGAATGTGGACTATGATAAAGAAAAGATAAACATTTATTCCAAAGGACGGTTCAGCTATCCAAAGGGAGGATTGCTCTTAAAACCATCGCTTACCCTGATACCCATCATATCAGCGCCTCTGCGTAATGGCAAGGCACAAACCAATAACCGCTATTACTTCGATACCGGGGCGGGCATGTGTTTGCTGCTCTCCAACCAGTTCGTGAAAGACAGCGGCCTGCTCTCTTCCCGCAAAAGGCAGCGCAAAATCATCCAGACAGAAGCACAGGGCCTGGGAGGCAAAATGGAAATGCATATTACCACCATCCAGGAGTTTAAGATCGGCAACTATAATTTTCGCAATGTGCCGGTGTACCTGTTCGATGATAAGACCAACATCACCGCTTACCCTTTCCTGGGCGGCATGATCGGGAACGACCTGCTGCGCCGCTTTAACCTGTTCCTGAATTATTCCAAAAAAGAGATCTACCTGCAGCCCAACACCCATTACCGTGATCCCTTTGACTACTCTTATACAGGCCTTATTATCTACCTGATCAACGGCCGGGTGGAGATCACCGATATCATAAAGAACTCCCCGGCAGAAAAAGCCGGGTTCAAAAAAGGTGATATCATCCTGGCCATCAACAACAACTTCAGCAGCAACCTCACCGTATACCGCGATCTGCTGAAGAATGTAGGCACCCGGCCTACCTTGGTGATCATGCGCAACAACGAATTGCAACTGAAGAAACTGCCAATAAAAAGTATCTTGTAGCCGTTATTAAGGTGTGAGCTTTTCATGAGGAAATTCGCCTTTTTATTACTGCTTAGTAGCAGCTGCGCTTTATTTGGTTACGCACAATCAGGCAAACGCCGCCCGGTCCAGTTGGAGAAAGGCGCCGTAGCAGTGATCCCTTTCCGCTTATACGGGCATCACATTGTGATCCCTGCCATGGTCTCCGGCCATAAAGATACCCTGCATTTTATTTTCGATACGGGCACCGAAGTGGCTGTGCTGCACTACGGACTGGCAGACACACTGGGCGTACAAGGCAGGCAGAAAGCAGGCGTTACCGCCACCAATAACCTTATGATAAAGGTGAACACCGCCACCCTGAACGTACTATATCTCGATAAAGCCCGCCTGCCATTTCTGAAAGTATATCTTGAGAATATTCCCGAATTCCGTAACGGCTCCCTGAAAATAGATGGCTTCATCGGGATAGATGTGCTGAAAGCTTATATCGTCAAGATAGATTATGCCCACCGGCAACTGGTGCTATACTCTTTCGGCACTGCGATTCCGGATATTGCAGGCCTGCAACCCATTCCCTTCCAGATCAATTTTCGCACGCCGGTGATCACCGCTTCCATAGAACTGCCTAACGGGCAGTCCCTGAGAGGTAACTATCACCTTACCACCGGCGGCGATTACGGCATCCTCTTTAACTGGCCCTATACTGATAAACACCAGCTTAACCAGCAACTGCCTACACTCAGTACAGACCGGGTGCAGGATCTGGTCAAAACCTATGACTATGTGAACAGCACCGTTCCTGCTCTCAGTATCTTCTCTTTTCGCCAGCAGAAAGTCCCCATCAGCTACTGCAAAGACGTAAACGATGATAGTCCTGTGATGGAAATAGCAGGCGCTATCGGTTACCACGTATGGAAACACTTCTCCGCCGTTATCATCAACTATCCCCAGAAAGAATTGTACTTACAGCAGTAAAAAGCTGTGATTGACCCGTGGGAATTGTAATTTTAATAACTTGCATTGTTCCCGCTTACGGCGGGATCATCTATATAAACCAATAAACGAATATGATCCATTATAATAAATTCAGTCTGGACAATGGTTTACGGGTAATAGTACATGAAGACCACACCACGCCAATGGCGGTGCTGAATGTACTGTACGACGTAGGCGCACGCGATGAAGACCCTCAGCGTACCGGTTTTGCCCATCTTTTTGAACATTTGATGTTCGGGGGATCTGTGAACATCCCCGACTATGATGAACCGCTGCAAATGGCGGGCGGGGAGAACAACGCCTTTACTACCAACGATCTTACCAACTACTATATAACGCTGCCGGCAGAAAACATTGAAACGGCATTCTGGCTGGAAAGCGACCGTATGCTATCGCTGGCCTTCAGCGAAAAAAGCCTGGATGTTCAGCGCAAAGTGGTAAGTGAAGAGTTTAAGGAGCACTACATCAACAAGCCCTATGGCGATGTGTGGCATAAGATGCGGGAGCTGGCCTACAGCACGCATCCCTACCGCTGGATGACCATCGGCAAAGAGCTGTCGCATATTGAGAATGCCACCCTGAAAGATGTGAAAGCCTTTTTCTCCAAACACTACTGCCCTGCCAACGCCATACTGGTGGTAGGGGGCAAGGTGACCACCGCACAGGTAAAAGCACTGGCACAAAAATGGTTTGGCAATATCCCCTCCGGAGAAAAATATCAGCGCCAGCTGCCCGTAGAACCAAAACAGACTTCCGCACACAAGCTGGAGGTAAAAGCAAACGTTCCGCTGGATGCACTGTATAAATGCTATCATATCTATCCACGTGGAGACAAACGCTACTACGCGGCAGACCTTGTTTCCGATGTACTGGGAGGAGGCAGCTCCAGCCGCCTGCACCAGGTACTGGTAAAAGAAAAAAAGCTGTTCAGCAACATAGAGTGCTACCACTTTGGCAGTATAGACGCCGGCCTGCTTACCATTGAAGGTAAACTGGTAAAAGGCGTTAAAATGAAAGATGCGGAAAAGGCCATCCGGGAAGAGCTGGAAAAACTGCAGCAAACCGTCATTCCCGAACGAGAACTGCAAAAAGTGAAGAACCGGGTAGAAAGTATGCTGGCCTTCGAAGATATGAGCCTGCTGAACCGAGCCAATAACCTGGCGTTCTATGAACTGCTGGGTGATGCTGCCCTGATGAATACCGAGTTTGATAACTATGAGGCCGTCACCGTAGCAGACATTCACCGCGAAGCCGGTATCATCTTTGACGATAGCAATTCCAACACCATCTATTACTACGCAGATAACCAGATATGATCAATAGAAAAATAGCCCCTGCTATCAAGGACGCAGTGGAGTTTGATATAACACTGAAACCATACGAAAAATTCACGCTGGATAATGGTATACCCGTATACGTTATAAAAGGCGAAGAACAGGATACCCTTCAGCTTGAAATGATCTTCTCCGCCGGCAGCTGGTACGAACAGGAAAGCCTTATTGCCGCCGCCACCAACTTCCTCATGAAGAATGGCAGCAGCAGGCATTCAGCGCTTGAGATTAACGAAAGCATAGAGTACTACGGCGCTTACCTGAACCGCAACAGCTACCACGAGAACGCTACCTACACACTGCATTGCCTTACCAAACATACGGAAGCCCTGCTGCCCATACTGCAGGAGGTGCTGCTGGACCCTGTTTTCCCTCCTGAGGAACTGGCCATCTACCAGCAGAATATGAAGCAACGGCTGGCGGTGAACCTCCAGAAATGCGATTTTGTGGCCAACCGTTTTATTGATAAATACCTCTTCGGAGAATTCCATCCATACGGCCGCATCAGCAGCATGATGGCGTATGATGCACTGCAGACAGAAAGCCTGCGCGCCTTCTACCAGAAACATTACACGTACAATAACTGTAAGATATTTGTGGCCGGTAAACTGCCCGCCAACATGATCACCCTGCTGAACCAGTATTTTGGCAGCACTCCCTGGAACGGTGAAACGCACCTGGTACGTCCCGAACTCCCGGTGCAGATGGCCGATGAGAAAAAGCACCGCATCTTTAATGATGAAAACGGGGTGCAGGGCGCGGTGCGTGTGGCCAGGCATTTCCCGAACCGCTACCATCCCGACTTTCCAAAAATGATGGTGCTCAATACGATCCTGGGCGGTTATTTCGGCTCTAGGTTGATGAGCAACATACGGGAAGAAAAAGGGTACACGTACGGCATTCATTCCCAGCTCTATAATTTCCGCCAGATCAGCGCACTCAATATACAGACCGAAGCAGGCCGCGACGTTTGCGAGGCCACTATCGACGAAGTATATAAAGAGATGATCCGCCTGCAGAACGAGCCGGTACCAGCAGAAGAACTGAACCTGGTTCGCAACTATATGATAGGCTCTATACTGGGCGACCTTGACGGCGCCTTTCAGCTTATACAACGCTGGAAAAGCCTGATCCTCAATGATCTGGACGAGCACTATTTCTACAACAATATCAATATCATCAAAACTATTACCGCAGAAGAGCTGCAGCACCTTGCCAAACAATACCTGTCGCCGGCCGACTTTTACGAACTGGTAGTTATATAAGTGGTAATTATCATATCTTTGCGGCTCCTATTATCCTAATAGACGAGCCTATGAGAAAATTGCTACTCTTCCTGTCCCTGTTGGTAGGCGTCCGCACTTTTGCCCAAACCAGGCGCGCTGCCGTAGACTCCCTGGAAATGAACTACCAGCTTTGCCTGGCTCAAAGCCGCTATACGTATGGTTGTGCCCTGGAGTATTATCAAAAGATGGATAGTATGCTGGATATTGTTTATCGCCAGCTGTACGCCAGCCTCGATACCACCCGTCGCCGCAACCTGAAGGTAGACCAGAGCGGCTGGCTGGAAAGAAAAGCATCCTACTTCAAACTGCTGGATACCAGGGTGGAAAAGTTCCGCACCAAAACCCTCGCCGGACTGGATGACCAGGCCATCTCTACCGATCAGAAAGCGGCTTACATAAAAGAACGTGTAACGGCCCTGATAAAAAACTACCCGGTAGCAGGCTGATTATTTTATTCCTAGCCCCTGCAGCCAGCTAACGCATAACTCCGGCCAGCTGTTCAGCACCGGGTCTTTCCCTCCAAGGCCATAACCATGACCGCCGTGGTCATAGACATGCAGTGTGGCGGGCACATGGTGCGCGCGCAATGCATTATAGAACAACAGGCTGTTTTCAACAGGCACTACGTCGTCGTCTGTGGAATGTATCAGCATGGTAGGAGGGGTTTGTGCAGTCACCCGGTTTTGTGTGCTCAAAGAGTCTATCATACTGGCAGCAGGCGAAGGTCCCAGCAGCATAGCAGTACTGCCTGCATGGCTGTAGGGCGTGTCCATAGTGATCACGGGATACACCAATACTGCGAAAGCCGGTTTAGTATCCGGTTGTATCATGGTAGCCACACAGGAAGCCAGATGCCCGCCGGCAGAAAAACCGATCACCCCAATCTTACCTGGATCCAGGCCCCAGGTAGCCGCTTTTGACTTTACCATCCGCATGGCCAGCGTAGCATCGTTATACTGGGCTGGGTACCTTGCGCCCTGCTGGGCTTCATCATTAACGCGGTAGTGCAGTACAATGGCATCATAACCCTTACTGGTAAAGAACTGTGCTATTTCTTTGCCTTCATGCCCGTCTGCCAGGAAAGTATAGGCGCCACCGGGTATCACCAGTACGCCGGCCCCGTTCTTAGTGCGGGCGCTGAAATGTTCTATATAGGGCGCTTCCTGCACCTTATCCTTTCCGCCTATATGCAGGTTTTTCTGATCGGGATACAGGTAGATCTTTTCCTGTGCTTGTGTACAATAAGTAAAGCCCGCCAGCAGAAGGGCCACCAATAGTTTTTTCATCATGGAATTATCTGTTTTATGGGTGATCACAATCTCTCCTGGTGTCTCAGCCACCTTTCGGGTATCTCGTTGTTGCTGGCCAGGAGGTAGTCGCTGTACGCACAGGGCACAAAATCCTTACCGGGCAGCTGCATCCACCAGCGGCCTGTTTTCTTGCTCTTCAGAAATACGGTGTCAATATCTGCAAAGGCTATATGAAATTCCCAGAAAGCATCCCTTTCTTCCAGCAGCGCTTCCTTGTTCCTGACAGAACGCCCGTCCATGAAGTACCACAGCATCTGGGCGATCTGTTTGGCGGTGAGCTGACTGGTATCATTAGCCGGACGGTATCCATAAATACCATAAGAGCTGAGTTGTGTGCTCATACCCGCATAGCGGGAAAGTGCACAGGCCTCTTCGCCGCTGAAACCGTTGGGTGAAAGCGTGTTGGCTGGTGCGTCTGTATGTTTGATAATATTGATGTCCAGGCTAAGCAGGTCGGTGTTACGCAATACCGGCTCGACTTCTTCCATGTTCTCTCTTATCTTACCCAGGCGGAAACAGTCAAAGCGCAGTTTATCGAGTGTTTCCAGCATACGCGGATGAACGAAATAGCTCTGGAAGCCAATGTGGTTATAATGGCGGATATAGTTGGGCTGCTCTGTTAGCATATCCATCAGGAAGCTGGTAGCAGGAACGGGGCTTTCCTCCTGCAGGTCTATCAATGCATCGGCCACGCTTACCTCGATAACGTACTGCTGGTGCGCATAGGCCTGGTATTGTGCATAGGTTAGATCATGTGAACCGCCCAGGATGATAACGGTCTTATGTGTATGCAGCAGCTCTCCCAGTACTGTTCTGAGCGCCGCATAGGTATCAGCCAGGCTAACCCCCTGTTGCAGGTTGCCAAGGTCTGCTATCTTTACATCTTTGTGCCAGTAATACAAACGGTAAAACTCTCTGCGGATAATATCAGGCGCATCGGTTCCCTTTTTACCAGGCCCATAGCCACGCTCTTCCCCTACGCCCAGCAATATGATATCTGCCGTTTCCAGGTCTGGTATATGGCCTTCCTCATAAAGGTCGGTAATGCCGCCTATCTGGCTTTCATCATACTCCTGGTCATCGTTCAGATATGCGCGTGAAACAGGCTGTAAAAAATCTTGCAGGTGCGTAAAGTCCGCCATTACAATAAGTTGTTTGTTTGACGGCAAACCTACAACAAGATTTTAAAAGTGAGAAAAAGGAAGAGACCGTATTTAAAAATTCAGGGCACATAGATCGCCCGTCCGGGCAGATAGGCTGGGAGTATAACTGTAAGCCTTTACCTGTATAGTGGAGTATACCGTTTTGATACTGGCTGTCTTAACATGGTCCCGACAGCTTTTGCTTACTGCTCATTACCGCCTGCTCATTACTGAGGCTGATACAAACTTAATCTTAAACTCTTCAACCGCTCAAACGTTCCATCTTCCCGGACGTCTGAGATCAGTTTTTGTGGATCACAAATTCGAATGGGCGCTGCGTCTTCCTGGAAAATACTTTCTCCAGTACAGAACGCTTGCTGGTAACCCGGTTCTTGTTGCAATCAACTACTTCCATTACTGCACACAGGTAGTCCATCGTTTCTACCACCGTCAGCATCTCGCTGATCTGCTTAACAGCAAACTGTATCTGTTGCTCGTTATAACGCTCCTCATGCAGCAAGATCAATAAATCCCTCTCTACAGGTTTCATGAAAAATAATGTTTGACGTTCCCTATAATTTTTATCCCGGGTTTTCAATAGGAAGATAGGGTGGAGGTATAGTGCTTTACCAATTAAGGTAAGGTTATTCTCTTAATGATGGGTATCAGTGCAATCGTGATTAATGCATGCGTTTTTTGTTCATGGTTGGGCAACCACAATCATTCTTCTTAAAAACATTGCAACCCTGCATTACAAGACTTCCGCACAAAAAAAAGATCAACAGCCATTTAAATTGCTTCATACGTATGTTTACTAATTCGTCGCTTGTTTAGCCTGTTCGAAGAGTTTACCTTTTCTTAACAATACACCTACTCCAATTTACGCTAAATTCGCAAAAAAATTTTAAAATATTTGTCCACAAGCTTTGCATCAAAAAAAATACTGGTAGTACCGCTTGACTGGGGCCTGGGACACGCAACTCGCGATATTCCACTCATCTACGAGTTATTAAACGCTGGATGCGAGGTGCTTATTGCAGCCGAGGGCAAACATGCCGCCCTGCTGCAGCAGGAGTTTCCGCAACTTACCATGTTGCCCCTGCCCGGATACCGGATACAATACGCGCAAAAGGGCAAATTCTTTGGTTGGAAGATCATTCAGCAAATCCCGCAGATCCTGCGCGCCATGCGTTACGAACGGCAGTGGCTGCAAAAAACCGTGGAAACACATGGTATCCAGGCAGTTATTTCAGATAACCGTTTCGGCCTCTACCACCCACGTATACCCTGTGTTTTCATCTCACACCAGTTGCTGATCAAAACGCCTTTTGGCGGTTTTACCGAGCGGCTGCTTCAGCGGATCAACTATCGCTATATACGTAAGTACAGCGCATGCTGGGTACCCGACTTTGCAGGAGATAATAACCTTTCCGGCGTGCTGGCCCACCCTGGTAAGCTGCCGCCGCATACCACCTACCTGGGCTGCCTCAGCCGCTTCAGTTTCCGCGAAGACGTAAAAAAACAATACGATCTGCTGGTGCTGATATCCGGCCCGGAACCGCAACGCTCCCAGCTGGAAAAGCTGGTGCTGGAGCAGGTTAAAGCGCTGCCGCTGCGTACTCTCATCGTTAGCGGTAAACCCGGAACGCCGCTAAGGGAACAGCTTACACCCAACGTACTGCAGGTGAACCACCTCAACGCAAGGGAGCTGAACGAGGCCCTGCTGGCGGCTGATATGGTGCTCAGCCGCAGCGGCTATACCACCCTGATGGATCTGGCCAAGCTGAATAAAAAGGCCATCCTTGTACCCACACCTGGGCAAACAGAACAGGAATACCTGGGTGAGTCCCTCATGGAAAAAGGCTACTTCTACAGTGTGCCGCAGGAAGGGTTTAACCTGGCCAAAGCCCTGGAAGCCGCGGCCATATTTCCTTTCCGCTCATTTCAACATGAACAGGATATGGAACAATATAAAGCGGTAGTTCGTAACTTCCTTATGCTTTTTTAACCGCCTTCTCCCGGCTTCACATAGGCTTTAGCCAGACTCAGGCTATTTGCCAAAATAGTATCGTTACCATGTTGTCGCTGTATACTTCTCAGCCGCTGTGCCGGACTTTTACAGGTTCTTCACCTCAGCCCCGATAAAGATTTTCTTCCCGTCAATAGCCACCGGCCGCTTCAGAAAAGTATACTCCTGTAATATCAGGCGGCGGTAATCTTTCTCCGTCAGCGTTTGCTCATGCAGCCCCATAGGCCTGAACTGCTGGCTGCGGCGGCTGAACAGCGCCTCATAGCTTCCCGCCAGCTTTGCCATCTCATCCAGCTGCTCCGGCGTTATCTTTTCAGTCTTGATGTCCTGCAGCACAAAGCCCTTCTCTTTGATCCCCGTATCTGCGATGATCCTTTTACAGGTACTACAGGTAGATAAATGATATAATTTCTTCATGTCTTGATAAATTACCGTCAAACTTACGTCCCTGTCAAATACTTTCAAACTTTAAACTCCTAACTTTGCACATTCCACATTTTCACGTAGGTTTAGCGCATGCAAAAGAAACTGTTTTTACTGGATGCAATGGCACTTATTTACCGTGCCTACTATGCACTGATAAGAAACCCCCGGCTCACCAGCAGCGGACGTAATACCAACGCCCAGTTTGGTTTTACATCTACCCTGCTGGACCTGATCAATAAAGAAAAGCCTACCCATATTGCGGTAGCATTTGATACCATGGCGCCTACAGACCGCCATACTTCCTTTGCTGAATACAAAGCCAACCGCCAGGAAGCACCGGAAGACCTCATTGATGCGCTGCCTGATATAAAACGCATCATAGAGGGCTTTAACATCCCGGTAATTGAGTTTGATGGTTATGAAGCAGACGATGTCATCGGCACCCTTGCCTGGCAGGCCGCCGATGCCGGTTACTCCGTATACATGGTAACGCCCGATAAGGACTACGGGCAGCTGGTGAAAGAGAATGTATTCATCTACAAACCTCCCTACCAGGGTAATAAGGAAGAAATAATGGGCCCCCGCGAGGTCTGCGCAAAATGGCAGATCGCTAATGTGAACCAGGTGATAGACATCCTGGGGCTCATGGGCGATGCGGTAGACAATATCCCAGGCATTGCGGGCATTGGTGAAAAAACAGCCATGAAACTGCTCTCGCAGTACCACAGCCTGGAAAACGTACTGGCTAACGCAGATACCATTGGCGGTAAAATGGGAGAGAAGATTAAGGCCGGTGCTGCAGATGCTATTTTATCCAAACAACTGGCCACCATCATCACAGATGTGCCGGTTACTTTCCATGAAGAAGACTTTTGTATCAAAGAACCTAATAAGGAAAAGCTTACCGAGATCTTTACCGAACTGGAGTTTAAAACCCTTGGTAAAAGAATCCTCGGAGACAGCTTCTCTGCCGTAAATACCGAAGCGCCCCTACCGGCTAAAAGCCAGCAGCAGGACCTCTTCGGTAATATCGTGGAAGATGCTGCCGTGCTCACCGCACGCGACGAAACGCCGGATACCGGTATCAATGTACTGCTGGCAGACAAGAACATAGACAACACGCCGCACACCTACCACCTGGTAGACACCGCTGAAAAGAGAGCCGAACTGATTGCCCGCCTTATGCAGGAAAAGGAAGTCTGCTTTGATACGGAAACCACCGGTACAGATGCCAATGCCGTAGAAATGGTAGGAATGAGCTTTGCCTGCTGCAAAGCAGAAGGATGGTACGTACCTGTGCCCGTTGATCAGGCAGCAACAAAAGCGATACTGGAAACCTTCCGCCCGCTCTTCGAAAATGAACAGATCACCTTTGTTGGCCAGAACATTAAGTACGATATGATCGTGCTTAAATGGTACGGTATTGATATCAAAGGCCCCATATTCGATACCATGCTGGCGCACTACCTCATTGAACCGGAAGGCCGCCGTAGTATGGACCTGCTCAGTGCACAATACCTGCAATATGCACCCGTATCCATAGAAACGCTGATTGGTAAAAAGGGCAAGAACCAAGGCAACATGCGGGATGTGGAGCTGGAAAAGATAAAGGAATACGCCGCAGAAGATGCAGATATTACGCTGCAGCTGAAAGAGAAATTCATTCCCCTGCTTACGCAGAAAAAAGTAGATAAGGTATTCTATGATGTGGAGAACCCGCTGGTGAAAGTGCTGACAGATATGGAATACGAAGGCATCCGGATCGATACACAGGCCCTCGCCGATTATTCACGGGAGCTGGAATCAGAGATCAGGCGCGCAGAAGAAAGTGTATACCAGCAGGCAGGCGTACGCTTCAACCTGGCTTCTCCGAAGCAACTGGGCGAAGTGCTGTTTGAAAAACTGCAGCTGGACCCCAAAGCCAGGAAAACACGTACCGGGCAGTATGCCACCGGTGAAGATGTACTGGCCAAGCTCTCGCACAAACACAAGATCGTGGAAGACATCCTTGTATTCCGCGAACTGAGTAAACTTAAATCCACCTACGTAGATGCGCTGCCGTTAATGATCAACAAACGCACCAACCGTGTGCACACTTCCTATAACCAGGCTGTAGCGGTTACGGGGCGTTTAAGCTCCAATAATCCCAACCTGCAGAATATTCCCATCCGTACAGATCGTGGCCGCGAAGTACGCAAAGCATTTGTTCCGCGCAATGAAGAATTTGTGCTGCTATCCGCAGACTATTCCCAGATAGAGCTGCGCATCATTGCCGCCATCAGCGGAGATGAGCACATGATAGATGCTTTCCGCCAGGGGCTTGACATTCACGCGGCCACTGCAGCCAAAGTATACGGCGTAGAAATGAGTGCAGTAACATCAGATATGCGACGCAATGCCAAGAGCGTTAACTTCGGCATCATATACGGTGTAAGCGCCTTCGGCCTTTCAGAGAACCTGGGTATTGCACGTTCTGAAGCCAAAACCCTCATCGATAATTACTTCGCGCAATATCCTTCCATCAAATCATACATGGAAAACCAGGTACAGTTTGCGCAGAAGAACGGCTACGTACAAACGCTGCTGGGACGAAAGCGCTGGTTGAAAGATATCAACTCTTCCAACGCAGTAGTAAGAGGCTATGCAGAACGCAACGCCATTAATATGCCGATACAGGGTACTGCCGCCGATATGATCAAACTTGCCATGATAGCCGTGCACAAAACTTTCAGGGAACATAACCTGCGCTCCCGCATGATCCTCCAGGTGCATGATGAATTGGTGTTTGACGCCCATCGCGATGAAGTAAACATCATCAAACCCCTCATACTTGAATCTATGCGCAACGCGCTTCCCATAGCAGTTCCGGTAGATGTGGAAATAGGAGAAGGACAGAACTGGCTGGAAGCACACTAAATTATGAACCGCTGGTCTTTAGCTATTAGCTTTTAGCCGGATGCCGGGTTGTAAGATCCGCTCTTGCCGGGAGCAGATAGCTAAAGCTGATGGCGGTAAAAAAAGTGCTATGATTTCTCGATTTAACTTTGTATTTTATTTCACAAAAAACTGCCATTGTCACCCGTAAATAATTAGTATTTAATCGCTTAGAGTACTTGCATTTCCCAATTACGTTTACTAGCTTTCAATCATGATCCAAACATCACGTTTACAGATATTACCGTGTTCCCTGCAGTACTTTGAAGCGCTGTTGCAGGGCAATGATGTTTTGGGAGAACTCCTTGGCATTGATATCCCCGAATATTGGACCGAGTATCCCGAAATGGTGCTCGTAGCCTACGATAAACTCCGCAACGATCCTTCCATGCTGGGTTGGTTCTTTTACCTGGTAGTTCACCGCCTGGACAGGCGTCTTATAGGCGCAGGCGGTTTTAAAGGCCGCCCCAATGAAGAAGGAATTGTGGAAATAGGCTATGAAATTGCTGCCGCCTACCGCGAGCAGGGTTACGGCACTGAACTGGCAGAAGCCCTTATCCGTTTTGCCTTTGGCCATCACTATGTGAACAAGGTTGTGGCCCACACAGAAGAAGAGTACAACGCCTCCGTCAAGATCCTCCAGAAATCAGGCATGCACTTCGTAGGTGAAATATCCGATAAAGAGAATGACCAGCTATGGCAATGGGCCATTACCCGGGAACAATACGAAGCCTTACTTGAAAAGAACACCCTTCAGAGCCGCTCATAGATACACACCACCCGCTGATCTTTGTCCCGCCGGCAGCCAATAGCTGCCGCTGATCCACTTTTTGCCGCTTGTTTCTTCCATTCCCTTATTTTTGGCCCCGCTGAGCCATAAGGCAGGCAACTACCAAAACAACTACGCTTAACAAACAAAAACTAACAATGAAAAAATGGATCCTGTGTGCTGCTTTCTTCTCCTGTACAGCAGCAATGGCACAAAACACCAACAAAGAGGGCAGCCAGTACCAGTTCACTACCATTAAAAACCTTGATGCCTACGATGTGCAGAACCAGGGCCGTACGGGTACCTGCTGGTCTTTTTCCGGCCTTTCTTTCTTTGAGTCTGAACTGCTGCACAACGGCAAAAATAAAGGCCTTAACCTCAGCGAAATGTTCGTAGTACGCAAGATGTACCCGCTCAAAGCCGCCAACTATGTACGTATGCACGGTAAAGCCAACTTTGGCGAAGGCGGTGGCTTCCCCGATGATCTGTTATGTCTGCGCAAATACGGACTGGTGCCCCAGAACGTATATGACGGCAACCGTGATAAAACCTATAACCACGCCGAAATGGAAAGCCTCCTGGAAGGCCTGGTAAAAACCATCGGCGCCAGTGAAAACGTGATCAATCCCAGCTGGCAGCAGGCATTCAACGGTGTGCTCAACGCCTATATGGGTGATGCGCCGGAGCAGTTCACCTTCAACGGTAAATCGTATACCCCGCAGAGCTTTGCAAAAGAACTGGGGCTGAATGCAGATGATTACGTGATCCTGACATCCTTCACCCATCATCCTTATTACGAGCAGTTTGTGCTGGAAGTGCCGGACAACTGGAACTGGGAAAAAGTATACAACGTAACGCTCAATGATATGATCAGCATCGCTGAAAATGCCATCAACACCGGTTATACCATTGCCTGGGCTGCGGATGTAAGCGAAAAATACTTCAGCTTCCGCGACGGACTGGCCATAGTTCCTGAAAAAGACTGGGCAGATATGACACCCGATGAAAGGAAGAAAGTGTTTGAAATTCCCGGTAAGGAAAAAGAGATCACTCCGGAAGTACGCCAGCAGGCTTTTGACAACTTTGAAACGCAGGACGATCACGGCATGCACATCGTAGGTCTTGCCAAAGACCAGAATGGCAACAAATACTTCCGCGTTAAAAACTCCTGGGGTACTGATAACCCGGGCAACGGTTACTTTTATGCATCTGTTCCCTACTTTGCATACAAAACCACCAATATCATGGTAAATAAGAAAGCCATCCCGGCTGATATAGCGAAGAAAATGGGTATTAAATAATGTTTGAAGGTTTGAGGGTTTGAAATTCTGACACGTTCAAGTGCATTTAGACTTTCAAACCCTCAAACGTTTAAACTATTTCCCCTCTCTCTTTTGGGTATACTCGTAGTTTCCCAGTCTTAGCTTCACCGGTACCCCTGTCCGCTTTTCCCAGTCCCATTCCTTTTTACAGAAATACCCGAAATGCTGGCGGTAATAGCCGTCAGGTGCAATACTGCTTGTGGGTGTAAGCAGATAAGCCGGTAAAGGCGCATGGAGCGCTGTATCGGCCAGGTGCGCAGGTCTGAGGGATTGGGCGCCCGCCATGGCGGTGGTGAGCAGAAAGATTGTTATGAATAAGATTCGTTGCATCATCTAAAGGTCGTTTGTTTATAAGATCTTAAGCCCCAATACTTCAGTGCTGCCCGCGCCTTCCCTGACCAGTTCCGGTTCAGGCCCGCTGAAGTCTATCACGGTACTGAAGGTGGTGCCACCCGTACCGCCATCTACCACAATATCCACTATCTTCCCGAATTTTTCATAAATGATCTCCGGGTCAGTGTATTCTTCCACGTAGTGCTCTATCGGGAGAGATGTACTCATTACCGGGTTGCCCAACTCCTTTACAATCGTACGGCAGATATTGTTGTCCGGCACACGGATACCTACTGTGTCTTTCTTCGTTTTCAGCATCCTGGGCACCTGTTTGCTGGCCTGCAGTATAAACGTATAAGGCCCGGGCAAGGCTGCTTTCAGCATGCGGAATACAGGCGTATCTACACTCTTGGCATAATCAGACAGATGGCTGAGGTCATGACAGATAAAGGAGAACTGTGCCTTCTTAGGATCTATCTGTTTGATGCGGCAAATACGTTCTATCGCCTTGGGATGGGAGATATCGCAACCCATGGCATACACCGTATCTGTTGGGTAAATAATCACCCCGCCGCCCTGCAGACAACTGATGATTGTTTTTAAATGGCGGGGATTCGGATTTTGCGGATGGACGTTCAAAAGCATGAATTCCGATTGAATGATTAAAAATTACCTTTCATAACAAAGGTAGTACCATTTCTTAAACTAAAATTTCCCTAACTTTCGTCCCGATTTTTTCTAAACCTGACAACTGGATGGAATTAAAAGGCATTGTTCCCAGAACATGGCGAAAAGTAAAACGTATACTGCTGATAATGTTCATTGCTCAATTTGTTTACATTATCCTCCTGCGCTGGGTCAATCCGCCAATCACCCTTACCATGATCTCCAGCTGGTTCAGTCTCTGGGGTACAGATAAGCACTTCAAAAAGAAATGGGCCAATACAGCAGAGATATCAAAGTATGCCAAGCTTGCTGTGATTGCCAGTGAAGACCAGCTCTTCCCCGATCACGATGGGTTCGACTTCAAATCCATTGAAAAAGCCATGAAGCACAACCAGAAAAGCAAAAAGATCAGGGGCGCAAGCACCATCAGCCAGCAGGTAGCAAAAAATGTATTCCTGTGGCAGGGGAGAGGTTGGTTCCGCAAAGGCCTGGAAGTGTACTTTACCTTCATGATAGAAAAGATCTGGGGCAAGCGCCGCATACTGGAAGTATACCTGAACGTAGCAGAGATGGGTGAGGGCATCTTTGGAATAGAAGCCGCCTCCCGGGAATATTATTTCAAACCTTCCATTAATCTCAGTCGTGAACAGGCCGCTATGATCGCCGCCTGCCTGCCCAACCCGGTTAAATATACCGTGGTACCGCCTGCACGCATCACCAGCTGGCGTCAGCGCAGGATCTTACAGCAGATGCGCAACATCGCTGCCGATCCGGATATTGCGGCACTGATCAAAGAATAAGCTTATTAACGGCGGCTATGGCCGCCTTTTCTCTTTCTTCATAGCTTCCCCTGATGTCTGCCCAGGGAACCCCTGCATTCACCACAATATCGCGGTAAATACGATAGAAATACTCCCGCATCCCGGGGTCAGGATACTCCCTTTGCGGATCTTCCTCCCAGGGGATATCTATATAAGTAAGCAGGTAAAGATCATACGGCCGGGTGGCTATCTGTTCCAGTATACGGGGGTCTGCCTGCCCGTATTTGTGCTCGCTCCACACCTTCAGCACATACAGGTCTGTATCGCAGATCAGCAGCTTGTTGGCCCGCTCAGCCATCTGGTCTTCCAGCTGCAGCTGTCCTTTGGCAATCTCCCACAGATCGTGCTGTTCATAGGGGCGCCCCAGTTCTTCCAGGTACCCCCGTGCATACTCGGGAGTCCACACCGTATGAAAGTGCGCCGCCAGCTTTTCACTGAGTGTGCTCTTACCAGTGGACTCGGGTCCTATTACAACTACCTTCTTCATGCAGCTTGTTCCTCCCATATTTTTTTCCAGCTGAAGTAACCCATTACCGCTACAATGAACAAAAAGATGGTGAGCAGGGCCGTAGGCAACAGCTTCTTATGGAACAGCAGGGGGATGGCCGCCAGGTTGGATATATTCAGCACGATCCAGTTCTCGATTTTTCTTTTGGCCAGCAGCCACATACCGCTGCAGGCGGTAGCAGAAACAAAGGCATCTGCCAGGGGCACGTCTGAATTGGAAAAGTTCTTCAGCAGCAGGTAAAATACTGCCCAGCCAAGCCCCGCAATGAGGGTGGCAATGGTCCATTCCCGGCGACTGGCCCACGCAACGGCAGGGGTATGCTGCTGTTTATCTTTATGGGCCCAGTGATACCATCCATACACGCTCATCACAAAATAATAGGCATTCAGGGTGGCTTCCGCATACAGCCTGAACTGTTCGCGGGATAACAGGTACGTATATATGCCCGTGCTAACCAATCCGGTAGGGTACAGCCAGATGCTGTTCTGTTTACTGCAGATAACGCTGATAGCGCCAAACAGCGCAGCAACTATTTCCAGCCAGCTCATGGCATGAATGCCCTCCAGCAGGCTTTGGTATATGGCCTGAAAATTCATGGTGCAAATATGCAAAAATAAAAAAGCACAGCCGCTAAGACTGTGCTCCTTTTAACACTATCATTCTTCTCAACTATGGCTTATTCTGCTTCTGCCACTACTTCCCTTACTTCAGGTATCATGCGCTTCATCATCCCTTCAATACCTGCTTTCAGGGTGATCATGGAAGAAGGGCAACCGGAGCAGGAACCCTGCAACATCAGTTTCACTACACCTTCGTTATAGTCTTTGAACTGAATGGCGCCGCCATCCATTTCAACGGCAGGCTTCACATAGTTCTCCAGTAATTCTTTGATACGTTTTACCACATCGCTGTCATCAGCACTCACTTCATTGCTGGCGGCCGCCTTTACAACGATCTCGTCTTCATTGATCACCGGGCGGTTATCTTCCAGGTATTCTTTCAGGAAAGCCTTTACCGTGGGAATGATGTCCATCCAGTCCGTCTCAGCGGTCTTGGTCAGGGTAACGAAATTGGCCATTATAAAAACGCCCTTAATGAAGGGGAAACTGAACAGCTCCGTTGCCAGGGGCGAAGGCTTCGCACTGGCCTCATCAGGGAAGTCGATGCTCTTACCGGGATACAGCAGTTTGTTGGCCACAAACTTCATTGTTTCCGGGTTCGGCGTCATTTCCGTATATATGCTGATGATGGGATTACCTGTTTTGATCATTTTTTTCTTATTTAACGCTTAATCTACGCAAAGGTAGCAACTTTCGGCCAGAACTGGGAGTATAATTGACCCCGAATTCCATCGATTTTTGCAATAACCTTATAGGCAAATGATTATATTCGTACAGAATAATGCATTTGTGCAAAGCCTTTAAACGATTTTCCCATGCTATATAAAAAACTAGCCGCAAGCACCGAAAAAGCGCTGAATGAGCAGGTGCAGCTGGAAGCGGAGTCTTCCCAGTATTATCTCGCCATGGCTTCCTGGGCCGAAGTACAGGGTTATAATGGCATAGCCCAGTTCCTGTACCGCCATTCAGACGAGGAGCGGGTACATATGCTCAAACTCATCCGTTTTATCAACGACCGCGGCGGTCATGGCATAGTACCCACACTTAAGCAACCGGCGGTAACCTTTAAGAACATCCTGGAGATCTTTGAGCTGGTACTCAGCCACGAGATACTGGTATCTACAGAGATCAATAAACTGGTAGACCACTGCCTGCAGGAAAAGGATTATACCACGCACACCTTCCTGCAATGGTATGTAGCCGAGCAGATCGAAGAAGAAAAAATGGCTACTCAGATACTTGATAAACTGAAACTGATAGGAGAGGATAAAGGCGGTATGTACATCTTTGACCGCGATATGGCTACCCTGCAGACGGAAGACAGAAGATAAACCAGTATGCAATCTGCAAAGACTTTAAAGGCGCGTAAACGCGTGGCACTCATTGCCCACGATCATAAAAAGCCCGAGCTCATAGAATGGGCTGTTTATAATAAGGCGGTGTTAAGCCGTCATGAACTGTATGCCACCGGCACTACCGGCAAGCTCCTGGAGGAACAGCTGGATGTGCCGGTGCGTAAAATGCTCAGCGGACCCCTGGGAGGCGATCAGCAGATCGGCGCCATGGTGGCCCAGGGTGAGCTGGATGCCGTGATCTTCTTCTGGGATCCGATGGAAGCCCTGCCCCATGACCCGGACATAAAAGCCCTGCTGCGCCTTTGCGCCGTATGGAATATCCCGATGGCCTGTAACCGCACCACGGCAGATTTTCTGCTTACTTCACCCCTGATGCACCAGGATTATGAAGCCATTCTGCCGGATTACTCCCAGTACCTGGGTAGAAAGGTTTAGTGAAGATGTGCTGCCTGGTAGTGCTCTTCCAGGGCGTCCCCGAAATCATTTTTCAGGTCGCGCAGCACGGTATGCACATGGTTGCCGTTATTCTGGGTATTATCGTACTCAATAAGAATAGCGGGATTTTGTATCCGGTAATAATGACCTCCGCCCCAGGCATGTACACCAGCCCAGGCAAAATGCATCTTGTCCCAGCCGGCTGCCGAAATCTCCTTCAGCAGTAGGTCCGCATACAGCTTGGTATAATTATCAATATACACCCCCACCAGTTGTTTCAGTAATTGCTGTTGCCGCGCGGTCATTTCAGAGAAGGGCACTCCGGGCGGATCCAGCAGCATTGCTTTACGCCGGTTACCGGTTATAATATCACCCGGGGCATTGCTTTGGATAATAGCCTGTTCCTGCTGCGATTTATCCAGTGCATTAAGCAGTTCAAAGCCCAGCACAGCTTCCTGTTTCAATACCTGCTTTCCCTTTTCCGGTCCCGAAGGCACAATGCCGGGGTTGGACCCCAGGAAAGCAGGGGTGCCCGCTGCCAGCTTGTTGTTAACGGAAGAGAAGTTTAATGCTACATGATGACCTTCTATCCGCCAGCCCCATAACTTTTCACGCCCCGGCGTACCAAAAATGCTGATGTAATATTTACCCGGGTCCCGGTAATCATCGTCTGCACCCCGCCCTTCCAGTACTTTCAGCACATTCTCCAACGCAATAATGGAGGTAGCCTTTTGATACCCCTGGGCGCTCATACAGGTCTGCAGCAGGCGCAGGGCAGCCGCCTTCTGCCGGGCGTTCATCGCCTTTAAAGGCAAACCCTTCCGGGCTTTGGGCACAAAATGCCAGTTAAGTCGCTCAGCATCGTTATAGGCAAACATTGTCTGGCCTTTTGCACCTGCATCCAGCGTTTGCAGAAAAGCCTGTGCCGCAGCAGTGATATCGCCTGGCGCCTGCGCATGAACCATTAGATCTGTGAGTAATAATATCGCGGTCAGCAGTAAATTGTATACCAAAGGTTTCCGTAACATATACGTGGAATTTCTTCCAACAAAATAATAAAATCCATTTACTTATTTTCGCAGTTTTAGCAGCTTAAAGTAATTGCTTTGTTGATGATATTGAAGCATTTAGCCGCAGCCCTGCTGTTAACGGCTTGCATGATGACGACTGTTTATGCACAGCTGGCTCCCAAACGCGAGCTCAGGGCTGTATGGATTGCCACCGTGGAAAATATTGACTGGCCGTCACGCAGGGGCTTGAGTACTGATCAGCAAAAGCAGGAATTTATAGCACTTCTTGACAGGCAGCAGCGCAACGGCATCAATGCTGTAGTGGTGCAGGTACGCCCCGTAGCGGATGCCTTCTACTCTTCACCCTTCGAGCCATGGTCAGAATACCTTACCGGCAGACAGGGGCAGGCCCCCAACCCATACTATGACCCGCTGGAGTTCATGGTAGCAGAAACCCACAGGCGCGGCATGGAATTCCATGCCTGGTTTAACCCTTACCGGGCGGTCTTCAATATCAACCGCAGCAGTATTGCCCCTAATCATATTACCCGGCTCCGTCCCCAGTGGTTCCTTACCTATGGCGACCGCAAATATTTCGATCCCGGTATACCTGATGTACGCCTTTATGTTACCCAGATCATTACCGATGTGGTAAAACGCTATGACATAGACGCCGTACATTTCGACGATTATTTCTACCCATACCGGATTCCCGGCAAAGAGTTCCCTGACAATAATTCTTACCGCCTCTACGGTGGTCAGCTATCCAAAGACGACTGGCGGCGGCATAATGTAGACACCATCATCCAGATGCTGAACCTGGCTATCAAAGCCGCCAAGCCCTGGGTAAAGTTCGGGGTCAGCCCGTTTGGAGTATGGCGTAACCGCGACAAAGATCCGGAAGGGTCCTACACCCGTGGTGGCCAGACCAACTACGACGATCTCTATGCCGATGTGCTGAAATGGCTGAAGAACGGCTGGATCGATTACGTAGCCCCCCAACTGTACTGGGAACACGGCCACCGGCTGGTGGCATATGAAGTGCTGCTAAACTGGTGGGCGCAGCACAGCTACGGGCGGCATGTATACATCGGGCACGGCGTGTACCGCATTAACAGTAATGCGGTCTGGCGGAATCCCGGCGAACTGACCAGCCAGATCACCGATGCCCGTACCCTCAATACCGTACAGGGCAGTATTTTCTACAGCGCCAAATCCTTCTCCGGCAACCCCCTGGGCATAGAAGACAGCCTGCACAACCATCTTTACCGCTACCCGGCCCTCCGCCCCCTGATGCCCTGGCTCCAGGGCCAGGAAGCGCCAAAAGCGCCCTATTTTATTGATGCCTTTGAACGGGAAAACGGCTTGCAGGTGTACTGGTCTGATGACGATACCCTGCATCGTACCAAACAATACGTGCTGTACCGTTTTGAAAGCTCTGAGCCCATTAACCTGAATGATCCGGCAAAGATCCTGGCCATTGTGCCGCAAATGCCTGATCCTCAGTATACAGACTTTACCTATCAGAAAGGACGTAATTATGTTTACGTAGTCACCGCCTTGAACCGCCTGCAGAATGAAAGCCTGCGGAGCGAATCACTGGAGGTAAAGGTCGTGAACGGAAAGGCCACGTTCGAGTTTCCATAGGCCAGCAGCTCCTGAGTGCTCGACACAAAAGAAGTTTTATTAATATTCAGATTAATCCTGTTGTATACGGCGGGCCGGACTTTTGATCCGGCCTGCCCGCTCCTGTATTCCCCCGTTCGTGTGTCCTTTCCCGGTCCCCAAAAGCGCTCAAAAATTCATTAATTTCCAAGTTATTCACTTATTTTTTTAATCTTTTCTAAATTTTTCCCCTTAAACAAATGTTTATAAAAAAAATACCGCATTCCTTTAGTATCTTTAAACCGTTCCCGAAACAATTACGGTACCTCCCGGCCGCAAAAAACGCTAAGGCGTAGTGTACCTGATACAAAAAACCTAAATGAATGCGAAAAGTGAGAAAACAGGAGGGCCTTTATCGTCCGGAATTTGAACATGATGCCTGCGGAACTGGTTTTACTGCCCATATAAAAGGCCGTAAATCCCACCAGATCATAAAGGATGCCTTGACGATGCTGGAAAATATGGAACACCGTGGGGCCTGCGGTTGTGAACGTACTACCGGAGACGGGGCCGGTATCCTCATTCAGATGCCGCATGAGTTTTTCTTTGACGAGTGCCTCAAAATGGGGGTCGCATTACCCGAATTCGGAAAATATGGTGTAGGCATGGTGTTCTTCCCCAAAGAACCCCGCTGGCGTGAAGAGTGTCGCGAAATAATCAACCGCGCAGCAGAAAAGCTGGGCCTCGATATACTGGGATACCGCAAAGTGCCGGTACGCCCCGATGGCATTGGTGAAAGCGCCCTTTCCGTAGAACCTGAAATAGAACAGGTATTCATTGCCTGCCCCTACCAGATCTCCGACCAGGAATCCTTTGAACGTAAACTGTTCATACTCCGTAACTATGTATCTAAAACAGTGCGCAATACCGTACCTAAGGAAAAGGCACTGTTCTATATAGCTTCTCTTTCTTCCAAAACCATCGTTTATAAAGGACAGCTTACCACCTACCAGGTAAGGCATTACTATCCTGACCTGAGCGATGAGAAAATGGTGTCTGCCTTTGCACTGATCCACTCCCGCTTCGCTACCAACACGTTCCCCAGCTGGAGACTGGCTCACCCCTACCGCTATATTGCGCATAACGGTGAGATCAACACCCTGAAAGGGAACCTGAACTGGCTGCGCGCCGGCGAAAGGGACTTTGCTACCAGATACTTCTCTAAAGAAGAAATGGATATGCTGCTGCCGATCGTAGAAGAAGGCCAGTCAGACTCCGCCAGCCTCGATAATGTAATAGAACTGCTCACCCTCACCGGACGCTCACTGCCCCATGTAATGATGATGCTCATCCCCGAAGCATGGGACGGCAACGAAGACATGGACCCGGTGAAGAAAGCTTTCTACGAATACCACGCCTCCCTGATGGAGCCCTGGGACGGTCCCGCTTCCATCTCCTTCACAGATGGTAAGATTATCGGCGCTACGCTGGACCGTAACGGTCTGCGCCCCAGCCGTTTCGTGGTAACCAAAGACGATCGGGTGATCATGGCCTCAGAAGCCGGCGTATTGCCCATCGATCCCAAGAACGTAAAAGAAAAAGGCCGCCTGCAACCTGGTAAAATGTTCATTGTTGACATGGACCAGGGCCGCATTATCGGTGATGAGGAGCTGAAACAGACCATCTGTTCACAGCAGCCTTATGCAGAATGGCTCAATAAATACAAGATCCGCCTGGAAGAACTGCCAGAGCCCCGCGTAACATTTACCCACCTGGAGCACGAGCAGATCTTTAAATACCAGCGCGCCTTCGGTTACAGCACCGAAGACCTGGAGCACATCATCGCTCCCATGGCCATAGACGGCAAAGAGCCCATCGGCTCTATGGGTACCGATGTGCCGCTGGCCGTGCTGAGTGATCAGCCGCAGCACCTGAGCAGCTACTTCAAACAGCTGTTCGCACAGGTAACCAACCCGCCCATTGATCCTATCCGGGAAAGACTGGTAATGTCACTGGCTACCTTTGTGGGCAACAACGGCAACCTGCTGGATGAAGATCCGCTGCACTGCCACGGCCTCGCACTGCGCCACCCCATCCTGAACAATCATGAGCTGGAGAAGATCCGCAGTATCGATACCGGTATCTTCCAGGCCAAAACATTACAGACCTATTTCAAGGCAGACGGCAAACCCGGCTCCCTCGAAAAAGGACTGGCCCGCCTTTGCCGCTATGCAGTAGATGCCGTGGAAGACGGGTTTGAAGTGATCATCCTTTCCGACCGGGCCATTGATTCTGAGCATGCGCCCATACCTTCCCTGCTGGCTGCTTCCGCAGTTCACCACCACCTTATCCGTAAGGGAGTACGTGGACAGGTAGGTATCATCATAGAAGCCGGTGATGTCTGGGAAGTGCACCACTACGCATGCCTGCTGGGTTTTGGCGCTACCGCGATCAACCCCTACCTGGCACTGAGCACCATCCGGGATATGAAGCTGAACGGCAAACTGGATACCGAGCTGGATGTGGATAAACTCAAAAAGAATTACATCAAGGCTGTTTGCGAAGGCCTGCTGAAAGTATTCTCTAAAATGGGTATCTCCACCCTGCAGTCTTACCAGGGTGCACAGATCTTTGAGATCTTGGGTATTAACCAGAGTGTGGTAGACAAATACTTCACCGGCGCCGTCTCCCGCTTGCAGGGTCTGGGCCTCGATGAGATTGCCCGCGAAACACTGGCCAAGCACTGGATGGGTTACGGCCGCAAGGAAACACCCGTACAGCGTTTAACGGTGGGCGGTATCTACCAGTGGAAACGTAAAGGCGAGTTCCACCTCTTTAATCCAACAACGATCCACCTGCTGCAATACTCCACCCGCATGGGGGATTACGGCATCTTCAAAAAATACTCCAAGGCCGTGAACGACCAAAGTGAAAAAGCCGCCACCCTGCGCAGCATGTTCACTTTCAAGCGTACACGTCCCTCCATATCTATCAATGAGGTAGAACCGGCAGCATCCATCTTCAAACGCTTCGCTACAGGCGCTATGAGCTTTGGCTCCATATCCCACGAAGCGCATTCCACCCTGGCTATTGCCATGAACCGTATCGGCGCCAAAAGCAATACCGGTGAAGGTGGTGAAGATGAGATCCGCTACGAGCAGCTGCCTAACGGCGACAGCATGCGCTCTGCCATTAAACAGGTGGCCAGCGCCCGCTTCGGGGTTACCAGCTATTACCTCACCAATGCAGACGAATTACAGATCAAGATGGCGCAGGGCGCCAAGCCCGGCGAAGGTGGCCAGCTGCCCGGCCATAAAGTGGACGAATGGATCGCTAAAGTGCGCCACTCCACCCCGGGTGTAGGCCTCATCTCTCCGCCGCCGCACCATGATATTTATTCTATCGAAGATCTGGCACAGCTGATCTTTGACCTGAAGAACGCCAACCGCGCCGCCCGTATCAGCGTTAAGCTGGTATCCAAAGCAGGGGTAGGCACCATCGCTGCCGGTGTGGCCAAAGCTCATGCAGACGTTGTGCTCATCTCCGGCCATGATGGCGGTACCGGTGCCTCTCCCATCAGCTCTATCAAACATGCAGGGCTGCCCTGGGAACTGGGCCTGGCAGAAACCCACCAGACACTGGTACGCAATAAACTGCGCAGCAGGGTAGTGGTACAAACAGACGGACAGCTGAAAACCGGCCGCGATATCGCTATCGCTACCCTCCTGGGCGCCGAAGAATGGGGTGTGGCAACCGCCGCCCTCGTAGTAGAAGGCTGTATCATGATGCGTAAATGCCATCTCAATACCTGCCCGGTAGGGGTGGCTACCCAGGATCCTGAACTGCGCAAACGCTTTGCCGGCGATCCTGAAAATGTAGTGAACCTTTTCAAATTCCTGGTGGAAGAGCTGCGCGAGATCATGGCAGAACTGGGCTTCCGTACCGTAAACGAAATGGTTGGCCAGGTAGAAAACCTGCAGGTCCGCGAAGGTGTAGACCACTGGAAGTTCAAACATCTTGACCTTTCTCCGATATTATACAGAGAACCCGCTGGTCCTGAAGTAGGCCAGTACAAACAGGAAGAACAGGACCACGGTATCAGCGAGGTGCTGGACTGGCAGCTGCTGAAAGCCGCCCAGCCCGCACTGGAAAAGAAAACCCGGGTGTTCCAGCAGTTCGGTGTAAAGAATACAGACCGTACCATCGGCACTATTCTCAGCAACGAAATATCCAAACGCTATAAAAGCGAAGGTCTGCCGGAAGACACCATCCACTTCAAATTCCTGGGCTCCGCCGGTCAGAGCTTCGGCGCCTTTAACACCCGCGGTGTAACGCTGGAACTGGAAGGCGAAGCAAATGACTACTTTGGTAAAGGGCTTTCCGGTGCAAAACTGATCCTGTATCCCTCCGCTGAAGCTGGTTTCAAGGCAGAAGAAAACATCATTGCCGGTAACGTGGCCTTCTATGGCGCAACCTCCGGCGAAGCATACATACGCGGTAAAGCCGGTGAGCGCTTCTGTGTACGTAACTCAGGCGCCACCGTAGTAGCAGAAGGCGTAGGCGACCACGGTTGCGAATATATGACCGGCGGCAGGGCAGTGATCCTGGGCGAAACCGGCCGCAACTTTGGCGCTGGTATGAGCGGCGGTATTGCCTATGTATACGATGTAAAAGGCGTATTCGCCAACCGCTGCAACAAAGACATGATCGATCTTGATCCGCTGGACCAGGAAGATATAGCCCGCCTGCATGACCTGATCACCAAACATCATGCATACACTAACAGTACCGTGGCTAAGTTCATATTGAAGGACTGGGAAAATCAGTTACGCCATTTTGTGAAAGTGTTCCCGAAAGAATACAAAGCCGTACTGAAATTAGCGAAGTCAGAATCAGAAGGTCAGAAAGTAAAGAAATCCTGACCCTGGTAAGGTCCATGAACTATTAAACTATTATTAAAAGATCAGAAGAAGATGGGTAAACCAACGGGTTTTTTGGAATTTACACGTGAATTGCCGGGCAAAGCAGATCCCGGGCAAAGAACACAGCACTATAAGGAGTTCGTGGAGCGTTACAGCGAACCAAAGCTGAATACGCAGGCAGCTCGTTGTATGAACTGCGGTGTACCGTTCTGCCATAGCGGATGCCCGCTGGGCAATGTGATCCCGGAATTTAACGATGCCGTTTACAAAAAAGACTGGCAGGATGCCTACGATATTCTTACCAGCACCAACAACTTTCCGGAGTTCACCGGCCGTATATGCCCGGCGCCCTGCGAAAGCGCCTGCGTACTGGGTATCAACCAGCCGCCGGTAGCCATCGAAGAAATTGAACGTCATATTATCGAGATAGCGTTTGATAAAGGGCTTGTACAGGCTAAAACACCGCGGGTACGCACCGGTAAAAAGGTGGCCGTAATTGGTTCCGGTCCCGCCGGACTTGCAGCGGCAGCACAGCTGAATTATGCTGGTCACCAGGTGACTGTATTTGAAAGGGATGATGCCCCCGGCGGACTGCTCCGCTACGGTATCCCCGATTTCAAGCTCGAGAAATGGGTGGTGGAACGCCGTATTAAATTGATGGAAGAAGAGGGCGTAAGCTTCCAGTGTAACGCCAACGTAGGGGTGAACGTAAGTGTGAATGACCTCCTGCGCGAATATAATGCCATCGTGCTGGCCGGTGGATCTACCATTCCCCGCGATCTGAATATTCCCGGCCGTGAGCTGAAAGGCGTTCATTTTGCAATGGACTTCCTGAAGCAACAGAATAAAAGGGTGTCTAACCGCCCTGTAGAAGGCGATGATATCTGGGCAACTGATAAAAACGTAGTAGTAATTGGCGGCGGCGACACCGGTTCAGACTGTGTGGGCACCTCCAACCGCCACGGTGCAAAAAGCGTTACGCAGCTGGAGCTGTTGCCAAAACCTCCCGGCGAACGTACACCGTATATGCCCTGGCCTACCTATCCTATGGTACTGAAAACATCTTCTTCCCACGAAGAAGGAGCAGACCGCAAGTGGGCAATCGCTACCAAGGAATTTATAGGTGATGGCAAAGGCAATTTAAAAGCCCTGAAACTGGTAGACCTGCAATGGTCACTGGGTCAGGACGGCAAACCAGGCGGCTTTACCGAAGTTCCTGGTTCCGAAAGAGAAGTACCCTGTGAGCTGGCCTTACTGGCAATGGGCTTTGTGCATCCGCAGCACACGGGTATGCTGGATGATCTGGGTGTGGAAAAAGACGAGCGCGGTAATGTGAAAGCAACAGAAAAGGCCTATCAGACCTCCATCCCCAAAGTGTTTGCCGCCGGCGATATGCGTCGCGGTCAGTCACTGGTGGTGTGGGCAATCAGCGAAGGCCGTGAGTGCGCCCGTAAAGTAGACGAGTTCCTGATGGGCGTATCCCAGCTGGAAAGCAAGGATCATTCCTTACAAGCAATGGCTATTTGACAACTTGATCAAAAGTTTTCTCATAAGCAGGTTTAGATTTTGTTGTAACCTTCAGCCGGGCTGGGTTTTTACCCGGCCCTTTCTTTTTCTTATAACGGCATAATCCTTCCTTTAGCAGGCACAATCTGCCTGTCCGCCTATTATTCATCACTTTTCCTGTGCCGCCCGCTATTTTTGATCTCATGCGGCGCCTGTTTCCCTTATTGGTGATGTACATCCTGGTCGGTTCCACTGTTCCTGCTTTCGCGCAGGATACGGCAGACTTTTCCTCTGCAGCCGGTTTCATTTTTAACACAAATGCTTACAGGAAAGGCATTTACAAGTCCTTCAAAGAGTTCCAGCTCAACAGCCCTTCAGAACATGGCAATATGGTGGTAAAAAACCGCAGCACCGCCGCCCAGATCTACCTGCTGGCCAGCAGGAATGAACTGCATATTGCAGACAGCACCGGGAAGGAAAAGAAAGTGAAGGACTATTGGGGATTTTCTGACGGAAAAAATGTGTACATAAAGGACAATGGCCTCAATAAATTACAGGAGATAGGCTATTACTGCCTCTATGAGATCCATGCAGTTGCGCCCACACCCGTGGCTAACCCCAACGCCATAACGTTTAATAATACACCCCCGCCCAACCGGAAAAAGAAGGTGATCAACATCATCACCGGCCAGGTATATGACCTTACCCTCTACAATCTGAGAAAATATATTCTCCCTCCCGACAGGCAACTCCTGGAAATGTTCAATACCGACGCACAAAAGCGCGGGCGCATGGAGTATTATATCCACTGGTTCAATGAACGCAATACTCCCGTGTTGTAACAGGTACAGATTTTGCTGATCTCACTTTTTGTGCTATAATGCGCCAAAGCATTTATTTTCAGTATATTACTATAGTAATCATTCATAGTGACAGAACCTGCTTCCAACGGTGAAAAACGTCGTGGCCGCCCATGGTGGCGCTGGCTTGTATGGATCATTGTAGCCATCCTATTATTGCCTGTAATGGCCGTACTGCTGCTGCAACTTACTCCCGTGCAGGACTACCTCCGCCGGCAGGGAGAACTGTATCTCCAGAACAAGCTGCATACAAGAGTAAAGATCGGCTACCTGCGGGCAAGGGGCTGGCGTTATCTCGAGCTGCGGAACGTAGCGGTATCAGACACCAGCAACAAAGCCCTGTTCTACTCCGGGTCGCTCAAAGTACACTACAACCTGCTGGCCCTCCTGAACAATGAAATACGCGTAAATAAGCTGGAATGGGACAGTGTCCTGGTCAACGCCTATCGTCATACGCACGACAGCGCTTTTAATTTCCAGTTCGTGATCGACGCCTTTGTAAGTCCCGATGCCACACCCGATACGCTGGCACAGGAAACCGGTACTACTCTGCAGTTCCATATCCGTGATGTAAAGCTGCACCAGCTAAGGCTCAGTTACCTGGACGGACTGGAGGGCATGCATACCGTGCTCCGCCTGGATTCACTGGAGATAGACCCCGACGAGCTGCTGGTGAACGATGGCGTGTATGCTTTCAGGGGTATCAGCCTCAATGGCCTTACCGGCTTTTTCCGACAGTTCTACCGGCCCAAAACAACCGTAGCCGCTGCACCACCGCCACCGGCAACAGACACAACGGCAGCCCCTTTCCATCTCCTGCTCAAACAGCTAAGGATCCGCAACAGTACTTTCTGGTATGAAAGCGAAGACATCGGCATATCTACCGCCTGGAATGTTGGCAGCTTCCAGCTGAACAACGCCAATATAGACCAGGACTCTACCCGTATCCAGGCCCAGGACATTCGCCTCAGCCGCACACGTGGCATACTTACCATGTCTGCCCCAAAAGATACTACCCCGGCGCCGTTGCCATCAACCCCTAATACCTGGCGGGTGCTTACCAGCCAGGCGCTGCTGGAAAAGATCACCTTAAAATACGATAACAATACGGGCCCTGCACCCGGCGGCGCGGGCAGCGATCCGGACTATAACCACCTGCTGATCAGAGATTTCAATACCCGGGTAGGCAATATCAACTATCGTCCGGATACCGTCAGCGCGCTGCTCCACAGCCTTAGCATGCGCGACAAATCAGGCTTTGCCGTAAAGCGCGCACACATGTATTTTACCTTTACGCCGCAAAGCCTCTCCCTGCAAGACCTGCTGGTGGAAACCTCCCGCAGCATACTGCGCAAACATATAGTCGTGAACGTTCCTTCCTGGGAAACCGTGGCAGATCATCTCGAACAATTGCAGATCAGGGCCAATATCGACTCTTCCCGCATAGCACTGGGAGAGTGGCTGGCATTTGTGCCGGATTCACGCAATAATCCCTACATGAAACCGCTGTGGGATAAACAGTTAACAGTATCGGCTATATTAAAAGGCCCGCTCAGCAACCTGGATGTGCAGCACTTTTATGTAAGGGACAATGTGGGCAATACCCTGCAGACACAGGGAAAGATTTTTTATGCCGCCAATACAGACAGCATAAAGGCCAACCTGCCTTCCATCATGCTGCAAAGCGGCAACAGCGCATTACGCTCCTGGCTGCCGCCCGGCACCATGCCGGATACGCCGCGACTGCCGGAGCAGATGCTGATCACCGGTTCCTTTACCGGCGGCATGGCTGATATGCGAACCGAGCTGCAGCTAAAGAGTGACATTGCCAATGCAGCCCTCACGGCTCACCTCGTAAACATTACCGACAGCCTGCGTGCCCGCTACTCACTGCACATACCTTCCTTCCAGCTCCACCCCGGTATCATGCTGTATGATACCACCATGGGCTGGATAAGCGGCGGCCTGCAGGCGGAAGGCAGGGGCTATGATCTCAATACCATGTCTGCCAGTGCCGCAATGCAGCTTAACAACGCTACTTACAACCGCTATACCTACCAGGACATCAATGCCAAGGCAAATATCGCACAGGGCAGGTTCCAGCTGTCCGGCCAAAGTGCAGACACGGCTATCACCGCTGTTTTTGATATCACCGGCCTGCTGAAAGATACCACCCTGCAAAACCTGCAGGCAGATATAAAACTGGAAAGGGCAGACCTGTATGCCACCAACTGGTATGCAGATCCCTTTCTGCTGAAAGGCGCCCTCACCGCAGATTTCAGCAGCCTTTCCCCCAGCAGGCTGGAAGGCAATGCCTTTTTTACGGGCTGGCAAATGGTGACCGGCGGAAACGCCTTCACCCTGGATACAATAGCTTTACGCGCCCACTACCAGGACCAGCAATACCTTGCTCTTACGGGGCCTTTTGGTTTTATAAATGCCAATGGCAGGGTAGATTACACAAAGCTGGGCAACACTTTCAGCGCCCTGATCAACAAACCACTGCAAACACCGGATAGTACAGTTGTAGACTCCCTGCTGCCCGGACAGCTGCTGGAGTGGACCGCCTCTCTCCGCTGGCCCCGCAGCCTGCAGGCCATGATGCCAACACTGCGCATGAATAATCCGCTGGACATTAAAGGCCGCCTCAACTCAGACAGCAGCCTGCTGGTAATGAATGCCTCACTGCCCAGGGTAAGCTACGATTCTATTCATGTAGACAGCCTGTTGCTGGATGCCCGCATACAGGATACTTCCCTGAAAGCCATTGTTTCACTGGCTTCCCTCCGCCACCCGGTAGCGCCCCTGTATCATACAGCACTCCTGGCCAATGCAAGCGCCGGGAAATTGACCTGGGACATGAACCTGGATGATGTGGCAGGAAAGCCCAAATATAAAGTGGGCGGATTGGTACAGTTCCTGCCCGACAGCGTGATCGTATTCTCACTGAAACCGGAGCTGCTGCTGAATAAGCAGCAATGGACCGCCGGCGCAGATAATATCATTCGCCTTCACAAGGGAGCACCTGATTCTGCCAACCTGGAGCTTGCCTACCGCGAACAGTCTATCCGTCTCAGCACCGTGCCCGATACCAGCAGCCAGCTGCCCGCCCTGCAGGCAGATATCAAAGATTTTCAGCTGGCCACCATAACCGGCCTGCTGGCAGCAGACACCATGCTGGCTACCGGCACATTGAATGGTAAAGCCATGGTCCGCAACCTGGATCAGTCGCCACTGATAGCCACTACGCTCCAGATAGACAGTCTTTCTTTCCGCAACACCGGCCTGGGGACGCTGACGGCAGACCTCCAAACACCGCAGCCGGATGCCTACCACATCAAAGCAGGGCTCACCGGAAACGGCAACGACCTCCAGGTGCAGGGCGTGTATGATACGGCCATCAATGCCACGGTGAATATTAACCGCTTCAATATGGCGGCTGCAGAGCCTTTTACCTTCGGCAATATGACCCGTATGCACGGCTCCGCAGATGGCCGGTTCACCATCACCGGCACTACAGACAAACCAAAAGTGAGGGGTAACCTGCATTTCAGCGATGCCGGCGGTACCATCACCTACGTGGGCGCTCCGCTTACGCTGCCTGATGAAACCATTGTGCTGGACGAGCGTGGCATTGTGTTCAATAACTTCGTTATTGCAGACAGCCTGCAGAATGAACTGGTAGTGAACGGCCGTGTAAATACCAACGATTTCACCAACTACCGCTTTAACCTGGATGTGAATGCAGAGAATTTCATGGTGCTGGGCAAACAACAGAACCCGGACCAGCTGTACTACGGCCCGGCGTTCATAGACAGCCGCATAAGCCTGCGCGGCAATATGGATCTGCCACGTATAGACGCCTACGTGAAGCTGCGCGATAAATCCAACGTAACGGTAACCATCCCGCAGGATGAACCGGGCGTGGCCAACCGGGAAGGCATCATGGTGTTTGTAGACAAGGACGCACCCGTGGATTCTGCCATGCTGGCCGCTCAGGATAGCACCCGCTACGAAAACCCCCGCCTCAAAGGCATGATGTTCAGCGGCAACGCAGAGATCACGCCGCAGTCTGTTATCAAGATCATCATCGACCAGCAGAACGGCGACTATGTAGAAGCAAAAGGCACCGCCAACCTTAACGCCACCCTGGACCCCAGCAGTAAAATGAGCCTTACCGGGCGCTATGAGATCCAGGAAGGTAAATACCAGATGTCGCTCTATGAAGTGATCAAACGTTCCTTTGCCATTGAAAAAGGCAGCTTCATCTCTTTCAATGGCGATGCCATGAACGCCGATCTGGACATCACCGCCAAGTATACCGTATATACTTCCGCATCCGGGCTGGTGGCTGATCAGCTCTCCGGCAAATCAGAACTGGAACGCAACCAGTACAGGCAGCGCCTGCCTTTTGAGGTATACATGCAGATTAAGGGCGAGCTCATGAAACCGGAGATCACCTTCCGCCTCGATATGCCGGAGGCAGAACGTAATGCCTTCAGCGGTGCGGTATACAACCGGCTGAAGCAGATCAACCAGATCACGTCAGAGCTTAATAAACAGGTAATGGGCCTGCTGGTACTGAACTCCTTCATCCCGGACGATCCCTCCGCTGCCGGCGGCGAGGGCGTGGATGTTGGCCGTGAAGCCCGTAAAAGTGTGAGCAAGATCCTTTCACAACAGCTCAATAACCTGGCAGGCAGCCTCATTAAAGGAGTAGACATCAACTTTGATCTGCAGCAGAATGAAGACTACTCCAGCGGCAGCGCAAGAGAAAGCACCACACTGAATGTGGGCGTATCCAAAAATCTTTTCAACGACCGTTTAACCGTAGCCGTTGGTTCCAACGTATATCTTGAAGGAGATAAGTCAGCCGGCAACAACACCGGTGCGCTGGTAGGCGATGTTTCTGTAGAATACAAGCTTACCCGTGATGGCCGCTACCGTGTAAGGGTATACCAGCGAAATGCAAATGAGACCATCGTGCAGGGCCAGGTAGTGGAAACCGGCGCTGCTTTTATGATAGTAATGGATTATGACCAGTTCCGCGAAATACTGGGTAAGGCTAAAAAGGAAACCAGGAAAGAAAGGCTCCGTAAAAAGAAAACTGATAAGAAATCTTAAATATTGCGACAAACCAGTTTACATATCATCTCCCTCCTGGCAGGTTTATGTTTATGCGCCTGCAGCACTACCCGCACCGTGCCCGAAGGCGACCGCCTTTACACCGGCGCCGATGTGAAATGGGAGGGTAAAAAACCTAAAGACTACGGCACCCTGAAAGCTGCCCTGGACGCCAGCGTACGGCCAAAGCCCAATCGCAGGTTTCTCGGTATGCCCATCCGCCTCTGGCTATATAACCTGGGCAATGAGCCCAAAGGCAAAGGCCTTAATTACCTGTTCCGTAGAAAATGGGGAGAGCCGCCCGTACTGCTTAGCCAGGTGAAACGCGACTATACCTCGGAGGTGTTGCGCGAGTACCTGGTGGACAACGGTTACTTCCAGTCTGAAGTAAGTTCTGCCATCAAAAACAAAGGCCGGAAAAAAGCATCGGCTGCCTACACTGCTACGCCCAACCTGCGTTACCTCATAGAACAGGTGGTCTATGAAACAGACAGCTCACAGCTGGGCAGAACCATCGCCGGCATCAAGCGCGACGAGAGCCTGATGTATATGGAACCCTATCGCCTGGATAGTATAAAAGCTGAACGCGAACGTATTCACCGCTACCTGAAAGACCGGGGTTACTATTATTTTACGGCAGACCATCTGCTGGCGGAAGTAGACAGTACCCACAACGGCAAGGTGCATATCTTCATTCGGGTAAAAGATGATATCAGCCCACTGGCACGTAAACCTTATTTCATCAGGAGGGTAACCCTGTATCCTACCTACTCACTGGATGCGGATTCTTCTTCCCGCATGGGAGAGGAGGTCACCTTGTACCGGAACTTCGGCGTGGTAGACCCCGAGAAGAAATTCCGCCCGCGCATATTCAGGCGCTCCGTATTCCTGCGGCCAGACAGCCTGTACCGCCTCAGCAATCATGACATTACATTGCAACGCCTGATCAACCTGGGCGTGTTCAAGTTCGTAAAAGGTCAGTTCCGTCCTACGTTTGGCCGGGATACCCGGGATACCACCCGCTTCCGCCGCTCCCGTACTGATACCGCGAGGATCGCCATGGCCGTAGATTCCAGCCGGCTGCCACTTGATTCCTCTACCGCCGCATCCCGCAGGCGTTTTTATACAGACACTACCGGGGTGGCAAAAGATACCGGCCAGCTGGACGCCAGCTTTTACCTGACGCCTTATCCGCAATACTCGCTGCAGGCAGAACTGCGGGGCACCTCCAAATCCAACGGTTTTGTAGGCTCTGAAGTGAAGGTTACACAACGCAACCGCAACTGGCAACGGGCGGCCAACCTCCTGGAAATATCCGCATCCGGCGGTATGGAATGGCAAACCGGCGGCAACCTGGCCAGCAATAATTCGTATAGCCTTAAAGGCGAGGTGGCGCTTACGCTGCCCAGGTTCCTGGTGCCTTTCCGTGCCTTTAACATCCGCACACCATATGTGCCCCGTACCCGTATCAGTTTAAGCTATGAGCTTTTCAGCCGGCAGAACCTGTATAACCTGAATGCCTATACTGCGCAGTGGCAATACCTGTGGCGGCAAACACGTTACCTGGAACATGCATGGGCGCCGCTCTCCGTTACCTTTGTAAGGCCCAGCAGCACCACCCCTGCATACGACAGTATCCTGAAGGTGGATCCCGTACAGCGCCGCTCCATAGAAAAGCAGTTTATCCTGGGCGGATTCTATAACATCACCTACAACAACCAGGCGCCCAACCGGGTACACAGCGTGTATTTCAGCGGCGATGTAGACGTATCCGGCAACCTGGCAGGGCTGGTGATACCGAAGGGCGACAGCTCCAAAAACATTTTCGGCAGCCCCTTTGCCCAATACGTACGCCTGGGTGCAGACTTCCGGCACTACTGGCAATACAGCAGAGGTATGACCTGGGTAAACCGCCTGTTCTTTGGCTATGGCATTCCTTACGGCAACTCCCGCACCCTGCCCTTTATCAAGCAATATTTTACCGGTGGCAGCAGCAGCCTTCGCGGATTCAGGGCCAGAACATTAGGCCCGGGTTCCTATCACGATACCACCAGCCGCTTCCTGGCTAACGAAGCCGGCGATGTGAAACTTGAATTTAACTCAGAGTTACGTGTGCACCTGGTGAGCATGATCAATGCCGCCGCTTTCATTGATGCGGGTAATATATGGCTGCAGAAAAGTGATACCAGCCGTCCCGGCGGACAATTCAGCTCTCATTTCCTGAAAGAGATTGCCGTGAATGCCGGCGTTGGTTTACGTATAGACGCTTCTATTGTTGTAGTGCGGCTGGATCTTGCCTTCCCGCTGCGAAAACCCTGGCTGCCTGAAAATGAAAGATGGGTCATTAAGGACATCCGCTTTGGTGATCCCGACTGGCGCAGGGAAAATCTTATATTAAACATTGCCATCGGATATCCCTTCTGATTTATGAGCAACAAACATATTAAAAAGGAGTATATTTGTGTAACAACCTGATGCATGCCTCCTGTTAAGCACATTCTGTACATACCGCTGTTGGCAGCCTGCCTCTTAAGCTTAAATGCCTGTTCCCGTAAAATAACTGAAAGCGGGAAAGCTTCTTACTATGCCGACAAATTTGAAGGCCGCCGTACGGCCAGTGGCGAAACCTTTCATCAGAACGCCATGACTGCCGCACACCGCACCCTTCCTTTTGGCACAAAAGTAAAAGTGATCAACCTTGCCAACGGCCGCTCAGTAAAAGTACGCATAAACGACCGCGGACCTTTTGCGCAAGGCCGTATCATTGACCTTTCCAAAAAGGCCGCCCGTAAACTGGGCATTATCAGTACAGGCGTTGCGCCCGTAGAGATCCAGTATAAAAAGAAAAAGTAGTCCATGGCCGATGGCCCCATCAACCATGGACCATCCTCATCTACGCATGCACGCCCTCGGCTATCTCTTCCACCATTTTCTTACAGAAGGCCGGCAGATCATTAGGATTACGGCTGGTTACTAATCCGTTGTCTACCACCACTTCTTTATCTACCCACTGAGCGCCTGCATTGGTAAGATCTGTCTTCAGACTGGGATAAGATGTTACCTGTCTGCCTGTGAGTTCACCGGTTTCGATCAGGGTCCAGGGACCATGACAGATAGCGGCAATAGGTTTACTGTCATCAAAAAATCCGCCTACAAAAGCTACCGCGTCAGGGTTCATCCGTAACTGATCCGGGTTCAGTACGCCGCCCGGCAATACCAGCGCGTCATAATCTTTTGAATTAGCCTGGTCAATGGTTTTATCCACAGGGTATTCTCCGCCCCAGTCCTTTTCATTCCAGGCGCGTACTTTCCCATCATGCAGGGATATTACTTCTACCTGTGCAGCGGCTTCTTTCAGGGCTTCCAGCGGTTTGGTGAATTCTGATTCCTCAAACCCGTCTGCTACCAGGATAGCCACTTTCTTGTTGCTGAGTTGTTTTTCCATAATACTGCTTGTTTTATGCTGCTTGTTATAAAATAGGATTTACCTGAGTTGCCCCAGGGATGCTTTCTCGCGGTAATAAAAAAGATCTTTGTTAGCCGGCCCGTTGATCACCTTCCCTTTATAGGTGAAACGGCTGCCATGACAGGGGCAGTCCCAGCTTTTTTCATCATTGTTCCATTTTACAATGCAATGCAGGTGGGTGCACACGGCGGATATGATATGCAGGTCATCATCTTCATCACGATACACGCCATACTTGTTGTTGCCCAGCTCTACTATCTTACCTTCTCCCTGTTGAATGGAAGATATTTCCACCACATCTGCATCGTAAGGATATTCTTTCATGTACCGCAGCAGGCCGCCTACAAATTCTTTCAGCCAGGTTTTACCCGAACGGAAAAATTTCATTCGTTGCGGATCATAGATCTTTTTCCACTTATTCACATTTCCCAGTATCAGATCCGGTATCAGCAAGGCCGCAACAGTAGCATGCGTCATACCGTTGCCCGAATCTCCTGTAACGATGAAAACATTATCCTCATCTCCGGGATTACGCCCTATATAGGCCAGTGAATCCATAGGCTCCATCACCTGGCCAGACCAGCGGTAGATCACCTCTGTTATACCAAAATGTTCCCTGGCCCAGCATTCCAGCTGACGGTAACGTTCCTCGTCTGTTGTCTTTTCTGAAAAGGCCAGGCCCGTGGCATGATCTTCCCCGCCGCAGATCAGCAGGTCATGCGTTTCATTGTATGCCTGTAAACGGCAATAATGATAGGGTGGGATGGAAGAGTTGACCCGTGTATCGCCCGTGTCCCACCAGAGCGCATGCGGCTTGCTGTCTTTCTTTATCAGGCCGCCTATTACGTAGGTGCGGTATGCAAACTGCTTAAAATGCATAGCGTACTTATCGTTCACCGGTGTGTTGGTGGCCACTACTACGTACTGCGCATCTACGCGGTAACCCTGGTCTGTTACAATACCGCTGTGATCAATTTCCGTTGCCCTGGTGGAGGTAAATATCCTGCCGCCGGCGCTGATGATGGCTTCGCAGAGCCCGTGCAGGTATTTTAACGGATGAAACTGGCCTTGCCGGGCAAACACCAGGCCCGGACCTTTAGCCAGTCCGGGAATGTTGTCTGTCAGCGCCACATCCAGTCCGGCTTCCCTGGCGGCATGATATTCTTTTATTAAGGATCCTTCCTCATCAGAAGGATGTAAGAACAGGTAGCCGGGCAGTCTTTCAAAATCACAATCAATATTTTCCTGCTGTACGGTCTGCTCTATAAAGTCTATGGCTGCCTGGTGGCTTTCTGCAGCGCTGCGGACGCCTTCTTTTCCAAAAATGCGTTCCAGCTCATAATAGCGGTCGTCCAGTGCACTGGCCAGGTGTGCAGTGGTGCGGCCAGATTCGCCGCTGCCAATGGCACCGTCTTCTACCAGTACCACCTGTTTACCCAGTTTGGTTAGCCGGTAAGCAATACTTACACCCGCCATACCGCCGCCAACGATCACTACATCTGTTTTCAGATGCTCCTGCAGGGGCACATACTCCAGAACAGGAAAAGTATCTGTCCAGGAACTGTTGTGCACGCCGGAAGTAAGACTGCTTTGAATGCCTTTTTGTTCATGCTGTTGCGCTTGCTCCATAATCACTCCGTTTAAGGTCACAGCTTATTAATAACAAAAACAATTCCCGTTCATCGCATCCGTAAAAGCGCGCCAACAAAACCCTTATATAGAAAGCATTCAGGCGGCAAACAACTGGGCATTTTTTTACTCAATCCGTGGTAATCCGGTAGCTGTTCATGCATGTTTACATTACCGGTATTTTAACTAACTTAAAGTTTGAAGGTTTGAAGGTTTAAGCGCTAGAAAGTTTGTAGAACACCCGGCACCACAGCACACGTTCAAACTTTCAAACCTTGAAATGCTCAAACAATTTTGACTAACTGTTATGGCCAAACGTATTTTACCGATCCGGGATGTGCTGAATCCTTTCAGGGAAAAGAAGCAGCGCATCATGAACTATAACCCCGTAACGGGTAGTGCTTCCCGGAAACCCCCGGCGGAAGTGAAGATCACTGTATTTGATTATAGCGCCAGCGGGTTCGAAGAAGTAGTAGCAGACAAAATGGAAGACGTATTCAGATACCTGGATACACCTGGTGTAAGCTGGATCAATATAGATGGCATCCGTAAAGAAGAAGTACATGCCATCTGTGTACGTTATGGCATTCATTACCTGATAGAAGAAGACATCCTGAATGTAGGCCAGCGTGCAAAAATGGACGAGATGGGCGAGGCGGTCTTTGGCGTATTGCCCATGATCTATTTTAATGCGCATGCCTGTACCATAGAACAGGAGCAGGTTAGTATAGTGCTCGGAAAAAATTTCGTGATCTCCTTCCAGGAAGATCCCAGCAGGGATCTATTTGATCCTGTAAGGGATAAACTGCGTATGAACGGTTCCCGCTTGCGGTTAGCAGGAGCGGATTATTTATGTTATGCCCTGCTGGATGTGATTGTAGACAGCTATTATATTGTGCTGGACAAACTGGGCGAACGTATAGAACTGATGGAAGACGTGGTACAGCATCAACCCAATACCCGCGCGCTGGCCCGTATCAACCAGTTGCGCCGCGAGCTGCTGCTGTTCAGAAGAGCCATAATGCCCGTACGTGAACTGATGAACGGCTTTCTCAAAACAGAAAGCCCTTTGATAGACGAGCGCACTTTCAAATACTACAAGGATGTATATGACCACATTATACACGCCAACGATCTTACCGATAACTACCGCGATATGGTGCTGAACCTGCAGGAACATTATCACACGCAGTTAAACCTTAAAATGAATGAGGTGATGAAAGTACTGGCGGTGGTAACTACTTTAATGGCGCCACTCACCGTGATTGCAGGTATCTACGGAATGAACTTCGATAACATGCCTGAGCTGCACTCGCCCAACGGCTACTTTTTTACCATAGGAGTGATGGTAGTTATCCTGATCGTCATGATCATTGTATTCAGGAAAAGAGGATGGTTCTAGGGCGCAGACGGTTCCCAGTTCTCCAGCAGTTTGTTTTGTGTATCGTATTTCCAGATAGCAGGCAGCAGTCTGTCCTGTTCATCATAAGTGCCACCGGCTATCAGTATAGTGTGATCATCTATCCACACAGCCTGTTTCACCACTGTAGATGGCCCGCAAAATAAAATGCGTTCCCGTTTTTTCGTTTGTACATTTACGATAGACACTTCTGTATCCGGCTCTCCCGCTTCCAGCACTACTTTGCCGTTCCTGCCCTGGTGCAGGAAATTACCATAGCTTACCATATCCACTACCTGGCTGCTGTCAGGGCTGTACACAAAAAATTGTTTGAACTGCTCAAACCTTTCCTCTTCCATATAGAGACTGTCGGCCAAAGCAAGCGTATCTGTGGTGGTACGCTGCAGGTTGTCTGTTGCTACCTGGCCTGCCGTACTGCTGTCTATCCAGCTCTTCCACTGTATCAGTTTGCGCTCTGTCCAAAATGCCAGGCTGTCTTTATCAGCAGGAGTGAGGGGTGTTTCCTGATCGCTGTCTCCGGGTACCTGTTGCGTGTCTGTTGTTTTACTGCTGTTGCAGCCGTTACATCCCTGCAGTATGCAGGCAACCAATAGAACGATTGTTATATATAGTGCCCGGTTGGGTTGATATTGCACGCTGTTATTTTTTCTTATAGATGGGCACTGTAGAACAGGGCTCTCCGTACATAATGCTTTTTACAACAGGCAGCAGCAGGCGGGTTATTTCCGCATAGGCGGCCTCTCCGGCGCCTTTATCGCCACAACCTTTTACCACAACACGTTTATCCACATATTCACTGGTATCAATATCCCGTAACTGCTGCAGGAATACGCTGCGGTAAACGGCCTCCGCATCGCCAAAGGCAGCATAACGCGCTACCGGCTGCAGGTAAGTCATTACCAGCATATAGGCCCACATCGGCACAACCGCATCTGCCGTACAGGTAATGGCTACTATCTTATCCCGGTATTGTTCCCAGTCATGTGTTTGCAGTGCCGCACGGAAATCCTTTTCCTTCAGGATCATTTCCATGAACAGGTAGTGCTTTATGTCAAATACTACAGTCTCCTCTTTAGGATAATAATCCTCCAGGTCTAAAGAAATTAATCCGCTCTGTGCTACTTTATTAACAATCTCTTCCATGTCAGTACTTATTTTCCCTGCAAATTTACTAAATACTCCGTTGTCATTGATCCGTGCCCCTAAGTCCTTAACTGCCAATTCCATAATCCGCGCCAATCGCTAACTGCTAACAGCCAACAGCTAAAAAAAAGCCGTCCTGCTGTAGCGGGACGGCTTTTTCTATTGTCAGTTATGCTGCTTAAAAGAATTTGGCGCGGTTGTCCTGGATCTTGCTCTGTTTTTTCAGCACTTCGAACAGTTGCTGACCCAGCATGCCTTTCATACTCTGCTCGTAGGCCTGGCGTACGTTGTCCAGCTCCTGAACAGGCTGACCGGTAGGCTGGTAGCTGTTTACCTTGATCACATACACACCGGCATTACCTTCAATGGGTGCAGAAACTTTGGCAGTGCCCCAGCTCTTGTTGAAGGAAGCGCCTACTACTTTAGGTTCGAAACCAAGAGAAGGTACAAAGGGAGTACCGAAGTTGATGCCTTCTGCCTGCTGTACCGGCTGGCTGGAAGCTTTAGCTGCGGCGTCCAGTGATGCAGGGTTCTGCAGTTTGGCGATCAGCTGTGCTGCCTTTTTGTGCTTCTTCACTTCAGCTTCTACCTGCGGTCTTACTTCTTCCAGCGGGGTAAGACCTTCTTCGCGGATACCTGTGAGCACCGCTACAACATATTTATCTTCAAAAGTAAATACCTGGCTGGCGTCTCCTTTTTTGGCTTCATATGCCCAGCGAACCAGTTCGCGGGCCTGGCCAATACCGGGGATCACGTGATCCATAGGGCGGAGGTTATCGGCAATACGTTTGTTATATCCTTTAGCCTGCACATTCTTATCGAATGATTTCTGATCGCGGTTCTCGCTGGCAAACTCGCTGGCTGCAGCATAGGCTTTACTGTCAGTTTCCTTGCTGGCTTCCACGGGTTTGCTCAGGTAAGCCACTTTCAGGGCAGGGCCCAGGTTCTTCTGCTCCATGATCTCAATCAGGTGATAGCCAAATTGTGTTTTCACCACTTTCAGCTGACCTTTGGATCCTTCAAAAGCAAAGTCTTTGAATTCTTTTACAAAAGTAGTGGCCGGCGTTACTTCGTATTCGCCGCCGTTGTTTTTGCTGCCCGGGTCATCAGAATACTGGGCAACCATTGCTTTAAAATCAGCACCGCCTCTTACGGCTTTTTCAATACTGTCTATACGGGCTTTGGCAACAGAATCTGCCAGGCCGGTTTGCGTACCTATTAATATATGACGCACTTTAACGGTGTCGTACATATTTTTACGGTCTACCATTTTAGCCAGCACCAGGTAGTTGTTATCCACATAAGGACCATAAATACCGCCTACGGGAAGATTGACGATGCTGTCTTTGTTGGGCACCATCACCGCGCTTTTCGATACATACCCGTCATAATATTTTATTTCGGAGTTGCGGTTGATGAAACCTTCAATATCATGGGTGGTATCCATTTCTGTTTTCAGCTCGGCCATCTGCTGCAGGGCGGCTGCAGTATCTGAACCGGAGGGCAGCGCATCAAAAGATACGTATTCCACTTTACGGGCTTCTTCTGTTTTAAACAGGGATTTGTGATCCTGTATAAATTTATTCAGCTCGTTATCATTTACCTGGATGGTGGAATCCGGGATAGTGGCGTAAGGAACGTTCACATAAGATACGGTAGCATTCTGGCTGTTATCCTGCTGCTGCTGAGCGGCCATCCATTTGGGATAGTAAACCGCCTGCGTGATCAGCGCGCCGTATTTCTGTGTTTTCTGGTATTTGCCTACGGCAACTTCCAGCCTGCGGAGACCTTCGCGGGTCTGTCCGGTAGGATCCTGGTTAACGTTGCGCAGGATCTGCATCATGGTTTCGCGGTTAAACTCACCGGTCTGGGGATTGGTAAAGTTCTGCACCACCACCGGGTTAGGATTTTTCCCGTTGAATTGGTCTACTATTTCAGCTTCAGTAACATCGATGCCCAGTTTGCTGTACTCTTCCTCCATGATCTTGTCACTGAGGAATTCGTTCCAAACCTGCTCGCGGATGGTCTGACGGGTTTGTTCGTCAACACTGCCGCCGGCGCGGTAATTGTTTTCTTGTTCCTGGATGAGCCGCTGGTATTCTGTAACATCCAGCTCTTCACCATTTACTTTACCTACAGTAGTGGAACGACGGAATAGGGAATTCCTGCCAAAAAAGGCATCCTGCAACAGGAAACTAACTATGGCAAGGCAGATCACAACTACGATCACCACCGCATATTTATCCCTGATCTTCTGAATAACTGACATATATTATATAATATAAAATTTTAGGGAAAGCAAAAATAGAATAAAATAGTTGTAACTGCAAAACAGTATTTTTTGGGCCTAAAAGCAATACAGTAAAGGATTTCAGGGCTTTTCACCTCCCGTTTTGATCAATCCCCATTCACAGGTTATCCACATTCCGGGGTGTTTTACGGGCAGATGGGGATATCTGTTAGGTATTTGTAAATCAGCCACCAGTAAAGATTTTCAGCCGCTGATAGTGCAGCTTTTCCCGGGGCAGTTATCCACAATTACCATCGCGAAAATTGCTCATCCACATAAAATTGTGTATAAACCTGGTAATAAAAAACTTACAGCAGCTTTTACCCGGTTTCAGTTTTCGGGGTCTATTTATCCACAGGAATTGTGAAAAACCATGGCATAAGCGGGTGATTATGTGGGTAAACAGCCCCATGCATACAGGGAAAACTAATTTTGTTATTCTGCCGGAAGTTTGTCCGGGGTCAAAAAGGGGATAAACGTGGAAAGTAAGCGGCTACTGTTAACACTTTCTTAATATACCACACACTACAAAGATGTTCACCAAAAACGATATCCACGGGTGTGGATAGAGAGGGCTAAATCCAGTCTGGTAGCGGAAAAGAACTGTTAATTTCCTGTGGATAGCTCAGCAAAACAGATTAACAACTACCTTTGTATTTTACCGGAAAATTCGATTTCCACATATTCACCCCCCTAATAGTAGTGGGTTTTTCTTTTTTAAATAAATAATTAAAGTATATAATTATGATTAGGGAGCTAGCCGAAGCGAAAAAAAATTTGCAGCGCAACGGATTTCTGGATGTGCCCGTTAATGTGAACCTGGATCTGTTTGCCGAAATAGAAAGGCTGAAGAAAGAAAAAAACGCCATTGTACTCGCGCACTATTACCAGGAGCCCGATATTCAGGATGTGGCAGACTACATTGGCGACAGCCTGGGGCTGAGCCAGGAGGCCGCCAAAACAGATGCCGACATCATTGTGTTTGCCGGCGTGCATTTTATGGCCGAGACTGCCAAGATACTGAGCCCACAGAAGAAGGTGCTGCTGCCGGATCTGAAGGCGGGTTGTTCCCTGGCCGACAGCGCCCCTCCCGAGCTGTTCAGGAAGTTCAGGGAAAAGTACCCCGATCACCTGGTGATCTCTTACATAAACTGCTCTGCAGGTATCAAAGCACTGAGCGATATCATTTGTACGTCCTCCAATGCCGAAAAAATCATCGAAAGCGTTCCGGCTGACCAGCCCATCATTTTTGCCCCCGACCGGAATTTAGGCAGCTATTTGCGCCGTAAAACGGGTCGCGACATGATACTGTGGAATGGCGCCTGTATGGTACACGAGATTTTTTCCCTGGAAAAGATCACCCGGCTCAAGGTAAGGCACCCCAAAGCCAAGGTGATTGCCCACCCCGAATGCGAAGCCGCCGTACTGGAGATCGCCGACTATATAGGGTCTACCACCGGTTTGCTGAAATTTACACAGCGGGATGATGCCCGGGAGTACATTGTTGTGACCGAAACCGGTATCCTGCACCAGATGGAAAAGGCCAACCCGGGTAAGACTTTCATTCCCGCACCCCCTAATAATGCCTGCGCCTGTAATGATTGCCCGCACATGAAGCTCAATACCCTTGAAAAACTTTACCTCTGTATGGAGTATGAAGAGCCGGAAATCACCATGGATGAGCAATTACGCATTGCTGCAAAGAAGCCAATAGACCGTATGCTGGAGATCAGCGCACAGTATGGTTTGTAAATATTTATAAACCAGTATTTTACAACTATTATTTAATTTAATATTACTTTATCGGACGGAAGGCCCCGAGAATGTGCTATCCTGGCGCATCCCCGGGGCTTCTTCTTTATATGTAATTCTCAGCGCATAGGTAGTGTGCTGAGAATCGTGTATTTGCCTGCCTTCCTGTACTCTCTACGGTATAACGCACGCTAAAGCCCTTCGCGGCGGTTTCATGAAATCTTCCTCATAATGCTGCGCAACAAGTGAAAGAACTTGTGGTTACACCATCCTCTTTTCAAACTATCATGATACAGATCCATAGATATTCCGTTCCTTATAAGGTAGGGATGAACAAGGTCTGAAGTAGGGAGCAATAAGGGCTTATATAGGGCTCATCTCTTATCAAACATAAGATGGCACAGCATTTCAGCCCGAAAATCAGACGAAGGTCACGCTTGTACTGCGTGGAAGGCAAACGGTAATGTGATCGGGAACAAATGAAGGGGTACAGGGAAACTATCGGATAAGGATCCAAAGAAGGCAGGAACGGGGGATAAAAATGAATAAGCTGATCAGTTGATCTCTTCTACCCAGATGAAGTCAGCTTCTGTTTTGCGGAGCGATAAATTGTAGCCGGCTACCATGATAGAGATGGGATCTCCGAGGGGAGCGATCTTTTCCACTTTTACTGTTTCACCAGGCACACAACCCATTTCCATTAGTTTGATATGAAGGTCATCTTTTTCAAATGCTGTAATGATCGCACTTCTGCCAATTGCCAGGGAAGATAACTTTATCTGACGTTTACTCATTTCAAATCCACTTTGTTAGAACATTCAAGTATTTCAGGATAGGCAAAGGTACCTTTCTAAAGCCATCCGGCAAAAAAGAGGGGCGCGTCAATCAGAAATTTCACTATACTTTTACATCCGGGATCAGAAATCTAATATGGCGATTCAATTTACCGCGCACGAAGTTAAAGTACAGATCAGGAACAGGACAAAGCTGAAGGCTTTTCTCAAAGCGCTCTTCCAGCGGGAAGGGCAGGGCCTGCTGGGCCTGCAGTATGTTTTTTGCAGCGATGCCTACCTGCTGGAAATGAACCAGCAGTTTTTACAGCATGACACTTATACAGACATTATCACTTTTGAGCTGAGTGATGATCCAGCCAACACGGAGGGCGAAATCTATATCAGTATAGACCGCGTAAGGGAAAATGCACACAAGTTTGCCGTCAGCGAGGAACAGGAATTACACCGGGTGATCTTTCACGGAGCACTGCATTTGTGCGGCTATAAGGACAAATCAAAAAAAGATGCTGCGCTGATGCGTCAGAAGGAAGATGAATGTCTCGTGGAATATTTTGGTGAATAATTGTCAGTGACGCTTTTAAAGGGCGATGCTGTTTCAGCTTGTTTTAAACAATCTTTTTATCCTGTTCTTCAGGCGCCGCGACTCCCGGTATTGTGCCAATCTTTGCGCTTCCATTGCCGCCCTGGTAACTTCCACCTGGAAATCATAATTGAGTGTGGCAAAATCGGCATCTTTTTCCGGCAGCACAAAGAGCGGATGGGTGATCTCGCCCAGTTCTTTCCGGGGAATGTTGGCGTACACACTGTCTTCCTGGCTGGTGTGTGTGGAGTTGGCCCCAAACCCGATGTTGCTGATCATATTGATGTTGGGGATAATGGAGAGGCCGTGTTGAAAAAAGTTGATCAGGGTGAGCTGATAATCCCAGGTGTTAATCTTCCCGGCTTTGGTTTCTTCAAAAATGCGGTGCCAGCTTTCAATCACCAGCGGATCGGTAAAGATCTTGGGCAGTTGTTTACTTACATCGGCGCCATTGTATAAAGCAAGTTCGCGGTCATAATCTTTCCACACCCTGCGCCAGCTGGCCCATCCCCAGGCATGTGTAAGGTTGGAGTAATAGTAGGTGGCGGTACCCCAGGTTTTTCCATGCTGGAGGTTACAACCGGAGATATGCCGGATGCGGGTGTCGTGGCGGTACTTTTCAAGCATGGCATCGCAGAAGCGGAAGAAGCTCTGGTTAGGCAGGCAATCATCTTCCAGGATAATGCCTTCTTCTTCATGATCAAAGAACCAGTCGATAGCCGAAGAGATGGCCATTTTGCAACCCAGGTTCTTTTCCCTGAAAAGGGTTTTTACTTCGCAGTCCCAATCTACCTGTTTGATGATGTTCCTTGTTTCATTGCATAACTGTTGTTCTCCTTCTTTCTCAGGCCTTGGTCCGTCTGCAGCGATGTATAATTTTTTTGGCTGAACGTTCCTGATCTGCTCAAATACGCGCGCCGTAAGATCCGGCCGCCTAAAGATCATGAATAATACAGGTGAACGGGATGTGTAGTGCTCCATAAATTAAAGATGTTCTTTTTAAAGATATAAATAATTATGGTTCACCCTGCTCAAATCAATTGTTTATATACCTCTAAAGTGCCCTGCATACATTGTTCCATGGAGAACCTGGACAGCTGCCGGATGCCACGCTGTTTCAGCTGTACAGCCTTATCACTGCTATTAATAACAGATTCAATTACTTGTGTCATTTCTTCCTGCTGGTAGGGATCGAAGTAGGCGGCGGCATCGCCGCCAACTTCTTTAAAGCAGCTGGTATTGCTGGTGATGACCGGGCAATTGTTTTTAAATGCTTCCAGGATGGGAAATCCAAAGCCTTCGTACAAAGAAGGGAAGATAAATGCGATGGCATTCTGATAAAGGGTATTCAGCTGCGCTTCTGTCGCTGCAATTTGTTTGGTTCTATCCTGGATACCTGCCCGGAGCAGCAGTTCACGCTCGGCAGATCCCCAGTTGCCACCACCTGTACACACCAGGTTAATATCATAGCGGTGCATCAATGGTTGTACCGCGCGAACAAACCTGCTGAAGTTCTTGTAGCCATTGGCCCGGTCTCCTACATAGAGTATATAATCCCGGAAGGGAGGAGTAAAAGCTGGATCTTTTTCCTGTTGGCTCTCCATGTATCCATGGTATACCACGCTGATCTTATGATCAGGAATATTGAAGACCTGCTGCAGATCATTTTTGGTAGACTGGGAGATGGCGATGATATGATCAGCTTTTGTGATGGTGGCTCTTTTGAAAGGAACGAAATGATCGTGAGGGGAGAAGAACTCCGGGAACAACTCATGGATCATATCGTGAACGGTCAGCACAAAAGGTTTCTTCAGTTTTGTCAGGAAGTAGGGATGATAATAGGTGGGATGCAGCAGATCAAAATCATTCTTTTTGATCATGTGGCGGGCGTACTTTTTGTTCCAGCGCTCCAGCTTATGCTGTTTCTTCAGGAAGGTTTCACCCAGGAATGAGGGCAGGGGCAGTTTCATATCCTGGATGTAATGATTCCTGCTATACAACACCAACAGTTTGCAGTCCGGATGTCCGTGATTGTTCAGGTAGCTGTAAATATTAGCGAAGTATCTTGAAATCCCGCCGAAACGTTGCATTGAAAATATCTGGTGATCGAAATATACTTTCATTCTTGTTGGTTAGTATAGGACTGTAAAATTAACCGGGTATGGTTTAGTATTCTATAAAGTTTTGTCTTTTGTATTTATATCGTTTGATGATATACCGGATCATGTTTTTATACCCAAGGTATTTTCCTACCAGGCGGATCCTGTCTTTTTTAAATGCTTCATCTTCCACTTTACCAGACATACCGCCGGCGGCATAGCGGGCAATCAGCAGGGGATGGAATTCAAAGCGGAAGTTTTTGTCTGCCCATATCTGCATGTTGAGTACATAGTCTGCCCGTACAATATACTTTTCGTCATAGCGGTATTTGTCGAACACGGCCCGGGGGTAGAACATGGCCTGGTGGGAAAAATTCTCTTTTGCCAGTTTGTAGCCGTTGTAGCCTTGTCCCATAATCATATTCTTCCACAGGGTACAACCATGATACACACAGTTTTCATCATCGATATTTTCTTCGATCATCTGGCTGAAGCCAGGGAACAATTCATCGTCTGCACCCAGGAACAGGAACCAATCCCCCCGGGCATAGGTAACCGCTTTGTTCATGGCGTTGTACACACCAGCGTCGGGCTCACTTTTCCAGTAGGCGATCTGGTCGTTATACTTTTTAAGTATCTCGACGGTATTATCTGTGCTTGCACCATCCAGGATGATATGTTCCAGGTTAGGATAGGTTTGTGCCTGTACACTTTGGATAGCCTTTTCGAGGCAGTCTGCAGCATTTCTGGTAACCGTTATGACTGAAATAAGCGGTCCATTAGGTTTAGGAGATTGTTGGAATAGTTTACGGTTTCCACCTTCTATCATGGTACAAAAGTTTGTAGCTGTTTTTTAGAGCGCGCCAAGTTACAAAGAATAATAATGTGTAGCATGGTGTTATGATGGCTGGTAGAATAAGTTGGCTTATTTGCAGGAGGATGAGTGTCCTGCGTTCCGAAAGGTTTCCCCGGAGTATGGTTTCCGGTTAATTGTTGTTTAAAGCCATGCTGATAGTCTAACTGCCATTTGAATATCTAACTTTTCCACGCTGTAACTTATGCCAATACTAAACGAAGTTAGGGTGGATAATGTTACCGGGGAAGAGATAGCATGTTCTGATGCATTTAGGGTGAACGTTTGTGAACGGGTGGGTAGTATGTGGGAGAAGGGTCAGGAAGGTGAAGGTGCTGGATTGGGATGGATTGGTTTCATGAGTGTGGAACATGAAATTGGAATGTTCCACGTGGAACATACATGTTTTTGCAGCGGGTGATATTTATGAGAAATCTTTTTGGTTGTTTGGAGCTTGCAGTTCCCTATAGTAATGCGCCGGTATTTCTTCCAGGAGTGTAGTTGTTTATCTGCCTCGCTGATTACGGATTATTACTACGGGCTTTCTCATCGAATAGGCAAATGCTAAATGGTGGACAGGTTGTATGGGCTTGACGATTTCTAAGGAGTACAATTGTTTGGGGAACGGATTGCTCCTAACCTGATTCATGGGAGTTTATTAACGTACTTCAGGTTGCTTGTTAATGAACAGGTGAATGGTAAAGATTAGGGGAGATTGCTAAACCAGGATGGATCGCCCGGTAGACCCTCGGCGTGCTGTTCTGAAGGATGTAGGAGATATTATAGGATCGGACACCCTCCTAATACATCGGTCATAACGTCCCGGTTTTATAGCGAGCGGCACTGAGGTATGGTTCTTTCTGAGTGCAGTAAGTTTTGATCGGGATTGCAGGTAGTCTGTATCCTGCAATTTCTATGGTGGCAAAATGTGAAGTAGGGTGGAGTTGCTGTAACAGATAGATTGTACTATTGATATAAAAGGGATCAGTACCCTTGGGTAGTTTTTATCACCTTGCGCTGCTGGTTATCCATCGATGTGGGGCGAAGCAACAGGTGTTAAGCCTGGGGAAAGATTATACAGGAGCATGGCGGGCATCCTTTATAGGGTGTTTGTAGAATAGGTTGGTCTTTCATTGGAATAGGGCCTGTCATTGGAGTGGTGTTTTGTACCCACGGGTTGGTTTTACAGGTTAGTAGTATATCACCTGTTCCGGGAACATGGTACTGAACAGGTCAATACCTTTGTTTGGTTTGCCTGACTGATGCTGATATATAGGTCATAGGGATCAAAAGGTGTCTACCTGGTGCCAAGCTTTGAAGGTATTGATAACAGGACTACAAAACGGTGAGGGAAACTTAGTAAGGGCTCAGAGGCAGTTTGTTTTGAGCGGGTACTTCTGATGCCTGGGTTATTGAATGGGTAGGTGATTGCTGGCAGGCGTAGTGGGAGATATGTTATGTTCCACAAGGTTGGCATCAATGAGGTTTATTCCCCTGGTTTGTTGTATAATGCATACATACCGATCTTATTCTTCGACGTTGTGGGATGGTCTGATGGACAGCTTTACCACTTAATTACTGGATACCTTAGCTGGTGGCTTGGTGATTGCCAATGACTGAAGTGGGACGGGTATAGTATGTGGGTTAGTTTTAACCCGGTTTGTTTTAAGCCGTTGTTTTACAAGGGTGCATACCGGCTTTGCTATCTGAAGATAGCGTTCGGGGAAAGGAATAGCCTGATCCCATAAGACTTTTGATAGCTTCCGTATTTAGGGAGTGGTGATTGCCGGGAAGATGGGTATGGTGAATCTGAACAGTGTAGATATTCATGCCTTGTACTAGCGGAACCAGGTTGAGGAGTACAAGGACAGGTATAATAGCAATCTACCCTGGGGGGATATCTTGATGGCGTTTTGATAGGGAGGTGTATGGTTAGCCGGTGGTGCCTGGACCCGGATGTAACAGACGCGATGGGTAGGTATTGACAGAATCTTGTTTGGAGTATTATTATTCTGCATGCCATCAGCATCAACCGTTCAGGAGGGTGGATACCTGTGTATATTTTGATGAATGGAAATGGGACCCTACACCTTATAAAGTCTTTATCGGGATAGAATGGATGGTCCTGTAAAAGGGGCTGGTTTGTTGTTGTGGATGTGTACAGGAGCAAGCTGATGCAGGAAGTATATAATATCGGTTTTAGGGAAACCATAAGGCTAGAAGTCTACATTAGCCGGACGCTTTACCAGAATAGTTGGGAAGAGAGCGCTTAGCCCCCGGATTAGTAATCGGGGGCTCGCATATTTCATATGTTACTTACCGGACCATAGCCGAGGTTTGATGGTACTTTATATTAGCGTCGATGGGGTACCCTATAACTTACCGGAAATTGGGCAGGAGGGAAGTCAGTGGAGCTTGCTGGTTATAATTATTAATTCAGAATGATGCCAGGCTTTGTGTATTAGAGCATGTGGTACCCATCCTTATCAGGTGATTCATTGGTATAGTTTGTTTAGCAATAGCATTTGCCTTGTCCCGGAGAGGTGATCTTTATGTGTTGTTCCACCGGGCATGCCGTTGTCATAGACAAATTTTATCCCGAAAGGACCTCCTTAAAGAGAATATCTCACATTAATACCAGCCATTCTCCCTATGAATATACTAACTTTATCTACGTTCAGTTTCCTTACCTACCGCTTCTTCCATCCCCGGATTTCAATGTTCCACGTGGAACATACAATAAATATCCTCAGTCTCCCTGCTTATACGTAATTTTGCATCTTCTTAGAATCAAAAATATGTTTCCTTCTTACGATGTAATTGTGGTTGGGGCCGGGCATGCAGGTTGTGAAGCTGCGGCTGCGGCAGCCAATATGGGGTCCAGGGTTTTGCTGGTTACCATGAACATGCAGACCATTGCCCAGATGAGTTGTAACCCCGCTATGGGCGGTATTGCAAAAGGGCAGATCGTGCGCGAAATAGATGCACTCGGTGGTTACTCAGGTATCGTTACAGATCAGTCCATGATACAGTTCAGGATGCTGAACAGATCTAAGGGGCCTGCCATGTGGAGCCCCCGCGCACAGAACGACCGTATGTTGTTTGCTGCAAAATGGAGGGAAGCATTGGAGCAAACCCCGAATGTGGATTTCTACCAGGATATGGTGAAGGGCCTGCTTGTAAAAGATGGGAAATGTTACGGTGTTATAACCGGGCTGGGGCATGAGATCAAAGCAAAGTCTGTTGTACTGACCAACGGTACTTTCCTGAACGGCGTTATGCATATCGGCGATAAACAATTTGGCGGTGGCCGCGTAGCAGAAAAAGCTGCCACCGGTATTACCGAGCAACTTGTATCGCTGGGTTTTGAAAGCGACCGTTTGAAGACGGGTACACCTCCCCGTATAGACGGACGCAGTCTGGACTACTCCAAAATGGAGGAACAAAAAGGAGACCAAGAGATCGTCGGGTTCTCCTATATGGATGTTGAAAAAATTACTCCGCAGCAACAACGCAGCTGCTGGATCACTTATACCAGTGCCGATGTACATGAGGCACTGAAAACCGGGTTCGACAGATCGCCCATGTTCCAGGGAAGGATACAAGGAGTGGGGCCCAGGTATTGCCCAAGTATTGAAGACAAGATCAATCGCTTTGCCGAAAGAGAAAGGCACCAGCTATTCGTGGAGCCCGAAGGTTGGAGCACAGTGGAAATATATGTGAATGGTTTTTCTACCTCCCTTCCGGAAGATGTGCAATACAAAGCCCTCCAGATGGTACCCGGTTTTGAAAACTGCAGAATGTTCAGACCAGGTTACGCAATAGAGTATGATTATTTTCCACCTACCCAATTGCAGTTCTCGCTGGAAACAAAAAGAATGGAAAACCTGTTCTTTGCAGGGCAAATAAATGGTACCACCGGTTATGAAGAGGCAGCCTGCCAGGGGTTGATTGCCGGTATGAATGCACACCTCAAAGCACATAACCAGGAACCTTTTGTACTGAAAAGAAGTGAAGCTTACATCGGGGTACTGATAGATGACCTGATCAATAAAGGAACAGAAGAACCTTATCGTATGTTCACTTCAAGGGCTGAGTTCAGAACATTGCTCCGCCAGGATAATGCCGACCTCCGGCTTACGGAAAGAAGTTATCGTTTGGGCCTTGCCTCACAGGAAAGGATGGAAAAAGTGCAGACCAAAAAAGAAGGTGTGGAAAAAGTAAAAGCCATCCTGAAAGAAATGCCGCTGGACCCGGAAGATATTAATAACCTGCTGACCGAAAAAAATTCTGCGCCGCTTAGTCAACGACAAAAAGCCATGCAAATACTTTTGCGCCCGGCGATGGATATTTTTTCAATGAAGGAGCAGGTAACTAAAGTAAATCAGGCGCTGAAAGATTTTTCAAGAGAAATATTGGAACAGGCAGAGATCCAGATCAAGTATGAAGTATACATTGAAAAGGAAAATGAACTGGTGAAAAAAATGAGCCAGCTGGAAGACCTGGTGATCCCGGATAGTTTTGATTATAGCAAACTGGTTTCATTAAGTTCAGAAGCACGGCAGAAATTTAATAAGATCCGTCCGCGTACCTTGGGTCAGGCCAGCCGCATCAGCGGGGTCAACCCAAGCGATGTACAAATACTCATGGTGTACATGGGCCGATAGAAAATTTTAATATCCGGTATAAAAAAAGGGGAAGGTTACAAAACTTTCCCTTTTTTTATGGCTGTTAAAGCCACTTTAGTTTAAGCATATGGTTTTCAGTATTTTATATAGAAAAATATCGACCCCATTATCGCCTCAAATTTCAACGATCTGCCGGTTGGTAAACCACTGATATCAAAACAGGGTACTCGCGCAAAAACAGGCCTTAAAATGCGTTTTTCGGAAGAACCCTCTTTTTTTGTTAAAAAGTGTGGAGAAAAGCAACGCTTTTTAACATCTACCCGTAAATACTATACCTGATTATGATAAAACGGATATAACTTTATATTCGTGAACAATGAAAGGGAGTTGCTACTTTGCGGGGGTCAGGATTATAATCAGGTAACAGACTATTCGTGCACGAACTGAACTACCTTATTGAAGGCTGCCGGGAATGGAACCGGAACAGCCAGGAATTATTGTACCGGCAATTCTATGGATATGCCATGAGCATTGCTTTGCGTTATGCACAGAATAAAGAAGAGGCTGTAGAAATTTTAAATGATGGATTTCTGAAAATATTTCAACACATTAAAGAATTTGATACGAATCGTCCCTTTAAGAGCTGGTTGGCCAAGATAATGGTAAACACGGCTATCGACCATCTGCGCAGCAAGAAAAAAATTTCCTTTACAGAAGACATCGAAAAAGTATATGATCTTGGTATGGATGATAATGCCATGGACAAGCTGTCTTATGACGAGCTGCTGGTCCTGGTGCAATCTTTACCACCCGCCTATCGTACTGTATTTAACCTCTACGTGATGGAGGGATATCAGCACCAGGAAATAGCTGATCAATTGGGTATATCTGAAGGGACGTCTAAATCCAATTTATTTAAAGCGAAAAAATTATTAAAAGAGAAAATAGAAAAAGCAAGTAGTTACAAGAATACGCTAAAAACCTGAAGACCTGCAGAAGGTCTGCGACTAAAATGAGTGACGCGTTTGATAAAAAGTTTCGTGAAAAGTTGAGTGAAGGTGATATTCCATTTGATGCGGATGCATGGAAGAAGATGGAAAAAAAACTGGATGCGCTCAATGAGGATGGCTATTCCGGAAGATCTTTCTGGAGATGGCTGACTCCTTTATTGTTATTATTGCTGGGAACCGGCGCCTTCTTCTGGTGGCGCAGTTCCACATCAATCGATCATCCGTCACCGGCGGCTTCATCCAATAACACAAGCACGGTACCGCAACAACAAACACCCGTTAAAACGCAGGGAGATACGCCTGAAGAAAAAGCAAACACAAATACTACAGATCAAAGCAAACAGCCAGCAGCCGTTGTTCGGGGAGAAGAGCAGCAGGCTGCTTCATCATCCGAAATGCCGAAGACAAATAAGTCTGCCACTCCTGCTCATGAAGAAACAGCCGCAGCAAAACATCACACACCATCACCACTGGTTGACCGCACAAAACAGCCGGCAGATCCTGTGTTATCTTATCCCGTAAATGCAAAGGAACAGTACACAGCTACCGGGGCGGAAAGAACAGGTGCAACGAAAACGGCAGGCGGGCAGGATAATATATTGCAACTACTCGCAACGCTTCAACCCAAAGAAGAGCAGCTATCAACAAACATTAAAGGTAATGGTCGCAGTCCCCTTAAACAAAGCGTGCAGCCGGCGGATGAGAAGACGAAGGAGAAAAAGGAATTGCCGTCCCGGAAAGGTTTGAGTTTAACACTGACCGGCGGACCGGTATATAATGTGGCGCCTTCCCTGCAGTATGGCCGTTTGGGCGTGGATGGCGGATTGTTGCTGAGTTACCATGTGAATAACCGCTGGGCATTTACCACCGGCGCAATATATAGTCAGAAACCATATGGCGGAACCTGGAGAGATTACGGCGTACTTAAAAACTGGGCGCCGCCGGATCCCTATCATGTGATCAGGAAAATTGATGCGAACTGTGGCGTGCTGGATGTGCCTGTTAATATTAACTATGCTTTTATGAACAGGCCCAATTATACGCTGAGCGCAACGGCAGGTCTTTCCAGCTACCTGATGCTGAAAGAAAAATATACTTATAAATACCAGAGCGGCTGGGATAGCGATAAAGAACTTACCAACGCTAACCAGCACTACCTGGCAGTATTAAACCTGGCCTTTACTTACCAGTTCCCCTTGAACAACAACATGTCGCTCGGCATACAGCCCTTTACTAAAATACCGCTCCGGTCTGTTGGCTATGGCGAGGTAAGGCTATACTCAACCGGGGTAATGTTACAGCTGAATTTCAACAGTGCAGGACATAAGCGGTAGGTTGGCAGGCATATTTTTTCTATATTAGTATAGAAACGTTATGATCTATGCGTCAACTACTCCTTGCCACCAGCGCCCTGCTGATACCCGGCATGCTGCTTGCACAGGATTCCCTTAAACAGGACAGCATGCAATACCTGCTGATAGGGACTTACACCAAAAAGCAAAGTGAAGGGATCTATGTGTATACGTTCAATACCCAAAGCGGTGAATTGAAATATGTAAGTACTGCCAAAGGTGTGGATAACCCTTCCTATCTCGTAGTTGCTCCCGATCAAAAACATGTGTATTCAGTAAATGAATCAAACGGCGACAGAACCGGAAGTGTGAGCGCTTTTGAACTGGACCATAGTACAGGTCAGCTGCAATTTATAAATAAACAACCCTCCGGCGGAGACGGTCCCTGCTATGTTAATACAGACGGGGATGGAACACATGTGGTGGCAGGCAATTATGCCAGTGGCAGCTTGTCTGTACTCCCGGTTCAGCCTGACGGAAAGCTGGGTGCACCGCTGCAAACCATACAGCATACCGGTTCCGGTGTAAATAAAGAACGGCAGGAAAAACCGCATGTACATTGTGTGGAGTTTTCGCCGGATCACCAGTTTTTGTTTGTGTCCGATTTGGGTATTGATAAGATCGGCATCTATAAGTACGATCCTTCATCACCTTTACTGCTGCAGGAAGCAAGCCCTTCTTATGCAGCACTGCCGCCAGGCGCTGGTCCGCGGCACCTTACGTTCCATCCCGGTGGTAAATGGGCTTACCTGGTACATGAGCTGGATGGTAAGTTAACGGCTTTCCGTTATGATGAAGGTAAGCTGACGCCCATACAAACCGTGTCTACTTTACCGGAAGCATTTAAGGGAACCATATCCGGCGCGGATATACATGTATCGCCGGATGGAAAATTTTTGTATGCCTCCAACCGGGGAACGCTCAACAACATTGTATACTATGCCATAGATAATAAAAGCGGGAAGCTGCAAAGAAAAGGACAACAATCTACCAAAGGCAAAACCCCACGTAATTTCATGATAGATCCATCCGGTAATTTCCTGCTGGCAGCTAACCAGGATACAGACAATATAGTTGTGTTCAAACGTAACAAGGTAAATGGCTCATTCAAAGCAACCGGCCAGGAGATCAATATTTCCATGCCGGTATGTTTAAAAATGGTGGCGGTACAACATTAGGCATACAGGTATGGCATAGCTTTTTCGGGATAGTAATTAAAAATGCTGCGTATGAAAAGTAAGCAACCGAAACCAGGCCAGAAGGTTCCACGTGAAAAGGAACAGGCAGACAAGCCACTACCACCGAAGATAGACGAGCTGGAGGAGAAAAGAGACAAGACCTTTCCGGGTTATCCCGTTTATCCACCCGGAGAAGATATCATGAACCGGGGAGAAAAGGAAGATCTGGATGTGGAAAACCTTTCCCGAAGCGACAGGGGAAAGGGGCATAAACATTCCCCACAAAAACCACCGGCTCCGGATGAAGAAGAAGGACTGGACGTTCCTGGCGCAGAACTGGATAACAGTAATGAAGAGATCGGGAATGAAGACGAGGAAAATAACTTCTACAGTCTGGGTGGCGACCGTCATGAAGACCTGGAAGAAGATCCGTCATAACAAGGGTGTTAACAACCTGCAGAGGGCATCTATAAATTTTTCAAACAATGACCGGTTTTTCCAGGACCGGCGGGTGATGAGTGTTGCATCTTCGAGGTCCTTCTCAAAGGCATCCTGCAGCTCCTTTACTACCAGTCGATCATACATGATAATGGCAATTTCAAAATTGAGATAGAAGCTGCGATTATCGAGATTGACCGTACCAACAATCGCCAGGTTGTCATCTATGATCATGGTCTTTGCATGTATAAATCCCTTTTCGTAAAAGTAGATCTTTACACCTGCATCCAGCATGGGTTTTATGAATGACTGAGCGGCATGTTGTACAAAGAAGGAGTCGCCACGTTTGGGAAGTAAAAGTTCTACATCTTTTCCTGCCAGCGCGGCCATTTGCAGCGCGCTTAACAATTGTTCATTGGGAATGAAGTAAGGATTGCTGATGCGGATGCGTCGCCTTGCTACATTGATGGCCATCAGTATGCTCTGCATGGCCATGGGCCATTGTGAGTCGGGTCCGCTGGCAACAATATCTGTAAAGCAGTTTGCTGTAAATTCTGCACGGCGAAAGTACGGGAAAGCAAAAGGAAAACTTTCTTTGCTGCAGTAACGGTAGCTCATCATGAATTGCAGCTGCAGCTGGTTCACCACATCGCCTTCCAGCTGCAGATGTGTATCCCGCCAGTATACTTCGTTGTGGCCGTTGTTGATGTAGCGCTCATCCATATTGATGCCACCGGTAAAACCAATCTTTCCATCAATCACAATGATCTTGCGGTGATTGCGGTAGTTGGCGTTCAGGTAAAAGTCAACCAGCACCGGTGAAAAGGCATATACTTCTGCGCCGTGTTCTTTAAGACGTTTGGTGATGGGGCCCATGTGATCGCAGCCAAGATCATCATAAATAAAACGCACTTCCACACCGGCTTTCAGCTTTTCTATCAGGATATCCACCACGGCATTGCCAATGCTGTCTACCGCGAAAATGTAATATTCCATGTGAATGTGATGCTCTGCATTACGCAGGGCATCCATGACTGCAGGAAATTTCTGCTCTCCGTTGATCAGTACTTTTGCACGGTTATTTTTAGTAAGCAGTGAATGCATGGTGTTTAACAACATGGCCGAGACCTCCTGCTTGCTTGCTACCTGCTGTCGCAGCTCTACCTGCATCTGTTCTATCTCGGGGCGCTTGTTTTCCCAGTATCGCAGCATCAATGTTTCATCCCGTGTACCTTTCAACGTGAAACGCTTTCTTTTGCGGAGGTCGCGCCCCAGGTAATAATACACGATCAATCCCAGGAGCGGAACAAAAATCAGCAGCAGGATATAGCCCATGGCCTTGATGGGATTGCGGTTCTCCAGCAGTATGGTGCCTACCACACCGATGAAGGAGAGCAACACCAGTACAATACTGATGATCTTTATTACCAGGTGCCAGTTGGTTTCCTTCAGTAAGCTCAGAATGGTAAACACGGATTGAAAGGTATTATACAGATAAAGATAAAGCTTATTTGGTATCCCTGTCTATATAGGAAGTATGCCTGGTATCTCTTATCAACACGTATACGATCAGGGAGATAAAAATGCATAAGGTAATGTACCAGTAGTACCAGGGCTCGTTGCCAATGTGTTTAAAATAGAGGGCTATATATTCTGCCGTACCGCCAAATATGGCTACCGTGAGGGCATAAGGTAAACCTACGCCCAGGGCCCTTATTTCGGCAGGGAAGAGCTCTGCTTTAACAACGGCATTGATAGCGGTGTAGCCGCTTACGATCAGCAGTGCTGCCTGTATCAGTAAAAATGCGCTGATGGCAGAAGTGGTATGACTGAGTGTGGTTAATATGGGAACGGTGAACAGGGTACCTGATATACCAAAGCCGATCAGTAAAGGTTTGCGCCCGTATTTATCTGATAGCATACCAAACAAAGGCTGCAGGCAGGCGTAGATGAGCATAAGTATAAAAACAATAAGCGTTGATTGCTCCTTGCTGAGATGCACCGTATTCACCAGGAATTTCTGCATGTAGGTAGTATAGGTATAGAATGCCAGCGTGCCGCCCATGGTAAGGCCGATTACAGTAAGTACGGCGCGGGGGTGTTGTCTGATCAGCACGGCCAGGGAACCGCGTTCCGACTTCTGTTCATCAAGCCTGACAGATTCCTGCATATTGCGGCGCATATAAAGCACCACCAAAGCCAGCAGTGCGCCAATAAAGAAAGGTATGCGCCATCCCCACTCGGTGAGCTGGGCGGGACTAAGAAATATTTTCTGCAGCAGCAATTGGATACCCAGGGCGATGAGCTGACCACCGATGAGGGTAACATACTGGAAGCTGGAAAAGAATCCCCGCTTTTCAGGGGTGGCAATCTCGCTCAGGTAAGTGGCAGAGGTGCCGTATTCGCCACCAACGCTCAGGCCTTGTAACAAACGTGCGAGTAATAAAAGGATGGGAGCGAGGATACCAATGGTTTTGTAGCCCGGTGTAAGGCCTATCATGAGTGAACCCAGTGACATTAACAGCACAGAAAGGGTCATGGCAGCCTTACGGCCCTTACGGTCTGCAATACGCCCGAACAGCCAGCCGCCAATGGGCCGCATCAGGAATCCTACGGCGAAAATAGCGGCGGTATTGAGCAGCTTTGCGGTATCGTTCCCATCCGGGAAAAAGACGGGAGCAAAGTACAGGGTAAAGGCTGCGTAGGCGTACCAGTCGTACCATTCTACCAGGTTGCCTGCAGAACCGGTGATGATGGCTTTCAGCCGCCAGGCGGTATTGTGTTGCGTGGAAGGAGCGGTGTTTATCATGGAATATTTTTGAACCGGGAAGAAGGTCAAAAATAAACGCTTTTTATATAAATTATCAGGATGTGGGCTGTTCTTGTATCTTCGCAACAGATCAATATCAGTTATACTATGCAGGATACCATTACAAATGCCAAAAAGGTGGCAGGAGAAAAAGCGGCGGAGCTGATCCGTCCGGGAATGGTGGTTGGTCTCGGAACCGGGTCTACCGCCTACTGGGCCATACAAAAAATTGGATCCATGGTGAAGCAGGGACTGGATATCAGGGCCATTGCCACCTCTGAAGCATCGGCCCGGCTGGCGGGTGATCTGGGTATACCGCTGACCACCTTTGCAGCAACGCAGCACATAGATATGGATATTGACGGGGCAGATGAAATAAGTGAAAAACTGGATGTCATTAAAGGCGGCGGCGGCGCCCTGCTGCGTGAAAAAATAGTAGCCTATCATAGCCGGCAGCTGGTGATCATAGCAGATGAGCATAAGTATGTACCTGTGCTTGGAAAGTTTCCGCTGGCAGTAGAAGTGATCCCATTTGGCTGGGAAATCACCCGGGTTAAGCTGGAAAGCCTGGGATGTAAGCCGGAGTTAAGAAAGAAAGACGGCAAGATATTTATCACAGATAACGGGAACTACATTATTGATTGCGCTTTTGGCACCATAAAGGATCCCGCAGCTGTGAATGCAGCCATTGATGATATTCCTGGTGTGGTAGAATCAGGATTGTTTGTACAGATGGCGCATACAGTAGTGCTGGGCTTTGAGGATGGCAGCACAAAAATACTCCAGCGGTAAAGCTGAGCAGCACAGTTATAACGTGAATGCCTGTTTGAAAATAAAATAGCAGTATATTTTTTACTGATATGCCGGACCGGATCCGGCATATTTGTTTTCCAGGGATATCATTCAAAACCAAAAGTATAGCTGTGACCGTTATAGTGAAATAACCGGCCTTCCTGAGCAATTTCCAGGCGGATGGGCAGGATGCTGTTGGGGTGATTGGTAGGGAACCAGTGACGGCCTTTGCTGACAACGATTAGCAGGCCTTCTTCATCGCCTGCAGCCTTGAACTGATCGCCATAGTCTTTCCAGACATCAACCGTAGTATGGGACTGCAGCGTTTGGATAAAAGCGGCAGTATCATCTACAGGCACACCTACTTCGCTGACACACAGCATATGTTTTGCGCTGAAGTGCGTATCATGCGTGTCCTGCTGCAGGTTGTAGCGCGCAATGCATTCCATGATATTCTGTTCTGCATCATAAAAGTAAACAGAGCGGGCGTTCCAGTTTGGAAAATCGACTACGGCGGCGCCGTCTTTCGGGATGAGCGTAACACCTTTATCAGACAGGAAAGGTACTACATCCGGCAGCAATTGGGGCGTAACGTTGAAGGCGATGTGGTAGGGAGTATCCTTGAGGTTCCGGGTTTGTGAAAACTCCAGCAGGGTATGACCTGCCTGTACACAAAAGCCGGTTTCATAGCTGTGTACAAGCGGCAGGCCAAGCAGGCCTGCATAAAAGGCCTGCTGACTGGCTGCATTATTGCAGAGCAGGTGTAATTTTCTGAAACGCATAGATCAGCTGATTGGGTACTGCAAATTTCTATGAAATACTTCAAAACAAGTGATCTTTAAATAGTTTTACTGTAAAGCCTGACTTTACAATTAAGGCCCGGCTTTGTGATTATTGCTGTGCAGCAGCCCAGTCATCAAGATAATGTTCAAGCACATTCAGCGGCATATCTCCCTGCGCCAGTAAGGCATCATGAAAGCTGACGATGTTGAAGCGGGGGCCTAACAATTGCTGGTATTTATCGCGCAGCCGGAATATTTCCAATTGGCCCGTTTTGTAAGAGAGCGCCTGTCCGGGCATTGCCATATAACGCTCAACGGAGGTCACTGCTTCTTCTTCACTGATAGATTCATGCTGCAGCATATAGGCAATGGCCGCTTCCCTTGTCATTTTACCGGTGTGAATGCCAACATCCAGCACCAGGCGTATAGCGCGGTGGATTTCGTTGTTCAGGGCGCCTATCTGTTGTGCCATATCGTTATAGCAGCCCAGTTGTTTGCCGAAGGATTCACAGTACATGGCCCATCCTTCAGTGAAAGCACTGTAGTTGATCTGCCGTCTGAATGTAGGCAGCGTGGTGTTTTCCTGCTGCAGGGAGATCTGGTAGTGATGCCCTGGAATGGCCTCATGTATAAATGTGGCTTCCATACCCATGAAGGTTACATTGATCTTTGTAGCATCCGGGATAGGAACATAGAAAATTCCGGGTCGGCTGCCATCTATTGCGCCGATGGTATAGGAAGGTCCGTTCTGTGATGCTTCACGGAAGGCTTCTACCCGGCGAATCTCGAACTTTGACTTTGGCGTAAGGCTGAGTATCGTATGCAGATGGGGCGTGATCTTATCATAGATCTGCCGGTATGCGTTTAACACCTGTTCCGGTGTTTTGAAAGGCATAAACCGGCGATCTGTTCTGAGAAAGACAAAGAATTCCTGCAGGCTGCCTTTGAAACCGCTCTGCACTTTTTGTTGTTCGATAGCTGCGGTAATGCGGGCTACTTCTTTCAGGCCTGTTTCATAGATCTCCTCCGGCGAGCGGTGGGTAGTGGTGAAATACCGCACATAATATTTGTACAGTTCCGCGCCATTGGTAACAGCGGAAAGTCCGGCGGCATCAGCAGCATGTTGCAGATAATCGTTCTTCAGAAAATCTGCCAGCCGCTGGTAAGCAGGCAGCAGTTGTGTTATTAATGCCTGTAGCAAATCATGTTTTATCCGCTCACGGTCTGAGCCCTGAATAGCTGCAGGGATCTTATTGAGGGGAAGGAACAGTATGTTCTTCGCGGTATCTTTTCCTGCAAGGTCTTCCATCTGCGGTATCATTTTCAGCACCAGCGCTTTAGGCAAGACCATACCGATGGCCATGCCTTTTTTCATGTTGGCGATAGTGGTATCTGTCCAGGTGGAAAATGCAGCAATACGTTTAATCCAGTTGTTATAATCCTTTACGGTCTGGAAGGGTTGCGCAGAATTGCCGGAGCCCAACTGTCCGATGAGCAGCGGAAGGGAGGAGAACTGGTTAATTGGCAGGTATTCCGGATGATAGTTCATCTTCTCAAGGTCCATTTCAAGCATGTCCTTCAGTACATCAAAAGAGATGCGGTCTGCCGTGTTCAGTGATGCTCTATTATATTCGGACAGCAGGCCCAGGTATTTTTTATCAGATTGTTCTTTCTGTTTTAAGTAAGGAGCGGCTCCATCATTTGCCAGCTGGTCATCATAGCGGTGATCGCCGCTGAATGTTGCAGTGATGGGATCAAGCTGCAGGCTTTCTTTATAATAATCTTCGAAAAGACGGTGCAGCGACAGATTTCGTGCCTGAGCAGCAGCATCCTGACCAGCATAACCACAGTATGCAAACAGCAGGATGGTGATCTTAAGCATGGAATGTTTCATAACGTTAGTGTAAAAGCGATTTAAGCATCCAGATGTTGCATCCGAAATGTTGTGTATTACCCATAGGTTGCTCCAGGCGGGTAAATCCCATTTTCTCATATAGCGGCAGTGACATGTGCAGCTGCGGCATTGTTTCCAGGTAAACATGCGTATAACCCAGCTGGCCGGCGCTTTGGAGGCAGGCTGCAATCAGCATTTTACCAATGCCTTTTCCCCTGGCTTCGGGCAGCAGGTAAAGCTTCACCAGTTCGCAATAAGCAGCTGGCAGTCCGGGGGAGGGGTAAATACCTGCTCCGCCTATGACGGTGTTGTTTTGTTCAGCTACCCAATACCTGGATCCGGGCGCTTGAAAGGTTTCAGAAAGTGTGTCCAGTTCAGGATCATAGAAAGCGGTTCCCGGCACTGCGGCATCAAATGAAAGCAGCGTACTGCGGATAATGTGCGCCAGCGTACCATTGTCTTGCTGAGCGATAAGCCTTAGTTGAACAGGTTGCATATTTTACCCTTGAAGATGCAAAGGTAACCGGCGGGGTTTGGTTAAAATTGTATGGTATTAGCGCGGGCTGCTGATCAGATCTTCCTGTACTGTTTAGGCAGCATACCGGTGAGTTGGTGGAAGGTCCTTGTAAAATGCGCCTGGTCTGAAAAGCCGCATTTGTAGGCGATCTCTGTTAAAGAGAGTTGACTGCTGCGGATCAGTCCGAGTGCTTTTTCAATTTTAACTTTCCTGAAGTATTCACCCAGTGTGCAGGAGAAATAGCGGCTGAAGTATTTTGAAAGTGTTACGGGATGTACGTTTACCTGGGCGGCAAAGTCGCTGAGGGAGAGTGGCTGATTCCAAAGATCATTTAACACGGCGGGGATCTGCCTGGCCCAGGAGGGATGGTGTTTTTCTAGGGTGGGGTTGGTGTCAATTAAACTGATACATAATTGATCTATAGCGAGCCTGCTGCAGGCATCGTTGTAATAATGTTCTTTTAAAATCCGGGTGAGGCCGCCGGCGTTGAGGGCAGCATTGCTTTCATGCATGAGCGATTCAGGGGGAATAGCCAGGTTATAGGTTTTAAAGAAAGCCTCGTCTATTTCCAGATTAAATATGCGGGTACCTGGTCGGTAATGCACATTCTGATGAATAATACCGGGATAGTAATACAAACCGGTTCCCGCTATTTGCTGGTCGGTTTTCTTTTCTCTTATTTCCCGGCTGCCGCCGGAGAGGACGTGGGAGAAATGAGGGTTTGCATGGCAATGCCAGTCGGACGTATAATTTTCCGGAAACACGGTTTCGCTGGTAGTGATGTACCCGATGGTTTTTTCTTTCACTTTTGATCCAACATAACAGCCTTTGGCATACACAACAGGATCTGGCATGGGGTGTAAGTTACGAAGGTTGTGGGCAAAAGAAAAAGGGTTCGACGCTGATCGCATCAAACCCTTTTCTGTTTCGTGGTGTGGGGCGGGATCGAACCGCCGACACAAGGATTTTCAGTCCTTTGCTCTACCGACTGCCAGTGCGGGTTTCAGCCGATCACAGCCCCAATGAGACAGCGTATGAGACACAAGCCATGTGCTTATGTTCTTGGAACCAAGAATCCACCGGCCATCTCAACCGGATGGCCGTTACTTCGTTTTTGCTCACATCGAAGGGAAGCGTTTCAAGCTCTATAACGGCAGGGCGCTATCCATCAACTGCAACCCCAACAAGGCGAAGACCGACAAGGACAGAGAGAAGGCCCTGTCCATGCTATGTTACCACCTGAAGAAGAAGTTGGAGCAGGGATGGAGGCCCGACCAGCAGACCGACCAACCGAAGAAGGCAGCAGCCATCTCAAGCGGCCGCGCCTTCCAGCAATTGAAGACACAGATCGAGCAGGAGGCGGTCAGCAGCTTGTACCGCCGGGATTTGCTGGCCCTATGTGAACGGTTTGCCAGCTACCTGAAGAAGAACAAGCGGGAGGCCACACCTCTATCCAGCCTTACAAGCGATCACATGGACGAGTTTCTGCGGCCCTTCAGAACGACAGCAACCAATTACATGAACCGGCGGCGGACGTTGTCTTCTCTCTTCGCCCGGCTTATTGCTATGAAGATGCTGTCCAGCAACCCGGTAAAGGACACCGGCAAGCTGAAGCAGATTGCCTACCTAAACCTCCCTTATAAGCAGGGGCAGTTACAGAAGGTCTTGCAATTCGTCAGGGAACGGCACGAAGACGTATATCTCTGCTGCCTTCTTATGTATGGGTGTCTTCTTCGGCCACATCAGGAAATACGGTTGCTTAGAAGAGGCCATTTTGACGAAGGCATCACCAAGATCAGCCTCTCCGGGGAGCAGAACAAAAGCCGCAGGATACGGACGGTTCTCGTTCCGCTGTATGTGCAGGAAGAGTTGATCCGGCGTGGCATCCCGGAGTTTGAAGAAGGCGTGAACCTCTTCACCCGCGGGACTGGTGTCTTCAATGCGTCTTATTTCAACACTGCGTGGTCAAGGATCAAGGAAGATATGCTCCGGGAAGGGCTTATCAGTGAAAGCCACACCCTCTATTCCTTCCGGCATACAGCGGCGGTGAACATGTACCTGAAGACGAAAGACCCGTACAAAATACAGCAGGCGTTCGGGCATAGTTCCCTACGGGTAACGCTTCTGTATCTTCGGAATCTGGGGTTGGTGGTAGATACCTCGCTGGAAGACCTTCCCGAGTTACCTGCTTGTCTATAGAGAGGTATATAATAATCCCCCATTTGTTGGATGTTTAGGCGGAAACAGTGGGTACAGAAACGTACCCTTTTTGTCATGTAATAGGTACGAAAATGTACCCACTTCCTTGTATCTTTGCCTTCATGAAAAATATACCGCGCTCTCAGATGACTTGTCTTGAGCTTTGGCAGAAAGCAGGAGAAGCCAGTCAAAGGAAGTCGATTGGGAAAACCACCATTGAGTGGGCAGGATATACCCGGGAGCAACTGGAACAAAAAGAACATTTTGTACCAACCGACTTCACAATAGTTCAGCCATCCCTTCTTAGATCTTTGGAAGCACGGGAACTTCGGTTGGCTGTTACAATAATCGAAGAACTATGCAGGAATAACATGCTATGGTATTTTGACCATCGGGAAGACAGCAGAGATAAGAAGGCGATTTCAAGTCTTCGGGCTAGGGGCGTGTTGCACCGAACTGAAGAGGCAACAATCCATATTGTTAACCCTTGGTTTATACGGAAGGGGGATATTCCAGCAACTATAGCTGCCACTTCTTCCGTTCTCAATGGGTCAAAGAAGGTTACCCAAGATATGATAAAACCTTTGCAGGGAAAGGACACAAAGTTTTCCCCGTACCAAATGCTTCAACTCTAAAAGTACTCCCCTCCCTTGCTGGCATCAGTATCACAAAAGTCAACGGTATAGCTTCCCATGCAGCGGTAGCCATATTACTAAGGGCTGTGGTATTAACTGTACCGAACCTGTCAGCAGTGAGTATCAGCGTTCCGTAGGTTCTCGCTAAATACTACCCATAGGAAACTTCACATTTCAGCCGGCTTCCTCCCTAATCTTTCACATCGGTACCCTTGAAAGAACCCCCGCTTCACATTCCCGCCCTCTTTAGAGCGTTTTTTTTCACGTCTCGCCCACCAGAGGACGGTACCATCTTCACAACGATACCCCTACCAAGTTTGCGCTGGGAAAGTACCCCGGCAAACACTTAATCCAAAAACCACAGTATCAATCATGGAACAGGAAAATCACAGGGGGCAATGGTCCCCAGAATGGCCGCTTTGCCAAGATCAAACACAACTGGTCGCCGTACTTTTAAGAATTGACCGATGGGCAGGTGAAGATGAGCGAATAGCAATTGTAGAACTGGACGAGCTTTCGGAGCCTAACAGCTTCGCCTATGTGGTTAAGCAGGACGACAAGGAAATAGCACTTCCAGAAACCTTGTACTTTGCCCAGATTGAAGAATGGAACCAAAGGCAGGAAATGTTAATGGCACGGCTGAAAGGCTATTGGCCGCAGGAGGAGAGAGAGGTGACCGAAAGGGAACTTGCGGAGCTGAAGGCTTCTATTGATGTGTATGAAGAGGCACGGGCCTTCAGAAGGCGGATATTTAGCTGGTGGGCAATCCCTTACTGGTTGGGCGAGGCGCTTGTGAAGAAGGGCGAGGCTGTTCTCCGGGGCTATGGCTGTACGTGGTGGGGGACTACTGATCCGGTCACCGCGCATCCTTCCATGTCGGAGGTAATCAAGGCAATTGTCAACGACCTTCATTCTCTTCACCCAAACACTGCAACGCAATGCTAAAAGCACCACCACCCGGCCCGGAAGGAATGAACATGCTTCTGGATGTACACTGCCGTTTGATGAATCTACCTTTGGACTTCCGCAAGAGGGTATCTCAGGAGTGTTCGTGGAGTATCCCAACGTTTTACAGGAAGATGAGAGGCCACACTTCAAGCATTCCTGCTCTGAGCAATGCCGAGAGGGATATGATTCTGGCTGTCTTCGACGAGTTGTTTGATCAGCTTTGGGTATACATGGAGAGGTACAGAAAGAAGCCATAGTTTTTCGGCTTTAGGTGTGACCCGGAAGGGATGGAATCAGAATGATCGGGAGAAGATTTTCCGGCTGAAAGGTGAGGGAAAGCCGTTGGGATAGGCTATCTTGCCGGGTCACCCTAAAATTGAACTATGAAACAAACATTACAATGGCTGCTGGGGGTAATCTGCGCCTCTTCGGTTACTTTATGGCCCCAGACCAGCCTTTCTCAAACCAAGCAACAGAAAACTGTCGACATTGGACAATACATGCCTGTGGAGCCAGTGAAGTCCAAGCCTAAGAAGCCCTCTATATCGGATTTGGATCGGCTATACAGCAAGTATAAGGCAGCGGCGAAGATTTCCATCTTCAGTGCGGGGGACGAGGTGAAGGCGGACGTGGAAATCCAGTATAACGATGCGGGGAAACCCCAAGCCATCGTTCTTTCGGGAGAAAGTTCGGACTTAGAACTGTTACTCCGTATCAGAAAAACCCTCATCGACCAAAAGGTACGAGCAGGCTATAAAAGGGAGGAAGACAACCGGGGCTTCGAGACGGACTTATTGCAGAAAGGGACGCAGTATGCGAGATATACGGTCGTTGATAATGACTATCTGAACAGCGGGAAGTCTATATTTGAAACACGGATACCACACTCTTTCCGCTTTGAGGTTGGGGACACCAAACGACAAGGCAACGGAAAAACCGAAACCTTCAGCTTTTAAACAATGAATGGTACTGAAGTAGGCTCTTGTACAACCAGCCACAAATGGACAAACAGAACATCCAAGAACTCAAAACAGACCGCCACGAGAAACTCACAGGTCGCATGGTGAATTTCACCGATGCCTTTGGTGGTGATGTCTTCGGCTTCGTCACAGATATACAAGTACGGACAGGGAAAAACGGGGAACCGGAGGTGTCGATTGCTGTCAATGGGCGATGGCGTACAGTCTGCTATAGCTTTCTAACGACCACGCTGAAGGTCTTCTAAACAGGGAGCCGGGCGGCTGTTAAAGACCGAAAAAGTGAGACAGCAAATGAGACAAACAGCCCCTGTTTCCTGCTCAAACCAACCCACGAAAACCACATTCATTCACCGTCTCTTCGTTGGATCATCAAGGTAACCAGACTTGCCTGAAACCCTTGCCCAGCCACTTCCGGGCACAAAAAAAGCCACAAACTTTGTGGCTTCTTTTCTGTGGTGTGGGGCGGGATCGAACCGCCGACACAAGGATTTTCAGTCCTTTGCTCTACCGACTGAGCTACCGCACCATCCTGTCCTTCTTGCGAAGGGAGTGCAAAGATAATATTTTTCAATTCACATTTCCAAATATTATTGGATCAAATTGTTACAGGACTCCTGATATCCTGCAGGATACCATTCCATAACAGGAGGCGCATTTCCAATGCTGCCTTAGCAGCCATGGCGGCTTCCTGCCATTTAGCATTATCAGATCCGCAGAGTTCTTCTACCATTTGCATGCCCAGATGGCTATGATGGTCTCCATCCACTTCAATATGACGTTCCAGGTAGTATTTAAAAAGGCTGATCTGCCCGGGGAACTGCTTGTCCAGGTCGTTTACCAGGGCCAGGAACATATCCGGGATCAGGTCTTCACGACCAAAAGTAAAAACGGCGGCCTGTACATGAACGGGGGCATGAAAGATGAGGTTAAAAGTGTGCTGCATGAAAGTTTGCGCCGCAGTGGGTATACTGGCAGTATGCAGCGCCTCATCTATTTTTTTACCGGATTGCAGTTGCTGCAGGCATTGCTGCATGGCACCGGTATCCGCGCCAGCTTGTTCCATAGCCCGTAGGTACAGCTCATAATGGCTAAGGCGGGAACCATCCGGCGCAATATCGCTTTCTTCACCGGTGACGATCTCATTGATAAGAAAACGGGTGGCGGCACTGCCGCTGGGTACCCAGGGAATGGTGGTACAGGTGAGTTGTTGCTGTAAAGATTTCAGCAGAGACATAAAGTCCCATACTGCAAATACGTGGTACTGCATAAATACCCGTATATCATCCATCTGTTGCATGCGTTGGTACAGCGGGTGCTGTACAATCTGTTCCCTGACGGGAGCAATGGTGTCCCTGATCGTTTGTATCATTAGCCAGTCCTTAGTTTCCGTACTCTACCAGGAACTTGATCCGCATCAGCTTCAGCTGTTCTATGGTATAATCGCTTTCGATGAGCTCTTCACGGGCCAGCGCCAGGCTGGAGGTTTCGCAACCTTTGAAATATTCGATGATCTCGTCCTGTGCATAATCATCCAGCTCTTCGTCAATACAGTAATCCAGGTTCAGTTTGGTGCCACTGGCAACAATGGTCTCCATCTCATCCAGCAGCTCGGCAATGCTGAGCTCCTTGTTTTTGGCGATGGTTTCCAGCGGCATTTTCTTATCAATATTCTGGATAATGAACACTTTGAGCCCGCTTTTATTCACCACGCTTTTCATGACAAAGTCGTCGGGCTTTACGATATCATTTTCCTGTACATATTTAGAGATCACTTCTACAAACTGCTTACCGTAGCGCATGGCTTTGCCTTTGCTCACTCCCTGGATCTTTTCCAGCTCCTGGATAGTGGTAGGGTATTGGGTGGCCATATCTTCCAGGGATGTTTCGAGGAAAATAACAAAGGGCGGCAGGTTCTTTTCTTTTGAAACTTTTTTACGCAGGTCCTTCAGCATTTCAAACAGCACAGGATCGGCAGATGCCTGGGCTTCTGCAGCCACCTCGTCGTCGTCTCCGCCTTCCTCGTCAAACTGGTGGTTGAGGGATACCATGATGGAGTAGGGCTTTTTGAGGAATTTGTTGCCTTTGTCCTGTAGTTTCAGGAGGCCATATTCCTCAATATCCTTTTCAATCAGGCCTTCCAGCATCATCTGGCGGATAAGGGAGTTCCAGAAATGAGCGTCAAACTCTTTTCCTTCTCCGAATACGTCCAGCTGGTTATGGCGGTAGGTGGTGATCTGGGGGTTGGTTTTACCGGTAATGATGTTTACCACGTATTCGGAGCCAAAGCGTTCTTCCAGCGCCTTAATGGTTTTCAGTACGATCACCACACGGTTCTTAACTTCTATCTTTTCTTTCGGGTTGCGGCAGTTATCACAGCTTCCGCAATTCTCTTTATCAAAGGCTTCACCGAAATAGTGCAGGATCACTTTACGGCGGCACACGGAGCTTTCAGCATAGGCAACGGTTTCGTTAATGAGCTGGGCGCCCATTTCGCGTTCGCTCAGCGGTTTGTCGCGCATGAGGTGTTCCAGCTTCTGTACGTCCTTATGGCTGTAGAAGCATACACAGATGCCTTCCAGTCCATCGCGGCCTGCGCGCCCGGTTTCCTGGTAATAGTTTTCCAGGCTTTTGGGGATATTGTAATGGATGACAAACCTGACATCGGGTTTATCTATCCCCATGCCGAAGGCGATGGTAGCCACTATCACCTCTACCTCTTCCAGCAGGAACATATCCTGTCGCTGAGCGCGGGTATTGGCATCGAGACCGGCGTGGTAGGCAACCGCTTTAATGTTGTTGGCTACCAGCATATCTGCCAGTTCCTCGGTAGTTTTCCGGTTAAGGGTATAAATAATACCGCTCTTGCCTTTGTGCTGGTGAATGAACTTTACAATTTCGCGGATGGTCTGCTCCTTTTTGCGTTTGGGCCTGATCTCGTAGTAGAGGTTGGGCCTGTTGAAGGAGGATATGAAGATCTGGGGATCTTTCAATCCCAGGTTCTTTACAATATCGCTTTGTACTTTAGGTGTGGCAGTAGCGGTGAGGGCAATAATGGGCAGGTTAGGATTGATCTGTTCGATCATCTCTTTTAAGCGGCGGTATTCCGGGCGGAAATCGTGTCCCCATTCGGAAATACAGTGCGCTTCATCTACTGCGATAAAGGAGATCTCGAGATCCCTGAAAAATTCCAGGTTCTCCTGTTTGGTAAGTGTTTCCGGCGCAACGTACAGCAGTTTTGTTTTGCCGCTCAGCAGGTCGGTACGTACTTTTTTTATTTGTGCTTTAGATAAGGTGGAATTTAGAAAGTGTGCCACATTGTCCTTACTGCTATAGGAGCGCACCAGGTCTACCTGGTTTTTCATCAATGCAATAAGGGGAGAAACAATGAGTGCACATCCAGGACTGATAAGAGCAGGTAACTGATAGCAAAGGGATTTACCTCCCCCGGTTGGCATAATTACAAAAGTATCTTTCCCCGAGAGTATGCTTTTTATTATAATCTCCTGGTTCCCTTTGAAGGAATCGAACCCAAAGTGTTCGTGTAATGCATCTAACAAACTTACCTTTACAACAGCCATTGCATTCAAGATTTAACTTATAATACTAAACTCTAAAGAACTAACAGATTACGGTTATCTATTATATGATTTTTAGGGGACACGAAGTTACTTAAAAAACAGCTGAAATACAATATAATTATATAAACTAAGGTAAATTTGTGGCTCCAGCATGAAAAAGACAACAGCCATTAACATTACTGAGATCGCGAAACGGACCCTTCAGGTAGAGGCGGCAGCCATTGACCATCTGCAGTCCTTTATCAACAGCGATTTTGAGAAGGCGGTAGAGCTGATAGCCTGCTGCGCTGGCCGACTGGTGGTAACAGGAATCGGCAAAAGCGCCATTATTGGCCAGAAAATTGTGGCCACCCTCAATTCTACCGGTACGCCGGCCTTGTTTATGCATGCCGCAGACGCTATTCATGGCGACCTGGGTATGATACAGCAAAACGATGTAGTACTGTGCATCTCCAAAAGCGGAAATTCCCCTGAAATAAAAGTACTGGTACCACTGGTAAAAGGTTTTGGCAGCCCCTTGGTCGCCATGGTAGGCAATACGGCCTCGTACCTTGCCCAGCAGGCGGACCTGGTGCTCAACACCACCGTTAGCCAGGAAGCCTGCCCTAATAACCTGGCGCCTACTACCAGCACAACTGCCCAAATGGCAATGGGCGACGCCCTGGCAGTGTGCCTGATAGAGTGGCACGGTTTTACTGCTGCGGACTTTGCCAAGTTTCATCCCGGCGGCACGCTCGGTAAAAAGCTTTACCTGAAAGTAGGAGATCTGAGCAGGCAACACCAGGTTCCCAGGGTGGGATTAAACGCCTCCCTGCGGGAAGTGATCATGGAAATATCTTCCAAGATGCTGGGTGTTACTGCCGTAATGGATGAACAGAATGAGTTAAGGGGTATTATTACAGACGGTGATCTGCGACGAATGCTGGAAAAGAATATTTCTATTGCTGCCGTTACAGCAAAAGACATTATGTCAAAACATCCGAAAGTAATACAGAAAGACGAGCTGGCCGTAAATGCATTGGAAAAAATGCGTCAGCACGATATTACCCAATTACTGGTTCTGGAAGATAAACGCTATATTGGCATCATTCATTTACATGACCTTATCAGGGAGGGAATTATTTGACAGCGATGACACAAATGAACAGGCATTTTTACGTGGCCATTATGGCCGGAGGAATAGGTAGCCGTTTCTGGCCTTATAGCCGGACAGATTACCCCAAGCAGTTCCTGGATATCCTAAACACTGGAAAAACGCTATTGCAATGGACCTATGAGCGTTTTGCCCAGTTTATTCCGAAGGAGAACATCTTTGTGGTAACCCATGCCCATTATGAAAGTAAGGTAAAGGAACAGCTGGCCGAATTACCCGCAGAGAATGTAGTTTGCGAACCCTCCCGGAAAAACACGGCGCCCTGTATCGCCTATATCTCCCATAAGATCTACCACCAGGATCCCAAAGCGAATATTATCTGTGCGCCGGCAGACCACCTCATCATGGACGGAACGGCTTTTACAGCTACCTGCCTGAATGCATTGCTGTTTGTGGAAAAACATAATGCGCTGGTTACTCTCGGCATTAAACCCACCCGCCCCGATACCGGCTACGGGTATATACAATACGAAACACAACAGGTTGCGGACAATGTTTACCAGGTGAAGACCTTTACTGAAAAGCCCAACCTGGAACTGGCCAAGACCTTTCTGCAAAGCGGTGACTTTTTGTGGAACGCGGGCATATTTGTATGGAATATCAAGACCATCATGGCTGCATTCAAGAAGTACCTGCCTGAAATAGACGAGCTGTTTGAACAGGGCCGCGAAGCCCTTAATTCGCCCGCGGAACGGGAGCTGGTAGACACCATTTACCCGCAATGCACGAATATTTCCATTGATTATGGCATCATGGAAAAGGCTGACAATGTATATGTCATTCCGGCAAATTTTGGCTGGAGCGACCTGGGTACCTGGGCATCTGCCTACGAGAACCTGGAAAAAGATTATTTGGGCAATGCCGTACAGGGAAAGAATGTGGTAGTGATAGACGCCACAAAATGTATGGTAAAAGCGCCGCATGAAAAACTGGTGCTTTTACAGGGCCTGGATGATTTTATTGTAATAGACACCCACGATGTGCTGCTGATCTGTAAGAAGGAAAATGAGCAGCAGATCAAGGAATATGTGGCAGAAGTAAAGCGTAATAAAGGAGAAAAGTTTCTTTAATGCAATCCAAGCTTCCTCATGTAGGCACCACAATTTTTACGGTAATGTCTGCCCTGGCAGCGGAACATGGTGCCATTAACCTTTCACAGGGATTCCCGGATTTTGACTGTAATGAAGAGCTGAAGCAACTGGTAAGCGCCTCCATGCAACAGGGCCATAACCAGTATGCACCCATGCCGGGTATCATGCTTTTACGGGAAGCCATTGCAACAAAAATTGCCCGCAGTTATGGTACCCGTGTAAACCCTGATACGGAGATCACTATTACGCCCGGCGGCACCTATGCCATATTCACTGCCATTGCCACCTATATACGGCCTGGCGATGAGGTGATCATATTCGAGCCCGCCTATGACAGCTATATTCCAAACGTACTGGTAAACGGCGGCACACCCGTGCTGATACCGCTTACCTTTCCTGACTATCATATTGACTGGGAACTGGTGCGCAGCAAAATAACGCCGCGTACACGCATGATCATGCTCAATACACCACATAATCCAACGGGCAGTATCCTGTCTGAAACAGATATGCAGGTACTGGAGCAGCTGACAGATACCCACAACCTGCTGGTATTAAGTGACGAGGTGTATGAGCACCTGGTATACGATGGCAGCAAACACCAGAGTATACTGCGGTATCCCGCTTTGCTGAGCCGCAGCTTCGTAACCTTTTCTTTTGGAAAAGTATTTCACAATACCGGCTGGAAAATGGGGTATTGCGTAGCCCCGGCACATCTGATGAAAGAATACAGGAAAGTGCACCAGTACCTTTGCTTTTCTGTAAATACCCCCATGCAGTACGGACTGGCGAAGTTCCTGGAAACGCCGGAGCATTATCTTTCCCTGCCTGCATTTTACCAGGAAAAGAGAGACCTCTTCCTGCAGCTGATGGCGGGCAGCCGGTTTACGCCCTTACCCTGTAAAGGCAGCTACTTTCAGCTGATGCGCTATGATCAGATATCTGACGAAAGTGATATGGACTTTTCCGTGCGCATTACCAAAACGGCCGGAGTAGCCTGCATACCTGTATCAGCTTTTTACCAGGATGGACATGACGATCATGTAGTGCGTTTCTGTTTTGCCAAGAAGCAGGAAACGCTGGTACAGGCGGCAGAACGGCTGCGAAGTATATAAAAGAAAAAGCCATCTCCAGAAATGAAGACGGCTCTCCTTTGTTATTACGAGCAGTACGATAGCTACTGTTGTGTAACCCCGGTGGATCGGCTTTATACAGCTACCTGTTGAACAAGCAAACTGTCTGATTCTGACCCGATCACCAGTGTATCATCGAGAAAAGTTACCACACCGGTTTCCACATCATACAATGCGCCGATGATACCCACTTCGCCTTTTAATATCATATCGCGGAGGATCATGCTTTGTTCCAAAACCGCCTGTACAGAGCGTTCTGTATGGATCTTGGTAACAGCATCCACAAACAGGTGATTGTGGGAGGTCCTGTTTTCACGAATGGTTTTTTCTGCGTACACAGAAGGACTGATCTTATTAAGCAGGGCGGTAAGATTGCCCATTTCCACATGGTCGCAGGCGCCCTTAATAGCACCGCATTTCGTATGTCCCAGTACTACAATGAACTTTGATCCGGCTACTTTACAGGCATATTCCAGGCTGCCCAGCACATTGTCGCTTATAACAGCGCCGGCTAAACGGATGCTGAAAATGTCGCCCAGGCCCTGATCAAAGATCAGTTCTGCAGATGTGCGGGAATCCATACAGCTTACGATGGCAGCCATGGGCCACTGTCCGTCAGAGGTTTCATTCATCTGCTGCAACAGGTTGCGGTTAATACGCAGGTTATCCACAAAACGGGCATTACCTGATTTCAGCAGCCCGAGCGCCTGCCGGGGAGTTATATTGGCTTGTGATATTTTATTCAGTGTTTTCATGATGTTGTTGTTTTAATCCATTCTCAAATGATCTACATTCCTGTTTAGTTAAACTGCAGTTCTTTCATCAGCTGTTCGTGATCTCCCGATGAAAGTACCTGTACATGTGTGTCTCCGTTCGCCGGATGTTCTGCACTATCCTCCCGTTTTGTATTCGGTATCTTATATACCTCTTTAAAACCGGTGAATATTACATTAATCTTCTTTTGCGCCGCTTTTACGTCTTTGAATTCGCGCATGATCTCTAAAACATCATGGTCTATGTATGCTGTTTTGCTGGCGTCTATTACCACAGAGCTGTTCTCCGGCATATGGTCCAACGTCAGCAGGATGCTGGCTTTATTAAGGAAGGAAACCTCCTGTGCGAGTTCCAGGCGGATGGTATCTCCGCTGTGATATTGCTCCTTACGGAAGAAGTAAGGGCTTCTCATGTTACCCCTCAGAATAAATATTACGCTTACAGCCATACCCAGGGCGATACCAACCAGCAGGTCGGTGAATACAATAGCTACTACCGTTACCAGGAAGGGGATCCACTGGTATTTACCGTTGCTGAACATTTCTTTGAAAATGGAAATTTTACACAGTTTGTAGCCGGTAACCAGCAGTACTGCAGCAAGGGTGGCCAACGGAATTTTATTCAGCAGGCCGGGTATCAATGCAGCACAAAGCAGCAACAGGGCGCCATGGGTAATGGTAGCCAGTTTGGTGCGGCCGCCAGCGTTAATATTGGCGGAGGAACGCACAATTACAGAGGTAATGGGCAGACCACCAATCAAACCACTGATTATATTACCGATACCCTGCGCGCGTAATTCGCGGTTGGGAGAAGCGTTACGTTTCAGCGGGTCAAGCTTTTCAGTAGCTTCTACATTCAGCAGGGTTTCTACGGATGCCACAATGGCAATAGTGATAGCTACCGTCCACACTTCTTTGTTCGTGATGGCGTTGAAATTAGGCAGGGTGAACTGACCGATGAAATCACCGAAGCTCTCTGCCACAGGCAGGCTTACCAGGTGACTTTGGGCCAGGGCCAGGCTGCTGTCCATATTGATGAAAAGGATATTCAGTAAAGCGCCGGCTATAACAGCCACCAGTGGCGCCGGTACAGCGTTCACTTTAGGTATTTTGCTCCAGTACAGGATGATCAGTATTGAGACCACTGTAATAAGCGTTGCGCCCAGGTGAATGTGGTTAAGGGTAGAAAGTAAAGCGGTAAAGCTGTTGTCGCCATCTACCTGGATGAAGGTAAAGTCGCCCTCAGCGTTTTTGTCGTACCCGAAGGCATGCGGCAACTGTTTTAAGATGATAATGATACCAATAGCGGTCAACATGCCCTTGATCACATTGGAAGGGAAATAGTTGGCCACGGTGCCGGCTTTTATAATTCCCAGCAGCAGCTGTATAGCGCCGCCAATCAATACGGCCAGCAGGAATATATCAAAAGCGCCCAGTTTGGTGATGGCGGTAAGCACTACTGCGGTAAGGCCTGCTGCCGGACCGCTCACGCTAAGCTGGGATCCACTTAAGGCGCCTATTACAAGGCCGCCAACGATGCCGGAGATCATACCGGCAAATAAAGGCGCTCCGGAAGCCAGGGCAATACCCAGGCAGAGGGGAACGGCTATCAGAAAAACTACTAACCCGGCAGAAAGATCTCCTTTCAGGTTTGAGAATAAAGGCGTTTGCTTGCTCATAATCCAAAGGATTTAAAAGTCTGTTAAGTGAGATGTTCACAGGACTTATCCTACGGTTCTGCGGCACATTAAATAATGTATGGGTATGCGACTCCCTGTGTTATCAGTCATAACAGTGGAGGCATACATTAATTCCGCAGAACAGCAGAATAACTCAGTTGATCAATAGATAATTAATAATAGAGATGAAAACAGATGTTACAGAAAGTGTAACACCAGATAATAGAGATGGGCTTAACAGTTGGGAGGTGGAGCATGTATTTCACGAGCCGGCCCTGAGGGGATGTCCTCAAACAGCTGGTATTGTACAATATTCAGGTACAATGCCGGTGCAAATTTGAGGGCGGCATCGTCATGATTATAATATTTGAGTTCTTTGGCCAGCTTTACATTATCACCACTGCAGCCATCAACCGGGTGCTCTTCAACGATCTGATTATTAAACAGCAGCTTGCCCATCTCCTTTATCGGGAGCAGTTGTGTGCCCATGAGCACCAGGAAAACTATGCTGATAAACTTCTTCATTGTGAGTTAAACCGGTAACAAAAGTAATTAACCAAGTTTGTACTTTGAAAATACGACAATTAAAAAAATGTTAAAAGGATTTTGGCGAAAACTCATCCTTTAATAGTGCCGTTCATCATAATATAATTCCACCAATTTCGTGCTTTGAAAAACCTTTCTCCGCCACCATGGCCTGTTTTATCATTTCTTAAGGTAATATTCTAAACAAGTTATTTTGCCTTCCATGGTATTATGTATTGCATAGTAGTAAATTTTACCTATTTTTGTATTGTAAAGTTAAAAAGCTCACTTGCCATGAACATAGATAACACACAATCACAGATGCGGAAGGGGGTGCTGGAATTTTGCATCCTCTCCATCATCAAGCAAGGAGAAGCTTATCCTTCAGACATTATTGAAAAAATGAAAGAGGCGAAGCTGGACATCCTGGAGGGCACTCTGTATCCCTTACTAACACGCTTGAAGAATGCGGAACTGCTAACTTACCGTTGGGTAGAAAGTAGCTCCGGGCCACCGCGCAAGTATTTTACCCTGACCGACAAAGGCGACACTTTTTACAAGGAACTGGAAACAACCTGGAATGAGTTGGCTAATGCGGTCCACCAGTTAACACAAACCAACAACTCCGTCCAAGATCTATAACCTAAACCAGAAAGAAACAGCCCCAGCTGTTGAAAATCAAAACTGTACGTAAGATGAAAAAGATTATTAACATAAACCTCGCCAGCCGCCTGATACCCATAGAGGATAGTGCCTATGAGATATTGAGGCAGTACCTGGAAAGTCTGAAGCGATATTTTGCCAGGGAGGCCGGGGCCGATGAGATCGTTAGTGATATTGAAAGCCGCATTGCCGAGCTGTTCCAGGAAAAGCTGAAGAAAGGCGCTCACTGTATTACCGATGAGGACGTGGAGGCCATCAAAGCTTCTATGGGTACGCCTGAGCAGTTTGAAGAAACTGCCGCCGGAGAAGAAGCCCAATCTGGCCAGACCCAGCAGCAGGAACCAGTAATGGGCCGTCCGCGCAAAAGGCTGTACCGTGACCCGGACAATAAGGTACTGGGTGGTGTGTGTAGTGGCCTGGGTGCTTATCTGAACGTAGATCCCGTAGTGTTCCGTATCATATTTGCCCTGTTGGCCATTGGTGGTTTTGGCTCCGGCATACTTGTATATTTCATTCTCTGGATTGCTACCCCCGAAGCTAATACTGCTGCAGAGAAGCTGGAAATGAGAGGAGAAAGGGTAGACCTGAACAATATCCGCGCTACTGTACAGGATGAGATCAACTCCCTGAAAGGGCAGTTCAAAAACGTAGGGGAGGATATGCGAAATTTTTCACAGGGCCGCGGAAGGCAGGTTGGTAATGATATTGAGCGGATCTTCCGCGGTTTCATTACCGGCCTGGGGAAAGTGCTGTTGTTTGTTACGAAGGGATTCATCTACTTCCTGGCAGCGGTAATATTATTCAGCCTTATTATAGCTGGTATTGTTATTGCTGCTTCCTCTGCGGCCCTCTTCCCGCTGAAAAGCCTCTTGCTGGCTTCTCCATTGCAAAATACCCTGTTCTGGCCTGCTGTAATCCTGCTGTCAGGTATACCGGTAGTAGCCCTTGTAATGTTCCTTATCCGTAAGCTTACCGGTATAAAGCAAACCAACCGCTATGTGGGCTATACGCTCAGCTTTCTGTGGGTGATTGGCCTGATCTGCGCTATCTGGCTGATTGCGTCTGTAGCCAAAGACTTCAGGACCAGCTACCGCCAGAAAGACAATTATACGATCATCCAGCCCAGTAAAGGTAAGCTGATCATCAAGAAGACTGAAGATCAGGTGGAAATGGATGATGTGGATTTCTTTGAAGGCGATCTCCGGGTGACAGATGATACCGCTATCATTGACAATATCCGGGTAAAACTGGAAAAGAGCACTACGGACAGTTTCCAGGTAGAGGTGATACGCAGTTCCCGTGGCCGTACCATTGCCCAGGCAAAAAGACTGGCCAACGAAATACAGTTCCAGCTGAACCAGCAGGACTCCCTGCTCTACCTGCCCGCCGGTCTCAGTATACCGCGAAACTCCAGTTTCCGTGAACAAAAAGTGACCGTTGTGGTGAAAGTGCCCGTAGGTAAGAATATAGAAGTTGACCCGGAAGTTTACCACCGCTACCACTTTGTGAGGGGCTGGAAAGAAGACTGGTGGGATGAGTGGGACGAATGGGATCGTGACCATGACGGACCGGTACAGCTGAGGATGACGATAGACGGGCTGGACAATATCAGCATAGAGAAAGTGCATAAGGATACGAACGAAAGCCGCGATCGTAAACATACTGGCAGAGATTCGCTGCAGGATAATTACCGTTATCAACGGGACGACCGGCAGGAGAGGAATGATACCCCTTCCACCCAAAAAGAAGCGGCTACCGTAAGCACAGGCGCCAATGTTACCGCTCAGGTGAACGCACCGGCGATAGAAAGTGCCTCCATGATCCTGTACAGCGTTTATAATATGTTAAAATAAGTTTTCAATCATCAACAATAAGTTCAATAGTTAACGGAAGAAATGAATACCACGGTCTCCACCGTGGTTTTTCATTTTTTCCGGATTTGATCATTACCCTGACCTTTAATTGTATAGCTTTGCATATTTCAAACTTTCGATGATAAGGGTAAGGAATGCAGGCAACGACTAAGGCATCTATAAACATTGCGCTGGTAGGAAATCCGAATAGTGGAAAAAGCTCACTTTTTAATGCATTAACGGGTTTAAATCAGAAGGTTAGTAATTTCCCGGGGGTAACCGTTGACAAAAAAACAGGCACCAGCGGTATCTCAGCTGCATTGCATGCCAACATTATAGATCTCCCGGGTACCTACAGCCTGTATCCTAAAAGCGCCGACGAGTTTGTGACCTACGATGTGCTGGTGAACCCCAAAGGGAACGACCGTCCCGACATGATCCTCATTATCGCGGATGCCTCCAACCTGAAACGCAACCTGCTTTTTTGTTCCCAGATCATAGACCTGAAGATCCCGGTGATCATTGCCCTCACCATGATGGACATTGCCCGTAAAAAAGGCGTGGAAATTGATCTGGCAGGCCTTGAAAGGGAGCTGGGAGTACCGGTGGTAGCCATTAACCCACGTAAGAACAAAGGAATTTCCGAATTAAAGAAGAATATAGACCTCGTGGCCCGGGAAAATTTCCGGCTGCCGGCGCGCGATTTTGTGGACAGTCATGCCATGGCGCCGGAAGTGGTAGACGAGATCAAGCAACATGTACAGGTTCGCAGCGATTACGCAGCCCTGCATATTGCCGTGAACAGTAACGAGTTGCATTTCCTGAACGGCGGGCAAAAACTGGCCATCAGGAATACATTGCAGGAACATCGCTTCAACAAGACCAAGGTTCAGGCAGAAGAGATCATGCAGCGGTATGCCCGCATCAAGCATATCATGAAGGCAGCCGTGGTGGAGGCAGATCCGCTGGAAAAGCAGCTGCAGACCGAAAAGCTGGACAATATCCTGCTGCACCGCTTCTGGGGCTATGTGATATTGCTGGTGGTGCTATTCCTGCTGTTTCAAAGCATTTTCTGGCTGGCTTCTTACCCGATGGACGGCATCGAGGCTGCGTTTGGATCCCTGAGCGGCTGGCTGACAAATGTATTGCCGGATAATAAGCTAAGCGATATACTGATCAACGGGATCCTGGCGGGAATCAGCGGCATTGCCGTTTTCATCCCGCAGATCATGATCCTCTTTGGCCTGATCACCGTATTGGAAGATACAGGTTATATGGCCCGGATCAGTTTTTTAACAGACCGGCTGATGCGCCAGGTTGGGCTGAACGGAAAGTCTGTTATGCCGCTGATCAGCGGGGTGGCCTGCGCGGTACCGGCTATTATGGCTACCCGCAGTATTGAGAACAAAAAAGAACGATTGATCACTATACTGGTAACGCCGCTGATGAGCTGCTCTGCGCGGCTGCCTATCTATACCGTGATGATCGCCCTGGTGGTACCGGATCATAAAGTGCTGGGTTTTCTGAGCCTGCAGGGATTGGTGATGATGGGGCTTTACCTGCTGGGTTTCTTTATGGCCCTGGTAATTTCCGCCATCCTGAAATGGTTTGTGGCGATCAGGGAGAAAAGTTATTTCATTATGGAACTGCCCGTATACCGTGCGCCCCGCTGGAAGAATGTAGGTACCACCATGCTGGAGAAAGCCAGGATATTTGTTATGGATGCGGGTAAGGTGATCATGGTGATCTCAATCATCCTCTGGTTCCTTGCTTCATATGGTCCCAGTGGAAGAATGGAACCTGTACACGCCAAATATGAAAAGCTGATGGCCGCCAATCCTGACCAGCAGGAAGAACTGGATAAAGCCTATCAATCAGAGAAACTGGCGAATTCTTATGCAGGTATTTTAGGCCACAGCATAGAACCTGTGATCCGTCCCCTGGGTTTTGACTGGAAAATAGGTATTGCACTGATCACCTCTTTTGCCGCCAGGGAAGTTTTTGTGGGCACCATGGCCACCCTCTATAGTGTGGGAGAAAGCCCGGAAGATAATGATGCCACCCTGCGCGAGAAAATGTCTGCCGCGGTGCGGGCAGACGGCACCCCCGTCTATACCCTGGCCACCGGTTTTTCCCTGATGTTGTTTTATGCTTTTGCCATGCAGTGTATGAGTACATTGGCCATTGTAAAAAGGGAAACAAAATCCTGGAAGATGCCCGCCATACAGTTGGTATATATGACCGCCCTGGCATATATCTGTAGTTTTATCGCCTTTCAGCTCCTGAAATAATATAGCCGGGATAGTAGCGAATCGTTAAATTCGTAATTCACAATCCGAATGATATGAAAAGGCTACATCTTGCCAGTATTTGTCTGTTGACCGCATTAGGCGCTGCTGCCCAGCAAAGGGACATTGATTCCCTGCAATTAATAAAAGACATCCGTACCCTGAGCGACAACAGGTTCGAGGGGCGCAGAACCGGAACCAAAGGAAACCGGCTGGCGCAATTCTATATACTCGACCGTTTCAAACAGGCCGGCCTGCAGGCATATCACGGCACTTATGAATACCCTTTCTATTTTATGGAGGGAGAAAAGCGGGTAATGGGTACTAACCTGTACGGATATATTCCAGGTAAGACGGCAGACGTCATTGTGATCACCGGACATTATGACCATCTAGGCATCAGAAGCGGGAGCAACCAGGCAGACAGTATTTATAACGGAGCAGATGATAATGCATCCGGCGCTGCTGCCTTACTGTCGCTGATCAGATATTATAAGCAGCATCCTCCCAAACATACGCTGATATTTGCTGCGCTGGATGGCGAGGAGGAGGGGCTGCAGGGCGCCAAAGCTTTTCTGCAGCAAGCTCCCGTACCGCTGGAACGTATTAAGCTCAATATCAACATGGATATGGTAAGCCGTAATGAGAAGGGAGAACTGTATGTGTGTGGCACTCATCATTACCCGGCGCTGAAACAATTCATTAGCAAGGTGGCAGACAGCAGCGCATTGAAAGTGCTGATGGGGCATGACAAGCCGGAAGAGGGGAGTAATGACTGGACCAATCAGAGCGACCATTATGAGTTTCATAGAAAAGGAATACCCTTTCTTTATTTCGGGGTAGAGGATCATGCGGATTATCACCGGGCCAGTGATGAGTTTGAGCGGATAGACCCGCGGTTTTATTACCAGGCGGTGCAAACGGTAAGAACAGCAATAGATGTTGCGGATGGTATGTCTGCCGGGGAACAGCTGCGTTCAAAGGTGATCTATAAGCAATAGGTGCTTTTCATAAATAAAAAAGGCTGCTCGATTTGTTTGAGCAGCCTTTTTTCATTTATAACAGTTGGGTTATCTAAGTTTAATTCTTGTTTCTATCATGCCTTTAAAGCGTTTATGCGGTATGGCACTTTCCACTTTCAGTGTACGCAGGTTTTCGGTTGCGGCAGATTTGCGGCCAAGTGCTGATTCGGGCACTCCTAATTGTTTTAAAGCTCTGCGCAGGTATACTTCATTTGTGCTGCCCCAATCCTTCGAAAAATCTTCGTGCTCTTCGTCGGCGGAAACCGGCAGATCGGTAGGGAACATGCCATGGAAATAATCGCCTTGTCCCTGCGAGTTCTTGGACCAGATGGATACTGCGTACATATCATAACCGGCAACATTGATCCCAACAAAACCCACCGGTTTGCCATAAGTGGTATCGCCCACCAGTTTAACATTCATGTAAGGTTTCAGTATGTTGATCAACAGTTCGCTGGCAGAAGCAGTAGCGCCAGTGCCAATGAATACTACATTGCTGATATCAAGGTTTCCCTGCTTTTGAAAATAAAAGCTGGGGTTGTTCACCCAGTCGTCAAACACTTCTCCCCAGGTATAATTGGCGCCTGGCACTTTTTTGTTGCCCAGGAACCTGCTGTATTGATGCTTGGTAAGAGAAGCGTTGAAATACTCTCTGTACATGAGGGTTTTGTTATTGGTTCCCACAGACGCTGGCGCGATCAGGTTGGCCAGGTATTCAGCGGTTTCAACTGAGCCCCCGCCATTGTAACGAAGGTCCACGATCAGGTCTGTTACTCCGCCGCCAAATGCTGTGAAGGCCACATCAATATTCGCCCGGGCCTTTTGCAGGTCAATGAATTGGTTAAATACGATGTACCCTATTTTTTTCCCGGCCAGGTTTAGCACACTGCTGTATAACACCGGGTTAATGTTATATTGGGCAGCATTTATCGTAAGCGTTGTGGAAGTGCCATCGGGTTTTTTGAGTGTGAGCGTAACGTTATTGCTATAGTAAATGGCATCTACCAACCTTGTTACATTCGGTCCCTGATCCCCGTCATAATCTATGTTGCTGTTGTTGTTAACTGCTGTTATTTGCCAGGAACGGCGTATGCCCTGCTGATAAGCCGGAGAGCCGGGATATACATATACAATACGCAGGTCGGATGTGCTATTATAACCAACATCAATACCAAAGTCTCCGGCGATCCCTTCTCCGATTTCTTCTGCTACGGCGCCATTGTCCAGGAAGCTATAATGATCCAGGTTGCTGCCGTTCTCTTTTTTGTAGGATGTCAGTGCATTGAACATATCCTTTGCATTAGCGTAACTGTTCGGCTTAAAGGTCGCTGAGTCGGGGATGACATCGTTCCACAGGTACTGATCCTTGAAAATAAAGTACATAGAATCTTTGGATGAGACGGCTATGCCTCCGTCACCGCCATCCGTAGCGGGCTTTACCGGTTCGCCATGATCTTTTTTACAGGCGCCCAGCACAAACAGGGATATTACAGCAATCCACGCTGTTTTACGACAGGTAGTAAACATAATAGACGGTTTAAAAGACGCTAAATTTAACTATAATTAAACGTTTTCAGGTTTAAAATACGTGCATCCGGCCTCAAAAGTTGTGTGGCATGTGCAGATAGCGGGATCGTGTCGGCCAAACAGGCTAAGTTGTCTGCGGCTCAGGGACCAGTACCGATATCTTCCAGCTGGCGGGCTATTTTCCTGTTCCAATCCAGCTGTGCGGATATGACGGTGCCATGACGTGTTTCACCGTCAAAGCCTTCCTGCAGGCGGTTCATTTCCCGGAAAGACTCCAGGTATTCATACTGGATCATGCTGTCAAAATCCTCTTTCGTGAGCGGCAGTTCCCGAACCTTATTCATGAAGCGGCGGGCAACCAGGTAGGTAATGTCAAAATGCAGCTGCTCATGGGCCAGGCTGTAACTGTCCATACTTCCACCCCTTACCCAGGAGGCGCTCCGGATAAAGAACACCTGCAACCTGAGGGTAATTTGCAGGGTATCTTTCCGTAACAGGCTGCTGCCCTCATAGGAAAAACTGGTAAATGCCACTGCGGCGCTGGGCCCCCCGCGTGAAGGGGTACCCCTGAAATCAGACCATTTAAGCCTGCGGGCAGGATAAAATAAAGTGTCGGAGGACGGATCGTCCGGGCGTTGATCCATTACAAACATCACTTTCACCACAGGCGGTTCCTGCTTATTGGCTGACGCTTCTTTGCAGACCCCTGTAACAGATAGAAGAACAGATAATATACTCCAGGCAGCGGGTAACATCATCAGGCTTTACGAATGATGTTAAGATAAAGGATTTTCCGTGGTACGCCCAAAAAATCGTAATTTACAATCAACCAAAACAATCTCGCTATGTACGGTGGCGGATACATTTTCGACGAACCCAATAAAAAGCAATTGCGGGACGAGCAGTTGCATGACGACCCTGAAAAGCTGGCCGCCTTTGAAGATCGTATTGCCCGTGGAGAAAAGATAGAGCCCGGAGACTGGATGCCAGTTGAATACCGCCGGCAGCTGATACGCTTAATAGAACAGCATGCACATTCTGAAGTGATCGGGGCATTACCGGAAGGTACCTGGATCACCCGCGCACCCGGGTTTAAACGCAAGCTGGCCCTTATTGCAAAAGTACAGGATGAGGTAGGGCACGGGCAATTGCTTTATAACGCTGCTGAAACGCTTGGAAAAACCCGGGAGTCCATGATCAACGACCTGCTCAGCGGTAAATCCAAATATTCCAATGTTTTCAATTACCCGGCTATGACCTGGGCTGATGTGACGGTGATCGGCTTTTTAATAGATGCCGCCGCCATTGTAAACCAGGTAGCCAATTCAAAAGGCTCTTACGGACCTTATTGCCGGGCACTGGAACGTATCTGCTATGAAGAAAGCTTTCACCTGAAACAGGGGCATGACGCTTTACTCGAACTTGCTACGGGCACACCTATGCAGAAGGCCATGTTGCAGGATGCCCTGAACCGCTGGTGGCAGCCTATCATGCATTTTTTTGGCCCTCCGGACAAGGTATCCAGCCATTCGGAAAAGCTGATGCAGTGGAAAGTGAAGATGGCCAGCAACGACGACATGCGTAACCAGTTCCTCGATACCTATGTGCCCAAGATATGGGAGCTGGGCCTGAGCCTGCCCGATCCCCTGTTGCATAAGAACACCGCAACCGGTCGCTGGGAATACACTGATCCTGATTGGGACCTGTTCTTCAAAGTGATCAACGGCGATGGTCCCTGCAATAAGGAAAGACTGCAGGTACGCAGATGGGCGGAGGCCGAAGGCCGCTGGGTAAGAAAGGCCCTGATGAATATATCTGAAAGAAAGGCAATGCCGGTAGCGTAAACTAATGCTAAAAGCTGACAATGAACAACCAATCATTTGACCCCCGCGTGAACCGGTTAAAGCTGGGAAATGCGGATGAACCGATAAAAGTGGAAGAAGGTGAAAACTGGAATAGCTATGAAGTATTTCACCAGGAGAAAAGAGGCGCACATCACGAGCATGTAGGTTGTGTACATGCTCCAGACCCGCAGATGGCGCTGGTATTTGCAAAAGAACAGTTTGGGCGTCGTAAGAAGTGCGTAAACCTCTGGGTAGTGCGCAGCGCCGATATTCTTGCATTTGATGCGGAAGATGAAGACATGTTTGCAAACAACCAGGAGAAAACGTATAGAGATGCCAGTGGGTTCAAGGTAATGGAAAAGATCAACAAGGTAAAAGGCAGTAAAGCACCATGATGAAAAACGCAATTGCAGAACTGATCACCAAAATGGCGGATGATGAACTGATCCTGGGTCACCGCAATTCCGAATGGACCGGGTTGGGACCTGTTATGGAAGAAGACATTGCCTTCTCTTCTATGGCGCAGGACAAAATAGGCCATGCCTGGGCATTATACCGCATACTGCAGGAGCAGCTGGATGGCGAAGACCCTGACCAGTTTGCATTTATGCGGGCGGAGCAGGACTTTAAGTGCTGCCACCTGGTAGAAATGCCTATCGGCACCTATGATTTCAGCCTTATGCGGCATTTTCTCTTTGACCATGCAGAGGCGGTACGGTATGATAGTCTGCAGCAGAGCAGCTTTGAACCGCTGCAACAGCTGAGCCGCAAACTGAAGGGCGAACTTAAGTACCACACCCTGCATGCTGACGCCTGGATATTACAGCTATGCAAAGCAGGGGGGGAGAGCTACGAACGTATGCAGGCTGCACTGGATCAGTGCTTTCCACTGGCGGCTGGTATCTTTGAACCTGGCAACGATGAACAGGGCCTTATAAATGCAGGTATCTACCCGGGAGAGCAGGCGCTTTATCAGAGATGGCTGGATGCAGTTAATACGGTATTGGTAAAAGCTTCGCTGAATATGCCTGATCCTGCAACGCTAATCCCGCAGTACGGCGGACGCAAGGGCAACCACACCCCACACCTGCAGCCCCTGTTGCAGGAAATGGGAGAAGTGTTCCGCCTGGACCCGACCGCCCGCTGGTAATAAATACATCATGACTGCTGATAATACCATAACAAATGTCTACAAGGCGCTGGAACAGGTAATGGACCCGGAAATACCCGTGCTGAACGTACTGGACCTGGGTATGATCACTGATGTAGCGTTTCATGATAATACGGTACAGATAAAAATGATCCCCACTTTTGCTGCCTGCCCTGCAATAAGCTTTATACAGGAACAGATCAGGAAAGTAGTAAACCGAGAGACCCGCCTCCCGGTTGAAGTAAGCATTGATAAAACGGTACACTGGCACAGCAACCGCTTATCTGAAGTCGCTAAGGAGAAGCTCCGCAATTTTGGTATTGCCACCCCTCAGGTACATCAGGGAGAGCTGCGTGCGGAGATCATGCTCAACACACCCTGCCCGCATTGCAACAGTAGTAACACCTACCTTCGTTCCCCCTTTGGTTCCACTCTCTGCCGCGCCATCCACTATTGTAAAGATTGCGGGATGGTGTTTGAGCAATTCAAACCGCTTGAATAAGTATAAAGGTGCTTATTCATCAATAATGCATTGCTGATTATCTGCGCCGTATAAATTATGCTTTGGAATTTGGGATTTGGACACTGGAATTTATATATTAGCTCAATAAAAGCTGCGCATGAAGATTGGCTTGTATTTCGGGTCTTTTAATCCTATACATACCGGGCACCTTATAATTGCTAACTATGTCGCCTATAACACGGATCTGGATAAAGTATGGCTGGTGGTATCACCGCAAAACCCGCTGAAACCTTCTTCCACTTTACTGAATGAACATCACCGGTTTCATCTGGCAGAGCTGGCCGTACAGGGAGAGTCCAGGCTGCGGGCCAGTAATATCGAGTTTTCACTGCCAAGGCCTTCCTTTACAATAGATACCCTTACCTATCTGTCGGAAAAATTTCCTACGCAGGAGTTTACCGTGATCATGGGCAGTGACAGTTTCCAGAATATACAGCGCTGGAAGAATTACGAGCAGATTATTAAGCATTATCCCATTTATATCTACAAGCGGCCGGGGCATGAAGTTACAGAGACCTATGGCGCCCAAATACAGGTATTGGATGCACCTTTACTGGAGATATCCTCTACCAGTATCCGCAAATGGATACAGGAGGGGAAATCTATCCGCTACCTGGTGCCGGATAATGTGGCAGCTTATATACAGCAGAACAATTACTACAAATAACCCGCTCAGGAGGATCTTTCTGTTTTTACCACCTTCACCTGCCTTTTCCTGGAAAGGAATTCGTTGGAGTAGATCTGCACCAACAGGATAAACATCGAAATAAGGAGGGGGCCAAAGATGAGCCCAATAAAACCAAAAAGGCTGACACCTACGATCACGCCAAACACAGTAATGAGCGGGTGCACATCTCCTATTCTTTTGGCCAGCAGGAAACGGAAAACGTTATCTGATGCGCCTACTACCGCAAACCCGTAGATCAATATCCCCAGTCCGCTCCAGGTATGCCCGTCCGCAATCAGGAAAATACCCATGGGCACATACACTGCCGCAGCCCCGATAATAGGGAGCATGGCGGTAAAGCAGGTTACCACGAACCAGAAAACAGGCTGTGGCACTTTAAAGATGAAGTAACCGATCAGGGCTACAATGCCCTGGATAACTGCGATCAGCGGAATACCAATACCGTTGGCGATCACCATTTTTTTCAGTTCGCTACCCAGGCGATCCACATTTTCTTCCCTTAACGGAATATAATCGGCGAGCCCGGCTTCCATCTCACGGGCGCAGGTAAGCATAAAGTACAGCACGAAGTACATGATGGCTATCGCGGTAAGTGTATTGAAGGTGGCGCCCAGGAACGTGGGCAGGAAGTTGGTAAGGTTCTCCTGCATCCGCTGGAGGCGGGTTTCAGAAAGAATGTCAAAACCGGTAGCCTCCTGCAATCGTTGGTTGACCGTTTCGAAGCCCTGTATCAGTTCTGAAGAATGGCTGATGGCATAGCTTACTTTAGCTGTCAGCATATTTATCAGCAGGCCAAAAGGCAGCAGGATAATGATAAAGGAAAGCACCATCAGCGTAGCCGCCGCCACGCTTTTTTTCCACTTGCGCTCTTCTACAAGGCGCAGCATCCACTTGCGGCACAGAATGTAGAGTGTTACCGCCCCCAGAAATCCCGGGAAAAGGCCATACAGCTCAGAAAAGAGCAGTACGCCCCAGAACACTATTATCAGCAGGAAAAAGATCTGTTTCAAGCGTTGATTGTCGATGTAGCTCATATACAGTATATGATAAGGTCTCTCTCAAACCTACATGATTTTCGACGAACCGCAAAAAGCGGTATTTTTGGCAGCGGTAGCGAATTGTGGAATAATGTTTGTACCCGTAAATTACCCTGATTAAAAATTTTAATGTTTCATTTAAAAAAATAATGACCATGAGTAACAGTTCAAAAGCCGTTGTTTCCTTCATTGTAGGCGCCGCTGTAGGGGTAGCCGTTGGTTACTTCCTGAACTCCGACAAAAAAGATGAGCTGGTAGAAAAATTAAAGTACCAGTCAGATAAGCTGAAGGACCGTTTCAAAAAGAAAAAGGAGCATTTTGAGGATGCCATTGAGAATGAACTGGCATAACCCCTTCGCACTAAATTCATTTGCATGGAAGAAAATTTCAGCAATTATTTTAACCAGACCGGGAAAGTGGCCAGGGAATACCTGGAAACCCGGGTGGATCTCATTAAGCTCCAGGCAGCAGGAAAGCTATCAAAAGCTTTGGGACTATTCTTTTCTATTATGATGGCTTTCCTGCTGTTCTTCTTTGTAGTGGTCTTCCTGGGTATGGTGGTGGGCTTCTGGATCGGTGAAATGACAGGCAGTTACACCATCGGCTTCTCCTGTGCGGCAGGGCTGTTTGTAGTACTGCTGCTACTGATCCTGATTTTCCGCAAAAGCCTTATCCAGCGTCCGCTGTCAAATATGCTGGTGGCAGAGATGCTGGAAGGAATGTCAGACGATGAGCAGGAGGAAGAAGAAGAGGAGCCGGCTCCCACGCAGGAACCGGTAGCATAAATAAATTCCTTAAACGCCATTTTTAATGATTAAATGACTACGCCATGCAGAAGGTGAAGAAGATCACCAATGTTGAAACACTGGAGCTGGAAGTTGCACGTTTGAAGAAACGCAGCCGCAAACTTGAAACAGACCTGGCAGACCGGGTTGACTTTTTTAAAGAGAACTATGGGAAGATGGCCATTAACTCTGTAGTACCCGGGCTCGGCAAACACAAGGGTACTTTCGGGCTGGTATCACGTATTGCCGGCATAGCCTGGCAAAGTGGGAAGTTCAAAACATTTGCCACCGGCGCATTTATGACTGTACTGGAGTTTGTTGGGGTACGCCTGGGTATCAACCTGTTCAATAAATACCAGCAGCACAGAAGGAAAAAGAAAGCGCGTAAAAAAGCGGAAACCCGGACGGCTGCTTCCAACTCACAGGAAGAGTATTAATATATACGGCACCGTTAGCCCCACACCTTGGTGCCTTCACTACAGTTGGAACAGATATCTATATTCTTACGACCTTCCATGATCTGGGTACGGAAACGTACATATTGTTCATTAAACCACAATTCGCGGAAAGACTGCTGTTTCAGATCTCCCAGTTTATGCTGTGCATCCTTATCAAAGCAGCAGGGCGCTACCAGCCCGTCCCAGGTAATGACCGGGGAATGCCACAAACGCCAGCAGTGATTACCTAGCTTATTCTTAATGCTGTAAGTGCCATCTTCATTACGGTGATAGCGGCTGTATTTATCTATGGTAGGAATAAGGCGGTTGCCTTCTTCATAATCATATACCTGGGCAGTTTTGAAACGCACTTCATCCACACCAATCTCTTTAGCCAGTTGCTTAATATCCTCAATCTGATGCTCATTAGGTTTTACCACAAGGAACTGGAAGAATACAAAAGGCTTTTTTGAGTTAAGCGCTTTTTTCCACTTCACAATGTTCTTAGCGCCCTGTATCACTTTTTCGAGGTTACCGCCTACCCGATACTGCGTATATACGTCCTGCGTGGTGCCGTCAATGGATATGATCAGCCTGTCAAGGCCGCTTTCTACTGTTTTACGGGCGTTCGCATCCGTAAGGTAGTGCGCATTGGTAGAGGTGGCAGTATAGAGTCCCCTTTCACCGGCATACTTCACCATATCGAGGAAACCAGGATTCAGGTAAGGCTCGCCCTGGAAATAAAATATCAGGTACAGCAGATCTTTGGAGATCTCATCAATTGTCTTCCTGAAAAAGTCCTGCTGCAACATACCGGTAGGCCGTGTAAAGGCGCGGAGCCCGCTGGGACATTCGGGGCAGCGCAGGTTACAGGAGGTGGTAGGCTCAAAGGAAATGGAGATAGGATAACCCCATTGAACCGGCTTGCCACTCCATTTGCTCAGAAAGTAACTGGCCAGTACTTTGCCTGCGTTCCATCCCCGGCGAAGGGTGAATTTCGAAATAAGGTTCAGGGTGTCGTTCAGGTTAAAATCAGGCATTGATCAGATACTTTGTGTGTAAAATTAAGACAAGTATAGATGTAATAGTAAAAAATATTACGCTATACTTGTACCGCTAAACAGGTAAGTTATTAGTTGTCAGTTGCAATGACTGACAACGGTAGCTTTCAGCTGACAACTGTTAAATATCAATGAGGAAGAAAAAACCGGGACGTTTACTGCTTATACTTATGGTAATGGTGGCCGCTGCCGTGGCCGCATGGTTATGGTGGCAGCAGCGGCAGGAAGCGCTGAACTTTGTACGGTATGAGGAATTCGGAATTGATATGCCCGTGAATTATTCCATACATGGTATAGACGTGTCAAAATTCCAGCGTGAAATAAACTGGGAGGCGGTAAGGCAGATGCAGGTGGATAAGATACGTATATCCTTTACCTTTATTAAGGCTACAGAGGGCATTACCCGTCAGGATGCAGCGTTTAAGCGCAACTGGGACAAGGCCGGAAAAGCAGGACTGGTACGCGGCGCCTATCACTTCTTCTATTCTACCCGTGACCCCATCAAACAAGCTATCAATTTCCGGAATGTGGTACAGCTGGAATCAGGCGACCTGCCACCCGTGCTGGATATAGAAATGCACAATAACCAGCCTGCCGCCGTGATCAGAAGCACGGCAAAGATCTGGCTGGAAGAGATGGAAAAAGCTTACGGGATAAAGCCCATTATTTATACTAACCTGAAGTTCTATAATACCTACCTTGGGGATGAGTTTAATGACTACCCGCTATGGATAGCCCATTATTACCAGAAAGAGCGGCCCCGTGTAAACCGGGAGTGGCTTTTCTGGCAGCACAGTGATATTGGCAGGGTGAACGGTATAAAAACAATCGTAGATTTTAATGTATTCAGAGGCGATAGTGCGGCGTTAATGAAATTGTGCCTGCCCTGATGGGAGTAACCAGTTAATAAACCCGCTTATGCAACCCGAAGAAGAACAGAAAGACCCTTTTAATTCGGTAATGGTGCAGTTTTTTGTGAAGATCATGCGCACCATGTTCCTGGGGCTTTTCTGGATGCTGGTAAATGTATTCCTGGGCCTTTTCCTGGGGATGGGGGTGCCGGACGAATCAACGCCCGGCCGCCTGATATTCTTTTACGCCTGGCTGGTACTTACCCTTGCTGCCTACCTTTATGTGGTATGGCGCTGGTGGAGAAAGAAGCTGCCGCCGCCATGATTTATTTGCGCGTACCTAATTCCATGGTCCATAATTTTCCATACCTGCCCACTCCCATTTCTGTAAAGTTCGGATCCATCATATTCCTGCAATGCTTGGGGCTGGTGAGCCAGCCCAGTACGGTTGCCTGTTCATCCGTAAGCCCGGTGGCAATGTTTTCTCCGTACCGCAGCCAGGGATAACCAACCGCATCCAGGCGCTGCCCCGGGTCAGACCCGCCCGGGGCAATATGATCAAAATACGATTGCTCAGACATGTCTTTACTATGCAGCCAGGCTGCTTTTTCCAATGTACCGTTCCAGCTGACAGAAGGTACCGGAGGCATTTTGGAATCGCCGCAATTACAGCCCCGGCTGCGCAGCCCGTTCACCAGGCGCAGCAAAAAAGCACGGTCTACCTTGTTTTCAGGGAATGAATCAGAAACAAAACCCGTAGTATCGCTTACAACAGGGTTTACAGCTGTGTCTTTAGCACAGCAGATAAAAGAAAGGCTTATGCACAACAGTGCCGCAAATCTGAAAATGCCGGTCATTATTACCAGTTAAGTGTAAAGGATTAAATGAATACCGGTTTGAGATAGAATCGGGCTAAAATTAGATTGAGTTGTTCAGAGGCAGGGTTAAAATCACAAGGAACAAATATAGTGTGGCAGAATGAAAATTGGACAGTCTTTTTTGTAAAGCGGATGTTAACAAAAACACCAAGGGCTGAAACAATGCGTTTCAACCCTTGATATTCAATAGATAACTCATTTGCTTTCTTTCTCCAGATCGCGGTATTTTTTGATCCGGTCGTGTGACAGCCTGAGCTCTCCCTGCTGCCGGGTAATAACATCCAGCATATCGCCGGGGATCTCCACTTCATTGCTGAGGGCCATGTTGTATACCCGTAGCGTTACATCTTCGCCATATTCACAGGAGGCCAGCACGCTGGAATCGCTGTTGGTGAAATCAGCCTTCAGGTCCATCCAGGTACGATACAGATCGCCAGCCATGCTGGTATCAGGCTCTTCCTGTCCGCCGCCAGCTTTTATGAACTTATTGAGTTCAAAGGCGTACTCCCTGCTCTGATCAGCCATAGACTGAAAAATGTGCTGTAATCCCGGATCGTCTACCTCTGTAACGGCATTATCATACCCTGCCGACCGGTCGTTATTGACACGTACAAGGTCTTGCAGGGTGTTGATAAGATCTGTGTGCATGATCATAATAAAAGGATTTTAAGATTTGCATTCTTACAGTAATGAGGGCTGCAAATATGCTACCTGAATACTTTTTATGATCCTTTTTGCTTCTTCTTTCGACTTCCCGGTTCTCTGTTGCAAGCAGGCTATCAATTCCTGTTCTTTGCCATAGGTAACTTCGAGGTCTTCGTCGGATAGCTGGGGGTAGCGCTGCCTCAAAACTCTTTTGAGCACCCACCAGTCACGTAACTGCATCTTCATAACAAACCAAAATTTAAAGGGTGATTGATGAACGGGGGAACGAAGAAGGTAATTCAATTTCTGTGCCCGCTCTTCGGGCCTGACAATCAAGGCTAAAGCGGCAGACTGCAATCGAGTGACAGCCGGGATACAACTTTAGTTTACCCACTGTTTGGGGAAATGGGGTAGTACAGGTTGTGGAATTACCGCGTCACAATAAATGCTTTAGCCGCCCCCAGCCTGACTTACTGCACTGGAACAAACTTTGTAAAGTATACTACAACACTTTAGAACGCCAAAAAAGAGCAACATGCCTAGTCAACATAAAAATACATCCAGTAATAAGAAGGGAACCGGGGAAACAAAGGTGGACAAGGAAAAGAAACCAGCAGAAATACTGAAAACCCGGAAAGCCAGCAACTTCACCAATCCGTTGCGGGGAGACCTTTCTGAAATGCCGGAAAAAGAAAATAAAACTGTGCGGGAGAATAAAAGAGATAAGGACGAACATCGAACATAACGACTCACCATATCGATTAGTTGAAACTCTCGTCAACATTAACTTTTATGTAATTTCAGGGAACAGTGTTTAGTCATAGTTCTTCTTTAATGTTGTGGTGTATAGCAGGCCGTCCCATTCCTGGGATGGTTTTCTTTTTTCAGGAAGTAGCTAACTGCTGTGGTCTGCAATGATCTCCCAGGCACCATTCACTTTCCTGATGAGCAGGCTGAAATGCCCTTCCAGGTTGCCGATACTGCGTTGCAGTTGAAATTTACCAACAAGAAAACAGAGTTCAGGCGTTAACTGTTTAAACTCCAGCAGCTTAAATTGCAGCTGACCCATGGCGGCAGTGTCGGGGTATGACTTTTTATAACGATCCAGCGTAGCCTGCCAGCCATAGGTAATGCCGGATTTACCAATGAAAAGCAGCGAATCCGACTGCCAGTAAGTATCCATAAATGCACGGATATTGCCCTGGTTCCAGGCGCTTATTTGCTGCTGCATTAATTGCCCGATTGCCTGCTCGGCTGTTTGCTGTGCCCGGGCTGCAGACCCTGTAGTGGCTAATACAAATGCCAAAGGAATAGTATACAGGAGGAAACGCATGTCGAAAATTTAGCAAAAGATATATAGTTTTTAGCTGTAAGGCAAATTTGATTATACTACCTTTGCAAACGACATAAAAAAGGAAGCTTTATCATTAATTAAAATCAATAGCATATGCCTGGATATGAACTATTTGGTGCTGAGGAAAGGAAAGAAGTGAATGATGTACTGGAAACCGGTATTTTCATGCGTTATGGTTTTGATGGTCCCCGCAAGGGCGTCTGGAAAGCCAAAGAATTGGAGAATGCCATCAGCAGCAAACTGAACGTACCCTACACACAGCTTACCTCCAGCGGCACTACCGCCCTTACTACCGCCCTGGCGGCCCTGGGTGTAGGCGCAGGCGACGAAGTGATCATGCCTACTTTCACTTTTGTGGCCAGCTTTGAAAGTATATTCTCCGTGGGAGCCACTCCCGTTCTGGTTGATATAGATGATACCCTTACCCTGGATCCCAGGGCTGTGGAAGCCGCTATTACCCCCCGTACAAAGGTGGTGATGCCGGTACATATGTGCGGCGCCATGGCAGACCTGGATGCACTGAAAGCCATCTGCGAAAAGCACAACCTGATACTCCTGGAAGACGCCTGCCAGTCATTCGGCGCCAGCTATAAAGGCAAGGCGCTGGGTACCATCGGCCACGCCGGGGCATTTTCATTCGACTTTGTAAAAACCATCACCTGTGCCGAAGGCGGCGCCGTGGTGACCAGCGATAAGGACCTGTATATCAGGTGCGACGGCTTCTCTGATCACGGGCACGACCACCTGGGCGCAGACCGCGGTGCGGATCAGCACCCCTTTATGGGATACAATTTCCGTATCTCTGAACTGCATGCCGCTGTAGGCCTGGCACAGATACGCAAGCTGGACCACTTCCTGGCCATCCAGCGGAATACCAAGAAGATCTTTAAGGATGCCCTGGCGGCTATCCCGGAAGTGAGCTTCCGCCGCCTGCCCGACCCTGAAGGCGATAGCGCCACTTTCCTGGGCTTTTTCCTGCCCGAAGAGAGCCAGGCGCGGGCTGCCGCTGCTGCCATGAAGGCTGCCGGACTGGCCGCGTTTTACTGGTATGACAATAACTGGCATTATATCCGCAACTGGGACCACTTTAAGCAAAGCACTACCCTGAATCATTTTGCCCCCGGCCTGCAACAGGCAATGGAGCTGTATAAGATCAGGCAGTTCCCTGTTTCAGATGCTATCATCAACCGTTGCATCTGCACACCGATCAACCTGGCCTGGACTGAGCAGGAAGTGAAGGAAAGGGCCAACAAGCTGGTGACTGCCGTTAAGAGCGTGTTATAAGCACAGAATAACAACATTATGAAGAAGATAGCCTTAATACCTGCCCGTTACGGCGCCACCCGTTTCCCCGGGAAACTGATGGCTAAGCTGGGGGGTAAATCCGTGATACTCCGTACATACGAATCTACGGTGAACACCGGCGTGTTCGACGAAGTGATAGTGGTTTGCGACAGTGATATCATCTACCAGGAGATCGTTCAGAACAACGGCAAGGCCATAATGAGCCGGAAGGAGCATGAATGCGGTACCGACCGCATTGCAGAAGCAGTGGCGGATATGGACGTGGATATCGTGGTGAATGTACAGGGCGATGAGCCTTTTACCCAGAAAGGCCCCCTGGAAAAGCTACTGCAGGTATTTGAAGGCGAGGCTGGTAAGCAGGTGCAGGTGGCCTCCCTGATGCAGGAACTGAAAGACTGGAAATCCATAGAAGACCCTAACTATGTTAAGGTAGCGGTCGATAAACATTTTAACGCTTTATTCTTTTCCCGTTCCGTTATACCTTATCCTCGCAACAAAGAAGCGCGCAGCATTTACTACGAACATATTGGTATCTATGCCTTCCGTAAACAAACGCTGCTGGAGTTTACCCGGCTGCCGGTAAGCCCGCTGGAGAATGCAGAGAAAATAGAATGCCTGCGGTACCTGGAGAACGGCATTCCCATGAAAATGGTGGTAACAGAATATATGGGCGTGGAAATAGACACCCCTGAGGATCTGCAGAAAGCAACGCAGCTGCTGTAATTAACAATGAGCATTAACAATTTATAATTTAGGAGCGGATGAAATTCAGAAATTTTAAACTGGTAGGTTACGTCATATTCGGCCGCGGGGCCTTTAACCAGCTGGATGAGATACTGGCGCCCCAGCGTAAGGGAGACGCCCCCATGATATTTTTTGTAGATCACTTTTTCAGGGACAAGGCGGCGTTCACCAGCCGTATACCGCTGCGCGGCAAGGATAAGATCGTGTTCATTGACGTAACGCACGAGCCCAAAACCACCTATGTAGATCAGTTGCGGGATGAATTGAAGACAGAATTCGGCCAGGTATCCGGTATCATCGGTATTGGCGGCGGCTCCACAATGGACATGGCCAAGGCGGTATCGCTGATGATGAACAATCCCGGTTCTTCCGCTGATTACCAGGGTTGGGACCTCATAAAACAACCCGGCGTATATAAAGCAGGTATTCCCACCCTTTCAGGCACCGGGGCAGAGGTTAGCCGAACAACGGTACTTACCGGACCTACGAAAAAACTGGGGCTTAACTCCGATTTTACACCATTTGACCAGATAGTGCTGGATCCCGAGCTGATCAGGGACGCACCGGTGAACCAGCGTTTCTATACCGCTATGGATTGTTACATCCACTGTGTGGAGTCGCTGGAAGGCACTTACCTCAATGCGTTCAGCCGCTCTTATGGAGAAAAGGCACTGGCGCTGTGCCAGGAGATATTCCTTACAAAACAGCATTGGGATGATGATGCAGATGAAAAACTGATGATGGCTTCCTATGCCGGAGGTATGAGCATCGCCTACTCACAGGTAGGGGTGGCGCATGCTGTAAGCTATGGCCTCAGCTATCTGTTGGGCACCCATCATGGCGTAGGCAATTGCGTTGTGTTTGACAAACTGGAGGAGTTCTACCCGCAGGGCGTGGAAGAGTTTAAGGAGATGGTGCAGAAACATCACATCACCATCCCGCAGCATATTACCAAAGGCTTGAGCGATGAGCAGTTCAACACCATGATAGACGTATCCCTGGGCATGGCGCCACTGTGGGAGAACGCCCTGGGTAAAGACTGGCAGCAGCAGATGACAAGAGACCGCCTGCGCGCCTTGTACGAAAGATTGTAACACGCTATATCATAAAGCAGAACGCGGAACGCTGAGATACAACTCAAGGTGTTCCGCGTTTTGCGTTTTGCGTGCTGCAGGCAGCGTTTCAGAGCCATCTGCGGATGTGCGTCTTCATATGCACCAGCCGCCACATTACTTTCAGCCGGCGGTTATCATAGATGGCAATCAGGTAAACAGTGGCCATCAGGGCGGCAACGCCCATTACACCAAAAGTAGCCGGGAAATAAGACGCATTATTGTGATAGATATAGGCAGAAAGATAAGCGCCCAGCCCGATGCCAGCTTCCATGGCAATGTACATGGTAGCCAGTGCGCGGCCACGGTAGGAAGGATCTCCCAGGTCTACCGTCCAGGCAGTAACCGCAGGAGAGTTAATACCTACTGACACGCCATAGATCACAGCAGCCGCCATCATCACGAACGGGGTGGTAGTAACTGCCAGCATGAACAGTGAAACAGCCATCATGGCCGCAGATATTTTCAGTATCGGTACACGGCCATGCTTGTCAGACAGTTTGCCCGCCAGCAGGCGTATGCCAATAGATGCCACGGTAAAGAAGGTAAAGAAAAGCCCTTTATTATGAATGCCCAGGTGGTTGCTGAAATCCGGGATCACCGTCAGCAGTGCACCATAGCTCAGGAATGTCAGGAAGGTAACGATCACCGGGCCTACTACCAGCGGCTCAAAGATCTCGTTGCGGGAGATCTTCAGCAGCGATGGACTGAAACGCTGGCGGTTGGGGAGCGTTTCCTTCAGGCCGCCTATCAGTATTACGACAGATAACAATGCAAATACGGCAGACACCTGGAACATAACATAGATATTCCACCTGGCTGCAATAAAACCTCCTATGGCTGGGCCTATAGCCAGGCCAATGGTACTGAAAAGACCAACCATGCCCATCGCCTCCGCCCGCCTGTGATAAGGCACGAGATCGGAAATATAGGCGGTGGTACCCGTAGGTTTAAAGCCGGTAGAAAAGCCATGAAAGAAGCGGAGCAGCAGGAAAGCGCCAACAGAACTAACCAACGGATACAACAGGCTGCATATAACACATACCACCGAGCCGAATATCATTACCGGTACACGGCCAACAGTATCTGTCAATTTGCCGCTAAAAGGACGCGATAAACCTGCCATTAAGGTAAAAAGTGCCAGAATGTAGCCTTTATAATCTGCGCCACCCATACTACTGAGATAAGCGGGCAGCTCAGGGATCAACATATTGTAACTGGCGGAGAATACGGCATTACTAAGGCAAAGTAAAATGAAGTGCAACGTATAGATTCTCCCCGACGACTGTTCCATACCACAAAATTAGGAAGTATGGCACAATAATAGCAAAAGAACCAACATCAAATCTACTATCTTTGTAGGATTTTAACACATGACAAGGACCACCCGGGATTAAAGAAGCACTTTGCCGGCGGGCCGCACGCACACCCCCGCCCCCATCAGTTTCATGTGAAAACGGGAGTAACCAGCCGACCGGATATCCTGCAGAACATAAGTACTGGTAAAAGATCAAATACGTACATATGAAAGCAAACATTGGAATCTCCGAAGAAAATCTGAAGGCAGTTGCCTTAGAACTGAACAAGGCCTTAGCTGACCTGATGGTGCTCTACACCAAAACACGCAATTATCACTGGAATGTTGAAGGACCCGATTTTATGGAACTGCACAAGTTCTATGAAGAGCAATACAGCCAGCTGGAAGAGGCCATTGACGAAACCGCAGAGCGTATCCGCACATTGGGCCACTACGCTCAGGGCCGCCTGGCAGACTTCCTGAAACAGACCAGCCTGGTGGAACAGGAGTACACCAACGATGAGCGTACACAGCTCAGTAACCTGCTGGAAGACCACGAAACAATTATCCGAAACCTGCGCAGACTGGTTACTGAGTTTGCCGACAAGTATAAGGACATTGGCTCCAGCGATTTTGCCACTGAATTATTAAGGCAGCACGAGAAAATGGCCTGGATGATCCGTTCCTATCTCAACAAATGATACCTTATGTGATTGGAGTCCGGCTCGCAGATCTTTTGTAATATTATAGTTCTAAACCCACCAAGGCTTATGGATAATAGTACAAGAGACCTGCGGCTTGCCGTGCTAATAGATGCTGATAACATACCCCACAGCCATGTACGCCCCATGCTGGAAGAAGTTGCCAAGTATGGAGTACCTACCTTTAAACGGATCTATGGAGACTGGACCAAACCGCAGCTCAGCTCATGGAAGGCGGTTCTCCTGGAGCATGCCATCAACCCCGTGCAGCAATACAGCTATACCTCCGGGAAAAATGCCACGGATTCTGCTATGATCATAGACGCGATGGATATACTGTATACGGGGCGTGTGGATGGATTCTGCCTGGTAAGCAGCGATAGCGATTTTACCCGGCTGGCTACCCGCCTCAGGGAAGCCGGTATGCGGGTATTTGGCCTGGGTGAAATGAAAACGCCGGCCGCTTTCCGCGCCGCCTGCGATAAATTTATTTACCTCGAAATCCTGCAGCAGGAGAGCAGCGAAGAACAGGCCCCCACCCGGCGGAAAACCGCTCAAAGCAAACGCAAAGCCATCAGCAAAGCCAACCGGGAGCTGTTTAACCTGCTCAAGTCAAGCATTAATGATACCGCCGATGAAGACGGCTGGGCCTACCTGGGCGACCTGGGTAACCTGCTGATCAAGAAACAACCGGACTTTGACTCCCGTAACTATGGGTTCAACAAGCTGCTGCAGCTGATCAAAAGCTTCGACAGTTTTGAAATAGATATACGGGAAACCGGCAAGAAAACCGGGAAACTGGTGTATGTACGGGTAAAATAAACGCATGTCATGAATGTAACAGAACGGATATCCATACTACAGGGCGATATTACAAAAGTAGAAGCAGATGCTATCGTGAATGCGGCCAACTCATCTCTGATGGGTGGGGGAGGTGTAGACGGCGCCATACACCGCGCCGGCGGACCGGCTATCCTGGAAGATTGCCGGAAGATCGTTGCCCGGCAAGGCGGATGCGCCACCGGGGAGGCCGTGATCACTACCGCCGGCAGGCTGCCGGCCAGACATGTGATCCATACGGTAGGACCGGTTTGGAATGGCGGCCATAAACAGGAAGCCGCAAAACTGGCCGCCTGCTACCGGAACGCTTTACAGCTGGCCATAGCGCATCAGCTGCATACCATCGCTTTTCCTAATATCAGTACCGGGATATACCGCTTCCCCAAAGACGAGGCTGCCCGTATTGCCGTCACTACTATCCGTGATTTTTTAGCTGAACATGAGGAGATAAGGCAGGTGATCCTGGTTTGTTTTGATGAAAGTAACCTGACCAGTACGAAGGAGGCCCTGGAACAGCTACAATAAGAAAACCCCGGGTATACCGGGGTTGTATATTGATAATAAGAATATCCAGATTCGTGCTTAGCGTTTTACGTACTTGATAGTAGCGTACAAAAGCATTAAGGCGAACACTATAATAACAACATAGGCCAGAATATGCCCTACCTTATCAAAAGCCCTGTAGAACTCCGTCGTCTTTACATTATCCTGTAAGAGTGTCAGCAACATAGTAGAATGTATTTAAAGAATTGCCTGCAAGTTAGGGTATTCCCGTCAAAAATCCCAACCCGCTCAATGGCTCAGTACGCGGCCAGTTTGCGAATACACTGATCCAGCCGGGCTTTTGCCAGGAAATTTTTTTCAAGTGCGGGAGAAAAAGGCACCGGGGTATCCAGGCTGGCGCAACGCAGCACCGGGGCATCCAGCAGGTGAAAACAGTGTTCTGCTATCCAGGCACTGATTTCGCCGCCAAAGCCACCGGTAAGAGTATCTTCGTGCAGCACCAGCACCTTACCGGTTTGCGATACCGCCGCTTCAACCGCAGCGTAATCCAGCGGCAGCAGTGTACGGAGGTCCAGTATATGGAGGGAGAACTCCGGATGCTGTTGCGCGTATTCCAGCGCCCAGTGCACCCCGCTGCCATAGGTAATAATGCTGATGTCAGTACCGCTTTGAGCTACTCTAGCCTTGCCTATTTCCACCGTATACCAGCCTTCCGGTAACGGGCCGCTGATTGCCCGGTAAAGCGCTTTATGCTCAAAATACATTACCGGGTTCGGGTCTGCCAGGGCTGCCAGCAACAATCCCTTGGCATCAGCCGGGGTAGAGGGGTATACCACTTTCAGGCCGGGTGTGTGGGTAAACCAGGCCTCATTACTCTGGGAGTGAAAGGGCCCCGCACCCACCCCTGCGCCGGCGGGCATGCGGATCACCACATCCGCCGCCTGTCCCCAGCGGTAGTGGATCTTTGCCAGGTTATTAACGATTTGATTAAAGCCCACCGTCACAAAATCAGCAAACTGCATTTCCACCATGCTTTTGTATCCCATCAGGGAAAGCCCCAGGGCTGTACCAATAATAGCGCTTTCACAAAGGGGCGTATTGCGCACCCTCGCCTTACCGAACTTTTCTACAAACCCTTCTGTGATCTTGAAGGCACCGCCGTATTCCGCAATGTCCTGCCCCATCAGCACCAGGTTCGGGAACTGCTCCATAGCAGTGCTCAATCCATCGGAAATAGCATTGATGAAGCGCTTTTCTGTTGCTGAAGCAGGAGAGGCGATGGCCCATTGAGGATCAGCAGGCGCATATATATCAGCCAGCTCTGTGGAGGTATCAGCTACCGCTTCGGCACTGTCTGCAAGCGCTGCTGCAATGTCTGTATCTATCTGCTGCTTCAGTTCCAGGTGTATGGCCTGCCTGTTTTCGGGGCTGAGCAGGCCTATGCATTCCAGGAATGCTTCGTAGTGATGTATGGGGTCTTTCTGCGCCCATTCTTCCAGCAGGCCAGGGGGCACATACTTAGTGCCGCTGGCCTCTTCATGGCCCCGCATACGGAAAGTGAGGGCTTCTATCAGTACGGGTTGCTGCTCCTGCAGCGCATAGGCTTTGGCCTTGTTAACCGCATGGTATACTTCCAGCAGGTTATTGCCGTCTATACGCATGCTGTGCATACCGTAACCGGCTGCCTTATCGGTGAGCTGGGCACAGCGGTATTGTTCAGATACCGGGGTACTCAGGCCGTAGCCGTTATTCTCTATCAGGAAAATGACCGGGAGCCCCCAAACGGAAGCCACATTCAGGGCCTCATGAAATTCCCCTTCACTGGTGCCCCCTTCTCCGGTGAAGGCCAGGGTCACCTTATTCTCTTTACGAAGCGTATGGGCCAGTGCAATACCGTCTGCAACAGACAGCTGGGGGCCCAGGTGGGAGATCATGCCGCAGATATGATGCTCGCGGCTGCCAAAGTGGAAGGAACGTTCCCTACCTTTGCTATAGCCCTGCAGACTGCCCTGCCACTGGTGGAACAGCTGCCGCAGTGGCATATTGCGGGTGGTGAATACACCCAGGTTGCGGTGCAGGGGCAATATCCATTCATCGGGCTGCAGGGCCAGGGTGGCGCCTACTGCAATAGCCTCCTGGCCAATGCCGGAGAACCATTTGCTGACCTTGCCCTGCCGCAGAAGTAATAACATTTTCTCCTCTATCAGCCGGGGCAGTATCAACGCACGGTAAAAAGACAGTAATTGTTCGTCGCTGATGTCGGAGCGGTCAAAGTACATATCTAAATAGTATGAAATTAATCTTCCCTGCTGGCAAGGCCATGCATGAAACTATTGATAATGGTCATAACAATACTGAACAACAGCGCCCACCAGAAACCGTTCACCTTAAAGCCGGATACCAGCCCGGACGCAAACAGGATAATGATGGCATTAATCACCAGCAGGAACAACCCCAGGGTAAGAATGGTAACGGGCAATGTCAGTATGATCAGCACCGGCTTTACCAACACGTTCAGTATGGCCAGTACTAAAGCCAGTATTAAAGCCGTTATAAAATTGTCTATTTTAACACCAGGTAAGAGGTAAGCGGTTAACATGGCTGCCAATGCGCTTACCAGCAAGCGGATCAGAAAATTCATAAGAAGGTATTTATAGAGTTAAGATAAGAAAAATAGCATCAGAAAACATGGCCGCAAAGGTAAGGGCATAATGTTTGCGCCCCGGAAACATGAGGATTATTTTTTATTTTTGTCTCATATTCAAATCATATCTAACATGCAAAAACCTTACTTCCTATTGCTGACTTTACTCATTACTTCTGGCATACTGGTTTCCTGCAAAAGCAAAAATGACGATCCTGCACCTTATACCAATCCGCTGATTTACGGCCGCTGGGAGTATGTAGTGGGCCTGGACAGTTTATGGAACAGGCAAAACCAGCTGCTGTCTGCAGACACCGTTGATACCAAGGGTGAAGAGGATATTTATCTCACGTTCCGGGAGAATGGCCAGGCAGAGACCACACTGGACGAAGTGGGCAGCGGCACCTACCGTTTCAGGGATGCGCAAACACTGGAAGTAAAAAATAGCAGCGGGGTAGCGGATTATCTGCCTATTCTTACGCTGACCAACAACCAGCTGATCTTTGTGATCACCGATACGGCCTATGGAAATGGTAATTACAGCAAACAATACCTGTACTTCAGAAAGTAGATCACCGTCTTTTTATAGATACACAATGAAAAAGAGCCCGTTTCTTCAGCAGGAGACGGGCTCTTCTCATATGATAGTTATACACGTTTGCCATTTTACCCGTACTACACCCGTAGATGAAGGGTAGATGTCTGGTATCTATAAAGATACCGGACATCTACCGCTCAACTACGGGACATCTACCGGACATATACCGGACATCCCTGATGCAAGCCGCAACTGTCTAGTCCTAAAATAGCTATACAGGTGAATAAAATAGTCCTGATACTGGTT
>NZ_CALEJS010000017.1 GCF_937898475.1 uncultured Chitinophaga sp.
GTATCGTAAAAGAGTTGCAGGAAGATGATGCGCAGATACTGATCGGTAAGCCCATTACGGCTACAGAGATATTCATCCTTAGCGAGGCTGGACAGCTTTGTCCCATTGGTGTGACAGGAGAGATATGCATCACAGGCGCGGGACTGGCTAAGCAATATCTCAATAACCCCGAGCTTACTGCACAGAAGTTTATTCCTAATCCTTACAGGCCTGGCTGCCTTATGTACAGGACCGGTGATCTGGGAAGATGGCTGCCACAAGGTGAGATACAATACATAGGCAGAAGGGATGAACAATTGAAGATCAGGGGCTATCGTATTGAACCCGGAGAGATCGAAAATGCCCTGCTGTCACATCCGGATATCACCAACGCGGTGGTAAACGCTGTTACCAGCAAAGATGGGGAAAAAGCACTGGTTGCTTACCTGGTTGGCAGCGAACACCTGTCAACGGCCGATATACGGAACCATATTGCCCGGCAGCTTCCGGCGCACATGCTGCCTGTGCATTACGTGCAGCTGGAAACATTCCCTTTAACTACAAACGGCAAAGTTGACAAGAAAAAGTTACCTGCACCCAGCAACGCCGGTTTGGATCAAAGCACGACATATGTTTCCCCCACCAATGTCACAGAACAGCAGCTGGCAAATATCTGGCAGGACATACTGGGCAAAGAAAAAGTGGGTATTTATGACAATTTCTTTGACCTGGGTGGCCATAGCTTAACTGCAATACGGCTGGCCAGCCAGTTACAACGGGCATTCCATGTTAAAGTGGATCTCAGGGATATATTTTCCAAAAAGCGTTTAGCAGATCAGGCGAAGCTTATACAAGTAGCCGCCAAAGCAGACTTCGTTGCTATAGCGCCAGCACCTTCGATGGCGGATTATCCCCTCTCCTCCGCCCAGCGCAGGTTATGGGTACTCAGCCAATTTGAACAGGGCAGCGTGGCTTACAACATACCGGGCGTATATAACTTTGAAGGAGCACTCGATAACGCAGCACTTTCCTTTGCATTCAGGCATCTTATACAGCGGCATGAAAGCCTGCGCACCGTTTTTCGACAAAATGATCAGGGAGAACCGCGACAGATCATCTTACCAGCTGATACAGCCGCTGCCACATTCCAAATCAACTATAAAGATTTTCAGGAAAAGAGAGACCAACAGGCGTTGTTACATCGACATATACAAAATGATCTCTGGGAACCTTTTGATCTTGGTAAAGGGCCCTTGATCCGTGCAACGCTTTTCCAGGTAGCTACCAACCGCTGGATATTTACTTACGTAATGCATCATATCTGCAGCGATGGGTGGTCTATGGAAATATTGATACGTGAACTCCTGCTTTTATATAATGCTTACTTGAAAGGTGAACAGCCAATCCTTGCAGCGTTGACGATACAATATAAAGATTTTGCCTGCTGGCAAAGGGATCAATTACAGGGAGAACAGCTACAGCTCCACAGGAACTACTGGATCAAACAACTGGAAGGTCCATTGCCTGTACTTGAGCTGCCATTGGATAAAAGCAGGCCCGCAGTAAAAACATATAATGGCAGCAGTATTTACAGAGGCTTGCCCGCCCGTTTAACAGCAGAACTTAAAAAGATCTGCCGCGAGCAGGATGCAACCCTGTTCATGGGACTCCTGGCGGCTGTAAGCACCCTGATTCACCATTACAGCGGCCAACAGGATATTATCATTGGCAGTCCGGTTGCAGGCAGGCAACATGCGGACCTCGATAACCAGATCGGTTTCTACCTCAATACACTCGCATTAAGGATGCGTTTAAACCAACAGTCATCATTCACGGAGCTGCTGCAGCAAGCCAGACAGCTTACCCTGGACGCCTATCAGCACCAGGTGTATCCCTTCGATCAGCTGATCGATGACCTCCAGCTGCAAAGGGACATGAGCCGCAGTCCTCTTTTTGATGTGCTCATTGACTATCATGACAGCAAAAACAGAGCACAACACACAACGCAAATAATGGAGGACACAAAGCTCAAGATCAGTTCCTTTGGCAACAACGCCCAACCCGCAAGCAAGTTTGACCTGACATTTATGTTCATTGAGGCGCAGGACGGACTGAACCTGCTGTTGGAGTATAACACAGATTTGTTTGAGCACGAGACCGCCGAACGGATGTTTAGTCACCTCGAAGAGATCATGGCGGCGGTTGTTGCTAATCAGCAACAAGCTATCAGCCGGCTTGAATACATTAGCAGTAAAGAACGGGAGTTATTGCTCAATGTGTTTAATACTGTACCGGAACATTATTCCGGGTATCAACCGGTGGTCAGACTTTTCCGCGAACAGGCGCAGCGACTTACGGAAAAACCTTCGCTATTATGGGAGGATCATGCACTTTCTTACAGGGAACTGAATAAAGTAACCGATCGTCTGGCAGCTCATCTGTTACATGCGTACAACATTCAAACTGGTGACCGGATAGCAGTGATGATGGACCGTTCGGATAAGCTGATCATCGCTATACTGGCTATCCTGAAAGCAGGAGCTGCATTTGTACCCATTGATCCGGCTTACCCGCCTGCACGCAAACAATTTATTGTTGAAGATGCTGCTGTACAGCTGATCATCACTCAGACTGATTACATATTTGATATTGATTATTACCAGGGGCCGCTCTTTGCTATTGATGCACAACTGGAAGGATTAGCAGCGGTTGATGATGTTAGTCTGCCTAGTGAATTTCCGGCTGATGCGCTGGCCTATGTGATCTATACTTCCGGATCTACCGGCCAGCCTAAAGGATGTGCTATAACTAACGGCAACCTCTCCCACTATACCAGGTGGGCAAATAGTTACTACTTCGGACAGGGCACACCACCAACATTTGGCTGGTTCACCTCTATTGCATTTGACCTGTCTATCACCTCCATTTTCTGTCCGCTTACATCGGGTGGTGAACTGTTCATCTATGAACAACACAGGGATATACAAAGCATATTGCAGCACTGCTGTAGTCCAGAGAGTGGTATTAATGCACTGAAGATCACACCTTCCCATGTAAATCTCATTGCCCAGCTGGAACTGGACAGCACGGGTATTAAAACAGCCATCCTGGGTGGCGAACAAGTGACGAAGGAACAGGTGCGCATATTGAAGTCGCTGAATCCAGATATGGCAGTATATAACGAATACGGGCCTACTGAAGCTACAGTAGGATGTATCGTAAAAGAGTTGCAGGAAGATGATGCGCATATACTGATCGGTAAGCCAATAACGGCGACAGAGATATTTATCCTTGGCGAGGCTGGGCAGCTTTGTCCCATTGGTGTGGCAGGAGAGATCTGCATCGCGGGCGCAGGGCTGGCAAAACAATATCTCAATAACCCCGAGCTTACTGCGCAAAAGTTCATTCCTAATCCTTACAGTCCTGGCAGCCTTATGTACCGGACGGGTGATCTGGGAAGATGGCTGCCACAAGGCGAAATACAATACATTGGCAGGAAGGATGAACAATTGAAGATCAGGGGATATCGCATTGAACCCGGGGAGATTGAGAGCTGTCTGCAGGGGTATTCGGGCATTACCAATGTCCTAGTAGATGCTGCAACTAATAGCAGCGGAGAGAAAGGACTAATCGCTTATATAGTTGGAGAAGGTCCTCTGCAGACGGCCGACCTACGCGATTACCTGGCCGGGCTATTACCCGCTTATATGCTGCCCTCCCACTTTGTGCAGCTGGAGGCACTTCCTTTAACTATCAATGGAAAAGTAGACAGAAAAATGCTGCCAGGGCTCAGAGCGGCGGGCCAGGAAGAGTACCTTTCCTACGTTGCACCGGACAGTGATACAGAACAGCTGCTGGCGAACATCTGGCAGGAAATACTGGGCAGGGAAAGAGTGGGTACCAGGGACAGTTTCTTTGATCTTGGCGGTGACTCCATCAAAATACTAAGGATGCTGGCAGTCGTCAGAAAACAACTGCACCTCGACATCCCGGTTGCAGATGTATACAAGCATCCCACCATTGCGGCGCTGCTGGCAAATACGCTTACCCACCATGACGACAGGCTTCAATTGCAGATGGAAAGACAGCAAAAAGAAGCTGCGGTAAGAGCGGAAATCGAATCACTAAAAGAAAGCATCCTTCCCAGGCTTACTGACAGAGAAAACATAGCCGACATATACCCCATGAGCGATATCGAGAAAGGGATGGTATTCAGCTCTATGGTGAACCAGGACAGCGGTATGTATCATGACCAAATGGTACACCGGCGGCTATTCCCGGACTTCGATATCAATAGGTTCCAGCTGGCGCTGCAACTGCTCTCCGCCAAACACCCTATTCTCAGAACTGCCTTTAACGTCAGTGATTTTGAAAGAGAAGTGCAGATCGTCTATAAAGAGGTAGTAACAGACCTGGTTTACCAGGATATCTCCTTCCGGGATAGGGTACAACAGCAAGAACACGTTCGCCTGTTCCTGGCGGAAGAGATGAGACGGCCCTTCGACCTTTCTCTGGCGCCCCTATGGCGTATGGCTGCATTTAACCTTGGCAATGGAGAGATCGTATTTGTATTCCAATGCCATCATGCCATCATCGATGGATGGAGTGATGCACTCTTCATGACAGAGCTCAACAACCTTTATCTCAAACTGGCAACAGATAGTACTTATATTCCAGATCCAATCAAAGTATCATATAAGGACTTTATCATTCAGCATGAGCTGGATAAACAGGATCAAGGCACTCGTGATTTTTGGCAACAGGAATTAAAAAATGCTGAGCGGCTGGAGATATTCACCCAGGAACAGGACCTGCAGCTGTTGCACCACAGACTGGATACCAATTTATTAGCGAAGCTGGAAAATACAGCAATCAACCAGGGAACCACTGTAAAGGTTATATCGCTGAGCGCCTACCTCTACCTGCTTAAAATCCTCAACTACGATCCGGATATACTCACCGGTCTGGTGACCAATATGCGGCCAAACAGCGAGGATAGCGATAAGCTACTCGGCTGCTTCCTGAACACCATTCCTTTCAATATTCACATAAATGAGCGGCAAACAGGGGCAGAACTGATCGCTGCCGTTCATCAGCAACTGATCACGCTCAAGGACAGGGAAAGGCTCAGCATGTTCGAGATAGCAAGGATACACAACAAACAACAGGAAGCAGGGAATCCCTTCTTTGACGTACTATTCGACTTTGTTGACTTCCACGTATTTGATTCCGTAAAAGAAGAAGCTATTGTAGCACAGCAGCGCCAGTCGCTTTCCAGTCTTGAAGTTACAGGAGGAATAGACCTTACCAATACTTTCCTTGACTTCATGATCAACCGGACCGGTGGCAATTATGTGCTTACTGTAAGGCTGACCCGTAAGCTGAAGGCTGGACTTAACGTGGAGCAACTCGTAACATTATTCTGCAATATACTCGAGCATATTGTTACTACACCTGATCTTCCCGTCTACCAGGCAGATTACATCACTGCTGCAGAAAAACGACTACTGCTCAATGCGTTTAATACAGTTCCGGAACATTACACTGGCTATCAGCCCGCGGTATCGCTCTTCAGGGAACAGGCAATACGTAACCCTGAACTAAGTGCGCTTCTCTGGGAAGGTGGATCCATTACATATAAAGCGCTCGATGATATTTCTGATCATCTGGCGGCTTATCTGTTACGCAAGTACAACATCCAGACAGGTGACCGGATAGCAGTGATGATGGATCGTTCAGATAAGCTGATCATTGCCATACTGGCTATCCTGAAAGCAGGAGCTGCATTTGTACCCATTGATCCGGCTTACCCGCCTGCACGCAAACAATTTATTGTTGAAGATGCTGCTGTACAGCTGATCATCACTCAGACTGATTACATATTTGATATTGATTATTACCAGGGGCCGCTCTTTGCTATTGATGCACAACTGGAAGGATTAGCAGCGGTTGATGATGTTAGTCTGCCTAGTGAATTTCCGGCTGATGCGCTGGCCTATGTGATCTATACTTCCGGATCTACCGGCCAGCCTAAAGGATGTGCTATAACTAACGGCAACCTCTCCCACTATACCAGGTGGGCAAATAGTTACTACTTCGGACAGGGCACACCACCAACATTTGGCTGGTTCACCTCTATTGCATTTGACCTGTCTATCACCTCCATTTTCTGTCCGCTTACATCGGGTGGTGAACTGTTCATCTATGAACAACACAGGGATATACAAAGCATATTGCAGCACTGCTGTAGTCCAGAGAGTGGTATTAATGCACTGAAGATCACACCTTCCCATGTAAATCTCATTGCCCAGCTGGAACTGGACAGCACGGGTATTAAAACAGCCATCCTGGGTGGCGAACAAGTGACGAAGGAACAGGTGCGCATATTGAAGTCGCTGAATCCAGATATGGCAGTATATAACGAATACGGGCCTACTGAAGCTACAGTAGGATGCATCGTAAAAGAGTTGCAGGAAGATGATGCACAGATACTGATCGGTAAGCCCATTACGGCTACAGAGATATTTATCCTTGGCGAGGCTGGACAGCTTTGTCCTATCGGTGTGGCAGGAGAGATCTGCATCGCGGGCGCAGGGCTGGCAAAACAATATCTCAATAACCCCGAGCTTACTGCGCAAAAGTTCATTCCTAATCCTTACAGGCCTGGCAGCCTTATGTACCGGACGGGTGATCTGGGAAGATGGCTGCCACAAGGTGAGATACAATACATAGGCAGGAAGGATGAACAATTGAAGATCAGGGGCTATCGTATTGAACCCGGAGAGATTGAAAATGCGCTGTTGACATTGTCAGATATAACTGCAGCTGTAGTAACCTGCATAAGCAATACTGTGGATGAGAAAGAGTTGGTGGCTTACCTGACGGCAAAACGCCAGTTGGATACAGCAGAGATTCGTAACCATCTTATTAAGCTGCTACCTGCTCATATGTTGCCAGTGTATTATGTGCAACTGGAAAATATGCCTTTAACGACCAATGGCAAAGCAGATAAAAAAATGTTGCCAATCCCCGCAGGCATTGACAGCACCACCGGTTCCTATGTTCCTCCTTCAAACGATATAGAGCAACAACTTGTGAACATCTGGCAGGAAATACTTGGCAAAGATACCATTGGCATAAAGGACAATTTCTTTATGCTGGGCGGCCATAGTTTAACCGCGATCCGGCTAATTGCCAGAATAAAAAAAGAGTTCTCTACCGAACTAAACATAAAGGATGTTTTCGCGGAACCGACCATTGAAACTTTGGCAGATATTATAAGCAATGACATATGGTTGCAAAGTTCACTGGACGAAGACGGTGATGTTTATAATGAAATCAAGTTGTAAACAAGCAAATAATCTCACATGACGGTAAAAGATCTTAATGCAGTTTCCATGAGAGCCCTTTTGTCTAAATTAAGGAAAAACAACATACAGGTCAGATTAGCAGATGGCGAATTATCCATTAAATATCATAAAGAAAAAATAGAACAGGATCTGTTGGATGAGATCCTCTTTCATAAAACAGCGCTGATTGATTACCTGTCAACGTTCAGCAGGAATGGGCACACAGCGCTGACTAAAGCGGAAGAGCGGGCAGACTATCCGCTCTCATCCTCCCAGCGGAGGCTTTGGGTGCTCAGCCAGTTCGAACAGGGCAGCGTAGCCTATAACATGCCGGGCGTATACAACTTTGAGGGTCAACTGGATATTACAGCACTCTCCTTTGCATTCAACATGCTGATACAACGGCACGAGAGCCTGCGCACCATATTCCGCCAAACTGACCAGGGTGAGCCGCGGCAGCTTATATTGCCAGCAGATGTGGCCACGTCTGCTTTCCGGATCGTATATACAGACCTGCAAAAGGAGCCGAAGGAAGTACTCCGCCGTCACATCGAACAGGACCTCAAGCAACCCTTTGACCTTGTCAAAGGTCCTTTGATCAGGGCTTCACTATACCAGGTAGCTGCCAACCGCTGGGTATTTACCTATGTGATGCATCATATCTGCGGTGACGGATGGTCTATGGAGATATTGATCCGAGAGCTCCTAAGCTTCTATATGCAACATCTGAAAGGGGAACAACCTTCACCCGCCCCACTAAGCATACAATATAAGGACTATGCCTGCTGGCTGGAACAGCAGCTAATCGGAGATGCATTAGCATTACACAAAAAATACTGGATGCAACAACTCCAGGGAGCAATACCAGTATTAAAACTGCCCGTAGATAAAAGCAGGCCCGCTGTAAAAACATATAACGGCAGCAGTATCAATAAACGTATTAGCGCGGAGCTAACAGCTGCGCTGCGGACAGTTTGCAACCGGCAGGACGCCACCTTGTTTATGGGTCTGCTGGCTAGTGTAGCCACCTTATTGTATCACTACAGCGAACAGCAAGACATTATCATCGGAAGCCCTGTCGCCGGCAGGGAGCATATGGAGCTCAATGACCAAGTCGGTTGTTACCTCAATACACTTGCCCTGAGACTGCGTTTAGATAAGCAGTTCTCATTCACTGATCTATTGCAACATACCCGCCAGATAACGTTGGATGCCTATCAGCACCAGGTATATCCTTTCGACAAGCTGATAGAGGATCTGCAACTGCAAAGGGATATGAGTCGCAGTCCGCTATTCGATGTGCTCATCGACTATCATGACCTCAAAACCAGAACACAGCAGGAAGGGCAGGCGTTCGATGGCATCAACCTCAGGATCAGTCCTCTCGGCAACAGCGCTCAGCCAGTGAGTAAGTTTGACCTGACGTTTATGTTCATCGATTCGCAGGATGGCCTCAATTTGCTGC
>NZ_CALEJS010000018.1 GCF_937898475.1 uncultured Chitinophaga sp.
ACATAAATCCAAATAGCCGAATCTTGAAGATGCTGTCTACCGGGAGCTTACCTTTTCATAATTCTTGTTGCTTTTTTAGTTAAAAAAGCTAAAATTTGAAGTTAAACATTGCCTACTCTTTTCTAAGTGGTTTTCGGCTTCCTCCACGTTGTATGCATACATGTATGATGTTATGATTGCTTACATCTCCCCTTATTCTCAATATGGTCATTTCAAACAACACTTGGATACCCTTTATTTGTTTCATTTGATAGTTTTCTTAAAGGCTACTGCACCGCCAACTACAGTAAAAACTACGATAGCGGCTAAAACCATACGAGCTCTTTTCATAATCCTTGTTGCTTCTTTGTTAAAAAAGAAAATTTTTAAGCTAAATATTGCTTGCTCTTTGTAAGTCAGCCTCTCCACGTTACATACTAACATTTTGAAATTCTGTTTGCTCTTACTTATTATCCTCCCCTGCATATGCCATATTTCGAATTTGACTACTTGATATATATCCTTTATGTGTTCCAGTCAAAATTTTATTAGCATTATACACGGCTATATAAGGGACCACATCAATTTTATGATGTTGTGGAAAATATCCAATTCGGTCTATTCCTGTCTTAATATTTGGGTACCTGTCGAGATTAAAATTCCTACAAAAATCCTTCAACTCGGCTATTGGAGAAATCGTTACTGCAAATATCTGGATCCCGTTAAGTGAATCGATATTAGATACTATATCATTCATTTGAACACGAGAATATTGGCAATATGTACCAAAGCAAAAAAAAACAACGGGTTCACTTTTTGGAACATTAATTGTACTAACTGTAGTGCTATCTTGCAATAAAACTTCAAACACGGGATAATGTTCCTTCCCATTATCGGCAATTCCACTTTGATCTGAAGTACATCCGACAATTGCAAAAAATATAGCCACAAATAACTTAACAGTATCCATATGTATCAATTTGTTAACAAAATAATTCTCACCTAGCCATTTGAAGGCTTTGAGCTATCGGTTTAATAGTAGGCTCAACATCATTCCTAAAGGCCATTTCAATGAGGTAACTTATTGCCATTGCCGCATACAAAAATGTAACAATAACCGGAAATAGCTGAAATCTAAGCGCTATTGGAGACGCGAAAACACTAAACGAAAAGTTGATGATCCAGAATATCAATATTAACTTAATGCCCTTTGACAAAATGGGATATTTCGAATTTCCATTTAGCATAAAGAATCCAACAACACTACATATAAGTAAAATATTTATGACACCAGAAAAAACTGGATACAATGAAAGAATACCAACATTAAATGTACCAATACGGGTTTTTACCTTTATATCTTTATAGCCGAACCACTGCGCAGCTATCGGCGCAACGCTATCTGTTCCCATATTATAATATTCCAGAAATTCAACAGGCGGCGTATAGTATTTCATCATGTTCGGCCATAAATAATATCGTGCAAACGCCAAAGGATATTGCTTAATAAGGTACTTACCGTAATCGGAATATAAAGGACCAACTGTCGCCCATTTCTTCAACTTTGTAGCTGATGAATCTTTTTTGAATTGTTGCTCCATATACATTTGGAGCGGCGAAAAAGGAGACCACATGTAAACAGTACTTGCTTGCCATGCTTCATGAGGATACTTTTTAACATCCCTACTAGTATCGAAATACGTCCTCACCATAGCGTCTAATTTCCTAAAACGATGAGGGACTACTTTTAAATCTGCACTATCTATATATCTATATGCATACATTGCATTGTTAGCCATTTGCCATCCCGAAAAAGGAGTAAATTGACGTTCCCCTGTAAGCTCTTCGTACTTACTACTTGTAAACAGAATAAAGCATCCTATTAAAAGCACACTTATTCCGAGGCCAAGTACTTTCCTGAAGAAATATTGTCGTGATGAGATGAATACAACGATTGTCACTAATGGATAGTATAGTGCGTTATATCTTACCATAAATGCGAGAAACAGAATAACTGCATTTATAACTATCAAACTCATACTAGGTCTGTTAGCAATCCAAATTAATTGGGTAAACCAAATTAGGCTTAGAGAAAGAAATAATGAATCACTTGAAACGTAGTTTGCTAGAAATAGAAACACAGGATTGAACAACAAAATACCAAACAATAAAATCTTTGTAAGATGCCCTGGCCTATAAATATAAAAAGTTGTAAACAAAAGCCCCAAGATACTTGATTGTAGAAGCAGATACTGAAAAATGACCAACACTGTATCTGATTTAGTGAAGACACTAAAAAGCCTAAGGAAATTTGAATAACCAACAGGATATGTATTTATACTTAGATTCAGATAGGCAGTTTCCATATATACGTAGGAGTCTCCATTTATGAAACTGGCATACGGATAAAGATATTTAAATACCACCAACTGGAGTATAATACCCACTAATCCTATTGTAACAAGCCATCTATGCACCGGATTACTAGATATGTAGTCCTTAAAACTTAAAACTGACAGATCTATAAGATCATTCTTATTCTTGCTACTCACATCAGAAAGTGACTTCCTCTTTATTTCCCTCTCCTCATGATACTCCTGCTCCGTATTGATCTCCCAAATCCTCTCCTTCTCCACCACCCCTTCCACAATATTATCCACCGCCACCATCGCCGTCAGCATACTATGATCACTATTATTATACTTATGCATCCCATTCCTTCCCACCAAAAATAAGTTCTCAAATTTGTCCACAAAATCACGAACCACATCAAATCGTTCATACGTCCCAAAATAAGCCGGGTACGTCTTCTCCATCCTCAGCACCGTTGCATCCAGTACATTCGCCTGGCTGGCTAATCCAATCTTCTCCAGTTCCTTGATCGCCAGATCTTTTATATACTCATCAGATCTGTTCCAGAAATCGTCTGTTTGATTGCAGAAAAACTCCATCCCTACCCAGGCCGTATCCGGATCTTTCACCATATACGGACTCCAGTTATTAAAAAGTTGTAACCTTCCTACTTTAACATCCTTCTCCTGGATGTATATCCATGTATCCTTCAGCTCCAGTGGCTTCCACTCCCCTGTCTTTTTATCCTGGAAAGACAGTTTCTTCAGCAATATCCCCACCGTAATAAAATCCCGGTATTGGAGGCCCGCCGCCACTTCCCGCACTTCTTCTGGTATGGGGCCGTCCAGGCCTCCAATCAGCTCCTGTACTGGCATCGTTGAAAAGAAATAATCGCCTTCGAGGTAACTGGTTTCACCGGTTATGTTGTTAACAGCAGCTACAGCGGTCACTTGATTGGCATTGTCAGAAGTATAGATCCTTTTCACATCATGGTGCATCAGTATCTTCCCTCCCATGCTTTCCACCTGCCGCGCTACTTCCTCCCATAGTTGGCCAGGTCCGAATTTCGGATACAAAAATTGTTCTATTAAACTCGTCTCAGTATCTTTTTGGGCAATATCATTGCCGGATGCCTGCTGCTTCTTTTTAGTAGCAGATTGTATGGCATGCTGTATCGCCTTGCTGATGGATACGCCTTTAATACGCTGGGCGCCCCATTCTGCAGAGATCTTATCACACGGAATACCCCACACCTTTTCTGTATAATCCTTGAAGAACAGCTTGTACAATACCTGTCCAAAGCGGTTGATCATAAAATCTTCCAGGTTCTTCTCCGGCTTACGGGGCAACAGCTGGGCCTTCAGGTAAGAAAACATAATAGCAATAGTGGTCCATAGCCCAAGCTTGGTGAGGGTATCCAGGGATAGTTGGATAGGATATGTAAAGAATTTTCGCAGGAAATAGATCCTTGATAAACGTCTACGCACGAGCATGACTTTATCAGGATCCTTCCCTGCGTGGTCTGATGCTCCAATGGATGTTGTATTTATTTCACGGGATTTATGCTGATAACTGATATTGAAACTGGACTGCCCTTCCGCCTGTATAGGCATAATATTCAGCCACCAGTTCATCACACGGTCTGATTTGGAGAAGAAACGATGACCGCCTATATCAATGCGATTGCCTTTATAATTAACTGTTTTTGAAATACCGCCTATATCACCAGACTTCTCCAGGATAACAGGTTTTATATCTGTCCGCTTCAACAATTCATATGCTGCTGTAAGGCCGGCAGGACCGGCGCCTATGATGATCGCTTTCTTTTCCATATGCTATGCTTTAAGACATACGCTGCTCACCCTCCTGTTAAAGAAGGTAAATTGTTAAGTAAAACTTGTGACTGTTGTAACGATCGCTACATGGTTGTAAGCATTCAAAGGCCTGCTGCATCAACAAGCAGCATCCAGGTACCTGAACAAATGAACACCAGGTATCCCGGCTACCCCATCATCCTCCACAGGATACTGGAACAGGCCTACGTTAGCAGTAAAAGACAGTGATTCATGTTACATCTCTTGCAGTTGGATCAGTCAAAGCGCGGGTAACCAGCTCCCTGATTATATCGCTTAGAAATTGCGGCGCCTCCTCCTTACTTCCTTCAAACTCCCGCAGTTGCTCAATGGAATTATACATCTCAGGCGTAATATTTCCTCTTACCAGGGAAATTAAAGGAGACCTTTCCTCTACAGGCAACAGGAGGGGAACAGATATTTTTACATCTGCCATGGTTAAACATTTAAGTCAGGTTATTTTGAGGTACCGATACTCAACAACTGTCTGAACAGCGTTGAAACCGGCAATTACTTCCCGGGCATCCGGCCGTAGCCCGATGCTTATTGTTGAGGGTATTGATGTACCATAGTCAGTCAGAGATTCATTTGTAATACGGGTTAAGTTGGACAAACATGTCGATATGGATAGTATGGTAAAACCGGATCTTTCATTTGAGTTGGCATTTATGCTTCCTTCAATTCGTATCACTTGAACAAATCTCAGGAAAACTTTTCAAATAAGCGTTATCATTTGGGAATAAATTTCGTTGTCATTTTGGATCAATTTTGATCTTTCATGCTGATCATACCTTTCTTATCTATACATCGAAACCGGTATCCAAAAAACATTATATTTGGAACATATACTTAAAACCCTATGTCCAAAACACCTCATGTTATTTTTATCAAAAGCCTTCTCTCCATGATTGGCGTTATCCTGCTGGCCGGCTTCCTTTACCTGAGAGCGGATAAAGAAAAAACGGCCTTTCATAAATTAAGCGGAGAACTTGTTTACTTCGAACGTTCGTATCAAAACTTTCCCAACAGGGATAAAGACAAATACCGTTACCTCGCACTAAACAATTCGCCATCCGTTTTTGAGATCTTTGTGGGAAAGGATGCGGGTGATTTTAAACCCGCATTTGAACAGATAGACCAGCTTAAGAAAGGTGATGAGATCACCATTTACTTCGATGAACAGCCAGACCACATTAACCGCCTGGCGTATTTTATTGACAGGGGAAATGAACCCATATTTATAAAAGGCGCCTGGGAGAAAAAAGCCGCTTATTTCCTGGCCGGTTTGTCTATCGCCATCATCATACTGCTGATCGTACTAAAACAGCTGGGGAAAATAATCTGACAAGAGATTCATTTCATACACTCCCTGAAACAACAAAACCCGCTCTCACGAGTGGGTTTTGCTTTCTTTATTTCCTGTTGCCCGACCTGGATTCGAACCAAGACAAACAGAGTCAGAGTCTGTCGTACTACCGTTATACTATCGGGCAATTCGCAATTCGGGACCGCAAATGTAGAAGTTTTTTTCAAAAAACCCAATAATTATTTTAAATTTCCATAAATGCAGACTGTGGTAGAATAATTGATTTCTTAACCTTTATGAAGCAGGAAAATCTACGGGATATCCAGAGTATTAATAATTATGAGCGCTACAGGCTCCTGGTAGAACAGGTAAAAGACTACGCAATTTTCATGCTCGACGAAACCGGTCATGTGATCAGCTGGAACGAGGGCGCTAAAAGAATTAAAGGTTATACAGCACAGGAAATCATCGGCAAACACTTCTCCATTTTTTATCCCCAGGAAGATAAAGACAACGGCAAACCAGAGATGGAGCTCCGCGTCATCGGGGAAGTAGGAAAATATGAAGACGAAGGATGGAGGGTCAGGAAAGACGGCTCCCGCTTCTGGGCCAACGTGGTCATTACCGCCATTTATAACGACCAGCAGCAACTGATCGGGTACTCAAAGGTTACCCGTGACCTCACCGAGAAAAAGCAGGCAGAACAGGCCCTCGCCGAAAGCGAAGAACGGTACAGGCTGCTGGCCGCCCAGCTCAATAAAACCGTACAGGAGCTGGCCGCCGCCAATGAAGAACTGGAGCAGTTCAACTCCATCGTATCCCACGACCTGCAGGAACCGCTGCGCACCACTTACAGCTACCTCGTACTCATCCAGCAGCAAATGCAGGGCGCCAACACCGTCACCCCGGATACACTGCATTACATTGAGCGGGCCATCCACTCCAGCCTCCGGATGCGGGAACTGATCGTCAGCCTCCTGAACTATGCTATCCTGGCAATGGAAAAGCAGACCTTTTCACTGGTATCCACCAAAGAAATCATCAACGAAACCTTCCTCAACCTCAAGCAAAGCATAGAAGAAACAGGCGCGAACATTAAGGTGACCCTGGATGTTCCTTTTGTAAAAGGTAATAAATTGCGGCTGGTGCAGGTGCTCCAAAACCTGGTAGGGAATGCCCTCAAGTTCAGGGGTGAAAAGCAACCCGAAGTGACGATCCGCTGCCAGGACGATGCAGGATGCTATAAATTCGCCATCAGGGATAACGGCATCGGCATCTCCGCAGAACATATACCTAAAGTATTTGAAGTGTTCAAACGCCTGCACACCGGCAATAAGTACCCGGGCACCGGCATCGGGCTCTCCGTATCCAAGAAAATAGTGGAGAACCATGGCGGGAAAATATGGGTGGAATCAAGCCCCGGAAAAGGCTCTGTTTTTTACTTTACTATTGATAAAAACCTGCCGGTTAAATAGTTATTTTTGCATTTATGAAGAAATTAAATATCATGCTGGTGGAGAATGATGAAGATGAACAGCTCTTCATGAAGGAAGGATTCCAATCCACCAATCTCTTCAATATCATCGCTGTAGCCAGCAGTGGCGATGAGGCTTATAAGGTGATCACGGGCGAACAACTCCCCCTCCCCGATCTCATCGTCAGCGATCTAAATATGCCCGGTAAAAACGGGCTGGACCTGCTCCATGATATCAAGAAAGACCCGAAACTGCTACATATTCCCGTAATTATCATTTCTACCTCTTTTACCAGCACCATTATCAATAAATGCATGTCATCCGGCGCACACGCTTTTCATACCAAACCAAACACCTTCGTGGAGTATGATAAGTTTGCGGAAAAAATATACCAGGACTGGCAGGCAATATAGAAAACCTTGCTAATGACCATCGATCTTCTCCAGGTGATGATTGCCCTGCTGGCAGGTATTGCAGCCATCATCCTCCTGACAGCCAAATTCCGCGTACACGCTTTCTTTGCGCTTTTCCTGGCCTGCTTTATAACGGGCCTCTGCGCCCAGCTGTCCGTTGCGGATATCATTACCGCCATCAAGGAAGGCTTTGGTCATATCATGCGCTCCCTGGGCTTTATTATCGTGCTGGGCACCACACTGGGCGTTTTACTGGAGCACACGGGCAGCACCCGCGTTATGGCCGCCTCCATCCTGAAACTGGTGGGCGAACGCTATGCCGCCATCGCCATGAGCATCACCGGCTTTATCGTCGGACTCCCCATTTTCTGCGACTCCGGGTACATTGTACTCAGCGGACTGAACCAGTCCCTCGCCAGGCGTACCGGTATTTCCGTAGTGGTCATGTCCGTATCCCTGGCCACCGGCCTGTATTCCGTACACTGCCTCATTCCCCCGCACCCGGGTGCAACAGCCGCCGCAGGCGTCATTGGCGCTGATTTCGGCCAGCTGATCCTGGCAGGTATCCTGGTAGCCATACCCGCCGCCATCACAGGCAGCTGGTGGGCCCACTATGCGGGCAAAAAAATACCCATAACGGCCGCTGAGCCCACTCAAACCCTGGCAGCAGGCCCTACCCCTCCCGTATGGATGGCCTTCATGCCGGTGATAGTACCTATTATACTGATCGCCATCGGCGCTTTTACCAATATTGAAACCGCCACCGCCAGCGGTATACGTATTTTTCATATCCTCGGAGACCCCATCGTGGCACTGTCCATCGGCGTACTCCTGGCCTTCGCAGGCGGCCGGCAATGGAACCGGAAAACCACCAGCACCCTCTTAACAGAATCGGCAGAAAAAGCGGGCGGCATACTGGTGATCATCGGCGCAGGCGGCGCCTTCGGTGCCGTACTGGCAGCTACCAAAATAGGGCAGCATGTAAGCGCGGCCCTCCCCCTGGGCAGCTTCGGTATCGTATTCCCCTTCCTGCTTACCGCCCTGCTCAAAACCGCACAGGGCTCCTCTACCGTGGCAATTATCACCGCAGCTTCTATTATCCAGCCGCTATTGCCCGCCCTCGGCTTAGACAGCAGTATGGGCAGACTGCTATGCATCCTGGCCCTGGGCGGTGGATCCATGACCATCTCCCACGCCAACGACGCCTATTTCTGGGTGATCAGCAAGTTCTCCGGGCTTGAAATGCGTACCATGCTCAAAGTGTACTCCCTGGCCACCCTTTGGATGGGGCTGGTCACACTGGCCACCGTCTACATCTTATCGCTCTTCCTGCTATGATACCTTAGCCCGGCTTTCTTATTAAAGAATTATTTTCTACCTTTTCAAAATATTGACCCGTTACATTCGTCTACTGTAGCAATACCCTCATCATCCTGACTAAACACTATGGAAAAGGCCAACAAATCGAACCATGCACCCGGCAATAAGCCTCCTAAACTGTCGTCGCTGATAAAACCTTACCGCAGGCAGATACTGTTGCTTATACTGCTGGCCCTCATCAGCAACGGCTTAAACCTGGTATTGCCCAAGATCATCGCCAACAGCATTGATGCATACGGCAGAGGGGAACTGCAGTTCCAGCCGGTGATCGCCTGGTTTTCCGGCGCCGCGCTGCTTATCTTTATCTTCACCTACCTGCAGAACATCGTACAGGCGTTTGCGTCTGAACGGGTGGCCAAAGATCTGCGCACCCGCCTGGCAGACAAGATCTCGCAGCAAAGCTTTGCAGGCATACAGGAGACCAACCCCTCCCGGCTGCTCACCAACCTCACAGGCGATGTAGATACCATCAAACTTTTTGTAGCGCAGGCCATCTCCTCCATCGCCGCATCCATGATCCTGATCATAGGCGCCAGCGTACTGCTGTTCACCGTCAACAGGCAGCTGGCCTTAACGGTAATGGCCATCATCCCCCTGATTGGCGGCACCTTTTTCCTGGTGCTGGGTAAGTTGAAGGTATGGTTCGGGAAGATCCGCGAAGTGATAGACTGGCTTAACAAAGTGATCACAGAAAGTATCCTGGGCGCTGCCCTTATCCGCGTGCTGCACGCACAACAAATGGAATATGAAAAATTCGTCACCGCCAATACCGAGGCCAGGGACATCGGCCTGACCATGATACGCCTCTATGCCGTGCTGCTGCCCACGATCATGCTGATCGCCAATATGGCCGTAGTCACCATCCTGGCGCTGGGCGGCCATTATGTGATCAACGGCAGCATGACCCTGGGCGACCTCGCCGCTTTTAACGCCTACCTCACCATACTGATCTTCCCCGTTATCCTGATTGGCGTCATGAGTAACGTGATCGCTCAATCCAGCGCTGCTTACGCCAGGGTAGAAAAAGTTTTATCCCTGCCCGATCCCGCAGAAGAAGGCAGCATAACAGGCGCCTTACACGGTGATATCGAGGTGCGGAATGTAAGCCTGCAGCTCGACGGAAAGCCGGTGCTGAAAAATATATCCTTCTCCGTTAAGGCAGGATCCAGAACAGCCATCATCGGCCCCACCGCCGCCGGTAAAACACAGCTGCTGAACCTCCTCTCCCACCTGGGAAAACCCGACAGCGGCAGCATTCTTTATGACAACCACGATATTGCCGGTTATAAACGGCATACCCTGCATAGCCAGGTGGGCATCGTGTTCCAGGACAGCATCATCTTTAACATGAGCCTGCGGGAAAATATCGCCTTTAATGACGAGGTAACACCGGCAGCAATGGAGCGCGCCATCAACACCGCTGCACTGGCTGATTTTGTGGCCTCCCTGCCCCAGCAACTGGACACTGTGGTGTCTGAACGGGGCAACAGCCTCTCCGGCGGACAAAAACAGCGCATCATGCTCGCCCGCGCCCTGGCCATTGAACCGAAAGTATTACTGCTGGATGATTTCACCGCCCGCGTAGATAATCATACAGAACAACAGATACTGGATAACCTGTTGCGCAACTACCCTGCGCTGACATTGGTATCTGTTACACAGAAGATCGCTTCCATTGAGCACTATGACCAGATCATCCTGCTCATGGAAGGTGAGATCCTGGCATCCGGCACCCACCGGGAGCTGATGCAAACATGCCCGGAATATGTACAGATCTATCAATCACAACGCAGCACCAGTCACTATGAATTACAACCTGAATAATACCGCCAACCCGGCGCAGAAAACCAGCACGCTCGCTGCGCTCAGGAAACTGTTCCAGTTCCTCGCGGCAGAACAGAAAACACTCATAATGGCGTTCATCACCATCATGATCAGTTCAGGATTGAACCTTACTGGTCCGGTGATCACGGCCTATACCATAGACCACTTTATACAGGATCATCAATACAACAAAGTGCTGCTCGCCTGCGGTGCGCTGCTGCTGATCTATTTCACTGCCTTTGGCGCCAATTACCTGCAGGCAAGACTGATGGGCAACATCGGGCAGCGTATGCTGTTCAATCTCCGCAATGCTGTGTTCAGCAAGCTCACAGAACTGCCCGTGGCTTTCTTTAACCAGAACAAGGCGGGCGACCTGATCTCCCGCATCAATAACGATACGGAAAGAGTGAACCAGTTCTTTTCACAATACCTCATGCAGTTTGTGAGCAACATCTTCCTGATGACAGGCGCAGGTATCTTTTTACTGACCCTGCACCCCCAACTGGGTGCAGCGGCCCTGGGCCCGGCACTGCTGCTGTTCGTCTTTACCCGGCTTATCTCTCCCTGGGTACGGCGTAAGAACACCGCCTATATGCAGAGCACCGGCAATATGAGCGCAGAGATTCAGGAAAGCCTGAACAACTTTAAAGTGATCCTCGCCTTTAACCGCCGCGACTACTTCAGGAAACGTTTCGATGAAGTGAACCGCCGGAACTACGCTACCGCCACTGCTGCAGGCCTTGCCAACAGCACCTTTATGCCCGTATTCGGCTTCTGCTCACAACTGGCGCAGCTGATCGTGCTTACCTACGGCATTTACCTGATAGCAGGCGGCCATCTGACCATCGGTGTGCTGATCAGTTACCTGGCTTATGTAAACAGCTTCTACACACCTATACGCCAGCTCTCCGTACTATGGGCCAACTTCCAGGTGGCTTTGGCAGGATGGGACAGGATCTCGCAGATACTCAGCCTGCAGTCAGACCTGCCGCTGATCCCCGCAAAAGACAATGGCGATGCTGCCGCTGCCGTGATCGAGTTTAAACAGGTGCAGTTCCGGTACCCTGACAGTAAACCGGTATTGCATAATGTAAACTTCCGCCTGGAACGCGGCAAAACCTATGCGCTGGTAGGGCCTACCGGTGGCGGCAAAACCACCACCGCATCGCTGATCGCCCGGCTATACGATCCTACCGAAGGGGAAGTGCTGCTGGAAGGCCGCGACATCCGCTCTTACGATGCGGCAGCACGCAGCAGTAAAATTGGATTTATCCTGCAGGAACCTTTCCTCTTCACCGGCACCGTAAAGGATAACATCCTCTATGGTAACCCTCAGTACGCAGATTATAGCAATGAACAGCTGCTGGAAGTGATCCGCGAAGCAAAGCTGGAAAGCCTGCTGGTCCGCTTTGAACAGGGACTGGATACAAAAGTGCAGACCAGCGGCGACTCCGTCAGCCTGGGACAAAAACAGCTCATCGCCTTTATCAGGGCCGTGCTGCGGCGCCCCCAGCTGCTGATCCTGGATGAAGCCACCGCTAATATTGATACCATTACAGAACAGCTGCTGGAAAAGATTTTACAGCAACTGCCCGAAGATACTACCAGGGTGATCATCGCCCACAGGCTCAACACCATTGAGAATGCAGACGAGATATTTTTTGTGAACGCCGGTGAAGTGATCCGGGCAGGCTCATTGGATCATGCGGTGAATATGCTGTTACATGAGAAAAGGGCGAGTTAAAATTTTCTTTTGACCTGCTGACATAATGCTGTCACCAGCCCGTTGTTATTTTGTATCAGCGAAAAGAAGAAGAATATGATTACGATCAGGCAAACAACAAAACCGGAAAAGATAGTATGGTGCGGTGCAGATGAACCGGGCGTATGGACGCTGGAAAATTATGAAGTGGAGGAGGAAGAAGTGCAGGAAGAAGGGGGTCTTACACAAGACGACCTGATAGATGTGCTTTCTTTGTACCTGTTCTGACACCACGATGTTCCCGGCAGCATACCTGGATGGTATTGAACCGGGAACATCGGTGTGTATGTCAAACTATTTTCAGAACAGGTATTTCTTCAGTTCGGCTGCTGCATGTACAAACAGTGAACGCGTAGCAGGCAGTTCAGCCAGTGCATTCAGCAGGCCAAAATCATGGATCATACCATTGTATCGGATGGTGGTCACTTTCACCCCTGCCTCATCCAGCTTGCGGCCATATGCCTCACCTTCATCACGCAGTATATCATTTTCTGCCACCTGGATCAGTGCGGGAGGCAAACCCTTTAACTGCCCGGTAGTAGCCTGCAGCGGAGAATGGAAGATCTCTTTACGCTGGGCCGCATCTGTCGTATACTGGTCAAACATCCATTCCATCAGGGAGGCGGTCAGGAAACGGTCTTCTCCAAACTGCTTCCACGATTCACGTTCCGGGTTATAATCTGTCACCGGCCACATCATTATCTGCAGCTTAATATCAGGGCCGTCTTTTTGTTTGGCCATCAGCGCCGTTACCGCCGTCATGTTACCGCCTACGCTGTTACCCACTACCGCCAGCCGCTTTCCATCTACATTGATCTCACTGCCGTTGTCTGCCACCCATTTGGTAGCGGCATATATTTCATTGATCGCCTGCGGATACCGCGCTTCGGGCGATGGTGTATAATTCACGAACACGCCTGCTGCGCCGGACAACACTACCAGGTCTCTTACCATCCGTTTATGTGTGGGATAATCGCCCAGTATCCAGCCGCCGCCATGTATAAACATGAATGCAGGCAGTGTACCTGTGGCGCCCTGCGGGCGTACAATATTCAGCTTAATGGTATAACCGTCTGCAGTAATGGTCTTTTCTGATTCTTCAATGCCGGAGAGATCTACCTCAACAGACGCCTGCGCGCCTACCAGTACGTTGCGGGCATCTTCTTTGGACAAACTTTCTACAGGTGCGCCGCCGGAATTCAACACTTTGAGGAATGCTTTGGTGCCGGAGTCAAGGCGGGGGTCTTCTGCCCAGTTTACAACGGTGCTGGGTTTTAATGTGGCTGTAGTACTCATGGTTAATGAATTTTAAAGAGTGATGCTTAGTCTTTTTCCAGGGTGTAAAGATGATGATGGATGACCGGCCTGTCAATGTATATGTGAGGGATTTAATTGTACAAATTATCGGCCGGATGTGAAGATGGGAGAGACACCGTGTAAGCATTAGCGCCTCTCCCGGTATATATATTATGCTTTAACAGTTTCAAGAGAGGGAACGGCAGGAAAATCTACTGGTATCCTGGTGGCGCCAAAGAGGTAATTGGTAAACGTCTTATCGGCAATCACCGTGATAGCGTCTACCAGGTTTTCGTTGGTATAGCCGGCAGCATAAAAGGCGTCCAGCAATTCCCCGTCAGGTTTACCTTTGGTTTCCACGAAGCTGATGGCCAGTTTGGCCAGCACGTCGTATTTACTGTCAAATGAAGCACTGCCGCTGCGGATCTCCAGGATCTGATCATCCGTAAAACCGTTCATTTTGGCAATAGCCGTGTGAGCAGCAGTACAGTATTCGCAACCATTGGCCTGGCTTACAGCCAGGTTGATCACTTCTTTCTCTTTTGCTTTCAGCGAACTCTTTGCACCGGAAAAGGCCAGGTAAGTAGCAAGGGCGTTTTCAGAAAGGGCCATGGTGGCAAAAAGGTTGGGCACACTGCCCAGTTTCTTGGCAAGGTTGTCAAATATCTGTTGGTTAGCGGGGGATACGGTGTCTCTGGTTGGAACTGTGATCGTTTTCATTTTATATCGTTTTTTATTTTTCGTTGTCGTTATTGACGATGTAAAATTGCAACGATTTCAGTCCTGTAAGAATAGACGCTTTTCCCGAAGAGTTGGCGTTTTTTCCCTAAGCCGGGGTTTGCAGTATTTTCTTGAAATCAGAGGGGCTCATATCGGTCTGGTTCTTAAAGAAGCGGCTGAAGTGGGCGCTGTCCTCAAACCCCAGCTCCTGCGCTATTTCCTTGGCAGATTTGTCGGTATAATGGAACAGGCGCTTGGCCTCCAGGATCAGCCGGTCATGGATCACCTGCAGGGGGGTACGCTCATTGTACATGGCAAACAGGTTAGACAGCGTTTTGGGCGATTTATTCAGCTGGTTGGCATAATACTGCACCTGGTGCTGCTTTTTATAGTGATCTTCCACCAGCAGGTTAAAATGCCGGATAATATCCAGCTTACCGTTAGTCAGCTTGGTCTGATCTACATGCTGCCTCTTCCCCAGCCGGGTGATCTTGATGATCAGCCTTACCAGTAAGGCCCTCAGCATAGTGGCCTGTATCTCGTCTGCATCTTCCAGCTCATCTTTGAAGATCTCCAGCAGCACGGCCATTTTATGCTGGTTCTGCTCGTCCAGCGCAATGAACATGGCCCCGGAAGAGAAGATGAAGCCTACGCAGCTTACTTCCTTGTCATGGTCTATAATGCAGTAGAAATCCCGGTTAAACTGCCAGGCCGTAATGTCTTCCGGGTTTTCAAAGCGGAAAGACTGGTTGATCAGCAGGGGTAGCATACTGTTGGCCGGGAAGCGGTAGCGCACTTCATCGATCACCGCTTCCTGTTCCGGTCCCCTGTTCCAGGCAATGGTGAGGTATTGGTTATGCTGGTCCCGGGTAAAGTATTGCCGGTCAAATGCAGGCTCTTTTTCTACCAGTAATAGTTCTCCGCCGGTGCCCGGGTCTTTGAAAAATAGTCTCATCGTTTGTTTCCTCGCTTTACAAAAGTCGGGATTTTCCGGCTTAATATTATTTTCCCCCTTTTCTCCTTCGCTTCACCAGGTCTTCTCTTAGGCTGCTCCTTCAAATATCCTTGTGCCGGACCATTTTGTTAAAATACTATCAGTATCTATTATATTTATCTTCTTAAAGCATGGCCACGTATGAAACTACTTATAGCCGCCGGCTGCCTGCTGCTTTGCATAACAGCCTGCCGGAACCAGGAAAGCAATCCTGACTACAGCGGATGGAGCGCCTATGCAGGATCTAAGGACGGCAGCCGCTACTCTTCCAACAACCAGCTGAACACCGGCAATGTGAGCGGCTTACAGGTAGCCTGGACCTACAGCTCGCAGGATAAAGACACGGGCAATCACTCCCAGAACCAGTGTAACCCCATTATGGTGGATGGCGTGCTGTACGGCCTTACGCCCCGGGTAAAATTGTTTGCCCTGGACGCCGCCAGCGGACAGCCCAAATGGACCTTCGACCCCGCTACCCTGGAACCGGATACCGTGTCACAAGACCCCTTTGCCTTCTTTAAAGTAAGCCGCGGCCTCATGTACTGGCAGAACGAAGAGGGCACCGATAAAAGGATCCTCTACAGCGCAGGGGCTAAATTATACGCCGTTAATGCCGCTAACGGGCAGGTAGTGAAAAGCTTTGGTAACGGCGGGTATATTTCGCTGGATGTTGGCCTGGACAGGGATACCGCTACCTATAACAAGTTCATCGCCGCTACTACGCCGGGCATCATCTACAAAGACCTGGTGATCATGGGTATGCGGGTGGCAGAATCTGCCGACGCGGCGCCGGGGCATATACGCGCTTTCGACGTCCGTACAGGTAAACGCGCCTGGATCTTCCATACCATACCGCAACCGGGAGAAAAAGGCTATGATTCCTGGGAAGATAAAGACGCCTGGCAAAAATTTGGCGGCGCCAATAGCTGGGCGGGCATGTCGCTGGATGAACAAAAAGGCATCCTCTATGTGCCTACCGGTTCTATCGGCGGCGATTTCTATGGCGGTATACGCAAAGGGCAGAACCTGTTCGGTAATTCGCTCATAGCGCTGGATGCTGCCACGGGTAAATACCGGTGGCATTACCAGGTGGTGCATCACGACCTGTGGGACCGCGACCTGGCGGCCAATCCCAACCTGGTGACCATCAGGAGAAACGGGAAGAAGATAGACGCCGTGGCGCAGATCACCAAACACGGGTACATCTTTGTATTTGACCGTACCAGCGGCCAGCCGGTATTTCCCATCAGGGAAGTGCCCGTTCCTCCGTCAGATCTGCCGGGAGAAGCGCCTTGGCCCACACAACCCATCCCAGACCTTCCCGAGCCTTTTGCCAGGCAGCATTTTGACTCCACCCAGGTATGGGGCCTCACACCGGAGAAGCAGCAGGCCCTGATGGAAAAGTTCCGCCAGGTAAAGTATAATGCGCCATTCACCCCACCCAGCAAAGCTGGTGTGTGGATCTTCCCGGGCTTTGACGGCGGCGGCGAATGGGGCGGCGCAGCCGTAGATCCCGAAACGGGCATTCTTTACGTAAACAGCAGCGAGCTACCCTGGTCATTAACTATGATAGACGTACCCGCCACACAAACGCATGACCGCTCCATCAAAGGCGTAGGAAAAACCGTATACGGCAAATACTGCATCTCCTGCCATGGCGCCACCCTGAAAGGCAATGGCCCCTCCTACCCTTCGCTGCTTGACCTGGATAAGAAATATACCCAGGACCAGGTGCAGGATATCATTGAACATGGCAAAAACATGATGCCAGCCTTTACACAGCTGGAACCCAGTGAAAAACAGGCCCTCCTGGCCTTCCTGCTGCACCTGGAAGACAAAGAGCCTGCTTCCGGCGCCGTAGCCAAAGCCATTACCGCCGGTAAGACGGATGAAAAGAAAAGCATCCTGGATGAGGTGCCTTATACCATGACAGGCTACAACCGTTTCCTGGACAACGACGGCTATCCGGGTATCAAACCGCCCTGGGGCACGCTCAACGCCGTTGACCTCAACAGCGGTAAACTTTTATGGAAAGTACCCCTGGGCGAGTATGCCGAACTGCGTAAGAAAGGGTTTCCGCCTACAGGCACGGAGAACTACGGCGGCCCCCTGGTAACAAAAGGCGGACTGGTATTTATTGCGGCTACTAAAGACGAAAAGATCAGGGCCTTTGACAAAACCAGCGGAAAAGTATTGTGGGAAGCCGCCCTCCCCGCCGCCGGTTATGCCACCCCGGCCACTTATATGCTGAACGGCAAACAGTACGTAGTGATCGCCTGCGGCGGCGGAAAGATAGGCAGCAGATCCGGCGACAGCTACGTAGCATTCGCATTGCCCTGATGCACCCCGGTATGTCGCCTGCTTTACACAATGCGGCATATTTTTTGGCCTTCCCCAGTTGTCATGAGTACAATTACACCTGTTATACTAACTGTCAACTGTGGGTCTTCCAGCCTGAAGTATGGGCTCTTCAGCCTGACGGGCGATGCCGCGCCCTTACACAGCGGCCAGATCCGTGATATAGGCAAAGCGCCGGTAAAAGATATGGAGGCGGCTGTAGATCAGCTCATTGCCCTGTTCAATGAACGCTTTGCGCACTACGAGGTCAGGGCCATCGGCCATAGAATGGTGCAGGGCGGCCTGCAGCACATGGAACCGGAGCAGGTCAGCGATCAGCTGCTGGCTGCTCTCAGCAAACTGGTACCACTTGCCCCCGGGCATTTACCTTCGGAAATAACCGCCATCCGCGCCTTTTCACAGGTATTCCCGAAAGCTACACAGATCGTTTGTTTTGATACGGCCTTTCATCAGCACATGCCCTTTGTAGCACGCCACTATGCCCTGCCGAGAAGGTTCTGGGAACAGGGCCTGCTACGCTACGGATTCCATGGCCTCTCCTGCGAGTATATTATGCAAACGCTGCAGCAAACAGCGCCTGAAACGGCCCGCGGCAGGATCATCATCGCCCACCTGGGCAACGGCGCCAGTATGACCGCCGTACAGGATGGCCGCAGTATAGATACCACCATGGGCTTAACACCCGCAGGCGGACTGGTAATGGGTACCCGCCCCGGAGACCTGGACCCCGGCGTTATACTCTACCTGCTCAAAGAACAACAGCTCAGCGCAGATGAACTGAATGAGCTGCTGAATAAACAGTCGGGACTAAAAGCATTATCCGGTAAAATGTCTGACGTAGAAGACCTCCTGGCCAGCGCGCCGGAGCATCCGCACGCTGCAGAAGCCATCGATCTTTTCTGCTACCAGGCCCGGAAACATGCCGGGGCGCTGGCCGCCGCCATGGGCGGACTGGACACTTTCATCTTTACCGGCGGTATCGGAGAACATGCGGCGGAGATCCGGCAGCGTATCTGCGAAGGGCTTGAATTTCTGGGTATGCATATTGATAGTACACAGAATGAGCAGGCTGCAGCACTGATATCTGCCCCGGGCAGCGCCGTTGCCATACGCGTAATACCTGCCAGTGAAGAACGGATGATTGCGCAACATACCCGGCAGTGGCTGCAGCAGCATTAATACCAACGATCATGGCTACACTAACTGACGAGCAACTGCAATTAACAGATAAATACTGGCGCGCCGCCAATTACCTGGCCGCAGCACAGCTTTACCTGCAGGACAATGCCCTGCTGAAAGCACCCCTGCAGCCGGAGCACATCAAGCCGCGGCTGCTGGGGCACTGGGGCACCTGTCCGGGACTGAACCTTATCTACGTGCATTTAAACCGCCTCATAAAAGAAAGGAATGCCAATCTCCTGTTCATCTGCGGGCCCGGCCACGGGGCGCCTGCAATACTGGCCAACAGTTTCCTGGAAGGCACTATGTCAGAGATCTATCCTGATATTACACCGGATGAAGCAGGTATGCGTACATTGTTCCGCCGCTTCTCCTCCCCCGGTGGTATACCCAGTCACGTTAGTCCGCAAACGCCCGGCTCCATTCACGAAGGCGGTGAGCTGGGCTATGCATTGGCACATGCCTTTGGCGCCGTATTCGATAATCCTGACCTGGTGGCCGCCTGTGTGGTGGGCGATGGAGAAGCAGAAACAGGCCCCTTATCCGGCAGCTGGAAATCCATCAGGTTCCTCAATCCCGCAAGAGATGGCGCGGTGCTGCCCATCCTGCACCTGAACGGATACAAGATCTCCGGCCCTACGGTAATGGCGCGTATGAGTGATGAAGCGCTGGCAGATCTTTTCCGGGGATATGGGTACAAACCCATCTTTGTATCAGGTAATGAACCCATGGCCGTGCATTCGCTCATGGCACATGCACTGGACAGGGCCCATACTATCATCAGGGACATACAGGCAGTTAGCAGAACACAAACAGGTAAATCCCATAGCTGGCTGCCATGGCCCGTGATTATACTACGCACGCCCAAAGGCTGGACCTGCCCAAAAGAATGGGAGGGCAAGCCCCTGGAAGACAGTTTCCGCGCACACCAGGTGCCCATCATGCATGTAAAGGAAAAGCCCGAAGCGCTGGCATTACTGGAACAGTGGCTGCAAAGCTACCACCCCGCCGAATTGTTTGACCAGGACGGGAAATTAATACCCGCGCTCAAAGCGCTTGCCCCACAGGGGCAACAGCGGATGAGCGCCAACCCGCATACCAATGGCGGTTTGCAGTTGCAGGAACTGCAGCTGCCTGATTACAGGGAATATGCCGTAGCAGTAACAACACCCGGTGTAACCGTGGCAGAGAGCACCACCCGGCTGGGAAAATGGCTGCGCGATGTATTTAAGCTGAACGAAGCGGCGCAGAACTTTCGCTTGTTCTGTCCTGATGAAACACACTCCAACCGCCTGCAGGCCGTATTTGAAGCCACCAGCCGCTGTTTCATGGAACCGGTATTGAGTACGGACGAAGATCTCTCGCCCAACGGCCGCGTGATGGAAGTGCTCAGCGAACACCTTTGCCAGGGATGGCTGGAAGGTTACCTGCTCACCGGCAGGCACGGCATTTTTCCCTGTTATGAAGCCTTTATCACCATCATTGACTCCATGTTCAACCAGCACGCCAAGTGGTTGAAAAGCTGCCGGGAATTACCCTGGAGAACGGAGCTCGCATCACTCAACTACCTGCTTACCTCGCACAGCTGGCGCCAGGATCATAATGGCTACAGCCACCAGGGCCCCGGTTTCATTGATACCGTGGTGAATAAAAAAAGCACGGTGATCAGGATCTACCTGCCGCCGGATGCCAATTGCCTCTTATCGGTAATGGATCATTGCCTGCGCAGCCGCAATTATGTGAACCTGGTAGTAGCCGGTAAACAGCCCGAACTGCAATGGCTCAATATGGAAGCAGCAGCGGCGCATTGTGCGCAGGGCGCCTCCGTATGGCAATGGGCCTCTAACGATGAAGGTCATACGCCCGACGTAATACTGGCCTGCGCGGGAGATGTGCCCACGCAGGAAACACTGGCCGCCGCCTGGCTCTTACGCCAACACCTGCCCCAACTGAAAGTAAGGGTAGTGAATGTAGTGGATCTGATGTCATTATCACCTAAAGCCTATCATCCCCACGGACTGGAAGATGCGCTTTTTTCGCAACTCTTTACAGACAATGCGCCGGTGATCTTTGCCTTTCACGGTTATGTGCGCATTATACATGACCTGGTGCACGGGCGGCCGGAACCTGAGCGTTTTCATGTGCGCGGCTTCATGGAAGAAGGCAGTACCACCACGCCCTTTGATATGGTGGTGCTGAACAACATGAGCCGCTATCAGCTGGCGCTGGAAGCCATCCGCCGCGTAGCGCGCGTACAGGATCAATCCGAGCCTGCCGTAAATTATTTTACGGCGCAACTGGAAAAACATGCTGTTTATATAAGAGAACACCTGGAAGATATGCCCGAAGTAAAAAACTGGAAGTGGGAATAACGCCAGTGTTTGAATTATACAATTATACGTTTGAAAGCTGTAAGTACCGGGGCATGTTGCTGTGCTAATTTTGTTGCTACAAAACACAACATACTATGAGCACACAAAAAACATGGTTTATAACCGGCGCATCAAAAGGCTTAGGCCTTACACTCGTTAAACAATTACTGAGCCTCGGCCACCAGGTAGCAGCTACCTCCAGGAGCCTGGATGATCTGACCAAGGCAGTAGGTGAGCACAATACTAACTTCCTTGCATTAACTGCAGACCTGAAAACGGAAGCCAGCGTAAGCAAAGCAGTGAATGCTGCGATTGCCCGCTTCGGTAAACTGGATGTAGTAGTGAACAACGCTGGCTACGGACAGGCAGGCGGACTGGAAGAGCTTTCAGATAAAGAAGCAAGAGAGAATTTTGACATCAATGTATTTGGCGCCCTGAACGTGATCCGCAGCGTAATGCCGCAGCTGAGGAAACAACGCTCCGGCCATATCCTCAACATTTCTTCCATTGCCGGTGTTACCGGCGCTTTCCCGGGCTTTGGCGTTTACTGCGCCACCAAATTTGCACTGAACGGACTTACTGAATCATTGTCTGCAGAAGTGAAGTCTTTTGGTGTAAAGGTTACATTGATACAACCCGGTTACTTCAGAACATCCTTCCTTACCTCGGATTCGGCAAAGCTGCCCGCTAACCCGATTGCGGCATACAAAGAAGTAAGAGAAGTGGAGGCTTTCCATATGAACGAAATGAACGGCAACCAGGCCGGCGATCCTGAAAAGGCTGCAGCCGTTATGATCAAGGTAACCGAAGATCAAAACCCGCCGCTGCACCTCATACTCGGGGAAGATGCTTACCTGCTGGCGGACGCAAAATTTGCATCCGTGAAAAGTGAGATGGAGGCATGGAGAGAAGTAGCTACCGCTACCAGTTTTGAAGGCAGCGTAGTGGCACACTAACACTATTTGATCTATATATATCAGAACAGCTCATCTTGTGGTGAGCTGTTCTTTCCCTGTTAATCCCTGCCAATGCAGAAATTATCATCTTCATTGAGCTGCATGAATTGCCGGGGACTCACACCGGTATAGTGTTTAAAATCCCTGATCAGGTGACTCTGGTCATGATAGCCAAACTGCACCACCAGCTCAAACCAGTTCACCTTTGCAGCAGGATGATCAAGCAGGTAGGCAAGCACCTGTTTAAAGCGCAGAAAACGCAGCAGCTCTTTAGGCGAATAGCCCACATACTTTTTAAAGCGCAGCTGCACAGCGCGTGCTGAAACGCCATACCTGCCGGCGATCACCTTCACCGGGTTCACCACCGGGTTATGGATATCATCTACATGATCCAGTAGCTGTTGTGTTGGCGGTTCACTTTGTGCAATGTGCAGCAGCAGGTAATCGGTGAGCGCGGCAATGCGCTGTTCCGTATCAGGAATAGCAGCCAGTAAATGCCAGACATCTTCCAGCCGCTCCGCAACAGCAGCTTCTTCACCGGGCGTAACAGACAGGAAACGGTAAAAGCCATCCAGTATAAACTGCAGCACCAGCAGATCGCTGTCTGCCTGCAGCTGGTAGTTCATCATACAGCGCAGCGGCCCCAGTATGACAATACGATCAATGACCTGTGCTCCCGGCGCTTCATCGCCAAAGGCATACGGTATTGCTGCACCGAAATTAAAGACCACGATCATTTCCAGGCTGGGCGCCAGGTGGTACAGCTGCGGCTGCATACCGGGCGGTGTGCGGGCCGCATAGCAATGGCTCAATACGCCTGCCAGGCGTGGATCTACCGGGTAACGTCTGCCTGGGTCTGCCATAAGAAATTGTTTGTAACACTAACTTAGTAAAATTCAGCCAATGTTCCGGGAGGCAGGTAGTGCTGGGTTTCCAGCTGATCCAGTGATTGAATACGTTTACAGACGCCGTTGCTCAGCAGCAGCAGCTGGGTGCTGGTGCCGATGATGTTGCGATAATCGTGATCGGTAATAATAAATCCCTTGGTAGTACGATAGGCTGTGATCAACGCTGCTATGCGTTCCTTATAGAGCGGTTCCATACCGGAGAAAGGCTCATCCATCAACACAAATTTCACGTCCAGGTTTAGGAGCAGCATAATTTCAAGATACCTTAGCTCACCGCCGGAGAGTTCGTTAACGTACTTGTTCAGGTGCGGACTAATCCTTTCATTTGCCCGTATGCTTTGTTGAGCGTGTTTATCAGCAATGAAGATCCCGATGATCTTCCTGACCGGTATGTCTGCAGGCAGAAAACGATGTTGTGGTAAATAGGCGATCTGGCCGCCTTGCCGGTATGGAAAAGGGCAGGGTTTGCCATTGATCCGGATGCTGCTGTTAAGGGCGGGTTCAGTACCGAAGAGGATCTTCAGCAGAGTGGATTTACCGCTGCCATTACGGCCCAGCAGCCCGATGATATCGCCGGTTTCGCATTTCAGGTACACATCGGTGAGCAGTTCTTTAGTACCGTAGTTTTTCTGTATGCTATCTGCTTCCAGCTGATGTTTCATAAGCCGATCCATTTTTTGACGATCAGGTATAACAGCAGCACCGGTACCAGTAACAGGTAAGACAACGCCATAAGCCGGATCTTTGAAAAGCCCCTGTTGTGGTAGAAATAGTACTGCCGCTTGTGTCTGAGGTTATAAAGAAATGAGGCAAGCAGGAAACCGCCGCTGAAAATGGATAACCAGAAAGTATGAAGAAATGCCTGTATAGACCTTTCAGCGCCCACATATGCGAATAAGGCGGTTACTACGGAGAACAGCAGATTATACCGTTGTATGGTTCTGAAGTAATGAAGGAACACTGCGAATTTTAGCGGAAATTAGGCTAAATATCTTTTAAGGATTGTTAAAACTTTGCCCGTTACCTTCTTCGCTTTTGTGATAGATCTGGTTGCACTTGTCTGCCATTTCGTGCAGCATGACATCCAGGTCGTTCACCAGCTTTTCCATGTATTCCAGGAAAGGCCGGTTATCGGGATTGGCCAGGTTCTCTTTATCCATCTGGGCAAATAATCCCAGCAAAGAGGCTACAGGCATACGCAGGCGGTGAGAGCTGATGAAGGCCACTTCGGTAAGCAGGCGGTTCCGTTCTTCCAGCTGCTGTTCAAATTTTTTCTTCTCCGTGATATTGGTCTGGATGATGATATGCCTTTCCACTTCTCCTGCCTGGTTTACGATGGGTGTAATATCCATCACGATCCAATAGGGTTCTCCGCTGCTGCTATAGTTGAGCAGTTCTACCACGCAGTGTTTGCCGGCGGCCAGTTTTTCGCTGATCTCCTGGTAGATTTTCGTATCGGTATCTTCTCCATGCAGGAAGGCATACGGTTTTAAACCTTTGATCTCTTCCAGCGCATAACCCGAAAGATCTTCAAAGCTTTTGTTCACCCATTCAATACAGGCATTTTCGTCTGTAATGATCACGGGGTTATGGGTCATGCTGGCTACCAGGGAAAGCCGGCGGATCTCTTCATTCTTCACCACTATTTCTTCAATATCCTGCATGGCGCCGATCATGCGCACAGGTTCCTTTTGTTCATTATACAGGATGTAGCCGCGGGAAACCACGTGGCGATACTGGCCTTTCAGATCAATGAGCCGGTATTCCCGCTGCCAGTGGGTATGTCCTTCCCTTACGGCCTGGTATAAGCTGTTCATGATATCCTCCCGCTCTTCGGGATGTATGCGGGAAGCCCAGAACTCAGGCTCTTCCTCTCTTTTGCTGAATCCAAAAAAGTGGATGGCATTATCGCTCCAGCTCACCTGCCTGTTCACCAGGTCAAAATCCCAGATCACATCGTTGGTGGCCATGGTAACCACCTCATAGCGCTCCAGGGCTTTGCGCAGGGTGAGCTCATGTAGTTTTTCCCTGGTAACATCCCCGGCCATGCAGGCTACGCCGGTAATACTACCCTGGTCGCAGATGGGATCGAAAGAGATCTCCATATATCTCCAGGTTCTTTCTGTAGTTCCCGATTCGTAAGCGATCAGCTGTTTTTCGCCGCAAAGGCTTTTCTTATAGTGTTCCAGCCAGAACTCAGATGGTTTTTCAATATCCCTGAGCAGGGCCAGGCGGCTTCTGAATACCCTGTTTTCGGCAATGAGCTGGAATTGGTTGTTCACTGCCCATACCATTTTCTGCGAGCTGTTAATGATGGTTTTCAGCAGCTGCTCCTGCTTATTCAGCGCTTCTCCTGCCAGGTGCGCTTCCGTCACATCGTATATGCTGATCACTTCTGCCGGTTCATCGCCGTAAGCGATCATAAACGCTTCCACCCGCACATACATCAGGCTCCCGTCTTTTTTAAAATGCCGCCAGATGCCTGAAGGGCTGTACCCCGGCTTTGTTTGCAGATCCCGGTTCCTGAGCAGGCGCTCAATGTCTTCCTTAGGACGGATATCCAGTATCGTCATCTGCAGAAATTCCTCCCGGCTGTAGCCATACAGGGCAATGGCTGCGTCATTCACTTCCAGGTAGCGAAAGTCCCTTTTGCGATAGATCCACATAGGCTGCGGATTCTCACGGAACATGCGGACATAGGCCCTTTCAGAAGTAATTACCTGGCTACGGTAGTTTCTAAGCAGGAGGAACAATACTACGGCAGATAACAGGCCGAATATAATACCCTTGTAATGCAACAGCCAGGTTAACAATTGCGGGTTAACGTGGCCGCTGAGCATAGCTATCATCCAATCGACAGACAATGCCCAGATAACAGCACAGATGGCATATATGATAACGGTTGTAAGCGGTGAGGGCGGTCTAAACATAGCAACTTTCACGGATTCCTATAAAAGATATACAAATTTGTACAGTTAATAAAAAATATTTAAAGATGAGGCGGGTATCCTATTGGCAGGAATCTATTATATTAGCCAGGCATTAACTACCGGGATGAACTATATCAAATTTTCCTACACCTATAACGTAGCAAAACTCTGCGCCGAACTGGAAGCAGTGTTGCAGGAAGAATGGCCCCTGCACTTCAACACGCGCGACTTTAACGGCGACTGGCGGAGTATATCTCTCCGCTCTGTAAGCGGAGCAAGTAAAGACATCTACGCACATGCCAACGGCGCCTACAGCGATACCCCGGTACTGACGCGGATGCCCTATGTAAAAGAGATCCTGGACGCCTGGCAATGTGAGAAAGAGGCAGTGCGACTCTTGTCGCTCGCGCCCGGCAGCGTGATAAAACCACACCGCGACCCGGGCTGTTCTTATGATGACGGCCATTTCAGGATACATATACCCATCATCACCAACCCACAGGTACAGTTTATACTGGAAGATGAGCAGCTGCCGCTGAAAGCGGGTGAATGCTGGTACATGAATTTCAGCGCCACCCACAGCATCATCAACAATGGCAGCAGCGCCAGGATACACCTGGTAATAGACGGCATCCGCAACAGCTGGACGGACGAGCTGTTCACCGCACATGGCTACCGGCTCACAGATAAGCATGCGGTGGAAAACCTTGATGCCACCACCCGTACAAGGATGATAGAAGAACTGGAAAAAATGGACACCGCCGCATCCAGGGAACTGGTTGCCCGTTTAAAAGCAGCACAATAATGCAGCCCGCACTGATCGCTAACTGGATACCCTACCGCCTCAGCTATACTAACAGGGAATGGCAGCTTACATGGCTGGACCTTGGCAGCGAACGGATGATACATCCCTTTTTTGATGAGACCATCACCATTTGCCGATGCAGGCAGAAAGAAAGGTCCCGCCTCGAAAGCCGCAGCACCGCAGATTTCCTGTCGCCTGCCTGTGAAGACCTCCGCTCATTGACGCCGTCCGCCTTTATCTTCCATGTTTCCCGTTGCGGCTCTACCCTGCTATCGCAGGCTTTTTCAGCGCCGGAAGAAAACATTGTCGTGGCAGAAGCGCCATTACTGGATGAGATATTAAGAGCAACGGAAAAAGATGCGCACCTCAGCACCGCCACCCGCGAACACTGGTTCAGGTGTGCCTTGCAGTTAATGGGCCAGCAGCGCAATTTCAGAGAAACCCACTACATCATCAAACTGGACAGCTGGCATATTCATTTCTATGAGCTGCTGCGCGAATGGTTTCCGCAAACACCGTTCTTCTTTCTCTACCGCAGACCCGGTGAGGTGATCGCCTCCCACGAAAAAAAGCGGGGCATACACGCCGTACCCGGGATAGTGGATCATGTTCTGCTCAAAACAGCAGCGCCAGCCACCTACCAGGGAGAGCTGAACCGTTATACCGCCGACGTGCTGGAGCAGTACTACCTGAAGCTGCAGGCTATTCATGCGCTCCATCATCCCGCCAATACTTTTTTCGATTATGCAGATGGCGTAAGAGCAATGGCAGATCATTTCAGCCGCTTCAGCGGCATCCCCATCCGTCATAGGGATGAAATGGACCAGCGCTTAAAGCATTACAGTAAAGCCCCGCAGGAAGTGTTTCAGCCGGATAAGCCAGCGAATGATAACAAATATTTTTTTGAGGATTGCCATGCAGCATATGAGGGGCTGAAGGAGCTTATCCAGGTATTGCGGTAATGACGTTACAATAAATTATCCGACATTTGCCGTTCTTTTCAAGGCACTATGAAGGTTTGCATTGCAGAAAAGCCAAGTGTGGCCAGGGACATTGCGCATATCATCGGCGCTGCGCAGCGCCGTGACGGTTACTATGAAGGAAACGGTTACCAGGTAACCTGGACCTTCGGACATTTCTGTACCCTGAAAGAACCGCATGATTATTTTGAACGCTGGAAATACTGGCAGCTGGAAGATTTGCCCATACTGCCGGCAAGCTTCGGCATCAAACTGATAGACAACGCGGGTGTACAGAAACAGTTTTCCGTAATAGAACAGCTGGTACAGCAATGTGAAGAAGTGATCAACTGCGGTGACGCCGGCCAGGAAGGAGAACTGATACAACGCTGGGTACTGCTTAAAGCGCGTTGTACCGCCCCCGTGAAAAGATTATGGATCTCTTCCCTCACAGACGAAGCGATCCGCAATGGCTTTGCCGCCCTGCGTGAAAGTGCGCAGTTCGACAACCTCTATGCCGCCGGCAGCGCCCGCGCTATCGGCGACTGGCTGCTGGGCATGAATGCTACCCGGCTCTTTACCAAGAAATTCGCCATCGGCAAAACCGTACTGTCTATCGGCCGGGTACAAACCCCTACCCTGGCCATGATCGTACAAAGGCAAAAAGAGATCAACGCATTTGTGCAGGAAGACTACTGGGAACTGAAGACCATCTACCGCGACACAGAGTTCACCGCTGCTATTGACCGCCTGAAAGACCTGGAAAAAGCCAACCGCGGACTGGCTTACCTGCAGCAGCATCCTTTTGAAGTGGTATCGTTTGAGAGAAAGGAAGGGAAAGAAGGCAATCCCCGCCTGTTTGACCTGACCGCCCTGCAGGTGGAAGCCAACAAACGCTATGCCTACAGCGCGGATGATACGCTGAAATATATCCAGAGCCTGTACGAAAAAAAGATGGTGACCTACCCCCGCGTAGATACCACCTACCTGTCTGAAGACCTGCATCCGAAAATTGCCGGTATCCTGCAGGAAATGACGCCCTACAAGGCCCTGATAGCCCCGCTGCTGGAAAAGCCCATTCCCAGGCTGAAAACGGTGTTTGACGACAAGAAAGTCACCGACCACCATGCCATCATTCCCACAGGGGTATACCCCTCCGGGCTCTCGCCCGAAGAAAAGCGAATCTATGACCTGGTGGCCCGGCGCTTTATTGCCGCCTTCTACCCCGAGTGCCGCATTGCCAATACCACGGTGATGGGCAAGGTAGGACAGGTGCCTTTTAAGGCCACCGGCAAACAGATCATCGAGCCGGGCTGGAAGGAAGTATATGCCAATGACGCCAGCCAGAAAAAAGAGGACGAAGAAGAAGAAAAGATACTGCCCGTGTTCGAAGCAGGCGAAAGCGGTCCGCATACCCCCAGGATACACCAAGGCAGAACTTCGCCTCCCAAGCCTTATACAGAGGCGACCCTGCTGCGGGCCATGGAAACCGCCGGTAAGCAGGTAGACAATGAAGAAATGCGCGAATTGCTGAAAGACAATGGTATTGGCAGACCTTCTACCCGCGCCAATATCATTGAAACCCTGTTCCGCCGTAAATACATCGAAAAACGCAAAAAGAATATCTACGCCACACAGACAGGTATCGACCTGATAGACACCATCCAGTCAGAACTGCTGAAAAGTCCCGAGCTTACAGGCCAGTGGGAACGCAAGCTGCGGCTGATAGAAAAAGGCGAATACGCCATGGACACGTTCAAGGAAGAACTGGTACAGATGGTCACGGAGCTGGTCAATGAAGTAAAGACGGCCGGTTATAAAGTGATCTCTGTAGCTCCTGAAACGCCCCCCGAACCGGAAAAACCGGCTAAAACCGCCAAACCCAAAGCGCCTAAGACCCCGGCAACGCCAACAGACATTACGGCGCTATCCTGCCCCAAATGCAAAACCCATGCGCTTAAGAAAGGCAATACCGCCTATGGCTGCGCCAACTACCAGGTATGCGGCTTTAAACTGCCCTTTGAGGCCTTCGGCAAAAAGCTGACAGACAAGCAGCTGGCCGAGCTCATTACCAAGGGCAAAACACCGAAGCTCAAAGGCCTCCAGGTTCCGGGAAATACCGAACCCGTGCAGGCGCGGCTGGTGCTCAATGCCCAATTTGAGCTGACTACAGCGCCTTAATTCCACCATTACTTATTGCTTTAACTGGCCGGGATTCAGGGTCCTGCAGCCTTGTATTGCATGGTATCCCAGTGAAAACCCCATATTTCTTCAATTTTATCATCAGGTTGACAGGGAGATGTTTGCTATCTATATAGAGAGCTTACATCCTGGTTACATCCTGGTTACAAATAGCTTACATATAGCTTACATCCTCGGGAAAGCACCGAGCACAGTGGCTTTCAGCCGAATGAATGTATCGGGCTTTTGGCGGACCCGAACCGGGCCACAACCCTTTAACACATTGATTATCTTGATTTTAGGGAGATTGGAGCGTTAAACTGAAGGGAGTATCCTGTGTCAGGACTGCTCCCTTTCCTTTAAAAACACAAGGTCGATGGGCAGGTCAATACAGTAGTGACCATATTGCCTTACCCGGTCTGCTATATCTGCTGCGCTGAAGGCGTAACCTTCCACCCGCAGGATCCTGTCTTCATCTGCCAGGTCAAAATTGATCCTGAAGTCCGGATGATGTTGCAGCAAGTCTGTGATAATGTCCGCTGCCGTTGCCAAACATTGCACATCTGTTTTGAAAACTTTTATCATGATCATCACTTGGTTGAACAGATATTATTTCTTCTTTCCAATGACAGAAAAGGGATTGAACGATACCCCGATGTTAAAATAAAACGTAGGGTCCGGGCTTGTTTTTAACACGTAGTCATTAAATGAGTCCTCCTTTCTGAACAGGCGGCCGGTAGTGGTTAATTTCATTCCTGTTTTGGCAGTGAGCACAAAATATTTGGCGATAAGATGCTCGTAGGTTAACCCTGATTTGATATCCATCTGGCGGTACTCGTAACGCTGTGAGGTGCCGTCTATATCGTACAGGTAGAAGGATGTTCTGTCCAGCTCCGCACCCAGTGATACTCTTCCATTGCCAAAGACAGGTTTCCTGAGATAGACGTTCCTGGGGAATGCAATATCTGCCAGCAGGCCGTTATCGAATCTGTGCTCATAGGAGAAAATGGGCAGTACAGGCGTTTGTATTGTGGGATCGATATTGACAAGGATACCAACTCCCAGTTTGGTACGCTGGCTGGCCTTGAGTATAACCGTTCCTGTTAGCAGGCCCCTTACCCTTTCCACATGCTTTTCACTGCCATCCAGCAGGATACTGGAAGTATATACCGTTCGTTTATTGAACAGGGTGGAGAAGTAAGTAAAGTTCAGGGATGAATAGAAGTAATGAAAATCTTTATCAATAGGATTGACACCAGCCGTAGAGGCGTCTGTTACATCTGCCTTAACAGCCGTGAACCGGTAACCTGCTGACGCGCCTAAAAGCCAGCGGCTCTTTTTTATAAAGTTGAAACTGGAACTTACCTTTAATTGTGAAAAGCCCGTTATCCTGCTTTCGGGCAAAGGCTTTCCCTCTCTTTCTGCAGTATAGTTGCAGGGAGCCGAATAGGTATATTCAATATTGAAGGGACGGGTAACTGCAAACTTATCGGCAGCATAGGTTTCCACACGCCTGGAAGTACCCGGGCTATCCCCGTTTTGTGAAAACGCATCCGCAAATGAGAACAACATTCCGAATGACAGCGCTACTGTTCTTTGTGTAATGTCCATAGTCAATGATTCAGTTATGGGCACAAAGAAATACTTATTAGCATAGCGGTATCCGGTTTTTATACGAAGGCGTTTACTTTTTATACCAAACCCACCCCGGCTGATTTTTGGTATAACAAAGCAGGCGTTTCGTATAATTTCCCCTGGTGCGGGGGATAATCGTTTTATCTTCGTTATGGGTTCAACCCTTTTACTGTCACACATGAAAAATTATCCACCGGAGCTGAGGGATACAAGGATCATTAACCTGATCGTTGACGACAGGCACAGGCTTTTACGTCATGCCATATTATTATTGGGAAGCTTTTTTTTGATCTTGTATTCCAATAACATCGCAACAATTACAGGCGCCTATAAGTATTTCACTTTATTTGCCTCCTATACGGCTGTGATGACCTTATGTTATATCAACATGGGCATCCTGGTTCCGCGTTTCTTTTTCAGGGGCCGTTACATGCTCTACGTGGTACTGCTGCTGCTATTGGTGCAGGCAATACTGCTATTGCTGCATTTTTCGCTGGATGCATATACGGGATCAGATGAATCGTTTATACAGTCTGAGCTTACCCCGAAACGGAGTCTCTATGATGGTACGATCAGGATCATCCCCGTGATTCTGGTCACTACGATGATAAAGCTGTTCCAGCGGTGGATGAGAGATAATGAAAGATTTGCCGAACTGAAAAACATTACACTTACAATGGAGCTGAAGGAATTGAAAAACCAGATCAATCCTCATTTCCTGTTCAATATGCTAAACGGGATCAAAGCCCTGGTACGCAGTGATCCCGAGAAGGCTACCATCGTCATCATGAAATTATCTGAATTCCTGCGCTACCAGCTTTATGAGAACGATGATGAAATGACCATGCTAAGGTCTGAGATCAATTTCCTGTCCAACTTCCTGGAGCTGGAAAAGCTGAGAAGGGACAATCTTTCCGTTGAGATCAGCTGTGGGGCCAGTTCTGCGGTGATCAACAGTGTATTTCTGCCCCCCAACCTATTCACTACCTTTGCAGAGAATGCGGTAAAGCATAGCGTTGATATCAGCGGCGCCGGATCTTACATCCGGATCAGGATCACTGTTCATGCGGGTAAATTAAATTTCCATTGCGTTAATTCAACAAATGCTGATCACAGGCCCCAGGGTGAGAAAAGCAGCGGACTAGGACTGGCCAATATAAAAAGGCGGCTGGAATTGCTATACGGCAATGATTATAACCTGGATATCAGCGCAACAGAAAATGAATACACGGTTAACTTAACAATTCCCATATGAACTGTATTATAGTAGATGATGAACCACTGGCAAGAGAAGAAATGCAGGCGCTGATCAAAGATGTTTCCAATATTGATATACTGGGAAAATTCTCCAATGCCCCAAGCGCACTAAACTTTTTAAAGGAGCATAATGTAGATCTTGTTTTTCTTGATATTCAAATGCCCAAGGTAACGGGGTTGGAATTTGCCTCACAATTGTCCGGGCAGACCCTTACTATCTTCACCACCGCCTATCCGCAGTATGCGCTGAAAAGCTATGAGCTGGATGCGATTGATTACCTCTTAAAGCCTGTAGAAAAGCACCGCCTGGAGAAAGCGATCAACAAAGCGCAGGTATACCAGAAGCTGTTGGCTGACAGCACCGCCAAAAGCACCATCGAAGCCAATACACCGGAGTTCCTGCTGGTTAAATCAGAGCGCCGGTTTCACAGGATCAATTTCAGCAGTATTGTTTATATTGAAGGGCTGAAAGACTATGTGGTAATATATACCGGTAATCAGAAACTGATCACCGCTATGAACCTGAAAACGATTCATCAGAAACTACCGCAACAGGTCTTTCTGCGGGTAAGTAAATCCTACGTGGTGAACATGCAGCATATTCATTCTTTTGATCATCATAATATCTATATCGGTGATGCGGAGATACCACTGGGAGATGTATACAAAAAGGATTTCTTTATGACGTATTCAGGCGGGTCTTTAAACCCGGATGACTGAATACCAACTTTGACAGCGCCATTTAACCTACAGCATCATGCCAGGACCTTTATTCAGCAAACACACCCAGGGACTGATCAGCATCATCTTTGTGATGATGATATGGGGCAGCTCTTTTACCGTTACCAAACTGGTAGTTACGGAAGTACCGCCCCATATCTTTGCAGGGATCCGCAACCTGATGGCTTGTGCGGCCCTGCTGCCCTTCTATATTGCAAGGCGGCGAAAAGTGAAAGGTCCGCTGCCGTATATGCGGCTCACCCTCATGGGACTAACAGGCACCACGTTGTACTACTATGTATTTAATACCGGTATGAAGTATGTGTCTGCCAGTACGGGGGCCCTTATTGAAGGACTGGTTCCAGTGGCCATTGCTATACCGGCGGCCATCCTGCTCAAAGAGCAGCTGGGCAAACGGGCGATTGCGGGGATTGTGTTGTCTGTTGCAGGTGTGATACTGGTGGGCTTTGTAGGCAACGGGGAGCAGTCTGGTAATGCCATGATGGGCAGTTTTCTGATCGTTGCGGCTGTACTGCTGTGGAGTGCGTATACTTTGCTTTCGCGCAGCCTGAAGGACACTGACACCGTGCTGATAACAACGGTAAGTACGTTTATTGGCACAGCATTATCGCTACCACTACCCGCATATGAGATCATCAGCGACGGCATGCCTGCTATTTCATGGAAGGCATGGGTGGGAATGGCAGGCCTGGCGATATTTGCATCTGCCGTAGCTTATTCTTTATACAATAAAGCGCTGGAAAGTCTGCCGGCGGCACAGGTGGGAAATTTTCTGAACCTTAACCCGGTGATTGGAGCGCTGGTGGCGTTCATTTTTTTGAAGGATAAGCTGACGGGGTTACAGCTGGCGGGCGGGGTGCTGGTACTGGCGGGGATTTGGCTGAGCAGCAGGAAGGGGAGTAAAGAAGGGATGTAAGGTTGATTTAGACGCTATCCTCTAGTCCTCTTTAGGTTTCTTTATTCACAGCGGACTTTCTTCAAGCACGTAAAACACTGTGCATATCTTCAAGCAACCATTTAAACTCTTTATTGCAGTAGTCCTGTCGTTTGATATTCTGAAACCGTTGAATACAGGCAGCTCTTTAATATTTGCTAAATCAGCTTGTCCTCCCTCAATAAAAGGTTGTTTCCATACTATACTAAACGCACCTTCCCTGTTATGCGCAAAGCCGGGTAGCTGACAGGTAGTACTAGGAAACAATAGGTATTATGTGGGTTGCATTGGGTGAGTGATACACAACCCCAATTTTCTAAAAATCAGTATTAAACTTTTTCAGGGCGACCATCGTTATACAATTTACCGGCGAATCGTAATAACAGTAACCCAGCCATGAATAATAAACACTTACTAAAATATGCGGCCAGTATAGGGTCTGGCCTTTTTCTCGCTGTTTTTGGTATCATTGCAACGGTAATGCTGAAACAAACTTATAGCGGGGAAACGGTGATAAAATGGATCATTGCAGGCATTTTGTTTGGGATATTTGCGTATTATTTCCTGCACAGACGGGATTGAACAGTGTTGGTGGCGGCCTGACCTTACGTTGATGACTGATGTGCTGCCGGGCAAGAAAAAACCCGCTGAAACTTTCGTCTGCAGCGGGTCTGAAATTCTTTAAAGTCATTAAGCTGATGGTTCAGCTTTTTTGTTGCCCGACCAGGATTCGAACCTAGACAAACAGAACCAAAATCTGTCGTACTACCATTATACTATCGGGCACCATTGATTTGGGATGGCAAAATTAGGCTTTTTTTTATTACTTCAAAAAAATATACCTACTTTTTTTGAACACAGAAAATCAATCATTTAGGTAACAACTGCACCACCTTATCCACTATTTTTTCGGGTCCCAGCTCCTCCATACAGGCATGATCGCCCCGGAAACAGGGTTTATTGCCGAATACGGAACAGGGGCGGCAATAGAGGTCTATCTGCACGGCTCTGTCTATTGGCTGCCCGTAACCCATAAATCCTGCAAAAGGATGGGTAGCACCCCACACAGATACAACGGGAATACCGAACAGCGACGCCAGGTGCATGTTGGCAGAATCCATACTGATCATCAGGTGCAGCTGGCTGATGATGGCCAGCTCTTCTTCCAGCGAAAAACGGCCGGCTATCACGATGGCCTGCGGATACCGTTGCGCCAGCTCATTTAGTTGTGCTACCTCCTGCGCACCGCCTCCAAACAGCAGCAGTTTATGCTGCGGTTCCCGGCTGAGCATGGCCAAAACCTGTTCCATTTTTTCCAGTGGATATGTCTTTTCCCGATAGGTGGCAAAGGGCGCCACACCTATCCAGGTATCGGCGTTTTTAAGGCCCGTAACAGCAGTGATGCTATCACTTAATGGCAGGCGGATCACCTGTGCGGGGACAGCCGGCATATTGCACGAAAAGCCCAGCTGCCTGAAAACGGTGGCATAGCGTTCTATGGTAGTAGTGAGCGGCTGCAGTACTTTCTGTTCCTGGCGGGTGAGCGCTTTTTTACCGGCCCTCCCCTTATCAATGACAGCTACCGGCACTCCTTTCAGGCGAAAAAAGGTACGTACTATTTTAGCGCGCAGCACTTCATGCAGGTCGGCCACAGCTTCAATGTGATGTGCCCTGCTGATCTCACGGAACAGCCGGTATAAGCCGGGAAGGCCTTTATGCCTGCCCTTCAGGTCGGCCGGAAAAAAGGTGAGGCGGGGAATATCCTTACACAAGGCGCCCCAGTTTTTGTTGGATACAAAAACGATGTGCGTACCGGGATTTTCTGCCAGCACCTGTTTCATAACAGGTATGGTCATGGCAGCGTCTCCCATTGCTGAAAAGCGGATGGCCAGTACCGTCAAGGTTTCTTTATTTTACTGTTTTGTATAGTACCGGGTTCAGGAAAGGATCATTATACATTTTCATCTGCCTGTACACCTTCATGTATTTTTTTCCGGCGCTGATGTCTTCCAGCAGTTCTTCAATAGCAGTGCCCAGGTCTTTCTGTTGTACCAGCAGTACATCCAGCTTACGCTGACAGGCAGCGCGATGCGCGTCCGTAGCATCGGCACGATGCGCTTCCTCCTGCATGTGATAGATCTTCAGTGCGAGGATGGAGAGACGGTCCACTGCCCAGGCAGGGCTTTCGGTATTGATCCGGGCGTCCTGCTGTGGTGTTACCGATTGGTATTTCTCCAGGAAATAGCTGTCAATATACTCTACCACGTCTGTACGCTCCTGGTTGGAACGGTCTATCCAGCGTTTGATCTCCAGTGCCTTTACCGGGTCAATGGCCGGGTCACGGACAATATCTTCCAGGTGCCATTGCACCGTGTCTATCCAGTTCTTCAGGTAGAGCAGGTGCTCTATGCTGTTCTTATCGTAAGGATTGGCAATCGGCTGATGTACATCATCGTGTACATGATAATCCTGTATGCTCTGGTTAAATACCTGGTTACATAATGCTGTGAACATAGAACAAATGTATATAAAAGAACCTATCGTACAAAGAACGCGCCATCCCCCTGCCAGGCTTTCCTTAACATTGAAGTAACATACACGTGTTACATTTAACATCGCAAATCGCTAATGCATAATCTATGTCTGATAACCCGTCAAAAGCGCTTTTCCAGCAGTTGTTCGGGGCGAACCGGGATAAGGTGTTCAGGTTTGCCTATAAACTTACGGAAGATGTTGCCCGTGCAGAGGAGATCACCCAGCAGTGCTTCGTCAGACTTTGGGAAAACATCCACAAGGTGCAGGAGGGGCAGGATGTTTTTCCACTGTTGTTCGTGCTTACCAAAAACATCGTGGTAGACCAGACCCGTAAACTGTACCGGGAGAAACAAACACTGGCGCAGCTATCTTCCAGCCAGTCTTCTGCTGCCCCCGAAAACAAGGAGGAACAACAGCTGATGCGCAAAGAATTCTGGCAACAGGTGCAGAAAGTAGTGGACAAAATGCCGGAACAAAGGCGGAATGTGTACCTGCTGAGCCGGGATAAAGGCTGTAGCCATAAAGAGATTGCACAACAGCTGAGCCTATCCCCCACCACTGTCAGAAACCACCTGCATCTTGCCCTACAATTCATCCGCAGGGAAATGATGGCACATTACGATATAGAAGTTAAATAATCCGTTATGTTCTACCCCCACCGCATGTATAAATTATTCATTGCCTTTGTATGCCTGGCGATGATCGGCGCCTGCAGTAAAAAAGATGATCCCGCTCCGCCTGCGCCCACCGGTCCGCTTACGCAACAGGAGATCAACAACTGGATACTGGACAGTATGCGGTATTTCTATTTGTGGAACAGCGCACTGCCTGCTGCAGCCGATACACAGCTATCTGCCGCAGCGTTCTTTAACAGCCTGAAACACCAGGACGACCGTTTCTCTTTTTTGTATAATCCTGCTGATCATTCCACCTATCCCCGCTATATGCTGTACAATTACGGGATAGACTTCAGCGTGATCAACTGGCCAGCGGCCGCCGGCGGCGCCATCGGGGTAATAAAACTTGTATTGCCGAACTCCCCTGCCAATCATCAGGCCGGGCTGCAACGCGGCATGTATTTTACTACAGGCCCCAGTTATTGCTGAATGCATTGCCGTCTTTAGCGCCTGCGGCTGCAAACTTTGCCCGCACATCACTTTCATTTTTCCAGCCGAGTGATCCCATTAGTTTGCGATGATCGGAGATGCGCCCGGAATATGCTTTGCCTTCCAGTTTAAGGGAAAGAAAATCCTTGCCGGTGGTTTTGTCATTATAACTACCGCCTACGCTTATATTCAGAAAGTTTGCGGCAGGAATGTCCAGCGTGTTCACTTCTACCAGACCTCCGCCAAATTCTGCACTGCGGTCGGGTGTGATCGTTTTTACGACCACTACATTCTCTACGATATTGGAGGGAATGATATCAAAGCTGAAGTTCTTACGATTCAGCTCTGTACTGGGCATGATCTGCCCGTTCAGTACCGCCTGGTTGTAACGTTCGCTTAAGCCGCGAACTACCACATATTTATTATCCATGGTAGACAGGCCGCTTACCCGCTTTAGTACTTCACCGATATTCTTATCCGGTGTGCGGCTTATCTGCCCGGCACTGATACCGTCTGAGATCACTGCACTGTTTTTCTGCAGTGCATATAAGCCTTCTACAGAAGTGCGTTTATAGCTCGCCGTTACCGTTACTTCCTTCAGCCGGGAACCGCTGCTTTTCATCACAACATCCAGCGGGGTAAAGCCTTTTTCTTTTACCACCACTTCTGTTACCTTACGGGTATCATAGGAAATATAGCTGAAGGTAAGTGTATATACACCCGGAGGCAGCAACAGCTCATAGGTGCCATCCACATTGGTAAGCGTTCCTTTTCCTTCCTGCACCTGTATGGTAACACCTGGCAATGGTTCATTCCTGGCATCTACCACTTTACCACTGATACGTCCGTTCTCTTCTGCCGCTACACGTTCCTGTTTACCCTTGCGCAGGGCGATGGTATTGTTTGAATAGCTGATGTCAATGGGTGTGTACCTGTCGAGCAGGGCTAATACTTCCCCTAATGTATTGTTCGCAGATCTTATTCCCTCTACTTTGCACCGGGCCAGGTACTCAGGATCATATATAAAAGTATAACCGGTTTGTTGCTCAAGATGCTTTACCACAGCGGCAGCTGTAGTATGTTGCATATTTACTGTCACCTTGTCTTTAAGTCCCTGGTACAATTGTGCCGCCAGTACCATGGGATGCCATCCCCAGAGAAAACATAACAAGGATACCAGCCATCATTGTAAAGTACCCCTGTAAAAAAATCTGTTTGTAGATTTTTGCATACTTTTGAATTGCTTTTAGTTAAAAATGAATATCTGATCCCGGATGTATATCCGGGTGAAAAGCACTGCTTTTTGCGGTGCTTTTATCTTCTGGTATGTTCAGTGATCACTGTCTGCTACATAGATGCTGCTGCCTGTTTTTGTATAGGAAAAGCCGTGTACATATTGCAACGTGGCCAGCACGTGGTCGAGGGTTTCATTTGCAGTAAATGAGCCTGTTACTTTTCTTTTTGCCAGTTGCCTGTTTTCAAGAATAATCCTGCAATCATAACGGCTTTGCAGTTTGGCAAAAGCATCGTCAAGGGTGGTATTTTCAAATATGAGTTTACCGTTTTTCCAGTCCAGCACTTCCGGTGTATTAAAGCGAACAACAGGCGAAAGGGCGCTGTCCTTCCTGTACAGTAACATCTGCCCTGGGGTCAGCACACAGGCAAATGCAGCTGTGCGTATGGTCACCTTACCGCTTACCAGGCTAACGGCAATGCTACCGTCGGCTTAATTATCGGTGGCGATGTTAAAAGAAGTTCCCAGCGCAGTGGTAGCCAGATTGCCCACATGTACGCTGAAGGGTCGTTCATCGTCTTTAGCTGCTTCAAAGTAAGCCTCCTCTTTCAGCCACAGATCACGGGTAGTGTCATTATAGTGGTTGTTATAAGCAAGCGCTGCACGGGCGTTCAGCCATATTCTTGAACCCTCAGGCATAGACACCAGGTGAATATTATTACCGGCATTATAAATAGTATCCCACTGCACGGCAGCATGCTTTAACGGCAGGCCTCCGCGTTGAGACTGCCACCACCAGGCGCCCGCGCTTATCAGCACCAGTATAACCGCCGCGGCGCTATACCAGCGCCCATATGCGTTTCGTATTGTCGGGCGCGGCGGTAATGATGCAGGCACTTCTGCAGTTACAGCTTCCCGTGTTACCTGTTCCCAGCCAGCCATTAAGAAAGCATCAAGCGCCGGGGAAGCATCCTGCGAAAGGTAATTCTCCACAAGTGCAGCTTCTTCGGGCGTACAGGCGCCTTTAAAGTATTTTTCCAGTAAGTGATTATCCACATCCATGATTTCTTTATTGCAGCACGGACATTAGCCGGGCAACGTACTGAAAGAGTACGCCTGGTAAAAAGAGAGATACCAGGTGGATCACCTGAGTTTACAATTTATTAATACTGCGGGGGAATTGCGCTGTCGCTGAGGGCCAACAAAAAAGCGTAAGGTAGATACCTTACGCTTATTGTAAAAGATTGTCATGTGAATGTTCGAGAATGCAAATCGTGTAGGCTTTTAATGGTTATATTGGGGCTAGTACCTTCATATTTTAACCACCTAGTTTATAAGTTTTAATATTATTAATAACGTATGCAAATAGTAATGCCGTTAAGCATCAGATATTGGCATAGTTGATTTTATGTCTTCTGTTAATGTTGTTGAATGTGTGATATGATCAGATATACCCAGGAAGCACAAATTGTCATGGCATAGCACTTCAAGCTGGCGACGGGTTTTCTTTTCATACGTGTGTTAATATCCAGGGTTACTCACGTCAACTTCTTACGGGTTCCTAACACTGTTGTATGTGCAAATTACGCTACTCCACTGTAAAAACTACCGCAGTAGGTAGTTTTTTGTGGGATTATCGCTACAACTTTTGTGTTAAAACTGGTACGTTTTTGTCCAATTTAGCGAAGAATGGGCGGAAGGCAGAGATAAATCGATCACATATTGATGCAGGAATGGGATGGCAATCACTAATAAGCATACACCCCCTTCAAAGACGTCATCCTTAAAGGGGGTGTATGATCATATCCGCTAAAACGTTTATTTACGCCGGCCGATATAATAAAGGGGAATACCCAGCAGGATAATACCCAGGCCAGGCAAGGTATAATTCGCTTCAAATATCAGCAGTAGTAAGGCCAGGCTCACGGCCACTATGATGTACAACATAGGCAGCACCGGGTAACCGAAAGCTTTATACGGGCGGGGCGCATCCGGCTGTTTCTTTCTCAGTATAAATATGCCCAGTATCGTGAGCACATAGAAGATCAGTACACCGAATATCACCAGCGCAAGCAGGTCGCCATAGCGGCCGGAAAGGCATAACAGCGAAGCCCATATACACTGTATCCAGAGGCCTTTGGCAGGTACGCTGAAGCGGTTCAGTTCAGCGGCCTGTTTAAAGAACAGGCCATCCTGCGCCATGGTATAGTAAATCCGGGCGCCAGCCAGTGTAAGGCCGTTATTACAGCCAAAGGTGGAAATCATGATCATTACGGCAATGATCAGTGAGCCGCTGTTGCCAAAGATCTGCTCTGCAGCAGCCACGCCTACACGGTCGTTCGCTGCAAAAGCGATTTCGTTCATCGGCAGCACAGCCAGGTACATGAGATTGGCGCTTACGTAAATGATGGTCACGATCAGCGTACCCAGGAACAAGGAGCGGCCTATGTTCTTTTGCGGATTTTTGATCTCAGCAGCAATAAAGGTCACGTTGTTCCACGCATCGCTGGAGAACAGGGATCCTTTCATGGATACGGCCACAGCGCCCAGGAAGGCCATACCCGTGAGCAAGGTGGTAACGGTCTCTCCGTTCACCTGTTGCAGCGAGTGGGCGGTCCAGGCATTCTGCCAGTTGGCGTTCCACACTTCGTGCTTAGCTCCTATCAGGAATCCGAAGATGATCAGGCCAAATAAAGATAAGAGCTTGGCCAGGGTGAATACTGTCTGGATCACCTTACCATTGCGTATACCCCTGGTATTGATATAAGTGAGTAATACGATGGAGATAATGGCTACGATCTGTGCGGCAGACACCTTTATGAAGCCGGCGTCCCAGAGGATATGCTGTTCGCTGAAAGACGGGATCAGGTAAGCGGTGAACTTGGCAAAGGCCACAGCTACCGCGGCAATGGTTCCGGTTTGGATCACGCTGAACTGTGTCCATCCGAAGAGGAAGGCAACGAAGGGATTATAGGCCTCCCGCAGGTATACGTACTGGCCACCGGCCCTGGGAAACATCCCTGATAATTCACCATAGCTAACGGCGGCGATCATGGTTACAATCCCGGCCAGTACCCACATAACGGTGAACCATCCGGCAGAACCCACGCTGCGGGCTATTTCGGCTGATACTAAAAAAATACCGGATCCAATCATGGAACCGGCAACAATCATAGTAGCATCCAATAAACTCAGGCTTGGTTTAAATGAAGCGTCTTGACTCATAGAGAAATTAATAATGAACAATTAATAATTAATAAAGGCGGCGGCAGTGTTACAAAGAACACAGGTGTGACGAATTTATTAATTATTAATTATTCATTATTAATAATTCACTATTAATTATTTTTTTTCTGCGTTTGCTTTATTAAGGCCTTCGATCACCGGGCTGGTTATATCCAGTGACTCATCCTTATACAGGATGTTGCTGGCGCCTGAACGATAAGAGAATATAAAGGAGTACTTCTTATCTGAGTTGAAGGTTTTCAGAAAATCATCCAGCCTTTTCTGCAGGTCTTCATTGAACTTGGCTTCCTGCTCCATGTATTGCTGGGAGAGGGTCTGCCTTTTACCTTCCAGCTGTTGCTGTTTTTCCATCAGGGTACGTTGTGCCGCCTCCCCTTCTGCCTGGGTAAGCTGGTTATTGTTGGCCCTGCGCTGAAAATCGGCAGCCTCGTTCTGCAAGGCGCGTAAATTAGCTTTCAGCTCATTATCGATGGCCTGCTGCCTTTTCTCGAGCTCTGATTTTTTTTCCTTGAAATATTCATAGTGGGCTTCTACGGAATCAAGATCCACATAAGCTATCCGGGGGCCTTCAGCTGCTGCCGCACCGGTACTGGTGCCGGAGGGCGTGGTGGCGGTATTATTTACATTCTTCCCTCCCGGCTGGCAGGCTACAAATAGTACGGCGGCTAAAAAAGTAAAGCATCCGTTCTTTACAGTTTGTTGAACATTATACATGTTGATAAATGGATTTTTGAACTCCGGTTGAAAACGTTTTAAGATTTGAACGGCTAAAATAAGATTTTTGGCGGATTCACTTCCGGTTTTTAACTTTTTCTAAAAGGATCTTCCGCTTACTGCGTTACGTGCTTTCGGCCCTTAATGAACGTACTGGAACATTCTGAAGCTGGCATCCAGCGGGTTGCCGGTAGCGATGAGGGTATATGCTTTACCGGATTCGGCGTTAAAAGGCACGCTTTGCAGAGTGGTGGAATCCAGCCAGTTAAAGTCCACACTATGCTGCATCGCTGTTATTTCAGCGAAGTCTGTCACCCGAAAATAGGTAACGGCCTTATAAACAGGTATGGATGTGGAGTCTTTATAATCCAGGTAAATATCCAGCGGCAGTTGTTGCTGGTTGTTGCCTGTGCCTACCCGGCGGTAGGGATCACAGAGATCCACAATCCTCATCTGGGCATTCGTTAAACCGGCCGGTGGCTTAATATTGTCCTCTGTAAGCAGTACGCGCGGCACGTTCCTGCTGTCTACCGTAAGAAATGCCGAAAGGCGCTTCCCGTTCCGGAGGTTCAGCTCCCCTCCCATGACGGGCGTGGTATGATTACCGGCCTCATATACCAACAGGTCATATTTCTGTGCCCGGAACGCCCTGTAGGCGCCTGAGTTATCTCCATAGGCCAGATCACCGCCCAGGGTAGCGGTATCCAGCATGATATCAAATTTGGCGCTGCCAGGTATCATATTGAAGACAAGCAGCTCTGCCCGCGTATCAGGAATATCACCATCGCTTTTGCTACAGGCAACGGCTGCAAACAGCAGAAAGAGCACACATGCAGCGCGGATCCGATTTTTCATTCTATCGTTTTTAGTATAACGTTTAAGGCCCTGTTCAGGCATACAAAATAAAGCGATTTACGGCAATCATTCCAATAAAAAAGTCCCGCCGGTTAGAGCGGGACTTTACTGTGAATTAAATCACAATACTATCAAACATTGTACAATTACTCTTCTTCGTCGAACTGGAACACCTCTTTGGAAGATGAGAGGATGTCGTATTCTTCTTTGGAGCCTACGATCATGTTCTCGAACTCGCGCAGACCTGTACCAGCAGGTATCAGGTGACCGGTGATCACGTTCTCTTTCAGGCCCAGCATATCATCTGTTTTACCGTTGATGGCTGCAGATGACAGTACTTTGGTTGTTTCCTGGAAGGATGCGGCAGAGATCCAGCTGTGTGTACCCAGTGATGCTTTGGTGATACCCAGCAACAGCGGGCTGGAAGTAGCCGGATTGGCATCGCGGTATTCCACCAGCTTTTTATCTGCACGGCGCAGCAGGGAGTTTTCTTCCCTTACCTGGCGCAGCGTCACGATCTGACCGGCTTTCAGGGTGCCTGATTCACCGGCGTCTGTCACAACTTTCTTATCGAAAATGTTATCGTTCTCTTCAAAGAATTCGAACTTATCGGTAGTATCGCCTTCCAGGAAGCGGGTATCTCCCGGATCCTCGATGGTTACCTTACGCATCATCTGCCTTACGATCACCTCAATGTGCTTGTCATTGATCTTCACGCCCTGCAAACGGTATACTTCCTGTATCTCGTTCACCAGGTATTCCTGTACAGCAAAAGGTCCTTTGATGGACAGGATATCTGCCGGGGTGATAGAACCGTCTGACAGTGCGGTACCAGCCTTCACAAAGTCGCCGTCCTGTACCAGGATGTGGCGGGTTAAAGGCACCAGGTACTTTTTCACCTGGCTTTCGCGGCTTTCGATGATGATCTCACGGTTACCACGTTTGATGTTACCGAAGGTCACTACACCGTCTATTTCAGATACGATAGCGGGGTTGCTCGGGTTACGGGCTTCAAACAGCTCCGTTACACGGGGCAGACCACCGGTGATATCGCGCAGCTTACCGATCACACGCGGGATCTTCACGATCACCTGTCCGGACCTTACGCTGTCTCCCTCATCAATTACGATGTGAGAGCCCACCGGCAGGTTGTAGGATTTCACCTCTTTATTGCCTTCGATAATGATGGACGGGATCTTGTTCTTATCCTTGGTCTCGATCACCACTTTCTCGCGGTGTCCGGTTTGTTCGTCAGCTTCTTCACGGAAGGTGATACCTTCTATGATACTGTCGAAACGAACGGAACCTGCGATCTCTGAAACGATAACGGCATTGAAGGGGTCCCAGGTACAGATCGCATCGCCTTTGGCAACTTTCTGACCGTCTTTTACCAGCAGCGTAGAACCGTAAGGGATGTTGTTGGTGATCAGGAGACGGTCGTTCTTCACGTCCATGATACGCAGCTCACCGGTACGGCCGATAACCACCTGTACTTTCTCACCTTCGTTGTTTTCGTAGGTAGTAGTACGTAAGCCGTCAAACTGTACGGTACCTTCGAATTTGGCGTTCAGTGCAGACTCTACGGAAGCAGAGCCGGCCACACCACCTACGTGGAAGGTACGCAGTGTCAGCTGTGTACCAGGCTCACCGATGGACTGGGCAGCGATGATACCTACGGCATCACCACGCTGGGCCAGGTAACCGGTAGCCAGGTTCTTACCGTAACATTTCACGCACACGCCCCTGCGGCTTTCGCAGGTAAGCACGGAACGGATCTCTACGGTTTCTATGGCGCTTTCTTCTATGCGATGTGCAATATCTTCAGTGATCTCTTCACCTGCAGCTACGATCAGCTCTTCGCTCATCGGATCATAGATATCATGCAGGGAAGTTCTGCCCAGGATACGGTCATACAGCGGCTCTACCACTTCCTCGTTGTCTTTCAGCGCTGTAGTGGCAATACCACGCAGGGTACCGCAATCCTCTTCGGTGATCACCACATCCTGTGCAACGTCTACCAGACGGCGGGTGAGGTAACCGGCATCCGCTGTTTTCAAGGCGGTATCTGCCAGACCTTTACGGGCACCGTGCGTGGAGATGAAGTATTCCAATACGTTCAGACCGTCTTTAAAGTTGGACAGGATCGGGTTTTCAATGATCTCAGACCCGGTAGAACCGCTCTTACGCGGTTTGGCCATCAATCCCCTCAGACCTGCCAGCTGTTTGATCTGCTGTTTGGAACCACGGGCGCCGGAGTCCAGCATCATGTACACAGAGTTGAAGCCCTGTTTGTCTGTTGCCAGCTCGCGGATCAGTGTTTCCGTTACCTTGGTATCCACACGTGACCAGATGTCGATGATCTGGTTATAACGTTCGTTGTTGGTGATCAGACCCATGTTGTAGTTATCCCACACTTCATCCACCTCGCCGGCAGCGCCATCGATCATGTGCTGTTTCACTTCGGGGATGATCAGGTCATTGATGTTGAATGACAGACCGCCGCGGAATGCCATACGGAAACCGAGCTGTTTGATGTCATCCAGGAACTTGGCCGTTTTCGGGATGTCGGTATACTTGATGATGTCGCCGATGATCTCACGCAGTGATTTCTTGGTGAGCAGCGCATTCACGTAACCGGCTTCTTTCGGAACGTACTGGTTAAAGATCACGCGTCCTACGGTGGTCTCAGTCAGTTTATTTTCCAGTTCACCTTTTGCATTACGTACCAGGGCTTTCACCTTGATGTGTGCATGCAGGTCAACACGGCCTTCGTTATATGCTATTATTACTTCTTCTGCAGAATAGAAGGCTTTACCTTCACCCTGCACTTTTTCTGTTTCAGTAGACTTGCGTCCTTTGGTGATGTAGTACAGCCCCAACACCATGTCCTGAGAAGGCAGCGTGATCGGCGTACCGTTCTGCGGGTTCAGGATGTTGTGTGAAGACAGCATCAGCAACTGGGCTTCCAGGATTGCGGCATTGCTCAGGGGCACGTGTACCGCCATCTGGTCACCGTCAAAGTCGGCGTTGAACGCGCTACATACCAGCGGGTGCAGCTGAATAGCCTTACCTTCCACCAGTTTAGGCTGGAAGGCCTGGATAGACAGACGGTGCAGCGTTGGAGCACGGTTCAGCATTACAGGATGTCCCTTCAGTACATTCTCCAGGATGTCCCATACTACCGCTTCTTTTCTGTCAACAAGCTTCTTAGCGGATTTAACGGTCTTAACGATACCTCTTTCGATCAGCTTACGGATGATGAACGGTTTGAACAGTTCAGCCGCCATATCCTTGGGCAGACCGCACTCATGCAGTTTCAGCTCGGGGCCTACCACGATCACGGAACGACCGGAGTAGTCCACACGTTTACCGAGCAGGTTCTGACGGAAACGGCCTTGTTTACCTTTCAGTACATCAGACAGTGATTTCAGGGCGCGGCCGCCTTCTGCCTTCACTGCGTTCGACTTACGGGAGTTATCGAACAGGGAGTCTACCGCTTCCTGTAACATACGTTTTTCGTTACGAAGGATCACCTCGGGCGCCTTGATCTCGATCAGGCGTTTGAGACGGTTGTTACGGATGATCACCCGGCGGTACAGGTCGTTCAGGTCAGAAGACGCGAAACGGCCGCCATCCAGGGGCACCAGCGGGCGCAGTTCAGGCGGCACCACCGGTATATATTGCATTACCATCCATTCGGGGCGGTTCTCTACGCGGGTATTTGCTTCACGGAAGGCTTCCACTACGCTCAGGCGTTTCAGGGCTTCTGCCTTACGTTGCTGAGAGGTTTCAGTAGCGGCCTGGTTACGCAGCTGGTAAGAAAGGCTGTCCAGATCTATACGGGCCAGCATCATTTCTACCGCTTCGGCGCCCATCCTGGCAATAAACTTGTTGGGATCTTCATCCGGCAACAGCTGATTGTCTTTAGGCAGGGTATCGAGTATATCCAGGTATTCTTCTTCTGTAAGCAGGTCGCCGTAGTTCATGCCTTTTTCCTGCTTGGCGCCCGGCTGGATCACCACATACCTTTCATAGTATACGATGGTTTCCAGTTTCTTGGACGACATACCCAGCAGGTAGCCGATCTTGTTAGGCAGTGATTTGAAGTACCAGATGTGTACAACAGGCACTACCAGGCGGATGTGCCCCATCCTTTCACGGCGTACTTTCTTCTCCGTTACTTCCACACCACAGCGGTCGCACACAATGCCTTTATAACGGATACGTTTATATTTTCCGCAATAGCATTCATAGTCCTTTACAGGGCCAAATATCCTTTCACAGAATAAGCCATCACGCTCCGGTTTGTAAGTACGGTAGTTGATGGTTTCCGGTTTCAGCACCTCTCCATAAGAGCGCTCCAGGATTGCATCCGGAGAAGCCAGGCTGATGGTGATGCTGCTAAAATTTGATTTAGGACGATTTTCTTTTTTAATGGCCATCTTCTATAGCTTTTAGCTGTTAGCCTTTAGCTGTTGGCTATTGGCAAATTTTTTTTCCCGAAATATCATATTGCTATTGGCCATTAGCTGCATGCTAACGGCCAATAGCTAAAAGCTCTATTCAAACTTCAGGTCCAAGCCCAGACCACGTAATTCGTGGATCAGTACGTTGAAGGATTCAGGCACACCGGCTTTCGGTATGTTATCGCCCTTCACGATGGCTTCGTAAGCTTTTGCACGGCCTACAATGTCATCAGACTTGATGGTGAGCAGTTCCTGCAGGATATTGGATGCACCGTATGCTTCCAGCGCCCACACTTCCATTTCACCGAAACGCTGACCACCGAACTGCGCTTTACCACCCAACGGCTGCTGGGTAATGAGGCTGTAGGGTCCGATAGAACGCGCGTGCATCTTGTCGTCTACCATGTGGCTCAGTTTGAGCATGTAGATAACACCCACGGTTGCTTTCTGGTGGAAGCGTTCGCCGGTTTCTCCATCCTGGAGGTAGGTGTGGCCGAAGCTCGGCAGCCCTGCCTTTCCGATGTAGTCTGCGATCTCTTCGGTAGTAGCACCGTCAAAGATCGGGGTAGCAAACCTTACGCCCAGTTTCAGACCAGCCCAGCCCAGTACCGTTTCGTAGATCTGTCCGAGGTTCATACGGGAAGGTACGCCCAACGGGTTCAGTACGATATCTACGGGGGTACCGTCGCTCAGGAACGGCATGTCTTCATCGCGTACGATCTTGGCCACAATACCTTTGTTACCGTGGCGGCCTGCCATCTTATCACCTACTTTCAGTTTACGTTTGCTGGCCAGGTATACTTTCGCGAGTTTCAGCACGCCTGCAGGCAGCTCATCACCAATGGAAATGTTGAACTTCTCGCGTTTGTAGCGGCCCAGTTCTTCATTGTACTTGATGTTGTAGTTGTGCAGCAGCATGTTGATCTGCTCGTTGGTCACATCGTCTGTGGTCCAGCCCAGCGGGTTTACGTTCTGGAAGTCGATATTGGCCAGGTTCTTCGGAGAGAACTTGGAGCCTTTGGAGATCAGCACCTCGCCGTAGGTATTGGTGATACCGGCAGATGTTTTTTCCTTCAGCAGTACCAGCAGTTTGCTCATCAGCACTTCCAGCAGGTCTTCCTCGTTCTTCTGGTGTACCTTTTCCAGTTTTTCCAGCGCCGCTTTTTCACGGGTCTTGGAGTTTTTATCTTTCTTGGCGCGGCTGAACAGTTTTTTGTCGATCACCACACCTTCTGTGCTCGGGGGCGCTTTCAGGGAAGCGTCTTTCGCATCAGAAGCCTTGTCGCCGAATATGGCGCGGAGCAGTTTTTCCTCCGGAGAAGGATCGGATTCACCGCGGGGGGTGATCTTACCGATCAGGATATCGCCTTCTTTAATATGGGCGCCTACGCGGATGATACCATTCTGATCCAGGTCTTTGGTAGCTTCTTCACTTACGTTCGGAATATCCGGTGTCAGTTCTTCTTCACCCAGTTTGGTATCGCGTACTTCCAGTTCATATTCATCGATGTGGATGGAGGTGAACAGGTCTTCACGTGCAACACGCTCAGAGATCACAATCGCATCCTCAAAGTTGTAACCTTTCCAGGGCATGAAGGCCACTTTCAGGTTACGGCCCAGGGCCAG
>NZ_CALEJS010000019.1 GCF_937898475.1 uncultured Chitinophaga sp.
CGTGGGGTTCCAAACATTGAAATAGAATTTGACACAGTTTATTTTACACTCCCCAAAAGATCAACGGTCAACGATAAGTAATCTACCCTCTCCCGACCTGATGCCTTACTTTTTGAATTTAGAGGAATGATGTTTCATTTTCTCCAGTGAAGGGGAAGGCTCACCGGACATCATTTTGTCCAGGTCTTCCCTTTCATAATACCCGCTGTTGTTTTTAAAGACAAGATGTTCATCACATTTCTTTGCAAACTGAGTGCGACCCAAATTACAATATATCAGGGCCTCTTCGGGTTTCAAATATTTCTTAAAACAAAGTGCGATGGCCTTCATCACGATCCTCTCCTCATTTTTTATCATAACATCTCTTTTTAAAAATTCGATTTTTTTCAAAAAACTACGTCAAGGTAATACATGCCGTATCCGAAACTACAGTAGTGGCTTTGGGTGGCATTATTTGGCATTGACAAGGCATTTGGATACCATAGAATTTTACCAGAGAAATCCAATTAGTATTTCCCAATACGAAAACAGAAAAAAGGCAGCAAACATAGTGTGTGAAAAGCTTAGTGGCAAACCAAAAGATTTCCGGCATAATGGCTTTGCTCGTTCCTCACAAAGCCACCCTCCGGGACTTATTCCGTTTCCTTTTGGTTTCCCGCTTTTCCCCCACTGGTTTGCAGCTTTCTTTTTTCCGGTTTTTCTTTTGGGGAAATGAATTGAATAACCTTAAAATCAACAATCATGCAACTTAAGAATTTCACAGACGAACAGTTAAAAAGCGAACTGGCTAAACGTGGCTATTGTACCTCAGCGTTGTGGCGCATTGAAGATGTGCATCATGCAGTATCCAGATATAATAAACATGAAGGCACAGCATATATGATAAGCGATGACGATGCAATACAAATATTAGATGGACTGTTTGGAACTGATGCCGAACTTTCACCGGAACGCAAAATGCTTGACTACGCGGTAGCAAATCATTTTTTAAACAATAATTAATAGAGAGATTGCGGAGCTATCGAAAAATGGCTCCGCAAAATATCTCATTATTCCGTAAATTTATCATAACCAATAAATACTTTGAACATGGCTCCCACTTTAGTTTTAGGCATATTATCCTCAGCACTGGGAATAGGGCTTTTGTACTGGATTGGCAAAAGGAAGTTTGAAAGGACAACACCGTTCGGAACCCAGGGCTTTTCCAACTATAACCAACGCTTGGCAGTTCCCTTTATCGAGCGCATCGGCAGAATATTAGGCAGGTTGCTGCTTATATTGGGAGTGCTTTTTCTACTCGCCTATTGGTGGCAGGGAAAGCAAAAGGGGAAAGCGGCCCAGGCAAAAACAACAGCACCCAAACATGCCTTCCTTCAAAAGCCTCCTGTTTCAAAGTGTGTTTCCTTTAAAGGGATCTCTTTGGCTTAGGTTGGTGGGCATCAGGCTTTACATCCTGATGCTTCTCCCTATCTACATCCCTGATACCATGCGCAGTTAACCAGGTACGAAATCGCTTCGGATCATCGGGGATAAATCGAATCAATTCTTTGTTTTTTAGCGAAATGATAAAGGTATCTATTGCCACGGCAAAGGCCGATAGTTCAGATGCTTTGTGTTTTAACCCCGGATAGCTATCTTCTCTTTCCATAATTTCTGCATTTAAATAGTGATGCGATTACGATTCGGAAATTACCGATAGCATGAAGGTTGCCGCTTGTACTGGAATGGTTTGACGCGCTGAGGTTACTATTTGGCAGCACTATGGATAATAAAAATAAAACGGCCTGTCTTTAGACAAGCCGTTTGCTTTGGGACAGATCCCCCCTGATCAATCGCTACTGTTAAACTGGAAGCTTATTTCCTTTTCGTTGTCGAAATTATCCGAAATCCAAACCGTGAAAGTTTGCGTTACCTTAGACGATGATCTGTAGTACAGCCTGAATTCCTCTTTGGGCAGGGAATACAGATCGTTCGGCAGATAGGGAGGGTTATTGTAGTACCTGAGCGTCCCCGTCCCATCATATTGGAAGTAACGTATAAAGTACTTTGCACCGCTGTAATTTCCGGTAGCTTTTATGGCAAGCCGAAGCTCCACCGTCTGCCCGTCAGCAATCTCTCCGGGGACAGGCATGACCGTCACTTCAAAGGGAAAATTCTGCTGGATGTCCAGCTCCTTTTTGCGGCAGGAAGTGAGTATGACAGAAAGTAGTGCTATCAGCACAAATAGATATAGGATTTGCTGTTGCAGATTAATGTAATTAAAGAGTGTTTTCATCGTATAAAAAGTTTAAAAGTTAAACCTTAGACCAAGCCCTGCCGATGGCCGTAGCTGATCCGTTGAAGTACCCCATAATACACGAGTGCGGCCCTGAACGAGTAATACTATGCGGTCGCATAAATAGGTCTCCAGTGACAAGCGCCCACCGGCCCCATAAACAAACCCTTCCTGGTTCTTTATAATCGCTCCGTCATATAGCAGTTCATCGCCCCTGTTAATGGTTTCATGGCCGCCTGTGAGGGTAAACGCAGCATTGAACGTAACAGACTTACCGGCATCTCCCAGGAGCTGCAAGCTGTACCAAATAACACTGTATCCGTCTACTTAACCTTCAAGACAACAGAATTAGCCATCCAGTCATGGATGGCTCTTCTTTTGGAATTGGTTAGCATTGTGACGAGTTCAAGTATAAGCCACATAAATGAAATTGATGATGCAATATTATTGTAACGTTCAAATACAACAACTATATCTTCTCCATCAATGAAGAAAAGTTGTACAACCAAAAAAATAAGAGCTACAAGGGAAGCAATGAGCCAAGGTAGCTCTCTCAAAACAGCCCTTCTAGGCCCAATAAGCTCCATACTATTTACGTCTGTTACTTTAATCCCCATCAATTTCTTTCCGAGGGTTTGGCCGTATTTCGCATGAAGAACGATAAAATAAAGCGTACACAAAGACACTACTACTAGTGTGCTTGCAAAAGAAAGATACCGATTTCCTGTACTATAAATGTAAGATTCAGCAAATCCAACGGGGTAAAGTACAATGCCATCAATTATAGCAGCCCAAAGCCGTCTCCAAAACGTTCGATATATGTCGGTCTCCATATTAGTTGGTTTAAATTATATTCCATTTGATGGTAGCAAATGGAAAAAATATCAATAGTTGTAGAATCAAGAGGAAGTTTGAAAGCGACTAATCAAACAAAAATAATGTACTTATCAATAGTACACAAAAAAACAGGTAATGTACTTCTTCCTAATTAGGGAACCCTACAATTCAAATGGGAAAAGAAGATGAAAACTATAACCTTAAACGGCCTTGCATATCAAACGTCAAAAGAATCTTTTAAAATATTAGCATCATACTGCGAACTTATCTACCTTTGTGTTGATAAGGGAAGGAAAGCGTGAAGAAGCGATAAAAAACGTCATTATAGGCATGTAGCCGACATGATATTGACAGATTTGACTTACAAGATATTGTTGCTCAAAACGTTACGAATCCAGTTATGGGCACTGGATAAAATCCTGGTAATCAATAGATTATCAGGTTTTTTTATTCCCCATGGTTCTGAGATTTGCCGTTTTTGTTTGTTTTCAATCACTTATTCCCGTTTTTGTGGGCACACAAGCTTGCACTTACATGGCACATCATTTGGCACACAAAAAAGAAAATGAAAGTCATAGTAACGCCGCGATTATCACGCGATCACAGCAAGATATTTTACTCCTTTGAGTGGGGAAGAAAGTAGGACAACGTATAGCCACCGGAGTATTTACCTATATGCATCCTGCGAATACGATTCAAAAGAGTTGCTGCCCGAGGCTTAAAAAATCCTCAACTTTGTTTTTGATACGTCGACAGGTTACTCATGATAAAATAACAACACTTCAAAATTTTTCGTAAAATTATATCCTGTTCCTTCCAAAGTTAAATACGTAGGATCTTACACATGACAGTCCAAACATTACCATTCAGCACGCTTATCGCAATTGATCGACAATCTACAATTCCTATATTCACCCAACTCGCAAATGCCCTGATTGATTTAATCAAGAAAGGACAACTTAAGTCAGGCTATCAGTTGCCGGCGAGTAGAGATATGGCGTCCATGCTGAAATTAAATCGAACAACGGTTGTCGCTGCATACGAAGAATTACAGGCTCAAGGTTGGGCTGAAGCTATAAAACGAAAAGGAAATTTTGTTTCCATGCATTTACCCATTACCAGTCCAAAACCATTCCAAGACAATACGTTGGCCATGTCAACAGCCAAAGATCCTAACAAGTTTTACAGGTCGATCGCTTCTCCACAATCCGGAACAAGGAAACTAAAGCCTCAACAACTGATGATCAACGATGGCTATCCTGATGCCAGAATTGCTCCGCTGGATTTGATCATTGACCGATACCGGTTTCTATCAAAAAGAGTGAATACCCATAACAAATTGCTCTCTGAAGGCTCACTTGGAAGCAATTCGTTGAGAACCGAGCTTGCCTTGTTTTTGTCCAAGACAAGAGCGTTGGATATAAACGCAGAACAGGTTCTGGTGACTCATGGTGCGCAATTAGCTATCTCCGTAGCAGCAAGTATGATCCTTCGGCCAGGCAGCTCGGTTATTGTTGGTGACATGAACTATGTTTTAGCAGACAGGCTTTTTGAGCAGTTGGGTGCCAAGCTTATTAAGGTCAAGGTAGATCAGGATGGGATCGATGTCGAGGCAATAGAGAACATCTGTAAACAATCAAGGCCGAGCCTTCTATATATCATTCCCCACCACCATCACCCCACAACGGTAACCCTAAGCGCAGAAAGACGGTTTAAGCTCTTAGATATCATTCGACGCTACCAGCTTCCTGTGATTGAAGATGATTACGATTATGATTTCCATTACGAGAACGCTCCGATATTGCCATTAGCCAGCGCAGAACACTGTGGTTATGTTCTCTACATAGGATCTATTTCCAAAACACTGGCGCCTACGATCAGGCTGGGATATCTAGTTGGAGGCGAAGATTTCGTGTGGCAGGCTTCTAAGCTTAAACAAGCGGTGGATATCCGTGGCGACGTGTTGTTCGAAGAATCTGTTGCTCATCTGTTCACAACAGGTGAAATGCAGAGACATCTTAGAAGATCTGTGAAAGTATATAAAAAGAGGCGAGATCAGTTCTGTGAGCTTCTTCAATCTTCTTTGGGAGACGTCGCCAAGTTCATCTCGCCGAAAGGTGGTATGGCTGTTTGGACCTTATTTGATCCCGGATATTCAATACCCGATCTCGCCGAAAGATTGGCGACCAAAGGTATTTATCTGAATGATGGAAGCCTTCACAAGTATAAAGATGACGTCAACGGGATCAGGTTAGGTTTTGCCTCGTTAAATACAAATGAAATGCAAACTTTTGCCCAGGCCCTTAAAAAATCCCGTTGAACAGACCTTTCGTATTTATAAACTATGTGATCGGTGTCATCTTTTTGGCGAGATGTGATTTGGGAAAACGTATGTTATTGGCTTTTTCTCCAGTCACTAAACTTGATCTTACCTGGGAAAAATTCACCTGAAGGCACCAACAAAGATCTCGGAATATCTTCGAACATGTACTTGTCATTGTCGTTAGCTTTTACTACCATATTTGATCGCTTCTCCCTCAGGTAACCTTCCACGAAATCACTCATCGTTCCGCGGTCTGGTCCAGCAATTTCTACTATCTTGTTTTTGGGCTCTTCTAGGCAAAACCTTACTATATAATCTACGACGTCTTCCAATGCAATAGGTTGGTAGTCAACTGTTGAAACCTGGACATTCTTCCCGTCCCCCTGAACGTCGATAATCGTGACTATATGTTCATGAAATTGAGTTGAACGGATAATGGTGTATGGTATGCCAGATTCGATTACGGCATCCTCTTGGTGTTTTTTAGCTCTAAGATACCCGATATGCTGTGCCCGATCTGTACCAACAATTGAAAGGACTAAATGATGCCTGATACCGGCGGCTTTTACCGCCTTAATCAGATTATTGGCTGCCGTCCTGAAAAAGTCCAAAGCTGTTTGTGCTTCAGGTGATTGAGAATTGGAAAGATCAATTACAACGTCAGTTCCGTCTAAAGCATTTGTAAGCCCTTCTCCCGTTAGAATATTGATACCGCTTGAAGGCGCTCCTACAACTATCTCATTGCCGGTATTTTTCAGTTTTTCACATACACCTTTACCTACCAGGCCCGTTCCTCCGATTACTAAGATCTTCATGATTAAAATATTTAAGTAGAAAATTTGTGATAAGAACAGACGCAATTAATAAGCAAAGCGGCTGCCATTTTCAAAATCAAAATAAGACATAAAAATGACGACCTTGGCCATCCACGAATCAGATTTTTGGCAGTCCAGACCTGGGTTCGGCTGGTAGCCCGCCATTTACTCAAGGCTGGGCACTCGGTGATCTTAGCCAATAGGACAGGGGGAGCATCTTTGAAGAGCTGGCCCAATTGCTGGGAGACGGCGCCAGCGCGGGAACAATTAACGAGGCGGCAAAGGCGGAGATTGTTCTACTGTCGCTTCCATGATCGCAAGTGCCGGCGTTGAAGGATGTCACAGATTGGAACAGCAAGACTGTAATAGATGCAACGAAAGCAGAAAGACGTATCAAAGCCATGATGAGTTAAGGTTACTGGCCAATTAATTTACAGCAGCTCATCCATTACTATAGTTTACTCAAATTCACCAAGAGCAAATTATTCACATCAACACTAAATGTCCGTGATAATTGTGTAATTTCACACCGATAGGGAGAAAGAGTTAAAATGCGAATAAAAATAGCTTCCCAGCCAAAAATCTGACAGAATTTTGACAGAATTGATTTACAAATAATTGACAACCAGAATGTTGATATTCCTGTTCTGGGCACTTCAAACGGTTGTAATCATTGAATTACAACCGTTTTTTATTTTGGCGGAGCTGCCCCATGTGTTACGTGCCGCAGCTCAGTAACCGGCATCAATGGATTCGCCATTCTGAAATTCACTTTGAAAGATACCATTCAAAAAAACGATAGGTTTCCGACGTGGGTATTTCGAGTCCCGATCTTCTCTATATCTTTCCGGAAGCCTGGCATCCGGTATCGCCCGGCTATTGCCTGCTTCTTATCCCGGCTATAAGCCTCTTGTTGGTTATCCTGCAGTACTTATGTGTTGTGATTAACAATTGAGAGGCTTTCGGATTGACTAAAAAGACCTGCAAAAAATATTCATCAAATCGGGATGAAGCGAGGTTTCCAGCTCGTCTATACAAAGCAAATGAGAACGATGAATAAGCCCGTACAATGGCCCGCCCAATCCAAAGTATCGTTTTGTACCATTGCTTTCTATCAACAGGGGTGGTGAAGATATTCTGTCATCAACCGAACCTGGTACCTGTTGAATAGCCGGCAGCCATATTCCTAAGCGGTGAGGCTTGTGTTACCCCGGGGCTGTTATCAGCAAACTCTTGCAATTTTCGTTGCGCTATGGCCTCAGGGCGATTATCCGTATAAAGTTTACTCCTGTTATCTTTTTACGCTTTCTACCGCAACTACTTACCTGCAGTTTTGATAAAATCCATCAATGCCCTGTCGTGGTTATTTACAATGCTGGGTTCATTATCAAAATACATTGTCGCGCCGTTTTCCGCAGTATAAGTTTCCCATTTGGGCAGCACGGCTTCTACGTTAGGATTTCCTGTTCTTACAAAGTTTATCCATGCGGAGCTCATCTTGTCAGCCAGTTTCCAGGCTTCCTCCGTATCGCCTGTCCAGTCTTTTCTCAGGTCAACAGTGTTGAATGCCAGCGGAATGTCCAACCCATGAAATGAACCTTTGGATGCACTGTCAACACCACTTTTCCAGGCTAAAAAATAAACATACAGGGGCGCATTTGATTCTGCGGCTCTTGCATCAGCGGTTCGTATGGTGTAAGGCCTGAAAACCTTGTCCACAGAAAGAAGATCCTGAGGCGTATAATCGGGATACGCTTTTGCAAACAGCGAAATGTATTCATCGGTTTTCCTGCCATAGTCTTTTGCCAGGCGTTCCTTAGCCTGTTCGATGGTGAGGTTCTTTTCGCCATAAGCCACGGGCATGAGCTCATTTAGTGTGGAGCCGATCATCAGCGGTATATCTTTTGAAATATCGGCAAATCCAGGGCTGAAAGGCTGCTGAAGCAACACAATACCATCGGCAGAAGGTGCGAAGCCAAACATTCTTGGCGATCCGGGTTTCCAGGGGCCGTTAATCTTTGCTATTGCATCATTTCCTGCTTTAACCAGTGCCGGATAAGAGATGGTATCCAGTTTTGCTATCTCGTTTGGTGTAATTCCCAGGTTGTCAAGAACGGCTAATCCCAGTCCCTGTGACTTTTCTTTCGTCATTGTATTGAGCAAGGTTCCGCTTTGAATAATTGCTTTATGAAACAGTCCTTTTGCCGAAGGCATACACATGAGCGTACCTACTTTTCCGCCGCCGCCTGATTCGCCTACAATCGTTACATCGGCAGGATTGCCACCAAATTGTTCGATATTTTTCTGAATCCATTCAAGCGCTTTCACAATGTCGAGCATTCCCACATTTGCTGATTGCGCATACTTTTCGCCCAATGCAGACAAATCAAGAAAACCAAGAATGTTCAACCGGTGATTTACCGATACGGTAACAATATCCCCTTTTCTTGCCAGTGCTTCGCCATAGGTCATAGGATCGTTGCTGGCGCCCACATGAAATCCACCTCCATGCAACCAAAGCATTACCGGACGCTTTTTGCCATCCGCAATTCCCCGCGTCCAGACATTCACAGTAAACAGTTCCTTTTCGTTTTGAACGGAGTCGGGATACCAGGGCACTACCTGTCTGGCTACCGGGCCGAATTTTTTACACTCACGAACGTCCTCCCAGGCATCAGGATCCTGCGGGGGCATAAATCTTTCAGCCTTGGCATAGGGGATGCCTTTGAAAGCATACACGCTATCTTTAAAACTGCCCTCTACCTGTCCGGAAGTGGTTGTAACAACGGGTTCCTCCTGACTGTTTGTTTTTGTATTACAAGCCGTCAAATAACATCCGGCAATAACTGTAAAGAGGAACATAAGGGTTTTTAATAGCCGCATAACGTAAGAATTTGTAAGGGTTTTAATAATATTAAAATAATGAAAAGAACGGATATTATCACATTTTTATAATGTTGGCAGGGTGGCTTTTTATGCGGGTTGCAACGGTGGAGGATATGCGTAGAACCGGAATGACAGGCCAGGTATGTTGAGGTCAACAGGGTTTTTTATCGGAAGTTTAAAAGTCCGAGGGTTTGAAAGTTTAAAGGCGGCCTGTCCTTGCGGGACATCTTCAAACTTTCAAACCCTCAGACTTTAAAACGTTTACTTGCTAAACGAGTATTTCAATGTCACATCTCCGTAGGCAGTACTGTTTACCACATACCATTTTTTCTCATCGCTCAGTACCAGTTCGTAGTGCACACCGCTTTTATTGGTCAGCTCTGTAACCCCAGCTATCTGCTGATGATGGAATCTTTTCTTTACCGCCAGCAGCACCTTCATAGGCAGCTCTGTTTCCTGGCAGTATTTGAGGGAGTAAACAAGCGAACCTTCCTTGTCGTACCAGATCCTGCATTGTGTATCGTTACGGGTGAAGGAAACGATATAATAGCCTTCTTCCTCTGTCCACCTTACATATTTAGCGTCAGGGAAGGTGTGGCTGAACAACCGGAGCAGCGACTCGCCCGGGGCGGCTGCTACCTGAAAAGTTGCCAACACGGTGAAGGCAACGGTTAAAATGATCCTGTTAAAAGAATGGCGTATCATAATATGAAATTTAAGGATGACAAGTTTGTTATTGATGGTGTAAAATTAGCGCCATCATCCTCCTTAAAATTGTATAAAACAGAACAGCGGTATTATTTTTCAGCAGGGGGTTAAAATGCCATACCAAGGGGCTTATCTGGACAATTTGAATTTCTACCTTTGTAAAAATATCCGCCATGAAACATCTCAGCATATTAGTTCCGAAAGGTGAAAATAACCTGAGCAGCATAGTAGGCGCCTACAAGATATTTTCGCGCGCCAATATGTACTGGAAAGAAGCCGGCAGAGCGGCTTTGTTCAACATACAGCTGGCGGGTATTTCAAAGAAAGTGGATTTTTATGATGGCCTGTTTTCGGTGAAGCCGCAGGTACATATTTCGGAGATCCGTAAAACAGATCTGATCATCATTCCTTCCCTGAATCATAATTATCATGAAGCGGTGAAGGAAAACCAGTCCATGATCAGCTGGGTGGCGCAGCAGTATCAACAGGGTGCGGAGGTAGCCAGTATATGTACCGGTGCTTTTATGCTGGCTTCATCGGGTTTGCTGGATGGCAGAAGCTGTTCTTCCCACTGGGCGGCGGAAGGTACTTTCCGGAACATGTTCCCCGAAGTGCAGCTGGAACCCGACAGGCTGATCACGGATGAAAGCGGCATCTATACTAACGGCGGCGCCTACTCTTTTCTGAACCTGATGATCTACCTGGTAGAGAAATATTACGACCGGCAGACAGCTATTTACTGCGCTAAAGTTTTCCAGATAGAGATAGACCGCCAAAGCCAGTCGGCTTTCACCATCTTCACCGGGCAGAAGCTGCATGGAGATGAGATGGTGAAAGAGGCGCAGGCCTATATAGAAAGCAACCTGCATGAAAAAATATCTGTTGAGCAGCTGTCGTCCCTGTTTGCTACGGGCCGCCGCAACTTTGACCGCCGCTTTATAAAGGCAACGGGTAATACGCCGGTAGAATATGCGCAGCGGGTAAAGATAGAATCCGCCAAGAAAGCTTTTGAAACCAGCCGCAAAACGATCAATGAAGTGATGTACGAGGTAGGGTATACGGATGTAAAAGCTTTCCGGGAGGTGTTCCGGAAGATTACGGGGATGTCGCCGCTGGCCTACCGGATGAGGTATAATAAGGAGGCGGAGGCGTGACTCATACCGCTGTCCTATTACGAGCGCCAGGTGTACTGAAAACTCTTGTGGAATAGGTTATGGTTATGCGAAGGTAGAATCATAGTTTGAGAAAAAAACGGTCATTTGACTGTTTTTTGTATCAAAAGGGGGATAGGAAAAATTGTTGTCGGGGGAGGGGTTAGAAGTCGGATAGGAGTTTGGAGAGGGGAATTTCGAGACCTTTGGCGAGTTTGATGAGGGTGGTGACGGCGAAGTTCTTTTTGCCGTTTTCGATGTTAGATATACCGCCTTCGCTAATACCAGTAAGCACTTCAAGTTCTAACAAGGTAAGCTTCTTGTTGATTCGGGCCTGCCGAATCGTTTGTCCAAGTTTTATTAGTATTTCGTTGTTTTCATTCTCCATAGGGACAAGATGTAAGAATTATTCAAAAAAAACTTGCTCAAACGAGCAAGATGTAAAAAAGTTCTACATTCATAAAACTAAAAATCCATTGTTATGCAAGCCAAAGAAAAGTTAGTTTACGCTAAGCCAGTTTGCGACATCACCTACATTGAATGCGCCTATACTATGGCCTATTAATACAACCTTAATATTCCTCTATCTCATCCAACCTCACCTTCACCTTATCCCCCTGGTACTCCAAATTAACCACCAATTCCCCAAACTGAAGCGACAATCCCACCTCAATATCTGCTCCTCTCGGCTTCCAATGCGTATTACGCTTGATATACCCCTTGATCTTTGCACCCAGCTCCGCCGGGCATTTCCAGCTCCGGTCTTTTAAACGATTGAGGTATACCCGGTAGCCTTCGGGTTGGGTAGCCGCCACATACAATTTCTTCCGTTCCATTTCAACGCTCCATTTATCGTACTTGCCATCATCCACCAGGTAAAGATATCTTCTGCGGTCGCTTTTAATCGCTTCGTAATGCTTATTCGCCTGCTCATAGGTGGTATAAGGGGTGACCAGGAAGGCCTCACGTACGCCCGCTGTTTTGCCACGCGGATAAGACTGCCGGATGTAATAGTAATGTCCCTGGGCTATCAGCTCATCCAATGCTTCCTTAAACAGTAATACTAAAGGATTATGCATGATCAGATATTTATGGTCAACACATCCTGCAAACGGGTAGTATAACAGGGACTCAGTTTTTCCTGCCGCAGCTTCCAACGACGGTTGCCGCTCTGCCGTCCAAATTTAACCAATTCCTTGCCGTCCCAGCTGCGGTTGATGGCATCCAGGGCCGTCATCAGGCGCTGGTCTCTGGGCCGGTTCACCTGGTCAAATAAGCCGGATTGCACCTGGTTGTCGGGCGCGAGCTCCATTAATATGATGCCTATCTTTTTGAAATTGTAATGCGGACGATAGATCAGGTCCAGGGCTTTGGTGGCGTACTGTAACAGCTCTGCGGTACTGCTGGTGGGAACAGGCAGCTGCAGATTAATAGAGCGGTAGTATTGCGGATCTTTCTGACGGAAATTGTTGGTCTGCAAAAAGACATTGATCACACGCGCACAGCTATGCTGCTTTCTCAGCTTACGGGCAGCGATGGCGGTATAGTTGGCCAGGGCTTCGGCAATATCTGTCTTATCTGATAACAGCTGTCCAAAAGAGCGCGCAACAGTAATGTTCTTCCTGGGGGCTATTACTGTTTCCATTTCAATGCAGGGTATACCTTTCAGCTCGTTCAGCATGCGTTGACCCACTACGGTCATGTTTTTGCGTACCCACTCTTCCGGGGCGCGGACAAGATCCATCGCCGTTTTAAAGCCGTGCTGCTGCAGCATTTTAGTGTACTGCGGGCCTACGCCCCAGATGTCGTCAATAGCGCTGCAGGATAGTACTTCGTTTATTTTGGCGGGCGAATCCAGCACGTGAACACCCACCGCTTTCTTATACTGCTTGGCATAACGGTTGGCCAGCTTGGCGAGGGTTTTGGTGGGTGCAATACCAATGCTCACCGGGATGCCGGTGGCCTTTACCGCCGCCCGCAGCTGAATGGCATAGTCCTCGTAGTGGATATGCGGCATGTCATACAGGTAGAGGAAAGCCTCATCAATACTGTATACCTCTACCGTATGACAATGCATCTGCAGGGTTTTCATTACCCTGTCTGACATGCTGCCATATAAAGTGTAGTTGCTGGAAAAGATCGCTACATCATGGCTGCGCAACATCTCTTCCATCAGGAAGGCAGGCGCGCCCATTTCAATACCGATGGCCTTTGCTTCATCTGATCGGGCAATTACACAGCCGTCATTGTTGCTCAATACTACTACCGGCTTGTCAGCCAGATGGGGCTGAAACAAGCGCTCGCAGCTTGCGTAAAAATTATTACAGTCTACCAGGGCGATCATACCATTATTTTTGATCTACAATTGTATGCGTGATCACTCCCCATACCTGGAAATCGGCATCTTCGCTGATCAGTATGGGCTTATAGAAGGGGTTCTCCGGGTGCAATACCCAGTTACGCCCCGCTTTTACCAGGCGCTTAACGGTAAATTCGCCGTTCAGCACCGCCACTACAATAGCGCCGCTGTAAGGCCGGATGCTACGGTCTACCACCGCCAGGCAGCCATCCGGCATGTTGGCTTCGCGCATGCTGTCTCCCTTGATACGAATGATGTAAGTGCTCGTAGGATTGGGTTGCAGTACTTTAGACAGATCGATCTCTGGTTCACCGTAATCCTGGGCAGGGCTTGGGAAGCCTGCTGCCACTATTTTGTAGAACGGAATTATCATGCTGGTCTTAGCCAGTCTCTGTATTGTCTCCTCCATTTTCACCAATAATTTTAGCAATTATATACTAAATAAATTAGTATTTCAAGAAGATTAACATTCCGTAAATGGTGTGTTATCTGTAAAGCAATGATTTTCAATTGTAGGGTGAGTGATATTTAGATGAGAGATTTTTTTGCCGATGGTGTTCCTGTTAACAAATGGAGGATGCGGAGCGCGGTATTTTTTCATGCGTCCTTTTGCTGCCCTTCCGTCATATAGATAGTTTAATCGCTGGCGGTTAATGGTCATTCATTGTCATAGATGAAAACCAGCAGGATTGTTATTTAAACTGCCCGCTTTGTTATGTTCAATGCTACTTTCATTTAAATAAAGTATATGAAAAAGGCATTTTTATTGCCTTCAGCACTGATATTGCTGAGCGGGTCTACTGTTTTCGCAAACAACGGAAAAAAGGATGAAATAAAGGCAAGAAATCAGCAGGTACAGAACAAACCTGCACTAAGCCGTGTCCTAAGCCTTGTCCGCCGGCAGGATGCGATAAAAGCAATGCTGTAAAGGCTGAATATTGATACTTTAATCTAAAAAAGCCCCTGGTATATGTACCGGGGGCTTCTCCGCAGATATGGAAAATAAGCTAACGACAGCACTGATCATCGCAGCATTTTTCTTCCTTCCGGCAACAAGCTTGCGCTGCCTCAGCTGCTTTTTTATCTTTCGCCTGTTTTTTGATTGCTGCGTCTATTACTCCGCTGAAGTCTAAATCATGCAGACCTATTGAAATCAAACTTTTCATAACCATCTTTTTTGTTTTTGTAATATAGTATCAGATATAAGACGCGGAATTTGTTAAAAAGATGCAGAAGCCTTAATTACCGCAACAGGAAATGATATTTCCATATTTATCAAATTCGTAGCGGCAACATTTTAGTATCTCTTCTTTCAGTTTTTCCCTTGCTCGCTGTACCCGGGATTTTGCTCCGGATAAGGAAATGCCCACCTTTTCAGCAAATTGCTTTTGCGTTAAGCCGTCCAGCTCAGTGGAGATGAGCGCCTGGCGGTAGATCTCAGGTAATGTATCTATCATAGACCGCAGGCAGCCTGCCAGGCTGTATTCCTGCCCCGGTTCTTCTGTTGCCAGTTCAAGATCGGGGATGGCATCTGCGGATAGCACATTTTTCCTGGCAGTACGCCGGTGATGATCGGTAAGTACATTATGGGCCATCTGGAAAATGTAAGCCCTGACGTTTTGCGCTTTTTCTATTTTCGCCTGGTTTACAAAGATCTTCAGGTAGAGATCCTGCAGGAGGTCCTGGCAGTGATCTTCGTGGCCTGTTTTCCGGCAGATAAACCTTTTAAGCTCGGTGTTGAATTGACCCCATAAGGGAATGGTGGATTGTTGCATGATAGATAATTTATAGCCCTTTACGAAGGCTGTCCGCATATGCATCCGGCAGCGGACTATCCTCCACCGCTTTGGCTGCTTTTTCTACGTCGTAGCTAAAGCGGATAAACTCAACCTGTACGCTGTCCTTATTCAGCACACTGCTGTTAAGCGCAGCCACAATCGTTCATACCACGGCCAATGCCATAATCGTAATTCCCCGTAATGGTGGGAATGCCCCGTTTACGAATTTCCCGGATCACTTCGTTGGGTCAGATGTTGTACCCTACGAGGTCACCGAGGCAATAAATGGCGTCGGGCCGGCGGCTTTCAAGATCTTTAAAGAACGCTTCCAATGCCGGGAGATTGGCGTGGACGTCGCTGAAAAGTGCAATCTTCATAATAATAGGGTTACGAACAGCAGCCCGGTTCACAACAAACCGCAGGCTTTTCCGCATACACCGTAATGCTGTAAATACCTGTGTTACTAGCCCTGAACCGCGCTATTTCATCGGCAGTTAAGTATCCGGAAAGAATATCATCGGGAACGATGATGGCCTTTTCTTTCTGTATGGTGATATTGGTAAAGCCGTTCTTTTCTATCAGCTGCAGGTATTCCGTCTTTTGTATGGCGCCGGAAACGCAGCCGGCATACATCTCTGCAGCCTCCTGTATCTTAGTTGGTAATGATCCTGACAGCACGATGTCGGAAATACTGAAATGGCCGCCGGGTTTTAATACCCTGAATATTTCTTTGAATACGCCATCCTTGTTGGGCACCAGGTTCAGCACGCAGTTACTCACTATTACATCGGCAATGTTACCGGTGACGGGCATTTGTTCTATATCTCCCTGGCGGAACTCTACATTATTGAATTGCAGCTTTTCGGCATTGATCCGTGCTTTTTCGATCATGGCAGGAGTGAAGTCGATACCGATTACTTTACCGGTTTCGCCTGTTTCCTTGCGGGCAATGAAACAGTCATTTCCTGCGCCGGATCCCAGGTCTATTACCGTATCACCGGGTTGGATCTTCGCAAACTGTGTAGGCAGTCCGCAGCCGAGGCCCAGGTCTGCATCGGGGTTGTAGCCTTCAAGTGCGGAATAATCATCGGTCATGATGTTATATACCTCTGTGGAGCATCCGCCGGAACCGCAGCAGGAAGATTGATTGTCTTCCTTATCCTGTAAAGCAATGTCGGTGTATTTCTGCTTTACCATTTCCTTTAGCTTGGCATCTGTGGACATAAGAAAAATGCTTTATTGGTAAATTGCAATATTGCGATATAATAAGTCAAAAAATTTTAACAGCAGCTGCTGTCCTTAAAATCCACATCTTTCAGAAAGCCGGCAAACACCTGCTGGTATCGTTTCCAGGTTTTGGGGTCAATACAGTAGCAAACGCTGGCGCCTTCAATGGTGCCTTGTATTATACCTACTGCCTTCAGTTCTTTCAGGTGCTGGGAGATCGTTGCCTGCGCCAGGCCCAGCTGTTCTACCAGGTCTCCGCAGATACAGGCGTTCTGTTTAATCAGGTACTGAATGATGGCAATCCGCGCCGGATGGGCGAGGGCTTTTGCCATGGCTGCAATTTCATTCTGCTGTTTGGTAAAGAGTGCTGTCTTTGTAAGTCCCATTCCAGGTAATTGTTACATTGCAATATTACGATAAAACAAATCAACAGCAAATTTTTTTTGATAAGCTTATATAGTGAGCCTGTTTAGTAAAATGGTATTATTGTACATTAGCAGCAAATTAATACCGCCCATTTAAAACCACGGCATATGTCTATCGAAAAGATCAACATCGCTGAGAAACTAAGCAAATTCACGGATCACTGGAACCCCAGGATCATTGGAGAACTCAACAACCAGCATGTTAAGCTGGTTAAGTTCAAGGGGCCGTTTGTCTGGCACAAACATGATAATGAAGATGAGATGTTCCTGGTGATTGCCGGTGCTTTTACAATGGAGCTCCGGGATAAAACGATTGAACTGCAGCCCGGGGAACTGGTGATCATACCCAAAGGCGTGGAACACCGGCCGGTGGCCAATGAAGAAGTACATGTGCTTTTATTTGAACCGGCTACAACATTGAACACAGGCGATCAGGAAGGTGAATTAACCAGGGTTAACCTGGAGCGGATCTGAAAGGGTCTGCAGAATGCGCTACAACTTACTCAACTGCTTCCCCAGCTCATCCGCCTCGCTGGGCCGTGCCGCATCAGCGTTTACAATATTACCCGCTGGAATTCGTGATGAATCTGGCAAAATTTCCGGTTACTTTATCCCTTTAAAAATATTTTAACATTTTCTTCGTTATTGATAGGAACGTATACCCATTGTTAACATTATTCCTACATACAAGTGCCCTCCTGCAAGCTTTTAACAGCAATGGAAGCCCTTACCCAATACCCATAATATTTACCCATGAGAATCTTAACAGCAGTTATCACCGCCCTTTTATGTCTTCCTTTTGCTGATAGCGATAAAGGGAACGAAAATTATGATTTCCCGGATGTTATTGTTAAACGTGAGTTTAAAAATATGGACCAGGTTTATGACGGTACAGTGAGCTTTACACTCGCTACCGCAGGCTATTATAAAGAATGCCTGCAATACCAGCCTATTGACAGTACAAGATTAAAGGTGAAAATAGGTGTTAAACAGGCCAGGATAATCGACGGAAAGGATTTCATCATTGAAAAGGCAAAGTCATACAGGATGGTCATGATAAATGAGGCGCATGATCGCCCTCAGCACAGGATATTTACAAAATCATTGCTTAAAGATCTCTATGCCCAGGGCTTTAACGTATTAATGTTAGAGGGATTGGATTACAGTTCCAACGCCATGACTAAAGGTTACCCGGTTGATACAGACGGCGTTTACACTAATGAACCGGTATATGCTTCGATGATCCGGTATGCACGGAAGATCGGTTTTGATATTGAGAGATATCATTATTATGAAAACAAGAAAATGCCCTACTGGGATGATACGATAAAGCTTGACGACAGAGGTTCGGTAAAATATATCAACTATGTTGATAAAGATTCCCTTGTTATCAAAGTATTGCCATCCGGAGATAAGGTGTACTATCAGACCAACCATTATGAAAAAGCACAGGCCAACAATGTCTATAAGATCATGCAGCGGCATCCCAAATCTAAATTCCTTATGCATGTTGGGTATTGTCACTTATGTGAGTATGCTGACTCGGAGATGGCTCATCAACTGAAAAAGATGTTAAATGGGGAAGACTTCCTGACGATTGATCAAACGGTATATGATGAACGAAGGGATATTACGGATACCATCTCTCATACTATCATGAAACGCGATCGTCCTTTTTTCGTGGAGGATGGACTGAGGGAATCTGTGCAGGTAACCGAAGGCGGTCGGACGGATTATATTATGTTTAACGCCACCCTCCGCGACTCCCTCGGCCGCCCCAGCTACCTGTTTCAAGACGTTGAGCAACGTTACGTCTATAACATCCCCGAAAGGCTCACCGGCCCTGAAGACTACATCTTCGCCGCTTACCCGCTGGAAGAATATGAAGCCGAAAAAGAACACAGCATCGCCGTCGATGTTGTCTACGCCAAAAAAGGCTCCGCCACACCCCCTTTACTATTATATAAAGGAAAATACGCTCTTTTAAGACGAAGCAGAGGGGATGTCTATAAAAGAATAGACATAGAAGTAAAATAATAACAGCAAAGCCGCCTCCTCAACAGGAAGCGGCTCTTTCAGGCTTTAGAATGAAAAGGGGAGAACAACAATGGCTCATTCACCTTGCTTGTTAAACTGCTTGTCAGTGAGCGAATGCAGAAAGGCCAACAGATCTTTTTTCTCATCTGTGCTTAAGCCCATCGGCTTAGCCAGTAAGCTGTCCCGGTTAATGGCATCGGGCACAAACCTGGCCGGGTCATTATAAAACTCAATCACTTCTTCCAGTGTCCTGAACATGCCATTGTGCATGTAGGGCGACGTCAGCGCTACATTGCGCAGTGAGCCGATCTTGAATTTTCCCAGGTCTTCCGGGCGTTTGGTGATGGCCGCGCGTCCGCTGTCGTTCAGGGTACTGCCGTTGAACAGGCCAATATTCCGGAAATCGCGCTGGGTAAAGTCGGCGCCGAAGTGGCATTCCACGCATCTGCCTTTGCCGTTGAATACGTCAAAACCACGCTTTACGGCATCGCTCACGGCGGCGGGGTTGTCACTGAATTTCCAGTTGTCAAAGGGACTGTCGCTGGTTTCCAGTGTGCGCTCATAAGCGGCGAGGGCGGCGGCCAGGCTGCTGCTGTCCGGATCGCGGTCAAAGAACTTTTTAAAGTAGTGGCGATAGGCGGGGTGGCGCTGCAGCCTTTCCAGCGCCTGTGGTACGGGCAGGTTCATTTCATCGGGGTTGGCAATGGGCGCCAGCGCCTGTTCTTCCAGGCTGGCGGCGCGGCCATCCCAGAAGAAGGTGCTTTGCAGGCGTACGTTCATGGCGCTGGGCGTGTTGCGTACTCCTTTTTTGCCACCCACTCCCTTGCTTACCATACCGGTGTCCGCAAAGGCATGATCGGGTTGGTGACAGCTGCTGCAGCTGATGCTGCAGTCTGCAGAGAGGATGGGGTCAAAGAAGAGCAGTGCCCCCAGCTCCGCAATGTCTGCCGGCTCCCTGTCTTTGAAAGACATGGGAACCAGCAGCACCAATACCGCGGCAATACCTATAATGAGAAACTGTTTCATGATCAGCGGATTATTTTACTCTACCCATCACCAGTCTGCTCATACCTTCCTTCCTGTCTATGCAGCTGTCTGTTATGGGCACAAAGCGCATGGAGTCTGCATTGCTGAAGAAGAAAATTTTATACACGCCCCGTTTACCTTCGCAGCCATTATCCGTGAAGGTAAAGATGTCGTCCTGGAGCGTATAGGTGCCGCTTACAAAGGGCTTTTTGTTTATATAGCCTTCAAAGGTGCTATCCGCTTTAAATACCACACCGGTAACATTGCCTTTTTCTGATGGTTTGGTTTCCCATCTTCCATGAAGCCGGTCTTTTTCTGATAACGTAACATAGGCCATTGCGGCAAAGAAGATCAATACAATTTTCATGACAATACTTTTTTCTGATTTAATAATGAGATTAACGTACGCGGAGCGTGATGAAATAGCCGCTTCCCTTCAGCACATTGGCGGAGTGCAGCACCCCCCTGGGTATCCATATGCAGGAGTTCTTACCTGCTACGAATGTTTCTTCACCGATACGGATCTTATACAGCAGATCCTCATCTGACAGGATGATGTTGATCTCATCGCTGTCCAGGTGTTTGTGCGGATGGGTATACTCCGCAGGTGGGGCTGACACCGGCGATATTTCATGTACCGCAAGGTGTAAAGGAAACCGCCTGGCAAAATACCGGGTTATACAGGCGGTGTTCTGATGGAACGGAACATTATCAAGCGCCGCCGGCTGCATACTGAAGATGTATGGCCTTTTTTCGCTGCTCACGGGGAACAGGTGATCACTGAACATTTGCATCATTTTGGGATTAGAATTTTTGTACTCAAAACTGAATTAACGGGCACAAAATTATGGGCGCAGGCAGCCGTTGGAAATAGTAAATTTCTACCATCCCCACCTCCCCGGATTTGGGGATTGGCGGGTATCTGAAAGCTGCTTAAGTTTGTAGCTTATTGCTGATTGCACTATTCCTTCATTTAAAATTGAGTACCCCAATGTATTCTCATTTGCAACTGAGAAGGCGTGTGAATCATATTATTTCCTTCCTCGATCCGGATCAGCGGGAAGCGGAAGAAATAGACGAGGAAATCATGCATACGCTTTGTAACCTGCACAGGGTGTTTCCTGGCTGGACCATCTGTACCTGTCGCTTTATGCATACTAACTTCTTTTATGTAAGCGATAATTTCCGCGACCTCCTGGGACTGGAGCCTGCAACAGGTATCGAGGCATTTCATCTTGACAGCTTCTTTGACCGCGTACACCCCGCAGATGCGGCTGATTTTAACAAGGGCATTCACCTACTGGAAGCGCTGCTGAAGAAGGAAGACCCGGCAGATCATCACCGGTTCCGCTTTGTGTTCCATTACCGGGTGTTACATACAGATGGCAGGTATATCTGTATCCACGACGAGAAAGCCGTGATACGCCTGAAGAACGGGCGCTGCCTGTATTTTATGCTGCTGAAAGATATCAGTCATGAAAACACCTATGCCGGGTTCAAAATGACTGCTTACAAAGAAGGGTATAGCGAGAAAGTACTGGAATACTATGCGGCTGCCGAAGCCAGCGCCCAGCTCACGCCCCGCGAAAGTGAGCTGATACCCCTGATGAAACAGGGACTGTCTATCAAGGAAGCTGCCGCCTGCCTGGGTATCAGTCCGAATACCGTGCGGAACATGCGGCAAAAACTATTCGAGAAATTCCAGGTGAACAATGTAATAGAGCTGCTGAACCGCCTGGATGTAAACGGCCTGGCCACCGCTGTTTAGACCAGCTTCTGGTTAATGGCCTTGGCCACGGCTTCTGTCAGCGAGGCTACATGCAGTTTTTCATAGATCTTCTTCACATGGCTGCGCACGGTTTCATAACCGATCTTCAGCCGGTCAGCGATCATTTTGTAACTTAATCCTTCCACGATGCAGGCCAGCACTTCCTTCTCCCGCGGAGAGAGGCGGTAATCCACCGCGGGCGCTGTTTGCACAGGCATTTGCTGCAGTTTTTCGAGCACCTTACGGGCAATGGAGGGCGACATGGGCGCACCGCCATACTGCAGCGCAGCAATAGCATCCGCCAGCAGGCTGTCCAGGTGGTTCTTCAGGATATAGCCCGAAGCGCCTGCACAGATAGCCGCAAACACCCGCTCATCATCTTCAAAAACAGTCTGCATTAAGATCTGTACATCGGGAAATGATTGTTTGATCAGCCGTACCGCCTCAATGCCAGACATGCCGGGCATCTCAATATCCATCAGGATAATATCGGGGCGGCTGTTCCTCACGTCGGCCACACAATCCAGCACATGAGAGAAGGAACCGGCTATCTCAACGCCGGGTACAGTTTGTAATAGCAAAGTAATGCTGTCGCGGATGTTCTTATTATCATCAAATATGGCGATGCGTATGCTCATAGCGGAGGATATTATCTAAGTTCCTATTAATTCAACACTCCTGCAATCCCCGAAAAGGGGGATGGCCGGCGGCGCTTAAGACACCGGGAAAACCAGGTGAATGCTGACGCCCTGTCCCGGTTGCGTGTTGATGGTGAGGCGGCCTTTTATTTCTGCCGCCCGCATCTGCATATTGCGCAAACCGTTGCCCGATAAAGACTGTGAGGCGTTGATCTGTACTTTTTGCAGCTCAAAGCCTTTGCCGTCATCCCGCACGCTCAGCTCCAGCTGGTGATGCTGCAGCTGCACCTTTACCCATACGGTGCTGCAGTCTGCATACTTCAGGATGTTGTTAACCGCTTCGCGGAAGATGAGGTAGAAATTCTTGCGGCGCGTCATGCCCAGGTTAATGTGCTGCAGGCCTTCATCCACCTCAAAATAAAAGCGGATGTTCCTGGAAGCCATCAGCGGCCTGGCAAAAGATTCCATCCGCTGGAGGATGGTGCCCATGCTGTCGTTACGCGGATTGATGGCCCACACAATATCATTCATCTCCACGATCATCTCGCCGGCGGTATCGCTGATCTTATCGATGGTGCTTTTCAATGCCTCGGGTTGCTGCTGCTGGCTGTAGATCTTTGCCACCTGGCTGTACAAAGCAATGCTGCTGAGGGTAGAGCCCACATCATCATGCAGGTCCTGCGCAATCTTATTGCGGATGGCCTGCCTTTTCAGCAGCTCGTTCACCCGGTAGCGGTAAATGCCATAGGCGGCGCCGCTCACCAATAGTACCAGCAATACATAGAACTGCCAGCGTTCCCAGAACGGCGGGATGATCACAATACGAAGGCTGGCCGCCTGTTCTGTCCAGGTACCCTGGCTGTTGCTGGCCCTCACTTTGAACAGGTATTCCCCGCCTTTTAAGTTGGAGAACTGTGCAAACTGTTCGGGCCCGGTTTCCACCCAATCCTTATCCCATCCCTGCAGGCGGTAAGCATATCTTACATTGCGCGAAGGCGAAAAGTAGGGCGCTGCAAACTCTATCCTGAAATAATTCTGCTGGTAACGTAATTGGATCTTATCCTGCAACAGCAGCTGGCTGTACGAGGTGTTAAAGATCTTGAAATCGGTAAAATGGATCTGCGGCTGTCCGCTTTCACGGGTGATAGTGGCGGGATCAAAGGCAATGAAGTAACCCGATCCGGCTACATACATATGGCCCCGCGGATCTTTGTAAATATAGCCGGAAACACCGCCCGATCTTTCCAGGTCAGGCAGGCGGTAAGACACATGCATGCGTTTGGCAGGATCGTACTGATGCAGGTTGCCGTTGCTGATCATCCATACATTGCCTTTGCTGTCCAGCTGTAGGCCTTCCAGCAGGTTTTCCGTATCGGGAATATGCGAGAACTGCCGGCTGTGGGTATCAAAATAGTTTAAGCCGCCGCCATAGGTGCTCAGCCACAGGTTGCCGCGCGCATCTTCCGTTATATCATACACATTATCACTGCTGATACTGCCGGGTACAGCGGCGTTGCTGTTCAGGTACTGCACCCGTGGCGGCGATCCATCCTGCCAGTCGCCCAAACCGGTTTTACCGGTGGCCAGCCATATTTTCCCGCCCGCTGTTTTGTACAGTTTGCGGATAAGGTTATCGGTCAGGTTGAAGCGTGGCAGGATCTTCCGCGTAGTATCCAGGCGGGATACCCAGCGTTGTTCCACCAGGTCGTAATAAGCCAGGAAATGGCCGTAGGGAGATACCAGCAGCACGGGATGACCGTCTATCGTATCCCGCACAATGGATACCACTCTCGATTTGATGATCCTGTTCATGACGGAATCTTTCTCTGTATGGGGCAGGAGCGATACCTGTGCTGTTTGCCGGTTAAAGCGGAAGAGGGAATAATTGGAGCCCAGGTAAAGCGTGCCATCCACATCGCGGAAGAACTTTGATATGGCCAGGGGCGTTCCCTTGTATGTCAGCGGCAGATGGCGAAAGGTGGCGGTTGCGGGCTGATAGATGTAGATGCCATTGCTGCTGCCTATCCACAGGTGATGATCATCGTCCTGCAGCAGGTCGTAGATAGCGGCCCGTTTTTCATCTGTAGCGGGCAGGAACACCTGTTCAAATTGTTGCTGTCCCGGGTGACTGATACTGATGCCTTTGTTGGTGCCTATCCACATTACGCCGTTGCGGTCTGCATACAGGCAGTTGATGCGGTCATCGCTCAGGGAGCCTTCCTGCGATGCATTGTAGGTGTAGTGATAGAAACGTTGCCTTGCAGTATCGTATATCTGCAAACCCCTGCTGCTGCCGCCCATCCATAACAGGCCTTTGGGGTCAGCGGCAAAGCAGTTTATTTCATCGTTATGAAAACTGTAGGGAGCATCCTGTTCCCGGAACACTTCTTCTTTACCCGTGGCGGCATTGAAGCGGTATAATACCCGGTCCCAGGAGCCGTACCACATATGCTGCTGGGCATCGCGAAACAGGGCGGTAACGGTGGCGTGGGGCAGCTGGGCGTAGAGATTGGTATATCGCTCATCCATCTCATAGCTGAAATCGCGGGTGTTGATCTTGAGCAGTCCGCCGCCCTGTCTTCCCGCCCATATAATCTCTCCCGGTCCCATACACAGGTCCAGTATGCCCTGTGTTCCTTTCCGGGAGGGCTGTTCAAAACGTTCCGTACGCATATTGAACCGCCATACGCCTTTGCCGCCGGTACCCAGCCAGAGGAATTGCCGGTCATATAAAAGTGTGTTGACAATATTAACGGGAATGGAGTTGCTGTCTGTTGGCAGATGGCGGTATTGTTTAAACTGTGCGGCAGGCGCGAGGCGGTAGTCGTAACGGGTGATGCCGCCGTCGGCGGTGGCGATCCACAGGCGCTGGTCTTTATCTTCTATGATATCTGTTACGATGTTGCCGGAGAGGGAAGCGGCGTTGCCCGGTTCATTGCGGAAGATGGTGAAAGTGCGGCCATCGTAACGGTTCAGGCCGTCTTCCGTACCGATCCAGATAAAGCCGCGGGTATCCTGTAAGAAGCAATTGATCTTGTTGTGCGATAAGCCGTTCTCCGTGGTGAGCCTTTCAAAATACAAATAAGGTGGCTGTCCCTGTAATGCGGCAGCAAGTGTACATAATAAGGCGGTGATAAAGCATACTTTGAACGGCATGGATCTCTGGAGGCCTTTGGGGTGCCCTCCAAAAATAAGAAAAGATATCGTCTGAATTTTCAATATCTTAGGTCGTTGTATCTTTAAGGAAATAGCGAAATAACAGCTTATGACCAGATTATTGGGGATCTTTTTAATAGGACTGTTATCCTGCCAGCCGCCCCGGCAGGAGCAGCTGACCCTGGCCGTTGCTGCGAATATGCAATACACCATCCAGTCGCTGATAAGGGCATTCAACAAAACGGACAGTACAAAGATAGCAGTGATCAGCGGCGCCTCCGGTAATCTTACGCAACAGATCCTGAACGGGGCGCCCTTTGATATATTTATATCTGCAGAAAAGGTATATCCCCGGGAGCTGGCAAGACAGGGTCTCACGCTGACGCCGCCACAGGTGTATGCGCGCGGACAGCTGGTGCTGTGGAGCGCCCGGCCGGGCATTGAGCCGGGAAAAGATCTGCAGGTATTGCTGGGGGATAATGTGCAGCGTATCGCCATCGCCAACCCCGCTACGGCGCCTTATGGACATGCGGCTGTATCGCTGCTGAAAAAATATGCCTTGTATGATCAGGTCAAACCGAAACTGGTAACGGGGGAGAGCATTACACAAGCCAGCCAGTTTATTGCCACGCAGCACGCAGACATCGGGTTTACGGCAAAAGCCGTGGTGATGGCAGCAGAGATGAAAGGAAAAGGGAAATGGGTGGAACTGGATGTGAATGATTATCCCGCCATTGAGCAGGCGGCAGCGCTGCTTACCTATGCACGGCACAACGAAGCGGCAGCCAGGAAGTTTTACCATTTCCTGTACAGTGAAGAAGCAAAAGCTATTTATAAACAATCCGGATACCTGGTACCATGATAGAGCTGGCGCCCTTATGGCTTACATTACAACTGGCGTTGAGCACAACGCTGATCCTGTTTGTGGTGGCCATTCCACTGGCTACCTGGTTCTCGGGCAGGAAAACGTTGTTGAAGGTGATCATCGAAAGCGTGGTAACACTGCCTTTGGTGCTGCCGCCAACAGTGATCGGTTTTTACCTGCTGATGGCTTTCAGTCCGAACAATGCTTTTGGCAGATGGCTGGAAAGATGGACAGACATGCGGCTGGTGTTTTCATTCGGGGGATTACTGATCGCATCGGTGGTGTATAGTTTGCCTTTTATGGTACACCCCATCAGGTCGGGCCTTTCGTCTTTGCCGCCCAGCCTAAAAGAAGCATCTTACTCACTGGGAAAAACAAAATGGCAAACGCTGTTGAAGGTGTTGCTGCCTAATATAAAACCTTCATTGCTCACCGGACTGGTATTGACCTTTGCCCATACCATCGGGGAATTTGGCGTGGTACTGATGATTGGCGGTAATATACCCGGCAAAACAAGAACCGCTTCCATTGCTATATACGATGAAGTGCAGGCCTTACATTATGGCCAGGCCAACGTGTATGCTGTAATTTTACTGGTGATTTCATTTGCGATACTGTTGATACTATATGCATTCAATGGTAAGACGCGGCAGGTGAAATTCTATTGATATGATCAATTTCGCTTTACAGAAAACTTTAAGCAGCGCGGACGGTCCGCTGCAGCTGGATGTGCAGGCCCGCTTTGAAAAGGGGCAGTTCATCAGCTTATACGGCGTATCCGGTGCGGGGAAAACATCCCTGTTACGGATGCTGGCGGGCCTGATGAAACCGGACAGTGGTGTTATTACCGTAAATGGTACGGTATGGTACGATGCTGCCGGGAAGATAGACCTGGCGCCGCAGCACCGGCAGATCGGCTTTGTGTTCCAGGATTATGCGCTGTTCCCGAATATGAACGTGCGGGAGAATATTGCTTATGGACTGCGCAAACGTGATCCGCAGCATATGGTGGATGAACTCCTGGAGCTGACGGGTTTAAGCAGGCTGGCGGCAGCAAAGGTGCACGCGCTATCCGGCGGTCAGCAGCAGCGCGTGGCATTGGCAAGGGCCATTGCCAGGCAGCCATCGGTGCTGTTGCTGGATGAGCCATTATCTGCGGTGGATAATGCCATGCGGATGCAGCTGCAGGATACGCTGGCGGAGATCCATCAACGTTTTGCGCTGACCACCATCCTGGTAAGTCATAATGAAAATGAGATCGTACGTTTGTCGGATGTGGTAATAGAACTGGAGCAGGGGCGCTTTCAACGCCAGGCAAAGCCGGCGGATTTTTTTGTGAAAAAAGATGAGGGGGCCGTGTTAACAGGCAGGGTAGTGGCGGTGGAAGACAACGGGGAGCTGGTGATCCTGCTGGATAACCGCATGCTGCGGGTAGCCGGAGGAGAGGGGCTGAAAGTGGATGACAGGATCGCGCTTGAGCGCCATGGCGGCGTACCGTCTGTCAGGAAGCTGTTGTAAAGAAGCCTGCGGTCAGTGAAGCAGCGGGGCCATACAATTACCGTGTGATCCTCATCGGGGAAAAGATTCTACATGGTTTGTGGCGTAGCGCCCTCCCTTACTCTAAGACGGATTTCCTCAACAATGGTATCAATTACCTGCTGATATAAAACGAGCCGCTCTCTGCGGCCGTTAACAAGGGCGCTGGTATATCGTTTGGTTTGCACTGCCAGGAGATCATATAAGCTTTGCAGGTCCAGGTTGTCAAATCTTCGTTTCATACTCTTATCTCACGCTAGTTGGTAATTAAATGTCAAATTCGGTACCATAAAAATCCATTGCCATATGTAACACGAACGGGTGATAAAGGGGGTGTCCGCTATTGAACACCGGCTGTACGAATCAGGACAGGCGTATAGGTACACCGGTTAGTAATGTATTGAAAATCAACACTGGTTTCGTCTGGCATTATTTTGTGTCTTTTAACCAACTTGTTACCAGCAAATTACCCTATGATCAGCAATTACTTCCGCACCGCCTTCAGGATCTATACCCGCAATAAGGTATTTACGGCGATTAATGTATTAGGACTATCGGTAGGTATCAGCGCTGCCCTGATCATTTTCCTGATCGTGCAGTTTGAGTACAGTTATGATAAGGCGGCCATGGATGGAGACCGCATTTACCGTGTAGTACTGGACTTCCAGTTTAACGGAAACAGGATGTTTTCTGCCGCCGTACCTGCGCCCCTGAGCACAGCGGTGCCCGGCGAAGTAACCGGGGTGGAATCCGTTATTCCTGTGATGCAGTTCCAGGGCGATGCCACTGCCGATGTACGGGTTAAACGGGATGCTGCATCTGCGCCTGTGGTTTTCAAGAAGCAGCCAAACATTGTATTTACCGGTCCGCAGTATTTTTCATTTCTTCCCTTTGAATGGATCGCCGGTACGCCGGCGGCTTCCTTAAAAGATCCCTTCCAGGTGGTGCTGACGGAAAGCAGGGCCCGGCAGTATTTTCCTTCCGCCAATGTGCGTGATATAGTGGGCAGACAGCTGCAGTATAATGATGACATCACTGTAACGGTAACGGGTGTAGTAAAAGACCTGGATGCGCGTACCTCACTGGGCGGTGTTGAGTTCATTTCATTTGCCACCATTGCGCAGACACACCTGCAGCGTGATTTTATGATGGATGTGTGGGACGACTGGATGGCTTATTCCCAGGTGTATATCAAGCTGGCGAAAGGAAGCAATGCCACCCTCACCAAGAGGCAGCTGAACGCGCTGCTGAATAAATATAATAAGAAAGCCACCCGGGATGAGGCCAATTATGTGCGCTTTAACCTGCAGCCTTTAAGCGATGTACATTTTAACAGCCGGTACGCCGGGGTGGGGCAGCGCCTGGCGCATGAGCCTACCCTGCGGGGATTGCTGGCGATAGCTGCATTTCTGCTGCTGTTGGCTTGCATCAACTTTATCAATCTCAGTACCGCCAATGCTTCACAGCGCGCTAAAGAGATTGGCGTGCGTAAAACCATGGGCGGTTCCAGGTGGCAGCTGATATCCCAGTTTTTAGGAGAAACATTTTTGTTAACGTTGCTGGCGTCCCTGGTATCTTTCTTCCTGGCGCCGCTGCTGCTGCATTTGTTTGCAGATTACACGCCGCCCGGACTTGCATTCAGGCCTTTCAGTCAGCCTTATATTTTCGCGTTCCTGCTGGGATTATCAGTATTGGTAAGTTTACTGTCGGGCTTGTACCCGGCCTTCATCTTATCCGGCTATAAACCGGTAAATGTGCTGAAGGATCAGCTGAGCAGGGGTACAAGACATGCGTGGATAAGAAAGTCGCTGACGGTATCGCAGTTTGTGATCGCACAGTTCTTTGTGATTGCCACTGTGATAGTCAGCAAACAGATCAGCTATGCCCTGCATGCCGATATCGGGTTCAGAAAAGATGCCGTGCTGAGCTTCAGCGTTCCCAACCGTGATACCCTGATGAGCCGCCGTACAGCGCTGCTGACCGAGATCAGCGCCCTGCCCGGGGTACAGGAAGCCAGCAGGGGATTTTTAACGCCTGCAGCAGCGGGCGCTTCGTTTGCCAGTATCAGTTATGCCGGTGCGGGGAACGATAACAGGGAGATGGTGCAATTGCGCTGGGGAGATACCAGCTACCTGCAACTGTTCAATATAAAACTGCTGGCAGGCAGGAATATAGAGGAAAGTGATACTATTAAGGAGTTCGTGATAAATGAAACGTATGCCAGGCACCTGGGTTTTGAATCGCCTGCAGATGCCGTTGGGCAGCAGCTGGATTTCAACGGCATGAAGATGCCCATAGTGGGGGTGATGCGCGATTTCCATACACAGTCCTTTCACGGGGCATTGGGCCCGGTGGTATTTGCCGGATGTACCGCCCGCAGCTACCAGTTCCATGTATTATTACGGCCGCAGGGTAGCGGCAGCACGGCCTGGGCAAAAACGATTGCCGCCATCCAGCAGGCCTATCACCGCCGCTATCCCGCTGAGGAATTCAGTTATAGCTTTTTAGACGATACCATTGCCCGGTTCTACCAGGCAGAACAGCGTACCGCGGGCCTCTTGAAGTGGGCCACCGGTTTGTGTGTCCTCATCAGCTGCCTGGGCTTATTAGGCCTGGTGATGTACACTATCCATACCCGCACCAAGGAGATCGGGGTGCGGAAAATTCTGGGGGCTACGGTGCTGAGCATTGTGTCGCTCTTATCCCGCGACTTCGTCCGCCTGGTGCTGATCGCTTTCGCGCTGGCTGCCCCACTGGCATGGTGGGCCACCAATAAATGGCTGGAAGGCTTTGCCTACAGAACCGCCATGAACTGGTGGGTGTTTGCGCTTTGCGGTCTGTCTATGCTGCTGGTAGCGCTGGGCACTTTAGGCCTGCAAATTACCCGGGCAGCGGTGAATAATCCAGTTAAGAGCCTCCGGAGAGAGTGAAAATTCCATCCCAGGGATAGAAAATTCCAAATCCCAAATTCCAAATACCAGCATTTAAATGTTGAACAACTGCATTTGGTGGCGCACATCTGGAGCTGGTATTTGGAATTTGGCCTTTGGAATTTGGCCTTTGGTCTCTGGAATTTGGTATTTTTACGGTATGAGAAGACTGATTTGCTTTTTACCAGGCATTTTCCTGGTGTTACTGACGGCAACCGTGTACGCGCAAAAAGAAGAGCTGCCTTTACCCGGCTGGGCTACTACGCCGGTTACAGCAGATGGGGACCTGGCCGAGTGGCCTACGTCCCTGCGATATATAGATGACCAGAACCGGCTGACTTACGATATCTTCAACGATGGGGAAAACCTGTACCTGGCGGTGAGCACCACAGACGAGATTACCCAGGTGAACATCCTGCGCGGGGGACTTACCTTTGCCGTTAACATCAAGGGTAAGCGGAAGGAAACAACCAGCGTTACCTATCCACAGATAGCGGGCAGCGTGCTTTTTGCCCAGCGGAGGAACAGCAACCAGGCTAACGGCAACAGCCGCTACGGACGGCCCTCAGCCGCTGAGCGCCCCGTACCGGCGGACCTTTACCGCGAACTGCGCCCTCACATGAACAACGCCGGTATCATCGGCATCACCGGCCTGTCAGATGGCACCATTGATGTGGCCCAGCGCAAAACAGGCATCGCTGCAGAGACCACCCTCACAGAAGGCGATTCCCTGAACCTGGAATTTGTAATTCCCCTGTCTAAACTGGGCATCACGGCCGGTTATGCCAAAGATATTGCCTACGGGATAGCCGTAAATGAGAGCAATATTGACGGCGGCGGCCGCAGCGGCAGACGCGGCGGTGGCGGAATCAGCGGCGTAGGATTCGGACTGGGCGTTGGCGGCGGCAGCTATGGCTCCGGCATCGGCGGCGGTATTGGCATCGATTTGGGCAGTATTGGCGGTGGCCGGCGCAATGGCGGCGGCGGAGGCGGAAGAGGCGGAGAGATGCTGTGGGTGAAGCAGAAGCTGGCGAAGGGGGATCAATAACCGGTTATTGGATAAAAACGTCAAGTTATAGTTATTTGCTGTATTTCCCAGGCACCTGTTTTGGGATGTTGACCTGGATAAATTAGATCTCCAAAGGGATAAAGCCTTGATTATCTCGAAAGCCCTTTTTATGTCAAACGAAAGCAGCTTTAATAAATGATGTTGAAAAGCTGGAGCGCTTCTATTCCAGTGCAGAAATTATCAGTCATCTTACAACTACCAAAGAACGCATCAGCAACCACGTATGCAAAATGGTTGCCGAAAGATACCATATCCCTGTTTTTCAAAGATACACTGTAAAATAGCAGTACCTCCCTTATTTCCACCTGTTTCTATTGTAAATCAACCCCTTACCCATTTACCCCCATCCACCCCCGCTACATTTTTCTCATTTTTTGCTACAATAATTACATACCAAACCCTGTAGAAAACGGTACTTCATACCCGACAATACAACGGTCCACACCACCTACGACCAAAGTCTGATACAAACAAATCCGTGAACACTGAGTGACAATTCCACCACCATCCTCAGGCATGTATTCCGGCATCCACGTTTGCGAGTACCCCCTTAAAACCAATGAAACGATGAACAACATGCCAAAAAATTCCACACGCTTGCTGCTGATCAAGCTGCTCTTGTTTTCCACCCTGCTGGCTAACGCCCAGAGCCGTACCATCAGGGGAAAGGCCTCATCGGCCGACAATGGAACGCCGCTCCCGAACGTAACAGTGCTCCTGAAAGGTTCCAATTCCAGGACCACCACCGATGCCAACGGCGATTTTTCCATCCCGGTTAGCGGCAACAATGCCGTCTTATTATTCTATTTAGTGAATTATTCTACCAAAGAGGTACCTGTGGGCGACAAAACCACCGTGGACGTAACCCTGGAACTGAAGAACGAAAACCTGGGCGAAGTAGTAGTGGTAGGTTACGGTACCGTAAAGAAATCGGATGTCACGGGCGCGGTTGTATCCCTTAAATCAAAGGATCTGACCCCTGGCGCCAATATCAACGTGGAACAAACCCTGCAGGGCCGGGCCTCCGGCGTACAGGTATACCAGAAAAGCGGTGAGCCGGGCAGCGCCATGAGCGTAAAGATCCGCGGCGCCAGCTCTATCACCGCAGGCAATGATCCCCTGTATGTTATAGACGGTATGCCGGTGAACAACCTCTCGCCTGTAACGGGCAGCGGGGCAGGTTTTGTGGCTACGCCCAATCCCCGTAACCCGCTGAACAGCCTGAATCCCGCCGATATCGAGTCTATCGAGATATTAAAAGACGCCTCTGCCACCGCCATCTATGGTTCCCGCGGTTCCAACGGTGTGGTGATGATCACCACCAAAAAAGGTAAGAGCGGGAAGTTAAGCATCAATTACAGCACCTATTACGGTATACAGAAAGCGTCCAACTCCCTAGAACTGCTCAACGGGCAGCAGTATAAAGAGGTGCTCAACGCCATTATCGACGCAGGCGGCGGCGTTGCCTCAGAAAGGGTGACCAACGATCCCGTGAATGTAGACTGGCAGAAAGAACTGTACCGCACCGCCAATGTGCAGAGCCACGACCTCTCCATCTCCGGCGGCAAGGACAATACCCGTTTCTATGCATCCCTGGGCTATTTTAACCAGGAAGGCGTGCTGCTGAACTCCGGCGTTAAACGCTACACCGCCCGCCTGAACCTGGAAAACAGCGTGGCACAGAAATATGCCTTCGGCATAAATTTCAACACCTCCTATATCAGGGATAACTATAACTCCGTTGGCCTGGGTGTAAACGAGAACGGCAGCGCCTTGTATGCCGCCATCAACTACGACCCTTCCTACCCGGTGTACAACCCGGACGGCAGCTTTAACCGCTCTCCCTACATGACGACCATCGACCACCCGCTGATCCTCGCTAACGGGCAGTATGCCAACAGCGATGGTTTCCGCACCTTCGGCACCGTGTATGGCGAGTACTTTTTTATGCCCGGTCTATCTGTGAAGCTGAAAGGCGCCGGTGATGTGAACATCACCCAGCGTAATACCTGGCTGGACCCCTCCACGATACTCGGTTCTCCTACCGGCGGTATCGCCTCCATCAATACGGGTAACGTGAACTACTATATGGGAGAGGCGACGGTGAACTACAAAACCAGCTTCGGACAGGATCATGCCCTGAACGCCGTAGCAGGCGGCACCTATGAGCATTTCGGGTCCAATTCATTTGGGGGTAACGGCCGCGGCTATGCGCTGCCCGATCTTACCTACAACGCCATAGGTACCGGTAACAGTACCCTGAACCAGATAGGCAGCGGCCGCGCATCTACCAAGATCATTTCTTTCCTGGGACGTGTGAACTATACGTATAAAGACCGCTACCTGCTCACCGCCAGCTTCCGTGCAGACGGCTCTTCCCGCTTTGGTTCCAATAACCGTTTCGGTTATTTCCCCTCTGCGGCGGTGGCGTGGAAAATGCATGAAGAATCTTTCCTGAAAGGGGTGAGCTTTGTGAATGAACTGAAGTTCAGGCTGAGCTACGGGGTGATCGGTAACCAGTCTATCGCCAACTATCTTTACATCACAACTTTCTCAGGCGGCGGCAATGCCATCTTTGGCGGCGAACGTTATACCTCGCTCGCACCTTCCCGTGTAGCCAATCCCGATCTGAAATGGGAGGCCGCCAAACAGGCGGACATCGGTATCGACTTTGCATTGTTCGACAACCGCCTCACCGGCTCTGTAGAATATTATGACCGCCGCACCTCTGATCTGCTGCTGGATCTGCCGCAACCCTTAAGCACCGGTTTCGGCGTAAAGACACAGAACATCGGCCGCATGAAAAATACGGGTATCGACCTGCACCTGGCAGGCGATGTATTCCGTAACAGCCAGGGTTTTAACTGGAATGTCGGCGCCGTGCTTTCTACCGTGAAGAATGAAGTGCTGAGCCTCGGGCCTTTGTCGCAGATCTTTACCGGCGGCGCAGGCTTCATTTCCAACGCCAGCATCATCAGGCCCGGCGCATCCCTGGGATCTTATTACGGTTATGAAGTGCTGGGCGTATGGCAATCGCATGACGACTTCTCTACCGCGCCCGTAGGAGTTAAGCCCGGCGATCTCAAATTCAGGGATGTAGACGGTAATAAGCAGATCAATGCAGACGACCGCGTAATACTGGGTAAATCATTGCCGGATTTCACCTATGGCATCACCAATACCTTCGGCTACAAAAGATTCTCCCTGTCAGTATTCCTGGAAGGATCACAGGGCGCCAGCGTGTTGAATAATGCGGCCATAGACAGCTATTTCCCGGTGAGCTTCCGCCGTAATAAACTGGCCAAGCCTTACCTGAACCGCTGGACACCGGAGAACCCTACCAACGAATATCCTTCGTTCATAAACCCTACCTCGCAGGGGCAGCAGACCGTGAACTCAAAGACCGTGGAAGATGCATCTTACCTGCGTCTTCAGTCAGTGCGGCTGAGCTACGATTTCAAGCTGCGTAACAAAGTGATCAGAGGGCTGCAGGCATATGTAACAGGTCAGAACCTGTTCACCATCACCAACTATTCAGGCATCGATCCTGCCGTGAACTCCATCGGTGATGATATCCTGAAAATAGATTACAGCTCTTACCCGATGACCCGCAGCTTCTTATTTGGTCTCAATGTTCAATTCTAAAAACGCGTTTATGCAAAAGCTCATCATACTATCTTTTATAACTGTTTCCATATTCGCACACACCGCCTGTAAAAAGGCGCTGGATGTAACGCCTCCCGGCGAGTTTGCACCCGGTAATGTGCTTGCCACCGATAAAGGCATCCGTTCCGTATTATTCTCTTCCTACGCAGGTATACAGAATCCCACGCCATCGCGTTACCTGATCAACAATTCGGAAGTAACGACAGATGTGGGGTATAATACCGGCGGCGCAGAAAACCTGGCGCTGTCGCAGCTGATCAATTTTACCTGGGACGCTTCACTCGGCACCCTGCAGGCAGATGTATGGGCGCCTACCTACCGCGCTATCCGTGATGCCAATATTGTGCTGGAGAATATCGACAACGTAAACACCACAGACGCCAACAAAAAACTGTATGCAGCGGAGGCCCGCTTCCTGAGAGCATACGCATATGACCTGCTGTATAAATGGTTCGGACCTGTGCCCCTGCGTACTTCCAGCACTTCTGAAGCTGCGCTGGCAAAAGCAACAGACGAACAGATGAAGGCTTTCATTGAAGCGGAGCTGACCACCGCCATTGCCGATCTGCCGGATCCGGGCAAGGAAGAGGCTTTTGCCCGGGCCAACAAAGGTATGGCCGCCAGTGTGCTGGCAAAATTTTATCTCAATACCAGACAATGGCAGAAAGCCGCAGACGCCTGCCGCCAGGTAATGAACTTCAACTACTACGGGCTGTTCCCAGCTTACCAGGATATGTTCCGCGTAGAAAATGAAGGCAACAAAGAGATGATCATGGTGCATCCCTGCCGCAACCAGGAAGGTTTTGGCAACTGGTATACTGCAGGCGCACTGCCGCAGAACTTTAAAACATCTTCCCAGATCCCTGAGTTTGTGTGGACTACCGCCATGGCCAACTTCGCCACGCAGTACCGCATGCGCTCTGCATTTACCAATACCATCGATACGGTGAATGATACAAGGTCCATCCTGCTGTTGCGCCACTATATCAATACCAACAATGTATCGGTGAACCTGTTATCCACACCTGATAATGTACGCAGCATGAAATACTGGGATAATGCTACCGTGGGTAACCACAGCGGTAATGATGTGCCCATCATCCGCTATGCAGATATATTACTGAGCCGTGCAGAAGCTTTGAACGAAGTAAGCGGCCCTTCCCAGGAAGCGCTGAACCTGATCAACGAAGTAAGAAGCCGCGCAGGTATCGGTATCCTCACCATGGCAGATGCTACCAGTAAGGAAGTGCTGCGTGATCTCATTCTCCGCGAAAGAGCCTGGGAGTTCTACAGCGAAGGCCTGAGAAGGGAAGACCTGCTGCGCCACAATAAATTCATTTCACTGGCCATTGCCAGGGGAATCACCGTGGCTGCTGATAAACATAAACTGTTCCCCATTCCGCAGGCAGAGATTGACGCCAACCCGGCCTGTAAGCAGAATGAGGGATATTGAATGAGCTGCTGGCTGCTGGCGGTTAGCTGTTAGCTATTGGCGGGAGTAGTTATTTGCTAATAGCGAGCAGCTGGCAGCCAGCAGCTAAACTTAAAGGAAGTATTATAATGATTAGACTTAAGATTGTGATTGCGGGCATAGCCTGCATGATCGCACATGCATCCTGTGGACAACCCGCAGCCTACAGCGACCCGGCAGCGCCGGTGGGAGATCCCGCTTTAACAGTACCTGCGTCTGTTGTGCCCCTGATGGACCAATGGATGCGCGACACCTACGTGATGACAGGACCAGACGGATATTATTATATGACAGGCACCACTGCCACGCCCGGACGAACATTTCCCGGTGGGCGCGTGCACTGCTGGGACTATAATGATGGCCTGTATATGTGGCGTTCAAAAGACCTGCAGCAATGGGAACCGATGGGACTGATCTGGAGCTTTGACAAAGATGCGGCCCCCTGGCAGCGAAAAGGGAAACCACTGGAACCGGGTGCACGCTCGCCCAACAAAGACCGCCTGGATTCTTTTTACCGCGCCGTATGGGCGCCGGAGCTGCATTACATCAGCAGTAAAAAGAAATGGCTGCTGATAGCCTGCCTGAACGGCGGTATGGGATCGTTTGTACTGGAAAGCGTTTCCGGCAAACCGGAAGGGCCCTACAGGAATATTAAAGGCAATGCGCAAAAGGCCATCTTCCCCAATATTGATCTCAGTCTCTTTGAAGATGATAACGGCGAAGTATACCTGGTGGGGCACAATCATTTTATTGCCCGCATGAAAGATGACCTCAGCGATATTGCGGAGCCCTTCCGCAAACTGCAGGAAACGCCTTACCATCCGGATCCATACATAGAAGGCGTGTTCATCACCAGGCACCAGGGTAAATACCAGCTGCTGCAAACGGTATGGTCTGTAAAGAAAGCAGACGGCACTTTCAGCTATCTGCGGGATGACAAAAACAAAAAGGATAGCCTGTATAGTTATGACGTGGTAGTGGCGGAAGCAGATCATATTTACGGTCCCTACGGCCCGCGCTACGCCGCAGTATTACAGGGTGGACACAATAATCTGTTTAAAGACAGGAACGGACAATGGTGGTCCACCATTTTCTTTAACCCGAGAGGTATTATGGGCACAAAATTTACCGTGACCTGCAGACCCGGACTGGTGCCGGTGAAGTGGGAGCAGGGTAAACTGAAACCGGATATGGAACGCGCCAACCGTTTCTATACCTCTTTTAAATCAAGATAGATGATGGTCAGGAGCATTTTGATAGTGATCATGGCGCTGCTGCCTGCGTTGGTTTCCGCGCAGGAGATAGGCGCCAACTTTAACCATGACCCGGAGATCATTGACATGGCGGTTTTACGCCGCACGCCGGTTGAATGGATCCGTACAACGCCTTACATCTTTGAGTATATCAACGGTGAAAAGGATCCCGCCACGGCGCCGGGCCTGCAGAAAGTGATCGATGCTGCAAAAGCTGGTTATAAAGTGGCTTTCGGTTTCCGGTGGGACTTTAAAAAGTACCAGCTGCGGATACCCGAACCGGGTACTGCAGCAGAGCAAAAATATTTTGCAACAGCTGCCGCCATACTGAAGCGTGTAGGCCCTTACGTGAATGTGTTCAAGTTAGGTAATGAGCCTAACCTGGAAACCATGGAGGCCGATCTGCAGCTGAATGAAGCAGGCGTGTCGCCACTGGTAAGGTTCACGGAAAGATTGCTGGATGAAGTGGTGGAGCCTTATTACAAACAACACCCGGAGCTGACCCGCCCCGATGTGTATACCGGCTCATTGCCCGCGCTGTTTGAAGAAAAGCAGCAGCAAAAACCAGGTGTGCAGGGACTGATCCGCCTGGCGCAGGAAAATGATCGAATCAAAGGCTTGTCGGTCCACCTGCACATCAGCGATTCTGCGGATATGGACAAAGCTTTCCGCTTTGTACGGACGATTATGCCCGACAAGCCGATCATTGTGCCCGAGTTTTCGCTCTTCCGTTTGTATAACAAGCACCTGTCTGATGAACTGGGCAGTACTCCCGCCGGCGCTCAATTTGCCGCTGCCTATCACTATCCGCCCGGTATGAAGCTGTATGAGTGGTACAGTAAAGCGAATACAGAAAAAGTGAGCGCCGCCGAATGGGCTGCATTGTTTGCTTCGCGCGCCTGGTTTCCGCCACATTTCATGCAAACCTACTACCGCTACTTTCAAAAGTACGGTGTAGTGCTGGCTACCTACGGGTACCTTAGCCAGTCGGCCCCTGCAAAGGTAAAGCCCAACACGCCGGTGTGGTTTATCAATCCCATCTTCCCCATGAAAAGCCTGCAACGCCAGGCGGATGGTGGCTATACGCCTAATCCCCTGTGGTTTGATGATTTTGTGGCCATTACCAGGCGGGGAAAAGAAACGGCTGCTGCAAAGCCCAACATCATTATCCTGTATGCAGATGACCTGGGCTATGGCGACCTGGGATGCTACGGCGCAAAGGCAGTGAAAACACCCAACATTGACCGCCTGGCGGCCAACGGCATGCAGTTCACGGATGCGCACTGCACGGCGGCTACCTGTACGCCCTCCCGGGCGTCGCTGTTAACAGGGGTGTATGCCTTCCGGAATAATGCCGCTATCCTTCCCGGCGATGCGCCGCTGCTGATCAGACCCGGTACACTAACGTTGCCGGATATATTACGGCAGGCGGGTTACAGCACTGCCGTAGTAGGCAAATGGCATTTAGGCCTGGGCAACGGCGTTATTAACTGGAACGGGCATATTGCCCCGGGCCCCAATGAAATAGGCTTTGATTATTCTTTTATTATTCCTGCCACTACAGACCGTGTACCTACGGTGTTTGTAGAAAACGGCAAGGTGCCCAACCTGGACGCCGATGATCCTATTGCGGTAAGCTATTCGGGAAAGATAGGAGCGGAGCCCACCGGGCTTTCTGATCCGCAGCTGCTGAAGCAGCGGGCAGACACACAGCACAGCAACACCATCATCAACGGTATCAGCCGTATTGGTTATATGACCGGCGGAAAGCGGGCCAGGTGGGTGGACGAGGATATTCCGCTGGTGCTGAATGACAAGGCCAGACGTTTTATTGTCGAACATCACCGGCAGCCTTTCTTTCTCTATTACCCTTTCCCGAATATCCATGTGCCGCGCGCGCCTAACAAACGCTTTGCAGGCACAACAAAGCTGGGGGCCCGCGGTGATGTGATCGCGGAGATGGACTGGATGGTGGGGCAGATCACACAGCTGCTGGATTCGCTGGGCATCGCAAAAAATACATTGATTATATTTAGCAGCGACAATGGTCCTGTACTGGATGATGGCTACGAAGATCACGCTGAAAAGCTGAATGGTGACCATCAGCCTTCCGGCATCTACCGTGGTGGCAAATACAGCGCCTTTGAGGCGGGCACCCGGGTTTCCACCATTACCTGCTGGCCGGGCGTTATACAGCCCGGGGTTGCTGATGCGCTGTGCTCACAGGTGGATCTGCTGGCATCCCTGGCTGCATTAACGGGCCGCCAGGTACCACCCGGCGCCGCGCAGGATAGCCGCAACGCGCTGGATGTATGGCTGGGCAGATCAAAGCAGGGACGCGAATACCTGCTGGAAGAATCTTATACGCTCTCCTTCCGCAAAGGTAACTGGAAGTATATCGCTCCACAGCAAAAGCCCGCGCCAGACTGGCTGCAGAACAAGCAAATAGAAACGGGACTGACAACCGTACCGCAGCTGTATGATCTGCAGCGCGATCCTGCCGAAGCACATAACCTGGCAAAGCAGCACCCGGAAATAGTAAACACATTGAAACAAGCACTTGAAAAACTGATATTATGAAGGAACTGGCTGTAGTAATTTTATCATTGATCGTTTTATCCTCCTGCGCAGGAAGCCGGGGGAGCAACAAGGGCGCGGAAAAAGACGAACGGCCCAACATTGTGCTGATACTGGCAGATGACCTGGGCTACTCAGACCTGGGCTGTTACGGCGGCGAAATTCAAACGCCCAACCTGGATTACCTGGCGGAAAACGGTTTGCGCTTCAGGCGTTTTTACAACACTTCGCGTTGCTGCCCATCGCGGGCATCATTGCTTACCGGGCTATACAACCAGCAGGCCGGTATTGGTGAAATGACGGCAGCAAGAGAGGAGCCGGGCTACCGCGGCTATCTCACAGAGAACACCGTTACACTGGCAGAAGTGCTGAAAGATGCAGGTTATCATACCGCTATGTCTGGCAAATGGCATGTGTCTAACACCATTGAGCAACCTACAAAGGAAGCGCAGCTGAAATGGCTGAACCACCAGGCCTCGCATCCTTATTTCTCGCCGGTAGAGCAGTACCCCGTGAACAGGGGATTTGAGCGGCATTATGGCAACATCTTCGGCGTAGTGGATTACTTCGATCCTTTCAGCCTGGTGAACGGTACAACGCCGGTTGAAAAAGTTCCCGAAGGCTATTATCATACAGACGCCATCAACGATACGGCGGTAAGCTATATCAAAACACTGAGCAGGGAAGACAAACCTTTCTTCCTCTATGTAGCCCAAACAGCGCCCCATTGGCCGCTGCAGGCATTACCGGAAGATATCAAAAAGTACGAAAACACCTATAAGGCAGGCTGGGACGCTATCCGCGAAGCGCGCTATAACAAAATGGTGAAGCAGGGTATCATCGATCCCGCCACTACGCCCTTGTCACCCCGGATCAACAAGGAACTGAGCTGGGAGCAGAACCCGGATAAGGAATGGGATGCCAGGGCAATGGCCGTACATGCCGCCATGGTAGACCGTATGGACCAGGGCATTGGCCGCATCATACAGGCCCTGCGCGAAAGCGGCAAGCTGGATAATACCATCATCGTGTTTTTGAGCGATAATGGCGCAAGTCCGGAAAACTGTATGCGCTACGGCCCCGGCTTTGACCGCCCCGGACAAACCCGCGATGGCAAAGAGATCATCTATCCTGTTAAGAAGGAAGTATTACCCGGCCCCCAGACCACCTTTGCCTCTATCGGCGAAAGATGGGCCAATGTAGTGAACACGCCTTACCGTTATGCCAAAGCGCAATCTTATGAAGGCGGCGTTCGTACACCCATGATCGTATACTGGCCAAAAAATATCAAAACAAAAGGCGGGTTTACAGATTACACGGGCCATGTAATGGATTTTATGCCCACCTTCCTGGAAGTGGCGAAAGCAGACTATCCTGCTACCTACAAAGGGCACCAGATCACCCCTTACACAGGAAAGAGCCTGCTGCCTGCCTTTGAAGGCAAGGAAAGTAAAGGACATGAGCTGCTGTACAACGAACACTTCAACGCCCGCTATATCCGTAATGGCGACTGGAAGCTGGTATCACTGGCTGGCGATACCACCTGGCGGCTGTACAATATTCACCAGGATGAAACCGAGCTGAATGACCAGGCGGCGCAACATCCTGATATCGTTTCGAAAATGGCTGCACAATGGCGCCAATGGGCCAACACGCACAATGTATTTCCTAAACCCGGTAAAAAGTAAAATAATGTTTGTAAAGAGATTAACAACACTCCTGGCCTGCAGCCTTTTGTTTATCACGATGGCGGGCGCACAGGGCAAATGGTCTGCCGCCAAGGCAAAAGAATGGTACGCTAAACAGGGCTGGCTGAAAGGAAGTAATTTCCAGCCCTCTACCGCCATTAACCAGCTGGAAATGTTCCAGGCCGAAACCTTTGATACCGCTACCATTAACCGGGAACTGGGCTGGGCGCAAAACCTAGGCTTCAATGTAATGAGGGTATACCTGCACCACCTGCTGTGGGTGGGCGATAAGGAAGGGTTCAAAAAAAGGCTGGATACTTATCTGGACATCTCTTCCAGGCACGGCATTAAAACCTTGTTTGTATTTTTTGACGATTGCTGGAACGATACTGCCTGGCTGGGTAAACAACCCGCGCCTAAAACAGGTGTGCATAATTCCGGCTGGGTGAGAGACCCGGGCACGATGATCTACACCCACCCGGATACGATGAAAGTGCTGGAAGCCTATGTGAAAGACATACTGACCACTTTTAAGAATGATGATCGTATCCTGCTGTGGGACCTGTACAACGAACCGGGTAATAACGGGCAGTTCGGTAAAAGCATGCCGCTGCTGCAAAATGTGTTCAGGTGGGCCTTTGCAGTAAGGCCTTCACAACCGGTATCAGCAGGTGTGTGGTCAGACGGGCCGAAGTTCGCGGCACTGAATAAATTCCAGCTGGAAAATTCTGATGTGATCACCTACCATAATTACTCGTATATTGATGATCACAAGCATACCATTGATACATTGCGGAAATACGGACGGCCGCTGATCTGCACAGAGTACATGGCCAGGAGGAACGGCAGCTTATTCCAGCTGATCATGCCCCTGCTGAAAGCCGAAAATGTAGGCGCCATCAACTGGGGATTTGTAAGCGGGAAAACAAATACCATATTTGCCTGGGACACGCCAATACCGGATGGAAAAGAACCCAAACTGTGGTTCCACGATATTTACAGGAAGGATGGAACGCCTTTCAGCAAGGAAGAGGAAGCTTTTATCAGGAAGCTGTGTAAATGATATAACGAATGCAAAGTGTAAAACGACTGATCTTTTTTTGTCTGCTATTCCTACACTATCAGGGCATGGGGCAGCCTATACGTTTCCGGAACTATTCCGTAGCGGATGGGCTGCCGTCCAGCACTGTGCGGGCTATTACGCAGGATGACCAGGGCTACCTCTGGTTTGGTACCAAGAACGGGATCAGCCGTTTTGACGGCTACCAGTTCAAGAACTTCCAGTATAAAAAGAACGACAGCACTTCCCTGGGTAATAACTTTATTCACTGCATTACCCGGGTAGACTCCACGCATTTGTGGATAGGCAGCGAGAACGGTATTTATATACTCAACCTGGAGAAAGAGCAGTTCTCGCATTTTGGTCCGCCGGATATGCGATCCGTGTTCGACATCATGCGCGATAAAGACGGCATGGTATGGTTCACCTCGCGGCTGAGCGGGTTGTTCCGCTATGACCCTGCAAAGGGACAACTGCATAATTTCAAAGCCGGCAATTCAGGGCTGTCGGGCGACCAGGTAACCAAGCTGGCGCAGGATAATGATGGCAACATCTGGATTGGCAGCTATGGCAACGGTATCGATATCTACAACCCTTCTTCAGGAGCTTTCACTAACCTGCGCGCTGCCAACAGCGGCCTGAGTAATGAATACATCAACGCACTCTACAAAGGACGGGACGGTACCATGTGGGCAGGTACCATGAACGGCGGCTTATGCAAATGGCAGCCGGAACAGCGCAGTTTCCGCGTGTATCGCAGCAGTGCCAGTCCTTATTCCATCAATGACGATATTGTACGGGCATTGTGCCAGGTATCGCCCGATAAGATCTATGTAGGCACAGAAAAAGGTTTAGCCGTACTGGATATTGCCACAGAGCGCTTTACCCGTTATACCAACCGGGGCAATGATCCCTTCAGCATCAGCGACAATGCCATTTACTCCCTCTTTCCTGATAAAGCGGGCATTATGTGGGTGGGTACTTTCTTTGGCGGAGCCAGTTACTTTAATGAAAAAGGCGCCGCTTTTGAATTGTATTATCCCACGGGAGAACCGCATGCTTTATCGGGACGTGCGGTCAGCAGTTTCCTGGAAGATGCGCCGGGCAAACTGTGGGTAGGTACGGAAGATGGCGGTTTGCAGTATTTCAATGCGACAACGCGCACCTTTCAGCAATATCCTTTTTCACCGGGTCAGCAAAAACTGTCTTATCATAACATCCACACCCTGCTGCGGGAGCAGGGCGGCAACATCTGGATCGGGTTATTTGCAGCCGGTATCAATGTGCTGAACCCGAAAACAGGCAGGGTGGAATATTTTCAGCATCAGCCGGGAAATATTCACTCGCTGAACAGCAATAATGTTTTCTGTATTTACCAGGACAGGGACAACCAGATATGGATAGGAACAGACCGGGGACTGGATCTGTTTGACAGCGAACGGCGGGAGTTTACACGCGTACTGCAAGATGGAGTGAGCAATACCATCATCTATGATATTTACGAAGACAATAACAAAACGCTGTGGTTTGCTACCTATAACGATGGCCTGATCTACTACAACAAGAAAACCGACCAGTGGGATAAGGTGACGGCAGAAGGGATGAACAAGCTCACCTGCCTGTATGACGATCAGGAGGGCAATCTCTGGATAGGCTCAGATGGCGGCGGTTTGCATAAGTACAACTTCGCTGCCAAACAGGTAGAACCTTATAACGACAAAACAGGCATCAGCGCAAATGTGGTGTATGGTATACAGGAGGATGATGCGGGCCTGATCTGGATCACCACCAACAACGGCATTTACAGCATTGACCCGGTAAAGGGAAAAGCAAGACATTTCACGCCGCAGGATAACCTGCAAAGCCGCCAGTTCAATTACAAGGCATTCTGCAAAATGTCTGACGGCAAGCTGTTTGCCGGCGGCATCAAAGGGTTCAATGCATTTTATCCTGAAAAGGTGTCTTCTGTTACAGACAATATCCATGTATCATTTACCAATTTCCAGCTGTTTAACAGGGATGTGCCTTTGTCTGAAAAAGGGCCCTTACAGCAGCAGATCAACTATACAAAGCAGCTCGTATTGCGGCACAACCAGTCGGTGATGAGCTTTGAATTTGCCGCACTCAATTTCAGTGCGCCGGAAAAGCTAAGCTATGCGTACCGGATGGAAGGCTTTGATCCGGACTGGAACTATGTGGGCGATCAGCGTAAAGCAACCTATACGAACCTGTCGCCCGGCACTTATACGTTCAGGGTAAAGGCCACTGCAGATAAAGGCAACTGGGAGGTGCCTGAAACCACCATGCAGCTGATCATACGGCCGCCGTTCTACAAAACCACCCTGGCCTATATTATTTTTACATTACTCGCGCTGGGGGCTGCCTACGGTATTTACCGCTATTCTTTCAACTACATCCGCAGGCAGCACCAGATCAGAATGGAGCGGTTGAAGAACAAGGAAGAGCAGGAGTTCTATGCCAGGAAAATAGAGTTCTTCACCGTGATGGCGCATGAAATAAGAACACCCCTGTCGCTGATCATTGCGCCCCTGGAAAAGCTGCTGAGCATGAACAACTGGCGGCCCGAAGAAAAACAACAGCTGGCCATTATGGACGAAAACGCAGAACGCCTGATGGACCTGGTGAACCAGCTGCTGGATTTCAGAAGGATTGAAAGCGATGCATACGAGATCCGCAAGGAGCCGGTGGAGATCATATCACTGGTGCAGTCTGTTTATTCGCGCTTTTCTTCTTTGCCTTACCAGAAAGAGATTGCTTTTACAATGAGCACCCGCCTGAGCAGGCTGCAGTTACAGGCAGACCCGGAAGTGCTGAATAAGATACTGGGCAACCTGCTCATTAATGCATTCCGCTTTGCGAAATCGAAAGTAGATATCAGCGTTTTTGATATGGCAGGCGCGGAGGGAGAAGGCGCACGTTTATGCATCAGCGTGGAGGATGATGGCGCAGGTATTCCTGCCGCCCATATCAGGAACATCTTCAAGCAGTTCTTTACCACCGTTACAGATAATCCTGATCGCGGCAGCCCGGGTGGCACAGGTATCGGCCTGGCCCTTGCCAATTCACTGGCAGAGAAACATGGCGGCAGGCTGCTGGTAGAAAGCAGGGAAGGAGAGAAAACCATTTTTACGCTGGAGCTGCCTGTCAGCAGACAGCAGCCGGCGCCGCAGGAGCAGCAGGCCGAAGCGGCCGTTGTGGAAGATGAACGGCCCCTGGTACTGGTAGTGGAAGACGATCCGTCCATACAGGCATTCCTGGCAGACCGTTTCCGGGACAGCGGTTACAACGTGGTGAAAGCGGGCCATGGCAAAGCCGCCCTGGAGCTGGTGGAAGCGCATTCCGTTGACCTGGTGATCTCTGATATCATGATGCCGGAGATGGATGGGCTGGAACTGTGCCACCATGTGAAGACCAATATAGACTATAGCCATATTCCCTTTATATTGCTTACGGCCAGGGGTAACAGCGAATCAGAGCTGAAAGGCATTGAGGCGGGCGCGGATGCCTACATCATGAAACCTTTTAAGTGGAAGCATATTGCGGCGGTAACGAAGAACCTGATCGCTTCCCGTGAGAAGCTGCGCCAGAAATTCTCCGAGCAGCCCAACAGCGATGTGAGCGTACTGGCTACCAACAGCCGCGACAAAGCTTTCATGGAAAAGGTGGTGAGCATTATTGAAGCGCGTATTATTGACTCGCAGCTTTCAGTAGAAGAGCTGAGCCGCGATATGGCCATGAGCCGTTCTAACCTGCACAAGAAATTAAAATCCCTTTCGGGGTATGTGCCCAATGAACTGATAAAGCTGGTGCGGCTGAAGCATGCCGCCAAGCTGCTGCAGACAGCAGAACATACCGTTACAGAGATTGCTTATATGACGGGCTTTAGTGCTCCCTCTTATTTCTCCAAGTGTTTCCAGCAGCAGTTTAAGGTAACACCGCGGGAGTATGCAGAAAAGAAGATCAAACCTCATCCGCCGCATATAGAAGACCTGATGAAGGGCGAAAATTAAAAAGGGCCGGCCATTAGGCCAGCCCTTTGTGTTATTTGTCATTAAACGTTAGCTTATTTCGCCGCTGTTTTACCGGTAGCCAGTGAATTGATCCAGGCCGCTATCTTCAGTGCCTCTGCTTTGGGCACGTTGGGCATAGGCGGCATTTCTGTAGCATAACCGCTCCAGTTCTGAGGCTGGGGGTTATAGATCAGGCTTACGATCTTTTCATTGCTGTAATTACGTTTGGCTACATCCAGGAAAGCGGGGCCTACCTGCCTTTTGCTGGCATTGTGACAGGCAGCGCAGGTATATTTAGCCAGCAGTGGTTTCACCTCTTCATAAGTAGGCGCTACGACTGCTTTGGTGGCGGCAGCAGCTGTTTTTGCAGCTGTAGTTTTAGCTGTGGCGCTCTTTGCTTTGGCCGCCGCTTCAGCCGCTGCCTTTGCAGCTGCTTCGCTGGCAGAATTGCGGGTGCTCAGCTCAGTGGCTGCCAGGCGGTTCCCTTCGGGGATGTTGTGCAGGGTGTAGTACCCGGTAGGATGCACCAGCGAATAGAAATGATCTTTTTCGCGTACACCTTCCAGGGTGATGTTGTGCACATAATGCTTGCGCAGGTTGTCTACCACCAGCCTTACTTTCAGACCGTCTGCAGAAACCTTCACCCCTTTGATGGGGCAGGTTTCCACGTTCACCGGGGGACTGCCATACACGGGGTGATATTTGTAGGTAAAGCTTTCTACGGAGTAGGAGGCAAGATCGTTCGCAGATCTTTCATCTACCGGCTGCGTGAAAGTTATTTCAAAACCATCGGGCATTGCCTTGATGGTCTGCATTTCAAAAGGCGTTTTTTCGCGGTTCCATACCAGTCGTTGTAAACCTTCGTTGGCTTCACCGGCAGAGCCCCAGCCGCGGTTGGTCTCACCTACGAACAGGGAGCCGTCTTTAGCCCAGGCCATGCGCAGCACACCAGACTGGAAGCCGTTGCGGAAATCAAAGGCCACGCCCTGGTATTCGCCGTTCACTTTTTCCAGCTCTACGCGCATGATCTTGCTCTGGCCCTGGTCGCCCACCAGCAACTGGCCTGCAAAAGGACCGAAGCTGCCTTCGGGGATGGTCACGATCTCTGAATTGGAAATGCCTAATACGCCGTGTGGTAATATCACTGCGGGGAGGCGCAGGGAAGGGATCTTTTCCTTTACTTCAGCGAGGGTAACGAATTTTTCATTCACTACATTTTCCGGCTTGATGTAACGTCCTTCTGCGTTCTTATTACGGCGCGGATCCACCAAAGCATACAGTTCTTCCGTGGTCAGTTTTACGGGAGAGTTGGGCATGTTGGTCCAGCGAAGCCCAGCGGGATGCCCGATGAAATCACCTTTCTTCACCTGCCATACGCCACCGGAGCCTACCCAGTCTCCCTGGTTATCGGTATAGAACAGTTCACCGTTGATCATGCCCAGTCCGCAGGGAGAGCGGAAGCCTGTAGCATACGGCGTCATTTGTCCGTCGGGGGTGATGTTCATCATCCATCCGCGCCAGGGTACGCGGCTTTCACCGCGCCACCATTCTTCATCGCCGAAGGCAACGTTGGCGGATACAAAGAAAGAGCCGTCGGGCGCTATTTTAGGTCCGAAGCTGTATTCATGATAGTGGGCGGATAAAGGCCATGCATATACGGTTTCGTATACATCCGCTTTACCGTCCATGTTGGTGTCTACCAGTTTGGTAAGTTCGCCGCGCTGCGCGCAGTAGAGGGCGCCGTCTTTCCAGGCGAGGCCCAGCACTTCGTGCAGTCCGGAGGCGAATTTCCTGAAATAAGGCTTACGGCTGGTAGGATTTTCAACGATATAGATATCGCCGCGGCGGGTGCTCACGCCCAGGTCGCCGTTGGGTAACAGTACCAGTCCGCCTACTTCCAGCAGGGTACCCTCCGGGGAGCTCACTTTCACAATCTTCGAGAAATCCTCTTCCTTGGGAGTTTCCTGCCCAAACGCGCTGCCCGACAGGACAGCGAGGAGCAATGTTTTATAGATCAGTTTCATTTGTTAGTATTTGTTCTTCACTTCCGGTTTAAAAAAGTATGGAATAGGCCAGTTTGCCTTTCACGGGCACGATCAGTTCCTGGCGGCCGTTACTCTGGCGCACCACAGGTTTGGCGCCGCCTGCGTCATCCAGCTGCAGGTAGTAAGCGCGGCCGTCTACTACGTACAGGCCGTTGGACTGCGCTACGATGCTGCTGCCTTCCGCCAGCTTTGCATAGAGGCCGTCTGTGGGATTTTCCACGTTCAGTTCGCGGCGCAGGCCGTGACCGTTGTCCATTACTTTAATAGCATCTGTAACGGCAGCGCCATAGATGAAGTAGCGGAAAGCCGGTTGATCTTTTTCGTCCAGCACATAGCCTTTGGGACGATAACCGGTACCAGTGCTGTCTGTTATCCAGGCTGCGTCGGGTGAAGACAGTTTTGCCAGGGCGAAGGCCGGTTTGCCAAAATACTGTACCGTACCGCGGGGACGGGAGCAGCCATTGCCCCTGTCGTGCCACATGGGGGTAGCATCGAGAAAGCCGCCGCGCCATACCTGTAGCAGCATGCCTTTGTCCAGGTCATAGGTATAATGCACCTGCAGCGGGCTGCCAACGGATACGGCATGCGGAATGCGTGCACTGCCGGGGATGTCCATAAAGCTGCGCAGGATGGTGTTGGAAGCATTGGCGTCTACCAGGATCGGGTCAACGTCATCGCGACGGTTATGAGCGGTTTCCTTATCCAGGTTGGAGGTGTTGATGCGGATATTGCGGAAAGCAACGGCGCCATGATCGCCCTGCAGGCGCAGGGGGCCGGTAGCTTTTTCGTCTCCGCCGCCGATGGCGCCGCGGGTAGGGCCCATCAGTTCAACGTCGTCATGAATCAATACGCCGTTCAGCTCTACGCGCAGCATACGTGCGTTGGCGGTTTTATTACCGGCAGCATCGAAGCGGGGAGCGCGGAAAGCAATTTTTATGTGTTGCCAGAGGCCCGGGGCGCGGCTGGCGTTCACACGCGGCGCATAGCCTTCGTAGCCTTGCTGTCCTTCGGGGCGGCTGTCATCCCAGCGTTCATAAATGCCGCCGTTATCACCGGGGCGGGGGTTGGTAACGCTCCAGCTGTCCAGCAGCTGAATTTCGTACCTGCCCTGCAGATAAATACCTGAATTAGCGCCGGGGGCCATCATATAGTCCAGCTCCAGTTCCATATCGCCATATTCGGCCTGGGAAAACAGGTCCTGTCCGGGACGCTTTTTGTCGGGCAGGTTCACCAGCACGCCTGTTCCGTTGACGGGGAACAGCACATCGTGCTTGTTGAGGTCTGCACTAACATCAGCCGCAATCTGCCAGCTTTTACCAGGATCGCGGAAAGCGGAAAGATCCTGTAAGGAGATGTTGGAAGCCTGGGCTGCCGCAGTGCCGCTAAACACAATACCGGCGCCGCATAGGCATACAAAGCCTGTCAAAGACCGGCTTGTATTTCTTTTCGATCTAAGTACCATAACGTTCAGTAAATGAGCCGGCAAGATAGTGATTGAAGCGGCTGGGTACAAGCCCGTTCATCAAAATGTGGGGACAATGTCTACAGAATTAAAAAGAAATCGGTTGCAAGAGCTTTATATTTGGAAAGCATGCCAAATAAAAATAGGCTGTATCGCATATTGATACAGCCTATTAGTAGGAACGTCCCCTTATCATCTCAAAACACAGGCGTTCTTTCAATAAATTTCCAGGTAGTTGCAGCGGTAGCCTTTACCTGGATATCTCCATTCGAAGAAAGTTCAACATTTTCAAGTGAATAAAATCCTGATCTGAAACCGGCGGGAAGGTCCAGTCCTTCTACCCGGGCAGTATCCGGGATGTTATTGCCGTCTCCTTCTGCAATAACTTCGAGGATGTCCAGCTGCTGCATGGGACAGAAATACAGCACCGCGCCGCTGTGTTCAAGGGCCAGGCGCACGGGGGATAGATTCGCTCTCACCGTTCCGCCATGGGACATTTTTTCTTCCTGCATTTTTTTCTGCAGCACCTCGGGTTGTGAGAAAGCAGTAACCGTTACATTGGAAGCAGTGGCGCCAGGAGCAGGCGCATAAGGCTGCCCTCCGCCACCTAAGAAATCCTGGAGGGCCGAAAATACCATGTTCATACAAAAAGATTTTGATAATGATGCAAAACCCGAATAACGCGAAACCTGGTCTGTCGTGGAATTAAATAGATCGGCATTCAACCATTTCAGCACGAAATATCTCTTGCATAAACAGCTGCAATTAATGGGCCTGCCTGTAAGGAAAGCGGGTAATAAGCGGTTTTTTCTTTGCTTAAAATTTCGTAAATTCTGAGAAGCACGAAAGCAACCTGCTTAGCGGGAAAGCCGGACAGGCAATGTGTTTTGCAAGCAGGCCAGCATTTGCTGACAGATCGAAGGTGTTCGATGTAAGATGACAGATTGAAGCCTCCACCTGACAGATGTACAGTGACAGATCGAAGGTGTTCGATGTAAGATAACAGATGTAGGTCTCCACCTGACAGATGTACCGTGACAGATCAAAGATGTTCGATGTAAGACAACAGATATGCGTTGCCAGCTGACAGATGTACCGCTCCACCTGACAGCAATTCCGTGTAAGCGCATCCATCTGCCGGATCAGCGGCTTTCCTAACCCAGCTTTTTCCGTAACCAGCGCCGCACCGGTATATCATACCACTTTAATGCAACATAGGCTAATGCAATGCTGCCTGTTAGAATGAGCAGGGCATACGGCCAGGCATCCAGCAGCGTAACGCCTTTGTGATTGCTGATCCAGGCAACGTAAAAATACACCAGCGGGTAATGTACCAGGTAAAGGGGGTATGATATATCGCCCAGGAATTTACATATCCTGCTTTCCCGTTGCGACTGCACCACTCCGCTGGCGCCCAGGTATACGATGAGGGGGAAAATGATGATGATGCAGACAGATTCGTAGATACCGTTCATCCAGAGATGTTCAGCGCCGCCAATGCGTGGCATATACAGTACAGCCGCCACCAGCAGTGTGCACCATAAAAAGGCGTTCCTGATACGGGCAGGCTTGGCTATACGTGAGAGCAGGAGCCCGGCAAAGAAGGGGTACATAGTACGGGTGAACCCGATACGCACCTGTTCCACATTCAGCGTCCAGCCGCCGCTAACGTCACCGTTTGTAATGGCCAGGTGCGCCAGCGCGATAGCGGCGATGCCTACCAGGATGCTTAATGCCGTTCTGGAAAATTTCCTGATCCAGCAGGCGTAGAGGATGTTGGCGATATACTCAAAGAACAATGACCATCCTACGCTGTTCAGCGGGTGCATTTCTTCCCAGCCGCGTATATCCATCGATAAAGGCACGGGCAGGATGGTGTAGCCGATCAGCATTACCAGCAGCATTTTCCAGACGGGAACCGTATGAATAAGCGGCCACAGGGTGGAATCGGTGAAATAGAAGCCGATAGCGCCGAGGGTCATGCCCAGCACCACCATGGGTTGAAGGCGTTCAATACGACGTTTGAAGAATGTGCTCACCGTCATTTTATGCCAGCGGTCGTCATAGGCATAGCCCATCACGAAACCGGATAACAGGAAGAAAAAATCCACAGCCAGGTAGCCATGATTGACCAGGATATCCAGGTGACCGCTGGCCAGCGGTTCTGCCAGGTGAAAGGTTACTACAATAATGGCTGCAACGCCACGAAGTCCGTCTAGTATAGGGTAGTGTGGTTTAGTGCCCAGCTGGATATTATTCATTCAATGACTAGGATTGGATATACTGCTTGTGAATTAATACCGGCGTAAAATAAAAAAAGCTTTGATTATTTGATAATAAACAAAGCTGTTAGAGGCTGGAATTATGGTAAGCGGTGTAAGCGGATCATTGAGCGGATTCCGCTGCTATTTGCGCTATCCAGCCTCTTGCCATAATATAAGTGGGGTTTTGCTGCAGTGCTGCGGAAAAACTTTCCACTGCTGCAGCCGGCTGGTTTAAATGGTAATGGCACAGCCCCATGTTGTATAAGGTAATATCCTTTTCGCCAAAATGACGGATTGATTTTTCGTAGTATTCCAGGGCGCGCTCATAGTGCTGGATTTCCTGGAAGAAGACACCGATATCAAAAAAGGTGTCCGGTGTTTTGGGCAGCATATAGAAATGTTCTTCAATGACAGGCATTTTTTCCTTGAGGTCTTCAATGTCTGAGGTCCTGGCATACCCGTTCCTGATCTGGTTAATGATAACGTCCCGGCAGCTGTTGAACACCCGCGGATCCCACCTGATGGCGCCCAGGAAAGGCAGGATAGCTTCTATGTTCAGCAGGTTGGCGGTGAAACTGGCGTTCAGGAAAAGGTTATTGATGGTGGAATGCCCGAAGGAGTTTAAGGATGTTTCCAGCGCCAGCGCCGTTTCCTGCATATCTGCAAAGGTGAACCCGCTGATAAAAGCGCTGGTAGTGAGGGCCTGCTCTGTGAACTGGTTGAAGCTGTCGCCGCCGGTCAGCTTAAAATACTGGCTGATGGCATCGAAGTTTACTGATAGCGAGAAACAATTGTTATCGTGAAAAACGGGTGCGGGCGCCTCTTTCTGATAGATGTCCAGATGCTTTGAAAAGCCTTTGTCAGAGCTGATCAGCAACAGCCTGTTATCAGCAATATCCAGCAGGTGTTTAATGCACATCAGCGGGCCTATGGGAAATGAAATGTATTGCTGATCGGCAGTGGCTTTGTAGTGCTGCAGTAACTGATTGAGTACTTCGTGATGATAGTAGGGCAGTTGCGTTTCCTGGAATTGAAAGGATACTTTCACCTGGTTCAGCTGAACAACCTGGTCTTTATCCATATTGGCGGCGTCTGTTGTCAGTTTGCAGAGGCCTTCCAGCAGGCTGCCGCCGGAGACCTGGAATACATCGTGCTTTAAAGAATCGAAGCAATAATTGGCGATGAATACAAAGGGATTCTTTCCTTTTTTATTATCTTCTTTGCGGAGGATGGTCTTTGAGCGGAGCAAGGCAATTTCTTTGGAATACTCTGCATCAAAGTGGGCAAAGTCCAGCATGCCGGCAGCAATAAAAGGTTGAAAGTTTTCGTGCGCCATCGAGAAGTCGATGTTCTCCCGGATGAGGTCTGTCATTACATAAACCAGCTGAACGTTTACGGAGAGGGCCTCTTTCAGCCCGGCAAGTCTTTTCAGGAGGTAAAAACTGAAAGTACCTGATCCTGCCCCGATCTCAACGATATAAAAAGGAGCAGCAGGGTCAAGACTGTTTTTCTTTATACAGTCCTGGATAAAGCGGATAATGATATGTGCATAGGAATTGGCAATGTATGGATTGCTGGTGATGTAAAAGGGTATCTTATTGGCCCATGCATGAATGCCTTGTTTTGCATAATAGTCCCGTTGGTAGTCCCAGATGCGGGACTGGGAAAAAGGAATGTTTTCATCGAGGATGAGCTCATTGAAAGTAGGTATCATTGCTTCCATGATAATACAGGGTGCTTAAATTATTTTGAAGAAAGGATTGTAGCCGCCGATACTGGTGTAGTGCATACTTGCATAGGAAATGCCATTCATCGGATCGTAAACAATACGGCTCGCAATTTGCCCGCCGTTAAATTCCAGGTAAAGGCTGGGCGCACCCTGAGTAAGGGCCCATGCTACCACAGAAGACCGTTTGTGATCCAGTGTAGGCGCCATCCAGGGAGCGGTAGCGGGCCGTGGTAATGCGGGCAGCCAGCCGGCTACATTATGATGCGCATCTCTTCCTGCAGCAGGTAATGTTGCCAGGTCTGTTTTGTATTGCTTTCCGCGTGCCACCTTTCCTATTCCAGGGGGATTTACTGCGTGAAGATTTGTGAAGGCAGCATCAATAGCCGTAGCGGCATTATTTGCGTTTGCATCAATGCCATTTAGTGCCGCCTGGCTGATTACGTTAGTAGCGCCTTTATTCTGGCTTTTGGTAGTACTGACGGTGATGAGTTTATTAAACTTACCTTTTTCCTTATCTGATGTTAAGCCATGGCCGAAGATGCGGTCTTTCATGAAATCATTCAGCGCTGTTTTGATGGCGATGGTTACAATACCCTTTTCCGGGGGAGGAAGAGGCCCGAGTTTTGGGTTTTCGATGTTATACCTGCCAAGTACATCAGCAGCTACATCTGCGGCAAGTGTTGGCACGTCTGCGGAAATGATCTGTTTTCCGGCGTCGTTGCTTAATGCATTAAATGTATTGGTAACGGGCTGCTTGTATATTTTTTTTAGGGCGGTGTTTGCAATTTTGTTGGCCTCAGTTAATATGGCCGTTGTCTTTTCCTGATCAACGTCAAAATCATATTTAATGTCGTGCTTAGGGTCATAGTCTACTGTGGGTATCTGCAGCGTAGCGCGTTGTACCGTGCCCGCGCCCGGATTTAAATGCGGCCGCTTATTTGCACCGTTGGCCGGCTGAAAATAACTGCTTTTTGCAAGGCCGCCTGAAATATGCTGCACTACCGCATCGGTTACCTCGTTTACGTTGCGCGCTTTCCGTTGTACAACATGCCAGCTCTCCCTGGGTACAGACGGTGTTTTGCCGGAAGCATGCCGGTTGGCCATGGCCTGCAGTATTTTCAGTTGCTTTACCTGCGGACTGTTATTAACGACTTCCTGCAGCTGGTGTTGTGCAAGGATCGAGGAACTGTTGACGGCTGGCTGTGGTTCGGCCGGCTTGTTGGCGGCAGCATTGCTTTTAGGCACAGGATTTTTATCTGACCGGGATTTCATTATTTGAGGGTTGAGCTTGTGTAAGCAGTATTATAGACAATCACATTGGATAAAAATAAGGTTTTTTTTGAATCAGGAACGGTTAAAAAAGTCATCGTTCCCGGTACAGTACCAGATCCTCAGCTAAGTTACCTCAACGCACTTGACATGCAGCGTTTCCCTCAATTGAGCCCACAGACACGGATAAAAAGGAAATTGTACAATAAATGGGAATTTACTAAGGATGAAGGCATGGGTTTTGACCATGATCATAGCAGCGTGAAGTTTGTGAAGAAATGAATGCGCTCACGCGTTTCATAAGGGTTGCAGACAGCGCGGCAATTCGGAAAAAAGAATAAGGCCAAACGACAGCTCGGTAAGGTACTTACGCAGGTTCTACGGGCAGTAACTAAAGTAGAGGAGGTTATGTCAGAGGATGAAAGTAGCAACCCTACCAGTCCTTTTGATAACGGCCATTATAAGCATTTGGGAACGCGATGAGAGGCGTAAGAGATGTGGAATTCTTTCTGTTTAGGCTATCTAAAATTTATGCATGAAAACTTAAATCCCCCAGAAATTTAACTTGATCCGAAAAAACAGACTAACCCAAAATAAAAAAGGCTTGAAAATTATTTCAAGCCTTTTCAGTGCCCAGAACTGGATTCGAACCAGCACGCCCTTGCGAGCGCTGCGACCTGAACACAGTGCGTCTACCAATTTCGCCATCTGGGCAACCGTGTTAAGGGATTGCAAAGGTATGTAACTTTTTATTTTATGCAAATTTTTCTTTCGCAAAAAAATAGAAAAATCATCACACCGCTACGCTGAATTCCCTTAAAGTATCATTCAGGCTTGTCTTAAGATCGGTAGAAGCCTTACGCTGGCCAATGATCAGCGCACAGGAAACCTGGTATTCGCCTGCAGGGAATTTCTTGGTGTAAGTGCCTGGAATTACCACACTGCGGGCGGGTACAACACCTTTGTATTCTTTCGGCTCGCTGCCACTTACATCAATGATCTTGGTGGATTGGGTAAGCACCACGTTAGCGCCCAGTACAGCCTCTTTTTCTACCCGTACGCCTTCCACCACGATACAGCGGGAGCCGATGAAGCAGCCGTCTTCGATGATCACCGGGCTGGCTTGCAGCGGTTCCAGTACGCCGCCGATGCCTACGCCGCCGCTCAGGTGCACCTGTTTGCCGATCTGCGCGCAGGAGCCAACGGTAGCCCAGGTATCCACCATGGTGCCTTCGCCTACATAGGCGCCGATATTCACATAAGAGGGCATCAGGATAGCGCCTTTGGCGATGTATGCACCGTAACGGGCAATAGCATGCGGTACTACGCGTACACCCAGGTCTTTATAGTTGCTTTTCAGCTTCATTTTATCATAGAACTCAAAGGGGGCCAGGTTCATGGTCTCCATCGGCTGTATACAAAAGTAAAGGAGTATGGCCTGCTTCACCCACTCGTTCACCTGCCATCCGTCGGCGGTGGGCTCCGCTACTCTTAATTTACCTTTGTCTACCGCTTCTATTACCGTCCGTATCGCGTCTGTATAGGTAGTTTCCTCCAGCAGGTTACGATCGTTCCAAACGGTCTGAATTTGCTCTTTTAGTTCCATTGTTGTTAATTTTTTGCAAATATACTCGCCGGGGGGGATTTTGGAAGCGTTTATTCGGTCCTTTCCGCTAACGTATTTGGATATCCGCATCTGTTCGCTGGCGGATCCGCGCATTTTTTCTTTACTTTGCCCTCCTATAGTATCAAAATTACACACTTTGAACATCGCCTTCGATGCCAAACGGGCTTTTCAGAATACCACGGGTTTGGGAAACTACAGCCGTTCCCTGATCAGCGCCCTGGCCGTTCATTTCCCGGAACATCATTACTTCCTGTTCGCACCGAAAAAAACGGGACGCTTCAATACCGCTCCCTATGCGGGTATGGAGGTAGTGCTGCCGCAGCGGCCTTTACACCGCTTTTTCCGGGGCGCCTGGCGCAGCAAATACGTGGTAAGCGATCTGCTGCGGCAGGGGATTGACCTCTACCACGGCCTGAGCCATGAAATACCCTTTGGCATCCACCGCAGCGGCGTTAAAAGCGTGGTCACCATGCACGATCTCATCTTTGAACGCTATCCGGGCCAGTATAACCCGATAGATGTGCAGACCTATCGCCGCAAGGCAAAATATGCCTGCCGTTATGCCGGCAAAGTTGTGGCTATCAGCCAGCAAACCCGCGAAGACCTTATCACCTATTATCAGACTGATCCGGACAAAATTGCAGTGGTGTACCAGAGCTGCGATCCCGCATTCGCCGTTCCGCATACCCCGGAACAGTTGCAGGCATTACGGCAGCAATACCAGCTGCCGCAAAACTACCTGTTGTATGTAGGCTCTGTGATAGAACGCAAGAACCTGCTGGGCCTTGTAAAAGCCCTGCATATATTAAAGGGCCAGGCAGATCTGCCGCTGGTGGTATTGGGCGATGGTAAAGCCTACAAGAAAAAGGTCAAGGCGTTTATTGCTGCACACGGTCTGGAACAGCAGGTAATATGGCTGAACGAACAACGCAGGTTGCCTCATGCGGAGCTGCCATTGCTGTACCAGGGGGCCAGCGCATTTTTATATCCCTCCACCTTTGAAGGTTTTGGTATACCCATCCTCGAAGCATTGTGGAGCCGTACGCCTGTGATCACCTCCCGCGGGTCCTGCTTTGCAGAAACCGCCGGTGATGCCGCACTATACACCGATCCGCTGGATCCTGCCTCCATCGCCCATGCGATCCGCCAGGTGGTAGAAAACACCGCCCTGGCGCAGGATATGAAAGAAAAAGGCTGGGCCCATGCCCACCGGTTCACACCGGACAAATGTGCGGCAGCAATGATGGAAGTTTATAACAGTTTGAAACATGACTGATTTTGAGAACGATATCACCGCCAGTTTGCGGGTACTGAATGCCGGAGGCCTCATCCTCTATCCCACAGACACCATCTGGGGTATTGGCTGCGATGCTACCAACGAGGATGCCGTAAAAGAGGTGTTCGCACTGAAACAACGGGAAGAGCGTAAAAGCCTGGTGGTGCTGCTGGCCGATGTGAGGGATCTGCTGAAGTATGTGGCCCACCCGCATCCTAATATTGCAGACATCCTGGAAAAGACAGACCGTCCCACTACCGTGATCTATGACGGCGCCCTCGGACTGGCCCCCAGCGTGGTAAGCCAGGACGGCAGCGTGGCCATCCGTATTGTGCATGATACCTTCTGCCGTCACCTGGTAAAACGCCTGCGCAAACCGCTGGTGTCTACCTCTGCCAATATCAGCGGACAACCATCGCCTGCCACCTTTGCAGACATCAGTCCTGAAATAAAAAATGGCGTGAACTATGTGGTGCAATACCGCCAGCAGGATACCACGGCAGCACAGCCCTCCCGTATCATCCGGATCCTCACCAATGGCGACATCCAGGTGATCCGCGAATAAGAGGTCGCAAATGCTTAATAATGACGCACTTGCTACTTATTATTCATTATTAATTCTTAATTATTAATTATTAAAATACTTTTGCGCTTTTTATATCTTTTCATTATATGATCAGTAGGAAGCCTATAGACATTCCCTGTACGCTGCAGGAACGGAAAGTGTTAGAACAGATAGCTACGGCTGCCCATGAACTGGGCGTACCCTGCTACCTGATCGGAGGCTTTGTACGTGATAAGCTGCTGAACCGCAGAACCAAAGACATGGACGTGGTGTGCGTGGGCGATGGCATCAGCCTGGCGCATAAGGTGGCCGCCATATTGGGCGATAACGTTTCTGTAGCCTTCTTCAAAACCTACGGCACCGCGCAGATTAAATGGAACGATCTTGAGATAGAGTTTGTAGGCGCCCGCAAGGAAAGCTACCGCGACCACTCCCGTAACCCGGAAGTTCAGGCGGGTACCCTGGAAGATGATCAGCTGCGCCGCGATTTTACGATCAACGCCATGGCCATCAGCCTCAATGAGGATGATTATGGTAAACTGGTAGACCCTTTCAACGGACTGGAAGACCTGGACAAACAGCTGATACGCACGCCGCTGGAGCCTGCGCAGACTTTCAGCGATGATCCCCTGCGGATGATGCGGGCCATCCGCTTTGCCTCGCAGCTGCAGTTTACCATCTATCCGCCCACTTTCGAAGCAATACAGCAGAACGCCCAGCGTATAAAGATCGTATCACAGGAACGGATCACCGATGAGCTGAACAAGATCATGCTGTCGCACAAACCATCCGTAGGCCTGGATCTGCTGTATAAAGCCGGATTGCTGAAGATCATCTTCCCGCAGATGGTAGACCTGGTAGGGGTTGAAATGGTGGACGGCAAAGGCCATAAAGATAATTTTTATCATACCCTGCAGGTGATAGACAATATCTCCCGCCATACCAAAGACCTCTGGCTGCGATGGGCGGCCCTGCTGCACGACATCGGCAAACCGGCCACCAAACGCTTTGAGCCCGCCCACGGGTGGACCTTCCACGGCCACGATGCTGTAGGAGGGAAGATGGTGCCCCGCATTTTTGCACGGCTCAAACTGCCGCAGCATGAAAAAATGCGCCTGGTGAAAAAGCTGGTGGAGCTGCACCTGCGCCCTATCAGCCTAACCAAGGAGAACATCACGGATTCGGCTATACGGCGGCTCCTTTTTGATGCCGGCGATGATATCGATTCACTGATGATGCTCTGCGAAGCCGACATCACCTCAAAGAATAAAGCGAAAGTAAAGCGCTACCTGGAGAACTTTGAACTGGTACGGGAACGACTGAAGGAGGTAGAGGAAAGCGACCGTATCCGCAACTGGCAGCCGCCCGTAACCGGCGAAGTGATCATGGATACATTCGGCCTGCCGCCCTGCAAACAGGTAGGCGATCTGAAGAATGCCATCCGGGAGGCAATACTGGACGGCGAGATCGCCAATACCTACGAAGCCGCTTACGCTTTCATGCTCGAAAAGGCCCGTACAATGAACCTGAGCCCTGTTAAATAAAAATGGTAAATTTATGCGGCCTAAGCACTTGTTCAGCACCATTTTTGCACGGTAAAAACCATCATTATATCAAACATTACTAAAACCTATAACATATATTTGTCATGCCGGTATTGAAATTCAGAGTTTACTGGGAAGAAGATGAAAGTGTATACAGGGATATAGCCATAAAGCCTAATCAAACCTTTTTACAGTTTCACCAATCCATATTGCAGGCATTTGAGTTCGACAATAAACATAAAGCCACGTTCTTTCGTAGTAATGACAACTGGCAACGCGGCCGGGAGATCATACTCGAAAAGGATTCCATTCCCCGTAAAGCAGAGCCCCTGCTCATGGCAGAAACCCCTATTGCCGCAGCGGTAAAAGATCCCAACCAGAAGTTCATTTACCTGTATGACTTTGCCAAAAGCTGGACCTTCCTGGTAGAGCTGATCGGTATCAGCAAGGATGAAAACGCCAAGCTGGCCTATCCCTACTGCGTACGTAAAGAAGGACTGGCCCCCAGCCAGTACGGCACCAAAGGCCTCATTGGCGATAAGCTGGTAGAGATGGAAGAGAAATACGACCTGAATAAGGAAGGCATGAGCGAAGACGGCTTCAGCGAAGAAGGAGAGGAGGATGAGGAAAGCGCAGGCGACGAAGGGGAAGAAACAGGATCAGACGACGAGAACCTATATTAATACAGTTTGAAAGTTTGAAGGTTTGAAAGTTTGAAGATCGCCAGCCTGTTCAGGACACCTTCAAACGTTCAAGCCTTCAAACTTTTAAACTTTCAAACGGTTTACAATTTTTGCAGCACACTATCATTGTTATAGCCGGCCCCACTGCCGCCGGCAAAACTGCACTGGCAATACAGGTGGCAAAGGCCTTTGACACAGCCATCATATCCGCGGATAGCCGTCAGTGTTACCGCGAGCTGAGCATCGGCACTGCCAAACCTTCCCCGCAGGAGCTGCAGGCCGTTCCGCATTATTTTATTGATTCCCACTCCATACAGGAAGAAGTGAACGCAGGCCTTTTTGAAAAGCTGGCCCTGCAATATGCACAGGAGATCTTTCAAAAAACGCCTGTTGCCGTTATGTGTGGTGGCACTGGCCTTTACATCAAAGCTTTTTGTGAGGGCATTGACGATATGCCGGCTATCGCTCCCGGCATCCGCGAAGCCATCAATAAACAATATGAAAAGGAGGGATTAGCCTGGCTGCAACAGGAGCTGCAGCAGCGGGATCCCGGCTTCTATGCCATAGCCGAAACACAGAACCCGCAGCGCCTGATCCGCGCGCTGGAAGTACTGGAAGCCACCGGCCGCTCTATTACCACTTTCCGCACTGCCAACCGTACCCCCAGGGATTTCCGCATTATTAAAATAGGCGTTACACGGCCTAAAGAACTGTTGCATCGCAACATCCACCACCGGGTAGACCAGATGATGGCTGCAGGCCTGCTGGAGGAAGTGAAAAGCGTATTACCCTACCGCCATCATAACGCCCTGCAAACCGTAGGCTACCAGGAGATCTTTGATTACCTCGATGGTAAGACCTCTTTGGAACAGGCCATAGACCTTATTAAAACACATACCCGCCAATACGCTAAACGCCAGCTTACCTGGTTTCGTAAAGACAAGGAATTTCATTGGATCGATGCAGCAGAAGGGGAGGAGGTGCTGGGGTATTTACGCGATGAGATAGGATAGGATTGTACCAAACAGTAAACGGGTCTTCATACCTCGTAATGACGGATATGAAGACCCGTTTTAAAATTAAAACTTAAACCCTAAGGTTGCCGTTACATTTACAATCTTACTATCAATCTGCGCAGGAGCTGGAGACGTAACTCCTGCGTTATTATTCATTACCGTATACGGCTGATCCTGCCGGGTAGCCGTATTATAGACCAGCGCCAGATCCAGGTACAATCCTTTATTACGGTATCCAACGCCACCGGTATAGAACTTACGGGAGCCATCCAGTCCGGAGATCCTGTAAGGGTTGCCATAATAGGCAAAGCCCGCACGGATTGCAAATACATCCAGCTTCAGTTCACCACCAACCCTTACATTAGACACTGCCTTGTAAGTTTCATCTATGGCCCTGTTCTTTTCTGCAGACTCAGTAGCGTCTGACGTGCCGCCGTTCTTCATCTTTATTTTCATGGCTGCAAAATCAGTATACTCATAGTCTACGGAAATAAAGCCGGAAGGTTTGGCCGGGTCGCCGCCTGCGGGACGGAATATCCAGCTGGCGCTGGCTATGCCCTTCAGCGGAGTGGTTACATTGTACTTGGACTCATCTGCATAACCGTTGTTGGTTTCTGTTGAATTAGCCGTATTGTGACCGAGGTCTTTGGTATCCGTTACCATGCTGGTAACATAGGAATCATTGAACGTAGCCCAGGTAGGAGACACGAATGTCACACCCAGTCTTAACGGCACCACCGGACGGTAGATCAAACCGATGCGGGTATTGAAACCTACCCCGTCTGTTTTCAGGTCTTCCGTTACTTCATAGTAGTTCAGCTGCGCAGTAGCGTCTGAAGTATTGGTTTCCCGGAAGCTCCTGCTGTGCTCATAACGGAAGGTGGGCACATTCAGGCTGCCGCCAATGTAGAACTGGTCGCTATAGTTACCGCCGAAAGACAGGTTCAGCTCACTGTTGTTCCCTTTGCTGGTAAAGAAGTTTTCCTGTGTAATGCCGGAGGCAACAGGTATCGGGGCCCACCATACGCCGGTAGGCTGGTTGTTCTGGTCCACTTCCTGGTCTATCAGCCCGGTGGCATAAGCCAGATCAGCGCCGTGTGCATACTGCGGGTCGGAGCTCAGCACATTGGGATCTGTGATTTGTTTGTTCGTCAGATCTATCAGCCAGTTATCGGCAAAGGAGGAATTCCTGTTCACGCCCCTGTAATAAATGGTTTCGTTGTAGCTGGCCGTGCGGTTAAAGCCCAGGCCTACAGACCAGTTCTCCCATTTACTGTTCGGGTTCTTCTTGGCACCGCCAAATATAAACGCGGCACTGTTGATATACAGGTTGCCACGGTTATCGCTGCCTTTGGAACCCAGGTAAGTACCGTCTGCAGAAGCATTCTGGAAACCGAGGGAAAAAGCGGCTTCGCTTGTCTTGAAGAAAGCAACGCCGGCCGGGTTAACGAACATGGAGCTGTAATCGCCACCCAGTGCACCGGCAGCGCCACCTACGGCCTGCACCCTGGACGAGCCGCTAAGGCCGGTGGAGCTATACCGTAATGCGTCTGAAATGGTTTGGGCATTCAGCGTGTAACAGATTCCTGTCGTTACAATGGTCAATACAATCTTTCTGATCATCTTTTAGAGGTTTAAGAATAGCATGGATTATAAAAATACCCTGGTGTTGATGCCAGGGTATTTTCTTTATAACGTAAAGAATACGCAGTTTAGTTTCTGGTCCGGAAGCTTCTGCCTCCACCGCCGCCGGATGAACCGCCGCTATTGGAAGGAGGAGAGTAGGACGGGGCGCTGAAAGTACGCTGAGGAGTACTACGCTGAGGAGCAGGAGCGCTCCTGTTCTCGCTCGGAGCGGAACGGAATATCCTCCTGGGAGCGTAGCTGCCGCCATTGTTGTTGCTGCCGCCATTGGGACGTACAGTCGGCGTTTCGCTCGGAGCGGAACGGAATACCCTTCTGGGGGTATAGGTACCGCGGTTATTGCCGCTGCCGTTGTTGATGCCACCGCTGTTGTTATCCCGGAAGATCCTTCTGGGCCTGTAGTCGCTGGTATTGCCGGTTGTACCGGAAGGTCGCGGGCTGCTGTTGGTATAACCGCTGGAACCGCCAAAGCCGGTCCTGCTGCGGTAACCGCGGCTCGGTGCTGCATAGTAGCCGCCCGGGTAGTAGTGGCCGTAGTAGCCGCCGCCATAAGCCCAGCCGCCTCCATAGTAGTGCGGGTAACCCCAGGGGCTGTACCACGGGCTGTAAAAGCTGTACGGGCTATACCAGGGGCTGTAGTAGCCACCCCAGCCCCAGCCTAAACCAAGACTGATGCTCAGACCGGAACGGTAGAAGGGATATCCTCCCCAACCGCCACCCCAGTAGCTGTACGGGCTGTAACCAAAACCACCGCCGTAGTAATTATTCACGTATATGTTGGGTGAACCATCATCATAGTAAGAACCGCTGTAGTTGTTCCTGAAGCGGTCAATACGCTTTGCATAATCCCCCTGTTCTTCATCCTCATAGGTCACATAGGTGCCTTCCTCCTCGTCTGCAGCAGCTACACTGCGCTGATTCTGGCCCTGGTTGTTGTTTGATGAGGCATAGGTGCGCTCCGTCCGCGGGGAGTAATATACATCATCCGGCGTACGGGCGGATTTGTACGCGGTAGAACAGCTACTCAGTATGAGTAAAGCCCCGGCCGCTGTATATAATATGGATTTCATCTGGTTGTGATTTAATCGGGTCCTTTTATATAGTAAATTTACGCTATTCTGATTGAATGTAAATATAAATGTTTTAACGCTTAATTGAAGTGGATTGTTACAGTGCTGGCTGTATCCTCACTACTTTAACAATACTTAACAGAACTTAACAAAAACAGCCGGTGATTTTAACAAAACAGTTTGTGTCTTTCTGATTTTCATGTAGGTTTGTAAGATTTTTCCTTTTAATATTACAGCAAAAATTAAGCCAAAGGCGGGTGGCGCCCCCAAAGCAGCCACTGTAGCGGCGGCAACATTAAAAGTACTATGAGTAAAGAGATTACGGCCCGTTCAGTAGACTATTCACAATGGTATAACGACCTCGTGCTGAAAGGTGGTTTAGCAGATTATTCGCCTGTAAAAGGATGTATGGTGATAAAACCTTATGGTTTTGCCTTATGGGAAGGTATGCGCGACGTACTCGATAAAATGTTTAAGGAAACCGGTCACCAGAACGCCTATTTCCCGCTCTTCATTCCCAAAAGTTTCCTGAGCCGTGAGGCCGACCACGTGGAAGGCTTTGCCAAAGAGTGCGCCGTGGTGACCCACTACCGCCTGAAGAACGATCCCAACGGCGGCGGCGTGGTAGTAGATCCCGAAGCCAAACTGGAAGAAGAGCTCATCATCCGCCCTACCTCCGAAACAATTATCTGGAATACATATAAAGATTGGATCCAGTCTTACCGCGATCTGCCCCTGCTCATTAACCAGTGGGCAAACGTGGTGCGCTGGGAAATGCGTACCCGCCTTTTCCTCCGTACGGCAGAGTTCCTCTGGCAGGAAGGCCATACCGCCCACGCCACCTCCGAAGAGGCCGTAGAGGAAGCACGCCGCATGCTGGAAGTATATGCCGATTTTGCAGAAAATTATATGGCCCTGCCGGTGATCAAAGGGGTAAAATCTCCCGCAGAAAGGTTTGCCGGCGCAGTGGATACCTACTGTATCGAAGCGCTCATGCAGGATGGTAAAGCCCTGCAGGCTGGTACTTCCCACTTCCTCGGACAGAACTTCGCCAAAGCTTTTGACGTGCAGTTCTCTAACAAGGAGAATAAGCTGGAATACGTATGGGCCACCTCCTGGGGTGTTTCTACCCGCCTGATCGGGGCCCTGGTAATGACCCACAGTGACGACGATGGCCTGGTGCTGCCTCCCCGTATCGCTCCTTTGCAGGTAGTGATCGTACCCATCTATAAGAACGAAGAGCAGAAAGCCAAGATAGACGCCAAAGTGGCAGAGATTGTGCAGGACCTGAAACGTGCCGGTGTATCTGTTAAATATGACGATTCAGATAATGCCCGCCCGGGTTGGAAATTTGCCGAGTACGAAATGAAAGGCGTACCCGTACGTATCGCCATCGGTGCAAGAGACCTGGAGAACAATGTGGCAGAAGTGGCCCGCCGTGATACCAAAGAGAAATCCAGCCTTTCGCTGGACGACATCGCCGCCCACATCAAAGACCTGCTGGAAGAGATACAACAGAATATTTACAACAAGGCCAAAGCCTACCGTGATGCGCATATCACCCCCGCCAATACATTTGAGGAGTTTGAAAGACTGCTGGACGAAAAAGGCGGTTTCATTTCTGCTCACTGGGACGGTACCACGGAAACGGAAGAAGCGATCAAAGAGCGCACAAAGGCTACCATTCGTTGCATTCCTTTAAATAATCCGCAGGAAGCAGGTACCTGTATCCTTACAGGCAAACCTTCTACCCAGCGCGTACTGTTTGCACGGGCATATTAATTAATAATGAGGCATTAATAATGAATAATTATAGGGCAGCGTGCGGAACCGCAATACTAACTGAAATTTCTATACCGTTAAACAATAGTGACATCAATGCTTGAATGGAACATCGCTTCCCCGGTTATTAATTATTCATTGTTAATTATTAATTATTATTGATGCGGATGCCCAACGCCCGTTACATACTGCTGGTATTAATGGTGCTGTGCACAGGAAGCAGATCCCTGGCGCAGGGCTTCATGACACGTAATTATAACGTGAAGGACGGCCTTGCCAACGCCACCGTATATACTGCCGTGCAGGATAAAGACGGTTTCATCTGGTTCTCTACGCCCACCGGCGTGAGTAAGTTTGACGGCAAACGCTTCCGGAACTATTCCAAAAAGGATGGGCTTACCGATAATGACGTGATCAAACTGGCCCCCGATTCCAAAGGGCGGCTCTGGTTCTTCACCCTGAACGGTATGCCCTCCTTCTATGGGAACTATATCATCCACTCCGCTGAAAACGACTCTTCACTGCAGTTCAACAGCCACGGGCATTACATGCAGTATGCGTTTGAGGATAAAGCCCATAACATCTGGTTCCTCAATTCCGATAATCACCTCATTGAGTATAACAGCATAAAAGGACGGACGGAGTACGACAAGTTCGATAACAAGCAGTACGACATCTTCTACTTCCTGCGCCACGATACCATTTTCAGGCCGCTGCATTCCGCCTTTCAACTGAGCTCCTTCAAAGACGAGAACAACCGGGATCAGAAAATCTTCCCTGTTTCCCCCTATCCGCTGGATGACGAGACCTTTGTGGCCCGCATCCGGGGCAACCCCGTTATCATTACCCGCAACTCGCTCTACAGCTATACCGTTAAGGATGTGATCTGCTTTTTCAATGGCCGCGACTGGGGCATTACAGACGAGATCACCGCGGTGTGCGTGGAGAACGACAATCTCTGGATAGGTACACAGCGTGCGTTGTTCTTTATAAAGGACTTTTTCCGCGGCGCCAAAAGCATGAACAAGCTGCTGGACAACCACTATATTACCTCCCTGCTGAAAGACCGCGACGGTAATATCTGGATCTCCACCTTTGGCGACGGTGTTTACAACATCCCCTTCAAGAACTTTTATTTCAACTACCGCGATAATACCAATGGCCTGTATTCGCATTCCATCTTCAGCATAATGCGGGACAGGAATACCGGTATGCTGCTGGTAGGCCAGAATGCCGGTGTGCTCAATACCATCGACAGCAGCCACCGCATCCGCCAGCATACCCTGGACACGTCCAGCGGCCGTAACAGCATCTTCAGCATACTGCCATATCGTAATGATGAAGTACTGCTGGGCGCCGATAACGGCCTGTATACCTTTAACACCCGCCGCGAAAAGATCTCCATCCTGCACCCGGTAAAGAACCTGAAGGATATAGACGTTTCTCCCGGTGGTAAGGTAAGGGTGGCGTCAAAAGACCAGATCACCCTCCTGGACGGATATACGATCAACTGGCAGGAACCGCTTATCACCTCCATCGTAGGTACGGATACCTCTTTTTACCTGGGTACCAACGGCGGCCTGTACTACGGTTCAGACCGCACGAAGGAGGTGCGGCCGGCCTTTGGGGAAGGCGACTCCATGCGGCAGAGCATCAAAGACCTGAAGCTGATTGACGGCTACCTCTGGGTGGGCACCAGCGATCAAGGGATCTATGTGATGCGCAATAACCGCGTGCTCAAACATCTCCGTACGGTAGACAACCTGGCCAGCGATATCTGCCAGCAGCTTTACTACGATGGTATCGGACGCCTGTACGTTGCCACCAACCGCGGTGTTTCCGTGATAGATGTGAAGGAAATGACCATCACGCGGAATATCTCCTCCAACGACGGACTGATGTCTGACGATACCCGCGGCGTATATTATCAGCAGGGCATGCTGTACATCGCTACCTCCAACGGCCTTTGCTATTTCAAGGATCATAATCTCCCGGTAGATACCGTGCCGCCCACCGTATACCTCAGTGCTATACGATATGGCGACAGTACCTATCTGCCCGCTACCAGCTTTGTACACCTGTACAAGCGGAAAACCTCCTTCGAGGTGGAGTTTGGCGCCATTGCCTTTGATCTGCCAGACATGGTAGAGTACCAGTATAATTTTTCCAGCGATACCTCATCCGGGTGGACCACCACCATGAGTAATATCATTCCTTTTCCAGACCTGCAGCCGGGCAGCTATAAACTGTTGCTGCGTGCGCGCAAGTTCAAAAGCGAATGGAGCAAGCCGCTCACCATATCGGTCGGCATCCTGCCGCAGTGGTACCAGCAATGGTGGGCGAGGGGCATTCTCATCCTGATCGGGTTACTGGCCATACTGGCCATCCTGCGGTATATTGTGAAGCGCATCAAGCAGGCAGAGAAGAACAAAACGGATTACAACCGCCGTATTGCAGAACTGGAAGCCAAGGCGCTGACTAACCAGATGAACCCGCATTTCATCTTTAATTCGCTGAACTCAGTACAACACCTGATCCTGGAAAAAGAAGAAAAGCAGGCCCTCAACTTCCTGGCAGATTTTGCCACCCTGATGCGCCAGATGCTGAACAATTCGAGGAAGTCATACATTTCCCTGGAAGAGGAAACCGCCTTCCTGACCCGCTACCTGGAGTTGGAAAAGATCAGGTTTGCGCATAGCTTTACCTATCATTTTGATATTGAGCCTGAACTGAAAGACTATACGGTGTATATACCGCCGATGATCATACAACCGATTGTAGAGAACGCGATCAAGCATGGTCTGGCTCCCAAGAACAGCGCCGGTCACCTGGAAATAAAGCTGGAAATGGTAGACGATCTCCTGTATTGCTCGGTAGATGATGACGGAATAGGCTGGGAACATTCCAACAGCATTAAAACAGGGCGCCTTGTAAAGCATGAATCTACAGCCCTGAGCGTGATCAGGGAACGCCTGCAGATTATAAAATCTTTTAATGGAAGTGTTGGAAAGTTAGAAATTATTGATAAATTTAAGTCTGGGTTTGGCAACAAGGAAGGTACCCTGGTAGAAATTCTGATTCCCATTGTTAAGATGCTATGAGTATTATAAAAGCTGCGATTGTAGACGATGAAGTCCGCAACATCCATATTTTACGAAATATTTTAGAGAATTACTGTAAGGATGTTACAGTGGTGGGGGAAGCTCAGAATATTCACGAGGCTGCCGAAATGATCAAGAATAACCCCATCGACGTGCTGTTTCTTGATATTGAAATGCCTCCTCACAACGGCTTCCAGTTACTTGAAATGTTCCCGGTCCTCAACTTTGAGGTGATCTTTATTACCGCATTCCAGGAGTATGCCCTGCAGGCCATCAAGTTTGCCGCGCTGGACTACCTCCTCAAACCTATCAAGGTGAGCGAGGTGGAAGACGCCCTGGAAAAAGTGAAGAAGAGCAAGAAGGGACGCCTCAACGAACTGGCCTCCATCCTGAAAGATTACGTAAAGAACAATGATAACGCCTTCTCCAAGATAGTGATCCCCGTGAACGACGGCTATAATGTGATAGACCTGAAAGACATTATCTATTGTGAGGCATTTGACAGCTATACCAAGATCCAGCTGATCAACAACGTATCCCACCTGATCTCCAAATCGCTGAAGGAATACGAGGAAATGTTATCCGACAAGGGATTTTACCGCGTACACAAATCATTCCTCATCAACATTCACCACATCGTCAAGATCATCAAAGGTCTTGGTACCGCCGTGGTAATGAGCGATCAGAAAAATATTCCTATCTCTTCCCGTAAGAAAGATGAGTTTTTCGCACAACTGAAAGGGGTGATTAACCTTTAGTGTAAGTTTGAGGTTTGTGACGAACAAAAAAAAGCCCTGGTCTGAACCAGGACTTTCCCTAACCTATAAAACCTATAAAAAACCTTTTCCTGTCTCCGCTTCAGCTAAAAGCCAGCAGCTAACAGCTCACTTAAAACTCTTCACTGTTTCCGCCATTCAGGTCCACATTGTAGTAGTACACCCCTGTGTAATCAGGATATACACCTTCCAGCTGCACCTTGCTCTGTTTCTGCAATACTTTCTTGAGATCGTCTACGGAAGCAACTGGTTGTCCGCCGGCCTTCAGTATCACAAAACCGGCTTTCATGTTTGTCTGCCGTTTCAGCAGCCCGGTACCCACATCATTCACAAACACGCCACCCCTGATGCCCAGGCGGGCTGCATCGTTTTTCTGTAAGGTAACCAGGTCTGCGCCCAGTTTATCCAGTATGCTTACTTTAATGATATCCGTAGTACCGTCTTCATTTTTCAGCATCACATTGTTCACGGTATATTCCTTATCATTACGCAGGTAGCTGATGCTGATCTTGTCGCCGGGTTTGTAACGGGCAATCTGCTCCGTCATTTCCGGGATGGAAGGCGTAGACACACCATTGATCTTGGTGATGATATCGCCTTTGTGAATACCGGCTGCAGCTGCAGCGCCGCTGGCAGGAACATCCTGTACCACTACACCGTCAATATCTCTTCTGATACCGCGCTGGCGCAGTTCTTCTTCAGACATCCCGCTGGGATCTATATAATTGATGCCCAGGTAAGCACGCTGTACATTGCCATACTTCATCAGGTCGTTCACCACTTTCTTCATCAGGTTCACGGGGATGGCGTAGGAATAGCCGGCGTAAGCTCCTGTGGGAGAGGCGATGGCAGAGTTAATGCCAATCAGCTCACCGGAGGTGTTGATCAGGGCGCCGCCGCTGTTACCCTGGTTTACGGCAGCATCTGTCTGTATGAAAGATTCTATCGCGCTCCGGCGGTTCCGTTTGTTGATGCCGATGGTACGAGCTTTCGCGCTCACGATACCGGCGGTAACGGTGGTCTCCAGGTTCAGCGGATAGCCTACTGCCAGTACCCATTGGCCCACCTGAATATCATCAGAGTTACCATAGATCAGGTAAGGCAGATTACGCGCTTCGATCTTGATCACGGCCAGGTCGGTATTCGGGTCAACGCCTATTACCCTGGCTTTGTAACTGCGGTTGTTATTCAGGGTAACGTTTATCTCGTCTGCCTGGTCTACCACGTGATTATTGGTCACAATGTAGCCATCGTCGGAGATCAGCACACCTGAACCGGAAGCCATCTGGCCGGGTATATAATAACGGCGTCCGCCGCCTTCTCCCTGGAACTCATCTCCAAAGAAATCGTCGCCAAAGAGGTCCTGCAGGATAGATCTTCTTCTCTGCAGGTTATTGGTAACCTGGCGTGGGTTGATCTTTGTTTTGATATGTACCACACCGGGTAATGCTATTTTAGCCGCCTGGGTAAAGTCTGTTGGAGGAGTAAGGCTCCTGGTTTCTGTACCAGGCATGTAGCTGGCATAGTTTACAGGGATGTTATTCGATCCGTTCTGATAGGGGCCTGCCTGCCGGGTTTGAAAATATTTGCTGTAAACAAATATGCTGGCAAAAGCAGTCGCCGCACTAATTAGCACAGTCGCAGCAATTTGTCGAAATTTCATATTTCTGAAAGTTTAAAGTTAATTGAGGTTGATTCTACTGATAAGCTATCAATTTATATGCCTCGAATACAAATTTAAGCCTCCTGCGCCATCAGTGCCATTGGGGCCCTTTCACTTTAACAGTTTTTTATATGAAATATAAATAAATAGTTAAACTCCGCATATCTGCCCTGTCAGAATAACAACGCAAACAGACAGAATGTTAGTTTAAAGGTTGGAGCGTTTGACAGTTTGCTAGCCGCCCGTGTGTTCGGGACCGCCTCAAACTTTCAAACCCTCAAACCTTCAAACGGTTACAATTTCTCCAGGAACGCCAGTGTATCAACTCCGTCCGCATAGTCCGTGAGGGAGGGTTGCTGGGCCTGTCCGAAAGGTGTAAAGTCGTGTCCCACCAGGCATTGCAGGTCTTCATCCGCCAGCAGTGATGCCGCCTGTACGGTGGCGTCTTCGTAGTAGCCGTAGTGCAGCACGCTGATAGGAGAGAAGAGAGAGGTGGATTCCTGCAGCAGCACGCTGCCATTGGTAAGATAGGCGCTATTGTTCAGCAGCAGCAGCGCCAGGTTATAATCGTAATTGTTCTTGTATTTGTGATGGTCCATCAGGTGATCATACTTTTCAAGTGCCTTCAGCAGCGGTGAAAAATCATAGCCCAGCGGTACAAACACTTTGGTTACATTCCGGCAGCCCAGGCCAAAATAAAGCATCACATCATCTGCGAGGGCCTGCAGCTCAGCCTCCGTTTCGCGACCGGTTAACAGGGCGGCAGAGGTACGGTTGCGGCGGATAATATGCGGGAATTTTGAAAAGTAGTATTCAAAATAGCGGGCAGAATTATTGCTGCCGGTGGCAATGTAGGCATCGCAATCCTTCAGCATCTCGCTGGGAAGGGTCTGTGTGGCGTAAGCAGGGTACCATTCCGCTATCTTTTCCAGCACATGGGTCATCAGTACGGAATCTTTGGAAGACAGCTTCAGCTTTACCTGGTGGCCGCTGACAAAACCGCAGAGCCAGTCGTGAAAGCTTACCAGGGGAATATTCCCGGCGGCCACAATACCCACGGTACGGGGCGTTTTCGTCCCCAGCAGGGGATAGGCCTCCATCCAGCGGGAGAGGAGGGCCTCATCCAGGAAATATTGGCAGATATTTTGGATAGCCATGTCTATAGATGCCGGGGTAAACCACCCGTTGGCCTGGAAAGCCTGCTCTTTTACATTTTGCAACGCCGGCTCATCACTTGTCAGGTATTGGCGTAAACGTACCAGGGCAGCGACTTTTTCTGTATTGTTCATGAAAGGATAAGAAATATTTAAACTTTTTAATTCCGGAAATTCTATTTTTGTTAACAAAATTAATGGCTTACCACTTAAACAAAAAGTTTATACTATGGCAATTAAGATAACAGATGAGTGTATTAACTGTGGAGCGTGCGAACCGGAGTGCCCTAACAATGCTATTTATGAGGGTGGTGTGGAATGGCGAATTGCAGATGGCACCACTGTAAAGGGCTCCTACACGCTTATGGACGGCGCCACTATTGACGCAGACCAGGCAAATGCCCCTATCAGCGTAGATACTTATTATATAGTTCCCAATAAATGTACGGAGTGCCAGGGATTTCATGAAGAGCCGCAATGCGCCGCTGTATGCCCGGTAGATTGCTGTGTACCGGACGAAATGTACCAGGAAACCGTAGACGAGCTCCTGGCCAAGAAAGAGAAATTACATATCTGATAAGGAAATAGTTAAAGAAAAAAGTAAAAAAGGAAAAAAGGTGCGGCCATTCCGCGCCTTTTTTCCTTTTTTACTTTTTCTTTTTTATTTTATGAAAAATCCCAGGAGAGATGCGACGTTATTTTCCGGCGTTATGGATATTACTGTTCGGGGCTGCGGCCTGTAATGCACCCACCGTGCACGAAACAGACAGCAAGGCAGCCCGTGAGGCCGTACTAAAGGCTGATACCGATTTTTCTGACCTGTCCCGCAAAAAAGGCTTCCGCTACGCCTTCCTGGCGTATGCAGACAGCACCGCGGTGCTGCTGCGCGCCAATAACCCGCCTATGAAGGGGCAGGTGGCTTTCCGCTACATAGAGTCCATGAACGATACCGGCGTGACCCTTACCTGGGAGCCCGGTTTTGCCAGTGTGGCTGCCTCCGGGGAGCTGGCCTATACCTACGGCATCTATACCTTTACCTCTAAAGACACAACTACCCGGGGCACTTACCTTACCGTCTGGAAAAAGGATGCCGCCGGTAACTGGAGATTCGTACTGGACACCGGCAATGAAGGTTTGGGGAAATAAAGGTTTTTTCTTTTATCTTTACCCGCTTATAAGATAATTGTTTAAAGTCTGAACGTTTGCGCGTTTGAAAGTTTATCGGCCGCCAGCCGGTTTGGGACAGCTTCAAACCTTCAAACGCTTAATTCCGAAGGAACACATGAATAAGAATATTGCACTGGTGGCCGGCGGATATTCCGGCGAATACGTGATATCCGTGCAGAGCGCGGCCGTGATCGAACAGCAGCTGGATAAAAGCAGGTATAATGTATATAAGATCGTGATCACCCGCGAGGGGTGGACCTACACCGCGCCTGACGGCACCGCCGTGGAAGTGGACAAGAACGATTTTACGCTGACCCTTAACGGCAATAAGATCCGCTTTGATGCAGTGTTCATCGGCATCCACGGTACGCCTGGTGAAGATGGCCGCCTGCAGGGTTATTTTGAAATGCTGGACATTCCTTACACCAGCTGTGGCATGGTCACATCTGCCCTCACCTTTAACAAAAGTTATTGCAATAAGATCGTAGCCGCACTGGATGTGGTGAATGTATCAAAATCAGTGCATGTGTTCCGGGATCAGCCCTATGACGCGGCGGCCATCCTGCAGCAGCTCCGGTTGCCGGTATTTGTAAAACCGGCGGAAGGCGGCAGCAGCATCGGTATGTCTAAAGTGTCTGCTGCGGAAGAGCTGCCTGCAGCGATCGAAAAAGCTTTCAAGGAAGACAGCCAGGTGCTGATAGAAGAGTTCATCAAAGGCCGTGAGCTCACCATGGGACTGTTCAAGGTAAATGGCGAGATCACCGTACTGCCTATCACGGAAGTGATCAGCAGCAAGGAATTCTTTGACTACGAAGCAAAATATACACCGGGTGTTTCGCAGGAAATTACCCCTGCGCAGGTGCCCGCTGAAATAACAAAAAGGGTACAGGAGACAGCTTCCATACTCTATAACAAACTGAATTGCAGGGGCATTGTCCGCATAGATTTCATCTGGGAAGTAGCTACCGGCAAGCTTTGGTTCCTGGAAGTGAACACCATGCCCGGCCAGTCTGAGAACAGCCTGGTGCCGCAGCAGGTTCGGGCCTCCGGCAGAACCCTGCAGGAGTTTTACGGCATGTTAATTGAAGAATGCATGAGGCGCTGATTAATAGCGGTTAGCTTTTAGCTGCTGGCTGCCAGCTGCCGCATGCTTTTTTTATCTTTTCATAAAAAACCAAGTAACCAACGTGTTTGAATCTATTACCAAACGTTCTTTCAGATTTAACCTTTTACTGGCACTGGGCCTGCTGGTGGTAACCGGGATCCTGTTCTTTGCTTTGCTGGGCGTGATTACCCGCCACAACGAAATATTAACAGTGCCGGATGTACGCCACAAGAACGTAAGGGAAGCGATCCTGCTGCTGGAGAAAGCCGGTTTTGAAGCAGACGTGCGCGACTCTATATACATAGACTCCCTGAAACCGCTGACCGTTTGGGAACAACAACCCGAAACCGGCGCACAGGTAAAGGTAGGACGCACCATCTATCTTACTATTAATAAGGTCGTACCACCCATGGTGGCCATGCCCGACCTGGAAGGCCTTACCTTCCGCAGCGCCGAAATGACACTGCACAGCCGCCGTCTGAATGTGGGCGACACCATCTATAAACCCGATTTTGCCACCAATACCGTATTACAGCAGCTGCTGAACGGCAAGACCATCAAGCCCGGTAAAATGATCCCCGAAGGGAGCAACATTACCCTGGTGCTCAGCAGCGGTACCGGCAGCATTGAAAATCCCGTACCCGACCTGGTAGGCCTTACCTACCTGGAAGCGCGCGAAATACTGAATGCCAGCAACCTGATCCTGGGTACCGCCCTCATAGACGCCGGGGTAACCGATACGGCCAACGCCTTCGTGACCAAACAGGTGCCCGCCCGCCGCAACAGCCTGGGTGACCTCAACCTGGTGCGCGCCGGTGAAAGTATCGACATCTGGCTGGGGCCCGTAAAGCCGGTGAAAGACACCGCACGTGTTCCCAAGGGCGATACAACTCGTGAATAATTCATAACTTGGCAGATCGATTTACTGTCAAATTTTTGATAAATATGGAAAATATAACATCTGAAGAACTGAAACAGCGCCTGGACAACGGGGAACAACTGAATATTGTGGATGTGCGCGAGCCTCATGAACACGCAGATTTCAACATCGGGGGTACCCTCGTTCCCCTCGGACAGATACAGGCAATGCAGGTAGACGAACTGGAAGACCTGAAAGACAAGGAAGTGATCGTATACTGCCGCAGCGGTAACCGTAGCGGACAAGCCGCTATGATCCTCGAAACAATGGGCTTTCAGAACGTGAAGAACCTCGTTGGCGGAATGCTGAAATGGGAAGAAAAGTTCGGAAGATAAAGAAAGTTAAATAGTTTGAGCGTTTGATGGTTTGAAGGCCGCCAGCCTGTTCCGGGCACTTTCAAATTGTCAAACGCTCAAACTTTTAAAACGTGTAAACACGCAAGCTCTTAAGCGTTGATCACCGCTGTTGCCTCAATTTCTACCAGGTACCTGTCGTCTATCAGTTTGCTTACCTCCACCATTGTAGTAGCCGGTTTAATGCTCTGAAAAAACTCTCCATGGGCCCGGCCGATCTCTTCCCAGCGGGAAATATCTGTTACATACATGCGCGTGCGAACCACATCGTGCAGACTGGCGCCCGCGGCCACCAGCACCGCTTCTATGCGCGCCAGTATATATTTGGTCTGCTCGTAGGCATGGCCGACGGCCACTACCTTCTCACCATCGGCAGCCACCGTTCCGGACACTTCGATAACGTTGCCCACCCTTACGGCCCTTGAATAGCCCACTTTGTTCTCCCAGGGAGCGCCGGAAGAGAAATTTGTGCGTTGCATATGTAGGGATTTTACTTTTTCGGTTTCGCTGCCTGTGACGACTGTATCTGCGGCCCTGTTGTCCGGATCTGCACCACCTTGTTCAGCAGATCAAACCAGAACGGCGCTCCCAAAGACAGCGCCAGGGCGGTGATGAGCCATCCCACAAACACCAGCCAGCCGTTCTGCTGATAGGGATGGGTATAGCAGCCTACTTTCCGTTTGGCTACTGCTTCCATGGCCTGCCGGTATTTCTGCTGTTCGGCAGGCGACAGCAATCTGCCTGCTACGGTATCCATCCTTGCACGCAGCTGCGCCAGGGCGGTATCCGTATCGTATCCGCAGCTGCCCCTGCTGATGCCCAGTATGTTCTGTACTTCTGCTGCATCGCTGGAAAGGCTGCGGTACAGGCTATCCATTTCCTGGTCTGGTATGGAAGCCTGGTACACCGTGTCTGTCCGGATGATCATGGTGTCGCCTGCGGCAATGGTATCTTCGCGGATCACCATTTTGCGTTGCATACTGTCTTTATACCGGCCATATACCTGGTAACGTTGCGTGGCCAGCGTCACCAGCTGTTCCCGGGCATTTTTATCTTTGGCGAGTATACGTGTAATTGCGATAGAATCCACATTGAACTGCCAGGCGATGATAAAGCCTACAAAGATCAGGATCACCTGTGTTTGTTTCTTATACCAGCCGCTGGTGCGCGCCATCACTTCATCAAACCATTGCTCCACCTTATGGCGGAACGCTTCCGATTCATGTTTAGCGTCTTCTATGAGGTTGAGCAGGTGCTCACGTGTTTCCGGTCCTATCAGTGTCTGTCCGCCTTCCAGGTTTTGTTTTACCCGCATGGCCTCATCGTCCCTGGTGCCGTCAAAACTGGGGCCCCGCAGTATGTGCATCAGGCTCTGAACAAACATCTGCGGACTGATATAGGAGGGGCGGCTGGCCGCCCTGTCTTCACCCAGTGACTTGATGCCCGGGTGGTCATAGAATTTCTTCAGGAAAGGACTGTTCTTAAAGGGAAGGAAGAAGTAGACAATGCTCCATACCTGTTCGTAGCACCAGCTGAAGAAAGTGAACTGGCCCAGGTATCCCAGGTTGCTCTTCCGCATATCATTGTCCAGCAGCCGCCGCAGCGCTTTGGTAAGCAGGCGGGCCCGCAGGTTGAACATACGGGAGATCAGCTCCTGCACAATAGACGCCAGCAAGCTGTAAAGCAGATAAATGAATATCAGGCTAATGGCAACATTAAGGGCTACGTTTCCAAACATAAGGGTATACAGGATTTGAGTTTAAGTTAGTACTTCAAAAAAGCAACAACTCCCACCCACCCATGTGTCCTGGTTGTTGCTGCCTACGCTGATCATTTTTCCGCGGCTGATTCTGGCCAGGTTGTGTACCAGCATGGGGCGCGGACTTCCATCAGGCCAGATGTACATCATCCGTATCTCACAGTGGGCGGGCGCGCCGGGTGTGTAAATTACAGGCGCGTACTGCACTTTGTGTTGCAGTATCCAGTTTTCCGGGTCGGTAATTTTGTCTATATCCGCTGGCGTTACATCGATGATCACCCCTTGTCCGGCGAAGGAGAACAAGGGCTTTAACACATAGTGTTCCAGGTCAGCCGGTATTACCGGTAAGGTGTGCAAATACCAGCTTTTTGGCGCATACTCGCTGTGAATGAGCGGCAGCATATACTTGCTGATACGGTAGAACCAGTTGGGGTGCGTGATCCATTCCACATCCAGTTCCTGGAACGGGTTGGGATAGGGGCCTGGCGGAGGTTCCTTTCTGAACAGCTCATCGAAGATAACGCGGTTGTATATACGCTTTATATGAACTTTTTCTCCGTTGTGATTATAGTAAAGCCTGGACCCTTCCTGTATCAGGCTGGTGATGCAAACGGGCGTAATGCCCAGCTTTTGTTGTGTATAGTAAAAGTCGATCCGTGTTTTCTGTTCTTCGGGCCGCAGTTCCAGCAGGATCACTTCCTTTGGGTCGTACGGTCCGCAGATCAGTTCACGCAGCAGATCAAAGTAGCTGTTGCTATCCAGACCGTTGAAGAAATTGTCTACGGTGTTGGGTATATTAAAATGCGTACGGAACTGGCGGGCCATCAGTTCCTGGAAAGCGAAGAGGCTGGGAAAGCCCTGCAGTTCTATGAGCTGGGGCGCCAGCTCGCCGTTCTCCTGGCGGCAAACGGCGAAGTCGATGACCAGGAAATGCGGGTGCTCATTTTCTCCCGGCACTTTCAGGTGGTGTGGAATGGCGTCTGCCGTTAATGATTTGAAATCGGGCCGCAATATTACTTCAACGATCTCTTCGCAGGCCTGCACCAGTTTACTGGTGAGGGCGGCGGGTACAAACACCGGGGTTTCGGCAACCCTGAAGGCAGGCGCTTGTCCTGCTTCCCGGGCCAGGCTGTCTAAGAACGCGGTGTATTTACTTTGGCTGAAGTGTTGATTGTAATATGTGCGTAACGCTGGGATCATAAATGATATCGTTCAGGAATGTAGGTATGAGCCGGTTATGTGTGAGCATGATCTTTTCAGGATCAGTAAGCTGCTCCAGCATGTCCGTATATTTTTCTTCGCCGTAGTGGCGGATCACATGCGCTTTTTTCTCCTCTTCCAGCAGGTATTTACGCATACCCGCGGCATCTGCTTCGGGATGGAACTGTGTGCCCAGGAACTGCGGGGTAAAGCGTATAGCCATCACCGCTCTTTCCAGGGGCACATGGGGGCGTTCTTTTTCTATGGCCAGCACTGCTGCACCCATCGCCTCCATTTTATCCTGCCGCAGCGAGATCACCTGCCAGAAGCGGCTGTCTACAATATAGAAGGGATCGGGCAGGAGGCGGAAACTGTTTTCTTTTACACCTGCATTCACCTTATGCACCGGGAATACCCCGAATGCCGGTGATTTTCGCCTGCATACTTCGCCCAGTTGAAAATAGCGGCACATCAGCTGAAAGGAATGGCAGATGAACAGCATGGGCTTTTTAGGCGTTTGAGCGCTGTTCCACTGCATTAAGCCGTTTACCAGCCCGAAGTAGACTTTCTCCCATTCGCTGCCCTCGCTTTCAACCGGGCTGCCGGGACCGCCGGTAGAGATGTAAATATCGTAGGAGAGATCGGGTACCTGTTGCTGCCGGCGCACTTCGAATTCGTGCACTTCCAGCTGAAGGCCGTTGCGTGCGCCATATTCCGCGAGTATTTCACGGATGCAGCGCATGCCTTCGTTGGGCACTCCTTCATACATGTCAAGCACGGCTATTTTCCAGTGTTGTTTAACAGGCAGGCTCATAGGGCAAAGGTAAGAAAGTCCCGGGACCCTGTTAAATGTCCAGTAGAAACTGCGTTTGTATATAATCCGTTACCGCTACCAGGTCACCGGTCTCCTCGTATTTCCGTAGCTGCTTATCCGCCCCGGTACCTTCTTCCAGCATCTTCCTGGCGTTTTCAATGAAAGGCCGGGAGCCCAGCTCATCCACTACATCATCCACAAAATCCAGCAGTTCGTATATCAGTGCCCGTGCGTTCACTTCCATTTCCTTGCCGAAGTCTATCAGGTAACCGTCAATGCCGTAGCGGGATGCACGCCATTTGTTTTCATTCACCAGGGCGCGGTTATAGATAATGAAGTTGAGGTTCTGTGCGCGGAGCTTGTATATCTTGGCGCACACCGCCTGGAAAAGGGCTGCCAGGGTGCAGGTTTCATCCACCGTGAGCGGTACGTCGCAGATGCGGAATTCCACCGTGTTGAAGAAGGGGTGTACCCGCAGGTCCCACCAGATCTTCTTGGCATTGTCAATACAGTTGGTTTTGATGAGCAGTGCAATGTAGTTGTCGTATTCGGCAATGCTGCCGAAATAGTCTGGTATGCCGGTGCGGGGAAATTTGTCGAACACCTTTGTGCGGAAGGATTTAAAGCCCGTATTCCGGCCTTCCCAGAAGGGGGAGTTGGTGCTGAGGGCAAAGATATGCGGCAGGAAATAGCGTACTGAATTTGCGATGTGCAGGGCCATATCCCGGTTCTCCATCCCAACATGCACATGCAGCCCGAAGATGAGGTTAGAGCGGGCGGCGTCCTGCATTTCATTGACGATCTCGAAGTAGCGGGGATGGTCGGTGATCAGCTGCAGCTCCCACTTGGAAAAAGGATGTGTACCGGAAGCGCCGATGCTGTAGCCCAGGTCGCCGGCAATGCCGGAGATGGTTTTGCGCAGCATGGCCACATCTTCCCGGGCCTCTTCAATGTTGGCGCAGATCTGGGTGCCCACTTCCACTACCGCCTGGTGAAATTCCGCCTTTACTTTGTCCCGCAGCACCTTGTGCGCCTGTTCTACTATTTTTTGCTCGTGCGAGCGCAGTTCCCGGGTTTGCGGGTCCATCACCATGTATTCTTCCTCTATGCCAAGCGTGAAGTGTTGGAACATATTAATTAATTACGAATTAAAGATACAAAGTATCTTTAAGCTGCATGGGGCGGATTATTCAGGACTTTGGGTGCCTGCCGCTTTCTTCGCTTTGGCTGCCGCTTTGCCGTTTGTTTTCTCCGCAGGTTTGGCAGCTGCTTTGGCATTTGTTCTGGTGGCCGCTTTTGCCGTTGTTTTAGTGGCTTTGGCGTTACCTGCTTTAGGCTTTACGGCCTGACCAGCCTGCTGCAGGTATCCGCCCCAGGTAAGGTTATTGCCGTTGCGCTGATGTGCCTGCGCTTTTTCTATGAGATAGCCGGCGCTGGTTTGCACAACCCATTCAAAGTTTTCATCGCCTATCAGGTGGGCATCGGCTTCAGGGGCAGGGTTATAGAAGTCGATGGCGTAAGGTACGCCATCACGTACGGCCATTTCGACCGTGTTGAAGTCGTAGCCCAGGTACTGGTTCAGTTTCAGTGCCTGTTGCGCCAGTGTTTGCAGCAGGCTGGCGTCAGGGTGGAATTCCGTCTGGTACCTGTGATGATGCAGGCGCCTGGGATCATAGCCCATAACCCGTACTTCGTTGCCTATGCAGAAGCAGCGGAAATAGGATTCGAAATGGATCTCTTCCTGCAGCAGCATTACTTCCGGCCCGGTTTGCGCGTGGCGGGCAAACAGCTCATCTCGGTCCTGTACGCGGTGCACATTGCGCCAGCCGCCATCGGCAACGGGTTTCAGGTAGGCTGGGAAGCCTGTATATTCAAATATCGCATCCCAGTCAAAAGGATAGGCCAGGTTGCGGAAACTGTCTGAGTTGGTATGTGGGGGATGACTGGCAGTAGGCAGTAATACGGTTTTGGGTATAGCTACGCCGGTGCGGAGGGCCAGCTCGTTATTCACAAACTTTTCATCGGTGCTGGTCCAGAAAGGATTATTGAGCACTGCAGCCCCGTTCAGCGCGGCGTGTTTTAACCAGGAGCGGTAAAAGGGCACATGATGCGAAATACGGTCCAGTATTACGCTGTAACCGCTGTCGGTTCCCTGGAGCACTTTGTCTATCAGCACCGCTTCTGCGGTGATGCCACGTACTTTCTGCTGGTTAATACGCTCAATTAAAGCAAGCGGGAAGTTGGTCTCCTGACCAAAGAGCAGGCCTATTTTTTTCATCCGTTAACGATTTTTATGGTTTAAGAACTTGCTTTTACAGCACCATTTGATACGGGATAGATAGTGTGGCAGTATAACTTCCCGGCTGAGCAGGAGTGCCATTGGCAGTGATTGTCCGTCACATAATAAAAGTAAGGAAAAAGCCCTACAAAAAAGTCCGGATAATGTAGTATCCGGACTTTTTATAGCAATTATCATTTACAGGATCAGGGCGTGGAGGGAATGATCTTATCTATCTGCCAGTTGTCTTCCACAATAAAGTTCCCGGTACCGCCAACATATTCTACGTTATAGATGTCTTTACCCAGGTACACGCTATTGGCGCCAGCTGGAATAGTGACATTGTAGTATTGTACATAAGGTGTAGGGTTATTGGTGGAAGTGGTCACCTTCTTCACCACTACGGTCATAGGCGCTGTTACCGTCAATGGTGTGGTAGCGGTATAGTTTGTATAGGCAGTCAGGTATACATCCCAGGAATACTGGTACCAATCCGGGCCGCCGGTAGCGTCCATTGCTCCCCGTACAGGAATAGCATAGGGGCGGTTATACATGTGGTTGTAGGTTTCGATATCGCCGGCAGACAGGCCAATGCGCTGCACATCAAAGGTAGAACCATCCAGGCGCGTAATGGTGGGTAGTCCGTTACGGGAAAAGAATGTTGAGCCGTACATCATGACAGAGCCCAGATCCAGGGCGCCTATCTGGAAGCCCGGAACACCAATGGCGGAATAGGTCTGGAAGTTAATAAGCCTGTCCGGTTCAACATTGTTCAGGTTTACAATAACATAGTTGTTGCGGTCTGTGCGCATTTGTTCATGGAAAAAACCAATGGCGTGCCCGATCTCATGGATCACTTGCCCGGTGAAGCAGCCGTCGGCCAGGATGATCGTTTGTTGGCCGCCGATCATGCCGATATTGGAAGCGCAGGCGTTTCCCCACACAAATTCAACATAATCAGGCTGGTTGGTTCTTTGAACAAACCTGATGTTGGTATGGCTTTCCCAGTGTGCAATCGCGTCGCTTACTCTCCACTGGTCCGGCAACCCGGGGTTGATAGTATAGTACACGGTATGGTTGGGCCACAAATGGATCATCTGCGCAATACCTGTCCGCGCCGTTGTATCGCTTTTGTTGGCCTGGTTCTTTAAGAATGCCACCTGGTTTTCTGAAAGGATCATGTCTCCGCCGAGAATATATTTATCCTTTTTCTTAAGCAGTGTCAGCTTTACCTGGCCGTTGTTATCCTTAAAGGACACCAGTTCGCCCGGGGTGTCTGGAAAAGCTTCTTCGTTCCCGCAGGAACAGTTTGTGTTGGAAGTTTCTTTTTCAGTTTGCAGTGTTGTTTCCTGCTTACGGCAGGCGCTGAAAAGAAGGGCGGTCATCAGCCAAAGCGCTGCGCTTTGCTTAAAAGGGTTACGGGTTTGTTTCACGGGATTGTGTTTTAAGATGAACAGTTAAATATTAATGGATAATTGCAATGCGAGCAATGGTCAACATAGGTTATTCATAAACGTTCCTGGATGCGGTAAAAATAAAGAAACCGGATCAGGGCAATCCGGTTGAGTTTATTAACGGTCAGATAAGCGCGGGTTTTGTTTACGAACGGTAACTGTAAGGAGTTATGGTCAAAAAAAAGAGGATGCACTTTGAAGTGACATCCTCTTTTTTATACAATAACCTGTAACGATCATTAATTGAAAATATACCTCAGACCGATCTGCATCTGCCACCTTGACAAAATGCTGGGATCATCGATAAAGATATTATTTGTAGTGCCCTGCCTGTTGAAAGAGTAACGAGCCGTTCCGTTAGGTCCTCTGAAGTCCCTGAAGGAAAGGAAGTTGGTAGCATTGGTAGCAGGCGCTACCCCCCAGCTGTCATTCAGCAGGTTGGCAAAGTTGATAATGTCCAGTGTAAACTGCAGCTTGCTTTTTGATTTGGGTGCGATTTTAGTGAAATCAACATCCTGTACCAGCCTTACATCGAAGCGGTGGAACCAGGGATACTGATCACCATTCCTTTCTGCAAACTGACCTCTGTGACTGTCCAGGTATTTGCTGCTGGAAATATACTGGTTCAGGTCATTCCATATCTGGTCTGGCGTACGGGTGTCGCCTGCATTGGTGGGGATCAGCGTGATCTCGCTCTGGTCCCTGGGAATGTAGATCAGGTCATTGCTGGTAGAGTTGTCTTTATTCATGCTGCCGCCGTACACGTAGCTGATGCGGCTGTTGTTAAAGGCATCCGCAAAGGGAGCGCCCTCATATACCACGGAAATGGTGGTACCCAGTATCTTCGCATATTTGATATTGTAAGACAGCATACCTACGATCCTGTTTTTTACAAGGAAGTTGGTGTAAGACAGTACGGGTTTGTTCGGATCATTAACGATCTGGTTACCGGAGAAGGCGCTGTTGGCCTGTGAGCCCGGGCTGGAAGTAATATCCTTCGCATTGGTATAAGTATAAGCTACGGAGCCGTACAGGCCAAAGTCAAAGGCTTTCTGCAACTGTAAGGATAAAGAGTAGGAATGTCCTTTGCTGATATTATCCAGTACAATGGCGTTGGTGATCGCAGAATTGATACGGTTGGCATTGCCGCCGGGGAAAGTATCACGTGCATTCGGACCTACGCTTTTACCTGTCGGGTTTACCAGGTTGGCATCGCGGTGAAAAACAGCGTTGATGTCTTTGGTATAGATACCTTCAACGGTAGCGATCACATCGCCCGGTAATTTGATATCGGCGGCGATGTTAGACCTCCATATCTGGGGATATTTGAAGTCGTTGGCCATTACGTTGATGGCGAAGGAAGATGAGGCTTCACGACCCGGCGGAATATAAGGCTGGTTCGGATCCGGGCTGAAAGCGTAGCTTCCGGCGGCGCTTCCCTGGGCAAATATGCTCCCGAATAACAGGCCGTTTTGGCCCGCCTGATTCACCGCCCACACATAAGGGATAGTACCTGTGAATATGCCTGTACCTCCACGTACCTGCACCTGTTGGTTATTGAACGGGTCCCAGTTAAATCCGAGCCTGGGAGACCATAATATCGTTGCTTTGGGCAGTTTACCGACATCTAACTTCTCTCCATCGCGGAAGGTCATACCGTCAACAATCGGGTTGCTTTGAAGGTTGGTGGGGTAAAATGGAACATCCAACCGCAGTCCGTAGGTCAATTTTAAATTATCCTTGATCTGGAATTCATCCTGCCCATATACGGAAATAGTTGCTGCGCTCAGTTTGGCAGCAGGCGCGTTATCTCCTTTTACAGCAGAATAAGTTACCTGGTACTGAGTAGGACCTACCGCCGTATTGCCACCTGCTGCAGCATAGAAATCTGCCAGCGAAGCATACCTGTATTGGCCATAATAGAACTGGGCAAAGCCGTTGGAGAACCTGAAGTATTCGCCGGCAAGACCAATGGTAAAGGTGTGCTTACCGGAATAGATGTTAAAGTTATTGGCTGCCTGGAACAGGTCCTGGTTCAGGAAGTTAAGACCGCTGAAGGGTTCTGAACCGAATGAAATATAGTTGGTGCCGCCTTCTTCGATGTCCACCACCGGGAAGTTGTTCCCGAATGTTTCGCGGTAATCACGGAAAGCGCTGTATGTAACAGTAAGGTTGTTGGAAAATTTGTTGGAGAAAGTACTGTTCAGTTCAGCAACTACAGAGTTGATCTTGTTGTGCTGGCGGTACTTCATATTCTCAAACACGATAGAGGTGCTGCTGTTCCTGCGGCCATTGGAGTTGGATGTGCTGGGAGAAATATCCCTGATGGCGTTCAGGTAGGAGTAACGCACACTCAGGCGGTGTTTCTCATTGATGTTCCAGTCAAGCCTTGCAGTAGCCTTATCGTTGTTCTGTTCAAATTCATATCCTTCATAGGCGCCGGGGTCATAACCAAACTGGGATGTCAGGAAATTCTTCACAGAATCAAGCGCAGAAGCCCTTACCCCGCTCACATTAGCGCCTGATTGTCCCCTGTTGGGCACCCAGGTGCTGCCGGGTGAGGTTTGCCTTTCCAGTTCTCCGTTAATGAAGAAGAACAGTTTATTTTTGATGATGGGCCCGCCTACACGGAAACCATACTGTTTGAGAGAATATTCGTCTTTTGTAACGTCGGTGCCTTTGATGCTGCTGCCGGTGAGTGAATTGTTTTTGAAGAAACTATACACTGAACCGGAGAATTCGTTGGTACCGCTGCGGGTTACGGCGTTGATATTGGCGCCGGTAAAACCGCTCATCTTTACGTCATAAGGCGCCACGTTGACCTGCAGCTGATCAATAGCGTCCAGGCTGATGGGCTGGGCATTGGTCTGGCCGCCGGGGAGGTCAGACAGGCCAAAAGCGTTGCTGAACAGGGAACCATCCACCGTAAAACGGTTATACAGGTTGTTTCTGCCCGCAAAGCTCAAACCTTTACCTGCCTGGGGGGTTAACTTGGTAAAGTCCTGAATGCCCCTGCTCAGGGTAGGGAGGTTGTTCAGCTGCTCCCGGGTGATGGTAGTAGCCGCACCGGTACGGGAGCTGTTAAAAGTACGGTCCTGTCTGCCGGTTACCACCAGTTCCTGTAAGGCAGTGGCTTCTGTCTCCAGTTTAAAGTCGATCTTGAAAGTTTGTCCTAGGGGCAGGTTAACATTCTCAGCCCTTTCTTCCTTGTAGCTGATATAGCTGACGGTAACCGTATAGGGGCCACCAACACGCATCCCGGGTATGTTGTAACGGCCGCCTTCGAGGGTTGTAGTGCCGTAAACGGTACCTGAGGGAACGTGTACTGCCTTTACCGTAGCGCCGATAAGGCCTTCGCCTTTATCATCCTTAACCGACCCGGTTAAGCCGCTGGTAGTAACCTGGGCATAGGAGATAAACGCACTCACGACGAGGGTAACAGTGAGTAGAAATTTGTGAAATCCCATATTTTGCAGTTTGATTATGCCGCAAAATTGAGAAATAATTGGCTGAAAATTTTAACGTTGAATTAACAAATTGTTAAGCCATGATAGTTTTCAGTGGTTCAGGCATACCCCTTAAACAGTATTCCAGTTAATTCCCTATATGTTTCCATTTTTGCAAAGACTGTCACAAGAAATTACAGTTTTTCAAATTTTGATAAGTGTAATATGTAAAAAATGTGGAAAAGTGGCGTAACTTGTGGTGGTTCCCAATAAGTTTTCATCCAGATTCGGATAGTTCTTATATATCCCCGGTATTATCAAGGTAGTTATCGGGTAGTTGAGCGGTAGATCAGCTGTATCTAATAAGATACCGCTCATCTACATAACATCTAGATAACATCTACATAACATCTACATAACATCCTGGTATAGAATACGACTGCAGATGCTTTTCAGCCCGGCCCGGTACCGGGAAGCCACTTATTTGTTTACACTTACCCACCGGTAAGCACCACCGGCTTACCGGCCTGACGTAAGCTGCCTAATTTGTCATAACTTTGCCCATTATTTCATACAGACTGATCTCGATATATGCTAGACACAATTGAAGCAGCCATAGAAGACATCAAAAAAGGAAAACTGGTGATAGTGGTAGACGATGAAGACCGTGAGAATGAAGGGGATTTTGTTACAGCAGCCCGTAACGTTACTCCGGAAATCATCAACTTCATGAGCATGTACGGCAGGGGCCTTATCTGCGCTCCCCTCGTTGAAGAGCGCTGTGAAGAGCTGGGCCTCGAGATGATGGTCCGCGATAATACCGCCCTCCATCAGACTCCCTTTACCGTGAGCGTTGACCTCCTCGGACATGGTTGTACAACCGGCATTTCTGCCCACGACAGGGCCAAAACCGTACAGGCCCTCATCGATCCCAATACCCGCCCCGAATTCCTGGGCAAACCAGGGCACATTTTCCCCCTCAAAGCCAAAAAAGGAGGGGTGCTGCGCCGCAGCGGCCATACCGAAGCCACCATCGACCTGGCCCGGCTGGCAGGTTTTGAACCGGCCGGCGTACTGGTAGAGATCATGAACGAAGACGGTTCTATGGCCCGCCTCCCGCAGCTGCGCGAGATTGCCTCCCGCTTTGATCTTAAACTGGTCTCCATCAAAGACCTGATCGAATACCGCCTCCGTACCGAAACCCTTATAGAAGAAGAGGTGAGGGTACAGATGCCCACCAAACATGGCAATTTTGAGCTGATCGCTTTTAAACAGCTCAACTCCGGCAATATGCACATGGCCCTCAAAAAGGGCGACTGGGATAAAGATGAACCGGTGCTCTTACGTGTGCACTCTTCCTGCTTTACCGGCGATATCCTCCACTCTCTCCGCTGCGACTGCGGCGAACAGCTGGCAGCCGCCATGCAGATGGTGGAAAATGAAGGCAAAGGCCTCATCCTGTATATGAACCAGGAAGGCCGTGGCATCGGACTGCTCAACAAATTAAAGGCATATAAGCTCCAGGAAGAAGGCCGCGATACCGTAGAAGCCAACCTGGAACTGGGCTTTAAGATGGACGAGCGGGATTATGGTATTGGGGCGCAGATACTTCGCCATCTTAAGATCGGCAAGATCCGCCTGATGACCAATAACCCCCGTAAACGCGCCGGTTTGGCCGGTTACGGACTGGAGATCGTGGAAAACGTACCTATTGAGATCCACCCTAATCCGCATAATGAGTTTTACCTGAAGACAAAGCGGGATAAGCTGGGGCATGAGATACTGAAAAGTTAGGGTCTTTAGTTGTTGCAAGACGGAGCGGGGTGCGATGAAGTAATTTTTTTCATACTTTCTTCTTCTTCGTTGAGTCTTCCGGTGGCAGGGCCTCCGCTCTTCTCATAGAATCCAGCAAACGCCTGGATGGCCGTCTTGATTCAAACAGCTCGCGCAGGCGGTTATACTCACGTACGTACGAAATACCTAAACCGGCTTTGTTACGGTTCACCAGGTTGTACACATCATAATCAGTCTTACTGAAGGCATTTACACGGATACGCCCATCCGGTGTAAGCAGGTATTCTACCCTGAAGTCCCCCGCAAAACGGTTGGCATTGGCGCTGGTAGTGGTATTGCCCCAGTCGTAATCGCCACCCACATAAATGCGTACACGATTATTGAACAGGTTACCGGTAATACCGGCGCTCAGCTGGTTACGGTCTATATTGTCATTATTGACGGTATTGCCTACGTTGTAGGCGCGGTAGTTCACGTTGATGCCTATGCCGCTGTTCTTGAGGAAGGCGCCGGTAATGTTGTTCAGGATGGCGGAAGCCTGGGCAGATAATGCCTGACCCACACTGTTCCTGCCCACAATGCCCGCGCCGCCGGTGGCGGTATTATCATTCGGGAGGAACTGGTTGAACAGCAGCAGTCCGTACACCTGCAGCAGGGCCTTGTTCTGGTCCTGGTTGATCTCGCGCAGCCTGGCAGCCACCCCGCTCTCATAGGAGAGGGAGCCTACATCCGGCAGCTGTATTTCATAGGCAATATCGGGCTTCATCATTTCTCCGCGCAGGTTCACCACTACATCCACCCTTTCCTGTCGGGTGGCCAGTTTATCGGAGCTGGCGGAGCCCATTTGTCCTACCAGGTTATACAGCAGCACTTTAGGTACGGTGTATTTGGCGGTGATGTTCATCCTGGCTTCGCGCGGATCGCCGTTCCAGGAAATGGTGCTGCTCTTCGTGATATCAAATTTCCAGCTGGTGAGGCGCTGGAAGGTGAACGTATAGGATCCGTTGTTGATCTCATAATCGCCAAACATGGTGAAATCACCATCCGTATTTACGTTGATCTGCAGGTTACCGTTACCGTTGGCAGAGATCACATCGCCGGTGGTAGCGTCCAGGATCACGTCTATCTGGGCATCCGGGTTGGCGGCAATGTCCAGGCGGATGTTCAGGTTCACATTATCCTTCTTCTTCTTTTTGACCGGCTCCATTTCGGTGCCATAGGTCTTGAAAGTAATATAGTCGTACTTGCCGATATCCTTGGTATCAGACATGGGCAGGTAAAAATGGGTACCCTTCACCGGCCTGGCGAGGATATGCATCTGCATATCATTGAGCGGGCCTGAGAAATAGATCTTCCCGTCTGCGATCACATCGCCATAAAACAGGTCGCTGTCTGCCTCTGAGGTATTCATGAACAGGAAGTTGCGGCCTGTTACGTCAAAATCGAAGTTCAGCTTCTCAAAATGGTCATGTGAAATATAGCCGCTGGCGTTGGCCCGGTGGTTATACTTATCAATGATGCTGAAGTTGCCGAACTCGATCAGGTTATCATCCACATTGATATTCAGGCGGGGTATTTTATAGTAGGTGCCGAGGTATAGTACCTTGATCCCTGCGCTGTCCAGCTGCACTTTTCCTTTGATCGAAGGGCGGTCTGTAGTACCGCTCACGGTTAGCTGACCGGTAGCGAGCCCCGACAGATCGGTCACATAATCGCCCAGGTAGCGGTTCAGGGGATCTATGGAAGTGCCGTTCAGGTCTACGGTGGCAGACAGCTGCTTATTGTCCTTTGTAAGGCCGGCGAGGCCGGAGATACTGAAGTTCCGCCCGGCGTTCCTGGAATGGATTTCCACGTTCATTTCGCCCGTCTGCTGGCGGAAACCGCCCTGCAACGTTACCAGGCCCAGGGAGTCGTTGTTCAGCCGCAGGCCGCTGGTGGTAATATCGGCGTCTATATCCAGGTTGCGCGTTGGGTCAGATATATTGATCGTACCGTTGGCCAGTCCTTCTATGGGCATGGTGATCAGCTGCCCGGGGATCACATCTGCCAGGTTCAGGTTTTTCAGCGTGATCATGAACCGCGATTCGTCCGGGTTGAACTCATTGGTCTCAACGGTAATGCTCTGGTCATTACGTGTAACCTGCAGGTTGCTGATGGTCAGGAAATGTTTGCTCCAGTAGATTTCGTTACCGGGCGTCATATTCCACTGCCGTTCGTTCACGGTAAAGGCGCTGTTGAGGAAGTTGATCTTGACGCCCTCATTTACAGTGATCACCCGTGCATAGAAACCATCCAGCGAGGAGGAGTCCAGCGATGACATGTCCATCTTGATGAAAGAAGTATCATGACTGGAGCTGGCCAGGATCAGGGGGCTTTGCATCCATACGCGGTCGCCGGAGGATACCTTGCCAATAGCGGTGCTGACGTCTATCTTATTGAAGTTACCGCTGCCTTTCAGCTGCAGGTCCTGTATGTTATAGCCCTGGTAACCGGCCATCGGCACATTGGCGTTCAGGGAGATAGCGCCCTGGATGGTGTTCAGGGCCCCGCTTACGTGGGTCTGGTCAAAGCCGGATACCTGCGTGGTAAAGGCGCGTATCAGCTTATCCACTTCACCGAACTGGAATTCGAAGCTGAAGTCTTCCCGGATATCACCTGAGGGCGGCGAAGGGAAGAAACTGGGGTAATATTTATTCAGGAAAAGTTTAAAGGCGTTGGGCAGGTCCATGAAGCTGTAGTTGCCCTTCACATAGCCGGTGATCTCATTGCCTTTGATATCCAGCACTTTTACGTTGTTCTCCATGTGGGTGCTCACGTTCAGTGAATCAAAGTCCACACGGCTCTGATTTTTGTAGAGCGAAACATCGTATACGCGGGCGGTGCCGTCAAAGTTGTCGATATTGCTGCCGGCAAAATTGAGGTCCAGCCGGCTTTGCAGGGTAATAGAATCGGCGGTGAGCTGCAGCGCTTTCAGGTGACTTTTCCGTATCTCGGAATTAAAGCGGAACACCGGCACGGCGCCGTTAAAGTCGATAGTCCCCGCAAAGTCCATGTCCAGGTTGGGATCATTCACTGCCAGGGAACCGTTGAAGAACTTGCGGTTCATTTCCCCCTTGGTCTTGATATTGGTATAGGTATAGTTGTAGAGGGAGATCTGTTTGATATCTGCATCCACGGCTGCCTTCAGGGTACGCAGGTTAAAACCTGCCCCGTTCACTTTGGCGCTGAGGGAGACCGTGGACAACTGCCCTACATCCAGCAGGGCTCCCAGGTTGAAGTTGTTGGTGACGAGGCTACCGGAGTAAACGGGCACATCGCCGCTGGTTTTGAAGTTCAGGTCAGAATCCACGTTGCCCAGGTTGGTCTGGAATTTACCATAGGCCACAAAGTCGTTCACGAAACCGGTAAAGCTTCCCTGGAAGCCGATGGAGGTGAGGCGCTCTATATGGACGGGCTGTACGTTCTTAACGGTGGGGAAGATGCGCTCTACATCTTCGCCGGTGGTGACCAGCTGTTCTGCCTGGAAATCCATGAAAGTTTCATCGATATAGGGCAGGCCGCGCATTCTCATGCGCCCTTTCAGGGTGGTATTACCTGCGTGCAGGCTTACGCTGTCCGCATCCAGGTTGCTTACGGGTCCTTTTACCACGCCGTTCAGGGAGATCTCCTTTTTCCAGCCGGAAAGGGGAGGAGCAAAGTAGGCGATATCGTCGGAGGATAATGTGCTGTTGATAAAGCGGGCCTTCATGAATACCAGGTCTACATAGTCGCTCATGTCGCTGAGATCTGTGTATTGCATGGTGTAATAGTTGCGCAGGTGGCTCCTGTTGGTGATGAGGTCCATCTGGGAGAATTCCATTTCCACGGGCGACATCTTGAAACGGGCGGTGAGCTTCTTCACTTCAAAGCCGCTGCGTTCTTTGGTGCTCAGGGTCAGGTCTCCTATGATACTATCCTTTACCAGGCTGGTATTGCTCAGGGTGAGGTTGATATTGGCAAAGCGGATATGATGCGGGGCAAAATATCCTTCCTCCACGGCGGATGAATCTTCCGGGTTTTCCACGCCAAACAGCCCGTTGCGAACGGCCAGCTCTTTGACGATCAGCTTCCAGTTGCTGCTGTTCCAGCGCAGTTCACCGCTGGTGTCTACGGCGGGGATGGAGGTATTATTGGTTCTGGGCCTGCGCTTGCGAAGGGGGGAAGAGGAGTAACTGGAAACTATAAACGAAGGCTGGTCCAGCAGCAGCTCCTGTATATCCACATTGTGCTTTTGCAGGTCCAGGTTCTTGGCGTCCAGGTAAATACGCCTGGCCGTTCCCCGCATATCTTCGCCCACCCAGGCGTCTATTTTGTTGATGCGGATGTTGTACAGGTCTATTTTGCGGAGGTCCAGCGACACTCCTTTGGATGGCGTTGTTTTACGGCTGGTATCTGTGGAGGGGGAGCTGAAAGCGTCTACAATGAACTGGTAATTCCACAGCGAATCGTTGCGGGGCCTTACCAGGTTCACCTGGGCATCTTCCAGGCCGATGAATTTGAGCACGGGTTTATCCTGGAAAAAGAACCAGTCGGTGATACGCACATCCAGTGCCCCGGCATAGAGCAGGGTATCCTTGTGGCGGTCTTCTATGTAAGCGCCTTCCAGGCGGGCACGGTTAAACAGCCGGAGGCTGACCCCCCTGATCTCCACACGTGTTTGCAACTGATCTGACAGACGGCGGGTGGCTTCGCCCACCAGCCAGTTCTGTACAGCAGGAATGTTCACCAGTATGCCCGTCAATATGATAATGCCCAGCAGGGAAAGCAGGACAATGGATAATATTTTACGTACTTTTTTCAGCGATTCGCATTTATCCAGCAAAGGTATCAAAATAGAAATTCCAAATGCTAAATTCCAAATACCAAATGCCAAATTCCAAAGGATGAAGGACTACACCAGTAAAATTAAGAGAACGTTAACATTCGACGCACATTGCCCGTTTGGAATTTGGCATTTGGTATTTGGAAATTGGTATTTGGAAATTGGTATTTGAACTATACATTTATGACATGATAAGTACTTTGATAGCTACAGCCCTGATGATGACAACAGCGGTCAGTGGCCCTGTTATGCGTCATGACGGCGATACTTCCGCGGCCAGACAGCGGTATGTAATGGTGATCCACGGTGGCGCCGGCACGATATTAAAATCGCAGATGACGCCTGCACGTGAGCAGGCGTATAAAGCGGCGCTGGAACAGGCCCTGCGCAGCGGATACGCCATCCTGCAACGCGGAGGCAGCAGCCTGGATGCGGTGGAAGCAGCTGTAAGGGTAATGGAAGATTCGCCCCTGTTCAACGCCGGGAAAGGTGCTGTATTTACCAATGAAGGCAAAAATGAGATGGATGCTGCGATGATGGATGGCAAAACCCTGGGCGCCGGCTCCGTTGCCGGTGTGACGGTGATCAGGAATCCTGTCAGCGCGGCCCGGGCCGTGATGGAGAGATCCCAGCATGTGATGCTTACAGGCCGGGGGGCAGAACAGTTTGCCAAAGAAGCGGGGCTGGAGATAGTGAACCCCTCTTACTTTTACACGGAAGATCGCTGGAAAGGCCTGCAGAAAGTAAAGGCGATGGGCGCCGGAAAAACGCAGCTGGATCACGATTCTGCGGTGAACAAACCTTCTTCCAGCCTGCTGGGTATTGAAAATAAAGATCACAAATTCGGCACAGTAGGGGCGGTGGCGCTTGATCAGCAGGGCAACCTGGCAGCAGCTACAAGTACCGGCGGCATGACGAACAAGAAGTTTGGGCGTGTAGGCGATGCTCCCATCATCGGCGCCGGAACTTATGCCAATAATGCTACCTGCGCTATTTCCTGCACGGGCTGGGGCGAATTCTTTATCCGTCTCTGTGTAGCCAAAACCGTTAGTGACCTCATGGAGTATAAAGGGCTCAGCATACAGCAGGCCACTGATGAACTGATCATGAAGAAGGTGCCTGCCCTTGGCGGCGATGGCGGCCTCATCGCCATTGATAAGGATGGGAATATTGCCATGCCTTTCAATACCGCTGGAATGTATCGCGGAAGTATCACTGCAGATGGAAAGGTAGAGGTACTGATCTATAAACAATAAAGCGCGCTTAGCTGTTAGTGAAGCCGTACGGGCTTTGCTGACAGCTAAGCACTCATCAGCAGCAGTTAAAAAAATGCCCCCTTCCGGCTGAAGCTCAGAAAGGGGCGCCCCAAGTTGGCATTTCAATACTTCGCAGCAAGCCCGGTTACGCGGCTTGTTCTTCACCAATGCAATGCACGTTTATATTGGAAAGTCATTCACATCTGCAATCATGCATCAGTTATAAAAATATGTTCTGTTTCAGAGGAAATAGGTCAAATACTACAACAAGGGAAGAAGAATGATTCACTGTTCTCTATAACAATTTAAAGTTCCCGAATTTTTGTCTGCTAAACAAATAACTATTGTTAGCAGCTTGTTAATGACGGTTTTGACGGCCTCTGCCTGTAATACGTTATCCCATCCCGTATTCACACTCCTTTAACATAAATTAAGAACAGCTTAAAAAGCAAAACGGGTTTAAACGTAGTGATATATACTGCGTCTTATATCCGATACTTTTAAAAAAAATACAAACGAAAAAATCAATACAATGAAAAGGATGAGTTTGATGGCTGTTACCGCCATGTTGAGCACCGGTGCATTTGCCGGAGACCGTAACCCTGCTGTACGCAACGATATTGCTATGAACAGAATGGAGATACAGCAGCAGGAGCAACAAAACTTTGACCTGCAGTCTAACCTGGAAGATCAGCAGGCGCAGATCTTTCAGCTGATACAGGAGAAGGAAGCCCTGCAGGATGATATGATGTCGCTTCAGGCCAGGAGACAAAAAGCTGTTGACGCCGGCCGTGTATCCAGGGTAGCGCGTCTTGACAGGAAGATCGACTGGGACCAGGCGCTGCTGACCGCCAATGCCGACAACATCCGCGAGCTGCTGGCTGTAGAAAGAAATGATATGCGCATTATGAATCACAATGGAGACAGAATTGAGCAGGAAGAGGCCGCCATTCAGAGAGATAAAAATAATTAATTGATCAGCGCCGCAAGGGTGTCCATGTCGAAAGGATCGTGAAGAGCAGAGAGGACGATACGGTGAATGGGCGGACTGTCAGGGTTGGGATATGCAAAAGAAGATATGATAATGTCGTGTTCCAGCAGGTATTTGTCAATAGGTGGTTGCGTTGCGCCGGGTGTTAAGAGAAATACCGGTAAGTGATGCGGGTTGTGTACCATCGTATTACCTGTTAGCAGTTGCTGGAGATAGCCGATGTTGAATTTCAGCTGATGGCGCCGCGCTGCAAATAAGGTCCTGCTTTGCAGGAATGCATAAGCGTTGGCTGGTATAAACGGGGTACTGGCCGTAAAGAAGGGCTGTTTTTTGAGCGCGGCAATATCAGCTGCATGTCCTGCCACCAGTCCGCCTTCTATGCTGTAAGCCTTTGCGGTGGAGGCAGCGATCAGGTAACGCAGCGGCGGGTGTACTGGCAACGAATGTACGATTCCCTCGCCATCTGGTCCGAGTATACCCGCACCATGAGAATCATCGATCACGATCATCGTTCTGCGTTCAATGCGCTGCAGCCAGTCGAAGTTGTTAATGGTGCTGGTTAAGGGATTTACGGCATCGGCAGCCAGCACAAAGTGATGATCGGGCGCGTTGTTTATCCTGGCTACAGTTTCTTCCACCCATTGTTCCCAGGGGGTTGCAGGCGGGGTATCCCCATGCAGGCGTAAGGCAGGATGAGTGCCTGGGGCATACAGTATAACGCCACGTGAGCTGGCATAATGAATAGCGGCCTGCGCAGCCAGGTAGCCGGATGAAAAGGCAGCTGCGGCCTGCTGGCGGAACAGTACCGCCAGGGCATGCTCGAGTTCTTCGTACAGGCTGAGACGTAGGTTGGCTACTCTTGACGACATAAATACGGGGCCGTATTGATCAATGCCTGCCTTGAAGGCCTCCCTGAATGCAGACATGGCATGCATGCCCAGATAGGAGAATCCGGAAAAGAACAGGCAGGTTCTGCCGTCTACAATGACCGTTCTGCCGGGTACGCTGGGCGTTTGTAATGCTTCCATGCTGTAAGGGTTTGAAGGTTTGAAAGTTTGAGCGTTTGAAAGTTCGAAGAAGGCCAGCCAATTTGAGCGGTCTTCAAACTTTCAAATGCTCAAACTTTTAACCAGTTATAAGATTATTCGGCTTTTGTTTTCAATACAAAATGATATTCGCCGGATTGAACTTTCATATCAAACAGTTTGTCGTCCAGGTGCACTACGGTTACGCGGTGTTCTGAAGTACGAAGGCCATTGCTGGCGGTTACGCTGATGATGCTGCCATTGCTGAGCAGCTGGTATTTGCCGGAATCCGGTTTGCCGTCTACCGTAGCGATGAACAGGTTATTATCCAGGAACTGGTAGTAGGCATCGCTGTAATAACCTCTTTTCAGTTCTGTGGCCTGGTTTACCTGCGTAATGTCATAAGGGTCGCCGCTGGGCACCTGTACATCATACACGCGCCATTTCTTGTGTTTCAGCAGCTGGTCATTACGACTGCCGCCACAGGATATCAAAGTGGTTAAAGGCAGGAGTAATAGCAGGTTTCTGAGTCTCAGCATATCAACTTTAATGTTTAAGCTAGTTATTTTTTTTCGCCATTTCCCTGTTAAAGGTTTCCGAACCGCCTTTGGGGATAGACAGGCTTTCCCATTGGTCTTTCAGCAGCATTTTGCCAATATACACTATCTGCCCCACATGATAGGGAATATGTGCCAGCTGGCGGTTGATCGCATCTATAACGATCAAAGGTTCGGTGCGGATGGTAATGGTCTTTTCCAGGTCTGTGTCCTGCAGGCTGTCCAGGGTCTGCATCATGCATTGCCATCCTTTTTCCCAGGCAGCTATAATATCCGCTTTGGCGGCGGTGCCGTCTTCAAATTCGGTATCCCGGTTGCGCCAGGGCTTTTCCCCATCGCTGCTGAGGAAGTCTGTCCACCGTGACAACATGTTCCCGCTGATATGTTTTACAACCTGGTGGATGCTGTTGGAGTATTCATCCGGCTGCCAGTTCAGCTGCTGCTCATTCAGCCGCTCCAGTGTTTTATCGCCCAAAACCTTGTAGGTCAGGAATCGTTTTTTGATACTGTCAAGATAGATCTTTGCAACAGGCATAGTTTTGATTGTTTGGTGTTTGGAATCTGATGTTTGAAGTTGCTGCCGTGAGCCCCCTGCTTATCAATACCCGGCAGCACTGTCATCGCCCCGCTTGTCGCCCACTGCTTCCAGCATACCTTTGTTATTCACGCGGATCACTTCTGTGCGGCCGATAGGGCTGCGCCTGGGTGTTACCTTATAACCCATCTGTTCCAGTGAGCTGATAATGCCGGCTGGAAAATCAGGTTCCACATCTACCTGGTCTGGCAACCACTGATGATGAAATTTGGTTTCATTCACTGCCTGCGAAACCGGCATATTGAATTCCAGTATGTTGATCAGCGTCTGGAAAACGGAGGTCATAATAGTAGAGCCGCCCGGTGTACCTACTACCAGGTAAGGGCGTTGGCGCTGCAGTACAATGGTGGGTGTCATGGAGCTGAGCATACGCTTTCCGGGGGCAATGGCATTGGCTTCGTTGCCTACCAGTCCGTACATATTGGGCACACCTGGTTTTACGCTGAAATCGTCCATTTCGTTGTTGAGAAAGAAACCTGCGCCGCCTACCACTACACCGCTGCCATAGGTGCCGTTCAGGGTGGTGGTAACCGCTACTGCATTGCCCTGGTCATCCATCACGGAAAGGTGTGTGGTCTGTTCGCTTTCATGCAGGGGGGCGCCAGCTTTTACGGCTACACTGGAACCTGCTTTATTGGGCACATAGTCCTGCATGCGTTGCTCCAGGTATTTTTTATCCGTAAGCTGTTTCACCGGTACTTTTACAAAATCTGCATCGCCCAGGTATTCTGCACGATCTGCATAGGCCCTTCTTTCCGCTTCCACCATCAGCTGTATGGCCTGCGGCGAGTGAAAGCCCCAGGAAGACAGCGGGTATTTTTCCACCATGCCCATCATCTGTTGCAATACAATGCCGCCGCTGGAAGGCAGGGGCATGGTGATGAGCGTATAATCCTTATAGTTGAAGACGATGGGTTTTCTTTCTTTGGCCTTATAGGCTTTCAGATCTGCCGTGGTGATGATGCCTTTGCCACGTTGCATTTCTGCTACAATCATAGCGGCAGTTTCACCTCCGTAGAAGCCTTCCATGCCTTTGTCCCTGATCCTTTTCAGTGTTCGGGCCAGTTCGGGCTGAATGAGGGTATCGCCGGCTTTCCAGGGCGTATCCTTTACAAAGCGGGTGGGCTTTGTGTTCAGCCGTTTGAATAATTCCGCATGCGCATTGAGGCTGCGGGCTTCTTTTTCTGTGATGGCGAAACCTTTTTCTGCCAGGGTGATGGCCGGCTGTATCAGTTTGCGCAAAGGCAGCCTGGCATAGGGGAGGGAAGCGAAGATGCCCGCTACGGTACCTGGTACACCGGCGGCCAGGTGTCCTTCCTGGCTGAGTGTTGTGTTGGCATTGCCTGCCGCATCCAGGTACATATCGCGGTGGGCCTTTGCAGGCGCCATTTCCCGGTAATCGATGGATATGTTGCGGCCATCGCTGAGATGACCTACCAGGAAACCGCCGCCGCCCAGGTTACCAGCCCCGGGATATACTACTGCCAGCGCCAGTTGTGTGGTAATAGCGGCATCTATGGCATTACCACCCTGCTGTAATATACGCGCACCGGCGTGGCTGGCCAGCGGGTGGGCAGAAACAACGGCGCCATGTTGTACGGTCACCTCTTTCCGGATAGTATATTGATACGGATCAATGGTTGATGCAGACTGGGCAAAAGCATGTGTTCCAATCAGGAGTACTGGTAAAAACAATAATCTCAGGCGCATTACATACGTAAGTTTGAGCCTAATTTACTAAACATTATCAGAAAGTTTGAGGTTTGATGTGTGAGGTTTGATGTTCGTCGGAAGTTCAGAAGTTCAAGGCAGGCGTCTTCATCTAACAGCAAACCTTAAACGAACTTCAAACATCACACATCAAACCTCAAACGCTCAGATTTTGCGTTTTAATTAGTAAATTAGAATATAACCAAATCTGAACCCTCTAATCTGAATCGCTATGAAACTACCCTCCAAACCTTTTCTGTTATTGTTAGCATGCCTGTCCGGCTTTAACGCCTTCGCACAACCAACGACTGGCACTATAAAGGGAAAGGTAACAGCTGATAATGCGCCCTTGGCCAACGCTACCGTACAGGTAGTAAATTCTAACAACGGTGCTTATACGAATGCAAGCGGCAACTATTCTTTCAACGTAGGTGAAGGCGAGTTCACGGTACTGGCAAGCTTCGTGGGGTATTCGGCCCAGCGCAAGACGGTTAGGATAAGCTATGGTCAAACCGTAGAGTTGAATTTCACGCTGACGCCCGGCGCCACCATGAACGAGCTGGTAGTACTGGGCTCCCGCACGGTGCCGCGTACGCAAACGGAAACGCCTGTTCCGGTGGACGTGATCGACATAAAAAAAGTAGCGCAGGATGCGCCGCAGGTATCCATCAACCAGATACTGAATTATGTGGCGCCCTCTTTCAGTTCGGGCACACAGACCGTGGCAGATGGTACGGATCATATTGATCCCGCATCACTCCGCGGATTGGGCCCGGACCAGGTGCTGGTGCTGGTGAACGGCAAACGCCGCTACAATACCGCCCTGGTCAACGTGAACGGCACCTTTGGCCGCGGTGCGGTAGGTACTGATATGAATGCCATTCCCACATCTGCTATTGACCGCATTGAGATCCTGCGGGATGGCGCCGCTGCGCAGTATGGTTCAGACGCTATTGCCGGCGTGATCAACATCATCCTGAAGAACAGTGTGAATCGTTTAAACGTGAACGTTACCACCGGCGCTAATTTTACTTCACAGTCTGTAGATAACATTGACGGACAAACCGTGCAAACCGGTATCAACTACGGCATCCCGCTGGGAAATAAGGGCGGCTTCATTAATATGGGCGGCTCTTATGACTACCGTAATTATACCAACCGCTCCGGTCCCTGGGAGGGGCCTATATACCGCGCTTATCCCGGCGGCGCCGATAGAACGGATTCTTTCCTGCTGGCTAATAATATCACCCGTAATGACATCCGCATGCGGGCCGGCCAGTCAAAACTGCGCAGCGGGCAGCTTTTCCTGAATGCCAGCATCCCCATGGAAAACAATGCTGAGTTTTATCTTTTCGGCGGCCTGGGCTACCGTAACGGTCAGGCAGCGGGCGTATATCGTTTGCCCAGTGACAGCCGCAATGTGCTCGACATCTATCCACTGGGCTTTCTGCCGGAGATCCATTCGGATATCTATGATAAGTCGCTGTCTTTCGGCATCCGCGGTAACCTGGGTAAATGGAAGGTGGATGTAAGCAATACCTTCGGACAAAACCAGTTTATCTTCAGTGTAGCGAATTCATTGAATGCTTCCCTGGAGAAAGCTTCGCCCACTACTTTTAATGCCGGCGGGCCGGTATTCACACAGAATACCACCAACCTTGATTTCTCGCAGCGGTTTGATGTACTGCAGGGCCTTGATGTAGCCTTTGGCGGAGAATACCGTTTTGAACGCTATCAGCTGGAGGCCGGTGAAGAGAACTCCTATACAGACTATGGGCGTGCTACCCAGATAGGAGTAGACGGCAGTGGTAATCCCATCCTCATACCCGATCCGCAGGGCGCTATCAATACAAGGTTCGGTCCTGATGGTTCGGCCCGTCCCGGCGGCGCGCAGGTATTTCCGGGCTTTCGTCCGGAGAACGCCGTAAACGCCGCCCGCAGCGCCATTGCCGGTTATGTGGATGTGGAAGCAAATTTCAGCAGCGCTTTCCTGCTGGGTGGCGCTGTCCGCTTTGAGAATTATAACGATTTCGGCTCTACGCTCAACGGTAAGCTGACTGCGCGCTACAAGCTCACTGAGCGTACTGCCTTACGTGCATCGGGTAGTACCGGCTTCCGTGCGCCTTCGCTGCATCAGCGTTTTTACTCCAGCACCTCAACGCTGTTCGTAGACGGGGTACCGTATGAAGTAGGCACCTTTACCAATGACAGCCGTCCCGCAGAACTGCTGGGCATTCCCAAACTCAAACCGGAAAAATCAAAAAGCCTCAGCGCGGGCTTCACGGGTACATTCGGCAAGTTCAATTTAACGGTAGACGGCTATTACACCCGCATTAATGATCGTATAGTGTATACCGACCAGTTCTCGGGGCGTAATGATTCTGCCGCTTCCCCGGTAGACCGCGAGATCTACCAGTTGCTGTCACTGGCCAATGCCAACCGTGCGGCGTTCTTCGCCAATGCCATCAATTCTGAAACAAGAGGAGTGGATGTAGTGCTCACCTACGGCACCCGCCTGGGCGGCGGCAATTTCCGCGCAGACCTGGCAAGTACCTACTCCTATACACAACAGGTAGGAGACGTGAAAGCGTCAGAAAAGCTGGCCGGTAAGGAGAATATCTACTTCAGCCGCGCCAGCAGGATCTACCTGGAAAGAAGTGTGCCCCGTGAGAAGATCAATCTTACGTTAACGTACAATATCAACAGGTTTAATGTGTTTGTGCGCAACGTATATTTTGGCAGTGTAGAGGAAGCCACCAATGATCCCGCTTTTTTCCAGACCTTTGATCCCAAGGTAGTAACGGATGTATCAGTGGGATATAAGTTTACGAAGGAAGTGAAATTAAGTATAGGTTCCAATAATGTGTTTGATATTTATCCTGATAAAGTGGCCAATCCGGCTAATACAACGAATAACCAGTTTATTTACAGCCGCAGGGCTACGCAGTTCGGGTATAATGGACGGTTTTTGTTTGCGAGGCTGGAGTTGAATTTGTAAAATAGTAGACGAGTAAGTAATTGGATCACGGATTATAAATGCTGCTAAGTGTTTGTAATCCGTGTTCTTTATATAATCTATCTGCTCCCACTAAAATGTGACATATGCATTTACATTATTTTTTAATCCAAAAAAAATATTATTCTTAAAAACTGATTTATAGGGATGGCTCAAAGGTGTGAACGGCACCGCCTCACTCCTGCATCTGATATAGATGGAAATGACACTAACGGTGGTTTTACGCCCCGTGACGCGTTCGGATTCTCACTGAACTACTTTTGCGACAATGATTACAAACCAATAAATAATATCGTTAGACCATTCGCAAGCGTAACTGCTTCCGGCAGCAACTTCAGGCCGCTGTACAACGGCAACATCGCTGCCATGAGCCCAAACGTACCTAAAGTTGAAGTGCCATTGCTTTACCAATACCACTATGACGCCCTGAACAGGATCGTTTCAATGGATGCGCAGCATGGACTGGATGCCGCTACCAATACCGGATTTTGGAGAACGTGTTACATACGATCCTAATGGTAATATCCTGAAATACAAACGTAACGGTAACGAAACCTGGGCTGGAAAACCGCTCCGGATGGACAGCCTGACCTATCACTGCGAAGCAGGAAAGAAACGTCCGAACTTTATCAGCGACAGCGTGGGTGTAGACAACTATGATGAGGATATCGACGCCCAGTTGGCGAATAACTAAGTGATGAAAAGTTCTTTGAGTTGGGAAATCATTTGGGTAATGTGTTGGCGACAGTGACGGATAGGAAGATGGGGGTGTCTGAAGATGAATATATGATGGAGCATTATGAGGCGGATGTGGCGTCAGCGCAGGATTATTATCCGTTTGGGATGATGCAGCCAGGTCGAAGGATGAATGTTTTAGCTTACCGCTATGGATTTAATGGAAAAGAGAATGACAATGAGGTGAAAGGAAAAGGCAATCAACAGGACTATGGAATGCGGATCTATGATCCAAGGGTTGCAAGATTTTTGTCAGTTGATCCATTGGCCAGAGGTTATCCGGAACTTACACCATATCAGTTTGCCTCCAACAAGCCAATTAACTCAATCGATCTTGACGGTTTGGAAAGTTGGGAGCTCCGGACGCCTGTAGTAAACTTGAATACCTCTGTACAGGTAAATTATGATGGTGTATAGAGAAGAACAAGAAAGACTCGCAACAGCCAATAGGTTAAATGAAATGTATGAAGTGGTGGAGCGTGCAAACAAGAAAGGGCAGGCCAGCTTTAAAAGGGCTAGTGATTGCATTCTGTGTGCTGATATATATAGAAATCAAATGGCCTACAATAAGGAAATGGAAGAAAGAGCCGCATTGGACCCGGTGTCACACGGTGATCCAGGTATGGGACTTGGTCTGGCAAAGGACCCATTTATGCAGACAAGTGCTACCATGGTTTTAACTGGTGGAATGATGAGTAATGGGCTTGTAGCTGGCAATACAGTTCAGAAGTTGGCTGCTTAATCCATGGTAGACGTTGTCGCCCAAGGAGTAGTTAATGGAGATTTTAGCAAGGTCGATGTTTTCGATGCTGCCTTAGCAGGAGCTGGTAAGCCAGTATTCTCCGCCATTATGGGATCGGCGATTGACATAAAGCCGCTGAATAACGATAAAAAGTGGAGTGTTGTAATGTATAACAAATCGGTTGCTTCCACTGGTGTCGATTTCGGAATTAAATTGACATTTGGTGGGGCCGATAAAAGAGGATCTTAGCTTGATTTATAGTACAATGATCAATTTCCCAGTTACAGTCACTGGTAAGCTAGCGAACCTCATATCTGAACAGGAGAATATTTCCAATATTGAATGGACGGTATATGGTAAAATCAGCAGGATCAGTAAACCATCCAATTTTGATCTTAGATATACGTATGATGCTGCAGGCAACCGTATCAGCAAAAAGCTGAATGGCGTTACTACCTGGTATGTGCGTGATGCCAGTGGAAATGTAATGAGTGTGTACTCCCATGGAGCGAGTGACTACAGTAACGGCCAGCTCAGCCAGATCGAAGTTGATCTGTACGGCAGCAGCCGGCTTGGTATCAGTAGCCGTGTTACGAATATGGAATCCGAAGATAATCCCGGTATTGCCCTGGAAGGACTAGGTATGGCAAAATTTGCTAACTTTAACCGTCGTAAAAAGTTCTTTGAGTTAGGCAATCACCTGGGAAATGTGTTGGCTACGGTATCGGATGCCAAACGGGGAGTGTCCGGGGATGGTTCATTAGTGGATCGTTATGAGTCGGATGTAGTTTCTGCGAGTGATTATTATCCGTTTGGGATGTTGCAGCCGGATAGAAGCTGGGATGGGGGTAAATATAGGTATGGGTTTAATGGGCAAGAGAAAAGTGATGAGATAAAAGGTGAGGGAAATAGTTATTCAGCATTGTTCTGGGAGTATGATCCTAGAGTAGCAAGAAGGTGGAATGTAGATGTTCGCCCTAAAGTTTGGGAAAGTCCCTATGTCTCTTTTGTAAATAATCCATTATCAATTATTGATCCGTTAGGTGATACCACTTATAGATTTGGTAGTGATGGACAATTTCTTGAAAGAACAGATTTGCATGCGAGTGGGGCAACAGGAGTAATAGGCCACTATAAGGAGTTTACTGATGTAAATAATAAAAAATTTAAGGGGTGGGTTACAGATAGATCATTCAATTTTAATGATTTATCGATTGATAAGGAGCAACTAGATAATCTGAATCCAGGAGATCTCGGAATAAGATTTATTTCCGATGCTAATTTGTCTTGGATAATGAATAAGTCATCTATTAAGAATAGAAGCCTTTTAAGTAGATGGGATTTTGCTCTTGGTGAATCAGTGGGTAATAGAATGGATTTTAATTGGAATTATACTTTGCCTATTGCTGGATTGGGTGCTGGCGATGGAGATGTTATACAATTTGATCAGGAAGGAGGGTTCTTCTTATTCGAAGGGTATAACACAGCTTATAATGTAAACGATGCAGGCCAATTTCTTTGGGGATATGCAATGAAGAAATCCGGATTTTCAATAGCCGCTGCTGTGCTAGGAGCGAATGGTCATGCTCTGATTTCTTCTGGTGAAAGAGATAGTGAAGGTGATCAAAGAGCGATAAGGAATGGATATTTTTATAATGTTAAGCTCATTAAGTCTAGCTTTCGATTTACGCAACCATGGGCTAACTGGATGCCTTCTTTGCAAATTATTCAGCCTGAATCTCCTGATGCGGGAATATTTAAGGATTTACCAGCATTCGGGGATCGGCCACGTAGAAGATAAATGACATTAAACAATATGAGTAATAACTATATTAAAAAGGTAATAACATTTAATTTAATAATTGGGCTTACAGGAATATCTGTATTATGGATGTTGGTATTATTGATGCGGATGACTAAAAGATTTGTAAATATCTTTTTTATGTTACCCCATATAATTATTTATATGCTTTTTTTAAATGTTGGTTATTTTATTCTTTTAATTTATTCAGAAAAAATTGAAAAAGCTCTCAATATTAAGTACAGTTTAAAGGGAATTTATTTAATAGCATGTATTATAATTAATATCTTGCTTGGGATAGCTTTGATTTTAGAGTTTTCTTTATACTGAAAATTTTCTTTGTGTAAAAGCGCTGTAGCTGATGTTGAGTATTTAAGCTTCGTACTAAAGAGTAATAGAATAAATAAAAAATCCCCGGTCGAATCAGATCGGGGATTTTATTTATTAGCAAAAGCTTTTTTAGTTCTGGCGTTTGAAGCAGTCGGGAGTGTAAAATAAACTGTGTCAAATTCTATTTCAATGTTTGGAACCCCACGCCAGGGGAAGGGGGAGCGGCGTTAGCTCCCCGGTCTATATTTGCAATTTCAGCCGGTCACCAAATATAATTGATAACTGGGATACTGTCAGACTCCAGTTTTGTAGTGGCTGTGTCCATTTTTTCTGGATGTTCTGGGTGGCTAGGTAAATCAGCTTCAGTAGAGCCATGTCGGAAGTAAAGGCTCCCTTGGTTTTGGTTATTTTGCGCACCTGCCGGTGGAAGACAAACGTGAGTTCAGCCATGATATGAAGGATATCTACGCAGCCCCCAACCGCCAAGCTGCTCAGGCTGGGCTGCAGGCCTTGGAAGCCAAATGGGGCGGCAAATATGGGTATGCTATTAAAAGCTGGAAGGACAACTGGGAAGAGCTGACCGTCTTCTTTGATTTTCCCATTGAAATTCGACAGATCATCTACACCACCAACCTGATTGAAAACCTGAACGGCAAGATCAGGAAGTACACGAAGAACAAACTATCCTTCCCAAATGATGATGCAGTGCTCAAATCTGTCTACCTATCATTGAGAGAGGTGACAAAAAAATGGACAATGCCGATTAGAAACTGGGGCATTGTCCTAGATCAATTTTTGACTATTTTTGAAAACAGGATCAGAATATAGATCCTGCTACGAACCTCGTTTTTTGAAGTTTACACAGTTAATGGCATGTGCACTCCCGCTAGCGCACTCCCTGGCCTTTGTTATTATTTGTGCGAATTGCTTTTAAATTTTGGTGTTTGAAGAGGCAAAGCGATCCTTAGACGTCTCAATGCGTATAAGCTTGTTTAGTTCTAACATCCCTGATAAAGGCGGAAATAACACGTAATAGCGTTGCTTTATCATCCGCAGGCAGTGTCTCTATCTCTTTAAAGTATCTAATTACTTCAGTATCCTGTAATGTAGCGTTAGCCTTGTCGGAGGAACTACCATTCAGTAAGTAGTCAACGGAAGTATCGAGTGCCTCCGCTATATTCTTAATTACTTCAGCAGTTGTGTACTGGTTTGTTCCATTTTGCGCAGATATTCTCCTGTACAAGAAATAAGCCCTTTCCCGCTTATTTCCCTATCTTAGTCACACAAAATCCACCCTAAGGTATGCGGAAATGCTTTTTGCCAGCACTATTGATTCTACTGGCCTATTTGCCCGGCTTTACACAATCCCTCCCTACACCCGACCAATTCCTCGGCTACCGCCTCGGCAGCCACTTTACCCCGCACTACCGTGTGCTGGAATATTTCAAAGCGGTGGCCGCCCAAACGCCCAACATGCAATTACAGCAATATGGCGCCACCTACGAAGGACGCCCGCTGATGATGGCCATCATCGCCTCCCCGGAAAACTTCAGCCGTCTGCAGGACATCCGGCAACAGAACCTGCAGCTTGCCGGCGGGAAGGGCAATAACAACAGCAACCACCCCGTCATCGTCTGGCTTAGCTACAATGTCCACGGCAATGAAGCCGTGTCCACTGAAGCGGCTATGCGCACCCTTTACCTGCTGGCAGACAAGAACAACCCCCAAACGCAGGAGTGGCTCAAAAATACCGTTGTGATCATCGATCCCTGCCTCAACCCCGATGGCCGTGAACGATACGTCAGCTTCTATAACCAGGTGCAGAGTTTTCCGCCCAACCCGCAGCGTTATGCATGGGAACATCATGAGCCCTGGCCCGGCGGCCGCGCCAACCACTACTATTTTGACCTGAACCGCGACTGGGCCTGGCAAACACAAACCGAGTCCCAGCAGCGCCTCAGTGTCTACAACCAGTGGATGCCCCAGGTACATGTAGACTTTCATGAACAGGGCATCGACGAGCCCTATTACTTTGCCCCTGCGGCAGAGCCCTTTCATGATGTGATCAAACCCTGGCAACGTGAGCTGCAAACCCTCATCGGCAAAAACAATGCGAAGTATTTCGATGAGAAAGGATGGCTCTACTTTACCAAAGAACGGTTCGATCTCTTCTATCCCAGCTACGGAGATACCTATCCCACCTATAACGGCGCAATCGGTATGACCTACGAACAGGGTGGGGGCGGCGCCGGCGGATTGGCGGTACTGAAACAGGATAATGACACGCTTACGCTTACGGATCGTATAGCCCACCATGTTACGACCGGCTTGTCTACCATTGAGGTAGCCTCCCGGCAGGCGCAGAAGATAATGGGCGAGTACACGGCTTATTTTAAGAATGCCGTCAGCGCACCAGACGGCCCGTATAAAGCTTATGTGATAAAAGCTGCCGGCAATACAGAGAAACTCGCCGGACTTGCCACCTTATTGAAACGTAATAACATCGCTTTTGGGTATGGCGCCAATGTTACCAAAGCCAGCGGACTCAATTACTTCACCAATAAAACGGAAAGCTTTGATGTTGAAAAGGAAGATATGGTGATCAGCGCTTTCCAACCCCGTTCCAACCTGCTGCAGGTACTGTTTGAGCCGCAGTCACGGTTAACAGATTCCGTTACCTACGATATTACCGCCTGGGCCATTCCCTATGCATACGGACTACCTGCTTATGCTTTGCGTCAGGAGCTTCGTCCAAAATCAGATTCTGCGCCCGTTATTGCCACATCCGCTGCTGATGTACAGAAGCCCTACGCTTACCTGGCATCCTGGAACAGCATCAAAGACGTAAGATTTCTCACTTCCCTGCTGCAGCAGGGCATTAAAGTGCGTTATGCAGAAGGCTCCTTCACCATTGGCGGCCGTACGTTTCAACCAGGTACGCTGATCATTACCAGGGCAGGGAATGAACAGATGGGCAGCCGTTTTGATAACTACATCCGCACAGCTGCCCAAACAGCAAAGGTTTCCCTGGATGCAGCGGCCACCGGCTTTGTGGAAAAGGGAACAGACTTTGGTTCCGATAAAGTACGCTACATACAACCGCTGAATGTAGCCATGCTGGTGGGCGATGGTGTATCATCCCTCGGTGTAGGTGAGATATGGCATTTCTTTGAACAGCAGATAGGCTATCCGCTGACCATGATCCATGTAAAAGACCTGCGGCGGGTATCCTGGAAGGATATCAATGTGCTCATCCTGCCAGACGGTAAATACGATTTCCTGAATGACAAAGCTGGCGCCACCCGGCTGAAAGACTGGGTCAGCAGCGGTGGAAGACTTATCGCCATGCAGGACGCGCTGTCGCAGCTGGCGGCAGGAGATTGGGGCATACAACTGAAAAAGGATAAACAGAAAGAAAAGGAAGAGAACAACAAGCAGAACAACAAGGACACTGATAAAGATACCTACGCCGCTATAAAGCCTTATGCCAACCGCGAACGCGAAAGCGTGAAGCAGTTCATCCCCGGTGCTATTTATAAAGTACAGCTGGACAATACGCATCCGCTGGGCTTTGGCTATACAGACAGCTATTACACGCTTAAGCAGGATGATAAGATCTACGAATTCCTGGACGACAGCGGCTGGAACGTAGGCATACTCAAAAAAGATAATTACCTCAGCGGTTTCGTAGGTGTGGACACACGGGAACGGCTAAAGGATGGCCTGTTGTTTGGCGTAAAGGATATTGGCAACGGTAAACTGGTGATGCTGGCAGATGATCCGCTGTTCCGCAGTTTCTGGGAGAACGGGAAATTACTGTTCAGTAACGCCGTGTTCCTTGTATTTTAATAACGTTTGATATTGCAGCCCAGCGCCGATGTGCTATTGGTCTTCACCGGCCCGCCGGCCAGCATTTCATTAATGGCATTATGCAAATGCCTGGTCTTTACCGCATCCGCATTACCGGGGTTATCGTCGATAGCGCCCTTGTAAGACAAACGGCCGTTCTTGTCAAAGAGGTAACATTCCGGTGTATGACTGGCATCAAAAGCCTCTGCGATCTCCGCCTTTTTATCTATCACGTAATACCAGCGGTATTGTTGTTCTGCCGCATAGGCCTTCATTGCTTCCAGTGATTCATCTCCATTATGCAGCGTAGTGTTTGAATTGACCATGATAACGCCCACCTGGTGCTGCAGCGCAAACGCGCATATCTCTGCCGTCCTGCTTTGGTTGCGTAATACATAAGGGCAACGGTTACCGGTGAACATCACCAGCAGGCCGTTGGCGCCTTTAGCGGCATTCAGCGATACATTGCGGCCGCTGATATCATGCAGCTGTATATCCGGTTTGGGAATGGGGTCGCCTATATCCAGGGTGTCTGAGCGGAAAGCACTAAACAGGATGAAGGTAATCAGGATGACGGTTATCAGTACACCGAATGTACTTTTCATAGTAATAGGTTTGGTTGAAACAGATCCAGGGTTATGGATGTGATATTTAAAATAAAGGTAATATAATGTGGTGTAAATCCCAAATCCCTAAGATAGTCCCTGTACTTCAACGGGCAGATCTTCATTTCGTGCGGCCGCAATTTCCTTCAGCGTACGTATGCTCGCATTCAGCTCGAAGCCCACCAGCAGGATAAAAGAGTTAAAATAGAGGAACAGCATCAGAATCAGGATCGTGCCGATAGAGCCGTATATCTGGTTATAGTTCACGAAGTTATTTACGAAGTAGGAAAAGCCCAGGGTAACCAGTATCATCAGCAAAGTGGCGAAGGTAGACCCTGCGGTGATAAACTTCCATTTCTTGGTGGTAGCCGGCGCAAAGCGGTAGATCACCGCCAGGATGGAAAAGAACAGCATCGCGATCAGCAGCCAGCGCACAATATTCACGCTGTTCCTGATCAAAGGGTTCTCCACATGCAGCAGGTCAAAGATGTAACGGAGGATGGTGCCCTGTGCAATGATCAGCACAACGGTGAGCAGCAGCAGCAGTACCAGTATGGCCGTCATCTGCAGGGCCAGCAGCCTGGTTTGCCACCACTTCCGCCTTCTGAAGCCCGGCTGCATTTTGTTGAAGGAACGCATAATCCCCATCAAACCGTTGGATGAGTAGAAGAAGGCCATCAGGAAGGCGATGGATAACAAACCCGTACGGTTGGTATACAGGAAGTCATGTATCATGTTCCTGACAATCATATAGGTGTTATAGTTAGGTGCTACATCTTCTGCCAGCCGGTAGAGCGTAGGCTCAATGCTTTTCATGGGGATGAAAGGCACCAGTGTGAACAGGAAGATAAAGAAAGGAGGGATGGACAGCAGGAAGTTGAAGGCAATGGCTGCTGCCCGGTCGCCAAGGCTTTTATCCCTGGCCTCTTTAAAGAAGAATTTAAGTACGTCATACAAAGGCAGCCCTTCAAAACCAGGCAGCACCGTGTCTTTGCTGATGCTTACCAGCTTGCGATAGAGGGTGGTACGTCGTATAAATCTCTTCAGCATAACAGTTATTTGAAAGCCTGGGGGTTTAAGGGTTGAAGTACACAAACGGTAGAACGTTCAAACCCTTAAACCTTCAAACTTTTTATAGTCCCCGGTTGTTCAAAGCGGCCTGGTATTTACGGGCATTCTGCAGGTGTTCTCGGAAGGTAACTGCAAAAGCATGATAACCGGAAAAATCAGACCGTGCACAAAAATACATATAATCTGTATCAGGGGTGTTCAGCACGGCATCCAGGGTTTTAACGGAAGGCGTGCAGATGGGGCCGGGTGGTAAACCGGCATAACGGTAAGTATTATACGGTGAATCAAACAGCGTGTGAATCTCCCTGATCCTTCTCAGCGCAAAATCCTGCAGGGCGAACTTCACGGTGGGATCTGCCTGCAGCTTCATGCCTTTGCGGTAGCGGTTCAGATATACGCTGGCTATCAATGGTTTTTCGTCGTTCTTGTTGGTTTCTTCCTCCACGATGGCGGCCAGTATGCTTACCTCGTTCATGCTCAGGCCCAGGTTGCGCGCTTTGGCTTTTCTTTCGTCTGTCCAGAATTCTTCCCTGGCCTTTTCCAGCTTTTTAAAAGCCATTTCTGCAGAGGTGTTCCAGTAATACTCGTAGGTATTGGGCATCACGGCGCACATCACCGTATTGGAGTCCAGCCCGAACTGCCGTAAGTATACCTGGTCCTGCATCAGTATCCGCAGGGCGGTAGAATCTGCCTCCAGGTTGCTGCAGATCTTCCTGACAAAATCGTCCTTAGTGCGTATTTTGGTGATCACCAGCTGCACGGGCGCCTGTTTACCGGAGCGCAGCAGCTTTACGATCTCAAAATTGCTCATGCCGCGGGATATCTGGTAGCGGCCCGGTTTTACCCGTCTGGGGTAGCCCAGTTTACGGGCCACAAAATCAAAACTGTTGCGGCTTTGTATCACTTCCTGCGTTTCCAGCCCTTCCAATACATCATTGTATGAGCTGCCGCTGCGTACATAAAAGTATTTCTTGTCGCCAAAAGCCTTGGTATTAGGGCCAAACACGCGATATGCAATGTATACCGCCACGCCTGCGGCCAGTGCGCAGATAATCACCAGCGAGCGCCGTATCCAGGTGGCCCTGTTTGACCGTTTGCCAGAGTTGTTTCTTTTATTTGACATAATCCAGGTTACAACACAAAGGTTAATTGTGCTTTAGGTATAAGGTATAATTAATTACATAAAAAAACCTCGCTTTTAACGGCGAGGCTATTAAAATAATTTTAAGAAGCGCTTTATTTATTTTGCGCCGGTTGCTGCTGCGGTTGTGCAGGGGTAGTATTCGGCAGCGTAGCCGGAGCAGGCTGCTGTACGGGCCTTCCTGCATTCTGTTCCATAATGGTCTTGCTCTGACGGGCCGCACTGTTCTTGTCTACGAAAAAGGACGAGGTCAGACAAAGCACTGCAATGATGGCAGCAAGTATCCAGGTGCCTTTTTCCAGTACATCAGTAGTTTGGCGAACACCTATTACCTGATTGCCAAAACCGCCGAAAGAGCCGCTTAAACCGCCGCCTTTAGGGTTCTGGATCAGCACGAAGAAACCAAGCAGCACACAGGCCAGAATGATCAGTATACCAAAGATTAATAACATAGATATTATCGTATTTCCTGTTAACTTTTATCAGCTTCAGACTGCGCTAGTTGCAGCTCCTGAATCTTTTGCGCAAAATAAGCGCTTTTGTTGGGATTAAGCAAACTTAATTTTTGATATATCTGGATAGCCGTCTGGTACTGGCGCTGCCGGGCCCAGATCTCGGCCAGGGTCTCAGATACAATATCGTCATTGAGGGTGATAGATTCCATGGCCATCTTTTCCACGGCCTCAGACACCTCCGGATCATCGTCCACATAAATGCGGTGCAGCTGCTGGTGATACCAGTCCTTATCGGCCCTTTTCGCGAAGCTCTGCTTCATTTCCCGCAGCCAGTCGGTAAAACTTCTCATTTCTGCCATACCTTTTTCAGTTAACTCCTCAGCGTTGTCCGGCTCCTGGAGCCGTTTGTACGCAAAATAATCGTCCGTGTACAAAGGTTGAAAGGTAAGGGCGTCTTCTTCGTCCGGTATTTCCAGGGGATAAATCTTGATCGGTTCTTCTGCCGCCGCAGCAGTGGGTTGATTCACAGGTACTCCGGCTGCGGGCGCTGCTGGTTCCGCTGCAGCTGTTTCCGCAGCTTCCGGGGCAGCGCTTTGCTCAACAGCAGCGTCCTGTGAGATTTCTGTTTCAGCTGCAACTGCTTCATTAGCAGGGAACTCCGGTTCCTCCGGCTGTGTGCTGCCGGTGGTAAATTCCCAGCTGTCTTCCACCGCCGGCGTATCATCTGCGGCTGATGTGTCATCTGCAAACGGTGCATCTGCTGTGGAAGGATCGGCATAAGTGATGGGTTCTTCCAATGCTTCCTCCGCAGGGGATGCAGCGGGCGCTTCCGGCGCATTGTCAATGGCCGGCTCCATAATATGCTGTGGTTGTTCCGCTATATTATCTTCGGCCGGAGCGGCAGCTGGTGCTGCCTGCCGTGCCTGCAGTTCTTCTTCCTCTTTTTGCAGAGCTTCCATGCGTTTGATGGCGGCCCTGATCTCTTCACGTTCCCTGATCATGAAATCCAGCTCATCCTCCGCGTCCCTGCGGGTAATGCTTTCCCAGTTGAGCGCCACCGGCTGTTTTTCAGCCGCAGCAGGCGGTACAATGGGTTGGGCCGCCAGGGGAGAGGGCGTATAGGCAGCGGCGGTGTGATAATGATGCGTATCAGTACTGCCACCGCTTCTTTCCAGCTCTCCTGTCAGGAACTGGAAGAAATGATGCGGATTGTTGGTATATAGCTGTGCTTTTTTGACCGCGGGTGAATGCAGGTTGGGGTACTGTTCATAATTTTTCTGTGCCAGCAAAAGGCGGGCTGCCGTAAAATACGGGTATTCATCCACCACGCCTTCCAATGTAACGATAGATACCCGGTCAAGTTCCGGCTGCTGAAAAATCTGCTGAATGATCCTCTTTGCGGTCATAGCTGCTAAAGTATGAAAAAAAGATATATGTGGTTGTTACCAGTTTGCAAATGCGCGGTTGAAAATAGCGTCTGTCAGCTGGGGGAGAATGGTCTCATCCAGCAGCCTGTTCTCTACTGCACTGATCACCTGGTTGGCGGGGAAGTCGGCAGACTGGGAGAAGGGCTGGGTCCAGCCTTTTTTATCACCCACCCGTTTCACGAATACCACGTTGACGGTAACGGTCAGACGGGAGGTGGCGGCCTGGTCTACATTCGTTACAGCGGCATTGGAAACGGTATAGCCGGTAACGGTTGATTTGAACTCATAATCAGCGCCTTCATCGTTCACCTGGGTCAGTTTGGTCTGCGATTGTACTTTCAGGCGCAGCCTTTCTGTTACCCGCTGTGCCAGCGTCGGGTTAACAATAGGTGCCCTGTTCTCTACAAAGCGAATATTCACGGTTCTGGCTCCCTGGTCTATACTGGCTCCGGAAGCGGAATATTTTACACTGCATCCGCCCAGTGCCAGAAGCACTGCTGCGGCTATCGTTCCTGTCAATAATCTGATCATTGTCGTGTGGTGAATAGTGAATAATCGGATCCCCCGGTGCAAATGTAACATCAATCCCCGATGTTATATTCCTTCAATTTACGGTAAAGGGTCCTTTCTGAAATACCCAGGTCCAGGGCGGCATCCTTTCTCTTTCCCTTGTGTTTTTTAAGGGCTTTAACGATCAGCTCTTTTTCCTTATCGGCAATGGAAAGGGTTTCCTCCACTTCCTCGTGATGGTCTATATTATGCTCCGGCAGGATGATATGCTGCGGTGATGCCAATACGTTGCCATGCATGGTGGCAGGCTCCGCCTGGCTGAAGCCATGGAGTACTTCATGATGGTCATTTTCCTCGAAGTGGGCGTTGTGTGCCATGCCGGGGTTCTGCAGGATGTCGAAGAACATTTTTTTCAGTTCCGTTACATCCTTTTTCATATCGAAAAAGAGCTTGTACAGGATATCCCTTTCGCTGGCAAAATCACTGGTGTTCTGCTGTGGCGCCGCCAGCATGGGTAAACGCGATGCATGGGGAACGTCTGGCAGGAAACGTTTCAGCTCCTGGGCAGATACCAGCTTGTCCTGCGCCAGTACCGATACCTGTTCTGCCATATTCTTGAGCTCACGAACGTTACCCGGCCAGGTGTAATTCACCAGCAGGTTGCGGGCTTCTTCATCCAGCTGGATGGAAGGGGTTTTATAACGTTCTGAGAAGTCGATACAGAATTTGCGGAACAGCAGGGGAATATCCTCCTTCCTGTCGCGCAGCGCGGGTACCCGGATGGGCACTGTATTGAGACGGTAGTACAGGTCCTCACGGAATTTGCCATGCTGGGTATGTTCCAGCAGGTCGCGGTTGGTAGCGCCAATTACGCGTACATCTGTTTTCTGTACTTTGGAAGAACCTACCCTGATAAACTCGCCGGTCTCCAGCACACGCAGCAGGCGGGCCTGAGTGCCCATGGGCATTTCCCCGATCTCGTCCAGGAAAATGGTGCCGCCGTTAACGGTCTCAAAATAGCCTTTGCGGCTGTCTACCGCGCCGGTAAATGAGCCTTTTTCATGGCCGAAGAGCTCTGAATCAATGGTACCTTCGGGGATGGCGCCGCAGTTCACCGCAATGAACGGGTTGTGTTTACGTGCGCTTAATGCATGGATGATCGTGGAAAATACCTCCTTACCAACACCGCTTTCTCCGAAGATCATCACTGTCAGGTCTGTATTCGCAACCTGAGCAGCTACCTGCAGGGCATAGTTTAATGCAGGTGAATTTCCGATAATGCCAAATCTGTTCTTAATGGATTGTATCTCCATAACCTAACCTCCAGCTTAATGGTTTAAAACTACCTTACCTATTAAAGTAGCAGCCGTACAATCTTCCACCTTCACATAGACGTACTCTCCCTTCTGATATTGTTCTTTCGGAAAAACGATCACCTTATTCTGGTCATTTCTTCCAAAAAGGTCATTTTCTGAGCGTTTGGAAGTGCCCTCTATCAGTACTTTGAACGTTTTGCCAACATCCTGCTGCATGCTTTCGAGGGCCTGGCGGCGGTGCAGTTCCACCACTTCCGTCAGTCTTCTCTTTTTCACCTCCTCCGGAACATCATCCTGGTAGCGGCGTGCTGCCAGTGTGCCGGGGCGTTCTGAATAAAAGAACATATAAGCCAGGTCGTACTTTGCATATTCCATCATGCTCAGTGTTTCCTGGTGGTCTTCTTCCGTTTCTGTGCAGAAACCGGTAATAATATCAGTAGAAAGGCCGCAGTCCGGTAATATTTCACGTATACGGTCCACTTTTTTCATATACCATTCCCTTGTATAGGTACGGTTCATGAGCTGCAATATGCGGGTGCTGCCGCTTTGTACGGGCAGGTGAATATAATTGCAGATGTTCTCATACTTCGCCATCGTGAATAGAACCTCATCGGTAATATCCTTGGGATGGGAGGTGCTGAAACGTACGCGTAACAGGGGACTGATGAGCGCCACCCTTTCAAGCAGCCCGGCAAAGGTGATGATCTCATCCTGACCGCCGTTGGGAGAGGGGCCTACCCAGTAGTAGGAGTCCACATTCTGTCCCAGCAGTGTCACTTCGCGGTAGCCGTTGTTAAAGAGGGCGGCTGCTTCCTGTATAATGGAATAAGGATCACGGCTGCGTTCCCTGCCACGGGTAAAGGGCACCACGCAGAACGTGCACATGTTGTTACAGCCGCGCATGATAGATACAAACGCTGTTACGCCGTTGCTGTCCAGCCTTACCGGGTTAATATCGGCATAGGTTTCTTCACGGCTCAGCAATACGTTTACGGCTTTCTGGCCGGTTTCAGCCTCTTCTATCAGGGCGGGCAGGGTACGGTAGGCATCAGGGCCTATTACCAGGTCTACCAGCTTTTCTTCTTCCAGCAGCTTGGCCTTCAGGCGTTCTGCCATACAACCCAGCACGCCTACCAGCATACCGGGGTTGCTCTGCTTGATCTTGCGGAACTCCTGCAGCCGCTTGCGTACGGTCTGCTCCGCCTTTTCGCGGATGGAGCAGGTATTCAGCAGCACCAGGTCGGCCTCCTCGTAGTTACGGGTGGCGCCAAAACCTTCCTGGTTCAGTATGGAAGCTACGATCTCGCTATCGTTGAAGTTCATCTGGCAACCATAGCTCTCTATATAGAATTTCTTGTTGTATACCTGATCATTGCCCTGTTCAGCGGCGAAAGCTTCGCCCTGACGGCTCTCATCATGCACTTTGGTAACCTGTTCCAACATTCCTTATCTCAAAATTTAGAAGAGCAAAAGTAATAAAATAAATGGAAAAATGACAGAATGTCAGCGAGGGGGCTATATACATAGTGATCCCTCTTTAGCTAAATATTTTGCTAATGTTTATAGCTTTTTGTACCTTTGCGGTGTCTATCTTGATAGATAAAGAAATTGGACCGGGGTGTCCCCGCTCGGTATGAAGCCAGGTGTTGAGCCTGGCTTTATATTTTTATGGAAATTCCTTCAGCCCATATCTCCTGTTGTTCTTACTGTAAAATTTGTCTTTCAGCACGTCAAACGCGGGATTAGGCCTATCCGGTGCAATAACATGCTGTGCTATAGGATAAGCGACAAGATCCGCCAGCTGCAGGCCATTAATATTTTCCTTTTTCGCTTTAAAAACTATACTGGTATTATACGCTGCAAGCCTTTCCCTGCTTACATAGTGCGTTCCCCTGGCCAGTAAACGCTGAAAATGCTCATCCAGTTGCTTGTCTTCTTTTTTACCTCTCTTTTCAATGACTATCTCGAGTTCCTTGAGACCTTTTATATCATCCAGAAAGAATATTGCCCGTTCTATAATAAAAGACAGGCAAATTTCATACACGTCATTCGACAATCGTCCATACCGCTCAATAAACTTATCTTTCCGGATAACAGTGGCGATTATCTTATAGTCGTTATTCACCACTATCTGGTTTATCTTTTCGTAAAATTCCTGCTTAATCTCCAGGTCAAAAAGAATACTAAATTCCTTGTCACACTTCCTTATATCCCTTGAGTGCAATATCACGTTGATGTTTGACCAGAACCGGTTTTTGAGATCATTTATGCTTTGCCTTAGCGCCTCGTAGCGGTCCTCTCCAATTATTACTCCACATAACAAAAAGATTGGAAAGTCCTCATTAATCTCTGTCAGTCCGTGATTACCGCTTTCATCAAGAAATAGCCGATATTTTGTCATTGGAGTTAAATGGAAAGATGTTTTGGTGCTCTTTGAGGTTCATATTATCAACAAACAAGCAACCTGTCACGGGAAGGGCGCAGGCTGTAATCTCTGAGCGGAAAACGGGGCTCGAACCCGCCACCTACGGCTTGGGAAGCCGTCGCTCTACCAAATGAGCTATTTCCGCTTATAACCGGTTTATTCCCAAAGGTCTAAACCGGTCGCAATATAAAAAATTTCACTGTACCAAACTAAGCCGTCTGCAACTTCTTCATCACCCAGCTGTCTTTTACCGGGATGAGCCACTGCTGTTCCATATCCGCTTTGGTAAGTACGGTATTGTTCAGGTACAGGGTGTCTTCATTGATAAAGCCTTTTTCAAAGGCATAACCTAACTGGGCCAAAGGCAGCAGCTGTATCTTGTCGTTCACTACAAAGCCCAGCAGCAGGCGGTCAAAAAGATTCACTTCATACTGCCTTTCAATGCTTTTGATGATGCGTACGGAACTATCTGTACTGCAACCGCTTACGCCGGTAGCGCTCTCGTCTGCCATCACTACGATCACCTGGTTGAAAAGGAGTTTTGCCCAACCCTGTACACGGTCGCCGTGCGACAGCCACTGGCTGGCAAACTGGTCTAATTGCTCATTGATCTCAATGGTTTCCCGCTCGTTGAAAGGGCGGTTAGACTGATATATCCATACCCGTGACGATGGTGAAAAGTCAGCAGGTAATAATTGTTTTACTTCTTTTGTTATCATACCACAAAATTACAATATTCACATTAATCGCCCAGCTGCCTGGCAATGATCTCCGCAATGTCCAGTACCTGTACGCTTTCTTCCTTCCCTGCTTCCTTTACGCCGTCTGTCAGCATGGTCATACAGAAAGGGCAGTTGGCCGCTATTACGGAAGCCCCGGTGTCCACCGCTTCGCGGCCGCGTTCAAAGTTAACGCGGGTGGTACCTTTTTCTTCTTCCTTGAACATCTGTGCGCCGCCTGCGCCACAGCACAGGCCATTGCTGCGGCAGCGTTTCATTTCTACCAGTTCGGCGTCCAGGGCTTCCAGCACTTTGCGGGGCGCTTCATATATATTATTGGCCCTGCCCAGGTAGCAGGAATCATGATAGGTGATCTTCTTTCCTTTGAAGCTGCCGCCTTCCAGCAGCCTTATTTTGCCTTCGTCTATCAGCTGTTGCAGAAAGGTGGTATGGTGTATCACTTCGTAATGGCCACCCAGTTCAGGGTATTCGTTACGCATGATATTAAAGCAGTGCGGACAGGCAGTTACGATCTTTTTTACGCCATAGCCATTCAGCACCTGGATATTATTCTGGGCCATCATCTGGAAAATGAATTCATTACCGGCCCTGCGTGCAGGATCCCCGGTGCAGCTTTCTTCCTTTCCCAGTATGGCAAAGCGGATACCCGCCTTCTCCAGGATAGTGGCAAATGCTTTGGTGATCTTTTGTGCCCGCTGATCAAAACTGCCAGCGCAGCCCACCCAGAAGAGAACCTCCGGTGATTCGCCTCCGGCGGCGTATTCTGCCATGGTTTTTATAGTCATAGTCTTTGTTTGCAGTATTTACGGGTTTCAGTTTTCCAGGGCCCATTTATCCCGGTCGTCAGGAGAGAATTTCCAGGGCGCCATGTTATTCTCAATATTGCTGAACATCATATTCCATTCTGCCGGCGCGCTGGACTCTTCCATCACCAGGTGCCTGCGCAGCTGCAGGATAATGTGCAGGGGATTGATGGCCACCGGGCACTCCTGTACACAGGCATTGCAGGATGTACAGGCACGCAGCTCTTCCTCAGAAATATAATCGCGCAGCAGGGCTTTGCCGTCATCCTGGAAACTGCCGTTCTTTTTGATGTTGTTGCCTATTTCCTCTGCCCGGTCGCGCGTGTCCATCATGATCTTGCGGGGAGAGAGCTTTTTGCCGGTGATGTTCGCCGGACAGGCAGCTGTGCAGCGTCCGCATTCCGTACAGCTGTAAGCATCCAGCAGGTTCTTCCAGGTAAGATCCGGTATATCTTTGGCGCCGAATTTAGGCACCGTATCTGATGGCGGTTCACTGGCAGCCAGTTCAGGCTGCAGCATCAGCTGTACTTCTTTCTGTACGGCAGGCATGTTCTCCATCTTGCCCCAGGGCCGTACATCTGTATAATAAGTGTTGGGGAAAGCCAGTACAATATGCAGGTGTTTGGAATAGGGCAGGTAGTTCAGGAAAGCCAGCACACCCAATATATGGAGCCACCAGCAGGTCCTTTCCAGGGCTACCAGTCCGCCGGTGGAAAAACCGTCAACCAGTGGCGTCAGCAGACCGGAGATCCAGAAATTACCGGTGGCCATATAATGATCCGCTCCACGTGTTTGCAATACCTGGTCTGCCGTGTTCATGGTAAGGAACAGCAGCATCAGCACAATCTCCGTGATCAGTATATAATTGGCGTCTGAACGGGGCCAGCCATCCAGGTCGCGGCCCATAAATCGCTTTAGTTTCAGGATATTGCGGCGGATCAGGAAGATGGCGCATCCCAGGATCACCAGTACGGCCAGTACCTCAAAACAGCCTATCAATACAGGATACAATACGCCCAGCAGGGGAGTGAACAGGCGATGCGTGCCCAGCACCCCATCCAGGATGATCTCCAGGATCTCCAGGTTAATGATGATGAAGCCCGCATATACGAAAAAATGCAGTACGGCTACCAGCGGCTTACGAAACATTTTCTGCTGACCGAAAGCCAGCAGCAATACATTCCGCCAGCGTTCGGCAGGGGTGCCATAGGGCGTAAAGTCCCGCCCCAACAGTATATTTCGCCTGATCTCCCCGGCCTTCCGGGCAAACAGGTATACGGCTGCTGCAAATGCAATAACAAATAAAAGCTGCTGTACAATATGCATATATCAGATTTGACTTTCTAATTTACAGTTTATTGCAATACCGGCAATTTTTATTGAAAGTTTAATGGTTTGAGGATTTGAACGTTTGAAGGTCGCCAGCTCGTTCGGGACACCTTTAAACATTCAAACCCTCAAACTTTCATACCTCCAAAATTTACTACTTTTACAACCTCTAAAGCTATTATATGAGTACCAAAAACGTGATCCTCACAGAAGATATCATACAAAAGAAACTGAAGCGTATCGCTTATGAGATCTACGAACATAACAGCGGGGAAACCGAACTGATACTGGTAGGCATATGGGACAGGGGCCTCATCCTCACCCATAAAATTGCCGCTATCCTGAAAGAGATCGCGTCTTTTGATATCCGTATAGTAGAGCTGCGGCTGGACAAACAGCACCCCCTGGAGGTGACCCTCTCCGAAACAATTGATATTACCGGTAAAGTAGTGGTATTAATAGATGATGTGGCTAACTCGGGCAGAACCATGCTCTATGCCCTCAAACCCTTCCTGCAATACCTGCCTAAAAAGATACAGACTGCAGTACTGGTAGACCGGAAGCATAAATCCTTCCCACTGTCAGTAGATTTTGTTGGCTTCTCCCTCGCTACCACCCTGCAGGAAATGGTGATGGTAGACGAACAAATACGCGAAGCATACCTGGTTTAAAAGTTTGAAGGTCTGAAAGTTTGAAAGCCGCCAGCCCGTTGGGGACGCCTTTAAACTTTCAAACCTTCCAGACTCACTTAAGTTTCATGTCTTTGATGATTGCCTGTATACGCTCATCCAGCAGTGCATTCACCTTGTCAAAATCCTTTTTGTCTGCCAGCGGCTGCCGTACACTGAAGTAGAATTTGATCTTCGGCTCTGTACCGGAGGGCCGTGCAGATATCTTACTGCCGTCTTCCAGGATGAACTGCAGTACGTTGGAACGCGGCAGCTCAATCGGCTCCGTCTTGCCTGTTGCCAGGTCTTTTGCCTGCTGCAGCTCGTAATCATACAGCTTCACCACTTTGGAACCGTTGATGGTAGTGGGTGGCGCTTCGCGATAGCCGCGCATCATTTCTGCGATCTCTTCGGCGCCTTTCATACCTTTCTTGGTAATGGAAATGAGCTGTTCCTTATAGAAGCCGTACTTCACGTAAATGTCTATCAGCTGCTCGTATAATGAACGGCCTTCATTACGGGCATAAGCGGCCATTTCAGAGATCATGGCTACGGAGGCCACCGCGTCTTTATCGCGTACATTATCACCGATCATGTAGCCGTAAGATTCTTCACCGCCGCAGATGAATTTTTCCTTGCCTTCTTTCAGGCGGATCATGTCTGCTATCCATTTGAAGCCGGTCAGTACGTTATAGCAGTTCACGCCGTTCTGCGCGGCAAATACGTCGATCAGGTCAGAGGTTACAATGGTTTTGCCTACAAAGTCGGTAGGGCCTGCCAGGCCTTTCTTTTTGCGGCCTTCTATAATATAATTGAACAGCAGTACGGCGGTCTGGTTACCGTTCAGCAGTGTCCATTCTCCTTTGATGTCTTTCACCGCAATGCCTACACGATCTGAGTCGGGGTCGGTACCCAGCAGCAGGGCGGCGTCCAGTTCTTTTGCCTTTTTAAGGCCGATGCTCATAGCTTCGGCTTCTTCCGGGTTGGGATACACCACGGTAGGGAAATTACCGTCGGGTGTAGCCTGTTCTTCCACCACATGCACATTGGTAAAGCCAAAACGTTTCAGTATCTCGGGCACCAGGGTAATGCCGGTACCGTGAATAGGGGTGTAAACGATCTTCATATCGTGCTGGGCAGCGATCACATCCGGGTTTATAGACAGCCCCTTGAGTACCTGCAGGTAGGCTTCATCCTCGTTTTTGCCGATAAGAGTGATGTTGGCCTCGCCACCGCTCCACTTTACTTCGTCGATAGAGGAGATCTTCTCTACCTCCCTGATCACATTTTTATCGTGCGGGGGTACCAGCTGTCCGCCGTCTTCCCAGTAAGCCTTGTAGCCATTGTATTCTTTGGGGTTATGGGAGGCCGTCAGCACTATACCACCCTGGCATTTCAGGTGGCGGATGGTGAAAGACAGCTGCGGGGTGGGGCGGAGGCTCTCAAACAGGAACACTTTGATACCATTGGCGGCCATCACATTGGCCGTTACTTCAGCAAAGAACCGGCTGTTATTACGGCTGTCGTGGGCAATGGCGATCTTTATTTCTCCGGAGAAAGCCTGTTTCAGGTAGTTGGCAAATCCCTGGGTGGCCATCCCCACGGTGTATTTGTTCATACGGTTGGTTCCTACCCCCATGATGCCGCGCAGCCCACCGGTACCAAACTCCAGGTTACGGTAAAAGGCGTCGGCCAGCTCATCGGGATTGCCTTGCTGCAGTTGCTCTACGGCTGCCACTGTCTCCGCATCAAACCCGCCAGTCAGCCATTGCTTTACTTTGTTTTCAATAATAGTATCCATGGTCCTAAATTATTTGTGGTCAAATATAAAGAGTAAAAAACGTATTTCCTGTGGTCTCATCCTCCTAATGTTAGTAAAAACAAGTATTCCACATATCATTGAAAATTGGGGGTATTGGTTAATTTTGCGCCTATGAGGCGGTACGAAGATTCCTATAAGCAAAAAGGATTACGCAAACAATTGGTAGATAGCATCCGGCAGAAAGGTATAACAGACGAAAATGTATTAGCGGCCATCAACAACATCCCAAGGCATTATTTCCTGGATACGGCTTTTGAGAGCATCGCTTATGAAGACAGGGCTTTCCCTATAGGGGAGGATCAGACCATTTCCCAGCCCTATACGGTAGCCTATCAGACGCAGCTGCTCGAGGTAAAGCCTTTCGAAAAGATACTTGAAATAGGCACTGGCAGTGCCTACCAGGCTTGCGTACTGGGAGAGCTTAAAGCCAATGTGTTCACCATTGAACGGCAGAAAAAGCTGTTTGACCTGGTAAAGCAGTTCCCTTTTAAATCCCGTTACCCTACCATCCGTTTCTTTTACGGTGATGGATACGAGGGCCTGCCTACCTTTGCCCCCTTTGATAAGGTGCTGGTTACCGCCGCCGCCCCCCAGATCCCGGAGAAATTACTGAAACAAATGAAAATAGGCGGGATGATGGTCATTCCCGTTGGCGCCCAGGAGGTACAGCGCATGCTGCGTATCACCAAAAAAGGGGAAGACGAATACGAACAGGAAACCTTTGACAACTTTTCTTTTGTGCCCATGCTTACGGGCAAGAAATCGTAAATAGCTGTTAGCTGTTAGCCGCTAACAGCTAACAGCTATTCTCACAGTTGTTGCGATCTCTCACTCTCTTTCAGCGGCGCTCCTTCTTCTTCTTCTCCGCTATTCCTTTTCTTCCTGAACATATTCGGGTCCATTTTGCCAAAGCGGTAGCGCAGGTTCAGGCGGATGAAGCGCGTAGTACGTTTACGGTCGTAATCCTGGATGAAGGCCTCCGTTTCGTAATGCTGGCTGAACTGCTGTGTATTGAGGATGTCTGACACGTTCAGGGAAACCGCCAGGGCATTATTCTTCAGCATTTCCTTACGGATGCCCAGGTCCATACCGTTCATGGCCTTGAAAGTGCCCTGGGGCAGTACCCGGGGCGAGCGGTAATGACCCTGCAGCTGCACATTGATACGTGCGGGTAACCGCAGGTTGCTGTTCACATTCAGGCCATAGGTCAGGTACTCGTTAGAGAGGCTGGGCACATTATCCGGACCGGTCAGCCGGCTGTACTCCAGGTTCAGGTTGCTGGTTACATCCCACCAGCGGAAGATGTGCAGCTGGTAGGTGATATTACCTCCCCAGTCCTGGTCAGTGGCCAGGTTCATGGGCCTGGTAGTGGTAACGCCGGTAGTGGTGTCCAGGGTGCTGATACGGTCTATATCGTCATTGGCCTGGGAATAGTAGAAGCCGGTGTTCAGGAAGTCCCTTGAATCCGGGAAGTAGCGCGAATAATTCAGCTCAAACTTATGGGTAATAGACGGCTGCAGTTCCGGGTTGCCCATTCTCAGGTTCTGCGGGTCTGAGTTATTGGTGTAGGGCAGCAGGTCGTTAAAATTGGGCCGGTCCACCCTGGTGGCATAGTTCACGATCAGGCTCTGGTTCTCGTTATTGGGCAGGTTATACTTCAGGAACACGCTCGGGAATACATTGAAGAATTTATTGTCTACAGAAGTGTCCTGGCTGAAAGAATACCCCTTCAGATGCGCCTGCTCCACCCTTACGCCCACCTGGTAGCCCAGGTTGCCCAGCGAGCCGGCCAGGTTACCGTAACCCGCGTATACATCCTGTCTGTACTCATAAGTGTTGGACAGCTGCTCACTTTGTTCATACTGCTGCGTGTCCCAGTTATACAGCATGGCAATATAGTCGTTCTCGTTTTGCTGGGAGGTACCTTTAAAGCCCGCTTCCAGCTTGCCCTTTTCTCCCAGCGGCGTGGTGTAGTCTGTCTGTACATTCCAGAACTGGTTGTGACTGCGCCCGGTGTTGTGCTGCTGGTCGGGGTTCTCTGCGCCGCTGCCCGGTTTTTCATACAGCGTATAGTACTGGCTGTTATTATTGCCTTTGTTGTTGCTGTAGCTGATGTAAGCGGTCAGTTCCTCGTTCTTTTTATTGGTGGTATGACGGTAGTGCAGGTTGGTATTATTGTTCGGGTTGAAATAATTGCCGCTGTTGTTACGGTTGCCGGAGCGGAGGGATTGCCGCGCTGCATCCAGGTAGTTCAGCAGGATATGATTTTCATTATCGCCACTGTTGAAGTTGATGCCTTCAGAGATGGTGATGGTGTTATGCTCATCGAGATAATAATCCAGTCCCAGTCTGCCGCCGTGAGAGCGGTCACTGTTACGGCTGCGGTTTACCTGTGTGAAGTAGGAGGTGTTGGAACTGTCGGGCACCAGGTTCTGCCGGTTGCTGAAACCGCTGCCTGTCTGTCTGCCATAGCGGCCGTAGTAATTGGCGAAGAAGTTGAACTTGCGCAGCCGGAGACTGGCGTTCGCGCCGCCGTTCACCTGTCCGCGGGTAGCCACGCCGCCGTTCACCATCACGTTATAGCCAATGGCTTTATCTTTCTTCAGGACGATGTTGATGATACCGCCGCCGCCCTGCGCTTCAAATTTGGCAGAGGGGTTGTTGATCACTTCCACGCGGTCAATGGTTTCTGCGGGAATCATCTGCAGCGCTGTTTTAGCATCGCCAAAAGGAGAGGGCTTGCCATCTACATAAATGGTAACGCTTTTACCGCGCAGCGATATATTATCATCTATATCCACTTCCACGCTGGGGATATTCTTCAGTATATCCGTTCCCGTTCCTCCGTCTGCCGTAACCAGGCTGCCGGCGTCAAATACCTGCCGGTCTATCTGCATGGAGAAGGTGGGTTTCTCTGCTTTCACTTCAACGGTAGATAGAACTTTGCCACCGGCGTGCATGCGCAGTGCACCTACTGCCAGCGAGGCTTTGCCTGCCGTTACGCTCAGGTCTTTCTCCATTTTATCATAGCCCATGAAGGTAATGCGCAGTACATAGTTACCGGGCTTTACCGCATCAAAGCTGAAATTACCGTTAGCGGCAGTATACATGCCGTATGCTACGCTGGAATCGGGTTTGTGCAGCAGCACAACGGAAGCAAATTCTACCGGCTTGTTGGTAGCAGCATCTACTGCTTTGCCGGAAATCCTGGTTGAGTTGGTATTGCCGCTTTGTGCCATACCGTAATAACTACAGCAAAGCAGTAAGCAAACAAACAATAAGCGCCTGTTCATGGTCAGTGGAATAATAGCATTGATCCATCGTAAAATTATTCAACAAGGGCTTAAACAAAATCGATTTATGATAAGCGGCAAGTGCGGAGCGCATAACGCATAGCGCTACATGCAAAACGCTGAACACCGAACGTACGCAGCGTTCAGCATTCAGCGTTTCGCGGTAAGCGTCATCAATCAGTTCATTCCCGGGTCACTCTGCATGTTCTGCATATTCTCCCTTTCAGCCTTCAAATTCTTGCGTTTGAATATCTGTGCGTCGAATTTACCGAAGCGGTAAGTGAAGGTGAGGCGCAGTATGCGCGACTCGCGCTTCCGGATGTAGTCCTGTACAAAAGCGGGCGCTGCCTGATTCAGCTCATACTGGCGGGTATTGAACACATCAGAAAGCGCCAGTGTCAGCGAGGCGGTCCTGTTCTTCAGAAAATCTTTTTTCAGACCGGCATCCACGCTGCTCATACCTTTGATAGTGCCTTGTGCAGAAACGGGCACCATCCCGAAACCTCCTCCACCACGGCCCCCGCCACCGGAAGGCAGCGCAATGGTAGGCGCCTGGTAGTTGCCGCTGATCTGCAGCGTGAAGTTGGCAGGCAGTTTCAGCTCTGAATTGATTTTGGCCATCCAGCTGAAGTTGCTGTTCTTATAGTCTTTCTTATCCTGCGTATAGCTCAGTTCTGCCTGGTAGAGGTTTACGTTGGTGGTAAGATCCCAGATCCTGAAGAAGGTCTTCTTCAGGGTCAGCTCTGCGCCGTAGTTGTTGTTATTATTGGCATTTGTAAAGCTGGTGAGCAGGGTATCGGTACCTATCGGTGTGCTGATGGCAGAGATCAGGTTATTGGTATTGCGATAGTACACGGTTCCCAGGAAATTGGCGGTCTTCCAGTTCTTTACATAAGACAGCTCCACGCTGTTGGTGTATTCAGGCCGCAGGTTGGGATTACCCTCACGCTGGTTCAGCGGATCGCTGTAATCGCGGTAGGGTATCAGCTGAAAGAAGTTGGGCCGTGTTACCCGGCGGGAGTAGTTCAGCTGTACTTCCTGGTCGTTCTTCATTTTCTGCGACAGGTATACGCTGGGGAAGAATCCGGGCCTGGCCCTGGTTGGCTTGAAGTGCATGCCTTCGCTCGGGATCTCGCCGGAGTATACATATTGCTCTACACGCAAACCCGCCTGGTAACCAAAGTTGCCTTTGGTACCTGCATAGTTCACATATCCTGCATAGATCTCTTCCTTGTATTTGTAATCGTTGGAAAGCAGGTTGTTGAAATGGAAATCGCCCGTAGCGGTATCCTGGTCAAACACATTATACACGCTGGTATAATTACGCAGGGTGGTTTTCAGGCCTGCTTCCAGTTTACCGTTCTTGCCGATCGGATCGGTATAGTCGGTCTGGATGGTGACAAATGTAGTATGGCCGTCAGAGTTATTGGTCTGGTACATAGACTGCGCCAGCGGTATATTGTGCATATCCACGGGCTGGCTCAGGAAACTGCCGTTACGGTTGTTATTGCTGCGGTTATAGTTAACGTCTGCGGTCCATTCGCGGTTAGGCTCTGCAAAGGTATGCTTAAAGCCCAGCTGGGTGGTATAGTTGCGGAAGCCGAACTGGTTATTATTAAGACGGTTGCTCATGGAATCACCACTGTTAAAGGTGCTGCGCAGGTCTTCAAAGTTTTTGAACTTACCGTCTACGATGTTCTGTGAAAGGGAGATGGTGTTACGGTTATCCAGGTAATAATCCACACCGATGCGCCCAAACTGGAAGCGGGGAGAGGTGCGGCTGTCGCTTTCCTGGAGCAGGCTGCTGGTGCCGCCGTTCAGGAAGTTGGTGCGGTTGGTGGTACCATCGCCCCAGTAGCGCTGTGAGTTCATCATGTAGTTGGCAAAGAAGTTCACTTTACCCTGGCGGATATTGATATTACCGCCCCCGTTATATTTGTCACCCGTACCTGCGCCCGCCATCAGCATACCGTTGATACCGGCTCTCTTGTTCTTCTTAAGTACGATATTGATAATGCCAGACATGCCTTCCGCATCGTATTTGGCCGATGGGTTGGTGATGAGCTCTACGCTCTCAATGGCGTCTGCAGGTATCTGGTCAAGGGTGAGGGTAGAGGGCTTGCCGTCTACAAAGATGTTGGGTGAAGCGTTGCGGACGGTCACATTACCGTCGATATCCACGTTTACGGCGGGTACGTTCTTCAGCACGTCCTGTGCGGTGCCACCTACACTGGTGAGGTTGCGGTCTACATTGAACACTTTTTTATCGATGCCCATCTGGAAAGCGCTTTTCTCCCCGGTCACTTCTACGGTAGCCAGCAATTTTGCATCCGGCTTGAAGCGGATATTGCCCAGGTCCTGGTCAAAAGTCTGCGGACTGATCGCCACTTTTTTATAGATGGTTTCGTATCCCATAAAGGAGATACGCATATTGAAAGTGCCCAGCGGCAGGCTTTCCAGGCTGAACTCACCGTTCTCTTTCGTCAGCATGCCGGTTACCACGCTGGAGTCGCGCAGTTTCAGCAGGGCTACTGAAGCGTAAGGTACCGGCTTTTTGGTGTTGGCATCTACCAGTTTACCGTACACATGTCCTATCTGGGGCATGTTCTGCGGACGTTGTCCGTTGGCAGCGCCGCCCCGTCCGCCGGCGCCACCGGCAGGAATGGAAGGTATCTGGGCATGCAGGGAGGCTATTCCAAGAAGGGCAGCCACCATGGTGAAGTACCATTTGTTCATCATCTATCGTATGCTTTTATTAGTTGGTCGTTGTTAAAGGAGAACTGTTACATTGCACACCATATCCGGCCCGCTGTCCGGTCGCAAAATTAAGGTCATTCTGTATGAGTGCTGGCGCAATATGACGAATGGGCCTTTTAGCCCGGGGAACCCGTTAAAAATGGCGGTAAAAGGTCTTAACAGTATTTAACAGAAATCAGAAAGGATTTGTCATGAGCAGCTGCATCAGCCCGATCACGAAACCCAGTACGCCGCCAATGATCTCCACGAAGCGGAATTCCCTGGCCATGATCCCCTGCAGTATCTGTTCCAGTTTATCAGAAGAGAAGTTGCTTACTTTTTCGGTCACAATACGTTCCAGGTCCAGGTCTTCCCGGGTGTTCTGCAGGTATTTGTCGATCATGATGGGGAACAGCGTATCCAGCTCTTTTACCAGCACATCTTTGATCTGTTTGATGGTGCTGTCGCCGATGAACATGGATAATACAGGCATGGCATCGGGCAGCTTTACACGCAGGAAATGCTCCAGGTGATCTTCTACCACCGGGATGATGCTTTTGATCTTTTCGGGGTCGGTCAGCTTGTTGTGAATGTCGTCAAAAGACAAAAGCTCGTCTGCTACCAGCTTGCCCAGTTTCTCAGCAAACTGCCGTTGCCTTTTGGGGAAGATGCCCTGCAGCGTAATAAAGCCGAGCTTCTTCGGTTCCCGCGGGTGGAACAGCATTTTAATGGCAATCCAGTTGGTAAACCATCCTATAAAAGCTGAAATAAAGGGTATCAGATAAATCGACATCTTTGCCAGACTTGTTTTTTTGAGAGGGCAAAGAAACAAAAAAAACCGGGATAACTTTTTTTCTGTTATCATTTGGAAATTGCATTTGAATTATCTTATCTTTGCAGTCCCGAAAAACAAAATGGTGGCCATAGCTCAGTTGGTTAGAGCATCAGATTGTGGTTCTGAGGGTCGTGGGTTCGAGCCCCATTGGCCACCCTTCACCGGAAAGTTCACCCAGGACTTTCCGGTTTTTTTTATGATCATCCTGCACATCGAATTATCCCTGTATGCATATCAGCCAACAAAAAAATATAACGAACGTTGTAGCAGGAAGTCAACCTTTTGAGCAAATTTGAATAATCGTAGCGCAGGCACTTTGCGCAGTTACACTAACGCCGGTACCAATGAACGCCTTATTAGAGCACGTTTTTGAAAAAAGACAGTTTACGAACAGCAACAACGAAGTGGTTGCCATCAACTCCGAAACGCCCAAAGGACAATGCGAGTTCCTTCAGACACTGATCAGGGAGCATAACTTTTCAAGCGCCATAGAAGTAGGCCTGGCCCATGGCACCTCTACCTTAGCCATCGCAGAAGCAGTGGCGGAGAACAAGGGCAGCTCCGTGGCAATGGACCCCTATGAACGCAGCTATTGGAACAGCGTGGGACTGGACCTGGTAGCCCAGGCCGGCTATCAGGTTGAATTCATTGAAGACTTCTCCTACCGGGTGATCCCTAAGTTCCTGGAAGCCGGCAGGAAATTCGATTTTGCCTATGTGGATTCCACCAAGCTGACAGACTGGTTAATGACAGACTTTTTCCTGATCGACAAGGCCCTGGTAAATGGTGGCATTATTGTATTTGATGATGTCAACTATCCCTCTATCCGCAAGCTGGTGCGCTACATTGCACAGCTGCCGCATTACCAGGTGGTGGGCAGCTGGCCATACAACAACCGCTGGTCTGCCGCACGAAAAGTGGCCAAGAACTGGCTGACCCTGGGGCTGAGGGATGGCCTGTCATTAAAAGACTTCAGGCTGGGACTGATCGGCCGTTCTGTGGCGCTCCGGAAAACCGGCGATGATACCAGGGAGTACGACTGGCACAGGAAGTTCTGACTGGCCGCGATAATTTTCCCGAACTGCCTGGCTTCCACTTTAACCGTCATACAGGCCTGGAAAAGCTGTTCACCGTTCCGCCGGTGTTTTCCCCGAACGGCCCCTGCACATTCCTGCCCAGGAGCTGCTGTTCCAGGGCAGCAACACCCATATTGAGCTCCGCCTGATCGCCAACCCGCATCCGCTTTGCCGAAAACCGGGTGATCAGCACCGAGGTCTCCACAGCCATTATCCAGCTGGACGAAGAGGAGCCCTTCAACGGCATGGCCCTGCAAGTGCACACAGATGGGGAAGGCACCCTCATGGTGGTGCTGCAGTACCGCTCCAGCAAAGCATGCAATGGCACCTTAGACCCCTCCGGCAGCCGCCGCTATATGGCGGCCGATGTGATCAGCATCACCATCCCCCCAAATGAGCTTACAACGGCTGCATACCCGAAAGCAACCCGTAAACGTTTTGTCTTTCGTAAAAGCCCATTGCACAGCATAAACAGGGCCCGATTCCCTTCACTACCAACCCCGGTAGATGCTCCCCCGGGTTTTGTAACGTCATCAAACGCCGTACAGCGTACGCCCGGGCTTTCTTACCCCTCATTGCGAGGGCCCTGCAGCCCCACTTAGCACCGGCCTTATGTACAATGCCATTTGGTCATTGATCGTAACGAACCAGCCGTTCATCGCACTATCTTGCTATTTAACCCACCACATCCAGAGCGCCAGCTCCCGGAACAGCCATGCCTCTAACCATCCAAAACTGCTCTTTTTACCCCCTCAAAGCCTCCACTTATTTCCCTGGTACTTCATCCTGCACCTCCCAAGCTCCAACCAACCTCCAACCTCCAACTTCCAAGCTCCAACTTCCAACTTCCAACCTCAAACCCCCAACCTCAAACTTCCAAACTCCAACCAGCCTCCAACCTCAAACTTCCAACCTCCAACCTCAAACTTCCAACCAACCTCCAACCTCCCCCCAAATCCCCAAATCCATTTCATCCCCCGCTGAAGTCCCGATCAACTCCACCTCAACTCCACAAAGTATTGATTTACAGCAGGTTTATGCTGGCCGTATACCGGCCGCTTACCCGCCGCAGGATCAATGTACCAGTAGCATGGAGGCTTAGTAAGTATATAGTCAGTGCTTATTGGAAGCTTTGTAAGTGTTTAACCAGGTATTTATTAAGTCCTTACTTTTTCATACCCCGGTCACCGCCAAAGATCTCCATCCCGCCCTTACAAAACCTTCTTTTCTTAATATATAATTTCCTATTTTGTATCCGTACTCAAGCATCATCTAAACTACGCTTACGCTTATGGGAAATCAACCCACTGCCTGGCGCCGGATCAAAAACCGGTTGCGGGCTGCCATCTCCTTTATTACTCCCGGTCAGGTTACATTGAAAGCCAGCGGTATCGGTATACTGATCGCCACCTTATTGTTTTTCATCTGCACACTGGCCGATCTTTTCTTTTCAAAAGGGATCGGTATCGGCTATTACCTGGTCACCCTGGTGGTACGGGTGGTACCCGCCCTGCTGATAGCTGCCCTTATTGCCTGGGTAGCGCTGCTGGTGGGCAGAACACACCGTTATTTCCGGATCGGTGTTGCCTTCGCCTTCTTCTGCATTTTCTATTACTTCCGCCTGAAGGATCTCAGCTACTGGCTGGCGGGTTTCCTGGTACTGTTCCCGGCATTGATCTTCGGAACCCTGTCTTACTGGAGGCGCCGCCGCCAGGTGCAGTGGACAAGGCCCCGGCAGATCATGACCCTGGTGCTGTTTATTATCGGACTGGCAGGCGGGCTCACCGGGTTGTATTTCTTCCTGTATCCCGGCAGCCCGGTGCCGCCTATCACCAACTATAAAATGCAGGCGCAGCTGCCGGATACCCTTACCGCCGGCGATCCTTCCCGTCCGGGTAGCTACCAGGTGGCCACCCTTACCTATGGATCAGGAAATGATAAGCGCCGTCTTATCTACCGTCAATCCGTAAAGATCAAAACGCCCACGGTTGATGCGGCCGGGCTGCTCAAATCCTGGAGCGGCGTATACGGTAAGCTTCGCAGCTGGTACTTTGGTTTTGGTCCGGATAAACTGCCGCTCAACGCCATGGTATGGTACCCGCAAAACCTCCAGGGCCCTGCACCGCTGGTGCTGGTGGTACATGGTAATCACCTGGCGCAGGACTGGTCAGAGAAAGGGTACGATTACCTGGCCGAACTGCTCGCCAGCAGAGGGTACATCGTGGCATCGGTAGATGAGAATTTTTTGAACACCAGTCTTACAGATAAGCCCTGGGGCGGTTTAAAGAACGAGAACGGCGTGCGCGGATGGCTCCTGCTCAAACATCTCGAAGTGTGGCGAAAGTGGAACCAGGAGCCCGGCAATCCTTTCTATCATAAAATAGACACCAGCAATATTGCCCTGATGGGGCATTCACGCGGCGGCGAGGCCATGTCTCATGCCGCTTTATTCAACACCTTGCCCGCCCATCCGGACGATGCCAATGAAGTGTTCCACTTTAATTTCAACATTAAGGCCTACATCGCCATCGCCCCGGTAGACGGTCAATACAAGCCCGCCGGTATACTGGCGCCGCTGAAGGATATCAACTACTTTACCATCCATGGTACACATGATATGGATATGCAGTCTTACGGTGGCCTGAGCCCCATGTACCGCATTGAATATTCGCCTTCGTACCGTGGTTGTAAAGCGGGGCTCTATGTGCATCATGCCAATCACGGTCAGTTCAATACTTCCTGGGGAAAGTATGATCAAACCAGTCCGTATGCTAACCTGTATAATTTCACCAACCTGATGCCGGCGGCCGATCAGCAGCAGATCGCAAAGGTGTATATCAGCGCGTTTCTTGATCTGCATCTGAAAGGAGCGGAGGCCTATCAGCCGCTGTTTGTGGACTATCGTTACGGCCGTCAGTGGTTACCCAAACAGATCTATTTCAACCAGTTTGAGAACAGTCCGTCGGTTTTCATTGCCCGTTATGATGAAGACCTGAACCTGCAAACCGCCACCATGCCCGGTGTAAGCATCAGTGCTGATCACCTGAGTGTGTGGCGCGAAGCGCTGCATAAACTGATGTGGGGCGATCATATCAGCCGTTCTGTTTTCATCGGGTGGGACAGGCAGGGCGCAGATACCGTGGCCGCCACTTATACTTTCAGTTTACCCGATAGCAGCACGCTGCAGCTGGAAGGAAAATCACTCTTCTTCAGCCTGGCGGAAAGCGATGAAAGCGCGGCCCATGTGGTAAAAGGAGAACAGCCGAAGTCCGGTAAACCGCCTGCCGCAAAAGCAGATCAACCAAAAGAGAAGACGGAGAAAAAAGCAATTGATTTTACGATAGAGCTAAGCGATCAGCAGGGCCATCACATCCGCTTTCCTTTAAGTGAATGCGCTCCCTTACAACCGCAGATTAAGAAAAAGCTGACGAAGTTTGCATTCTTAAACCAGTACGATGATGCAGAAACCATCCCGGATCTGTTCTACTTCAGGCTGGAGAAATTACAACAGCAGCATCCTGAATTTGCGATGGATCAGCTGCACAGTATACGTTTTGTATTTGACAGATCGCCGTCTGGGGTGATCATCCTGGATGATGTGGGGTTCAGTGAGCTGGGGAAATAAAATTTCCCGTCAACTAATTATTTTAGTACATTAGCTAAAAATATTAGTAACACAATGGCGGTAGAGCTGGAAGAGATAAGATTGGGCAACTATTTTGCCCTGGGACGGCAGGTGATCCAGATTACGGAACAGCATTACCCGGTGCTGCCCACTTTATGCCAGCAGCTGGAACCGCTGCGCATCCAGTCTACCCGCTTAACCAAGCTGGGGTTTAACCTGGTACGTGGCGGGGATTTTAACAACTGGACAAGAGGGCACAACGGCATGCCGGTATTCCTGAAAGCAGCCGCCTCCAATCGCTGGATCCTGCAGTTTTCCGGGTATGACAAGGTGCGCTTTATTGAATACATCCATCAGCTGCAGAATATATGGTTCTGGCTGTTTACAGAGCCCCTGCTGCGAAGGGAGGATAACAGGAAGCAGGTTGAAGGCAATTAAAGAACAGTTCACACCTGCACCGGTTCCCTTTCTTCCGTATCCAGTTCCGTGCCCATTTCCCGGCGTATCCAGTTCATGGCAGCGGGGTTACTGCCCAGTTGTGAGCAGATCCGGTTCAGCGTTCCAAACTCAGGAGGGCTCAGGTATTGCTGGTAATCGTCCAGGGTCTGTGCCCTGTTATCCAGGTTGATGTCGTAGATCCTTGCGACGATGTTTTCAGGGATGTGGAAGATGGTCACCAGCTCATACGGACTGGCATAATTCAGTATCCTGCCCGTGCAGATCTTATAGCAGGGAACATGCGGACTAAACGGATATTGCGCACAATTGCAGTTGCTCATATAGGGGTGTTGAGGTTAAAGATCCAGAGTAAAAGGAAGCAGATCATCCACAGCGCAAACACGATCACGCCGCCTGTAAACCATTTGATCTGGCGCTGGAAACAGATATTCGCCTGCTCGGCAGTGGCGTCAATATAATCCTTTGACACAAACAAGCTGGCCAGGTAACTGCGCGTAACCCGCTGTCCCCAGTAAACAGACAGGCAAAGCAGCAGCCAGCCTAAAATGTAGAGAAAGTAGATCCATTTGAAATCGCTGTCTGTCTTCATATACTCCTTATCCAGGATAGCCAGCAGCGATCCGCCAATGATTAGTAATGACCAGCCCGTGATCCGGTTCGATTCTTCATTCACCGTCTTCAGCGCATTTTCACTGCTTACCGGCGGGGGAGCAGGAGGGGGGAACATTTGTTCTGCCGCCGCCACTCTTGACGGATTTACCCGCGCAAGTAACGCCGCCAGCATTTTCTTCCAGTTTTTGGGTAAGGGGCTAGCCATGTAGATTGAATTTTTCAGTTGAGCAGGGATCGGGACCGACAATACTCCATCTACATAAATGTAAGGTTTTTTCTTTATAAATCCGGCGGTGGAAATTTCTGGCCCTTTCCGCAATAGATAAGGCTTTAGGCTTGTTATTTCCCCCGGAAATTCCTATATTTGCAACTCGCAAAACCTACTTACTAGCTCGGCGAATCAGCTGGGCTTTTCTATTGTTGGATTGATTATCAAGGGGATAAGACTATACCGTATCTATATGTTTCCCTGACCATACTAACTACTAGCCCATCAATTTGATACACCCGTATGAAACGGGCATCCTTTGTTTGATTGCAAATACTATATGTATTTGATTATTTATTATTTGAATCAATAAAATAAATTAATACTAATATATGGATCAGCTAAAACTGAAATTGCAGGAATATTACCAGCGTTACCGGCAATTGGATCAACGGGTAAAACCCGGGAAGGAAGAGGTGGGCGACATGGAGAATGACATCCTTTCGCAGTTTGGGTTGCCAGCCTCCAAGCGCTTTGTGCAGATATTACACGATTTTGTAAATCATGCACAGGTGAACGACCATCTGCTGGAGTATGTAAGCAAAAAACTGCGTTCGGCGGCCCGGACTTACCTCTTATCACCGGTGATGTCTGATATTGAGCTGCTGAACCATGCACGCGACCAGAAACGCAGCGCCTACGACCTGCTGCCCGAACTGGGCTATCCTACCCATGAGTACGCCATTTTTATGATAGCTGAACTGCTGTACCGCCGTAATATGGCCAGTATAGATGTCCTGGACGAACTCCGGAAAGCACAGCAGCACGACAGCTGGAACGAACTGCTGCTGCTCAGCAAGATCAGCAATTATACCGCCAACGAACTGTATACAAAAATGAAAAAGCACGGACTGCGATTCCTGGATGATTTTATCCAGTTCAGCCGCCGCCAGGATGCTTCCAAAGCACCTGCCAAAAGGGCCACTCCCGCTGAAGTAGGCTACAAACCCAACTACAGCACCATCAGTAAAATGCAGGTGGAAGATATCGTGTTCGACGAGCATGGCGTTCCCTGCCTCTACGGAAAGATCCGGTCGGGCAACCGCTATACCCGCCTGAGCATCGGCATGGAGTTCTCTGAACTGAACCAGGTGCTGATGAGCAGCGGCGAAATGGGCGTGGAGATCAGCAACTTCATCAAGAAGAAACTGAACGCCCCCGGCGCAGAAAAGTCACTCGTCATAGATATCCGCACGGAATTCGGTAAGATGCTGAAGCTGGAGAACTGCTTCCTGGAAGTATATAAACCCCAGCACCGTGAAGGACAGGAATGGATAGAGGATAAAGAAAACTTCTATTTCGTGGAAAAGATCCTTACCAAAAAAGAGTTTGATAAACGCTCTAAAGAAGTGGAAACCAAAGAAAAGATCCAGGAATGCCTGGAGATCATCGGCGGCTCTTATGTAGCCTATCAGCGCCTCCGCCGTTTAGGCATCACCGATGAAGAAGCCAAGCTAAGGGCAGGCCTGCAGGATGAACTGCTGTTCAAACTGTCTACCTACCTGCACAAGCTGAAAGACTAAGTCAACTACTCATGGTCTTATATGTTATAAGGGGTACCATCGCTGGTACCCCTTTTTTTGCGCCCTGATTGTTGATAATGCTCCCCCTCCCATTTCCGGGACGAGTAACTATGCTGCGAAAACTTATGGCTTGTGTTTCAATCAAGTGGCGGTATGCCCGGTTAAACTTGCTTGCCTTTTCAGTCCTTACAAACATAGGATATAAAATTTCCTGATTGGTTAATCTGTCGTTAACCGAAAATTTTTTTCCCAGCCCCGAAGGTTCTTTACCGGAACGTCGTCCAATAAGGTAACAATGTTCAATTCATGATCCAATGATACAACGCATCATTTTATTGTCCTGCTGGTTATTGGCCGCCGTGCCTGCCGTGTGGGCGCAAGACCTCTCACTGAAAGGAGTACTGCAGGATAAAAAGGAAAAGTTCCCGCTGCCCGGCGCTACGGTAAAGCTGATACCCCTGTCAGACTCCACCAAAGTGTCAGGCGCTGTTACCAACGCCAGCGGTGTGTTCAATATCCCGAACTTACAGGCACAAAGCTACCGCATGACCATCTCCTTCCTGGGCTATAAAGATGTGAGCCGCACCATCAACCTGAGCCAGGCCAGCCAGGATGCCGGCACCATCTACCTCGAAGCAGGCGCTACCCGCCTGAAGGGAGTAACGGTAGCCGGACAGGTACCTCCGGTGCAGCAGAAAGGCGATACCCTGTCTTATAATGCCAACTCCTATAAAACCAATCCCGACGCTACCGCGGAAGACCTGGTAAAGAAGATGCCCGGCATCACCGTAGAAAGCGGTACCGTAAAAGCACAGGGCGAAAACGTGAAAAAAGTGCTGCTGGATGGAAAGGAATATTTTGGAGAAGATGCCACCCTGGCGCTCCGCAACCTGCCCTCCGAAGTGATCGATAAAATAGAAGTGTTTGACCGCCTCAGCGATCAGGCCCAGTTCACCGGCTTTGATGATGGTAACTCTTACAAGACCATCAACATTGTAACGCGGGGCAATATACGAAACTCACAGTTCGGTAATGTTTTCGCCGGTTATGGCAGCGATGACCGCTACATGGCCGGGGGCAACATCAGCCTCTTTAATGGCGACCGGCGTATTTCCATCATCGGCCTGTCTAACAATATCAACCAGCAGAACTTCGCTACACAGGATCTGCTCGGCGTAGTAGGCAATGCCAGCGGTAATCGTGGTGGCGGCGGCCGTGGGGGAGGAGGTCGGGGTAACCGTGGCGGTGGCGCCGGAGGTTTTGGCGGCGGCGGTAACGCCGGTAATTTCCTGGTAGGGCAGCAGAGTGGTATCACCAAAACCAACTCATTCGGTATCAACTTCTCGGATGTGTGGGGCAAGAAAGTAACCGTGAGCGGCAGCTATTTCTTTAACCGTACCAACAACGCCAACAACGAGCTGACTAACCGGGAAACCTTCCTGACGGCAGACTCCAGCCAGTTTTATAACGAACAGCAGCAAACCAGTAACACCAACTATAATCACCGTATTAACCTGCGTATCGAGTATAAGATAGACTCGTCTAACACACTGCTCTTTACACCGGGTGTCAGCTTCCAGAAATACAATGCATTTTCACAGACCAATGGCCTGAACACCTATGCAGACAGTAACCTGATCAGCCGTTCTGATAATATGCAGACAAGCCAGACCTCCGGTTTCAGCACCAACAACGGCATCCTGTTCCGCCACGCTTTCCCGAAGAGGGGAAGGACCATCACCGTCGGACTGAATATCGGCGCTAATGATAAAGACGGGCAGCGTAACCAGCAGGCTTTCAATACCTACTATAAAGGCCAGGCAGGCGTGAACGACAGCATTCGTCAGGAGTCCTATCCAAAGACAGACGGCTACCAGTTCTCTGCCAATATCGCCTATACGGAACCGTTGGGTAAAAGCGGACAGCTGCAGCTGAACTATAACCCTTCCTGGTCTAAGAACAGCGCTGATCAGCAAACGTTCCACTACGACGAGTTTACGGGTAAATATGTGCTGCCGGATACCAGCCTGTCTAATGTATTTGATAATACCTACAAGGCACAGAACGCCGGACTTACCTACCGCTATGGCAACCGTGATAAGATGCTGTCACTGGGCCTGTCTTACCAGTACTCAGAACTGAACAGCGACCAGGTATTTCCGCTGAGCACCAGGGTGCGCAGAACCTTCAGCAACCTGCTGCCCAACGCCATGCTGCGGTATAAACTGTCGCAGAACAGCAATATCCGCGTGTTCTACCGGGCCAATACCACGCAGCCTTCCATCGGCCAGCTGCAGAACGTGATCAATAACAGTGATCCGCTGTTCATCTCTACCGGTAACCCGGATCTGGCGCAACAGTACACCCACCAGGTGATCACCCGCTACAGCTACACGCAGCCACAGAAAGGCCTGAGCTTCTTTGCCAACATCTTCCTGCAGAAAACGCAGAACTATGTAAGCAATGCTACCTACATAGCTTCGCAGGACTCCGTGTTAACGCCTACGGTTACACTCTACAAAGGGTCACAGCTGGCCAAGCCAGTGAACCTGGATGGTTACTACAGCGCACGGTCTTTTTTGACCTTTGGTATGCCCCTGCGTTTCATCAAAACCAACCTGAACTGGAATGCAGGTTTCACCTGGACACGCACGCCGGGCATCATCAACAATATCGAGAACCTGTCCAACAGCTATAACTATAACCTGGGCGCCGTGCTATCCAGCAACATCAGCGAATACGTGGATTTCACCCTTTCCTATTCCGCTAATTTCAATGATCTGAAGAACAGCATACAGCCAACGCTCAATAACAGGTACTTCTCTCAGAATGCGGGCCTGCGGCTTAACCTGCTGTCAAAGAACGGATGGATGTTCTCCAACGATCTTAGCAGCCAGTTGTACAGCGGCCTCACAGACGGTTTCAACCAGCAATACTGGCTCTGGAATGTTAGCGCAGGCAGGAAGTTCCTGAAAAACCAGCGCGGAGAGCTGAAGCTCACCATCTTTGACCTGCTGAACCAGAACCGCAGCATTACCCGTACCACTGCCGCCAACTACGTGGAAGACGTGCAGACACAGGTGCTCAAACAATACTTTATGGTTACATTTACCTATAAGATCAGGAACTTCAAAACCAGCAAGGCAGCTGCCCCGCCGGAAGAAGAACCTGAAATGATGCAGCGCAGGCCCGAGGGCATGCTCCGCCAGCGAGCAGGGGGGCCGCCGATGGAGTAAACGTTTGAGGTTTGAGGTTCGTTGGAGGTCGGAAGTCCGAGGAGGTTGGAAGTTCGTTGGAGGATGGAAGTCCGAGGAGGATGGAAGTCCGAGGAGGTTGGAAGTTCAAAGAAATGTCCTGACCTGCACCTTTAACCTTCAATTTTTAACCAACCTCAAACCTCAAACTTCAACCCTCAAACCAGCATTTTATGACATCAATTATTTTAAGCATTGGATCTAACGGAAGCGCTGAAACGAGGTGACGAAGCCGCTTTCAGGGAATTAGTGGAAACCTGGAAGGACATGGTGTACAACACCGTGCTGGGTATTATCCAGCATGAAGCAGACGCAGAAGACGTAGCGCAGGAAGTGTTTGTACAGGTATACCAGTCCATCGGCACCTTCAGGGGAGATGCAAAGCTTTCCACCTGGCTGTACCGTATTGCAGTGACCAAAGCGCTGGACCATGTGAAGAAGAAGAACCGGAAAAAGCGCTGGGGACTGATCTCCGGGATCTTTGGCGACCGGCAGGAAGAACTGGCGCTGCCAGATTTTCATCATCCCGGCGTAGTGCTGGACAATAAAGAAAGAGCAGCAATACTGTTCAAAGCGCTGGAACAGCTGCCAGACAGGCAAAAGGCCGTCTTTGTGCTGCATAAACTGGAAGGCCTGCCCGCAAAAGAGATCGGCGAAGTAATGAATATGAGCGAGGCTACCATAGAAGGCCTGATGTACCGGGCCCGTAATAACCTCCGTAAACTGCTGGAAAAATATTATTCTGATAAATAGCGAAGGTTTTTTAAAAGAACGTCGTCTAATTAAATAGCAAGTAAACAGTAAACCGTGAAGCATAACGAACATGAAATAGAGAAAGTGCTGAACAGCCTGGATGGCGCATCCAGGGCAGGAACGGGAGATTATTTCTTTACCCGTTTACAGGCCCGGCTGCAACCAAAAGGCAGTAATGCATGGGAGCGTGCCATCGGCTGGATTGCACGTCCTTCAGTAGCCATCGTAGGGCTCTTACTGATCCTGCTGATGAATGGCGCCATCGTATTGCGGCAGCTCAAACAGGAAAAGTCGCTTGCAGAGCAGTCCTCCGTACAGGCCTTTGCAGAGGAATATCCTGTACAGGCAGAATCGCTGGCAATTTATAGCATTGACGATAAAACAGCATTATAATGGCTATAGCTAAGAACAAAGTATTGCTGATCATCGTAGGTGTGCTCCTGGTAGTGAACCTCGGCGTACTGCTGTTGTTCGTGAACCTGAAACCGGCAGGCCGCCAGGGTGGCCGCAACTGGGGCAGACAGGGGATGACAGAGATATTGGAGAAAAGGGCCGGTTTCAGTAAACAACAGCTGCAGGCTTACCAGGATCTGCGCAATCAGCACTGGAAAAAAATGAAGCCACTGCTGACGGATATGCGCGCTGCAAGAGACAGTTTTTACAGGCTGCTCTATGTACCGGAGATAACAGATTCCGCGCTGTTGCACGCGGCAGACGGAATAGCACAACGGCAAAAGGCCATTGATCTGCAGACATTCCGGCACTTCCAGCAGGTACGCCAGCTTTGCGATGACAACCAGCGGCCCAAACTGGATTCTCTGATACGCCAGTTCATGTCTAAATCGGGCGCACCTTTCCGGCGCGACAATCTTCGTGAGCGGAAGGAGCGGCCTTAATATAAGGTTTACATTTTGCGTCATTTTTAACTAAAAGTTGATTATTATGAAGAACAGGATTTTGTTAGTACTGGCCCTGATATTTGCAGGCCACATGACCATTAATGCACAGGGCTTTCAACGCCGCACCGTAGAAGAAAGAGTGAAGATGACCGTTGATAAGTTATCACCGGAACTTTCCCTCAATGACAATCAGAAAACTAAACTGGGCGAAGCTTATACGGATTTTTACAAAGGAATGGAGAAGATGAGGACCGATGCCCGCGCTGCAGGCAACCGTCCTGACAGGGAGGCATTCAAAAAGCTGTCTGATGAGCGCGATGCCAAGGTAAAAGGTTTCCTGAGTGATGACCAGTACAAAAAGTACACGGAAACGCTGGAGAATATGAAGAAGGAACGTGCATCCCACCGCAAACGTGGCGGCGGCGGTTTCAGAAGATAGTTCAGTTAGTGTTTACGAAAGGCGGATGATCGGTTGCTTCGGTGACCGGTCATTTCGTTTTCAGGGGAATGTTAATAGCGTATTAACGTTTGGAATAAAGATGTTTTCATAGTTTGCCGTATTCCCTGTTTGAAAAACGATTAACCCATGAACACATTACTCCGGCTCATAAATGCCGTTCGCAAACTATCCGAAGAAGATAAAGCCTGTATCGCAGGTTTTATCAAAACAGCAGAGATCCCCTCAGGAGAAATCTGGTCTGCCGCCAGCAAACAATGCATTGGCTGCCTGGAAAAAGGCCTGGTGCTGAAAACGATCCGCGTAAAACGTAACAGGGTGGTCATTGGCATTCATAAGGATGGCGATGGTTTCCCGCTGGGAACAGCAAGAACCAGTTTCCGGTTTACAGCAGTGGAACCCGCCGTTATTCACTACATTAAGTATGAGGATATTCGCCTGCTTTATCGCCGCTTTTCCGTCCTGATTGGATTTGTAAACAAACTTATGCAGCGCGATCTGCACCAGATGCGGTTCTATACAAGCCTGGGGGATGAGCCGGACCCACTGCAGCGATGCCAGCTTTACCTCAGGCGTCATCCCTTATACGCCGCCCGCCTGCCCACTAGCGTACTGGCCCGGGTGCTGGAGGTAAGTGAAAAAATGATAGCGGCCGTTGGTAGAAAGCGCCGCCTGGTTCACAACTGAAGGTTCATCCTCACGCCTGTGAAGTAACGCCGGTAACGCCATGCTTTCATACCATTACAATAATTTCGCGGCGGCATCCTCCCAGTTCAATATCCGCTCATAACCCTGTACGTGTACGTTATGATGCCCTGTGAACAGGTAGGGCTTGCCTTTGAAATGGGTGAAATTCCGTGTGAGGTCGTCTATCATGATATCCGTTTGCACAACGCTTTTGTCGCCGCAAAGGCAGAACTGCCGCCATGTAAGGAAGGGGAAATGCTCGTTCAGCCAGTCTATCTTATCCTTCAGCGAGTTGGGAAACTCCATAGCGGCAGATACGATATACAGCCGGTATTTCCTGTTCAGCTCTTCCAGTACCCGCTGTGCATCCGGGAATACCGGCAGGTCGCGAAAGAAGCCCGGCGTGTTGAGGTACTCCAGTACCTTACCCTTGTGATCAACGGGCAATGCTTCAGACAAGGTCTTTCCCCAGAGCTCTTCTTCAGAGAACACCTTGCCATAATCGCGGTAATACCATTCCCTCGCTTTAGTGATCGGGTCCGCGATCGTCTCATCCATGTCAATTGCGATAGATAGTTGCTCCATGCCGTTTTGAGTTGAAAGCCGATAGCCCGCTCCACTGCTTTTGACATGCCATGGAGTGGACTATCGGCGATGGATTAACCTAATACACCTGCTCCGCTCTGCCCACGGAGCCATCATCCCCGATGCCTTCCACGATCACCCGGAAATGGCGGGTGAAATCATTATTAAAGAAGGTGATTTTGGCAGTGCGGGTTTCCGGATCTACTGCCAGGTTCGGGTTCCAGTACAGTGTAAGCCTTTTGTCGGGCAGGGAATGTACTTCTTTATGTACGTTATAGTCAGGCGAATAGAATTCTTTCACTACGGTATACCCTGGTTTTTTATACAGCTCAAAGCCCTTCATGCTGTCATCGCCGCCTTCGCTGCCTTTCTTGGTATACACGGCAATAGCGCCATTTGCGCCGCCGCCGAAGCCGCCCATGAATGGCGGACGGAACACTTTTACCATGGCGATATCAGTTACCGCCACGCTGCTCAGCATATTGGCGTCTGCAGGCATTTCGTTCAGGTACAGCGATGGACGGCCTCCGCGCCATTGCAGGGAGGGATCGTTCAGGTTGCCCGTGATCTGCAGGCCCGCCACCCTGGATTGCAGGTACTGGAAGATATTCATGTAGCTGTTGTTCTCCTTGGTAAGGTCAAAGGTATAACCGTCGCCGCCTGCAAACAGGCCGGTGGCATAGCGTTTTTCCAGCGTTTCCTCTTTGGCGAGCTTACGTTCGGTGATGTTCACTTCTTTCAGGAACACCATCCGGCTGTTGATGGAGCGGTTCACGCGGTTGCCTTCAAACGCGGTGGTCAGGTAGTTCTTCAGCGTATTGGCGTCAATAGGCGGTGGCAGCTTAAAGGGGTAAGCCATGGTCACCGGCGCCGCATTCTCAAAGAAGTGGGTATTGAATTTTACCGTTACGTCTTTCCAGCGCTTCTGCTGATCATTGCCCTGGTAATATACCAGCGCCGTATCCATCAGCACCAGGTCGGGCACAGAGAACTCGCCCATGGCATTGGTAGGAGCGGTTACGATGGTGGTAGAGCTGTCTATCGGCTGTTTGATGATGAAATCCACCTTGCCGTTCATCAGCTGGAAACGGCCGCCATTGGTAAAGGCGGTGCCTTTCAGCAGGATGCCCTGTTCGTAGGGGAACCGTGTATCCGGGTATTGTTTATTCAGGATCTTCTGCCAGCTGAAACGGCGCCAGCCGTTGGTCATCATCAGCAGGTCCAGCGCATCCAGCCTGGCTTTAGCGGTATCCTGCAGGTACCAGGCGGGATTGTGGATATAACCCTTCAGGTCGGATGTCAGCAGCAGGTTAGACACGATATTGTCTTCATCCGGATCTTTCACCACCAGGTCTGCATCGGTTACAGATACAGAGAGGATGGTGGCCAGGGTATCCGGCAACTTGAGCATGATGGTATTTTTGGATCGTTCTTCGGTGTTGATGGAGGCCGCCTCTTCCAGCTGCAGGGGCAGCAGGTCGTTCTTGCGCAGGAATACCAGCCTTTCTGCCAGGGGCACGCCGGCTTTACTGAACAGCGTAAGCTGCATAATGCTGCTGGGCATGTTCTGGGTAGGTACAAAGCCGCTGATACGGCCCTCAGCTACATTGAGGGGCGCTTTATACACCAGCTGCTGGCCTATCTGGCCAATAATGAGCAGGTCGTTATAAGCGGTATCGTCCGGGTTGGCAATAAGGGCCTGGTAGAACACGCGCATGCCGCGGTTGTATATTTTCAGTCCCACACCGGTTGCTTTGGGCTCAGGCAGGGAGAATTCCTTCTGCTGGCCGTTGGCCGCTTTCACGGTGGCCTTGTAAGTATCGCCGGCGGCAGGTTTCAGCTCAAAAGAGCCCATGCCGTCGTGCATTACCTTGATCACGGCTACCTGTTGGCCCTTACTGTTCTTCACACTACCGTCAACGCCTATTGGAAAGCCGGACTGGTCAATGGCCTTGAATGCCACTACGTTATTCTGCCCGGCGATCATGTCACCGCCTTCGGGGAAGAACTGTACGGAGAAGTCGGTGCTTTTAACGGTATCCCGCGGTGGCGGACTGTTACGTTTGGCGGGATCCAGTACTTCAATGGTACGGTTATAAAGAAAACTGTGATCAAAGTTGAGCATCCAGGAAGTATAGGCCCTGATCTGGTACATACCTGGTTTCATGGTCTCCGGCAGGTTGATATTGCCCGGGGCGCCGGCATTGGAGGCCGCAAAGAGCTTTTTCTGTAATACGGCCCCGCTGCGGTCTATCAGTTCTACGTACAGGTTGGTGGCCCTGGTATCGGGCAGGCCCTGCAGCGTGATATACGCTTTGAACCACACGGTTTCGCCGGAAGCATAGTAATCTTTGTCCAGGTGCAGGTACACTTTCTGCTGTGGGTAACGGCCTGCAAATTCTTCCAGTGCTTTCACGATCTTATCGTCCCAGTCTTCAACGGCAGGAATGAACCTGAAAGCGCTTACGAACATCAGTATCAGTATACAGGCAGGGATCCACCACTGCAAACGCAACTGCTTTAGAACGGTGCGTAGGTGTTGCATGAAAAAATATTTAATACACGATTATAGAAAAAATACGCTGCACAATTTAGTACAATATAAGAATACATCAGGTTTACTTATTATTGCAGGCCATAATCAGGTTTTAAGATAATTTTAAGATAGTGGCAAAAAAGAGATTGATCGTAATAGGCGGCGGCGCTGCTGGCTTCTTTTGTGCAGTGAATGCGGCCCGGCTGGATCCGCAGCTGGACGTGCTGTTGCTGGAAAAAACGGGTAAGCTGCTGTCAAAGGTAAAAGTCTCCGGCGGTGGGCGCTGCAATGTAACCCATGCCGCCCCGGATATTGCTTATATGGCCCGCCATTATCCCCGCGGGCAACATTTTGTGAAGAAAGCCTTCGGTCATTTTTTTGTGCCGGATACCATTGAATGGTTCCGCGAAAGGGGCGTAACGCTGAAAACGGAGGCCGATGGACGTATGTTCCCGGTAACAGACAGCTCCCAGACCATTATCGACTGCCTGCTGCGCGAAGCAGACCTGCATCACGTAAAAATAGCCGTACAGACAGAGGTGAGCGGCATTACCCGTACAGATAGCGGTACCTGGCAACTGCAGCTGCAAAACGGACAGCAGCGGGAGGCAGAATACCTCTGCATTGCCGCCGGCGGATATGCCCAGGCGGATAAGTTTGGCTGGCTGAAGGCCACCGGCCACCAGGTAGTGGCTCCGGCCCCTTCGCTGTTCACCTTCAATACGCCCGGCCATCCCATTACCGCCCTCATGGGGGTAAGCGTGCCCGGCGCACAGGTAAAGATAGCCGGGGCCAAACTGCAGGAGCAGGGCCCTGTGCTGATCACCCACTGGGGCCTCAGCGGACCGGCCGTGCTGCGGCTCTCTGCCTGGGGCGCCCGCGAGCTGCAGCAGCTGCAGTATAAATTTACCGCCCTGGTAAACTGGGTGCCTGCCTTTCATGAGCAGGCCATGCGCGAAACGCTGCAGGGCCTGCGCTTTTCAATAGGTAAACAGAAGATCCACCAGAAAAATCCCTTTGAGCTGCCGCAGCGCTTATGGCAGTTCCACTTACAACAGACGGGTATACACGAAGAAATGCGCTGGGCCGATCTGCCTTCAAAAGAACAGCAGCTGCTGGTAAAACAGCTGACAGCCATGGAGCTGGCAGTACAGGGTAAAACCACTTTTAAGGAAGAATTTGTGACCTGCGGCGGTATACAGCTTTCGGAGATCAACCCCGCCACGATGGAAAGCAGGATAGCGCCGGGCCTCTATTTTGCAGGAGAAGTGATGGATGTGGACGGAATTACGGGCGGATTTAATTTTCAGCACGCCTGGACCAGCGGGTGGATAGCGGCGAGAGATATTGCTTTAGCTGCTGGCTGTTAGCTTGGAGTTAGTCTTTAGTCCCGGGTCGTTAGTGATTGAAGCGAATGCCTGTCCGTTGAGCATGTCCGTTTATTTCAATGTTGTTAATCCAAAATTTTAGTCTGATATTAATTCAATTCAATCACTAACGACCGGTGACTATTGACTATATATTTTGTTGTTGTTGTTGACGCAAAAGTAATAGCCGGATCTGTATAGTCCTAACCAATAATATTTATATCCATATAGATAAATTTTATAGCCAGTGAATGCCGGGCGCATAGTCGGTTTCCAGGGCCTGCAGTATCTGCCGGAAGTGGGCGGGCGCTCCGAGGAAGTCTATTTTGGTGGTGTCTATCATCAGGGTTCGTACGGAATGCTGTTTCAGGTACTGGATGTACATGTTGTGCACCCTTTGCAGGTAGGCGTCTTCAATCTGCTGTTCGTAGGAGCGGTTGCGTTTTTTGATATTCTTCTGCAGCTGTGGTACGGGGGCGTTCAGGAAGATCAGCAGGTCTGGCTGCACCAGCTGGGGGTTAATGATCTCAAATAGTTTCTGGTACAGGTTATACTCGTCTTCCGAGAGGTTGATCTTGGCAAACAGCAGGCTTTTTACAAAGAGGTAATCAGATATCACTACTTCGCTGAACAGGTCCTGTGTCTGCAGCATATCTTTCAGCTGCTTATAGCGTTCGGCCATAAAGAAGAGCTCCAGCGGAAAAGCGTATTGCTGGGGCTTTTCATAGAATTTAGGCAGAAAGGGATTGTCTGCAAATTCTTCCAGTATCAGCTTCGCACGATAATGCTCCGCCAGCATATGCGCCAGCGTGGTTTTTCCCGCGCCTATATTCCCTTCTATCGTAATAAATCTGTAATTCATGCTAATCTGATACGCTACTTTAATTATTTCCCATCAATCGCTCATCGCTGACTGCCAGCTGTTAGCAGTCAGCTCTTAGCCCCCCACTTTTTTAACCGGCAGTTCGTCTTTACACTCCGCCAGCAGCGTGCGGATATCCTGCTTTAGTACCGGGTGCACCAGCTCAGGAACTATCTCATTGAGCGGCGCCAGTACAAAGCGGCGGTATTGCATGCGCGGGTGGGGCAGTTTAAGTTCGGGCAGAGAGATGACTTCGTTGTTATAAAAGATAATGTCTATATCTATTACCCGGGCGCCCCATTTCTCCTGGCGTATGCGGCCGATGGTGCGTTCGATGTTCATGGTGGTATGCAGCAGATCCAGCGGCGGCAGGCTGGTTTCGATCTGAAGCGCCTGGTTGAGGTAATCGGGTTGTTGCACATTACCCCAGGGAGCGGTTTCATAAAGCGCCGAGGCTTTTATCACCTTACCGGCCTGCTGATGAATGGATTGCACCGCCAGTTGCAGGTTTTCTGTGCGGTTACCTAAATTGCCACCTATAAGTAATATTGCTGTATTCATGTATATTTACCGGCGCAAAAGTACCCATATTCCTTATTTTTGAAAAAAAAGTTGGTTGTCGGCTACTGTAACGATTTCGCGCAATGGTAGACTAACAGACCCATAAACAGATCCATTTATATGCGTAGCTTCTTTAAGATCTTTCTGGCTTCTTTCCTGGCTTTGATCGTATTTGCCGTCCTCAACGTATTGGTAGCGCTTTTAATCATCGGTAAGGCGCTGGCGCCCGAAAAAGTAGTGGTCAACCCCAATGCTGTACTGGTAGTAGAAACCAGTCAGCCCTACGGTGAGCAGCGGATCGCCAACCCGCTCAATACACTGCTGAAAGGCAGGCCTAACGATATACCCGGCCTGTACGACGTGGTACGCCTGATTGCCTATGCCGCCAAGGATGACAATATCAAAGGCATTTACCTGAAAACAGATGGCAATCCCAACGGCTTTGCTACCAGCGAAGAGCTGCGTAATGCCTTAATGCAGTTTAAGAAGTCCGGTAAGTTCGTATATGCGTACGGTGAAGGTATCAGCCAGCAGGCTTATTACCTGGCCTCTACGGCCAACAAGATCTTCCTGCATCCGCAGGGCGGCCTTGATTTTGCCGGGTTTTCTACCCAGGTGATGTACCTGAAAGGCACGCTTGAAAAACTGGATATACAGCCGCAGATCTTTTATGACGGCAAGTTCAAAAGTGCTACAGAGCCTTTCCGTGAAACCAGGATGACGGAGGCCAACCGTATACAGACCAGCGCCTACCTGGGTGATCTGTATGGGCATTTTCTCAGCAATATCAGTAAGGAACGCAACCTGGATACCGCCACCCTGCACCGTTATGCCAATGAGGGGCTGATACAGCACCCGGAAGACGCTTTGAAATACAAGCTGGTAGACGGCCTGAAATATGATGACCAGGTAATGGACGAGTTAAGGAAAAAGCTCAGCATCAAGAAAGACGAAGACATCAACTTTGTATCGCTTTCCAAATACGAGGAAAGTGCATCCACCAAATATAAATCCACTACCGGCGATAACAAGATAGCGGTGTTATATGCCCAGGGCAATATTGTCAGCAAGGGTGATAACGACGATGTAATGATCAGCAGTGAAGAATACCTTACACAGATCCGCAAGCTGCGGGAAGATAAGAGCATAAAGGCAGTTGTTTTCCGTGTAAACTCTCCCGGCGGCAGCGCCCTGGCATCAGAAACCATTTGGCGTGAGCTGGAGCTGACTAAGAAGGTGAAACCCGTAGTGGTATCCATGGGGGATTATGCCGCCAGCGGTGGTTATTATATCTCCTGCATGGCAGATTCTATCTTTGCAGAGCCCAATACCCTTACCGGCTCCATTGGCGTATTTGCCGTGCTGCCCAACCTGCAGGGCTTCTTCAAGAACAAGCTAGGCATTACTTTTGACGGCGTGAAAACCGGCCAGTATGCCGACCTGGGAACGGCTACGCGTCCGCTCACCCCCACAGAACAACAATTTATCCAGAACGCGATAGACAGCATTTACAGCACGTTCAAATCCAGGGTGGCAGCCGGCCGTAAGCTGTCGCCGGCTGTGGTAGACAGCATTGCGCAGGGCCGTGTATGGAGCGGCGTACAGGCAAAAGAGTTAGGACTGGTAGACCGGCTGGGCGGCCTCAACGAAGCCATCGCCGCTGCTGCAAAGATGGCCAAGATATCCAGCTATCGCCTGCGGGAGTATCCTGATGTAAAAGATCCCATTGAAAAGCTGCTGAGCAGCCTGGGCAACAAAACCAGCGCCAGCATGGTGAAGAAAGAGCTGGGAGAACACTACACCATTTACCAGCAAATTAAACGGATAAAAGAAATGAGCGGCGAAGCACAGGCCCGGCTGCCCTTCGATCTTATTATCAGATAGCATTAATAATTAATAGTGCCTGCAGAACAAGCCCCCGGGCAGCCTGTTAAGCCCATCAGCGCCTTTTTAGAGAGATGTCTCTCGTTATGGTTAATTATTAATTCTTAAATATTAATTAAAAAACCTGCTGGAAACAGCAGGTTTTTTTAGCTTTACACGATTTTTTTTAAAGCAAGATCATATTTATGGCGGTGCAGTACAGTCAGTGGAAAGCCATGCTGGCCATTACGAGGGCTAGTCTCCGGGCTATTTTCCGGAGCCCTTCCACGGTGGCGTTCACTATCGGTTTTCCCTTGGTATTTATCCTGGTGTTCGGATTTATCGGTCAGAATACAGTAACGGTTAAAGCGGGTATCGCGCCGGGTACTGATACTTCGAGCTTTCTTTATAAAGAGCTGGCAAAGGCCAGGAGCCTGAAGCTGGTGGATGAGCCGCCCGCTGAAATGGAGGACGATATGATCAAGGGCCGTATTACTGCTATCGTGCAGATCACCCAAAAACCGGGGGCGGGCCCGGTGCCAGCTTACGAGGTAACGGTGCGTTCCAGTACGGCGGGGGTAGACAAGATCCAGGTGTTCCAGTCTATCCTGAAAGATGCGCTGAACCGTATAGACGATCATTTTTACCAGCGTCCATCCGTAGCAACGCTGAACTCCGTGGTAGTACCTGGCAGGGCTTATAAAACGATCGACTTTATCCTGCCCGGCATGCTGGGCTTTTCGCTTTTAAGCGCTGCCGTATTCGGTACGGCATTCCTGTTCTTCAGTCTCCGTCAGACACTGGTGCTGAAACGTTTTTTTGCCACCCCGGTCAGGCGAACCTACATCATCCTGGGCGAGACCTTATCGCGCCTGATCTTCCAGTTGTTCGGCGCCATCGTGATCATCGGCCTGGGGCACCTGGCCTTTGGCTTTACCCTGGTACATGGTTTCGTGACTTTTGTGGAGATGCTGATCCTGTCTTTGTTCGGACTGGTGGTATTCATGGGTTTCGGTTTCCTGGTGAGCAGTGTGGCGCGCAATGAAAGCACCATACCGCCAATTGCCAACGTGATCAGTATGCCGCAGTTTTTGCTGGCGGGTACTTTCTTTTCTGTAGATGCCCTGCCCGGATGGTTGCAGCCGGTATGCCGCATGATGCCGCTTACTTACCTGAACGATGCTTTCCGCAAGGTGGCCTTTGAAGGGCAGCATCTGTGGAATGTAGGCCTGGAGCTGGGGGTGCTGACCCTTTGGGGGGTGATTATCTACGCCGTTACCATTAAGGTCTTCAAGTGGGAATAGTCCCCTATATCGTCTTTTTTTCTTAATTTGGCTGCATGCAAGTCCTGTATATCATTCTGGGCGCTCTGGCTATCCTGATTCTGGGCCTTTTTGTATTTTCCCTTTACCTGCCTTCCCGTTTAAAGATCGAAAGATCATTATTGATCAAAGCAAGGCCTGAAGTGGTTTTCCGTGAGGTAAACACCCTTCGTAACTGGGAAAGATGGTCGCCCTGGCATCAGCTGGATCCTGCCATGAAGCTCGTTTACGGGGAAAAGGAAAGTGCGGCCGGCGCCAGCTACAGCTGGGAGAGCAGGAAAAGGAATGTAGGACGGGGCAGTTTGAGTATTACCGAGTCCCGCCCGTATGAATACATTGGCATCCACATTAACTTCACAGGTCATGGTATCAGCAAGGGACATTTCCGCTTTGAACCGGTAGGGGAGCATACCCGTGTAATATGGGTGATGGAGATGACCATCGGACAAAACCCGGCCAGCAAGGTAATAGGCTTAATGATGGACAAATGGGTAGGGCGCGACTTTGAACGTGGCTTACAGCAGCTGGCTGTTGCGGCATCCCATTGATCATCAGTTATCTTTTAAAGCCTGTCGCTTTTTCATTTCTGCTTTCTGCTTTATCCTTAATTTAGCGAATGCGTTTTATAAAACTATTCGTGGTCAGTGTCCTGTTTTTTGTGGTACTGATCTTCCTGATTTCCTTATTATTTCCTCCCAATGCGGTAGTAGACCGTTCCGGTGTTATTGAGGCGCCGATGGCTACTGTATATGGTGAGATCAGTGAACTGAGAACATGGCCGGCGTGGAATCCGTGGACCAAAATGCAGGCCGCCGGCTCATTGCAGTATTCAGATCCGTCGCATGGCGCGGGCGCCTGGTACAGCTGGGAAAATCCGCAGCAGCAGGCAACATCCGGTAAGCTGACCATCCTGCGCAGCGATCCTGCCAAAGGCGTGTATTATGACATGCATTTCAAAGACATGAAACCGGTAACATCCGGGCTGGAGATAAAACCTACGGAAGACGGTAAAGGCACGGTAGTGCACTGGTACCTGAAAACAAGGCTGGGCTGGCTGCCCTGGTGGAAGTTCCGTGGTTTTATGGCCGACAGGCTGATGGGGCCGCAGGTAGAGCAGGGGCTGACTGAATTGAAGGCGCGTTGTGAGAGAAGATAGTTTCCAACTTTCAAACTATTCTATGAGCGGTAAGCGGCATTCTCATGAATAGGTGTAAATTTCTTTCCCGTTTCAGCCATTAAATCAATACAGACTATATGAAAAAGATCCTTTTAATGCTCACCATCCTGGCTACCACCGCCAGCATGGCATTTTCCCAGGCGGTACAAAGCCCGAGGGTGACCGCTGAGGGCACCAATGTAAAGATAAGCTATGGCCAGCCTTCTAAGAAAAACCGCGAGATATTCGGTAAACTGGTACCCTACGGCGAAGTATGGCGTACCGGTGCTAACGAAGCTACCGAGATTACCTTTGAAAAAGACGGCACTTTTGGCGGTAAACCCGTTAAGGCTGGTACTTATAGCTTGTTCACCATTCCCGGCGAAAAAGAGTGGACATTTATCCTGAATAGCACGCTGAAGCAATGGGGCGCTTATAAGTATAACGAGATCAAAGGAAAGGATGTATTGCAGGTAAAAGCGCCGGCGTCTACCCTTAGCGCACCGGTAGAGAAACTCACCATCACGCTGCCGGCTGGCAAACTGGTATTGGAGTGGGATAAGACGAAAGTGGAAGTGCCTGTAAAAGCATAATACAACTGAATGTCTGAATGTTGAAGGTTTGGAAGTTTAAAGATCAACGTTAAACTTCCAAACCTTCAAACGTTTAAACCTTACAGCTGATGCAGAAAGGCAAATATGCTTTCATAAACCATTGCCAGCTGATCATCTGTTATACAATAAGGTGGCAATATATATAAGGTGTTCCCCAAGGGCCGCAACATGATCCTTCTTTCTCTGAAAAAACGGTGCAGTTGATCCGCCAGGTGATTGATATAGCTATCTTCCCCCTCCGTTACAATTTCAAATGCTATAATCGTACCCGTTAAGCGTATATGTTTGACCGCTTTATAAGCCGACAACTTCTCGGAAAACTGCTGATGCTGCCGGTTGATACGGTCCCGGTTCTCTTTACAGGCCGGATCCAGGAACAGGTCAAGACTTGCTAACGCCACGGTACATGCCAAAGGATTTGCGGTGAAGGAGTGCCCGTGAAAAAGCGTTTTCAGCTTGTCGTTCGACAGGAAAGCTTCGTAGATAGCGGCCGTACAGGTAGTGATGCCGAGGGCCATGCTGCCGCCGGTAAGTCCTTTGGAAAGGCAGACCATATCAGGCGGGGTGCTTACATACTCCATGGCAAAGTTCCTGCCCGTGCGGCCAAAACCTGTCATGATCTCATCTGCGATCAGCAGTATCTGTTCCTGACGGCAGTACTGCAGTAACTGGTCCAGCGCTGGGGCATCATACATACGCATACCGCCCGCACCCTGGATCAGCGGTTCGAAGATAAAAGCGGCAATGGAATCGGGGCCTAATGCCTGTATAGCGGCCTTCAGTTCCCCGATGTTATCTGCCGAAGGCGTATCTATAAAGTGTACCTCAAATAAAAGATCATTAAAGGGCGCGGTAAATACGCTTCTACTGCTCACGCTCATCGCCCCGAAGGTATCCCCGTGATAGGAGTGCTCAAAGGCCAGGATCTTATGCCGGCGAACCCCCCGGTTGTGCCAGTACTGGAGGGCCATTTTAATGGCCACTTCCACGGCAGTAGACCCGTTATCAGAGTAAAAGACCCGGCGTTGTTGTCCGGGTAATATGGGCAGTAACTTTTCCGCCAGGTGTACGGCTGCCGGGTGTGTGTATCCTGCAAATATGCAATGCTGCAGCTGCAGGGCCTGTGCGGCCAGCTTTTCCGCAATATAGGGATGGGCATGGCCGTGAATATTCACCCACCAGCTGGACGTGGCATCCAGGTAGCTGTTACCTGCTTCGTCAAAAAGTAGTGCGCCTTCTCCGCGAACAATTCCTATGGGTGCAGGAGCGGTCTGCATCTGGGTGTAAGGATGCCAGATGACCTCCAGATCACGTTCACTTAATGTTTTAGACATGGGTGCAAAGCTAAATGGCGGGAGGGCAAATGCCAAATTCCAAATTCCAAATACCCGAATACCAGGGTAGGGGAGTGATTAGTTTTGCCTCCTTTTGGAATTTGGTATTTGGAATTTGGGATTTGATATTACATCTTATGGGAATAAATAATATAAAGGAAAAATTGGTAATAAAGCAAAAAGTGTTTTACATTTGCGTTCCATTTTTGGTAGTACGGGATGTAGCGCAGCCCGGTAGCGCGCTTCGTTCGGGACGAAGAGGCCGCTGGTTCGAATCCAGTCATCCCGACTTGACAGGACAAAGTGGAAATTTTACCATTTTGTCCTGTTTTATTTTCGCCCAAAGCCTTATCCAGCGCGTATATTATGCGCACCGCTTCATTGATGCGGGAAGTTCGAAATGTAAAACCGTCAAAACCTAATTTTTCCGGGTACATCGAACTAATGATCTCACGTTTTCTGTCTATCTCGCCGCTTTCATACGCATAATCCAGTTTTAAAAGATTATTCAGCCCCCTGCCTAACAGGTCGGTTATGTTCACTTGGTCATAGTCGTAGGCGCTTAGTTTGGCTTCCAGCTTCTCCAATTTTGTGCTATACTCGGTTTTCATTTCCCGGAAGTCAGAAGGCTCAATTTGCTTTGAAGAAAGCAATTCCCGTATGTAAGACAGCTTCCCTTCTAGTTCCTTTATTTGGTATTGTAACTGTCTCTGGTCGCTCTGTAAATGGTCGGTTTGGTCATGCCATGCTTCGATAAGGGTGACCCTATAAAGATCGGCCATTTCCGCGCGAGGCACGTATTTCTTTATTTCACAAGTAAATAAACTGTTTACATTGTCCGCCCTGAATCGGCAAGTACACCCGGTTGTACAATGATAATAGCTGTAATATCTGGTATGCCCTTTGGACTTACTGCCGGTTAACAGTTTGCCGCATTTTGGGCAGATCAGAAAACCACGCAACGGCAATTCGTTATTGGTAATGATTTTGAGACGGTACGGCGCTCTTTTTCTGCCGTCCAAAACGTCCTGCGCCCGGTAAAATAGTTCTTCCGATATAATAGGCTCATGCAGCCCTTTCACAAATCGGGCTTCTTCATCCTTGTACTTGGCAATAAATATTTTCCCGCAATAAACAGGATTACGGATGATAAACCAGAAAAGACCTTTGCTCCCTTTGTACCCCTTTCCCTTAGACATTTTGTAAATCTGTTCGGTATTAAATACCCCTTCCGCAATCTGCTCGTAAGCCCAACGTATAATGCTTGCTTGCGGTTCTTTGGGAGCAATATACTTTCTGCCGGCCTCATCTGTCTTGTTCACATAACCGTAAGGCGCTAAACCCATATAACGCCCTTCTTTTCTTGCCCTTCGCATACCATGAATAACATTTAATGCCCTGCGGTCATTCTCTACTTCGGGAGCCGCTAAATAGAAGGCCAGCATCATTTTATTTTCGGGAATAGACAAGTCTAGCGGCTGTTCAATAGCTTGCGGCTCTACCCCTAATTTTCGCAGCGTATTGATCATCTGGTAAGCATCCCCTGCATTGCGGCTAAACCTGTCCCATTTGAGAAACAGCACCAAATCTGCCTGTCCTCTATGTCGCTTTAATTCCAGCAGGTACTTCTTCCATTCCGGCCGGTTAAAGGTCTTGGCCGAATGATCTTCAAAAATCACCTTACGGATGGAAATTTTGTTGATGTCGCAATATTTGCGCAATAGTTCTTCCTGGCTCCTTTGGGAATAGCCTTTGTCCGCCTGTTCATCGGTACTTACCCGGATATACAAATCAGCTATTTTCATTTTCCTAAAACTTGGGTTATCAAATAATACATTTGCTTACGTTCATCGGTTACGCAGTTTTTCCAAATGATGAGCAACAATAATGTTAGCCAATTTACGCATAAATTCAAGGACGGCTGCCGCCTGCTCAACAGTTACTGCGATGCCTTTCTTTTGCAGCATTTCCGCTGCTTTCTCTGGTTTAATTTTTTCCATTTGCACCTCCGCATTTATCAAGTTCACAATACCCCTCGTGCAAGGGAACACTTTTCAAAAGCTAATATAAGTAATTAGTTTTGATATTTTGCGTTTTACCAAAACTTTTTTTGAAATTATTCCTGATTTTACCGAACTTTACCCAAATTGACGCTATTTGATGTGTTTTTATATAATTTGTAGCACACTTTACTACTGTATAAACATTTTTAGTATGAAAGCGTCTAAAAGAGGTTAAAAATGACTAAAACATACAAAGTTAGCTATAAAACGTACTTCAATGACCGGCTTAAACAAGTGTATTTTCATGGAAAGCTCACCCACCCGTTATATGTACAGGTAACATTTGACAGGAAAACGATCTTCTTCAAAAGCTATTACTTTGAACTGTTTTCAAAGCCCCGATATTTTTTGTCTGTAGCGGGGTTAACCGGGGGGCCTTCTATTGAGGATATTATTAAAAAGGAAAATGAGGTAATTGATTTTATCATTGATAAAAACCTGCAAGATTTCTCTTTAGACCTCTTTAAAAAAGAATATGCCTTTTACAGCAAAGACCTTTGCGACATAACAGAGGAAGGCTTTATTGATTACATGTATATTTTCTTTCAGGATAAGGGAATGCCTGACCTGGCTGTTACTGTAAGAGAAGGTAGCACGTTCCGTATTGTTTACAATGTGGTGCGGGATATGAAACGAGCTTTCAATAAACCTTTATATGATGAGTTGGTAGAAAATTCTTTTTACTATGCCCCGCCCTATCTGCCGCTATATGGATTTATGCAGCAGACAAAGAAATGGCCGATGTTAAGCCTTACGGTTATGGAGTGGGAAGATATAAAGACAAAGGCCCGATTTGCTGAGTATATGCAAAAACATTACCCGGACAAAGATGTGGTCCAGGTAATGACAGAAATAGATAAATGGCTGAATCAACTAAGGAATGAGGGTAAGTAGTAGCATACCATCAAAGTTAGGCAACATATGAATTGTAGGTTTAGGTGGTTTTGCTTCATTCACCCTTTACGTTTTACACAAAGGGAATTTCTGCAACTTTATACATTTTTTCATCCAGTTTTTGTTTTGTTTGCTTAAATGCTTCTAAAGTAAGGTTAATGTCCTCATCTGTATGAACTGCTGTCGGGATTAGTCTGTAAATAATCTGTCCTTTAGGTATTACAGGATATACCACAATAGAACAAAAAATGTTATAGTTTTCCCGCAAGTCCAGGCACATAGCCGTAGCTTCCGGTATATCTCCTTGTAAATATATAGGGGTTACCGGTGAATTGGTCGAACCGATATCGAATCCGTTTTCTTTTAATCCATGCTGAAGTTTTTTTACATTTTCCCATAATTTATGTTTCAATGCCGGTTGGGTGCGTAATAATTCCAGACGTTTGAGGTTGCCGATCACCAGGGGGAGAGGTAGTGATTTAGCAAATATCTGAGAGCGCATGTTATACCGCAAAAAGTTAATAATAGCTTTATCACCACTTATAAAAGCGCCTATTGAGGCCATAGATTTGGCGAAAGTTGAAAAGTACAGATCTATTTTGTCTTGTATCCCTTGTTCTTCCCCTGTCCCGGCTCCATTTTTTCCCATTGTTCCAAAACCATGCGCATCATCTACCAGCAGACGGAACTTATATCTGTCTTTTAAGTCTGTAATTAGCCGGAGCTTACCTTGATCACCGGCCATACCGAAAACCCCTTCGGTAATTAATAAAATACCACCGCCTTGACTTTTAGCCATTTCCTGCGCCCTGGTTAGTTGCTTCTCACAGTCTGCAATGTCATTATGCTTGAACACATAGCGGTAACCTGGGTGCAATCGCAATCCGTCTATGATAGAGGCGTGACACTCGGCGTCATATACTATAATGTCACGGCGGCTGCAAATAGCATCAATAGCGCTTGAAATCCCCTGGTAGCCATAGTTCAGTAATATTGTATCCTCTTTGTTTACAAATTCTGACAATTCTTTTTCTAATTGTTCATGATGATCGGAATTGCCGCTCATCATACGGGCACCCATCGGTGACGCCAATCCGAATTTAGTTGCCGCTTCAGTATCTGTTGCTCTTACTTCCGGGTGGTTAGCTAATCCTAAATAGTTATTGAGACTCCATATAATCTTTTCTTTCCCCCTAAAACTCATACGCGGCCCTATTTCTCCTTCCAACTTTGGGAAAGCAAAATACCCGTGTGCCCTTGCGGCATGTTCTCCAATAGGGCCCATATGTTTGAGTAATTTATCAAAAATATCCATGAAGTATTATTTATATTTTAAGTACATGAAATCCTGTTTATTTGGTATATCAGTTAAGATGCTTTCACTTCTTAGCAATGCCTCTTTAAATGTTGCTAATACATTGGCTTTCCCTATTGCAAATAATAGCCGTGCCTTCTTTAATTCTTCCAAAACCTGGCTGCTTTGAACTTCAGATAAAATTAGTTTGGTGCCACGATGCTTTAATTCCTTATGTACCTCCTTTAATGTATGAATGCCTGTCGCATCTATGATCGGCACCTCCCGCATACGGATAATTAAAACTTTGGGAGCTTTCTCTATTATTTTGCTTGCTTCCTTGAATTTATAGGCTGCACCAAAAAACAAGGGACCAGTAATTTCAAAAACTTCTACATCATTGGGTACAAAAAAATTAGAAACTGATAGTGGATCAGTTTTGCTTTTATCGCCATTGAATTGTTTAGTAATAACACTAACATTGCTAAATTGTGTCATTTTTCGCATGAAAAGGAAAGAGGCTAATATCATCCCAATTTCAATGGCAACAGTAAGATCGATAAGCACCGTAAGTAAAAAAGTAGTAATTAACACCGCAGTATCACTTTTAGGGCCTTTCAGTATCGCCACAAAATTTTCCCATTCACTCATATTATAGGCTACAACAACAAGAATTCCTGCTAAAACTGCCATAGGTATTAATGCGGCCAATTTGCCTATAAAAAGCATAATCAGCAGTAATGTTGCCGCATGTATTATACCGGCAACAGGAGTACGGCCCCCGTTTTTTATGTTGGTAGCGGTTCTTGCGATAGCTCCGGTAGCAGGAATACCGCCAAATATGGAAGAAAATATGTTCGCCGTTCCCTGCGCTACCAGCTCCATGTTACTTTTGTGTTTACCACCAATCATCCCATCTGCTACCACAGCAGAAAGTAAAGATTCAATACCACCTAATAATGCAATAGTAAAAGCAGGTTGGATAAGCTGTTTAATAGTGCTAAAATCTAAATGTGGTATGGTGGGAGAAGGTAAGGAAGTAGGAATACTACCAAACCTACTTCCTATAGTTTCAACAGGCAGATGAAATAGCTGAACAACTAAGGTTGATAAAATGATAGCGATGAGCGATCCTGGTATTTTATGAGTTACTTTAGGCCACAAAAAAATTACTATCACGGTGAATGCTGCTAAAGCAAATGCATATACATTAATAGAAGAAATATACTGCGTGTATGCTATCCATTTTTCAAGAAAATCAGAGGGTACTGCTCCCATCTTCAATCCTAAGAAATCCTTTATTTGAGAGGAAAAAATGATCAGCGCTATTCCGCTGGTAAATCCTACTATCAATGGGTGTGGAATAAACTTTATTACAGAGCCTAACCGCGCTATCCCCATTATGATCAGAATGATTCCAGCAATAAAAGTGGCAATGATAAGACCGTTTACGCCGTATTGCTGTACAATGCCGTAGACTATTACTATAAAAGCTCCTGTAGGCCCGCCTATCTGCACACGACTACCCCCTAATGCCGAAATAATAAATCCAGCTATTACTGCGGTAAATAATCCTTTTTCAGGTGAAACTCCAGAGGCAATAGCAAATGCAATGGCTAAAGGTAATGCAACGATACCAACAATAAGACCGGCTTGCAAATCCTTTGCAAACTGATCTTTAGTATATCCTTTTAGGGTATGGAATAGTTTAGGAATGAACATATATTTATTTAATACTATTTTGCTTTTATTCGATTGGTTCAGGGTCATACGTCACAAAAAAATTAAGGTATAACGTACGTGACCAACGCATGAGAGCTGGCATAGCCAGTACCAATAGGGCCCCATTGATGATCAACCAATGAAATACACTATTGTCTCTCCATGATATACCAAAAATCAGCCAATACCAGGCTAAGTTAAAGACCGAGAAAGCAACACACATAACATAGCTAACATATCCTGTTCCGTACCAGAAGCCTGGTTCCAACTCAGTTTCTTGCGTGCAAACCGGACAATGCGAATGCATGTCAAAAACTCTTTTTAGATGATAAGGATTGTTATTTCTAAATAAATAACCTTTTCTACAGCGCGGACATTTGTTACGTAGAATGCTGGCAATTAAGCCAGGTCTTTCAGTATCCCGGTTACTAATTTTCGGCATGTTTTACGGTTAAAAGTTCACGCACATAAATCAAAGCGCAACGATACAAACTCCATTGGTCACTCTTGCAATTGAGTGGAGATAAATCCTCTAAGACACTTTGCAGTTTTGTCAAATAACGTTGAATAATAAATCCATTCTTCTTTTTCTCTACCATATTTTGCACTGATTGAACAATGATCATTTCTACCTGATTGCAATTTTTCACTACTTTAATTTGTTGTATTATCAACAAGACATATTCATCAGTTGTCATAACAAACTCTTTTATTGAAGGAACTCGACTTTTCCATTATCCATATTATATACCGCACCGGCTATATTCACTTCCTTCCTTTCAATCTTTTTTTGTAATTCCGCATCTGCTTCTACCAAATGCATCATGTGAAGAACATTAGCTTTCACACAATTTCTATAAAATGAGACTTATCATGAATCTGTTTGATTTCAGATTCATTTTTAAGTGTATCAATTAAAGTTTTAATGTATCCATGTGGTAACTCTCCATTAGCAAAAGCTTCTATGGCCCCGCATCGCTCATGACCCATTATTATAATAAGATGTACACCCAGATGTTCTACTCCATATTCTATACTACCTAACTCCACCGGGCTAATAATGTTACCAGCAGAGCGAATAACAAAAAGATCGCCCAACCCCTGGTCAAAAACCAATTCTGGGCAAACCCTTGAATCTGAACAGCAAACAATGATTGCTTCAGGATGTTGTTCTCTGGAGACTGTTGACATCCACTGTTTGTTTGTATGAGGATGCTGCATTTGATGGCTGTGGAACCGTTTATTTCCCTCCTGCAAAAGTGCCAATACATTTGATGATGAAATACGATGGTCAGGTGCTGCTGGCTGATGACAGGAAAATGAGATCAGAAGAGTAAAAATAATAACTATAAATAAAACAGTAGGTGTAATAAATCTTACTTTCCTCATCTTTTTATCCACATTTTTAAAAGCAGATCAATAGAAGCATCTACAACCTGATAGCTGGGTGGTACTTCATCTTCCAGGCTATGAAAAGTCACTAACCGGGTACCGCTTGGTTTATTTTCCAAGGCTTTGAACAGATAACGGGAATAATATACGTACAGGCTGGTAGAGTATTCAATCTGTTGATCTATGCGATCTTTCCCATCCAGGTTTTCAAAAAAAGCGTTATAAAAATAAAAGCTATCATATTCGGACAGGTCTACTTGCGTAAAGTTCGCATTTATAAAATCGGCATTGCCGGTTTGTGTAGCCTCTCTGGCTGCAAGTGAGTAGTGATATAATTCCCGACGTTGTTCTACACCGAAAAAAAAGGCTTCCGGAAAGAAATGGGCACCGATAAGGCAAAACTTTCCAACACCACTCCCTATATCCAATATTTTTTTTCCTGGTACATCTGCCAGGAATTGGGCAGCCTTTTTAGCTACTCCTAATGGCGTCCAATGCCGCCTTGACAATAGTTGTATCCTTTCTGGATACAACCAGTCAAAAGCAGCATCGGTCATATAGCAGGTTGGCTTTAATAGAGTATTATTTTCCATAATTAAATTCAATCAACTTTTTTAAGGCGAATATGTTTTTGATAATCTTCCCGGGAAAGAAGAGGCTCCTGGCCAGAAAATTTTAATGGAGTGATAAAAAATACCCACCCTCTATCCTGAGGGCTCTCAAGGATCAGGTTTAAATTGCCATTCAGTTTTTGGTTAGACCCTAAGAATTTACAGTTAACAGGAGCATGTATGGGGATAATATAGTCCTCAGAATGAAGTTCTGCTATTAAAGTGCCCTTTTCAATGGCTCCTTTATACCTGTACCATTTAATATTATCAATTTTCTTTATCCCTTTTAACTTGAATGCAGAAATGCCCACAAAACCAACTGTTCCATTATAATCAATCCATTCGTGCTCAACGGTATAATGCATCATCGGGCGAGAAATAGTTGTTTCTTTCATGTTGCAAAGGTACCTTTGTAGATCATTCATCGAACTGCAAATTTTCAACTGGAAAACTGATAAAAGTCAGCTTCATTAATTTATTGATTTAAAATCTAATATGAGTTTAGCTGGTCGATTTCCTATAGATAAATGGAACTTTAAATCACAATCCATTTTGCAAAATCTCCCTGTTGAAGAGTATGAACATCTTTGTTTGCATATGATAGAGCAGAAATATAAAAAGGGTGAAATGTTATTTAGGGAGGGAACAGTACCACAAGGTATTTTTTTTGTAAAACAGGGTAAAGTAAAAAAATATCAGGTTGACCGGGATGGGAAAGAGCAGATCTTTTATGTAGCTAATTCAGGAGAGTTAATTGGATATCATGCCGTAATTACTGATGAAAGATACCCGGATTCCGCCGCTACTTTAGAGGACAGCATAATAGAGTTAATACCAAAAGAGGATTTTTTGGAGGTATTAGAGAATTCTACTGTTCTTCCTCAAAGGTTGCTCAAAATTTTAAGTCATGAATTCACGGTTTTAACAAATACTATTTCAATACTTGCGAAAAAATCTGTTCGCGAAAGAGTAGCTATTTCATTAATTGTATTACGTGAGAAATTTAAAGATGAAACAAAACCAGGAAATGAAATAGCAATAAATATTTCCCGCAATGATTTGGCCAATATGGTTGGGACCGGCGAGGAAAATGTGATCCGTTTTTTAAAAGAGTTTAAAATTGCGGGTATACTTGATACCTATGGGAGAAAGATAGTTATTCGTGATGTTGGAAGATTAATTGAGTTATCTGGTTATAGTAGTTTAAAATAAAGTTATACATGTGAGGTGGTCGGCCCATACAGGGAAAGTAAGGCCAAGTAGATTTATTTGTTTCAGGAGGTCTTTTCTTCCACAATTTTCTTAGCGGTTTCCTGTAACCGCATTACCTTATCAAAAAGTTTAGACAGATCACATTCCGGTATATTATACTGACTGTCATACCGGGCTTTTAAATAGGCATTTTCCAGTATATCCAGCAGGCGCTTTTCCTCGTCTGTATCATCCGGGAAAATACTGTTCAACTGGGGAGCGCAGCGGCGTATATGCTTTTTCAAAGACCGGATTTCATGCGTCTTTTTATCGTATCCGTTCAGGCTTTGCAAAACACTTCGGTAAGTAAGTTCAACCGCTTGGTGCAGCAAAAAGCCGATAATATGGGAAGGGTTGTTTTCATGTAGGTATGTAGCACTTTCGTTAAAGTCAATAGCTTTTTTAAAGTTAAGCATAAACTGTTCCCTGAGCCGCTGTTTCAACTCCTGCATCGCCTCGGGCGTTGTTGATGGATACATGGCTACCTTATCATCGTACACAAGATTTTCAGGGATGCAGTTAAGGGAATAGAATATATGCCCGTTACGCAGACCTTCTATTACATTGCCTTCACTGTGCAGGGAGCAGGCAACCCGCTGATCTTTCAGGTAAACCATTTCCAGTACCGGTTCCATTTCGGTAAACGGAACATTGTTTTTACCCGATATAACTATGAGAAGGTCAATAAAGCCGCCGATTGCTGTGGTAGCTGTATCCTTATGCTGCAACATATAGATTTTGGCCGGGGATATGCTGGCTACCAAAAATTGAATAAGAGGCTTTAAGGTATCTGCCTGGGCAGGTATCTGTTCTGCTATGGAAATTAGCTTCTCTTTCCAGTCCCTTACCTCTGCGGTATCTGCATCCGCATTAATAAATACATTGGTGGTATATTCTATTCTGTGATTGTGGCCGCTGATGTTCATGACTATGAGGTTTTGAGTTTACAAAAACCGGGGAAGCGCCTATTTATAGGCTTTAACGGTAATGACCGGGTAACATTCCCGAAGCTGGTCTAAATATTCCTGCTCAAAATCGCCAAAGTGTTCTTTGAAAACAGTAATATACCCCCCGGATTTACGCATCCATTCTGCAATGCCTGCATCTCTCAATGACGGCAGCAAGTGCAGTCTTGTGCTTTCTGAAATGAAAAAGGTGGTTTCAGTATCGTATTTATGGATATTCCTATCTCTGACGGCCACCTTCATGTATAGCTGATAAAAGGCCCCTTTATCCAAAAGTTGGAAGTGTAGGCGGGGCCGGTCTTTTGATAACTGTACACGTTCAATCCTTGCCCTTTGCGGCTTTTCTTTCAGTTCCCGCTTATTATACAACCCATACCTGTAAAGAAATTCCTGTTGCAGTAAAAGGGGCATTGCCTTTTCCCATAGGCTAAAAATACCAGTCGGTGAGCGTTCCTGCTCTGATTCATTTTCTATAAGGGAGCCGGACTGCATTTCGGCCTGTTGCCACATTTCATAACAAAGCCGGTTCAAGGTTCTTTGTTCATCCGTTAGGAATTGATCGTATTCCCGTTCTGTACCGCTAATGAAGTGGTGAAAACCTTTGACCTCTGTTTCTGCCTTATTCAGCACTCCCAGACAGGGTAGCAGAAACGTAAGGTACTTGTTCCGGAAGGCATCTATTATAATGTAAGTTAACGCTGTGTCTTTTGCTTTCTTCCTTTCAGGTGCTGACGGTGGCAATTCCAGAATATCAGCGAAATGCAAGCCTTCCATTTTATCCGCCAAATGATAGACGCTGCCTAAACTGGCTTTGGGTTTTACCTCAATGCCCCGGTCTGTTGCCTTCCTGCCAAAGTATTTTCTGTGTCTGGCCGCTATTTCCATCAAACCGTTGGAGCGATATTGTTTAAAGTAATCTGTACTGCGGTAGCCGATTAACTGCCCAAGGGCTCTGTAGGTATGCAGACAAAGCGTTTCAACCTGGCTGCCGCAGCTACAGGAAACATGCAGCTTATCCGGCTCAATGCCTACTATCATTAAGTAAGATACTTCTCTGAAAGTAAGCCTTAACTTTAAGTTGGCATCTTCCATAGAAATAAACTTTAGCTTGGGGTAAAACCATTCCCTTTTTCGTTGCAGGCGTTCATCTACCTGCCGTTTCAAAGCATCTTCGCTCAATATATAGGGTTCATCCTCTAAATGGATGGTAAAAGGTTCGGACGCGTTGTGCAGCGGTCCACCCCCGTGTGATCCGATGTGTTTTACAGTTGCCATGTGGTAAAGTTTGACTACCCAAAGCAACTATATAACAGCCTAATATTCAATTTGATACGGATATATCATATTGAATACCCAGGATATTTTAGCAATATTTTATTCAAATTCTGTATATTTCGGGTTGGATAAAAAAACTACTTTTGCACCATGATAAATACGGATATGCCTAAAAAGGTACATGAAGGCAGGAATGTTAAGCGTTTCCGGGAAATGCTGGGAATTAAGCAGGAAGCCTTAGCTGCTGAGCTGGGGGAAGATTGGACGCAAAGTAAAATTTCATTATTGGAAGCAAAGGAAACCATCGAACCGGCAATCTTAGATCGGGTAGCCAAAGTCTTGAAGGTTCCGGTAGAGGCTATAAAGAATTTCGATGAAGAGACGGCTATTGTCAATATTCAAAATAATTACGACGGCTCAACTTTGAATCATTCCGCAAATTATCAATATAACTATCAGCCGACTTTTAATCCGGTCGATAAGGTAGTAGAGCTATACGAGCGGCTGTTGAAAGAAAAGGATGCCGAAATTGAGGGCCTGAAAAAACAGGTTGGTGAAAAGAAAAAGTAACAACAGATTTCAAAATACTGGAAATACAGGAAAGCCACCTTAACGGTGGCTTTCGGTTTATTGCGGTTCGAGGTTGCCGACTTTAGTATAGGCGCTGTCCATTAGGCGTTTTACCTTTTTCCCCTGTTGTTGATAGAGGTAGTGCCATGCCTTTTTTATCCTGTCATTTTCCAACTTTTGCAGCTTTACTTCCTGCTGGCTATCGCTCCAATGAATGCTGAATTTATACAGGTTTGTAAGAAATAACATTATTACCAGCATGAGGAACCAGCGGCTAAATACGACCTTGTAAAACAGTTTAGCATCCTGTTCAGGAAATAGCAAAACCTGAAATTTGCGTATTACATTTTTAGGCTGTGCAGCTACCGTCAATTTCATGTCTATAATGCCTTTCTTTACAATTTCTTGTATAGGCTTGGTATCTGTTGAAACCGTTACTTCCTTTGGTTTTTCCAGTTTTTCCTCAAATTGGGTGAACTTACTGGAAAGGCTGTTGACAGCTTCAACCAAGTCATTAACAGATTGGGTGTGTAACTTCTGTTCCTCTGTAAATTCTTCCAGCACCAGCTCTAAACTGGCCTTTTCTATATTTTCATTTTTTTTGACTGTATCCATAATAAGTTAATTTTAGGATTAATGACTAAGACGTTGGGCTTGTTCTTTTTTCTTCCGGCGCTTGATGCCTTCCTCTGTCAATTCATAAGGCAGGTAGTTAGAAGTATATTCTGGTTTTAAAAGCTGCTCTAACAGGTTGTTTAATTCCCGGATTACCGGCACAAATGGGGAACGTTCCATCTGCGCCGTTTCCCTTGTCTGCCGGAGTAATTTTTGAGCAGGAGTAAAGGAATGCTGCGTTATCCTTTTCTGCCGGATGGCCGTTTCATAAATTTCTTGTTTGGCTTTTGCAACTTCCAGCTTTTGTTTTACGCCGAGGATCTGCTCTATCTTTGCCAATGAAAACCCAACTTCGCTGCCTTTTATTTTCACCTTCTTATCATCAATAAAGGAAATGCCCCGGCCTTTTATGACCTTATACCCCAACGCCTGCATTTTCTGTTCAAACGCTTGATAATTGCGTACCTGCTCCAAAGTTTGCCGAATATCTGTTTTCAGCCGTTCCTTCCGCATATCCTGCCGGGGCAATAACCGTTCTTTGGCAGATAAAAAGGCACGGGGACTTAATATCTCTTGCAGCTTATACTGTTTTTCCGACCTCCGGCAAAGAGCCGCCATTCTTTTATAACTGTTGCTGTCGCTGGCCACTTTCCCGTTAAAGCCTACCCGGTTGGCAACAATGTGGATATGCTGCTCTTGGGTATCTTTATGCAGGATGCAGATATATTGGTTATCCGCTACACCAAATTCTTTAGCGCATTCCCGGCCAATTTCTATAAACTGATTTTTTGTAAGCGTTTCACCAGGGGCCAGCCGTAAGGAAAAATGAAAGACCGGCTTTTCTACCCGCTTGCTTAATTTGGCAACGTCAATAAACTGGCTGGACAGTTCTTTTAAATTCCCGAAACATTTATTGTAGTCCAATATTTCTGCCCGGTTCTTGTGCTGCAGGTTGTCTTTAAGGGAAAGTTGCAGCTTTTGTTCTTCGGATAGTTCCTTTTTGTCTTGCAGGCAATAACGGATACACTCAAAAAAAGAACTTCCTGTATCTATATAGCCGATCATTGGAAATAGCTTTTAATTTGTGATGCTAGTGCTTTTAAATCTCCGGATTGTACTTTCAGATTAGCCCGTTCAAGCGGGCTTAGTTCTTCATGGCTGTTTCTCTTTTTGGCGATCTGGTTAAGGTTTGCGGCTACATGGTTGAGCGTGCCGGTTAGCTCTAAAACTTCTTTAGGCAATGCTTTTTCCCGCCTGTCAATTTTTCCGGTCTGCCCTATCTCGCATAGGTATTCCGACACGGAAAGGTTAGCGCTTTGGGCCCTTGCTTCAATAACTCGCCTTTCGTAAAGGCTGCATTTTAAGGCCAGCAATTGATCTTTCTTTACGTCTTTTTTGGGGCGGCCCCCCTTTTTCTTAATTTGTGCATTCTGCTGCTCCATATCAACCTCCTCTTTATTTTTTGAATGCGATAGCATGAAAAAAATTCCTCACCGAATGCGGTAGCATGAGGTGAGCCAGCCGTTTTGGTTTTACCAAAACATAGCTGGCTACCCGAACGTCAAAGCCGCCTTCCCATCCGCTGGCTCTCTCTTTGGCTGTGGTGATGGTGAATAAGCCAGTCGTTTAAATCTTTGTGACCGTGGTAAAAATCGCTGCGGTCTATGTACTTGTTTCTGTCCCATTCAAGCGCCTGCCGGGTGCGGGTCATGCCGGCATTATCCCTGTCTAAAATCAAATGCACCTGCTTGTATTGCTCCATCAATGGACGGCATTTCTCAAAGAAAGACAGGGAGTTTAGCACGAGACAATTTGTCATTGGAGCCTGTTGATTGCTGTTGATGGTTTGAAAAGACAGGAAGCTAAAGAAGCCTTCAAAGACGGCAATCTGTTCTGTACGGTTATCAATAAAAGTAATGTCCTTCGGGGAACTGCTTCCTTTAAAGTACTCGTTGCGTAGCTCATATCCCCCGGCTTTATTCTGAAAACCGATAACGGTATGCTGCTTTCCGTACAAAAGAAAATCTACCTCCCCGCAAAACCGGTTGGCAATTTCATGTGGGATACTTCTTTTTTGCAGGTAGTTCAGCAGGGACTGCTCGGCAAGGGGGCGGGTGTCCAGAACAACAATTTTGTTGTCGGGGGTATCTTTCTTTTCACCAGCAAAAGAAGCCGCGCCCTGCCGCCGATCACCGGAGCCGGGGTGCGGGTGAAAAGAAAGAGCCGGGCCGGGTTGGTACTGCGATAAGCGTTGCAGCAGGTCACTAACCGAACAGTTAAAGTAAAGGGTTCCGAAGTCTATCAGGTCACCACCTTTCCCGGTTCCCTGGTCAAACCAGACGTTCAGCCGCCGGTTTACTTTAAAAGATGCCTCTGTTTCATCCCGGAGCGGGGATAAGTACCAATAGTCCTGGTTTCTCACCTTTTGGGGCTGGTAACCTAATGAGGCCAGATATTCTACCAGATCAATCTGCTTTGCCTCTGCACATATTAATTTTTTCATACACTCGTTTTTCAGGTTCACAATTAAGTATGCACAATAGAAAACGGCCTACAAACAATTGGCTATCAAATAGCTATGTTTGCAAGCCGTTTCAAATCCATTAAAAATAAGTTCGAAAATTGTACAGGCAGGGCGACTTGACAGGACAAGATGGTGTTTTTACCACTTGTCCTGTTTTATTTCTGGCCGGCCCCCGCGCCAGATGAGAATTCGGAGCATAAGCTCCATTTATAGAAGCGGTTTGAACACCAGACATTCTGAAAAATCTATCTAGTAAATATTCTTTTTGATTTTACTTGCAGCCCATTGGGCACCTTCAAATGCCAACAGGTCTTCTGTCTCCCTAAGTTGCAGACCATTTACGGTAGCTTACAACAAGTATGACCTCTACCTTAACTGCAACTTTTTGGGTCTTTTCTCAATTTCAGCTTCTAATATCGAAATTATCAGACCATATTACATCGTAGTTAATAGTTTTCTATCCAATAATTTACCTTTAATGACAGATTTTAGTTGCGATTCGAATCCTGTTAAGGTCGAATTTCGTTAAGCTATAATAGCGAGACGAACTAATATATTCTTGAAAGGCTAATAATGCCCTGAAGTGTTTTACGTGAAATAACTTTTTATTGTTCTCGCTAAGAATGAATTTTAATGGACTAGGCAGAAGAATTGCTTAATTGTTCAATCCTCTCGCCAATTTCGTTTGCTTTACATCTACAGTCTTTATTGCCTGGCCATTATAGTCAATCTTGTATTTGTTACCAGTGAAGTCAGTTAGTTCAATATAGTTGTCATGCATTTCAAAAGGATTCCCTTCTACAAGGCAAACGAAAATGTCTGCTCCGCTATAGCTCCAAAGTTTATTACCTTTTTTGTCAATTCTCGCAACAGACGTCTCTCCATGCGTAATGTAAGAGTCCTGATATTTGTGTATGGAAAAACAGGTGGTCCAATCAGCTTCTATCATCCAATTAAAGTTAAGGCTGGGAAGCGTTAAACAAAAAACCGTATTGCAGCATCTGGCAACTAAGTTGTCTCCGTCTATAAGTATGGAGTCGGATGTTACCGAAGTTGCACCGGCAACAGCAAGTAAAATTGCACTTGCTATTTTTACATTATCGTAATAAACATTGATTGCGCATTGAGAAACTGGACTATAGTCCTTGTTGTTATCGGGCTGATAGATTTTATCGTATGATGTAGGACTATCTGATGTCATAGTGAATAAGGGATCATCAAATACTTCAATTCTGAAACCCTTATGGTGAAACGAAATATTCATTTGTTCAGATTTATCTACTTTACAATATTAATGCTCTTTTTAGATTCACCACGACTGAATTTAGTTATAATTGATTTCAATGGCAAATGTAGAATCAACCAGAGAAAAATAATTGTTAACGAGTCCATTATGTATGTCTATCAAGGTTGAGCCCTTTCATTTCGAAGTAACATTTTTCACAAACAAGCTTTATCGCTGCAAATGCCATAGACCTATCATTCCATTCTCCTTCTTGTTGTCTGATAGCTTCGCACTCGTTACACCAGGCTTGAAAATCATCTTCTTCCAAAAGCTCCATGTCCTCAATGCTTTCAAAGGCTTCGTTAAACCCTGTTGGGGTTGTGGAATTGAGATGCTTGCAAACAAATGCTCTTCGCCGATATCCATGACCATCGCATTCAACAAATTTGTCTTTGATATTCTGAGCAGTTTCATTGTCAACAAATTCAGTAATGACTAAGAAGATCTTTAGTTGTTCGTCGTTGACGGGCCTATAAACTCCAATCCCATTAGAGAGCTTTGCCGCAATTGCTGTAAATTCCCACGCTTCAATTTCGTTACTGTCAAAATGGTCATTTGTTAGTTTTGGAAAGTTTGATTTTTCCCCGAATTCCTTAACCAGTTTCACTTTCTCTTTTCTTTCTTCAAGGGTGGATTCATTGTCCCAGGACCATTTCCATGTGTTTGACCTTTCTGAAAAACTGCCTACACGAAAATATTTGAAATTCAGTTCTTTGTCGCCGGTTGAAAATGTTAGAAGGCCGGTAGTTTCATTGTAGAACCAATCCTCATACCAGGTTAAATTATAGTGGCTCTGAAAGTCAGCCTGTAACACTTTCAATTCCTCTATACATTTTTTCGCAAAGTTGTTGTAATCAACATCCCCCGATTTCAATGCTGCTTTTTGTTTTTTGAATGGCCACATAGCATTTTCTGGTTTGATACTAAACTATATAACTGCATCTGGATGAATTTGAATCTTGTTTGTATACCTTCAAGGATGGCGGGACCTAAAAGATCATCCCCGGCCGACCAGAATTCCTTTTTACGCTGCCTATAAAAAATCTGAATATACACATGGTGCTTATTTATGGCTCGAGAGGCGAACATTTCTTGAACTAGTTTTCTCGGAAAACATAACTTTTTGATGAATTACGGGGTAAATATATGCTATAATTAAATTAGTACACGTCAGGTACATATGATGGGGTTTCTGGGACTCAATTAGCGATAAAGGTATCAATCCGGCACAAATCGTCTATAAATAGGTTCGAAAAGTGTCCAGTCATCCCGACAAAATAGAGTGTAAATGAAATTAAAAGCTCGTGAATCGTAGGATTGACGGGCTTTTTCGTTTTTAGGGGGTGGTAAGTTTGGTCAATTTATGTCAATTCATCCGTGAATTAAACAGTGAATCAAAAAGGTTATTACCTTTCAATTCACTGGATGGCTCTAATATGTTAATAAACAATAGGTTGCATTAGATCGAATTGATGGGAATTGATGCGTTCTCAGTTCATTTTTCGTGGTCGTGAATGACCGGATAGTGCAGTTTTTAGTGAATCACGCAAAAATGATTTTTAATGAAAAGGAACAGCACCTTCGGCGTACATTTCATCGTGCGCCAGCTCCCTTCGGACAAATGCTACCTCTACGCCCGTATTGTAGTAAACAAATCCGCTAGTGAGCTTGCGGGAGGTGCTTGCTCTGGTAGGCTTATTACATGGACAGATGAATACGTTTGAGATGGCGACGAACCAACAAATCGAACAGTTAGTAGTGCAAGGGAGTTAAACTCAGATACGGTGCTGGACAAGACAATTTATTTTTGGCTTGTCCTTTTTTGTTTCCACCTAAATTGCTGTTTATTAGTAAGCTAACGACGAAGTACATCTTTTAGCGGTACAGTGGTTCTTCTAACTTTG
>NZ_CALEJS010000020.1 GCF_937898475.1 uncultured Chitinophaga sp.
GAGCATTGTTTCTTATTGAAGATACATGCCTGTAGTTAGTTATGTATCAAGACCGGCAGCCGATCGGGCCGCCTGATCGGCTGCCGGTCTTGATACACCGTGATTCATCATTACACTTATTACACCTTTTATTATTACATTACATTACAATTCGGTCAAGACCGCTTTTCTATATTCTTCCCTTATTGTTATCATTATTACGTTATGATCGTTACATTACATTTTAATTCGGTCTTGACCGTTTTTCTATATTCCGGTCAAGACCGCTTTTCTACAGCCTTACGCAGAGCCAAAAAAATTAGCTGTACCGCTGTACTACATCATCCCAATTGGCCGACACGGCCCGTAGGATGCGCCGAGCCTCTTCTTCGCGCTCTCTGTACGCCTCAAACCGTCTACGGTCACAATACTGATCTACATGCGCTTTGATTAGGTTCTCGATCACGTTTGGATTGAGAGCATCCAACTCCCAGCACTCATGACCAAACTCCGCTATATAACCGTCTGCGCGGCTGTCACTAGCTTTCGTCGGGTTCGGCGGCGGGTCGTACTCTTCGATCTGATCCATATTGAGCGCGATGCGCTTAAACATCGGATTACTTTCAAACAATTCCAACCGGTCTAGGACGTCTCTACTCATGTCCCTACCGCTCGGATCATGATCGCCTAAATGCAATACGATTGTTTGCTTGCCATCATCCTCATACTGCTTCAGGCGGCGGGCGGCGACCCACATTTCTGATTGGCTTACATATCCACGGCACGAAAAAAAGTTTACGTCTAACCTTTGGCAGATCTGGCCGACAACGTTGACAAGAGCATCCTTTTCAACCCAAACCTCAACATAGTTGTCCTGGTCTGACCATTTGTCATATTGAAATTGTTCAGCTGACGCGCGGATAATACTTCCTGGTTCCCTCCAGTGACTGTTGCCTTTCAAATTGCGCGTCCGATCCTCAATGGCCTCCCAATCAATCTTACCGGCCAGCCTAGCATCGGATATGATCGCGCCTAGATTTTTATAGCTCCGCTCATTGTTGGGTATAATATCCCTCGAAACGAGCTGATAATAGACCTGACGCAGCGTAAGCGAATACCCCATCTGTTTGTACTCTGCAATAATCCGGTTAACATGGTCGATTAGCTTGCGGCTCTCCGACCGAAAATTAATTTCCTTATACGCGATTTTCATTGACTGTCTCCCTCCTAATCACTGGTGGTCGATGCCCACCACGAAATGATTCTATAAATCTAGTAAATCAACAAAAAAGAACACAAAAATAGCGCTGGAAACCTAGTTCCAGCGCTTTGCATTCTTCACGTAATAGGTTATAATACACCTAAACGGGTGAATGCTAGCGGTAACTAGCTTTCTACCTGGGCCCCGGATGGCTGGAACCATCCGGGGCTCATTTTCGTTTCTGACGGTTTTTGTTAAACCAATCATAAACCTTCCCCCTGATGCTTGTCCATCTTTTTCCTTTAATCCTATAAAATTATCTGGTATTTTTGATAGATTTCTTCCTTCAGCTCCCTCGCCGCTTGACCGTATGTTAGAGCTGCTGTACCTTTTGATTGCTTGGATAGTCCTAGCAGGTATCTATACCGTTTACCGGCCTCCTGAATGTACGAGACGTCATTTCGCTCCATCTTGGCGTACGGCGTCGTCTGCGGGCCTCTCTGCTCGTTATAGAGCATCCTGGTATTCCCCTCGTTCGGCGCACAGCTCTATATACTTGGCACGCTCCAGATCCGTCAGCTCGTCCTCTGGTATGTTGTAGTAGGCATAGCCCAAAACCATCAGCCGCCGCGAGGAATCACGCCGCTTATGATTTAGACAACGGGACGGAACCAGAATGCACCCACTCATTTGAGCAATCTGCTCGGCAGCTCGCAGCGTCGTGTTACGGTAGTATTCGTCTACCAAGTCTTTGTAACGGCCCACCGGCATTTTAGGATACAAATAAGCCAGCTTGCGCGGATCGCGCTCGATCTTCTCGTTAGCTACTAAGGATAAGGCTGCTTTCGTCATCATTCGGCGTTACATCCTTTCTAAAACGATATAAACCGCGCATATGAGCGGCTTCAAGCTCTATCATAAATTTCTCTTGCTCCGGAGCGGTTTTAGGGAGCGGAAACTTGCTTACAAAGCTATAGCTGTCAAACAGGTTTAAACGATGAATGGCTTTGAGCTTATAGTTAGGCAAAAACTTACTGTGCAGATACTTGCCGAACCGGCCGCCAAAGTCAGCCTGGTAGTCGTAATAGTCAAAGTAAGTGCCGCCCGCCGTCCTCCGTACCATGATCAAAACCTCAATAATTTCTCGTATCCGGGTATCCAGCCGGTTAACAGACGGTGTAGCAAATACTTGTATGCTTGCCATCTTTCTGACGAACGTCATTAATTCCGTTGCTAAAATATTTTGTGAGTCCGAAAACCGCCTAGAGTCAAATGAGCGATGAGCCTCATCCCAAATGCAAATGCTGCCATGAGCTTCAGCTACTTTAAACCAGTCCTGCGGAGTATCCATCCGCTCAGCGCCGTAAAGATCATAGTTGGCAAATAGCTTCAGCTGTCCGCCAAGCGCTTCCGTCCCGTTTTTCCAAAGCCAGGGAAATAGGCTTGCCCCGGTTGTCTTTCCGGCTCCAAGCGGACCAGATATACAGATTAAGTGAGCCATTGCTTTCTCTCCTTTCGATATTTGTATACAGATTTCACGCTGCAGGAGCTCTTCTGGAAGAAAAAGTGTATACAAATTATGATCGCCGGCGAAACCAGGTTCGCCCTTTTTGTATACAGATTCCTCGTTGGCCAACGCCGATCGGCGCTGCAGCAACCAGGAAGTTGTATACAAATCTTTTCTTTCCGCAAAATAAATGTTTGACAAAGTAAAACAAATTATATATTATTGATTTATAAAGTTAAACAATTATTTGAGAGGATGATAAAAATGAAAGCATGGACGGTAAAATTTAAGTCTGTTAATCAAGACGACTATTGTGAAACTGTATCTGGTCGAGACGAGAAAGAGGCATTTAAAAACGCTCAACGCATGACTATTAAAAGAGACGATCGCGATAAAGTTGAATGGATTAAAGAGGACCTTAAAGCAAATCTGCCTTACCCAAACTGATACCGCCCCTTGCTGGACTCTCTGAGGCTGCTGAACTGCTTGGCTGGTCTAAACAGCAAGTATCCGTTTATGTTAAGCGTGCCGAGAAATATCGGTCAGAGCTGAGAGAGGGGAAACGGGACTCGTTACCCCCCGATATTTTCCCCGAAGAAACACAGCGCCTTGCAAGTGGGCCTCTTTGGATAAAAAAAACAATTGAAGATTACCGGGATCGGGACTCTCATTCATGAGAGTCCTTCTACAGCGGTTTCCACATCAGTAGGATTCCAGAGCTTTTCTTTCTGCAAACCGATGTTATAACCAAACAATCGCAAGAGAATATAAACGGCGCTACATACAGTCGTGCTGATGGCCATAAAGAAGAAACAAGATCCACTTACAAAATTCGCACCAGCCTTTGTATCTAAAAAGTCTGAAAAAGCTTGAAGATTACCCAATATGTATGCTCTCTCAGCTGTTAAGGCCAACATGTTAAAAGACATTTTAAAGAAAAGAACAGGTACAGCCACCGCCAAAAGCAGCGATGTTATGCTTAAAATTCGGTATAGTAATAGCTCTGTTTTAGGCAATGGTTCGTTCGACTTCCTTATCCAATTCATTACTCCTTCCCCTTCCCGTTGCCTGGAGCCACAATAAGCGGCCGAGGCGGTTTTGGTATAAGCTCTTGCATCGTATCCAGATAAACCGATGTTGGCGCTACTGCCTTTTTCCAGTGGCCGGTTTTCTCATCGGTTCCGATTAGCCGGTCAATCATCCACTTGTACGGATTTTCTTTTCCATGCAGCCGGTCGTTATCCCCCAACGAAAGCAATAGGATGGCTGCACGCAGCTGCTCCTCACTTACCGATTGGGCGACGTTCTCCATATACTCTAAAACCTGTTTAACGTCCGATACATGCTGCACGTTCGGGAACAAGTCATCAGACAAAATCGATTGAATCCGATCGGCGTTACGCTGGCCCTCTGTATTCATCATTTAAAGATCACCGCCAGCAGCAGTACGCCGATCAGGGCATACAGCATGATGCTTCGAATGTTGATGCCGGAACCTTCCGGTTCCGGCGGTTTCTGGAACTGCGTTACCTGCCGTAAGACAATAGACTTCTCGAGCGCCGCAAGCCGCTGTGTATCCCTTACGTACTCCGCATCCGACCGAAGGACGAATATACGACCGGATGGGCCTACAAAAGCTTGGAGATCGCCGACCGGCACCGCATAGTCCTGGGACGGGGAATCGGCATAAACACTCTGATCATCCGTGTTATAGATTGTGGCAATATCAGCCGTACCGTCTTCCTCCAGAATCACCAGCTTGTCCCGATCAGGAACGGGCTTTCTGAGCTTGGAAACGATCATGATGGCCACCTTCTTTCCGCTTTAACCAGCGCCAAACTAAAAAGACGGGAATCGCCCCAATCGATAGGCCAAAGCTTAATCCAGCGCCGATCGATACAAAATAGCCAAATACTTCAGACTCCATCCGAAAATACCTCCTGTAATATTTTTAGCTTTGTTGTTGCTCTGCTGTAATGATAATCCACCCACTCAAGATCCGGCTCCGGGGATAAAAATAAATCATTCAAGCCGGTCAGATGATCACCTATATCCTTAATAAGCATGTCTTGATATTGCTTTTTAAAGTCAGGCATAGCATGTATCCTCCTCGCGTATACATTTTCCGGCAGCCTGGTCCGGATCCGGCCGTCAATTCGTATACAATTTTTGCATGGCCAACGCGTCCGGACCGCGTTATCTGTATACAATCACCACCACTTGGTAGAGCTTTTTACCTTTAGGTACATATTCCAGCCGGCCTTTACGAGAAATAACGTTGCCAGCAGCACAATACCAGACAAGGCCGACTTTACAACCAATTGCCATGAGCTGGGCAAATAACCAAAAAAGGAAAAGTAGTTATTGAGATTGATGCCCTTTCCGGCAACCAATCCGGCATGGCCGATCATGTTAGCCATGAGCTGCAGCCAGCCGATCGGAGCGCCAAAGATCGTATCCACCAAATTCCTCACCGGCTGCGGCACGAGATCAAACATCAATCATCCCCTCCCGACGATGACAAAATCCGTATTACTCCGTAGGCCGTCATAATCCAAATAGCAAAGGACAGTACATAAGCGATTTTATCCAGCTGGTAAGGCTCCAGCGCGATAAAAACCTGTGTAATCGCATTCGACCAGCTGCCGTGATCGGGAGGAGCCGATTGAATCCAGACCAGACCGGCTAATGTTTTAAACAAGCCCATAACAAAGGCATAGAGCAGCTTGCCGATCGCAACGAGTACCTTTATCAGCGTCACGATTAGGACGCCCAGCTTGTAAATAAAATAGAAGATGATGCCGAGCAGCGCCAGGATCGGCGTAAAGAGAAACTTTAGGACAGTGACTAGGCCATTGATCAGGCTGCCGAACATGTCGCCCAAAAAGTGAAGCGTAACGTTTAAGAGATTCTGGAAGAAGGAGCCTACCCAATTCAGAATCTTTGCTACCATTTGATTCGGCCCTTTTTCATCAGCTTAACGAGAAAGCTAATCGTTAGATCAGCAAAGCTGATGGCCCCTATAAGCATTAGGATCGGGGAAATCTGCCGGATATACGGCATAGCTTCTAAAGCAATATTAGCGTCCACCTTTCCGCCCCCCTCTGCTTGTCCGTCCGGTTCGCTGGCTGCGGCCGCTTGTTCGTCCCCCTCTGGACTTTCTGCCGCCGTCTGATGCTTTAGCAGCTGCCCGAGCTTCTCTGGCTTTACGATTCCGTTCTTCCCTTGCTTTGGCTTGCCGCTGCTCCCGATTGAGATAGCTGACTTCCTTCACCCATCGATCACGTTCGGATGTCCGGCCTAGCCGTGTCAGCAGCTCGTACTTATCATCCCTTGCCTTATTGAGCTTCCGTTCCCTTGCCCGCCGTTCTTTTTCTTCCGGCGACAATGGCTGCCGCTGTTTGGGCTGCTTTTGTTCAGCAGCCCGCTGTTTTTCTTCCTTTGAACGCGGCAACATCTTACGAAATAGCCAGGCCATAAATTCAAAGATCCAACGGCTGAAGAATAGGCCCAAAACTAATACGATATACAGCTTGTACTTGCCCAAAAACGAAAAGGTAGTTTGTATGATATCTAAAACCGAATTCAATTGATTGGATGATCCCAAATCTAACTGCTTGCCTGGTCGAGCATGTACAGCGTTAGAAGCTTCCCCTTCCGCACCATCAATAATGGATGAGATCCGATAAGCGTAAACCACTCCATTTGTGAGATTTTCGTCCAGATAACTCGTCTCACTGGTTGTCGCCAGCGCCTCGTCATTCCGGTAAATCTTATAAGCTGTGGCATCCGCTACAGCGTCCCATTTGATAGTGATGCTTTGATCCTTAGCCTTTGCCGTTACGTTATTTGGTATATTGGACGGTTTAATTTCCGTTCTTATCGATAACGGATTGCTATTTGTCGATTCGTTTCCGGATTGGTCAACCGCGCGAACCGTGTAGTTGTAGAGCGTATCCGGCGTTAGTCCGTCCACTTCAAAAGAATTATCTTTGACGTTAGATTTGATTAGTACGCCGCCTTGATACACGTTATAGCTGTCCAGGTCCTCATCAGGTGGTACAAGCCATGTCAGCGTCACTTTAGTGGTTCCGGCTGTTCCACTTAGGCCAGATGGCGGCTGAGGAGCTGAGGCATCCATATAATAGGTAACTGCTGCTGATTTGGGCGATTCATTGGATGATGTATCAATTGCAGTTACCTTGAAGCTATAGGTCCGGTTGTCTTCCAGATCGGTGACCATGTATTCGTTTGGGATGACAATCGATTTATTTATTTGAGCATCGTCCTGGTAAACGTTATAACCGGCCAGATCAGGCTCCGTGTTGGCCGTCCATTGCAGTTGCGTCGAATGATCACCAGCCGGATTTGATGTAAGCCCAATTGGTGCTATAGGCGAAATCGTATCGAAATAAGAATAGACGGGCTGTGATTTCGCTGATTCGTTCCCATCCATATCAATGGATGTTATCTGAATCGTATGGTTAACATTATTGCTTACAGATGCAGCATAACTTGCTTGCCAAATCGGTGAACTATTTATTTTCATACCGTCAACATAAACGTTATAACCAGCTAAATCAGCAGCTGTTACAGCTTCCCAGGTCAAGTTTACTTTTCCATCTACAGCAGAGCCTTCTAAATTACTTGGAACCGGTGGCGGTGCTGTTGAAGTACCATAAACATTAAGTTCATATAACGTTGCTATGTTACTTGAAATATTTACAAAAGCAACTTTTTTTACATTCGACCAATTCGCAGTTTTTAAAGACCCATCATAAACCGTATCAATTGCATAAATTTGTAAACCATTTGAATCATATGCAAGGATACGTAGTCGTATATTTGAATTTAAACGATACCCATTAATAGAAACCGGCGAAGAAAATTCATACCATAAAGTATCTTGATTACCTCCATAAGATGTAAAAGATACACTAGTAGTTTCAACATTGTCTGTGGCTGCTAAAGTAGTTATATAACTATTTGTTTCATCTGAGCCCTTATTCATTGTTTTTCCATCTAATAAACCGCCGGAATAATTAATAGGTACAACACCAAAAACATCAAATTCATTTACTGTAATTCCAGATGGGCGATTACTATTAGTATTAATCAAAGCAACATACGTTACATTCGAAACAGCTGCAGGAGTTTTTACACCAGTAATAACAGACTCGGCAGATAATAATAATGTTTTATTCGCATCGTAAAAATTAACGTTCAAGCCAGAACTAATAGCTGCACTCAATTGATAATGCGTTATATTTACAGGACTATCGAACTTATACCAAATAGTATCCAAAATATTGTAGGTTAAACCTGATCCCGTTCCGACATCACTATCAGTAATATTAGTTTTTGGATAAGAAACATCATCTAAATCCGCACCTACATAAACCGTTTTCCCCCCCAACAAACCTCCCGGGTAAGCAAAAGCCTTGCTAGCAAACGGTAAAATCAACATCATAACCAATAATGAAGTCATTAACAGTGCTAACTTCTTTTTCATTTTCATTTCGATCACCTTCTTTTAAGGGAGTCTAGTTACCTAAATCCTTTTGTGGTATCGGTATAATGCCGGTTGTTCCATCAGGAATCGGAATGGAGCTGCTGCTGCCGTTTGGCACCGGCATATCAGCCGGTGGTATATCTTCTCCTCCTGAATCCGCTGGGATCGGCATCTCATATGGCGTATCGATTGTATCCGGCTGCTTAATGCCGTTGCTGCTGTTCCGCTCATCGCCCGGGTAAACAAATTCCCCAACGCCGTCGGAATCAATATACTTATCCGGATCGTAAATCTCGATCGGCTGAGAATCATCCTCCACCTCGATCTGTTCCCCTTGGGTAATGTCCGTATCTAAAGGGCCATTGTTAAAATCTGATGGAACTGCCGGTGCTATGCTGGCCTGAGGCACGTTTGTATCTACGGCTGGTATATTGGGTCGAACATTGTTTTCAATCTCTGGGACCGATGGCGGAACCGGCACATCACCGAAGTAGTCGGCAAACTTGCCAACAAACGTATCGGCTATATCCTCCCAATTGGGCGGCGGCGGCAGCGCGTTTTTAATGGCTCCCGTGAGATCGCCCATGTAAGTATCCCAATCGGGACAAGCTAGTGCATCGGATAACCACTGACAGGCATCACAATCGCTATTATTCTCTCCGCCATTTGGCGTAGAATCGTTTTTTATGTAATCTGACTGACCTAGTGACTGTCCGTTTGAATCTACGGCAACGAATGTATACGTTCCGTCGTCCGTTATATGCCATGAAGTTACCCCTGTTTGTTGTGTTATCTTGATGCCATCCTTATAAATGTCGTAGTGATCGGCGCCCACAACAAAATCCCAAGATAGATCGGTGGAGCCGTCTGCTCTATCGGTTCCCCTTATATTCAGATCATTTTTGAGCTGGTCGGCGTTATCATAAGACTGACAAGCAGGGTTCTGGATTTTCGTAGTTTGGACTTGCGCGGTCTCTCCTACCTTCATACTGTCCTGGTACACCTCGATGATGTACGTACCGTTGCAGGTAAGATACCAATGACCATTTGGCACGTTATTGCTCCAAAGCTCGTAATAAACGCCTGTACTGGTCCAGTAATTGAGCTTGGACCGATTGGCTGCTGTATCCCAATCGTAGTAGTTCAGTAAATACTCATCCCGTACACTTAAATAAATGAGTTGGTTGCCAACCACCGGTGATTGCGGCGGGCTCCAAGGCTCCGCGGCCTGTGCGGTTGCGCTAGTAAGTAAAAGATAAAATTGTAAGACGATCGCCAGAATACCAAGCTTTTTACGCATGTTCATACCCCACTATAAGAAAAGGGACGGGGAACCCCCCGCCCCTTTTTGGCGTTTTGATTACTTCGAGAACTTCGGAAGCTTCTTCCAGAGCCAGATGATAAAACCAATGGCGACCGGCGCAAAGATAACACCAAGAACAAGCATCGTGTATTGCCCGAACATGTTCATGAAGCTGAAACCGGTACCTACAACATCATTAACGTCAATACCAACCTCTTGTGTACTGAAGTCCATCGGTGCAGCACCTACAACAGATGGAACGGCTGCAAACACGGCAATGGCAGCCGTCAGGATACCTGCCATTTTACCGCGCAGTTTTTTCGGTTGAGCCTGTCCTTCTTCCGCTTGCTTATTACGTTTAAACAAATTTTTGATGAATCCCATAATTATTTTTCCTCCCATTAATCGATTTTTGGTTTATATATGAGCCGGGCGGCCGTTCCCGATTCTCAACAGAGTTTAAATTTCCCGATAATCATAATCATCGTCGTCATCGTTGTTTCGATTGAAAAGATTAGCGATCATAATTAAAATCGTTGTGGCAAGCATGACTGCCGTACCGATCATGACCCACACTTGATTAATTTTCAGAAACCATTTTACATAGTACCAGAACAGCGGAAGCTGCTCTTCCCAATGAGGTGACGGCAGATCCGGAAACTGATCCATTAACCCGCCTTCCTTCGCATAAAGATCGACACCAGGAATCCTAACAGCATCCCTGCCAAGCAAACGGCAACTACGATCATCACGAACGGTGAACCGGTAGCCATAAAGTTACGGAACATCTGCCACATAAATGTCCAATCCCAAATGTCGCTTACATTCATTCAGCCACTCCCTTCTCACGTTCTGCTGCAACGTGTTTCCACAAATAGACTAGGGAGAAGATCAAAACAATCGCGACACCGAAGACTGTGAGAATGACCTGAAGCGGATGCAGCTCCAGAAAAGCAAGAACCGCGCTCAAGTACAATTCTGATGGGATGCCTATGACCATCTGAGCGACACCGCCTTTCCGATTACATAGATCATCAGAGCTAAAATAATCGGCAGCGCAATTGCATCAACTAGACCTTCCATTGCTATCGCCTCCATACAATTTTCATTAGGGTACTCAGGATCAAGAACAGCAGAAGCAGCGCAATCATCGTAGCAACGATTAAATCTCCCAGCGAAACTTCGTGCAGGATTCGGATAACGCCACTTGCGGTTTCAAAGTCCGTATATAGCGCCCCTGTCGTCTCTACGGGTTCCGTTGATGGCGTTGGCAGCTCCTCATTCATGTTCCTTCCTCCCCTCTGAAAATAAAAAAACGGCTGCGAGCAAATGCACGCAGCCGTCCCCTGTACATCACAAACTAAAGTACACGATTTTCACAATTGCGAAAATGTGTTCTTATCGTTATGATGTTAAACAGGGAATCGAGCTGCTCGTTCAACTCGGTTCCTTAGCCGGTTAGAAGTGCTACCAACACTCCTGACCGGCGTTTTTTGTATGTAGTTTGATATGACATAAGTTTTGCTCAATTTGCCTTTTTCGTCAATACGGTGCAGTTTTAGTAGGGATTGGAACCGCTAAAGCCCTTGATAATACTGGGTTTTTCGCATCTATCTTCCTACTAATTCTGCACCCTTTTAGTGCCTTTAGGGGCTTTTTTTGTCCTAATTTAGGGCAAATTGACTAAAAAAAATTTTTCTAGACCTAAATTAGCACGAACATGTGTTTCTAGTCAAACCAATAAATGCCATTTGGAGCCCTTTTTCTGAATATTCTTCATTTACTGAGTTGGCGGCGCGCCCAGATTATATACCATTACTACGTAATGATTTCTAATTCTGCACCCTTTTACTGAGATTTCGGCTATTTTGGGTTAATGCCGATCGTTTAGCTCCTGTACGGTTTATTAAGGTTTATACAAAGGTTTTAACCATCGATTAATAGGAACGTTTATTCTGATCTGAATATATGTTCTTATTCAGTTTAAAAAAAAAAGGATAAACTGTCGATCATTTTTTTTTGTAAATGTCGTTAATTATTTTCTCAATGACGTGCTTTGGATTACCATCCTTGGAAATTTCATTAATTACTTTTTGTAGCAGATTAATTGTTATGGATTTTGTCTTTTCTTCTTCCGGTTTCCGCGATCGTCCCAACTGCTTCCCCCTGCTGGACAATCTCGCCTTTTGTTTTTTCTTTCTATTTTACCTCAGTTCGGGTCGATCGGGACAAAAAAAATAAGCAGCCTCGGTAGCTGCTCTAACCTGTTATTTAAGTGTTCGGGCCAAATCAAAGGTTTTCTTGTCGATTGTAAGCGAATTTTCATAGTGTTCAATGAGGAATTGTACACCCGAAGCATCTGAAGCAAACCCAAGAGACTTGTTTAAGTGCATGTAGCCGCGCTTCAGCTCTTCGCCGAGGTAAATCATGGTTTCCTGCTGCTTCTGCTTCTCCAGCTGTCGTTGCTCGTCCTGTTCACGTTTTAGCTGCTCATTATCGTTATAGTACCGGATTAACTTTTCAATCACTTCGTAATGTGTACCGGCTCGTAGCGTGCCTTTCATTTCCTCGACGGCTTCTTTCAATTCAATCGGTACCTGTATCGGTGTTCTTGATGACATTTCATTGCCTCCTGTATACGTTTTTCAGCTGCAGCTGTCGGATCCCAATGCTTATCTGTATACAAAAACGCAGCTGCCGGCGCTTCCTGGTCTTCATTTTTGTATACATTTTCTTCAGGCGCCGGCGCAGATCCGCGCTGCAGCTCCCAGGTATCTGTATACATTATATAATCAGGGGTTTGCTTATAACTCGAGCTTCAAACTTCTCGAACAAATCATCTTCAGGCTTTTCAAATATTCCTGCATCGTTTTCTTGTTCATTGAGGGGGATTATCTCCATATATCCCCGGCTTTCAAGAGCGGTCTTGGCTGCATCATAGCTAATTGCAAACTCATCATCTGTGAAATAGGCTCTATGTTGGATTATAAAAATTTTACTCATTGTTTGTCCTCACTTTCTTGTGTATCTCTGCACATTGGAGTGCCTTGCGAGTTAAGCCTTGGGGTAAATGGAGTATTGCTTGACATGGCTAGATACTGGCAGCCTGTCTCTTTATCATAGAGAACCCATCCCAATTCATCATGTCCTAGATATTCTGTTGTGAAGTTACCTTCCAGTGGGCTTTTTTTCGAAAATGTGAAGGCTCCTTCTACTAGGCTATTATCGTCCGCCGCCGAACAAGACGTTAGTAAAAGAAATGCAGATAATATTGCTATAGTGGGCAGCCATCTTTTCAAGACTTTCAACCTCCGTATTCCTTCAAATTAGGTCAAAATAGGCGATTTTGCTTCCGTGGAACAATTGCAAAAAAATCGTTATTTTATGACATTAATTATTCATAGCCTTGTTCCGTTTTCTCCGGATTGCTTCGACTAGCTCCGATTTTCATTTTTCGGAGCGCCGGACATTTGCACAAAATAATGTATTTGATACATATGTCCTCATTTTGCGAATACTTTGTCAAAGTAAAAAACCGAATTTAGTATAACCACTATAAGCCCCGCCAGAAAAAACCAATTAGAATAATACTTCATACCATAAGCCGTTATACAGAAGGTAATAAGCTGGAAATAGACAAAGAGGAAATGTTTTAACTGACCAATTTTCATGCTGTTCACTCCTTCCTTAAACTCTCCAGCTCAAACGAATAGCCCTCAATAGCACCCTCATGTCCATAAAAACTAATCCGCTGCCCTTTCTTCAAATCCTTAATATTTACTGCTTCATCATACGCTTTTCCGCCAATAACCAGCTGATACGTTTTGATATCGCCAAAAATTCCTTGCTTTACATGCACCTGAACAGACTCAACAAGACCAACACCCTCAAAATACGAAGCTTTATACGCACGTTGTTTAGCGTTCTCTTGCTTTACAGCAAACACAGTAAATATGATACCGCCAAGTAAAATCAAAGTAAGTATAACGTTCAATGCCTTATTCCAGGCCCAAATAGTCTCCTTATCAGCTTGTTCCATTCACAAAGACTCCTTCAAAATATGATATAACATCAAAAGAAAATAATCTCCTTCATCTCGATTCCTTCGCAACAGCCGATTTCAACTCTCTAGCTGCCTGTTTAAGCTTCTTTGTTGTTTCGGACAGCTGGGCCGCCTTTTGATTAAATTCTTCCAGCGCTTTTGTAAACTTCGGCAGCTTATTCATTTCTGATACCTGCCGAACTCCTTATACCAGCCCTTTGACGGCCGGAGATCTTCAGGCAGGTTTTTATATTTCCTCTTATAACCCAGCTCATCAGCCAACCAATTCGAAATCATTGCAAGTGCTCCCATTCCCATGAAAACATAAAAGAACCAATACACTGTTGTTATGCCTCCCTTTTGCCTTTCTGACTTGAAAAAACTTCATTCAGAGTCTTTCCTCGCAAGTAGCCAAAACAGACCGATCGCCAAGAGATACCCAAATCCCCACTCTATAAATCCAATCAATTTTCAACCTCTTTCTGGCGGCGTGCATTAGTTGCAGGTTGCTTCAAGCTAGCTGATAGCTTATCGAACATGCTGGCCTGTTGCTCTAATTGCTTCCGCAACGCTTCAATCTCTCCTTGCATTTGCCCCGATTTCACCTTTTCTTCTGTAAGAGCAGCCAACGCTTGCCGTTCCCTTTCAATGGCCATTTCTTTATCTTCCTTATGCGCCTGGACGCTATCACGCAGGTTTTCTTGCTTCAGTTCCAGTTTGTCTATGAGAGCTTTCAGTTGATCCACTTCGCGGATCGCGGCGGCCTTGGCCGTCTTTAGCTCATCGGTCTTTGACCGTTCATTCTCCAATTCCGCCTCTAAACGGCTGCCGCTTAACCGTTCGTTCTCAATCTCCAGGCGTTGCCGCTGAACTTCTTCTTCAAGCTCAAGCTTGCGCTTAGTTATGTCATCTAATCGTTCTTGCGTTCGACCACTTGACTCGAGTAAATCCGATATTGTGTGCTCAGCTTCACTAAATAGACCTTTTACGTTCGTATGCGCTAACTGCTCTTGAGTGAGTAAAACACCGGTCTCATAAGCCTGTCCCTGCGCTTCTGTTACGTCCAGAAGCGCCTTATCCAGCTTTTCGGTCACCTGGTCGGCATAGGCTGCCATTTCTTGTATTTGATCCTCAATTGCCGCCCGTTCCACAGCCAGCTCCGCGCGATCCTCCGCGAGTCCATCCTCAGCCTGTTTGATTGCAACTGCCCACGTTTCATTCCCAAAGGCCATTAGCCGGTCAAGGATGGTTTGTGGCGCAGCTTGGACGGAGTCAGCCTTTTTCTTTTCCAAGCGCCATTCACGCATGTAATTGTTAAGCGTTGTAAAGCTACCCGCACCGAGAATATCGCGTATTGCCGTTACCGTCGGTGCCTTTCCTTCCGCGGCAAGCGCCGTTGCCGTCGCGAATACCTGTTCTTTCGTGATTTTCATTCGTTTTTGCCTCCTTAGTTCGTCTTCCTGCTTCTATTATATCACACCGCATACGATAATGTAAACACTTTACATTACTACATTATGTTACATTACTACATTACACAACATTACATTTCCAGTAATCCGGTCATGACCGCTTTTCTGCGGCAAGCTATTTCAGCCCCCACCAGCGCTTCTTTTTCTGATGCTCCTGTTCCTTCTCTGCGGCCCTGATCTCAAGTTGTGCCCTGGTACGTGCTTCCCGACTTTCCGTAATGTATTCCGTAATCAGTTTGTCGCGGGCCTGATCGCGGAGCTCTCGCTGCTCGAGCTGATGAAGGAGCAGCCGGTTAAATTCTTCCTGCCGCTGTTGGTATTCAAGCAGCTGCGCGATATGGGCCCTCAGCTCCGCAACCTCGTCCGGCGCAGTCGGCAAATTCACAACCGGTTCGGCGGCGGCTGCCAGTTCCCCACCAGACAAATAATTTTTGATCTGCCGTGTCGAATAGCCCTGCTGACGATGCAGCCGCTGGATGGTTCGCAACACTTCCATAGCTTCCGGCGGATATAGGTTGTAATTATTCTTCTCGCCCTTGATAAGCGACAAATACTGCTTGAAATACCGCGTCCAGTTCCGTATGACGTGAGCCGTCTCATTTAGTTCGCTTGCGACCTCATTTACTTTAAGTTCCATGCTTTCACCCCTCAGAATAGTGGTTTAGTAATCACTTTTATTCAGCATTTTACTTATGTTCGATCTTATCGGCTGTATCTCCTTGCTACGTGCTACCTGCCACGTTTGCCTCCGCTTTCGCTCCGGTTCCGCTCAGATCGCAGAACATTGATGGACAACGAAGATCACGTTGCCCACAATCTTCTACGATCTAACCGGCTGTGTTCTCCTGTTTCATCGGCTTCGCCGGTTGTCGTTCCTTCATTTTTCGTTTTTTTCTTCATTTCAGCGCTTGACGCGCCAGCTGGAAACCTTCACGCTGATCGGGTTGGGTTCAGGCTCCAAGAGCATAGACCACCTACCTGCGCTCACAAAATAAAGATTGCGAGCGCAAATAAGTGGTCATTCATGCGTTTACGCCGCGTAGGGCGGGACGAGTATCCTTGTCACATCCATACCCGAACGAACAGCTGCTATGCTGTGCGCTGCCTTTTGCTACGTAAAGCCAATCCTACGTAATTTGCAGCGCCCTCCCCGTCTTGCGACGGCTTGGCTACCTCCGAACCGATTAACGGCGTTCTCCCGATAGGCTGGCGATCAGCGCGGGTATGGTTACGCCTTAACGATCGTTACGCTGATTTTACTGCAACCGGCTCAGCTGACCCTTACTTAGTTTAACGTGTTGTTCCTGCTCCCCACGACTTGCTTATTTGGTTTTAAGCAATAAGAAAGTAAGCCCTCGAATGGCCATTTTTCAAAAATGGTTCGGAGCATTGTTTCTTATTGAAGATACATGCCTGTAGTTAGTTATGTATCAAGACCG
>NZ_CALEJS010000021.1 GCF_937898475.1 uncultured Chitinophaga sp.
AGGCATGCCTTGTTTTGCCAAACAGTCGGCATAACATCACCAATTTCTGATTGGAGTAGTCCTGTCTCATTTGGGTGACTGTTTGGCACCAGGTTTTTTTCTGATCTCAATTTTAAATTGCTTTTCGGCAATCTCAATCATCGTCTCCAGGGCGGCTATCTTCAGTTGCGCTTCTTGCAGTTGCTGCTGTAAGGTCTTTAAATCTTGCTCAGGGGTGGCAGGCGGTTGTTCATCCATGACAGACCTATTTAGTACTGCAAGTTCGGTATTTTCCCGGTTGATTGTCCGTATCCACTTGCGTATCGTATCGACCAGCGTCTTATTGGCGATGGCCGCTTCCTTAATATCGAGCCTGTGTTCTGTAATCGCTCGTACGATGTTTCTTTTTTGTTGATGAGTAAAGGTCCGCCGTTTATGGGCGTGGTAATCTGCAGAGCCATACAATCGCATCCACTCGGCTAAAGTACCAATGGTTACCCCATACTGCTCACAAACCATTCTACGGCTACTGCCACCTTCGACTGATGACACTGCTGCACGGATCCCTGCCTTGCCTATCCTTGGCTTGCTGGCCTTTAAGGAACCCTCAAAATTGTTTCCTACTAACATAAAACTCCCAAGTTTTGTGTATAGTGTTTTTAGGACGGGTCATTTCAGCCGGATCTTACATAAAGCACGAGGGTGTATCAACCAATTGATACACCCTCGTGCTTTTATACAGTGTGTAAAGTGTGCCGGATGGCTTACAGGCTGACACCGCGTTTCCAGGGAATAAAGTCATCCTGGTGCAGTTGCTCTGCCTTGGTACTTATTTCACCGCTGGCAGCACTGATCACAAACTCCAGTATCTCTTCGCCCATTTCAGCAATGCTTTTTTCACCGCTGATGATAGCGCCGGTATTGATATCAATAATATCGGGCATGCGTTGTGCAAGACGGGTATTGGTAGCCAGCTTAACAACCGGCGCAATCGGGTTGCCGGTTGGTGTACCCAGCCCGGTGGTGAACAGCACGATATTAGCGCCGGATCCTACTTCTGCAGATGTAGACTCCACATCGTTGCCAGGTGTGCAAAGCAGGTTCAGTCCCGGCTTAGTGACATACTCGGTATAATCAAGCACATCTACCACGGGGGAGGTACCGCCTTTCTTAGCCGCCCCTGCAGACTTAATAGCATCTGTGATCAGTCCGTCTTTGATATTACCCGGTGAGGGGTTCATATAGAAGCCGGAACCTACAGACTCGGCCTGGCTTTCATATGCACGCATGATGCGGATAAATTTCTCTGAGGCATTTTCTGATACACAACGGTTGATCAGCTCCTGTTCCACGCCGCACAGCTCAGGAAACTCAGACAGGATGGAGGTGCCGCCCAATGCCACCAGCAGGTCTGAAGTATGACCCACAGCCGGGTTGGCAGATATACCTGAAAAACCATCAGAACCGCCGCATTCCAGGCCTATTACCAGTTTGGAAAGAGGGGTGGGCTGGCGTTCCAGTTTGTTGGCCTCAACAAGGGCCAGGAAGGTTTCCCTGATGGCGGCAGACAGCATATCAAACTCTGATTTGCTTTTCTGCTGTTCAAAAACCAGTAAGGGTTTGTCAAAAGAAGGGTTCAGTTTCTTAAGCGCATGCTGCAGCAGAGATACCTGTGCGTGCTGGCAACCCAGGCTCAGGATAGTAGCGCCTGCAACGTTGGAGTGGTGGATATAGCCTGCCAGCAGTGCACAAAGCGCTTCTGCATCCTGGCGGGTGCCACCGCAGCCGCCTTCATGTGTCAGGAACTTAATACCATCTATATTCTGAAATACGCTGTTCTTGCGTGTAATAGTCTCTGTTACGGTAACAGGCTGATAGGTTTTAATAGCATCTATGTTGCCGTTCCGGTAGAGGTTTACCAGGTCGTTCACCTGCTCATTGTACGCTTCGGGCGGTGCAAAGCCCAGGCCCTTTTCAAAGGCCGTTTTGATCACGCCTACATTCCGGTTCTCACAAAACACCATAGGTATCACCAACCAGTAGTTACGGGTGCCTACCTGTCCGTCTTTACGCGGGTAACCCATAAAGGTGCGGTTCTTCCAGCGGCTCACATCCGGGGCTTTCCATTGTATGCTGGCGTCCTTTTCATGAAAAGCATTGGCCTCATGGCGTACATTGCTGGTTGTAATGATCTCGCCTTTATTGATGGGCTCCGTTGCCTTACCTACCAATACACCGTACATTACAATCGGGTCACCTTCCCTGAGGTCGGTAAGCATAAATTTATGCTTGGCGGGAACATCTTTTACCAGCGCCAGGGAAGTGCCGTTGAATTGTATATTTGTGCCGCCCGGAAGGTCCTGAAGGGCCACCAGAACGTTATCATCAGGATGTATTTGCAGATATGTGTTCATAATACTAAAGTAGGGAATATATGATTTTGATTTTAATACTATAATGTTAATCCATGATAAGATTTTGACAGTTTGGAGAGCAAAGAAACTAATAAAGCGTTAAACAATATGGCTAAAGTATGCAAACGTTTGCAAGATTCACTATTTAGCGTTATCTTACCAGTATATTTCAAAACTACCGAGGCATGAGTACCATTGCAGCAACAAGATATGCTAACAGTCCGCAGGAGGTGAAAACCTGGACAACAGCACAAACACGAGAAGCTTTACTGATAGAAAAATTATTTGAACAGGATAAGGTAACCCTGGTATACAGTCATTACGACCGTTTCATTACCGGTGGTGTAATGCCCGTAAGCAAAGCAGTGGCGCTTTTGCCCGTAGATCAGCTGAAGGCGGCCTACTTCCTGGAACGCAGGGAGCTGGGTATCATCAATGTTGGAGGAGCCGGCACTGTAAAGGTAGACGGAGAAGTTTTTGACATCGGTTTTAAGGAAGCCCTGTACATTGGCAGAGGTAAACAGGAAGTTATCTTCAGCAGTAAAGACACCGCAACGCCCGCAAAGTTCTACCTGAATTCAACACCCGCACACACTGCCTATCCTACCCGCCGCATTACCCGTGAGGATGCAGAAGTGGTAACATTGGGGGCACAGGAAACATCTAACCACCGTACCATCAATAAGCTGATAGTGAACAGTGTGCTGCCCACCTGCCAGCTGCAAATGGGCATGACAGAACTAAAACCAGGCAACGTGTGGAATACCATGCCTGCGCACACCCATGACAGGCGCATGGAAGTATACTTTTATTTCGAGGTGCCGCAGGGACAGGCCGTATGTCATTTCTGGGGGCAGCCACAGGAAACAAGGCATATCTGGATGCAGAATGAACAGGCGGTGATCTCTCCGCCATGGAGCATTCACTCCGGAGCTGGTACCAGCAACTATACCTTTATCTGGGGCATGGCAGGAGAGAACCTGGATTATGGAGATATGGACGGCTGCGCTATTACCGATCTGCGTTAAGCAATTTCTTTACACGGAAAAAATATTATAAGCATGGTGCTCGAACAATTTAACCTGGAAGGGAAAACAGCACTGGTCACCGGATGTAAGCGGGGTATTGGCCTGGCAATGGCAGTGGCCCTTGCAGAAGCAGGCGCCGATATTATCGGTGTTTCTGCATCCCTGGAAAAGAGCGGCAGCGAGGTGGAAAAAGCGGTGACCGCACTGGGACGCAAATTCAGCGCCTGGCAATGCGATTTTGCAGACCGCGCCGCCTTGTACAACTTCATAGAAAAAGTACAGCAGGCGTTTCCTGTGATAGATATTCTTGTGAACAACGCAGGCACCATCCTGCGTAAACCCGCGGCAGAACATCCGGATGAATACTGGGATACTGTGATCAACACCAACCTGAATGCGCAGTTCATACTAACCCGTGAAATCGGGAAAACCATGCTGGCGCGTGGCCGGGGTAAGGTGATCTTCACCGCTTCCCTGCTTACTTTCCAGGGAGGTATCAACGTACCCGGCTATGCTGCCAGCAAAGGCGCCGTAGGCTCCCTGGTAAAGGCCTTTGCCAATGAGTGGGCCGCTAAAGGTGTTAACGTGAATGCCATTGCACCCGGTTATATTGCCACGGATAACACAGCCGCCCTGCGGGCAGACGAAAAACGCAGCAGCGCCATACTGGAACGGATTCCTGCCGCCCGCTGGGGTGAGCCTGAAGACTTTAAAGGCCCGGTAGTTTTCCTTGCATCATCAGCGGCTGATTATGTGCACGGAACTATTTTAACGGTAGATGGTGGATGGATGGGCAGGTAGATAGGTAGTTAGCAACTTATTTCATAAATTCCACGAAGCTAATTACCCTTATATGAGTAAACGATCAGAAAAAACAATCGTTGATATTGCAGCAGAACTGAACCTTTCCGTTTCAACGGTTTCGCGTGCATTGAACGATCATCCCAATATCAGTGTCCGCACAAAGGAAAAGGTAAAAAAAATGGCGCGTAAGCTGGGTTACCGGCCCAACGCGCTGGCAGCCGGTCTTCGCAATAACAGGAGCCGTACAATAGGATTGATCATACCACGTATCTCCATGTTCTTCCCGGCGGCCATCAGCACTATTATTCAGAACAAGCTGCAGGATCACGGTTACCACCTGATCATTTGCCAGTCTAACGATTCATATGAGCAGGAAGTAGAGCTGGTCAACACCCTCTATTCTGCCCGCGTAGATGCTTTGGCAGTATCTACCACCTTGCATACAACAGACTTCTCCCATTTTGATGTGTTCCGGAACCATCAGATCCCCCTGGTGTTCTTTGACCGTGTGCCATTGAAACAGCAGGTGAAAGTGATCAAGGGAGATGATTTCCTGGGAGGATTTACAGCTACGGAGCACCTCATAAAAAAGGGATGTAAGGATATTGTGCATATATCCGGGCCGCTTAGCTGCAGCCTGTATATAGAACGGGTAGCAGGCTACAAAAGCGCCCTGCAGCAGTATAAGCTGCCGTTTAAAAAATCGCGCATCTTCTACCAGGAACTAACCCGCGAAAATGCGCTGCAGGCCTGCCGGCAAATATTCGATAAACAACCTTACCCTGACGGCATATTTGCAGCGAATGATACCACCGCTATTACCATACTGCAGTACTGCCGTTCCATCAACGTAAGGGTACCTGAGGATATCAAGATAATAGGCTACTCCAATGATCCGCGCAGCGAGATCATTACGCCTTCCATCACGTCCATAGATCAGTCGCCCGAAATGATGGGAGAACGTGTAGCAGCAGCCCTGATCGAAATGCTGCATACGGCGCCATCTGCCAGCCAGCGGTATTCACAGGAAATAATACCCATACAGTTGATTGAGCGTGGGTCTTCTGCGGGAAAAGAAGTGGTGAAGGGACGGCAGCCTAAGCTTAAAAAGGCAAATAAGAAATAAACAAATATTCACGGAATGGAAAAACTAAAACTACTTACGGGCATTGTACTGTTGTCTGCCATGTCTGCGGCAACAAACGTGCTGGCTCAATCTGCTAAACCGGAACTGATAAAGAAAGCCGATCAGGCCCTGGATCTGGCAGTTAAGCAATATAAGCTGATGGCTAAACAGGTGCCTGACAGTTTACTGCCACGCTCTACCAACAAAGACGGCAGCCTGATGACCTCTAAATCTGACTGGTGGTGCAGCGGCTTCTTCCCCGGTACTTTGTGGTACCTGTACGAATATTCAAAAGATGAATCCCTGAAACAGGAAGCGTTGAAACGCATGGCGGTCATCGAAAAAGAAAAGTACAATACCCACACGCATGACCTGGGCTTTATGATGTATTGCAGCTTTGGCAATGCTTACCGCTTAACAAAAGATCCTACGTATAAGGAGGTGTTGCTTACCAGTGCAAAATCCCTGTCTACGCGCTTTAATCCTGCCGTAGGCTGTATTAAGTCATGGGATCATGGCAGTTTCACCTTCCCCGTGATCATAGACAATATGATGAACCTGGAATTACTTACCTGGGCAAGCCGCGTAAGTGGCGATCCCTCTTTTGATAAGATAGCCAGGACACATGCCAATACGACTATAAAAAATCATTTCAGAGACGACTACAGCTCTTATCATGTAGTAGATTATAATACTGCATCCGGTGCGGTATTACAGAAGAAGACGCACCAGGGTGCGGCAGACAGTTCTGCGTGGTCCCGCGGACAGGCATGGGGCTTATATGGTTATACCATGCTGTATCGCGAAACAAAGGATAAAAAGTATCTCAGCCAGGCCAAACATATTGCCGACTTCATTTTAAATAACCCTCACTTACCGGAGGATATGATCCCTTATTGGGACTACGATGCGCCCGGCATACCTAACGTACCAAGAGATGCTTCTGCGGGTGCTATAGCCGCTGCTGCTTTGCTGGAATTAAGCCGCTATGCATCCGGTAAAGATGTGGCCCGTTACTGGAATGCAGCGGAGAAAATGCTGACCAGTCTTGCCAGTCCTGCCTATCTGGCCAGGGAAGGGGAGAACAATGATTTTATACTGATGCACAGTGTAGGTTCAGCACCGCATAATTCTGAAGTGGATGTTCCGCTGAGTTATGCCGACTATTATTTTGTGGAGGCCTTGCTGCGATATAAGCAGTGGGGTAAAAAATAGCCAATCAATTATAACATCTTGAACAGGCGAAACTTTATCAAAGCGGTGCCACTGGCAGGTGTGGCAGGTACTGTAAATACAGGCAGCTGGTGGAATACCGGTGGCGCCGCTCAGCATCTGGTCAATGAAACGGATCGCACTTACTGGGCAGGTTTACTAAGCCGTATTGCCACACCTGTACTTTTGCATCTGAGTAAGGGACAGTTAAAGCAGTTCATGCCCAGGGAAGTGGCCCCTCATTATAATAAACCGGTAGAAAAAGTAACCTACCTGGAAGCATTTGCCCGTACCATGGCTGGCATTGCTCCCTGGCTGGAATTAGGCGCGGATAATACGCCTGAAGGTAAAGAAAGGGGTCGCCTGATACAGTATGCAAGGGCCGCAACAGCACACGCCGTGGATCCGTTGTCTGCTGACTACATGAACTTTAGCGGTAAGTACGATGGACAACCCCTGGTAGATGGCGCTTTCCTGGCACATGCCTTTCTTCGCGCCCCCAGGCAGCTGTGGGAGCCGCTTCCGCAGCTGGTAAAGCAGCAGGTGATCACTGCATTTAAAAGCCTTCGCGAAATAAAACCCGGGTATAGCAACTGGCTGCTATTTGCAGCCATTATAGAAGTTGCACTATTGCAGTTTGGCGACAGCAGCTGGGATTCCATGCGGGTAGATTTCGCAGTGAAGAAACATGCAGAGTGGTATAAAGGTGACGGCATGTATGGAGACGGGCCTCATTTTCATTTTGACTATTACAACGCATTTGTTATCCATCCCATGCTGGCTGATATACTCAAAATATTAGCCGGCAAGGGTAAGGTAGCGCAAAAAGATTACGAACAGGAGCTTAAACGTATGCAGCGCTACGGCGCAATACTGGAGCGTCTGATCTCTCCTGAAGGTACTTTCCCTGTGGTAGGCCGTTCCATGGCTTACCGCAATGCAGTATTCCAGCCATTGGTGCAATTAGCCCTGGAAGAACATTTACCGGAGGAACTATCGCCGGCGCAGGTGCGCTGCGCGCTGACCAGTGTAATGAAAAACATTTTTGAGACACCCGGTACCTTCGATAAAGAGGGGTGGTTACAGTTAGGGTTTTGCGGTCATCAACCGGAAATAGCCGACGTTTATACCTCTACCGGTTCCCTGTATTTATGTATTACTGGTTTTCTGGCTTTAGGACTACCGCCGGGGCATCCGTTCTGGACAGCGGCCCCTCAGGACTGGACAGCGAAAAAGGTATGGAAAGGCAGGCCGGTAGGAAAAGATCACGCGATCGATGACTGATCATGGCGCTGCCTTATCTTCCATTGTCAGTTACTGATATCGATAAGGCCATATTTAATTCCGAATATCACCAGGCCAACCCTTGTCTTCACTTTCAGCTTTTCACAGAGGCTGCTTTTATAATCGTCTATCGTACGTGGGCTCACGTACATTTTCTGCGCGATCTCTTTATAGGAAAGCTCCGTACACAGGAGTTGCAGGAAGTACTTCTCTTTGGGAGTAAGGTCTATTTTCTCGCTCACAGATAATACATCCTTCTGAAGGCCTGATATTACTTTGCCTGAAATGTAATCCGGTAAATAGAAGTCCTTTTTTATGATGGAGTCAAAAGCTTCTTTCAGATCGTCCGGCTCAACATTTTTCATAATGTAGCCTTTGGCGCCTGATTTCAGCATTTTAATGATCACAGACTCGTCATTGAGCATGGAGAGGGCCAGTACTTTGATCTGAGGGAAATGATTGTTGATCCAGGTGGCGGTTTCATAGCCGTTCATGCCGGGCATGTTTACATCCAGTATCAGTATGTCGGGTAACTGTATTTCGCGGCTGTTAATAATCTTAATAACTTCTTCGCCATTGCTGGCTTCAAACAGCATGAAATAGTCGTTGAAGGTATTGATAAGCCTGCCAAGTGCTTTACGTACGAGAACATGGTCATCGGCAATAGCCACGCTATATTTGGCTTTCTTCGTGGTGCTCATGAAACGTTTGTTTATTTACGGGTATGGTTATTCTAATAGTGGTTCCGCCATTCTTTATACTGTTGATGATACAGTTGCCACCTATGAGGGTAGCTCTTTTCCGGATATTTCGAAGTCCCAATCCTTTTGAATGTTCTTTTTCCAGCAGGGCTCCGGGGTCAAATCCGATACCGTTATCCCTGATTTCAAGTCTGATAGTATCGTTTTCATGGGTTAAATATACTTCAAGTTCACTGGCTCTGGCATGCTTTACGATGTTGTTCAGCATTTCCTGTACAATTCTGAACAGGATGGTCTCAGTTTGGTGATCTATCAAATTCCGGACATCTGTAAAATTAAAAGAAGTTTTGTATAAATTCGTTCTTTCCAGCCTTTGTAATTCAAATTCAATGGATTTAACCAATCCTATTTCTGTGATACGTTCGGTCTGGAGACCTTTAGACAGGTCTCTCAGTTCGGTAATGGCTTTCTGCAGCATTTTGCGGCTCTCTTCAATATACAGGTGAGCCTCGCTGCCGTTATCCACCGGTACGGTTAGCAGTGAAAGCGAAACAAAGGTGAGGGACTGTCCAATATTGTCATGAATCTCCTGAGAAAGGTTCCCGAATATATTCTCCTGGATCTCCAATTGGGTCCGCAGCAGTTCCTGTTCATACTTTTCCTTCAGCAAGCGTAGCTCCTGCACCTGTGCAAGCCGGCTTTTCTGGTTCAGGATCAGCATGATAACTATGAACCCTACCAGGAAAAGCAAGAGGATGGTAGTAGTTATAATTACGATGACAACTTCCGGAAATTCAGACTGCATAATGATGATATACAATACAAAGAATAAAGAATAATATTGATAACCACGCTGATATTGAAAAACGTTTTGTAAGCAAGCTTTGGAATATTAGTAAGAAAATTAATAATACCCAAATTTGGCACGCTGATGGAATTAAAGAATAAAAGGCCGGTGGCGATCCAGAAGGAGGGGTCGCGTAGCAGGTTGTCTTTACCCGGGTACTTGATCCGCTGATAGAAGTAGCAGATGCAGCAGATCACGATCATTACGGCGCCGATGATATAGCTATAGGTAGCAAAGGAATGGAGGCTTCGTTGAATAAGTCCGATATTGATCAGAGGGAAAACCGGATATATCAGCATACAGCGGCCAAACATTTTTTTGGCTTTGCCCTCCTGCAAAAAATGGCGTACCAGGTAGATCGAATAAATGATATTTATAACGCCATAAATGTTGTAAAGCGGAAGATTATTCTTATTATGTATGTTAGACCACCAGCCGATAAACTCAACCAGGAGGGTCAGGATCATATAAAACGTAAAAAGCCACATATAGGAAGGTGGCTGTTTTTGGGTAAGAGATATCAGGCTGATGAGAACACACAGAAAGATGATATAGATATGAATGGGAATCGGAAAAGAAAGGTCTAATAGTAAAACCATACACATATCAATAGTTAAAATAGAGCGTCAAATTAGGAAACTCGGTGCAATTACTGCACATATCTAAAAAAACTGCCAGACAAAAAGGCTGTCTGGCAGTTTCATGGATGCAAAAAGTTTACTATTGTTCAGGATTGTTTTGCGACAATAAACGTAGGCAGGTCTTTTGTTGTACCTCCGCCACCAGGGCAGTATGGAGGGCAGGGGCTGCCTATATTAAATGCAACGATTTCAGGCCCCTTGGGTGTGGAAACATACAGGTCTTTGTTTTCGGTTTTGCCCGTCTCGGTTTGTTTCTGCTGTGTAGCAACAAACGCAACAGTCTGGCGGCCTTCGAGCAGGATATTGTCGGGATATGTGGACGGATATACTCCGAAGTAAACCCTGATGCCGTCAGCACCAGCAGCTTCAGCAGCTTCCAGGTATTCTTTCAACTCGGGCAGGCTATACCAAACACTTAATGAGTCGGGTTTACCAAGATGGTTGGTATTATTTACCCACCTTTCTCTACGGTAATTCTCACGGAGTTCATTCACATGACGAGCATCCACGAATTTGCCCGCTTTATTGATTTGTTTAGTAGAGGACATAATCGGAAATTTTAGGTTTAATGATCAAATAACATCCTAAAGCTACGGTCAAATTTGATATTAGTGTATTTATAAATTATTTATTTTCATTAGATAATAAATTAACTAAATTTATAATATTGCTATAATCATGTCATATTGATTTTTTCATAATATAAAAACCGTAGTTTCCGGTATAAAATATGAATAATAATGAAGTGAAAACTGCGTAAATCACGGTATTATTCATCCGTCATTTACCGGTCGTTTTTCTAACCCAAAACGCAATAGGTGAAATTTGAAGAGGGAAAGTAAAATGACCACGCCCCTGATGCCCGTATATATAAAGCAACATTGTAAAGCCCGTTATAATACGGGTGACTTATTACCGTGATTTACGCAGTCGTTTATATCGTATTAATACATTTTCAAACTAGGTTATCACCGGTTTTTTCCCCACAGCTAACACGTAAATATATGCTCGTTTCCGTTAGTATTACTTACCTGGAATACCGGCTAACTTCGATTGGTAAAAGGTTTGGGACTAATGCACAATGGCCCGTGATTTACCTGGGTTAATGCTCAGAAAGGCTGTCTCTTCACGGGTAAAGTTCTCTTTCTGGCCTTTTGCCCTTTTTAATTGAATTGATTTTGATAATTTGAACCTGCAATTGAAACACAAATGCAGCTTTTGATATCCATTGTAAATATACCCTAAGAAATTTTTGTACTCTTGTGAAAACCCAATTGTATTGTCCCCCCCAAAGTACCATAATTGGCCTGTTGTTTAGCAGGCCTTTTCTTTTTTCAATACTTTCCGGTGGAGTAATATTGCCACATACTGAATTTCAATGTTTTAGCGCAATAGTGAAATGCTTCAGGGCATCCAGGTCATAAAAGAACCTGAACACAATCACTGCCGTTTCGCCCGTTTCCTGTGAAGAACCCAGATAGCAGATCTCGGTCTCACCTTCCGTCACCCAGAAGTGGCGGGTGTGCGGTGCTTTCCCATTAGGGCTACCCAGGCCAACATCCGGTTCACCATATATCTGACAAAGACGGTCGGCGATACGGTTGTTAACCTGCAAAGGGTAAACGAATATACTGTTTATAAAGCCCACTTCATTGATGCCGGCCAGCAGGAAACGTATATCGATATCCGTTTGCTGGTTTTCCAGCCGCCCCTTAAGGGCGCCGTTATAGATATAAAACCGGCTCACATCCGGCAAAACCATGAAGAGATGGCGGTGCCTGCATTCAGACAGGGGGATCAGGCCTGCCACATGCTGTGGTTTTTTCCCCAGTTGAATGGGTCCTACGCCTAGGGTGTGGAAAAGATGACTTTGTTCAGCGGGAGGTACCGGCATATTGTGGAACTTTTGTGGTTCCGTGTATAAATGTAATCAACTTATGCAGGTAATAACCGGGGGGAGGGTAGCGATCTGCGCATCTGGTATATGCAGGTCACCCGGCATTTGCCGGGTGACCGCACTTTTTTACATATATAACGTTTTCTATTTATAATTTGCTTTTGCAGCTTTCGGCCCCATGTAAAAAGTAAGCTCGCCGCCATTCATAATGTCGCCATGCGAAATAAAGGGAGTGGAGAGCTGTTTACCGTTCAGCAATACCTTCTGGACAAATACGTTCTTGTCACTTTGATCCCTAGCTTCGATAGTAAACGTTTTACCATTTTCGAGTTGCAGGGTAGCATGTGCAACCGCGGGACTGCCCAGCGCATACTGGTCTGAGCCAGGGCATACCGGGTAGAAGCCCAGTGAGGTAAAGATGTACCAGGCGCTCATCTGTCCGCAGTCGTCATTACCCCCCAGACCGTCGGGAGCAGGCTTATACATTTTCTTTAATATCATGCGCACACGCTCCTGCGTTTTCCAGGGTTCGCCCGTCCAGTTATAGAGGTAGGCCACATGATGTGAGGGCTCGTTCCCGTGTACATAGTTGCCAATAATGCCATCGCGGGTAATATCTTCTGTTTCAGCAAAGAAAGCATCCGGCAAATGCATGGTGAAAAGAGAGTCCAGGTGCTGCACAAACTTTTTCTTTCCGCCCATCAGTTCAATCATCTCTGCGGGGTATTGCGGAACGTACAGGCTATAGTTCCAGGCGTTTCCTTCAATGAATCCCTGGCCATGCGTGGTCAATGCATCAAATTGTTTACGGAAACTGCCATCGCTCAACTTAGGCCGCATAAAGCCTGTGGATGCATCATAGACATTCTCATAGTATCTGGAACGTTTGATGAATTCATCATAGATATCCATTCTGTTCAGCTTTTTAGCCATTTGTGCAATGCACCAGTCGTCGTAGGCATACTCCAGCGTTTTAGAAACAGCAGAAGAGTTTTTGTCATCCGGCACATATCCATACTGCATATAGTATTCGATGCCGTCATATGGTTTATAACGGGCGGTGTTCACACAAGCCTCCAGCGCACGATTAGCATCGAAGGGCGCATTGCCTTTAATGACGGCGTCTGCAACAACTGATACACTATGATAACCGGTCATGCACCAATTCTCATTGGCGTAGTGCGACCATACAGGCAGCATCTTATGTACACTTTGGTCATAGTGAGCCAGCATGGATTGTACCATATCTGCATTCCGTTTAGGTTGTATGATGTTGAAGAAGGGGTGCAATGCGCGATAGGTATCCCACAATGAGAAAGTAGTGTAATTGGTAAAGCCGTTGGCGCTATGATTGTTCTGATCCAGCCCGCGGTACATCCCGTCCACATCCATATAGGTGGTAGGACCCAGGAAAGCATGATACATAGCTGTATAAAAATTTACCTTATCATCTGTGTTGCCGGTTTCAATGGCTATCTTCTGCAATTCTTTATTCCATAAAGCCTGACCTTCCTGTTTTACTTTATCAAAGTCCCAGTGCGGTATCTCTGTACGCAGGTTTTGCAGGGCGCCGGCTATGCTTACTGGTGACAGCGCAAACTTGATCTTGATCTTTTCATCGGCATTTGTTTTAAAATCGAACCAGGCCCTTATCTGCTTTCCTGCCATTTCAGGGAAGTTGTGGAACTGGTCAAATTTTCTCCAGAAGCCCTTATACACATCATTGGCGTAGTTGGCATGGCCATACCGGTGAAAAGGTTTAGAGAAGGTCATCGCAAAGTACACAGTACGGGTACGGGCCCAGCCGTTGGTTTGCCGGTAGCCGGTGATCAGTGTATCATTCTCTACCCGCACAAATGTCCACACATTTTTGTTCTCATAGTTATATATGCCCGCCATGAGGTCCAGTACAATGTGCGCCTGGTCTGTCTGCGGAAATGTGTACTGGTGAAATCCTACGCGGTTGCTTGCGGTCAGCTCGGCCAGTATATTATACTCATCCAGCTTTACTTTATAATAATCCGGTTCAGCCACTTCTGTCTGGTGGGAGAAAGTAGAGCGATAACCACTTTCAGGATGGGTGGCTGTACCCGGGTTCAGCTGCAGCGCACCCGTAGTGGGCATGATCAGGAAGTCGCCCAGATCAGAATGCCCGGTACCACTGAAATGGGTATGGCTGAAACCTGTAATGGTCTTGTCGTCATACTGATAACCGGCGCAATATTTATAGACATCCGGGTTGTATTTGCCATTCATTTCATACGGAATAGTATCTGTTTCCGGGCTTAACTGCACCATTCCGAAAGGTACGGTTGCGCCCGGGTAAGTATGGCCCATTTTCTGGGTGCCGATAATGGGCTTTACGTATTGCGTCAGATCTGTAGCCGGCCCCGTTTGGGCAAATAAGGTCAGCGGCATATAACAGCAGACATGGAAAAACAGCTTCTTCATTCGTTTAATTTTATTTCTCTGGTCGATTTTTGTTGTGACGTCTGATTTTTTGATAAACGGGATTAAAGATAAACATCCTGTGGGGGATATTATATATGGAGTATAGTGTAGTATAGTTAGATATTATTATCTTGGACCGATAAAACTTCCACTTATGAAACAATTGTTATGCAGGTATTGGCTGCTGGCGTGTTTGCTTGTAATACCCGGTGCGGCGATGTCCCAGCAGAAAGCGCTCGTAAATACTTCCAGGAGTACGTTTGCATCATTAAGTAGCATAGATATGGGTGATGTGCAGTGGACCAGCGGTTTCTGGGCAGAACGCTTTTCCGTTTGCAGGGATGCGATGGTACCACACCTTTGGAAAACCTACACAGATCCGGATGTAAGTCATGCGTTCAAAAATTTTGAGATTGCAGCAGGACTTGATACCGGCGCCCATGCCGGGCCTCCCTTTCACGATGGTGATTTCTATAAACTGCTGGAAGCGGTAGCCTGCGTATATGCAATAACAAAAGACAAACGGCTGGACGCGCTCATGGACAGTGTAATACCGGTTATCGCCCGCTGCCAGCGTGGGGATGGCTATATACATACGCCCGTTATCATCGCAGGACACAATAAGGCTGCCGGTGTAAAAGAATTTGAGGACCGCCTTAATTTCGAAACCTACAATATGGGACACCTCATGACGGCTGCCTGTGTGCACTACCGGGCTACCGGCAAGACCTCCTTACTGAAGCTGGCCATCAAAGCAGCTGATTACCTGGATCATTTTTATAAAACCGCTTCTCCTGCGCTGGCGCGTAATACCATTTGCCCCTCTCACTACATGGGAGTGGTGGAATTATACCGCGCTACCAATGATACCACTTATCTGCAACTGGCAAAGAACCTGATCAATATCCGCGGTTATGTGGAGGATGGTACCGACGATAACCAGGATCGCATCCCCTTCCGCAGGCAAACTACTGCCATGGGCCACGCTGTACGTGCCAACTATTTATACGCCGGTGTTGCAGACGTATATGCTGAAACAGGGGAAGACTCTTTGATGACCTGCCTTCAGCGTATATGGGAAGACGTGGTATACAGAAAAATGTATATCACCGGCGGCTGCGGGGCATTGTATGACGGCGTATCTCCTTACGGCACTTCCTATGAACCGCAGCAGATACAGAAAACACACCAGGCTTACGGCAGAGCTTATCAGTTGCCCAATATGACCGCTCATAATGAAACCTGTGCTAACATCGGTAATGTACTATGGAACTGGCGTATGCTGCAGATCAGCGGCGATGCCAGGTATGCAGATGTGTTGGAGCTTGCTTTGTATAACAGTGTACTCTCCGGTATCAGCCTGGATGGAGATCGTTTTTTCTATACCAATCCTTTAAGCGCTGCGGCACAGTTTCCCTACCAGCTGCGCTGGAGCGGCGGACGCACTAACTACATACGTTTATCCAACTGCTGTCCTCCTAATGTTGTGCGCACCATCGCAGAAGCGGTGAATTACGCTTATGGTATTTCAGACAAAGGTCTCTGGGTGCACCTCTATGGGGGCAATACCCTTTCCACTCATTTAAAGGATGGAGGAGCCCTCAGAATGACGCAGCAAACCGATTACCCCTGGGACGGTAACATTACCCTTACCATGCAGGCAACGCCAGCTACGCCGTTCACCGTTTTTCTGCGTATCCCGGGATGGAGTAAAAGTGCAAAGGTATTGGTGAATGGAAAGCCTGCCGGCATTGATGCTGTCTCCGGTCAATATGCCGCCCTTCATCGCAGCTGGAAGGCCGGTGATGTGATCTCCCTGCAATTGCCGATGCCCGTTACCATGATGGAAAGCAACCCCCTGGTAGAGGAAACGCGCAACCAGGTAGCGGTGAAGCGCGGCCCTCTAGTATACTGCCTGGAATCTGCTGACCTGCCTGAAGGCGCCTGTCTTTTTGACATTGTTTTGCCCGGACAAGCTAAACTGCAGCCGGTACCCATGAAAATAGACAACAGTAAGCTGCTGGGTTTAAGCGGAACTGTTTTGCTGAGAAAAGATACAGGATGGAATAACACCCTTTACCGGGAGGCCGCAGTAAATGATACCCGTCCGCTCAAGGTAACTTTTATACCCTACTACGCCTGGGGAAATAGAGGACTTTCTGACATGGAGGTGTGGGTTCCGAAATATTTTCAATATTTTGGGGCTCAAATACAATAGCGGTGAGCAAGCCTATTTTAGTGATCAAATTTGGAACGGCTTCTATTACTCATGAGAACGGAGAGCTGGATGAATCAATCATAGCAGCAATTGCCAGGCAGGTAGCTGCCCTGCATTCACAGTATAATATGGTGCTGGTATCATCCGGTGCGGTAGCAGCCGGAAAAAAACACCTGCTGCAGTACAATGCCACTATCAGTGAACGCAAAGCCGCCGCAGCTATCGGCAACCCCTTGCTGCTTAATAAATATGCACAGTACTTTCAACCCTTCGGGATTGCCATTGCACAAAGCCTTTGTGAAAGAAGACATTTCAGCAACCGGGGACAGTTCCTGCAGTTGAAGAAAACCTACGAAGAACTATGGGCAAGCAATATCATCCCTGTGGCGAATGAAAACGACGTGGTAAGCGACCTGGAACTTAAATTCTCGGATAACGATGAACTGGCCACCCTCATAGCAGTGGGCTTTGGCGCATCTGGCTTGCTGTTCAGTACCTCAGTAGGCGGTGTGCTCGATAAAGATGGTAAAGTAGTACCGCAGATAGATGTGATCGATGAATCTGTATTTGCCCTGGCAGATACAAAGAAATCAAGCCTGGGTCTCGGTGGTATGGTATCCAAGCTCACCTTTGCCCGTTTGGCCACCCGCATGGGTATCCGGGTAGTGATCTTTGGTATTCATACGCCTGATGGTATCCTGAATGCACTGGATGGTAAAACGGGTACTCTGTGTCTGCCGCAGCAATGCAGTATGCCCGCCCGTAAAAAATGGCTGGCCAGTGGTAGCCTGGTAACTGGCCGTTTACAGGTAGACGCCGGCGCGCAGAAAGCGCTGGAGAAAAGGCACAGCCTCCTGGCAGTAGGCGTGAAAACCGTATTGGAAAGGTTTACCCGCGGCGAGGTGGTAGAGATCGTTAATGAAAACAACGAAGCCATTGCCGTTGCCAGGGCAAAGGTGTCATCCGATACACTGTCATTAAATAAAAAGATGCAGAATGTTGAAATCGCACATGCTGATGATATTGTGTTATTGTAGTTAAGAAGATGGAAACGATACAACCTTTGCTGGAAAAGGCCCAGCAGGCCACCAGCGCAATCAAGACACTACCGGCTCAGCAAAAGCAGGAACTGCTGCAGCAGCTGGCCGTTCGTATACAACAACATACGCAGGAGATCATTGCTGCCAATCAGCAGGACCTGGAGCGCATGCCAGACACGGATCCTAAAAAGGACCGCCTGCTGTTGAACGCAGACCGCATACGGCAACTGGCGGAGAGCCTGCAGGAGATTGCGTTGCTGCCCGATCCCGCCAATCAGCTGCTGCTGGAGAAAAAACTGGCCAACGGCCTGCTGGTGCAGAAACGCACCGTGCCTTTGGGTGTAGTTGGCGTGATCTATGAATCAAGACCCAATGTAACAGTGGATGTAGCTGCGCTTTGTATACGCTCCGGCAACGTATGTGTACTGCGGGGCGGATCAGACGCTTTTTATACCAATACCTGCCTGGTAGCACTCATACAACAGTTGCTGGGGGAATTCAAACTGCCTGAAACAGTGGTACAGCTGCTACCGGCAGACCGTAACCTCATTGGGGAATTGCTGACAGCAGTTAAATATATCGATATCATCATCCCCCGCGGATCTCAGCAGCTGATAGATTATGTGCGTGAAAACGCTCGTGTACCGGTGATCGAAACGGGTGCAGGTGTTTGTCATACCTATGTGGAAAGTACGGCCGATCTTGAGCAGGCCAGCGCCATAGTCACCAATGCCAAAGTATCACGCCCCTCCGTATGTAATGCGCTTGATACGGTACTGGTAGACAATGCCGTTGCAGCAAAGTTCCTGCAATTGCTCGCCCCTTCACTGCAGGCCTATAACGTAGAGATCTTCGCAGACGATAAAGCATTTTCTATACTGCAAAAGGCAGGGTACCCTTATCTGCAACAGGCCGCCCCGGAAGATTTTGGCCGTGAATTTCTCGACTTCAAATGTTCTGTCAAAGTTGTAGCCAATGCAGAGGAGGCTCTTGAACATATCCGCCAGTATTCCTCCAAACATTCTGAAGCCATCATTTCTTCCAATGCCGCTATCAGCGAACGTTTTCTGAACGAGGTAGATGCCGCGGCTGTATATGTAAATGCCTCCACCCGCTTTACAGACGGCGGCGTTTTTGGACTGGGTGCTGAAATAGGCATCTCAACACAGAAGCTGCACGCCCGCGGGCCTTTTGCGCTCGAAAAGCTGGTGACGGAAAAGTGGTTTGTACATGGCAGCGGCCAAATCAGGACCTGAACAGGTCTACAACAGGGATGCCGTAATAAATGCCATGCCGTAGCTACCCCAGTTCTTCAGGCTTTTGTTAAGGGTTTCGAACAACGTTTTGTTGTCCACCTTTTTCCCTTTTGAAGGCGCTTTCAGGTTGGCCGTGCTCACACTTTCTGACAATACTTTTGTTGCAAACCATGTTACATGCTCATAGGGCAGGGCAACCCCCAGGATCATCCCGGGTAAGCCGCTGAAAGACTCCGGACCGCCCGGTGTAACAATAGCGTCGGTATAGAACGCCACCACGTAAACAGAATCCATAATCACCGCATTGGCCCTGCGGCAGTCAAACCCTGCTATATTGCGCTTTTCGTCTGTTATTTTCCAGCGGATGGAACGGGTGCTGTCCTTTACCAGGAAGATCTCTTCAAATATTGTTTTTTGTGCAATGCTTTCCTGCTTATCCAGATCGCTGTATACTATATTGTCTTCCGCAGGTTCAGGACGTAGCCGTGCATTGTCGGGGTTTTCCCTTCCGGGTGCATATAAGGTAGTATTGTTGTGGAAGCGTAAGTCAAAATAAGAGATCTTAAACTTAGGCTGCCGTTTTTTCTCCATCTCTTTCCAGGTACTTTCATTGCTGCCGTATATGGCATCCAGCCGGGCATGTGCGTTGAACCTTTTTTCATATTCAATGCGGCCTTCTGTGAGGTAAACGGGTTGTTGTGCCGCAGCTTTCAGCGTAATATTTATAAGGAGGAAAAGCAGTATTGTTCTCATACTTGTGTTCTTTTGCGGTTATTGTTTATCGGCGCCACCGGTTTTATTAAAGTTCCAGATCACGGAAAGGAAGAGATATCGCTGGATGGTGCTGTACGTGTTCTGTGTAATGAAGTTGCTGTTCACCTGCCTGTTAAACCCTATGTTCTCGTTCAGCAGATCGTTTACAGCTGCTTTGATCAGGAGGGCATCATTCTTCAGGAGCTTCTTACCGATCCAGGCATTCCACAGGAACACATTGTTATTAGTGGTAAATACTTCTGTTTTCTGGCGCAGGTTGATAATACAGTCTGAATGTATCTCTACTTTCCAGGGCAGGAAAAAACTTACATCAGGGCTCATATTAAAGCTCCAGTAGTTGGTTTGTACCCTTTGCTGTACAGACGAGCTGCTGTTGGTATAGTTGGCGAACGCCTCAAGTCCCAACTCATATATTTTATCTTTCCTGTGCCGTATGTAAATACCGCTCCTGTAATTGCCACTGTTGGTGACATTCAGGGCATCATTTACATAGTTCACGTAACGGCTGTAATTGAAGCTTCCGTTGAGGCCTACGCGCGCAGCCAGTTTGGTTAATTTAAGGCCATAGTCCACATACATGCCGGCTGAACGATTGCCATCTACGTTAACAGATTGGTTGGTTCTCCTGCCGTTGGCGTCAACAGTGCTCCGGCTGCTGATGGCATTAGTGGTGAAGCTATAATTGGCGCTGACATATATTCCTCTTTCAGAAAGCAGCCTGAAATCGTTGAACGAGATCCTTACACTATTATAGAACTGTGGTTTCAGGTCGGGATTACCAATGGTAACATTCAGCGGATCTTCATTGGTTCGCAGGGGCTGTATCTGGTCAATGCCCGGCTGCCGCGTACTACCGTTGTAGTTGAAAGTAAACCTTCTCTGGCTGTTGAACATGTAAGCCACTGTAGCCTGTGGATACCAGTTCACAAAGTCGCGCGTGCGGGTAATGTCCTTGCGTACGTCCCGCTGGTCAAAGCTGGTAAGACCTACGTTCGTACCAAAGTTCACACGCAGCTTTTTGTTGATCAGGTTATAGGTGATACCACCGCGATGAGTGAACATATTAAAAGCATAGTCATTACTGAACAGGGTATCCAGCTGGCTGTATTTCCCGTTATTATCCTGGTTAAAGGAGTTCCTGTTGGAATTGCTGTTGTTAACTATCACACCATAATTGATGATTAGTGAACTGGTAGCTGATAAAGGCTCTGAATAGGTCAGTTTGGTATCAAAGCTGAAGTTCTCATTTAAATTGGTCTTATACTGATCTATCCTTTGTGTGCTCTCAATGCTGCCGTTCTCATAAAATTCCGTAGTGGAATTCAGGTAGCCATCAGAGGTGCTGCGTGAAAAGCGCTCTATAATGTTCAATGACAGTGTTCTGCCTTTTTTGCGTAGTTTTTTACGCCACAGGATATTGCTGTTCAGGCTGCGGTTGTCGCCAATGGTGTTGATATTACGATCATTCTGGTTCACCAGCGAACTGTCTTCAGCAAGGGATTGTGTGTTGAACACGCTGCCCGTGGTTTTATGATCCAGGCCGCCGTCTGCCTGTATCTTGATAGAAGAGGTGGAGTCCAGCTGGATCTCATAGGAGGCGTTGGCCCGTTGCCGTAATATGTTATTGGAGAAACGCTGTGATGAATTGGTATAGTACAAGGTATCGGGCAATAAGTACTGCGAGTTGGTGGTGCTGCTGCCATCTACATACAACTGCATGATCTTATAACTGCCGTTCACGGATTGTTTGTCCTCATTCCATTTATTGCTGTACATCAGACCGCCTGTCTGTACCAGCGGATAACCCTGACCTTCATAGTTTCCGTCCCAGGAATCCAGGTCATCTCTTGAGCCGGAAAAGAAATAGGTATCAGTCGTTTCATCGTAGCCGGCGCCTGATGACATTTGCCCGTAACTATTCCTTTCCTGCCAGTTTAAACCTGTTTTACCGGTATTGGATACAATACCGTACCCGGAGAGTTTCCGTTTCTTACTGAATGAATTGAACATGGCCTGGCTGTCATGGTAGCCATCGGTACCAGCGCCGGTGCTCAGCTTTCCAAAGTAGCCGTTCTTTTTGTTCTCTTTCAGTTTCAGGTTCAGGGTCTTTGTTTTTTCTCCATCGTCTACGCCTGTAAAGGTGGCCTGGTCGCTTTTTTTATCAAACACCTGTACTTTATCCACCATATCGGCCCGCAGGTTCTGGGTGGCAAGGGTAGGATCATCGCCAAAAAATTCTTCGCCGTCTACCAGCACCTTTTGTACTTTCTCACCCTGCGCGGTGATCTGCCCGTTCTTATCTACCTGTATGCCGGGTAGTTTCTTGAGCAGCTCTTCCACGGAGGCATTGGGCGGCACCTTGAAACTGTCTGCATTGTACTCGGTGGTATCGCCTTTGAGCTTGATGGCGGCCACTGCCTGGTTGATCACTACTTCCTGGAGCAGGCGTGCCTTCAGCGACATGATGATCCTGGCATTGGTGATGCTGGTTGAATCTGTCAGTTGTAAGGGTTCCACATAATCTGCAAAGCCCGGCGCTGTTACCAGCATCAGGTAGTTACCGCCTTTAAGGCCCTTCAGCTCAAAATACCCCGAGGCATTGGTCCGGGTAAACTTATACAGCATAGAGTCTTTGGCCTGTAAAAGGGTTATGACCGTGTTCGATAGGTTTTGATGATTAAGGGTATCCATAATGCTGCCTTTTACGGCTGCTTGCTGGCTATAGCACAGGCAAGGGACAGCAGTACAGAAAATCAAGGTAGAGAGTGTCTTCATTTACGGGATTTAACAGGGTTAGCTTAATAGACGCAAACGGTTGTTAATTCCATAAATTAAAAGCGTTTATTTTATTTTTTATAGACCTACGTAGTGAAAAATCTGTTAATTTATCAATGTTCCGGTATAGATCAGCAGTGGAAGCGGGCATCAGCAATGTTACCCCTTTCTGGCATTTTTTAATATCTTTAATAGACAAACTAACACTTTACACTGTTCAACCATATGCCAGGGGCTTTGCACTTTATCTCCGGTGCAGCCGCCAGATATGCCAACGGAGAAATCACAGTGCAGCATGCCTGAAGGTACGGACCTGCCCTGTACTGTTCAGGCGCTCCCATCTTTTGACGGAAACAGGTATGTATGAGCGAAAAAGTACTAATAGTAGAGGATGAATTTATTGTGGCCAATGATCTGCGCCTGATGCTGCAACGGGCGGGGTACCAGGTATGCGGTATAGCCCCTTCTGTAAAAGAAGCGCAGGATATTATTGATCAGCACCAACCCGGTCTGGTAATACTTGATATCTATCTGAAAGGCCGGCAAACAGGTATTGAGCTTGCCCAACAGTTAAAGGAAAGGCATATCGCATTTGTATATCTCTCCGCCAATTCCAGTCAGCATGTACTGGAGGCGGCAAAGGCTACTGAGCCTTACGGCTTCCTGGTAAAGCCTTTCCGCGAAAAGGATGTATTGGTTACGATTGATGTGGCCCGGTACCGCCACCAGCATAGCCTGGAATCGGGGTACCGCCGGGAGCTGTTATTACAGGAGGCCATTTCACAGATCATCACCGAACGGATCAGACCTGAACAAAAATGCCTGAAAATAGCCCGCGCCCTGCAATCATACCTCCCTTTCGATTATATGTCTGCCGGCGCGCTGGGTTTCCTGCGTATCGGGTTCGATGAATACCAGGTGATCAGGAAGGATGAATTGTGTACCATATCCGGCCTCAAAGCAGCAGATCTGGATGTACTGCAGGCCGGTACGCCGGTGGATCAGTTCAGCGCCGCATACAACCAGGAGGCGTTTGAAGGTATCCTGGCTCAATATCCGCTGAAGGGATTGCTGGCCCGTACTTTTCAGCTGCAGTCCCACCTGGTGGTACCCATATCGCATCCCGGCGGCGGCGCTACTCCCTTTAGTTTTTACAGCCGCAGGCCAGACGCCTATCAAAGCGGCGACACGCATATCCTGGAGCGTTTACAACATTTACTGGCAAAGTTGGAAGTTCCCGGAGATCAGGTTGTTGTGTCGGCGTCCAGCCCGCACGGTACCTATGGGCACACCGTTGCCGCAGGCTTTGACGGTATCATCGGCAAAAGTCACCGGCTGCTCCGTGTACTGGACCATGTGGCCCAGGTGGCGCCGTTTGACACCTCTGTATTGATAACAGGGGAGAGCGGCACCGGTAAGGAGAAAGTGGCCAGGAGCATTCACCAGCTATCGCCACGTTGCAGGAAGCCGCTGGTAAAGGTGAATTGCGCTGCATTACCTTCCAGCCTGATAGAGTCAGAGCTATTCGGCTACGAGAAAGGCGCTTTTACAGGCGCTGCCAACAGGAGGATCGGTAAATTTGAACAGGCCGATGAAGGCACCATCTTCCTTGACGAGATAGGCGAAATGCCGCTGGAACTACAGGTAAAATTGTTAAGGGTATTGCAGGAAAAGGAGATAGAACGCATAGGCGGCAGAAATGCCATTAAAGTGAATGTGCGCATCATCGCCGCTACCAATCGTAACCTGGAGCAAGCGGTAGCGGAAGGCCGTTTCAGACTTGATCTTTACTACCGGCTGAACGTGTTCCCCATCAACATGCCGCCCCTGAGAGAACGCAGGGAAGACATCCGCTTACTGGCAGACGCCTTTGCAACACAATACACCAGCAGGATGCACAAGCCCTATTACGGAATAGCCCCGCAGATGATGGATGCCCTGGAAGCATGGGACTGGCCCGGTAACATCCGCGAACTGGAAAACGTGATCGAACAATCTGTCATACTGAATGACGGCAATTCCCCGCTTGAACTTAAACGCCCGCTGGGAAACGGATGGCTGACCGGTCTTACACCCGTTGCCGCACCAGGGGATGCCCAGGTGAAAACATTTACAGACATGAAAAAACACCTGCAGGAAACAGAACGGGCCTATATACTTTCCGTACTGAAAAAAACGAATGGCCGTATAAGAGGGGAAAGCGGCGCGGCCAGGATCCTTAACCTGAATCCTACTACCCTGGAATCCAGGATCGCCAGACTGGGTATTAAAAAAGAGGACATTTCTTAAATGTTGAGGGGAGCGATCATACTGTTTTCTCTATGCTCCCTACATGCTTTCCGTATGCTTCAGGGGTTTCTGTTAAAATAATACCGTTGACAGGGTTGTTTAAGCCTGTTTTAAAAAAGAAAACCGGAATAAGAATACCCCGGCCTTTACCTAAACCTACAACTGTTACACTGTTAAAAGACTAGCACATTGTATGTGCCTATATTATCAGGTAATTTTATTCAACAGCAAAGATGCAACTAAAAACGGGTCCGGGGAATATCTAAATGACGGATTCTGTTGTACTTATCCCGGTTTATCAGAAAGCTCATCCACGGTGGATCGTATTTTTATCAGAGACGGCTCCGAAAAAGTCGGAGGCAGAAATGTCATATAATTGTTTGATAAATGAGACCCCGCAATTTAAGTGCTTCTTTTTCAAAGCGCTATATGCGGTAAATATAAGTATGCTTAAATCGGGCAATTCCGGTACATTAATAGACGGGATAAGCAAAACTACAACGTTATGCTATCCCTTAACAGGCCAAGTACCATCATCAAGAACGGAACCTCTCTCCAGCATCCTACCAGGGGCACTGCATTACCCTTTGAGATTCATACCATTGAATGGATGATGAAAAACAGGTGGGGACAGCAAAGCACTCCCCACCGGCATAATTATTACAAGATCATCTGGGTTAAACAGGGGGGAGGCACCTACCTGGTAGACCTGGATAAACATGGTATCAGTAATAATACGGTATATTGCCAGGCGCCCGGACAAATATACCTGTTCAACGCGGGGGAGCATACTTCGGGTTACGTTGTTTCCTTTACCGCAGAATTCCTGGGCATAAATGAGCACAGTTTTGAACCCCTGCATGACCCCGGCTTTCTCAATGCCTGCGCGCATGCACCTGTTATAAAAGTGAGCGGCGAAATGCAAAAGGAAATGCAGGAGATCATCGAAAAGATGGTGAAAGAATATGATAATTTTTTCCTGCTGCGTGCAGAGATACTGAAAGGCTTTCTGAAGATATTCCTGATCTACCTTACCCGCCAGTTTGGAAGGCCTGCCATGTATCAGCAGCGTACCAAGAACACCGCGCTGACGGATAAATTCCTGGGACTGCTGGAAAAGAACTATACTACCTGTAAAATGGTGAGCGATTATGCCGAGGAATTGTTTGTAAGCTCCAATTACCTGAATGAAATAGTAAAAAAGGTAACCGGTTTCCCGGCCAGCTATCACATCCGGCAGCGTATTGTGCTGGAGGCCAAAAGACAGGCTATTTACGTGAACGCCAGTATGAAGGAGATTGCCTACCATCTGGGCTTTGATGACATTGCGCATTTCAGTAAATTCTTTAAAAACGTTTCGGGCATGAGTTTTACCGAGTTTAAAAAAGAGGCCTTGCGCCGCTTCAGTTTTCAATAGGTCAGGCCTGCTAATATGAAAACACAACAGCAAAAAGTGACCTGGGTGATTGACCCGGTGCACTCCAGGATCCGGTTCAGTATCCGGTACGTTTTACTTACATCCGTTTCAGGTTGGTTTACCCGTTTTGAAGGCGTGATTATGGCAACGGCAGATGATTTCAGCGATGCACAGGCCCAGCTCAGCATCTTTACCAGCTCCCTCGATACCGGCAATCCACGGCGTGATGCACAACTTCGTTCCCCCTATTTCTTTGATGTGGAAAGATACCCGGTCATCTTCTTTGAATCTACCTCGGTTAAAACAACAGGCTTCTTCATTGCGATGACAGGCATACTGCGGATAAGGGATGTAACGGAAGTGATCCGCTTCAACGTAATGTACAACGGCACAGTGGTGGACCAATTGGGAAATATAAAAGCAGGCTTCGAAATGGAGTCTGCTTTTAACCGAAAAGACCTGCATCTGCAATGGAATGAAACCTTTGATGCAGGTGGCGGACTGCTCTCTGATGAAGTGAAGATTTTTTGTGATGTGGAACTTTTAAAGCTGGTATAAACAGGTACATTTGTAGTATGGACCAATTGATAACAGGCATTCATCACGTTACGGCCATTGCTGCGGGTGCACAAAAGAATATTGATTTCTATACTGGTATCCTGGGACTGAGGATGGTAAAGAAAACAGTCAACTTCGATGCACCCGGCGTATATCATTTTTATTACGGAGATGAAACCGGTCATCCCGGCAGTATCCTCACCTTCTTTCCTTACGAGGGTCTTGCGCACGGCCGTCATGGTAAAGGCATGCTGAACACCACCACTTTTTCATTGCCCATAACCTCCATGAATTATTGGCTGGAACGCCTGCAGCGTTTTGACATTGCATACAAACAACCGCAGGAACGGTTTGAAGGAGAAGCCGTAGTGTATTTTGAGGATGCAGATGGTCTGGGCCTGGAACTGGTGTTCAACGACAAGGATACCCGCAGCGGCTTTACCTACGGGCACATCCCGGCGGAGCATGCCATCAGGGGATTCTATAATGTAGAGATCTGGGAAGAAGGTTATGAACGTACGGCCGGCTTGCTGACAGAACAGCTTGACCACCGGCTGATCGCCGAGAAAGGCAACCGCTTCCGGTTTGCCGCTACGGATGCGCCAGGTAACTATGTAGACATTGTTTGTTCTCCGGATAGCCTCAGAGGCCTGGCAGGCAGCGGTACCGTTCACCATATCGCCTTCAGCACTCCCAATGCTGCTACCCAGCAGGAACTGCGCCTTAAAATAGTAAAGCGTATGCTGAACCCAACACCGGTATTGGACAGAAACTATTTTACCTCCATCTATTTCAGGGAGCCCGGAGGAGTGCTGTTTGAAGTGGCTACTGCTGGTCCCGGGTTTACGGTAGATGAAAGTAAAGACCACTTAGGGGAGGCACTGCAATTACCCCCCCAGTTTGAAGCAGACAGGGCAGCTATTGAAAAGGAAGTGCTGCCCGTAACTTTGGCGCCCGCTAATTTTAAATAATAGTATTTTGTTGTCTATGCAAACAACCGTATCCAACAGACGGGGTGGCCTCCTGCTGTTGTTAACAGGTGTGCTGGCCATTGCCCTTATTATAATCGTGAACAGGTCCTGGTTTAGCCGGATAGCCGGATACTGGAGGGCGTTCCCTTCACAGGCTGCCCAGCCAGACCTGGAGGCCCGGAAAGTATCCCGCTATGGTAATGCATATATCCTCTCCCGCTCTATTGCCCTTTCACTGGAAAGAGCGGGTAAAAAAGAAACGGCCCTGGTGCTGGTGCCGCCTACCAGCTATTTCAAGGCAAAAGGGCTCAATTACCACGTCCCGGAACCAGCGGTGTTCTACTATTACACATCTCTGAAAACAGTGCGGCCTGATACAAAGGATACCGCTAACATCAACTATGTGGTGAGTGTGGAGAACAAAGATATCGCTATCAGGAAAGTGAAGGATAAACAACAGCTCAGCAAAATATTGGCAGAATACAGAAAATACCGGATCACCTTATGAACATAGTTGCATTGCTGCTGCTGACATTACTGCAATTCATCTCCGGCATTGGGGTACTGGCCCTGTTCAGGCTGTCCTTACGCAATGGCCTTAAAATTCCCCTGGCATTATTACTGGGAGTGGCGGTGTCTTCTTTAGTACCGTTCCTCTTACAATTATTGTATGTACCGCTTACAGCCTTCTCCGTTTTCAGTGCGCTGATCCTGACGGCATTGTTACTGAACCTGCACATGGGCCGTACGGCGGAGCAATGGAAAAGGATGTTCCATCACATCCATTTCACGATGAAACTGTATGAGCTGCCATTCATCCTGCTGATGGCCGCCATTGTGCTGATCAGCGTGTGGCGTTGCTATTACCTGCCGCCTACGCCAAGAGATCTTACCTCGGGGCCGGAGGTACTGGCAGCTTATGCAGTGCGCGAGCATACCATGATCAATTCAGTTTTCAGTGTAGACCTGCTCAGTACCAATAATCCCTACAAGCCGGCATTTATTACCAGTCTGCAGATCATCTACAAATATGCGGGCTTCCCATTTGGGCAACTGTGGCTGTCTGTGATATTTGTGAGCTTTACACTGCTGCTGTACCAGCTGTTGTGCCAAAGCCTTCACCGCCTGCTGGCGGGTGTATTGCTGTTGTGTTTCCTGGCCATACCGGAAATGTATGCCTACACCTTCATGGCCTTGTTTGATTACAGCAATGCCGTTTTCTTTTTCCTCTCGGTCTACAGCTTAACGCTCTACTTTGCCGAACAGTCCAGGTCTTACTTATATTTTGCCGCATGGCTGATGGGTATTGCCACCTACATCCGTCCGGAAACCCTGGTGCTGGCTTTTTTCTTCATTCCATTGCTGGTGTACCGTCAGTGGGGAAGGCAACGCCTGGGGCAGCTGGCGCAGGATGCCGCGGTATTTGTAACACCGGCTGTGTTGTTATATGCGGTTGCCGTAGTTGGCTATAACAGCTATTACCTGCCTGCCCGGTATGAAGTAAGTAACCTGATTAATCCGCATCCGCTGCAGCTGCGGACCTTCTTTGAACGTTTTGCAGACATGCATACCAGCCTGCTGTTCGGCAGTCGCTGGGCATCCCTGTATGGGTATTTTACAATACTGTTCGGAGGTTTGCTGCTGGCCGAAGCGGTGATATATAAACTACGCTTTTCCGCTACCGCCAGGGCCTGGCTGTATGCAGTGCTGGTCATATATATCGGGCTGCCATTTTTAGGGCACCTGTTGCCGCTGCTGGATATTCAGCACTCTACAAAAAGGGGCTTACTGAAGATCTTTCCCCTGATGTTGTTATACCTGGCTAATAACCAGGTGCTGGCAAAATTATCTGCCCGTCTTGGCAGGTGGGGATGATAAATCTGTCTACAGCAAAGTTTCCTTAAACAGGCGCAGCGTTCTATCCCAGGCCAGTTTTGCCGCTGCTTCATTATATCGCGTAGGGGCGGTATCGTTATTAAAGGCGTGTTGTGCGCCCTCATAAACATACAGTTCGTATTTAACACCGGCAGCTTTCAGTGCGGTTTCATAGGCAGGTATGCCTGCGTTGACACGCTCGTCTAATCCGCCGTAATGTAACTGCATGGCTGCTTTGATCTTTGGCACATCCGCCGCGTCGGGCTGCCGCCCGTAATAGGGTACAGCGGCTTTCAGTCCGGGAGCATGTATCGCCAGCTGGTTGGCCATGGCGCCGCCCCAGCAGAAGCCCACACAACCCGTTTTACCGTTGCTTTCGGGCAGGGTGGCAAGGTAATCCAGCCCTTTAAGAAAATTGTTCAGGTTGTTGGCGGCATCCAGTTTACCTATCTGGGTACGGGCCTCGTCTTCATTTTGCGGCGTGCCGCCAAAAGGGGAGAGGGCATCCGGCGCCAGGGCAATAAAGCCTGCCTGCGCCACCCTTCGCGTTACGTCCCTGATATGTGGGTTCAGGCCGCGGTTCTCATGTATCACCAGTACGGCCCCTGTTTTGCTAACTCCTTCAGGTTTAACCAGGTATGCTTTCATGGTAACGCCATCCCCTTCATAGGTGACATCCGTACCCGCAATACCGGCAGCGTTCTCAGGAACAGTAGCCGCATGCGCATAGTTCACCTCCAGTAAGGGCAGTATTGCGGTAGCGGCGGCCATGCTGCCGGTAAGCTTTACCAGCCGGCCAATGAATTCGTCACGCCGCAGCGGCTTGTGCGTATATTCATCGAAGAGATGGATGATGCGTTGGTCCATATATTAAATTTAGGTAAGAAGTATTTTTTATATCATCAGAGTATCAACTAAATTTAACAATTTTAAGGCATAAAGAAAATTAATCGGGATGAAGCATATTGTTGTTATTGGTGGGGGCTTTGCAGGGATCAACTTTGCAAGGTCAATGGCAGGCAGTAAGTATTTCAGGGTAACGCTTGTGGATAAGAACAACTACAATTTTTTTCCGCCGCTGATCTACCAGGTGGCTACCGCTTTCCTCGAACCATCCAGCATCAGCTATCCTTTCCGTAAGCTGTTCCGCGGAAAGAAGAACCTGTTCTTCCGTTTGGGCGAGTTGCAGCAGGTAGTGCCTGCAGAGAACAAGGTTATCCTCAACAATGGCGAACTGGGGTATGATTACCTGGTATTTGCCACCGGTGCGGAAACCAATTATTTCGGTATGCAGAATGTAATGAAGCACGCCATGCCAATGAAGACCCTGCATGACGCCATTGCCATGCGTAACCGTATGCTGCAGCAGATGGAGCAGGCGATAATCACTACAGATGAGGAGGAGCGCAGAAAACTGCTGACCTTCGTGATCACCGGCGGCGGGCCTACCGGTGTGGAAATATCCGGTATGCTGGCGGAAATGGGTAAGACCATCCTCGGAAAAGATTACCCGGAACTTAAAGGCAGGCGGGGCGAGATCTACCTGGTAGATGGCAGTGAAGCCTTGTTGTCGCCCATGAGCACCAGGTCGCAACGCAATACCATGGAAGCCATCCGCAAACTGGGCGTTAAAACCCGCCTCAATACCCATGTAACAGATTATGTGAACGATATCGCTGTACTTGACAACGGTGAACAGATACCTACCAGAAACCTGATATGGGCAGCCGGCGTTACCGCCAGGGTATATGATGGCATTCCTGCAGAGAGCTATGGCCGTGGTAAAAGGATGCTGGCAGATGAATTTCATAAGGTAAAGGGAATGGAGAACATCTATGCCATTGGCGATACCAGCCTGCAAACCCATGAGGTCCGTTTTCCCAATGGTCATCCCCAGGTTGCGCAAACCGCTATCCAGCAGGGTAAGCACCTGGCAAAGAATTTCAAAGCCATTGAGCAGCAAAGGCAGCCAACCTCCTTTGTTTATCACGATAAAGGCTCCATGGCCATTATCGGCCGCAACAAGGCCGTAGTAGATCTTCCGGGCCCTGTTAAGCATTTCAGGGGCTTTATCGCCTTTTTTATCTGGCTGTTCATCCACCTGATGTCTCTGATCAACTATCGCAACAGGCTTAAGACCTTGTATAACTGGACCGTAGCGTATTTCAGTAAAGACCAGTCATTGCGGATGATCATCCGCCCCGATAACGGGAACACAACGCATATTCCCGAAAGGTAAAAACAAAGGCATGAGGTATTTGCTGTATTTTTTTTATATCACATGGTATTGGGGAGTAGACCTGGCTATTTTTATTATAAGGCATGAAATAAAAGGCGAAAAAAAATATGGTATCCGAACTATTGGTCTGAGCAGCCTGCCGGATACCGTGCCCGATATTGAGCGTAAACACTTCAGTCTTTATGAACCGGTCAACTATTATTCACTGACTACCCTTTTTGATCATCTTAATGCGGCAGATCTAAACACTACACTGCTGGATGTTGGCTGTGGCCGTGGACGTGTACTGGCAGTAGGTGCCGCCTATGGTTTCCGGGATATGGCCGGTATTGATTTTTCCGAAAAGCTCTGCGAACAGGCCCGCGAAGTAATGGAGGGCATGAAGGAAACATACCCCGGCCTCAATGTTAACATTACCTGTATAGATGCCCGCGATTATGACATTCCTGATACGGTGGGCGTTATCTTTCTCTTTAATCCCTTTGACGATCTTGTGATGGAGTCTTTTATAGACAAGGTGTTCGAAAGCCTGTACCGCAGGGAGCGGCCCATCAAGGTGCTGTATGCCAATCCGCAGTTCAAAGAGCAGTGGCTGAATGCCGGCTTTAAGGAAACGGGCGCTTTCCTCAGGAAGAGGTATTTGAAAGGCAGTGTGCTGGAATGGAAGTGATTGGGCGTCGATAGTCCATAGCACACGGTATGGGAGGGCTATTGAGCATCGGCGAAATACATTATTTTAGCAGCATGCATAACTATTTTGGCTTTTACCTTATTATTCTCCTGGCCATCCTGTTGCTGTTCATGGCAGCGCAGCGTCTCAGGATCGCTTATCCTATTGTGCTGGTGCTGGGCGGCCTGGTGATCAGTTTTATACCGGGGCTGCCTGAGATCAGGATCGATCCCGAGCTGATCTTCGTTATCTTTCTGCCGCCTTTACTGTATGAAGCAGCCTGGTACACTTCCTGGAAAGATTTCTGGAAATGGCGGCGGGTGATCAGCAGTTTTGCATTCCCCATTGTGCTGCTTACTTCCAGCGTTATTGCCATGGTAGCACACTACTTCATACCTGGTTTTTCACTGGCCCTGGGATTCCTGCTGGGGGGTATTATTTCCCCGCCCGATGCGGTTTCTGCCACTTCTGTGATGCGGTATATCAAGGTGCCAAGGCGGGTGGTCGCTATTATAGAGGGCGAAAGCCTGCTCAATGATGCGGCGAGTTTGATCGTGTTCCGGTTTGCCCTGGTAGCGGTAGAAACAGGCGCTTTTGTTTTCAGTAAAGCCGCCGGCAGTTTTGTGCTGGTGATAGTGATGGGTATCCTGATCGGGCTGGCCATTGCCCTGGTATTTTACGCTATTTACCGCTGGTTGCCCACTACACCCAATGTGGATATACTGCTTTCATTTATTGCGCCGTACATGATGTACATCGTGGCAGAGAAAATGCATTTCTCCGGTGTGCTGGCAGTGGTCAGCGGGGCGCTTTTCCTTTCTGCCAACCGCCATGTGACGCTAAGTTTCAGCAGCCGCTTAAGGGGAGATACCGTATGGTCTACGGTAGGCTTTGTGCTGAACGGGCTGGTTTTTATGCTGATAGGACTTGAACTGCCATTTATTGTTAATCAGCTGGGCGATGTAAGCCTGGGTACCGCCATCTTCTATGGGATCATCATCAGCGTGGCATTGATGATCATAAGAATGCTTTCCACTTTTGGCGCTGCCGTGTTCACCGTGTTTATCAGCCGTTTCATTACCACGGCAGATCCCAATCCCGGCTGGAAAGGCCCCATACTGTTAGGCTGGGCGGGTATGCGGGGTGTGGTATCGCTGGCGGCGGCATTGTCTATTCCACTGGTGCTTAATAATGGGCAGCCTTTTCCGCAGCGTAATCTCATCCTGTTCATTACGTTCACCGTGATACTCATCACGCTGGTTTTCCAGGGGCTTACCCTTCCATGGCTGGTGCGCATAGTAAAGATGGAAGATAAGGATCTGCAATACTCCGAAGAAGAACAGGACGCTATCATCCGTAAGAAATTACACAACAAGGCGCTCGCAATGCTGAATGAACAGTACCAGGAGGAGCTGTCTTCCAATGAACTGCTGCAGAACCTGAAAACAAAGATGGAGTCCGTACCGGCGCCCGAGCCGGGCGGCCAGTTATTCAGCCCGGCCCACCAGACTTTCCGCAACGTATACACGGCCATCATCCGGGAGCAGCGCCAGCTGCTGCAGCAACTGAATAAGAAAGAAGCGCTGGACGAAGAGCTGATCCGTAAGCACATTGCCCTGCTGGACCTGGAAGAAGAGAAGATGCGCATGCAGATAGATGGACAGGATAGGTAAATAGCTATTGGTTGTTGGCTTTTAGCTGTTAGTAACTGGCGAGAATATTAGTTCAGGCGGTTAATAGCTAGCAGCTAAAAGCTAATCTTCGTATCTTGAGGCATTCGTGAAACAAAAGCACTGGTAGTACCCATGAGAAAGACACTGACGTTCCTGGCAGCCGTATCCATCGGCTTATGCATCCAAACACGGCAAGCTGCTGCACAAAATGGTAACCCGGTTATAACGGGATGGTATGCAGATCCTGAAGCCGCCATCTTCGGCAAAAAATACTGGATATTTCCTACCTTCTCTGATAAGTACGAAAAGCAGGTATTCTTTGATGCATTTTCGTCTGACGATCTGCGTAAATGGAAAAAGCATCCGCACATACTGGATACTGCTGCTGTAAAGTGGGCCAAACGCGCCATGTGGGCGCCTGCCATTGTTGAAAAAGATGGTAAGTATTATTTCTTCTTCGCAGCCAATGATATACAAAGTGATGCAGAACACGGCGGTATTGGCGTTGCCGTGGCTGATAAACCCGGCGGCCCTTACAAGGACTACCTGGGCAAACCACTCATCGATAAATTCCATAACGGGGCACAACCGATAGACCAGTTCGTATTTCATGATAAAGACGGCCAGTACTACATGATCTATGGCGGCTGGCGTCATTGCAACATCGTAAAGATGAAACCTGATTTTACCGGTTTTGAACCGATGGAAGATGGTGCTCTCTTTAAAGAGATCACTCCTGAAGGATATGTAGAAGGCCCGTTTATGTTCATCCACAACGGCAAATACTACTTTATGTGGTCTGAAGGCGGCTGGGGAGGCCCTGATTATTCCGTGGCCTATGCCATTGCCGATTCCCCCGTGGGCCCTTTTAAGAGAATTGGCAAGATCCTCCAGCAGGACACCGCGGTAGCTACGGGTGCAGGTCACCACTCTGTGATCAATGTGCCGGGTACAGACCGCTGGTACATTGTGTATCACCGCAGACCTCTCACTGAAAAGGCAGCTAATCACCGCGTGGTATGCATTGATGAGATGCATTTTGATAAGGACGGCATGATCGTACCGGTGAAGATCACCAATGAAAGTGTACAGCCGGTGAAGATCAGGTAAATTATGTGACCATCAGTTCCATTAGTTTCTTAATCGGGATGGTAAAGGGCAGATGATGATTGTCGCCGATCAGCAAAAATTTCTTCTTTTTGTCAATACTGGTGATAAAATCGCCGTTGACAAGGAATGACTGGCTGATACGGATAAAGCGCCGGTGATTGATTTCTTTCTGTAGTTTTGCCAGGGAGGTTGTAAGCACAAATTCCCTCCCGTCATTCAGGTGAATATGGCTGTAACAATCATCCGATTTGAAGAATAGAATAGACGAATAGCCAACTACATAGATCCGGTCACGATGAGGGATTAAAAACTTTTCTGGCATGCTGCGGCCATTTCAGTTCTATGCAGGTGCAGGGATGATCAGCTTTGGCAATCCTCAGATCTTTTTTACCGGTGTTGGTAAATTCAAAGCTGAAGGTATAATCCGTACCCTGTTTGATAATGCCGCAGTCGTGACTGATTTTATTGAATACCAGCGAGGCGCTGTCGGTTGCGCCCTGCTGCCTCGCCAGGCTGTTTTCCTGTAAGGGAATCGTATCAAGCAGGCCCTTGTAGATCAGTTTATCTGATGGGCTATATACAGGCCGCACCAGCTGTGCAACCGCTGCGGGTCCGCCCAGCGTGTGCGAAAGGTATATATTGTATGGATATGCGGCGATGTCAAGGGAACGCCTGGCCAGCTGGTAGGCTGAGTCTCTGGCGGAGGGCCGCCCGCCGCCTCCCTTCATCAACAGGAAGGCCTGCATATTGAGCGATACCAGCTTTTTATATCGCTGTGTGGTGATGGGAAGCTGGAAGATTTCCCTGAAAATATATTCATCGATCCCGATCCTGTCCAGGTCTCTGATGTCATACTCCTTACTCTTCGGAAAACCAAATGTCAGCAGATTCCCATCCTTATCAAAAAAATAGGGAAAAGGATAGGAAGGGCATTTCGTTATCCGGGCAATATCTTCCTGCCGCTTATCAGAAGCGTCGGCATTATAACAGATATAGTCGCGTTGCAGAATCCTGGCGGTTGTTGACTGGGAGTCCAGCATTTTTCGAAAAGCATCGCAGTTGCCACATTTGCTGTTGCCGATAATGATAAATACGTTCTTGTTCTCTTTTTGGGCCCTGGCAAATACATCCTCTACTGAGCCGTTCATGTATTGTACCGGCGAATGGTGGCACGAAAGCAATAATAAAACGGGTAATATACAGGTAATGAGGTATTTCATAATAGTAACAGATAATTAGGATAGCCGCTACAAATTATAGCGGCTATCCTGGTAGAAAATCATTCAACTCCTCCACTTAAAGGAAGGCATTGGTGATAGAAAGGATTGATCACAATGCATGCCCATCCAGGTACGCATACAGTGGGGCCTGTCCAGCCAATACCGCCACATTGTGAATACGGCTGTGCGAACTGGGCTGAAGATGTAAAAACAGAGAAAACAGAAAGAACGGCTGCAATGATAAGCACCTTCATGGGAATAGGTTTTTGGATTAAACAATAAAAAAACTAACCGGTTAACGTATCAGGGATTAAATCTATCTAAATATCGTTACAGTTAAGAGACTGGAAGCCTGCAATTAAGTATTCGGGCATTATCCGTCAGAATTCCCGTCATTAAGCCCCGGATAACGGGGTTGTATCCTAACATTCTGGTTTATATCTTTAACCGGTATACCACCAGTATATTCATCAACGATCACCAAATCTAAACAGGGACACAAATTTGTACGGCAGCCTTGATGATAAAGCGCTATGGGCCAGGGTAATGGAGGGCGATAAGAACGCATTGGCTTTCATTTACAATACTTATTTCCCCTCCCTTTACAGGTACGGGATGAAATTGTGCCCGGATGCCGACCTGGTGAAAGACAGTATTCATGACCTTTTTACGGGTATCTGGCTGAGCCGCGAACGGCTCTCTGCCACAGATTCCATCCGCTTTTACCTGCTCGCTTCCCTCAAACGCAGGATTGGCAGGCAGCAGGGGTTACTGAACCGCCTGGCAGGCCAGCCCTCGGTGGTACTGCCCTTTGCCGGCTCGCACGAAGATGTGCTGATAGGAGAACAGGCAGACAAAGAACGTAAGGAGAAGCTGGAAAAAGTAATCAAAGACCTGCCCCGCCGTCAGCGGGAGATATTGTACCTGCGCTATTACGAGGGGCTGGATACGCAGGAGACGGCTGCGCTCATGTCGCTCAGTGTAAGCTCTGCCTATGTGCTGCTGTCAAAAGCATTGAACTACCTGAAAAAGCATAGTGATAAGCTGGTCGCTCTTTTAATAACTTGTTCATTACTAAGGGGATAAAAATTTTTTAAAAAAAGTGCGGTACAAACGCTAAGATTTTGTCCGCTTGCTGCTTTATCTGTTAAGAACAAACGATGACATCCAGGGAATTTACCATCGAAGCGCTTTTGCAGGATCCTGTTTTCCGCCAATGGGTGATAGAAAAGGACGCCAAAGCCGCTGCCTACTGGCAGCAATGGCTGCAGCAGCACCCGCACAGGGCAGCAGACCTGGCAAAGGCCAGGGAAATACTGTTGCTGATAGGCGATCCCTCCCATACACCTGCTGCCACAGATGCAGTAGAGACCTGGGAAAGGGTTTTGCAAAGTATTGACAGCGGCAGCGCTAAGCTGGTGCGGATGCCGGGCAGCCGTATGCGCCGGTGGTGGTCCTATGCCGCAGTTTTCGCAGGTATCCTGGTCATGACCTATGCCATTTATTTTTTTCTGAAGAAGGATACCCTGCACTATGCCACTGCTATGGGGGAAATGCAAACGGTGGAGCTGCCGGACCATTCCCTGGTACGCCTCAATGTAAATTCCACTTTACGCTATGCAGGAGAATGGGACAATAAGGGGCCGCGGGAAGTATGGCTGAACGGCGAGGCCTTCTTTACTGTACAGCACCAGCACAATAACCGCCGCTTCATTGTGCATACTACCGATGTAGATATACAGGTAGTGGGTACGGAGTTCAATGTCAACACCCGCCGTGTAAAAACACAGGTGGTATTAAGCACCGGTGTTGTAAAGCTGATGCTCAACAAGAAAGGGACTCCCGGGGACGTGCCCGCTCAGGCGCATATCACCATGAAGCCCGGCGATATGGTAACTTACTCTGCTGCCACAGAGGAGCTGACAAACGAAAAGGTTGATCCCGCTGCATACGCATCCTGGCGTACCGGAATACTGTCGTTCGATGATATGCCGGTGGCAGAGGTGATCAGATCCCTGCAGGACAACCTGGGCATCGTGATACAGCTGGAAAGCGATAGCCTGGCACAGCAAACTTATACCGGAAGTATACCGACAAACAATATAGATGTGTTCTTTAAAACACTCGAAAGATCATTTAATGTCCATATCCGGAAGACAGGAACAAATACTTATACGATAGTGAACCAGGAGGATAAATAGTACATAACCAACCTTAATCTAATGCTATGGTGAAATTTTACGCCGCTTGTATCGGTGGTGTCTTTGCTATGTCCCTTACCTTGCAGTTGAGCGCTTTTCCCGCAGTTGCAGCTGTCAACACACAAAATCCGGCTGCGCTGTTATCAGCCGCTGCTGCGCAGGCAGATACACAGCAGGAGCCGCTGAAAAACCAGCTGGCCCGTGTGGAACAACGTTACAGGATCCGTATCAATTATGTAGGTAACACCGTCAACGGGATCTATGCAGATGCCCCTCCTGCCAAAGATCCGGGTGTGTCCATGATCGATTATCTCAATGACTTTCTGCGCTCCCTTGGACTGGAAGCAGAGCCGGCGGGGAAAGATCAGTACATCATCTTCAGAAAAGAAAAGTCCAGACCAGCCTCTCAACCGGCCAAACCGGCAGCCGGCGTGGAAATGGAAGCACTGAACACAACCACGCCCGGTGCAACAGCACCTGCAACACTACAGCAGCAATCCACCGTCAGCGGCCTGGTAACCGAAGAATCAGGTCTTCCGCTGCCAGGCGTTACCATTGTGGTAAAGGGCACCTTCAACGGTACCAAAACCAATGAGAATGGTAAATACAGGTTAACCAATGTACCGCCCAACGGTACCCTGGTGTTCAGCTACATTGGCTACAAATCAATGGAGGTGAAGGTAGAGGGCCGCACGGCCATTGACGCGAAACTGCTGACCGAGGTGCAGTCCATGAAAGATTTTGTAGTGAACGGTTACCAGAAACTGCAGAAGGACAATTATACCGGCTCCGCCATTGTAATAACCGGGGAGGAGCTTAAACACTTCAACCCGCAGAACATCCTGCAAAGTATACAGGCCCGCGACCCTTCTTTTCGTTTAGTGGAGAATAATATCGCAGGGTCCAATCCCAACCAGTTGCCCAATATTAACGTGAGGGGCACTACGGCTCTGCCTTCCGGTACGCCCGGTCAGTTGAGCCGCAACCAGCTTGCCAGCATTACCAACCTTCCACTGTTCATACTGGACGGTTACCAGGTCAGCATACAGAATATCTTTGACCTGGATTTTAACCGGATAGAAACGGTGACCCTGCTGAAAGATGCAGCGGCTACCGCCATCTATGGGTCCCGTGCTTCCAACGGCGTGTGCGTGTTCACCACAAAGGCGCCCAAAGAAGGCGCGCTGGAACTGTACTACAACTACGAGCTGAATGTTACCACGCCCGATCTTACCGCCTATAATGTACTGGATGCAGGTCAGAAGCTGGAATACGAAAGGCTGGCTGGTTTGTATGCTGGCAACGAGGTAGATGGTGAGGAAGCACTTGAACGGCTTTATTATGCCAAAAAGAAGAATGTGCTCAGCGGTATCAATACATACTGGTTGTCGCAGCCGGTGAGCAATGATTTTGGCCATAAACATTCCGTTTCCCTGCAGGGCGGCTCTTCTTCCATGCGCTATGGTGTGGATGTACGTTATCAAACCAACAATGGCGTGATGAAGGGCTCCGGCCGCGACCGTTACAGTTTGAGCAACACCTTGTCTTACTCGCCGCGTAGCCACAAGCTGCTGTTCCGCAACCAGTTCACCATATCGCAGGTAAAAGGCACAGAATCTCCCTATGGCTCTTTTGCAGATTATGTGAAGATGAATCCCTATTACCCGATCTACGATTCTAACGGCAGACTGCTGCGGGAAATGGATAAATGGAATTACCGCAGTGCAGCAGAGAACAGCGCCATTAGGACCGAGCATGTGCTGAACCCCATGTATGAAGCCACTATCGGCAGCTTTAACAAGCAGGAGTACCTGGAGTTCATGGACGGTTTTAATGTTGAATATAATCCCAGTGGGCAATGGCGTATCAGTGGTAATATCAGCCTTATCAAGCGTAAGCAGACAAACGATCATTTTATATCACCGCTCAGTAACCTGTTCTATTCATACGCCGGCGATCAGCTCAAAGACCGGGGCACCTATGAATATGGTACGGAAGACTTTACACAGGTAGATGGCAGCTTTACCATCAACCATAATGAGGTGATCCGTAATGAACATTTCCTGAACTTTTCGCTTGGCACCAATATTCAGTCCACATCTTCTACACTGCGTTCCTTTAAGGCGCAGGGTTTTACCAATGACCGTTTTACAGACATATCCTTTGCCCGCATGTATGAGAAAGACGCCGCTCCACAGGGCGGTGTAACAGAACAACGGCTGGCAGGCGTTTTTTTGTCCTTTAACTATTCCTTTCAGAACCGTTTCCTGATGGACGGCACCGTGCGGGTAGACGGATCTTCCAAATTCGGTTCCGACTCCCGTATGGCGCCCTTCTGGTCTTATGGCATCGGGTGGAATTTGCATAAGGAGAAGTTCCTGCAGCATACTCCTGTGAGCCAGCTACGGCTGAAAGCCACCACCGCCCTGACGGGAGATGTGTCGTTCCCGGCCTATTTATCCAATACCACTTACCAGTATTATACCGGTGAATGGTACTCAACCGGTGTGGGGGCTGTATTTAATGCTTATGGCAATTCAAGGCTGAAATGGCAGCGTACCCATAACTACGATCTGAGTGTGGAGCTGGGACTGTTCCAGGACCGTGTGTACTTTTCTCCCAGGTACTATCACAAGCTGACCACTGATCTGCTGGCGGATATCAACGTACCTTCTTCCACCGGTTTTGAGCGGTATAAGGAAAACCTGGGAGAGATGGTGAATAAAGGCTTTGAAGTATATATGCGCGCTAACGTGTTCCGCAGCCGTAACTGGTCGGTTAACCTGAACCTGAACATGGTGCACAACACCAATGTGATCACCAAGATATCCGATGCACTCAAGAATTATAACGATGATGTAGACAAACAGCAACAGGAAAACCCTGACCTGAAAGCTGTACCCCTGCTGCGTTACCGCGAAGGACAGTCCCTCAACACCATCTATGCCGTACGCTCCCTGGGCATAGATCCGGAGAATGGACGTGAGATCTTCCTGAACCTGGATGGTACCCGCACCTACGATTACAACGTGAAGAACACCGTGCCTATAGGTGATCAGACGCCCAAGCTGGATGGCTACTTTGGCGGCAGCGTGATATACAAAAACTTTATGGTGGAAGTAAGCTTTTACAGCCGCCTGGGTGGCGACATCTACAACCAGACATTGGTAGACCGCGTGGAAAATGCCAGTCCCTGGTACAATGTAGACGCCCGCGCGCTGGACGCCAGGTGGAAACAACCGGGCGACCAGGTATTCTTCAAGAATATTGCAGACATGGGCAACACGCTTACCTCCTCCCGTTTTGTACAGCGTGAGAACAGGGTGGAGCTTAAAGCCATCTACCTCTCTTACGAAGCGCCGGCGTCTTTCTACAAACGCCTGCGTATGAAGAACCTGCGCTGCGCGCTTAACATGAACGACATTGCTTACTGGTCATCTATCAAACTTGAAAGGGGCATAGACTATCCTTTCGCCAGAAGCTTCACCTTTTCATTATCAACCAGGTTCTAAAACGTTTTGCACATGAAAAAGTATCTCATACTCATCATAACGGCCGCTGCGCTATCCTCCTGCAAAAAATGGCTGGATGTGAAGCCGCTGACGGAGGTGGAGCAGGAAGTGCTGTTCAGCACCGAAGCAGGATTCATGGAAGCCATTAACGGGCTCTATACCCGCTGCGCACAACAGGACCTGTATGGCAAAGAGCTCAGTGTGGGCTTTCCTGATGCACTGGCACAGAACTATACCGTATCCCCGGAAGACCCTAACAAATACCGGCAAACCCTGTTGTACAACTATAAGGACGGCGACTTTGTTACCCGCAGGGACGCTGCCTGGAAAGGGCTGTACAATGTTATCGCCAACAGTAACATTATCCTGGAACATGTAGACAAGCAAAAGGGAGTGCTTACACAACCCGTTTATGCCATCGTAAAAGGAGAGGCACTCGCTATGCGGGCCTACTGTCATTTTGATGTGCTGCGCCTTTTTGCCGCCTCCTATGCCGCCGAACCAAACGGCAAAGGCATTCCTTATGTGACCGCCTTCAGCAAGGACGTTCCGAGGATGTACAAAACCGGCGAAGCAATAGACCTGATGCTGCAGGACCTGAACGCCGCAAAAGAATTACTGCGTACCGCCGATCCTATCCTCACACCGGGATATAAGGTGGGGTATGACGCGGTAACCGATTCTTCCAATGAGAAAGACGGACCGCTGTTCACACAGGAGCGCCGCCATCATCTCAACTACTATGCAGTTTGCGGAGCGCTGGCTCGCATCTACCTCTATAAGGGAGACCATCCCCGGGCGCTGTTCAATGCACTGGAAGTGATCAATGCCAATAAGTTTCCCTGGACCAAACAGTCAGACTTCCTGAATCCCGATGAAGAGAAGAAAGACCGCATGCTGTATAAGGAATTATTGTTTGCCGTTTACAGCGCCAATTCCGAAACTACTGACGCATTGCGCCGCTTGTTAAGAGATGGGGTAGCGTCATTGTACATAAACCTGCAGGAGGGGCGTAATATCTATGAAACAGGCGGGGTAGGAGGAGAGGACTTCCGCTACAAACAGTGGTTTTCTGAACAGGCTTATTCCAGCGGCACTTACCTGCGCCTGGAAAAATATACCCGTGATCCGGACCGCAACATTCACCCGCAGCTGGCTCCAGCCCTGCGCCTCAGCGAAATGTACTACATCGCGGCAGAATGCTCGTTTGATACCGATCCTGCCAAAGCCTGGGAGTATTTCAATACCGTACGTCTTAACCGCGGCATTGGTACACCACGCAATGATCCGTCCAAAGCCGTTTTTATGGAGGAGCTTGTGAAAGAGGCCCGCAAAGAGTTCTTCGGTGAAGGCCAGATCTTCTATATGTACAAACGGTTGAACATTTCTTTCCCCGGTTCTTTCGGCAGCACTATCCCGGCTACCAGTTCCATTTTCGTACTGCCATTCCCGGATGATGAAATTGCTTTCGGTAACAGATAAACATGCACAAATGAAGCGTTCAATAATATTTGGTTTACTATATATGGCCGTGCTCAGCTCCTGCAGAAAAGCTACCGAGCTGCAATACGCCTCAGCGGATAATATCTACTTTGACCTTACAGACCGCACCGGTGCAACGGTAGACAGTATTGTCTATTCCTTTGCCCTGTTCCCCGAACTGGCCAGTGATACCATCCTGCTGCCGCTGCGCATCTCCGGTATCAGGGCAACAACTGAACGCAGTTTCAGGATCAGCGTAGTGGAAAGTGCTACCACGGCGCAGCCTGAACTGCATTACAGGCCCCTGGAGGATGTTTATAAAGTGCCTGCAGGTCAGGGTATCATTAAAGTACCGGTGATCATCTATAATACTGATACCAACCTGGCCAATAAAATGGTGCGCATCAAATTCCAGCTGGAAAGTACGGCAGATCTGCATGCGGAGTTTAAAAAGCTGGACACTTTCCGTCTTATGTTCTCAAACCGCCTGGAGAAGCCGGTTTGGTGGGATCCATGGTCTGGTGAGCTGGGCCCCTATTCCCGGGTAAAGCACGAGCTGTTCATCCGCGCAGCAGGTACTACTGAGCTGCCGGCTACTACAAGTGATGCCACCACTACTCCCAGGGTGCTGTATTATACCAGGCGTTTCCGTTCTTTCCTCAACGATCCGATAGCGTGGGTGGAGGATAATCCGCAGGAAGGATATACCGTAGAACCAGCAGGCACGGGTAAGTATTACTTCTACAGCATCAGTAACCCGGGAAAGAAATACCTGATGACGCTGAACACGGCTGATAACAGGTATTATTTCACAGACGAGAACGGCAACCGCATTGTATAAACAAAAAACATTTCTGCAGATGAAAAGATATCTGTTATATATACTGGGAGGCCTGGTGCTGTTAACGATCGCCTGCTCCCGCGACAAGGGCAACTATGATTACGTGGAGCTGCCGGATCCGGTGGTGGAAGGGCTGGATACTTCCTATACCGTCATTACCGGTGATAGCCTGATCATCACACCAACGGTTAAACTGACTTCCGGAAAGAGTGACTACGAATGTTACTGGAAGATCAATGTACCGGAGAAAGCTACTTCGCTAAACTATGAGGGTCATAGCCTGCGTATCGTTTTCGGGCTCGCCTCCGGCCATTACAACGCGCAGCTGGCCGTTGTGGATAACAGTAACGGCATGAAGTATTTCTATGAGTTCAGCATCAGCTGCCAGACGGAATTCACCAGGGGCGCGGTAGTGCTTACCAGCAACGGTGGCAGGGCTGAACTGGCTTTTATTAAACCGGATGGTAGTATTCAGTCAGAAATATACCAGGCTATTAACCAGGAGGCGCTGCCGGGAGAACCTATGCAGCTGGTACCGGTGCAGAACCAGTTTTACCTGAATCGCCTTACCTCTTACTGGCTTACCTATACGAACGGTGGAGTACTGGTAGATGCAGACAACCTGCAGCGTTTGCGCAGCCTGAAAGACAACTTCTTTGATCCTCCGGCAACTGCCAAAGCGGACTATATGATGAACATGCCGCAGGGCGTTACCCAGGCAGTAATAAACGGAAAGCTGTATACCGGCGCTACGGAAACAGCTCCGTTCTGGCCCTACTACGGATTCTACGGCGTACCGATAGCAGGTAACTATAAACTGCACCCGCAGATGGTACACAATGGGTTTGAGAATCCTAACGGCACCTACTACCTGGGCTTTGAGGCCAACCAGAAACAGTTTGTGCGCATCATGAACCTGACTTACTATGGATCAGATTTCTCAGTGATGGATACGGCCTTCAACCCGAAAGATCTTAAAATGGACCTGCTGTATATGGACCGCTTCGGTGATGACGACCTGTATGCATTCTGCGACAGCGCAGGCAAAAAAATGGAATTGAAGTTCCGCGTACTGCTGAACGACAGTACCCAGCGTTTTTATCCTTCCTATAAAAGGACATTCCCCGGCGCAGCCCTGCTGTCTGCTGGTACGATCTGGCGCTCATCACCCATCGGCGTTTTCTTTTTCAGCGCTAATGACAAGGTATACCGCTATAATCCCCTGAACCAGGAACTTACGCCGCTGGTAGCCAACTTCGGTGGTAAGAAAGTAACCATGCTGAAAGTGCAGCGCGGAGGTAACCTGCTGGTGGCAGGCGTGGAAGGCAGTGTGTATTACCTGGATATCAGCGTGGGGAAAACAGGACAGGTAATACAGCAATATAACGGCATAGCGGGTATACCCAAAGACGTGATCGTAAGGGACTAACATAATTTCATCATCTAAACAGCATAACATGAGAAAATGGATATTAACGGCTTTTGTTGCTCTGCCTGTAGTTGCAGCCGCACAAAGCGGTGAGTTTGTACTGAATGGTAAGCTGGGCAATCTTAATGCGCCGGCTAAAGCATACCTGCACTACCAGGGGGAAGATAACAACAGCACCCTGGACTCTGCCGTGCTGCATAACGGCACTTTCGTGATCAAAGGCAAAGTGAAAAGCCCCCACATGTGTATGCTGGTGGTAGATCACCAGGGCAAGGGTGATCAAAACCCGCAGATGGCGCAGGACAGGCGCCTGATGTACCTGGAAAAAGGCAGCATTCATATCACCGCTGAGGAAACGCTGGAAGACGGCACCATTACCGGCTCACCGGTAAATAAAGAGCATGAGCGTTACAAGCAGTTCCTGTCTCCCTTTGACGAGCAGATGAACAGTATCAACAAAGATTTCGGCGCATCCACGCCTGAACAGCAGCAGGATACCGCTTTCATGAACGGTCTGCGTGCACGTTTTGACAAAGCCATGAAAGATAAACGCGAGCTGATGAAACAATTCATCACCGCTAATCCAGGATCTTTCTTCAGCGTGGAGGCCCTGAAAGAACTGAGCGTACACCTGAACATGAACCTGGCCATACTGGAGCCCCTGTACAAAGGCCTGTCGCCCGAAATACAGAACAGCTTTGCAGGCAAAGAGTTTGCCGCTTCAATGGAAAGGGAGCGCCGTCTTGCTCTCGGCTCACCGGCGCCTGACTTTACCCAGAATGATGTGGCAGGCAAGCCGGTGAAGCTGTCTGACTTCCGCGGTAAGTATGTGCTGCTGGATTTCTGGGCCTCCTGGTGCGGTCCCTGCAGGGCGGAAAATCCTTACGTAGTAGCTGCCTATAACCAGTTCAAAGACAAGAACTTTACGGTGCTCAGCGTATCGCTGGATCAGCCGGGCAAGAAAGACGCCTGGGTAGCCGCTATAAAAAAGGATGGCCTGGAAGACTGGACACACGTTTCTGACCTTAAATACTGGAATAACCAGGTAGCAGTTTTATATGGTGTAAAGGGGGTACCTACCAATTTCCTGATCGATCCCTCCGGGAAGATCATTGCCAGGAACCTGCGCGGAGAGAAGCTGCAGGCTGAACTGGACACTGTCATCAATGGCAAAACAGCGTCGAACTGACCTGGCTGCTGACTATCCTATGTAATCCCTGACCAACCATTGCACGGGGCCGGAAGCAATTCCGGCCTTCGCGTTTTTGACACGCCATTTTGTACATTTGTCACTTATAATTAATTTACGCCGGTAAGGGGTAACCGTCTTAAATGTACAATCAATATGGAGAGTATGCCACCCGGTGAGGAGGTATTGTTAAGAATGATAGAAGGCGACGAGTCCGCATTTACAAGCATTTACAGGCACTACCATCCTGCACTCTATATCTATGTACTACGCTTCTGTAAAATACCCGACTTGTCGGAAGATCTGGTGCATGATGTTTTCCTGAAGATCTGGGAGATCAGGGACCGTATAGACCCCAGCCTGCCTTTTACCGGCTACCTGTACCGCATTGCCCGTAACCACGCCTTTAAGACCATTAAGAAACTGGCGCAGGATGAAGGCCTGCAGGAAGAGGTACTGGAACACCTGGCAGCCAGCGGCAGCGGTTTGCCCGAGCAGGTGGTAAGAGAGAAGGAGTACGACCGTTTGTTCCGCGAAGCCCTGGGCCGCCTGGGCCCCCAACGCCTCAATGTATTCCGGCTTTGCCGGCAGGAAGGCAAAAGCTATGACGAAGCAGCTGCTATACTGGGCATATCCCGCAATGCCGTTAAAAAACACATGGTGCTCAGCATGCGTTTTATCCACGATTACATCTACCGCCACGGCGATCTGCTGCTGGCATGCTGCCTGTTGTTAAAAATCTTTTAAATTTTTTTTGGGGAGGGGGTACCCTCCGGTCTCAATTTGGGATATTAATAGCAGGCGCCCGTCTGAAAGGGCGCCGGCATAACGTATGTCTCAACTAAATGGCCACCACGAAAAACTGCTGCAGCGGTACCTTGACGGGCAATGCTCGCCCGAAGAGGTAGCAGAACTGTATGCCTGGCTTCGTACGTCAGAAGCCCACCGCCCCCTGCTGGCAGCCATGCAGCAGGAGTTTGAGCAGGTTATGCAACAGCCCCAACAGGTTCCTGCAGCGCTTAGCGACCGGGTAGAAGCCCGCCTGATGCAGGATATCAGCCGTAAAAAGGTGAGGCCCCTCTTCAGCCGCTACCGCGTGGCGGCTGCCGCCGTGATACTGCTTGCGATGGCAGGTGGTTTCTGGTGGCTGGCATCTGTTTCCCGTACCGCTCAGCAAAGTCTTCCCGCTAAGGAAATTGCCGCCGTTCATAAAGACAACGATGTAGCTCCCGGTACCAGCAAAGCGATGCTTACCCTGGCAGATGGATCTACCGTAACGCTGGACAGCGCCGGTAACCAGGTGATACAGCAGGGTAAAACCCTGGTACAGCAAAGTAATGGCCAGTTGCAATATGCCGCTAAAGGTAAAGGCGAAGCGATTGGATATAATACCCTTACCGTTCCCAGGGGCGGCCAGTTCAATATTGTATTGCCGGATGGCAGCCATGTATGGCTGAACGCAGCTTCCACACTGCGGTTCCCTACTGCTTTCACCGGTAAGCAACGGGTGGTGGAGCTGCAGGGCCAGGGATATTTTGAGATAAAGAAGGACGTAGCCCGTCCGTTTATCGTAAAAGTGAATACCACGGAAGTACAGGTGCTGGGCACCCGATTTGACATAATGGCCTATGACGATGAAAAGAGCCTGAATACCACTTTGCTGGAAGGCGCTGTACGTATGAAACAGGGGCTTATCCAGCAACAGCTGGCGCCTGGACAGCAGGCAGTACTTGACTACAACAGCGGCCGCATGTCTGTACGCGCGGTGGATGTAGATGAGGTAGTAGCCTGGAAAACCGGCTTCTTTGAGTTTGATAATGCCGCTATTTCTGTCATCATGAGGCAGTTGTCAAGATGGTACGATGTGGAGGTCAGCTATCTGAATAATAACAGCAACCGGCTTTTTGGCGGCCGTATCAGCCGCAATCTGCCACTGTCAGAGATATTACACATGCTGGAAGCAAACGGCGCAAAGTTTAACCTGGAGGGCCGCCGGCTGATGGTTACAGTAGAAAACTAAAGTATTTGAACTAAAACAATAAATCAGCAACAAAATCTCATTACGGGCCCCTGACCACGTTGGGGCGGTAATGAATTCAATGTTAAACATCCTAAATATGAAAAAACTGGTAAACATCACCGTTATGAATCAAACAACAAGCTAGCGTACAAGGGGGGAACCAAAGAAAAAAACCGGAAGTGCTCGCAACACTCCCGGCAGTAAGTCTGGGATTCCCGAAGATCATCAGTCCCGTTTAAGAACTATTTATCTCGTCATTTCCCAAACACTACAAAAGTATGCAATTAAACTTTAGTGGTATAGCTTCCCGTGTGGGTAAGCGATCCGCTCATCAACCACGTCAGGTAGAGGCCATACTAAATGAAACACCTCGTTTTGCCTGCAAAATTGTCCGCGTCATGAAATTGACTGCCTTTTTGCTGCTTGCCGCCTGCTTGCAGATCAGCGCAAAAGCGGTATCCCAGCAGATCACGTTATCGGCTAAGAACATGCCTTTAAAGAAGATACTGAAAGAAGTATCCAGGCAGGCCGGTATTTCCATCGTTTATGATGAAGGCCTGATCTCCCGTGCCAACCCGGTGAGCATCTCTGTCAAGAATGCATCTGTAAAGGAAGTACTGGACGAATGCCTGAAAAACCAGCCGGTTATCTACAGCATGGACGGCATGCGTATTATTATACAGAAGCCCCAGGCTCCCCGCCAGCTGCAACAGGAAGATACTACCATCGCCGTAAGCGGCCGTATCCTGGATGAAAAGGGAGAGCCGGTACCGGGCGCCAGCGTTCGTATACAAGGCACCAACAGGGGCACTGCTACTGATCCTGATGGTCGTTACACTATCCGTGCTCCGCGTAACAGCTCGCTGGTGGTGAACTTCCTCGGCTATTCGCCCAAGATCGTTGCTGTAACGGGCGGTACCCTGGATGTAAAACTGGAAGTGGCCCAAACGGCTTTGAATGAAACCGTTGTGGTAGGTTATGGCGTTCAGAAAAAGAGCGTGGTAACCGGTTCCATCTCCAGTGTAAGGGCAGCAGACCTGGAAAACCAACCTGTTACGCGTCCTGAACAGGCGCTGCAGGGCCGTACTTCCGGGGTTACCATCGCTGCCAACTCTGGTCAGCCCGGTTCCGCAGCAGCCGTAAGGGTAAGAGGTATCACCTCTTTCGGCAACAATAATCCGCTTTGGGTAGTGGATGGAGTAGTGGTAGACAATGGCGGTATCGGTTACCTGAACCAGTATGATATTGAATCCATCGAAGTACTGAAAGATGCTGCGTCCCAGGCTATCTATGGTGCGCGTGCGGCCACCGGCGTTATCCTGATCACTACCAAAAAAGGTAAGGCAGGTAACCTGAAGGTGAACTACAATGGTTATTTCGGCGTTTCTGAACCCGCTAAGAAGCTGAAAATGCTGAACGCTTCAGAATATGCCACCCTGCGTAATGAAGCTGCCGCCAATGCAGGTAAAGACCTGCCTTTTGACAATCCTGCATCTTTCGGACAGGGTACTGACTGGCAGTCACTCATCTTCAATAACAGCGCCATCAGGCAGAACCACGAGATAAGCGTGAGCGGCGGAAATGATAAATCCACTTTCTACAGCTCTTTCGGGTATCTTAACCAGGAAGGTATCGTAGCATCTGACATCTCGAAATACCAGCGCGTAAACGCACGCCTGAACTCCGTACATAAAATATCTCAGTACATCACCTTCGGACAGAATGTGGGTTACTCTTATGAGAAGAGCGTGGGCATCGGTAACACCAACAACGAGTTTGGCGGTCCTTTAAGCTCTGCCCTGAACCTGGATCCGATTACGCCATCCGTGGTAACAGATCCTACCCTTGCCGCACAGGCGCCTTATGACAGGGCAGGTATCAGAAGGGATGCGCAGGGCCGTCCTTATGGTATCTCTACCATCGTAGGACAGGAGATCACCAACCCGCTGGCCTACATCACCACCCGCCTGGGTAACTACAACTGGGCCCACAACATCGTAGGCAATGCTTACCTCGAAGTGCAGCCCATCCCGGGATTGAGGTTCAGGTCCAGCCTGGGTACCAAGCTGGCCTTCTATGGCGCAGAGACCTTTACGCCTTCGTTCTACCTGAACTCTTCTACCAATAACACCCGCACACAATTCCAGCGTACCAATAACCAGCGTTTTGACTGGAACCTGGAAAACACGATCTCCTATAACAAGACCTTCGGCGCGCATGATGTGTCTGTGTTACTGGGCCAGGGTGCATACCTTGAAAACCGTCTAAGAGGTACCAATGTAACTTATTATGATATCCCTGCGGACAATTTCAAGGATGCTTCCATGAACTTCAACATTGCTACCGCCAACAGGATCGCCACCGGTAGTGAAGGTATAGACCATAAAGTGTCTTCCCTCTTTGCCCGTGTGAACTATGCTTATGAAGAGAAGTACCTCTTTACCGGTATCCTTCGCCGTGACGGTTCTACCAGGTTTGGCCCCAACAAGAAATATGGTGTGTTCCCCTCCTTCTCACTGGGCTGGGTAACTTCCAAAGAGAATTTCTGGCCTGCTCAGAACGTGGTAGACTTCCTGAAGATCCGTGGCGGATACGGTGTGGTAGGTAATGATAACATCCGCGACTTTGGTTATGCCCCCATCATTGGTGGCGGCCGTAACTACCAGCTGGGCACCGGTGAGAACTACCAGGTGGGTTACAGCCCCAACTCACTGCCTAACGAAAATCTGCGCTGGGAACAAACCAGTCAGACCAACGTAGGTTTTGAAGCCAGCATCTTCAGAGATTTCACGCTGTCTTTTGACTGGTACAAGAAAGTAACTTCCGGTATCCTGCAGCCGCTGCGTATACCCATCTACGTAGGTGTGGTAGAGCAGCCTGTTGCCAACGTGGCAGATATGCAGAACACCGGCCTTGAACTGGAACTGGGCTACCGTAAGGTAGTAGGCGACTGGACACTGTCTGCAAATGCAAATGTGTCTCATATCAAGAATGAAGTAACAGACCTCGGTCCTGGTAAAACATATGTAAGCGACGGACAGCAAACCTTCCAGTCTTCCAGCTGGCCGCTGACCCGCACCGCACTGGGACAGCCTTTCGGCGCCTTCTACGGTTTCCGTACCAATGGCATCTTCCAGACCCAGGCAGATGTTGACAACTATGTAAGCGCTGACGGCAAGAAGATCCAGCCCAATGCTGCGCCCGGCGACTTCCGTTGGGTGGATGTGAATGGCGACGGTCAGATCAACGAGAACGACCGTGATTTCATCGGTAACCCTACACCTACCTGGACATATGGCCTGACCATCAACGCAGCTTACAAAGGTTTTGACCTGACTGTATTCGGACAGGGCGCCGGTGGTAACAAGATCTTCCAGGGTCTGCGCCGCCTCGATATCCCCACCGCCAACTGGCAGACAAAAGCGCTGAGCAGGTGGCATGGTGAAGGTACTTCCAATGATTTCCCCAGGCTGATGCAGGAAGATGTTAACCAGAATAACAACTTCACCAATCCTTCTGACTTCTACCTGGAAAGCGGCAATTATTTCAGGATCAGGAACCTGCAGCTGGGATACACCATCCCTTCATCTCTTACCAAACGCGCCAAGATCGAAAAAGTACGCATCTATATCATGGCTGAGAACCTCGTAACGATCACCAAATACACCGGCTATGATCCGGAAATTGGTGGCGACCTGCTGGGTGTTGACCGCGGTATCTATCCGCAGGCACGTTCTTATATGCTGGGATTGAATGTTACTTTCTAACAAGTTAAAGCTGATCAACAATGAACAAACGTAAAATATCATATATCGTATTGCTGGCTGCCGGGATCTCCATGGCGGGCGCCTGCAAGAGAAGCTTCGTTGAAGTGAATCCGAAAGGATCCAATATCGACGGTAATTATTATCGTAACCAGGCAGAAGCCTTTACAGGCCTGGTGGCAGTGTATGACATTGTGGGCTACCAGGGTAACGGCTTTGTTACCAAAGTAGGCGCACTGGACGCCGCATCAGACGATCATTTTGCAGGTGGCGGCGGTCCCAACGACGTAACCGCCCTGCAGGTTTTCTCCAACTATACCCTTACCCCTGCACAGGGCCCGCAGGAAGAAATGTGGAGAATGGGCTACTCCGGTGTTTTCCGCGCCAATGTATTGCTGCAAAAGCTGCCCGGCGTACCTATGGACGAGAACCTGAAGAGCCGGTATGCTGCAGAAACCAAAGTGCTGCGCGCTTATTTCTATTTTGACCTGGTGCGCTTCTTTAAGAATATTCCGCTGGTAATGGAGCCCCTTACGCTGGAAAACATGAATACCGTACCGCAGGCTACTCCGCAGGAAGTATATGCACAGATCGAAAAAGACCTGACCGAAGCGCTGGCCGATCCCAACCTGCCTGACCAGGTGCCAAAAGCAACAGAAGGCGGCCGTGTAACCAAAGGCACTGCGCACGCTTTGCTGGGTAAAGTATATCTCTACCAGAAAAAATGGGCACAGGCAGTTACCGAATTCCAGGAAGTGAACGGCGCCAACCCGGGACAGGTAAGCGCTAAATACGGCTATAACCTGCTGCCTGATTTTGGTGATCTCTGGAAATCTGACAACAACAGCAAATTCAACAGCGAATCTATCTTTGAAATTGCACATACCGCCACATCTGCCGGTAGCTGGAACTGCGTAAGCTGTACAGAAGGTAATGTGCTGGGCGTAATGGTAGGCCCCAGGGCATATACCCCGATAGCTGCCAACGCACCTGACTATGTGTCCGGCTGGAGCTTCCTGGTGATCACGCAAAGCCTGTTTGACGCTATCCATGGTGATCCGCGTTACAAATATACCGTGGCCAACCTCGACAGCATGGAAAAGAACAACATCGCTTCTTACCAGAAAGCAAACATGAACACCGGCTACTTCCTGGAGAAATTCGCCGGCCGGGTATCTACCCGCAGTGATGCAGGTGGTAACTGGGAGCTGAACTTTGGCCAGAATATGTACGAGATCCGCCTGGCAGATACTTACCTGATGGAAGCGGAAGCCCGTGTGCAGACCGGCGAAAGCGGCGCTGCAGGCACCCGTTCCTATCAGCTGCTGAATGCAGTGCGCGCCCGTGTGGGGCTGCCTGCCATCAACGCCACACTGGATAATATCTTTGCTGAAAGGCGCCTGGAACTGGCGGGTGAAGGTCATCGCTGGTTTGACCTTGTACGCTCCGGCAGAGCCCCATCTGTACTGGGCAGCCGCGGTTTTGTAGCCGGTAAGCACGAGATACTCCCCATTCCGCTGCTGGAAATGGAAAACACCCTCATTGAGCAGAGCAAGGAGTGGGGTGGTACCAAATAGAAATTATTGGTGCAGGGCTTTATAATATAGCGCTATATTGCACGAGCTGCCGGTAATGAGGCCGGCAGCTCGTTTTTGTTAAAATAAGTTTCACGTGATGAATACAGGTAAACACACTCCGTTCCTGCTGCTGATGGCAGTGATCACAGCAGCCACGTTTTCTGCACGGGCGCAGGGCCCCGCTCCTGTAGACAAAGGCTGGAAGTTTGACCCTACCCCGGTATGGACCGATGAATTTGATTATAACGGTGCGCCCGACAGCACCAGGTGGGGATACGATATTGGCGGCGGCGGCTGGGGTAATAACGAACTGCAGTATTATACCAACAGTACAGACAATGCAGCTGTGGCCAACGGCATCCTTACCATAACCGCACGTAAAGAAGACAAGGAGAACCGCCACTATACCTCTGCCCGGCTGGTGACTAAGAACAAAGGAGATTTCCTGTATGGCCGTTTCGAGATACGGGCAAAACTGCCTGCCACCAGGGGTACCTGGCCTGCTATCTGGATGCTGCCTACCGACTGGGAATACGGCGGCTGGCCTGAATCCGGCGAGATCGATATCATGGAGCATGTAGGTTTTGATCTGAACAACATCCATATTACCACCCACACCAAAAAATATTATTTCAAGATCAATACTCAGAAAACCGCCACCAAACGGATCAGCAATGCCGCTACCGCATTTCACCTTTACCGGGTAGACTGGACACCTGCCACTATCCGCGGGTATATAGATGATGAGCTGATATTCGAGTTCAGGAATGAAGGAACAGGTCCGGATGTATGGCCCTTTGACAAACGCTTTCACCTGCTGCTGAATATTGCGGTAGGCGGCGACTGGGGCGGACAGAAGGGCATTGATGAAGCGGGTTTCCCCGCTACAATGGAAATAGACTATGTACGTGTATACAAACTGATAGAAAAATAACTGATCAAAGAAGATGATAACGATGGGAAAAAAGATGAACAGGCATGCGGCCATCCTGCTGCTGTCAGGCATGCTGTATACCACCACTGCTACAAGTAACATAACAGCGTACGGTCCGGGCGATCCGCCTGCAAAAGCTACAGTAGCCTGCTGGCTCACCACTCCCGATAAAACGGCTTTATTTGCAAAGCAGCCGCAGCAACTGGTGTTTAAAAAGGAAACAAAGCTGCACTATCCTGTTATTGATATCAATGAAGCGCAGACCTTCCAGGAGATAGATGGTTTTGGATTTGCGCTGACCGGTGGCAGTGCCACCCTGATCCACTCATTGCCGGAAGCTACGCAGGATGCCTTGCTGAAAGAGCTGTTCCTGGCAGATAGCACACATATCGGCATCAGTTACCTTCGCGTCAGCATCGGCGCTTCAGACCTCAGCGATACTACTTTTACCTACGATGAAATGCCTGCCGGGCAAACAGACGAGCAGCTGCAGCATTTCAGCATAGCGCCGGAGCATAAAGACCTTATCCCTGTACTGAAGAAGATCCTGGCATTAAATCCCCACATTAAGATATTGGGCTCTCCGTGGACAGCCCCCACCTGGATGAAATCCAACAAAAGCTTTAAAGGCGGCAGCCTGCTGCCCGAATACTATACTGCCTATGCGCAATACCTGGTGAAGTATATCCGGGCCATGCAGCAGCAGGGTATTGTGATAGATGCTATCACGCCACAGAACGAGCCCCTGCACGGGGGCAACGTTCCCAGCATGGTGATGCAGCCTGCAGAACAGGCGGCCTTCATCGGCCAGCATCTTGGTCCTGCTTTCCGGTCGGCAGGTATCAGAACGAAGATCATCATCTATGATCATAATGCAGACCGGCCTGATTATCCCATTACCGTGCTGAATGATGCCGGGGCAAGGCCCTTCGTGGATGGTTCCGCATTTCACCTGTATGGCGGCCCCATCACCGCTTTGTCTGACGTGCATAATGCCTATCCTGATAAGCATGTGTACTTTACAGAACAATGGGTGGGCGGCCCCGGCAAATTTCCCGAAGATCTGCAGTGGCATGTAAGCACGCTGATCATCGGGGCTACACGCAACTGGTCAAGGAATGTACTGGAGTGGAACCTGGCTGCCGATCCGGCTTATAAGCCGCATACCATAGGCGGCTGTACTACCTGCCTGGGTGCTTTAACCATTGATGGCAACACCTTCCGCCGTAATGTGGCTTACTATATTATTGCCCATGCTTCCAAGTTCGTAAGGCCCGGTGCGGTGCGTATTGCCTCTACCGTGCCCGCTGATCTGAACAATGTTGCGTTTAAGACGCCGGATGGTAAGCAGGTGCTGATTGTAGTGAATACCGGTAAAGCGCCGCAAAACTTCCACATCCGTTATAAGGGAAAAGTGCTGAGCACATTGCTGGGCAATGGCGCGGTAGCCACCTATGTGTGGTAGCAGCCGCAACATTCATCCTGGCCTCCTGTTTGATGCTGATACGGTAAAACCGTGATTATGGCAACAGTTAACCAGGAGAACCGCAACAAGTATGCGGTCATAACAGGCGCTACCAGTGGGATAGGCTACGAACTGGCAAAGTTATTTGCAGCAGATAGTTACAACCTTATATTGGTGGCCCGTAGCGAAGAACGCTTACAGCAGGTGACAGACCGGCTGAAACAGCAGTATAGTGTGGAAATAACGCCCATCCCCCGGGATCTATTCATCCCCGGTGCAGCAAAGGAGGTGTATGAGCAGGTGAAGGCATTGAACATTACCGTGGATGTGCTGGTCAACGATGCAGGACAGGGTGAATGGGGCCCCTTCGTAGAAACAACGCTGGAAAGAGATATCGATATTATCCAGCTCAACATCATATCACTCCTTACACTTACCAAGCTTTTCCTGCAGGATATGATAGTGCGTAATGAAGGGAAGATCTTACAGGTGGGCTCTGAAGCCGGCACTACGCCAATGCCTTTGTTGTCTGTTTATGCAGCCACAAAGGCATTTGTTATTTCATTCAGTGCCGCACTTACGGAAGAGCTGCGTGACAAGAACATTACCGTAACGGTACTGTTGCCCGGTGCAACGGATACTGACTTCTTCCACAAGGCGCACCAGGACCAGGCGGTGGTGTACAGGGACAAGGAACTTGCTTCGCCCGAAGATGTGGCAAAAGATGGTTATGAAGCACTGATGAAAGGAGAGAGCAAAGTAATTTCCGGTGCAAGAACCAAAATGCATGTGATGATGAATGACCTGCTGGGTGCCCGCAAAAGCGCTGTTTTTGGCCGCAAGCAGAACGAGCCCAGTACGAAGGAAGAGGGCAGGGAGGTGCCATCACATGAGCCCTCACTGGAAGAAAGGGAGCATATTATTGCTGAAACGGGCAAAAAAAGAGGCGACCTGTGACAGAAATGCCAAAGCAATGATGCAGGTAAGTAGAGCAGCAGGAAGGAACTTCCTGGCTGAAAATTGCTATCTTGTACGTATAACCTGAACCGTATGGGATCATTAGTATTGGCAGTATTTAGCAGCCTTATTTTCAGCACAGCGGTATTCAGCCAGGAAGTGCCCTTCCAGCTGCTCCCTTCAGGTCATATCAGGTAAAGGCAAAAGTAGCCGGTGTGGAAGGTCACTTCATATTTGACACAGGCGCGGGTCTTACCGTATTTACCAAACAATTTTTTGACAAGCTGCCGCATACGCAGCGGCAGGATGGACTCCCGTGGCAAAGCGCTGGACATCTTTGCCTATTTCAGGGTGAACGATACGCTTACCCGCTGGTAAAGCGCTAACAGCTTACCGGGCTTCCATAAAGGACAATACCTCTATCAGCCATCATCCGCAGAAAAAAGTCATTATTCGTACCTTTGATGCGGATGAAGCAGCAACTCATTTCCTTTTTGCAATTGTTCAGCACCATCCCCGCTGCAGACCGGGAGCTGATCGGTGCCGCCTTCCATCCCCTGACGTTGAAAGAGGGAGACTACGTGCAGCGCGGCGGGCAGGTTTGCCGGCAGTTGTTCTTTATCTGCAGTGGTGTGCTGCGCATTGTAATGGTGAATGATAAAGGAGCGGAAGTAACTCACTACTTCCTGAAACAAAACCAGTTCTGTACCATTCTTAACAGCTTCAATACCGAAACGGTGGCTGATGAAAGCATCCAGGCCGCCTGCAATGCAACAGTACTGGCCATTACACGGGCAGACCTGCTGGCATTGTATGAGCAGCTACCTTATGTACAGACCCTTATTAACCAGGTGATCCAGCAGGGATTGCTGGATAAGATCCGCATCCGTAACACTTACCTGGGACAGGAGGCGGCCACCCGTTATAAACTCTTCCTGATGCAGCAGCCTGATATTGCCATGCAGGTATCGCTGAGCGATATCGCCTCTTACCTGGGCATCACGCCGCAGTCGCTCAGCAGGATCCGTAAAAACTTTCGCTGAGCTTTTCCTTTTTTACCATATGGTAAATGCTGACCGCTTCCTGGTGCAGACCTTTGCATGACTAAAATGATTTGTTATGAGTAAGCAAAGCGAAATGCAGGCATTGACAGGAAAACAGGTAATTGTACTGGGCGGCAGCTCAGGTATTGGACTGGCTACCGCTACTGCTGCTGCGGCGGCAGGTGCGCAGGTAACAATTGTAGCCGGTAACCGCGAAAGGATCGATCAGGCATTGAAAGTATTACCTGCAAACGCCGCAGGACATGCCGTAAACCTGGGTGATGAAGAGGCGATCAGGCAATTCTTCGCTACCGCAGGCAACTTTGATCACCTGGTATACACCGCCGGTGAGCACCTTAGCCTGGGCAATATCAGCGATACGGAAATAGCAGCTGCCCGGAAATTCTTCAACATTCGCTACTGGGGAGCGCTGGCAACAGTGAAGTATGCCGCATCACACATTCTTCCCGGCGGTTCTATTAATTTAATTGGAGGTATTGCCAGTCCGCGGCCCGGGAAGGGCTGGGCAGTTGCCGCGAGCATCTGTGCCGCCATGGAAGGATTTACCAGGGCAATGGCCGTTGAGCTGGCGCCTGTACGGGTTAATCTTGTATCTCCCGGTGTAGTGCGAACCAACTTATGGAACAATATGCCTGCGGCAGACTGTGAACAGCTGTATACTGCTGTGGCCAACAGCCTGCCCGTAAAAAGAACAGGCGAAGCAGCAGATATTGCACTGAGTTATATTTACCTGATGCAGCAGCAGTTTGCCACCGGGCAGGTATTGGTAGTGGATGGAGGAGCGGTGTTGGTGTAGGTTACCCTTGAAAGGAGCAGGTTGTTAAGTTTTTTCCTTGCTAAAACAAATGGATACTGCTTACGATAGAAAAAAAGCAGCAGAATTTTTGGTGAGTATTTACCCGGCACATATATTTGTGATGTCATAAGATGATCAGTAACAAAGCTCACTAAATGAAAAGCCCAATTGTTGGACGAACAATTGGGCTTTTACTTTTTTGCTAATAATTAGCAAAGGTCCAACGTCGCCAGGGCCTGTTAGTTGGCGATAGCAAACAGATCATCTTATGACGATGAATCCATGTTGATGCAACTGCCGCAACGGCTGGATATTTACCCTTTACATCACCGTAAAAGGTATCCGTAAGAGGCACCCAAAGGCAAGTTTACCGCTTTGCCTGCCGGTGTTGCGGTAAGCAGTAAGTGGCCAACATCCCTCAAACTGGACATTTGAGGGGCGCTCTAAAGGGAGCCGATATGACCGGTATGTCATTATTTCCGGCGGCCTCCGTTCCCACAAACGGAGGGCTTTTTATTTATAACGTCATAAAGATGATAAAAGTTATAATACAATCCACCCTAAAACAACACCTCAATATTTTGTATATTAGCCGCTATTCAACCACGTAATGAATAAACGACTTGTATACGTATCCTGTTTACTAATATCCTGTATTACCATTCTATCACAATGTATCAGCAAAGCGCCCAAACCGGAAGATCCCAGGGGTGCAGCTTTTGCCGGTGCGGCAGCCTGCATGAATTGTCATAAGACCATCTATGACAACTTCATCAACACGGCACACTATCATACATCAGCGCCTGCTTCCAAAGCAACGGTGAAAGGTAGTTTTGCCCCGCCGGGAAATACCTTTGCCTTCAGTAGTGATATGAAAGTGATGATGGAAGCGCGCGACAGCGGCCTTTTCCAGGCAGCGTATCACAATGGCGTATTACAGGAGGCGCACCGTTTTGACATTACAATAGGTTCCGGACAGAAGGCGCAAACCTTTCTTTACTGGAAAGACGGCAGGTATTATCAGCTGCCTTTGTCTTATTTTATACAGGCCGGCAGCTGGGCCAACAGCCCGGGTTTTCCGCCATCCCATCCTAAATTTGACAGGATGATACCCAGCACCTGTTTTGGCTGCCACAGTTCCAAGGCAGGACTTAAGAACGTGCAGATGATAGGGGCCAGCCTCTCTGAAGAGTTTGAAAAGAACCAGCTGGTGTATGGTATTGACTGTGAACGCTGTCATGGTCCGGCTGCTGAGCATGTAGCCTTTCATACGGAGCATCCCGATGAAAGAAAGGCGATGCATATAAAGGCGATGGGCACATTAAACAACCAGCAAAAACTGGATATGTGTGCGCTTTGTCATTCCGGCTTAAGAACGCCGCAAAAGTCAGCCTTTGACTTCAGGCCCGGTGATGCCTTGTATGATTATTTCTTTCCTGATTTTAACCGTCCTGCCAAACCAAAAGAGCTGGATGTGCATGGTACGCAATACCAGCTGTTCACGGCCAGTAAGTGTTTTATTAAGAGCAGGACGATGAACTGTTCTTCCTGCCATCGTCCGCATAGTAATGAACGCGGAAAGCTGCAGGTATTTTCGCTGCGCTGCATGGCGTGCCATAACAGTGCAGGGCACTCGTTCTGTAAAATGGAGGGCTTGCCAACGGCTGCACTGGTGGAGAATTGTATTGACTGTCATATGCCTGCTTTGCCTTCCGGCAGTATTACCCTGCTGACAGATGCGAAGGTGAGCCCGGTGGCAGACTCCATTCGCACCCACCTGATCACCATTTATGATGAGGCCACAAAGAAAGTAACCGCACGTTTAAAACAGCCGCGCTGATCATGCTCTTTCCCAGAGCGGCTTTACTTTAATCAGCCATCTCAGGTAGGGGATCAGTGCAAACAGTTCCAGCCTGAAGCTAAAGCCGTCGCCGCTGATCATGGAATAGCACATTACAAATATGCAGCACAATATCCCGGTTACGGCATCTGCTAAACCTAATTTTATAGCCCAGTCCCGCTCCAACAGCAGGCAGATGGCGGTAAGGCCTTTCAGTAAATAAAGGGATATCAGTATAAGCACTAATACAGACAGGGGCCAGGTGCTGGCGTGCATGCCGTACAGGGAAATATTAACCGATATGCCGCCAAGACTTGTAAGGGAACTTACAGCTACGCCGAAACCCATGACCAGGAAGATCCAGGTAAATATTTTCACCCACCAGGGCATTAATGATTTTCTTCTGGGCAGTGCCATTTCATCGAACTCCGGCCCGAATATGGATTCCTTGTCTTCCATACGTACAGGTTTGGTCAAAGCCTGAAGGTACAAAGAAAAAAACAGCCGTATAGCTATCAGTTACTATACGGCTTGTATTGTATGTAGGAAGGTAAAAGCCCGGTATTAATAGAATGCCGGCGGCGGATTCAGTGTCAGGTTCTGACGCTGGTGCCAGTAGGGATAGATGGTAGGCACTTCGCTGGCGGCATCCAGTTTTTTCAGTTGTTCTGTAGTGAGCTTCCAGCCTGCAGCGCCCAGGTTTTGTTTCAGCTGTTCCTCGTTGCGGGCCCCTATGATGATGCTGGATACGGTGGGGCGTTGCAGCACCCAGTTGATGGCCACCTGGGCAATGGTTTTACCGGTTTCGGCGGCTATTTCGTCCAGCACGTCAATGGTGTTGTAGAGCACCGTATCATTCACTACTGCTTCGGGTACGGGACTGCCTCCCTGCGCTACGCGGCTGTCCTGCGGGTAGGGTTGACCGCGGCGGTATTTGCCCCCCAGTTTACCGGCGGCAAGGGGCGACCATACCAGTGCGCCTACCTGCTGATCAATGCCCAGGGGCATCAGTTCCCATTCATATTCGCGGTTGGCCAGTGAATAGTATACCTGGTGGGCCACATAACGGTTCCAGCCATACTTTTCCGAAACGGCCAGTGATTTCATCAGGTGCCATCCCGAGAAGTTGGAGGCGGCAATGTATCTTACCTTACCACTTTGTACCAGGTCGTCCAGCGTACGCAGGGTTTCTTCAACAGGCGTATTGCCGTCAAAGCCGTGCATGTGGTAAATGTCTATATAGTCAGTTTTAAGGCGTTTAAGGCTGCCTTCTATCTGCTTCAGCAGGTGAAAGCGGGAAGAGCCCTGGTTGTTGGGCGGGGGGCCAAACGTAAAAGTAGCCTTGGTAGAGATGAGCAGCTTATCGCGTTTACCGCTGATGGCTTTTGCCAGTACTTCTTCTGCAAGGCCGTAAGAGTAAATGTCTGCGGTATCAAAGAGGTTCACGCCTGCATCCAGGCAGATGTCTATCAGGCGGGTGGCCTCTTCTGCCTGTGTGCTGCCCCAGGCTTTAAAGAAATCATTCCCGCCTCCAAAGGTGGCGGTGCCAAAGCTGATCACCGGTACCTGCAATCCTGATGCGCCTAATTGTCTGTATTCCATAAGCTATCCGTTTTGAATTTGGTAGCCAATTTACAACATTGCAGTTAATGCTGTTTTACTACCAATTTGGATAGTATGGTTTTAATGCCGTATTTTATCATGGCAACCTCAAAACTGTATACTATGGACGAACTTCTCTTCCTTGACAAGGACTATGAACGGAAGATCGGCTTCCTTGTTCAGCAGTTCAGCCGCATGTGGACCCGGTTCAACATCTTTGTTACCTTAGAATCTTCCCTGGCAGGCGGCAAGTTTATTTTTGATCCCAGAGGCCATCACCTGGGTTTTGCCATATTGGGCATTGTGCTTTCCTTCATTTGGTATGTGTTCGGGGCAAACGATAAGTACCTGGTAGAGGTATACCGCAAGGCGGTGGAGGAAGCGGGCAGGAAGATCACTTCGCTGGCAGCATTAGACAGATCGTACCCGCAGGGAAACGGTTATCATTATGTGGGCAATGTATACCAGTACCCGGGTATTAAGTCCGGCTTGTTCAGCTGGCGCTTTGAATGGTGCAGTATTACCCACCTGGCGGCATTGTTGCCATTTACGCTGATGATCGCATGGATGATATACCTGGTAGCGGCCTGATTTTTTTTAAGCTCCCGGGCTTTATGTAAGATAATTTACTTAAATTTAAATTGGTTTGTTTGAATACCTGTTGATGCCGGCCCTTAGTACTGTAGTAACACGTTTTCCCTTAATCTAAACTATATCATCATGAAAAAAATCTGTATTCTTTCCGGCATTGCTGTAGCAGCCTTATTATTTGTATCCGGTACATCTTCCGGAAGCGCCTGTGAAGATGATCATCATGGCCTGCGTGGTAAATGCAGGGTAACCGTTGTGGATGGCGTATACCATTTTGATTGTGTAACACCTATTGATCCCGCTGTTACAAACTGTACTTACTACGTAGAATAGCCGAACGCTCATTAACCAAAACAAGAAAAATAAACAGGGGTAATTCCCTGTTTATTTTTTTTACCTGAATGACTATGCCTGGAAAATCACTGTTCCCTCTTTTAATAAGCTGCATCACTGCATTTGCTCTTACTGCCTGCAATAACGGGCGTGTAAAGCCTTACGCCCATTGTGTCAGCAGCCATGAAGCGGTTGTACCGATCAGCATCCGTACCGGTAAGATGCTGAACCTTTACCTGGATTCACTCATGGTGCTGGGCATATCAACACCTATAGACTATCATGATAAAGAACAGGTGTTGTATGTATTTGACAGTTATAATAAACGCCTGCTGGAATACCCGCTGATGGCCGCGGGGGATACGGTGCAGCCGCGGAAAGTGCTGCCTGTTCATGTGAAGGATAAGATCTCTTACTTTAAATACATATCGGCTGACAGCCTGGTGCTTTATGCATATGGCGGGGCGAAGCTCCTGTATTATTCCGTGAGCCGCGGTGTGGTGGATAAGGAATATGCGTTTATGAAGCACAAGACAGCGGGTATGCATGCAGCGCCGCCCTACGCCAATGCAGCTACGCCGATTTTATTTAGCGGGCAGACAGTGACCGGTTTCGGATTTCTGCTGGGAGAGCAGGAAGGAGAACCTTTTGCCGCACGTACTGTTTGTGCCACTATCGAATTAAAGACCGGCAACACCAGCTATCGTATTGCTTACCCGGAGGTGTACCGGGAGCATAACTGGGGCGGCTCACACCTGCGAACGCCCTATGCCGCGTATAATGAACAAAGACGTTTGCTGTTGCTGAGTTTCCCTGCAGATCATCATATACGGCTGGTAGACAGCAGCTGGCAGCACAAGGATGTTTATGCAGGAAGCCGTGAGCAGATCTGCATTACATCTATGGCATTGCCTAAAAGCAGTGAGCAGGTACTGGATGTGGATTATGCACTGCAATATTATACGGGCACACCATCGTACCGCAACATCATCTGCGACCCTTATCACAACCGTTATTACAGGATACTGGAACTGCCGCCTGCACAGCCTGAATTAGCCAACGGAAAACCGGCAGGCAAGCGCGCCAGCCTGATAGCGTTTGACAGCGATCTTCAATACCTGGGAGAAGCGGCTTTGCCGGATGGCCTGGCGCTGGATAATTTCTTTGTTACTGCAGAAGGATTGTATTTCCTGAACGTACGCAATAAGGATCAGAACATGGCGCAGTATGCACTGTGTACGATAGCGATAGAAAAATAGCGTTAGTCAAAGAAAGGCTCGGGACCGCTTCTGTCTACATGAAAGACCTGGTCAAGGTAATACACTACACTTTCCGGTGCTTTAGCGGAGGGAATGTGATCGCGCAGGGGGCTGACTATTTTGGGATATTCATCCACAAACTCCAGTCCCTTAACAGCGGGTAGTTTGAATGACTGCATCAGCAGTTTAAAGCGTTCCAGTTCTACACCCCAGTAGCGGAGGTATTTGCTTTCGCTCACACTTAGTTCTATCAGCACCTCTTTGGTCTGGAACAGGAGGCCGAATTCCAGCTGGCAATCCTGTGTCAGTTCCTCCCGGTATTTTTCCAGCTGGTCCAGTATAAACTGTTTTTGCAGCAGTGCAGTGGTGGCGCTTTCATCATCTGTAAGTCCGTATACGCAGCTCACTTTTGCAGGCAATGTAAGGGCCAGGTCCTGGAAGAGCGCCCACAGGCGGTGGTTGTCAATATTGATGGTGGCCTGAAAACGGTACGGCAAACGCTGCGTGCCCGCTTCGTTGAGGGTAAGGCTGTAGCCTTCCTGTATCCTGGCCTGCTTTCTTTTGCGGAGGATCTCATCGTAGTCGGGCCGGTAGCTGATTTCGTTGTCACTGGGAATGCGGATGGTGATGGGCAATGCGAGCATGCCGCAAATATACGGCACCCACTAAACACTTACTAAGCACGCACTAAACACTTACTAAGCACCCACGCGGAAAGAACGTGGAAAGCGCTAAGCATGCCCGTCAAGTAAGCGGCTTGTATACGCCTGGCAGCACTATACTGTAACTCAATACTTTATGGACATAAGGTGGAGTTGATCGGGACTTCAGCAGGGGATGAGACGGAGGGGTTGGTGGTATGAAGTTGAAGGCTGGAGATTGGTTTGCAGGTTGGAAGTGCAGGGTGAAGGTCCCCGGCAGATAGGAAAGTACTATTTAAAAGATGAAAGAAAGGGGGTTCCGGGTGGTGAGGGCACGGGTTTTCCGCGGGCGGAGCGCCCGGGTTAAAGAAGGAATGTTGCATTTAGCGGGATGAAGAACGGGGAGCTGATAGGCCCCCAGGCGATGCTATACAGGGGGGCAGGGCCCCCGTGATGACGGCGTGAGAGACGCGGATGGTCTTTCGGGCCGCTCCTGCGGCAGTGAAATGGAAGAACCGGTTGCCGTTAGGGGCGTGGTGCTGTTGCTCCGCAGGCTGCTGCAGCGCTCCCGGCTGCCAGGTACAGGCTTTGCCGTAAAAGAGATAGCGCCTTTACGGAAGATAAAACGTTTACGCCCGGCTTTTACCAGGAACGCGGTGTTTGTAAGTTCTGTAACGGGGATAGTAAGGTTGATCACATCGGCGGCCATATAGCGGCGGTCGCCGCAGGGGTACAGTACACCATTACCGGCTTTACAGGCGTGGTATTGCAGTACTACGATGAGGGCGCCATCTCCTTCAACGGGAACGTTCAGAGTGATGCCCCTGAAGGGCTGATCCGGCTGAAGGCCGATGATCGTGGTGGCCGTTTCCGTACTGATCACGCGGTTTTGTGCAAAGCTGATGCGGCTGGCAATCAGGCGCAGCGCTACGTGGGTGTTATTACCCTGGGCCAGCAGCTCCTGTGGGGGGATGTGCAGGGCGCCGTTTGCCGTGAACACCGGTGGAATGGTGAACAGCTTTTCCAGTCCGGTATGTCGGTTAATGCGGAAGCCCCGGAGCTGGGGAAAATCATGCGGACCGGCCTGTATAAATAACCTGTTCAGGCGGTTCACCAGGGTGCCGTCGCGTATATCCAGCTGGGGGCGGAAGGCGTTGCGAACCAGTTTTCCTTTACGGCTGGCCACACCAAAGTGACGGGCAGCACGCCGGGTGGCAGCTGTCTGTCTTACTTTGTCCGGCATGCTACGGAGAAAATATTTACCATTTCTGCGGTAGCCGATGACGTTCTGCATTTTGCCGGTGAATTTCAGAACGCCGGTCTGGAGCGCCATAAGGATTGATTTTAATTAAAAATAAGGGAAACTTTTCATTGGAAGAACAGGGGGTGTAATTTGATGATCTGGATCAATTTTTTGGGGGGTATGGGGCTGTGCAGATAAACTGTCATTCAGCTAGTGCATCTTCATCCGCCAAACATGAAAACTTTATCGATGAAACCCCGTTTTCTCCCGATAAAGCAAATATAACATAAAACTGAATCACTTGCCAGTAAAACGTTTTAACAAATAATAGTGTAAACTTGACAATCAAAATACTGTCCAATTACCTGATGTTTTTTTTACAAAGACTGATCATCTTTTCTCTTTTTTAACAAACCTTTTGCGCATTCTGAAAACTTTATCTAAGTTTATCGGCAGTGTGAAAAAAAGATGTACGTAACAATGAATGCAGGCCGTTTTAGCAGGCGGTTATTCCCTATCATAACCATCTCATTCAACCAAAAGTATCCAAGGAAACTATTGCTTATTCCTGGTTCTTCTACATGTGCAGATAAGATAATGGTGAAAATGACAAGGGAAGCGCATCATGAAAACATAAATTTTCTGTTACAACAAAAACCACAACAATGGAACACTGGTGTAGTATAGCACTCCGGCGGATCTAAACTATTCTGTACATATGAAAATATAACTGAAAAATACAGCGCTAAAGAGCGCAGGGGGATTTTTTTGCTTTAACACACTAATCTTTAAAACAAAAAACAAAGCAATCAATGCAAAGATCGTTAATTGTATGCACGGTCCTGCTACTGCTATGCGCATTCAGCGCCATCGCACAGGAGAAAAAAACAGTTACAGGAACTGTATCCGATGAAAAGGGCAGTCCGCTTATCGGCGTAAGCGTCCAGGAAAAAGGTACTACCAATGGCACCTCTACACAGGAGGATGGTTCGTACTCGCTTAAAGCCAGCCCCAATGCCATACTCATTTTTTCCTACATCGGTTACCAGAAAAAAGAAGTTGCAGCGGATAATGCCGCAAAGGTACAACTGGCGCCTGACAGTAAGGGATTAAATGAAGTGGTGGTAACAGCCATGGGTATTAAAAGAGAATCCCGTGCGCTGGGTTATGCCGTAAGCACCGTTACCTCCAAAGAGCTTACGCAGACCGGTAGCCCCAATTTTGCGTCTGCGCTGTATGGTAAAGCGGCGGGCGTGAAGGTGGTGGCCTCGCCCGGTGGTGCAGCTGCCGCGGTTTCCGTACAGGTGAGAGGGGTAACCTCCATCAACAACAGCACACAGCCTTTGTACGTAGTAGACGGTGTGCCTATCAGGAACTTCAACAACCTTACCAGTACGTCTTTTGGTACCACCAACAACAGGATTGACGGTAACGGCGCTGTGGATATCAACCCGGAAGACATTGAAAGCCTGACCGTACTGAAAGGCGCCAGCGCCACCGCACTGTATGGTTCTGAAGCTACCAACGGCGTGATCGTGATCACTACCAAGAAAGGCAGCAAAACCAGGGGACTGGGTGTAGATGTAAACTATATCTATACCAAAGAGAACCTGGCTTACAGCCCCGACTACCAGAATGAATACGGCCCGGGCTACGATGCACAGACCAATATCCTGAACGGTATTGCGGATGCTGATGGCTGGGTTACAGAAGCAGATGGTTCCAGGCACCCTTACTACAGGGCGTACGGACAGTTCGGTCCGAAGTTTGACGGCGGAGACTTTACATACTGGGATGGTACTACCCGCAAGTATGTAGCCAACAAGAACAACTATCGCGATTTTTACCAGAGCGGTTATAACTCCACTGCAAATGTGGCATTGTCCAATGCAGGAGATTATGGCAACTACCGTTTCTCTTACACACGTACAGACTACAAGAGCATTCTGCCCGGTAGTAACCTGTATAAGAACAACTTCAATTTCAACGGTACACTGAAAATAGGTAAGAAAGCTACAGTTGACCTGGTATCTACCTACAACAACAACTTTACCCATAACAGGCCATATACACTGACCAATGTATTCAGTTCTTATGACGGTTTCTTCAGCCGCGTGGACGATATGCAAACTTACTTCGACAGGTATAAGACCACCAATGGTTATAAATATGTAGCGGCGGATAACCTGAACTATGACCAGGATCAGCGCCTGGCCTACCGTTTCAGGGCTGCCAACCTGATGGATTACCTGTGGACCAACCTGCGTAACAACTACGACGAAAGGCAGAACCGCTTCATCAACAGCGCAACGCTGAACGTAAGCATCCTGGATAACCTGCGCTTCAGGGGCCGTGTAGGCGGAGACTTTACCGGCTGGCAGGCAAAAACAGAAGAACACAATACACAGCCCGTGGGCTTTGGTTATACCGGTAAATACCAGGTAGAACAAAGGAATAATAACATTTTCTACGGCGACGTAATGCTGACCTATAGCCCGAAGCTTACCAAAGATCTTGGTCTTACCGTATCAGGAGGCTTCACCGGCAGAAAGCAGAACTATACCTATCAGCTGTCATCCACAGATGTGGGACTTGCGAGCGAAAACTGGTTCAGCCTCGCCAACTCTGCAGGCGTGCTGAAAACATCTGCCGCACGTGCCGAACAGATAGATATTGCAGGTTTCGGTATACTGAACCTGAACTACAAAGACTTCCTGTATGCGGAAGGTACTATTCGCCAGGAGGTAACCTCTACGCTTCCGGCCAATGAAAATTCCTATTTCTATCCATCAGTGAATGCAGGCTTTGTTTTCTCTGATGTGATCGATCTGCCTGCTTTTGTGAACTATGGTAAGTTAAGAGCCTCTTATGGGCTGGTAGGTAACCATCCTGCCATTTACCAGGCCAATGTAGGTTATTACCAATATGGCCTTGCTTACAATGGTTCTACCATCCTGTATCAGCAGGCACAAAGCAATTCATTCGGTAACCCGAACATCCAGTCAGAAAGGAAAAGGGAATTTGAAGTTGGCCTGGAAACAAGGTTGTTTGATGGTAAAGTGGGCGTAGATTTCAGTTACTATAACAACAAGGTGAGCCGCCAGATACTGCTTGCCAGCTCAGCTCCGTCTACCGGCGCCACTTCTACTTTAGTAAATGCAGGCGACCTGTCCAACTACGGCTACGAAGCAGCCATCAATGCAACATCTTTAACGCTGAAAGATTTCCGCTGGACCAGCCGCTTTAACTTTGCCATTAACAGGAACAGGCTGACATCGCTTCCTGAAACGCTGACAGACCTCACCTGGAACGTGGAAGGCGGCGGTTACCTGATCGTGAAAGCAGAAGTGGGTGATGCCCTCGGTAACATTTATGTACATCCCCGTAACCAGGATGCCAACGGCAATTACATTGTGAACGCCGATGGTTACTATACCAACAATCTTAACGAATACAAATATGTTGGCAACATGATGCCGAAGATCGTGGGTGGTTTCTCCAACACGTTCACGTATAAGAATTTCTCACTCGATGTTACGCTGGATTACCGTTTCGGCGGTAAGCTGGTATCCATTCCTACCTACTACCAGATTGGTGCAGGTATGTTTGAAGGTACGCTCCAGTACAGGGATGCAGCGCATGGCGGTCTCTCTTATAACGTGATCGACTATGCTTCTGCAGATTATGTAGCCGCTCCCAATGGCACCCGTAATGATGGTCTGATCCTGCCGGGTGTAACGGAAGATGGCAGGCCCAATACGAAAGTGATCTCCGCCGGTGCTTATTATTCAAATAACTTTGGCTGGAGAGCGGAAGGCGACTATGCTGCCGCGGTGTCCAACAATAACTACATTAAGGTGCGTGAAGTGGCCCTTACCTACAATATGCCCAAGGGATTCGCTGAAAAATTGCATTTTCAGGGGCTGCAGCTGGCATTGATTGGCCGTAACCTGTTCTACCTGTACAAATCACTGCCCTATGGTTTAGACCCGGAAGTGGCAGTTGGTTCCAGCTGGCTGAACCAGGGTGTGGATAACGGTACCGTAGGCCCGACCAGGAGTTTAGGTGTTAGCCTGCGTGCGCGCTTTTAATTTCTATTGCTGAATGTCTTAAAAATTATCTGATGAAACGACTTTTGATAAATACAACCATCCTGATCATCCTGGCAGGCCTTTTTGCTTCCTGTAAGAAAAGGATAGAAGACGATTACATGAACCCGGAGTTAACAACCAACGGCTCGCTGGGAAAACTGTTGTCAGGCATGTACATGAATAAACGTGTACGTCCTTCCTACTGGGATTACTATACCTTTATCATGTCTACCACTGCACCTTATTCGCAGATGGTGGCGCTGCAGCCTGCCACGCAGATGTACATTCCCTCCACTTCCTATACCCAGGACCGCTGGACGGATTTTTACGCCGGTAGCTGGAGCAAGGATGATAATGATCCTAACTACTATGGCCCCGGCATCATGAGCACTTACAGGGAAATGCAGACTACCTACAAAGCGCTGCCCGCCGCACAGCAGCAACAGCAGGAAGTATTCCTGAAATGTGCCGAAGTGCTGTTGTATGACCAGGCTTCGCAGATGATCGATATGTGGGGCGATATTCCGTTCAACGGGGCAGGAAGCCTGAATACAGATCGCCAGGCAACCGGTGCTCCCTTTGATGATGCAGCTACGCTGTACAATACTTTTATCGCAAACCTGAAGGCCATCAATACCTTTTTTGATACCGCCAACATTATCAACTCCGTTTCTGCCGAGCTGAAACTGCAGGATATGATGTACAGGGGCGATATCTCCAAGTGGCAACGCTACGCCAACTCCCTGCGCTTACGCCTGCTGATGCGTATTTCAAATGTAAGTGAAGCAAATGCCAGGACTGAGGTAACCGCCATGCTGGCCGATCCGGCTACTTATCCGCTGATCACTGACAACGCGCAGAATGCGGTGATAAAAATGAGCCCGACTGCACTGAAGAGCGACCTGGGTGGTGTGTTTTCCGACTTCCGTGTTGCGCCGGCCTTCCTGCTCGATACCCTGATGCTGGCTAATAATGACCCGCGTACTCCCGTATACTGGGATACCAACCAGTCTGGCCAATATGTTGGATTTCCTTATAACGGCAGCTCCAATGATTTTGAAACAGTAGGTAAATACGCCACTTTCGATTCTGCTACTTTCAATTATAACTATAACATTCCGGGCGTACTTTTCACTGCATCTGAAGCCAGCTTCCTGCAGGCTGAAGCTTATGAAAGGTGGAGCCTGGGATCAGCCCAGAATGCTTATGAAACAGGCATCCGCCAATCAATAGCATTCTACTATGACCTTAACCACTCTGTGGTGTTAAGAGGCCTGGACTGGGATACACTGAGTGTGCCGCAGGAACCTGCTATTCTGTCGTACCTTCAGCAACCGGCTATCGCCTACAGCGGAACTGCCACACAAAAGCTGGAGAAGATCTATACACAGAAATGGGAGCATTTCTTTATCCTGCAGGCTGGCCAGGCATGGGCGGAGCAGAGAAGAACAGGATACCCGGCACTGAAGTTTGCTACGGCTTCCGCTTCAGGCGCTACCACGCCTCCGCTGCGTTTGTTGTATCCTTCTGCAGAGCAGCTGTATAATGCAGAAAACTATTCCAAGGTATCTTCCAAAGATACCAGGAATACCAGGATCTTCTGGGATCTGAACTAAACCGCCGCCTATCTATCCTGATATCATCCTTGAAGGTAAAGGCCGTCAACGAAAGTTGGCGGCCTTTTACAGCTTCCCCGGGTACTTATCCTTTTCTTGTCGGTGTTATAAAAATTTATTTCTATCTTACCCCCGTAACAGCACGGCTGTCCACGTTAAGGGGTGATACATGGTTCAGAAACAAGATATTAGCGACCTAACCTTGCTGGCCGGAATATCCGCCGGCGATGAGGCGGCGTTCCGCTGCCTGTTTGACCGCTACCGTGGGCGGATCTACACTTATGCCCTCCGGTTGTCTGAAAATACCTCCCTGGCAGACGAGGTGGTACAGGATGTTTTCCTGAAAGTATGGCTGAAACGCAAAGACCTGGCCGCCATTGAAAATTTCAGCGCCTGGCTGTACGCTATTGCGCGTAACCGTATGTTCGACATGCTGAAACAGCAGGCGCGGGAACAGCAGACCCGGGACACCGTGCAGCAGGAAGGCGGCCACTATGCCAATACTACGGAGCTGCACCTCCTGGAAAAAGAACAGCAGCTGTTGTTAAGAGATGCCCTGGCCAAGCTGTCGCCCCGGCAGCAGCTGATCTACAACCTTAGCCGCGATCATGGTATGAAGCATGAGGAGATCGCCAATACCCTGAAGATTTCCCGTAATACAGTTAAAACCCACCTGGTACACGCCCTGCGTGTAATAAAAGACCATATCAGCCCCTATATTAATGCATTGATGATTGGCATCAGCCTGCTGGCAAAATTTTTTTGAAAATCATATACTCCTGTTTTCCATTTCCACAGTCTTACTATAAAGCCCGGTAAACAGGTGCTATTTTTTACCTAAAATATTGTGCTATGCAGACGCATGAAAGGTTTGCGTACCTGTTTAGGCGTTACCTCGATAAAACGCTTACTCCTGAAGAGGTAGCCGAGATGCGGACCTATATCGGCCAACCGGAGTACGACGAGGAACTGCGGGATTTGATCAGAGAGGGATGGGACCAGGACTGGCCGCAGGAAGAACAGGGCCCGGACCGCGCGGAAACCATTTTCAGGAACATTATTGAACAGGACCGCGGAGCTTCCAGGCTGCGCCGCCTGTGGTGGTGGGCCGCCGCCGCCGTTACACTGGGCGCGATGGCAGGCGGGATTTACCTGTTCAGACCCGGTATGGCAGTCAGAGAGGTGGCGCAGGCAGTGCCGCAAACTATGCCGAAGACCGCTCCGGATAAACCGGAGCATCAATACATTGTACTGCCAGACCAGAGCAAGGTGCTGCTCAATGAGGGCTCTACCCTGGAATACCGGAACGGGTTCACCGAAAATGCAAGGGAGGTGCATCTCTCAGGAGAAGCGTTCTTCACCATCAGGAAAGATACCCGTCCTTTTGTGGTGAATACCGGGAAAGTAAGAACCGTGGTGCTGGGCACATCTTTTAATATCCGCGCTTATCCTGCCGATAAGGATGTTACGGTTACGGTGACCAGCGGTAAGGTAAAGGTGGTGCACGGCTTAAGAACCGTTGGCATTGTTCAGCCCAATGAACAGGTAAAGATCAGCGGTATTGATAATGCCGTAGAGAAGCTGAAAGGAAATGTGGAGCAGGCAGCCGACTGGAGAAAACAGGACCTGCTGTTTGATGACCTGCCGATGCTGGAGGCCGGCCGTATGCTGGAAGAGCGTTTCCGCGTTAAGTTCATCTACGCGCATCCTGCGCTGGCAGACTGCCATATCACAGCTGCCTTTGTGCGGCAGGAGCCGCTGGAAGATATTGTAAAGATCATTGCACGCGTCAATAACCTGGAATTCCATATCAGCGGAGACAGCGTATTGCTCTCGGGCCAGGGTTGCAGGTAAGCATTATTAGTTATTCTACTAAAACCAATGTTATGAAAGGAAAAGATACCTGACCATTACAAAAATGCCGCTCTGACGTGCGAGGTCAAAGCGGCTGTACCGTTTTAACTGATTAAGTCACCATTTAAAACAAGCTAAATCTATGTTTTTTTCTGCAAAAAATGCAGAAAGCGATGCTATTGCTAGAACTCCACGCTATGGACACCTTTCTGCTGCTTATCAAAAAAGACTGAAACAGATTATGAGAGTGAGCCTTCTTTCGTTCTTCGTGATGTCGTGTTCGTTTCAGGTATTGCTGGCCCATAGTACCCGGGGACAGGACATGGAAGATATAACAGTCCGGTTGGCGCTTAAAGAAGAGAAGCTGATCACCGCACTGAAAAAACTGCAAAAGCTGACACCCTTCACCTACGCCTATAACAAACGTGCCCTGGGCAATATCGCTGATATTTCCCTGCCCGAGGGTACCAGGACGGTGAAGGAAACGCTGGCACTGCTGCTGAAAGACCAGCCGCTGGTCTTTGAACAGATCGGCAGCAATATTGTCATCTCACCGCTGTACGTGGTACGCTCGGAAAGCGCTGCGGATAAGGGGGCGGTGATGCAGCAATATACCATCCAGGGTAGAATAACAAATGCCAAGGGAGAACCGCTGCCGGGTGTAACAGTTGCCATTAAAGGCACCACCACCGGTACTATCTCAGATGTTGACGGCCGCTTCAAGCTGAATGTAAGCAGCGATCAGCAGGTAACGCTGGAATTCACTGCCATCGGTTTTGAACCGCAGACCATTGAAGTGGGCGCCCGCCGCGAGATCAACATTGTGATGCAGGATAAGGCCGTGGGATTAAATGAAACGGTGGTGGTGGGTTATGGTACCCTGAACCGCCGTGAAGTAACCAGCGCCATTACCCACGTTTCTGACAAGGAACTGCTGGCAGTTGGCGGCAACAACCCGCTGATGTCTTTACAGGGCAAAGTAGCCGGTCTTACCATCTCCAACACGGGTACGGCAGATCCCAACTCCAACCCGGTGATACAGCTGCGCGGCGTATCTTCCCGTAATGCCGGGCTGGGACCATTGATCGTTGTGGACGGGGTGCCCGGCGCCAACCTGGAAAATATCAACCAGAACGACATTGCATCGATAGACGTGCTGAAGGATGGCGCCGCGTCTGCCATCTACGGTACAAGAGGCAGCAATGGCGTGATCATGATCACCACCAAAAAAGGCGGCAGGGGCAACGGTCCGCAGGTGACCTATAACGGTTATACCACTTTCGACTTTCCCACCCGCACGCTGAAATCCCTTTCTGCGGAAGAATTCGTAAAACAGAACAGGGGCACGGATTATGGCGCCAGAACAGACTGGGCAAAAGAGATCAGCCGCGATGCTGCATTTTCACATAAGCATACACTCTCTTTTTCAGGAGGCGATGTGCGCAATAATTACCGCGCAACTGTTGACTATAAAAACGCCCAGGGCGTGGATATCCGCTCCGGCCGTAAAGAGTATGGCGGCCGTGTATCACTGAACCATACTTCCAAGAATGAGCTCTGGAATATGGGACTGGTGGTAGCGCCGCGTTATTTCAAACGGAATGATGCTGATTACGATGTGTTCAACATGGCTTTGTCACTGAATCCTACTGAACCGGTGATGGATCCGAATGATCCCAACCGCTATTTCCTGGATAACGGATCGGAAGTGTTTCATCCCGTTGAAAGACTGAAGACGGAACTGAGCGGATCAGAAGCAAAGTTCCTGGATCTGAATGCCACTATCAGGCTAAATATATCGCCCAACCTTTCCAGCCAGATCACCCTCGGTGAAACCACCAGGGATTATTTTGACTTTTTCTTCCGGCCTTCCACCTCCACCTATGCCCTCAAAAATCAGGGCGGTCAGAGTTCTGCTAACCGCAAATATGCTAAAACAGATCAGAAGACCTTTGAGTGGATAGGTAATTATAATCTCAATAAAGGACGTCATTCATTAAAAGCGCTGGGTGGTTATTCTTTCCAGTATTTTCAGTATTCTGAATTGTATGCAGAGAACCGCGGCTTTACTTCTGATGCATTTACCTATAACAACCTGGGTAACGGTATTTATCAACAGGTGGAAGGACGTAACGGGATGAGAAGTACCAAGAACGATTCCCGCCTGATCGCCTTCTTTGGCCGTCTGAACTATACCTACAACGACAAGTACCTGGCTACCGCCAGTCTGCGTTATGAAGGATCTTCCAAATTCGGCTTCAATAACAAATGGGGGTATTTCCCTGCATTCTCACTGGGCTGGCGTATCAGCAGCGAGGAATTCATGAAGGACCTTACCTGGGTGGATGAACTGAAGCTGCGCGGCGACTATGGCGTTACCGGTAACCAGGATTTCGGCAACTACCTCTCGCTTGACCTGTATAACGGTTACGGCTATTATCCGCTCAATGGTACCTATTACCAGGTGTGGGGCCCCGGGCAGAATACCAATTACAACCTGCGCTGGGAAAAAGCACATAACTGGAACGTAGGCCTTGATTTCTCGCTGTTCCACAGTATGGTGAGCGGTAGTATTAACTACTATCAGCGCAGGCAGCAGGATCTGCTGGGTAACTATAATGTGCCCATACCGCCGAATATCCAGACGCAGACCTATGCTAATGTAGGCTCTATGCGGAATTCGGGCCTGGAGCTGCAGTTGAATGTGCTGGCCGTTAACCGGAAAGATTTCAACTACAGTATATCCTTTGCAGGCGCTACCAACAACAACCGATTTGTTTCTTTCTCCAACGACCAATACCATGGCCAGGGCTTTATTGATGTAGTGGGAATGCCCGCGCCCGGTAGTCCCGGTACGGCGCAACGCCTGCAGGAAGGCGAGCGTATCGGCAACTTCTATATGTGGAAATATGCGGGTGTGGATGATCAGGGCAATTTCCTGGTATACGACAAAGGAGGCAAGCCCATCCCGTCTAACCAGGCTACCAATGACGATAAGCAGATCGTAGGTAATGGCCTTCCCCGTTTTACAGCCAGCCTTGGTCACTCTTTCAATTATAAGAAATGGGATGCCAGCGTATACTTCCGCGGTGCTTTTGGCTATGACATTTTCAATGTACACGACTTCTACTACGGCCTGCAGAATGTACAGCAGAATACCAACGTGCTGGAGTCTGCCTATGGCAAAAATGCGCATATCAGCGGACAGAACACACTGGCCTTTTTGAATGATTACTTCCTGGAAAAAGGAGATTATGTAAAGCTGGATGTGGTGACAATTGGTTACACCCTCAATTCCAAGTCTAAATACTTTGAATCGCTGCGTGTATACGCCTCTACCAGGAACCTGGCCACCTTTACCAGCTTTAAGGGCATTGACCCGGAAGCCTACCCGGTAAACGGTCTGTATCCCGGCATACTTACCAATTCCGACGGTGGTGGCAGCAAAGCCTATTATCCGTCTACCACGCAGGTGCTGTTTGGTGTGCAACTTAATTTCTGAGTGATTAAATATCCGCGAACATGAAAAAGAATCTTTTCCGAACATATCTTATAGCAGGTGGTTTGTGCGTATTGTCAGCCGCCTGTACCAATCTTGATGAAACATTGTATGATAAGGTAAACTCATCTAATTTCTTCCAGACAAAAGATGACGTGTACCGTTCTTTCCTGCGCACCTTTGAGCATGGTTACTGGACCGTGCAGGGCACTACCTTCATGATGCAGGAAAACACCGGCGACCAGATCATGACGCCTAACCGCCAGGGGCACTGGTATGATGGCGGTACCTATTACCGTTTACACTATCATACCTGGACCCCCCAGGACAACTATACCAGCGATGGATGGAACAACCTGTACCAGGGCATTGCGCAGGCCAATAACTCGCTGGAAGATCTGAGAAGCCTGGACGCTTCGAAGTTCTCTATGACAGATGCAGAACTCAAACAGCTGATAGCAGAGCTGAGAACAATGCGCTGCTGGTATTACATACGCCTGTTTGACCTTTACCGTAACATAGAACTGGTTACTACGTTCAAAGGCGAAACCAAAGGCGTAGCACAGGCTACTCCCAAAGAAACGTTTACATTCATTGAAACGGAACTGAAGGAAGCCATTCCAGATCTGGCGGCCAAAGGAGACCCCGGTACCGAAAACTTCCAGGGCCGCTGGACAAAAGCAGGCGCCGGTGCACTGCTGGCGCGTCTGTACCTGAATGCAAAAGTGTATATAGGGGAAGACCACTTTAATGATTGTGCGGTGATCTGCCAGGATATCATCAATAACAAGTATGGTAACTATGCCCTGGCACAGCGCTGGGATGAGCCCTTTGACTGGAACAATGATAAGAGCGGTGAAACCATCTTCGCGTTTCCAGGCTCCTTTGGCCGTACCCACTGGCAGTATGATGGCGGTATGTACTGGTGGGGCGGGCCTTACAAGGCTTCCCAGTATTTCGGCTTTACAGACTGGGGCAATATGAACCCCAAATATGCTTTGCAGCCCGGACGTGATGTAGACGGCAACGAATACAGCTTTCAGCTGGGTAAGCCTTTCCTTAAGTTTGCAAAGTATCCGGATGATGTGCGCCTGAAACTATACAAGAACCTGGGTAACAGTACACGCGAAGGTATGTTCCTCTTCGGTTACCTGGTGTATAACGATGGTAAGGATACCGTTACCAGCGATAATGGCTATACGCTTTACATCCGCGACCAGGTAGGTATCTTCAACCGACAGGTGGGAGACAGGCTGGTGAGCTATGGCCCTAATGAAGTTCCCAGCGACAAGCAGTCGGACATGACGCATGCCGACCAGAACTCAGGGCTTTACTTTGTTAAATATCCTTTCTATCCTACGGATGATGCTCACAGGATAGAATCCGACTATGCAGAAGTAAGGCTGGCGGAGATCTACTATGCACTTGCCGAATGTAAGTTCAGGGCGGGCGACAAAGCCACTGCCGCTACCTTGCTGAATGCCGTACGCCAGCGTTACTACCCGTCAGGATCTCCCAGCCTCTATGATGCCGGTGGCAGCACCCTCACAGAGCAGGAGCTGCTCGATGAATGGGGACGCGAGTTCCTGGGCGAAGGCCGCCGCCGTACAGACCTGGTGCGTTTTGGCAAGTTCAACAGCGGTACCTGGTGGGATAAGCAACCGGATGGGGATGATCATACCAGTATTTTCCCTATCGGGCAGAATGTAATGAATGTGAATACATCTCCTGCGCTGAAGCAGAACCCGGGGTATAATTAACTATTCCATATTGAAGGCAGCAAAGAGGCCGTTCTCATTTATGAGGCGGCCTCTTTTAATTTAGTATACTGTTAGTATACTGCCGGAAAATGTGTCAATCTGACAAAAAAAAACAGGCAGCTGGAAATATTCAGAATAATTTCTTAGATTACGATAGCAAAATAGCCAATGAATGCCAGTGTGAACCCGAAGACTTTCCTGAAAACTATTGCGTAACTCCGTCTGTAAATGCGTATTCCATGTTAAGAAAAACCGTCGTGGAGACCATTTGTCTCTTATTCATTCTTTTGTTCGTTTATACCGCTGTCAGCAAGTTTATTGATTACCAGAATTTCCGGGCCGTTATAGGGCAGTCTCCCCTTATTACGCGGTTTGCACCTGTGTTGGCCATTGTAGTTCCCCTGGCTGAAATAGTGATCGCTTTGCTGCTGGTGATCCCGCGCTACCGGCGGGCTGGTCTGTATGCCTCTTTTGCAATGATGACCCTTTTCACTGTGTACATTATTGTGCTGGTCACCTTGTCTGATAAGATACCTTGCTCGTGCGGGGGCGTGATCTCCCAAATGAGCTGGACACAGCATCTCTATTTTAATATTGTTTTTGCTGCCCTTGCGCTATTGGGCATGTGGCTGTATACCAAACTGGCTCACGCTTAAAGAACATACCATGATGCAACCCTTCCGATTTGCCGCACTGTGTGTGGCAGCCTGTATTGTGCTGGTGCTGATCCTGTATGCATTTGCAGAAAAGCCTAATGAAAAGAAGAATGGCTTTACCCGCAGGGTGCTCCCACATGCGGCCACACTTAAAAACTCGCTGGAACTGAAATATCCCGCCTATTACATAGCGGGGCACAGTGAAGAACAGATCTACCTGGGCAACTATTCTGCCTCACTGCATTTGCTGCGGGTGCATCAGCAGCTGCAGGATACACAGCAGCTTACACTGAAAATCCCTGCTGGTGAGCGGTACGCCTGGAAGCTGGCGCGGATCATGGTAGATTCTCCTGCGGTGTATTTGGCAGAAGGAAGCACACCTGCCCTTTACAGGGGAACGCTGGATGATCTGCAAATGAGCAGGTTCCTGCAGCAAAGCTGCTTCTTTAATGTGCTGCAGCAGGTTTCTTCCACCTCTTTTATATCCCGCAGCATTCATATGGATTCCCTGGGTAATGGCCGCAACATCCTTGTAAAGATAAAAACGGACTCGCCCTATGTGAACCTGGCAAAAGATATTATTAAAAAACAGGTAGATGGTGTTTTCTGTACAGACGGCACATTGGATTATGACAGGCAAACGGGCAAGCTGTTGTATGTATATCACTACCGGAACGAGTTTATAGCGCTGGATACCAATCTCCAGACCCTCTATACAGGTCACACCCTGGACACCAATACCAGGGCCAAGATACAGGTGGCGAAGCTGCCTACGGGCGTCAGTAAGTTCTCGGCGCCGCCTGCATATGTAAACAGCCTGGCAAGCGTGGCCAATAACAGGATCTATATTCTTTCTACCCTGGTGGCTGATAATGAGCATTGGCAGGCCCGCCGGGATACGGAGATCATAGACGTATACTCGCTTGACGACGGCGCATATATGCATACAATGTACATTCCCCTGGAGGAAAAAGGGCGTATCTCCGATTTTATGGTGAAGGGAAACCAGCTGTTTGCAGTATGCGATCATTCCCTCAACGCTTACACCATCGTGCAGTAACAACATTTCTATTGCAATAGAACAGGCGGAGCCGAAAACCTGTAGAAAAAAGTAGGCAAGTATCTGATTTCAATTGTACTGACATGAACTTTAAAAAATTCGGATTATCAGCAACGGTATTTGCGCTGGCGATTGCAGGCGCTTTTGCAACCAGCAGTAAAAGGTTCCCGGGAAGCGGGTATACCAACCTGCAGCAGGTACCTGACCAGGGTTCACCCTGTGTATACAGGGGGTATTGCGCCGGCGGATCCACCACCTGCCATGTGTTCATTAACGGGCGCCCGCTGCAGCTCCTAAACCTGGAGTCTAACGGAACATGCAGTAGTTTTGTGCTTTCCCAGCCCTGATCAGCAGGATATTATGTAAAGCCCTGCAACATTGCAGGGCTTTACTTTTTTTGTATTTTTAGGTCCATGTCCACGTTTAGTACCATTACCGCATTGAAAGAAGGGGATACCTCCGTTTTCAGTGAAATATTCAATGAATATCACCGGAAGGTATACTTATTTGTCCTGTCTAAAACGCACTCCGAATACATCGCCGAAGAGACTACACAAATCACATTCATTAAATTATGGGACTACCGGCAGCAGTTAAATGAATCTGAGCCGGTCAGCAAACTGATATTTCATATAGCACGGGCTACCTGTATTGACCTGTTCAGGAAGGACGCTGTGAGGGACAGGGTATTGAAACAGGAAAAGCCCCGGCAAGATGTTACGGGAAACATCACTGAGTCGGTAGAGGCAAAGGAGCTGCAACAGCGGATAAAGGAGGTGGTACACCACATGCCCCCCGTCAGGAGAAAGGTATTTGAGCTAAGCCGTTATGAATGCAAATCTTATAAAGAGATCGCCCAGCTGCTTTCCCTCTCTGTTAAAACGGTAGAAAATCATATGACCCTCGCCATCAAGCATTTAAGGAAAGCGCTACCCCTGCTGGTGCTGCTATCCCTGTTATAGAAAAAAAATTTTTCTTCTCATTAGGGGATGCTTCTTTTTCAAACGATATAGTATCGGGAGGCTCCACATTATCAAGCTGCAAATGATACCAAAGGAATTAATTGACAAGTATTTCAGGAATGAATGCAGTGACGAAGAAAAGAAGCTGGTGCTGGAATATTTCAGGAATAATCCGGAAGAGTGGAATCAATACATGACGGAAGAGGACTGGGACAATTTTACACCGAACCGGGAGCTGGACCCCCAACTTTCTGAAAAGCTGTATAAAACAGTAAGCAGGCATTCCTTTGGGAAAGGCCGCAGGGTGCGTATGGCCTGGCTCACAGCTGCAGCACTGGTAGGAGCGGCGGCGATGATCGCCTTATTATGGATCAACCGGGCAGATAAAAGCGACTTTGTTGCTACAACAACTGACCCTTACGGAACCAAGGAGCTGCTGCAAGAAAGAAGGAATACGACCGATACACTGATGCCTGTACTGCTGGCAGACGGATCTGAGGTGATACTATCACCGGGGAGCAGCGTACGTTTCTACGCAGCGCTTATAACAGATAACAAGCGGCCGGTATTCCTGTCAGGGAAGGCGCTGTTTAAAGCAGCTAAAAATGAGGAGCAGCCCTTCACCGTGTATGCAGATAAACTGGTGACCACTGTACTGGGTACTTCCTTTACCGTGCAGGCGTTTGAGAAGAGTAATGTGATCATGGTAAAGCTGCATGATGGCAAGGTACGGGTAGCTGCTGCCGATACAGCGCACGCAAAGTGGAAGAATGATGTGATACTGCTGCCAGGTGATGAGCTCACCTATGATAAGGCTACTATGCTGGCAAGTGTAAAACATAGTACACCGGGTAAGCAGATGGTAAAAGCAGGCCCGGCAAACAGGACAGGGTATGTGGTGCAAAGGCCCGACTGGTACACGTTTGAAACATCGCAGCTGGCAGAAGTGTTTGATCAGCTCAGCAGCTACTACCAGGTAGATATTTATTATTATCCTTCCGATGTACATAATAAATATTTTACCGGGCGGATGCGGAAAACAGATTCGTTAGAGACCATATTAAAAGATATAGCATTATTGAATCATCTTACTGTAGAGCAGAAGGAGGGAAGTTATATTATAAGGAAAAAGAAATAGCCAAAATCAGGATAATCAATTTCTCCGGGATGTTGCACAGATCAACATCGGGGCGTTCTATTGCCTAACTAAAGACTTGTACTTTAAAATGAAAAAATGGAATTCCACGTATGCCCTGCTGGGCATAGTTGCTATGCTTTGCCTTATTCCAGCATGGGCCTTTGCCCAGCAAAACCGCGCGGATGTTACGGGCATTGTAAAAAGCGAATCAACAGGAGAGGCGCTTTGGGGTGTAAGCGTAACCGTTAGCAATGCGGAAAGCAATTTTACGGCTTCAGTACAAACAGACAGCGCGGGTGTTTTTACTTTCAGCCGTCTGCCTGCAGGACCGGGCTACACCTTTGCCTTTTCCTTCATTGGATTTGAAAAGCAGGTACTGTCGGGCTATAGCCTGAAACCCGGCGCAGATTTCTCCCTGCGGGTGCAACTGAAGAACCAGGATCAGCAAATGAGTGAAGTAGTGGTGGTAGGTTATGGTACCATGAAGAAGAAAGATCTTACTGGCGCTATCAGTCAGCTTAAGACAACAAAGCTGGAAAAGGAAAGTCCGCGTTCTGTACAGGACCTGCTGCGCAGCGGGGTGCCCGGCTTATATGTTGGCCAGAACACCTCTGCAAAAGGCGGCGGTGATATGCTGATACGCGGACAACGATCTTTAAAAGCTGCCAATGACCCGCTCATTGTGCTGGATGGGGTGATCTTCTTTGGAGAACTGTCTGAGATCAACCCGCAGGATATAGCGCATTTCGATGTGCTGAAAGACGCATCTTCCGCCGCTATCTACGGTGCAAAATCAGCCAACGGCGTGGTTATTATTACCACCAAGAAAGGCGCTACCGATAAACCCACCGTCCGTTTTGACGCCAATACAGGAATAGCCGCCATGGGTAAAAAGCGGGAAGTGTATGATGCACAGGGCTACCTGAACTACCGTACAGATCTCTTTAACAGTACTACCAGGTGGGCCACCCCGGCCATGTATGTACAGCCAACAGAACAGAACCTGGCAAAGTATGGTATCACCATGAACGACTGGCTGGCCTATGATGCGCTGACCGGCGACCCGGATGATATATGGCTGCGCCGCATCGGCCTGTTTGACAAGGAACGGCAGAACTACACCAAAGGCAGGACCTACGACTGGTTTAAGAATTCATTTCAGCACGGCCTGCAGCAGGACTACAACGTGAGTTTTTCAGGAAGGAACAAGGATGCACTCAACTATTATGTTTCACTGGGCTACCTGAATAATAAAGGAATTGTGGTGGGTGATCAGTACCGCGCTTACAGGGCCAATATCAAGGTAGACGGCAAGATCAACAAATGGATGCATACCGGTGTGAACATCAATTTCCAGGACCGCTCAGATGGTAACCCGGCAGTAGACTGGGGCGGACAGATCATTAACAATTCGCCATTTGCCTTGCCGTATGATGATAACGGACTGCTGGACCCTCAGCCTATGGGTGCCAGTATGAACCAGGGCTCCAACACCGCCTATCATAACCAGTACAAACAGCTGGAAAAAGGATTTACCGTTTTAAATACCACCCTTTACCAGACGATCAAGCTGCCGTTTAACATTACCTATCAGCTCAATTTCTCACCCCGCATGCAGTGGTTCTACAACCGCTATCATGAGTCTTCACAGAACCCTTTCTGGTCTGACAATGGAAAAGCAGTGCGGGAAAGCGAAAAGAAGTTTGACTGGCAGATAGATAACATTATTACCTGGGACTATACCTTCGCTCAAAAACATAGCGTGAAGGTAACGCTGCTGCAGAATGCTGAAGAGCACAAAGGGTGGAAAGAAAGCATCACCGCCAGGGATTTTTCTCCCACAGATGCCCTGGGCTTTCACAACCTGGGCGCCGCCAATCCTTTGAAGACCACTATCAGCAGCAATGACTTCAGAAGCACGGGAGATGCGCTCATGGGCCGCTTATTCTATTCCTATGATAACAGGTATCTGCTGACAGCATCGCTCCGCAGGGATGGCTACTCTGCATTTGGCGCCTCTAATCCAAGGGCCACCTTCCCCTCACTGGCCTTTGCATGGAACTTTGCCAATGAGCGTTTCTTCCACTGGCAGCCAATGAGCAGCGGTAAGCTGCGCCTGTCCTGGGGCATGAACGGCAACCGTTCCATTGATATTTACCAGGCTCTTTCCAATCTGACTACCGGTCAGGGACGTTATCCCTATGTACAGCCTGACGGAACCGTATATGAGCTCTCTCAATTGTATGTAGACCGTATGGCCAACTATGACCTGAAGTGGGAAGCTACCTCTTCCTGGAACATAGGGCTGGACTTCGGCTTCCTGAACAACCGGATCACCGGTAACATGGAAGTGTATTACATGCCTACCACAGACCTGCTGATGGACCAATCCCTGCCTGATTTTACAGGCTTCAGCACCGTTACCACCAACCTGGGAGAGGTAGTGAACAAAGGCTTTGAGCTGGGACTTACCACCCTGAATATGGACCGGAAGAATTTTGAGTGGACCACCACCTTTGGTTTCTTCCTTAATAGGAACAAGATCAAACATCTTTACTATACCTATGAAGATGTGCTGGATGCAGACGGCAAGGTGGTAGGTTCCAAAGAGATCGATGATATCTCCAACAACTGGTTCATTGGTCATGATATCTCTTCCATATGGGATTATAAAGTACAGGGCATATGGCAGGAGAACGAACGGGAACAGGCTGCCCGCTATGGCGAAATACCAGGAGATGTAAAAGTGGAAGACGTTAACAATGACGGAAGATACACGAATGAAGACAAACAATTCCTTGGTTATACCACACCACGTTTCCGCTGGACATTGCGTAATGACTTTACCTTATTCAGGAACCTGGAATTTTCTTTCAACATGTATTCCAACTGGGGGCATAAGCAGACCTCTACAGATTACCTGAATAATTTTGGCGCAGGCACTACCTGGACCAGCTCTTATGTCAGGAAATACTGGACGCCGGAAAACCCTTCTAACGTGTATGCCAGGCTGAATTCTACCGACGTGCAGAATATAACGCCGCCAAGGGCTATTGAAAAGACATACATCCGCCTGGACAACGTTGCCATTTCCTACACCCTGCCCAGGCATATTGCCAGCCGGCTGGATATGAGCCAATGCAGGATATACGCAGGTGTGCGCAATGTAGCGGTATGGGCAAAAGACTGGGAGTACTGGGATCCTGAAACCACCTCGCTGATGCCCAGGTACTATACAATAGGAGTAAGCGCCACCTTTTAAAAGTATTAAACGGAATTAACAATGAAGATCACACTATATAAATCTATAAGGATTATACTGTTGGGGATAGCCGTACAATTGCCAATGAGCTGTTCAAAGAGCTGGCTGAAACCGGATCCGTTATCTTTTTATGAGCCGTCTGTTACATTCACTTCCAGGGAAGGATTGGAAGCAGCTATTACCAGCTGTAACAGGAACCTCAGGTATGTGTGGGCAGGGGAAGCGGCTCCCCTGCTTACTGACCTGATCTTTTCAGATGTGGCGGTGATCGGTACAACGGATAAATCCGGCCCCGCACAGGACCTGAACGCCATGATCACACCCACTTCCAATAACAACGACATTAATACCAATAAGATCAGCTGGTTCTGGTTTGAAGGCTATAAAGGCGTGAAGTACGCCAATTCAATTATCTCTAACCTGGACAGGGTGCCAGGCCTGGATGCCAACCTGCGTGACCAGATGATGGGCATGGCTTATTTTCACCGGGCTTTTCGCTACCTGTGGCTGGTATTTCAGTTCGGGGATGTGCCGCTGCTGACCAAAGAGATCACTAATCCCAAATTCAATTTCCGTTCCACAAAAAGAGAGGTGATATTGCAGCAACTGGTATCAGACATGGAGTTTGCCGTGGAGCATGTACCAGCTGCCACTGATTTCGGGATGGTGAATAAAGGCGCCTGTCAGCAATTACTGATCAAATGTTACCTGGCCACCGGCCAGTTTGATAAGGCCATAGCGGTTGCCAATACACTGATTAACGGCTCCGGCTATTCGCTGATGACAGCGCCCTTCGGCACATTCGTAAACCCCATGCCTGCCATTCATAACATTACCAGGAATGTGATCTGGGACCTGCACAGGGGCCCGAACAAAACCATTGCCACCAACAGGGAAGCTATCTTCAACGTTATCAGCCGGGAGGATTTTGCCAACAGCCGCCACGATGTGTTCTCCATGAGAAGCGCGCTGCCATTTATTTCAGGCAGCGGTAACCAGCTGATCAGCACTCCTTCAGGCAAATCCGGTATGAGCACCAGCTACACACTGACGCATGATAAAATAGACCTGCGTAAAACCTATGGCAGGGGCGTTGGCATTCTGCGGCCCACCTGGTACAGCACCAATACCCTCTGGGAGGATACCGCAGATCTGCGCCACAGCACCGCTACCGGTAACTGGATGCGTATGGAAGATATGGTGTATAATAATCCCTCGCTGCTTTCAGGCGGAGACCCTTATTACGGAAAGCCACTGCAGAAGTATAACAGCTCCGGCAAGCTGCTGGTCATTGATACGATCCGCTGCTGGTATGACTGGCCTCATTACAAGCTCTGGGTGGAATCTCCAAGAAGTGAAACGGTGGATAACTATAACGGCGGCGCCAGCGACTGGTATGTTTACCGGTTGGCAGAAACCTACCTGTTGCGTGCGGAAGCCTATTTCTGGAAAGGCGACAAGGCGGCCGCTGCCAATGATCTGAATACCATCCGCAGCCGGGCCCATTGTACAAAACTGTATACCGCCGGTGAGATCAACATGGGAACCATTATGGACGAAAGAGCCCGTGAATTGTTCTATGAAGAACTGCGGCATGTGGAACTGAGTCGTGTGTCTTATATTTTCGCACTTACCCAGCAGCCGGACGAATTTGGTAAAACCTATACAGTAGACGGCCTTTCAAAGAGCAGCTACTGGTATGAACGCCTCAGCAGGTATAACAATTTTTACAACAAAGGCGTAAAAACAGTGTACGGCGCTGTATTCACAGCAAGCCCCTACCACCTCCTATGGCCGGTGCCGCAGGCAGACATCAATGCCAACAGGGAGGGCAGGCTTAACCAGAACTTTGGTTATTCGGGATACGAAATGAATCAGCCGCCAATTGATAACCTGGAAGACGCAATTGCGGCGCAGGAATAGGGAGGCAGTGAGCGCCGCATGGATAAAAATATCTTATGCGGCGCTGGCTTGCCTGCCGGTAGTTAAATGCTTTAGTTTGCTAAAGGCAGAAAGGCTTCCATGATATATCTTCAGCCACTGCTGGTTGCTTAAAAAGAAACCCTGCGCAAAAATGAATATCAGCTGAAAATCGTATAACATCATGAATATACCAATGCCCGCGTGAAGGATAATTGCCACCGGTATTAAATATTTTCTGAGCGCCCTGGTCCAGATCAGTATGGGGTACAATAATTCCAGCAGTAAGGTGCCGTAGGTAGTAGTCACAACAAATACAGCGCTGTTGGCCAGACTGGTGTTAAAGGGAGTGCCATTGAACCGCTCCAGGTTAAAGGTATAATAGGTGGCTACTCCGCTAAACCATACATCCGCATGTATTTTATGGATAGCGCTGATGAAATAGATCAGGCATAAATGCATGCAGATACTCATGCCGGCTAAATTGGAAGCTAGGCACCTTAGCTTATAGAACCGGGCGCCTTCATACCCGGATATCGAGAAATACCTGAAGCTGTCTGCAAACGCCAGGTACAGCAGGATAAACCGCAGGAAATTGTCTCCTCCGTTCAGGATCTGCGGGCAAAGTTTCTGCGTGATATCATATAACAGGAAGACTACTATGGCGGAGAAATTTTTTCCCACGCCGAAAAGCAGTAAGATCAGGAACAGGATATACACGCCGAAGAAAGTATAAATACGATCTCTCACCAGGGATGCATCAAACGAGATAAAGAACTCACTGATATACCGGTGCATAGGCGCCAGGTAGCCGGCGTCAGTATACAGCAATGGCAGGAATTGCCACGAGAAGGCCACCTGTTTCAGAAGCAGTAAACAGGCGAAGACCCTGCAGCAGCTCAGGTAAAAGCTGTAGTTATTGGCTACCGTAAGCCCCATAACGAATGCGTTTATCTTTTTCATGTTTAAAGGTTGAAGGGGTGGCTACTGAATGCGATCTCTTCTTTCCCTTTTTGTAGTTTCCTGTCAACAAACTGGGGGATATATACCTTGGTAATGATAACCTGGCAGCTCACATCGTTTTTATTGATCCCGTTCTCGTCAGCAATTTTACGGGCATACTTTATCAGTGTCCGGAAGTCGCTTGTTTTTTCTATATCGTTCACGATTCTTTCTTTTACACTGGTATCTTTTTCTTTGAACAGTGACTGCATACTTTTACTGGCAAACACATCGTGCAGCAGTTTTACATTGCCTTCAATATTGATGAGCGAGGATGCCAGTATATAGTCCATCTTCTGGTAGTATTCATTAAAGGGCGCCTTCTCATGCTTTGCAAGCACGATAGGAGCTATAGCTTCGAAAACGTCTTTGTGTTTCGTAGTTGTATTTTTAAATATAATGTATACCCGCTGGTTATAGGTAGGGGGTGGTGCAAAGAAGGACCAGCGCTGATAAAAATGTGTATTAAAGATCTCCCGTCCAATATCTGCCGATATATTTAAAGGATTGGCAGGAGCTACAAAGAATATTGTTGCAAGCCAGTAGGTACAAAACAAAAGAAAAACAGCGATATAAAGTCCTGATTTCATTTTTGTCAGTTTTTATGGTGTTAATTAAAGCCTTTCAGCGGGGAAATGCTGAAAGGCTTTACTGCTACATCCTGGGAGCATCCAGGTTACGCATATCCACTTCCTTCATCACATTTTTGTATGTCCCCAGCAAGGAGGAGCGGGTAGTAAATCCGAACAGCCAATTGGCAGCCGCAGCAGTAGCGGCCGCAGTACCCAGGTAGGATGACTCCGCTAATGCAAACGCCACTGCAGGGGTGAAAAGGGGAGTACGGTTGGATGAAACGATGGTGGATAAAGATGTGTTGAATCCGGAGGTCTTTTCCCGGTTGTTCAACAGGTCAGGCGCCACCTCTGGTGCAGGCCTGAATGACATTGCCGCAAGAGAGACCCCTCCCGCAAACAACAGGGCATGAATTGTTTTCATTTTTCGGATTTTAAGGTTAACTAAAAACGAGCGCCATAGCCGGGGAAGCACCTCAGCCGGTTTGCTCATGTAAGCTGAGAACAAAGTAAGGCATAATTGAGGCGAATGCATGCTGTATAAATACGCAATCAGCCGGGGTATTATTACTAAATATGCAAGCCCGCTCAGTGGCGGGCTTGCATTTCCTGGCAGATGATGAGTGCGTTTTGGGGAGCATCAGCGCGTTGGCTGTGAGGGTCCGGTTTCCGTTCTGTTTTTCTTCAGATAATGCAGGTTCACAAATCCTTCCCTGCCATTATACCTTATTTTTACCCATTCCGCATTGCGGCTGTCGTAGAAGCCCTTTTGCAAAACCTCTGCTTCCTGGCCCCGTTTTAGTGTGGATATGACGCGGCCGAATTTCGAGGCGGTGGATCGTATATTTACGTCAGTGGTGGCAATATAGAATTCCCGGGTGATCTCCACCGCAACTGCAGGTCTGGCAATTCCTGAAAGGTTAAAATCTGAAGTGTACTGCGCAGGTTTATTGATCATGCACATTATGGTGATTACAAGGGCCGCGAGCAGCAGCGGACACAGGATCAGCCATTTCTGCAACTTTTTCTTTTTAACCGCCACGGTTACTCCTGTAATGCTGCCAATAAAAAGGCCCAGCATTCCCCATACGAGGACAGGGTTAAGCGCATCTATCCTGAGCATGTTGTCTACAAGAAAGAAGAAGTTGTACCCATAGAAGGCAGCTACTATAACAAGCAATAAAATAAGCTGTCCCAGCACATATAAACCGATCGTCGCTCCTATAATGATCAGTACCCATTCACCCGTCCCTGTTTTTTTACCGGTGCTCATCTTTTAATAAGGTATTTGATAAGAAAATATAATCCTGTACAGATCCCTGCTGCAAAGAGAAAAAACGCACCTCCAAAAAGGGCAAAATAACCATAATGCTCCCGGGCAATTTCCCAATGAACGAAAGTATTATATGAATTCCCCAGCCAGTCACTATGTTTTGTAGCGATGAGCAGCCGGATAAGCGCAAAAAAGACAGCGGTTATAACTGCATAACGGCATATTTCGGTAATAAAAGCCTTCCGGGGAAATACTACTGTAAAAGTAACAGGGATACTGATCTTTTGTTGTTCGAAAGTGGTAACCACCAGGCTGGTATCATAATGAACGCCTTTTACAAGCATGCCGGAGTCAATGCTCAGTGTTACAATGCAATGCGTAACGCCGGTGGTGTTGTTAATGGCAATCAGCTCAGGTGAGACCGAAACACCCGGTATGTTTTTAGAGAATGTAAGGTAAGCTGCTGTATAGCCCCTCGTTTTGTTGGTAAAGGTGATTTGGGTTTGGATGATCTCCCCGCTCTGGATACCGGGATATGCCAGCGAGCTGGTGTCAGTGGAGAGATCAGCATGCGGAAGCGCAGGTTTAAGCAGGTGCAGAAAATATTCAAGACCATTGTCCTGCCTTGATTGAAACGCATCTCTTACTTTATTCCAGGCAGCGGTGATATGAGACTGGTTGATGGCATCCAGCCATACGGGGATCCATTGATTGAAAAGTTCCTGTTTCCCTGCATCCCAGCTCTTCTTATCTTTATTTATAACTGTACACAGCTCCTGCGGTTGTTTTACACTATTGATACCGTCAAATAAGTAAGGCAGGTCCTTGTTGAATGTATAGATGAACCGCAGGAACGCCAGGTCTAAGTTTTCGGCGCTATCCCTTATCACCAGGAAATTGCTGTAGGCGGCAGGGTTGGTTTCTTTCAGCCATATTTCGATGTATCCTTTTTTGAATTGGTCTTTTCCCTGTTTGTGGGCCAGTTCATTTTCGGTAAAGAAGCTGCAAAGCGCTGCTACCCCGCTGGCCGTACGGCCGGCAGAAAACCGGTAAGGTAAGGAACGGTTCAACCTGTAAACAATGCTCAGGAAAACAGCTTCCCGGTCTTTGGAAGTCTTTGCAATGTTGCCGATCTCCCTGGCAAGCACAATGTCTTTCTGTGCGATGGACTGTTGAAGCAGCAGCAGGTCATCCTTTATCAGCGTTTTAGCTTCCGCCGGATCATCAAAAAGAATGCTGCCAACCTGCTCCATGGTGCTTGCATACTTACCAGGTAGTATCTGGATCTGCAGGAGCTTTCTTTCCTCTTCAAGTTTTTCTGCCGCTTCTCTTTTTTCCTGGGTCATCCAGCTGTTCACAGACAGCAGCTGTTCTATCAGTGATTCGCCAGACAAGGTTCCGTAAGGCTGGAAGTGCAGGGCGTCGATCGTTTTTTTAATGATAACGGCAGTTTCGTCCGGCGTGAGCCCATATTTAAGCCCGCGGTTCAGGCACAGCTGGACCTCGGATTTGTCTGCAACGCCATCCATCGTCATATGCTCCAGGCTGTCTTTTAGCTGCTCTTCGCCCTTTTGTATACGGGCATTGTTGATCTCAGTATAGTATTGTGCAACACCATCAGGGGCGCTCAGTTTGTTGTAAGCCTTTTTTAGTTTGTTCAGGCTGTTCTCTATAGTGCCCTCGCCGTATTTATTTTTGAAAGCAATACGGTTGCCGCCTGTATTCATACGGTCCGCCTTACTTTTCCAGAATTCTTCCAGTAAGCTGTAATTTCCTTTTAATATGTCGGAAGTGATGAACCGGTACTGTTGGTAGTCGAGGTACAATACCTCGAAGGGGTTGTCAGAATGAATTACTTTCCAGTCACCTGCCTGATCGTCAAAACCTTCAGGAAGCTGTTTCAATCCGCCGGATGCAGTGCTTAGAGCAAGTCTTTCCTTTAGTGTAGTGGCAACAGGCTCTTTGCTTTCTGCAGTTACGGAGGTTTGTTCCCCGCTGAGGATGGCTTCGGGGTTGTTACTGTTTTCAGCCGCTCCCGGCAATATTTTTTCTCCTGGCATGTTGGTTTCGATATTAAAGGCAAAGGATTATAATCTTATATCGATTTCGTTGATCTTATTCCTTAATTCATGCTTGTCTATATCAACATCGTCGCTTTGTATCCATAGCTCTTTCCTGGCGTCAGGCGGAAACTCTACGATTGATCCAAGCACACCGTCTTCATTCACCGTGATCGTTACTTTAACATTACCCGGGGGATTACCCAGTTCGAGTCTGCCCCGCAACACGCACTCATCCGGTTGCCTGGATTCACCTTCATATATTTTCAGTATGGCATTAGATTCAGCCGGGAAATCCTGCTCAACTTTAACCGGCAGCATGCGGTTTCTTTCAATCAGTGGTTCTATGTATGGTTTCCCGTTGATCTTCACTTCAATTCCAACGGCCTTGGAGGTTACATCTTTTACACGGTTTCTCCTTGTGCCGTATATTACTGCGCCGGTGGCAATGGCCGTATCGTAGCTGAATCCCGGTATATTCCTGGGGATTTTCCTTTTTGATAAGGCTTCCAGCATATCCGGTATCATAGGCATCCTGCACGCGCCGCCGGCCAGTATAATATCATCAATATCTCCCCAGCTCAGGTTGGCTTTTTCGAGCGCCTTTGTGCAAATGGTTCTGCAAAGGGACAACAGGTTGGATGAGCGCTCTTCAAAATAAAAGGGCGCTTCGGTATCCATATCAAGGTCATTCATGTCGTTCTGCAAGGGATTGCTGCGGTAGAGTGTTATCTCTACGTCGTCGCCCTCCGATGTGATGATGACGTTTGTCTGTTCATTAACGGTAAGTTCGAATTTTGCTTCCAGTGCTTTTTGCTGAATATCCCACCCCATATCTTCAGGGATGTCTTTGCCAGTTCGTTTGCGGAACTCACTGTAGAGGTAATCCATGATCAGCTCATCCCAATCCTTTCCACCCAGTTCGTCGGCACCGTCGGAGGTGAGCACGATGCTGTCGCCGTTCTGGATCCGTAATATGGTAACATCCAAGGTACCTCCTCCCAGGTCAAATACCAGGATCTTTTTATTTTCCTGTAAGGTTCTGCCATAGGCAAGAGCGGCGGCAGTGGGTTCATTGATGATGGCCACCACATCGAGACCGGCGGCGTAGCCCGCTTTGCGTGTTTCCTGTCTTTGGAGATCGCCAAAGTACGCCGGTACGGTGATCACCGCAGGTATAATTGTGCTCTTTTCTTCTGCATCCTTTGGCAAAATGCCATTTTTCCGGAAGAAGAGGAATGCTTCTTTTTTGAGTTTTCGCAGGATAATGGCAGACATACCTGCAGCTCCGTAATAATACCCGTTTATTTCATAACGGGAATTGATATGCCGTGGTTTACCCATATCCCGCTTTACAAATTCATAGATCGGAGAGGTGGGTGTTATTTTCCGGTCGTTGGCTTTTTTTCCTACGCAAGCTGCCTTTCCATCAAACCAGATTACGGAGGGTGTTGTTTCCTGTGCGTCTGTATTAGGAATTATTTTCGGCATTCCATTTTCATCAATGAAAGCCACACAGGAATAAGTAGTTCCAAGATCAATGCCTAGCAGCATATTCAGATCATTTTAGATTTTATTATCTCCAGTAATAGCTTTATTTCTATGATAAACACCGGCTCGATCAGGCGCTGGCTTTCTTTAAGCGATTGCATCCTGATATATTCTTTCAACACGCCATCCCTGATAATGCGTTTTTCGGCCTCTCCCAGCACAATCTTTGTATCTTCAGTGAACAATCCATTCTTTATCCCGAAGAAGTTCAGGATATCTATAAAGCGTATCAAACGGTCAAGCGAAGTTGTTTTGAATCTTGTTCTGTTTGTTTCATCAAACAGGTCCCTGTTGGAAATAGGCATATGGAAAGGAACGGATCTGTCCAGCAGTTCAATATTTTCCCCGCATACTACGCCTGCATAGAACTGATGTACATTAGTGCTTTCTGAAGGCATGTCATATTCATCGTTCATGTCATTACTGGATCCGGATAACAGCCCGTTATTGTTATCAAGATCCATTACTACCAGTCCGCCGGATGCCTCGCTTTTATACCCGGGCGACTGCAATTGTTCTACTGCTTTGGCCTTAACGGGTTGCGGTAAAGCAGATTTGTCGTTCAGGCAATTAAAGAAGGCAGCATTGAGTATCCTGGAGGCAATACCCTGCTTGTTATATTTGCCGAAGTCAATCCAGTTAATGAGTTTTGCCGCGTTACCTCCCCAATGGAGGTTAATGCCGTCATCCGATATCCTGGTAAGCAAGCCGCCTACCTGTTCGTTGGTAGAGATACATACCTCTGCGGCATAAAAGGATAAGGCGCCGAACTCGAGCGCAATGATTTGCCGCAGCTGCTGAACGTCTTTGTTGTTTGCATGTTTTACAAGCATTTCCTGCACACGTTCCTCCTCATTTTTCAGGATGAGGTTCAAACGGGCTGAAAAGTATCCTGGTTCATTCTTTTTTTCTTCCAGGGCAATGGCTGCTTCTTTTGTAAAGAGCAGCTCGCATACCCGGTTGTTTGTTTGCAATATGCTTGCCAGCTGCCGCCCGGCCAGCAATACCGAAGCATCGAATGCAATATTGTTAAGATACCATATGCTGATATCTGTTGTGCCTCCGCCCACATCCAGGCAGATGGCGGCTATCTCTTTATTTGCGCGCTGGCTGATATCCTTGATGGTAAGCGGGCTGGCGAAGTATTCGCCGGCGGCTATTCCTTCCGTTTTAAATATGGGCTTCTTTATCCGGATCTTTATCTCGTTGTCTGCCGTTACTTCCCTGTGGATATCCAGCACCCGGTAATTCTGTATCGCACCATCGTATTTCAACAGCTTTTCGAATACCCGCTCCCATTCACGTTGAAACACCTCAATGTTTGTGGTAGAGAATGCTTTGGGATAAGAGCAGGCCAATCGCACCTCGCTCACGTTTTCCCTGACCACTTCAATCAGCAGCAGGAACAACAGGCTTTCCAGGAAGTATTCCGTATTTCTTTCGCCGGCGCCGTCCCATTTTATATCGGATAGAACATTGTCGGGAAATTTATAGGCAAGGGGATAATATATAAAGTAATCCAGCACCATGGTCTCCTTATTGGCGAGGTTATATATTTTAAGGGTGCTGGGAATGGGAAGGATCACTTTCCGGGTTGGAAAGAAGTATTCTTCCAGGGCATGGTTGCGTATTTCCGGATCGCTTTCGGTAATGCTTCTATAGTAGTCCGGGAAGTTGTAGCTCCATCTTTCCGCTGAATCTGCCGAGCCTCTGTTTTTATAGACATTGGTATTGGAGGTGCCGAAGTCAATGCCTACCGTCCAGGTATGCTTAAGTCCCTGAACGCTGTTTTTCTTTTCTATTAAAAGCAGTCCAAGGGCGGCATCCTTCTCGTTGTTAACGGCAATCGCTTCAGGGAAGCAGTTGTCGCCAAATAGCTGTGATATTTTTACCCGCTCTGATACATGATCATGTTTAAGCTGCCGTTCGCGGTCCTGGGTAATGGCTATCTCACCTTCAACAATGGGTTGCATATGAAAACTGTCTGCTTTTCCCTGAAACAGATAGTAGCGTCTCCAGCTTTCGCCCAGGTAATCCGGGAAAATTTCCAGTATGGGAGCATCTACCTCCACAATCTCGCCTTCTTCGCTTTGGTTCACTTTTGTTTTATAGGTCCGTTCAACTTTATAACCTGACCGCCCTTCCATTGGCAGGTAAAAGGAGAATTTCACAGTGCTTCCCTCATCCTTGAAGGAAGGGTTCAGTTTCTCTTTAATCTCATTGGCAGAAAAGAAGGAGAGTATTTCTTTCCTGAAAGGAAGGATATATTTTTTATTGATGTTTAATTCTTCTTCCGGATCATTGAGCATGTAGCCATTCTTGGCCTTCAGCAGGGTAGGAGAGAGGAAGTAGAGCTCCGGCCTTACCCACATACCTTTATCAGACCCTATATCAATTCCGTTGATTGTTTGCCCGGAAGGAGCATTGAAAAATCTTTCAATAATAGCCTTCGAATTATCGCCGAGGGATTTTGGAATTAAGCCGTTCCAGATGTTCACCTGTTCGCTGAGTATTTTTTCCGTTATCATTACCACCCGCAGCTCCTTTTTCCTGGATGACTGCAGTAGGATATCTGAGATCAGCTCATCAGACTTTATAGTCTCATCCCTTCGAAGCGGATGTAATAACCTTTCATACACGTTGTACTCTGCGAGGAAGGTGGCGACGCCTTTAACGTCGATGGCGTCTTCTGCTACCTTGTGGGTTTTTACATCGATAGAGGCATTTTCTTTCAGCCCCAGCTTCATCCTGATTTCGTCCAGCCAGTCGTTTAACAATTCATTGATAGTGCTTACAACGGCGTTGTCAGGGTTGCTCTGATCTGCATAGAAAATGGGGATCAGCTTTTTTTGCAGATGATACAGCCATTCTCCCAGGTATTCCAGGCCGTCTTCTTTATTCTCAGGAGGGGCCAGGAAGCCATCTTTATCTTTAAAGGAGAAAGCAACCTGTTTTAACCGGTGACTGTAATCTACACCTGTATAGACGAGTGTGGCAGGAGAGAAGGCGCCGATAGCAATGCCGTTGAAGCGTATCATCAGGATGTCTGTCCATTTGTATGGCTTGCCTTTCTCCAGCTGTATAGGCTTCGGGCTGAGGTTTTTAAGGGCGGTGGAAAATGCTTCGTTATTGAGATGGATTGGTATGATCTCCAGCCCAGACAGTTCCGGTTTAACCTTATGCAGGGCCAGCAGGCTTAAGAGGCCTCTCCACTCCTGTATGCACTTCTTTCTCAGCGGATGCCTGGAGTTGGAGCGCATAGCAGACTGGAAAAGTAATGGTCTTGCCCATATATCGGGTATGGAGGATACTCCCTTTGTAAGCGCCTGCTCATCGATCACTATCCCATCGCTGATACCCAGAATGATTTTTTTTTCATTATTGAACCAATGCGCATTTTCTTTGGGAACGGGAATATTGGCATCGAGTTCAGGCAGGAAAAAATGATTTTGCGGCATACAGTTTGTTTTAATTCACATTGTAATTCAGCTTATTGAATCTGCTGGCGCCCTCATAAAAAATAGTGATGAATTTACTGGCGGCTTCTGTGAGGTTCCGGTTCTTTAATGTTACCTGGTTCAGACCGGCTGTTTTAAATTCATTTATATCTTTCCCCTTATTCTCCTGCTCATTTTTGAGTAAAAAGCCGATATTCCTCCTGGTAGTTTCATCTTCCGGGTTGATCAGGTTGAACGGTTTGCCTATCATCGGCTCCCCGTTTACAAGCATTTTTTTATCTACCAGGTTAACTTTACCTGAAGCGTCGTCCATGGCTGCTATCCAGAAAAGATAATCGGACAGGAAACGGGAGAAAACGTCCAGGGTATCCTTATGCTGCATTTGCCTGGGGTCTTTTACCTTTTCCTTTTCATCTTTTTCATTGAAGCGGAAATATTCCGCATACCATGCATCTTTTATTTCTTTGTGTTGAGTATTGAGTATTTTTTTGCCGAGCGTGAGAAATGTATAGGCAAATACCGTCATGTTGGTCATAAGCGATTTCAGCGCGGTTTGCGTCTGGCGTATCAGCAGTGGGTCCCGGCTTGTAGGAAGGTCGTTCCAGCTGATGGTTTTATTGTCACGACAGGCTGTGAACAACATTTTATCGGTTTCACCTTTTATTTCCGGTTGTTCAAAAAAGTCAAATGCTGCAAGAGAGGATACCACTTCGATGTAATGCGGCATATTTTCCTGGTCTTTAGCGCCGGTGCTGAATTTGCCTACCTTTTGCGCAAGAGAGTCGCCTATAAAATATATCTGGTCAAAGCCGAGGTCCTTTTCATTATAATATTGGAGCGCCGCTTTTGTGGCAATTGGAAAATCGTTTCCGGTAACAAACATCTTCTCTGTCTTTTCGGCTTCGGGGTCCGGATCAAAGTTGAAGTAAGGTAGTATCAGAGCACCGCCAAGCAGGATCTGGCTCACGTTCTCCAGCAATTTTGCAAAAGGGTGAAACTTAAGTATCTGTTTTGATCCAAATGTAGGAAACCCTGCAGCGCCGGTTCCGCCAAATACGGAGCCTACCAGGAATACCCTTATATCGTTGGCTTTTTTGCTTCCGGCGAGGTCATCGAACAGCATTTTAAAAGGATAGTTATCCTGCGGAGGATTAGACATGACTACTGCGCCGATGGAGGGATGACCTCTGAAGCCCTCGTTCAGTTCAGTGTCCAGCTCATTACGTGTAAATAAGATGGACGCAAATTCTGCCAGTTCAGGTTGGGTCTGTTTTGTATTTTCATAATTGATGAAGTTTGAAAGCGTAGTGCCTCTGTCGCTGAATATTTCCCAGACAAGGCCTTTTTCATCCGGTGGTATCTTTATATGTGTTTTGAAGATGGGAATATCTGCTGTTCTTTGCAGGCTGTTCCTGCACTTGATATAGTTTGTGATTGTAGTCTTGGTGCGCGTCAGATTGCCGTTTCCCGCATCTGGGTCAATAAGAAATATGGACAGTTCGTCTGGTCCGTAGCCAGCTGCGCAGAGGTTAATGGTAGCCTCAACTACTCGTGCGCCGGTGCCACCTATTCCGATAAGATAGTTTTTGGGCATTGGTTGCTGTATTAGTATTATTTAAAGAAAGGGATATATTTTACGGTTCTTGGCGACATAAAGAATGTGCAAAACCAGAAGAAGAACCAGGTATGCAATGACAGCATGCAGAAAATGATTGCCCAGTCTTTTGTTGCCATTCCTTCTGATAGATTGATGATCACCAGTATAAAAAGGAGCGCGACAGCGCAGATAATCTGTAGTATAATGGAGCTTAGCCATACTCTTTTAGCCTTGTCTAACCTGCCCGCCGTGGTATCCAGGCTGCCGTAATAGTACCAGTAAAGACAATTGAGAATACCTGCAAAGGCTGCCAGCCCGAGGAAAAGCCGGTAACTGGCAAGAAAGTCTTCCGGTGTGGAGGATGCCAGCGTTAAAGATTCGCTGAAAACGCCGCCGAAGAAAATGGCAGTAATAACCCAGAGTATTACGCCTAACGCAGTTGTGAGAAGGTAGTTTAAGGGGCTCTTGTTCATCATCTATCGTTTAGATATGTTAATGTAAAATTTTGCGATGTAGGAAGGTGAGATGGCGGCATTGGCCACCAGTAAGGTAGAGCAGAGCTTATCGAAGTTATAGGTCTTACTGGCGGATGGGGTACCCGGAACAGGTCGATCTGTAGAAAAATCTTTTACCCAGGCGGGGGCAACCAGCCCGTTCAGCTCATCAGGTTTAAGCAGCACTTCATAAGAATAATAGCCTTTTGTACCATTGTTCTTTAATGTAAGCACCGCGGTTAAGCTGTCGCCTGATCGCCGGATACTTTCTATGGAAATGTCATTGGTCAGCACACTGTCAATTACCTTGTTTTTGGGATCAGTGACACTCTTCTTATATGCCACTATTTTCAGGTTCGGGGCGGAAAAATCGGCACACCGGGTATTCCTGTCAAGTTTAACCAGCAAATTGAGGCGGCCGTCTTTCCCTTCACGCATAATGAAGTTGAAGGAATGTGGGTTAAGGGATTTTTTATTAGTAAGGGAAGTGGCATCTCTTGTTTTGCTGAGGGAAACGTTGAAAGACCGGTTAATGTACCTGGAAATGATCAGGAACTGTTCTTCCTTTATGAATGGTTTGCTCTTCAGAGATTCAAATAACAATTCCGTGTTGTACAGGTTACCAAATACAATTGCATACAGGGGCCTTTCGCTTGATTTCAGCGTGTAACCGGAGGGGAAGCCCTGTACATCAAATACTTTTCCATCGAAGGCACTCCTGATACCAATAATACCTACAGTGATGCCATTTGCGAAACATTTCTGTTTTAGCTTTTCTACCATGGCGTTTACATCCCCTTCATCCTGGAAGAGGTCTGTTACCAGCACGCTTAACCTGCTGGTATCTGTTCTTTTAACAACACTGTCTATATAGGTTTTGGTAAAAATGCCTTTCTCATGATAAAAGGCAGGGTTGTTTTTGGCTGAAAGGAACTCCGTTCTGCTTACAGGCCTGATGGACTCACCGAACTTATAATACCTGGCGTCGGTATTTTTCCAGGCGGAAAGCGCGCTTGCTTCCAGCTGGTCCAGGAACTGGCTGTAAATCGATGCATCATTCACGGCAAATCCTTCCATGGAGGAAGTGGCATCCAGGTAAACATCCAGATCTATTCGCGCGGTCTTTTGGGGAGGAGGTCCTACTACCTCTTTGTCAGAATAGTCCCATTTGATCTCGGGATCTTTGGCGGTACATCCTCCCAGGGTCATCAGCACGACAATGCCACCGAGAAAAGGAAAATAGTTCCTTTTAGGATTCATTTTCTGTTATTTATTTTTAGTGTGATGAAAACGGTTTACAGAACAAAGCCCTCGTTAACAGACTTACCGCTTGGCAGCAGGCCTTAGGTAAGGGAGCTAAAATAAATAACACTGGCTACCACATCTGGCGGTGTGATAGACAATCTTTGGAGTTTGAATAAGTTGTCGGATAATGTAGTATCAGCCTTTGGGATTAGTTGTATTTCCAGTCTTTTTTTGCACTTGTCTTATCCAATTCTCCATTTTATCTCATATGTTTATCAGTATCAATGAATTATGAATCGACGATAGTTTGGTAAAAATATTGTATATCAAATATAGGGTTCCTTATTTTATTGAAATGTTAATGAAATGTAAACGGAGGCTTAATCTTGTTGCCAGGATGCGGTTATGGCCTGGTTGAGAGGGCAAACACCGGACTTTCCGGCTGCAAAGCGCGAATTACCCACATCATCCAAGGGCCACCTTTCCTCACTGACCTTTGCATGTAACTTTTTAAACGAACGTTTATTGAGCAAAGTAGAAGATAATTCATGGAAATGTCTTCGTATAAATACGCTATTAAAGAGATATAAACACCAATTGACGAGGCCCGGTCAGCATAACAGAGAAACTTTTGCCCGATCTTTGATGCTTTCCAATCTATGAGCAGGCAAATCTCTAACAGGTCAGTAAAAGTGAACGGTATTGATATTTTCTACCGCGAAGCCGGAGATAAGCGGAATCCGTCCATATTACTAATGCACGGATTTCCCGGTTCATCAGTGATGTTTAAAAACCTGATGACAGCCTTATCAGACCGGTATCACCTGGTAGCGCCTGACTATCCGGGATTTGGGTTCAGCGCATTCCCGGACAGGCGCCTGTTTGAATATTCTTTCAGTAACATATCGGCATACATCCATCAGTTTACGGTTGAGATAGGTCTTCAATCGTTCACTATTTATCTGCACGACTATGGCTGCCCCATCGGACTGCGGTTATGTGTAAATCATCCCGGAAAGATAGAACGGATCATTGTCCAGGATGGCAATGCCTATGATGAGGGCATGGGTCCTGAATGGGATGAAACAAAAGACTATTGGCAACATCCCACCCCGGAAAAAAAAGCGAAAGTGGCCGCATTCTTAAGTGAGGAAGGAATAAAGATGCAGTATACAGCGGGCTTACCCGAAGCACTGCTGCCCAGGATCAGTCCTGAGCTATGGTTACTTGACTGGGAGCTGATGAAAAGACCGGGTAACATTGACATGCAGTTTGAGCTGAATTGCGATTTCCGGCATAACATCCGTATGTTCCCGGTCTTCCAGGAATATTTTCGCATACATCAGCCCCCGGCCCTGGTGATCTGGGGCAGGTATGATGCATTCTTTAGTGTAAATGAGGCGCCTTGCTACAAGCGCGATCTGCCTGCCGCACAGGTGCATATCATTGATGGCGGACATAAGCTGCTGGAAACAAATTTTGACGAGGTGCTACAACTGATCGAGACGTTCTTAGGATAGTATCTCTACATATCCATCTGTGCCATTCACACGGATACGTTGTCCATCTTTTATCAGCCTGGTAGCATGCTCCATTCCTACAACCGCCGGTAAGCCATATTCGCGGGCAATGACAGCGCCATGGGTCATAGGTCCGCCCACTTCTGTCACCAGGCCTTTTATGGACACAAACAAAGTTGTCCAGCTGGGGTCAGTGAAAGTTGTAACCAGTATATCGCCCTCTTCGAGTGCAGCTGCTTCCATGTTGAGTATTACGCGGGCCCTGCCTTCTGCTACTCCGGATGAAACAGGTACACCCATAATAGCACCATCCGGGAGATGATCCTTTTGGTAATTTCCACGGATGATCTCTCCTTCAGATGTAATTACACGCGGGGGCGTTAATTTTTCAAATAGTTGAGAATCGTTTTTCCTTTTGCTGATGAGCTGGTAATCCAGTTGATGGTTTTGAATGACCGCGCGTAATTCATCAAAAGAAAGAAAATATATGTCTTCCTTTTCACGGATGATTCCCACTTTTACGAGTTGTTCTGCTTCCTGCAGTAAAGCCTGCTTATATACCAGGTAGCGGCTCACGATGCCATATTTTGGATATTCGCGATAACCGCAGAGATTCCTCACCAGGTCGATCATTCTTTTTGTTTCCCTGGCTTTTTCTTCACCATCCGGCAATTGTTTCAGCCGGGTTAACAGCTCTTCTTCCTTTTTCAAAGCTTCCCGGAGCCCCTGTTCAAACTTCCGTTTACTGGCGCCTGGCTTGTGGTTGCTGATGTTGCTGAGGATCATGGGGATCAGTGTAGCAGGTTTTTCAATCCAGCGTGGCCGTGTTATGTCGATCTCACCTGCACATCGCATTCCATATTTATTGAGGAACGCAAGAATAGCATCTTTGCTTGCTTGTCCGCCGGTTAGCTGAGGAAGTTTGTCCAGGAAGCTGTCGTGTTTTGCATCCTGCAGATAGTTAATTACTGCCGGGTAGGGGCGGATAACATCTGCCACATCCAGCAATGCCAGTCCCATAGCCGAGGTAATATTATTGGAGACAGATTGGGAGAGTGTATCTGCTGCCCCTTTTTCACCCAACCACTCTTCCATTTTTTCATTGATCCAGGAAGCGGCATTCATACCGGTCATTATTACACCGAAAGTTTGCGGATCAAATAATTCCTTCTTGGATACCTTGATGTCTTCCAGGATGAAATCAACCAGTTCCACGCCTGTTTTCTCCCGGATGTTCTGTTTTAAAGCTGCTACAGAAGCTTCATTACGCCGGATCAGTTCATCTACAATTGTTGGATCGTAATCAGCCAGTGTCTGGAAATCACGGACTGGGGCGCCATTACCGGGCTGCTGATCTTTTTCATCAGCAGGTAATAATTTTATAAAGTCCCGTTCTATGATGGTGGTAAGTGCATCTTTAAAAAGAAGATCTGATTTAGCTAACACGTTTATCATGACCTGTCTTCTGGCTGGAGAGGCCAGGTCATCGGTGATATCCACAAATAGTCTACCGCCAGCCGTTTGCATGTGGCGTGCAGATAACTCGAAAAGGGACAGCCCCAGTGGTTTCATGGCGTCTGTCATCATCTGTTGATGACCAACAGAGATGTATACACGGTTTCCCTCGTCTTTGGCTTCAGGAACGGGGAATAAGGTGGTGATGGGGCGGCTCTGTACAATATAAAAAGCATCTTCTGCCAGGCACCATTCAATATCCTGCGGACTGCCGAAATGCGCTTCGATCTTTCTGCCAATCTGCTCAAGCTGGAGGATCTGTTCATCTGTAAGCGTTTGCAGGTGCTGCAGCCCGGGAGCAATCGCCTGTTCTTTTGTTCCGCCATCTTCCGATGCATAAATGGCCAGTTGCTTGGCCGATATCTTCTTTTCGGTCAGTTGGCCGTTACGCACTTTATAGGTATCTGCATTTACCAGGCCGGAAACCAGCGCCTCACCGAGACCGAAGCTGGCCTCAATGGATACTATCTTCCTGTTACCAGTGACAGGATCTGCTGTAAACATAATTCCTGCGGCCTGCGGAAAGATCATTTGCTGAACTACAACAGACAGGAATACTTTACGGTGATCAAAGCGGTTTTGATGGCGGTAGGAGATGGCTCGTTCGGTAAACAGCGATGCCCAGCATTTACTGATGTACCGAAGAATGGTTGTTTTTCCGCTTATGTTCAGGTAAGTATCCTGCTGACCAGCAAAGGATGCAGTTGGCAGATCCTCCGCGGTTGCGCTGGAACGTATTGCAAAGGCGCTGGTGTTTCCAAGCCAGGAATGCATTTGGGTGATATCTTCCGTAATATCTTCGGGGATGGTTATTTCCTCAATAGCGTGACGGATCCTGCCGCTTAGCTCACGAACCTTATGATGGTCTTCCGGTTGCAGCAGGGTTAACTGATCCAGCAGGTCGTTCACCTGCGAAGATGATGCGATGATCTTTTTGAAGGCCGCTGTGGTGATACAATAGCCATCCGGTACTGAAATCCCCTGTATCCTGGAAAGTTCTCCCAGGTTGGCACCTTTACCGCCAACCACTTCAACTTTTGTTTTGTCGATATCCCGGAAGCTAAGAACAAATGAAAGATTACTCATAGTTGTCACGTTTGTTGACATTATTTATTCCTGAGTTTATTCGTGGTGTCATTCATTATTTCAATGGCGTTTGAGAAATAGGTTTCAATGACCTTTATTTCTTCTTCTGAGAAAGAAGCCAGCAGTTTTTCTGACCTGCTTCGGAAGTCTTTATAGAGTGGTTCAAAGAGTGCCATTATTTTTTTGGTGTTAGGTTCGATGAGCACTTTACGCCGGTCGTCTTCAGCGAAGCGTCTTTTCACCAGGTTCTTTTTTTCAAAGCGGTCAATTAAACCCGTAACGGCGCCCGTTGTAAGGCCGGTTAAACTGGAAAGCTCACCTGCAGTCATTTGTCCCTTTTGTAAAAGGAACCCCAGGTATTTGTGGTCAGTTCCTGATACGCCTGCCGTTTGAGCAATAGTCTCATGCATCTGGATAGAGGTATATGCATAAGCCTGGCTCAGTTTCCTTACCCGCGTTAACAGATCAATATCCATAACATATCTTATTAAGTAAATATCTTAGTTGCTAAGATAATAGCAAACTTACAATATTCCCAACCTAAGCTGTTTTTATTTTGCTGGTCTTGAATATATTAGCATATATTTTCCCTTTATCAGAATAAATTTATTGTTAAACAATAAATATTTGCTGGGCTGTCTGGCTTTGGGTATTGGCCTATTTTCTCATTTTGGGTTTAAGTATTCATCCTGGCTAAGCACACAGGGCGTTGCCGTGCCCCCGGTAGCAGGCCTTACATATAGGCGGGGCGGATGTATGGTTTTTTATGGCTATTATATTTTTCGTTATTGCCCAGGTGGTGAAAAAGGGTATAGAAATTCAAAGCGAGAACGAATTAACCATATAGTGTATGCCGATAGTAGTAAACTTAGATGTGATGATGGCAAAGCGAAAAATGTCGTTAAATGAACTTTCGGAGAAAGTGGATCTGACCCTTTCTAATCTGTCCATCTTAAAGACGGGAAAAGCAAAGGCCGTTCGTTTCAGTACCCTGGAGGCAATATGCAGGGCGCTGGATTGTCAGCCCGGTGATATACTAGAATATGTAGGGGAGCAAGGGATAGTTTTGCGGGGTGTAAGGAAACTTACTCTCGTGTGATCGTTCCTGTAGCGATGTATTTATCAATAATATATTTACTGATCGGCTTCAGCCGGTGGTCAAAAGCTACCGGGTGCTCGCCGCCGGCTGTATAGTACTCAATTTTTCCGTCAATTTTAGAATACCAGATTCGGCCTATGGCGTTGTAGGTGATGGTGTCTGGTCTGCTGATCTTCCTGAAATGCTTCAGCTTCATTTCATCCAGTGCAATGACCATCGCATCAGAAACTTTCTGGTCACAGGCGATGCGTTCGTAGTGATCTTCCTTCCAATACATGCAGCCGTTTGACCCCGGCGACTGGCTTCCCTTCAGCCACCACATGCTGCCTGTTCCCAGTGCCAGGGATAACATCACGGCGGCGGCCATTGTTTTTGTGGATTTTCCCTTTAATTTATCTGTTATATTGATTGTCACTGGTTTAACTCCGGTGGGTTTTGCCTCCTTTGCTGTCGATCCTGTTCCTTTTTCCGGTTTTTCCTCCATTTCCTCCTTTTCTATTGTATCCTCAGTAACCGGATACACCTTCCCCAATTCCCAGGGCCTGCCCGGAAAATCAAGCAACCAGGCCAGGAGCTCAATATTCTTTTGGTCAGTACTTCCGGATTTCTCTTTCAGATAATACACCAGTGGTTTGAATTTATCCGTGTCGCATCGCTGAAGCAGCATATGACAGGTTTTCGATTCATTCAAATCTTCGCAAAAGTCCCTGATCACTTTCTCATCCCGTTTACTTACCGCGTTTGTACATTTTTTCAGGCATTCAGCTTTAAGTTTTGCAGAGGTGAGGTGCAGTAAGCCGTGCGGCAGCGTACTGGCTGTCTTTTTTTGTTTGTACGCCTCCCTGACCAGGTGCCCGTATTCAATAAAAAGTGTCGCCATAGATGGAATTATAGAACTGAAAAATCGGAATTAAAGCCGCATTCCCGGAATTATGCCTGGAATACCAGGAATTCCCGGAATTATTGGAATTGTTTGTAAACCAGCCTTTTATCTCACTCTATCTTCGTTACGCAATCAGGTAATGCCTCCGTAGCTAAGGGGCTTTCTGTACAGATCTGATGCTCCCCGACAAGGAAAGCGGAAGCCGATAACCGGCTTGGGAAGCGATTAAAAGCTTCCGCGATCTGAGTCCACACTTCCCAAAACACAAGCAAGAGGCGCTTCTCGCTCATTCAGACACCGCTGCCGGATGCCCGGCATCCGGCGGCTTATTACTCACAATTAAAGCTAAACCAATGTTTTACTTAATATTTAGTTTCTTCATGGCATTCGCATGCCCCAACCATTCCAATAACGCTAATCATAATAACGGCGCCCAGGTCACTACCCTGGACGACGACACCGAAGGTGAAACCGGGATAATTCCTCCCAGGAAACCATAGTATAGGATCCAGTGAGGCAAGCAGGCGCTTGCCTCACTTTTTTAATACCGGTCAATAATAATTTATCAAATTTCAGGAATTCTATAATTTTAAGGTAAATACCCCCCAGTGCGAACCCTTAACATTATCCTGCCTATTCTATTTGCCGGTTTTTTTGCCTGCCAGCCGAAGCAGGATCCGCTGCCCCGCATCTCGGCGCCAACACTGGAAAAAGGGGAGTCCTTCTTTAAATCCAACAACGATTCCGCTTTTTATTACTTCAATCTCGTTGCCGGCAGCACTACCGACAGCCTGGTGATCGCCATGGCTTATACCTATATGGGTATTATTCAATCCATAGAAGGAGACTACTATGGCGGCCAGGAAAGTCTGCTGGCATCCCTTACCTATCTTGACGAAAACAGGCAAAGCCATCATCAATGCCTGCTAGCAGACTATCATGAGCTGGGCAATATCTGCCTGAAGTTAAAAAACTATGACGCTGCTATCGACTACTTCCATAAAGCCCTGGATGATATCAAAGATCCTGACAACCGTACTATTGTTCTGAATGGGATAGCCCTTACTTACCAGAAGAAGGGCGACTTTGACCAGGCTATTGCGCTATATAAGTCCCTGTTGGCCAAAAGTACGGAAAACAGGAAAGAGTACGCCCGGCTGCTTTCCAATTATGCCAGAACAAAATGGCTGAAGGATTCCAGTTACCGCGCCGGGCCTGAGCTGCAATACGCCCTGAAGATCCGGAAGGATTCTAATGACAACCGGGGACTGAATGCCAGTTATGCCCATCTTGCAGACTACTATTCCACCTCTATGCCCGATTCTGCTCTTTACTATGCCCAGAAAAGGTATGAGATCGTCCGGATAATAAATAATCCGGAGGAGGAGGTAGAAACGCTCGCAAAACTTATTACGCTCAGTCCTCCTGGATTGCTTAAATCCTATTTTGTCCGCTACCAATACCTCAGAGACAGCATTCAAACGGCAAGGAACGCGGCAAAGAACCAGTTTGCACTAATCCGGTATGAGGCCGAAAAGAACAAGGCGGATAAACTGCAGCTGCAACAGGACAACGCACAAAAGGAAATCCAGCTGGTCAGGCAACAGTTTATATTAATACTGGCCATCCTGCTGTTCGGATCTGCCGCCATTATGATATCCCTCTGGTACCGCAAGCGTCAGCAACAGCTGGAAGCCGCATCCCAGCAGACCATTCAGCAGCATAAACTGAAGACATCCCAGAAAGTGCACGATGTGGTAGCCAACGGGCTGTATCGGCTGATGATGGATATCCAGTATAAACCATCCATTGACAAAGACCAGCTGGTTGACAGGATTGATTCGCTGTACGAGCAATCCCGCGATATCTCCTATGAACAAACGATGACATCCATACTTCCCTTTCATGAAAAGCTGGCGGAGCTGCTCACTTCTTTTGCATCTGACCGTACCAGGATCCTCATCGTGGGAAATGATGTCACGCTTTGGGAGGATACTGACAAAGTGGTGCAGCAGGAAGTTGAACACATCCTGCAGGAATTGCTGGTCAACATGCAAAAGCACAGCCAGGCTCATTCCGTTCTTTTGAAGTTTGAACGTCAAAACGGCCATGTCCAGATTCACTATACAGACGATGGCATTGGTATTCCTTCGCAATTTAAATATGGGAACGGATTGCTTAATACGGAAAACCGTATTAAGAAAATAGGGGGGCAGCATACATTTGCCCATCCGGGGAAAGGATTGAAAATTCATATTTCTTTCCCAACAAGTCAAACGTCATGATCAGAAAGGTACTTATTGCAGAAGATCACGAAAGCGCCAATATTTCTGTGCAGAAAACACTGGAAGAACTTGTTATAGATGATATTGCATATGCGTATTATTGCGATGATGCTTTGAACAAGATAAGCCAGGCGCTGAAAACCGGAGACACCTTCGATCTCCTGATTACAGATCTGTATTTCGAGCCTGATGGTAATAAGCAGATACTATCTGGCGGGATGGATCTGATAGTCGCTGTCAGGAAGGTGCAGCCAGAACTGAAAGTACTGGTCTTCACGGCAGAAAGCAGGCCCGCTATCATTGAACAGCTTCGCAACCAGTATGACGCCGATGGATATGTGCGCAAAGCAAGGAATGACGCCCGGCAACTTAAAGAGGCCATAGGCGAAATAGCACAACACCGGCGTTACTTTCCACGTGACACCAGGCAACATACCGACAAAAAAAATGCTTACTCATTTTCAGATTTTGATATCCGGATTATAACACTGCTTGCGCAGGGAGTGTTACAAAAAGACATACCCGCACATCTTCAGCGTAATGGAATAAAACCCTCCGGCTTAAGTAGCATAGAAAAGCGGCTCAGCCAGATGAAGGATGCGCTGGGCTTTACAAAGAATGAACAATTGGTGCTTTACTGCAAAGAGTTAGGTGCTATTTAGTCATTCAGAGAATTCAGAAGGAAAAAGTGAATTACGGTTTCCCATAAGAAAAGGACATTAATGAAGTATACTTTTGTTTCAGTAAATTTTAAACAGCACTATGAAACAGAAGTATTATGTAAACGATAACCCCCAGTTTAATGGCGATCATGAAGTGCACGCTGCCACCTGTGAATACCTTCCTGTGATATATAAGTGTACTTACCTGGGAGAATTTGAAAACTGCCAGGAAGCCATTAACGAAGCAAAAAAGCGATATCGAAAGGCAAATGGTTGTTTTGATTGTTCCAGACCCTGTCATACCACGTAAGCGATCTTTTTGTTTGTTATAGCACCCTTGAATGATGACTTCATGAAACTGCTTTATGCCTGGCTGCTTACCAGCTATATCAACTGTAACCAGATAACGGTGTATGTATGCGACAGTAAGTATGCCACAAGGTATCACTACAAATCGGATTGCCGTGGATTAAGTAATTGCAAACACCGGATCATCAGCATACCGCTAGACAAAGCTACAGCTACCAGAACGCTTTGTATGTGGGAACGGTAAACTGACGATATCCCGACTACATTCAGTAACCTAATATCCCTGTTATTATGACAACATCCAACCACGTACCGTATAAATACCTGCAGTTTAAGGGAGGACAATCTTATCGCAGGTATATACAGCAGGATATTTCCAAAGATGCTCCTTCCACAACGGATAAAGGAAAGGACCGCCCGGATCTTGCATCCCATGGCAGCTACGGTGCACTATTGTTTCACCCTAACTGGAAAGCAAAACGCCGGGAAATACTTGAGCGGGATAAGCATCGCTGTGTGCATTGCTACAGTAGTGAAGCGCTCCAGGTACATCACCGGCAATATCACTTCCTGGCAAGCGAACAGAAATTCCGTCTTCCCTGGGAATATCCTGACCGTTTACTCATTACACTTTGTGAATCCTGTCACAACAAAGGACATAGAAAATTTAAAGTACCAACAATCACCCTCTAATAAATTTTGTATGGGCTTATTCAATATTTTCAACCGAAATCGCCAGAATGGGCATAGCGACACGATGGAAATCGAGGACGCTGTACCTGATATCCCTGAAACTACTTTTATTGAAAAAGAAGCGCCTGAAATGGAACACTCTGAAGAAAAAGCGATTGTTCCAATCAACGGTGGAATACAGCTTTTATATGAATTCCTGGACAGGAATTTTGAGTCTAAAGGGTACAATGATGCGTTGATAAACCCAGACATTACCCACCTGGAGCAGAATGTAATTGCATTGAAGAATGACCTGGAAAGATCTATCCGGAAAGTAAAAACCTTCTACGAAGATTTCATCCGGCAAATCAATTTTCATATAGCCAGCAGAAGCAGAAGCGGGATGATAGATACGGTGGAAGAGCTGACTGTTAAAAAAGAAATAGCCGAGAGCCATATACAGCAGGTAAAGGATATTGAAGAGCAGGCAAAGCTTAACGAAGGTGTTGGGCATGGCATCATAATCAGCTATACCCGTGGTTTCAGAAATGGGCTTGCAGCTATTTCCAGTCATATCATCCTGAACAGAAACTTCTAAACCTTACCTTATGAAACATATATGGGTCCGTTTTGGTTGCTTCATGACCGGTTACAACTATAATATCCTGCGGAAATGCAGTGAGGCAGCCTTTAAATCAGTGAAGAAATATACAGCAGCCATGCTGATTGTTTGTATCCTATGGTTTTTTATCGGTTTTACTTTTGCGCATCGGTATTTGTCGCTTGGTTTGCCGGGTTGTTTCATCGCCGGACTTTTATCAACCATTGTCATTGTCCAGGTAGAGAAGCAGATTGTCTTATCCCTTCATCCGGGACGTTTGCTGTTAATATTCAGGGGATGTCTTGCATTCATGATGTCTATACTAGGTGCAGTGATCATCGATCAGATATTGTTTGAAAAGGACATCGAAATCGAAAAGATGTCCTACATATCGCAAAAAGTTGATAAGATATTGCCCTCAAAAACGGAAGAGTTGAGAAAACAGATTGCTGCATTGGATACGGCAATCGCACGGAAAGAGGTAGAAAAAGAAGCTTATGTGGATGACATCAGCAAAAGGCCCACTATAACGGCGACTACTACGCAAACAGCAACAAAGCGCGTACCCGAACATACAACTACTTCATCCGGAAAGGATACGATTATCTGGAAGGCGACCAGTGAGCATATAGTTGGGACGACCCTTGTACCCAATCCTAAGATCGCATTGATATCCTCCCTGGATTCTTCTATAAGTCAGCTGCGTCAGCAAAGGGTTCAGAAGGAAAACGACCTGCTGCATATGAAACCTGCGCTTGAAAAGGAAATGAAAGCGAATACCGGATTCCTGGATGAGTTAACAATCATGGCGCGAATGCTTTCGGCATCATATGTTGCACTGTGTTTCTGGTTACTGTGGATCTTGTTTTTCCTTTTTATTGAAATGCTGGTATTATTCAGCAAAATGGGAGACGGAGTGAATGACTATGAAAAAACCGTATTGCACCACATGAATCTACAGATGCGGCGATTGGACGCCCTGGGAAAAGCATTTGAGTGAATGTTCTTATAATACCAAAAAAAGTAACCGATGGATTTTAAAGATCAAATCAAACTCTTCGGCGACAAGGTTGAAAAACTTAAGACCCAGATCCAGACCGAAGAAGCTACCAAGAATGCCTTCATCATGCCCTTTATTAAGGTATTGGGATATGATGTATTTGACCCCTTTGAAGTAATGCCCGAATTCATTGCAGATATCGGCATCAAGAAGGGTGAGAAAGTGGACTATGCGATCCTGAAAGAGGGCCAGCCCTCCATTCTGATAGAATGCAAGCATTGGGGAGAAAGCCTGGATCCGCATAATTCCCAGCTGTTCCGGTACTTCCATACTACAAGCGCCAGGTTTGGACTATTGACGAATGGAATCATTTACCGGTTTTATACGGATCTTGTTGAACCGAATAAAATGGATGATAAACCATTCTTTGAGTTTAATGTAACGGATATAAAAGACAGTCAGATTGAGGAGCTGAAGAAATTTCACAAGTCCTATTTTAACATTGAAGACATTCAGACTACCGCCAGCGAGCTAAAGTATATGAATGAGCTCAAGTCTTTGTTAAACACCGAATTCCAGAATCCCACTGAAGGTTTTGTAAAACTTTTTGCGCGGCAGATATACAAGGGAGTGCTGACTGCTAAAGTGGTTGAGCAGCTTGCTGTGCTAACCAGGAAGTCCGTACAGCAGTACATAAATGACCTGATCACTGAGCGGCTGACGTCTGCTTTAAAGAAGGAGAATGATGCTGAGCAATCCGTTACAGCAAAGGAACCACCGGTAAAAAATGCAGAGGAAAGGGGCTCCATGATTGAGACTACAGAGGAGGAAAAGGAAGGCTATTTAATAGTAAAGACCATTTTGCGTCAAAAGGTGAAGGCGGGCAGGATAGTTTACCGGGATGCGCAATCCTACTTCGCCATATTATTGGACGACAACAATCGAAAAACGATCTGCAGATTATATTTGAATGGTTCGCGCAGATATATTGGAACATTTGACGAACAGAAGAAGGAAACAAAAACAGAGATCCTAACGGTTGATGACATTTTTAAGTTTGAAGAGATCCTTTATAAGACAGTTGAATGGTATGATGCGGAGAAGGTACAGGCGGTTTGACACCAGCTTTTTATCACCAGTTGCATTGTTTTGGGGGGCCTTTATATACCACAAGGCAGGAAGCCGCGTAATTAAGTTTATGCGGCTTCTATTTTTTGTTGAATGCGGCAAAGGAATGGAAAAGGATAAGGCCCCAGCGAGGAGGAACTGCATATCCCGTTGTTTCTACTTTTGTCAACAGAGCCCGGTCATTCCAATCTTGAAAACCACCAATAGAGTTAATTACTAAGTACTTATATTTAAAGAAAATAGTTAAATTTTTGCTATTTACAGGATTATTTCCTTACTTGCAGCACCTATACCGTCACATTCGTTATGCCCGTTCGTTTTCAGAAGCTGTCACAGTACAAACGCTTACTGGTATTGACAGCACTATTTGTATGTGCACTTGCCAACATCACAGCCGCCCAATCAACAGTATTTAACCCAGCTGCTGAGAACAAGCAGTTGCTGTCGTCTCTTATGACACAATACGAACAGCGCTACCGGGATGGCTTAACCAGACTTCCTCCTGAAAATAAAAAGGATTATGAAGAGATCTACCGGTTGCGCTGGGACCATATAAGAGAGATATTTGATAAAAAGGAGCTCTTTACCGACCCCACAGCCCAGCAATATCTCGATGCCCTGGTGGAGGAGATTGTGAAATCCTATCCCCTGCTACGAGACCATCCTTTTCATTGTTATTTTTCACGTTCCGGCATTCCCAATGCCAGTTATATTGGCGAAGGCATCATCCTTTTTAATATGGGTCTGTTCCGGAAGCTGGAGAATGAAAGCCAGGCAGTGTTTGTCATTTGCCACGAAATTGCACACTACTTTCTGCAACACAGTGAAAAAGGCATTTCAAAATATGTAACCACCATCAACAGTAAAGCCGTACAGGCGGAATTGCGCAAAATAAGAGGTTCCGAATACGGTAAACGTGCTCAAATAGAAAAGCTGGTGAAAGGCATCACTTTCAATAGCCGCCGGCATAGCAGGGATCATGAAGCCCAGGCCGATTCAATGGCGATTGAGCTCCTGCATAATACCCGGTTTGACATTACAGGCGCACCTACCGCATTAAACCTGCTCGACAGTATTGATACAGACACCTTGAACACCGCTTTATGCCTGGAACGTTTGTTTAATGCCAAAGAATACCCTTTTAAAAAGAAATGGATCGCCAAACAGGGTGGGCTTCTTGGCGGGCACGCACAATTGGAAGAAAATGACAAACTGGATGACTCCCTGAAAACTCACCCGGACTGTAAGTTAAGAATACAACTCCTGGCGCCGCTGACGGATAAATACAAGACCCCCGGCAAATCTGCGTTTGTAGTTGATAAAGGAACATTTGAGAAACTGAAAACCACCTTTCAATACGAGATAGTGGAGTATGCTTATATTACTGATAACTATACAAGGAGCCTATATTATACAATAGAGATGTTGCAGGAACACCCGGCAGATGCCTGGCTCATAACCCAGGTAGGAAAAGTACTGAATAACTGCTACACCGCTCAGAAAGCCCATATACTTGGCAAGCGGGTGGAGCTGCCATCGCCGGGTTTTAACTCAGGTTATAACCTCTTGTTACAGTTTATACAAAACCTGTACCTGGAAGAATTTGCATCCATCAGCTATCATTATCTGCATCAATATTCTTCTCAGCTTAACTATTATGCATATTTTAAAAAAGAGTATATCACAAGTAGTCAACTGATAAAACAATAACAATTAACTGATCCCTAAACTTTGAAATTATGATCAAGCATTTGCTTACTGTAGCACTATTCCTTTTCACATCATCATTATATGCCCAAAGTAAATTAAGCATAGAGAATGTTTATTCCGCCTACCTGCGCAACAGTGGCACTATTATGGAGAACAACCAGATCAAAGGGTACTTTTTCCTTTACCAGAGCGACAAGATAGATAAACGCACCAATGAGTACACCCTGCAGATAGTGGACGAAAACCTGAACAAGGTAAAAGACATTAAATTCCAGGACTCAAAAAAAATAAGCCTGCTCGAAGCTGCCTACAATGGCAACAGCTTGTCCTTCCTTTTCAAAAATGAGGAAAACAAAACACTGGATATGAAAGTTTACGGCATTGATGGTAAGCTGAAGTATACGTACAGCCGCGAGTACACTAAAAAAACAGAAGATCTCATGAAAAGATATGAGACTATGCATACGGATGAAGGCACCAATCAGAATGTATTCGACCTTGGCGAAAAGGGATATGCTTCCGTGCTGCCGCTGAGAGACGGTAAAACCCGCACTTATGAAGTGGACTATTATTCATCACAGAGCAAGAGCTACTGGAAATATGTTCCGACAGATGATGAAGAACGCTATGCCCAAGCGGAATTCCTGGGCGCTACAGACAGCCTTATCATACTGGAAGTAATGAAAAGAAACAGAGCGCTCAGCGGCAAGGTTACTTCGCATATGGTAGGCATCGACATTACCACCAAAAAGAAGATCTTTGACCTGGACGGTGAGAATGATGAATTCGTACTGGTTCCTTCCAATGTGATCCCTTTAAAAGGAACCGGCAAGATACTGGTGATGGGAAGCTACTTCGACAAAGGTGACAACGTAGCGAAAGATGCAAGCAAAGGACTGGCGATCTATGAGATAGACGGCAAAGGAAATGTATTGTCCAAAACCTATAACTCCTGGGGCAGCGACTTTGCCAAATACCTGCCTACCGGCAGCAAAGGTAAACTGGACAAAGTAGGTTACCTCTATATCCACAAACTGATCCGGACAGCTAATGGGAAAATCTTTGCAGTTGGCGAAGGATATAAAAGGCAGGTGAGTGCAGGCGGTGTTGCCTTAACCATGCTCGTTGCAGCAGGTGGCTCTTATGGCCGTACCAGCACTACCAAAATTGTGACAACAGATATGGTAATTATGGAGTTTAATGACAAGTTTAAAGTAACCGGCGCAACCATTTATGATAAGACCAATAATACCGCCGAGCTTATGCTAAGCGATTTCAACAGCCAGCATGCCATTGCGATCCTGCTGAAAATGACCGGCGGTTTTGACTATGAATTTACTACCAGTGATGCCGACAATTCCACCTTTACCATTTGTTACAGTGACTGGGTAAGAAGCTCTGATTACAAAGGCTTGACCTTTAATACGCTTCGTTATAACGGCGCCAAATTCACAAAGGACAAAATTGACTTAAAGTCAAAGGCCAGCAAAATGACCGTACTGCCAGCCAAAGCAGGTTCAGTAATGATCCTGGAGTACTTTAAGAAAGATAAAAAGCTTGAATCCAGGTTAGAGAAGATAGGATAATAGTGGCATTATAGAAAAAGAGGCCGTTTCAAAAGAAAGAGGCGGCCTCTTTGCATTTTAGCTATATAGCGGTTTGTGGCAGTTAATATGTAAGCTAACGACGAAGTACATCTTTTAGCGGTACAGTGGTTCTTCTAACTTTG
>NZ_CALEJS010000022.1 GCF_937898475.1 uncultured Chitinophaga sp.
GCAAACATAAATCCAAATAGCCGAATCTTGAAGATGCTGTCTACCGGGAGCTTACGGTTTCCGGGCAGTTCATCCAGATTAGGCATCCCCTCTAAATCCTATAGTTTAAAAAAGCCGACGCATTGCGCCGGCTGTGCGTCAGCAACACCCCCCTTTTTAAGCTGATCTTTTCCTGTACGGTTCTATAAAGTTTTTCAGATCAGCGATAAATTCATCAACAACACATACGATTTTCTCTTTTTCAGCATTGCTTAAACTCTTGGAACTTCTCATCTTCCTGTAAAAAGTAGGGGTGCTATAGTTACATTCTTCTGACACCCTTTCCCGAAAGCCAATAGGAACATCTGATAACTTCAGATATACGAGGTTTAAGAAATTCTCCGGGTGCGGTTCCGGTTGTTGTAATTTTTTCATGCGCTAGAATTTAAATAATAGTTATTGGATTGTAAGATTATATTATAGTTTACTAGTTTACATGCTATTGCTTGCCCAAGCTCGTAAGCTATGGCAAAGTTCTTTTCTCTAATGGGAAGTATCTCTGCTCGTTTCCAAGATCTGTGATACTAGAACAATAAGTACATTCCCAATGTGTAAAGTTGCAGATGACAATTGCATCTTTCTATGGCGACGATCCCTATGTTACTTGAGGCTCTCAAAGTAGTTAATGCGTGCGCGTAACTCCTCTACAGTAATTGTCAACGTTCTAATATGATGCTCGTTATTCTCTAGTTTATCTTTAAGAAAGGCAACCTCCATTAGAAGCTGTTCGCTTCGAGCCATCAGCTCTTCGTTAGTCGGCCTTTTGATATTTCGGGATTCATCTACTTCGACTCCACCTAGTGGCTCACCGTAATCTCTTGCCAACACTATCTCCGCCTGCAGACGATGTTTTTTTGGATAGTTACGACGTCCGGCAAGTATATGACTTAGGCTACTATGGCTCAGCCCTACCTGGCCACCGAAATAATCTACCACTTGAATCTTACGGGTTGCTCTTAATATGCGGACCTTGGAGCAAAAAGCCTGGGTCCATTCATCCTGAATGAACTTGTTGGGAGTTTCAGAACACATATCTGGCATTTGTCTGTCAATCTGCAAAAGCTAAATGAATAGATTTGTTCAACGGTAACTGTTGTCAATGGAAAAAGTTAAGGCTGGGAGTTGCGCAGGAGTGTATAAACAGAAATGGCGCGGAACCCAACCTGCCGCCTGCGACCCCTGGGAGGGCATGGGACGGACAAGAAGGGCCCACGCCAGTAACGCAGGCCACCTTCATCGTCTCATCCCATTTTCGAATTTCCCAGGTTCGCAGGTGAGATTTCAGAAGCAGCTTCAATATCTTAGAAGTTGCAATATATAATTTCTACCAGCATTCAGCCGGCGGTTATATGTTTTTTAGGTTATAAAAAAGCCCCCTAGAAGTGATTATACTGCCTAAGGCCCGATAATCAGTTCTATCCGAATCAAAAATACTAAAAATTTCATAAAAAAGAACAGATGGCATCTAAAATAATTCTATTGGAACTATTATTTATGCATTTGGAACCTTAATTATATCATTATCAGTATTTTGAGTCTTCTTATATTTATGCTGCGATACGAAATCCTAGCATGAATAAACCCAGATCAAACAGAAATAAGCCGGCCTATCTGCCAAAGCCAAAGCCTAATAACGATGAGCAGTCAGAAACTAAAAAGCCGAGGTATAACCGCATTAAAACAGTGCTCTCTGATCTTGATATCTCCAATAAGGAACTGGCCAACCGTCTGGGTGTAACAGAAGGCACTGTTTCCACCTGGTGCAGGAACTTTAAGCAGCCTAAGATTGAAACCTTATTTGAAATTGCCAAAGCTCTGGAGGTAGAACCAGGTACACTGCTCAACACTGTTAAAAAAGCCGAGGTTTGACGTGTGGTAGCAGCTAATAATTTGAAACTCCTAAAACAAATAGTACAATTACAACATGTACCCCGCTCAAGTTTACCAAATAATGTTGGCATTGCCAGTGACGTTGTAGAGGAACGTGAAGCTGGTCGTGAAATAATGCAAGAATGGAACATTCAACATGCTCCCACCAACTCCTTTTTATCTCATGGAACTTCATCAACTATATCGCTATCCCCATTTTCTCTGCTGTCTCTTTAATTAATTTCATATTATCCCTGGCCAGCCATAATTCTTTGATCTTATTAGCGGCTTCTTCGGGAGTGATGCGGATGTATTTATAAAAGTCCTTTGTTCTTTTGTGACCACTGATTTTCATGATCAGTTCTACCGGAGTTCCTGCTAAAAATTCATTCGTGCAAAAAGACCGCCGGGCAGTATGAGAAGTAATCCATTCATACTTAGGTTTCGTTACTACCACATTTTGGTTACCTTTTTTGTAGGAGAATTTAACCAGGCGGGTAATACCTGCCAGTTTGCCAATGGTTTTAATATGACGGTTGAATTCAGGGTTAGTCAGTTCCGGTATTTTGTCTCTAAACTGGCGGGTAAAGATCTGCTTTGCTTCATGCCTCAAGGGAATAATTACCCAGTGGTCGGATTTTTCCTGCTTCTTATAGAGCATATCCCGTTGCAGGTCTTCCGGTCTAAGTGTAGAGAAATCAGAGAACCGTAATCCTGTAAGGCAAGCCAGGACAAATAGATCTCTGTACTCGATTAGATGCGGGTGAGCTGAAAGATCAGTTTGATAGATGTCGGCAATCTCCTGGTGTGTTAAATAGATAGCGTCACTCTCTTCTTCGGGTATCTTAAAATCTGTCAGGTCAATCGGAGCAATGATTTTTCTTTTCACACGATCTTTGATAAAGCCCCGCAGGTGTTTGATGGTCTTACCAATGGTATTTAGCTTTAAACCAGTGAGCTCTTCCTGACGGCGCATGTGGGCATGCTCAAAGGTGAGGTAGTCTACAAAATCTTCATAGAAACTAAAATCAAGGCTTTCAAACGTTATTTTTTTGGCGCTGTATTTTTCATAGGCGAGCAGGTGTGATTTGACATTCCTATAAACGGTAAGAGTAGCTGCACTGACCTTACGTTGTTTGGATTTGATGTACTCATCAAATTGGTAATAGATATCCAGTTTGGATCTTTTTTCTTCCGCTTCTTTCTTTGCTGCTTCATTTACTCGTTCCTCCACAGTGCTTACCTCCAAGGAGGGAGAAAAGGTTTTCTTTACAAACGCTCCTTTATCCCGAATTTTTGTTTGAACGGCATGAGTGACCAGGTCCTCAGCGATCCTAACTAGCCGCCTAAGTTCCTTGTTTAAAGCTTCGTGATCTCCAAATTCTAAGGGAAGCTTATCTGTAATACAACACTGTTTTGCTTTCCAGTAGGCGGGTGGAATTTTAATGCCAGTATGCAGTAACGTCTTTTGTTTGGCATTATAACAGTATTGAATAAAAACAGTAGAAGTACCATCTTCATGCACTCTCTTTGTGCGACAAATCAACTTGATCGGCAACTTCATAATCCTGACATTTTAAAGACCATCACTCGGGTCGAGTTCCAGGTCGAGTTATTAAAGTGTCAAGCTGAAATAAAGGTAGGAAGAATGAGTAGGCGATGTTGTTGTTAAATCGTGAAAATCAACCCCTTAACTGTTAAGTTGAGTAAAATAAAAAAAGGATCATCATTGCTGATGATCCTTTGATGCGGACCGGACGGGACTCGAACCCGCGACCTCCGCCGTGACAGGGCGGCATTCTAACCAACTGAACTACCGATCC
>NZ_CALEJS010000023.1 GCF_937898475.1 uncultured Chitinophaga sp.
CAAAAGTAACACCTACCTCAACAAAATCATAGGTGCTGTCTACCGCGACCTTACCCCATCAAAAGCAACAAAACCTGATTCCCCATTGGGGCGTTACCTCTACACGACAAAGGCTGATCGCGAATTATTGGCTAAACCATGTGACAGGACATTTTGCACTGCTGCTAACCATCGCAGTCCTATTTTCCTTGCTATCGAGCGGCGATATTGGTCCTGCCCACCTGCTGGTGATCCTGATAGTGGGAATACTGGCATTTGGAGTACTCCTGTTTTTCCACTACTGGCCGGGTTTCATCCGGGATTTCCTGCCCAGGCTGGAGTCGGTTGTCGACGCCTACCGCACTGAGCAACAACAGCAGATTATTGCTCACTTACGAGAGAAAATGACCCTGCAACAAAAGCATTTCCAACAGCAAATAACCACCCTTACCAGGTTGGCAGAACAGCAAAAGGATGAAATAAAAAAATGTAGGCAGGCGCAATTGTCCAATTTTGCGCTTACCCTTATTTATTATGTATTGGCGAAAACGTCCGGTATGCCCGATCCTAAGAGCAATGACCACACTCCCCAGCTGTTAATGCAACTCTATGGGATAGATCCTGGTAGTATCCGCGCCAACCTTGAATTAATTACTGGCAACGGCAGGCGCAAAAGCCTCAGTGACCGCAAACGGACTGAGCTTGTCAACCGGTTTGATGAAGCCTACCGGTTTTTTGAGGAACAGGGATTTACGGCAGGGATGCTATTATTAAAGGACTTGGAAGTTAGAATAGTAGGTTATTAACTTTTATACCATAATGTAAGTAGAGGCTGTATCAAAAGTATGATGCAGCCTCTTTTTATTCGGGTACCTGATGGAGATAGGTAGTCGTTTAAGCAATTCTCAGGCCCTTCTTTTATTTTTGATACATCCTCTTTTTTTTATGCCCCTTTATACCCTGATCGCCCGTGATCTACATGTAACGGGCAACCATACTGTGAAAGATAAGTCCTGTTTACAACATTATCTATACATAGCTTTTTCTCACCTGCCTCCAAAGCTATATTGCAGCCATAAAATCAAAGGTGATGAAAGAATCAGTGAAGAATGAGAGCGTTCAGCTCGCCACTCCTATGTTATTTCCCTACGAACCTGATCAGTTCTGGCAGAGGGTCCGGCTTATTATCCGGGAAGAGATTAACCAGTTTGAAAAAGCCCTGTCCGCCGCAGCACCTCCAGTGTACCAAACTCCCGGTATGCAGTACAAACCGCTCTATAAAATTGCAGAGGTGTGCAAAATGTTTGACATAACCAGACCAACAATTTATGATTGGGTGAAGCATGGCAAGCTAAAACCCTACAAGATCCGCTCAAGGGTATATTTTCTTTGGCAGGATATTCAGCGGTTGCTTAACCCAGAGCAATAGGGTAGTAATGACCTGCAACCAGAATTTTTGATCATATGCCTAATAGTTTTAAGTATGCAGAAGCTGACATTGGCCCAGGCCAAAGAAATAGACTTCGTAGATTATCTGGATTTTTTGGGTCATAAACCCAAGAGCGTTAGCGGAAATAATTATTTGTATCGGTCACCGCTTCCAGGTCGGGAAGACAAAGATCCTTCCTTTACGGTAGACCGGAGGCGAAACATATGGTACGATCACGGCTTATGTAGGGGAGGGAGTATTATTGATTTTGGGATGGAATACTACGGTTGCACCATTCCTGAATTACTGGAAATACTGCAAACTTCTTTTTCCTTTCACCGTGTTTCCTCACCAGCTCCCCAGCAATCCACCACCAAAAAGCAGGCCTCTGAGCCAATAAACCCGCCGTCCTCTTCCAATGAAAGGAAAAAAATACGTGTTGTTTCTGCGGGCGCCATCACTTCTTCGGCGTTGATCCATTACTTAGACCAGCGGAAAATACCAGTCGAGCTGGCGCAGGCTTATTGCCAGGAGGTCCGGTATGAACTATCTGGTAAACAGTATTATGCCATTGGTTTTGCGAATAATGACGGGGGGTACGAACTACGCAATCCTTACTTTAAAGGTGGCAGCTCTCCCAAGGGTATCACCTTTTTTGATAATGGAGCACGGGAGGTAGCCGTTTTTGAAGGGTTCTTCGATTTTCTTTCCTTGCTGGTCCTTCATCAGAACCAGGATCTCTCGTCCACTAATTTACTGGTATTAAATTCCCTGTCCTATTTTGAAAAGAATCGTCAGTTGATGGAAAAACATGATACTATTAACCTGTACCTGGACCGGGATACCGCCGGCATGAAGTGTACGGCACAGGCATTAAAATATAGCTCCCGGTACAAGGACAATAGTGTTTTCTACCAGGGGCAAAAAGATCTGAACCAGTGGTTGATTCAAAATTTTCACCAGATCCAACGGGAAATGCATTCACTCAACAGAGCAAGGGAATTAACGCAGATCATGAAAAATGTTGAGGTTTCCCGGGGGAAGGGACGCCGTATTTGAAAAATTTATTCATTCAAAAAGTACGATCATGACAGATTTTAAAAGAAGAACGCTGATATTAAACAGCGGTAAACAAATAAAATTGTTCGGTAACAGCATTGCCATTGGCAAGAGTTTACAAATAGGAGAAGGTTATGCACCTAATATCTTTTCCTGCATGGAGTAACAAGCGGAAGCTAAAGCTGCCGCTTCACAAGAAAACAAACCGACTAATGAGTCGCTGCAGCGGAAAACAGCTACCTATATGATCAATCCTTACAGTTTGACACCGGAGGAAATCTTTGAGATTGCCGACTACAATATCCGTTTGTGGCTGGATTTAAAAGACAATATTCGCAGATATGGCGTGAACAGTCCAAAGGTTTTTAACAGGGATTCGCTGCTTTAATCAAAATAATCCCTGCAAAAAAACTGGCCTTACTGCCAATATTTCCACCAATTATTTTTCCGGCTTTTTGATAAACCGGCCCGGGAAATGTTCTGAAAAAAGAAGATCTGTTAGCAGGCTATTAGTTTTATTTGATCACTGAAAACACGTCAAGTAAATCAGTATAAAAAGCCTATAAATACATGAATAAACAAGCGCAGAAGTACGCTGCCTAAACCATGTATATGACGCCTAAAAAAACAGCTAAAAAAGGGCATCCGCCGTAAAATAGGTTGCCCGGATGAAGAGCCGTCTTTCAGACGCTCAGGAGCAAGGAGTGTTTTGGTGTACACCAAAACGCTGGTCCCTCATCCGCTACCGCGGATTCGGGGACGGATTTTTTTCATCCGCTTCCCGGCGGATTCAAAAAATTAGGAGGGAACGACTATGGAGGAGGCGAATAAACCAATAAGAAACAAAGGAGGGCGCCCCAAGAAGGAGGTTAAAAAAGGGCAGCGAATTCCTATTAAATGTACCAGCTATGAAAAGGTGGTCATTAAAGCAAAGGCTCAAAAAGCGGGTTTTACCGTGTCAGAATACCTGCTGCAATTAGGGCTAAACGGACAAGTTGGCAGTAAGGTAAAAACGCTGCCTAAAGAAGTAATGGCCCTTACTGGTACGCTCAATCATAACGCCGCTAACCTGAATCAGCTTGCCAAAAAGCATAACAGTGTAACCCATGTCTTAACGTTGCTGGATCGGGTTGACATGCTGATACTATGTAAAGAATTGAAGGATCTGGTAACCCTCATCAGAAATTATTTGCAATGATAGGTCGTCCGATTACAGGAAGTTCCTTTTTAGGTTGCATCAGTTATAACCTGGAAGATAAACGGGAACTGACCGAAGAACAGAAAGAACAGTTATCCCAGCTGGAAGGGGTACAACATAAAGACCGGGCAGAAGTACTGGTTTACAACAAATGCTTCGGTGATAAATATGAACTGGCTGCACAGTTCAGGGAGGTTGCCCAATTAAGTAAACGGGTAGAAAAACCGGTATTCCATTTTCCCATCCGGCTGGCTCCGGGAGATACCGTCAACCGCGACGAGCTCATAGAAATAGCAGAAGCGTGTGTAAGGGAATTTGAAGTGGAGAATAATCAATACGTGATCATTTTACATAAAGATACCCGGGAACCGCATATCCATATTATAGCTAACCGGGTTGGTTTTGATGGGAAAGTTGCAAGTGACAGCTACAGTAAACGTCGGATGATGGCCCTTTGTCGTAGGCTTGAAAAGCAGTATAAATTAAGGGAGGTACTAGGCCCTCGTGCTTCTTTACCCAAAGAGTTACGGTTAATCCCTCATCATAATGCCCGAAAAGAACGGTTGAAAAATGATATTGGCCGGACCTTGGAACAGGTAAAAAATTATCAGGAGTTTGCAGAATTGATGCAAAAATTAGGTTACACTGTATTGAAAAGTCGGGGGATTGCCTTTATTGATGATAAGAAGGTAAAAATTAAAGGTAGTGAAGTTGGATTCTCACTCTCCAAAATTGAACAGATCCTTTACCTTAAAAGGGAACTGGCCGTTAAGCTGGCAAAACAGGCGGTTTTTGAAACAGCCGGCCGGCAACAAAAATCGGAATACAGAGCCAGTACCCCAGCACAAAAATTATTATTACAAACATGGCAGCAGGCGCAGCTGGAAAAATCACCGCTATTCCCGTTACAGCAGGAAATAAAAACCATAGCACAGGAACTTAATCAATTGTTATACGGTTTATTGAAGCCGGAATATATGGACCAATCTATTAATCCGGAACTTGTAAAAGAAGCTAAGCGTAAAAAGAAACGGAGACCTCCGAGATGACAAACTCATTTCTTTAATAATAAAAGAAGCGAAGTATGAACATGAATATGGAAAATATAGAAAAGGACAGTCTGGTTCTGGTGCTGAATGATTTTACTGAGCAGTATAAAGAAATGGCAAAACAGTTCAATGATCTGAGAAATACCATTTCTTTACTGGAAGCAAAAACAGCTGATTTTGAAAAGAAATTGGAAAATCTACAAGTTACTTTCCCTGCTATGGATACTGCAACCATACAGACCATTGTATCTCAAGGGATGCGTGATGTTAAAAAAATGGTGGCCGAACAACCCAGAAACATCTTGCAGAGCAAGCGATACTTGTTCTTTCCGGAACATAATGCCAGAGAGTATTATTCAGTAGTGCTTCGCTGGATACTATACATCATCATTGCTTCCTATTGCTATTTGCTGTTAAAGCATATGATGGATCACTGGTTAGTTTAAAAACGCTGCACATGTAATAAAAAAAAGACAGTATAAGAGCATGTCGTCGAGTATGGAAAATTTATTATTCCCATAAGGAATGAAGTAGTCATGCCGCCACATGTAGCAGCAACTAATGAAATAAAAAACATTAAATATATTAAATTCAAATATGGGAATAATACGTACTTCTATTGAAAGGTATTTGTACGGATTTGCTGATTTGTTTAAAAATATTTTACCTGTATTTCAAAAAAATATTCTTTCTTTGTTTCAGTATGTTTGAAAATGCTATGAAATAAAGAACATTCTCCTATATCTAATAATTAATCGATGAATAGAAAAATTTAAGAGTACATAATTGTGTTGGCCCAAGACAGTGACTGATTTTTGAACCACATGATGGAAATCCCAACAAGACGAAGGTGCAAAACTGCAAATGTATGTTTTATGCCCGGCGTGATACACTCTACAAGTTAACTGTCTCCAACGATTAAATTTTTAATAACATTTATACCCTGAGTATGCGTATAGCATATCTACTTATGATGGCATTGCTATTGCAATGGCAGCACTTCTATGCGCAGGAATTACCTGCATTGGAACGAAATCAGCCAGATAGTATTGGCAAGGCATCATGGCAATTCCCGGAGAAATACTTTTCCCAGGTAAGCGGCAAATCTCAGCGCTTTGAGAAGAAGGTTAATAAACGTTCGCAGCAAGCATTGGAACGCCTGGCACACCAGGAAAAGAGGATGCAGGCGAGGCTGGCAAAGATAGATTCTGTTGCGGCAAAGAACGTCTTTTCCCGCTCTATTGACTCCATGGGTAACCTGCAGGCCAGGTTAAAACAAAAAGCCGGTAAATATGATCCCTCCAAACTGGATGCAGGCTACACCGGTTACCTGGATACCCTGCAGAATTCCCTGTCCTTTCTCAAAGACTCAAAATCGTTAGGAGGCCAGTCCAAAGTGCTGCAGGAGAAGGTAAACGGCTCCCTACAAAGTGTACAGCAGTTACAGGCGCAATTGCAACAGGCCGAACAGATCAAGGCCTACATCCGTGAACGGAAGCAACAGCTTAAAGAGCAGCTGGCGCAGTATACCGGTTTCACCAAAGACCTGGAGAAGTTCAATAAGGAAGCCTACTACTACGGACAGCAGCTCAAAGAATATAAAGAACTGCTGAAGGATAAAAAGAAAGCAGAAGCCAAAGCGCTGGAGATGCTGAAAAAAGTACCGGCTTACAACGATTTCCTGCAAAAGAACTCCCAGCTGGCTGGCTTATTTAATTTCTCTGCTGCCGGTTCTGCACCGAACCTGGAAGGGCTGCAGACCCGTGCCCAGGTAGAACAGCTTATTCAGCAACGGTTGGGAGGAGGAGGCCCTAATGCCCAGGCAGCCGTGAGTCAGCAGATGTCGCAGGCCCGTGAACGTTTCAATGAGCTGAAAGATAAATTCCCGGATGTGGATAATGCAGCGGATATGCCCGGCTTTAAGCCGAATGAGATGAAGACTAAAAGCTTTCTGCAAAGGCTGGAGTTTGGCTGCAATATGCAGTTTGCACGTTCCACGCAGTATTTCCCTACTACCAGTGATATTGCCGGACAGGTAGCTTATAAGTTTCACAAAAATGGTAGCGCCGGAGTAGGCGCGGCTTATAAGCTTGGCCTGGGCACCGGATTTAATAATATCCGGTTCTCTCACCAGGGCCTGGGCCTGCGTTCTTTCCTGGATTGGAAGTTGAAAGGTTCTTTCTATATCAATGGCGGTTTTGAAGAGAACTATAATGCTGCATTTACGAATGCGGAACAGTTAAGGAATATTAATAACTGGCAAGGGAGTGCGCTGATAGGCATCAGCAAGAAGTACAAAGTAAGCAGTAAGCTGAAAGGTAATATTATCCTGCTGTATGATTTTCTGTATAATCAGCATGTGCCACGGACAGATCCGATTAAACTCAGATTGGGATATAATTTCTAGGATCCAAGGCAAGCGCAGATAGCATGCGCACACCGCAAATACTTTTGTAAACGCTTATTCAATCAATGCTAAATAAAACCTATACCATTATGTACAGATTTTTTTGTCCCTTCCTATTACTTGCCGCAGCAATAGCTCACCCTTTTACATCATCGGCTCAAAACAACAGGTTGGAAAGCACGGGCAATGTCGGTATTGGCACCACTACTCCTGTTGTTAAACTCAGTGTTTATGGCGCTGCAGATGACTCGGCCGCTATCTCCCTCCAATCTGGCAGCAATAGCCGTTTTTATATCCAACAAGGCGGGTCCCTGCTGAAGATAGGTGGAGTTACACCTGGTACAGGAGTCATTAATGTGCTGAATACAGGAAATGTAGGTATTGGTACAATTAATCCTTTGGGTTCCTTGCATGTAGCGACTCCAGCCGGCGCGGGTGGCGTTATTGCCCAGAGTACATATGGACTTTCAGCAGGAAGCGGAGCCTTCTTGCGACTTTATAACAGCGGTACTCCTACTGCTGTCAACCAGCGTTTGGGTGGCTTACTAATAGGAACTAACCCCTCGGGTACTACACTGAGAACCGGCGCCCAAATAGAAGCATTTAGTGAGGCTGCCTGGACCGACGGTGTTTCACAACCAAGTTTTATGCGCTTTCTTACTACCGGGACCAATAAAGTGTCGCCGGAAGAACGTATGCGCATAACAGCGGATGGTAACATCCAGATACCACAGGGGGCACAATTCGGAACGGCCTTGACAGACAAATTCGCATATGACGGTAAAACGCAGGTTCATTACGGCATGCAATGGATTATGGACAGCTGGAATCAAAATGGGCCAACATTATGGGCAGCAGCTTATGGAGGCATGAAGTTCTTTACCCAGGGCATTCCCCGGATTACTATTGCAGGCGACGGCAACGTTGGAATTGGCACTACAGCTATTACGGGCTATAAACTAGCGGTGAACGGCGAAGCCATTTTTACCAGGGTGAAAGTAAAACCGTTTAGCGGTTGGCCGGACTATGTTTTTAGTAAGGATTACAAGCTTCTGCCATTACAGGAGGTGGAAAAGTATGTGAAAGACAACAATCATCTGCCTGATGTTCCTTCGGCCGCAGAGGTGGAAAAAGAGGGATTGGATCTGGGAGAGATGAATAAGCGGTTGTTGCAGAAGGTGGAGGAGCTGACTTTGTACATCATTGAGCAGCAGAAGTCGATTTTGTCGCTCCACCAAGAGGTGAAGGCATTGAAGGAAGAGAAGGAAAATATAACATATAGAAGATGAAATTATTTACAAGGTATAAAATAATGCCAATGAAAAAATTAATAAGAACTTTACTGACTGGGTTATTACTACTTTCAGTTATTTCTACAGCTATTGCTCAACAATCTGGAAATTTTTTCGTTAATGGAGACCTCGACAAGTTCTATCCGGTTACTTTCTTTGATGGTGGATGGGCAAATCTAGCTGCCACCGAACTACAGATAGGACGCTCTGATGTCCACCAGGATGCCTCCAATAGGGGCTCGTTAATCGCAAGCTTCCGGTATCATGTTACAAATTGGGGGCATGGATCTAACTTTATCGATGCTGACATTCGTCAATTTACGGGCGCTAATAGTAAAATGATAAGTGGCTGGAAAGATGGCACTGCCGCTAACGGCAGTTACAGAATCATAATCTGGCTCAGAGGAAATACCACCTATACTTACAGATCGAACTACGCAGTTAATCCGTTAGTGTACGATGGAGTGCAAAACCCATTGCCTTACAAGGAATTGATAGGTACGACATCCAGCATTGATCATTCGTATAAAACAAGTCTCGACCCCACAGTGAATATATATGGCATGTCATATGCCAATACTGCTTACTTCAACGGCTCCGCTAACAATTATTTTGCAGGCAAAGTTGGTATTGGAGTTACCAACCCAACATTTGCATTTCACAGTGCTGCATACAACAATACAGGCGTAGCGGCGGCCTTGTTATGGGGAGATCGTTATGGGGCAGCTGTAGGTATATCAGATGACACTTCATCTTACTATGCTTTTCACGTAGTGTCTAACGTGGATTCAATGGGAAGGGGAAAGGCAGGTGGCACGAAAAGCTTATTATATGTAAGAGGCGATGGAAACGTGGGGATTGGCACGCTGTCACCCCAGGCTAAACTGGCCGTAAACGGGGATATCTTTTCGAAAAGGGTTAAGGTGATCCAGACAGGCTGGCCTGATTTTGTGTTTCGGCAGGATTACCTGCTTCCTTCTCTACAGCAGGTTGAAAAATATATTATCCATAATGGGCATCTTCCAGATATTCCTGCGGCTACCGAAGTAGAAAAAGATGGACTGGACTTGGGAGAAATGAATAAGAAACTGTTGCAGAAAATAGAAGAATTAACCCTATACGTGATTGATCAACAAAAACAACTAAAGTCTCAGCAGGAACAGATAAACCTTTTACGGGAGCAAAATGAGGCCTTTACTAAGCGTGGTAAAGGCAAGCGCTGAAAATAGTTGATAATACTTAACACCCCATCTATGAAGAAATATTTATTAAGTATCCTGACAGTGTTGGCGTTTGCCGTTAATGACGTTAACGCACAGGCATTGGACCTGGATAATGTGTTTCCCCCATCTCCTACTGCTGCGGGTTTGGGTAAGTTTGCCACTGCCAGCGTTAATTATGCTGATGGAGCCGCCGGGTACAGTATCCCGTTATATGAGTATAAAACAAACAATCTCTCCATTCCTATTAGCCTAACCTATAGTACTAATGGAACCCGGGTTACACAAGTGGCCTCCAGGGTAGGGCTTGGGTGGAACCTGAGCGCCGGCGGCGTGGTATCAAGAATGGTATTGGGAGAGCCTGACGGTAGCAGCACCTTTTTACGTCCGCCCCCGGAACAAACAGATGCATACGCTGCACAGTGGCAATCATTTGTCGAAAAGGCCGGCAGCGAAGGATATGATACCCAGCCGGATATTTTTACTTTTTCATTTGGTAATTACAGCGGTAAGTTCATCATCGATGGCAGCCAGATCATGAAACTGGATGACAACAACCTTGTAATAGAGGGAAGTATTGCCAGTGGTTTTACCATTACTACGCCGGATGGAGCAAAATATGAATTCAACCAGGTGGAATCTTCTGTATCGACCAGCAGCTGTGCTAAGGGAGCGTTTAGCCGTACACCTATTAAAAACGCCTGGTACCTTACGCAAGTTAGCCATCCTAAAGGAGATATTATTTATATTAAGTATGGCACCTGTGATTACTCATACTATTCATCTACTTCGCAGGTCGCTACCGCCAACACCCCCTCTCCGAATCAATGTTCTGGTACTGTTAATTGCCCCAGTATACCCGCAAGCCAGGAATGCCAGATTCAGATGCGTAATTATGGTGTGTATCCCACGATCATCACCAGTAATGCGTTAGGCACTGTATTACTAGGTTACAGCCCCAGGGAGGATCTCGTGGGGGATTATTGTCTGACATCTGTGACAGTATTGGATACTATAGTATCCAAAACAGCCACAGATGTTCCGGTAAACCAGCAAAAGATCAGGACAGCATATGAGCTGGGGTATATTTATTCTTCTGCCGGGGCCACTTATCGGGCAGACATCGGTAAACGAATGTTTCTTGGAAGCGTAGAAGAACTGAATATGGAACCCCTGTCGAGTACGGCAAGAATATATCGTTTCGAATATGATAACATCAACAGTCTTCCGGCCCGTACTTCCCATTCACAGGATTATATGGGATTCTACAATGGTAAATCGAATGGCTCATTGATTGCAAAACCAACAGACGCTACAGTACTGAGCTATTTCCCTAATCAAAGTTTTGGAAACCGGAACCCGGACCCTGCCTTCAGCAAAATTGGCACGCTGAAAAAGATCACCTTTCCGGGAGGAGGATATGACTTGATCGAGTTTGAAGGACACTCGATCAAAAATACCGCTGTACAATGCCATGAAGAACAATCCGAACGCGTATATGTGGAAGGTACTTCTGAGTTTAAGCAAACCAGGACCTACTATTCAGCGCCATTTAGGGTACCCTGTACCCAGGTGCTCAATTTAAATGTAGGCAATGTGATCATCACTCCTGACTATCCTGCTACCTATTATCGCACCACGGCTTGCCTGCTTGATGGTGCGGGGGAGCCATGCGGCGTGGGAGGCTGGTCTGTTGGAGGCGATGAGCATCAAAGCTTTACTATAACCCAGCAAGGCACCTATGTACTGGCGGTAACTGTTTATGGTCCTGCACGCGGATATGCATCTTTGAACTATGCACTATTGGATACATCATCCAACAAGCCAATTCCCGGAGTAAGAGTAAGCAAGATCACTACTTATGATCCGCTTAGTGGCAAGGGGCAGGTAAAACGTTATTCCTACAGCAGGGATGGAAGATATTCCTCCGGTGAAGCTGTGAACTCATCCCCTTCCAACATTTACAGGTATGAAAAGCAGGTACAATGCCCTAGTGACGGGCAAGGATCGTGTCTTACCAGGATCTGCAGTTATGTTCAATTGGCTTCCTCCAGCTTTTATGACCTGTGTTCTTACTCCGGTAATCATATCTATTATAGTTACGTGTTGGAGTCTGAAGGTGAGAACATGGAAAATGGCGGCACAGAGCGGGAGTTCAATGTATTCTTCGACCAGAGTGGTCACCCAATCATGGGCCAGCCCTTCCCGGGGGCGCCTTTATCGAACTTCTCTCATGCTAATGGGCTAAAAATCACGGAAAGGTCATTTGTACGGACAGAAGGTACGCTCAAGGTTGTACGGGAGGAAAAGAACTGGTACGGTATCGATCCTCGTGTTCAACAGTTCGCCACCTTCTATGCTGGTAGGAGAGACCCTAGTTCCTCTCTCTGCTTTATAAATACAGGCGTTGGTTCTGTATTTAACATGCGGGCGGCAAGTTTGATGACCTATGATATGAACAGAAGATGGGTGCATCTTGATTCTACGCGGGTCACTTCCTATGACACAAACGCAGGAACGCTGAGCAGTCTGAATACGCTTACATACGGCAACCTCCTCCACCAGCTCGCCACTACTGAAAAGACGCAGGATAGTGAGGGTCAACTCGTGGAAACACAAAAGTTTTATGCAAACGATTCAGTGACCGGTCTGACGGCCAGTGAGCTGGCGGCGAAGCAAGCATTGAAGGACCTGAATATAAAAACGGCACTGATCCAGCAAAAGGTGATCAGAAATGGGAAACAAGTTTCACTCGTGAAAAACAACTATGGCATTTTTAATAGCAATATGCCACTGTTAGCGAATATTGATGCTCAGTTTGGAAGCGGCCTCCTGGAAAAGAGAATATTTCATGACAAGTATGATACCAGGGGTAATTTGTTGGTACAATACAAAGGCAACGGACCGAAGATGTCCTATATATGGGACCACAACGCTTCTTTACCGGTGGCGCAATGTACGAATGCGGATGTAGCGGATATTGCTTTCACCAGCTTTGAAGGCAATACACACAGCAGCTGGAGCCTTGGCAATGCCGCAGGGATCACCGCATCAGGTATAACGGGCAGTAATAGCTATAACCTTGGATCCGGTAATCTTGTGAGATCGGGGCTACAATCCGGACAGCAATATATTGTGTCGTACTGGGCAAAAACGGGAACGGTCAATGTGAGCAATGTCTCCACCACCCAGCAGGGAGCCACCATTAACGGATGGACCTATACGGAGAAAGTGGTTACCGGCACAACAACGGTTACCATTTCCGGCACTGCTGTCATTGATGAAGTACGATTATATCCTCTGGGAGCACAGATGGTCAGCTATACCTATACTCCACTGGCGGGGATGACCAGCCAGGTTGACGCCAGCAGCAAGATCACTTATTATGAATATGATAAGCTTGGCAGGCTGGTGAGGGTAAAAGATCAGGATGGCAGGATATTAAAGCAACATGACTATCAATATCAAAAGCCAGTAACCCAATAATCCCAAACCCTGTTGAAAAAGAAGTAATATGCAGAAGTTATTTATTCTCACATTGTTATCGGGTTATGCAATCACATTGCCCGCCCAGAATAAACCTGACACCAATAGCGTGCGTCCCGCAGCAACAGCTGTTACACCGCCTCCTGCCTATACTGGATCGACCATTAACTACATCCGTACCTGGGAGCCAAGTATGCCTACTTCCGATCCGGCTGCTGTTACCGGTTCTACTGATGTAAATGCAGTTAAGCAGACTACTCAATATTTTGACGGACTTGGTCGGCCTTTACAAACAGTAAGCAAGGCTATTACCCCCGCTGCCAAAGACCTGGTAGTACCCATGGTATATGACGCGTACGGCCGGGAGCAATATAAATACCTGCCTTACGTGCCCAAGACAGGGAATGTAAACGACGGTAAATTTAAAACCGATCCTTTCAATGCCCAGAAAGCCTTTTACCAGGACAGCGCCTTAAATCCCGGCGCATCCGGGGAAACGATCTATTACAATCAAAACGAGTATGAGGCCTCTCCACTGAACCGGGTGCTGAAAACCTACGGCTCGGGTAATACCTGGGCAAAAGAAGGAGGCAATAAGCCGGTAGAACAGCAATACCTGGTTAACTCCGCTGCAGATAGTGTGCGTATCTGGGACATACCAGCTACCGGTATTATTCCCATCAGTGGAGCAAACCGTACCTATGCGGCAGGCCAGCTATTTAAAAGTGTAACCATAGATGAACGGGGCAAACGTGTTACAGAGTTTAAGGACAAGGAGGACCGGGTGATTCTGAAAAAAGTAGAACTGACCGACAATGCTGCTAACGGGCATACCGGCTGGCTCTGTACCTATTATGTGTATGACGACTTGGGCAACCTTCGTTGTGTGATCCCACCTAAAGCAGTAGAGCTGGTCAAAGCTAGCTGGGTACTGGATGCCACTACTGCCCGTGAGCTCTGTTTCTTTTATCGCTATGATAGCCGTAACCGCATGATCATGAAAAAGGTGCCGGGGGCAGATTCCACGGAAATAGTATATGACCTGCGGGACAGGCTGGTGTTTAGCCGTGATGGAAACATGCGAAGCGCGGCCAACAAACAATGGCTGGTGACTTTCTATGATGGGCTGAACCGGCCTACCATGACGGCCCTGTACAACTCCGCCTCTACCCGTGACACACTGCAGGCCAGGATGAACACAGCTGTTTCCAATACCCAGACCATCACTCATGCCATCCCAGAGCAGGCGGACCTTGAGTTTGCCTATTATGATGGCCGTCCAAAGTATACCGCCCGGAGAAGTATTACGTTTGACGGTGGTTTTGATACAGGATCAGATGGAACAACAGATGCACTTATCGATGCTGCAGCCAATCAGGATACTTTTAGCATTGTGGCGGTGAACCCTTTACCAAATATTGCCGCCAGCACGCTCACACCGCTGACCTATACTTTTTATGATGATTATAGCTATACCGGCAAGCATAATGCTGTCACCGGGGACCTTATAAACCCTACCTTTTCTGGTAGTCCCTATGCTGAAATAATAGGCACAACAAGCAATATGACCAGGGGCCTGGTGACCGGCACCAAAGTACGGGTGCTCGGTACCGATCAGTGGCTGACCACGACCACTTACTATACGGATAAGGGCAGGGTCTTACAGACAATTGCTAATAATATCAGCGGAGGTAAGGATGTGGTGAGCAATATATATGATTTCAGCGGCAAACTGCTTAGAACTCTCCAACGCCATACTAACATTCGTAGTGGTCTTACTCCCGAGACCAGGGTGATGACCCAGCTATTGTACGATGCGGCAGGCAGGGTGACTGATGTGATCAAGAAGTTGAATGACAGTACTCAGCGGACTATCACAAAAAATGTTTACGATGAACTGGGGCAGCTAAGGACCAAACGTTTACATGTAAATGGTGCCAGCCAGCTGGAAACACTTAACTATGAATTTAATATCCGTGGCTGGCTGAAGGCCGTCAACAAGGATTTTGTGAAAACGGCTAACAGCACCGCCAACTGGTTTGGGCAGGAGCTGAGCTATGATTATGGCTTTACGACCAATCAGGTAAACGGCAATATCGCCGGCGCAAAATGGAAGAGTCGCGGCGATGGTAAAGGCAGAGCGCACGGATATGCCTATGACAATGCCAACCGGCTGACAGTAGCAGATTTTACCCAGAATAATACGCCCACTGCCAAAACCTGGGATAGAACACAGCAAGATTTTTCCGTGGATGTACTGGTTTATGACCCTAACGGCAATATCCAGTCCATGCGGCAAAAGGGCATGAATGGCACTACCATTCAAACTATTGACAGCCTGAAATATGGTTACCTGCCGAATAGTAACAAGTTGTCCTTTGTTACTGATAAGAAGAACAACAGCGCAAGCCAGCTGGGTGATTTTAAGGAGATCAATAACAACGAAACTGCTGATTATGCTTATGATTCCAGTGGCAACCTGATCAAGGACCTAAATAAGAACATCGCAGTTATCCGTTATAATCACCTGAATCTACCGGATAGTATCGTGATTACCGGCAAAGGTGTTATCAGGTATCAGTATGATGCTACCGGTAACAAAGTAAGGAAAATCGTTACCGATAGCACGATTTCTCCCGCAAAGATCACTACTACAGAATATATTGGCGGGCTCGTGTACCGGAATGATACCATGGAGCTGATAGGCCATGAGGAAGGCCGTATCCGCCCGGTATATGTCTCTGGTCAGCCGGTTAAGTACTACTATGATTATTTTGTAAAAGACCACCTGGGGAATGTTCGCATGGTGTTGACGACGCAGACAGACCTTAGTATGTATACGGCCACCATGGAGGCATCCAATGCAGCAACGGAAACGGCTTTGTTTAGCAATGTGGAAGAGACGAGGGTAGAGAAGCCAGTGGGGTATCCGCAGGATGACATGGTTGATAGCAACTTGTATGTAGCTAAGCTGAATCCCAAAAATGGAGGGAAGAAGATAGGACCTTCGCTGGTACTGAAGGTAATGGCAGGCGATACCATACAGATAGGCGCCAGGGCATTTTATAAATCTACCGGACCAAAGGATAATCAATCTGTTACCCCGGAAGATATGGTGGCAAGTTTGCTGCAGGCATTCAGTGGGGAATCTAGGGCTAATAGTCCTCATGGAAATGGAGAGGTGAACCAGGCATCTCCCTTTGGGAACTTCAATAGCAATGATTACCAGCGGTTGAAGGAGAAGGACCCGGACCAGAACCAGTTGGATAAACCAAAGGCATATCTGAATTTTGTATTGTTTGACGATCAGTTTAACTTAGTGGAAGAGAACAGTGGGGTTAGGCAGGTGAAAGGCGAACCGGATGAGCTGCAGACGTTGACAGTGGATAAGATGCCGATCACGAAAAGCGGTTTCCTGTATGTGTATACGAGCAATGAAACGGAACAGGACGTGCTCTTTGATAATGTTACAGTAGCGGCGGTAAGTGGGCCTCTGCTTGAGGAGACGCATTATTATCCGTATGGGCTCGCAATGGCTGGGATTAGTTCGAATGCTCTGAAAGGCATGAATTACTCCGAGAATAGGTTGAAATATAATGGTAATGAGCTGCAGAATAAAGAGTTCATGGATGGCAGCGGATTAGAATTGTATGATTTTAATGCTAGAATGTATGATCAGCAGATAGGCCGCTTTTTTAGTACTGATCCTGTAACTGAGTTAGCTCATGATTGGACCGGCTATAGGTTTGGATTTGATAACCCAGTACTGAACAACGATCCAACAGGGTTATGGGAAGGCACCTATAAACCGGGAGACGCGGGATTTGATCAACTTTTAAGTTCACTTCAGAATGGCACATTTAATATTAATGACGGGGAAAATGATAAGAATAAAGATAAAAACAAGGGCAAGAATAAAAACAATGACAAAACAGCTTTCGCTCCTGCTCTCTTTCCCTTACTAGGAGAAGGCGCAGGATTAGCCGGAGCAAGTGCGACAACAGGTTTATATCGTTTTCCTAGCTTGGGTGATTGGAATGCCGCTGGTAATGACTTAAGAGATAAATTGAATGCAGATGTAGAAGGTGCGAAGTACTTATACCAAGTTGTGTCTGGAGAGCTTCATGATCTTTTGATTAGATGGGGATTGAAAGAGATTCGACGTTATCCATCACCTGCATTGCCCATTTCAATTCCTTTCACCAAACACGGCAATAGAAAGGATAACACGAATCCTCATCTTGTTTACGAATTTTTCTTTAGACCAAGTGATGGCAAGACACCTACACTTAAATACGGAATTGCTGATATGTATTCAACTGGATATGACAGACCGGAGAAACAGTTGCCGGTATTTCAGGCTATATATGGAGCTTCTGTAAATTGGAGACCGCTGTTGTTTACACCCGACCGATGGTCTGCTTTAGGAGCGGAAGAGGGAGCAGTTGAGCAACATATATTAACTTGGGGTGTAAGACCAAGAATGCAAATTAGACCTTAAAGTAACTTTCAGATGGTTAGACTTGATTCTGTAATTGAAAATGCGATAGGCGCGAATACGGAAGCCCTTTCCTATATATATGCGTTTCTATTGAGAGAAATGGATATGGATTTTTATAAATATATACATATAAATCACATTGGGAATGATTTAGAAGAGGTGATAATTCGGCGTGGGAAGGAAGTGTATATCAATATAAGATATACGTTGGATAAGAACTTTGCTCAAAAGTCTAATTTAGAAAAACAGACCGTATTCTTAGATATTATGCAAAATGCTCTACTTAGATTGGCTGATAAAGATAAAAGGATAGAAATAAGTAAACTTCAATCAATAAAGGAAAGGATTCAGCTACAACGGTTTGAATTCGAGATTATTTATAAAAGCTTTGTTAACAAAAAGAAAGATGATCTTATTGCTAATGTATTGGTGCATCCTCAAATGGATAAGTTTGAAATTTACATATTGATTGAAGAAAAGAGAGTCCCAAAATGCAAGTTATTAATTTACAAAGGAATACCAAGCGACTATTACATTGATCGGCTTTTTTCCACTGGAAAATGGAAAGGTCTGGATGAGTTCATATTGACAGGCAAAAGATCTGAAATTGAAATTCATGTATCTGCTGACACATGCAGCTTAAAGTTCGTTAATAAAAGCGTGGACGAAAACAAAGCCCCACTTTTCGAAGCAATGAAAGCTGATGCTGATAAGGATAAGACTCTAAAGGATTACATAGCGTCTTTAAATCCAGCAATTGCCGCAATGTTGACTAGTTCATTAAACTAAGAATAGCAGCAGTATCTCAAATTCGTAAGTCGAAAGCGTGATAGCTTGTGGCTTACGAGTTTGTTTTACATAACGTTTTTGCTTAGTATATGTGGTCGCCTGTTTTAGCCATCCACTTGACGAAAAACTTATGTTTTGCCTTTAATGCCACCGGGTCAACAATTTTCAACAAAATTACAGGGGGGTGTTATTCTGGGTTGAGCATTAATACCTAAATTGACGAGCAAAAACCTATGAAACTAATATTCTACACAATAGTTGGGATCATCATTGGCGGTTTGTTCGGCATGTTCTTCGGGGCTGTGTTCGGCGTAGCTGTCACAAAGAAGTCGGAGCAGGCAGCCAGGGAAGCCGTACAAATACCAGTTTTTGGTGTTCTCGGTGCAATTGCTGGCGCGGCTATTGGTTTCAGGATGGGCACCGAAAGCGAGAAAGGGGTACATTCTCGCAGACAGATTTTGGTCAGGTTCGAAAAGATGTGCGAGAGCCCGGGACGGTTACTGCATCATCAAGTGTAAAATCGGCATTGGATACAATCCTATGAAGGAAAGCAAACCTGCGCTTTGCAAAAAATGTGCAGCTGAAGGAATGGAAAAGAAAGCGAGCAGGCATTCCGGTTAACATTTGATTAGCAAAGCTGTTAACATAGTATTTGCCAAACTTAATTTGCTAGGTGATATATTGCGGGGATTGCATTTGAATCAATTGTTTTATTCTCTTAAACTGAACAAAAAAAAAAAATGCAAGCATGAAACAAGTTGCACCGCTTCCTGGGACAAAAACTACAGTAACCCTTAAGTTACAGTTCGATTTGGAGGGAATTAAAATGAAGGCCAGTGGCCTGCTCAAGTGGGTTAAGAATAGGGAGCGGAAAATGGATAGTAGTCCATCCAGATAACGACATACTGCTGTCCGATTCTACATTGAGGCCTCTCAGGAATATACCTGAGAGGCTTTACTTTGTGTTATAAGGAACTTATTGAAAAAAAAGCGGGTTTCCGGTAAGGTCGCGGTAGACAGCACCTATGATTTTGTTGAGGTAGGTGTTACTTTTG
>NZ_CALEJS010000024.1 GCF_937898475.1 uncultured Chitinophaga sp.
GTGTTAAAGGTCTTAATTTTTTAACCTTTGACACAGTTTATTTTACAGTCTCTCACAAAAGGCAAGCGACTTCATTGAAACTTTTAGCAGTGCTATTTCCAAATTAGATCAAGACAAATTCAGCTACTATCTTTTCAGCGACAACATTTGTATTACCGCTAAGAATCTCAACACCAATGATGAAAAAACACTGGTCGAATTGCTACTGGTGATTTCTGAGTTGTACTTCGAGTTTGTACAGCGGGGATACTTTCTCAGAGGTGGTATTGATTATGGCTTGTTTATTGACAAATCCGCAATTGCGTTAGGTGTTCCATTGGCAACTGCTTATAAAATGGAAACCACGCAAGCCGTGTTTCCACGTATTGTCCTTTCCAAAAATTTCATCAAACAGTTCGAAGTTTATCCGAGTGAGGGAGTGCAGGTGTTTACTTCTATGTTTACCTCTTCCCTGATAAAAAGCAGTTGCGAAATACATTACCTGAATGTCTTCTCCCATATTTTCAAAGTAGAGGACAAAGAGCACTTCTTTGAGAAGTACAATCAGAACATCACTGAAAATCTGACCAACAGCCGATTTTCTGAGAACATATTCCTAAAATATCGCTGGTTAGCTGATGAGTTTAACTCATTTATTGAAATCTACACCTCATCATTGGCTTTCTATGATGAAAACTTTGAAGCAACTGATGAATTTCTCGAAACAGTAAAACAATTAAAAGTATCGTATGGACACTAATTTAATATATATGCCAGCTTTCAGAGTTAGGCAACAAGAAGTTCTGGTTTTAAGATCTTTTAATTTTGGAAGTCATATGTACCCACTCCTTGAAATTGTCAAAGAGCACGACAGGGCAAGAAAAGCTGATTCACAGCGTAGCTTTGAAGACATACACAATGATTTGATTAATGAAATAACAGCCCAGCGAGTGTTTGTCGATCTTCCTGTTTACCTCAAACAATCCGGATCGGTGAAAGATGAGGTTGTTGCATTTTCCTTTAGCGTCATAAACAACCTTGAAAAGCGTTGCGAATATTTAAACAGGCTATCTCCATCAAGTCCGAAAGCAATTCCGGTAATTTCATCTTATCTGATTAAAACAGGAGAGCAAGGCACCATTGAAAAGCAGTTTGGCTTATTACAGGAAAATTTTGAAAGACTGGCATTCAGACTTTTCCCATTATCCTTTGCTGAGGATTTTCCAATTGTACGAAGCCTAATTCGTCCAACAGACTATTTGATTATTGATCTTGACCAGATTCCGCCATACCCAAGCCCTCCATTAAAGCAAATCATTACTTTACTGAAAGGTTTTAATCGTTGTTGCAAAATCCTATTGAGAAGTGCTATAAATACAGAGATACAGAATGTAAACCTTGAGCATGGCCAAATAGTAATTGAAGCTGACAACAATCACATTGACCTTTCCCACATGGAGAATTTCGGTGTGAATGCAACAGGGGATTATGTTGGCATTAAGAAGGATGATCTAACCGCTGGTGGCACAATCAGTCCCGGTTTTATTTATTATGACGCTATTTATAACCAATACTTTGGTTATAAAGCCGCAATCAAAGGTTCGTTGAGTGAGTTTGAAAATCGCATCGTTCCAGACGTCATAAATTCTCCAGCAACTCAGGAAATGCTTCAACACAACCCTCCATTTGTAGGTTTAAAAAATCCCGGGTATTCAACGTTACTTAATATTCAAGCTGGTCGTGAGAGTGGAAAAAGCCAGGCAAAATTTAAACGAATTGCTATGGAGCATTATTTATATTGCATGAGCATCAAAATACAATCCAATGAATTGCATCAAACCAACGTTCAGACTCCGTAGATTATTTCCGGTTTAACATTGGTATTGAAAAAGAACTGTAAATCAATGGGGAGAATTTTGTCCCAATTACTTTGGACAAAACTCCATCTATCGAAATACCGATTCTTCAACATTTCCTTTAACTTCTGATTAATTTTTGCAGAATCGTTTGACGCTAATATTTCATCCTTATCAACGCTCCCAAATGACAACCTTAACTCCTTTTTATTAAATATGCCAAGTTGTTCTGTTGCATTAATCTTAGGGCTGTATTCAGCCGTCCGGTAAATTATTTTCTTACTTCCCTCAAAGTACCAAATACCATAGTACTCAGGGATAATTTCAATCACATTGGAAAGATGTACCTTATCAATGACTACTGTATTGAACTCAAATACATCTCCATAATCGCTGACTTGCTTATTCAACCTGTTGAGCGTGTCAATTTTGGACTTAACCTCAAATGATTTGGTATCGCCATTGATAACTAAAAAATCTGTCCTGCTACTTTTGGCCTTGACTTCAAAAGCTGCGACATATTTCTTATTTCGAAATTCTTTGGCGAGCTTATACTTCAATATTTGTTCACCGTCATAATGCTTAAACACAACATCATTAACAGTCTTCGCAAGTTCGTATTTGGTTAATTCCTTGTACTTATCGGTCTGGAAAAAAGCAGCAAGCAAGCCCCTAAGCTGGTTGGTATAGCTTAAAGTATTGTATGACCTTGCAAGTGCTGAATAATCCATAAACTCCATTTATTTCTTATGCTCAAAGATACGAAAGATAAAGATATTCTTTTGTTACCTTTGCAACCTTTTTAACGAAGGGCATCCACCTCCCCAAGTCTCCTCCCAACCCACCTAAGGTGTTCGCTGTACTCTCATTTTTTTATTAAGGGTCTGACGCTGCTTATTGTTTTTGGTCGCATGTGGGTCGCTGCGGACTGATCGTGCTGTCATGTTTTTGCAATATCCCCCACCGTCATTTCGCAATTTGCCTGCAATCCTTCCTCAAAGTATCTGTTGTTCGATAAAAAATAACAAATACTGCCTACCCTACTGCAGTCAGTTATTGCTTCATTTCTTTCCCTCAATCGTGTAGTTCCATTCAATCGCTACCCTTGCCTTGTCGACCAGGTATCACCACTTCATGTTGCTAATTCGTTGATAATGTAGCATAATTAACTGATATGCAGGTATTGAAAAAATATTGCATTGAAATATTTCATTGTTACAGCGCCTAACTATGCCTACCTTTGCGGCTTTCATACAAGCAACATACATGAACACCACAATTACTCCTGCATTAAGAGAACGCTGCAACGGAACCTGCGAACTGTGTACCAATGAAGCGGCCACCACTGCCTACGCGGTGAGCCCGAAAAACAGCGACGTAATAGAGAACGAAGTGGCCATCTGCAATACCTGCCTCTCTGCTATGGACAACCCGGCCGATGTGTTACACTGGCATTGCCTGGCGGGAAGCATCTGGAATACCGAGCCGGCCGTGCAGGCGTTGAGCTACCGGATACTGTACAAATACAAAGACCAGGAATGGGCCAATGAGATCATTGAAACGGTAGAACTGGATGAAGCGGTCACCAACTGGGCGCTGAGCGTTTTCGAGGTAAAAGCAGTGCACCGCGACAGCAATGGCAATGAACTGCTGAACGGCGATACCGTAGTGCTCACACAGGGCCTGAACGTAAAAGGCGCTAATTTCATGGCCCCCAAAGGCACCATTGTCCGGAAGATCAGGCTGGTGGCTGATAACACAGAACAGATCGAAGGAAAGATAAACGAACAGACGATCGTTATCCTCACAAAATATGTCCGCAAATCCTGAGGCATCGCCAAAGGGTCCTCTATTTACGCTTTAAGGGTAAACGCAGGTAGATCTCCAGCCTGCTTTTATCCTGCAGGCTGTTTTTCAGCACAGGCATTGTCCACCCCCCGGGGGTGCTTACAGAACTGGAACTGTTGGAACCAGGCTGCAGGAACTGCCACTCAGACGAAGCGTTTTCATGCAGCAGCAACTGGTAACTGATGCCGGTGATGATTCCGAAGCGCCACTGGTAGTTTGCTTCCAGCTCACCGTAAAAGCTATGTTTCCCGGGTGCTGCTGCTTTTGAAAAGGCCTGGCTGTTGGAAATAACAGATGGCGTACTGAGCGCCTTCCTGGTCATTATAGTATCTCCCGCCGAATGCAGGATATGATGATACCGCACACCTGCACCCACTGAAAACCGCTGCAACGTATAGCCCACCCGGATACCCGCATCAGCGCTCCACATATGTTTTACCTGGTAGGTGGTCCAGACAGAATCCGTTCTTGTCTGACCGCTGCCGATCGTCACAGTTTCCTCGCCAACATGGCCCAGCTGTTTATCGTAGCCTCCCGTATAGGCGGCGCCGATATAGGGCTGCAGGTAAAAATGCTGCCGGATGGGTAAACGGTATAGGAAGGATACCCGCCCACCGCGGCCTTCATCGGTGGTTGCCAGGAAACCTGCCTGGATGGCCCATCGGGGATATTTTGCAGCAGCTTGGGCAGCCGGCGTTACCGGGAGCTGCTGGCCCGTGCCGTTGAGGCTGAGCGGATGATGCCGGGGCAGCGGCAATGTTTGCAGGGAAAGGCCGTTTGTCTTTATTTCTTCCATTGCAGCTGCTTCATGTTGCACGGAGATCATATCGGCTGCTGCTTTCTGTGGTTCCAACGGGTGAACAGCGCCTTGCAGGGATAACTGGTTGTCCGCCCTGCTTTCCTTTGTAGTGGCTGCAGGTGGCCGCCGCACAGGCACACCGTCATCGGCTCCGCCTGCAGGCTGTTCTGCCGTTTTCTCCCGGCGGATGATCGCCGGGGTTGATGCGGGCGCCCGTTCAGGGGTTACATCGGCACTGTTATCGCGGTTGTTATGATTTGTTTCACCAGTCGTCGTGTTGTGAAGGGTATGGCCGGATGAAGGCCGGGTATGATCTGTGATAACTTTTGTATCATTGGAAAAGAACAGGGAGAAGGTCAGCAGGGAAAGCGTCAGCACCCCGGCTGCCAGCGTTAACAGCAGCCAGCGTTTGCGGCGCCAACCGGATACCGTACCGGTAGCGCCGGCAATGATACCGGGGCGTTTCCGGTCATCGTCCAGCATAGCAGACAACCCGGCCCAGCCTTCGTCCTCGTCCTTCCGGTCTAAACCGGGGCCGGGCTGCTGAGCGGCTGTTTTCAGCCAGTTGTCGATATTTCCGCGCTTTTCATTCATCTGCTTATGATTGCATGTTTAAAAAGTTCCGTTGGGCAGCAGCTGCTGCAACAGCTTTTTACCTTCGGCCACATGCCATTTGGATGTGCCCACACTGATGCCTGTCATGGCCGCGATCTCTTTATGTGAATATCCTTCTATCAGGAAAAGATTGATTACCATCCGGGTGGCCGGCGGCAGTCGCTGGAGCAGCGCCAGCAGGTCTTTATATTCCAGGGGCTGATGCCCTTCGTACCTGGCAATATGTTCGGGTAGTTCTGCCGTGATAACCACGGGCGATTTGGCCTTGTTGCTGCGAAAATGTTCCGCCACGGCGTTTGTCATAATTTTGCGCAGCCAGCCCTCAAAACTGCCCTGGAATGCATATTGATCTATGTGCCGGAAAGCCTTCAGGAACCCATTGTTCAGAATATGGAAGGCCGTTTCCCGGTCGCTGGTATACCGCCGTACAATGTCCATCATGACGCCGGCGTAGCGCCTGTACAGCTTTTCCTGGAAGGCGCGTTCATTCCTCCGGCAGCCCTCGATCAGGGCCGGAAGCTCGCTATCATGACTGGGATCATCAGCATGCCCGGGTATGTGCAATGAGTCGGTTCGCAATAAATATTACAGATGCGGCTACAGCAGCAAAAGGTTGGGTAAACTAACAACTTTTTTTTATTTTTTCAGCCTACCGCTAAAATGCAGGCGGCGCCTGCGCCTTTTACAAAGCCAATATCCCCGTAAGCGCTAATCGTGCCCATTTCGATGCCAATGGAAAGCACCAGGCTTTGCGTATCTTTGATGGCGCCAGGGTCCTTCAGCTTCAGCTCATAGGTCTGGGGTTGAAAAGGCTCATTGGCCACCTGCCATTCCGTATACAGGTCTGTTCTGTCCCACTCGTGCCCGTAGTCATTATAGTTACCTTTCTCAAGTATAAGGTCTGATATCACTGCCAGGGATATTGAAAAGCGGTATACGGGATGTTTCCAGGGAAGCAGCAGGTTAATGCCTTTTACAAGTCCGGGCAGCTGTACAACAGCGCTTTTTGTTTCCCGATGAAAGGTGCATCCCAGGGGGCCGGTTACAACAGCCTGGAAAGGATGCTTTTTATTCAGCTGGAAACCTGCCAGCATAAATCGATGCTGCGACAGGTAAATGTTTCGTTCTCCCCTGCCACTTTGAGGGTCCAGATCCTGGATCTTTTTGAATACGGAGGAGAGGTCGCCGCTTAAACGCGGACTGGCAAGATGTTTTACGGGCGCTACCGACCATATAACGGCACGAGACGCCTTTCCCACCCCTTTAAATTCCTCCATGTTTTCCCGGAGGCGCTCAAATCTGGGCGATGTCTTGATCTTTTTCTTGCTGGGGCCTCCTTTTTTACGGATCACGATCTTGTCCGAACCTTTCATCCGGTAAGCCGAATATCTCCCCAGGCTGCCGGTAAATTCAAATCCTTCTTCTAAGGTTGCCATAAGATAAAATTTTTAGTGGATTAACAAGCTGAACCATATAAAGGTTCAGTCTTGATAGCAGTTTTTTTTCAGGAACTATAAAAGATATCGCCAGGATATTATCACTATATATAGTATGCTTACATCCTGGTTACATCCTGCTTACATGCTGCTTATATCCTGCTTATATCCTGCTGTAATACACTGGCAGCAAGGCCTAGAGCGGAAACACCGTAACAAAGCGGAATGGGATTTTTAGGGGGAAAATATCGGTAAAAAAGTAAGTAATTAACTGGGTAACAAATATTTATAAGCAAAGATAAACAAATTACTGCAAGCTGCGTCAGGGGCTTCATTACGCACCAACAGTTGAATGTGATGCAACCGGGGCTGCACCTCCGTTTGTGAAAGTATGGAACAACCTTTGATCGGAAATATTAAAAATCAAGCTCATGAAACCAGCCTCAACCATCGCTATGAGCGTTGCCGGATTGGCCCTCTCATGGCTGTTACCTGTAAACAGTAACGCACAGTCAAAAACAGACCGCGACTTTATGATGAAAGCCGCCCAGAGCAACATTGCCGAGATACAGGCCGGGCAGCTGGCCGCCATCCAGGGCAGCACCGACATTGTTAAACGCTTTGGCACCATGATGGTGAACGATCATACCATGGCGCTCAATGAACTGGACTCCATTGTAAAGCGGGACATCAGGGACTCCCTGCCCAAAGAACCGGACGCCGAACATAAACTGCTTGCCCAGCAACTGCAAAACCTGAAGGGAAAGGAATTTGATGAGGCCTACCTGCAATCCCAGGTAAAAGACCATGAAACCGCCATCTCCCTGTTTGAAACAGAAGTGTCACAAGGCGAACATCCCGCATTGAAGGCATATGCTACCAAGACCTTACCCAAGCTCAGGATGCACCTGGATCATGCACGATCACTGGCAGGTGTATCGAAACAGGAAAACTAGCCATTCCGTATTTAATTGTCCCTTGCACACGCACGGCATGGAATGTGCAAGGGACGCTGCTTTTCGCAAAAAAAAGTGTAACTTTAATTGCGGCTGATACTATCCTACCTGCAGTGTGCAAATAGCCGCTCTTCTGTCCGGACCTACAACACTTTATGGCCACATCCGCTATGAGTCATGCATAAAAACTAAAGTATGCCAGGATCACTACTTTTAACTACTCCGCCATGCCTTATCACCGTATCTTATGCAGCTGCCTGGATATCGGGCGCCCTGTTGCTGATGACCGTTGCCATCCTGCTCGATCGGCTGAGGAGCAGGCACCGGATCAATCAACAGCTGCAAATGCAGCAAAAGGAAATAGAACAGCAGAACCGTTCTTTACGGCATCTGCTGCATGAAAAAGACTGGCTGCTGAAAGAGATCCACCACCGTGTTAAGAATAACCTGCAGCTGGTCATGAGCCTGCTCAGCTCACAGTCGCAATACATCAGCAATGAGCTGGCGCTTACCGCTATCCGCGACAGCCAGCGCCGCGTACAGGCCATGTCGCTGGTTCACCAGAAATTATACGGGTCTGACAACGCCACTTCCATTGAGCTCTCTTATTACATCCGTGAATTATCGTCTTACCTGGCAGACAGCTTCAATACCGGGCAGCGCATCCGTTTTGAATTTACACTGGAACCGCTGGAGATGGATGTAAGCCAGGCCGTGCCCCTGGGCCTGATACTGAATGAAGCCATTACCAATGCCATCAAGTATGCATTTCCTGATAACCGCCAGGGTATTATTGCCATCAAACTGAAACATACCACTGCAGCTGCCTATACCCTCACTATTGCTGATAACGGCATCGGCATCGCCAGCGGCTTTAAACATAAGAAGCCCGCTTCACTGGGCATGTGCCTGATGGAAGGGCTGAGCGCAGACCTGGATGGCCATTTCTCTATGGAAAATGATAAAGGCACCACCGTCAGGATCTCCTTTGCTTATGACCATGGCATGAAAAAATCCGGCCTTACCGGCAGCAATATTTGCAGGGAACAATTAGTGGAAGGTTGACAAAAATCCAGATGATAACAAACGGGCCTTTCAGCATTGAGCAGCTTTAAGGGGCAGGCTGGCGGCTTCACCTCCCGATTTGTCCGTATCGCTCTTTCCCGGTTGCCTTGCGGTGGCATTTGCATTTAACTTGCGCGAAAATTTAAAACAAACCGCAATGAAAACGCATAAAAGAATTTTCGCAGCAGCCATGGTGGCAGTAGCGCTTGCTTTACAGGGTACACCCGGCAACGCACAAAACACTGCATCCACCACACCCGGAAGCGATGAAAGCATCCGGCCTTTCCATGTGAACATACCGGAAGAAAAATTGCTTGACCTCAAACAGCGTATAACAGCCACCAAATGGCCGCAGAAAGAAACCGTCAACGATGCAACGCAGGGCGTACAGCTCAACACCATGAAACAGCTGGCGCAATACTGGGCTACGGATTACAACTGGCGAAAGGTGGAAGCCAGGCTGAACGCACTGCCCCAGTTTGTGACCAATATAGACGGCGTGGATATCCACTTTATACATGTCCGCTCAAAACATAAAAATGCCCTGCCCATGATCATTACGCATGGCTGGCCCGGCTCCATTATAGAGCAGATGAAAGTGATAGGCCCCCTCACCGACCCCACCGCTTACGGCGGCACAGCAGACGATGCTTTTGATGTGGTGATCCCTTCACTGCCGGGCCATGGTTTTTCCGGACAGCCTGTAAACACGGGATGGGATCCTGTAAAGGTGGCCAATGCCTGGATTGAGCTGATGAGACGCCTGGGTTACAAAAAATACGTCGCGCAGGGTGGCGACTGGGGCAATGCCGTATCAGAATCCATGGCACTGATAGCGCCACCGGAGTTACTGGGCATTCATACCAATATGCCGGCTACAGTTCCCGCTGCAATTTCCAAAGCCTTATCCGCCGGTGGCGCAGCGCCCGAAGGCCTGTCAGCAGATGAAAAGAACGCCTACCAGCAGTTAGACTTCTTCTACAAAAAGGGCCTGGGATATGCCAACGAGATGGGCCTGCGGCCGCAGACATTGTATGGTATAGAAGACTCCCCCGTTGGACTGGCCGCCTGGATGCTGGATCATGACGCCCGCAGCTATGAGCTGATCACAAGGGTGTTTGACGGACAACAGGAAGGTTTAACGCGTGATGATATCCTGGACAATATCACCCTGTACTGGTTCACCAATACGGCGGTATCTTCCGCACGCCTGTACTGGGAAGCATTTCAGCATGCCAAAGGCGGTTTCTTTGATCCGCGTAATGTGCAGCTACCCGTGGCGGTGAGCGTTTTTCCCGATGAGATCTACGCCGCACCGGAAAGCTGGACACGAAAGGCTTATCCCCAACTCGTATACTTTAACAAGCTGCATAAAGGCGGTCACTTTGCCGCATGGGAACAACCGGAGCAATTCACTAAAGAAATGCGGGCGGCGTTCAAACCGTTCAAAACAGCTTCCGGTAAACTGAGTACCGCTACCATCAAACATTGATGAAAGATCCGATCAAACTTAAAATCTCTACACAATGGACAATCAATCTGCAAGGGGTTTTGAAATTTACGGGCCTTACCAGCTCAAACGTACCGCTATACTCATCATAGACCCCTATAACGATTTTCTGCATCCCGAAGGCAAGGCCTACCCCAACTCGAAGGAAGTGATCGAAGGGGTGCATCTCCTGGAGAACATGGCGAAGATAATGAAAGCTGCAAGGGCTTTGCAGCTGCAGGTATGCTATGTACCGCATCACCGTTCAACGCCCGGCGACCTGGCCAACTGGAAATATCCCAATGCCACGCAGCTGTCTACCAGCGAGCGGCAGGTATTTGCCAAAGACAGCTGGGGCGGCACTTTCCATGATGATTTCCAGCCGCAGGCGGGCGACGTGATCATCAAAGAACATTGGTCACAAAGTGGTTTTGCCAACACAGATCTTGATCAGCAGCTGAAGCAGCACGACATAGACAGGATCATACTTATTGGCATGCTGGCCAACACCTGTGTAGAGTCCACCGGCCGTTTCGGCATGGAGCTGGGCTATCACGTTACGCTGGTCAGAGATGCTACTGCGGCCAATACCTGGGAAAAGATGCATGCTGCCCATGATCTCAACGGGCCCTCCTTTGCGCACGCCATCCTTACAACGGATGAACTGCTGGAAGTGTTGCAGGGCCAGGAGGCAACCGTCAATCATCACTCATAAAACATCATGATATGAAAATAGCAGATCAGATAGTGGATTCAAGTTTTACAGCCATTATCAATGCACCAATCGAAAAGATCAATATACCCGAATGGGCATTTAATTTATCAGAGGCAGAGTACCAGTCATGCTCCCCGGCGCATGTGTCTGCCGCCACTACCACCGGCGCTGATGGACGGCGGATGTCGATCAATGTGGAAGTGCTCGGCGGCTCGCCCATGGTACAGCATTACCAGGAGGAAGTGTCGGAGCCCCATCACCTGATACTCACTTCCTTTTCTGATGTATTTACACCAGCAGGCCGTGTGGTGATCCATGTACACTGGGAGCTTTCTGTAAAAGCGATCAGCGCCACGCAATGTGAATTTACCAACCGCGTGATCTCTCATGCTACGGAAGATATGATCCGGGGGCTGGAACGGCAGGGTATTCCCTTTGAACTGTTCAGATCGCAGCGGCAGCCGGTTTCTGTTGCGCATAACCGCGGGGAAACCCCTTTGTTTGCCGCGAGCCTGGAGCGTGCCGCACTGCGTGCGTAGCGTGTAATAATAACAGCATACTACGCCGCCTTGCTGCGGCTCTTACCCGTTACGCTTTTCTGCATCAGTTTCTGGATGAGCAGTTTCAGTCTCGATTTGTAATCCTCCTTCAGCCAGTCGGTATAATTACGGGTTACTTTACCCAGGCATTTACCATACTGCTTTACACGCCAGCTGATCTCATTGTCCAGCGCATCGCTCAGCTCCAGGGCTTCTGCAATGGATGCACTGTTTTCCATACACATGGCAGCATGTTGCCGGATGGCGTCGCGGATCACCGTGATCGGCTTCCGGCCATCTGCCAGGGTGCGGTGGTAGGCTTCCTGGATATCAAAAGAGAACTGCAGGGTGTTGGGAAATTTAGCGCGCAGGTCTGGTGAGATCACGCGCGCTTCCTGTGCGCTGTGACTGCGGATGGTTTCGTAATACAGTTCGGGCCTTTCAAAGATCAGTTGCCAGTCCAGCGGCTCCTGCCATTCGCCGAAGCGCTCGGTATTATTGCCGAGGTCAATGATGGCGAAAGTCTTTTTCTTTGGCAGGCTCCTGGAGCCTCTTCCGATCATCTGGTGATAGAGCGTGAGCGAGGTAGTGGCCCGGTTGAGGATCACCGTTTGTATGGCCGGTTCATCAAAGCCGGTGGTCAGGATAGAAACAGATGTAAGGATAGCGCCTTTGGTCTTCTTGAACCATTTCAGGATGTCTGCACGTTCTGTTGGACTATGATGATGATCCAGGTGCTTTACGGGATAGCCCGCGTCGCGGAACATTTTACAGACATTCCGGGAGGTGAAGATACCGTTATTGAAGATGAGCGTCTTCTTATGTTTTGCATGTGTTTCGTAAGTGTGGAGTAAGAGTTCCAGCATGGCGGGCGATGAATAGAGCTCGTCTGAAGTGCTGATGGTAAAATCGCCATGGCTGCCGGTGCGCAGTGAATGCAGCTCCACATCATAGCGTATGCAAACGGGTTTGGCAAGATAGCCCTGCTTCACCAGGCTGGCGATGCTCTCTCCCACTACCAGCTCATGGTAGGTTTTGTTCATGGGCTGTTCTATACTGGAGCTCAGCGGTGTGGCGGTAACGCCCACTACCAAAGCGCCGGGAAATCTTTTCAGCAGCTTCTGAAAGGAGTTATGATGGGCTTCGTCAATGATCAGGAGCCCGATATCAGACACATCTATAAGTCCCTGCCGCAGGCGGTTGCGCAGGGTTTCCACCATTCCCACATAGCAGGGATAGTCTTCCCGCGCGGAGATGCGCTTCACCGTACTGTTGATCACTTTATTCCTGATGCCCGACTGTTTCAGGGTGGCGGCCGTCTGCCTGCATAACTCGGTACGGTGTGTTAATACCATGACCTGCTGCCGGTAGGTAGTGATAAACCATCTGGCCATTTCTGAGAATATTCTCGTTTTGCCCCCGCCTGTAGGTAATTGATAGAGTATCCGGTTTCCTTTGGGTGAATGGTTAATTTTCTCAAACAGGATCTTCAGATCGCGCTCCTGGTAAGGATACAGGCCGGCGGATCTTCCCGCGTCAATGTCTTTTCCCATAAAATATGATGCTGTTGCTTCTTTGAAAAACTTTATCAAACTTGGGGCCAGTTGTATTATTTTTATATTAACTTGCCGGAGTCCACGTGAACTATCGACCAATAATTAGAATATTTGCCGGCGCATTATAAACAACCAAGCTAAAGGCATGTCTTCGCAGGAGTCCAGAGAAATCGCATTAGTAGCATCCCTGAAAGAGGATTGTATGGCGGCATTCGATGCCCTTTACCAGCTGTATTTTCCCGGCGTATACGCCAATATCCTGCACCTGGTGAGGGAGGATGCGGCTGCACAGGATATTGTGCAGGAAGTGTTCATCTCTCTCTGGGAAAAGCGCAAGCAGCTGCAGGCGGGGCAAACGCCTGGCAACTGGCTGTTCGTGGTCAGCTATAACCGCTCGCTCAATTACCTGCGCGACCAGCTGCGCCGCCGGCTGAAAGTGACTGCTATTACCGATGATGTTGCGGAGCCCGAACAGGATGAATGGCAGCTCACCGCCATTCAGCTGGACATGCTGGAAAGAGCCATTGAGCAATTACCGCCACAGCGCAGAAAAGTGTTCCTGCTGTGTAAGATGCAGGGGAAAACTTACGCGGAAGCGGCCAGCGAATTGCAGATATCTCACTACACTGTTAAGGAACACATTGCGAAAGCCAGCCGTTTTATACGCGAATATGTTCGCCTGCAGCCCGAATGGCAGGCGCTGATCATCGCTTTTCCCCTGTTTGCCAGGATATTTGAGCAATAGCTCCCGCTCAAAAAAAAAATTTTCCGACACAGCCCCCCTTTTTTACAGCGATGGTGTATTAAGCCCAAAGCTGATCTTTTGAATCCATCTGAAGCATATTTACGCGAACTGCTGGCCAAAACCCAGTGGACGGACGAGGAATGCCGCTGGCTGCTGCATTACCTGGAACACACGCCCGGCACGGAGCTCAGGGCCTACATGCTGGAACGTTTCAGGCAACAGGGCTTTGAAGCGCCGCCGCAAGGCCTTGCTGATTCCCTCCTGGCAGGTATTCATGCGCGCATACAGCCCGCCGCACCGCCTGCGCGGGTGGTACCGCTGTTCCGCCGCTGGCGTTATATCGCGGCTGCCGTGGCAGTGGGCGGCATCATCGCCGCCGCCTTCTTCCTGCTGCAGCCGGGACAACGGCCGCAAACAGGCACGCCACTGGCTGCCGCAGCACCGGCAGACATTGCGCCCGGCAGCAACAAAGCCCGCCTGGTATTGGGCAATGGCCAGGCCGTGGTGCTGGATCAGGCGGCAGACGGGCCCCTGGCGGCCGCCAGCGGAGAGCAGGTAAAAAAGCAGGATGCAGAACTGATCTACAGCCAGGGCGGCAGCGGCCATAATACCCTTATTACGCCCAATGGCGGGCAATACCGGGTAACACTGGCAGATGGCACCAAAGTGTGGCTCAACGCCGCCAGCTCGCTGCAATACCCGGCCAGCTTCGATGGAAACGACCGAACGGTGAGCCTGAGCGGCGAAGCCTATTTTGAAGTTTCCAGTGACGCCACACGCCCCTTCTTTGTAAAGGTGGGCGACATGACCGTTCAGGTGCTGGGCACACATTTCAATATCAATGCCTATAGTGAAGAAAAACTGTTCACCACCACCCTGGTGCAGGGCGCCGTACGCGTGATATCCGGCAGCCAGCGCATCACACTGGCCCCCGGTGAACAAAGCACCATGGAGCAATCCAGCGGCCGCCTGCAACGCGCCTCCGGCGAAGCGGAAGACGCCATTGGCTGGAAGAACGGCCTCTTTGCCTTCAAGAATGATGAGCTGAAAGCAGTGATGCGCGACATCAGCCGCTGGTACGATGTGGAAGTAGTATATGAAAAGGGACTGGATGAAAATATACATGTATCCGGCGCCATGCGCAGACAGGAGTACCTGGCGCAGTCGCTGAAGATACTGGAACTGACAGCTGATGTACACTTTGAGATACAGGGACGAACGGTAAGCGTCCGTAAAAAATAAAACACACTCACATATGCAGCATGTAGCATATCCGGAAGGCGCCTCCCGGAGCGGCTGCACCTATGCATCGCTATCACCTTGAATGATTAAAAAAAAGGCTTAAATATGAAACGATCACTACCCAACAAATGCGGCTTTCTTCCGCCCGGCGGAAGGCCCTTCAGAACGCTGCTGATGTTGATGCTGGCAGCGGGCCTTCAGCTATCCGCCGCCACCAAGGGCCAGGACAAAGGGCTTGACGTGGAGGTCAGCAACGCCAGCCTGGAAACCGTATTCCGTATTGTACGCAAGCAAAGCGATTATCTCTTCATCTTCAAAGATGAGAACCTGGCCAAAACAGCCGCCAAAATTACCCTGCACCTGAAAGACGCCACCATTGAACAGGTGATGGACCGCTGCCTGGAAGGCTCTCCCCTGAGCTACCGCATCGTAGACAAAACCGTTATCCTCGTGAAACGGGAAGATGCGCAGGGCACCCTGCAGGAGCAGGTGGTGCAGCTCAGCGGCGCCGTACGCGATGCTGACAATGGCGACCCGCTGCCCGGTGTAACCGTAAGCGTGAAGGGCGCTACCATCGGCACCACCACCAACGGCAACGGTCAGTTTGTACTGAACAATGTAAAGCTGCCCGCTACCCTGGTGTTCTCCTACATTGGCTTTTCCACGCAAACCGTTGAAGCGGGGCAGCGCAGGGAATTTGATATCCGCCTGAAACGCGAAAGCCGCGACATGCAGCAGGTGGTGGTAATTGGTTATGGTACCCAGAAGAAAACAGAACTGACAGGCGCTATCGGCACCTTTCGCCCGGACGACCTGAACGCACGCCCGGTACTGGGCCCCGATCAGCTGCTGCAGGGCCGCGTGGCAGGTGTGAATGTATCCTCAGGCGCCGGTATGCCCGGCAGCGCAGTACGTGTAAGCGTGCGCGGTATCGGCTCTCTGAGCGCCAGCAACGAGCCGCTGTACGTGGTAGACGGTGTGCCCATCATCCCGCATGATGCCGCCATGACCAATTTCGGTAACAAAATGAACCCGCTCTCAGAACTGAACCCGGCAGACATTGCCTCCGTGGAAGTACTGAAAGACGCCGCTTCTGCAGCCATCTACGGATCGCGCGCCACCAACGGCGTAATCCTCATCACCACCAAAAGCGGCCGCAAAGGCAGCGGGCAGCTCAGCGTGAACGCCTACACCGGTGTGTCTGAAGTGCCTAACCTGGACAAGGTGCAAATGGCCGACTCCAGGCTGTACCTGGAAGTGGTGAATGAAGCCATTGACAATTACAACAAACAATACGGCTATACGCCGGGCAACAGTAAATTCATTACAGGTATAGACCATCCTTATCCCGGGCTGCCGGATACAGACTGGATGGACCTGGTACTGCGCAAAGCCTGGACGCAGAACATAGACCTGTCCGTATCCGGTGGTAACGACAAAACCACCTACTATATCTCCGGCGGATTCCTGAACCAGCAAGGCACCGTGATCTATAACGACCTGCAAAAATATACCGGCCGTATTAACCTGAACAGCGAACCGCTGGACTGGCTGCGTGTTGGCGTAAACGTTGGCTTCAGCTATTCAGACAACAACCGCGTACCCGGTTCCAACCTCGGTTCTACCGTTATGGGCAGAAGTTTGCCGCAACGCCCCTTTGACCGGCCTTACAAGCCCAATGGCGAGTATTATGTGGGCGGCACGGCAGACCTGGTGTATCATAACCCCATCCAGATCCTGAAGGAAGAAGTGGCCAACCTGAAAAATTACCGCCTGCTGGGCAATGCCTTTGCAGAACTGAAACTGACAAAAGACCTTCGTTTCAAAACCACCTTCGGTTCAGACATTGGTTATACACATGACTACATCTACTATAACCAGCAACATCCCTACGGCACAGGCAATGGCCGCATTGTAGATGAACGCAGGCTGCTCACCAACCTGCTGGTGGAGAATACACTGAACTACTCGCACACCTTCGGCGAACTGAAGCTGGACCTCTTAGCGGGTCACTCCTTTCAGCGCATGATGGTATCCAATAACAGTATTGACGGTAACGGTTTTCCCGCGCCTTCGTTTGATGTGCTGGCCGCCGCTTCCGTTATCAACAACGCATCTACCAACCTCTATGGCAATGCCATGGAATCATATTTTGGGCGCGCCAACTTTGCCTGGAAAGACCGCTACCTGCTGGGTATGTCTATCCGTACGGATGGCTCGTCCCGCTTCTCGCCAGACAACCGCTATGGTTACTTCCCCTCTGTATCTGCAGGCTGGCAGGTATCCAGGGAAAGCTTCTGGAATATGCCTGCTACAGACCTGAAACTGCGCGCCAGCTACGGTGCTACCGGTAACCAGGAAGGCGTGAGCAATTACGGTTACCAGTCGCTCACCGGCGGCGGTTATAACTACGACGGAAAGAGCGGTATTGCCATCACGGGCTTCGGTAACAACCGCCTCACCTGGGAAAAGGCCAACCAGCTGGATGCAGGTGTGGAACTGGGATTGCTGGGCGGTGCAGTGAATCTGACAGTAGATTACTTCCGGAAGAACACCACCAACCTGCTGTACAACATGCCTATACAGGGCACCTCCGGTTTTACCAGCATTACCAGCAACATCGGTTCCATGCTGAACTACGGCCTGGAAACGTCCATCGGTACGGACCTGCATTTCGGCGGACTGAACTGGCGCTCTGATTTCAATATCTCCTTTGTGAAGAACCGCATCACCTCCCTGATCGGCAATAACGAAGCGCTGTCTGTAGGCGCTAACCGCGCTTTACAGGTAGGCCAGGACATTGGCAGCATCTGGGTATATAAGATGACGGGCATCTACCAGGATGACAAGGAAGTACCGGAGCCGCTGCAGGCTATCGGCGTACGCGCCGGTGATGTGAAGTATGAAGATGTGAATGGCGATGGCAACATCGATATCAATGACCGCCAGATAGTAGGCAGCTCCAACCCTTCTTTCTACGGTGGATGGAACAATACGTTCCGCTACAGGAATTTTGATCTCTCCATCTTCATGAATTATATGTACGGGCAGGATGTGTATGCTACATCGCGCATCACCATTGAACGCCTGGGACAGAATGCCGTGAACTTCAGAAAGAAGGTAGCGGAAAACAGGTGGACGGGCCCCGGTACCAGCAACACCGTACCACGCGCTATTTATAACAATGCCTATAATCTGTATAACTCCAGCCGCTGGATGGAAGACGGCTCTTTTCTGCGACTGCGTACTGTATCGCTGGGATATGAGCTGCCTTCCTCCTGGCTGTCGAGAGCGAAGATCAAGCGTTTGCGGGTATACCTGCAGGCGGATAACCTGTGGCTGATCACCAACTATTCCGGGCTGGATCCCGAAGTAAGCTCAGACATGGATCCGCGCTTCCTGGGAGAAGATAACCTGGTGCTGCCGCAGCCCCGCTCCTTCAACGCAGGCATTAACCTGAATTTCTAAACCGATGCAAACTATTGTCATGAAACGATTCGTATTACCGGTACTGTTAGCCGCCCTGTGTATGCTTGCTTCCTGCAGTAAAATGCTCGATGTGGATTCACACTCTGCCGTGGCCACCAACACCCTCACGGAAGCGGATGTGGAATCCTTCCTGGTGGGTATCTACAACCGTGTACAAAACGCGCCCGGCGCGGAGTCTTATATTTCCTTTGACATCACCGGCGGTAACCTGATCAATGCAGGAGCTACCAGCGACGGGGGACTGAACACTTTTATCACCAACATACTGCGGCCTGAGAACGGCCTGATGTCTGCCGCATGGAACGGCTACTATTCCGCCCTTTACCAGGTGAACAACCTCTTACAGGTAACAGCCAGCCTGCCCGAAACCCAGCGTAACCTGGAGATCTCCGGCACGGCCCATTTCTTCCGCGCCTATCTCTACTACAACCTGGTGACCCGCTGGGGCGGCGTACCATTACTGGAGCAGAACAACGCCGAAAAGGTAAAACGGAACACAGAAGCCGAAATATGGGCCTTTATTGAAAAGGAATTACAGCTGGCGATTGACAGGGCCCCTGCCTATGCCGCAGGCCAGTACTACCTGGTGTCTTCCGTTGCCGCCAAAGCGCTGATGGCGCGGGTAAAGCTGGCGCAGAACAAAAAACCGGAAGCGGCCGCACTGGCAGAAGAAGTGATTGGCAGCGGCCTTTTCCAGCTGGACGACTTTGAGAAAATTTTCAGGGCTACCGCCAACAACGAAGAGATCTTCTCTTTCAAGAACCTCACCATCGAGTCTTCCGTACGGGTAAGCACCCTGTTCTATACCTATGCCCACCCGGTAAAGGGCAGCTACGTATACCGCCCTACCCAGGAAACAATGGACCTGTTCACAGAAACGGATAAACGCAAAGCCATCTCTGTTGACACTTACGAAGGCCTGCGGGTGATCAACAAATATCCCAGCGGCCAGTCTGGTACCGATCCCCTGGTGGTGATCCGCCTGGCGGAAATGTACCTGATCAGTGCAGAGGCACAGGGACTGGCGGGTTTACACCGCCTCAATGAGCTGCGCGCGGTAAGAGGGCTGGCGGCTGTCAACCCCGCCAGTGAAGCCGCCTACCTGGATGCCGTACTGCTGGAAAGAAGGAAAGAATTTCTGGGAGAAGGTTACCGGTGGTACGACCTGGTACGCACCGGGAAAACGGCCGAACTGGGACTGGCGCCAAGGGAAGTGAAGTATCCGATTCCGATGAATGAACTGGCGCTTAACAATCTTCTTCAACAAAACGATGACTATTAAAACCATGAAAAAAAATATGCACCTGATACCCGCATTGCTTAGCCTGTTCATACTGGCAAGCAGCTGTGAAAAAGATTCACAGGCACAGGTACCACCTGTAAATATAAAAAGCCCGCTCACCCAACTGATAAAAGACAGCACCGACCTGGTGGCGCAGGTATTCTCTGACACTATCTTCCAGGTGAGCGAAGGCATCCGGGAAACAGATGTACACTACCTCAGCAAAACCGGCTATGCCATGCACATGTTCATACTGGAGGTAGATCTCAACAACCCGAAACTGAAAGTAGAAGCGGCCACGCCCTATAACGTAGACGGCTATGCCATGCAGACCGTACCCGATATGGCAAGATACCTGGAACCTGCAGAAGGCCGGGTATTGGCGGGTGTGAATGCAGACTTCTTCAACACCTCTACCGGTGAGCCGCGCGGTATACTGATCCGCAACGGTAAAATACTGAAGACCACCTGGGCCAATGCACGCAGCGCCACCTTTATGGGCGTACGTAAGAACGGCCAGGTATTTATTGGCGACCGCGAAGACTTTGCCGCTATGAAAGATGATTTTGAGGATGCACTGGGCGGCGGCCCCATGCTGGTGAAAGATAACGTGATACTGACGCAGACGGACCTGAGCATTGAGCCGCGCACGGGCATCGGCATGAGCAACAAAGGCAAGCTGTATTTCATTGTGGTAGATGGCCGCAGCTTTTATTATTCCAACGGCATTACCATTACAGACCTGGGGCGCATGCTCAAAGCCTGCGGCGCTAATATAGCCATTAACGTGGATGGCGGCGGCTCTTCCACTTTTATGATCAAACATCCGCTGGCAGAAGTATGGCAGGTACGCAACCGCCCTTCTGACGGTACCAACAGGGCGGTAGGCAATGCCTGGATGATCCTTTCCAAACCTTAAATCCCTATACCTATGCAAAAGATCCTGAAATATTGCCTGGTATTATTCTTTATCAGCACGTTGGCCTGCAATAAGGATGAGGAGCCTGCCAATGCCCTGCAGCCGGTGATCAGCACCGTATGGCCACTGGAAGGTAACGCGGCTACCATTGTGACGATACGTGGTAAGCACTTCAGTGGCATCCGCACAGAGAATACCGTAAAATTCAATGGCGTGGAGGCCGTGGTGATAGAAGCCACCACGGGTCAGCTGCAGGTGGTAAGTCCGGAAGACGGCAGCACCGGGCCTATCACCATCGCGGTGCGCAATATGGAAATCAGCGGTCCCGTATTCACCTATTCAGCACCGTCGGAAGAATATACGGTGAAAGTGTTTGCCGGTGATGTAACAGCCGGTTCCGTAGATGGCCCCGCCACGGTTGCCCGGTTTAAAAGTCCGGAGGGGGTGGCCATCGATGCTGCCGGTAATCTCATTGTTACAGACCGCGGCAACAACCGCATCCGCAGGATTACGCCTGACGGCGTGGTGAGCCCCATTGCGGGCGCCACTACCGCCGGCTTTGCCAACGGCCCTGCAACAGACGCCCGGTTCCGCCTGCCCTGGAGATCGACCGTGGATAAGGCGGGCAATATCTATGTGGCTGACCGCGACAATCACTGCATCCGCAAGATTGCGGCAGATGGCACCGTGAGCACCTTAGCAGGCAGCGGTACCGCCGGTTTTGCTGATGGCAGTAAAGACGCGGCCATGTTCAACCAGCCGCTGGATGTAGCGGTAGATGATGCGGGCAATGTATTTGTGGCAGACAACCTGAATCACCGCATCCGCAAAATTACGCCTGACGGACAGGTGAGCACGCTTGCGGGTGATGGTACGGCCGGTTATGCAGACGGCAATGGTACCAGCGCCCGGTTAAAGAATCCCAGTGGTTTAACAATGGATACTGCCGGCAACCTGTTGGTAGCCGACCGGCTGAACCACCGCATCCGTAAAGTGAGCATGGCAGGTGAAGTAAGCACGGTAGCGGGCGACGGAACCACCGGTTACAGGGATGGCGATGCCGCCGCTGCAAGGTTTGCAGATCCTTACGGTATTACGGTAGACAGCAAGGGAAATATACTGGTAGCTGATCTTAACAATAACAAAGTGCGTAAATTGAGCAGCGGTACGGTCAGCACGGTAGCCGGCAGTGGTAAAGGTTTCCTGGATGGCGACGGTGCAGCTGCACAGCTGAACCAGCCTACCGATGTATGTACAGATGCAGCGGGTAACATTTACGTGGCTGACCTTGGGAATAATTGTATCCGAAAAATATCCTTGCTGAAATAAAAGTATAAAATGAAAGTCCTGCTATTTCTCAGCGCAGCGCTGTCCTTTGTGAAACCTTGTTTTTCACAGGACAGCCTGCGTTATGCAGCCGCCAATACACTCCTGATGAGCGGCAAAGCCAAAACCACACAACTGCCCTACCAGCGAATAGACAGCGCTGAAACACGTGAGATGCCGCCCATAGTGCGCAACCTTGCGAAACGGAGCGCGGGCATTGCCATTTTGTTTGAGACCAACTCAACGGTGATCCGTGCCCGTTGGAAGCTGGCGGAAGAAGTGTATATGCCCAACATGACGCCTATAGGCCACAGCGGCCTGGACCTGTATTGCCTGAAGAACGGCAAATGGCAGTTTGTAAGCGTAGCGCGCCCGGCTAAAGGCACGTCGCAGCGGCAGCTGATCGTACAGCACCTGGACAGCAGTATGAAACAGTTCATGCTGTATTTGCCTTTATATAACAGCGTGGACTCGCTGGAGATCGGGGTTGCGCAAAGTGCGCAGATCCGCGTTCCTGCGCAGCCGGGCGTGAACAAAAACAAGCGCGTGGTGATATATGGGTCCAGCGTGGTGCAGGGGGCTTCCGCCAGCAGGCCCGGTATGGCCTACCCGGCGCAGCTGCAACGCCGCACCGGTTATGATGTGATCAACCTGGGCTTCAGCGGCAACGCAAAAATGGAGGCCGCCGTGGCGCAGTACCTGGCTACTGTTCCGGCAGATCTGTATGTGCTGGATTGTATTCCCAATCCTTCGGCGGAGCAGATCAGGGAAAGATCTTATCCGTTTATCAAATACCTGCGGGAGCATCAACCCAATGTGCCGGTCATCCTGGTAGAGACCATTTTCCGGGAAAACGGGTATTGGGACCTGCAATTAGGTCAGCGGGTAGCGGCACAGAACCGGGAGATCCGTACAACGTATGAAAGACTGTTGAAAGAAGGTTACAAAAATCTATACTACATTCCTTCGGAAGCACTGGTGGGCAATGACCATGAGGCAACGGTGGATGGGATCCATTTGTCTGACCTGGGCTTTGACAGGATAGCGACTACGTTGTTGCCGGTGATACAAAAGGCATTGAAAGCAACCGGGCGGCCTGGAAAATAACGGCGCCTGTACTTAAGGGGTATCTTCCAGGTTCATCGCCGTTGGCGTATCACTTCCTTTTTCTTCCTCCACATCAATGGACTCATCCATCTCCTGGGGTGCGGTGGTTGTATCTGATGACGATGCAGGGGCCAATGATGGCGGAGGACTGAATGCGAAGCCGGGTCCCCCGCGGCTGGAAGGCAACGCGCTTATGCCCTCCACCAGTTCCGGTAAGGCCTTTCTTGTTTTACTGGGCCTTTTACTCTTTCCTTCTTCTGTGTGTCTCTTTTTAATATTAACTGATTTGGCGGCATCCGTTTCTTCTTCTTCGCGATCAGATATATCTGTACCATCATCATCATCATCTTCTTCTTCTATAGCTGCTACTGAAGTACCAACATCGTGCTTTTTATCGGCATCTTTCTCTATCCTTTCGGGCGTGTACAATTTGGTAAAGTGATTGATGCCATCATGATAGATAAACAGAGGCGGCGCTGAATCTGCATTGCTCGATTCATCAACATAAGTATCACCCTCATACACCACTACAACCCCCCAGCCGTCTAAACCGAGCACTTCCAGGATGATATCGAGGTTGGCCGTACTGGCAGCTAACATTTCACCCACCGGGGCCCCCAGGCGTTTCCTGATGCGGATAATAGTGTCGCCATCAGCACGGGGCACACCTGCGGCATCAGTAATGGCATTGATCAGGCAATTATTGACGTGGGTAAGCCATGCTGCATCGTCTTTCTTTGCTTCCAGTTCCATAGTCTCTTTTGGGCTGAGCACTGCAGCCTCCTCTTCCTCCGGCTCCGTTTCAGCAGTAAACCGATCAAGCTCATTATCCTCTATTTTTTCATCCCGTTGATCCACCATACGCTTATTTGTGACGTATTGATAGGATTTCGGATATGCTTCCTTTATATATCCTTCATGCAATGTTGGATTTCCTCCATCTCTCAGGCCGTTAATGGCTTCCGTTATAGTGGCTTTACTTGCGCCGCGCCCGTGTTTTTCAAACAGCAATAGTACCTTCCGGTATTTACCTTCACCGTGACCGGTGGTATCGATCTTATCAACCGTTACACCCGGTATCAGGTTAAAGAACGTGAGTATGGCACTAATCATCTCCTGTATGGTGGAGATGTTTGCATTTTCCGGAACTACTTTTTCATTAGCCTTAATATTCTTTTCAGCAGCTGGCCTTACATACGGTACATTGCTGCCTTTTGGCATACGCTTCCTATCCTCATCAAATGTCAACACCTCCTTGCTCATTTCCTTCAACGCGGTGGCGGCGGCAGCAATATCTTTACCTATGATCCTGGCCCTTATCCTGTCAAGGTGCACCACCCAGGCAGTAGTGTGTGCGCCCATCGTTTTTGTAAATGGAGACGGCGGCCTGCCGCTGGATAGCATTTGCCTGATGTCTCCCTTCTCATCCAATATAATCTGGATAGCCATAGGGTTAAGCTGACTGCCAAGGGTTTTCACACCGGGGGCTTTTTCCCGGGGCTTTTCATCTTCCTTCTTTTCTTTTTCCGGTCTTCCTGAGGTGCCTGCTTTTGCCTTCTCCGGCTGTTCGACCTTCTCTGGCGTAAATGCGTTAAAAGGGTTATTACCCTGATAATCTTTAATTCCCGTTAAGGCGGAGCGGGCGTTGGCGGTTAACACTCCTTCGTTCCGTTGCCCGGTATATTGCTTCAATGCAGCGTTGATCGCGTTGTCAATTACGTCTTTTCCTTCTTTGTATTGTGGTACGCGTTCTGCTACCAGCTTGTTGACATCTTCAAATTCTTTGTGGAGGTCTTCGATCTGGCCGCTGAATTCATTTCCCAGCTCCTTATTCAGCGGGTAGACCTCCTTCATCAGCTCCATTGCAGTGCGTTGCTCATTATAGGTGGAGGTTATTAATTTCAGAATTGACAACTTAATATTCTCACCCCACAAGAATTTTTCCTTCTCTATCGAAGTAGCGCCGTTGCGCGCTTTATTCAGCGCTGCCCTAACATCATGGATGAGATTTCTGATATTCTGTTGCTTAATCTTTTTCAGGTTTTCAAAGAAGTCACCCGCCAATTGCGCCCCTATTTTCGCATACACCCTGGGGAATAACCGCTCGATGCTTTTCTTATGCTGCTCCCATATCACTTTAATGAAGCCAATTTTTTCCTCAACAACACCCTCCTTTCCCAACTTGGCTGCGTCTACACCGCCTCCTGTCAGGGCCTGGAATGTAGTTACATTTTTCTCTACGGCAACCTGACCGGCAGAACGATCATCAAACAGGCCGAACACTGCTTCCAGCAATGTTTTATCAGTTATTATCTCTTTCCCTCTTTCAAAGGCGCTCAGGATCTTTGCGCCACGGGTCTCACCGTGCCCTCTGCCTGCGGTGCCCTTACTTTTCACACCTACATTTACGGTGCTGAAGGGCACCAGCTCCCGGGCATCCAGGTAGGCCGCAATGGCCTGCTGCAGGTGGCTGATCAGGAGATTGATGTTGCCGTCCTTACCTGCCGCGTCTGCGGCAGCAAGACTGCTCCTCAGGGTATCCCGTTCGTTATTGAACCGGCTGGCGATCATACTGCTCTCATTCAGAAACTTCACGCCTGGCAAGTCATTTAAATGGTCCGACAGGCCTCTCATATACGCTAATGCCTCTTCGACGGACTTACCCTGCAGCGCAATATTGATCCCTTCTACCTGTACAATAAAAGCGGTGGTATGATCGCCCATAGAATCACTGTACACACGGGGAGGGCGGCCCCGAATTATGATATCTTTTATTTCTTTCCCGGGTGTCAGCCGGATCTGGGCAGAGGTAAGCTGTGCCACTTTCCCCTTCGCTGTTACAGGGGCCGCAGGCTTAAGTTGCAGTGAGAAACGCTGTAGTGAGGACTGTGATGGCGTTGAGCGGGCAGGCAAGGCGGCCGTATGCCAGGGTTGCGGAAATGATCCATGGGCTGCGTCTGTTACAGTAATAGCTGCAGGCTGGTAAGGCAGCGCAAAGCGCTGTACAGTGGGTAGGGCGGATGCCGTTTCGTTATGCGCTTCATCCGGCATATCAGACTTTTCTTCCTGCCACTGTAAAGGCGTTGGAGCCGGGAGTGACAGCCCTTTGTCGCCCGCATGCTGTGCAATGGGATGACCGTTGGTAACCGGAACTGCTGTTTTCTGTTGCTGGTCTGGCATTAACGATGGCTTATTTTGAGATATATACCCGTTAATGGCAAAATACAAAAATTCATCATCAATTATTTGTTATATTGCAGTAGTACTTAGCAAACATCTGTACGACTAACTTGTTACCGTAAACCCATACCCGTTATTCAATACCATATCACCTATGTATTCCCTCACCATCAATCCTATATATGAAAAAACAGTTACTGAAAACCCTCTTTTTACTGGCGCTGTGTCCTTTAGGCGCCCAGGCCCAGACGCCACCTGCTACCTGGCAGGAACACTGGTTTGAACATAACCAGCTGCTGACCAAAGTATATGAAGATAACGACCTGGCCTTGTATTATGACAATGATGTCAATACCACCGTTACCTGGCCGCGGCAGTATTTGTCTTCCGTGTGGCGCTATACCAAACAGGTATATGGCAGCTTTGGCACTGATCCGCACATGTATGCCATCCTGCATACCAACAAATACAGTGGCGGTCATCCGTCTACCTATTTTGATGCAGGTCATGATCTGCGCAATGTAATAGATGCTGGTCCGGGTCCCTGGACCGGCGCTACCCAGGGCGATTACAACCTGCTGACCCATGAAGTAGGCCATATAGTAGAACTGGCGAGTAAAAATATGCATGGCTCTCCTGCCTTTGGTATCTGGGGAGACAGCAAATGGTGCGAGATCTACCTGTATGATGTTTACAAAGGCCTGGGACTGGAAAGCCGCGCCACCAACGCATACAATGAATTCATGGGCAAAACGGATAATTTTCCGCGCGCCAACACCGCCTGGTTTAAGAACTGGTTCTACCCTATTTACAGCCAGTATGGCGGATCAGCGGTATTGAACCGGTACTTTGTGCAGCTGGCGCTGTACTTCAGGAAAAACGGCAACGACTACCCGGGCATGAATATGGGCGAATTTGTACACTTCTGGAGCGGCGCTGCAGGTGTGAACCTCAAAGCGCAGGCCACTATCGCCTTTGGCTGGACCAGCGAATATGAAGCGCAGTTTGTAAAGGCACAACAGGACTTTCCGTTCAGCTATGCTACGCCGGGTGTAACAGCTGCATCTCTCTTCCAGGATATCAATTATGGCGGCTATGGCGTACATCTTCCCGCCGGCAGCTATACCCTTACACAGTTAAGGGCATATGGTGCGCGCAATGACGATATTACTGCCATCAGGGTAACGCCGGGCTTCAGCGTAACGCTTTACCAGGATGATAATTTTTCAGGCAGCAGTCTTACGCTTACTGCGGATAATCCATTGCTGAATGGTTCCTGGAATGACAAGGTATCTTCCGTGGTGATCAGCGCACTGGCGCCTGTTGCAACAACTGTTGCGAAAGAGGAGACGGCAGGCCTGGTGGCTTACCCTAACCCGGTGATCAATGGCAGTACTTTAGTGGTGAAGATAGATGGTTATAAGGCCCATGTGCCCGCATGGATATCGCTGGTGGATGTGAATAAGCGCGTGGTGCTGCAGCAACGTGCAGGCGCTGCAGTGGAAAACCTTTCTACGGCGCATCTTGCGCCCGGTGTATATGTACTGGTGCTGAGCAATGGCGGCAAACAATCTACACAGAAAATAGTCATACAGTAAACAATCCTGCGAAAATTAAACAAGGGAGGCCGTATGTTATCATACGCGGCCTCCCTTTTCCGTTGTGAAAACTTTAACACAAATAATTCAGATAGTATATGTATCTTAGTGAAGATTCTTTGATTGAGCATCTTGCATCAGAATAATTCATTCTTACTTTAGGGTAACGACTATTCTTCTCATCTTTTTAGCTTTCTCTTAAATCGGTTTGACATCGTATTCCTTTATCGCCATTCCGGGGATACATTTTTTTTACACCTACAATCTGTTGCACAGATTAAAAATTCACTGATACAATATGGCATTTATTGAGCATGTGCTCAAGATGCCGTCTTATGGTTGGAAAAACCAGGACGGTCAACTGAGCAAACCTACAGCGACACAATTATTTTCCGAGTTTCTCCGCAGGATCAACATCACCGCCTCCCGTAAAAACTGGCTGCCATTTTTCTCCTGGAGCTGCACACTGAGTTTAGCGCCTTTCGCTATCCTGTTCATTGTGATGCAGGTGCAGGATTTCAATGTATGGTACCTGTTGCTGGGATTTGTGTACGGCATGATACTGATGGGCACACACGGCACCATCTGGTATCATCGCTACGGTACGCACCGGGCTTATCGTTTCCGAAATAAATTCTGGCGGTTTATTACCGCCAACCTCGTGATAAAGCTGGTACCGGAAGAACTGTACATTGTATCACACCATGTGCATCATTCACTGTCTGATCAGCCCGGCGATCCGTATAATGCCGAAGCGGGCTTTTTGTACTGTTTCCTGGCAGATGCCAACCATCAGCCCATTGCGAGCGACCTTTCGGAAAAGGACTATGCAAAGGCGGCTGCCATGCTGGATCATACGGGTGTAAAGGCCAACAGCTACCAGCAATATCTTAAATGGGGCTCTATTGCACACCCTGCAAGGACCGTGCTGAGCACTTTTGCCAACTGGGTCTGCTGGATAGGCATCTTTTATGCCATCGGCGGCCTCTACCTGACGGCTGCTTTGCTGACAGGCGCCTTTATCTGGGGCCTGGGCGTAAGAACCTTCAATTATGAAGGGCATGCCAAGGGCGAGGACAAGCAGGTACCCGGACTGGACTATAATACGAAAGACAAATCCATTAACCAGTGGTGGCCCGGCCTGGTTGCCGGCGAATGGCATAACAACCACCACCTGTATCCCGCGAGCGCGCGCTCCGGATTTTTAACAGGGCAGATCGATCTTGCCTGGTATTATATCAGAACGCTGAAATTCATTGGCGGCGTAAGCGCCTGTCATGATGCAAAGAAACAATTCATGAAAAATTACCGTAAGCCCTACCTGGAAGAGGTGAAAAGGGCAAAAGCGCGGCAGACAAAAGCGGTGATTTCCTGATCAACTGAACACAACATTTGCTTAATTTTAAGATTATTAGGCCTTTATTCAATATAAAGGCCTATCTTTATTGAGTACAGGGCGCCTGCCATGGCTTTTGCTGATCTAGTCTGGATAACCTCTTTTCATTTCAGTCTTCGCTTTTACAGCTGCCATATTTGTCACTTCTTAAAACCTGACGTATGCAAATTTTTGTCGGTAATTTAAGCTGCCAGACCACCGGGCGACAGTTATCTGGCCTTTTTTCCGCATTTGGCATTGTCCGTTCAGTTAAGATCATATTCGACAACTATACAGGACGTTCGCAGGGTTTTGCATTTGTAGACATGCCGCAGGACAGCCACGCGGCGCACGCCATTAAAGTACTTAACAGCAGCATGCTGGATTCACAGTTCATTGTAGTGAACGAAGTAAGGCTGGAAGGAGATAATTATTAATAAGCCCCGTCGAAGCACGAGGGCGGCAATATTGCCATATAAACTGAAATACAACACTATGGGTGATTCTTTTTCAAAGAAAGAACAGAAAAACAGAAAAGCAAAAGCAAAACAGGAAAAAGCAGAAAAGAAGCTGGAGCGTAAAAACAACAACAACAAAGGCAAAGGACTGGAAGAAATGCTGGCCTATGTAGATGAAAACGGCAATCTCAGTTCCGTACCTCCCCAGGGCGGCGCTCCCGAAATTCCCCTGGACCAGATCAGGATCGATGCCAAACCGAGACCTGAAGATGTATCCGAGCCGGCTGTCAACACCGGATCTATCTCTTACTTCAACTCGTCAAAAGGCTTTGGTTTTATAACCGAAGACAGATCAAAAGAAAGAGTTTTCTTTCATATCAACCAGCTGGCACAGCCGGTAAAAGAAGGCGATAAAGTTACCTTTTTAAAAGAAAGGACCGCACGTGGATACAATGCGGTTGATGTAAAACGTAACTGACCTCCATTGTGAAGGTCAGTTAAGCGTCTACTCAAAAAAAGGCATGCCCGGTATGGCATATTTTTTCATGCCGGCTTCATTGATCTCTACCCCAATTCCGGGCTTGTCTGATACAGTGATAAAACTGTCCTTTACCCATTCACCCTCATAGGTGACAATTTCCCTGAACATGGGCTCTGTATGAAAATACGACTGCCATTCCATGATCATGAAATTAGGCACCGATGCGCATACATGTGCGCAGGCCATGGCGCCCAGGAAGGAGGCCACCATATGTGGTGCAAAAGGTACGTAGTACAGGTTGGCGAGGTTGGCAATGCGTTGCCCCTCTCCCAGCCCGCCACATTTCTGCAGGTCGGGCATTACGATGTCTACAGCTCCTGTCTCCAGCAACCTGCGGAAGCCATAGGCCAGGTAATGGTTCTCTCCTGCGCAGATGGGCGTGCTGGTAGATTCCGTGATCAGTTTATAAGCCTCTGCATTCTCAGCAGGGATGGGCTCTTCCAGCCACATTAAATTCAAAGGCTCTACTCTTTTGGCAACGGCCTGACCGGTGACCGCATCGTAACGGCCATGCATATCCGCACAGATATCTGTGTCGGGGCCTACTGCTTCGCGGGCGGCGGCCAGCTGGTCGTACATACGTTGCAGTTCTGCAGGGCTGGCGGTCCAGTTATAGCGGTCGTATTTATTGGGGTCATTGCCCTGGTCCAGGTCAAACTTGATGGCGTTAAAGCCCATCGCTTTCGCCTTTTTGGCGGCTTCCGCAAAATCAGCCGGTGTTGGCAGGTTACGCTGGTACAAAGCGGTGTCGCAGTACACCCTTACCTTATCGCGGAACTTCCCCCCCAGCAGCTGGTATACGGGCAGTCCCAGGGCTTTGCCTGCAAGGTCCCAGAGGGCTGTTTCCACGGCCGACAATACAGCTACATATATACCGGATTGCGCGCCCTGGAAGAAACCTGATTTGCGGATATCTTCAAACAGGCGGTGTACATTCAGGGGATTCTGCCCTTTAATACGCTGACCAAAATTCTTTACCAGGTAATAGGTGCCGGGGATGGCGTCTACGCCTTCGCCGCATCCGTGAATGCCCTGGTTGGTATATATTTTCACAAAGACGCTGCCCCTGATAAAACCGCATTTCAGATCGGTGATCTTCAGGTCTGCCGGAGCAGATGCTTTAGGCGTATGATCTATTGCCTGTTTATATTGCTGCCCGAAAGCAGATACGCCGGCGATGGGCGTCATGGCGGCCATCAGGGCAGCTTTGGATATAAATGATCTGCGGGAGGAGTGGTTTGTCATGTTACGGGTTGTTTTGGATTACCATGTTCTGTCTTTCAAAAATTCCTGTATCTGGCTCCTGGATACGGGCAGTTCGTTGATATGATCGTTGAGCCATTGGGAAAAATCCTTTTCTATGTCATCGCTCCAGCGGGAGTCTATCTGGCCGGGCGTGTATTTGCCTTCGCGCAGGCGCTGATGGCCAAACATATCGCGCAGGCGTACGATCTCCGAGGTTCTGACCACCTTTTCTGCCAGTTGCGGGGGGATGAAGATCACGCCGCCATCGCGCCCCAGCACAACATCGCCGGGCATGACGGTGGCCTTGCCAATGCGGGTGGGCTGATTAATGCCTACCAGGGTGGTGTTCAGCTCACCTTCGGGGTTGTTGAGATGGTGCGAGGGATGGTAGCTGCGGAAGAAAGAAGTAAAGGAGCCGATCTCCTTCAGTCCTTTGATGTCGCGGATAGCGCCATCGTACACAATGCCGTTACCTGTTTTGGCATAGATGGAATTACCGAGATTGTCGCCGATGGTAGGCCCGTCTTCATAGGCATCAAACTGGTCTACTACATACACATCGCGTGGTACCAGCAGATCGATGGGCCATGAGTTCTGCGACTTCACTCTTTTGTCGCGCACCCCAAACCGGTCAATCACACGATGGATGTCAGGGCGGCCGGGCACGAAGGTGGCCGTAACGGCGCGGCCCACCAGTACGCTGTCCGGGTTAATGGTTTTCCAGTTTCCATCAAACTGGTGTTTATAGCGCTCATTGCGCAACACTGCCCAGGCCTCTTCCAGCGAAACGGCCTTCATGCGGTTGAGGATACTGTCGGGCACTTTGGGCCGCCCATCGGCAAAGCGCTCGCCTTTCCATTCCGGCGTCATTGCGATGAGCTGTTCGCGGGTGATCTGCTGGCTGTGTACGGCGTTGGCTGTTAAAAATAACAGTGCTGTCAGCAACCAGGATGTACATTTTTGCATCTAGCTTCATTTTTCACGTGGTTAATAAATAAAGGTTTGTTTATATCAGTTTTGTTTTCTGTTTCACGGGTGTTTTTGCTACGGTATGTTTTTGCTGCAGGTTGCTGATCAGTTCAAATTCATCGGACAGTTTTGCGCTCAGTTTTTCAAATACAGAGAAATAATCCGCATATACGGCATGGTGTTGCTTATTGGGTTTATACACATCGGGCAGCTCTACCGTCCTGGCTGCCTGGTCCAGTGAGTCGTAGATGCCCATTTCAGTGGCGCTCAGTAACCAGGCGCCATAACTTACGCTATGGAATTTACGCCGCAGGTGTACGGGCCTGTTGAACATATCGGCGATCAGCTGTGTACAGAAAGGAATGGTGCCGAAGCTGCCGTTTACGGAAAGGCTGCTGATGTTGCGTTGTTCGCTGAGTGTTTTACCGATGCTGTATATTTCGTAGAGGATGCCTTCAATGGCGGCGCGTACAAAATGCCTGCGCTCGTGTTTGATGTTGAGGCCAAAGTAGGCGCCGCGCGCATTGGCATTCCAGAGCGGGGCGCGTTCTCCCAGCAGGTAAGGCAGGAAGAGCAGGCCATCCGCTCCTACGGGCACCTTGGACGCCTCTTCGATGAGCTGCTGCATGCTGTGTTCTATATCGAAGGGATTGGTAAAATCGCCGAACTGGCGGGTGAACCATTCAAAGATGTTGCCGCCGTTGTTGGTGGGGCCGCCGGATACATAGCTGTCTTCCGTAAGCACATAATTGAAGAAGCGCATCTGTTCATCTTTCAGTACGGCGGGGCCCATTACACGTACGGCGCCGCTGTCTTCAATGGTGATGGTGGCTTTACCTTCTCCTTTCACGCCATCGCCCAAAGTAGCCAGGCATCCATCGCTTGAGCCAATGAGTATCTTGGTAACCGGCGGCAGTCCGAGGGATTGCTGGTAAGCTTTTTTCAGTTTGCCTGCGTTGGCAAAAATGGGTCCCAGCCCGGGCAGATGGGTGGCAGAGATGCCTGCATATTTGAGCGCATCTGCTTCCCAGGTAAGGGTATGGATGTTCAGCAGGCCGGTAGCAGAAGCAATGCTGTAATCCATGAGGTATTCGCCGGTGAGCTGCTGGATGATGTAACTTTTAATAGAGAGGAACTTGCTGGTTTGCCGGAAACGCTCCTTATCATAACGGCGGATCCAGGCTATTTTCAGCATGGGCGACATGGGATGGATGGGCGTACCGGTGGCCGCGTACAGGCTTCTGCCCAGGGCTGTGTTCCGCAGTTCCTGCGCTTCTTTTTTGGCGCGGTTGTCAGACCAGGTAATGGCGTTGCCAAGCGGGTTACCGTTCTTGTCAACCGCCAGTACGCTGTGCATGGCGGCGCTGAAACACACGCATGCGACCTGGTATTTTTTGGGATGTATATGTTCATTGAGCAGGTTCTTCATCACGTAGAGGGTGGTAATGAATATCTGCTCCGGGTCTTGTTCTGTGCGGTCTGGTTCCGTGTGAAATGAAGGATAATAGCCTTTCATTGAAGCGATAACACGGCCACCGAGGTCGAAGGCAAAGATCCTTACCCCGTTTGTTCCTAACTCAATGGTGACGATGCATTTCATGTTTATAGTGATTATTCATTACGCAAATGATTTTTTCTGAACTCGCTGGGCCGGTAACCCGTCAGCTTTTTAAAGGTGGTCGCAAAATGTTGCGACGAATAGAAACCGGTGTCCAGCGCGATGTCTGTTACACTGATATCGGGGCGTTTCAGGAGTTTGATGGCCTCCGATATACGGATGTTGATCAGGTAATTGATGGGTGAAAATCCTGAATAGCTTTTCACCTTTTCTGTAAATAAGGTGGTGCCCAGACCAACGAGGGCGGCCATTTCTTCTACGGTCCACTGGTGAGAGAGATCCTGTCGCAGCAGCTCTTCCAGGCGCATGAAGGTTTGCGGGAAATCGCGGCCGGGATGCACCACCTGCTGTGTCATGTGCCGGATCATCTTAATGAGCAGTTCATCCACCTGGTGATTGATGCGCGTCTGATAGCCTATCTCATGTGCCAACAACTCGGTATGTATGCATTTCAGGATCTTGCCGGCTTCACTGAACCTGGACAGCACCGGGGTGCTGTTCATAGACAGCATCTTTCCGATGGTGGCGCTTTCCGTATCCGAAAGGCCGCTCCATTTGCCGGGGAGGATGTGACCATTGTCCAGCTTCTGCATATCAAGATGCATCCAGGTAAAGGCGCCGATCTCCAGTACACCGTTATCACTGCCAAAGGATATACCCGGTAATATCAGGGCAACATCGCCCGGGTATAAAAAATAAGGCTGGTGATTGATGCGCCATTCAAATTTTCCTTCAATGATGTAATAGATCCTGATACATTCTGTGACCGTGGCGGGGAATGTATCAAGCTGCATAGCGCCATTCTTTTTCATTCCCAGTTCCAGCAAGTGGGGGAACAAGCGTAGTTCCGGGGACTTACCATGTTGTAGCGAAAATGGAGTCATAGCGTATATAAAGAAAGGAAATTTATCAATCCGGCATGTACAAAATTCTACGCCGTATTATTTTGGAAGTTTTTGACTGGAATACCGGATAATTTGTCGAAATAACAATAATTCCACGGTATGAAAAAGTATCCCGGCATGCTTTGCATGCTACTCCTACTTATGTCAGCTGCTCATGCGCAATTTATTACGGGGACAGTGTCAGATGAACAAGGTACGAAGCTTCCAGGAATTTCCGTGGTTGTAAAAGGCAGCACAGCGGGAACGACCACTGGTACAGACGGTCAGTTCCGCGTAGCCGCCGGCGGCGATGCCACGCTTGTATTCAGCTCCATCGGGTTCACCACCCAGGAGGTGGCCGTTAATGGCCGCAGCGTGATCAACGTAACGCTTACAACCGGAAAACAGGAACTCGGTGAAGTGGTGGTAACGGCACTGGGTATTAAGAAACAGGCCCGCGGCCTGGGTTATTCGGTAACCGCCGTTAAACCGGAAGAACTGACCGTTAACCGCACCAGCAATGTAATGAACGCCTTGCAGGGCAAAGTGGCTGGTCTTAATATCTCCTCCCTGGGCACCGGGCCCGGTGGCACTTCCAAGATCCGCATCCGTGGGCAGTCGTCACTATCGGGGCAGAACAATCCCCTGATCGTTATCAACGGTGTGCCCGTTGACAATACCAATTTTAATGACAACACCATCACGGTAAAAGGCGGCGGCGTTTATGCAGACGGCGGTGACGGCCTTTCCAGCATCAACCCGGATGATATTGAGAGCATGACCGTATTAAAAGGCGCTCCTGCATCTGCGCTCTATGGCTCCCGCGCAAAGGACGGTGTGATCATGATCACCACCAAGACAAAGGGTGCAGTAAAAGGCATTGGCGTTAGCTATAACCTGAACTATACCAACGATACGCCGCTGGACTTTACAGACTACCAGCGCGACTATGGCCAGGGAGAAAATGGCGTAAGGCCAACTTCACCAAATCCTACTTCAGGGCAGTGGTCTTTTGGTGAAAAGTTTGCACCGGGCATGACGCATATCCTCTTTGATAACCTTACAGTGCCCTATCAGCCGCAGGGCAGCCGTATCAAGGAGTTCTACCGCCACGGACAGAACGTATCCAATACCGTGGCATTTGATATGACCAATGAAAAAGGCGGTATGCGACTCTCGCTGAACAATACGGAGAACAAAGGCATCATGCCTAACAACACGTTTAACCGTAAGACCATGAACCTGGGCTTCAGTTACAACCTGACAGAGCAGTTCACGGTAGCGGGCAATATCAATTATTCGCGGGAGAACAACAAGAACCCGCCCAATATTGCCAACCAGGATAACTCCATCCCCACTACTTTAATGGCAATGTCCACTTCTATGCCACTGGAAGTGCTGGACGCCAACAAATACAATGCAGCGGGCAATGAGTATCCATGGTCCAGGTTCACGAACCGTACCAATCCTTACTGGGTACTGGCAGAACAATTCCATAACATTAAACGCGATCGTTTATTCGGAAATATCACCCTGAAATATAACCTGCTATCCTGGCTGAGCGTACAGGGCCGCTTCGGACAGGATTACTGGTCGCGCGATGAAGACGTGAACAACTTCCCCACGGGTCAGGCTTCCAGGGCAGCGGCGCCTTTCGGGTTTGTGAACGGCGTGTATACGCAGGAGTCGCGCCGCTTCCGGGAAACGAACCTCGACTTCCTGGTGAATGCCAACAAAACATTTGGTGACCTGGGCGTTAACGTAAACGTGGGGGGCAACCGTATGCGCAAACGTTCTGACATCAATAATGTGGTAGTGACCGACTTTATCATCAGGGACCTGTACACGGTGCAGAACGGGCGTGGTAAAGACCCGGTGTATACGCTGAACGAGCAGGGGGTGAACTCGCTCTACGGCGCAGCAGAACTGAACTGGAAGCAGGTGTTCTACCTGAATGGTACCCTGCGGAATGACCGCTTCTCTACCCTGTCGCCAGAGAACAGGAGTATTTATTATCCATCTGTTTCGGGCAGCTATGTGTTTTCAGAGCACCTGCCGCATCTTTCCTGGCTGAGCTTTGGTAAAGTACGCGCAGGATATGCCGAAGTAGGCAGCGATGGCGATGTAGCGCCTTATTCAGATCAGTTGTTCTATACCGTAAATGCCAACTTTATAGCCAATCCCAATGGTACACCGGTTCCTGTAGGCACCAGTAATATCAGCAACACGGTTACAGGCACTACCCTTCCCAACCCCAACCTGCGTCCCAGCCGGGTGGCAGAAACAGAAGTGGGACTGGAACTGCGCATGTTTGACAGCCGTGTGAACCTGGATCTGGCCGCTTACCGCAAGATCACCAGCGACCAGATTGTGCTGGTGCAGATATCTGATGCATCGGGCTATCTCAATACACCCATTAACAGCGGTAAAAGCCGCAACAAAGGTTTTGAGGCCATGCTGAATCTGGTGCCTGTCAGGAACCGGTCATTCCGCTGGGACTTTACGGCCAACACTTCTTACAACATCACCAAGGTGCTGAGCATTATTTCAGACAGACCGGGTGAACGTATCACTACGGGTACGCACGTATTCAACGGAGAAACCCGGCATGTAGTGGGCCAGGAGATCGGTCAGATTGCCGGTTACGGGTATGCACGTAATGAGAACGGACAGCGGATATTCCAATCCAACGGCTTGCCGCAGCGTACACCTGATTTTGTGCTGTTTGGCAGCGCGCTGCCCAAATGGGTGGGCGGTTTCCTGAACACCTTCAACTACAACGGCATCCAGCTCAGTGTATTCATTGACTATAAACTGGGCAACAAAATGCTGTCTGGCACCAACTTCAACGCAGTACGTCATGGGCTGCACAAGATGACGCTGGAAGGCCGTGAAGGCGGTGTGGTGGGCGATGGCGTAGATGCCAGCGGCAGGCCCAACGAAGCGGTGGCGCAGGCACAACTCTACTGGGAACATCTTCGCTCGCAGCAGATCGTAGAATCCGTTGTGTATAACGGCGGCTACTGGAAGCTGCGGCAGCTGACGCTGGGTTATGATTTTACCAAACATATTCCACCCCATTGGCCTATTAAGGGACTGAAGCTGGACTTTGTGTCCAACAATGTGCTGATCATCAAGAAATGGGTAGACAATATCGATCCTGAAACATTTGGCTTTGGTTCTGACAACCAGGTAGGGCTTGAGTCTCCCGGTCTGCCCAGCACCCGCAGCCTTGGATTGAACCTGAACGTTAAATTCTAACAACCTGCATCATGAAAAAGATATTCAGCTATAGTTTATTTGCCTTGTTACTGTCGGCAGTTGCCTGTGAGAACGGGTTGTCGGACCTGAACATCAGCAAAACAAATCCCACATCGCTTGACCCCTCGCTGCTGTTGAACCAGGCGGTGATCAATACCTCTTTTCCTGTGAAATCACTGGTGTTTGATGTAGGGATCGTACAGCAGATGGTAACACCCAACGGCGGTGTGCTGGCGGGCGCCAATTTTAACCAGGACAGCCGCGATGTGACCACGCAACCGTTGTGGACCGCTTACTACCAGAGCGTGATCAAAAACACCTACGACGCGCTGACGCGTTCAAGAGATAACCCCGCCAGGAGCAATATGTACAACATGGCGCGTATTTATCAATCTTACGTATTCATGATCCTGACGGATGAATATGGCGACATTCCGTATAAGGAAGGCGGCGCGGGCTTAACAGACCGGATCCTGCTGCCGCAGTACGACCGCCAGCAGGATATTTACCCGCAGATCATACAGGAGCTGACCGAAGCTGCAGCGGCCCTTGACCCTGCAGGCACTATTGAAAGCGGCGATGTATTATATGCGGGTGATATAGCCAAATGGAAAAAGTTTGCCTATTCCCTGCTGCTGCGGGCGGGTATGCGGCTTGGCAAGGTAGACGCAGCCAAGGCCCAGAGCACAGTGCAGGCGGCAGTGAACGGCGGCGTGATCACTGCCAATGCCGATAATGCGTATATACGGCACGATGCCAACTTTACGCAGCCTATCGGCGGTACGCTCAACGGCAGTGAAGCAGCCAATTTTTACCTGACCAAACCATTTGTAGACCAGCTGAAGAATACCAACGATCCCCGGCTGCAGGCCATCGCCATACGTTATGTGGGCGCTGAAAGCGGCGCGGGGCAAACCGTTGCTGTTGGCACCACCGATCCTACGAAACAGATAGGCATGCCTATTGGCAGGGATAACGGCACCATCGGAGCTGCCGCTACTGCTGATGGCCTGGTCAGCTTCTATGAGTACAGCCAGGTAGACCGCCGCAGGATCGTGAAAATAAATTCACCCGTGTTCCTGGTCACTGCTGCGCAAACCAATTTACTGCTGGCGGAAGCGCGCTTCAGGGGATGGATCACCACCGGTGCTGCAGCACAGTATTATGAGGATGGCATCCGTGCACATATGGACCAGATGGCCGTGTACGATCCCAACTCTGCTGTACCTACGGCCGCAAGGGATAATTATGTATCTGCCCATCCGCTTACGGCAGGCAGTGAGCTGGAGCAGATCAATACACAGTACTGGATCGCTTCTTTCCTGAACGGCCCCGAAGCTTTTGCCAATTTCAGGCGGAGCGGTTTCCCGGCGCTGACGCCTAATCCTTACGGGCAGCCCAACAACCCGGATGTGCCGAATGGCACCTTTATCAGGCGGCTGACCTATCCTACATCAGAACTGAGTATTAATACAGAGAACGTAAATAAAGCTATTCAGAACCAGGGCGAAGATAAGCTGAGCACCAGGGTATGGTGGGACAGGCCCTGACAAAAAAAGCCAGGCAGCTACCTTTATGGGTAGCCTGCCTGGCATGTTATTACATTGTCATTCCATCAAAACGCAAGCGCTTCGGCCTGCAGATCCAGCTTTACCCAGTCTGCCACAGATACCACGAGATCATGATTGGCGGGCAGCTGCAGCTTAGCCTGTTTGTTAACCGGTTTATTATCCTTCTGATCTACTGAAAGGGCTTTCACTTCTACATGCTTCAATGTTCCTTTATTGCCCAGCCTGAACAGGCTGAGATCCGGGCTTACGCTGATGTCGCATTCCTTACCGGGGGCGCTGCTGATACCGCTGATGGATATTGAGCGCGCCTGCTCTCCCACCACTCTTGAGATGATGAGGGTGAACGGTTTCTCCACCTGTGGCACAAAGCGTAGTTGTGATGCGTCTGCATTCATGGTAAATACATCTGTCTGGCCGGGTTGTGTTTGTACATCCTGGATCACCACGGCAGTACCATCGGGCATAATGCTGTTGTAGGTGTAGCTGCCTTTGCCATTGCCAACGATCTTACGTGTAAGGGTTTTACCAACCGGCAACAGGTATGCGCCGGGTGCGAGGTAAACGGGATGTGCGTCATCTCCTTCACTATAGATCTTTTTATTGAAGTAGCCGATCTTGTTGCCTTCTTCATCGGTGATCTGCATATCCGCAGGGCTCAGCAGGAAGTCCATTACAAAGCGGGTTAAACCTATTGGTCCGCCAAAGGGAAGGTCATGATCAGACAGGAGATATTTGCCATTGCTGATATGGCCCAGCGTTATATTATTTGTGCTGCTGAAACGGATGCCTGCACCATCTACATGGTAATCGAAATGCAGCACCTTGTTCACTTTTTTGAACTCGATCCAGCATTTTGGATTATTGGGGTGGTTACAATCCCAGCAATACAGTTTCACGCCTTCCAGGCTATTGGTGGTGGTAGTACCATCGGCGCTCAGCTTTGTGCCCGTATGTTTGTGAGGGTATACAAACTTGTAGGGCATGATACAATGGGTGGATTTGATGCTGTCTACATAGCCGGCATCCCATACTGCGCCTGCGGGAATAAAGAACAGCAAGGGAGCGCTGTTACGGTCGCAACCTTTATAGAATATGGTTTCGATCTCGCGGGCGGTGCGTTCAATACGCGCCAGGCCTTCCCTGCTCTGGTCATGGAAGTGGATAAGGCTTTCGCGGCTCAGCAGCCTGCCGTGCACGTAGGTAAGCTGATGATGTATCTTGGCCTTGGTGGTGGTAAAGGCATCGGTATCCCCTTTCCAGAATTTGTCGGCCACCAGGCTGCTCATCGCTGTACAAAAACCGGTAGCGAGGCCGCCATTTTTAGTGCCTTTCAGGTATTTTTCATAGAACTTGTAAAAGGCGCCGGTGAAGAGCGGATGCCCCAGGCCGGGGATTAACTCGAAGCGGATCTCTGCCTTACCGAAAGTGGCTTCGTAGGCTTTCCAATCGGGTATGCCATCATCAGGGTTTACAAAGGAGAAGTTGTGTACACCGTATTTGAAAGGTATTTCCAGCACGGAGCCGGTACCTGTATAACGGGTGTTGCTGACCATGCCATCGGGGTTGCGCACCTGGATGGCGCGTTCGCCTCCTTTGGCCCCACTGCCGCCGGTGCCGGGCATTTTGAAAGTGATCCTGGTGGCGGTAACCTGTGTGGCTGCAATGGCCTTACCATCTACCAGCACGCTGGCATCAGGCATGAAGGCCTTTCCATCAAGCGTATAGGTTTCACCGTAGGTAACGGTAGCAGGTACTTTGTCCAGCTGGGGTTTTACCCAGATAGACCAATGATTGCTTTCTGTATTATCAGCCGCACGTTTTACACTTACCTGGTAAGTACCGCCGCCTGTTTTGGCGGGAATGGTGACAGTAATGCTTTCATCTGCATTCATCACGTGGCTGAGGGTACCGATACCGCTAATCATCACCTTATCGTTCTTTACGAATTTGGTACCGCTGATGGTGATCTTGCTGCCGGGGAATACTGCGGAGGGTTCAATTTCTGTGATGTAAGGACGTGTATACAGTTCATCCCACATTTCTTCTGTAAAAACGACAATGTCAAGATCTGCTTCTTTTCCTGCCTTTGCACCGTCCTTGCCTGTTGCGCCGGGCTGCCCTTTGGCGCCGTCTTTACCATCGATGCCGCTGTCGCATCCATCACGGTTACCACTATGGCCTGCCCTGCCGCCTTTTCCACCCGGGCCACCATCGCCGCCACGGCCGGGCCGTCCGCCGTCCATCGACATTTTAACATCTTTCGCCCAACTGGTCTTTACTTCAAACTTTTCGGGCACACCGATAATGATGTAGCCGCCATCACCACCATTGCCGCCGCGGCCACCATCGCCGCCACGGCCGCCATCGCCACCATGGCCGCCGCTGCCTGCGAGGTTTTTCTTTCCTACCTGACATCTTTTTTTGCCGTGTTTATATGGCTTGCCGGGTTTACCATCTGCACCGTTGCCACCATCGCCGCCACGCTGACCGGTACCCCCTTTGATGCCGTCTTCGCCATCCAGTTTTATGTTGGGGATATTAGAGAGGTCCTTTGTCCATATTTCAATGGAAGGAGCACGCCATCCGTCTGCCCCTTTCCTGCCGCTGGCGCCTGACCAGCCGTCTTCGCCATCCAGTCCGTGGATAGTGCCGGGTTTCAACTGTACGCCGCTATATCCCCTTCCGTCCAGATCGGGATCATCTGCCATTCCGGGCGTTGAACCACCCGGCGCTTTCCAGGTAATGAGCGCATTGTTGCCGCATTTGATCTTTTCTGCAACGATGATCAGTTCATCCACATCAGGATCGATCATCAGCGTAGTGTTGCGCAGATCCAGTTCATTGGCCATGATCAGTGCGGTGCCTACTGGCAACAGTTTCTTTCTCATCACCGGTTGCGGCGGTGTGGCCAGGGCGGCGATTGCTGCCGTTGAAAGCGTAGCGGTTTTCACGCCGCTGGCTGTTCTGTTGGGGAGGTAGCGATCCAGTTGTTCTTTTTTGTGTGTGGGGTTTGTCTGCGCTGTAATATCCTTCGCCATCTTTTTCCAGTCGGGCGGCGGGGTTTTCTTCTTTACCGGTGTAACCAGCATGGTGGTTTTTCCGATGCGGTGCGCGGCGCCGTTAAACTGGTAGTTTTCCAGTTCGCTGAGTTTAACGCCCAGGTCTTTCAGCAATTGCCTTACCGGCTCCATCCGTTCACGGGCGGCCTCCAGTTCCGGATCTACCGAGACGGTGCCTTTGCCAGTGAGCTTTGTCTGGAAAAAATGCTGCAGGGTTTCCGTGGCTTTCTTCCTTTGAGGAGAGACAATGTTGCCGGAAACGGTAGCCTGTATGCCATTGGCAGGAGCAACGATGTTCATTTCAAGTGTTGCTGCTGCGGGTGCGGATGTTTTGGACTTTTCCACAGGATGTTGTTTTAGGTGTGATTAATGGGGTAAAAAAATCTAACGCTGCAAAGATGGGGAGATGCAGGCCGGGAAGTGTGCGGCGATTAATGAATGGGGTGATTGGGTTAACGGATGCCGGGGAAAAGTACGCGCTAATTAAACCGGGCCCTGAACGCCATGGGGCTTTGACTGGTTTTCTCCTTAAAGAATTTACTGAAAGACTGCGGCCGCTCAAAACCCAGCTCATACGCAATTTCACTTACTGACAACCCGGAGGCCGCTAATTTCTCTTTCGCCTTTTCGATCAGCTTTTCGTGGATATGCTGCTGGGCGGTGAGACCGGTGAGCTGTTTGAGCACATCGCTTAAATACTTCGGGGATAGGTGCAGCGTTGTGGCGAGGTAGCTCACGGTGGGCAATCCCTTTTGTACAACTTCCGTTTCAAAATAAGTGTTCAGCAGATCTTCCAACTTAGCCAGCAGTCCATGATAGCCGGGTTTGCGTACAATGAACTGCCGGTTATAATAACGGTTGGCGTAAGTGAACAGCAGCTCCAGGTTGGCGATCAGCACATCCTGGCTGAAATGATCTATGGCCAGGCGATACTCCTGCTCTATTTGCTGAAAGATATGCTCTACCGACTGTTGTTCTTCTTCTGACAATATCAGGGCTTCATTCACGGCATATTCAAAGAAGCCATATTCCTTTATTTTTTGTCCCAGCGGGTAAGCGCGCAGGAAGTCCGGGTGAATGTTGAGTATCCAGCCGGTCTTGGGAAAGAGGTCGCCCGGGTCCACGATCGTTACCTGCCTGGGGGCAAAGAAAGACATCACGCCTTCATCGAAATCATACATTGTTTGCCCGTACTGAACTTTTGTAGGGCATTCCTTCTTCAGTACCACCTGGTAAAAATCAAAGGTGAGGCGTGTTCTTTCCGTTACGGACACCTGTGCCAGGTCTTCAATACGGAGAATGCTGAACAAGGGATGCCTTGGTTTGCCGATGTCCAGGGCCTGGTGGCTCTGGGCGATGGACGCAATATGGATGGCCTTTATTTCCTTTCCCTTCATACCGGTAAATTTAGATACTGAAGTTTACTCTTTTACGTTTTGCTTTGGCAAAAGAGCTGGCTGCAAAACTATGTGGTACTAAGCTACCGATTTTCAACATCAGCCGGTTCTTCCTGCCTGAGATATGCAATGTTTTATGCTTTTCCCATGCAGCGGCCATCTCGTGTGCTACCTGTTCTGAGGTTTGCGTGTTGGCCCTTTCTACTAAGGCTTTTCCCCAGGCATTATCATTGGCAGGAGTGTTCATAAAATTGCTGATGGTGAGGCCCGGGCTGAAAAGCATTACCTGTACGCCATATGGTTTGCACTCTTCGCAGAGCGACAGTGAAAAAGATTTTACAAAAGCTTTGGAAGCGCTGTATGCAGCCATATACGGAGATGGGAAATAGGCTGCCAGTGAAGCCACATTAATAATATCCCCTTTTCTGCGTTGGATCATCGCAGGCAGGAACAAATGGGTCAGCGCTACGAGGCTGGATATATTCAATTGCAGCATGGAGAGTTCTGCGCTGAGGTCATTCTTATAGAACTCGCCGCTGGAACCAATACCGGCGTTGTTGATGAGCAGCTGTACTTCCAGGCCTTTCTGCCGGCAGGCTTCAAAAATGGCCTGTGGCGCGCCAGGTTGGCTGAGGTCTGCAACGATGTACTGCGCTTCGATCCTGTATTTATTTTTGAGCGCTGTGCACAGCGCAGTTAGTTTCTGCTCACTCCTGGCTACCAGGAGCAGGTTATGTTGCCTGGCGGCAAATTCGTGGGCGGCTGCTTCGCCGATACCTGCGGAGGCCCCTGTGATCAATGTTACGTTCATGGTGTATACTTTAGCAATTACAATACAAAAGTGCATTGGATTGCTGATGGGTATGTTTCCGGATCACGGGTAGTTGTATCTGAATGGCAGGTGGCAGCACTATTCTGCAGCGGCCTGGTGCATGATATGTACGCGGCTCCAGTTGGATAATAAAAACATCACTTCCCGCAGGGATTCCCCTTTTTCGCTCAATGAGTACTCCACCCTGGGCGGGATCTCCGGGTAGGCTTTGCGTATGATAATACCATCTGCTTCCAGCTCCTTGAGGCATCTGGAGAGCACCTTGAGCGCAATGCTGGGCATTACTTTGCTGAATTCCCCGAAGCGCATGGGGCCTTTGAGCAGCAGCCAGATAATGGGCGGCTTCCATTTACCCCCGATCACATCAATGGTGGCGGTGATAGGACATTCTTCCGCGCTGTGATATTTCAGCTGATTTTTTTTGATCTCCATGATTTAATACGGTTGGCAATTACAACCATTTGGTAATTACTTGACATCCTGGTGACTACTTGACAAAAGTACAGTATTGGGATAAGTTTGCAGTATAAATCTTTCAAAACATGAAAATTATACTTGTTGGTGCAACGGGCACTATCGGCAAACATATCGCCAGCGCATTGGAAAAAGAGCACGAGGTGATTAAGGCGGGCAGCAAAAGCGGTGATGTACAGGTAAACATCGGCGACCCGGCTGCTATCAAAGCCATGTACGAAAAGGTGGGCGCCTTTGATGCGCTGATCTGCGCAGCGGGCGACGGGCATTTCGGTCCACTGGAAAAAATGACGGACGCGGATTTCCGGGTAAGCGTGAACAGTAAGCTCATGGGGCAGGTGAACCTGGTGCTGATAGGTCAGCATTATATCAACCCCAATGGCTCTTTTACGCTCACCTCCGGCAGCCTGGGGGTAGACCCGGTGCCGATGGCGGCCTCCTTAAGCGCGGTGAACAGCGCCATAGAGGGGTTTGTGCGCGGGGCGGCCATCGAATTAAAGAACGGCGTACGGATCAACGCGGTAGGCCCGGGTGTGGCGGAAGAGTCGCCTGCCTATTTTCCTTTCTTCCCCGGGCATGAGCCGGTGTCTATGCGGCGGATCGCCCTGGCGTATGTAAGAAGTGTGCTGGGTGCGCAAACGGGGCAAACCTACCGCTTGCTGAGCTAAACGTTTAAACAGGGTATAACAGGACAATGCCAGGTTGCCAAGCATAGCAGCCTGGCATTGTCATTTGGGGATCAATTGTTTGTATACTTAACATTTTTTTATATATTGGCAGCATAATCAGCTAATTACATGCAATTTGACCAATCTCCTATACTCATAAACTACTAGATGTTCTATACCATACCTACTAAAGGGGGACTGGGTATTGAACTCTGGGGAACCTATGATGACCTGAATATACTGAATGGCGTTATCAGCAGGTTCTCGAATAATGAGCAGCTCAAACCAGTTCCCGGTTCGAAAAACAGGGATAAGATCATCAGCGGCCTGGCCTATGAGATCCGTCATGCGCTGCAGGGCAGCCGGCTTATCCGTGAATCCGCACTTTTTACCGGTGAAGCCGTTCCACAATTCGGTTGTGAGATCTCCTGGCCGCATATGCTCTTCTCGCTGGTCGTGCTCCGGTATAACGCTCACTTTGTGACAGCCGGCAAACTGGAGCTGGGCATTTTCCTGATGCTGGAGCACTGGCTGCAAAAATCCATGGAAGAATATGATCAGCAGGGCGCCACCCTTTTAGCCCCCTTCCTGGAGGGCGCCATACATGCCGCCAATCCCTGCCTGTATCAATATATGAGAAGTGTGAATATGGAGTACTTCCTGCTGGGTGGCGGGAAAGAGTCTTTCAGGAAACTGCCCAGGTTGTTGAAACGGACGCAGTACCCGGGATCTGCGTATGACAACTATATGGAGTTTCTAAGCAACGAGGCGGCCAGGCTGCATTGTGACGCTTCTGAACTGGAATTTGAAGAAGAGAATTCCCTTTATGAAATAGAATGGTAGCGATGGCGTTCAATTCAGACTATGCGGCCCGGTGGGGCCAAAGGCAGTGTCCAGCATAAAAAGTAGTATAGTGGCCAGCAGGCCAAGTATGATCAGCAAGGTCATTTCCAGCTGTGAGCTGAGTACAGAGCCGCTCAGCACTTTATGAGAATCTGTTTCAAGGTTCTTGCCCTCTCCTATCTGTATATTGCTCAGGCCGATGAGATCCGCAATGGTTTCACGGAATTCCGACTGGCTGCCCAGGCTATCCCCTTTTGCGGTCTGCGTGCGATAGCCGGACAGATGCGCTTTAAAGGAGCTCCATTTCTTCTTTTCATCCGGCGTCAGGTAGGTGGTTTCGTAAACCGTTACCAGGCTGTCTATTGCTGCCAGGTGGCCTTCACCGCCTGTCAGTTTCTGCTCATACAGGTGATTGGCAATGCGATGCAGGTAGGTAGCCGGCAGCAGGCGGTCTTTATAGATGGAGGAAATAGACTGATCGAGGCGGCTCATGTTTCTCCGCTCCCTTAAATTATTCAGCAGCACCAGCACGATTATGACGATAAACACGCAGCAGATCTTAAACCTGGTGCCAACCTGGAAGAAGCGTTTCATGGGCAGCATTTTCCTTAATATATCGCTTTTTAGCGAATAATTGCCCTTTCCCGGCGGTTTGCTGCAATATGCTTTAAAATACCCACATAGATCTTTACCTGTGAAGGATGGCTATAAGTATAGAATTGATCATCCTTCCTGTATACACGTTCAGTTCAAGGTGTTGCCAGAAGGTCATGATATCATTCACCAGCCAGCCGTAGCCCACAATATCAAAGTCAAAAAAGGTAATGGAATCATTTTCGAAATGAAAGTTCCTGGGATCTGCATTGCAGGTTTCCAACATCGTATCTACCAGAGATAAAAGTAGCCAGCGCGGTAGGGAAAAGATATACGAATACCCACTATATGGCAAAAAAAACGGCTTTTCGTTGATTTGGCAAAAACAATCAATGATTTGGACAATTCGGCCAGTTCAAACGGAAGCACCTTTGTATTGTAATTAATTGATCACCTAAAATAAAAACAGGATATGGACACTAACAAAGTATGGTTTGTAACCGGCGCATCAAAAGGTCTGGGACTTGCCCTGGTTCAAACACTGATCGAAAAAGGCTACAAGGTAGCTGCCACTTCCCGCAAACAGGAACAACTGCAGGAATCCCTGGGCACCGCTGTCAACTTCCTGCCCCTGGGCGTTGACATTGTTGACGAAGCGAGCGTGAAAAGCGCAATCGCCAAAACCATTGAACAGTTTGGCGGTATAGACGTAGTAGTGAACAACGCAGGATACGGCCAGCTGGGTACCCTGGAAGAGCTGACAGACAAAGAATCCCGTGAGAACTTTGACGCCAATGTATTCGGTACGCTGAACGTGATCCGGGCTGCTATGCCGCATCTCCGTGCAAAAAAATCCGGTCATATCATTAACATCTCTTCTATCGCCGGATTCCTGGGTGGTTTCCCTGGCTGGGGTATCTACAATGCCACAAAATTTGCAGTAGCAGGTTTAACGGAAGCCCTGGCTGCAGAAGTAAAATCACTGGGTGTTAAAGCCACCATCGTATACCCCGGTTACTTCAAAACCAATTTCCTCTTACAAGGTTCTCTGCGCCTGGCTGAAAGCCCGATTGCTGATTACAAGGAAGCACGCGACCTGGAACATGTACACCAGCACGACATTCCCGGCAACCAGCCCGGTGATCCCGCAAAAGCAGCCCTGGCATTTATCCAGTTGGCTGAAAGCGAAAACGCACCGCTGCATTTCTTCATGGGTTCAGATTCCTTCAACTTAGCCGGTGCCAAGATCCAGGGAGTACAGAGTGATCTGGCCACCAACGAAGCCTTAAGCAAGTCAACTGACTACTAAGCATTACTCATTATTAATCTTTAGGCATTATTCACAACTAAATAGTTTATAAAAATGAATCTCAAACATTTGACCAAGTCTGTCACTAAACAGCTGGTGCTTATGCTGGCGCTCCTGGGCGGCATGACCACAGCTACCAACGCACAGACTACCGTGGAAACCACATCAAACAATCACCAGGGCAAGAAAATACTGATCGTCCTTTCGGCGGCGGATAACTGGAAAAGAGCAGATGGCTCGGACTACCCTACGGGTTATTGGACGGAAGAATTCGTAGTGATCCACAAAAGGTTTGTAGACGCAGGTTATACAGTGGAACTGGCAACACCCGGTGGTAAAAAACCAACGGCAGATCCGCACAGCCTGGATCCCAAGGTAGTAGGCGAGGAAAAAGCGGTTGCTTTTGCGGCATATCTCAAAAGCATCGACAGTGATCTGACACATCCGGTATCCCTGGCCAAAGCGAGCATTGCCAATTATGAAGCCGTGGTAATTCCCGGCGGTCACGGGCCCGTTGTGGACCTGTACCAGGACAAGGACATGGGCCGCCTGCTCGTTGCTGCGGATAAAGCTAATAAGGTGATCGGCACCGTATGTCACGGCCAGGCCGCCCTGCTGAGCGCCATGGACACTAAGGGTAAATGGCTGTTCAAAGGGCGTACTTTAACCGCCTTCAGCGACGAAGAAGAGGTTGAATTTGGCACCGCCTCCAACGCACCCTGGCTTTTAGCCTCCAGGTTAAGGGAATGCGGCGCTAAATATGAGAGAGGTGAAAAGAACTGGGGAGCATTTGTAGTGCGTGACAGGAATATGATCAGTGGACAAAACCCCGCTTCTTCAGAACCGATGGCAGACGCCGTTCTCGAAGCGATAAAGTAAGGACCATGCAAGGCAATGTTCACAGGAGCATGAAGGTTATACTTCATGCTTTCTGACATTGTGGCCCATTAGTGATTACAGGGATAAAAGCCCCATTTCTTTCTTAACTTTAATGACCATGAAAAGCAAACAGGTTTATACCTTCAATACCATCAGCGAGTTTCACAAAATGAGCGGCCTGCCCGCCCCTCAGCACCCGCAGATCAGCCTGGTGGATTATGGCCAGGTAGCTTACCAGACGGACGAAAAGGAGATCCGCTGGCTGCAGAACTTCTACTCCGTGGGTTTAAAACGGAATATCAGCGGCAAATTCAGGTACGGGCAACAGGTATATGATTTTGACGAAGGGCTGATGTCTTTCGTGGCGCCCAATCAACTGGTGCATATCGAAATTACACCCAACGATGACGGTCAAAAGCCTTCCGGCTGGTTGCTGCTGATCCACCCGGATTTCCTGTGGAACACATCACTTGCAAAAACGATCAAACAATATGATTTCTTTGGCTATGCCATTAATGAAGCGCTGTTCCTGTCTGAAAAAGAGGAAACGATCATCGTTGATGTGCTGAAGAATATCCAGCGCGAGTATGAATCGAACATCGACAAGTTCAGCCAGGATATTATCATATCACAGATCGAGGTGCTGCTCAACTATACCAAGCGTTTTTATGAGCGGCAGTTTGTGACCAGGAAAATTCCCAATCACCAGATCCTGCAACAGCTGGAAGAAGTGCTTACTGCATCCATGCAGGAAACCAGGCTGCTGCAGCATGGCCTGCCCACCGTGCAGCAGATCGCCGGCCAGCTGAACCTCTCTCCCAACTATCTCAGCAGCATGCTGACCGTGCTTACGGGACATAGTACCCAGCAGCATATTCACAACAAGCTGATTGAAAAGGCCAAGGAAAAGCTGTCTACCACTACCCTCTCCATCAGCGAAATCGCTTATGAACTGGGTTTTGAACACCCGGCATCTTTTACCAAGTTGTTCAAAGCGAAAACCAACCTGTCGCCTAATGCTTTCAGGAGTAGTTTTAACTGATGGAGCGACTGCTGCAACGACATCTCCAACGCTTTTATATCAGCATATCACGCTTATTATTGCCGCACCAGGATTATCTATCCACTACTGATCCTGATGCGGCAATTTTGTTTACCTCTCCACACAGATATTGATAAATATCAATGATCTCCCTGGCAGGGTCAGATACATTTGTGATGTTCCGCGGAAAACCTAAACGAACTAAAACATCAACAAATGCGACCTAACAGGAAATCTACAGCCATCAGGCTGCTGTTCATACTATTACCCGTATGCAGTTTTGCCCAGGGTTATATTGAAGGAGTCAATATAAGCTATGAACATATGCCGATGAAGATCAAAGCACATGGTGGCGATCAGACCTTCAGCGGCAACAACTTTAAAGTATCCAGCACCACCCCCATATTTCTCCGTCCCGACAAATCAAAGTACCTGCTGGTGGGCGCCAACCTGGAAGCCTTTAATTTCTCAGGCACACACCCCGCATTCGAGGTAAAGACCGTATACAGCATTTCCCCCACTGTAGGTTACAGCACTATGCTAAGCCGCAATTTCAACCTGACAGCCTTACTGACCCCTTTCCTGAACAGCGACTATAAAGACGTGAAAGGCGCTGATATTAAATTCGGCGCCATTGTAAGGGGCAACTGGAAGGTAAGCGATGAACTCAGCTGGCGAGCCATTCTTGGCTACAGAAGCCAGTTCTATGGCCCGCAGTATATCATACTGGTGGGGCTTGACTGGCAGCTCAATGACAAATGGCGGATATTCGGCGATCTGCCCAGCAGTACCACCATCAGCTATGCAGTGAACGAAAAAGTGAATACCGGTTTTAACCTGTTTGTACAGCAGACCAGCTACCGGCTAAAGAACCAGGAACGGTACTTTGAATACAATACCGTGAACCCGGGGCTGTTTGCAGAATACTATGTCAGCCCCAGATGGGCAGTACGCGCTACTGCGGCATATACGCTGATCAGGAATATGGAGATCTATAACAAAGATGACAAGACAGACGGCTTTGTTGATTTCCTTGAGCTGGGCGACCGCAAAGATCCGCTCAACCCGGAGGTATCCAGCGGCCTTTCTTTCAAAATAGGGCTGAGTTACAGAATTGTTCCGGGCAAACGATAGACGTTAACAAAACAATCATTACATGAGCAGTATATTGATCAACCTGGCAGCCACCGGCTTCCTTACTTTATTACATATCCAGGTTGTTGCCGCGGCCATCAGCTGGAAAGACCGTTTGCAGCATACCGAGCATATGATAAAGCCGGTAACAGAAGCCCTTACCTTCAGCAGGTTCCGCCAAGACGACCAGGTACATATCATGGCAGTGCTGAACGATAATGGCGAAAGCGTAACAGGGGTAGACCTTAGTGCAGCATTAAACCGCTATGCGGAAAATACATTTGAGGTGATACAAGACCTCACATATGACGATGTTGTAAAAGCTGTGCATAGCATCACGCATACAGTTACGGCAAAGTACCAGGATCTCTTACCCGGTGTGGCTGGTAATGCGCACCTGGCCATTGGGATCAACTATGCCGATCACGGCAAGGAAACCGGGCAGGTGAAGCCTTTTATGTTTCCCAAGTATGTGGATACCGATCCGGCCATCCATCACCTGCCATACACCCAGGGCTGGCTGCTGGATCATGAAGTGGAACTGGGCCTTGTGTTTCCCTCGGCAGTCTGTTCGCCCGCAGACCTGGATCATATTTTGGTTGGGTTCCTGGTGGTGAATGATTTTACAGACAGGGCTACCCTGCTGCGTAAAATGGACAGTAAAAACGTTACGGGCGGCAAAGGCTTTCCGGACGCCAAAAGCAAGCAAGGATTCCTGCCAACGGGCCCCTATATGGTGGTGCCCAGGGATTGGCGGGCCTTTGTGCAGGAACTACAGCTGGAACTGCAGGTGAACGGGCAGCTACGCCAAAAAGGAAACGCCAGAGATATGGTCTGGAACATCGATAAGATCATTGAACAATCACTGGCTGTCAAAGGTGAAAAGAGATATGTTTACCAGGATAAAAATGTGCCCCTGTTTGAAGGGAACTGCATTCCGCCCAATAGCATTATCATCACGGGAACACCAGCGGGCGTAGTCTTTAATGCCCCGTCAACAGGTTTCATTTTTGGCGCGGTCACCAAATACCTTTTTACCGGTAAGTTCTTCCGGGAAAAAATGCATCCTTACGTGCTGCAACAATATCTGAAAAAACAAATGAACCACCAGGGCTATCTTAAACCAGGTGACCTGGTGGAAAGCAGGATCAGCTTCCTGGGAACAATAAAGACCAGCGTTGAGGAATAAACGAAGAGGCCCGCTGTGCTGTCCGATGTAGATTTTTAAGTACATTTATGCAAAGCTTGCGGCTGGTGTAGGGCCCAGGCATACAGATGCACTTTAAAAGAATGCTGATGACAGATCCCGGGCCTCTTTCAAAAATAGAAGCGTTTGTCAGGAAAATAGTACAGCCCAATGAAGAAGAATGGGAAGCGCTGGCCAACATCCTGCATCCAAAGACCTTGAAGAAAAAAGACCTGCTGTTAAAAGCAGGACAGGTATGCACGTTTATTGCCTTTATCAACTCCGGCGTGTTACGGGAGTATAACTACCTGTACGATAAAGAGGTGACCGTAGATTTTATGGGCGCCAATCAATTTACCAGCGACTATCAAAGCTTTATTATGCAGGCGCCTTCCCGCCAGTATATAGAGGCGCTGACAGATGCGGAGGTGCTCATCCTGCAGAAAGACGCGATCAATGCCTTATATGACCAATACAAGATCTGGGAGCGATTCGGGCGGCTGATCATAGAGAAAGTGTTCTGTAATGCAGAAGAAAAACGGAAGAAGATCATCGCATCCACCCACGAGGAACAGTACCGTGATTTTGTGGCCACTTACCCGGACATTATCCAGCAGGTGCCCCAGTATTATATAGCCTCCTATTTAGGATTAACACCGGAGCACCTGAGCAGGCTGAGAAAGAAAGGTTAGGACGATCTAAAAATGTTTCTTCACTTCCGTACCGATCAGGGATATGGATTCCATCAATTGCTCCGCCGGTAAGCTGGCATTGTCCATCTGGAAAGTCACTCTCGTAATACCTCCCAATGCATTGTTGATATAAGCGATCTTTTCTGCTACATGTTCCGGACCGCCTACCAGCAGGGCGCCCTGCAAATCAACGGACCGTTCAAACTGGGACCTGGTCACGGGCGGCCAGCCACGTTCTTTACCAAATTTTGTCATAATGCGCGCATAGCCGGGATAATATTCCTCCATTGCCTTTGCGTTGCTGCTGGCTACATATCCCGGTAAATGGACGCCCACTTTCAGTTGTGCTGCCGGAAATCCTGCTTTGAGTCCGGATTCCCTGTACAGGTCTATCAGCGGGCGGAAACGATGCGTCTCCCCTCCTATGATGGCCACCATGAGCGGAAGGCCTAGTTTTCCTGCACGGGCAAATGAGCCGGGAGTGCCTCCTACGCCCAGCCACACGGGCAGCTTATCCTGCACGGGGCGCGGGTATACCGGCTGGTTGATCAGCGCGGGGCGGTACCTGCCCGACCAGTTAATATATTCTTCGTCCCTGAGCCGGAGCAGTAAGTTTAATTTCTCTGTAAACAGCGCATCATAATCATCCAGGCTGAAACCAAACAGGGGAAATGCCTCTGTAGCGGATCCTCTGCCGGCTACTATCTCTGCCCGGCCGTTGGAGATCAGGTCAAGCGTAGCAAACTCCTGGAATACCCGCACGGGGTCTGCCGTGCTTAAAACCGTGACGGCGCTTGTCAGCCGGATGTTCTTTGTGCGGCTGGCGGCTGCCGCCAGGATCAAGCCGGGAGCCGAATCCAGGAACTCTTTCCGGTGGTGTTCCCCAATGCCGAAAACATCCAGTCCTACCGTGTCTGCCAGAATGATCCTGTCCAGCAATTGTGCAATGGCCTGGTGTGCCGATATAGCGTTCTTATCATCGTTCAGATCTACTGAAGCAAAGCTGTCAATACCTATTTCCATAATTGAGCACAAAGATGAGATTTAACAGGGCTCAATGCGGATGGGTTACCAAAAGGTAAGCGGTTAAGGCCTGGAAGCTGCTTTCAACAGGGCTTCCACCTGGCTGATCTTACCGGCTCCGCTTGTACGCAGCAGGATCTTTCCTGCTGGATCGATCAGGATCTGTGTGGGATATGCTTCTACTTTGAATCTTTTGATGATGGAAGTTCCATAATTATCCTTCATGTCTTCAAAGAGGTGCGTCCATTGCATGTGATGCGTTTTAATGAGTTGCTGCAGCCGGGGAATGTTCTTTTGCTCATCATATGCAATATTCACAATGGAAAGGATATCATGGTACTGCCGATCCAGTTGCACCAGGTCTGGTATAGCGCTTATACAGGGATTACACCAGGAGCCCCAGAAATCGAGCAATACATACCTGCCGCGCAGCGTATTGAGCGCAAAGGGTTGCCCATCGATGGTTTTTCCTGCAAAGGGATAAGCATCTTCACCCGGCTGACTGCCCGTGACGGACGCTCCTTTCCCTGCATTTTTAAACACGATCTCCCCACCATAAGTGATGGGCTGATCGTCGCCGAAGTCAAGGTTATTGTTTGCATCTGTTATCAATACTCTTTTGCCGTTTGCCGCAAAGCCGGACAGGATAAATACGATATGCCTGATGGGATGGGCACTCAGGGACAATGTATCCGTGCTGGATTTGCTGAGCTCATTCACAATTGTTTCCGGCGACATCCGCCCGTTCAGTCGCTGGTATAGTTCATACATTCCCTGCTGCGGCTGAAAATCCAGCTCTTTGATCACGGGGTTGGCCAGCGTTGCGGGGATGCCTTTAAAGCTGCGTGCGGAGTCGAAGTTAAAACTATAGGACCCGTATAGCATTGCGGGGCTTAACCGGGGTGATCCCGGACCCGTCCCGGGAACTGTCTTCAACGCTACCCTGATCTCGGGTTGCTGTGCATAGGTACGCCCCGCCATTGCGAAGGCTAACAACAGGATGAATGATCTTCTTTTCATAGTATGAAAAGGTAATACTTATTATCAACTAGTTCAATTGCCCGTTTTCGTTACGCTAAAAGAAATTGTGTATATTAGCCGCTATGGCTTCTCTAAAGACGATCTTCCACGTGGCACTCACTGCAGCAGGCCTGACATATGGCCTGAACAGCACTGCACAACAGGCTTCCATTTTTCTGGCTGACCCTACCATCTTCCCTGATAAAGGAAAGTATTATCTCTATGGCACCGGCAGCAACCAGGGCTTCCCGGTATACACCTCTACAGACCTGGAAAGCTGGCAGCAGTCGAAAGACAGCGCAGGGCAGCTGGCGCTGAAACGCGGCGAAACGTTTGGTGATAAAGGGTTCTGGGCGCCGCAGGTGTTTACTTACAAAGGCAGCTATTACATGGCTTATACGGCCAACGAACAGATCGCGATTGCCAAAGCGGCGGGTCCCGCGGGTCCTTTCAGGCAGAACGCATTGGTTCCTTTAAGCGGAAGCGGCAAGCAGATAGATCCGTTCATCTTCTTTGACAAGGGGAAGGTTTATCTCTACCACGTGAAGCTGCAGGATGGCAATCGCATTTTTGTAACGGAGATGAAACCGGATCTGTCAGATATTATTCCCGGTACTGAAAAAGAATGTATATCGAGCAGTGAAGGATGGGAGAACACGGCGAATGCCAAATGGCCGGTAGCAGAAGGTCCGACGGTGTTAAAACATAAGGATACGTATTACCTGATCTATTCCTCCAATGATTTCCGGAATAAGGATTACGCGGTAGGATATGCCACCGCGCCCTCTCCTGCAGGTCCCTGGAAGAAATATACCGGCAACCCGGTTATCAGCCGGCATACGGTGGGGCATAACGGAACCGGGCATGGTGATGTGTTTGCAGATAAAAAAGGGCAGCTGTATTACGTGTTGCACACGCATCATTCAGACAACAAGGTATCGCCCCGGGCTACTGCGATGGTGAAGCTAAGGTTTAAGCCGGTGAAAGGCGGAGCGGATGTGCTGGAAGTAGAACAAGGATCATTTAAGTTCCTGGGTACGGATTGATAAAAGGCCACACACAGGCAGAAGATCACGATGAAGTTGACCGCCAGGATCAAAAACCAGCCAAGATTTTCCGTTATGAAGTTCTGCGCACGTGCGAACCACTCATCCGCCGATTCCCTGAAGACCAGGCATAGCATGAGGCCTTAACATCACCAATGCAAATGATACAAAGAAAACGGGCTTATTGATGGTAAATGCATTTCTTTTATACATGGAGCACAAATCGAAGTGAATACAGTGATGCTGCAATTGCGGCGCCACCTGTTCGCTATTCACTTACCGGGATGGCGCAGCTGTTTTCTTAAAAAGAGTACCGTTAATCCGGTAACAGCTGCAGCTGCTGCAATGTTCAATATTCGTGACGCGCCGGGCCTGATCCGTGCGGGGGAATTTTGCCTGACGCCCATGGCGTAGTGAACAGTGCTGAACAGGTTACCGTCTGTGTCTGCCGCTGTCCGGGCCACTTTAAAGTATCCCTTCATCAGCAGACCGGTAAGCTTCATCATTGTTTCCGGCGCAAGGGAGTGTCCCAGCCTGAACAGTATGGCAGCCGCTCCGCCGGGATACCTGACAGGCATCGGGCGCAGTATGGATGCCTTAACAGCATTGGCCACGATCATGGGATCATATACCGGTGGTGCAGGTTTTAACACTTTCCCGGTATAGTTACCGGCATGCAATATGCCCGGGGTGTCTAAGAAAGGAGGAAAAAGATCCACCACATGTATACGGGGCCAACCGGTCAGTTCACCTTTTAATGCCTCGAAAAATCCTCTCAATGCAAATTTACTGGCGCTGTAGGCTTCGCCAAAAGGCACCGGTACATATCCGCCGATGGAGATATTGTTAATGAGCGTACCGGTTTTCTGCTGCTTAAAGTAGGGCAGCACTGCGTATGCCCCTCTCATATAGCCCAGCAGGTTAGTGCTGATCACCTTTTCATGTATGGCCCAGGGCGTTTGCTCAAAGGGGCCCGCAGCAAGCACGCCGGCATTATTAAACCATACGTCTATCCTGCTTTTCCATGCAAATGATGTTACCGCCAGCTGTTGCATGGCTGCGTAATCAGTTACATCAGTGGGTACTACCAGCGCTTCCGCGCCAAGATCCCTGCATTCATCCGCTACCTGCCGGAGCGCCTGCTCATTGCGCGATGCGAGCACCACGCAGGCGCCATTACGGGCAAGCTCTAGGGCGGTACAGCGGCCTGCCCCGCTTGAAGCGCCTGTTATCACAACTACTTTTCCGGGGATACTGTTATTCATGATAAAGCAGGATCAAAAGATGCGCCAATAAGCATTGTTCAGTATGCTGAAATTAGAGGCTGAAAGATGTTTAGCCCGGTTATTGACGAACGGTTGTGTCTTCTCCCCAAAAATCTTTACATTCAGACAGCCATTTAAAAGACTAAACCGTTCCACGTATGAAAAAGATCATGCTTGCCGTATTATTACCCGGTCTCCTTGTACTGAGTGCCTACCAGCTGTTGCATCCAAAGCATGCCCCGGAGGCAATTGTCAACGCCAGCGTTAAAACCCGTATTGACGCCACCTTAAAAAGCTTTATCGATTCTAACAAAACCGTGGGGTTATCGGCCCTGGTATTTGAGAAGGGCAAGGAAGTGTTTTATAACGCCTATGGCTTTGCCGACCGTGAGAACCGGGTACCGATGGACCGCAATACCATTGTGCGCATTTACTCCATGACCAAGCCGGTGACCGGTGTAGCGCTGATGACGCTGTATGAAAAAGGCGCTTTTCAGCTCGATGATCCCCTGTCAAAGTATGCGCCTGAATTTGCGGATATGAAAGTGTACAGGGGTACGGATGCCAATGGTAATTTCATACTGGAACCTGCCAAAAGGCCCATCACCATCCGCGATCTTACCCGCCATACTGCTGGATTTGCGGTGGATAATCACCCCGCTCTGGGCGCCGCCATACAAAAGGTGCAGCCGATGAACCCCGACAATACACTTGCTGAAATGGCGAAAAAGCTGGCCAGCCTTCCACTGCAGTTCCACCCCGGTGATGAATGGGCATATGGCGTTTCAGTAGACGTACAGGCATACCTGGTAGAAAAGCTTTCCGGTAAACCTTTTGATCAATACCTGAAGGAAACCATTTTTGATCCGCTGAAAATGACAAATACCCGGTATGTGATACCTGAAAGCGACCAAAAAAGACTGGCAGCGCTGTACAACCGCAGCGAAGATGGTACACTTACCCGCATGCCCGATGAACGCGCCAATTTTATGCATACCAAAGCGCATGCCTTAACACCGGGCGGCTGGGGACTGACCTCTACCCTGGACGATTATATGAAATTTGCACAGATGCTGGTGAATAAAGGCCGTGCAGGTAATGTACAGATACTGAAACCGGAGACGGTTGCGCTGATGGCCACCAACCAGCTGCCGGATACTATTTCAAACCGCATGTGGCTGCCCAGTAAGGGCCGTGTGGGTTTTGGAATTGATTTCGCGGTACGCACGCAGCCGCCCATGACTAAAGATGAGAATAATGGTATAGTGGGTGAATTTTTCTGGGATGGCGCGGCAAGTACCTTATTCTGGGTGGATCCTAAGAATGATCTGACAGCAGTGCTGTTTACGCAGCTGATGCCTTTTGATAAGGTGAAACTGCATAAGCGTTTTCGTGATGCGGTGTACGGGGAATATGAACCGAAGAACACGGCAAAGCAATAAACATTCACAAAACTTATCTTCGATATTACTACATAATGAATCCCATGATAGCCTTCAAAGTTTCATCCTGTTGTTGTTCTCTGCTGATGGTTGCGCTGTTATCGCCAAACTGAAAACCGTAATAAGCGAACTGGGAATGATTGGCGCCCGCTATCCGTACAAACTTCGTCGCCGGCGGAAGCTTTGGTTTATTATCCAGTACAGATTTCTCGTCTGCCACCCCATCCCTTGCACCATATATTTTCATGACAGGTAGTTTGCTGCCAGCTAATGAGATATCCCGGGGATGGGTACTGGCAATCAGTATCAGCTTGTTTATCAGTGCAGGGTTTTCATAAACGAATTGTGCGGCCATCTTTGCTCCCTGTGAATGCCCTGCCAGGATATAAGTTTTACCTGTGTCTCTGAACAGCTGTAACCCTTTGGGTTTGTTATAACCTTTAGTGGCCAGCCGCCAGGGCATTTTTATCAAATATACCGCTGTGCCCTTATCCGCGATCTTTCTGCAAAGCGGCACATATGCTTCCGGATCTACCATCGCGCCGGGGTAAAAGATTAAAACATTCTTAAACGCGGCAGATGGGGTAAATGAATAGAAATCACTGTTCTCCTTTACTTCAACCGATTTATTACTTTTCAAAAATGCCGGGTCAACACCATGTGCCTGGTAAGAGTAGATTAACCAGGCCATAAAGGACAGTCCGCCGGATATCCAGATAATCCTTATGATCTTTCGAATAGTCCATTTTTTAGCCATCATCAATAGGTTAGTTTGAGTGTGATTAACATTTCCAACATAGGTAAAAATTTGCAGAATACATAACAAAAAGCTTCCAACCGCTACCTCTTCCCCTCTATTTAACTTAAGTGAAAATCTGATAACCTATTTCATCGCACCTTTACATCAACAAAAACACAAACAAAATGAAAAGATCATCAAAAGCCCTTTGGAATGGCGACCTGAGTACAGGTCATGGCGAATTAACTACAGACAGTCTTGTACTGAATAAAACACAATACTCATTCAACACCCGTTTTGGCGATGTAATTGGTACCAACCCGGAAGAACTGCTGGCGGCTGCGCATGCAGGCTGCTTTACAATGGCGCTGGCTTATGCCCTTTCAAAGGCAGGACTGAAACCCGGAGCGCTGGAAACCACCGCTACCGTTAATGCCGACCTGGCTAAAGGCGGGATCACCGGTATTGAACTGACGTTGAACGCCGCACACATTGAAGGCCTGTCTGCCGAAGCGTTCCTGGAATACGCTGCTGATGCCAAACTAAACTGCCTGCTGTCTAAAGCGCTGGCCAGTGTGGAGATCAGCCTGAATGTGAATTATGAAGCACATGCTGTAGTAAGCTGAGCGTAATTTAAAATGTAGAACCATGTTAACGGAAACAGCACATACCAGGTGCCTGATCATCGGATCAGGCCCTGCCGGGTATACAGCCGCCATCTACGCGTCGCGCGCCGGACTTGCGCCGGTGATGTATACAGGCATAGAGCCCGGGGGACAATTAACAAAAACCACCGAAGTAGAGAACTTCCCCGGCTACCCACAGGGCATCCTCGGTCCGGACATGATGGAAGACTTTCGCAGTCAGGCCCTCCGCCTGGGTACGGAAATCCGGTACGGTTATGTGAGCAGTGTGGATTTCAGCCGGTATCCTTACGAGGTGACTGTCGACGAGCGGGAAACCATACTTGCCGACAGCATTATCATCTCTACGGGCGCTTCTGCAAAATGGCTGGGATTAGAGTCAGAAGCCAGGTACAATGGCGCCGGCGTTTCTGCATGCGCAGTATGCGACGGCTTCTTCTTCCGCGGGAAAGATGTGGCGCTGGTGGGCGCGGGTGATACAGCAGCGGAAGAAGCCACCTACCTGTCAAAGCTGGCGAACAAGGTATATATGCTGGTGAGGCGCGATGAATTCCGCGCATCCAAACTGATGGCAGACCGTGTGCGCAGCACTCCCAATATCGAAGTGCGCTATAATACCGAAACGCTGGAGGTGCTGGGCGATGGCCGCAGCATGACCGGCCTCAGAATATACAACCATCAACAACAGCAGGAGTCCAGCCTCGAGGTGAGCGGCCTTTTCGTGGCCATTGGTCACCAGCCCAATACGGAGATATTCCGCGGCGCCATAGACATGGACGAAACGGGGTATATCAAAACCGCACCGGGATCCACCGCTACCAACCTCCCGGGGGTGTTTTGCTGTGGCGATGCCCAGGACCGGGTGTACCGCCAGGCCATTACCGCAGCCGGAACCGGTTGTATGGCAGCCCTGGATGCAGAACGTTTTCTCAGCGGGCAGGCAGCCGGCCTTTCATTTACAGTTAACAACCTTCAGCCCGCCAGTTAAGGCGGGTGTTTATATATAGTCAGGTAAAAAGCCGTATCATTTAATGGTACGGCTTTTACGCTTTGATAGAGTTAAAAACTGTCAGCTTAAATTGCTACTTTCGTTTTAAGATGACCTCTTATCTCAAGCTTAGCGATCAGGATCTGGCCGCCCTTTTAAGGGAGGGTGACGAAGCTGCGTTCAAGGCGGTCTATCAGCAATACTGGGACAAACTGCTGGCGCTCGCAGGCAGGCGTTTAGGCAATATTGATGAGGCGGAAGACGTAGTACAGGACATATTTCTCCATCTCTGGAAACGCAGGGAAAGCTTTGAGCTGAAAGTGAATTTCGAGCATTATTTTGCCGTTGCCGTCAAATTTGAGGTCATCAACCGTTTAGCGAAACGATCCAGGGAACAGGAAAGAGATCATGCCTTTGCAAAGGAAACTCCCGGCCACCAGGCCCCCCTGCTCCCCGCTTTTGACCTGGAGCAGCTGCAAAAACAGCTGGAAGCCACCATCAGTACCCTGCCCCCGAAATGCCAGCTGGTTTTCCGCATGAGCCGCAGAACAGACTATACCAACAAGAAAATAGCCGAACAGCTGCATATTTCCGAGAAGGCGGTTGAAAAACAGGTTACCCGCGCCTTAAAACTGCTCAAATCCCGTTTTGGGCCCATGTTAACCCTGGCATTACTGCTGCTGCCGCGGGTAAAACCCTGAGCAGCTCCCCCCCTGAAAATATTTTTTTCAAAAAAGGTAGGGTATGCCCATTTTCATGTGGCTATCTATAAAAGCGCCTGCTATGCACCCATCAAACAGCCAGGAAAGAATGAACCAGCTTGCCAGGAAATGGCAGGAAGGTACTATTACTGCCGAAGAAAGGGAAGAATTTGAACAGTGGTACAATGATGCCGACAATTCCCTGGAAATAAGGTCGGGCGAGTCGCGGGAAGCGATGGAGCGGCGATTGTATGCGCAGATCGCAGAAAGGGGCCATATTGGCCGCAGCAGGTTGTCCAGGTGGCCGCGCGTGGCGGCAGCAGCCGTTATACTGCTGGCGCTGGGGATTGGCGGGTATTTCCTCGCTAAAAGAGGCGATGTACAACCGGCAGTGGAAACCCTGGCCCAGGACCTTGCCCCGGGCAGCAACAAAGCCGTTCTCACATTGGCCAATGGCGAAAAGATCTTACTCGACAATGCCCAAAACGGCCGTTTAGCCGTACAGGGTAATGCCAGCATCACCAAAAAATCTGACGGTAATATCGGGTATGAGGCCACGAAGGACCCCGCATCCGGATCCTCCCTGGTGGCTTTTAACACGGTAAGCACTCCTTTGGGCGGACAATACCACCTCACCCTGTCAGACGGAACCGAAGTATGGCTGAACGCAGGTTCTTCCATCCGGTTTCCCACTACCTTCAGCGGCGCTGAAAGGAAAGTGGAGATCAGCGGTGAGGTGTATTTTGAAGTGGCCCGCAATCCCGCAAAGCCCTTCCTGGTAGCAAATGAGCGGCAGCTGGTGGAAGTGCTGGGAACGCATTTCAATGTGAATGCCTATGCCGATGAAGAAGTGGTAAGAACCACCCTTTTGGAAGGAGCGGTAAGAGTGAGCGCCGCCGGTAACAGCAGCACCATCAAACCCGGTGAGCAGGCGGTATTGGGCAGCCAGCGTTTAACGGTCACCAGCGCCAATACCGAAGAGGCCGTGGCCTGGAAGAACGGCTATTTCCGTTTCAATGATGAAAAGATCGGCAGTATCATGCGTAAACTTTCGCGCTGGTACGACATAGAGGTCTCTTTTAAAGGACCGGTATCTGAAGAAGGATTTAATGGGAAAATTTCCCGGTATAAGAATATCAGCCAAGTCTTAAGAATGCTTGAAAAAACAGGGGCAGTACAATTTCAGATCGAGGGCAGGAAGGTAATAGTCATGCAGTAGCGCTGCTGCTTCCGCTCATCTTTTAAATTATTCAAGGAACGCGTTGCACCACTATTTTCCGGAGAATGCAAGGGTGCCACGTCTAAACCTATGCTTCACAACATGTACAGACATTACGCCAGAATCTCTGTACAGCCGCATGGCTGTACACGTAAAACGCTTTTGAAAATGAAGTTAAACGTACTTTTGCTGACCGCCATTATTTTGCTGTCTGGCGCCGTCGCCTTTGCACAGAAAGTCACGCTTAAAGAAAAGAACTTACCGCTTGACCAGGTCTTTAATAAGGTGAGCGCGCAAACAGGCTACGATTTTCTCTATACCACCTCTCTACTGAAAAGCGCCCGGCCTGTAACGATAGACGTGCGCGATGCAGACCTGAACACCGTTCTTAAAACGATCTTCGCCAACCAGCCGCTGAACTTCAGCATAGAGGATAAATCGGTTGTGGTGACGCCCAAGACGCCGCCAACGCAGCCGTCCAGGCAACCCGGCTTGTCTGCCACGATCGATGTAACGGGCCGTGTAACAGATGCGGATGCGGGCACGCCCCTTTCAGGCGCCACCGTACTGGTGAAAGGCAGCTGGAAAGGTACCAGTACAGCGGCAGACGGCTCCTTCAGGCTGAATGGCGTAGAAGAAAATGCCCCTCTGCTGGTGAGCTTCATCGGTTATAAAACCAGGGAGCTCAGCGCAGCAGCAGACCTGGGCACCATCCGGATGGAGGTGGCTATCAACACACTGGACAAGGTAGCGGTAACGGTCAACACCGGTTACCAGCGCATCAAACCGGAGCAGAGCACCGGCGCCGTGGCGCAGATCAGCACAAAGGCCTATGAATCCAGGGTAAGCAGCAATTTCCTGGATGGTTTAGCCAACCGCCTGCCCGGCCTGCTGATCAACAACAACGTTTCTTTTACCAGCACAACACCGGGCAGCACGGGTTCCACCTCCAGGAGCCTGTTCAACATCCGTGGTATATCTACCATGTCGGCCAACCAGAACCCGCTGATCGTGCTGGATGGCTATCCCACTGAGCTCACGATTGATATGATCGATCCGAACGAGATCAAAAGCGTCACCATCCTGAAAGATGCGGCTGCCGCCACCGTGTATGGCGTACGGGCGTCTAACGGCGTAATTGTAATTGAACGCAAACAGGCCACTGCGGGGAAACCCAAATTCGCTTTTCGTACAACACTTGGTATCAGGCCCAAGGAAAACTATCACCGTTACCGTTATGCGGATGACGGTGCAGCAGTATATGCAGATTTTGAAAAAAGTATTTATTCTGCCAGCGTAAACCCGGACAGCTGGTACCAGTTAGCCGCCATCGGCAGCGGCTACAGCCAGTCTTATTCACCGGTGTATTACCTGCTGGCGCAATCGGCAGCAAAGGTGATCACACCAGCGCAGTTTGCCAGCTCCTATGCCGCATTACAGTCATACGACAACCGGGATGAATACAGTAAATTATTGCAACGGGCTGCCATCACCCAGACATATAATCTCAGCGCCTCCGGCGGTAATGAAAATGCATTGTATTACATTACCGCAAATTACACCGGCAACCGCCTGACTGCACGTAATAACAATAACAACAGGTGGCTGCTTTCCGGCAGGTCGAACCTGAAATTATCGTCCAGGTTATCGCTGGAGCTCATCACCGACTACCAGGAGCTGCGCACCAACGGCGCACCCGTACCCAGCCTGTCAGACCTTTTTCCTTACGAGCACCTGCAGGATGTAAACGGTCAGCCTGTTTTTGCCAGTTCCGGGTCTGAGATCAACCCCTTCTACAATAACTCCCTGAAGCAAAGAGGTTTGCCGGATGTGCTTTACTATCCACTGGTGGATGTAGACCAGATCAGTGATAAGACCAGGACCGTCAACAACCACTTCACCGCCAACTTTAATTATAACATTGGAAAAGGATTCAGCCTGCTGTTCGGCGGAATCTATGAGAATTCACGTACGGAGTTCCGGCACTATGCATCGGAATCGTCTTCCCAGGCAAGGGTGTACGTTGCCCAATACACCAGTGTCAACCCGGATGGAACGCTCAAATACAACATTCCGCAAGGCGGTTACCTGAACCAGGAAACAAGCCATACTTACAGCTATACGGCCCGTACGCAGCTGAACTATAACAAACGGTTCGGCACGCATCATTCATTTAACGGTATCCTGGGTACGGAGTTAAGGAATGTAGTGAGCAAAAGCAGCCTGGCCTCTTATTTTGGTTACAGTGATGAAACCCTGCTGCAGCAACCCGTGGATTACGCCGGTATTACCAATGGCATCATCAGGGGCGTCTTTATTACATCTTCGCCCTTTTATAATGCCTACAACTCCCTTTTCAACCAGACGTACACTGAAGACAGGTTCCTGTCTGGCTTTGCAAACGCGGTGTATTCCTACGACGATACCTACTCTCTTAGCGGCAGCGTTAGGATCGATCAGTCCAATCTTTTCGGTACCAATCCAAAATATAAATACAAACCTTTATGGTCAGTAGGTGCGGCCTGGAATATCAACCGGGAGCAGTTTATGCGGCAGGCATACTGGGTAGACGAACTGAAGCTGCGCGCTGCCTACGGTTTTAATGGCAACGTGGCAAAATTATCATTGCCGCAGGCCATTGCACAATATACGCTGAACATGGCCACCCTGCCCACCAGCACCGCCCTTACGCTGCTGTCTTACGCCAACAGCAGCCTGCGATGGGAGCAGACTAAAAATTTCAACGTGGGACTGGACTACCGGATCTTTAAGCACATTTCCGGCACTCTTGACTATTATTTCAAGAAAAGCTCAGACCTGCTGGGCAACTCTTTGATTGATCCTACTATCGGGCTCAGTCCTTCCATCATCAACAAGGCAACCATCAACAACAAAGGTATTGAGCTGAGCCTGCATGCAGACTGGATTGCCCGCAGGGATTTCAACTGGAATACCGGGCTGGTGCTAGCCCGCAACACCAGTAAAGTACTGGATGTTTACCAGCAGGGCGTTTACAATCCGCAAACGTTGAACGTGCTGGGCTACGTAAAAGGCTACCCGGTTGGCGGCCTGTTTGCCTATCGTGATGCAGGCCTGAGCAGTGCCGGTTTCCCGCTGGTGAAAAATGAACAGGGAAAGGTTTACGAAACGGATGACAGCTCCACCGGATCACAGCAATCCATGAGCCTTAACAGTGATACCTCCGGCGTAACGCGCTATGTAGGTTCCGCCATTCCCACCATCAATGCGGGATTGAGCAACCGTTTCGACATCGGGAAATGCTATGTGTTTGTAATGGTCAACTATTACGGCGGCTTTAAGGTGCGGATACCGCGGCCTGACCCCTCTGCCCTGCGGCCTTTAGAGGGTGCGGGTAATTACTGGAGAAAGCCGGGTGATGAAAATTATACGGATATCCCGGCGCTGGAAGCGCTTTATTCAAATGGAAATTCCAACGCAGCCAACGCCTATAATTTCTCCGACAAATACGTGGTGAACGGTGATTACATTACCCTGGCGGACGTAACCCTTTCTTACAGCTTTGACGACTGGAAATTTGTTAAAAGATCAGGGTTCTCACATGTGGAGGTAAAGCTGCAGGGTTCTAACCTGTGGACGCATGGTTTTAACCGGTATAATTACAGTCCGGCAACAGAAAGCTTCCAGAAGGCGTATATCACGCCCACGTACACGCTCGCCATTTTTACCAACTTCTAAAACGCAATACGTTGAAACGCTATCACTATATTTTCATTTTCCTGGTATGGGGCAGTATCACATTCACAGGATGTGACAACTACCTTGATATTACACCCAAAGGAAAAACGCTGTTAACAACGGTCACCGATTATGACCAGTGGATGAACGATCCCAATATTGCGGTTGGTTATGGTAAACCCACCGGGTTGACCAACTACCTGGCCGATAACGTAGACTATGTAGGTATTACAACACCGCCTACCTTACCGGCGGAACTGATGTATACCTGGGCATTGCAATTTTCTACGGACATCAACTCTTCGCCGCCCCTGTGGGGAGAACATTACGCCAACATCAATCATTTCAATACCGTGCTCACCGGCATTGATGAGGCAAGCGGCGGAACGCAGCTCCAGAAGAGAAGCCTGAAAAGCGAAGCCCTGTTGGCCCGTGCACTGGAGTACTTCTACCTGGTAAATGAATATGGAAAGCCCTATGACGCCGCTAGTGCCGCGAAAGACCCGGGCGTTCCCTTCGTTACCTCCAATGATGTTACGCAAACCGTTCCGCCCAGGAGTACGGTGGCGGAGATCTATCAACATATCATTGACGATATCAACGCGGCTATTCCCGATCTGCCGGCTGACAACAGCGCGAACAGGTTGCGCGGTTCAACGGCCGCTGCCTACAGCGTACTGGCCAGGGTTTATTTTTATATGGGAGATTATGTAAAGGCCAAAGAGAACGCGGAGCTGGCGCTTTCCAAAACCAAAGCGGTGATGATTGATCTCAATGGTTCATTGCCCTCTTCAGACCTGGTGAGCGTACGCCCGGATGTAATTTACGGCAGGTATGTATTGGGCAATGCGATCGTGTCGCTGGAATTCATGCGTTCATTTGCCGCTAACGACCTCCGGGTGCCCACGCTATACTACAGCACGGATGGCTACCAGTATACCGTGAGAGGAGCTACCCGTTTCACCCCCCTGCTGATCACGCCCACACTGCAGTATGTGAATACCGGTACTTCCGTGCAGGAAATGCTGCTGATCATCGCAGAAAGCGCAGCCCGCGGCAACGAGCTTTCCGTTGCACTGCAGCAGCTGGATGAAGTACGCAGGAACCGTTTTGATACGGACAGCTATGTGCCTTTTTCGTCTGCAGACAAAGAAACGGTACTGGAAGAAGTGCTGCTGGAGCGCTACCATGAACTGGGCTTCTCCGGCTTACGCTGGTTTGATATGCGCAGGCTGGATAAAGAAAACAGGATGGGCACGGTTACCAGGTACGATGCAAGCGGGAATATCCTTGCCACGCTTCCCCCGCACAGCGACCGCTATACGCTGCAGATCCCTTTCCAGGTATTAAGTTTTAACCCGGGCATGCCACAAAACCCATAAATGTGAACACTATGTATAAGTCTTATATTGTCCTATTATCCTTTCTGGTGCTGCTGTTAGCCGCCTGCTCAAAAGACGATGGTCCGGCACCGCTGGCTGACGGCAGCATTACCTTTGCGATAGCAGCAGATAAGGACACGGTACAGATGCCGCTTTCCATACTGGCAGACACCGTTATCACGATCGATGTTAAAGCAGCCTTGTCGGGCAATGCATCTGCCACTGATCACTGGATCAGTTTTGCCGTAGACACCAGCAAGCTGGATGCATACCGCGGGCAATACGGGGATGCCGTTTTGCTGCCCGCTGAATCTTACTTTTTCTATAAGCCCATGGCACGCCTGGCCGCAGGCGCTTCACAGTCGGAGCCCGGTCAGGTGAATATTGTGCTGCAAACCAAGCTGACGGAGTATACCACCTATGTGCTGCCGGTTGTTATCCAGTCGGTAGATGGAAAAGTGGAGGGCCCCTTTACATCCAGGGTGCTGTACTATGTACTGAAGACCGGCAAGCCGCTGGTGATCAGCAAGACGGGCTGGACTATTGCAGGAGTATCGTCTGTTTTCTCTGCATTTGCCGCCGCCAACGTGATAGACAACAACAAGACCGCCACCTACTGGGCGTCGGATATTACGCAGTCTATGCCACAGTGGATTGCCATCAATTTAAACAGGACCGTCAATTTCACCGCTCTCAGTTATGCCGTACCGCCCACACTCAATTATCCGACACTGGGCGGCTATCCCACTTCGATCCGGATCGAAACCAGTATGGATGGAACCAACTGGGTGGATAACGGCACCTATGCGGGAGATATCAGCGACAATATGCAGACGATCAACACCGGCGCCATCAGCGCCAGGTATGTGCGGTTTACATCGCTGGCGGCCGTTAAGTATGCATCACTTTATTTCACCATATTCATCAGTGATATATCGCTGATCCCTTAATAACATTCAATCAGGAAATCAATGAAGAGGATTACATTCATAATGCCGTTTGTCTGCCTGCTTCCCTTTGGCTTAAAGGCACAAAGCGGATTTGTTGTACAGGGGCAGTTCAATACAAAAGCTGCTGTTGCCATGGCCCGGCTGCATTATTTTAATGAAGGCAAGGAAGTATGGGATTCTGTTATGCTGAAAAACGGGCAATTCCGTTTCAAAGGCAAGGTAAGCCACCCGGTAAACGCAGCGCTCAGCATCCGGCAGGATACCGGGACAGCCGCCAAAGAGGAAGAAACCGCTTTCTACCTGGAGAACTCAAACATTACCGTCAGTGCGGAGCAATCCTTCTGGAATGCCACTGTCAAAGGCTCTAAAACAAACGACGAGAACCAGGCGCTCCGCGTAATGCAACAGCCCTACCGCAGGATAGCCGATTCCGTTACACGGGTGTACAACAGCTGGACGCCTGAACAACGGAAAGACACTGCGCTGATCAAACCATTGGCCGCCGCCATACAATATTCGCAGGCGGGCTTTGACAGCGTTAGCCGTGCATTCATGATCACCTATCCTCATTCCTTCGTATCCTTACGGGTTTTCAGGGATCTCGAACTGGGCTATGATTTCAACCCGGATACTGCAGAAGCAAGGTTTGCCCGCTTTCCTGCCAGCATCCGTGAATCGTACGCGGGCAAAAGGCTGGCGGCAGTGATCGAAACGGGTAAGAAAACGAATACCGGGGTGATGGCGATGGACTTTGCGCAGCCGGACACCACGGGCAAAATGGTGAAGCTGTCTGATTTCCGCGGACGTTATGTGCTGGTGGATTTCTGGGCATCCTGGTGTAAGCCCTGCCGGGCCGAAAACCCCAACCTGCTGAAAGCCTATAATAAGTATAAAATCAAAAACTTTACCATCCTCGGTGTTTCGCTTGACGATGAAGACGGCAAAAAGGCCTGGCTGCATGCGGTTGCCAAAGATGGGCTGCCCTGGACACAGGTGTCAGACCTGAAAGGCTTCAAAAGTGTAGCTGCCGCCTTGTATGGCATTACTGCCATTCCGGCTAATTTCCTGATCTCCCCCGAGGGGAAAATTGTTGCGAAGAACCTTCGCGGCGATGAACTGGAAAAGAAGCTGGCGGAATTACTATAATGGTAGATCCGCAAGATCAGCGGCAAGCGAAATGACCGCACCAGGTGGCCGGACAACCCGCCACCTGGTATTTTCAACATCCGAATAACGTAAGCTAACAAATAATACAGTGAAAACTATGCTTAAACCAGCCATACTACTGGCTGCCACTCTGCTGCCGCCGGCGCTGAAGGCCCAGGACGGATATACCATCACCGGCACTATTTCCAATCTGAACGTCCCCGCAAAAGCGTACCTGCAGCTGGTAAAGAACGGCGCCTTCCGCAACAGCGATTCTACAGATGTCAGGAACGGCGTCTTTCAGTTTAAAGGCAGGGTGGATGAACCCGAACAAGCCATTGTATCGGTAGTGCGTGAAGGTGCAGCGGGCGCGAAAGGCGCTGCCGACTATGTAGCCTTCTTCCTGGAAAACTCCGCCATTACCCTGACGGCAACAGATGCCATCAAAAATGCAAAAGTGGAGGGCTCAACTGCAGAAGCGGAAAATAAGGAACTGGAAGCAGCCACTACCCCGCTGACCAGCATCATCATCAAAATGAATGATGAATTTGAAGGTAAGCCGCATGATGATGCCTGGAAGAAAGCATCAGACAGCGTGGCGGGGTTGATCGCTGAGATCAAAAACATCCAGACCAGGTTCGTGGAATCTCACTTGAATTCTTTCATGGGCTTGTATACCTACCATTATTATGTGCTGGGCCACAAGTTCGATCCCGCAGCGGTAGCGCCCCTGTTCCACCGGTTCTCTCCTGAACTGCAGTCCTCCCCGCTGGGCAAACGTACGCTTGAAAAAATAGAAAGCACCAAAAAGGGCCAGGCAGGTATGCAGGTGACAGACTTTACCCAAACGGATATCAACGGTAAGCCCTTTACCTTATCTTCTTTGCGGGGTAAATATGTGCTGGTTGATTTCTGGGCCAGCTGGTGTGTGCCCTGCCGGGCAGAAAATCCGAACCTGGTAAAAGCTTACCAGCAGCTGAAAGGTAAAAACTTTGAAGTGGTGGGCGTATCCCTGGATGAAAACAAATCGGCCTGGGTAGCGGCTGTAAAAAAGGACGGCCTTCCATGGATCCATGTGTGCGATCTGAAAGGCTCAAAGAACGAGGTGGCGGTCATGTACGGGGTAAACGCGGTGCCACAGAATTTCCTGGTAGATCCCAATGGTAAGATCATTGCGCGTGACCTGCGTGGCGAAGGCTTAACCGAAAAGCTATCGGCATTGATCAAATAAGCCAATGCTGATATAAACAGTGAACAATAAATACAATGGGGGCGCCGCTGTAAAAAGCGACGCCCCCATTTCCTGTTGTACTTTAACTATGATATTTGTACCAGTTCGGCTATTTTCCTCCTGTCTCCTACCACCCACACAATATCTCCCCATTCAAAAACAGTATTGGAATCGGGGTTCAACATGCGCTGGTTGCCCCGCTCTATGCCGATGATGAGGCCCTGCGTGCGTTCGCGAATGCCTGAATTACGTATGCTCATTCCCCTGAGTTTGGTGAACTCGTCCACCACGATCTTCTGCAAACTGATATCATTGATGGTAACCCCGTTGCCCACCGGTTCTGCCGCTTCAAATACCGGCTTGAATACCTGCATCTGTTCGTCTGTAGCAATGATACCTACCTGGTCAAAGGGATAGAGCTTTTCATCACGTCCCGGGGCATGGATCAGTTTATCACCCCGTTTGATATACGCGATGTTTACGCCATATTTCTCCCGCCAGGCCAGCTCGATCAGGTTCTTACCGATGTATTCCGCCTGCTGGCTTACTACCAGGTGTACGATGTGCGCAGACCAGGGCGCCAGGTTAGACTGCAGCTCTACGTTCTTCTGGTAAACATCCGCAGAAACCGATCCTTCGCCTGCTGCTGCCATTTCGCGGGCATTCAGGTTTACCAGGAAACGACCTTCGATACGCTGGTAGAACTGCTGGATCTTTTTCGAGAAAATAGTATATACGAGCACGATAGACGGCACCGCAATCACGATGGCTACGGTAGCGGAGAATAAGTTGCTTACCCAGAACCATATGATCAGCACACCCACCACGAGCCTGAAAATTTCAAGCACCAGCAGGGGACCGCGGTTATACTGCTTATCCAGCCACAGCTCTTTATAGGCCAGCTTATCAGGTTTCTTCAGGATGAAGGCAAGGATAAAGGGCGACGCAATACCCAGTGAAAGTACCAGGCATATAACACTGGCAATGGTACTGTCTTCGATATTGCGTTTCAGGAAAGGCAGCAAAAAGTTCATCGAGATCAGGAACAGTGCGAGGATAACGATACTGTTAATGAGCGCGATCTTACCATATGCTTTCAAAGCAATGCGCAGGTTGCTTTCCGCCTGAATCTTCTGGGTACTGTCTGCATACCTGTTCAGTTTCGTGATCCATTTGGCAGGTAAGATCTTCAGGATATAGTCATGCAGCTTCCCGGAGCCCCTTATCATGTAAGGCGTGGTGAAGGTGGTGATGGCAGAGGCGCCCACTGCCACCGGGAACAGGAAGTTACTGATCACGCCCAGGCTAAGGCCCAGGGTGGCCACGATGAAGGCAAACTCCCCGATCTGCGCCATACTCATACCCACCTGTACGGATTGTTTGATGGGCTGGCCCGATAGCAGGGCCCCGATAGTGGTGCTGAAAAACTTGCCGAAAAGTGTGAGCACAGTGACAAACAACACCGGCCATTTATATTCCATAATGGCCTGGGGATCGATCAACATACCCACCGAAACGAAGAATACCGCGCCAAAAAGGTCTTTAACCGGTTTTATAAGATGTTCCACCTTTTCTGCGGAAGTGGTTTCTGCGATGATGGAGCCCATGATAAACGCGCCCAGTTCTGCGGAGAACCCTACCCCTGTAGCCAGTATCACCATACCCAGGCAAAGGCCGATGGAAAGGATCAGGAGGGTTTCCTCATCTATCAGGTTTTTGGCCTTTTTCAGGAAGGTAGGCAGCAGGAAGATGCCGAGGATGAACCAGAGGGCCAGGAAGAACAGCAGCTTCAGCACGGTCTGCAGCAGTTCAAGGCCCTGGAATTGCTGGCTGACGGCCATGGTTGACAGTAACACCATGAGCAATATCACCACGATATCTTCTACCACCAGCACGCCAAACACAATGCGGGCAAACTGCTGAGTTTTTACGCCCAGTTCATCAAAGGCACGGATAATAATGGTGGTGGATGAACTGGCCAGCATACCGCCCAGGAAAACGCTGTCCATGGTAGACCAGCCCATCCACTTACCGGCAAGATAACCGCTGACCGTTATAAATAAGATCTCTACAAATGCCGTTATGGACGCAGCGCCTCCTACCCGCATCAGTTTCTTGAAGCTGAACTCCAGACCCAGGCTGAACAGCAGGAAGATCACCCCTATTTCTGCCAGCGTTTCAATATTCTCTGTATCAGCCACCGTGGGGGTGATGGACAAATGCGGGCCTACCAGGAAGCCGGCAATAATGTAGCCCAGCACCAGTGGCTGTTTGATGCGTTTAAATATCAGCGTTGTAATTGCTCCGGTAATAAGAATTAACGCCAGATCTTCAATAAGTTTTGGTAAATGTCCCATCTATAAATGTTAATTTGCTGATCCTTAATATGTCCAAATTTACCAACAAATTAGCAATAACATTTATAATTACCGCATCCGCCGCCCCGATCCGGCCATTCAGAAGGGCAAAAAAGATATTTTTAACGCTGCAGCAGCCGTTGATTTATAGGTAGTTTTGATAAATGGATCATTATACCGTTCTCCCTTTTCAATGGCCCTGGCAGAGACGATGCTGTTGATGCCACCTCTCAGTCCGACCACCACGTATTTCCCCAGCAGGTATTCAAAACCGGGACCGCTTTGCAGTTCGATGGTATTGTAGCTGAAGCGCCGGGGTAAGGCCGGGTTATCCGACTCATAAAACGTTACATACGTATTATAATTGGACCCCAGGTAAACCCAGGCATTGCGGAAAAGGGCCTGTTTGATCATGGCGCCCTGTGGAAGATCCACGATCAGCTCCAGCCCGTTGCCGTTCAGCTTGTGGAAGTAGTTGATCACCGGCAGTACCGGGATGGGCGCCGAAGGATCTATCAGCAATAAAGCGCCCAGCGAGAGGTAAGTGTCTGCCGTACGTTTCAGCGGGAAAGCCACGCTGCCGTTGAAGTTAAAACGCCGGAGCGCTTTCAGGTTATCTGACAGCCCGGTTAATACGGCGGAGTAGATCACCGGCGTGTGAAAGAGGGCGTCTGTTCTTGAATAATTGAGCGAGAGGCCCAGGGTGCTTTTAGACATATTGCCCGTGTTCAGCTTCGGGTTGTCCAGCTGGTTGGCGGTTTCCCTTACGTCGAAAAAGTTTTCGGTGTGGTAAACGGAGGCGCCGATCACATTGCCGTTCCAGCTGCTGATGGGCACTGTTACATAAGTGCTGATGCGGGCGTTACGGGTTTTGCCGTTCACAAAATCTTTCCCGTTCAGCGTTGCATCATAATGGCGCGAACCAAAAAGATCTGCCGTCACCGCCGCCTGGCGCAGTGAAGGGAAGCGGAGCGCCTGTTCATGCGCTTCGCTTCTCAGCGTATCTGCCGGGTGTTGGCCGGCCATACTGAACATATTTTGGGCATAAGCGCCGGTAGTGCCCAGGAGCATAGCGGCCGCCAGAAAGTGGATCTTCATAAAAGTTATAACAAAAAGATGGAGGAATACTATTTCTTATCGGGTGCAAAATCGAGTGATACGGAATTCATGCAGTAGCGTTTATACGTAGGCGCTGGACCATCGTCAAAGATGTGCCCCAGGTGAGCGTCGCAGCGCCCGCACAACACTTCGGTGCGGTGCATACCAAGGGAATTATCATCCTGGTAGCGCACGGCGTTGGGGCGGCTGGGCTCAAAAAAGCTGGGCCATCCGCAGCTGCTGGCGAACTTCGCATCAGAGCGGAACAGCAGGTTGCCGCATACCGCACAGTAGTAAGTGCCGCGGGTAGTGCTTTTCCAGTATTTCCCCGTGAAGGGCCTTTCCGTGTCTTTTTCCCGTGCAACGGCATAAAGGTTGGGCGGCAGCACTTTCTTCCATTCCGCATCGCTTACATGCAGCCTGGCGGTATCTGTATTGGAATACCAGGGATTGTTTTCATGCCCGCGGGCCGATTTTTCGTTCTGGGCGACGCAGCTGCCAATGCTGATCAGCATCAGCAGCACGCTATATACCAGTATCTTTTTCATGATCGTAATTTGTATTTTGAACGGTGTTTAAAAACCTGGTGCAGCGGTTTAGCGGTTCATCGCCGTACGGCCGCCTTTTGAGCTGGTATTGGCGGTGGCTTCGCCGGCAAACCGGATCAGTCCTTTGCCATCCACAAAGCCGGTGTGGTTGGCCAGTACCTGGCCATTTTCATCCAGGATGAGCAGCGTGGGCAATCCTTCCACCTGCCAGGTTTCAGCCAGCTTCACGCCTTCCCCTTTCTCCACATCGATGCTGAAATTGACAAAGTGTTTATTGAAATACGCGGCTGCCGCCGGATCTTTGAAGGTGCTTTTCTTCAGTTCCTTACAAGGCGCGCACCACGTAGCGAATGCGTCTACAAATACTTTTTTATGACTGGCCTTTGCGGCGGCCAGCACTTCTTTATAGGATTGTGTGCTGAACCGGATCTCCTGTCCGGACTTTTGCTGTGCCTGTGCACCCGGGGTGGTGATCAGCCCCAGGGCCAATACCAAAAGCGCTGATCTCAGATAATTTTTCATGATGATTCGTTTTTATAATTAATTGGATGAATATTGTTTTGCTGCTGCGATGCCCTTGTCAAGGAAATCGGTATATGCTTTAATGTCCAGGTTGAAAGCCCTGGGGGCTGCGGCGGGTTTACCATCCGGATCCAGCACCACGTAGAAGGGCTGGGCATTGGTATTGAAACGTTCCTGCTGCAGGTCGCTCCATTTCTGTCCGATTGTTTTGATAGCCTTTGATGAAAATCTGGAAACGTATCTTTCTTCGTTGCTAAGCGGTGTGCGATCATCCACATAGAGGGAGATCAGCACATAGTCTTCCTTCAGGCGTTTCAGCACCTGCGGATCAGACCATACGGACGCTTCCATTTTGCGGCAGTTGGTGCAGCTCCAGCCGGTGAAATCAAGCAGCACGGGTTTGTGTACCTTTCTGGCGTAAGCCATTCCTTCATCATAATCATAGAAAGCGTCTATATTTTCCGGCGCATGGAACAGCCCCGCGTATTTATGGGTGGAGCTTCCCTCCGCTTTTGCGGGTGCAGCTGCATTCAGCGAGAACTCCTGCGTTTGCTGCGGTGGCAGCCAGCCGCTGATGCCTTTCAGGGGCGCGCCAAACAAACCGGGGATGAGATAAACGGTAAACACCAGTACCAACATGGCCAGTAATAACCTGGGGATGGAGAGCGACGGCACTTCTGAATCGTGGCTCAGGCGGATCTTGCCCAGCAGGTAGAAGGCCAGCACGCCGAAAATGATGATCCAGATACCTACGAAGAGATCACGGCTGATCAGTCCCCAGTGGTAGGCCAGGTCTACATTGGTGAGGTATTTAAAAGCGAGCGCCAGTTCCAGCAGTCCAAGCGTAACCTTTACGGAGTTCAGCCAGCCGCCGGATTTCGGCAAGCTCTTTAACCATGAGGGGAAAACGGCAAACAAGGTGAAAGGCAAAGCCAGGGCCAGGGAGAAACCGAACATACCGGTTGCAGGGCCGAGGTAACTGCCTTTGCTCACGGCTTCCACCAGCAGTGTACCGATCAGCGGACCGGTGCAGGAGAACGATACCAGGGCCAGTGTAAAGGCCATGAAGAACAGGCCTATCCAGCCGCCTTTTTCAGACTTCTCTCCTATTTTGTTGACGAATACAGATGGGAGCGTGATTTCAAAAGCGCCGAGGAAAGACAGGGCAAAAACAACCAGGATGACGAAGAATAACAGGTTGAATGCTGCGCTGCTGGCGGCTTCATTTAATGCGGAGGCGCCGAAGATAGCGGTGATCAGTAAACCAAGTCCTACGTAGATCACAATGATCGACACGCCATATATTACCGCTGCGCGGATACCCTGGGCACGAGTTCCGGACCGTTTGGTAAAGAACGATACCGTTAAGGGCACCATCGGGTAAATACAGGGCAGGAAAAATGCGGCCAGTCCGCCCAGGAAACCTGCCAGGAAGATGGATAAGATGGAGCTGTCGCCATCTTTCGCAGCAGCAGGTTTTTCCATATGCACCTGCTCCTTTGATACTGCAGCAGTAGTGCCGGCGGCGCCCAATGCAGTATTAACGGCGATGTCAAAATCAACGTCTGTTGGCGGCAGGCATTTTTGTCCGCTGCATACCATATAATGTACTTCCCCTTTTACATGTGCGGCAGGGTTGGTGTATGATACCAGCTGTTTAAATGTCACACTTTTCTCGTGGTAGAGGATGGTCATCTCAAAGGTAGAATCGTATCCTTTTATGGCGGTGGGACTTTCATTCACGCCGTTCACCAGGAGGTAATCTTCCTGGTTATTGAACTGGAAGGAAGTCGGCACGGGGCCGCCTGCGTCCAGGAACTGGGAATATAAATGCCAGCCTTCATCAATGCGGGCGGTAGCGGTGATCTCTACCTGGTGGTCACCTACAGGGGTGGCCGCAAAGGTCCAGTGGACCGGGTTGTCTATTTGGGCAAATACCGCAAAATGCACCAGACAACCAATAATCGTAAGTAGCTTTTTCATGTGTTTTCATTATTGCGGTGCATCCTGCACCATGTTCACAAAGCAAATGTGAGGCATTTGCTAATCACTGATTTTCACCTTAGTTAAAATCGGGAGGAATAAATGGAAGGCGGGCAAAAATTTTCCGGTTGGCAAAAAAATTTCCTGCGATTTTAACTAAAGTGAAAATTCGCTTTCGCAAAACCGCAGACATTTGTTGAAAATTAAACATCACGAAAAATAATTCATGCTATGAGATTGAACATCAAAAAAGCATCCATCATTGCGATGCTGGCTATGGGATGCAGCCTTACCTTTATTGCACCGGCTGTAAAAGCACAGGAAACTATGATGCAGGAAACGCTGCACAAAGGAGACAAAGCACCCGATTTTTCACTGAAAGACCAGGACGGAAACACCTTTAATTTATCTGATGTAGTGGGAAAGAAAAAACTGGTGATCTTCTTCTATCCGAAGGATGAAAGCCCTGTTTGTACGAAAGAAGCCTGCGCGTTCAGGGATGCATACCAGAAATTTAACGACGCCGATGCGATGGTGATAGGCATTAATAACGGAACCATAGAAAGCCACAAGGCCTTTGCAAAGAAGAATCACCTCCCCTTCACTTTGCTGAGCGATCCCGGCAATGCTGTGTTGAATAAATTTGGAATCAAAGATCAGGATTTTGGAAACAATGTAAAGGTAAGTGGTCGCGAAACATTCGTGATCGGACTGGATGGAACAATTGTATACAGCTTCCGGGATTTCATGAAGGGCGATGAACACTCTAAGCAGGTGTTGGCCTATTTGGCGGGTAAGTAAGCGTTGGTTTTGGTTAGTGCCGGCTTAGTGGAATGAGCCGGCGGTTTTTAGCGTCGGAAGGCTATCCCCGGGTTGTCGGGGAGGCCTTCCCGGCGTTTAGGCATATCCGGAAAAAAGTGTGAATTTTGCAGGTAATAGCAGTTATGGCAAAGATCACAGAATCACTCGAAGCGTTCTATAAGGATAAGTTTGGCAGCTTACCGGAAGAGCTGCAGCAAAACATCGGGCAGTTTAATGTTTTCAGGATTGAAGACCGGGTGCGTACGGGCACTACTTCGCCCAGTTATATCCGAAGGGACTTCTATAAGATCATGCTTTTCCGGGGGGATAATGTTTTTCATTACGGTAACAAAAGCGTTCCGGTAAGCGGGCATACCCTGCTGTTCTTTAACCCCCTGGTGCCGTATACCTACGACCCGTTGAGCGCCGATACCGGCGGTTATTTCTGTGTCTTCAGGGATGAGTTCTTCAAAGAAAACCTGCGGCTGAACCTGACAACGCTGCCCTTGTTTGCGGCGGGGGCGCAGCCGGTGTTTGGCCTGGACGCGGCAATGACTGCAGAAGTAACGGGCATCTTTGAAAAGATCATTAAAGAGTTTGATTCAGATTATATCTATAAGTATGAGCTGATCAGGAACTATGTAAGTGAGCTGATCTACCTGGCCATGAAGCTGCAGCCGGTAGACAGGTACCTGGAGCAAACAGATGCCGCTGCCCGGATCACGGCTGTTTTTATGGAGCTGCTGGAACGCCAGTTCCCTATTGAAACCATCTCGCAACGCTTTGAGCTGCGTTCTCCCAAAGTGATGGCAGAAAGGTTGTCTGTTCATGTAAATTATCTTAACCGCGCCATCAAGAAAACCACCGGGCGCACCACCACCGATCTTATTTTTGAACGCCTTACAGCGGAGGCCAAGGCCCTGCTGCGGCATACCAGCTGGAACATAGCGGAGATCAGCTATGTGCTGGGCTTTGAAGACCAGGCGCATTTCAACAACTTCTTCAGGAAACAAACTGCCATCAACCCCTCTGACTTCAGGCAGGTTTGAATTTAACAAATAATGGTTTGTATGCAGCAAATTGGAAAATTTGATGCGGGGTAACTTTGCTCAAAAAAATAATGATGAGCGAAACAAAAGTCTGGTACATCACGGGAGCCTCTAAAGGAATGGGGTTGGCGCTGGTAAAACAGTTGCTGGCAAAGGGGCACAAAGTGGCTGCCACATCAAGAGCTGCCGCTGCATTTGATGCGTTTAAGGGCAATGATCATTTTCTGCCATTGGAAGTAGACCTGAAGCGTGAGACATCTGTAGCCGCTTCCGTTCAACAGGCGGTGGCGCAGTTTGGCCGCGTGGATGTAGTAATAAACAATGCCGGTTATGGTTTAGGCGGCGCATTGGAAGAACTGAGCGCAGCAGAGATAGAAGAAAATTTCCAGGTTAACTTCTTTGCGGTGATACGGGTAGTGCAGCAGGTATTGCCTTATCTGAGAAAGCAGGGTGCGGGGCACATTATCAACATCTCTTCGATAGCAGGTTTTGCACCGGGTATGGGCTGGTCGATGTACTGTGCAGCGAAATTTGCGCTGAGTGGTTTAAGCGATGCATTGGCCAATGACCTGCAACCCCTGGGCATCCGTGTAACGAATGTGATGCCGGGTTGGTTCAGAACCAACTTTGCCAAAGCAGATTCCATTGCTTATAGTGAACATAAAATGGAGGAATACGCTTATTTACGGGAGTATCATGAGAAGATGAACAGTATGGATGGCAAGCAATTGGGAGATCCGGATAAGGTGGCAGATGTGTTTGTGGCGTTGGTGAATAGTGCGCAACCACCGGCTGACCTGTTCCTGGGCAGCGATGCGTTTAAGCGGGCGGAAGCCAGGATAGCGCAGCTGCAGCAGCAGATGGCGGATTGGAAAGAGCGCTCTTTTTCTACGGATTTCGGGAATTAACGGGTTGCTGCGTAAGAAAAAAGCCGCATACATCCTGCGATCTATGCGGCTTCCATATTTTTACTGATCACTAAACACCTCACTGGTGCTGATCAATTTCTGGTACTCCTCTGCTGAAAGCAGGGTATCGTTGTTAAGAAATTTTGAAGGTGTAACAAAAAACACCCACCCGCTATCCTGGGGACTTTCCAGGATCAGGTTAAGATTCTCGTTTAGCTTTTGATTCTGACCCAAAAATTTACATTTTACAGGAGCATGAATAGGTATTACAGCATCCTCCGCATGAATTTCAGCTATCAAAGTTCCTTTCTCAATAGTACCTTTACGGTGGTACCACTTAATGCTATCGATCTTCTCAATCCCCTTCAATTTGAATTTAGAAGCACCGACAAAACCAACAGTTCCATTGTAATCAATCCACTCATGTTCATGTGTAAATTGCATTCCTGGGCGAGAATTAACTGATATTTTCATTCTGCAAAGGTACGCCCTTTACAGGCAATCTACTGAAATAGATTGCCCATGCAGGGTAATTAACTGTTATTCAGACACATGAACCATGGTCTATTTTGTAATATAAGCGCAAACAGGCGTATTTTGTCAGTTCCCGGCGGCATCCTGTACACGTGTATCTACGGCCACCCAGTTCAGTTCCCAGGTCTTGCCACCATCATCGGAAAAGAACTGTTCAAAGCGGCAGGAATCCGCGTTGATCTGTGCAATAACAAACTTCACCAGTATAGCCCTTCCGTTATAGGTATCCTGTGCGTAGAACTCACCTTTGCCATTTTTAAACTCCCCGATGGTAGGTATGGTCAGCATGCCGTTCTTCATGTTTGCAAAATTCAGGCTCCACTGATGCGCCTGGGGATTGTAGAGCCGCAGGCTTAATCCTTTAAACTGGCCCGCCGGCCCTTTAGCCGTCAGTTCTACCAGGTTGGCCATCCCGTTAAATACTTTGCTGACTACCGTAGTGCCTTCATATTCTACCCAGGTTTGACTACCGCTGAGCGGCTCCGTTAGTCTGCTCAGCTTTGTTTTCCAGGTACCTATCTCGAAATCAAAATCGTGCTGACCATCACGCATACGGGCGCTGTCAGATAAGGCGGCCTGCATTTGCGTTTGCTTGGGTTGCGCTATGCCGCGGTAGGTTGCTAACAGCGTAGCTGTGCTGATGAGCAGTAAGAAAAGGTGTTGACATTTGAAGATACCATGCGTTCCTTTCGCCATATTTTATAGTTTTGTGTAAGCCGCTGTAAAGGGGATAAAGTTGCTTACTTTTTTCCTGAAAGCAGGCTTTTAACTGAAAGAAGAACGACCCGTTAACTTTACAATCAAAGTTATTTTATGCTGAAATCTTTAAATAATAAACCCATTGACGACCTGAACCTGTCTATATTACGGGAGCTGTGTAATAATGCGAGAACAACAACCGCCGAAATTGGCCGCCGTATTGGATTAACAGCACCGGCGGTAGCAGAGCGGATGAACAAACTGGAAGAAGCGGGGTATATTAAAGGATTTCATGCCATCGTGGATTTTGACAAGATAGGGTTAAACATACAGGCGTTTATAGCCTTTAAATGCGGCCATAAACATCATGATATTAAGCAGCTGATAGCTTCCATTCATGAGATTACGGAATGGTATACGGTTACTGGTAATGCCAGCATGTTGCTGAAGGTGGTGACCGGCTCCCGGGATCAGCTGGCGAAAGTAATTGCACGCCTTGAAGAGTATGGCGAAACCAATACTTCCCTGATACTGGAAGCGCAGGCAGAAATGAATATGCTGAGGCATTACCAGTAACGAAGGCTATTTCTTCATGGTATATTTCAGTGAAACGTCGCCCAGGTTGCTTACACTCACCCGATACCATTTCTTACTGTCATTCAGTATTACTTCATACTTAATACCGGCCCTGTTGGTTACCTCGGTAAAGCCGTAGATCTGTTTGTTATTGAATTTCTTTTTTAATGCTGCGGTTATCTTTACAGGCAGCTCTTCCTCCAGGCAGTACCTTAAAGACTGTATCAATGCGCCATTGTCATCAAACCACATCCTGCTGGCTGTCTCCCCCTGGGTAAAGGACACCATGTGATAGCCATGGTCTGCCGACCAGGTTACATATTCCGCATTGGGGAACATGCGGGTGAACATATCGAGTAACGGCCTGCCGGGTGCAGCCTGTAATTGAGATAAACAGCCTAAGGCCAGGAACAGCGCGAGGAGAAGATGTTTTTTCATTGTTAACAGTTTAGTGTGGACAATTTTCAATCGGGGTTGATTATTTCGAAGCAGAGAGCTGTGCGGTAGTTTGCATTATCCAGGCTATCAGTCGGGTACCTGGTACAAATATAGGGAAGTGCCGGATTATTTGTAAATGTTAAATTGAAATGCTAGCTTAGGCGCCGTTAACAGGCTGGCGTTTCCCTTAAACCTATGGAGCATGTTTATTAAACCCGGCATCAACCAAACTATACTATAATCTACATTTACAAATGGAACAAAAAAAACTGACAGAGCTAACCGACCAGGAATTGTTGCAGGAAGCGAAAAAGAGACAAAGCACCATGATCATTAATGCCGTATTAATTGGATTCCTGGCAGGAGTGGTAGCTTACAGCGTGATGAAAAACACCTGGGGCTTTCTTACGCTGATACCTTTGGCGATTATCTATAAACTGGTGAATAACTCAAAGTATGATAACAGGGAGTTAAATGCCCTTTTAAAAGAACGAAATTTGAAATAAGGCTTTTTCTTTTATACAGTTTCTGTACCTTCTGCCCGGAAAACTGCTTCTCCCCTGCTGTTACTGCTGACCATCCGGCCAATGGAACCAGATGCTATAGCCATCTGGATCTGCCAGTGAGATAGCCTTCCAGCCATATCCGGTTATAAAGGGGGGGCTTACGCCGAGGCCTTTACTATTAAGGTAGTAGTACATGGCATCGGTATCCGGGCAGTTAAAGAAAAAGGCAGTGTCCTGGTGCCCTTTGAAACGGGCAGGATCGGGTTGCGCGGGACGGAATTCTTTCTCATAGGCGGTGTTGAGCATGAGGTAGCTATCATCGAGTTGCAACAGCACCCAGTCTGCATCATCGCCATCGCCGGCACTTTGGGTGATGGTGAAACCGAGGATATCGCGGTAGAACCGCAGAGCGGCGGGCATGTCGAACACTTCTATGTAGGGACACATGCCTTTAAGGGCTGGACGGGAAGGGGCGGATGAGTGGTTCATGGTGATGAATTGATACCCGAAGATAAATCTTTCAAAAGATCCCTGTTAAATTGCGGGCAACAAAAAGATTGGTCAATGCTCTTGTTCCAATCCACCAAAAATCTTTATCAAATTTTTTTGGCAGCGTGAATAGATGTATTCCATTTGCGCTCATGAAAACAATGATGTCATATAGTAGTGCATGTTATTGGTATCCGCAGGGTGCCGGTCGGACTATGGTATGATGTTAAACAATAAAAGCATTATATGCCCGATTGGTACTACCAGTCGGTTTTTTTGTTTTATACAGGTTTATGATCATGGGAGATCGGCTACGATGGTGGAATGGCGCCGGACTGTAAATCCGGTACATCAGAAACGTACAACGCCGTTCTGTTAGCTGGAGACTTCGTTCTGTTATCTTACATGTCCGTTATGTAAAATGGCGGTTCCGTTCTGTTATCTTACAACGCCGTTCTGTCAGCTGGTGACTCCGTTCTATTATCTTACATGTCCGTTATGTAAAGTGACAACCCTGTTCTGTTATCTTACAACGCCGTTCTGTCAGCTGGAGCGCCTGTTCTACAATCTTACATCGATGTTCTTCGATCTGCACCAGCGTTCTAAAACCTATCGCTGAAGTTCCATTGATTGTAACTGATCCTGTAAGATATAATTCCCCGACTTCAATAGCTGACAGGAATATTTCCGGGAAGCACCGGTACCGAAAATGAGACAATACAAAATTTTTTGAAATAAAACCCATCTGGATTTTCTCAAATGAGAAAATCGCTGAATTTTCTTTGTCCTACCATTGCATTGTCAACGTTGATCGCATAACCTATACAACTGCAGATGTAAAAACGATGCCGGTAGCTACTGTTTGCAGGGCTTCTCCGCTGGCACGACATGCAACATTCACTAACATTTAAAATTTTAGAAAAATGACCAGACGTCAATTAAATCTCCTGGACATGTACCAGGCTGTATTATCACATTTGGACAAGTTTCCCGGCACCTGGAATCAATTAACACCGGTAACGCCTATTGTTGACAATCTAAGAACAATTGTGGCGGAAATGCTGACACAATCGCAGCTGCAGGCGCAATGTAACCCGACGGGCTATACTAAAAGGAAGGATGCACACATGTTTGAGATAGTGGAGCGCGCTTTCCAGCTAAGCCTGAAGCTGCGGTCTTATGCGAAGTTCAATAATGATCATGTGCTGATGGCTGCGGTGGACCTTGCGTACAGCACCCTGGCCAGGGGGCCGCAACAGCTGGTGTTTCAGCGCTGTCAGCGCATTGCCCAACACGCACGTGACCACCTTTCCGAACTGGCTGCCTACCAGGTGACGGAAGAAGAGGTCACCATGCTGGAAGCGCAGCTGAACACCACAGAGCCCATGACGCCCGCCAGGAATGTGATCCTGGGGGCCAGAAAGACCGCCACCGGCAGTATTCCTGCGCTGGTGACACGGGCGAGGAAAGCGCTGGACGCATTGGATGACCTGGTAGAAGGGATGATAGACGATGCAATGTTTGTAAGCACGTATTTTAATGTCAGGCAGGTGTATGACCGGGTAGGAAGAAGTGCGGGAAGTAAAGAGAAGGTTGAGGAGTAAGAGCGACAGCCGGCCACTGCGAAGGCGGTGGCCGGCTGTTCATCACTATTGGGAATATTGATAGTCGCTGTTGTTGTGGCACCATTTGCCTTGCAAAGCCAGGAACAGGGTACCGTTACAGGCATTACGATTGCGGCAGGTTCGGATACCGCGATGTCATCAGGTTTAAGTAATCTCTATTGTGAAGGCGGTATTAATATTGGGGTAGTTGGCGAGATGCCTAGTTATGACTTTACCAATATTACGTTTAATGCGCCGTTTTCGGGGAGATTAAGACAAAGGACGAATTCGCAGGGGATGGTGTTTGTGACGATTGAGGTGTTTATGGGATAGTTTACTAGGAATAGCGCCGGGGATGAGATCTCTGGCGCTATTCTTTGTAAGTTTATCCCATCGCTCAAGGCTATAAGCAAGTGCTTTTCCAATGGCGCTTTGGGGCAGCACCTGCACATATTGCTGTTGCATCCATAACCACAGGCCCTTCAATATAGTGTAAGCTTCAACAAAGTTGATATGCTGTATTTGTTCCAATCTTCTTTCCGGGGATCGCCAATTGTTTTTATCAAATCATCAGTCATCCGGTTTGTCTGCCAGAACTGCTGGCTAACCTTCTGAAAAATCAGATAGTATTGAAATGGTATGCTCTAAAGCGTTTCAAAAATATAAGGAGTGACTTATTGCATTATCAACGTTGTTCGCATTTAACCCTCATGTCAATAGCGTATCCGGACTACACAACCGGTTACTAAGGATGACAAAGCTCTCACTAAACACTTACTAAACACTTACTAACGATTCACTAATATCTTACAAGGCGCTCCTAAGGCTCTCCCCAGGAGCTGACAAGGATCTCATGAAGACAGGATAAGGTATTATCAGGGAAACCATAAAGAATAAACAAAGAAAACAATTGGATCCTGCAAGGAAGGCATTAAGTGTTGATGAAGAATGCAAGCGGCATTTCCCTATACAAAACGGCCAAAACGGCCAGATTGGCCCAAACGGCCATTCCAGTTTTCCTGCGTGTCGTTGATCATTAGTATTGCAGTATTGAATTGAATTGAATTCAATTTCATTCCTACTGCAGAGGATTTCATCATGATGAGGGTTTAAACGACGTGTACCCGAGAACATGTCGCCTAATTAATCATTTTTAAATTAATTTATTATGCCTAACGAAAAATCAAAGATAGCCACACGTATCAAAACTGAACGAGGCTATAAACGTACGCGCCAAACCATTGCGGAATTCCAACGAGCCGGTAAGGCCGCGAAAATACTGCTGGATGCAGTGCGGACAGCCGGCGTAAAGGCAAGGGACAAGGCGCTTTTTTCAAGGCTTCTTGGACTGATGTTCCAGGTCATTAAGTCCGACAGTATACACAGGCGTGGTGACCGGACTGTAATTAATGGAGATATCGAGCTGATGAGAGGTTTCGACTTCAATGCGAACGGTAAACTATCCTCACTCATCTTCATTCAACCCACTGTCAGCATTGACCGTGCTACCGGTACCATGAAGGTAGATCTGCCTGCTTTCATACCGGAAGATATGATCAAGGCACCGCTAAATGCAACACATTTTAAGATTGCATGTGCGGCAGCAGAGGTCGACTTCGCAGAAGGCACCTTCGTTACAGCCACAGCCCGGACGGAACCGTTGCCCTTTAACGATGAGGAGCTTCCGGCGCCCATCAGTCTTACCGCCACCGTAACGCCTAACAGTACAAAATGGCTGATACTTGCAGTCGGGATCGCGTTTAACGACGTTACCGCCGACAAAGCAGATTCATTTTACGAAAGCCAGTACAACGGGATGTGTATAGTGGCAGTTAGCAGTCCGGATGCGTAAAAAGCGCTGATCTAAGAATTCTGGACATAAAAAAAAGGGGGAAAAGGGTGTACCAGGTAAAAATGGTGCACCTTTTTTCTTTGCGCGTGCGGGTTGTTGACGGCAGAAAGTAGCTACCTGAGCGAAGATATATTTGAATGTCAAACATCATCATCAAACTGGTTAATAGAACTCAGGATTATTAGCAATCCTCAAAACCATAGATTCAGCAAAGAGCTTCCCCGATTTGGCAAATTTACTTCTGTGGGGGTACTGTACTTTTGCAGTAGTAAAAAATGAATAATTATGGAACTGAAAGGAAAAGTCGCCTTGATTACCGGAGCATCGAGCGGCATCGGAGAAGGTGTAGCAAAATCTTTAGCGGCGAAAGGTGTTAAAGTTGGTTTAGCGGCACGTAGTTTCACTAAACTGAATACCATTGAAAGTGAAATCCGTCAAGCAGGGGGTAATGCTTTCCCGATAGAGTTTGATGTTACGGATAAAGTAAGCGTAGATGCTGGTGTAAAGCGTTTAAAAGAAAAGTATGGCACTATCGACATTCTGATAAATAATGCCGGTATTATGCCTGCCGCAGATATTGATACTTTTAAGACGGATGAATGGCAGGATATGATAAATATAAACATCAACGGAGTTTTGAATGTTACAGCAGCAGTACTGCCAGATTTGATTGACAAGCATAGCGGACATATTATTAATTTATCTTCTATAGCAGGCCGTAAACTATTTAAAGGATTAGCTGTTTATTGCGGCACCAAACATTTTGTAGCAGCTTTTTCGGATATTATGAGAATGGAAGTTGGCAAAAAACACAATATCCGTGTGACAAGCATTCAACCTGGTGCCGTTGATACCAATCTGTATGACCGGATTTCAGACAAAGCATACAAAGAAGGAATGGAAGGTCTTCGTAATCAAATGACCTTTTTAACTCCCAATGATATTGCCAATAGTATGATTTATGCGTTAGAATCGCCTGATAATGTGGATGTATCAGAAGTCTTTATTCTACCAACAAATCAGGAATGGTAAAAAACACATGGCTTATTTCAGAGCATAGTTTGCATCTGCAAATTATGCTCATTTTTTGCTAATTACCTACCTTTGCAGAAATGCATGCGAATATCAGGTTAAATACCATTTATGAATTTCATCAATTCAGCGGCTTACCTGAACCGGAACATCCTTTAGTAAGCCTGATTGATTATAGCTTAGTAAAGTATCCGCCGGAATATACTGATATCAAGTGGGTACAGAATTTCTATTCCATCGGCCTGAAACGAAACGTAGCTAAAAAATTCAACTACGGACAACAACCGTATGATTTTGACGAAGGAGTACTGTCACTGGTTGGACCACAACAGATTATTCAGATAGAGATCGATCCGAATGCAAAAGCAGAACCTTCAGGCTGGCTATTATTGATTCATCCCGATTTTTTGTGGAAAACAGCATTGGCGGAAAAAATGAGCCGGTATGAATTTTTCGGATACGCGGTAAATGAAGCATTGTTCCTATCAGAAAAAGAAGAACAAATGATGCTAGCAGTGTTCAAAAGTATCCAACAAGAATACCAATCTAACATCGACAAATTCAGCCACAACATTATTATCTCGCAAATAGAGTTATTGCTCAACTATACCGAAAGATTTTATGAAAGACAATTTCTAACCCGACGCATTTTGAATGATAAAACCCTGACCCGTTTAGAAACTATACTGGACAAATATTTCAATTCGGATTCTCTTCCGGGAAAAGGAATTCCAAGTGTGCATGATGTTGCAAGTGAGTTAAACCTCACGCCCAATTATCTCAGCAGCTTATTGAGGGTGCTGACCGGGAAAAGTACACAGGATCATATTCATCACAAACTAATAGAAAAGGCCAAGGAAAAACTTTCGGCAACGGATTTATCTATAAGTGAGATAGCTTATGAATTGGGATTTGAACATCCCTCCTCATTCACTAAATTATTCAAACAGAAAACGAATCAGACGCCTTTATCATTCAGGCAATCGTTTCATTAAAAGACACTACAAATAAGATATTGTGTAGCGCCTATTGTTGAAAATACAGGAAAAATTGTGACGGAGATAACCGGCCCCCACTTTCCGCGGCAGCCAGCTGTTATTACAATGCCGTCTATTGGGATCTCCCATATTTCTGGAAATAGGTTATCAGTCCGGCGAGTGATTCGTTGAGCACAGTAAGGATCTTATCTCTTTCTGCATTGCTTAGCGGCGGTAAGCTAACGACGAAGTACATCTTTTAGCGGTACAGTGGTTCTTCTAACTTT
>NZ_CALEJS010000025.1 GCF_937898475.1 uncultured Chitinophaga sp.
GCGTTGTAAGATAGCAGAACGGCGTTGTAAGATAGCAGAACGGCGTTGTAAGATAACAGAACGGCGTTGTAAGATAGCAGAACAGTGTTGTAAGCTGACACAACGGCATTGTAAGATAACAGAACGGAGCCGCCACCTTATAGAACAGTGTTGTAAGACAACAGAACGGATGCGCAATAGATGCTAACGCTGGTGTTCTTCGCCCTCCGGCCGGTTACTGCTCCATTCTTTCCAAAGGGTTTCAAACTGCTCTTCCGGCAGCCTTCTCTGCTCATAATGCCCTGCCTTTGTTTTCTGTCTCAAGGCCTCATAAATGCTCACGGCACAGGCTACAGAAATATTCAGGGAACGGATGATGCCCATCTGGGGAATGATAAAGTTACCATCAGCCAGGGCCCTTACCTCATCGCTCACCCCGCTATGCTCATTGCCAAACACCAGGGCTACAGAGCCGGTAAAATCAATATCATACAAGCTCACCGCATCGGCAGCCAGGTGGGTGGTCATGATCTTATCATACTTATGGCGCAGGGCGGCTATGCATTCCGCCGCATCGGAGAACTGGTGCACGGTCAGCCATTTGGCAGCGCTGGAAGAGCTTTTAGCGCCCCATTTCTTATGCCGGGGTATCTTGTTATTCAATACATATATCTCCTGTATGCCTACCGCGTCGCAGGTACGCATTACAGCAGATATATTGTGCGGATCCTGCACATTTTCCAATACTACAGTAAGGTCTGGCTGGCGTTTATTCAATACGCCCATTAGTCTTTCCCTGCGTTCAGGTGTCATAGTTCATTTTTGGCTGGCGCAAAAATACTAAATCCCCGGTACCTTGCTCCCGCCCCCAGGGATCTTATACTATGACAAGCCAAACTCTTAATCTAGGTTAATGGACCCAAAGCCTTTTCTGCCGGAAATTTGTACTGTAAATGCGAAAGCACCAACACCTAAAACAGACAATTATGGCTAAAAGTATCTTACATAAGGCAGACACCCGCGGAAATGCGGATCATGGCTGGTTAAAAAGCCGCCAGACTTTCAGTTTCGCCGGTTACTATAACCCTGAGCGAATGGGATTTGGCGCCCTCCGCGTACTGAACGATGATGTGGTGGCCCCCGGCAGGGGTTTTGGCACCCACCCGCACGATAATATGGAGATCATCAGCATCCCACTGGAAGGTGATCTGCAACACCAGGATAACCTGGGTAATACCGAAGTGATCCGCCAGGGCGATGTGCAGGTAATGAGCGCGGGCACCGGTGTTTTTCACAGCGAATACAATAAGAACAGCGACCGCCCGGTGAAATTCCTGCAGATCTGGCTGTTCCCCAACAAGCTGAACGTTCAGCCGCGTTACGACCAGATCACCCTGAACCTGGAAGAAAGGAAGAATAAACTGCAACAGATCATCTCTCCCGATCCTTCCGGTCCCGGAACCTGGATCCACCAGGACGCCTGGTTCCACATGGGCACTTTTGAAAAGGGGAAAATACTGACCTATGAGCTGAAAGATCCGAACAACGGCGTATACATCTTTGTTGTAAAAGGCTCCTTCACCGTAGACGGACAGCCGCTGGAAGCCCGCGATGGTCTCGGTATCAGCGAAACCAGCACGGTGAACATCAGCGCAAATGAAGACAACGCCGAAGTACTGATCATGGAAGTACCGATGCACATTCCTCAAAACTCTTAAACCAGTTCAATGGAGGAGGGCTCCTCCTCAACGTAACTTTACATCATTATTACAACATCATAAAACGCCTTATAATGGAAACGCAAAACAAATCAAAATGGGTACTAGACCCCGCCCACTCTGAAGTGGCCTTTAAAGTAAAACACCTGATGATCTCTACCGTTACCGGTAAGTTCACCAAATTTGATGTACAGCTGGAAGCAGGTAAAGAAGATTTCAGCGATGGCCAGTTAACCGTAACCCTTGATGTGGACGGTATCAATACCAACGATGCACAGCGCGACGGCCACCTGAAATCTCCTGACTTCTTTGACGGCGAAAAATATCCCCAGCTGAAATTTGTATCCCGCTCTTTCAGGAAGTCTGACAGCAAAGGCGATTATATCCTGGAAGGCGATCTGACCATCAAAGATGTTACCAAAGCCATCTCCATTCCCGTTGAATATGGCGGCACCGTACGTGATCCCTGGGGCAATACCAAAGCAGCGTTCAGTATCGACACCAAAATCAACCGTAAAGATTACGGGCTGAACTGGAATGCCACACTGGAAGCCGGTGGCGTACTGGTAGGTGAAGATGTGCGCATACTGGCTGAAATTCAACTGGTAGAACAGGCACAATAATTACTGCCATGCAGATCGATCAACTCAACATATTAGCTGTGGGGCTCAATGCAGAAATCATGGCGGTAGTGAACCGTTTGATAAACGGTCATGAGCAGTGGAAGGGAACTACCGTATGTACGATAGCGGAAGCGATAGCTGCCTTCAGCAAAGAGCAGTACCATATAGTACTGCTTTGTGCAGGCATCTGTGAAGAAACGGCCTCACAGCTTAAAACAACTTTAGCGGGGTTAAGTCCGGCAACCATTGTGATAAGGCATTTTGGCGGTGGCAGCGGTTTGCTGGAAAGTGAGATCCTGTCGGCGCTCAGCCAGCACAACATCCGGCTTAACTGAACAGCGCTGTCATTACCTGAACTTAGCTAATGGTGATATATGCATCAGAAAAGGATCATTACCGCAGGTAAAAAACTGGAGGAAGCAGACAAGGCGCTGATAATGATTCATGGGCGCGGGGGAAGTGCAACAGACATCCTTTCCCTGGCCTCCCATTTATCTGCAGATGATTTCGCCTTACTGGCCCCGCAGGCTACCAATCATACCTGGTATCCCTACTCGTTTATGGCGCCGCCACAGCAGAACGAACCCTGGTTGTCATCTGCGATCGCGCTGCTGCAGGAAGTAACAGCAGATGTGGAGCGGGCAGGGATCCCCTCCGGCAATATCTATTTCCTCGGCTTTTCACAGGGCGCCTGCCTGACGCTGGAATATGTTACGCGCCATGCAAAACAATACGGTGGGGTGATAGCTTTTACAGGCGGACTGATAGGCGACAAGATCTACCCGGAAAATTATAAAGGCAGTTTTAATGGCATGCCCGTGTTCATTGGCACCAGCGATCCGGACATGCATGTACCCGTTGAAAGAGTGTATGCAACGGCCAATATTATGAGAGACATGCAGGCAGCTGTTACGGAAAAGGTGTACCATCATATGGGGCACACCATCAACCAGGATGAGATAACGCAGGCGAACAAGCTGCTGTTTAAAGATAGCCCCCTTTAAGAGAACGGAGCTTTACTCCGTTCTCAAACGCTTTACCGGGTTGGCTATTGCGGGCCTTATATTTGATACGGAAGCCCCCGGCACCTTGCGGATCCCAATCTCTTTTGTCCGCTGGTTGGTACTGTATGATGCAAGGCCCGGCAAACCAAGACAGGATATTAAAATGGCCAGTATGGCCAAGTGCAGGAACAGCTTTCCAAACCGGTCTTCCGCACGGTACTTCCGGTCAAAGAACTCGTCCATAAAATAATAGTTGAAAGGCCAGGAAGGGATGAGCGCTTTCCACTTACTTTCAACAGCGGCAATGGTGGCTGGTAAATTGGCAGGGGACATATTCACGGAAAGCAGGTAATCATACTCGGGGTTCATATGCAGGCTTAATGGACTGATGGGCCGTTGTAAGGAACGGAAATTAAAATCCCTGATCACCCCGATGATCCTGCCTTCATTTCCCCATTGTTTATAACGTTTACCGATGGCTTCCTGCGGCGAAGCAAATCCAAACAGTTTAACCGCAGATTCATTGATCACCATGGCCGATGTGCTGTCTGATGCAAGATCTTTGGAGTATTGCCGGGAGTTAATTACTTATTCTTATACATAGCGCTCCTTACCTTGCTCAGGAATTCGGGCGAAACGCCTATGTAGCGCGCAATCTGGTGCTGGGGCACCCGTTGCATGATATGCGGGTACTTTTCTGTAAATGCCAGGTAACGTTCTTCCGCTGTCTGTGATACGGAGGCATAAAATCGCTTTTGCAATACTCCCAGGGAACGCTGCACCAGGATACGGAAGAACCTTTCGAACTTGGGCACTTTTTCAAAAAGCTCCATTTTATGTTTGTAGTCTATCATCAGCAGCTCGCAATCCTCTATTGTTTCAATGAACATATTGGAAGGAAGCTGTTCTGAGAAGCTGGACAGATCACTCACCCACCAGCCTTCCACCGCAAACAGCAGTATGGTTTCCGTTCCCTCCTGGTTAATGTAATAAGAGCGGATGCAGCCTTTTAAAATAAAGGCCTCAAAATCGCACACCTCGCCTTCCTGCAAAAGGAAATTTTTCTTCCTGACTTTTTTATATTTTAGTAAGGAGTGAAACAGCGCTGATTCTTCGGGGGTGAGCTGTATATGCTTAGCGATAGATTGGTCGATCTGTTCAAACATGCCATAAAAATAAAAAATTCAGCCCGCTTTCTGCCGGCTTCAACTAGGAAATTGGCTGCTTGGGCTAAAAGTGCTCAAGGGGCGCCCCGTAATGGTCTTCTTTTGCATAACAAATATTTATACCATGTCATCAGCCACTACTCCCCTGTTCAAGAGAAGGATCATTAAGGTTATTGTGCTGCTGTGTGCCTGTTTGCTGCTGATCCAGTTTATTCGTCCTGAAATCCCCCATCCTCCTGTTACGGGCGACCTGCAGGCTCCTCCCGAGGTGAAGGCCATCCTGAAAAGGGCCTGTTATGACTGCCACTCCAACGAAACACAGCTCAGGTGGTATGATCAGCTGTCACCGGCTATATGGCGGGTAGCCGGCCACATAAAAGACGGCAGGCAGGTGTTGAATTTCTCCAACTGGCAAAGCCTTTCGCCGGCAGCGCAGAAAGGGAAGCTGTTTGAAAGCTTTAACCAGATAGCGCTGGGCGCCATGCCCCTGAAAGACTATCAGCTGCTGCACCCCGGGGCGGCTATTTCGGCCGGCGATGCAGCGGTAATAAAACAATACCTGGCAGGAATGTTAAGCCATAAACCCGCCGACAGCGCCAAAACAGCGGATGCGGAACAACAGTTCAGCCAGTATAAAGCGGGCGCCTTCAATGCCAGTAATGTGCAGCCAACGATAAACGGTATTGCCTACATCGGCGATTATAAGAACTGGCAGCCCGTCAGCACAACAGACCGGGTAGACAACGGCACCATGCGCGTGATCTACGGGAACGATGTGGCCATCACAGCCCTGAAAGAAAATAATATTCATCCCTGGCCCAACGGCACCGTGTTTGCAAAAGCCGCGTGGACAGCCCTGGAAGATGCAGACGGCAATGTTCGTCCCGGCGCATTCATACAGGTGGAATTCATGATCAAGGATGATAAAAAATACGCCGGCACCGAGGGATGGGGATGGGCACGATGGAAGGGCCCTAAGCTTACCCCTTATGGTCAAAACATCCTCTTCACCACAGAATGCATTAACTGCCACCGCCCCGTGAAGAATAACGATCTTGTTTTCACTACACCCATTAAACACTAAAAGCTATTTACCATGCGATTGATATATCTGTCAGCGGTCACGGTCATCTTATTCAGCGCCGCTTGTTCCCGTCCTGTTGATACCGCACAACTGGTGAACAACGAAGCTGCACTCCCCTCCTCTTTTCAATTTGAGGCAAAGGGCCTCACCAAGGTGATCACCTCATCCATCAACAGGAAACAGGCTACTATGAGTACCCTGTACGGCAATGAACAGGCATTTCAGCACGCCCTTACAAAGGCAGACAGCAGCTATCCCAACGGGGCGGTACTGGCGCTGGTAACATGGAAACAGCAGGAAGATCAGCATTGGTTCGGCGCCAATATTCCCGGGACGCTGCAAAGCATCGAGCTGGTTCAGATAAACGGCAATACCACTGCCTACGAGCAGTTCACCGGTACGGAATTAACGCCATCACCCCATACAGACAGCGCGCTGGTAAGCCGGAGAACCCGGTACATCCTGGACGAAAAACCGGCTGTAACGCCATAATTACCAGACAATAAACAGGCAAACGCAACAGGAAGAATGATAATTTACTATCTTGCCCGCATTAAATAAGTTAATCTATCTTTCTATGTTGCGTAAATTCCTGAAGATCTTACTGGTTGTTATCGTGGTGTTAGTGGTGGCCGCCTTTGCCATTCCTTACTTCTTTAAGGATAAGATCATGGCCATCGTAAAAACTGAGCTGAACAAACAGCTGAACGCCAAGGTTGATTTCAAGGATGTTGACCTCAGCCTGTTCAGGCATTTTCCGCGGCTGGCAGTAGGACTGGAAGAATTACAGGTGATCAACAACGCTCCATTTGAGGGAGATACCCTGGTAGCAGTGAAGAAGATAGACGCCGCCCTGAACCTCATGAGCGTTATCAAAGGCGATAAAATGGAGATCTACAGCATTGCAGTAGAACAGCCGCGTGTAAACGCGCTGGTGGCCGCCAACGGAGACGTTAACTGGAACATTACCAAACCGGATACCGCACAAAGCACTACCGATACCGCCGCTTCCGAGCCTTTCTCCATGCGCCTGGAAAGCTATAAGATATCAGACGCATACATTAACTACGACGATCGCCAGGGTAATATGCAGATGATCATCGATCACCTGCACCATGAAGGCAAGGGAGATTTTACGCAGGATCTCTTTACCCTGCAAACCAGCACCAATGCTGACGCCATTACCTTCCGTTATGGCCTGATCCCCTACCTTTCACAGGTAGGCGCTAAAGTGGATGCAGACCTGGAGATAGATAACAAAACAAGCACCTATACCTTTAAGAACGGTAAAGTGCTGATGAATAACCTGGAACTGGCCGTACAAGGCTTTTTCAGGCTGATAAACGACAGTACCTATGGTATGGATCTGAACTTTAAAGCGCCTTCCACCAACTTTAAAGACCTGCTCTCCCTGGTACCATCCGTATACTCAAAAGATTTCGGCAAGATCAAAACAGAAGGTACCGCCGCCTTTGACGGTTTTGTAAAAGGCACCTACAGCGCTACACAGATGCCTGCTTTCGGCGTGCACCTGGCTGTAAAGAACGGCTTCTTCCAGTACCCGGATCTGCCCAAACCTGTTAAGAACATCCAGCTGACACTGAACGTAGAGAACCCCGATGGTGTTCCCGACCATACGGTAGTAAATATGCCCGCCGCCCACCTGGAAATGGATAATACGCCGCTGGACCTTCGCCTGCTGGTGAAAACACCGGTATCAGATATGTATGTGGACGGCGCCGCCAAAGGAAAGCTGGACCTCTCTAAAATAAGCCAGTTCGTGAAACTGGAACAGGGCACTGAGCTGACTGGCCTGCTGGATGCAGATATCAGCGCCAAAGGCAACATGAGCGCGATAGAAAAACAACAGTACGACCGCTTCTACGCCGCCGGTACCCTGCTGCTGAACAACATGCTATACCGCAGCAAAGACTACCCGGACGGTGTAAAGGTGAACAACCTTTCCCTGAAATTCAACCCGCGCAACGTAACGGTAGAGCAGTTTAACGGCCAGTACCTGGGCACTAATTTCCAGGCCAACGGTGAAGTGAATAACCTGCTGGCCTATATGTTCAAGAACCAGCCGCTGGATGGCAGGCTGGCAGTGAAAGCGGATGAAGTGAACCTGGATAAGTGGATGGGCCTGGCGGGCAGCACCGGTAGCACCACCGCAGCTGCAGATACGGCCAACACGGAACCCTTTGCCGTTCCCGCCAACCTGGATCTGGGCCTTACCGCGCAGGTAGATAAAGTGCACTACGATAAACTGGATCTTACCAATATGTCCGGCAAGCTGCTGATCAAAGATGAAACCGTACTAATGCAGAATGTTAAAGGCAATGCACTGCAGGGCAGCATGGAAGTAAACGGCAGCTACAGCACCAAAGAAAGCAAACACAACCCCGACATCAATCTTGCTTATAACGTACAACAGCTGGATGTACAACAAACTTTCAACGCCTTCAACACGGTACAGAAACTAATGCCGATAGGACAGTTCCTCTCCGGTAAGATCTCTTCCCAGTTAAGCCTGCAAGGTAAGCTGGGCAAGGATATGATGCCCGTGCTCAACACCCTTACCGGCGACGGTAACCTGCTGCTGATAGAAGGTTTCCTGAAAAAGTTTGCCCCGGTAGACCAGCTGGCCAACCAGCTGAATGTTGCACAGCTGAAAGACATTTCGCTGAAAGATATCAAGAGCTACTTTTCTTTTGAGAACGGACGTGTAAAGATCAATCCCTTCAAACTGAAAGTAGCGAATGTAAATATGGCGATTGCCGGTTCTCATGGCATTGACCAATCGCTGGACTATACCCTGAACCTGGTGCTGCCCCGCAGCGTAATGGGCACACAGGCCAATTCGCTGATCAACAACCTGGTTACACAGGCCACTAATAAAGGCATCCCCGTAAATGTAAGCGACAGCGTGCACCTGCAGGTGTTATTAGGCGGCAACATCATGAAACCTACTTATAAAACAGACCTCCAGGAAACGGCTTCGCGCGCAGGCGCTGAATTGAAAGATCAGGCCACTGCACTGGTAAAGAACAAAGTGGATTCTGCCAAGAGTACGGTTAAGGATTCACTGAACCAGGTTAAACAGCATGTAACCAGTTCACTGAAAGAGGAACTGGCTAAAAAACTGAGCGGTCAGAAGGATACGGCGACTACTGCAGGCCAGGAAAAACCTGCCCAGAATGTGGGCAAACAGGCGGAACAGACGCTGAAGAATACCGTGAATGGGTTGTTTAAGAAGAAGGGACAGTAGAAGGGGGAGAAGGAAGAGGAAGGAGGGCAAAGGTGCAAACAGGTCTTCCATCCTCGCGTCATTGCAAGGCCGTGTGTATAGCCGCTGCGCGAGGGAGGCCGAAGCAATCTTTTAAACAACAAACGGCTGGCAACAAACGAAACCTATTTACTATCCAAAAAGATTGCTTCGTCGCGCCTCGCGCGCCAAGGCTTTACTGCTTCTCGCAATGACGTACGATGAAGACCTTTTTGATCTTCAAAAGATTGCCTGGCCCCGGCTTCCCGCTAAGGCTTTGCGGGCCTCGCAATGACGTACGCTGAAAATTCGGGTCTGCTATCGCGTCATTGCAAGCAATAGAGCCCAGCGCAGCGCGCAACGAAGCAATCTTTTTCTTTACCAGGCCTGAAGCGCCCCACTCCCGTTTTTTTCGTAACTTATATACACGAAAACACCACGTACATGACCGCCTTCATCCATAGTACGTACTGTAATGCGAGCCTGCTGGCCGGACTGGTGTTCCTGTTCATGGGTTACTTCATCCGGCGCTTTCCCCCCAAAAGCATGAAAACCTGGTATGGCTACCGCAGCTTTTACTCCACACAGAATATTGATACCTGGCATGCGGCCAACCTGCATGCGGCCCATATCTCCCGTAAAATAGGGATCCTGCTGCTGGTGTTCGGCATTGCCTGCGCCTTATTCTTTTCTTCGCAGACAGAGCTTTTCTTTTATGTGACCATCAGCCCGGTGGTGATCGGCGCGCTGTATATGGTAGGATATACAGAATGGAAGCTCGGGCAGGAGTTTGATGAGGAAGGAAACAGAAGAACGGAAGAACCACAGCAATAAAAAAAGGGCGCCGCTTATGCGACGCCCCCCGCTAAAACACGGTACTTAAATCTATCAAACGGGTCCGTGAACATCGTCACCGGAAATATTATAGCTCTCTCTTAATTTGGCCAGCTTCTCTTTACCGTACGCAAAGCGGGTGATGATCACAAACAACACCGGTACAATAAAGATGGCCAGGAAGGTGGCTGTGAACATACCACCCAACACGGTCCATCCCATGGTTTTACGGGCTTCTGCGCCGGCTCCGGAAGCCAGCACCAGTGGCATAATACCCAGCAGGAAGGCCAGGGAGGTCATGATGATAGGCCGCAAACGCAGCTTCGCAGCTTCCACAGAAGCAGTTACCAGTTCCATACCACGGTCTACACGTTCCTTGGCGTATTCCACGATCAGGATGGCGTTCTTGGCCGCCAGACCTATCAGCGTGATCATACCGATCTGCGCGTATACGTTGTTGGTCAGGTTAGGCAGTAAGGTAAGCGTGAGAATGGCCCCAAACATACCAATGGGCACCGCCAGCAGTACAGAGAAGGGCACCGACCAGCTTTCATACAAGGCTGCCAGGAACAGGAACACGAATATGATAGACAAGGCAAAGATGTAAACCGTTTTAGATCCGGATAATAACTCCTCGCGGCTCAGACCGGAGAACTCATAACCGTATCCTTCCGGCAGCACCTGCGCGGCTACTTCCTGCAACGCCCTGATGGCATCACCGCTACTGTATCCCGGAGCCGGCGTACCGTTGATCTCCGCAGAACGGAACAGGTTATAGTGCGAGATCACCGGCGCGCTCTCTATCACCTTATAGGATGTTAACGTGCTTAAAGGTACCATACCGCCCGCCTGGTTACGTACATAGTACTGTCCCAGGTCACTAATGCTGCCGCGGTAAGTGGAATCTGCCTGTGTTACCACGCGGAAGTTCCGCCCATACACGGTAAAGTCATTAATGTAGGCGCTACCCATATAGGTTTGTAATGCAGTAGCGATATCAGAGATCTGTACACCCAGTTTCTTGGCTTTTTCACGGTCTATCTCCAGCTGGTAACCCGGTGTGCGGGCGGTGAAGAAGGAGAAGCCGCGTGCAATTTCAGGACGCTGGTTAATAGCGGCCGTGAAACGCTGCAGCACACTTTCAAATTGCTTGATATCTGTACCACTACGTTGCTGCAATACAAAGGAGAAACCGGCGGTCTGACCCAGACCGGGGATAGCCGGCGGCGGTATCACCACCACATTGGCTTCCTTGAAGCGCGACAGCTTCTGCTGCAGCTGCGCTACCAGGCCAAAGATCTGGTCTGATTTCTTTTTACGCTGATCCCAGGGTTTCAGCTGACAGAAGATGGTAGCACTGTTTGATTTGGTGGCAAAGTTCACCACGTTCAAACCACCCAGCGCAGCGTAGTGACCAATAGCGGGCACGCTGTCCAGTATCTTCATCATCTGCGACATCACGCTTACGGTACGTTCTGTAGAAGCTGATTCCGGCAGATCGAAGGTGATGTACACACGGCCTTCATCTTCTGTAGGAATAAAGCCGGAAGGCTTGGTGCGGAACAACATCACGGCGCCCACACAAATACACAGCAGGATGATCATCACATAGCGCGACCAGCGAATGCTCTTCTTAACGCCCATGGAGTATCGGGAAGTAGTATGCCCGAACCAGCGGTTAAAGCGGTAGAAGAACTGGTTAAGACCTTTTGAGTCCTTATCCAGGTGCATGGGGCGCAGGATCAGCGTACACAATGCAGGCGTGAGTGAAAGGGCCACAAAAGCGGAGATCAGTACGGAGATCGCGATGGTGATGGCGAACTGCTGATACAAACGGCCTACGATACCCGGTATAAAGCCCACCGGTACAAACACCGCCGCCAAAATAAGGGCAATGGCTATTACCGGGCCGGATATCTCTTTCATCGCCTGGGCAGTGGCCTCCTTGGGCGACATCTTATTATGATCTATATTATGCTGCACCGCTTCCACCACTACAATGGCGTCATCCACCACGATACCGATGGCCAGTACGAAACCGAACAGGGTCAGGGTATTGATGGTAAAGCCCAAGGGTATGAAGAAGATAAAGGTAGCAATGATAGATACCGGGATAGCCAGTACAGGTATCAGTGTAGCCCTCCAGCTTTGCAGGAAGAGGAACACCACTACCACCACCAGGGCCAGGGCTTCCAGCAGCGTTTCCACCACTTCGTGAATAGACACCTCGATCACGGAAACAGATTCGAAAGGCACTACATATTCCACGTCTGCGGGGAACTGCTTCTTCAGTTGTTCCATAGCGGCGTATACATTCTCTGCGGTTTCAAGCGCGTTACTTCCCGGGGCCTGGTAGATCAGGAGGTAGGAAGCGCGACGGCCGTCTACATAGGAGTTGCTGGCGTAGTTGAATTTACCCAGTTCTACCCTGGCCACATCTTTCAGGTATACCAGGTTACCGTTATCCGGACGGGTTTTTACAATGATATTGCCAAACTCCTCTTTGGTAACCAAACGCCCTTTTACCTGGACGGTGTATTCAAATGTCTGGCCTGCCGGCGCGGGGGGTGCACCCACTGTACCACCGGTGATCTGTGCGTTCTGTTCGGCGATAGCGGCCCTTACATCGTTGGCGGTAACACCCATTTCAGCGAGCTTGTCGGGCTTCAGCCACACGCGCATACTGAAATCGTCTGCACGGGTAAACACGTCGCCCACACCTTTGGCGCGCAGAAGGGCGTCCCTGATGTAGACGTTGGTATAGTTATCCAGGAATTTAATATCGTGTGTGCCTTTGGGTGAGTACATGGCCACCAGCATCAGGATGCTGGGATTACGTTTTCTCACGGTCAAACCCAAACGTTGTACTTCCTGCGGCAGTGTGGGCTGTGCAATGCCTACACGGTTCTGTACGTCCAGGGCGGCGATGTTGATGTCTGTACCTACTTCAAAGTTAACGGTCATACTCATGGCGCCGTTACTGGTACTGTTACTCTGCAGGTAGGTCATTCCCGGGGTACCGTTCACCTGCACTTCTACCGGCGTGGCCACGGTTTGTTCCACCGTCTGGGCATCGGCGCCGATGTAGGTACCGGTTACCTGTACGGTAGGCGGCGTAATTTCCGGGTACTGTCCTACGGGCAGGGTGGTCATCGCCAATATGCCTACCAGCACCAATACAATAGAGATTACTATAGCGGTTACTGGTCTGCGTATAAAAGTATCTGCAATCATGATCGTTTCTTCTATTGATTCACGTTATATTTTCAGCCGTTAGTCCTGGTTGTTGCTACGAATGCGAATGATGATCTTCCACGCCGTATTAATGACCGGTGACTAACAACCAACAACTATTTAGTCTGCGGCGGTGCGCCTACCTGTATCTTACCACTGTCGCGCAAGCGTTGAATACCTTCTGTGATCACTTTATCTCCTGCTTCAATACCGTCCATGATCACGATCTGGTCTCTGAGCTTGGGGCCCAGCTGTACTTTACGCTGCAGGGCGATGGAGTCTTTGGCAATGAACACAAAGAATTCGCCCATCTGCTCAGTAACTGCTTTATAGGGGATGATCAGCCTGTCGCCTGACTGCTGGTTCAGCACGTTCATAACACAGCTCATACCGTCTTTCAGTTCGTCGTCAGGGTTCTGGAATTCCACTCTTATTTTGATGGTACCGGTTTGATTGTCTACACCACGGTCTATCGCTATGAGCTTACCGCTGTGTTTATAGTAAGCGCCGTTAGGCAGTTGTAAACGGAAGATGCTGTCTTGCGCACCGGCGGCTTTACCCTGTAAGTTGGCAAAACGGCTGATATCTGTTTCATTCACCACGAAATCCACTGCGATGGGATTTTCGCTGGAGATGGTATTGAGCAGCGTGGTACCGGGACTTACCTGCGCTCCCAGTTTCACCTGGGAGATACCGATACGGCCTGTAAAAGGCGCTTTGATGAGTGAATAGTCAAGGTCTGTGCGGGCGGCCAGCAAAGCGGCTTCTGATGCGGCCAGCTGGCTGCGGTTGGTTTCAAGGGTGGCAGTGGCATTGTCCAGTGTCTGGCGGGCAATCGCATCCTGCTCTGCCAGTCGCTGGTACCTGTCCATATCTTTCTGCGCACGGTTAAAATTGGCGCGGGCGCTTAAAATACCGGCTTCCGCCTGGCGGTAAGCCGCTTCGTACTTGCGGCGGTCTATTTCATACAGGGTTTTGCCTTTCTGCACTACTTCACCCTCTTTAAAGAAGATGCCGGTGATAAAACCGGATACCTGTGCACGCAGTTCAACGCTGTTGAGCGCCACCACCGTAGCAGGGTATTTATCATAGTAAACAGCCGGCGCGTGGTTGACTTCGGCAACGTTTACGGGTGTAGGCGGCAATACCACTGCAGCTTTCTTACCGGAGCTGCCGCAGGCGGTCCAGGAAATAATGCCGAAAGCGCAAATAAGAACTAAGAGATTTTTTTCCATCTGAAAATCGTTTATCAAATCCGGTTTTTTTCTTGTTGTCAGCAGCTAGCAGCTGATTGCTAAAAGCTAGTTGCCTGTTAATGTTCCCAATGATCTTTGCAGATCTATCTTGCTGGAAAGCACCTGGTACAGTGCATTGAAATAATTGAGCTGTGCTGTGCGCAGGTCTGTTTCCGAAGTGATCACTTCCAGGTAGGTTTTAACGCCTTCCTTGTACTGCAGGGAGATCAGGTCATACACTTCCTTTGCTTCCTGCATATTCTGCTGCTGCGCCAGGTAGTTGGTGTAATTGCTCTTATAGGCGGCCATGGCCTGTGTATATTCTGTATTGATCTGGCTCTTCAGCAATTCAAAGTCCCAGTCGTTACGCTTCAGCTGCAGTTCTGCCGCGCGGATGTTCTGCGTACGTTTACCACCCTGGAAGATGGGTACAGACAGCCGCAGGCCGAAGTAAGAGTTGGGCAGGTTATCCTTATACAGCTTTGAGAACTCGTTATTCAGGTAAGCCAGGTTATAGTTGGCAAAGGCGGATACATTAGGCAGGAAGCTCCATTTATTATAGCGCAGCTCTGCTTCCAGCAGGTTCTTCTGCGTTTGGAGCAGCTGGTATTCTATCCTGTTCTCGTAAGTAAGGGTGATGCTGGTATCCAGGGATACTTCGCTTTCCATCTGCAGGGTATCATCTACCAGTTTCAGCGCTCCCTTTTCGGGATAGCCCATTAACTGGCGCAGGTAAGCGTATTTGCCTTCCAGTGATTCTTCGGCGCCTTTACGCTGGGCCCTGGCATTATTCAGGGCGATGTTGGCGCGCTTATAATCTATTTTATCCACGATACCGCCCTGGTACTGGTTGTAAGCGTCTTTCTGGCTGCGTTCCAGGCGAATGATATCTTCCTCCAGCACGGATATCTGCCTTTTGGTAAGCAGTACATCGTAATACGCCTTGCTCACATCGGTGATCACGTCTATCTGGTTGCTGGCGGTAGTTTGCTTAGCCTGGCGGCGTACATCCCTGGCCGTACGGCTGGCTAGCAGCACATCGCGGTTAAACAGGTTCTGGGTAAGGCCGAATTGGGCGCCGGAGGTATTCTCCACCCCTGCTTTGATAGGGCTGCCATTAAAGTAGGTAGTGGGGATCTGGGTGTTGTGCTGATAGCTGGCGTCCAGGTTGATCTGGGGGTACCAGTCTGCCAGCCGGCTTTTGATATTGGCCTCCGTAATAGCTTCATCTAAAACGGATTGCCTTACTACGGGCTGATGAGCTAAAGCATACCTTATACAGTCGCGCAGGTTAGCATCAGGCAGTAAAGAATCTGGCGCTTGCTGTGCATATACACAGGTATGAATGGTCATACCTATCACAGCCGCCATAAAAAATGCTCTTTTCTTCATAGAAATTTTTTGACAATCAATGCTTCTTTTGACCGATCAGGATTTAACAACGGGGTGTATATACGTTGGTCCATCATATAATAATAACTTACCGTGTAATAATGTTGCGCATTACACGACATTTTTTATGGACAGCACGTATCCATTAGCCCCGTTATTAAGGTTGCTAAAACGTCTGGTGATGGTACCAAACTGTGTTACAGGTAGGTTCTAGGTGCTAAATTGCTACGCAAAGATAGCTATGGTTTCCGAATTTTTTCTATTTATTACGTCCGCTGTGTATATGTTTCTCTGCATGGTAAGATGAGCGTACAAGCGGTCCGGACTCTACATAATCCAATCCCATGTTGTAACCTATCTCCCTGTATTCGGCAAATTCATCGGGATGAACAAAGCGCACTACAGGCAGGTGTTTGGGTGTTGGCTGCAGGTACTGACCAAGGGTTACCACATCCACCCCGTTATCGTAGAGGTCCTGCATGGCCTGGATCACTTCTTCTTTGGTTTCCCCCAGGCCCAGCATGATACCGCTTTTGGTGCGCATACCACCTTCTTTCAGGCGGCGGAGCACTTCCAGGCTACGGTGGTATTTGGCCTGTATACGTACCTGTTTGGTCAGTCTTTCAACGGTTTCCAGGTTATGAGACACTACTTCGGGCGCTACTTCTATTATACGCTCCAGGTTTTCCCACTGGCCCCTGAAGTCGGGGATAAGGGTTTCCAGGGTAGTATCCGGGTTAAGGGCGCGCACCGCCTTGATAGTGTTGGCCCATATTATAGAACCTCCGTCTTTCAGCTCATCGCGGTCTACAGAGGTAATAACGGCATGTTTCACCTTCATCAGGTAAATGGCTTCTGCTACACGCTGGGGCTCATCCCAGTCAACGGGCTCAGGACGGCCGGTGGCTACGGCGCAAAAACCGCAGCTACGGGTACAGATATTGCCTAAAATCATGAAAGTAGCGGTGCCGGCTCCCCAGCATTCGCCCATATTAGGGCAGTTACCGCTTTCACAGATGGTATGAAGTTTATGGGTATCTACAAGGTTTCTAACCTGTTTATAACTCTCTCCTATCGGTAATTTCACACGCAGCCAATCGGGCTTCTTGGTTCTGGGCGCTGCCGCCGGTGTGCCGCATACGGTTTGTTCTTGCATCGCTAACTCCTTTCTTTAGGACAACAAAGGTACTAACTTCTGATTATATGTTGTTCATTATCGCTTGTTCCACCGCTTGCCGAACTGCAGGCTCAGGTATGCGTTGAAAAAGAACTTCTTAGGCTCCAGGGCTACCATAATGGGCACCTCTTTGGTATAGTATTCGGCGTTGATCCCTACTTCCAGGGCGCTGACCACCTCGTTGAACTTGGCCCAGTCAAAGCGCATACCGGTTTTTGCGTGGAGGCCGGGTGCTATGGTCACTTCGCCCCAGCCTTTACCAAAGCCCGCGCCGGAAATGATCTTGGAAGGGTTGGTGAACGCAGCCGTATCCAGGAAGCCGCTCTGACCATATTTAATGTCAACGGAATATCCCTCACCCGTAGGATCTTCTACCCGCAGGTAATAGGGTTTGAGCAGGCCTATAGACACGCCGCCGTAGTAGATGGCAGACACTTCCACCCCGTTCTTGTTGCCCTTGCCGCCAATCAGGTAGCGCTGGCCCATCCCGATCTTGGCCTGGTAAAAGTTATTGCGTTTCCCGAAGATGTAGGGCTTTTCTGAATAGGCAAAATCGCCGATGGGCACAAACCTGCCCGGTTTCTTATCTTCCTTGGGATGCTTTTTCTCATTAAATTCAAACTGGAAATAGTTCACCACTTTACGGTTCTTACGGAAGCCCAGCTCAAAAAAACCGCCCCAACCGTCTGTATTGATCCGTCCGCCCAATGACCATTCGCGTTCATAATTATTCTCTCCTTCTTCCAGTTCCCTGAAGAGGGAAATGCGTTTCAGTCTTCTTTCTTCCCGTTCCTTTCTTTTGGTTTCCTTATCAGACTGTGCCTGCAGGCTGCCGGCTACAAATAATAAAAAAATGACTAAGTGTAATTTTTTCACAGTAATGGGCTATTTGTATCAAATGTAATGAAAATCCCAAACTCTCTCCCCTATACGTATGCTTCCCTATATAAACGCGGGTTTTAATTTATTGTTACAAACCTGCCTGAAAATTAAGGGGAGTTTTCAGTTATCGGTTGTCAGTTTGTTCATCTGCCTGCGATACGCCAGCGGAGTTTGGCGGTATAACTCCTTAAAATGCTTATTGAAATTGGAGAGGTTGTTGAAACCGCATTCAAAACAGATCTGCGCCACGCTGAGCCGGTTTTCGATGAGCAGCTTGCAGGCATGATTGAGCCGTACTTCGTTCACAAATGCGCTGAAGGTTTTGCGGGTTCGCTGGGAAAAATACCGGGAAAAAGAATTATCTGCCATATTCAGCTGCCGGGCCACATCATTTACCCGTATCGCTGAGGCGAAATGCTTCAGTACATAGTCCATTACTTTGGCCATACGGCCATCTTCCTTCTCATTCTGTCCGCTGACCGGCATCCGGGAAATAAAGCTGTATTCTTCCGTTTCCGCCAGGATGTGCAGGATCTCCACCAGTTTAAGCCAGCGGGCCAGGCCCTTCATATGCACCAGCTCCTTCATCCGCCCGCTCACCAGGCGGTTGGACCTGCCTGTAATATCCAGCCCCCTGGCCGCCTGGGAGAACAGTTTGCGCAGGGGCTCAGACTCCGGCAGGGAGAGAAAATCCGCCCCCAGCGATCTTTCCAGGAAATGCACCACGATAGACCGCGCCCTTTGCCTGGACTTAGGCTGGTAATACTGTTCATCATTATGATAGGTATGCGGCAGATGGGGGCCTATCAATGCCAGGTTACCCGGACCAAAATCACTGATCTGATCGCCGATATAACGTTTCCCCGTACTGGCGGTCACCAGTACCAGCTCAAATTCAGGGTGATAATGCCAGGGGGTTGGGAAGTAAGGGTAGTCAAAACTCTTCACCACAAATGATTCTTCCTGCTGCTTGGGAAGATGTTCCAGTATCGCTTCCATTTTCCTACTTTTCTAACCTAATTTACGAAAAGCGGCGGATTGATTTGTTAGAAAAGCATCATTTCTGAACAGAATTGAGGTAGCCCGGCAATACATTTATACCGATTTTTAGCATAGAAAAACTGCATACTATGGCTTTCCGCTTAACACCCGCGCAGGTAGCCGCTTACCACGAAGACGGCTACATAGTGGTAAAGGGTTTCTGCACTGCTGAAGAAATAAATAAATTATATGCCACCGCCCTGGCAGACAATGCCATGCAACAGCACGCACTGGATCTGAACGATCAAACCGGTAAAAAAACCCGGCTCTCGCTCTGGTTCACCCCCGGCAATGATGTATTTGGCTATCTTACCCGCAGTGAGAAGATGGTGAACGCCGTAGCTGCCCTGCTGGACAGCCAGGCGCCGGTTTGCCACTTCCACTCCAAACTGATGCAGAAAGAACCCCGGGTGGGCGGTGCATGGGAATGGCACCAGGACTATGGCTACTGGTATAAGAACCAGTTCATGTTCCCGGATCAGCTGATCTCCGTGATGATCGCCCTTACACCCGCCAATAAGGAGAACGGCTGTCTGCAGGTGATCAAAGGCAGCCATAAACTGGGCCGGGTGAACCATGGCTTTGCCGGCGAACAGGTGGGCGCCGATATGGTAATGGTAAACAATGCCCTGCAAACCATGGAGCTGGTTCACAGTGAGCTGGCCCCTGGCGATGCGCTTTTCTTTCACAGCAACCTCTTACACCGATCAGAGGCTAACTTGTCTGAAAACCCCCGCTGGTCGCTCATTTCCTGTTACTGTTCCCAGTCTAACCTGGCTTATAATGAAACCTCTACCTCCTGGAAGACCCCGGTTCAGGTAGTACCGGATGAAGCCATCCTGGAATGGGAAGCCGCTTCATTGTCAGACGCGGATTTCCTGAAAAAGGAAAATGATCCGGCATTGAAGGATACGGGTTGGGAAAAAGATACGGTAACAAAATAAAATGCGCGGGAATAATACTATTTTAACAAAACGGCCCGGAACAAGGAGAAGCCTGGGTGAAGCCTAAGAGAAGACAGTTAAAAAAGTACAAAGGCTCCCTTTTTACCTATAGTAGCATTTATTAAATCGTCTGCGTTATGATAAAACACCGTGAGGTGGTTAAATATTTAAAGAACAAAAAAGCATTGCTCACAATAGCCCTTGCGGTTGTTGCGGTGGCGCTTTTTATTTACTGCACCCATGAAAAGCCGGTAGATTTCAATACCGAAGTAAAGCCCATCATCAACAAAAAATGTATCAGCTGCCACGGCGGGGTAAAACGCCAGGGCGATTTCAGCCTGCTGTTCCGCTCAGAAGCGCTGAGCCAGACAAAATCAGGCAAGTACGGCATCATTCCCGGCGACCCGGATGGCAGTGAGATGATCCGGCGCTTAACCCTGAAAGACCCGGAAGAACGCATGCCCTACAAGCATGATCCATTGAGCGATGCGGAAATTGCCACCCTGCGCAAATGGGTAAAGCAAGGCGCCAAATGGGGCGATCACTGGGCCTATGTAGCCGTAAAACCCGTAACCGTACCCGATAACGATTGGGGGCATAATAATATTGACCGCTTTATCTACCAGCAACTGGAAGAGCACGGGCTGCAACCTTCCCCGGAAGCAGATAAAGCCACGCTGTTAAGAAGAGTAAGCCTTGACCTTACCGGGTTGCCGGCGCCCCCCGGCATAGCAGCCGCCTATCTTTCAGGTAACGGCGATAAAAAAGCCTATGAGCAATTGGTAGATAGCCTGCTGGCGTCTCCGCACTATGGTGAACGCTGGGCTGCCGTATGGATGGACCTTGCCCGATATGCGGACACCAAAGGTTACGAACGCGATCTGACAAGGCCTATATGGCGCTACCGCGACTGGCTGATCAGGGCTTATAATGCCGACAAACCTTACGACCAGTTCCTGGTAGAACAGCTGGCCGGCGACCTGCTGCCCGACGCCACAGATCAGCAACTGATCGCTACCGCCTTTCACCGCAATACCATGACCAATGACGAAGGTGGCACCGACAATGAAGAATACCGCACCGCTGCTATCATTGACCGTGTGAACAGCACCTGGGAAGCCCTGCTGGGCACCACTTTTGCCTGTGTACAGTGCCACAGTCATCCTTATGACCCTTTCAGGCATGAGGAGTACTATAAATTCATGGCTTTCTTCAACAACAGCCGTGATGAAGATACGTTTGACGACTATCCCCTGTTGCGGCACTTCTCATCAGCAGACAGCGCGCAATTGAAGCAGGTAACCGCATGGCTGCAGCAGCATGGCTTTGCAGACGAAGCTAAAACGGCATACACTTTTCTTAAAACATGGCAGCCCGCCATTAACTCCATACAGGCAGACCAGTTTGTGAACAGCGAACTGGCAGATACCAAATGGCTCACCTTCCGTAATCATGCGCAGGCACGTTTGCCGCATGTAAACCTGGAACAGGTGGATCAGCTGATCTACCGTTACAGCGGTTATATAACAGGCGGCGCCTGGAACATCCGTTTGGATAAACCGGATGGACCATTACTGGCCAGCATCCCGGTGAAAGCCACCAGAGACAGGACCATCAGCAGCATTGATCTGCCCCCGGGCAAAGGCGTACACGACCTCTATCTTTCATTTCAGAACGCTGCTATCAAAGATGCGGACGTCAGCGCTATTCAGTTTGACTGGTTCTATTTTACAAGATCATTACCTGGCAAAGGGCTGCCCGGCTATGATAATATGCGGCAGGCCTACTGGAAACTGCTCACCAAAACGGTTCCGGTAACGCCTATCATGATGGATAACCCGGCAGATATGCAACGCAGCACGCATGTATTTGAAAGGGGCAACTGGCTGGTGAAGGGCGAGGAAGTGCAGCCGGATGTGCCGCGTTCACTCAATCCCTTACCTAAAGGTGCGCCGCGAAACCGCCTGGGACTTGCCATGTGGCTGACAGACCCGAAGAATCCCCTCACGGCCAGGACAATGGTGAACCGCCTGTGGGAACAGGTTTTCGGCACCGGCCTTGTTGAGACGCTGGAAGATCTGGGTACACAGGGCGCAGAAGCAACACACCGGGCATTGCTGGATGATTTGTCTTACCGCTTTATGCACAACTATCACTGGAGCGTGAAGCAGCTGCTCAAAGAAATGGTGATGTCTGCTACCTACCGGCAGTCATCTGTTGTAAGCAAAGAACTGCTGGAAAAAGATCCTGCCAATAAATATTATGCAAGAGGTCCGAGAGTACGATTATCTGCAGAGCAGGTACGTGATCAGGCCCTTTGCATCAGTGGTTTGATGAGCCCCAAGATGTACGGCCCCAGTGTAATGCCCTGGCAGCCGGCAGGCATCTGGATGTCGCCCTGGAATGGTGGCGACTGGGTGACCAGCAAGGGCGAAGATCAATACCGCCGCGCCCTGTACACTTACTGGAAGCGTACGGCCCCCTATCCTTCTATGATCACTTTTGACGGCGCAGGAAGGGAGGTATGCACCCCCAGGCGTATACGCACCAACACACCGTTACAGGCGCTGGTTACACTTAATGATTCTGTATACCTGGATGCAGCCAGGCACTTTGCCTTCCGCATGCAGCAGGCCGCAGGCGGCGCTGATGTAAAACAGCAGATCAGCAAGGGATACGAGCTGGCCATGCTGAAAAACATTACACCCGGCAGGCTGCAGGCATTGGTAACATTATACGATACCGCTTACGGTCAGTTTAAACAGGATACCAGCCAGACCAGCAAAATGACCGGGAGCGATCAACAGCATAATAACCCGGAAACAGCAGCGCTGGTTGTAGTAGCCAACGCCATGCTGAACCTGGATGAACTGATCACTAAAAACTGAACATGATACAAAAGGAACTGCACGATAAACGTTTGCTGAAGGAAGCAGAAATGGCTGTTACGCGCATGTATACACGCAGGCATTTCCTGATGGAGAGTGCAATGGGTTTAGGCGCGCTGGCACTGGGATCTTTGCTGCCCGGCTGCGGCACTGGTAAAGGCAGCAACAACAAGATCGCATTTGATCCTGCACATCCGCTGGCGCCGCGCATGCCCATGTTTCCCGGGAGAGCCAAAAGCGTGATCTACCTGCATATGGCAGGCGCTCCATCACAACTGGAACTGTTTGACTACAAACCTGCACTGCAGCAGCTGGACGGACAGGATTGCCCGCCTTCACTGCTGGAGGGCAAACGCTTTGCCTTTATACGCGGCGTACCCAAAATGCTGGGGCCACAGGCAAAATTTGCGCAGTACGGCGACAGCAGGGCCTGGGTAAGTGAGCACCTGCCGCATCTCTCCGGTGTGGTAGATGATATCAGCTTTTTAAAGGGAGTAACTACAGACCAGTTCAACCACGCGCCGGCACAACTGCTGGTACATACGGGAAGTCCGCGGCTGGGGCGGCCCAGCATGGGCTCCTGGATCACCTATGGTTTAGGTACCGAGAACCAGAACCTGCCCGGCTTTGTAGTGCTGACATCAGGCGGTAAATTTCCGGATGCGGGTAAAAGTGTCTGGGGCAGCGGTTTTCTGCCCTCTGTATACCAGGGCGTTCAGTGCCGCAGCGAGGGAGACCCGGTGCTGTTCATTAAAGATCCGGAAGGGATGGACCGCAACCTGCGCAAGGCATCTATCGATGCCATCAATAAAGTGAATGAAGAAGAATATAAAGAGTACAACGATCCTGAGATACTCTCACGTATATCCCAGTACGAAATGGCTTACAAAATGCAGATAGCCGTGCCCGATGTGATGAACATCAACGACGAGCCGGCCTATATACAGGAGATGTACGGCGTACAGCCGGGCCGCGCCTGCTTTGCCAACAATGTACTGCTGGCCAGGAAATTGGTGGAGAAAGGCGTACGTTTTGTACAGCTGTTTGACTGGGGATGGGACAGCCACGGTACCGACGCCAGCCTTGCAATAGACATCGGCATGATCAATAAATGCAGGCAGGTGGATAAAGCCGTTACGGCGCTGATCCTTGATCTTAAACAACGCGGGCTGCTGGATGAAACACTGGTGGTGTGGGGCGGAGAATTTGGCAGAACACCGATGATGGAGAACAGGGATGGTAAGCAGAATCCCTTTAAGGGAAGAGATCACCATGTGGATGCATTCACCATCTGGATGGCAGGAGGCGGTATCAAAAAAGGCTATACCCACGGCGAAACAGACGAAATCGGCTACAGTGCGGTAAGCGGTAAGGTAACGGCTTTTGATATACAGGCCACCATCCTTAATCAGCTGGGATTTGACCACGAAAAATTCACCTATGATTACCAGGGCAGGCCTTTCCGGCTAACGGATGTTGGCGGTAAAGTGATTCGGGAGATCATCGCTTAAGGCACGCTTAATACTCAATTACCAGCAATACATGAAGCCAGACAGGAGAAGATTTATCAAAACATCGGCAACAGCCCTTACCGCATTCATGTTATCCAGACTGCAGGCCGTTGCAAGGGACAATGCATTTGATATGAACCACAACAACAAATTTGATCTGAAAATACTGGCCACCAACTGGGGCTTTAACGGTAGCCTGGACGAGTATTGCGCCAGGGTGAAAAAAGAAGGCTACGATGGCATAGAGATCTGGTGGCCCATGGAACCAGCCGCACAAACAGAACTGTTCAATATCCTTAAAAAGTATAACCTGGCGGCAGGCTTTTTATGCGGCGGCCAGGAATCACAGTATCAGCCGCACCTGGATCATTTTAAAAAGATGACGGATGCAGCGGCCAACAACAAAGTGCAAACACCTTTGTACATTAACTGTCATTCAGGAAGAGACTTCTTCAGCGAAGAACAGAACCAGGCCTTCATTGATCATACTACGCAGCTGTCTGCACAAAGCGGTGTGCTGATCTGCCATGAAACGCACCGGTCCAGGATGTTGTTTGCAGCGCCGATAGCGCGCCGTTATATTGAAAAGAACCCGGAGTTGCGCATCACCTTCGATGTATCGCACTGGTGTAATGTAAGCGAATCACTCTTACAGGACCAGCCGGAGAATGTGGCGCTGGCGTTGGAAAGAACAGGGCATATCCACGCCAGGATAGGGCATCCGGAAGGGCCACAGGTAAATGATCCCCGTGCACCGGAATGGGAAAGCGCCGTAAAGGCACATTTGTCCTGGTGGGACACTATTGTATCCCGTAAGAAGAAACAGAACGAACGTTTGACTATATTAACTGAGTTTGGTCCGCCAGACTATATGCCCACCACGCCCTATACACGGCAGGCCTTATCAGACCAGTGGGCCATTAATGTATACATGCTGCACTTGCTGCGCGAACGTTATTCATCTTAATAAAAGAAAAAGATTACAGTGCTTTTGTTTATTCCAGAATTTATAGGCCGGTTTCATCCCTTACTTGTTCATTTGCCGATTGGCATTCTGCTGCTGGCGCCATTGCTGCAATGGCTGTCCCGCAGGGAAGGATATACCCTTGCTGCGGGCGTGCTGAATGTGGTTTGGCTGCTGGGTATTGGCAGCGCTTTACTGTCCTGCATTACCGGATACCTGCTGTCGCTCAGCGGGGAATATGATAAAGGGACGGTGAACCTGCATATGTGGGCAGGGATTGGTGTTACCCTGGTGGCGATGTTTGCCGCCGTGAAAGTATTTAACAAACAGTTTGACAACATCTATAAAGCAACGGCCATCGGGCTGCTGCTGCTCATTACCTTCACCGGTCATTTAGGCGGCAGCCTGACCCATGGCGGGGATTATCTCTTTGCGGGATTAGGCGACGGTAACAATAGGACAGATGAAAAGCCGGTACTGATAGCCGATGTACAGGCCGCTGATGTGTATGCAGATGTAGTATCTCCGATGCTGAAAAGCCGCTGTTACAGCTGTCATGGGCCACAAAAGCAAAAGGGTGGCCTGCGGATGGACAGCCCGGAAGGCCTGATGAAAGGAGGTAAGGAAGCGAAGGCCTTCATCCCCGGGAAGCCGGATGAAAGCGAAATGATCAAACGTTTATTGCTCCCTCCTTCTCATGAAGATCATATGCCGCCAAAAGAGAAGCCGCAGCTGAGCGAAGCGCAGATAGCGCTGATCCACTGGTGGATAGAACAGGGTGCGCCTTTCAATAAAAAAGTGCAGACACTCACCCAACCTGAGAAAATAAAAACCTACCTGCAGGCATTACAAGGCGCCACCACGGAAGAAAAGAAGCTACCCTCAAATGTACCTGCTGCCGAAGTAGCGCCCGCGGCAGAAAAAGACATTGCCGCACTGGCAGCAAAAGGTGTGCTGGTAATGCCCGTAGCGCAGGATGTGCATTATCTTTCCGCCAACTTTGTGAATGCGGGCGGTTTCAGTGACCAGGATGCCGCGCTGTTATTACCCTTAAAGCAGCAGCTGGTATGGCTCAAGATGGGCAACACCGGTGTGGGCGACAGCACACTGCAGGTGATAGGGCAATGTCCTAACCTCACGGTGCTGCAACTGAACAATACCAGTGTAACTGATAAGGGGCTTGCATTCTTACAGCCTTTATCAGCCTTACAATCACTTAACCTGGTAGGTACAGCCGTCAGCGCAGCAGGCCTGGAACAGCTGAAAGGCCTGCAGCAGCTGCAGTCTGTCTATCTGTACAGAACAAAGGTCACTGCGCAGGACTGGCCGCAGTTGAAAAAAATATTCCCCCAGGCGGCGATAGATTCCGGCGGATATGTGGTTAAGACATTGGCGACGGATACGGTGGAGAAGAAATAGCTATTGGCGGTTAGCAGCTAGCAGCCAGCAACTTCACCCCAACGGCGCATTGCAGGCATCTTTTCTCATCGCAGTAATGTTGTTTCAGTTCCAGTAGTGCCTGGGAGTCCAGTGCGTTGTGTTGTGCTATGCCGACTTCCTCCCAGGCGGTGGTGATCTTATTCTCTTCTGCGGGCAGCGTTTCCATTAGCTGCAGAGCGCGATCCTGGTAGCAGGACTGTCCTTTCTCGCGGCCATACAGGAATAGCAGTGGCAGGATGGTATTGATCAGGATGTTGTGAATGGCAAGGCGCCCCTGGCTGCGCGTTTGAGAAACGGGGCCATCAAAGCGGTAATGAGTTTGCCAGTAGGCAGAAGCCTGTGTGGAGAGCAGCTGTTCAAAGCGGCTGACGCTCTCTGTTTCCAATATACGGGAAAACAGGTGCGGCGCCTGGTGCAATACTGCTGCCAGGGCGGCAATACGTAAAGTGGGGAAGGACGCGGGGCGCATACGCAGCCATTTCCAGGAATACGCAGGTATGGGGCGCAACTTGTATTTGTACCGCAGGTAGTTGTACTCCTGCTGCAGCTGGCGGGGATAGTCGTTTGTAAATGTACCGGACAACATACCGGCCTGCCCGAACAGCAGGGCTTCCAGCTGCATCAGGCTGGGCCGGTGACGGGCCAGGAGTGTATGTGGTAAGGATTGCGCCAGCTGAAGAAAAGGCTCACCGTTGGCGGGCAGCCCAAAGCTTTGTGACACTGCCCGGTAACAAACCTCTTCCCAGTTATTACCGGTTTGAAGTAACCAGTCATGAAAGCTGCTGATCTTACGCTCCCAGCGCTCTACCAGCAGGCGTTCTTTCCAGCTTTGCCAGGTAAGATGGGGTACGCGCCGGGCGCTATCTTCGCAGGGCACAAAGGCGGCCAGCTGACGGAAGCTTTCGTAGCGGCGCAGCAGCAGTTTAGGGATGCGCTCCTGCAAAGCAAGACAGGGCGGCATCTTATCGGTATCATAATCAGGTACATCATGTTCAAATACAACATGCAGTATAACGTTACTATATTGCCCGTTGTGCTGGTGCCCATGGCGGTACCAGTCTGAAGTGCGCAGGTGCAGCTCCACATTGCCCGCCCAGAGCGTTTTGCCGATCCTTATTTTAGCCGCTGTAAAATCAGGCCCTGCATGGTGATTATGCATACCGGGGTGGATGATCTGCACGGGGACCCCGTCTGTAGTAGCTAAGGAGGCCGTTTTAAATAAGCGGAACTGCCAGATGTGCTGGAATAACTCTTCTGTGAGAAGGGGGTTAATAGTTGCAATGGTCATTGATATGGTGGTTTTTATCGGTCAACAAAACAGCAATACTAAACTGTTTAGCAATATATAACACTCTTTCTGAACCACCAAATTTGGAAAATTGATAAAAGTACTATTACCTTTGCACCCAGTTCTTAAACATCACTTATCCAGAAAGGCGGAGGGACTTGGCCCTGCGATGCCTTAGCAACCAATTCTGTCTGCCAGCCGGCAGATAGAAAAAAGGTGCTAATTCCTGCCCCGGATCAAACCGGGGAAAGATAAGTTGGCAGAGAAATTCCTTCCTTTCATGATATTTCTAAAAGGGCTCTTCCAACTATACGGAAGGGCCCTTTTTGTTTTAGCTATTGGCTGGCGGCAGCTGACAGCCAATAAAATTAATTGATGATGAAAACAGCAACACAACTCATTCACAGTATTCCGGTAGATGAACTGACGGGCGCTATTTCCGTGCCCATCTATCAGACCTCCACTTTTGTGCAGGAATCACCCGGTATCAATAAAGGGTTTGAGTTTTCGCGCGCCAATAACCCCACCCGCAAGGTACTGGAGCAACTGATCTGCGGCCTGGAAGAAGGATATGCAGGCTTTGCCTTCGCCAGCGGGATGGCGGCAATAGACGCGGTGCTGAAGCTGTTGAAGAGCGGCGATGAGATACTGGCGGTAGACGATACCTATGGGGGCATTTTCCAGATGTTCAATCACATGATAGAACGTTTTGGCATCAGGGTGAAGTTTACGGATACCAGCAATACAGACAATGTGCTGGCGGCTATCACTCCCCAGACACGCATCATCTGGCTGGAATCGCCAACCAATCCAACGCTCAAAATATCAGATATCAAATCTATCAGCAAGATAGCCAAGCAGCATAATGTACTGCTGGTAGTAGATAATACGTTGTGCACACCTTTGCTGCAGCAGCCCATACAAATGGGCGCCGACATTGTGATTCACAGCGCCACCAAATACCTGGCCGGGCATACCGATGTAATTGCCGGACTGGTAGTGGTGAACAACAAAGCGCTGGCAGACCAGCTGCGGTTTAACCAGAACATCTCCGGTAGTATTCTCAGTCCATTTGAGGCCTGGCTTACTATCAGGGGCATTGAAACGCTGTACCTGCGCATGGAAAAACAATGCGCCAATGCCATGGCCATTGCCAGCTGGCTGGCTGCACACCCGGCGGTAGACAAGGTATTTTACCCGGGACTCGCAACGCATAAGAACCATCACATTGCCCGCAAACAACAAAAACTGTATGGCGCACTGGTAAGCTTCTCACTGAAAAGCGACAATGTAAAGAACGCCATCCGGATTGTGAATGCCACCCGCCTGTTTAAACTGGCAGAAAGCTTTGGCGGCGTGAAAAGCATGCTGGATCATCCGGCCACTATGACGCATCGCAACATACCGGAAGAGTTCAGGAAAAAGGCAGGCCTGCAGGATAGCTGCATACGGTTGTCTATCGGTATAGAAGATGCAGAAGATCTGATCAATGACCTGAAACAGGCATTAGATAAATTAAACCAACCATCTGGAAAACAAACCACCGTTTTACAATAAATATGGAAAATAAGATCATTAACCTGGGAATTTTCGGGTTTGGCTGTGTAGGACAGGGACTTTACGAAGTATTGAACAGGACTAAAGGCATCAATGCCCGCATCAAGAAAATATGCATTAAAGATCCTAACAAGACTCGTCCTATAGACATGAGCTATTTTACCACTGACAAGAACGAGATATTGAATGACCCTACCATTGATGTGGTGGTAGAGCTCATTAATGATACAGAAGCCGCCTTTGAGATTGTGAGCACTGCGCTGCGCAATGGCAAAGCAGTAGTGAGCGCCAGCAAACGGATGATCGCAGAGAACCTGCCCGCACTGTACCAGCTGCAGGTGGAGAATAAAGTACCTTTCCTGTATGAGGCTTCCAGCTGCGCCAGTATCCCCATCATCCGCAACCTGGAAGAGTATTATGACAATGACCTGCTGAATGCCGTGGAAGGCATCTGTAATGGCTCTACCAACTATATCCTCACCAAGATATTTGAAGAAGGGCTGAGCTTTGAAACAGCGCTGCAACAGGCGCAGGAAAAAGGTTTTGCAGAAACAGATCCTACACTGGACATTGAAGGGTACGATCCCAAATTCAAGATAGTGATCCTGCTGCTGCATGCTTTCGGTACTTTCGTTAAACCGGAAGAAGTATACAACTTTGGCATCCATCACCTCAATGATTTTGATATACAGTTTGCCCGCCAGCGCGACTGCACCATTAAGCTGATCGGCAATTGCCGCCGCCAGAATGGTAACGTGTTTGCCTATGTGCTGCCCCACCTGATCAAAGAGCATAACCTGCTGTACGATGTATACAACGAGTACAACGGCATCCTGCTGGAAAGCGCTTTTACAGACAAACAGTTCTTTGTGGGCAAAGGCGCAGGCGGTACCGCCACCGGCAGCGCTGTATTGTCTGATATTTCTGCACTGCTGTATAACTACCGTTACGAGTACAAGAAGATCAAACAGTCTAACCAGCCTGCCTTTACCAATGATGTGCAGCTGAAAGTATACCTGCGTTACAGAACACCTGACCAGGTAGACCTTGCCGACTTCTATAACATCTCAGAGAAATATGAATCTCCCTCCTACAGGTATGTGGTAGGCGTGATTAATCTGCAAAAGCTGAAGGACAACAACTGGCTGAAGAATAAGGATGTGAATTTGTTAGTACTGGAATAGTAAATAATCACCCTCCGGGGTTTAAGACCCTGGAGGGTGAAAAGTATGTAAGCCCCTACTACCCTGCTGGTCTTTGTCAGCATGTCAATAACGGGGATAGTCCATCTTATCAGATGACCGTTGGGTCTAAAACGCTTCCAGTTCTCCCACTACCCTGCTTACGGGCAGGCCCATTACGTTGTAAAAATCACCATTGATACTCTCTATCCCTATTGCCCCTATCCATTCCTGGATGGCGTATGCGCCTGCCTTATCATAGGGTTTATAATGATCTACATAATAAGTGATCTGTTCGGGCGTGAGCGTTTTAAAATGAACATCCGTGGTTTTGGCAAAGATGTTTTCTTTGCTGCCCTGTTTGATCACCACGCCGGTGATCACCTGGTGGGTACGGCCGCTGAGGGCAGACAGGATACGGATGGCGTCTTCCCGGTCTTTGGGTTTGCCGATGATGGTATTATCCAGCACTACAATGGTATCTGCCGCAATGATGATGTCTTCGGCGCTGCACAGTGGTGTTACAGCCAGCGCCTTGTGCAGTGCAATGTGGCTGGGCACTTCTGTCAGCGGCATACCGGGGGGAAACGTTTCTGCGGTTTCTACCACTTTCACTTCAAAAGGAATGCCTGCCTGTTCAAGCAGTTGTTTACGCCTCGGCGACTGCGAAGCCAGGATCACGGATTTTCCTTTATACATTACAGGTACAATTTAAAGAATATCATAGACAAGATACCGGTGAGCATCACCAGCTTGATCAGGGAGCTTACTTTATGATAGTGCTCGGGCAGGGCGGCTTTTCTTAACTGCACCCATATGTACAGGGCAGGTATTTGTACCAGCAATACCAGGTAGGCAACAGATAAGTACCAGCCCAGTATCGCTACTCTCAGATCTACCAGCACCAGTAAGACCTGGAGCGCCAACAGCAGGAAATAGCATAATCTTTTGGCAGGCAATACTCCCCATACGATGGGGATGGTACGGCAGCCGTCTTTACTGTCGCCTATCATATCTTCCAGGTCTTTCACCACTTCACGCACCATAGATATAATGAATGCAAACAGGGCATACACGCCGATCACCTGGATAAGTTTGCGCCCGGTGGGCGAAAGAATGGCTTCAAAGCTTTCATAGATCTGCCGCTCATAAAAGCCTACCACCACTACAGAGAGGGCGGTCAGCAGGGAAATGACCACGTTGCCGATGAGCACCTGTCTTTTAAAAGAGGTAGAGTAGAACCACAGCAGCAGTGAACAGATCACCTGTGTAAAGCCCAGATAGATCTGGCCTATCTCCCAGGCCACTATAAAGCCAATGGATACGCCGGCCATATTGAGGATGGTATGCCAGGCCATGGCCCAGCGGCGGCTGATGATCTTATCTACCACCATCTTTCCCGGCTTGTTGATGATATCTATATTAATATCAAAATAGTCGTTGATGATATAGCCGGCAGCAGCTACCAGTATGGTAGAGATGCATAGCAGTACAAAGCAAAGCACAGAAAGGGAGGGCTGTTCTCCGCCGCTGGCCAATACAGGCGCCACCACGCAGTACTGCAGCAGGAATTGCGTAAGCGCAATATAAATGAGGTTAGGATAACGTACGAGCTTTAAGAAAGCGGCCAACAGTTTCATAAAATGAACTAAAAATTAAGTGATAAGCTGGGTCAGCGGGATGCGATCGTCTCATCGATGCCCCAGTGGCCATTCAGTTTCAGCACCTTCTCCAGTATATCCCGTACACAGCCGTTACCACCGGTAACGGGCGAGATATAACGGCTGATGCTTTTGATCTCGGGCACTGCATCTGCAGGGCATACCGGCAGGCCTACCATTTGCATGGCGCGGTAATCGGGTATATCGTCTCCCATGAACAGCACTTCTTCCCAGCGCAGCTCATTTTCCAATACATAGTCCTGCAGTTTTTCTTCTTTATCGGTAATATTAATATAGATGTCTTTTATGCCGAGCCCCTGTAAGCGGCTGATAACGCTTTCTGACCTGCCACCGGAGATGATGACTACCCGGTAGCCTTTCTTAACGGCCAGCTGCAGGGCGTATCCGTCTTTCACGTTCATTTTGCGGGACAGTTCCCCGCCGGGCAGCAGTTGCACGGTACCGTCTGTCAGTACACCATCTACATCCAGCACAAAGGTGGTAATAGTTTTAAATAATGATAGAACGTTCATGTTTAAGGTTTCAGTGTTTGATTATCCCTCCATTCATATACCCAGTTGCACTGGATCATCTCCAGGTGGCCTTCGTTACATTCTTCCCGTTTACCTGAAAAGTTGGGGATCTGCAGCACCCATTCTATCAGGTCGGTAAAGCGGATGCGGTAGATCCTGCTTTCGGGGAAATCGTTACCAAAACGCTCATACAACTTCATGGCTATGTCTTCATAGTCGTTCCAGTAAATGGGGGGCTCAAAATGCATTTGATCAGGAATTACAGGTTACAGAAATCATTCCCCGTAGATCAGGGACTGGTCGGGAATGGTAACGGCCAGGGTCTCCCTCGCCATCCAACAGTATACACTGGCAGCCCAGGCGGGAGTTAAGCCGGGGATTACGTGCACGGTCTATAAAGTCTTCTTCCCTGTCTGTAAGTTCTTCCAGTAACCCATCTCCCTGCTCAATATATATATGGCATGTGCTGCATGCGCACACGCCCCCGCAGTTATGATGCAGCTGTATATCATGCCTGAGCGCTATTTCCAGGATGGACTCCCCTTCTGGGGCGCCGGTGACCCGCACCGTTTCCAGTTCCTGCTGCTCAAACCTGAATATAATATTATACATGCCGCTCATTTAACAGATCGCAAAAATATAAAAAAAGAGGGGGTTTGGGGGTTTGAAGTTTGCCCGTTTGAAGTTTGAAGTTTGAGGTTCGTTGGAGGTTCCAGGTTTGCCGCTGTCGTCCAACCCCGGAGGCAAAGGCACATCTCCCAAACTTTTAACTTCTAACAAACTTCAAACCTCAAACCTCAAACTGTTAAGCTTTCTGATGGAACTGGTAAATGCTCTCTGATATTACCTTATATATTTGTTGCAGGGACGCATCATTTTCAAGCAGGGAGCGGTGCAGGTCCATGGTGGTGGCATCTCCGCGGATGGCCGGACCGGTTTGCACGGCCTCGGGCGGGAATTTCTCGAGGCGGTCAAAGGTTTCCCGGATGATAGGCTGCAACAGGGTGAAGTCCAGGCCCTCCCGTTCGCAATAGCGTTTGGCGCTGGCAAAGAGGTGATTAGTGAAGTTATTGCAGAGCACAGCGGCCAGGTGCAGCTGCAGGCGTTGTTGCGAGTTGACGATGGCAATCTGGGAGGCTATGCTCTGGGCTAAGGACTGGAGGCGGCGCAGCACCTCATCATTGCTGGCCTCCAGCATAATGGGAATGGGCGGGTAGTTTTTCAGCTCCTTCCGGATAGACTGCAGCGGGTACAATACCCCGGTATGGGTGGATATGCGGCTGATGGCGTCCAGGGAAACGGCGCCGGCTGTATGGGCCACGATACGCTTGCCAAGCCGCAGCTGGTCGTTCAGGCCCGGGATGGCGTCGTCGCTGACCGCCAGGAGGTATACGTCTGCCTCCATATTAATATCCAGCAAATCATCTGTGGCTTTTGCCTGTAACAGCTCGCCCAGCTCCCGGGCATGGTCCTTGTTACGGCTGATGACCTGAAGTATCTGGTGCCCGTGCAATTTTAAGAGGTGGCCAAAACAGTGCGCTACGTTGCCCGCTCCTACTATAACAATCTCCATATTGAATCTTTTTTACCTTTCTATAATGCTGAATATGTGAATATACGCAAATAACCCGGCCTGGGTTTACTTATAACATTAAGGTAACTTATAACGCAATTAAACAAAGCCTTATTTTTTATTCTCAGCCTTAATTTCTATACTTGCAAAAATCGTATTTGGATTTTTTATATTAAATTTTGCATATTTAGCTCGCATTAAAGAAGGCATTCATGGCAAAAAATCTAGTTATAGTTGAGTCCCCAGCCAAGGCTAAGACCATTGAGAAGATATTGGGAAAGGATTTTGAGGTAAAATCTTGTTTTGGGCACATACGCGACCTGGAAAAGGACGATATGGGTATCGACATACAGAATAACTTTAAACCTAAATATGCCGTTCCGGAAGATAAAGAGAAGATTGTTAAGGAGTTAAAAAAACTGGCGAAAGATACTGACGAAGTATGGCTGGCAACGGATGAGGACCGTGAGGGGGAGGCCATTTCCTGGCATTTATGTGAGGTATTGGGCCTGGATCCACATACCACCAAACGCATTGTTTTCCATGAGATCACTAAACCTGCGATAGAAAAAGCGGTGCAACAGCCCCGCCTGCTGGATATGAACCTGGTAAATGCACAGCAGGCCAGGCGTATCCTTGACCGGATTGTGGGCTTTGAACTGTCGCCGGTGCTCTGGCGCAAGATGAGCATGCGCAACTCTTTGTCTGCCGGCCGCGTACAATCTGTAGCGGTGAGGCTCATCGTGGAAAGAGAGCGTGAGATCAACCAGTTTACCGCCGTAAGCAGCTTTAAGGTCGAAGCCTTCTTTACCGCCAAGGACGCCCAGGGCAAATCCATGTCTTTCAAAGCGGAAGGGCCTTCCAGGTTCAAAAGTGTAGAAGATGCGGAAAAGTTCCTGACACAATGTATTGGCGCCGCCTATACGGTAAAGGATATACAGGTAAAACCCGGCAAGAAATCGCCCGCCGCGCCTTTTACCACTTCTACCCTGCAGCAGGAAGCCAGCCGCAAGCTGGGTTACAGCGTTTCGAAGACCATGCTGCTGGCCCAAAAATTGTACGAGAGTGGAAAGATCACGTACATGCGTACTGACTCCGTGAACCTCTCCGATACAGCGCTGACAGATATCAAACAAGCTATAGACAAGAACTATGGCGAAAAATACCATCAGCACCGTAAGTTTAAGAATAAGAACGAATCGGCGCAGGAAGCGCACGAAGCCATCCGCCCTACTTATATGGAGAACTCCACAGTAGAGGATAGCGATTCCAGAAAATTATATGAGCTGATCTGGAAGCGCACCATCGCCAGCCAGATGGCCGATGCAGAACTGGAAAAGACGATCGCCAAAATAGATATATCCACCAATCACGAAGAGCTGACGGCCAGTGGTGAAGTACTGAAGTTTGACGGCTTCCTCAAGGTATATATGGAAAGCCGCGATGATGAGGATATAGCTGACGAAGAAGACCAGGAAGGCGTACTGCCTCCGCTGCAGGTAAAACAGGTGGTAGACCTGAAAGAGATGAAGGCCACAGAAAGATTTACCCGTCCTGCGCCCCGCTACACGGAGGCCAGCCTGGTAAAAAAGCTGGAAGAACTGGGTATCGGCCGCCCGTCTACCTATGCGCCTACCATTACCACCATCCAGAAGCGCAATTATGTAGAGAAAAGAGACAAAGAAGGTGTAAAAAGAGAGTTCCGCATACTGGTGCTGAAAAGCGACAAGATCAATAAACTGACTGATACGGAGAATACCGGTGCGGAAAAGTCCAAACTGTTCCCAACAGACCTCGGAATGATCGTAACAGACTTCCTGAACCAGTACTTTGACTCTGTGATGGACTATGGCTTTACCGCCAAAATCGAAGAAGAGTTTGACGAAATAGCTCATGGAAAGAAGGTGTGGAACAAGATGCTGAACGACTTCTATGAGCCTTTCCATAAAGATGTAGCCAATACGCTGGAGAATGCTGAAAGAGTGAAGGGCGAACGCTTCCTGGGCGATGACCCGGAAACCGGCAAGCCGGTGGTTGCCCGCATGGGACGTTACGGCCCCATGATCCAGATAGGCAAGGCAGAAGACGAGGAAAAACCCCGTTTTGCCAAGCTGAAGGCCACACAAAGCATTGAGACCATCAGCATGCAGGAAGCCATGGAGCTGTTCAGACTGCCCAGGAACCTGGGACTGTTTGAAGGCACAGACGTAACCGTGAACATAGGACGCTTTGGCCCCTATGCGCAGCATGACAAGAAATTCTATTCCCTTAAAAAGGAAATGGATCCTTATACAGTAGAACTGGATGAGATCGCGCCGCTGATCGTTGAGAAACGCGCCGCCAAAGACGAACGTACTATCAAGGTTTTCGAGAAAGAGAAGATACAGATATTAAAAGGCCCGTATGGCCCGTACATTAAACAGGGATTGAAGAACTACAAAATTCCCAAGGAAAAGATAGACAATGCTGCCGACATAACTGTGGAAGAGGCTAAAGCTATTATTGAAGATGTCAAGGCCAACCCGCCAAAGAAAAGAGCGCCGGCCAGGAAGAAAAAAACGGAATAAGAGTAATTCCCTTTTGAGAGACGGGACACATTAGCACATTGTAGCGTATGAATGAAACAAAAGAAATTAATGCTTTATTCCATTTGCTGGACGACCCGGATCAGGAGGTATTTGATACGGTAGCCAACAAGATCTTGTTATACGGAAAGGAAATCATTCCTAACCTGGAACACCTGTGGGAAAATACAGTGGATGAATCGATCCAGGAAAGGATAGAACAGCTGATCCACCGCGTGCACTACCAGGACCTGCAGGTAGCCATGCAACAATGGATACGGGCCGAAAGCCCCGACCTGCTGCAGGGCGCCATACTGGTGGCCCGCTACCAGTTCCCGGACATGCAACCCAACCCGGTGATGACAGAGATCGAACGGATCAAGCGTAATATATGGCTGGAGCTGAACAATTACCTCACGCCGCTGGAACAGATCAATGTGCTGAACAGCATGATCTATAACTACTTTGGCCTGAAAGGAGAAGAAGTAGCGTACATGCGTAAGAACCAGTTCTTTATTAACCAGGTGATAGAAGCCAAAAGAGGCAACCCCATCACCAACGGCATTATCTACCAGAGCCTCTGCGCCATGCTGGACCTCCCGGTGTATGCCGTGAATATTCCACGCCAGTTCATCCTGGCCTACTTCGATTCTTTCTATGATTTTGCAGAACCGCCCAAACCAGACGATTACCGCATCCTCTTCTTTATAGATCCTATGCAGGGCCAGATCTATTCCCACCAGGATGTAGAGACCTACCTGAAAAGAGTATCTGTTCCTTCCGTACCGGCTTACTACAAGCCGCAGTCCAATAAACAGATCATCCGGTTCCTGCTGGAAGAGCTGTCAAAATGCTATCAGGAAGACAAAGAACGGTACAAGTTTGAAGAATTGCAGAATCTCATCAACATGCTTGACTAATGTAACAAGTAATAAATAAAAAGGCGCGGAGATGATCTCCGCGCCTTTTTATTTATTACTTGTATTCTTTAATTCTCTTGTTTGCCTTTCATTTTAGGATAAGACATTACGATCAGGTCATTCATCACATTCACGGCCTCATCCAGGTAAACGTCTTTAGCACGGAACCGCAGCCAATCCTTGTTACGCGCCAGCTTCACAGTGTCTGAACCCATTTTGTCGAGGTCTGTTTTCAGGTTGGTGATGTTCAGCTCTTTTACTTTATCGTTCACCGCATCGTATTTCTTCAATGCGGCAGCATTGGTTTTCTGTTCTGATTTGAAGGTTTGCAGGTTCAGCGAATAAGACTCCTGTTTATCCAGGTTCTTGATAGTGGTGATGTTATCTGTCATTATCTTGAAGGCTTCGCTCTTACTCACCCTTTGCGCGCTGTTCTTCTTCAGCACGTCTACGTTCACGGGATCATACCATACGTTATAGTTGGCTTTAGGTATTTCATCCCATGCCAGGGCATCTTCATCTTTCTTCTCTCCTACTTCATAGTAAGGATCCGGCAGTACGATGTCTGAGCTGACACCCTTTAACTGGGTAGAGCCGCCGTTTGCACGGTAGAACTTCTGTACCGTGAGCTTCAGTGCACCCAGGGGGCCGATCTCCGGTTTAGTGGGGAAGAAATCGTCCAGGTTGTACATGCGCTGTACGGTGCCTTTACCAAAGGTAGATGCACTGCCGATGATCACTGCACGTTTGTAATCCTGCATGGCAGCTGCCATGATCTCAGAAGCAGAAGCGCTGTATTCGTTCACCATGATGGCCAGGGGACCATCATACTGTACATTCTTGTCACGGTCGGGCAGCACTATTTTATCGCCGCCGCGGGAGCGTACCTGCACAATAGGTCCATCGGGTACAAACAGGCCTGCCATCTGCACTACATCCTGCAGGGAGCCGCCGCCGTTAAAGCGCAGATCGAGGATGATGCCTTCCACTTTCTCGGCTTTCAGCTTCTGGATCTCTTTGGCCACGTCTACAGCAGAGCGGGCGCCGTTCCTGTCCTGGAAATCGGCATAGAACTCCGGCAGGTAGATGTAACCTATTTTATGCTGGCCATTGATAATGGCAGATTTTGCAAAGGTGTCTTCCAGCACTATCTCATCGCGAACAATGGCAATGTCTTTCATAGTGCCATCCACGCTCTTTACGGTGAGGCGAACAGTGGTACCTTTAGCGCCCCTGATCAGCTTCACGGCATCTTCTACTGCATAGCCGGTAATGTCTACCGCTTCTTTATTGCCTTCGCCCACTTTCAGGATGGCATCATTGGGTTTCAGCAGTCCCTGCTTCCAGCTGGGGCTACCGGTAACGATGCTGGCGATTTTCACCTTACCATCTTCTTCTTTCAGCTGGGCGCCGATACCAAAGAATTTACCTGCCATCTGCTCTTCAAAGTACCTTTTCTCAGCAGGCGGCATAAAGTCGGTATGCGGATCCATGGTGGTGGTGATGGCATTTACATACATGCTGAAGCGGTCGTTATCATTCTGCTTTGTTTTCAGGCGGTCAAAATAACGGTCGTACAGCTGTTTTACTTTAGCGCGTGCTTCCGCTTCCAGCTCAGCATCTGTTTTGGCTTTAAAGTCGGGTTTACCTTTTTCTTTCTCGCGTGTTTCCTGCAGATCCGAAAGCTTTTCCAGGGTACGGTATTTCAATACCTTGCGCCAGGCTTCCTTACGTGCCGCTTCGTCTGCGGGGAAGTCGATCTTATCAGGATCAAGCACCACCTTTTCGTCCTTGCTGAAGTCGAAAGGCTGCGCCAGCAGGGCAGGATAAATAAGCGCCGCTTCGCTCACCCGCTGTTTGATCAAGCTGTTAAGGGTATTAAAGCAATCCAGCGGAGCGCCCTGCAACTCGTCGTCTATGTGGGTGGAGAGGGCTGTCAGCTTATCAATATCCGATTTAAAGAAAAATTTCTTCTCGCTGTCCAAGCTTTTCAGGTATTTGGTGAACACTTCTTTGGAGAAAGCGTCGTCAATCGCCTTAGGTTGATAATGTCCTTCTTTCAGTATTTGTCCTACCAGGTTCATTATAATCTCATAACGTCCCGGGGGATCTTCGGCCCTGCCTAACTTGCTGAAAGCCAGAACACCTCCGGATATTACTATGAGTAAAACCGGTATAATCACTTTCATTCTTCTCATATAGATCCAATTGAGCTTTATCAAATTTAAATCAAAAATAGCACCTGTAGTCTCAGACTCACTCTTGTTTAACAAAATATTACGCTATTGCTACTACTAAAATCCTACCAATTTATAGACACCGCCTTTAAATCCCTGGCTGGTAGATGAGCTGGTAAGCATATATAGTTCCCCGGCTTCGTCTTCGCCCCAGCTCAGGATCTGTAACGCCTCTGCAGGACGGCCTTCCAGCTGGAGGTCTGCCCGTTCCCAGCGATTGCCCTGCTTTTGCAGCACCCAGGACTTACCATTATAATCGCCGAACACGTATAATCCTTTCAGTGCAGGGATGGCCTTTCCATGGTAGACATAACCGCCTGTTATACTGATGCCCAGGTCGTGATCATATTCGTCAATAGGGGCTATCAGCTTGCTTTTATCGGCGCCGTCGGGCACATTGTATTCGTGGTGGCCTTCCATGATACGCCAGCCGTAGTTACCGCCTTTAACAATAATGTCTACCTCTTCGTATTTGTTCTGGCCCACATCTCCCGCAAAAAGCTGTTTGGTGGCCTTGTCAAACGAGATCCGCCAGGGGTTGCGCAGCCCGTAGGCCCAGATCTCGGGGCGAACGCCGTTACGCCCTACAAAAGGATTGTCTTTAGGCACCGAATAGGGATTGCCGTTCACATCAATCCGGATGATCTTACCCAGCAGGGTATTCAGATCCTGCCCGTTGCCAGTGGATCCGTGTTTATCACCGCCGCCGCCGCCGTCTCCCAGGGCAATGTAGAGGTAGCCGTCCGGACCGAAAACGATGTCGCCCCCGTTATGATTGGACTGTGGCTGTTCTATTTCCATCACTATCCGTTTAGAGGCAGGATCTGCCTGGTTGGGATTGGCTGCAGATACGGTAAATTCAGATATACGGCTTTTGTGATTGCTGCCTTTTGCATCTGAAGGCACGCTGTAGTACACGTAAAACTTTCGGTTCTTTTTGAACTGGGGATGAAAGGCAATGCCCAGCAGGCCACGTTCATCGTAGGCAGGATTGATCCTGACCATTTCTCCGCTTACATCCAGGAAGGGCCGGGATACCAGTTTCCCGTTCTGAATAATCCATACTTTCCCTTCTTTCTGGCAGATGAACTGGCGGTTGCTGCCATCGCCGGGCACACCCAGTGCTACCGGTGAGAGTATGTCGCTGGTGATCAGTTGCAAACGGGCTTTACGGGCGGGCGGGTCTTTTATAAGCATGGCTGACTGGCATACCAGGGCAGCGGCCAGTACAGGAACGGCTATCAATAAACGAAATGCATTCATAAGGTTGTCTGTGATTGACTATAAAAATAATCATCTTATGGAGATGTTGAATACCGTTTGACACAATATAAGCATCTTTACGCTGAGTACCGGCGGCTAGGGGCTACCAACTAACCCCTTATCTTTATTACCTTTGTAACGCTCATCAAAACTCATCAGATTGGACTCTTCGGCACCTACCAGGAACGACCCTTACGCTTCGCTGCGCATTCCGGAATTCAATTACTACCTCGTTATCCGTTTTGCGACCATCTTTGCGCTGACCATGCAGTTCACCATTATAGAATGGAAAGTATATGAGTTGTCGCGCGATCCTTTTTCGCTTGGCCTGATAGGATTGGCAGAAGTGATCCCGGCTGTACTGCTGGCCCCTTTTGCGGGGCACCTGGTAGACCAGCGGGAGAAGCGCGGTATGCTGCTGGCTTGCATCAGTTCCTATATTGTTTTAGGTACGGGTCTTTTCCTGCTCACCTGGGACCGCGCTGTACAGGGATTGCCAACCGCCTGGGTGTTGAACCTCATCTATGCCCTGGTGTTCATGGGAGGTATTGTAAGAGCCTTTACCAGTCCGTCTAACTTTACGATGATGGCCCTGCTGGTACCCCGACAGCTGTATGCCAACGCATCTACCTGGAGCAGCAGCGCCTGGCAGATCGGGGCTATGGCCGGACCTGCACTGGGCGGAGTTTTCATACACCTGTTCGGTGTGCATTGGTCTATGCTGATAGTAGTGCTCATTTTCCTGGCGCCGCTATACAGCCTGCTGCAGATCAAGCCCAAACCTATCCATTATAAATCGCAGGGAGAAGGCTTTATTGCTGGGCTTACCAGGGGGATGCGTTTTGTATGGCAGACTAAGGTGGTGCTGAATGCCATGGCACTTGATATGTTTGCAGTACTTTTTGGCGGGGCTACTGCCATGCTGCCCGCCTTTGCAACAGACGTGCTGCATGTGGGCTCGCTGGAATTTGGTTTCCTGCGTGCGGCAGTGGCCGTAGGTTCGCTTACCACTATGTTCATACTGGCCTACCGGCCGCTGGTCACCAAACCAGGTATCAAGCTCCTGGCAGCAGTATTCGGTTTCGGGCTGTGCATCATCGTTTTCGGTATCTCAAAGAGTTTCTACCTTTCATTTTTCGCGCTGCTCATCAGCGGCATGCTGGACGGCATCAGTGTAATTACCCGGCAAACCATCCTGCAGCTGAAAACGCCGGATGATATGCGGGGCCGGGTAGCTTCCGTTAGTTCTATGTTTGTGGGCTCTTCCAATGAGCTGGGCGCATTTGAAAGCGGGTTTGCCGCCCGCCTGATGGGATTGGTGCCTTCAGTGGTGTTTGGCGGATGCGTGACGCTGGGCGTAGTGATCACCACTTATATTATATCGCCGGCTATGAGAAAGCTGGACCTGCGGGCGTAGCTATTTCATTACATCTTTTAATTTTTCCAGCACATAATAAACCGCCGGACAAATGGTACTGTTCAGGTAGGTGGTATTAGGGCGCTTGAAGAAGTCGTAGCTGTCTGTATAAGGATAGTTCTCACAGTCGCCGGGCCTTACATCGTAAATACTGCAGTAGTTATCTGCTCCCAGGAAGGGGCAGGGCGTTCTTTTCACTACATAATCGCCATCCTCGTCCAGCCGCAGGTAGGTTTCGATGAATACAGACTCCTTCATACCCAGGTGCCTGGAAATGCGTTTAATATCCGGTGTTTTAAAGCGGGGGCTGATCGTTTTACAGCAACCGGCGCATTGCAAACAGTCAATATGGCTAAAGGCCTCATCATGCAGCCTGGGCAGGAGCTTTTCTACCCCTTTGCCCCTTTTGGTCTGTAATTTCTGCAGGAATTGTTTGTTGGCCTTCTGCTTTTCCCTGGCCTTCTGCTCCCAGTTCTGTAATAACGGATGGTCCATGTGCACGCAAAGGTAAGGAAAGTACAGACAGCACAGGCTATGGACCTGGACTATAGACCATGGACTTTCAACGTGGACAATTTTATGACAATCAGGCCCCTGCAACCGGCAGAATTATCACCACAGTTTCCACACTCCCCGTACCGGTTTGGCGGTTGCTCAAAAACAATATAGCTTTGCACATTCATTTCAATTTACCTGCTTCATATCATGAATCTTTTTGATATTCAACAAAATGAATTCGTTTCCCGTCACATCGGGCCGAACGAATCTGAAACCAACCAGATGCTGGATACTGTCGGCGAATCATCCCTGGAGGCCTTAGTGAGCAAGACGGTACCAGGCAGCATTCGTATGCAGGGACCGCTGGCCATACCGGCTGCCATGAGCGAGAGTGACTACCTGCGCCACCTGAAGGAAGTGTCGCTGAAGAACAAAGTATTCCGCAACTGTATCGGGCAGGGGTATTACGATACCATTACACCCAGCGTTATTTTACGCAACATTTTTGAGAACCCGGGATGGTATACCCAATATACTCCCTACCAGGCAGAGATCTCCCAGGGCCGCCTGGAGAGCCTGCTGAACTTCCAGACCATGGTGTCTGACCTGACCGCCTTACCCATCGCCAACGCTTCCCTGCTGGATGAAGCAACGGCAGCGGCAGAAGCCATGACCATGTTCTTCAATGCGCTGAACCGCGACCATGAGCATATTGCCCGTCCTAAGTTCTTTGTAGACAACAGCGTGTTCCCGCAGACTAAAGACGTGATCTTTACCCGCGCTACTCCCCTGCACATTGAGGTGGTGGTAGGCGATTATCATACTGCACAACCAGATGCGTCTTACTTTGGCGCACTGCTGCAATATCCTAATGACCTGGGCGCTGTGGAAGACTACCGCGCTTTCATTGATAAGGTACATGCTACCGGTGCTTATGTAGCCATGGCTACCGACCTGCTGGCCCTCACCCTGCTGACCCCTCCGGGTGAGCTGGGCGCCGATGCCGCCCTGGGTTCTGCCCAGCGCTTTGGCGTTCCATTGGGCTTTGGCGGTCCGCACGCCGCATTCTTTGCAGTGAAAGATGATTTCAAACGCGCCATCCCCGGTCGTATTATCGGCGTAAGCATTGACGCACAGGGGAACCGCGCATTGCGCATGGCCCTGCAAACACGCGAGCAGCACATCAAACGCGAAAAAGCCACTTCCAATATCTGTACCGCCCAGGCATTGCTGGCCAATATGGCCGCCATGTATGCCGTGTTCCACGGACCTAAAGGCCTGCAGAACATCGCCACCAGGATCCACCTGCTGGCAGGCGCACTGGCAGAAAAGCTGAAAGCAAAAGGCCTTACACTGAAAGCAGACCAGTTCTTTGATACCGTGGTGGTAAGCTCCGCTTCGGTAGCTGCCATTAAAACCAAGGCTGAAGCAGCAGGCATTAACTTCCGCTACTATGGTGATGACCGTATCGGTATTTCACTGGACGAAACCACTACCATCCAGGATGTGAACGATATACTGCAGATCTTTGATGCAGGTCAGCTGTCTGCCAGCATTGAAGCGAAAGGCAATATTCCTGCATCGCTGGAGCGTACCTCTCCTTACCTGCTGCACCCGGTGTTCAACACCCACCACAGCGAAACGGAGATGATGCGTTACATCAAGCTGCTGGAAAATAAAGACCTCTCGCTGAACACTTCCATGATCTCCCTCGGATCCTGCACCATGAAACTGAATGCAGCTACCGAGATGATCCCCCTCAGCTGGGCCCACTGGAGCAAGATCCATCCCTTTGCACCGGCTTCACAAACCGGCGGCTATCAACAGCTCACCGATGAACTGAGCGAATACCTCAGCCAGATCACCGGGTTTGATGCCTGCAGCCTGCAACCCAACAGCGGCGCACAAGGCGAATACGCCGGCCTGCTGGTGATCAAAGCTTACCACGAAAGCCGCGGCGAAGGCCACCGCAACGTAATGCTGATCCCCATCTCCGCTCACGGTACCAACCCTGCATCCGCCGTAATGGCCGGCTTCAAGGTGGTGGTTGTAAAGGCGCTGGAGAACGGCTATATAGACGTAGCGGATCTGAAAGCAAAGGCAGCCGCCCATGCAAAAGATCTCGCCGGTATCATGATCACTTATCCTTCCACTTACGGTGTATATGAAGAAAGTGTGAAAGAGATCTGCAGCACTATACACGAATTTGGCGGACAGGTATATATGGATGGCGCCAATATGAACGCACAGGTAGGTTTAACAGCACCGGGCCTTATTGGCGCGGATGTTTGTCACCTGAACCTGCATAAGACCTTTGCCATTCCGCACGGCGGTGGCGGTCCCGGAATGGGCCCCATCTGCGTGGCAAAACACCTTACGCCTTTCCTGCCGGGTCACGTATCCCTGAACGGAAAAGAAAAAGCGCAGGCTGTTTCCGCCGCACCTTACGGTTCTGCCAGCATCCTGCTTATTTCATATGCCTATATCCGTTTGCTGGGCGCCAATGGCGTTAAACAGGCCTCTGAATACGCGATCCTGAATGCCAATTACATGAAGGCAAGATTGGAAAAGGCATATGACATTCTGTATACAGGTGTGAACGGCACCTGCGCACATGAATTCATCGTAGACCTGCGCCCCTTCAAGGCCGGCGCCGGTATCGAAGCAGAAGACGTGGCTAAACGCCTGATGGACTACGGTTTCCATGCGCCTACCATGAGCTTCCCTGTACCGGGCACTATCATGATAGAACCTACTGAAAGTGAGGATAAAGCTGAACTGGACCGTTTCTGTGATGCCCTCCTGGCCATCCGTGAAGAGATCAGAGCCATTGAAGAAGGCAAGGCAGACAAACAGCACAACGTGCTGAAAAATGCACCGCATACACAGTTTGTGATCACTGCCGATGAATGGCCTTTTGCGTATAGCCGCCAGCAGGCAGCCTACCCGCTGGAGTATGTGAAGCTGAACAAATTCTGGCCTTCTGTAAGCCGTGTAAACAATACGCATGGCGACAGGAACCTGATATGTACCTGCGAGCCGGTTAGCGCCTATGCAGAAGCAGAAGCCTGAACAACCTTTCAGTCATTAACATCTTTATAACAATGTGCCATCACGGGCTGCCGTGGTGGCACATTTATTTTGGGTATATTTATAAAGGACAATTTATCGATTCCATGTTATGAACACCGAAAGAATCTACTTTACCCTACTGGTATACGTAAAACCTGGCCAATACGAGACCTTCCAAGATTATGAAAGAAAAGTGCTTCCGCTGCTTCCCTCCTTCAACGGTATGCTGGAATTACGCCTGAAGACAGATAAAAAGGCCGATGAAACCGAGGTGCCGGACGAGATCCATGTCCTGTCTTTCGCCTCCATGAACGATTTTGAGCGTTACCGTACAGACGACCGCCGCCGGCAGTACCTGGATATGTTCCACTCCGCAGTAGAGAAAGCCATGCTGATCAAGGGGAAGGATATTAAAACGCCGGGAACAAACGGCATGTTCGAGTAAGCGCGTAATATACTAAAAAAAAGAAAATATCATATATTAAATCAAAATAATTACTGATTTATATATATATTAGCTATAAGAAAACCCGTACCTTCCTATGCAAGATTTTTCTTTTATGACCACGGAAGAGCATTTCTTATTGCAGGATGCTCTTAAAAAGAATAAAAAGCAAGTCATCAAGTTCGTATTTATTGGCCTTTTCCTGATGGTGTTAGCTGTAGTAATACCACAGATCTTCCTTAGAAACAGCACCACAGATGAAGCAGAAACCTCCATGTTCTCCTATAAGAACGGCTGGTTCTGGATCTGGCTGTTGTCTTTTGTTATAGCATTGATCTTCGCGCTGATCAAAGTAACGGAAGTACGCTACTTTACCATCCGCAAAGACCTGATCAAGCTGCAGAAGGGCCTGATCAACGCCCCGCTGGAAGCGGTTTATCATGAGAATAACAACACCCAGACCAACTTCATGGTACAGCTGCCCGATACAAAGCGGAAAAGGTTGTTTTACTGGACCCGCGGCGCCCTGGACGGTTACCGGGCAGGTACCGAGGTAGAGATCAGCTATGCCAGGTATTCAAGGGTGATACTGGCTATCAATAAGAAGTAAAAATCCAGATTACAAATTCCAAATTCCAAATCCCGAAATCCAGATTCCAGCGCGCAGAGGGGCTTACCTTACAGCCTGGAATTTGGATTTTGGGATTTGGTATTTGGATTTTGGATTTTGTGGTTTAGTCTAAAGGCTTTGAGAGAGTCGTTGTTAACTGCTGCCAGCACTACATTTCCGCCAGCGGGGGAGGCTATCAATGCCAGGTCTTTCACGTCCCCGTTCAGTATAAAACCACTTGCTACAGGGGGCACTGCCCTGAATGTTTTTTCCTTACTGCCTATCAGCAGGCAGCCATAGAGGGCATCATAACGCCCGGTCATTACGTCTGCCTGGTATTCATTACCAGCCAGCAGCAGGTCTGTATAGCCGTCCTTATCTATGTCGGTGCAGAGGATGGCGTTTACAGGGGCAAACTGCGCTTCAATGGGGAGCGGATGTTTCCTGAACCTGCCATTACCCAGGTTTTCCAGGAAACAGCTGCGGGTTTCATCACAGGTGAATTTGAGCAGGCCTTCTTCCCTGCCTTTGAAAAGGTCATCAAAAGTGGCGCGGGCATAATTGCGGTGGTAGAGGAATTTCTTTTTAACGCCGGGGACCTGTTCTGATAATTGTCCGCGGTTAATGGCCGGGTAAGGGCGCCGCTGGCCGTCATCCCCCATGATATAGTAAAAAGGTATGGGATCAATACTACCGTTACCATCCAGGTCTGCGGCAAACAGCTGCATGGGATGAGCGGAATCCGCACGGTATACGCAATTAAGGCCGTAGTTACCGGCTATCAGGTCCATATCGCCGTCGTTGTCAATATCGGCTGCAGCAAGGCTGCGCCACATGCCGTTTACCTGTGAAAGCCCGGTGCTGAACTCTTTCAGGCGGCCATGCTCATTGCGGAAAAAGCGCAGCGGCATCCAGTCGCCCGCAATGACCAGGTCGGGCTGATGATCATTATCCAGGTCTGTCCAGATGGCAGATGTGATCATCCCGGCGCGTTGCAAAGCAGGGCAAACGGCGGCCGTAACATCTGTAAAGATGCCCTTATCGTTGCGGAGAATATAGCTGGCGGGGGCCAATGGGTAAACGGCAGACACCCTCCCTCCTATGAACAGGTCCGGGTCGCCATCGCCGTCGTAATCTCCGGCACTTACACAGGCGGTGATGGTACTGATTCCCGGGGGAATGGCGTTCGCCTGCAGGGTAAAATGGCCTTTGCCGTCATTGAGATACAGGCGGGGACGATAATAAGGAGAACCTTCGGGGTAGCGGGTATCTCCACTGGCAATGAGCAGGTCAAGGTCTTTATCGCCGTCTGCATCCAGCAGCAGGCAGTCGGTATCTTCCTGGCGTTTAGTGCTGTCGGCCAGCGGCTTACCTGCAAAGGTACCATCCGGCTGCTGCAGGAACACCTGCCCGGAAAAGTTAAATGCACCGCCCAGGAAAAAGTCCGTACGCCCGTCTCCGTTCAGATCCCCGGTTGCAATATAAGGCCCCTGCTGCGAGTATTTCTGAGGCAGCAGGCGCTGGGTATTAAAATCATTAACCGGATGATCTACGTGCCTGTAAAGGGCCTTTATGGCGGTTGTAACATCATCCATCATGGTAAGCGGCTGATAGTGGAGGGCAGGCGCTCCTGGCGCCGCATCTTTTGCGTAAAGGGTCAGCACCGTATCTGCGCGGATGTTTCGCAGCGTTTGGCGGCTGTTATCGGGCCAGGTTATCAATACGGAGTCTGCATGATCGTCATCTCCCAGGCCAAACAGCAGGCGCTGGTCTACAGAAGAGCAGTAACCGCGCACCGGGCTTTGCTCCTGCATACAGGCGGCGCCCCTGCGATATACCCACACTTTTGCGCCAAAGCCGCGCAGGTTGGCGGGTGAGCCTTTCAGCTCAATGCCCAGGTAATGATGGCGGGCATTGTTAATGAAAACAAAAGCGGGATCGTTGATATTGTTGATCACCAGGTCAGGATCGCCATCATTATCCAAATCTGCCCAGGCGGCGCCGTTAGACATGGATGGCTGGTTGATGGCAGCTTTGGCAGACGCGTCTGTAAACGTATAGTCGCCGTTGTTAAGATACAGGTAGTTACTGAGCCTGATGTGATCCAGGGAAACCAATTTGTCGCGTATGCGTTTACGTTGTTCCTGTTTATCGCGGATGTTGCCCAGGTTATTGGTAAAATCAAGAAAGTCTGCATTGATGAAGTCACGGCCTATGCCGTTGGTGATGTGCATGTCTTTCCAGCCATCGTTGTCAAAATCCGTCATCAGCACACTCCAGCTCCAGTCTGTTTCTGAAACACCTGCCAGCTGGCCAATCTCACTGAAGAAAGGCACCTGGCTGCCGGGATAAACGCCGTTGTTCAGCTGCAGCATATTGCGCATAAAGGAAGGCTCATAGCCCATGGCGCGTTCCGCTTCATAGCGGTCATAATTCATGAAGGAATACATGAGTTTTTTGCGCCCGTTGTGTTCGGGCATCATGTCAAGGGTTGCTATGTCAGGAAGGCCGTCGTTGTTGATGTCTGCTACATCGGCGCCCATGCTGGAGTAGCTCTGGTGCCTGACAGACCGCGCAATACTGTTGGTAAAAGTGCCGTCATGATTATTCAGCCAGAGCAGGTCGTTTGAAAGAAAATCATTGGCCACATAAATATCCGGCCAGCCATCGTTATTCAGATCGCTGATCACTATGCCTAAACCGTAACCATCTTCCCTGATGCCCGCTTCCAGCGTTACATCTTTGAACACCGGATGCGTGGCGCCGGGCGGTGTGCCTTCATTACGGTACAGCTTATCATTGGCAGGAGAATGACCGCTGAGATCTTTGGGAAAGATGGTATTGGCATTGGGACCATTGAGCATGTAGTTAAGCAGATACATATCCAGATCGCCATCCTTATCATAGTCAAAGAATGCCGCCTGGGTAGAATAGCTGCTGTCTGCCAGCCCGTATTCGCGGGCAGACTCTCTGAAAGTAAGATCGTGCTGATTGATGAACAGCAAGGTATGCGCGCGTTGCTGCAGGTCTTTACCAAAGGTGCAGACAAATATATCATCGTAGCCATCATTGTTCACATCTGCAATGCTTACGCCGGTGGCCCATACCGCAGTGCCAACACCTGCTTTCTCCGTAATATCTTCAAACTGAAGATGGCCTTTATTAAGATAAAGCCGGCAGCTTACCTGGTTACCTGCAAAGAAAATATCTTTCAGTCCGTCGTTGTTAAAATCCCCTATCCCTACGCCGCCGCCCATATAGCCAAACTCGTTGATAAATGAGGCGGAGGTATCGTCTTCCTTTATAACGTTGCTGAAGCGGATGCCCGACTGAGCGGAAGGTAAGGCGGTAAATAAAGCATGCTGTGCTGACTGCTTACATGCGGCAGCCAGCACAGCGAAGATCAATAATATGCGGATGTTCATGTTTATCAATAACCCGGATTCTGCTTGTTGATGCCGCCCGCGCCCAGTTCAGGATTGTTATCTATTTCTGACTGTGGAATAGGTAACAGTTCATCGCGGTCAGGCCTGAAATAAGAAAGCGGATCGGTTGTAAAATATCCCTTTCTTCTCCAGCGGAGGATATCGCGGTTGCGCACTTCTTCATCTCCCAGCTCAACGGTCCTTTCGTGCATAATGGCCCTTATCAGTTCTGCCTTGCTGTTGCAGGGATATTTAGCTGTGGGATAATGCGGCATTTCAACTCCGGGCCTGTCGCGTACCTGGTTCAGGTAGCCGGTAACAACAGCGGCGGCGCTGCCCAATTCTGTTTCGCATTCCGCCATCATCAGCAGCACATCTGCATAGCGGATAATGCGCTGGTTGATACCGCCGGGATGGAAGGTGCTGTTATCCTTATAGATCAGCATGTATTTGCGCCAGCTGATCTTTTTGGTAACGCCATTTACCACAGAAGCGTTACCATTCTGGGCGGCGTCTGTCAATGTTAACGTATTATTGAAATATTTATCTCCTGTCTGGTATACAGACATACCGAAGCGGGGATCTGTCTTCGGTATTCCGGCGGCGGCATCCTGGAATTCGAATTCGTTCAGGTAGCGGTTGGACGGAATGAGGTTACGCCATGCGATGGGAGAATATTCCTGGTTGCGCACCGTACTTTGCGGTTGAGCATTTGGCTGATCATCGCCGGTGTATCCCCAGTTAAAGTTATTATCGCCGCGGTCAAAGAACACTGCTTCCAGGATTGATTCTGCATTGAACTCGTGCTCTTCATCGAAATTATAAGTATAGTTAGGCACGAGACTATATAAACCAGAGCTGATCACTGCCTGCAATGCAGTTTTGGCGGCTGCATAATCTCCTTTCTGCATGTGTACCCTGCCAAGTAAAGCGTGCGCGGCGCCCTTGGTTGCGCGGCCCTGATCATCTGTAGTAGCGGGTAGTGCGGTGATGGCATCTGTCAGATCGGTGATGATCTGGGTATATACTTCCTCTTCTGATCTCCTGGGCTGGAACTGATCTGGTGCGGTTACCTGTGTAGTATATATCGGTACGGCTCCCCAGTTGGTGACCAGTTCAAAATAGGCCCATGCACGGAAGAATTTCGCTTCTCCTACACAACGATCGCGCAGCTCGGTATTGTCTGTCACATTCGGGCCGTTATCGATCACGGTATTGGCGCGATGAACAATGGTATACAGGCCGTTCCACACATCTTTCACCAGCGTATTATCAGTAGCGGTGGCGCCATTCAATATCTGGCCCCTGGGCTGTTCCAGCTGGCTACCGCCGCTGGCCACATCGTCACTCCTGAGATCATGCACAAAGAACCATTCTCTGCCCACCAGTGAGCCGCTGTGAAAAATAGAATAGATGGCATTGGTGCCGCCCACCAGTTCAGCACTGTTCTTAAAGAATGTTTCGAGTGTAGGGTGACTGGGGTCTGTTTTATCCAGCTGTTTATTACAGGCCAGGAAAACAGTGCCCGTTATCATCACAACCCCTGCCAGCGATTTATAGAAATTTGAGTATTGCATATCGATTCTTTTAAGTTTTCAGTTAACATTAAAACCCCACCTGCACGCCAACCTGGAATGATCTGGCGGCCGGGTACTGGCCATAATCAACGCCGTTGGTCAGCGTGGTGTTCTTGGACCCGATCTCCGGATCCCAGCCTTTATAGCCGGTAAATGTTAACAGGTTCTGAGAAGAAACATATACCCTGAAGCTGCTGATAGCCCCCCCGGAGAGTGTTTTTAACCTGGGGCCGGGTATATTGTATCCGAGTATCACGTTCTTCAGGCGCAGGTAAGAGCCGTCTTCTATCCAACGGGTAGAGGGGCGAACGTTCTGATTGGGATCTTCGCTGATGGCACGGGGTATATCCGTATTGGTGTTAGATGGCGTCCATGCATTCAGCACTGCAGTACCTGAGTTGAACAGGCGGGCCATCCCTTCAGTGATCACCCTGGCTGCATTGAATATCTCGTTGCCTTGTACACCCTGGAAGAACAGGGAAAGATCGAAATTCTTATAGTTAGCGCCCAGGTTCAACGCATAACTGAAGTCTGGAATATAGCTGCCAAGGTAGGTGCGGTCGGCATCGGTGATCTTACCGTCTCCGTTCAGGTCTCTGAATTTCAGGTCTCCCGCGGCTGTTCTCTTGGCGGGTAAATTACCCGGCACCTGTACCGGACTTCTCTGCACCTCATCTTCGCTCTGGAAGATACCTTCCACTATATAGCCGTAATAAGACTGGATAGGCTGACCGGCTGCCGTACGCGTGATGGCGGCGCCACCGCCAAAGTCTGCATCGCCGCCCTGGTCTATAGTAGCATTCGGCGTATTCATCTTCAGCACTTTGTTGCGGATGAAAGTAATGTTACCGGTAGCATTCCAGGTAAAGTCGCCTTTTGTTTTATTATAGCCTGCCTGGAACTCAAAGCCTTTATTCTGCATGGAGGCAGCGTTGATATAAGAACCTGTGCCGTTGAAGCCAAAAGAGCCAGGTGTGGGTACGTTCAATATCAGGTTGTCTGTCTTACGGCGGAAATATTCGGCTGTAAGCGTGATCCTGTTATCCAACAGGCCCAGGTCTAAACCGATGTTGATCTGTTTGGTCTTTTCCCATTCCAGGTCCGGGTTGCTGAGTGTATTGTAATAGGATGCGTTGCCGGTGGTATTGTTATTTCCAAAGGGATAAGTAGCGCCATTGGCACGCACCACCACCTGCCAGGGATAATACACACCGCCTGTGGTTACATTGTAGAAAGCGTTGGTAGCATCCAGGCCTGTTTCTCCATAACCTGCTCTTATTTTCAGTTCGGAGATGGCAGGAATATTCTTCATAAAAGGCTCACGGTCTATTTTCCAGCCAACAGAAGCAGAGGGGAAAGCAGCATATTTTCTGCCCGGCGCCCATATAGACAATCCGTCACGGCGTATGGCAGCGCTCAACAGGTACTTTTCTCCAAACTCATAGCTGATGCGGCCAATGTAGGACATCAGGAAGTTCTCTGCCCTGATGGACTTAAAGCTGATGTTACTGGCGCCATCAAAGGTTTCAATATCATTAGAGTTCTGGTTGCCGGAAGCATTTTCCTGGTAATATTTTGATCCCTGTGTTTCAAAAACAGCGACTGCATTTACATGGTGTTTGCCGAATGTTTTATCGAACGTGAGCTGCTGCGTATACAATTTGGTGGTGGTATTATTACGCATGTCTGTAATAACAGCTACCGGAGAGTTCCTTCCTTTATCATCATATATAGGCGCGAACTGGTGCTGATAAAGACTTACATAATCCACACCGAAGGTGGAACGGAACTTTAACCAGGAAGTGAAATTCAGTTCCACAAAGGCGGTACCCAGCAACTTGAAAGTTTTGTTATGGGCATCACCCAGGAGAACGGCGTCCTCTATCGGGTTGGTAGGGTCCGCCCCATCCACACTATTCTCTGCACCACGGTAACCGCCTTTGGTAGTAGGGTCATACACCGGCAGATAAGGCATGCTGCGCACTACATTTACCAGGCGGGTACGGTTGCCGGAGGTATTGTCATAACGCTGATCAGAATACGAGAAGTACAGGCTCTGCCCGAAAGTAAAGAGCTTGCTGATGTTGTGATCAGAGTTGATACGGAAATTTCCTCTTTCATAGTCCACGCCCTGTGCAATACCATCCTGTTTGAAATAACCGGCTGAAGAATAGAACCTTGATCTTTCATTACCGCCACTCACCGCCAGGTTGTGCTGGGTGATGATGCCGCTTTTGAAATAAGCATCCTGCCAGTCGGTATTGGTTTGCGCATAGGTTTGGGTAGTACCTTCATAGATAGGCTGGTTGAAGTTAGCCGGCTCCAGGCGGGGCGGTAAAGCGATGCCTGCTGCGCCGTTGAGCGCTCTTTCATATTGCAGGTACTGCTGTGTATTCAACAGGTCTATTTTCTTCCAGGCGCTTTGTGTACCAACATAAGAGTCGAGAGATACTTTCAGCCCGCCATCCCTTCTGCCTTTCTTTGTTGAGATGATGATCACGCCGTTGGTAGCGCGTGAACCGTAGATGGCGGCGGCGCTGGCGTCTTTCAGCACTTCAACGCCTTCTATATCGCGGGTATCAAAGTTGGAAAGGTTACCTGTGGGAAAACCATCTATCACATACAGCGGATCTGAAGCAAAGCTGATGGAGCTAATACCCCTGATCCTTACCAGGGCCGATGTACCGGGAGAGCCGTTATTGGTAACGGTAAGACCGGCCACCCTGCCTTGCAGCGCCTGTTCAACACTGGCTACCGGCAGTTCAGAGATGGTTTTGGAATTAACGGAAGCAATAGCGCCGGTGAGCGTACTTCTCTTTTGCGTACCGTAGCCCACTACCACTACCTGTTCCAGCAGGGCTACATCAGGTTCCATGCGGATGTTCAGGGTAGCTTCCGCTCCTACTTTTACAGCATATGTTTTATACCCGATCATGGTAAACTCCAGTGTTTCACCGGGGTCTGCACTGATGGAAAAATTTCCGTTGGCATCTGTAGCGGTACCCCTGTTGGTACCTTTTACCTGTATGGATACGCCGCCCAGGGGAGCGCCGGCTTCATCGGTGATCTTACCGGTGACTACCTTTACCACATAAGCTTCGGGGATCATTTTATCAGGTTCAATGCGCAGTGACAGCAGGTTTCCTCCACCATTGTTCTGACAGGTAAGTACGATCTGGTCGCCAGACACATAATAGTTGATAGCCAGCGGTTGCAGCAGCTGATCCAGCACGGCGCCCAGCCGCTGATCGTGTGCAGTGAGCGACACCTTTTTATTGGCGGGAATCTTTTGCACGCTGTATACAAACCTGATGTCTGCCAGTTTGCTGATCTCGCCCAGTACAGATTTTACAGGTTGCTGGTCTGCAATCAGGTTAATTTTCCTGTCCAGCACCTCCTGGCCACTGGTCGGCTTGGCGTAGATAATTCCTGTGAGGCAAAGTATCAGTATCAATGGAAGTAGCCCTAGTCTCATAACCCGGTAGAATAACAAGTTAGTGGGTCTCCTTTTTTTCATAACTTTGGAATGTTTGATTAAAGCAATCAGTTTTAACAGACGTTTTGCCCCGCTGGTTAGCCGCCGGGGGCAATCTTACAGAGCCGGTATTGTTCGCAGCAATACCGGTTCTTTTTTTAACGAAATGGCAAAAGGTGATTATGTGAATGTGTTATTCATATCAAATAGTTTACGAGTTTAACAAGTTTCTGCCTTCAATCGCAGGCCCCGGCTTGTATCACTACCTGTGCGTCAATCACTTCATAGCTGGCGCCTATCGCTCTGCACACCAGGTCCAGTTTCCGGTAAAAAGGTTCATGCCGGAGGTCTGCCGTTACGGTACAATGTTGTAATAGTTCAGTGTCGTATACAATGGTAATATCGTAGGCCTTTGCGATGGCGCTGAATACCTTTTCAAGGGGCGCTTCATCGTATACCATATTACGGTCTGCTTCTGCAGACAGGGTCATCACCGGGTTTTCGAGCAGCACTTTCTGGAATTTTTGTGCGGTCTTTTCATATACCAGGCGCTGGTTGGGCGCCAGTATCACTTCGTCGGGACTGCCTGATGCGTCTGCGGGGGTATGGTCCGGATTTTCATTGTAGGCGGATACGCTGACCTTTCCTGTTCTGACGATCACCTGTATGGTAGTATCGGCTTCAAAAGAGCGGACACTGAAGCTGGTGCCTAACACTTTTGTAACGATATCGTTAGCAAACACCCGGAAGGGGCGGTTAGGAATGCGGGCTACGTCGAAAAAGGCTTCGCCGGAGAGGTAAACGTCCCTGGAACCGCTGCTGTCAAAGTTGCGGACATAACCGATGCGGCTCCCGGGCGCCAGTTCGATACTGCTGCCATCCGGCAGTGAAAGGTGAACGGGGGTGTTGGATGTATTTACATTTTCTATCAGGCGCCTGTCGGCCGTGAGCGATGCATATGACATCCTGGTCGAACCTGTTTTTCCACCAAAGGAGATGTATTTTACACTTGCTACAGTTAATAGTATGGCGATGGCGGCCGCCGCTGCATACCGCCAGGTATGGCGGCGCCGGGCAGTAAGCTGCGCTGGTTCATGTTGATCCCGGATGGTTTGCAGCAGCCTGTCCACTTCCTGGGATACCACATGATCCGGAATGGCAAATTCTGCTGTTTTAAGCGATTCCAGTATCCGCCGGGCTTCTGCTATAACAAGATGCTTACCCGGATGCTGGCGCAGCCAGTTATTCCAGAAGATCTCATCCTCTTCCTTTTTTTCATACACCCAGCGTATAAAATCCTCGTCAAGTACAAAGTCGGTAATATCGAACAACCGGAAATCTTTCATGGCGCCTTGTTACATATATATGTTCCGCCGGCGGGCAGAATCTACTGGTTAATCTGAAAATATTTTTTTGCGGAAAGTGCTCAGCGGGTTATAAACTCTGTATGCCAGAGGTTTCTGAGCTTCTGGATGGCCTCATGGAGCAGGTTGTAAACAGACTGGCGGCTGACACTCATCAGCTCGGCAATTTGTCCATGGTCCAGGTGCTGGTAAAATTTCAGGTAGATCACCTCCTTTTGCCTTTTGGTAAGCAAAGCGAGGGTGCGTTTCAGCTTTTCGGCTTTTTCCTCGGAGATCTGTCTTTCAATAATGATACGTTCAATGGAGAATTCATGGAAAAAGTCATAATCATCCCGGAAGTTGGCCAGGCCGGTTTTGCGGTCATTATAATAGAGGGCTTTGAGCACCTTATTTTTAACGGCCCGCAGGAGATAATACCGCAGTGAAAAGATGGAGCCTGCAGTTTCTCTTCGTTGCCAGAGGCTTATAAATACTTCCTGAATGCAATCCTTTATCAGGGGCTCATCCCGGGCAAATCTTGCAGCATAATTATAGAGATCAGCATAATAATGCCTCATGAGCATTGCCAAAGCCTGTTCACTATTTTGTTGCAATTGTTGCAGCGAGGATGCCTCCAAATGAGTAAGGCCTTCTTTCATTGGCTGGTAGTTCATAACGTTCCAACCAAATTTAAGAATATTAACTGTGAATCAGACAATTTAATTTAGCTGATTTTTAGCAGCTCCTCTTTTACCTTTTTCGGGAGGCTGGCTACTACCAGGTCGTAGGAGTCTTTGATCCAGGAATAGATCAGTTTATCGGAGATGCCGGCGTGCATATCTACCGTATTCCAGTGTTTTTTATTCATATGATAACCGGGGGTGACGCCATCGTAGCGTTCTCTCAGTTCAATGGCAGTTTCGGGGTCACATTTCAGGTTAACGCTTTCAAAAGCGGTGATATCTGTCAGGGCGAACATTTTGCCCATCACTTTATATACGAGGGTTTCTTCTCCAAACGGGAATTCCTCTGTTACGCCTTTCAAAGAAAGGCAATACTCGCGGAATTGTTCTATGTGCATACGCCGAAATTAGTAAATTTATCGCTTGATCTAAACCAAAATCGACTTATGAGAAAACATCTTTGGCTGGTAATAGCTATCCTGCTTGTATTCCCGGCTTTGGCCAAAGCCCTTAATGAGGACTCTCTCTGGATGTATGAGCACTATACAAAAAAAGAGGTCTATATCCCCATGCGGGATGGCGTTCGTTTATTTGCTTCGGTATACCTGCCGAAAGACAATTCGGAAAAGCACCCGATATTGATGTCGCGCACGCCGTACAGTTGCGCGCCTTACGGAGAGAAAGAATATCGTGCCTTCTGGCGTAATGAATGGATGAATTACATGAAAGAGGGATATATACTCGTTATAACAGACGTCAGGGGCCGCTGGATGAGTGAAGGCACCTTTGTAGATGTACGGCCCTATAATCCCAATAAAAAAGGCAAAAACGATATTGATGAGGCCAGTGATACCTACGACACGATCGACTGGCTGGTGAAGAACCTGCAGAACAACAATGGCAAGGTGGGGGTAACGGGTATCTCCTACCCTGGTTTTTACAGCACCATGGCAGCGCTGAGCGGTCACCCGGCATTGAAGGCCGTAAGCCCCCAGGCCCCGGTAACAGACTGGTTCCAGGGAGATGATTTTCACCACAATGGGGCTTTCTTCGTATTTGACGGGTTTCCCTTTTATACGAGCTTTGGTCAGCCACGGCCCAAGCCTACTACTGTAGGACCTAAAGCGTTTAACTACTACACCCGTGACAGCTATAAATTTTACCTGGAAACGGGGGCATTGAAGAACTTTGCGAAACTGATGGGTGATAGTATTGCCTTCTGGAAAGACCTGTACAACCATCCCAACTATGATGAGTGGTGGAAAGCGCGTAACGTAAGGCCGCACCTGAAGAACGTACAGCCGGCTATGTTAGAGGTAGGCGGGTTGTTTGATGCAGAGGACTGCTTTGGCGCCTGGCACACCTATTTTGCAATTGAAAAGCAGAGCCCGCGTACCAATAATAAGCTGGTAATGGGCCCCTGGTATCATGGGCAGTGGGCCAGCAAAAAGGGCGATCACCTGGGCAATGTACGTTTTGGCAGTAATACTGCTGAATGGTATTTTAAGAACATCGAGTTTCCCTTCTTCAATTATTACCTGAAAGGAAAAGGTACAGAGCCGGATATCGCTGAAGCCACTATCTTCTTTACCGGGGAAAATCAATGGAAAAGATTACCGCAGTGGCCTCCGGCAGATATGCAACCGCAGCCGGTATACCTGCAGGCGGGTGGTAAGCTGGGATTCAACAAACCTGCTGCCGGTGATGGTTTCAGCGAATACATCAGCGATCCTGCCAAACCGGTGCCTTATACAGAAGATGTACATTTCAGCCGCACTATTAATTACATGACAGATGATCAGCGATTTGCTGCCCGCCGTCCGGATGTGCTGGTATTTGAAAGCGATGTGCTGCAGCATGATGTTACGCTCGCGGGTCCGGTGGTGGCAGACCTGGTGGTGAGCATCAGCGGTACGGATGCCGACTTTATTGTAAAGGTGATAGATGTGTTCCCGGATGATTTCAGGTACGAAGAGGATGCGCCGACTGAGCATCGCCGGGTGCCTTCATCTACCTACCCGATGGGCGGCTACCAGATGCTGGTACGCGGAGAGGTAATGCGCGGCAAGTTCCGTAACAGCCTGGAAAAGCCTGCCCCCTTTGAGCCCAATAAACCTACACAGGTAAAGTTTACATTACCGGATGTAGCGCATACATTCCAGAAGGGGCATAAGATCATGATACAGGTGCAGAGCAGCTGGTTCCCGCTGGTAGACCGGAACCCGCAGGTGTTCACAGATATTTATCATTGTGATGATAAGGATTTCCGGAAGGCAACGATAAAGATCTATCATGATGCAGAGCATGCATCTAAGGTGGAGTTGCCGGTGGTGAAACAGTAATAGCTTTACTTAAAAAAAGGGGCAAAGGTGGTGATCTTTGCCCCTGTTTTTTGTTTAACCCCTGTCCTTATCTCTGTCCCTGATCCGGCTTAAAGAAGCCTGGCTCATGTTCAGGTAAGATTTGATGTGAGTCAGTTGCAGCCGTCGTGCCAGTTCTGGTTCTTTCTCAATAAGGTGCCGGTATCTTTCTTCTTTTGTTAATGCCACGAGATCTACGGCGCGCTGGTAGAACTTAGCATAATACTGCCCAAGTAGTTTAAGCACCATTTTCTGGAAGACAGGGAACGCGTCACAAAGCAAAGAGTAGTCCTCATAAGACAAACATATCACTTCTGTGTATTCAGACGCTTCAATATACTCCCTGGCCGGAATCTGGAGAAAGAAGCTGTCGGCCGCTGTTGCAAGATCGTTTTCCAGCATACACCAGGTGGTGTATTCCTTTATTCCTCTTAGCATGTAAGCTCTTAATCCACCTTTCACAATAAAGTAAATGTAACGGCAGACATCTCCTTCTCTGAGCACCACTTCTCCCGGATCAAACTTCCTGAATACAATTCTGCGTGTAAGTTCTCTTAAAAGGGATTCGGAATAGGCGTTGTAAGCCTGCAATAGCTTAATGATTTGATAATTCATTTGAAATTTTTTTTGTTAATTAAATTATTATTATCACAGGCTCATGCGAAATTATGATAACGCCATTTAAAAAAAATTGATCCAGATCATTAAATTGAGGCATTTAAGGGCAGTTTAATCTTATAAGGAATATTTGTCAGCCAGTGCGGGATATTTAGCCCTTTGCAGCATACACTTGTAAGCTCACAAGGCACTTCTGTCAGCTTGCACGATACATCTGTTATCTCGCACGATACATCCGTCAGCTTACATGACACGTCTGTTGTCTTACATTGAATACCTTTGATCTATCACGATACATCTGTCAGCTTACAACGCACACCTGTCAGCTTGCAGCGCACATCTGTTATCTTACATTGAATATCCGTAATCTTACATCAAACATCTTCGATCTGTCAGCGCAACGTCCTAAAAAAAATGTCAGTTTTTAGCGGTTAATATTGAAAGTAGTGGCAGGATAAATGAATAGTCCTGCGCATCATCTTCGCTGACCAGTTTAATGCTGCTGCTGATGTCAGATCGGGCCCGCTTTAAATAGCTAACAGGAATATTATCTGAGAAGTACAGGTCTCAAAGACGGACCAATACAAAATTTTTTGATAAAAAACCTGTCCGGAATTTCTCAAATGAGAAAATCTCTCATTTTTCTTTGTCCTACCATTGCATGGTCAACGTTGATCGCATAACCTATACAGCTGCAGATGTAAAAACGATGCCGGCGGCTCCTAATGACAGGGCTTTATCGCTGGCATGAAAAATCAACATTTAATAACCTTAAAATTTCAAAAAAATGACCAGACGTCAATTAAACCTGGTGGACATGTACCAGGCTGTATTATCACATTTGGATAAGTTTTCTGCTGCCTGGAACCAATTAACACCGATAACGCCGGTGGTTGATAACCTGCGTAAAACGGTAGCTGATATATTACATCAGTCACAATTACAGGCAACACATGAAACAAAAGGCTACACAAAACGAAAAGACGCGCATATGCTACAGGTAGTTGAGCAGGCATTTCAGCTAAGCCTTAAGCTGCGGTCTTATGCAAAGCTGGTTAATGATCATGTGCTGCTACAGGCGGTAAACTATTCATTTACTACCCTGGGAAGCGGCGCCAGCCAGCTGGTGATGCAGCGCTGCCAGCGCATAGCGAAGTACGCGCGTGAACATCTTGCTGATCTTGCCGAATTCCAGGCAACTGAAGAAGAAGTAGCCTCCCTGGAACAGTTGCTGACTACTACAGAGCCGATGACGCCCGCCAGGAATGTGATACTGGGTGCGCGGAAATCCGCCACTGACAGTATTCCTGAACTGATAGGCCAGGCCCGCCGGCAGTTGAATGTGCTGGATGACCTCGTAGAGGCAATGGTAAATGATGCCGTGTTTGTACGCACGTACTTTAATGTGAGGCAGATTAACGACCGGGTAGGAAGGAGTGCCAAAGTGAAAGAAGAGGAAAGTTAAAAAGACAGGATGAGTTGACAGCCGGCTGCCGCAGACGTGTGGTGGCCGGTTGTCTAAGCCAATCGGGGAAATGAGTTTAAACGTCAGGACGGGCTTAAAACAGCTTTGCACCAGGTGATCTCCTGCAGATCTTTAAAAAACGTTTGAATATTTTCCCGGTTCTTTTCAACAAATGCTGCTTGTACTGTATAGCTTACTTTAAAGACTTTTATTTTTTAAATTTTACTTTTTAATATTCTTTTCAGTAGTAAGACACACAAGTACAATAAAACGTGACAAGGTATGAGCAAAAAATTCTCCCGCTCCTCATACCTCCTCCAGGCTAAACGGCACCTTCCTCACCCTCTTCCCCGTCAGATCAAAAACAGCATTACACAAGGCAGGCGCAAAAGCAGGCAAACCCGGCTCTCCCACACCGCCCGGTTGCTCATTGTTCTCCATAATATGCACCGCTATCTCCGGGATCTCGTTTATCCGCGGCATGGGATAGTTATAAAAATTCTTTTCCACTGCTTTGCCGTCTTTAAAGTGCGTAGCATGATGTAGGGTAGCTCCCAGCGCCATAATAATACTTCCCTCCAGCTGGGCGCGGATAATATCCGGATTAACATACCAACCGCAATCTATCAACGCATATACCTTATCAATCTTAATCCCTTTATCCGGCCGGCGGGATACCTTTACCACATGACCTGCCATACTACCGAAACATGCTGTGATAGCCACTCCCCATCCATCGTTTTTAGCTCTTGCAGACCAGTTACTGATAGCGGCCAGCTTATCCGCCAATGCCTGGCAGCGCTGGGATGTGAAATGCCTTTTCCTGAACGCAAGCGGGTCTTCTGAAACAAGATGCGCCAGTTCATCTATGAAGCTTTCGCAGGCAAATGCATTTGTATTTGCACCTGGCGCACGCCACCACATGGTGGGTATAGGAGATTTGGTGGTAACACCGCCAAAGCTATAGTGCGGTATAGATTGATAGTAGTCGCTTGCAAGGCCGTCCATTCTGCCGGTGTTTAATGTTACGGGTTGAGGCGCTGCATCTTTATCAGGTCCCGGACCTATCCCCTGTGAAGCGGAAATAACCTGGAATGCAGTGATCTTCTTTTGCGCATCAACCCCTCCCCTGCACCTATATAAAGCTCCCGGATGAAAGGGCCCCTGGGTCATGTCGTCTTCTCTTGTCCACATGACCTGTACCGGTGCCTTTATTTCTTTTGAGATCAACGCCGCTTCAACGGGATAATCGGGGAACGCTTTTCTGCCAAAGCCACCACCAAGAAAGGTCATATTTACGTTGATGTTCCCTGCAGGTATATTTAACCTTTCGCTCAGCTCTCTTTGTATCCAGTTGGCTTCCTGTATCGGTCCCCATATATCAACGCTGTCTGCCTTTACATCAGCCACACAGTTCAGGGGCTCCATACAGCTGTGCGATTGATAAGGCATTTCATATACCGCCTCTATATGAGCGGCAGTACCTTGTAAAGCCGTTTCAAATGCAGCAGCGGCTATAGGTTTATACAGGTCTTCCTGCATCCTGCTATAAAGCTGTTCGGAGTCCAGGTGCTCAAAGCCATCATCATCCCACGCTACCTTCAGGAATTTGCGTGCTTTCTGAGCAATCCACAGCGAATTAGCCACTACAGCCACGCCTTCATACATTACACCGAAAACCGGCCTTTGTACCTTGAAAACATACTTTACACCACTAAGCAACCGCACAGCAGTATCATCAAAGCTTTTCACTTTTCCCCTGAACCTCGGGCTACGCTCCACTACTGCATATAGCATACCCGGTAATTTCTTATCAAGTCCAAACACTGCAGCACCATTGGTTTTTGGCATGGCATCATTACGATGCAGGGGCTTACCAATAATCTTATAGTCTTTGCGTTCTTTTAGTTTTACCTGCTGCGGAGGATCTGATTTCGCAGCATCTTTTACAAGGGCTCCGTAGCCGAGCCGCTTTCCCGTAGCCCGGTGTATTACCTCGCCGCTTTCTGCATAGCATTCGCCGGGATTCACTTTCCATTGCCTGGCCGCCGCTTCTATCAACATTTCGCGGGCAGTAGCGCCTGCACGTAACAGCTGCTGGTACCAGCCGCGTATGGAAAAGCTTCCCTCCTGTGGTTGCGGGCCATATTTTCCAGGGTTGGCGGCGACGGACCGGATCGTCACCTGGTCCATATTAACCTCTAACTCTTCGGCAATAATTTGGGGGATAGACTGCCAGGTTCCCTGGCCCATTTCCGAGCGGTGATTGAAGATAGTAACCATGCCCGCGGCGTCTATGGATATCCAGGCCATCAACTCCGTAGCGGCGGCTTTTACATCATCCACATGGATGATTTCGGCAATACCATTTCCAAGTGCAGGCCAGTAACAGCCGATGGTTAAAGCGATGCCAGACAAGCCTGCCTGACGCAGGAAAGCCCTTCTTGAAGGATCCGGTTTATGTTTCATTGCAGAAAGGTTTTAACATCGAAACCCCGCTTCTTTCCCTCTATAATTTACAAATAAAACGTAAGATTATTGACATTCCCCTCCAAACCTCCTATCTTCACCCTGCATCCACAAATCCACATTATGAAAAAGGCTATATTCCTCATTTCCGTATCTTTTGCATTCATTGCCATTATGTTACTTACAGCTATAGCTGCTACGGCATAATTTCCCTATCTTGCCTGCCAATATTGAATTAAAGCATATATGATCAGAAAATTCCTATTCCTGGGAGCATTGGGCCTGGCAAGCCTGCAAGGCTTTTCACAAGCCAAACCCAAGGCCAAACCGGCCGCAGCACCTGCACTGAAAACCAGTATTGATTCAGTGAGCTATGCCATTGGCCAGGATATCGGCAACTCCCTCAAAAGTCAGGGCCTTACCAACCTGAACACCACCCTGTTAATGAAAGCCATACAGGACGTTGTTAAAAACCAGCCTTTATTATTGTCAAAAGAACAATGTGATATGAGCATAAGAGATTTCCTGCAGAAAGCAGCGGCAGAAAAAATTGCCAAAAACAAAACCGCCGGAGAACAATTCCTGGCCGCCAATAAAACCAAACCTGGCGTAGTTACACTGCCCAGCGGATTACAATACCAGGTGATCAAGGAAGGTACGGGACCTAAACCCGCGCTTACAGATAAGGTGAAAACGCACTATCATGGCACCCTGATAGACGGTACTATATTCGATAGCTCTGTAGACAGAGGACAACCCATCAGCTTTGCCGTAAATGGCGTAATTCCCGGCTGGACCGAAGCCCTGCAACTGATGCCCGTTGGTTCTAAATGGAAACTGTTCATCCCCTCTGAACTGGCTTATGGCGACCGCCAGGCGGGAGCCAAGATCGGGCCCGGCAGCACCTTGATATTTGAAGTGGAATTATTAGAAATAGTAAAAGAATAAGTCATTAGCCGAAGCAATCTCTTAACATAGATTTGGTTGGGAGATTGCTTCGTCGCTCCCCGCGCTTATCTGTGCAGCTCCTCGAAATGACGATTTACTGAAGCCCCTTATTTATTTACAGTACTACGCGAAATAATTAAATTACTTCCAGATCCTTCCCACCCGCTGTTCCAGCAGCATAAAATCTGCCAGCACCATCGCGGTCACCGCTTCCAGTACTACGGGTACACGCAGGGCAATGCAAAGGTCATGACGGCCTTTTACACTGAAAGTTTCTATTTCCCCGCTTTTTATGTTGAGGGTATTTTGTTCTTTGGGAGTACTGCTGGTTGGTTTTACCGCTACGCGGAATACCAGGGGATTACCGTTGGTAATACCACCTACTACACCGCCTGCATGATTGGTGGCGGTTTTGCCGGTGGTATCTATGATCGGGTCGTTATGCTCCAGGCCTTTCATGCGCGCTGCAGCAAAACCGGCGCCGAATTCAATGCCTTTGATAGCCGGTATGGAAAAGGCGGCGTGCGCCAGGCAGGATTCAACAGAGTCAAAGAAAGGCTCTCCCAGGCCAATAGGCAGACCGTCTACTACGCATTCTACAATACCGCCTACAGAGTCTTTTGCCGCAATAGCCGCTTCCAGGCCCTCTTCCGGATCGGCATAGCCGCCTACTTCCTTCAGGGTAGCCGCTACCGTGATACCGGGCCCCAGCAGCTTCTTGGCAATCACACCGGCAGCTACCAGGTTGAGGGTGAGGCGGCCGCTGAAATGCCCTCCTCCCCTGTAGTCTTCAAAGCCGCCATATTTTTTAGTGGCTACAAAATCTGCATGACCCGGACGCGGAAACTCCCGCAGCTTTTCATAATCAGCGCTACGGGTGTTGTTGTTCTCAAACAGAATGGTGATGGGCGCCCCTGTAGTGAGGTCGTTAAATACTCCGGATTTAATGTGGGGAAGATCCTCCTCCTTACGGGGCGTAGTACCCCTGGATCCGCCCTTGCGACGCTCGAGGTCTGCTAAAAAATCTTCCTGTTTCAACGGAAGGCCAGCCGGCACCCCGTCTATATTTACGCCAACACTGGCGCCATGTGACTCTCCAAAAACATTTACCCGGAATATTCTACCAAAACCATTCATTGACATCAGATTTAAAAATGAAACTGCTTAATTGATCTTAACTTCTTCTCTCTGTACAACACCCCCTATCTTCTGCAAATGTTCAAAAAATTCGGGGTATGATTTGTTAACCGCCTCTGCATTGTCTATCTGCACCGGCGCATCGGCTGTTAAAGCCGCTACCGCACAAGCCATGGCAATACGGTGATCGTTGTGGGAATGCACCCTGGCGCTCTTAATACCGGTACCGCCGTGCACCAGCATTTCATCACCCAGCAGATCTATACGGATGCCCATCTTGCCAAACTCTTCCTGCAGGGTTATACCGCGGTCGCTTTCCTTATGCGCCAGGCGGCTTACCCCCCTGAGCCGGGTAATGCCTTTACAGTTGGCTGCCAAAGCAACCAGCGGAGGGAACAGGTCCGGACAATCGGTAGCATCAAATTCAAAGGCCTGCAACCTGCCTTTCTCCACGATCACCGTGAAGACGCCGGGTGCTAAATGCGCGCCTGCTTTTTCCAGTGCTTCCAGGATAGCTTTGTCAGATTGTGCGGAATGAATGTTAAGATGATGCACTTCCGCTTTACCTGCTACGGCAGCCGCAACCAGTAAGAATGCAGCGCCGCTCCAATCTCCTTCTACCGTATACTCACCGGCGCGGTAAGTTTGCTGCTTACCAAAACGGAAATGCTCGAAATTTTCCTGCTGCACCTTTACGCCAAACTGCTCCATCAGTTGCAGGGTGAGGGCGATATAAGGCTTGCTCTTCAGATCTTTTACAGTAATGGTCACGTCTTCTGCTACAGCACCATAGGCCATGAGCAGGCCGGTGAGGAACTGAGAGCTCAGCGAACCATCTATCGTGATGTTCTTTGCCTTGAGGGGGCCCCTGATATGCAAAGGCAGCTTACCGCCGTTAGTAGTACATTGCACATCCAGTTGCGGCAGCACTTCTTCAAAAAAGCCCATAGGGCGGGTAGCCAGACTGCCATGTCCTTCAATGGTAATGGCAATATCTGCCAGGGCGGCAACAGGTGTGAACATACGGATACCCAAACCGGATTCACCGCAGTTGATACTGTCATAAAAAGGTTTTACGCCGTTGCTGGTGATCTCTACGTCTTCTCCTGCCCGTTTTATTTTAGCGCCCAGGTTCTCTGCTACTTCCAGGGCAGCCAGGCAGTCGTTACTTAATCCGGGGTTGTGAATAACCGTTTTCCCCTTGCTGAGCAGGGCGGCTGCTACCGCACGCTGCATAGCACTTTTGGAAGGGTTGGCGGTAACGGTTCCCTGTATGACGCCTGGCGATACTATAACTTGCATATTCAATTTGTTTGAAGTTGGAGCGTTTGATAGTTCGGGGGTTTGAAGATGACCTGATATTTGTAACACCTTCAGACTTTTAAACTCTTAAACACTCAAACGCTAAAGTTCCTGTAATAACTGTTTCAGCTCATCCAGCGGCACCGGCTTGGTAACAGCCTTGCCAATGGAATCCAGCAGCACAAAATGGATAAAGTCCTTTTCCCTTTTTTTATCAAGCCTGAAGATATCGAACACTTTTTCTTTATCAGAAGTAAGCGTTACAGGCAGCTGGTAGTCGTTGATCAGGCGCATCAGCCGGTTGGTCTGTTCTGATGGAAAGCCGTTCACCTTTTCAGATATTTTGGCGGCAGCAACCATACCTATGGCCACTGCCTGGCCATGAGCAATGTGCTCTATCTTTTCCACCGCATGCCCCAGCGTATGACCAAAGTTCAGCCAGCGGCGGGACCCGGTCTCAAACTCATCTTCCAGCACTATCTGTGTTTTCAGTTCCACAGAACGTTCCACCAGGAATTGCAGTACTTCCACATCACGCTCCATGGCTTTGTCACGATGCTGCTCCAGGTAGTTGAACAGCTCTTCATCCAGTATGCAGGCATACTTGATGATCTCCGCAAACCCGTTGTGCCATTCTTCTGCAGGCATGGTAGCAGGCAGCGTATAATCGAACAGGATGAATTCCGGCTGCCGGATAATACCCAGCATGTTCTTATGCACCCCGTGGCTGATGCCGTTCTTCCCGCCAATAGAAGCGTCTACCTGGGCCAGTAAAGTAGTAGGCACAAAGGCAAAGGGGATACCGCGCATATAAATGCTGGCGGCAAAACCCGACATATCGGTAAGCATCCCCCCACCAATACCAATCAGCATCGTTTTCCTGTCTGCCTCCAGTTCTACCAGGCCATTAATGATCTGTTCCAGCACCTCCCAGGTCTTACAATCTTCCCCATCGGGAATCACCAGCTTTCTCCAGTTGGCCAGTTTGTGGCCGTGGTGTTTATCCACGTTCTCGTCCACTACCAATACGGTGCGGGCGGGATCCACAAAATCTCCCAGCTGCGCCAGATCTGCCCCCAGGTGATAAGTGGTGGTGCTTTGCTGAAATTGGTATTTAAGTGTGCGCATGTTGAATAGCAATTAGCTGATGGCCGTTTATTACTTTTTGTCTTCGTTCATGATTTTGTTCTGCCTGTTGATAGACTCCAGGTGAACAGCGTCGAAGTATTTCAGGATGAAATCTTTGGTCAGGCCCAGTTTCTCACCCTTGCGGATACCACGTTCCAGGATCTCATTCCAGCGGTTGGTTTGCAGGATTGTGATATTGTTCTCTTTCTTGTATTCGCCTATTTTCTCAGCCACTTTCATACGATTGCTCAGCAGCTGCATGATCTCATCGTCGATCTGGTTGATCTGGGCGCGGAGCTTTTCCAAAGCGCTATTGAAATCCTTCTGATTGGTGTGCTCATGACGCCAGGTGATACCATCCAATATCTCTGCCAATCTTTCGGGTGTTACCTGCTGTTTGGCGTCGCTCCATGCATTATCAGGATCAACGTGCGTTTCCAGCATCAGGCCATCGTAATCCAGGTCTACTGCTTCCTGGGCAATTTCCTGCAGGATGTCGCGGCGGCCGCCAATGTGGCTGGGATCGCAGATCATGGGAATACCGGTCATACGGCGTTTTACTTCGATGGCCAGGTGCCACATGGGCGCGTTACGGAACTCTGTATTGCCATAGCTGGAGAAACCACGGTGGATCAATCCCAGTTTGGTGATGCCTGCTTTCTGGATACGTTCAACCGCGCCTATCCACAGTTCCAGGTCGGGGTTGATCGGGTTTTTGATCAGTACGGTAGTGTCTACACCTTTCAGGGCATCGGCTACTTCCTGTACAGAGAAGGGGTTCACCGTGGTACGTGCGCCTACCCACAGGATGTCTACACCAAAATGCAGGGCGTCTTCCACCTGTTTGGCGGTAGCTACTTCGATGGCAATCGGCATGCCGGTGAGTTCTTTGGCCTTCTGTAACCAGGGCAGGCCCTTGGTTCCGATACCTTCAAAAGAACCGGGACGGGTACGGGGTTTCCAGATACCGGCGCGCAGCACGTCTACTTTACCGGTTTTAGACAAGGCCAGGGCGGTAGCCAGTACCTGCTCTTCTGTTTCTGCGCTGCAGGGCCCTGAGATGATCAGCGGCTTTTTATCCGAAGACGGATCAGCGAATTTCGTTTTTGCTAAGATCTGTTCCATTGGTTGCTATTTTAGTTCATGGTCCATCGTCGATGGTCCATGGTATGTTTTAAATTAAGATGCTTTATTATTTCAAGATCTTCCGGATCTTATTTGATTTCTGTATGAGTTTGTAAAATGTATCGTAATCTTCTTCTTCCAGCAATTTTTTCATCTGTTCCAGCTGGTGGATGTGCTCATCCAGCACGTCCAGCACGTTGTTACGGTTATGCTTGAAGATAGGCACCCACATATCCGGCGAACTTTTTGCCAGGCGTACGGTAGATTCAAAACCACCGCTGGCCAGCTCAAAGATGCGGCCCTGCTCTTTCTCCTTCTTCAGTACCGTCAGCGCCAGTGCAAAAGAAGTGATATGCGAAATGTGGGATACGTAGGCGGTATGCAGATCATGCTCTTCCCCGTTCATATACACCAGGCGCATCTGCAAATGCTCTACCAGCGTCTCAATCACTTCCAGCGCATCTTCATCACTGTTCTTTACATCGCAGAGCACCATGGTACGGTTGGTGAAAAGGTTCGGTATGGCGGCTTCCGGACCGGAATACTCGGTGCCGGCCATCGGGTGGGCGGCAACCCAGCGTCCCCTGTTGGGATGACCGGCAACAAGCTGTAACAGTTGTTTCTTGGTAGATCCCACGTCCATGATCACATGGTGGGGCTGTACATGATCCAATACCGCCGGCAGCAGCTGCAACAGCGCATCTACCGGTATCGCCAGTATGATGAGCGATGATTGCTGCATGGCTTTTTCGAGGCTCAGCGCTTCGTCAATGATCTTCAGCTCCTGTGCCTTCCGCAGGTTCTCTTCACGCTGGTCTACGCCCAGGACACGGCTGATCATCCCTTTCTCTTTCAGGGTGATGGCCATTGACCCGCCGATTAATCCTACACCTACTATTGTTGCGACCATAAAATAATTAATAATGAATAATGAAGAATTAATAATTACAGAACAGGTGTCCGGAATAATTTTAATTCTTAACTGCTTTTATTGACTGAATGCGATTGATGGCCTCTGAGAAAACGGCTTCGTCCTTGCAGAGACTTACACGGATATAGTTGGTACCCTTACTGCCAAAGATGCCGCCAGGTGTGATGAATACGTGTGCCTTTTGCAGTATTTCGTCGGTGATCTCGTATCCGTCTTTAGCAGTGGCAGGTATCTTTGCCCAAACGAACATGCCTACCTGCTTTGTATCGAAAGTACAGTTCAGCAGTTGCAGCAGCTCGAATACTTTCTGACGACGGCCACGGTAGATGGTATTCAGTTCATCGTACCAGTCCTGCCCCAGCTCAAGCGCTTTAACGGCCGCCATCTGTACGGGCTGGAACATACCCGAGTCCATATTGCTTTTGAAACGCAGCACTTCACTGATCCAGGTGGCTTTGCCTACTAACATACCTACACGCCAGCCGGCCATATTAGACGATTTGCTGAGGGAGTTCAGCTCCAATACCACCTCCCGGGCGCCTTCCACCTGCAGCAGGCTTTCCGGACGATCATTCAGGATGAAGCTGTAGGGATTATCGTGGCAAACCAGGATGTTATGCTGCTTTGCAAATGCTATCAGCTCTTTTGCAAAAGCCGTATTGGTAACTGCGCCGGTGGGCATATGAGGGTAGTTCACCCACATCAGCTTTACGCGGCTCAGATCCTTTTTGGCCAGGGCATCCAGGTCAGGCAGCCAGCCGTTCTTTTCGTCCAGTTCGTAATCTGCCACGGTAGCTCCGCTCAGCTGTACGGCAGAGCGGTAGGTAGGATAACCCGGGTTGGGCACCAGGGCCTCATCGCCTTCCTGCAGGTAAGTCATGCAGATGTGCATGATGCCTTCCTTGGAGCCGATGAGCGGCAGCACTTCGCTATCTGCTTCCAGCGATACGCCGTAGAAACGCTGATACCAGGCTGCCATGGCATTACGCAGGGCCGGTATGCCTTTATACCCCTGATAGGCATGGGTATTGGGCTTTTGTGCATATTCGTTCAGCGCCGCTATCACGGAAGGATGCGGAGGAAGATCCGGACTGCCGATGCCCAGGTTAATTACATTGGCACCGGCCTTGTTCATTTCATCTATCTCCCGCAGCTTCCTTGAGAAGTAGTATTCTTCTGTATGCTGTAATCTTTTAGCTACCTCAATGTGCATAAATTCCAGAGTTTAAATTCCAAATACCAAATTCCAACCAGTGCATCCAGTTTCCAGGTAATGTCTTCTTTGGAATTTGGATGTTGGTATTTGGAGTTTTCAATGCGTATTACCTTTTTTATAGATCCCTAATACTTTCAGATGTTCTGTCATTGGCGTAATGCGCTCCAGGCCTTTATGGAAAAGATCCTGGTGGTCAAATTCCATATCGGCGTGGAAATAGTAGGTCCATTCTTTAGCCGGTATGGGAAAAGACTGCAGTTTAGAAAGGTTAATACCTGCTTCTGCAATTTTGGTCAGCACTTTGGCCAGGCTTCCCCTGTCATGAGAGGTCTGAAAATATACGGAGGCTTTATTTGCGTCGGGAGCGGGTGTTACACCGTTACGGGAGATAACCAGGAAACGGGTGTAATTGTTTTTGGCGGTGTGGATGTTGGGGGCGATGATATCGAGACCAAAGATCTCTGCGGCTAGTTTGCCGGCGATGGCGGCGGTGCTTTTCAGCTTTTTCTGGGCCACATGTCTGGCACTGAGCGCGGTATCTTCTGTTTCCACCAGTTTAATATGCGGATGCTTTTCCAGGAAGTCCATACACTGCAGCAGGGCCATTGGGTGCGAATGTACTTCCCGTATATCCTCCAGCGTTTGCCCGGGCAGTACCATGAGCTGCTGTTTGATCTGCAGGTATACTTCGCCGTTTACATGCAGGCCTGAATTTTTCAGCAGGCTGTAGTTGGGCAAAATGCTGCCGGCAATGGAATTTTCTATGGCCATTACACCGGCGTCCACATCGGGTTGTTGCTTTGCTTTTCTTACCAGTTCTGCAAAAGACGCGCAGCATTCCACCTCTGTTTGCTTTCCGAAGTAGCTCTGTGCAGCTATCTGGTGAAAAGATCCTTCAAAACCCTGGATTGCGATCCGCATAAATTAGTCGTTAATTGTTAGTCGTTTTTGTTAATGATTTCCGTTTGCCGGAATAAAAAAGGTCCCGGGAGAGCCGGGACCCTTTATTTGTAAAATCTTATGTGATCAGTTATTTACAAAAGAGTCCCGGCCTTCTCCACGTAAAAGAAGTAAAAGAAAAAGTAGAAGAAATAAATGCCGAAACGTTTTTGTAACATAACTGTAAACTGTAATCTTATTAAATCAGAAAGGGCCCCTTCTTCAGGAGGCCCTTTTGCTAGTTTCTTTATATTTATTGATACTTACAAACGACCTCCTTATTTCTGGTACCAGAAAAAGTAAAAACCATAAAAGTATCCAAAGGTCGTTGTGCGGATCATATAAGTAATCTTAATTGCCCAACAAAAATACGCTGTGCTTTTTATTATCCAAGGCCACCCTCAAAAAATTATATATTTTTTAATAAAAGGGCTATAAACCTGGCTTTCATTCAAAAAAACGGTACATCCGGCAGGTCCGGGCATAAAAAAACCGTCCTGGAATGATCCGAACGGTCTTTTTATAATAACCTTTTTTGCTTGCTTTCAGATTAGTGTTGAGTAGCAGCAGAATCAATAGCAGATTTTGCTGAGTCAGCAACTGCGTTCATAGAAGAATCAGCAACTGCAGCAGTAGAATCGATGGCTTCAGTAGCAGCTTCGGTTGCAGAATCAGTTGATTCAGTTGTGCCGGCGCCAGAACCGCAAGCAGTTACAAAAAGACCAAAAGCCAGTGCCAGGAAACCAATTTTCAGTACGTTCTTCATTGTACAATGTTTTTAGGTTAAGTAATTAATTTAATCTTTATACCAGGTTCAGGAAAAGGTAACCCGCCAAAATGAAAAAAATTTATTTTTCCCTACATTGGGTTACCAAAAGCCCATAATTGTATTAATAAGTGAATGATAATCTAAACATAGCAAGGGATAAAGAGCTACTGGAAGGACTGGCCCGGGATGACGACAAGGCGCTGAAAACCATTTACCTGGATAATTTTCCGGCCATATTGAGGATGGTGCTGCAGAATAACGGGTCGGAGGATGATGCCAAAGACCTTTTCCAGGAAGCCATGATCGTGCTATATGAAAAAGTGCAGCAGGGCGACTTTGACCTTTACAGCAAACTGAAAACTTTCCTTTATGCAGTTTGCCGCCACCTGTGGCTGAAGAAATTACAGGGCAACACCTGGCAGGTGGAGCTCTCAGACGGACTGGAAGAGTCCCTCCCCCTGGAAGATAGCATGGAGGAACACCGGAAAAGGGACGAACAGTTCAATGTAATGCAAAAGGCTATGGGTAAACTGGGCGAACCCTGCAAGACATTGCTTGAGGATTATTACCTGCGGAAACTATCCATGCAGGACATTGCCGGGAAGTTTGGTTATACCAACCCGGACAATGCCAAAAACCAGAAGTATAAATGCCTGATGCGGTTAAAGAAACTCTTTTTTGACCAATACACAGGGTAAACCATATTAATAAAAGGGAGTCTAACTATACCAAACAACTATAAAGGGAACGGTGATGAAAGATGAGTTTCAAATATTACAGGAAATAGAACGCTACCTGGAGGGCCAGATGAGCGAGTCTGAAAGGGCCGCTTTTGAGGCACGCCGGAAAGCGGATGCCGCACTGGATCAACAGGTGCTGGAGCAGCAAATTTTCCTGGATACATTTCAACAATACGGCCGGCGCAAAGATCTGCAGCAACGGATGGACAAGATCCACGCATCTGTCAACATGGAGCAGCTGCGCCCCAAACCCCAGGCAATCGTACGCCCCCTGCGCAAATCAGGTTATTCTCGCAGACGGGCCCTTACCAACCTGGCGGCTGCCGCCTGTATTGCCCTGGTAACCTCCCTGGCTACCATCGCCATCATGCAACAGGCCGCCCGGCAAAAGAGCACTTCCCAGTATGAGGATGTAAGGCGGGTGCTGAACAATATTCAACGCTCCCAGAACGCCCTGATCAAAGACATCAACAATAACAAGAAAGCGCCTGCCAACCCGGGCACCTATGGCGGAACCGGCTTTGCCATTTCCACCAACGGGTACATCATTACCAATTATCATGTGGTATCCGGCGCAGACTCTGTATACGTGCAGAACAACAAAGGCGAGGCCTTTAAAGCCAACAGCATATTTGAGGATATATCTGCCGACCTGGCCATTCTTAAAATAGCAGACAGCACCTTTAAAAGCCAGCCCCTCCCCTATAGCCTGAAACCCCAGGCGGTAAGGTTAGGCGAGGAAGTGTTCACCATGGGCTATCCGCGCGACGAGATCGTATATGGTAAGGGGTATATCAGCGCCCAAACGGGCTTTAATGGCGATACGGTAGCCTACCAGGTTTCCATCCCCGTAAACCCCGGCAACAGCGGCGCCCCCCTGATGGATAATGAGGGTAATATTGTAGGTATCATCACCGGCAAACAAACCACCTCAGACGGTATAGCCTTTGCCGTTAAATCTTTCCACCTGAAACGCCTGCTGGAAGAAATGCCGAAGGAAAAGCTGCCCCGCAGGGAATGGACCCGTAAAAACAACCTGAATACCCTGAGCCGGGTAGATCAGATCAGGAAGCTGGAAGATTTTGTGTACATGGTGAAGGTGTATAATTGATAACAGCAATAAATTGGCCTTAGAATAAAAATAAAGGGCTGCACTTTAACGGTGCAGCCCTTTTCAATATCAGACATCCGCGCGGGGCGGTCTATTGTTTCTTCCAGGCCCGGTATTTATCCGTGATCCAGTAAAGCAGGTCTTCGTGGCGCATCATGCGCATGGTTTCATAATCCGGGCGCACATCATGCATGAACTGCAGCAGGGTATCGCCTTTAAGTCCGGTCACCTGCGACACCAGCACCGGTGTATAGCGGGAATCCACATACCGCTCCTGTTCGGCTTTCTCAAAATTCTTCTTGAACTCCCTTTTCTGCTTTTCTCTTCTTGAAAAACGCGTAATAGGGCTGAAGGTAAGCCCGAAACCCTGGGGGGTATTATCCCCTGCCAGGGGTTTGTTCACCTTATCCAGGATAAATCCATACTGGTCGCGCCGGGCGATAGAGTCCAGCTGATAAGGCGTATAATGCGCAGTTACTTCCACACTACGCAGCACCCTGCCCTCTACCTGCAGTTCCACATTATGGGTTTCTGTGCCGCTGGACTGCTGTACCACAATGCTGTCTGGTTTATAGCCAACAAATGTAAATACGATCATATCGCGGGAGCTGGCAGTGATCCGGTAAAAGCCACCCTGGTCGGAATAGGCTCTCTTGCCGGTGGTCTTATTGATGATAGAGGCATAGGGCAGCACAAGGAGCTTGTTATCCTTGTCTGTAAGCTGGCCGGTAACGGTTACCTGGGCCTGTAATTGCTGTGCCACTATCATGCAGCATCCAAGCAATAAAGCGCTGATGTATTTCATTCGTGAGATATGGATGAAAAATTAGAACAAAGTAACTCACAAGTTGTTAAAAAAAAGAAAAATCCTTCCTTATAGGGAAGGATTTTTTTATAACGGGAAAATAAGCTTCTGAATCAGACAGATCTCAGCATTTTAATTACTTCGTCCCTGGATTTCCCCAATTTCTGCTGCAGCTTGCCTATCAGCCTGTCCTCTTCACCTTCCTCATACAGCAGGTCATCATCAGTAAGGTCTGCATACTGCTGTTTTAATCTGCCCTTGATCTCATTCCATTTTCCTTTGATCTGTAACGTATCCATAACATTCCGTTTAATGGTGAACAAATAAGGTTACAGTAAGGAAATCCAAAGACTATGCCAGCCGAACCTGAATACGCGTGCCAAAAGTGCGCGGCTCATCGCGTTCCAGCTGGTATAATCCCATACCATTGTTAAATGCGTCCGGCACACCACTCAGGTTTTCTATGGCAATACTGCGGCGATGTGGTGGTATATATACCTGTAATACTGGGTAAGTATCTTCCGGGTAAAAATCGATGGTGATGCCTTGTTTGCGGTCATACAGGCTGCACGCCGGACCCGGTTCATCAAAGCTCAGCAGGAAGGAGTTGTCGAGCATTACGCCTTCCAGCAGCATGGGTTGCAGAAATTCTTCGCAGGGCTCCAGATTGCCGTTGGGCACCAGGCGCTCATCAAACTCTACCAGCCACGTAGCAGAGCATTGCAGCTCCAGCTCGTCCACCGGCACACCAGTCGTGAAATATGGATGCCAGCCGTCCATCACCGGTATGGGCGTGGCTTCATGGCTACTGAGCGTGGTCTTTATTTCAAGCTGATGATCAGGCAGCAGGGTATAGCGTACCCGGCAATTGTAGTGGAAAGGATAACCGGCGTCCTCTGCCTTGTAATCATAGTTCAGCAGCAGGCTGGCGCCTTCGGCAGTAGCGGTTTGTTCCGCCACCGAAAAAGCTGCGTCGTATAAGAGCCCGTGTATAGCATGATCGGGCAGTACCGATTTGCTGATGGTATATGACTGGTCCCGCCATTCGTATTGCTTATCCGGAATACGGCACGCAAACGGGCTTAACTTCACCCCTTTAAAAGTAGTGGCAAACTGCTCCTGGTAGGCCTCTTTACTGTCAAAATTGTCTATGAGGTTTAAGGACTGTCCTTTGTGCTGTATGCGGAAAGCATGCAACATAGCGCCATGGGAGGGAATGATCTCCACCTGCGCGCCATTCTTATTATCTTTCAGGGCAACTATATCAAACCCGTTCTGCTGAAATGTATCTATAGTAAATGACATACAATGTGTTGCAAATTGAGGCCTAAATTACCCAACCTGCAGCATATCTTCGTTAAAAAATAAGAAATGGCGGATACAAAATTACCGGAAGTATGGCTACGCGGCCCGCTGCCAGGCATACCGGCGCTGTTGCAACCGGCGGCGCATGCCCTGCTGCAGGCAAGAGAAGAGATATTGGAGCTGATGAATGATTTTCCGGAAGCTTTACTATGGGAACGGCCAGCAGGCCTGGCATCCGCAGGGTTTCACCTGCAACACCTGCGCGGGGTGCTGGACCGTTTGTTCACTTATGCACAGGGAAACGCGCTTTCCACTGCACAGCTGCAGTACCTGGCCACAGAGGGTAAAGCCGGCGGGCACACCAGCCTGCAGGCATTGTTACAGGCATTTGATACACAGGTAACGCTGGCGCTTGAACAATTAAAGAACACGGAACCTGCGCAGCTGACTGAAATAAGGAAGGTAGGCCGTAAACAACTGCCTTCTACCATGCTGGGGTTACTGTTCCATGCGGCAGAACATACCATGCGGCATACCGGGCAATTGCTGGTAACGGTAAAGGTGCTGACTACACGAAATTAACAGCGGTATTGCCTGCCAATAACCTGCACCGCATATTGGATGATCCTTTCAACAAGGGCGGGTATGATACTTATATCAACAGCATCGATTTTAATACACACTTTGCCGTTATTATAGCTCACCCGGATACTTACGAAGCACACTACTTCGATAAGTTGTAGCAAAAGGACTGGGCGCAACCAAAAGCGGCATTGAATCCCTGATGCAAAAGTGGAAGATAGCAGTGTACAGTATTGAGAAGAAAAACTACGACAGCCTTACGCTGAAATTAAATAAGGACGAAGAAAAAGGGTTCAGCCTGTAGACTGAACCCTTCTTATATTGCTTACCCGAGTTGTAACGGGGATTTGGTCATTCCTTCCAGCCAGTCAGCATAGATCTGCTGGTAAGTTTGCTGCCCTTCATCCGGTTCTACGGTGGCAATGCACTCCATTCCTTTAAAGGCGTCTGCCGCTGTAAACAGACCTGCCCCTATCCCTGCGGCGCGGGCCGCGCCCTGGGCGCCATCAGTATTATACAGCTCTATCACTACATTCAGCGTATTGGCAAACACCTGGCGGAACAGGGGACTGAGGAACATATTGGCATGACCTGCTCTTACACGCCGTATGTCCATCTGCATCTGCTTCATAATATCCACCCCATAAGCCAGCGCAAATACAATACCCTCCTGTGCGGCACGCAGCAAATGCTCCCTGCCGTGTACATTGAACTGCAGGTTTTGTATGGACGCGCCGCTATCCTGGTTGGCCAGGATGCGCTCTGCACCGTTGCCAAAAGGATAGATCCGCAGTCCGGCGGCTCCTGCAGGCGCGTTAGCGGCCAGTGCGTTCATTTCCTCATAAGGCAATGTACCGGTGGCGTTCCTTAACCAGCTGTTCAGGATACCCGTACCGTTGAGGCACATCAGCACACCGTTGCGTATATCCTTTTCCGTATTGTTCACATGTACAAAGGTGTTCACCCTGCTTTGCTCATCAAAAGCGATCTGGTTGTGCACCGCGTACACCACGCCCGAGGTACCGGCCGTGGTAGCCGCTTCTCCGGGGTTGAGCACGTTCAGCGAAAAGGCGTTATTGGGCTGATCGCCGGCGCGGTAAGTAACCGGCACACCGGGGGCCAGGCCCAGCAGTTTTGCCGCCTGTTCGCTCAGCCTGCCCTGGAGGCCGAAAGTGGGCACTATATCCGCCAGCAAAGAACGGTCGATCTTATAGTAATCCAGCAGGGACTGTGCAACGTCGTTGGCCGAAAAATCCCAGAAGATGCCTTCAGACAGGCCGGAAATGGTGGTGCAGGCCTCACCGGTAAGCCGCATGGCAATAAAATCGCCGGGCAGCATCACCTTATGAATGCGGGCATAGAGCTGTGGTTCATTCTCCTGTACCCAGCGCAGTTTAGAAGCGGTGAAGTTCCCGGGAGAGTTCAGCAAATGCTCCAGGCAGTATTCATGTCCCAGCTGGGCAAAAGCCTTGTTACCGATACCCACCGCGCGGCTGTCACACCAGATAATGGAAGGGCGCAGTACCAGCTGATCCTTATCTACACAAACCAATCCGTGCATCTGGTAGGCAATGCCTATACCTGCAACGGTTTTACCATCAAAGGCATGTTTTTGCTGCAGCAGCCGGGTAGCATTTTGTACTTCCTGCCACCAGCGTTCGGGATCCTGTTCCGCCCAGCCAGCCTGCGGCGCCTGCATCGGCATTTCCTGTGCAGGGCTGGTAGCGCTGGCCACACATTTGCCGCTGTCCACATCCAGCAGCGCGGCTTTTACAGAAGATGACCCGATATCGTAACCTATTAAATACATGTCACAAAAAAGTTTGGGAGTTTGAGCGTTTGAAGGTTTGAAGGTTTGAAGGTGTCCTGCCCGTTTGGGCAACTTTCAAACGATTAAACGATCAAACGTTTACACGATTACCAGAATACAATGTATAAAGCAGCCAGTATACCGCATATCAGGATGGCGCCCACAGCAAAACCGCCGGAGGTCCTGAACATGGATGCGTCCACTTCCAGGCCTTTCGGGTTGTTCTTGCTCTTGGGATCAAGCAGGGTCATAATCACCATGATGGCTATGATCACCACAAAGATCCATCCCATACGGTCAAGGAAAGGCATTTCCGGCATGGTGAACTTAATGACGGTGGACAGTGGTATAGACAGCAGTGCACCTGTGAGGGCAGCTGCGGAGGTAGTACGTTTCCAGAAGAAGCCCAGTATAAAGATCGCAAATACGCCGGGGGAGATAAAGCCGGTATATTCCTGGATATACTGGAAGCCCTGATCCAGGTTGGAGAGCTGGGGCGCCACTATCACCGCCACGATGGTAGCTACGATGATCGCTATACGGCCTGTTTTTACCAGGTGCTCTTCTGTAGCATCTTTCTTGAAATAGTGCCTGTAAATATCAAGGGTAAAAATAGTACTGATACTGTTGGCCTTACCTGCCAGTGAAGCCACAATAGCGGCGGTGAGGGCAGCAAAGGACAAGCCTTTCAGACCTACCGGCAGCAGGTTAAGCAACACGGGATAGGCGTGGTCGGGTTTTACATGGCCTGCGGCATCTACCATCTCTTCCTGGAAAATGCCTTGTTTGTACAGCACGTAAGCGGCTATACCGGGCAGCACCACGATCACGGGCATCAGCAGTTTCAGGAAGGCGGCGAAAAGGATACCACCGCGGGCAGTTTTCAGGTCTGCGCCCAGTGCGCGCTGCGTAATGTACTGGTTACATCCCCAGTAGTTCAGGTTCACGATCCACATCCCGCCTATCAGTACGGTCAGTCCGGGCAGATCATTATAATGCGGGTTTGATTTGTCGAATATCATATGGAAATGCTCCGGCGCTTTCTGGCGCAGCAGCCCGAGGCCATCCATGAAGCCGTTCCCGCCGTAGTTATCCGCCACGAGGTTCAGGGCCAGGTAGGTAGTGGCCAGACCACCCAGGATCAGGAAGAACACCTGGATCACGTCTGTATAACCAATCACCTTCATACCGCCCAGGGTAATGAACACCGAGAAAATGGCCAGTCCCAGTACGCAGGTGCTGAAGCTGAAACCGGAGATGGTTTGCACCGCCAGGGCGCCCAGGTACAGGATGGATGTAAGGTTCACGAAAACATACAGCAACAGCCAGAAAACGGCCATTACCGTAGCTACGCGGTTATCATACCGCTGTGCAAGGAACTGCGGCATGGTGTAGATCTTATTCTTGAGATACACCGGTATAAAGAAAATGGCTACAATCACCAGCGTGGCCGCCGCCATCCACTCATAGGTGGAAATAGCAAGACCCATTGCAAAACCGGAGCCGGACATCCCGATGAACTGTTCTGCAGAAATATTGGAAGCGATGAGGGATGCGCCAATGGCCCACCAGGTAAGGGAGCCCTCGGCCAGGAAGAAGTCTTTCGTATCCGTGGTGGCTTTCTTTTTCCTTCTATAGATGTAAAGGCCGTAACCGGCTACGATAATAAAGTACACCAGAAACACGGCGTAGTCCAGGAATTGTAAGCTCTTTTGCATAATTATTTAACGTGGTGTTGAATAATGGCTTTATTTTTTGGATAATATGAAAGCAAACCAGAATAGGGTTGCGATTTGGTAAAAAACGGATCAATATAGGAAAGTATTTTGGTTTAGAGAAAAATACTAGATCAGGCAAACATATCTTACAACGTATCTTAATGACTGATCATCATCTTTGCCAGCTCCTCTCCCACTGCGCTGCCAATAGCTACGCCCATGCCGCCCATACGTACGCCCAGGAAAATATACGCAGAGAAGGGCCGGAGGATGGGCTGCTTATCAGGGCCAAAGGCCATGATGCCGGTCCAGCGGTCGGTAATCGTGAAGGAACGGCCGGGAAGGATGATGCTGCGTAATTTTTCTTCGAGCACCTGCTGGATCTTGTTGTTGAGATCGAATGCGGTGGTGGCCTCACCTGCAAAGTCCAGGTTGCGGCCTCCGCCAAAGAGAACTCTGCCGTCCAGCTCGCGGAAGTAAAAATAGCCTTCGTCCATATGGAAAATGCCTTTAAAGAGCAGGTCGGGAATCAGGTTGGTGATGAGCACCTGGCCGCGGCCAGGCTGCAGATCCAGTTCAGGGAGGAGGGTTTTGGTGAAGGCATTGGTGCAGATGGCCAGGCGGCTGCAGTGGAAAGTGATCTCTTCCGGTGTGGCATCCTGTTTCACAATAACGTTTACGCCCCCACGGATCTCTTCCACCTGCATGGCATTGCAGCCGGTTTTGATCTCCACTTTTTTCTCAATGGCCAGGTCGATGAGGGCGCGCATCATTTTACCGGTATGCAGCTCCCCTTCGTAATTGTTACGCAGCAGGGCGCGGGCATATTGCGCGTTAAATGCAAAGCGGGGTATGTATTCATTTACGAGCGTGAAGGCGGCGCCACCCAGTACGGGCTGTAACAGCTCATTCGCAGCGGATAGCTGATCCAGGGCAGGCAGTTCCTGTTCGCTGATCAGCTCATAGCTGCCTTGTTCGCGGTAACCGATGCGTTCGTCGCCCAGGCGCTGCCGCAGCATTTGCAGACCTTTACGGCGTTGGGTCACCAGGGCGGTAACCTGTTCGGGCGACAGGCTTTGCAGGTCTGCCAGTATTTCGGTAAGGCTGCCGATACAGGCAAAGCCGGCGTTCTTTGTACTGGCGCCGGTAGGCAGCAGGGCCCTTTCCAGCACCAATACCCTGGCCGCCGGCAGCCGTTCTTTCAGGCTGATGGCGGTAGAAAGGCCTGCAATACCGCTGCCCAGTATGATATAGTCATATTGCAGCAGGCTTTGTTTTTCCCAATAGCTTAACATGGAGCAGCATTAGGCGTCAGTACCACCTTCCCCTGCACATGATGGGTTTCCAGCAGCTCATGCGCTTTGGCCACTTCTTTTAGTGAGAAGACGGCGGCTACCTTTACGGTGAGTTTACCGCTTTCCATCAGTGCCGCGATCTGCTCCATGCGTGCGCCGGAAGGTTTGACAAAAGGCCAGATCACGCGGATCTGCTTTTCCTTTGCCTTTGCCAGTACGGCGGGATCGTCTTTATACCTGGAGGGAAGGCATACCAGAACGCCGCCGGGTTTGATGATGTCCAGGGAGCGAAGGGAGGTTTCGGCTCCCATCATATCGATCACCACATCTACCGGGTCTGTGGCGGTTTCAAAGCGCTGTTCGCGGTAGTCTATCACTTCATTGGCGCCCAGTTCTTTCACCCAGGGATGGTTCTGGGCAGAGGCGGTGCCTATTATATAGGTTTCAGTGATCCTGGCCAGCTGTACGGCAATGTGCCCCACACCGCCTGCAGCCGCATGTATCAATACCCGCATACCGGCTTTGAGCCCGGCGTGGTCAAAAAGCGCTTCCCAGGCGGTAAGAGCGGCCAGCGGGGTAGCCCCGGCCATTTCGTCTGATATATTATCGGGTACCAGGGCAAATTCATCTTCCTGTACTACGGCAAACTGGGCGTAAGCATTTGCTGGTTTGGGAAAGTTGCTCATACCGAAGATGCGGTCTCCCGGGCTGAACTTATGCGCCCCCTGCCCTGCATCTGCTATCTGGCCGGCAATATCCCAACCCAGTATGGCGGGAAGGGTGAATTGTGCGGCCTGTCCGCTTCCTGTACGTGTTTTGTAATCTACCGGGTTCAATCCGGCAGCCTTGATCTTAACCAGCAGTTGTCCGGCGGAGGGCCGGGGTATGGGAATATCTGCTATCGTAAAGGCGCCGGCATCTCCAAACCGGGGTAATATCGCTGCTTCCATCTTTGAATCGTTTTTTTATTCCTGCTCAATTTTGCTGCCATTCCGGGCCTGCTAAAAAGATAACGCATCCTGTGCCTGCTTGCGTATTAAAAGAATAGTTAAAACCGCGGAAGGCGAAATGAGGAACATTGAGCGCGGCTGTGCTATATGTTCAGTGTTCCGCATTTAGCTTTATTACACCAAATATCCGAACAAATTATCGTCTTTGTTCAATTCTGTATAGTGGAAATTGTATTTACGGAGGTTGGCCACCAGTGTATCATAGTCTTCTTTCTTCCTGAGCTCTATACCCACCAGGGCTGGGCCGGTTTCCTTATTATGCTTCTGGATGTACTCAAAACGCGTAATATCATCGTCAGGGCCCAGCACATTGTTGAGCAGATCTTTTAGCGCACCCGGTCTTTGTGCAAAGCGGATGATGAAATAATGCTTCAGCCCTTCATACAGCAGGGAGCGTTCTTTGATCTCCTGCATGCGGTCTATATCATTATTGCTGCCGCTTACAATACATACTACGCGCTTGCCCCTGATCTCTTCCGCAAAATCGTCCAGCGCAGCGATAGACAGGGCGCCGGCGGGTTCTACCACGATGGCGTCTTCATTGTACAGCTTTAAAATAGTAGAACAGACCTTTCCTTCGGGCACCAGGTGCATTTTGCTGAGCACTTCCTTACAGATGCTGAAGGTAAGCTGGCCTACTCTTTTAACGGCAGCGCCATCTACAAAACGGTCTATCTCATCTAAGGTAACGGGAGCGCCGTTCTCCAGTGCACGCAGCATGGAAGGAGCGCCTTCCGGCTCTACGCCTACGATGGTGGTTTGTGGGCTGTAAGCTTTAAAATAAGTACCCACACCTGCTGATAGTCCGCCGCCGCCAACGGGCACAAAAAGGTAATCTACCAGCGGCTGGTCTTCCAGTATCTCTACGGCCACGGTGCCCTGTCCTTCAATGATGCGGGGGTTATCAAAAGGCGGGATGAAGGTCATGCCATGTTCCCGGGTAAAGGCCTGCGCTTCGTGGGCGCAGTCATCAAAGGTATCGCCTACCAGTTCTATACGGATGTTATCGCCACCGAACATCTTTACCTGGTTCACTTTCTGATTGGGGGTGATGATGGGCATAAACACCACGCCCTGGATGCCCATCTGGCGGCATGCATAGGCAAAGCCCTGTGCGTGGTTACCCGCACTGGCGCAGGTAACACCATGCTGCAGCTGTTCGCGGTCAAGGGTGCTGAGCAGGTTATAAGCGCCGCGCAGTTTATAGGAGCGTACGATCTGCATGTCTTCCCTTTTCAGGTACACATCGCAATCATAACGCCGGGAAAGCGTGGCGCTATAGGTAAGGGGGGTGCGGTTCACCACCGGTTTCAGTTTCACTGCAGCTTCAAGTATGCCGGAGGCGCCGATACTGCTCAGGACTTCTCTCATAAAAAATTAAGAATTAATAATTAAGCATTGCGGAGAGGCCGCACCATCAGGCGGCAAAAATCGGGAATTAAGAATTATTAAGGCATATATGTATCAAAACAAATAATCGCAGGGCTAATGTTCAGCTAAACACCACCGCTGCGATTATTAATTATTAATTCTTAATTACTAATTATTTACCGGGACGCAACTTGCGCACTGCTGCGCCAGCCTGCCACATTTCGCTTTCGCGCAGTTCCCTCAGTTCTTCGTTCAGCTTTTCGCGGTAGTCTGCCTGGCTGTTGGAAGCAATAGAACGGGCAGCTTCTTTACCGGCGGCAACGCTTGCATACAGCTCGTCAAATACGGGCTGGGTAGCGTCTTTAAACTTCTTCCACCAATCCAGCGCACCACGCTGAGCGGTGGTAGAACAGTTGGCATACATCCAGTCCATACCATTTTCTGCTACCAGCGGCATCAGGGATTGTGTGAGCTCTTCTACTGTTTCGTTGAAAGCTTCAGAAGGAGAGTGACCATTTCTGCGCAGTGTTTCGTACTGGGCAGCGAAGATGCCCTGGATACAACCCATCAGGGTACCACGTTCACCAGTCAGATCGCTGAATACTTCTTTCTTGAAATCTGTTTCAAACAGGTAACCGGAACCTACACCGATACCCAGTGCGATTACACGCTCACGGGCTTTACCGGTGGCGTCCTGGAAGATAGCGAAGCTGGAGTTCAGACCCTGACCGGCGAGGAATAACCTGCGCAGGGAGGTACCGGAACCTTTGGGAGCTACCAGGATCACATCTACATCAGCAGGAGGAATAATGCCTGTCTGGTCTTTGTAAGTGATACCAAAGCCATGGGAAAAATACAATGCCTTACCGGGAGTAAGATACTGCTTCAATGTAGGCCACAGGGAGATCTGACCCGCATCAGACAGCAGGAACTGGATGATGGTGCCTTTCTGTGCAGCTTCTTCGATCTCGAACAGTGTTTTACCGGGCACCCAACCGTCAGCAACGGCTTTGTCCCAGGTTTTTGAATCTTTACGCTGACCAATGATCACATTAAAGCCATTGTCTTTCAGGTTCAATGCCTGGCCGGGGCCTTGCACGCCGTAACCGATGATAGCGATCGTTTCGTTCTTCAGCACTTCTCTCGCCTTTTCCATGGGGAATTCTTCTCTGGTTACTACATCTTCCAGTACCCCGCCAAAATTGATGGTTGCCATGTTTTTGTTTGTGGTTTTTTTAGTTCAATGTTATAATGAGCTGTTGGCTGCTAGCTGTTGGCTGCTAGCTGTTGGCTGTTAGCTGAATGCTAGTAGCTAGTGGCTAACAGCTTTAAAATTGTCCGCTTCCTTTGCGGCCAGTTCTTTCAGGTGATCGTGAAAACGGCGGCTCCATTTTACAATGGCTACGCGGCCGCTTTTGGAATATTCGATCAGGCCATACGGCTCCAGTTTCTTCAGCATGGCTATCAGTTCCTGCTGGTGACCTGTTTTCTCTATTACGAAATAATCGGCGGTGATGGTAAGGATACGCGCGTGATTATCCCGTATCAGCTGTTCGATATTACCGTTATGCAGCGATTTGGTAGAGATCTTGTACAGCGCCAGTTCCTGGTACACCACTTCATCTTCCTCATGTACAAAGGCACGGTGGATCTCTATCAGCTTTTCAATCTGACCTACTACTTTCTCCAGCTTTTCACGTTCAGACAATACCGTGATGATGAATTTGTACACACCCGGTATTTCTGTTTCTGCCGTGGTAAGGCTGGTGATATTGATGCCCCTGCGGGTAAAGATAACGGTGATACGGTTGGTGATACCTATGCGGTCTTCCGTGTATACCGTTACTGTATATTCTTTTTGCATACTTTCTACAGTTATAATGATGACTACTCCAGCCTGATGTTTGCGATAGGCGCACCAGCCGGTACCATGGGAAATACGTTGTCTTCTTTCTCTACCACTACTTCCAGCAGGTAAGCGCCTTTGGTGTTCAGCATTTCATCTACTGCTGCGCTGATCTCTGCTCTATCCGTTACTTTCCTGCCGGGCACGAAGAACCCTTTGGCGATCTGTACGAAATCTGGGTTGATCATCTCAGTGGAAGAATAGCGTTTGTCAAAGAACAGCTGCTGCCACTGGCGTACCATACCCAGGAAGTTGTTATTGAGGATGACAATCTTCACACCTATTTCAGATTGGTAGATGGTACCCAGCTCCTGTAAGGTCATCTGGAAGCAACCATCTCCTATGATAGCCACCACTTCTTTTTCGGGTGTGCCTACCTTGGCGCCCATGGCAGCCGGTAAGGCAAAGCCCATGGTACCCATCCCACCGGAGGTGATGTTGGTGTTAGGGTCCTGGAAGCGATAGTAGCGGGAAGCGATCATCTGGTGCTGACCAACATCCGTTACCAGGATGGCGTGGCCGCCTGTTTTTTCGGAGATAACGCGGATCACTTCTGCCATTTTCAGCTGGCCTTCTTCAGGGTACAGCTCACGCCTGGTGACCTTCTCTTCCTCCATCTTGTCTGCTTCCTTGAAGCCCTGCAGCCATTCGTCGTTACGCTGTTCCTTTATCTTAGGCAGCAGTGCCTGCAATGCAGCTTTTGCATCGGCATGTATGGCGGCATCAGCCTTGATGATCTTGTTGATCTCTGCTTTATCAATTTCTATGTGTACCACTTTTGCCTGGCGGGCGTAGGTGTTCACATCGCCGGTGATACGGTCGTCAAAGCGCATACCTACGGCAATCAGTACATCACATTCGTTGGTCTTGATGTTGGGACCATAGTTGCCGTGCATACCGAGGTAGCCCACATACAGGGGATGATCTACCGGTACGGCAGACAGGCCCAATAAGGTAGAGGCGATAGGGATCTGTGCTTTCTCTGCCAGGGCGATCAGTTCCTGCTGTGCATCGGCTATCAGTACGCCGTGACCGCAGAGAATATAAGGTTTCTTAGCGCTGTTGATGAGCGCTGCCGCCGCTTCCACTTCTTCCTGTTTTAACTCAGGCAGGGGCTGATAGCTGCGGATGTATTCACATTTCTTATACTCAAAATCCATGGTGGCCACCTGCGCATTCTTGGTAATATCTACCAGCACCGGGCCGGGACGTCCGTTGCGGGCAATATAGAATGCTTTGGCAATCGCGCCGGGAATATCTTCCGCACGTGTTACCTGGATGTTCCATTTGGTGATAGGCATGGTGATACCTATTACATCTGTTTCCTGGAAAGCATCTGTACCCAGGAGGTGCGCGGCTACCTGGCCGGTGATGCATACCATGGGCGTAGAGTCCATATGGGCATCTGCCAGGCCTGTTACCAGGTTGGTGGCGCCGGGCCCTGAGGTGGCAAATACCACACCAACCTTACCGGATGCACGGGCATACCCTTGTGCAGCATGGGTTGCGCCCTGTTCGTGCCTGACCAGTATATGATGAACCTGATCCTGGAAATCGTACAGTGCATCATAAATAGGCATGATGGCGCCGCCGGGATACCCGAAAATGGTTTCTACCCCTTCTGCTATAAGGGAGCGGATGACCGCCTCCGAACCTGTTATGGATTTAACAGGCGCAGTAGCTGCGGGCGCTGGCTTAGTGGCCGGCTTAGCCTTCATCGGTAACACATCCTTCTGTGGCATTTTTAACAAGTTTTGCGTATTTAAATAATATACCGTTAGATGCTTTCAGTGCGGGCTGCTTCCACTGGGCCCTGCGGGCGGCCAGTTCTTCAGCGCTCACTTCCACGTTGATCGTATTTTTCACAGCATCTATCTCTATCATATCATCATCTTTTACCAGTGCGATGGTACCGCCTTCAAAAGCCTCCGGCACAATGTGCCCTACTACAAAACCATGGGTACCACCGGAGAAACGCCCGTCTGTGATCAGGGCAACATTCTTACCCAGGCCTGCGCCCATGATGGCGGAGGTGGGCTTCAGCATTTCGGGCATACCAGGCGCTCCCTTGGGGCCTACGTGACGGATCACTACTACATCTCCGGCTTTCACGCGGCCGCTCTGGATACCGGCAATCAGCTCAAACTCTCCGTCAAATACCCTTGCCGGGCCACGGAAACGTTCGCCTTCCTTACCGGTGATCTTGGCAACGGAGCCTTTCTCTGCCAGGTTACCATATAATATCTGGATATGACCGCTTTCTTTCAGGGGCTTATCCAGGGGGAAGATGATCTTTTGTGATTCAAAATCAATATCGGGAACAGTTTCCAGGTTCTCTGCCAGGGTTTTACCGGTTACGGTAAGGCAGTTTCCGTGCAGGCGTCCCTGTTTGAGCAGGTATTTCATTACCAAAGGAACACCGCCAATGTTGTGCAGGTCTTCCATCAGGTATTTACCGCTGGGTTTCAGGTCGGCTATCAGCGGGGTTTTGTCGCTGATACGCTGAAAATCGTCCTGGGTAAGGTTGATACCTACAGACCTGGCGATGGCGATGAGGTGCAGTACCGCGTTGGTGCTGCCTCCCAGGGCAATGATCACGGTGAGGGCGTTCTCAAACGCCTCAAAGGTCATAATATCGCGGGGTTTGATATCTTTTTCCAGCAGCAGGCGGATGTATTTGCCTGCATCTTTGCACTCCTGTATTTTTTCATTGCTCAGGGCAGGGTTGGATGAGCTGTAGGGCAGGCTCATACCCAGGGCCTCTGCTGCGCTGGACATGGTATTGGCCGTATACATACCGCCGCAGGCGCCGGCGCCCGGACAGGAATGCTGTACAATACCTTTGAAGTCGGCTTCGTCCAGCTGCCCGGCCAGTTTCTGGCCCAGGGCTTCGAAAGCGGAGATAATGTTGAGGTCCTGGCCTTTGTATTTGCCGGGAGCGATGGTACCACCGTATACCATAATGGCAGGGCGATTAAGACGGCCCATGGCCATGAGGGACCCAGGCATGTTCTTATCGCAGCCCGGTACGGCGATGAGGGCGTCGTAATATTGCGCGCCGCATACGGTTTCAATGGAATCTGCGATCAGGTCGCGGCTTACCAGGGAGTAGCGCATACCTTCCGTACCGTTGGAAATACCATCGCTGACGCCTATGGTATGAAAGGTTAATCCTACCAGGTCATTGGCCCAGACGCCTGCCTTGACCTCTTTGGCGAGGTCGTTCAGGTGCATGTTACAGGTGTTGCCGTCGTAGCCCATGCTCACAACGCCCACCTGGGCTTTTTTCAGATCCTCCTCTGTAAGTCCTATCCCGTATAGCATGGCCTGAGCGGCCGGTTGCGTAGGGTCTTGCGTGATCGTTTTACTGTATTTGTTCAGTTCCATTGCCGTAATTACTTCTTCCGGTTTGTTCCGGAAATAAAAAAACAAGTGCTGTTACCCGCCGGTGGGCGGATTTATCAGGCTACAAAATAGTCAGTATAATCGGGAGACACCAAACCAACAATTTCCGGTTACCCGGTATTCAACTCACCGCATTTTTGGCTCAAACCCGCTACCATTCAAGGAATGGTAAATTCCAAATTCCAGTGTTCAACTTCCAAAATCAGTTAACTGAGCGGCCTGTCCGGAGTCAGGAATGCTTAAAATCCGCCCGTTTGGAATTTGGAATCTGGATTTTGTGATCTGGCCTCAGGCTACCTTTGCTTCGCGTTTGAACTCTTTTTCGAGCACACGGGCTTTGTAGGCCTGCTGCAGTACTTTACCGAGGGATTCTGCCCATGGTTTGCTGAAGCTCTGACCGTCCAGGGAGTCCCAGCCGATCACTTCTGCGGCGGTACCACAATAGAATACGCTTTCTGCCTCTCTCAGCTCTTCGATGGTGAATAACTTCTGTTCCAGGGGAATACCCAGTTCCTGGCACAGCTCAATTACGGTAGCGCGGGTAATGCCTGGCAGGATGTTGCCCGGGGGAGGTGTGAACAGTTTACCGTTCTTTTCGAAGAAGATGTTGGCGCCGGGGCCTTCTGCCACATAACCGTTGATATCCAGCAGCAGGGCTTCGTCATACCCCTTTTCCTTGGCTTCCTGCGAAGCGAGGATGGAGTTTACATATAAACCGGCTGATTTGGATTCGATCTGGAAGGCTTTAGGGTTGGGGCGTTGGTAGGAGGAGGTCATTACGCGGAGGAGTTTTTCACCGAGGTACGCACCCCACTCCCACGCACAGATCAGGATATGCGCTTCGCTGGCCGCTTTCAGGGTCATATTGGGCGGACAAAATACCAGCGGGCGGATATAGGCCTCTTCAAAATTATTCAGTTCCAGCACTTTGTAGCTGGCTTTGATCAGCTCTTCGTTGTTGAATTTGTAGGGGATGTGGATCAGGTCGCAGGAGCGCTTGAGACGGTCAAAATGCTCTTCCGCCTTGAATATTTTGATCTCCCCCTTTTCAGTTTTGTAAGCACGGATCCCTTCAAATACTGCATAACCGTAGTGAAGTGATTGGCCATACAGGTCAGTCTTAGCCTCAGTGGCTTTCAGGTACTCACCGTTAAAATAAAGAATGGTGTTCTCGTTGTAGTAGCTGTACATATGATTTAAAAATTAGCGTTTAGCATTTGGCTTTGAGTAATTGCGTTGCTGACGTCCCCCTAAAAAAAATCGCCTTCCTCTTTGCGGAGGAAGGCGATCCATATCTTTGTGATGATTATACACGTCAACCTATCCTCCATACTGGTGGCTAATAATGACAACGACAATCACGACCAGCGTAATAGCCCAGTTGAGCTGCGGTACTATATGATTGAGTTTATTATTGTCTTTATTTACCCACATCGGAGGCATTGTTTTGCGCTTTACTGCGACTACAAATGTATTAGTGAATGCACGAAAAACCAATAAGAACAAAAAATTTTGATGTTTCGCAACCAGAATTACCGTTTTTGAAAATATTGAAATTTTAATGACGGCCTTTAGACATTTTCTAAAGAAATCGAAAGATATTTATATATCATTCCCCGCTTTAGAAAGGCATTTACGGATCAGGACCTGTAACCCGGCCTCTTTTTCCATCAGCCGCTCCAGCAGGGTCAGCTGGTTCATGGCGCGGTCAAAGTTATGTTCCGGGTATTTAACGGGATAGTAGATATCGCCATTCAGGAAGTCTGTCAGGAAGCGGATGCCCTGCATATATATCATGAACTTTCCTGCATAGAACAGGTGCTCCCTTTCCACCCCGGTAAGGCTGTCGCCCACCTCGGAGAGGTAGCCGTCCATCAGCGCTTCATAGTATTCGTCGCGGATGTGGATCTGGCAGCAGTCCCGCTCTTCTTCAGACACCGGGCTTACGTAGGTGCGCACCATATCACCCAGGTCAGAGATCACCTTGCCGGGCATCAGGGTATCCAGATCGCATACGCAGAGGCCTTTATAGGTATCCTTATGCAGCAGCACGTTATTGATCTTGGTATCGTGGTGCATGAGGCGGTCGCGGAAGCGATGGTCTGTTTTGAGCCTTTCGTAGGTAACGGCAATATCTGAATAGCGCAGGTAGGCGGCGGTAAGCTCAGCGGCCTGCAGGCGGCGCTCTTCCTTTGATTGCCGGATGGCATCCTGGAAGGCGCTGTAGCGCAGGGTGAGATTGTGGAAATTGGGAATAGTGGCCCGGAAAGGCTGCAGGTTGACGCCGTCCAGGTTCCTGGCCAGGCGGCCAAACTGCCGCGCGGCTTCATAAGCCTGGGTAGGGCTGTCGGCCTGGTCTACCGTAACGGAATCGGCGATGAAGGGAATCATGCGCCAGTATTCGTCTTCCAGTACGAACAGGTCGGCCCCATCCACGGTAGCCACCGGCGTTATGAACAGGTAGCCGGGATGATGTTGCGCCAGGTAATCAGCGGCCATGCGCTGGTTACGTGCAATCACTTCCGGCTCCCTGAACACAGACACGTTGATGCGCTGCAATACAAAACGATCACCGTTTGGTTTTTGCAGCAGAAAAGTATTGTTGATATGACCACTGCCGAACTTTTTAATGCCGGTACCGGGGCCATCTATCCCGAAAGCTTTCAGGATAAGGGGATGCGGTTTTATTTCCATAAATTATCGGGATACTCCCCTTTGGCTACCAGTGCATTCAGGCTGGCCTGAACGCCCGGTGCATCTTCCTTGTAGGTAACACCAAACCATTGTGCGCTGGTGGGTATCACGTTTACCACCCCTTGTTTGCTGCGGATGAAATGGTCTACAACGATGGGAATAAAGAATTCAGATTTTGGATTGTCGCCACTCTTCTGCAGAAACTCGCTGAACTGTTTTTCGCTCAGGTCGAACACAGAAGGATGGAAGCCCCAGAAGTTCATCGATACCGGCGTATCAGGGCTCAGGGCATGTTTGGAACCATCGCCCTCTTCGTAAACGATCTGGCCGCCGTCTTTGTAGATCTTGGTCCTTTCGTTGATGGCAGCGAGGTTGCCTTCGCTATCGGCAGCGCATACACCGCGGGAAACAGAACCGTGCTCGCTGATGGTTTTACCCAGCTCGTAGCCGATCACGCTGTATACATCGGGTTTACACTGATTATTTAAAAAGGCGGCTGCTTTCTCGAAAGCATCACGGCCATAGAAGTCGTCTGCATTGATCACCGCAAAAGGCTCATTGATAGCATCTTTTGCGCATAATACCGCATGGGCGGTGCCCCAGGGCTTGGTACGCTCTGCTGGTATGGAATAGCCGTTCACAAAAGCGCTCATTTCCTGGTACACATAGTCTGTAGCGGCGCGGCCTTTCAGTTTGGGCTCGAAGATCTCCTTGAATTCCTTTTCAAAATCCTTGCGGATGATGAATACGATCTTACCGAAACCGGCGCGTATAGCATCAAAAATGGAATAGTCAACGATGGTTTCGCCGCTGGGGCCAAACTGTTGTATCTGCTTTAAGCTGCCGTACCGGCTTGCCATACCTGCTGCCAGAATCAATAAAGTCGGTTTCATTTGTTCAGACTAGTTTTTAATTTTCAAATCGTTAGCAAAAATATCGGCGATAAATTTAATCATTAAGAAGTATTTTACGCGATCTTTTCCCGGAAAAAAGGAAATATTAATAGTGAGGTGTTGATGTGAGCGGGGAAAGTGGCCCGTTCCCTTCTACGTCATTGCGAGGCCCGAAGGGCCTTGTGCAGAGCCGGGCCGAAGCAAACTTCTTAAACGGTAAATGGCGGGAATTACGTTTATTACCGGGCGTTTGCCGGTTAAAGGATCGCGTTGTCGCGCACTACACCAAGCCTGTGCGACGCCTCGCAATACGCGGAAGGAGGCAGGAACGGCAACATGGGTGCAAATGGCGTTCTTAACGTAATAATACTAAGCGAATAATAAACATCTGCAATACGAAGTGAATAATAAAACATCTGCGCTAAAACAAACTATCGCAATAAACATGAAAAAATTCCTAGTGTCGTCTCTGGGCCTGCTGCTATCCTTTGCAGCGGTAGCTCAGCAAACACCAACAACTGTCAGCATCATTCCACAACCTACATCTGTTCAGACACTGCCGGGCAGCTTTAAACCCTCCAAACAGACACTTATCCTGTATGGAGACGCCGAAGCACGAAAAGTGGCAGACCTGCTGAACACCTACCTGAAGAACAATCACGGCATCAACCTTACTGTTCACCAGAGCAAGGCCATGGCTGTAAAGAACCAGATTATGGTGATCCAGGACAAGAACCTCCCCCCTGAAGGATATACCCTGCTGGTGAACGACCAGATGATACAGCTGCGCGGCAACGGCGCAGGCCTGTTCTATGGCCTGCAAACCCTGCAGCAGCTGATCAGCGGCGAAGGCCCCAACGTAGCAGTGCCTTCCGTAAAGATCAGCGATGAACCGCGCTTTGCCTACCGCGGCCTCATGCTGGATGCCGGCCGTCATTTCTTCCCGGTATCCTACATCAAACAATTCATTGATGTAATGGCGCAATATAAATTCAACCGCTTCCAGTGGCACCTCACAGAAGACCAGGGCTGGCGCATTGAGATACAGCAATATCCGCGCCTGCAGGAAATCTCTTCCACCCGTAAGGAAACCGTGGTAGGCCACGCCGCCCGCAGCAAAACCTTTGACGGCAAGCCTCATGGCGGTTATTATACACAGGAACAGGTAAGGGAAATCGTGAAATATGCAGCAGACCGTTATATTACCATCATCCCCGAAATAGAAATGCCCGGTCACTCAGAAGCCGCACTGGCAGCCTATCCTAACCTGGGATGCACCGGCGGCCCCTACGAAGTGTTCACCTCCTGGGGCGTGAACAACGAAGTATATTGCGCCGGTAACGACTCTGTATACACTTTCCTGGAAAATGTACTGACAGAAGTAATGGACCTCTTTCCCAGCAAATACATCCACATTGGCGGCGATGAGTGTCCGAAAGAACGCTGGAAGTCCTGCCCCAAATGCCAGGCGCGCATCAAAGCACTGGGACTGAAAGACGAGCATGCCTTGCAGAGCTACTTCATACAGCGCATGGAGAAATTCCTGAACAGCAAAGGACGCCAGATCATTGGCTGGGACGAGATCCTGGAAGGCGGCCTTGCGCCCAATGCCACCGTAATGAGCTGGCGCGGCGAAGCAGGCGGTATTGCTGCCGCCAAGCAGCAACATGATGTGATCATGACGCCTAATACCTACCTGTACCTGGACTACTACCAGGGTAATCCTTCCACCGAACCACTGACCATAGGCGGCTTCCTGCCCCTCCAATCGGTGTATAACTATGAGCCGCTGCCGCATTCACTCACACCGGCAGAACAAAAATACATCAAAGGCGTACAGGCCAACCTGTGGACAGAATACATTGCTACACCCGAAGCAGCGGACTATATGCTGTGGCCCCGCGCCCTGGCCGTATCCGAGATCACCTGGTCTGGCGAAGACAAGAAGAACTACGCCAGCTTCCTGGAAAGAATGCCCGCACAGCTGGCCCGTATGGATAAAGCAGGCATACCTTTCCGTATACCCGAGCCCGCCGGACTGGAAAATAACGTGACCACCGACAGCCGTACTACCGTAACGCTTAAACCACTGGTAGAAGGCGCCACCATTTACTACACCACGGATGGCAGCGAACCAACGCTGAACAGTACACGTTATACAGGGCCCGTTGCACTGCACCTGCGCAGAGAGCCGGTAATCATTAAATGCATTGTAGTAACCGCCTCCGGACGTAAGAGCAGCGTATACAGCGCATCTTACCTGCGCCGCGATTATAAGGCGGCCAGCAACGCTACCCCTACCAATAAAGGCGCTACATTCTCTGCCTACTTCCGCGCCTTCAAACAGGCAAAACAGATCAGCGGCACAGCAGACAGCAGTGGAGTGCAATCATCCTTCGATATACGCCCCTTCCTCTCCAAAGACGCTTTCAGCCTGGCGTATGAAGGCTACCTGAAAGTCGACAGCGACGCCATCTACGAGTTTAACCTGAAATGCGACGATGGCGCCGTGCTGTATGTAGATGATGAGCTGGAACTGGATAATGACGGCGAACACGCTCCGCTGGATAAAACGGCCATCCTGCCCCTGCGCAAAGGCTTTCATAAAGTGAAGCTGCTGTACTTCAACGCAGGCGGCGGCGCTGAACTGAACCTGGGTGTGCGGACAAAAGGAAGTGCCGTAAATTTGAGAAATTCGCTGTTTCATTAGCGCTGTTAGCTATTAGCGTTAGCTCTTAGCAAATGCCAGCAGCGAACTGCTAAAAGCTATACTTTGATCAATTACGACAATATCATATTACAGCCTATACAACCAGCATGGCTGCCCGATCAGATCGAGGCAGCCATGTTGCGTTTAGACCTGCTGCACCCGGAGATTTCGGGTAACAAGTGGTTCAAGCTGCGTTATAATCTTGATCAGGCAAGGGCAAGGGGCAAAACACATATTGTAACTTTTGGCGGCGCCTGGTCTAATCATATTGCAGCAACGGCGGCCGCCTGTAATATGGAGGGCTTGCGCTGTACGGGCATTATCCGCGGAGAAGCGCCCCCTGTACTGAGCCGCACGCTGGAGCAGGCGCAACGTTATGGTATGCAGCTGCATTTCATCAGCCGGGAGGCTTACCGGCAAAAAGATACGACCGACTGGGAAGCGCAATTCCCCAACAGCTTTATCATCCCTGAAGGAGGTCATAATGCCCTGGGGGCCAGGGGTTGTACGGAGATACTGGCCCTGGTTTCCTATGAGGATTTTACCCATATTACCTGCGCCGTAGGTACGGGCACTACGCTCGCCGGGCTGATCAACAGTGCAGCAGCACAGCAGGAGGTAATGGGATTTCCGGTACTGAAAGGGGCGGCGTATTTGCAGGAGGAAGTGGCAACACTGCTCGAACCCGGCGCCAGGGCGCCCTGGCGGCTGCTGCATGAATTTCACCTGGGCGGCTATGCGCGTGTGACCCCGGCCCTCATTACCTTTATCAATACCTTTTACCGGGAAACACAAATACCGCTGGACATTATCTACACCGGCAAAATGGCGCTGGGCGTACAACAGCTGGCGCAGCAAGGCTATTTTGCGCCGGGCAGCCGCATACTGATGATCCACACGGGCGGCCTGCAGGGCAATCTTTCCCTGGCTCCGGGCGTTCTATGCTTTTGATTTTCCCAAATTCCAAGTTCCGGATTCCAAAACCCAAAATTTAAGTTCTAAATTTGGCACCTGATTTTGCATCCCAATACCCGCATTGGGTTTGGAACCTGGTATTTGGAATTTGATATTTGTTAATTGGAATCTGGAACCGGAATTTGAAATTTTGTTAGTTGTATGAAGCAGATCGCGCGTTTATTAGTTGTTCTATTGCTATTCTCTTTTTCAATGCTGTCTGTCAGGGCACAGTCACAGCAGTATACTCCGCCCGTTCTACCTGATTTCATGGCATTGATCAAAACCGGCAAGATACAGCTGGAATGGCTGTCCGGTTTTACCAATGTAAAGCAGATCGGGATTCAGCGCTCGCTGGACAGCGTCCTGAATTTCTACACCATTGCTTACGCCTCCTACCCTACCCAGACCAGGAACGTGTACCTGGACAATAAACCCTTACCGGGCAGCAACTACTACCGCCTGTTCATCCTCTTTAACAATGGCAAGTACATGTACAGTAATACCGTACTGGCGGTACAGGATAGCACCATCAGCGCCAACCAGAAGCTGACTGTGGACGACATCAGGGACCTGAAAGGAGGACCGCCCAATGCATCAGAAAAAGCGCCCGAGAAGGTAGTATGGCATCCCTCTAACACCATCTATACCACGGCAGACGGGAATGTGAACATCAACCTGCCCGATGCCGCCAATAAAAAATATTCCGTTAAATTCTTTGAGCCCAATGGGGTGTTCCTGTTTGAGATAGACCAGGTAAAATCTCCCTTCCTGATCCTGGAAAAGGCCATTTTCCTGCACTCCGGCTGGTTCAATTTCGAGCTGTATGAGGATGGTAAACTCAAGGAGAAATGGAGTTTCTTCATTCCATTGAACTACCGTTCCTGAGTACCGACCTATTTTAACAGGGTTAAAAATGCTATCAGCGCCAGATACTGATACTTTTTTAACCAAATGCTTTGCTTATAGGATCCTTAAAGAAAAAAGACTAGGAGAAGCGAAGGAGAAACCAGGCAAAATACTACCGGGCATCCAGCAGATCGGCGCCAAACACTTCCGCAAAATGCTTTTTGAGCGCCGTCTTCACCGCTTCGGGCGGTACCATTTTCCCCAGTTCCACGTGCATAGAGGCCACCTTTTTATCGCTTATCCCGCAAGGAATAATGTTGTTGAAATAATCCAGGTTGGTATTTACGTTCAGGGCAAAGCCGTGCATGGTGACCCAGCGGCTGCAGCGTACGCCCATTGCGCATATCTTACGGGCTTTGGCAGGGTTCTCCGGCTCCAGCCATACGCCTGTTTCGCCGGCAGAGCGCCCGGCGCTGATGCCAAAATCTGCCAGGGTACGTATAACGGTCTCTTCCAGGGAACGCAGATAACGGCCCAGGTCCGTAAAAAAGTGTTCCAGGTCTAATATGGGGTAGCCTACTACCTGGCCGGGCCCGTGAAAAGTGATATCGCCGCCCCGGTTGGTAGGTACAAAGGCAATGGCTTTTTCCTGCAGCTGTTGTTCGCTGATCAGCAGGTTTTCCATATGACCGCTTTTACCGAGGGTATATACGGGCGGGTGTTCGCAGAAAAGTAAATAGTGATTGGTTGTCTGTGAAAGGTGCGCCGCCCCACGGCCGGCATCCAGTTTTATACGAACGTTCTCCTTCAAAAGCTGCTCCTGGTAGTCCCACGCCTGCTGATAATCAATCAATCCCAGGTCACTTACATTTATCTGTTGTTTCATTGGTTAGCTATTGGCTGCTGGCTATTAGCTGTTAGCGCGCCTGTCTTTTACTGTTACAGTTGGCTGTTAGTGCCTGCCGTTTGCTGGTAGCTGTTAATGCCTGCTGACAGCAGCAAAGTAAGCGCCGCTTAAAATGCCGGGCACAAAGTTAAGCTTTTACCAGTTAGCAGTTAGCAGCTGGTAGCTAATAGCCAACACCCAATAGCTGGCTAATTAGTCTATCTTTGCAAAAACTTAACACCGATATGGCTGAAGAATTGCTGGAGCTGGAAGATGAGCTGGAAAACGGAGAAGGCAGTGAGGAACTGTACGAGCGGGTGAATATTGTAGTAGATAAGGGACAGGAACCGCTGCGGATAGACAAATTCCTGATGAACCGGGTGGAAGGCGCTACCCGCAACAAAATACAACAGGCCTGTGATGCCGCGATGGTGCTGGTGAATGAAAAGCCAGCCAAATCCAATTACAAGGTAAAGCCGGGAGACCGTATCGTTGTATATTCCAGCAAAAGTCCTGAAAGTACAGAGATACTGCCTGAAGACCTGCCGCTGAATATTGTATATGAGGATGATGACCTCATGATCATCAATAAACCCGCCGGTATGGTGGTACACCCGGGCTGTGGCAACTACACCGGTACCCTGGTGAATGGCCTGGCCTGGTACCTGGGCGATGAAAATACCCGTACGGCCGTCATACCGGAGATCCCCCGGTTTGGACTGGTGCACCGTATCGATAAGAACACCAGCGGCCTGCTGGTGGTGGCCAAATCAGACAAGGCCATGAACGACCTGGCCAAACAATTCTTTGACCATACCGTGCAAAGACAGTACCTGGCCCTGGTATGGGGCGATTTTGAGGAAGACGAAGGCACCATTGTAGCCCATGTGGGCCGCCACCAGCGCTTCCGCAAGATCATGGATGCCTATCCCGACGGAGAATATGGCAAGGAAGCCATTACGCACTACAAAGTGCTGGAACGTTTTAACTACGTAACACTGATCGCCTGCAGGCTGGAAACCGGCCGTACCCACCAGATCAGGGTACATATGCAGCATACCGGTCATCCCCTCTTCAATGACGACACCTATGGCGGCGACCGAATTGTGAAAGGAACCGTATTTGCCAAATACAAACAATTCATTGAGAACTGTTTCGAGGTTATTCCCCGGCATGCCTTGCATGCGCAAACGCTCGGGTTCACCCATCCCCGTACACGGCAGCATATACAATTTGAAAGCCCCCTGCCAGATGATTTCAGGCAGGTACTGGAAAAATGGAGGAGATATGTGACCGCCAGGCCATTGGAGGAGTAAATACCAAAATCCAAATCCCAAATCCCAAATTCCAAATCCCAAAGTGATTTGGTCAGCGAATTAAAAGGTAGTGTTATATAAAGACAATGTGTTGTAGAGAAGTGTCGGGAGTTGCTGATAAGTGGGTCTCAACAGGTAGCGCTTTGAAGTTTGGGATTTAACGTTTGGAATTTGGAGTATGAACTTAAGCCTGAAATCAGCATTGGGACTCTTAATTAGCATTGGGGACTCTTATGGGTTGGCTTTGGGGATTTGGTATCTGGAATTTGGGATTTGGAATTTAGGTCCCATATACTTGCAGTTCCATTCCTGCGTTAGAGGAAATGAAATATCAACCATAGTCTATGAAGCTTAATGAACCGGAAATCCCTGAAAAAAGCAAGGCGGCCCGAAGGCCACCTTGTGCGGCTGTTACCAGCTGCATTGTTGCAAACTTTCTCTCTGGGCGCGAAGTTAAGTTGCTGATATAATTTTTTCGCTAATCAGATGTTAATGGTTATGAGATAGTTACTGCATGAGCCTGCAATATTCTATGAAAAAAATAATCTATATATCTTAAATTCTATTAATTTAGCGCCGATCACCCATGTCCTCCATGAGAAGCCTCTGCCATTTCCGTATACCGAAAACAGTGGTACTGCTAGTATCGCTTATTGCTATCAGCTGTAAACTGCTGCCTCAATTATCCTATGCTGCCGCCGCTAAGGTCTGGCTTACACCATTTACCGTTTCTTCGACCTGTGTAAATTCAGACAGCAGATTCACGATCACCGATGAGATGGGGATCGACTCTGTGCGCTGGGATTTTGGCGATCCGGGATCCGGTGCGCAGAACACCTCTACCAACCTGTCTCCTACACACGTATTCGCCAACCTGGGTACCTATACCGTTACGCTGATTGCTTACCGGGCAGGTGTGGCAGATACTACTACCCAGGATATTACGATTGTAACGCCTATCCCCTACGATTTTCCGGAACCTACCGATACTACCCTTTGTGAAGGACAGCGCCTGGTGCTGAACGGACCCGTGGTTGCGGGCGCTACCTATGAATGGTCCCGCCCGGATTCTGTGGGTGTTAGCATTGTAGCTGATACCACCGCTACCTACCGCTTGAAAATAAACGGCTGCCAGGTACAGGACTCTGTAAATGTATACTTCATTACCATGCCGGATTTTGACCTGGGAGATGATCACCTGCTGTGCGTGAACGAGGCCTTGCGCCTGGACGCCACTTCGCAGAATGGTCTGTACCAGTGGTATAAGGATTTTGCCCCTATTCCCGGCGAGACCGGCTCGACCTACGTGGTAACCACCAGCGGTACCTACATGGTAGAGGTAAACGCCCAGGGCTGCGGCATTTTCAGGGATACGGTGACGCTCAATTTTGGCGGCAACCCGCATCCCTTCTCCCTTGGACCAGACACCCTGTTGTGCCCCGGAGAATCTGTTACCATCACCGCCACTGTACCCGGCGCTACACCCAGCGCTTACCAGTGGAGCACCGGCAACCGTACCCCTTCCGTAACGGTAAGAAGTCCGTATACGCTCTGGGTATTTGTAACCGTGAACGGCGGAGAATGTGAAGTACTGGATACCATCCGGGTAGATTACAACCGCCTGCGCGGGGTGAACCTCGGCAATGATACGGCAGTGTGTAAAGGAGAGCGCCTGGTACTGTCGGCCGACTTCGGCAACGGTACCTACCTCTGGCAGGACGGATCAGACCAGGCCACCTATTATGTGCAGGAAACCGGCTACTATTATGTTCGTGCACAGATTGGCCGTTGTGTGTCTATGGATACCATCCATGTAACCTATGAAGATACCCTGCGCATTAACCTGGGGCCTGATACTACCTTGTGCCGCGGAGAAAGGCTCCGCTTGAGCCCCATGGGCGCCGGCGCCAACTATAAATGGCAGGACAGCACTTCGGTGCCTATCTATATTGCCACCACGGAGGGCTATTATGCCGTGGTAGCCAACAACTCCTGCGGACGCGCTACAGATTCTGTACGTGTACAGGTGAAAGATTGTGAATGCCAGGTATACCTGCCCACGGCTTTCAGTCCGAATAACGATGGCCGCAACGATCTTTTCCGGCCTATATACCGGTGCGAGCTGGCAGACTTCAAGCTCAGTGTATATGACCGCTGGGGGGCGAGGGTGTTTTACACTACAGATCCGGGCGTAGCCTGGACAGGCCGCCAGAACGGCACCGCATTGAATATGGGCACTTACGTATGGGTGATGGAATACCGCAACGCCAATACAAAAGAGCTGTTCAAGAAGAACGGAACGGTAACGGTGGTGTATTAATCCAGTTTGAACTTAGCTATAAAAGAGGCGGTCTCCCGTTTTTTGAAGGGCACATCCCAGGTACCGTCATAAGTTACCAGTGCGGGAATGAGGAGATCGTTCTTTTTGGTCATTTGTACATCCATCTGCACATTAAAATCAAATACCCAGGTTTTGTAGGAAAGTGAATACTTGCGTCCTACTATCTCAAAATTATCCTTATTGAAATAGGTGATCAGCTCATTGACCACCACGTCTGCCCGGTTAATCCGGCTCAGGTCTTTCTTTGCCGTGGCGGCAAATACATAACATGGAACGCCCAGGTAGTCTGTAGCGGTGATAGCGAAATCGTAAAAGCGCATCACATCGCGGTCAAAGATGGCTACTTTGGGGCCAACGATAGGCACCCCCTTTACCGGTTTGCCGGGATTGAAGATGAGTTGCTTCAGCTGTGCCTTGTGCTTGGCCATGCTGCCTTTATCGGTGTCAGCAGATTCGCCGTTGGCATCTGCGCAAACGGTGCCTTTTGTAAAGAAGAGATTACCATACAGTTCGGCAGTATAGTAGTTGTAGGTGCCTTTGGCATTGTAAAAATCGCCGGTGGTTTTCTCCTGCAGCACTTCCATGGAGCGGCAGCGCCCGTTCATGGTCTGGCGGGTTTCGCTTTTGAGGGAGGCTTTAATTTCTCCTTTCTTATCATAAAGGCGAATATCATTATCGGCGGTAAATCCCAGCAGGCGAAGGTTCTTAAAGGCGCGGTAGAAGGTAGTATCTTCTTCTACCCTTTTGATGAAGCTGTTTACGTCAAAGCCTATACGTTTGGCATTTACGACCACTTCATCCAGGTTCACAGTCATTCCTTTATATCGGGCAGTATCCTGGGCATAGGTTGCTGAAAAGTGCAGTAGTCCCGCTACGAGCGTAGCGGCTAAGGCCATTCTGAATATTCGCATTTCCGCAAATTAGGGAAATTCCAAAGACCAAATTCCAAAATCCAGAATCCAAATTCCAAATTCCAAAATGAGTCATCATCTAAATAAAAGTTAATGACCTTTACTGATGCAAAGAACAAGTAACCAGCCGGCGTTCAAACCGGCAGCACTTTGGGATTTGGGATTTGGATTTTGGACTTTGGAATTTTAATCGTTGTTGCACTCAGTGGCTTCATCGGCTACTATGCGGAGGAGGTGATCTTTGATAGCGGGGGGCGGTGCAACGGCCTGGAGGCGGATAAACTGTTCCATATCCCGCCGGCAGGCCTCTACTTCTGCAGCCAGGTCGGGGAACAGGGCCATGGCGGCTTCCAGCTCCCGGGCTTCTGCTGCTGTTGCCATACCGGCTACGTATAACTCGATAATGCCGGACGATATGAAACGTTGTACGTTCACTGATTATAAAGATTTTAATAAACTTCTTAATCGGTTCATAGCAAGGCGCGTCCTCGTTTTCACAGTACCTAAAGGGATGTTTAACATAGCAGCGATTTCCTCCTGGGTACACCCTTTATAATACGACAAGTCAATTATGACGCGTTGCTCCTTATTCAGTTTTTCCAGGACCCGTGAGAGCCCTAAATGATCAGTAGACTGGTAAACGGTTAGATGACCTGTATATAAATGTACGTCATCGCCGACATCTTGGATTTTTTGCTCAAATCTGTGTGATTTAGACCGTAGCGTATCAATAGCCGTGTTGCGGGCTATATTGAGCATCCAGGTGAACAGCCGGCCTTTTTCCTCATTATAGCGGTCAATATTGCGCCATATCTTCAGGAAAACTTCCTGCAGGGTATCTCCTGCTGCATTCTCATCGTTCAGTATTTTCAGGACAACGCCATAAAGGGCAGGGGAATAATGATCATATAAATAGCTGAATACCCGCTGGTTGCGGGCTTTTAACCCATGCACCAACTCCTGTTCCGTATATGTAAATCCGGATGCCACATCAATGTTAATGGTGAATAATGTCTAAGGCTGGCAGGGTTATGATTGCGAATTTAATTAATAAATGAAGATTTAATAATAAATAATAAAAATTACTAATTAACAATTAATAATTACTAATGTCAGCATGTTAAGGTAACGGGGATAACCAGCTGCGCAAATAGCAGCAACTGCATGACTAAGACGAGATCCCGACTAATTATTAGTTATCCTGCCTTGCAGGCAAAGCTGTGTGAGCGTTGGAGTGGTGCTGCCTCCTTTCTTCTCAAGGGTGATAATGAATGCCTGGGCGGCGGCTATCTCTTTCATTTTCTGCAGGATGGGCTGCTGGCCTACATCAAAAACGCCTGCATCGGTGGGTTTGCCGTACATAACGGCCCATAGCTGGTATTGCTGGTCCGGGCCTGGTGCTGGCAGGGAAAGGGTCAGAAGGTATACTTCTTTGGATTCGGTATTCCAGCCGATGGTGGCAAGCTGGCCGGTATGTTTGTTGTTACCTGAGAGGCGGGTCCATTTCAGGGCCGGGTCTTTCAGGATGTTCAGTTCCTTTTCGAGTTCCTGCTGCCTGGCCTGGTATATTTTAGTTTGCTGAACCAGGTTTTCCTGGCTGGCGGTCAGTTCGGTAGTTTGCTGCAGGTACGTTTTATACTGGTCTGCGTAATAAAAATTAAATCCCACGCTGACGATCAGCAGCAGGAAGACGGCTATGGCAATGAACAACCACGTTTGTGCGGCGCTGATCTTCAATGCCGGCATCTTAAACGCTTTCTCACCTTCTCCTGTGGTATCCGGTTCGCGCAGTTCTTCGGGCAGGAGCTCCTCTCCTTCCGGCAGGCTTTCATTCTCTATCGCATCAAGAATGCGGGTGCGGATAGCTTTGGGAGGTTTTACGGCGCTCAGTTCTACATATAACTCCATATCCTGACGGCAGGCCTCCACGGCTGCCCTGACCTCAGGAAATTCGGCAATGGCGTTTTCTACTTCTTTGGCTTCCCGTTCTGAAACGAGACCTACGACATAACTTTCAATGATCCCGGACGATATGTAGCGTTGAACATCCACCTTGACTATACCTGTTTTAAGATATTTCTTAATTGAATAATGGCATTGCGCATTCTTGTCTTAACCGTTCCCAGTGGCATGTCGAGCATTTTCGCGATCTCTTCCTGTGTACAGCCACGGTAGTAGGCCAGATCGATAATAGTGCGTTGCTCCTTGTTCAGCTGGTCCAGCACTTTAGACAGGCCCAGGTGGTCTACAGATTGCTGTACAATGAGCTGATCCTGCTGGTGGCCGTTACCGATCTCCTGCATTTTCTGTCCCAGCTTGTGGGCACGGGAGCGCAGGGTATCGATGGCGGTATTGCGGGCAATATTCAGCATCCATGTAAACAAACGGCCTTTATCAACGTCATAGCGTTCAATACCGCGCCAGATCTTTAAAAAGATCTCCTGTAACACGTCTACAGCCGTGTTTTCGTCGTTCAATACCTTGAGCGCTACGCCATATAATGCAGGTGAATAGTGATCATATACGTAACTGAACACTTTTTCATCACGGGCCTTCAGGCCCTGAACCAATTCAGCCTCGGTATATGTTAAAGAGGGTCGCAAGTCAGACACTAGGATAGTTAAGTAATAGCTGGCGCCAAAATAGTGGCTTTTTTTTACATTACAAAATTTCCTTCTATTTTATTTATGGAAAATCATTTTGTAATCAGTGCCTATTTTCCCTTTAGAGATATCTTCCAGCTTACCTTTTAACATTCTGCGCTTAAGCGGTTTCAGGTAGTCAATGAATAATTTGCCATCGATGTGGTCATATTCATGAAAGATCACCCTGGCGGTAATGCCATGGAAGGTCTTTTCGTGGGGGTGGAAATTTTCATCGAGATAGCGGAGGCGGATCTTCTCGGGGCGGTATACGTCTTCCCGGATCCTGGGTATGCTGAGGCAGCCTTCATTATAAGGCCATTCGTCACCTTCTGCTGCTACCTGGTGGGCGTTGATGAACACCTGTTTTACGCCGTGGTCGCCGGGATATTCGGCTTTTTCGTCTTCATCCAGGTTATTGATGATCTGTTCACTGTCAATTACAAATAAACGGATAGGTTTATTGACCTGCGGCGCTGCCAGTCCTACACCGCTGGAAGCGTACATGGTTTCCCACATGTTGGTAATCAGCTGCTGCAGATGAGGATAGTCGGGGGTAATGTCTTCACATACTTTTCTGAGCACCGGATGTCCGTATGCTACGATCGGTAAAATCATGTATAGCGTGTTTTAAAAAAGGCAAAGGTACGAAATAGCTGTTAGCTTCTGGCAGTTAGCATTAGCTAATAGCTAACAAGGGGGAGCTAAAAGCTTATTTATACTGCAGATACTCCTGCAGCAGGATGGTGGCGCTTATTTCGTCTACCAGGGCTTTGTTCTGGCGGTCTTTCTTCTTAAGGCCGCTGTCCAGCATGGAGCGGGTGGCCAGCTTTGAGGTAAAGCGTTCGTCAATTTTCTTCACGGGCATCTCCGGGAAATGCTTTTTCAGGATGCGGATACATTCCGTTACCAGGGCGGTAGCGTCTGTGGCGCTGCCATCCAGGTTTTTGGGCTCGCCGATGATGATCTCTGAAACGGTTTCTGCGGCCATGTACTTCTTCAGGAAAGGGATGAGCTCGTGGGTAGGTACGGTGGTAAGTCCGCTGGCGATGAGCTGCAGGGGGTCTGTTACCGCCAGGCCGGTGCGTTTTTTACCATAATCAATTGAAAGTATACGTCCCATTGGAAAGTTTGAGGTTTGAGGGTTTGAAGTTTGAGGACCTCAAACAGTTAAAAACATGTCTGATATCACAAATACGCCATACACCACGCTGGCGATGCCGTTGGTGGTCATAAAGGCCAGGTTTACCCGGCTCAGGTCGTGCGGTTTTACCAGCAGGTGCTGGGATACCAGCATGACAATGAACACGGCGGCGCCTATCCAGTAGAGCCAGCTGAAATGACCGGTGATGCCGATGGTGATCACCAGGGCGGCCGCTATCACGTGCAGTACTTCTGAAAAGCGCAGGGCGCCCGGCTTTCCCAGCCAGGCAGGGATAGAGTTCAGGGACTGGGAGCGGTCAAATTCCTCATCCTGCAGCGCATAAATAATATCAAAACCAGATACCCAGCACAGCACCAATACGGATACCATTACGGGTAAAATGGCAAAATAGCCGGTTACGGAAAGAAAAGCGCCGATGGGCGCGAGGGAAAGTCCCAGGCCCAGCACCAGGTGGCAAAGGGCGGTAAAACGTTTGGTATAGCTGTAGCCCAGCACTACCAGCAGGGCCACCGGCGATAAGAAGAAACAGAGCCGGTTGATGAACCAGGCACAAAGCATGAACAGCACGGCGTTGCCTATCACAAAATAAAGGGCCTTATTGGCGGAAATCACCCCGGCAGGTATTTCCCTTCTGGCGGTACGGGGATTCCGCTTGTCAATATCGGCATCCAGCCAGCGGTTAAAGGCCATAGCGGCACTGCGGGCAAATACCATGCACAGCACTACCAGCAAAAAAGTTTGCCATTGAAAGGGGTGCGCCTCTTTTACAGTGGCCATAAAGAACCCTGTCATGGCAAATGGCATGGCAAATATGGTGTGACTGAACTTTACGAGCGAGAGATACTTATTAACGGTAGTAAGCATATTTCACGGTTTGCAACCTTGTTCGGGTTTGAGGTTTGAAGTTTGAGGTTTGAAGTTCGTTGGAAGTCGTTGGTTCAGGGCATATCCTCCTGCATGAAAGCAGTTCGCCCATAGGCAGGTTTCCTGTTCTGAACCGGGAACCTGTAACAAACTTCAAACCTCAAACCCGAACATCAGGCTTTCTTTAGTTTTGCAAATATATCCCAAACAACGATACCGGCACTCACGGAAATGTTGAGGGAGTGTTTCATGCCGCTCTGCGGGATCTCAATACAGCCATCTACCTGTTGCATTACGGCGGCGTCCACACCAGACACCTCATTGCCGAATACCAGCGCCAGGGGCTTATCTGCAGCCGGTGTATAGTCGTTCAGCATAATGCTCTTCTCTGCCTGCTCAATGGCCATTACGGTAAATCCGTCTGCCTGCAGGCGCTGTACGGCCTCCAGTGTGGTGGCACTATACTCCCAGGCAACTGTTTCGGTGGCGCCCAGCGCCGTTTTGTGAATATCCCGGTGGGGTGGCACCGGCGTATATCCGCAGAGGATGATGCCCTGCAGTAGAAAAGCGTCTGCAGTACGGAATACTGAACCTACGTTATGCATGCTCCTCACATTATCCAGCACCAGCACCAGCGGTGTTTTATCGGCTTCTTTGAACTGGTGAATGGTTTTACGGCCCAATTCGTCCATGGTTAGTTTGCGCATACATGCAAAAGTAGGACAGCCGGGGGGCAAATTCCAAATCCGGAAGACTAAAGACCAAATTCCAAATACCAAATTCCAAACGTGATTGGTGGCCAGGCCCCTAATAATGTACCAACAGCTTATCGTATTAGGAGAATCTGGGATTTGGTATTTGGAATTTGGAATTTAGCATTTGGAATTTGGAGTTTGGAATTTCGACCATAGATTTGCACCCTATGGCTAAAAGCAAATCGGAAGAAACCCCGCTCATGCAACAGCACAATGCCATCAAGGCAAAGTATCCTGATGCCGTGCTGCTTTTCCGGGTAGGCGACTTTTACGAGACCTTCAACGAGGACGCAGTGATCGCCGCCAAAGTATTGGGTATTGTGTTAACCAAAAGGGCCAACGGCGCTGCTTCCTATGTAGACCTGGCTGGTTTTCCGCACCATGCGCTGGACACTTACCTGCATAAGCTGGTAAAGGCAGGGCATCGCGTGGCCGTATGCGACCAGCTGGAAGATCCTAAAACCGTTAAAGGCATTGTAAAACGCGGGGTAACTGAAATGGTGACGCCCGGAGTGGCCATTAATGATAAACTGCTGGAGAATGCCAGCAATAACTTTCTGGCGGCTGTGCACTTTGGAACCAGCAACACCGGTGTGGCATTTCTTGATATATCTACCGGGGAGTTCTTTGTGGCGCAGGGCAATACCGAGTATATAGATAAGCTGCTGCAAAGCTTCAAGCCTGCTGAAGTGATCTTTGCCAAACCCCAGCAGAAACATTTCCGCCAGACTTTCGGCACCCGCTTTTATACCTACACGCTGGACGAATGGATCTTTACCACCCAGTATGCAGAGGAAACACTGCTGAAACAATTCGGCACACATTCCCTGAAAGGATTTGGCGTAGACGAGCTGCACGATGCCCACATCGCCGCAGGCGCCACCCTCCATTACCTGAAAGATACAGAACATCCACACCTGCAGCACATCACCGGTATGCAGCGGATAGACCAGGATGATTTTTTGTGGATGGACCGCTTTACCGTACGCAACCTGGAACTGCTGAGCAGCAGTGTGGAGAACGGGCATACCCTGCTCAATGTACTGGATAATACCGTCAGCCCAATGGGCGCCCGCCTGCTGAAACGCTGGCTGGTATTTCCCCTGCGCAACATTCAGCAGATCAACGAAAGACTGGATGTGGTGGAATTTTTCATCCGCGAAACAGACCTGGCCAAAGGCCTGCAGCATCACCTGAAACAGGCAGGCGACCTGGAAAGGCTGGTGTCCAAGATCCCGCTGAAAAAGATCAATCCGCGGGAAGTGATGCAGCTGGCCAAAGCCCTGCAACAGGTACAGGCCATACAGGAACTGCTGGGCAATACAGACAATGCCTACCTGCAAAAGCTGCATAAACTACTGGACCATTGTCCCGTTATATTAGACCGCATACTGCAACAGGTAACAGAAACGCCGCCGGTACTGGCCATCAAAGGTGGTGTGATCCGCGAGGGCATACACCCCGAGCTGGATAAGCTGCGGCAGATCGCTACCTCCGGTAAAGAATACCTGCTGCAGATACAGCAGAAAGAATCAGAAGCTACCGGCATCCCTTCCCTGAAAGTGGCATTCAATAACGTGTTTGGCTACTACCTGGAAGTGACCAATGCCCACCGTAACAAAGTGCCCGATACCTGGATACGCAAACAAACACTGGCTAACGCCGAAAGATATATTACGCCGGAACTGAAAGAGTACGAAGAAAAGATCACCGGTGCGGAAGAAAAGATACTGGCCCTGGAGATCCAGCTGTTTGATGAACTGCTGGCTGCCTTGCAGGATTATATTGTACCCATACAGCAGAACGCCCAGGCCCTGGCCAGAATAGACTGCCTGCTTTGCTTTGCCTCCAACGCACTGCAGTACAAGTACCGCCGTCCGCTGCTCACGGAAGAATATACCCTGGATATTAAAGACGGCCGTCACCCTGTAATTGAACGCGGACTGCCGGCGGGAGAAACCTACGTGGCTAACGACCTGCTGCTGGACCAGGAGCAACAACAGGTCATCATCCTTACCGGTCCGAACATGAGCGGTAAGTCTGCCCTGCTGCGGCAAACTGCTTTGATCACTCTCATGGCGCATATGGGTAGCTTTGTACCTGCATCTGCTGCCACCATCGGTTTAACAGATAAAATATTTACGCGTGTAGGCGCATCCGATAACCTGAGCGGAGGAGAGTCCACCTTCATGGTAGAGATGAATGAAACGGCCAGCATCATCAACAACATCACGCCCCGCAGCCTGGTGATACTGGATGAAATAGGCCGGGGCACCAGCACCTACGACGGCATCTCCATTGCCTGGAGCATTGTGGAGTACCTGCATGATATGACGCCGCACAAGCCTAAAACATTATTCGCCACGCACTATCATGAACTGAATGAACTGGAGAATAAACTCAGCCGTGTGAAAAACTTCCATATCACCAATATGGAATCCGGCAATAAGGTGATCTTCCTGCGCAAGCTGGCGCCCGGCGGCAGCCGTCATAGCTTTGGTATTCACGTGGCTAAAATGGCCGGCATGCCTGCAGCGCTGGTATCACGCGCCAACGAGGTACTGACACAGCTGGAAGAAAAACATATTGATGCACCTTTGCAGCAGCAGGTAAAGAACATTGCCGCACCAGCCACCAAAGTACAGCTCAGTATTTTTGATGCGCACAGCGATACCTTTAAACAGATCCGCGAAAAGCTGGATCATGTAGACATTAACCGTCTTACACCGGTGGAGGCTTTGTTGAAACTCAGCGAGATCAAGGAGTTGCTGAAATAATTATTGTTAAGTGATTGTCTTCATAGCGTTTGCACTTGCAAGTGTTATGAAGACAATTTTATTTGAAAATTAGCAAAGATTAGCAGTCACGCCAATACGAAAAAACACTTATATTCGTCAGGATATTTAACCCTTTTATTTGTAATCTAATAACCATTATCTATGAAAAGATTATTCCCTATTGCATTGATGTTATGCCTGTTTGTTTCACTAACCAGTTTTGCGCCGGTACAGCCAACAGGTATCCCGGCTAAAAAGAATGTCTTTGTAACATTCCCTATAACCGGCCAAACCGGCAGCACGGTGGGTCTTTTAGATTATGAGATCAGCGGAAGTAGCGGTGTACCTTCCAACATTACGTTTTACCTTGCCGGTACTTCAACGGTAGTTGTATCCAAGCCGTTTACTGTCTATCCCAGCAGTCCTAATTCATGGATCGCTACTGATCTGAGGTCTACCACCGGCATCACTGCTGTGATCTATCATGCTACGTCCTGGTGGCCCAATTACGCGATCGAGATCATCAGCCCGTTCTAAATAGCTTTGTGTAATGATGGCGGCAGCATTTGCGATGCCCGCCCGCATCAAAAAACCTTCCCGGAAATGGGAAGGTTTTTATTTTACATAAGCATTGTTTCCTGTGTATGCTTATGCATAAGACGGTAATTATCGTTTATACCACTATGCTAGTCATTCCAATCATCGGTTCTGAAAGATGAAGCAGGCAGGCCTTCTGTGTTGAACAGCGTACCCACTACCCAGGAATGAAACGCATAACGAACAGCTACCGGGTGCTGCACTTCATTACTTTTAACAAAAACACCGCTATTAGTGATCCATGCATCAGCAGGATGAAACACCTTATCAGCGCCCGCTACTTCAAATTGTGACAAAGGCTTGCCAAAAGTACTAAGGCCGTTGGCGGCATAGTCAAATGAAAGTTTCACGGTATCCGCCGCTACTTCCATAGCCTTATAGACGGGCCCTGAATAAGGAATACCTTTATAGCCGTATGTTTTGGCCAGTGCCCAGTATAAGAGGCGTTTAGCGATGATGGTCTTATCCGGCGGGTGGATATTGCTTTCCATACCAACGTCCATACTTACCGCCATGCCAGCATTGGGTATTTCAGGCAGCGCTTTGAGCTGCGCTTCTCTCAGCAGGCAGGTTTGTCCTTTATCACCCTTATAGGTATAGGGTGCGATCTGTACGTAATAGAAAGGCCACTCGCCGCAGTCCCAGGCTGCTCTCCACGCCTTCACCATGGCAGGCAACAGGCGGCGGTATTGCGCAGCACGGTCGCGATTAGATTCTCCCTGGTACCAGAGCATTCCTTTTATTGTATAACCCACCAGGGGTGTTACCATTCCATTATATAAAGCGGTGGCATCATTTCTGTCCGGTTGCTGCGTTTCGGGGGAAGGTATCTTTATTTCGCCGGCAAAGGGCTGTAAACTCTGCTCATCCATCCATGCTTCGATCACAGTACCGCCCCAGGTAGTTTCTATAATACCTACGGGCACTTTCAGTTTTTCATGCAGCATCTTCGCAAACTGGTAACCTACAGCACTGAATCCCGCAACACTTTCGGCAGTTGCCGCTTGCCAGGATGCATTACAGGTGCTCAGCGGCTTCCTGGACGCCATGCGGGGCACATTGAACAAGCGTATCTGGGGATTTTCCGCTTCCATCAGCAGATCAGCGGTATGAAGCACCGGCTGGTTCCGGAAACCTTTGACCGGCATTTCCATATTCGACTGGCCGGAGCATAACCATACTTCGCCAATGAGGATGTTCTCCAGCTTTAGCGGCTGTCCGTCTGAAATACTGATCTCATAAGGACCACCCGCTCCGGGTGTCTGCACTTTTACTTTCCAGGCGCCATCTGGTCCTGCCTTTACAGCATAGGTCCGTTTGTTCCAGGAGGTGGTAACCGTTACTTTAGCGTTCGCGGTGGCGGTTCCCCAGAGGGCCGCTTCAGATTGTCTTTGCAGCACCATGTTGCTGCCGATCACTGATGGAAGGGTAACGCTGGCGGATGCATTCAGTGACAGTACAAGAAACAGGAAAATGATGAACTTTTTCATTAGTGGAATTGAATGATTAACAATTAGCTTCAAAAATTAGTAATAAAACCGGCGCTATGCAAGCCTATTTCAGCCAGATATCAAAACGGCCGCCGCTAGTCAGTTGGCGATGCGTAATAAATGGACTCTTAAGCTGCACGCCGTTCCATATCACACGGTCTATATAGGCGGCCTGTGCGTTTGGTTTATGTACGGCGATCAGGGTGGTTCTGTTACCGGGCAATTGCACACTGATGCTGTCAAACAATGGCGCGCAAAGCGCGTAGTTACCGGATACGGGATCTACCGGATAAAGGCCCATGGCAGCAAATACGTACCAGGCAGACATCTGGCCTGCATCATCGTTACCGCTCAATCCACCGGGACCATCTGCATACTCTGTTTCCAGGATACGGCTTACCTCGCGCTGCGTTTTCCAGGGCGAGGCCGTATAGTTGTAGAGGAAAGGTATCTGGTGGCCCGGTTCGTTACCGTGCCAGTATTCTCCTTTTTCAAAAAGGCTGTCCAGCGCTGCTTCCAGCTGCGGCATTCCACCCATCAAAGCTGCGAGGCCGGTTATATCATGCGGGACGTAAAAAGTATACTGGCGGGGTGTGCCTTCTGTGATGAAAGACATTTTCCGGTCGGGATCAAAGGGCGTATACCAGTTCCCGTTGGCATAGCGTCCTCTCGTAAAACCGGTAGTAGTATCAAAAACATGGCGGTAATTTTTGGCCCGCTGCATCAGCAAAGCATAGTCTTCTTCCTTGCCAAGCGCTTTGGCCATCATGGCAAGGGCATAGTCATCATAGGCGTATTCAAGCGTGCGGGACACCTGTTCTTTTTTATGAAAAGCGTCTGGCACACTGTCTTCCAGGGGAACATAGCCATATTGCAGGTAAGATGCCAGTGCACGGCGGCCTTTACCATCCCGGTATTCGGCACTGGGCGGCGTTTCAAATGCATTGCGGCGCATCAGTGCGTAAGCGCTAAGTACATCGAAACTGTTAATCCCCTTCAGCCAGGCAGAGGCGATAAAAGCGATGGAATGATCGCCAACCATGGCACCAGTGTAGCTATTCCAGCAGGGAAAGATCGGCAGCCAGCCGCCCTGTTGTCCTTTGCGGACAAGAGAAGCCGCCATGTCATTCACTTTATCCGGGAAAAGTATTTCCAGCAGTGGCAGCTGCGCGCGGTAGATGTCCCACATGGAAAAATCATCATAATAGTCTGCTTCCTTCAGTTGTCCCTGTTCGTACTGGTGTGCAAACAGGGGATATGTTCCATCCACATCATTGAACAAACGGGGATGTTGCAGGCTATGGTAAAGAGCGGTATAAAAAATACGCTTTTGTCTTTCATCCCCGCCGCGTACCTGGATCTGCCGCAATGACTTTTCCCAGATGAAGGCGCATTGCATCCTGACGGCTGCCAGGTCCCAGCTGCGGATCTCTGCCTGCAGGTTCCTGCGGGCGGCAGCAATGCTGGTAAAGGAAGTGCCCACGCGGACACGCACCCGCTCTCCTGCCCTGGCCTTAAAGCCGATATAAGCGCCGTTGTTGAATGTACCTTTTACATTGAACGGCCGCTCTACCTGTATTACAAAATAGCCGCTGAAACCAGCGGCTTGTCCCCAGCCCTGGTAAATGCGGTGAACAGGGTTATAACCGCTGATCTCCCGCAAGGCGGTATCTATTGTTACATACCCTTCCTGCTGATCGCTGTTGGGCATTACCAGCAGGTAGAAGCTGTCTGCCTTTTGCACGGTGAACTGCAGCAGGCTGCTGCGGGTAAGGGCGGTCATCTCCGCATTGATGCCGTAGCGGTTCAGCTTTACCTGGTAGTAGGCTGGTGCAGCTGTTTCTTCCTCATGGGAGAAAGGCGCAGCAAAATCAGCCGGCTGCGTGCGCAGGGGGCCGGTGATGGGCATAATGGTAACACTGCCATAGTCCTGTGTGCAGGAGCCGCTGAGCCAGTGGGTACCCCGGAAACCGCTCAGCTTTTCATCTTTGTAGTAGTAGGGAGCCAGGCATTTTTGCTCACTGGTGCGGGTTTGCGGTGTCCACTGCGTCATGGCGAAGGGGGTGCCTACAGCCGGTATGGTATTGGCAAGGCGTTCGGTGCCCTCACCGTGCTTCAGGGCGGCAGCAGTGGTACTGTTGGCAGTGCCGGTCAGCGGTTGCACATAGTGCAGCAGCAGCTTGGATTGCGCCTGTAGTATACCGGCGCTCAGGATGGAAAATAATATGGTAAGGCGAAGCTTCATAGCGTTAAATGCACAAAATACATCATCCGGATGTAAAAAAAAGTCCCGGGCATAAGCCCGGGACCTGTCATAGCTGTATTATAGGTATAGGAATAAAGCAGTTTATGGCATCCAGAATATCTTAGTGTACGCTTTATCTTTATCAGCCACTTTCGCATAATTTTCAGCGTTCCTACTACGTTCATTTGCAGGATACTGTATACGGTATGCGGGTGTAGGCACAATAGCAGAACTGGGATCGGTTGGGAACCAAAGTTTGGGATAACCGCTTCTTCTCATTTCAGCCCAGGCCTGGTTATTCTGCATTACATGGAAATTCACCCATTTCTGCAGACCAATCTTATTCAGGTTAGTTTCTCTTACTGTACCATACGCCACCAGCGGATGAGCCAGCAGTAAAGTAATCTCACTTTCTGTGTACGGAGTCTGGTGCGTACCATACTCGCTTAGTTCATGGATTCGGTAATAGTAAACAATGGACTGGCGGATGCCCAGATCATAATATGTCTTAGCAGATCCACCACCCCATCTTTCATAAGCTTCAGCCTTCAGAAAATTCACTTCCGCAACCGTAAAAACGATGCCGGGGAAGAACTGATTCTGGACAAATGTAGTACTGTCCATTACAGAAACAAGCCTGTTGCTGATCATACTATCCTGTTGAGCCCTGTTCATTGTCTTAGGCAGACCCTGATATATTCCATTCTTGTTCTTTGTATAGAAGATCCTTAACCGAGGGTCGCCTGACGGCTCCAATAGAGAATCTACCATGTAATCAGGTGCATAGTTGCGATTTTCATTGAACGCATTACGGAGATCGCTAACCAGATCCGGCTTGCCGGCGGTCAGTTGCACATTATCAGTATTATTGTCGCTGAGTACCGGGTATAAAGTGGGATTACCCAATATTTCCTGTACTAGTATTCTTGCCCTGGTTTCATCCACATAGGATATACGCATTGCCAAACGCAGTAAGAGAGAATTGGCATAACGGCGCCACTTCAGCAGGTCACCTTTCAGCAGAATGTCCTGTTTGGTCAATTTGCTCAGATAAAATGAAGACGGCTGAACGTTAGCCAACCATTCACTGATGGCTTTGAGGTTAGTGAGCGCTGAGTCATATACATCTTTAGCATTATCATAGGAAGGCAGTACCAACTCACCGGTAGCGTTTAGAGCACCTGCTTTAGAAAAGGGAATATCACCCCACATGTCCACCATTTGTATGGCCTGGTCATAAAGGAATATGCGGGCGGTCTGCATGAACAGCTGGTAACCTTGTCTTTCTGCATCTGATTCAAGCGCATTATAAAGCTTTTCCATTTCACGATAGTTTGACAAAGGAGATGTCCAGTTACCTCCGCCGGGATTTGCTGTATAAAAATCATCCCAACGGTCCTGCAGATAGCCTCCAGGTTGTTCATACCTGCGGCCATCACTGAAAGTACCAGTTGTTTGAGTATATGCGCCAAGGGTGGAAGAAACAAATGTCCACAGATTCCAGTAATCAGGAAACACCCTCCTATTTTTGAAGACACCGGTATACAAACCGTCTATGGTAGCTCTTGTAGACTTTTCAGGGTTGTAATATTTACTGTCGAAAGACGACTTTTTACACGCTGAAATAAAACCAAGCACCGGGGCCAGCATTAATATTATCAGAATATTTTTCTTCATGTTTTTCAGTTTTTTGGCTTGTCAATTAAAAGCTCAATTTCACATTTGCGCCGATTGTTCGAGACGCAGCACTTGTACCGCGATCAATACCCTGGCTTACAAAGCTGGTACCTATACCCACTTCAGGATCGAGGTTAGGCAAGGTTTTATAGAAGTAAAACAGGTTACGTCCAAAAAGCCCTACAGTCAGGTGCTGTACTTTTGCTTTGTTGGCAAGCCTTACTGGTAGGGTATAATTCAGTGACACCTCACGCAGCTTAATGAAATTGTTGTCATACACTGCAGTTTTATAAGAGTTAGTGCTGGACCCACCTGCATAATTGCCCCAGGTATAAGTGTTAAAGTAATATTCTCCGGCGGTGATGATTTTCTCATTCTTTTTACCGGTTGCATCAACGCCTTCCAGTATGATACCGTCATCGTATTTCGTTCCACCCGGAATAGGAGTAAGGCTCCTGCTTTCGGCCCCAGTGGCATCCTCGTAGTAAGTTAAACCACCACGGGCAGCATCCCGATACTGTAATGTGCTCTTAAACATCCCGGCGCCGGTAGCGTAGTAGTTGGTCGGTGAAAGAATCTGGCCTCCCCAACGGAAGTCTATCAGAAAGTTAAGGTTCCAGTTCTTATAACGAACATTGTTGCCAAGGCCGCCTACGAGGTCGGCCTGGATGTTACCAACTTTCAGGCGGGTGTCGAAATCACTGTCGTATAAACCTCTGTCATTAACTATATAGTTACCGTCTGCGTCTTTTTTATAATCCCAAACGATGATATCACCCGCTGCCTGGCCAATGTTAGCTACTATCTGTGCAGATCCACCATCCAGGTCTAACAGCATCAGCTGGTCTAGTCCGCTTGTCAAACTTTTAAGCTTGTTCCTGTTATGTGCGATAGTACCACGGATGTTCCATTCAAAATCCCTTTGAGCGATCGGAGTAGCATAAATAGCCGCTTCTATACCGTAGTTGTTCAGATCCCCGACATTCTGCCAGATGTTTCTGGCGCCGGTAGAAGTAGGTACGTCCATCTTCGCGATCTGCCCTTTGATCGTATTGTTATAATAAGATACGTCAAAGCCCAGACGGTTCTCATACATTTTGGTTTCCCAACCTACTTCAAACTCATGCTTAAACTCCGGCTTTAAACCATCATTACCATATTCGTAGTTGGCATGCATATAGCCCACAGAGTTAACAGAAGTACCAGTATACACAACATTTGCCCTGTACAGATCGGGAGGTGTTGCGGCCACACCGTATGATGCCCTGATCTTGCTGTAGTCAATAAAATTGGGCAAGCGTAACGCACGGCTCAGTTCCAGTGAAAGGCTTACGCTTGGATAGAAATAAGTGTTGTTGCCCGGGGCCAGTGTGGAAACTCTTTCATAACGGCCGGTACCTTCCAGGAACAGGAAGTTGCGGTAACTCAGGCCGAGGATGCCAAATACACCATCCTGAAGGTAGGAAGTTCGCCTGTTCCGATCTTTTCCTTCAACCGCACTTTTCGAAGCGTTCATAGTAAACCAGTTTTCCTGTAACAGGCCATCTTTTGTTTCCATCAGGCTGTAGCGGTTATCCTGTTTACGCGCCTGGTAACCTAAGCTGGCATTCAGGGTGAACTTGGAAGAAAGGTCTTTGTTATAAGATAACAACAGATCACCATAAGCAATGCTATACTGATTGCCAGCAGTACCGTACATGCCGGATTCACCGAATGCGAGCGGATACTCTGAATAGTTTTTAGTTTCTGAAGTGTACCCGGTAAAGTCGTTACCCATACGACCGCGGAATTTCAGTCCTTTTCCGAAATCATAGTTCAGGGTAAAGCTGGATATTACACGGTTAGATCTTTCATCATAACTATTCTTCAGCTGCTTCCAGAGGAAGTCCATAAAGTCATAGGCACGGATATTTACTTTCAGTGCTTCTTCTGGGTCTTTCTGGGTTTCATCAAATCTTACCCATTTATATCCTTTGGAAGTCTGATATTTTTTCATATAAACATCCATATCATCTGCTGCGCTGAAGAAACCACCATAGTTAGCAGTGATCCGGTTGATCTGCTCGGGGCGGTTATGGACAAACTCATTTACATAGGTAACCACCACGTCAGTACTCAGCCTATTATTAACTTTATAGGTAGTGTTGAAGTTAAAGGTGTTCTTCTCCTGTTTACCACCGATCTGTACACCTTTATAATCGTTACGTGTATACGAGAAACGATAATTTACCTTTTCGTTTGAATTACTTAACGCTATGTTAGCTATTGAGCTGTAACCCGTCTGGTAAAACTTCTTCCATACATCATCGTGTGCTACATATTTAACCATGCTGCCATCCCAGTATAAAACCTCTCTTCCATCGAATTTAGGACCAAACTGACCTTCTGCACGATAATTGGGCCTTACATCGCCGATACCATCACCAGTCACATCATTAGTCAACCATCCTTCGGCATTTGTGCCGTAGTCAAGCATGCTCTGCAGACGGGGACGGCCAGGACCGTATTCAGTCTGAATATCAGGCAGCACAGATGCCTTTTCTATACCATAAGAATAGTTGAAGTCAACACCCAAACCTGCTTTTCTTGAGCCGTTTTTGGTAGTGATCATTATTACGCCGTTACTTCCGCTGGAACCATACAATGCTGTTGCGGCAGCACCTTTCAGTATATCCACATTCTGGATGTTGTCAGGGTTAATGTCCAGCAAGCTATTACCGCGAATACGGCTATCTACGTCATAACTTTCAATATTCACCTGGTCAGTACGAATAGGTACACCGTCCACTACGATCAGCGGCTGGTTATCACCATTGATCGAGTTCAGGCCCCTGATCTTGATTACAGCGGCACTGGTACCACCACCAGGTGCAGTCTGAATGCTTACACCGGCAGCTTTACCATATAATGCAGAGGCAAAGTTCGTAGGATTAGCTTTTTGAATATCCTCGCCAGATACGTTAGAAACTGCATACCCCAGCTTACGGCGTTCTCTTTTGATACCCATAGCTGTTACCACCACTTCATTCAGGCCGCGGCTGTCCTGGGTCATACGGATAGCCAATGACACACGGCCATTTAAGGGCACATCCTGTTTTAAATAACCTATATACGTGAAAACGAGTGCTCCCTCAGGGTCGGCACTCAGTCTAAAAGCACCATTCTGGTCTGTCAGCGTACCGTTGGAAGTATTTTTTTCCTGTACACTCACACCCACCAGCGGGCTTCCTTTTTCATCCTGCACGATACCAGCTATGGTTTTCTTTTCCTGTGCCAAAACAATATTGGTGCACAAAAGGAAAAGTACCGCGCAAAAGAGGAGCGATCTTTTCATTTTACTCTTTTTTAGATTAATACTTATAGTGTTGAAAGCGGTTATATACGATCAATGATTGGCATAGTTTATCTGCATCCTGTTTGGATGATCATCTGTTGGCTAACAATAGTTATTCGCTGTTTCGCACCAGGTCTACATTTCAGGCATAAGGAATAATTATTGCCGCACGCTTACGCGTTATGCAACGCCTGGTTCATGTTACAAGAGAAGGGTAAATTTTTTTCATACTCATAGGTTTTCATTAGGTTTTAAAAAGGGAATCCAACTGTTGGCACTACTAACAAAACAGGCTTTTCAGCGGATATTCATAGTATAGTTTTTACAACAAAAAGGTATTATAATATGATGTAATATAGTAATTTATTGAATAATAGTAAAAATTATTATATGTCTGTCACTGTTGTCCCTTCAGGGCTAATCATTGTCTCTGGCAAAAACCAGCGCTTTCCTAACCTATTCCTGTTTAATGTGATACTCCCAATACCTGGCCGTATAACTGCACTATAACCCAATACATCTAATTAAGTCTTATGATAAAAGAACATTAATCATTTATGATTGATTATTATACAGTCAGTTAACGACACCCAAACATAGATAAATTTTTTATAATTTACAAGGTTATACCATCATTTTCAACAAAATGTTAAAAAAGCCATGGCCGGTGATCCATCGTCCATAGCATATCCGTAAACAGGCAGATAGTTTGCCTTACCGTACATGTTATGGACGATGGAGCACCGGCCATGACCTATAAATCCACTAAACCATCTTGCTATTTATCCCACCACACACGGGAAGTAAGCAGATCTGCGGCAGGCGTGAGGCGGCTTACGCCATCCCTGTAGTTGTCCGCATTGCTTAACTGCTCCGTAGACAGATAGATCATCCGCCGGGGAATAGTACCGCCGGTTATATTACCGGGATACACCACCGGCGTCAGTTTCGGATAACCAGACCTGCGCCAGTTACTCCAGGTTTCCGTAAAATTGAAGATCGTTGCCGCCCAATATTGGGTATTGATCTTTTCCAGCGCTGTTTCCACCGAAGATTCGTCTAACGGGTGCGCTGCTACGTAATCCTGGATATCATTGGGAGCAATGGCAGCTGCAGCATCAAACTGCGCCATCTGCTGCATAGCGCCTGCTACCCCGTTGGCGTAGTGCTGCGCTGCGGTACCAGGCACATTCCAGTTACGGATCTTTGCTTCTGCCAGCAGCAGTTCAGATTCTGCATAGGTGAGCACAAAATCAGTTCCATTACGTTTCATAAATACATTTACACGCGGGCGGGAGTATTTACCCAGCGGGGCAATGTCCCCACCTGTACCTGTGCCGCCGGGATAGTCTGCCCGTTTACGGATATCCGTTGCACCGCCCAGCAGATCATACCCATTGGGTAAGCCTATCTGCATACTGGAGTCCGTATTACCGGTAAGTGTCTCATTGCTGTTGTTGGCCAGGCCTGCGGGAGGAACCTCCCCTATCACGCCCAGGCGGGGATCATTATTGGCCCTCAGGAAATCAATAAAGGTCTTGCTCCAGCGTACTTCCCTGAAATCATCGCCCGTAAGCAAAGCGTTGGAAGTATTGTCCTGCGCCTTGGTAGCATCGCATATTACATAAGCGTTATCATTAACACCACTTAAAGTGCCGCCAGCAGCTGCTTTCTCAGCCCATTGCTGCGCGGTAGCAGGGTCTGCCTTTGTTAAGCGCATGGCTACACGTAGCATTAATGAATAGCCGAACCTTTTCCATTTGGCAATATCGCCTTTATAGAAAAGGTCGTTCACCGGCGCCGGTTGCGAGGGGTCCAGCGCAGTAATAGCGGTATCCAGTTGCTTCAGCATTAGGTTATAGATATCCTGCTGGCGGTCGTACTTGGGTTTGGTGATCCCTTCTTTTGCCCGGTTTGCTTCTGTGTAAGGCACATCGCCATAAGCATCCGTACAACGCTGCAGGATCAGCACATACATGATCTTGCCAATGTTATACAGGTTTACATCCTTGTCTTTCGTAAGCCGCATCATCTCGTAGATCCTGCTGGAATTGGAATAACATTCTGAAAAGATCCTGCCCTGGTAATCAGTAGAGCCGCCGGTATTTATATACTTGTCTCCATTGCCATAATAGTTGAAGGTAGAAGCCAGTATCTGTATGCTGGTGCTGGGATATAGCAACTGCGAATAACCCGGACTGGCAAAGTTATACTGTGCAAAACTAAGCAGGGAATTAGGATCAAAATTCTCTTCTGTACCCTGCGTTGGATCTGTATTGATCTCGTCGAATTTCTTTGTGCACCCTGTCAGCAGTATCACCGTCACGATGCCGATATATAAACAAATCTTTTGCATACTCATTACTACTTTTTGAATTTAAAGTTCACATTCACACCATAGGTCCGTACAGCCGGTAGGTTGCCGCCTTCCAGGCCCGCCGCCTTTATATCAGAAGAGAAGCCTGCTTCCGGATCAATATTGGGTGTACGTTTCATGATGGTCCAAAGGTTCCTTCCCACCAGAGAAACAGCAATAGCCTGGAAGGGCGTGTGCTCAAACCATGCAGTGGGGAATGTGTATCCCAGGGTCACCTGCCGCAATTTGATAAAGCTGCCATCCAGAACAGACAAAGCGGAGATATTCTGTGCCAGCTGGGGATAATAATTGTAAGCGGCTACGTTGGTAGTGTTGGGCGCTCCGCTTTCTGTTACACCGGGCGCAACTACACCTGTTTCCCTGCCGTCCAGTGTCATCTTGTTAAGACCATCTACTATTGAATAATAGTTGGTGGCGGAGAGGATCTTGTTGTTATACTTGAAATCTATCAGGAAAGACAGGTTGAAGTTCTTATACGCAAAATCGTTGTTTAAACCGCCGAACACATTGGGCAGCGCAGAACCCATCGGTTTGAGATCGCCACGCTCAGGAATGCCGTTATCGCCAATGATCACATTGCCTTTATCATCCCGCTTATAATCATACGCCAGGATCTGCGCTATAGGCAATCCTTTTACAATAGCCACATTGCCGTTGCCAGGCCTGTAGGCAGTCAGGTTAATAGCTGCAGGATTTTCCGTACCATCTATATCCACTACCAGGTTCTTCACGTAGGTAATATTGAAGGAAGCGTTCCAGGTGAATGATTTGGATTGTATGGGCGTGCCGCTCAACATTGCTTCCACACCGCTGTTACGGGTTGCACCCAGGTTGAGCGTTTGCGTAAGGAAACCGGATGCGTTGGAAATGCTCGCAGAGATAATCTCTCCGTTGGTTTGACGACGGAAATAGGAGACATCAAGACCCAGCCTGTTCTGCAGGAACTTCAGCTCTGTACCAACTTCAAATTCCTTAAGGCGGTAAGGCTGCAGATCAAGGTTGGGCAGGTTATCGTCAAAGGTGCCCAGCGGCTGACCGTTAATGGTATTGGATATCTTATAGTACTGCTGCGTTTTATAAGGCTGCGCCTCACCGCTGGTTTGCGCGAAGGAAGCACGCAATTTACCAAAGCTCAGGAAAGGGAGGTGAGTCAGCTCAGAGAAAATAAAGCTACCGGTTACTGACGGTGTAAAAATTCCCCTGTTATTGCTGGGTAAAGTAGAGAACACGTCATACCGGCCGGTGGTTCCGATGTTCAGAAAACCCTTATAGGTGAAGTCTGCAGTATAATATGCTGAATTTGTCTGCAATTCCTGGTACAGGTAATTGGATGCCAGGTTAGTGAGGTTAGACGGCACATACAGGTAAGGTATAATGAACTGGCTGCCGTTCATGCCCACGTTCTGATCTACCCATTTGCGAATGTTACCACCCACGGAGAAATCGCCTTCTATATCTTTGGTGATAGACCTGTGCGCACCTATCAGCACATCTGTATTCAGTTCTGATATCTGCCTTTTGGAAAGATCATTCAGCTTGCCGGTACCACCGCTGCTGTAGGCAGTGCCCCATGGTTCTACGGTAAGATAATTTTCGTTGGTAAGATCGTATCCTACACGGGCCTGTGCATACAACCAGTCAGTAAAGTCGTAACGTGCGGCTACGGCGCTGATCAAACGCTTTCTGTCAATATTATTTACAAACTGGTTCACTACGAACCATGGATTGGTCTTGTAAATATCATCGGTATATACGATCTCCGCTCCTCTTTTGCTGGCGTCGTATCCCGGTTGCAAAGCCAGCTGATTTACGTTGGGCGCCAGCAGGGTGATGCCGTAGTTAGCGTTCTGGGGTGCATCACTCAGCCATGGCCTGTTCTTATTTGTCTCGTCCACATAGTTCGCCATTACCGTAATTTTCAGTTTATCCGTTACCTGCTGGTTGAGGTTCAGATTGACAGTTTTCCTGTCAAGGCCACTGTTCCGGAGTATAGACTGGTTGTTGACATTGGAAAGTGAGAGACGGAATGCGCCGGTTTCCCATCCGCCGCTGGTAGAAACCGTATTGGTGAAAGTGGGCGCCAGGCGATAGAATTTCTGGATGTTATCAGTAACCGGCGAATAAGGATACTCTTTCCCATCCAGCTGTATGGTTGGTTTGCCATCCAGTTTCTCGCCCCAGGCGCTGATACCTGTTCTTGCTGCCATAGCGGCGTCTGTAGGACGTTGGCCCTGTGCACCCTGTCCATATACATACTGAAAGTCAGTATTGTTCACCGCCTGGTCAAATTGCAGGTTGGTATTGTATTCTATGGCCAGTTTGCCGCCCTTCTTACCACTCTTGGTGGTGATCAGGATCACGCCATTGGACGCCCTGGTACCATATAAAGCCGCGGCGGTGGCGCCTTTAAGCACTGTCATATTCTCTATATCATCAGGATTGATACTGCTGATACCATCGCCTTTATCTGCGCCGCCGTATTGGCCGGCGGTGCCGCGGTTGGTATTATCCATCGGCACACCGTCAATTACAAACAGGGGTGAGCCTCCGTTAAAACTGGTAACCCCTCTCAGGTTGATACGGGCAGAAGAGCCCGGGCCACCGCTAACACCGCTTACATTCAGGCCGGCTACACGGCCTTCCAGCGAGTAAGCAACGTTAGACTCCCTGGCCTTATCCATCAGGTCGCCGCCTACTTTACTGACCGCGTAGCCCAGTTTGCGTGATTCTTTCTGGATACCCAATGCCGTTACTACTACCTCTCCCAATCCTTTGGTATCAGGCGCCAGCTTTACGTCCAGTGCTGACTGGCCGTTCACGGGAATCTCCCGGCGTCCAAAACCTATAAAGGTAAAAATAAGCGTAGCGCCGGGTCCTGCCTGAATGGTAAAAGCGCCTTTAGCGTCTGTAACGGTACCATTGCTGGTACCTTTCTCCTGTACGGTAACACCTTGCAGTGCACTCCCTGTGGAGTCCTGCACGGTTCCTGTAATTGTTTTCTTTTCCTGTGCTGAGACAATAGCATACCCCAGCAGCATGAGGAAAGCGCATAACAATAGCGATCTCTTCATTTTCTGTGTTTTTTAATGAATAGTTAAATAGGTGATGAAATAAATCCCCCTGGCGTATGTTCAATACGCTTTACATGCAGTAGTCCTGGTTAGATTTGTTTTCGATGTTTGTTGTACTACGCGCGGTTTCCGTTCATGCGCATGGTCATTTCCGATTTACATATACATGGTCCGATTTTTTTTATTTAACGGTTATACGTTCATACGTGTTAGTCACAGGTAACATAACGCTCATTGTCCACACTAAAACCATTTAGTATAGGCATCAAATAAAAAAAGAACCCGCAACACACACATTTCATTGGTAGTTCACTAGGTTCTTTTAATTAGTTGTTAAACTTAGATAAAAAAATTCAATTACCAAATTTCAAATTTCAGATTTCCATTTTTTAGCTGCTGGTTCCCGGTTTTAGAATTTGGAATTTGATATTTCATTTATTGTTTTCTTCTCTAATGGAAGACTGGCGTATTTCAAGTGTAGGTGATAATACTAAATGATGTGATGTGTTGGAAGCATGGTTCAGTTCTTTCATCAGAACATCCACTATCTGCCGTCCAATTTCCCCGATAGGTTGGGAGACACAGGTGATAGAAGGGCTATGCAGGCGGAACAGGTCATGATCATCAAAGCTTACCATGCCGACGTCGGCCCCTATACGAAGACCGAGTGAGCGGATACTTTCGATACCGTATATTCCAAGATAGTTGGTTGCGAAGAAGATGGCGTCCACTTTTGTGGCCCTAAGAAATTTGGTGATCTCCTGCGTGTGTCCTGCCCGGTCCAGGTCAAAAGGCAGTTTCTTCACAATGGTCTTATTGAAGGTGATACCGTGTTTCTTCAGTGCGGCCGCAAATCCTTCCATACGCTGCTTCATCTGCACCTGGTCTGACGTGGTGGTAATGATCGCTATTTTCTTATACCCCTGGGCAATAAGGTGGCTGGTGGCGGCAAAAGCACCCTGGTAGTTATCCACCACTACGTAGTGGGAATCCACGTTGGGCAGGTAGCGGTCCATCAGTACTACCGGCTTGCGCACCATTTTCAGGAGTTCGATCTCCTTTTCCATGTTCTTGGTGGGGGTAATAATATACCCATCCACCTGCCGGTACTTCAGTACCTCCAGCAGTCCCCTCGCCTTTTCACTATTGTCTTCCGTACTGCCGTACAGCACCTTGTATCCATGCTTGTCGGCTTCATCCTCCACCACTTTCGCCACATTCGCCCAGAAGTTATTGGCAATATCCTCCACGATCAACCCCAGGGTTTTAGTCTTACCAGTACGTAAGCCCCTGGCCAGCTGGTTAGGTTTGTATTTAAGCTTGTTGGCAATTTTAAGTATCTTTTTGCTAACCTGATCGCTGATCCTCTTCTCCTTAGCCTTGCCGTTCAGTACAAAAGAAACAGTAGTAGGAGACACCCCCGCCTGTTTGGCGATGTCCTTTATAGAAATTCCTTTCATCCGTCTAGTATAATCTGGTTATAATATAGTTTGTGGTCCGGGTGTGCCTGAATCTCCAACTGAGCACGGGTACAAGCCGCTCAATCGATTTAGCCCTGTGTAAAATACAAAATTAGTTGTCAAAATTACAATAGGCTTTACAATAGCTAAATTACAGGAAATGATATTTTTTTAACCAAAAATTAATAAATTGGCATCAATCACAGGAAAGATTCCCGCGGGGGGCGGGGAAGGGTGTTTGACCAACAGGAGTGTAAAACGATCATTCTGCCGCCAGGAAGTTCCATTAAGGACAGTAAAATATACATTTTTTCAAATGAAACCGAGCATAAACGGATGAAACCCATCCTCATTAAAGTTGGCGCTTTTGCCGACAACCAGATCACCATTATAGAGCGTTGTGATCCGTATTTTAATACACCCTTCCATTTTCACCCGGAATGCGAGCTGGTATATGTTACCGAAAGCAACGGCAAAAGGATTGTAGGAGACAGTATTGAAAGCTTTGACGTAGGCGACATGGTGTTCCTCGGGCCTAATATCCCTCATGTGTGGTATAATGAAGAAGAATATTACAAAGGCGTGGAGCAGCTCAAAGCCCGGTCTGTAGTAATCTACTTCCCGAAAGACATCTTTGGCGACAAATTCTACGGCCTGCCGGAGACCAAAGCCCTTTCCGAGCTGTTCCACCGTGCCCAGCGGGGCATGAAGATCATCGGCGAAACCCATGACAAACTAAAAGACGAAATACTGGCTCTTCCCAAAAAAGAGGGGCTGGACAGGATCATTTCCCTGCTGAACATCCTGAAAACGCTTTCCGAAACCAAAGATTTCTATTTCCTGGCCAGCACCGGCTATTCTCATGCCTTTAATATTAAGGATAACCATAAGATAGACGAGGTATTCAAGTACGTGATGAACAACTTTTCCAAGGAAATATCCCTGCACGACGTGGCCAGCATCACCAACCTCTCTCCTCAGTCTTTCTGCCGCTTCTTTAAGAACCGCACCAAAAAATCGTTTGTGCAGTTCCTGAACGAGGTCAGGATCGGGCACGCCTGTAAACGGCTGACCGAAGAAGACTGGTCGATCGCGGAGATCGCCTACTCCTGCGGGTTCAAGAACCTCTCTAATTTCAACCGCTTCTTTAAGGAAATAGTGGGTAAGACACCTAAGGAATATAAAAATGAACTGAGACTCAAGGAAGCATGAAAGATTAAATTTAAACCCTTTTTTCTTTTTACTTTTTTACTTTTTACTTTGAAAACATTATCCTAATTTTCATTCCACGGTAGTATAGGAAAAAGCGCTGTTATCGTTTTTATCAACCATTTCTTGTACCTGTAATTGCCCTGATGTACAGCAACTATCCAGATCAACAGTTACTTAACTTGCTGAAAGCCGACAATGTTGCGGCTTTTAACGCCATCTATGACCGTTACAGCAAACCTTTGTACCTGTATATCCTGAGCAAGCTGGAAACCAGTGAGATCAGCAAGGATGTACTCCAAGACCTCTTTGTTTCCCTTTGGGAAAAAAGAAAACAGCTGCAGATCAGCGAGTCGCTCAAATCCTACCTTTACCAGGGCGCCAGGCATAAGATCATCGATATTTACCGGAAGAACAGCTCTTACCGCAAATACCTCCAGCAACTCATTGAACATTTTGACGCTCAGCCGGAAAATATTACGGAAGCCGTTGATTATAAGGCCAAAAACCAGGAAATACTGGAGGCCATCAATCATTTGCCGGATCGCATGAAGGAAATATTTATGCTAAGCCGCCTTGAGCATCAATCCATTGAACAAATTGCACAAAGGTTGGGGCTTTCACAGCAAACCGTCAAAAACCAGATCACTAAAGCGCTTAAAATTCTGCGCTCACATACAGAAACAGGCAACGGGTAGTACCAATAAACCGCTTGTACGACTACTTGTAAACCTTAAATGAGAAACGGTGGATACAGAACATATTAAAAATATACTGGAACGCTATACGAAGGGGCAATGCACAGCTGAAGAATCCATAGTCATTGAGCAATGGTTTGAAGGCGTTAACAGGCATAGTTCGCCCCCCGTGCCCGACGAAGATCTGTCCCTGCAGCTGGAAGCGGTAAAGCAGAGCATACAGGAAAAGATACAGGTGCCCCGCTCCCGCCGGCTGCGCCCCTTTTACTATATAACCGCTGCCGCCAGCCTATTGCTGGTTACCGGCGCCTGGTTGTTTACATACCTGAAAACATCCCGCATTGCTGCACCCGCCACAGCGCCCATGGCAAAAACCTCGCCGGTCAAAAGCAGCCGCAGCGTAAAGAACGGCTTTGTGGAGCTCAGTACGGCAAAAGGCGCTACCGAGCGTATCGTGCTTGCTGACGGCAGCACCATTGTGCTGAACGCCTCCAGCCGCATCCGCTATCCGCAACAATTCTCTGCCGCCGGCAGAGACGTTTACCTGGAAGAAGGAGAAGCGTTCTTCACGGTAGCCCCCAACCAGGAAAGTGCCTTTACCGTGCACACAGGCGATATTCATACCACTGCCCTGGGCACCACCTTCAATATCAGGGATTATGCCCATGAAAACCGGATTACCGTAGCCCTGATCAGCGGCAAAGTGAAGATAGACCGAACCCATAACGGCGCCGCGGGTGGTAAGGCAGTGATATTAATGCCCAATGAACAGGTACATTATGATATGCAATCCCTTGAGCTGGTAAAATCCACCTTTACCAGGCCGGAAGAGATCACCGGGTGGAAACAGGGTTACCTGGTATTTAAAGATGCGTCATACAATGAAGTTATAACCGAAATTGAAAACCGGTACGGAGTTACCATCATCAACCAAAGTGACAAAAAGGAATGGAAGTACACGGGCTTCTTCAAAGAGGAAAGCCTCCGGGATGTGATAGAGACCATATGCCTTGCCAAGTCCCTTTCTTATTCTATCAGCAACGACACCATCGTGCTGAAAAACAGCCGTTAGCGTTTAGCCATTAGCTCTTAGCCCTTGCCAACTCTAACAGCTAGTAGCTAGAAGCCGACTGCCAATAGCTTACACAAATGCCCACGACCGTAAGATCATACTTCCGCCTGGCAGGTATGACTGCCGGCCTGCTGCTACTGCTGCTGCCGGTTGCGGGCGCTGCTTTACCTATACTCGTGAGCATCGACGCACGGAACAAACCGCTGGAGGCAGTTATGACGGAGATTGCCAGCCAGACAGGCCTGAACTTTCACTATGATAAAGCAGACCTGAGCCAGCAACTGAAAAAGAAAATAACCCTTCACTGTAGTAAAACCCCCATAGAAGAAGTACTGGCACTGCTAAGCCGCCAGACAGGGCTCAAATTCCTTTTAAAAGAAGACAAGATCATTGTAGGAGCAGCCGCCGGAACCATTGCAGATACCGGGCTGCAAACACTTTCCCTGGCCGAAAAAGAGGTTACCGGACGAATATCCGACCCACAGGGCCGTCCCCTGGCAGGCGCCACCATACTGGTAAAAAATAGCACCAGGGGCACACAGGCCCTGGCAGACGGTACCTTTTCCATTAAAGGTACCGCAGCTGACGTGCTGGTGTTCCGCTCCGTAGGTCACCTGCATAAAGAAGCCGCCATCGGCGATAATAACGAATTCCATATCACCCTGGAAGAAAGTGTTAAAGGGCTGAACGAATTTGTGGTAACCGCCCTGGGTATTTCCAAACAAACCAGTGAACTTACCTACGCTACCCAGCAGCTGAGCAATGAAGACCTGGCCCGCGTAAAAGATGTGAACGTGATCAACAGCCTCTCCGGCAAAATAGCCGGCGTCAATATCTTCCGCAGTGCGTCCGGTATTGGCGGCTCTGCCAGGGTGATCCTCAGAGGTAACAAATCTACCCGCGAGAATCAGCCTTTATATGTCATAGACGGCGTACCCATGGCCAACTACACGCCTTCCCAGCCGGCCAATATCTGGGGAGAATCCTCCAGCATTGTAGGCAACAGCGGACGCGATGGCGGTGACGGCATCTCCAACCTGAACCCCGATGATATTGAGACCATCAGCGTACTCAAAGGCGCCTCCGCCGCCGCCCTCTATGGCAGCCAGGCTGCCAACGGCGTAATTGTGATCACTACCAAGAAAGGCCGTCCCGGCAAAGGGCACATCAGCCTTTCTTCCGATCTTAGCATCGAAACACCCATGCATCTACCCAAACTGCAATACCGCTATGGGCAAAGCATCCGGCCATATACAGATGATAAAGGGAATCCCCAGCCGGGTTCGGCAGATAGCTGGGGCGCACCGGTAAATGCGCCGGAGCATGTGAAGCCCTTCTTTAATACAGGCGTTACCTTTACCAATTCTCTTTCTTTCAGCGGCGGTCTGGATAAGGCGCCCTCCTACTTCTCCTACTCCAATACCACCAATAAAGGCATACTGCCCAACAGTAAGCTGGACCGTCATACTTTCAATTACCGTGGTTCACTGCGACTGCTGGATAACCGCCTGCTGATTGACGGCAACGTTACCTTCATGATGCAGAAAGCCTTGAACCGCTCTGCCAGCGGTCTTTATTTCAACCCGCTGACAGGTGTATATAATTTCCCGAGGGGACTTGATTTTGCAGCCTATAAACAATATGAATATTTCGACACTTCCCGCGGGCTCATGCTCCAGGACTGGTGGAACATCCGTAACGATAGGGAATGGATAGGCCAGGATGATCAGCAGAACCCCTACTGGCTCCTGTACAGAAGCCTGCGCGAAGAAGACCGTACCCGCAGTATGGGATCTCTCTCCCTGAAATACCAGCTGGCCAGCTGGCTGAGTATACAGGCCCGGGGTAGTTTTGACCGCTCTTATGACCAGTATGAGCTGAAAGCCTATGCAGGTACCCAAACGGTATTGTCGCCGCCTAACGGCCGGTATACACTGGAAAAAGAGACCAATACCCAGCTGTATGGAGATCTCATACTGAGCGCCGCCCGTAAGCTGAATGATCGAATGCGCCTGTCGGCCACCCTGGGCACCAGCATCATGGATGTAAAGGCGCATGACAGAACGCTGATCAGCACCAATCAGAATGCCAACCCGGGCCTCAGTATTGCCAACCACTTCTCTGTAGCAGATATTTCCAGCAAAGCCCTCGACGCGCAGCAATACATTGAACGTAAGCAACTGCAGGCCATATTTGCCAGCGCACAACTGGCCTACCGAAATTATCTCTTCCTGGACCTGACAGGCCGTAACGACTGGTCAAGCGCCTTCGCCTACACACCTATCGCAGGCAAAGGATACTTCTACTATTCCACCGGGGTGGCGGCCATTCTGAGTGAAATAATGAAATTGCCGGCAGCAGTTAATTTTGCCAAGCTGCGCGTTTCCTATGCCAAAGTAGGCAATGATATTGCGCCATATATGTCAAATCCCTCCCGTTTCACCTTACAGACGATAGCCGGTGTCACCAGGATCGCATTCAACACACGCGCACCCTACCCCGGCGTATACCTGAAACCGGAAGACAACCGCTCTGTGGAAGCAGGTGCAGAAGTACGCCTGCTGGACAGCCGCATTAACTTTGACCTTACCTGGTATAAGAACAATAACTACCAGCAGTATATGGAAGTACCCGCACCCCCTGGCAGTGGTTACCTGTTCTACTCCACCAACCTGGGCAACATACAGAATACGGGGTTGGAAGCTACTATAACGCTGGTGCCCATACGCACAAAAACATTCCGTTGGCAGTCTGCTGTCAACTACAGCTTTAACAGGAATAAAGTAATCAGGCTGACCGATCCCGACATACCCGGAGCCGGGCCGGATAACTATTTCATCCTGACCGATTTCCAGACCAACATGTACGGTTCCTTCATCAAGGAAGGCGGCTCCTGGGGCGATATCTACAGCAATAAAGAACTGTACAGGAATGATAAAGGCCAGTATGTAATAGATGGCGACGGCCACCTGAAAACCAATAAAGACCTGCTGAAGAATGTAGGCAATCCCAACCCGCGCTTTACCCTGGGCTGGAATAATACCCTGGACTATAAGGGACTTAGCTTCAGCTTCCTGGTAGACGGCAAGTTTGGCGGCAAGGTGATGAGCATTACACAGGCCATCCTGGATGAATATGGGGTGAGTGAAGCCAGCGCCCGCGCCCGCGACAACGGCGGTGTGGCACTGAACGCCGTGAACGAGAACGGCGAGCCCTTCTCCGGTAAATACGATGCACAGAAATACTACAATACCATAGGCGGCCGCGCAGGTATCGGCGAACTGTATATGTACGATGCCACCAATATCCGCCTGCGGGAAATATCGCTCAGCTGGCAGCTGCCCATCCATGCTAAATGGATACGGCACCTGCAGGCTGGCATCACAGGCAGGAACCTTTGCTTCTTTAAACTGCATGCGCCATTTGATCCGGAAGTATCCATGAGCTCCGGTAACGGCCTGCAGGGTATTGATGTATATGGCCAGCCTGCATTAAGAAGTATTGGAATGAATATCAGGGTGGGATTTTAAGCTAACAAGTGAAATTTAATTAGTGAAATGTGGTTTGTACAAAATATGTTCAAACGTGTGATACTGGTATCCTTCATGTGTGAGGTGCTGTGCGGCGCATGCACCAAAAACTTCGAGGATATTAACAGGAACCCTTATGACTTTAATGAGGATGAACTGAAGCCCGATCTGAAACTGCTGGGCGAACCGCTGGTGCAAACCATGCTCAGCATCATCGTCAGTAATGACCCTGCCACAGCGCAGGTACAGCAAAACCTGATAGGCGACATCTACTCCGGTTATATGATGACGCCCACACCTTTTGAATCCAACCGTAACAATACTACCTACGATCTGCTGGATAACTGGAACAATAAAGTATGGACAGTGGCCTATGGCAACGTCATGCCTAACTGCAGATTTGTACAGGAAAAATCCAAAGGCCTGTATTCCGATTTCTACGCATGGGCCCAGCTGCTGCGCGTAGCCGCCATGCATCGCGTCAGTGATGTATTCGGCCCGGTTATCTATACTAAATATGGCGTGATCAATCCAGACCGCAGCATAGATTACGATACACAAGAAGAGGCCTACAACGCCTTTTTCTCAGACCTTGCACAGGCTATCGACACGCTTACCTCCTATGCTGTGCAGCATTACAACAGCAACTTCACAGCATTTGACCTGGCCTACGGTGGCGACTATTCAAAATGGGTAAAATTCGCCAATACCCTGCGCCTGCGGCTAGCCATCCGCATCTCGGCGGTCAGCCCCGAAAAGGCGCGCACAGAAGGTGAAGCAGCTTTAAATCACCCGCTTGGACTGCTCAGTACCCCCGCAGATAATTTCAGCATCAACATTAACCCGGTATCACACCCGTTATATGTGATCTGCTACAAATGGAACGATATCCGCATGGGCGCCCCCATGGAGTCTATCATGACCGGCTATCACGACCCCAGGCTGCCCTGCTACTTTGCATGCTCAGACCCACGCGATTCTTCGTATAACGGTATACGTAATGGTGTGAACATTACCAGCCGCGATACCTACAGCGGCTTCTCCAAACTGTCTGTACGCCAGTTTGCCGATAACAGGATCCAGCTGATGACTGCTGCTGAGGCCTGGTTCCTGAAAGCGGAAGCTGCACTCTACGGCTGGAAGAATGCAGGCGATGCAGGCCGCAACTATGAGAACGGCGTTCAGGCCTCCTTTGCACAATACCAGCTTAACAGCTATTTCCCGGCCTATATCAGCAATCATTCCTATAAGCCCAAACCTTATACAGATCCCAGGAATGCTGTCAACAATATACCTTCCGGCAGCGCATACCTGAGCAGGATCACTATCCAGTGGGAAAAGAACGCACCCACAGCCGAAAAGCTGGAACGCATCATTACACAAAAATGGATTGCCATGTTCCCCGAAGGGGAAGAAGCCTGGGCTGAATTCCGCCGAACCGGCTATCCCAGGTTATTCCCCGTTGTAGTAAACTACAGCGGGGGAAAGATCCCTACAGACAAGTTCATCCGCCGTATCAGCTTTCCACAGCTGGAATATGCCACCAACCCGGCCGGCGTTGCAAGAGCAGTTAAGGCCCTTGGCGGTCCGGACAATGGCGGAACTCCCCTATGGTGGGACAGGCAATAAGGCGTACCTTTAAGAAAACCATACCACGCTTATGGATGTGAACGTTTTCTGGTTCCGCCGCGACCTGCGGCTGGAAGATAATGCAGGATTATATCACGCACTGAAAAAAGATAAACCCGTATTGCCCGTCTTTATCTTTGATACCGATATCCTGGACCAGCTGGATAATAAAGCAGACCTCCGCGTGGAATTCATTCACTCCGCCCTTGAAAAGCTGCAACAGCAGCTCACAGAAAACGGCACTACACTGGAAGTTTATCATGGTAAACCTTTACAGGTATTTAAACAACTGCTCTCAACATACAACATCGGTACCGTATTCACCAATCACGATTACGAACCCTATGCCATTGCAAGGGATAATGCAGTACGTAAATTACTGCAGGATAACGGCGTTGCTTTTGATACCTTCAAAGATCAGGTGATCTTTGAGAAGAACGAAGTGATGAAGGATGATGGCAGACCATACACCGTGTTCACACCTTACAGCAAACGCTGGCTGGCCACACTGGATGATCACCATACCGTAGGTTACCCGGTAAAACGGCACCTCAGCAACTTTTTTCATCAGCCCGCAAAACAGCTGCCTTCCCTGGCATCCATCGGGTTCAGGCCAGGCAGCCAGCCCTTTCCGGATGCCATACCGGATGACAACACTTTACGGCAATACGAAAAGCAACGCGATTTTCCGGCTCTCGAAGGCACCACCAGGATAGGTGTGCACCTGCGCTTTGGCACCATCAGCATCCGCGATCTTGTACGCCGGGCAGCAGCACTGAGCCCCGTTTACCTGAAAGAGCTGGTATGGCGCGAGTTTTACCAGATGATCCTCTGGCATTTTCCCCATGTAGGACAAGGCAAGGCTTTCAGACCGGAATACGATCATATCAACTGGCGTGATAATGAAGCGGATTTTGAACGCTGGTGCAATGGCACTACCGGCTATCCTATTGTGGATGCAGGTATGCGCGAACTCAGCGCAACTGGTTTTATGCACAATCGCGTGCGCATGATCACTGCCTCCTTCCTGTCCAAACACCTGTTGATAGACTGGCGCTGGGGCGAGGCCTGGTTTGCTGAAAAACTGCTGGACTATGAGCTGGCCTCCAATAACGGGAACTGGCAATGGGCCGCCGGTACCGGTTGCGATGCAGCGCCCTATTTCCGGATATTCAATCCCACCCTTCAGGCAAAGAAATTTGATCCTAAATTGGAATATATCAGGAAATGGATACCAGAACTGAATAGCCTTGATTATCCACAACCGGTTGTAGCGCATGAATTTGCCCGTCAACGTTGCCTGGAAGCATATAGTAAAGCACTGAAAAATGTGTATCCATAAAAATACATAAGCCAACGAAGCCGGGCAGCCCTGATATTATAATCAAAAAAGTTTTCCGGCACGATAGTACTTCCTTTCTTTTTGCACGACCCCTATTCTGCATCCGCCATTGGATACGGCCATGCACTTGCATTAACACTAGTGAAATGAAGTTATGAATAACTTAAAAAACACAGCTATATGCTGAGGGGGAGAAGTATTGCCCATACATGAACAATTCAACCAAAAACACATATGAACAGAAAATCACGTCTCTCATGGACATGCAAACCTGCAAGTCTTCTGCTCTGCCTCATACTGGCGGGAGATGCGCAACTGCATGCTGTTGCAGCCGCCACAACCCTGACCTATAAAGCGGCCGAACAGGAAATCACAGGAACCGTGCACGATGCACAGGGGTTGCCGCTGCCAGGTGTTACCGTTCAGGTAAAAGGCAGTAATAAAGGCACCCAGACCAATGCTGATGGTATCTTCAAAATCAGCGCTAACCCCGGCGACGTACTGGTGTTCAGCTCCATTGGATTTGTTGCCACAGAAGTACCTGTTGGTAATGGTACTACCATGAATGTAACCCTGCAGGGAAATGTAAGAGGATTGAATGAACTGGTGGTAACTGCCCTCGGCGTTAAAAAGGCGCCCAAGTCACTCACCTATTCTACCCAGCGCATAGGCAGCGAAGAACTGACCACTGCCAAGGATCCCAACCTGATGAACTCCCTCAACGGCAAAGTAGCCGGCGTTAATATCAGCCGCAGCAGCGGCGGCGCGGGCGGCTCCGTAAAAGTATTGCTGCGCGGTAATAAATCCGCGCAGGGCACCAATCAGCCGCTGTATGTAATAGATGGTATCCCCATGACCAACTACTCTGTACAGCAGCCCAACAGCACCTGGGGTGGAGATGGCAACATCAGCTATGCTCCCGGCCGCGATGGTGGCGATGGTATTTCCAACCTGAACCCCGATGATATTGAAAGCATCTCTGTGCTGAAAGGAGCTTCTGCCGCCGCATTATATGGCAGCCAGGCAGGTAATGGTGTGATCCTGATCACCACTAAAAAAGGAAAATCAGGTACTACCAAAGTAGATTTCTCCAGCAGCTTCACAGTAGATAAAGTAGCTATCAAGCCCGAGTTCCAGAACGCATATGGCCAGGATCCCGATGCTGCCACACAAAGCTGGGGCCCTGCTATTAACGGCGGCCATGATAACCTGGACGACTTTTACCGCAGCGGTAATACCTGGATCAATTCCATCGGTCTCTCAGGCGGTACAGAGAAAACACAAACCTATTTCTCTTATGCCAATACCCGCTCCAGCGGTATCATACCTGAAAATAAACTGTCACGTCACAATATCACCTTCCGCGAAACAGGTCGCTTCCTTAACGACAAGCTGACGCTGGACGGAAGCGCCAACGTGATCATTCAGAAGGTGAACAATGCACCGGTAACAGGTTTGTATTTCAACCCGCTTACCGGCTTGTATCTCTTCCCAAGAGGCCTGGATTTAAAACCGTATAAAGACAATATCGAAAAGTTCAACGAAGTAAGGCAGATCAACCTGCAGAACTGGCCCTTCAATGAAGACGTACAACAAAATCCCTACTGGATCATCCACCGCAATGCCAGCATCACCGAGCGTACAAGAACGCTCTTCAGCGCAAGCGCCCGCTATGAGTTCACCGACTGGCTGAACATTCAGGCACGCGGCAATATGGACCGTACCAACGATACCTACGATGCAAACATCTACGCAGGTACACACGGCGTATTATCTGGTCCCAACGGCCGATACATTACCAGCAACCTCACCACTACACAGTTCTATGGCGACGTGATCCTGAACTTCTCCAAATCGTTCAATGATATCAAGCTGAACGCATTGGTAGGTAGCAGCATCACTGATACCAAAACCAAAGGCATGCGCGCAGATTCCTATAACGGTAACCTGTACATCGCCAACTTCTTTACCATCCAGAACATGACACCGGGCAGCGCCATCGTTACAGAACCTGCACGTCATGAACAGCTGCAGGCGGTATTTGGCAACGCCAGCATCTCTTATAAAGACCTGGTGTTCCTTGATCTTACCGGGCGTAACGACTGGTCATCTAAATTAAGCCGCACACCTAACGGTTCTTACTTCTATCCTTCCGTAGGTCTGTCCTTTATCCTGCACGATATGCTGAAACTGCCCGAGCCGGTGAGCTATGCAAAACTGAGAGGTTCTTACGCAGTAGTAGGTAACTCCGTGCCCATCTACGTTACCTATCCGGTGAACAGGCTGGGCGCCGTAGGCGGTACCATCGACTTCAATACTATTCAGCCTTTCGATGACCTGAAACCTGAAAAAACCAAATCACTTGAAATCGGTACTGAATGGCGCTTCCTGAAAGACGCGCTGAGCCTGGACTTTACCTGGTACAAAACCAATACTACCAACCAGTACTTCCAGATCGCGGTACCACCGGGCACCGGTTACAGCTTCCGCTACATCAACGCAGGCGATATACAGAACTCCGGTATAGAAGTATTGCTGGGTTACAACCTTATCCAGACCAAATACTTTAAATGGAATACCACCATCAACTACTCCCGCAATAAGAACGAGGTAAAGAAACTGGCACCGGATATCGACCGCTTTGTACTCACAGATCCCGGATCTAATGCCTATACTTCTGTGATCGAAGTAGGCGGCTCCTATGGTGATATCTTCGGCAGGGTGTTCCAGCGCGATGAACAGGGCCGCATAATGATCGGCGCCAACGGCGTTCCGCTGGTAGAAGGCGATCAGCAATACATCGGCAACCCCAATCCTAAATGGCAGGCCGGCTGGAACAACAGCTTTAACTATAAGAACCTGAGCCTGAGCTTCCTGGTGGATGGCAAATTTGGCGGACAGGTACTATCGCTTACACAGGCCATGCTAGACCAGTACGGCGTATCTAAAGTAACCGGCGATGCACGCGCCAACGGCAGTGTAGCCATTAACGGTGTAAGCGCAGATACCAAAGAAGCTGTTACCAGCATCGATCCTAAAGTGTGGTACACTACCATCGGCGGCCGTGCAGGCGTGAGCAGCGAGTATATCTACAGCGCTTCTACTGTAAGACTGCGCGAAGCTGCTATCGGTTACTCCTTACCTGCTTCCATTCTGAAAGGCAGCTTTGTGAAAAACCTGAAACTGTCGCTCATCGGCCGTAACCTGATCTATTTCCACAAAAAGGCGCCCTATGATCCGGAAGTGACCATGTCTACCGGTAACGGGCTTTCAGGTGTTGACGTATTCAGCCTGCCTGCTACACGCAGCTTTGGCGCTAACCTGAATGTGACCTTTTAAGTAACTCACTAAAAAAACAAAGGAAGATGAACAAGATCAGCAATAAATATAAATCACTGGCGGCGCTTGCCTTGGCGGCATTGCTGGGGGCCAGCGCCTGTACCAAGAATTTCGAAGAATATAATACAGATCCTACCGGCCTGACTGAAGATCAGCTGAAACCTGACTTCAACTTCATCGGCGGCTTTTTCCCGCAGATCCAGTCAGCCATCTACTATAACTATAACAACACCGTATGGGAATACCAGTTGCAGCAGAACCTCATAGCCGATGTCTACTCCGGTTACATGATGTCTGCCAACCCGTTCAGGGGTAACATCAGCAATCTTACCTATGCGCTGGTGCCCGACTGGAATGGTTTCCCCTTCAGCCTGGCCTACAACCGCGTAATGGCGCCCATTTCAGAAATAAAAAGGCGCGGCGCACAAAGCGCAGCACCCGATTTCTGGGCAGTAGCCCTGATACTGAAAGTAGAAGCCATGCACCGTGTAACAGATATCTATGGTCCTATCCCCTACAGCCAGTACGGACAGGGCGGTACCTCCGTTGGATATGACAGCCAGCAGGATATTTACAAACGTTTCTTCCTGGAACTGGATACGGCGGTAGCTAACCTGAAAGCATACAGGGCCGCAAATCCCGACGCTTCTCCTTTCACTAAGTTCGATATGATCTATGGCGGCGATTATGGCCAGTGGATCAAATTCGCCAATTCACTGCGCCTGCGCCTGGCACTGCGTATTGTTAAAGCAGATGCCACACTGGCAAAAGCGGAAGGCGAAAAAGCGCTGGCTGATAACGGCGGACTGATGGAAACCCTCGCAGACAATGTGATGGTGTCTGGCTTCGGGATAAAACATCCGCTGTACACCATTACCAATAAAGATGGCTGGAGCGATATCAGCATGGGCGCTTCCATAGAATCTTACCTGAGCGGCTACCATGACCCCCGCATAGGCAAATACTTTGATCCTGCTTCCGATTATCCGGGCCAGTACAAAGGTATCCGCATCGGTGCGGCAGTAACCGCCAAACCGGGCTATAACGGGTTCTCTACCCTGGCTTATGCCAAGACCAAAACCTTCAGGGAAAACACGCCGCTCCAGCTGATGACCTCCGCAGAGGTATTCTTCCTGAGAGCAGAAGCTGCCCTGCGCGGCTGGGCCAACGCCGGTGGATCCGCACAATCATTATATGAAAAAGGTATCACCACTTCGTTCAACCAATGGGGTGTGGCAGACCAGGTAGCAGCGTACATCAATGATGCTACCAGCAGACCTGCAGACTACGTAGATCCCAGGAATGCCGAAAACAATTCACCTGCGCTTTCAACCATTACTGTTAAATGGGATGAAGCTGCATCAACTGAGGTGAAGCTGGAACGCATCATCACCCAGAAATGGCTGGCGGTATTCCCCGAAGGCCAGGAAGCCTGGTCTGAATTCCGCCGTACCGGGTATCCTAAATTGTTCCCGGTAGTGCATAACGAAAGCAACGGAACGATCAACACTGCTATACAGATCAGAAGGATCGCCTTCCCCCAGGCAGAGTATACTACCAACCAGGGAGAAGTGCAAAAAGCTACCCAGTTATTAGGCGGTCCTGATAACGGAGGAACGAGACTGTGGTGGGATAAGCCATAATCCACCACTATACTCTCTATCTACATTTCACACGTTTGAAAAAGCCGCTGGTGATCTCGCCGGCGGCCTTCATTTAAAAACCACTGAAGGTTACTTTACAGATATACCTGTTACATATACCAATTGCAGCAAAAGCAGCAAAGCCGGCCCATAAAGGAGCCGGCTTTTTACTGTCAGATCAGCATTAAGCTTACTTATCTTTACTCCGTTCAAAAAAATTGTGAAAGAACAGCGCCTGGTACTCCACCGCATTACTCCAGTATGCCCAGTTATGCTCGCCCGGTCTTTCCGTATAATCATGCGCTATTCCCTGCTGCAACAACTGCTGATGTAAACTCCTGTTCACATCAATAAAAAAGTCCTTTACCCCGCAATCTATGATCAGCGACAGCACGCCATCTTTCAATTGCTCCGCCTGTGTCACAACCGCATACTCCTTCCAGTGCTCCGGATGCTCTTCTATACTTCCCAGTCTTTTCGACAGATCCCAGTTCTTCGGAAAAGGACGGATATCCACCCCGCCGCTCATACTGCCAGCCGCACCGAAGGTATCACTATGCCTGATTGCCAGGAACAAGGCGCCATGCCCGCCCATGCTTAAGCCCGTAATAGCCCTGTGCTGCCGGTCGGCCAGCGTGCGGTAATGACTATCAATATAAGCCGGTATTTCTTTTCCTACATAGGTTTCGTACTTCCAGGCACTATCCACCGGGCTGTCAAGATACCAGCTGCCAAAGCCGCCGTCGGGGCACACAATCATGCATTGATAAGTATCTGCCAGGGCAGGTAATCCGGGCGCTTTGCGTACCCAGTCAGCATAATTGCCGCTATAGCCATGCAACAGGTATATCACGGGAAATTGCAGCCCTTTTTTCCTGTTATAGGTGTCAGGGATAACCACCACGCATTTGACAGGTTTATGCATGGCCTGGCTGTAGATCTGTATCGTGTCTACCTTAGCGGCGTATGTTGCAGAAAAGCTTACCAGCAAAAAAGTAAACAACAGGAGCGTGTTCTTCATATTACAAAACCGGAATTTTATTGGTACAATATAAAAATGACAAATGTAAAAGCAAAGCCGCTTTTACATTTGTCATTCACTTATGATAATAGAATGTATTATTTGCTGCCAGCCATTCTCGCCTTTTGCATGGGAGTAACGCCGCTGGAAGATCCTCTTGGACGCTCTCTCTGACGGAACAGCTCAAACTTAGAGGGCACGGAAACCCTGGGCCAGTTATTATTGGCCTCGTCAATATCAGCTGTTTCACGCTGCGGGTCCAGTTTAACAGACACTACCTCTTTATCTTTTGCAAACACCTTGGTAACATGGTATTCGTCCTTACGCCAGATATAGGCGGAGATACGTTCTGTTTCCTTGCTGCCGTCTGCATAGGTCCACTCAATGATCAGCGGCATTACCAGGCCGCCTACATTGGAGAAAGACACTTCATAGAAGTTCTTTTTGCTGTCGTACAGCTTCTTCTCTTCCGGTGACAGGGAAGCATACAGCTCATTATATTTTGCCTTGTCTTCATCGCTTACTGCAAAGCGGTCCCATTTGCTGTAGAAGTCCTGCAATGCAGTATCCTGCTCTACGGCAAACTTCACGCCTGCAGCCCTGTTACGGCTGCGGGCAACATGGTCCAGCTTCTTATCATATGCGGCTTTGTCGTCTTTACTTACTTCACCAGGCTCCTGTGTGTTCAGCCGGTACCATTTCACGCTGTCGATGGAGATATCCACCGGCTCGATACCAAAGAACCAGCCCCTCCAGAACCAATCCAGGTCTACTGCGCTGGCGTCTTCCATGGTACGGAAGAAATCAGGCGGTGTAGGATGTTTGAATGCCCAGCGTCTGGCGTACTCCTTGAAAGCAAAGTCAAACAGCTCGCGGCCCATGATCGTTTCCCGAAGTATGTTCAGCGCGGTGGCAGGCTTGGCATAAGCGTTAGGACCAAACTGAATGATGTTTTCAGAGTTGGTCATAATAGGCTCCAGCTGGTTCTTGGGCATTTTCATATAGTCCACGATCTTATGCGCAGGACCACGGTTTGAAGGGAAGTTGTTATCCCATTCCTGCTCTGCCATGAACTGGCAGAAGGTGTTCAGGCCTTCGTCCATCCAGCTCCACTGGCGTTCGTCAGAGTTAACGATCATCGGGAAGAAGTTATGGCCTACTTCGTGGATGATCACGCCTATCATACCATTCTTTACTGTTTCAGAATAAGTACCGTCCTTTTCAGCGCGGCCATAGTTGAAACAGATCATCGGGTACTCCATACCGTTGGCCGCTTCTACGGAGATAGCAACCGGGTAAGGGTAAGGGATGGTATGTGCAGAGTAGGATTTCAGTGTATGCGCTACTACTTTGGTAGAGTAACGGCTGTATAGCGGATAGGCTTCCGGACCATAGTAAGACATGGCCATTACCTTTTTGCCTTCTACATTAGTAGCCATGGCGTCCCATACCAGGCGGCGGGAGCTTACCCAGGCAAAGTCGCGCACGTTCTGGGCTTCAAATACCCAGGTTTTGGTGGCAGATGATTTGCCCTGCATGCTCTTTTTCGCCTCATCCAGCGTTACCACTTCCAGCGGCGTTTTGGCGCTCTGTGCCTGCTGCCAGCGGTTAAACTGGGCGGGGCTCAGCACTTCCTTATAATTCTGACATTCGCCGGTGCCGCCTACAATGTGGTCTGCAGGTACGGTCATCTTTACACGGAAATTGCCGAAGGTGAGCGCAAATTCTCCGCGGCCGGTGAACTGCTTGTTCTGCCAGCCCTGGAAATCAGAATATACAGCCATCCTGGGATACCATTGTGCCATGGTATACAGGTAGTTCTTGTCTTCTGCAAAGTATTCATATCCGCCACGGCCGCCTTCAGACATGCGGTTGGAAATATTATACCACCAGTCAATTTTAATGCGGATCTGCTCTCCCGGCATCAGCGTTTTGGGCAGGTCTACCCGCATCATGGTCTGGTTAATGGTATAATGCAGCGCGTTGCCGCCGGCATCCGTAAGTTTGACGATCTTTACGCCAAGGTCTTTGTCTGTTTTCAATATGCGATTCACATCCCACATAGACATTTTATCAGACATATGGCTGCCGTCAAAGTGGTTGTTATCACTTTTCAGATCATGCTCATTCTCGTCCAGCTGCAGCCAGAGGTAGGTGAGCGGGTCAGGAGAATTGTTGTAATAGGTGATGGTTTCCGAGCCGGTGAGCTTCTGTTTCTCATCATCCAGAGTGGCGCTGATGTCATAGTCCGCACGCTGTTGCCAGTATTTCGGCCCCGGTACGCCGGAAGCGGAGCGGTACATGTTCGGATCCTGCAGCATGGTGCCCAGCTGCTCAAAGCGGGTGCCGTGGTTGGAGCCGTTAGGATTAGGTGCCTGTGCCATCAATAGATTAGCAAAGCCGCAACATATAAGCGGCAGCAAGAAATGCTTATTTCCCATTAGCGGTTTAAATTATATCATTAGTTCTCTAAAACGGTCTATTGCCATCATAAAAGCAATCCCAAATATGGCAGAGGAAATGAACATGGTCCAGTCCCTCCGTTTGATCCCGGTAAGATTCACTACAATACCGGATGCCAGCAATACTACTATCACGATCAGCACCTGGCCAAATTCAAGGCCCAGGTTAAATGAAAGCAATGGTGTTACCACGCTGGTGTCTGTCCCCAGCAGGCTTCTCAGTTGGTTGGAAAAAGCCATGCCGTGTATAAGCCCGAAAAACAGGGCGAAAAAATAATTGAGCTGTACAGCGCCGGGGCGCTCTGACTTTGGTTGGCGGATAATGTTGAACAAAGCGGTAATAAAGATCGTTACCGGGATAAGGAACTCGATCAAACGGGTAGATACCCTTACCACATTTAAAACGCTTAAAGCCAGCGTAATAGAATGTCCTACCGTAAATGCTGTAACCAATATCAACACCTTTCTCCAGTCGCTTAGCAGGTAAATAGCGCTCAAAGCTACTATAAACAAAATATGGTCGTATCCTTCCCACGCCACTATATGCTGCCATCCGATCTTGAAATACGTGGCGAATTCGCTCATTTGCCTGTATTTTGTCTAATTTTGGTAATTATATAAACTAAACCGTTAAAATTAAAATTTTTTAGTCAAGTGGGCTTAATATTATGTAAATGGCTGGTTCCGATGTGGATTGCCCTGGTACACCCCTTCTACGTAAGTGTGACAGAAATACGGCACAATGCCGCCGGACAGGAACTGGAAGTGAGCTGCCGCATCTTCGCGGACGATCTGGAAGCAGCCCTGAAAGCAGCAAATAAAACATCCGTAGATATTATCCATCCCGCCAACCGGAAAACAGTGGAGGGCTTTATTAACAATTACCTGCAGCAACACCTGCATATTACGGTAGATGGTAAACCGGTGACCCTTAAGTTCCTGGGCTACCAGATAGAGGAAGAAGCTGCCTGGTGCTTCCTGGAAGCAAAACAGGTGCCCTCAGTCAAAAAGCTGCGCGTAACAAATGATATACTCTACAGCCAGCACGAAAGCCAGATCAATATGATGCATGTGATCGTGAAAGAAGAGCGTAAAAGCACCAAGCTGGATAACCCTGAAAAGGAAGCGGAATTTGTGTTTTAACCCACCTTCCTGTTATCCACAAACTTCATCGCCTTCCTGCTGCCCTCCGGCAGCTGCATTTTCATAATTTCCGCCTGCCCGCAATACCGTACCTGCGGTATCACCCGCAGCTTTGCCTGCAGGTAAGACCGGATCTTTCTGTCCGTGTCCTCCGACTCAGACACCGGCCACAAATGCAGCAGTATTTCGTCCGTGCCTATCTCATTAGAAAACACCTCCACTACAAATTCCTTCACCTCTTCCATTTCATTCAGCAGATCAAAGAGTGCAGGCGGGTATAGTGTGGTGCCCTTATACTTGATCATCTGCTTCTTACGCCCTATCACCGGTGAAAGCCGGATCGTGTTACGACCGCAGCTGCAGGCGTCTGCTTCATACCTGCAAATATCCCCTGTCTTGTAACGCAGCAGTGGCATGCCTTCCACACCCAGGGTGGTGATGGTCACTTCTCCTTCTTCCCCGGGCCCTGCGGGCTGATCCTGCTCATTCAGCAGCTCAATGTACAGCAGTTCCGGGTGATGGTGACCACCGCGGCCGGCTTTACATTCGGTGAACGCGGTTTGCATTTCGGTAGATGCATAGGTAGAATACAGCTTGATATCCCACTGTTCAGTGATCTTCTTGCCCAGCACATTCAGTGAAAAATCCACATTGCGGATGTTCTCTCCTATACACACTGCCTTTTTCACAGAAGAAGCATTGATATCAATATGATGCTCCTGCGCAAAAGCGATCAGCTTCAAAATGAACGAAGGCACGGCTACAATAGTGGTAGGGCGTATGCGCTGGATATTTTCCCATTGCAGGGAAGGAACACCCGGCCCTACACGCAGCACCCCCGCGCCCAGTTTCCGGATACCGGTATAATACGCCATACCCGCCATAAACTGGCGGTCCAGCGTCAGCATCAGTTGATAAATGTCTTCATCCGTACCATCTGCACAGCAGAAAGAAATGTATTCGTTGTAACCCAGGCGGTTCAGGTCATTGGCGGTCAGCGCAATGATCACCGGTTTGCCCAGTGTGCCCGAGGTAGTGGTATATTCAGCTATCTTGCTCCTGTCTGTGCAAAGAAAATCCCAGTTGCGCTGCTGCAGGTCTTCTTTGGTAACCGGCGGTATCTTCGCCAGGTCCTGCAGGCTGTTCACCATACCGGGTTGTATATGATGCTTTGCGAACCACTCCTGGTAAAAGGGAGAAAATTGCCGCAGGTATCCTATCAGGTGCAGCACCTCCCTTTCCTGGAAATGCCGGATAGCGGCGGCAGATTGCAGTTCTATGTCAGGTATATACATATCTTTAAACCTCTATGATCACCATCGCTACGGCAGTGGATGCAACATGCGACAATGATACCAGTATCTGTTTAATGTTCAGCTGATCGTAACGGCTGACAGCATTGCCTGTCAGGTGCAGTTCCGGTTTGCCCGCTGCATCATTACGGATCTCTATTTCATTGAAGTGTACGCCGCCATTGCCCCAGCCCGTGCCCAATGCTTTCAGCAGGGCTTCCTTGGCGGCAAAACGTGCGGCATAGTGCTCATAGCTGGCCGCCTGCTGTTCGCAGTAGGCAATCTCATGAGGGGTGAACACCAGTTCCCGGAAACCGTTTGCTTTCCGTATCTTACCGGCTACCCGCTCCACTTCTACTATGTCTGTTCCTATACCGTATATCATGGCTGGTCACATTTCTTCAGCTGTTTTCGTATATGCGCTTCTTCCGGCTTGGTAGCGATCTCCTTTGTCAGCGCTGTCATGTAATACTGTTTTGCCTCCTGGTAGCGCTGATGCTTAAAGGCATAATCACCCGCCAGCACGTAAGTATGATAGAATTCCGGGTTGGAGGCGATCAGCTCCTGCAGGTTCACTTCCTTACCTTCCATGATCCGGGCCTTTAAGTTACGGAAGGTAACGAAAGAACGGTACTCATTGCTTAGCAGAAAAGTATCTGCCGCTATGGTCAGTGCACTGTCGTACACTTCTTTATTCTGCTGAAGGCCATGCATGGCGAATATTTTCTTAAGATCATAAGCCACAAATTTACCCAGCTGCCAGGGAGCGGTAGATACCCATACCAGCTGCTTTTGCGGCTCAAATACCACGGCGTGGTGAGCAATCAGCTGGTTCAGCGCCTTCTCATTGCCCATACCGATATCCCTGTTCTGCAGGCCGTAACGGTCCCGCAGGATGTTAACCGTTTTCTGTACGGTATTAGGGCCGTTCTGCGCCAGCAGTTCACTTAAACGCTGAAAGCGGTACGGACTGGCGCTCTCCCTCATCTGCTGCTGGTTAGACGCCAGCTTGCTCAGTGTATCGCCCTGGAAATGGTTGGCGCAGGTAATGAAGTTTCGCTTCGGGTCATACATATCCATACCCTCCGGTGTTTTCTCAATTATCGCAGCCCGGTTATCTGCGGCAGAACCGATCAGGAAAGATTCAGAAACGAACATTTTGCGGCGCTGCGCAATTACCCAGGCCTCCTGTATATTTCCGGCATATTGCAGTATTTCCCTTGCCACCAGCGATACCGGTGTGGCAGAGCCGGTGGGTATCTCGCTCTTGTCTGCATTGATGGTAACAGTGAGCCCCTTTTCGTTCATGCCCGAGGTAACGCCCGTAAACCCGGCCCAGGTCACCATCATAAAACGATAGCCTTTGTCCGGATGATAGAACGCCACGATCTTGTCTTCCGCAAACTGGTCTCCCACATAAAAATCAAAGTTGCGGCCGATGATCAGGCTGCTGTCTGCAGAGCGGTCGTTCCAGGTAGCGAAAGAAGTACATCCTACCAGCATCATATTCTGCAGCGCATGGCCTATATCATGCGCTGCATGATAATTGAGGATACGCTCATAATTACTGCCGATGAAATCATACTGATCAGAAGCGGAAAAAGAAACGCCATAGATCTCTTCCTTGTTTTCATCCGCTATATTGCCGGCCAGGTGCCGGTTAAACCATCCTACAAAATATTTGAGAAAATGCAGGTAGGTGGGTGAAGGGATCATTTTGCGGATCTGGTCCACAAAAATATCCTCCTGTCTTTTCACCAGTTCTGCAGATAGCTTGCCATAGACCACGCCTCTCTCAAACGGCGCTCCTTCCACATACATCTCATACAGGCCGCTGTTGCTTTTGCGGAACCAGTTATTGCCGATGGTGTAGCAGGAAGTGTCCAGCTGCGTACGCTGCAGCTGCAGGGCATGTTTGTCTGCAATCTCCGGCGGATCAATATGCGATACGCTTACAACGTAGATCACCAATACCAGTATCAGTAACAGGAAACTCCCTGTTACATACAGTACGATCCTTCCAAATTTCTTCCAGCCGCTTCTCTTCTTTATCATTATCATTAAATATTGCTGCGCTTCGGTTACCTACCTGTTAATCTGTTCTATCAGCCAGTCCAGCCCCAGTATTTCCCCGCTGGTCATCACAGCGCTGATGGTAACACCCAGGATGCCGTGCAAGTTCAGATTTTGCCCCGTAAGATACAAATTGGTTAACTTGGTACGCTGGGGGATCATGGTCCTTAACGTATCCCTGTAGTCCTTCTGTATGCCGTACAGGCTGCCGTCTGCAGTGCCCAGGTAATCCCTGAAAGACAGCGGTGTGGCGGTGTAGTAAGCGATCATCTTCTCCCGCAGCTCAGGGAAACGTTGCGCCACCACATCCAGCAATTGCTCCGCGCGCTCCCGCTTGAACGCCTCATAATCTGCTCCCCTGGACTGCTCCGCTGTAGTAGTATTAAAGGTATGCTGCCAGGGCGCCATTTCTTCATAACGCATGTAGGTCAGCACGGAAACAGTATCCGTATAAGGCATGTGCCGGGAGCTCGCAGCGGCAAACAACCCGTAGGTAAGCGGCCAGTTGTGCTGATGGTAATCAGTCCCGGCCCATGCATCGTTGGTCTGGTGATGGTAATAGTTATAGTTCAGGTAAGGAAAAGCGCCCGGCTTCAACACAATGTTGAGCATAAAAGGCGCAATAGCGTTTTCCAGGCTGCTGATGCGGGTGCGGTAGGCGCCGCGTATCAGGTCGCTCTCCGTCATTTCAAGGGTCTGGTGCGGATGCAGGTTGGAAATGTAATGCGCCGCCTTTACCTGGCGCCCGTCTTCCAGCATTATATACGCTACCTCATTGCCCTCGCCGATGATCTGTTTTACAGGTGTGTTACGATAGATCACACCGCCTTTTTCCGTAATAGCGCGGGCCAGCCATTTGCCGATCTGCGAACCGCCATCCACACATCTCCAGGCGTCTTCTATATAGCTGTTCACTACCAGGGCGTGTACATAAAATGGTGTTTTATCTTTGACGCCGGCATACAGCAGGTTATTGCCCGCCAGCACATTTTGCAGGCGCTCGTTATCTGTAAGCTGTTTAAAATAGGTGCTGGCATTAATGCCCAGTACTTCCTGCTTTTCACCATAAGAACCCGTACGCAGGTTATACAGCGGGAAACGGCTGCACACGTCTTTCATCGTGTAACAGTACTCTTCCAATGCCCTGCGCTCCCCGGGAAAAGCTTTCAGCAGCTCCTGCAGGAAATTGTCATAGCCCTGCGCCATGCGATAGGTGGCAGGGTCTTTACCAAATGTAATATGGTCAAAGCCTTCCACGTCCAGGCGCTGCAACCGCAGCTTATCCATGATGCCCAGGTAGGTAAAGATCTTATTCAGGTTCTTCCCCTCTCCCAGCCCGCCAATGTAATGCACGCCGGAATCTATCACCGCCCTGTCACGCGCATAGGTTTGCAGGCAGCCGCCTATCTGCTTGTTCTTTTCAAATACAGCCACCCGGTAACCGTTGCGGCTCAGTAAAGCGCCGCACACCAAACCTCCCAGGCCACTACCTATTATGGCTACATCGTACTGCATCGCTTTATTACAAATATTACGTTGGATGTATACTTCGTATTGTCTATCTGCTCCAGGCAGGCGCCCATTCCGGCGACCATCTGCCTTAAACGTTCTGCAGAGAAAAAGGATAATGCATGCTTTGTTTTATTGAAGCCCAGCACCCGGGTACTGAAAAACTCTGTTAAGCGCGTGCCTTCATGTCTTTTTCCCAGGCCTGCATCTCCGTCCCTTACAATGATCACACCATGCGGCTCCAGCTGCTCCCAGCAGCGCAGCAGCAGCTGCTCCTGCTCTTCCGGCTGCAGGTAATGCAGTACATCGCTGATGATAAATGCATCGTGCCTGCCAAATGTATAATTCACCACATCTGCATGCACAAATGCCAACTGGTCATTTTTCTGATAACAGTGTGCAGCCGTGGCGATCTTATCCTCATCATAGTCCACACCGGTGATTGTACGCTGCGGGGAAAGGAAGTGCAGCATGTACGGCATAAAGCCGTAGCCGCAGCCTATATCCAGTATCCGCCCGCTCTTCGGAACCAGCTGATCAAAAAGCGCATAGTTGTTCTCCATCTGCGTTTTCACACGCATATACCATTCCAGCACCGGCCCTTTGTAAATATAGTTATAGATCAGCTGCTCCCTGAAATAGCGCGGTGTTTCTGTTGCGCTGCGCAATATTTCATACTGCTCTTTAAAGTAACGGCTGATCTTCTTCGTTCTTTCCGAATACCCGTTGCCCCATTGCGTATCCTGCGGGTGAATACGTGGCAGGTATTGCGCCGTGATGGTTCCGTTCTTCAATAGAAAATCGCCCTTACTCATCGTATAAGCAGTACCGTGAATAAGCACCGGCAGAATATCCAGTCCCAGCTGTTCTGCCAGGTAGAATGCGCCTTTATGGAAACGCTTGATCACCGGGTCGGGAGAGCGGGTACCTTCCGGGTATATCACGATGGAATAACCCTGTTCTACCAGGCTGCGTAGTTTGTCTACACTACCCTCTATCCCTTCTGCCACCGGGTAATAATCAGCCATGCGCACTACTGCCCCAAATACCGGAGAACGCCATACCCATTCATTGGTTACGAGTATCACTTTAGGATGCAGGGAAACAGACTGCAGTATATCCAGGAAAGACTGATGGTTACTGATGATCACCGCCGGTTTTTCCAGCTGCTCATTCAGTGGATTGATCACCCGCTTCTTCACATTACCCATGATATGCAACTGCGACCAGCAGAACCATGACAGGATCTTGTGATAGATATACTTTCCCTGCTGCTTGTTGAAGGGGTTCAGTTTGATCAGTATCCATCCCAGGAAGGTCAGTAAAAATGCACCCAGGGTAAAATAGGTGAAGGCTATTACGGAAAGGAGCCATCCGCTCAGCGTCCAGGGCGCATAGCCTTTACGTACCCTGTTTGTGATCAGCCAGTTGAACAGCCAGGGTATCAGCACCTGTGATATCAATACTACGCAGCCTATCCCGATGATAGAGATCAGGGCAATAGAACGCAGTGACGGATGTTCTGCAAATATCAGCACCCCCAGGCCCAGTATTGTGGTAATGGCAGAAAAGAAAATGGAAGAACGGAAGGAAGATAACTGCTGTCTGCCGGAGCGGTACTGCTGCAATAAACCATCCATGGTAAATATGCTGTAGTCATCTCCCAGGCCGAATATAAAAGTACTGAGGATAATGTTTACGATGTTGAACTTTATATCGAACATCCCCATGATACCCAGTATCCATATCCAGCTGATGAGCATGGGAATGAAGGTGATCAGCGCCAGCTCTATTCTGCCGTAACTCAGCAGCAGGGCAAAGAACACCAGCAGGGAGGTCATCCAGGCAATACTGTTGAACTCATTGCGGATCACTTCTGCCAGCCGGTTGGCCGCATATTGTTTATCCAGTACGGTAGTATGTGCCTGTGAAGCCAGGGCCTCATACACCGACTTCTTCTCAGCCGGGTTTACCTTCAGCAGGGTAACCAGCGATACCCGGTCTTTCTTCGCTGTTACATAATCTCCCAGGGAGCTGGCCAGCAGTTGTTGCTGCGCCTCCGCAGGCATCAGGGTAAAATCCTTTTGCAGCCAGGCAGCAAAGGGTGCAAAGGCAGTGGCTTTAAAACCGGCTGCAGGCCCCTCCTGCTGCAGATAGGCAATAAGTTGTTGTTTCTTCTCCGCTGTCCAGAAATAGTTCCAGCGCTGTAAGCGCTGTTGCTGCTGTTGCCGGGATAATAACAAGCCACCCGCACCGGCATACTGCTTTACAACACCTTTTTGTTCCAGCTGCTGCACCAGGGGCAGCATCCTTTCGTTTTCCTGCAGGGCCTCTTCCAGCGTAGCGCCTTCTGTTACTACATATACGGATTGTGCCGTGTAGGCATTTAAACGGTTCAGTTTTGCTTCTGCAGCCTTCAGCTCCGGCTTCATGAAGTTCATGCGCATCATATCGCTTTCAAAGCCCACTTTACCCGCCGTAAAGAAGAACAGCACTGTTAAGAGTACAATACCGCCGACCAGGTATTTATTTTTTTCAGGACGGTAGTCTGCCAGCTTATCCAGCCAGGTGTACCGGTGTGCGGCAGCTGCGCCTGCTGCCGTATTGGCGGTAGTGATCCAGTGCGGCAGGAATATCAGCGAGAACAGGGCCGCGCCTACCAGGCTCAATGCTGCAAATACGCCTACGTCTTTCAGCATGGGCGAGTGCACAAACTGCAGGCACAGGAAACCGCCAATAGTGGTAAAACTCCCGATGGTCATCGGCGTAGCCAGGTCGCGGATAGTCTCCCTGATATCACCCAGGTGACGGTAATGGTTGAACACATGCAGTGAATAGTTCACCGCAATGCCCAGCACCACTGCGCCCGCACCCAGTGCGATCACAGATATTTTTCCTTTAAGCAGATAGATACATGCCAGTGAGAACAGCGCGCCAAAGGCTACCGGCAGCATCACCAGCAGTGGCGCCCGCTTTTTTCGGAAGAAGAAAGCAATTAATACCACCAGCAATACTACTGTAATGCCCTGTGTGAACATGGTATCCTGCCGGAGCTGCTTTGCATTACCTACGGATACTGCTGTAGCGCCAAAATAAGACGCTTCGGTGAAGGGATTACGCTGCTGCACTGCCTGCATCGTATCCTGCAGCAGTTGCAGGAACTTTGCATTCTTTCCCGTAGCATTGGGCGGATAAGCCGGTGTGATGAACATCAGCAAATGCCGCTGATCCCTGGTCAAGATATACCCGTCATACAAAGCATACTGTTCATCCAGCTGCAGCTGCTGTAATTTCCGGATGCCTATCCATGACATCCCTACGGGATCTGCCTGTATCACCTTTTTCAGCACCAGCCCTGCGGGTGATACCAGGGTCTGGTAATTATGCTGTAATGTTTGTTGTAGTTGTTGAGGGGCTATCAGCGAATCAATGCTGCGGTAATCAGCTGCTTCCAGGAACAGTGGTAAATGATCCTGGATCAACTGCATCATGTTCAGCACCATCGTATCTTCTACCTTCTCCTGCACTTTGCGGATGTAAGGCGCCAGCGCTTTGCTGTCTGCCAGCACATTTGTGAGGTCATCTGCATAAGCGGTCAGGCTGTCGGGCGCCGGCTCCCGGGTACTGTCCTGCTGCGAGATCATCAGCACCAGCTTATCAGCAAAACGTGAATCGTTGAACACCTGCTGCAGCTTGTCCAGTGTTTTATCCTGCGGCAGTATACGGGTAATATCCTCTTCCAGCTGAATGCGCGAGGCCAGCAGGCCTGTCACCACAAAACAGGTGATGGCACTGATCCATAACCAGGCCTTATGCCGGGTAAAGAAATTATAGATGCCTGTGAAGAAATTACCCATCCGGTCTCTCCTTTCTGAATATAGTTAACAACACGTAAGATACCAGCAATGCGCTGAGCCCTGCTACTACCGCCAGTGTAACACTGCCATAGAGATATTGCAGCACATTCTGCCGGATGGCTTCCGTTGTCTGGTGTTTATTGAATATAACAAAAGTAGCGTCAGAACCTACCCACACGCGGCCCATCTGGAAGCTGCCGAAAATAATAAGCGGTATCACAGGCGGTATGCTGATGTTGGCTGCTATCAGTACCAGCGCTTTGTTCAGCCGGAGCAAAGTGGCCAGCAGCAATGCCACCAGCATCTGGAATCCCCAGACAGGCACAATGCCCATAAATATACCCAGCCCGATTGATAGCGCTTTTTTGCCGTTGGATTCATGCGGGTTCAGCACCACTTCCTTCCACAGCCATACCCAGCTTTCCTTCTTCAGCAGGAAGCGGATAAAATTGCGTGGTTTGATGTAGAGGAAAGTGATCAGCACCAGCACCGTATTCAGCACGCTGATACGGGAAAAATCGCGGAAGGGCCTGAAATGCGATACCCGTTCTTCCGCCGGGGGATAGTATACCTTCACCGGCACCCAGTCTATCTTAATGCCTTTCCAGGCGCCGCGTACCAGCACCTCCACCTCAAATTCATAGCGCGGGCACCAGAAACGGATAGGCGCTATCTGGCGCAGTGGGTACATGCGGTAACCGGATTGTGTGTCCGGCGCTTTCATGCCCGTTTCTACATAGAACCAGAAATTGGAAAACCTGTTGGCAAAAGAATTTTTGCCCGGCATGTTTTCCTGCTGCAGGTTGCGTGCGCCAATTATAATTGCATCGCCGTTCTCCTGCAGCCGCTGATGGAATACCTGCAGGTCTGACGCAAAATGCTGCCCGTCTGCATCCATTGTGATCACATACTCATATCCCTGCTGCCGTGCATAGGCAAAGCCGCGGCGCAGGGCAATGCCCTTGCCCCTGTTGGCGTCGTATGTTACCCGCTGCACCTCCGGGAATTGGTCCAGCACCTCCAGGGTATGATCTGTGCTGCCATCGTTCACCACTATTACATGCGGCGTGTGCAGCAGCACATCCTGCAGTACCTGCGCAAGCGTACCGGCATTGTTATAAGTAGGTATGAGTACGGCTATATTCACCAACGGCTAATGACTGATTTTAAACGTTCCCTGAAACTTCATGAAGACCGTAGTTTCGCTTTTAATAACAGCAGTGGTCTTCACCGTACCATCATCCTGTAAGGTGTACTGCAGCTCAGTACTTACCTGCGGCTGCACCACCGGGTTAATCATTACCAGGAATTTCATGTTGGCCGCTTTCTGCAACAGCAGCTTACGCTGCAGGCCTTTCTCCAGCAGCTCCTGTATGGTTTGCATCATACACACGCCCGGCATGACCGGTTGCCCGGGAAAATGCCCTTCAAAAATAGGATGGGCCGCGTTCAGGGCCAGTAATGCAGCAAAGCTGTTTTCCGTTTGCTGCGTTTCCAAGATCGTATATAAGTTTCCTGCCAGCATTATTTTTCGACTCGTTGTAATGATATGTTGAATGTAAAGTTCTGGTGTTGTATGCTGATGCTATCCGGCACCCCTTCCCGGTAGTTGTACATCCACGCCTTCACCACCGGTTTACGCCGTGATGATTTTTCTATCCGCTCCAGCCGTGTGCATGCCGTATCAGTAATATAATAATTATTACCCTTTGGCGTCGGAATGGCTGCATAGTTAAATGGTCCCTCACGCAATACGCTGGCCTGCCGAAGGTCTGCCCGCATCAGCACCAGCTCAAAGTCTTTCTGCAGGGCTTTTACCACCGGCTTTTTATCCATCGCGGGCATCATGTAGTGCTTCACAAAACCGCCGTTCTTTGCAAATTCAAAATCAAAGAACTTAAAGCCCGTTTCGCTGGCAAACACTACCCGCAGGCTGCTGTCGGGCATCTGCTTAAAGAACAGCAAGCCGCTCAGGTGATGGTGCAGCACATCCACCTTCGTGCTATATAACGTATTGCTGAACTGCGGCCTGAACTGCTGTATACAGGCAGCATCACCTGCTGTACCCTCCAGGCCTTTGTAAACAGACCTGCAGCTGCATAAAACACAGGCGCCGGCCAGCAGTAGTTTATTTAGCCGTGAATATTGCATCCGCTACAGGTACATTCAATTGTTTATGTAAAAAACTGATGCTTGTATTATCACCGCCATTCTCCTGCATGATGATCTGCGACACAGCATAATCTTGCTTGTCTACCATCAGCTGTATCACTTTAAAATACTGCTGTAATGCTTTGGATACCGGCGTCAGCTCCAGGCGGTAATACTGTGCGTTCTCCAGCACCTTCGATGTAAAATCCGGGTTATTCAGTACATTGCCCTGCACACAGTCCACCGTAATACGGTTGATCTGTTCAAACAGTTTGTTACCCCTGGCAGCTACCGTACGCTGTTGCTGCCCGTCGCGGGTAATGATCTCCTTACCGTTCATGATCATCAGGTAATAAGACGGCTGCAGGTATTCCATGCGCACCTTGTTATCTTTCCTGAACCAGAACTTTCCTTTGGATACGATCTTGTCAGACAGCATGCTCAGTTCTTTCTCCTGTACAAAATCGGCCTGTATGGATTGTGTGGCCTGTGAAGCTTTGGCAAACTGCTCTTTGAAGGCAGCTGCATCGGCCACCGGTTTATAGGCACCGGTTTGAGCATATCCGTTCAGTGCGCATAAAAAGCAGCACAATAAGATCCATCTACACATAAGCAGGTACATTTAATATTTTATCGATCCGCGCAATCGCATATCCTTTACTGCGGATACCCTCTATCAGCGCCGGCAATATTTTTACCGTGATGTCCATACTGTCGTGCAGCAATATGATGCTGCCCGGCTGCAACCTGCTGATGATGCGGTGCAGCAGTTCTTCTTCCTTCCTGGCTATTGTATCCAGCGAGCGGATGTTCCAGCCCAGCGGAAAATAGCCACCCCTTGTTACCGCCTTGCGGAGGTTGGGATTGGTTACGCCATAAGGCGGACGAAAAAAACGCGGCCTGAGCCCCGTAGCATTTTCGATCAGCGTGTCCGTCAGCCGCAGCTCTTCCAGCATCTGCCCTGCACCAAACAGGTCAAACCAGAAATGGTGGGAATAACTGTGGTTACCCAGCAGGTGCCCTTCTGCATGCATGCGCTGCAGCAGCGGCTCATTGGCTTCAATGTTTTTGCCGATGCAAAAAAATGCTGCGGGTGCATGCTGCGCGGCCAATATGTCCAGCACCTGTGGGGTGAAACTGCCTTGCGGCCCGTCATCAAATGTGAGCGCCACCACTTTCTCCGCCGTGTTCACCTTACAGGTAACCGGCAGATAGAAACCAGCGGCAATGCTCATAGATCCCCATACCAGGATAGCCGTATAGCCTGCCAGCAGCAAAGCAAATATCCACCAGGGCAATGGCGCCCACAGGTTGTGCAATGCCAGCAATACCGCCAGCAGCACAAAGGTGATGATATTTGTTACGCGATATAACATCTATATATTTGGATGCGCCAACAATATGAATGAATAATGCGTGCCCTGGTACCCGTTGCAGATCAGGATCTTCCTGATCTTTGCAGGCGCAGTGCCGCTAATCAACACACCGGGAGACAGCTCCTGCAGCTGCAGTATACGCGCCGCCATCCAGGTGGCAAAGGCAGCTGCAGTAGGATATTCTCCACTCAGGTGTTTAAAGCCTGCCACCGCCGTCTGCGGGAACAGGGCCTGCGTGATCGCTTCGTAAACACCGTCTTCATCTGCATTGCCATTACGCCCGCAGATGAGCAGGTCTATATCCTCCGGGCCGCAGGCATGTGAGGAGAGGAACACCTGTAATGCGCCCGTGATCTCCGGTATGTCAGCAGGCCTGTACAGGGTGCTCACTCCTGTAAGCCGCGCTACCGTATGCGCAGTCATTTCCGTGCCCAATGTAAAGAACGCAGCTCCCTCTCCTGCAATCGTGCCTTTTGTAGCGCTTTGCAGCAGGGCAGTATTACGAATGGGCGCCTGTTTGTACAAACCAAAACGGGACAGGATAGCATGACTGTGATCCGTGATCTCATCCACCCCGCCGGTAAGTATATGCTGAACAGCGCCTTCCCGCAGCATCATGATACTGTCCAGCAAGGCGCTTTCAAAAGAAAAAGCTTTATGTACAAATGTATTGTTGCAGGCATTACAACCCAGCAGTAATGCAATCTGTCCGCCCACCGTATTGTGGGTAGACTGGATAAACGCCGTTGGCGTCAGCATCTCTTCCTGCTGGTTGATCATTTTGCTGAGAAACACCCCCGTATCATCAAGGCAGCCGTAGGCAGTACCGGTTATGATCGCATCCGGCATGACCACCGCAGCTTCCTGCAGGCTTAGCTTCGCAGCCGCTACCCCCATTTTGACCACACGTCCCATACGGCGTATCAGCTTCAGATCTATCCACTGTTTGTAATCCGGCTCCACCGCCTTCAGGCGATTGCCCTCATACTCCCTGATCTCTGCCAGGAAGGGGCCGCCGGTGGTGTGTTGCGGCGATACACATCCCATACCCTGGATGAAAATGTTCATCTTTATTAATTAATGATGAATAATTAACAACTATATCCTCCTTATCACTAACCGGTCACTATTAATAAATCCGGACACTTGTACGCTCATATTTTCGATTATTGATTCTTAATTATTAATTAAACAGTCTCTGAAAAAACGAGACACGAACAACTGCCGCTGAACCCGAAAGAATTGGACATCACATGTGGTATCCGGTTGCCGCTTGAAAAAGTGGTAGCGGGTACCAGCGGACATTCCTTCATGGGAGTAGTAAAATGTGCATTGGGATAGATGATCCCCTGCTGCACGGCCAGTGCGGCAAATACGGCTTCTATACCGCCGCTGGCGCCCAGTGTATGGCCGGTAAATGACTTGGTAGAGCTCATGGGAGGATAATGCGGCGCAAACAACCGCTGTATAGCCCTGGCTTCCGAATCATCATTGTTCTGCGTACCGGTACCATGCAAATTAATATAGGCAATGTCTTCGGGTTGCAGCCCGCTCATTTCCAGCGCGCCTTTCATGGCCAGGTAATTTCCTGTGCCTTCGGGCGATGATGCGGTCTGATGATAGGCATCGTTGGCATTGGCATAGCCGCTTAACCGGCACCACGGCGCCTGAGGCAGCGTGGCAGCAATCGCATCGCTCACCAGCACCACATAGCCGGCGCCTTCCCCGAGGTTCAACCCCGTACGGGTATCGTCAAAGGGACGGCAGGCCGCCTGGTCCAGTATCATCAGGGTGTTGAAACCATTGAGGGTAAAACGCGTCAATGCATCCGTACCACCGGCAATCACTACATCTGCAATATTATTGCGGATCAGCCTTGCCCCGTACATCAGTGCGTTGGCGCCCGAAGAACAGGCGGTGCTGATGGTAGTTACATGATGGCGGATACCCATGGCATCGGCCACCAGCTCTGTAACACTGCCGCATTCATGGTGCACTACCTGCTGTAAACGCCCGCCTGATGGCGGATGCTGCAGGTAAGACGCAAAAAATTCCTCTGTCTTGTCCATCCCGCCAACCGTGTTGGCAGAAACGAAACCTACCCGGTATTGTGCGCGTGCGCCCAGACCACTGGACGCCCAGGCCTCCTCCGCGGCTATTTTGCTGAGCAGGGCCGTTCTGCTGATGTGCTCCGGCATCCCCGCCCTGGCAGCCAAAGCGGCATTATCCGCTTTTACTTCCGCCACCGGCAGTACGCCACGATGTATGGAACGCAGGTATTGCATATCCTGCATGCCCGGCTGCATTTGGGCAAAAGCCTCCAGGCAGGCCTGCAGGTCAGTCCCGATACCACAGATAACACCACCGCCGGCAATCCATACATTCCCGCTCATGACTACTGTTTTTGATGCGCAGTAATAAATTCCGCCATAGAACGCACAGAGTAGAATATCTCAGGTCCCTGCTCCGGGTTGGCAATGCGGATGTGATAATGCTGCTGTAACAACACGATCAGCTCCAGCGCGTCTATAGAGTCCAGGCCCAGCCCTTCCTTGAACAGCGGCTGGTCATCCCCTATATCTTCCGGTTTTACTTCCTGCAGGTTCAACTGCGCTACGATCTGCGCTTTCAGATCGGCCATCAATTTTTCCATAAAAACATTAAGACTTTATTGTTAGTTTGGACGTTTGAAAGTTTGATACGTTCGCGAACGGTAAAACCTTCAAACGCTCAAACTTTTAAACTTTCAACTTTCAAATATTTTCTGAAGGTTGTCTGCGGTGAAGGGCAATGCCCCCTCCACGTCCTTTCGCTCCACCATATACAATACCGCTTCGTATTGCTGATCCATTACTTCCAGCCAGCCACAGATGCAGGCGGTAGCTGCACCGCTGCCCAGCAGCAGTGCAGCGCAGGCAAATACCTGTGCTGCATCGAAACGGTTGTTCACAAAAAATGCATGCTCCCCTTTAAACCCGTGACGGATACAGATCTCCCCGATCACAATATTAGGCAGTGTGTACACAAACAGCGCCGGGCTTGGAATATCCTTTACTGATTGATAGTACCGCACATCCGTATCCAGCGATGCGCTGCGGTTGCTCAGCACCAGGGCCACCTGCTCAGGCAGATGGTCTACAGCAGGCGCCGCCTGCAGCAATACCTCTGCCGCCAGCCATCCCAGCTTACAGAGGTTGTCCATTTTATGGAACTTGGGATACTGCCCCGCAAAACGATCATACCCGTTGCGGAGGAATTCCTGCAGCGAAGCCGCAGATTCGTCCTGCCACAACAGCTGGCCATTGCAGTATACCCGCTGCTGGCGGATCACGCAATGACCGGTGATATATGCGGTTTGATTATTCAAGATTCCCTTCCTTTATTTTCTCTGTCAGCTCAATGGTGCGGGCCAGGCGTTTCAGCGCCGTATCATGGTTGGCTACAAAAGGATTACTCATATCCCATACGTAACCCGCCAGTACGGAGCAGATCTGCTGCTTCACTTTCGGATCCGGATCAGGCTTGAAGAAGATGGTATCCAGTGTACCTTCATACCAGGCCATCACATAAGAGCGGAAAGTATTTACGCCCTGCATGGTAGGCTCCATATACTCCTTCTCCCAGTCTACCTGTTCTCCTTTCAGCTTGCGGATCACCAGTTTGGCGGCCGTCTGGCTGGATACACAGGCCAAAGTTACGCCAGATGAAAAGATCGGGTCCAGGAATTCGGTCACATTACCGGTGAGCACAAATCCTTCCCCGTAAAATTTATCGGTCGTGGCAGACCAGGATTCCAGTACACGGGGCTCAAACACCAGTTCCACATCCCTGAAGCGTTCCCTGGTAAAAGGCTCAGCTTCCAGCAATGCGCGGTACTGCTGCTCCGGCGTACCGGGATACTGCGCAAAAAATTCCGGATCGCCTACAAAGCCCAGCGAGGTAACACCGGTAGAGAAGGGGATGATCCAGATCCACACGCCTTTCTGATGTACCACCGCCGTAATACGGTTTGGCTCGTCGGCCATGGAACGGCGTACGTCGTTGGTATGCGCAAACAGCGCCCTGCGCGGCTGCAGGCTGGAAGATTTTTCCAGGTTGAACAGGCGGGGTATTACCCTGCCGTAACCGCTGCCATCCACGATGAAGCGGGCCTGTATCTCGTGCTGGTTACCGTGGCTGTCTGCTACGGTGGTCACACTTTCCTGGCCGTTAAAGCGTATGCCCGTTACAGTTGTTTCATACGCAATGGGAATACCCATTTGCTCACAGGTATCAGCCAGCGCTTTATCAAAGTCTGCACGGGTCACCTGCCAGGTCCAGGTCCAGCCGGCGGTATATTGCTCTTTGAAGGTAAAATCACACACGGCATTGTTCTTTACGAACTTGGCGCCATACTTCTCCTGGAAGCCTTTGGCCTTGATGGCGTCAATGAATCCTGCTTCCTGCAGGGCCTCCATGCTACGGGGCAACAGACTTTCGCCGATCACGAAACGGGGAAACTGCTGCTTCTCCACGATCTTCACTTTATACCCGGCCTGGTGAATGATGGATGCGGCTACAGTGCCTGCAGGGCCTGCGCCGATAACGAGTACATCCACTTGTTCTGTTTTCATTTGCTTTTTTTTATGCTGAATGCTGAACACTGAACGCGCCTGCATGATGCGTTACGCGTTCCTGACGCATTTCAGTAACGTATAATTCAATCCCATCTGGTCGTTCTCTTCCACTATCTTCAGCCCTGCGTTGTGTATGCACTGGAAGAACTCATCTGTATGGTACATCTGGCTGTTGCCATTGGCCATCGCTGTAAAGTACAGCGATGTTTGCTGCAGGCAGAAAGCCGCTGATTTAAATTGCTGCCGGTTCCAGAACGGTTCCAGTATGTAAATAGCCCCGTTCTCTGTCAGCGCCTCGCGGCAACGTTTCAGGATGGATTCTATCTCCGCCTCTGAGAAACAATCCAGGAACTGGCTCATCCAGATCACGTCAAATCCTTTCGGGAAAGGCAGGCTTTCATCAAGGATATTTGCCTCGTGAAAAGACACCCTGTCTGCCACCCCTGCTGCTGCCACCCGGCGCTGCGCAATGGCAATCTCACCGGGCAGGTCAAACATGGTGACCTTTACTTCCGGGTCATGTGCGGTACAGGCCAGGGTCCATTTACCGGTATTACCGCCAATGTCCAGCAGGGTACGGGGCTTGCTGCTGAAAACAGCCGCCAGCGCCTGCGGAAAAGCGAGGTCTGAATAGTAATGATCAAAATCAAACCAGGTTTTGCCTACTTCGGGCGGCAGCAGCGGAAGACCGGGATAGATGGTATCCCAGGGCCCCAGCTCCTGCAGGCCTGCCGGACGTCCTTCGCGGAGGCTGTCCTGCAGGTGATACATACCTTTATAGCATATGCCCTGTACAAAATCCATATTGATCCGGGTCAGTGTATCATGCTCAATAAAGTAACCGGTTTTGGTAAGCGAATAGCGCTTCTCATTTACGATCAGCAGTTCCATACCCAGCCCTGCTTCTACCAGTACCCTGATAGCATAGCGGGACAGCTTTACTTCCTGCATGATCTCATCAATGGTCATACCCTTGCCGCCGCTTTTGCTGATCAGTTTCAGGATGCCAAAGTCGCGCAATGCCCTGGCGGCCTGGAAAGCCACCGGCGCAAATGCCAGTTGTAAAGCCGCTTCCTTAGCCTGCAATGCTGTTTTCGTTTCTTTACTGAAAAATTCCATATGCTCTTTGCTTAACGCTTTATGCTAAATGCTTACCGCCTTACTGCCATGCTGCCTGCAGCACGCTGTATAATCATTGCGTGCCGCTTTCCGCTTTAAGCGTTCAGCGAAAAGACCACCGCCGCATTGCATCCCCCGAAACCAGATACGGTTTTCAGGTAATGCTGCATGGGCCGTTGTTCCAATTCCTTTATTACCTTCACCGGCATACTTACTCCCAGCTGTGCAAAACCGCTGGTGGGTATCAGTACCTGCTGCTGCAGTGCACGTATGCCGATGATCGCCTCTATCAGGCCGGCCGCCCCCAGGGTATGCCCGTAATAACCTTTCAGGCTGGTTACCGGCGTATCCTGCAAACCTGCCAGGTGCAGCGCTTTGGCCTCCATTTCGTCGTTATACAGGGTGGCGGTGCCATGTGCGGATACAAAACCGATGTCTTCGGGTGTAAGACCGCTGTTCAGCATGGCCAGGCGCATGGCCATTCCCAGCTCAGCGCCGGTTCTTGAAGGGCCTGAAATATGATTGGCATCGTTGCTTACAGATCCCGCCCTTACCATTGCAGCGCCCTCCGGGGCAAGGTCTTTCCGGTTGCTGAGGATCACCGTACCGGCTCCTTCGCCCAGGGTAACCCCCTTGCGGTCTGCATCAAAGGGGCGGCAGGGCTCCGGACTTACCGCCTGGAAAGACTGGAAACCCGACAGCACAAACTGCGTAACCACATCAGCGCCTGTTACCACGGCATGATCATAACGCCCGGAAGCGATCAGCCGCTGCGCCGTTAAAATAGCCAGCAGGCCCGATATACAGGCATTGCTGATCACCAGCGGCGTACCAGTATAATGAAAATGATCCGCCACTTTACGGGCGGTCACCATCAGTTCCATCTGCTCCGTCACCCGCGGCTCGTCCGGCTGCTGTTCCAGCAGCTCAATATTGCCCTTGGTGGTGGAAACAAGAAAAGCAGTACGGGGTGAGCTGATATCGATGCCGCTTTGAAATAAGGCGTCGCTTACTGATAATATCAGCAGCTGCTCAAACTTTGTATATCCCTGTAAGCCCGCAGCTGCACTATACGCCTGTAGCTGTTCGGAAGACAGCAGGGCGGCGTAAAACGGCGCGGGCGACAGCCGTGTATTGTCATGCAGCCGTATACCGCTATGACCGCCGGTAACAGCCGCAAAATTGGCTGCTGCCGAAACGCCCAGTGGCGATACAATGTTATCCGCTATAACATACACATTACTCATAGTCAGTTATCAGTTACCAGCTAATCACCCGCCACTTATCTGCAACAATCCCATCTGCTCCTTCCACGACCTGAAAAAAGGCGGGATCGTCAGTTGCAGGGTAGAGGTTTCCGTATCCAGGAAAACCTGCAATGAATAACCGTCCGCTACCAGCTCACCGGTGGCGGCGTTATACAGGGTATATTCAAACCTGATCTTGGCGGCGGGCGTGTCTGTATATTTTGTTTCCACTATCACGCGGTCGCCATAACGGAGGGAGCGTTTATAATTGCATTCTACTTTTACGATGGGTACCGTATAACCTTCCTTAAAAATGTCGAGGTAGCGCAAGCCGTATTTTTCTCCGAAAGCTTCCCTGCCGTCTTCAAAATACCGTACATAGTGCCCGTGCCACACAATCCCCAGGGGATCTGCCTCATTGAACTTCACCAGTATGTTTGCCCGCTCAGTTAATTCCATGATCTTTGCTTTGCGCACCCCAGGTGCTTCGGAGGCGGCTTTTTTTCTTTTCGTTATACCAGCCCTTCATCCAATCCTCCCCCGTTTCGTTCAGCCATCAGGCGCTGATAAATATTTTCATTTCGCATTGCGCGATCAGTTTACCATCCAGCATTACCTGCCCGGTTACCATCGTGGCATTCAGTACCTGCTGCCCTATTTCAGCCACGGTTTCTATGAAAGCGCCCACAGGCGGCAGTTCAAAGATCTCCAGGTCTTTTACGGCCCCGATATATCCCAGTGAGATCGGTTTGCTCTCCTGCGAGGCCAGCCAGCCTGCCCTGGCGGCAGCGGTCTGCGCAATGTTCTCCATCAGTCCCGGTGGGGTCAGCACACCATCCTGTACAAAAATATTGTCCGGGCTGATATGCAGTCCCGAACGCACAGTCCTGCCTTCCGCAGCCAGGATCCCGCCGATCATAACGAAGGGTGACCGCTGCGGGATGAATGCCGTAATATCGTCTGTGTGTATGAACATCTCTAACTCTTTGTACCTTACAATTGTGCTGTTTCCGTTATCTCCCAGAAGTCATAGTAGTTAAACCACTGCTCCGGGTACTTCCTCACTTTTTCCTCCAGTGCGCTTACAAATTCTGCCACGGCTTCCTCTACGCCCTGTTGCCTGCGCCCATGGTATTCGCGGGGCGGGGTGGCATACAGGTGGTAATGCGTGCCGGTTTCCTTAAAGGCGAACACCAGCGATACCGGTACCCTGAAGGTAGCCGCCAGTAAAAAAGGCCCGGCGGGAAACAACGCTTCCCCGCCCATAAAACGCATCTTCACCGTCTTATTGCCCTCCATGAACCGGTCTGCATGCATACATACCAGCTCATTATTGCTCAGCGCGTCATTAATAGCGTAAATGTGCGATAAATCGTCCTTAATTACAATAACATTTACATTCCGTTCGCCGGTAATGCCTTCCAGGTAGCTTTTAATACGCTGGTGCTCACCGTCAAACATCACGATATTGATACGGGTCTGCAGGCGTTTAAAAAGGTGCCCGGCTACCTCCCAGTTACCCAGGTGGGCGCTTAGCATAATGCCACCCTTTCCGGCGGCCACCAGCTCCCGTAAATAATGCTCCCCCTCGAACTGAAAAGTGAATTTATTGGGGATGCCCGCCATCACTACTATCTTGTCTATCAGTGTTTGCCCGAACAGGTAGTAGTTCCGGTATACGCCCAACAGCGAGCGGCGGCGGTTATATCCTATTTTTGTATGAAAATAATGGAAGATGGGACGGGAAGAGCTGTAGGAGAAAAGAAAGTAATACCCTGCCACAAACCTTAACAATAAATAAGCAGGCCTTACTCCTCCGTAACGCAACAATGCGATGAAAATGCGGTATCCCAGCTTGTTACCCTTGGACTTCCCCTGCCACGATGGCATTATACCAACTCTTTTTGTTTAATACGATGCGCTACATAATCGTAAAAGTCCTGGAAGGTAACGATGCTCTGAAAATCCTCCGGGTTCACCTTAAACCCGAAATTATTCTCAATCACCACCACCAGGTCTATATAATCCAGGCTGTCCAGTTCAAGGGTTGACTTCAAATTGGCTTCAGGCGAGATTTTAGCGGGGTCAGCTTCAAACTCCTCCACCAAAAACGCATTTGTTGTGTGTATGATCTCTTTAATGTCCATAGTTCGTGTAACTCCTTCCAGTATAGGTTAAGGTTGATTAAAAAATATTTAAATAATGTGAACAGTAATGGCCTTTCCCAATTGTTTCAATGGTAAATCGGCTCCAAAGTTAATAATATATTATAAGTTATCGCACAGCGCTTAAGTAACGGGGTTAATATTCTATTTTCCCTCCCACCTGCGGACAATCAGGGACGAGTTTGTACCGCCAAATCCAAAAGAATTAGACAAAAATATATTAAAATCTTTATTAATGGTACTGGCGGCTATATTTAATCTAGCCGCGTCCTCATCGGGGTGCTCCAGGTTAATATTCGGGGCAATGAAGCTGTGCTGCATCATCAGCATGGAGTAAACGATCTCGCTGGCGCCCGCCATCCAGCACTCATGGCCTGTCATCGACTTGGTAGAGCTGATATAGGGCCTGGAGGCGCCAAACACCTCATACAGGGCTTTTGCCTCGCTGGTATCGCCTGCCGGGGTAGAAGTAGCGTGGGCGTTGATGTAAGGAATGTCTTTCGGTTCCAGGCCTGCATCTTTCAGGGCAATCTGCAGCGATCTTACCGGGCCTTCCACCGTGGGATTGGAAATATGCGCGCCGTTGGAAGAGAAGCCATAGCCCAGCACTTCGCCCAGGATAGTGGCGCCCCGGCGCTGCGCTGATTCCAGGCTTTCCAGGATCACGGTAGCAGCGCCCCCGCTGGGTACCAGGCCGTCGCGGTCGCGGTCAAAAGGTCGGGACGCCTTTGCCGGATCATCTTCCCGTACAGAGAAGGTAGCGATACCGTCAAAGTTGCCCATGGCGTACATATTGATCTCCTGGGCCCCTCCGCAGATCACACAATCCTGCATGCCGCTCCTGATGAACATATAGCCCAGGCCGATGGCATGCGAGCCACTGGCGCAGGCTGCGCTCACACTGAAATTAATGCCCTTCAGCTTGAAGATGGTAGCCAGGTTCATATTAACGGTAGAGTTCATGGTCTGGAACACCGAACCTGAACCCACCAGCATTGTATCCTTTTTCTCCCGTATGATGTCCATAGATTCTATCACCGGTTTGGCGGTACTGTCATTACCAAACAGGATACCCACTTCCGTACGGTCTATATAATCCGCATCTATTCCCGATTGCGCCAGCGCTTCCCGGGTGCTCATATAGGCAAACTCCGCCTGCTCGGGCATGGTTAGCCGCGCCCTGCGGTCCAGCAATCCCTTCAGATCAGGCCGTTGTACATACCCCGTAAGGGCGGAACGATAACCGAACGCCTTCCTTTCCGGATCCATGATAATTCCTGACTTTCCATGGTACAGCGAATCCTTTACTTCCTCCAGGTTCTTACCAATACAGGAATAGATCCCCATACCTGTTATCACTACACGAGTCATATGCAAGCTATTGGCTTTTTGCTTTTAGCTGTCTGCGGCAGCCACAAAGGGCTAATGGCCGGTGGCCGACAGCTAACCGCTGTTATCTTAAGTATATAATCCCCCGTTTACAGACAGTACCTCACCCGTTACATAGGAGGATGCTTTGGAGGCAAAGAAGCCCACCGCATCCGCCACTTCTTCTGCCGTGCCAAAACGGTTCATCGGCACCAGGGTAGCCAGCTCCTTTTCATTCAGCTCGGCGGTCATGTCTGTTTTGATATAGCCCGGGGCCACTGCATTTACCGTTACCCCTCTTTTGGCAACTTCCTGGGCCAGGGCCTTGGTAGCGCCTATAATACCGGCTTTGGCGGCCGAATAATTGGTCTGCCCGGGCAACCCCTTGATACCTGATAATGAAACAATATTGATGATCCGGCCGTAACGCTTCAGCAACATGCCGTTCAGCACCTGCTTGGTTACGTAGAAGAATCCGTTCAAACTGGTATTCAATACATTGTGCCACTGGGTGCTATTCATCCAGAAAAGCAGGTTGTCTTCCCGTATACCCGCATTATTCACCAGCACCTCCACCTGTTTATCTTTATTGCTCTCCAGCCAGGCGCCCAGCACCTGCTGCACGTCCGTTTCACTGCCCACATCAAACTGCAGCAACGCTCCATTGCCGCCCGCCGCACGTACCCCATCCAGGGTTTCCTGCGCAGCGGCCGCATTGCCTTTATAGTTGATGATCACATAATAGCCCATGGCGGCCATCTTCAAACATATTGCCCGTCCTATTCCTCTTGACCCGCCGGTAACTAAAGCACAGTTCATATAATTCAGGTTGCTTAATTATTAATAGCAGCTATCAGCTGTTAGCATTTAGCCAGCTGCCAATAGCTAACAGCTACACCATCACCGGTACCTGTTCTACCAGGTATTCCTTGATCTTTTGCAGATCCTTATACTTAGGGCTGTCCTCGATAAATTTAGGGAAAATAGCCCTTACTTCCCGGTAGATGCGCTGTGAGAAGCTGGAGAGCCTGTCCTGGCAGTTCAGGTAATCTACAGCCTGCAGCATGGTCATTACCTGGATGGACAGCACTTCAAAAGTATTCTCTATTACCCGGTTAGCCATCAGGGCGGCGTTACAGCCCATGCTCACAATATCCTGGTTATCATTGTTATTGGGAATACTGTGCACATACATGGGGAAAGACAGTGTCTGGTTCTCCGCCACGGTAGAGGTAGCGGTGAACTGCACGCCCTGCATGCCGAAATTGAAGCCCAGCTTGCCCAGGTTCATAAAGGGCGGGAACTTGTGGTTCAGCTTGTCGTTCATCAGGTAGTTCAGCTGCCTTTCAGAAAGCATGCTTAAACGGGTGATGGCGATCTTCAGCTTGTCCATTTCCAGGGAGATATAGTCGCCATGGAAATTACCGCCGTGATATACGTTCTTGTGATGATGGTCTACCACCGGGTTATCGCTGACGGAGTTCAGCTCCTGTGTCACCACTTTCTCTGCCTGCTGCAGGGTGTCGTACACAGGGCCCAGTATCTGCGGCACACAGCGCAGGGAGTAGTACTCCTGCACCTTGTCTTTAAAGATCTCTTCTTCCAGCTCTTTATACAGGTGGTCCGGGCGGTGCCGTATCATTTTGCTGTCTTTCAGCATATCGCGCATCACTTCGGCGATCCGGTTCTGTCCCCGGTGTTGCTTCACCACATTCAGCTCGTAGGACAGGTGATCGTCGAAAGCTTCCACTATTTCATTAATCATGGCAGAGAGGGTGCAGCTCCAGCCCAGCAGTTTTTTGGCCTCGATGAGGTTTACCAGCCCGGCGCCCGTCATGGCCGAAGTACCGTTGATCACGGCCAGGCCTTCGCGGATATGCACTTTCATAGGCTGCAGCCCCAGCCTGGCAAATACCGCTGCCGCAGGCTGTATCTTATCTTCATACAGCACCTCTCCTTCTCCTATCAGCACCAGCGCCAGGTGCGCCAGCTGTACCAGGTCGCCGCTGGCGCCCACCCCGCCGTGCTCAAACACACAGGGATAAACATCGTTATTGATCAGCTCTTTCAGCAGGATCACCACATCCGGGTGCACCCCTGAATGAGCCTGCATAAAACTGTTCAGGCGGGCAATCATCAGGCCTTTGGTCAGCAGCGGGGCCAGGCATTTCCCCGCGCCGGAGCTGTGGCTCCTGATCAGGTTGTACTGCAGTTGCAGCGTATCTGCCTCCGGTATACGGTACTGGGCCATAGGTCCAAAACCGGTGTTGATACCATAGATCAGTTTTTTGGCAGAGAATTGCTGCAGGAACAGGAAATTATCCCGTACCTGCTGTAAAGCTCCTTCTTCCAGCTCCAGCTTTTCATGCCCAAACAGCACACGGTATACTTCATCTAAGGAAAGCGCCTTACTTCCTACTAGGATCATTATTTTAAATTAAATTATTTACTATATGTAAAAACGCACAAAGGTAATAAAATAGTCCCGTTGAAAGTTCAAAAGTTTGAGGGATTAAACGTTTGAGGTTTGAGGTTCGTTGAAGGTTAAAGGTTAAAAATTGCCGTCTTACCTGATCAGCAACCTGTATCAGGTAAAGTCTTTGCCCTTAACCGCTGACTTCCAACGAACCTCAAACCTCAAACTTTCAAACGTTTATTCTTCCGCGTCTGTTGGTTGTGGCGTTGTCACCATCACTTTATCAATGCGGTGAACATCCATATCGACGATCTCAAAGGTAAATCCTCTCCATTCAAATTTCTCACCTGTTTGGGGGATATGTTCCAGGTGGTGCAGTATAAAGCCTGCGAGGGTATCGAATTCCTGCTCGAATTCGGCCATCCAGTCTTCCTTGTCAAATTCGCTGAGGAAATCGTAGAAGGGTATCTGTGCGTCTACCAGGTAAGTGCCGTCTTCCCGCTTTACCATTTCATAGTCTTCGGGCTGGCCGGTTTCAGGCATATCGCCTACAATCGCCTCCAGGATGTCGTTCAGGGTGATCATCCCCAGGAAGGTGCCGTATTCATCCACGATAAAGGCGGCATGTACCTGGGTTTCCTTGAACTTTTCAAGTACCTGGTAAGCAGTATTATTTTCCGGTACAAACAGGGGTTTACGGATCAGCGGCTTCAGCGAAAAATTGTTGCTGGCCGCCGCGGCATACAGGTCTTTAATGGAAATGATGCCCTTGATGCTGTCTATCTGGCCCTCGCACACCGGGTAAACGGAGTGCAGGCTGTTATTGATCCTGCGTTTGGAGCTCTCAACCGGTTCATTGATGTCCAGCCATACAATATCGGTACGGTGGGTCATCAGGGAGGTGATGTTACGGTCGCCCAGGTGAAATACCCGTTCAATGATCTCCTGTTCCGTTTCTTCAATGGCCCCTGAGCTGGTGCCTTCGTTGATCATGGCCTTGATCTCCTCTTCCGTTATATGCTGATCGGAGGTTTTTAATTTAAAGACCCTGACAATTAAGTTGGTAGAAACGCTCAAAAACCAGATGAAGGGAAAGGTAAGCCGCGACACCATGGTCATGGGCTGCGCCATGGTTTTGGCAATGAATTCCGGGCGGGCCAGTCCGATGCGTTTGGGTACCAGCTCTCCCAGCACCAGTGAAAAGTAGGTGATAACGATCACGATCACGCCGGTAGCAATACCGCTGCTGTAGGGGCGGAATACTTCAATCTGGCTGATGTATGCCATCAGGTCAGCTTTCAGGTTCTCGCCGGAGTAGATACCGGTAAGGATACCTATCAGTGTAATGCCTATTTGAACGGTGGAAAGGAATTTATCCGGGTTGTTGGCCAGTTTTAGCGCTGCCTTTGCCTGTTCATCGCCTTTGTTGGCCTGATGCTCTAACCTGACCTTACGTGCGGAAACCATGGCTATCTCTGACATTGAGAAAATTCCATTCAGTAGGATCAGGATGAGGATAATGACGACTTCCATGATATAAAGGCTAAAAATAAAAAATTATTCAAATATTAAGGTAAGAAATGCCAAAACAATCCCCGCAGCAAACGCCAGTACTTTACGCCTGCTCAATTCATGGTGACGGGTGCCGCTTTCATAGAATATAGTAGTGGAAATATGCAGAAATGCGCCTATTACCAGGGCGGTAAGGTAAACCAGTGATGCGGTAAGGGTGGCGGATTGATCGCCCAGCAGGCTTGCCAGCAGGGCCGCCAGGGGCGTTACCAGCGAGAACAGGGCCAGTATCCGCCATAAGGCGGCACGAGGCTGATGTGCATGCGTCATCACCGTGATCAGGGTAAGGGCCTCCGGCACCTTGTGCGCCGCAATGCCCAGCGCCAGGGAAGGCAGGGCAGACCTGTCTTCAAACCGCAACCCCAGCGGAATACCCTCCATAAAGGCATGGATAGACAATCCCACCAGCAGCGGGCTAACGGATATATGGTGATGGTGGCCGGTGGCAGGCGGGAGGTGCGTATGACCATGTTCCATGCCATGCGACAGCTGCTGCAGGAATACCTGCAGGAAAAAGCCCAGTACGATATATACACCTGCCGTATGCCCCAGTTCCTGGTACACTTCCGGCAGCAGGTGCATGATCGTGATCCCGAAAAGAAATGCACCGGTAAAGGCCAGGAGGTATATAGGTAAATTGGGATGCAGCCGCTTAACGGTCATAGGAATGACTCCGCCGCCAATCGTAGCTGCCAGTATTAATATCAAATAACTCCAGTTCATGTTGTTGTTGCTGCTTCCAGTCTGATACGGCGCTGAAAAAATCCGCCGCTTAACAAGCCTATCAAAATGCCCAGCAGCGCCCCGCCCGCAATATCCAGGGGATAATGCACCCCCACATACACCTGGGCATAGCCAATGGCAATGGCCCAGACGAAGAACAGCCACACGAAACGCTGAAAAGCCGGTTTTAAAGTTATGAAACAAAATGTACCCAGCGCAAAATGATTGGCCGCATGGCTGGAGGTAAAGCTGCCGCTCATGGGACAATAAGTTACCAGCACCCTTACAAACTGGCTCAGCAGCGGATCACGGCAGGGCCGGATGCGCCCCACGGCATCTTTCAGAAAACTGCTGGCCTGGTCGGCTATTCCGAAAGAAACAATGAAGAACACGATCCAGAAAAAGCCTCTCCATTTGTAGTTAATGACTGCAAACAGCGCCAGGAACAGGTACAGCGGCGCCCACAGGTAAGGCTCCCTCACCCAGGGCAGCACCGCATCGAACCAGGAATTGGCCCACTGGTTATTAATACGGAAAAACAATTTCAGATCCAATCGTAGCAGCCAGTCCAGCATAAGTCCTAGTTTTTAGATTTCTCCCCGATGATCACCATTCTTGGCGAGCGGGCAGCATCATAAGCGTTAAAATGATAATCCCCAAAGATATCCAATATCCTTAATCCCTGCCGCCGGAACATCCTTTCAAAATCATCCCGGGTAAACGCCTTTACACTTTCGGTAAACACCGCTCGCAGCGGTTTTTCCGGGTCTTCTATCCGGATCTCCTTCAGGAAACGGTTATCTTCCATCTCCCGCTTTATGTCAAACACCACCTGGCCAATGTGTTTCACTTCGCCGGGCACCAGGTGCGCCGCCACATAGGGACTGTTCAGGTAATCCAGCACCACACGGCCGCCCGGCTTCAGCGATTGCTTTAACATACGCAGGGCATTGTCATTATCCCGCTGCGTATCAAAGTAGCCGAAACTGGTAAAGAAGTTGAACACCACATCAAAATAGTTGATGCGGAAAGGCAGGCGCATATCATGCTGGTAAAAATGCAGATGATCGTTCTCCATTTTTTTGGCGGCATTGATGCTTTCTATGGAAAGATCAATGCCCGTTACGTCAAAGCCCATGTCTGCCAAATACCTGGCATGACGGCCGCGGCCACACGCTACATCCAGCATCAGCGCTCCCGGCGCCGGCTGCAGGTAGGCCAGCAGCTTATCTATAAAGGCAGCTGCCTCCTTCTCATCCCGGTTGTTATACAACAGGTGGTAATAAGGAGAGTTGAACCAGTCTTTGAACCATTGTTTGTGGACGTCCATGGTGTTGGAGCTGTTAGCAGTTAGCTGTTAGCTTTTGGCAAAAAATGTTTGCCAATGGTAAAAAGCTAACAGCCAACAGCTATTTTTTATTGTTAAACATCAAATATCGTGTGCTTTCATAAAACCCCTGCGTTAAATTATTCAGCGCGGCAGCCGTATCGCCATGCTGGGCCTGTACATCCTTCAGGGCATCGCCTTTCAGGTTATACAGCGCTGTTTTGCCGCTCTTCATATTGATCTCATAGAGGTATTGCTCACCGATGGAAGCAATATACCACTGCAGGTTCTTTACGTAAGAGATAAACGCATAACGGCTGGTATAGCTGGTATCCAGCAGGTCTGTACCCAGGGTATAGTTCCTGTAAGGTATACCGGCCAGCCGGGCCACGGTAGGGTATACATCCAGCAGGCTGCCGGGCCGGGTGATGGTTTGCGGCGCAATCAGCTTAGGGCTGTAGATGATACAGGGCACATGTTCCATACCGCTGCCCAGCTCATACTCCGGGAAAGGCATGTGATGATACGGGTTTTGGATACAGTTATGATCGCCGAAAAATACAAAGATCGTATTGTCCAGGTACCCGCCTTCCCTGGCCATTTTTATCAGCTGGCCCAGGTTATAGTCCAGGTAACGCAGCGCATTGAACTGGTCAAGCGACACAAAGCCTGATTCCCTGAACTTGTTCATGTCTATATCCTTTTCCGTTACCTTCCTGAAATCGCCCGCACCCGCGGTGGTAGTGAAGGGCGCGTGGTTGTCTGCCGTTTGCAGGAAGGCGATGAAAGGCTTTTTACGCTCATGGGCGTCTTTGAATATCTCGCTGGCCTCTTTGATCAGGTCATAATCCGAAACGCCCCATACATCCGCTTTGGCAGCCTTGAAATATCCTTCTTCATAGATCTTTATACCTTCCACGTTATTGGTGAACACGGCCCGGATATTGGCCCAGTTGGTATTGCCGCCCAGCAGGTAATATTTTTCATAGCCTTTGAACTGGTCCATGATAATGCGCTGGTCTACCATCTGCGGATGCCTGCTGGCAGTTTTATTGACGGTAATATCCGGCAGTCCGGTAGTAACGCCATACACCGTACGGGCGGTACTTACGGCCGGTACATAGAAATTCCTGAACAGGATACCGCTGTCGGCCAGCTTTTTCATGTTGGGCGTGCCCTGCATCGGGTTGTTGAACATACTGGTGACCGATGCGCCGGTAGACTCCATCATCACCAGCACAATATTAGGCCTGGACGCTCTTTCTTCTCCCGCCACGTTACGCACATAATTCAGCTTCGCCACATCCGGCGTATCCACCCGCAGGTATTCCGCCATATAGGGGTAAAACCGGCGGGTCCTGTTTTCGTCAAAGGTATCGCCCTTCACACTGAAATTGTTCACGAAGTACAATACCGGGTTCAGTGCCAGGCTGGTAATACCGTTGTCCCTGGTGAACATGGCCTGGCTCCAGCGCAGCGGGAAGTAGGCAAAATTGCCATAGATGCCTGCGGCAAACAAGAGCACCAGCCCGGCAATCCAGCCGGTATAACGCCAGCCCTTTACCGTAGCAGGCGGCTGCTGCGACAGTTTACGGAAGGTGAACACCTGCAGGCGGTATGCCAGGAACAGGAACAGCGCAATACCGATCATGCCCCGTACTACCGGGTAGCTCTGCCATACCATCCTGGCATTATCTGCCCGCTCGCCGGAGGCCAGGAAGCGGGTAACGGAAGGATCCAGGCGAAGCCCCAGGTAAGCATAATGCCCCAGGTCCAGTATATATAATAAGGTGAGCAGCAGGTATACCACGAACAGGTATACGAAACTGATCTTTTTGAATACAGGCAATGTAAAGAAACGGTTCCTGCTGAACACTGCCAGGAGACCAAGGGGGATGATCAGCAGCAGGGTAAGGCGCAGATCGAACTTCAGCCCCAGGTACCAGGCTTTTGCAATGATGCCGCTGTCTGTTATGGTAGATGTAAAGAAGAAGAAGTAGAAGATCAGGCGAAAAAACACCGTCAGTAAATAGAGGTACAGTGTCTGGACCAACACATACCGAATATACCGGGGTATATTCTTCCACAAGTAGTTCATGTAATACTTAAACGTTTATTATTAGTCTGCCTGCTTATTATAAAAAATTTTAAGGCATAGCTGCAAAGATAGGAAAGTTTCAACGTATCAACGTTTCAACATCTTATTAAATAACCCGATTTTGAACGGGATTTTTTTATCTTTGCCTTCCTTAAAATTGAATTTGTGGCACTGATCAAATCGATATCCGGCATCCGGGGAACCATTGGCGGCAGGCCCGGTGAAGGACTTTCTCCATTAGATGTAGTAAAATTTACGGCAGCATACGGAACCTGGTTAACCAAACAGCAATCAGACAATAAAAAGGTGGTAATTGGCCGTGATGGCCGTATTTCAGGTGAACTGGTCAGGAACCTGGTCGTGTCTGCCCTGAACGGACTGGGACTGGACGTCGTTGACCTGGGACTCTCCACCACCCCTACCGTAGAGATTGCCGTTAAAATGGAACAGGCCGCCGGCGGCATTATCATCACCGCCAGCCACAACCCCAAAGAATGGAACGCCCTCAAACTGCTGAACAGCGATGGCGAATTCATTTCAGGGGAAGATGGAATTGCGCTGCTGGAGATCGCCCAGAGCGAAGACTTCTCTTTTGCCGACGTAAACAAGCTGGGTACCTGCCAGGCTGACGACAGCTACCTGCAGAAACATATTGACCTGGTGGTGAACCATCCCCTGGTGGATGTTGACGCCATCCGCAGCCGCGATTTCAAGATCGTAGTGGATGCCGTAAACTCTACCGGCGCCATCTTCGTTCCCGCCCTGCTCAAAGCCCTGGGCGTAAACCAGGTGGAAGTGCTCTTCGGTGAAGTGAATGGCCGCTTCAGCCACAACCCCGAACCGCTGCCCGAAAACCTTACTGCCCTGTCTAACGAGGTAAACCGCTCCAACGCCGACCTGGGCATCGCGGTAGACCCCGATGTAGACCGCCTCTGCTTTGTATGTGAAGATGGCAGCATGTTCGGTGAGGAATATACCCTGGTGGCCGTAGCCGATTATGTGCTGAACAGGAAAAAAGGCAATACCGTTTCCAACCTCTCCTCTACCCAGGCCCTGAAGGATATTACGCTGAAACACGGCGGCGAATACCATCCTTCTGCCGTAGGTGAGGTGAACGTGGTGAAAAAGATGAAAGAAGTGAACGCCGTAATAGGCGGTGAAGGCAACGGCGGCATCATCGTTCCGGACCTGCACTACGGCCGTGATGCACTGATCGGTATCGGGCTGTTCCTGAGCCATGTGGCGCACAGCAAAAAGAACCTGAAGAACCTGCGTAACAGCTATCCGGACTACTTCATCTCCAAGAACAAGATAGAACTGGATAAAGGGGTAGACGTAAAGACCATCTTCGAAAAGATCAAAGGCAAGTATAAGAACCAGCCCACCAATACCGAAGACGGGCTTAAGATAGAGTTTGAAAAAGACTGGGTGCACCTCCGTACCTCCAACACAGAGCCTATCATCCGCATCTACGCCGAAAGCCAGTTTGAAACCACGGCAGATAACATTGCCCGCAGGATCATGGCCGATATCAGGGAGTTTATGCACTGATAGCTAAAAAAATACGACATTTGTGGGCGCTTAATAAGCGCCCATTTTTATTTTATGTTGTGATTTACTATCAATTATCAAAAACCACCTACCAACCTTGAAAAGAATTTATTTCGACAATGCAGCTACCACACCGCTGGATCAGGCCGTGCTGGATGCAATGCTGCCGTATATGACGGACAAATTCGGCAACCCGTCGTCCATCTACTCCTACGGACGGGAATCAAGACTGGGTATTGAAAATGCCCGTAAATCCGTTGCTAAAATACTGAACGCCCACCCGGGAGAGATCTTCTTTACCTCCGGCGGCACGGAAAGCAGCAATACTGCCATTAACGCCGCTGTCAGGGACCTGGGTTGCAGGCATATCATCACTTCAGAGATCGAACACCACGCCACCCTGCACACCGTAGCATACCTGAGCAAGTCACAGGGCATCCAGCTCTCCTACGTACGCCTGCTCCCCAACGGGCATGTGGATATGGACAACCTGCGCCAGCTGCTGGCCGGCTCCTCCAAAAGATGCCTGGTCACCCTGATGCATGCCAACAACGAAATAGGCAACCTGCTGGACATCCATGCCGTGGGTAACCTCTGCAAAGAGTTTGATGCCATCTTTCATTCCGATACCGTACAAACCGTTGGCCACTACCCTTTTGACCTGCGCAACACCCCCGTACATTTCATCAATGGCGCCGGTCATAAATTTCATGGTCCCAAAGGCATAGGCATCCTCTACGTGAACGAGAACGTAAAGATCACCCCCTACCTGCAGGGCGGCGCCCAGGAACGCAATATGCGCGCAGGCACGGAAAACCTTTACGGCATCATCGGCTTTGCCAAAGCACTTGAACTGGCCACTGAACATTACGAAGCGCACAGCCGTTATATTAACGACCTGCGTATGTACATGGCAGATCAGCTGGAAAAACACCTGCCCGGCATCACCTTCAACGGCGATCTGCGCGGGCGCAGCCTCTATACCGTGCTGAATGTGTCTTTCCCGAAGTCTGAAAAGAGTGAAATGATCCTCTTTAACCTGGACATCAACGGGATCTGCGCCTCCGGCGGCAGCGCCTGTACCTCCGGCGCCGATCTGGGCTCTCATGTGATCCGCGCCATCAGCAGCGATCCTAACCGCATCAGCGTACGGTTCTCCTTCTCCCGGCAGAATACAAAGGAAGAAGTGGATACCGTGATAGAACGCCTGAAAGAACTGGTATAAATAACATTTTTCAGTAAACAGGCCTCCGTACCGGTGTGCGGAGGCCTGTTTATTCGTGGTATTCTCCCTGTCATCTGCAGCTGCAGCTGCAGCTGCATCCCGGAATACCGCAGCAATTTTGTATAAATGTCGTATAGATGACGTACCTCTTATAAGAGCTACTATATCGCTACTATATCGGTACTATATGGGTACTATATCCCCGGGTGTAAGTGCAGTGCGGAACGAGTTGGGAGGCTATCCTACCCTTACTGAACTATTTTCCGTATATTTAATCAGCCTGTAAAACCACGTTTCTATGCGCTTCATCCCCATTTTAACCCTGGGCGCGCTGACAATCATCTGCCACCAGCCCCTTTATGCCCAACAGGACATACAGAAAAAATTCCAGCGACAACTGATCACCGCCGAAGACGGAGCCGTTATTGAGCTGCCCGCAGGCACCTTTCAGCTGTCTTCCACCCTCTCCCTTGAAGGTAAGAAAAAAGTGCTGATCAGCGGCGCCGGTATGGATAAGACCATCCTGAGCTTTAAAGGGCAGACAGAAGGCGCTGAAGGCCTCCGTGTGTCCAATGCCAGCGATATTACCATCCGCGACCTTACCGTGCAGGATACCAGGGGAGACGGTATCAAAACCATGAACGTCACCGGTATTGCTTTCAAGCAGGTGAAGGTGGAGTGGACAGGCCCGCCGGCCAAAGAGAACGGCGCCTATGGCCTGTACCCCGTACAGTGCCAACAGGTGCTGATAGACAGCTGCACCGCCATCGGCGCTTCTGATGCAGGCCTGTATATTGGCCAGTCAAAAGACATTGTGGTGCGCAACAGTATTGCCCGGCACAATGTAGCCGGTATTGAAATAGAGAACTCCCTCCATGCAGAAGTATACCAGAACGAAGCCTATGAGAACACCGGCGGCATCCTGGTATTTGACCTGCCAGACCTGGTGCAGAAAAAAGGCGGATATGTAAAGGTGTATAACAACAACATTCACCATAACAATTTGCCCAACTTTGCGCCCAAAGGTAATACCGTGGCCAAAGTGCCCGCCGGTACGGGCGTCATGGTGCTGGCCACCAGTCATGTAGAGGTGTTCAATAACAGGATCCATTACAACAACAGCGCAGGTACCGCCATCATCAGCTATTTCATGACAGAGAACCCTATTAAGGATACTACCTATATGCCCTACCCTGCCACCGTGTATATACACGACAATGATTACCTGCGGGAGAACGTGCGCTTCCAGGGAAAAGGCCGCATGGGTATGCTGTTCCGCTTCAAGCTGCGCTTCGGTAAGAACGTGCCGCATATTATATACGACGGCATCCTGAACAAGGATTGGACAGGCCCCGATGGACAGTATAAACCTGAATACCGCATCTGTATCGGTCCAAATAACAACGCCAGCTTTGCCAACCTGGATGCAGGCAACAAGTTCAAAAACGTATCGCGCGATATGCAGCCCTATAACTGCGCCAATACCATTACCACTACTACCAGCGCGCAATGAGCAGCATCCGTTATATCATCTACGGCCTGCTCTGCGCAGGATGGCTGACCGCTTTACTGGCCTCCGGGCCGCATGCACGCAGTAATGTGTACGCGCCTAAGGAAACCCTTTCGGAATACGGCTTCTTTAAAGGCAATATGGCAGACCAGGTACCGGTAGCAGGCATTATGCCCTACCAGCTGAACACCCCCCTGTTCTCTGATTATGCGGAAAAGCTGCGTTTTATTCAATTGCCGCCGGATAGTGTGATCACTTATGACCCGGAAGATGTAATGTATATCCCTATCGGCGCTACGCTCATCAAAACATTCTATTACCCCCATGATATGCGGCATCCTGAAAAAGGACGGCGCCTCCTGGAAACCCGCCTGCTGGTGCACACACCGGGCGGGTGGAAAGCGTGGACCTACATCTGGAACGATGAACAAACGGAAGCGTACCTGGAAGTAGCCGGAGACCGTAAACCCGTTCGCTTCACCGATCTTAAGGGGCGCGATGTTGCTTTTGATTACATTATTCCCAATGTGAACCAGTGCAAAGGCTGTCATAATACCAACGAAGTATTAATGCCCATAGGGCCTGTTGCACGGCAGCTCAATGGCGATTATCCCTACGGCAGCGGGCCTGAAAACCAGCTGCAGCACTGGATAAAGGCGGGCATACTGCGGGGACTCACCGCTGCAGCGCAGGCGCCCCGCGCACCGGTATGGAACGATCCCGCCAGCGGCAGCCTGGAAGACCGGGCACGTACCTGGCTGGAGATCAATTGTGCACACTGCCATAAACCGGATGGTCCTGCCAGAACATCCGGGCTCTTTCTGAACATTAACGAACATGACCCTACGAAGATAGGTATACTGAAACCGCCCGTGGCAGCTGGCCGCGGTGCGGCAGATCTTAAGTATGATATTGTGCCGGGGCACCCGGAAAAGTCTATTCTTGTTTACCGCATGGCATCAACTGATCCGGGTATCATGATGCCGGAGCTAAGCCGTAAGCTAACGCATAAGGAAGGATTGGAGCTGGTGAAACAGTGGATAAGGGAAATGAAGTGAAGCCGCCTGTTACACCACATGGCCATATATTGCGAACAATTTCCAGAACACGTCTGCTGTTTTAAAATCGAAACGCTGTTTCTTAAAATCGTTCAGCACCAGTTCTATCTTTTCACCTTTTATTTCATACTTCCCGATCATGATCTCCTTCCCTGCCGCATACAGCCCGGTGTTATGCTGGCAAAGGTGAATGTTCTCCTGCGTAACGGCCTCGAATATCAGCACATCATTCATTTTGCAGGGCGGCATGGCTTCATGATGCGGAATGTTGCGGTTAAAGGTGAGCGCCACCAGGTGACGATTGCCGGGTTCCGGCAGCACCAGTTTGGGAAATGCGCTCCAGTCGTTATACGCCATCTCGCCGTTGCAGCATTTCATATAGATGTTATCATTGAGGAACGGCACCTCGCGTAACTGGAGGTTGATGATATGATTTTCCTCCCCGATCAGCTTGTCGCCATTAAATTTCAGGATCTCGTTGATCGTCAGGTGCTCTTTGATAAAATTATCCAGGGGTATGCAAAAATAATTGGCAATCCGCACGACGGTCTCTATCCTCGGTTCGGCGCGATTCTCCTCATAAGAGGATATATTCCCCCTGGTCAGCTCGAACAGATCCGCAAAAGCCTGCTGGCTAAGGCCTTTGGTAGTACGTATCTTCTTGATATTGGCTCCTATTTTTGTCATCCCCGCAAAGATAAGGTTAATTCTTTTATCAAAGTTGCTAATTTAATTTGCAATTTTCCGGGAGTTTTGTATTTTTGTTTCACAATAGACCAAATCCACCCCGATGAATCATTTCGACACTATAGCAACGTTTGCCACCAGGCTTAACTGCAGGATCGTCTATAAGAACGAACAGAACGGCATCCTGAAGATCGATAACCAGCCTGATGGCATTCATAACCTTATCATCGGCATTGCACCGCCGATACTGATCATGGAGCAATACCTGTTCTCTTTCCGGGAAGATCATGCGGATATGTTTAAAAAACTGCTGCAGAAGAACAGGGATACCATTCACGGCGCCTTTGTGATCAGTGAAGACGGCAATAAAGTGTTGTTCCGGTACACCATGCAGCTGGAGAACATCGACTTCAACGAATTTGAAGGCGCCATTAATTCGCTGGGATTACTGCTAAGCGAATATGCACAACAGATCATTGATTTTTCAAAACTATAAATAGTGAGTCATGAACATATTCAAACGACTACTCAGGATAGGCCAGGCAGAGATCCATGCTGCCGTTGAAAAAATGGAAGACCCCGTTAAAATGACGGAACAGGGCCTGCGCGAATTGCGGCAGGACCTGGTGGAAGCCACCGAGGCATATGCCAAAGTGAAAGCGCTGGCCATCCGCACAGAAAATGAACAGGCACATTGCCAGAAAGAATCGCTGAATTATGCAGAAAAAGCTATCTTGATCATGCAAAAGGCGCAGGCTGGACAAGTTGACCTGGTGAAAGCCGAAGAGCTGGCGCGCGAAGCCCTTTCGCTCCGGCGCAAGTTCTATGCGGAATCAGAGGAGCTCAATGCGCAGGTGGTTGCCCTGCAGCAATCCTCCGCAGAAATGCTCCGCAACACGGAGATACTGAGAGAGAACATGGAAAAATGGGAGAAAGAGCTCCGTACGCTGAAAGCAAGGGCCAAAGTGAGCAAAGCCACCGAACAGGTGAACAAGCAACTGGCACAGCTGGATAACAACGGCACCATTGCCATGCTGGAACGTATGAAGGCCAAGGTGGAAGACGAGGAAGCGCTGGCGAAGGCCTATGGAGAAATTGCCCGTGACAAAAACAGCCTGAAAGACGAATTGAATACATTGTTAAAGGACGATTCATTATCTATCGAAAAAGACCTGAAGGCGATCAAGGAAAAACTGGGTATCGCCGAAAATCCATCCTAAGCCTATGAGTGAATTAGTTGACCTGTTATTTCATCCGCTCAGCAATGCTGTTATGACCGTACTCACGGGCATTTCAGCGATCTACTGGATCTTCAGTTTTATCGGAGGCAGCGTTTTCGGTGATGGAGACGCCGACCTCGACGCACATGGCGCTAACCTGGATACCGATGCTGATCATGACATTGATCAGGACATGGATCACGGCGACATTGCCGGGGAAAAGCCCTTCCTGCAGAAAGCCTTCGAGTTTGTGAACATCGGTAAAGTGCCGTTCATGATGGTGCTGTCTACCTTCAAGTTCATTTCCTGGATCGTTACCCTGGGAAGCTCCGTATTGCTGGGGCTCGGCAGCTGGGGCTGGAAATCCGTATTTATCCTGCTGCCCGTGTTTGCAGTGGCATTTGTTATCACCCGCTTCGCCACCAAACCACTCGTTAAAGTGTATCATGCCATGGGTTATAATGGAGAAGAAGGCTACGACCTGCTGGGCCGCACCGCCCGCATGCGTTCCACTATTTCAGGCGCCACCATCGGGGCTGCAGAACTCAAAGTGCAGGGAGACCTGATCCGCATCAACGTTCAAAGCAAAACCGGCGAGACTATCGGGTATGATGCGGATGTGATGATCGCCGATGAATCCCCCGACAAAAAATATTATCTCGTGGTACCGGAGATCAATCTCGCTAACATCGTTTAAGCACACTATTACCAATACATTTATCTCACCTAAAATCATTTAAAGACTATGGGCACTCTGGGAGGAATCAGCCTCTTGTTTATTGGAGGCATTGTTTTTCTGCTGTTCATTATACTGTATGCATTTGCCGCTTTTTACAAAAAGATACCACAGGGCAAAGCCATCGTCCGTACAGGCGTTGGCGGCGGTAAGGTGGCTTTCAACAGGGGCATGTACGTGATCCCCGTATTGCATAAAATGGAGATCATGGATATCTCCGTAAAAAAACTGCAGATTGACCGCCTGGAAAATGAAGGGCTGATCTGTAAAGACAATATCCGCGCAGATATTAAAGTAGCGTTCTTCGTTCGTGTGAACAAGAATGTAGACGATGTGCTCAATGTGGCGCAGATCATCGGTACGGAAAGGGCCAGCGATGTGGAAACCCTGCGCAACCTTTTCGAAGCCAAATTCTCTGAAGCCCTGAAAACCGTGGGCAAGAAGTTTGATTTCATCGAACTGTATGAAGCCCGCCGCGAATTCAGGACAGAGATCCTCAACATCATCGGGACAGACCTGAACGGGTATATCCTGGACGACTGCGCCATCGATTACCTGGAACAAACGGAGATCAAATACCTCAGCGCCCAGAACATCCTGGATTCACAGGGTATCAAGAAGATCACAGAGCTGACGGCTGAACAAAACATCAAGGCCAACCTGATCAAACGTGAAGAAGAGAAAGTGATCAAAAAACAGGATGTGGAAGCCCGTGAAGCCATCCTGGAGCTGGAACGCCAGATGGCGGAAAAAGAAGAGAAACAGAAAAGGGAAATCGATAACATCCGGGCGCGCGAGAACGCAGAGATCATCAAGGTACGCGAAGAAGAAAGGCTGAAAGCACAAACCGTACGGATCAAAACCGATGAATCACTGGCCGTACAGGAAGAAAACAAGCTGCGCCAGATCATCATCGCGGAAAAGAACAAGCAGCGCACCGATGCAGTAGAAACGGAAAGAGTGGAGAAAGACCGTGCACTGGAAGCTACAGAGCGTGAAAAGATCGTTACACTGGCGCAGATAGAAAAAGAGCGTACACTGGAGGTGGAACGCAAAAATATCCAGGATGTGATCCGCGAACGCGTGAAGCTGGAAAAAGGAGTGGTGGAAGAACAACAGGGCGTGAAAGACCTGGAAGCCTTCCGCGCGGTAGAACGCGAGAAAACAGTGGGCATCACGCAGGCCAGCCGCCAGGCGGAAGAACAGCTGATCTACACCGTAAAGGCCGCCGAAGCGGAAAAGAAAGCTGCGGAAGAAAAAGCCAAACAGCTGATCATAGATGCGGAAGCGAAGAAAGAAGCGGCCGTAAAAGAAGCAGAAGCCCGCAAGATACTGGCCGAAGCAAAAGCCAGGGAAGAGGCATCACTGGGCTTGTCTGAAGCGGAAGTAATGATCGCCAAAGCAGAAGCGGCAGAAAGACAGGGACTGGTAGACGCAACCGTGATCGAAAAGATAGCGGATGCAAAACGCAAGGAAGGCCTGAGCCAGGCAGAAGTAACAAAAGAAAAAGCACTGGCAGAAGCAGCCGGTATCCAGGAAAAGGCGGAAGCCATGAAAAAGCTGGACGCTGTCGGCAAAGAACACGAAGAATTCAAACTGTTGCTGGCTAAAGACAAGGACGTGGCGCTCGCCCAGATCAATATCCAGAAGGATATTGCGGAAGCACAGGCCATGGTGCTTGGAGACGCCTTGAAGAACGCAAGGATCGACATTGTTGGCGGAGAGACCATGTTCTTCCAGAACATCGTTAACCAGGTGTCCAATGCCCGCGGTTTTGACCGGCTGATCAATGAAAGCGAACATGCTTCGCACATCAAAACAGCCCTCATCGGCGACGGCAGCAACGGCGGCGGCGATCTCCTGGAACGCATCCGGAACTTTGCAGAAAAGTATAACATTTCATCCAACGACATAAAAAATCTGACCATCTCCGGCCTTCTTCTGAAAATGCAGCAGAACAGCACGGAAGGAGACCGCTCATCGCTGCTCAACCTGGCGCAGCTGGCCAGCACCCTGGGCATCTCCAACAAGAAACTTTAACGCTCGCAGAACGGCATTATTTTAGAAAAAGGTATTCTTATAGCTAGTGTAATGGCAGATTTAGACAACAACGGGAAGGCCATACTGGATTCCGGTACATACGAGATCATCCGCAACCGCCTCGCAGAACAGCGGCAGAACCTGGTGGAGCGTTTATCCAGCCTGAATGCGGCCAGGAAGGAGATATTCAGTTCATCCGGTTTCCAGCTGATCGCCAACCAGCGTATCACTACGGAGAACAACGGCACGGCGCGCGGTATCATGGCGTTGGGAGACCTTGCCATCTTTGCCTATAACGTTCACTTTGGCCTCCGGGAAGATATTATGCTGAGCGATGTGTTCAGCATCTACAAATTCACGGGTAACCATTTTGAACCGCAGTCACTGGTGCTCATTGAAGATCCCGATTTCATTACGGACTTTACCAATCTCTATAAGTACTACCGGGAATCGATCTTTGCCAGGTTCACCAGAACAGAGCATTACCTGTACATGATCTTCCAGACAAGCCGGAACCCGGACGACCGGAAAGCCTTTAAATGGCTGATAAAGGAAGATAAGCTGCTGTATATTGACGACCGCAGTATTCATGAGGTGAAGCAATCGCCGCAGTATGATTTTGAGTGGATCCGTACGGATCTCAGTCATCGCCGGCTGGGAAAGCATCCGCATATATCCGTGCTGGACAAGGTGTTTATTGAAGCGCTGAACGGGGATATCACCTTCAAGATAGAGAACAATACGGAAACGGGGAAAGGCATCTTTTCTGACCCGGTCAGCAACAGGGACCAGCAGCTGGATGACGCGGAGTATCATTATGCAGACCTGGGCAACCTCATTGCCATCAAGATAAAACCTTACCAGGAAGATTTCCGGGCCTACATTTTCAATGTACGCACCAAGGAGGTGGTGACCATTCCCACTTTGCTGAACGCCGCCGTGCTGCTGCCAGACAACCAGGGCCTGGTATTTCCGAACGGGTACTACCTGCAGAACGGCGAGTACAAGCTGTTTGAGTCTGCTGTCACGGAACTGGAATTCATCCGCAGCATGGCCTCGCCCAACGGGGAAGATTTCCTGTATATCTTCTACCAGAAGGCTACGAACACCTACCTGCTGATGTCTTACAACGTGATCGCCCAGCAGGTTGAAACGCCGATCATCTGTAACGGTTTCACCGTATTTGATAACGGCATGCTGGTGTATTTCCGGTCAGAGAATGAAGCCCTGCGGCATCACCAGGTGCAGATATGGCAAACGCCCTATACCGCCAGCCTGCAGGAGAACAAAGAGATGCGCGATAATGTGCTGTACAAGATCGGGAATAAGGATATTGTCAGTGCCATGAGCGAAAGCCAGGAGATCATCCAGCTGTTGCAGAAGGAAGACAGTTATGAGAACCTATATGAGGATCTTCATAAACGGGCCAACGATATCCTCGACGCCTATTTCTGGATAAAAGAACCGGCCACTTTTGACCTGGCCGCACCGCTGACGCAGATACGTAACATCGCCAATACCGCTATCGACGAATTCGCAAAGGTACAGGCGCAGCGCAAGCATGCCCGGGAAGTGTTGCAGGCCACGGGTAAACGGGTAGACCAGCTGGTGATAGATGTAAAGAACGCATCCGTTACCTCGCTGGACCAGCTGGTAACATTGCTGGCCGCCACGCGCAGCATGCAGGGCACAGTGGTAGACCTGCTCAATGTGAAGTACATAGACACAGCGGCCGTGAACGCCATGAAGGCAACGCTGCAGGACTATAACGCTTCGCTGTCGCAGGACACGGTACAGTTCCTGCTGAAAGATGAGGCACTGGCCCCCTACGAAGCTATGGTGGTGCAACAGAAACAGGCCGTAGCAGGTGTTACCAAAGTAACGGAGGCGCAGCCAGTAGAAGAAGCGGTGAACGGCATTGCTGCGGGGCTGGAAATGCTGATAGATATCCTGAACAGCCTGAAGATCGGCGATACAACGGAAACCACCCGTATCATCGGGAAAATATCGCTGATCTTCGCGTCGCTGAATGAAGTAAAGGCAGACCTGGTGCGGGTTACAACAGTACTCCGTATCCGCGAGTCTACCGCAGCATTTCATGCGCAGCTGACGCTGCTGGATCAAAGTATTGTTAACTTCCTGGACCTTTCTACTTCGCCGGAAAAATGCGAAGGCTACTATACGAAGATCAGCATACAGATCGAAGAGCTGGAAAGCAGGTTCGCCGATTTTGAAGAATTTGTGCTGAAAATAGCCGACAAGCGTGATGAGGTGATCAAAGCGTTCAACGGCAAAAAGGAAATGCTAGTAGCGCAGATCAACAAGCGTACATCCGGCCTGGAGCAGATCGGCATACGGGTGCTGAAGAATATCGAAAACAAGGCGCAGTCATTTACCGATAAGGAAAGCATCTACGCTTTCTTTTCCACGGACATGATGATCGATAAGGTGCGCAGCCTTGCAGAAGAGCTGAGAACGCTGGGCGATGTGGCCAAGGCGGAGAACCTGGAGAACCTGGTGAAAGTGGCCCAGGAAACTGCGCTGCGCAGCCTGAAAGATAAAACGGATCTCTTTGCGGACGGCCAGAACATCATATCGCTGGGCGCTCATAAGTTCGTGGTGAACAAGCAGGTGCCTGACCTCACTATTGTACGGCGTAATGACCGTCTTTTCTACCATCTGACCGGAACCAGTTTTTATAAAGAAGTAACGGCCGAAGCGCTCTACCAGTACCGCAGCATCTGGGAACAGGAGCTGATCTCCGAGAACAGCGAAGTGTACCGCGCTGAATACCTCGCTTACCAGGCATTTACGGAAAGCCTGCAGCAGGGCGCCGGCTGGAATGCCGATGCGTTCATCAACGACCGCACGGAGCGGGATTATGCGGCCGCCTACCTGAAAGGCGTACACAATACCGATGCGGCGCTGATCTGCCAGGGGCTGAAAAAATTACAGGAGGAACTGGGCATATTGCAATACGCGCCGGAAGTTCGTGTAGCCGGGCAGTTGTGCTGGTTCGGACTGGATGAAGCCACACAGCAAAAACTGCAGCAGCTGATCTCCGCGGCCTACGCCATCGAGGATAGTTTCCCGGGCAGCCGCCGTACGCCCTTTGTGGAAAAAGAGATTGCCGCCCACTACCTGCAGTCTTCCCCAATGCTGCAAACGGCCAGCGCAGAGGATGTAGCACATTACCTGTACCGGGAACGCGCTGGGGGCAGGCATTTTACCTGCAGCCAGCAGGCGTTGCAGCTGAAAAAGCAGTTCACTGCTTACCTGCAATCGCACAAACGCACAGACCTGTTCTTACAGGAGGCCAATAACCCGGCATTCAGCACCATGGAACGTTTCCATATGATCCAGAGCTGGCTGGAAGCCTTTATGCAGGCGCAGGTAACGGGAACGGACATACAGTATACCGGGGAAACGGTCTGCCTGCTCCTGTTCAGGGATCATACTTATAAGGAACGTCCTGCATCGGATACCCTGCAGATAGACGGCCTGAAAGGCACGCATGCGGTTATCCGGGAAGAAGGAAAATACCTGCTCAGCTATCATCATTTCATGCAAAAGATGCGGCAGTATTTTGCAACCATTGTTCCCGCATTTACTGCATTCAATGACCTGAAAACCGGGCTGGCCAACAGTTACCGCCAACAGCTGAAAATAGGCGAGCTGGAGCCCAAAGTGCTGGGTTCCTTTGTGCGCAACCGTTTGATCAGCGAAGTATATTTTCCCCTGATCGGTGCGAACTTATCCAAACAGATCGGCGCAGCGGGAGACGATAAACGTACTGCCCGGATGGGCATGCTGTTGCTGATATCACCGCCGGGGTATGGTAAAACCACGCTGATGGAATACCTGGCCAAAACCATGGGATTGCATTTTGTGAAGATAAACGGCCCTACCATCGGGCATAACATTACGTCTATCGATCCGCAGGAGGCCACCACCTCAGGTGCAAGGGAAGAACTGAAAAAGATCAACCTGTCGTTTGAAATGGCGGACAATGTGATGCTGTATATTGACGACATCCAGCACTGCAGCGCAGAATTCCTTCAGAAATTCATTTCCCTGGCCGATGGCCAGCGCAAGATGGACGGCATCTTTGAAGGGGAAAGCAAAACCTATGACCTCCGCGGCAAACGGTTCTGCGTGGTGATGGCAGGCAACCCCTATACAGAAAGCGGGGAACAGTTCAAGATACCGGATATGCTGGCCAACCGGGCAGACGTGTATAACCTGGGGGATGTGATCGGCGGATCGGATCACCTCTTCAGGCTTAGCCTGATAGAGAATGCCGTGGCGGAGAACGCCTGGCTGCAGCGTATTGCCAACCGCAGCTTTGACGACCTTTATAAGCTCATCAGCTATGCAGAACAGGGTGGCGATCTGCTGCCCGAACTGGAAGGCAACTACAACCAGCAGGAAACCGATGATGCCATTGCCGTGTTGAAGAACATGCTGCATATCCGGGATGTGGTGATGCAGGTAAACCAGCACTACATCGCCAGCGCCGCCATGAAAGATGCCTACCGCACGGAACCACCGTTTAAACTGCAGGGATCTTACCGTAATATGAATAAGCTGGCCGCAAGAGTGGTGCCGCTGATGAACAAAGAAGAGATCAATACGCTTATCCGTTCCCACTACGAAGGCGAATCACAGACACTGACCTCCGATGCGGAAGCCAACCTGCTGAAACTAAAGGCCCTCGCCGGTTTCATGACCGATGCGGAAGCAACGCGCTGGGAGCAGATCAGGGACATCTTCCGCAAGAATAATAAGTTCGCGGGGCTGGAAGCCAATGATACATCCGGACAAATGCTGCTGCAGTTAAGCGCATTTAACGAGCACCTGGAAGCGATTGCGAAGGCTATGACAGGAACACGTAACAGATCTTAAACATTTTACGAGTTCCTGGTGATCACCTCATAAAACCTGTCCCTGTACCCATCGCTGATGGGTATAGACTGGTTCGCTATCATCACGGTATTCTTTTCAACAGAATTGATCTTGTTCAGCGACACCAGGTAGGAACGGTGTACGCGTATGAATTTGTCTGCGGGTAACCGCGTTTCAAAGGATTTAAGGCTGCGTAATGTTAATACCGGCTGGTAAGGTGTATAGATCTTTGTATAGTCTTTGAGCGCTTCAATGAAAAGGATGTCTTCCAGGTTGATCTTAATGATCTTGTATTCTGTTTTGATGAAGATGTAATCATTTACATGGCCATTGCTGTCGCCGTTCTTCTGCTGGGTAACAGACATATACTCCTGTGCTTTGGCGGCGGCCCGCAGAAAACGTTCAAAGGGTACGGGTTTCAGCAGGTAATCCACTACATCGAGGTCAAAGCCGTCCAGCGCGTATTCACCGTAGGCGGTAGTGAATATTACCATGGGAGGGTATTTGAGGGATTTGAGGAACTGGATCCCGTTGATGTCCGGCATTTTAATGTCGAGGAATACCAGGTCTACTCTTTCATCCTGCAGGAAGCGCATGGCCTCTGCCGCGTTTTCAAAGGTCTGCACCAGGGAAAGGAAGGGAACTTTACGGGCAAAGTCCGTAATGATTTCCAGTGCCAATGGTTCATCGTCCACTGCAATACACTTAATCATTTTTCAACACTATTTTTAGATCAGCAATAAATTGGTTGTCCGTTTCCGTTACAGTTATCTCGTGCTTGTTGGTATATAGCAAATCCAGCCGTTTCAATACATTCTGAAGGCCAATGCCGCCCTGCTCTGCCACCCGTTGGGGGAACAGGCTGTTCTTTACCAGGAGCCGCACGGTTGTTTGTTCAATAGTGATCGCGATACTGATGAAGGAATGATCGGTATAGCTGATCCCATGTTTAAAGGCGTTTTCTACAAAGGGGATCAGCAGCATCGGTTCAATCCACAATCCATCCGGCGCGCCGCATTCCGTATAATCCACCTGTATGCCCGCCGGCAGCCTTAAACGCTGTATATCGATATAATCCCTCAGGTACTGCAATTCATGCTGCAGCTGCACCATCTCCTCGTTGGACTCATAGATCATATACCGCATGATGGTGGACAGCTTTACAATGGCGTGTTCCGTTTGCGTGGAATGTTTATGCGCCAGCGAATAGATAGTATTCAGACAGTTAAAAAGGAAGTGAGGATTAATCTGTGACTTTAAAAATTTTAATTCCGCGTTCAGTTTCTCCACTTTCAGGGCCTCCCGCTGCTGTTCACTCTTGAACCACTCCTGTGCTATTTTGATGAACCCGCTCATCAGCAGCATTAACAAGGCGGCCAGCACAGGTTTCCGGAGTGCTTCGGGGAACAGCATCCGCTGCCAGAAGGGCGGTGGTCCCAGCGGCATTGCGGGCATTGCCATGGCGGTGGCAACAGAATCGTTCCTGATGAGCAGACGCGGACCATGGCCAATGCCACCTGAGAACCTCAGTTCTTCCTTTCCCAACGGGCGTCCTTTTGTATAAGCATAAATGCCTCCGTTTGCCGACGAAAAAGCGCGATATCGCATAAACGCACGGGGCCCCCTGAAAGTTACATTCCCGCTGCTGTCTACACTGATCATTCTTGCGCCTTTCTCTGTTATTCCAGCATGCAGGCCCAGCTCATACTCATGCTTTGCCAGGTAACGCACGAAGTAATGGTCCATCACCGCCTGCTGCATAGTAATAAACACCAGCACTGCCAGCACGCAGGCAAAATAGTATACGATCTTCTTCAGGGTAAAGAAACGCGGTATGAGTACATAGATGTTGAGGTAGAACACCCCGATCAGGAATAAATTATCTATCACTTCCCTGATAAAGAACGAGGGATGCAGTATACGCAGGCGGTAAATGAAAAAAGGTAACAGGAGGAAACAGGTCCATGCAACGATGTGCAAACCTATGATGAAAAGCCTGTTCCGGTAAATATGTCTGAAGTTTATCATGCCGCTGAAAAGCGCGGTAAACATACATTACATAGGGTTAAACGTCTGTTAAAGTTTGTTAACAGCATTTAACTATATGTTAAAGTTTAAACGTTTAAAACGTTTAAACTTTAACTGTCTGAATTGTCAATGCGTGATCCCCATTTCCAGCAGTTCCTGCCTGCTGATGGCGGGCACCTGTTGTTTGCGCAGTTTCTCTGCTACGCGTTTGCCAACGCGCTCCGCATCTTCCTTACTGAGGAAAGGATATCTGCCGGGTATGGCAGGGATAAAGTCCTGGTAGATGTAGGCGTGTGCGCCCACATTCACGGCATAGCCCCATCCCGCATGCGTGCGGAAAGTGACAACCGCAATGCTATCCTGCATTGCGGTTGGTTTTCCGGGGAAGCCGCGCTGCATGGTCTTAAACACAGCAAAAGCCAATAGCAGCAGGCTCCCCGCGAGTAATAGCATATTCCCGGTCTTTCGCTTAATCATTCTTATTATATTCTACGCTTGGCTGAAATTCCCAGGTATCGCTCAATGGCGTACTGCCGCTCACACCGGTGGTGATAAATCCTCTGTTCCTGACGGCAAAGCCCACGGCGCTGGTGCGCGCGGATCCTTCAAAAGCCTGCTTCAGATCCCACAGATCATTTACCGGGTCATACTCCCATGCTACGGTGGAGATGCTGCCGCCGCGGTTACCGGTGCAAACATATGCTTTGTTGTTCATCACAAAAGCCACGCAGTTGTAGCCGGTGATGTTGGTGTACTCATCATCATAGCTGTCGTCGCTCACGTTAGTGATGGCGCGTTTCAGCGTCCATACGTCGTTATCGGCGTCGTACATGGACAGTTCATTGTTCAGCTGCAGGTTACTCTGACCGGTAACAATGTAGGCTTTATCTGCTATTACAAAAGCAACTGCATCGGCCCTTTTTGACAAGGGTACATCTGAACGGGTATACCATTTATTTTCAGCAGGCCGGTATTGCCAGCAATCGTTCAGCCAGTTGCCATCATAACCGGTAGCTACATAGCCATTGGTCTTTACGGCAAAGCCTACGGCGCCTACACGGGCGGTACCGGGGAATGGCGCAATGGGCTCCCAGTAATTACCATCGGGATTGTAGGCATAGAAGTCGTTCAGCTTTACCACACCGTCCGTACCTGTACCCACGTAGCCCTTCCCTTCCGTTGCAAATGCCACTGCGCTGTGACGGGCGCGGGCGCCATCGGGTAAGGAGGCCCGCTGCGTCCAGGTATTTCTGTCTGCATCATAGGAGTAAAAGTCTCTCAGTGTATCATTATTAACATCCAGCCCGGTACCAACAAAGGCGGTGTCAACGATAGTAAAGGTCACCGCTTCCTGGCGGGCTACGCCTTTGAAATCCACCCGGTGTACCCAGTTCCCTACTGTGCTGGTAGTATCACTACTTTTAGAGCAGGCGAACAGTACCACGGCCATCAGCAAACATAAACCTGTTAAATAACGCATTAGCATTTTACAATTTTTAATAGTTGCCAAAATTATCCGCCGTTGTATTAGCATAAATATAAAATAGACATATGCCCTTTTTCAGGGGATGGAAAAGACTTTTTTATCTGCCAGTGGCAGCGTTTGGCCTTTTAGTCCTCATTGGGGGGCACAGGCTGTATAAGGATCGGTAATGCGCATTCATCGATAAAAAACCGGATTTGGCATATTAGATCAATAGGGAGTAGGGTTCCTGGCTAAAATTGCGCTCCATGAACAATACTTTTTGCGGTTCCAGGTGCGCGCGTCCCTACATCAGATTAATGATAGCAGTGTTGTTAGCTGCTGCCAACAGCGCTTGTGACAAGGAAGGGTTCGACTACGATATATCAGGCGGCGAACAGTCCTCCAATTATATTATTGCAGATACCTTAACTATCCGGATGCAGACCATCCGGCTGGACTCCATCCCCACTTCCGGTACGAATGTGGCGCTGAGCGGTAAACTGGCAGATCCGTATTTCGGTAAGATCACCGCCGGGTCATTCTTCCAGCTACAGCTGCCATCGGATAAAACGCTGGATGCTACATCTACCTACGACTACACAGAACTGGTATTGTATACCAACAAAAAACTCTACGGCGATTCCAGCCTTTCCCAGCATATCAATGTATACGAGGTACAACAAACCATCCAGCGCAATACCAACGCCTACTATATATACAGCCATAACGATTTCCAGACCTCCGGCACTCCCCTGGGCAGTATACAGCAAGTGGTGCGCCCGCATATAGATACGGTAATAAAGATCCAGCTGGCGGATACCTACGGAGCGCCCTTGTTCAAACTCTTTAAAGACAAATCCACCCTGGTATCCACACAGGATATCTTCCTGAAATACTATAAAGGCCTGGCCATTAAAGCCGGCGATAATGCGGGCAATATCCTGGGCTTCAATACCGGCGATACTTCCGTGATCCTGCGCATGCATTATCACAACAAGGACCCCTTCTTTACAGACAGGCACCTGGATCTGAACGTGTATGATCAGAGTGTACAGTTTAACCAGGTATCGGCAGACAGATCGGGCACACCGCTATCCGGCCTGAGTGCGGCAAACAAATCGCTGTCCTCCGCGCAAACGGCTAATATGTCTTTCATACAGCCGCTAACAGGCATCGCTACACGCATAGACCTGCCCACCTTAAAGAACCTTGCTTCCGTGGGCAGCTTTTTCAAGGTGATGCGCGCTTCGCTCACCATACAGCCGGTAGCGGGCTCTTATCAGCCGCCATTCAGCCTGCCGCCTAACCTGACCATTTGCGAAGTAGACAAGAACAACAATGTGACAGACACGCTTACCAGCACACTGGGATCCATTATGTACGGTAACCTGTTCATCGATAACCTGTACCAGGAAAAAACGGCCTACACTTACGACATTACACATTACTGCATCAACGAGATTGCCAGTACAGACGCCTTTTCACGCGGGCTTTTGATCATACCGCCCCGCAGCGCCTACCTGACAAGCTTTGACAGGGTGGTGCTGGGTGATAATAAACGTAAGCAGAACAAGATCAGCGTACAGGTATATTACCTGCGGTACAATTAAATCATAAAAGCATTTTAGAAAGAACATGCAAATAAGACAATATACCGGTATGTGTGGATTGTTGCTGTTACTGTGCGTACAGGCAAAGGCCCAAAGCAGCAAAGGCGTCAATTCATTGTATTCTGCCTTTGGCATCGGCGACCTGGAAGAGCATGACTACTCCCGCAACTACGGCCTGGGAAGCGCCGGTATTGCACGTCCCTCCCTTTTCTACCTGAATGAACTGAACCCGGCCTCTTACTCCGCCATTCCCAAGCAGAATTTTATGTTCGATGTATCGATGCTGGGCAGAAGTGTGAGCTATACAGGCGCCAATACCACCCAAAGCGCGCTGGACGTTTCCATCAAAAGGCTGGCCATTGGCTTTAAAGTGAATAACCGCTGGGGTGTGAGCGCCGGTCTTACCCCCTACAGCACGGTAGACTACAAGGTACTGGCAGACCGCTACGTAGCCGGCAGTGATGCCGCTATCAAATCCGTAACAGAGGGTAATGGCGGTATCAATAAGGTATACATTTCCAATGGGGTGAAGATCACAAAGAACTTTTCCGCCGGCATTTCGTCCGCTTTTCTCTTTGGCCCGGTCAATACCACCGAAACACTGGGCAGCGACACGGTTTCTACTGTAGACAAACAATACGCCTATAACCTGAACTTTACAGGCGGTTTCCAATACCACGGCAGGATAAAAGACTGGGAAATAGGCCTGGGCGCTACTTACCGCCTGCCTGCCACCATGCGTTTCCAGCACAGCGTGAATGTGATCAACAGCTCGGAACAGGTGCTGTATAAAGACGACCTGGACACCAGGAAAATTAAAGTACCCCGGCAATACGGATTCGGTCTTTCCCTGAACAAAAACAACGTTACACTGGTAGCCGACTACCGGAAACAATCATGGAGCGGTCTTAACGCCGGCACCACCGGCTACCGGCTTACAGATGCGGATCGTATAGCCGGCGGAGTGGAATACGCTTTCCGGCGTCATTATTATAATGGCACCTATGAAGGCCTTATTCTGCAGGCCGGCTTTTCCCGCAACAATTCTTACCTGGTCGTACAGGGAAATCACATTGCAGAAACAGGCGTGACACTGGGGGTGTCGCTTCCCAACCGCACCGGCAACCTGCGTTATTACCTGGGACTGGAAATAGGGCAGCGCGGCACAACGGCCAACAACCTGATCAAGGAGAATTACCTGAATGCAGTTTTCCATTTTTCACTGAAGGATGTATGGTTTATACGCAGAGTGTATGAGTAGCGGAGAATGGGTTAATTATTGACTATTAATTGTTAATTTAACATCATCCCATACGTCCCCCCTTACCTAATTTAGTACAGCGTGCCGAGGGCGGCTAAACTAAAACTCGTAAACAAACAGAAGGGGGACATAGTGCCTGCACACTATACTGATAGTGACCAGCTTTTAACAACGGATCTTCAGACGGGTGACCACGTTGCATTTAAGGAGGTATACGACAAATACCACCAGTTACTGTACGGTGTTGCCTGTAAGTATTTGAAAGACGCTGCCATGGCCGAAGACGCCGTGCATGAGGTGTTTGTAAAACTCTGGCTCTACCGCGAACAGCTGGACCCCGCGCAGGGCGTAAAGAATTTCCTTTTCAAATGTCTGAAGTTCCATGTGCTGAATGTGATCCGCGACCAGCAACGTGCGCTCAGCAAACAAACGCTGTTCACCCAACAGGTATCCGCCTCCCACGAAGAACCTGAACATGCCGTGTTGTTCAATGACTATAAAAGGGCAATGGAACAGGCCATAGAAAAGCTCTCTCCCCGCAAAAAAGATATCTTCCGTTTAAGGACCGTAGAAGGTTTGACCAACGAACAGATAGCCAGCAAACTGGGCATTTCCATCAATACCGTTAAACTGCAATTTTCCCAGGCCAGTCAGCTGCTGAAACATTGCCTCAGGATCTTCAGCAATACCCTCATCCTGGTTCTCTGCTATTGCCTGCTCTGAAAATTTTTTTTCTACCCATATAATACTTTCCGCTTGTCCGGGTGTAGTATGTAATAAGGAGGGCAACGTTATGAAGCCGATAGATCCGGCACTACTCACAAAATTCTTTAACAACCAATGCACCGCAGCAGAGCGGCAACAGGTAACAGCCTGGCTGGATACGCCGGAAGGCCGTGCCTGGCTTAGCTCCTCCATACAACAGGACCTGGAACAGGGTGAAGGCCACACCCTGCCACGTACTGAACGTTCCGGGGAAATATACCAGCGCATCCTTGCTGCTACCAGCGCGCAGGACACTACATCGCCACAATGGCGATGGTTTGACCGATCGCGGGGAACAGGAAGGCTCAAAGCTGCCGCCGTTATAGCAGGTGTTATTGCCATCAGCTTTGCTGCCTGGCAACTGTTACGGCAGGACAACAAGACTGTTACCTACACCACTGCTTACGGCGAGATCCGTACCATTACCCTGCCCGATCAATCTGTTGTGACGCTTAACGGCAACAGTACCCTGCGCTACAGCAGGCACTGGGATAAGGCAGCCCAACGCGAGATCTGGATACAGGGAGAAGCTTTCTTCGATGTGAAGCCGGCCTCCAAAAAAGGTTTCGTGGTGCACACCTCCCGCCATATCAACGTGGAGGTACTGGGCACCAGCTTTAATGTACTGGACAGGGATACGCGCATGCAGGTGGTGCTGAACACAGGAAAGGTTCGCTTAAGCGGTGGCGCAGCTGCCATCAAGGCGCCTATCATTATGCAACCGGGACAATTGGTAGAATTTAAGGAAAAGAACAGCACGTATCAGCAACAACAGGTGAACACTGAGCAATATGCTTCCTGGAAAAGCCACAAGCTACAATTCCACAATGCAGACCTGAAAGAGGTGGCACAGGTATTACAGGAAACATACGGACTGACAGTGACAATAGCAGACACGACACTCCTTCATCAGCAATTTTCCGGAACCGTGCCCAGCGGCAGTGCAGACATCCTGCTGGATGGCCTGTCGCAGCTCTTTAATCTTAAAATAAAAAGGAAAGACGTAACTGTAAACATTGAAAGGAACCGTCAATAGCATTCGTAAACATTAGATAACATTCAACCAAAAGTGTTATGAACAAATTTATTACCGCACTGGTAACAGCCATAAGTGTGTCCTGTTACTGCGGAGCGCCTGCGAATTCCCAGGATATGGCAGCATATCGCCAGCAATCCCAGCCTGCTTCAAAAGCAAGAACAAAGTCATTGAAAAATGTATTGAACCAGCTGGAAGTAAAATTCGGAGTATCCTTTATCTACAAAAGCGAGCTGGAACAGAAACAGCTCAGCACCGGCGATATGGAGAAACAAGCATCCCTCGAAGCCACACTGGACTATCTGACCAGCAACAATGAACTGAAATATAAAAAGATCAGGGAAAGCTTCTACATCATCTACAGTAAAGATGAAACAGCGCCTGATGCACAGCTGCCTTCCAATAACGGCATTCCCGCACTGCCGCAGCCAGGTATGCTGTACAGCGCAGCTGCCCTGCAGATCATCATAAAAGGACAGGTTACCGATGAAAAAGGTCAGCCTATTCCCGGCGCCACTGTAGTGGTAAAAGGCACCAGCAACGGAACCGCTACCGGTCCGGATGGCAGCTATACCATCCAGGCGCCCGATGGCAACGCCGTACTTGAAATCTCTTACCTGGGGTATGTAAAACAGGAAGTGCCCGTATCAAACCGCACTACCATCAACGTACAACTGACACCGGATATCAAGTCTATGTCAGAAGTAGTGGTAGTGGGTTACGGCACACAGAAAAAAGTGAACCTCACCGGCTCGGTGACGGCATTATCCGGTGCAGATGTTAACTGGAAACCGGTAGGCCAGGTATCAGCCGCCCTGCAGGGTATTGCTTCCGGCGTAACGGTGAAACAGGGCTCCGGCCAACCCGGCGCAGACCAGGGCACTATCCGCATACGCGGTATTGGTACCCTGAACAATAATGATCCGCTGGTACTGGTAGACGGTGTGCAGTACAACATCAACGATATTGATATGAACGATATCGCTTCCATGTCAGTATTGAAAGATGCTGCCGCCGCCTCTATCTATGGTGTACGTGCAGCCAACGGCGTTATCCTCATTACTACCAAACGCGGCGCCACCGGCAAAGCAAAGGTGTCTTATTCCAACTACTTCGGCTGGCAGGACCCCGCACGCCTTTCCAAGTTTGTAGGCGCGCAGCAGTTCATGCAGCTGGTGAACCTGATGCGGGAAAACTCAGGCTCCAGCGCCCAGTATTCTGATGCACAGATCAACGCATATAATGATCCCAACCGCAATAAAGACCTTTACCCTGATAACTACTGGCTGAAAGACATTCTCACAGGCAGCGGCTTTCAGCAGTCGCACAGCCTGAATGTAAGCGGCGGATCAGAGAATGTGAAATACCTGTTCTCTACCAACTATTTTGATCAGCATGGCCTTATTAAAAATATGGACTACAACCGTATCACCGTACGGTTGAACACTGATATAAAGTTAACGGACAAACTGAATTTCAGTGCAGACATCTCCACACGCCTGGGCGACCGGCAGGAGCCGCAGGGCCAGGAAGGCTCTGCCTGGTACCAGTTTGGCCAGGGCGCCATCATCAACCCGCTTACCGTGAACAAGTATTCAGACGGTACCTGGGGACTGGTGCGCGGCGGTCAGAACCCGATCCGCCTGCAGGACGAAGGTGGCTTGTATGTATACAAAAGCAATCTCTTTACCGGTAACTTCCGCGCCAACTACGAGCTGCTGAAAGGCCTTACGCTGACCGGTCTGGCGGCAGTGAACTACCGTTCTGATTACAACAGCTCGCACAACCGTGCGCTGGACTATTTCACGGATTTTCCTGATAACAGCAATGTGCTCACTGTTGGACAAAACAACATCACCAAAGCTTACCAGGGCTACTGGTTCCGCAACTTCCAGGGATTAATTGAGTACCAGAAGAATGTTGGCCTTCATGCCTTTAAGCTGATGGGCGGCGCTTCGCGCTTAACCGAAACCACCGATGATCTGAGCGGTTACCGCACCAACCTTCCCAACGGAGAGATTGAGCAGATCAACGCCGGTGCGGCAGACGGTCAGCAGGCCAGGGGAACTGCCAGCGCCTATAACCTGGTGTCTTTCTTTGGCAGGCTGAATTATGCTTACCATGATAAATACCTGCTGGAAGCCAACATCAGAAGGGATGGATCTTCCCGCTTTGCAGAGAACCAGAAATGGGGATGGTTCCCCTCCTTCTCCGCAGGCTGGCGCGTAACGGGTGAAGAGTTCATGCAGGATGTAACGTTTATCAACAACCTGAAGCTGCGCGGCTCCTGGGGTAAGCTGGGTAATGATGTATTTGTGAGTCCCAACCTGAACCTCAGTACCAACTACCCTTACCAGAGTACTTACCAGTATAACAGCTATCCTTTTGGCGGCAGTCTCAACCCCACAGCAGGTATCACGGTATATCCCAACTCCGGCCTCACCTGGGAAACCACCAGGATGACAGACGTGGGCGTGGATATAACTGTGCTGAAAAACCTGGATGTAACATTCGATTACTACAAGAAAAATACGACGGATATCCTCCTCAACCTGCGTATACCCGACATCGTAGGGCTGGATGCTGCCGTGCAGAACGCCGGCGAAGTACAGAACACAGGATGGGAGCTGGCGCTTAACTACCACGGCCAGATCGGTAAGGAGTTCCGGTATAACATCGGCGCCAATCTTTCTGATGTAAAGAACAAGGTGATCGATCTGCGCGGAGCCGACCGGGTATCCAGGGACAATAACAATATCTACACCGGTAACGTAACCGGCGTGCCTATCGGCGCATTTTACGGCTATCGCGTAGAGGGCATCTACCAGAGCCAGGACCAGGTAGCGGGGCATGCGCCGCAGCCTGTATCCGGTACAGGGCCCGGCGACCTGATATATGCAGACGTAAACAATGATAAAGTGGTGAAAGAAGGTGACGCCACCGTAGGCGGCGATATGGTATACCTGGGCAGCAACATTCCGCGCTACACCTACGGTATTAACCTGGGGGCCAACTACAAAGGATTTGATTTTACCGGCTTTCTGCAGGGCGTAGGCAAAGTGGACATCCAGACACTGGTGCTGGAAAGAGCGCCAACCAGCAGCGATGGTAACTTTAAAGCCATCCACGCCAACAGCTGGACACCGCAGAACACCAGCGCGGCTTTCCCCAGGCTGGTGACCGGCGTACAGAACTACCAGTCTTCCTCCTATTGGGTTAAGAGCGGCGCTTACCTGCGGCTGAAAAGCCTGCAGCTGGGTTACACCCTGCCTAAAACGCTGTTAGAGCAGGTGGGCATTTCCAGGTGCCGTTTCTATGTGAGCGGGCAAAACCTGCTCACCTTCAGCAGCCTGGCCAGTGATATAGATCCTGAAGCGCCTAATGACAGCAGGTATTACCCGCAGGTAAGGACCTACACTTTTGGATTAAATGTGGAATTCTAAACGCACGCAATCATGAAAAAACTAAGCATACTTCTTATAGCAGCAGTGACCTGTTTCTCGTTTACAGCCTGCAAAAAAGATTTCCTGGACCAGCAGCCACAGGATGCCGTATCCCGTGAGTCTTACTGGAAAACCACTTCCGATGCCGTTAATGCCGTGAACAACTGCTACCGCAGGCTGGGAGATGTAGATAACCGCCTGTTCATTTCCTGCGCTACAGACGACAGCTATTCCTGGAGCAACTGGCCCAGCGATGTACAATATGTGGGTAATGGCAGCGCTACCGCAGGTACAGGTATGTTTGCCAATTTCTGGAGTAATTTTTACCGGATGATCGCCTCCTGCAATGATGTGCTGGAGAACATACACCGCGTACCAACGCTGGACGACAGCCTGCGCAACCGCCTGATCGGCGAAGCAAGGTTTATCCGTGCCTTTGCTTACCAGCAGCTGATAGGCCTGTACGGTGACGTTCCCCTGGTAACGCATATCCTTGCAGTGAATGAGTTCAATGCCACCCGTACGCCCAGGGCACAGGTAGCAGATTTCATTGTAAAAGAGCTGGACACTGTCAGCAATTTCCTGCCGGTTTCCTACCCCGCCGCTGATTACGGACGAGCCACCAAAGGCGCTGCCCTGGCCCTGAAAGCAAGAACCCTGCTGTACGAAGGCAAATATCCCGAAGCAGCAGATGCCGCCAAAGCAGTGATGGACCTGAACACTTACATCATTGACAATAACTACCTGAGCCTGTTCAATGGCACCAACAAAACCAGCAGGGAGATCATCCTGGCTGCGCAGTATGTTAAGAACACCCTGCCCAATGCAACGGCCACCTGGATAGGCGGTCCTACACTGGGCGGCTGGTCGCAGGTAGTGCCGCTGCAAAAGCTGGTAGACGCTTATGAAGCTACCGACGGTAAACCCATCGATCAATCTGCCGTATATGATCCTGCTCATCCGTTTGATAACCGTGATCCCCGTTTAAGGCTCACCGTTATTGTTCCGGGAGAAACCGTAAACGGCCTGACCATCGATGTTACCAAACCCAATTCTATTGATGCGCTTAGCAAGAACAATGCATCGTTCAGCGGCTACTACTACAAGAAGTATGTGCCTGCAGATATTGACGGCAGCTGGGATCGCAACTCTTACAACGATATTGTGCTGATGCGTTTTGCAGAAGTGCTGCTGACTTATGCGGAAGCTAAAATTGAGCAGAACCAGATAGATGGAACGGTGTATGATGCTATTAACCGCGTGCGTCAGCGTACCGGTGTAATGCCTGCCGTAACGGCTGCCACTGCGCCTACACAGGCAGCGCTGAGGGAAGTAGTGAGAAGGGAAAGACATGTGGAGTTTCCCCTGGAAGATAATCGCCTGTTTGATATACGCCGCTGGAAGATTGCCGCAACGGTAATGTCTGGCCCTGCGTATGGCATACTGAATAACTTTAACAATGAAAGAGCGGATTACGGTCAGCATGTACTGGTGGAGCAGCGCTCATTTAACCCTGCGAGGGATTATTTGTGGGCGGTGCCGCAGAGTGAGCGGTCTATTAGTCCGAATATTTCACAGAATGATAACTGGTAAGCGCGTGATGCTTTTGCGGGTCTTCTTTCCCTGGCGGGGAGGAAGACCCGTTTGTTTTTTAAAGGTTTGCTTCGGCCCGGCTCCCCGGCCCGATGGGCCTCGCAATGACGCGACAGGAGACCGATTCAAAGAGGGATGTTTTAACCCGTCAGTAATTGTTTAAACCAATACCCCGAATCTTTTATGATCCGTTGCTGTGAATTAAAATCAACGTATACCAGGCCAAAGCGTGCGCGGTAACCTTCGGCCCACTCCCAGTTGTCAGTAAGCGTCCATGCAAAATAGCCATCCACCGGTACGCCTTCTTTCCTGGCCTGTAGTACGGCGCCAAGATAATCCTGGAAATAACTGATACGCGCGGTATCCCTCACAGCTGCCCCGTTGGGCTGATCATGGAAAGCCGCCCCGCCTTCTGTTACCATAATACGGCGCACACCCGGGTAAGCGGCAAACTGTTTCAGCACCGCATACATGCCGGAGGCGCTGATCTCCCAGCCCAGGGCTGTTACCGGTACTTTACGGTACCGGGGCTTTACCTCAGAAATACCTATAAGGGGCATGAATGCATTATAGCGCACCACCAGCGGGAAGTAGGTTTGTACGCCTATGAAATCAAAATCAAAGGCCATCTTATCCCAATCGCGCCAGAGCGCATAACGCCGTTCTATCCGTTGCAGCAGCGGCATATCTTGTACCGGGTAACCCATACCCAGCGCAGGTTCCAGGAACATGCGGTTAAAGAGCGCGTCTGCCTTGCGTGCCGCCTGCAGGTCTTGTTCACTCTGTGTATAGGGAACGATATGCGAACAGGAATAGGTAGTGCCGATAACTGCCTGCTTCACTTCATCCCTTATCACCCTTGCACCGGCGGCCTGCGCCAGTACCACGTGATGCACGGCAGGCAGGAAATAAGACAGGCCGAATTTACCAGGCGCATGTACGCCCAGCATATATCCCAGCGAGGTGAAACCAAATGGCTCGTTCAGCACGATCCAATGCTTTACCTTATCGCCGTACTCCCTGACCACAATACGCACATATTCTTCGAAGGCAAAGACAACGCCGCGGTGGCACCATCCCCCCCTGGATTCCAGCGCCTGCGGCAGATCCCAGTGATAGAGGGTTACATAAGGCTGCAGGCCCAGCTCCAGGCAGGCGTCTATCAGCCGGTGATAAAAGGCGATGCCGGCGGGATTGATGGCGCCCGTGCCGTTGGGCAGTATACGTGTCCAGGAAATGGAGAAGCGGAAAACGGAGAAGCCCAGCTGCCTGGCCAGCAGCAGGTCCTGTGGGTAACGATGATAAAAATCTGTGGCAATACGGGCATGGCTCTTGTCCCTGATCCTGCCCTTACGCTGTGCAAAAGTATCCCAGATGGATTTACCGCGGCCGTCTTTATCATGTGCGCCTTCATTCTGAAAAGCAGAAATTGTAACGCCCCATTGAAAATCATCCCCGAAATCATGACGGCTGAAAGGTGCGGTAAACTGTTGCATATGGTCAAAACAATGCAGTTTACAATTCTTTAATTAAAAAAATCATTATTTTATTGTTAAGGCTTTTATTTTTATACTATGTACCAACCAAACTTTCTCTTCCTGATGCTATGTGCCGGCGTGCTGGCCTCCTGCGGGAACGGCGCCAATACCCCTGCAGCAGCAGACAGTACGAATACGACAACCACTACAGACAGCCTGCAGCACATGGTGCTGATCCCGGGCGGCAGTTTTGTGATGGGTGCAGCCGATGATATGGCACTGGCAGATGAACAACCGGTGCATACCGTGCACGTTGATTCGTTCCTGATGGATGAGCACGAAGTCACCAATGCTGAATTTGCCGCCTTTGTGGCTGCCACACATTATGTAACAACGGCAGAAAAACCGATCAGCAAGGAAGAAATAATGCGGGAGTTACCCCCCGGATCGCCGGAACCCGACAGCAGCCTGTTGCAGGCCGGTTCGCTGATATTCTCACCGCCAGATCATGCAGTACCGCTGGATGATGTATCGCAATGGTGGGCCTTTGTACCGGGCGCCAGCTGGCGGCATCCCGAAGGCCCTGGCAGCAGCATCACTGGCAGGGAACAACACCCGGTGGTACATATCTCCTGGGACGATGCCAACGCCTATGCCCGCTGGGCGGGAAAGCGGCTGCCCACAGAAGCAGAATGGGAGTATGCTGCCCGTGGCGGCCTTGCAGAGCAACCCTTTACCTGGGGCGGAGAAGCCATCACAGCCGGCCAGCCAAAGGCCAATACCTGGAACGGGCATTTTCCCTATGAGAATACAAAGACCGATGGATTTTACAATACAGCGCCTGTAAAAACCTATACCGCTAACGGTTACGGGCTGTACGATATGGCGGGTAATGTATGGGAATGGTGTGCAGACTGGTACGATGCCAATTACTACCAGCAAGTACCCAACGCTGCACAGAACCCTGAGGGACCGGCAAAAGGATTCGATCCCGCAGACCCTTCTGCGCCCAAACGGGTGATCAGGGGTGGTTCCTTTATGTGCAGCGATGAGTATTGCAGTGGTTACAGGGTAACAGCAAGGATGAAGACCACTCCTACATCCGGGCTGGCTAACCTTGGATTCCGTTGTGTGAAAGATATAAAGTAGGCTTATTACTTAGTGCCTTCGATGGTCTTTACATTTATAACGCCATTTGCACCTTTGCTGCCATATATTGAGATGGCATCGCTTGATTTCAGCACCTCGATAGACGTAATCTTATCCTTTTGCAGGGTATTTACAGCAGTGGGCGATGCGGCAACACCATCTATGAGGAACAAGGGCTGATGTGAGCTGTCTACCCCTCTCAGGGTGAAGGCAGCCTGTATGGCAGTATCCGCCCTGAGCTGCACCTCTTTCCCGGGATAAGTCCTGGATACTCCCGCATCCGGTTTTGCGCCTTTGTAGCCTTTTGTATATATTTCGATCACCCCATTTCTGCCTTCTTCGCCGTAACGATTTAATGCGTGGTCATACTTCAGGACGTTGATCGCGTCAATATCATTTTTATCTACCTGCATTGGCATAGTGCGCCCCTGTTTTACACCATCCAGCACATACAGCGGAGCTGTTGCCGGGTCTGAAGATGGCACATCCAATGTCACTACCTTTTGCGGAGAAGGCGGTGGTGGCGGAGGCGTTGCGTGCTTACCAGATGGAGCGGGAACGCGCGGAGGAGGCGGAGGTGGAGCAGGCACATTACCGGGACCAGCGGGCACCGGGGGCGTTGCCGGTACTACCTGGTCAGGATTTGTGGGTGCAACAGGTGCCGGGGCCGTAACAGGCGCCGGCGGAGCGGGCACCGTATCGGCAACAACAGTAAGCTGCTTACCGTGGAAGGCAGCCCGGCTGAAATTCAGCGACAACAAGGCCGTCGCCACCACGCCACCCAATACAAGGTAGCGCAGCAGGTTATACTTTGCGGAACGTTTCTGGTTCATCATTTTAATTCTGTTTTTCAGATGTGAGAAATTGAAATTGTTTGCGATGGCCGTCGCGTATGGAATTCCACTAACTTTTATCAGGTTGTATTGATATGCTTTGGGATCTGCTCCCTGCTGCAGCATGCGGCGGTCTGTAATAAATTCCAGGTTCTCCCGTATGGCGGCTTTCATCAGCCAGGCGCCGGGATTGAACCAATAGAAAATATTATTCAGCTCTGCCGTGAGCACGTCTACGGTATGCCATTCCTTTACATGCACCAGCTCGTGCCGCAGGATGGCATCCAGCTCAGCCGGCTGATGCAGGGAAGGATTGATGTAGATATGGCGGAAGAAAGAGAAAGGATTGATGCGGCTGTGCAGCAGCTTTACCGGATGCTGTTGCAGCAGGCCTCGCTGCGATGTACGATGGATGCGCCACAAGGCGGACAACTGCACCATAAAACGGATAGCCATTACCACCACGCCTGTCCAGAAAATATACACCAACAGATGCCACCAGGTAAAACCGGCTGCCGGTTGCGCCTGCAGGGCGCCCAGGTCTGGCACATAGGCTACTACCTCTTCTATCTTCTGATGGCTTTCCAGCAGGTTATTCACATCTACCAACGGGAATATGGAAGAGCACACGATGCCCGCCAGCAGGAAGAAACGGTTCAGCACATAGAACGTGAGCCTTCTAAGCCCCCAGCGGTAAGCAAGGAAGAACAGCGTAAGGGCTATATTGGCTTTTAACAGGTATATCAATAATGCAGGCATGTTAACAGGTTTTTATCCGTTCTTTTCAATCATCTTGATGATCTCTTTCAGCTCCTCTGGACTGATCTTCTTTTCTTTGGCAAAGAAAGTGACCAGGGCCTTGTAAGAGTTTTCGAAATAGCTTTTTACAAAACCGTTCATGAATTTCTTTTTATACTCCTCCTCGGCTATCAGGGGCGTATACTCATATACGTTACCTGTTTTACGGCTTTGCAGAAAGCCTTTCTTTTCCAGGTTCTTGATAGTGGAGGCAAGCGTGGTATAGGGGGGCGCCGGGGCCATATGGGCCTCCAGGAAATCTTTTACGATCCCTTTGCCGGTTTGCCATACCGCCAACATGGCGGCCTCTTCCTGCTGCGTCAGCTTTTCCATATATTGCTGTTTAGGATACTAATTTACGACCTTTTCGTAAATCTACGAATATTTCGTAATTAAACAAATAAAAATATGGCTGGCCGGTTTTGACCTGCAAACATGTTTACGAGCAGAACGTTTTCAATCATTTTTCAGGATAACTATACAGTATTTAACGGGCGTGTTTTACTGCTGCATGTCTTCAGACAGTGCAAAGGCGGGAACCTGGATATCTGTTACCCTGAGGGTCTTGAATATTTTCAGATCGCCATCCAGCGATACTCTCAGTATTACGCGGCGGCTGTCTTTCTGAAGGGAAACATAGTAACTGTGGCCGTCAATAGCATGGTTCATCTCCACGCCGCCAACGTACTTATAGCCTGTATACTTTTTCTGTATCGCGCTCAATGCGGGCAGGGTGAGGCCGTTGAAGCGAACGTTACGGGTTACGGCAATCCTGTTACCGTCATAGTCAAAATAGGCTTGTACGGGCTGACTGCACTCCGTGAAACTGATAACAACAAAAGCTTTTTTCTCGTTCCACGATACATTGGAAGCTTCGGGGAAGGCAGTATGGAAACCTGCATTTACTTTCCTGTTGCCACCGGTTTGGGCCATTGCGGCAGATGATGCTAGGATCAATGCTGCCAGGATCAACTTTTTCATAATGCGCTGTTTTAGCGTTAAGTAATAATCAGTTGATCTCTAACAGGATGCCAATCAGGAGAAAGTTGCTAATACATTAACAGTCAACACTAACGCAGTGCTTCCAATATCTTATCCTGTCCGTTTGCGGACATTATTTCTCCGAAACGGACAGGAAAGGTTTTAAAATTTGAGCGTTTGAACGTTTGATAATGCCCTACCAATGCAGGACGCCTTCAAACATTCAAACGCTCAAACTTTTTAAACTGTATTAGTTACTTTATGACTTCCCCCAATTTGGATTCGAGGGCTTCACCGCGAAGGTTCTTGGCGATGATAACACCCTGGGGGTCTATGAGCAGGTTCTGGGGGATGGCACGTATGCTGTATAATTCTGCGGCGGCGTTCTTCCAGCCTTTCAGGTCGGATACATGGATCCAGGAAAGATTATCCATCTGGATAGCGGCCAGCCACTTGTCTTTTTTATCATCGAGGGATACACCCAGTATTTCAAAGCCTTTTTCCTTGAACTTACTGTAGGCCCTTACCACATTCGGGTTTTCTGCACGGCAGGGGCCACACCAGCTGGCCCAGAAATCTACCAGTACATATTTACCCCGGAGGGAAGTCAGGCTTACCGGTTTGCCATCGGCACCGGCCTGTGAGAAGTCGATAGCGGGCTGCCCGATAGCTGTTCTCTTGGCAGCGTTCAGGCGTTTTACAAATGCCTGCCCGGCCTGTGAACGCTTCACTTTTCTGGACAATTTATTGAATACCGGTTCTACATCGGCGGGATTGATCTCATAGCCAGCATATTCATTCAGCGCGTACATGGCGATGGGAGAAGCGGGGTTTTTGTCGAGATACTGCCGGGTAATGGATTTCTCCTTTGCCTCCAGCTCATCGAAACGGGGCTCCAGCTTCTTCATGCCTTCTTCATCCTTAGACATGTACAGCTGGCGGTATTCTGCCTGCAGGGATTTGATCCGGGTGGTAACATCCTGCAGCATATCATTCAGCTCTTCATAAGCGTCATTGGCTGCAGAGCCCTTTACAACGGCCTTGCTGATAGAATCCTGTGTATTGATGGTGATCACGCCCTTATCCATAAAAAGCGTCAGTACGTCGCGTTTCATTGTACGGGGCATATCGGCAGGCTGCTCCACCTCCATCATGAGGCTGGCCATCGCCGGCTCCTTAATGGAGCCCCTGAACGTGAAGCGGCCATCCTTTACGGTAGCGCTGTCCAGTGAGGCGTCGTCGCCTCTACGTATCTTCAGGTATACTTTAGCAGGCTTTTTAAGCTGCGCCACTGTTCCTTCAATAGTAAACGGTTTCTCACCCTGTGCAAACAAGACTACCGGCGCCAATAGCACAGCAGTCAGTATAGCTCTCTTCATAATAGTATTACTCCATTTTGCTTTCGAATGACAAATTTGGGGAAACAGCAGGGCAAAGTCAAACTGATTGTGATAAGCGGAGCGGGTTGTAAAAAGTGGTTAGCCCTTAGTTATTAGTGATCAGGGCGTGCAGCAAGGCCTGCCTGCACCCTAAGGACTAATGACTAAGGACTAACAACTAACGACTTATTTCAATATTTCATTCAGCTTAGCTTCCAGGGCCCCGCCGCGAAGATTACGGGCAACAATGCGGCCCTGCGGATCTACCAGGAAATTGGAGGGAATGGAACGGATGCCGTACTGTACAGCTACGCCGTTGTTCCAGCCCTGGAGATCAGATACGTGGGTCCATGACAGGCCATCCTGGCTGATGGCGCGGGTCCAGCGGCTCTTATCCTGGTCAAGGGATACGCCGAGGATGGTGAAGTTCTTATCCTTGTATTTATTGAACACCTTTACTACGTTCGGGTTTTCCTGGCGGCAGGGACCACACCAGCTGGCCCAGAAGTCTACCAGCACATATTTACCGCGGAAAGAGGACAATTTAACCGGTTTGCCATCTACATCATTCTGGGCAAAATCTTCTGCCATCACACCAATACCGCTCAGTTTCAGGCTCCTGATATACTGGCTTACGCTTTCCCCATACTTGCTGGTTTGCAGGGATTTATCGAGGCCGGTGAACAGGCGTTCAAACTCGTCGGGCTGCAGGCGGGGTCTGAGCTCGTTAATGAGCATCCAGAGACTGGCCAGCGCTTTAGGGTGTTGCTGTATAAAGGTTCTTCCCATGCTTACCACATCTTCACTGAAACCGGCGGCCTTTTTACGGAAGGCCTCCTTGGCGGTCTCATCATCCCCTGCAATACCGGAAGCTTCTGCATTCAGCGCCTGCGCCCGGGCAATCAGGGGCTGGAAAAGCTTTTGATATTCCTGCAGGGCTTTGGTATTGTCATTCCCCTTTAAAGTACTTGCAATCGGGTATTTGTCCAGGCTGGTGCTCAGCTCCTGGGGTGTTGGCCCTGGCACAAATAACATTGGGTAGTCCATTCCTTCCAGGATGAGCGCATGCACTGAGGGCTCCTTGGTTTCCTTTACTTTGAAACTGAACTGCCCGTTCTTCAGCACAACGGAGTCGTTTGGTGCATTATCGGCATCGTCAAACAGGTAGAGTTTTTTCCCATCAGCACCACTAAGCGTTCCGGATATGGTATATTGAGCGTTGGCAACCGTGGCACAGGCAACAGCGCAGACCGCTAAAAATAACTGCTTCATTGTATAAATATATAAAAAATAATCTACTTGTGTCGCTCTTTCAGCACGTTCAGCACATTAGATAAACGGTAGCCTTTGGCATTGAGCAGCACCAGGTAGTGGAACAGCAGATCGGCCGCTTCGTTCAGGAACAACGTTTCGTTGTCATCCTTTGCCTCTATCACTACTTCCACTGCCTCCTCTCCTACTTTCTGGGCTATTTTGTTGATGCCTTTGGCAAAGAGGCTGGCGGTATAAGACTTTTCAGAAGGATTATTCTTCCGGTCGGTGATCACGCTTTCCAGCTTGGCCAGGAAATCATTGCTTACATTCTGTTCATCCCAGCAGGTATCTGCGCCGGTGTGGCACACCGGGCCTACCGGGTTGGCTTTAATGAGCAGGGTATCGTTATCGCAATCTGGTTTAACGTCCTGCAGCAGCAAAAAATTGCCGCTTTCCTCGCCTTTGGTCCATAAACGTTGTTTGGAGCGGCTGTAGAAGGTCACCTTTTTCTCCTGCAGGGTTTTGTCCAGCGCTTCCTGGTTCATATATCCCAGCATCAGTACCCGCAGGGTGGCTGCATCCTGTATGACGGCAGGCACGAGGCCATCGGGTGATTTCTTAAAATCGATATCCATGTAAAGAAGCTTTTAGCGCTTTAAAATCTTATGTTGATCCCTTTATTGTAAAGGTATGTTTTAAGGGCTGGTATCTCAATCTCTTTGTAGTGAAAGATACTGGCGGCCAGGGCAGCGTCTGCCTGGGCATTCTCAAACACTTCTGTAAAGTGTTCCATGGTACCGGCTCCGCCGGAGGCGATGACGGGTACGTTGAGATTTTGTGATAGCTGCGCGGTAATGTCCAGCGCGAAGCCCTGCTTGGTGCCGTCATTGTTCATGGAGGTAAGGAGAATCTCACCTGCGCCGCGGTCTACCGCTTCCTTTGCCCAGTCAAAAGCTTTGGTGGTGGTTTTTACACGGCCTCCGTTGAGATATACGTACCAGTCGCCATCTTCAAAGCGGGTATCTATAGCGAGCACTATGCACTGGCTGCCGAACTCGCGTGACAGCTCATCCACCAGCTCCGGTCTTTTGAAAGCAGAGGTGTTTACAGATATTTTGTCCGCCCCGGATTGCAACAGCACATTTACATCTTCCACCGCGGCAATGCCGCCACCCACCGTAAAGGGTATATTAATATGGCGTGCAATACGCGACACCAGTTCTGACAAGGTTTTGCGCCGCTCATTAGTAGCGGTAATGTCAAGGAACACCAGCTCATCAGCTCCCTGCTGCGCATAAAGCGCCCCCAGCTCTATAGGATCCCCTGCATCGCGTATATTCTCAAAGTTCACCCCTTTTACGGTACGCCCGTCTTTGATGTCCAGGCAGGGGATGATACGCTTAGTTAACATGTGTTACGCCGTTTTAGTGATACTTGTTTAGTAGTTGATGCAGCTCCGCCATCGGGATATTGCCTTCATAGATGGCTTTACCGATGATGACGCCGCTGCAGCCTATTTCCTGCAATGTTTCAATGTCTTTTCTGTTGCTAACGCCGCCGCTGGCTACAAAGTCGATGTTTGGAAAGCGCTCCAGGATCTTACGGTACAGGTCAACGGAGGGACCTTGCAGCAGTCCGTCTTTGGCGATGTCTGTACAGAAGATGTGATGCACGCCTTTCTGAATGTTCTGTTCCAGGAAGTCAAACACAGAGAGCGAGGTGGTTTCCAGCCATCCGCCAACGGCGATATTCTCTTCCTTTACATCGGCGCCCAGGAAGATCTTGTCTGCGCCATATTGCTTTACCCATCCGTAGAACAGTTCCGGGTCTTTTACGGCAATGCTGCCGATGGTAGCCATTGCTGCGCCGCTTTCAAATACAATATGCAGGTCTTCCGCGGTTTTGATGCCACCGCCAAAATCTATTACCAGGGAGGTTTTGGTGGCAATGGCTTCCAGCACTTTCCAGTTTACCACCGCGCCTTTTTTAGCGCCGTCAAGGTCTACCAGGTGCAGTCGTTTTACGCCAATGCCCTCAAACGATTTGGCCACTTCCAGCGGATGCTCGTTATATACTTTTTGCTGCGCATAATCGCCCTGCGTAAGGCGCACGCATTTACCGCCGATAATATCGATGGCGGGTATGAGTGTAAAACCCTCTTCTTTATTCAGCCTCAGTTCCATTCTGCAATAGATGATACTATTCTTTTCAAAGTATTCGCCTTCGCGGTAAAACCCATTGCGTGCATAGAAGTCCTCTGCTGTCTGCCGCGCGTGGCACCATAGCAGCGATATGCCCGCATCCCAGCAGTATTCTTTTACCTCACCTATCAGGAAGGAGCCATATCCCTCTCCCTGCGATGCAGGAGCGGTGGCCATCTTTCTTAACTGGGCCTGCTGTCCGTCAACGAAAAGGGAGCCTACCGATACCAGGCCATCCGGTCCGAATATGCCAAAATGCAGTGCGCGGTCATCATCGGGTAACCGCACGGAATCCAGCGACTGACCGGGATACAGGGCATCCCTTCTCAGCGGCAGCGCCTCTTCAGTAGTGATGTGTCTTATTAGAGATATCGAAGGTGCCATTGTCTTATAATTTCAGGAAACTGTCCAAAATGTTCTGTCCCAGGTCTGCCGATTTCTCCGGGTGGAACTGTACCGCGTAGAAATTGCCTTTCTGCAGTGCAGCACTGTAGTTGATCACATAGTTGGCAATAGCCACGGTATCCGGCGACAGCGCCGCATAGTAGCTGTGCACAAAATACATGTAGCTGTTCTCCGGCACGTGTTCAAATATTGTGCTGTGCAGGTTGGCGATATTGTTCCAGCCTATCTGTGGTATTTTTAACAGGTTGGCTACAGGCGACTGAAAGCGCTTTACCTCTACATCAAAGACGCCCAGGCAGTTGGTATCATTTTCTTCCGAATGTTTGCACAACAGCTGCATACCCAGGCAAATACCGAGCACCGGCTGTTTCAGGCTCAGGATCACTTTATCCAGCCCTCTCTGCTGCAGATACTGCATGGCCGTACTGGCCTCTCCCACGCCGGGAAAGATCACTTTATCTGCAGAGCGGATCTCTTCAGGATCGTCGGTCACAATACCGTTAACGCCTATCCGCTCCAGCGCAAACTGCACTGAGCGGATGTTACCGGCATTATATTTTATGATAGCTGTTTTCATAATTTATTTATGCTCCTTTTACAGATTGAACAAACTGTTGCACTGTTCCTTCAATATCTTTATTGTTTTCAATGGCCTTTATAAAAGCGGTGCCAATGATGGCGCCATTGCTGTAAGTGCAGGCGGTATCAAAGGTAGCTTTGTCCTTAATACCAAAACCAATGAGCACCGGGTTCTTCAGCTGCATGGCCTTCAGCCTTTCAAAGTAGGCCAGCTGTGTTTTCATATCTTTATCCTTACCGGTGGTGGAAGAAGAAGATACGGCGTATACAAAACCCTTGCTGTGCGCGTCTATTTCGCGAAGACGTGCATCGCTGGTTTCGGGTGTTACCAGGAAGATAAGGTGCAGGCCGTACTTTTCAAACAGTGGTTTATACTCTTTGTCATATTCCGCCATTGGAAGGTCGGGTAATATCAACCCGTCTACCCCTGTTTCAGCGCATTGCTGCAGGAATGCTTCCACACCAAATTGCAACACCGGGTTCAGGTAGCCCATCAGGATCACCGGCAGGTGGATGGTTTTGCGGAAATCTTTCAGCTGGGTGAACAGTTTTTTAAGGCTCATGCCGTTCTGTAAAGCACGTGTGCTGCTTTCCTGGATCACGGGGCCATCTGCCAGCGGATCAGAAAAGGGCATACCCAGCTCAATCATATCGGCGCCGGCGGTTTGCAGGGAGGTCATCACCCGCAAAGTATCTTCCGGACCGGGAAAACCGGCCGTGCAGTAGATGTTTAAGATTCCGTGCTGTTTATTGGCAAAAAGTTGATCTATGCGGTTCATAAATAGCTTTTAGCTGTTGGCTGTTAGCAACTGGTGGCCAGCCGCCGGCAGCTCATTTTAAGTGATTCATATAAGTTGCCATGTCTTTATCGCCGCGGCCGGAGAGGCATACCACCACCACATTTTCCGGTTTCAGTACCAGGTCTTTCAGGCGGGCGAGCGCGTGAGATGATTCCAACGCGGGGATGATCCCTTCCAGGCGGGTCAGCTCAAAAGCTGCGGCCAGTGCTTCATCATCAGTAGCGTGCATGAAGCGGGCGCGGCCTGTTTCAAAAAGGTGGGCATGCAGCGGGCCAACGCCTGGGTAGTCCAGCCCTGCTGAAATTGAATGCGGCTCCACGATCTGTCCGTCTTCCGTTTGCATCAGCAAGGTTTTGCTGGCGTGTATCACGCCTGGTTTACCCAGCTGGGAAGTAGCGGCAGAGTAGCCGCTGTTCACACCTTTTCCCGCGGCTTCCACAGGTATCAGCTGCACCTTTTCATTGTCCAGGAAATGAAAGAAAGCGCCGGCAGCATTACTGCCTCCGCCTACGCAAGCCATCACATAATCCGGGAAGGCGCTTCCCGTTTTTTCCAACAGCTGCTGTTTGATCTCTTCACTGATCACCGACTGGAAACGCGCTACCATATCCGGGTAGGGATGCGGGCCCACTACAGAGCCGATAATATAGTGCGTATCCACCGGGTTGTTGATCCAATCGCGGATGGCTTCATTGGTAGCATCCTTCAGGGTGCGGCTGCCGCTGGTAGCAGGTACTACGGTAGCCCCCAGCATTTTCATGCGGGCTACGTTGGGCGCCTGCCTTTCAATATCTACGCTGCCCATGTATACTACGCATTCCATACCCATCAAAGCACATACGGTAGCAGTAGCCACGCCGTGCTGCCCGGCTCCTGTTTCTGCAATGATGCGTTTCTTACCCAGGCGCTGAGCCAGCAGTATCTGGCCAATGGTGTTATTCACCTTGTGCGCACCCGTATGGTTCAGGTCTTCACGTTTTAGGTAGATATTGGCCTGGTACTTTTCAGACAGGCGGCGGGCCAGGTAAAGCGGGGAAGGCCGTCCCACATAATCTTTCAGCAACTGCGTGAACTGCTGCTGAAAGGTGCTGTCTGCCATGATCTGCATGTAGTTCCGGCGCAGCTCTTCCACGTTAGGATACAGCATTTCAGGTATATACGCTCCTCCAAATTTACCGTAGTAGCCATTTTCATCTACATGATACCTGGAGCCTTTAGTGTTTACCGCAATCTCCATCCTTTGTTGTTTTATATCGCTTGATTGAATTGCTTTTACAAACTGCTGCACAACAGGCAGCACTTTAATGCCCGGCGACTTTTCAAAACGGCTGTTCACATCTACCGCATACAACAGCGGCAATTGCAGGCTGCTTAGTTCGGGAGCATGCTCCGGACCAATACCACCGCTCAGGAAAAAGGGCTGCTGAAAGGGATAGCTTTGCAGCAGCTGCCAGTTAAATTGTAAACCGGTACCACCGTAAGCATGTGCACTCGCCGTATCAAACATGAAATAGGTGGTAACGGGCACATACGGGGTCATTTCCTGCCAGTCTATCTCATTGCCTATACGAAAAGCTTTGATCACGGGCACCAGCTGGCGTATCTCAGCGCAATACTCCGGTGATTCATTGCCATGCAGCTGCACCATATCGAGGCTGTAATCTGCCACGGTACGTTTTACCAGCTGCAGGTCGGCATCTACAAACACCCCTACTTTCAGGATGCCGGTAGTTTCTCTTACCGTGCGGGCATCCAGCTTATTGCCCGCAAAGCGGGGAGATCTTTCGTAAAAGATAAAGCCTGCATAGTTCACCCCATATTCTACAAGCGCCCTGAGGTCTTGTGCCTGGGTAATACCGCATACTTTTATGTTGAGTTGACTATCCATTTTTTCTGTTGAAGGCTGAAGTCGTAACGCTGAACGCTGCCTGCGTTATGCGTTAAGCCTAAGCGTATTTACAAAGCTTTCAAATGCCCGGGCCGGGTTTTCCTGTTTCATAAAGTACTCCCCTATCAGGAAGCCCTGGAAACCGGCCTGCTGCAGTGTAGCGATGGCCGCAGGATCATTGATGCCGCTTTCTGCCACTTTAATCTTCCCCGCGGGGATCATAGGCGCCAGCTCACAGGAGCGGTTAAAATCCACGTTAAAGGTAGTAAGGTCACGGTTGTTAACCCCTACCAGCTGCACATCATCCGTCACCTTTTCCAGCTGGGATGCGCTATGCACTTCCAGCAGCACTTCCAGTCCGAGACCGCCGGCAAACTTTGCCAGCCGTGCTACCGTTGCTGCGGTAAGGCATTCCGCTATCAGCAGGATCACATCTGCGCCAATAGCTTTTGCTTCCAGTATCTGGTATTCATCTATCACAAAATCCTTCCGGAGGATAGGAATATTATTCAGGGTACGCGCCTGCTGCAGATCATCTGATGAACCGCCGAAATATTTCTCGTCCGTCAGTACAGACAAACCGGCGGCGCCGTAACGGGTATACGCAGTAGTAACTTCCTGCACGGTTACATTGCCGTTGATAAGCCCCTTGGAAGGAGAACGCCGTTTGAACTCTGCAATGATCCCTGTTTTAGCAGGGTCCTGCAGGAATCTGCTTAAAGAAAGCGGCGTACGTTTGAACCAGGGCGCCTGTTCCAGCTCGGCAGCCGGCCGCATTGTTTTCCTGGCGGCTACTTCTGTTTGTTTGTGCGCTACTATTTCGTTGAGGATATTTTTCATTGTAAACTGATCAGTTTTTTGAATGATTCATGTGCCGCACCTGACTCCAGGGAAGTAACCGCCGCCTGGAAACAATCTGCATAGTCTGCATACTTACCCATGCAATATAATCCCATAGCAGCATTGGCGAGCACAACGGAGTTCTGTGCCCAGGAGCCTTCTCCCTTCAGTATCTTCATAAAGATCTTCGCAGACTCTTCTACAGAGTTGCCGCCATAGATGTCTTCCGGGTGCACTTTGCGGTGGCCCAGCTGTTCCGGCGTCCAGTCCTGCTCTCCTTTATTGGTAATAATGCGGGCGTCGGTGGTCAGTGAGATCTCATCATATCCATCGAGGCTGTGTACGATCACAAATTGTTTGTCTGTTTGCTGGAAGAGGTAGTTATATACCCTGGCCATTTCCAGGCTATATACACCTATCAGCTGGTATTGGGCAAATGCAGGATTTACCAGTGGGCCCAGCATATTGAAAAAGGTACGCACACCCAGCTGGCGGCGGATGCCCGCCACGTGTTTCAATGCAGGGTGGAACAGGGGCGCATGCAAAAAGCATACACCTGCTTCTTCCAGTTCTGCGCGCAGTTTAGCATCATCGTTCTTGAATTTATAGCCGGCTGTCTCCATCAGGTTGGAAGCTCCGCTAATGGATGATACACCGTAGTTACCATGCTTTGCCACTTTACCGCCCGCACCGGCTACAATGAAGCAGGACAGCGTAGAGACATTGAAGGTGTTCTTACCATCGCCGCCCGTACCAACAATGTCCAGCACTTCGTAACCGTTCAGGTTTACCGGTATGCAAAGCTCCAGGAGTGCATCACGGAAACCCAGCAGCTCATTTATTGTAATGCTGCGCATCAGGAAAACGGTCATGAAAGCAGCCAGTTCGCTTTCATTGAACATGCCTTTGGAAATGCTGATGAGAATATCTTTGGCCGCTTCGCGGGTGAAGGTCTTATGTTCGAAAAGGTAGTTTAATATCTTTTTCATGTGACTTACATTAGAAGTATTAGCTGTTGGCTGTTAGCTGTTGGTTATTAGCCTGGTGCGATCAGCTAAAAGCTAATCGCCAGTAGCTAATGGCTATATATTCAGCCAGTTCCTCAATATTTTTTCACCTTGCGGCGTCAGCACGCTTTCGGGGTGGAACTGCACACCGCTTACATCGTATTTTGTATGCTGCAGCCCCATGATATACCCGTGTTCATCGCGGGCAGTGATGGCGAGTTCCGCCGGCAGGCTTTGTTCTTCCACCACCCAGGAATGATAACGGCCAACTTCCAGCTGATCCGGCAGGTTGTTGAACAGGCGGCCTTCGCGGGAAACGATGTTCACGGGTGTGGCTACGCCGTGATACACATCTTTCAGGTTTACCAGGTTGGCCCCGAATGCCTGCCCGATAGCCTGCTGCCCCAGACATACGCCCAAAATGGATTTAGTGGGTGCATACTGTTTAATAAGCGGCAGCAACAGACCTGCTTCTTCAGGAATACCAGGTCCCGGAGACAGGATGATCTTATCGTAATCATTGATCTTTTCCAGCGGTATTTCATCATTGCGGTATACGGTCACTTTCCCGTTAATGATCTTTTCTACCAGGTGCACCAGGTTATAGGTAAAAGAGTCGTAGTTATCGAACACCAGAATATTTGTCATCATCAGAGCTTTTGCGCCAGCAGTATGGCCTGTTTTAATGCATTGAGTTTATTGTTCACTTCTTCCAGCTCGGAGGAGGCTACCGATTTGGCCACTACTCCGGCGCCTGCCTGGTAATACAATGTATTGGACTTACTCAGCATGGAGCGGATCATAATGGCATGATTGAAGTCGCCGTTGAAGCTTACAGCGCCGATACATCCGCCATAGAAGCCACGGGCAGTAGGCTCATACTGATCAATGATCTGCATGGCCCTGTATTTGGGCGCCCCGCTCAGGGTACCTGCCGGGAAAGTGGCTGCCAGCAGTGAGAAGGGATTCATATCGGGTTTGATCTGGCCTGTTACTTCGCTCACCAGGTGTATCACGTGAGAGTAGTACTGAATCTTGCGGTAAGACGCTACTTCTACGTTAGATGCATGACGGCTGAGGTCATTACGGGCCAGGTCTACCAGCATCACATGCTCGGCATTTTCCTTGGGATCCAGCAGTAATTTATCGGCCAGCTGCTGGTCCTGCACATCATCTCCCGTGCGGCGGAAGGTGCCTGCTATGGGGTGGATGGTGGCCTTCTTATTTTTTATCACCAATTGCGCTTCGGGAGAGGATCCCATCAGCTTATAATCGCCATAATCAAAGTAGAAGAGGTAAGGGGAAGGATTGATGGAACGCAGGGCGCGGTACACATTGAATTCGTCTCCTTTATATTGCTGACGGAAGGCCCTGGAAAGCACTACCTGGAACACATCTCCACGGAAGCAGTGTTGTTTGCCCTGTTCTACCATCTGCATGTAGTCGGCATCCGTCATATTACTTTCTTCATCGCCCAGTGCTGTAAAGCTGTAGGTAGGCACATCTTTGTGCTTTATCAGCGATTCTATCAGCTCAAACTCGCTGTCCAGTCCATCCACCTGGTTTTCGCAGAGATACAGTTCATCCTTGAAGTGGTTGATCGCTATCACGTATTGATAGAAGCGATAGCGCATCAGCGGTATGGTACTGCCATTGGGCTTCTGCTTGTTGAATTCAATGGTCTCAAAGAACTGTACGGCATCGAAAGTAGTGTAACCAAACAGGCTGCGTACCACCGGGAGGGGCGACTGGCCCGTAAAGCTGAAATTACCCAGGAACTGCTGCAGCTCATCCAGCACGCTCTCCTTACTTTTCAGCTGCTTGCGCTCTACAGGCAGGTTGGGATACTTGAATTCAAAATTGCTGGTAGAAGTTACTTCGATGCCTGCGATGGGCTTTACGCATATAAAGGAGAAGCTGTTCTCACTGGCGCGGTAGTCTGTACTTTCCAGCAATACGGTGCCCGGGAACTTATCGCGCAGCCGGAGGTAAATGCCAACCGGGGTATATACATCCGCCAGCATCTGTTTGGATCTCGTTTTTACTTGAATGGTACGCATGTTGGTTTGAGCTTTAGGCTTTATTAGCTTTTCGCAATGGGCTTAAAAGAGAGAAGGCCCGCTGTGTAACAGCGAGCCTTCAGAATGAGTTTATTTCTTACGAAACACGGCACTGTAACACAGTATCAGGATTTGATCTTGTGCCACCACCAATGTTTGTATGTCATGTTCTTATTCATTGCATCGCAAATATGGGTGGTTTTTTCAAGAAATGCAAATTTTTTTTAAGCTTCCAGCTGCCGGCTATTAGCTATGCGCGGTATATCGGGTACCCTCCCCACAAATCACTGCTAAAAGCCAATAGCCAACAGCTAACCGCTCTTATAGCACCCCTTTGGTACTTGGCAGCTGCAAATTCATCGGATCCCGCCTTACGGCCATTTTGATGGCTTTGGCAAAGGCCTTGAAGATGGCTTCTATCTTGTGATGTTCATTCTCACCGTCCGCCTTGATGTTCAAATTACAGCGGGCGGCATCAGCAAACGATTTGAAGAAGTGGAAGAACATCTCCGTAGGCATCTCGCCTATCTTCTCGCGGTAGAATGCGGCATCCCATACAATCCAGTTGCGGCCGCCAAAGTCGATGGCCACCTGCGCCAGGCAATCATCCATGGGCAGACAGAAACCATAGCGCTCCATGCCTCTTTTGTCTGCCAGGGCTTTTGCCATGGCCTCGCCCAGGGCAATGCCCGTATCTTCTATGGTATGATGTTCATCAATGTGCAGGTCGCCTTTGGCTTTGATGCTGAGATCAATGTTGCCGTGCCGGGCAATCTGCTCCAGCATATGGTCAAAGAAACCAAGACCGGTTTCAATGTGTGCCTGGCCTTTACCATCCAGGTTGAGGGAGATACTGATATCTGTTTCCTTGGTAGTGCGTGTGTGCGTAACGGTACGCAGGCCAAGTTTCAGGAACTCGTATATTTTGGCCCAGTCGGTAGATTCCAGTGCGATCACCGGTTTGAGGGCGTCTGCTGCACCTTTGATCTCGCCGCTGCCCAGCCCTGTGCCTTCGTTCATCCAGATGGCTTTGGCGCCCAGGTTCCTGGCCAGCTCTACATCGGTGATGCGGTCGCCTATCACAAAGGAATTAGCCAGGTCATACTCAGCTGAGAAATACTTTGTAAGCATACCCGTGCCCGGTTTGCGGGTAGGCGCGTTCTCATGGGGGAAAGTGCGATCTACGTGTACGGCGCTGAAGCGCACGCCTTCGTTCTCAAAAGCGCGGATGATCCGGTCTTGTACCAACCAGAAATGCGCTTCAGGAAAAGACCCGGTGCCAAGCCCGTCCTGGTTGGTGACCATTACCAGCTCATAATCCATTTCTGCCGCTATCCTGGCCATATAGGTAAACACTTTGGGATAGTATTCAATTTTTTCCAGGCTGTCGATCTGGTAGGTGGGCGGCACTTCTTTGATAAGGGTACCGTCGCGATCTATGAAAAGTACTCGTTTCATCAAATTAATTGATTGTGTTAAAAGATGACGGGCATGGATGAGTTACACTTTCAGGCTTTCGACGGCAGATAGTGCGTTGATCAGCGTTGCATTCTCTTCGGGCGTTCCTACGGTAATACGCAGACAGCCGGCGCAGAGCTCCACTTTGGAGCGGTCGCGCACAACTATGCCCTGCCCTACCAGGTATTGATAAATACCTTTGGCATCGGTAGTGCGGGCCAGTATGAAGTTGGCATCGCTGGGATATACTTTTGTTACCAGCGGCAGTTGTGCCAGCGCTGCAGAGAGCTTATCCCTTTCTATCACTGTTTCGCGGATCCATTCATTTACCTGCTGAACATTCTCCAGCGCCTGCAGAGCCAGTTCCTGTGCGGCCTGGCTGATGTTATAAGGCGGCTTGATCTTGTTCATCACATGAATGATCTCTTCGCTGGCAAAGGCCATGCCTACACGTAATGCTGCCAGGCCCCATGCTTTGGAAAGCGTTTGCATCACTACCAGGTTGGGATATTCTGTCAGCTCCTGGATGAAGGTTTTCTGGCGGGCAAAATTGATATATGCTTCATCTACTACCACTATGCCGTCAAAGTTATTCAGCAGCATCTCTATATCTTCCCGGTTAATGGAGTTACCGGTAGGATTATTGGGAGAGCAGATGTAAATCAGCTTGGTGTGTTCATCAATAGCCTGTTGCATGGCGGGCATATCCAGCTGGAAGTCTTCTGTCAGGCTCACATTGCGGATCACCACATCATTGATATGCGCGCTTACTTCGTACATACCATAAGTGGGCGGGCATAGTATTACATTGTCTACCCCCGGGTTGCAGAGGGCCCTGTACAGCACATCTATCACTTCATCGCTGCCATTACCCAGGAAGATATGCTGAGGCGGCACGCCTTTAATATCCGCCAATTTGTATTTCACCTTCCACTGCATAGGATCGGGGTAGCGGTTGTACGCAGTGGGCAGCGGAGAGCCGAAGCTGTTCTCATTAGCATCCAGGAAGATCTGTGCGGCGCCCTTGAACTCGTCCCTGGCGGAGGAGTAAGGCACCAGCTGCCGGATGTTGTTGCGTAGCAGTTTATTGAGATCGAACATTGTAATTAATAATTAATTATAGTAAAGGTAATGTTCAGCGTGAACTCGATGTTCGTTGAATACTATTATAGCATTGCAAGGCACTTACTTTAGTAATGGCGATCAAGCCGTCAGAATTATTAATGCTTAATTCTGATGGTCACCGCATTGCGGTGTCCATCCAGTCCCTCTGCGGCGGCCATTGCTTCGATGGCGGGGCCTATCTGCTGCAGGCCTTCAAGGCTGAGGCGCTGGAAGGTGATCTTCTTAATAAAGCTATCCAAAGATACGCCGCTATAAGCTCTTGCATAACCGTTGGTAGGCAGCGTATGATTGGTGCCGGAGGCATAATCGCCCGCGCTTTCAGGCGAATAGTTACCCAGGAAAACGGAGCCGGCATTCACCACACCGTCGGCAAGGGTAATATCATCCTTACAGGCAATGATCAGGTGCTCGGGGGCATAGGCGTTCAGCAGCTCCATGGCGGTTGTCATATCCGCTACCAGTACCAGGCGGCTGTGTTGTAAAGCCTGGGCGGCAATATCACGGCGGGGCAGCTGTTCCAGCTGGGTGTTCACTTCCGCCTGTACGGCGCTGATCACGGCGGCGGATGTGGTAACCAGCAGCACCTGGCTATCCGGACCGTGTTCTGCCTGCGACAAAAGATCGGCTGCAACGAAAGCCGGTACACAGCTATCGTCTGCCAGTACGGCCACTTCAGAGGGGCCTGCGGGCATATCTATCGCTACGCCATCTTTATTGATCAGCTGTTTGGCGCAGGTGACGTATTGGTTACCCGGACCAAAGATCTTAAATACTTTAGGAACCGTTTCCGTGCCATAGGCCATGGCGCCGATGGCCTGTACCCCTCCTATTTTGAACACCCTGTCTATCCCTACCTGCCGGGCAGCGAAGAGGATTGCGGGATGCACCGCTCCGGCAGCATTGGAAGGCGTACAAAGTACGATCTCCTTACAACCGGCTATCATAGCGGGAATGCCCAGCATGAGGATGGTAGAGAACAAAGGTGCGGAACCACCGGGAATGTATAAACCTACTTTTTCAATAGCTACAGACTTTCGCCAGCATTGCACACCGGGCATGGTCTCTATGATCCTGCCGGCTTCATGTTGTGCACGGTGAAAGGTTTCGATGTTATGCTTAGCCTGAAGGATGGCTTGTTTGAGAGCAGGTTCAAGGGTAGCGGTAGCATGGGCAAATTCACTTTCAGTGACCTGCAGATCGTTCAGCTGAACTTTATCGAACTGCAGGGCGTATTTACGTACGGCTTTATCACCATCCTGTTTTATTTCGCGGAGGATAGCGCCTACACTGTTTTCCAGTGCGGTAGTATCCATCACCGGACGTTGCAGGAGCGCCGGCCAGGTAGATTTGTCGGGATGCTGGAATATTTGCATGTCAATTTTAAATTACCATTTTTTCGATTGGCACAACCAGGATTCCCTGTGCGCCGGCGGCTTTCAGGCTCTCGATAATATCCCAGAATTCGTTCTCATTGAGCACGGAGTGTACAGAGCTCCAGCCTTCTTCTGCCAGCGGCAGTACGGTGGGGCTTTTCATTCCGGGCAGCAGTCGGATGATCTCCTGCAGGTTATCGTTGGGTGCGTTCAGCAGGATGTACTTGTTGTTCTTGGCTTTCTTCACTGCCTGGATGCGGAACAGCAGTTTCTGCAGCAATTGCTGCTGTTCAGTGCTGAGGCTTTTGTTGGCGATCAGTACGGCTTCTGATTTCAGGATCACTTCTGCTTCTTTCAGGCCGTTCATGAACAGGGTGGAACCACTGCTTACCAGGTCGCAGATAGCGTCTGCCAGGCCAATGCCGGGGGCGATTTCCACAGATCCGCTGATCTCATGGATCTCTGCCTGTATCTTATTCTTCTTAAGGAACTGCGCTACGATCACCGGGTAGCTGGTGGCGATGCGGAGACCGGCGAGATTATTGACCCCTTCGTATTCCAGGGTTTTGGGAACAGCAACGGACAACCGGCATTTGCCAAAGCCCAGTTTTTCCACCACGTTTACCTGTTTGTTCTTTTCCAGGACCACGTTCTCTCCTACCATACCCAGGTCGGCTACGCCGTCTTCAATATACTGCGGGATATCATCATCGCGGAGGAAGAAGACTTCCAGGGGGAAGTTACTGGCTTCTGTTTTAAGTTTGTTGACCCCGTTGTTGATGTCTATGCCACATTCTTTCAGCAGCTTCATAGAATCCTCGTGCAGGCGGCCGGATTTCTGGATGGCAATTTTCAGTTTCATCCGTTGTTATGTTTTTATTTATTGGTTCGTGATATATTCCCGCTATGTCTGAAAACAACAAAGGCCTACCTCTGCAGGTAAGCCTTTGATGTTTAAATATGTTTCTTATACATAATATCATCCCAGCCTACCAGCGCGGTAAGAATGATGGTGATGATGGATATGTACGTTAATAATCATAATGACGGGGCAAAAATAGTAAGAAATGCGGAAAATCAAAATTAATTGGGGTTAAAAGTGGAGCAACTGCCTTGAAAAATTGATGCAGATCAAGAAAACGAATACATCATATCATATTGATAATCATTGTATAACTAGCTATTTTATTTTGGAAGTGATCCGAAGAAAATTTACCTTCGATTTTAACTATTAACCTCTTTAAACTACCATGTATGTCTGAAAGAGAGATGTTATCATCCATTATTTCCCAATTGAGTGTTATGGAAGTTAAATTTGAAGCTAAATTTGACGCCATCGACAAACGGTTTGACGCTGTTGAAGAACGGCTTGCCAAAATCGAAGTCCGGTTGGACCAGGTTGAAAAGCGGCTTGCCAAAATCGAAGTCCGGTTGGACCAGGTGGAAGTCCGGATTGACCAGGTTGAAAAGCGGCTAGACAAAATCGAAGTCCGGCTCGACAAAGTTGAACAACGACTTGATACCCTTGAGGGACGGGTCAATATCATCGAAGGACATCTTCAGGTCATCGATGGAAGGCTTTATGTTGTTGATGGGCATCTGGTCAAGATTGCGATGGATTTAGACAAGATTGAAATGTGGACTGGTTACAGAGCTGATCCCAATTTACCAAGGGTAAATGGGGAACAGCTGAAAACCACTGCTTAACTTGTTTCCGCCAACGCTAAAAAGGTCTTACCAGGTTGTCTGGTAAGACCTTTTTAATGCTTTCAAAACACCAGCGCTTATGGCACCAAAGTAAAATCAACCCCTTCCGCATCCCTGCTGTTGGTACCTACAAACACGGTAAAATCGCCCGGCTCATAGGTCCACTTCATATTCTTGTCATAGAACTTCAGGTCGTCCGTGGTAATAGTAAAAGAAACCGTACGCTTCTCTCCTTTTTTCAGGGCAATCTTTTCAAATCCTTTCAGTTCTTTTACCGGGCGGGTAACACTGGCAGTTTTATCTCTGACATAAAGCTGTACCACTTCTTCTCCGTCGTAATCACCGGTATTGCTTACTTCCACACTCACACGCAGCGTTTCAGCGGCTTTCAGCTGCTGCTTATCGATCTGCGGGGTGCCGTAAGTGAATTTCGTATAACTAAGACCGTATCCAAAGGGATACAAAGGATCATTGGATACATCCAGGTATTTGGATGTGTATTTATTGTTTGGATCCAGCGGACGGCCGGTGCTGCGGTGATTATAGTAGATGGGTATCTGCCCTGCATTGCGCGGAAAGGTCATGGTGAGCTTACCTGCGGGATTATAGTCGCCGAAAAGCACATCTGCAATCGCATTACCGGCTTCTGTACCAAGGAACCAGGTCTCCAGTATAGACGGGATGTTAGCATCTTCCCATTCCAGTGTAAGCGGGCGGCCATTCATCAACACCAGTACGATGGGTTTGCCGGTAGCATGCACCGCTTTCAGCAACTGCTGCTGATTCTCCGGTATGCTGATGTTGGAGCGGCTGGCAGCTTCGCCTGTCATACCTTGCGATTCTCCGAGAGCCATGATCACCACGTCTGCCTGTTTGGCCAGGGCCACTGCATCATTGAGCATCTGCGCCGCGTTGGCAGTATCGGCTGCCTCAATGCGGGCTTTCTGATAGGCCTTCTTCAGCAGACCGGTATCGCTGGTAATATAGGCCCCGGGAGCAGTGAGCACTTTCACTCCATCGCCCACCTTATTCTTAATGCCTTGCAGGAGGGTCACCGCTTTGGAAGCGTCACCGGCGGCAGACCAGTTACCGATCATATCCCGCTGGCTGTTTGCCAGGGGGCCGATCAGGGCAATGGTACCTTGTTTTTTAAGCGGCAGCAGCTGTGTTTCATTCTTCAGCAGTACAATAGAACGTTGTGCGATCTCGCGGGCAGCCTGTAGATTTTCTGCACTCATGATCTCACGTTGTGCCCGGGCGGTATCGCAGTAACGGAAGGGATCCTGGAAGAGGCCCAGGTCGTATTTAGCCGCCAGTACGCGATATACGGCGCTGTCTATCTGGCTTTGCGTTACCTTTTTTTGTTGCAGCAGTCTTTTAAGCTGCCCTGCGTACACCCCTCCCTGCATATCCATGTCCACACCAGCATTCAGGGCCAGGCCGCCGGCTTCGTATTCGTCTTTGGCCACGCTGTGGTTGATCATTTCATTGATAGCGGTATAGTCTGTTACTACAAAACCTTTGAAGCCCCATTCCTTGCGCAACAGTTCTTTCAGCAGCCATTTATTACCGGTGGCCGGTATGCCGTCAATATCATTGAAAGAGGTCATTACAGTAGCCACACCGGCATCAATGGCAGCTTTATAGGGAGGCAGGTAGTCCTGGTACATCCGGCGGCGGCTCATGTCTACACTGTTATAGTCGCGTCCTGCTTCTACTGCGCCGTATAAGGCAAAGTGTTTTACACACGCAAGCACCGTGTTGGCAGCCGCAAGGTCAGACCCCTGGTAGCCTTTTACTTTGGCTTTGGCCACCTGGGTGCCGTACCAGGTATCCTCTCCTACTCCTTCTGCTACGCGGCCCCAGCGGGGATCACGGGCAATGTCAACCATAGGCGAGTAGGTCCAGTGAAGGCCGTCAGCGCTGGCTTCCTGCGCGGCGATACGGGCGCTTTTTTCCAACAGGGCCATATCCCAGGTACAGGCTTCACCCAGGGGAATGGGGAAAATGGTCTTATGCCCGTGAATAACATCGTAGCCAAAAAGCAGCGGGATTTTCAGCCGGGTTTTAACAGCCATTTCCTGCAGCTGGCGGGTATATTGCGGGGTATATGCGTTGAAGATAGCACCGCAGAGACCGGATTCAACATCTTTTTTATAACCGGGTTTCATAAAGGGGCCGGTCACATCCATGTCGCTGGTAAGCAGGTTCAGCTGACCGATCTTCTCGTCTAATGTCATCTTCGCCATCAGGCTGGTGATGAATTGCTTTTTCTGTGAGGGGCGCTGCTGCGCCTGTGTGGGCATAGTGGCTGTAATAACCGCGGCGAGGAATGTCCAGCCGATCAGTTTCCGCACAGGGGACTCAGGCAAGTTGCTCCATTTCATGACGTGTTAAATTTAGAGCGTAAAGGTACGGAGATAAGTTACTCGTACCTACGCCACCGCCACCTGCTTCACCCCTACCGGCTTTCTTTTTTCTTTTTTATACTTCCTGCCCCACCAGATATAGAACCCCGTCACCGGCAGGCTCGCTGCCACTAAACTGGCAAAGAACACCATGATCTTTCCTGCCAGTCCCCATATCTGTCCTACATGCGTGTCATAATTCAGCCTGGCCACTTTATCCGCCACAGATGCCTCCGCGAATTTCCCATAGGAATGTTTCACAGGAATATCCTTCAGAGTATACTGATCAAAATAGCGGATGTCCATCTTCCAGTAGGTATCAATATCCGGGTTGGCCACACCAGCCACTGAAACAGTATCGTTCTCAGGTATATGCACTTCTATCATTTCTGCAGCAGGATATTCCGCACGCATGATGTTGTATACTTTATCCTCTACAGGTGCATCTGCCAGGGATGCTGTTGCTTTCCCAGCCTTATCAGACATGGGCTCGTAATAGGCCACCAGGTTACTCTTACCGCCGGAGCTGATCCAGTATACCGACTTCGCAAACCACTGGAAGGTCCATACCAAACCGGTAATAACAATAAAGATCATTACCCAGGTGATATAGAATCCCATTACATTATGCAGGTCGTAATTGACCCTTCTCCATTTTGCATTCCATTTGATAGAAAACCGCTGCTTGCGTGCCGCCTTGTTCCTGGGCCACCACAACACCAGGCCGGAGATCAGCATCACCAGGAAAACCAGCGTGGCAGTTCCCACAATAGGTGTACCTATCGTAGGCGGCAGCCATAAATAAAGATGCCCCAGCAACACAACCCGGAAGAAATCCTTATTCATATCCTTCACCTTCAGCACTTTTCCATCATAGGGATTGATATATACGGTATAATAGTAGGCAGGTTCAAAACTAAAGAACGCCACTTCTGCGGCCCTGTCCTTCTTATAAAAACTAACGCTGTGTACTGCTTTACCCGGCAATACCTTCTCTGCCAGTGCTTTCAGTTCAGAAGGGGCAAGCATGGCGCGTTGTTCATTTTTAATATCCCGGAAGGAAAGCGTTACGCTCTCTATCTCCCGCTGAAAGGCGAGTATACAGCCGGTCAGGCCCAGGAATAAAACCAATAGCCCGGAACTGAGTCCGAGCCAAAGGTGGATCTTTCCGATCCAGTATTTTACGTTCTTTTCTTTTGTCATATCAGGTTAGCGGTTCGCATTATATAGGTTAGTATTTCCTGGTCTGCCTAGAACTTAAACGCCAGACTGGCTGCAAAGCTCCTTAATTTCTGCGGATTTACCGTGGTATACCCGATCCAGTATCTTTCATTGGTCAGGTTATCCATTTTTGCAGACACCCTGAATTTAGGCTGATCATAAAACACAGATGCGTTCAGGACCGTATAGGAAGGCAGTGTAAACACACCGAGTGCAGCGTCGTTGATGATCTTGTTGTCAGCAGCATAGTTTCCGCCAAAACCAAATCCAAGACCGCTCAGGTTACCGGCAGGTATACGGTAGCTCAACCAGAGGTTAGCTACATAAGGAGCGCCTGCGGTACCGGGACGACGGCCCTCCACATTCTTATCGGCGACTTTTTCAAGTTTTGAATCGTTATAGGCAAATCCTGCCACTACGCTCATGCCGCGGAAAGGATTTGCGATCAGATCTACATCAATACCCTTGCTGTACTGGGTACCATCCTGTACAGATACGTTAGGTCTGTCAGATGGTCTTAATATATCCTTCACTTTGATATCATAGTAGCTGATGGTGCTGGTCAGTTTTCCTTCAAACAGATCCAGTTTCACACCGGCTTCCCACTGGTTGGCATTTTCGGGTTTGTAAGAGATCTGTTTGCCTGTGCTGGGATCAAGTCCGGGCGCATTATTGGTGAAACCATTCTGATAGTTGGCAAACAGGGCCACAGCATCCCTGATGGGCTGGTATACGATACCCACTTTTGGAGACAGCTTCGTCTGGTTATAGGCGCCGTCTGACTTACCGGTAGTGGCATCATATGCGCCGTTGTAAACGTAATGATCTGCACGTAACGCACCTAGCACCAGCAGGTTGTCTGTCAGGTTCAATACATCAGACACATAAGCGCTGTAAGTGTTGCTGGTAAATATAGAAGGGTAAACAAAAGAATTACCTTTCTCCTGGTAAAGCCTATCCAGGTTAATACGGTTGAAATCGCCGTAGTTGGGAATAACATCCAGGCTTACATCAATCGTATCCAGTGTGTTACCGCCAAAGAACTGATCAGAGTTACGATAGAAGAAGTCAAGACCGGCTGTCAGGCGGTTGCGCAGGCTGCCGATCTGGAAATCACCTATAAAGTTCTGCTGGATCTCAATCACCTGGTCCTTACTGTTATTCGTATACTGATCATTGCGGGAGATCATGTTGTTTGGCAGCAGGTAAAAGTACGGTGAGGGTCCGTCAGAAAAACTGTTGGTCATTGTAAAGTTGGTCTGGGAAGTCCAGTTACCTGAGATCTTATAATTCATCTGCCCGAAGAAGTTGATGTTCCTGGCAGTCTGGTAGATATCATCGTTTACATAAGAACGTTTGTAGTCGATCTTCAGCTGGTCTGCACGGTCATATCCCAGGGCCGTCATGGTTTGTCCCCAGGGGAAGAAAAATACGTTCATCCCGGTATTGGTACCTTGCGCAAACTCCGCATCGAATAAAAATGACAGCTTATCATTTACCTTATAAGACAGGCTAGGCGCAAATACGAAATTCCTTGCCCAACCGTTGTCCTGCCAGCTGTTTTCATAAGAATAGGCGGAATTCACGCGCAACAGCACATTATGATCCTTATCCAGCGGAGCATTTACATCTGCTCCCATACGATACAGCCCGTAATTGCCTGCGGTAAAGTTCACTTCACCGCCGAATGCATCATAAGGCTTTTTAGTGATACGGTTGATCAGGCCACCATAGCTGGTGAGTACGTTACCAAATAAAGTGGCGGAAGGGCCTTTCAGCACTTCTATCTTTTCCAGGTTCGCTACGTCGATCCTGCTGGATACGTTACCGGCTACACCATTACGCAGCTGGCTCTGTACAATAAAGCCGCGGAGGTTGTAATAGCTGCCCCCGTCACCGCTGCGGCCGGTGGCATCCCACATTTTGGTAAGACCAGGTACGTTACGCATAGCGTCGTCAACAGTAAGCACCACCTGCTCTTTCATTAATTCCTTTGATACCGAAACAGTTGTCTGGGCGTTTTCCAGGTTCTTCAGGGTCATTTTATTGGCATAGTCGCTGGAGGAAGCCCTCAGCCTCCTTTGCCCGGAGATCACTACCTCCTGTAACTGCTTGTCATTCAGCTGCAATTCAAAAGACACATCGGCGGTTTGCCCCGCCACTGCAGCAACCTGCTTTTCTACCGGGGCAAAGCCCACCAAGGAAATACGCAGGGTATAGGTACCGGGAACCAGCCTCCGGATACTGAATTCACCGTTCTCGTCCGTAACAGCCCCCTTGGTGGTGCCTGTTATCTGTACACTAACGTAAGGCGCCGGTTTCCCGTCAGTTGTAATTACCTTTCCTTTAATATGTGAAAATTGATCCTCTTCGCTGGCCAATGCGATAGTAGTCAGGCCTAAAAACATGCAAATAAACACTAATAATCCCTTACCCATTGTAAAGCCCATTCTTTAAAACAATTGATTTGACGCCGCAAAAATCCTACTCTTAAGACAATTTGGTTTACGAAATCGGGAAAAGATTTTACGATATCGGAAAAATTGCTGGCATGTTAACATCTGTAAACTGGTATTTTGCGTATTTTTAAACAGATGGGTCTTTTTTTGCCTGTCAGATAAACACTAATGTTCTGTCCTGAACTTAGATGCGCTCTTCCCTCAAAGTCCCCCTGGTACCTGTGTGGAAATTATAACATCAACAAACTTCATCGCATGAAACCAACAGTCATGAAGGATGACAGGCAGCTTTTACGTAAACTTAAGAAGCGCGACCCAAATGCATTAAATGATACCTTCAAACAATACCGGGTATGGCTGCTGATGGTAGCCGCTGCTACTATCCCCGACGTTGATGTGTCTGATAAGGCGCATATTGCAAAGGCAAAAAAAATGGTGGAAGACTTTTTCATTGAATGCTGGGAGCAGCAGCTCTTTAAACATGTAGATGTACCGCTAAGGACTTTCCTGTTCCGCGCCTTTACCGAACGTTGCAGAAAACAGCATGCGTTGCACCCGGTTATCCCTTGAGTACCCCAATAAGATTTTCAGCCAGCAGGACCATATAAACACTTGTATGTTATTCCTGTATGGTACAACCGAAACACTATTACTGTGAAACCAAAGCTCAGCGTACAGCAAAACGAGCATATCTGGCAACTGATGTGCGAAAAAATGGCCGGCATTATCAGTCCGAAAGACCTCCGCTACCTGGAAGCAGCAGTCCCCAAAGACGAATTCATGCAGGAGGCGCTACAGACACTGGCTTTTGCATTGGGGGACGAAGAAGACCTCGACCTTGACCGCCTTCAACACGACGATGAATGGAATAATATCCTGCACGACATAAGACCTCATTCCCCGGAACATATCACCGCCACACCATCTTTCCGTCCCGGTAAACTGATGGCTGCCGCCGTAGTAGCCGGACTGATACTCAGCGGCGCGGGGTATTACTATTTTTCAAGAGGAACGGCGCCGCATGCTGCTTCTGAGCATGTTCAGCTCAAACTCGCCAGCCAGCGAACGATTCCCCTGCCGGAGCACCCATCTCTGATCAGCCTGGGGGATGTACAATTGTATAACGGGGCGCAGTCATTACACTTCGATGCGAAAGATGCATTCAACGTTAGCGGGCAACATACCCTGATCGTTCCCGCTGCCAAAGATTATAAAGTAATACTGGCAGATGGCACAGAAATATGGCTCAATGCAGATTCGCGCCTCCGGTTTCCCTTCAGCTTCAATGGCAACACCAGGGAAATCACCCTGCTGAACGGGGAAGCCTATGTGAAAGCAGCGCCAGATCCTTCCAAACCGCTGATCATCCATACCCCGCAAAGTACTATACAGGTGCTGGGCACGGAATTCAATATCAACGCTTATGAGCAGGATAAGGTAAAGGTATCCCTGGTAAGCGGCGCTGTAAAGATGAACGCAGGCCAACATACCACTATTATCAAACCCGGTATGGAAGCCGTGTATACAGCCGGGAAAGGCCTTATTACCCAGGCCTTCGATCCCGGGAAAGTACTGAGCTGGCGCGATGGCAAACACTTTTTTGTACAGGCGCCTATCGCAGAAATATGCACCATCCTGGGCCGCCACCTGGGCGTCACCGCTGTAGTAGACAGCGGCTCACCCGCACAGACAAAGCATTTCAGCGGTATGGTAGACAAACATGAACCTGTAGAAGCATTCATGGAAGGCCTGAAGAACGCCGTAAACATAGACTACTATATTGATGATAACGGCGTTCTGCATTTCAGGTAAACTGGCACTGCTCAATATAACACACCCATCAGGACAAAATTGCGCAGCACGTTAATAGCTTGTTAACGCACTGCGCAATTTCTCATATTTGGCCCGATTTCTACCATCCCTCAAAATCCGCCTTCCCCATTCCTCCGTATATTAATCTAGAATTAACAATTAATAGTTAATAATTCCAATGCCATTGTGCCCATCCGGACACAAGCCCCTCTGATGCTTAATTATTAGTCATTAATTCTTAATTCTACCAACTGCCCGTGATTTTTACTGCCCTCCCTCCATGCTGATAGCATTGACTGCGATTGGTGTATTATGTTAATCTACCAACCCAATCATATCTGCTGCATGAACACAAACGACCAGCTTTTATTAAACAGGTTACAGAATGGCGATGACACCGCGTTTGCCCAACTCTTCGAACTGTACCGCAGGTGGCTTGTCTACGTAGCCCTTACTATGCTCGATGATGAGACGGAAGCTCACGACACCGTACAGGATTTCTTTATGGACTGCTGGGAACGAAAACTGTTTACCAGTGTCAACGTTTCGCTGAAGAGTTTCCTGCATTGCTCTATCCGTAACAGGTGCCTCAACAAACTCAGGAATGAGGCCCTCAGGAAAAAGAAACTGAAAAAGCTCCTGGTGGGCGAAGAAACAAGCGCCGGCTATGAGGAACAACATGACGAACTATGGGATCAACTGTCACTGGTGCTCCCTAAAGTGCCTCCTATGTCTGCCAAGGTATTTCAGCTTACTTATGTTTCAGGCTTTACCCGCAAGGAGGTGGCTGAGCTGATGGGCATCAGCCCTTCCACGGTGAAACATCAGCTGGCGCGCGCGCTCAGGATCCTGCGCGGCCTACTTGAACGTGTAAAATTGTATACTTAGTGCGCTGCTTCCAGTGTTACCGGTCCCAATAATCCCGATTCCTGCAAAGCCCACTCCGGGCGGATAGTAATATTTGTTTTTGTGAAACGCTGCGCTTCGGGCTTATTACGATCGCCTATCAGCCGGTTACGCCAACTGTTGATCACTTCAATCTCCAGTACATTATTGCCTGCCTGCACTATACCGCTAATGGATACACGGTATGGTGGGGCCCATAGTACGCCCAGCTTCCGGCCATTGAGCGTTACACTGGCAATGCCTACATCCTTCACGCTTCCCAGGTTCAGGTACAGCGGCTTTCCTGCCTGCAGTTTACCTGTATCTACCGAAAATTCCTTGCGATATACCGCAGTACCAGAGTAATAACGGATCCCTTCTTCCGGCCGTTCGGTCCAGCTGCTGAGGGCAGGGAACACTACTGATGCCGGGCCTCCCCAGCGCTCGTCAAAATGCAGCTGCCAGGGGCCGTGTAATGTATCCACCGGGCGTATTTCCGGGAAGTTGCCGACGGCAGTTCCCTGCTGCGTAACAGGAACGGGTTTCCTGAACACTATGAACCAGGACCCATACGGCGCAAAAGACAGCGGCACTGTAGTAATGCCATTGGCCTGCGTATAGGCTGCCAACGGCTGTGTATGACCGGTTACCGGATCCCAGCGCTCCGGCAGGCGGCCGCTTACACGAAAGCTTACCTTCGCGGCAGAGGCTTCCCGCTGCCTGCTGCTGACAAAATAATAGTCGGCATCATTCCAACGGCGATGGATATATCCAAATGCGGTATCAGGCGCATCAAAATGGCAGTCTGCCGCTACTCCCTGTGACGACAGCCACGCTGCAGCGGTATATCCCCAAACCATACGCCCTTTCCCTGCCTGCCGGCTGCCCCGGCTTAAAGTATCCCTTCCCCATAACGCTGCCACCAGCTGCCGTAACTGCTGTTGTGCTGCCTGCCCCTGTTCCAGGCTTATGATCCGCTGTGTGGGCGAACCGATCACCGTTGCTCCTGCCAACACCAGCTGATGTACTTTGCGGAGTGCAGCCAATGATAACACGCGGTGCGCGGGTAATACCAGTACCCGGTATTGCATGCCATGGGGCAATACCAGCCGTCCCTCCTTTACCTGCAGCGCCAGCAGACGTTCTTCATTGATCACATCATAATCATAGCCGGGCAGCACACCGGCGGGATCATCTTCTTTACGCCGCACAATATTGGGTATATGATCTCCATAGTAGTACAGCACATCCGCTACAAAACGGCCTTCCTGCATCATATACTGCGTACGCGCCATGTAGCGGAAAAAAGCATCGGCATATTTCCACCAGGTAACATTGGGATTAATATGCGTGCCTGCAAAATATTCCTGTCCGGGTACGCCCATCTCTGCCGGCGAACTGGTGAAGGTATGCAGTACCGTCAGATTGAGCCCGGCGCATATTTCATGATCAAAGCTGGGCTTCATATGCTCCCAGATAACATCATCCCAGTGACGGCCAATGGTGGTGAAGGCTTCTGCTCCAACCAACTTCTTATTGTAGATATGCGCCGCGCTGGCCGCCTGTTTTACAAAAAAGCGGTTTTCCGGCCGCGGGCGATGGGGGGATGGCGACCAGAACTCGCCCATCATGATCTCGCTATGCCCTAAATTCTTCAGCCCGTCAAAAGGCCCGGCGTGCGGCCCGCCTGATTCCGCCTGTAAACCCATACCATAGGCAGCGGCCTTTTCCCTGAACACTTTATAATGATTGTCAGCTATACAATCACTGATCGTTTTACGCAGATCTGCCAGGAAACGGTTGCTCGCCTCCCTGCTGTCTATGATCTTACCTGCTACTACAGGCAGGAAAGGCTTCAGATCATATCCTCTCCTGCGACGGAATTCCTGCATAAAATCTTCCGTCCAGTTAATGCCGCCCAGCTCCCAGCTGTCTGTCTGCAGGTAACGGAGTGTTGTGCCCGCATCCGGGCCTATGCTTTCCAGCAGCGGTTTTACGTGCGTGTCCCAATAACGGGTAAAGTGCCGGCGGCTCATATGATCGATCACCAGCCCTTTCCATTGATCGCTGGAAGTAGAGATATCCGCGCCGTTGAGCGTATACCCCATGCGGATCACCACCCATTTACCTGCGGGCGCCTTCCAGGAAAGCCTGCCCGTACTATCCATCAGACGGGAAATGTCGATCACTTTCCTGCTGTCTGCATGTACGCGATAATTTGCGGTAGTATCTTCTTCCAGCAGGTAACGGGTGTCGGGAGCAGATATACCTGCTTCATCAAAAGCAGCTTTCAGCCGCAGATGATGCAGGGGTTTTATACCTGCGGTATCTCCCAAGGGAAAGGCCAGTACTACAATGTCTTTATAAAACCCATGTACGGCCCGGGGTAACGGCAGTGTATGTACGCCGTTGCCGCTTACTATTGTTTCAGACCAGCTGAGGTGTTTAGCGGCCTCCTGCGGCTGCACATCCGGGGCGCCCAGGTTCCAGCCGCTCTGTATATTCAGGCTGAGCTCAAGGCCCAGCCGCTTTGCTTCTTTTACTGCATGCCTGAACAGTTCCTGCCAGGCGGGCGATCCAAACATCGGCCCCGCAGGCACCGTGGCATTGCCCCGCTGATCCTGTCCGCCAGCGTCTACAATGCTGGCGCCGCTGAAACCTTTTTCCTTCATCGCCTCCAGGTCGCGCGTAATGGATTGTTTGCTGACGTTGCCGTTGAGCCACCACCACCAGCAGCGGATGCCGTAGGCAGACGGCGGTTGCTGAAAATAGTTTTCATTAAGTTCCTGGGCCCCGGCCATCAATGCACCCTGTATAAGTAAAGCCAGGCAACAAATAACTTTGATCATGCGTGTTGATATCATTCCCTTGCTGTTATTGATCCTTTCTTTCATGCACTTCCACCCTGCCATTGCTGATGCTGACGGCTATCGTGCCACGCCGGCGGTTGGTGCTAACAGAAAAGCTGCTTCCCTGCAAATGCGCCATCAGCCTGTTATTGGAAACATAGAAAGGACGCCGTGCATCATGACGCAGTTCAAAAACAGCGTCTCCTTCCAGGAACACTTCCCTTTTATCGCCGGCAAATTTTCGCGGATAAGAAAGCCTGGCGCCTGACTGCAGGATAACCCTGCTGCTGTCTTCCAGGTGAATAGTGAGTGGCGTATGACTGTTGTTGATGCTGTGCTGCATACCGGATGGGGCAGCTTTTGAAAGACGGGTACTGTAATGGAACATAAACGCAATGCCCACCAGCACAGCGGCCAAAATGCCCGCTACGGCAAACAGGCGGGTGAGCCGGCTCTGCATAGTGGGTGCAGCGGGCGCCAGTTCCCGGGGAGCATCTCCGGCCAGTGTACGGTGCGTGTTTTCCAGTTGCTGCGCTGCTTCTCCCTCCGGTAAATGCATGGCCGTATACCGGATAAGGCGGTCTGCCCGCATGATCACATCCAGTTTTTCGGGATGCGTGCTGATCCAGTTCTGCCAGAAAAATACATCTACCGGGTCTAGTTTGAAATAATATCGCAGATACGACGCATTGGCCGCAAAATCTTCCGCTTCGTAACGTGAATAATCCATACAAGTGTTGGAATATAAGCAATTTGCGGCAGGATTTCATCCTACTCCATCATAGTTCGCGTTGCGCCAGCGCTTCGTCTATATCCGCAGGATAAACTGCGTCATGCATTTCACAATAGATATCCGTCATGCGGAAACCGTCCCTGCACCGCCGGCGGGCGGCTTCGAACTGTTCTTTCGCATGCTGATGTTTGCCCATCGCGCGGTAAACAACACCCTTGTAATAAGCTACCTCCACGTAGTTTTTACAGATCTTTTCTTCCTGCTCCAGGTCTGCCAGCGCGCCATTATAATCTCCGATCCTGATCTTCATTACCGCCCGGTGCAGGAAATCGAAGAGCCCGATAAAGTCCTTCCCTTTCATATAAAAGATGCTGTCAATTCCTTTGGCGAAATAACGGGCGGCGGCATCATAATTTCCCAGCTCTCTTTCGCATAATGCCATCACTACATACAGGCTGTAAGTGCCATCGCCTGTATGCCGGTGGGCAAAGCCAGACAGGGTATCAAAGCGTTTCAGATCCTGCAGCGCGCCTTCGTAATCGCGCAGGAACTTGAACCTGCACCAGCCGCGCACATCCAGTGTTTTCAGGGGTTCCAATGCTACTGCCTTATCCAGGTACCTGCGCCAGGCAGCAAAATCACCTCTCTTAAGATATGGCACACTCAGTGCACGCCAGCCCTCTGCCAGGGTGGGACATACCCCTACGGCACTGTCCAGGTATTGCTGGTTAAGCCTGGAGCCCTGGTAAAACGTGATGGCATAGTTATACAGCCTGCAGCCACGTACGGAGGCGGAATCTGTAAATGCATCGCAGTTCAGCTGGCCTTTTCCCGCTACGCTGATCATACCGCAGCAAAGGAGGAGGTATAGGTGTTTCATGGGGTAATACTGATTATTTTACCCTTCCTGATACGGAAAGTAATATGCTGGTAGCTATCGTATATCTGTCCTTTATAAACAGCCGGCTGCCATCCGCGAAGTTGTTTTACAAGGCTGAGCAGGCGGCCCGACAAAGCCTTGTTGAATGATACCGGCTGATAATTATTATCTATCTCAAAAATGCGGAAACGGCCTGTTTCACCTTTACAGTTGATAATGAACTTAACGGTGAGATAACCGTTCTGATCATCCAGGTCGCCCTCAGGCTCATAGTGGCTCAGCAAATATTTTACGATCTCCTGCTTATGTTCCTTGTAGTAAGAATTGGTGTTGTAGTACTGGAACACCTGTTTCGCATTACATATAGTAAAACGGGGGTCATCCTGCAGGCTGTCAAATAATATTTCACCTACGTGTTCCGGGAAACCTTCCTCCTGGGCAAAAGCTTGCAGGGAAAACAACACGAGCAGGAGCGGGAGTACAGCGGTCTTAAAATGGTTCATGGGATAAAAGGGTACCTCACACTCAATATACAAAACTTCCCGTATTTCATAATTCCCTTACCCAGATATTGCGAAAGCTCACACGACTGTTATGCTCCTGCAGTACCAGCGGCAGTTTGTTGGCATGATACGTATACTGCGGATAGCCGGCATATACCATGGGGCCTTTGATAGCCACATGATGCAGTATCAGTACACCGTTGTGAAAGACCGTGATACAGGCGGGTGTTTTCAGGGTCTGATCAGGGTTAAACACCGGCGCTTCAAACACCACGTCAAACACCTGCCAGCTTTCAGGCGGCAAACAGGCATTTACCCGTGGCGCATACTGTTTATAGATACTGCCCGCCTGGCCATTATAATAGATGCGGGTAGCATATTGATATGATTCATAGATCTGCAGCTCATAGAGGCCCATAAACAGTACGCCGCTATTACCTGCGTCATTACGGCCTTTATCTTCCTTCGGATCCGGCGTTTTCCATTCTATGTGCAGCTGCATATTACCGAAAGCCCGTTTGGTACGTATATCCTTTGTTTTTGGCACAATGGTGAGTGTACGCCCTTTCGCTTTCCATTTTACAGCGCTGCTGTCCGGGTGCTCCCATTGATCCAGGTCTTTCTGACCGCTAAAGAGTACAATAGCATCAGAAGGCGGACGGCCCTTTTTACCCGGCATAACCAGCGGTGGTTTGTACGACCAGTCTTCTGTAGCTTCCGGTTTTACCTGCTGTGCAGATAAGCCAGCAGAATATAGTACAAGAAATGTAAGGCAAGCCAGTCTCAGCATAGCATCAGGATTTTACGAATTTGCCATCTGCTATACGGAAGTGATAGGCCTTTCCCTTTTGCGCATTAAACCGCAGTTTTTCCTGCTTATATCTTAACTCGCAGTTACCGTTTGCAGTAGCCTTTACCGTTAGTTGCTGCAGCTGTCCGCGCTGCCAGCTGTAGTCCAGTACATATCCTCCCCTGGCGCAGATGCCCTTTACATCACCTGCAGGCCATGCATCCGGCAAGGCGGGCAGCAGCTCAATATACTCCATATGACTTTGCAGCAGGGCTTCTGCAATACCTGAAGCGCCGCCGAAATTACCATCTATCTGGAAAGGCGGATGTGCATCAAACAGGTTGGTATAAGAACCACCATGTACTCTTCCATTCGGATCTTCCGCCGGTGTTAACAGGGTGTTGATCATCTTCAGCGTATGGTTGCCATCTTTGAAACGCGCCCAGAGATTGATCTTCCAGGCCAGGCTCCAGCCGGTGCCGCCGTCACCGCGGTAGATGAGCGATTGACGTGCAGCCTTCATCAGATCAGGTGAACGATCCCACGTGATATCCGTACCGGGAAATACACCCCAGAGATGAGATACGTGCCGGTGTTCATTCTTCGGATCATCAATATCCTGCATCCACTCCTGCAGCTGGCCATGTTTACCTACCTGGTTAGGCGCTATCTGCTTATACTTTGCCTGCAGCGTATTACGGAAGGCTGCATCCGTTTGTAATATTTCGCTGGCCTGTACGCAGTTGGCAAACAGATCGCGTATCAGCTGATGGTCCATGGTAGGGCCAGCCACCAAACCTCCCTGTTCAGGTGAATTGGAAGGTGTGCTGATCAGCCATCCCGTTGCAGGATCTTTTACCAGGAAGTCCACAAAGAAACGGGCCGCTTCCTTCATCACCGGGTAAGCCGTTTGCTGCAGGAATGCTTTATCCCTGGTATACAGGTAATGCTCCCATAGATGATGGCTGAGCCAGGCGCCGCCCGTTACCCATATACCATGGTTGGATGCATTGATAGGGGCCGTACCTCTCCACAGATCTGTATTATGATGCAGTACCCAGCCGGAGGCGCCGTAATGTTCCCTGGCTGTTACGCGGCCTGCTTCAGACACTTCGCGGATCAGCCGCACCAGCGGTTCTGTACAGGCGGAAAGGTTCAACACTTCCGCCGGCCAGTAGTTCATTTCCAGGTTGATGTTGGTAGTATACTTACTGTCCCAGGGGGGCGACAACAGATCGTTCCAGATACCCTGCAGGTTCAGCGGCTGCGATCCCGGCCTGGAGCCGGATACCATGAGATAGCGGGCATACTGTACATACAGCGCCGCAAGCGCAGGATCGGTGGCAGCGCTGAACTGCCTGATACGCTGATCTGTAGGCAGCTGCACCTGGCCATTGCCCAGGTTAAGCGAGAAAGTATTAAAGTACCGCTGATAGTCTTTAATATGCGCTTTACGAATACTGTTATAGTTTAGTCCGGACAGTTTGGCGATAGTCTGCCCGCACAACGCAGCCGGGTTACCCGATACCACTTTGTAATTGCAGAAGTTTGTGGCTGCTGTCAAATATAACGTAGCTTCATTGGCGTTAGTAACCACTATGCTGCTGTCGTTAACAGTTACCTTTCCCTGTTTGGTGCTGACCTTCAGCCAGCTTTCTCCTTTCAGTACACCATTGGCCACTTTCAATGAAAGCGCTATTGTACTGTCATTTATCCTGCGGGTGCTATACTCCTTGTGCAGGGTGGTGAGCTGCGCTGTAAAGCTGATGTGACCGGGGCTACTGGCTCTCAGCTGTGTTACGATGGCCTGTTGCGGAGCGCTGGCCAGGTATTCGCGCGTGTAGTTTACTCCATCTGCCGTATAAGAAGTACGTGAGATGGCCGTATTAAGATCCAGCTCCCTGCGGTAATTACTTAGCGTTGCCATGGTGTCATGAAAACGCAGCCACAGGTCAGCAAAGGGTTGATAAGCGGCCTCATATCGGGACGCCGGTGGCGCACTTTTCAACCCCATAAACTGCTCTCCTGCCAGGTCTTCTGCTTCTTTTTGTTTACCGGCCTCCAGCAGGTCTCTGATCTGCTGGAGGTATTTTACCGCACCCGGACGGGCATGCTCACGGGGGCCATCTGTCCACAGTGTAGACTCATTGAACTGTATATGCTCTGTATGTGCGCCTGCGTAGATCATTGCACCTAAACGGCCGTTACCGATGGGTAATGCGCTGGTCCATTTATTTGCCGGGCTGTTATACCATAATGTTTGTGCCTGTTGCTTAGCCGGAAGCTGAACAAGCATATGCTTCAACTGCGGAGCGCTGTAGATCTCCTCTCCATCGGAGAGTATGTGAACACCTTTTCCTTTTCCATATCTTTTACCCGTCTTATCCCAGATGATGGTGATCAGGCGGCCATGATACGGCACCTGGTCAAGCGTAAACCAATCCCATGAAGCGGGTATCAGCGGGTATAACTCCAGCTTGTCATCCCTGCGGGGCCTGATACCTGCCAGGTCGCTGATCACCAGGTCGCAAAAGCCGGAGTGATTGTAATAGCTGCTGCGCGGATCATCTCCTTTCAACCAGTAACCGGTTTGTTCGTCCTGGTATTCTCCCAGGTAGGGCTTTCCATTCTTCTGATGTGAACGCGCATAGGTGTGTAATGCCTGCAAATAGTTTTGCGCCGTAAGGCCGTTATGATAACGGTAACGGGTCAATAGATTAGCCAGGCCTTTCAGCGTTTGTGTAGTGGCAAAGGGCCAAATAGCGCCATCCCATTCGCAGCCGCCGCTGCCATGAGAACGGAAGGCCGGGTGACGCATCTCTGCGGTAGTGATGCCCCAGGGTGCGTTAAATCCTTCAGGGTCTGTTAACTGTTGCCAGGCTTTTGCATACTTTGGATCATCATCCGGCAGATTGAAATACCAGGGAATAAACCCGATCTCCTCCCTGGCGTCTGAAAGTGCACCACCTTTCTGCTTACGGACTTTAAAGAAAGCCGCCTGTTGATCCCACAGCGTATCCTGCACCAGTTTTTTAAGCTGTGCCGCCAGCCGGGTATAACGTTGCTGCAGGGTATCATTACCTGCCATCGCAGCCAGCATGGCGAGCGCTCTGGCATTGCCGTACATATAGCTGTTGATGGTGGGACGGATATTCTTTTCCCTGCGGCCGCCGCTGATGGATTCTTCCATACCATCTTTCACATCATGCTGCCAGAACAGCCCGTTGGGCAAGGCTCTTTCCTGCTCCCACAAACGATAGTCTTTATCCAGCGAATCCAGCAGGCTCACCACAAAGGCGCTGTCGCCATTCACCAGGTAGCGGTTGTAAACGGCATCTGCCACCCAGCTGCTGAACTGGTGAAAGCGCGGGCGTTGCTGCAGCTTATCTTTCTCCAGCCAGTAACGGATGTACTGATCAATATACTGCCCGTCACGCAGCCAGCGCCCCTCGTAAATATGATGACCTGTAGCGCAGCTTAATGCATTATACTGTCCTGCATGCTTAACAGGAATGATAAACTCTGTGAAGATGAATCCCGCAGGTGTTTGCTTCAGGTGTTTACGGAAGCTCCACCAGCGATAATAATAGGTTTGCTCAATCACTGAATCCGGGCAATCCAGTAAAGGAATGTTTTGTCCAAGCCATTGGGACGCCTGCTCATCCGGCACATAATTCTTCACCTCCTCTTTATCCATCCCGTTAAAATAGCGCACATATTTATCCAGCTTGCCGGTATTCAATACCGCCGCCTTATCCTGTGCATACGCAAACGACCAAAGAAAAAAACAGCTCAGCAAAATACGCTTCATACAGATTTTGTTTGAAGATTTGAGGGTTTGAAAGTTTGAAGAAGGTTGAAATAACCGGGCAGCTTCCAACTTTCAAACGCTCAAACTGTTAAACTTTCTTTACAACTTTTAAGATACCTTTCATCACGGCATAGTGTCCGGGGAAAGTACATACATATGTATAGTCGCCCGGTGTGTTGGGCGCTGTAAAATAAATGGTCTGTGATGTTTCCGGTTGCAACAGACACGTATTGAACAACACATCCTTTGATGCCGGTACATATGCCTGCTGCGAGCCGCTGAGGCCCATATCCATTGCCAGTTTTCCAACATCGTTACCTTTACCCGGATTTACGATCACCAGGTTGTGCAGCATGTCGTCATTGTTATTGAACACCAGCTTCACTTTACTGCCTGCAGGCACCTGTATCTGTTCTATGTCAAATTTCAATCCCGGTTTGGTGCCGATCTGTATCACTACATCTGCCCCTTTTGTCCAGGAAGCCGGTTGTGTGGTGACACATTTTTCCGGGTCGCTGCCGCAGCCGCCTTTGTTACTACCCGCTGCTGCCAGGCTTTGCGGTGTGATCGCACAGGCAGGGCCGCTGCCCTTGGGAATAGCGTTCAGGCTGTAGTAGCCAACATTATGCAACAGCGTCATTCCTGATTGTGAGCGCAGCCCTTTTACGTTCAGCTCATGAATATAGCCTTCCCGCAGGCCATTTACATAAATGCGCACACGGCGTCCATCTTCCGACACTTCGCTTTTAACAACCTCACAGGGTTGTTGATTGATAATAGGGCTTCCATACTTACTGTGATAACTGTAGGTAAAGCCGGTAATGCTGTACAGGTCCGCGTTCGCCGCCTGTTGTTTATTAACCGGCATCGTGAACTCCAGTTCAAAGCCATTGCTCTGCGCACGCATTGCCTTTATTTCAAATGGCGTATTGCCTTTGAAGGAAACGCGCTGCAAGCCGTACAGCCTGGGGCCCGTAGACGCCCATCCACGGCTGGTCATTCCCACAAACAAAGAGTGATCGCTGCCCCAGGCCAGGCGCAGTACGCCGGATGAAAAACCTTCCAGGAAAGGAAAACAGGCGCCCTGGTACTGACCATTTACTTTTTCAAGAAAGGCACGCATCACTTTACTGTGGCCCTGATCGCCTACCAGCAGCTGGCCGCGGAAGGGACCGAATGCATCTGTATTGATGGCCAGTATATCGGCAGTGGAAATACCCATTAGTGTGTGCGGAAACCATACACTCGGCTCTTTGAAGCCTGGTTTGCCGCGGCCAAAATCATGCATGAGGCCAATAGAATCCGGGAACTGTTCCGGCCTTAATCTGATGGGCGAACCATACTCTCCCGCCCAGCGCAGCCCTGCGGGATGCCCTGCAAAATCACCATAGTTTATGTGAGTGATCCTGCCTGATCCTATCCAGTCGCCCTGGTTTTCAGCAAAGAAAAGATCACCGTTCTCCATCAATCCAAAACCTGCAGGAGAGCGCATACCCGCTGCAAACGGGCGCATACTGCCATCCGGTTTTACCTGCATCATCCAGCCTCTCCATTTGGCCAGGCTGGCGCCCCTTCCTATCCAGGAGAGGTTGAGCGTAATGATCATATTGCCATCCGGCATGAACAGCGGACCATAAGAGTATTCATGATAGTTGCCCGACAAAGGCCAGGAAGCGATAGTCTGGAATACATCCGCTTTACCATCGTCATTTGTATCAGTTACACGGGTGAGTTCCGACCGCTGCGTCGTATAGAAGGAACCGTTATGCCAGGCAAGACCCAGCGTTTCATGCATACCTTTTGCAAAACGGGTGTACTGCGGTTGCCTGGATCTCTTTTGGTAGGGATCTGCGATCACCCATATCTCGCCGTGACGAGTAACCACACCCAGTTTATCATCCGGCGTAAATGCCAGTCCGCCTACCTCCAGGATCACGCTATCAGGTATGGGTACATCCGAAATAGTGTAGTATTTACTTTCCCTGGCCTTCATCTCCGACTGTGCATTCGTTGTAAACGGCAGCAGTGCAATACAGAGCAATAAGCAAATGGGACTATATAACTTCCTCATCATGATCATTTACCAGCTAATGGAATAATGTATTTTAAAAGACCCTGTGCCGGATGGCAAAGGCGCCAGCAAACGGTATTGATGGTTGTGCTGCTGTAGCTGCACATCGCCGTCTGTTTTTATATAGTAGCTTTTATCATCTACGGCATAGCTGCCATCCGGCAGCTGTTCAATCAAACCGCCGCTGGCCAGGAGCCAGTAGCCCGTTTCTTTCGCAGCTTCCTGCGTGATAACAGTAACATCCCTGTTCAGCCCTTTACCATCTTCGCGGGGCGACAACTGGTCTTCTACCTGCCATTGATGCAAGGTATAGAAGAATACAGGCAGGCCATTGGGAAGTAAACGGTAGCCGCGATTGGTATAGCTGCTGCTGTCTTCCCGGATAGCATCCGGCCAGTCAGCATCCGGGGAAGATAGTGCTGCAATGCAGGGCACGCCCGCCAGCTCCAGTACGGCGCCCAAAGGTTTAGCCAGTTGTTTCTCTCCCCGTTCATGCCACATTTCCGCCACATCTAAATAGCGACCGCGCCATGCCATCAGCGGACTGTAATTCACCATATCGTATGCATAGTTCAATCCGCCCGGTATACCGATGGCCATGCTGTAAGGGTTCACCTTGCCGTGATGCCGCATAAAACCGCGCTGTGTAACCGCCTCCTGCTTTACCACGTACTCCATTAAAGGATCTGCTTCCACGCTACGTTCAGACGCCGGCGTTGTTAAAGCAGTGAAAGGGATATGCGGACCTTCATATAACAGTACCATGCTTTCATCGTAGTTAGCATAGCTCAATTGGAAAGCATGTTCGCCTTGTTGTAAAACAGTATCACCATAGAACGGCCGCTGAAAATCCCTGGTACCACCGTTGCTGGCGATCTCCACCGTATCTATTTTCAGGCAGATAGGGCCGCCGGCCTGTATACGAAAAACATACTGTCCTGTTACAGGTACAATCAGCTTACCTTCCAGTAAGAGGTGGCCGCGCTTATCACCCACCCGGTACGTCAGTGAATCAGTACGTCCTGTTCTCACAGGCGTAAATTGCTGTAGCGTATCATGGTTCTTGAATACGCCCTTGTATACACGATACTGTACATCCGCCAGTTTTACCCGTTCATCGTTATATGTTTTGTAGCGGATGTTGCGGAAAGCGATACTGCCCTTCGTTACACGAAATCCCAATGTTCCTTCAGCGGGCAGCATGCGTTGCAGCGTAGTATCATGAATGATACTGCCATTCAGCTTCACCATTTCAAATTGCGCTGCATATTGCTGCCCTGCGGGTTTGGCCCGGAACTTTATTTCAAGGTGTTGCCACAGACCCGGCGCTTTGCACGCATTTAACAGCGGCGGCTGCCCGGGTACAGCACCACAGAGATCTGCCGTAGCACTGTCTTTCAGCCAGCTGTCTGTTAATAACAAAGGATAATCATTCTGGAAAACAATCGCGCCCGCAGCACCTGCAGACAACATAAAATCCAGTTCCAGGTCCATATCACGATGTTCCCATTTGGTATGGATCGCTGTGGTATCAGCGGCGTTGGAGGGATGAATACCCGCGAGTATGCCGCTTCCTTCTGCGAGCTCCATGCTGTAAGGCTGATCCGGGTTAGCGTATACATTGCCTGCCAGCTGCCAGGCGCCCTTTGCAGGAGCAAATGCATCCAGCTGATCCAGGGAAAGGATCTCCATCGGCAGGCTTTGTATCTGTTCTTCCTGCTGTGCGGGCGGTGATGAACAGCCAAACACCATGATCGTAACTATACCGGTCAATAAAAAAGATCTGAGAGACATTGAATGCTGATCGAAAGATTAAAAATTTTTCACAACGTATCTATACTATAGTGTACTACCTACAAACATAACCGGATAATTACGGAAATGCAAACCGCTTATCAACTATCCTGACCAGGTCCGGAACATCATAATACTGCAACACATTTGGTATAACATAGCTGTACCAGTTCTTTTCAATTACATTCCGGTGGATATCCAGGAAAGAGGGCAGGTATTTATCTGCCTGCAGATGATCGATACGATCATCTATCGCCGCTGCATGCAGTGCTACCAGCGCACTCAGCCCGGAGGCACGCACGGTGATGCGGGATGTACGGAGTAAACTATCTGCCCGGAGATAGTCCAGCACGAGTAGCAGATCCGTTACCCGTTGTCCCATCAAAGGTTTTCCCAGGTGAAGCGAAGAGATAGCATTCCGGTATTCTTTATTATAGAACTTTGTATGGTTGAATGCAGGATTATCGGCAGTTTCGCCCATGCCCCGCAGATCGGGCAGTACCAGTGCATATCCGTTTTGCAGGTAAGATTGAATTAGTGCACTGCTGTCCTGCAATCGCTGCTTCCCTTCATCGTGCAGCAATACAACTATTCCTTTCAACGGCAGCTGCGGCGCCGGGCGGACAATAACAATCGGCAGCGGCGGCTCACCTTCAGATCGTAGCAACAGCCTTTCTGTTTGTCCGGCTCCAGGCTTTAGCCGCGCTGCCTGTACGCCTGCGCGCTGTTGCGCAATGCCCAGCAGATGGCGCAGGGTATCGGCAAAAGCGTTGCCGTTAGTATTGTTCAGGAATTGCCTGCGCTTTTGTGCGAACGCTGTAGCCTGCTGCAGGATATGTTGCTGCACCGTTATCTCTCCGGCAAAGCTGTTGTTCACTTCTCCGGTTTTGCTGGCAAAAAGAGCGGCAGGCGCTAATACGGCAGCGGGTGCTTCTGCTACCGGCTGATCATCATTGTAGAACCATTTCCTGAACCAGCGGGCGGCTGCTTCGCGTTTGGGTTGGGAGATGCCGTGACCATCATCTACCGTTACCAGCTGTATATGATCTGCAGCTCCCAATACCTGATAGCACTGTTTGGCCTCTTTGTAAGCCTGCTCAGTCCCGGTATAATCCACAAAATCATACCTGCCGGAGAGCACCAGCAATGGCCTGGGGGCCATCAAATGCATATAATCCGTGATCTCTATGCCCATCTTTCCCTCCTTGGGTAGCTGTACACAACCATCCAGCGGCCCTGCCAATTCAAACGTTCTTTCCCGGGTAGTGATATAACTGCAGACGGCGGCCGCTTTTATACGGCTGTCATATGCCATAAAACAGGCCGCTTGTGTACCGCCGCCGGAGTTGCCCAGGCAGCCGATGCGCGTGGTATCTACTTCCTTGCGGCTCAGCAGGTATTCCAGGCCTTGTTTATTATCCCATAACTCATACGCCGCTACGCTGGATCCTACCAGTGCTGCGGCGGCATTCAGCAAAGTATGTTCAGTGGTGCCGCCCCTGGTAAGCGGATGTCCTTTGCTATCCGTTAACTGGTGACGTTCTCCCTGGGACACCGGGTCGATCACTAACACCACGAAACCTTTCCTGGCCAGGAGAATCGCTGACCGCTGGTAAGAAGGCGTGGCCTTTGCCTCCGGCTCATGGCCGCAAAACAACAGCAGCCCCGGAAACGGTCCGCTGCCAGACGGCACATAAAGATTGGCCGTAACATGGTGTCCAGGAAAACTTTGATAGATGATCTTTTCAATATGGTATCCATCCTGCTGTATTTGTCCCGTAACAACCGCCTGCAACGGCGTTTTAACGGGCAGTGCGCCGAGGAGAGCACGGTAAGCGGTTCGTACATGCTGCTGATAGGATCTGACCCCTGCGGGAGATTGCAGGGCCTTCTGTACCTGCTGTGTACGCACATCATAACGCTGATGCAGATGTTGCATAAGATAGGCGTTCAGCAGCTTATCTCCTCCCCAATCGATAACCGGCTGTTGACGGGCGTGTACGTTTGAAGCGAATAACAGTAATATGCCGAAGGCAATCTTTATATAATTGTTACAATAACACTTATTCATCAGGACAAAAACATATTCACGTTTCAATAATAAAGCGGGGCACTTTTCAGCTGTCAATGCTGCAAAGGATCCCAGTCGCCAAAAATGGTTGCTGCCGTTAATTTTTGGGCATCTGCAGCTGTCAGCTGATGCGCCCATTTTACGCGCCCCTTCGTACCGGCGCCCGGCCCGTTGTTGTTGTATTCTGCATAACGGGCGGTTTGTTCGTTCGCTGCATTGTCCCAATTATGCCATCCTTCCGGGAGGATGTGGGCGCCCAGCCAGCACTCCGCAAATATGACCGCCCCGTGGGAGCGCCAGGGGCGTCCGAGGTACACCTTTGCAGCGGCGTTGACGGCTGTCAGTTTACAATGCAGGAACACAAATCCATATGGCTGGCGGCTGGTGGTGGAAGCAGCGGTAATGTAAGAATCTTTTTTACTGTGGATAGTACAATTGTTAAATAGCACGGTGGAGGCGCCGAAGATAAAATCTGTAGTGCCTTCTATGTAGGAGCCGGTAAAATATTGCCGGCTGCCTGCTCTGCCTGCGTACAGGGTATCCTGGTTGCCCAGCAGGCGGCAGTTGCTGACGATGCAGCGGTCTCCTTCTACGTGGAGGGCAACGGCTTGTCCCACCTGGCCGGCGGCATTTTCGATGGTTAGATTTTCGAGGCGGCAATCATCGCCTGCCAGGAGCACGGTATAAGAAGTAAAGGTGTTGAATTTGTCTTTGCCCATCCAATCCTTCCCGGGGAAGGGCTTACCGGAGAAATCCGCATTGGTGATGATGGTGCTATCGCGGCTTTCGCCGATAAGATGGATGCCTGTTTTCCAGGTGGGGATCACCAGTTTCTCCCGGTATACGCCTTTTTTAATGAAGATCTTTACGGGGGCGAGGGGAGTAAAATCGCGGATGCTGTTAACGGCAGCCTGTATGGAGGTAAATGCGCCTGTTCCGTCTGCGGCTACCACAATAGTATATGGCTTGTCTTGTGCAGACAGCAGCATAGTGCGGAACAATATAAGAATGCTAATGGCAAGTACTTTCATCAACATGGAATTTTAAGCTGGCGGCGTGGGTTAAGCTACGGAAATATGCAGGTAAAAGGGAATTTTTTTTACGCAAACGTTGCCGGAATAAGTCAGGCGGAGTATATACTCCGCCTGTTTGTTAAACTATTCCATGATTAAACTTTAACAACTCAAAATAAAACCAGAGGAGGGTAGACACCCTCCCTGGTACGCTTACTGTTTTTGATATGCTAACTATGATCAACCAAAATGCCGTTATTATTTTGTATCATGAGTTAAAATGGAGGAGGGTGGACACCCTCCTTATCTTACACCCTACATTCAGTATGAAACAAAAGCTATAAAAGGGTAGAAACCCTTTTTACATCGTATTTGTTTACACCATTGAAAAAAGATACATGGGTATAGGAGGATAATAGGATACCAGGGGGTAGATACCCCCCGGGTTTTCTTTTGTGCTTTTCGTGTGAAAACCCTCAAGTCAATATTTTTCCAGAGAGGTGGAAACCTCTCGTGTGGTATAAGTATATAGCGTTGGAAAAAAGGATGGTTAGTCAATCTCCGCGATACCATTGGGTGGTATCTTCATTCGGAAAATGTTTTCGATAGTTCTTATCGAGCAGCATGCGCTCATAACCGGACACAAAACTCCTCCATTCCTCGTGGAATTCCGGCTTAACCTTATATAAACGATCTGCATATAAGTCAGTAAAAAATGCGCCATAACTACTAATAATAAAGCGTCTATCAGGAGCATCTTTAAATGTTAACCTACACAATATCATTGTTTTGTACAATGAAAAACTATATGTAGGTTTTACTCTGTCTTTAAATATTTTCTTCGCCTCCTCTAATGGTATATCAATAGAGACAAGAGTGTCCATTTCACTATCTTTAAGCTCGTTCAAAGGTTTTGCATAGTTGAATGCATACATTTTGAAGCTTGTCAAATTATCCCATTTAGGTTCTGAGGTGAAATTGAAAAAACGGCAAGAAGAAAAAATTGTAAAGAGAATAAGTGTTGCAGCAACGGAAATTGGTTTCATGTCGCTTTGAATTTTTGTAGTTACAATAGAATAACTGAACTCATGCCCTGGCATTATATACTATGGCTCAGCTGAAATTGGACAGTTTCCAAAATTTTTCAAACTTATACCCATTAATACATCCCTTTTTACACTTGTAACCTTTGAATTGTAAAGAATACTTCCTAAATCGAGTTGTCGGATATCTTCGCCTAAATTTCCTGGTGTAGGTCCTTCGCCACGTCCTAATCCCCAAGAAGCAATAGTCTTCGGTAAAGAAATAGACACATTGTTGTAAAGCTTGTCAATTGCCCATCCTGTACAATTATTAATATTAAGGTTGTATCGTTCTAAATTTCCCAAACTACAATCATCTAATAGATCAAAAAATGCATCTTTTCTTAATCCTATCTCCAAACTTACATCATAATCTCTTCCTCCATCATCATTAAGGATACCCGGGGCCGCATGGCTTCTTAAATCAACATCCGTACTTGGCCAAAATCCTAACGACCTTCGGACAATCGCTCCATTTGGTCTTTTCTCTTCAAAAGTGATCCACGTATGTCCAAAGTTCTTACTATCATTCTTTACTGATTTTAGATCTGTGTTGCCGTCATCATCCGATACCAATGCTCTCGTCCCTGCTTTCGGCTGATCCACATACAAAATTATCTTATATGTATTCCTGCTATCCCTATTAAAACACCTCTTATACTGATACGGATCCACTATCGGCTTATCCGGCGCCGCCAAAATCACCGTATTCAACCCAATCCCTATCGTTGCATCCGGTTGCGGCATACTTCCCACACTGCCATTCCCTCCCCCACTTCCATACACCGGGTAAAGTCCCCCAGGCAATTGCCCATATGGTACAGACCCTCCTCCACAACGATATGCCTGCGAAAAATTATAACGACAAGTCACATACCCTGATGCATCCACACAATAAAAGAAATCTACATAACACCACTGCTCTTCAAAATCAGCCTCTTTCAGTAGCGAATCCTCCCATCGCTCAGCGCCCAGCTCAAAACCTGTAATGCTCCCATCCGCCGCATACCGGTTGCCACCAATAGCACTACCATTCCAGGCCTCAATCCAGACCATGCCCGTAAACCTCGTGGCAGCATCCTTATTACTAAGGAAAGCTTTATCTGGAATGGTAGTGACTAGCTCCGATACAATCTGATCACTGGCTTTTTTATAAAGTAACAATTTGGTGAGTGATTGAAGCGACAACGCAACGCTGTCTCCATTTGAACGGATCGTAAGATCCTGCTTAAATACCAGGGGAACTACCACCACTTCCCTGCCGCCCGCCTGCTTTACCGCAGCATGCTGCCAGTCGGGCCGTTCCATCAGCTCGTGCCGTTTCGTAAGTTTGGTGGTATTAGCCAGTTCTTCATCAAAGAATTTCCTGGCTTCATCAATAGTGATCTGATAGCTATCTGTTCCTTTTACAGGATGATCTTTCCGACAATAGCTAAAAACAAGGCAAACAATGGCCCACAAAAAAAGGGGTATCCTTTTCATAACAAGATTTTGGTTTACCGGGGATATGGTCCGGGGGTAATAAAATACGCTGTACGTTTGTTTTAGCTAAAACAGTAATGCAAAGCTAAGATGCTTAAACGAGAAAAAAATTGATCCAGATCATTAAATTCGGGGTTTTTGCTTTTTTTTCTTGATTCTTGAAAGCGTTTCGCTGGTTGCACCCAGGTAGGAAGCGATATATTTCTGCTTTACCCTGACCAAAAGGTCAGGATGATGACGCTCCATATAACGGTAACGGTCGGGCACCTTCTTTATTCGTAAGATCATTGCCCTTTCGTCGCTCAGCGCATAGTACTTCTGCGTCAATACCCTTCCTACCACATTAAATTCTATAAATGTTCTGTAAACTTCCTCCAGCGTATCATAATCAATCGCTATCAGCTCGCAGTCCTCGATCACCTCTATTGTCAGATCGCCAGGTACCCGCGTAAAAAAGCTGAATGCAGAAGCCATCATGTCCAGCTCCTTCATCAGCCAGAATGTCTGCTCCGGACCATCTCCGTCCGTATAGTAGGCACGCAGCAATCCCTTGCTGATAAAATAGATGTGATTGGCTACTTCACCGGGTTTCAGCAGGATCTGCTTTTTCTTGAACCTGAGTAATTTTACATGTTGGGAGAGATACTCTTTTAATTCATCAGACAATGGATACACAGCCATTAAGACTGTAAACAGCTTCTCAAAAGGTTTCATGGTTAATTTACAAGGATGGTTTTGTTGAAATTAATGACTATTTTTCTCACAGAGGATACGCCGCTATGATGTATACCAAACAAATCTTTTGTCTTTTTGTTCTGGCAACCGGTATTTTGCCGTTGTTTGCCCAGCGTCCTGCACTCAACAACTATAATATCACATGGAATAGCCAGAGCCAGAATTCCAGCGAATCCATGCCCTGCGGTGGCGGTGACATTGGTATGAATGTATGGATGGAGAACGGAGAACTGCTCTGTTATCTCTCCCGCAGCGGTTCGTTTGACGAAAACAATACTTTCCTGAAAGCCGGCCGCATCAGGGTGAAACTGTCGCCTAACCCTTTTGAAACAGGCGCTACTTTCCGCCAGACACTGCACCTCGAAGAAGGTTATATCACTATCTCCGCACAAAAAGGTAAACTACGTACAGACATCAGGGTATGGACAGATGTTCACCATCCCCTGTCCCATATAGAAGTGAACAGCAATATTCCTCTCAGTGCTACCGCCACCTACGAAAGCTGGAGAACGGCAGACCGCCGCCTGGCGAAAGCCGAACTGGTGGCCTGCGCAGGATACAAAGGAGCGCCGGTAACCGTAACGGCTTACCGCGACAGCATCGCCTTCCGTGATAAAGCGGTTTTGTTCTGTCATCGCAACAGGAACGAAGCGCTTATATTTAACTTTACCGTACAGCAACAGGGTCTGCAACAGGTAGCGTCTCAACTATGGAACCCGCTGCAGGGACTTACTTCCGGGGGGATGATGTGGGGCGATAATATGCAACCCGCCGGCACTTCCTCCGGTCAGTATATCAATACACCCTATACGGGTTGGCAGTTGCAAAGCGTCCGTCCTGCACGGCAACACCACATACAGGTGCTGCTGTATACCGCACAGGCGCCCTCTTATGCCGCATGGACACATGGCCTCGATCAACAACAGCAAGCTACCAAAGCTGCCGGAAGAACAGCCTTTCAGCAAACCAAATCCTGGTGGCGGCAATACTGGAGCAGAAGCTATATCTTCATCGGCAACGATACTGCATCTGCTGCATGGCAAACCGGGCGGAACTACCAGCTCTTCAGGTATATGCTGGGCTGTAATGCCTACGGTGCCTACCCTACGAAATTCAACGGCGGACTTTTCACCTACGATCCTGTATTCGTTAACCCGAAATATCCCTTCACCCCCGATCATCGCAACTGGGGCGGCGGTACCTTCACCGCACAGAATCAGCGGCTAGTATACTGGCCCATGCTCAAAAACGGTGATTTTGACCTGATGCGGTCACAGTTTGATTTCTACCTTCGCCTGCTGCGAAACGCGGAGATCCGCAGCCAGTTTTACTGGGGCCATCACGGCGCCTGCTTTGCCGAACAAATGGAAAACTTTGGCCTGCCCGCTGCCAGTGAATACGGCTGGAAACGCCCGCCTTACGCAGATCCCGGGGTAGAGTATAATAGCTGGCTGGAATATGAATGGGATACCGTACTGGAATTCTGCCTGATGATACTCGACATGGAACGCTTCTCCGGAACCAATATCTCCGCTTACCTCCCGCTCATCGAAAGCAGCCTCACCTTCTTCGATGAACATTATCAATACCTGGCCAAACGTCGCGGTTCCAAAGCCCTGGACGGGGATGGCCACCTGGTGCTATATCCCGGCTCCGCCTGCGAGACTTACAAAATGACGTACAACTCCGTTACCACTGTTGCGGGACTATATACCGTTACCTCCAGGATGCTGGAACTGCCTGCACATTATCTACCTGATAGCACGCGCACCCGGCTGACTGGTTTATTGAAACGCATTCCGCCGCTTTCCTATCGCCAGGTGCAGGGACATACCACCATTGCTCCCGCCAGGACATGGGAACGGATCAACAACGTTGAAACGCCGCAGCTCTACCCCGTATTCCCCTACGGAATATTCGGCATCGGTAAACCCGGACTGGACACCGCCCGCAATACCTGGCTGTATGATACCACCGCTGTTAAACACCGGAGCTATATTGGTTGGAAACAGGACAATATCTTCTGTGCACGATTAGGCCTCACCGATACCGCCGCCCATTACACCGTTGAAAAACTGAAAAATGCCGCCACCAGGTTCCCCGCATTCTGGGGCCCGGGATTTGACTGGACACCGGATCATAACCAGGGAGGTTCAGGCATGATTGGTCTGCAGGAAATGCTGATGCAGACCGATGGAAAGAAGATCTATCTTTTCCCTGCATGGCCGCATAACTGGAATGTACATTTCAAACTGCATGCGCCTTATAATACGACGGTGGAAGGGGTATTGAAAGATGGAAAAGTTATCTCCCTAAAAGTGATTCCGGAAGAAAGAGCGAAGGATGTTGAGGTGGTTAACTACAACCAGTTGTAGTTGCTTATCGACCCTACTTTCACCTCATACTCCCTTTTCCCCGTCATCACCCGCCATACCGGCGGCGGCACCTTCCTTCCTTTTCCCTCATCCACCAATCCCTTCCCACCCTTTCTCCATACCGTTCTTACCACATGCATCCCTTCCGTCTTACTATGCATCCGTACCAACGGCTTTGCAGCAACCGTCACCTTCGTCCCGTTCATATCCTGTTCCAGCCGCGCCTTAATTTCACCCTCATTCATCCCCTGTTTCAGCATCCCGATTGCCTGGCCCGTCATCGCCCGGTATAAGTCCAGTTTCTTCTGCGCCTTCGGTAACAAGCGGTACACCTGCGCCGCTATAGCCGATGCCTGTCCCAGTAATGCCGCATACTTGCGTGTGAGTGCAAAAGCCCTGTCGCGCTTTACCCGTTTCCTGCTTAAGGTGCTTTTTCTTCGGGCATAATACTTCCCGTTCATCCGGTAATAGCAGATGCCTTTTACCGTGCCGGTGATATACACCGGCCCACATTGTTTACTCATAAACTTGTTTTTAAAGTAAAGAATTAATTAACGGAACAAAGGTATTTACGACAGGCAATATCATCCAAATATTACAACCTAAAACGTCACTAAAAGTACGTTTATATACAAGATGATACATTTTCACCTGAATCATCAGAAATGAGCGTTTTTACCACATCAGCAGGCTGTGAATACCACAGTTTATCCGCAGTGAGTCCATGTGTGAACCTTGTTGTTACCGTATGTTATCCGCAACCTTCCCGCATGGTATCTTAGTAAACACCGGGTGGGTGCTTAGTGCTACCTTAGTGTTATCTATGGTAAAAGCGCATACATAGTTAGGTATAGGCGCAGGCAAGCTGAGTGAAAAGCGCATACACTTTTCATGCTTCGGAATTAACTGCCTTATCTGAACGATGATAATTTAATGCGGAACTACTGCTTTTACAACTCCCTCATGTGTAGGTTTTACACGTACAATCCTGCCCAGCCTGTCAAACTCCAGTTGATCTATACACACTTCGCGGTTATACCCCACGGCGTCGCCCATCTTAATTCCATATACCGGTACTTCCCGTTGATCTTCTTTTCAATGATACAGGGCGCCCAGGCATTTCTCTTAGCCCAGCTCACTTCTTTGCCAATATCCAGTATCACGCCTTCATCCTTCCAGTGAACCAGGCCGGGAGAGGAAAATGCTTTAAAATAAGTACCGCTCCAGTTGGTAAACCCGTCGCTGGTTGGATAGATATTAAATTTCCGGGTCTGCTCCGCATAAATGATATCAGGATCTGCAAAATACCCCTTTAATACGGGGTTTCGCCGCTGCTGCGCAAAAGCGCTGACTGCTATCACTACCAGCAGCTGTAAGCAAAGCCCTCTCTTTACCATAACGTACTTATTTTTTTATTGGAAGATTTAAATAAATTCACTGCTAAAACGTGCTCTGAAATAATAACAAAAAGTGTTAAATTGACAGTTTAATAAAAAAGGGGACAAAAGCAGCTTCGTATTTCAATTGTTGCTTTTTCAATATTTTTACAGCATCTAAAATCGATGTATGTGTGCGTGGACAAGAAAACTATGGTTATTCCCGGTATTACTGATATTAACTAAAACCCTATCCGCTGCCGACTATCCGATCAGGTACCTGGGAATAGAGAACGGCCTTTCCAATAATGCCGTTGTGAACATATACCAGGACAATAAAGGTTTTATGTGGTTTGGCACCTACGATGGATTAAACAGGTACGATGGTTACCGGTTTAAGATCTACCGCAATAAAATAGGTGACAGCACCTCCCTGATCGATAACGGGATATGGACCATAGAACAGGATGGAACCAACCGCCTCTGGGTAGGCGGACGGAAAGGTGTTTGCGTGCTCAATCCTGTTAACGACCGGTTCTCTGCCGTTAATTACATCCCCGCCGGCGCTGCCACAGCCAAAAAACTGAGCGGCAACATCCATGTGATCAGATCAGACAAGGCTGACATCATCCTCGCCGGTACCGAGAATAACGGCCTCGTGCTGTTTGGTCCCGGTGGCGGAACCGGCCGCCAGATCATTCTCTATAACGGCGCAGAGAAACTGGCAGACTACGAGGTAATGGGCATAGACTTCGATGCCGCCAAACAGTATGCATGGGTATTCGTACAAAACAAAGGCCTTTGCCGCTACCATGTCCGCAGCAAAACCCTCACCATGGTTAACAACAGCATTACCCGCTGCAATTCCCTGAAAACAGATAGCCATGGCGACGTATGGCTGGCCGCCAATAACGGTCTTTTCAAATACAACCCCCATACCAATACTTTTTCTTCCAGCTACATGGAAGAGAATTTAAAAGTAGTGAACCTCTGTATAGATAATAAAGGCGTACTCTGGATAGGTACCGATGGCAATGGTGTATTTCTGCTCCACCCGGGTGAAAGCAAGGCTGCTGCTTTTACTTTCCCGGATGATAAACATCCGCTCAGCAGTAATGTGGTCTACTCTATTTATGAAGATAAGAACGGGCGAAAATGGATCGGCACCTTACGCGGCGGCGTAAACATCATTGAACCTAAACGGGCGCCCTTCCAGCTTTACGCTTTCAACAACAACCGCTCTCACAGCCCTACCAATAATTTTATCTTCTCTTTCTGTGAAGACAAAGACGGTTATTTCTGGATAGGTACCGACGGCGGCGGACTCAAATACTGGAACCGCGAAACCAATACCTGGAAAGATTATACCTACGATCCAAAGAACAACAAAGGCGTCAGCAGTAATTTCATCACCACCATCTTAAAAGACAAGCAGGAAGATACCTGGCTCTCTACCTGGTTTGGCGGCATCAACCGCTTCAACAAAAGCACGGGTACTTTTGAACATTTCACCTGTTTCAATCCTTACACCAAGGCAGAAGAGAACAATGTATGGCTACTGTATGAAGACGCACGGCAAACCCTCTGGGCCAGTACCACCAACAACGGTACGTTATACACCTTTAACCGGGCTGCCAACCGATTCGAGATATTCGACAATACCATCTCCAACATACAATGCCTGCTGGAAGATCGTAAAGGCAATTTCTGGGGCGGCAACTATTCTTCCCTGATCAGGATAGACCGCAACAGGAAACATCATAAGGTGTATAACATCGGCTACACCATACGCGCCATTCATGAAGATAAACGGGGCAATTACTGGCTGGGCACCGATGCAGGCGGCCTGCTGCTTTTTGATGTAGAGAGCGGGCGCTTTACCCGCTTTTCCGAAGCAGACGGATTACCCAACAATTCCATTCTCCGCATCCTGGAAGATAACAGCGGGTATCTCTGGCTTTGCACTTACAACGGCTTGTCGCGCTTTGACCCGGTAAACAGCACCTGCCGCAACTTCTCCCAGTCAGACGGTTTGCAAAGCAACCAGTTCACCTACAACGCAGCGATGAAACTGCGCAACGGCGAAATGATGGTAGGCGGCATCAAAGGCTTTAACATCTTCCATCCAGACAGCGTATATGAACAGGCCAACACCCCGGCTGTGTTGCTCACCGGTATCAAGGTGGTAAACGCACCCATAGAACAGGATCCCTCCTACGTTTCCGGGCGTACCGGGGAAGATGTGACCGAGCTGCGGATACCATATGACAAAGCCTCCGTTTCACTGGATTTCGTAGCGCTGGAATATACCTCGCCAGACAAGATCAGCTATGCCTATCACCTGGAAGGGTGGGACAAAGACTGGAACTATGTTGGCGAAGCACGCACTGCCAACTATACCCGCCTGCAGGAAGGCGATTACCTGTTTAAAATCAAAGCCACCAATACAGACGGTACCTGGGGCCAGGAAGCCGACACGGTAAGGATCATCATCCTCCCGCCCTGGTACAGAACCTGGTGGGCCTACCTGCTGTATATTTCCGCCCTCGCAGCCGCCATCTATTTTTATATACAATACAAAACACGCCAGGAACGCCTGAAGTACGAGATAAAGATCGCTCACCTGGAAAATGAAAAAGAGAAAGAGCTGAACGAAAGAAAACTGAGCTTCTTTACCAACGTTTCGCATGAGCTGCGAACGCCGCTCACCCTCATCATCAACCCCCTGAAAGAATTTATTGCCAACAAGGATGAACAGATCAGGCATACCGATCTTAACGTGGTATACCGCAACTCCCGCCGCTTACTGAGCCTGGTAGACCAGCTGCTGCTATTCCGCAAAGCGGATGCAGGCGGCGATCAGCTGAAGATTGCCCGTACCAACATCGTAGAGCTCTGCAACGAAGTTTACCTCTGCTTCAGCCAGCAGGCCAAAGCAAAACATATCCGCTATGAATTCGAAAGCACGGATACAGAAAACTATATCTATGCGGATTATGAGAAGATCGAGATAGCGCTCTTCAACCTCCTCTCAAACGCTTTCAAGTTCACACCCGAAGGCGGCGCCATTACCTTCCGGCTGGAAAACCAGGACGAAGAAGTGCTGATCAGCATCCGGGATACCGGCTGCGGCATCGATGAGAAAGCAGGGGCCGCGGTGTTCGAGAAGTTCAAACGTGCCAACGGCAGCGCTGAACGCCTGCAAACCGGTTTTGGTATCGGTCTTTACCTGGTAAAACATTTCATCGAAGGCCACCGGGGCACGGTTAGCTATGAAAGCCGCCTGCAGGAAGGCACTACCTTTTTTATCCGGCTGAAGAAGGGAACGGCCCACCTGCCTGCCGCCTGGATAGTGGCGGATGCTGCCCCCAAATCAGCCATCCTCGAAGAGCTGAACACCGAAACGGGTCCGCAGCCACAGGAAGAAGAAAAGGAAGACTGGATCAAACGCGAACCGGCGGCAGAGGAGCTGGTCACCGGTAAATGGTCTATCCTGCTGGTGGATGATAACCAGGAGATCCGGAAATACCTCCACCAGATCTTCGGACATAAATACATCATTTACGAAGCCGATAACGGGAACGCCGGCTTTGCCATGGTCAACAAATGCATGCCCGACCTCGTGATCAGCGACGTGCATATGGATGGGATGGACGGCATGGAGCTCTGCAGCCGTATCCGTAAAACGGATCACCTGAGCCATATTCCTGTCATCCTGCTGACATCCAGCTCCTCCCCCGATGTCCAGATCAAGGGGATCGAAGGCGGAGCAGATGATTATATCACCAAGCCTTTTGAAAAGGATCTCCTCCTGGCCAAAGTGGAGCACATCCTGAAAACCAGGAACCTGCTGCGCCAATTCTTCCTGGACCAGATCACATTAAAGAACAGTGGTATACGTGTACCTGCCGAATACCAGGATTTCCTGAAAAAGTGTATCTCCATCGTAGAGGAGAACCTGGATAACGATGAGTTTTCCATTAAAGCATTCACCCAGGCCATCGGTATGAGCCATTCCAGCCTCTATAAAAAGGTAAAAGCGGTCTCCGGCCAAACCATCAACTCCTTTATCCGGTCTATCCGTTTAAGAAAAGCCGCCATGTTAATGCTGAAAGAGAATTATACCATTAACCAGGCAGCCATGCAGGTAGGCATCGGGGATATCAAGTATTTCCGGGAGCAGTTCGTCAAACTATTCGGCATGAACCCTTCCGACTACATCAGGAAATACCGCCACTCCTTTAACGCAGACTACAATGTAATTAAAAACAGCTGCTAGCTCCCAGCTGTTGCCAAATACGATTCTACCCCCTTTTTTAAACGATTTACCCCCTCTACCGCTCTGTTCAGGCGGCCTAAATTGCATACATTCAACCAACAAATTCTCGTTATGAAAGAAAATCGACCATTGTCGGGACAATACAGGTCTATTTTGTCCTTTTTCCTTTTCTTCCTTGTTTTATCAGTAAGTTCCCGGGCGCAACAGCGTACCACCATCAGCGGAAAGGTAAGTGCTGCCGGTGAGCTGGTGCCCGGCGTAACCGTTCGGGTGAAACATGGCAGCCAGGGAGCCACCACCGATGTGAACGGACAGTTCTCCTTACAGGCAGCCATCGGGGATACCCTGGTATTCAACCACATTTCTTATATCTCGCGGGAGGTGCCGGTTACCGGGAACGACAGGCTGGATATCTCGCTGGCACCTAATACCCAGAACGTGGGCGAAGTAGTGGTAGTAGGATATGGTACCCAGAAAAAGGCTACCCTCACCGGTTCCATTTCCACGCTGAAAGGTGCGGAGATCGTAAAAAGTCCGCAGCCCAACGTATCCAACTCCCTGGCAGGACGCTTCTCCGGCCTGATAGCCAATAACCGGTCCGGTGAACCGGGCTTTGACGGCTCCAACCTCCTGATCAGGGGCCTTGCCACCACAGGTAATAATGATGTACTGGTGGTGGTAGATGGGGTGCCCGGCCAGATAGGCGGCCTGCAAAGACTGGATCCCAATGATATTGAGAGCATGACCGTACTGAAAGACGCCTCCGCCGCCGTATATGGCAGCAGGGCGGCCAATGGGGTTATACTGATCACCACCAAAAGGGGTAAGACCGGTAAACCTTCCATCAGCTACAGCTTCAACCAGGGATTCACCTCTCCTACCCGCCTGCCCGATATGGCGGACGCTGCATTGTATGCCACCCTCAGAAATGAGATACAATATTATAATAACCAGGCAGGTGGCCTTAACCAGGTATATACTGAAGACCAGGTACAAAAATTCCGGGATGGGTCTGACCCGCTGAACTACCCGAACACCGACTGGCAGAAAGCCACGCTGAAAAATACGGCGCGGCAGCATCAGCACAACCTTTCTATCAGCGGGGGCAGTGACAATGTAAGGTATTTCCTTTCCCTGGGCATTATTGGCCAGGATGGCTTGTACAAAAGGGGGGTAACCCAGTATGACCAGTACAATTTCAGGTCAAATATCGATGCGGATGTGACCAAACGCCTGAAAGTGAGCCTTTACCTGTCGGGCAGGCAGGAAGACCGTATCTATCCGCAAACCAGCGCCGGTGATATCTTCCGTTCCATTTACCGCGCCTATCCTACCGTGGCAGCATTTTATCCGAACGGCCTGCCTACCAGCGGTATAGAAAATAATAACCCGGCCATGCAGGTAACAGATATTGGCGGTACCAACCGTAACCCTACCCAGGTTTTCAACGGCATCCTGAAAGGCAGCTACGCCATCCCGGGCATTGATGGCCTCTCACTGGATGGTTTCCTGTCGGTAGATAAATCCTGGTCCTTCAGCAAATCCTTCTCCCAGCCTTATATACTCTATAACTACGATCCCACCGGTAATGCGTACAACAAGGTGGTGGTAGGCGGCTCCAACCAGGCGGCTACCCTGTTTCAAACACAACAGAACCAGGAGATGCGCGTATCCAATATCAAGCTGAATTTTAACCGCCAGTTCGGCAGCCATAATGTAGATGCATTTGTTGCCTACGAACAAAGCAAAACAGTGATGGACAGCCTGAGCGCTTCAAGGCTCAACTTCCCGTCCACACAAACACCGGAGCTGTCACAAGGTGGTCCTGCTGCGGCAGACAAGGGCAGCGAAGGCAAGAGCTATACTTTTACACGCAAAAGCTACATCGGCAGGGTAGCCTATAACTTCGAAGAGAAATACCTGCTGGAACTGCAGGCCCGTATTGACGGATCGTCTACCTTCCCGCCGGGCAATCAGTATGGTTTCTTCCCCTCTGTATCTGCAGGCTGGCGTATCTCAAAAGAAGAATGGTTCGGCTCCGTTTCATTCATCAACGACCTGAAACTGCGCGGTTCATACGGTACCCTGGGTAACGATAACGTGAAACTGTTCCAGTATTTTGACAACTACTCTTTCAATAACCGGTATGTATTGGGAAGCAACGGCACCATACGCCCCGGTATTGATATTACCAAACTGGCGAACGCTAACATCGGCTGGGAAAGGGCCAGGAAACTTGATGTGGGTATCAATGCGCTGTTCCTTAACCATTTTAACCTGGAGGTTATCTACTTCCAGCAGAAACGTTCAGACATCCTGGCACAGCGTAATGCTTCCATCCCGCAAAGCTCCGGCATCGTAAATCCTTACGACAGCGATCCGCTGGTGCCCGCTGAAAATATCGGCAAGATCAACAGCAACGGTATAGAAGCCTCTTTGGGATATAGCAACAGCACCAAAAGCGGTATTGGTTACCGTATCAGCGGCAACTTCACCTATGCAAAAAGCAAGATCATAGATATCGATGAAGCATCCGGTACACTGGCACATCAACGCCAGACAGGCCGTCCGCTGAACACCGACCTGCTGTATGATGTAATCGGCATCTTCAGAACAGCGGATGACCTTAACAAATACGCACACCTGCCACAGGCCCAGTTGGGCGATCTGATCTACCGCGACTACAATGGCGACGGACAGATCACGGCTGACGACCAGGTAAGGACCAAATACGGCAACATTCCGGAGATCACCTACGGTATCGTATTAGGCGCCGACTATAAAGGATTTGACCTGTCTGCCGTATTTGCCGGGCAAACAAACGTAAGCCAGTATGTATTGCCGGAATCCGGTACGATAGGCAACTTTTACAGCAGCTGGGCAGATAACCGCTGGAGCCCTACCAATCCAAACGGCTCTTATCCCCGTGTGGATGAACGTGCTTCCTCTTCCATCAATGGTGGTCTTTACAGGAACAATTTCTGGCTGAACAATGCCTCCTTCTTCCGCCTTAAGAACATAGAACTGGGTTATACGATCAATGCAGATATTTTATCCAGGATCAAAATTGCAGGGCTCCGCATCTACGCAAGCGCCTTCAACCTGTTCACCATCACGCCTGTAAAAGATTATGATCCGGAAGGCATCCAGGGCAGCGGACAATTCTACCCGCAGCAACGCATCATCAATGTTGGCGCAAATGTTAAGTTTTAAACCGTAAAGACCTAAGCAATGAAGACAAGCAACCTACTATATATCCTGGTGTTCGTAGCCGCGGGAATTTTATCTTCCTGTAAAAAGAACTACCTGGACATCGTACCTACAGACCGTATATCAGATGTGGCCTTATTGGCAGACTCCGCGCTTTTTGAAGACTTTGTGATCAACCGCTACATGGGTGTCAGGCTGCAGGACAAAGAAGCGGAGGGCACGCCTCCCGGCTTTGGCCGCGGCTTTGAATACGGCTTATGGAGCTCGCTCACCGACGAGTCTATCTATAACAATGACGATAATACCTGGGTAATACAACGCGGGCAACTGGCCCCGGAAAACCTCGGTATTGCCGGTACCATCTGGGGAAGAAGCTACCGCAGCATCCGTGAATGTAACTATGCACTCACTCATATAGACAGCGTACAGATGAGCGATGCCAAACGCACCCTGCTGCGTGCAGAGCTCCGCTTTATCCGCGCTTACCGCTATCATGACCTGATCCGCAACTACGGCGGCGTTGTACTGGCAGGCGAAAAAGTATACAACCTGCAAGACAACCTTACCGATGAGGCGCTGTTCAAACGCGCCACTATCAAGGAATCACTTGACTATGCCATCGCTGAGCTGGACGCTGCTGCAAGAGACCTTCCCCTGGCCAATGCAGATAAGAGCTGGGACCTGGGCCGCGCTACCAAAGGCGCTGCATTAGCCCTGAAAGCCCGCCTGCTGCTGTATGCTGCCAGTCCGCTGTATAATGCAGGCAGCTGGGCAGATGCCGCTGCTGCCGCCAAAGCAGTGATAGACCTGAACCTTTATTCACTGGCGCCCGATTACGCCAAACTGTTCCTCACACCCACCAGCAACGAGATCATTTTTGAAAGGCTGTACGCCATCGGCGCCCGGCACGTTTGCCTGGAGATCTCCAATGCGCCCAATGGTTACGGCGGCTGGGCAGGTAATACACCCCTGCAAAACCTGGTTGATGCCTATGAGATGAACAACGGTAAAGTGATCACCGACGCCACATCAGGTTATAATGAGCAAACGCCTTACCTTAACAGGGATGCCCGCTTCTATGCCACCATCCTGTATAATGGCGCTTCCTACAGGGGCAGTACCGTAGACATCTACACCCCCGGCGGAAAGGACAGTAAAGATGGTCCTTCCAACTGGAACACTACTAAAACAGGCTACTACCTGCGCAAGTTCATGGATGATAACAACCCGATCGATAATCCCTGGGACGTTGCAGGGCTGCAACCCTGGATCTACCTGCGCTATGCAGAAGTGCTGCTCAACTATGCAGAAGCACAGAATGAAGCCGCTGGTCCGGATGCCAGTGTATACAACGCCGTTAACCAGGTAAGGCAAAGATCCAGTGTAATGCAACCGGCGCTACCGACGGGTCTTACACAGGCACAGATGAGAGAGGCTATCCGCAGGGAACGCCAGGTAGAACTGGCCTTTGAAGAACACCGCTTCTACGATGTACGCCGCTGGAAGATTGCCAATGTAACGGAGAACGTACCTGCTTATGGCGTAGACGTTACCCGGAGTGGCGCCACCACTACGTACACACGTAAAGTAGCATTGAGCGGCCGTGCATTTGCAGAGAAGCACTACTGGCTGCCCATCCCCCGTTCTGAGATATTGTCTTCCAATGGCAACCTCGACCAGAACACCGGTTACTGATCTTCCTTTATCTTCTAAGTATAGTACAGTGATCACCGCCTGCACTGCTGTTTTTCAGTGCAGGCGGTTTATAGCAACAGATCCTAAAATTGAATGCAGGCTATGAAGCATGTTATATTATTACTGTGCGGCGCGCTGGCCCTACAATCAGTTGTGGCACAGCAGCAACATCGTACAAGCGTTACCGTAGATATTGACCCGGCCATCAGTTATCAGACCATTCATAATTTCGCCGCCTCTGACGCATGGTCCTGCCAGTTTGCCGGCAACTGGCCGGATAGTAAACGCAACAGGATGGCCGACTGGCTGTTCAGCACAGACACCAGCGCTACGGGACAGCCTGCAGGCATTGGTCTTTCGATGTGGCGTTTCAACATTGGTGCAGGCAGCGCTGAACAGGGAGCAGCCAGCGGTATCAAAGACGAATGGCGCCGCGCACCTTCCCTGGAAGCAGCTGATAACAGCAGTAAAAAGAAACTGGAAGGCCAGTATTGGTTTTTGCAGGCGGCACTACAAAGAGGAGTGCAGCAGTTCCTCGGTTTCCTGAACAGCCCTCCCGTACAGTTTACCACGAATGGAAAAGCATTTGCTACCAATGGCAATTGTAACATCAGTGCAGACAGGTATGCAGATCTTTCCGCCTACCTGGTACAAGCCATCCAAAAAGTAAAAGCGGCCACGGGCGTACAGTTCAACTATATCAGCCCGGTAAATGAGCCGCAATGGGACTGGAGCGATGGCGGACAGGAAGGATGCCCCTATAACAATGAACAGCTGGCAGGCCTGGTAAAATCGCTCAGCGCCACTTTTGCAGCTAAGCAACTGTCTACCCGCATACTTGTTGCTGAAGCCGGAAAAATCAATTACCTCTATGAGCTGCACGATAAAAAGGATAAAGGTGAACAGGTAAAAAACTTCTTCGGCAAAGGCTCTGCCAATTACCTGGGCAATCTGCCCAATGTACAACACAGCATTGCGGCGCACAGCTACTTCACTACCTCTCCCGAAAAAGACCAGGTAGCCATGAGACGCCGGCTGGCTGCCAGCATTGCCACCATACCGGGGCTCGAATTCTGGCAGTCAGAATACTGCATTCTGGGCGACAATGACGGTGAGATCAACGGCAGCGGAAAAGACCTGGGAATGACAGCGGCTCTCTACCTGGCACGTGTGATCCATTACGATCTCACCGTAGCCAACGCAGCTGCCTGGCAATACTGGCTGGCTATCTCTCCCTATGATTACAAAGACGCCCTCATATACATCGATAAACAGGCAACAGACGGCCAGCTGCAGGACAGCAAGATGCTATGGGTGCTGGGCAACTACAGCCGGTTTATCCGCCCGGGCGCCAAACGTATACAGGCCACTGTAAAGGACAGCGCTGCACATAACGGCCTGCTGGTATCCGGTTACCGGAACACAGACAATTCAGTGAACCTGGTAGTGGTGAACAGCAAAGCAGAGGCGGTAGATATTAAGCTGAACTATCAGCATGCAAAAGGAAAACAGGTACGCAGTTATACCACATCTGCAGCAGGCAGCCTGCAACCGGGTACGTATGCAAATGCTGACCAGCCGGTCAATATTCCGGGCAGGTCGGTGGTTACGCTGGTACTTTAGTCCGGGGGAATTGTTTAACTTTAACAACACCAGACAGACAGTATGACTGCATAGTTTGTTATATACTTTTGTTCTCCATTTGTAAAAACCCCATTATGAAAAAGATGTTGTTAACAGCGCTTTTCATGATCCTTCCTTTCATCCAGCCGCTGTTGTACGCTCAATCTCTTTTCAAGGTAACGATTCCCGGCCGTTCGTTTTCACTGGTCGGATCCGCCAGCCAGGCGGTTATCGACGATGTGGCCGATGGCAGGCGCTTTCGCGGCAAGCCGGCGGCAAAGCTGGTATTGAGTGCGAAAGTGCCGCTGCCCCCGGCGGCTAAAGCAGCGCCCAATATGCAGCAACTTACCCTGCACTTCCGCACCAGCAGATCCGGTCCTTCCCTGCGCAAAGTGGAGCTGCGCTACGGATCATCCACCCGGTTACGCATTCAAACCCATCTCAGCGGCGATTTCACTAAAAGCGCAAATTCCAACAACAGGTGGAGCTGGAACCCACCCGGCGCCGTGGCTCCCGGAACTTTACTGCAGCTGGAGGTGATATTCCCAACAGGTATTGATAGCCAGATCGATCCGGGTGAGCTTGTGCTTACATCCGCAGTAATGGAGTATCCGCTCAAAGCGGCCTCCGCCGGAGACCGGGTGATGAGCAACCAAAATAATAATGCGCCCGTGGCAAATCTGCCCGCTGGTTCGGGCGCTTCCAATGGCATAATTTACGCAGTGGCAGATAATAAAAACCTGATGTGGTACCATCATACCGGTCGTGATAACGACGCCATCAGCTGGGCCACTGATGGCAGGGCCGTAGGCGTAGGGTGGGATTTCAAACAGGTATTCCCCGGTGAAAATGGCGTGATCTATGCCATCAAAGAAAATGGCGACCTGCTGTGGTACGGTCATGCAGGACATGGGAACGGCAGTAATGCCTGGGTGGCAGGATCAGGTAATGTGGTGGGAATAGGATGGGACTTCCCTCATGTGTTTTCAGGCGGTGATGGCGTGATCTACGCTGTTAAAGACAACGGCGATCTCCTGTGGTACAAACATACCGGGCACAAAGACGGCAGCGCGAACTGGGCGGCAGGATCAGGGAACGTTGTTGGTACAGGCTGGACCGCCAAACATGTTTTCTCCGGCGGCGACGGCGTGATCTACCTGGTCAAAGACAATGACGAATTGCTTTGGTACCGCCATACCGGGCGCGGTAACGGTTCTTTCAACTGGGCGGCAGGTTCAGGGAAGACCATCGGTACGGGCTGGGGTTTCAAACAGGTATTCTCTGATGGAGGCGGCGTGATCTACGCGGTTAATCCCAAGAATGAGCTGTTGTGGTCCCGCCATGACGGATATCTTGATGGCGGGAGTAACTGGGCCGCTCCCCAGCCTAAAAAGGTAGGGGAAGGATGGGGGTTTAAGACAGTGTTTGCGCGCTGATATGTTTTATATCCGGCTTAGGTTCTTCCGGATCTTGATTTTATTTCACTGAATATTTGTTTCAGGTTGTCTGTAATGATCTTTGTCCTGTAAGCTCCCGGTAGACAGCATCTTCAAGATTCGGCTATTTGGATTTATGTTT
>NZ_CALEJS010000026.1 GCF_937898475.1 uncultured Chitinophaga sp.
AAGGGAACTATAAACTAAAATATAAAAATACTGGACCGGTAGCTCAGCTGGATAGCGCATCCCGACTTCCAGTCGGGAAGGTCCTTGGAAAGAAAGGGAACTATAAACTAAAATATAAAAATACTGGACCGGTAGCTCAGCTGGATAGAGCAGCTGCCTTCTAAGCAGCAGGCCATTGGTTCGAATCCAATCCGGTTCACCAAATGGGACAAATCTTCAAATGAAAGGTTTGTCCCATTTTCTTTTTGGCGGAATGCCCCGTCAATTGTGAACATCACCCGCATAGCTTCGTTAACGCTTGCGGTTCGATGATGTTCTCCGTCAAAAATCAGTTTTTCGGGAAATATCGAATCGATGAAATACATCATTACCCAGGTGAGGGAGTCTGTACGTAATTGGGCAAGGGTAGTTGCTGGTATGGGAATTCCGTCGTAATATGTAATTGATGCGTAACAGTTTTCTTTTTAGCGCTATTTATCCCCCAACTCCTACAACTTCCTGATCCGGTATATCCGCTTATCACTATCAGCAAAAAGCGCATACTGCAAAGCAGGATTAGTATAATACATATACCCATCTATTTGTTCAATCGGCTGCACCTTATTGCCGTAGAAAACCCCGGGCCGGTTACCATCAATTTCAATCACTGAACCGCGCGATTTTACGTTTAGATACATGTGCTGCTTTATTCTTATAGTATCTTCCTGAAATGCGATATCGCTAAAGAGATACCCGGGGTAAAGCTCCTCAGTAAAGCCCGCCGCATTACCTCCCCCGCCTGAAAAGCGCACTTTCTCCATTGGCAGCTTATGAAAGTAACGATACCTCACAGCTGCTGATGGAATGATCGCCCTGTCATGAGGTGCGCGTTTATCTATCCGTTTAAAAAGATTGTTCCATAAAAGCTGTTCCGTATACGACCAGGGAAAGTGTTGGCTGATATTAAGCGTGGTATTGAACTGCGACCAGTCATTACCGTTAAAGTAGATCAGCACAGCGAAGTTGGTAACCGCTTGTGTTGTCTGGATCTCACCCGCAGGCGCCTGTTGCGGCGAAGGACTTTCAAACCGGTAATCCACATACACCGGGCCGGGCAAATTCCTGATATAGGCAAGCCTGCTTTGCTGACGGCCGGCATCCCAGGTAAGACCGGCATTTTCGGCTGGTATACCAATGGCTGCTTTGTTCCCGGTAAACGTCCAGTTATAGTACTCATTTTTCTTTTTATCGATAATAAACCCTTTTACAAATGCCAGGTCGGTTGCCTTGCTATCGATCATCAGCGAGTCTGCGATAGCACCACTGGACGCGATCTTGTAAAACGAATTTCCTGTCTTTCCATGAACGGTGTAAATGATCACATTACTGTCTTCGGCCAGGAAAGACTGTATCTGCTCCTGACTTTCGAATAACAGCTGCATTATAACGTTGCCGCTTTGAATGCTTTGAACGCTATCGACAGACTGATATCCTGCATATGCTTCCGGGAGCACATCATAGTTGCCTTTCATCTTAAATTTTGAAAACAGCAGGTATAAAGCAGCGGGGATAATAATGATGAGCACTATGTAAATGGCCTTCATACAGGCAAGTTAGAGAATAAAAGCGTGATATTATTAAAAACGAAAATGATCTGATCGAATATACGATGGATAAAATACTGAAGAACTTTTTATTAAACATGGTTAAACGAAAATATACTGCCCTTGCAACTTACTGGTCATGTAGTCAGTACATTTGTATTCCAGATCGTGTACACATTCACATTCCATAAAATCTACACACTATGAAGCATTTACTCCTGGCTATGATGTGCGTGTTATCCGGCATAACAACATCCGCACAGCCAACTGAGAAGATTAAGAACGTGGTACTGGTACACGGTGCATTTGTAGACGGCTCCGGCTGGCAGCCTGTGTATGATATCCTGGTTAAACAGGGATACCAGGTATCCGTTGTACAACAGCCCCTCACGTCATTTAAAGAAGATCTGGCCGCCATACAACGGGTGCTGAACAAACAGGACGGACCATGCATACTTGTAGGGCACAGTTATGGCGGCGGTTTGATCACCGAAGCGGGCAATCACCAGCAGGTGGCAGGACTGGTGTATATAGCCGCTCATGCGCCGGACAAAGGAGAGTCTGAAGCCGACAACGGCAAGCGCTATCCTCCCGCTTACAAGTCCCTGCAGAAACCCGCAGATGGTTTCGACTACATTGATCCTGCCCATTTCCCGGCAGATTTTGCAGCAGATCTTCCTGAAGCAAGAGCCGCCTTTATGGCCAATGCTCAAATGCCTACTGCAGATGCCGTGTTCCATGCCGTGATCCAGCACCCCGCGTGGAGAACAAAGCCAAGCTGGTATATGGTAGCCGGAGGAGACCGTATCATCAACCCCGAGCTTGAAAGAATGTATGCAGACAGGGCCAAAAGTAAAACCGTGGAAGTGAAAGGCGCCAGTCATGCAGTATTCGAATCACATCCTGATGAAGTATCATCGCTGATCATCAGGGCCTGTACAGGGCAATGATCAGCCCGATCTGCTTCATAAAAAAGGACAAACCAGTACTGCATCCGGTTTGTCCTTTTTCATTTCGTGTAGTACTTCAGTACACCAGGCTATCCTTACAATTGCGGCACACCTGTTGATCCCGGTGCATTGGCGGCTGTTACCGCTGCCGGCGTTCTTTTCAGCGTACTGATGGTAATATGCGGCCAGACAATCGGCGTTACCGTACCAACCGGCGGAAACACCAGGTTGATGGTCTGTGAATATTGCAACAGTTCCGTTTCACTGCCGCCGCTGATGTTTTCCAGCCAGAAAGTGGCATTCAGCGTAGTGGCGGTCACGTTAGACTGTATAAATGGAATATTGAGGATCCCGCCGGTGGCGTCGGGATTATTGGTAGACATCTCCAGTGTAGTCATGGTCGTGATGGAGCCTGTACCTGCAATGGTTTCCAGGGTGGATTGCAGGAAGGCGTTCGGGTCTACCTGGTTAAAGTCTTTAAACTGCGGGGCGCCGATGATCTTGTCATTGTATCCCAACAGCGCCAGATCGGAGCCATCGAGGTTAACAGCCTTGGAGGAGATCACCGGGAAGAACTTTGTTCCCGGGTTGGACGTTTCAGAAGAGGCGCCCAGGGCCAGCAGTGCATTTCCGTGCGGCACCGTACCTAAACGGGCAATGGTAAAACCACCGTTGTAATTGGTGATGTAAAGGAAAAGCCCCGTTTCTGCATGGATGACCGTACCGTTGCTGAAACCCCTGCTGTTACAAAAGTCCGTATTACATACACTCACGATCTGCTGTTCATAGAACAGGCCGAAGATCTCCTGGTCAAATTGTGTATCTCCCAGCACTGGTCCGCGGTTACCTGCCTGAACAGCTACCGCAGAGAATTTCAGGTTCTCTTTATAGGGGATCACCTCAAAAACGAAGTTACCGTTTCCCGGTACGGAGATGACGTTCCAGCCGGCGGCAAGCGGTTGTACCACGCCGTCAGGGCTGGTAGTGGTTAATGGTACGCTTTCCCATTCGCCTACCAGTTGTTTTAAAGGGCCAAGGTCAACTTCGCTGAGCAGATCGGCGGACACAAAGCGTGCGCCCATGCCAAAACGGTTTAATGGAGAGGTCATGTTGTGGTCGTGTTTTGGTTAAAGTTGAGAGATTATTATGTGATGTATAAAAACCAAGTTAATTCTTTTTTCGTCATAAGCGGCATTCAGTGCGCCGGATTAACAAAATTCTGCCCGGGTTCAACGATCTTTTTTGCCAGCAGCTCAAAATAGCTTGACAGATGGAAGAACATCGATGTAAGATTACAGAACGGCGTCTCCACCTGACAGAACGGACGTGACAGATCGAAGGTGTTCGATGAAAGATAACAGGTATGTCATGTAAGCTGACAGATGTATCGTGCAAGCTGACAGAACGGACGTGACAGATCAAAGGTATTCGATGAAAGATGACAGCTGTAAGCCTCCACCTGACAGCTTTTCCGTGTAAGCTGACAGCTGTTCGGTGTAGTCATTTTGATATGATAAGCCTGATGGATTTACTGATGGGATAACATGCATCAGAATTTGATCTGCAGTTGCTGCGATACCAGTTTCCCATCTTTATAGCTTTCAAAATACCATTCATTATTCTTTTTGAAAACAACGCCGTTAGACGTTCCATCTTCCGCTATGAAGTAATCCTGCATGGAGGTCTTCAGCAATGTCAGCACTTTTTTAGGAGTAGTATCGATCAGCTGATAACCGGTCGGCGTAGTTTGCGCATATAGGGTACCGGCGCTTTCACCAGCTGTGGCTGTTGCTGCTGCCGCCGGTGCGGTTGCGGGTGCAGCTGCGGCGGGCGCCGTCTGGGCAGGAGCGGGGGCTGCAGCGGGAGGAGCCGGCGTTGGCGCAGCTGCCATTGTTGCCTGCTGAGGTGGCGTAAACACGGTGCCATCATATTTATACTCCGTATCGTTCAGGGTGGTAAAAGCGTCTCTCAGCGCCAGGTTATAGGCGGCCATAAATTCCTTCTCCCTGCTTTTACCTTCCTTGCTTTTAAAGACGATATTGCCCTGGCAATCCTTCAGCAGCAGGGTAAGGTTGGTAACGAACAGGCCTTTTTTCTGGATCACTTCGGCCTTGAGTGCATTGCATTTATTGGCGGTCAGTTCTGCGGGCAGCGCTTCTTCCTCCATAAAAGCCGTAAATCCTTTTTGCTGCAGTAACAGTTTGGTGGTAACATTCAGGCCATACTGGTTATCTTCCTTCAGGAAATCATATCTTTCAGGTACCAGTACATACTTGAAATTGTTGATGGTAGTTTGTGAATAAGCGGCTACGGTAAACAATAGCAGCAGCATAAACAAGGTATATGCCTTCATATAGTATCGTTATTTCCTGTTTAAGGTATAACGAATATACTGATTTTAAATGCCATGCAGCCTGCCAAATTCAGGTGCGGGTCATCTGCAACAGCTTCCTGCTTTCCTTGCTCACAAACGTAATAGGTACAAATTTGTCTGTCGGGGCCCCGATATAGTATACCATCCATCCGGGATCATGATGTGCCAGCATTTCGCTGATGCAGTCTGCCCGGTGACCCATGGGGTTGGAACAGTCATCCCAGTAAAAGAGCTCCACCCGGTAGTGCAGCTGCTGCTCCTGGTTGTTGATGGTCACCGCTACTGTTATCTCCTGCTTACCCGGGAGAGGGGGGATAGGAACGACGATGTGACTCATAGCGCATGGATTATGCAATTGCTTTCACAAGAAAGTTGCCACTTCTGAAGCGTATACAGCAGCGATATTTATGTATGAATATTTTATATACCTGTTCAGGGCTGGGCGTTCAGCGTCCGGAAACGGACGATTTTTCCCCTGATTGACTTATATTTAGATATGAAATTCCTCGCCTTACAACCATTTGTTCCTTCGGGAAAAGACTTTGAGCGGTCAAAGCAGTTATTCCTGGAACTGGGCTTCAACATCAGCTTTGATGCCCATGGCTATGCCGGTTTTGAGAAGGATGGCTGCCGGTTTATTTTGCAGCACTATGATGCCCCCGGGTTTGCGGAAAACTTCATGTTAACCGTAAATGTTGATAATGTGCATGACTTCAGGAAATATGTGATCGATAAGCAGCTTCCGGAACGCTTTGGCATACGTATAGGCAATGTAACACAGCAGCCCTACGGTAAAGAGGTGAATATTATTGATGTGGCAGGTGTTTGCTGGCACTTTGTCGAATAAATCACCTATACATAATCAATATGCATCAAGACGTACAGGCATACAATGAAGCTTTGTCTCCCGCTGATAAAGCGATCTGTCAGCTATTGGCCAGGGAAATAGATCAGCACCTGTCCGGGGCGGAAAATAAGATCTGGCACCGGCATCCGGTTTGGTTTCTCAATGGTAATCCTATTGTTGGTTACAGCAAACTGAAAGACGCGGTACGATTATTATTCTGGAGCGGGCAATCCTTTGAGGAGGAAGGCTTACAGCCGGAGGGGAGCTTCAAGGCCGCCGAAGCCCGTTATACCGATGTAAAGCAGGTAGATACGGCACTGCTGAAACGCTGGCTGGAGAAGTCGGCAAAGATCCAATGGGATTATAAGAATATTGTAAAGCGGAAGGGGGTGCTGGAGCGGTTGAGTTAACCGTTGCAGTCAGCATTCCGAATAATCCGATGAAAACAGGCCGTTCACCGCATACAGCTTATCTATCCTGATCTCCGTCTGGTCTTCCAGCCTGAACCATCGTCTGCCGTCGCGTTCAAATACGCTCTCAATCAGTCCGTTGGCACGTGTAACGCCATTGTCCTCATAAAGGATGGCCGCCACCTGCTTTTTTTCATACAGCTCCATGATCATGGGATAGAAGCTTCCTCCGGGGGGAATAGTGGCTCTGGTGTCCATAGTTGTAAATTTATACCCAAAGTTAATTGATCGGCGCTTAATATGTAAACCTGGAGTCAGACGTTAAGTAGATAATAGAACATGAAAGAGCAGATATTTAATGATCTAACTGAGTTCATACATAAGCAGACGGGGAGTTATGAAATTACAGTTACAAGTGAAACCTCGTTAGAAAATGATCTTGGCGTAACAGGGGATGATGGTACTTCCATCCTGAGCCACTAATATCGTTTGTATCGACTCCTCCCATAACTCCTTTGCCACACCTTATACCACTCCCTGTTTCTCGGGTACTTCCTGTGCGGCGTTACATTATTAAACACCAGCGCCACCAGGAACAAGATCAACACACCTGTCAGCACCGGGCTGATCACATAAAAATATCCCAGCGCCTGGATCTTCGGCGATCCGATATTCGCTATCAGCGCCGTTGCCCCGCCGGGCGGATGCAATGTCTTCGTTACCTGCATAAGTACAATAGACCAGGCAACAGACAGCGCAGCGCTCAGCCACAACAGATCAGGCACCAGTTTGTGACAGGTGACCCCCACCAGCGCACAGATCACATGTCCGCCTATCAGGTTCCGGGGCTGTGCCAGGGGACTGTTAATGATCCCGTAAATCAATACTGAAGATGCTCCGAATGATCCGATCAGGAAAAGATTGTCTGAGGCCGTAAAATATTTGCTGTTAAGAAACCCGATCAAGCCAATGCCTATGAACGAGCCGATGAAAGTCCAGATATGCTCCCGTGTATCTATCATCGTCTCCTTGTACAAAATATACCGCGCCTTCCTGAAGCGCTTTTTCAACATCTTTTCCATAGATCAGCGGGCGAAATTATATCGCTCCGTTAAATTTTCCTATTTTCGTTCTATCCTTATACTTATGCAAGATCAACAGTCGTCTGTTTTCGACGAGGATTTCCTCCGGGAAACCTACATACGCCGCCGCCAGCTGATGCCACTGTCCCTGAAGATATTCGTCTGGTTTTTCATGATAACCTCAGCGTTTTCCTTCATAAATGTGATATACTCCTTTTTACAGTACCGGCAACCCGTAACAGATGGAGGTATTTCCCTCGTTGTTGCCCTGGGAATGATAATACCCGGTCTCGTGATTACATTGCTGAACGTAATGGCCAATCTTTTCCTGCTGCTCGAAAAAAAGTGGGCCCTTCTTTTGGCCCTGTTTGTCACCCTGCTTTTCCTGGTATTCCGGTGCTATGGCACTTTCAGGTTGATATCATTACATCCAGGAGATTTTACCCTCTCAATATTGAGCTCAGTATTCATTATGTCGCTGAAAATACCCTACGTGTTAATGCTGCTGAAGATCAAACGCGACTGGGAAACCAAAGCGGTAGCTGGATAAAAGTTCCTGCCGGAAGGGAATCACCTCGTTAGCAGAATATAACACTACCGTTATAAATTAATTTTGTTAACCATAACATTAGTGTTATATTTATAGCAGTGGCCCCTAAAACCGGAATACATGAAAAACAAAAAGGTAACCGTTATTATCGAAGCATCTTCCACGGGCTTCGAAGCCCGTTCAGAGGCCCTTCCCGGCATTACCGGCTACGGTGTTAATGTGCACCAGGCCAAAAAGGATCTGCACGATGCCATTCATGCAGCGCTCGAAGCGCACGCCCGCCGTAAAACCAGTCCCGAACCCTGGCTTAACAACGGCCATCTTGAATTCATTTACAAATACGATATGGTCAGCCTTTTCGAACATTTCGGTATGCTGGATGTTACCAACCTGGCCAAACGTATTGGCCTCAATCCATCCTTGTTAAGGCAATATAAATCAGGTCTTAGCTTTGCTTCCGATAAACAGAAGCAGCGTATCCTGAAAGGCTTGCACGACCTGGGAGAGGAGCTGCTGCGGGTACGCCTGTAAGCTGTTTAACCGGCCTTTTAACCGGCCTTTATAAGATACACCGGCTTGGAAAGGTCTGCTATCCTGAACGTTAAATTGATCCGGCCTGCGGCCTCGCGGGTGGTTTTAGGTACATGATGTTCGTAATGATCCTGCATGCTGGCGCCCATCAGCAAAAAGCTGCCATGCGTCAGCGGGATATCCAGCCGGGCGCCCTGTTTATCCGTTTTATGCCGCACTTTAAACAGGCGCGTTTCTCCAAAGCTTACCGAACCAATTTCATGATGCCTGCCATCTGAAGGAAGCGTATCACTGTGCCAGGACACAGCATCATTGCCATCCCGGTAGTAATTGAGCAGCACACGATCAAAAACGATTCCGCATTCCGCTTCCACTTTCTCTTTTATTTCCAGCAGGGCAGGGGTCCAGGGAAGTCCCTTTTGTCCGCCGTAAAAGGCGGTCAGCCGCGGATCCGGCAGCACCCGGTCATACATTTTCCGTACCCGCTGCTGCCAGGGGGTATGATCCTTCAAAGTTTTATAGTAGTGATCCGATGCGTCTTTACTGAAAAACTGCTCCCACAGGCGCAGATCCGCATCCGGAAGATGAAAATCCGTAAACCGTTTCTTTCCTTCGTCAAACAAGGCCGTCTCGTCAAACAGTGTCATCCTGTAAAGATACGAAATGCTAAGAAAGTTAGTAATTCCGGTCTGATCAGTCACCGGGAAAAGCGTATATTTATTCATTGCCAACATCCCTTTACCATGACCAACGATATCCTGCTTTTTACCCGGAAGATAGCTGCTGCAGCAGATGAGATTAAATTGCTGGGTGGGCGTATCACCCAACAGTTCACCAATTACATATTCGTGGCGATCCTGCCTGACATCTCAGATGTCGGTAAATTAAGGTACAGCCGGGAGCAGCAATACGGGCCGCTGGATGATAAATCAAAGCTTGCGTTCGATGCCTGGCATTTATCGCAGGTAAACTTGTCTGCAAAGACAGCAGCTGGTCCCCCGGAAGATCTCTCCTGGGATGCTTTCGGATTTGAGCCTCCCTTAACACTGCAAGCTCGAAGTGAAGCAGGGACTGAAATCCTGGGCTCTACCGGAACCTCCACCAGCCTTTACCTGATCGGCTCTGTTGCCATGGGCCTGGTGCTCGTAGCCGGCACCACACCCGGCCTCGGTTTTACATACGATGAAATGGTAAAGATCGTTGCAGAAGTGATGAAGGGACTCCAATTCCTGGTCCATGCAGAGCCGAGGGCCAACATCTCTTTCGTTTACAATATCCACATAAAGACAGTAGACGTAATACCTTTGCCACCCGGTTCCTGCGGCAGGAAAGAAGATCCCTGTGAAGCGTTATGGCGGAACCCGGTCTTACAACAGTTAGGTTTTCCGCCCCAGAAAGAAAGCCTTGAGTTGTTTGCCAACCAGCTGCAGCGCATCAACGAAACAGACTGGTCCTTTGTGGCGTTTATTACCAAATATCCTTTATACCATGTTGCGTATGCGGGGGGCGTTCGCACCTGTATACAATATCCCGTTGGTGATTGGGGCCCGGACGGGCTCCACCAGGTGTTTGCACATGAAGTTGCGCACATATTCGGAGCGGCAGATGAATATGAGCATAGCGGCTGTGGCTGCGGTCCCAGCGGATACCTGCAGATCCCCAATATGAACTGTATCAACTGCGCGGGTAACCGGCAGGTAGGCTGCCTGATGAATAAAACTACGCTGAACCTTTGCCGGTATAGCGCCAAGCAGTTGGGCTGGAGCAGCAAATTCTTTGACCCGCTGCTGTTAAAACAGATCTCGCCTGTATGCGACAGCAACAATGACCTCTATGTCTTTGCGGTGGACGTGCATAATACCCTTTATCTCAATATCCGCTTCCGGGGTATATGGCTGGAGTGGTCAAAGAATTGGAACAAAGCGCCTGCCATGCAGTTCGTTACTACCCTCTGGGACGCATCCGGCAACCTGCATGTTTTTGGTATTGGTACCGATAATACCCTGTATGTCAATAAGCGGACCAACTTCAGGTGGAGCGGCTGGCAGGCTAACTGGCACCAGGCGCCTAAACTGTCCGGCATTACGGCTTTTGCCGACACAAAAAACACGGTATATGTTTTCGGTATTGCTCCTGATAACACCGTATACCTCAACAGGCACGTGGGAAACAGCTGGAGCGGATGGATGTCAGGCTGGTATAATGCTCCCCGGCTCAAAAGCATTACGGCTGCCACAGATAGCAAAAATAACCTGTTTATCGTTGGCATGGCGCCGGATAATACGCTATACCTTATCAGTCACAAGGGAGACAGCTGGAGCGGCTGGCAGTATAACTGGGATGAACCTCCGCCGCTGAAGTCTGTTCTTGCGGTTCCTGATATTGACAAAACCGTATATGTCCTGGGCCTCGGAACAGACAATATCTTGTATTGTAATACGCACGATGATGGAAAATGGAGTGGCTGGTACGCTTTTCCCGATACGCCCCGAATGCAGTCCTTTAACGCTGTAACAGATGGGCGTGATGGCCTTTACCTGTGGGGGATTGATATGGATGGTGCGTTGTGGCTGAATGTAAGCGAGGTAGAGCGGCAATGGACGGGCTGGCAGTCCACCTGGAACAAAGACGGCGATTTTTACAAACCCGTGCTGCATAATATTACAGGCGTTATGGACAGGCATAAAACCCAGCATATATGGGGCACTGGTGTTAATAAGCATCCTATGGGGAACAACTACATCACCTGGTGCAACTGGCATGATGGTAACGGCTGGAAAGGCTGGGAATACCAATGGTATATGTAGGGCCTAATGCCTAAATTTGCTGGCTATGAAATTTATTGCACTGCTTACCGGGTATTGTTTTGCTTTTGTCTGTTGTTTCGCACAAACAAAAAAGGAACTCTATATCCCCAACCGTGTACAGGTGGTAAAGCAAAGTGCACATGTGCAGATACCCGGCACCCGGGTATTCGTAGTGAAGCCCAAAGGTTACCGGCTGCAGCAGCAATTAGCCAGGTTCCAGAAAAACAATCATACCTATTTCCAGGTATTTGAAAGCCAGTCCGTAAATTTTGACATCCGTAAAACAGATATCATCAAAGAATACGATGATGCCATCAGGAGCGGCAAGCTGCCGCCCATGTATTACCGGAAGGAACTTAAGCTGGGAAACTATAATGCTTTACTTTACTATGCCGGTTCTCCTGCATCCGGTATTGAACAGATCGTGCTGACATTCGGCAATAAGGATTTTGCAGTGATGGCCACCGGCCAGGTGCCTGCCAATGACCAGGTTTCCAGGGATGAAATACTGCGGGCGCTTTTATCGCTGTATGTGGATGAGCACATTCAGCCGGTAGTAAATGAATCTGCGGATTATACGCTGAACCTTGCCAACACCCAATTTCAATACGCGGGGAATATGTCGCAGCAACTGTATTTCTACACCGTAGGAGGGAAGAATGATACCACTGATCCATATCAGCATATGATACTGGTGCAAACCCTGCCCGCGCTGAAAGATGCTGCGGAGCTGAAAGCGCATTCACTGAAAATGCTGGACCAATACAGGTCTGGTAAGATTAAAATACTTCAGCACCAGGAGCGGAATATTACCATCAATGGCAAATATGCACATGAGCTTACTTTTACCGGTACTTATGAAGGCAGAACAGTAACAACCTACCAGGTAGTAACCGGGAATAATAAAGCTACGATTGTATTTGCAGGAAATGTTTTTGATAAACATCCGGAGCTGATGGCAGAAATAAAGAAGATTGCGCAAACGCTGAGGGTGAGGTGAGGGGCTTCAGCTGCCGTCTCCCTACTCTCTTCCCACCTTCACGTAATCTATCATAAACGTACTGCTATCCACTTCCGTAGATGCCTTAATCATCTGGAAACCAATCCGGTCTAACGTTGTTGCAGCCGTGCTTTTCATCATCTCCACCACTTTCTGATCATTGATATAAAAAAACAATTTCTCTTTCGTTAGCTGCACCTTGAGTTTATTATCTTCATTCAATTCTCCTTTGATCGCCGCAGACCTTGTCCAGTTCACCAGGTTGGTAGTCTGGCCGCCCACTACCTGGAAGATCCGGAACTCTTTTTCTCCAATGGTAAAAGCCACATAATCCTGGTTATTGGTAACACCGAATACCAGTCCTGCCTTATCATATGCATGCCCTGCAGTATGGCGGAAAAGCAGCTCTACACTGCCCGTTTGCCGCTCCACAGGAAAGAGGCTGGCGGCCGACCAGAAACTATACGTTCCCATATCCTTTGAAAGATAGCTGACCACAAACCAGCCATTCTTTACCGCCGTTACAACGGTGCCGTTGTTACCGGTTTGCCATAGGAGGTTATCAGCTGAATCAAAATCTTCCTGTAAGATAAGCGGCTGATCAGGTGGTGTTGCTTTGTCTTTACTGCAGGAGGAGAGCAGGTTTACACAGGTCACCGCAATACCCAGCAGCATGGGCACGGGTTTGTAGCGTCGGATCATGATTAAAATTTTTTGGTTGGCGAAGCCAAGGTTTAGATAATTTAACGGTCGTTAAATTGGGTTAAGGCGTATACAAATATGCGGAGAGAAATTCAGAAATAGAAGCTTTCCAGCTTTTTTAATGCCTTTTGCATGTTAATGCCTTTGCCCAGTACGGGCTTAAAAAGATCGCCTTCCTCCGTGATGCGTGCAATGGCGTTTTTCAGATGGAAGTCTTTCATTTGCAGGCCTTTTTTCACTTCCTCCCAATGTAAAGGCATGGATACCGTGGCGCCGGGTTTGGGACGAAGCGAGTAGGGGGCCGCGATCGTTGCCTGCGGGCGGTTCTGTAAAAAGTCCAGGTACATCTTCCGTTGCCGGTTGGCCGTTTTACGCTCAATGGTAGTAAAGCCGGGCAGCTCTTTGTTAACCAGCTTCACGATCAGCCGGGCAAACTCCTTGGATTGTTCATAGGTGTATTTTGCACCCAGCGGAATGTAGATATGCAAACCCGTTGATCCGGACGTTTTGCAGCAGGAAGGCACTGCTGCCGCATCGAGTACCTGTTTGGTTACCTGCGCGGCCTGTATCACCTGTTCAAACGTGTTCTTATCGGGGTCCAGGTCTATGATGCACCAGTCGGGATGATCCGGGTGTTGTATACGGCTGCTCCAGGGGTTCATCTCAATACATCCCAGCGAGGCGATATACAGCAGGCTGGCTTCGTTGGTACATACCAGGAAGTTCTTATCCCTGTTGTCTGCATCGCTGTGATAGGGAAATTGTGCAATCCAGTCGGGCACTTTGCCCGTTACATCCTTCTGGTAAAAGCTTTTGCCGTTGATACCGTTGGGATGACGGTTCAGCGATTGGGGCCTGTCTTTCATATACGGCAGCATATACGGCGCCACCTGGTAGTAGTAGTTCAGCATATCCCGTTTGCTGATCTTTTCTTTTGGCCAGAATACTTTGCTGAGATTGGTGAATTTCAGTGCATGTCCGCCGATCTCTCTTACCTGTGTCTGCTCCGAAGGGTTCAGCAGGGTTTTGCGGGAGGATGGTTTTTCCGGTGTAAGGACCTTCTTGCCGGTTTTCAGCTTGCCATTGTCCACTATTGCTTTGACAGGTACCTTTTCTTCCCGTGTTACATCTTTGGCGCCTTTGTCTTCCCGCATACCTTCAAAAGAAGGGTGCCGCATGACGCCGTCACTGGTCATTTCCCGGAAGCTCACTTCGCATACTAGCTGCGGTTTTACCCAGATGGCGGCGGCCTTTGGCGGGTTGGGCCTGAAGCGTGAAGGCTTGTTAACATCCGGCACAACGGTAAACGGAGATTTCTTCACCTCCAGTTTTTTGAACTGCTGCAGCAGCTGCTTTTGCAGCTGTGTATTGAAGCCGGTGCCTATCTTCCCGGTATACTGCAGTTTCCCTTTTTCATAAACGCCTACCAGCAGCGAGCTGAAAGGTTTGCCGGAACCTTCGTTCTTCGTATAGCCGCCTATCACTACTTCCTGGCGGTTGCTGGTCTTGATCTTCAGCCAGTCCCTGCTGCGTTCCCCGGGATGATAGTGGCTGTCTGCCCGTTTGGCGATAATGCCTTCCAGTCCCATCTGTTTTGCAACGTTAAAAAACTCCGTACCGGTAGTTTCAAATCGCTCGCTTAAACGGATGATATCTCCCGGCGCCTTGCGTATCTGCTCTTCCAGTACGGTTCTGCGTGTGGATAGGGGCAGTCCGCTCAGATCGCGGCCATTCAGCCAGAGAATGTCAAATACATAGTAAACCAGGCGGCCATCCGCTTCGCTCCGCCATTGCTGCAGCAGGCTGAAATCAGACTGGCCGGAGGGGTTGAGCACCGCGATCTCGCCATCCAGCACCGCATGCAGCTTCCAGGCCTTTACGGCATCATATACCGGGTAAAACTGCTCATTGAAGGATTTGTTATTCCTGGACCGTAATTCCGTAGCGCCCTTGTTCATGAATGCCAGGGCCCGGTAACCGTCCCATTTGATCTCATACAGCCATCCTTCGTGGTCAAAAGGCTTATCCGCCAGGGTGGCCAGCATAGGGGTAAAGGTGTCCGGAAAGGAGCTTTTAGGCGCCTTACGGAGTATGCCCGCGCTAATGGATCTTTGTGTAGTGCCCGCCACAATAATGCTGTTTATACAAACAGGACAAAATTGTGTGCCAGTTTTAAGTTTTATGGGTAATAAAAAACAGCGGCCGTTTAATAACGGCCGCCTTAAACGTACTCCTATTTGTTTATCCGGTCAAAAGTAACCTTTATGAAAACAAACCCTTTATCCCAAATTTGACCATTGCGCCCCTTTTTTCCTAATCACCGCGGTTTTAAATTATCCGCGTAGCGGTTAAGATGAGGCCGGAGATCCGCAGATAATCCTTATCTTCAGTAAAAGCGTCCTTTATGCCACGTTTCTCTGTTGATCCGGATATCAGCCGCGCTAAAACCCTTGACACCGCCTTTTATACAGACCCGGCCATATACGAATCGGCAAAGGACAGGATCTTCGTTCCCTCGTGGCAGTTGGTGGGCGACGCAACACAGGTAAGCGCCCCGGGTCAGTGTCATCCTTTCACGCTTTTGGAAAACTACCTGGATGAGCCGCTGCTGCTCACAAAAGATCAGGACCGGCGCATCCGCTGCCTCAGCAATGTATGTACGCACCGCGGCACCATCGTGGTGCATGAACCCTGTACGCTGCACCACCTGCGCTGCCGCTACCATGGGCGCATGTTTGGCCTGGATGGCAGCTTTCATTCCATGCCCGAATTTAAGGAAGTGAAGGATTTTCCCTCCGGGGATGATCATCTCACGTCACTGCCGCTGTTTCAATGGGGACCGCTGCTGTTTGCATCCGCCAGTCTTACTTCCTCTTATACACCATACCTGCAGGACATGATCAGCCGGGTAGGATGGCTGCCGCTGGAGGAGTTCAGGTTCCGCCCGGAGCTTTCGCGTGACTATCACGTTAACGCCCACTGGGCGCTTTACTGCGAAAATTACCTGGAGGGCTTTCATATCCCTTTTGTGCATGCAGGCCTCAACAGCGTAATAGATTTCGGTAATTATACCACGGAGCTGTTTACATATGCCAACCTGCAGCTGGGCATTGCAAAAGCAACGGAAGACTGCTTTGATCTGCCGCCATCCTCGCCCGATTACGGTAAGCAGGTGGCCGCCTATTATTTCTTCGTTTTCCCCAACATGATGTTTAATTTCTACCCCTGGGGCTTAAGCATCAATATTGTCAAACCGGTGTCCATCCAACAATGCAAAGTGTCTTTTCTTACCTATGTATGGAAAGAAGCGCTGTTGCACAAAGGCGCGGGCGCTGATCTTGACACGGTAGAGCTGGAAGATGAAGCTGTGGTGGAGGCCGTGCAGCAGGGCGTACGTTCGCGTTTTTACCGCCACGGGCGGTACTCGGTAACAAGAGAGCAGGGCACGCATCATTTTCACCGTATCATATCATCGTTCATGGAAGCAATACATTAATATGCCGGCTACCCCAACGCTACGCCACACCATCGGTTTCCGCGCTGCTACCTGCGTGGTGGTGGGCAGCATCATCGGCTCCGGTATCTTTATGAAGCCTGCCACCATGGCTTTACAGGTAGGCTGGCCCCATTGGCTGGCGCTTGTGTGGGTCATTGCCGGGATATTTTCCCTTTTCGGGGCATTGATCTTTGCAGAGATAGGGGCCATGCTGCCGCAGACAGGCGGCATCTATGTGTACTTCCGTTTTATGTTCGGCGATTTTGTTGCTTTCCTGTATGGCTGGGCCGCGTTTGCGGTGATCAACACCGCTTCCGTTTCTGCCATTTCTTTTGTGTGCGCCCAGTATGCAGACTATTTTCTGCAGCTGCCCCGCCTGCCCGCCGCCACAGAGCAGTCCTGGGTGATACACATTCCTTACCTGGGCAGTCTTTATCCGCTGCAGCAGCTGGGCGTAAAAGCGCTGGCCATTGTGCTGGTATTGGGACTAACCCTGCTGAACTACCTCAGTTTAAAGGCCAGCAGCGCTTTACAGGTGTTGTCTACCTTTGTGAAGGTGGCCGTGATCGGGATACTGGTATTCGGCATTTTTTGCTCCGGCAGGGGAGATGCGGCAAACTTCATTACACCCGGCGCTCATGCTAAAGAAGGATGGAGTTTGATGGGCGGCATTATCACCGCGCTCACAGGTGCGTTCATGGCGTATGACGGCTGGATCAACGTTACCTTTATCGCCGGTGAGATCCGCTCGCCGCAGCGTATTATTCCCCGCAGCCTGGTTACAGGACTTTTTGTTTGTATAGCGGTATACCTGCTGGTGAACCAGGCCTATTTGTATGTACTTCCTATCGATGCCATGGCAGGCGCTCAGCTGGTGGCGGCAGATGCGATTGCCATAGCGTTGGGCGGTACGGGCAGCGCCATTATAGCGGCTCTTATCGTGATCTGTACTTTTGGTGCGGTGAACGGCAATACCATGGCCATATCAAGGGTCACCTACGCCATGGGTAATGACCGGCTGTTCTTTCCGTGGACGGGCAGAACGCATCCACGTTTCCAGACGCCCGGCAATGCGCTCTGGCTGCATGGCATATGGTCTTCCATACTCATCTTCAGCGGTTCTTTTGATATGCTGGCAGATATGTTCACCTTTGTAGCCTGGGTTGCTTACCTGCTGGGTGCGGTGGGGCTCTTTATCCTCAGGCGTAAGCTGCCGGATCATCCGCGCCCGTATAAAACATGGGGTTATCCGCTGGTGCCGCTGCTGTTTATCGCCTTTGCGGCGTTCTATGTGGTGAGCACTGTCTGGAACGATATCAGCCTGTATATAGCCGGAAAAACAGCGGTGATCAACTCCCTGTTGGGACTGCTGATCACCGCGCTGGGTATTCCCCTCTATTTATACTTCAGGAAAAAACATTTATAGATTAACACGTTGTCCGCTGGCAGCGCTTTTATAGATGGCTTCCACAATGCGGATGTCTCTCAGTCCTTCTTCGCCGGGCACCTGCATGGGTTTACCACCCATAATGGCCAGCGAGTCGTCGTCCATCTGTTTGGCCTGCTGGAAAGGCACTTCATAAGGGTGGTTGATCTCACCCAGCGGGCTGCTTCCTTTTACGCCGCTGTAGGCAGAGTAGGGGGCCATTTTGATCACGCCCTTTTCACAGGTAATGTCCATGAAGTTAATGTTCTCGCCAAAGCTGGTTTTAATGTTGGCCAGTACGCCGCCGGGAAATTCGAGGGCAGCCACGGTGGTTTCATCCAGCCCGTTTTTGTAGATCTCCGGCCGGGTGGTAGAGGTTTTGGCAGATACCACGGCCACGGGTTCCATACCGCTACCCAGCCTGGCGCCCTGTATGGCGTATACGCCCATATCGTACATCACACCGCCGCCCAGGGCCTTCTGCTGCTTCCAGTGATTGGTGCGGTTATCGCGGTAGCCCGCAGCGCAGTCTACCTGCTTTACTTTGCCCAGCAGCTGTTGTTTAACAATGCGCCGGTATTCCTGCGTATTGGGTTCATGCTGCAGGCGGTAGCCAATGGCCAGCGATCTTTTATTTTTGCGGCAGGCATCTATCATTTCCTGGCATTCCTGCGCGGTAATGGCCATGGGTTTTTCGCACCATACATGTTTGCCTGCATTCGCTGCCCGTATGGTATATTCCTTATGCATGGAAGGTGGCAGCACCACGTATACTACATCAATGTCGGGATTATTGGCAATCTGGTCAAAGTTGCCGTAATCATAGATATTTTTATCGGGGATGTTGTACTTCTTTTTCCAGGCCTCGGCCTTGGAAGGCGTACCGGTAACGATCCCTGCCAGGTAACAGTGTCTGGTTTGCTGCAGGGCGGGGGCCAGCAGGTCGGTGCTGTAATAACCGAGCCCTACCAGGGCTACGCCCAGGCGATCTTTCCGGGGCCGGGCAGCCAGGAGCGAACCAGGGGAGAGCAGGATGGCGCCGCCGCCCAGGGCCAGCGTTCTTAATGCGTTTCTGCGGGAGATCAGTGTCATGCGTCAGTTTGGTTTACGTGGTTTAGAAATGGAGATGCTAAAGACCGCTTGCTCGTATAAAAAAGGGTAGATAGTGAAGATAACGGATTTTGAGGCGCCAGTCAAGGGGTTTATGAGAGATTTACTGCTTTACGGCCCATATATGTGCCTGATACCTGCTGTTGATATTATGTATGGCTGGCGTAGATGTTATGTATTTCTTCAGATACATAACATCTACATATCATCTACATAACATCTACATAACATCCTCCGGTCTGTATAACACCTATAACAGCTCCCGCAGCACGCCGGGAACTTCCAGCACCAGGTTTTCTCCGTATGCAGTGGAGGGGGTATGGTACCCGGTTTTGAAATTTCCCTGTAATACTTTCTGTGTGATCAGCAGCACGGTATACGCCGTCACGTCATAGGCTTCGGGGGTACGCATGCGGGCGGTTACCCGCTGGCCGCCGGCATTGCTTGCCTGTCCCCAGATAAGGCTGATCGCCTGGTTGCGGGTATTGTCATCCGGGCCGGGGGCGCGGCGGTCTATCTGCCGTTTCACGAAGTTGCGGACTGCAGGTTTACGCAGCAGCCAGTTGTACAGGTGTTGCACCTTCAGCAGCTGCCAGGCTGCAACAGGTACATGCGTATAGGATTGTATGTTAGGAATGCCGGTACTATACCAGGCGGTGGCCACATCGCCCCAGGGAAGGCTCATTACAAACAGTTTCTTTACGCCAAAGTCTACCTGCATACCCCGTTTGCCCAGCGGCTCCCGCACCAGCTGGCCGTTCTCCCGTATGGCGCCGGGCAATCCCATTTTTTGTATGGAGTTGACCGCTGTGCCGTGAGAGAGGCCGCTGCCCAGTATGGCGAATGCCAGCTTCAGCTCCTGTGCATCGGGCAGGGCTTTTTTCAGGAATTGTGCGAGGCAGTCTGTAGGCACCACATCAAAACCGGCGCCAGGCAGCAGCATGATGCCGGCTGCTTTGGCCGCTTCGTCTGACTGATGCAGCTGTTCAAATATATCAGGATCGCCGTTGAGATCAAGGTAGTGGGTGCCGGTACGCAAACAGGCGTCTACCATCTGTCTGGCAGTAAAATCATAAGGTCCTGCCGCATGCACAACGATCTTTACTTCACGCAGGGCGGCTTCCAGCAGCGGGGTATTATCCAGGTCGATCACTTTATACGGAAGGTTCAGTTTGGCAGCCAGCGCCGCTAAAGGAGCCTCCCGCCTGCCTGCCAGGATAGGTTGCAGGTTATATTGTATTGCATAACGGGCAATCAGCTCGCCTGTATATCCGTAAGCGCCATACAGCAGAAAAGTATTCGGTTGCATGTTGGTAAAGTACAAAATTCCCTAAAAAATTTTATCAATATGCCAATTTGATGATCTGGATCAATTTTTTTTAGCAAAACGCTTTCTACCTTTGCTAAATCAAATTGAAAGCGGCTTTCAAAGTATAATAACCGGATTGTAACATGTTACCCAAATATCTTTTAATTGAAATTGATAATGAAAAACTGAAGCACTAACTACAAATGAATTAATCCCATTATTCACTTTTAAACCAACCCATATCATATGCTAAAACTTCTCAGGCAACTGGGCAGCAGGAGCCTGCTATTGCAAACTATCCGAAACCTTGAAGAAGAACGGCGTGCGCTGCACCGCCGGAATGAAGCTATTGAAAAGACCTGTCTTGAACAAAAGGCATGTCTGCGGGAGGCCTTTCATGAACTTCGTAATGGCGTTCACGTTATAGCGGGCAACAGCGCCCTGCTCACGAAATGGACAGATGATGTACAGCTGCCGGTGCAGGTGGCGCGCCTGGCGCGTAACCTCCGCGAAGCTTCCCGTAACATGATGCACTTCCTGGATGCCGGTTTACTGCTGGCTAAAACGGAAGGCGACTACCAGCCGCAATGGGAGATGCTGGAGATCAGGCCCTGGCTGGAGAAAGTAATGGGCGCCTATCATTATCACGCCGCTGAAAAGCAGCTGAAAGTGCAATGTAATATGCCGCCGGGTTTTCCCGCCTTTATAGCGATGGATGTGATGTTGCTGCGGCAGATCGTTTCCAACCTGCTGCACAATGCCATCAAGTTCAGTCCGTCGGGTAACCGTATCCGTATCGACTGTTTTGAGGGCGCCCGTGAATGGACCATGGTCATTGTCAACAAAGCCCCGGCCATCAGTAAAGAGCAGCTGAAACACATTTTCGAGCCCTTTTATACGCTGGGGCATCCTGAAAGTAATACCGGTCTGGGGCTCACCATTACGCGCAAATATGTGAACATGCTGGGAGGGATGGTCAAGGCCGCCTGCATTAAAGACCAGTTCATGGTGTGGCTGCGTTTGCCCATGAAAACCAGCATGCCGGCGGCAGCACCGTTGGGACTGCAACAGGCCGTACAGGTACCTGTGCCCCACAGCAGGCGTAAAGTGCTCGTAATAGAAGACAACCCGCTCAGCCAGCGGCTGATCTGCAATTACCTCCACGAACTGGGGCTGCGGCAGGTAGCCGTAGTAACGCATGCGGCAGACGCCCTGCGCCTGGCCAGGCAACTGGAACCAGACCTGGTCTTTATGGATGTTCATCTGCCCGACCAGGATGGAGTAGCCACCATGCAATCCCTGCGCACCTTATTGAAAGATACGCCGCTGATTGCGATGACGGGCGCCAGGGATCTTTCAGGGAATGCACCTTTGCTGCAGGCGGGCGCCAGTGAATATATGCTGAAGCCATTTGAGCTGCAGCAGGTGGCTGGTATCGTGCAGAAATATCTCGACTTTGCCGCCAACTGATAAATAGTGATGGATAATACAGCAACCCCCATGCAGTTGTTTCCGGAGTCAACAGCATGGGGGACTGGCTGGTTGCTAAGGGCTGTTGGCTGCTGGCTTTTAGCTATTAGCTGTTAGCTGTTGGCTGGTGGATGTTTGCTATTGGATGATTGCTGTTGGCTGTTGGCTTTTAGCTATTAGCTGTTAGCTGGTGGATGTTTGCTATTGGCTGATTGCTGTTGGCTGTTAGCTGTTAGCTATTTGCTGTTGGCTGATTGCTGTTGGCTGTTAGCTGTTGGCTATTGGCTGTTAGCTGTTAGCTGGTGGATGTTTGCTGTTGGGTGCTGCTATATCTTAACAGCGGTTAGACGATAATGGCGGCTACATCACAAATGCGGCTACATCACGGCTTATTGTTTTTTCGCAAACTGTTTGCGGGCCGCTACTATCGCATCCATGTTTGTACTGGACCAGTTGGCCAGTTCCAGTATCTTTTCAAGCAGGCTTCTGCCCAGGGGCGTTAACCAGTATTCTACGCGGGGTGGTATTTCCTGGTACATCTTTCTTGCCACAATGCCGTTCTCTTCCAGGGAACGTAAGGTAACGGTAAGCATCCGCTGGGAGATGCCTTCTACCATTTCCTTCAGCTCATTAAAGCGTACTTTCTCCCGCTTGCCCAGCGCCAGGATGGTAAATATTGACCACTTATCGGCAAAATGCCCCAGTATGTCCTTCACGGGGCAGAACTGCATCGACCCACGTTCGGGAGAGAAGATTTTATTTACCCGTTCCTCTATATCAAGATATTGATTATCATCTTTAGTTACTGCCATGTGCCTTGGTTTTGATGGTGTGCCTTCTTGGCGGATAGCCGGTTACTATTTACTTTTGAGTTACTAAAAGTAACTTAAAGGTACGTATGAACAGGAAAACATTCATAAAAAATATTACAGGAGCAGCAGCTATGATCTCTTTACAATCATTCAGGCACTTCACCGGGGGACTGAACGAGCAGGGCCATAAGATGCCGGTGTTGTTCATTGGCCATGGTTCTCCCATGAACGGAATAGAAGACAACGAGTTCAGCCGCCGTTGGGCGCAGATGGGGAAGGAGATCCCGACCCCGGCTGCCGTACTGGTGATATCAGCCCACTGGCTGACCCGCGGCACACATATTACGGCAATGGAGCAACCTTCGACCATTCATGATTTTAGCGGGTTTCCGGAAGCCTTGCAGGATATACAATACCCGGCTCCCGGCTCACCGGAACTGGCGGCGGTTACCCAAAAACTGATCACCAGAACAAATGTGGGCCTGGACCACGATTGGGGCCTGGATCACGGTGCCTGGAGCATCATCCGGCATATGTATCCCAACGCCAATATACCGGTGCTGCAGCTGAGCATAGACTATCATCAGCCGCCGCAATACCACTATGAGCTGGCCAAAGAACTGGGCGCCCTGCGCAGGAAAGGAGTGCTGATCATCGGCAGCGGCAATATGGTGCATAACCTCCGGATCGCGGCGTGGGACAAGGTCGATCAGCCGGAATACGGGTACGACTGGTCCATAGAAATGAATGCCCTCTTTAAGAAGCATATCAGCGATGGTAACCATGCTGCATTGATCGATTACGAAAAGCTGAGCAAATCGGCGCTGCTGGCGGTTCCAACACCGGATCACTATTTTCCGCTGCTGTATACGCTGGGCTTACAGGAAAAGAATGATCAGCCGCTTTTCTTCAATGATAAAGTGGTGATGGGGTCAGTGACCATGACCTCAGTAAAGATCGGGTAGGATATGGTGAGTAAGGACGCCGTATTAATGGCTTCGTGAATAGAGATAAATAGCTATTGCTATGCTGAAAAGTATGATAGCAATAATGGCCCAGCCCTGGTTGCGGGGCTTTCTTACGGCGTCTATCAGTCCCCTGGAGGTCAGTAAAGCCTCCACATTTGCCTTTGCAAGGCGCAGGGAATACCTGATACCGGTTTGCTGGTGTTTCTGGTCCCAATAGTATTTAATGCCTGGTAACAGGCCTTTTTGCAGACAGATCTCCACTGTCTTTTCTTCAATAACGCTGTTGATGCTCTCAGTTTTAGTTGACTGCTCAAGCATAGTAGATCAGTTTTAACGTGGTAGTAACAGCTTGTTTCGCGCCATAATATAGGCATTTTCCTGATCTTATCTTGCTTTTACCGGGTGATTTTTAAGGTGTTGTAACGCGTGATATTTTTTTGAAAACTGTATCGTCCTGCGTGTCTGTAAGTACTTGTGGCGGCCGCAGTATTATTGCAGCAGGCCAACCGGGGGGCCGTTTAATAGTTTAAAAGTTTAAGGGTTTGAAGGCGTCCTAATGAGGAAGACAGCTTCAAACCCTTAAACTTTCAAACGTTCAAACTTTTAGTGTTTGAGTTTATCCTTGAAAACTTTTTTGAACTTCTCCAGCTTGGGCCTGATCACATAATAGCAGTAAGACTGGGAACCGTTCTGGTTGTAGTAGTCCTGGTGGTAATTTTCTGCTACGTAAAAGTTCTTCAGGGGAGAGATCTCCGTCACAACAGGGTGGTCGTAAACACCGGATTCCTGGAGTTTCTGTTTGTAGTACTCCGCTTTTTTGTGCTGCTCTTCATCGTGGTAGAAGATAACAGAGCGGTACTGCGTGCCGATGTCGTTACCCTGGCGGTTCAGCTGGGTGGGATCGTGGCTTTGCCAGAATGCTTCCAGCAGCTCATCGTATGTTATCTTTGTGGTATCGTACGTTACCTGTATCACTTCGGCATGACCGGTGGTGCCGGTGCAAACCGCTTCGTAGGAGGGGTTGGCCACGGAGCCTCCGGAGTAGCCGGATGCTACTTTCACCACACCGTCCAGGTACTGGAACTGTGCTTCCGTACACCAGAAGCAGCCGCCACCGAAAGTGGCTTTAGCTAAATTGTTGTTGTTCGTCACTTCCATATCATCGGGTACTTTATCCTTGTTTGAGTGGTTGTTTTGGGCGCATGCAATGACGGTCACAGCCATCAAACAACTTAATAATGAATATTTTAACATATAACCGTTTATTACCGTATACGCAAATTACGATAATATAGATGCTTCGGATCAACAAGTTAAGTAACTTTAACATTCTTTTACGTTTGACGATATAACGAGACATGAGATATTTTCCCGATTCGGCCTTAGTGCAACTGGAGTTTGACAAGATTCAGGCATTATTACAGGAACATTGCAAAACGGAGCTGGGCAAGCAGATGGCAGAAGAGCTCCGCCTGCATACCCATATTGATTACGTCCGTACGGCTTTACAACAGGCGCATGAGTATAAACAACTGGTGTTATTACAGGAGCATTTCCCGAACGACGCAGTACTGAACCTGAAGAGCGAGCTGCGTTTGCTCAGCATACAGGGCGCCGTGCTGAAAGAAGATCAGTTCATGCTGATACGCCGGCTGGCTGAAAGCATGCACGCCATCTTCCGCTTTTTTGATAGTGACCGCCGCGTGCAGTATGCCGGGCTGCACGAAGTAATTGCCCATACCCATTACGAAAAGAAGATCACCGTACTGATAGACGAAGTGCTGGATGAATCCGGGCAGGTGCGCGATAACGCCACCCCCGAACTGGCCAAGATCCGTATGCAGCTGTTCCGTAAACGTACGGAGCTGCGCCGCGTATTTGACCGCATCCTGCAGAAGCTCAACAAACAGGGCTACCTGGCAGATATAGAAGAGGCCTTCCTGAACACCCGCCGTGTTGTTGCCATTTTTGCAGAGCACAAACGCATGGTAAAGGGTATCCTGCACGGGGAGTCTGATACCCGCAAAACCGCTTTCATTGAGCCGGAAGAGACCATCGAGATCAATAACGAGGTATTTGCACTGGAAAGGGAGGAGCAGAAGGAGGTGTATCGCATCCTGAAAACGCTGACCTCCCAGCTGAGCCAGTTCGCGACTTTACTGGGCGGCTATCACGATATACTGGGATTGTATGATTTTATCAGGGCCAAGGCGCGCCTGGCGCTGGATATGGACGGCAATTATCCCATGATCACGCCGCATTCACAGCTGCACCTGGTAGAAGCGTATCACCCGCTGCTGCTCCTGTATAACCGCAGGAACAATAAGCCTACCATACCGGTGAACCTGACCCTGAATAAAGACCACCACATCCTGGTGATCTCCGGCCCGAATGCCGGTGGTAAGACCGTTACCCTTAAAACCGCAGGGCTGATACAGCTCATGCTGCAGGCCGGGCTGCTGGTACCGGTGCACCCCACATCACAGCTGGGCATATTCCGCCAGCTGATGATCCACATCGGCGATACACAGTCGCTCGAGTTTGAGCTGAGCACCTACAGCTCGCACCTGAAGAACATGAAATACTTCATGGAGTCTGCCAATGGTAAGACGCTCTTCTTTATAGACGAACTGGGTAGCGGCTCTGATCCCAACCTGGGCGGCGCCTTTGCGGAGGTGATCATGGAGGAGCTGGCCCGCAAACATGCCTTCGGTATTGTAACCACCCACTACCTTAACCTGAAGGTAATGGCCAACAAGGTAAAGGGCATTATTAACGGGGCCATGGGCTTTGATGAAGAGCACCTGCTGCCCATGTATAAACTGATGGTGGGTAAACCCGGCAGCTCTTATACCTTTTCTATTGCCCAGCGTATAGGCCTGGATCCGGCGCTGATCAACCGTGCCCGTAAACTGGTAGATGAAGGCCACTTCCGCCTGGATAAGCTGCTGAATAAAGCAGAGCAGGATATGCAGAAGATAGAGCAGAAAGAAAAAGACCTGCAGAAGCTGATCAAAGAGAACGAACGCCTGAAAAAAGAATACGAGATCTTATCTGACAAGGAGCGTAAACAACAGCAGTATCAGCTGCTGAAACTGCAGAACAAGATCCGCGAAGATGAGCTGCAATACCTGAAAGATATGGAGCGTAAAATGAAGCAGATCCTGATCGAATGGAAACGTACCGACGATAAGCAAAAGGTGATGAAACAGGCCGAAGCTTTACTCTTCCGCAAACGTGAAAAGCAGATCAACGAAAAGCTGGAGAAGAAGGTGAACGATAAGTTCCAGGAAGTAGGAGGGGAAGCCAAGGTAGGCGACCAGGTAAAGATCCTGAGCAATAACCAGGTAGGCAAGCTGCTGGAGATACGTGATAAAAGAGCTATTGTTAAGATAGGGAACCTGCCTATGAACGTCAAGCTGGCTGACCTTGTGGTGGTGAAAGAGCGGCCCAAGGAAACGGCGGGGTAGATATTTAAAATTCCAGATTCCAAATACCAGATTCCAAAAGTTAATACCAGGAGCCAGATACCAGATTTCAGAGGGGAAATACGAATGCCCCGGGCCAGGTACTGAATACCAGGATCCAACTATCAGACAGTAATAAATTACCTGTTGTTGGGACGCTGAAACCTGCCATTTGGAATCTGGAACCTGGCTTTTGGAATTTTTTTTCACCCATACTTGTTTAGCTGGCTAATTGTTTCTACTTTTATCCCCGGATTGTGGGGATGGGGTATTTGTGACCATCCGGATATAATAATGATAAAAACGCACGGATGAATAAGATACCGGTGTCCGAAACGGTGAGCTACCTGATCTCCCGGATCAGTAAGGCGCACCGCAACAGGGCGAATGAGCTGCTGGCAACGCTGGACCTGCATGCAGGACAGGAGTTGCTGCTGCAACAGATCCATCAACAGGAGGGGATCACCCTCAATGAGCTTACCTGTGGCATGTGTGTGTCGGCTGTAACGGTGACCCGTACCGTAGAGCGCCTCGAAAAGAACGGGTTTGTGAAGAAAGAACGCTGTACAGCGGATCAGCGCTCCGTCAGGGTGTACCTTACCGAAAAAGGTAAGAAAGCAGTGGAGAACATCACTGAAAAGATGTGGGAAGAGCTGGAAAAGGAAACTGTTGCCAATATGACCACCGAAGAAAGGATATTATTGAAACGGTTGATGATGCAGGTTTTGAAAAACCTGACCTAACTTGATTAGCTAGCTAAATACTTATCTAGTAAATAATTTCTTAAAAATGCTGGTTGGATGGTTTAGATTTGCGGTACTATGTGAGTGTTTTCTGTACTTGTTATCCGAATCGATCGTTGGTGAGGCCGCCTTTAAAAGTTCCACCTGCATTACTAACCACAAAACCGTATGAGATGAAGAACAATGTGTTAATACCCGTATACAACATCACAGAATTTGCGAAGAAGGATGCAGATGCGATAGAAGGTTTTACCATTGGAAGGAATACGAATGCTATAGTGGCAAACATGCACCCGCATCGCCACACCGGGTTTACTATCACCTTATTATTGTCAGGCCAGATCACCCAGTATATAGATTTCGAAAAGTATACGATCACGGCGCCGGCCGTTATCCTGTTGGCGCCAGACCAGGTGCATCAGCATGAAGAACAGCAGGCGGCTTTTGAATCCGTATCCATACATTTCGATAAGGAGTTTCTGCTGGCAGAGTCTCAGGGTATGCTCAACTGCTGGGCATGTGTGTTCTACAAAAGGGCCATACCAGTGAAGGCTGCCCAGATGCAGGAGCTGATGAATTTTGCAGGTCTTATACTGAAAGAGCATGGTAATGTGCGGCCGCTGCGCGAAAGCATTATCCGTAACCTGCTCAATGCGCTGATCATGGCCTGCGCCCGGCTGCCACAGCACAACGTAGCCTATATGCAGCTGGTGGATACAGCGCAGAACCGGATGGTACGCCAGTTCAATGAGCTGTCAGACCAGAACTTCCGGGATAAGACACAGGTGGCGCACTATGCAGACATGATGCATGTTACGCCGGGGCATCTTAATGATACCATTAAATCTGTTGTAGGGAAGACGGCCAAACAGGTGATCGATGAAAAAAGGATCATGGAAGCCAAGCGCCTTTTGTTCTGGGGAGAGCTGTCTGTTAAGGAGATTGCGTACCAGTTGCACTTTGAGGATGATGCGTATTTCAATCGCTTTTTCAAGAAACATACCGGTTATACACCTGCAATGTTTCAGCGCAGTATCCGCGAAAAGTACAATTAATACCGCAATTTGTTAAAGAACAATGCAAACAGGCTTTATTACTTTTGCATCAGATTTATAAGTATATGAAGAATTAATAAACACATACCCGGTTCCTGGTAACAAAACACAGCCTTTATCCGTATAAGGTTCACCAGGCGGGATTGACGGGCCATGTCGAACTGACGATACTCTTGGCTATTTCTGTTAAAACTACTACCCGATAACTGTCACTGAAACCAAGCCTTTTTATTAGATACTGAAAAGTAACAGGGATTGTTTTGTCCTGTAAAGAGGTGCTCATTCGTCTATAAATTATATAACACTATAACACCATGGAACTATTATTTAAAAAAATGATCAAAATCAAGCTACCCGGCTACATCTCCGGCATCCTGATGCTGGCTGTCGTTCTATATAGCTGTTCATCGAACCAGGCAGGCGGACCGCCGCCCCAGGCGCCGCAATTGCCGGTGATGTCAGTTACTTCAGCGCCGGCTACTACTTACCTGGAGTTTCCCGCATCGCTGGAAGGAAAGGTGAATGTAGAGGTGCGCCCGCAGGTAACCGGCTACCTGGAGAAAATATTTGTAGATGAAGGCGCCTTTGTAAAAGCAGGCCAGCCTTTATTTAAAATAGACGCACGCTTATATGCTGAGCAACTGAACAGCGCAAGCTCTAACCAGCTGGCTGCACAAGCCAACCTGGAACGTGCACAGGTAGAGGTAGACCGCCTGGCTCCCCTGGTGGCTGCCAACGTAGTATCTGAAGTGCAGATGAAAACGGCCAAAGCCAACCTGGAAGCAGCTAAGGCTGCAGTAGCCCAGGCTAAAGCATCAGCAGGCAGCGCCCGTATCAATGTAGGCTACACCCTGGTAACCGCTCCCGTTAGCGGTTATATCGGAAGGATCCCTTATAAAATAGGCGCCCTTGTAACCAACAACGATGCGCAGCCGCTCACACTGCTGTCTGATGTGCGTGAGATCTACGCTTACTTCTCTATGAGTGAGCCCGACTTCATCGCATTCAAGAACAACTTCGCAGGTAATACCCTCCAGGAGAAACTGAAACAGGCCCCGCCTGTTGAGCTGATCCTGGCAGATAATACGCCGTACAGCCAGAAAGGAAAGATCGAAACGGTAGAAGGCCAGTTCAACAAAACAACCGGCGCTATCAGCTTCCGCGCTACTTTCCCCAATCCCGACGGTATACTGCGTACAGGCAACACCGGTAAGATAAGACTGGCGCAACAGGTGCCCGCCGCTATCACCATACCACAGGAAGCCACTTTTGAAATACAGGACAAAGTGTTCGTATATACCGTAGGCGATAGTAACAAAGTAGCCAGCAAACCAATCAGCGTTGCCGGTAAAACAGCTAACTACTATTTCATCAGCGATGGCCTGAAGGCAGGAGAGAAGATCGTACTGTCAGGAACAGGCGCTTTAAAGGATGGAGCTGTAATTACACCTCAGCCGGTATCTGCTGATAGTGTGCTCAAGTCAAAACCGTTGTAAGTGGCAGGCTATACTTTGTTATGAAGTATAACATGCAAATGAGGATTTTACTTACAAGCTAAAAAGTGAACTTATCATGTTAAGAAGATTTATATTAAGGCCGGTACTTTCTACGGTAGTGTCCATCATCCTGTTACTATTGGGCATTATCTCCTATTTCGCCTTGCCGGTTACCTTATTCCCTGATATTGCGCCGCCCAGCGTAACGGTGACGGCTTCTTACCCCGGTGCGAATGCCGAGGTGGTAGCCCGCTCAGTGGCGAACCCGATAGAAGAGGCGGTGAACGGGGTGGAGAACATGACATACATGACCTCCAACTCCAGTAACGATGGTAGTATGGTGCTGACTGTTTATTTCAAACAGGGCACCGATCCGGATATCGCTGCTGTAAACGTACAGAACAGGGTATCCAAGGCTACCAGCCAGCTGCCTGCGGAAGTAATCACTGCCGGTATCAGTACACAGAAAGTGCAGAACGGTTTCATCATGTTCATGGGTTTATATAGTGAAGACCCGAAACAATATGATGAGAAGTTCCTGCAGAACTATATCAAGATCAACCTGATCCCCCAGATACAACGTGTACCCGGTGTGGCCCAGGCGCAGATCTTCGGTGCAAAGGATTACTCCATGCGTGTATGGTTAAAACCTGACCGCCTGGCTGCCAATAACCTTTCCCCGCAGGATGTGCTGAACGCTATCAGGGATCAGAACATTGAAGCCGCTCCCGGCCGTTTGGGTGAGAGCAGCACAGAAACCTTTGAATTCGTATTGAAATATAAAGGTAAGCTGAACCTGAATGAAGACTATGAGAACATCGTAGTGAAGGCTAACAGCGACGGCTCTATGCTTCGCCTGAAAGACCTGGCGCGTATAGAGTTCGGATCACTGAACTACGGCGCCAACAACCTGTTGGATGGTAAGCCTGCTGCAGGTTTCGCCATCATCCAGACAGCGGGTTCCAACGCTAACGAGATCCTGGAAAATATTGAACACCTGCTGGTAGACTTTAAGGCCAGTCTGCCCAAGGGCATTGGCACGGAAGTGATGTATAATGCAAAAGACTTCCTGGATGAATCTATCTACCAGGTGCGTGAAACACTGGTGATCGCATTTATACTGGTGTTCCTGGTGGTGTTCATATTCCTGCAGGATTTCCGTTCTACCCTGATCCCGGCTATAGCCGTACCCGTGGCCATTGTGGGTACCTTCTTCTTCCTGCAGCTGTTTGGTTTCAGTATCAACCTGCTGACGCTGTTTGCCCTGGTGCTGGCCATCGGTATCGTGGTGGATGATGCGATCGTGGTGGTGGAGGCCGTCCATGCCAAGATGGAGCAAACGCGATGGCCGGCGAGGAAAGCTACGCTGAAATCAATGGATGAGATCTCCGGTGCGATCATATCCATCACCCTGGTGATGATGGCCGTGTTTATCCCGGTTGGTTTCATGCAGGGCCCTGCGGGTGTATTCTACCGGCAGTTTGCCTTTACGCTGGCGATCGCCATCATGATCTCCGCGATCAACGCCCTGACACTGAGCCCTGCTTTGTGTGCGCTGTTCCTGAAGAGCGACCATGGTGATGAACATGGGCATGGCAAGAAGACCGGCTTCGGAAGCCGTTTCTTTAACGCCTTCAACGCCGCCTTCACCTCTATGACCCACCGGTATATCAAGAGCCTTGGGTTCCTGATCCGTCATAAATGGGTTTCTATGGGCCTGCTGGCATTGGTTACAATCGCCGCCTTTATACTGGCCCGCAGGGCGCCTACAGGATTTATTCCTACGGAAGACCAGTCTTTCGTACTATACGCCCTGAACACCCCTCCGGGTAGTTCGCTGGACAGAACGCATAAGTCTACTTCTACACTGGACGGTATGCTTCGCCAGAACCCTGCCGTACGTCATACATGGACGGTAGACGGTTTTAACTTTATCAGTAACGCGGCCGCTTCCCCTTATGCTGCAGGTTTTATACGCCTGAAAGACATTGGTGAAAGAGGACCGGTTGAGAATATTGACCAGATCACGGGCATGATGTACGGCCCGGCCAGCCAGCTGAAAGACGCGAGCGCTTTCTTCTTTACCTTCCCCACCGTACAGGGTTTTGGTAACGTGAGTGGTTTTGAATTCATGCTGCAGGACAAGGTTGGCCGTCCGCTGGACCAGCTGGGTCAGCAGGCATGGGGCTTTATCGGCGCCCTGATGCAAAGAAAGGAGATCGGCGCTGCCTTTACTACCTTCTCTGCCGGCAACCCCCAATACAGGGTGGAAGTGGATAATTTCAAAGCCAAACAGTTAGGCGTATCCATTACAGAGCTGATGCAGACCCTGCAGATCTACTACGGTAGCAGCTATGTATCCGACTTTAACCGTTTTGGTAAGTACTATCGTGTGGTTGCGCAGGCAGATGTGCCGTACCGTAATGATATCCACTCACTGGATGGTATCTATGTAAAGAACGACCAGAATGAGATGGTGCCGGTGAAAACAATGGTATCACTGAAACGCGTATACGGCCCCGAAACAGTAACCCGTAACAACCTGTATAATGCGGTAACCATTAACGGTACGCCGAAACCAGGTTACAGTACCGGTGATGCCATCAGAGCGATTGAGGAAACAGCCAAACAGGCGCTGCCCAACGGTTATGGATATGAGTGGACAGGCGCCACCCGTGAAGAGATCAAGGCGGGCGACCAGCAGATCTACATCTTCATGCTGAGTATCATATTCGTATACTTCCTGCTGGCAGCACAGTACGAAAGTTATGTACTGCCGCTGGCGGTGATCCTGACCATCCCGACAGGTATACTCGGTGTATTTACCTTCATCGGTTTTGCCGGTTTGGATAATAATATCTATGTGCAGATTGGTATGATCATGTTGATAGGGTTGTTGGCTAAGAACGCGATCCTGATCGTGGAGTTTGCCGTACAACGACGGAGAAACGGTATGGGGCTGCTTGAATCCGCACTGGCGGGATCGAGAGCAAGGCTTCGTCCCATCCTGATGACATCATTCGCCTTTATCGTAGGTCTGATACCCCTGGTATTCGTGAAGAAGGGATCTGCCGTGGGTAACCACTCCATCGGCTATAGCGCCATCGGCGGTATGTTGACGGGTGTGATACTAGGTGTATTCATCATTCCTGTGCTGTACGTTATCTTCCAGTATTTACAGGAAAGGATAACCGGCCGTGCAGGACTGAGGGTTTACGAAGAAGAGATGGAAGAAGAAACTGTATCGTAATAAGCTGAACGCTTAACGCTGAGCGCAACAAGCATCAGCGTTAAGCGCCTAAGCCTTAAGCGTCAAGCGTAAATTAAAATGTACATGCAAAAGAGACTTTTCATACCAATAATTTTTCTGATAGTTGTAGTGCTGGCAGCCTGCCGGGTGGGTCGTAATTATCAGCGGCCCGCCCTGGCCCTGCCGGGACAATTCAACAGCACAGGCCAGGTCCCTTCAGACAGTAGCATTGCAGGTGTGGAATGGAGGCAGTTTTTCAAAGACCCGGTATTGGTTGCACTGATCGATACCACCCTTAAAGGCAACTACGATCTGCAGATCGCCCTGAAGAATATTGAAAGCGCGCAGGCATACGTAAAGCAGGCCAAACTGGGCTGGCTGCCTACCCTGAATCTGCAGGCTACCGCCAGTACCAGCTACCCCTCCAAAAACAGCCTGAACGGTATCAGTCTGAACACCTTCCTGGGAACCAGTCACATTGAGGACTATAACCTCATCGCTAACCTTTCCTGGGAAATAGATGTATGGGGTAAGATCAAACGCCAGAAAGAAGCCGCCCTGGCCGATTACCTGAACAGCTTTGAAGGCGCGCGCGCCGTGCAAACGCAGCTGGTGGCCAATGTAGCCAACAGCTATTATAACCTGCTCATGCTGGATGAGCAGTTGCAGATCGCCAAATATAATGTGGCGCTCAGCGACTCCATCGTGCAGATGATGCGCCTGCAGAAAACATCAGGCGATGTAACAGAACTGGCCGTTCAGCAGGCCATTTCCCAGCAGCAGACTGCAGCCCTGCTGGTACCCCAGCTGGAACAGGGTATTGCCATCCAGGAGAATGCACTCAGGATCCTGGCAGGCCAGCTGCCGGCTACACTGCCCCGCAGTGGTAAGCTGGAAGAGGTGAAGATGTGGGACCAGCTGTCTGCCGGCGTACCTGCAGACCTGATCAGCAAACGTCCCGATGTAAGGTCAGCAGAGGCGCAGCTGGTGGCGGCCAACGCCCTGGTAGGCGTGGCGCAAGCCAGTATGTATCCTGCACTGACACTGACCGCCTCCGGTGGTTTGAACTCTTACAAGGCCGCCAAGTGGTTTGATATCAACTCACTGACAGGCACCGCGCTGGGAGGCCTCATGCAACCCATATTCCAGCGCCGCCAGCTGAAAACTCAGCTGGAAGTGGCAAAGGTGCAGCGTGATCAGGCAGAGTTCCGTTTCCGTCAGCAGGCGCTGACCGCCATCGGTGAAGTATCTGACGCCCTGATAAAACTGGACAAGCTGCAGACACAACGCCAGGTAGCTACAGACCGGGTAGAAACCCTGGCTACGGCTGTAGGACAGGCCCGCCTGCTTTTCAACAGCGGTATGGCCAATTACCTGGAAGTGATCACTGCCCAGAGCAATGCACTGCAGGCCCAGCTTTCCCGCGCAGACATTGTGCGTCAGCAGCTGAGCGCATCTGTTGATCTGTACCGCTCACTGGGTGGCGGCTGGAAATAATAAGTCAGCTCACTGATTGATAATAAGCTGATTATTCAACAGAAAGGAATTAGTTCGCCAGATTGGTAAAAGATAGAGAACGCATTGGCTTTGAATGAGACGCCGCACTTTTGTGCGGCGTCTTTTATTACAAGGCAGGGGCATTTGTAACATTCGCTCTATTTGTATAATTTGTGATGGACAGATTTTCTGCTATGATAACAGATCATAAGAAATATGAGTTGTACGGAAAGCCACTGGTACAGAAAGTGGTGATGCAGGCGCCCTTCCGGTATACCTTCCCGATCACCGATCATGCATGTTTCCTATACATGCTGGAGGGGGGTGTACAATTCCAGGTGGAGGATGAGCAAAGAGATATTCCCTGTAAACATTCGCTTTTTCTGAATTGCATCAACTCCAGCAAAGAGCTGAGTAATGCAGCGGCAGACGACAGAAATGAAATCGTGATCGTCAACTTCCACCCCGATGTTTTAAAGCGGGTATATGACAAGGAAATGCCCTTATTGTTGCAGTCGCCCGCAAACTTCATTTCAAACAGGTCGCTGGAGATCATCAACAACGACTTCCTGATCCAGAAATACGTAGAGGGCCTGTTGTTCTATTTTGAAAACCCGGCCCTGGTGAATGAAGATATGCTTGTGCTGAAACTGAAGGAAATTATACTGCTGCTGTCACAAACCCCGAATGCAGCGTCTATACAACTGATACTGTCACAGATAATTTCGCCCACTACCTATACTTTCCGGCAGATCATTGACGCCAACATCTTTTCCCGCTTAAGCATTGAAGAACTGGCGCGGGAAACCAACCTTAGCCTCTCTTCCTTTAAAAGGGAATTTGCAAAAGTGTACAATGATACCCCCGCCAATTATATCAAGCACAAGCGGCTTGAAAAGGCGGCATCACTGCTGCTGGCATCCGGCGAGCGGATATCCGGTATTGCCTTCCAGTGCGGGTTCAATGACCTGGCCAGCTTCACCAAAAGCTTCCATGATAAGTACAATGTTACCCCTACCCAATACCGCCAGAATCAGCAAGCCGGCTAAGCAGATCCTGTTGCGGTGAACCAGAATGCCAAATAGTTGAACTAATCTATAAAGTTGGAGATTGTCCCATTTGCCAATTTTGTGTAATAAATACAATTCATATGGGACTATCTAATTTAGGCATTTTTCACACGATCATCGGCATCATCGCCATCGTAGCCGCACTGGTATCATTTGTAAAATTTGGTAAGATAAGCCTGGGTCAGCTGGCAGGGAAAATATACTTTTACTGCACGGTAGTTACCGCATTAACGGCGCTGGGAATTTCCAAACACGGTGGTTTCAACGCAGGGCATGCATTTTCTCTCTTTATTTTCGTTCTGGTCCTGGTGGCTTTCTATCTTTATACCAAACGGAAAGGCTATAACAGGGCCCGTTATATTGAGAACTTCCTATTGTCTTTAAGTTTCTTCTTATCACTGGTTCCTACCGTTAATGAGACCTTTACACGGGTGCCCATTGGTCATCCGATAGCGAAGGACGTTACCGACCCGGTAATTGCCAGGACCCTGCTGGTGCTGCTGTTACTGTTCATTGCAGGTGCTGTGTACCAGTTTATACAGCAGCGGAAGCTGAACAGGAGTGAGTTGGGAGGTATCTAACTTTCGGATGGGGCATGGTATTTAAGCCTGAAAGCGGATGGCGAATGCCCCGTCTTCACCTGGAACAGCCGGCTGAAATAGGCCGGATCATCATATCCCAGGTCATGTGCAATTTCCTTGGCGCTCAGGGAGGTGTGGATCAGCAGCCTTTTAGCCTCCAGGACGATCCGGTTCTTGATCACTTCATTGGGTTGCGGCAGTTTGAGCCTTTTGAATTTATGGGTAATGGTTTTGGGAGACATCAGCAACAACTCCGCATAGTCTGCCACGGTATGTTTGGTTTTGTATTCCGCATCTACCAGGCGAGTGAATTTTCTGAAGAACTCAACATCGCTATGTTGTTTAGCCATAGACTTTTCCAGGTGTTGCTGTTTCCAGAGGCGGGTAGCTTTAATCAGCAGCTGTTTAAGGTAAGTGCGGACCATCTCTTCCAGTCCCGGATCGTTCAGTTGAAACTCTTCTTCCATCTGCCGGAGTAAAGTGATGAAGACATCCGCCCCGGCGGGAATATCTACCTGCGGCATATTATTGATGTTATTGAACAAGAGACCGTCGCAGGCCACCTCCTGGTCGTGTATCTGGATACAGTAGAAATCGCGGTTGTAGAAGACCAGGTATCCCGGCTGTGCGCCCAATTGCTCGATCTGCAGGAACTGGTTGGGCCCTACGAAAAAGAGGGTAGGCTGGTGGGTAGCGTAAGCGGCGAAATCGACGGTGATCTTGTAGCCCTCCGGCAGGTAAAGCACCTTGATGTACGACTTGTACGTTTCGCCGTTGATGTCATCGATCGTTTCGTTGTTTACATACAGGAGACCGATGGTTTTTAAGCTGCTGTCGAAGATATGTTGCTGACGCATAGTTTTCAGATATATACGGATGATTACAGCATGGTTCACCATAACAAACATGCGGGGTTCATCCAGAACGCCGCATGTTAATGGTGCTAAGCCTGTCTTTGCTATTGCCTGGCAAATTTTTCAAGCGCTGTGTTGAACTTTTCGGCTTCTTCCACAAAGAGTGCATGGCCGCTGTTTTCAAACTTCACAATGAAGGAGTTGGGAATCAGCTTGTGCATCTGCTCTGCCAGTGAGAAGTCGCACAGTTTATCCTGGGTACCGTGAAAAATGGCTACCGGTATTTTAATTTCAGGCACTACCGGACGCAGGTCCAGGTCGCGCAGCGCGGTGATGGACTCCGTGATGGCATACGGTGATGCTTCCAGGTTGATGTTTTCCAGCCACTTTTCCACGTTCCTGGAGATGTTACCTTCCTTAGCGGGAAAATCGGCGCCAAAGCTTGCGATCAGGTCCTGCCTGGCGGTCATAGTAGCCTTGATCAGGCCATTGATATCGGCATCGGATACACCATATGGGAAGTCCGGACGTTGTTTCCATGATGGCGCTGCTGCGGCGAACAGGGCCAGTTTGCTTACATGGGCTGCGTTATACTTGGTTACGTAGTGCGTTACTACGGCGCCGCCCATAGAGAATCCGCCGAGTACTGCGTTTTCGATCTTCAGTTTTTCCAGCACCACTTTGATATCATCTGAAAATACATCAAAATCGTACCTGCCATAGGGTTTGTCTGATTCACCAAAGCCTCTGAGGGTAATCCCTATCACCCGGAAACCTTTGCGCACCAGGTACTGGTATTGATATTCGTACATGGCATCGCTCAGCGGCCAGCCATGGATCAGTACGATGGGTTGGCCTTCGCCCAGGTCGGTTACATGGAGGCGAACGTTCTTTTCAACTTCGATGAAGGCAGCGCGTCCTGCAGATGCTGGTACTCTTTTCCCTTGAGCAAATGTTCCCGTGCCGAACAAGATCATCATAAACGTAGCGATGGTAAAGATAGTTGTTTTCATTTTAATGAACTTTTTAAGATGATGTTTTAAGTTAATTGTTTGTATATTAATTAGATGTGTTGGTGTGGCCGGCTGTTTGCCTGTTGCACATTCCGTCCGTTTCAACAGTACAAAGATGCGGCGGAAATTGACGGCAGAGAATGGACAAAAGTCAAGAAGGCTTGTACATTTTTCCCGATGGGTAAATTCGACGGGTTCCGTACATACGAAGGCGGTATAGCGGATTAAATGCCCCCTTTATTTGTCCGTTTCGCCCATGTCTTGTTGAATTGAACCTGCTTAGCTTTGGACGTATAATTAAATGCTATAAATTATGCGAGCGCAGATCACACCTTTTTTGCTGTTTAACAACGAAGCAGAAGCAGCAGCCAATTACTATGTATCGATATTCAAAGGAAAACTGCTGGAAGTAACCAGATACCCGGAGCATACCCCCATGCCCGCGGGCACCGTACTTACCGCCACTTTTGAGATACTGGGGATGACGATGACCGCTTTGAACTGGGGACAGGAGGCAAAATACCTGGAGACGATATCCTTTGCCATTGAACCTGACACCCAGGAAGAGGTGGACTATTACTGGAATGCTTTGACCGCAGACGGTGGCCAGGAAGGTCCCTGCAGCTGGCTGAAAGATAAGTATGGTGTTTCCTGGCAGGTGGCACCGGAAATACTTTCCCGTTTGATGAAGGATCCAGATCCTAAAAAGTCGGCGGCGGTGATGCAGGCGATGATGAAAATGAAGAAGATTATAATTAAGGATATACAGGCGGCGTATGATAATGCGTGATGGGGGCTTATTTTTTAAACGTGCGATCTAACCGGAGCGCTTGTTGCAGCAGTTTCTTGATGGGTATTTCATCTATCTCCTCTGCGGTATGATAGATCTTATAGAAGATCTGTTTATTGGTTCCACGCGATAGAAAATGATCGTCGTCAGTTAGTTTATTACCATACCAGAAGCCCAGTAAAACGCCCTTTTTGATGCCTCCCCGGGGAATAGCAGCAGGCCAGATGATGCAGATACCTTTGTTGCCGTAAAAGAAGGGAACGTTGTAGGATATTTTTTCTTTGCAGTAAGCGGGTAGTGTTTCAATGATGATCTGGCGAAGGATGTCTACGATGAGTTTTTCTTCTTCGGGGAGAAGGGTGTATAGTTCAATGAGGTTGCGGATTGATTTCATTTTTTAATTCATTCAAAATGTATTCATACGTTTCATTCATGTGAGGATAATTGCCGGTTGTTTAGTTATGAATTGATAGCAGTGAATTTACGACCTTTTACTGTTAAAATCATTTTAAGGATCAAGGTCCCGGATATCGGTCAACAACAAAAAAGCGTCCAGGTCTATCTGATGGCTTGAAAGATTTTAGCGGAGAGAGAGGGTGTGTGCAAACCAAAGCACACTCATCCCCAAAAAATGCCTTCTAAAGGGATACTGGGTCTACAATCCGATAGTATGAAAGATAAGCGGTATACAACAGTCCCATTACCTGCCTACGTATTCTGGGATGTGGAACGTGATAATCTTGATCTTTTCCGGGATGGACATTTTATTATATCCCGGATGTTTGAAAGAGGGAGATTTGACGATGTCCTCACCACTATTATATATTACGGGAAAGAAGAAACGGGTAGGGTTTTACAAAATAACAAGTACCTGAACCGGGAAGGGATATTTTTAGCGCACGCCCTATTAGCAATTCCTTTGCAGGGCTTTAAGGCTTATGGTCGGTTTAGGTGAGAGAACTTTACTACTCCCGAAACTAAAATTGCCTTTGACCGAACGGTCAAGCTTTAGGAGTGTACTTCCAAAATTTCTCCAATCCCAATAGTTCTGGCTGCTTCATTAATAAACCATTTTTGGCCGACTTTTATATATTTTTCAATCAGAGGTATTCGAAGAAATCTTACGGTAACAATTTTTGTTTCACCAGGTTCAATTAATTCCTGGTCCTCGAACCGAATATCTCCTATGAAAGTGGTTAGCTTACTCAAGTCTTCCGGCATTTCAAATACATGATTAGGCCTATATCCGGATGCAATTCCGGATTTCCGCCCACCTTCTTCTGTTTTTTTCAAGGAGATGCGAGCCGTAACGATTATAAGATTGCCGTTCTGCATGCCTTTTTATTGACTACTGAATTTTCCTTTTAAAACCTTCATATCCTCGCTAACCTTCCTATCCAATATCTTTGCATAATGCTGGGTTGTTTTCAGATTTTTATGCCCCAGCATCTTACTAACCGACTCCATAGGCACTCCATTACTCAATGTCACAGTTGTTGCAAAAGTATGCCTGGCCTCCGCACCGCTGCCCTTCACACATCCCGCAGTCACCCTCCACCGGGCAACCTCAACGTAACGCAGTATGCTTTGCTCTATTCGTTGTCCGTTTACCGTGATGCGAATATAAATAGGCATCAGCTTTTCCTTTGTCATTTTCGACTTGCGGATATAAAAGAGGATACTGATCCGGTGTTCCATTTGCACTTCCTTTTTTCGTGTTACGAATGATTGTATCCGTCACTAAAAAGGTCTCTATTTCACGAAACCTTCACCGATTGGGTGTTTCAGCGCAATTCGGTGCACCAAAGATGCTACTAATTCCGGTGCACCGAATTCTCCACCTTTTTTTGAATTCCTTTGAATTCTATTAAACCCCAAAAAAGTAAAAAGGCTCATAAAACCAGCGTTTTATGAGCCTTTTAAACTCCTTTGATATACTATCCTGCGGAGAGAGAGGGATTCGAACCCCCGGACCTTTTACAGTCAACGGTTTTCAAGACCGCCGCAATCGACCGCTCTGCCATCTCTCCGGGCGCAAAAGTATAAAAGGAATTTAATTTAAAAAATTTTTTTTCGCGGCGCCCCAAAAAAAGTTCTTCCGTCCATCCCTCAGGTTTTTAAAAACCAGGAAAATGCCATAAGTTAAGGTGATTAAAACCAAGGTCTATGAAGATTAAAGGAAGCCTTATTGTAATGTCGGGATTGCTCATCTCAGTGGTTCTCTGCTCTCTTACTTTCCCACCGGGAGACAAGCAGGAGCAAAAAGCCAAAAACCTGAAGGTGCTGCCCAAAGACATTAGTCATGAAGAACTCGAAAATGTTATGCGGGGGTTCAAGAATGCCCTGGGAGTAAAATGTGGCTTTTGCCATGATCCCCGGAAAGATGATCCCAAGAAACTGGATTTCGCGGGGGACGAAAACAAGCACAAGGCGATTGCCCGCGACATGATGCGGATGACTGCCCGCATCAACAAAAAGTATTTTAAGGAAAGTGGGAATGAAGCCCTGAAGGTAACCTGCTATACCTGTCACCACGGCAACAAAGAGCCTGTGTCACAGCCGGAGGTTACAGCAGGGGAGAAGAAATAAACGGAAGGAGGCGGCCATGCCTCCTTTCATGTTTTTTTACTATCTTGGTCCCGTTATAAGTAATACCCCATGTAGACAATAACTTATTCCTATGACTATCCCTGCTTCAGATGCACAACCGGCTACCGAAGTCATTTCCCTCCCGATACTTCAACAGATCATGCCGAGGGCCAGACAGAACATCCTTACCCAGTTCCATGAGGAGTTTAACCTGCAAATGCCTACATACGCCATTACAACGCCCTTAAGGATTGCCGCGTTCATCGCCCAGGGCGCCCATGAAAGTGGTGAACTGAATGCGCTGGTGGAGAATATGAACTATTCCGCCCCGAGGATCGTACAGGTATGGCCCAGCCGTTTCCCCACCGTTCAGAGTTCACAACCGTACGCCAATAACCCGGAGAAGCTGGGTAACAACGTATATGCCAACAGGATGGGCAATGGCGAACCGGCAACCGGCGATGGATTCCGTTACCGTGGCAGGGGATGGTTCAATGGCACCGGTAAAGGTTTTTACCAGAAGATGACGCAGCTTACCGGGGTGGATTTTGTAAGCAATCCAGATCTGTTTGCTACCCCTAAATATGCAGTAATGTCTGCCTGTGTGGAGTGGAATAAGCTTAACCTGAATCCCCTGGCGGATGTACAGGACTTTAAGCAGATCACCCTTAAGATCAATGGCGGTTACACGGGGCTGCAGGACCGCATCATGTATTATGATAGGGCTAAGAAGGTGTTGGGAGTGCAGGCTTAAGCGCCGCCCTTTCCCTGCGCCGTTCCAAAACCTCTTCTCGTCATTTCTCCCCAGGCGCGCTTCTTCATAAAATAATCGTAATAGCCGCGGATGGCAGACCATACCACAAAAGGATGGAAGACGAAAGGTTCTGAAAGCGCCGCCAGTACCAGCTTCCATATTTCCTTTCTGCGGTGGTACTGGTTATAGGTGGCAACCTCAATATAAATCGCGAAGATGGAATTAAGGTAACCGAAGAAAATGATGAACAGCAGGAAGGCAAAGAACAGATGCCAGTTGATCAGTCCTACCCACGCCATCACCAGGAAAGCGATCATGCCCGTAAATTCTATTACCGGCGCCAGCATCTCGAAAAACAGCCAGTAAGGATAGCTTAGTACACCCAGCAGATCATAACGGGGGTTCATGAACATTTTACGATGAAAGCGCAGGGTCTCTATCGTGCCCCGTATCCAGCGGTTCCGCTGGCGGCCCAGTATGCTGGTGTTTTCCGGCGCCTCCGTCCAGCAGAGCGGGTCAGGTATATAGGTTACTACATAAGGTTCGTTTTGTTCATGCATATATCTGCGCATGCGGGCAACCAGCTCCATATCCTCACCTACGGTATGGGTGTTATACCCGCCGCAGCGGATGGCGATCTCTTTGTCAAATGCGCCAAATGCGCCCGATATCAGCAGCAGGCCGTTCAGCTGTGCCCAGGCCATGCGGCCTAACAGGAACGCCCGTATGTATTCCAGCGCCTGCATACGGGCCCAGTAATTCTCCGGCAGGTAAACCCGTGCCAGGCGCCCGTCTTTCACCACGCAGGAATTGGCGATGCGGATCACTCCCCCGGAGGCGATCACCTTCTTACCATCTTTTTCTTCCAGGAAGGGCTTTACCATTTTCAGGATAGCATCCTGCTCAAGGATACAGTCTGCATCTATGCAGATAATATAATCGTTGCCGGAGACATTGATCCCTACATTCAGTGCATCTGCCTTGCCGCCATTCTCCTTATCCACCACCACCAGCTTGTTATACGCAGGGTGCTTTGTTTTATATACGCCTCTTACTTTTTTGGTGGGAATACGGCTGTTCACAAAGAAATCCACTTTCTCCAGTCCATAGGCGGCTATCAGCCGCTGCAGGCTGTCGTCTTTGCTGCCGTCATTGATCACTACCACTTCCAGCTTGTTATAGTAAAGGGAGAGTAGCGACCTTACGTTGTCAACAATGTTAGGGCCTTCGTTATAGGCGGGCGCCAATATGCTGACAGAAGGCGCGTAGGCGGAGGAAGCCAGCAGGCGGTAATCCGTAAAATCATTTTTATGCAGGTACTTTCGAACCGCAGCAATAGAATTGATGCCAATGAAGATATAAAAGATAACCAGCGCAACAGAGTACAGAAATATGCCGGAAGTAAGAACGATCGCTAATTTTTCTGCTATACTCATCGTGCCATTTCGCTTTTAATGTGAAGGTAGAGCTGATCATAGGTATCTCCCGGTTCAAGGGAACTTACCTTTACAAGTGCTTCGCCGTTGTGGCAGCATTTCATCATGATCCTGGCGGCCTGCAGCTGTACGCCCGGATCACCGTCTTCCAGGAGGGTTTGCAGGAAAGGTAGTTCCTTATCTGTTGCCATGGAGGCCAGGCTTTTCAGGATGGTGTTACGGTTGCCGGGAGTTTCCTCAGCGTATCGTTGTATTAAAACAGAAGGCGTGTTTTCATCGCCCACCCGTACCAGGGTTTTAATGGCCTGTTCCCGCAGTTTTTCGCGATGGTCTTTCAGCAGGGTGATCACATCCTCCAATACGTGCATCTGTTGGTACAGCCCGGCTAGTTTCAGGGCAAAAAGCACTACATCCGGGTTGCCGGCATTCAGCCAGATGGAAAGGTGCTCCAGGTTGCCCGGATCCAGGGGTGTGAGCTGGTCTATCAGTTTCAGCTGTTGCCAGTCGTTCATGGGCCTGGTCAGCGTATCCAGGAAAATCAGGCCGTCAAATCCTGCAAAGGCCAGTACGGCTGTCTGGGATTCCATTCTCACATAGGCGTTATGGTGGTTGGTATGCCTGGCGATGGCTGCCTGCATATCACGCTGTTCCATCATGTACAGCTCGTAGATGCCCGCTGCTTTGTGGTACCACAGCGGGCTGCGGAACTTGGCGATGGAGTCTGCCTTCAATCCCATTTTTTCGTACAGCCATATAATGTTCCTGCCCGCGTGGCCTGCCAGGTTCTTTTTGGTGCTGATCAGCTGATTGATGGCATATTGCCGGGCAATTTTGTTTTCGCGTCCGGGCGCCAGCCATGGCGGTGTAACAAAAGTGTCGTCATGGGGAAAGTCTTCCGTTAGCAGGTGGCTGAGCCACTCATCAAAAACGGACTGTACCTGTTGTTCTATCTGGTATTTCTTTCGGCGTTTACGGAGGAGGATGCCAGTTCTTAGTAGAATCACCAGTATCACCACTATAAAAATGGCGGTATAGATATAAAGCAGTTCTGGATGTATGTTGCCCGGACTGGTCAAGAGAAATGTGTTTGATGGCGGTTATTTGCCTGAGAGTTTCTTCACCCTGATTGACAGCTCAGTGAGGCTGAACGGTTTGGTCATGTAGTCGTCCGCCCCCAGCTTGAAGGCTTCTTCTACAATGTCTTCCTGTCCCATAGCAGAAAGTACGATCACCTTGATGGGCTTATCTGCCACGTCTTTCACTGCACTGACTATTTCGAGTCCGGATGCGCTGGGCAGCATAATATCAGTGATCACCATATCGGGCGGGTTGGTTCTGAGGTTTTCCAGCGCGGTGGTACCTTCAGCACAGGAGATTATATCGTGTCCATCCTTTACCAGTCTTATTTCAATGGTTTTGCGGATCAGGTTGTCATCCTCTGCAAGTAAGATTTTCATACAAATGTGGATTGAGGTATTCGGTCTTCTTCGGCCTTATTTATGTGCACTAAGTAAATATACTAAAAAGGCCATATTCCGTGCCAAATATACCCTGAAAATCAACGCTGCAGCCCCCGCTTAAATTAGGGATGGTGAAAGCTGGTTAGGAAATTATCGATAACTTTAATGACGAATGCACCTGTTACTATGATGAATATTCCCCGTTTGTCAAAAAGAGGATGGCTCTTCCCCCTGATGTTCTGTTGTACATTTCTGCGGGCGCTTGCCCAGGACCCGCGTTCTTCCGACCAGCTGTTCCAGGAAGCCCGCAAAGCAGCCTTTGACGATAAAAATTATCCGCTGGCAATTCAACTGAGCCGCCTGGCATTAGCTAAAAGTCCTGACTACAGCGATATCCGCGTGTTCCTGGGCCGTGTATACACCTGGACCGATCAACCTGACAGCGCCCGTGCAGAGTTTCACTATGTGCTGCAGGCGCATCCTGATTATGAAGACGCCTATGTGGCTATTACCGATCTGGAATACTGGAATGACCGCCCGGATACTGCGCTTGCATATGTGAACCAGGGATTGCAGCATTATCCCCGTTCTGAAGAATTGCTGCTACGCAAGGCGCGTGTACTGGTGGCTAAAAAGGAATTACAGGCGGCGGCAGAGACGGCTAACCAGCTGCTGACTGTCAACGCTTCCAACGGGCCTGGCAGGGCGCTGCTGAACAGCATCAAAGACCAGGTGCGCAGGAACAAAATTGATCTCAGTTACGACTATACCTATTTTGATAAACGTTTCGATCAGCCCTGGCACCTGGCCAGTATCGGGTACTCACGGCAAACAAAGCTGGGAACCGTAATAGGCCGGCTTAACTACGGCCATAAGTTTGGAGAGGATGGACTGCAGGGGGAGATAGAAGCTTATCCACGCATTTCTCCTACTTTTTATTCCTATGTGAATGCGGGTTATTCGGGCAGCGATATCTTTCCGAAATACCGGGCCGGCTTTTCTCTCTTCGCCAACCTGCCTGCTGCCTTTGAAGCGGAGCTGGGTTTCCGCTATCTCTATTTTGATGATGCCGTATGGGTATATACAGCGTCTGTAGGCAAATACTACCGTAATTTCTGGTTCAACCTGCGTACTTATCTAACGCCGGGAGAGGGCGAGCTGTCCCGCTCCTTTAACTTCACCACCCGCTACTATACCACCGGGGCAGATGATTTTATTACGCTCGGTCTTGGCACCGGTATCTCGCCGGATGATCAGCGCAATAACATCAGCTATTCCATCAACACCAGCCTGATGTCTTACAAGCTGAACCTGGGCTATCAACGTACGGTTGGCAGGCAGAACATTATCGGGGCAATGGCTACCTGGTACTATGAAGAGTTCCGGCAAAAGACCTATGGCAACCAGGTCAATATCGGCATCATCCTGCAACGCCGGTTCTGAAGGATTACTTCGTATAGGCTTTATAAAGAGAATCAGGTATCAGCTGTTTGCGCTGCAGCATCTTATCGTTTTTATCCAGGTAATAGTTGAAGCCGGATACCAGGCGCTTTTGCATGGTATCATCCTGCACAGGCTCCAGGTCCATATTGGGCAGTATCCTGAACAGGTTACCACTGTTCACCATCCAGGTGCCGTCTACATAATCCACCAGGTCATTTTTTGTCTGCATTAAAGGATAGTGATGCAGGTTACGGAAATTGCGCGCAGTATCCAGTCCGCTGCCTACCCAGCTAACCTGTTGCGGCGCAGAAAATCCCGGGTATGTGCGCAGGTAAGCCAGCAGGCTGGGTGTGATGTCAAAATGCGAGGATATAGCGCTGAAGGTGGCGCTGCGTGTGAGCAGGGGAGAGAAGATGATGATAGGAGCATGATAGCGGTCTATCTTGGAGCGCATGGGTATTTCCGGGAGGCGATGATCACCGGTGACCAGGAAAATGGTATGGCGATAGTCCGGTCTTTGTGCAAAGGCCTGGAAGAAGCCGCGCAGACAATCATCCATATACATCACGGACGTATATACGTCGCGGTACTGCAGGAAAGCGCTCATTCTTGCTGTATCTGCACCCTGCTGCCGCATCCGGGCGGTAGCCAGCTGCTGGTAATGATCCTGTTCAGGTACCTGGAAAGGGGAGTGGGTAGAAACCGTCAGCAATACATCCAGCCTGGCTTGTGTTGTATCTGCCGGGGTGCTGTCCAGGTATTTACGGAACAGCGACTGATCTGTATATCCCCAGCTGAAGCCTGCATAGGCAGGAAGTTTTTCATAGCCGTTCCCGAAATTAGTCTCGTGTATAAGGCTGTCTATTCCTTGTTTTTGCACAAACAGATCCATCTTGTCAAAGGCTGCATTGCCCGAATAAAAGAAGCGGGTACGGTAGCCGTTATGCCGGCTGATGTTCAGCAATGTCAATGCCGGCGGCATATCTGCGCCCTGCTCGTTGTATCCGCTTCTGCCAAAGGGCAGCGATCCCAGGACCGTAGGCAGTACGGCAAATGTTCTGCCGCCGCCGCTTAAACCGTTTTCCCAATACAGGCTATGTTGCGCCAGCGAATCGATAAAGGGCGTAAAACTGCCAAGGTATGCGTTCTTGCCAGAGAATGCACGGCCCAGGCCTTCTACCAGTATGATCACAATATTGGGTTTCCGCGCGCTGTCTGTCTGCAGAAAGGGGCCCAGAACGTTGGGCGTATTTGCTTCCCGTAAAAAGGGATAAGTATCTCCGCCTACGTATTTGTAGTCTGCCGGGACGGCCAGATCAGCCATATTGCCTGAGCGGCGTTCCGGGAAGAAATATTGTCCTGAACGGGTCAGGAAGTAACCTGTTTTATTCAGTGCTGCATTACCGGTGTATTCTGTGCCCAGGTGGTTGGCCGTCAGCTCACGTGAAACAGGCAGCCTGAAGAAGAACAGGCAAAGCAATACGAACCAGAATCCGCGCCGGTCGCCTTTAACCTGGCGGCGTGCAATGAATAAGATCAGGAGGGCAATGGTGGCCAGTAATGCCAGCAGTAATGCAAGAAAGGCAGGCTTGAAAGATCCGGCTGCGGCCCCTATTGTAAGCTTGATATCGTCAGCGGTATAGCCGTATATATCTGCTCCCAGCAATATAGATGTTTGCTGAAAGTAGATGATGAGTGCAATACTGGTGATGGCATACACCGCTACCAGGAAGAGATAGAGGCCATTGGCCAGTTTACTGCTGATAAACATGTATAAAAACAGGTAGGGTATTGCGACCCAGCGTACAATGCTCGCAAACGTGAATACATCTGTGCGTAATGCCTGGTAGAGCATGATGCCCGGCAGCTCCTGCAGTTTGCCTGTAAGCCGCAGCCCCAGCAAATCTACCAGTCTGAGGAAAAGTATGGTCGCCAGCAGCAGGGCTGAATACAGCAGGAAGCGGTTAAAAGCGGGGATCCACTGGTGTAGTGCAGGAATTTTCATAATTACTCAGATAGAATTTTGCATCAGCTTTTTACAGTATGGCAGTTCCCGTAGTATTTCCTTTACCAGGCGTTCGCGTTCGGGCGCCTGCATTCCGGCTCCTTTTTCCAGCTGCTGGCCCAATTCTGCCAGTCTGGTAAGGCCAATGGTAATACCCAGTCCGTACAGCTTATGACCGATATGAAACAGCTCTCTTTCCTCCTCCATACCTGCCTGGAGGATCCGCTCTTCCAGTTTGTTCAGCTCTTCCAGCCCGGTGCTGATCACATGTTTCATGAGTGCTTCATCCACTTCTCCGCCAAGGTAATAAACCAGTACATCTTTATTGAAATGCTCTTTGTCGCGGTTAATGTCTGCCCCGTTTAGTCCGCCCTCGCCGGCGTCAACAAAGTAGCTCCATTTCTCCAGTATGGTGATCATGTCTTCTTCCACGAATGGTTTGGGCAGAAAATCGTCCATGCCTGCCGCCAGGCATTTTTCCCTTTCTCCCTTTACATTGCCGGCGGTGAGGGCTATGATGGGCAGGCTGGCGCCATAGGTTTCCCTGATCTTCCGCGTAGCTTCGTAACCGTTAAGTCCCGGCATCTGGACATCCATGAATACGAGGTCTGGCTTGTTTTCCAGGGATAAGGCCACTACTGCATTACCGTCTTCCGCTTCCCGGATCACGGCGCCGGGGGCGGCCCTTTTTATGATTGTTTTGGCCAGCATCATGTTCACCGCGTTGTCTTCCGCGATCAGGATCTTCAGCGGCCTGTTCTGCAGCTCCACGCTTTCTGCTGCTGCAGCGGTAGCGACTTGTTCCTTCTTCCTGTAGATGCCAGATAATGCATTGTACAGGTCTTTCATTTTGATCGGCTTGGTGAGGCGCTGCGTTACCTGGTATTTTTCACAGGCCCTGATCACAATATCATCATCTGCTGAGCTATGCAGCAGGATAATGGGTTTGGATGCATTCGGCTCTTCAAACTGTTCCCTTATTTTCTGGATGGTTTCCAGTCCGTCCATATGCGGCATATGATAGTCTATGATCAGCACGTCATGGTTTGTATTGACAGACAGCAGTTCCAGGGCTTCCAGTCCATGCCTGGCCTGGTCTGATGTAATGTGTTGCAATAGCAGCATCTGGCTGATGATGATGCGGTTATGCTCATTATCGTCTACGATCAATACTTTCCGTATACGTTCGGTGCCTTCCCATTGTATCTGCTCTTCATACTCGGCTTTCACCGGTATTTCAAAGCTGAAAACAGAACCCTGTCCGGGTGCACTTTGCAGCTGCAAACGGCTGTTCATTAGTCCAAGCAGCTTATTGGAGATATTCAGTCCGAGACCCGTGCCGCCATATTTTTTGGTAATGGAAAGATCGGCCTGCGAAAAGGCTTCGAAGATCTTGCGCTGGTGTTCAGGTGCAATGCCGATACCCGTATCCCGTACCTCGAAGCGCAGTAGGATATTGCCTTCGCTGTAGGGGTTGACGGGCGTGATCTTCAGTTCTATTTCGCCCTTTTCAGTGAACTTAACGGCATTGGTGAGCAGGTTCACCAGCACCTGCTTCAGTCTTACGGCATCTGTCCATATGTACCTGGGAAGATCGGGAGACAGATTGAGCAGCATTTCTATATCCTTTTTCTGCAGCTGGTATTTGAGCATATCGCTTACCTGGCTGCTCATTTCGGGCAGGTCGCATTTGCTGATGTCCAGCTCCAGTTTTTCAGCCTCTATCTTTGAGAAATCCAGGATATCATTGATGATGTTGAGCAGGGTGTTGGCAGATTCATTGACGATGTTGAGGTATTGGTACTGGTTTTCGCTGAGTGTTGTTTTCAGCAGCAGGTCGGTAAAGCCGATGATGCCGTTGAGGGGTGTCCTGATCTCGTGGCTCATATTGGCAAGGAATTCCGATTTGGCTTTGCTGGCCTGTTCGGCCAGTTGTTTGGCTACTCTGAACTCTTCACGGCGTAACCTTTCGCCGGTAATGTCTTCTGTAAAGATCATGATGCCGCCAACAGTGTTGTCGTACTGGTACCAGGGGCGAACTTCCCAGCGGAGGTATTGCTCCTGCTCAGACCAGGAAGGGCGCCAGGGGTCTTCTTCGTTTCGCTCGATAGCGCCCTGGAGCGCCCGGTAATGGACCTCTCTCCATTGCTCCTGCAGATCGGGGAACACATCGTACAGCGCCCTGCCTTTCAGCTCCTGTCCCTGCAGCCGGTAATCTTCCAGGAACTGGCGGCTGCAGGTAATAAAATGCAGGTTTTCATCCAGCATGGCTACGGCGGCGGGTACGTGGGCCACAAAGGAGGCGAGCTGGAGTCTTGACTGCTGCATTTCGATGAAGATCTTCATGCGGTCGGTAATGTCCTGTATGGTGCCGAATATACGTTTGCAGCGGCCGTTCACGAATTCAGAGTGCCCGATGGAGCGTATCCATATTTCCCGCCCGGTTTTAGTTAGCAGTTGCAGTTCAAGATCCCAGCCTTTTCCCTGGCGGATGGCCTCATCAACGGCGGCGGTTAGCAGCTGCCTGCTTTCTCCCTCTTTGTGAAAGGAGAAGATGGCGGGCAGATCCGGTTCAAAATCTTCCGGCACCTCCAGTATCTGCTGTGCGATGGACGAGCCGAATAAGCGTTGCGTTTCCATGTCCAGCTCCCAGAAACCGATGCGGGCTACTGAATTGGTTTGTTCCAGTGCTTCCTTGGTGCGTTTCAGGTTGCGTTCCAGTTTATGCATTTCCGTAATATCGAGGGCATTGCCTATCACGTATTCTTCCCCGTTATCATCTTTTATCAGTACGTTATTGAACAGCCATATCCTGGTGGAACCGTCGCGATGGCGGGTGTGCATAATGCCTTTTACCCGGATGTCTTTCCGGATCTGTTCCAGGTATTGACGGAGGCCGGTATGGTATAGGGCTGGTATAATATCGAACAGCGTTTTATTTTCCACCTCTTCCAGCGTGTAGCCGAGGTCTGTAGCGCTGGCAGGATTAACCGCCAGCAGTTTGCCTTCCAGGTTATGCAGGCACATCAGGGCTTCAGCATGTTCAAAAAAGGCGCGGTATTTTTGTTCGCTGACCTTTAATGTACGTTCGCTGGCGGCTTTCCGTACCAGGAGGGCAGCGGCGTCGGCAACTGCGGAAAACAGTTCCCGTTGTTCCTCGTTTAATGCCGCCGGAAGGGGATCCATTACGGCCAGTACAGCCGCCGGAGCGTCCTGTTCATTTTCCAGCAGGGCGCCCGCAAAAGCCCGGAAGCCCGGTGGGTTGCTCATGCTTTTTCTGAGGGTGGGTTCCAGCAGTATATCTTCCTTTTCAAAGAAGGGTCGGTTTTGTACAACGGCATGGCAGAGCAGTTGCTCCATCGCATTGCAGGGTTGGCCGTCCGGGTGATGCCAGCGCCCCTGTTCATCGGGGAAGTAAATGGCAGCCGAGCTTTTTTTGCATACGGTAGCCGCCAGCCTGATGATCGGTGTTATATCATCATTTGAAAAAGGCATAACGCAGGATGGTTTGCAGGATACAGGAATTTATTGCCGCAAAAATGGCACCACAGGATGGCGTCCATAGGATGATGCAGGTGATCGGTATTTTCGAACATGGACAGTAGCAGGCTTATGACTCTCTGTACTAAATATAACGAATTATTCTACCGTGGCAATATTTTTATCCGGTATGGAGGTGGGGGAGTAAGTAGAATAATCGGATATTTGCCGGATATTTATTCCGTATGGACACCACAGTATATCTATTGCTTCGCCTGGCCATCGGCGCCAGTATGTTTGGACATGGCCTGGTACGTTTACCGAAGTTGCATGGTTTCAGCGCGTGGATGCTTAACAGTTTTGAGAAGTCTATGTTGCCTGCCGCCCTGGTGCGGCCTTTCAGCTATGCTTTGCCGGTGGCAGAATTTGTGATCGGCCTGCTGCTGCTGGCGGGTCTCTTTACCAGGCAGGCATTGATTGCGGGGGCACTCGTAATGGTGATGCTGATCATCGGTACCACCCTCACAGAGAACTGGGATGCGCTGCCATCACAGCTGATTCACGTGGCATTCTTCGCTTTGCTGTTACAGTATGCCAGCAGTAACCGCATATCGCTTGACCGGCTTTTTTCCGGCAGGTAACTACTGTTGTACTTCAATCGGCGGGGTAAGCGGCTCACAGCGAGCTGCTTATTCTCCCTAACCCATTGAATCTCTTGTCATTCGAAATATCCACAAATGTTAATAACTCTGCCTCTCAATTCTTTTCCGAAAGGCATCTTTCGTTTATATTTGCCGGTATGACAAGTCAAACTTTGTTGAAAAGAACCGGTGCCACCCGCCTGGCCATGATTCCATTGGTACATCTACGTTTTCACATAACCGCACATCCGCAGCAAAGCGGCAATTGCTAAACAATATATTTTATCACCACCAAACCATCCATCATTGAACGGCTGGACAGTTGTTCTATTTTGGGAGCTGGACGTTGGTATTTGGAATTTTACACAAGATGCGCAGTGAAGATATTGCATACACCTTGAACACGCATCCTGCATTCCAGATGGTCAGGTTGCAGAACGCCCGCTGGGTGCTGCCCCTGCTGTATAAGGTGTTCAAGGAAGATAACCGCTTCCTCGTAGAGGAACGAGCGCTCATCCAGCTGGTGGCTGAAGCCCTCTCCAGCCACACAGAGGGTACGGAGAACCTGGAAGAGGCCAATATCACCTTCGGCGAGAATGAAGAGGCCCGCAGCCGTAAATACATCCTCAACTGGGTACAGAAAAGGATCCTGCAGGATTTCACCGATGCAGAAGGCGCCGTACAATACCAGCTCAGCGCCAATACCGAGCGCGTGTTCCAGTGGCTTACCGGCCTGCAGAACCGCCAGCACGTAGGTACGGAAAGCCGTTTTAAACTGCTCTTTAATTCCCTGCGCGACATCGTAGAGCATACAGAAGACGATGTGCGTAAAAGGCTGCAGATGCTGAAAGATAAACGCGCTGAAATTGATAAGGAGATCAAAGCCATTGAGCTGGGCATTGCGCCGGACAGCTACAACAACGCACAGGTGCAGGAAAGGCTGGAACTCTTTACCCGCCTTTGTTACGAGCTGATAGGCGATTTCCGCGAAGTGGAAGATAATTTCAAGCAGATACACCGCTCTATCGTAGAGCATCATACGCGTACAGAACAGCATAAAGGCGCCATCGTTGGCTATGCCTTTGAAGCGTACGACGCCCTGCGCAACAGCAGCCAGGGGAAGAGCTTTTATGCCTTCTGGGACTTCCTTATTTCCCGCGCCGGACAGGAAGAATGGAAAGAGCTGACCAGCCAGCTGCTGGAACTGGTGCATGAACGAGACATCCCTGCGGACGAAGCGTTTATTCATGACGTAAAATCCATGCTGCTACAGCAGGGCCGCACCGTATACGATGCCAACGATAAAATGGCAGAAAAGCTGAGCCGCATTATCTCTGAAAAGGAGATTGCCCGCCACCGCCGCCTGCGCCGCCAGATCAGCGCCATCAAGGAAATGGCCTTCGACCTGATGGACCGCGCAGATGTTCCCTGCGGCATCACCATTGAGGAAGGCGTGGAGATAAAGATGATCATGGACCGTAAACTGCAGATGGCGCCTAAAAAAGCGCCTGCCACGGTGTTACAGCCCGTTGCCGCCGCAGAACAGATAGCCGATCCGGAACGACTGAGCCGCGCACTCAGCACGCCCTTCATCGATAAGAGGATATTGTGGAGTAAAGTGGAACAAGCCCTGCACAAGCAGAAAGTGGCTTCCCTGCGTGAGATACTGGAAATGAACCCGCCGGAGCATGGCCTGGCAGAAGTGGTAGGCTATTTCCGCTTCCTGCGCGAGTTCCCGAATAAAGTTAGTGTGGTAAGCACTGCCACAGAACTGATCCCCATCAACAGCGATCAGACCCGGTTTGTGGAAGTGCCGTATTTACTGTTTAATTCCTGAGCAAATGACAACACCTGCGAGACTGCTGCCTTTTACGGCAGTACTGATAAAATTACTCAAAGGCCCGGTAGAATACCTGGAGAAAAGCAGCTGGGAAAAACTGCTGAAGCACAAGAACGAGCTGCAGACCTTCCTGCTGCCACTGGGCCTTACCCTGGTGCTGGATGAAGAAGACGGTTATGCATTTGTAAAACATGCGCTGCCCGAAGAAGAAGATGCAGGCATCAGCTGGATACAACGCCGTACGCTTACCTATGAGGAAAGCATCATGCTGGTTTTGCTACGTGAGATGATGGCCGAATTTGAAACCGGTGAAGCCACCACCCGTGAGCTGATCCGTAAACGCCGTGAAATAAAGGAATACGCCTCGCTCTTCTTTAAAGAGAATGCCAGCCGTGTAAAATTCCTCAAAGAAATAGACCGCCTGATAGACAAGGCAGAAGAATTCGGCTTCCTCTACCGGGAAGAGGCACACGAAATACCGGACGAACAGCGCTTCCGGATCTGCAAGATCATTAAAGCGCGCATCAGCACAGAAGTGCTGGATGACTTTTACCGGCAATTAAAAAGTTTAGAAGTTTAAAACGTTTAAAACGTTTAAGGTTTGCGGTTTGAAGGTTAGTTGAAAGTTTGAAGTTCATGAAGTAGTCTTACAAATACTTGAGCTGAGCCTCCAACCTCTAACCAACATCAAACCTTAAACCCCCAATTTTTTAAATCATGCAACTGAATGTTTTCAGCACCGATAGCGAAAAAAGCGGCTTCCGTCTTCAATACATGGAAGTGTTGAACTGGGGCACTTTCGACGAAAAGATATACGCCATCCGGCCCATGGGAGAGACCAGTCTCCTGACCGGCGCCAATGGAAGTGGTAAAACTACTTTTGTAGATGCACTGCTTACCCTCATTGTGCCGGAGAAACGCTACCGCTTCTATAACCAGAGCAGTGGCAGTGAAAAGAAAGGCGACCGTACAGAGGACAGCTATGTACTGGGTGGTTTCGGCGCCATCAATAATGAGCAGACGGGTACCTCAAAGACTGAATACCTGCGGGAAGATAAAGACACGGCCTACAGCATTCTGCTGGCTCATTTTGCCAATGAAGCCGGTCAGCAGGTTACACTTTTCCAGGTGCGTCATTACCAGAACGGGGATATGAAGAAATACTTTGGCATTGCGCATAAGGCGATGACCATCGAAGAAGACTTTAAACCCTTTGACCTGGCAGGTAACTGGAAACGCCAGATAGACCAGCGTTACAACAAAGGCGCCCGCAAACAGGTAGAATGGTTTGACGCCGCCAGCCGCTATGCCCAACGCATGGTAGAAGTGCTGGGCATGCAAAGCATGCAGGCCCTCCAGCTCTTTAACCAAACTGTTGGTATCAAAGTGCTGGGCAACCTGGATGAGTTCATCCGCCAACACATGCTGGAGCCGCGCAATATGGAGGACGAGTTCCAGGACCTGAAAAAGCAGCTCTCCACTTTGCTGGACGCCCAGCGTAATATTGAGAAGGCGGAAGAACAGATCCGTATGCTACAGCCATTGCAGGAGCAGTATGAGCGATTTAAATCGCTGGAAACTTCCCTGGAGCAGCATAAACAAACCCTGCAAACGGCCCTGCTATGGAAGAACTACATCCGTAATGCCCTGCTGCAGACCGCTATCCGCGAACATAACTGGCAACTGAAAGCCCTGCAGGAACAGTTGCAAACTGCACGCACCGAGCTGGAACAGCTCAACGAAGAAGAACAGAACACCAACTACCAGATACAGCATAACAAGGCAGGCCAGCGCCTCAAAGACCTGGAAGCACAGATCCAGGAAAAAGAAGCTAAACAACAGCAGGCGCAGGCTGCACTGGCGGAGTTCTCTGCCTGGTGCGCACAGCTGAAACTCTCTGCCACCACCCCCACAGACGAGCAAAGCTACCAGCAGATCAAAAAGGAGAACGAGCGCAAGCTGCACGCGCTCAACAACGAAAAGCGCCTGAACGATGAAGATGATTTTGAGGCCCGTAACCAGAAAAAAACAGCTATCGCTCACCGTGATACACTGGAACAACAGCTGAACAGCCTCCAGCTGCAGCGTAACAATATTGACTATCACCTGGTACAGGTACGCAAACAAATCTGCGAAGCACTCAGCCTGGATATTTCCCAGCTGCCCTTTGCCGGTGAGCTGATAGCTGTAAAGCAGGAGGAAATAGAATGGCAGCCCGCCATAGAGAAACTGCTGCGTCCCTTCGCGCTTCGCCTGCTGGTACCCGACAAGCACTACAAACGGGTGACCAAATACGTCAACTCCCAATCCCTGGGTACCCGTTTGGTATATGAGCATGTAACGGATACGGCTATCCTGCAATACGCAGAAAAGGATACTGTGCCGGAAAAGCTGCAGTTCCATCCCGAGCACCCGTTAAGCAAATGGGTGGAGCAGGAGGTGATCCGCCTTTTCAGCTATACCTGCCTGGAAGATGAGAAACAGCTCGCTAAGTACGACAAGGCTGTCACTGTCAATGGCCTGGTAAAGAATGGTCACCGCCACGAAAAGGACGATCGTCCCGGGCGCAATGACCCCAGCCGTTATGTACTGGGCTGGAACAATGAGAGGAAACGGGATGCCCTGCTACAAAAGCGGGCCGCCCTGGTAGACATGATCTCCAAGGCGGGAGAGACCACTGCCCGTTGTGCCGCAAAGGCCAAACGCCTGGACGAGCAATATTACGCCAACACGAGGATCAGGGAGCATAAAGGCTTTGAAGAGCTGCACGCCGCCGCCATTGCCAAAGCCATCCAGAAACTCCAGGCACAGGCAGGAGAGCTGCGCCAGGGCAACGAAGCATTGAATGTGCTGAAGAACCAGCTCTCCGATATTCAACACCGCAAAGCGGCGATGGAAGCCAGCCGGGAAGACCTGCTCCGCGAGGAGACCCGCCAGAAAGACCGCCTGGAAAGCTGGCAGCGGGAAGCTGAGGCCTTGCAGCCCTTGCTGGAGAATTTCACGGAGGAAGACAAAGACGCCCTGCTGAAATTTCAGCAGCAGCACGCAGACAAGCTCTCCCTGGTACAGCTGGACAACCTGGAAGAGATCTATACCCGCTTTAAACAGGAAGTGGAAACTGCGCGTGAAAGCCTGCAGGACAACCTGAATAAGGAAGAAAAGAAGATTGCCGTACAGGTATCCCGTATTAAGAACCCGGGCCATGAGCTGGCCACCCGCTTCCCCGACTGGCCCGCAGAAGTGCAGCACCTGCCCGATGATCCGCGCTATATTACCGAATACATGGAGTGGCTGGAAAAGCTTACCCGCGATAACCTGCCCAGGTTCAAGCTGGACTTTGAGAACTTCATGAACGTAACCATTACCCACAAAATAGCCGGACTGAAAGAAACGCTGGACAAGTGGGAGCGCGATATTGACAGCAGCGTGAAACGCCTGAACGATTCCCTGGCAGGCATCAACTTTAACCGTATGCCTGACACCTATATACAGCTGGGCAAACGCAGCATGCCTGCCGGAACAGATATCCGCGAGTTCCGCCAGCGGCTCCTGGAAGCCCTGCCGCAGGCGGCCAACTGGCAGCAGGAGAGCTTTGAGGCCAAATCGAAGCACTTCACACACCAGGTACGCCCCCTGATAGACGAGATGGACCGGAATGAGACCTACCGCAACAAAGTGCTGGACGTGCGCAACTGGTTTGAGTTCTGGGCAGATGAAAGATACCGCAATAATAATGAGCTGAAGAAGACCTACCGCCAGATGGGACAGCTCTCCGGCGGCGAAAAGGCCCAGCTTACCTATACTATCCTTTGCAGCGCCATTGCCTATCAATTCGGTATCACGCGTGAAGGCAAGAACAGCCGCAGCCTGCGGTTCATCGCAGTAGACGAGAGCTTCAGCAACCAGGATGAGGAAAAAGCCACCTACCTGATGGAGCTCTGTAAACAGTTGCACCTTCAGCTGCTGGTGGTAACACCCAGCGATAAGATCCAGATCGTCCAGGACTTTATCGCCCATGTACACCTGGTACAGCGCGTTAACAACCGCACCAGCACCCTGTATAATATGACGGTTAAAGAGTTGAGAGACAAGCTCGAACCGGTGACATGAAGCTTGAGGTTTGAAGTTCGTTAGAGGTGAGAGGTTCAGGACAAGTATCCTTATAAGGCCATGATTCATGCACTTCTAACTTTAAACGAACTTCAAACCTCAAACTTCAAACCTCAAACCTTTAAACATCCGCCCATTTCTTTGTATGTTTAAGCCATGGAGGACGTGCAATGGGCAATGAAACCTGGCTGGAGCTGAAGAACGGCAGTGAAGCGGCCTTGCTGAAACTGTACAATGAGCATTATGTGGGCCTTATCAATTATGGTGTGCTGGTAGCGCAAGACAGAGAGCTGGCGGCGGAGTGCTTTACAGAAGTACTGATCGATATCTGGGATAAGCGGGACCGCCTGCCGGTGGTAGATAATGTGCGTTCTTACCTCATGACATGTATGCGCCGGGCCATCATCCATAAGATCAGGACCGAGAAATTCCGCCAGGAGAAAGAACAGCAGCTGGGACAACCGGAAGATACCCATGAAGCTTCCTATGAGGAACGCCTGCTGACTGTTCAGATGAACGAAGCCATGAAACGCAGGCTGCTCCACGGCTTCCGGCAGCTGACCGCCCGCCAGCAGGAACTCTTACAGCTGCGCTATTTTAACGATCTTTCCTACGAAGCCATCGCTGAAAAATGTGGTATCTCTAAACGCACCACCTATAATATCATCCACAGCGCCCTCAAAAGCCTCCGCGAAAACTTTGAAACCGGCAGTGAATCATCCTCCTTACCGCCACTTAGCGTGTTGATTACCTGTGTTTTACTGGCGGAGCTCCTGCCTTAATCGTCTTCCCCCAAAAAATATTTTAAAAATTCCATGGTAAAAACCGGGAACCGGCTCCTCCATATAGTAACATGGATACATCCGGCTTTAATAGCATAGAAGATCTCCTGGCTGCGCCGGGATTCCCGCAATACTGTATGGGCACTGATCCCGCGGCAGTAGCCCGGTGGGAACAATGGCTGCAGGATCACCCCGAACAGAAGGCCATGGTGGAGAAGGCCCGGGAGCTTTATCTTTTCCTCAACGGCGGCCATACCCGTGCACAGTTCGAGCAGGACCGCGACCGTTTCCTCCGGCGTTTACACCAGCACACCACTGAGCCGCAGGTATTTAAAGTACCTGGAAAACCTGCGCCGGTCGGCAGGAGAGCCCTGCGAAGGTCGATGATCGCCCTGGGAGTGGTGATGGCAGCAGTGGCCGTTTTCATCTGGTACTACCAGTCTGCTCCCGCTGCGGCCCCTGAGATGACATTCCGGACAAAAGCCGGGGAGCAGCAGCAATACACCCTGCCGGATGGAAGCACCATCCTTTTGAACAGCAGCAGCACCGTTACGATCGCCGCTGGTTTCAATAAGCGTCACCGTGACATTTACCTCAGCGGGGAAGGCTTTTTCAAAGTAGCGCCCAATGCGCAACAGGCTTTTATAGTGCATACGCACACCGTTTTTATCCGGGTACTGGGCACGGTATTCAATGTAAAGGCCTATCCCGATGATACGCTGACCGCTACCTCCCTGATACAGGGTGCTATTAAGGTATATGCCAACAAAGACCTGGCAGGGGTGGGGCTGCCCAAAGAAGGCCTGCTGCTGGCTGCCAACCAGAAACTGCAGGTACTGAAAGTGCCTGCAGCCAAAACTATTACGCCTGGCAGCAGTCCGGCAGCCGTCAACTACCAGGTATCGCCGCTGACCAATGATGCCACATTGAATACTGTGGTAGAAACAGACTGGACAAGAGGGCGCCTGTCTTTCAATGACATGCCGTTTGACAGAATTGCCCGGGAGCTGGAGCGCTGGTATGGGGTGAAGATCAGGTTTGAGAACGGGCAGCTGAAACAAGCCCGCTTTGTAGCCACTTTCGACAGGGAGAATATAGACCAGGTGCTGCGCGCGCTGCAGGCCACCACCAGCTTTAATTACAGGAAAACGGATATGGATTCAACCATCATACTATACTGACAATTGTTGTCTGATAAATGCCAGCTGACAAATAATGAACAGGGACAAATCAAAAATCAACCAATAAAAAAGATCAACCAGAAAAGAAGGAGGGAAACAACATGGTTTCCCTCCAGGATAACCGAAATAGGCAACAGTGTTCAATTGGCGTTGGTGCTGCTGCCGTTTAACAATTAAATCCGTATGTAAAGATGCTAAAAAATCTAAAGACGGTCCCTATACAGCGGACTGTAAAAATGCTGTTGAAAATGAAATTGGTAAGCACGTTTCTTCTACTCAGCTGTTTATCTGTATCCGCCACCACTTACAGTCAAACTGCCCGTATTACGCTTAAAATGGATAACACGCCTTTAAAACAGGTGCTGCAGGCCATTCAGAAAGCCTCTCCTTACAAGTTTGTGTACAATACCAGCGTATTGCCTGCTAATGTCAGGGTGAATGTAGATGCCGATAATGAGCCTGTAGCAGATGTGCTTAGTAGCATCTTTAAGAATACCGGTTTATCTTTTACGGTCCTTGAAAACAATCTCATTGCCATCACCAGCCGGAGTAAGCCTTTGCAGCAGCAGCGCATCTCCGGCATGGTGGCAGATGAGGATGGATTGCCATTGCCAGGTGTAACCATACGCCTGAAGGGCAATAATGCATTCAATACAGCTACCGACGAGAACGGCCATTTTGGTCTGAATGTACCTGCCGCCGATAACTACGTGCTGATCCTTAGCCATGTAGGCTATGAAACCCTGGAAATGCCCGTTATGCCGGAAAGCAGCATGAAGATCGTGTTGAAAGCCGCTGCAGGCAGCCTGAAGGAGATCGTGGTACTGGGTTATACTGCACAAAAGAAGACAAGTATCACGGGCGCTGTTGCTACAGTTACGGGGGATGAAATGAAACAAAGTCCCTCCGGCAATATCAGTAATACACTGGCAGGCCGCCTGCCCGGACTGATCGCCATCCAGGGCTCCGGTCAGCCCGGCAGGGACGATTCCCGCCTGCTGATCCGTGGTTTAAGCTCCTCCACCAACTCTTCCCCGCTGGTTGTGATAGACGGTATTCCACAGGAATCTGTAGACGCCAATGGTAACCAGGTGAACGCCGTCCTCCCACACATAGACCCGAACGATATTGAAACCATCTCCATATTAAAAGACGCAGGAACGGCTGCCGTATACGGAGCGCGCGCCGCCAACGGTGTAATTCTGATCACCACCAAACGCGGTAAGGCGGGAAAACCGGTGCTGAGTTACACCTTCAATGGCACCTGGCAAAAGCCCGCCCGCCTTGCAGAGCTGGTAAATGGCTATGAATATGCCACCCTGCTTAACGAAACCTATAAGAACGAAGGCGCTTTCAACCCGGCTACCGGCAAAGGGTATACGGACGAGCAGCTGGAGATCATCCGCAGCGGTTCCGATCCCGACCGTTACGCCAATACTGATTGGTACAGCGAACTGATGAACCCATCTGCTTTTCAGCAAAGGCATAATCTCACCGTGAATGGCGGCAGTGACCGCGCCAACTACTTTATCTCCGGTGGTTATCTTGATCAGCCGGGACTTTATCCTGCAGCCGGTTACAAGCAATATTCCCTGCGCTCCAACCTGGATGCAATGATCAGTAACCGCATCAGGGTATCGCTGAACATTAACGGCAGGGTGGAGAAAACAACCGACCAGGTGGCCGGTTCTGCAGTGGAATCTTATTACCGGCAGATCTCTCCATTGATCCCCAGCCGTTTTTCCAACGGATATTATAACTATGTATCCATTCCGAACGGCTTCAGTTCGCTCGTGAACGGCAGCCCTTACCTGTTGTCGCGTGGAGATGCCGGCTATGTAAACACAGACCTGAATGTACTGGAAACCACCGGATCACTGGTGTACACGTTGCCTTTTATCCAGGGCTTATCCGCCAAAGGCACCTTTTCATATAATAAGTACAGCACCTTTGTCAAGAATTTTGTGCAGCCGTATGTGACCTATATCCGCAACGATGATGGGACCTTTACATCGCGCACCACGGGTAATACCAAAGCATCCCTTACAGAAACATACCGTCAGCGGCAAACCGTACTGGCAGAAGCCTCGCTGAACTATCAGCGTACATTTGGCCGGCATTCCGTGAATGCCATGGCCCTGTATACACAAACAGAAAATACCGGGGATAATTTCCTGGCTTCCCGCAGCAACTTTCCTTCCGCCCAGATAGACCAGTTATTTGCCGGCGACCCGGCCACAGCCACCAACGATGGCCGCGGTTTCCGTGATGCCCGTAAAAGCGTGGTAGGGCGCCTGGCTTATACCTTTAAAGACCGCTACCTGTTTGAATACAGTTTCCGTTACGATGGGTCTGATGTATTTCCTCCCGGGCAGCGCTTCGGTTTCTTTCCTTCCATATCTGCCGGATGGATATTGTCTGAAGAATCATTCATCCGCAACATTCCCACGATCAGTTTCCTGAAGCTGAGAGGTTCCTGGGGACGATTAGGTAATGACCGCATCGGCCGTTTTGACTACCTGAGTGCCTATACGCTTGGCACGGGTCTCGAAGGGTATTACACTTTTGGCGGTGCAGACCTGCAGGCATTGGTACCGGGAGTGATACCCAATGCCTCTTTTACGTGGGAGAAAGCAGATATGACCAATATCGGTGTAGAAGCCCGTTTCTTTGGAGATAAGCTGGGCATTGAAGCAGATTACTTCTATAAGCGTACCAAGGATATTCTGGGTAGCCGCTCTTCTTCCGTACCCGCTACTATCGGCGGGACACTGCCCAGTGAAAATCTGTCTGTAATAGATAACAAAGGTTTTGAAATAGCCTTGTCTCATCAGCACACCATTGGAGAGATCAGCTATTTCGTGAGGCCGAATATTACCTTTAACAGGAACAGGGTCATATACGCGCCACAGCCTGCGGGTCTTCTGCCCTGGCAGAGCGCTATCGGCCATCCCATCGCCGTAAACCCTGCCAATCTCACCAACCTCGGATATGTGGCAGAAGGATTGTACCAATCTGCAGAAGAGATACAGAAAGGCCCTACACCTTTGTATGCAAATGTGGCGCCCGGAGATATAAAGTACAAAGACCTGAATGGCGATGGAAAGATCAGTCCCGATGACCGTACCATCATCACCAAAGGCGACTATCCGCAGATCATATACGGTATTGCGCTGGGTGGTGCTTTCAAAGGGTTTGACCTGAATGCATTGTTCCAGGGCGCCGGCAATATTGAGAAGTATATGTCGGGTCTCGGCTCCTGGGCCTTTGGCGGCGCTGCCAGCGGTACCAGTCCCAGTGTGCCGATGAAACAGCACTTGGACCGCTGGACACCCGACAACCCGGATGCAAGCTACCCGCGCCTGTTCAGGGATAACCTGAATAACCAGGCCATTTCCTCTTATTGGTTAAGGAATGCCGCTTACCTGCGCCTCAAAAACCTGGAGATCGGCTACAGCCTTCCCGCCAAGCTGCTGTCAGGTCTCAGGATCAGCAGCGCCCGTATCTATGTGAGCGGATCCAACCTGCTCACCTTTACAAAGATGAAAGATGTAGATCCCGAATCAGCGGTTACATCCTACGGCGCTACCAGCTACCTGATCCAGAAGCTGTATAATATTGGTTTTAACGTTAAATTTTAATTCGGCCTGAGATGAAGCGATATATAAAACTGTTGTTGATACCGGTATCCCTGCTGCTGCTGACAGTCGGCTGCAAGAAAAATTTCCTGGACAGTAAGCCGCTGGATCGTTACAGCGATGCAGACGTATGGGAAGACTCCACACTGGCAAACCTCTTCCTCAATAATATTTACGCGGGCATACCTACTGAGTTCGCAGGAACGATGACAGACGCCCTGAGTGATGAGCTGTATTCCAGCAGCAACATTTCCGTTTACCAGGGCACTTTTCTGCCCGCCAGCCTGCCTTATGCACTGATCAACATGTGGGATAATTCCTGGTCAAAGATCAGGCGTTGCAATATGTACCTTGAAAATGTGAACAGGCTGCCTGCCAGTGATGTATTTAAAAAGAGAACGGCTGATGAGGTGCGTTTTCTGCGTGCGCTTTATTATTCGTATCTCGCCAACTATTTTGGCGCAGTGCCGCTGATCACTGCTACGCAGGATCTGAATGGCGATCTGAATGTATCGCGCACACCGTATGCAGGAGTGGTGAGCTTCATCACTAAACAGCTGGACAGTATTTACCAAAACGGCCACCTGCCTTTTAAGTATGCAAAAGCAGATATGGGCCGCGTTACCCGTGGCGCTGCACTGGCGCTTAAATCAAGGGTGCTTTTATACGCCGCTGGCTATGATAACAACTGGCAGGCCGCTTACGATGCAGCCAAAGCAGTGATCGATATTGAAGGACAGGCAGGTTATGGTTTGTTCCCACAATATGAAACACTGTTCCATGAGGCCAATGACAATAACCTGGAAGTGATCTTCGATCACCAGTATCTCTCCAATTTCAAAGGCTATCATGTGCATCATTATAACCTGCCCTGGGGACTGGTACCTCCGGGTCCCAGCGCATTGAACCAGCCTACCCAGAACATTGTGGACGAGTACGAAATGGCCAATGGGAAGATGATCAATGAATCAGGCTCGGGCTATGATGCTGCACAGCCCTATGTGAACCGCGATCCCCGCTTTTATGCCAGCATATTTTATGATGGCGCTTTCTGGAGCGGTACTACCCTGGATTTCAAGCTGGGCTCCAACAATAATCCCAGCAGCTCGCCGCTTACTACCGGCTATGCGCTGCGGAAAATGCAGGAGCCCACGTTCAATCCTTTTGATCTGTCGAAAAGTTATGGCGGCGGACAAAACAACATCCTGCTGCGCTATGCGGAGGTGCTGCTCAATGCAGCCGAAGCAGCTTTTGAGCTGGGCAGGGTAGAAGAGGCCCGCGGATATATCAACCGCGTACGCAATCGCGCGGGTATGCCCGAAATACCTGCCGGGCAGCTGACCCTCGACAAGATCAGGCATGAACGCACCATTGAGCTGGCCTTTGAAGGTACCCGCCTCTGGGATATACGCCGCTGGAAGCTGGGTCCTCAAAAGTTGGGTGTTGATATGAGAGGGGTGAGCATTACCGAAAGCGGCAGCGGTGCAAGGGAATACAACATGATAACGGTACAGAGCAGGTCATTCAGCGATAAGATGTACCTGTTCCCCATCTACCAGACTGAAATAGATAAGAATCCCAACCTGAAACCCAATAACCCTGGTTGGTAAGCATATATAAAGCATTAAATGACTGACATTATGAAGAAAAATATTGCATTCATCAGTATGATGGCGGCGGCCCTGCTAGCTCAGCTGGCAGCAGCAGCCCAGTTAAATCCCTCCGGTAAATTCATTTTGAAGGGCAGGATCGCTGGTCTGGATACCGGTAAAATATACCTCAGCCGCCTTGGCGCAGAGGCCGCCAGCGACTCAACGGAAGTAAAGAACGGCGCTTTCACTTTCAGCGGCGCCATTGCCGAACCGTTGTTGTATAACCTGAAGCTTGCCGGCGCCAGGAACGGAAAGGTGTTCTTTTTGGAAAGCGGCACCATCACCCTGGAGGGCAGTAAGGATTCTTTGTACAAGGCTACGGTGAAAGGCTCGGCTGCACAAGACGTGTATGCAGGCTTTTTCGAAGCCTGGAAACCGGTAACTGCCAGGGCAGGTGACATTTACCAGCGCCTGGATAAAGCCAACCAGGGTGGCAAGGTACAGCCGGACAGCGCTACCCGTAAAGCTTTCGATGCAGAGTTTGCCGCTCTGCAGCTCTTCCATGACAGTATCGTCAGCGCCTATATTAAAAAGCATACAGGTTCTCCCGCTGCCGCCAGCATCATACTGGACCGTTTTGTTACCTATCAGCAGGTCGATAAAGCGGCAGCGCTGTATAAGGTGCTGGATAAAAAAGTACGCCAGTCGTTCTACGGCAAGGAGATCGTAAAGGCCCTCGAATCTGATGCGCGGACAGCGCCCGGTAAGGTAGCGCCTGACTTTACCCAGCAGGATACCACGGGGAAGGCGCTTACGCTGTCTGCCCTGAGGGGAAGTTATGTGCTGGTGGATTTCTGGGCCAGCTGGTGTGGTCCCTGCCGTAAAGAGAACCCCAATGTGGTGGCCGCATATAATAAGTACCACGCAAAGGGATTTGATATTATTGGTGTTTCACTGGACAATAAAAAAGAGGCCTGGACAAAGGCCATCAGGGCAGATGGCCTTACCTGGTATCATGTATCAGACCTGAAAGGCTGGGCCAATGAAGCAGCGGCCGTTTATAATGTTAAAAGCGTACCATCTAACTTCCTGCTTGATAAAACAGGTAAGATAGTGGCCCGTAACCTGCGTGGCGAAGACCTGGAAAAGAAATTGTCCGAACTACTCCAATAAGTCCTGTTTATTAGCTATGTACCTGAGGGATGCCGGCCGGCATCCCTTTTTTGTATGTGTAAGGCGTTTCTCAGAATTATTTGTTGCGGACGAGACAACCTTGGGGGATTGGGACACGTATTCATGAGAACCACAGCTTATTATCTTATGGCGCAACTTAGCGAGAGCATACTGAAAGTGATTGCCTACTTTGATATGTTCAGTCATCCGGTAACCATGGAAGAGATACATCAGTTCCTTGATCAGCCGGCCCGGGAAAAAGATCTGGAATCACCATTACGTCAGCTGTTAGATAAACAGTTTATCTGGCGCCTGGGGCAATTCTATAGCCTTAGGAATGACCCCCAGCTGGTGCAGCGGCGGCTGAAAGGAAATATGCTGGCGGTAAAGCGCCTGAAACTGGCGATGCGTATTTCACGCGTATTGGCATGGTGTCCTTATATAAGGGGCGTGGGTATTTCAGGATCTCTGTCCAAGAAAGTAGCCTACGAAGGATCAGATTACGATTTTTTTATTATCACTGCAGAAAACCGGCTTTGGATTGCGCGCGCTTTCCAATATTTTTTTGTGAAATCATTTTCCTGGCTGGGCCTACGATATTTTTGCTGCCTGAATTATTATATTGATGAAAAAGCACTGGAGATAGAGGAGAAAAATATTTTTACAGCAACAGAAGTAGTTACTTTATTACCGGCCCGAGGCAGACGTAGCTTTCAGAATTTTTCTAATGCCAATAAATGGGTCAGTGATTTTATACCTAATGCTTCATTTAGAGAACCACCAGCCAGGGAGATATCGTCTTGGCCATTGAAAAGATGTTTGGAGTGGATGTTGAATAGCCAGCTGGGTGACCGATTGGACAATGCAATAATGAAGTACTTTTCCCGGCGGTGGACAAATCTTATGTCTAAGAAAATAGTTTATCATACCGGTTTCGTTCTGGGCTCAATGGTGGTTGAAAAGCATCTCTGCAAGCCAATGCCTCAGCATTTTCAACAAAATATATTAAACAGGTTCGAGCAAAAGATTGCTGACATGAAAAATCAGGATACGGTAATTCAGGATTAAAATGCTATCGTTTCCTTAATGAAATAATATAATAATCGCCAATATATCTCCAGGGCCATTTTGCTTTCCATTTGTTTTCCAGCACAGTTAAGAAATGATATCCCTTGGGATATCTGAGCGGCAGTTTTTCAAGGTAAGAAGGCGGCACAATAGTACATAAGCCTTCCAGTCCCAATACTTCGTAATCCTGTTGCAGCACTTCGGTAACAAAAGAAGGTTTATAATACCAGCACGTAAAAGGTATCCCCTCTACATAAGCTGTTCTTCCCTTTTTGCTGTTGAACCGGCGAAAAGCTAATTTAAAGCGCCCTCTCAAGGCCAGCAGTGTCTCCCACAGGCAGAAGGGAGGCAGTAATACCAGTGTTATTTGTCCTTGGGGCTTAAGCAATGGCCACAGGGATGTCAACACTTGTTTTAGCTGCCCTGTACAATTCAGGCCTGCAAAGTTCGAGAAGATAAGATCGTATGGCCCTTTGTGCTGCAGGGTATGCAGCGCGGTATATGAGCATTTTTCAATGCTGATCTGTTTTTCCAGCCCACGTGCATTTACTTTTTCAGTCAGCGCCTGCAACATTCCCTCCGCAACGTCAGTAGCATGTACCCGGTGCCCGGCCGCTGCAAAGTAAACACTGTCCTCTCCGGTGCCCGCATTTAATTCGAGTATATGGCTGCCAGGTGCCAGAAAACGGTTCACGTGCTTACGTACGCGTTCTCTTTTGTACTGGATGATAGGGTTGCCGCTGTAGATATCATCGAACACATAAGATTGCTTACTGAATGCCACAGCAGCGTTTTGCTCGTTGACAATATGAGGATCAGTCGTTGCCAATGATATCCAGTTTCAGTTTTGAAATTAATGCAGCCGGAACAAAGTATACAGCGGAGGCGGCTTTTTTGATGGCAGCCTTGGTAATGCTGCGGGGATGGCTGAATATCCTTTTAAAATGATGCAGTGCAATGTTTTTTTGGTAGTTCTTATGAACGTAATAATAAAGCTGCTTGTAGAACGCCGGCTTATACGTATTCTTAAACATCATGATCATCTCGTTCGAATCTGTCCAGTTGGTTTTTTCTTTCAGATCAGCCTTTACTTTCTCATAAAAAACAGTGCCGGGCAATGGATAAGACACAGAAATACCGATGCTGTGCGGCATCAGCTCATTGATCATACGTATGGTCTTTTTGATATCCTCCTTTGTTTCACCAAGGTATCCAAATTGTATAAAGAACGATGGTTTGATGTGATGCTCCTTTAATAACCTGGTGGCGGTGTAGATCTGTTCAATAGTGGTACCTTTGTCCATCGCGTCCAATATATGCTGTGAGCCGCTTTCGGCGCCCATCCACACGTTGTCGCATCCCGCCCTTGCAAGAGCGGCTATGTAATTATGCTGGAGCAGCAGGTCTGCCCTGGCTTGTATCTTAAATTTGAATGACAGTTGTTCCTGTTCCACCAGGTCGGCAAATTCATAAACCCATCCTGGTTTTAGTCCGAATATATCATCGCAAAACCAGATATGGTCAAAGTTGAATTTCTCCTTCAAAAGCTTTAATTCCTTAACAACATGTTGGGGGGAGCGTGCATTGTACCGGTTGCCATAGATCGGTTTGGCGCACCAGTTGCATTTAAACGGACACCCCCTGGTAGTGCTCATGTTCAATGAAAAATACCCCGTATGGCTCAGCCAGGATTGACGGTAGGGGGTAATATCTATAAGGTCCCAGGCAGGCAATGGAAGGCGGTCAAGGTCCTTCATTACACTCCGCGCCGGAGTCCTCACCAGGTTATTGTTCTGTTTGAATGCAAGTCCGGCTATCCCGGAAAAATCTTCATTCCGCTTCAGGGCATTAACCAGTTCCAATAAGGTTTGCTCGGCTTCTCCTATAATAACGAAATCAGCTCCCTCTTCCAGGTATTTTTCAAAATGGTCTGTTGAGTCGGAACTGGAAACGATCACCTTGCAGCCCCGTTCGCTGGCCAGCTTGCTCATGCGGAATGCAGCCTCCCGCATGTTGGTCAGGCACATTTTGGTGAGATAATTAAACCCGTCGTCATAGATGACAAAAATGTCAGGTTGCAGGTCTTCCAGGCTGGGCAAGACTTCTTCAGGCGTTTGGGCGAACATAGTATCAAACAGTGCCACCTTACAACCATGTTCCCTCAGTAGGGCTGCAGCATATAGCGTGCCCAGGGGAGGGTAAGGCTGCCCTGCATCCCACTGCTTGGGATCATAGCGTAAGAAATAGGAATGCGAAAAAAGTATGCTGCTCATCACGAACAGGGTTTGTTTTGGGGTATTACGGTGAACTACCCGAAATGGTTGCCTGCCTTTCAGATTTATCTTATTATTGTGGATATCTTGCTCCCGATGTTCATTTGGAAAAAATCAGGTTCACATTTGCAGGAATTGATATCTTTTAGTCTATGAGGGTGCTTTTTGCCAGTTATGTCACTATACCTGAATTTCATCAGCCTGAAGCATGGTTAAATCGCATAAAAGCCTATAGGGGAATACTGGAAACGCTTAATATGCACAATGAGGTGCTCACTATAGAGCAGATTAGTTATGAGGGTTTATACCAGATGAACGGCGTGGAATACCACTTTAAACGTTTTCCTCATAGGAACAGGATTACCCGTCTTTTCCCCCTACGGCAACATCGATACATACAGCGGCTGCAACCCGATGTGGTTATTGTACATGGGCTGCACTTTGCTATACAAACCATTTTGCTGCGCTTAAAGCTGGGGCGGAAAGTAAAGATTATTGTACAGCATCATGCTGAAAAACCCGCACCAGGAATCCACAGGATATTGCGTTGGATAGCCAGCCATTGTATAGATGCCTATATGTTCACTGCCATTGAAATGGGCCTGGAATGGGTTAAAGCACGCAATATTAAATCAACTGCCAGCATAAGGGAAGTAATGGAGGCATCCTCTACATTTTTCCCGGCAGACCGGGCGTTGTCAAGGGCAAGAACGCAGGTGTCGGGTGAAATGGTATACCTATGGGTAGGCCGGCTGAATGAGAACAAAGATCCCCTGACTGTAGTAAAAGCCTTTCTGCAATTTCTGGTCCACTGCCCTGGTGCCCGTTTGTACATGATCTATCATAAATCAGAGCTTTTGGAAGCGATCGAGACATTGCTGGCAGCAGATCCTGCATATCAGCAGGCGGTGATCTTTGTAGGCAGGATACCACATGAGGAGCTGCAGCATTGGTTCAACAGCGCGGATTTTATTGTAGCAGCATCTTATTACGAAGGCAGCGGTATAGCTGTTTGCGAAGGTATGTCTTGCGGTTGTATTCCTGTACTGACAGCTATTCCTTCTTTCCGAATGATGACGGGTAACGGAAAATGCGGGCTGTTATTTCCTCCCGGTGATGTGTCAGCTTTGCTGAGCGCTTTTATTCAGACACTTGGCATGGATAGGGAGGAGGAACGCCGGAAAACACTGGAACAGTTTCATTCCCGGCTGTCTTTTGAAGCTATTGCCAGGCATATGGAAGACGTAATAGACTCGATATAATAATTAATTGTATGCTATCTTAAAAATATAGATCTCTTCCATCAGGTTCTTCATACTATGTACGCGGTGCAGTGTACATCCATTCCTAGCTGCAAGTTCTTGTATCATGGCTTCGTCACATCCGTCGCTCAGTGTCATTAAGACCTGCGACTGCTCATGTATGTAAGACGACAATGCCCGGAAAAGGCGGTCAAAGTACTCGCCATGCTCTCCACAGTACCAGGCGTGTTCTGCAAAGGTTTTCGGTTGTTTTTTATAGTAGGGCGGATTGATGGCGATAATATCAAATGTTCTCGGAGAGACGTTATTGAACAGGTCTGAATGTATGATCTCAGCCAGCTTTGCGGTATTAACCGCATTGTTCTTTTCCAGGTAGGAAATCGCTATCGGGTTAATGTCTGTAGCGGTCACTTTGGCTCCTTTCTTTGCGGCAAAGAAGGAAATAAGCCCGCTTCCGGCACCTAGTTCCAGGAATGATTGCTGGTTTAGCGCAAGCCCGTCAATATAACGGATCAGGTATTTGGTACTGAAGAAGAAAGCAGGGTGAAACACCTCCGGGGGAATCAACAGGTGTATACCCTTAAAATGATATGTCCTTGTCTTGGAGAGGTATTTCACCAACAGGGGCTTGTAGAAACGGCTTACCAGGTATTTTATAACTTTCTTTTTCATATCCAGGTATATATTACGCTAAATTATCTGAGAGGGTTGCCTCACTGTAGCCAAATAACTGTAGAAAAGCCCGCGCACTATCCTGCATATCATAGGGTAATACCGGCACCCGCTCTTCTAAAGGCTGTTGCAGCAGTTCCAGGGTTTTCCTGATCATAGCCTCCTTGTCGGGTACGATATGCCAGTTGGGGATATCCGCATCCATTGGTCTGCAGAAACTGATTACCTGGGCGCCTGCATACAGGGCTTCTATCATAACGCCACCAAAACCCTCGTAGGCGGAGGTATGCAGCAGTATGCGGCTCCGCTGCATCAATTCCAATGCTGCCTGATGAGATACTTCGCCATATAAATGTACATTATTCTGCAAACCTAGCTTTTCTACCAGTGACTTGATATTTTCTGCTTCAATACCTTTACCGCAATGGGCAACCCTGATGCCCGGATAATATTGTTTCACTGCACTGATCACCTCAATGAAAATGTGGTATTGCTTTAAGGGGATGAGGTTACCTACGCCTATAATGTCAATGTCTATTATCCCTGCAGCTTCTGGGAAACTGCGGGTATTGATGCCATTAGGTATAACATGCCGGGGCCTAATATGGTGGCTCCTGTAAAATTCCCTTACCTGAAAATCCGACATGGCGACCAGAGATTCGGCATCAGGCCGAATAAATCGTACCAGCTTGTTGCTTGCACTTGCATCCTGCCCGAGTATCCAGGTGAAATGTTTTATATTGTAGAAACTGCAGAAATACTTTCCTACCAGTGCGGCTTCGGTGCAGAAGCAACTGATCATGCCGGTTACTTCATTGGTCTTTGTAAGCATTTTTAGCCGCCGCCAAACATTGCCCCAGGACCATAATAACCTGAGCTTTCTCGGAGGTGTCTTTTCTCCAAGGCAGATCACCGTATTATTATGCCATTGGTAGGTAGCGGTAAAAAAAGGATAATGGAAGGCCAAGACCGTTACGTTCAATGCAGGTGCTACCTGGTTGATCGACTTGATCATCATTTGTATGGCGGGCAGGCAGGTGGTATCCGCTTCATTTTCTGCAAAGCCGGGAGTAAGAATGACAAGTGTTTTCCGGGAATTATTCATTGGTCGACGGAAATCGTGGTTTGGCGAAAAGTAAGAAACAATTTGGATTATTTGAAAGAAAGGTAATATTTGCAGACAGAGAGTTTTAACCCACTTTACTTCATTTCTTATTTCCAATACACTTTCCTAAATGATCCCACTATGATTAAGAACAATGCCTTTGCTCCTTATCTGCCTGCTTTTTTTCTTCAGAACAGATCCATTGCTCAACAGGTTGCTTTTGATAATCTGAATGCTAATTCCGGTTCAAATAAAAGCATTGTCTGGACTACGTCCACCTTACAGAATGGTTTCGGGCATAAGATTTATGGTTTTGACCCTGGCAGCAGGACGGATCTCCGGATTGCCGGTCGTAATAATTCCAGTACATGGATGGATCTGATGGCCATCACCTCAACAGGTAATATCGGCATAGGTACCACTGAGCCTGGCAGCCGCCTGGTAGTAATGGAAAGACAACGTATGCTCTCCGGTTTAACGATTGGGGCAAACGAGGATGGACCAGCGGCGTTTAAGGTAGATAATCAGCCGCTTGATACAAAAGTCCGGCAAATTACCGCAAATGTGAACCGTTGGAGGGTTGTAACTTCCTCCGACGACTATGGCGCAGCACAGGAGGCATTCGGAATCTATCGATCCGGTATCAATGTGACCACTGTCTTATTCCCAAATGGTAATGTAGGTATTGGTACTATTACAGATACCAAGGGCTATAAACTCGCGGTAAATGGATCTGCCGTTTTTACCCGTGCGGTTGTGAAGCAATTTGGCAATTGGCCTGACTTTGTGTTAGAAAAGAACTACAATCTGCTACCTTTAATGGAATTGGAGAAATATGTAAGCAGGCATAAACACTTGCCAGACATGCCATCAGCTGCAGAGGTTGAAAAGGGTAGACTGGATTTGGGAGAGATGAACAGAAAACTCCTGCAGAAGGTGGAAGAGCTTACCTTGTACCTGGTGGACGTGAAAAAAGAGAATGACCAGCTGAGACAGCGTATAGAAAAACTGGAAGCAACTGCCCACCAGTAATAATTCTAAAGAAACAATACCAATAGCAACGCCACAATAGCCGGCATCGCCTGCTTCATGAATATCGATTTTGAGGCGGTAACTGCTCCGTAAACGCCCGCTATAATTATACAGCTCAGGAAGAATACAGCCACATTTCCAGCCCAGTTAACATCTCTAATGAACAGGGACCAAATCAGTCCGGCTGCCAGGAACCCGTTATACAAGCCCTGGTTGGCTGCCAGTGCCTTGGTGGGCTCAAACAGGTGGTCGGGAAAAGAGCGGAATGTTTTTTTGCCGGCGGTTGTCCAGGCAAACATTTCTATCCATAATATATACAGGTGCTCAATAGCCACAAGCAATACGAAGATCTTGGCAATAAGGGACATGGATAAGGATGGTTTATGGTGATCACTAAAATTAAGGCTTTTGCGCCAATCAGGTAAAGTTTTTGATACAGATCAGCCAGAGTAAACCTGAACTGTATGAAAAGTACCGCACACATAAAGGGCCATCCCCTGCACCCCATCGCTATTGCACTTCCCATCGGTTTCTTCATTGGAACGCTCGTCTTTGATTTACTGGCGCTTGTAAATAACAGTACTGACCTGGCCTTTGTAGCTTATTGCTCACAGATAGCCGGCGTGGTAAGCGCACTACTGGCAGCCGTACCGGGTATAATTGACTACCTCTACACCGTGCCACCCCAAAGTTCGGCTAAGCAACGGGCTACAAGGCATGGGCTGCTGAATGTGCTCAACGTTGTGATCTTTCTGGCGGCCTGGCTGATGAAAGAAGACCGGGTTCTGCCGTCTTTTGCAATAGTGTTGATGGAAATAGCCGGGATCGTGATATTAAGTGTAGCCGGATGGATGGGCGGTACGCTGGTGTACCGTAACCAGATAGGAGTGGACATCCGCTATGCCGGCGCAGGTAAATGGAAAGAATTGCATATAGACGGTCATCAGCAACGTGTGCAGGTAGCCACTGCCGGTGAGCTGCAAACAAACCAGATGAAGCTTGTGCATGTAGATGATAGACGTATTGTGATAGGCAGAACAGAAAAAGGCTTCGTGGCTTTTGACGACCGTTGTACCCACAAAGGCGGATCACTGGCTGGTGGCGCAATGATGTGCGGTACGGTTCAGTGCCCCTGGCATGGATCGCAGTTTGACACAGAAAGCGGACAGGTAAATGCCGGTCCCGCCAAAACCGGGATAACCATTTACCGGGTCTCAGAAGATAACGGGATAGTCTATCTTATATTGTAACAGATCATTGCTGTTGTGTAGGCCGGGCCACAGTATGCAGAAAAGATTCCCCTTCCAGCAATATCCCCAGTCCATCCTCTTCCGGGCGCTGGTACCTTATACCTTTTATTGCTCCATCCTTTATCGTTACGATCATCGGGTAAATATCCTTTTCTTTTTCAGGATACCTGATCACGTTTCCACTATCCACCAGTACTTTGCTGCTGCTCATTACCTCACTGCCTAATTTTATCCTTAACAGCTTCAGGGATTGCACCCGGGTGAAAATATACTTCACATCCCGGGCAGAAGTATAATGCCTTTTCACAAAATCTTCCGCCGTACTGATACATCCCTCACATCCCTGGTTAGGAATGATCACATAATGCCCTGTCGGCAATACGTGCTCATCCACTGTCTGCAATGCCTGCAACAGCTCTTTGTGTGGCGGATTACATGCAAATAGTGATAATAATAATAATAGATTACAACACCTTTTTAATGTGTTTACAGCATATAGGATTTTCATTTCAATGGTCTTTGGGTATGGAAATAACAGGGTTTATTCATTTCAATATACTGTTTTTCCCGGAATCAGGAGGAGGGAATGCATTATGTCACCCTAAAACTGCAATTGGTCAATGTAAATGTGTTTAAACAAGGGCAACAGCTAAGTTTGTGGAGAGAATAACGATCATGCAGCGTACTATAAGACCACGAAAGATTTGCGATCTTTGTTTAACTTGAACATTATGTTTACAAACCGGTGGCGATATTTTTTCCCTGCAGTATATGGGCTTTGCGTGTACATCAGTATTCGCCTGGTAACAGATGTCATCATAGGCAGCCGGTTTTGGTTGCGCCCATGGAAATTAAATGCTATAGAGATCGTTGGTTCGGTAGTGGTAGGCTATATCACGGTAGCAGCCATGCACTGGATGTTGAAACGGAACCTGCAGCGTTATCAACCACCGATGCGTATGGGCAAGGTCATGAAGGAGTTTGCAGACGTAACGCTTTGTACGGAGCTCATTTGTACAGCCACCGTTATCCCCCTGACAACTTTTACTGACGATGGCCTGCAGTGGTTTGATGTTGTCAATATTTACATGATACCGGCACTGTATAGCCTGTTATATTATGCACTTATCCGGGGTAATGCTTTTCTTAGAAAAAGCTATGAACAGCAGCTGCAGATAGAGAAGATCAGCAATGACCAGCTGCAGACAGAACTGCGATTCCTAAAAGCTCAGTATCATCCGCATTTCCTGTTCAACGCACTTAATACGGTATACTTTCAGATGGATGAAGATGTGAACAGGGCCAAGCAGACTATAGAAGAATTGTCAGAGCTGTTGCGTTACCAGCTATATGATCAGCAGCAAACGGTAAGCATAAAGCAGGAGCTGCAATACCTGCAGTCCTTTATCAACCTGCAACGCATCCGTATGAATGATCATCTTTCGCTCAGCGTCCATTTTGATGAAGCGTTGAACGGTCAGCAGCTATACCCGCTACTCCTGCTGCCGCTGGTGGAAAATGCCTTTAAATATGCAGGCGGCGAGTACTGGATCCGTATTGCAGCCACCTTGGATGAGGGTAAACTCCGCTTCCATGTCAGCAATGCCAGGCCCGTTATTACCTCCCAGAGAAAGGCAGGAGGCATTGGCCTTGAGAACCTGAAAAGAAGATTAGCTTTGCTGTATCCCGGCAGGCATAAGTTGCATATTACTGATGAGGAACACAGCTTTACTGCCGAACTTTCTATTCAGATCTGATCAAATGGTAATACTATGAAGATTAAGTGCGTCATAACCGATGATGAACCTGTGGCCCGTAAAGGCATGAAAGGCTATGTGGAGAAAGTTGATTTCCTGGAGCTGGTAGGCGTCTGTGAAGATGCAGTAGCATTGAATAACCTGCTCCGCGAGAAGGAAGTCCATCTCCTGTTCCTGGATATTGAAATGCCTTATATCAACGGACTGGAATTGTTGCAGAGCCTTCCTCATCCGCCAAAGGTGATCTTTACCACCGCATATGAGCAATATGCGCTGAAAGGCTTTGAGCTGGAGGCAGTGGATTACCTGCTGAAGCCCATCTCTTTTGAGCGTTTCCTGAAGGCAGTGAACAGGGCTTACGAGTTTTTCAAAACAACACCGCAACCTGTGGCAGATTACCTTTTTGTTAAAACGAACGACAAACTGGTAAAGGTGAACTGGAAAGATATTGTCTATATAGAATCGCTGGAGAACTATGTAAGTATCTATACCGCCCAAACCCGTTATATTGCTCACATTACGCTCAAGTCAGTGATCGAAAGCATCACCGATCCCGGCTTCATTCAAACGCATAAATCCTTTGTAGTAAATGCAGCCAAAATAACCGGTATTGAAGGAAACGTGATAGAGCTGGGCAAAGTTCAGGTACCCATTTCGAGGAGTATGAAAGAAACGGTAATGGAAAAGATTGTGAATAACAGACTGCTGAAACGGTAGTTAACCTTTTTCAGCCACAATTATGATCCGTTCTTTTTCCAGCATCATGCCCATAATGCTCATGGTTTCCTCTTTTTCTTCTGCCGTCTCAAGAATGTGGAAGCCGGCTTTTTCCAGCTGAACAATGGCGGCAGGTGCATTGTACAACCTGAACCCGTATTGTGTGAAAGGGAGCTGCTCCATAAACGTCCGGCTTCGAATGCCAATGCTTAAATGGCCGCCTGCTTTAAGTACCCGGTGTATTTCCCGCAATTGTACCTGGGGATCCTCCCAGAAGTAAAGGGTATTCACCGTAAACACTTTGTCAAAGAACTGGTCTGCATAAGGCAGCTCAAGTCCGTTAACCCGGGTAAAGTGTGCGATGCCTTCAGCCGCCAGCGCTTTGTTCATTTCCTGTGCGATCTGTACCATGGTGTCAGAAATATCTGCACCGTAATACCGGAGGCCGGCCGCGCGGGACAGTACATAGGGCACATAGCCGCCATTGCCAAAGCCTATTTCCAGTATCGTATCCTGGTCACGGCAGCCCAGCAGGTCAATAGTGCGTTGTATCATGGCCCCGTTATTTACATGCATGTTGCCGGCTACTTTCAGGCCATCTTCGCCTTCCGGATGGCTTAACTGGCTGGCAATGTCCCGGGCATCCAAATGGTGCGTATTATTGTCGCTCATAGTACCCTGTTTTTTTCAAAAAGGGCCGGGCAATAGCGCCCGGCCCATTGACGTGATAATTATTTTGTTGCTATTTTTTGCGGTACGGTATAAATCAGCTCTGCCACACCGGCGGTTTTTGCACCGATCCGCGCGTAGAGATAACCTTTCGCTATGAGAGATGGTGGAACACTTACGCTAAGTGTAATGGGCGCCGTAATATCCGTTATCTCCGATGCAGGTTTAGAAACAGCCGCCACGCTGTTTACCTGGTCTACAATAGTGGTTGTTCCCACGTAAAGTGTAACAGCATCCAGCGGCAGGCTGTTATTCACCTGCTGGAGGGTAAAGGTGGCAGTAAGTGTAGTGCCATTCTGTGTCAGGGATGCGCCGTTGATCATGAAATAAGGTGTTACCGGCACATCTATTTCCGTAGTACCGTTGACGTTAACGTCGATGGTGTCGCTGTTATTTACCCAGGGACCATTCCCTCTTAGCAGTACCAGTTTGTATTTGCCATCATAAACAGATGCAGAAAAAGTACCTTCCTGTGCCAGGTATATGGGTATCTTGGTGCTCAGCTCAAATCCCGGCTGCCATAATTCCAGCTGTACGCCATTAGAACGCAGGCCAATAGGCCGTTTATCGTAACTTACCTGTCCTTTTAGCACAGAGGAAGGCGCCTGGTAGTTATCTTTTTTGCATCCTGCAAAGCCGGCTGCGGCTATTGCCAGGAAGATTATAAAATGTTGCATAGTCATGGATTAATGGAATGGATTTTTCACAATTTTAGGATTATTATTGATAACTCCCTGGTCAATGGAAGAATAATAATTTCCCAGCTGAAAAAAGCGGGGCGCCCTGAACCGGGGTGCTACCATCTTTACAAATACATATTTGCCGTTGCGGGCGGCATTTCCGGGCCGCACTACCCGGTAGGGATATAGTGCATATACCATTGCAGTAGGGCTGCTGAAATTACCATCCCAAACTTTATCGGCCAGTCTCCATCGTTTCAGGTCCCAAAGCCGGTGGTCCTCAAATGCCAGTTCGGCGCGGCGCTCGTTTTGTATACGGGCCATGTTCAGGGTGCTCAGGCTGTTGGGAGGAAAACCCGCCCGTTCACGCACGGCATTTACATAGCCCAGGGCTTCGCCTGTTTGGCCAAGTTCAAGGGCCGCTTCCGCTGCGTTCAGGTATACTTCTCCCAACCGGAACCATATCCACCAGATATCGCTCTGTATACCACGTGTACTGGTACGGGCGCCGGCGTCAATATATTTGCGCAGGTAAAAACCGGTATTGGATACTTCCTGGATAGAACGGTGGGGGCCCGAGCTGCCGGTCAGTTGCCTGCCATCTGTATAAGTCGTGTTCAGGTCACTGCCTTCCACTATATCATAGGCATTTTTATCGGGGTTCCAGGCCATTACGCCGGCTTGTATGCCCACAGGCAGTCCCTTAAAGGTAGTGCCGGGGTATATAACAGTGCCATATAAACGTGCATCTTTGTTGGCAAAGATGTCCTCCGGGTTGTTGTAGTAAATAAAGTCAGTGTTATCTTCCGTACGGGTTTTAAGTGTGCCTGCCGTGCCATCCAGGTATTCATAGCTTTCCACCAGGTTCAGTGAGGGTGTTACGGAAGAAGAGCCGAGGTTATCCTCGCGGATGCCCCGCACGATATTATCATAAGAGAACCAGTGGCGCTTTTGCGGACTTAGAAAATCTTTCACAAAAATAGCTTCCCTGTTCCCCGACTTTTTAGTAATTGCCTCATAGAAGTTTTCGCCAACATTCGGGTTCACCTTATACAGGGAATATTGCCCGCTGCTGATGATCTCTTTAGAGGTCTCCAGCGATTCGGTATAGTATTCATTGGCCCTGCCTGCCGGGATACCTACTTCGCCACCGGGCGTATTGATAGGCGCCGGCATTAAGTTATTATACCTGGCAATGGAGCCGGCGTATAACATGGCCCGGCTTTTCAACGCCAGTGCCGTGTATTTGTTGGCCCTTGTTACGTTGCCGGCATTGCCGAGGTCTTCTTTGATGGCATCTACTTCACCTGCAATAAAATCATACACTTCCTCTTCTTTAGCCCTGGGTACCTGCAGGCTGCTGGCATCGCCGCTGTAGTCATAGATCAGTTGTTTGGTTACCAGCGGAACGCCGCCCATCCTTTTCACGAGCTCAAAATAGTTGTAGGCGCGTAAGAAACGCAGCTCTGCGGAGAATTGTTTTTTCTGGGTTTCCGTTAGTTTTACTGCGTAGGTGTTAATGTTTTCCAATGCCAGGTTAATATCGCGGATCAGCGTATAGTTCCATAAACGCCAGCTGTCATAACCGTAGGAGGGTATATTGTTGCGCCAGTCCTCATTGGATTGTCCGGACCACATAGCATCGTCAATATTGGCCATATCCCTCCACTGGGCCGTTCTTCCGTCGGCGCCTGTGTTGTTGATGTCCTGCAGCCCCGATTGTACCGGTAGCCTGTCATAGAAATTGGCCAGCAGCGCCACTATCTGTTTGGGGTCATTCCATACCTGGTCTTCCAGCAGGATGTTCTTGGGCTGCCTTTCCAGCCAGTCTTTTTTGCAGGTCGGCAGCAGGTAAAGGCAGATGCCCAGTATAATACCTATATATCTCTTTTGCATAATGTTCTACATTAAAGGGAAAGATTAAAACCGAAATTATACAGCCGTTGTTGCGGATATACCAGCCCGTTAGTAGAGCTGATCTCCGGATCTATTTCATACTTCTTCACATTGTCCAGTGAGAACAGGTTGGTACCGTTCGCATAGATCCTGAGCCCGTTGATGCCCCAGCGTTTCAGCCATGCTTTGGGGAAATTATAGCCCAGCTCCAGGTTCTTTAAACGGATATAGCGCACATTGGTGATCCAGAAATCATTGGTCTGGTAGTTAACATGGGTGGTATTGTCTTTCCTGATAGCAGGGTAGGTGCCGGCTATCCAGCGGCTGTTGGGGTCATAGGGATCTTCCCTGTGCCAGCGGTCAGTGAACATATAGGCTGGCGAGGAACCGTTGTTCTGGAAAGGATACCTGAGTTCCCAGTCCCGCAGGTACGATTGCATCGAAGCGCCCGCAAAATCAAACCGCAGGGTAAAATTATTCCAGCCAACACTTCCGTTGATACCAAAGCTCATATAAGGTTGTGCCCCCTGCGCATAGCCGATAGGCCGCTGATCAAGTGCGTTAATGATCTTGTCGCCATTCACATCTTCATATTTGAAATCTCCCGGGAGCTCGGTCCTGTTGCCTTGTCCGTCATTGTTGATCTCGTAATGATCAATCTCCTCCTGCGATTCAAAGCGTCCGATTACATGGTATCCCCAGGTGATGTTGGCCCAGCGGTCTTCTGCGGAGTTCCGGTACTTATCCCACGAATTGCCGAAGCGTGGTTTGTAGGTACTGCGTATTTTCAGCCTGGCAACAGTGGCATTCACACCGATGGAATAGTTGATCTTGCCGGCTTCGCCACTATAGGTGACCATGCCTTCTATGCCCCTGGTAGCGTCTGAATTCAGGTTGTCATTGGGCAGGGTGTAGCCTACTTCGCTCGGTAACAGTACGTCATAACGTGCGGCGGGTAAACCGGTGCGTTTGCGCTGGAATACATCGAACTGTCCGGATAACTTCCCATCCAGCACCGTAAAGTCAATGCCCAGGTTAATAGAACGGTTCTTTACCCAGGACAACTGTGTAATGGGCAGGCCCCTGGGACGGATGCCAATGGTATAGGCGCCATCCAGCACTGCACCGCCTTGGTTAAAATTGTACCCGGGAAGGTAGCTGAAAGGCTGCGGGGGATCGCCGTTGGTAAACCCGATCTCGCTGCCGGTCTCTCCATAGGAAGCCCTTATCTTCAGGTCATTCACCCAGGCGCCCAGCCGGTTTTTAAGGAAAGGCTCTTCCGTAATGCGCCAGCCCAGCGAAACACCCGGAAAGAAGCCCCAGCGCCGTCCTTTGGCATAGAGGTAAGATCCGTCATAACGGCCCAGCAGCTCCAGCAGGTATTTCTGCCGGTAGTTGTAGTTCAACCTGCCGATGTAGCCCGCCCTTGCTTCTGTGGCCCATTCGTCCGATAGATAATCCTGTTCAGAAAGGTATTGCGTTGAGACGTAGTTGTTAGTAGGGATGGTATGTACTACATAATAAGCGTTCTCGTAGTCTGAACGCTCGTAAGCAGCAACGGCCGACAAGCCATGGGGGCCAAACTGCTTGTTGTAGTTCAGCTGGAACTGTGCATAACGGGATACTACATTCCGCTTATGTCTTTCCCGCCAGGGGTTCTGGTTGCCAAAGCCCGGTTGTGTGTTATAGGAATCGGTAGCTGCATCGTATTTGTAAGCATCCCAGGTATATTCAAATCCGTCAAATTCTTCGTTCAGGTAGTTGTAGGAATAGATGCCTTTGGCCGTTAAACCGAATGCAAAATCATATTGTGCATTCAGGTTTACATTGATGCCTCGCCACCATTCATCTACCCAGCCGGTAATATCGTCGCGGTAGGTGGCGGGGTTCACATTCACGTTATGCGTCTGGTTGATATAATCGGGGTTATCATTCGCATATGGACTTTCTGTAGGCCACATACTAAAGATACTCAGGAAAGGGTTGAAGTAATCATCTAACCCCGGCACACCTACATTATGGGTTTTCTCCAGGCGTGCGCTGATCTGCGTACCTACTTTCAGCCCTTTGGCCAGGCTGCTTTCCAGGTTGGCCTGCAGGTTGGTACGTTCAAAATTGTAATCACGCACAATGGCATCCTGGCTGACCCGGCTTACTGACAGGTAGTAGTTTGAACGTTCTGAGCCGCCGGAGGCATTGGCGCTCAGATAATACTGCGGTACATTGGGGCGCAGCACTTCGTTGTAGTAATCATAGCTTTTATATCCCTTTTCTGTGCCGGCCTCCCATTTGGCCAGTTCTTCGCGGGAATACAGCAGGGAGGGATCCCTGCCCAGGTTCTGTTCTGACTCTACCAGGGCGCGTACATACTGTCCTGCATTGGCAGGGCGTGGATAACGGGTGAAGTTTTGAAAGCCGTAATAACCGGAAACGTTGATACTGGGTCTTTCACCGCGTCGCCCTTTTTTGGTGGTCACCAGAACTACCCCGTTAGAGGCACGCAAACCATAGATGGAAGCAGAGGCGTCTTTCAGTACTGTTACGCTTTCAATATCCTCTATGCCCAGGCTGTTGAAAATATCCTGCCCGGAGCCCTGTGTAAAACCGAAAGCAGTAGTATTTACGCTGCCGGTGTAAGGCACACCGTCTATTACAAACAGGGGAGTACCCAGATTCCTGATCTGGATATTGGTACCTCTGCCAGGTCTGGAGTCTGGAGACCGTGCGGTAATGCCGGGCATTTTACCCACCAGTGCGGCAGAAACCGTGGTGGCAGGCGTTCGTACCAGGTCTTCCGATTTTACTGCACTCACAGCACCTGTAACAGACGCTTTTTTCTGCGTACCGTAGCCCACTACTACAATATCAGTGAGGCTGCTGGCCAGTTGTTCCAGCCTTATCCGCAAACTGGCATTGCCGCTCAGCGTTATCTCCCGGCTTTGATAGCCAACGCTGGTAATAACGATGGTGCTGCCTTCAGGCGCCTGCAGTGAAAAACTGCCGTCCTGCGCAGTAATAGCGCCTTTCTGGGTATTCTTAATGACCACAGATGCCCCGGGGATGGGCATGTTTGCTGAATCGCTGACAGTACCACGGAAGGTCTTTGGAGCGCCCTGTTGTGAAAATACAGGGTGACACAGGCAACTGCATACGGCTGATAAAATGCAAAGCACGAGCCGCTTCCTGTGCAGGAAGTGTAATAGTAATTTCATAACGTCGTTTTTGGTTGTACAATTGGAAATAAAATACCTGCCGGATGATCAGGTCATCCGGATAATGTACGTTTGTACCGGCTATCAACGGTAAACCGGAAAATGACTAAGTGAACAAGGATTTTGTTTGCTTTGTCTTCATACGGGAATGTTTGATGTTGGTTAATAAATATGGTAATAGTGGCCTTGCTGGATACTACATATTAGCGCTGCTATAGACGCCGGATCCATGAACTATAAAAGTAAAAAAAATAAATGTCAATCTAACACTTTAATGGAAAATAAACCGGATATCCCAAATCTGCTTTTTTTATGGTAATTTTATTTTATGCTTAACCTGAGATTCAATTACCCCTCCGTAAGATCGGAAGCCGACATTTTTGAGCAATATATAAGAGGCCTGCCAGCACATGAAAAATATGGAATGCTGTCTCCCGCTTCCTTCTGGCCTGAAAAACCCTTCGTACAATTGCTGGGCCAGTGGCTGCAACTGCCAGCCGATACCCTGCGCTATCAGTCCGAAGTGATCAGTACCTGCAGCGGCAACAGCGCCCTGCACTGCATACTCACCTGGTTCCGGAATACCGAACAAACCGCCGCTGTAGAGGAATTCACCTATACATCTTTCAAGGCAAGCGCCGCAGAACTGGGTTACGATATACACACTATTGCCTGTGATGAGCAGGGCATGGTGCCCGAGGCACTGGAAGAATATCTCCGCTCACATAATACCAGGCTTGTTTACCTGCAGCCTACCATACATAATCCTACCTGCAGCGTTATGTCACTGCAGCGCAGAAGGGATATCGCTACCGTAGTAAGGAAGTTCAGGGATGTTTATATTATAGAGGACGATGCCTATCGTTTTCTGCATCCCCTGCCACCGCCCACTTTTCTGCAGCTGATGCCAGACAAGACGTTGTACGTTTGCAGTTTCTCCAAGAATTTTAATCCCTTTGTAAGGGCTGCCTATCTTGTCTATCCACAGGGGCTGCTAAAAGGAGTGGATAATGTGATCCGTTACACCACCAGCGGTAGTTCTGCATTGTTCAGGAACTTTTCCGCCTACCTGATGAAAGACGATCTGCTGCAGGGAGTAATAGCTGAGAAACGCGCGATCGCCGTTCAGTTACATGAGAAAGTAACGCAGATCTTCCAGGGTTTGGATTACCGTACCTTTCCCGGCAGTTATCATACCTGGCTGAAACTGCCTGATTCGCTGGAGGCTTCCGTATTTATCAGCGAAATGCGCACCTGGAATATTGACCTCATGAGTAGTGAAGACTTCTCTACCACCAACCGCCAGGATTATGTACGTATTGCCCTCGGCGCCGTATGGGATGCGCCGGAATTACTTCCTGCCCTGAAAACCGTAGCCAATGCGCTGCGGAAATACAACGAACACTAAAGACTGGTCACTCACTGATCTTATACTGTGCCATCAGGCGTAGTAACACGCCGTTTGTCCATCCGAAGCCATCCTGGGTGGGGTACTCACCTCCGCCCGCTGTCAGGCTGAGGTCTGTTACGTTGTACTTTTCCATCAGCTTGCCCGTGTGGTGGTACACCTGCACATTCAGCCGTACCCATCTTTCCGCAATCTTTTTTGCCAGCGTTCTGGCCCCATAGTTATCCAGTCCGGCTATAGTTACCCATTGCAGCGGCGCCCATCCATTCGGGTAATCCCACTGCTCTCCGGTATTCTTTAAAGTGGTAACCACGCCACCTGCCTTCAGGAACCGGGTATTGATCACCTGTTGTACAGGCGCCAGCCTGCTTTTGGCAGCTACATGCAGGAAAAAAGGGTACATACCCGCCAGCGTAAGCGATGCGGAAGGTTGATGGGTGAGCAGGTCGTAATCCACATACCATCCTGCCTTGGCTGACCAGCAGTAGCGCTCAATGGCGTGTTTTCTTCTGGCGGCCAGCTGCGTATACTGCCGGGCCTTCTCCTCATGGCCTGCCAGCTGCAGCGCTTTGGCAATGGTTTTTTCAAGGTGATAGAGCAGGCAATTCAGGTCTACCGGCACCTGTGCTGTAACGCGTATGGTATGCAGGCTTCTTCCATCCCTGAACCAGCGGCTGCTGAAATCCCAGCCGCTTTCTGCAGCGGAACGCAGTTCACGGAAGATTCCTTTTGCTGGTGCGGGTAATTTGCCGGCTACCGCCATATCTTCTTTATATGCCTCCTGCCGGGGAATATCATCCTGGTCATAGTACCGGTTCAATATGCTGCCATCCGGCATTTTTACTACGTGATTTGTGCCCGCAGAGCGATCCATGTAATAGTCGTACTCCTTTTCAAGTTCCGGGAGGTAGTTTACATAAATGCTATCACCTTTGTGCTTTGCCAGCATATCCAGCATCAGCGAAAAAAATGGTGGCTGTGAACGGCTCAGGAAATAAGTGCGATTACCGTTCGGGATATGCCCGTAATGCGACAGGAGGAAGGCAAAGTTTCTCACCATGTTCTCTATGATCAGTATACGGCCACTCTCTTCCAGTCCTAACATGGTAAAATAACTATCCCAGTAATAGACCTCCCTGAAGCGGCCTCCCGGTACTATATAAGGGTAGGGAAGGGGCAGCAATGAGCTGTAGGGCCTTTCCATATTAGGATCCCTGAGCAGTACGTTCCAGAGATGCTGTATATGGGCTACAACAGACTTTTCCTGCCCGTTGATGGTGGCAGCGCGGATGCCAGAATCAGGCAGCAGGAAGCTGGCTTTTATGAAATCGGCCAGCTTAAACGCAGGCTGCTGCTGCGCGACTGCATAGCGGAGCATAATACTGTCCGGGCTCGTTACAGGTATGCAGTCTACAAACGTTTTATTGTCAGGGAAAATCCCCGATAGCTGCACTGCTTTAAAAAGCGAACCGTAAAGCTGATCGGGCGTTTCAATTGTCTGCGCCCTGAGCACAGGCGCACAGATCCATAACGTAAGGAAAAGTAGAAGCGCTTTTCGCATGATTGTAAGCGTTAGTCACCGAATTTAAGTGAATTAAAGCTAGTATTTTGAAACTGTGTTGCATATTATATTTATTATTAAATTTGCAACGATGTTACAAAACTATCCAATACGCAAGTCCTTCCCTTTCTATAAACAATCCGATACGATGGATTGCGGACCTGCCTGCCTGAAGATGATCGCCGCATATCATGGCCGCGTATATCCCTTGCAGTTCCTCCGTAATGCCTGTAAGATATCTCCCCAGGGCGTCACCTTTGCGGCCCTGATAGCGACTGCAGAGCAGTTGGGTTTTAAAACGCTTTCTGCAGAGCTGCCCTTCAGGGTACTGGCAAAAAAGGCCCCCTTACCCTGTATACTTCACTGGGATAAACAGCATTTTGTTGTGCTCTACCGGCTGACAGAAAAGAAAGCCTGGATCGCAGACCCGGCATCAGGCAGGAGAAGCCGATACAGCATACCGGAATTTATGGCGGCCTGGCAGCTGGAAACGGGCTTTGGCCGTGCACTCTTCCTCGAACCGCTCCCGGCTTTTTTTGAAGCGCCGCCGGTGGCAGAGCAGACCATTGCGCTACGTTCCCTGCTGCCCTACCTTAAAACACATCGTAAAAGATTGTTGCCGCTGGCCGCCACCCTGCTGCTGGTCAGCCTTTTTTCATTGCTCACACCTTTGCTTACGCAAGCCATAGTTGATAAGGGTATCCGGCAACAGCAGATCCCCTTGCTGCTACTGATCTGCACCGCGCAGCTGATGTTGTTCCTGGGACGCATGGTCATGGATTTTATACGCGCCCGCCTGCTGCTGAAAATGGGCACCCGTATAAGCATCGGCATGCTGAAAGATTTTTTGCATAAACTGATGCGCCTGCACTTTTCATTTTTTGATAACCGCCAGGCAGGCGATAATATGCAGCGTGTTACAGATAACCAGCGCATAGAGGATTTTCTTACCTCCTCCCTTGTTTCATTTGTGATGGCAGTGGTGACCCTGCTGGTGCTTGGAGGAGTACTGCTCTATTATAACTGGCAGATCTTCCTGTTGTTTACAGTATTAGCCGCCGCCGGGATTATATGGGCTGGTGCATTTGCAGAAAAACGCAGCCGCCTTGATCAGAAAAGGTTCCGCACCCTGGCCGCTAACCAGGATACCTTGATGGAGATTTTTTCCGCCATCCAGGAGATAAAACTTACCGGCAGCGAAAGCACCCGGGCAGCCCGCTGGGAGCAGCTGCAGGAACAATCTTTCAGCATAAAATTTGAAAGCCTTAAACTGGACCAGTTCATCCAGGGCGTGGCCATGTTCATCAATGAAACGAGGAACGTGCTGATCACCTGCCTTTCTGCAATACTCGTGGTGAAGGGACATCTCAGCTTCGGAGCGATGCTGGCCATCACTTACATCTGCGGACAACTTAACGCGCCGGTCACGCAGCTCACGGAGTTTATCCGCGTTGCACAGCATACCCGTTTCAGCCTGCGCCGTATGGCCGAAGTGCAAAATGAACCGGATGAGGATCCCTCAAATGCGCCCGCTATTTCTCCCGCTATGGTGAAAGGAATGGACATACGTATAAAGCACGTCTCCTTCCAGTACGGGCACAAACATGCTCCCTTTGTGCTCAGGAATATCAGTTTGCACATCCCCGCGGGAAAGGTAACAGCCATCGTAGGCATGAGCGGCAGCGGCAAAACTACCCTGCTGAAACTCCTGCTGAAATTTTATCAACCGGTACAGGGAGAGATACTTGTAGGAGATACCCCCCTGCAACGGCTTCCGGCAAAAGCATGGCGCCGTTACTGCGGTGCCGTGATGCAGGACGGATATGTGTTCCGTGATACCATTGCCAATAACATCTGTACCGGTACTCAGCGCGATGAGGCCCGCTTGCAGGAAGCCTGTAAAATGGCCAATATACATGATTTCTTTGCTGCCATGCCCTTTGGTTATGAAACCTATATCGGGAAAGACGGTTATGGCCTCAGTGAAGGCCAGACTCAGCGCCTGCTCATTGCCCGCCTGATCTACCGTAATCCTTCACTGGTGCTGCTGGACGAGGCCACCAACTCGCTGGATGCGCATAATGAACGGGATATCATTAATAACCTGCAGGATTTCTTTGCCGGTAAAACAGTGGTGGTGGTCGCCCATCGCCTTAGTACCGTTAAACATGCCGACCAGATACTGGTCATGGATAAAGGCGCCATCGTAGAAAGTGGAACCCATGATGCACTTACCGCTGGCAAAGGTGCATATTATCAACTCATAAAAAACCAGCTGGAGCTGGGAAAATGATATGATGCTGAAAATATTTCCATACATACTTGCGCGTTACGCCGCGCTGCCATTTAGTACACTGGCCAATTCGCATCTGACCGGCGTCCCTGCATATACAAAGAAGGCGGATCAATTGCAGGCTACCTTCCTGCAGCAGAAAAACGCGCTTTGTGATCTCCTTTTTACGGCTATCAGCCAGCAAACGGATCACATAGAAAGACAACGCCTGCTGCAATTAAAACGCGATATCTTTAATGACAAGATGACGTTTCTCCCCGCAATATCCGGCAACGATCAACTGCTGGAAGCGTTGCAGGTATACCATGATACATGTATACAAAAGCAGCAGCTGCAGCAGGAATGGGAGGCCACATTCAATGCCCACCTTCGCCAGTTTCGGCAGCAGTTACAGACCTTTACACAGCAAGAGCTGCTGCGTAAGGGAATTCTTTTATCCAGTCCTGTGCTCTATTCGCAGCTGGATAGTTTTGCCGCTGCTGATCCGTCCACTTTCCGCAACCGCGAACTGAAAAATGAGTATAGCCTGCTCCGTTATCTCAGCCGTATGGCGGCCAAAACATCGCCTTTCAGCACTTTTACCTATACTGGTATTGCCAGTCCGGATGAAACGCAAATGCACTTCCGGCAGCCGGCCGTACATCAGCAGATCCACAGTGGTATACGGCTCAATAACGCATTGTTCACTTATATCCGTACGCTGATGATCCACCATCCGGTACTGAGTGATATACTGGAAGTACGCTTAAATGGGACGGCCTCCCTGCGGGAGGAGCAGCTGTGTTTCCTCATCAATTACTTCAACGTGGAAGCCTTCCAACGTCTGCCCGCGCGCAACCTGCCGCTTTGGTTGTATCATTTTCTCCGGCAGGAACAGCAAAGCTTTACACTTGCTGCACTGCTGAATATACTGTCAGAACAGCTGCCTGATACGGACCGTCAGAGCATCAAGGCGTTTGTACTCAAACTCGCAGGCAGCGGTTTCCTGGAACTGGGTATTGGTTGCTCCGGGGTAGATCCCGCCTGGGATAGCGCCCTTTCTGATTTCCTGCAGCCGCATATACATCACCCTGCCATCGCCTCACTGTATCAGCTGCTGCAAACACTGGCTGCACAGAAAGCCGCCTATTCCGCCGCGGTATCTCATCAACGGCAGATCTTATTACAGGAAACTGCCGCTCTGCTGAACCAGTGTTTTACCAGCCTGCAGCAGGAAGCCGGTTTACCGGCGTTTGTAACTGCTGCTGAACCCAATCCGGCTGCCTTTGAAATGAACCAATTTTCGCCCCGGCATTTTGCTCCACAGGACATTTTTTATGAAGATGCCACCACGGCAACGCATGAGCATTTGCCCGCTGCAGCCCTCAGCGCCTTCATTGAAAAGGCTGACTGCCTGCTAAGCCTGCTGCAGCCCGCAGATGCCCTGCAGGAAGAGCGGATACGCATGCGCAACTTTTTCCTGCAGCACTATGGGCCAGATCACGGGGAAAATATCTCCGATTTCTATCGCGCTTACTTTCTACACGAAAAGAAAGCTGCTTTGGCAAGTCAGCAGGGGCAAGGCAGGCGCCCGTTAAAAGTGATGGACATTCCCGCTGCACTACAACTCACCCTGGAACCAGCACAAGTCAGTATGCATGTACAGGGATCTGTGCCTGCTGCCTCTACCGCAGCCCGCGGCCTCTTTGTACAGTTTTACAATGAGCTGCAGGAGGGAAAACCGGTGCTGCATGGTGTGATTAATGCACCTTTGCCAGGTATGGGCAAGGTGGCCGGACGCTTCCTGCATCTCTTTGATCCGGCTGTGACCAACACCTTCCTGGAGTGGAACACCGCCCTGCATCCTGCAAAAATGCTCATGGAATTGAATGACGGCTCTATCTTTAACGCTAATATTCATCCGCCGCTGCTGCCATATGAAATTGGTATGCCGGGCGGTAGTAACAACTATCCGCCGCCACGCAGAATACCGCTCCGTGATGTACAGGTGCGCTACAACCCCGAAACAGATTTGCTGGCATTGTATCATAGCAGCGGGACCGAAATATATGCCTATGATCTCTGCCTGGAGTCTTTTTACAATCGCTCACACTTTTACCAGCTGCTGGCGCACTTCAATACAGACCACCGTCTTCCTTTGCGTCAGCTGATCGCTGCGGCAGATCAGCGACATGCACAGGACTTTACTCCCGCTGCGGCCATACAGTTAAAGCCGCGGATCGTGTTTGAAGGAACGGTAATACTCCGCAGAAAAGGCTGGCTGCTTAACACTGCATTGATCCCTGTACAGGCGAAGAATGAAACGGTTGCCGCTTATTTTATCCGCCTGCACCACTGGCGCGAACAGCATCAGCTGCCCGAACATGTTTTTCTTTTCCTCAGGTCACCCTACATACCCGCTGTGCCGGATAAGCCGGGTAAATTACAGCGGGACGATTACAAACCACAATATATCTGCTTTAGTCAGCCACTGCTGGTTAGCCTCTTCAGAAAGCTGATCTCACGCGCAGGAGCATACTGCTACCTGGAAGAAATGTTACCGCACGCCACCCACCTGCAAATGCCCGATGCGACGGTGGCTGAATACATGTTGCACTGGTATAAATACTGACATATGGAAAACACCTGGTTGTCTGCCCACATCTTTTACAATGGTCACCCGCATCTGCTGTTAAATAACCTGGTATCGCCTTTACTGGAGCGCACCGGTTACAGCGCCTTCTTTATCCGTTACTGGGAAAATGGCCCCCATATCCGTTTGCGTATGCAGGTGGGTATCGATGAGCTTGGGAGACTCAAAAAACTGCTGACTGAACATTGCAACAGTTTTTTTGCATATTATCCTGCCCTCCACCGCCATGATGCATTGCAATTTATCCCTTACCAGCCGGAAGTGCAACGATATGGCAACCTGCAAAGCCTGCCATGGGCAGAACGGCAGTTTGTTACCTCTTCCGTATATGTATTGCAACATCTCCGGAATGCATCTTCCTGGGATGATTCTATAGCTCTTCTGCATGCCATCCGGCTTAATATGGCGCTGTTGTTCGCCTTACACGAGGAGCCCGCGTTTACCCTGCATTGCTGCCGTAATTTTATAAAAGCCTGGATAACCCGCTTGTTTGATCCTGCCAGCGATGCGAAGGAACAGGAACGGCGTTATACCGCGCTTATGCAGTCCCGCTTTGAGGTGCATGCCGCTACCCTTACTTCTGCCACTGCCAGGCTCTGGGAAAGCATGGAGCAGGAAAAGGCAGAACCGGCACTACAGACCTTCATTTACCAGAACCGGGAAATAGCAGCGCAATATCGTAAGCTGGGTTTTGATGCCAACCGGTATAGTGGGATCATTGGCAGTTTTATGCACATGGGGCACAACCGCCTGGGTGTGTCCAATCTCGATGAAGCCTACATCATGTTCTTTACCTTAAAATGCATGGAGCGTATTTATGCACACATGGGCGCCTGAAGACAAACAGACCGTTGAAGCAGCATTGTTTCATATTACAGACAATTTGCTGCATACTATCAGTCCGGATAACATTCATACCCATCTGGAGACAGGCGGTAGTCCCGGTCTGTTTAACGGTACCAGCGGTGTGATCTTATGCTGCCTCCGCCTGTATGAATGCTACCGGGTACCGGCCTGCCTGGACGCCTGTGAATCCGCAACGGCAGCGCTTTTGCAGCACCCCGCCGTATTACAGCAGGAGTATTTTACCTTGTATACCGGCGCTACCGGTCTGTTATACCTCTGCATCAGAATGTATGAAGTCACCGGCAGGAGAAGCTACCTGTCACACGCGCTGGAATTATTAAAACATTACGAGCAGGGCATCCTGGAGAAGGTGGTACAGGATGATCTTATCAGTGGCCACGCCGGCAATATTTTCCTGCTCACCCTCCTGCATGCACATACAAAACAGGATCACCTGCTCACGCTCATACGGCGGCTTACAGATACCATGATCCACCAGGCCAGGATTGCCCCGCAGGGCTTGAGATGGGGACATGTAAAACGCGCTTTTGATGCTTTGACAGGCTTTTCACATGGGGCTTCCGGCATAGCTTACGCCTTGCTGCAGGCCGCAGCGTATTTTAAGGATGAAGGTCTATACTATCTGGCGAAGGAGGCGCTTGCCTATGAAATGTTGTATTATGACGAACTTACTGCCAACTGGCTGGACCTGCGTCTTACAAGTACACGTGTAAGCGATGATGACCTGTTACGTTGGGGACCGTCTGTTTTCCGCAAGTATGCCAGTAATGTCAACAGCTGGGCACATGGCGCCGCTGGTATCGGTCTGGCCCGACTGTGTGCCTGGCAGCTGACAGGTGAAAATAGCTATAAAGAACATATTGAGTTCATTATCCAACGTTGTCTGCAGGACCTGCAGGAATTAAAGCGTGGCGACTTTACACTGTGCAGCGGTTATGGCGGTGTAGCCGCCTTCCTGTCATATGCAGCCGTAGCATTACACCGGCCTGCATTGCATATTCCCGTACGGCAAACGGCGCTCGCTGCGGTGCGCTATTATGAACAGCATGGTACTTATAACAGTTATATCCCCGGCAATAACAACGATCCCGGTCTTTTCTCCGGTATGGCAGGTGTGGGTTACCTGCTGCTGAACGCTTTGTTCCCTGGTAATAAGGACGCCGTTACCCACCCGGTCATTCCTTTTTCCACTCATACAAGTTCGCTTTACCAGCCAGGCGAAGTGAAGATGCAGCTGTTTTCCCGGTATTATAAAAGCACCCTCTCTTTTTTACAGCTGGATGTGGCAGATATGCCTGCAATAGACAATATACAGGCATTTGAAGCACTGCTGCAGCAGAAGATAGTTATGCTGCCACACGATGAGCGCCTTAAAGCGCAGGAGGCCTGGGTATTTGAACAAGGCACTGCCAGTCTGTGGAAACAACACAAAGGCCTGCTATACTATACACAGTACAATGCACTGCTGCAGCGATCCAACCAGTTACTGCCGGATGCGCCTGATGCTCAACTGCTGCAAGCTACCCTTGTTCCTGCCGCTGAATGGCGGCTTTGCAGCTCTCCGTCTGATTTACTCTCCTGCTGTAACGAAAGTGGTGTTATAACTTTTCCTGTTGGAAAACTGACCATCATGCTGCTGAATATGATCAGCCCGGAAAACACATTGCAGGAAATTATCCGGCAGCTGTTGAATCGTCATTTCCGGGATGCTGATGATGCAGCGCAACAACAGGTGGTAAAGGCGGTGATCGGGCAGGTCAGCGCTTTGCTGGCCCGGGGCCTGATCACCGGCGCTTAACTTCCTTATACCGCTATCTCCGTGAAATGAATGCATGAAGCGGAGGCATTGAAAAGGGGGCTGCCCCTGGACGGAACAGCCCCCCGAACGGGAGACAGTTTGTGGACTTACGCACAAATGATAGTAGTGCACAGATGGCCTTCATCATCTGTTGCCAGCGTATGCGTAGGGTGGCTTTGACCTGCCAGGCCGCCGGCCAGGCGCATATTCATTTCACTGTCAATGCTGGTAACAAAGCTGTCAATTTTCAGATCATCGATGCTCAGTCTGAGCTGGTTTGCTTGGTTCTCTTTCATAAAATAGAGTTTTTAGAGTGTAAACGCCTACTTATTCCGGGGTTTCGGCATTATCCCCGATTGCAATCCTATTTTCGCTTGTTATTATGCCCCTGCAACCTCAGCCCCACAAATGTCTTTACTGATAAAGGTGCTCCTTCTACGTAGTAATAACTCTTCACCCCCGGGTAAATAGACCCTACCAGTATATCTCCACTGGAGAAATACCGCTTGTTGGTGATATTATCCGCCACCATCCGCACATACCACTTTCCCGCATCATAGGACAGTCCGGCGTCAAACTTCGTATACCCTTTCAGGTACTCATCCCTCGTATAGGTAGCCGTTCTTGTAACAGTACTTTGTCCGGCGCTGATGCTCAATCTCGATGACGCCTGCAGGGGAATACTATACTGGATCCAGCTGTTGATGGTTTGCTCCGGTATGTAGGCCAGCCGTGCTCCTTCATTGTCCTTATTGGAATCCTTGCTTGTAACGGCATGCGTGTAGGCATAATTGGCAGATACAGACAAGCGGCTGGATATTCTTCCTATTGCGTCCAGTTCCACACCGGTACTGGTTGCCTGCCCTATCTGTCTTCTGTATCCCCTGTGCTGCAGGTCGGTAACCAGCAGGTTGTTCTTAATGATCCGGTAGGCAGATACACAAGTGCTCAGCCGCTGTTGAAACCATTCCCGTTTGGCCCCCAGCTCAAGGCTGTTGCCCCGCAGCGGTTTAAAATCATTGCCTTCAAAATCTGCTCCCGGTTGTGGAATAAAGGATTGGTCGTACAGTGCATATACGGCTGTTTGCACTCCGAGCAGGCGGGTAATGCCCAGGCGGGGTGAAAACGCCGTTTCATCTTTCAGTACCCGTCTTGCATCTGTTGTAACCGGTGTGTTCAGCGTAAATCGTCCCCCGTAGTTCAGCAGCCAGTTGCGGTAGAGTTTTGTGGTAGCGTAAGCAAATGCAGACCACCAGCCATTCTCCCGCAACAGCAAAGTAGCTGTGCCCAGCATACGAACACTATCGGTAGACAACCCGTATTGCGGATGCGTTCTGTCAAACGTAAAACTGTGCTGCCCATATGCATTGGAATAATTGTCCTTGCTATAGTTGTAGTCAACACCTGCCACCAGCCGGTGCTCCATATGTTTCCCGCTGTTCAGCTGCCCGTTCACATACACCTGCGCCGCAGCCACCCGGCCGGTAATGCTGTTGAACACAGGCATACGCCTGGTAATATTGGTGCTGTCAAAATTTACAGGTGAGTAATTGTCTGACAGCAGGTACCATGTCTCAGCAGGTGTAATACTATATTTTGACTGCATAGAAAGCTGCCAACGCGCATTGAAGCGGTGAGAGAGCAAAAGCCGGAAGTTTTGCGTTTGTGTAAAAGACTGCGGCAGTCCCGGATCGCCTGCATAATTATTGCCTACCCGGTCTTTCAGCACATCGGCATCTGTACCTACTTTGGTGACACTGCTGCCGCCGGCAGATGAGATGCGGATCAGGTTGTACTCGGCCAGTACATAAGTAGCCGGACCAAAATTATACTGTATCACTGGCGCCGCCACATATTTCTTCGTCTTAATAAAATCCATGAAGCTGTTTTGCTGCTGGTATGCCACATTCAGGCGGTAGGAGAGGCCCTTTGCCTGCATCACACTCCCGATATCTGCAGATGCCCTTAGCAAACTGTAACTGCCACCGGCAATTTCCAGTTGCCGTACGGGTTGCTGCCGCGGCGCTTTGGTGGTAATATTCATGCTGCCGCCGGGCTCTCCGGATGATATCAGGAAACCTGCCGGTCCTTTAATGAAATCTACCCGCTCTATGATCGCTGCATCTTCCGACAGTGTGCTGAAATCACTGCGTTGCGGCATGCCATTCACATAGGTGGCTGCGCTGAACCCACGCATCAGCACAACGGTAGAAGCATCAAAAACAGAGCTGTTATAGCCGAATTTTATCCCGCTGGCATTGCGGGCAATATCTTTCATTACCAAACCGCCCTGCTCCCGTATCAGATCACTGGTCACCCCCACAATATGCTGAGGTGTTTCCAGCAGGCGTCCCTGCAGGCGCAGTACCGGCGACATACTATCTGCCTTCAGCGTTCTTTTCTTTTCCAGCACTTCAATTTCCCGCAGGCGTTGTCTCCGCAGGCTATCGCCTTTATGTTGAGCGTAACTGTACATTGTTGCGCCGCATAAGCAAACCAGTATAGGTAAGGATTTCTTCATGGTATGAACGGTTTTATTTCAGACTTTTAAATTTCAGAACAATCATCCCGGCGCTCAGCCATCCCATACCCAGCAATAACAGGTAGATAATTCCCCTGCGCCACTGCGCCGGGCGCCTGCGGTCATATACAGGGGTATAATCAGGGAGCGCCTTATAAGTGGCAGCAGTAAACAACTGATCATTGAAATGCAGGCGGTAAAAGAAGTGCTTCCATTTATCTCGGAACTTTTCTGTCTGCTTGCGGAACAAGTCATAATCTGCTGCATCTGTACGCGCAATGCTGTTCAGCAGGGCCTGTGCATATACGGCCGGATTGTAGCGGTAAGAAGCAATTACCGCCTGCATGTTGTCCTGTTGCGCAGTGGCTTGTGCATCAGTAACCCGCTGCATCCGGCGGTCTGTCAGCTCATAATAGGCCATAGCACGTCTGCCGCCGGCGCCGCCTGTATCATAGGCATGTTCGTTACGGTATTGCGGATACGCGGCGTAAAAACTGTCCAGTAATTGTTTTTGTGGCAGCTCCCATGTTTCCCATGCTATTGCTCTTTGCAGGGAGGCATTAGCGGCTGTCTGGTCTGTGTAAGACTGGTTCGCTATGAACCGGAACGCTGCGGGGATAACTATCAACAGCAGCAGCCAGCTTGCCAGCATAGAGATCAGGTTTACAGTGGCAGGCGCATTCCAGGAGAGGATAAACCATATGAGCGACATCCAGCATGCTGTGTAAGCGCCGCACACCCCTAACCAGGCAGGCAGTTCCCGCCAGGTGGAATGGCCGTCGGCAGGAGCAATTAGTATCCCCGCTATGCTCACCACTATAATCCCTGCCACCAGGATGAAGTAGCGCAGCAGCAGGCGTATCAGCAGGATGCGGGTAAGGCTGCCATGTTGTACCAGCAGCAGGGGCAGGGTGCCTTGCTCTTTTTCCTGCGACAGGAGGTCATAACTAAGACAAATGGCAAAGAGGGGTAACAGGTAAATGAACAGAAAGGCCGCATCAAAATTTCCCGACAGCAACTGCTCCGGGTTATTTATCTTCTCCTCTGCCGGTGCGTATCCGCTTCTGACACTGACGGGGTAGTAGTAGCTGGCAATATCACTCATCCCGATAGACAGCAGAGATAAAATGCCTGGCTGGTGATACACGCTGCGATGCAAGCGGAAATCAACCACTGCAGGATAAGTAGCTGCCGTGTGGTCTGCCTTGCCCTTCGGCGTGCTGGTGTCTGCTGCCAATTGTGCGTACAGCTTTGCATATTGGTGGCGGTAATCAGCCTGCAGACTGTCAAGTGTTGCGCGTTGCGATAATGATACACTGCGTCCGTATAATAGCGCAATGGCAGCAGCTGTAAAAAACAGGCATGTCAATACGGGTAATACGGCACTACGCGTCAGCTGACGAATGTCTGCCAGCAGCACTTGTTTGATGAAGGACAATATGTTATAGGAACGTTTCATAACCGGCAGCAATCTTTAACAGTAGAAAACTTAGCGGCAGCCACAGTAACAGCGATAACAGCTGCCATACCTGGCCGCGTAATACGGTGAATGTATCTGGTGGATGATAATCAAACTGCGGCGTCGCCATGTAGAAGTTCTCATCGGCTTTTCCCTTACTGGCAAGCTGCATATTCAGCCGCCGGATAAAATCATTACGATACCGCCGTGCACTCGTATCAAAATGCCAGTGATGCGCATAGTCGGTGCCGCATAACGTCATTGAAATACTGCGTATGGCCAGGTACGGATCTGCCAGGGCAACATAGCGGGTAATACTATGCTGTAATCGTATAATGCTATCCGTTGCTGCGGCATATTTATCATATACCAGCTGCGCATAGTCTTCATTGGCCTGCATACGAATAGCGTCAAAGTTTACCGGCAACTGGCGCTCATCGCTTACCTGGTATTGCTTTAATACGCGCTCCCTGAGTTTTTCCATGCGTTCTTCCCTGGGGTCATCACCATGAATGCCCATACGGATCGCCTTTTCTATTTTCTCCTGCAAAGCATGTTGTGAAGGCAGCGGGTGCAGGCGTTCCCCAATGGCTGCCGTAAGCCTTGGTGCTATCACATTCCACAACAGCCATATACCTGCTAGTATAATGAGCGACTGCCGGCCGTTCCTGGCGCCCGCAGATACTGCCATTCCCAGTAGCAGGAATATGCTGCCATAGCAGGCATAGCAGATAACAAGTAATAGTATCCTGGCAATGCTTACAGGAGTGCTGCCACTTAACAGCAAGGGTGGAAGGTATAGCAGCAGGCCGCACAGCAGCATGCCATTTACAAGCGCCAGGTGCAATACTGCTTTGCCTAGCAGTATTGCGGCTTTCCCGACGCCCTGTAGTAATAACAGCCGTAAAGTACCGGAGGCCTGTTCCTGTGTATAGCTGTTGTAGCAATAGAAAAGTATGAACAGCGGGAAAAAGAGCTGCAGCACACTTGCCATAGTAAGGTTGCCAAAACGCAGGTATGCATCTGCCGGGCGCAGGGGAGGAGTGGCCATACTATGTTGTATATGCGCTTCCACACGCATGGTGTACCCGCTGATATCATCCACTCCTTTATCAAAACTGCTCAGCGTAGCCAGCGGTTTAAAGAGGTAGGTGCCGAAATGCGCAGCGCTGTGCGGATCGCCGGCTTTCAGCTGCTCCCATTGCATGCGGAAATGTGCATTGGCACTGTCGCGTTCCAGATGTAATCGCGATTGTTGTATGCAACCGGCAGTAAAAGCAATACCCAGCAGTACCAGTAATGGAAACAGGGTAGCGGCCAGCGTCTGGCTGCGAAGGGCCATCCGCCATTCTTTGAGGACTAATATTTTAAGCATGGTATTATAGTGCTGCGGTCATGTGTTCCATGTAGATGCTTTCCAGCGAATAGTGATCTATGGCAGTTGCTTCCATTACTGTCAGCAGGCGGCCTTCTTTCATGATACCGATACGGGTGGCGATCGCCCTGGCATGGTACAGGTCGTGCGTGGCCATCAGTACCGCTCCTCCTTCAATACTGAACCGGCGCAGTAATGCAGAGAATTCATAACTGGCCCTTGGGTCCAGGCCAGAGGTTGGCTCGTCCAGCAGCAGGGCGCCAGCCTTCTTAGCCATGGCTATAGCAATACTTACTTTTTGCCGCATGCCTTTGGAGTAAGTTTGTACCCGGCGGTGTATGGCCGTTTCCTGTAAGCCGCTATCCAGCAATAGCTGTATATAACGGTCTTTTGTAAATGCCTTTCCACCCAGCGCGTGAAAGAACTGCAGGTTTTCCAGTCCGCTCAGATAAGGGTACAGCATAACGGTTTCGGGTATATAGGCAATATGCCGCCGCGCTTCCTGCCGGTGTTGGGCTACATCAATACCGTTTACCAATGCGGAGCCGCTGCTGGGTGTAATAAATCCCAGGAAGCAATTGATGGTGGTGGTTTTACCGGCGCCATTTGGCCCCAGCAGGCAGAATATCTCACCTTTGCCAACCTCCAGGTTAAGCGCGTGCAGCGCAGTATGCTGCCCGAAATGCCGGGTCAGCGCAATAGCTTGCAACATAACTTACATGAATACAGTTTCGATGAAATGGGTTACAGTGAAGAAAGTATGCTTATAGCATTACAGCGGGAGGTCCTTTGTTGGCATGCACGTATACCATGCCGGGGTAAGCGGGCGAAGGGCGGAAGGTGTAAGTAATATACTGGCAGGATAGCAGCGGCAGCGCAGCAGTAACGGGCGGTAGCTCCGCGTCTTTTGTCAGGTGATAATCACAGATGGCGCAATAATGGGCAGCTGCAAGATGATGCCCCTCAACGTTGGCGGTTTTACCGGCTGCGTAATCATGGCGGTGCAGGGCCTTCACTCCCTGCACAAAGAACAGCACCGCCATTAAGGCAATGGCTGTTAACTGGTGAAAGAGCAGTGAAGGTTTATTGCGCATAACGCAAATATAATTACAACTTGTGTAAAATGTAACGGTGTTGCAAAAAAAATATTTAAAATAGGCGGGCCATGCCTGTTGCGTATCGGTAGGACGCGCAGCGGCATAGCCCTTTATATGATCTGCATGTATGGCTGATGCTGATTCCATGAGGGCAGCGCACAACATCTGTGCCATGGCCACCATGGCGGATTGTATGTATTTTATGACAGAAAAAAATGTCAGTGCTGCACTTTACTTTGAAATTTTGACATTTTTCCGGCCTGATCAATATGCGGGGCAGCAGTCATGTTGGATATTACAGGAGGTCTTCTTCTTTGATAAGATTATGCTTCAGTGCAAATACCACTACACCGGCGGTATTTTTTACATTCATCTTTTCGAGGATGCGGGTACGGTGGCCTTCTACCGTACGTTTACTGAGGAATATCTTTTCACCGATCTGCTGTGCGGTACATTGCTGGCATATCAGCTTGATGATCTCTTTTTCGCGCTCGGTAAAGGTGATCTTTTCCTTTTCGCGTCCGGGGTCAAACCGGCTTTTTACGATCATGGCGGCCAGCTTGGCAGAGGTCTGGCGGCAGTAGAAGATATGGTCGTCGTTCACCTGTGCAATGGCATCCAGTATTTCTGTTTTATCTGCATTCTTCAGTAAATAACCTTTGGCGCCTGCTTCGAGCATTTCTACGATCAGGTCTTCTTCATCGAACATGGAAAGAGCAATGATCTTCAGTTCCGGATATTTCTGCAGCATGATTCGGGTAGCGGCTACGCCATCCATCCGGGGCATTTTCAAATCGGTCATGACAATATCGGCAGGGGTGGTTTCCAGCAGCTCAAGCAGCTCTCTGCCATCAGATGCCTGTCCTACCAGGCGGATATCTTTTTGTCTGGAAAGCATTAACGCCAGCCCATCTCTAAAGATCTCATGATCATCTGCTATCATTAATCTGATTTGTTGCTCCATTGTGTTCCGTGGTAAATAATAACAGTAGTAACTTTCAAAAGGCCTTCGCACATCGCAAGCAATAAGGATATCGGGGTAATGGTGCCTCTTCCGCAGTAAATATACAAATTATCGGTTTTTCTCAGGCCGGTATTTTTATAAGATAGTGTGTGCCGTGTCCGGGTGTTGACTCAATAGCCAGCGAGCCATGCATGATGTCTGTTCTGATCTCCAGGCTTTTCATGCCCAGGCCGGTGGACGTGCTTTTTGCTTTTCTTACGTCAAAGCCGGCGCCGTCTTCGCGGATCAAAACCAGCAACACGCCATCGTCCTGGCTGAGCGATATCTGCAGTTGTTTGGCTTTGGCATGTTTAAGGGTGTTCTGCACTATTTCCTGGATAATGCGGAATATGTGGATGGCTTTTTCAGCAGGTACCTGTATGTTTCCTTTTGTACGCAGGTCAATGGAAAGCGGTTGTTTTTCGCTGATCTGCTGGATGAATTCACGGGTGGCTTCTACCAGTCCTTTACGCTCCAATGCGTTGGGTAGCAGGTTATGGGAGATCTGCCGCAGGTTGGTGATGGTTTCGTCAATATAACGGCTGGATTTCTCGATGATATTTTTATCGTGTTCACTATGCGTTTCTATACTGTTCAGGATCAGTTTAACGGTAGATAACAGGGGCCCTGCGCTGTCATGCAGGTCGGTAGCGATGCGTTTGCGCTCGTTTTCAAGGATGGTGATCTCCGCCGTGATCCGGTCTCTCTGGAGTTTGATATAACGGCGATGGTAAAGGATAATGGATACAACAAAGTAAATGATGATGATCGCTATCAGCAAAGAAACAAAGATGGTAGTATAAAAGATTTTATCTCCCATTTTTTTGAGGTTTGATCACTCGAAGTGCCTGTCGAAATAAAGGTCGCTCTTTTTTTTCGGGATTAAAAGGACCGCAACGCCGTACAACAAATTTACGGAAGCATTGATATAACCAAACATGCTGATGATACTGGTGGCAAAGCTCACCGCATTATCTTTCTCTTTTCCCAGTACATAATAGGATGCCTCATATATGATCTGGTAGACGAAGTATACAATGAAACCCAGACATATCAGGAACTTTGCATTCCTGGACAACTGGTTGTTTTCCTGTACGATCATGAAATTGATCTCATTGATGCTAAGTAACACGATAACAAAGGAATACGCGCCTTTGAAGAAGGGAGAGAATTCTTCAATTTTTGAGAAGAGAACGTTTTCTGTCAGCCATAGCACAAGAAAGAGTGTCAACAGGATATAGAATAACCTTTGTTTCCGCTGCAGGAACCCCCAGCTGCGGAACAGGTACAGGAGGATGATAGATTCGATAAGCGAGTAGATATTGACGGTAATGGCGTTTTTGTCATGAAGAAAATGAATACAGATAAAGCTGATGACCTCCGAAGTGAAGGCCATCAGTAATAAGAGTATAAAGGGGTAGTAACCTGTATTGATCTTATTGAAGCGTGCCACCCCGATTATTAATGGAATTGCCACCGTCTCGCTTAACAGGAAATTGAAGACTTGGTTAGACTGCATCTGGTCGGCATAAGGTTAGAATGAGTATAATTCACTTGCCATGCAGGGTGGGGGATCACAGCGTTGACCGTTCTCCATTACCTGTTTCTGTATCCGGCGCGCACCTGCGGTGGCACTCTGTATGCCGGGTACATGAATAGCTGCGTCACGTTTTACGTCAGGATCAGCGGTTACCAGCTCGGTAATAATGTCCTTGCCATTGGCATCGGTAGGCACCAGTATCAGCCTTACTTCTCCTCTGCTACCTCTGCCATAATATATCCGTATGCCCTGGGCGCCCGGTGCATTGAGTAATGCTGCGAACGCATCTCTGTTAAAGGATTCTGCTGCAGGTAACTGGAGGATCGTATCTACATTGTTCTGGGTCCTTTCTACTATCTTCCTCAATCGTTCTTTAGCGGTTCTGAATTCCCTGATCAGTATCCTGGCGCTGTCTGCAGGCAGTACATGTATCTGTGCCTTTGCAGTATCATAGGGAATGGGACCGCCTGGTTTGGGAGGAGGGGGCTGGTGACATTCACTGAATAGTAAAATTGCCATGGATGCAATCGCATAAGCAATGAGCTTGTTTTTCATTTTATTGAGGTTTTTTGGTGAACTGAGCCGCAAAATAGCCGAATTGCCCGACACCCCTTTTCGTATAACTGCGGAAAAAAACACGTATAAATACCTGATCTTTTTGCGTGTTATTCCGCTTGTTCCCCGGGCCGGCTTATGGTAATTTTGTTTTCATGAATATGGCACCGATCATCTCTGCATATACGTTTAATAACCCCAAAATGTAACGGCCACCAGCCGTTATCACTGTTTACGCCTTTGTTTGTTGGCCCACCTTTTCTCCCATGCAGCTCAATATTAAGCTATTTCCAGGGCAAATATTTTATTCTATTTATCGAAATATTTCGATTTGTAAATTAATTTCCTATCTTTGCATCATGGATCTCAACATCGAGAAAGCAGCCAATGCGTTATCAGACAGGCATCGCCTGACTATCCTCCAGGAGGTGGCCAGGAACTGCAATGTTGCCTGTGGCGATTTTGAGCGGCTCACCGGCCTTTCACAACCGGCCGTTTCCCACCATGTCAAGATCCTGGTAGACGCAGGCCTGCTATCGTCAGATAAAAACGGCAGGCATGTACAACTCAGCGTAAATAAAGTCATGATGAGACACCTGTCTAACTTCTTTCAGCAATTCAGCTGAGCTTTTTTTTGCGCTAATCTATCGAAAACATTAAATACATCAATATATAATCCAGATTAAATTGTCAACAAAATGAGTCAGTTACAAAACAAAGTAGCCCTGATAACCGGCGCTAACAGTGGTATAGGTTACGCCACCGCCGCCGAATTCCTTGCCCAGGGCGCTAAAGTGATCATTACCGGCCGTAAAGAAGCCGCAATAAAAGAAGCCGTGGCTTCCCTCGGCAATGGTGTAGAAGGCTTCGTGGCTGATCAGAGCAAGCTGCAGGATGCCGAAGCCCTCGCTAAACACGTAAAGGAAAAATACGGTTCAATTGACATCCTCTTCGTTAACGCCGGTATCGCCCCAGGTTCTGCTTTCTCTGATGCAAGCGAGTCCCATTTCGATGAGGTGATGAACATCAACTTCAAAGGCGCTTTCTTCACTACCCAGAAGCTGCTGCCGGTATTGAAAGACGGCGGCGCCCTCATCTTCCTGTCATCCGTAGTGGCTAACAGCGGTTTGGTCGGTATGGCTGTTTACAACGCCAGTAAAGCAGCGCTGAACTCCCTGGCCCGCACGCTCACCCATGAACTGGCGCCACGCGGTATCAGGGTAAATGCAGTAAATCCCGGCCCAATCAGAACGGCCATTCTCGCTAAAGACGGCCGTACCAGCGCCGATGCAGAGGTGCTGTATGATCAGTTCTCAACGGTCGTTCCCTTGAAACGCATAGGTAACTCCGAAGAAGTAGCCAAACTTGTCACCTTCCTCGCTTCTGACAATGCCACCTACATCAGCGGCGCAGAAGTGAACATTGACGGAGGGATGGGAGTAAACCCGATCATGTAATAATAAGTACAGCCATAAGAACTATATCCCGTGCCCTGCATATCGCAGGCACGGGTTTGTTACTGATACAATTTTACCCTTCATCAAGTCCACCTCAGGTCCACCTTATGTCCAGCTCACCTTCAGTTCTACAAAGGGTTTACTGGCCGCATACACCTGATATGCTCCTTGGGTTAATTTAGTATAAGCTTAGCAAGCGTTTAGTAAGGGTTTAGTAAGTGTTTAGTACTTGCTTAGCCGGCTACCTGCCGGCCGTACATCCCAGCCGGCTATGATCCCTTTTCCTCCCTATTGTAAGCTTTTCAAAAATTTATTTTGCAGTTTCCGTTCTTTGCCTACCTTTGCATTAACCAAATGGTTAAACTTTATAGTTTATGTCGCAGGAAAAGAGTACGGAAGAACAGATCATTGCAGCAGCTAAGAAAATTTTTTTACAGAAAGGACTGGCAGGCGCCCGAATGCAGGATATAGCAGATGAAGCCGGTATCAATAAGGCATTACTTCATTACTACTACCGCAGTAAAGACAAGTTATTTGACATCGTGTTCGATGAAGCCTTCGATAAGGTCATCTCCCGGCTGTCCACAATCATCAGCACCAACATGTCACTGCCGGATAGGATCCGCAGCATTGTTCGCGGCTATATCGAGGGGCTTGCTGAAAATCCCCATCTTCCGCTATTCATTTTGAATGAACTGCAACAGGACCCGGAACTGCTGATCCGGAAGTTTAAGGCAAAGCCCAACTTCCCGAACCTGCAGCTCTTCCTGATGGAAATTGCCAGGGCAGGAGAGCAGGGCACTATCCGGAAAATCAGTCCCATACAATTAATGATCAACATCTTGTCGCTCTGCGTGTTTCCCTTTGCCGCCCGGCCCCTGCTGAAAGGTGTGGTAGGTATGGATGATGTGCAGTTTCGCCTGCTGACAGAAGAAAGAAAAGAGCTGGTAGCCGACTTTATCTTAAAGGCTATTGAGCCGTAAATTTTTTTGCTTTTGCATTAACCAATTAGTTAAATAAATCAGTTAAACATGAAGCGTTTAGTTTGGGTTCTGCTCTTATGTTCCGGTCAGTTGTACGCCCAGGACAGTACCCTGCTCACCCTTGACCAGGTGCAGCAGCTGGCGTGCAACAACTACCCGCTGTTAAGACAAAAACCGGTACTCGACAGCATTTTGCGCCTGCAGGTAAAAAATACCAACAGCGCCTTCCTGCCCCAGGCAGAGCTGAACGGGCAGGCCACCTACCAGAGCGCTGTTACCGAAATTCCCTTCAAGGTGCCAGGGGTGAACATCCCGGAATTTTCCAAAGACCAGTACAGGGCCACCATCGATGTGAAACAACTATTGTACGATGGCGGGGCCACCCGTGAACAGCGCCAGCTGCAGGCCGTACAACAGCAAACAGAGCAACAACGTATTGAAGTGGAACTGTACAAGGTGAAACGGCAGGTTACCCAAACCTATTTCAACGCACTGCTGGCAGAAGAGTATATTAAAGCGGCCCGTCTTAACCAGGATGACATCCGCCAGCGGATAGAACGCCTTTCCGCCGGTGTACAGCATGGTACCGTACTGCCCTCCAATGTAAACATCCTGAAAGCTGAGCTGCTGCGCACCGAACAACAGGAGCTCTCCGCCGCCGCCTCCCGCGATGGACAGCTGGCCGTATTGCAGCTGCTGACCGGTTACCAGGCCCCCGGACCTGTAAAGCTGGCTATCCCTTCCATCAACGCCGTACCCGAAACAGATACGCTGCTGAGGCCTGAACTGCAGCTGTACCGCCTGCAGGTCTCCGCCCTGGACCACCAGGCAAAACTAACGGCTACCCGCCCCATGCCGCGTGTAAGCGCCTTTGTACAGGGCGGCTACGGAAGGCCGGGCCTCAATATGCTCAATAATGATTTCGCCGGCTTCTATATGACGGGTATCCGCCTCAACTGGACCCTCTGGAACTGGCGCTACCATCGCAAAGAACAGGATATCCTGCGCCTGCAGCAAAAGAATATTGATCACCAGTCAGCCGCCTTTACGCTCAATACCCGTACCCAGCTGGCGCAGCAACGTACTGATATCAGGCGCCTGCTGCAAACACTGGAGAAAGATGATGAGATCCTGGACCTGCGAACCAGCGTCAAAGAGTCCAGCGCCGTGCAGCTCGATAACGGTGTTATTACCGTGCACGATTATATCACCGATCTCAATGCCGTTATGCAGGCCCGTATAGATCAAAGCACCCACCAGGTGCAGCTGGCACTCGCCCGTATCAATTATCAGCTTATTCAAGGATATTAACACATGCTACACATACAAAAAAACAGCACTACTATGCGCAGCGCATTCACCGCTATCATACTGGCAGCCCTGTTGCCGTCCTGCCGCTCTTATGATGATCATGCAGACGCCTACGGGAATTTCGAGGCAGTAGAAACCGTTGTATCAGCAGAAGGCACCGGTAAACTGCTTTCATTCATGGTGGAAGAAGGTATGACTTTACCTGCAGACACAATTGTGGGCTGGATTGATTCCACCCAGCTGCACCTCAAAAGATCTCAGCTGAAAGCCAACATAAAAGCGGTACTAAGCAAGATACCGGAGAAAGATCCGCAGCTGGAAGTGATCCGTGAACAGATCGCCGTGCAAAAACGTGAACGGCAGCGTTTCGAGAACCTGGTAAAGGCCAATGCGGCCACCCCCAAACAACTGGATGATATCAACTACCAGATCGGCATCCTGGAAAAACAGTACCGCTCCCTGGCATCTACGCTCAATACGCAGGTCAGCGGCTACAGCAGCGAAACGCGCCCCCTGGAAGAGCAGGTTTTGCAGGTAAATGACCAGTTGCGCCAGTCACGCGTTACCAACCCCGTAAACGGCACCGTATTGATCAAATACGTGGAAAAGGGAGAGGTGGTGAACTATGGCAAACCGCTGTATAAAATAGCAGACCTGTCTGCGCTTAATCTGCGCGCCTACATCGGTGAAGAGCAACTGGGACAGGTGAAGGTAGGGCAGCAGGTAACCGTGCTCACAGACCTGCCTGGCGGTAAATACCGCGAATGGACCGGTACGGTTACCTGGGTATCTGCTGAAGCAGAATTCACACCTAAAGTGATCCAGACCAAAGAAGAACGTACCAACCTGGTGTACGCAATAAAAGTAAGGGTAAAGAACGATGGCAGCCTCAAGATCGGGATGCCCGCAGAACTGAAACTCGCAAAACAATAACTGATGCAGACACCCATTGTTGTACAGGATGTGCATAAAAGCTTCGGCGCGGTAAAGGCCCTGCATAATATATCCTTCACCGTTCAGGAAGGTGAATTGTTTGGCCTCATTGGTCCCGATGGCGCTGGTAAATCCACCCTGTTCCGCATCCTCACCACTTTATTGCTGGCAGATAAGGGACAGGCTACGGTTAACGGATTAGATGTTGTAAAAGACTATAAGGCCATCCGCAAAATAGCGGGCTACATGCCGGGACGCTTTTCTCTCTACCAGGATCTTACCGTAGAAGAGAACCTTCATTTCTTTGCCACTATCTTCAACACCACCGTTGAAGCAAATTATGATTTGATAGAAGAGATCTACGTACAGATAGCGCCCTTTAAGAAACGTCCTGCTGGTAAGCTGTCTGGCGGCATGAAGCAAAAGCTGGCCCTCTGCTGTGCACTGGTACATAAACCGGCTGTGCTTTTTCTCGACGAGCCTACCACCGGTGTAGACCCTGTATCCCGCAAGGAGTTCTGGGACATGCTGCAGCGGCTTAAACAGAAAGGCATCGCCATACTGGTATCTACACCTTATATGGATGAAGCCATGCTTTGCGACCGCGTAGCCCTGATACAGAACGGTCAGCTGCTGAACATTGATACGCCGCAGCATATCATAGCGCAGTTCAGCAAACCAATGTGGGCGGTAAGGGCCAAGCATATGTACCGGCTGATACAAGACCTGCGGGCATTCCCGGGTACAGACAGCTGCTATGCTTTTGGCGAATACCTCCATCTTACCCTGAAAGACGGCACAGCGGGCGTAGATGCGCTGCAGGCGTACCTTGACACCAAACACCATGAAGCGTTCACCATGTTTTCCATACAGGCGGGCATAGAAGATTGCTTCATGGAACTGATGAACACAGAAAATGTATAGCACATGGATCCGATCATTACCAACGGCCTTACGAAAAGATTCGGCAGCTTTATCGCTACCAACGCCATCACCTTTGAAGTGAAGAAAGGCGAGATCTTTGGCTTCCTGGGCGCCAATGGTGCAGGAAAGACCACCGCCATGCGCATGCTTTGCGGACTTCTGCGCCCCAGCAGCGGAACAGCAAAAGTAGCCGGTTATGACGTATACACACAGTCAGAGAAGATTAAGCAGAACATCGGTTACATGAGCCAGAAATTCTCCCTGTATGAAGATCTGAAAGTGAAAGAGAACATCCGTTTTTATGGCGGCATCTATGGTTTAAGTGATAAAGCAATAAAGGAAAAAACCACCCAGCTGCTGAAGAAACTGCAGATGGAGGCAGAGGCGGATCAGCTGGTGAGCGCCCTGCCCCTCGGCTGGAAGCAGAAACTGTCTTTCTCTATCGCCATCCTGCACGATCCTTCCATCGTATTCCTGGACGAGCCTACCGGCGGCGTGGACCCGCTTACCCGGCGCCAGTTCTGGGACCTGATCTACGAAGCGGCCAGCCGCGGTGTAACCGTATTCGTTACTACACACTATATGGACGAGGCAGAATACTGCGACCGGGTCTCTATTATGGTGGATGGCCGTATCCGCGCGCTGGACACGCCCCGCCGCCTGAGAGAACAGTTCAGCGCTGCATCCATGGACGATGTGTTCCTGCAACTCGCCCGCGAAAAAGCAAAAAGCTAACTGCTAATCGCTAACAGCCAAAAGCTCACCCAACATGCGTCAATTTATCGTATTTGCCAGAAAAGAATTTTACCACATCTTCCGCGACAGGCGCACCCTGCTGATCCTGTTCGGTATGCCCATTGTGCAGATCATCCTTTTTGGCTTTGCCATTACCAACGAAATAAAGAATGCGGACATAGCCGTGCTCGATCAGTCAAAGGATTATTACAGCAGCCGCCTGGTGCAAAAGCTGACTGCCGGCGGCTATTTCCGTATAGACCGTAACCTGCGTGATCAGTCTTCCATCACGGCGGCTTTCCGCGAAGGACGTATCAAAATGGCAGTAGTAATAGCGCCTGAATTCAGTCAGTCATTCCACCATCATAACAAGGGCCGGGTACAGCTCCTGGCAGATGCGGGTGATCCCAATACCGCCACTACGCTGATCAACTACGCCACTGCCATCATTGGCAATTTTCAGCAGGAACTGAACGGCGAGCTGGAGCTGCCGCTTACCATCGATACCACTGTTACCATGGAGTACAACCCCGCGCTGAAAAGTGTGTTCCTTTTTGTACCGGGTGTGATGACCCTCATCCTGCTGCTGGTATCCGCTATGATGACCTCCATTACCATTGCCCGTGAAAAGGAGCTGGGCACTATGGAAATACTGCTGGTATCGCCGCTGCCTCCTGCCCTGATCATAGTAGGTAAAGTGGTGCCGTATATCGTACTGTCATTCATCAACGCGCTGATCATTCTGACCATGGGTGTATTTATCTTCGGTATGCCCATTAAAGGAAGCCTGGTATTGCTGCTGGCAGAATGTGTGCTGTTTGTGCTTACATCGCTTTCTCTGGGTATTTTGATCTCGTCGGTCACCGATAAGCAGCAAACGGCCATGATGGCCTCCATGATGGGATTGCTGATGCCCACTGCCTTACTCTCCGGGTTTATATTTCCCATTGAAAGCATGCCCCTGCCATTGCAATGGCTGTCTAATATCATGCCTGCAAAATGGTTCATCATCATCCTGAAAGATATCATGCTGAAAGGTTCGGGCCTGCAGTATGTATGGCCGCAAACACTGGTGCTGGTGGGTATGACGCTGTTCTTTGTAATAATGAGCATACGAAACTTTAAAATCCGTTTAAGCTGATGCGTACCATCCGATTTATATTGCAGAAAGAATTCCTGCAGATCTTCAGGAATAAGGCGATGGTAAGGATCATCTTTATCATTCCCATTGTACAGCTGCTGGTATTGTCTTATGCCGCTAACTACGAAGTGAAGAACATGGCCATAGACGTAGTGGATTACGACCTTTCTCCCTGGTCGCAACGGCTGGTGCACAAACTCACTTCCAGCGGTTATTTCAGACTGCAGCGGCATACCTTCAATATTAAGGAGGCATATGAAGACCTGCAGCGCGATAAGGCCGATGTTGTGCTTGTTGTGCCCCGGCACTTTGAACGCGACCTGGTAAAGGAAGATAAAGCGCCCCTGCAGCTGCTGGTGAACGCGATCAACGGCACCAAGGCTGGCCTGGCCAATGCCTATGCAGGTAGCATTATCAGGGATTTTAACAAGAACATACGTACAGAATGGCTGGCAATGGACGAGCGCAATGCTCCTCCCGTGATAGAGGTTACTTATTCCAACTGGTTCAACACCCGCCTGGATTATAAGGTCTATATGGTGCCCGGCATACTGGTGGTATTGATTACCATGATCGGCTCCTTCCTGTCAGGCATGAATATCGTGAAAGAGAAAGAGATCGGCACAATAGAACAGTTGAATGTAACGCCTATACGCAAGTATCACTTTATCCTGGGTAAGCTGATCCCTTTCTGGATCATCGCCTTGTTTGAACTGGCTTTCGGCCTGCTGGTAGGCAAACTGGTATTCAGCCTCCCTATGGCGGGCAGCATATGGCTTATCTTCCTGTTTGCCGCCGTATACCTTTGGGTAATGCTGGGTATGGGACTGCTCATCTCTACTTTTACAGAAACGCAGCAGCAGGCCATGTTCATTGCCTGGTTCTTTGTGCTCATATTCATGCTGATGAGTGGCCTTTTTACACCTGTAGAAAGCATGCCCGGATGGGCGCAGGTATTGACATGGTTCAATCCTATTGCCTGGTTTGTGAAAGTGATACGCATGGTGCTGCTCAAAGGCAGCGGCTTGGCTAACATACAGACCTACCTGCTGATCATGCTGGCGTACGCGCTGGTGATGAATGGAATAGCGATCTGGAACTATCGTAAAACAACATAATTAACCGCATTACAGTGTAATACAGTTGTAGGTTTAAGCACGGCCGGGATATTCATGTTCCGGCCTTTCTTTTAACCTAGCTTCCTGATCAGCTTTCCCAATGTCTTGATCCCTTCTTCCACCTGTTTGTTCCAGGGGTTCCCGAAACTGATGCGTAAACAGTTACGGTAGCGGTCCTGCAGGGAGAACATGCGCCCAGGTGCAAACGTGATCCGTTGTTTCAGCGCCAGCTCATACAGCTCGTAGGTGTTGATGCTTTCATTCAGGGCCAGCCACAGTACAAAACCGCCGGTAGGCCGTGTTACCAGGGTATCTTCCGGGAAGTAATCAGCAATGGCCTGTAAATAGCGGAGGCTCTGGGTATGCAGCTGTTTGCGCATACCGCGCAGGTGATGTTCATAGCGGTCGTTCTCCAGGAAATGCGCAATAGCGGCATGGGGTAGGGAAGGGCAGGCAATAGAGTGGTTGCGTTTCAGGCGCAGCACTTTGTCCTTATACTTGCCGGGCAGTGTCCAGCCCACACGGTAGCCCGGCGCCAGGGCTTTGGAGAAAGAGTTGCAGGTAAGTACAATGCCGCTTTCATCAAAAGTTTTGCAAAGGCTGGGCCGTTCCCTGCCAAAGTAAATATCACCATAGATATCGTCTTCTATCAGCGGGATATCGTACTTCTCCAGTATGCGTACCAGTTCACGTTTATGGGTGTCGGGCATACAGGAGCCCAGCGGATTATTGAAATTGGTCACAAACAGGCAGGCCTTGATATTAAAGCGGGGAATAGCCTTATCCAGGTAGTCCAGGTCAACGCCGGTAACCGGGTTGGTGGGCACTTCCAGTACTTTCAATCCCAGGCTGGCGGCCAGCTGCAGCGAACCGTAGTAAGCGGGGCTTTCCAGTGCAATGGTGTCTCCCGGCTGGGTCACGGCGCAAAGGCTCAGGGTAAGGGCATCGGTACAACCGCTGGTGGTCACCACATCGTCTTCACTGATCACGCCGCCCCACTGTATGCTCATGCGGGCTATCTGCCTTCTCAGGTTCACATTACCCTGTGTGGATTCATAGCCAATCCCGCCATCGGGCGATTTACGGATGGCCTGCACCATGGATTTGGCTATTTTGGCGGCCGGCAGCATACTGTCTGCAGCCACTGCCAGCGAGAATTTCAGGAGATTCTCCGCCGTGTTATTGTGGTACACCCGGGAGATCATTTCATTGACCGTTACTTCCGACGCCTTCTTTACCGGCTCACAGGTTTTGGGGATATCCCGCAGCTTACGCGGACTGAACCGTACATAGTAGCCTGATTTTGGCCGGGGCTCTATCAGTCCTTTTGCTTCCAGGTGATAATAGGCCTGGAAGGCCGTGCTCAGGCTTACGCCCTGCTCTTTGCTGATAGAGCGTACGGAGGGCAGTTTGTCCCCGATCTTCAGCACTTCTTTTTCTATCAGCTGCTCAATACGGTCTGCTATCTGCAGGTATAAATGCTCGGCGGTCTTTAACATGGCAAAAAATCTGATCTGGTCAAAATTAATAAAACTGTATCTGTTTTGCCTAACGAAAAACAACTTATTTTGCAGCCATTAAACTCCTTCCGCCAATATGTTCTATACATCTTTATCTGAACGTTTGCAGCACCAGCATTTTGCCCTGGCCCAGATCATCGCTCCCCTGGCTGAAGAACAGCTGATGGGCGAACTGGAGCCGGGGAAATGGTCTGTGCATGAGAATATGGCTCACCTGGTAAGCTACCAGCCCCAGTTCCTGAGCCGCCTGCACCGCATACTGGACAGCCAGGATCCTTTTTTTGACCGCTATATAGGGGATGATGATCCAACTTTCCTCTACTGGCGCAGGCAATCTTCAGGAACCCTCTTAAAGGAGCTGGAAGCAGATCGCCAGCAGATCATTCAACTGCTGGAAAGCCTCAGCAATGAACAGTTGCTGCGCACGGGCACTCACGCCAGCTATGGCAAACTGAATATTACAGAATGGACGGAATTCTTCCTGCTGCATGAAGCGCACCACCTGCTTACTATTTTTAAGCTGGTGCATAAAGCCAGGCAGTCCATGGTCCATGGTCGATAGTCCATAGCATGGAACGCAACACCGGTGGAGCTGCTCATGCTCATTGTTACCATCAAGGGATGGAACCGCATGGTAGTGTCTACCCGTAAACTGCCTGCAGTGCGTAACTACTAACTTATCTACTCCTGGATTTATTTTGCGCAACAGAAAAGTTGCACTAATTTGAGCAACTTATTAGTTGCGCAAATGGATGAACTCTTTAAAGGTCTTGCTGATCCGGTACGCAGGCAGATACTGGAGCTGTTGCTGCAACAGCCGCTGAATGTGAACCAGATCAATGAGCATTTCGGGGATATTACCCGCCAGGCAGTGTCCAAACATATTAACATGCTGGAAGACTGCGGCTGGATACGGATCTACCAGGCCGGGCGTGAACGCTACGGCTACCTCAACAAAACCGCCTTTTATCAGCTCAGAGACTGGCTGCAGCCTTACATGGCAGGCAACCGCCGCTCGCTCAATAACGATCACGGCGTATTCCTCGAGCGTACCGGCTATAAAAAAGGCACGCCGCTGACATACCCCGTGATGCTGCAGGCCATGCTGAGCAAAGACAAAGATTTTGACGGCCTCTTCTTCAACGCGGTAAAGACCACCGGTATCTTTTGCAAGCCATCTTGTTCCGCGAACCCCCGTCCCGACAACGTTATTTTTTATGCCACCCGCGATGAGGCCCTGAAGAACGGGTTCAGGGCCTGTAAACGATGTAAACCATGATCACCGTACCAGTTAAATATCCTGACCAGTTCTCCTTTGCAGAATGCCTGGTGTTCCTGAGCCGTTCAGACCGCGAATGTTTGCACTTTGTAAAGGATGGCTGCCTGCAGCGCATGATCATTCAAGACGGCGCGCCGTTGCTGCTGAAAGTACGTGAAGCCGCCAGTAAGAAAGCACTCGAAGTAACGGTCACCAATACCTGGGGCATTACTGTTAATGAAGAGGCCATCCGCAACTTCCTTACTCACTGGCTGCACCTGGATGCGGACCTGCAGCCGTTCTACCAATTTGCTGCACAGGACGAAATACTGGCGCCGCTGGTACAACGTTACAAGGGCCTGCGCCTCATCGGCATCCCTGATCTGTTCGAATCCATTACCTGGACCATCACCGGGCAGCAGATCAGTTTGCCTTTTGCTTATACCCTTCGCCGCCGTTTGGTTGAACGTTTTGGCTATCACGAAGTGATCAACGGAGAAGATCATTATTTATACCCACATCCCGCCGTTATTGCAGGCCTGCAGCCGGAAGATCTTACCAGCATGCAGTTCTCACGCAGCAAGGCGCAGTATATCATCGGGATTGCAGCCGCTATGGCCGATGGCCGCTTAAGCAACGCACAGCTGCAGCAGATGGAATATGAAGCCGCCAGGCAATACCTGCTGCAGTGGAAAGGGGTCGGTAACTGGTCTGCCAATTACGTGCTCATGAAATACTGCCGCTTCCCCGAGGCCCTGCCACTGGAAGATGCAGGTCTGCACAACGCTTTGCGCAGGCAGTTGCAGCTAACGGCCAAACCTGTACTGGCAGCAGTAAAAGCCTATACAGAACATTGGAAACACCACGCGGCATATGCCACGTTCTATTTATGGAGAAGCTTAAGTTAATTACCATGGATACTTGTCATCACATCTTCCAGTCGCCCATCGGGCCTTTGGGCATTGCAGGCAATGATCAGTATATCAGTCATATCCTGTTCGAACCGCCTGTGATAGAAAATACAGATCAGTTGCCGGATGTTTTCCGGCGTTGCCTGGAAGAACTGGAAGCCTATTTTGCAGGCAGCCGCCAGGGCTTTGGTTTTCCCATGCAGCAAAGCGGCACCGATTTTCAGCAATCTGTGTGGCAACAATTGTTGACCATTCCCTATGGTACCACCATTTCCTATATGCAGCTGGCCAGGCAGATCAATAACCCTAAAAGTATTCGCGCAGTAGGCAGCGCCAATGGCAGCAATCATTTGCCGATTGTGGTACCCTGCCACCGCGTTATTGGCAGTAATGGCGCGCTCACCGGCTTTGGTGGCGGCATCTGGCGTAAGAAGTGGTTGCTGGAACATGAGTGGAAACATAAATACGGTACCCAGCAACTATTCTAGGAAACAATTTGTCTGTATTACTCCATCCACTAAAACCAAACTTTTCCAGTTAACAGCCGGCAGCTGTTCGCCAATCTGATCTGGTCAATTTTTATAAAACTGCATCTGTTTTAGATTGTTTTTTTGTGTGAATTTTGCTCTCTCTACCGATATGATCTAAACGTTAGAAAAATGAATGCCCGCCTGGAACAAGACCTTACACAGCTCAACGATCTGCTGGCAGCAGCGCAGCAATTCAGTGCCGACCTGCTGTCCCGTGTGGATGAACTGCCCGCCAGCATAGCCATGCCCGAACAGGCGGAAGCGTTGCTGCCACAGGATGGCGCCGGCGCCATCGCTACCCTGAACAGGTTCAGGGAGCAGTACGGCCCTTACCTGGCAGCAGGCGCGGGTCCCCGCTACTGGGGCTTTGTTACCGGCGGTGTTACACCGGCGGCCCTGGCAGGCGACTGGCTCGCTTCGGCAATAGATATGAATGCGGCTGATAAAGGCGGTGCGGCTTTTAATATTGAAATAGAAGCGCTGCAACTGGCACGCCAGTTGTTTGGTTTACCCGATACTTTTGCCGGCAGCTTTGTAAGTGGCGCTACCATGTCAAACTTTACAGGCCTTGCAGTAGCCCGCCAGTGGCTGGGACGGCAGCAGGGCAAAGATATTGGTCAGCAAGGGCTGGGCGTCTTGCATGATGTACGCGTGCTTTCCTGCGTACCTCATTCAAGTGTGCCTAAATGCCTCTCTATGCTGGGTATCGGCAGGGATGCACTGGTGAAGATACCAGCGCTGCCCCTGCGCGAATCAGTGAACATTGCCGCGCTGGAGTCCTGGCTCGAAACACATAAAGATCAGCCGGTCATTTATGTAGCCAGCGCGGGAACTGTCAACACCACTGACTTTGACGATATCGCCGCCCTGGCCGCCTTAAAAGAACGCTATAATTTCTGGCTGCATATAGATGCTGCCTTCGGCGGATTTGCCGCCTGCAGCCCTAAATATGCACATCTGCTGAAAGGATGGGAGGCGGCAGACAGCATCACCATCGATGCACATAAATGGATGAACGTGCCTTACGATGCAGCGATGATCTTTTGCAGGTATCCTGATCTGCAGGCAGAAACTTTCAAGAATGTTGGCGCCGCTTACCTGGGCGATCCCGCAAAAGATTTCAACTTCATCCATCATGTTCCGGAGAATTCGCGCCGCCTGCGCGCCCTACCGGCCTGGTATTCGCTGCTGGCATATGGCAGGCAGGGGTATAAGGAGATGGTGGAAGATAATATACGGCAGGCAAAACTGCTGGGATCATTGATCGATGATAGTCCGCATTTCATGCTCCTGTCGCCGGTAAACCTTTGCGTGGCCTGCTTTACGCTCAACCTTCAGCAGGAAGAGCTGGCCGCCGCCACCGCCCGTTTCCTGGAGGTGATGGCAACACGTGGCATCGCCTTTATGACGCCGACCGTTTACAAGGATATGCCCGCCATCCGCGCCGCCATAGTGAACTGGCGCACTACAGAAGACGATGTCAGGAAAACCTGGCAGGAAATGGAAGATGTTGTTATCAGTAACCGGTTTTTAGTCGCTGACAGCTAAAAGCTAAAAGCTCTGACTATGTTGCAATCCACTCATACAACAAAGGCTTATATCGCTTTAGGCATTGTAAGTATTTTCTGGGGTACCACTTACCTGGCCGCCCGTATAGGCGTACAGCATATGCATGGCCTGATGCTCTCCGGGGTTAGACAGGCAGTAGCCGGTGTGCTGCTAGTAGGCTTCTTTTTACTCAAAGGTTATAAGCTGCCCGGTAAGGAGATCCTGTCACGCCTCTTTATTATCGGTACCATGATGCTGGTAGGCGCTAATGGTATGCTTACCTGGGCGCTTAAATATATCCCCTCCGGACTGGGGGCCATTATTGCCGCCACGGTGCCTATCTGGATGACGATCTTCGGCTTCTTCCTGGTACAACAGAAGAACCGCATATCTCCCTTGCTTATAGCGGGGATGGTGATCGGTTTCATCGGGGTGATAGGTATCTTTTCAGACTACCTGGGAGATCTTACCAATCCTGATTTCCGCTTCGGTATCATGCTGGTGCTGATCAGTTGTTTGTCCTGGTCTATGGGCTCTGTGCTCACCGCCAAATGGGCGCTGGAAGTGAACTATCTCTATGGCGCAGGTTTCGAAATGCTGTTCAGTGGTATTGTGATGCTGGGCATCACCCTGATCACGGGCGATTTCTTCCAGGCACAGTTCACGGCCGAAGCCTGGGGCAGCCTGCTCTACCTGATCTTCTTCGGCTCCATATTAGGGTATTCCGCCTATGTCTATACGTTGAACAACCTGCCGCCTTCGCTGGCTTCCGTATACGCATATATCAATCCCATTGTAGCGGTGCTGCTGGGTTGGCTGGTACTGGACGAACAACTGAACTGGACCACGGCCATGTCCTGCCTGGTTACGCTTACCGGTGTATACATGGTCAATACCGCTGTAAATAAAAACAAAGAAACGTATGAGCTTAGCTGAGTATACCGCCGCACAGGAAACTGCAAAAGGCCTGGAACAGGTGATCGCGGTAGTGATACCGCAATTGCAGCAGTTCACCCAGGCAGAAGCGGCGGCCAGGCCTGCCCCCGGTAAATGGAGTAAAAAGGAGATCATCGGTCATTTGATAGATTCTGCTCTGAATAATCATCAGCGCTTTGTACGCGCACAGCAGGGGCCCATTGAAATGCCCGGCTATGATCAGAACTTCTGGGTGGAAGCCCAGGGTTACCAGGATGCCGACTGGGAAACGCTGGTCCTGGTATGGGCCACTATCAATGGCAACCTGGCGCGTGTAATGCAGCTCATCCCGGCTGAAGCTTTACAACAAACCTGCAGAATAGGGAACCATGAGCCGGTAACATTGGAGTTCCTGGTAACAGACTACCTGGATCACTTCAAACATCACCTGCGTCAGCTGCAGGTGAGCTTTTAAACTGAACGATTTAGATAGAAGTATAGAACAGATGCCCACCGGTTTTTACCGGATAGGGCATCTTTATTTTTACACAACATTAAAGAGATACCCTAAATTTATACCATGACTGTAAAAGAAGCTACCCTTGCTGATGCCGCCGCCGTAGCGGGGCTCTTTGATGCCTACCGCATCTACTATGAACAATCCTCCGATCCGGCCGGCGCCGAAGCATTCATTGCCGACCGCCTGCGCAACCGCGAAAGTGTGATCTACCTGGCGCAGGACCAGGGCCGTCCCATCGGCTTCACACAACTCTATCCCTTCTTTACCTCCGTAGGCATGAAAAGGGCCTGGGTACTGAATGATCTGTATGTAAGCGAGGAGTATCGCAACCGCGGTGTTGGCAGGGCTTTAATTGCCGCTGCACAGGATTTCGCCAGGTCTACTTCCGCTAAATGGATCATGCTGCAGACCTATACCAGCAACGTGAACGCTCAGGCGCTGTACGAAAAGCTGGGCTTTGAAAAGGACACAGGTTCCTATTACTATTATCTCAGCCTTTGATATCTTTAGCGCATGGAAACGATGCACAACAACCCATGGAAAATACTTTCCAGCCAGGTACAGTACGACAATAACTGGATCCGCCTCACAGAACACCAGGTATTGAACCCCGCCGGAGGCCCCGGCATTTACGGTGTAGTACATTTCAAGAACCTGGCTATCGGCGTAGTGGCCCTTGATGAGGAACAGCATATTTACCTGGTGGGGCAGTACCGTTTCCCCCTGGAACAGTTCTCCTGGGAGATCCCCGAAGGCGGCGGCCCCCTGGCAGAAGACCCGCTCCTTTCCGCCAAACGCGAATTGCTGGAAGAAACCGGGCTCGTAGCCAGCCAGTGGGAGCTGATCGTTCACATGCATCTCTCCAATTCCGTGTCTGATGAAAAAGGTATCGTCTACCTGGCGCGTGGCCTGGAACAGCGCAGCGCCCAGCCCGAAGAAACAGAAGAGCTGACCACCCAACGCATCCCCTTTGAACAGGCCTACCAGATGGTAAAAACTCACCAGATCACCGATTCGCTATCCATCGCCGCCATCCAGAAGATCAAACTCATGATGCTGGAAGGAGCGTTGTAGCGGGGAGTCCATAACCGATAGTCCATAGTGCATAGCACCTCCTGTCAGGCAGGCAGCTGCCTCCCTGTAACCTGCCATGGACTATGGACTATCGGCCATGGACTAATTTTTCCTAACTTGCACCCAATGGATCAACGCAAAAACACTTCATACCGTGGGGGCGCGCCCCGCAGACAAGGTGCGCCCAGGCCCAAAGCTTCTTCCATGGTAATAGGACGGCAGCCGGTGGTGGAGGCGATACAGGCAGGCAAAACTATTGAACGCATCTTTATGCTGCGTAATGCCACCGGCGACATCATCCCGCAGATCAGGCAACTGGCTGCAGAGTATAACATTCCCATCAACCTGGTGCCGGTAGAAAAGCTGAACAGTCTTACCCAGGCCAATCACCAGGGATGTATAGCGATAACAGGACAGGTTACCTACCTCGACCTGCAGGATGTCATCTCTCACACAACAGACCAGGGCCTTACGCCCCTGTTCCTGATACTGGACGGTATTACAGATGTACGTAACATAGGCGCCATTGCCCGCAGCGCGGTATGCTGTGGTGCGCAGGCCATCATTATTCCGGACAAAGGCATCGCCTCCCTCAACGAGGAAGCCATTAAATCTTCTGCCGGCGCATTGGAAAAGATATCCGTCTGCAGGGTAAACAGCCTCCTCAAAGCCATTGATACCTTGCACCTCAACGGTATCAAGGTAATGGCCAGTGAAATGGAGGCAACGGAGAAACTCTACGACTGTGATCTGAAAGAGCCGGTAGCGGTGATCATGGGCTCGGAAGACAAAGGCGTGTATCCTGCCCTGTTAAAGGCAGCGGATACCCTTTTCCGTATTCCCATGAGCAACAACTTCGAATCTTTCAACGTTTCTGTTGCCGCCGGCATCATCCTGTATGAAGCAATGAAACAAAGGGAGATAGGTTAGCCGATGGCCGATGGTCCATAGTCCATAGCACGTTCCGCCAGGAGTGCGTCTATGCTTTGTGGCCTGCCATGGACTATGGACCATCGACCATGGACTCAAATTACAACAACCATGAAACTGATCGAATGTCCGCGCGATGCCATGCAGGGGTGGACACACCCCATTGCTACGGCCGATAAGGTAAATTATCTGAACGCCTTGTTGCAGGTAGGTTTTGATACGATCGACTTCGGAAGCTTTGTATCACCCAAAGCCATTCCGCAGATGGCAGATACTGCGGAAGTGTTGTCTAAGCTGCAGCTCTCCGCCAATGGCAGCCGCCTGCTGGCCATCGTGGCCAACCAGCGCGGAGCGGAAGAAGCAGTGATGTTCGATGAGATCACCTACCTGGGATATCCTTTCTCTATTTCAGAAACCTTCCAGCTGAGGAATACCAATAAGACCATCGCCGAATCGCTGGAGCTGGTGCAAACCCTGCAGGAGCTCTGCATCAAGAACAGCAAACAACTGGTGGTATACATCTCCATGGGCTTCGGCAATCCCTACGGCGATCCATATGATGCAGGCATCGCCGCACAATGGGTCAGCGAACTGGCAGGGATGGACATCTCCATCATCTCCCTGGCAGATACCGTTGGCGTGGCAGATCCTGCCATCATCATCCGGCTGTTTAAAGCATTAGTACCGGCCTATCCCGGGGTGGAATTCGGCGCGCATTTCCATTCTGCGCCGCACAACTGGGAAGAAAAAGTGCTGGCCGCCTACCAGCAGGGATGCCGCCGTTTCGACAGCACCATCAAAGGCATAGGAGGCTGCCCCATGGCTAAAGACGACCTGGTGGGCAACATCGCCACGGAAAACCTCTTATGGTTCTGCCGGCAGCATAATGAGCACATAAACCTCCATCCAGCTGCCTTACACGAAGCGCAACGTCTCGCCGACAAAATATTCATTTACTAACTGCTAACCGCCAACCGCTAAAAGCTTATCACCATGCACTTCCGTCTCACATTTCCCGTCGCACCGCTCGAACCTGCCGTTGAATACCAGGACCAGCTGCTCCTGGTGGGTTCCTGTTTTGCAGAGGAGATGGGCGCAAAGCTGCAGCAGCATTTATTCCCGGCCCTGGTCAACCCTCACGGCATTCTCTATAATCCGGTCAGCATCACCCAGGCGCTGCACAGCTACCTGGACCGTAAAAAGTATACGGAAGCAGATCTCTTCATGCACAATGATCTCTGGCACAGCTGGGACCATCACAGCCGTTTTTCCGCCCTTACGCCTGCCGGAGTGCTGGATAATATCAACACAGCGCAGGAACAGGCCGCCGCCTGTCTTGACAAAGCCCGCTGGCTGGTGATCACCCTGGGCGCTGCCCATGCTTATGTGTTAAAGGAGAACGGCCGGCTGGTAGCCAATTGCCATAAAGTGCCCATGTCTGCTTTCTATAAAAAACTGCTCACGGCAGACGAGATCATCACCGCATTGGATAATATGATGCACCGGCTCTTTTTCCATAACCGGGATATCAATATACTCTTCACCGTTAGTCCCGTACGCTACGCCCGCGACGGGGTAGTAGAGAATAACCTCAGCAAGGCCATTCTCTTACAGGTAGTACATCAGCTGGTGAACAAGTTTGACCGCCTTTTCTATTTTCCCGCCTACGAGCTGGTAATAGACGATCTGCGGGATTATCGTTTTTATAAAGACGATCTCGTTCACCCCAACGAAGCAGCAGTAAATTATGTCTGGGAACATTTTGTAAACAGCTGCGTTCATCCCAACAGCCAGCAATTACTCAAAACCATCCAGGACCTGAACCGGGCGCGCCAACACAAACCTTTCAATCCCCAAAGCCCCCAACACCAGCAATTCCTTCACACCTATGCCCGTAAGGTAGCCGCCCTGCAACAGCAACATCCCTACCTCCCCCTCACCAGCCTCGCCCACTACTTCAACTCCAACCCCATACCCAACAGCTAATTGCTAGCTGCTGATTTCCCCCTCCGGGTCCTTCACAAACAAAACCCCCACAACCAAACACACCACCGAAATCCCTATCGGGTAGATCAGCCCTGCCAGGTGGTTATGCGTTTGTGTAACCAGCAGTGTTGAGATAGTAGGCAGCAGTCCGCCAAACACGCCGTTGCCCAGGTGATAGGGCAGCGACATGGAAGTATAACGTATCCTGGTGGGGAACAGCTCTACCAGGAAGGCGGCAATGGGCGCATATACCATTGTCACGAATATTACCTGTATAAATACCAGCAGCACCAGCCATCCAATGGTGGCCGTGCTCACTGTTACTTCCCGTTTGACTTCTGATTTGCCGGCGGTAGTGGCCGTGATTTCCTTTACCTGTGTGCCATCATCGTATACGCGTATGCGGGAGAGCCGCTCCGTGCTGGACCCATCCTCGTTAGGGGTGAATTTGGTCTCTATACGGTATTGGCCCGGCAGCTCCTGTTTGCGCTCCAGCTTCACGGTATTGTCCATCGCCATGTAAATAGGGTAGTAGGCCAGCGCTGCCAGCAGCAATCCGCTCATCATGATCTTCTTGCGGCCTATCTTGTCAGACAGTTTACCGAAGAAAATAAAGAAGGGCGTGCCCAGCACCAGCGCAATGGCGATCACGATATTGGATTGCACAAATTCCAGTTCCATGGTTTTCTGCAGGAAGGAGAGCGCGTAAAATTGCCCGGTATACCACACCACGCCTTGTCCCATGGTAGCGCCGAACAAAGCCAGCAGCACCAGCCGCAGGTTCTCTTTCCTGCCAAAGCTTTCCTTGATCGGGTTGCGGGAAGTTTTGCCTTCCGCTTTCAGCCGGGCAAACAGCGGCGATTCCTGCAGGCGTATCCTGATGTAGTAAGACATGATCACCAGGAAGATAGACAGCCAGAAGGGAATGCGCCATCCCCAGCTGTTAAAGTCTTCCGGCGCCATTACGTTGCGCGTAATGAGGATCACCGCCAGTGAAACAAATAATCCCAGTGTGGCAGTGGTTTGTATAAAACTGGTATAATAACCGCGTTGATTTGCCGGGGAGTGCTCTGCCACATAGGTGGCCGCGCCTCCGTATTCCCCGCCCAGGGCAAGGCCCTGTAATAAGCGCAACAGCAGTACAATGATAGGTGCAAGAATGCCTATACGTTCATAATCAGGTATCAGGCCAATAGCAAAGGTAGACCCGCCCATGATAAGCAGGGTGAGGAGAAAAGTGTATTTGCGCCCCGCAATATCTCCCAGCCGCCCGAATATGATGGCGCCGAAAGGACGCACCACAAAACCCACCGCAAAGGTGGCCAGTGTGGCAATGTACGCCAGGTCGGGATTGCTGGGTGGAAAGAAATTCTCGGAGATAATGGCAGACAGGCTTCCAAAAATGTAAAAGTCATACCACTCGATCAATGTACCGGCAGAAGACGCAAGGATCACCTGCCAGATATGCTGGTTTTTCGTGTTTTTCATCCGTAGCTTTTATAAAGATGGGGGAGAAGATAGAAAAAATATTATTATTTTTTTATCTTTTATAGGGGAAATGGGGCTGCCCCTCGTTTTACTGTCAGATGAATCCGTTAACTTTAGAGATATCACGTTGAGCCTGGAGGACAGTATCATTATGAGGTTTTATAGCATAATACTAGTAGCGTTATTGTTGGGGATTTGTATACGGCCGGCCGGTCTGCAGGCGCAGACAGGTAATGAAAGACCTAAAATAGGGTTAACGCTCAGCGGCGGCGGAGCTAAGGGACTGGCCCACATTGGTATACTGCAGGCACTGGATAGCGCAGGTTTAAAGGTAGACTACATTACAGGCACCAGTATGGGCAGTATTGTAGGCGCCCTTTATGCCATGGGCTATTCAGGTGATACGATTGAAACGCTGGCCCACCGGTTGAACTGGGACAATCTCTTTGCCAACCAGCCCGCCCTCACAGATATCTCCTACGAAGAAAAGGCCGAATACAACAGATACATTATCGAGATCCCGTTTGAATATGGCAAACCCAAGCTGGCATCCGGCGTAATTACCGGGGAGCAGCTATGGCTGGAACTGGCCCGGTTATGCTGGCCCGCCAAGGATGTAAGGGATTTTTCCAAACTGAACATCCCCTTTAAATGTATTGCCACCGATGTAGCTACCGGCGATATCGTCACCCTGGATACCGGTCATCTCGTGTCCAGTCTGAGGGCCAGTATGGCCATTCCTTCCATTTTCACGGCCGTTAAGATAGGCGACCGGAAACTGGTGGACGGCGGTGTGGTACGCAATTTCCCGGTGATCACCGCCAAGGAAATGGGCGCTGATATCGTGATCGGTTCCAATGTGGCAGGCGGCCTCCGTAAGGCAGATAAACTGAACACCGCTTTTGATATCCTCTACCAGCTGGGGTTTTATAAAGATGCCGTTGATTTCAGGGATGCGCGCAAACAATGTGATATCTATATTCATCATAACCTGGAAAACTATTCCGCCGCCAGCTTTGGCAGTGTAGATTCCATCATTGAGCTGGGCAAGATCAGGGGCCGGGAAATGTATCCTGTTTTCAAACACCTGGCAGATTCGCTGAATGCACTGTACCCCGGCACTCCCTTTGTGAAAAATCGCTTACCCTTTGTGCCCGATGTAGAGCTTACCGCGGTACGTGTAAATGGTTTGGTGCATTCTGATGAGAAATTTTTCCTCGGCAGACTGAACCTGAAAGCAGATGGCTGCTATAATCCTGATCAGTTAGGCGATGCGGTGCGCAATGTTTTCGGTACCCGCTTTTATAAAGAGATCACCTATGACCTGCTGCCCGAAGGACCTGCCAAAAGCCGTATGGACGTGAATGTGGAAGAGAACCCGCTCACTTATATCAAGGTGGCCCTGAACTACAACACCTACACCAATGCCAGCGCTATTGTAAATATTACCCAACGTAACTTTATTGTGCCCAACTCCCGCTCCTTTGTTACAGCCGGTATCAGCGAGAATCCCCGCCTGCGGGCAGAGTATTTTAAATACCTGGGACGCAAAAGGGATTTCGGTTTTGGAATGGGCGTATACTATGAGAATAATGGATTGAACCTCTATGAAAACTTCCGCCGCTCGCAGCAATACCGTACCAATTACGCCAATACGGAAATACATATGCAGTATGCCCTGAGCCGTATCATGAGTATAGCTCTAGGCACGCGCTGGGAGTATTTTAATTACAGGCCCACATTCGATTCTGAAGAGGAGATCAGGGGCAATATCAACCAGCTGAATTCTTTTCTGAACTTCGGGATCAACTCGCTGGATCGTAAGATCTATCCCCGCAGCGGTACAGACCTGCAGTTTGAAGCGGGGTATGTATACAACCAGAACCACGGTTTCCGCGCCTATAGCAACGGACGGGAGATACACCTGGACAGCCTGCAGCTGCGGTTTAATAATTACCAGCATGCCATGCTCCAGCTGAAATATTATTTCCCCCTGGGAGGAGAAGATGCGATACAGTTTGGCGCAGGGGGAGGAGTGAACTATGATTACAACCAGCCTATCGTAAACGGTTATTTGATGGGCGGCCTGAATAACGTAACGCATCACCAGCTCACCTTTCCCGGTATCTATGAGGGCGAGGTGATCACTTCCAGCGCGGCCACGTTACAACTGGCATACCAACGGGAAATTGCCCGTAATATTTTCCTGATCCCAAGAGCAGGCGTCGCTGTGTATGATGTCATCAACGATGTAAGCGCCAAATACAAATACCTGAGTGGTTACGCCGTTACGGCCGGTTACAGCTCCCGCCTCGGCCCCATCGAAGCCTCCCTGATGTACTGCGACCAGGACGGCCGCCTCCGCGGCTACGTAAATATTGGGTTTAATTTCTAGCTATTTGCAGCCGGCAGCCAAAAGCTAACAGCTCTCCCATCAATGCATCCTGTCCCCCCTCACTTCCATCGCTTTCAGAATAGCCGCTTCTGTTTTCAGCCAGTATTGCCAGCGTTGTGTTACTTTTTCTTCCTGCACATATTCCCGTGCCAGGTCAATGAACAGGCGGTAATGTCCCGCTTCTGATATCATGAATTTGCGGTAGAATTCCCGCAGGTAATCATCTTCCAGCCCTTCGCTTAACAGGCGGAAACGCTCGCAGCTGCGGGCTTCTATGAGTGCGCAGATCAGCAGCTTGTCCAGCAGCTGGTCTTCTGCAGTACCACCCTTTACCTGGTGCAGCATCAGTTCGTTCACATAAGCGTCTTTCCGTTGTTTGCCCAGGCTATAACCCCTTTTCTTCATCTCAGCCAGCACCTGTCTGAAATGTCCCCATTCTTCTGTAACAATAGGAGCGAGGTCCTGCACCAGGCGGTCTTTCTCCGGGTAGCGCTGAATTAATGAGATGCAGGCGGTGGCAGCTTTCTGTTCACAAAAAGCATGGTCGGTCAGTATCGCCTCCAGTGAAATGGAGGCCAGGTCCACCCAGCGGGGGTCCGTTGGCAGCTGAAGGCCAAGGATGGAAACTTTGGACATATTACTTGTAAAGGTATTTTAGCCTGCAAGTTACAAAACTCTCAACGGAGGAAAATCATAGCGGTACAGATGCGCCTATCTTACATTACATTCCTTAGCTTTGGCCAATGAACGATACCTTTCTGCAATCGCAACTGGAACAACGCAGCACGCAACATGCTTTAAGGGAGCTGAAACTGCCCGCGCCGCATATGGTGGACTTCTGCTCAAATGATTACCTCGGACTGGCACGCAGCGCGGCAATGCAGGAGGCCGTACATACCCTGCTGATGGAAAGGCCCTATATGCATGGCAGTACAGGTTCCCGCCTGCTGGCAGGCAATTACGCCTGGATAGAAGAAGCAGAAAGCAACCTGGCCGCCTTTCATGCAGCGCCCGCAGGTTTGATCTACAACTCCGGCTATGATGCCAATGTTGGATTGTTCTCCTGTGTACCACAGAAAGAAGATACCGTTATCTATGATCAGCTGATACATGCTTCCATCCGCGATGGCATCCGCCTGAGCCGCGCACAGTCTTTTTCCTTCTTTCATAATGATGTGGGCGACCTTGAAAAAAAACTGCGCCGCGCTACCGGTAATATATTCGTGGCAGTAGAATCTGTTTATTCCATGGATGGCGATATGGCCCCCCTGCAACTGATCGCAGCGGCCTGTGAAAAAGCCGGTGCCGCGCTGATCGTAGACGAAGCACATGCTACCGGCGTTATAGGTCAGCAGGGAGAAGGCCTGGTACAGGCCCTTGGTTTGGCAGACGCCTGCTTTGCCCGTGTGCACACCTTTGGTAAGGCCCTGGGGTGTCATGGCGCCATCGTACTCGGTTCTGAACTGCTGCGCGCTTATCTGGTCAATTTCTCCCGTTCCTTTATCTATACCACCGCCTTACCGCCCACCGCCATTGCAGCGGTAATGGCCAGCTATAACCTCTTCCCCTATATGAGAACGTCCCGCGAAAACCTGGCGGCGCTCATCGCCCGCTTTCGGCAAAGTACTGCCGGGTTGCAGGTATTGCCCAGTGAAACGCCTATACAGATTGTAATGACCCCCGGCAATGAATGTACCCGCCGCCAGGCCGCCATCTTACAGGAGGCAGGCCTGGATGTAAGGCCCATCCTGCATCCCACCGTACCCAAAGGGCAGGAGCGCCTGCGTATTGTGCTGCATAGTTTTAATACGCCGGAAGAAGTGGATCGGTGCACACAGCTGCTGACAGCTAACAGCTAGCAGCTGGCCGCTTTTTTTCATTTTTTTCCCCTAACTTCATTTGCACAAGCATCAGCATTATTCTTATGAGATTTATTCCCTTTCTTATCTCCGCAGCCATTACCCTCATCCTGATCAGCGTATTGAACAGCCAGTGGGGCGCTACCCCCCCGCTGGGCAAATTCCTGAGCCCCCAGGAAGGCTTCTGGCAGAACGCAGAACCTATTGGAAACGATTTTAATGACGAACTATCCTTACCCGGACTTAAAGGCAAAGTGGAAGTTTGGCTGGATGACCGCATGGTGCCCCACATCTTTGCTGCAAACGAAGCAGATGCCTTTTACGCAGAGGGATATTTTCATGCACGCGACCGCCTCTGGCAGATGGAGCTGCAAACGCTGGCCGCACAGGGCCGCCTCTCTGAAATATTGGGCCCAAAACTGCTGGAGTATGATCGCCGGCAACGCCGTATGGGCATGGGCTATGCCGCTGAAGTAGCAGCCGCCGAAATGTTACGTGACAGTACCACCCGGATAGCAATAGAAGCCTACTCTGCCGGCGTGAATGCCTATATCAACAGCCTGTCTTACAGCGAGCTGCCGATAGAATACAAACTGCTTGACTACCGCCCCGAACCCTGGACGGCCCTGAAAAGCGGCGCGCTGTTAAAATACATGTCTTACGATCTTACCGGCGGTGTTAACGACCTTGAGTATACGAATGCAAGGCACATCTTTACACAGTCTGACTTCGATAATATGTATCCCGACCGCAACGACAGTATTGACCCGGTGATCCCTAAAGGCACAGCCTTTGATAAACCGGTGAAGAATGCCATGCTGCCGGCTGATAGTTCGCTTAAAGAGATAGCCGCCCTGCTGAAATTCAGGGAAGATAAACCAGACCCTGATAATGGCAGTAATAACTGGGCCGTAGGCGCAGGCAAAACCCGCAGCGGGGCGCCCATCCTTTGTAACGATCCGCACCTGGGCCTCAGCCTGCCTTCCCTCTGGTATGAAGTGCAGTTGCACACACCCGGCATGAATGTCTATGGCGCCAGCCTGCCCGGCGCCCCCGGGGTGATCATCGGCTTTAACGATCATATTGCCTGGGGCGTAACCAACGGCTCTGAAGACGTGAAAGACTATTATACGGTCAAATTCCGCAACGGCCGCAGCCAGTACCTCTTCAACGGCGAATACCGGGAAGCCTCTCAACGGGTGGAAATCATTAAGATAAAAGGAGCGGAACCGTATTACGATACCGTGGCCTACACCATATGGGGCCCCGTTATGTTTGACAATACCTTCCACAACGATGTGCCGGGCCAGCCTTTCGTGGCCCTGCGCTGGAAAGCCCATGATCATTCCAACGAGATCCTTACCTTCCTGAAGCTGGATAAGGCCCGTAATTACGAAGAATACCTCGAAGCCCTGCAGCATTATACCTGCCCGGCGCAGAACTTTGTATTTGCTTCCAAAACCGGCGATATAGCCCTCTGGCATAACGGGCAGTTCCCCCTGCGCTGGAAAGACCAGGGCAAATTCATCCTGCCCGGTACCGATAGCACCTTTGCCTGGCAGGGGTACATTCCCCAGGCAGAGAACCCGCATATCAGGAACCCCGAAAGGGGCTTTGTGAGCTCTGCCAACCAGCAGCCTACAGACAGCAGCTACCCTTACTATTATTTTGGCACCTTTGACCTGTACAGGGGTAAACGTATCAACGAGCGCCTTTCTGCCATGAACCAGATCACCATCCAGGACATGATGCAGCTGCAGAACGATAATGCCAATCTCTTTGCCAGGGCTGCCAGGCCGCTGCTGAATGCACACCTGCCACAGCAATCGCTTACAGCCGCACAGCAGCCTTACTACCAGATCCTGCAGGAATGGAACCTGGAAAACGCCCCCAACAGCAAAGGCGCTACCATCTTCTACCTCCTGTGGGAAGAACTGAAAAAACGGATCTGGGACGATGAGCTGATGAACCGGGAAGATAGCCTGGTAATGGATTATCCCCAGGATAATGCCTCCCTGTTATGGCTGATCCGGGATTCGTCCATGCACTTTATAGACGATATCCATACGGCCAGGAAAGAAACCCTGACCGACCTGGTACGGGAGTCTTTCGCGGTAGTGGCCGAAAAAGCCCGGCAGCTGGATAACCAACAGCGGCTGGAATGGGGCCGTTACCGGGGTACGGATATACGCCACCTCACCAGGGCCCTGCCGTCTTTCAGCCAGATGCACCTGTACACGGGCGGCGGCACACACGTTGTGAACGCCACCAAGGCCACCCACGGCCCGTCCTGGCGCATGATCGTACAACTGGGCGCCACCACGGAGGCTTATGGCATCTACCCCGGCGGCCAGAGCGGTAACCCCGGCAGCCCCTATTATGACAACAGCGTACAGGACTGGGTGCATGGCAACTACTACCAGCTCCGCGTATTCGACACCCGGCATAAAGATGATCCGGCCGTGAAATTCAAGCTGTTACTGCAACCCGAAGAATAAGCATATCGCATAATGATAAGGCTAAAAGCCTGTCCGTCAGCCGGCGGACAGGCTTTTTCTTGTCCTGTACCGGTATAAAGCTACTGGTTGGCATAGGGTTGAAACAGGGAAACCCATACTGCCAGTAGCTTTCCGGGGGAAGACCGTTCGGGGTTGACACGGGTGGCATAAAAAAGGGCGTATCGTGCACCGATACGCCCTTTTCTATACAGGAAATGTGGTCTCAGCAGGGATCTGAGCATCCGCCGGGGCCCGTGCTGATGCAGGGGCAAACGGATATGGGCGTAGTATTGCCCTGGCACTGGGTGTCGATGGTGCGGATAAAACCGTCCTGCCGGGGTTTGGTTAAACTGGCAATCCTGATCTTGCCGAGGCTCAGTTTCTTTGCTGTTGCTTTTTTCATGTGAGCATTTTTTAGGTTAAATGTGGAATGGCTTACGGTTAAAAGTAAGCAGAAATAGAATCGGGGATACTACGTTAAAAAGGGATTTTTAGGCCGTTTAGCAACAATTGCGGTCCTGTTTTACATCATCCTGGAAGAAACCGGAAAACACCTGGCGGAATTGCTGCCAGGCCTCCGGGTTAATGCAGTAACAAACATTGGCGCCATCTATGGTGCCGGTGATCAACCCGGCTTTTTTCAGCTCTTTCAGGTGCTGAGAGGTAGTAGCCTGCGCCAGGCCCAGCTGGTCTACCACATCCCCGCATACACAGCTGTTCACTTTTACCAGGTATTGCAGGATGGCTATACGCGCCGGGTGGGCCAGCGCCTTTGCCATAAGGGCTATTTCGTTCTGTTGTTTTGTGAATAAGGCCGTTTTGGAAGCTCCCATTTTGAAGTATTTCTGATCTGAAAATTACGAAGAAGGGGCCATGATTACAATCAGCTCTTTTACTAACCGCGATCCTGTTTCAGCATATGGACTCGTGATACATTTGTTCTGCAGCATGGCCATAACTACCAAACAGTATGTTTGACAAGTGCCAGGATGAGGGGTAGTGGCCGATAGAACAGTGAATTTTTGACATGTTGACAACGGTCAGCGCACTGGCTGACCGTTGTCATTATTTAACGAACAGGGGAGGTATAATTTGGCAGTACAAATCATGAATATAGCAATGAACAACGGCGAAAAAGGTGAGCTGATACATGAAAATGAGGGCTGGAGAAAACAGTTGGCCCTCCTGGAAGATGAGAACATCCAATTCAAGACCCGGCTGGCAGATATTTTAAAAAGTGATTTTGTCAGGAGCAGGCTGGAAGAGCTGGAGTATTTCCAGAACCGCTTTCTTAAAATGGATGAGCAGCTTAGCCTGCTGAAGCATGAGGTAAGGGAACAGCTTTACCACCTGCAGCAGGACCGTTTTCACATTAACGGTGAATATAAAAGGATAATGGATGTTCAGCGCAAACTCGAAGTGAAGATCATCATCATAAAAGAGAATTTCGAGAAACTGAGCACGGAATTCAACGGGTACCTGATGGTTCATTTCGGGCAGCAGGGTTAGTACAGCATGCTGGATAATTTCTTTTCATTGAGGATGACAATGGTCCCTTCCTTGATGTCTATCAGTTTTTCTTCCCTGAAATCGCCCAGTGTGCGGATCAGCGATTCTGTGGCCGTTCCGGCGATGGTGGCCAGGTTATCGCGGCTGATGTCGATTGCGAACTGCGTTTCTTTGCGCTCATTATACTTGTTATAAAGGTTCACCAGCGCTTCGGCCACCTTTTTACGAAGGGAGTTGTAGGCCAGTCCCAATAACTGCTGCTCTTTTACCGTCACATTCCGGGCCAGCATGCGGATAAACTGCACGGCCACTTCCCGGTGGTTGTTCAGCAGCTCTTCAAAGTCTTCGCGGGGAATAACGGCAATCTCGCTTTCTTCCATCGCTTCTGCCGTTTCCCGGTAAGTGCCGCCTTCCAGCAGGGCTACATACCCGAGGAAATCGCCCGTGTTGTACAGGTCTACTACCAGCTCCTTACCATCGTCATTTTTCTTGAAGATCTTTACTTTGCCCTTCTGGATGTAGAACAGGCTGGTGGGATGGTTGCCTTCTACGTAGATGGCCTGTTTCTTTTTGTACCGGTCTATGTTCCGGCCTTCAGCAAGGGATTTAAGCGTGCCTTTTCCGCCGGCGGCTTCCATCAGCTTATTGAGGCCCTGCAGGTTAGCGGGGAAATCCTGTTTCCTGACGGAGGCCTTTTTAAGGCGGCTTTCAATGGCATGCAGCAGGTCGGTACCGCTGAAAGGTTTGGTAATATAGTCGTCAGCTCCCATTTCCATGCCTTTCCGGAAATCGCTTCGTTCGGTTTTGGCCGTCAGGAAAATAAAAGGGGTGTCTTTCATTTCATCGTTGCGCTGCAGCATATGCAGTACCCCGTAGCCATCCAGCACGGGCATCATAATGTCACAGATCACGAGGTCGGGTTTATGCTCCAGGGCCAGTTCTACCCCTATTTTGCCGTTTTCGGCGGTAAAAACCTTATACCCGGCCAGGTCCAGGATCTCTGCCGTATTCTCGCGGATATCTTCATTGTCTTCAATTAACAGGATAGTTTTCATGAGTTGGGAAGCGGTGTTTTGTTGTTTACAGGAAATGTTACGGTAAAAGTAGTGCCTTTACCCAGTTCACTCTCACAGCTGATACTGCCGTTCATCAGCTCACTATATTTATTGACGATATGGAGCCCTAGTCCGGTACCCTGGATGTTACTCGCATTGGCGCCCCGGTAAAAGCGCTCAAACAGGTGTTGCTGGTCTTCTGCCGACATACCAATACCCTTATCCGCCACCACCATTTTAAACTCGCCGCCGTGGTTGTAGCTGCGCAGCAGAATGGTGGCGTCTTTGCCGGAGAATTTGATGGCATTGCCCAAAAGGTTCATGACAACGTGTTTGAGCAGGGCAGGGTCCAGGCTCACTTCCGGCCCGCCGCTATGCAGGTAATCCACCTGCTGCCCCTCCCGGATAATGCCCTGCATTTCCTGTATCACCTCCTGGAACAGGTCGTTCACATCGAAGCTGACGCTGCGCACCTGGATCTTGCCTTCCTCTATCCGGCCCACGGAGAGAAAATCGTTCAGGATATCCGTCAGCAGGTTCACAGAGGAAACGATACGCTGGATATGTTTGTTCCGCTTGGCCTGGTCTTCTTCGCCTTCATATTGCCGGAGCAGGAAGGCGGAAGAGAGGATGGTGCTGAGCGGGGTGCGGAACTCGTGCGAGGCCAGGGAAACGAAACGGGATTTCAGTTCACCCAGCTCTTTTTCCTTGCCCAGTGCTGTGGTCAGCTCTGCAGTAGACACCTCCAGCAGTTCAAGGGCCTTACGGAGCTGCAGGGTACGCTCTTCCACCATTTTCTCCAGCTCATTGTTGAGCCGCTCATTGCTGGCTTCTGCCTGTTTCCTGGCGGTGATATTGTTGATATAGGCAATCACGAAAGTGCCTTCTTCATTCTGGTAGTGGCTGAGGCTGATCTCTACGGGAAATTCCCTGCCGTCTTTGCCAACCGCAAACAGGTCCAGGCCTATGCCCATCGGCCTGCTCTGGGGGTGTGCGCTGAATCGTTCGCGGTAACCAACGTGCTTGTCGCGCAGCTTTGCCGGTAGCAGCTGCTCCACAGGATGTCCCAGTAATTCTTCACGCTGGTAGCCAAACTGGTCCAGCGCAAAGTCATTCACCATGATGATCTCCCCGCGCTGGTTGGCCACCAGTATGCCGATATTGGCGTAATCAAAGAGGGCCCCGAAGCGCTGCAGCTCTTTTTCTATCTTTTGTTGAAAATAGCTGCCGGAGCTGAGGTCTTCCAGGCGGAATATGCAGTATTCCTTACCGGAATGCTTAAACAGGATCTTTTCATAAATGCCCCATTGGCGCCGCCCCTCGTTGTTCACCCATTCCCGTTCTTCCCGGCAGGGGCCGTTTTCAGGCAATTGGCCGCAATAACCTAGTTTATTCTTTTGCAGCAGCGCTTCCAGCACAGCGGGATCTGTACTGCCCAGCATTTTCATACCCGCTTCATTCATGAACAGCAATCTGCCGCTGTTACTTTCTCTCAGGCCCAGCAGGTTGCCATCCCTTTCCATAAGGACTGAAAATATGGATAACTGGAACTGATCGCTGAGCTCGTTGATGGAAGAATGCATTAAACAGTTATTTTGTATATCGGTTACAGGGGCCCCGGGAACTGAAAGTTAAGTATTTTATGCATTCGTATCAAAGCGGGTACCAAAAATCACACGATATGATGATTGTCATGTTAAGTACTGATCGCCCTCATTGCTGGCGCAACAGCGCTGGCGTTACTTTGCATTGTAACCATAACTCATTTTGAAATGCAGATCTATATCAGTGACAATGCAATTATCGCAAGTATACAACGTGCGTTCCAGGCGGTATATCCCTACCTGAAACTGGAGTTTTACAGCCATACAGGAGATGCCGGTGCTTTTGCAGCGACGGTGAAAAAGGTATCGCCCGATACCCCGGTGGATGACATCAGGGATACAGGCAGCTGCGGCTGGCTGGATATCAGCCAGAAACGGACCGCTGCAGCGCTGGAGGCTGATCTGAAAGAGATGATGGGCTTAACCGCCCAGGTAAAGCCCAGAAGGGGCGACCTGTGGCTGAAGACTGCCTGTACCATTAACTGGAGCCTGGCACAGCTGAATGCGGCCACGGTACGTGCAAACCACTACCTGTACTGATTAATTGCAGATCTGTCCTTCAATACTTAAACCACATTTGCTATGAGAGTACTTTTCTACAGTATGAAGGATTTTGAACGTCCTTACCTGGAAGATGCCAACATAAAGGAACATGACCTTATCATGATGAATGAGCCCCTGAACCTGGAAACAGCCACACTGGCCAAGGATTGTGATGCGGTGTGCATATTTACCGCTGACGATGCATCTGCGCCTGTACTGAGCATACTGGCGCAGCAGGGGGTAAAATACCTGGCCGTACGTGCGGCAGGATATGATAATGTAGACCTGCACGCTGCCGCACAGCTGAAGATTAAAGTGGCCAATGTACCTGCTTATTCACCTTATGCTATCGCAGAACATGCCATCAGCCTGATAATGGCGCTGAACCGTAAAACCGTGCAGGCCCATAAACAGGTGCAGCAGTATAATTTCAGCCTGCATCAGCTGGTGGGTTTTGATATGCACCGTAAAACAGCGGGCATTATAGGAACGGGCAGAACCGGTGCGGCGATTGCCGCTATCCTGCATGGATTTGGCTGCCGTATACTGGCGTATGATGTGAGAAGGAATAAAGACCTGGCCACTCGCTTTGGGGTACAGTATACTGATCTGGCCACACTTTGCCGTGAGTCTGATATCATCACCATACATACGGGCCTGAACGAGGAAAGCAGGCATATGATCAATAAGGATGTGATCAGCTGGATGAAACGGGGCGTTATGCTGATCAACGTGTCAAGAGGCGCCATCGTAAAAACGGCGGATGTGGCAGATGCCCTGGAGAGCGGCCATATCGGCTATTTCGGAATGGACGTATACGAACATGAGAAAGGCATTTTTTTTAATGACCTGCGTGGCCGCAAGATGGAGGATAAGCTCTTATCCCGCCTGCTGCGGATGCCCAATGTACTGGTTACCCCGCACCAGGCCTTTGCTACAAGGGAAGCGCTGCAGAATATTGCTGAAACAACTTTTTATAACCTGCACTGCTGGCAAAAGAAATTAGCCTGCAGGAATGAGCTGGTGGTGGAGGTGAACGGCCATAGCTATGCCATCACTGCGGGCTAGCCAATTTTACTCACCTGCATCTTCAATTTGTACACTGCTGACCGGCCGCTCGTTTCTTAAAAGTCTGAAACCGGCCGGTTATTCTTTTCTCCCCTTTTTCAATACGTACAAGATGCGAATGATATTTGTCATTTCCCCTGATGATAATTATCATCCGCCGCTTTGATAAATGTCATTCAGACCCGGCAGTGACCCCGCTACTTTTGCAGTAATATATAATAACCATGACAGCTGTAGTAACCGCCTGCTATCATTGTGGCGAAACATGTAGCAACACTGACATCACCATCAACGAAAAAACATTCTGCTGTGAAGGTTGTAAACTGGTTTATGAGCTGCTGAACGGGCATCAGCTGTGCGACTACTACCGGCTGAACGACAGGCCGGGCATTCCACAGCGGGTACCTGTTCGTAAAGATAAATTTGCATTCCTCGAAGAAGAGAAGATCATACAGCAGCTGATCCAGTTCCGCGATGAGACCCGGACGCATATCACCTTTTATATTCCCAACATACATTGCAGCTCCTGCCTCTGGCTGCTGGAAAACCTGCACCGCCTGCATGGCGGCGTACAGCGGGTGACCGTGAATTTTGCCCGTAAAGAAGCGCAGGTAGTGTTTTTGCATGAACAGCTGTCGCTTCGCGGGGTGGTGGAGCTGCTCACCACTATCGGTTATGAACCGTATATCAGCCTGCAGGATCTGCAGGGCAATAAAAAAAGCATCAGCCGCCAGCTGATCTACCAGCTGGGAGTGGCGGGTTTCTGTTTCGGCAATATCATGCTGCTGAGTTTCCCGGAATATTTCTCCGGCGATGGCGGTATGGATACCGGTCTTTTCCGCTGGCTGAACCTGGCCTTGTCACTGCCTGTATTCTTCTACAGTGCACAGGTGTTTTTCCGCTCCGGCTGGAGCGGCATCCGGCACGGTTTTCTGAATATAGACGTGCCCATTGCGCTGGCCATCCTGGTAACTTTTGTACGCAGTGTCAGCGATGTGCTGACGGACAGCGGCGCGGGGTATTTTGACTCCATGACGGGCATCGTATTCTTCATGCTGGCAGGCCGGGTGCTCCAGGAAAAAACTTACCAGGGCCTGTCATTTGACCGCGACTATACTGCCTACTTTCCTATAGCCGTTACGGTAGTCAGCGATGAGAAAGAAACACAGGTGGCATTACCGGAGATCAGATCCGGGCAAACCCTGCTGATACATCACCAGGAGCTGATACCGGCGGATGGTATCCTGCTGAAAGGAGAGGCCCTGATCGACTACAGCTTTGTAACAGGAGAGGCCACCCCGGTGCGCCGCACCGTTGGAGAGATTATTTATGCCGGGGGGTATCAGCTGTCCGGCAATATCACTTTGCTGACCATCAAGGAAGTAGCGCAAAGCTATCTCACCAGCCTGTGGAACCGCCGCGAGCTGAAGGAGGAGAAGGCCAAAGCGCCGTCTTTCATCCATCTGCTGGGGCGCTATTTTGCCTGGCTGGTGTTAAGTCTTGCAGCCATTACGGCGGCCTGGTGGGCAGTTCATGATCCATCGCGTATATGGCCCGCCGTTACGGCAATACTGATAGTGGCATGTCCCTGCGGACTGCTGCTGGCGGCTTCTTTTACCAATGGGTTTATACTGCGTATACTGAGCGGCCAACGTTTGTACCTCCGTAATGCGGCGGCGATAGAGCGCCTGGCAGATACGGATCATATTGTATTTGACAAAACAGGCACCCTTAGTTCACGCAACAGTGCCGAAGTATGTTTTTACGGCCAGCCGCTCAGCGCTGCCGAGCGCAGGGATATAGCTGCGCTGGCGGCGCAGTCTTCCCACCCGCTGAGTAAAATGGTGTATGCTTATTGCGGAACGGGCACATCGCCCGTACAGCACTTTGTGAGCCAGCCGGGCAAGGGCATCAGCGGACAGGTACACAACAACCTGATCCGCCTGGGCAATGCTGATTTTACTGGAGCCGGCAATGATGATTCGCCTGATGGCAGCGCCGTGTACCTGAATATGAATGGCCGGGTATATGGCCGTTTCAGTGTACGCAATGCTTACCGTAAAGGTATACAGGGATTGTTCCGCCGGCTCAGGGGCCGCTTTGCACTCAGCCTGCTGTCGGGAGATAATGACCGCGAAGCGGGCGCCTTCCGTGAACTGATGGGCCCCAGCGCTACCTTACGCTTTGAGCAGATGCCGCAGGATAAGCTGGACTACATCCTGCAGCTGCAACAGCAGGGGCAGCGGGTGCTGATGGTAGGAGACGGGCTGAATGATGCCGGTGCATTGCTGCAAAGTCATACAGGCATTTCCGTTACAGAGAACAGCAATAACTTCACGCCCGCCAGCGATGGTATCCTGGAAGCCGCACAATTACCCCTGCTGCCGGATCTTATACAAACCTGCCGCAACGGGAAGCACATCATCCTTACCAGCTTTATTATCTCCCTTATCTATAACATCACCGGTTTATTTTTTGCCGTGCAGGGAACATTATCACCACTGGTGGCCGCCATATTGATGCCCGCCAGTTCCATCAGCATCATACTGCTCACCTGGGGGATGAGTACAGCAGCGGGAAAGCGGTTGCAGCAAAAGGCATCGCAGACCGCGGATGACAAGGATCAGTTGCCCGGTTGAGTATGATCATGTTCAGCCTGTAGGGGGCGGGATACTTTTGTAAAGTAAAATTCAACACCATGAGCGTAATTATACTGTTGCTCGGCGCCAGTCTTACCGTAGGGCTTACCTTCCTGGCAGCCTTCATATGGTCAGTAAGAAGCGGGCAGTTCGAGGACGATTATTCACCTGCGCACCGCATCCTGTTTGATGATACCCCGAAGGATAATACTTATACCGACACCACACTTAAGCAATCATAATTTAGCACTATGTCTCTGGAAAAGTTCTCTTATGACAACCGCACTGTAAAATGGTTTGCCTACGCCGCCGTGTTCTGGGGCCTGATAGGCATGCTGGCGGGTCTATGGGCAGCGCTGTCGCTTGCCATTCCGCAATTGAACCTGGGTTATGCAGCCACTACCTTCGGGCGTTTAAGGCCTGTACATACCAATGCGGTGATCTTCGCATTTGTAGGGAATGGCATCTATATGGGCGTGTATTACTCCCTGCAACGTTTGTGCAAGGCGCGTATGTTCAGCGATGTGCTGAGCAAGCTGCACTTCTGGGGCTGGCAGGCTATTATTGCAGGCGGCGCCCTTACCTTGTTCCTGGGATATACCACCGGTAAAGAATACGCCGAGTTGGAATGGCCTTTTGATATAGCCATAACCGTGGTATGGGTAATATTCGGCGCCAATATGCTGGGTACCATCCTGCGCCGCCGTGAGGCGCACCTGTATGTGGCCATCTGGTTCTATATCGGCACCTGGGTAGCGGTAGCCATGCTGCATATTGTCAACTCATTTGAAATGCCGGTATCGCTGTTCAAAAGCTACAGCTGGTATGCCGGTGTGCAGGATGCGCTGGTGCAATGGTGGTATGGTCATAATGCCGTGGCATTTTTCCTGACCACGCCTTACCTGGGTCTGATGTACTATTTTGTTCCCAAGGCGGCCAATCGTCCTGTTTATTCCTATCGCTGGTCTATCATCCACTTCTGGGCCCTGATCTTCATTTATATATGGGCCGGACCCCATCACCTGCTCTATACCTCCCTGCCCGAGTGGGCGCAGTCATTAGGCACCGTGTTCTCTATCATGCTGATCGCTCCTTCCTGGGGCGGTATGCTCAACGGGCTCTTAACGTTGCGTGGCGCCTGGGATAAGGTAAGGGAAGACGCTATCCTTAAGTTCTTTGTAGTAGCGCTTACCTGTTATGGTATGGCTACGTTTGAAGGGCCCATGCTTTCCCTGAAGAATGTGAATGCGGTGAGCCACTTTACCGATTGGACCATTGCACACGTGCATGTTGGCGCGCTGGGATGGAATGGCTTCCTCACCTTCGGTATCCTGTACTGGATGATACCGCGGCTGTTTGCTACGCAGCTGTACTCCCGCAAATGGGCCAATACCCATTTCTGGCTGGGTACCCTGGGCATCGTGTTTTATGTAGTGCCTATGTACTGGGCGGCTTTCACGCAAAGCATGATGTGGAAGGAATTTACAGAAGAGGGTCAGCTGAAGTACCAGTTCCTTGAAACCGTTACTACCATCGTTCCCATGTACGCACTGCGCGGATTGGGCGGTGCCCTGTATGTTTCAGGCATGATACTGATGATCGTGAACCTGGTGAAAACAGTACGCAGCGGCAGCTTTGTAGCCGATGAACCGGCCGAAGCGGCGCCACTGCCCAAAGTGATACCCGTATCCGGCAAAGGGCACTGGCACAACTGGATTGAAAGAAGGCCTGTACAGATGGTGGTATTCAGCCTGATCGCAGTAGGGATTGGCGGTATCTTTGAAATGATCCCCACCTTCCTGGTGCGCAGCAATATCCCGACAATCAGCAGCGTAAAACCTTATACGCCGCTGGAACTGCACGGGCGCGATATCTATATACGCGAAGGCTGCTATACCTGTCATTCGCAGATGGTAAGGCCCTTCCGCGATGAGGTAGCCCGATACGGCGAGTATTCCAAAGCAGGAGAGTTTGTGTATGATCATCCCTTCCAGTGGGGGTCTAAACGTACCGGCCCCGATCTGGCCCGGATAGGTGGCAAATATCCCGACAGCTGGCACTATAATCACATGCTGGATCCTGCGTCTATGTCGCCCGGTTCTATTATGCCTTCCTATCCCTGGCTGCTGGAAGACCGTATTGATAAGGGGAAAACACCTGCCATGATCAGCGCTATGCGTAAGGTTGGGGTTCCCTATCCGCACAACTATGAGCTGCAGGCCAACAAAGATATGGAGCAGCAGGCAAAGGAAATTGCCGCTTCGCTGAAGCGCGACAAGCTGGAAACATTACCTGACCGTGAGATTGTGGCACTGATCGCCTACCTGCAAAGAATCGGGAAAGACATTAAGGCAGCGCCTGAAAAGCCATTGGCCGTTCAGGAAGGACAACAATAAAAAAACTAATGGTATGAAATTCATCAATTATCTGCAAAGTATAGATGGCGTAGCCATTTACCCGCTGGTACCGCTGGTATTGTTCACCGCATTTTTCGCAGGCGCGGCCTGGTTTGCATTGAGAGCGGAGAAAACATCTATGGTGTGCAAGAGCCGCATTCCCCTGGAAAGTAACGATCAGTACGAGCTATAAACTGTCCGGTATGAAACGAAAATCTATATCACTTCTCATGATCACGCTGTTGTGTTATGTGCTGCCCGCTTCAGCGCAAACACCTGTATCTGCACTTGACAATTCTTTAGCCCAGCTGCTGCTGGTGATCATCGTTGCCTTACTGATCGCGATCGCTGTACTGGGTAATGCAGTGATCGGCGCGATGGATATTTACCGTGACCGTATCAAAAAGAATGGTGGCGCTGATAAGGCGGCCCTGCTGCTGATAGGCGGACTGCCGGCGGTGTCTTATTACCTGCTGGTATCTGTTATCGCACTGGAACTGACGGTGATCTTTGCCCTCTTATGGATGCTGCGGCACCTGGTAGGCATACAACGCAGGCGTAAACCCAAACCAGTGCCTGTACCCGGACAGCCGGTAGTGAGCTGGTGGGAAAAACTGAACAGGACCCGCAGCATTGATGCGGCCTCTGAACAGGAACAGGACCTGGGTCATGATTTTGACGGCATCCGCGAACTGAATAATCCTACGCCTCCCTGGTGGCGCTACAGCTTCTATGCCAGCATCCTGTTCGGCGTGGTGTACGTGTGGGTGTACCATGTATCGCACAGCGCGCCTTTACAGCTGGAAGAGCTGGCCATTGCGGAAGCAAAGGCCGCAGAAGCACAGCAGGCCTACCTGGCCAATGCCGCCAACAATATTGACGAGAAGAATGTGCAACTGCTGACGGAAGCAGCGGATATTGCCAGCGGCCAGAAACTTTTCAGCACCAACTGTACCGCCTGTCATGGCGCAGCCGGACAGGGATCAGTTGGCCCTAATCTTACAGACGATTACTGGCTGCATGGCGGCCAGGTGAACCAGGTGTTCAGCACCATTAAATACGGAGTGCCTGAGAAGGGCATGAAATCGTGGAAAGACGATTTCTCGCCCAGACAGATCGCTCAACTGGCCAGCTACATTAAAACACTGCGTGGTACCAATCCTCCGGGAGCCAAGGAACCGCAGGGCGGGCTGGAAAAATAATCTTATCTGCAAATGGAAACTTTCAGGGACAGTTTAGCCACAGTTGACAAACAAGGGAAACGCCAATGGATCTACGCACAACAACCGAAAGGAAAATTGTACAGGTATCGGACTATTCTGAGCTATTTTTATTTCATGGTGTTTTTCAGCCTGCCGTTCATGCACGTGAATGGCAGGCCCTTGTTTATGCTGAATGTAGTGGAAGGGAAATTTATACTGTTTGGCGCTATTTTCTGGCCGCAGGATTTCTTTCTCTTCGGTCTCTGCATGCTGGCGTTCATTGTTTTTATAGCCCTTTTTACCATGGCTTTTGGCCGTCTTTTCTGCGGATGGGCATGCCCGCAAACCATTTTCATGGAAATGCTTTTCCGCCGTATCGAGTATTGGATAGAAGGAAGCGCCGCACAGCAGCGGCTGCTCAACAGCAGCCCCTGGACCACGGCAAAGATCTGGCGTAAAACGGTAAAGCATATACTTTTTTTCCTGCTTTCCTTCGTGATCGCCAATACCTTCCTGGCTTATATCATCGGTGTAAAAGAGCTGGGCCGTATTGTAAGCGAACCATTATCTGAACATGCGGGTGGCTTTACGGCCATACTGGTTTTTTCAGCGGTTTTCTACGGGGTGTTCGCTTTTTTCCGTGAACAGGTGTGCACGGTGGTGTGCCCCTATGGCCGCCTGCAGGGGGTACTGATGGACCGCAACTCTGTTATTGTGGCCTATGACTATAAACGCGGTGAGCCGCGCGGAAAATTCAGCAGGATGGAAACGGCAGACAAAGGCGATTGTATTGACTGCCTGCAGTGCGTGAAAGTATGCCCTACGGGTATAGACATCCGCAACGGCACACAGCTGGAATGCGTGAACTGTACGGCTTGTATAGACGCCTGCAATTTCATGATGCTTAAAACAGGCAAGCCGGAAGGGCTGATCCGCTATGCTTCTGAGAACGGTATTGCGGCAAAACAGCCGCTGCGTTTTACGCCCCGCCTGAAAGTCTATACCATGGCGCTGCTGTTGATACTGGGCGGCATTACTTTCCTGCTGGTTAGCCGTCACCCGGTAAGCGGCACCATTATCCGTACCGCCGGCATGCTGTACCAGGAAAGAGGTAAGGATAGTATCTCCAACCTGTACCGTATCAAGCTGGTAAATAAAACGGCGGAGGACCTGCCGGTAAAACTACTGCTGGAAGAAAGCGCCGGGCGGATACAGCTGATTGGCAAGAGCCCGATCCTGCTGAAAGCCGGCGAACAGGGCGAAGGCACCTTTTTTATAGTACTGCCGCGCAGCGCCATTGAAAAGCGCAAAAGCGCCGTACATGTTTCACTTTATAAGGGTACCGAACAGGTTGGGGCCTTAAAGACCACCTTCCTCGGACCGGTAAAATAGTTTGAACGTCTAAAAGCTTGTTATGAATTGGGGTTACCGTGTTATCATCATTTTTACGCTGTTTGCGGCCGGGATGCTGACGCTTGTCATTAAAAGCATGCGTACCCGGATAGATATGGTTACGCCGGATTATTACGGCGCGGAATTACAATACCAGGAGGTGATAGATGGGAGAGAGAACAGCGCCCGCTTATCAGCCCCTGTTACCGTAAAGCAGGCCGGCGCCCTGGTGGAGCTCAGTTTCCCGGAAGAACTGAAGGGACATTCCCTGGCAGGGAAAGCGCTCTTTTACCGCCCTGCAGACGCAGAAAAAGATATGAGTGTTCCGCTGCAGCTGAATGAAGAAGGCAAGCTGCTGGTAGACAGCCGCCGTTTTGCAGCAGGGCCTTACCAGGTAAAGATACAATGGGAAATGGACGGCAAGCCCTATTTCCACGAATCCTCCCTCTGGATCCGCAATTATTAATGCTTAATTGACCATGTGGCCTTTAATATTATCCGCCTTCTCTCTCGGATTCCTGGGTAGCTTTCACTGCATTGGCATGTGCGGACCCATTGCGCTGGCATTACCCGTACAACACCTGCAGGGTGTTCGCCGGCTGGGTGGCATACTGTTGTACAATGCAGGACGTATGACCACCTATGCTTTGCTGGGCCTTGTATTTGGCTGGCTGGGCCGCCAGTTTTACCTGGGGGGCCTGCAGCAATGGCTGTCTATCGTACTGGGGGCGCTGCTGCTGCTAATGGCCCTGCTGCGATACCTGCCGGGCAGGCGCCTGGGTATGGGCACTTACCTGGGGCAATTAACGGCCGGCACCAGGAGATGGCTGGGAGTATTATTGCAGCGGCAGGGTTTTACCACGTTGTATGCAATTGGTTTGCTGAATGGCTTACTGCCCTGCGGACTGGTATACCTGGGTATAGCAGGGGCGCTGGCTACGGTACACATTTACCAGGGAGGCTTGTTCATGGCGGTTTTCGGGGCGGGAACCATACCCGCCATGGCGGCGCTTAGCGCCAGCCGGCAGTTCATCGGCCTACAGGCCCGCAACCGCATTAAACAGCTGATACCGGTGGTGATAGCCCTGATGGGGGTGCTGCTGATCATCAGGGGTATGAACCTGGGCATTCCTTATGTCAGCCCTTCTATCAGTCCTTACAGTACCCGGGTTATGGAACGTTGTCATTTTTAAAATTATTTGCCATGGAATTGATCCGGAAATATAATGTGCCTGCACCTCGCTATACCAGTTATCCCACGGTGCCTTACTGGGATGAAAGCAGTTTTGACCGTCAGCGCTGGGAGGCCCTGTTGCCTGCCGCTTTCAGTATTGCCAATACACTTGACGGCATCAGCCTGTATATTCACCTGCCCTTCTGCGAAAGCCTTTGCACCTATTGCGGCTGTAACAAATACATTACGGTGAATCATGCCGTGGAGGAACCCTATATACAATCGCTGCTGAAGGAGTGGCGGCTGTACCTCGCGCTCTTCGGTGGGCGGCCCCGCATTCGCGAGATCCACCTGGGCGGCGGCACCCCGGCATTTTTCAGTCCGGGCAACCTGCACCAGCTGCTGGATGGCATTTACGAAAGTGCAGACCTGCTGCCGGGCGCCTCGCTCGGTTTTGAGGCGCATCCCAATAATACCACGGTCACCCACCTGGAAACCCTGTATAAAATGGGTTTCCGGCGTATCAGCCTGGGGGTGCAGGACCTGGACGAGCGGGTACAGCAGATCATCAACCGCGTACAACCCTACGAAAATGTGGCGGCAGTTGTGGAGGCTGCCCGCCGTACCGGATATACCTCCGTTAATTTTGACCTGATCTATGGCTTGCCCCTTCAAACGCCGGGAGGGGTGGAAAACACCATCCGGCAGGTAATGCAATTGCGACCCGATACCATTTCTTTTTACAGCTATGCACACGTGCCCTGGATCAAAGGGGTGGGGCAGCGGCGGTTCTCAGCAGCTGATCTTCCGAAGGATGAAGAAAAACGCGCTTTGTATGAGCTGGGCAAAACACTATTTATCGCCAGCGGTTATACGGAGATCGGTATGGACCATTTTGCACTGGATGGCTGCGACCTGCAGCGAGCCAGCCTGGAAGGAAAGCTGCACCGCAATTTCATGGGCTATACCGTGGCCCGTACTTCCCTGCTGATAGGGCTGGGAGCCAGCGCCATCAGCGACAGCTGGAATGCCTATGCACAGAATGAGAAGCATATTCCCAGTTGGCAGGAGTGCGTGAACAAAGGAATACTGCCGGTGGTGAAAGGACATATACTGACTGCAGAAGATATGCGTTTGCGCAACCATATACAGTCGCTCATGTGCCGCCTGGAGACTTCGCTGAACCGGGCAGATGCGCACTGCAGTGCCGTTATGGAGGGCATCAGCCGCCTGCGGGAACTGGAAAAGGATGGCCTGGTGGCCCTGCTCCCCGGGAAGATCCGCGTAACAGCTGAGGGCCGGCCCTTTATCCGGAATATCTGTATGGCCTTTGATGCCCGCCTGTGGCGGAAAACACCGGCATCCCGCTTGTTCAGCCAGGCCATTTAGGGAATATACTGATGAGGATCATGCACCTGTTTGAGCGGGGTCATTTGCCAGCAGCTCCGGGGCCTTTACTTTTGAGGTGTAAAATATATCTATGAAAGGCATGATCATCTACAAAGGTAAATATGGCGCTACCCGCCAATACGCCATCTGGCTGGGAACAGCCCTTGAGCTGCCCATTGCAGAAGCTGGGTGTGAAACCGTAGATCAGCTGGCTGATGCAGATTATGTGATCATGGGCTCCAGCGTGTATATGGGGAAGCTGCAGCTGAAACGCTGGATTAAAGAGAACCTCCTTTTTTTAGCCACCAAAAAATTATACCTGTTCGTAGTATCCGGCACACCGCTGGATGATGTGAACCGTTTAACCGAATATGTTAAGGATAACGTACCGGAAGAACTGAGGAGCAAAATTGAATGCTTCTTTTTTCCCGGTAAGCTGGAATTCAGTCAGCTTTCGTTTAAAGACAAAGTGCTGCTGAAAATGAGGGCCTGGTTGCACGGAAGCAGCCGGAGAAATAAAATGCAGCTGACAGACTACAACAAAGTAAACCGGCTGAACATTACCCAACTGGTGAACGCAGCGGCTTATCAGCAGGTAGCGTAGCCCCGGCCTGCTGACCTGTATCACCACATCCCTTGATCCGGATCATTGTTTCTCCTTCGCCTCCGGCTGATATTTGTATCACAAAACACGCACACTATGTACCCTTCCTTTTCTTATCCTGAATTACAAAAAAGATTTTGTGAAGGTTTTGATTTCTTCCCCTTCAGGTCGCTTGAACAACACGGCGGGTTTATCTATAAGTGTTATGTCAGTGACGATGATACCCGCGAACTGCTGGATCGTTACTCCTGCCAATATGATAACAGTGTGGTGCATGCGCGCGTGTTACTGGTGAAACTGCAGCAGAACGATATTCCTGTGGCGGGTGAACTGCTGTTCAAACTGCAGACTGCCGGCTATCGCTTTGAAGAACGTTTCCATTCCCTCAAAAGGAAGCCTGCTGTTTACAGACAGCTGCTGGAAACAATGGAAACCTATCACCGTATACTGGCGGTATACCAGCATGATGTGCAGCAGCATATTGCCGCGCAACTGGCCGCTGCACCGGAAACAGAACAGCCGTCTGCACCCGGGGCGATCAGTACGGATAATATCCAGCACCTTAAGCTGGTAGTGCAGGAGTTCCTGCGCAGCACCGATATCATTTATACTTTTCTTGAAGGTTGTGTACAACATCGGCCCGATTACCGGCAACTGGTGCTGACAAGGAAGGAGCAGATCTGCCTGCAGGACATCCTGCTTACGATCATCCAGCTGAGGAATCTTCAGAAAGATGTGATCGGTATCCTGAAACAATGGAAACAGGATGCTGCGCGGTTAAAGGACCAGCGCATCTGGAATTGATCTTTTGTTTTGCCTGCTATACACCTGCACATTTATCTTCACGTTAACCATGTATTATTATATGGCTGCCAATGCGTAATTTGCAGTATATGGCCATCATACTGTCAGCAGGCAATTACTTTGGGATAGAACGTAAACAAGACGAGCATGCGGGGTTCAAACTGAACATCACCCGCTATGATCCCTTTGCGGAAATCCGAGCGCACTATCATGAGAATGCTTATCTCAGCCTGCTGATCAACGGGCAGTACCGGGAAACGACCGGCCGCCGTGAACAGGATATGGCCCCCGGGGAAGTGATCTTCCGCCCCGCAGGTTATTGTCACGCCAATCATTTTACGGGCAACGGAGGCAGCTGCCTGAATATTGAGTTCAAGCCGGAAGCGCTGTATGAGCAGGCAGGCCGCATTACGATCCCCCCGGCCGCCAGTATCTATCCCGCCGGCGCTTTTGAATACCTCTACCGCCTGCTGTACTGCTTTGTAAACGACCTGGGTGCGGAATTATCAACAGAATATCTTTTCACCTGGCTGGGAGCGCAGTCAGCGCGGCAGTTGCCACAACGCCTGTTATGGCTTCACAAGGTAAAGGTCATCCTGGAAACCGAGCTGGAAATGCTTCATCCCATTGCGGAACTGGCGGCCAGGGTGCATGTGCACCCGGTGTACCTGGCCCGCGCCTTTAAGGAAAGGCTGGGGCTTACACCCGGGGAATACCACCTGAAGATGCGCCTGAAAAGAGCGCTGGAACTGTTGTTCCGCACGGACGAATCCATCTCTTCCATTGCCTATACCACCGGTTTTACAGATGCGGCTCACTTCATCAGGTGTTTCAGGGCCTGTTACCAGGCATCTCCGCACAAATTCAGGAGTTCCCTCAAAAGTTAATGACGTACAATTTTTATAACCGGCTGCACTGTTCCTTTGTATCAAAAAAGTATGAAGCCTGTCCGCCCGGCTGTTGCCATTATTCTTACCTTGTACATAATACTACTATGCCATGTGTGCCTGTGTGCACAGGACCAGCTGCATTATGAGCTGGAAGTAAATGCCCATCTTCCTGCCCGGCAGTTCAGGGTGCAGGGAACATTATCTTTTCTTGTAACGGCCGCTGTTGCAGATTCCCTGGTAGTGATGCTCAGTAAATGCGCCGCTCCGCCATCCCTCCGCGTACGTACGCCTGGAGTACAGGTGGCGCGTATAGACACCACTGTGAACAGCGGAGGCGATATTCTCTATCATATCCGGTTTGCAAAGACGGCGCGGCCTGGCAGCCGGCTGGAGCTGTCTTATGCCTATGAAAGAGGCGGCGCGCCTGCTTTCCAGTATTATATAGACAGCACTTTCTGTATGGCAGGCGGCTATGGCGCTGCGTGGTATCCGCAGGTGGTTTCCCTTGCGGACGATGGCACCCGTAGGTACACCCGGGCAACGGGCAACATCCATGTAAAGGTAGCCCCGCCCTATATGCCGGTAATGGCGGCCAGCAGGCTGAAAAAAGATGCTAACAGCCATACCTATACGTTCCGGTATGCGGTGCCGGATATCTTTTCGCTGTACATAGCTCCATACCGCCGCCAGGAGGTAAAGGGGCGCATCCCGTTTTACTGTTTTACGCTCAGCAGTGAAACAGACGGTGCGGCTGTGAGCGCCCGGGCATCGCAGGTGCTGGATCACCTGTTTACCTTATTTGGTCCGCTTGCCATTCCTGATTTTTCCATCATAGAATTCCCGGACGCTGTATCCGAAAAGACAGGTATTGGCGGCGCCAGCCTGATGGGAGGGATACTGATGCCCTCCAACGCGCTGAAGCGCTTTAATTACGCTTTATTTGGCCATGAGCTGTCGCACCAGTGGTGGGGCAACAAAGTGCTGAGCAGGGGCGATAATGGGGCGCAAATGCTCTCGGAAGGGCTGGCGCAGTATGGTTCGTTGCAGGTGGTGGAAGCTTTTGACAGCAGTCAGGCCATCCTCTACCGAAAAACCGGTTACCCGGGTTATATACCCGATCAATCCGGGTTTGGGTATCTCAAGAACGCCGCAGCGGGCATTGATGCTCCATTGCATGCGCTGACAGCCGAGAACGGGCATACCATTGCTGACAGTAAAGGGTTCCTGGTACTGGAGCTGCTTGCCAGCACCATCGGGAAAGATACTTTTCACAAAGCGCTGCAAACAATAGGAAATGAGTACAGCCACCGGGGCCTACGTTGGGATCAGTTCCTGCAGGCACTGGAAACCGCGCATGGCAGCAGCTTGCAGTGGTTCTATGAACAATGGTTCAACCGTACAGGCGCACCTGCCTGGGAAACCGCCTGGCAGCAGCAGGGCAGTGAGCTGCTGCTCACCATAACACAAACAGACAGCCTGTACCGATTGCCGCTGGAGGTAATGGTCACTTATGGCAATGGTGATCATTCCCTGCAACGCGTAGACATTACAGCGCGCAGGCAGGAGCTGAAACTGCCGGTGACCGCAAAGGTGACAGGTGTTAAAACGGATCCATACTTTAAAGTGATCCATTGGGATGAAGAACTGACGCCCAAAGCAAAAGCCATGAGCAAGCTGCAACGGGTACTGCAGCTGCGTATTGCGCAAAAGCCGGAGGAAGCAGAAAAGCTGGCGCTGTCTTACCTGGCAGCGGGTTTTCCCGAAGATCCGTATGGAGTGGAGTTTTCACTGTTGTATGCAGTAGCAAGGCTGAAGGCCGTGAAAGGAGAGGAGGATGCCGCACTGATGTATTTTCAGAAGGCGCTGCAATGCAGCAGCCGTTCCGGCGATCTGCTGGCTTATACGTACTATAGAATTGCGCAGATAGCGAAGCGTAAAAAAGATGATGACTTATTACAATGGGCCTGTTCACACGCCGTAAAAGCAGATGAACTGAACATGGGGAAAGATGGTATGAAGGAGTTGGTGAGCAGGTTGTTGTAGCCTGCCAGCACTATTGTGTATTAATGCTGTGTAACGGCATCAGCTGCCGCCCTGAGATCCCTGTGCCGCAGTCCCCATTTTTCCAGTTGCAGCCAAACGGGCACCAGCTCCCTGGCGCTTTCGGTGAGGCTGTATTCTACCCGGGGCGGCACTTCTGCAAATACTTCGCGGCGTATCATGCCATCCCTTTCCAGTTCACGGAGATGGAGGGTAAGCATACGGTCTGATATCTCCGGCAGCTTTTTCTTCAGCTCCAGGAAACGCATGGTCTTTTTCTCCAGCTTGTAAAGGATCATCAGTTTCCAGCGTCCTCCCAGTATGTCTATGGCATACATCACGCCGCAGAAATCATTGAGTGCTTTCCGGTTGTGCTGATTGGTGGAAGCAGCTTTTATCTTAGTCATTACTAACAGTTTTGTGAGTATCGTACAATGGGTTGTGCCCCGCAAAGTTAAGCATGCATGGATAATTTTGTGACGCTTAACTTAAAACATGGAGCTATGAATGTATTGATTGTATACGCACATCCGGAACCGCAGAGTATGAACGGCGCAATGTTCAGGGCAGCGGTAAACACGCTGGAGACAGCCGGGCATGCCGTACAGACCACAGACCTTTATGGTATGCAGTTTAACCCGGTATCTGACCGGTATAACTTTACCACAGTACACAACCGTGAATTCTTCAAACAACAGCTGGAAGAAATATATGCCACTGAGCACAGGGGCTTTGCGCCTCATATTGAAACAGAACTGCGGAAAGTGGAATGGTGTGACCTGATGATCTGGCAATTCCCGCTGTGGTGGTTTGGTATACCTGCTATCCTCAAGGGATGGGCAGATCGTGTTTTTGCCATGGGCCGTACCTATGGCAACGGGCATTTTTACGAGAACGGCGTGTTTAAGGGGAAAAAAGCGCTGTTGTCGCTCACCACGGGTGGTGAGCCGGAGGCTTATATCAAAGGCGGTTTTAACGGCGATCTGGCTGGTATGCTGCGGCCGGTGCACCGTGGTATATTGCAGTTTACCGGCTTTACGGTGCTGGCGCCGCAGGTGGTGTATGGCCCTGCGCGGATAGGGGAGGAACTGCGTAATCAGGCGCTGGCCCAATGGCAGTTACGGCTGAAGGATATCTTTAACGAACCCGCTTTTGCTGTAGGCGCTTATTAAAAGAAAATGGGGCTTAGTAGCCCCATTTTTTCATCATGTTAAAGTCTTCTTTTATAGCGTCCAGTGGCGTTTTATCCTGGTAGGATTCCTGTTCGATGATGAAGTGTGTGGTGCCGCCGGCTTTCTTACCCAGGTCTATCACTTCTTTTACGGGTATCACTCCTTTACCCAGCACGGTGCTTTCGTATTGGCCGCCCATCTCTCCTTTTTCAGATTTGATCTCGTCTTTTACGTGCATCAGCTCAAAACGTTTTGGATATTGTTTGATGATGTCAAGGGCAATACCGCCTGCGTGATACATATTGCCGATGTCCAGCTGCTGGGCCACCAGGGCGGGATCTGTGTTCTGCAGGATCAGGTCGAACAGTTTCTTGCCGTTCAGCTGAACGCTGAATTCAAAATCGTGGTTGTGATAACCGAACTTCATACCTGATTTTTTACACAGCTCCCCGCTTTTGTTGAACACGTCCATATAGGCAATGAAATCGTCGTAGGTTTTGCGCAGTTCTTCATCCAGCCAGGGACTGATCACATATTTTTGTCCGACAATGGCGGCATCTTCTACGGTATATTTCCATTCGTCAGTAAAGTCTTTCCTGGCTTTGTCCCAGTGTTGCTGGCGCATGACGGTATGGCCGCTGGGCATAAGCAGTCCCAGGTCGTCCAGCCTTTTCTTAAACTCCTGTGCTGTCCAGCCATAAAATTTACGGTTCACATAATTTGCGTGTTCTACGTACTTATAGCCCATGTTAGCTACCTGCTGAAGGGTGCCGGCGGGATCTTTTTTCATATCATCGCGCACAGAGTACAGTTGTACGCCCAGTATATCTTTGGCGCGGGCTGCGGCCAGTATGCTGCCACCGGGCAGCACGGCAGCACCTGCCAGTGCCAGGGCGCTGGTTTTGAGGAAACCTCTTCTTGACGTGTTCATATGTGGAAATTTAGTGCTGTGGTAAGTTAATAAAAAGTTACCAGTTTGTCAGAAAGCTTCGCCAAGGTCTATATAGAAGATGCGGTCGTGTTTACTCATGCCGAAATCCAGGGCGATATTGGTATTGGAGCGTTTGTTGAATTTAATGCGGATGCCTGCGCCTGCGGCGGGATGGAAATTGGTGAACCAGTATTTATCAGGTTGTGTAACGGTGTTCATGTTGGCGAATACTACAAATCCCAGCAGCCCGTTGGGCAGGATATCGCGCCGGTATTCAGCTTCCAGGTTGATGAGCGCTTTGCCCCGGTAGCGGTTCTGTTCTATTCCGCGGCCGCTTCTGTTCTTGGGGTCCCATCCAATGCTGGGCAGATCAAGATAGGGGGTTTTATTGCCCAGTACTGTCCAGTAATATCCCCAGAGGGCCAGTACGTTCTGGCTCCAGGATGGACCGTAATGAAAGTACTTGCGATAATCCAGGTAGAGCGAAGACCAGTTGTCGTTACTGCCCAGGAAAGTAGGATTGAGGCGTAACACGGCATTGGCGTAATGGCCTGCCTGGGGGTTGATGGAATTATTGCGGTTATCTTCCAGCAGGTTGAGCGAGATACCGGAAGAAACGGTATGCTGTCCCGGCGTAGTACCGTACTGGTATTTCACAAAGGTTGGCAGGTACACGGAATCATTGTTCTTGATGCGGATAGCTGTATGCCAGTCCAGGTGATAACCCAGACCCGCCAGCAGGGTGCGGTTTATTTTGCGCATGAAGGTCTGGTAGAAACGGAAATAGTTATTTCCCAGCAGCTGCTTTTCATCTTCAGATACGCCGTTGCCCAGTCCCCAGGTGTATTGCGGGTTCACAATAAAGCGCATATCCCCGGTGATATTACGGTAGTTGCCTTCCAGCCAGAGGTTGGAGCTGAAGGAAAAAGAGAAGCGCCCGCTGAACGAAAACGACGGTGAAAAACTTACGTTGGAAATATTGGTAGTGCTGCGGGGGCCCAGGTAAAAGGCCGCATTGGTGCTGGTGACCAGGGCGGTTCCGCCACCCGGCACATTGGAAGGGGCAGGTAACAGTGAATAATATACCCCTCCTCGGCCTTTTCTGGGGATATTTGAGGACTTTATGTGGAACGCGTCTTTCAACACCCGGATGATATCTGTCTTGGGCACGGAATCCTCTTCGGCTTCATAGTATCTTCTTCGCCCGGGGGCGGTAGTTGTATCCTGGGCTGCTGCCCAGTATGGGATGATCAGGAATGCTATCAGCAGGAGTTTTCTCATTCAGGTAAATAGCCGTTTTTGTGGTTATGATCCGCAGGAGTAAATAAAATATTGTGCCAGAAGCTGGCTGAACCTTAGGCGCTGCGGCGTATGTTTTCGTATCTTTGCGCCGCGTTAACAGTACTTACATCATGCCTATCCATATAAGACCAATTAGTTTGGAAGACAATGCACCTTTAGCAAAGATCATCAGGGATATATTTATTGAGTTTGATGCGCCGCTGGTTGGGACAGTGTACAGCGATGAGCAGACCGATCACCTGTATGAAGTATTTACCCGGGAGCACTGCGCCTATTTTGTAGCAGAAGAAGACGGCGTGGTACTGGGCGGTTGCGGCGTTTACCCTACGGAGGGGTTGCCGGAAGGATGTGCGGAACTGGTGAAGTTTTACCTGTCGCCCGCCGCCCGCGGCAAGGGCCTTGGACGCACCCTGATGGAGCGCAGCTTTGAAGCCGCCAAAGCATTAGGATACCGCCAGCTGTACCTGGAATCTTTTCCCCAGCTGGCGAAGGCAGTAGGTATGTATAAGAAAGCCGGCTTTTATGATATTCCCGAACAGCTGGGCAATACCGGGCATTTTGCCACTACGGTGTGGATGCTGAAAGACCTTGACTAAAGGCCGTATCCTGGTAAAGGTGGGTAAATCTTCCAACAACATTGTTTCCTATGTTACTCAGCAGTAGGCCCTGTTCTCCTGTATAGCATAATATGCACGTTTTTTGGGTGAGATGAATGGAATATCATTCATTACAGGAAAACCGTGTTATTATGGCTAAAGATGCTTTGAAGGCTGCCATGCCTGAATCATTCCCTCCCCAGCACCAGGAACATCAGCCTGGTAAAGAAACTGAAATGGAACCGCGCCCCATCTACGATGATGATGCGCCGGGTTGCGGCCGCCTGGCAAACAAGGTAGCTATTATCACGGGCGGCGACAGTGGTATCGGACGTGCGGTAGCTGTCAGCTTTGCGAAGGAAGGTGCCAGTGTTGCGATCGTTTACCTGGATCAGCAGGAAGATGCGGAAGAAACCGCTGCCACTATCAGCAAATACGGCGGCAAGTCTTTATTGATCAGGGCAGATGTGCGGCAGGAGGCTAATTGTGCGAATATTGCAGAAAGCACATTAAAAGAGTTCGGGCATATAGATATTCTGGTCAACAATGCGGCAGTACAATACCCGGTGGAAACAATAGAAGGCATTTCTGCAGAACAACTGGAGCAAACATTTACCACGAACATCTACGCTTACTTTTATCTTACCAAACACGTAGTGCCTCACCTGAAAGAAGGGGCCAGTATTATCAATACCACATCGATCACTGCCTTCCAGGGTAATGAGCTGCTGATAGATTACTCTTCTACCAAGGGTGCTATTGTGGCCTTTACCCGCAGCCTTTCACAATCGCTGATGAAGAAAGGCATCCGTGTGAACGGCGTAGCACCGGGTCCTGTATGGACGCCGCTGATCGTATCCTCCTTCAATGAGGAGCAGGTGGCGAAGTTTGGTAAGAATGTGCCCATGGGACGCGCTGCACAGCCCTTTGAAATTGCAGGCTGTTATGTGTTCCTGGCGTCAAAGGATGCTGCGTTTGTGACAGGCCAGATATTACATCCGAATGGTGGTGTGCCGGTATGATAATTTAATAAGACTAAAAACGAATGATCATGGATAAGAAAGATAAAAAACTGGAAGCGGACAGGGATAAGCATGTTAATTTCCCTTCATTAGAGAAAGACGGAGACAGTGGGCAGGAAGAACATCCGCCGCAGGATGAGGAAACAGCAGAACGCCAGGCAGCCTGGAAAAGAGCGCTGGACGAAGGTAAAAAACAACGGGACAGGCCTTAGCTGTTAGCCAGGGCTCTGTCCACCGTTCTTATTATTTTATTTTTTTCCTGGCGGGATCGCTTCGCTCACCTTGATGGACTGGTCCATGAAGTTCAGCTCATTGAGTTTTTTGATAGCGCGCCGTCCATCGCCATCGTCAGACATTTCAACAAATCCGAAGCCTTTTGACCGCCCGGTGTCCATATCTGTCAGGATGTTCACAGAATCGATCCGTCCAAATTCTTTAAAAAGGTTTCTTACATCAGTTTCTGTTGCTGTGGCTGGGAGATTTCCTACATAAATGTTCATGACTTGGATTTTACAGGTGATGAATATGGCAGCTGAAGCGCAAAGACTGAAAATGAAAGCGTAGTGTGCTCCGGGATCAGAAAAAGCAAAGGCAGGTAACCATGTGAATGTGTTGCGCTTAAAGGTAGCTTTTATATGTTTGAATGGCAAATGTTTTAATTAATTGCGCGATTGTGATTTATTTAACATTATTGTCAGTATCTTTAAACCGTAGTGGAAATACACTGAATTCTTTCCTAAAATACTGCGCTTACGCATTCCTCAACTTACATGCAGTTTTATTATTGAATTTCCTGCGTTTTTGAATCACACTACATATTATCACTGGTAAATTCAATAGTTGTTTATTATGATCATTTTAATTTTCTTCATACTACATTGGTATCTGGCCTTATTCTCGCAAACCTTTTTTCAGCACAGGTATGCGTCTCACAAGGCTTTTACAATGAGCCCCTTCTGGGAAAAAGTGTTTTACCTCTTCGCGTATATTACACAGGGTTCTTCTTATATGAGTCCTAAAGTATACGGTATTATGCATCGTATGCATCATGCCTATACAGATACGGAAAAAGACCCGCATTCACCCAGCTTTTCACCCAATGTATTTGCCATGATGTGGCGCACGCGTCGTATCTACCTGCAGATCGCAGATGGGAAGGCGGATGTGGAGCCGCGCTTTCTAAAAGGATTGCCGGACTGGAGTGCTTTTGACAAATGGGCAGGCTCCAGGTGGAGCCGTTTGCTGTGGGTAGGTATTTACACCGGCTTTTATATTGCTTTTGCTTCATCGCCCTGGCTGTTGCTGCTATTGCCGCTGACCATTACGATGGGCGCGGTACATGGCGCCATTATCAACTGGTTTGCGCATAAATACGGGTATATCAATTTTAAACTGAAGAATACCTCTGAGAACCTGATCTGTCCTGATGTACTGATGCTGGGCGAAGCCTATCATAACAATCATCACAAGCATCCGTCTTCCATCAATTTTGGTGTAAGATGGTTTGAGTTTGACCCGGTGTACCCGGCCATACTTTTACTGAAATGGCTGCGCATCATCAGGATACCGGCCCCTATGCATGTTTACAAAAAAGAGGTTTTATCCTAAAAACAATAATATATGAATTTGTATGTTTCCAACCTGATGTCACAGGTAACTGACGAAGATCTGAAGAAGTTATTTTCCACCTGTGGACAGGTAGCCTCTGTTAAAGTAATAACTGACCGTTACACCGGCGTTTCACGCGGTTTTGGATTTGTAGTAATGCCACTGCAGTCAGAGGCTGATAAAGCCATCAGGGAACTGGATGGCAGAAATGTAGAAGGCAGGAATATCTCTGTTGCAGAAGCCCGGCAACGTACGTACTAAAAAAACGACACCCCTCGCCGCGCTCATCAATAATACATTGCAATTCACTGGTATTACTGCTATATTGCAACGCTCTGACAGCAGGAACCCAACATCTTTGTATTATGAAGCGTTTATCTTTTTTACTGAGTGTGGCTTGTTTAATGCTAAACGCCGTTATGGCTGTAGCGCAGCAACAACTGCCGCGTATAGCCATCGCCGGTTTAGGCATAGAATCCAGCACATTTTCTCCCGCATTGACACAGGAAGAAGCTTTCCATGCAAAATATGGTGAGCAGGTATATACTTCCTATCCTTTTTTTGCTACAGACTCGCCGCTGCGCATGCAGGCGGTATGGGTACCTGCGCTGGTAGGCAAATCGCTGCCGGGTGGGGCTGTGACCCGCGAAGCGTATGAATCGCTGGTTGGAAAGATACTGGACTCCCTGAAGAAGAACGGCCCCTTTGACGGGCTTTTCTTTGATATCCACGGGGCGATGAGCGTGGTTGGACTGGAAGATCCGGAAGGAGACCTGATCACCAGGATCCGGCAGGTGATTGGCAATAAAACGCTGATCTCTACTTCTATGGATCTGCATGGCAATGTATCCTGGCGGCTGGCCCGGCACACAGACCTGATCACCTGCTACCGCATGGCGCCGCATGAAGATGCCATGGAAACCAAACGCCGTGCCGTACAAAACCTTGTAGACCGTATTAAAAGTGGTAAAGGCAAACCGGCTTACAAAGCCTGGATACCCATCCCCGTACTGTTGCCCGGTGAAAAGACCAGCACCCGCATAGAACCGGCCAAAACAGTCTATCAAGCAGTGGCCCCGGCCTCTCAGCAGCCAGGGGTGATAGACGCTGCCATCTGGGTGGGCTATGCCTGGGCAGATGAGCCGCGCAACCATGCCGTGGTAATGGTAACCGGAGACGATAAAGCGGTGGTAACCCGCACCGCGGAACAGCTGGCCCGCAGTTTCTGGGAGGCCAGGAAGGGCTATTCTTTTGTAGCGCCCACCGGCGACCTGAAAGAATGCCTGGACAAAGCGCTGGCCAGCACCAAGCACCCCTTTTTCATCAGCGATTCCGGCGACAATCCTACAGCCGGTGGTGCAGGAGACGTGACCTGGACCTTAACACAGATCCTGGCCCGTCCTGAATTCAGATCTGCCGATGGCCCATCGCTGATCTATGCATCCATACCAGGTCCTGATCTTGTTGAGAAAGCCATTGCCGCAGGCGTTGGCAAAGAGGTGGATGGCCTGGCGGGCGCAAAAGTGGACGCCCGGTATGCACCGCCGGTACGCCTGAAAGGCACCGTGGAAGCTATTGTGCATGGCGACCGTGATGCGGTGGTAGAAGTAGTGGTGCGCGTAGGCAGCGTGCACGTGATCGTTACGCAGAAACGCAAACCCTATCATAAAGAAGCTGATTTTACACGCCTGGGGCTGAACCCGCGCAAATCTGATATTGTGGTGGTGAAGATCGGCTACCTGGAACCGGAGCTGTACAACATGCGGGCAGACTGGCTGCTGGCGCTTACACCGGGCGGGGTAGACCAGAACCTGGAACGCCTGCCATATAAGCATATCCAACGACCCATGTTCCCCCTTGATAAAGACATGAAAGACCCGGATTTGTCGGCAAGGCTGGTGCCTGCGGCCGGCAAATAGTTTGAGGTTTGAAGTTCGTTCGACGTTGAAGGCTCAGGACAATGTGCCGGATTGGCATACAGTTCCTGAACCTTTAACATTTTAACAATCCTCAAACCTCAAACCTCAAACTTCAAACGAAATTATTATATTGTGTGAACGTTTGGAACCCGCCTCCAAATACCATGTCCTGAAATATCCTCCGTACCTGCACTGAATCCGTTGTATTCATCAAAAATGCCATGTATGCTGGTTAGTAACAAGCATTTTACCCCGGTAATCGGACTGGATATACATATTGTAATATTGTTAGGTTTTCCCATTCCGCTGCCTCACCCGTATATCGGGTTTGTACTTGACCCTATGGACTATATCCCTTTCATAGGCGCTACCACGAAAGTGAACCATGTACCCCGCGGCAAAAGCGATACATCGGGTATCTTCATCATCCTGTTCCATATACCCATGGGTGGCCCATTTCTGCTGGCGCCGATGATAGGGCACGACTCTGTGAACTTCTTTGGCAGTAAAACCGTGAAAGTGGAAGGCAACCTGATGAGCCCATCCGGTCATATGCTGATGACCTGCAATGATATCGGCATTCCCCTCTCTCTGCAGCCGGGCAGGAAATTCAAGCCTATTCCCAGCATGTACCTGCCCACTTCTTTTTCCATACCGCTGTCTTTTGGCAAACCGGTAAGTGTGGGTGGGCCCTATGTACCAGACTGGTCGGGCGCCCTGCTGAACCTGGTGATGTCTTTCGGTTTCGGGGCCATGATGAAAGGTTTAGGCAAGGCGGGCAGAAAAGGACTGACCAAATTCAATCACGCGCTGCAGGGAAAGGTTGGCAGTAACAAATTAAGCAAGTCGCTGTGTAAGAAAGGCTTTGAACCGGTAGACCTGGTACAGGGCATTGTGATCTATGATGGCGTTGACTTTGAACTGCCCGGACCCATCCTGCTGAAATGGCAACGCTCCTGGAACAGCGACAGCCCGCACCGTGGAGTACTGGGCCATGGCACCCACCTGGGCTACGACATGCGGGTAATGGAATTTGTGGAGGAAGATACCAGCGCCGTATTGCTCGGTGATGGACGCAGTGCCCTGTTTGAACATTTGCCCTATGTTGGCAACAGCGATTATAACCGGCATGAACACCTCACGCTTACCCGGACAGACCTGGATGAATACCAGCTGTTTGACCACCGGGAAAGGTTGTCTTATCATTTCCATAAACTACATCCAACAGACCAGGAATACCGCCTGTATGCCATCCGCAATGATGCCGGTTTCATGATCAGCTTTCACTATAATGGTAAAGGGCACCTGGTGCAGGTGATTGACAGTGCAGGAAGACACCTGCAGGTGGTGAATGATGCGCAGGGCCGTATTACCCGTGTAAGCGGGCGCCATCGCGGACAGGAGCAGCTGTTTGTTCAGTACACCTATAACGAAGCAGGGAATCTTTGCGGCATCACCGATGCCCTACAGCAAACTACGCACATCCGGTACCGCAATCACCTGATGGTGGAAAAGACAGACCGCAATGGCCAGACCTTTTACTGGGAGTATGATAAAAAGGGCCGCTGCGTTCATACCTGGGGCGACGGCGGAATACTGGAAGGATGGATAGACTACCACGAGAAAGAGGGCTACAACGAGGTCACTAACGCCCAGGGGCAAACGACCACTTTTTACTACACGCCTGATTTCCTGGTTACACAGATAAAGGACCCGCTTGGCAACTCCCGCTTCTATGAATATACGGAGCATTTTGAAGTATACCGGGAGGTGGACGAGAACGCCAATGCCAGCGGTTATGCCTATGACGAACGTGGCAACCGTACCCGTATTGAACAGGCAGACGGCAGTGTGTTTACATTCAGCTACGATGCGGAAGACCGGCTGGTACTGACCAGCGACGCCGAAGGCGGCAGCCGTACCTACATTTACTATAAAAAGGAGGAACATAAAGGTTTGCTGCATACTATTACTGCAGCCAACGGCCATGTTACCATCTTACGCTATAATGAGCACAACCTGCTTAGTAAGGTGGAAGATGAGCAGGAGCATGTTACCCTGTTGACATATGATGAGGATCACAACCTTTCCTCCCTTACACTGCCCGATGGCGGACGCGCCGGCTGGAAATATGACGCCTGGGGACGTTGCATCCGATCTGTGAACCCCCTGCAGCACGAACAGCATTTCCGCTACGATGCCCTGGGCCGTACCACGGAAGTGTTCCTGCCCAATGGCAATCATATCCGCCTGCAATACAACGCCTATGAGGATATCGTGGAGGTGAAGGACAAACATCACCAGGTACATTTTGACTATACGCCCCTGGGCAGCCTGAGAATGCGGGAAGAAAACGGTGCAAAAGTGCATTTCATCTACAACAAGGATGAACAGCTTACCGGGCTGGTGAACGAACAGGGAGACACTTACCGTTTTGCCCGTAACGACCGGGGCGACATTATCCGGGAAACCGGCTTTGACGGCCTTACCCGCCATTACCAGCGCGATGCCACCGGCAGGGTGATCCGCGTAGAGCGGCCCGGTAAACGCTGGACGGAATACGAATATGATTACAGTGGCCGCCTGACCCGCGCCGAACATGAGAACGGCAGCTGGGAAACTTACAGCTATAACCGCAACGGAGAACTGGTGGAGGCCAGCAATGAGCACAGTACCCTTAAACTGCAGCGCGATATCCTGGGCCGCGTGGTGGAAGAATGGCAGGACGGCTATACCGTTACCAGCCATTACGGGCCGGACGGACGGCGCAGTCACATTAAAAGTAGCCTGGGTGCGGCCATACAGCTACAACGGAATGCTGCAGGCGACGTGACGGGTATAAAAGCCATGGCGGAGGGAATGAACGATCCCTGGGTCACCCAAATCGAACGCAATTTACTGGGCCTTGAAATAGAACGCAGCCTGCCCGGTGGTGTTACCAGCCGCTGGACCTATGATAATGCAGACCAGCCCGAAAGCCATATCGTGAGCAGCGGCGAACGCACGCTGCGTCGCCGCCATTACCGGTGGGATGTGAACCAGCGGCTGAAACAGATCAGCGATGGCATAACCGGGGGTATGGTGAAGTTTGGCCATGATGATTTTGGTAACCTGGCCTGGGCGCAGTATGAAGACGGACAATACGATTACCGCCTGCCGGATAAAGCAGGCAACCTGCACAGAGCACAGGGAGCCAATGACCGTAAATATGCAGCCGGCGGCAAGCTGCTGGAAACACCGGACGCCCGTTTCGTCTATGATGAGGAAGGAGCGCTCATTAAGAAGGTTATAACGGCGGCTCCCACAGTTGGGACGGCCTGGGAGTATGAATGGTACGCTAATGGCCTGCTTAAAAGCGTGATCCGGCCAGACGGTAAAAAGGTGGAGTTCCGCTATGATCCGTTGGGCCGGCGTATAGAAAAGCAGTTTAACGGGCAGCTGACACGCTTTGTGTGGGATGGCAATGTGCTCCTGCACGAGTGGACCTACCCCGCAGCGGAACGGCCGCAGGTAACGATAGACGAGCTGGGCGACATACAGCAGGATCACCCCGAACCGGTGCCTGCTGAAACGCTGGTTACCTGGGTGTTTGAAGAGGGTACCGCAGCACCGGCCGCAAAGATCATCAATGGTAAACAGTACTCCATCATCACTGACCACCTTGGCACTCCCTGTGAAGCGTATAATGAAACAGGCGAAAAAGTATGGGCCTGTGAGTTGGATATTTATGGGAAGCTACGTAAGTTAGAGGGTGACAGGGACCTTGTGCCGTTCAGGTATCCGGGGCAGTATGAGGACGCCGAAACAGGATTATACTATAACCGTTTCCGTTATTACAGTCCTGACGAAGGTGTTTATATCAGCCAGGACCCGATAAAATATTTCGGAGGCCTGCGGGTGTACGGGTATGTGATCGACCCCAACTACCTGGTCGATATCTTCGGCCTGATAGCAGCGCCGGCCAGCCTGCCGTCAAAACCAGGGGTGTACATTATTACCAGCGATAACCTGAACCAGTCGTATGTGGGCAACAGTGTGAACATGAACGACAGGGTATCGCAATCCGGCCATACAAAGGCGCAAAGCCTGCTGGGCCAGTCTGATGTGCGGGTGGAATATGTGGAGGTTGACCTGGGTACCGCCTCCGACCTGAGAACACAGGATCATATACTTCGCCACTATGAGCAGATAGAGTATGAAACACAGATGAATGCGGGGTATACCATGCTGAATTCGCCCAAAGCGCCACCGGAAAGCCTGAAGAAAAAAGCAAGGAACCAGGGAGAGATAACGCAACATGGAGCCTCTGCAAGCGCCAGGGCAACATGTGCCTGATCCAAAATACGAAATATGATGATGAATTTTTTTGAACAACAAAGGGTGAGCTATATGCTGCCGGCAGGTGACAGGTTATTTTATGGTGATAAGAAACTGCACCGGCCGCAGCTGACTTACAGGGAATACAATGACTGGCCTGACAGTACAACGCTGAAGAATGTTTCTACCATATGGTTTGCACCAAACGTGGAACAGCTGCAGCAATACCCCGGGTTTCCTGCATTTGTAAAGTCTGCACCACAGCTGAAGGCGCTGAAGATACCACTGGACTTTCTGCCCCTGGCAGAAGACCAGGTGCCGGAATCAGTGATCAGTCTGAGCATCCTCTCATTTCAGAATAAGGCGAACCAGGAAGATTATGAAAAATTTTCCTGGAATGACAAACAGGTGCTTAACAACGTAGTGTACTTTTCCTTCTTTGATTTTGACGGTATCTATGAACTGGCCGGTTTCACCAGCAGGCAGCTGCCCAATCTCAGCTGGCTGGAATGCTTTATAGATGAAGAGGGAGAGACCATCGAAAGAATAAAAGCTTTCAGTAAACTGGAAACTTTATACGCACAACACCTCAGAACGCACGACATCTTTAAAGCACTGACGCAGCTGCCCCTGAGAATGATCAAACTGGAAGGTTTTGATAAAGGCTTTCCCCTGCAGCATATCACGCAACTGCCACAACTGGAGATCATCCATATCAACGGCTATGAGGAAGAGCTGGACTGTGCGCTCTTTACACAATTTCCAGGTCTTCGGGAGCTCATGTTCATGAATTGCAGAAAGCTGAAGAATGTAGAGCGCCTGCTGGAGATCAAAAGCCTTGAAAGCCTGCACAGCATCAGCTGTAATAAAGCATTTGGCGGCGCTGTGAAAACCCGCTTTGCCCAGGCAGGCCTGCAGCAGCTGAATGTTGATTTTTCCTGAGTACCAGTACTAGAAATACTTCTCTACCGTAATGCCGTAGTTGATCAGCAGGTTCTCCCTGTCTGTACGGTTCACCTTATTGTAGGTAAGCGCAGCTGTGAGCAGCAGCCAGGAACGTAATTTCAGCGAGAGACTGTTACTGCTTTTAAAAATGAAGTCACTGGCATGTGAAAGCGACTGCTGGTAATATTGCCCGCCTTCCAGTATGACAATATCTTTGATCACCCATTTATACAGCACGCGAAAGGAGTTACGGAAAGTATGATAAATGTCGGGTATCGTGTCTTTCAGGAACAGATCACTGTTCTCGAACAGTATCCCATTGCTCAGGTTAAGGGTGGCATTGGGTTTTTGTATAATGTCATATGCAGCGCCCAGGCCACTCTGGAAACGTTTGTTGATCTTCAGTGAAAAACTCTTATCGTAGCTGGACAATCCCCAGTAATAAAAGCGCCGGCTTTCCCGGTACCAGTTAAAATCAACTGCTGCAGACACATCGTCATTGGTCAGCTGCCTGTCCTGTTTGCCATACACATAACTGGCGGCGGCATTAAAGCTGATCTTTTTTTTGCTGATCTTAAAGCCGGCCATATTGTTCAGCAGCCATGACCTGCCATCATTGGTGCGGTTAATGGAACCTGTAGAAGCGTATTTTACGTAGTAGTGAGTAGAGTCGCTGAACTGGGCGAAGGTCACTCCGGGAAGGGCCAGCAGCAACAGTATAGCTAAATTTTTGATCATCAGCTTGCTGCCGCAAACAATGTGCCTGAACCGTTTAGATACGATAAATAGGGGATGGCGTATGCAAATTTTATCCTGTAGTTTTGCGTTATTAAAGTTCCCTATCATATGAAATCCTCTTTGCTGGCAGCAATGGTGCTGCTGTTGTCTGCCGTTGTATTCCGGCTTCCCATCAGGTTTGCTTTAACAGAGCGGCCCTCAAAAAAGAAATAATTACCTGGAGCCACCGGCAGCCATTTGCTGGTTAAGCACCGGGTTTAGCCTGCAGTATTTATTTGTTCCCTCAAAGCTCACTTCGTAATCAGATGGGAAGTGGGTGCTTTTCTTGTAGTAATCTGTCGTGATGATCTGCGCGCCTGAATTGCAGGCAGCAATAAAGCTGGAATGGTCATTTTCCCGGGCTTCCCTGGTATCTGCGTCTGCACGGGTACGGACCATGTATCCTTTTTGCACGAGATTTTTTATTTCAGGTGAACGGGGATCGTTCCTGATCATGATGGCCGCTTCCGGTGTGCCGGGAGTTACGTTGGTGAACAGTATGCGGCCTTTCAGTGAAGGATGTCCGGCTGCATAGCGCGCCTGCTTGTCTTCGTTGCCATCCAGTATAAAGACAAATTTGCCTTTGGCGGCCTTTAATGCAGGCCAGTTGTTGTGCAGCACCGCTTCTTCCAGGGTAGCGTAGCGGCCCTGCACCATATCCGGCGTAAGCAGGTGCTCGCGTCCCAGGTAGTCTGTCAGCGCTTTATCCAGCTGGTCAAATACTTTTGCGGTAAAGGGCTCGGGTGAGGTTAGTGCTTTGTTCTCAGAGGTGTCGTCCTTGGCTTCCAGTGTAATGAAAACAGGGTAGTGGCCGGGATGTTTTTCAGACCACTGCCGCAGGTTTTGCAGGCAACGTTTAAATGTGAGCGCATCGCTGCGGAAATCCAGGTCGGGTACATGGAGTATTTTGAACCCCGGCTCCTTCATCTCGCCGTTGACATCGTAGGGCGCCTGTCCTTTAGCCCATTCCAGGCCTTTGGGATGCGCATATTTTCCGCCTTTCTCATCCGCATATACGTCTATTTCCAGGTTCAGCAGCCCCATATCCAGCTGGTCTGTGAGCGGAATGTGCTCATAATCAAGCTTGCTGGCCGACGCGGAGTCGCGGCGGGCAAATAACTTAAACAGGGCCGGGTCAATGGCCTTTTTATAACTGTTATGAGAACCAATCACCTGTATTTTATTGACAGGCAGGTCGTCAGATAATTCATTGCCGGGCAGCAGGGGGATCCCTAAAATTAAAGCAAGGCTTATCACAACTTTCATGAGCATGCAGGATTTTTAAAAGTCCAATATAAGCACTCGCCGCATTATTTGGCAATTATCATATTATTATATTAATAGGGCGCCTACCCAAAAAAAAATTCCTAACTGTCATCCATATATTATAATTTTACACATGATAAGATCGTCATGATCATCCCTTAAACCTTTATCAACTCCTATACAACTATTTAAACTTCCACATATTAACAACAGCCAACAGATTTAAACCAGAAAACCATTATTACATGAGGAAAAACCTACTCAGCTTTTACAAGCTTTTGTGTGCCTGCTTACTGTTGTTTGCGGGAACAGCAAAAGTGCACGCGCAGTTGCCGGCAGGGTTTGTTTTGCACAAACTGACCGGTAATGTCATCAATGAAGCGACCGCGATGGCCCATGCGCCGGACGGCAGGATCTTTATGGCCGAACGTTCCGGTGCGGTGAAAGCATTTCTGAACGGTACGGTTACCACCGTGCATACCGTTACCACCACCACTGCTTCCGAGCAGGGACTGCTGGGCATTACCCTGCACCCTGATTTTGCCAGCAATGGTAAGTGCTACATTTTTTACACTAACCCTGACATGACCCGCCACTACCTGGACGTGATCGTGATCAACACCGCCAACCAGGTAACATCCGTGACCCGGGTAATGGAATTTGACCCGATCATCAACGGTTTCCATAACGGCGGCGCCTTATTGTTCAAGGGTAACCTGCTGTATATTGCAATCGGGGAGAGCAACTCCGCTGCCGAATCTACCAAACCGGATACCTATCGCGGTAAGATTCTGCGCTTAACGGAAGATGGACAGCCGGCGCCCGGCAATCCCTATTACGATGAACCCGGCGCCTCCCGGCAAAAACGCAGCATGTGGGCCATGGGTATGCGCAATCCCTGGAGAATGAGCCTCGATCCCGTATCACAGAAAATATTCGTGGTAGATGTAGGGGGTAACTATGAAGAGATCAATGACGTGACCAATCCCGACCCTGCCAAAAATTACAACTATGGCTGGGACCAGAACGGCCGCTCGGGTCCTGACCAGGCTACCAACACCATCCAGGCTGCGTATTATTACCCGCATCCTAACTGGGGTTGCGCCATTACTTCAGGTGTTTTCTTCAATCCTCCCGCTACCAATTATCCGCCACAGTACCGCAACCGCTTTTACTTTTCTGACTGGTGCGGAGACTGGTACCGCAGCGTAGACGCCACCAATCCCGGCGCAGGTTTCCAGGAATTTTCCGCCACACAGTTTGGCCGTATCCTGGGTACCAGTGTAGGCATTGACGGTAACATCTATTACTTCCAGTATGGTACCAACGGTAGCCTCTGGCGTATAGAATATGATAACAACCAGGCGCCTGCCATTGTGAACCAGCCTGCAAGCGCCAGTGTGGTAGCAGGAGACCCGGTAACATTTACGGTAGCTGCTTCCGGCGCAACGCCGCTCAGCTTCCAGTGGCAGAAGAATGGCGTAAATATTCCAAATGCTACCGCTGCCACATACCAGATCGCACAAACCTCGGCCACAGATGCGGGCAGCTACCGTTGTGTGGTAACCAACCCAATCGGCAGTGTTACCAGCAATGCCGCCACGCTGACCATCCTGCCCTTTAACGCAAGGCCGGTGCCGCATATACTGACGCCGTCTGCTTCACTTACCTGGGATGTACTGGACAGGGTAGATTTCTCTGCCGAAGCTACAGACCTGGAAGACGGCACACTGCCCGCATCCGCTTTCCGCTGGGAAATCCGTTTCTTCCATAAAGACAATCCTACCAGTGAGCACTGGCACCCCGGACCGGTAATACCCAATGGTATCAAGTCTGGCAGCTTTATCGCAGATAACGGCGGTGAATCATCCCCCAATATCTGGTTCCGCATCATGCTGTTCGTGACCGACTCGCAGGGCCGTACCGGTGTTGACTCTGTAGATATCCATCCCAACAAGGTGGAGCTCACGGCAGACGCAAGCGTAGCCGGACTAAGACTGGTAATGGGCTCACAGGGGACAGTGCCCTTCACCAAAACCATGGTGGTGAATTCGGCCTTTACACTGCAGGCTATCAGTCCGCAGGTATTGGGCAATAACGCCTACGCCTTCACCTCCTGGGAGCATGGCGGCGGTGCAGAACAATCCCTCCGTGTGCCGGCTGTCAATACCACTTACAAGGCTAATTATGAGATCAGCGGCTCGCTGCAGAATCCCTTCTCCGGCCTGCCCATCAACCTGCCCGGTAAAGTGGAAGCAGAAGATTTTGATACCGGCGGCGAGGGCATTGCCTATCACGATGCTTCTGACAACAACCAGGGCAACCAGTACCGTACTACAGAAGGAGTGGATATAGAAGGTTGCTCGGAAGGCGGCTACAACATTGGCTATGTATCTGCCGGCGAATGGCTGGAATATACCGTGAATGTAACACAGCCTGGTATCTATACCCTGCAGGCCAGGGTAGCTACGCCTTATACCAACAAGACCTTCCATGTAGAGCTGGACGGTCAGAACATTTCGGGTACGATAGCCGTTCCCGTTACCAACGGCTTCCAGGGCTGGCAGACCGTTTCCGTGAATACACCGGCGCTGACAACAGGCGTGAAAACGCTGCGTATTGTGATGGACGCGTCTGATTTTAATCTTAACTACCTGAACTTTGTACTGGCAGGCAGCGGTGGCAGCGCCCCGCAGGTGAACATTACGTCGCCTGCCGCCAACACTGCTTTCTTTGATAACGCGGATATTGTGATCAGGGCCGATGCGTCAGACCTGGACGGCACCATTAGCAAAGTGGAATTCTTCCAGGGCACTACCAAGCTGGGAGAAGCAACTGCCAGTCCTTATGAGTACACCTGGATTGGCGTTGGTGTGGGTAACTATTCACTGACAGCCAGGGCAATTGACAACCAGGGGCTGGCCACTACCTCTGCTGCAGTGCCCATTGTGGTAAATGCTATACCTGCGCTGAAAACAATTCCGGGCCGTATAGAAGCAGAAGATTATGATGAGATGTCCGGCATCGGCACAGAAGGTACAGGCGATACCGGCGGTGGAGAGAACATAGGCTGGGTAGGTACCGGCGACTGGCTGGATTACCACGTAAGCGTAACCACTGCAGGTACTTATACAGTGGCCTTCAGGGTGGCCAGCAACCCGGGTGGCGGCCAGATACAGCTGCTGTCCGGCAGTACCATCCTGACCTCCGTGAATGTACCTCCCACCGGTGGATGGCAGGACTGGATCACGCTCACTGCTACGGTTACACTGGAAGCCGGCGAACAGACGTTGCGGGTGTATGCCAGCGCGCCTGACTGGAACCTGAACTGGATGGAATTCAGCAGCGGTATCAGCGCAGCTCACCCAACGGAGAGCATTGTGAAGATATATCCCAACCCCACCATCAATACCCTGAAAGTGGGCAACCCGAAGAACAACGGTATTTACAAGATCACCAACATCGGCACTTCGCAAACCACCCAGCTGCGGTCTTCTACCGGCAACCTGGATGTAAGCAATTTAGCCGCGGGCACGTATATCGTGGAGTTCTATGATGGAGCGAAACTGATCAGGAAGAAGTTTGTAAAATTGTAAGCTGATAAAAACAAAAGCGCCGTCTGCCAGCTGGCAGACGGCGCTTTTTTATACCGTTAACACTACTTTCCCAACTGTTCTGCCGGAGGCGATCTGCTCATGCGCTGCGGCCATTTCTTCAAAAGCAAACACTTTAGACACGTGCGCTTTCAGGCGGCCATCTGCCAGTAATCCCGCCAGCTGCTCCATGTCTTCGCCATCAGAGGCTACCAGTATAAAATAGCCGTTAATACCTCTGGCTTTCGCTTTTTCCGTTACCGCCTCATTGAGCCCGGTGGGAATGCTGATCAGCGTGCCGCCGGGTTTGATCACTTCCAGGGAACGGTCTATTATGTCTCCGCCAACGGCATCCAGCACAATGTCCATATCTTTCACCACCTCTTCAAAGGGCTGTGCCTTGTAATCAATATGTGCATCTGCACCGAGGCCCAGTACAAAATCGCTGTTAGCGGCAGAGGAGGTGCCTGTTACATGTGCACCCCGCCATTTTGCTATCTGTACGGCAAAGTGGCCCACGCCACCGGCAGCCGCGTGTATCAGTACTTTGCTGCCCGCTTGTATGTTGGCATGCTTTACCAATGCCTGCCAGGCGGTCAATGCTGCCAGGGTGGCGGCCGCCGCTTCCTCATGGCTGATATTGCCAGGCTTGAGGGCCAGCTGTGCTGCCGGTACGGCCACATATTCAGCATAGGCTTTACCATGACCCGGGAAATTCACCATGCCAAATACTTCATCGCCCGGTTTAAAGGCTGTGACCGCGGGACCTGCAGCCGTTACGATGCCGGAGATGTCCCAACCCAGGATCAGAGGTTTGAAGTCTTTCAAACGCCCGGCCATCCCCTTGCCCATGCGGGTTTTGATATCTACAGGATTGATGCTGATGGCTTTTACCTGTACCAATACTTCATCGTCTTTTATATCCGGTGTGGGCAGCGTGGTAAGCTGCAGCACATCCGGTTCGCCAAACTGGCTGATGGTGATCGCTTTCATATTATATGTAAATTTGTATAGCAAAGTTATACCCCGGATAGCCTATATTACTGGTATAACTTTTCGGTTTATTGGTATATTTGGGTATGCAGCACGAAAATTTACACGAGCCTTTTTCCATTGTGTTTACAACACTGGATGAATCCCCGCAGCAGGAGCACAAGCACAGTTTTTTTGAGCTGGTGTATATATTATCGGGCACCGGCATGCAGTGTATCAATAAGAGCAAGTTCCGGTATCATGCAGATCATATGTTCCTGATCACGCCGGAAGACTGCCACGCTTTTGAGATTGAAAGCACCACTTCTTTTTTCTTCCTGCGTTTCAATAATATCTATATCCGCTCCAAAAGTATTCATACGGATAATATCCGGCGCCTTGAATTCATACTGCAGCATGCCAACCATCAGCCGGGCTGCATACTGAAGAACGTGGTAGATAAAACCCTGGCAAGACCTATTATTGAGGCCATTGCGCGTGAGTATGCGCAGCGTGATCTGTACAATAAAGAGCTGGTACAGCACCTGGTGAATACACTGATCGTAGTGGTGGCCCGTAACATTGCAAAATACCTGCCGGAGCGGGTGGCAGCGGATACGGAAGAAAAAGCCATGGATATACTGCAGTACATCCAGCAGCATATTTATGATCCTGATAAGATCCGTACGGAGGAAATCAGCCGCCGTTTCGGCGTATCAGCATCTTACCTGGGGCGATATTTTAAACGGCATACCAACGAAACCATGCAGCAGTATGTCAACAATTACCGCCTGAAAATGATCGAGCACCGGCTGCTGCACAGTGATATGCGTATGGGTGAGATTGTGCGGGAACTTGGGTTTACGGACGAAAGCCACCTCAATAAATTCTTCAGGAAGCAGAAGGGGATGAGCCCGACGGCATTCCGGAAAGCGCATATTTCCGCCTGAAATACCATAAAGAGATAAGGGTGCCGGTTAAGCCCGTGAGGCCGGTTACCAGCACCAGCTGCTGGTAAAATTGCAGCCAGTTTGCCTCTACCTTCAATATAGTTTTGATCAGCAGTACACCTACACTACCGAGGTAACCGAAGGAGTCTGCCAGGTAGATGAGAAAACCTACATTGCCGGCAAGGCGGAAAGCGGCAATGAAGCGGTCAAACAAAATGCTGTTAAAAGGAATGTATACCATGTAGAGGCCCAGGCCCACCAGTAACATCCAGCTATATAAAGACGTCAGCCCCTGCATATACAGCAGCGTGATCACAAGGGATATCACAAAGCCCAGCAGCATGATCACCTGCGCCAGCATAAAGGCGCGGAAATTATTCCGTAACAGCATCATGGCGGCGATCAGTATCAATATAACTACGGTGATGACGGTTTCTGTACTGGCAAATACACCGGCATTGAATACCTCGCCCGACTCACGCCACATGTCTGCCATGAAGCTGTCGCGTACTTCGCGCAGGATGGTGACCAGCACATAGATCACTACCAATGAGCAGATACCGGGCAGGAAGCCGGCTACCAGGACGCGGCGCTGCTGGCGGGACATAGGCAGGCGCTCCATGCGCTGTGCCTTATCAGCCTCGCCGGGAGAAGGGATCTTTTCAAGGAGATATACAAAGAGCAGCAACGCTGGCATAAAGATGCAGCCCACTACAAAAGGCATCCAGTATTCAGATACCTGCCAGCTGTTCATGACCCATTGGGCGGTGGATTTTGCCAGCCCGGAAGCAAAGATGAAGCTCACCGCCAGTGCCGCGCTGATCATGTCTGTGGTCCTTCTGCCTTCCACATAAGAGAACACCACACCCCACAGCATGCCCAGGGGAAACCCGTTCAGCAGCAGGCACCAGCAATTATAAGGTGCAGGCAGCAGGGCAAACAGCAGCCAGGCTATCCAGGCAATACCCACCAGGAGCAGGATGAGTTGTCCGCGGCCTATGCGTTTCATCTCCGAAATAAAGCGGATGCCATAGAACTTGCTCAGCATATAACCAGATACCTGGGTAACCACCAGCATTACCTTGTAATCCAGTCCCAGCAGGGTATGCCCGGCATAAGGCGCTACATTAAAGGCCTTGCGGAATGCAAAAATGCTGGTATAGGCGGCAAAACTGGTAAGGGCTGCAAAGAGGGCCACGGAGATCTCGCGGGTACTGAATTTAATATCCTTCATCCCCTAAAAATTAATATTTTTATGCGTAACATTTAACACTTATGGAAAAATCCAACAGACGTAAATTCCTGGGCACCGCTGCCGCCCTCGCTGCAGGTACTGCTGCCACCGCCATGCCGCTGCCTTTGAAAGGCAACAAATACCCCGTAATACATCATGTGTTTTTCTGGCTGAAGAACCCCGGTTCTGTTGAAGACCGCAACCAGCTGGTAGAAGGTGTAAAGACACTCTCTAAAATACCTACGGTAAAAGAACTGCGTGTAGGCGTTGTAGCCAGCACAGAAAAAAGAGATGTGGTAGATAACAGCTGGGGCGTGTCTGAGCTGATGTTCTTTGAAGATCTTGCCGGGCAGGCCGCTTATCAAACGCATCCCATCCACCTGGAGTTTATTAAGAACTACGGACATTTGTGGGAGAAAGTGATTGTGTATGATGCTGTAGACGCCTGAAGGATGCAGCAGGCAAAGCCTCGTATTATATTGCTCCACTCCAGGCTGCTGGAGGATTATCCTTCCGGCTCTGCCATCAGCTATCATGGAGGGAGGTTTTACCTGCTGGGAGATGATGCCCGCAGCATTGCCATCCTCGACGGTGATTACCGCAACGCAGGCGCTATACAGCTTTTTGACTACCCTGAAAAGCGGATTCCCAAGGACCGGAAAGCTGATTTTGAGACCATGGTAATAGTGGAAGCAGCAATCCAGCCGCATTTACTGGCTATTGGCTCTGCTTCCCGCAGGGAAAGGGAGCAGCTCATGCTGATCTCCCTGCAGCCGCCCGGTGCGCAGCTTTCCCGGTTTGATACCGGGGTATTTACAGCACGCCTGCGCAGCGCTGGTATCAAAGAAGTAAATATAGAGGGAGCAGCGCTGGCAGGAGCGCGCCTGCTACTGGTGAACCGTGGAAATAACACCTATCCTGAAAATCATCTCATCATTACCGGAAAAGATTACTGGCTTCACCAGGAAAATGCCCCGCTTTCCGTATTGCCATTAACGTTACCAGCCCATTCCGGGGACTTCCTGGGTGTTTCTGAGCTTTGCTACGATGCCTTGTCTGATACGCTGCTGTTTACCCTCAGCAGTGAGGCCACTGCCAACGCATATGATGATGGCACTATCGGCGACAGCTATCTGGCCTGGGTGGATCGTATCAGCCAGAAGCTGGAACAGCCGGTCCTTACCCTGGATGCTTTGATCAATCTGCCGGAGGCAGATGCCGCATTTAGGGGGAGAAGATCGAAGGCATTTGTATAGAATCAACCCGTGGAGATGAATATCTGCTGCACCTGGTGGCTGATAATGACAAGGGCGAAAGCCGCCTGTTCAGGCTTAAATTGCTGAAGAATGCATGATAACGCCTGGTAGCAGAAGCGCCAGGGTACAGCCACTATAAGATAAGCACGCGTCCTTTGTTTAAGATGTGTTGTATCTTGCAGCCTGGTTAACAGATTTAAACCGCAATTAACTTTTTTTCAGATGAGATATTGTATTGTTGCGCTTTTGCTGATTATATGCGGCAGCGCTGACGCCCAGCGGAAAGAAAGGGCGCGTGATCTTGGTATTCCTTTTGAAGGCCAGCCGGGGGCTTATAATGCCATCACAGATGTAGCCGGTGTGGAAGTAGGTTACAGCACCATTGTAAAAGGTAAGGGCGCAAAGGCGGTACGCACCGGTGTTACCGCTATCCTGCCGAGAGGCAACAAACATAATCCTGTATATGCCGCCTGGTATACGCTCAACGGTAACGGGGAGATGACGGGCACTACCTGGGTGGAAGAATCCGGTTTCCTTGAAACGCCGGTGATGATCACCAATACCAACAGCGTGGGCATTACCCGGGATGCCGTGCTGAAATGGGTAGCTACCCGCAACTGGTTTGAAGATAATGAGCTGTGGTGGGGACTGCCCGTAGTGGCAGAAACCTATGACGGTATACTCAATGATATACTGGGTTTCCATGTAAAGGAAGAACATGTATTTGCTGCATTGGACAGCGCCAGGGGCGGTCCCATTGCAGAAGGTAATGTAGGCGGCGGCACCGGCATGATGTGCCTGGGCTTTAAGGGCGGTACCGGTACCTCTTCCCGCGTGGTGAACATTGCGGGGAAGAAGTATACCGTGGGCGCACTGGTACAATCCAATTTCGGCGCCCGGAAGGACCTCACTATTACCGGTGTGCCGGTAGGAAAATTATTAGGGGATACATTACCTTACCGCATTTACGGCGGACCAGACAACTATACACCCGGTACCGGCTCTATCATTGTGGTGATTGCAACAGACGCGCCCTTGCTGCCGCACCAGCTGAAACGGCTGGCACAGCGTGTGCCGATTGGCGTTGGTTTGACAGGAGGGAAGGGGCATAACTCTTCCGGTGATATCTTCCTGGCATTTTCTACTGCCAATGAAAAAGCATATGTGGCAGATTCGCTGGGTATTGTACAGCAATTGCCTAACGAGTGGATAGATCCCTTGTTTGAAGCCACTATCCAGAGCACGGAAGAAGCGATCATCAATGCCATGACTGCAGCAGAAACCATGGAGGGTGTCTATGGCAACACTGCGTACGCTTTGCCGCATCACAAAGTGAAGGCTTTGATGCAGGAGTATATCAGAGACATTCCCGGAAAAGAATTAAAACCGGATGCCGGTATACGGCTGTCAAAGGAGCTACTGGATACTTACAGCGGTACCTATACGAACAGCCTTGCCAGCCCGGTGATCATCACCAGCAAGGACGGTAAATTGCAACTGGCCAGGGGAGAAGGAGCTCCAACGAGGGAGTTGCTGCCGGTGGCGAAAGATGTGTTTATGATAAAGGGAAATTTTGTCAGGATCGTGTTCAACCGGGAACTGCAGCAGCTAGCGGTTGAAGACGACAGTATAGAGATGGTGTACAAAAAGAAAGCAAAGTGACAGGCTGGCTTTCCTGGATCATTGTACTTGCCCTGCTGCTGGTGGTCGCTATGGTCAGTGTCCGTAAACGGAAGCTGACCGGTAGCGGCGGAATTGCCGCCATCTTCACCGGCCTGCTGGTATTTGCAGGAGCCGGATACATTGGCGTGCTGTTACTCGCTGCTTTTTTTATCATGGGCACCGTGGCCACTTCCCACCGTAAGGATTTAAAGGCAAAACTGCAGGCAGGAGGGGAGCATCCCGAAGCCCGTAATGCAGGCCAGGTGTTGGCCAATGGCGGTACAGCCGTTTTAACGGCCCTGCTGGCATTGATAAATCCGCACGCCAAAGATACCTATACCATGATGCTGGCCGCCGGCCTGGCGGCTGCCACGGCAGATACCCTGTCTTCTGAGCTGGGCATGGTATATGGCCGTCATACCATCAACATCCTCACATTTAAAAAGGAAGCCCCCGGATTGGATGGCGTAGTTAGCCTGGAAGGCACGTTGCTGGGCGCTGCGGGCGCCCTGTTGATAGCGCTGATCCATGCTGTTGCAACCGGTTCCGGGGCCGCGGTGCTGTTCATCACCCTGGGCGGAGTGCTGGGCAACCTGGCAGATTCTGTGCTGGGCGCCTCACTGGAGCGCAGGCATTATATCGGTAATAACGGCGTTAATTTCCTGAACACGCTCTTCGGCGCACTGGCGGCCCTGTTATTCATTTGCCTTTAATATATAAGAAAACATTCATCGGTAGGCCCATGCCGCCTGTTGATACGGCTATGATTTAGAGGATTTACGAAAAAAGATCAAAAATTGTGGACAATTTTTAAGAATTTTGCGGTTACCTTTTAAATTATGAAAAATGAGTAAAGCACCCGCTACATTATTTGACAAAGTATGGGATTCCCATGTGGTCAGGAAGATTGAAGACGGCCCTGATGTGTTGTTTATTGACCGGCATTTTATTCATGAAGTGACCAGCCCGGTGGCCTTCCTGGGACTGGAAAGCCGGGGCCTGAAGGTGATGTTCCCCGGAAAAACGTTTGCAACAGCAGATCATAATACGCCCACTATAAACCAGCACCTGCCCGTGCAGGATCCGCTTTCTGCCAACCAGCTGAAAGCGCTGGAAACGAACTCTGCCAAATATGGCATCTCTCACTGGGGCCTGGGTAACCCCAAGAACGGTATTGTACACGTGGTAGGCCCTGAGAACGGCATCACCCTGCCGGGCATGACTATCGTTTGCGGCGACTCTCACACCTCCACCCACGGCGCTTTTGGCGCTATAGCATTTGGTATAGGCACTTCTGAGGTGGAAATGGTGCTTTCCTCTCAATGTATCATGCAGCCCAAGCCAAAGAAAATGCGCATTAAGGTGAATGGTAAGCTGGGTAAAGGAGTAGTGCCCAAAGATGTGGTGCTCTACATCATCTCCAGGCTGACTGCCGCAGGCGCCACCGGTTATTTCATTGAGTTTGCGGGTGAGGTATTTGAGCAGATGAGCATGGAAGGCCGTATGACCGTTTGTAACATGAGCATTGAGATGGGCGCCCGCGGCGGTATGATTGCCCCGGACGAAACCACCTTTGCTTATATCAAAGGCAGGGAAAAAGCGCCCAATGGCGAAGCCTGGGACAAGGCGCTGGCTTACTGGAAAACACTGAAAACAGACGAAGGCGCTGCCTTTGACATAGAATACGAATACAATGCCGCCGATATTGAGCCCATGATCACCTACGGTACCAACCCGGGCATGGGTATGGGCATTACCCGTCATATCCCTTCTGCTGCAGAAGCGGGCGGCAGCAAAGCCAGCTACGAGAAGTCCCTCAATTACATGGGCTTCCGGGAGCAGGATGAAATGCTCGGTAAAAAAGTAGACTACGTATTCATTGGCAGCTGTACCAATGGCCGTATAGAAGATTTCCGCGCTTTCGCCTCCATCGTAAAAGGCCGTAAGAAAGCAGACCATGTAACGGCATGGATCGTTCCCGGATCACATATCGTGGAGCAGCAGATCAAAGAAGAAGGCATCCTGGACATTCTCACAGCGGCCGGCTTCCAGCTGCGTCAGCCCGGATGTTCTGCCTGCCTGGCCATGAACGACGATAAGATACCTGCCGGTAAATACGCCGTGAGCACCAGCAACCGCAACTTTGAAGGCAGACAGGGCCCCGGAGCAAGAACACTGCTGGCCAGTCCGCTGGTAGCCGCTGCAGCCGCCGTAACAGGGGTAGTCACTGATCCCCGGTCGCTGATGGCAGAGTAATTTCTTTAACCGTATTAAAACGATATACTACAAAAATGGCTTACGATAAATTCACTATACTGAGGAGCACTGCGGTACCTATGCCTATTGAGAACGTAGATACCGACCAGATCATCCCCGCCCGTTTCCTGAAAGCAACCGAACGTAAAGGTTTTGGCGATAACCTGTTCCGCGACTGGCGCTATGAGGCAGACGGTACGCCCAAGAAAGACTTTGTGCTGAATAACCCGATCTACTCCGGCAAGATCCTGGTAGGGGGGAAGAACTTCGGCAGCGGCAGCAGCCGTGAGCACGCAGCCTGGGCCATCTACGACTACGGATTCCGTTGCGTGGTGTCCAGCTTCTTTGCAGACATTTTCAAGAACAACTCCCTGAACATCGGCATCCTGCCCGTACAGATCAGCGCCGGGTTCCTCGATAAGATCTTCACTGCCATAGAAGCAGATCCCAAAACAGCACTGGAAGTGAACCTCGAAGCGCAGCGCATCACCATCCTGTCAACGGGAGAAAGCGAATCTTTCGAGATCAACGGCTACAAAAAGCATAACCTGATGAACGGTTATGATGATATAGATTATCTGCAGTCCATGAAAGCAGATATCGAGTCATTCGCTGCAAAGAGCATCTATTAAACAACACCCCCGAAGTATTATGTCAGTGGCACAGAGATATGTAGAGATAATGGATACTACCCTTCGCGATGGTGAGCAGACCAATGGCGTGTCTTTTTCTCCTTCCGAAAAATTAACCATTGCTCAATTGTTGTTGACCGAAGTAAAGGTAGACCGCATTGAAGTGGCTTCTGCACGCGTATCTGACGGCGAGTTAGCGGCAGTAAAGGCTATTACCAAATGGGCAAAGGCCAACGGACTGCTCAACAAGGTGGAAGTGCTGACATTTGTAGACGGGGATGTTTCTGTACAATGGATGCAGCAGGCAGGCGCCAGGGTAATGAACCTGCTCACCAAGGGCTCGCTCAATCACCTTACCCACCAGCTGAAGAAAAAGCCGGAACAGCATTTTGCGGACGTGGCCGCCGTACTGGCGCTGGCTAAGAAAAAGGGACTGGAATGTAATATCTACCTGGAAGACTGGAGCAATGGTATGCGGCATTCAAGGGACTACGTTTTCCAGTTCCTGGACTTCCTGCAGCAGCAGCCCGTAAAAAGGGTCATGCTGCCGGATACACTGGGCGTACTGGTGCCTGCTGAAACGTATGAGTATATCTCCGCCATCGTAGCCCGCTATCCCAACACACATTTTGATTTTCATGCGCACAACGATTATGACCTGGGCACCGCTAACGTACTGGAAGGTGTTAAGGCTGGTGCGCACGGCATCCATCTTACCATCAACGGGATGGGAGAAAGGGCCGGTAACGCGCCCCTGGCCAGCGCAATAGCTGTATTGAACGATTTTCTGCCCGGGATAAAGACCTCGGTAGCAGAAGCGTCCCTGTATCATGTAAGCAAGCTGGTGGAAACCTTCTCCGGTTTCCGCATACCGGTGAACAAACCGGTGGTGGGCGAAAATGTGTTTACACAGACCGCGGGCATCCATGCCGATGGCGACAAAAAAAACAAGCTTTATTTCAGCGACCTGATGCCGGAACGTTTCGGCCGTCAGCGTAAATACGCCCTGGGTAAAACCAGCGGTAAGGCCAATATTGAAAATAACCTGCAGCAGCTGGGTATCCAGCTCTCAGATGCCCAGCTCAAAAAAGTGACCCAGCGCATCATAGAACTGGGCGACCGTAAAGAGGTGGTTACACAGGCTGATCTGCCTTACATTATCTCTGATATACTGGACAGCAATACCATCGCTGAAAAGGTACGCATAGAGAATTATGTGCTGACCCACGCAACGAACCTGAAACCTTCCGTAACACTGCGCATCTCCGTGAATGGAGAAGTGTTTGAAGAACATGCCCAGGGCGACGGACAATACGACGCTTTCATGAATGCACTGAAGAAAGTGTACAGGAAACGGAAACAGGAACTGCCGGGACTTACAGACTATGCCGTACGCATACCGCCCGGCGGTAAGAGCGACGCCCTCTGCGAAACGGTGATCACCTGGAGCTACAATAACCGTGAGTTCAAAACCAGGGGGCTCGATAGCGATCAGACGGTATCAGCCATCAAGGCAACGCAAAAAATGCTCAACCTGATATAACAGGGAGCAACGCATACATTATTTATTCAACAAACAACAGCATGGCAAGCAAACACATTTTAATTGTTCCCGGCGACGGAATAGGGCAGGAAGTGACTGCAGTGGGCAAACAGGTACTGGACAAAATAGCCGCTAAATTCGGTCATACTTTCACTTATGATGAAGCATTGATCGGGCATGTGGCCATTGAAGCTACCGGCAACCCTTTGCCCGATGAATCATTGGAAAAGATGCGCGGATCAGACGCTGTGCTCTTCGGCGCTGTAGGCCATCCCAAATACGACAATGACCCTACCGCCAAGGTAAGGCCGGAACAGGGCCTGCTGAAAATGCGCAAGGAACTGGGCCTCTATGCCAACCTGCGCCCCATTAAACTGTTTGACGAGCTGCTGGGCGCTTCCAGCATCAAACCTGAAATACTGAAAGGCGCAGACATCCTCTTCTTCCGTGAGCTGACCGGCGATATTTACTTCGGCGAAAAAGGCAGGAAGAACAATGGCGACACCGCTTTTGACATTGCAGAATACAGCCGCTTTGAAGTAGAGCGCATTGCCCGCAAAGCGTTTGAAGCCGCCAGGACCCGCAGAAAGAAACTCTGCTCTGTAGATAAGGCAAACGTGATCGAAACCTCCCGGCTGTGGAGAGAAGTGATCCAGAAAGTAGCACAGGACTACCCGGATGTTGAAGTGGAGCACCAGTTTGTAGATGCTACCGCTATGCTGCTGATCAAGGATCCGCGCCGTTTTGACGTGGTGGTAACCGCCAATCTCTTCGGCGATATCCTTACCGATGAAGCATCACAGATTGCCGGCTCCATGGGTATGCTGGCTTCCGCTTCCATTGGCGATGGTACCGGTGTGTATGAGCCCATCCATGGTTCTGCACATGATATTACCGGTAAAGGAGTGGCCAACCCCCTGGCTTCCGTGCTGTCTGCCGCACTGCTGCTGGATATTTCTTTCGGCATGAAAGCAGAATCTGAAGCTGTGATTAACGCGGTGGACAAAGTACTGAAAGCTGGTTTCCGCACCAGGGACATTGCGGATCAGTCTACCCCTGCAGATAAGATATTGGGTACGGAAGCGATAGGAGCAGAGGTACTGAAATTACTGTAGACTTTATCCAGACTTACAATTGTTATAAGAGCGTTACCTGCGGGTAGCGCTTTTCCTTTTTATGTATGCAGCGATACCTTTACTGGCTCATACCTGAATGGCCGATCAGCTTTGTAACATCCTGGATAAATATTTTCCTGCCTTTGGTGTTCAGTATACCTTCTTCCTTGAACTCTTTCAGGAACCGCACTACATTTTCCTTCCCGGTGCCGGTCATCCCCGCCAGGTCGCTACGGGAAACATCGAGCACTACCGGGCTGCCCGGAGGGGTTCCTTCCTTGAACTTTTCCCGGAGTACAATGAGGGCGATAGCCAGCCGCTCTTTTACCGAGCGGTGAGCAAATACGGAGATGCTGTTGGACAGTACGGTGAATTCATGGCTCAGCATTTTAAGCAGCCGTTGTGAAAGTACGGCAGACCGGGCCAGTGTTTCCAGGAAATCTTCCTTGGGTATAAAAGCAATCTCGCTGGCCTCCAGGGTAGCGGCAGAGTCTGGATAGCGGCCTTCATTCAGTATGGCATGGTAGCCGATCAGCTCTCCCGAATTGGCCACATAGATGATCTGTTCTTTGCCGTCGCGGTCTGCCAGGTATTTCTTCACCTTTCCTTTTTTAATGAAGAAGATGCCGGAGGGAATGGTGCCTTCCCTGAAAAGCACGGCGCCTTTGTCATATTGCTGGATGGTCATGTGGGCGCACAGGCGGCGATACTCTTCCGGTGGAAGGGTGGTCAGGATGGACTGTGACTTGAAATTCCATTTATCTATGGGAAAGATGCCCGCTATACTCATGTTGCAAATGCTGATGCCCTGGGAAATTGATTTTCTGCAGTTTTTTCAGTGAAAAATTGCAGCGCAATCTATGATAATCAAAGGTAGCTTTGCGGCATGAAAATATCAACACCTGGCTGCTATACTTCTGACGCCGCTTTTGACTGGCTATACCCCGAGAAGATACAGCGCCTGTCCAGACGGCATTGGACGCCTATGGGAGTGGCCAAGAAATCAGCGGCATTCCTGGCAGAAGAACCGGGAAAGAAGATCCTGGATATTGGCAGCGGGGTCGGTAAATTCTGCCTGATCGGCGCGCATTTCTATCCCGAGGTGTCTTTTTACGGCATTGAACAGCGGCAGGATCTCTGTGACTATGCCAATGCGGCAAAAGAGGCTACACAAACGCCGAACGCCACCTTCCTGTATGGCAACTTCACCCAGCTGCAGCTGGATGATTATGACCACTTCTATTTTTACAACGCTTTTTACGAGAACCTCGACAATAATGACCGCATCGATCATAAGATCGATTATTCCACCAGCCTGTACCACTACTATTGCCGTTATTTATACAAAGCCCTGCTCAACAAGCCGGCTGGTACCCGGCTGGTCACCTTCCACAGCCTGGAAGATGAGATCCCGCCGGGGTTCCAGCTGGCAGATGCCTCGGCTGATTTTCTGTTGAAGATGTGGATCAAACCTTAGATGTCCGCCCGGGGCTTCCGCCGGATGCTTACTTTGGTATCACCCCGCGTTTCCTGAAATCATCAAAAATGCCCATGAACATCGCTTCCGTTTCCACGTATTCATGGAAACCGGCCCTGCGTGCTTTTGAGCCGTCGGCCAGCAGGTCATAATCCCAGGCGAATACAGCATCCCCAAAGGCCCAGGAAGATACTTCCCCATAGGGGTATTGCAGGCCATATTTAGCCATCATACTGTTCCAGAGCGGCTCTTTGTCTGCCATAACGATGCTGAGCGACATAGGCAGGGGCGGCGCCACGTCCAGCTCAAAATAAGCGGCTATTTTAGGCCACATTTCGTTCCAGCGGAACAGGTCGCCGTTATTGATATTATAAGCCTGGTTGGCGCTGCCCGGGTTGGTGGCCGCCCATACCGTTGCTTTAGCCAGCAGGCCCGCATCCGTCATCTCCAGCAGCTTGTTGTAAGCGCCGGGTTTGCCGGGAAAGCGCAGCGGCAGTTGCAGTTCTTTGGAGATAGCGGCATATACGGCGATCACCATGGCCAGGTTCATTGGATTACCCAGTGCAAAGCCGCCCACTACAGAAGGGCGTATGGCAGACCAGGTCCATTGTTTGCCCTGCTGGCGTTGTTCCAGGAATTGCTGCTGATCTACATTGAATTCCGGCGGCATATGGCCTGGGTCTGACTCCCGGGCAGGGGTTTTAAAAGGCCCCAGGTGGGCGCCGTACACTTTATACCCCTGCATCAGGCTGATGTGCTGCAGCCGGGGAGATGCCGCTTCTACGGCTTCTGTAATGTTCACCAGCATGGCCAGGTTGGGCGGCACCAGTTCTGCCCAGCTGGGTCGGTCCTGGTAGGCAGCATAGAAAATATGCGTTACTTCCTTTAATGCCGGGGTGATCTGCCGCAGGCTTTCCCGGTCCAGCAGGTCGGCCGCCAGCTGCCGTACCTTAGCTGCAGATACGCCGCCCCTGCGGGAAAGGCCGATGATCTCCCAGCCTTCCTGTGTTTGCAGGTAATCGATCAGGTTTCTTCCTATTACACCCTGTGCGCCCACTACCAGGGCCACTTTCTTGTTTGTTGCGTTTGTTTCCATTGCGTTGCTATTGATGGAACAAAGCTAGCGGCATCCCCCTGCTGAATGTTTGTATATTTACAAGGATAATTGGTATTATTCGGTGAATGAAACGGTATATACAACATGAGTTTCTGAAGATCTCCCATTTTGCTACGTGCGAATGGCAGCATCCCGTCCACAACCACAACCATTTCGAGATCGTTTTTGTGCACCGGGGTAAAGGGGCGCATTGCCTCTCGGGCATACATTATCCTTATAAAGACAAAAGCATTTTTCTGCTGGGGCCCAGCGATTTTCATCACTTTGAAGTGGAGGAAGAAACCGTGTTCACCTTCCTTAAGTTTTCTGCAATATACCTCAACGGTATCGGGCAAACGGAGCTGCATACCCGCTGGAACCTGGATATGGACCAGCTGCTGACGCGCCTGCGCCGCAACGATCACCCGCTGCTGGCTACGGAGGCGGAAGCAGAGCGCGCCTGCCGTATCGTTAACTTTATTGTGGAAGAATGGAAGACCAGCGGCGAGGAAACCAATGAAACGATCTTCTTCCTGATACAGGCGCTGTTGTCTGTGATGTACCGTAATATCACCACAGCGGTGCTGCCCGGTAATAAAAAACATTCTGAGAAAATATCGGCGATCCTCCAGTATATTCATCATCATATTTATTCACCGGAGCTGGTGCAGCTGGAGCACCTGGCCACTACTTTCGGTTATTCCAGGAACTACCTGGGCGCTTTTTTCAAGGAACAGACAGGCGTGCCGCTGCGCGATTATATCAATGAATATAAGCTGCACCTGGTAGAGAACCGCCTTAATTTCAGTTCGCTTTCCCTCAAGGAGATCAGCCATACCCTGGGCTTTACAGATATCAGTCACCTGAACAAGTTCTTTAAAACCCACCGGGGAATGAGCCCGTCTGCCTTCAGGAAACAGCTTCAAAAAATATAGCCATGGTCCATACTATTTCCCGCAGGCATTTTCTCTCTATGGCGCCTGCCATGCTTTGCAGCGCCGCCTGGTTAAAAGCAGCCGCAAAGCAGGAGGGCGTTATCATGACCGTTACCGGTGCGGTGAAACCGGCAGACCTGGGGCCGGTGCTACCGCATGAGCATGTACTGGTGGACTTTATCGGCGCTGCCAGGATCAGTGCCAAACGCTATAATGAAGCGGAAGCATACAAGACCATACTGCCTTATCTCAACTCACTCCGGCAAACGGGCTGCCGCTGCATGATGGAATGCACGCCCGATTTCCTGGGGCGTAACGTACGCCTGCTGCAGAAGCTGTCGCTCGCATCCGGCGTTAAGATCATTACCAATACCGGTTTATATGGCGCAGGCGCTCATAAGTACCTGCCTGCTTACGTGCAGCGGGAAACGGCCGCCCAGCTGGCGGCACGCTGGACAGGAGAGTGGAAGAACGGCATCGGGAACACCGGTATAAAGCCCGGCTTTATTAAAAGCGGCGTGGATAAAGGTCCGCTGAGTCCCTTACAGCGCAAGCTGGTGGAGGCAGCCGGCCTTACCTGGAAACAGAGCGGGTTGCCTATTGGTATACATACCGGCGATGGTGCGGCGGCGCTGGAAGAAACGGAAATACTGAAGCGCATGGAAGTGCCCTTACAATCGTACATCTGGATACATGCACAAAATGAAACCAACCTCGAAATACATGAAAAGATAGCCGCAGCAGGCGCCTGGATCTCCCTGGACGGATTGAATAAAGATGTGGCGGAAGATTATATTGCCCGTCTCAGGCGGCTGAAAGCCGCAGGTTTTTTAGACCAGGTGCTGATCTCTCATGATGCGGGCTGGTATAATGTAGGGCAGAAGGGCGGAGGAACGTTCCGTGATTACAATTACCTGCTGGGCACTTTTGTGCACCTGTTGCCCAGGTATGGGTTTACCGCCATGGAGATACGAAAGCTGACGCAGGAGAACCCGGCGAGGGCGTTTACGATCAGGGGATAGGCGCTTATCTACCTCTTACCCCAGCAATCCGATCATCCTGGAATGCGCCACTGCTTCGCTGCTATGCGCAAAGTAACAGCAATGCACCCCCGCGTTTTCGATCTCCTTCATTTTTGCGCGCGTGGCCGCTGCATGCTTTGGAGCTATCTGTCTTATATACACGCAGAAAATCCTGTTCTTAAAATGTGCCACCAGTGAAGCGTAGATGTTGGGATCTTCCTGGCTGTCATCTCCCAGCAGTACAAACACCTGGTGCGGGTATGCTTCCAGCAAACGTGCAATACGCATGAATTTGGTGGCATGCTTGTTCTGCCCTGTTTTAAATACTTCCTGCAGTCTTTTGATCTGCCCCAGCAGATAAATGCCATCCGGCATATCATGGTTCTTGCAGAAACGCCTGATATAGTTGTACAGGTTCCATTCACTGCTGGACACATAAAAGAAAGGATTCTTCGTGTTTTCCGGTGCATGCGCTCCCGCCAGCAACTGATAATGTTGCACTACGCCCTCAAATGGTTTGCGGCTGTCGGCATTTTTGGTCAGTATCACGTACAGCCGCTTCCTCACATTGGAAGAATGTGAGACCAGGAAAGTATCGTCAATGTCAGACACAAATGCGAACTGGTTGCTGAAAGGAATGAATATGCTGCCTGCGGTGGTATCCAGCACTTCCCTGGAAACAGGGTCCAGCAGCTCAATACGGACGCTGTGCCATCCGGGAGATAATACCCGCCCCGGGTTCCACTCAAAGCGGAAGAAGCCATCTGATTCCGTGGTATAATGGTGCTCCACGCCATTCCACTGCATCTTAACAATGGCAGCGGGAAAAGGCTTAACCATGAAAAGACGCAGCAATGCCAGTGTGTTGATCAATGCATTGCGGTGGAACCTTTTCCGCTGCAGTGGACTGAGCAATAAGGCGTGGCCAAACAATACACAGTGCTCTGCATTACCATAACCGTTGTAGGCCTTTATAGCCGGTGTAGTACGCAGCTTGAGCCACTGCAGTATTTTCCGTTTTATTTTCAGGATAAACGATGTTTTACTCCTGTCAGGCATACTTTTTAGAGCTTATCTATTCAACTAATATACCATAATTGAAATGGGGGAGCACAACGCATTTAAACTGTTATTCGTCATTAATCCGGGCGCCGGCAGTAACAGTGGTGTTAACTGGCAGGAAACCATCGCCGGTTATTTCGCGCAGCTTCCACACATTGTTTACTATTTCATATTGGATGATAAACATGGTGCGGATGAATTGGAACAGTACATCAAAAGTATACAGCCAGACCGCGTGATAGCAGTAGGTGGCGATGGTACCGTAACGCTGGTATCAAAGCTGGTGATGGGCACCTCCATAGCCATGGGCATTATTCCTGCCGGGTCTGCTAACGGTATGGCCAAAGAACTGAATATACCTGCTGCGCCTGCAGATGCCCTGGATGTGGTGGTGAATGGAAACATCACCCGCTGCGATCTTATCGGTATCAATGACAGCGATGTTTGCCTGCACCTCAGTGATATTGGCCTCAATGCAAGGCTGATCAAATACTTTGAGCAAAGCCCGCTGCGGGGTAAGCTGGGATATGCCCGTGTGCTGTTCAAAACCCTGTACAGGAAAGAACAGGTGCAGGTGCTGATCCGCACAGAGAAGGAAGAGATACAGGAACCCGCCTTTATGGTGGTATTGGCCAACGCGAGTAAGTATGGCACCGGGGCGGTGATCAATCCCCTGGGGGCTATCAGCGATGGTTTCTTTGAAGTGGTGATCGTAAAGAAGCTGGCCATTTCCGAGCTGCTGAAAATGATGTTCAGCAAACAGCGTTTTGACCCCGAGAAGATACAGTGCTTCCGCGCCAGGGAGGTGAATATCACCACCGCCAGGAAGGTGCATTTCCAGATAGACGGGGAGTATAAAGGAAAAGTATACAACGTGAAAGCGAAGATACTGCCCGGGCAGATTAGTATCATCTTACCTCAGTAGGCATTGGCTTTCTTTTGTATACGCTGTTCATACCGCGGCTGCCTGAGTTTTTTCTTCAGCAGGTGCCCCTTCCACAACCATAAACCGCTCAATACTACCGCAGGCAGCATCACAAACCTCACCAGGGCGCTGCCAACCGGAATGGTGGAAACCGGTCCGTAAATATATCCCAGGATGGGGATGCTGAGCACAATATGCATCCAGCGGATGATCTTTCTTTCTGTTGCTGCTTTCATATGACCATAGTTGTTATGGTCCGAAATTAGGAGAAAGCGGCAGTCCGGGTGGGCGCATGTATATTTCATGGGAAAGAGTGCCGACAAAAAGGGGAATCATATCGAAGCTATTCCTCAAAGCGTTTCAGCAGGTTGTCCAGCTCTTTCCGGCTAAGGTCCAGGTGCAGCCCTTCTGTGCTGAGCACATTCTTCTCCCTTAACTGTTTAACGGTGCGGTTAAAGCTCCTCACGGTAATGGCCAGGTAATCAGCCATGTCTTTTTTGGAGAAGAACACCTGCTGCTCTTCCTGCAGCATCAGCAGCCGCAGCAGGCCGTATTCAATAGGGTATACCTGCTGGTAGGATGCCCGAATACAAGTCTGGTCTATCCGCGTGGCCAGCTCTTCCAGCACAATACTGTTGAGCGTTGCATCATTGTGCAGCAATTGCAGGAACAGCTCCCGCGGGATCATGTAGGCGCTTACCGCTGTAATGGTTTCCACGTTACAGAGACAGGGCGTTTTGCGGATGGCTTCCAGCTCGCCGGTAACCTCACCCTTGCCCAGGAACTCAAAGATTATATCCTTGCCGTTGTCTTCCGTACGGTATACCTTGGTGATACCGTCCCTGATGATGTACACATAGTGAATATGATCGTCCTGGCGGATGAATCTTGTTGCCGGTTCAAAAGACTTCAGCATGATGCCCTCGCCCTGCTGGCCGGAGGCCAGGCGTTCTATATAAGACAGGAAAACCGGATTAGTTCGAAGCATATGATGGGTTGGGACAAATGTCCCGTTTTTATTATGGCGGTGTATTTAACTTCACAGCTGTTAAAAGATAAAAATAAGGATGTTTGATAACATTAAAGTAATCGCCTTCGATGCAGATGATACCTTATGGGTGAACGAACCTTACTTCCGTGAGGCGGAAGAGCAGTTCTGCAGCCTGCTGGAAGATTATCTTCCGCACCACAGCGTATCACAGGAATTGTATAAAACGGAGATGGCCAACCTGGCCCTGTATGGCTACGGTATCAAGTCCGTTATCCTCAGTATGATCGAGACGGTGCTGCGGGTAACTGAGAACACCGCCCCGCCGGAGATCATCCTCAAAGTGATCCAGTACGGACAGGAGCTGCTGAACAAGCCTATTGAACTGCTGGACGGTGTAGAGACCGTGCTGCAATCACTTTATGGCAAATACCGGCTGGTGGTGGCTACCAAAGGCGATCTGCTGGACCAGGAGCGTAAGCTGCAGAAATCAGGACTGGCACATTTCTTCCATCACATTGAGATCATGAGCGACAAAAAGGAGAAAGATTACCGGAAACTGCTGAAACACCTGGACTGCAGCCCGGCGGAGTTCCTGATGATCGGCAACTCCCTGAAGTCAGACGTATTACCGGTGCTTGCGCTGGAAGGTCATGCCGTACACATTCCCTACCACATTACCTGGGAGCATGAACGCATAGATCATACCATTGAGCATCCGCAGTTCTTCCAGTTTGAAGCTATTTCAGACATCCTGCCTCATTTACTGCCATGAAACAGCTACTTGATATGAACAGCTGGTCCCGTAAGGACCACTTTGCATTCTTCAGCCGTTTTGAAGAACCTTTCTTTGGCATCTGTGTGGATATTGACTGCACCATTGCCTACCGGCGCGCCAGGAATATGAACACGTCCTTCTTCCTGTATTACCTGCATAAATCACTGACAGCAGCTAACCAGACCACGCCTTTCCGCTATCGTATCATTGATGGTGAAGTGTGGGAATATGACAAGATTAATGCATCGCCCACCATCGGGCGTCCGGATAATACTTTCGGCTTTTCGTATATGGATTATTACGAAGATTATAAGGAGTTTGAAACGGCTGCCCGCAGGGAGATAGACCGGGTCAGGAACACACCGGGACTAGACCCGGCTACCTCCGGCGAGAACGTGATCCATTTCTCTTCCCTGCCCTGGGTAAGCTTCACAGGCCTTTCTCATGCACGCTGTTATTCATTTAATGACAGCTGCCCTAAGATATCCTTTGGCAAAATTAAGGAACAGGGTTGCAGGATGATCATGCCCTTGTCTGTACATGTACATCATGCATTGATGGATGGATTTCACGCAGCTCAGTTCATTAACACCTTCCAGGAGTTAATGGATAACTGATGGTCAGAAGTCCCTGAAGAAACGCACATACGTTGTTAAAGACGATCCGCAGCCGCAGCTCACCACATTTACTACAATGATGCTGCCGGTGGGAAGCGAGAGGCTGCCTTCATACATCTGGCAATTGCTGGCGTTAGTCCCGATGTAGCTCAGCACGATCAAAGTAGGCGAAGCAGCACTGCCGGACTCCTTCACATAGGCATGCGCCACATTACATGCCGCACTTGTTTCTACACAGTAATACTTGCCGCTGGAAGCGTCATAGTAGCTGCAGCTGTAATCAAAGGTTTTTTCAGGTGTGGGCTTCTCTGCAGCGAAACTGCTGCTAACAAAGAACAGGCACATGAAAGCGCACAACAGGCTGAGGGCAAGGGATCTTTTCATAGTTGTTGATTTTGGGTTTAAATCCGGGTTTCAGATCTTGGTTTTTGGAATTTGGAATTTACATCTTGGTTTAGATAACGGAAGATAATAAAATTTAACAGAAAAGGGCGCCATGACAAGCGCCCTTTTTGTTGATCAAGGTTAAATGGCGGAATGACAATTATTTAAACAAGCCCTGCTTCCAGGTCAACCAACAGGGGAATGGAGGTGGGTGCTGTTTCTTTTATGCAAAGAAAAGGCAGCAGCGGTTACAGAAATTGTATAAATCGGAACAATTATTATACATTTATGGCCGTTAAAACGTCGTCAACAAAACCTGCATATCCCTTATTGAACCATCCTATGCAAAAACTTAACATCGCACTGCTGTTCAGCGTAATAGCATTTGTTTCCTGCAGCAAGAAGAATGATCCGGCGCCCGGAGAAAATAACAATGGCAAAGACACCGTCATTGTTGGTAAAAAAGGAGCCGATTTCAGTACCAACACTTCCAATGGCACCTGGTATGGCAACATCACCAAGCTGAAAAGTCACTGGTTTTACACCTGGGGCACCACGCTGCCCTTTGAACAGGCGCCCTCCAACTGCGAATTTGCCACCATGTTCTGGGGCAAAGGCAATGTCACGGCAGAGAATATTGCTTATGTGAAACAGCGTAAGCAGGAAGGCAAAGTAAAATACATCCTGGGTTTCAATGAGCCCGATCTGCCTGACCAATCGAATATGTCGGTAGATGATGCGCTGGCCCTGTGGCCGCAGCTGGAAAGCATTGGTTTGCCCCTGGGCAGTCCTGCCGTGGCCTGGCCCACCCAGCAGTGGTTCACTGATTTTATGACCAAGGCCGCCGCACAGGGCCGCCGGGTAGACTTTATCTGCGTACATATGTATGTTGGACTGGACGACGTGCATTTTGTTGGGGTCTTACAGGATCTGTACAACAAGTATCACCTGCCCATCTGGATCACCGAATTTGCCACCGTTGATAACGACGCCAACACCATGCAGGAAAACGACTTTACCCCTGAACAGGTATTAGGCTTCATGCAAAGGCTGCTGCCCAAGCTGGAAGAGCTGCCTTTTGTACAACGCTATTCCTGGTTCTCAGGCAATCCCACCAGCAGCAGGTTATGGCCCTCCGCCCTCATCGATGCCAATGGTAATCTGACTACCCTGGGACAGTGGTATGCGGAGTTTAAGCCCAATAATAACGTGGGTAAGTAAAAATCCAAATTCCAAAATCCAAATTCCAAAATCCAAATGATCGTCGCGGCTATCTCCGCGCTTTGGAATTTGGTATTGGGATTTTGGAATTTAATAATGTACTGATTAAAGTAGTAGCAGATATCTGGCTTTAGCGATAACTTGAGGGGACAAAACGCTGCCCCATGAAAAAGTATACTCTCCTCGTATTATGCATATTGCTGTTTACAGCCTGTATCAAGCACCCCGAACAGCCCCCGTTACACCGGCCGCAATGGCTGATCAATAAAGTGATACGGGTCACGCTATCATATGGCGCCAATCCATTGCCTGGCAGCCCTGTTGTCAGTGCCACCAAGACGCTTTGGGAAATTGAATATAACCAGCATTATAAACCTTATATCCGGCGTATTTACCAGAGTGGCAGGAATGATACCCTTAACCTGGTATTCCAGATGGCAGATACCCTTTTGTACGATGCAAAACTGCGTGTGAAGGAAATGCGCAGCGCATTCGAAACAGTGATTTTTACCTATTCCGGTAATGATACCCTTCCTTCCCGGAAAGAAGCTCAACCCGCAGGATATACATTAGACTATGCCTATCATGGCGATACCGTGATCATTATGTCAAATGATCCCAAATTCGGGCATGATACTACCCGTGTTGTCTATCCCAACGGCAACCTGAGCTACTCTCTTAGCCAGGACTATCCCACACTGCCGGACGTATATTATTATGACGCATACGATAATGGACCGATCATTGAACGCAGCATGAACCTCTCCATAGGAGGGCTGTATAATCTGCCCTTCACCGTTGGCGCTACACCCCGTTTGTCGCGGAACAACTGGACCCATTCCACCTTCTTTTATGTAGACAGGGTGACAACGTATAACGAATACGGACTGCCAATCGCTTCCTATGTACAGGAATACTTTCCGGAAGAAAAGCACATCTGCCGCTATGAATATTTCGAAACAAGGCCGTAAATTGTTACTTTAGGTACACAATACCTAATGCAACTTATCATGCAAGTAAAATTACCCCGCCTGTTTCCCGTACTATTACTTTCGCTGCTGGGCAGCGCTTTGTCTGCACAGGACAATGACCAGCAATTATCAGCTACCATTGTGCACAAGGACAGCCTTTTCTGGCACGGCTATAATGCCTGCGATACAAATGTCATGCGTGCATACTTTGCAGAAGATGTTGAATTCTATCATGACAAAGGCGGCGTCACCATGGGGCTGGAAGCGCTGGTGGCATCCTTTAAAAATAACCTCTGCTCAGGTAATTTCAGATTGCGCAGGGAAGCGGTGGAAGGCAGCATGAAGGTATTTCCCCTGAGAAAGAATGATGTGATATACGGCGCTATCCTCAGCGGCGAACATGTATTTTATGTGAAGGAGCAGGGGAAGCAGGAATATGCCGACGGACTGGCTAAGTTCACACACCTGTGGATGCTGCAGAATGGTGAATGGAAGATGACCCGTGTGCTTAGCTATGATCATGGTCCCGTACCGTATATCAATAAAAGAAAAGCGCTCACCTTAACGCCTGCCGTCTTAAATACTTACACCGGAGAATACAAAGGGCCGCAAAGCGGCGAGGCCAGGGTAGCAGTAGAAAATGGCCGGCTGATCCTTTATCTGGGCAGCAAATCCATCCCCTTATTTGCGGAGAAAGAAGGCCTCTTTTTTCTAAAGGAACGTGACCTCACCTTTGAATTCGTAAAGAGCGGCAATGCCATTACCAAAATGGTGGTTCGTGAAAGGGGAGCAGTGGCAGAAGAACTGGCTGCCGTACGCTAAGCGCCTGCAGACTGCATCAGCTCACGCACCCGTGCCAGGTGATGGTCATCATGCTCTGCTACAAAATAGGCCAGGTCAACGATTCGCATCGGTGTTTTCAATCTCGGGTGCAGGGCTGCTCTTTCCAGCTGTTCATCTGTTAATGACAACAACTTCTCTACAAATGCCTGCCGCTGTTCCCTGAAGCGTTGCAGCAGGCTTACTGTTTTTGCAGCATTATGATTGGCCTGGTGCGTGGCCTGGTTGGTAAGATCCGCTGCCCGCAGCTCAGCCGCGCCATTTACCAGGTCGTCTATCCGCCCGTACCACAGGGGCTCCAGATCGCCAAGATGCCCTATTTCCTCCCTGATGCTCCACTTGTCGTCCGGCTTTAATGTAAGCAGGTTTGGATCCAGGCGGCCAACGATCTCTTCTACACGCGCCGGGGTGCCACCAAGGCGTTCTATGATAACCGGCAGCAGGCCATTGCTTAACGCATAAAATTCCCCATTGCGTAAATAATTTTCCTGATCCGTATACTATTCCATTTCAACATTCAGCAATTTTGCCCGCTGTATGTATTCTATCAACCTAATATCGCTTTCAATGTTCAAATGCCTTATTCTGTTAGTATTATTAATATGCACGCTTGGCACGGCGAGCGCACAGCAGGCAAACGACAATACCGGTACTATCAAAGGGACTATTACCACCGCCGAAGGAAGTCCTGCTGCCGCCGTTACCGTTAAGGTTAAAAATACCCGCTGGGGTGCTGTCAGCGACGAACAGGGACAATATACCATCACCAACGTGAAGCCCGGCGACTGGCTGCTTGCCGTGAGCAACCTGTCAGCCCTTGAGACAAAAAGAATAACCGTAAGCGCCGGAAAAACCACCCGGGCTGATTTCGTGCTGACTGAAACCGCCGCACAGCTGAAAGAGATCACCATTATTTCCAGGAATGTGAACAGGGAAGATAAGTACGTGGCCAAAATGCCATTGCGCAACCTGGAGAACCCCCAGGTGTACAATACCGTATCAGCAGAGCTGTTAAAACAACAGGTGATCTCCAACTATGACGATGCCTTTCGCAATGTGCCCGGTATCACCCGCACCTGGGAATCAACCGGCAGAGCGGGGGATGGCGGCGCCTACTTCGCGCTCAGGGGCTTTGATGCACAACCTTTGCTGGTGAACGGACTGCCCGGCATTACCAGCGGCAACCTGGACCCCGCCAATATCGAGCAGATCGAAGTGATCAAAGGCCCTTCCGGTACGCTCTTTGGCGGCAGCTTCTACAGCTACGGCGGTATGATCAATACCATTACCAAAAAGCCTTATTACACCTTTGGCGGCGAAATAGCTTATAACACCGGCAGCTGGGACCTTCACCGCGTAACGCTGGATATCAATTCACCTTTAAGCAAAACGAAGAAAGTAGCCCTGCGTCTTAACGGCGCCGTACATACGGAGAACACCTTCCAGGATGCCGGCTTTAAGAAGTCCTACTTTGTCGCACCGTCTTTTTCATGGGAAGTGAACGATCGCCTGTCTTTCAGCGTAATGGCCGAAGTGCTGCAGGAAAAGAGAGCTGTTCCGCCGGTGTTTTTCCACTCCGACAGGGTATCCCCGCTGGATTTCAGGACCGTGGAAGAGCTGGGACTGAACAACCGGAAGTCGTTCACCAGCAACGATCTGACCATCAAAAACCCCCGCACCAATGTACAGGCGCAGATGCTGTATAAGCTCGCCTCCAACTGGACCTCGCAGACAGTCGTATCCACCGGAAGGGTAAAGGCCGACGGCATCTATACGTATATATGGGATGATGTTCCCGGCGATAAATGGTTCCAGCAGTATTTTCACTACGAGCACCAGACCACCACTACGCTGGATATCCAGCAGAACTTCAACGGCGATTTTAAGATCGGTAACATGCGTAACCGCCTGCTGGTAGGCCTGGATTACTTCCACCGTCATGTGGTGGAAGCCAGTTCCGCCTGGGCTACAGGAGGCAGGAATGTAACGGCCCCCGGCGAAATAGGCTACTTTGATCCTGCAACCGGTGAACCTGCCCCTCTCTTTGATCTCACCATGGAAGCGATCAAAAACCTGGTAACGCCGCTGGATGAAACAAAAAGCGACATCTCCAACAGCACCTACGCAGCGTATGCTTCCAACGTACTGAACATCACGCCCGCCCTGAATGTAATGCTCAGCCTGCGTGCAGACTACTTCGATTCAAAAGGGGACAAGGATACGGATGAGGACGACTACAACCAGTTTGCCCTCTCACCTAAATTCGGTGTAGTATACCAGCCCATATTGAATAAGTTGTCTGTATTCGGCAGTTACATGAACGCATTCATCAATGTAGCGCCGCAGCAGGTGTCAGATCCTGATGAGAACTTTACCTACGTTAAGTCTTTCGAGCCTGAACATGCCAACCAGTTTGAATTTGGCGCCAAAGGCGTATTGCTGGGTGAGAAATTAACCGGCACCATCTCCGTTTACGAAATAAAGGTGAGCAACCGTGTAATGCCCGATCCAGCTAACCCGCTGAATGTTATACAAGGCGGGAAAGTACGCAGCAGGGGTGTTGAACTGGACCTGAACGCCGCCCCGGTGCAGGGCCTTAATATTATTGCCGGGTATAGCTTTAACCGCATTAAGAACCTCGCCGGTGATAAGAACGACTTCTACGGTGAGCCCGGGAGGAATCCCGGCGGCCAGGGCCCTCAGCACCTGGTAAACCTCTGGGCCACCTACAGGTTTGAACAGGGGGCGCTGAAAAATTTCGGTATTGGACTGGGCGGCAACTACGGCAGCACCTACAAGGTGATAGACAACAGCCAGACAGGTGTATTCCTGCTGCCTGCCTACACATTGCTGAACGGCAGCGTATGCTATAATGCCCGTAAGTTCAGGGTATCCTTTGCGCTGAATAATATCACGGATGAGGTATGGTACACGGGATACTGGTCTATTAACCCCCAGAGGCCAAGGAACTTTGCGGCAAGCGTAGCGTATAAGTTTTAGCCTTCATTTCCGTCATAACGAGGCACGCAAAGCTTTAGCCGGGACCGGGGCGAAGCAATTTTTTCGCTCCGGCGTCCGGCTATCCGTCTGCTCCATCCGGCTCACCCATCCATAAATTAATTGAATTTTATAACTTTGTCCCATGCATCCCACAGAAACCATTCAGCAATTCTATGCACGTATCGGTAAATCTGATGCGGAGCGCCTCTCCCTGAACAACGCAGGCTCAGGGCATTTCAATGTATACCCCCGGGAGGTCTGCAAGGGCACTTTCTACGGCCGGCGCGACTTCTACAAGATCTCCCTCATAATAGGGTCGGGGAAGTTACATTATGCCGATACATGGATGGAGCTGGACAAGCCCTTCCTGCTGTTCTCCAATCCCCGCATCCCGTATTCCTTCGAGATCATTTCTGCGGAGCAGAAGGGATGGTACTGCCTTTTTACGGAAGCTTTTCTGCGTCCTTCAGACCCGGAAACGCTGCAGCACTCGCCGCTGTTCCATAATAACGGCGTGCCGGCCTTCTTTGTGGACGAGCACCAGCTGGAGTACCTCTCCTATATCTTCCGGGAGATGATGACCGAAATGGAGTCTGATTACGCCCATAAGTTTGATCTGCTGCGTAATTACCTGCACCTCCTCATCCACCAGGCCATGAAGATGCAGCCCACCGGCAAGGGAGAAAACCCCATGACCGCTTCCGCACGCATCACCCACCAGTTCCTCGACCTGCTGGAAAGACAGTTCCCCATCGATACCACCGAAACCGAACTGCGCCTGAAAACCGCTAACGACTTTGCCGAAAAACTGTCTGTACACGTTAACCACCTCAACCGTGCCCTGAAAGAGGTGACGGGCAAAACCACCACAGAGCACATCTCCGCCAGGATCATCCAGGAAGCGATGGCCCTGCTGCGGCATTCCGACTGGAATATCGCACAGATCGCGTACGGACTGGGTTTTGAGTACCCTGCCTACTTTAACATTTTCTTCAAGAAACATACAGGACATACCCCCATGGAAGCCAGGAATACGTCTCTTGTTTGAATTTTATAATCTTTCGTTTGGATAGTATAAACAGTACTGGGGATAGCGGCGCTAACTTTGCATTCATAATTATAGGATTATGACCGATATGAATGAAAGTTTTACAGGCAGAAAAGAAAGGTTCCGTCCCATTGCAACACTGCTCTCGCTGGCGCTCTTGCCGCTGTCCGGCTTTGCAACAGACATCTACGTGCCATCGCTGCCCGATATGGCGGCCGATCTGCACATCAGCAACTTACAGATACAATTCACCATCACCATCTTCCTGGTAAGCTATGGTGTGAGCCAGCTTTTTATAGGCAGCATACTGGATAGCTTTGGCCGTTACCGCATCGGTATTGCCTCACTGCTCATCTTCTCACTGGCCAGTTTCGCCATTGCCACCACGCATTCCATTACCGTCATGTACCTTATGCGGGTGATCCAGGGCATAACGGTAGGCGCCGTGATGGCAGGCAAACGTGTTTATTTTGTGGATGTTTTCACCGGCGATAAGCTCAAGCACTATCTCAGCCTCTTTTCCATTATCTGGTCTACCGGGCCCATTGTAGCGCCTTTTGTAGGCGGCTGGCTGCAAACCCTGTTCGGCTGGCAGGCCAGCTTCTACGCCCTGGCAGGAGTGGCCCTGGTATTTGCCCTGCTGGAGTTCATCTTCAATGAAGAAACCTTGCGGCAACGCGCTTCCTTCCAACTCAGACATGTAGTGAGCGTATACGGCAACATGCTGAGCACCCGCTCTTTTGTGCTGGGCATCAGTCTGCTGGGTCTGGCTTACTCCATGGTAATGGTGTACAATATGACCGGCGCGTTTATCGTAGAGCATCATTTGGGCTACAGCGTTGTAAGCGCGGGCTATTGCGCCCTCGTTCTGGGTTTTGCCTGGATGGTAGGCGGCTTTATCAGCAAGGCAATGATCCACCGGTCTTTCTTCACCAAGCTGGCCCTCAATACCGGCTTGCAGCTGGTGATCGCACTGCTGATGCTGTCATCCGGCCGCGCTACCGATAACCTGTATATACTGGTGATATTCGCCTTCCTCATTCATGTAGGTGCAGGCTTCACCTTCAACAATTACATGACCTATTGCATGATGCAGTTCCCGAAGAACGCAGGCGTTGCCAGCGGACTTATAGGCGGTTTCACCTTTGCCATCGTCTCCGGCCTCAGCTACCTCATGGTAAAAGTGCTGCCCGCCAAAGACGGCGTCAACCTGGGTCTCAGCTACCTCATACTGATACTCGTCTCCATCCTCACCGTATACTTTGCCTTCCGCGAAGAAACAGTGAGGAGGAGAGCGATGGCGTTGTCTTAGGTGAATAGTCCATGGATTATGTGCCATGGACTATCTGCTGCAACCGCTGAAAGAAAATTTGTGTCATGCGATATCACCACCAGTGTGCCCCTGTATTCCCCAAAGATCTTTCCCAGCATATTGATGTTAGCCAGGTCAAGGTTATTGGTGGGTTCATCCAGGAAGATGATGTCCGGCGCTTTATGCTGCAGTACCATACAGCAGAGGGCCAGCCGTAAGGTTTCGCCGCCGCTGAGCACAGCGCAGGGCTTATCCCAGCTGTCCGGACCAAACAAAAAATTCGCCAGCAGGGTATGTACTGCCGCGGGTTCCAGTTTGGTTTCGTTGAATGACAGGGCCTGGTCCAATAGGGTCTTATGGCGGTCTATCAGTGTATAATCCTGGTCAAGCAGGAGGGAAGTGTAACGTGCAGACGGCCCGTTGCCCCCGGCAAACTGTATGCTGCCCTGGCCCGGTTGCAGTTCCTGCCTGAGTAGTTTCAGCAGGGTGGTTTTACCACTGCCGTTACTGCCTGCTATGGATAACCGCTGACCGCTGCGGATAGTGAACGTTAAGGGTTGCGGCCACAACCAGGGATCCCCGTTTTTAAACCTGTAATTGATGGCATCCGCCTGGATCAGTACTTTGCCTGCGGGAAGCTCCGGCTGCCCGAAATACCCCTTCATGATGCGCTGTATCTGTACCATGGCGGCGGTCTCCTGCAAACTGGCGCGCAGCTCGTTCACTTTATCGCTGTGCACGTGCTTCAGTTTTGCGGTGCTGTACTCTGCATTTTTGCTTCTTTCATTGAGCCAGCCTTTGGGTGCGCCGGAAGTGCGGGCATTTTTACGCGCCTGCGCATCGGCATGCTGCTTGCGTTCCAGCGCCTGTTGCTGTTTCAGCTTTGCTGCTTTCAGCTCTTTTTCATGGTGGGCCAGCTGGTGTGCTGCGGCAGCGTTGGCGGTGGCTTTTTGTTCGGCATAGAAGTCGTAGTTACCGCCGTAGGCATTGATGCCACCGGCTGTGAGCTCCCAGGTAGGATCGCATAAACGCAGCAGCTGGCGGTCGTGACTGATCAGCAGTATGGTACAGCTGGTGTCTGTGATCCAGTCATAGAGCTGTGTTCTTGCGGCGGCGTCCAGGTGATTGGTGGGCTCATCCAGCAGTACAATATCGGGCTGGAAGATATCGATCCCGCAAAGGAACAGGCGTGTTTTCATGCCGCCGCTCAGCGCCTGTAAGGGTTGCTGCAGGCTGATGTTTGGCAGTCCCCATTTGGCAAAAGCGGCTTCACAGCGGGCAACAATGTCCCAGTTGTTTTCCAGCAGCTCATAATGATGCTGGCTGAGATCGCCCTGCTCAATAGCTTCCAGGGCATGTATCAGCGGGGCCACCTGCAATGCTTCTGCTACACTGAGGTGATTGAAATGCCCGTAATGCTGCGGAATATAATACAGGCTGCCGTTGATGGTTAAATGTCCGCCGGAGGCCTTTGCCCCGCCGGCGATGATTTTCAGCAGCGTGGTCTTTCCAACGCCGTTGTTACCCACAATTGCGGCCTTGTGGCCTCTTTGCAGGGTGAAGTTGATATTATCGAAAAGCGGTTCCCGGTTGGGTAACTGGTATCTGATCTGATCTGCGATGATAAGCATAAAGTGATGTCTGACAATAGTGGAGAATAGCCTTCCGGTGGCCGGAAGGGATGCATGCAATGGTCCTTTGGCAGAATGTAAGTTTCATGTCAGTAATTTTAAGTGAATAAATATGCAGACGGCTGCGATCCGTAAAATGAGTGATGAAATAGATCAGATAAGATCATCGCCTGTATGGGCGGATAACCGGTTCAGCGGATGCTGTTGTGTATGCAGGTTAGATTTTCATGATGGCGCGAAGATAGTAATTATTTGCAGATCTCAATAGCTTTGGCCAGTTGTTCATCCCGGCCTTCGCGGATGCCGCGTATGGTTTTGTGCACGGTAATATCCGGCTGAACGCCTTTCATATAATGTTGTGAACCGTCGTGGTTGGTCACTTTTAAACCGGTAAATACAAATGAGTAGCGGCCCGGCAGCCTTACGGTAACGATATTTCCGTTAGCGCCTGCGGTGTTTTCGCCTACAATAGTCCCCAGGTGCTGTCCCTTCACGTAGCCCATCACTGATTCTGCATAGCTGATGGCGTTTCCATCTGTCAGGAAAATCACTTTTCCGCCGATATGAGGCGTATCAGTAGACACGCGCCATCCACCGCTTACCCCGAAGCGATTTTCATGATCAGGGAGCGTGATCTCTGATGAATGCATCCATTTGGAACTGTCACGTTGTTTCACCAGGTGGGATAATATCTTGACGCCATTTGCATCTCTTGGATAACCCCGCAGGTCAAATATAACAGCGTTGGCTTTCGACAACGCGGGCAGCTGTGGTTGCAGTTCTTTCCATGGCAGCAGCGAGAGGTTAACATAAACAATGCCGCTATCTATCTGCTCATAAGCCTTTTTAGCAGGGTCCACTTTGCTGTAATCTGCTGCGCTCAGGCTGAAGGGCAGCTTTACCTGTCGTACGCTTTTCCCGGTTGATTGAACGCTGAGTAATAAGCTGGAGTCTTTCGGCCCCTGTGCAATGACGCTTAGCGTTTTTATCATTAAGGTGTTGAAAGCGCCGCCGCAAACCGTGCGGCTTATTTTTTTAATATAATCTGTTGCTGCTACGCCGTTAATGGCAGTAACCACATCTCCGCGTTGCAGCGGGATGTTGGGATCGAGTACATGGGTGATCACCGCGCGTTGCTCCACCCACTCCCATTTTACCGGTATATAGGCATAGTGCTGCGTACCGGGATAAGCTACCACACCATGGCCATCGCGCAGTTTAGCCAGCATGGTGCTGAGCGTCACCAGGAAATCCGATGCGGTGCGGTCTTTATAACAGTTGCTTAATCCCTCATGGAGATCGGCGTCCCAGTCAGTGGTCCATGCTGCATTGTAAGGATGGAAATGCTGTATCACGTTCCAGGCAATGATAATGTCTGCCAGCCGCACATACAGGTCATCACCAGAAAGGGAGGCCGGCAGTTTGGCTGCCATCATCTCATTTCGAACATTTATCTGCGTGGTGTCTGTCAGCGGATAGGTTTTTTCCCCGTCGCCCCATAAAGATACGGGCATGATAATGGAAAGCCCGTTGCCGATGTCCTTTTTAATAAGGGTGCCCGGCGGAAGTAAAGTATCAAAGATCGGAGCGGTCTCTATCATCACGCCCGCGGTGCTTTTCTTTTCCATGTATAAGGCCTGTTTACCATTGCTGGACTGCAGCCTGCTTGTTTTTACAACGAAATACTTGTCGGCTGTGTTAAAATGCCAGTGTGCGGGCGCTGCATCTGCCGTGTCAGCTTCGAAGTCTCCCTCAGATCCTTTGATGGTTTGCCAGCCGCCGGCTGTCTGTACTTCCACTTTGATATCATCGATCAGCAGGCTGCCTTTGTTGGTGATTAAGCAGCCAAAACGCAGGGTATCGCCGTTGCGGTCAACCTGTTTTGCAATAGTGTCCCGTTGCCAGGCTGTGTTAATACCTGTGGCCGGATGGGAGGCCGTTCTGTCAACACGTCCCATGGAATTATCTGTACGTTCAATCTGGAGCCACAATTCCCCCGTGCCATCTGCCAGCTCAAGCGCTTTCATGGCGGCGCTGAAGCGGATGTTCATGCCCTGGTATGGTTTTACGTCAATAGCGTTTTCAATATAGCTCAGGCTGAATCCAGCACCTTGCGTTGGTTGTTTAGTATAGCCATTCGCCCGTACTGACCGATAGGAAAAGCTGCCGCTGAGGCCATAGCCGTCGTGCTGCCAGCTAACCGGCTTCATGCCGCTGGTATCGGCAGGCGTGATGTCTGACAGCTTAAAAGGTATAGCCTTTCCCGTAGGATAAATGCGAAGTGAAGGTGCAATGGGATGGAAAATTTCTTCCAGCACCTGTTGCAATGCCGCCGGGTTAGTCGCCTGCTCCGCCCGCTGTGCGCCATAGATGGCCAGCTTATCCCAGTCTGTAACAACCGCTGCATCGCTGGGATGAAAATATCGTACATAGCCATACAGGCGTGCAAAAGTATAGAGATTGTCAATTTGTTGCCGGGTTTGGGCATCGGTAAAGGTGGCCGTAAGGAGAGAGGTCAACAACAGTAACAATATTTTTTTCATACCGGGTAAATAGTCGTTAATGATTAAACAGGGTTGTGCGGTGATAAAAATATACATTTCTTCGGATCACGCAAATAGGGTAATGCATAATGAAAGCCCCCGGATCTTTCAACCCGGAGGCCTGTTGACTTGTCATTAAACCGGTTGTGCTAGTGGTGCCTTCCCCCGCCATGATGATGGTGGTGAGGCGGGTGGTGGTGATGGCCCCGGCCCCTGTAATGACCCGGTCCCCTGTGTTCTACCACGCAGCTTGCCATCATCGATAACAATACGGCCACTACTACCAGATACTTTAGATTTTTCATGTTCGCCAGGTTTTTAATAGTTGTGATGAAATAATATGGAACTAAGCGCCTGCAGGTTGTTTAGTTTCTGGTGCTGACAGGATAAATGATAAAACTGTGCCAGACTGATGTTGTAACTGTTATTTATTGTTAACGCCGATGTATATAGGCAAATACCCCTCAAAAAATTGATCCAGATCAAGAAATCAGGGTGCCTGATGGTGCATTGAAACCTTTACCGTATTTTCAATAAAAAAAAGAAGCATTATGGCCTTACAAACCGGGTTATTCAAGTTTACCGGCCAGCTGGATAACGTCATTGGCTACCGCAGAAATGGGAAATATTTCCTGCGTAGCGCGCCGGAAAAAGTAAGACAGAACGCTGCCACTAAACGTGCTGCCTGCGATTTCGGTATTGCGAGCAGTAAGGGAAAACTGTTGCGTCATGCCCTGCGGCCATATCTTGATATGCGCTATGACAGCACGCTGGTCAACCGCGTGAATAAACTGTTCATCCAGGCAGGAAGAGCGCATTTCCCCAACCTGCAGGGCTTTCATTTTAACCGGCATACGGGACTGGAAAAACTGTTTACCCTGCCGCCGGTGTTCATGGATAACGGTACCCTGCATATACCTGCGCAGGAGCTGCTGCCGCAGGGAAAGGCTACACAAATTGAACTGCGTTTGGTAGCTGCGCGGATCGACTTTACAACACATCGCGTGCTACATACGGATGTATCCACGGCCATCATTGCGCTGCATGAAGACGAGCCCTTTAACGGCATGGCCATGAACGTACCCATAGCAGGTGAAGGCACGCTGCTGGTGGTATTGCAATACCGCAGCTACACCATCTGCAATGATTATTTGTCTTACTCAGGCGATCGCCGCTATATGGCTGCGGATATTATCCATGTGCAGCTGCCTGCAGCAAAGACGGTTACCCGCGAAGGCGCGCGTCATCCCTCCGTTGCGCGCTTTGTATCCCCAGCCGGTTTATTACCAGCTGACCGGCATCCCGGAAGGAAACCCGGCAGGAGGCACCTGCCCAGGATCATTATCCGCAGGAAGGAATGAGTATATCTTCTTACCCAGATCTGATTTATAGCCGTTTTATGCCCCGGGCGTACCGCCCATGGGAGTGTTATGCCCCCCGGCCCCGGAAAACCGGTTTTAAGGGTGGAAAGGCGTGTTTGTCAGCGATCTTTTTCAGACGTTCCATTCCCCAAAAGTGTAGATCCTCCAATTTTGCAAACTTTTAGTGTCAGATGAGGGCGTCATACCCGCATTTTTCCCCGTTTTCTATCACCCCGGCACAACCCCGGCTGAACGCCTGATCAAGTCCACCTCAGGTCCATAAAGCATTGACTTTCAACAGACATTTGCCAGGCGTTTACTGTACGCTTACTTAAGGGGTCAGTAATGTGCTATCCGGGTAAGGGCTTAGATAGTGGTTAGTGAGCTTTTAGCAGGTAGTTAGTCAGCGTTTAGTGATCGTATAGTATAATTACTGCGTACATGCAGCATAATGCTTTATGTTGGGCCTGCCTAAGCTTTGCATACACATTGGCGCTCCGCTGCGTACCTCATTCTTCATCCCTGTACAGGGTTTCTTTCCCGATTTTCTCCCATGATTTGAATTTCGCAAATAACAGATTGATATATTCAAACAGGGAACTCGCTTTCCGCCCGAACTTTGTACCATCAAAAAGATCAAACAAATGGAAAACAACAGCAAAATAGCACTGGTAACCGGCGGCAGCCGCGGCTTAGGCCGTGAAATGGCGCTCCGCCTCGCAGAAAAAGGGATTCACGTGATTGTGACTTATCAGTCCCGTAAAGACGATGCAGCAGCCGTAGTAGCCACAATACAGCAGGCCGGGCAGAAAGCGGCTGCCCTGCAGTTGAACGTTGGCGATGTAAAAGGTTTTGACGCTTTCCTGGAACAGCTGAAAAATGTGCTGCAAAACACTTTTAACGCGGAACGTTTTGACTTCCTCATCAACAACGCAGGGATGGGCGGCCATGCGCTCATTTCCGAAACCAGCGAAGTCTTGTTCGACGAGCTGATGAACACCCATTTCAAAGGGGTATTTTTCCTTACGCAGAAGACCTTGCCTTTACTGAATGATGGTGGCGGCATCGTTAATATATCCTCCGGACTTGCACGCGCTACCATGCCCGGCGCTTCTGCCTATGGTGCGTTGAAAGGCGCAGTGGAAGTATTTACCCGTTACCTGGCGCTTGAAGTGGGAGCAAGGAAAATAAGAGCCAATGTAGTGGCACCCGGCGCCATCGCCACGGATTTTAACGGCGGCATAGTAAGAGACAATGAGCAGGTAAACAAGATGGTGGCAGATGCAACCGCACTGGGCCGTGTAGGAGTAGCGGAAGATATTGGCGGCGTAGTGGCCTTCCTCTGTACGGAAGACGCCCGCTGGGTGAATGCCCAGCGCATAGAAGTATCGGGCGGAATGAGGCTGTGAGGGGCTGGCTGTTAGCTGCTGGCGGTTAGCTGTTAGTGATGGCTTAACAAGGGCCATCACTAACGGCTAATGCTTTTTTCCGTACATTTGAATAGTGCAAATGATCAAGACCAACTCCATAGAAGACTTTTACAGGCAGCATTCGGATAAAATGCCGGAAGGCATTGCCCGTGAGATAGGCCATTTCAACGTGTTTGAAACGGAAAAGATGTATGATAAGGTCACGGGTAACCGTATCATGCCCTACAACCGCAGGGCTTATTACAAAATAAGCTTCATCAACGGGAGGAACCGGGCAGAATATGCCGATAAAGTGATCGAAATAAAAAAGAACGCCCTGCTGTTTGCCACCCCTCGTATACCATACCGTTACATACCGTTGGATACCAACCAGCAGGGAATGTTCTGCATCTTTACGGCCGATTTCCTGTCTGCCAATAAATCCGGTATCTCCCTGGATGAACTGCCCATTTTTCGTCCCGGTGAAGTGCCTGTTTTTGAGCTCACCGCTGAACACGCCACAGAGCTGGAATACATCTTCCGGAAGATGTTGAAAGAAATGGCTGCTGATTATATCTACAAATACGACCTGCTCCGCAACCTGGTGATGGAGCTGATCCACTTCGGGCAGAAACTGCAGCCCATGTCTGTACTCAGGACCACCCAGAACGCTGCAGACAGGATCTCCGCGCTTTTCCTTGAACTGCTGGAAAGGCAGTTTCCCATCGTATCTTCCCGGCAAAGGCTGAGTCTTCGTACTGCCAAGGATTATGCAGACAGGTTAGCCGTACACGTGAACCACCTCAACAAAGTGCTGAAAGAAGGCACGGGGCAAACTACCACAGAGATCATCAGCAAACGCATAATACAGGAGGCAAAGATCCTGCTGAAGCAGACGGACTGGAATATATCAGAGATCTCCTGGGCGCTGGGATATGATGATCTGGCGCATTTCTCGAATTTCTTTAAGAAGCATACGTCGTTTACGCCGTTGGGGTACAGGTCTTAACCCTCCTGCGCCCATCTTTTCCTCCTTGTCAGCTCCGCTTCAGACGGCGTTGTTTCACCGCCAACCGTTCCTGTTACCAGTTCACCGGCAGGCTCATATTCCCCGATGATCACCCCTTTGCCAGATACCTTTGCACTTACCAGTTTCCAGCTTTCCGCCTTAGAGCCGCCATCAAATAAACGTTTGCCTTTCCCTACTGTTACGGGGTAGGTCAAAACGTACAGCTTATCTACCAGGTTGTTGGCCAGCAGTGTTTGTATCAGCCTGCTGCTGCCCCACACATGCAGATCCGGCCCATCCTGCTGCTTAAGCGCACGGATGCCCGCTGCCACATCGCCGCTGATCAGTGTGGAGTTTACCCATTCCAGTGGTGGTTGTTTCCCCGATACAACAAATTTCTGTACGGCATTGAATTTCTCTGCAACAGGATGGTTCTCCTGGTAAGGCCAGTACGCAGAGAAGATCTCATAGGTACGACGGCCCAGCAGCAGGTCAAAAGCGCCGGACATGATACCGCCTATTGTTTCGTTTGTCTGGTCATCACCGTAGCGGGCGCTCCAGCCTCCCCATTTAAAACCCTGTGTAGTATCTTCCGAAGGTGCGCCCGGCGCCTGTAATACTCCATCCAGTGTAACAAAGCTGGTGACAATGATCTTTCTCATGATGTGTTGTTTTTTTGTACGATGTAAAGGTACCTGTATGATATACAGGGTATACTGGCTGAATGAGACTTTATACGGGTTGTTTTTACAGCAGGGGAAGGGTAGGATACTTGTCGTATTGTAATGTATATAAATTAAACATAATTTTACGCCCGGCAGAACGAACCTTGTACCACGCATCAGATTATTAATTGTCTCATTAACCATTATTAAAACCATATCCACGCAGTACGTTCATCATCCTCAACGATAATCATTCGAAAAACTAAATCACGTCATCACATGCAGAAAATCAAATTGCTATTGCTATTGGCGTTTGCCGTGCTATCTGGCAATAGCGCCTTCGCTCAATTACCCTGTTACAACATTGTGGGGTATTATCCGTCCTGGGTTACAGGTAACAATTACTATATCAACAGTCCCTCCAGGATCGATTACAGCAAGTACACCCATATTTGCTACGCCTTTAATATTCCCGGTACGGATGGTAATATGGGCCCTGTACCCGGCGGTTCCACGCTCACTGACCTGGTGAACAGGGCGCATGCTGCCAATGTTAAGGTATTGCTGTCTATCGGCGGCTGGCTTAATTCCTCACCCACCAATACACCATTTGAAGCTATCTCTACCAATTCCACGGCCATTAACAATTTTGTAAATGCCTGTGCCAATTTCGTAACACAGTACAACCTGGATGGTATTGACCTGGACTGGGAATATCCTACGCAGAAAAGCAGGTGGAACGCTATTGCTGTTCCTTTAGGCAATCGTTTGCACTCCATGGGCAAATTGTTTACTGCCGCTGTATCTGAAAGCGCCGGGAACTTTGGTAATAACTACGATAATATCTCCATGTTAGACCTGGTGAACATCATGTGCTATGGCAGCGATGCGCTGGCCAGCAGTGCAATGGCCTACTGGACTTCCCGTGGCGTTCCGCAGGAAAAAAGGATGCTGGGTGTTCCTTTCTATGAGTCTCATAACAACACCGCTGAGCACATCCGCAAAGCCAATATGGCCAAGACTACCGGCGGCGGTATCATGATATGGGACATCGCTTCTGAATACGGCGATATCAACGCCATCTACAACACCCTCGGAAGCGTATGTACAGGCGGTACGCCGGTTCCGCAGAACCTGGCTTCCGGCAAATCTGCCACTGCTTCTTCTCTTGAGCCAAATGCACCGGTGAGCGTAGTGGCCGCCAACGTAACAGATGGCAGCTACGGCACCCGCTGGTCTTCCGCTTTTGCAGATCCGCAGTGGATAGCTGTTGACCTGGGCGCCGTTTACGACATTAACCGCGTGAAGATCACCTGGGAAGCGGCGTATGCTACGGCTTACCAGCTGCAGGTATCACAGGACGGTAATACCTGGGAGACCGTGAAAAGCATTACCGATAATGCCACTACCGTGAACGACCATACGGGGCTCAGCGCCAGTGGCCGTCACGTAAGGATCCTGGGTACAACAAGGGCTACACAATATGGCTACTCCATCTTCGAAATAGAAGTATACGGCCATAACCCTGCCGAACAAACGCCTTTCAACGGCACAAGGGCCACTATACCGGGTAAGATCGAAGCAGAGCACTATGACAACGGCGGCGAAGGCGTTGCCTTCCACGACCTGACGGCTACCAACCTGGGCGGACAGTTCCGCACGAGCGAGGCGGTAGACCTGGAATCCTGCGCCGAAGGCGGCTATGACCTGGGCTATGTACAGGCAGGCGAATGGGTGGAATACAGCGTAAACGTGGCGCAGGCAGGAAGTTATACCCTGGAGGCCCGCGTAGCGACCACCGGTTCAGGTACCTTCCATGTAGAGCTGGACGGTCAGCATATCTCCGGCCCCATCGCTGTGCCCAACACCGGCGGCTGGCAAAACTGGACCACTGTTAGTGTAAATACTCCCGCGCTCACCACCGGTAACAAAATACTGCGTGTTGTGATAGATGCCGCTGAGTTCAACCTTAACTGGCTGACCTTTACACCATCCGCCGGTACATCTGCTGCAAGGCAAAGTATTGCAGGCCTCACCATTCCTGCAAGCCATGCGTCTGCATTCAGCATCGCAGTGTCTCCCAACCCGGCGAGTCATGTACTGAACATACAGTTCAAAGGCCTGGCAGCTCCTTCGCTGTTAAGGGCTTTCAATGTAGCCGGACAGGAAGTTTACCAGACAAGGGTAAGCCGCAACGCCAGCCAGGCACAGATAGATGTGTCCTCCTGGCCCAAGGGCGTATACATCATTGCCGTAGGTAATGATCGTAAAAAAGTAGTAGTAGAGTAAAAGATAAAGGATGATGAACAAGGCCGCTGCGGGAGAGATCCCGGGGCGGCTTTTTTGTTTGAGGGGTTATGGGTATCTTTCGGTTTGAGTGTTAAAATGCAGATGAAATCCTATATCTTGAAATACAGCGCCATTGTATTGGCGGGCCTCCTCACTCAATGGTGGTTGTTTCTTTTTGCTCCCTTTGCTATTCCGGAACACGTTCCCGGTACGAATCTGAAAACAGAAGGCCTGGTACTGATCACCTTTATCGTGGTGATATGTACTTCTTTTATTCGCCTTCTACCTGCTTCGCGTTTTCTTCCCGGATATGGCAAAAGCTTAGGCATGGGATCCCATCATCACGGTGAACTGATCCATTTCCGGCATCACTTAAAAAATTACTAATTAAAAAGGCCGCCCCCGGTGGAGGCAGTCCATCACTGCCTCCGGCCGGGTGACGGCCGCATCAAAATTCCACCTCGGTTCTATTCGCACTTCGTTTTTGTTCCACCGGAACATTACCCCCCGCGCAAAACCGAAAGTGGAATCACTAACCAGATTGATGTTTGAGGTTTGAAGTTTGTTAAAGGTTTGTAACCTTAAACGTCCAACGAACCTCAAACATCAAACTTCAAACCTCAACTATTTTAATATCCCGGGTTCTTCTTCAGGTTCGGGTTCACCGCCAGCTGCTGGTTCGGTATCGGGAACAGCAGGTACCTCGGATCATCCGTCGGCTTTTCATGCCAGGGTTGCAGGAACTTTCCAAAGCGGATCAGGTCCAGTCTCCTGGAAGATTCCCAGTAGAATTCCCTTCCTCTCTCATCCAGCAGCTGATCCAGGGTTACGGCGCCCAGGGTGGAGGCATTGCGTGCGGCACGTACCTGGTTTACCAGTGTGAGTGCGCCGCCTGCATTACCCATACGCAGCTGGGCCTCTGCCTTCATCAGCAGCACATCCGGATAACGGTAGTAAACAAAATCATTGTCTACTTTACCATTGCCATCGTTCACATAATCAGGGCAGTATTTCACTACGCGGATACCCGTTACTTCCAGGTTGGCGCCGGTTTCGATGCTGCTCACTTCGGGCGTGAACACCAGCGGAGCACCGGTTCTGTCCTGCAGGGGTTCATCGTTGGTAAGATTATACTGCTGACCGATCAGGAAGCCAACGTTAACGCGATTGCCCGGGTTGGGAGGTCCGCCGGTACCAGTGGGATAGGCAGCGCCTCTTCTCAGGTCAGATGCTTCAAACTTGTTGTAGAAATCAGATAAGGTGGTCCATCCGTTCCAGCCCGGAGGGTTCTGGTTGTAATGCATCACCGTATGCCAGATGGCGTTCAGTCCGCCGGCATCCACACCGCCCTGGTTCTCTGCCGTAAAGATGTTTTCTTTAGACAGGCTGCCGTTGCGGGGAGAGAAGTTATCAAAGTAATTGTCGCTGAAGGTATACCTGCCGCTGCTGATGATCTCATCGGCCAGTGTGACCACTTTTGACAGATCTGCATTATCAAAGGTGGGCGCTGCCCTGTTGGCGATCACGCCTTTGTTCAGGTAACATTTCATCAGCAGCACCCTGGCTGCATCTTTATTGGCCTTGGTGATGTTGTTATGCGCAGTAGCCACATCGGGCAGGTTGGGCATTACCTCGTTCACTTCTGCAATGATATAGTCCAGCGCTTCTAAACCGGAGCGTACCCTGGAAGGCTGGGTTACCGGTTCTCCCGGATCGCGGTAAGGTACCTGGTCAAACAGGTCCAGCACGCTGAACATGGCAAAAGCCCTCAGGAAACGGGCCTCGGCGGCCTGTTGTGCAGAGGGGCTGAACTGCAGCATATTGGTAGCCGTATAGATCACACCACCCAGGTTGTTGAAGGCATCGCGGATGTGGATGTTATCACCGTCCCACTGGTGGGAGTGGATCACACGCCATACACCGTTATCGTCCCAGTCGCCGCCCCTGGTGGGAGCAATCAGTTCGTCGGTACTCATTTCAGAAAGGGCAAACACCTGGTCATTGCTCTGATAAGGTGATCGCATGGAGTTGTAGGCGCCTCTCAGCAGCGCTTCGGCAGAACCGCCGCTGCTGCCTATCTGGTCGTCCCTGAGCTCACCCTGGAGCTCTTCATCCAGTTTGGTACAGGAAGTCCATACCAGGATACCGGAGATGACTAAAAATATCTTTAAGTAGTTCATATAAGCAAGTTTTTTTGATTAGAGTGAAAAGTTAAGACCCAGGGTGAACGTACGGGCAGAAGGGTAAGGCTGGTATTCGATACCTGCAGACGGCACACCGCCGGAGGTAGACATACCGGTCCTTGAATCTGCGCCGGGTGCACCACTGCTCTTATCTACGTTCACTTCGGGATCAAAGCCTTTGAAATTGGTGATCACAAACAGGTTCTGACCAGTGAAGTACACGTTCAGTCCTTTTACCACACCGCCGATATCGCCGATGGCGTAAGACAGTGTTGCGTTGGCCAGTTTTACGTAGTTACCGCTTTCCAGGAAACGGGAAGAAGAAGTAACACGGTTGGATAATGATTCCTGGATTGGCGCATTGAAGAACTCTTCCGCAATATTCCGCGCTGCTCTCAGGTTGCTTACATTCACTACGTTGTTAAAGGTGTTGTTATAGATCTTATGACCAAATGCACCGTTCAGGTTGGCGGTCAGCGTAAATTTCTTATACGCAACCGATGTGCTGATACCCAGCAGTGTCTTGGGGTTGGGAGTGCCCTGGTAGCTCAGGCTGTCGCCATTGGGATAGATGGATTGACCATCCTTGTCCATACCGCCGTAAGTACGGGTATAGAATCCGTTGATTGGCATATCGTTATAGATGATCTCTACCAGCGTACCCGATACACCCTGGCCGTTCAGCTGGCCGGTGTAGATGGGGGCGGTCATCCCGGTTACATTGTTAGACAGGAAGGTAACGTTGGCGCCCAGGTCCCACTGGAAGTTTTTGTTTTGTACCACCGTTGCGTTCACGGCAGCTTCCACACCCTTGTTCACGATCTCGCCGTCCAGGTTCTTCCAGGTTACTACTGCCTGGGCAGCGGCCGGTTGGATGGCGGCGGTAGGATACAGCAGATCGGAAGTGGTTTTATGGAAGTAGTCCACCGAACCGGAGATCCTGTTATTCAGCACGCTGAAGTCCAGGCCAATGTTATACTGTTTGTCAGACTGCCATTTCAGGTCGTTGTTGTCATTACTCATCTTTCTCAGCTCACCGTTGGGCAGGAAAGAGTTCCTTGACTGGGAAGCGCCGGAGGGGAATTCCTGGTTACCGGTACGGCCCCATCCGCCTCTCAGTTTCAGGTTGTTGACAAATCCGCCTTTGGTGAAGAAGTCTTCATTGCTGATATTCCAGGCCGCTGCAAAGGAGGGGAAAGAACCATAGCGGTTGTTCTTACCAAATTTGGTAGAACCATCCACCCTGATGGTACCCGTGATCATGTAACGGTCTTTATAGTTCAGCGTTACCCTGCCAAAATAAGACTGCAGTTCGGAAACAGGATCTGCAAAGGAGGTGATATTGCGGCCGGCCGCATTGGAGAACTGGATATAGTTGGTCAGATCCAGGCCATAATTGCCAAAGCCACCCGGCTGGGCAGGGCCGAGGCCGTTCATATAAGCGCCTTTGTTATTGAATTTCATGTATTCGTAACCTACCAGTGCATTCAGGTGAAGGTCCTGGTTGATCTGCTTGTTATAGGTTACGGTATGTGTGATCTGCTGGGTGGTCAGTTCGCTTTGGCCGATATTGGCCCAACCCAGACCAGAGGGCGGGTTGGCATTGATACCAAAAGTGTTGAAGTTGATATTGCCATCCACAGCCGTTCTCCTGACGCCGCTGCTGTAATTGATACTGTACTGCATGCGGTATTGCAGATCGTCTGTGATGTTGAAGTAGGGAGATACGCTACCCAGTATGGTCGTTACTTTTGATTTGTCGTGATACACCTGCTGCATGGCTACCGGGTTCACGGCGCTGCTGCCCTGTTTGATGTTCAGGGAGCCATCGTCGTTATACAAAGATTCGGTAGGATTCCATTGCAGGGCCTGGCCTATCAAACTGTTCCCGAAACCGGCGTCGTTGGTGATAGGGGGAATGTTCTCCAGGTACTGGTTGGCGATTACGTTGAAATCTACGCCCAGCTTTTTACTTTTCAGGAATTTAAACCCGGAGTTCAGTCCGACAGTGTATTTCTTAAAGTCTGACTTTTTAACAATGCCCTGCTGATCCAGCATACCTACCGAGAAGCGGTATTTGGCATTTTCGGTGCCACCGCTTACCCCTGCATTGTAGTTCTGGGTAACGGCCGTACGCAGGATCTCGTCCAGCGCGTTTACATTGCCTCCTTTGTCGTTGGTGGCGGGGGCATCCCATTTCTGGAGCGCCTGGCGGTACTGGTCGCCATCCAGCACATCAATTCTCCGCATGATCTTGCTGATACCAACGGAAGCGCCGATATCCAGTTTAGGTTCGCCCACCTGGCCTCTTTTGGTGGTGATGAGCACCACGCCATAGGCGGCCCTGGAACCATATATAGCGGTAGCAGAGGCGTCTTTCAATACATCTACGGAAGCAATGTCAAAGGGGTTGATAAAGTTCAGGGCGTTGCCGCCGGGTATGTTGCCCAGTTCGGGCACATTGAGACCCGGGCGGGCAGAACGGCCGTCCAGCGGTACCCCGTCTACCACATACAGCGGCTGACCGGTTCCTGTGAGGGCGGCGTTACCCCTGATCCTTACGGTGGTGGCTGCGCCCGGTTGCCCGCTGTTAGACACGATCTGCACACCAGCCACCTTGCCCTGGATCAGCTGATCGGGGGCGGTAAAGGTACCCTTGTTGAAGTCTTTAGCCTGGATGGAAGCCACGGCGCCGGTAAGATCCTTTTTACGGACGGTACCATAGCCCACTACCACCACGTCTGTCAGCTGGGTGCTGCTGGTCTGCAGCGTAATGTTTACGGTTGTTTTACCGCCGATGCTTACTTCCTGGTTGGCATAACCCACATAGGATACCACCAGCGTGCCGTTGGCGGGGGCATTGAGCCTGAAGCTGCCATCGGCGCCGGTAGCCGTACCAGTGCTGGTGCCTTTTAACTGGATGGTGGCGCCGGGGATCGGGTCGCCTTTTTCGTCTGTTACCTTTCCGGTAACCTGCTGCGTCTGTGCGGTCGCTATGCCTGCTAAAAGCAGCAATAACGAGCATAACATACGCACCCTGCGAAATAGAACTCTGTTCATAAGATGGAATTTTATGTGTTTGTGGAATATTGATGCCTGGGTGAAAAATCCATGGTCGATGGTCCATAGTCCATAGCGGGTCACGTTATGGAGACCACCATACCTATAAACTGTGGAATGCCTGCTTGTAATGTCTGAAATACCATGGATGACTGACTACGGACGATGTACTGTGGAATGTTTTCATAACTGATCAATTTTCATAACGGTTATCTATCACACGGATCCGGATCCTGGTCTCAAATGTTGCAAGGGTTCAAATTAAAAGAGGTTTACAGATGTTAACAATTTATATGGTCAATATATAGAAAATATTGGCCAAATTAACCTTGTTGTAACCACTAAATATTTGGTTTACAGTTTATTGTATTTATATTAAAATATTTTCATATACAGATGGTTTCCCCGGGTTTTCAGCTGCATTATCTGCGGTTCAATGGGCTTTTATGTTGCCCAGCCGCTCCTCAAATTCCTCTTTGGGGATTACCGCCTTATTTTTTATTTTGGTTTTGTAAGTATAAATCGTGTTAACGGAATAGCCTAAGATCTGTGCAATTTTTACGTTGTCGTTGATGCCGATACGGATCAATGCAAAAATACGGAGGTCTGTGTTCAGTAATTCATGATCTTTCAGTTTGATCTGGTCTTCTTCCCGGAAGAAGGAATTGAACACCGCCACAAACTGGGGGAATATTTTCAGGAAGATGCGGTCAAAGTTCCGGAACAGCTCTTCCCGTTCTTCCCGAAGGTCGATATTATTTACCAGGAACTTTACTTCCCCGTATTTATTATCAGCCAGTTTCTGTTCAACCGACTTTTTAAATTTCGTCATTTTATCGATATAGGAGGAATTTAACTGGAAGCAGTAGCCAATGTATTCCTCCTTGATCTTATTGGCCTCCATCAGCAGTTCGTTGATCGCCTGCTGACTGGCATGCGCTTCCGTGATGACCTGCTGGGCTGTTTTCAGTTTCTTATACTGCCGCAGGATGATCACAGCCAGCCATACCAGGGTGAGCAGCAGTACGGTAACGATAGCCGCATATACGAAAAGCAGCTTTTTCTGTGCTTCCACGGCGTTCACCTTTTCCCCTTCGATAATGGGGAGGATGGTGCTTAACTGCATTTTACGGAGCCGGGCACCGTAGAAAGTGGCATCCATCAGGGCATATTCCACGTAGCGGGAGGCATGCTTTACATCCCGTTTCTTAAAAAGCAGCTCGGCCAGGATAAACATGGCAGTGGTTTCCTTGGTGCTGGATCTGATATCTGCCATAGCGGCCCTCGCCATCAGGGGGATGGCCGTGTCAATTTGTCCGTCGTGTATATAAATATTACCCAGCGAAGAAGTGGCAATAGCCGTTTGATGCCAGGTGAGGTCTTTATGGGCTACGGCAAGGGCATAGTAATGCCGGGCGCTGTCCATCTGGCCGGCTTTAAAGTACCGGGTGCCCAGGTTATAGTCGTAATCGTAGGAGTGGAGCCGGTACAATTGCAGGGCGCTATCGGTACAGGCATTTCCCATGCGTATATAGGTGGGGCTGAAGTAGGCATCGTTGCTGTAATCCGCCATGTCATAGTAGAAGCGGCCCTTTAAACGATAGTATTCCGCCCGCATGCTGTCTGGCAGCATGGTTACATCCACCTGTGCCAGGTAATCGCCCGTTTCCTTAAACATACCGGAAGACAGCATAACGAACACCAGCTTAACACCGGCGTAGTTAATGAGTTGCGGATCACCCAGCTGCCGGGCCAGCGCCTGCATTTTACGGGCATAAGCAAAAGCAGAATCATATTTATACACCTTGAACTGCTCAAAAAGCTGTCCGCAGATCTCAAACTGTGCTTTTGCCCCGGCGTTCTTCGGATCATGCAGGGCATGCCGCCAGGCATTGATCTGCCTTACTCTTTCAGCATCGTATACGGGCGCTTCGTCAATAGTGGTGTTGAGTTGTTGCAAAAGACTGTCATTATCGGGACGTGCGAATCCCGGTACAGGCAGCAACAGTAATATTAACAGGATATATAGGTAGTTAATGGATCTTTTATGGCAATGTAGTCCTGACGGCGCAAGCACACTTACCCCAACGCTTTTGTTGACAGGCATTTATTTTTTTGGGGGATAATGTAACAAAAAAAACTTAGTAAGCAAAGCCGCTAGGGTTTAAGTACCACCTTCACACAATTATCCTCTTTTTTGTTGAAGATATCATACATCTGCGCTGCATCGGTCAATGGCACGGTATGAGTAATAATATCATCCAGCACTACTTTGCCATCCGCTACCAGCCGGATAAGATTGTCCAGCCACCGTTGCACCCATGCCTGGCCGCCCATCAGCTGTATACTTTTTTCAAACCACTGGTACAGCGGGTAGTTATCATACGGGGATCCGTATACGCCAACAACGGAAACCCGTCCGCCACGGCGTACGGTATCAAAACAGCTTTTCAGGGCCGACATACTGCCTTTTTCTGCCTGCAGCACATTTGCGGCTTTCTGAAGTACGGTACGGTGTGCTTCCATTCCAACTGCATCTATGCAAACATCGGCGCCATAGCCGCCGGTCATCGCGCGTACCGCTTCTGCTACATCCACTTCTTCGTAATTAATAACTTCTGATTTTGCGGTGAGCTGTGCTTTCTCCAGACGGTAAGGCAGCCTGTCTACGCCAATCACTCTTTTAGCGCCGTGCAGCCAGGCGGCTTTCTGTGCCATGATGCCTACCGGTCCGCAGCCAAATACCACTACGGTATCGCCGGGCGCTACCTGCGCCCATTCACAGGCCGCCCATCCTGTAGGGAATATATCCGTCAGGAAAAGCATCTGTTCATCCGGCAGATCACCTGGCACCACCCGCAGGTTATGATCAGCATACAGCACCCTGGCATATTCTGCCTGTCCGCCGCTTACGGCGCCATACAGGTCTGTATATCCATACAACGCAGCGCCGGCTCCCTTCATCTTGATGATCTCACCGGAGGGGCCATACATTTCCGGGTTGGAGTTTTCACAATGGGTGGGAAGCTCCATATTACAGAAATGGCAATGGCCGCAGGCAATGGGGAAGGGCACTATCACGCGGTCTCCCGGTTTTATTTTAACGACAGCGCTACCTACCTCTTCTACAATGCCCATAAATTCATGTCCCAGTACCAGGTCATGCGGCTGGGGGATCATTCCATTGTAAATATGGAGGTCTGATCCGCAAATGGCCGTGGAGGTTACGCGGATAATGGCGTCTGTTGGCGCCTGGATAACAGGATCGTCTACGTTGTCAACGCTTACATCTTTGGGTTTGTGAAATACCAGCGCTTTCATAATTGTACTTTAATGGATCAGGAAATAATGACTACGTCATCAGTCCTGCAATTATGAAACCTGATATTAAACAGCCTTTAAACAGCAGTTGAAACTTGAATATTGGGTATATTTTTCCTGAAACCGGGGCAGTGTATCAGCGGCTCAGCGATGGTGCTTAAGCACAATCCTGTAGCGGGCTTTACCTTCCTGCAGCTGCCTGATCGCCTCATTCACTTTTTCCATCGGGAACTCCTCAACAATCGGGTAAATATTATGCCTTACACAGAAATCCAGCATGGTCCTGATCAATGCAGGGCTGCCGCCCGGACTGCCGGCAATTGATTTTCCGCCATTGATCAGGCTGAAAGAAGGAACAACCACCGGTTCGGGTACAATACCTACTATATGAAACCTTCCCTTATTGGCAAGGCAGCTTAAATAGCTGTCCCAATCTTGACTGCCGGGGAGGATGCCCGGTTTTCTTTTTAAAGAAGTTGTAGAAGTAATTAGGATGTTCAAAGCCCAGGCTGTAGCCAATTTCAGCCGCCGTCCAGCCGGTATGCCTCAGCAGGGCCTTTGCCTCCAGTAATATCCTGTCGGAGATATGCTCCGAAGTGGGTTTGCCGCTTACCTGCTGAAGGGCATGGTTCAGATGGTTAACATGGATGGACAGTGCATTTGCAAAGTCGCCTGCCTTTCTCAGTTTCAGTGAATGATCCGGCGCATCGACAGGGAACTGTCTTTCCAGCAGCTCAAAAAACCGGGAGGCGATGCGTTCAGCGGCGGTATGTTGTTTTATCTCATTGACAGCAGGCGCCATCTTCAGCGCTTCATGAATAATGAGAGGGAGATAACTGCGCAGCAGATCATATTTGTATACGTAGTCCGACGCTATCTCTGCAAGCATTTTACGGAAGATGCCACTGATATATTTTACCTGTGCGCTTTTCAGGAAGTACACAGGATGGCTGCCGGTCTTAAAGATGGGGGAGTGCTGGATACTTTCATTACGGTCGTTCCCATGCAGGAATTCTTTCCTGAACAGGCAGAAGAAACCGGGTTGCTCCGGAGAGATGGGCTCCCAGGCAAAAGGCATGAGGGGGTTGAAAAATACCAGTGCCGGCTGTCTGATCTCAATATCATGATGGTGCCAGCTAAGCCTGCTTTTGCCCTGCAGCAGTGATATTTTATAAAAATCCCTCCTGTTATAGATGTGAGGTTCGTTACAGTAAGATTCGTTTTCAAACACATTCACCAGGCTGGCGGTTTCAGGAAAAATGCCCCGTTCATGATAAAACGCTTCAACAGTCTGTTTCTTTCTCATAGATCAAAACTAAGTAATCAGCCCTTAAAGTGCATGCCTGCTGCCATTCAGCGGCCCAATGTGACCATTAACCGGTTTTTCCTTGCATTTGTAAACCGGGATGACTATTTTCCGCCATTCACCTATATGAACGCATGGTAACAGGAACATTAACATCACCGAAGACAGCTGCGGACTTACTGAAAAGCAGGCAGCATTTTGAATTACTGGATGGCCTCAGAGGCGTAGCTGCCCTTGTGGTGGTTGTATTCCATTTCCTGGAATTTGTATATCCGGATTATAGCAATAGCCCGGCAGGGCACGGGTTCCTGGCAGTAGACTTCTTCTTCTGCCTGAGTGGGTTTGTGATTGCTTATGCCTATGACGACCGCATCGGGAAGATAGGCGTTAAAGAATTTTTTAAGTCAAGGTTGATCCGTCTGCATCCCCTGGTGATGTTTGGGGCTGTACTTGGTTTGATCACTTACCTGTTTGATCCCTTTGCCGCACCGCCCGCAGGCTATGGCATTGGTCAGGTGGCAGTGATCTTTATTACCTGCATGCTGCTGATCCCTTATCCTTTTATGGAGGAGCGCTTTAACAACCTGTTCCTCCTTAACGCGCCTGCCTGGTCGCTGTTCTGGGAGTATATTGCCAATATTGTCTACGCGCTCATCCTGTGTAAACTACCCAGGCGTATATTACTGCTGGTGGGCATTGCAGCAGCGGTATGGCTCAGCTATGTAGCCTATAGTGCGGGTAACCTGCTGGGAGGCTGGGGTTCCGCCTCTATCCCGGATGGTATCGCACGGGTGTCTTTTTCTTTTACTGCAGGCATGCTGGTATACCGTTATAATTTCATTATAAAGAATAAGCTCGGCTTCCTGGGACTGACTATCCTGTTGCTGGCAGCATTGCTGATGCCGGGCACCAAACTGAACTGGCTGACGGAGCTGGTGGCGGTAGTAGTGTATTTTCCGCTGCTGGTGGCGCTGGGTGCAGGTTCCCAACTGAATGACCGGGCCAGGGGCATATGTGCTTTCTCCGGTAAGATCTCGTACCCGCTCTACATGACGCACTATGGCTTTATCTGGATATTTGGCCACTACTACAATGAACATAAGCCAGGCGGTACGGAGCTGTTCCAGGTGATAGCCCTCTCAACGCTGGCGCTCATCGGGCTGGCTTATCTTGTGTTGAAACTGTATGATGAGCCTTTGCGGAAATACCTTACCGGTAAGAGAAAGAAAATTGCCAGCTAACGGCAACGCGGGTAAATACTTTTATCTGCTGAATCTTTATCTTTGGTGCCTTCAGACACAAATATTATGATGCTGTTTAAAAGATTGTTACCCGTATTCTTTGCTGTTGCTGTCAGCTGTTCTGCCTATGCTCAAAAGCTTGTAAGGCTTCCCAACCTGGATAAGGAATGGTCGCAGGACTACCCGCCTTTCCGTATTGCAGGTAACCTGTATTACGTTGGTACCTACGAGCTGGCGGCTTACCTGGTTGCCACCCCGCAGGGACACGTACTGATTAATACAGGATTGGATGATTCCGCCCCCCTGATCCGTGCTCACGTAGAAAAGCTCGGCTTTAAGATAAAGGATATCAAAATACTGCTGACCAACCAGGCGCATTTTGACCATGTAGGCGCTATGGCTGCCATTAAGGAGGCAAGCGGCGCGCAAATGATGGTGAGTGCAAAAGATGCTCCGTCAATGGCAGACGGTGGCAATTCAGACTATGTGATGGGAGGTAAAGGCCCTATGTTCCTGCCCGTAAAAGCCGGACGGCTGCTGCACGACCGTGATACCATACAACTGGGCGGTACAGCCATTGTGATGCTTGATCATCCCGGCCATACCAGGGGCTCCTGCAGCTTTTTGATCGATGTAAAGGATGAACGTCAAACCTATCGTGTGCTGATTGCCAATATGCCTTCTATACTGGACGAAACAAAGCTGGCAGGTATGCCGGGTTACCCGGAAGTAGGTAAAGATTATGCCTATACGCTGAAAGCTATGAAAGGTTTACAATTTGATCTCTGGCTGGCTGCTCACGCCAGTCAGTTTAGGTTGCATAAAAAGCATCAGCCGGGAGATGCTTACCAGCCGGAAGTTTTTAAAGACCGTGCAGGGTATGATGCGGCACTGGAGGCGTTAACAAAGGCGTATCAGAAAAAGCTGAACGATAAATAGTATTATTTCTTTTTTCGTTTTACCAAACGGCGATAAACCAGGCAACCGCATGGAAGAACATGGTGGACGAGGCTGCCATGGGGCTGGGGATTGTCTGATATGGGACCACTGGAAGACAGGAACAACCCGCTGCCGTCCGAACTGAACAACGCTGCCATTGAACCGGTGGTGAAACAATATGATGAGCTGCGCTACCGCCTGATGCCGTATACCTACACACTGGCCTGGGAAGCCCGTAATACCGGTATGCCTTTTATGCGGGCTATGTGGCTGCACTATCCTACAGATACCATAGCCAGCCGGATGGGTAAACAGTACCTCTGGGGCCGCGACCTGCTGATAGCGCCGGTATACCAGCCGCATGCCACCACACGCACCGTTTATCTTCCGGAGGGCGACTGGTACGATTGGTGGACGAATACAAAGGAGACGGGTGCAAAGATGATCACCCGTAAAGTAGACCTTTCCATTATGCCCATTTATGTAAGGGCCGGGGCCATTATCCCGGTTGATCCGATAAGACAATACACCGCGCAAACAGTGAATGATCCCACTACTTTAAAAGTCTATCGTGGCGCTGACGGACAGTACACTTTGTACGAAGATGATGGTACCAGTGAAGACTACCTGAAGGGTAAAACCACGCTTACCCGCTTTACATGGGATGATGATGCGGGGAAATTTACAATTGCGCCCCTCAGCAAAGGCAACATCAAAAAGCGCGTATTTAATGTACAGCTGCTGCCCGAAGGAACCACCAGGCAGATAACCTATAATGACCGCCCTGTCAGCATTGTTTTCTAGGGGATCCAGCCTCGCCGTTTCAGTGATCCTAACAACCTGGGATCATCTGCTGAAAGGGGCGGCAGCCAGTAACTGCCAATACGTGTACGGGTCCACCAAAGCCCTTCCGGGTTACCGGGCCTGGCAAAACGGTAACGATACAGGATAGCGCGTATGTAACGTGGGGGCTTGTCCGGGAAAGGATTACCGGCAAACAGTTTCAGCGTAGCAGGATCATTGTGCAGCAGTTTCCAGATAAGGTGCAAGGTCCACGGATATTCGTCAGGACCAGACATGGACGCAAACCACATCTGCCAGTCTAAACGCGGTTGGTAAGGGGCGATCTGCGGCGGACGTTTATCAGGCGCCACGGGCAGGGCTTTATACGGATAGGCTTTCCAGTGGGCGTTATCATCAGGATGTTCATCCACCGTTCCTTCAAATACGACATTGAACCGTTCCTTTCCCACTGATCCGAATGCACCGTAAGTGTTCACCAGCTCCAGGGGATCAAAGGACGCGTTCATCAGCTGCCGGGAGGAAAACATATTGTAAACGGGCTGTATGCTGAGCAAGGCAATCAGCACGGTAATGGCCCAGGAACATAATTGCATACCAGCATGCGGTTCGGCGTGATCCTGCGCCGTTGCCGCCATCCGCACCAGTTTTTTTGGAAGAAGTTTTGACCAGCAGGCATCATCAAAGCAGGCCAACACCGGTACAATGGTAAGCCAGTTCAGAAAGGAAAGGTTCCCGCTGAGGATGATAGTCAGCTGAAACAGGATGATCACTATACCCGCAATATAGCGCGCCATACGCGGCCAGAACAGGAACCAGGGGGCGAGCAGCTCTGCAAGATGGTTGAACCAGACGCCGGCCTTTAATACAAGCGGCGGCATAAAATGGAACAGGCGGCTCAGCGGACCCGGTATAGGCTGTGTTTCGAAATGGTAGTACAGGGCAGTGCCGTCACGCCAAACTTCATCTCCACGCATCTTGATCAATCCCGCACCCAGCATTACACGAAAGGCCAGCCAGCGGAAAAGGATGATAATGGCCAGCGGCGGTGGTCTTTTGGGGAACGGACGCATATCCAGCAGCGGGCACAGAAAGATGGCAAGAAATCCTGTTTCCAGCAGCTGGATCTCCCAACCGTAACCGTACCACTCCTGTCCCACATGTACCAGTGACATATAGAGCAGCCAGAGTATGGTCAGCATGATGGCATTGGCAAAGCCCGCCAACATCACGCAGGAAAGCAGGAAACCAATCCAGGCTACTGCCTGTAACGCTGCATCGCCCCGCACAAACCAGAACAGGGAAGGTATGCGCCTGAAGCCTGCACCTGTAGAACCAAAACGCTCAACAACGCGTTGCAGGAAATGATCCACCGGCAGCAGGCCGTTTTCTCCGATCAGCGGCACCACCTGGTAGATAGCCGCCAGGAAGGCGACGGCGTATATCGCTCCAAGCAGGCGAAGGAGGACGAAACGGGTAAGCCAGTAGGAAGGTACCATTTCCTGAAGTTAAATAAAAAGCGGGTGCCCCATCAGCATGAGACACCCGCTTTAAGTTCCTTAGCTTATTTATTGCTGAACCCCGGTAGAATCGCTATCCGGCGCCTTGTCTATCAGCTCCATAAACTGGTCCAGTTTCGGTGTAACGATGATCTGTGTACGCCTGTTCCTGGCTTTGCCTTCCTCGGTACCGTTGGTAGCGATAGGATTGTATTCACCCCGGCCGCCGGCGGTTAACCTCTTAGGATCTACGCCGTGCTCGTTCTGCAGGGCTTGCACAACCGAGGATGCCCTCAGGGCGCTCAGGTCCCAGTTGTTGCGGATGTTCTTCTGCGAAATAGGCACATTATCCGTATTACCCTCGATCAGCACATCGTAATCTTTGTAGTCTTTGATGATCTTTGCCACTTTGGCCAGGGTTTCATTGGCAGTGGAAGAGATCTCATAGCTGCCGGATTTATACAGCATCTTGTCGGAAAGGGAGATGTACACTACACCCTTCAACACCTGTACATCCACATCCCTAAGCTCTTCGCGGCTCAGAGAACGGGTGAGGTTGTTGGTAAGCACCATGTTCAGCGAGTCGCTCTTGTTCTTCGTATTCACCAGGTGCTGTATATACCTGTTGGAAGCATTGATCTCGTCCACCAGTTTGGAGATGTTCACGTTGCCCTGGCTGGTGGAATTAAGGCACTTATCCAATGCAGCCTGCAGAGCTGCCAGTCCGGTACGCTGTGCTGCGATTTGTTCTTCCAGGCTCTCTACCCTTGTTTTTGCGCCGGTGAGCTCCCGCTGGGTGCTCTGGTACCGGCCATCCAGTTCCCTGTTCTGATTCTGTAAGTCATTATAACTTGATTGTAACTGGGCAAATTTCTTATTGCTCACACAACCTGTTGCTAAGGTAATCATCACCAGCGCAGCTGATGACAGCATAAGTGTTTTCATGCATTCCACATTTTATATTAATAAATCATTGACTTAATATGATAACACCCCAAATGAACAAAGGTTGTGCCATCTATGTAAGTTTAAGATTATCAGGTTGTTAAAGAGAATATAATGTTTTACGGGCGGCGCCGATCCGGGGGCTTGACCTGGGAGGATCAGGTAATTGTCGGTAATTTTAGCAGTGGATGGCAATCTTACTCAGCAATGTCGGTTGTGGTGGCAGGTGGACTACTGCTTTGCCGCCTCCCTCGCCGTCAGCATTGTTACCGCTTCAACATTGCCCTGCTGAACAGCCAGATCAAGCGCCGTTAATCCACGGTTTTCGGTAATGGTCCTGTCTGCACCATGATCCAGCATCAGCTTTACCAGTGTATTTCTGCCAAACATGACGGCGAACATAAGGGCAGTACCACCATTGCCATGACGGAGGTTCAGGTTGGCGCCATGACTGATCAGCAGTTCTGCAATTGCGGGATAGCCCCTGAAGCAAACACCCATGAGGGCGGTATTCCCGCCATGGTCGCAGGCGTTCACATCGGCGCCCGCCTCCAGTAGTATACGGGCGGCTTCCAGCTGCCCGTTGTAGCTGGCTATTATTAAGGGAGTATACCCCCGTGCATCCCGCACATCAGGGGTGTTAAACCGGCCGATATTGTGCTGGAGGAATAATGTATCTCCTGATCTGGCCGCGTTAAATAGTTCATTTGGATTGCCTGGTATATTCATGTTAATAAGGTTTGGATGCTTTGGCAAGATCTTCGGCTTGTTTTACTGCTTTGTCCGCATCCTGCGCAGCTCCGTCGTCCTTTTTGCCTGCAGCAGCTTCCTGCAGCCCCTGTTGTACGCGGCGGCCGTAATCTTCATCGCATGAAGTGAACATTTCTATCATCTGCTGCTGTATATGTTCAGGGCACTGGGAAATTGCGCTGACCAGGTTAAAAATCAATTCATCCCGTTCCCAGTCTTCAAAACCGCGGTAAGTGTCACCAGCCTGCTTGAAATTATTCTGACGTTCAATTTTGGCTCTTACCAGCGAAGCACTGTAGTGGGGGGTATGGTCTTTCCCGGTCCTCGGGGCTTCCTGAAGGCCATTAAGGCTGGATGGTTCATAGTTTACGTGCGGGTTCATGCTTTCTGCCAGGTCCTGGCGGTAGGCCATCTGGCCATCACGCTGATTGGTAGCCACATGTGTGCGGGGCGCATTGATAGGCAGCTGCAGATAATTGGTGCCCACCCGGTACCGTTGTGTGTCTGAATAAGAAAAAGTGCGGCCCTGCAGCATTTTGTCATCCGAGAAATCCAGTCCATCTACCAGTACGCCGGTACCGAAAGCAGACTGCTCTACTTCTGCAAAATAATTTACAGGATTCCTGTCCAGCGTCATTTTACCCACCGGCAGCCAGGGGAACTGATCTTTAGGCCAGATTTTGGTGTCATCCAGCGGATCAAAGTCAAGCTCGGCATGTTCATCATCACTCATGATCTGGACACAGAGTTCCCATTGTGGGAAGTCGCCCCGTTCAATTGCTTCATAGAGGTCCTGCGTGGCATGATTGAAGTTTTTGGCTTGTATCTCCTGCGCGTCTTTTGTTGTCAAATTCTTAATGCCCTGTAATGGCTCCCAGTGATATTTTACCAGCACGGCTTCGCCTTCGGCATTGACCCATTTATAGGTGTTAACGCCTGAGCCCTGCATTTGCCTGTAGTTCGCCGGTATACCCCAGGGTGAAAAGAGGAAGGTGATCATATGCATTGCCTCCGGCGTATTACTGATGAAATCGAACTGTCTTACAGGATCCTGCCTGTTGGTAACCGGATCAGGTTTAAATGCATGGATGAAGTCCGGGAATTTAAGGGCATCACGTATAAAAAAGATCTTCAGGTTGTTGCCAACAAGGTCCCAGTTTCCATCTTCGGTATACATCTTAACCGCAAAGCCGCGTGGGTCTCTCAGTGTTTCGGGAGAGTGTCCGCCGTGTATCACCGTTGAAAAACGTACAAACAACGGCGTTTTCTTGCCCTTTTCCGAAAAAACTTTTGCCCTGGTATATTTTGCAACAGGCTCATCGCCCACTGTACCGTATGCTTCGAAATAGCCGTGTGCTCCCGCACCGCGGGCATGCACTACTCTTTCCGGTACCCGTTCCCTGTCAAAGTGTGACATTTTTTCCAGGAACTGGTAGTTCTCCAGCGTAGCCGGTCCTCTGCTGCCCAGCGTTCTCAGGTTCTGATTATCAAAAACCGGGTGGCCCTGCCTGGTGGTCAGCATATTGGAATTACCGGACTTTTTTGGTTGTTGCTGGTTGTTTTCCTGCTGTTTCATACCGCATTTTTAAATGATGAGAGGAAAAGTATATGATCTGCGAATACGGTTAAATCCTGCACAATAAGCGTTCCATGACCGTTGCTGCACTTCAGGAAAAAGAGGAGCAGGCGGAGCTGCCGAATAAAACAGGCCTCTTAGCAGCGCCTGCAATACCTGGCCCGTGGAATGCTTTCTACTGAAGTGTTTCGCCGTCTACCCGGCATTGAGGTGCTGCAAGGTTACAGTTATTAACCAACGCATCTTCTTACATTCTTCACATTATATCATCACTAAAAAATAAGCTTTATATTTTATCTGACGGAAAACTGCAATATCCCGCCCACGCACAGCTGCAGCAGATGGCGCAGGCCACAAGTCTTTTATTGAACAGGCAAAAGATTTTTAACGGGCAGACAGAACAAACAGGTTTGAGTGGTAACGTATAGCCCTGCCTGACAGGGCTATACGTTTACCTGATAATTATTGGGTAATATAAAAAGTCTGGCTGAAAGCGCCATTAGCCGCAATATCCCAGGCCTCTACACGCACCCATTTCCGTCCCGCCAGTTTACTTTTGAAGTGGAAGGTCTTTTCTCCAAAAGCCTGTGTCTGGCTGAGGTCAATCTTTTCGCGGTATACTTTAGCTCCGTCTCCTGAAATGATCTCCACGAAATTCATGGGAAAGGTCCAGTTGAGTGCCAGCGCTATGTCTGCCATACCATTGGCAGGAAGCTGCAGGCTGTCGCCTGAAATATGCCCGTTGATCTTTAAAGAAGGCATCAGCACTTCACCGGTAGTCCCAAAGAAGCGTCCGTGCTGCATGGCATTGAGGATGGGGCTCCAGTCATCTTTGTAAGCGGGTAGTTTATCCAGCATGAGATAGTTAACGTTCATGTGCGCATACATCTCATTATGCTGTGTAACGGTGAACAGATCAGCTTCACAAATGATGGTTTTTTTGGTACCCCAGTTGTTCATGTCATCCAGGAGGTCTAACACCCTTTTTCCCAGCCGTGGCTGGGAAAGGTCTGCAGGCATTGCTTTCCAGGCAGCGCCCATGAAGCGGTCAGACAAAAAGAATGCTTCATGGTTGTAGATATCCGGTGTGTTCACCGAACCTTTAGTGCGCGGATGCGCGGTCCAGGCAAGGCCTTGTTCGTCTTTCAGCAGCTGCAGCATTTCCTGCTTGTTGCCGATGCGATACACTTTGCCGTAGCCTTCTTTTTCTTCTACATAGGGTTGTCCGGCTTTACGGGACATTATCCAGTACACCGGGCGCGGAAACAGTTCCAGCCAGTGGCCACCCAGGAACTCATTCGGCTCTTCACCGGGCAGCAGCAGAAAGTCTTTGTCTGACTGCTTTTCACACAGGTCGAAGAGCGCTTTCAGCTGGGGCAGTCTTTTTTCATCCGGCCCTTTGGGATCTGCGGTATAATGGAACTCTGCCAGGTGCACAATGTCAAGTCCCAGCTGTTTAAATACTTTCACAAATTCCGGATGTTCCGGTACAGGTTTTTTCGCCATCACCACGCTCATAATAAATTCATTATGGAAATGGCTGGACATGGTCTTAAACCCGGGCAATTGCACATAGCGGTCGTTATGGGTGAACCGTTTTACAGCGGTGAATGCAGCTGCATCGCTTTCCGTATTCAGCAGGCAAAAGAAGTTAAGGCGCTGTTTGGTGGCCGGCGGCGCATTGAACCAGGGCACAAAACGTTTATCACCTTCCAGTTCCTGCCGGATACCAATACCATAGCCTTTCATCATCTTGCGGTAATCATTGCCATACCAGGTAAACCGCAGGTTAAAAGCTTCGTCCAGCGGATAGAAATACTGGTGTGGAGGAGGGAACAGCGCCAGTGTGCCTTCTTTGCCGCTGGCAGCAATAGTGCGGTATTTTACGGCCAGGTTACGGGCGGTATCGCTTGCCGCTACCTGTGAATGCATCAGGCTATCGCCGGTGTTCGTCCAGGAGATTTGCTTCCAGTCCGATGAGCTGCTTACCAGCCCTGCATCAAAAACGATCGCCTTGGCGTCTGACTCCGTGCTCATCACTGCAGCTACGTTGAAGAGCGGGCTGCCATTGTAAAATGTGATTTCCAGTGTACCCGTAAACGTTTCTGCAGACAATTGCCCGATGCTGACAATAGTGCGGCTGCCTGTTGTTGTAACAGCTGCACTGTTTTTCTTCATGCTTACCGGGTAGGATTGGTGCGGCCTGTTAGGTACTTTGTCAAAAAATATATTCCAGCCGTTTTGCGACAGCAGGTCCCTTTTGCCAACGGTGAGTACAAATGCCGGGTCTACGTTGGCGCTGACCTGCTTGTCAGCCAGCGCAATTTCCCTGAACAAGGGACGGCCGGGCGTCAGGTCAAATATGATCTTCCCCTTGTCTGATTGGCCGGCGGGCCAGGTGATCTCCAGTAACTGCCCGCGTTGGACAACCGCAGTTCCATTGCCGGGTTTAAATGCTTTCAGATCTGCCTTTACCTGTGCCACAGCCATAAAGCCAACGAATATAGGAGCGACGGACAACAAGAGTAACTTCATTACGTGGGTTTTAGTTTAAATATTAATTGTACAGAACACAGCGCATCAATCGCTATTGGGGGGAAAAGATATAAAAATTATTCAGGCATTCATACCTGTTCGCTGCTGTTGTCATTTATCTCTGAATTTTTTCGGAGATACACCCATCACCAGTTTAAACGACCTGGAAAAAGTGTAGGGGTCCGGGTATCCCATCTCCAGCGAGATCTCTTTTACCGTAAGCTTTGTTTCTTTCAGCAGCTGGCTGGCTTTCTGCATGCGCAGAGAGGTAAACAGCTGGATAGGGGAGTAGCGTGTTTTCTCCCTGAAAAGGGCAGACAGGTAGGAGGCAGACAGGTGCATATGTTCCGACAGGTTGGCCAGTGTGAGTTGCTGATCCAGTTTTTCCTTCATCAGCTGTATGCATTGCTCAATAATATTATCGGCCCCTTTTTTCATGTAATTGAAAACAGTGAGCCGGAAGGTGCCCAGGAAGCTGTAGAAGCGGAAGTTAGCGTAGAGCAGGTTTTCAATATTGTTCATCAGGTCAAGATGGTGCAGGATATCGTCAAACTGCGCATTACGGCCCACCAGGGGAGGTGTGCTGCGGGGTTTGATGCCTTTGCCCAGGTAACTGAAAATGTCGTCTGCCAGCTTGCCGGAAAACTGTACTGTGTAAATACGCCAGGGTGCCTGCGGATCAGGATAACAGCGAAAGCGGGTATGCCTGGGGATCACCAGGTACTGGCTGGGATGCACCTTACTTTTTTTTCTGCCTGTTTCCAGCCATCCCTTTCCCTGTGCGGCATATATCAACGTGTATACCGGTACGCCCTGCGGCTCGCTGATCTCTTTTGCGACATGCTCCGGGTAGACCCCTATCGCTGTTATAAAAAGGTTTCTTCCAAGCGGATGCTTTTCCAGCTTTCGTTTCAGGTGGTCCGGTAAGATCCTGGTGATGGGAGTACTGACAGCATATTGGTTCATTGTACAGTAATTTAAGCCATTCTTTTAATAATTGAAAACATTGTTTCGTCCGTAAAAATTGGCAACCTTCGCATGATACCACGTATGAAAATCTGGAAACTGATATGCAGCAATTGCCTTTAATTGACCTGGCTGTAATTGCCATTTATCTGCTGGGAATGATCCTTATCGGGATACGGTTTTCGCGGAAGAATAAAAGCGCGGCGCAGTTCACTACCGCATCCGGTACCATTCCCGGCTGGGCATTGGGGCTTTCCTTATATGCTACTTTTCTGAGTAGTAATACTTTCCTGGGTGTGCCGGGAAAGGCATTTGGCAGCAACTGGAATGCTTTTGTTTTCAGTTTGTCTATGCCGCTGGCGGCATTTATTGCAGCAAAATACTTTGTGCCGTTTTACCGCAGGAGTGGGGCGGTCAGCGCTTATACGCACCTGGAACAGCGATTTGGCCCCTGGGCCAGGACTTATGCTACGGTTTGCTTTATACTGATGCAGCTGGCGCGGATGGGCTCTATCTTTTTCGGCGCGGCCCTGGCACTGCAGGCGCTCACCGGGCTGGAAATGCGTACCATTATCTGGGTAACAGGCATCTGTATCATTGTATATACGGTGCTGGGCGGTATGGAAGCCGTGATCTGGACCGAAGTACTGCAGGGCATAGTGAAAACTACAGGTGCAGTAATGATCCTCTGCCTGGTGATTGCGGGCATGCATAACGGCGTTGGAGATATTTTCCGCATTGGCATTGCTGATGGAAAATTTTCTCCGGGCAGTTTCAGCCTCAGTGATTTCAGCCATTCAACGTTCTGGGTGGTGCTGCTCTACGGGTTCTTTATTAACCTGAATAATTTCGGTATGGACCAGAACTATGTGCAGCGCTATCATACCGCCAGGTCAGAGAAGGAAGCGTCCCGCAGTATCTGGTTATGCGTATACTGGTATGTACCAGTGAGCCTGGTTTTCTTTTTTATCGGCACTTCATTATATGCCTACGCACAACAACACCCGGAAGTATTGCTGGCGGTGAAACAGCAGGCGGCGGCAGAGCGCCAGGTGCCATTGTCGGCCCTGCAGCCTGCAGATTATGGCGATAAGGTATTGCCCTGGTTTATGGTGAACAAGGTGCCGTCCGGCTTAATGGGGCTGGTGGTAGCGGCTATCTTATCGGCTGCCATGAGCACGGTCAGCAGTGGTATGAACAGTACTGCCACGGTTTTCCTGAAAGATATCTACCAGCGTTATATCAATCCTGGCGTAACGCCGGGAAGGGAAATGCGCGTGCTGTATGTGGCTTCCACATTGACCGGTATCCTCGCTATAGGTGTAGGTATTTCCATGATAGGCGTAGGCAGTATCCTGGATATATGGTGGGAATTATCCGGGATCTTCGCAGGAGGTATGCTGGGATTATTTCTCCTGGGGATGGTGGCTGAGATCAGAAATACAGCAGCAGTAACAGCTACTATTACGGGCATCCTGATCATTATCTGGATGTCTTTATCAAAATACCTGCCTCCTGAATGGGAGCATCTGCGCAGCCACCTGCACGCGAATATGGTGATAGTAGTGGGAACATTGACAATATTCCTTGCAGGTATGGCGCTTGCACGTTTACAACGCCTTACAACTTCCTGATCATAAAAATCGTTTCATATGGAAAAGAAATTTGTACCAGTGATGATCACTCCTTTCAACCTTAAAGCACAGATTGACCTGGAGATGGTGGAGAACCTGATAGACTTTTACCTGGATGCGGGAGTGAAAGGTTTTTTCGCCAACTGCCTGTCTTCCGAAATGTACAGCATCAGTGAAGACGAACGCCTGGAGCTTACCCGGCATGTGGTTCGCTACGTAAACGGCCGTGTGCCCGTGGTAGCTACCGGGTCTTTCGGTCTTACCATCAAAGATAAAGCGCTGTTCACGCAAAAGATCTACGATACCGGGGTGGATTCGGTGATCATGATCACGGGGCACTTTGCCAATATAGACGAGCCGGATAGTACGCTGCTGCAGCGCTTTGATGAGTTGTTCTCGCTTACCGGTGATATTCCCCTGGGACTGTACGAATGCCCGGCGCCTTACAAAAGGATCATCACGCCGGAGATCCTGCAAACGCTGCTGGCAACCAACCGGCTGATCTATCACAAGGATACCTCCTGCAATGTGGAGCAGGTCCGGGCCAAGCTCGCCGTTACAGCGGGCAGCCGGCTGGAGTTCTATGATGCCCATACCCCCAATGCGGTGGCTTCTATGCAGATGGGCGCCTCGGGCATGTCTTCCATCTCCGGGAATTTCTACCCCGAGATACTGGTATGGCTCTGCAACCATGTGAATAATGAAAGCCGCCAGGAGGACGTACGCTGGATACAATCCGAACTGCAAAGGGTGGATCCGCTGATACATGTAGCCTACCCGCTGAGCGCTAAATATTTCCTGCAGCAGCGAGGGATCCCCATCCGCACCATCAGCCGTGCCCATGCACTGGAGCTGACGCCGGAACAGAAACAGGTACTGCAACAGATACACCGCGATTTTCATGGCTGGTGTGAACGTTTACAGATCCGGATGGTAACAGCGGCAACGGTGCCTTCACATTAAGCCGGGTGTATGTTTATTAACCCAGGTGAATGACCAGGGCATCCGGCTGTCTTAGTTTTGTATCAAAATCAAGACGATGCTGGTATTTAACACGATATTGCTCATTCATTCCGGCAGTTTCCTGGGTTATCTTTTTACGCTGGCCATGCTGTGGCCGCAGAGAGGGGCAGCGCAGCGCAACAAAACCGGCCTGGTGCTTGGGATTATTATACTGCTGACAGGTATAGGGCTTGTGCTCCTGAAATATCCCCAGGTCAACTATTTTAAGATAGTGCCTAAGACAGTCATTTTCCTGGCTATTACTGCTATCAATGTGGTATATGCAGCGCAGCCATATCCCAGGAAGATATATTATCTGCTGATCGGCTTAACCGTGTTGGCAGGGCTGATCGCAGTTACAAGATTATAGCAGCCGGTCCCGGATTGTTAGCATCCTCCGGAAATTATTATAAATTTATCCGCCAAAGCTCCTTGTTCTTTAAAATATCAGTAATGAAGCGGATAGTAAATACTTTGCTTGGATGTACCCTGCTGCTGACCATCAATACCACAAAGTTGACGGCACAGGCAGCCCTTCCCGGTGATACCTACCAGAACCCCTTAGCGGTTGAATTCGGGGATCCTTATGTGCTGCATGTAAACGGCGGCAAATATTATATGTACGGTACCGGTGGTGCCGCCGGCAATGGCTTTGCCGCCTATTCTTCCACTGATCTTGTGCATTGGAAAAACGAGGGCCAGGTATACTATGCCAGTAACAAGAACGGTTGGAGCGATTCAACTGCCGCATGGAACGGCGCCTATTGGGCGCCGGAAGTATACGAGCGTAACGGTAAATTCTATATGTTCTACAGTGCACAATGGAAGGAAAACCCCAATAAGGAATTAGAGAACTTTCGTATAGGAGTGGCAGTTGCAGACAACCCCACGGGCCCCTTCATTGATATCAGCAACAAACCTGTTTTCGATCCCGGTTATCCCGTTATTGACGCCAATGTCTTATTCACAGAGGATGGTAAGGCCTATTTGTATTACTCCCGCTGTTGCTACAAACATGCCGTAGAAAGTGAAATTGCCGACTGGGCAAGGAAGAAGGGATGGTTCCAGTCTATCGAGGAGAGCTGGGTATACGGCGTTGAGCTAAAGCCTGATTTCAGCGGTACCATTGGAGCACCGGTGCTCCTGTTGCGCCCCCCGGTTAAGATGAACGATAAACAGGCAGAATGGGAAAGCCGCTCAGTTACTTCAAAAGAGGTGAACCGCCGGTGGACAGAAGGTTCTGTTACCTTTAAAAAAGGAGACACGTATTACATCATGTACTCTGCCAATTACTTTGGAGGCAGGAACTATGCAGTAGGCTATGCTACTTCCAAAAGCCCGCTGGGGCCATTTACCAAGGCTGCCAACAATCCCGTGCTGCAAAAGAATGTAGAGAAGGGCGGGGTGGTAACCGGCACGGGGCATAACAGCATTACCTATTCGCCGGACGGAAAAGAGATGTTCTGCGTATATCATGCCCGTACAACCGCCACAGGAGATCAGCGGGTGGTTTTTATTGACAGGATGAAGATTGGCGATGACGGAACGCTCCTTGTAGAAGGCCCAACCACAACGCCTCAGCGCCTGCCGGGCGGAGCCAGATAACTATCAGCAAATGAACATTGATGCTATATTAGACAATGTATACGTGCTGCCGCAGGCGTCCAGAGATCTGCTGAAGGCGCATATCTCGGAAACTGCTTATAACCGGGGGCATCTGCTGTTCAGGGCTAATAAGGTAGCCTCAAACATTTACTTTATACGAAAAGGCATGGTACGGGCCTATGCAGCAACAGCGGATAGTGAAGTGACCTTCTGGTTTGGCAAGGAAGGAGACACCGTTATTTCCATGAACAGTTACGTACACGATAAAAAGGGATATGAAAACATCCAGCTGCTGGAACCCTGTGAATTATATGAAATGCAAACCGGCCACCTGCGCAGGCTCTTTGAAGAAGATATCCATATTGCCAACTGGGGACGGAAATTTGCCGAGCAGGAACTGATAAAAGTAGAAGAACGGCTTATTTTCAGGCAGTGCAGAACCGCTATGGAACGTTACAAGGAGCTGATAGCCACCGACCCTGAATTGCTGCAAAGAGTGCAGTTGGGCCATATTGCTTCCTACCTCGGTATGACACAGGTGAGTTTAAGCAGGATCAGGGCGGAATTGAAATAGCTCCGATATCCACAACAATTAACAAATAATCCTCCACTTTAATGACAAAACGAATAATCCTCATCGTGACAATCATCTTCACTACATTGGTAAAGAGCTATGGACAATCACAGGATGAGCTGTATCAGGAAATTTACAGGCAGGACAGTATTTTCTTCAGTGCATTTAATCGTTGTGACACGGTTACCTACAGGGGATATCTGACCGCTGATTTTGAGTTCTATCACGACCTGGGCGGGCTCCATTATTTGGACGAGGAAATGCAATCCATGCGGGAAATGTGCACCAGGAATTCTCATATCCGGCGGGAGCTGGTTAAGCCTTCGCTGGAGATCCACAAGCTGGGGGATAACGGCGCACTGGAAATAGGAGTTCATCGTTTTTACCACACCAATCCCGGCCAGGAAGAGCACATCAGCGGTACCTATAAATTTGTTCAGGTGTGGCAAAGAAAAGGTAAGGCATGGCAGCTGTCAAGGGTTATCAGCTACGACCATGGCAAGATGAACAATGATTAAGTGTCAATGGCACCCCAATATTGCTCTGCCTAAAAAAGATATTGTAATTCTCGGCCGGTTTTACTATTTTTATCAAGTAGGTAGTAAGCAATTAACACGTCATCAAAATTCAATGCTTATGTAAGCCCGATATGAGACACTAAAGCGCCAGCTTTATTATTTCTACATTGAATATTTTATTATGAAAGCCCGTGTTTTCAATTTAACCATTGAAGCAATCACCGCCGTATTGCTGTTACTTTGGATTTATACAGGCCTCAGTAAGCTGATCCATTACGATAAATTCAGTTTTGAAATCGGCCGTTCCCCCTTCCTGCAGCATATGCCGCAGGCAGCAGTAGCTTTGATCCCGGTGAGCGAGCTGCTGATAGCTGCACTGCTCATCTTTAAACGTTCGCGGCTGGCAGGCTTATATGCATCGCTGTTCTTACTGACCCTGTTTACCGGGTATGTGTACATGATGCTGCATTACGCCTATGATCTGCCCTGCAGCTGCGGAGGGATCATTGAACTGTTAAGCTGGGAACAGCATCTGCTGGTGAACTTTGTACTAACCCTGCTCGCCGCGATCGCCATCATACTGCAGGACTATCAGGCCCGGCAGGGCAGGCGGGTTGTTTCGTTGCCTTAAGTCTTTTATTGATCAATAAAACAGGTTCCCCTGCTCCTGCATCAGCAGAGGCAGCCCCTTGTGGCTGTTGTTATTCCTAAATCATAAAAGCACACTCACATGAACATGAAAAAAATCAGATTCAGTTTTGCTGCGCTGGTAGCCCTGGCAGCTATCGGACTTACCGTTACCACTAATGCTGGTACTATTATAAAGAAGGCGGAGGCGGCCTGCTATCGTACGGTAGTGATTCCAGGGCTCCCTGCAGACCGTACAGCCACCTATGGCGGTAATCTTATCCTCTCATTTGGTAACACGGTAAAAAGTGTAGCAAATCCTAACAACGCGGCCAATTGTAGTGGCAATGCATATTTCTGCTGTGCAACTACATTCCAGTCAGGTACGAATACATACGTTGCAGAAGTGTTCCTTACAGATCTGTGATGACATGTTAATGCCAAACAACCGGGCAGTGAAGATGCTGCCCGGTTTCCATATTAATTCAGGATGATGAGACGAACATTATTACTGGTAAGCGGTACCGTGATGGCAGCGCTGCTTTGCCTGTTGGTGCTGCTGGCAGTGTCTGGTATACCAGGTAATAAAAAGAATGGTTTTAACAGGCAATGGCTCAACATAACAGTCCGGAAGCACTTGTCTTATGAACTGCCGTTTGCTGCTGAACGTTTATTCGGATCAGGCGCGCATCTTTATTTATCTGAGCCTTCACACCGGCAGGTATACCGCCTGGACAGCCACCTGCGTGTCAGCGACACCATAAAACTGCATGTGGGCAAGCCACTCAAACCTCCCGTTAATTTTTTTGCAGACGGCAATCACCTTTATATTCATGAGTATAACAGTGCTACAATGTTCTTTGCGGACTGGCATGCAGCAACCTTTAATGCGCTGCGGTTGTCGGAAGGGCCTTTCCTGAAGTCACTGCAGTTGTCAGATTCGCTGGTGGTGATAAGAGGATTTGAGCCAGGTAGTTTTAAACCTGTGTTTATGCAGATTAACACCCGTAGCGGCGACCGCCGGCACAGCGATCTTTTATCTGAAAAGGCAGATGCGGGTTTTTCCACTGACGGGATCTTATGCAGTAATGCAGGGAGAGACCGCCTGTTGTATATACCCTATTTTGAGAATGGCATTTACTGCATGGATAGCAATTTGAGCCTGCGCTACCAACAACATACGATCGATACCGTTTTTAACAGCGGTATTGAGGTTGCCAGCCAGGGCGATGGCGATGTACAAAAGCTATATGCCACTGCTCCCCGTGTAAAAGTGAATAAGCGGGCCTTTGCGGATGACCGGCTGCTGTTTATAGAGTCCGATCTCCGGGCAGATAACGAAGATGCAACTACCTTCAGGCAGCAGCCTGTGCTGGACGCTTATCGTATAGAAGACGGAAGCTACGCAGGAAGTTTGCATCTTCCGCTGGATAAACGGAAAGTATTGTCCTATTATCTCCATAACGGGGTATTATATGTGCTGCTGAAAGATCAGCTACTGTCATTTTCCCTGGCGCTGCCCTGACCGTTTACTCTTCCGGAACTCCAGCAAGATCCTGGCTCTGGGATTGGGGGCTTTGGTACGGTAACGAAGAACAGAGATATTTAAACCCTTGGATTCCATGGATGCTAAGATACGCAATTGAAATAAATGGGTTTTGTTTGACGGGGCTTTAGTAAATTGTTGCAGGAGCCGATACGTTTAACATAAAAGTTCGGAAAACTTATATGAAAAAGGCTGCAATCTCTGGCATAGCGCCATTCTTTATTGTAAGGAATGTTCCCGCTGCATTAAGTTTTTACCGCGACCGCCTTGGGTTCGATGTTACCTTCCAGGGGCCTGCTGAAGATGATATTTTCTTTGGGATTGTACAACGCGGTGCGGCGATGATCCTCCTGAAAGACATTGGGGTAACACCTGTTCCCAATTATACGCGCGATATAAAAAAGGGTATTGCCCGTTGGGATGCTTATCTTCATGTTCCGGACCCTGACGCGCTGGCTGAAGAGTTCATCTCGCGTAACGTTGAATTTTTTCAACCGCTGCAGGATAATGACGATGATGGTTTGCGCGGATTTGAAGTGCAGGATGCCGATGGATATGTATTGTTCTTTGGGAACACACAAGACCGGGCAGGTCGCAAATAACCCTTTAATTGTCTTAAGCGCCCTCCATCTGGTTATTATCTTCTTTGCATCTTTGCTATGAACAAAAAACAGATATCATGTCAAACAACACTGTTTATTTACACAGGATGCTGAAAACAACCCCGGAAAAAGTATACCGGGCATTTACGGAGGCTACCGCCATCGCATCCTGGTTACCTCCTTATGGATTTCTCTGCACCGTTCATGAATTGAATGCAACAGTAGGAGGAACACATAAGATGTCATTCCATAACTTTTCTACCGGTAATGGCCATTCATTTGGTGGAACCTACCTGGAGCTCAAGCCTAATGAATTCCTGAAGTATACGGATAAATTTGACGATCCCAATGTGCCGGAAGAAATGACGGTCACTGTGTCGCTGCGGAAGACCGTTGCAGGTACCGAGGTTAAAATTACGCAGGAGGGGATCCCCGCTGTAATACCTGTAGAAATGTGTTATCTGGGTTGGCAGGAATCGCTGGAAAAACTGGCTAAGCTGGTGGAGCCGGAGATACCGGATGCCTGAGCAGCAAACGGGGCTATCATAGATATTCATACAGGCAAGGCAACACTGTTGCGATGAATGCGTGCCTTGCCTGTATAGGTTTACTTCTTAGCCGTTTCGGGAATCAGTACAGGACTGCCGGTAGCACCTACAAAGAACACTACAAACCTGGCTTCTTTTGTCTTGCTCAGGTTGCGGGTCTGGTTGTGCAGGCCGCCGGGTTCTTCCCAGAAAACATCTCCTGCTTTGTAAACATGCTTTACTCCTTCAAATGTAGATTCTATCTCACCTTCCAGTACATATCCAATCGTTGCCATTGGGTGTCTGTGAGCATGAGATACTTCGCCGGGGGCATATCTTACCAGCACTACCTGCGTTTCTTCTTTCTGCAGACCGGCAGGAAGCTGCTTTGTGAAAAGCACCTTTGGTGGATAAACGGTTACTTCCTTCCCGGCATGCTCCTGGTGCTGGGCTTTTGTACTAAATGCGAATGCAGTGAGTAACACTGTACAACTGAGTGCAAACTTTTTCATAAAAATGTGTTTAATAAATTACAGCCGCTTAAAGGCCTAATATGTACCTGGTCAGGATGCCAGGTATGAGCCAAAATGTATGCCCGGGCTTAAAGAAGCGTTGTGAACCAGGAGAGGGGAGCCAGGTTGATCCCCGGAAAACAGCTGCAGTAAATACTTTTGAAGGATGTAAATAGCAAATTGTTGTAGGCGTTCACTCCATGCATGTTAAAAACCTGGTCACGCTATATCGTTAAATCGCGAGTTTTCTCACTCGTATTCGCGGAGCCAAACCAGCGGACGGCTGCCTTCCGGCATTCCTGTTGGTCCGGGGCTTTATCAGAAGCCCAGGCAATCACCCCATCCGGCCGTACCAGCACAGCGCTCAGTCCTGGCTGTTCCTTTGCCCGCCCCTGAACATACATCATCCGGTCGCCATACTCAGTTGCCAGTGTTTTAAGCGGGGCGTCCATATTAAAATCAAGCAGTATGTCCCGGCCTGCATCCACTGCCGAAATGAAAAATGATCTCTGTGTAACCACCAGGAAGTACCTCGAAACCAGGAGACTCCATCTTGAAATCTGCCCTGTTATACCAGAAGCATTTTATGGTATCCTGTAGCGCTTCAGGCGCTTCAAATTCCCGGTGCAGCATGCAGAAAGATATCTCGTTTCAGTGAATTTTAACTTAAGTTAAAATCATATTCTGAAAAATTACTGAACTTTGAACCGTTTTGTCCGGTATTTTTATACTTCATTAATACGTAGATCAATGACCGATAAGAACGAAATTGTGGCCCAGCATCTGAAAAATTTTGCGGCATTAACGGATAAAGACATTGCCGACAGTCAGCCATTCTGGAAGGCCAGGAGCATCAGCAAAGGCGATTTTTTCAACATGCAGCGCATGGTTTGCAATGACCTTGGCCTGGTAGTAAAAGGGATCTTCCGGATATATTATCATGACCCGGAAACGGAAGAAGATAAAAACCTTTTCTTTTTCTCTGAAAACCAATTCGTTGTTTCTTTCAGAAGCTTTATCTCCAGAAGTCCCTGCTGGTACTTCATAGAAGCCATGGAGGATTCTGAAATTGTATTTATCTCCTACAGGGATCTCAACGCCCTTTATGAATCTAATGCCAACTGGGGAAAATTTGGCCGTCTGCTGGCAGAATTGTTCTTTTCCTACGCGCAAAGCCGCACGGAAGAATTTATGTTCTTTTCGCATGAAGAACGCTACCTGCGGTTGCTGGAAGAACATCCGAACATTATAGACCGTATTCCGGCATACCATATCGCATCATTCCTGGGCATTACCAATCCCTCCCTGAGCCGGATCAGGAAACGTATAAAGCGCTAACCGTTGCAACGGGGACAGGCAACCAAACGCTAATCTGTTTTCTTTTTTATTTGCGGATTAAAGATCAGGAAACTGATCAGCGCAAGCATGGATACGCCCGCGCCTCCGTACAAAAAGACTCTACCGAAGCCCTGTTCCAGCGCTTTGCCGAAAACCTTTTGCTGAGAGATGCCCATTAGTGTTTCGGTATTCATTACCTGTTCCATTGTCAGGCTGCCGGCTACAAGTTGTTTGGATAATGCAAAGAGCTGATCCGGTGTGGCCAGCGGTAATGCATCTTCCAGGTAAGAAAAGGTGCCCTGCACTAGCAGGAAGCCCATCAGCGCAATATTGATTGCCAGGGTGATCAGCCGGCTGCTGACGTCTATCCCGGAAGCCATGCCTGCACGATCTCCCGGAACCGCAGCCGTGGCAGTATTCGTAACCGGCGTATTCACCATTCCCAGTCCGCTGCCGGCTAATACGCAGCCTGTTAGAAGGAGCTGCCAGCCGGCTATTCCGCCGGCATACATGGTAAAGAAGCCGGTGCCGATCAGTAGAAGACCAGCCGGGATCACACGTCCGGCGCCATACCGTAGCATGAGGCGCTCGCCTGCAGGTGGAAACAGCAGGGTGGGTACCGTATAGGCCAACAGGCACATACTGGTGGTCAGTGTATCATAATGCAGCACTGCCTGGAAATAGAGCGGAAGAAAGACCATCAGCGGCCAGAAGGAAAAATTCATCCCGATGCAGCCCATGATCGCTCCCGTAAACTGTCGTACCCTGAATACCTTAAAGTCGATCATCGGATAGGGCTGGCGAAGCTCTGCCAATATAAACAGTATCACCAGCAGCACGGCGGCCAGCAGTACCAGCAGGGAAAAGCTGCTGCTAAAACCGTTTTCAGGTCCCTGCGTAATATAATAGGTGAGGGCGAACACCGCGGCGGACAGCAGCAGTATCCCGGTTAGATCCAGCCTGGCAGCATGGGGATCCCTCGATTCGGTAATAGACGGCCTGGCAAGTAGAACCGTTCCCAGCGCGAGCCCCCCATGTACCAGGAATACCCACCTCCAGTTGATCGTTTCGCTGATGATGCCGCCGATGATCGGTCCGAAACCCAGCCCGATGCCGGCGATGATCCCCCAGGCGGCAAAAGCCTTGCTTCGTTGCGGCCCGTCCGGGAACTGGTGAGAGAGGAGCGCAATGGTGCAAATGAACATGGCCCCGCCGGTCATACCCTGGAAGAAACGGCTGGCGATCAGCAATTCCGTACTACCAGCCGCACCGCAAATAATGGAAGTGATGCCAAAGCCAATGACATTGGCAATAAACACCTTTTTACGCCCGAAACGGTCTGCCAGGGTACCTGTGCCCATCAGCACCATCGTACAGGCAATGGTATAGGCGTTCATGATCCATTGCAGCTGGCTGAAGTTACTGCCCAGTGCTTTTTCAAGTGTGGGAAGAATAACCGGAACGCTGGTGATCTCTAATCCAAACATGAGCGCCGCCAGGCAGATGGTGATCAGCGCGCGCCAGTTCGTTAATTGTCCTTGATCCTGATTTTGCATGGTTGTAGAATGAGTTGGCTAAATTATACCGGTGTTTTTCTAAAAATCGGTACATCTTTTATAAAAAAGGGTACTTTTACAATATGGTAAGGGCAACAATGCATACCTCACTGGAAGTGATCCGCCAGCATATGGAGGCAATATCCCATGTAGACTGTAAGAATAATTTCTTCCAGATCTGTATTGTAGTGAGCGGTAAGGGTTACCTGGGGCTGGATGCTCATCGTACTGCATTTAAACCGGGCAGCGTGATCCTGCTTACTCCGGACGATGTTCATCACTTTGAGCTGGAGCAGCCCGCAGAATTCCTGATGGTGCGTTTCAGCAGTAGTTATATCCGCGCCTTTGAATGGAAGAAGATGAACCAGATGGAATGCATCCTGTACTATGCCCGTCACTTTAGTGGCTGCATTATGAAATTACCGGCTGACAATGTACTGGTACAGGCTATTACTAAGTCGCTGCTGCATTCGCTGGATCATCCGGACCTTTACCAGGAAGATATTATAAAGCATTTCGTGAATGCCCTGATCGTTATTGCAGCCCGCAATATTGAGAAAGCGGGGCCCCCGGCAGCCTCGGAGAATACGGACAAGAAACTGCTGGATATCATCCATTACATAGAAGATCATATATTCGATCCCGCCAAATTAAAGGCAGCCGCCATCGGGAAGGCCTTTGGCGTTTCTGCCGGCTATATCGGGCAGTACTTCCAGCGGCATTCCGGTGAAACGCTGCAGCATTTTATTACCCAGTATAAAATGCGGCTCATTGAACACCGGTTGAAGTTCAGTGACATGCGTGTGAACGAAATTGCCCTGGAGTTTGGTTTCACCGATGAAAGCCATTTGAATAAATATTTCAAAAAGCAGAAGGGAGTGCCCCTTACGAGTTTCCGGAAACAGTTTGCAGCTTCAAAAGCCCTCGCCAATGCCGCTCCGTAACAATAATATGAAGCGGGCATACATGTTAATATCATTTGATCATTGGATAAAATATATTCACTCAAACACACCAACTCTTCATAGTTTCATGGCTTTATAATCGGTTAGCTATATAAGATTGATGAAAATTGCAACTATGAAAGTGTCCAAAGTATGCTTGTGTGCCATGCTGTTTGCTGCTGTTCTGACCGGGAGCCTTTTAACGGCCCATGCACAGAACGGAGACCAGATACTGGATGGCATTGGTGAAACAGGAATGATTGCACGTTATGTGTTTAACGGGGATGCCAGGGACTGGTCCCGAAATAACCTGCATGCCAGGGTGCAGGGGGCCGTTCAGTTTGTGAATGATAACCGCTTTGGAAAAGTATTGTCGCTCCCGGGTGATAACAATACTTTCCTGGCGATCCCGGGAGAAGCATTAACCGATTTAGAATCGCTCAGTATATCAGGCTGGATCTACCTGCGTTCAAAGCAGGCGGGCCAGCACTTCTTTGATTTCGGAAAGGATGCCGCCAGGCACTTTTTTGCCGCTCCTGCGGGCTCCGGTGCCGCAGAAGGTTACCAGGCACTGGTAACAGCAGGGAAGGGCGATACAAAAGGGGCCCTTGCTCCCGCAATACCAACCAATAAATGGGTGCATCTCGCTATAGTAATAGATATCCCTTCAAAATTGCTGACCACTTATGTTGATAGTAAACCGGTGGGCAGGGCGACAGATATCCCTGTGGAGTTGACAGATGTTTTCGGTCAGCAGCCGCGGGAAGCGCAGCTGTATATCGGGAAGTCATTATCGCCGGGAAGTCCCAACCTCAATGCCCTGGTACATGATTTTCGTATTTACCGCGTTCCCCTGAGTGCACGGCAGGTGGCCGGCATTTATAACAATGCCCGGGGGAACCGCAACATTAATGAAGGCTCGGTCAACACCAGGGGAAGCCGTGCGGAAGATGACCTTCCCCGCTTTTCTCCGGAAACGGCTCAGCTTTATAATAAATATTTAGTGCAGGTGTCTGATGTGAAAGTGGAAACAACTGTAGGTGATCTGCCAAGGTTACCCAGTTACGTACCAGGTACTTACCGGGATGAAATGAAAGACAAAGGTCCCAAAGTACGTGTAGTATGGCCTGCTGCAACAGACAACAGCGCGGTGCTTCAGCCAGGATCCTATACCATTACCGGGCGGGTGGCAGGAACCAATTTTCAGCCAAAGGCATTTGTCACCGTAAAGGCGCCTGCCAGATCCGCTACGCCGGGCTTAAAGCTGGCAGCCTTTGAGCTGGGACAGGTAACGCTGAAAACAGATGCGCAGGGGCATGAAACCCAGTTTATTGAAAACCGTGATAAGTTTATTAACACACTGGCCAAAACCGATCCTAACTCCTTTCTCTATATGTTCCGCCATGCCTTTGGTCAGCAACAACCCGAAGGCGCGAAGCCACTGGGTGTATGGGACAGCCGGGATACAAAATTAAGAGGGCACGCCACAGGCCACTACCTCACCGCAATTGCACAGGCTTACGCCGGTACAGGATATGACAAGGCCCTGCAGGCCAATTTCGCCGGTAAAATGGAGTATATGGTAAATGTGCTTTATGATCTATCGCAATTATCCGGAAAGGCAAAAGAAGCAGGCGGTCCGCATGTATCCGATCCGGCAGCAGTACCATACGGTCCCGGCAAATCAGCTTTTGATTCAGACCTGAGTGATGAGGGCATCCGTACCGACTATTGGAACTGGGGAACAGGATTTATCAGCGCGTATCCGCCGGATCAGTTTATCATGCTGGAGCAGGGCGCTAAGTACGGAGGACAGAAAAACCAGATCTGGGCGCCGTATTACACATTGCACAAGATACTGGCTGGCTTAATGGATGTATATGAAGTGAGCGCCAATAAAAAAGCGCTTGCCATTGCAGATGGCATGGGTGAATGGGTATATGCCCGGCTAAGCAAGCTGCCCACGGATACTCTTATAAAAATGTGGAATACCTACATTGCTGGCGAGTTTGGAGGCATGAATGAAGCAATGGCCCGGTTGTACCGCCTTACCGGTAAACAGGAACACCTGAAGACAGCGCAGTTGTTCGATAATATCAGGGTGTTCTTTGGCGATACTGCACATTCACATGGCCTGGCCAGGAACGTGGATCTCTTCCGTGGACTGCACGCCAATCAGCATATACCGCAGATTGTAGGAAGTATCGAAATGTACCGGGTATCCAATAACCCGGAATATTATAAAGTGGCGGATAACTTCTGGTACAAAATGGTCAATGACTATATGTACAGCATCGGCGGCGTTGCCGGTGCACGTAATCCCAACAATGCAGAATGTTTTATCAGTCAGCCAGGCACATTGTATGAAAACGGCTTCGCTGCCGGTGGACAAAATGAGACCTGCGCTACCTATAACATGTTGAAACTGACGGGCGACCTCTTTCTCTTTGATCAGCGTGCAGACCTGATGGATTATTACGAGCGCGCCTTGTACAACGATATCCTGGCTTCTGTAGCTGAACACACGCCTGCCAACACCTATCATATTCCATTGCGGCCAGGGTCTGTCAAGCAATTTGGCAACCCGGATATGACGGGCTTCACCTGTTGTAACGGCACAGCATTGGAAAGCAGTACCAAGCTGCAGAACTCAATTTACTTTAAAAGCAGGGATAACCAGGCGCTTTATGTTAACCTGTATATCCCCTCAACATTGGAATGGACGGAGCGCGGGATAACTATAGACCAGACAACCAATTTTCCGTACGAAGACAATACCCGTTTAACGATTAAGGGCAGTGGGAAATTTGATATCCATGTGCGCGTACCTGGCTGGGCTACCAAAGGATTCTTTGTAAAGATCAATGGTGTAGCACAAAAGCTGCCTGCCAGGCCAGGCTCCTACCTGAAAATAAGCCGCAACTGGAAAGACGGGGATGTGATAGAACTGACAATGCCCTTCCAATTCCATTTAGACCCGGTGATGGATCAGCAGAACATCGCCAGCCTGTTTTACGGGCCTATCCTGCTGGCAGCGCAGGAGCCTGAAGCAAGAAAAGAATGGCGTAAAATAACTTTGGATGCGGAAGATATCAGCAGATCCATCAAAGGTGATCCTGAACAGTTAGTATTCACGATAGACGGTGTGGTTTTCAAACCATTTTATAAAACTTACGGGCGTCATTCCGTTTACCTGGATGTTACGTTGAAATAAACTTTTACTGTTAAAAACCCGGAGTAATACGGCCTCACTGGAGAATGTGAACGGCGTCTGCATACAGAAATGAAATACCCCACTACACGGGGCTATATCCGGGCTGCAAAAAAATAAACTGTAAGACGGGTGGTGTCTTTTAAAAAGGAGTTTTCTCGGAGAAATGTACTAAATTGTTCCCCGTAAAACTGCCACAACAAGAGACAATTCTATGGATCCCTTTAGGTCCCTCAATTTATTCACCCTAATTCAAAAGAACCATGACATCACTCAATGGTAGCCCTGCTACTTTGTCTAACCAGCAAATCGCTGTATTACTTTGCGGCCTGAGCTATAATGATCCGCAAACCAATATTGGTACCTACCTTCCCGGCTGGAGTATTGTATGGAATGGTCAGGTAACAACTGACGGTAACTATGCCTTTATTGCCGCCAATGAAGATGCCTCTATCCATGCAGTAGCTATCCGCGGTTCACTGCCGCCTTTTGATGTAAGCTGGGATAGTTTTGCCAACTGGGTACTGGAAGATTTGGACGTGATCACTACAGTGGATTGGAGCTATGTATCGCCAACTACCACCGGTGCCAAGATCACTGCTGGCGCCAACCGGGCATTTACCCAGGTAAACGAGATGCAGAATGCCACCACCAGCAGCACCGATACAACGACTATCATTGGATACCTGGAAGCCAATGCGCTGCACAGCAACCAGCAGCTGATCATTACAGGTCACAGCCTGGGCGGGAATGTAGCCAATGTATTTGCTTCTTATTTTATCAACACACATGCGTCCTTCGCCAGCCAGACCACCCTGGTTACCTTTGCCGCTCCGGCGCCTGGTAACAAGCCATTTGCACAAGACCTGGACAACAAACTTTCCAACGCATGGCACTATGAAAATACTTACGACATTGTGCCGAAGTTCCCGGTAGACAGTTCCATACTGGAGCTCGCCTTAATGTATCTTGGTGGTCCTGCCTCACGTTTAATATCTGTTACGTACAAGGGGAAAACCGTAAATTTGGCGGAGGCCTTTGCCACGCTGGCCGGCGCCTTCATGATATACGGCTATACCCAGCAGACAAAACATTATACAACCTTTTTAGCGGAAATCGACAGCCAGTACACACAGAATACCTTTGAAGACTTCTTTCAGCAGGCAGGTTACCAGCACCAGGTGATGCACTATGCAAGCTATCTGGGCGTAACGCTGCCATCAACATCCACCCTGGCAGAGCAGGGGAGGCTGGTGAAATAAGATCGTAACTGAAGAAAGGAGGCTGTATTTGCAAGCAGTACAATACAGCCTCTTTTTACTAAAAATAAATGATCATGAAGCAGAAATTACTGTTATCCTTATTGCTGGTAACTGCCAGCTTGTTTGCATTCGGCCAGGAAAAGGGCTTGACTAAGATATCTGTCATGTATCCCTATGCTGAAGGTAAGACTTTCAATATGGAATACTACGAAACCAGGCACATGCCCATGGTGGCGGCTTATTTAGGTGAAAACCTGGTGAAGTATACTATTGAAAAAGGACTTTCTGCCGGCGCGCCCAACCAGCCTTTACCTTTTATGGCTATCGGAGCCTTTTATGTAAAAAGCTTAAGTGAATACCAATCCGCAATCGCGCCAAATATTGATAAAATCCGTGCGGACATTGCAAACTACACCAATGCTGTTCCTGTAATTCTGGTGAGTGAGGTGGTGAAATAGAGCGGGTTATTTACTTTTACCCAATCCTATTGGTGGAGGCTTCTGTAAGCTTTGGGGGCTAAGCCCAACTTTACTTTAAAATAATTTCGTAAAATGCGAAGGATGTTCAAACCCCAGGTCATAGGCAATCCCGCTTATTGATTTTCCCGTACCTCGAAGCATCGTTTTGGCCTTCTCTGCCAGCTGAAGATGGATATGTTCCTGTGTGGTTTTACCGGTAAATTTATTCAGGAGATCTGACAGGTAATTGGGCGAAAGATTCAGTTTAGCGGCAAAGTATTTTAAACAGGCATGCCTACTTATACATTTAACGGTAAGAATTGAACATTTCTCTTAAACCGGGGATATACAGGAGGCTGTTAGTAATCCGACAGCGTCTTTGCTGGCGTTCAATAAAGGGCTGTAGGTCTGTATACCCAATAGCGTGCCTTAGCTGAGGAGGAGCTATTGGGTATACTTTTTTAAATTATTCCCAATTGCCTGAAAACTTCTATCGTAATTTCCTTCCTGCATTTTCCGAAATCCGGGTTCGGCACGCTTCTGTCCTTAATCAACCTGGTTGCAAAGAAATAAATATGTTCCCCACGTTCCAGGTAGCCCACCCACCAGCCGGTGTCTTTACCGTGGTCTCTTGTCCATCCTGTTTTTGCCCTTAATGTATAATCCGCTGTTTTTTGTTCAATCATCATATCCTTGAGTATCTTAAAGGAGGCTTTTTTGAAGGGCAGTGTTTCTTCATATACACCAATTAGTATTTCGATCTGGTTCGCAGGAGAAATTGCAAAATTCCCGAAATTCCAGAAGTCGTCATCCTTTACAGAAAGGTCTGCATTGCCGTATTTACTGGCCGTCAGGTAGTCTTTATATTTAGCTTTGCCAATCTTCTTTGCCAGCTCCACATATGCCCAGCCGGCTGAGGCCTTGAAGGCTTCCTTCATGCTCATATCATGATAAATTTCCGGACGATAGCTATATTTAACGGTGTCTGTCCATCCGGGCCAGGTAATGACCTGGTTTTCATCGGCAATTACACCCGATTCAAGCGCAATCAGGGTATTTATTATTTTGAAGGTCGATGCAGGCAGGGTAGGGGTATGGCTGTCATTGATATCACTTGATATCCATTTTTTCTCCTTGTAGTCAAACAAGGTGATGCTGCCTTTGATCCGGCAATCTTCGAATGGCCTGGCAAGGTTGATCTGCCCGAAAGAGGAGATAGTAACTATACAGCATAAAATAAGAAATATAGGTTGTTTAATCATAGCCGTAAAAGATACAAAAACAGGGGCAGCTTTGTTATCTTTTTTGTAACCATTCATGATGGTTTAATGTAATTCAGCCACCCCTGCCGGTCTGCAGTTGTTTACTTGCCTTGCAGGTTTGCCAGGATTGCCGGATAACGTTCTCCCTGAAGTATGATGTTGTCCAGCGCCGTACTGATTTGGGCTAAATCATCATCGTTTAAGGCGATATTGACACTGCCTGTATTTTCTTCCAGGCGGGTCATTTTTGTGGTTCCGGGAATCGGGACGATCCATGGTTTTTGCGCCAGCAGCCATGCCAATGCAATCTGCGCTGGTGTTGCGTTATGCTCTTCCGCGATCTTTACCACAAGGTCAACAATGGTTTGATTCGCTTCACGGTTTTCTTTACTGAAACGAGGCAGGACATTTCTCCAATCGGTTTTTTCAAATTTTGTGTCCGCATTCATCTTACCGGTTAAGAATCCTTTGCCCAACGGGCTGAACGGAACGAAGCCAATCCCCAATTCTTCAAGCAATGGGATGATTTCTTTCTCAGGTTCGCGCCAGAACATGGAGTACTCGCTTTGCAGCGCTGCCACCGGTTGTACAGCATGCGCCCTGCGTATACTTTGTGCACCGGCTTCGCTCATACCAAAGTATTTTACTTTGCCTTCGGCAATCAGATCTTTTACGGTCCCGGCAACGTCTTCAACAGGCACATCCGGATCCACCCGGTGTTGATAGAACAAGTCGATATAATCGGTTCGCAGATACCGGAGCGAGTTTTCCGCCACCTCCCTGATGCGTTTGGGCCGGCTATCCAGACCCTCTGTATTCTTACCGTTTCTAAAGCCAAACTTGGTAGCGATGATTACTTTATCACGTACTTCGTGTAATGCCTTCCCTACCAGCTGTTCATTGGCTCCCTGGCCATACACTTCTGCAGTATCAAAGAAGGTAATGCCCAGGTCATGAGCTTTACGAATAAGTGCAATGGCGTCGTTTTCATTTGTTGCCGGACCATAGCCATGGCTTAATCCCATGCAGCCGAATCCAAGTTTAGACACTTCTAACCCGGAGGTTCCTAATTGTCGTGTTTCCATATTATATGTTTCTGCTGTAAAATTGGGAAGAAGGGGCCAGTTGCGCTTTATACGGATTACGGGTTCTCTTACCACTATTACTGACTGGGAAGGCTGGTACGACCTGTTGAAGGAGGAAACCGGCAGATCTGCTCAGGAGTACATTTAATAAAAAGTCATAGATCTGGATAAACACATTTCCCAACCATCAGTTAAATGTCTGCCGGAATTCAAGAGGTGACAAATTAGTCTTCTTTTTAAATAGCGTACTGAACGATTGTGCATGTTCAAAGCCTAATGTATAAGCAATTTCACTTACCGATAAATTGGTAGTAGATAGTTTTTCCTTTGCCTTTTCAATCAACTTCTGATGTATATGCTGTTGTGTATTCTGTCCGGTATGCATGCGCAGCAGATCGCTCAGGTAGTTTGGAGACAGGTTCATGAGTTCGGCCATACGTTGTACCGTTAAGCGTTCCGGTGGAGTGGTCATGCTGCTGTCAAAATACTCATCAAGCAGGCGTTCAAATTTGGCAAGTAACTGATGATTGTGATTTTTCCGGGTGATAAACTGCCGCTCGTAAAATCGGTTGGAATACTTGAGCAGCAACTCAATTTGCGATAAGATAATTTCCTGTGTGTATTTATCAATATGCTGGCATTCCTTGTCGATCTTGTTCAATATTGTGATAAGATCATCTTCTTCTTCAGCAGAAAGATGCAGCGCCTCATTTACAGTATAAGAGAAGAAGTTATAGCTGTTGATGTTGCTTGCCAGAGGATGGGCCAGCAGAAAGTCAGGATGGAATATAAGCAGGTAACCTGATCCGCATTCTACAGTGCTTATATCCAGGTATTGCACCTGGTTAGGTGCAGTAAAGCTTAAAACACCATTGTCATAATCATAATGTTGCTGACCATATCGTATTTTGCCTTTGGCTCCCCTTTTGAGGGCAACACAATAAAAGCTATTCACAAACCCGTTCCATACATCATCTTCCAAAAAAATACTTTCCGCCAAATTGATCACACTTACCAATGGGTGGTGAGGCTCTGGTAAAGAAAGTAGCCGGTGAAATTCTGAGACAGATCTGATGGTATTCATAATCTAATTTAAACTTTTTAATATATACGCTAATCAATCAGCCCCATACTAAACTCATCATATGGATCACCGGTATCAGTACCCAGCGGCACAATGCTTTCGAGCCTCGACATATCAGCTTCAGTTAATTCAATTTGGGTGGCCGCTATGTTTTGCTCCAGATATTTTCTTCGTTTGGTGCCCGGAATAGGTAAGATGCCCTTATTCATAATCCAGGCGAGGGCCAGCTGTGATGAGGTTACGTTCTTCTCCCCGGCCATTGCCTCAATTGCTTTAACCAGCTCGATATTCTTGTAGAAATGAGCTTCCTGGAAACGGGGTATGGCGCGGCGGAAATCATTTTCCGGTAAGTCATCTATGGTTCTGATCTGTCCGGATAAAAACCCACGGCCTAATGGAGAATAAGCGACAAAACCTATTCCAAGTTCCTTCAAGGTATTCAGTATGCCACGTTCTTCTGTTGTCCGCTCAAATAGAGAATATTCACTTTGTACCGCCGTAACAGGGTGAACTGCGTGCGCTCTTTTTACCGTCTCGGAAGATACTTCTGATAATCCCAGGTAACCCACTTTTCCTTCTTTCACCAGCTCGCTCATTGCCGCAACGGTTTCTTCGATGGGAGTGGTTTTATCAAGCCGGTGCATATAGTACAGGTCAATATAGTCTGTATTAAGATTTTTGAGCGAACGTTCCACCGCTTTTTTCACATATTCTTTTTTGCCATTAATGGCCCACGTCACTTTGTTGTTATCATCAATTTCCCAGCCGAATTTCGTCGCGATAATATATTTATTCCTATTACCATGTATTGCTTTAGCAATCAACTGTTCATTTTTGAAAGGGCCGTACAAATCGGCAGTGTCTAAAAAGTTGCCTCCTAATTCGAGCGACCGGTGAATGGTGGCAATAGCTTCCTGCTCATCTGCCTCTCCATACATATTTCCTTCTTCAAAACCGGTCATACCCATACAGCCTAAACCTATAATTGGCACAACCAGACCTTCGCTTCCCAGATTCATTTTCTTTGTTATCATACTATTGATTTTAATAGGCCAAAGTTCGCTGAGAATACTTTAACAGGTGTATGCAAAGCCCAGAAAGTTGTATGCAAATCAAGGATCAGAACCGGCCAATAGCATATTCAGCTTTTCACTTATGCACTAATTTCATATTTATGACTTCGCTTATTACAAACCTCGATTTATTGGTTCCCAGGTGCCCATATCCACCTTCTTGCTTTGTTTCGTATGTACCTAATGCTTCTATTAATAAGTATGAATTCCAATAACTATTATGAACGTTTGTTAAAGCATGCTCAAATCTGGACGGCATTTTATAGTCATTGCTGAAGTCCAGGTTAACCAGCAAACTGCTTGAGCATTCTTTTGATTTCAGGGAGCCTAGAGACCAATATTCTTCAATTCCACTATAACTGCACTTTAAATAGACTTTTCGGCCCTGATAATTAGGCAAATCACATAGATCAGTTATCGGCAAACCGTTATAAGTTTCTAATATTCCCGTTGTCTTAGGGGAACAGCTCGAAACGGTCAATAGCGCCATGAGAAATAATATTTGTACCTTGCTCATCAATCAAATATAACAACCGTTTTTTATGTGTCAATGATAAGAAAATGCTCTTTTGGGTATATTCCTAAATTTCCTACTCAATAGGTGTAAGATGATGAATTTCTAGTCATCTTGCGGAAACTATCCGTTTAGATAACGGCTATCATACTTTATGGCTTATCGCTACTCAACCACTTTACAGCCAACTTACTAACGGTTTCCAGTAATCGGTCAACCTGAGCTTCAATAGCCATATATTTCTGAAAACTCAGTCGGGCAGATATTTCTCTCCGTTTGTGTTCAGGATAGGTATTAAACACCCTGGTCATTTGGTTGATATTTATTCCAATGGCTTTTAGTTCATGTCTGATACTGCACAGTTCTTCCATTACCTTGTCCATCGTGCAATCTCTAATCGTCATCTTGCTGAATCCGTTGAAATTTTTCTCGTCCGTTGGTGTTTGACCTAAATTTCTGAGTGTTTTAAAGTAATTTTCTTCTGGTATAAGTTCTATTTGTCTATAGTAATCCTCATGAAAGAAAACATCATTCACCATAAATATAAGTTTTTGTAACATTAATTAAGTTAGGATAATTAAAAATGAATATTAAACAGAAGTTTGAAGAAAATTTTATTTTAGGCTGTATCAAATATAACGACCAATGCTCATTATATTTAATGCCTATCGCGTATTGGATACTAAACTATAAAAAATACGATCCCACTTACGACCCTTCCAAATGGGATTTTGTTTTCCGGAATAATATTTTAATTGTTTCAGATGAGAGTATTGATCAGTTTATGACAGCAATTCAGGCAGATAAGGTAACTTCCAATGAACTCACACAAAGTGAAATCGCTAGTATGAGCTTTTACATTGATTTTGACAGTAAAGTGTTTGTTAGCTCTTTTAGTGATGTACAAGTGGAAGATTATTTACCGCATGACGGCTGGCAAGGCCTTTATGATGACCTGTATCATTATTATGAATTTCACAAGATGGAACTGTAATTGTAAGCTAACGACGAAGTACATCTTTTAGCGGTACAGTGGTTCTTCTAACTTT
>NZ_CALEJS010000027.1 GCF_937898475.1 uncultured Chitinophaga sp.
TTGAGGCCATCCTGCGAATCGATGAACATAAACGTCAGGTCAAACTTGCTCACCGTCTGCGTGCCGGCGTCGAAAGGGCTTATCTTCAGTCCTCCGGGCAGTTGATCTGAGTTGATCTTTCTTTCTTTATTATCATGATAATCTATGAGCACATCAAACAGGGGACTACGACTCATATCCCTTTGCAGTTGCAGGTCGTCAATGAGCTGGTCAAAAGGATATGCCTGATGCTCATTGGCATCCAGCGTTACCAGACGCGCACATTGCAACAGCTGATTAAAGGACATACCATCCTGTAGCTGAAGGCGTAAGGGTAGTGTGTTGAGATAGAAACCGATTTGATCTTCCAGATCAGCATGTTGCCTTCCGGCTATCGGACTTCCAATAATAATGTCCTGCTGGCCGCCGTATTGATGTAGCAGGCTCGTTACGGTAGCCACCAACCCCATAAACAGCGTCGCATTCTGCGCGCGGCAGAGCGTCTTGAGTCCGGATGCTGAACGGCTGTTCAGCCCTTTGTAAATACGGTTGCCATTGTAGCTCTTAACAACAGGCCTGCTTTTATCCAGGGGGAGTACAATCACCGGCAGCCGGCCTTCCAGTTGTTTGCGCCAGTAGGATTTGTGCAATTGAAATTCGTCTCCCTGAAATTGTTCCTGCTGCCAGCAAGCGTAATCCTTATATTGTATTTTCAGCGGGTCTAGTGACGGTTGTTCGCCGCTGCTATAGGTACTATATAATAACAGGAGTTCCCGGATAAGAATCTCCGCAGACCATTCATCGCTGCAGATATGATGCATCACACAGGTAAATACCCATCGCCTTGTATCTACCTGGAAAAGCGCAGCCCGGATCAAAGGTCCTTTGCTAAGATCAAATGATTGCTGATGGTACTGCTGGATATATTCCAGCAACACTTCTTCCGATTGCCCTTGCAGATCTTTACAGTGCACCTGGAAAGCATCGGAGTCAGCGGGCAAAACAAGCTGCCTGGGTTCTCCCTGATCATTTACCCTGAACACGGTACGCAGACTTTCATGCCGCCGTATCAGGCTGTTGAACGCAGCAGAGAGTGCAGTGATATCAAGATCTCCGTCAAAGCTGTATGCAGCAGGCATCTTATAAGCTACACTGCCTTCCTCAAACTGGCTGAGTACCCATATCCTGCGTTGGGCAGAGGAGAGGGGATAATCAGCCATCGGTGGCGCTGTTGGTATGAGAACGAAGTTTGTTTTGGTGGCCAGCTGAATAAGCCGCGCCTGGTCTGCCAGGTGCTTTTGGGCAAATATATCTTTGAGCTCCATTTTAACATGGAATACCCGTTGTAACTGGCTCAACAGCCGGATGGCCGTTAAGCTGTGACCGCCCAGATCGAAAAAGTTGTCATTGATCCCAATCTTTTCTTTGCCAAGTATGTCATGCCAGATCTCAGCAAGCTGCCATTCTACCTCATTTGCAGGAGGTACGTATATGGCATTCCCTCCGAGGGCTGTATCGCCGGGCGCAGGTAATTTTTTCTTATCTACTTTCCCATTGCTGGTTAAAGGGAGGACTTCCAGCTGCATGTAATAGACTGGCAGCATATAAGCAGGTAAGCAGCTTGTAAGATGGTTGCGGATCCCTGCTATATCCAGCTGCCGCTTAGCGCTAAGATAGGCTGCCAGTTCCGGCTCACCGGCAGTATTAAGCACGGTGGTCACCACAGCTGCTGAAACATCCGGCAGGATCAAAAGTGCATTTTCAATCTCTCCAGGCTCAATACGATATCCCCTGATCTTTAACTGTTCGTCTTTTCTACCTATGTATTGTATCTCACCTTGTGGTAGCCATCTTCCCAGATCACCGGTTCTGTACATAAGACTGCCAGTTCTGTAAGGATTAGGAACAAATTTTTGCGCAGTAAGCTCGTGGTTATTGAGATATTGTTTTGCCAGTCCTGCGCCTGCAATGCAGATCTCTCCTGTCACACCAATGGGACACAGCTGCCCAGCCTCTCCAAGGATAAATATCTCTGTAGCCGTAATGGGTTTGCCGATCAGTATCTGCGGATCATCTTCCTGGAGCTCTTTTACGATACATCCTACTGTAGTTTCAGTAGGCCCGTATTCGTTATATACCGCCATGCCTGAGTTCAGTAACTTCAATATGCGCACCTGTTCCTTCGTCACTTGTTCGCCACCCAGGA
>NZ_CALEJS010000028.1 GCF_937898475.1 uncultured Chitinophaga sp.
GCAAAGTTAGAAGAACCACTGTACCGCTAAAAGATGTACTTCGTCGTTAGCTTACCGGAGTTCATCAGTGATCTGTTGAAGCTGTGGTGCGAAGAGCATAACATAGAAATCCTGTTCATCCAACCGGGCAAGCCGGTACAAAATGCATTTATCGAACGCAATAATGGGTCAATCAGAAGAGAACTATTAGATGCCTACCATTTCTTCACTTTACAAGAAGTTCGTATCATGGCTGAGGAATGGCGACAGGATTACAATGCTGAAAGGCCGCATGAAACGCTGGGCAACGTTCCACCACTGGAATACGCACAATCCGTTTCCCAATGAATGCTAAAACATTGAAAATTCTAAACCTCAATGGGCCGAAAATAAGGGGAGCTTACAGTCCTCCGTGTAGGAGGTTTTAAATATTTTGTTCTTTGACTTCACTTCAAAGCTTTCAAACAATACTCCAACCATTCTCGTTGTTTGAAAATTGTTTGAAAATTTTCCATAAACAATAAAGGCCGCCTCTCAGCAGCCTTTATAAATTATTGATTTCCAAGTACCCGGGACGGGGGTCGAACCCGTACAGCCATTGCTGGCCACAGGATTTTAAGTCCTGCGTGTCTACCAATTCCACCACCCGGGTGGACCATCAGAATAATTAAAGATAACTAATCTGAAAGAACTTTAAACAAAAATTCCAAACCACTTGCGCAGTTTGGAATCTCCATCTGAGCGGAAGACCGGGCTCGAACCGGCCACCCCGACCTTGGCAAGGTCGTGCTCTACCAAATGAGCTACTTCCGCAGAGTTTTTAAGAACTGTTTTTTTCGTTGGGATTGCAAAGATAGGTATTGTTTTGAATTTGCCAATTTTTATCCTGCATTTTTTTAGAAAATTTCTCTCATCCTCATCACCAAAACCTCCAACTTTTAACCAACCTCCCAACCGCTAACCTCCAACCAACCTCAAACCTCATACAATAAAAAACCCCGGTGATGTTAATTCACCGGGGCCGTCATTAGTATTCCTTAACCTAGTTTTTAACTTATTTTCCAAATCCATAAGCCACTCTCAGGCCCAGGAAATTGCTGGATTTTCCACCGTCACTCATTTTGGTATAGCCCTCAAATTTAACGCCTGCATCCAGGTAGCTGCCATTACCCAGCGGGAATAAATAACCCACCTGCGGTGAATAAGCAAATACCGCAGATTTATCAGCACCTACATCACTCTTGTTACCAAGAAATGCTGCACCAGCCTGACCCTGTACGTAAAAATTAGATACCGGGTAATATTTCAAACCAGCTTTTACGGGAATGACATGAAGGTCATTTGGACTAAAACCAGCAATATCTTTAGCGAAAAAGTTAGTATATCCGGCGTTTAATGTAACATACAGATCCCTTTTCAGGATAGCATATTCACCCTGTACGGAACCGCCGATAGACCAGTCATATGCATCTTTGAAATCGCCTAATGGAAGGTTCGCTTCAGGGCCTACACTGATCAAATAACGGGGCCTTTCTGTAGCAGTGGCAGGTTTGGTGGGAGTGCCATTGTCCATGCTCTGTGCCTGGGTTGTCAGCGCAAAAGCTGTTAAAAGAGCTAATCCTGCAATGCCTTTCTTAATTGTCTTTTTCATCTTCTGTTGTTTTTAATGCTTACGAAACGATTTAATTAGCTTGCCAAAGAACTAAATTTGTTTGCAGCTGCTATTCTTTGTTTGATGAAGCAAAGGTAGACCACATGTTTACACCGGTAAAGGCCAATTTGGAGGATATTAGAACCAATTTTCCGGTGCGCCATATCAGCAACAGGCAACACGCGTATACTCCGACGGGTTGATCCCCGCAAAATGCTTGAAGAACCGGCTGAAATGAGAGCTGGTATCAAAATTCAGCTTATCTGCTACTTCCTTCACACTGAACTGCGATGTGCCCAGCAAATACTGCGCTTCCAGGAATATTCTCCTGTGAATGATCATCAACGCATTCTCCCCCGTTTCCTGCTTTACCTGCTCACTCAGATGCTTCGCCGATACATGCAGCATCTCTGCATACTGCTGCACGGAATGCATCTCCACAAAATGCTCCTCCACCAGTTTCTTGAATTGTGTTACCAGCTGAAACTTACGCCCCGCGGTTTTTACTGGCTGCAGTTGCGCCCTCTCGTGCGAGCGGTTCACTTCAAACAATAATTCTACCAGCAGCAGGCGTACCATCTGCAGGTAGTAAGGATTGGCCTGCCGGTATTCCCGTTCTATCTTCTCAAACAGTTCCTTTATCACGGTAAACTCCTGCTCATCCAGGTGATAAATGGGTGCCAGCTCTCCCGGCTGCTCCAGCAGCGTTTCCAGGATATGCTCCTTGATAAAGCTTTCCGCAATAAATTCTCTCCTGAACAAAGCCATGTACAGCAGCAGGTCGTCAGATGCGTTTTCGAAAGAATGAAAATCCCGGGGAGAGACGATGTGAATAGAATGGGGAACTACTTCAAATGTATGCGGGCCTACGGTTTTTAAACAACTTCCCTGTACACACAGGATAACCGCAAAATGATCCGTTTTGATGGGCGGTCCGTTCTTAAGGCCGCCTTCGTTACTGAGAATGGCAAAGTGATCCTGTTCCAGTAACTCGCCATACTTGTCTATACCGAAATGTTGTGCCGCTTTCGGTGCAGCGGTGGATAGATAATACTTGATCGTATCGGAAATATCCATTCTGATTGCTTCCTTGTTCATATCTGATGATTCCTTAATCCGGTGCAAATTTAAGCAACTTTGAATAAACACTCCCTTCCTAAAAATAGTTACCTTTATTTAGCTAAGTATCTTATTCCCATGCAAACAGTTACAGCAGAGTGGCTCCAGCGTATAGAAGCCCTGAAGGATGTGCCGGCCGGCCAGCTTCAATGGTTAATAGACAATAGCCGTCATTATGAAATGCCAGCCGGTGAAATGCTCTTTGAGCAGGGGGAGCCGATCGCCGGAACACACATCCTCATCAGCGGCAGGGTCAAAGCCTACCAGGTTCAGCAGAAGGAAGCCCGCGAAATAACAGTATGGGGCCCCAAAGCGATTTTCGGCTACCTGCCCTTCTCCCGGGGTAAAATAGCGATCGCCTTCGGCGAGATCCGGGACGATGCACAGGTCATGACTTTACCCATCAGCAAGATAGAAGAACTGATCCGCAACCATTTTGAGCTCACCCAGGCACTGGTACACATCATGACCAACCGTGTCCGCGATTTCACCTCCTTTCAGCTGCAGAACGAAAAAATGGCCGCATTGGGAAAACTGTCTGCCGGGCTCGCGCATGAACTGAACAATCCCGCCGCCGCCGTAGTGCGCGGGGCAGTCTCCTTAAAACAGCACCTCCAGATGATGCCGGGTACCTTCAAAAAGGTAATGGCCATCCGCATGAGCCCCGAAGAAGTGGATATTATCAACGAAAGACTGTTCAACATCCTCAACCAGCCCAAAGGCCCCGCCCTTTCCATGATGCAGCGTTCAGACCGGGAAGAGGAGCTGATGGACTGGCTGGATGATCATAACATAGAAAATGCGGCAGAACTGGCGGAAAACCTGGTAGACTTCGGATTTACTATCGAACTGCTCAACGATTTCAAGAAAGATATTCCCGAAGCAGACCTGTCGCCCGTTTTTAACTGGATCAACAGCAACCTGGTTACGGAAAAAATGGTCACCGATATCGAGGAAGCGTCCAAACGGATCGCTACCCTGGTGGGCTCCATAAAAACTTTCACGCATATGGACCAGGGACGCGACCGCCAGCTGACAGACATCCACAGGGGTATAGAGAACACGCTCAACATCCTTCAGTACCGCCTGCGCAAAGGCAATGTAGAACTGCAGCAGCATTTTGATCAGAGCCTCCCGCAGATCAAAGTATGCATCGGGGAAATGAACCAGGTATGGACAAACCTCATCGATAACGCGCTCGATGCCATGGAACCTGCAAGAAAAGGTGTACTACAGATACGCACAGAACGCGATCATGATTGTGTACTGGTGTCTGTCATAGATAACGGCCCCGGCATCCCGCCGGAAATGATCAGCAGGGTCTTTGACCCCTTCTTCACCACCAAGGAGGTGGGCAAAGGCACCGGGCTTGGCCTCGACATCGTATGCCAGATCGTGAAACAGCACAGGGGAAATGTAAAAGTAACCTCAGAACCGGGTAATACCCGCTTCATGGTTAGCCTGCCCATGCAGGATAATTAAACGGCTTGCCACCTAATATTTGTATATTCAAACTTTATAAACGGGCGGAAATATGTCAACTCAGGCCGCAGAAAATAATATGGATCTACCTTTAATTCTTTGTATTGACGATGATGCACAGGTACTTCGCGCCATCGTTCGTGATCTTAAGACACAATACCGCAACAGTTACAAAATCATCAGCACCACGGTTGTCAACGAAGCGCTGGACAGCCTCCTGGAACTGAAGAATAAAGGTGAGACCATTGCCATGTTCATCTCCGATCAACGCATGCCCGAAATGGAAGGTGTTGACTTCCTGGAAAAGACCAAACAATTCTACCCCGAAGCCAGGCGCGTACTGCTCACCGCCTACTCTGATACCGACGCCGCTATCAGGGCCATTAACACCGTACAGTTAGACTACTACCTGGTAAAGCCCTGGGGCCCGCCGGAAGAGAAACTGTACCCGGTGATAGACGACCTGCTGGACGACTGGCAGCATATCTACCAGCCTGCATTCAAAGGCATCAAAGTGGTGGGATACCAGTTCTCACAACGCTCACATGCCATCAAGGATTTCCTGGCAGGTAACCTCATCCCTTACCAGTGGCTGGATATACAGACCACGGATGAAGCACGGCGCCTCCTGCAGCTGAACGGCCTGGAGCAGAAAGACCTTCCCCTTGTTTTCTTTGAAGATGGCTCCTACCTGGCAGACCCCTCCATTATGGAGATCGCCGGCAGGGTAGGCCTCAACCCGCATACCAAACATGATGTGTACGATGTGGTGATCATCGGCGCTGGTCCCGCAGGCCTCGCAGCCGGCGTGTACGGCGCCTCTGAAGGATTGAAGACCCTGCTGATCGAAAGACGCGCTCCCGGCGGACAGGCAGGCACCAGTTCCCGTATCGAGAACTACCTGGGCTTTCCCACCGGCTTAAGCGGCGCAGAACTTACCCGCCGCGCCATCGCTCAGGCTACCCGCCTGGGAACGGAATTCATTACCCCGCAATCCGTAAAAGAGATCCGCCAGAAAGACGGCTACAAGAAGATCATCCTGGAAGATGATACCGAAGTGAATACCCGCAGCGTGATCATCACCACCGGCGTGGATTACCGCAAGCTGGAAACAAAAGGTGTGGCAGACTTCACCGGGGCCGGTATCTATTACGGCGCCGCCATGACCGAAGCCACCGCCTGCAAGGATAAGGAAGTGTTCATAGTAGGAGGAGGCAACTCCGCCGGACAGGCAGCCATGTACCTTTCCAAGTTTGCCAGGAATGTATATATACTGATCCGGAAGGAAGACCTCACCAGCACCATGTCGGCCTACCTGATAGAGCAGATCAAAGCTACGCCCAACATCCGGGTAAGACCTAAAACCGAGATAGCAGCCGCCCTGGGCACCGATCGCCTGGAACAACTGGTGATCTCCGATCTGGAAACGGATACCACCACTACCGAAACGGCCAACGCCCTCTATATCTTCATCGGCGCCAAACCCTTTACGGAGTGGATACAGCTGGATATTATCCGGGATGATAAAGGATTTATTGAAACCGGCCGCCAGCTGAAAGCCTACGAGCAGTTCGGTAAAATATGGAAACAGGCGCGGGATCCCTACCTGCTGGAAACGAGCTGTCCGGGCGTATTTGCTGCAGGCGATGTTCGTGCAGGCGCCATGAACCGCGTAGCCGCAGCAGTAGGAGAAGGCTCAATGGCCATCAGCTTTGTTCATAAATATCTTGCAGAAGTAAAATAACACACCATGGAAGAGCAATTCTGTAAACATCTCCAGGATATCCGCGAAGTCAAACTACCCGCTGAAGATGAACATGTGTGCGAAGAATGCATAAAACATAACGGCCGATGGGTGCACCTGCGTACCTGTCAGACCTGCGGCGCTACCCTCTGCTGCGACGCTTCACCGGCACGCCACATGACAGCACACTACCACGCTACCGGCCACCCCGTAGTGGCTTCCGCAGAACCCGGGGAACAATGGCTGTGGTGCTACCCCGACCAACAATTCGCCGACTACTGAATACAAAATTCCAAATACCAAATACCAGGTTCCAAATACCAAATTCCCAAAAACCAATACCACATTTCCCCAATACAGTAAGTTACAAGTACATCACCAAAGCCTGGCTGCCAACCTGTTTTGGAATTTGGAATTTGAATTTTGACTTTGGCCTTTTACTTTGCAGCAAACTGGTATTTGTAGCGCACAATCCCAAGCATCTCTTTCTGCTTGTTATAGCATTCTTCTGTTAACGGAAGCCCCTTCTCATCATACTTATATTTCCAGACAGTATAATCGGAGGTCTCCGCATTCACCGTAGTCAGCTGCGATAAACGTTGCTGGGCGTCGTATTCCAGCATATAGTCCGGTAACATGCGTTTGGCGGCTGCATGATAACGGAGTACATCCGTAAGCAGTCCCTGGCTGTTATAGTTGTAATAGATACGGGGGCTGCGTACGTTCTTGCCGTATTCCTGCTCCTCTGTTACGCGGCCTTCTGCGTCGGTCTTGAACAGTACGGTGGTAGAATCTGCGCCCATGCTTTTCCGGTGGATCATGCTGCTCAGATGCCCCCGCTCATCATACCGGTAATCGCGCGATTCCGTGATCCTGAACTTTTGGCCGCTTGCCTGCGACAATGAAACGGTCTGGATATCCGTTATCCGCCCCGCGCTGTCATAACGGTATTGTATGGTGGTAATACTGCTTTCAGTACTGTCTACGGTTTTGGTGAGCTGTCCCTTAGCCGAAAAAGTAGAGGTCATCACAGACAGCCCCGTAGCCAGCGAGCGAGTGATGGAACGCATCTGGCGGTAATTGGGACTTAACACCCGCTGGCATTTAAAATCATTATCCGTTTCCATATTGGCGTCCAGGCTTTGCACCTCCTGTACCCTTACCTCTTTTTCCTTCAGCAGCGCCAGGTTCCGGCTGGCCTGCCGGGCATTCCAGATATCCTGGTAATAATACTGGGCCATAGAACGGCCCGTAAGCAACAACAGGCAGGCGCCCAGCAAACAGTACTTTTTAGTATTCATAATCACTTTCTGAATAGTATAAACGTTGACAAAAATACTAACGTTCCTTTCATCTGAAAATTTTTGATATATATACATTTATTATTACTGGAAAATTGAAGATACTTTTCCTATTTTTAGGGGCCTAACCTTGCAAATTTGAAAACGCAACCACTGAGGCAGGATAAGCACTGCCTGAACTGCGGAACAGAAGTTCCGGAAAGATACTGTACGCACTGCGGCCAGGAAAATGCCGTGCCGCATGAATCTTTTGGCCACCTGGTTAAGCATTTTGTGGGTGATGTGCTGCATTACGATTCCCAGTTCCTGACAACACTAAAGTACCTTTTATTCAGGCCGGGCCGTCTTACCAAAGAGTATATGGCCGGGAAAAGGGTGTCGTATGTAAACCCCATCAAGCTCTATATCTTCATTTCCTTTATGTTCTTCCTGGTTTTTGCCATGGTAACGCATAAGGAACACAGCAGTGCAGGCGAAGCGGATGAAGAAAGGGAAGAAAGAACGGAGCAAACGGAGGATACAATTCCCTCCGCAGCATCCCTGATCCGAATGGTGAAGGATTCCATTGCTGCCGCGAGCAAGCCGGAAGAAGCGCACCTGGACGCAGATACGGCTACGGGGAACGATACCGTATACCGTTACCGCCCGCTCAGAGCGGAGCCGGCTACCGGGATTGCCGTTGCTAAAAAGGATACCCTTCACAAGGATACCACCCGCAAGAAGAAAATTGTTCTGAGTAAGGAGGATACTGACTACCGCTCACTGGCGGATTATGACTCTGCGCAAGCGGCCTTACCGCCCGATCAGCGTGACCAGGGCTTTAGCCGCTGGATTACCCGGAGGGCGCTCGCTATGGGCGGAAGTAGTAAGCAGGACGCATTCGAGGAAGCCCTGAAGCACAACGCCCCTAAAATGATGTTTGTGCTGCTGCCGCTGTTTGCCTTATGGCTGAAGATCCTCTACAGGAAACGGTATTATGCCGATCATGCTATTTTCGCCCTGCATGTGCACTGCTTTGCTTTTGTGGTGTTGCTGATCACGCTGTTGCTGGACAAACTGCTGCATACGGACCGCGTCACAGCCTGGGGCTTGCTGCTGATCGGTATTTATCTCTGGCTGGCGCTCAAGAACACCTACCAGCAGTCGTACCGGCGTTCATTCATGAAAGCAATACTGTTGCTCAGCGGTTATAGCTTCTCATTCCTCTTTGTGTTCGTGTTTTTTGTGGTCTGGCTATTTGCAGTAATTCTGTAAATTTAGTAATGCAACCGGAATTTATAATCATACACCAGCCGGCGCCCCATGTGGCCCACATCCAATTGAACCGCCCCGAAGCTTTGAATGCCCTGAACCTGCAGCTCATGTCGGAATTAAAGGAGGCCCTGCGGGACCTGGACGCCGATGAACAGGTAAGGGCCATCATTATAAGTGGCAATGAAAAAGCGTTTGCAGCCGGAGCTGACATTACGCAGATGGCGGGTAAAAGCGCCGTTGACATGTACAACATTGACCAGTTCAGTACCTGGGATGCCATTAAAAAGACGAAGAAACCCCTGATCGCAGCCGTTAGCGGTTTCGCATTGGGAGGCGGCTGTGAGCTGGCCATGCTCTGCGACATGATCGTAGCCAGTGAAACGGCCCGCTTCGGGCAGCCGGAAATAAAGCTCGGTGTGATGCCCGGCGCCGGCGGCACCCAGCGGCTTACCAGGGCCGTCGGAAAAGCCCTGGCAATGGAAATGGTGCTCACCGGCCGCTTTATCAGCGCCGCAGAAGCCTTACAGGCAGGCCTTATTAACCGGGTAACACCCGTAGAGCTGTACCTGGAAGAAGCGGTAAAGCTGGCCAGAGAACTGTCTGCCATGAGCCCGCTGGCCGTAAAAATGGCCAAGGAAGCGGTACTGAAAGCTTTCGACAGCAGCCTTGATGAAGGCCTGCATTTTGAACGTAAGAACTTTTACCTCCTGTTTGCCTCGGAAGATCAGAAAGAAGGTATGCAGGCGTTTATAGAGAAACGTCCCCCCGCTTTTAAAGGCAAATAGTTGTTAGTGATCCGGCGTTAGTCATTATACGTTAGTATTTGCAGCGAATAGCTTCGCACTGATCATTAACGGCTACCAAATAGTTTTTGTATAATTTGATGATGAGTATTTCAACCATGACTATGAGAAAGCTTCTGCCTTCAGTAATGGCCATATGGGTACAGGTGTGCGCATGTAAAGAGCCCGTTACCCGGAAGCAGAAGCAACAGCCGAGGGAAACATCCACTACCCCTTCCCCGGACACTATGATACCTGGTAATGATACCATTGTCGCTACCGAGATCACCTCCTGGAGCCGTTTTGAAGACTACACCGGCCGCTATGCCGGAGAGGTGGACCTCCTCGATAAAGAACCTTTGAAGCAACGCTTCAGACAACTGCTGGGCAGAGACACCAGTAGCTTCATGAGGCGCTACCAGGTAGCTCCGCCTATAGAAGTGGATGATGGCATTCTCTATAACGATGGCTGCGAACCGCATAACTGTTCTTCAGACGAAGCCTCCCTGGTCATCGATATGAAACGCGATCTTATCTTCGCCGGTATCGCCGTCAACGGCAGGGTGAAGCTTTACGCAGAAAAGAAGGACACTGCCTATCCCCAGCGGCTGCTGGAATGGAAGGAGAAGTTTGAGAAGTAACCACATCCACTGCGGTCCTGTCTCATTCCTGCCCCGTAACTTCCCGGAAATTTTCCACTATGAAAAAACTACAGCCTATTCTGTTCTGTATAGCCATGGTATTGGCTATCACGGCCGCTTTTGCCGCCAAAAGGGTTACGCTTTACATTTACATCGATCCTGAAAGCGATGGCGTATATATCCGCCAGCCCGGCGCCAGTTACAACCTCAGGTATTGCCAGCCCCATCCGGGCACTTTCTGTTTCTATGGCACCAATAACACCCTGCCCACCACGCTCACCCAGGCGCAGATCAACGACTACATTGCCCGCGGCCTGATGAGCGCTCATTATCCTGACAGACGGTATGAGCCGCTGATTGTTATTGAGTAGATAGGATTGAATGATTGCTTAGAGGCGGCAACGGGTCTTCATTCGCCGTGATTGCGAGGCCCGCAGGGCTTTGCGGGTAGCCGGGCCGAAGCAAACTTTTAACCTTGGCTTTCACAAATAGCAAACGGGTCTCCAGACCCGTTTGCCGTTTAAAAAGATTGCTTCGTCGTGCTCCGCGCTAAGCCCTACACACCTCCTCGCAATGACGGGATTGAAGACCCATATGCCGTTTAAAGACTGCGCCTATCAATTCATTTAATTAAACTTCTTCCGCAGCTCCGCCAGTTTCGCCTGGAAATCATTCAGTGGCGCCTGCTGTTTACCAGCCGGTTTACTACCACTACTAGTCTCCCTTCTCTCTCTGCGTTGACCGCCGCCGCTTTGCGCCGGCGCCTCATTATCCTTCATAGATAAGGATATCCGCTTACGCGCCACGTCCACTTCCAGTACCGTTACCGTTACCTTCTGGTTCAGCTTCACCACTTCATTCGGATTGCTTACAAAACGGTTAGACAAATGCGAGATATGCACCAGGCCATCCTGTTTCACGCCGATATCCACAAAGGCCCCAAACGCCGTGATATTTGTTACTACGCCAGGCAGTGTCATACCAGGCTTCACATCTTCCATGGAGTGTATCCCTTCCGCATACTCGAAGATCGCGATCTCATCGCGCGGGTCGCGGCTGGGTTTATCCAGCTCTTTCATGATATCTTCCAGCGTCAGTAAGCCCACTTCTTCGCTTACATAACTCTTCAGGTTGATCTTCTTACGCAGCTCTTCCTTCGCCATCAGGTCCTGTACGGAGCATTGCTGCTGTGCCGCCATCGCCTCTACCAGGGGGTAACGCTCAGGGTGCACCGCAGAATTATCCAGCGGGTTATCGCCGTTCTCTATACGTAAAAAGCCCGCGCACTGTTCAAAAGCCTTCTCGCCCAGGCGGGGCACTTTCTTCAGCGCCGCACGGTTACGGAATGCGCCGTTCTCCTTGCGAAACTTCACAATATTCTCTGCCAGTGAAGGACCCAGCCCCGATACATACGCCAGCAGGTGTTTGGAAGCCGTATTCAGGTTCACGCCTACGTTGTTCACACAGCTTACCACCACGCGGTCCAGGCTCTGTTTCAGCTGCGACTGGTTCACATCATGCTGATATTGTCCCACGCCGATAGACTTCGGATCGATCTTCACCAGCTCTGCCAGCGGATCTATCAAACGGCGGCCAATGGATACGGCGCCGCGCACGGTCACATCATGATCGGGAAACTCTTCCCTTGCCACTTCGGAAGCAGAGTACACAGAAGCGCCGCTTTCATTCACCATGAACACAATGATCTTGGTGCCGAAATCTATTTTCTTAATAAACTCTTCTGTTTCACGTCCGGCAGTACCATTACCCACCGCAATGGCAGCCGTATTATATTTGCGGACCCAGTTCTTCAGCAGGGCCTCCGCATCATCACGTTTATAGTTCTTTTCCAGGGGGAAGATCACATCATTGTCCAGCATATTGCCCTGCTCATCCAGCGCTACCACTTTACAGCCCGTACGGTAACCAGGGTCTACCGCGATCACCGGCTTGGGTCCCAGGGGCGCCGCCAGCAACAGCTGCCGCAGGTTCTCTGCAAACACCTCTATTGCTTCCGCATCCGCCTTTTCTTTGGCCAGCGCACGGAACTCATTTTCCAGCGAAGGACGCAGCAAACGTTTATACGAGTCCGTGATAGCCTTCTGCATATGTCCGCTGCAGGCGCTGCTACCCGTTACAAACTGGTTGCTGATGATCTCCACTGCTTCTTCCTCTTCCGGCTGTATTGACCCATACAGGATTCCCTCTGCTTCCGCGCGGAATACGGCCAGCACCCTGTGAGAGGGGAGGGAGGTCAGCGGCTCCTTAAAATCAAAGTAGTCCTTGTATTTATTGCCTTCTTCTTCCTTGCCCTCTATCACCTTGGAGCTCAGTACCGCGGTATGTGTGAACAGCTTACGCAGCTTATCACGCACTTCCGCATTCTCATTGATCCATTCTGCAATGATATCGCGCGCTCCCTTCAGGGCCTCATCGGCAGAAGCCACTTTATCATTGATATATTGTGCTGCCAGCGCATCCGGCTCGCCTTCTTTCTGCTCGAATATTGCTTTTGCCAGGGGCTCCAGTCCTTTCTCGATCGCCACCGTTGCCCTCGTTTTACGTTTGGGCTTATACGGCAGATAAATGTCTTCCAGCTCCGCCAGGTTCCAGGTACCTTCCAGTTTCTCCAGCAGCTCCGGCGTCATTTTCTCCTGCTCCGTAATGGTCTTGATAATAAAATCCCTCCGGTCATCCACTTCCTGGTAGCGCTTCTTCAGATCCTCTATCCGGGCAATCTGCACTTCATCCAGGCTTCCTGTCACCTCTTTCCGGTAACGGCTGATAAAAGGTACGGTAGCACCTTCTGACAACAAGTTCATGGTATTTTCCGCCTGCCTGGCCGATATACCTAATTCTGTCGAAATGAGTGCAATGTGTTTGGTATTCATGAATTAACTAATAATGAATAATTAATAAGTCGGGCCCTTTCAAAAGCCGGCCGCAAATGTAATTAAATTGGTTTTTACCACAACGGAAAGTTGTCAACAGTTGATAGTCTGGCCGCCACCCGGCCGAGTGCATTAAAACGGGCCTTGCCTGGCGCCACCGGCCCGGCAAAGTCCCATCAAGGAACCTCCCGCCTTCATGCCCTCCCAAAGTTACATCATCCCCCTCAGGCGCAGCCCGTTTTAATACCTCCGGCAAAGCTTCCAGCTCACCCCAAGCACCTCCCAATCCACATTGGTCAGCCTGTCCTGCACCCCGGCCGTCAAAGAAGCCAGCGCGCTCTTCCCCAACTCAAGCTCCCCAAAATATTTTCCCTATTTTTATCGCATGGAAGAAACGCACACCAACACCTCCTTCGATCAGCTGCTCAGAATCATGGACGAACTCCGTGAAAAATGCCCGTGGGACCGCAAACAAACCCTGCAATCCCTCCGCCAGCTCACCATCGAGGAAATGTACGAGCTCACCGACGCCATTACCGACCAGGACTGGACCTCCATCAAAGAAGAACTCGGCGACATCCTGCTGCATATCGTGTTCTACGCCAAGATCGGCGCAGAACAACAGCAATTCACCATCCAGGACGTGATCTCGGGCATCTGCGCCAAACTCATTCACCGCCATCCCCATATCTATGGCGACGTCCAGGTGGAAAATGAAGACCAGGTAAAACAGAACTGGGAAAAGCTCAAGCTCAAAGAAGGCAAAACATCTATATTAAGCGGCGTGCCCCTGTCACTGCCCGCCCTCGTAAAAGCCATGCGCCTCCAGGAAAAGGCCAAACAGGTAGGTTTCGAGTGGGATAACACCCAACAGGTATACAAGAAGGTACAGGAAGAACTGGCAGAACTGGAAGAAGCCGTGCAGGCCAGCAACCAGGACGGGATCGAAGCCGAATTCGGCGACCTGCTCTTTGCCCTCGTAAACTACTCGCGCTTCCTGAAAGTAGACGCCGAAAACGCCCTCGAACGCACCAACAAGAAATTCATCCGCCGTTTTAAACAAATGGAAGACATCGCCCGCGAACAGGGCCGCCAGCTCGCCGAAATGACGCTGACCGAAATGGACGGCCTCTGGAACCAGGTGAAGCAAACAGAAAATAAATAACGGCATACATCTTGCAGCTTGCCGCTGAAGCTGCTGCTTTTTTAATCATTACCCATTGCTCGACATCAAAGAAATACGGCTTTTCTTCCTGCGACACGGATATCTGCTGATCATTGCCGCATGGCTGTTCACCTTCGCCTTCCTGTTCAGTAACTACTGGTCTTACTACTCCTCCCCGCAGGGCGTTAAACGTAACCTGGAAAAGAGCCTGCATAAACGCGAGCTCTCATTTGAACGCCTGGCGCAGGACGAGCAGCTCATGGACCACCTGTTCAACCGCACCTACAATGAAAAGGAGCTGAAATATATTAACGGGCGCGATTACCACGTATTTGCGTACGATAGCAGCGCCATTGGCCGCTGGCTGCTGTTCTGGAGCACCAACGCCGTACAGCCGGACGACCAGGTGGTGTTTAAATTTAAAGGCGGTTCCGGCTTTGTGAAGCTCAAGAACGGGTATTATGAAGTGATCAACCGGATGATAACTGCGCCGGAGGGACATAAACGCTGGCTCGTAGGTCTCATTCCCGTTAAACTGGAATACAGCATCAATAACGATTACCTGGTAGATCACTTTTACGATAAACCGGCCCTGGGCAGGGAGTACGAGATACACCTGCGCCCACCCGGTATACCGGTGCTGAATAATAAGAACATCATCCTCTTCTACCTGCATTACGATCCGGCGCTGAATGTAAGTCCGCCTAACCTGCTCAGCGTGGCGCTGCGGGTACTGGGGGTGATCTGTGTGCTGATCTTCATCAACCTCTTTGCCACCCTGATAGCCCGGCAGAAGAATCCTTTGATAGGCTTCCTTTTCCTGTTCTTCAAGGTGCTCACGCTGCGGATACTCAGCTACATGTACCCGTTCCCGTTCGATCTGCGGGCCCTCAATATCTTTACCCCCTTTATCTATGCCAAGAACGAAATATTCCCTTCGCTGGGCGACCTGCTGCTGAACGTACTGCTCACCTTCTGGATGCTGCTGTTCTTCCGCGAGCACGTAAAAACCATCAACGCCCCCAAGCTGAAACAGGAATGGCAGCGATGGGCGGTGATCGCCTTATCCAGCCTCGTGGTCTATATCGTAGGGCAGTTCCTTTCAGAACTGATCCAAAGCCTGGTGATCGACTCCAGGATCTCTTTTGACGTAACCAACCCTTTCAGCCTGAACGAATACAGCGTGATCGGGTTTATCATACTGGGATTCATTTCCTTCAGCTTCCTGTTCTTTTCGCAGATCATCAACTACCTGCTGAATGAGCTCACCGGCTTCCGCCTCCGTACCAAGTACATCTTCCTGGCCGCAGTGGGCCTGGTATGGCTGCTGTTCCGCCTCAGGAATCCGGAGCTGCCCTATTTTATCGTGATGGTGGTCTGGCTGCTGCTCTACGTAGCGCTGCTGGATATGTTCACCCACCGTTTTGAAGAAAGCCTGGGCTCCGTATCTTTTGTGTTCTGGCTGGTGCTGCTGACCATCACCACCTCCGCCGTACTGGTATACTACAATAACAAGAAGGAGCTGAGCCTCCGCGAACGCCTGGCATCCGACCTGTCCAAACAGCGGGACCCATACCTGGAAATGCTGCTTAACGATGTAAGCAGTAATATGGAAGATGATGAACGCATACAGATCCTTTTCCAGGATATGCGCAGCGCCAGCCAGCTGCCCAAAGAAATGCTGGTGAACGAGCTGCAGCAGAAATATTTCAAGGGATACCTGAGCCGTTTCAACACTACCTTTTACTTCTTTGACGAGAACGGCTACCCGGTTTTCCCTTCGGATACAACCAGCATCTATTCCCTGAACCCGCGCATCCTGCAGCATTCAGACCAGGTGGGTACTGATAATGAACTGTATTACGATGAACGCAGCTTTAACGATTACAGCTACATCGGCAGGAAAGTGTTCATGCAGGACAGTATCATCATCGGTTCCGTGGTATATGAGCTGACGCCCGCCGTCACCAAATCCCAGAAACTCTATCCGGAGCTGCTGGTGGACGGGGAGATTAATGACCCGGAGAAGGAAAGCTCCGCAGCCTATTCCTACGCCATCTATGATAAAGGCATCCTGGTAAGCAATAACAACGATTTTGCTTTTCCTATAAAGCTGTATGCCAGCGATATCCCCGAGACCGACGTATCTGAGAAGAGGGTCAAAGGCCACTCCATGCTCATTTATAAAGCCTCGAAAGATAAGATCGTGATGGTGGTGAAAGAGAGCCGGAGCTTTATAGAGTTCATCACACTGTTTGCCTACATGTTCTGCCTCTTCCTGCTCATTATCGTGATCTATAAACTCCTGGATCTGCTGATAAAGGCGAGGATGCGTATTGGTCCGCTACGTGCACTGGTAGACGTAAGCATCCGTAAAAAGGTACACGGCACCATCATCTTTGTAGTGGTATTTGCCTTCATCATCCTGGGCGTTACCACGGTATTGTTCTTCATCAACCGCTCCGATGCGGAAAACAGGGAACGCCTCAGCAAAACCATGAGCGAGGTGGCCCACGATGTGGAAAAGGAATTTGACTCCCAGCGGATGTTCGACAACCTGGAAGACATCTACGACCCCATTTTCCAGGCCGGGTTACAGTCTTCCATGAGCGACATTGCCGAAGACCGCTCCCTGGATATCAACATCTTTGACCGGGATGGCAACCTGCAGGTCAGCACCCAGCCCCTGATGACGGAAAAGGGACTGTTGTCCCGCAAAATGCAGCCACAGGCCTATTTCCATATGTTCCGCCTGAACGAGATCCAGTATATACAGAAAGAGGAGATAGGCTCGATGAACTATTTTTCCGGTTATGTACCTTTACGGGATAGCAGCGGGGAAGTATTTGCGTACCTGAACGTACCATATTTCGCTACGCAGACAGAACGTAACCAGCAGATCTCTAACTTCCTCGTGGCGCTGATCAATTTCAATGCCTTCATCTTCCTGATTGCCGGTATGCTGGCCCTGCTGATCACCAACTCCATTACCAGGTCTTTCTCCCTGGTAACGGAAAAGCTGCGTAACGTGAGCCTTGGCCAGCGGAACGATGAGATAGAATGGGATAAAGACGATGAGATAGGCGCCCTGGTAAAAGAGTACAACAAAATGGTGCGCAAGCTGGAAGTAAGCGCCGCCAAGCTGGCCAAAAGCGAAAGGGAAGGGGCCTGGCGGGAGATGGCGCGGCAGGTGGCTCATGAGATCAAAAACCCGCTCACCCCCATGAAGCTGAGCATCCAGTATCTGCAGCGGGCCATCGATAATGACAGCCCTAATGTAAAACAGCTTACCAATAACGTGGCCCATACACTGGTAGAGCAGATAGAGCACCTGTCCAACATAGCATCAGACTTTTCCGCCTTTTCACGCATCGGGGAGGCAGTGAACGAAGTTATGCTGCTGAACGAGGTGCTGCATTCACTCAACGGGCTTTACCAGGGACAGCCCGGCTGCGAGATCCTCTACAATGAGCCGGAGCGTCCCTGCTATGTATATGCCGATAAAACCCAGATGAACCGCCTGTTCACCAACCTGCTGCAGAACGCCATACAGGCCATCCCCGAAAGCCGGGCAGGCCGCATTGTAATGCACATGGAGGCTACCACAGACGACAAATGGGTGGTGGTCAGCGTGCAGGATAACGGCGAAGGCATCTCTCCCGAGATCCAGTCCCGTATCTTTGTACCCAACTTTACTACCAAGAACTCCGGTACGGGCCTTGGTCTTGCCATGTGTAAGAACATTGTGGAACAGGCCAGGGGAGAGATCTGGTTCCTTACCCGTCTGAATGTGGGTACCACCTTTTACGTAAAGCTCCCGCTCGTAGTCAAATAAGCCACATCTTAACATTATTCTGCCTGTATTCGCCGGTATTCCGGTGGATGCAGGCGCTTTTCTTAGTGGGTTCCCGTGGATACCTGCTCTTTTCTGTTGGTAGCAGATAGCTTACATCCTGGATTTAATACGATAAAAGGGGAGGGGGTATAAAAACGAAAAGAGGATGTATCGGCTGATACATCCTCTTTTGTGATGATTTTCAATATTTAGTTCTTGGTTGGCAGCTGTTTACGCTTTTCCGTTGAAGCTCTCTTTAATCTTCTCCAGTAGTTTGCTGGCGATCATCTGTTGCGCCAGCAGGATCATATTCTTGAAAGCGATCCCTTTGGATATGCCGTGTCCGATGATCACCGGCTGGGAAACACCTAATACCGGTGTGCCGCCGTAGCTTTCGAAATCAAACTGTTCCAGGTAGCTGTCGTTGATGTTTCGTTTCACTGCTATATCGTGGAAGGACTCTGCCATTTTCAGTATCACGTTCCCTGTAAAGCCTTCGCATACAATCACATCTGCTTTTGTGGAGAAGATGTCCCTACCTTCTACGTTGCCGATAAAATTGATCTGCGGGTGTTCTTTGAGCAGGGGATACGTAGCCTGGGCCAGGAGGTTGCCTTTGCCTTCCTCTTCGCCAATGTTCAGCAGTCCAACGCTGGGATTGTTGTGTCCGAGGATATACTGTGCGTAGAGGGAGCCCAGTACGGCAAATTGAACAAGGTTTTCGGGCTTGCAGTCAGCATTGATGCCCACATCCAGCAACAGGCCATAGGTGCCGTCCTGCCTGGGTACGGGAGTGCTGATAGTGGGCCTTTGCACGCCTTCTATCGCCTTGATGGAATAAAAGGTGCCGACCATCATGGCGCCTGTGTTGCCGGCGCTGATGAAGGCGTCTATTTTACCATTCTGTAAAAGGTGAAAGCCGATGGCAATGGAAGATTGCTGTTTTTCTTTCAGCGCTTTGGTAGGGTGCTCATGCATGCCAATGACCTGGGATGCGTGAACGATGGTATAGGTGGATGGGTCTATCTGCGCATCTGCCAGCAGCGGTTTTACTGCCTGCTCATCACCGATCAGCACCAGCTGCACATCTTTTGGGGCAGACGCCAGGAATAATTGAACTCCGTTTACAGCTTCCTGGGGAGCAAAATCACCCCCCATCATATCAAGCCCAATTCGCATGTAACTTTAATTTGGTCTTAAGGGTAGTATATAGATACGCTGAATGCCTAATGCTAAACGCCTAACGCTCAAAAATTGTAGCAAGCGTTCAGCATTTAGCGTTCAGCGTTCAGCGTAAATCGTCATTTTATGGAAATGACCTGGCTATTTAGCGGCGCCGGATTGTTTTTCCAGCACAACTTTACCTTTGTAGTATAATTTGTTCTCTACCCAATGAGCGCGATGTCTCAGATGCACTTCGCCGGTTGCAGAATCAGTGCTTAAAGTGTCTGCAACTGCCTTGTAATGCGTTCTTCTCTTCGCTGATCTTTGCTGAGAATGTCTGCGTTTAGGATTTGGCATTGTATTGAATTTTTAATTGTCTCGTTATTAATTAATTTTCTCTGAATTTGTCCAGATCTTTCCAGATCGGGTTTTTTTTCTCACCCGCCTGTTGGTTCATCTTGTCCAGCATTTCCAGCACCTTTGGATCACAACCGCTTTTGCCATCGGCATTATCCGGGTGTATCTTCTGCATCGGAATGCTCAGGTTGATGAATTCGTATATCCATTCTGCCACATTCAGGTGCGACTCTGTCTTTGAAATGTAGCTAACTTCCGGATCCTCATCACTTTGCAATTCTTCCGGGTTCTCTACCAGTTTCACCACCTGATCAAAATCGTCCCATAACTGCAATTCAAAAGGTGCGCCGCATCTATCGCAAATTACAGTAACAGTGCCACCTATCTCGAATTTCAGCAGAAAAAAGCTGGCTTTTTTATCAAACTGCAGCTTTACTGTTGCGTTTGTATTGCTGAAATCCTGCGGACCGTAATTTTCAAAAAAACTATCCGTAATTTGGTACTGAAAGGTATGCACTCCGGGCTTCAGTCCTACAAAGGCTATATCAAATTCACGGAGTGGTTTCATCTGTCAATAAATTTTATGTCAATGGTCCGATGGAACTTGCGCAAAGTTATTTACTTTTATAAAGAAAGCACTAAGGCTAGTTTCATACAATTAGTCCTCCACTTTTAGAGGGATGCAAAGGTAACTAAATTATTGTAAATGTAAAAATTTCCTAAATTTGTTGATTACCAATAGAACGTGGAACGCTTAACGCTCAATGCTTAACGCTGAAAAAGCGTCTGGCGTTGAGCGTTTAGCATTCAGCATCTGAAAACCCCGTTCCGTGAAAATACTATCATGAAGGCCAAAGTTAGAATGGGACACCGGAATACGCCATCTGCCAACGCCAATATGCCAATGTCGGATGTGATGGATGTTTTTTCCCTCCCCCTATCCGTACTGTTGCAAAATTCCAACGCCGGCATCTTCGTGACAGATCCCAAGCATCGGTTCATATGGGCTAACCAGGTGATCGTCAGTGCTTTTGATATGGGGCCCGACGCCTGCCGGGTGGTCAACCAACCTTTTGCCACCGTTATAGAGTTTTTCAGGCCCTATGTAAGCGAGCCGGCCGCCTTTGAAGAGAAGATGAAAGAGCTGCGCAGGCGGAAAAAGACCTTTTTCGGCTGGCCGATCCTTTTTACAGACGGGCACGTCCGGGAGGTGAGCTATATGCCGCTGCTTGACAAAGGCCGTTTCAGGGGCGCCATCTGGCAGGTGGTAGACGTCACCAAGCACCGGGCATCCCAACAGGAGCTGGAACGCGCCCGGCAGGAGGCCGAAGAGGCCCAGCGCGCCCAGAAGGATTTCCTGGCCAATATGAGCCATGAGATCCGCACCCCGCTCAACGCCATCATCGGTATGGCCCACCTGCTGGAAGAAACGCAGCTGGATGAGCGGCAGGACGAATATGTAAAAACACTGAAGCATACCTCCGGCATCCTCCTGGGGCTCATTACCGATATCCTGGACCTTTCCCGGATAGAGGCCGGTGAACTGCAGGTGAACCAGCGGGAGTTTAACCTGGGGGAGCTGATACAGTCCCTCAAGCATACTTTTGAGCTTAAAATGGGCCAGCGGCCCGTGAAAATATCCGCTTCGGTAGATAACCGGCTGGAGCACCTCCTGGTGGGCGATGACCTGCTGCTGAACCAGATACTGATGAACCTCCTGGGAAATGCAGATAAATTTACCAGGGAAGGAGAGATCGCCCTCAGCGCAGAGCTGGAAAGCTGGCAGGAAAATACCCTCTGGGTACGCTTCCGGGTGAGTGATACCGGGATCGGTATCCGGAAGGATAAACTGGAACTGGTTTTTCAGAATTATAAGCAGGCAGAAAAAGAAATTCGCGAAATTTACGGCGGCACAGGCTTAGGCCTGGCTATTGTCAAGCAACTGGTGGAGCGGCAGGGAGGCCATATCCTGGTGGAGGAACATCCTGGTTACCGGACCTGCTTTTCATTCAACCTTCCGTTCATTGATACCAACAAACCGGCAGTATCAGGAGGCATGCTGAGTAAAAGACGCCGGCAGATCGATTTTGGCGGGGCCAGGGTACTGATCATCGAAGACAACCCTATGAACCTGCGGTACATTATCAGCCTGCTGGAAAAATACAACATCCATTGCCAGCTGGCCACCAACTCGCCGGATGCCCTGTTCTTCCTGGATTCCCGGCAATTTGAACTGATACTGATGGATATCCGCATACCGGGAATGGACGGGTTTGAGCTCACAAAAAGGATCAGGGCCGATGAAAAACTACCTAATGTAGCCACCCCTATTGTGGCCACCACCGCCGTAGCAATGGAGAGCACCGCCACCATGGCCCGGAACATAGGCATTACGGATATACTGACAAAACCATATACGCCGGATCAATTACTGCAAATCCTTAATAAATACCTGAACGAAGACGAAACTGCGTTACCAATGGAGGAAGAAGAAGACATCAACGGTTACGAGTTCCATGAAGAACTGAATACAAAGTACCTGCGTGCTTTGTACGAGAATAATATTGCCTATGCGGCCGACCTGTTCGAGATCTTCATTAAAACGATACGGGGCGAAGTACGCAAGCTGGAAAATTTTGTTCAACGGAATGACCTCGAAAACCTCAAGATCCAGGTACATAAACTAAAACCTAACTTCGCCATGGTGGGCCTTACCTGGGTCAGCGATAAAATGCAGGAAATGGAAGATGTGCTGAAAGATGAACAGGAAGCCACCTCCGGCAGGATCAGCTCCCTGTACGACGAGATCGCTGCTGATATGAACCGCTATTTCCCCATCGTAGAAGAAGAATTCTCCCGGATGCTCCGCTTCATGAAAGAGCAGGGGGTTAAAAGATAGTGTAAAAGTCTGAGCATTTGAAAATTTGAAGGTGGCTTAAGTCTCAGGCCACCTTCAAACTTTTACACCTTCCAACCTTTCAGCTGTTTTCGCGTAATATCTCCCTCACATTATCTATATAGCTTCCTCCGAATAACAGTACATGCACCAGCAGCGGGTAGAGCTGGCAGATGCCAATGCGTTGCTGCCAGCCGTTGGCCAGCGGGTAGAGGTGCTGGTAGCTGTAATAAAAGCGGGTGTCAAAGCCGCCGAAAAGCCGGGTCATGGCCAGGTCCATCTCGCGGTGACCATAATATACGGCGGGATCATAGATGCAGGCCCTGCCGTCTGGTCCTACCATGAAGTTGCCGGACCACAGGTCGCCATGGAGCAGGGCGGGCTTCTCTTCCGGGAAGATGGCGGGCAGCCGTTTACAAAGGCCCTCCAGCAGCTGCAGGTCGGCCTTTTCTATGAGGTGCCTGTCATAAGCCTGCCGTCCCAGGGGCATCAGGCGGTTAAAAGCATAGAACACCGCCCAGCTGCTATAGGGAGTGTTATATTGTTTTATGGTACCGATATAGTTTGATTCATTAAAGCCGAAATGCGGTTGTGTATGCTGATGCATTTTGCCGATGGCGGCTGCAAAGCTTTCCCAGAAATCGATTACGGCGCCTCCCTTCTGCATAAAGGTGGTCACCAGGTATGCCTGCCCGTTCTTTGCACCAAAACAGATAGGCTCGGGCAGGGTAATGGCAGCTGTTTTACGCAGGGTGGCCAGGCCGTTGAACTCCCTGGCGAACATATCCGGGTAACGGCGTGCATCATTGACTTTCAGGAAAAAAGGACCTTCATTGGTACTGAGTTTATAGGTTTTGTTTATATCTCCGCCTTGCACACTTTCTGCGTGATTAATTGTTATTTTCACTCCTAATTGTGTAGTAAGTGTGGCAGACAGCTCATACAGTAATATGTCATCGGTCATCGTTGTCACCGGTTATTGATCATTATGGAACAAAAAGCTACAATTAAAAGGACAGGGATTCGTATAATCATAACAGTGCTCAGCCTGTTGCTGTTGAATCTGTTATTCGCGGTAAGTGACGGCTTTGCTTCTTTCTACTTTCATAGGTTTTATGTTTCGATAAGTGCTGTCTTCAGGCGATTAACGGGACTGGTGCCTTTTAGTGTCGGGGACCTAATTTATGCCGCCTGGTTTATAACCGCTATAGTTTTTTTGTTAAAACTATGTTATAAAATGATACGGGGGCGCTGGATGGAGGCAGGCGCCCTGTTCCTGAAAGGTGTGGCGGCCCTGCTTTCGGTGTACCTGGTCTTCCTGCTGCTGTGGGGGTACAACTACCGCAGACACTCGCTGGCGGCGGATATGGGCCTGGATGTTAAGTCGTACAACACCGGGCAGCTGTATAAACTGGCGGACACCCTGCTGCTGCAGGTGAACACCCAGAAAGCTGCCCTGGGCGATACCCTTGGCCTGGTGGCCCCGGATCCAGACAGCGCCATGCTGTTCAGCCGGGTAGAATTTGCCTACAAGCAGGCCACTACACAATGGCCTTCCCTTCGTTACCGCAGCCCCTGCATTAAATCGTCCCTGTATGGCAAATGGCTGAACTATATGGGGGTAACCGGCTACCTTAACCCCTTTACCAATGAGGCCCAGGTAAACACCACCACGCCGCAGTTTATGCAGCCTTTTACCACCTGCCATGAAGTGGCCCATCAGCTGGGTTATGCGCCCGAGGAGTCTGCCAATTTTGTAGGCTACCTCGTAGCAGATAATACCGGCGATCCCCGTTTCCGTTATGCCGCCAATTTTGAAATGTTCCTGTACAGCACCAGCCAGCTGTCCCGCCGCGACACTGCCCTGGCCAAAGAGATCTGGAGCCGGGCGGTACCCGGGGTAAAAGCAGACTATAAAGCGATGGTCAATTTCTATAAGGCTTACCGCGGCCCGCTGGATGATTACTCCGGTATGATATACGATCAGTACCTGAAGGCCAACAAACAGGAAAAAGGTATTTACAGCTATAGTGAAGTGGTGGGTTGGTTAATGGCGTATTTCCGTTTGAACCAGCCATAACCGTCAGACGGCTGTTTAGTTCAGCAGCAGCAGGTTCACACTGCGCTGCAGGATGTTGAACGCTATTTCTGCCATCAGGTTTTCACGGTCCAGGGTGGGGTTTACTTCCGTGATCTCAAAACAGCAGATCTTGCGGTGCTGCATAAATTTGGCGATCAGGTCTTCTGCCTCTCTTTCGCGCAGGCCATTGCTTACCGGTGTACCGGTGCCCCGGGATATGGAAGCATCCAGGCTGTCTACATCAAAAGACACATAGATATATTCGCAGTCGCTCAGGTACCTGAACACCGAGCGGGAAATATTTTCCGGTCCCTTACGGCGTACTTCCCCAGTGGTGATCACCTTCATACCATACTTCTTAATGAGATGCTCTTCTTCCTTCTCATAATCCCGCAGAGAAATGAACACAATGTCTTCGGGCAGCACCTTGGGGGCGATCTTACCTATATTTTTCAGTCCGTTCCAGGCCTTTGCCGTGTTCTCATCCACTTCATGCGCTTTATAATCAAGGTTATCTTCTGCAATAGCCGTGGCCAGGGGCATACCATGCATATTGCCCGATGGGGTGGTGTAGGGGGTATGCAGGTCCGCATGCGCATCTATCCATATCACGCCCAGTTTAGACTTGGGGTGCGCCATTTTTAACCCCGCAATGGTGGCGCCGGCGGTACTGTGATCGCCGGATAGTACTACCGGGAACCAGTTGGATTTAACCGTTTCGTATACACTCTTGCTGATACGTTCGTACAGGTTGGTGATACCTTTTATACGTTTGGCAAAGGGCGATTCTATAGGCTCAAATAGCAGCTTGTTTTCCGTTTCGATCACTTCTGAAGGGAAGTGTACAAAGAAATTGCTCATGAAGTCCAGCGCCGCGATCTTAATAGCATCAATGCCAAGACTTGCTCCCCGGGTACCGGCTCCTATTTCTGACTTAACTTCTATCAGTTTAATGTTCTTCATAACACCAAACTACAGGATTTTTAATTGATCAGCGGGGGCATAGCTTTGTTGGGCTTTACAGCAAGCCCCCTGAAAAACTGAACCAATTCCAATAAGGATTGATTCTTATAAGAATTTCTTTAACGTTTATCAGGGAATGATGGATAACGTTGAATTCTGTGAGACTGATTTTTTTACATCCGCATTAATGTTTAATATGCGGCTACGGGGCCTTATCCCTTTGTTAAAACACGTTATTATGGATTTTCAACTGACCGAAGAACATTTAATGATACAAAAAGCTGCCCGTGATTTTGCAGTGAACGAATTGTTACCCGGTGTAATTGAACGCGATGAGCATCAGCAATTTCCTGTAGAACAGATCCGGAAACTGGGAGAACTGGGTTTCCTGGGGATGATGGTAGATCCTAAATATGGTGGCGCGGGCCTGGATACTATTTCATATGTACTGGCCATGGAAGAGATATCGAAGATAGATGCCTCCACCTCGGTATGTATGAGCGTGAATAATTCGCTGGTATGCTGGGGACTTGAAACCTATGGTTCTGAAGAACAGAAACAGAAATACCTGGTGCCCCTGGCGCAGGGACAGGTAATAGGCGCGTTCCTGCTCAGCGAGCCTGAAGCGGGTTCAGACGCTACCTCCCAGCGCACCACGGCAGAGGATAAAGGCGACTATTACCTGCTGAACGGCACCAAGAACTGGATCACCAACGGGAATTCAGCCAGCACCTACCTGGTGATTGCCCAAACCCATCCTGAAAAGGGCAGTAAAGGTATCAACGCGTTTATTGTTGAGAAAAGCTGGGCCGGTGTAACCATTGGCGCCAAAGAGAATAAGCTGGGCATCCGCGGCAGCGATACCCACAGTATTATGTTCCAGGATGTAAAAGTGCCAAAGGAGAACCGTATAGGCGAAGACGGCTTTGGTTTTAAGTTCGCCATGAAAACACTGGCCGGCGGCCGCATCGGCATCGCCTCCCAGGCGCTGGGTATTGCCAGCGGCGCTTATGAACTGGCCCTGAAATATTCAAAGGAAAGAAAAGCTTTTGGTAAAGAGATCAGCCAGCACCAGGCCATCCAGTTCAAGCTGGCCGATATGGCTACCCGGATAGAAGCCGCCCGCCTGCTGTGCCTGAAAGCCGCCTGGGAAAAAGACCAGCACCTGGACTATACGCTGAGCGGCTCTATGGCAAAGGTATTCGCCTCCGAAACGGCCATGTGGGTCACTACAGAAGCCGTACAGGTACATGGCGGTTACGGCTATGTGAAAGAATACCATGTTGAACGCCTGATGCGTGATGCCAAGATCACCCAGATCTATGAAGGCACTTCCGAAGTACAGCGTATTGTTATCAGCAGGACGATATTGGGCTAGCCGCCAGCGGCGGCTGGCAGCCATCGGCTATTGGCTTTAGCTTTTAGCCGTGGCCTGTCAGCTATAAGTCATTAACTATTATTTGGTAAGTAAAAGTGTTGCTGGTAGCTGGCAGCTCTCCTATTCCCTATCTTTGCCCCCATGTCCATCAACTTACCCGCTTATCAAACGATACAAGAGGCGCTGCGTCCATATGGAGCAAGGCTGGTTGCCGTTTCCAAAATCAAGCCAGCAGCAGATATCCTGGAACTTTATCATGCAGGGCAGCGTATTTTCGGCGAGAATTATGTGCAGGAACTGCTGCAAAAACAGCCCGAACTGCCCGGTGATATTGAATGGCATTTCATTGGCCATCTCCAGAGCAATAAAGTAAAATACATTGCTCCTTTTATTACCATGATCCATGCGGTAGACAGCCTCCGTTTGCTGCAGGAAATCAACAAGCAAGCGGCAAAACACAACCGTATTATCCACTGTCTTTTACAGGTACATATTGCTGAAGAAGAAACCAAGTTCGGCCTGGATGAAGCAGAACTGGAAAGCCTGGTGCAGGCATGGCAACAGGCAGCCGGTGCGCATGTTCGCATAGCCGGCCTGATGGGCATGGCTACCAATACAGACAATGCCGCGCAGGTAGAGAAGGAGTTCAGGCATCTGCAACAGCTTTTCAGCCGGGTAAAGTCCCGCTATTTTCCCGCTGACGATGACTTTCGTGAGCTTTCCATGGGGATGAGCGGCGATTACCAGCTGGCGCTGCAATCAGGCAGTACCCTGGTAAGGATCGGCAGCCTCCTGTTTGGGGCACGTATCAAACCATAAACGCGGGGAACCGGTCATCATACAGTTTGCAGGGTTTCAGGAATATGGGCTATATTTGTCTACTAATTTAGTGGTATAATATCGGAAGAAACTATGAAGCAACTCAGACAGACGATAACAATCCTCGCCCTTACCCTATTGTCAACGCTGCAATCTATTGGACAACAGCAATTTACTGATAATCCGAACATATGGCAAACCCGCCTGCACCGCCAGGATGGGGCGGATATTGTCTTCAATACAGCAGTAGATAATTCCCGCATGGTAATGCATATCCTCAATGCAGGCGAACGTTTGCTGGTGGATGATATCCGCATGGAAGGCGATTCTGTGTTTATTAAGATGCCGTTCTTTGATTCTGAGTTTAAAGGTGTGCTGCAGCCCTCCGGAGAGGTGAAAGGATTATGGATACGCCACCTGGCAGACAGGGATGTAAGTATTCCCTTTACCTCTATTCCTGGTGTGAAAGAACGTTTTACCCAGCATCTGCCTGCGAAGGGTAATGTCAGCGGCCGCTGGGCTACTTACTTTACCGCCCCTGATGGTACCGACAGCTCTTTTGCCGTAGGGGAGTTTAAACAGGATGGCAATCACGTAACAGGCACCTTCCTGACGCCTACGGGAGACTACCGCTTCCTGGAAGGGATACTGGATGGCGATACCCTGAAGCTGTCTACTTTTGATGGTTCTCATGCTTATTATTTTACCGCCCGCCTGACAGCCGATAATACGCTGGAACAGGGTGTTTTTTATGCGGGTATCGGTAATGGCAAAGAGCACTGGACCGCCCGTAAAGATCCGAAAGCGGCTTTGCCCGATGAAACCAAGCTGGCTACGGTAAAACCGGGGCAGGCTAAACTGAACTTCAGCTTCCCAGACCTGGATGGCAAACAGGTGAGCATTAATGATGACCGCTTTAAGAACAAAGTAGTAGTGATCACGCTGATGGGTTCCTGGTGCCCTAACTGTATGGACGAAACCGGGTTCCTGAGCGGCTGGTATAAGCAGAACAGGGAGCGTGGGGTAGAGGTGATCGGCCTTGCTTATGAACGCACCACAGACTTCGAAAGATCTAAAAAAGCCCTTTCCGGGTTCCTCAAACGTTTTGATGTAGATTATCCTGTACTGATCACAGGTGTTACTTCTGCAGATCCGAAGAAAGGGGAGAAGACCCTGCCGCAGCTCACTGCCATCAAGGGATTCCCTACCACCATCTTCGTTGATAAAAAAGGGCTGGTGAGAGAAGTGCATACCGGTTTTTCCGGTCCGGGTACCGGTGAGCACTATGAACATTTCAAGCAGGAGTACAATCAACTCATCGATAAATTGTTGAAAGAGTAGTATTATCTTGTTGATATGAACAGGTTACTATTCCTCACAGGCATCTGTTGCTGCCTGGTATATACTACTTTTGCGCAAACAGCTCCCCGGCAATTTTCAGTTGCGCCATCTCCGCAGGCGGCAGGCTTTTCTGCAGCGCGCCTGCAAAAGGTAGACAGCTTTCTGCAGGCCGCCATTGATAAAGGGCTGGCCCCTAATGCGGTTACCTTTGTGGCGCATAAAGGCCAGATCGTACATTACAAGGCTTTCGGGTACCGGAATAGGGAAAGCCGCACGCCTTTAAAGAAAGATGATATTTTCCGCTGGGCTTCGCAGACAAAACTGATCACCACCATCGCGCTGATGATGTTGTATGAGGAGGGACGCTTCTTCCTGGATGATCCCATCAGCAAATACATCCCGGCTTTCAGGGATGCCAAAGTATTGGTGAAATACGACCGGCAGAAGGGTAGCTATGAAACAAGACCTGCAGCTACGCAACCGACCATACGACAACTGCTGTCACATGCAACGGGTATTCCTTATGATCATCCGCTGGATAGCCTGCTGTTCGGGGGCCATGGTCTGTCTGTATTCCCAACGGGTGAACAAATGAGTTTGGAATCGCTGGTGAATAACATTGCCCGGCGTCCGCTGCTGCATGACCCGGGAACGCAATTCACGTATGGCTTTAACACAGATGTAGCGGGCCGCCTGGTGGAGATCCTCTCCGGTCAGACCCTGGCAGATTTTTTCCGCCAGCGCATCCTGCTGCCCCTGGGTATGCAGGACACCTGGTTTTACCTGCCGCCTGAAAAGCAGCCGCGCCTCGTGGAGTTATATGCTTTACCTGCCCTCGATAGCCCTATCAGGGTTTCTTCCCATACTACCGACCGGCATTTTGCTTTAAGCAATACCAGCACCCTTTATATGGGAGGTTCGGGCCTTACGGGGCCAATAGCAGATTATGCAAAGATCTGCCAGCTGATACTCAATGGCGGCACGTTTAACGGCGTTCGCCTTTTAAGCCGCAAAACAGTAGCGCTGATGACCCGCAACCAGATCGGCGATGCAACGGTGTGGGACCGTAACGATAAATTCGGGCTGGGCCTCCAGATCATCACGGCGGATACGCGTTACGGCGATCCCGCATCTCCCGGTTCACTGACCTGGGGCGGCGCTTACTGTTCTGAATACACGATCGATCCCCGGGAAGAACTGATCCTCCTGGTATACACCAACGCAATGCCCTATGCCTACTACGGCGAATTTGTACGGAAGTTCCGCATCCTGGTGTACCAGGCGATGGATTAGCTGTTAGCTGTTAGCTGGACTGCAGTTGACGGAGGTTAAGCGCCGGCGGCTAGCAGCTAATACATGTTGGCCCCAAATTTGGAACTTCCCAAACTATTCCCCCCAACCAACGGCAGTTCTATTTGTTAAACCTTTAAATTGTTACATATGAGCACCACTAAATTCTTATCAGGAGTGCTGGCCGGAGTAGCAGCTGGAATAGTAGTAGGAATGTTATGTGCACCCGACAGCGGGGAAGCCACCAGGAGAAGGATCCGTTATTCAGCGGGCAATGTTCGTTATAGACTCAGCCGCCTGCTGGGCCGTGGCTCAGATAACCTTGCAGAACTGAAGCATGTGTTTGAGCATGAAGTGACCGGATTGAAAGATGATGTGCGGGAACGTGTGTTGCGCCTGATCGATGAAAGCAGGAACTCTTACGATAAATTCAGGAAAGAGGCATTATCACAGAATAGCTGATCGTGGCAGTACGCTGCTTTTTCCTGTGGTCCAATTTTGGTACACATACAGGAAACAGTAGTGTTATGCAAAACAACAGATCCAACACCGGCAAAACAGGCAACAGGGACAGGAACAGTGATGCCGCGGATAAGCGGCGGCAAGAGCAGACAAACCCTGCTGAACACGACGATCCTACCTCTGCACAGGATGATCCCGATCTTCCTGCACAGGACGCCCTGATACCCAGCCAGGCAGACCTGGAGAACAAGGAAAGTGTGGAATATTTTACGCCTTCAGGGGAATTACCCGATCCGGAAACAGCCGGAGAAATGGAACCTGATGAAGAGGACGCCAGTCCGGAGATCATCATGGGAACCGAAGCAGATGTCACTGCAGAAGACCTCGCTAACCTGGGGCCCCGCGACGAAGATATGGATGAGGGAGAAGATGAATCAGTACGTGCCCGTGATCTGCTGGTGAAACAAACAGATGAGGAGTCTGATGAAGAGCCGCCGGAAGAACTGGATGTACCAGGTGCAGCAGCAGATGATGATGCGGAAAGCCGGGGTATGGAAGATGAAGAAAACAATGAATACAGCCTGGGTGGAGATAAAGACTGATCTCCACCCGGATCTGTTATTTTACCAATCCCTTCACTAAACTTTTCCATTGAGGTTTTGAAAATCCAACAGAGGCGCTGATCGCTACCAGGGTATTCCTGATCTTATCCCATAAACCCGACGGCGCCGTGTTCGGTTTTTCATTTCGCCCGTAAACACTTGCTTTGACACATCTGCCGGAGAGTTCTACCACGAAAGAACTGGTGGCCGAGGGATCATAGAAATGCGCCACTTTTCCGTGCCACTGCTGCGGGTTAACAGAGGGCCTTACGCGAATGGCAGCATAAGCTGTTTTTCCTGATGAGGTAGTTTTGTCTTCAATCTGTTCTATTGCCACCCAGTCATAGCCATCGCCGGTTTTATTACCGGGTCCGGGCAGGTTGATACGGATGTGATCACCTTCCTGTGCGGGGTGGTTTAATGCCCTGCCTGCATCATCCGTCAGCAGAAAGTTGGCTGACAGCGGGCCTGCAAAGTCGTGCCAGTGGTTCACATCCAGCAGGCGGGCTTTAGCCTGCTCATAGCGCTCCCTGCTTTCTTTCAGAGAGGGCAGCGTCACAGAAAAGACGGTGTTGGTCGCAGCGCCGGTATATTGCTGCGGAACAGTTTTTTGCGTTGAGGCTACATGATTATTTTTATTGTCCATCTTCAATTATTTAACTTTCTTCTTTTTCATTGTCCACGATCAGTTCCCCGGATTCGAGGTAATCTTTAACGCGGGTGATATCATCTTCGATCATCCGCTCAAATGCTACGTTCAGCAGCCAGGCCAACCCCGAGCCAACATGTCCGGCAGGCGGGCGGTAAGTGATCATAACCTCTACAAAGGTGCCCCCGTTGGCAGCGTCTTCAAACGTTACGCGGCCTGCGGTAGCGATCATAGAGTTGGCTACGGAACGCCATCCCAGTAATCGGCCGGGTTCTTCCTTCATGATCTCAGCTTCCCATTCAATGGTGCCGATGCCGCCGGGGCCACGCGCAATCCAGCGGGAATGGATGCCGTCCTGTTCTTCCACCTTTACCAGGTGGTGCATAAAAAGGGGCAGGTTTCCCAGCTGGCGCCAGAAAGCATACACTTCTTCCCGGGGCCTGGAGATCAGCTGCCTGGTGCGGATATTAATGGCACGTGTATGACGGTTACGCCTCTTCTCAATGGCGGCAGCAACCGGGCAGTTGCCAGACATGCCCCTGTACAGCAGGTAACCGCCTATGGCCAGTTTCAGGAGTCCGCCAATGGGATGCCTGGAAAGCTGTCCCAGTGCGTTGCTGGTAAGCAGCGAACCGGCGAGGATGGAGACCACACGGCCTGGCCGGCTGACATTAAGAATATTGCTGCTATCATACAGCGGACTTGCGCTGGGCCTGCCATGCCCATTTAACAATGCATTAGGATGAGTCATAACTATCTTGATTTTGAAGATATTACCGCTAAAACCTTGCAGTTTTTTGCAACGCAGGTGGAGCCTGCTTAATTGTATGATTTTCAATTGATCTGGCGATTGGCTGGTCAAAGAAGCTGTGGAATAAATAATACGGGACGTAGAAAAGCCGAAACGGGCTTTTTATTTAACTTTAAAGATAAACCCTTCTTTATGGCAACAGATTACAAACCCGATGGATTGCGCGCATTAACGCCTTACCTGCATATTGAGAACTGTGATGCATTCCTTGCTTTCCTGAAAGCTGCTTTCAACGCCGGGCAGGAAAACGTTTACCGCGATGACAGCAATAATGTGGTGCATGCGGAGATCCGTATTGACGATTCCATACTGGAGTTTTCAGAGGCCCGGCCGGAATATCCTTCCATGCCCAGCGCTTTTCATTTATACGTACCTGCTGTAGATGAAACCTACCGGCGCGCACTGAAGGCAGGTGCTGCGTCCATGGCGGAACCCGCCGACCAGTTCTATGGCGAACGCAGCGGCGCTGTAAGGGATGCCTGGGGAAACAACTGGTATATTGCTACCTACACCGGTGTGATGAAAGAAGATCCAAATGCAGTGAAAGACTAACTAACGTGACAGTATATACGGGCAGCTGCCGTCAGAAAGGTATAATTGACAATTAATAATTGTCTTCGTATTTTACTGCTTCAATAATGCCACTATCATGAAAAAACTGCTCTACGGTTGCCTGCTGCTGTTATCTGTATCCGCCTGTGCGCAAAAGTCTGCAAAGACGGCTTCACCCGGTAAATGGATAGAACTTTTTAATGGTAAAGATCTGAAAGACTGGGATATCAAGATCGCCGGTCATGAACTGAACGATAATTTCGGCAACACCTTCCGTGTAGAGGATGGTCTGCTGAAAGTGCGGTATGATCAATACAGCAATTTTGACGAACAATACGGGCATATCTTTTACAAGCAGCCCTTCAGCGCATACCTGCTGGTGGTAGAATACCGTTTTGTGGGAGACCAGGTGGCCGGCGGCCCGGGATGGGCTATCCGTAACAACGGGGCCATGCTGCATTCACAGTCGGCCGCCAGTATGCGTAAAGACCAGGATTTTCCTGTTTCCCTGGAGATGCAATTACTGGGCGGCAACGGGAAAGATCCCCGCACTACTGCCAATCTTTGCACCCCTGGTACCAACGTGGTGATGCATGGTAAACTGATCACGGATCACTGTATTTCCTCTACGTCCAAAACATATGCCGGCGAACAGTGGGTAAGGGCAGCAGCCCTGGTGCTGGGCGATTCCATCGTTCATCATATAGCCGGCGGGGATACCGTACTTACCTATACGAAACCGCAGATAGGCGGAGGTTCCGTATCCAACTATGATCCGGCGGTGAAGAAAGACGGCCAGCTGTTGAAGGAAGGATATATTGCCCTGCAGGGAGAAAGCGCCCCTACTGATTTTCGCAGGGTAGCGGTGTTTGACCTCAGCCCCTACATGAAGGATCCTGTAAAGCTGAATAAAATACTGAAAGAGCTGCAACAGCAATAAGGCAGTTAAAATGTTTGAGGGTTTGAAAGTTTGAAGGCGTCCTGTTATGTGAGACGCCTTCAAACTTTCAAACCCTCAAACGTTAAAACCCTCAAACTAATTTAACATCAGCTGCCGGATGTATTTCACCGGTGTGCTGCCGTAGCTGAGGAATTGTTCGTTAAATGCTTTGAGGTTGTATTTATCCCCCATCTTTTCTTTGTAGGCAGTCCGGAGGTCGATGATCTCCTTATAGCCGGTGTAGTAGCTGGTTAACTGTACGCTGGTAACGCTTACCCGTTTCCATTTACCTGCTGCTTCTGCCTGTTGCTGGAACGCTTCTTGGGTCAGCAGTTTGATGGCGTCTTCTTTGCTCATATTATTCACGTGTACGCTGTAATCCAGAATGGTATTGCAAACAGCGCGCAGGTTCCATTTATACCACATCAGCCACATTTCGGGTTCATTGTTGCCGTAGCCGTTTTCCAGCATCATCTGTTCTGTGTATACGGCCCATCCTTCTATCATCGCGCCATTGCCCAGGATGGATTTGATAAGGCTGGGCGACTGGTTGGCGTAAACCAGCTGTGTATAGTGGCCGGGGATCGCTTCGTGGATGTTCAGTATCTGCAAAATATAGTGGTTGTACTCGCGCAGATAGCTTTCCGCTCTTTCGGGTGTCCATCCTTCCAGGCTGCCTACATTGTAATAGGTATTGCCTTCTTTGTCGTAAGGACCAGGAGCGCTGATGGAGGCTCCGGCTACACCGGCCATATATCCGGGTTCTTTACGCACTTTCAGCGGTTTGGAAGGATCCATGTAAAGCAGGTTTTTTTCCTTGATAAAAGCAGACAGCGTTGGCAGCTGTTGTTCAATGGCCTGCTGGAATTCAGCCGGTTTTACGTGCTGTATGGACAGGGTATCTATCATCCGTTTGATCAGCACCAGCTGGTCATCAGGTACCGGTGTGCTGCCGAAATATTTGGGCCACAGCTGTTTACTGATGCGGGCCATTTCAGTATGGATCCAGTTCTTGCGGGCAATAGCAGAATCGTAGATCTGGGCGGCCGTATAGGCAGACTGTATATCATACTTAAACTTGCTTTCATACAGGTCTCCACCCAGTCTGAAACTGCGGGGATGTTCCACTTTCAGCGCTTTCAGCCAGGCGGCAAAGTCGCGGATAGCGCCTGCCGCTGTTTTGGCGCGGTCCAGCAGCGCTTTTTTCTCTGCTGTGCTTAAACCGCTTTTACTGAGGGAGTCTGCCAGGTCTTTTTCAAAGATGGACAACCCGCCCAGGTGTTGATCCTGCGCCAGGCTTGTAAGCTCCGGTACGGGATCTTTGATCAGCTTTTTGGCGGCGGCATAAAAAGCGGGGATGTTGGCCATCCGGGCGTGAAAGCTGCGCAGCCTTTCGTCCAGCGGGGCATAGTTCTCATTCAGCATAGATGCGAAGGTGCCGATCACGTTGTAGGAAGTAGGCGCCCATTCATAGGTCTTTGCCTTTTCAAGATCCCACTTACGGCCTTCCAGCTGGTTGCGGATCAGGTAGTAGTCTGTGAGCAGGCTTACGCCTAATTTGCTGGTATCATAGCTTTGCAGGGAGTCCTGCTGTTGCTGCAGGAAGGCCAGTTCTGCCTCCATGGCTGCGCTGTCAGGAACGACCAGCACCGTATCATGTTCATGGAAGCCTACCGCGGTAGCCCACTCAGGATAAGTTTTCCATAGGGCGGCCAGGTAATGTGCTTCATATTCGCGGAAAGCCGCATTTTGAGAGGTATCAGCGCCGGTATGACCGGTATTGGTACTGCTGCCGGTATTACAGGCTGCCAGCAATGCGGCAAACCCCAGCGTAAATAGGTGTTTTTGCATGATGAACAGGTAGATTTATCCTGAAAGATACTTTTTGTAGATGACAAATAGTACCGGGATCTGCCTGTGCGCAGGGGAAATTTGTTTCAGGTTAAACTAAACGCTGCATCGCTGTCGCCGGTGTTTTTTGCTTTGCGGCGTTTCTTTTCAAGTATAGCGCTTACAACAGCGAGTATAGTAAAGGTGATATTGAAGACGAGGTGTTGCTGCCAGGACATTTCCTGCAGTATGCCGCCGCAACTGCAGGGCAGTTCCGTACTGAAGCTCAGGATTGCGGCAATATAGACGGTGAACAGCAGCATCAGTACCGAGGAGGCATACAGGCCCCACAAACGCCATGCGGGTATGAATAAGGCGATGGCTACGGCAAATTCCACCAGGGGCAGGGCCCAGGCAACAAAGGGCGCTATGGGGGCCAGGATGGGGGATACGGCTATCTGCTCTTTAAAGACGGTATAGTCCATCAGTTTACTGATACCGGTGTAGAGGAAGAGCACTACCAACAGGAGGGCAACGATACTGGGAATGGTTCTTTTGAGCATATCCGAATGTAGTGAAATGGCGGCATATTGCAGTTATCATTTGGGAGCATTTTTGTGGTCATTTGGGACAAGCAGGGGTAATGTGCAATTGTCCTGTTCCATCAAAATTATAGTCTATCGCGGTAGTATAGCCAATATCTTCCAGCAGGCGTTCCACGGGTTTACGGGCGTTAATAATACCGGTGTAGCAAACGTTGGCCAGTTCATCGCTGTCAATACTGATCCGGATGTTATAGGCGCGTTCAGCCATCCGGCATACTTTTCTTAATGGGGTATTCTCAAAGCGGTACATACCAGACAGCCAGCCGAGCACAGTATCCGGTCTGTAAGCGCTTACCAGCAGTTGGGGGATGTATGTTTCGAGTGTGGCAGTATAACCGGGATTCAGCTTTACTTTTTCTCCTTCGCGGGTGGTGATGGCTACAGCGCCGCTTACCAAGGATACCCGGACGCTGCTGTCATAGGTGCGGACATTGAAGCTGGTACCCAGCACCTCAATATTAGCCAGGCTGCTGTGCACCATGAAAGGCCTTTGAGGATCGGCGCTGACGGTGAAGAAAGCCTCGCCTTCAACATACACTTCACGGCGTTTGCTCCTTTTAAGATCTGCAGGATACCGGATGGTGGTAGCTGCATTCAACCTGATCTCCGTTCCATCATCCAGTTTGATGGTGCTGTTAGCGCCTGGTGGCGCTGCCAGGGTTTTCAGGGGTATATTACCTGGCGCTGTTTCCCTAAAATAAAAATAACCGGCGCCGGTTGCAAGCAACAAGGTGACGCCGGCCGCTATATACAGAGGGAAACGTTTCCTGTGTGGTGGTTCCCAGTTTTCATTCCGGGACGTTTCATGTACTTCATCGAATAGCTCCCTGGCTTCAGCACTTTCGTCCAGCATTTTTTGAATGAATGTATTTTCTTTCCTTGATGTTATTCCTGCCTGCTGCTTTATCAGTAAATGCACAAATGCTTCGTGGTCAAACCTGCCGGGGTTACTCAGCGCATTCCGCGACATCATGATTGTAGTTTTCAAGGTCAATGGGTTTTGTTGGGATCCACTGTATTACTAACGGTGAAAATAAGAAAAGGTACCACATTATTACTTATAGTAATAACCTATCGCCTATAGAGGAGGTCTATATGTGGAGAGATAAGATAACGAATGATGCTGTAACCTTATCGCAGTAGGCAATGTTTTAAAATTAAGCCGGCAGCGCCCTGCAAATTGCGTTTTACTTCTTAACTTACAATCACCTCTTCCCTCAGGAGGATTGAAACCATTAAAGGACCTATTATTTATTCAGGATGAGTAAAACCCTCCTCATCGTCATTATTGTTACCCTGTGCGCGCTGCGGGCGCGGCCCCAGACACAGCCAGCAGTCTGGGTGAAAGGCAGTATAACAGACAAAGACAGCCAGCAGCCGCTGGAAAATGCAACGATAGCCTTGTTAAGCGCACAGGACTCCACAAACGTAGCTACAGGGTTTACAGATGCCAAAGGTGCTTTTTTGCTGAAAGGTGTGCAGGCAGGCAGCTATAAGTTGTATATCACCTACCTGGGTTACCAGCCGGTTTTGCATGCGCTCACCATTACACCTATTGATACGCTGGTAAATCTGGGTGTGATCAGCCTGCAGGGAACGGGCGTAAGTTTAAAGACGGTAGAAATTGTACAGGTAAGAACGCCCATGGTAGTAAAGCGGGATACATTGGAGTTTAATGCAGCTTACTACAAAACGAGAGAAAATGCAGTAATGGAAGAGCTGTTAAGAAAACTGCCCGGCGTTCAGATTGAAAAAGATGGTACGATAAAGGTAAATGGCCAGGTAGTAAAGCGGATACTGGTGAATGGTAAACCCTTCTTCGGTGATGATCCTAAAATGGCCACCCGCAACCTGCCTGCTGATATGATAGATAAGATACAGCTGATCGATAAACGATCAGACCAGTCGCAGTTTTCGGGCGTGGAGGACGGAAACAAGGAGAAGGCGATTAATATTACCATCAGGAAGGATGGGAAAGGGGCATTTGTTGGACAGGCATCAGCAGGTTATGGAACAACAGAACGCTTTGCCGGCAGTGCGCATCTGAGCCGCTTCGGCGATGGTGAACAGTTGACATTATTAGGTAATGGCAACAACATCAACGGCTACCAGGAAGGACAAACAAGGATAATTGCCGGTAGCGGTCTTGCGAGGAACTGGAATGGTGGGGTAAACTATAGTAAGGATATCAGTGAGCAACTAAAAATAAGCGGCAGCTACACGATTGGCGATTACCGCCTGGAAAACGAAAACAATGTGGCCAGGCAGAACCTCTTACCTGACACCACTTATTACTACAACCAGGATAACCATTCATTCGATAACAATACCTATCATAATTTTGATGTACGTACCGAGTATAGACCGGATTCAACGTATACGATAACGCTTAGCGGAAACCTCAGTTACAGCAAAACAAAAAATGCGCTGGAGAACCGGTACGAATCACTAAACAGTGAGAAGACATCAGTAAACAGGGGAACAATGCAAAATGCAGGTAGCGGGAGCACTCCGCTATATAGTGTCAATATCCTTATTGGAAAAACATTTAAGAAAAAGGGCCATAACATAAGTGCTAATTTTGGCTTTTTTGGTAGTGATAATCACCAGGAAAATTTTAACAGATCAGATAATTTATTTTTTCAATCAAATGGTGTAGCCATCGGTGATACGATCAACCAGCGAAAGGATATAGGCAACAAGAACCACATGGGTCGTTTTTCATCGACATATACAGCGCCTGTTCTTAAAGACCGTTTCCTAGATGTGCTTTATGTTTACAGTACCACCGGCATGCATTCCAGTCAGCTTGCCTATGACTACAACTATACAGGTAAAGTGTACGACCGTATTAACGATAGTCTGAGTAATTCATTCCGGAACAATTACTCCTTTCACCTCGCCAGCCTGAGCATTCGCACCAGGAAACAAAAATATGAATACAGCCTTGGCGGATATATACAGTTCAGTAAGCTCAGTAATGACAATATCAGCAGCAATAACCGGATACATCAATCCATGGTCAACGTCTTCCCGATGGCCACATTCAGCTATGCTTTCACCAGCAGCAAAAGGCTGCAGTTCTCCTACCATGGCAGCCCGCAGCAACCCAGCATGACGCAGCTGCAGCCAATACCTGATAACAGTAATCCGCTATATATACAGTTGGGTAACCCGGATCTTAAGCCAGCGCTTATTCACAGTTTCAGCGCCTGGTATAATGCTTTTAACGCCAGTTCCATGAATGGTTTTTCTGCCAGTACAAATCTTGCTTTTTATCCTGATAAGATCATAAATACAAACTGGTTCGATTCTCTTGGCAGACAGGTGAGCAAGCCCCTGAATGTAAGCGGCGCTTACACCTTTAGCATAAATGTGGTGAACAGCCTGCCGCTGAAAAAGCAGGTGTCGTCTGTCAACACAAATACCGCCGTATTTGTTGGCCGTGATATTAATTTCATAAACGGTGTACAAGGATTAATGCGAAATTTCAGTATTACGCAGGAACTTGCTTTTAACTATGCAAAGGATGTACTCAATATTACTGCGCAGGGAAGTGTCATTTGGAATGGTGTAAGGTATACTGTTCAAAAGGATAACAATAGTAATTATTTCAGCTACAATTTATCGTCCATTTTCAGTATCAGCCTGCCGGGTGGAATCAGCTTTGGTGGAAATGCAGATTACCTGCTCAACGCAGGCCGGGCCCAGGCTTATAACCAGCATGCCGTATTGCTGAATGCCTTCATTTCCAAAAGCCTGTTTGCCCATAAGCAGGGAAGCATCAGGCTGCAGGGATTTGACCTGCTTAGCCAGAACCTGAGCATTACCAGGAATGTTGGCGAGAACTATATTGAAGATGTACAGGGAAGGATCTTAAAGCGGTTCTTTCTGCTTAGCTTTACATACTATCTGAAAAAGAAGGAAGCAGGCAAATAACAGCTGTTGCTTAGTGAATATGCAACACCCCCTCCTCATCAAAATCATAATCAATCAACTCCGTAGCCTTTAATCGCTCCAAAGACGCCTGCACTGCCTGGTTCCTGTCAAAAGACCCGGTAAATCGCTGCTTCGCCGCCTGTGGGTTATCAATGATCACTTCAATGCCATACCAGCGGGGAATCACCTGGCAGATCTCTTCCAGGGAAGCGTCTTCAAAACGATAGATCCCCTGTTGCCAGGCCAGCACATCTTCTTTATCAAAAGTTGTGAGTTGTAATCCCTTTTCCGGGGTATAAACCGTTTGCTGCCCGGGCTTCAGTATTTTGGCCTCGCGTTGCGTTTGCATCTTTACCGCTCCTTCGAGCAGCGATACGCTGATCCTGTCCTCGTTATAGGTATTAACATTAAAAGAAGTACCCAGTATCTCTACATGACTGCTGTTGGGCAGGTGCACAATAAAAGGTTTTTGCGGATCAGGAGCTACCTTCAGCCAGGCTTCACCACTAACGGTGATCTCCCTTGTCTTTTCATCAAAGCTGAAGGGGAACCGGAGCTTTGAGGAAGAGTTTAACCACACCTCGGTGCCGTCAGACAGCTGAATTTTATAGTCCTTTCCCGGTGGAACACGTAGTGTTGCCACACCGGCGGGCGCCTTATCTGCTGTATAACTCAGCGTTCGCTCAACATTGTTTAAGGTGATACCTTTCAGCGCTATTTGCTGTTTTTCTTCAGAAAGCGTGATTGTTTTTTCATTGCCGATCTGCAGCTGAACAAACTGCTGTCCGCCGGGGGAGGAAACCAGCTCCGGCTGTGGTTTGTCAGAAAGGAAGTAAGCGTATAAGCCGATGCCCAGGAGGAATAGCATGGCTACGCTGCCTATTGCAATGCCCTGCCGCTTTCTTCTCTTTTTTTTACTGTCAGCAAGAATTTGCGCTGCTGTGAGGTTATAGGCCAGCGCTTCCCTGGCTGCACGTACCTCAAAGCTGTCCAGCTCCTGGTGAAGCTGTGTATAGAGTACCCAGGCCGCTGAACTTTCGGCAATGATCTGCCGCAGATGAGCGGCATCCGGTTCACTGATCGTACCGGCAATCTCTTCGATCACCAGCTGTCGGATATAGTCCTGGTCTGGGTGCATACTACTATTTAATCGTTCATGATGGAAAAAGGTAACACGGATGATCAGGCGCTTTTCAGTTTGCCTCGCAGTACTTTTAAAGCCCGGCTGATCTGGTTCTTAACGGTTTGGACATTGATGCCCATTTCCAGGGCAATTGTTTTATGGCTTTTGCCTTCCTGGTAGAGCAGCTGAAATGCTTTCCGGGATGCGGGCGCAGAAATAGCATTGATAGCGTTGGTAAGCTGTTGGGATAACTCCTTTGTTTCCAGCGGAACCTGGTTGGTGCCGGATTCTTTTGCATACCCGTATTCCCGGATGAAGTGCATTACTGTTTTTGATTTCCGGTGTTTATCGATGCACTTGTTGCGGACGGCGCGGAAAAGGTATTGCCTGAAGGTAATTTCTGCAGGGATGGCGGATCTATGCATCCATATCCAGGTAAAAATATTCTGTACGATATCCTGTGCTTCCTGGTGGTCTTTTAAGCGGTAATATGCTTCCATGTACAAAACGGATCTGTACTTGTTGAATAGTTCCGTGAAGGCTGCTTCATCACCGGCTTTCAATTGGGCCAGCAGATATGCATCGCTTTTAGGTTGCATAAGTTTCTTGCGGTGTTTGCTTACATGACAATTGTTCAATTGTAAGGTGTATATCGGGAGCGCTGAAAAAGCTGGATGAAGGTAGGAAAATCTGCGCAATTTTCCGCTGGCAATAAAGAGAAAGGACCGCTGAAAAGCGGTCCTGTGTTTAAGAATCTATTGGTGATCCGCGTTATTATTTCCAGGTTCGTTCGCCCCGTTTCATCTTCTCCAGGTTTTCCTTCAGCGCGGCATCGGGCAGCATGCTTACCGCCTTTTCCTGCTGGCGTATCGCATCTTCCGTTTTACCCAGCTTATACAGCAGGTTGGCGTAAGTGTCCAGGTAGGCCGGCTGCTCGCCCGCCTTGAGCGATAAGCGGCTCCAGCTTAAAGCAGGTTCCAGCAGGGAAGGGTTCTCTACCTGCTCGAATGCCGTCCATGCATATTGGTTCAGCTCATCTGCGCTCAGGTGCTGACCGTATTTGCCGATGTATTCATTGGCCGCCTGTGCAAAGTTTTCCCATTCCTGTTTGTTCAGGAAATGAATGGTTTTGGCCCGTAACAATATCTCTTCGCCGGGAGCGCCATAGCTGCTTACATTGGCCGCCAGTGTATTCCAGTCTGGCGTGGATTGGGGATTTGATACATATGGATGTATCTCATCCTGGTAGATCAGGTTCATCATCTTTACATCGGCCTGCCGTTTGCCCAGGGTGCGGTTGATCTCTTCGGCATGCTGGCGTATGAGTGCAAAGCCGGCATCCTTTGTGCCCGTTGTTACCTGCATTACATAAGAGAGGTCTTCTGCGGAAAAGGGAGATTGAAGTCCTGCAATATAATCGGCCGCAGCCCTGCGGGCGCCCAACTTATCGCCGGTTTGCTGTGCCGACATCGCCAGCCTGCGCAGGAATGCCGGATCTTTTTTCCCTTCCACGTATTGCTGTAACAACTGGCTGTACAGAATACCGGGGTCGGTAATATCTGCCGCCTTTGCGCTCACTGCCGGAATATTATCGGCAGTTGCCAGCAGCGGGCTGTGTATCCTGCGGAGCTCTTCAAAAGGTATTTTAATAATTTCCCTGTCGTAGGTCATCAGTCCGTTTTGTTCGCCTTCCACGTCAAACGGCTGCGTATAGATAGAGCCGCTGAGGCCTTCTTTCTCCAGCAGTTGCAGGTGCTGATTCATGATGGTGTATTTTCCTTTCAGGGCAGAGGGCGTTACCTGGATGTATCCCCAGGCGTTCATGGGGTTCCACTGGTGATCCGGGATAAACACCCCAATGCCGCCAAATTCGCCCAGGATGCGCGCTTTCCCTGGCAGGGCAGGTGCGTTCATCGGGTCGGGATAGGAGTGAACGTCTGTCATATCCGCGCTTACCCAGGCATTGGGTGAGGGGCTGCGCAGCTTCTCGTTCACGTAGAGTATTTCGCCGGAGTGACCATTAATCAGCCGGGAAGGATCTTTTTGCTTTACCCATTCCGTGAGGCGTTGCTGATCAAAGGCGCCCCATTTTTCGTTGAAGAGCACCCAGGTGGTGATGCAGGGATGGTTATGCAGTTGCTCCATCGTTGCGGCCACTTCTTTTTCAAATGTTTCTTTTGCGCCCTCCGGCATATGGTGCGGGGGATTTACAAAGTCCTGCCAGACCAGCATACCCAGTTTATCGCAGTGATAGTACCAGCGGTCTGGTTCTACTTTGATATGTTTACGGATGGTATTAAAGCCCATGGCCTTAATGGCCCTGATGTCAAAAGCCAGTGCTTCATCAGTGGGCGCGGTGTAGATACCGTCTGGCCAGAAACCCTGATCCAGGGTACCGAGGTTATAAGTGTACTGGTTGTTCAGGAATATGCGGTCAAAGCCAGCTGCATCTTTTTTCACCTCCACTTTACGCATACCGAAGTAGCTCTTCACTTCGTCTGTAGTTTTCCCGTTTTTTACCAGCTGTACTTTCAGGTCATACAGAAAAGGATTGTTGGGGCTCCACAGTTTTGCCTGTTTAACAGGCAGCTCAATATCGGCGCCGGGCGTGCCTTTGGCAGTGCTGACTGTTTTTCCTCCGGCGCTGGCGGTTAGTAACACTTCACAATCTGCGGGCGCTTTTACGTTTACATGCAACACCTGCCGGTCAATATCCGGGCTGAGTTTGATATCCGCAATGGCAGCAGCGGGGATCACTTCCATCCATACGGTCTGCCAGATGCCTGTGCAGGGCGTGTAGTAAATATCCGCGGGGTTGAGCACCTGTTTACCATGCGGGTTAGGTCCCTGGTCTGTAGGATCATACACTTTTATCAGCAGCTCGTTGCTGCCGCTTTGCAGTGCATCGGTAATATCTATCGAGAAGCGCTGGTAACCACCTGCGTGTTCACCCACGGGTTTATTATTCAGGTAAACGGTTGCCTGCCAGTCTACCGCGCCGAAGTTCAGCAGTACACGTTCTCCTGCCTGCCTGGCTGGTGCGGTAATGGTGCGTTTATACCACAGGAGCTGATGTGGGAGCACTGCCTTTTTTACGCCGGACAGCGCAGATTCTATCGGGTAGGGAACCAGTATGCTGCCATCAAATTGTTCCGGGGCGGCTGCATCCCCGGGCGTAATGGCATACTGCCAGAGGCCGTTCAGGTTTTGCCAGTGCGCACGTACCATCTGGGGCCTTGGATATTCCGGCAGCGTTTTATCGGGGCTCACATCTTTGGCCCAGCGTGTCTGGATGCCTACGGGTTGCATTTTCCAGCTGCTTTGCGCGCACACGGTCATTGGCAGGACCACCAGGCACGCGGCCAGTGAAAGCAGGTTCTTGAATTGGCTCATGTTGAACGATTGGTTGATTGGTGATTTACATAGTAATCCCCTGCGGCATTGCCGCCGGATTTACATAACAACGTAGAGAAGGGAAAAAGGTACCATCCGTTTCCACATTTATTTCAGACTTTCGGCTTGCGGCTGTTCCTGAACTCTTCAGGATCCATTTTTACCTGGTTGGGTGTGTAGCCGGTATAGTTCCGGAAGGCCCTGGAGAAGTTGGATACGTCGGTGTATCCCAGCTGTTGCGCAATATCCCTTACCGGACTTACATCCAGCAGCAGCAGCTCCTGTGCTTTCAGCAGGCATTGCTGTTGCACAAAATCGCCCAGGGCTACCTGGCAGTGTTTTTTGAAATGCATTTTCAATGTGGAGGGACTGACATTGAACTGGCGCGACAGGTTCTCGAGGCTGCATTCATGGATATGCGGATAGCTGGTGATAAACTGTTGCACAGCCATAATGATCTTCTCCATTTTGGAACCCTGTATGTTTTCCAGGTCATGGGCTAATGTCAGTTCTTCATCGTATGCACTGAGCAGGCTGTAAATGTGTGCCTTTATTTCAAGATACAGGGAGGGACCGTTCTTTTTACAGTGATATATTTCGTGAATAATATTCTTCACTTTCCCGTTCATTCTTGCGGGCGCCAGCAGCCCGCCGGTTCTGTGCTGCTGGTGCAGCAGCTCCAGCATTTTCTGCAGCTGGGGGTGAGCGCTGAGCAGTTCCTGCAGGAATGCCGGGGAGATCTCTATACGCAATGATTCGCTGAGGCCTTTCTGCGGTTGTGAAATATGTTTACCGGCGGCTACGTGAAAGAGGTTGTACCTGGATGGTTCCAGCATGATCTCTTCAGCGCCGTTTAACCTGGAAAAGATCCTGCCCTGTTTAATATACTGCAGGGCGATAGTAGGCGTATCCCAGGTGGGATGAAGTGTTACGGTACGGTGCATGTTGAATAATGCCACGTGAACCTGGTAGTCGGGAGTGCTCAGTACCTGCCGTACGATCGTGCCGAAATCATAGGATATACACGTTGCATCAGCCCAGGGCGCCAGCAGACCTTTCAGATCCCAGGGTACTGGTACTACAATGCCGCCGCTACCATTAACCTTGTCGGTTTGAACGGATGTATGCATAAGCGTTGATCAAACAAAGAAAAAGGTATTTCATTAGTTTAACATTGATGCCTCCATTGCTTGAGGGTGCAGCGGGGGCACTGAATTGATCCGGTCACTTCTCTGGTTATATGAACCCGAGGCAGCATCGGTGATGTGCCTTTTAACAGGATTGTATTTTCAATGGCTTTCAATGGCCGGGTTGGCTACCGGCTGGGATTACAATACAAATTAGCTAATACTACTGCAATGTTATAACAGGAGCTGAAAACCAGCATATTTTTTTGGGGTTAATGCAGGTGTTGTTACTTCAGATGCACGCGTTTTTCTTCATCCCAGGTCCATTTTACCCGCAATGTTTTGGCAACATTGTCCAGGAATATTTCCACCGGTTCGTGCCTATATACGGCTCCGTTATACTTCTGCTGCGCAATTTCAGGCCTGTCAAATATGATCTCCACATCGTACAAACGCTCAATGGTACTGCATACTTCCTTCAGTGTTTTCTTGCTGAATACATATCTTCCGTTTACCCATCCCGGTACCGTATCATTAATGATGTTATCCATTACCAGTTGTCCGCTCTCCTGATCTTTAAACGCGGCCTGGCCGGGAGATAACTGGATCATCCTGTTCTTTTCCAGCACTACCACAGCGCCTGTCAGTAATGCGGTGCTGAACTGGTTGTCGTAAGTGGTTACATTGAAAGAAGTGCCCAGCGCAACTACATCTGCGTGCCCGGTATGAACCACAAAAGACCGTGCAGGGTCAGGAGCCACTTCAAAATACGCTTCTCCTTCTACTTCCACTTCCCGGCGGCTGTCTTTAAAGACCAGCGGAAACTTAAGACGGGTGGCCGCGTTGATATAAACGGTAGTACTATCCGCCAGTTTAACAGCGTAGGTAAACCCACGGGGTACGATCAGTGTATTAGCCTGCCGGGCATACTGCTCTTCCACACGGATGTCCGGTAAGCTCACAGGGCGTAAGGAGTCTGCGGGTTCATCACTCAGCTGGATGCTGCGGCCATCTGCCAGCTGGAGGATAACGGCTTTTTTATGCGTATCATGAACTGCCTGCTGGCGCTTATGCAGCCGGAGGTAAATACTATCCAGCACAATCACCAGCAGCACGGCTGCCGCTGCTGCCAGCCAGTAGGGCAGGGGGCGTTTCATCCGTTTCACCGGCGTGTGCCCGTGCTGTTTATCTTCGTCCGCGAAGGTGATCAGTACATCCTCCCATAAGCTGCGGGCCCTTGCATTTTCCTTCAGCTGATGTTCAACGTAACGTGTTTCCTTTTTGTTTGCTTCGCCATCATGGTACTTTACCAGTAATTCGATAAATTCGTCAGGATCGAAGTGAACCATATACTGCATGTTTTTTTGAGTACAATGTTCGATGCTTGAATTTATAAGGACATAGCGCAATGTTATTGGCTGTATTTATTTAAAGTCACTTTGATCTTTACATGCGGAACAGTCATCGTGGATATTTTCATAATCAGGTTCATTTAAGATTGTCTTTAAGGTATCCCCGAACGTAATAGTTAGCTTAACGCTGAGAAACGCGGGGTTTATCCATCTGTCAAAAAGTAATCCGGCATTAATGGCCCGTTGCATGGGATGGCCGACAGGCTTTTTCAGAATATAGCAAGGCCGTAATGTTTACGCCCCCCTGCGATTTTGTTTTGGTTGAATATGGTGAATTAAACTGCCAGCTCATGACTCTCAAATAACGATCAGCATTAGGTGAATTGGCCATGCTAAACATGCTCCTTATCAGCAATTAATTTATTTGTTAAAGGTGATAGAAAAGCGATAAACTTAATATTACCTTTCTCACGCAATATCGTTTTAAATACAAAAACGGACTTGTCCATTTTAGCTATTTCCCAACTTTCCTTCCTCATTTGTTAATTTTCAGCACTTACTAAATATTTTAGCATAACTTGCACCCGTTTCGCCTTTGGAATTTGGATTTTGGATTTTGGAATTTGTAACTTCCCCTTATGTCTGCAACACCATACATAAAGCTGTCTGACCTCAGCGCCAGGATCCAGCAGGCAATTGCCAGTGCATTTGCGGGTCAAAGCTATTGGGTGGTTGCCGATGTAACCAACTACTCCTTTTACCAGCAACGGGGTTATCACTACTTTGACCTGGTGGAGAAACAGGATCATGCCGGCGATATCATCGCCAAGGTGGCTGCAGTGGCCTGGGGAACAGGCGCCAATAAAATAAAGGACTTTGAACGCATTACCGGCCAGCTGTTTAAGAATGGTATCAATGTACTGGTGAAAGTAGCCGTTAACTACCATCAGGTCTATGGCCTGCAGATTACGCTGCTGGATATTGACGCCAATTTCACCATCGGACTGCTGGAACAGCAAAAGCAGGAAATCCTGAACAGGCTGCTGGCAGAGAACCCGGACTTCATTACCAGGGTGGGCGACCGCTACCTGACCAGGAACAACCAGCTGCCATTGAAGCCGGTGCTGCAGCAGATAGCAGTGGTGACTTCCAGCAATTCTGCCGGTTACCAGGACTTTATCCATACGCTGCACAACAACCGTTTTGGCTATCGCTTTGTGGTGGATAACTACTTCACCGTGGTGCAGGGAGAGGTCAATGCAGAACAGGTGCAGCAACGCTTCATTGATATTTTCAACAGCGGTAAACCATACGATGCCGTGGTGCTGATCAGGGGAGGCGGGGCGCAGACCGATTTCCTGATCTTTGATACCTACCGCCTGGGCAGAACCGTGGCCCGCTTTCCCATACCGGTGATCACCGGTATCGGTCACCAGAAGAATGAAACCATCGTTGATATGATGGCGCATACGCCAACCAAAACGCCCACCAAGGCGGCGGAGTATATCATTGCCCATAACAAGGCCTTTGAAGACGGTATGGTGGCTATGCAGCAGCTGATCCTGATCAGGTCACAGCAGCTGTTCTCTGCCCATTTCCAGGCCCTGTCTGCCATCCATACCCGGATCGTCAACACATCCAGGGATATGCTGTCCACACAAAAGGATGTACTGGCCTATTATAACCAAAGGATGATCAACACCGCCCGGGAAGTGCTCAGCAACCGGCAGCGCGCACTGATAGGGCTGTCGGGGCAGCTGCTTTCCCGGCCGCAGATACTGGTGGCCAATAAAAGGAATGAGCTGTCCAACCAGGTAGCGAATATCCGTTCCTTCAGCAGGAACTATTTTCAGCATAAACGAATGGGGATTGAGCACCATGACACTGTTTTTAAACTGGTGAGTCCCGCCAACATCCTGAAGCGGGGCTTCGCACTGGTATACCATAAGGGGCATATCACCACGAATGCCGTAAATATTGAGCCGGGCAGCGATATCAGTATATTGCTGTCTGATACTGCATTGAACGCAACCGTAACAGCAAAAAATAAGCGCAATGGAACAGCAGGACCTGACATATGAAGCGGCCTACGAAGAGCTGAGAACAATAGCAGAAGAGATCGGGAACGAATCCGTTCCCGTAGATATATTAGCGGAAAAGGTAAAACGCGCGGCTTTGCTGATAGAGTTCTGCCAGCAAAAGCTGCGGTCTACAGAATCGGAGGTGAATAAGATCATTAAGCAGATGGAGAAGAATGCTTCATCAGGGAAGTAGCGGGTATTCGTTACTGATGCGGTAATCCCCCGGGGATATTATGTACATGTTATGTAGATGTTATGTAGATGTTATGTATCTTAAAGAGACATAACATCTACATAACATCTCTACTATATCTACACTACATCCCTAGAACTCATTCCTCCACATCATACTTTCTACCGGCTTCACGGTGCGGCTGTTATACTTGGCATTGCCTTTTTTGTTGTAGAACGTAGCTACTTCTCCTTCCACCACAAAATAGATCAGCTGTCCGATGGGCATGCCGGCGTAGATCCTTACCGGTTGTGCGCAGGAGATCTCCAGGGTCCAGGTATTGCAGAAGCCAACATCGCCTTTCCCGGCGGTGGCATGAATGTCTATTCCCAGGCGGCCGGTACTGCTCTTGCCTTCCAGGAAAGGTACGTGTGCATGTGTTTCCGTATATTCTTCGGTTACGCCCAGGTATAAGGTGCCGGGTTGCAGCACATAGCCGGCTGCAGGGATCTCGAAATGTTCGATCTCGTTATGTTTACGCGCATCCAGTACCCGGTCTTTGTACGTAGCCAGGTGTTTACCCAGGTGCACGTCGTAAGAATTGGTGCCCAGGTATTTCCGGTCAAAGGGGGAGATGACGATGGTCCCTTTTTCAATTTCTTCCAGGATGCGGGTATCAGATAAGATCATAGCTGATTTTGTATTAATTTGGCAAGATATGCCATTAATACGTACGATACAAATGGATCAGGGCACCCGCCTCGGAGTGTGGAAAATTGGTGAACAAGAGAACGAAAGCTTTTTCAGGTCCCGGGTCAATATCTCGCCCGAAATACATCATCCGCATAAACGTTTACAGCATTTTGCAGGGCGCTACCTCCTGCTGGAGCTATTCCCCGAATTCCCGATACAGGACATCCGCGTGATGAGCAGCCGCAAGCCCGTCCTGGAATATAACAGCTTCCATTTCTCCATCTCCCATTGCCGGGACTATGTAGCGGCCATTGTAAGTAAAAAGAGTTCAGTTGGCATCGATATTGAAGCAATGCAACCTAAAATAGAGAAGGTGGCCCATAAGTTCCTCGGACCGGAAGAGCAGGCTTTTATGGACCCCCTCCACTCCCTGGCGCACAAAACGGTGTGCTGGAGCGCCAAGGAGGCCGTATACAAATGGTACGGGCTTGGAAGCATTGATTTTAAAGAACATATACAGCTGGAACCATTCCTTTTTCAGCCGGCCGGTTTTATCTCCTGTAATTTTAACAGGTTGGATACAATTGCACGGTTATATTTGCAATATTATATTATGGAAGGCGAGGAAGGTATGTGCCTGGCGTGGACCACTACTATCAACTGACAACAACTAACAACAGACATCTTGAAAATCTTTTTAATCGGCTTCATGGGAGCCGGCAAAACATACTGGGGAAAACAGCTGGCCGAGCACTGGAATCTGCCCTATTACGACCTGGACGAGGTGATCGTGGCGGAGGAAGAGATGGCCGTGAGCGATATCTTCGCCACCAAGGGGGAGGATTATTTCCGGGAAAGGGAAAGCGCCATCCTGCGCGGACTGGTGCTGCAGGACAGTTTCCTGATCTCCTGCGGGGGCGGTACGCCCTGCTTCCAGGATAATATGGACTTCATGAATGAGAACGGCATTACCATCTGGCTGAACCCCTCTGTGCCGATCATGGTGGAACGCCTGCAGCGTAAGAAATACAAGCGCCCGCTGATTCAAGACCTCGCTGATGAAGACCTGACCGCTTTTATCGAGAAGAAGATGGCGGAACGCCTGCCTTTTTACCAGCAATCGCAGTATATTATCGATTCGGATCATATTTCCTTGGATACATTTGAAATTGTAAAGAATGCATAAGGGTTTTTTAGTATGGGCAGCCGCATTAGGCGCACTGGCCGTTATCTTAGGGGCATTTGGCGCCCATAAGCTGAAAGAGCTGGTGCCTCCTGAAACCGTTAGTACCTTCCAGACTGGCGTTACCTACCAGTTCTATCATGTATTTGCCCTCCTCGCCGCAGGCATTTTATACGCTTATATACCCGGATCCCAGCTTTTATGGGCGGGCAGGTGTTTCATAGGCGGCATCATACTTTTCTCAGGCTCGCTCTACCTGCTGACAGTGCTCAAAATGACCAGTAATGTGGGGCTTCGCGGTATAGGCATCATTACCCCCATTGGCGGGCTTGTTTTTATTGTGGGATGGATCAACCTCTTACTGGGTGTACTAAAGATGAAGTAAATGATCAAAGTAAAATATCTGCTGGCTATGCTCCTGTGCACATGCCAGGCGGGCACGCTTTGCGCACAGGAAACACATGACATTTCCGGTACCTGGTACGGTATATTCAGCAACTATATGGGCGAAAAACAACGCCTGCTGATCGTACTGGAAAAAAATAAGCGCGGCTACAAAGGCCGGCTGGAAAGTCCGGACAATACCAATGTGCCCCTGCCCATGGATAGTGTGGATTATACCGCCGGCGAGCTTCGTTTCCGGATCAACGAGATCGGCCTCAGCTATAAAGGCGGCTGGGATTTTGCCAACCACCGCTTTAACGGCTTTCTGCAGCAAGGCGGCCGCCAGCTCCCGCTCAATATCTCCCGGGACGAGATCCGGAAGGAAAACCTTTACCGCCGGCCGCAAGACCCCCAGCCGCCGTTCGGCTACCGCCAGGAAGAGGTGATCTTCAGCGGCCAGGACGCTGACATTGCCCTGGCAGGGGCCTTTTCACGCCCATCAGACAGCGCCCGGCGCTACCCGGCGGTGATCCTGGTCAGCGATGCAGGCCCGCAGGACAGGAACGAGGAAATGGTGGGACATAAGCCTTTTGCGGTGATGGCAGACTATCTTACAAAGAACGGACTGGCAGTATTAAGATATGACGACCGCGGTGCAGGCCGCAGCAGCGGCGACTATAACAGCGCTACCCTGGAAGACCAGGCAGCAGACCTCCAGGCGGCAATAGCGTATCTCCGTACCCGTAAGGACGTTGATACGCAGCAGATTGGCCTCATTGGCCATGGTGAAGGCGCTGCCATTGCCATGATGGCCGCCGCAGGCAACCGGGAGCTGGCCTTTGTGGTATCTATGGCGGGGCCCGGACTCACCGGCCGCCAGCAGCAGGAAGCGCAGCTGGCGCAGGTACTGCAGCAGCTGAAATCGCTGGAAGGCCCGAACCCGGACTCCGTGCTCCGCGGGGTCATGGAGTATGCCCGGCCCTGGTTCAACCTGCTGGCTACGGAAACAGACAGCGCCGTGATCCGCGCAAAAGGTGCAGGCTACCTGAAAGCAATGTACCGCCGTATTCCCAACAGGTACGTTTTTGCCAGCGAAGAGGGGTTTGTGGAATCCTCCCTGGCCCGTAATACGCCGTATGCCCTTTCTGCCGTTCGCTTTAACCCGGCAGATTACCTGCCAAAGATCAGCTGCCCGGTATTGGCGGTGAATGGCAGTATGGACCTCCAGGTAGAAGCCGGGAGCAACCTCCGGCTAATCGAGGAGGGATTGCTCAAAGGAGGCAACCAGCGGGTAACCGCACGCAGCCTGGAGGGCCTGAACCACCTCTTCCAGCGTTGCAACACCTGCCGGGTGGAAGAATATAGTTCGCTTGACCAGACAATAGACCCGGTGGCTTTGGAGTTTATTACCAAATGGATATTGGGCGTGAGTAGTTTATAAAAAGCTGTTAGCTGTTAGCAATTAGCTGTTAGCGGGTTAAATACGCTTATTTGCTGATAGCGGGCAGCTAAAAACTGACAGCTAACATAAACTTTCCTATTTTTGGCCCTGAATTAATCTATGTCGAAGAATAAATTAAAATCAGAAAAACCGGATACCAAGAAGCCACGCAGTAATGACACCGATGCAAACGTGCTGAAAAAGGATAGGGAAGCGGAAGTAAAGGTAAAGGAACTGGTCAGGGACGAGCGTACGCATAAGGTATTGGGGATGGTGTGCCTGCTGTTGTCGGTTTACTTCTTCATTGCTTTTACCTCCTACCTGTTCACCTGGCAGGAAGACCAGGATAAGGTTTTCCGTTATTCCGGCCGTATCCTGTTCAATACAGACATCAAGGTGGATAACCTGCTGGGCCGCCTCGGCGCCTTTGTTTCCCACTGGTTCTTTTACAGCGGTTTTGGTATAGCCTCTTACTTTTTCTGTTACCTCTGTTTTATACTGGGCATTAATTTTATTGTAGGCCGCCGCGTATTCCGCATCTGGCGCAATATCAAGCATATTTTATTCGGCTTGCTGTTCATCAGTGCCGCCATGTCATTTATTGCCATCCATGATGGTTTTGCCTGGGGAGGCGCCCTGGGCGACGCCATTATCAAATGGACCAGCGGCTTCATAGGCAAAACAGGTACCGCCCTGCTGCTGCTGGTGTGCGGGATGTCCTGGCTGATATGGAAATTCAATTTTGACTTTAAATGGCCGGAGCGTAAGCCCCGTGCACCGAAACCCGTTCCGGAACCTGTTCCCGTTGCGGCCACCGTTGCTGATAAAGCCGCCGCTACGGCGAAACGCAGGAACGGCCTGAAAAATAATGATACCGGCGTGGTAGTGATTCCCCCCGCTGCCAGCACAGAAGTGGAAGAGGAGGAAATGCAGCTGGTAGAACGCGACGAAACGCCCGGTGTTACCATGATACCGCCCCCTGTGACAGCGCCTCCCTTTGTGGCGGAAGCCGCAAAACTGCAGGAAGAGCCGGAAAAAACGGAAGACGAAGAGAACGTGGAGCCGCTGCTGTATATAGAGGAAACGATAGAAGCCGCTACCAGAAAGAAACGGAATGTGCCGCCGGAAGAAGTGGCTTTTGAAATAAAAAGCATGCCGGAGGAAGAACCGGAAGATATAGAGGAAGATATCCAGCTGGTAAGGGAACCGGTGCACACGGACCCCTACGATCCTATGCTGGACCTGCGGGACTACCAGTACCCCGGTCTGGACCTGCTGGATACCCATAATACCGAAAAGATCATACAGGATGCCGCTGAGCTGGACAAGAACAAGAACCAGATCATCGACACGCTCAAGAATTACGATATTTCCATACAGAAGATCAGCGCTACCGTAGGCCCTACCGTTACCCTGTACGAAATTGTGCCTGCCGCCGGCGTAAGGATCTCCCGTATCAAGAACCTGGAAGACGATATCGCGCTGAGCCTCTCAGCCCTGGGTATCCGCATCATTGCGCCGATCCCGGGTAAGGGCACCATCGGTATAGAAGTGCCGAATGTCAAGAAAAGCATCGTTTCGCTAAGGGCCCTGCTGGCTTCTGAAAAGTTCCAGCATAATAATATGGACCTGCCCATCGCCATCGGTAAGAAGATTGATAACGAGAACTTTATTGCCGACCTGGCCAAAATGCCCCACCTCCTGATGGCGGGTGCTACCGGTCAGGGTAAATCGGTGGGTATCAACACCTTGCTGGTATCCCTGCTGTACAAGAAACATCCTTCCCAGCTGAAATTTGTGCTGGTAGACCCGAAAAAAGTGGAGCTGAGCCTCTATAAGCTGATAGAAAAGCATTTCCTGGCCAAGCTGCCCGGGGAGGAAGACGCCATCATCACCGATACCAAGAAGGTGATCCATACCCTCAATGCCCTGTGTATTGAGATGGACGTGCGTTATGATCTCCTGAAGGAAGCCGGCACCCGTAATATCCGGGAGTATAATGCGAAGTTCATCCAGCGCAGGCTGAACCCGCAGCGGGGGCACCGTTACCTGCCATTTATAGTACTGGTAATAGACGAGTTTGCCGATCTGATCATGACGGCGGGCAAGGAAGTGGAAATGCCGATTGCGCGCCTGGCCCAGTTGGCCCGTGCCGTTGGTATCCACCTGATCATTGCCACCCAGCGGCCTTCTGTAAATATCATTACCGGTACCATCAAAGCCAACTTCCCGGCCCGTATCGCCTTTAAAGTATCATCCAAAATAGACTCCCGCACCATCCTGGACATTGGCGGCGCAGAGCAGCTGATAGGCCAGGGGGATATGCTGGTGTCTTTCAACGGTGAACTGGTGCGCCTGCAGTGCGCATTCGTGGATACACCGGAAGTGGAAAAAGTGGCAGAATTCATTGGTGACCAGCGGGGGTACCCGGAAGCCTTCCTGCTGCCTGAATATGTGGACGAAAAGGAGATGGAAGGAAAAGAGATCAGCCTGCAGGACCGCGATCCGCTGTTCGAGGAAGCCGCCCGTATCATTGTACAGAACCAGCAGGGCTCTACCTCGCTGCTGCAGCGCCGTATGAAGCTGGGATACAACCGGGCGGGCCGTTTAATGGACCAGCTGGAGCAGGCGGGTATTGTAGGTCCAAATATGGGCAGTAAGGCCCGGGATGTCATCGTGAAATCTGAATCTGATCTGGAAGAAATTCTTAATGATTTGTTATAAATGAGCTACCTGCTGTCAGCTATTAACAGCTGGCTATAATTTGCACACTTATTGCTTATAACTAAGTATACAGCGCTTACTGACAGTCAATTACTGACGGGCAGGAGCTTTTAAAACCAAAATGTCTTAATGATGAAGAAAATTGTATTAATGGGAATGTTGATGGGGAGCTTGGTATTCAGTGGGACGGCTCAGTCCAAAGCAGGCCAGAATGATCCGAAAGCTAAGACCGTACTGGATAATATGAGCAAGAAGTTTCAGTCACTCAAATCTGCTATGGCCAGTTTTGTGCTGAAAGTGCAGGGCGGGAACAACAGCGTGAACGACTCCAAGAAAGGTACCGTTTACCTGAAGGGAAACAAATATAAAGTGACGATGGACGGGCAGGAGATCATCAGCGATAACAAAACCTCCTGGACCTACTCCAAAGATGTGAACGAGGTAACTATCAATAATGTAGATCCGAACGCAACTGCCATTACACCGGCCAAGCTGTTCACCAATTTCTATGACAAGGACTTCCTTTACCGCCTGAACCCGGAAACCACCGAAAAGGGTAAAGTGCTGCAGAACATAGAAATGACGCCTACCGATAAATCGAAGACCGTGTTCAAAGTACTGCTGTCTGTTGATAAAAAGAACCAGAACATTGCCCGGATGAAGATCTTCGAGAAGAATGGCAACCAGTACACGTATGAGATCACTAATTTTACGCCCAACGCCAATGTGACAGATGCCACATTCACTTTTGATCCGAAGAAGTATCCCGGCGTGGAAGTGGTGGATTTACGATAAACGTTGAACGCAAAGTGTTGAACGCATAATGCTGAACGCTGAAAGCTCAATGCCCGGTGCAAACCGCAGGAGCGTTCAGCGTTTTTGCTTTCAGCGTCCTGCCTTAGCCTTCTGCTTTTATTCCTTAAAGCATTCAGCTTTTTTATTACCTTTGGCAAGTTTTTAATTAAAATCAAGCATTATGGCATACGACGTAATCGTAATTGGTAGCGGCCCCGGCGGATATGTGGCTGCTATCCGGGCTGCTCAGCTGGGATTTAAGACAGCCGTTGTAGAGCGGGAAAGCTTAGGCGGTATCTGTTTAAACTGGGGCTGTATCCCCACCAAGGCTTTACTGAAATCGGCACAGGTATACGAAAACATACAACACTCCAAAGATTACGGCTTCACTGTAGGCGATGTTAAAGTGGATTTTGACGGCGTGATCAAGCGTAGCCGCGGCGCTGCAGATAAAATGAGCAAGGGCGTTCAGTTCCTGATGAAGAAGAACAAGATCGATGTGCTCATGGGCTCCGGCAAGGTGAAAGGCAAGGGCCAGGTGGAAGTGACCGACAAAGACGGTAAAGCTGCTGTGCACGATGCAAAACATATCATTCTGGCAACAGGCGCCCGCTCCCGCGAGCTGCCCAACCTGAAAATAGACGGCAAGAAAGTAATTGGCTACCGCGAGGCCATGGTGCTGCCCAAACAGCCCAAATCCATGATCGTGGTAGGTTCCGGCGCTATCGGCGTGGAGTTTGCCTACTTCTACCACAGCCTGGGCACCAAGGTGACCATCGTTGAGTTCATGCCCCGCATCGTTCCGGTAGAAGACGAGGATATCTCCAAAGAACTGGAAAAGATCTACAAGAAGAAAGGCCTGGAGATCATGACCAATGCTACCGTAGAAAGCGTAGATATCAGCGGCAGCGGCGTTAAAGCCAAAGTAAAGACCCAGAGCGGAGAGGTAACCCTCGAAGCCGAAGTGGTGCTGAGCGCTGTAGGTATCACCGCCAACATCGAGAACCTGGGACTGGAAGCCCTGGGCGTGAAGACCGACAAAGGAAAAGTACTGGTAGACAAATACTATCAGACCAATGTACCGGGCGTATACGCTATCGGCGATATGGTTCCCGGTCAGGCGCTGGCGCACGTTGCTTCCAAAGAAGCGATCGTTTGCGTGGAAGCCATTGCATACAACGAAAAGAAATACGCGCACAAACCTGCTGCCATTGACTATATGAACGTACCCGGTTGTACTTATTGCGCGCCGGAAATCGCTTCTGTTGGTTATACAGAGAAAGCAGCAAAAGAAGCAGGTTACGAAGTTAAAGTGGGTAAATTTCCCTTCTCTGCTTCCGGTAAGGCGGTTGGCGCCGGTGCTACCGAAGGCTTCGTAAAAGTGATCTTTGATGCCAAATACGGCGAATGGCTGGGTACACACGCTATCGGTTACAATGTAACAGAATTTATCGTGCAGACAGTAACCGCCCGCAAGCTGGAAACTACTTACCAGGAAGTGCTGGATTCCATCCATCCGCACCCAACGATGAGCGAAGCTGTGAAAGACGCTATAGAAGCGGCTTACGGCGAAGCTATCCACCTGTAAGCACAGGCATTGTAAATATTTGAAGACCGTAAAGGCATTTTTTGCTTTTACGGTCTTCTTTTTGCGGGGTAAATGAAAACATAACATATGCACACCCCGAAACCGGATATAGAACTGATCACCGCAGCCTCCATCCTCGGCCTCAAACCTTCCGGCGTTGAACATCTTGCAGGCCGCCTGCTCTCCACGGGGCTGGAAGCGAAGCTGCAGTTGCAACACCCCGTGCTACACATGCCTACCATGAATGCCCAGTACAGCGGGCAGCGCGATACGGATACCCATTGTCTGAACACAGACGCTATCATTAACTTCTCACAGCAGCTGGCAGATATCATCGCATCTACCGTACAGCTGCAGCGTTTTGCGCTGGTGCTTGGCGGCGATTGCAGCATCCTGCTGGGGGTTATGTCAGGGTTGAAGACACTTGGCTCCTATGGCCTTGTTTTCCTTGATGCGCATGCCGATTTCTATGAGCCGGAAAGATCGGTGAGCGGCGAGGTGGCCGATATGGACCTGGCCATTGTTACCGGCCGCGGGCCGGAAAAGCTGACCAACATGAACGGTTTGCGCCCCTATGTCCGGGATGAGCATGTGATACAGGTAGGACAGCGGGATGCTGCAGAAACAGCGCAATACGGATCCCGCGATATCCGCAATACCGCTATCCGCGTGTTTGACATGGCAACAATTGAAAAGAATGGAATGGAGCGGGTTACCGCAGATGTGACAGCGGAGATCCGGCAATGGGATACCAGCGGTTGCTGGCTGCATTTTGACACTGATGTATTGTCAGACGATATTAACCCTGCCGTGGATTACCGCCTGCCGGGAGGCCTCCATTTTGAGCAGGTGGAACATTTTATCCGCCAGCTGTTGCAGACCGGTAAAATGGCGGGTATGAGCGTGACCATTTTTAATCCGCTGCTTGACACGGATTCCACGATCGCAAAAAAGATAAGCGCTACCCTGGTGAGCGCGTTCAGCTAGTTGCCCGCCTTCACTACTTTTTGTACAAACACCCGTTTGCCTTCCTCATATATCGCTACCACATACACGCCGGGTGTCAGGCCGGAGATATCTATACTTTCCTGCATGTTGGTGAGCAGGTAGCTGCGTACCAGCCGCCCGCTGATATCGAAGATCTGCATATTGCGTTCCTGTGCCGCTTTGGTGAGCAGTTGCAGGTTGTTGGTCACGGGATTCGGGAACATTACATAAGTGTTGCCCGCGCCTACGATGGCGGCAAATACGGTATCAGAAAGGATCATGCGTCCGTCTGAGGTTTCCAGCCGTACCCGGTAGTAGTTCATCCCCGAATGAGGTGTATTATCTACGATGGTATAGCTGGTATTGCCATCCACAGGAGTGGACTGCAGGGTGTTGAAGCCATTAACGCCCAAAGTTTCCCACCAGATGGTGCGGAGGTTATACAGGCTGCCCAGGTTAAGGGTGAGCCTGACTGCGGCATCATTCTCTGCGTCTGCGAGGAGGGTGGCCACATAACAGCTCACGCCCTGGTTCTCATAATCCAGCGAGTAGCTTTTTACGCCGGCCCAGCCATCAGCATGTACCCCGCTTACCGCCAGCCAGGTGCCGCTGATGCCCTGTTTCTGTATCACTATGAAAGTATCGGTGGTGCGGGTAAAAGTGCCCAGGTAAGCGCCATTCAGCACATATACTTCATATGCGGCAGCGCCGGGAAGCGAGGGCCAGTATAGCAGTACGGAATCTGGACAATTGAAGCCCACCTGGGGCTGGGGCATGGCGGAAATAGAGAAAGCGGCGCTGGTAAAGGCGCCGTTGGCGGTTTGCATGCGCAGCCAGGCTTTGGAAAACACTTCAGGTACCGTCCAGTTCAGGCTGCCGCTTTCCAGCGGGATATCCTGTACGAGGGGCTGCCAGGTGCTGCTGTCAAGGCTATACTGGAGCGTTCCTGCGCCGGTGTAAGCGGTGCTCCAGCGTAAAGGGGCGGTGGTATTGGCGTTCAGCATGCTTTGCGGCGCAGGGTATTCCCAGCTGAAATAAGCGGCGGGGGTAAATTCATACGCTACAAAGAAGCGCTGTGAAGCGCTGCTCACCGCCCTACCGTTGATGTGTATACGAACAACGCCGGAGGGATTATCTATGGTTACCTGTTCGGTATTGTTCAGGGTATCCCTTCCACGGCGGGCTACCGCTCTAAGTGAATCTGCTGCAGGAAAGCTGCTTAATACCCAGGGATCATAACGGTTGCCGCCTGCATCTTCAACCCATAGATCCAGGTCGTTTACGAGGGCTTTGGGGGCATCTGCCGCCGCGGCGGGATCGTTCCACCCTAATGTTACTTTCAGCTGTCCGCTGCCAGCTGGTACGGTGATGGGAAAGACCTGGCTGCTGCCATTGGTGGCGTTGCCGCTAAAGAAGCGGTTCTCTGTTATTGTTTTTACGGCTTTCAGGGCGTTGACAGCGCCATAACCGCTGCTGTAATCAACATGCGGATCACCTGTATCATCCGCGCTGTTGATGAGTACTGTTTTCAGTAAGGTGGCGGCGGGGGCGCTGCCCAGCTGCTGTATATAAGCATCCTGCACCAGTGTGGCGATACCGCTGGTAAGGGCTGCGGCATTGGAAGTGCCGTCTACACCATAGGCCACCAGTTCCGGTTTTACCCTGCCGTCATAGGCAGGGCCTTTGGAGCTCAGGGCCAGTATGCCGTTCACGCCATTGGTGGCGCCGGCTACCAGTACGTTCTTGGCATGTTTATAGGTGCCGGATAGATTGGCCAGTCCGGCAATGCCATTATAGGCGCCGCTGGAGGGTGTAAGATTTCCATCGTTACCGGAAGAAAAAACATGCAGGAGGGTGTCCAGCTCCTGTGCCTGTTCATCATAGGCGGCCGCTTCTATGCCGTAATAGTTCTCTATGCCGGTGCCGTAAGAGTGGTTCTGCAGGCGGATACCCAGTTGCTGATAGCTGGCAGGATCATCCGGCAGCAGTTTATTATCGTTGGCAGTACTGTTAAAATCAGATGAGCTCAGCCATGCGGCAGTTGCAACGCCTTTCCCTTCCGGTCCTGTATTTCCGCCGCCGGCAATCAGTGTAGCCATGATGGTAGCATGCGCGTCCAGGGTGCCGGAGCTGATGCCAGAAGGGCGGTACCTTCCCTGCAGATCGGCATCGGCGGTATCAAACAGGTTCTCCTTGATGGATACGGTCATCTGGTTGCCCCGCAGCTGGGGATACAGTTGCTGTACGGTGCTGATGCGGTTCAGGCTCATATCATTGTTGCTGACGATCGTTTCTGTTCGCGCCTGTCTAAGCCTGTCTGCAAAGCGAACAGCTGCCTGTGCAATGAACTGCGGCCAGTCGTGTTTTCTTACGGTAACGATGGCGATGCTGCGGGAGGGTTGTCTCCGTACGTAGCACCAGCCGGGCGGCGCCAGGGAAGGATCTATGCTGGCCTGCAGGGTAATACTGTCTTTATCTTTCAGTTTGTCGAGCTGCTGCAGCAGGGATGTGCTGCTTTTCCAGTTGCTGTTGGCCGCATAAGTATAAACAACATTGCGTAATAATGCAGTATCTGTAACAGGCTGCTGCAGTATATAATGCAGGGCGCTTAACGCTTTTCTGCTGCCATGTTGCTGCAATACAGACTGACCGGGAAACACGCGAAATCTGACCAGGTAAAATCCGGATTTATTGCGATTGGCTGATACTGTGCCACTATCTGTTACAATGCCATATCGTTGTAATACTGTGTCCGTACCCGGCTGTTGCCGGGCATTGAGCTGCAGGTGAACAAACAGGAACAGCAGCGCCCATAAAGATTTTGCGAGGTTGGCTCTCATGCGGGAAATATGATTAAAATGCGCAATAATAAAGCTACTGCAAATAGGCGGACATCCCAATTTTTTTGTGAAGGGATTAAAAAATGTTTTTTTTAAATTATGCTAATGTTGTAATATTGAAATGACAGATGAATGAACGAATAAGCGCCAAAATCTGAATTGAAAAAACAAGCAACAATCTAAATCTGGACCGTTTTAGCAGCACTAAAGAGCAACATGTCTGAGCTTTATTTCCGGTATTTTCTAATGGAAGAAAGGTGAAAAATGAATGAAAGGTGAAGTAGCAGATTTCACGTTATAACCCTTTTTACGCCAGGCCTATTACTTCCACCGGTTCCTGATGCCCTTGCTGCGCGTGTGTTACATGCGTTGTAGCCATTGTATGACCTATTATATCCTATTTAAACACAGATATACTATGCACGAGCAAATCAGATCAAGTATCCAAAACCCAAAAATCACATCTATGATCAGAAAAGTAACCCGTACACTGGCGGCATGCGTCCTGGTTGGCGCCTTGTTTACAGCCTGTCAGAAAGAGAACACCGACACCGGACAGCAGGCAGCCGCAAAGATCCCCCAGGATGTGCTGCAGCAGATCAGCAACAAAGGTTTCAGCACCGCAGACGTAAGAAAAGTAGAAGGCGGGTATCTTGTAGAAGGAGATATCCTGCTGGATGAAAAAGAGCTGGCAGCTGCTTCCAGCTCTCCCACCCTGCGCATTGCAGAAGTGGAACAGTACCGCACCAACAACCTGGTAACCCGTCTGCCGCGTACAATCACGGTACGTGTCACCGGTCTTACACAGGCGTTCATCAGCGGTACTGATCTGGCCATTCAGCGCTACAATGCACTGAACCTGAGCCTTCGCTTTCAGCGTGTAACCAGCGGCAGTGCCAACATTACCATCCAGGGGTTTTATGAAGGTCCCAGTGGTGGATTCATCACACTGGGTTCTGCCGGTTTTCCCACTTCGAGCGGTAATCCGTACAGCACCATCCGTATGAACACCCATCCGCAGGCCTATGGCAGCAATCCCAATGTAAACTATGTAGGTTCCGTGATACAGCACGAGATAGGCCATTGCATCGGTATGCGCCATACCGACTATATGAACCGTGCTTACAGCTGCGGCAGCAGCGGCGCCGGTAACGAAGGATCTGCCGGTGTAGGCGCTGTGCGTATTCCGGGTACGCCTTCAGGTCCGGACGCAGGTTCCTGGATGCTGGCCTGTTCCAATGGCGGCAACAGAACGTTTAATGCCAACGACATAATAGCGCTCAATTATTTGTATTAAAAGGTTTGAGGTTCGTTGAATGTTATTGGTTTAGTTTCGTGTAATACACTATCAGGAACCTGTAACCTTTAACGAACCTCAACTTCAAACATCAAACTAACTTACACTCATACACGATAGAGCTGCACCTGTCTGTTTCCTTCAATGCTTTACGGTAGGAGCGGAAGCCACACCAGGCGCCGGCCAGCAGTCGGCTATGGCCGGTTTTGTATTTCTCGCTGAGCAGGCTGACATAGAAAGCGTCGAACACCATGGGATGTTTCTTTACGATCTTCAGCTGGTGTTGCTGCAGCAGCTGCTCCATGGCAGCAGGAGAGAAGTGGTAGAGATGGCGGGGCACATCATAGGCTGCCCAGAAGGGGCCGTAGTGTTCCGCATCGGGGGATGTATAGTTGGGTACGGCGATCAGCAGGGCCCCGCCGGGTTTCAGTAAGGTGCGTATCTGCTGCAGGTAGGCGTGCACTTCATGGACATGCTCCAATACATGCCACATGGTGATAGCGTCAAAAGAGGCGGCGGGCAGTGAAAAGAGCTGCTCTACCGGTTGGGCATCCACGTTGTATATCTTCTTCGCATTATCACGCGCCTGCTTGTCTGGTTCAAGTCCGGTGGACTGCCACCCGTTCTGCTGCATGTAATGGAGGAAAGCGCCTGTACCAGCACCAATATCCAGCAGGGCGCCGGTCTTGAGGCCTGTAGCTGCCCTCACCCAGTTTTGCTTTGAGCGCATGGTGATCTTCCTAACGCTGTGGTATAAACGGTTAATGAGCCCTTTTTTTGTTTCTGTATGGCTGATGTATTCCTGTGACTGATAATACCGGCCAATGCGGCTGCTGCCTGGCACATTCTGTGTAAAGCGCCCGGTACAGTGGCCGCAATGCCAGATCTCAAATTCTTCACCGGATACTGTATGATCCTTTGCTGTTAGTACTTTTCTTATGTTGGACGAGCCGCATAACGGGCAACTGTTATAGTAGATCAGACGCATGCAACAAATGTAATTACGAATTTTTAATTATCTATGCTCTCCCCATACCTTCCTCAGGGTGTCTGCAATTTCCCCGAGTGTGCAAAGATTTTCTACGGCGGTTACCACTATTGGCATCAGGTTTTCTGTGGTACCGGCCTGCGTTTCCAGCTGCTGTAAAATAGCCTGTACCTGTTGTGCATCGCGTTTTGCCCGCAGCGCCTGCAGGCGTTCTGTCTGCACTTTGCGGATGCTGTCGTCTATACGGGAAATCTCCGGTGCGGTGTGTTCTTCCATGGAGAACTTGTTGACGCCTACAATGATCTTTTCCCCGTTCTCCACCTGTTGCTGGTATTTATAGGCGCTGCGCGCGATCTCGTCCTGAATGAAGCCTTGTTCAATAGCGCTTACGGCTCCGCCCATGGCGTCTATCCGGTTGATCAGTTCCCAGGCTTTGGCCTCTACCTCGTTGGTCAGCGCTTCCACGTAGTAGGAGCCTGCCAGTGGATCTACCGTATCCGCAACGCCGCTTTCATACCCGATGATCTGCTGGGTGCGCAGGGCAATACGGGCCGCATCTTCTGTAGGCAGCGACAAGGCTTCATCAAAGCCATTGGTGTGCAATGATTGCGTGCCGCCCATGGTGGCGGCCAGCGTTTGAACGGCTACCCTTACAATATTGTTATGCGGTTGCTGTGCGGTGAGGGTGCTGCCCCCTGTTTGCGTATGGAAACGCAGCATTTGTGCCTTGGCGTCTGTGGCGCCCAATGATTGGGTGATCTGCGCCCACATGCGGCGGGCCGCCCTGAACTTGGCTACTTCCTCAAACAAATGGTTATGGGCATTGAAGAAAAAGGAGAGCCGCCGGGCAAATACATTGATATCCAGTCCCTGGTCCAGTGCCGCCTTCAGATAGGCCTTGCCGTTAGCGAGTGTAAACGCCAGCTCCTGCACCGCATTGGCCCCTGCTTCCCGTATATGGTAGCCGCTGATGGAGATGGTATTCCATTTGGGCACTTCCCGGCTGCAATAGGCAAATATATCGGTGATCAGGCGCATGGAGGGCTGTGGAGGATAGATAAAGGTACCGCGGGCGGCGTATTCTTTCAGTATGTCGTTCTGGATGGTGCCCGACAATTTTTTCAGGTCTGCCCCCTGTTTTTTTGCCAGTGCAATGTACAGGGCCAGTAATATGAATGCGGTAGCGTTGATGGTCATGGAGGTGGAAATGTCTTCCAGGCGGATGCCTGCAAACAGGCGTTCCATATCTTCCAGCGAATCAATGGCTACGCCTACTTTGCCCACTTCCCCTTCCGCCATGGCATGATCAGAGTCGTAACCTATCTGGGTGGGCAGGTCAAAAGCTACGCTTAAGCCCATTACGCCCTGTTTTAAAAGATAATGGTAGCGCTGGTTGGATGCTTCTGCGGTGCTGAATCCTGCATATTGCCGCATGGTCCACAATTTATCACGGTACATAGTGGCATGTATGCCCCGTGTGTAAGGAAACTGGCCTGGCAGCTCAGTCATGGGTATCGCCTGCGTATATACCGGTTGTATCCGGATGCCTGCATCTGTTACATGTTTTTCCATAAACAATGTTACATAATTTTGGTGTTTTATGTGGGGTTATACGAATATGCAGATGAAAACAGATATTTGCTTAACAGCTGATAAGATATGTTTATTTACGGAATACTATTGGTTACATTAGCATTGGCCTTGCTCAGCCTGTATTTTATGTTTACAGCTTCCGGTGCACCATTGCGTTATAGCTGGTCCCGCTTGTTGCTGGCCCTGGCTTTGGGTGTATTTATATACCTGTATGGTACCTGGGTGTACCTAACGGTGAATGCCAAGTATGCGTTCGGCATTTGTTTGCTGTTATGTTTGCTGAGCGGTTTTTTCCGCAGGAGGAGCAGAACGGCCCGGGCGCCGCGTCCCTGGAAGCGGGTCCTATCCCTTTTCTGGACAGGCATGCTCGTTTGCCTTTGTATTGGCTATTTCACCGGCACTACCGGTTTAAAACAACAGAAGATAGAACTGGCTTTCCCGCTTAAAACAGGCCGCTATTTCGTATTACAGGGCGGTAAGGGGCTGCCTACCAATCTTTTTCATTTCAGCTTGCGCGGTGCTATTTATGCCATGGATATAGTAAAGCTGAACCAATGGGGTGGCAGGGCCGAAAAAGTGTTCAGCAGCCGGCTGGAAGACTATGAGATCTTCAATGATACCATTTACAGTCCTGCCAGCGGCCGTGTGCTGAGGGCGTATAGTGATAATCCTGATAACATTCCACCCAATATGGAAAGGGGGCCGCAGAACACCAACCAGGTGCTGCTTGAAACGGACGCCGGTTATATATTCCTGGCGCACATGAAAAAGGGCAGCGTGGTAGTGCATGAAGGGCAATGGGTAGTACAGGGCCAGGCACTGGGTTGTGTAGGCAATTCAGGCTTCAGCTCTGAGCCACACCTGCATATCCAGGCCCATGCCAAAGGAAAGCCCGGTACGCCCTGGTACATGGGAGAGCCGTTGTATATTTCGTTCAATGGAAGAAGTTACCTGTTGTATGAGGTGATCAGGCCTAAACGGGTGAATATGGTGGATCGATAACTATTTCATGATCTTCTTTGCTTCCGCATTCAATATCTGCGCCGCTACTTCTGCCGGCGATTCTTCCGACTGCAGATAAACTTCCAGCAGCTGTTTATTCAGTTCTTTGGCCGGTGCATCCTGGGGCAGCTGGGAGGCTACCTGGTTAATGATGGTGATGCTTTGCTCCTTGAAGGTTTTAACGGTTTCCCAGGCGGTAGGGGATACATAGATCTGCTGGGAAATGTTATGATCAAATTCTGCCCGGATGGTGTGCACCATGGCGATCTGCATATCCACCACCGTTAGTTCCGGCTGATAGATCCGGCTCACCAGGTTTTGCGGGTTGATGCGGTCTACCAGTAATACCAACCTTTCATAGGCTTGTAACTGCAGGGGCAGTACGGCGGCGCTGGGGCCTGTATTGCCGCCTGGCAGGCCTTCATTCCCGGCGCCGTCCTGTTTGCCCGGTTTTTTGATCAGGTCTTTGATGGTCATATATACCAGCGCGATAGCGCCTATCGTAATAACAATGTACAGGAGTGTTTGACTGGAAGGCATCTTTGCTCAATAATTTTCACGCAAATATATATGGAATATATTCAATAATTATAACAGATAATTTTCAGCGGGACAATTTATCCATGACAATCGCCTGCAGTTGACAGCCAGCCGCTTTTATTGCAGTGCTTCCAGGCCTTTCCTCATCCTCTTCATACCTTCTTCCAGCTTTTCCATGGAATTGGCGTAAGAGATACGGATACAGTTATCCTGTTGAAAAGCGCTGCCGGTTACCATGGTTACATGGGCTTTGTGAAGGAGGTAGCTGCAGAGATCATCGGCATTGTTCACCGTCATGCCATCAGCCGATCTGCCGAAGAATGCGCTGACATCCGGGAACATGTAGAAAGCGCCTTCCGGTTCAATCACCTGAAGGCCGGGGATATCAGAAAGGGCTTTGTAGATAAAGCTGCGTCTTTTCCTGAATTCGTCTACCATGGCCATGGTAGGGGCCAGCTCTCCGGTAAGTGCGGTAATGGCAGCCCGCTGGGTGATGGAGCAGGTAGCGGAGGTGAACTGGCTCTGGATTTTGTCTGCCGCTTTGGCTACTGCTGCAGGAGCCGCCAGGTAGCCCAGGCGCCAGCCGGTCATGGCAAAGCCTTTGCTCAAACCGTTGATGATGATGGTACGTTCTTTCAGGTCGCCGAATTGGGCAATGCTTTCATGCTTGCCTACGTAGTTGATATATTCGTAGATCTCGTCTGCAATAATGTAGATCTCAGGGTGTTTCATGAACACGGCGGCCAGGGCTTCCAGTTCAGCTTTTGAATACACCGCCCCGGTAGGGTTGCAGGGGCTGGAGAACATGAACAGCCTGGTTTTAGGTGTGATGGCCGCTTCCAGTTGCGCTGGCGTGATCTTGTATTTGTTCCGGATGCTGCAGGGCACAAACACGATCTCTCCCTGGCAGAGTTTTACCAGCTCTGAGTAGGTTACCCAGTAGGGGGTGGGGATGATCACTTCATCGCCGGGGTCTACTATGCTCAGTACTGCGTTGGCAATGCTTTGTTTGGCGCCGGTAGATACGATGATCTGTTCCGGTGTATAATCCAGGTTATTATCTCTTTTCAGCTTGTGTGTTACCGCCTGTCGCAGATCTGCATAACCGGCTACGGGGGTATAATGCGTATAGCCTTCGTCTATAGCCTTTTTGGCTGCATCTTTAATATGGGCGGGTGTATCAAAGTCAGGTTCCCCAATGCTCAGATCTACAATATCGATGCCCTGTGCTTTCAGTTCCCGGCTCAGTTTCGCCATTTTGATCGTTTCCGGCTCGGATATGCGTGATAGTCTTTCTGCGAGTTGTGTCATAGAATAAAGAAGGATTGACCTGGGCAAACCTACAGTAAAAAACTGAAAGTGGATAGCACAATGTATTTTATTGCCGGATAAAACAGATCGGGCTGAACATATGTTCAGCCCGATCTGTTTGTATACTTTTTTAGTTGTGTGGCTTAGAAGTAGCTGATCACGTTGTTCACCGCAGGTGCATTATCGCCTGTTGCGCCTCTCAGGCCGATATAGTAGATCGTGTATACGCCACCTGTCTGGAAGCTCCATTTGGGGCTGGTGGTTTCAGCCAGTACGGAGTCCTGGCCGGCTACTTTCACGGTCAGCTTGGAGGTACCGAAATTGCCGGGGTTCAGTGCCGTAAAATCGCTTCTGAGCTGGTTGCCGTCATAATAGTGGCTGCTGTCTATTTTTTTACCGTCGAGGTAGAAGTCTACCGGGCCTGAATTAGGGCTCAGCTGGTAGAAACGTACATTCAGCTTGGAACCATCGGCATTGGTAAAGTCGTTCCGCACGGCCCTGAACTGGGGCTGTTCGCCATACATCACTATTGTATAGATCTGCAAAGAATCGAATGTTGCGACAATGGAACCTAAAGTGCTGTCTGCACCGCCTTTTTTGAAGATAAATTCCTGGGTGCCCCGGAAAGTATAATAATCGGAATACTGGCCGATCTTGAAGGGTGCATTGGTGGTGAGCTTCGTACCATTGTTATAGATATCAATGCCGGGGGCATAGGTAGAAGCGTTTAAAAACACATAGTTCACTTTGGGTCTTGAAGGTTCAGGATTGTCTGATTTCAGACAGGCGCTAAACCCGGTAACAGTTAAAGCAAGGGCGGCTGCTGCCCATAAACGGTACTTTTTAGTCCTCATCACACGGTTTTTTATTTGATTTGATTATAAGTGTTAGCAAGTTTATTGGTTGACGGCTCTTCTGTATATATCAGTTTAAAACGTGAAAGGTCGGGCCTGTGTTGTCGTTTTCGCTGCAATTCATACTCGTACAATAATTTTCCCAATGTCTTCATAAAAGGTTTCCCGATGTCGTTGTAATTATACCGTTCGCCTATGATGCCGTCTTTATTTACATATACTGTTGCCGAAACCATGAATTCCACCTGGTTGGCGAAGTCCGCAATATATGCCACATCCGTTAAAAATCCATAAGCCCATCCGGGTTTATTGAAAATGCGGATGCCGGGCGGTATCTGCAGGTGCCTGTCGCCTCCGAACAACAGGAATTTTACATATGCCGGGTAAAATTCTGCCGTGTCGTAAGCGGGGTAAGCTGCTTCTGCAGGCAGCTGTGACATGCACCTGTACAGAAATTCATAGTCGTCGTCAGTTAAACGGAAACGCCGTTCTTTTGTTACACTTTCCGGAAAAATTATGCTTCTCAGCAGCCTGTGTGCTTCTTCCAGGGGTAGCCGGTTGCGTTCAGAAAAATCCATGGGCCTGTTTACCAGTTCCCGGCGCCTGTTGTAATATGCCTTTCCGGCGCTATCGTGGCGGGGGCTGAAGGTGAGCCGGCTGTAACGGGGGGGCTGTGTATACAGCACCCGTCCCTGGTCTTCGAACCTGACGGCATTGGTATGTCGTTCTTTTTCAGCTTCCAGCCACATCCCGGTACGGTGCCTGATCTGTGCGCCCCGGAAGCCTTTTTGCCGGAGGCGCTGATTGATCTCCTCCTGGCCCAGGAACTCATATAAACGGTTGAAGGCATCATTATCGCTCACCAGCAGGATCTTTTTAATATAATGGGCAATGCTGGGCAGTCCGTTTGGCGCGGTGGTATCGCGTTGTACGGCGGGGGTAATGCCTGCCAGGCTGTCTGAGAACATGGGGGTGTTGCGGCTAAGTCCTTCTATGTGAAGGTCATTCAGCTTTTCAAGGGCCAGGGCGGCGCCTGCCAGTTTTACGGTAGAAGCGGGGTAGAAGTATCGCCCCGCATCCACCCGGTAGCGGTAATCGCGGAAATGAGGGCGGTTCTGTGCATCCCGGTCTATACGGGTGTACATGATCTGCAGATGATAGGCGTCGGGGTCGGCAAAAACGGGGCCCAGCATGGCTGCATGTGCGTTCAGGAAGGTATCCAGAAAATTATCTGTAGCAGGATAACGGCGGGTTTGCATATATTTGTCGGTGTTGCAGGCAGATAGCAATATCAACCAAATTATGAAATAGCGCATATTCGTCAGATTGGATAAAAAAATAGCACAAAAGGCCCATTCTCGGTAAGGCTTTAATATATCAATTTAAATTCTATCTTTGCAACTCTTAAAAAAAATTTATAAACCCGAAAGTATATGCAATTAAAGGGACTGGTTAGAGTTTTTGCGGGCGCGCTTATCCTGATATCGCTGTACCAATTGTCCTTTACGTTCCTGGTACGTAACTACGATAAGAAGGTGGCATTGCAGGCAAAAAACGATGTGACCAAGCAAAATCCTACACCTGAGCAAAAATATCCGGGCAACAAAGAGCAGCAGGCTTTTTACCAGGATACACTGAACGATCTCGTTAAGTTAAGAAGGCAGGAAATCCTGGACAGCGTTGGCAATAAGCAGATTGCCGGCTTTCCGTGGTATACTACCTATACCAAAGCAAAGGAAAAAGAGCTGAACCTGGGTCTTGACCTACAGGGTGGTATGAACGTAGTGCTCGAAGTGAGTGTTGAAGACGTTATCCGTGCGCTGAGCAATAATTCCAAGGATCCCGCCTTTAACAAGGCCCTGGAGCTGGCAAAACAGCGTAAAAAGACCAGCCAATCCGATTTCGTGTCCCTTTTCGGAGCGGCTTATGAAGAAGTACAGCCCAGTGGCCGTTTGTCTGCTATCTTCGGTAACGCTAACCAGAAAGACATCAATTTTAATTCAACTAACCAGCAGGTGCTCAACGTGATCCGCGGTGAGGCCGGGGCTGCTATCAAGAATACCTACCTGGTACTGCAGAAACGTATTGACAAGTTCGGCGTTGCGCAGCCTAATATCAGCCTGGACGCCAATAAGGGGATCATCTCCGTGGAACTGGCAGGGGTTGACAACCCGGACAGGGTAAGAAGATACCTGCAGGCCAGCGCCAACCTGGAATTCCGGGAAACCTACCGTAACCAGGAATTTGCCAGCGAAGTGCTCCAGCCCATGAACGAGGCCCTGAAGGCTGCCCTGGGCGGTAAAGCCGGCGTAGATTCCGCAACGGATGCTGCCGTTCTTGCTGCCGCCGCTGCCGATACTGCTGCCAAAGCAACATCAGACACTTCACAGACCGGCAGTCTGGCCAGCTACCTGTCAGACAGCGCTAAAGGCAAAAAGGCCGATTCTGCTAAAACCCAGCAGGAACTGCAGGCCGAATTTGCCAAAACCAACCCGCTTTTCACCGTACTGTATCCTAACATTTCCAGGGATGGCCAACTCCAGATCGGCCCCGTGGTAGGTTTTATACAGCCTAAAGATACCGCAACCTTCCACCGCTACCTGCGCATACCCGCTGTAAAGAGCGTACTGCCTAAAGATGTGGTGTTTGTATACGGACAGGAAAACAGGGAAGACAGGAACGCTGCCGTTCCGGTGTATGCCATCAAAGTGAACCCTACCAATCCCGAGCCTGAAGTGAGCGGTACAACCGTGATAGACGCCCGCCAGGACTATGATCAGAACGGTTCTCCCGAGGTGAGCATGACCATGGACAACGAAGGCGCCCGGAAGTGGAGGAAAATGACCGGCAGGCTGGCTCCCGCCAACCCGAGCGACGAAAGAACCCTTAACTTCGTAGCGGTGGTGCTGGACAATATCGTGTATTCCGCTCCTTCCATCCGCGGGGAGATCCCCGGAGGACGTTCTTCTATCAGCGGTAGCTTTACCGTGGAAGAAGCAACGGATCTGGCTAATATCCTGAAATCAGGTAAAATGCCTGCTCCTGCCCGTATCGTGCAGGAACAGATCGTAGGTCCCACCCTCGGTGCTGAATCTATCGCTGCCGGCGCTAAATCATTCGCTATCTCTTTTGCTATCATATTCATATTGATGCTGGTATACTACAACACGGGTGGTTGGGTAGCCAATATCGCACTGATCCTTAACCTGCTGTTCACCGTTGGTATCCTGGCTTCCCTGGGCGCTACGCTCACTATGCCTGGTATCGCCGGTCTGGTATTGACCATCGGTATGGCTGTGGATACGAATGTGATCATATTTGAAAGGATCAAGGATGAGCTGAGCCGGGGTAAATCGTACCAGCAGGCGATAGAAGACGGTTACAAACGTTCTTATGCGCCTGTGCTGGATGGTCACATTACCTCGCTGCTGACCGCTGTCATCCTGTTCTATTTCGGTTTAGGTCCTGTACTGGGCTTTGCCACTACCCAGATCATCGGTCTGTTATTGTCCCTGTTCTGCGGTATCCTGGTATCCCGTATGGTTACTGACTGGTGGACTAACAAGAAAAGGCACTTTGAATATTTTACGCCTGTTTCCCGCCGCATCTTCAAGCACGCTAATTTCGATTTCGTAGGAAAAAGGAAGATCGCGTACGCTATCTCTGCTGTGGTAATGGTGATGGGTGTAGCATCTTTCTTCCATGGCTTCAACCACGGTATCGACTTTTCCGGTGGCCGTAGCTTTACCATCCGCTTTGAAAAGCCCGTGAACGAGGGTGAAGTGCGTCAGGAGCTTCAACGCGTGTTTGGCTCTGAGCCTTATGTGAAGACGATCGGTGGCAGCAACAACCAGCTGAACATCACCACTGCCTATAAAGTAGACGAGCAAGGTATAGAAGTTGACAAGGAAGTAACACAGAAACTCTTCGATGGCCTGAAGAAATACTACGAGGCCGGTGTAAACTATGATAATTTTGTAAACCGCTATATTGTTGGTTCACAAACCGTATCGCCCACCATCTCCGACGATCTTCGTGCAGGCGCGATTAAAGCTACTGTGCTCTCCCTGATAGTGATCTTCCTGTACATACTGCTCCGCTTCAGCAAATGGCAATATTCTATCGGTACTGTCTTCTCGCTGTTGCACGACGTACTGGTTACGCTGGCGGTATTCTCTTTCTGTAAGGACATTGTGCCTTTCACCCTGGAGATTGACCAGCACTTTATTGCGGCTATCCTGACAGTGATCGGTTTCTCTATGAACGATACCGTGATCGTGTTTGACCGTATCCGCGAATACTTCCGCGAGAACAAGGGTGCAGACAGGGACAGCACTATCAACAAAGCCATCAATGTTACGCTGAGCCGTACCATTATGACTTCATTGACCGTGTTCCTGACTATCCTGATCCTCTTCGTGTTTGGCGGTGAGGTAACCCGTGGTTTTGCTTTTGCAATGCTGATCGGTGTGCTGACCGGTACTTACTCTTCCATCTTTGTAGCTGCACCTGTACTGGTGGACTTCGACCGGAATAACCAGCTGGCTAATGAAGGGGAGGCGATACCTGCCAAAAAGGTTACGCCGCCTGCTGCAGCCACAACGGTTAAGAAATAGTGTTCAATTAAATGTTTGATAAGAAAAAAGGTCCGGCTTCGTTCCGGACCTTTTCTTTTGGGTAGGAATGCAGCAATACGCTTGTTTCCGTCCGTAAAAGAATGGTTCTTGACTATGAAATATAAAAGATGCGCGGATGTATTTACCGCGGCTGCCTCCGAATTTGTCTCTTAGCCCGTGGATGGCTTTCATCACTTCACCAACGCCTTCAGTAATCCCTTATCCAACTCGCCGTCATCCCCCACAAATCCAAACCCTTTGCTCTTATAATTCCAGTTACTCCAGGCAATGCCATTCTTCTCCAACACTTTCCTTACATCCTTGTACCAGCGCAACCTGTCCTTTCTGGGTACTGTATTCAGGCATCCCCATTCCCCGCAGTAAAGCGGTAACTGTAGTTTCTTTGCGAGTTGTATGGCAGGCTGCATCTGCGCTTCCATGAGCGCTGTATTATAGGGCTGGTCGCTGCCCGGCAGCAGGTTCCGGATAGAGGCAGGCAGGGCGTCCAGTTCTTTTTGGGTAATAGTAGGGCCCGGATAATGTACAGGCCCATCATAATCCCGTATTTTGGTCCAGCTGGCCATATGGTGTGTGAGGTAGAAGGGGTTATAATAGTGGAAACTGAGCATGATATGCTTATCATGCTCCGGCACTTTCAGTGCTGCAAAGGTGTTGACAGACTGCCATTTGTTGCTTCCTATAATGATCACCCGCTCGGGTTCTTTTTCGCGGATCACCTGTATGCCACGGGCCAGCAGCTCATTCCACTGTTCGGCGCTGTCTGCAACGGGCTCGTTCATCAGTTCATAGGCCAGCATAGTAACAGGATATCTTTTCAGTTCCGCGCTCAGCTCACGCCAGCATTGCAGGAAGCGTTCCTGTGCCTCGGGCTTTGTCCACAGTGGCTTTTCACGGGCATTGAAGTGATGGCTGCGCAGGATGTGCAGGTCTACTACGGCACTCAGGCGGTGCAGGTAGCACCATTGTAACGCATCGTGTAAGAGCTGAAAGCCCTCTTTTACTGGTTGATTCTTTTCATTCCATAATTGCTCTTCATCTACCGGTATACGGATATGATCAAAGCCATGGGATGCAATGGCCTTCACATCTTTTTCTGTAAAAAAGGCTGCCCGGTCTTTTCCCCGCCGTGTGCTCTGCGACAACCAGTGGCTGATATTCGTGCCCCGTTTCAGACGGAAGCTGGCGGGCTGACCATTGTTTTCCTGCGCCAGCAGGCCCTGGGGAACAACAGCGGTTATTGCCAGCAAAAACACAGCAAAGTATAAGATGGCTTTTCTGCGTATCATAGGGAGTATTTAGTGCTTATAATTTACCTCAATTTAGCTAAACAGGAAAGCGATATCCTCTTCTGTCAGCTTTTTCATGAACCCGGTCTCTTCACTGATCAGGTCATCTGCGATCATCTGTTTCCGTTGCTGCAGGGCCAGTATCTTTTCTTCTACAGAGTCTTTACAGATCATCTTGTAGGCAAATACCTTGTTCTGTTGCCCGATGCGGTGTGTACGGTCTATGGCCTGCTGTTCTGCGGCCGGGTTCCACCATGGGTCTACCAGATATACGTAATCGGCGGCGGTAAGGGTTAACCCTACGCCACCTGCTTTCAGGCTGATCAGGAATACCCGCTGGCTTTCGTCCTGCTGGAAGCGGGCCACCAGTTCCTGCCGGGTTTCTGCCTTGGTGCCGCCATCCAGGTAAAGGAAGGGGATGCCTGCGGCGTTCATTGCCTGGGAGATCAACTGTAGCATGCCGGTGAATTGTGAGAATACCAGCACTTTATGCGTACCTGTATTGTCAACGATCTCCCGCATCAGCTCATCCAGTTTTACAGCGCTGGTAATACCGCCGGCCTGTTCTCCAATGAGTTGGGGGGCATTACACACCTGTCGCAATCGGGTGAGGCCTTCCAGGATGTAGATGGCGCTGGCAGCCAGGCCCTCTTCCTGTATCCTGTTCATGAGCTTTTCTTTGTAAAGTGCCTTTACCTGGTTGTACACCTGGCGTTGTTCATCGCCCATTTCGCACCACATGATGATCTCCGTTTTATCGGGCAGGTCTTTGGCGATCTGCTCCTTGGTACGCCGCAGCATAAAGGGATAGATCATCTTCCGCAGATCAGCCGCTTTACTGCCATCGGCATATTTGTCGATCGGCATGGCGAACTCTGTTCTGAAGAAGTGCTGGTTGCCTAGCAGTCCGGGGTTGGCAAAGTTCATCTGTGCGTACAGGTCCATGGTGTTGTTCTGGATAGGCGTACCACTCAGTATCAGCCGGTTGCGGCATTGCAGTACCTGCAGCGCGCGGGTAGTGAGTGAAGCCGGATTCTTGATCACCTGGCTTTCATCCAGCACCACATAGCCGAATACAAAGCGGGAAAAGGCCGCTGCATCACTGCGCACCGTACCGTAACTGGTGATGATCAGCTGTTGCTGCCGCCATTCCTGTTCGTTGAAACTTCTGCCCGGGCCATGATAGATGGTATAGCGCATGCCCGGCGCAAACTTCTGCAGTTCGCTTTCCCAGTTATAGATGAGCGAGGTGGGGCATACCACCAGCTGTGTTTCACCGGGATATTTTTCACATACATGTTGTAAAAAGGTGATGGTCTGCAAGGTTTTACCGAGCCCCATATCATCTGCCAGGCAGCCGCCCCACTGCATTTCATCCAGGAGGCACATCCACTCAAAGCCCGCCTTCTGGTAATCGCGCAGCTGTGCCTGTATGGCAGCGGGTACAGGGAAATGTTGCTGCTGCAGGCGTTCCCATTTCTGCCGTACGCTTTCCCTGGCGGTAGTTTCCGGCGCATCCAGTACTTCCTGTAAGAGGGTGAAGTGCAGGCTGGAGAGCCGCAGCTGGTCTTTCTGTACCTGGCCCAGTTTCCACAGCAGGGCGTATTTCTGCTGCCAGTCTTCCGGAATAACGCCGATGGTGCCGTCTTTTAACAGCAGGTGCGGCTGCCGGTGCAGCAGGGCTTTTTGTATATCACTCAACGGCACTTCCAGTTCGCCGTACTTTACTTTTACGTTGAGGTCCAGCCAGTCTTTACCGTCATTGCGCCAGCGTATATCCATGACGGGTATATTGGTGTTGTAGCGGAAATGCTTCAGCTCATCCATCCCGTATACGCCAATGTTACGGTCCGTCAGTTTGCGGTAGCATTTCACCAGCCACTGGCTTTTTTCTGCTTCTGCAAAAGAGAGGTAGAAGTAATCATTACGCTGCTGGGCAAAACGGGGATGCAGTCCACGCACAAAAGCCGTCATATCTTTTTCAATTTCCAGGTGGCGTTTGATCTCGTACTGCACATCGCCTTCGGTGATCCATACCACGGGCGAGGCCGAAGCATCCAGCGTAAAGCGGTCGTACTGCCACTGTATGCGCAGCATGAGGAAGGCGTTGTTCAGCTCACTCAGCCATATATTACATTGTGGCGGTGTATCTATCTCTTCTTTGGTAAGCAGTATGTTCTTGTTAACGGGATAGCCTGCTGCCAGCGCGGTTAAGGTATGCTGCAGGAAAGCGCCTTCCTGACCTCCCGGCACATCCATGTATCCTGCCGGAAACTGTTGCAGTGTTTGTGCATCGGCAGGGGAGAGGATGAACAGTTCACCCCGGCTGCGTAGCAGGAAGCCGTATTGTTCAAACTCAGACAAGGGCCAGGCCTGCCCGTTGATGGTAACAAAGGCCAGCAGCCGTAGCTGGCCGCTTTCTGTGCGCACCAGCTCAAAGGATAATAACGGCGTATAATTATTGACGGTAACCGGTCGTATCTTCTTTTCCAGCGAGCTTTCTGTTACCTGGCAGTACCAGGGCAGGAGGGGTGTGAGCGGCCGCAATTGCTGCAGGGTATGATACAGGTATTGCTGCATTCCTTCCTGTACAAATTGCTGGAGGGTCTGGTGTTTCACCGGAGCTGCCAGGAATTTTTCTTTCAGCTGCAGTTCCTTATGCACCATTGCTTCCTGGGTGCAGGGCAGCAGCAGGTGTTGTACGCCCGCGGGTAATGTATTGAATATGGAAAGCGATTTCTTATCGTTCAGCGGCATGCGTTGGCACTTACGCTCGTCATTCACCATCTTTATCAGTGCCGCGCTGATTTTCAGCGCCGGTGTAGCAGCATTGTCCAGTTCGAGCAGCAATACCGGCGTTACTGCCTGTTTGCCTGCACCTTCTGTAATGATAATGGTTTTTCCTGTAGGATCTTTTTTACCTGTAGCCATGGTTTTTTCTGTATACACTCCAATCACTAGCAGCTAGCGGCTAATAACCAACAGTTCTTCATGTAATCTGAGCACCTGCGGTATTACCATCTGCTGCTCATCGTTATAAATAATGTAATCGCACAAACGCATTTTGACGGTTTCGTCCATCTGTTTGTACATCCGTGCCAGTATATCATTGCGGCTGGCCTTATCGCGGTGCATGGCGCGCTGCAGCCGCAATGGCTGGGGGGCAGATACGCCGATGATCTTGTCAAGGTAGTGAAAGGCTTCTGATTCAAACAATAGCGCAGCTTCTTTCAGTACATAGGGCGCCTGCTGCCGCGATGCCCAGGCTTCAGCATCGCGGATGGTGGCGGGGTGTACCAGTGAGTTCAGCAGCTGCAGTTTATCCTGGTCATTGAATACGATATTCCCTAAACGCTGCCGGTTTAGCAGGTCCTGGCTGTCGTAGATGTCAGATCCGAAATGATGTTTCACCTGTTCTTTCAGATCGGGGTCCCTGTTCATGATATCTTTTGCCATGGTATCAGCATAATACACAGGGATGCCCAGTAGCTCGAATATGCGGCAGACGGTTGTTTTTCCGGAACCGATGCCGCCGGTGATTCCTACTTTTAACATGCCGCCAAGATACTAAAGTTTGAGGTTTGAAGTTTGGCGTTTGAGGTTTGTCAGATGTTTGAAGTTGAGAAGGAGTGGTCAGTGTTCAAAGAAAAGTCCCGCCCGGCTAACCGGAACGGGACAACTATCTTATTAGTTTAGAGGGCCTGAAGACCTGACTTTTCACTTTTAACGAACGTCAGACTTCAAACCTCAAACTTTTTTATTTTTTCTCGTCTGTTTTCTGATGCGCTTGGGTATACTCCATGCTTACAGCAGAGCGCTCAATGGTAAAGAAGGTGCCGGGGCTTACTTCCAGCTGCAGGGTGTTATCTGCATTGATCTTCTTTATTTTACCATGGATACCGGCAATGGTAACAATCTTATCGCCTTCGCGGAGGCCTTCGCCGAATTGCTTCTGCAATTTGGCCTTTTTAGTCTGCGGACGTATCATAAATAGCCACATTACTACTATCATACCGGCGAAGAACAGTAAAGACACCATGGGAGAACCGCCACCCTGGCCGCCCTGCGGTGATGCCATCAATAAAATGTTCAGCATGTTCATGTTGTAAATCGTATTATTAGTTGTTAGTTAGCTTTTTTTATCGTGCACTGGATCTTTGGTCCCTGTATAAAGGGAGGATCCGTATTAGCTTTGATACTGATCTCCTTTTCAGTATATCCTTCCTTTCCGTGACTGTCAAACACCACTTTCAGGTAACCGCTTTCGCCCGGCTTAACAGGTTCTTTAGGCCACTCCGGAACGGTGCAACCGCAGCTGGAAACCGCGTTTTGGATCAGCAGGTCCTTCTTACCGGTATTGGTGAACTTGAAGGCATATTCCACTTTTTCTCCCTGGGTGATCTCCCCGAAATTGTGAACGGTCTGTTCAAAGGTCATTTCGGGAGCGCCCTGTACGGTATCGCCGGGTGTGCCGGCGGCAATAGTGGCCTGGTTTTCTTTCGCAGCTTGTGTGTTACAGGCTGTGGCCAGTAAACCTGTGCAGACAAGGATGTAGAAGAGTTGTTTCATAGTGCGTCCCGCAAAAGTATATTATTTTTTTGTACGGTCGGTTTTCTGTATCTGCTGTGCCTGTTCAAGATCTTTCAGGATGTTGTCCAGGATGCCGTTGACAAACTGGCCGCTTTGCGGCGTGCTGTAGGTCTTGGCCAGGTCTATATATTCGTTGATAGTCACTTTGGTAGGGATGGTGGGAAAGTAGAGGAACTCGCATACGCCCATTTCCATCAGCAGCATGTCTACCGCTGCAATACGCTCAGGGTCCCAGTTCTGCAGCTTGGGCTTGATCAGTTCAAGGCAGTATTCTTTCTTATCGATCACGGTGAGCAGCAGTTCGCGGGAGTATTCCAGCTTTTCCTGGCTGATCAGCTGCAGGAAGTTAAAGAGGTGCGGTTTGTTAAGGTAATTGTTGATCAGGATGGTCATCATCTCTGCATCATCTCCCCAGTGCAGGAAGTTATCTTCCATATGCTGAACAAACAGTTCATTGGTGATCAGCACATTTTTATAGAGGTATTCCACGATCTCCTTTTCGGCAGCTTTGGAGCGGGAAGGTTCTTTAATATAGTTTTTATAAATATCTGTAGCGGTCAGGCTGTTGTATATTTTGCGGATCAGTTCCTGGTCAGGCAGGTGTTTCATTTTCCACAGGTCCAGATTAGCCTGGAAGCCCCTGTCGTTGCTGATCTGTTCGAGGAACTCGTTCCCGGCTATTTTGGTATTTACGTTCAGGTCTTCTGCAGTAGGCAGGTGTTTGGATGCACGGGCCTGGGAGTCTATCTCCGCGTATTGCGCCACCCGTACCAGGGAGTAGAGTAAGTAAGTAAAGATCTGGCAGGTTTGGTCCAGCTTATCTTTTAACAGGCTGGTGGCCGTACCTGGTTTAATGTTTCCTGGCTCCATTGTTTCCAGGGCGTAAAGGGTTTGCATAACCTTTACCCGGATGTTTCTTCTACTGATCATCTTTCTATATCTATCTAAAACAAGAACTAATAAGGGCGCAAAGCTAGTCAATAAAAGTCAAATTACCCGACCCGTGGGCAACTAATTGGCAGGTGGCAGCGGCAACCGGCGTCTGGCAGTATTGGGCAGGCGCCCACGACAGCTGTTTACTGTCATTTTTTGGGGTGGAAACTGAAAAATTGACATTTATGTCAGTGGTTCCCTATCTTTGCCGTCCTGGCAGACTGAAAATTTGACCAGAACCACCCATTGGCATAATTCTCGTGGGCCGATCATGCGCTTGATTTTACTTTCGTTACAAACAATTTTTTAAAAATTAAATACTATGGCTAAGAATTTAAGTATTAAACCTTTAGCTGACAGGGTGATCGTGAAACCTGCAGCCGCTGAAGAAAAGACCGCCGGTGGCATCATTATTCCCGACACTGCAAAAGAGAAACCACAGAGAGGTACCGTTGTAGCAGCTGGTCCTGGTAAAAAGGACGAGCCTGTGACAGTGAAAGTTGGCGATACCGTACTGTATGGCAAATACTCCGGCACTGAGATCAGCTTCGAAGGCGATGATTACTTAATTATGCGTGAATCAGACATTTTAGCGATTGTTTAAAACAGCCATTAGCATTTAGCTGCAGTGATTAGCCCTGCTAAAGCTGACAGCCGATCGCTAAGTGCTTACCCAAAACATTCCACACTCAAATCTTTAAAATTATTAACTATTATGGCAAAACAAATATTCTTTAACACCGATGCCCGCAACAAGATGAAGAAGGGCGTTGACATCCTGGCCGATGCAGTGAAAGTGACCCTGGGTCCCAAAGGCCGCAACGTTGTTATCGAAAAGAAATTTGGCGCTCCTGGTGTAACCAAGGATGGTGTTACTGTTGCTAAAGAGATAGAACTGGAAGATCCCATCGAGAACATGGGCGCCCAGATGGTGAAGGAAGTAGCTTCCAAAACTGCTGACGTAGCAGGTGATGGTACTACTACTGCTACCGTTCTGGCTCAGTCTATCATCGGCGAAGGCTTAAAGAACGTAGCTGCCGGTGCTAACCCTATGGACCTGAAACGCGGTATTGACAAAGCCGTGAAAGCTGTAGTGGAAAACCTGAGGAAACAGTCTGAAAAGGTAGGTAACGATACCAAGAAAATAGAGCAGGTTGCTGCTATCTCTGCTAACAACGACGCAGAGATCGGTAAACTGATCGCTGAAGCAATGAATAAAGTGACCAAAGATGGTGTGATCACTGTAGAAGAAGCAAAAGGCACTGACACTACTGTAGAAGTAGTAGAAGGTATGCAGTTTGACCGTGGTTACCTGTCTGCTTACTTTATCACCAACAGCGAAAAAATGCAGGTTGAACTGCAGAATCCTTACATCCTGATCTACGACAAGAAGATCAGCGCCATGAAAGACATCCTGCACATCCTGGAGAAAGTGGCACAGCAAGGCGCACCCCTGCTGATCATCTCTGAAGACCTGGAAGGCGAAGCACTGGCTACCCTCGTAGTGAACAAACTGCGCGGTACTTTGAAAGTAGCTGCTGTAAAAGCTCCGGGCTTTGGCGACAGAAGGAAGGAAATGCTGACAGACATCGCTACCCTTACCGGTGGTATCGTGATCAGCGAAGACCAGGGTTACAAACTGGAGAACGCTGACCTCAGCTACCTGGGTAAAGCCGAGTCTGTAACCATCGATAAAGACAACACTACCGTAGTAGGTGGTAAAGGTGAGAAGAAAGATATCGAAGCCCGCATCTCCCAGATCAAGGCCCAGATAGAAGTAACTACTTCTGACTACGACCGCGAAAAATTACAGGAACGCCTGGCTAAACTGAGCGGTGGTGTAGCTGTACTGTACGTTGGTGCTGCTACCGAAGTGGAAATGAAAGAGAAGAAAGATCGCGTTGACGATGCCCTGCACGCTACCCGCGCTGCCGTTGAAGAAGGTATCGTAGCTGGTGGCGGTGTAGCTTACATCCGCGCTATCGAAGGCCTGGACAAACTGAAAGGCGACAACAACGACGAACAGACTGGTATTGCCATCATCAAACGCGCTATCGAAGAGCCCTTGCGTCAGATCACCGCTAACGCCGGTATCGAAGGTTCTATCGTAGTTCAGAAAGTAAAAGAAGGTAAAGCTGACTTCGGTTTCAATGCCCGCACAGAGTCTTACGAGAACCTGATCGCTGCCGGTGTTATTGACCCGACTAAAGTTAGCCGCATTGCCCTGGAAAATGCCGCTTCTATCGCTGGCATGCTCCTGACAACAGAATGCGTAGTTGCCGACAAACCCGAGCCTAAATCTGCTGCTCCTGCTATGCCGGGCGGCCACGGTATGGGTATGGATTATTAATATCCTCTTTCCGGATAAATTTTACAGCTCCGGTCCCCTCTCGGGACCGGAGTTTTTATTGTAACTTTCTTCCGGACTACCGCGTTTAATGATCATGAAGCAGGTTTTACAAGCTATTCTTTCGTTATTCCTGGGCCTGATACTGTTCAGCGCCTGCGCCAAAAAGGATAATGTTACGCTTCTTGAAGATGCGGGTACTTTTGCGGATGACCAGATCGAACAATACCTCCGTTCTCATAACATTAACGCCACACGCGACCTTACCGGGCTTTACTACCAAATACTGGACCCGGGAGACAGCGTGCACTACATGTTATCCATGGATAACATTCCCACCATTATCTATACCCGCCGCCTGCTGAACGATAAACTGGTAGACGTTTCCCTTGCTCCCACTAATTTTAATAACCGCCCCCTGAAAGACCATATTGCCGGCTGGCAGATTGGTCTGCAGAAGATCGCCAAAGGCGGTAAGATCCTGCTCATCATCCCGCCCAGCCTGGGCTTTGGTAATGTGAAAGTGGATGATAAGATACCTGCCAACTCCGTCCTGGTGTGCGAATTAACACTGGTGGACTTCAAATAGTACGTGGCCTATTTTTCCCTACCTTTGGGAATTAAACACCAGAACAGTGGCACACGAATGCATCTCCGTTTTTGATATCTTTAAGATTGGCGTAGGTCCCTCCAGCTCTCATACCCTTGGCCCATGGCGTGCCGCATTGCGCTTTTTAAAGGAACTGGAAGCAGGCGGGCGCCTGCATGAAGTAGAAAAAGTAAGCGTGCTGCTGTATGGCTCCCTGGCCAAAACAGGCCACGGCCACGGCACCGATATCGCCGTGCAGCTGGGCCTCTCCGGCGATGATCCCGTTACTTTTGATGTAAACCGCATCAACGCCAAGATCGGCGATATCAGGCGCATGAAGAGGCTGCAGCTGAACAAACACCATGAAATAGATTTTGCTCCCACCGAAGATATTGCGTTCCTCTACGACGAAACATTGCCCTACCATCCCAATGCGCTGACCTTCCTGGTAAGCTTTGCAGGTGGCGATCAGACGGCTGTTACCTACTATTCTACCGGCGGCGGCTTTGTTGTAAAGGAAGGAGAGCAGGCTGGCGGCGCCGCCAATGCAGGCGTAGATCTTCCATTCCCCGTAGATACTGCCCGGCAGCTGCTGCAATGGTGCATCAAAACGGGCTTCTCCATATCTGAACTGGTGATGGAGAATGAACAGGCCTGGCGCTCTGAAGCCGCTACCAAAGAAGGAGTGCTGCAGATCTGGCAGGTAATGCGCGACTGTATTTACCGCGGCTGCCATACCAATGGCGAACTGCCCGGAGGCCTGAAAGTGGCCCGCCGCGCCGCCGCATTGAATAAGAAACTGCTGCAGGGCCGTGGTTACCAGGACTTTGACAGCTGGATAGCAGCCATCCGCGGCGGGGGTAACCACTTTGCCTATACGCTGGACTGGGTCAGCTGTTTTGCGCTGGCCGTAAATGAGGAGAATGCTTCCTTTGGCCGTGTGGTAACCGCGCCTACCAATGGTGCAGCGGGCGTTATCCCGGCTGTGCTGCAATACTATATTACTTTCTGCAATGGCTATCAGCCTGCCCGGATCATCCAGTTCCTGCTCACCGCATCAGAGATCGGCAGCATCTTTAAAAAGCGCTCTACCATCTCTGCCGCTATGGGCGGATGCCAGGCGGAAATAGGCGTATCCTCTGCCATGGCGGCGGCTGCGCTGACCGAATGTATGGGCGGCTCACAACGCCAGGTGCTGATGGCAGCCGAAATAGCGATGGAACACCACCTGGGTCTTACCTGCGACCCCATCGGCGGACTGGTGCAGGTGCCCTGCATTGAAAGGAACACCATGGGCGCCATCAAAGCCATCACCGCTTCCCAGCTGGCTCTCCAGAGTAACCCGGAGCTGGCAAAGGTATCCCTGGACGCTGTGGTGAAAACCATGTGGGAAACAGCCCTTGATATGAATTCCAAATACAAGGAGACTTCAGATGGTGGTCTTGCCGTTAATATTCCGATCAGTTTACCGGAATGTTAATTATCTTCCGTATTTATATGAAACGCCTTTTTGCCCTACTCCTGTTCCTATTGCCTCTTACTATTTCCGCCCAGCATTTTGGCGGAAATCCTCCCTCTCTGAAATGGCGGCAAATCAACACCGACACGGTGCGCGTGATATTTCCGGCAGGCCTGGAAGCCCAGGGACAGCGTGTGTCGGATATCGTACATTACCTTAACCGCTACACTCGCAGTTCGATAGGCAACCTGCAGCAAAAGGTCAACATCGTGCTGCAGAACCAGACACTGGAATCTAACGGCTTTGTACAACTGGGCCCCTTCAAATCTGAATTCTACCTGGCGCCGCCACCATCCCCGCTCGAACTGGGTTCACTGCAATGGGAAGAGCAGCTGGCGCTGCATGAATACCGCCACGTGCTGCAGAACATGAATTTCCGCCAGGGCATTTCCAAAGTGTTTGCTTACCTGGGCGGGGAACTGGGACAGGCGGCCGTTACCAATATCGCCGTGCCCAACTGGTTCTGGGAAGGTGATGCGGTGGTCATGGAAACTGCGCTTAGTCCGCAGGGAAGGGGACGTTTACCTGCCTTTTTTGATGGCTTTCGCGGCCTTACGCTCGATAAAAAGCACTATTCGTATATGAAGATCCGTAACGGGTCTTACCGTGACTTTGTACCGGATCACTATGAGCTGGGATACCTGATGAGCACCTATGGCCGCAATCATTACGGGCAAACTTTCTGGCGCGATGTAACTACAGACGCTGTCCGCTTCCGCGGCCTGTTCTACCCGCTGTCGCAAAGCCTGCGCCGCCGCACGGGCCATAACATCACCGGCTTTTACCAGGCCACCATGCAGGAATACCAGGCCTACTGGAAAGACTATGCCGCCCGTAAGGAGATCACGCCCGCCACTCAGCTGAGCGCTTCTTCGAAGATCGTGACCAACTACCGCTATGTATACGATGCAGGTCCCGGGCAGTGGGTGGTACTGAAAAGCAGTTATCAGCGCATACCCGGGTTTTACCTGGTAGACAGCCTGGGACATGAAACCCTGCTTACCCGGCCGGGCAGCCGCTTTGACGATTTCTTTAGTTACAGCAATGGCCGCATTCTCTGGACAGAAGCGCGTTTTGACCCGCGCTGGACCTGGAAGGATTATTCCGTTATCAAAATGTTTGACCGGTCCAGCGGGCACACTTATACAGTCACGCATCATACCAAGTACTTCTCTCCCGATATCACGCCCGATGGCCAATACATCATCGCCGCTTTTACCAGTCCGGAGCAGCATTACGGCCTTCACTGGCTGGATGCCCGCAGCGGCGCCCTGGTAAAAGCGCTGCCCAACCCGGAAAACTGGTATTATACCTTTCCGCGTTTCACGGCTTCCGGCAAAGCGGTTATCAGTCCGGTGCGTAACCAGCTGGGGCAGATGGCGCTTGTACAGCAGGACCTATCCTCCGGTGAAACCTCGCTTTTGGCGCCCTTCAGCTATAATGTGATCGGCGCTCCCGTGGTGGCCGGGGATACCGTATACTTTACCGGCTCCTGGAAAGACGTTAATAACATTTTTGCCGTTACGCTGGCTGATAAAAAGATCTGGCAGGTAACAGACCGTCCCAACAGCGTGCTGCATGCCGCTGTCAGTCCGCAGCAACAGCAGATAACGTTCACCGAATTCAGCGCCAATGGCTATACCCTGTACAAGGCCCCGCTGAAACCGGAGCACTGGCAGGCGGTAGATACCACGGTTAATGCACACAGCGCCTGGCTGCAACCTGACTTTAAGGAAGGAGGGAACATCCTTTCTGTTGTGCCATCCGGCAATTACCCGGTACGGCCCTATTCCCAGGCCAAGGGGCTTATTAATTTTCACAGCTGGGTGCCTACTTTCGATGATCCGGATTACAGCCTCACGCTTTATGGCAATAACATTCTCAATACTGCTGCTACGGCCATTGGTTACACCTATAACCGCAACGAAGGCAGCTCCATGGTGGGAGGTAATTTCCTGTTCGGGGGATGGTTTCCCAGGCTACAGGTGGGTGTAGACTATACCTTTAACCGCTCTGTGCTCACGCGCCAGTATGGCCGTTTGTACTGGAATGAGCTGGATTGGCATGGCGGCGTATCACTGCCGCTGATCCTTTCTTCCGGCAAGTATGGCAGAAGCCTTTCGCTGGGCGCTACCTATCACTACCTGAGAACTTTCCCTGATGGCTTCAAGTTCAGGGATGAAGGCGTGCAGTACCTGAACAATACCCTGGTGTTTAACAACCAGCGAATAAAAGCGCCACAGCATATCTTTACGCATTTCGGGCAATACCTCTACCTGCAATATACCCGCTCCATCGATGTACCGGCCCATCAGTTCTATGGCCGTTTTGACCTGTATCTGCCGGGATTGTTCCCCAACCATAACTTGGTATTGCAGGCGGCCTATCAAAAGAAGGATACAATGGGGCGTTACTCTTTCTCAGATAACTTCGTATATGCCAGGGGGTATAATGAGCCATTTTACAGCCGCATCTATAAACTGGGGGCTAGCTATCATTTCCCGATCGCCTATCCCGACTGGGGATTTGCGCAGCTGCTGTATTTGCTGCGCCTGCGTGGCAACGTGTTCTTTGATTACAGTAAAGCCTATAACTGGATCACCCGGGAAGATACCCGCTATGCCTCAACAGGGGGGGAGCTGTTCTTTGATACTAAGATAGGAAACACCATTCCCTTCACCTGCGGTGTAAGATATAGCCGTTTGCTTGACCCGGATCCTTTGGGGGCGGCCAGGAACCGGATAGATTTTATCCTTCCCCTGCAGCAATTGTTCAGTTATTAATAGTATGAATGGCGCTAGCGGATCACGAATTTCAGCTCCGGTACACGGTAGTATTTATTTCCGGGATATTTGATGATGATGTTGTCGAAGTAAAGTACCTCGCCTTTATCCAGCATTTCCTTTAAGCGGGTGCTCCATAAAGCGGAGAGCTTGTCAGATTTAAAATTGTCACCTATAAATTCTGTGTAGACGCCAGCTCTGCCGGTGGTATCGTTTATATAGGGCTGCTTTTGCTCATAGGTAAATTCAAAGGAAACCACGGGATATTTGTTATTCTGCTGATCACGCACCACGAGTGAAGAATCCAGCAGCTTGATTACTTCCGGGCGTGGCAGTGTATCGCTCAGAAAGATTCCCCAGCTGCTCCGGAACTTCAAAGGCTTCTTTTCTGCGGTTTTGCTTTTATTGGATTGTGCATACGCCGGGATACAGCCGGCCAGTAAAAGTCCGTATATCAAAAAGGATCTCAGCATGATGATAATGTTTGCAGCAGGCAAATATTGGTTTTATTATTAACGTATGGGGGGAATAAAAATTTTGCGGAGGGCTGGCAATTGTATTGAGCCGTTTCGCGTGATTGCGAGGCCCCATGGCGGTTATTGGGGCGTATCGTGTCATTGGGCCCTTAACCGTTGTTGCGAGGCCCGAAAGGCTTTAGCGGGGAGCCGGGGCCGAAGCAATCTTTTAAACGGCAAATGGTGAACTTATTTTTCCTGTTTAAAAAATTGCTTCGCCGCCCTTCGCACCCGGCCTTCACGGCTCCTCCTTGATGCGCGATGGGAAACCTGTTTACAACTGCTTCAAACTCTCTGTTATGGCTCTTATCTTCTCTTCGGCATCTGCTTTCTTCTTCCTTTCCGCTGCTACTACTTCCGGTTTGGCGTTCTGTACAAAGCGCTCATTGCCCAGCTTTTTCTCTACAGACTCCAGGAAGCCGCGCTGGTAGGCAAGATCCTGCTCCAGCTGTGCTTTCTGTGCAGCGGTATCCATTACGCGCTCTGTTTCTATATAAAACTTATCCTTCTGTACTACCAGGGTAATACTGCCTTGTACCGGCGTTTTCGTATATACGATCGCCTTAGCGTTCACCTGCTTGGCCAGTATGCCTTCTATCTGGTGGAAAGCATTATCATGCTGGGTATCAATATGCAGGGTGATAGCGTCTTTGGGTTTTATCTGGTGTTTGTTACGTGCATCGCGAATGCTACTGATCACTTCCTTGGCCAGTGCGCCCTCTACCAGGGTAGCATGGCGATGATCCGGTGCTGCAGGCGCATCAAACTGTTTGATGATCAGGTCATCGCCTTCGCTGCGTGTTTTCAGCTGGTGGAACAGTTCCTCTGTCACAAAAGGCATGAAAGGATGCAGCAGCTGCATCAGCTGTTCAAAGAAGCCGATGGTTTTATTGAACACACTGGCGGCAATGGGCTGTTCAAAACCAGGTTTCACCCATTCCAGGTACCAGCTGCAGAAATCATCCCATACCAGGCTATAGATGGTTTTGAGCGCTTCACTCAGGCGGAAGTCTTTGAAAAGATTATTCACCTCTTCCTGTACTTCGCCCAGCCTGCTTTCGAACCATTCTACCGCAAAGCGGCTGTCGGCTGCGAGTTGGTCGTTGTCAACCGTTCTGGCTTCCCACATCTTCACCAGCTTCAGCGCATTCCATATCTTATTGCAGAAATTACGTCCCTGTTCACAGCTGGCCTCATCAAACAGCAGGTCGTTACCAGCGGGAGAGGAGATCATGATACCAAAGCGTACGGCGTCTGCCCCAAAACGGTGGATCAGTTCCAGCAGGTCTGGCGAGTTGCCCAGCGACTTACTCATCTTTCGTCCCAGTTTGTCGCGCACCATACCGGTGAAGTATACATCGCTGAAAGGCTTTTCCTGTTTGTATTCCAAACCTGCCATGATCATACGCGCCACCCAGAAGAAGATGATATCCTGCCCTGTAACCAGCACAGAAGTGGGGTAGTAGTAGTTGATCTCCGGGTTACCGGGTTGGGTAATACCGTTGAACACTTCCATCGGCCATAACCAGGAAGAGAACCAGGTATCCAGCACATCTTCATCCTGTTTCAGGTCACTGAGCTGGTAAGGGAAAGCTGCGTTCTGCGCTTTGAACTGTGCAAGGGCCTGTTCGGCGGTTTCTGCCACTTCAAAACTGCCATCAGGCGCATAGAAGGCCGGGATACGTTGCCCCCACCACAGCTGGCGCGAGATACACCAGTCTTTCACGTTCTCCATCCAGTATTTATAGGTAGCCAGGAAGCGGTCGCCGGGATGGATACGTACATCCCCGTTCACAACAGCATCCAGTGCGGGCTTTGCCAGTTCTGCCATTTTTACGAACCACTGCGTGCTGATACGGGGCTCTACCACGGTATCAGGGTTACGCTGGCTGTATCCCAGGCGGGTGGTATATTCCTGGTCTTTGATCAGCAGTTCCTGTTCCTGCAGGGCGGCTACTACCAGTTTACGCGCCTTGAAGCGGTCTTCACCAATAAATACGCCGGCGGCGGCGCTCAGGGTACCGTCTTCATTCAGCGTGTCCACTACTTCCAGGTTGTGTTTCAGCCCCAGGTTATAGTCATTGATATCATGCGCCGGCGTTACTTTCAGGGCGCCGGTACCAAATGCCGGATCTACATAATCATCAAAGATGATGGGCACTTTGCGGTTTACCAGGGGAACTACGGCGTAACGGCCTTTCAGGTGGGTATAACGCTCATCTGAAGGATTTACGCAGATACCGGTATCACCCATAATGGTTTCGGGCCGCTGGGTGGCAATGGTAATATAATCCCCGGTGGGATTGTTCTCACTGTCTACAATCGCATATTTAACGTAGTACAGCTTACCCTGTATGTCTTTGTATTCTACTTCTTCGTCGCTCAGCGCCGTTTTAGCCTTGGGGTCCCAGTTGATCATACGCGCCCCGCGGTAGATTTTCCCTTTACGGTACAGGTCTATGAACACTTTGATCACGGCTGCATAGTAATGATCGTCCATGGTGAAGTTCACCCGGTCCCAATCACAGGAGCAGCCCAGTTTTTTGATCTGGGAATAGATGATGCCCCCGTATTTATCTTTCCATTCGTAGGCGTATTTCAGGAACTCGTCCCGGCTGAGCTGTGATTTTTCAATACCTTTTTCACGTTTCAGCATATCTACCACCTTGGCTTCAGTGGCGATGGAAGCATGGTCCGATCCCGGTACCCAGCAGGCATTGAACCCGCTCATACGGGCGCGCCTTACCAGGATATCCTGGACGGTTTCATTCAGGGTATGACCCATGTGTAAAACCCCGGTGACGTTGGGGGGCGGTATCACGATCGTAAAAGGCGGGCGCCCGTCAGGCCGGCTTTTGAAATAGCCCTTGTTCATCCAGTGTTGATACCACTTTTCCTCCGTTTCTCCGGGTAAATAGTTCTTTGAAAGTTCCATGCGTGTAAAATAATAAGTTTGCAAAAATAACGGACATTAGGCAGAGAAGGAAATCCGGACGCTGATCCTTTCCATACTATTTTACCCACCAACTCCAAGGCTTCACCCAGGCTCACATAGGCTTCACCTTGTACAGGGCGTTTTTGTTAAAATAGTATCAGTATCGCCTGCTTTTTCCATTCATCTTTCCATAACCTCCAATTACGCAACTTTTCTAGCCATCTACGAATTCGCCGTTTGCCACACTGGCAGCATGTGCTAATATTGCGAAACATTTGTGAGGTTAATCCCCTTTATCCAGACTAATAACCTAAGAGACAATTAGTTATATAAACCCCAAAAAAGAAAGAACATGAAACCGAGTACACTAAGTCTTCTCACCAGGGTGAGGAGTATCCGCTCGCAGCTACTGCTGATGTTATCCTTTGTTTTCCTGCATGGCGCACAGGCGCACCCTTTTTTCAGCGCAGATATTGACATCCGCTATGAGGCCCGCAGCGGTAAAATGTCTATCAAGGCAAGCAATGTGACCATTGCCGAACTGGCTGCCAAACTGGAATCCGGCTACCAGATCCTGCTATTTGTAACAGATGCATCGCCAGACACAAAAGTGAGCTGCGATGTGCAGGACAAGTTCATTGACGATGCCCTTCGTGAAGCCTTGCCTGCATCCGCCCACTTCTTCTACCGTTTCAAAAAAGGCGATACGGAAGTAACAGACCGCCGCCCGGAAATGAAACAAACAGGTACGCGCAGGGTGTCTGCCAGTGTTAAATCCGCGCTCAGGTCCCAGGCCCCCGCCACCGCTATCCAGGTTACGCCTACTCTGGTGACAGCTAAACGGGTAGCCCGCGCTACCACCGTAGCCGCTCCCGCCATTACCGCCACCATGCCGCTGCGTGTAAGCGCTACGACCGTTCGCCCCCAGCAGCTGGTACAGCCGCTGATGCAGCAGACAGACGACTATTTTGTTAAGGTAGTGGTAAGAGTAACCCCCAACGGCTACGAACCCGTAAGTTATACCAAGATAAAAGGCCGCCTGGTGGAAGACAGCACCGCAGGCGGTGGTTTTGTCTACCAGCTGAAAGACGACAGCAGGTCTGTTTACACCGGCTCTTTCGAAGATCCCCTGGAGCTGCATTCTTACCTGCCCGATGGCAGGCATGAAGTGCTGCAGGCAAAAGAGGCGTACATCAATATTACCTTACCCGCCCAGGTACTGGACAAGAACGCTGTAAAAGCGCCCACCCTGGAGTTCTCCAAGATCCGCGGAGAAGCCATGCCCGATAACCGCAGCATCCGCTCCATCCAGGCCTCCGCCCTGCAGCGTAAAGGCGTGATCAATACACAGGCATTACAGAAGATCATGCCCAGACAATAACCCCAAAAAATATTACTACCATGAAACATTCATTCATCCGGATAATACTATTATCGGCCTGCTGCTTTATTGCCGCAGTATCCCCCGCCCAGACCGTAACAGAACTTTTACGTAATGGCGCTAACGGCGCCAAACTGAATCTCGTTATTATAGGCGATGGCTTCACCGCCGCAGAACAGACAGCCTATAACACCCATGTAGGCAACCTGGTGAAGAACCTTTTCAGCAAGGATCTCTATGACGAAACCATGGATGCTTACAACATCTACCGTATTAACGTTAATTCAACACAATCCGGCGTTACCAAGGTGAACGCCAGCGGTACCGTTACCGTGTCAAAGAACACTGCGCTGGACTACCGCTACAGCGGTATCTGGGATCGCTGCTGGATGGAGCCCGGTCCCACCACCGCCACTAAACTAAACAACATCCTCACTTCGCTGGTACCGCAGTACAATTACGTGTTCATCATCCTGAACGAAGCTGGTGGCGGCGGATGCGCCGGTGGCGGTAAACTGGCTATTACCCGCGGCACCAATGACGATAATCCCGGCTGGGCGGTAGCCGCCCACGAAATGGGACATATGGTGGGATTGCTGGCAGACGAATACACCGTGAACTGTGATCTGTACAGCGGTGATGAGCCCAGCCAGGTGAACGTTACAAAGAACACCAACCGCGCAACCCTGAAAGGAGAGTGGAAGAACTTTGTGCCCGCTTCCAGGCCTGTACCCACTATCACCGGCTGCAGCAGCCCCGTGCCCGGTGGTACAGACACCGATGAAGATGCAGGACTGTTTGAAGGTGCGCAGTATACAGGCCAGGGGAAATTCCGCCCCGCTTATAACTGCCGCATGAAAGGCAATTCCCCGTTATTCTGCCCGGTATGTTACAATGAAATGCAGAACCGCGTAAAACCTTACCGCAGCTATAATTTCAATAACTCCTATGCCGGAGATTTTACCGGTGATGGCAGGGGCGACCTGGTACTGCACTTTGGCAACAGCCTGGCATTGTACAATTCAGACGGTGCCAAGATGAACCACCTCTTTACCGCCACTGAAAGAGTGAATACCGGCGGATCCAGCTGGCAGTTCACCCCGGGCGATAAATTTTATGTGGGAGACTTCAACGGCGATGGCAAAAAAGACCTTTTTGTGTTCAATGCTACAGACTGGGGCACCCATGGTCCGTACTTTGCCCTGCTGCGCTCTAACGGCAACGGTTTTGACTGCGTGAAACGTTACGACAAAACGCTGGAAGGCTGGCAGATGTCTGCCGGAGATAAGTTTTATGTAGGAGATTTTGACGGAGACGGCAAAGACGATTTCTATATCGTGAACACCACCAGCTGGAGCACAAAATATGTGGGCATGATGAAATCCACCGGCAGTGCCATGAGCTTTGTAAAAAGGTATGACAATAACCTGGGCGCTCCCGGCTACTGGATCATGAATAAGAATGACAAATTCTATGTGGGCGATTTTGACGGGGATAATAAGGATGACCTGTACATGGCCAACCTGACCGACTGGAGCACTAACTACGTAGGCATGATAAAATCCGGCGGCAACAGCCTTAACTGCATAAAGGTGTTCAGCAACACCCTTCCGGGCTGGACCATGGCCGATAACGACCAGCACCTGGTAGGTGATTTTAACGGAGACGGTAAAGCTGATCTATACGTGTTCAATGGTACCAACTGGAACCCGGAATACCTGCTGATGGTACGATCCACCGGTACAGACCTGGCTTATGTAAAGCGTTACGATGGCACCATCCCCGGCTGGGAAATGGCCCCTGGCGACAAGCTCTACCTGGCAGATGTGAACGGCGACGGTAAGAAGGACCTGTACATTTATAATACCGCCAACTGGGATAAAGAATACCTGGGCATCCTTACTTCCTCCGGCTCCGGTCTTAGCGGTTCCTGGCATAAAGACTGGATCGGCAGCTGGAACCTGGGTAGTGTTGATAAGCTGGCTGTTGCCAACTTCAACGGCGGCGCGGGTTATGACGACCTGTTCATTTACAACACCAACTGGTTCGGTATGCTGCGGTCTAATACCACCAGCCTTTCACAGGTGTATATCAGTCCTAATTATGTGCACAACTTCAACTACCACAAATTTGGATGGTGGTAATTTTTAGCGGTTCACTGTTAGCAGCTGGCAGTTAGTAATTGGCAGTTGGCGGTATGAATGCAGCAGAATTGTGTTTGCTTTCAGACAGCCAGCTGCCAGTTTTTATTAATAATTGTTAGTTCATTGCAGCAATTACCTGGCAGGTCCTTTCAACCATCTCCGGGGTGATGTCCAGATGTGTTACCATCCTCACCTGGTTCGTGGAAATTGGCATCACTTTTATGCCTTCGCGGAGCAGGTATTCTGCAAAGGATACAGGTGTCCAGTCGCCGGTAACTTCAAATATCAGGATATTGGTCTCTACGGGAAGCATGTGGCCGGTGAAGCTCTTTTCCAACAGGGCGTGTGCAATTTGTTTAGCGTGCAGGTGATCTTCTTCCAGTCTTTGCAGGTGGTTTTCCATGGCATAGATACCGGTGGCAGCCATATAACCCGCCTGTCGCAGTCCGCCGCCCAGTTTCTTGCGTACACGCGTGGCTTCGCGGATGAAGGATTCGCTGCCGATGAGGACCGAGCCCATGGGGCAGCCCATGCCTTTGTTCAGGCATACGGAAATGCTGTCAAATACATTTCCATAGGCTTTAGGGTCTTGTTTGGTGGCGATAAGGGCATTAAAGAGCCGGGCGCCGTCCAGGTGCAGTTTCAGGTTATGCTCCTGGCACACGGCTTTGATCCGCAGTACTTCATCCCAGTCATAGCAGCATCCGCCGCCGCGGTTGGCGGTGTTTTCCAGGCATACCAGGGAGGTGCGGGCCTTGTGAACATCATCAGGGTTAATGGCGGCCGCAACTTCTGCGGCGGTGATCATGCCTCGTTCGCCGGTAATGGGTCTTACCTGGGCGCCGGCGTTAAAGGCGATGCCGCCCCCTTCGTAAATGTATACATGGGCCAGCTGGCTGCAGATCACTTCGTCACCCGGCAGGGTGTGCACTTTAATGCCAACCTGGTTGCTCATTGTGCCGGAAGGGCAGTAAAGGGCTGCCGCTTTGCCAAAAAAGTCTGCCATCATGGCTTCCAATCTGTTCACGCTGGGATCTTCTCCAAAAACATCATCACCGGTTTCTGCATTGTACATGGCTTCCAGCATGCCCGGGGTTGGGCGGGTGAAGGTATCGCTTCTGTAATCTATGGTCATTTTGTTAAAAAGTTTGCAACGCCGTTCAGTATAAATTAGTTAAGATGCTAATTTAAAGATGATTTATTATCAATTGTTAAAAATTGCTTAAACTCGGGAAAATTAGCTAATAAAGCACTATTAAAATCCGTTTATAAAGAGTATTTTGTTACAGTAAGGCAGCCCTGCCAGGATTTGGTGAAGTGAAGTATTAGCACGATCTTTGCAGGCTAATTTGGCAGTTAGAAATTTTGTAAGATATAAAAAATCTTATTTGCAACAAAATTATTACTAAGCTGTTATTATTTCGTAAACCAATTCACTTTTAATATGAGGCAACTTAAAATTGCCACCCAGATCACCAACCGTGATTCGCAGGCGGTAGAAAAATACCTGCAGGAAATTTCAAAGATCCCTTTGTTAACACCTGAGGAAGAGACCGTTTTGGCGCAACGTATTAAAATGGGCGACCAGAAGGCTCTTGAAAGATTAACGACAGGAAACCTCCGTTTCGTGGTTTCCGTTGCAAAGCAATATCAGCACCAGGGGCTCAGCCTCTCCGATCTTATCAATGAGGGTAATTTAGGCTTGATCAAGGCTGCGCAGCGTTTCGATGAAACAAAAGGTTTCAAATTCATCTCTTACGCCGTATGGTGGATCCGCCAGTCCATTTTACAAGCGTTGGCAGAGCAGGGACGTTTGGTCCGCCTGCCGCAAAACAAAATTGGCACTTATAATAAAGCTAACAAAGCTTACATGGCATTTGAACAGGAGAATGAGAGAGAACCGTCTACGGAGGAGCTTGCAGAGATCCTGGAAATGTCTGAATCGGAAATAAACAACATTTTTCAGAGCAATACTCGCCATATGTCTTTGGATGCGCCGGTACACGAAGCAGAAGATGTGGCCATGGGTGATTTGCTGGAAGGTGGAGACATTACCGATGATGATGTAATGCGAGATTCACTGCGCGAAGAAATTCGCAGGGTACTGAAATCCTTGAGCCCGCGGGAAGCAGAGATCGTTAATGCTTATTTTGGTCTGGATGGTGAAAACGGAGCAACAATCGAACAGATCGGTCAAAAATACGATCTGACAAAAGAAAGGATCCGCCAAATCAAGGAACGTGCAATCAAAAGGCTGCAAAAAGCCCGCTACAGCGGCTCTTTAAAATCTTACCTGGGATAAGGCGATTTTATAGACGCTCAGGCGTTAAATTTATAGAGAACACCGGCTGTATGTTATATGGCCGGTGTTTTTTGTTACTTATCCAATATCCAATGTAAACCGTATTTTTGTAAGCTATATGCGTATAAAAGCTGTTCTCCTTTTCTGCTTCGCTTTTATTGCCTGCGAAAAGGATGTTACTGTAAGTCTGCCTACAGGAGAAGATCAACTGGTGGTAGAAGGAACGATAACAACAGACGAGTATCCCGAAGTGATACTGACGCGTAGCCTGAATTATTTTAGCCATATCAGTGTTGATCAACTGCAGAATGCCTTTGTGCACAATGCAACCATCACGGTTTCTGACGGCACTAATACCATGCAGCTGAAGGAGTTCTATAAAGACACTACCAGCAGGGTGCGATGGTACTATTATACGGCAGATTCTACTCAGGCAGACGTCTTTAAAGGTAAAAAGGGACTCAGCTATACTTTACGTATAGCGGTAGATGGAAAGGCCTATCAGGCCACCACCAGCATCCCCGGACAAGGCATGGCAATTGACTCCACCTGGTCCGAACTGAATGAAAAAGATCCAACCCTGGTAAAACTGATGGCAAGGATTAGCGATCCGGCTGCAAAGGGAAACTATGTTCGCTATAAAACCGCCAGGAACGGCGGGGTCTTCCGGCCAGGGGTCAACTCTACCATAGACGACCAGATCGTGAACGGTACTACCTTCAGTATTATGCTGGAATCAGGGCAGGACAGGAACCAGAACATTGATTACGATACCTATGGTTTCTTTAAGCCGGGCGATACTGTCAGGGTCTGGTTCAGCAATGTTGACAAAGCTACCTACGATTTCTGGCGCACCGTAGATTTTGCCTACGCCACCAATGGCAATGTATTCTCTTCACCGTTGCAGGTAAGAGGCAACATAAAAGGCGCTTTGGGCTACTGGGGCGGTTATGGCGTAAGCTACCGCGGTGTGAGAATGAGAAGATAAAGCGCCGGCGGTTCAATAACAACTAATTTTAGATTAAGTATAGTATGGAAAACACACAACAGCAAGAACATGTACATGTACTGATCATAGGCTCGGGTCCGGCTGGCTATACCGCTGCGATCTATGCCGCAAGGGCAAACCTTAAACCGGTGCTGTACCAGGGTATTCAGCCCGGCGGGCAGCTCACAATAACTACAGAAGTAGAGAACTACCCTGGTTACCCCGAAGGTATTCAGGGGCCTGAAATGATGGTAGACTTTGAAAAGCAGGCCAGCCGTATGGGGGCGGATATCCGCTATGGCATGGCTACTGCGGTTGATTTCTCGGTTCGTCCCTACCGGGTGGTTATCGAAGAAGAAAAGGTGATCACCGCAGATGCAGTGATCATCGCCACCGGCGCTTCTGCCAAATGGCTGGGCCTACCGTCTGAACAACGCCTGAACGGCAGCGGCGTGAGCGCCTGCGCCGTGTGCGACGGTTTCTTTTTCCGTGGTAAGGAAGTGGCTATTGTTGGCGCCGGCGATACCGCCGCAGAAGAAGCCCTTTACCTTTCCAAAATGTGCTCTACCGTTCACATGATCGTACGCCGCGGTGAAATGCGCGCCTCCAAGATCATGCAGGAGCGGGTAATGAAAACATCCAATATCATCATCTACTGGAACTCCGAAACAGCCGAAGTGCTGGGAGATAATAAAGTGGAAGCGGTTAAGCTGATCAACAACCAGACGAACGCTGAAACTATTGTGCCCGTAAGCGCCTTCTTCGTGGCCATTGGCCACCAGCCCAATTCCGGTATCTTCCAAGGTTTCCTTGATATGGATGAGCAGGGATATATCAAAACCATCCCCGGCACCTCCTGTACCAACCTCGAAGGCGTATTTGCCTGCGGTGACGTACAGGATAAGATCTACCGCCAGGCCGTTACGGCCGCAGGCAGCGGATGTATGGCCGCCCTGGATGCAGAGCGGTATCTTTCCGCACTGGAGCATGCGCAGCAAACGGAACAACCAGTGGCACACGCCCAATAACCATCGTTTGAGGTTGAAGTTTGAGGTTTGAAGTTCGTTAGACGTTTGAAGTTCAGTACCTGTGCTCCAATAAGGCGCCTGTTCCTAACAGCTGACTTTTAACAAACCTCAGACTTCAATCCTCAAACCTCAAATTTTTTTATGTTAACTATCGCGCTTGAACAAGTCCGTTTCCGTGCCTTTCACGGATTCTACCCGGAAGAGCAAGTGATCGGGAACGACTTCATTGTTGATGTTTATGTAACTATTCCCGGTGTCACACCGGTAGACGATCTTTCTGATACCGTTAATTACCAGGAACTGTTTAATGTGGTGAAAGATGTGATGGCTGTTCCCCAGCCTTTGCTGGAGCAGGTGGTGACAGACATCAGTGCCACCATCCGGGAAAGATACCCCCGGGTCAGGAAAACGGTAGTCACCCTCCGTAAGTTAAATCCGCCCATGGAAGCTGATGTGCGTAATTCAATGGTGTCACTTGAAAAAGAGTATATTTAACTTTTTTATTATATTACACTTACTAACTTACCCATCCTATGGCACAAAAACTGCTGGCGGCTGTGCTGTTTTTACTGTTAAGCACCCACGCCCTGCACGCGCAAAGCGTAGAAGAAATGCTGGATCAGGCCAAACAACTGGAAAAGCAGATGAAAGAGGCGGAGGCCTTGAGCCGGTATAAAGAGATACTGAAGATACAGCCAGACCAGGTGACCGCATTGGTGGAAGCCAGCGAGCTCAGCTCCCGCGAAGGCAACCGCCAGAAGGAAAAGGAAGATAAGGCACGCTTTTTCGGGGAGGCCAGAAGTTATGCGGAAGAAGCACTTAAAGTGGCTCCCAACGATCCCGGCGCCAACTATGCCATGTCTGTAGCCATGGGCCGTATGGCCCTGATCTCGGGCGCCAAGGAAAAAGTAGCCGCCTCCCGCGAAGTGAAGAAATATGCCGAACTGGCCATCAAGTTCAATCCCAACTATGCCCATGCCTACCACGTACTGGGAAAGTGGAATTATGAAGTGGCCAACCTCAGCTTCCTGGAAAGGAACGCCGCCAAAGCCCTGTTCGGCGGTTTGCCCGATGGTTCCCTGCAACAGGCCATCGACAACTATGAAAAATGCCGCCGCCTGGATCCCTCTTTTATCCTCAACTACTATGAATTGGCCCGCGCCTATAAAAAAAATGACCAGGAAACCCAGGCCATGGAAGTACTGAAAAAAGCAGTCACCCTCAGAAGTATTTACCAGGACGATACGGCTATAAAGGCCGACTGTAAGAAAATGCTGGAAGAAATGCAGTAAATTGCTGCTTTATTCTAAGTATCACTTATGTCCGTGTTATCTCACATCCACCCGGCATTTACCGTAGACGATGCCACTTTGCTGGAAACGGATCTCACCACCTGTCACCTCCTGGTGATGGTGGGACAAGGCACATTCAGTTATGTTGTGTTCGATCCGCATGCCAAACGCTTCTTGGCACTGAAATCATATAATTTCCAGCCGCAGAAGCTGGCTGTAGCCGACCTGGAAATGATCGAGCAGGTATTTGATGCTGATAAGCTCCTGTTCACCGCCTTCCGCTCTGTACTCATTGCTTTTGATACTGCAGACAGTACCCTTGTTCCGGAAAAATACTATAATTCACAGCTGAAGAAGGATTACCTGCACCTGGTATACCCGGAAAAGCTGCAGGAAGCCGTGCTCGCAGATATGCTGCCCGCGCCCTTATCACTTGTAAACGTGTATGCGGTGGATAAGGACCTGGTGGGCTTCCTGAGAAAGGAGTTTTCTACAGACCGCGTAGTGCACGCCCATTCTGCACTGCTGCAGGCCCATCCATTTGATTTTGACTTCCGCAATACGGAAGGTGTGGCTTATATCACCGTTCAGCGTAACCGCTTCTGCCTGACCATCTATGCGGGCGGTAAACTGATTAACCAGCAGGAACTGCATTTTGAAACAGGCCTGGACGTGGTGTACCACCTGGTAAATGCCCTGCGCCTGCTGGGACTGGATGAGCAGCGCGTAAAAGTGAAGCTGGGCGGCGCCCTTGCCAATGACTCCCAGGTATACCAGGAACTGCACAAGTTTATTCCACAGCTGGAATGGCTGCAGCGCCTGCCCGAATTCCAGTACATCACTAAAATGCAGGAAATTCCGGGGTACTATTTTCATAACCTGTATGCACTGGCCCTATGCGTATAATAGGAGGGGCATATGGAGGAAGGCATTTCCAGCCGCCGGCAAATATGCCGTATACCCGGCCTACTACCGACATTGCCAAAGGCGGGCTTTTCAATGTGATTGAGAACAATCTGGACATCCCCTCCCTGAAAACGCTGGACATTTTTGGCGGTACGGGAAGCATCAGCTATGAATTGGCCTCCCGCGGCGCAACAGACCAGACTATCGTGGAGAAGGATCCTGATATGGCCGCCTTCATACAGAAAACATCGGCAGCGCTGGACATTAAGCTTCGCCTGTTCCGGATGGATGTTTTCAGGTTCCTCCAGCAGTGCACTGAAAAGTTCGATTTCATCTTTGCGGGTCCTCCCTATGCGCTTACCACCATCGACCAGCTGCCAAAGCTGATTTTTGAAAGGGAGCTGCTGAACCCCGAAGGCTGGTTTGTACTGGAACATACGCCCAGGAATAACTATAAGAACTACGCCTATTACCGTAGTGAACGGAAATACGGCACCACCATATTCTCCATTTTTATTAACCGCGAATCGCTTAAAACGCCCAACGTTACAAGCTGACCGCATACTGTTAAACGCAACTTCTGCCATGCGCATCTGTGTTTTTCCGGGTACTTTTGACCCGATCACACTTGGACATAAAGACGTCATAGACAGGGCCCTGGACATGTTTGACCAGCTGATCATTGCCATAGGCGTTAATTCCAGCAAGGTGCCCATGTTCCACCTGGAACAGCGCCTGCAGTGGATAAAAGACATTTACCCCGACGAGCCGAGGATAAAAGCAGACTCCTACAAAGGCTTAACGGTGGACTACTGCAGAAAGGTGAACGCCCGCTATATATTAAGAGGCATCCGCTATGTAAGCGACTTTGAATATGAAAAGGCGATTGCTGATGTAAACAGGTCTATGGACAGTAGTATTGAGACCATCTTCCTGACCTGCACTCCCCAGTATACCAGTATTGCATCTACACTGGTACGGGATATTATCCGCAATGAGGGCGATGTGTCGCAGTTCCTTCCGGAAGCTGTTCTACGCAGCATCAAAATGCAGTCACCCGTAAAAAAATGATCGCTAACAGCTAACCGCTCAATTATGAAACCGATCTGGCATTCTTTGGACATCTCACTGGATCAGCTGAACGAAATGACGGAGAACACGATGGGCACCTGCCTGGGTATGGAGTTCACCGAAATAGGGCCGGACTACCTCCGTATCATGATGCCGGTAGATCACCGTACCGTTCAGCCCTATGGCCTGCTGCATGGCGGCGCATCGGCAGCACTGGCAGAAACCGTAGGCAGCGTGGCCTCTGCCCTTATTATTGACCCCGAACAGCAGATATGTGTTGGACTGGAGATCAATGCCAACCATGTGCGCGGTGTTCGTGAAGGGTATGTGCATGGTATTGCCCGCCCCCTGCACCTAGGATCTACCACCCATGTGTGGGACATCCGTATTACAGACGACCATCACAAACTGGTTTGCATAAGCCGCCTCACCGTGGCCATACTACCTAAACGGGGAAAGGCGGACAACGAATAGCTCAAAGGGTATATCCCGCTTTCAGGAACACGTCTTCTATATTCTTGTAGGAAAATTTGAGGTACTTGCCGAGGTTTTCCGGTTTTATCCACTGGATGTCCATGATGTCCTCTTCGATCTGGGGCACGGTCAGTTCTGTCCCGGTGAACTGCATCCGGTACCAGTAGGTATGTTTCAAGATCTTCTTGTCTTTCATGGGATAAAAATGGAAGGTTTCCGTGATCTTGTTACCAAGGGTGATCTGCTGAAGGCCGGTTTCTTCCCTGACTTCACGAACGGCACATTCTTCCAGGCTTTCCCCTTCATCCTGCTTGCCTTTGGGCAGGTCCCACCGGTTGCGCCGGAACATCAGTAATATCTCCCCCGCAGGGTTGGTGATCAGTCCTCCCGCTGCCACCAGTACACTAAAATGACCTTTGATGGCTTCGAGCAGGCGGGTGGTGTCTGCCTGCACAAAAACGGCTGAAGCGATCTCGCCGTTTTCCAGTGCCTGTAATGTCTGGGTGATGGCAGCCGCATCCGGGTTCGGGCAAACCGGTGCATCCTTGTAGCTGGCTGGTATGTCCCGCTGACGAGGGCACAGGATCAGGGGCCGCTCGTTCAGGTATATAGTAAAGATCTGTTCCATGGAACAAAAATATGGAGATGCGGTCTAATTCTTTTGGCAACTATTTGAAATATCTGTGAACATCGCTGCCAACTCTTTTTTACTAACTTTGCCCCCTTATGAGTAGTAACATCAGTGCAAAACAGGTAGCCGAAAAGCTGCTGCAGGTGCAGGCGGTAAAACTTCGTCCCGCTGAACCCTTTACCTGGGCCTCCGGCTGGAGATCGCCCATTTACTGCGATAACCGCAAACTGCTGTCTTACCCTTACGTAAGAGATTATATCAAATCAGAATTGAGCAATGTTGTTTTCGAGACCTTCCCGGAAGCAGCCGTGATAGCAGGCGTAGCCACAGCAGGTATTCCGCATGGTGCCCTGGTGGCCGATCAGCTGAAGCTGCCGTTTATATATGTACGCTCCAAGCCCAAGGAGCATGGAATGGGCAACCGTATTGAAGGCGTTTTGCAGCCGGGACAGCCGGTGGTGGTGGTGGAAGACCTGATCTCTACCGGGAAAAGCAGCCTTGAAGCAGTGCAGGCCATCCGTGAAGCGGGTGGGGAAGTAATAGGGATGGTGTCCATATTTAATTATGGCTTTGACGTAGCTGTGGAGGCATTTAAAGCCGCAGGCGTACCTTTTCACTCCCTGAGCAATTACAGCACCCTCATAGAGCTGGCCCTGGAGAAAGGCCTGGTATCGGAAGGAGACAGCGCCACCCTGCAGGACTGGCGGAGCGCTCCTGATAAATGGGGCCGTTAACGAACTATTTTTTACTTTAGTAACGTTTAATGTAAAACAATATTCCTATGCGTATTTTGAAGCTTGTAATGGTAATGTTACTGGCCTGCATCGGTTCTGCCTTTGCACAAGGTAAAAAAGGTACCCTCGTAACGGCAAAGATCAGCACACCCAATGCCCTATGCGAACAATGTAAAGGCCGTATTGAACGATTCCTGGACCGGGAAGAAGGGGTACAGTCCGCCAAAGTGAACTTCCATACAAAGACCACGACGGTGAAATTCTACTCTGACCGTACCAACATTGAGAACATCAAAGCCGCCATTGCCAATGTGGGGTATGATGCAGACAATGTAACTGCCAACCCGGAGTCTTATAACAGGCTGCCAACTGCCTGCAAGAAGCCGGAAGACGGTGGTACGCACCAGCTGAAAAAGAAGCCCTAAAATACTGTTGGATGTAACTTACTGTCCCGTTGCTGCTGCGACGGGATTTTTTTTTGTGAGGAAGTTCCCGAGTATTTAGAGTCCCCCGGATACGCGCTCAAAACCGGAAGCCTTTCTGATTTCACCCGGATGATCAGGACAGCTACGTGTATAGCGTTAGAAAAACTTTAAAGCCTGCCTGGTCTCACATTTAATGGGGAATGGCAGGTAAATGCCGCCTTTGCCTACTTTACAGTTGCCGGTAGCTTTGATGGTCACTTCTTTATTGCCCAGGATGGTGAGGGCATTTTTGAATACATTTTCCATACTCACTTCCAGTTTTATGGGGAAGTAAAAGGTGTCTTTTGCCGGAATCCTGATCATGGTATCCTGGAGGGAGTGGCCCACCTGTGTATCGTCAAAAAAGAGGTCGAAGGAAGCGTCTTTCAGCTGAAGATTAAAATTGTTGGGATTATAATAAGCCAGTGTCATCTCTACGATGCTTTTGGAAAAACCGAGGCCCTGCAGGTTCACTCCTGCTACCCGTACAAATTGCAGGTCCTTCACTTTTTCACAGGAGCTGGCCAGCACCCCCCAGGTTGCCAAAAGCAGCACAATAAGATGAATACTTTTCTTCATCTGTCAAAAATAGGAAAATTGACCGGGCCCGGGAACGAGGGCCATTTAAATTCACAAAATCTAAACAAATGGGAAAGGCAGGGCTTTTTGTTTTGAAGCCTGATCTTCCAGCCAATTAATCCTCTATCTGAAGATTTTGATCCCGGAAACCCTGACCATAAATTCTGCTCATGTTAACGGACCGTCATGTGGCTTATGGTCGGTGGCATTCCAACTCATATAGGTGATACCGGGGTCTTCCATATCGGTCCGTAATTTAGTCTTCCGTCCTTTTACCTATGTCGTCTACCTATAAGGAGGGAGGTCTTGCCAGGCTCAGGGGCAGGTGGCCGAACCGTCTCGTATGCCGATGAACCTTCCTCCGTCCGTTCTGCAAAACCTATCTATCTCACATTTTACTTTAAGTAAAAAGGGCTTCAAAATCCCTTGAAAACCTACTAATTAGTTTAGTATTTTTGTGTCCAGCTAAAATTTCGCTTTAATATCCAAAATGCTAAAAGTAATAGCATATTTTTTATTTTTCTATGAGCTGCTTTACAGATACTTGTAATTAATTATTAAGTGGTTAATCGTAAATAGTTCAGCACCCGAAATCATAGGTTTTTACAGACATCACCGTAAATTTTGACATTATGACAGAATCAGCTAAGAATAAAACACTGTTAATTGAATCTCAATATTTTCCGAACATTTGCTTTTATAAAACTTTAATCAAACACCACATATTACAGATAGAGAGATATGAACACTATCAGAAGCTCAGTTATCGTAACCGTTGTTATATCGCCGGGCCTAACGGTCCTATCCTTTTGAGTGTACCGCTGGCCCGTGGGAAAAACCAGCGTACGGTTATCAAGGATGTTCGTATCAGCAATGAGGAAAAATGGCAGGCCCTGCATTGGAAGACCCTGGTATCTGCTTACCGCCGCTCACCCTGGTTTGAATATTATGAGGACGACCTGCAAAGGTTATATGAGCGGCCTTTTGATTTCCTGCTGGATTGGAACATGGCTTGTTTTGAATGGGCCGCCAAAGCGTTGGGTTACACCTGCGAGGTGACCTTCACTGCTCAGTACGAAAAAAAGTACGATCCCGCTGCAGGCATTACCGATGCCCGTGGTGTATTGAAACCCGGCGCCCGGGGGGCAGACTGTGATACTCCGGCTTATACCCAGGTGTTCCGGGAAAGGGCTGGCTTCCTGCCCAATCTCAGCATACTGGACCTGCTCTTCTGCGAAGGCAAACACAGCCTGGAATTGTTGAAAGTATAAGTGATTGACATACAGAGTATACTCTGGCTGATTGACTGCTTAATCCATTGATTCGTAATTCTTTACTCTTATATGACCTTTTGGGGGTAAAACGTGGAAATTTTTATCCGGGCAATAGAACAAAATATTTAGCTTTGCAACCAATTTTGCTGGGTTTCGAACTGACGTAGGTGTGTAAACCAGGAGTTTTCCAGCTAGACCTGAGTTTAAATTTTATTTATAACCTAAAATTCATTCGCAGTTTTAGATGAACAACACCTACACCGACCTCGTTAATCAAACCTTTGAGTTTCCTCAGGAGGGCTTTGAGGTGAAGGACGCCTATCTGGAATTTAACGGGCTGAATATTAAGGCGTTGATCGACAAATATGGCACCCCGTTCAAGTTGACCTTCCTCCCCAAGATCGGGATGCAGATTAACAAGGCCAAGAAAATGTTCCAGGATGCCATCAAGAAGAACAGGTACGACGGCAACTATTATTACTGCTATTGCACAAAAAGCTCTCACTTTTCCTTTATTATGGAGGAAACCCTGAAGCACGGCGTGCACATAGAAACTTCTTTCGCCTACGATATTGATATTATCAATAAATTGTACGAACGGAAGAAGATCAATAAAGAAACCTTCATAATTTGCAACGGTTATAAAACAAAAGGGTATACCAGGGCCATTACCCGCCTGATCAACAGCGGGTTTAAAAATGTGATCCCGGTCCTGGATAATAAAGAGGAGTTTGAAGATTACCACAAACACGTACGGTCTAAAGATCCAGTGAAGCTGGGCTTACGTATTGCGGCAGAAGAGGAACCAACTTTTGACTTTTATACCTCCAGGCTGGGCATACGCTCCCGCGACATCCTGGAGTTCTATGTGGATAAACTGAAAGGGAATGAGAAGTTCGAGCTGAAAATGCTGCACTTCTTCATGAATAAAGGTATCAAGGACGACATTTATTACTGGAGCCAGTTCAACAGGGTGCTGAACCTGTATTGCCAGCTGAAGAAGATCTGCCCGGAACTGGATAGTATAAATATAGGAGGAGGTTTTCCCATCAAACACTCCCTTGGTTTTGACTACGACTATAACTACATTGTTAACGAGATCGTGGCCACCATCAAGAACGTTTGCAAGAAGAACAAAGTACCCGTACCGGATATTTATACTGAATTTGGTTCTTTTACAGTAGGCGAAAGCGGTGCGGTAATCTACAGCGTGATAGGAGAGAAGATGCAGAACGACCGTGAGAACTGGTATATGATAGACAGCTCCTTCATCACCACCCTGCCGGACACCTGGGGTATCGGGGAAAAGTTCCTGATGCTGCCTATAAATAAGTGGGACCAGGAATACCAGGAAGTGCACCTTGGCGGACTTACCTGTGACGGATATGACTTCTATACGTCTGAAGAACATATAAACGCGGTATTCCTTCCGAAGCTGTCGAACGGCGAGCCTCTGTATATTGGCTTCTTCCACACGGGAGCCTACCAGGATCAGCTCAGCGGTTATGGCGGTATCAAGCACTGCCTCATCCCGTCACCGAAACACGTAATTGTAGGATATGACAAAAACGGGCAGCTGAAAGACTGGCTCTATGCCAAGGAGCAAAGCGCCCAGAGTATGTTAAAGATTTTGGGTTATTAAAAAAATGGGTTAGTAATCCACCTGAAAACCCCTCGACTTTTCGAGGGGTTTACTTTTTTAATGAAGAATGAATAATTAGTGAGACAGTAATAGTGTCTCGCTGGTATTATTAGTTATTCATTACTAATTATTTGCACGCTTTCCGCCTTGTGTCTATAAGATAAACTATCTTCCACGTTCCGTCCTGTTTCACCAGCTGAAATGAGTTTACGCCGCAATGGCTGTATTGGCCGCCCAGGTAAAATTGGTATGGCGTCCATACGGAGGCCAGGGGGCCGTCAATGGATATGTGGCCAAATTCGATCCGCTCATCCCACACGTCCGTGTGAGGAGTACCCACGGCATTAAGGAAGCGCTGCAGGGCTTCCGTCTTCACTTTTGCACCGCTGCCAGGGGGCGTGGAAATGGTTTGCAAGGTAGCGCCTGGTGCAAAGGCAGCCTTTACCATGCTGCTATCGCCCTTGCGCATGCCGTCAAACAGCAGCCCAATGGTCTTTTTCACGGCCTCTTCTTCGCCGTTCTGCAATGGTCTTGCATCCTGGGCGGGTGTGCCTGTCAGGCAGACAATAAAAACGAGTAAACGTTGTAGAGAAAGTAGCATCATATGATGGTAATGAACAGGTGAGGTACAGGAGAGAAAATTACAACTTTTTGGTATTAGCAGGGTTTAGTGGGAATTCTATCTTTGTGATCTCCAAAATTCATCCGTCTTATTTTCCCCTTACCTTTTGAAATGAAGTATTCCTTAACCTATGCCATGGAATAGCTCTTCAGTCTACTGGGGAGCTTTTTTTATGCGGTTCACCCGCCACTTTCTGTCCGTCCTGTAACAGGTCAATAGCGGTTTCACATTGTTTTTCTATTTCAGTCAGACATGCTTCCAGCAATTCCAGGTTGCCTTCCAGGTATTTGGTCTTACCGGAGCGGGACAGACCTTTAACCAGCATGAACTGTTTGGTGAGGTTTTGCCTGATCAGGGCGGAATGCTGCCTTTGCCGCTGTAAGGTACGCCGCCCCTCCACGATCATTATATTATTGTAGTGCCTGCCCAGTACCCGTATCACGATAAACAGGATGGTAAAGGCCGTGAACACCGGGGCTACATCAAAGACATTGAGCGCCGAGTAACCTGCTGCACTGAAAAGTACAATGCCCTGTGATTTTATGTAGGCTGTTAGTACCAGGTAGCCGCATAAGAGGCTGCTCAGCACGAGGGTAGTGGCCAGGTTGGTGGTAAGGTAACAGAATAATATGCCTAATATCCACGTCATGGCATACATCAGGGATATGTCCTGGTTGTTCAGGAAGGACGAAAGCATACTGATGACCATAACATTGAGCGCCGCCAGTGTACCGGCCCACCTGGCGGATACCCGCCTTTTCAGCATCCACATACATAACAGGCTGATTGCCACAAAAAAAGGATAGATCAGCAGTTGGATAGTGTTTTGATAGTACAGGGAGTAGAAGATTTCCGGCAGTACCAGCAGCGTGTTGAAAAGCACATAATCAAACACCAGTTTCAGATTATAGTGCTCACGGCTGTCCTGGTTTTTCCGCAATGCCGTGCCAATCACTGCTTTTTCAGCAGTGTGATAGAGCTTACCCGCCAGTCCCCATCTGTATTTGGCCATAGAGGCATATTGCTTTGGTTCAAAGGCAAATTATCATATTAAAATAGCATACCAGTTAAACGTTTGTGTCATTTATATAGGACAGAACCATAAAAAAAGCCCCCTGGCTTGTACCGGGAGGCTTTACCAATCACACTAAACCTGTTAAAACCTAATCCATTTATTACCTTAAACCACACTGATTATTCAACCACAATAGATTTGGTTTTGAGCTGAGCTTCCTGTTTCTTAGACAGTTGCAGCTGCAGGATACCATTTTCATATTTTGCCTGAATCTTTTCAGCATCTACGGTTTCATCAAGGGTAAAAGAACGCTTGAAGGAACGAAAGCTGAATTCACGGCGGATGTGCTTCTGATCTTCAGATTTCTGCTCTGTTTTCTTTTCCGCGCTGATAGTCAATACATTTTTCTCCAGGTTAATAGAGAAGTTTTCTTTAGCCAAACCGGGTACCATTACATCCAGCAGATAAGCTTCCTTGGTTTCGCGGATGTTCACCGGGGGATAGATGCCAAAGAAATCGTTGGTCAGGATATCATCCTTCAGTAAGCGGGCGGTGTTGTTAAATACTTCATCCATAATACCGCCAAATGTTTTGTGTGCAGGGTACTGATTGAATTTTACGAGTGTCATAGCCTTATAAGTTTTTGTTTTTTATTTTTTATTTGAACACCCGTACCTGATCAAATGGAATACCATGCCACCAAAAACGAAATATTGCCAGCTTTCATGTTAATATGTGTGCCATAATGTCGTTTTTATTTAATTCGTAATGACATAAAGTCTTTTTCCAAGTATTTTTTTTATAATTCTCTAATAAGTAACTTTGTGAAAACAAAAACTAAAACAAAAAACTTATAGTGATATGTATCCCGCGGAATTAGTATTGCCGATGAAGGCAGAGTTAACAGACTACGGCTTTGAAGAGTTGCTGACCCCTCAGTCAGTAGACGAAACATTGAAAAAAGAAGGTACCACACTGGTAGTGATCAATTCTGTATGCGGCTGCTCCGCCGGTTCTGCCCGTCCGGGTGTGCTGATGGCAGTTGCCCACAGCGAGAAAAAACCCGACAGGCTGACAACCAGTTTTGCAGGTTTTGATATGGATGCGGTAAAACAGCTGCGTACGCATCTGCTGCCTTATCCGCCTTCTTCTCCCTCCATTGCGTTGTTTAAAGACGGGCAACTGGTGCATTTCATTGAGCGTCACATGATCGAAGGCCGTCCGGCTCAGATGATTGCCGCTAACCTGGCAGATGCCTTTGAGCAATACTGTTAATAGATCTTAAATTCAGATTCCCGGGTCCCGCCCGGATCTTCATATTTTAGAATCTGGAATTTGGATTTTGGGATTTTATAGAGTTACTTTGGTGGTTTGATTTTCCTTTTGATTAATTCGGCTTTGTTCATAGGAAAACTCAGATCACCAAATTTTTTTATACGCGGTTATGTATCCTAATCTATATTACGCCTTTAAAGACCTGTTCGGCGCTGAACTTCCCTTCCTGAAAATCTTTCAAACATTCGGTTTCTTTGTAGCGATCGCCTTCCTGGCGGCTGCCTATGTACTTACCATTGAGCTGAGAAGAAGGGAAAGGCTGGGCTGGTTAAAGGGAGTGCCCGAGGTGATGGAAACCGGGAAGCCTGCATCCACCTCAGATCTGGTGGTGAATGGAATACTGGGATTTCTCCTCGGCTTTAAGATAGTAGGAGCGGTAATGGCGTGGGGGACCATTTCACAGGACCTGCAGGGCTTTCTGCTGTCTGGCGAGGGCAGCTGGCTGGCAGGTATCGTGGTAGCCGCCTTATTTGTATGGTATAAATACCAGGATAGAAAGAAGAAGTCGCTGTCAACACCGGAAAAGAAGACAGTAGTGGTAATGCCGCACCAGCGTGTGCCCGATTTCACAGTGATGGCGGCTATCGCCGGCCTGATAGGTGCCAAGATATTTCACAACCTGGAGAACTGGAATGATTTTGTGCAGGATCCCTGGGGTTCCCTTATCTCCTTCAGTGGCCTCACGTTCTATGGAGGCCTGATCGTAGCAGCGGTAGTAATTATAAGATATGCCGCAAAGAAACATATCAATACCTTTCATCTTGTAGACAGTGCAGCACCGGCTCTTATGCTGGCCTATGGCGTAGGCCGCATGGGTTGTCATTTTGCCGGCGATGGCGACTGGGGAATTACGAATACCCGGCCTAATCCTTTCTCCTGGCTGCCAGACTGGGCGTGGTCATATACTTATCCGCATAATGTGGTGAACGAAGGCATACCCATTCCAGGCTGTGAAGGAAAGTATTGCCGCATGCTTGAACTTCCCGTATACCCTACACCGTTATACGAGATCATTGCCTGCCTGCTGCTGTTCCTGGTACTTTGGAGTATCCGTAAAAAGATCACGGTACCGGGTGTTATCTTCGGTATCTACCTGATGTTGAACGGTGTTGAAAGGTTTTTTATTGAAAAGATAAGGGTCAACACTAAATATGACATTTTAGGTTTCCATCCCACTCAGGCAGAGATCATTTCTTTCCTGATGGTAGTGGGAGGGGCTGTTTTCATCTGGTACTGCCGTAAAGCTTATTCAGCAAAAATTACTTCCTGATCATTATGCGTCGTCACGAAACTTTAGTGCCCTTGTCCCATGAGCACAAGCGCCTGTTATTTGTATGCCGTTATCTTAAAAAGGATGCTGCGCCATACGAAGGGTTTCCATTGGAAACGCAGGCCAAGCTGGCTTATATAGTAAAGGTCTTCCAGGAAGTAATGGTGCCGCATATTCAGAAAGAAGAATACCTGTTTGAAGCTTGCAAGGGTAAAGATACAGAACTCGATAAGTTGATCGGGGAGCTGATGCTGGAACACCAGCAGATCTCACGTATGTATAGCGCCTTGTCAGAAAATACCGCTCTTGAAACAGCGATGGATCAACTGGCCCGCAGCCTGGAAGATCATATCCGTAAAGAAGAACGTATATTTTTTGAACAGCTGCAGCAAAAACAGGCTGCCCTTCTGGATAGTATTCGTTGGGATAAAAGCTAAGTGGTCTCATATCCACGTGGGTGTACCAATATAACTTCCATAGCTGTTTGCTGATTTTACCGGAACCCTCCGGTTTAACGCCATTTACCGGTTAAAACCTACATTTTACCTAAATTGCATTGCCCTAACCCCAATCCGGAAATACCTTTGAGCTGTCAACCGGGAAAAAAGAATGATGATGGCTGTAACGAATGGATACCCCGGTGTACCAACAAAAGCAGATTATTCAATATGGCCTTGTAACAATCCGGTAGTTGAATCGTCTTTATTACTGTTTAGCCTAAAGCCGTTTAATATGTTTCTTATCGTACCTGTTATTATTATTATACTATGCATAAAGGCAATTTGTGCATTGTAGACCGATAGTCAGAACTATAGCAATCAGTACCAGGGAATCAATCTGTGTAAGAAAAACTAATCACGCCGCCGCCTTTCAGGAAGATCAGTTATGAACATTTACTATGTCAGCAGCTAAAGGCTAAAAGCTAACTGCTGTTTTTTTTACCAATCGTCCCCAATTAGCTACCGTTTGTGTAAAACTATGTACTATGCAATGCATAATACCTACCTTTACACTGTAGTTGATAAACAAAGGTTCTATAAAGAGGAATAAATTATTGGTGATAAAAATTTTATAAATCTAAATCCGCCCTTATATGAAACAATTTTTTGCGTTGCTGGCCTTTTGTAGCATCACCTGCATCGCCCTAAAACCAGCTCTCGCCCAAAACGCCTTACCTGTTAAGGTCAACGGGCAGGTTATCCAGGCCGGGAACAAACCGGTTGAATTTGCCACCGTTACTTTATTAAAAGCCAAAGACTCCTCCCTGGTAAAGGGAGCCATCGCAGATGTCAATGGCCGTTACGAGTTCGAGAATGTTAAACAGGGTCGTTACCTGCTGGCTGCCGCCTATGTAGGAATGACCAAAGAATACGGTAAACCCTTTGAGATCACCGGCGCCCAGGCCAGCGTACAGATGGACCCTATTACCCTGAGCACGGATACCAGGAATCTGAAAGAGGTGAACGTAACCGCAAAAAAGCCGTTTGTAGAACAAAGGGCCGATAAAATGGTGGTGAACGTGGAAAATAGCATTGTAGCCGCCGGCGGTACTGCCCTGGAGGTACTTGAAAAATCTCCCGGCGTTACTGTAGATAAAGATGACAATATTTCCCTGAAAGGCAAGAATGGGGTCATTGTAATGATTGATGGCAAACAGACCAATATGAGTTCCCAGGACATTGCCCAGCTGCTGAAAAATATGCCCAGTAACAACATTGAGCAGATAGAGCTCATTGCCAATCCTTCCGCCAAGTACGATGCAGCTGGCAATGCCGGGATCATTAATATAAAACTGAAGAAGAACAAGAACTATGGTACCAATGGTAGTGTTCAGCTGGGCTTTGCTCATGGCCGCACGCCTAAGTATAACGGAGGCCTGAACCTGAACCACCGTGATGGTAAAGTGAACCTGTTCGGCTCTTACAATTACAACCACCGGGAAAATGACCAGCGCCTGGGCATATATCGCACCGGCACCAGTAATGGTCAGTTTAATGTGTTCGATCAGTTCAACCTGATGAAGAACAAGTCTAACTATCATGCAAGTAAAGTGGGCGCCGACTTCTTCGTGGCAAAGAACCACACCATTGGTGTAATGGCAGATCTGTCATGGAGCGACTGGGGTGGCCCCTCAAATGCCACCACCTACATAGGTAATGGCCAGACGGTTGATTCCACACTCCGCACCTTTACCCGTAACAGCTCTAACTGGAAGCGCCAGGCGTATAACGTGAACTATAAAGCCGTGCTGGACAGCTCAGGTAAAGAACTGAACATTGACCTTGATTATGCACGTAACTCTTCCGGGCAGACCTCCAATATCTTTGCGGATACATGGACCAGCACCGGTAAAGATTACCTGCGTGGAGACACTTCCCGCAACCAGACACCCTCTACCATCAATATCAAAACCGCAAAGCTTGATTATTCCCATCCGCTGAAGAACCAGGCCAAATTCGAAGCCGGTTTCAAACTCAGCTTTGTGAAAACAGATAACGATGCCCGGTTTGACTCGCTCCGGAAAAATATCTGGGTATATGATGTAAACCGTTCCAATCACTTCTTATACAAAGAGAATGTGAACGCCGCTTACATTAACTTCCACAAGCAGTTCAAGAAGTTTGGTGTGCAGGTTGGCCTCCGTGGTGAGCAGTCTAATGTAAAAGGTAATTCACTGACCTTGAACAGGGTAACAGACACCAGCTACTTCAACCTGTTTCCCAGTGTGTTCCTGAGCTATGCAGCCGGTAAGAACCACCAGTTCGGTGTATCCTACAGCCGCAGGATCCAGCGTCCCAGCTACGAAGACCTGAATCCGTTTGAATACTACCTGGACAGGTATACTATCGGATCCGGTAACCCATATCTGAAACCGCAGTATTCCAACAACTTTGAGGTAACCCATACATTCAAACAGTTCCTGATCACCTCTATCGGTTATGCCCATACCTCTAATATGATCACACAGATCGTAGAACCAGGCCAGGACCCGGTAACAGGGGATACTACCGTACTTCGCTACAAGTACCTGAACGTAGCCAAGTCTGATAACTTTAACCTGAACGTTTCAATACCTTTCCCCATTACAAAATGGTGGAATACTTTCACCAACCTGTCTGCCAACTACGCCATGTACCAGACAATGGTGAACAACAGCCTGGTAGACCTGGAAGCCGCCGGTTTCTTTGGCCGCACCCAGCACACCTTTACCCTGCCCAAAGGCTTCAGCACCGAGGTGGTTTTCATGTACATCTCTCCACAGATCTCCCAGGAAGGCCTCTTCAAAATGAAATCTATGTATGCCATGGACCTGGGTGTGCAGAAGTCAATACTGAAAAAGAAAGGTACCATCAAAGTGAGCATGAGCGATGTATTTAATACCCAGCGCTTCCGTGGCACCTTCGATAACGCCGGTTTCTACACCTCCGTAATGAGCAAATGGGAAAGCCAGCAGGTAAGGATGAATTTCACCTACCGCTTCGGTAACACCAATGTAAAGGCCGCCCGTTCACGTAAGACCGGCCTTGAAGACGAACAGAACCGCGTAAAGCAGGGAGGTAAGTAATTAACAGCCAACAACTAAAAGCTAGCCGCTAGTTGTTAAACGCCTGGTTTTTAGGTATATATAAGGATGGAGGAAGCGCGGCCCCGGTTGGCCGCGTTTCCCTTTTCAGGATTTTTTTGGATTACATGCAACCTTTTCTCAGCTTATCGTCTTTATAATGCAAGCATTAACCAACAACTTGAATCCAACTCCTGTAACAGACCAACTGGTGGCCCGTTGTAAAAAGGGTGACGTAAGAGCTTTTCGTGAGCTGTACGACGCTTATTCCGCCGCTATGTATAACATCTGCCTGCGTATGACAGGCCATGTCAGCGATGCGGAAGACATCCTCCAGGAGGCGTTCATACAGGTGTACGGTAATATCGGCAGACTGGAAAATGCCGGAAGTGTTACCGCATGGATCAAGAGGATAGTGGTGAACCAGTGCCTGAGCCACCTTCGTCGTAAAAAAGTTTACTTTGAAGAAGTGGAACAGGTGGAAATGGAAGAAGAAGAGCCGCTGGATGAAGATGGATTCACCTGGACGGTAAGCGCAGTAAAAGATGCCATTCAGGCCTTACCCGCCGGTTATAAAACGGTGCTGAACCTTTATCTCTTCGAGGAGTATTCCCACAAAGAGATAGCCGGTATGCTGGATATTTCGGAATCTACCGTTAAAACCCAGTATATGAGGGCTAAGGAAAAGGTAAGGCAAATTGTAAAACAAAGGATCTAGCGATATATGCCTGATAACAATTTAGAAGATTTTATCCGCCGCAACAGGGCAGGATTCGAGGAGAAGGGCCCCGGCGCCCACGTGTGGAAGGCCCTGGAAAAGCAGCTGAAAGACCAGCAAACGCCTAAAGTGGTTTCCCTGCTGAAGCGTCACTGGTTGAAAGCCGCGGCCGTGCTGGTATTGGTAGTGAACAGTGTGATGATATACCAGTTCCTGCAACTGAGAAAACAGCAGCAGAACCTTGGCACTTTAGCGCCGGAACTGCAGGAAGCTAAAATGTACTACACCTCGCAGATTGAAGAGAAGCTGCAGGATATCAGCAAGTATCCGCCCGAAGCCCTCGGCCTCGACAGTGCCGCACGTAAAGAGCTTGAACTGCGCAATGACACCTGGCAGATGCTCGAAAAAGAACTACAGCAAAACCCCGGCAATGAACGCATTCGTTCCGCAATGATCCGTTATTACCAGATGAAACTTGATTTGCTGGATAGAATATTGGAAGAATTACGGGCCAAACAACCCGATATTAAAACTCTGAAAGATCATGAACGTGAAATTTAAAATTCTACTCTTTTTATTATTGCCGGTATTAGCCTGCGCTCATCAGGGCGATACTGAGTTCAAACGCACCGTGTCAAAAGAGTTCAACGTGAATAGTGGTGCCCAGCTGAATGTGCACAATAAATATGGTAAGATCATCATACACACCTGGTCACAGAACCAGGTAAAAGCAACCATCGTGATTACCGGTTTTGGTAAGAATACCTCAGAAGCACAGGAGATAGCCAATGCAGTGGATATACAGGCCAGTGGAGATCCGGGCACCGTTACCTTCCAGACCAACTACAGCAGCAAAGGAGGGAAGTGGTTCTGGGGCGGTAACAAAGATTCAAAAGACTACGTGAACATCGATTACGAGATCTATGTACCAAAAAGCCTGGGCATGCTGTCCCTGGAAAACAGCTTTGGAGATGTGATAACAGACCAGTTGCCCTTTGCCGCCAAGATGCGCCTCAACTACTGCTTCTACGCTATCAGGGAGGCCGGCAAAACACTGGAAATGGATATGAACTATTGCAGCAAGGGAAGGATAGATAAAGCAGGTGAACTGGTGATAAAGGCAAATTACTCCGACATACGCTGCGAAGCTGCAGATAAACTGGACTCCAGATCAAATTACTGTGATTATACCATCGGCAACATCGGCTCTCTGACAGTAAGAGCTAACTACAGCGATTACAAGATCAGGCAGCTGGGCAGCATCAATGCTACCGGTAACTACAGCGATTTCTCAGTGTCAAGCCTGCAGGACAGGGCAGATCTGAAGCTTACCTATAGCGATGTGAAGCTGAAAGATGTATCCGCTGCATTTAAAGGCGGTTACGTTAACCTTACGTACAGCGACCTGGAAATGACGCTTTCAAATAAGGTGGCGCTTAAGCTGGATGTGCACCTCACCTACGGCGACCTGGAAACAGGAGGGCTGTCCCTGAAGAATATCAGCTCAATAAAAAAGTCACAGAACCTGACGTATTCCGCCACCACCGCCAGTGGGGGAGAAGGTTCTCCGGTGCTGGAGATCAGAGGCGTTCGCAGCGATGTAGAACTGGATGCTAAATAACGTAAACGTACATACGGCCATTCTAAAACTTTTAACAATAAGAAACTAGATCACTCATCACTAAAATCTCAGATCATGAAAAAGAAATTGTTCCTGTCAATCCCGCTGCTCGCTTTCGTTGTGTTGTTATCCTCCTTCCTCCAGAACGAAAGGATAACAGGCAATGGCGATGTGAAGCAGGAAGACCGGCAGGCTGCTACATTCAGGAACATCGGCACATCCGGTACATTCAAGGTTTACATTACACAGGGTAACACTCATTCAATCAGAATTGAAGCTGAAAGCAACCTTTTACCCTACATTGAAACCAAATTAGACGGAGATGATCTTGAAGTGCGTGTAAAGAAAGGATACAATATCAAACCAACCAAAGATGTGAACGTTTATGTAACCCTGCAGGAAGTGCGCGAACTGGCAGCCAGCGGATCCGGCGGTTTCTATAGTAAAACCAAACTTAAGACCGATAAGCTGGAGCTGGCCGTGAGCGGTTCTGCAGAAGCAGACCTGGATGTATCATCACAACAAATGGAAGTGGGCGTATCCGGCGTCAGCAAAGTTAAGCTCAAAGGCAGCGCCACCAAAGCTGAATACAGCATTTCCGGCAAGGCAGACATCTACGCTTTTGATTTCCAGTCGGATGATGTAGAGATTGCTATCTCCGGTTCAGGCAATGCCAGCGTGAATGCACAGAAGACGCTTGACATAGCCGTGTCTGGTATGGGTAACATCAAATACAAAGGCAATCCGCAGATCAAACAGTCTGTTTCCGGTATGGGAAAGATTGCCAAAGAAGGATAAGGTATATATCTCCATAACGGTATTTACCGCAGGAGTAGTTGGATAACAAGTTTAATATTTAACGGTACTCCCGTCCCACTCCGGCGCAGGTCGGAAAATTGGGGCGGGATTTTTTTTTATATTTGCCCCTGACTTATTACCATTAAATAAAGTATATCATCATGCCATCCTTTGATATTGTTAGCAAAGTGGATCTGCAAACGCTGGACAATGCCATCAACACCGTAAAGAAAGAGATCACCAACAGGTTTGATTTTAAAGATTCCCATGTGGGCATCGAGCTGAATAAGAAAGACTTGGTCCTGAACCTGGAGGTGGACAGCGACATGAAGCTTAACCAGGTGATCGATGTGCTCATCAGCCGTAGCATGCGCCAGGGACTGGATGCCGCTATTTACGACCTCAGTAAAGAGCACTACCAGAGCGGTAAGGTAGTTAAGAAGGAGGTGCCCGTACGGAACGGCATTAAGCAGGAAGATGCTAAAAAGATCGTGAAAATGATCAAGGATTCAGGCGTTAAGGTACAGGCTGCCATTATGGACGATATTATCCGCGTAACCGGCAAGAAAATAGATGATCTACAGGATGTTATACAGAAATGCAAGGAGGGGAATTTTGGTATTGCCCTGCAATATGTTAACATGAAGAGCTAGCCGGGGCATTCTTTTGGATGGATATTTGGATTTTGGAATTTTCTCCTTACCTTTGCCGTCCGTATTTAATTAATTCAGCATTTTGGGATGAAATCCGGGACACGGTGGACCATCCAATCAATAAAATTAAAATAATGAAACAGGGAATCCATCCAGAAAGTTACAGGTTCGTAGTATTTAAGGACATGTCAAACGGTATTAGCTTCTTAAGCCGTTCTACTGCTCCTTCCAGGGAAACAGTTAAATGGGAAGACGGTAACGAGTATCCGCTGATCAAACTGGAAATTTCCAATACCTCTCACCCTTTCTACACTGGTAAGAACGTATTGGTTGATACTGCAGGCCGTATTGACAAGTTCAAGAAACGCTACGAGAAAAGAGCTAAATAAGCTTTTAATAAAATATTTATACATCCCACCGGCATTTGTCGGTGGGATTTTTTATTTTTAGCCCCCTATGGAGCGTAACTACATTCTTTTTGACACGCCCGCCCGCGATCTTTTATATCCTTTCACTTATACCAGACCTGTGGCTGCCTGCAGGATAGGGATCCTGACGATCCAGGAAAAATGGGAGCTCTGGCTGGGTACAGGCGTTAGTCATTTCACCGTACCTTACCTCCAGGAGAAATTTCCACTGCTCTTAGGATCTGCAGATGCTGTTCATGTGCTTATCAATGGTCATACCTTGCCAGACCCGCCACTGGTGGAAGCGATCATGGCCCTTGAGCCCGGGCAGGAACTGTACCGGGAGCATCAGCTCCTCGCAAAGGCAGTGCCTGGTAATGACCTTACCAAGTCCGCCGGTGAGCGAAGGGACTACCCGGGAACAGTAAGCAATATTGAATTGCCCTGGCACCTGTTTACCATGAATGATAAGGCCATCCGCGATGATTTTAAGCTGATTACCGCAGGAAGGACGTCTGCTCCTCTCTCCTCCACAAACCAGGTGATTGCACCGGAAACCGTTTTTGTTGAGCCGGGAGCGGTGGTGGAATGCAGTGTGCTGAATGCGTCTGCCGGACCTATTTATATTGGCGCTAATGCGCAGGTTATGGAAGGTTGCCTTGCCAGGGGGCCTCTAGCCCTTGGGACCGGCGCTGTGCTTAAAATGGGTACCAAAGTATACGGAGCTACCTCCCTGGGGCCTGCCTGTACGGGCGGGGGAGAGATCAAGAACGTTAACATGTTCGGCTATTCAAATAAAGGGCACGATGGTTATTTAGGCGATGCCGTGATCGGAGAGTGGTGTAACCTGGGCGCCAATACTACCTGTTCCAACCTGAAGAATAACGCCGGCACAGTAAATATCTGGATCGAAGCGCGTAAAGAAGCCTGGCCCGCCGGACAGAAATGTGGTACGCTGATGGGCGATTTCAGCCGTTGCGGTATCAATACCATGTTGAACACAGGCACCGTAATTGGCGTTTCATGCAATATCTTTGGCGGGGATTTTCCGCCTAAATTTGTGCCTTCCTTTTCCTGGGGTGGAAGAGATCCGAAGGAACGCTACCGTTTGCAGGAAGCCCTTCGCGATGCAACTGCCTGGATGGCGTTCAAAAGCCGGGAAATGAATGATGCAGACCGGAGAATGCTGGCTGCCGTGTACGAACAAACCACCAAAAGTGAATAATAACTAAACTCAATACAAGCACGCATTATCATGAGAAAAAAAATTGCTGCGGCAAACTGGAAAATGAACCTTACTCTCGCACAGGGAGAACAGTTGATCAATGATATCCTCAACTCAGGTCTCAAACTGAAGGATGGACAGGAAGTGGTGATTGCCACGCCTTTCCCGTATCTGCTGAAGGCCAAAGCTTTACTGAAGAATTACCCCGGCTTTTACCTGGCTGCACAGAATTGCTATGCCGAAAAATCCGGCGCCTACACCGGAGAAGTATCTGCAGAAATGCTGCAATCCGTAGGTGTGGATTACGTGATACTGGGGCACTCTGAGAGAAGAGAGTATTTCAATGAAAGTAATGCCATGCTGGCAAAGAAAATAGATTTGGCGCTGGCCAATGGCCTGAAGCCTATTTTTTGCTGTGGAGAACCGCTGGAAGTGAGAAAGGCTGAAACACAGAACCAGTATGTAGCAAAACAGCTGGAAGAAAGCCTTTATCATCTTAGCGCTGAACAGCTGAAGAATGTGGTGATCGCTTATGAGCCGATATGGGCCATTGGTACCGGCTTAACGGCATCTGCCCAGCAGGCGCAGGATATGCACGCCTTTATCCGTGCACAGATAGCAGAGAAATACGGAAGGGAAGTAGCATTGCACCTCACTATCCTTTACGGTGGCAGCGCCAAACCTGGTAATGCCGGAGAACTGTTTGCCTGTCCGGATGTAGACGGTGGCCTTATCGGAGGCGCCTCACTGGTTGCGGCTGATTTTGTTGCCATCACAGAGAAATTACCCTAATCATAAAAAAATGCGCAGCCTTGCTGTGCATTTTTTTAGTAACTAATGCTAAAAAAATTAGTATTTCTCAAAAAAGGTTGTATATTTGTGATGTCAACAATCGGGAAAGCAAAAAATTGTTGGTTATGCAAAGAGAAACCCTTTTAACAGAACAGGAAACAGCGCTTTATGACTACCTGGTAGTTATCAACCCCGGTGCGCAGATAGCCGGAGAAGTGCGCAAATTCAAAGAACAGATAGCTGAAACGCTGGGCATCTTTACCAGCCGGTATTCAAAAGCCCATATCTCGTTATTCCGCTCTGTATTCCCTGAAAAGTTCCAGGACGATTTTATTTATCTGCTGGAGGAGATAGCGGCCAGGCAGTCCGGGTTCACGGTTTACACTGCTAAGTTCGATCATTTTGATCATGGCGCAGTAAAACGCACCATTTACCTGAATATAGCCAACCCGAGGCCTGTCGCCGAGCTGCACAAAAAGATCCTGGAGGTGTTTGACCTGAAACTAAATAGTTTCAAACCGCATATTACCCTGGCAAGAGCGATCAGCACTGATGAATTTGAGAAGGTGTATCCGCAGTTCGATAACCAGTTGTTTGTGCGCAGTTTTGATTGCCGCAGCTTTTCCCTGCTGAGAAAACCGGCAGCAGGCGGCGCCTACGAAGTGGTGAGAGAGTTCCGTTTCAGGGGCGAAGACGCGGCTGATGGTACTCTGTTCAATTTTGCCGCTTAATATCGGAGATCGCTTAATAAGCGGAACATCACACTAGAAACAGAAAATATTGAATAACCATATAGACAAGTATTTGTATTGACTTCCATCACCATGTAACCAGTTATTTTAATTGTCCCCCCATGTTAACCCTGTTTAGTTGACCCCTGCCTGCTGCAAATCGGTCAATACCAGGTAAATCATAACAATACCTGCCCATGTCTTGCACATGGTTGACACGACTATGGGTATTGAAAATGGTTACCTGGTATGACACAGCAGGTATGCAAAGACTGCAGTATGAACGAAGTGATCAATACCAATGGCCCGGCTGATTTCACATTCCGCCCTGTTGTTTGTAGCTTTGAAATGCTCAAACATTCAAATCATCCGACAAATGGCCATAATACACAAAGAGATCACTGTTAAGGGTAGGGTACAGGGCGTTTTTTTCCGGGCCAGTACCAAACAGGTGGCAGACAGATTAGGTGTGAGCGGGCAGGTCAGGAATCTATCTGACGGAAGTGTATGGATCGCCGCTGAAAGTGATGCACCCGCCATGGAAGCCTTTATTGCATGGTGCCGTCAAGGGCCGCCGGAGGCCGTAGTAACCGGCCTCCAGCTGGTAGAAGCGCCTGTAAAACACTATAAAGGATTTGAAGTAGTAAGATAACCAGCCTTATTTCGTAGCCAATGCCAACTTATCTTTAAACGACTTATCCAGTGCTGCTTTAGGCACAATGATGGTGATTGTGTTAATGGCAAAATAAGGCTCAGACACATTTACATATCCCTCAAAAGGCCCGCCGGTGCCCCAGGAGTTCTTTACCATAAAGAACTCCTTGCCGGTTTTACTTTTAGCAAGGCCGGTAATATGCATCAGGTGATCATCCTGGGTCACCAACTCCTCGTACAAGCGCTGACGATACTCCTGGGTAACCTTTTCTTCCGGCCGGTCGGGGTCAAAACCATTACTGCCGGCAGAGGCCCCTGCCGCAGGGGATAATGCATAACCTCTGCCTGCTGCCCAGCCGCCATTGCTCACATCAGCGTCCCACATCACGGTATAGCCGTTTTTCAGGGCCGTTTTGGTAAGCTGGATCAGTTCATTCAAAGGAACATTATAGTAAGCCCCGTTGGAAAAATTATCCGGCACTTCTATTATAAAAGGCTGGTAATAGGGATGATGGCTGAACGAAGTGAAATAGGCATAGTCGTCCGGGTTGAACTTTACCACCTCTTTTGCAAAGGTCAGCGGCGTATAATTACGGCCGTTATAGGTAAAGGTGGCAGGCGGTTTTCCAAGGTACTGGTCAAGCAGTGCCGTCACACGGTCCTGCCAGTTATCCGGGATGGGGCGTTTGGTTTTCAGCAGGCTGTCCAGGTAATTCCGCAGCTCTGTTACCAGCTGGGAGTGGTTGTGCTGCGTACGGCCGTTAATAAGCCCGCTATAAGCGCTTTCAGGCATAATGCCGTATGTAGCCATAGCATGGATCACATCATGGCCCAGGCCTCCTTCGTCAAAACGTGCAGATCCCTGACGGCGTATGTAGTTCAGCGCTTTTTCCATATAGATATTGCGGACGGTGAACATTTCAGAAAGATCGGGTTCCGGTGCTCCCTTGCGTATACACTCAGATTCCACCAGGGAAGTGGTGGAAAAGCACCAGCAGGTACCGGTTTGAGCCTGGTTCTTAACCGGGGTGGCCGCATTTTTCTTCAGGATGGTTAATTCATTGGTCTGGGCATTGGCCACCGCCACAAGGCAGGTGGCAAACAGTAACGCTAGTACACGCATGCGAAATGTGAGATTTTATTCCTAAAGATAATGGAACCGCCCAAAAATAAACGCTACTGCTGTATGAACGGCAGTAGCGTTGTATATAATCGCTATAAGTCAGTTAGTAAGTTTAGTCCCTTACATCCACATTCATGTTATCCTTCTCACCTTTTATAGTTATTCTGCCTGCGCCAAGGTAAGCGCGGTATTTATCCATTACAGCGGCAGATTGTTTGTTGCCGTTGATGTACAGGTCATTGTTCTTTTTTTCGATGGTATATCCTTTGGAAGGGTCTATCAATTTATCATCGGTCAGCTTTGAGACCAGCTCCTGATAATGTTTACGGGTGGCCTCGGTTTTGGTTTCCGCACGTTTTGCGTTCATTTCCGCACGTTTTGCACCTAATTCAGCTGCACGCGCTTCGCGTTCTTTCTCCCTTGCTTCAGCCATTTTTTCTCTTGCTTCGCGCATGGCATCCCGCTGTTTATCGCGGACATCATCCATGTTCTTACGCATCATAGCGCGATTGGCTTCACTTATACCGCGGTTGGCGGCATTCATGCTGTTTTTGATGATGGTTTCCAGGTCGATGTTTGCCATGGCCATCTGGGCGCTTTTCATACCCATTTCCACACTTTTCCGGATCATCTCGGGGTCTACTGATTGCTGACCTTCTTTAACAGATTCCTTAATTTCCTGGTTAATCTTACTCCAGTCAATAGATTTCATGGAGTTTTCTATTTCCTGGTTAATCTTCTTCCAGTCTACCGCTTTAAGCGCTTCCTGTGTCTGGGCATTGATGGCTTTCCAGTCAATGTTTTTCATGGCCTCCTGCACTGCTTTCTGTGAAGCTTCCCTGGCTACTCTCACCTGTTCATGCACGGCTTTCATCTGCTCGTTCATTTCCCGCATTTTTTGATGCGCCTCTTTTCTGTCCTGTTCCATCTTTTCCAGGTCTGCTTCGTCCAGCTGGGCGTTGCTGTTATTATCAGTGTTGGTATTTTCAGGTTGGGGGCTGGCGTTGTTTACCTTTGGCGGAACAGTGTCCGTCAGCAGGCGGTTCAATGGCAAAGTGTTAGCAGCAAAGGCAGATTGGGACGCCGGAGCGGCGGCAGTTGTCTGATCCTTATCCTGATTGGCGGAAGGAGTGATCCAGGCGATGGCGGTCAGGCCCACTGCAATAATGAGCATGGCCATAAATTTTTGACTATAATTAAGATGGGAGGTCTTCATTTCCATAATTCTTTTAATGCGGTAAAGCAAATGTTGTTTGTTGTCTGCAGCAGCCATCACCATGGGGTTGGTAGTAAACCGGTATTCTTCCAAGGCTACCAGGGCTTTGGCATAATGCAGCGGTTGGGAGGTATGGGCTAAGACCATATCATCGCAACAGTGTTCCCTTTCCAGGCGGATGAATTTTGAGATCCACCATACAAAGGGGTTAAAGAAAAGGGTTGTTTCAACAATGGATTGGAAGATATTCAGTATGTAATCATTGCGTTTAATGTGAGCCAGTTCGTGCAGCAATATGGCCTCCAGCTGTTCTGCACTGAGGTTATTGAACATTGCTGCGGGTACAAGTATCACAGGTTTCAGAAAACCGATCATTACGGGCACCTGTACATATTGGGAGATCAGCAGTTGCACCTTGCGCGGAATACGCAGCTGCTGTTTTACCTTGTCCAGATAATGTTCCCAGGCGCTGTCGGCAGGAAGCACCAGCTTTTTCCTGATCTGCCGCAATTGTGCCAGGTCGGCCACCAGCTTGATGCACATAACGGCTACGCCTGCAATGTACAGCGCTACCAGCAGCGGAAACACCATTTCAAGGTTGGGGAAAAGTACATGGAGTTCCTCCTGGCTTTGGTATACTGCAGGGGCCTGCAATACCAAGGGCGCGCCTGGTGTTCCTGTTACAGGCAGTCCTGCGGTGAAATGCGCTGCTTTCACGGCTTCCAGCTGCTTATAAAGCGTTGCCACAAACCAGCCGAATATCCCCGCCAGCGATAGAACAGACAGGTTGTACTTCGTTGCGGAAGTAGCATCCGGCCAGAGCTTCAGCACAATACGCAGGCAGATGAAAACCAGCAGCGCCTGCCACAAAGAGTGCAGTATGGCCCATCCCAGGGCAGTTACCAGTTCAGCTGTAAATGGAAGGAACACCATAAATTAATTAATGAATAATGAATAATTACAAATCAGTGTCACAAACGCCTGTCAGTCCACAGCTCCTTAATTGTTAATTTTTTTCTCCATGTCGTTGAGGTATTGTTTAATCTTCTCCAACTCCTCTTTTGAGGAAGTGTGATTACCCAACGCCTGCAGCACCAGTTGGGAGGCAGAACCATTAAATACGGTATCTATCATTTTGTCCAGTAACTGACGCTGGGTGTTTTCCTGGGATACAGCAGATGAATAAATATGCGTTTTGCTGCTGGTATCGCGGTCCAGCAAACCCTTTTCATGCATGATCTGCATTAGCTTAAGAGTAGTGGTATAACCCGCATCTTTACTTTGTCCCAATACCTCATGTACTTCCCGCACTGTACTGGGGCCTTTTTCCCAGAGAACACGCAGTATCTCCAGCTCACTTTCCGTCGGTTTGATATGTTTCCCTGATATGCCCATTAATACTTGATTTCTATGCTTACAATGAATATACGAATATCTTCGTAAACAAATGTACGACAGTTTTCGTAATGGCAAAATAAAATTTTCAGGTAATGGTTTACCGGTCTTTTAACGGTATGAGTGGCAGGAGTGAGGAGATGGGAAGTTTAGTCCAGCTGATGCTCCTTTCGCAGCTGTTTTGTAGTCTTGCGGCTACCGTCATGACTCCAGCCGGGGGCGTCAAATACGTAATGCCAGGCTTCCTTCAGGGAACGGGCCTGCCGGAGATCTTTCCAGATATCTACCCATTCATGGGTGGCTATCCTGAGGGGATTATAGGTATAAATATTTTTGGTAAGGCCGTAAACGGGCCTTTCTTCCTCCGGGGTAAATGTACCGAACAGCCGGTCCCAGATGATCAGTACCCCGGCATGATTCCGGTCCAGGTATTTGATGTCTGAAGCGTGATGCACGCGGTGATGAGACGGTGTGTTAAAGAACCATTCTATCCAGCCGGGCAGGCGGTGGATGGCCTCCGTATGGATCCAGAACTGGTAGATAAGACTGATAGCCTGCATGCTCATTACCATCGCTGGATGGAAACCAAGCAGTGGCATCCAGGTCCAGAACAGGAACGTACCTGTAAAATTGCCGGTCCAGTTTTGGCGCAAGGCGGTGGCCAGGTTGTATTTACGGGAAGAGTGATGAATAACGTGAGAGGCCCAGAAGAAACGTACAGAATGACTGGTGCGGTGAAACCAGTAATAGCTCAGATCATCCGCAAAAAAACACAGGATCCAGGCCCACCATACAAAGCCCGGGGTAAACAAACGGAATTGATAAACAAAGCTGTATACGCCCAGAATAATGGCTTTGGTAAACAATCCCAGGAACACATTGCCCAGTCCCATGGCAATACTGCTCACAGCATCTTTTGTTTCGTAAAGGTCTTTTTTCTGGACGGCCGCAAAGATCACTTCCGCCAGCAGGAGCAGCACAAACCCGGGAATGGCATAATGTATCAGGTTAGGGGACATATTGTAAGTTAAGAAAAAAAGCTGTTAACTGTTGGCTGTTGCTATTAGCTTTTAATACCAGCACTTAGTCTTTAAAAAAAGCCTCTCCGCACCAATCACTTACAGCTAACAGCCAACAGCTAACAGCTCTTTTAAAATTTCCCCGCCTTAATGCCAAATTTGAAACTGGGGCCGCTCAGATCACTATCCTTTACACCGGGAGTATCTGAGCCTGCTACAAAGCGATAGCTGCCTCCCGCATTGATCCGCAACCAACGGGTAAGGTTCACTTCTACGCCTGCAAAAGGTTCTGCTACAAAAAAGCCGCTGCCATCATAGTAGTCCTTCTCATCATGATCGTCATCCCACCAGCCATCGCGCCAGCTTCCTTCCCTTCTGGCAACACCGCCGCCGCCCACCAGGCCGCCTACGGTCCAGTGTACCAGCTTATCTGAATTGTGGGTGTACTCTGCCATCAAACCGGTATACCAGAATTGCAGGTACTCTTTACGTTCACTGGGATTGGTAGGGTGAGGGGCGCTGATGTTGTTGGTAAGGGCATAACCGCCTATACCCAGCATCAGTTTGTGGTTCAGCAGCACACCGCCTTCCACACCGGTCAGCACACCCAGTTCACCTTTCATGGGCGTTAGTTTTCCAACAGCAGTACCATAACCGCCAACGGAGATCTTTTTCTTACTTTCATTTTTCTTTGGGCTGAAAAGTGTTTCCATTTCGGCATGCTGAGCCCAGGCCTGCTGTGCTGTAATCAGCACCAGCAGCGCTACAATAATCCTTTTCATAAATATCAGATTTTAAAAGTTGAGGTCTCAACTTCTGTTGTGCATTGCAGGATGGGAATCCCGCAATGCTACAACTTCAGTTTTCTATAGTTGAGATCAATGTATCGTTCTCTCGGCAAATGATACCGCAGAGGTACCAAACCAGCCTAATATTTTGGTCTTTCCGTTGGGTGTAGTATTCGTAAGATTGGGGCGTACGTTTTCCAGTACTCTTGCAAACAATCCGAAGTTTTCCCGCTGATCTATTACCTGCTGAATAAAATAATAACTGGGCTTGCTCAGTGATGCGATCCTTACTATTACTTTCTCTCCCAGCTGGTAAGGCCTGTCGTCATCGGTAATACCTTCCTGGATCGGGTCTATAAAGTTCCATCCATCTGCCACATCTTCGTTAAACGCGCCGTTGATCGCATATTGATCGGTATTCCTGGTACTGCGGTCATTGCGGTAAGAGCGGATCCAATAGTAGTCATTACCACCGGCAAAGTCTGTTGCATGCAGGTCTGCATAGTAACCTCCCTCGCCGCTTAACGCATCTTCTTCCGACTTGTATTTGTAAGAGATGGAGTCGATCTGCGGTACTCTTTTGATGCTGTCTGTAGCTACAAATGTTTCACCGTTATAAGTCAGCGTCAGCCTGTAAACGTGCCCCAGCACACCAATGCTCTTATCGCCTCCCGGGTCATTCCGGTAAGCGCCGTTGCTGAAAGTAAAAGGATAGGTAATGCCGGCAGTAAGATCTTCTACTGTAATGGTGGCATCTGCTATCACGGTGGCCGGTGTATTGTTGGTATAAGAAACCACTGAGTTGGTGAACCTGATGGTTTGCGGGCCATTCTCTGTTGTCAGCCAGGCATCCAGCACGGGATATGATTTGCCGTTAGGAACTTCGAGATCTATTGTATCCTCGCAGGCGCTGAAGGCAGCTGCTGCCAGGCCGAGTAATATGATGGAGCGTATCTTTTTCATGTGTCTTCGTTTTCCTTTTCAGTTTAAATTACCATTTGAAATTGTACGTAATACCAGGCATGATAGAGCCGATGATAGAGAGGCGTTTAGCTTCCCGTTTTGAAGCGTCATCCTGATTCTCCTGGAAGTAGATCGTGTAGGCGTTCTTACGGGCATATACGTTGTACAGTGAGAACACCCATTCACCCTGCCAGCGCTTATGCGGTTTGCCTTTACGTGTGAAGGAAAGGTCCAGGCGGTGGAAAGCCGGCAAACGGAAGTTGTTGCGTTTATCGGTACTGTTGTAAGGAATATCCCAGTCCTGGTATTCCAGGCGGCTGTCTGCAAACGTGGCAGGCGTACCTGATGCATATACGAAATTGGCAGAAAAAGAATTACGTTTAGACAGTTCATGTGATACAACCACATTCAGGTTATGTGTACGGTCATAACGGTTCAGGAACCATTCATTCTGGCTGATACCGTTTGTTTTACGTTCTGAACGTGATAAGGTATAGCTTACCCAGCCGGTGGTAACGCCTACTTCTTTCTTGGCCATCAGCTCCATACCCCATGCACGTCCTTCTGAAGGCAGCAGGTCTGCCTCTATGTACTGGTTCAGCTGAAGATTAGCGTTGTCGATATAATCCACCTGGTCATCCATTTTTTTGTAGAACAGTTCACCGGAAAGCTCAAATTTATTGGAAGGAGCGCTATAGAAATAACCTACGGTATACTGGTCTGCCACCTGCGGTTTTATATTGTTAGTGCTGGGCGTCCATATATCCAGCGGAGTGGGAGAGGCCGTATTAGACAACTGGTGCATGAATTGTGTAGTACGTGCATATGCTACTTTCACCGCATGATTGGAGTTGATGCTATACTTCGCGCTGATCCTGGGCTCAAAGTAGTAATAGCCTTTGATCAGCTTATTGGTCTCATAATCCTGTGAACCGATCAGGCGTTTGCGTATTCCGGGCGTAGTATCGGCATAGAAGTAAGCAGTGCCTTTGCCCAGCAGCTGGTAAGCAGAGAAACGCACACCATACTGGATACCGAATTTATCGTTTGGTTTGAATTCATGATCAAGGTAAGCGGCAGACTCCAACGCGTGCTGATCTTTCAGCACTACCAGGCTCTGGTCACCTTCCTGGTTGCCTTCTCCCTTGCCGGGTTTGAAGGTATAATAGATGCCCTGTAAGCCAAAATGCAGGCTGTTCCTGGAGCTGATATAGTAAGTGAATTGTGGTTTCACCCCGTAGTTGATGATGTTGGAGGTCCAGCTGGAGTTCTGGCTGGGCTCATTTGCTTCTTTATCAGAGCTGTTGCTGAACTTCAGGCTGTAATCATACTTGCTGTAAAAGGTGGTCAGGTTCAGGAACAGGCGGTTGGTGAACACATGGTTCCAGCGTACAGTACCGGTGGTGTTACCCCAGTTCATGTCTACATCGCCGCCAAAGCCAAACACATCGCGACCGGTATAGCCGCTTAAGAACAGCGTATTGTTCTTGTTCAGCTTGAAGTTAGCCTTTGCGGTTACATCATAGAAATACAGTTTGGTATCTTTCATGTCCCCTTTCAGGAAGGGTTTCATTAGTACGTCTATATAGGATCTGCGGGCAGCTACTATAAAGGAAGACTCGTCTTTCTTAATCGGTCCTTCTACTGCAAGACGGCTGAAGATATTGCCTATACCGCCTGTTACGCCAAGATGCTGGTTGTTACCGTCTTTCATACGGATATCCAGTACGGAAGAGGTACGACCGCCGTATTCCGCCGGGAAACCGCCTTTAATAAGATTCAGGCTTTTTACTGCATCCGGGTTGAATACAGAGAAGAAGCCCAGCAGGTGCGTAGAGTTGTACAGCGGCGCTTCGTCCAGCAGGATAAGGTTCTCATCAGTTGCACCGCCGCGTACGTTAAAGCCGTTGGCGCCTTCGCCCACAGTGGTTACGCCGGGAAGCGTCTGGATAGCACGCAGTACGTCTACTTCGCCCAGGAAGGTAGGCATCTTCTTCATTTGCGCAACATCCAGGCGGTTAATGCTCGTATTCAGTGTGTTCACGGCCCTTTCATGTTTGCCGCTTACCACCACTTCACTCAGCTGGCTGCTGGATTTTTCCAGCTTAATGTCAAGATGCTGATTGGCATTGAGTGTTACTGTCTTTTTAAGTGCGGTATACCCGATGTAAGAAAACTGCAGTTCATGTTCTCCCGCGGGCAGGGTAAGCGAATAGAAGCCATATTCATTGGTCACAGTGCCAATGCTGGTACCTGCTTTTGATACAGAGATGCCGATCAGGCTTTCGCCGTTTTGCTGATCTTTCACATAGCCACTAATAGTGAATCGTTGTTGTGCTTTCAATGCCTTTACCTGGAACAGGATAAATCCAAGTGACATCAGCAGAATCAGGTGTTTTCTCATATAAGATTTATGTATATGTGCTTTGTAAGACGGTTTAACCGGCAGTTTATTTTGGCAAAACCGTTTTATTTATCGTTTCCGAATATATGACGGGGGATGATGGAGCCACCCCTAAAGCGTGCAGGAATTTTTTGATCACATGACAAATGTTGGCAGTAGTGGGGAGGTGTACAGTGTGTTGTAGGCGCTTGTATTAATTTCGTTGCAACAGGAATTTAATCCAGCAGGTCACAATAAAATCCCATTTTCTGTACAAAGGCAATAATGGATTCTTCTCCCTGCTGCAGGCCTACTACCCGCAACACCCGGTCACAATCCTCAATATCCACGCTGCAGGCCATTACGCTGAAATTAGACTGGATCTCGCCGATCACCTTGTTCTTATCCTGTAAGGTATTAATATTGGTACGGAATATTCCGATCATGATTAATTTTTTTAAAGTATTTCGGGATATTTTTGTACAAATGTGGCCCGTTTCAAAAAAAAACTGTTGCATTAAAAGGATTAAAAATTACACTAAACGGATTTTCTTATGGCCCTGGTCATTACCAATGATTCCCAGCGTGTATTGTTCCGGGAGGACAAAATGCGGACGGCAGAAGAGTTAAGCAGTGCTACCATCATTGAAGAGAAGGTAGATCTTGCATTCGACTTTGGCGTGGGCAATTACCGGGAACTATGCTTTGAAGGCCTGCACATTGCCTACGGCAAGGCCAACGTCTTTGAGAACCTGCATATGTTTATGGAAACGCCGGATACGCCCACCATGGTGTCCCAGGTATTTGTGCTGCATGGCGATATCACTGCCTACCTTCCTGGTACAAATGCCTGCCAGTATACTTCGCTGGAACATAACCTGGTGTACAATCCCAATCTCCTCGAAAAAACGGAGGTAAGGAAACAGGATGGGATGGAGATAATCAGCCTCAGTTTTACAAAAGAGCGTTTTCTTGCGCTGGCAGAGAACAACGGGGATGTACTGAGCCGCTTTGGTGAGCAGGTAGCAGGCAATCGCATTGTATTCCTGAATAAAGAGCATAACCAGCCCATTACTACGGATATGATCAGGATACTGACAGAGATCCGCAACTGCCAGTTCCAGGGAGGCATTAAAAAGCTGTTCCTGCAATCTAAAATATTTGAGCTGCTGGCTTTACAATGTGAACAATATGAACGCGCCGGGTGGAATAATACAGACGCTGTAAATATATCCGCAGCTGATCGTGATAAGATCTATCATGCACGTGATCTGTTGCTCAGCGCTGTGCAGCAGCCGCCTTCCCTGCATGACCTTTCACGCCTGGCAGGCCTTAACGAATTCAAGCTGAAAACCGGCTTTAAGAAAATATTTGACAACACCGTATTTGGATACCTGAATGATTACCGCCTGGAACAGGCCCGGCAAAAGTTAATGCAGCATGATTACCCGCTGACTGCAATAGCGGATGAGCTGGGGTATTCTTCTTTGCAGCATTTCTGCAATGCTTTCAGGAAAAAGTATGGGGTAAGCCCGGGCAAGGCGAGATGGAATAAACGCTTATCCTAGTGTAATTACCAGCTTACTGAACGCCGCCAGCGTTACTTTCTTCAGTTTGTTGTAGATCGTCTCATCTATCTCCGTAAACAGGCCATCCAGCGCACTATTGATACCCCTTCCCACCGGGCAGTCCGGGTTGGGCAGGTTAGGAGAGAACCCGAATACATGATCTTCTTTCACCGCCTGGAAAACCTCCGCCATCCTTATCTGTGATGCCGGTTTCTTCAGCCTGCTGCCGCCGCTTTTTCCTTCCTTGCTTTCCACCAGCCCTGCCGCCCGTAAGGCGCCCAGCTCTTTGCGTACCAGCGCAGGATTGGCATTCATCGATCCCGCAATGTAGTCTGAAGAGGTCCACTCTTCTTCACTCGTGCTTAGCAACGTTAAGATGTGCACGGCTATAGCAAACTTACTCTTTACCATTCTGTAATAAATTGCCTGACAGTCAAAGGTACCCTGAAATGCTGAATTGCCCAAAAGCAGCGGTCCCGGCTTATATCCGGGACCGCACTATAAAGAAAGAAATTTTTTAAAACCGGGTATCAGTAGCGGAGTGTCTTTTTTTCCACTTTCGCTATCTGATTTACCTGCACTGATTTGGGCGCCTGCTTTTTAGCGGTAGTGGCCGCAGAACTGTGTATTTCAGCCAGGGTAGGTGCAATAACCAGCGACACAATAGACATCAGCTTGATCAAAATGTTCATAGAGGGACCGGAAGTATCCTTGAAAGGATCGCCTACGGTATCACCTGTTACAGATGCCTTATGCGGCTCTGATTTCTTATAAAAAGTTTCGCCGTTGATCTCAACACCTTTTTCAAAAGATTTCTTTGCATTATCCCATGCACCGCCTGCATTGTTCTGGAACATACCCATCAGTACACCGCTTACGGTAGCGCCTGCCAGGAAACCGCCCAGCACTTCAGGACCGAAAATGAACCCGATCAGCAGGGGAGATATCAAAGCGATGGCCCCGGGCAGCATCATTTTTTTGATAGATGCTTCGGTAGAGATGGCTACGCATTTATCATATTCCGGCTTACCGGTGCCTTCCATGATACCAGGGATGGACCTGAACTGGCGGCGTACTTCCTCTACCATGCTCATGGCTGCCTGACCTACCGCACGTATAGCCAGGGAAGAGAACACAAATGGGATCATGGCGCCCACAAAGAGGCCGGACAATACTTTTGCTTTGTAAATATCAATACCCTCAATCCTGGCTACCCCTACAAAGGCCGCAAAAAGGGCCAGGGCGGTCAACGCTGCAGAGGCAATGGCGAAGCCCTTACCTGTGGCTGCGGTAGTATTACCTACGGCATCGAGTATATCAGTTTTTTCGCGTACATCCTTGGGCAGTTCGCTCATTTCGGCAATACCCCCGGCATTGTCTGCAATAGGGCCGAAGGCGTCAATAGCCAGCTGCATGGCAGTAGTGGCCATCATACCCGCAGCTGCTATAGCTACGCCGTACAAACCCGCGCAAACATAAGAGCCGTAAATACCACCGGCCAGCACCAGGATGGGTAGGAAAGTGGATTCCATACCTACTGCAAGACCGCCGATCACGTTGGTAGCATGACCAGTAGAAGATTGCTTGATGATGGATAATACCGGCCTTTTGCCCATAGCGGTATAATATTCAGTGATGATGCTCATCAGCGTACCTACCGCCAGGCCTACCAGGATAGCGCCAACAACGCCGCCCCGGGTGATGGCAATGGCGCCTTCCCTGGGTGTGGAAGAACCGGCAACAAAGTCGCGCTGCAGGTAGATGGGTGCATCCGGTAAGAGCCAGTAAACCAGGAGGGCAGCTGCAATAGCGGTGAGGATGATAGAGCCCCAGTTACCCATATTCAGTGCTTTCTGTACAGCGTCTGTTTTAAGGCCCGCACTTTCACTGATGCGAACGAAGAAGGTACCTACAATAGAGAAAATGATACCGATTCCGGCAATCAGCATGGGCAGCAGGATGGGAGAGAGGCCGCCGAAATTGTCGTTAGCAACAATTTCGCTGCCCAGCACCATGGTAGCCAGCACGGTAGCTACATAAGAACCGAAAAGGTCGGCGCCCATACCGGCTACGTCTCCTACGTTATCGCCTACGTTATCGGCAATGGTAGCAGGGTTACGCGGGTCATCCTCGGGGATGCCGGCTTCCACCTTACCTACCAGGTCAGCGCCTACGTCGGCTGCTTTGGTATAGATACCACCGCCTACACGGGCAAACAGCGCAATGCTCTCTGCACCCAGTGAGAAGCCGGTCAGTACTTCAATAGTCTTAATCATTTCCTGGGTATTGGCGGCAGCGCCAAACCAGGTTTTCAGTATAATGAACAGGCTGCCAAGTCCCAGCACCGCCAGACCCGCAACACCCATACCCATTACGGAACCGCCCGTAAAGGATACCTGTAAAGCTTTTGCAAGACTGGTACGCGCTGCCTGCGCCGTACGTACGTTGGCTTTAGTGGCTATTCGCATACCTATAAAACCCGCAGTAGCGGAAAACACCGCACCTATAATGAAAGCAAGTGCAATGGTCCAGTCAGAGTTGTCATGGGAGGCGCCCATATAACCCAGCAACAGTGCAGCAATGATCACAAAGTAGGTGAGGATTTTGTATTCAGCTTTCAGAAAGGCCATTGCTCCTTCGGCAATGTGTTTGGCTATTTCTGTCATTCTTTCGTTGCCGGCATCCTGGCGAACAACCCAGGCGCTTCTGAGGGCGGTGAACAGCAACGCAATTAATCCAAAACATGGAACGAGGTATACGATACTCATATAAGCGATTTTAAAATATACAAGGTTGACAAAAATAGTGTTTCCAATCTTATTTTGCTAATGTCCGTTTGCCACCCCTGAACGGGGGTAAAAAACGGTTAATTCCGCTACAGTACTGGATTTCCTATCCCGGAACCGGGTTTTCCTCCGTTTCGGACGATGGGATCGGGTCTCTGGCCTTTGGAATTTCCTTCACAATTGCAGGAAGGCGGAGCCCAAACAATCAATGATGCTCTCGGCAGTCATTGCCTCCTGCGACATCCTGGCTGCGGCAATATCGCCGGCAAGGCCGTGCAGGTAAGCGCCCAACAGTACAGCGGCTTTGGGGGCATAGCCCTGAGCCAGCAGACCGGTAAGGATGCCTGTAAGCACATCCCCGCTGCCGCCGGTGGCCATCCCCGGGTTGCCCGTGGAATTGAAATATATGGAGCCGTCCGGACAGGCAATAGCGGTATACCTGCCTTTCAGCAAAATGTACAGGTGCAGTTGTACCGCCTGTTGCGATAACAGCTCCAGCCGCTCAAAATCGTTCTCACTGCTGCCAAATATACGCTCAAACTCTTTAGGATGAGGAGTGAGCAGGCTGCCCGGCGGCACCCTTTGTAACAGGAACGGATATGCGGCAATAATATTGAGCGCATCGGCATCTATCACCATTGGCTGCCGGTATTGCGCCAGCAGCAGCTCCAGCGCCTTAGCGGTTCCGTTGGCGGTACCCAGCCCCGGACCAATGCCAATGGTCTTATAGGGCCGTCCGCCGGCGCTCAGCTCCTCGTGGAAATGGGCGCTGCAGGTCTCCTCCGGATCGGTAATGCACATGGCGGCGGGCGCGCTTACCTGGATGATCTGGTATCCGCATTGGGGCACGTGGCAGGTCAGCAAACCTACGCCGCTATGCAAACAGGCCCTGGCGCTCAGTACGGCAGCTCCTATCTTACCATAGCTGCCCGCTATCAGCAGCGCATGGCCATAGGTGCCTTTATGGGCAAAGGGCTGGCGCGGCTGGTAAATAGTGCGTATCATATGCGGGTCCGTTACATGGAACCGTGCAGGCGTATGGTTAATATAGTCGGGATGCAGCCCGATAGGTAATATATGTACCTGTCCGCTGCAGGGGGCATTCTCCGGCAGCAAGAGGGCCAGCTTGTATACCTCGAAGCTCAGGGTATGACTGGCGCATATCACCGGCGTACGAAGAGACGATGTATCGGCCTGCATACCTGAAGGAAGGTCTATGGCAACGATGGTATGCCGCTGCTGGAGGTCATTCAGCTTATGGATGATGCCCGCCATCCAGCCTTCAACAGGGCGGCTGAGCCCCGTACCGAAAATGGCGTCTGTAATGATACTGCCTTCCGGCAGCACCGGGAATTCTGTTATAGCGTGAATATCGTACAGGCTTTCGGGATAGACCTGCTCAAGGGCCTGCCTGCTGGCCGTATGATCTGCCGAAGGCCGGTCACTATGGTGCAATACACACGCGGTAGCCTGGTAGCCGTTATCCCGCAGCAGGCGGGTGATCACCAGCCCATCGCCGCCGTTATTGCCCATACCGCAGAAAATATAGAAAGGGTGGGAGGGGTCAAAATGCCGCATGAGCCATTGGGCGCAGGCGCCCGCCGCCCGCTCCATCAGCTGCAGGCTGCTGACAGGTTCATGCTTGATGGTATAAGCATCTGCTTCACGTATCTGTGTGGCAGAAAATATCTTCATAAGATCCGTAGTGTATAAAAATACGGAAAAGAAAAATTCCAAATTCCAAATTTCAAATTCCAAACGCATGACTTCCACGTTTGAAATTTGTTATCTGGAATTTGGAATTTAATCTTTGTTATTGGGTCGCTGGAACCTTAGAAAGTGTACCTGGCTGACAGACCACCGATCTCTTCTCCGAAGAAGTTATGTCCCCCGGTGAAGTTCACATATGGTTTTACGTCGGCGCTGAGGTTCAGCGGAATATTTTTAAAGGTATATTCCACACCAAAAATACCATCCAGGCCAGCGGTAACATAGGTACCGTCGCCATCCCTGATGTAGCGGTCACGATCCCAGTCACGACGGTCATAGAAGCCTACGTGTGCACCGCCGCCGCCGTACATTACCCATTCGCGATGGTCGGGAATGAAGTTGAAATGATATTCATACAGTCCGGTAAATGTGGCATTCCCGCGTTTATCAACATTGGTGTGGGCGATGCCTTCAATGGCATGTGGTCCCTTGATAAAGTGTTTGATCGTAAAACCGATCAGCCAGGGATTTACACGGGCGCCAAGCGCTGTTTCGTAATTCGCAGGAGATCCGCCTCCTCTTAACCTTTGTGCATTTGCCTGAACTGCCAGCAGGGCAACCAGGCCTAAAAGTAATGCCGCTCGTTTCATTGGTTTTTGTTTATGGTTTGATTTTTCTTCCTTTAGATAACGGTCCACGCAACGTTCACCCCCAGCTGTCCTCTACTTTTTATTCAGCGTGTACCTTACGGAAACTGCAAAAGAGGCCAGGTCAGACGGTGTGCTGAAATGTACGGCAGGCTTCCAGTCCAGGCTAAGGTTCAGCGGGATGGCCTGGAAGGTGTAATCCAGCCCTATGATACCGTCAAAACCGGCAATGAACTTTGTTTCATCACGGATCTCACGTACACCCATATGTGCGCCGCCGCCTACATACCAGGCAAATCCCGCTACCGTAAGGGCAGACAGATCGAAATGGCGTTCATACAGCCCCGTAACCGTAAAAGTTTCATTATAAATGCCGGCAATACCTTCCACCGCGTTGGCATCGTCAAAAAAATAACGTGCGGTAGCCCCCAATGGCTGGCCAAGCCGTATGCCGATCTGTGGATTCCCCTTTGACTGCGCGCTCACTCCATGCACAAATGCCAGCAACGCTATGATGAGTAATATGTATCTGTTCATTGTGGTACAAGGCTAAAATCACAATAACAGTGCCAAGGTACATTTTTAGCGTCACACTTTCGGCCCCGGTTTCAATATCCTCAGGTACAGGTAGCCCGCTATACCTGCTATCAGGGAGGCCGCCATTACAGATATCTTTGAGATCACCTGCAGGTCGGCTTCCGCATAAGCCAATGTGGAAATAAAGATAGACATGGTAAACCCTATACCGGCTATGATACCAGCCCCGATCAGCTGCGCCCAGCTGGTTTCGTCGGGTAAGGCCGCCAGTTTAAAACGGGTGGCCAGGTAAGAGAACAGGAAGATACCCAAAGGCTTACCTGCTACCAGGCCAGCCAGTATACCATAGCTCACGGTATCGGTAAACACCTGAAAGATATCCGGTGGAAAAACGATCGCGGTATTGGCCAGGGCAAACAGCGGCATGATCACAAAATTCACAGGGTCGTGCAGGTTATGTATCAGGTCTGATATTTTGGAAAGCGGGATACAGAAGGCTATCAGCACGCCTGCAATGGTAGCATGGATACCGGAATTAAAAATACAGTACCATAATACGATGCCGGGAATCAGATACCAGATGAGCCGCTGCACTTTGAACAGGTTAAGCACAATCAGTACAACCAGCGTGGCAAGGCCTGAAAGCAGGTACACCAGCTGCAGTTCGTCCGTATAGAAAATAGCTATGGTCAGTATAGCGCCCAGGTCGTCAATGATAGCCAGCGCCATCAGGAATATCTTTAAGTTAACCGGTACGCGGTTGCCCAGCAATGATAATATACCCAGTGAAAAAGCAATGTCAGTTGCCATCGGTATACCCCAGCCATGGATATGATCTGTATTTGCATTAAAGGCAATAAATATCAGGGCGGGGCATACCATACCACCTAACGCCGCCAGCGCGGGCAGCAGCGATTTCTGTAACGACGATAGCTCGCCTTCCATCAGCTCCCGCTTTATCTCCATCCCCACCAGGAAAAAGAACAGCACCATCAGCCCGTCATTGATCCAATGCAGCAGCGTATGCGGCATATGCCATCCTTCCGGCATCGATACCGTTGTTTCCCAGAAATGCAGGTAGGACAGTTGATAAGGAGAATTGGCTGTCACCAGCGATACTACCGTACATGCTATCAGCACGATACCTACCGCCCTGCTATCCTGCAAAAATTCATGTAGCGGCGACAGTAGCCGCGTTTTAATTTGGCGAATCTTACGAACAGTGCTCATGCGGCCGAAATTAATTAATAATTCCCAACCGGTGCAATTTACCGTCCCATTAACTCATACTTACTTTTGGGCCGCCTTTTTATCTCCCAGCGGAAATTTTCGAGCAGCATTTCGTCTTTGGGCGCCTGGGTAAACGGATACATGGTGCCTTCGGGGTCTTTAATGAACACCACTTTGTTGAGCTGTCCTTCGTTGAAGTGAATATTGATAACCGCGCTGAGCGATTTGTTGACACTGATAAAGCCGCCTTCATCATCTTTCACATAATAGATGCTTTCAGCGTTTCCGTCTACATGCATCCAGTCAATAGCCTGGCCTGCAAAGTAGCCGGTAATGATGTTGCCTTTGATCTGGTTATAGATAGGCCTGCCGGAATCCGCTTCATTCACTATTAAGGCGTTGGGCTCCAGCACCAGCTTATCTGCCTGCTGGTTACGGGTATACAGGTAGATGGTATCGCCCGTCAGCTGGGTATTATTGGCCCAGAGTACAGGATCGCGGTAAAAACGGAAGATAGAATCCCTGGATGAGTAATATACACTGTCTGCCACGCCCTGCAGTGAATCTGAATAGATCCTTACGTGATGGTAGGCCAGTATATAGCGCCTTTCCACGGTATCCCGTTTGGTGGTGTCGCTTACCAGGCTGTCGGGTTTGTATGGAATGCTGTCTGCTTTTACAAGGCCGCTGGTATCTGGCAGCGTAATATTACGTTTAGTGGTATCCGGTGGTCTGACAGCTGTGGGTTTCGCAACCACTTTACTGAGCGTATCTGTGTGAAGGCTGTCTGCGGGCCTGCCGCTGCTATCAACGGCTGCGCTGTCTGCAGGCCTGCTGCTGTCTGCCGCTGTGCTGGCCGTCTCAACATCTTCCCGCATATTATTCGTGCTGATCACAACAGGGCTGATAGCGCTGTCAGGTCTGATGACCCCTGAAAACAGGGTATCTGCCACCATGTACAAAGTGTCTTTGCTTCTTTCCAGGATGAGCAGTGGGTGCTGTGTAGCCAGCACGGTTTTGTTGGCCTGGTTCACCTTGCCGTAATTGGCCAGGAGCGACATCTTGTTCGCCGTATCCCGGTACACCATGTTACCGGTAGCATAAGAGTATCCTGTTGCTTTATCCGTTTCGATATTATCTGCGGTGATGGTACTGGCGCTGTCTACGATGGTAGGGCGGTTGCCGAAGTTGCCATAGCCCGTTTCCGTGTTGTAGTAACCGGAGGAGGTATACATGACCGTCTGGCCGTCATTGATAGTGGTGGGCGCTATCATGGTGGCAATCCTGGTATCGGTGTTATACAGCAGCGTATCGGTGGTGAGCGTATATTGCGGGTCTACCAGCAGCACGTCATGTTTGAAGTATACATCCTTGGTGTCTGCATAATAGAAACCTTCGCGGCTGGTGAGCACGCTGGGACCGTTCACCAGTTTGCCGCCCTGTTCATAGGTGCCTATACGGGCATTCATATCATATCGCAGCTCGGGACCGGTGATGGTCACCTTACCATCGGTCAGGCGGGCATTTCCTCTCAGGGTGGCCATTTTGGAATTGCCTTCATAATGCAGGTAATCGCCGTACACCTGTACGCTGTCTGCCTGGTTAATATGTACGTGACCGTAGGCATCCAGCTGATTGGTGAGGCCGTTCTTGAAAGCGCTGTCGCAATAAATGGTGGTATTGCCCTGGCGGAAGGCGGCGTGGCCTATAAAGCGGGCCAGCTGCACGGAGTCGCGGGTAATATTGTTCAGCGTGTCTGCGTGCAGGATGTGTATCACCGATGAGCTGTCCCCTCGTTGTGCCATAGCTGGTTTGATCCCCAGCAGGCAGATGCCTGCAAGGATAAGCCCATATCTTATTAATTGCTGCATCTTACTTCTTATAGATCGTTATTTCACTTCCACTGCCGTATCAGACGGGATGGGCTTTACTTTATCTTTTTTGCCGAACAGGGAGAAGTGCACGTAACGTTTCGGGTTCACGCGCAGGTCTTCCAGCAGTTTGTTAAGGCTGCCCAGGGAGGATTGCAGGTTATTATACACTTTCCTGTCGTTCATCAGCAATCCCAGGGATCCGTCTGTGCTGTTCAGTTTTGCCATCATGGCGTTCAGGTTGGAAACGGTTTGCTGCAGGTCAAGCAGGGAAGAGTCCAGTTTGCCGTTGGCCAGTGCTCCGGTGGTCTTTTCTGCATTGTCCAGGATGGCAGTTATCTTGTCATTGTTCTTTTTCAGGTTGTCTGTAATGGAGGCCAGGTTGTTGAAGGTGGCCTGTACATTACCGTGGTTCGGGTCCATCATGCCGTTCAGCGAAGCAGCCGTATGCGAAAAGCTGTTCATGGTATGATTCAGGTGTGCTACTGCGCTGCGCAGGTTGCCCTTGGTGGTGGTGTCAAACAGGGCGCTTACGGTGAGCAGTACGGAATCAACGGCAGAGAGGGTGGTTTCCAGCTTTTTTGCCAGGGGATTCAGCTGCTCCTTGAGGGCGTCTGTAATAGAGCCATCCACGGCTGCATAAATGGTGTCGCCGTCGTTCAGATATTCGTTGGAGTTACCAAAGTCGATCTGTACGGCTTTCGTGCCCAGCAGGTCGCTGGTGATGCGTGCCACTGAATTGCGGGGGATCCGCACATTCTTTTTCGTTAGCCGCAGCGTTACCAGTATTTTGCCTGCGTTGTTACCCATGACATCCAGGTCGGATACGCTGCCCACCTTGAGGCCGTTCACCAGCACAAAATTGGCAGGCTGCAGGCCGTTCACCTGTTTATATACGGCATAGATGGTTCTGTCGGAGGAAAAAAGGCTTTTGCCTTTCAGTAGATTAAAGCCCAACACCAGGAGTGTGATAGCTACAACGGTCAGAATTCCTACCTTGGTTTCATTAGATACTTTCAGCATGAGATACGAATACGTTCGGTGCAAAAGTAATCCAAAATCTGATATACCAGTTCCAAATCCGGGCTGTCCCCTCCCTCATACGGGGTATACGGGCAGCAGACCATATAACATGATCAGGATCAGCTTTCTGCAGAAAAGCTAAAATTATATTAAAAGGCGGTGCAGGAAAACGTTGTGGGGTTGCAGAAGTCTTAAGAATGGGGGTGTATTCGGAGTCGGAAACACTGGCAGGGATCAGAGTTGCGCATCCAGGCGCAGGCCATTTTTATACTGGACAACAAATGCATCATGGAAACCGACTTGTTTTGCTTTACGCAAAGCTGCCTCCGCTTCCGGTTCTGATCTGTAATTTCCCCAGATGTATTTATTTAACCGTTTGCTGTTGATGATCACCGGCTCCTGTTCAACCGAGCCCCCCAGATCTTTAAAAATGGGGGACTTGGTGGTATAATTTTTATCGCTTACCAACAGCTGCACGCGGTACCGTACACCGGAAGCGGCCGTTGTGGCCCTTGACGCCGGCTGCCGGTAGCCGGTTTCAATTACCGGCTGCACGGTGGGTTCGGGCACAACAGGCTGGGGGGCAGGGGCTACTTCTTCCTTGAAGTTGCCAAAGCGTTCCAGTTCTTCCTTATAGCGTTTTACGGCTTTATAGATGCACATGGCGGCTTCATTCTGGCCCTTGGCAGAGTTCAGGTATTCTTCCTCGTCGGGGTTGCTGATGAAGCCCAGTTCTACCAGCACGCTGGGCATGGCGGTAGCCTGTAACACCCAGATGCCTTTTTCATTACGCTGGCGGGCGCCGCGGCTGATGCGGCCCACTTTCGTAAATTCATCTTCCACCATGGTGGATAAACGAAGGCTCTGGTCAAAAAAGGCATTGCGCAGGGTATTGAGCAGGATGAAGGTCTCAGGGTCTGCAGCATCCATCACTTCCTTGGCTTCTTCAGAGTTCCCGTCCAGCACCATCACAGAGCTTTCTTTCAGCGATTCCATTTTAGCGTTGTTCTTGCTGGTGGCCCATACATAGGTTTCTGTGCCCTGGGCCTGGCTGGCGTAGTATTTATAGATGGGTTGTTTAACTGCCACCCTGCGTTTACCCTTTTTACGGTATACTGTTTTGTAACCGGTTATTTTGCGCGCTTTAGGCGCAGAGTTACAGTGAATGGATATGAACAGGTCTCCCCGGGCATTATTGGCAATTTCTGCCTTGCGGCGGGGATCGTCAAAACGGTCTACTTTTCGTGTATACACCACCTTTACATCCGGCATGTTCTCTTCGATGATCTTTCCCAGCTTCAGTGCAACATCCAGTGTAATTTCTTTTTCGGTAGAATAGCTTCCCCTCGCTCCAACGTCGGAGCCTCCATGTCCCGCATCAATAACAATAGTTCTGAGTGGTTTGTCCTGTTTCCGGGGACCCGGCAGGTTTTTAGCCTGAATAAAAAAGGTACAGATAAATAGCGTTCCGCATCCTAAAATCCAAAGTCGGTTCCAGCGCATGTTTCTAATTTTAATGGGCTTTAGTTAGTCAAATATACAATTGAGGATCGTCAATTGCGAAGTGTGAAACCCAGGTAAGATGTTGGGGTATGATCCGCTGTCCATCCTCGTCGTTCATCATTCGTAATTGATCATGCTCAATCACATTAGTTAATTATATCTTAATTCACCCGGGACCTTGTATCCCCCGGGGTTCTTTTTCGTTTTACAGATGATTAATAAAATTATTTGTGCAAAATCTTGTAGGTTTGTGCCCGCTTGACACAATGAGCCCTGACCACAAAAATAATTATAAAAAGCTTTTAAGACAGTACCTGTTCGTGGCAGGTACATTTGCTGCTTTTTTCCTTATTATAGATGCATTCGCCAGTCCTGCGCCACATTCCAGACCGTTTTTTAACAAAATTTTCACAGATACCGTACCGGTGAACAGGGACACAATGCCCCTGAAACGCCTGCCAGTATCTGATTCCAGCGTAAGCAGGGATACCGTTCCGCTGCTCAGTGCCGATACCACACAGCCGCAGGACAGCACCGTAGTGGATACCATGTCCATGCCAAAGCTGTCAAAAGACAGCCTGGATGCGCCGGTAAACTACAAGGCCAAAGACTCCATCGTGCTGATGATCCCCGACAAGCGCTTTTACCTGTACGGCAATGCCAATACCAAGTATAAAACGGTAGACCTTACCGCGGAGCGGATGAACTTTACTCAATCTACCGGCGTCCTGGAGGCTACTACTGCCAAAGATACCAGCGGCAAGCCCTTTGGCCGTCCGCAGCTCAAAGATGGCGATCAGGCCTTTGATTCCGATACGCTGCGCTATAATTTCAATACACAGAAGGCGAAGATCTATCATACCCGCTCCCAGTACGGTGAAGGCTTTGTACACAGCCAGCAAACCAAACGGGAGGACGATAATACCATTTTCGGTTTCAAGAACGGCTATACCACCTGTAACCTGGATACCCCGCACTTCCAGTTCCGTGCGCGGAAGATCAAGGTGGTGCCGGATAAACTGGTGGTGTCTGGTCCCGCCAACCTGGAAATAGAAGGCGTGCCCACCCCCTTGTTCATCCCCTTTGCCATTTTTCCCATTACCCATGGCCAGCGCTCCGGTATCCTGCCTCCGCAGTACGTGGTAAACGCCCAGAAAGGGGTAGGCCTGGAACAGGGAGGGTATTACGTAGGATTGGGGGAGTACTTTGACCTCACACTAAGGGGTGATGTGTATTCTTACGGCAGCTGGGCCCTTACAGCCAGTCCTACCTACCGCAAAAGGTATCGCTACAACGGCGGCTTTAACCTGAGTTTTGCCACCACCCGTTTTGGCGACCCTGCGGTGAAATCAGAGTTTACCCGTTCCCGTGACTTCAGGGTGACCTGGAACCACAGTATGGACAGCAAGGCCCGTCCGGGAGTAAATTTCGGCGCCAACGTAAACTTTGGTACCTCTTCCTATAATACGTATAACGTATTTGATTATTATACCCGCGTGAATAATAATATCGGTTCGTCCATCAGTTTTTCCAAAACCTGGCAGGGCAAGCCGTATAACCTGAGCGTCAGTCTCAACCATAACCAGAACCTGTCTACCAGGGATATCTTTATCTCTTTCCCGGATGCGTCGTTCAACGTGAACACCATCTATCCCTTCCAGCCCAAGGAGATGGTGGGTACACCCAAGTGGTACCAGAAGATAGGGGTATCCTACAGCACAGTGCTGCGTAACAGCGTGAGCTTTAAGGACACCATGTTCCTGAAAAAGGAAATGTTTGATCGCCTGCAGACAGGCATGCAGCATACCATCCCGGTGTCGTTCTCTATCCCGATCGGCAGCTTTACTCTGTCGCCGGGTATCAACTACTCCGAATACTGGTATACCCGGAAAATGTTCCGTACCTGGAACCCAAGGAAATTCAACCCGGCCACCGATACCCTGGGAGGTATTGATACTACGTACCAGACGGGCTATTTTGCCGCCCGCCAGGCCAGCGCCAGTGTTTCACTGTCTACCGCCCTTTACGGTATGTATGTGTTCAAGAAGACGTCCAAGATCAAGGCTATCCGCCACGTGATGCGTCCTACCATTGCGTTGAGCTACCAGCCCGACCTGGCCAGGCATTCTTACGCCAACCTGCGCTACGGTTTCGGCCCTGATGATATTACCCGCTACTCTTATTTTGAAGGATCGGTCATAGGGGTGCCCTCGGAGGGGAAGGCCGGACTGATCTCCTTTGGCCTGGATAATAACCTGGAGATGAAGGTGGCCTCGAAGAATGACACTTCTGCGGCCAAGGAGAAGAAGATCAAGCTGCTGGACGGTTTCGGCATCAACGGCAGTTACAACCTGATGGCCGACTCGTTCAAGCTGTCTACGTTCGCCATTTATGCCCGTACCAACCTGTTTGAGAAGGTGAACATCTCTGCCAGCGGTACGCTGGATCCCTACCAGGTAGATAGCCGCGGCCACCGGCTGGACAACCAGTATGTGTGGCAGCAGGGTAAGCTGAGCCTCGGACGGCTCACCAATGCCAATATCACGATGAGCACCTCTTTCCAGTCGGGCGATAAGAAGAGCAAGGAGAAAGAGCAGCAGCAGCAGGACATGCTCAACCAGCAGAACATGGACGCCCAGCAGGAAGCGCAGGCACGCCAGCTGCAGATGATCCGTAACAACCCCGGAGAATACGTGGATTTCGATATTCCCTGGCGGCTGGACCTGAGCTACAGCTTAACCTACAGTAAAACGATCATCCCGGATTCCGGCGGGGTAGTGACCAACTTAAACCAGTATGTGAACTTCAACGGTGATTTCAGCCTCACGCCGAAGTGGAAAATAGGCCTGAACAGCGGTTATGATTTTGTGAACCATGAGATCGCCTATACGAATATGTATATCTCCCGCGACCTGCATTGCTGGCAGATGTCCATCAACCTGATACCCTTCGGTACCTATCGTCAGTTCAGTATCACCATCAGTCCCAAATCAGGGCTGCTGCGCGATCTCCGCATTAACCGAACGCGGCAGTTCTATGATTTCTAGCAGGTGCATTGTGTGCTTCAATGTAGTCCCACATCATCCTGAATACCTTTTCCTTTAACGCAGGTATATCGTCTTTGGTGAGCCCTGCTGTGGATACCGGTGGCAGAAAATGAAAGTCGATCCGGTGGGGCAGGGCATAGAAGATGCGGCCTGGCGGCAGTATTTTCCGCGTATGGAACACCACTGCCGGAAGAATGGGGTGCTGTGTATCTATGGCGAGAGAAAACGCGCCGTCATAAAAAGGTTTCAGCGGCTGATCTGTTGTGTTGCGGGTACCTTCGGGATATAAAAGCATATGCATGCCCATCTCCAATACCTTCTTCATCGATTCGTAGCTCTGGCGGCGGCTATTTTCGTCCTTACGGTCTACCAGCACACTGCCTATTTTATACATCATGCCAAACAGGGGGATCCTGGACATTTCTACTTTAGCCAGGGTCTTATTTAACCCGGGTACGCCGGGAGTAGTTACCGGAACATCCATCAGTGAATTGTGATTGCATACCACAATGTAATTGACCCCGGGCTCAAAATACCCGAGTCCTTTTCTGCGTACCGGACAAAACACCAGCGGCAGGTATACGGCCATCCAGCCTCTTGCGAGGGGAAAGAACCAGCGCATCCGCTGCGGCTCGGGCAAAAGGGAAACGAGCCACATTGGTATACACATGATGATCAGGGTGACGAGAAACAACAGTAAGCCATATACGGCATATAAACGGGCAAGAATATTCTTTAACCAGCTCATAAAAGTGCAGTTACGGTGTCAATTGCAGTTAAACCAGACCATGCAAATTTACGATATAGTTATATATTATGTTAATATGTTTTGTGTTATACCCGTGTAGTTAGGCACTGGTTTGCTTTCAGGCGGTGATTATACGCCTTCAGCTCAGGCTCCAGTCTACCGGCTGTATCCCCGATTTTGCCAGCAGCTCATTGGCTTTGGAGAAGTGCCTGCATCCAAAGAATCCCTTATCGGCGCTGAAAGGAGAGGGGTGGGCGGCTTTCAGTACGTGGTGGCGGGTGGCATCTATCAGGATCTGTTTATCCTGGGCAAACCTTCCCCACAGCAGGAATACCACGTTCTCTTTTTTCTCTGATATTTTACGGATCACTGCATCGGTAAAGGTTTCCCATCCTATTTTACTGTGAGAAGCGGGTTCTGATGCCCTGACGGTAAGGATGGCATTGAGCAGCAGCACGCCGTGTTCGGCCCATTTGGTGAGGTTGCCATGGGAGGGGATGGGAAGGCCTAGATCGGATTTCAGTTCTTTATAGATATTGATCAGGGAGGGCGGCGGCGGTACCTCGTCCTGCACGGAAAAGCATAATCCATGTGCCTGTTTGGGGCCGTGATAGGGATCCTGCCCGAGGATCACCACTTTTACTTTATCAAATGGGGTGGTATTGAATGCATTGAAGATCAGGTTGCCGGGCGGGTAAATGGTTTTGCCCAGGGCTTTTTCATGTTTGAGGAACATAGCGATCTCTCCAAAATAGGATTTTTCAAACTCATCTTTCAGTACCTCTTTCCAACTGGCTTCTATTTGTACATCCATGGCTATAATATTAGAAAAACGTCTAAATTTGATTAATTGATAGAAATTTATAAATTTGCACTCCCAAAATGAAGGATAAATATAGGGATTTATTTAAAAGGACCGGTAGCTCAGCTGGATAGCGCATCCCGACTTCCAGTCGGGAAGGTCCTTG
>NZ_CALEJS010000029.1 GCF_937898475.1 uncultured Chitinophaga sp.
ATTATATCATTTATTTTTTCGCTAATTTGGGTGGGCTGTAGCTTTGCACAAAAGCCGATCACCCCTCCTGCCACCAATGGACAAGATTCTCTTTTTAATTACCATTTTAAAATATTAGACTCAGTCGTTAATGCTAATGTAAAGGATACAGTTTACTATTGTTGCACTCAGCAAATTGCATTCATGGAAGAACATACTAAGATAGAGTCGAAATCGGATGGAACTTTGCTAGGAAAATTGAGTTTCAGTAAAAGTGATTGGGAGAAGTGGCATAAGTGGTACAAAGAACACTATCCACAATAAGGATATGATTAATTAAAAGGGCTAGTCAACTTATTTTTATTTTATGACCAGGCAGTCCGCATATCTGTATGCATATTTAACATCCTTTCTGTACGTTGGAGTAGGAACAATATCCGTATTGTCGATGTATCCGGATAATTTATTGTATGGGGAATGGGTAATGTGGGGCCTTCTTATTACCCTGCCAGTAAACTTCATAAGCTGGAGTATACTATATGCAGCTCCATCACAAGCGCTTATGGTATTATTTGTACAGACTGCAATCTTCGCTCTCACTGGCGCGGTGCTATACAGACTGCTTTTTAGAAGATACATTTCAAGTTAGCATAACGTTAAAGTCAAATGGTAACGCCGCGTTTCCGTAGCCAGGAACATCCAGTCACATGAAATCACTATACTATTATCTGTTTATTTTTCTGGGTTCTTTTAACACCGTCCATTCTCAGAAGGAAACAAACCTTACAAACGCAATTATAAAGTACGAAAGTTTTGCAACATCTACTTCAGAGGCATATCCTCGACCTGGAAGGCAACAAGATCGAACTATGGGAGCCTGCCGGTAAACCCTGGCGTTCAGGGATACGTCACAATCCCAATCTTCACAAACTGCCCATACGCGTTCTGCCACCAGATGTTTCCCTGGCGGTCTACCCCATACATAACATTGCTGGAAGCAAAGATCCAGGCAAAGCGGCTGTCTGCAGACCCCTGCTTTTGCCCTACCACCGCCATTTGTCCGTTACTGGCATTGTATCGTAATATCAGGTTGGTATCGGTAACATAATAGGCGTTCGCATCTCCGGTTAGCAGGCATTTGGATACATACGTCACCGTATTACCCGGATTAGCCGGTATCGCCGGCGGACGTCCGGCGCCCGAACCACCACCGGCAGATCCCTCCCGGGCTTTGTACCAGCCTACGGCTATGGCCTCCAGGCGGGCGCTTTTTACCGGGTGCGTACCGGACACGCTGTTTTCAGATGCAATGGTATTCATGGCCAGCTGGGCCTCTGCCAGCGATGCCCCCATTTTGGCCAGTACAAAGCCGGAGAACTCATCTGCTTCCAGCTCTATAGAAGGACGGCTACCCGTGCTCTCCAGCGTATGCCCGTTCAGGTGATGCCCTATTTCATGGGCCAGGATGCTGATGGATGCCCAGCGCGAATTGGTCATGCTGTTCACCTGCCCTATAAAGCTTTGACTGTACAGGATATACCGGGTAGACCCATTGATCACCGCTGCTGCATTGGGCACATTGGCCGCGTTGATCTGGAAATTCTTCTTTAATCCCACCTGCGAAACAATCCTTTCAATAATTTGCTCCGCTTCCTGGCTGGAGCTGAAACCATATACGCTGCTGGTCATCGATTCACCGTAATAACTGCAGGTACCCGATAAATTGATGTTAAGCTGCACCTGGGCATAACTTCCCAGGGATAACAGGCTGATAAATAATACAAATATCGTTCTCATGGATTAGGATTCCCGAAGTTAAACATGACGTCCTCCAGGCGGTACCCCGAAGCGTTTGCTCCGGCAGATCCTGCGCCTGTATAAGTGTTGCCCGCGTCGTAATTGTTAATATGCCGGTTATTCGCCTCCGTCACTGCCAGGGTAGCGGGATCGGTGTACAGGGAATACTGGTAGGTATTGGAACCGTTCTTCAACACCCGGATCCTGTCGTATATTGTGATCACTTTTGAGAGGCGGATCTTTGAACCATTGTCAGACAACATATAACCTGCACTGGTATAGCGCTGTACCTGGTAAGGATCATTCAGTGTTGCGCTGTTCTTCGGCAGCAGGAAATACGTGTACAAAGAGATCTCAATATTGTAATCTCCCGGGAACAGCGTTACCTGCGATGTGGTCCAGGTATTGTTGGCAGACGCCTGTAAAGGGGCCTGTACCGCCTGCACACGGAGATTGATATTGGCCATTTCCATCTTAAACTCCGGACCCGGCGGCAATAAAGTAAATGACAGTCCTACCTTGCCGCTGAGCGGGATAGCCGCCCGGATCGCATCCGCCAGCGCCCTGTCGTCTATGTTCTCCAGCAGGTATTGCCCATCTTCACCATGCCGGTTCTTCAGGTTGGGATTGGCCCCATGCTTTACCAGCAGCTTCGCCAGCGAGTAATAGCGTTTCTTCAGCGTGTAGTTTAATAAAGGCTCCATATCCTGACCGGTAACCTGGTTCGGACTAGCCCCCAGCAGCAGGCAATAGCGGGCATTCTGCAGGTTATTACCGGTCACCATCCGCACCAGCGTATTATCTATGATAAAAGGCGTGGGACGTGTAGTGCCAAACAGCGCGTTCATCTGCTGATCCCGCGCTCCCTGCAGCACATTAGCCAGCATGGGGAAATTATCGATCGCCGTCTGGTAGGTATACCGGGATGTCCTGATCACATGCTGCGAATAAAAATCATTCGACGTAGTGGTATAGGTGGATTGTATGGAGGCAATATAAGTGTAGGAACCGCTGGCAGAACTTTCGGCAAAAGATATACCGGAAGACAGGAAACCCAGGATGTCGTCCTTCGCCAGGCTGCTCAACGCATCCAGGATGTTGATCTGTGCCGTATGATCATCAGCTCTTACCGCATCAATATATTCCTTTGACAATTTCCCCAGGGTGGGGTTATTATGCTGGTTGGCCTGCGTGATCAATTTCTCATGCTGGGCGATCAGCTTCTCCTTGGAGATCTCCTGCTTACCCATAATATCGTCCAGGAATTTCAAAGTGCTTTCATCCGGATCGCGCAACACCACTTCCAGTTTGGTATCATACTTGGAACTCGCACTGGTGTTGATCCTTTCTTTTTCGATGGTTTTCACATAGGTGCTTCTGAAATCCATCCACAGTATTTTAGTTCCGCTTTTCTTAACCCGCCGTATCACCTCCTTGAAAACATCCACCTTGATGTGGGTCAGCGCCGTCTGCGAAAGGTTTAAGGTAGCGCCGCTGAAGGTCTGGTAAGGAAACTCATACTCCAGCTGTATCTTAAAGTCGGCGTTCTGGATATTGCCGTAAATATCATCATCCGGCTCAATCCTGAACTCACCGGTGTATTCTCCATCCACATAGGTATTTGCAGGGATCTCCACACTTTGCTTTACTTCGCCGTTCACGATCAGCACAGCCTTCAGGTTGTTGATCTTCGGGATTATCAGCTGGTACTGACGGATGCTGTTCAGGGTAAAACCACTTCTGACAAAGCCGCCGGACTGCAAGCTGTTGTACACATCATCTTTAAAGCTGGCCGGCAGTTTAGCCGTGTTACCCATTACCAGGAATTTCAGCAGGATCTGTCCGTCGGGTTTCACTACCAGCAAATTGGAAGTATTGACGCTGGCGCCGCCAAACTCGCCTACAAAGGAAGGGCCGTATAGCCGTGGCAGTACATTTATTCTTCTGTCGGTAGTAGCTGCGGGAGCGTATTCAATCCAGCCTTCAAAGCCGTGTACTTTGAACCAGGGGTATTCTGCAGCCTGTGCTTTCCCGAAAAATGCTCCCAGCCATGTAATGATCAATAGGGTAGTCAGATAGATTTTGGTCATGCGCTTTGTTTATTGTCCCGTAATGTGCATTCAAATGAATATAGGGGCTCACGGGCAAGTTAAGACAGTTTCAGGCGGCAGCAATTGCACTTTTGTGTTAAAAAAAGCCTGCTTCCGGTGGTGCTTACTGAAAGCAATTGCGGGATCTTCAGAAAAATGCAGGAAGGTTTCGTCTACAACGTGATAGTGTTTTTCCGGCAGGTCTGCTACCTGCTTATCATTACTACATGCGGCCAGCCTGGAGATCAGGTCTGTATAATTGGCAATAGGCATGTGTTGGGGGTTGATGAATATCAGATACTTACCTGTATCCCTTCTCCCTGCGGAAAAGTAGCTACGTACTCATATTTCTCTTTTAAAGCGGGCAGATCCCAGCAACGGTTATACGCAGTTTTATAGTTGAAGATCAGTTCTGTGCCAGGGCCCTGCAGCCTTATCACCCTGGCTACCGTTACCTGTGAGGGATGTTTGTAGATGGAACCGTTGGTAGAGATCACAAATCGTTTACAATCCAGTTTGGCAATCAGCTCCGGACTGGTATTATGCGCGCTGGCATGGTGCGAAAGCTTTACCAGGTCTACCGGCGCCTTGCCTTCGTATAGTTTGTTCAGTGAGCGTAATATCACACCCGGAAAGGAGTCTCCGGCAAACAGTACCGACTTCCCGCCATAGCTGGCTAAAAAAGCGATGCTGCTGCCGTTGGCGGCCGCCTCGTCTTCATGGAACACCTCTTCGAACAGGGCATCCACATCCGGTTCGTCGGCGCCAAAGGGCTCAATGCCATCGTCCTGCGGTTCCTGCAAACCAAAGCCGGGAACCAGGTTGGCCTTCTCCACTTCCTTTTCCCATTTGTTGCGCAGTTCTGCCAGGTTCTCCGCGGTAGGGCTCAACAGGCAGATCCGCATGCCGCCATCCAGCGTGATCTCCGGCAAAGAAGCGCCATCCCGCACCATCACTGCCTTTCCATCAAATACGGTATTCCAGGGCAGGCGATGTTTAAGAATGGCAGCCGTCAGTCTTTCGCCCTGTACGGCGCCGAAGGGCTCTACAGGATCATTGTCCGGAAGGTGGTGCCAGCCGTTGAACCAGATGCTGCCCACGCTGAAATCCAGTGTGTCTTCTTCCAGCAGGCTTAAGATGCCTTCCAGATGGTCGCGGTCAATATGGGTTACTACGATCAGTTCAAAATGCTTGTCACCCGGCACTGCATCCAGCAGTTCGCGGATATGTTTTCTGGTTCCGCTGGTGCCGCCGTCGATCAGGATCCTTTTGGTATTGCCTGCTTCACCGTATTCAATCCAGATGGAATCACCATATTTTGCGGGCAGAAAGTTGACCTGGAATATCATGGGGTATGCGTTTACGTTATTTTCTTCACCGGCCTGTTTCCTGTAATGCCTTCCTTTTTAGTGCCCCCGGGCTGGTCGGGATAAGCGCCGGTAAACGTGGTGGTTTCCTGGCTCATGTCTGCATAAGCCATGTATTGTTTCACGCGGCTGAGCGCTGCTTCCACCGGTTGATCATCCCGCTTGAATTCAAACGACAGCATTGTCAGTCCATCATACAGCAACCGCAGTCCTTCGCTGTAGATAGGGATGCCCCTGTTCACGGCATCGATCAGGCGTTGCCGGATAGTCTTGATATTGATGTTTGCACCTCCTTCCTGGATCAGCTGCCAGGCATGGATGATAGCGCCATCGGGCATCCAGTTAAACCAGTTGGCCAGGTTATTGGCCCAGTCGTGCATTTTCTGCAACTCGCCCGTTTTCAGCAGGAAATAGCCGCCGATGGCCGCCGCCGCAGGGTCCTGCATTTTGCTGTATAGCAGCCCTTCCGCATCCTTTACCGAAGAAAGGGTTTTGGCCCTGGCCATATCGCCAGACATGATCAGCGAGAGCAATACCTGCGCTTTCTCATTGCGGGTGCTGATGGAAATATCCAGCCCGGGCACCACGTTTTCCGGACCTTCTGCAATCTTTATCATGCAGGCCAGCTCGGAAGGAGGGAGGCACACAAAAACAGATGCTTTACCCGGCACTTCCACTTCCAGCAGCTGCATTTCCCGGGCCACATAAAAGTGGTAAGTCTCCCCGTATTCATCTATAAATGCATTGTTGATGGGTATATCCTGGATAACCGTCCATACGTCATTCATCAGTTGCCAGCGGTAGCCGTTGATGTGGTTGAGGAACCTGGCGGATTCTTTATTGCCGCCGCCTCTGAACGCAATACTCTCCGGACTGTTACCCGCACTGGCTTTGGTAAGGTAGGCCCATTCCTGCGATTCCCGCGGACTGAACTGCCCGATATCGAAACCCAGGGTGCTGGCCTGTCCTTCCTGTATCTGCACCACCTGTTCCAGGTGTTTGCCGGAGGCCAGGTGCAGGCGTACCATGTATACACCGGGCGGCAGGTCCTGTTGCCAGGTGCGGTTATTCAGCCAGGCAGACTGCTGCACGCGCAAATCGGTACCCATGATCTGCAGGTGTTTGGGGATGATGGCCGATTCGGGCGTGTGGGAGTCTATCACTACCTGCAACTGGCCCTGCCTTTGTATGGGTGCGGAAGTGTTCATTACATGCAGTTTAATACCTGGTTAACGGATGGGGGCATTACCTGGCGGAAGATGGCGTTCGACTTATACTCTCCGCCGCTGAAGCTGGCTTCTATCTTGTACAGCCCTGCCTTGATCCTGGTTTCCCAGGGCGCGCCCTGCGGGGGCCGCCGTTCGCCCTGGTTGGTATTGGGGTCCAGGCAGGACAGCTCCGCATAGGCCAGTGCATCGTCTGGTGTACAGCTTACTTTCAGCGGCACCATGGGTGGTTTGCTGAAACGGATGATGTCTGTAGTATCGCTGGTGGTGCTGATACATCTTTGCGGGTAGCCTTCTCCCGGCGCTTCCAGCTGCAGGAAACTGTTCATCTTATAAGACAGGGTACCGGTGGCAATCCGCCATTCGCCGATATCGTTATTGCTGGCGTTTCCTTTCAGAGCGCCTATCAGGGCTTTGGTATAGAAGGACACTTCGTTCTTTTTGCCGTAGGCGCTTTCATTGGCCGCCGCTGCTTTCTGGGTGAGGTTAAAGGCGCAATCCTTTGCCAGCAGGCTGGGCGGCTCAATGGGATTGGCCGGCAGGTCTGTCTTCAGCATATCGGAGGTAAGCTGTCTGCAGGCGTCTACAAAAAAGAGCTGCGTACGCGCTTTGCAGGAAAAGAAGGCGCGCCGCGTCATATCGAAAGCGAAGGATCCTTTCCAGGGATTGTCCGGCCGCTGGCCAAAATCTTCTGCCAGCAGGTAATGTTCTCCTTTATCCAGTCCGTGTCCGCAGAAGAAAAAGATGGCCACGTTTTCAGGATCACTGTTGCATAACTTTTTCCAGTCCAGGTAAGCGTTTTCTATATTGGCGATGGTGGCCGGTTCCAGTGCCTTCCCCGCAAACAGGTTGCCGGCAGAAGGGTCTGGAGACACCAGTACATTGATACTGCCCAGGGGCTTGATCCAGGCGCCTTCCTGGTGCAGCGCTATGGCCATGTTGTAGAAGGCTTCCGCAGATACCGGTGGCGAGCTCAGTTGGCCCAGCAGCTGCGCACCGTCGAATGTCTGCGGAACAGCGTTGGCGCCGCCATTCAGGAAAGGGTAGCCGCCTACGCCAATGATCAGGATGTGCGTCTGGGGGACCGGTTGTATTTGATCAAAATACAATGCCATATGGGTAGTTTATAGTGTGGTGATGTGGAAAGGCAGGGAACATGACCTGGGGTATTGTTTGGTGGGATAAAGATAAGGATATTCCGGATTGGAAAAGCCGGTGATGGTTAATTCGGGTAGGTAACGGAAGTTAAATGACACTAAGAAATTTATTCTTTGGGGGATCAAATACCCTGCAATTTATTAAAAGAGGCAGGCTGGTTATCCTGCCGGATGGAGAAACGGCAGATCGCCATTGCTTGCTGTAAAATGTTTGGCAACGTTTTGCGCATCCGGCGGAGCGGTTAAATATAACAGCAAGAGAAGGAAGGCCACGGATTAAAATTCAGCCACAGCGATGATATTATGCGTCCGGAAACGGACACCCCTGTTCAGCGCCGGACAGCCTCTGCGTGCTGAACATACGCTTATTCAGCCATGACACGTTATCGTCATAGCTGGCAACATTCTTGCTGCCCCTCCACCATGCTACGCAACTATTTTAAGATCGCCCTGCGTAACCTGCAACGCAGAAAAGCATATACGCTGATCAACGTCCTCGGTCTTGCCCTGGGCTTTGCTTCCGCTATCCTGATCTTCAGTTTTGTAAAATACCATCTCAGCTTCGATACCTTCCATACAAAGAAAGACCGCATCTACCGCATTGTCACGGAAGATCATATGGAAAAGGTCTTCTACTATCCCGGTACCCCGCCGCCGGTTGGGAAAGCCTTCCGTAACGACTATGCCTTTGCAGAAATAGTGTCCAGGGTTTATGTAATGGACTGGCAGCAGGTATCCCTTCCTTTTTCCGCCGGCAACCAGCGGTTCCTGGAGGAGCGGGGAGTGGCATTCGCAGAACCGGGTTTCTTTGATATACTCGATTTCCCATTGATAAAGGGAGACAGGAAAAATATCCTCAGCGCACCCAATACCGCCCTAATCACCGAACGGCTGGCAAAGAAGTATTTCGGAACAGCAGAACCCCTGGGAAAGATCATCCGTGTTAATAACAACCAGGATTTCCGCATCACCGGTATCCTGGCCGACCTGCCCGCGAATACAGACCGCAGGCAGGAGATCTACCTTCCCTTCAGCAGCCTGAAAGACTATAACCGCTGGGCAGCCGGCGATCATGGCTGGGGCGGTGTAGCTTCCGATTTCCAGTGTTTCGTGCTGCTTAAACCAGGTGTCTCACCCGCTGCTGTTAACGCGGTGTTCCCGGCTTTCTCGCGCAAATACTATGAAGGCGACTATCAGCTGGAGTGGCAGTTCAAACTGCAGCCGCTGTCTGATATCCATTTCAATCCTGCATTTGATGGCAGGATGTCCAGGAAAAATTTATGGGCTTTATCCTTTATCGGTGTTATCCTGATCATCACGGCCGCTGTAAATTTCATTAACCTGGCTACGGCGCAGGCGCTGAACCGCGCCAGGGAGGTGGGCATCCGCAAAACACTGGGCAGCCATCGCCAGCAGCTGTTCTGGCAGTTCATTGCCGAAACGGCGCTGATCAATGTAGTGGCCCTGCTGCTGGCCTTTGTATTGATCCCGCTGGCGCTTCCTTACCTGGGCGTATTGTTCGATATTCCCATCAGCATCCGCTTCTTCCGGGACGGGTACCTGTTGCTGTTCCTGCCACTGCTGCTGGTATTGGTGATCTTCCTCTCCGGCGCTTACCCCGGACTTGTCATCGCCGGTTTCCAGCCCGTACGGGCGCTGAAAGGGGCATTAACGCAGCAGCATGTAGGCGGCTTTTCCCTGAGAAGAGGGCTGGTCATTACCCAGTTCGTGATCTCGCAGCTGCTTATCATCGGCACCCTGGTGATCGTTTACCAGATGCGGTATGTTAGCCAGGCCAACATGGGCTTCCGGCAGGACGCCATCGTGCTGTTGCCGCTTCCCTCCTCAGAGAAATCACAGATAAGCACCCTGCGCTCGGAACTTTCCAGGCTGCCGGGGGTGGAAAGCCTCACCTTCTGCAACCAGCCGCCCATAGGCGAGGGCGGCGGCCGCGAAATCGTATACGATACACGCACCCGGAGGGAGAATTACGATGTGGTGTTGAAAATGGCCGATGAGCATTACCTTTCCACCTTCGGTGTACCGCTGCTGGCGGGCCGTAATTTGTACCCTTCTGATACCATCCGGGAGTTCCTGGTGAACGAGACGCTGGTTAAAAAACTCGGACTAAACAATATTGAAGAAGTGCTTGGCAAGAAAGCCATGATCAACGATGTGAACGGCCACATTGTAGGGGTGATCAAAGATTTTCACAATGCGTCATTGCACAGTCCCATCCGTCCATTGTCCATCTCCACAGAGATCAGGGCTTACCATCACTGTGCGGTGAAGGTTAATACAGCGGCGCTGCAGCGCACCCTGGCAGCGGTACAAAGAAGCTGGGAACAAATGTTCCCGGATAATATTTTCAGTGCTGAATTCCTGGATCAGCGCATTGCCGGCTCCTATAAAATGGATCAGCGCATCCGGCAGGTGATCCAGACCTTTACCATCGTAGTCATTTTTATTGCCTGCCTGGGTTTATATGGCCTGGTATCGTTTATGGCTGCCCGTAAGACAAAGGAAGTGGGTGTTCGCAAAGTATTAGGCGCCAGTGTGCAGAGCATCCTCTGGCTGTTCGGTAAAGAGTTCATCCGCCTGCTGCTGGTGGCTTTTGTGATTGCCGCCCCGCTGGCCTGGTGGGTGATGAACAAGTGGCTGGAAACCTTTGCCTACCGTATTAGTCCGGGTGCGGGTATTTTTCTCCTGGCTATAGCTATTACATTGCTCATTGCCTGCCTGACGGTGGGATATAGTACGGTCAAAGCAGCGTTGATGAATCCTGTGAGGTCGCTCAGGTCGGAATAACTATTTTTCTATTTTCCATTTACCGGCCATCATAGCGTTGGTTTTGTCCAGCAGATCGCTTGTTTTATAGCTGAGGAATGCGGATAACGCCTTTAAACGGGCTGCCCGTTTTACGTTGGCTACCGTTCTTGGGTTTCTATCTTTGTGCGCCTGTTCGGCTTGACTTCTGATTGCTGCAAGCGCTTCCGGTCCCTGACCCGGGTTTTCAAATTCTGCCTTGTTCACCTTCGTTGTACCGATTGCTTTGGCTTCTTCATTGATAAAGTTGTCGTACGACGTGTCTCCATGACCTTCGGCTATATGTTCTCCATGCTCCTGGTCATTTGTAAGCCCCATTGCAGCCGCATATTGTCCTTTTGACAGTTCAAAGGCATCTTCTCTTCCGGGGCGAGGTATGCCGCCGAAAGCCTCATAAGCGCCCATTGCCGACAAGGCGGCCGTCTGCACTTCCACTATTTCGATTCCCATTCCACTTGTAAACCTTGCAAACTCATTCATCAGCACGGTTCCCAGTCCCAGTCCTTCCGGCTGCGCTTCAAAATGTCTCAGATCAATGGCGCCGTTTGCTACAACAAATTCTATATTCCCGCTGATCCTGGGGTTCTCACTGCTGATTTCGAGATTATTTCCCCGCTTGACAATAGAGAAGGCGATTTCAGGCCTTGTTGCTGAAGTGTACATTTCTCCACCGGTTCTATAAGCGGCCGTTCTTATTTCAAGCTGTTCGTGGCTGATCAGGTTTTCAAGGTCGGGCAGCACGCCGCGTATACCCGCTACCCTTTGGGTGGTATCTCCTACATGCCCGGCTTTCCATACGGCGATCAGTGACTGCATCTCATGGAGCAGATCCCAGCGGTTTTGCAAGGCACGGGTGGGCAGGATTTTATAATCATTTATCGCCCCCTTTATCTTTTTCCAGGTGCTGAAAAAGCCGGGTTCGTGCTGCAGTATAGTAGCTATTTTGGGCGATCTTGCCCAGTCCTGCGGGGTTCTTTGTACTACGGGAGTTGCGGTAGTGCTGTTATGCTGAAGTTGGACAGGCACCGCGGGCATGGATCTGCCGCCTGTGGCTGTGGTGTGCGCAGCGGCGCGGGAGGAGGTGCCGGTCTTTGGTTGTGCTTCATGGATCATAGAGGGATAGTTGTGGGATAAATATAGTGAAATTGCGGGAAATGACTTTTAACCATCACAGCACCACCAGGTTATTCTTCACCGCATACAACACCAAACCCACGCGGGTAGATACATTCAGTTTTTTAAACACTGCTTCCCGGTAACCGTCTACCGTACGTTCGCTCACAAACATCTCTTTAGCTATTTCCTGGTAACTTTTTTCACTGCAGGCCTTGCGGATAAAATCCATTTCCCTGGCCGACAGCTTCACAAATGTATTCAGTTGTGAATTTTCATTCACCAGCTGTGTGATGTTCCGCATCACGGTGCGCGTTACCTGGTCATTAAAGAAGAAGCCGCGGGAGAATACCTCGTCAAATGCCAGCTTCAGCTCTTCCGGTTCGGCATCCTTCAGCACATATCCCTTTGCGCCCTGCCGGATCATTTTGATGATGGCGATCTCCGATTCCATGGTGCTGAGCGCCAGTACATGGATTTCGGGGTGATGCCTTTGCAGCCATTCGGCTGTTTCATAACCATCCATACCCGGCATGGAGATATCCAGGAGGATGATATCCGGATGGCGTTGATATTTCAGGCGTTCAATCATTTCCCGTCCGTCGGCAGCTTCGAAGAGTACCTCATAGCGGGGAAAGAGGTTGATCAATGCGCTCAATCCCTTGCGGAACATGGTATGATCATCAACAATGGCGATATATCGTGTATCAGGCATACGGTACATTTATCTTAATGGACGTTCCTTCTTCCGGCTGGCTGATGATGGTGGCGGCGCCTCCCATCAGGCGTGCCCTGTTGAGGATATTCTGCAGGCCGAGGCCCTCTTTATTTGTCAGTGCAGTTGCAACATTGAAGCCCTTTCCGTTATCGTGTATGTTAATCTGCAGCTGCTCCGGAAGGTATAGCATATCAATCTGCACCCGGGTAGCGGCAGCATGTTTCAGGATGTTCAGGCTCCTGGCAATATTGCGCAGGGCAGTGAAGGCGGTGCCGATGGTGTCTTTTATTGCGTGCAGTTCTTCCTGCCCCCAGGTGGCCTGTTGTTCCATGATGTTCAGCTGTACTTTTGCGTAGCTGAGCAGCTGTCCTACGTTGTCGTGGATTTCCTGGCTCACGGCGTTGAGGGTTGCCTCCTGGATTTCGAGCCTGGACTGGAGCAGCTGTTTTTCAAAGGCGTCCTGTATCTGTTGTTTTTCCCTGGCCATCTGCAGTTTTTTGTTGTTGTAAGACCATATCATTACCAGGAAGAGAATGCCGATGAACAGCAATACAATGGTAATGGCTATGATGATAACAACGATCTGGCTTTGGGGATCCTGCATAAAATAAAGGCGTAACTATAACCCAGGTATAATATAAAATTGGGGAGGGGCATGATGGCCTTGTACAGGCTTTTACCTCCTAACATCACTTTGTGGTCCTGCATATATTGCTGCAGCCCGAGTATTACCAGCGTGATCAGCGCAAAGAGCAGCAGGCCGGCGTTGACCCAGAAATAGGGGTCCTGCCACAGGTTTGGTCGTATGTCTTCCCGCAATGCCAGTCGTAATAGTATAAAGCAGGAGAGCACGATGGTAAGAATCTGTATCAATATTAAAGAAAAAGTATTGAATACAAAAGGACCCTGTAAAAACAGGTAATTGAGCAGTATCACCAGCATGCAAAGGAAGGCGATACCCCGGAAGGTGAGCCGCTCATTAGACCGCATACGGAGCATTTGTCCCATGAGGTAAAGCCGGAAGGGTGTTTCCAGTAACAGGTTCAGGTTATAGATGGCATGGTTGGATAACCACGGTATATAGCCAAGCGCACGGTAGTTGGCGCCGGTTACCTCTATGAGGTTCACGATCACCAGCATGGGCAGAAAAGCGGATAATTTATATTTACAGAGCCCCTCGTAGCACAGGATGGCTACGAGGAGACTCAGGAATTGGGTGTATTGGTACAGGTGTATATGCATAGGGTCAGGGTTCTAATCCTCCGAGGTTGTAGGCTTTACCATCGCCCAGCAGCTGAAAGGCTTTTGAAATGTCTTTGAAATAGGGCATAATGAACAGGGATATCCTTTTTAATTTTGCTGCCCTGGCAGCTGGATCATTAGGAAAGTATTCCAGCAGGAATCGCTCTGTATACATTCCGCAGGCTATTTTGAAGTTAATACCGGGGGCCTGCCTAAATTCTTTCAGGATCCATTCTTTTAACTTGAAGCCATCAAATTTTACGAAATAGGTGATATCCTGCCTTTCATCCACGCAGACAGGCAGGTCAAAGGGTATTGACTTCTCGATAATGCCGCGTTTGGCCATTTCAGCATTGTAATAACCAATACATTCCATGGCATCTGAAAACGCTACCTCCTGGCCGCCATCGTCACCATCCTGGAACATACTGGCATAAGCCTGTTCCCGTTCATACATCTGCATAAGTGATTCTACACCCATGTAAAGTTGCTGTTTCTGGGCATTAGTTAATGTAAGTGATGAAGAAATTTTAAGATTTGCAGTGTTGTTGTTTTCCATGACATTTGATTTTGAGGTTAAAAATTAATGATGGGATTAAGGTAAGGAAGCGCTTTATTGCGGACAACTATAGCATTGACAGGCCGGGAATTAATTGTTTGATATTCACGATATATGAAAATAAATATAAGGATAATAAACGGGGAAATCATCACCGCTTCCCTAAAAAACCCCCCTCTTTAATCCGGGATTTCCCTCCTTTTAGCCCTATGCCGTCTGCATTAGTTTTGTAAAACAAAATCATTCGTATCATGAGTATCCGCTTCCGGGAATTACAGACGTACCGGGAAGATCTGACAACGGGTCCGGCGCTCACGACGAATTTAAGAAAGATCCCGGAAAAGTGAGCGTGGTATTTGAATGTCAACAGTGAATCCAATTTGCCACAACTAAAGACCCCCATATAGGCCATAACCTGATGGCTTAAGCGCAGCTTTGCATGTCCTTTTAAATACTACTATAATGAAAAAGTTGTTTCTTCTGTTAAGCTTCTTTGCACTGTCCGCTGTGTCATATTCTCAACGAGCCCTTACGGCGTCAGATACTGCGCTGCTTGAAAGCTTATATCAAAACATGAGGGCTTATGAAAGTCAATTTTATTGCGGAGAGAAAGATTCCATAACTGGTAACAACGTGAAGGCAAGAGTGGTGGGTGATCCTGCCTTTGATAGTTTATACAACCTGGCAAGCTCGAGAATATTAACGAGCTCGCAGGATCTCATCAGAAATGGTAAGGCTGCTGCACTTGATTTCAACGAGTCTCTTAAAAGACTTACGATTAATTATACATGGAAGGAGAATGGAACATCCCGGATGTGGAATGCCGGTTTCATCGCTGAAGAAAGTAGTAAGAAACTATTTGAGTTATTTGGTAAAAAAGGGTGGAAGGAAGGCTTTAGCTTTAATTTTGGCGTAGCTGTTCCGATATGTGCCAGAACTATCCTGTTTTTATCTAAGGATTGTGATACGTTAAGGGAATTGCGAAGTAAACAATACCTGGTATTACTTCGTAATTACGCTAAAGTATTGGCTACTGACAGATGTCAGATTGACGACATAAGAAAAAGAATACAGGCACTCCATAACTTCAACCTTAATATGCTGCTTTCTAATACCTCTACATATAAAGCTACGCCTGAAACGGTAACGGATGCCGAGTTAAAGTTGCTTGCATCGTGGGATATGCTTAGAAGTGCCAATACTGACAGCCTGACCCTGCTTAATATCTATAGAAAAGAGATCGCCGATTTTGAGGTGACAATGTTCGACAAAGCCGGCTATAGGCTTCATTGGTTTAATTTCAACGTGTCAGGGGGGCTGAAACGGTTTACAATTTATGATACTGCCGTTGTAAGGCTGGCTTCAATTGATAAGAAGAACCTTCCACGATTTACGGTTACGGGCAGTTACAGTTTATTCCAGGAGGCTGCCAGAAATGACATCTTTTACTTTTCTTTTGAGACGGTTGTAGGAAATACCAACTACCTCGAAGAAATACAGCCTTTGGAAATTATGCAGCTCAAGTCCGGTTCTGCTCCCGACATTGTAAAGGAGGATTATGAAGCTTTAGTCGTGAAAGACTATGATAAGCTAAAGAAAGGGTACGCCTTCATCGCTCCTGGTTTCGTCATCAACTATTTTCCGGGAGCCATCGGGAAATTCAAACGATTTCTTGGTATTGAGATAGGAGGAAGCACCCGGTACAAAGTATTTGTTCCGGATGGTGTAAATGCCCGTAATGTTTTCAGTTGCAGAGGCGGATTACTATTTACTTTTGAACGGGATAAAGTTGCTAAAACAACTTTCGGTGTTATTGCTTCCCTGACAGATATACCGTTTAAGGATGTTACCGTAAAAGACAGATTCGGGGTGAATATAAGAATAGGGGTGCCTTTTAATTATTAACTGCAAGCGGTGATGCACAGGATGCGCATTAACAATTTTCTCAACGCTGAATGGGTACTGGATTATACAATGCCGGGAGTGTATTAATTATCAGCTGTCTGTGTAAAAAATTTAAACGGGTAGTCCTCAATAACCTTACCATTCGGTGTGGTCATCGTTATAGTGCAGCAGCATATTATAAGATATATAACTTACGTACGTATGCTCATTTGCGGCTTGCTTGTCTGTTAAAGCTGATTTATTTGACTGAACAACTGTTCTGAGTTTATGATCTGCGGCAAGGTTTAACTTGTCCAGTAAATCCTCTGCTTGTCTGAAGTTCTCCAGACCTTTTTCTTTTTCATTGTTGTTTGCCAGCAATATGCCATAGTTATTATATGCTGTTGCAAGGTCAAATAATATTCTTTCGTCTGTGTACTTTATGTTAATATTAACCAGCAAACTAATAAGCTCATTATATAGCACAATTGGCGTAACATCTTGTTGCTGCAGCTGTTCCGATGCCGTCATTATGTTGAGCATGTTTCCCAGGACAGATGTCAGGCAGACCTCTCTCCAGTATGTAGCTGTATCGCCTGACCGGCTAAGTAAGCTGTAGGCTTCCCGGATACATAAAAAAGCACTATCAAAATTTTGAATGTCCTTGAACATTAGTGATAGGTTATTTAATGCTGTAGCCTTCTCCAATATGTATTGTTCAGATTTCTTATCAGTCATCTGATCCAGCAGCAAAACTGCTTCTTTTTGTAACATCAGTGTGCTGTCCGTCAGTATGTCTCCATCCCTGGCGTATCTGGCATGTGCTGATTTTCTAAGTGCTATACTTACTTTTCGATAGTAATCTCCTCCATCAACCGCTATTCCGATCCTGAAAATGGAACAGGCATCGTCATAGTCGCTGATTGCTTCAGGCCATTTCTTTAAATCCGCATACATGTCACCCGTCTCCATCAAAATGTTAGCATAAATTGTGAAATATAAGGCAGCCATTGTGTCCTTGCCCTGTTCCATATACATATAAGCGGCGCTATGAAGCGTATTGATTGCTTCTGCAAATTTATTCTGCCGGGCATAGGAATGTCCCAGGGAGTAAAGTACGGACTCAAGCCCTGGCTCATATTCCTTTCCGGATTTTCGCATTAATGATTCAAAGGCCAATTTTGAATGCTGGTAGTAAATGATGGCGCTGTCCAGATCTCCCTTTATGGCATAAACATGTCCTATCTCGCAAAAAGCCTCGGCACATACCCGTGTGAAGCCAAGCGTATCGGTGATTAACTTAGTTGGCTCTTCATATTTTCGTTCTGGCCTGCCGGCTATTTTGTCCTGCATACCTGCGGTTTGGGGCAAACCCGTCAGGGAAGAAATCACCTTCACTAGTTTATCATTGCTAAGTGCATATTGAGATACCAGCAGATAGTAAATCTTTAATTTTTCCAGTTCATCGCTTAAAAGTGACGCCAGAAGTAACAGATTTTGTTCATTACGATAAGCCATTACAGACTTTTTCGCATAGTGCAAAGCCAGGCTGTCTTCGTAGTTTGTTTTAGAATAACGGCCCAGCATTTCATAATTCACAGCAATAGTTTTAAGTTCTTCATCAATCTTACTCAATTCATTTTCTTTACGCCGTCTTTCTGATAATAATACAGCTAACTTGTGCTCCATCTCTTTTTCCTCTCTTATGATGACGGCGTCGGCACTATCCCGCAATCCCTGATCTATCAACAATTTTACAGATTGTAAGCGCTTCGTATCAATTGATGACGTTTCTACCTGGCTTTCTGTTATCCCGTAAATTGAAAGAATATTTGATAAACTGTCAATCTGCCTGCTAACAGCAATTGTTAGTTCGGTCTTTCCGTCCAAAGCAATCAGCAGTTTTCTTAACAGTAATTGCTGTTCCTGTATTTGCTTAGGATTGGAGAGATGATAAACGTGCTTATTTACCGACTGCCGGATGAAGTTTTGGGTATTTACCTGAACGCCATTAACAATTGTCCCGTTTCCGGTATTAACACTAATGGTAGGCGCTTGTTGTGAGATCCTACGTTGCCCTGATACATGGAATAGGGATGACAACATCAGTGTCACGATAAGGATAACCTTTTTCATTATTTCTTCAGATTAGTATCGGCGCGGTTGAAATTATTGATCATCGTTCCATTTACAACAGTGCCGCTACCGGAGTTTTGTATGATAACGGGTGATAGGTTGGGTGAATCTGGCTTTGTTGCCGTAGAAGCGGGTATAACTTCGCTTGTACGGGGCAGCACCTGCACGATTAAGGCAGCAACTACCATAATAACTGCTATCCAGAAAAAGCCTTTGCTATTTGTTCTTAATATTCCCGGCAAGGTCTTTTTAGGGACTCTTCTGATGAACGTGTAGAAAACAAAGAAAATGGCTGAAATAACAAGCAGTACGGGACTAAGCGCATTTGGGGATATATTATCAAAAAACATATGAGAACTGTTAGCTATAGTATTACAATGATACGGAAAAATTATCGTAAAACGTTTAGGCCCCGTTCTGTAGGATGCTGTTTCATGGATTTTCAGGACCAGTATAGGGAGCGTCACCTGGAAGCCATTGTTCAGAAAACCGGTCATTCTAATATTCACCTTTCATCTTTCATCTTTCATCTCATTGATCCATAAACTCCATTTTTCCGTATATACCTTCATAGTACCCGTTTTAGTTAATTCCTTAACCCTTTAAACCATAAACTATATGCACCCCAATCACGCTGTAATTAAAAAACTCATGACCGAACACGTTACACTCACTAAAGTATGGTATAAACTTGGCGATGCGGGCATTGAGATCGAGCATCTCGGTGATATCGACCTGTTTGATATTGTAATGGACCTGGTTGGATTCCCTGCTGCGCCCCACGAAGTAAGCATAATCGAATCCGGTAAGGAGATCCGTCGTTTTGAGAGGTCAAAGTGGTGGAACGAGGCATATCATTTAGAGCTGCACGAAATAGATTCGTTTTTAGAGAAACTGTATGTTGAATTCAACGAATTGCCCGCGGGGCAGCCGGAATTGTTTGATGGAAGCGATCCTGAGTAGGGCCCTGTTGTACAGCATGTTATGATATACTGCTTTTTTTCTTAGCCTGGTACTTGCCATTCCTTATCTTATATAGTGTATCCTTATCCATCCCCAGGTAGGAAGCAATATATACAGCAGGTACCCTTTTTTCCAGGTTGGGATAATATTCCTGGAAGAGCTGGAACCTTTCCATTGCATCATGTTTTCTGAGGATATTGGCCCGGTCTTCGGCCAGGACGTTATAGCGTTCATTGAGAATACGGCCTACCACATTAAATTCCAGCGATTCTTTATAAATCCTCTGCAGTTCGTCATAACTGATTGAGCCTAGTATTGCAGGCTCCAGGGTTTCAATATACTGCTTTGATGGCTCGCGGTGATAGAAGCTGCGGACAGAGAAAACCACATCTCCCTCGGCCATCATCCAGATAGTGCTTTCACCGGAGTGATCTTCCTCGTAAGCTCTGATCAGTCCCTGCAGGATGAAATACACACGTGAAGAGATCTGTCCGGGTGAGAGCAGCTTCTGTTTGGTTGGGTATTCGTCAATATGTACCATTCCGTGTAGCGATTGTACCACTGATTCGGGAAACCAGCTAATGTCCAGCAGAAAGTCTGTTATTTTTTCTACCATGCTTAATAGGGTTTTCGGTTAAGGGACGGGGCAATTTAATTTAAATCTGCACGTCAAAATGTTAATCCAATATTAACGGAGGAGGTATAGGACGATCATGATGTTGTTTGAATTCCTGACCCTGAACGCAATGAAATTGTATCGGTTGAACCTACTCTATCGTTTAAAAATAAGAGGTTGCACCTTTCGGTACAACCTCCGGGATCTCATGTTTACCAGGGGTATCCCTTTTTTCAGGTGATAAGTTAAATATTTAGATCATCAGTTTTTTACTGATCCCTCCATATTGTCCGCATCTGCCGGGATTTTGTCCTTTACGGATCAGTTCACAGCGGTATGTTTGCAGCCCCATGACCATACAATTGGTTGTATAACCAGTATCAGGACTATTATATTCACCTGTATAGCTATTTTAGGACCAGATAAAGCGGCCAGTATACAGTCTTTTATGCAGGATGTCCGGTACATGTCCGGTATATGTCCCGTATATGAGCGGTAGATGAGCGGTATCTTAATAGATACCACTCATCTACTGCTCATATACCCTGATCAGACAAAAAAAGTACCTCTTTGTTAAACCAATTGCACACTTCACTTGTTTTACCCACTAAAAATTTTACTTATGGCTATTCTTAAAGAAGGTATTGAATTTACCGGCGGACTTGGACAAGTATCCGCTTACAAAATGAAAGGATCTGACAAGATCATCGTCCGGAAAAAGGCCGGGCCTACCAGGAAGCAGATATTGCATTCCAGGAAGTTTGAACGCACCCGGGAAAATATGTCAGAATTTATCGGGGTGGGAAAAGCCGTTCGCGCCATCAGGTATCCGCTGATCCATGTGAAACGGCTGTCAGGTTATAACTTTACCTCATCGCTCACCACTATCTGTAAAAAGATGCAGTTGCTGGATACTGTAGGGGAAAAAGGTAAGCGCAGTATTTTCCTTTCACAGCACCGATATATGCTGGCTGGTTTTATGCTGCATAGAACCCATCCTTTTGTCAGTATTGTAACCGGGCCAATTAACTGTACCCTTAACCGGGAAACGCAAAGTGCGGTTATACAGCTGCCGCAGCTTGTCCAGGGTGTCAATCTTAACCTCCCCTGGAAGCAGCCTATGTTCCGTTTTTGTTTGTCATTGGGGCTGGTGCCTGATGTAGTGCATGATGTTAACGGTTATGATGACTACGCCACTGAATGGTCCACTACCAAATTGGATACTCCCTGGCAGGTGGTAACGGATCCTTTACCGGCGCAAACGCTGGCACTCAGGCTGAACAGGGCAGGAGGCATGAAGGATTCCCAGACCCTGTTGTTTGCCATTGGTGTTGAAATGGGCGCTCCGGGGCTTCATGGGCAAATAGAGGAAGTAAAACATGCGGGATCGGCATGTATCCTGGCGGTAGGATAAGCAGGTGATTAAAAGGAGAGGCTGCACCTGCGCCGGTACAACCTCCCTGAACGGACAATCCACGAGGATGTCTGCTATTGTAATCTTTTTGGACAGATCGTCTATTCTTCCTGGCGGTCTGGCAGCGTAACCGGACGTTTAAGCATAAACCTCCTCAATTCCAGTACATCTATATTCAGATAAGATGCGATCTGCTCTTTATGTACATAGTCAAAAACCCAGGGTATCCTTTGCAGCAGTTTCAGATATTGCTGAAAAGGACTTAAATACCTGATGTCACTGATCCTCTCCGCTATCTGTACGTTATGCCAGCCCCTCTCTAAAGCATATTCTTCACGGTTTTCTGCACATTTCTTCAGATGCTCAAACATGACATCGTAAGGTAATTCATGGAACTCAGCATCCCTTGTAAGTACAATGTTGCTATACCTGGAGGTGGGGATCACAAATTCACCCTTCCCCCAGAACCAGGTTACCAGCTGTTTGTTTTTATTTGTGCGATAGTATTCATACGCAAAGCCCTTTTCTAAGAAGCCATAGCAAGGGGTTGTTTCAGGTGCTGCTGTCAGTAGCTGTCCAGTTATATGCCGTACGTTCTTTAACGTATGGAACAGTTGTAAATTAATCATATGCTGATGTTGAATGTATTAAAAAATCAAGTTTTTTACGGAAACATTGTATTGGCTTTAGTCGGTCATGAACGGCCTTACCTGCTCCTCCGTTAACCCGGTGTGATGGCAGAAATCTGTAATGGTCAGAATATCATCTTTCTCTTTACCCGCATACTCCCTGATCTTTTGTAAAAAACGCCTGACGGAACGGCGGCTCCAACCAGTAAGGCGCTCCACGTCTTCCGGGTAAATAACGATCCTTTTTAGAACCTGTTTTTTCATGTGGTTGTATTGGTTTTACCGATGAAACAATGAACGATGATGGTATCCATTTAGTACCATTTTGGTCAAGTTTACCAAAAGCGGCCACTTGTCTTTTTTCGTTTGTCCGCCTGTTTTAGTATTGCACTATCAATTGGATGATAGCAGTAACGATAATAAATTATTACGCCGGAATACTGTCTGGTAAACGATTTCATCATGATGAAGGCTTAAACAGTATGTGCCTTATAACATGCTGCATTTTTTTGAATCAATTAAACATTTAATTATGGCAAGCAAGCATTACAGTAAGCGGGTAGCCACCCAGGCAAACTTTGAACGTACCCGCGAGAACATGGCGGAATTTGAAAGAGCCGCCAGAGCCGGTAAACTGCTCACCGATGCATTCCGGGCAATTGTTGATAGCGTCAGCGATGCGCGGCAGACAATACGGTTGTCAAGGGCCATGTCGAAAGTGATCAAGTCCGACCCGCTGAACGAACGCGGGCAGCGGAAAGTCAGCGACGGCAATCTGCAGCTGCTGAGGGGCTTTGACTTTAACCTGGCTGCAAAGCTGAGCAGGGTATTCTTTGCCCCTTATACGGCAACGATTGAACGTAGTACCGGTACGCTTAAAGTAGACATCCCGGCATTTGTTTCCAGGAAGATGCTGAAGGCGCCGCCTAATACTACGCACTTCACCGTCGTCTGTGGCGCGGCGGAACTGAACTTTGATTCGGGTACCCACCAGGGGGCCATCAGTGCGACCGCGGAACTGGCATACAGCAGGGAGCTGACAGCGGACATCAGTCTGAGTAATATGCTCACTCCCAACAGCACAGATATACTGTTCCTGGTACTGGGAGTAACGTACTACCAGTTTGTAAATGGCCAGTATTATACGCTGAATGATGAAGCCTACAACACTGTAGGGATCATCCTGGTAGATGCGCCGAATGCGTAAACGGAGGTACTGTTTCATGTAGTTTGGTTTTGGTTTTAAGAAAGGCCCCTCTATTCCTGGAGGGGCTGTTATAATTTCCGTTTGTCCGGGCTTGGCCCGGGGAAGGCCACCAGGTTGAACATCTCGCTCATGCGGCTGCGTAGCCTGGCCCCGTAACGTTCCTCCAGCTCATCGGCATTCAGGTTCGTAGTGATGTGTGTGAACATTTTATCTTCCACGAACAGCTCGTAGCGGATGGACAGGATCTCTGCCAGGGTATTGAAAGGAATCCCGTAATTGGGGATGTTGCTTTCGCATCCCAGGTCATCAAAGCAAACGCTGCGCGGCCTTCCATGAAGGTCATATGACCTGGCCGTATAACGGTCGATCACGGTATAACCTTCCTGGCCAAACTCCAGCGCCGTTCTAAGCGAGGATTTCATCACAAATTTCCAGGCAGGCTCCGTGCAGGCGCAAAGGATCTTCATCAAAGCGCTTTTACCACAACCGATAGGTCCGGTCAGTAAAATACCTTTATGAAGACTGAGGCCTTCTTCAGCCGCAATGACCTCATCACGCAGAAACCAACTGCACAGTTTCAGTACAGTGGCGCGGTCTTCTTCGAAGATCCTGAATGACGGCCCTATTAACTGTTTGCCATAGGATATCACCGCTTGCAGTGCTTCATTGTAATCAAAAGGGCTTGTCGTAGCTTTTGTCCTGGTTGACTTTGTGTTGTCCGAGTAGCTGATCTGACTTTGTTCCTGCATGTTGATTGGTTTTAGACGTATTTACCCGCTGATATTCGAAGGAGTTGCTGACCCATTTATCGGCTGCAGCCTGCCAGTCCTGGATGGGCACTTTCCCTCCCAGCAGCCAGCCATTGGCCTGGTAGTGGGCGTAGAATTTCAGGGCGTCCTTTTCGGAATAACTGGCTGCCGCAAAGTATTGGAGCACCGCATCTTTAGGCGGCGGCAGGGAAAGGGCAGGGGGGCGGGCGGCGCCGCGGGCTGCAAACTGGTTTCCGTTTTTCCCCGGGCGGTTGTCAGCAGGAAAACTGGGGGGGTGTGGGTCACTCTCTTTGTTTTCCTTTCTTAATTCCTGTTTATAAATAGGGCTCAGATCTGGGACGGTAGCCGGTTCAGATTTGACCATTGGTTGTATCGGATCCGGGACGGTAAGCGTGCCAATAATGGCGATTAGCTGTCCCATTTCTGTGATGGTAAGCGGCCCGTTTTCCGGGTTACCAGCCTGGAAAATAGTCAGCTGCCGGTTGGCCTCTGACATTTTCTTCCAGCGTATAAGGCTTACCATGGAGCGGTGGTGCCTGTGCAGGGATGGGTAGTAGCGGATGTACCCGTACCGGTGCAGCTCTTTCAGGCATTTCAGGTAGGTGTTCTTGGAACCAATGCCGCTGATCTGCATGAGGCGGTCCCGGAAAAGCGGGAATGGATGCTGGAACCTGTTGCAGTTCCAGTGGTGGAATAAAGCCAGGTAAAGGCTGATATGACTGGGCGTGAGGCGCCGTTCCCGCTGGAGTATCCAGAGGAATGTGTTCAGGTGATGTATGTAGTTCATGGTTGTTTAGAAGTGGGTAGTGTTTGAGGTGGAGCAATAAGTGATTAGTCTGGGTAACGGCATGTGTGTTTTAAAACAAGGATGCCGGGGAGAGGAGTAATTGTTCATAGATATGATTTTTCTATTTAACAATGGAATTATCGTATTGAGTTTTTCAAATTCTAAGGCCGGCAATTTACAAAGTGAAATAATATGCTCAATACGGCATATGTCGTATTGGGGGTGGAGGGGGGAGGTAACTACATCTATTTTGGCCAGTACTTCTTCTGCATCAAATTTACGGGTATGAATTCCTTGTCCGGCGGTGAAGACCGATTCTGCTTTGATTAACAAAGGTGTTAACAACTAATTCACGCTTTGATAAGCTGAACTCCGCTAATTTTATTTTATCCGCAAAGAGCCTGTTGAACGAAGGGAATGCCTTTATCCAACCATCACAAATTATGACAGTCAACGAACAGGACATCGCCTTACTGGAACAGCTGAAAGCCGGCAATGAGCTGGCTTTTGCCGACGTGTATACCAGGTATCGCAAATACCTGATGGTAGTAGCCGTTTCCCTGCTGGAAGATGAGATGGAAGCGCAGGACGTGGTGCAGGATTTCTTTATCGATTTCTGGCATCGCCAGTTGTTCAACAGGCTGGACCCTGGTTTCAACAGGGGGGATGGAAGCATCTTCAGGAGCTACTTGCACCGCGCTGTGTATAACCGTTGCCTGGACCGCTTGTCACGGCATAAAACCCGGCAGCATCGTATGGACAGAATGCCCGCACCCGAGCTGGCTTGCCCGCCGGAGTACCGCATAGAACACCGCGAATGGCAACAGCAGCTGTGCAGCTCCCTGCAGAGCGCCATCGGCAAAGTACCCCGTTTATCCGCCAGGGTGTTCCAGCTGGCTTATATAGAGCATAAGAGTCGCGGGGAGATCGCCTCCCTGATGGGCGTAAGTCCCAACACCGTCAAAAACCAGCTGGTGAGGGCCATGAAGATCCTGCGCGCCCTACCACAGTGATACCCCAACCGGTTGCAAAGACCGTTGCTTTGCAGCTGGCCAATGGGCAAAGGCTGAACCTGTCTGCGGCAACAGATAAGATTGTTTTAGCGGATGCCCGCCTGCAGAATGCGGGCAAGGCCTTGTCGTATACGCTGAAAGAAGAAGAGAACAATACCGCGCTTACGGCCATGAACAGCCTGCAGGTTCCCATAGGAAAAGACTACCGGATCACCCTGTCTGATGGTACGGTGGTAGGGATGAACGCTGCTACAACCTTACAGTTTCCCTTTAAGTTCAGCGGCAGTACCCGGGAGATCTGTATACAGGGCGAAGCATACCTGGAAGTGGCAAAGGACGCCCGCCGGCCTTTCGTGGTGCATACACAGCATGGAACAGTACAGGTATTGGGAACGGCTTTTAATATCAATGACTATGATCCTGCTGCGATGAAGCTGTCGCTGGTGAATGGAGCGGTATGCTTTAAAACAAAAGATAAGGATGTTGCCCTGAAACCGGGGCAGCAGGTAGTATATGACGATCAGCAGCACATTCGATTGCAGGCATTTGATGAGCAGGAGGTATTATCCTGGCGGCAGGGTAAGTACTACTTTTACGATGCCAGCCTGCAGGAGATCCTGGAAGTGCTGCCACGCTGGTACGGCGTGCAGGTGATGATAGACCGTCCCGGGTTAGGCGAAGAGCGCTTTACGGGCATGATGGACCGCAACAAGCCACTGGAGGCCTTTCTGCAGGCGCTGGCTACCACCATGAAGATCAACTACTATGTTCATAAGGATATACTGCACTTGCAGTAGTGTGTCATCATTTTCATTTTTCACCAATAGATATGTATGGTGTGGGCCGCTGTCTAGCGGCCTTCTTTTTAAACCGGATGAACAACAGCAGTTAAAAATGAAAATTTTTGAAAAAAGATGAGAATGGAGTAGTACCCGGGAGGGCCTTTGTCCGTATATATATAAGTGTACATAGCTTTGGCCGATCATGTGGAAAAGACACACCTTATCTATGATCAGGGAGGAAGGAATAGATCAGCAATGAAAGCCAACTGGTATACCTACCAACTTTATTGGATGCCCGACACATTCAAACGCACCAAAATCATTCTTATGACCTTTAATGAGGACGAGTTCCTTATCTTATTACTACGCCAGCTAGACAACTGTACCAACTGGGACGAAGACCGGTACATTGATTACATGCTTCGGAGATACGATAGAGCGCGCCAACTGAAACAGGACGTAACAGAAACCTTTCCGCAACAGGCGGAAAGACACCCCAATTTCATGCCGGCGGCATGGCCCCTGAGCCTGGTGAAACGCTATGAGCCGGTAATGGAAACGGCGGATGCAGTTACATTGCAGTCATCTGCTAACCGCAGGCACCTGAACATTGCAGCCGCCGTACTGGTAGCAGCGGTGGTCATATTAAGCCTCTTTCTTATTCCCTCAATAAGATCTGATCATCGCCACCTGCCCGGCAGCTCAAAAGGAGTGATCCTGGAAATGGCGAAAGGAGAGCGGGTAGAACTGGGCGCCGAAGTGGCCACCATCCCCACCAGGTACGCCCTGCTCAGCACCAATGCAGAGATGCTGCAGTTCAGCGCCCAGCCTGGCAAGCTGGCTTTCAAAGAGAACACGCTACGGGTACCGGCAGCGCATTCGTACAACGTTACCCTGGAAGACGGTACCATTGTGCATATGAACGCCGCCACCGAATTGCGCTTTGCCTTTACGTTCAGCAGTATCAGCAGGGAGGTGTATGTTGATGGCGAGGCTTATTTCTCGGTAGCAAAGGATGAGAAACGCCCTTTTATTGTGCATACCAAAAAAGGAAATGTGCGCGTGCTGGGAACGGATTTTAATATCAATACCTACGAAGATAATTTTATTGTATCCCTGGTATCCGGGGCCGTTATAGTGGATCCGAAGAAAGGGCCTTCCATGCGCCTGCAGCCCTGCCAGGAAATGGTGCTGGATCCGGTGAGCCTGGAGGCTTCGCTGATAGATTTCAGGGGTGAGATGGTGATGGGATGGTTGAAGGGACAGTACAGGTTTATTGATCAGCCGCTGTCAGAAGTCTGCAAGGTAGTAGAACGACTTTACGGTATCAGGATCCGCTTTGATCGCGAACGGCTGGGTAATGTGAAATTTACGGGGAAGGTGGATAAGAATGAAACTGTGGAGGGATTTTTTGAAAAAATGAAAGAAAACACCGAAGTGGGTATGTGGTATTATGATGAAGAAGGAACCATACACCTGGACAGGAACGAGGAAAACGAAGGTAAGAAGGACAAGAAAGAGAAGAAAGAAAAACACTAGCAGCAGGGGATAGCAACTGCTGATGGCGATAATTATGAAACGAAATAATTGTATTATCTCTATGCTTTCCCTAAGAAAATATGTCAGGCGGGCGAAAAGGGTTTCGAACACTGCGCCAGCTCCTTTTAACATTGACGAGTTTATCGACCTGATCGTACTAAAGCCCGCCGGGAAGACCACCTGGAAGGAAAACAGGTATATCCGCCGGCAGGTCAGAACCAATCCTAAGGCAGCACAGGCCTGGGAAGATGCAAAGGTTACTTCGCCGCACGAGCATTTCAGTCTGCGGGTGTATCATTTCCCGCTGGCGAAGATGGCGGCTATCTGCTTGCTGGCAACCCTAATAGGGGTTGGGATTTATGCTTTCACGCGGTATTACCGCGTCCGTGTCAGTGTACAGGTGGAAAATAAGCAGAAGCAGCAAACCCATTTTGCGAATAAACGGTTGAGCGAAGTGGCCGGGATGATTGAAGAGAATTACTCCAGGAAGGTGATCTTCGACAGGGAAGCACTTAAAACCACGCAGCTTTCAGGCAGGATGGATCCCACGATGCCATTGGATGAGTTTCTTGATGAGTTGCGCTACAATAATGTAGAAACCTATATTGACAAAAAGGGGGATATTCATATCAGATGATCTTCATAGTAAATGAATGGTACCACAGGGCGAGCGTCCGGTATTTTTGCGGATGTTGGATCCGGGCATATCTTTGCTACGTATATGTAGTTAGGAAAGCTTACATTCTGTTAGCAACAACGAACCCCTGTTCATATGCCTTGTAAATCACTGTTTACCCTTCTGATCATCATCGCTTCGGCAAGTAACCTCTGTGCACAGGGTTACCCGGGCGCAAGGAGGGTATCGTGCCGCCAGGAGAACATCACCCTTGAAAATCTGTTCAGAATAGTATATGAGCAAACAGGCATGACTGCTTTTTACAATGATGAGCAGCTTAACAGTTATGAAAAGGTTACAGTTAATTTCCGCAATGAGCCCCTGGATAATGTACTGGCACGACTGCTGAGAAAGCGCGGTATTGCCTGGTGCTACAGGAAGGATGTGTTCGTAGTGTCATTTAAAAGGGACGGAGATGTAGACCTTGGCTATATACCGGAGGAGGATAAGCGCCTCATCACAGGTGTAGTGGTCAACGAAAAGGGAGCGCCCCTGGAGGCAGTGGCCGTTATGACGGCAGACAGGCACGTTGGGATGAGCACGGAAAGTGATGGCAGGTTTTTTCTCCGGGATGTAGCGCCTCATACTAAACTGCTGGTACAGCGTACGGGGTATAAGCCAATGGTGCTATCCTCCTACGCTGATTCTATTTATATACAAATGATTCCAATGATAGCGCCACTGCAGGAAGTAAATGTGACAGGGGTAGTGCAGGGTTCGCTTACGGGATCGGTGAAGCAGGTGAAAAGTAAAGAGATTGCAGAGTCGCCGGTAAATAATGTGCTGGGCGCCTTGCAGGGAAGAGTACCGGGTTTGTATATCAATCAAACCACCGGGTTACCCGGCGGTGGGTATAGGATCAGGTTGAGGGGGAAGAATAGTATTGAGAGCAATAGTGACCCGCTGATATTGGTGGATGGGGTGCCTTTTCCGAGTGTGTCGTTTAACGAGAACTTTTTTAATATGTCGGGGACTACAGGAGCCAATGTAGCGCCAAGTCCGCTGAATTTGCTGTCGGTAAATGACATTGAGAGTATCAGGATATTGAAGGATGCAGATGCAACGGCGATGTATGGGACGAGGGGGGCGAACGGGGTGATATTGATAAATAGTAAGCAGCCGAACGAAAGTGGAACCTGGATATCGGGAGCGGCTAATTTGTATGCAGGATTTGGTAAAGCAACGAACCTTGTACATTATTTGGATACCAGGCAGTATCTGGAAATGAGGACCGAAGCGTTTAGTAATGATAAGAGAATTCCGGATGTAAAAAGTGCTCCTGATCTTCTTAAATGGAGTCCTGACCGTTATACCGATTGGCAGAAGGAGATGATTGGCGGGACGGCATTTATACGCGATGGCAACATAGAAATGAAGGGAGGCAGCAAAAATTTTGGTTATAGAGCCAGTGGATCATATCGACAGGAAAGCACAGTGTATCCTACTTCAAAAAATTTTATGTATGGGAAAGGTGCTGCAATGCTACAGCTGCGGTTTAATTCCGGAAATGAGAAAGTGAAAATGAATATATCTGGAAACTATGTTGCTGACCGAAATTACCTGCCAACAACGGATCTGACCACTTTCTCTACCGCACCTCCCAATACACCTGAGGTGTATGTTGACGGAAAGTTAAACTACGCCGATAGTACATTTGACAATCCTTATGCTTTTTTACTACAGACATCAACCGCCAGATCAAGGAACTTTAGAGCCTTTATTAATACATCCTGGGAGCCGGTTAAAAACTTGATGTTTAGCGCCAACATTGGAGGCAGTTCGATTAAAATCGATGAAGTGCAGATTGTTCCTGCCAGATCAATGGGGCCTACGATGGGGTTTTCTGAAGCTGGTTTTGCTTCTTATTTTAATAACAAGTACATAAACGGTTTGGTAGATGTACGAGCTAGCTGGGATAAGACTATAGGTGAGGAACAGTTTGGATTAACGGCCGGCGCCCGCATTCAATTCGAGGACCAGCTAAAGAAAGGATATTTTGCATGGGGATTCAAGGGGAATGACGAGTCTATGGAAAATATTACTGCTGCGGAAGGCAACGCTAAACTGGATAGTACCCAGACCAATTTTAAGAACCAATCTTTTTACACTCAGTTTGAGTACAAGCATGCAGATAAGTACATGCTTACATTGACTTTTAATAGAGATGGTTCAAATCGGCTTGCCCGTAAATATGCAAATTTTGGGGCTGTTGGCGTAGCTTGGGTCTTTAGCAGGGAAAGTTGGTTTGGAAGAAATGGACCATTGAGCTTCGGTAAGCTTCGTGGAAGTTATGGAGTAACTGGAAATGATTCATATGTAAGGAACATTAGCCGGGAAACGTGGGTGTGGGGAATGCCATTCGTAAGTAAAGGTATAGCAGCTGACACTATTGGACACGTACTTTCACATGGTTGGGAAAAAATCCGTAAGGCGGAAGTAGCACTTGATGTTGGCTTTATAAATGACCGAATTTTAGCCACTTTCTGTTATTATAACAATAGAAGTACAGACCAGCTTCTTACGGGACGTTATCAAACAATTGTAAGTAATGTTGACGATCCTTCGTCAAGTATATATATGCCGGTAAATGTTCCGGCAGTTGTAGTAAACAGAGGCTTTGAAATAGATGTTGAAGGAGTTGTCCTCCGGAGTAATTCAGTAACCTGGAGCACAAATATGAACCTGAGTTTTCCCAAAAACCGGTTAACCACTTTCCCCTATCTTGACAATTCAACATATAAAGGATACTATAAGGAACGGATGTCTATTGATCTTTTAATGAGATACCATCTGCAGAAAGTAGATCCACAAACAGGAGTTTATAAGTTCGAGGACTTTGGTAATAATAGAGATCTTTTAGACGACAAGGCTTTGGGAACGGAATTAGGACCGTTCTTCTATGGAGGGTGGTACAACAATATACGCTATAATAATTTTGAAGTAAGCTGTTTGTTTAGGTACACCAGGCAGAACAACTATGGCTATGAATATTCGGCGTTAATGGCACCTGGGATGATGGGTAATCAACCTTTATCAGTACTGGAAAGATGGCGGAGCCCGGGGGACAACGCTGCGATACAGCGTTATACTGCTTCTGGAGATACTGATGCCGGTGGCGCCTTTGGACTGGCCCGACAAAGCGACAAATGGTTGGCTGATGCAAGCTATCTTAGGTTACAATCGCTTGTGTTTGCTTTTCATTTTCCGCAAAAAAAATTGCTGCGGTCTAATATAAAAAGTTGTAAATTGTATTTTCAGGGCATTAACCTGTTTACTTGGACAAAGTATAAAGGGAGGGATCCCGAAATTACTGCGAGTCCCGATAGTTATCCGTCACTGCGGGTTCTTACACTTGGTATGCAATTGTCATTCTAAATTTACTCGCATAGCTGAAAGTTTGCTACTCCACTTATTTGCTACTCCTTTTTTTCTACCCTTGTTTCCGTTAACGCTGTATTCGCTACTCCCGCTTAAAATTGATTGCATTTAGAATCAATTTTTTTTCTCTTAACCTTTAAATTTTATACCATGAAACGTACCAACTTTAAGCCAGCGGGGATTGTATGCCTGGTCGCATTGCTTTTTTCAATTACCAGCGCTATGGGGGGCAAGCGATTTGCTACTGCTCGTTATAAGATAACGGGACAAGTACCTTGTTTTTTGCCTGAAACAATGCCAGAAAGCTGCCTTCCTGTAAACACTGGCACTCTTTGCACACTTACCTCAGGATCAGTCACAAAAACTTACTATCAGGACGTTTGTGTAACGCCCTACTACAAAATGCCATAGCGAAAATAAAAGTAGTGGCAGCTTTTGCCCTGCCGCTACTTTTACACCCCCCTTGCCACCCACTCAATCCTCACAAATATTTTCGTAACTTCTGGCTACAAAATCCTCCTCAAAATGGCCAGAATTACCCCTTTATCCTCAGAGACCGCTCCCTCCATAGTACTTGCCGAATTCGAGCGGCACTGCATCCGTTTCAAAACCCGCATTACCAACATGAAAGGCATCCTCGGATATTCCCTTACCGCCTTCGAAGTGTACATGCAATGGTACGTAGTATATGATGATATGAGGATCATCCTCGGACAACGCCTCGTTAACCTCTATGCGTACTCCATATCCCGGGCAAGTCAATGTCTGCTCTGGACTACCTATTTCCGCAAATGCATCATCGATGCGGGCGAGAATCCGGACAAGTTAAAGCTGACAGAAAGAGATCGGCTGGTGATGGAATTCGGAAAAGCAATCGGCAGCAACCACGGAAAAACAGACCAGGCCCTGTTCGACAAATTAAGCCGGCTCTTTAACGCCCGCAAAATGGTAGACATCATTTCCTTTGCAGGACAAATGATAGCCGCCTGCATTTTTGCCAATGCAACAGAGACAGACCTGGACTTTTATTTGGAAGGCTACGAACCGTAGAGGCGTGATCCGCGCTGGTCACCAGCCTCCTGGTTATTAATGCTTAATTTTTTTAATTATTTACCCTGCGCCGGAGCCAGGTTTTTAATCCGGATATTCCGGAAATCAATTTCCTGGCCCTCGCTCTGCAGGGCGATGTAACCGGAAGATAATACCTTCCCATCCTGCTTTTGCCTGGGATCGTAGCGGTTCACTACCGGACCGCCGATCTGGGGTTTGGAGTACTGCAGCACGGTATCGCCGTTGATGATATGCGTGATCAGGGAGTCGCCCAGCACAATCAGCTCTGCTTTGATCCATTCGTTCTTGTCGAAGGTTTTGGAGCTGGAATTGATACAATGGCGGGTGTCCAGCTTGCCCTTGTATACGATGTGGGTGCCCGGGGAGCACATATTGCCGGTGGGGCGCGGCTGACCGTCATCCAATCCGGCGAGGAACTGCATTTCGATGGAAATGGGCCAGTCCTGCTCTTTGGGCATGGTACGCGGGTCCTGGGAATGATACATCACGCCGCTGTTCAGTAAGGTGTAAACAGGGGCGGATTTCATCCACTGGCCGGTGAAGCGGTATTCCAGCTGCAGGTGATAGTAGGAGAAAGGTGTTTTATAATAAAGGTGGCCAAACTGCTCGTTGAAGTTGTCGCCATACTGGTCATAGCGCACCTGGATGGTGCTGTCCTGTACGCGGAAGGTATTCCCGTAGTTATCGCCGGTTTCATGGTGATGGATCTTCACGATCCAGTCATTGATGTCTTTGCCGTTAAACAGCGGTACCCATTGATTTTGGGCCTGGGCGCTGTGCCCTGCGATGGTCACCAGCAGCAGCAGTGCCAGTGCACGTGGAAAGTTCATGCCTGTCATAATGGAGATTGAGTAGCTGCTTAAAGATAGCCAGAAATTATTTCTTTTTCTTTTTCCGTTTCTTCTCCTGCAGGGCTTTCTCATGTTGTTCAATGAGCAGCTGCCAGTTCTCGTTGGGGATGTCTTCGGAGAATGCGATGGTTTCGCGATAGTCATTCTTGTCGATCTTCATCACCTGGATCTCTTTGCCAATATAGGTCTGGATCTGTTCCAGCATGGGTTTTTCTTCGGTGCTGCAGAAGGTTACGGCCTGGCCTTTCTGAACGCCGCGGCCCGTGCGGCCAACGCGGTGTACGTATTTTTCGGGTTCATCGGGCAGGTCGTAGTTCACTACATAGTCTACGTTGGGGATGTCGATGCCGCGGGCATTCACGTCGGTAGTGATCAGGATCTTGACATCGCCTTTTTTGAATTCGTTCATCACGGAGAGGCGGTCGTCCTGTTCGCGGCCGCCGTGCATGATCAGGCTTTTGACACCTACACGTTCCATGGCGGCGGCTACACGCTCAGCGCGCACTTTGGTGCGCACAAAAACGAGGATCTTGTTCTCCGGGAATTCTTTGACCAGGCGTTCCAGGAAGAAGCGTTTATCATCCATTTCCACAAAGGCCACGGAGTGGCTCACGTTTTTGGAAATGGGATCTTCCGGGGAGATCTGGATACGGATGGGATTGCGGACGATGGAATAGGCCAGGTCCTTGATCTCGGTATCAATGGTAGCGGAGAAGAAGAGTGTCTGGTGATCGCGGCGCAGGTGTTTGATCACATCGCGGATATCGCGGATAAAACCGAGGTCCAGCATATGATCGGCCTCGTCCAGGATGAGCGTTTGTACATGGGAGAGGTCCAGGTGGCCCTGGCTGATGAGGTCGAACATACGTCCGGGGGTGGCGATCAGTACATCCACGCCTTTGTCCAGTTTTTTGATCTGGGCATCCTGTTCCACGCCGCCCACAAGGGCCATAATATCTACCCGGGTATATTTACCGATCTGTTTGAAGACTTCGGAGATCTGGATAGCCAGCTCGCGGGTGGGCACCATCACCAGGCATTTTACCTCGCCTTTGGTGCGGGAGCGGCTTTGCTGGTGCAGCAGCTGCAGTACGGGGATGGCGAAGGCGGCGGTTTTGCCGGTGCCTGTTTGAGCGATGGCCAGCACATCATCTCCTTTCAGGATGGATGGAATGGCCTTGTATTGAATATCTGTAGGGCGTTTAAAGCCGTTTTCTGCCAGGCTGCGTTTGATCTCTTCTGCGATGCGGTATTGTTCGAATTTCATGAGGGTACAAAGGTAGTCAATTTTGGGCAGAGGGTATTTTGGCGCAGGGTGGATGCAACCTTGCGCCCCAGGGGCCGTCTTTATAAATTATGCACTTTCAACCAGGATCGAATTAAATTTACATCATGAAAACACTTTGCACCTTCCTGCTGCTCTTAGGCGCTTTGTCCTGTACCGCGCAACCAACACCCTCCGTACAGTCCACCGCCGATTCCCTCTTCAAAAAATTTGCCCGTCCCGGTAGCCCGGGTGTGGCCGTACTGGTGGTAAAAGACGGAAAGGTGCTGTTTAAAAAAGGCTATGGCATGGCCAACCTGGAATTTGAGGTGCCCATTACCCCTGCCACGGTGTTTGACATCGCATCCGTATCCAAGCAGTTTGCGGGTTTTGCCATTTCCACCCTGGTGCAGGAAGGAAAGATTGCGTTGGACGATGACATACATAAATACCTGCCGGAGGTACCGGATTTTGGCAAGACGATCACCATCCGTCACCTGGTGCATCATACCAGCGGACTGAGAGACTGGCCGGCTACCTTACATGCGGCCGGCTGGCGTTGGGATGAGAGCTTCAGCTATGAGGATATTATGCGCATGGTTAAAAAGCAGAAAGAGCTGGATTTTGATCCCGGTGCACAGTTCTCCTATTCAAATACAGGGTATAACCTGCTGGCCGCTATTGTGGCTAAAGTAAGCGGTAAAACCTATGCCGCCTGGCTGGATGAACATATTTTCAGGCCCCTGGGCATGCAATCGTCCCGGTCTATAGAAAACTATTCAAAAGTGATCAAAGGAATGGCGGGTTCCTACGAAGGCAATGAAGAAGCCTATTACAGGAGTAATGATGCGCTGACGGCCTATGGCTCCAGCTCCATATTTACCACAACAGAAGACCTGGCTAAATGGGTGATCCATTTTCAGCAGGCGCTGGAACGTAAAGACCCGGTGTATCTCAGGATGCTGGAAACAGGGGAGCTGAATAACAAGGAAAAAACAGGCTATGCCTTTGGCCTGGGAGTAAACAGGCAGGATGGGGTGTTAAATATTTCCCACAGTGGCGGCTGGGCGGGTTTCCGTACCGTTATCAGCAACTATCCGGATGAGCGGCTGAGTATCATCCTGCTGAGCAACTACGGCAATTTCGATGTGTATGCCAACGCCAGGGCCATTGCCAGGGTATTCCTGCAGGATAAGATCAAAGCCGCGCCGCCGCGGGAAGACCTGAGCAAGCTGCCCGGCATCCAGCCGGATACGAATATACTGAAAAAGTATACCGGCAGCTATCAGCTGGGAAACGACTGGTATGTAACCTTTACGCTGGAAGATGGACGTATGATGGTACAGGCCAATGGGGAGGACAAGTTCCCGGCAGATGTAAAATCTGATACGGTGCTCTGGGTACCCGCCTATGGATCTTCGGTTACCTTCAGGGATATTAAAGCGCAGGCGGGAGCATTAAGATACCGGGGTATCATCGCCCCAAGGGTGATTCCTGCTACGCCGAGCCGCGCAGCGGTAGATAGTTGCGCAGGCACCTATTACAGCGAAGAGCTGGAAACAGCGTACAGGCTTTCCGTTGAGGATGGCAAACTAACGGCCCATCATATGCGCCTGGGTGATTTTATCTTTGAGCCGGATTTTGTAAAGGCCGGGAAGTTCAGCAGCGCTAACGGTACGATCGAGTTTTTTAAAGATGAGCAAGGCCGGATGGCTGGCTTTCGGCTGACGAACGGCCGGATTAAAAATATTCTTTTTAAGAAACAGGAGTAGGGCAGTGCCCCAACCCGAAAGGGTGTTTTTCCCGTTGATAGCAGTATACCCCCGCTGTAGCTTTGAGGTTGTTAAATAACCTCAAAGCTTGTCAGCTATGGAAAAGATCTATGAAATTAAAGCCCCGGGGGACGTAACGCAGCTTGAATGCGCTACTTCCGGTTGCGGCTGCCATGTGTACTTTGACCCCGATCACGAATTACCGGCGCTACCTGAGCCGGATAGGTAACAGCAGACAGCTTCGTCTGCTTACCAATCAATAGTACTAACACTTTAATGGATTGTTATGATCAAGCCTGTAAAATTTAATCCACAGGGGGAACGGCTGTGGATCAACATCGAAATGATGGGGATATATTTCGTTACCTACACTTACCAGTTATGGTCTGCAGATGCAACCGTGCCGCCTGTACTGACAAATCCCCTGAGAAGCGGCAGCAACGAAATACCGCATGACGATTTCTTCCCGGTTGTCAATGATTTCAATCCTACAGAACCGGTAGAAAGATATGTGGGGCGTACCATTGATGTACGCTTTTGGGTAAAGAAAGGAGAAGATGATGAAGGTTACACACTAACGTTAACCGTACTGCAGGGCAATGCCTTCTCCACGGCTGCCGTGATCGGTGGAGATATTGTGCAGGGGAAGACGGATGGCGCCTCCATCAAAGAAGCGTTTATTACACTGAAACTTGTTATCTGATCATATATGGAAAAGCTATACAGGCGTGTTTTGCTCTTGGCGGCATTTTCCTGCTGCTGTTTGAAAGCCAGGCCCCAGACCCCGCCCGACAGTATACTGCTCGAAAAGTTCCTGCTCGACTTTACAGTGCCGGACATGCCGGCGTTCAAGGCGCTGGGCACAGATCCTTCTGACATCCTCCGGCCTTCGGATGCGAAGAAATTTGCTGCGCTGGTGAGCCCCTTCTATGCTAACGGGAAAGGCGTGATACCCCGCAACTTCGCCTTTGAAGCGGCCCCCTGGAAGATCGCTTCAAAGAAATGGACCTTGTATGATTTCCGGACCTCCTTCTTCCGCAGGTTCCTGTACCGCTCTTCTTTCAGTGTGGGAACGGTGAGCGATACTACGGCATATGCTTCCAAGCTGGGCATCGGCTACCGGGTGTCTTTCCTGTCAAAACGCGCGGATGTTTACCGCTCTGCCGAAGTGGATGCTTTTATCTTCAATAACCAGGTAAAGGTAATGGCAGACTACACCGCACTCACCAATTATTGGGTGAACAATATTGTGCAGCCGCCTGCAGAAGAGCGGCCCGATTACTATCAAACCCACCAGGAGGAGTTCCGGGAATTTATTCAGAATATTAGCGTATATTTAAAAACGCATCCGGATACGGCGCTTGAAAGTGCATTTAACAGATATGCCCAATCCCTGGCTTCACTTTCCAACGATGAATTTAACCCCGAAGAAATCAAGGATGTCATCGTGGAGTATGCCAACAGGGTGGATGCCTATATCGAAAAGTACAGGAATGATAACTGGAATGCATCCCGCACAGACCTCGCGCTGGCCTGGGTGGGAGAGTCAAGGGACAGCCTGATCTCGAATGCGCAGTTCTCTTCTTTTGCTGTCTGGATAACACAGGCCCTGGGCATACATAAGGGTGGACAATTATTGTTAGGCGCGCACGTAGCATTGCCCCGTTCTGAAGGAAAAGACTCAACAAAGCTGGATTTTTCAGGTAACCTCAGGTACTATCTCGGCACAAAAGATTTTCGTGGCTTTATTGAAGCGCAGTACAAATACCGGAAGCAGGAGCTGTTGGATAAGGCTTTGTTGTTCAACCTCGGCGCTGAATTCCGGGTTGGGGGTAACTGGTGGGTGGTAGCCGGTGCGGGGATCAACAACTATCTTGGGTTAACAGACCCCTTGAGTAAGATCGTTTCGAATATTGACCTGCGATATGGTTTAAACAGCAGGTAATATGATAGAACAGTAATCAATTCAGATCACCATTTAAATCCTTTACTTATGGCACTAGAAAAAGCAGAAGCCCTTCTGACACCGGAAGAAGGCATTGACAATGTTTACAGGCTGAACACCGATGAATTCGACATCTTCTTTTTTCCCGCGAAAGACGCCATGCCGGCAAAAATAATGGTATCCATGAAGGTGGATGACACGAAGGTGCCGCCTACCGGGTCTGGCGACGATGATGAGGGCGCCATGGTAGCAGAGTTTACCGGGGATCTGCGGGGCGAAGAGTTTGTTTTCTTTGTATCCAGGGTGGAAACAAAGCTCCTGCGGCCGGATTCTACGGGAGATACCAAGGAGCTCAGGATCGAATTTGAAGTGCCCGGGGCAGCGCTGAAAGTGAAACAGCCGGCGCCTCAGTCATTAGGCAGTTCGGCAGAAAAGTAACTGGCTACGAACTGGTCCCAGATGGAATCGGCCAGGAAGACATTCGGACGAGCGCCGGGCTGCGGCAGGTACACATGCTGCATGATATAATGAACATATTGTGCCCTGCGGCTATTTCTTTTATCTTTTGGAAAAAAGATCGATATCCCGTTAGGGCAGATAGTTGGCTGGGGTAAGGGATTAAAGATAGGGTCACATAGCCCGGACGCCTTTTTTATCTCTGCCACCAGTCTGCCCGGTGTGGTTATAATGTCAATAACCGATTGCAGGCAGTCTGCCAATGGGCCATCCGGCAAAGGCATTTCGAGCAGCTTGGTACAAAAATGAGCTATATCAATGATCCCGTAATTGTTGGTGGTAACAGACAAACATTTTTTTCTTGCTTTTTGGATGGTTAGATATAGCTCACCTTCATTAGCCATGAGCAGCGCGGCCAGTTCATCTAACTTTACCCTTAATGCCTCATAAAGCGGGGGCCTCGTGACCACTAAACAGGTTTCCGAGATATGTAACCGCACCCTTTCTATTGTACCGGATTCCATCAGCAGCAATTGTTCAACTTCATGACGGGTGTATTTGGCTTTGTGATGGTCAATAATGCTTTTGGACAGCTGATCCAGGTCGGGCTGCTCCACGGCATAGGTGGCGCCCAGATCAGAGAACAGAGCGTCATAATCAGGTCCCGGAAATGGCTGGAAATTTTCGGCGCCTGCAAAATAGCGGACATTATCTTTCAGCAGATACCCGGTTTCAAACATCTGCATGTAGCAGTTCATCGTGTACATAAAATCCACTTTAACGCCCCTGGCTCCGAATGTGCGGTTGATGGCGAAAGCAAAATCTCTCATAGACACCACCCTGAAATACTGTCTGAGTACGGTAACCATTTCCGCCTTATTCTTATTGAGGTAGAACCGCTGTTTCGATTCCAGGAAAGATCCGAATGCGCGTACCGTAGCGTCAGCCGCTTGTGGCAGCATTATACCGGAGGATAGCATCATATGGTAGAACTGTATCGCCTCCAGTAACTGTTCGTCTTCGTCTTTTTCCGGGTAGGGCGCACCATTTTCGTGGCCCGCTTTGATGAACCTCATTTTCAGCTCCGGCAGCATGCCTTCTCTGAACAATCCGAAACCACTGCCATGTCCCCAGCTGATCAGGAAATGATGATCATTTTCATGTCTTAATGAAAAGTCGCTGAAGAATTCAATGATCACTTCGGGAGAGTCATAAAAATTTTTCGTACTTTTTGGCTGTGTTGTATGTGGAACACGATCTTCGTTTTCAGACACCAGGTCATAGGAAATGAAATTTGTAACCTCAGTTTCTTTGTGATACTTCAGCAAGTAGAATTTTACGTTTCGGTTCCTGTGTTGCAGAATTGATTGAATTAGCTGGTTATAGCAAATGCGAATATATTCATCGCTCTCCGTATACTGCGCAATGATGGAGACTGTCCAATGGGGATCTGGCATGATAAAGAGATTTGGTAAAGGTTGTTTGTGTTTGTCAGTGCTCTTCTTTTCAGGGATGACCGGGGGCTATGCTCAAACGCCTTCATTCACACATTTTTATAAGCTGAATCAGCAGAACGGGCTGTCTGGTACTAATATACGTAAAATTATATCCGATCCAAACGGCTTCATATGGATCGCTACCCAGGATGGCCTGAACCGTTTTGACGGCCACGCCTTCACGGTATTTAACGCCGGCGTACAAGACAGCAGCCTCGCCACCAGCGGTTCTGATTTTCATGACATGGTGCTGGATACCGCTGCAGGGGCTTTGTGGGCGGCCTGCAGCAATGGGGCCATCCACGAAATAGATCTGGGCGCCTGTAGAATAAAACGGCAGCTGCCACTTTATGGCGCCCCGGGCGATAGCACACCTTTACCGGTTTACCAGCTGATGGTCAGAAAAGGTTTGTTATATGCCGCCTCCAACAATGGTTACCTGTTCCAGGTGAGCACCAGGGACCTGGCGATTGTGCGTAAGGTAAATATGTCGGCATTGATGCCGGGCCGGGCCCTGATCATTTCAAAGATCATCGAAGATGATGACGGCTTGCTCTGGGTGTTCATGGATAATAACGGGATAGCGGTGCTTGACAAAACCTGGTCAGCAGTACGCCGTTATATTGCTGGTCCGCCGGGTGTAACCTACCATGGCGTACACCGGCTGACGAAGGATCAGCTGCTGGCGGCCACCAACAATGGGCTGCTGTTACTGGACACAAAGGCCATGCAGATACAGTCGCCGGAACGCTTCTTCGGGAAAGCCGCCGCGTGGCTGGATGGGCAGGAAACCAGCGGTGTAAGTCTGGCAGGCGGCGCTATCTATATATCTAACAGCAAAGGGCTGTATCGTTTTGACAGCGGTACCCGGCAACTCACCGTTATCAGGAATGCCGCCAACTACCCGGAGAACGGATTGCTGCGCAATGCGTATGCCTTGTATGCCGACTCGGTATCGCTATGGGTGGGAACCCTGGAAGCAGTGCTGGTTGCGCCGGCAGATCCCTCGCCTTTTACCGGTTACCAGTACTCCTTCAATGGAAACAATACCAGCATCCGCCGCAGCTATCACCTGCTGCCGGTGAATGATTCCATCGTATACAGCTGTGCGCCGGATGGTTTTTACAGGATCAACACCATGCAAAGCACAATTGATAAAGCAGATGGCAGCCAGCCGTATTACCAGCTGCTGCAATGCCCCGATGGCAACCTGCTGGCCTCCGGAGAAAAACAGCTGATGGCGCTTACGCCGCAGGGCCTGAAAGATGCTGCAAAGGTGTACCCGGAACTGTCGCTGATAAAAAATGATTTCCTGATCGCTTCCGCAATGTATAAAGACTCGCTGCTCTTGATGGCCAGTCAGCTTTATAAAGGGATCTATATATGGGATTTCCGGAAACGGCGGATAGATACACTCACTTTGTTCTCCCACCCGGCGCAGCTGAAAGATGCGGAGATCAATAACCTGTTCTGGGACGAGGAAGGCCGTTTGGGCATTGTCTGCAAATCCGTTTATTCCGTGTACGATCTCCGCACGGGGAGTATCAGACATCATCCCATTTACGACCCCGTAACAGGATCGCCGGCGGCACTGCTGATGGATGCCTGCCGTATCGGGAACAATTATTACTTTGCCGCTTACGGAAGGGGCGTGATTGAAACCCGTGCGGATCTCAGTTACAGCCAGCTGCTGTCATGGGAAAAGGGGATCACCGGTACAGGATTGTACAAAATATATGCGCTGGCAGACAGCGCCCTGATGGTAAGCAGTAATAAAGGCTTATTCTATTACAACCGGCGTTTCGGGAAAGCGCGCAGCATATCAGTGGAAGACGGCCTGCACGCAGATGAATTTGATGAAACCAGTGGCGCCAGGCTGGGAAATTACCTTTATTTCGGCGGTGCAAATGGTTTTACCCGGGTAGATCTTGGCCGCATACACCTGAACCAGCGGCCGCCGCTGCTATGGATTGCTGCAGTAAAGATCAAAGGCGGCCGCGAGGGCAATAAGGACTTCCGCGGATTGGTGAGTGGAACGGTAAAGGTGCCCAATGATTATACGCAGGTAAGTATCCATTTCAGCGGGCTGTTATTTCCCCATTTCAACAAGGTAACCTATGCTTATCGTTTAAAAGAGCTGCAGGATAACTGGATAGCCAACGGTACACAGCCGTTTATAGACCTGGTAGGTATAAAGCATGGTACTTACCGCCTGGAGGTGCAGGCATTCAATGAGGATGGTATCGGCAGCGCAATAAAGGAGCTGACCCTGGTTTTTCTGCCGCATTGGTACGAAACCTGGTGGTTCAGGCTGCTGGTGGCGATGACGGTAGCTGCCTTTATTTACTGGCTGTACCTGCTGCGGATACGGCAGATCAAAAGAGAACAGCAGATAAGGGTAAAGCTGGCCAGCGACCTGCATGATGACCTGGGAAGCACCATGAACAGCGTGAAGTTATACACCAACCTGGCGATGATGGATGATCACCCCGAAAAATACCTGCCGCAAATTAAGGAAAGCACCCAGGAAGCCATTACCGGGATCAAAGACATTATCTGGGTGCTGGACGACAAGCGGGATGAACTGGAGCACCTGTTGCTGCGGATACAGAACTTTGTGCAACCCTTATGCGCCGCCAGCAACGTACACTATCAGCACGACATTGCGGATGATCTGCGGGACCATAAACTGGGAAGGGAGGAAAAAAGAAACCTGTACATGATGCTGAAAGAGGCGGTGAACAATGCATTAAAGTATGCCGAAGCCAGGCAGATCAGGGTGGAGGTAAAGGGAACAAAGGAAAGGCTGGTCATAACTGTCACGGATGATGGAAAAGGGTTTGACATGAACGGCGCAGCGGAGGGGAATGGATTGAAGAATATGCAAAGCAGGTCAAAAGAGATCGGCTACAGGTGCAGCATCCGCTCAGCGCCGGGGCAGGGCACACTGATCAGCTTTCAGCAATGCTAGCTTACCTGGATGATATTATGACGAATAGCGAAAAGCACGAGTCCCACCCGGTTTTTAACATTTAACTTCTCAAAAAGCGCTTCGCGGTAACCGTCAATGGTTCTTGGGCTGAGGTGCATGACGTCGGCAATCTCTTTATAGGTCATTTCTGTACAGGCCAGTTTCAGGAATTCTATTTCCCGGTCGTTCAGCTGCAGTACCTGCTGCACCTGAGCGGCGGAGGTTTCGCCGCTGGCGATAGCATGCAGCAGTTTACCGGTAACCCGTTGCGTATAATGTACCCCATGGGTATATACATCGTGAATGGCACGCTTCAGCTCTTCCGGTTCAGACTCTTTCAGGATATAACCACGGGAACCGCTTTTCAGCATCCTGATGATGGCTGATTCATCGTCGTACATACTCAGGGTAAGCACGTGTACTTCCGGATAGTGTGCTTTGAGCCAGGCAGTGGCGGCGTAGCCGTCCATTTCGGGCATATTGATGTCCATCAACACAATGTCGGGCAGTGAGGCGGGGTCAAGCCTGGAGATCATTTCCTGTCCGTTACTGCATTCGAACAGCACCCGGTACCCGAGCGCGGACACCAGCATGGCGAGGCCGTGGCGCAGCATCACATGATCATCTACCAGGGCAATGCGGATATTTTCCATATAGTGTAATCGGGGTTTGTGTCATGAAGCAATGATATTATAATCTTTTTGAACTGCCTACGGGAAAAATACGGTCACATGCCCAGTTTTATTTTCAGTATGCCGGCGGCTTTTGTATAGCCGCCATCGGCGCCGTCTACAAAATGAATATGCCCGTCTTTCATATCCCGCACGTAGCACGACATCACAGATTCTTTGCTGACATAGATGCCGTAGCGGATACGGCCTGCCTGCTCCAGGGTGTTCAGGGCGGTTTCCAGTTGCAGGCGTTGTGCTTCGGTGCCGGAGATCACGGTGTTAATTTTTCCATCTATCACCAGCGTATCAGACATTTCCACCAGGCGGTGCAGGTAGCTTCTGCCTGTTCTTGTCTGAAAGTACAGGTAGCCCAGTGAGTTACTGAGCCAGCTTTGTAAGAGGTGCAGGAACCGCATGTTGCTGAAGCGGCTGCGGATCTCCAGCCTGAGCTTGTTGAAGGTGGTGGTGAGCCGCAGGCGGGACACTGATATGGGCTGTCTTATTTCAGGCCCGCCGTAGATCTCATCAATATGCAGCATTACTTCCCGGAATGCAGCGGCTTGTTGCGCTTCCGGCGCCGCGGTCACAATCAGGCTGACCACTTCATGATTGTTTTGAGGAGGTTTGATACGGTCCCAACGGCATTGCATGCCGCTGAGGTCAGGCTCCAGCTCTTGCAGCTGCTGATCCGGATCTATGTAGTCTGTTCCTTTTATCAGGCGTTCGGCATAGTTCAGGCCATCGCCTAATATCACAGGGATGGAGAAATTGCCGGAGCTGTTGAACCGGGTGATTTTCAGTGCCTGTCCGGCGGCATAGATATCAGCTACCGCGATGCAGCCCACGCGGAGTTCAAGCTGGTAATTATCGGAGGTCTGTTTTTTATATACACGCAGGGCTTGCATGGCAGTTTCCTTTACCCCGGGAGGAACAATGAAGGTGGCGCCGTCGCCGCCGAAGAAAAAGGGAATGGTGATATTGGCTTTGAAGCTGATGTTTAGTACGGCAACGATGCTGCCGGTGGCCACCAGGTTCACGGTTTCATGCTGGCCGGCTTGTACAACGGAGGTAGAGCCTTTGATATCGGTAATGATCACGTGCCAGTCGGCCGGGATGGAGTGGAAAAGCCGGTCTGCAATGAGCAGGTCGCTGAGTGGCATGCGATGAACAGGGAGCTGTGAGTAGAAGTGTGAATTGGAAGTGGACATTGTTATGGCGGATAAACGGTAGTGGAAATTTAAGAAAATCTGGTAATACGGGCATGATAAAGTACAATAGGTATATGATTTATTGCACCGGTAAACGGGAGGGCAGAGAGTAGAAATACGGTATTTTTTACCTGGAGCAAAAAAACTGGTGGAGAAAGATGGAATTCCGGGAAAAAAGTACAAAATTTAACGCAGCCGGTTACGCTATGAAATAAAATCAGCAGTACGTTCCATGCAGACCGTATAACTGATAACCATTAAAGAATTATGACAATCCTCAATGCCTATGCCTAAAATTACGTTTCCAAAATTTAATCTGAAAAGTAAAAAACACTTCGATAAACTACTTGAAATTAACTCAGGTAAAATAGATAAAAGATTTGGAAGGTGTAATACGTCAAGTAAGGTCACTTTGCTGAGATTGCAGTACGAAAGTCTCCTGGCTCTCAGAGAATTCGTAGATAATGAAGAAAATAGGAATCATTTAAGGGAGTTGCATATTAATGCACGCCAGGCGGGAATTGCGATTGATAAAAATATGAAGCAGGTGGTGGAGGCACATGGAGACATGGAAGAATCGTGGATAGCGCAGAAAAATTTTGTTACCCGGGTAATCATTCCGACAGATGATGGTGAATACGCTGGTAACGGAAAATGTTATATTCAGTTTGTAAATATGGGAATGGGAGATTGTTCGCTGATCACCACGCCATCCGGGAAAACGATCATGGTGGACCTTGGAACCGCTTCCACTTCGGATATTGAAATCGACAAGCTAAAGGGCACAACAATCGAGGAGATCATCCGTAGTAATATTAATAGCCAGTTATTTCTGAACAATAGCTCCACTATCGATATACTGTTGCTGACCCATCCCGATGAGGATCACTACAATAAGCTGGAGATCATCCTGAAAGGTTATGTGCAAAGGATCAACAAAGTATATTACGGAGGTACGGATAAATTTGAGAACTACTATCCGCAATCTCAATTTATTTGTGAATTGACAGGGGGCTATACGGCAAAATTTGTTGAGCTGAGAGAGATGGAAAAGAAAGTTAACAACAACATTGTGGTGACAAGACGCCTGAATAACGATGTACTGAGCAATACCGGTACGCCCAACGAAATAGGATACGAATACGTAGATGCTAATACCGGTGAGATTGTATTGTATTATGAAATGGCAAATGACGAGGTGGTCTTTAAGCTCTCTATATTGGCTGCCAATGTGAAAGGCGTGTGGCTAGGCTCGAAGTTCATTAATAATGATGCGGCCATCAAGGGCTTGAAGGAAATGAAACAAAACGGAACGCGCAATAATAAGCGCAGCCTGGTAATATCTGTTGAATGTTATGGCAGGAGGATACTGATCATGGGCGATGCAACGGCCATAACAGAGCAGTTCGTGGTAAATCACTACCCGGAAATCCTGAAGAAAGTGGATACCCTGCGCTTTGGCCACCATGGTAGTCCCACTTCTTCCTGCAGGGCCTTTGTACGGTCGCTCCCGCAACTAAAACGGGCAGTGGGGAGTACAGGCGGTAAAAATACGACAAAACATAGCCTGCCGAAAATGGGCATCTTACGGGAGTACATCGATAAAGACCTGGCAGCCGCAGGCGATCACTTTATATATGGCTTTGAAAAGGACAATCCCGTAGTGCAGATATTAGACGTCAAAAAAGGCTTGTTTACCACCGGCTCAAACGGCACTATCCAATTTGCAGAAACAGGAAATACCTCCCGGGTTAAAATAGATAATACAATAATTTTTGAGCAAACCTATGATCACAATAGCTGATATAAACTCCCATTTACAATCCCAGCTCCCCCATGTAGAATTATCCCCTGACTTATTTGATAATGATACCACATTAACACCTCTCCTGCAGCAATATTTTACCCGGCAGGGGGGGAAGGTAAACATAGAAAATGTACAGCTGGCCAACTATCACTTTGACCCCGCAAAGGGCATCATCACCTTCTCCGGGACGGGCCGGAGCGGGGCCTTTGATGGTTTTGACATGAACCAGGTAGTGATCAGGTTCGTGGGGGATCATCCCCAGCTGTCCATCGCTGCGGCGGGAAAGGACGGCTGGAAGCTGAGCAGCGGTTTCCCGGACCTGGGCTCAGCTTTGATGCAACAGTTGCCTGTAAAAGCGCCTAAGCTTTACTGGTCCAGTTACGACAGTGATGCAGATGAGGCCATTAAGGGCTTTTATTTTGAAGGAAACCTGGACCTGGACATTGCCCCGCTCAACCTGGTCAAAATTCTGTTACCGGGCCTGGAAGGACCGCCCGTATGGGGAAAAATAGGTATGGAGGGCACCACTACGGAAACGGTGATGCAATATGTTCCTTCCATGACACTAACCATTGATACCAGTGAAGACATTGCTTCCCTGGGCCCCCTGAAATTACACGGCCCCACACTGAAGTTCTTTTCGGTGCCGGTGTTCAACTTCTTCGACAAAATTTGGCAGGCGGATAATTTTATGACGATCAGCAGCCTGCTTGAGTTCAAGGAAGAACTGATCCTGCTGGAGGCCAATGTAAGAGACCTGTCTACCAATATTATCCTTAATGCACAAATGGACCTTCCCATCGGTGGCGCGTTGTCTGAGATCGCACAGCTGCTGGGAATTGCCCCTGACCAGTTAAGCGTGCCCGGTTTCAAGGTTCAGTCGCCAGGCGATATCCACCTGAAAGACATCTGTGTATCCTGGAACCCCGAAAAAAAACGCATTAACTCCTTTTCTGTGGAAATAGGCATGTCTGCCAATGAGAAATGGAAACTCTGGGGGGATCATTCGCTTGAAAATATCAATGTCCATTTCAATATCATCCCCGGAACCGACACATCGTCAGCGAAGATCTCCGGAGAATTTGCGGGCACGGTGGATGGCTGGCTGGAACTGAAGGCGGGCTTTTCAAACAAAGCCATTTCATTTTACGGCGGCCTGGCAAAACCGGTGACCATTAAAGACGCTTACCGTTTGTTCAACGGAACGGCAGATGCACCTTTGCCCGACCTCGAGATAGATGAACTCGATGTGTCTTTCACCATGCCCCTGGCTAAACCCAATGAATATACGTACAGCGGAGGCATTACCGTGGAAGGCGATTGGAAGATGTTTAACGAACCGTTTGTATTTGCGCTGAAAAGCCTCCTGTTTAAGGTTGAACGCAATGAAGAAGGTAAGACCGCTTTTAAGGCTGCTTCCATCCTGGAAATTGACGATTACTCATTGTCCATAGAAGGAGATTATGCCACCGGCGATGGCTGGATATTAAGTGGCAGCGTGAATCTCACAAGAGAGGGACAGGACCTGTCGCAGATAGGTAAGCGCATAGATAAGGGCTTCCCAACCGGTGGCGCTGTCAGGCCATTACCTGGCTTTATTGCCAGCTGGATGGTGAAGTCACTGACAGCAGAATATAAGACAAAGAACAGTGATTTCAGTTTTACCATCGGCATAGGGAACAAGGCGATACCCGGGCTGGACCTCAACTTTGGCATTCACCTTACTCATAGCGATAATAGTTTGACGAAGGAGTTTGATGCCAAAGCCACCTATGCCGCGCCCAATGTGAACGTTGAATTTGATGTGGTCATTACGGAAGAGACCCGCGAAGAACCCACTCCTGCAAAAGTAGTTACCTTCACGGGTACTTATAAGGCTACCGTGGCGCCTACATTAAGCGATCTGCTGCTGGGCCTTTCCAATACCCTGGGGGTGGATGTGATGATCCCTAAAGAGCTGCAGCTGGATGCGGAAGCAAAAGACTTTGCCATTGTAGTGCAGCAAACAGATGCAAAACCGGTGGAGGTAGCATTGGCAGGAGATCTTGGCCTGCAGATAGCAGGATCAGATCTTGATATTGGTTTTGTATACACTAATAAGACGGCCTACGATGCTGGCTATACGCAGCCTGCCATGGTGGGCGGTAAACCCGCTTATGTGCTGGGTGTAGCGCTGGGCAATCTGATCAGCCTGGAAGCATTGCCATTTGTAGGCAGGCTGCCCGGTATCAGCAAACTGGCCATCGATCAGCTGGGATTCTATTATACCAACGCGCAACTCAGCAGCGGGCAGCAATTATATTTTGAGGCGCCGAAAGTAGCGGGCCCCGGTAAGCTGGCTTCCAACGCTACGCCGGCCACACTGGCGAAAGCGGGCTTCAACCTGACGGCCACATTCGGCACATTGGATCATGCAACCAAACCAGCCAGCGTAAAGTCCCTGGGCGCCATGCCTATACCCGTGCGCACGGGCGATACGGCTGCTCAGGCATCTTTTGCACCCGCAGCGGCAACAACAGCTTCCCCCGTAGCATGGATCGATATCAATAAAACCTTCGGGCCTTTGTCGCTGAAGCAGGTGGGGCTGAACTACAGCAACGGAGACGCTACGATAGGGCTGTCTGCCGCGCTGGCCCTCGGCGGTTTCAGCCTGGACGTGGAGGGCTTGTCTGTGACCTTTCCCATGCCCGTGAACGGAAAATCCAATGGCGGTAAGGTGAGCTTTGACCTGCAGGGCCTGCGGCTCGGCATCAAAGAACCGGGTTTTGAGCTGGGTGGTTTTTTCATGAAGTATCCCGATCCGGAAACCAGGCTAACGAGCTTTTTTGGCGAAGCCTTCGTCAAGGTGGGCAGCTTTGGATTGAAAGCGGTTGGCGGTTACGCGCCCGGTGCTACGCCGCCCTCATTTTTTATTTATGCAAAAGCAGATGTGCCGCTGGGTGGCCCGCCGTTCCTGTTCATCACCGGCTTTGCCGGCGGCTTCGGCATCAACAGCAGCCTGGTATTACCGGGCATAGACCAGCTGCCTTATTGCCCGCTGTTGCCCGATAATGCGCCCGCCCAGGGCGGTTCTCCCAGCGAAGCATTGCAGCATGTACTGCCGGCGTTGAAGGCGCTGTTCCACCCTGAACCGGGTCAGTACTGGATAGCGGCGGGCATACAGTTCACTTCCTTTGAAATGATCCGCGCTTTTGTGCTGGCGACAGTGGCATTTGGTGTGGATCTGCGGATAGGCATTATCGGCGCTGCTTCCATGACCATTCCCACCAATGCGGCCAAACCGATGGCCTATATTGAGATCGATATCCTGGCTACCTATTCGCCATCATCCGGCGTTATCGCCGTAGACGGAAGGGTGTCGCCGTCTTCGTATATCTATGGGGGTTTTGTAAAGCTATCGGGCGGCTTTGCTTTTTATATATGGCTGAACGGGGATCACCAGGGCGACTTTGTGGTGTCCGTGGGAGGATACCATCCCGCATTTGTAAAGCCCGATCATTACCCCACGGTGCCGCGATTGGCCATGTCATTTGGATTGGGGCCTTTCCAGGCGCTGGGACAAGCGTACTTTGCACTTACGCCGGCGATGGTGATGGCGGGCCTGCAATTACAGGCCACCTGGCAGTCCGGCGCGATAAAAGCCTGGCTGATGGCCGGGGTGGACTTCCTCATTGCATGGGCGCCCTTCCATTATGAAGCGGGCGCTTATATCTCCATCGGCGTGTCTGCAGACCTGGGGCTCTATACACTAAGCGTACACGTAGGTGCGGAGCTGGATATATGGGGCCCTGAGTTTGGCGGAGAAGCACGGGTGGATCTTGACATTGTCTCCTTCACCATTCAATTTGGCGCAGCCAGGGCATTGCCTGCCCCTGTGGGCTGGCGCGCTTTCAGAACGATGTTCCTGCCGGGCGGCAGCCAGGCAGCCAGGCTTACGGCATTGAGCGATCTGAAGGAAGATGCGCCGCCTGCCAATATTATCAATGCCTCCGTAGCGGAAGGCCTGCTGCAAAAAGATGTGGCGGGCTTTGACTGGGTGCTGGACGCCGGTCATTTTAACATCATTACCAACAGCACCATTCCGGCTAACTATGCCAACCTTAATGCTGCAGGCCATCCCGCCCCGCAGGGCAATATCCCCAATGATAAAACCAGCTATGATACCGATGGCATCAGCATTCCTTACCTGGCCCTGGACCATATGAAGGTGTTTGATAAGGACCAGCAGGTATGGAATACGGAACTGCATATCGGTCCGATGGGTGCAGCCAACATTGCCTCCTGTCACAACATCACGATCTCCAAAAAAGGAGCAGACGGCAGGTACAGTGAACCGGTGAACGCTTTCCGCCTGAAGCCGGTGCTGCAGCATAGCGCAGCGGGTCTGTGGGCAAAGCAGCAGAAGGATAAAAGTCCGGATGATGCCGCTCACGTACCCTTCACGCTCACGGGTTTCAGCATACAGCCTATACCCAGGAAGCCCGCAGCGGTGAAAGATGTGGACCTGGTATCCCTGCTCTTCCAGCAGGGCTATAGCAGGGACTTCCGCTATAACCGGCAGCAGGCAGATACCCGCTATACGGTAAAAACGGAGGCCGGTTCTGCAGACAAGCTGCAGATCAGCGTATCTGGCGGAGCTGCGCCGGAGCTGCCGGTGAACAGCGGATATGTGTTGAACACCCTTAATAACGCCTGGGTACAAACGCAGCGGAACGCAATACTTGAAGACCTTGTACAGCATAATTTCTATACCTGTTCAGCAGCGGAGGTAACACTGGACACCTTTGCCGCAAAGACGCAGTTAACGGACTGGCCCCTGGTGGAACTGCTGGGCGCAGATCCTGTTTTCCAATACTAAATACATCTGAAAATGCCGGAGCATAACGGACCGGACATGCTGCATGAAAAAGTGACCTTCATCCAGCATGATCTTCCCGGGCTTGAAGCGGGCGCTTACCAGCTCACCGTTTCACAACATGTAAATCGCAGCGACAATACGCCGCTGAGTGAAGACACTTTGTCTGATACCTATACATTTGCGGTAAAAGGAGACCGCTTCTCGCTCAGCGATCCCGCCAGCGTGATCTACTCGCTGTTTCCTGCGGATAATGCCAGCGGGGATTTTGACACCGTACTGCCGCATGTGGTTTTCAGGAAAACAACATTTCCATGGAGCCGCTATCCTTCCAATGCAGATCCGGTGTCTGCCACCAACCCGGGAGTGGATACCGATGCAGACCTGCCCACCTGGCTGGCCGTACTGGTGCTGGATGAAGATGACCTGTCCCTTTTTCCCTCGCTGAAACTGGAAGCGGTGACTGCTACGATCGGCGATCTTTTTCCGCAGGCAATTGTAAAAGAGAGCACATTAGCGCCCGGCAATTTTTCATATTTCAGTAAAGCAGCCAACGCCGAAGCACTGGATCCGGGTGAAACTTTAGCAGATGCGGTAAGGGTGATTGATCTGCCTTTGCCCTTATTCTGGAAAATTACCCCCAGCCTGCAGGATCTGCATTATACCGCGCATGTGCGGAAGGTAAGCCTGGATAATAAAGGTACTATCCAGGGGATCAGTGACCAGGGAGAAAGTGTGGGCGCCTTTTCCATTGTGTTTTCAAACCGTCTGCCCCAGGATGGCAGGAAATCCTATACTTTCCTGGTATCACTGGAAGGGCTGGAGGATTATCTGCCTGCTGATGACGGCACGCCTCCTGCGGGTTATACTGCGACGGATACACGATGTATACGCCTGGCAACGCTGCAAAGCTGGGTTTTCTTTTCAAACGGGCAGCCGGCAAAATTTGACGACAGCGCCATGGCGCTGAACAGGTCTGGCACTGTGGGCACTGATCTCTGCATACCTTATGCGGGCAGCAATACCCTGGTGATGAATGCCCTCAAAATGGGATATGTGCCGCTGAACCAGGCGCTGCGTACCGGGGAGCAAACCGTATCGTGGTACCGCGGGCCGCTAACGCCCTACCTGGTTACAAAGGAAAGGGTGGAAGTGCCGGTGAGCTCACCGGATAAAGCCACCATCTTTGATCCTACTACGGGTATGCTCGATACGTCTTATGCCGCTGCCTGGACGCTGGGGCGGCTCATCGCCCTGCAGGATGCCGGCTTTTCCACTGCCCTGTATAACTGGAAACAGGGACTTACACAACAGGTAGTGGCGGCCATTGAAGACGAGCTGCTGTGGGAAAGATTTAACATGGAGCCAGATGGCGGCGGGCGCGTTTCACTACTGAAGGAAATCATCCATCTTTTAGCACAACAACAAAAATAATATGCGATACACGCTACATAAACACACGTATCAGCAGCAGCTGTCACAGGTATTCTCTTCCCCGCAGGCGATCCGGGACCTGCTGAAAGAAGATAAGGTAAAGTTGCCTGATAACCTGCACAAATGGCTGGGCAGGCTGCGCCTGTTGTATGGTGTGCCATTCAATTACCTGGTACCGGATGAAGCGATGCTGCCACCCGAATCCATCCGTTTCTTTTACCTGGATATGAACTGGATAGATGCGATGCTGGACGGCGCCTATTCCATAGGGCGTAACCTTACGAACGCCGCCGCTTCTGCCAGCGCTAACCAGGACAGGGCCACTTTTGCCACCGTAAAAAGCCAGGCAGAAAATGCCGCTGCCATCATCAGGCCAGCGCTGCTGGGGCGGAAGCCTGCGCCCGTACAATGGGAGGTGGTATCCGGTTTTTTGCTGCGGTCTTCACTCGTGAGCCGCTATCCCGGGCTGGGCGTGAATGTGTATGGAGCCGGCAGTACGCCTGAACAGCCGCTGCCGCTGAAGATACTGCGCTTTGAAGCGCTGGGCGCCGGTGCAGATACCATGATCTGCCTGGTGGCTGGAGACGCTTACCAGGTAGACCTGCATGAAGCACCTGAACAATTGCACTACGGTATAGATGAATATACAGTGAAAGATGGTGTAACAGCCGCGGCAAAAGTACTGCGGAAATTTGCGGTCAGCGGCAGTGAGGTGACCATCGGCAAGGATCCTGTAAAAAAAGATATCAGCAGCTGTTTCAGGACCAGCGATCACCGCACATTAAACATGAAAGCATTGGCAGACATTGTTTCGGATCTGAAGAACAATGATGATTCGAAAACACCCGGAAGTAAAGTACCGGTGAATGCTTCCGAAATGGGTTTTGAAATGACGGAAGGGGTGGGAAAAGTTTCCTTTATCAGAAAATAATAATCTATGCATGTAATAGTTCCCTTGAATATATCCGCTATAAGAGTGAATAATGTGGACAGCAGCGCGGTGGTAGGCAATTTCAAAGGGCGTATAGCGGCCTTTGAGCAATTGCCTTTTACCAAAAGGCTGCACAGCGCGAGTACGGGAGACAAAATCCTGCTGCCGCTGGAATCGCAGACAAAACCCGCCAACAACCTGGGAATGGGCGTTCACCTGCATTGGGAGCTGCCGGATTATTTCAGAAGAGGCGTACAGCCGCCGGATGGCGCTGATATTGTTTTTCCTGCGGCGCCTAACCGCTGGCTGGTGACGAGGTTCCTGCAGGTGTATGATCAGCACAAAGCCGCTTATGGTGAGCTGCGTACCAACAGCTTTATTGTAGAAAGCGATTACCTGTCACCTGTATTGCAGGAAGATCCTGATAAGCTGTTGCGGCCAGCCGTTCCGGTTCCGGTGACAGGGACTGGTCAGCAGGGTGCGCAACAGCCCTTTATGTACATGGGCCGTGTGCTGGATTATGCGTCGTGGTCGCCCGCCACTGAACCCGCTGCCAGTTATCTTCCCGCTTATAAGCGGGAGGATGGCCGCCATCATTACCTGACATCCGTAGGTTTTGCAGGCCCTGGTTTTGCTGCCTACTACCCGGAATGTAACAGCGTGTTTGGTTTCTGGGACCGCTTCCTGGATCAGCCGGATGTGTTCAGCGCCATCACAAAGAATGAGAACATACAGTTTAAGGTAACTTACCAGGTAACGGGATGGATCAACGAAGCAGGCGCCGAGCCCCTGGCAGGCCTGCAGGCAAGCGTTATAAAACAATACCAGGAGCTGCTGAACCAGCACAACAGCCAGCAGGTAAAAATGGACATTACACCCGCCGCCGTGTTTGCACAGCTGATGGAAAAGCAGTTTGGCTGGGCAGTGAACACCGATGATATTGCCTGTACATTTAATACGGATGGTTCCATCAAAACGATTGCCCTGCCTGAACATACGCTGTGTAGCGGCATTATCCAGGAAGTGGTCTGGAAACTTTCACCGAACGCCGTTAACAAGAGTTTCCTGAGCGCTACAACTGCGCTTACCCCTTCTGCTATCTGGAAAGACAATACGGTGAAGGTAGCGGTAGGTAATACTACCCCGGAAGCAGTAGCAGCGCTCGTGAAGCATGATCTGAACAATAGTACCGGCGATCCTGACCTGCTCAACAATTACGAATACCTGCTGAACGCATTCCAGCTGGGGTTGCTGGATAGCATGGAGAATAAGATCAACAGCATCTTTGACCTGGATGAAATACTGCATAACAACGGCTATGAAAAAGTAAGCGGCGGACAGGTTTGGATGGTGCAGCAGGAGCAGCCGGAAAATCCGGAAATGCCGCCCAACACAGACAGAACGGTTACCCTTCCGCCGGAGCTGGCGGCGCAGCTTTCCTTACTGAACCAGGCGCAGAAAAAATATGACCAGGGAAGGGCTGCGCTGGATACGGCGAGAAAGCAGTTGTTCATGGACTGGCTGCGTTATGTGAAGATGAATGTGGAAGCGAAAGATCCGAATATCGATTTCAATAAGATGTCTGCTTTTCTGCTCACCAGCTCCGGAGGAGCGATCAATGAAGTGGTGACATTGGGCAGGCAGGCAGGTCTGCTGCAGTACGATTATGATCCTGTTTCCGGGCAGATCAGCGGTATAAAAAATGCGCCCGCAGCAGCAGGATCTTATGCGGAGGCAGTATATAATAATTTTCTGGCGGTCAGTAATAAAGTAAGTGAGCAGAAAGGCTGGAAGCTGGCCATTGCGCCGGCCCCGCCCTTCTATAAACCTACTGATCCTGTACTGGTGCTGGAGGGCGATAAGATCGTACCTGTACGCCGCAACGGAACAGGTCCTTTAACGCATGTGCGGCTGAGCCCTGCGATCCTCAGCGTTTTGCAGATCACTTATAACAATGTGCAATTTACTATCACTGGCAGCAGCTTAAGCGGCGTACCTGTTGTAAGCGCTTTTCAGCCTTATGCTGCTGAAGTACAGGCGCTGATCACAGAAGCCTGTTTCCTGGCGCCGATGATGGCGGACATGATCGCAGTCTGCCTGAAAGCTAAGGGAGGAGCAGGCAATCCCGCGGTACCAGACAGCACCGTTTTCAGCGCTGCACTGCGCATGGCGCAGGGAGGTTTCAGTCCGCTGGAAAGCTCTTACAGCGGCGGTCTTTTCCAGCTGCTCAGGCAAGCGGATCAGCCGGTAAAAAATGCAACGCAGACTATCACCGCGCCAATGGCTGTCACCTTTGAATTCACCAACGAGACCCATGCGGGATTGCTGCCCGGCGCAGTGGCCTGGAATGCGCAGCAGCTGGCGCCGAACCTGGCTGCAGACAGGGTAGATCCTTTTATGCCTGTTTACCTGGTATGGCATGTGAATTTCAAACCGCTTAAGAAGAACAATACCGACGGTGTAAATTATACGGCAACGAACCTCAGCGATTATTTTGTGCTGGATGGCAATGCGATCGATTATGAGTATAAAGTGAATGAAGGCGCACCCGTGAATTTCACGGCGGCAAATTTTGTGACAGGATACAAGGGCGCCGTTGCCTTGTCAAAAAAGCCGGCGATGAACCTGGCTGCACAGATCAGGAAATATGTACAGCAGCACCCGAAAGATCCGGCTGTATCCGTATTGAACAGGATAGCAGACAGCTATGCAGCGGGCAACTATATTTCGCAGTCGCTGGATGGATTCAACTGGCAGCAGATCCTGAAGAAGCGCATCCCGAAGATCACCGTACAGAATCTGACTGCTGTCAGCGACCCGGTAACAGCGCAGCTGCATACGAATGCCAGTCAGTCTGATACAGACGATAACTGGTATGACTTTGCCTTTAACGGCCTGGCGCCTGTTGCAGGCGGCGAACTGGCCAGGCTGCAATATGGTCCGCTAAGGGCTGGCTTTTTCCAGGTACAGTCCCTGGAGATCGTAGACGTTTTCGGTCAAAGGCTGCAGATAGATACGGATCTTTCCGATCAGGACGTACCATTGGAAGTGATACCCTCGTTTACCCTGCAATGTATGCCCGCCGATAAGGCGCATACGCCGTCGATGGTATATCTCCCGCCAAGAATCCTGGAATCAACACGGCTTTGGTTCAGGTGGCTGTCGGCCTCCCACAATAATGTGCCCGGAACAGCGGAGGAGGTTGTGGAGATGAGCAGCCATCCTGCCACTTCTCCCATTGCAGGCTGGGTTTTACCTAATCACCTTGATAACAGCCTGTTCTTTTATGACGCCGGCGGCGCGCCCATCGGATCATTCGGCATTGAGCACAATACGCTGAAATACCGTACCCGTGCGGGCAACAGCCTGAACCCGGAAAACGATCTTGCAAAAGACCTGCTGCATGTGAATGTACATGTGGCTGCTTTTATGCAGTTCATCAATGCCAGGGATTACCTTTTCCTGCAGGACCTGATGAGCGCTATACTGGCATCGGATCATTTAATGAATACGCCCGATTTTGCTTCCAATGCCAGCTTGGGTGTATTTATAGGCAGGCCCCTGGCCCTGACCAGGGCGCAGATCGCTATTGAAACGCTGGGAGCGGTGCTGCCCCTGAGCCAGGCGGATATTCATCCTGCAGATCCTTATCCGCAGGATATCCTGAACGGGCGTACGAAGTATGCCGACAGGCAGGCATTCAGCAGCGCGAATGCAGGACAGGTGAATATTGCCGTAAGGCTGGGCGACCTGGTGAAAGCCGGTGATGGCCTGATAGGGTACCAGCTGGAAGGTAATGATACCGGTACATTTTATGCGCCCACTGCGCCCGAAGCCGGTGCGCACGGCGTGTTGCGGCCGGGCCCGGAAACCCTGCAGCTTAAGCTGAATGCGCCTGCAAAGGTAGTGACCATGCTGATTGATCCCCGGGCTGCGGTGAATGCCACCACCGGTATATTACCCGTACAATCTTTACAGGTACCGCCGGATCAGTATGCGCAGATCATGCAGCGGCTGGCGGTCACCTTCTTTACCCATCCTTTGCTGAAGGAGCAGGAGCGCCTGGTAGCACCGACGCCCGCAGTAGCGGGATATGAGTGGTCCTGGTTGCAACCCCTGGGCGCCGCTACGATTGCCACCCCTCTTAAACCGGACGCCGTAAACGACGCCGTGCAATATGGTTATTCACCACAGATGCTGCTGGAGGGCTGGCTGCAATTAGCCAAAAAAGTATAAACAAATGTGCCGATGATGAAATTATACGATAACACACCAACGGTAGACCTGGATGTGTGCAGCACTGCCACCGGCAGTACGGTGATCTACGTAGGCGTGGTGCAGGACCTGAAAGTGAAGCTCACGAACAGAACAGGAAAAGAGATTACATTCAGTGCCGGTGATCATGCGTCCTGTTTTGAAATTGTGCTGCCATCTTTCTATACCAGCGCGGAGATCAGCCGGATGTCCGTAACAGACCTGCCCGGCTGGACCTGTAAGGCAACTGACTATACGTTGCAGGTCACGATAGACGCTGCTGCGCAGCAGCCATGGGTCAATGACTCCATCCTGCAGTTTACCATCAAAGGGGCGCAGACCAATGACAAGGCGGCGCCGGAAGATATTGCGGTCAATTTCGTGAATATGGCCGGTGACAATATCCCCGGCAGCCAGCATGTTACTTTAACACCGGCCATGCCCCCGGTAGACGGCAAGGCCGACCTGCGGAAGCTGCTGGATATTTCCCTGGATAACCAGGGCGTAGTATTTGTATCGCCCGGGTATACGGATAAGCTGGCCAATAAGCTTTTCCTGAATATCAAGAATAAATCAGGCAGCCCTTTGTTTACGGGTAGCGCCACATCGGGCAGGAACAAAAATGCGGCCATACAGATCTCTTTTGTTGCCGGTCAGACAACAGGCGCATTGGCTCCGGGGGAACACATTGAACAGATCAGGTGCAGTCCTTATGTGAGCCAGGCATTGTTTGACTGGAGCGCCCGGCCGGATGAAGACAAGGCTGGGGGCTGGAAGCTGACACCTGCCAATACCAATACGGGTTTGCTGGGTACGGACGAAAATGCGAACGTGTCATTTATGTTCAGTGATATTGTTACGGCTAACCCCCTGGGATATACGCAGATGATCCTCCGCTTTACCGGTTTCTCAAAAGATGATAAGACGGATTACAATGATTTTGTGCACATCCTCAATATCAACAAACAGCCTCCGCCACCAACAAGGGGCATACAGCATTTTTACAGCCAGGAGGCGCTGTTCACCGTGAATGGGCCCGGGCAGCCGGTCAGCTTCCAGCTGAACTGGTCTATGATCTTTGTGGACAGGATCACGCTGATCACAAACTATATGGGGCATACGCCGTATATCAAGACTTATACCGCCGGTACCCCGCTGCAATACGACCACTACAAGGTCACTATCCCCAGTGTGGCCCAGAGCATGCCTGTTTTTGTAACCATCCAGGCATACGATGGGAACGGCGGCTTTTTAAACAGCCTGCAGTTCAGTGTATTTATACAAAGTAATTCCTTTACAGATCCGCGGGATCACCAGGTATACCCGGCCGTAAAGATCGGGAACCAGCTATGGATGGCCAGGAACCTGGATTACTTCATGGAAGGGAAATCATTTGTGCTTGGGAATAATGCTGCCAACGAGCCCAAATATGGCAGGCTATACTACTGGGAGGCCGCTATGCAAAACCTGCCGGATGGCTGGAGGCTGCCTGCTTTGGAAGACTGGCAGAATGTACTGCAGGTATATGGATCGGCTGCAGATGCCTATAAGGCAATGACAGGCGCCGGTGGCTTTAATGCGCAGATGGGCGGGGATATGGACAACCTGAAGAGCTTTACCGATGATGCCAACGGGTATTACTGGACGAGTACCCGGCAGGATGCTCATAATATCTGCTATGCCAGATTTGACAGCAGCAGCAGGAAGCTGAACCTGCTGAATACCCTTCCCCCGGATTTTGCTTTATCCATCAGGTATGTGAAAGATCTCTAGCATGGGAACGATTTGTCTTTGTATGATGGTGCGCAACGAGGCGCACGTGATCGAAAGAGCGCTGCAGTCTGTCAGGCATTTAATTGACTACTGGGTCATTTGCGATACCGGCTCTGAAGACGATACGCCCGCCCGCATTTTACAGGCGATGCAAGGTAAGGCCGGTGAGCTGCACCGGGTGCCCTGGGTAAACTTCGGGCATAACCGCACACAGGTGATCGGGTTGGCAAAGCATAAGGCTGACTATGCCCTGATCATGGATGCAGACATGGTAGCCAATATTCATGCGCCCTTTAAGGAGGGGCTGTGTAAAGACTTTTATGAGATACGGTATGAGGGGGATGTGGATTATACCCAGCCAATGCTGGTGTCAACTGCGCATGACTGGAAATATATAGGCGTTACGCATGAGTACATCTTTTCGCCTACTGCCGGAAGCTGGGAGATCCTACAGGAGCTGACGCTCACACATTTTGCAGACGGCGGTATGAGAAGTGAAAAGCTGGAACGGGATGTAAGACTGCTCACCGCCTCCCTGGAGCAGGATCCGGATAATACCAGGAACATCTTTTACCTGGCACAATCCTATAAAGACCTGGATCAGTATGAAGCTGCCATTTACTGGTACCAGCAACGGCTGCGATACGAAGGATGGGCCGAGGAAAGATGGTATGCCATGTACCAGCTTGCGAGAATGAAGCAGCTGGCGGGAAGAGACTGGAATGAAGTATTGAGCGGTTACCTGGCTGCCTATGGCGCCCGGCCTTCGCGTTTGGAGCCGGTATACGAGATAGTGCGGTATTACCGGGATCGACAGGAATTTCATACCGGCTACCTGTTTGCCGCGCATGCAGGACATTCACTGCAATACCCCGCAGATATGCTGTTCATAGACAGGCCTGTTTACACGTACCTGCTCCAGCTGGAATATGGCGTCTGCGCTTTTGGCGCCGGCAGGATAAGCGAGGCAGTTAAGGCTTTTAACGAGGTGCTGCTGGTGGATCAGCTGCCGGATTGGGTGATAGCATCGGCAGAAAGGGGGCGGAAAATGGCGCTGGAAAAACTGAGTGTTGCGGCACATCAATAAATAAACACGGCTGCTCAAAGCAAACATCTTTTTACACGTATAAACACTTATGCATCACAAGATGGCAGATAATACATTGCAACCTGTGCAGCTGGCTGCATTCCTGGACAAGGCATCACAGTTCGGGCATGATACTGCCTTACTGATGAACGGGGAAGAAGCGGTTTCGTTTTTGACGGTGGATGATCTTGTACAGATCAGCCGATGGTTTTGTAACGCCGGCGAACAGGAAAAGGCGATGCGCCTGCGAACCTTTTTCAACCCGGCCATCGCAGCCCGCAGCAGGCTGGGACAGGGCATGCATGACAGGGGCGAAGCATTTGCATTTGCAGGCGCGGCCCTGGAGGAAGGGGATCATTACGGGCTGTCCAGGCATATGCCTTTCCATGTAAAGGTGGTATCGGTACTAACAAAGGTGATCAAACGGGATGAAACATGGGATGTGAGTGTAAGGGGAGCCGTGTGGGGCCTGGACGATATGGAGGAATTGTATGTAGCGCTGAACATTGGCACTTTGATATTAGCGCCCGGGGCCAGGCTGGTAGTCAGGGGCAATGTTTTTTCCCTGCTGTGCCAGCGGGTGATATGTATGCCCGGTGATGGAGACAGCAGTGCGGCTTATCATATCGGGATACTGCCAACGCCTTTCTCCGTAGACTTTGGCTATGGGCCTCACGATGGTGCGCATGGAATGGCGGGGCGTAATGGGCGTAACGGTAATAATGGCCGGGAAGCAGTGGTAGAACGAACGCTGCTGGGTTACAGGCTGCAAGCTGAACTGGACCCTGCAGAGATGAACGGAGAAAACGGCGAAGATGGCGGGCCGGGCCACAACGGGGCGAAAGGCCGCAATGGCGGGATGGCTAAACTGGCGGAGCTGACTTTTCGCCAGGTGGAAGGAAGGCTGACTGTTTTTACACAAGCCGGAAAAGGAGGGGACGGCGGTAATGGCGGCAACGGCGGCGATGGCGGCAACGGTGGTGTGGGGGCACCCGGGCATACCCTGATCAGGGGGCTGTTACCACGCGGTGCAAATGGACATGGCGGTAAGGGAGGCGATGGCGGTAAGGGCGGTAACGGAGGCAACGGCGGGCTATCCTCCAACATTTATATCACCGTGCCGGAGGCTGACATGCATAAGGTCACCAGGACGGCATTGCCTGCCGAAGCGGGGCGCGGCGGCGCCGGCGGCAGGGGCGGAAGAGGCGGTATAGGCCCGGATGGAATCAGCGCGGCGCATGGTGATCCCGGCAGCAACGGTATGCCGGGCAGAAGCCGCCCGGCGGCAGTGATATTGCTTAACGGCCAGGTTTAATAGCAGCTAATTTAAAAAATTGAATACGATCAATTATGGCAACTACACTCAACTTTTATGAACGGGCAGAACGTTTGGGCCATTCTGTTGAAGCCTTGAAAGGCGGGCAGGCGATCATTTCCTCCCTGATGATCCCTGATATCGACAGATTGAAGGAAGTACTTGGCGGAGATGTTACAGAACCGGTATTAAGAGAAAAAAGACTGCGGGATCTTTTTGGCGATAAGCTGGTGTCTCCCGCAGAGGATGACGGCAGCGAAACGGCTATCCTTAACAGGGTGCAGCGCTTCATTTACGGAAATGATCCTTTATCAGATCTTGACAGGCAGCGGACGAAACATTTGTTCCCATTTGAGGTCAAAGCTGCTTCCTATCCCGACCAGCGGATTACAGAGAAATGGGATCTGACAGACAAGGGCCCGGTTGTCCTGAATATCGGGAAGCTGACACTGGAGGATGGCGGGTACATCGTCATTCATAATACCGCGCTTACCTTCTATGCAGATGTCATAGAACGGAATGGCAGCGCCAAAACGCAGAGCATGTATGATATCAATATCCTGGGTGCAACGGGCGCCACGGGCTGCACGGGAAGTGCCGGTAATGAGGGTGGCGTAGGAGGACCCGGCGTCAACGGACAGTGCAATGCTGAACCGGGTAAAAGGGGAGAAACCGGGCAAAGAGGAGCTACTGGCGGAACCGGGAGTCCAGGTGGAGACGGGCTTCCAAGTCTAGCAGCCTCCATCATGATCGGGAAAAGTATAGGCGGCAGCACTCAGCAGTTGCACATCATGACCAGGTCGGGTACCGGTGGTGCAGGCGGTATAGGCGGTACCGGTGGAAAAGGAGGCCGGGGCGGCGTTGGCGGCGACGGTGTTACCTGTGGTTGCGACGGCACCAATGGCGGGAATGGCGGCAACGGAGGCGATGGCGGAAGAGGCGGCACCGGTGGGAGCGGCGGGAATGGTACGGATGCCAATGGCAATATAGTGATCAAAGTTCCGGCTGAGGAAGCCGCTAAGATCATTACCCACAGATTTGCTGCGCCTGCAGGGATAGGAGCTACCGGCGGTCCGGGCGGTGAAAAAGGAGAGGGTGGAGATGGCGGACGGGAAGGTAAGCACCATTCGAGAGGCTCGAGGGGAGGAGGTGGTGTTCCGGGGAATGAAGGTCCCCGGGGACAGCAGGGTGCTAAGGAGGGGCAGCCGGCCGTGATTGTGCTGGATAAGGAGTAAGAAAGTTGTTCAATTGCATGGGCTGGGTTTAAATGTTAACGGGCAGGGGAATTGTCATCCATTTCCACGATGACCGCTGAATGGTTCACATTTTTTTGAAGTGCACGTTGTTATGAGGGAGGAACGAAAGGGAAAATTAAACAAATCTGGTAAATACGGGAAAAATCCCGTAGGGTAGTATAAGCAAACAGGGGAAATTTGTATTGTAAACAGCGTGCTTTACTGTTGTGCTGCATGGCTTGGCATGACGATTGGAGTTAAAGTAGCATGCCAGTCAGAAAGAAAATATCCCCCCGCCAGCTAATGACAGCCGCCCGCGAGGCCGAACTGCAGGAAGATATCGATACCGCCCTGGCCTTGTATAAACAGGCAGTGAATAGCGATCCCCTTGCAGCAACCGCCTGGCAGCGGCTCATGATCCTCCACAGGAAGCAAAAGGATTATGCCGGCGAACTGAAGATCATCAACCTTGCCTTGCAGGCATTTGATACCCACCACCGCCAGGAGCAGAAAGAATGGCTGCAGGCAAACAGGAAGGCGGCCAGGGTGGCCAAATCGCTGGCAAAAAGCCTTGGTTTAATGGATAAGAAGGGCATTGTAATAGACGATAACCCGGTGCTGGAAAAATGGATACACCGCAAAGAGTGGGTAACGGCCCGGCTAAAGAAAAAGAAAGCGGCGGCCCGCCGGTAAGCATGGTAAAAGCAGGCAGGCATGAAACAATTTTCAGCTATAATGGGTTATGCAGGGCGGTACTTCAGTAATACCGCGTTCCTGGGACAGGGCGCAGACCAGGTGCAGGAGATAGTTTATACGGTGATTGTGGATGATCATCCCAGGCTGCACAATTTCCTCCTGACCTGGAATACAAAGAAAGGCTGGCTGTCAGAACAATTTGACGAAGCAGACAGGCCCTTTGTCCAGGCCTTGCAACAGGCGATAGATAAAGATGCGGGGCGTTCACAGCAGTAAGTCTGCCATATTTTTGTTATCTTCGGCTATATAATGCGCATGAACCCTGATGTTAGCTCCAAATAACTTCATCACGGTGATTTTTAGCCATTTTTATTGAGCGACTGATTGAAAGCATAGATCTGTTCGTAGTTATTGTCGTTGTCTGATCGAGCGTTAAAACGTATTCATCCCTAATCACCATAGCAAAAAATACACGTATGCTAGTTCCCTACAAAGCCCCCGTTTACCACGACCATAATGGTAACGAAATTACGCCCGCCGGGAAATTCTGGGCCGGTCTGATTCTTATCCTGTTTACACTGGGTAGTGCACTGTACATAGTTGGGCACTGGCCCGACCAGATGCCCAAGCCGGGAGATGACGTGCATGCCTTTTATTCCTATAAATGGTTTGATGTAAAGCTGCAAACAGAAAGCACAACCGGGGTGCATATTAACACCCTGCTGCTAATACTCGTGGCCTTTGGCGGCTTCCTGGGCAACATGATCTACATCGCTGCCTCTTTTACCACCTATGTAGGATCAGGCAAGTTCAGGAAAAGCTGGACGCTGTGGTATTGTGTCAAGCCTTTTTCTGCGGCCGCACTGGCTATTGCCATGTACTTTGTTTTCAGGGGCGGCTTCCTGAACATGAGCGATGCCAGCTCCAACATCAACATCTACGGCCTGATGACGCTCTCCCTGCTGGCCGGTTTATTTACAGACCGTACTACGCTGAAGCTCAAAGAGGTGTTTGATGTGCTGCTGAAACCAAAAGAAGAACGCCCGGATGCGCTGGAGAACAATCTGCCGAAAGTGTTGAGCGTAACGGCAGACCCACTGGAGCCCGGCAAAGCAGTAAACATCACCCTTGCAGGGAGTCACCTGGACAAAGAAAAAGCCACGATCACTATTGAAGGACAACCGGTGACGGCCGCACTGGATATTAAGCCGGATAATATCAGTTTCCCCTATACGCTGCCGGATGAATGGAAAGACAGGGAATCCCTGACCCTTTCCGTACAGTTTGAAAAGGAGAAAGAGGCAAAGACATTCCCGCTGGCGGTTAAAGGCGCTGCAACAAATGGAGTGGGGAACGGTGTACAGGAGCCTGCAGCAGATACCCTGACGGAAGAAGATATCGTAACGGATGCTCCTGATCATGTAAATGGTGAACAACCCGTTGTAAAAGAATAGTGTATGAACAACTTTATCACCACAGATTTCCTGAACCTGCGTAATCAGCCCGCCATTGTCAAGGGCAATGTAATAGCCGTGATGCCTCCCGATACAGTGGTGGAAGGCCTGAACGGGGAAGAAGCGCCCGGCTGGCTGAAGGTAAAAGTGATGTTAGGCAAAACACTGGCGCAGGGCTTTGCTTCGCGAAAATACCTGCAATCCACCGCGCTGGGGTTTCCCGACGAAGCGCCCGCGCCTGTGGTCAATGCCATACCTGCTGTTCATTATCCGCCCGGCGACCGCAAAATCAGTCGGAAGCAGGTACATGGCAGGGCCTATCCGCTGAATGAGCCGGGCCTGTTAAAGGTAGCGCTTGACCAGGTACAGGGAGCGGCAGAAAAATGCGCCGCCGTACACAATCTGCTGGATTACCTGGATGTGGAACACAGCGCCCGTTATGCACCGGGAGAAGGCAGCACCTTCTGCAACATTTATGCTTATGATGTAGCGTATTGCCTGGGGGCTTATCTTCCCCGGGTATGGTGGACGGCAGAAGCCATTGTGCAGCTGCAGCAGGGCCAGACCCTTACACCAAAGTATGACCAGAACATAACGGAGTATACGGCCAACCGTATCTGTAACTGGTTTGATCAATATGGCGTATCTTTCGGCTGGCAACGTTTGTTTGACCTGACCATACTGCAGAACGAAGTGAATAAAGGAAAGCTCGGAATCATTGTAGCACAGCGCATTAATATGAGCAATCCCGGGCATATTGTGGCCGTAGTGCCGGAAAATGATCTGCACAGCGCCAAACGGAATGGCAGCAGCGTGGTATCGCCTTTACAATCCCAGGCAGGTGCAAAAAATAAGAAGTATTTTACAGCGCTGAACTGGTGGGAAGACAGCAGCCGGTTTAAGAAGTTTGGCTGCTGGATATGGGGCTGACATGCGGGTTTAAAAATAATCATCCAGGATATGGCTAAATACCTTTTCAATAACGGTAAGTTTAAAGATCTGATAATACCTGCCCAATTTGATAGTACGAAGATATTTTTGTCTGCAGAAGTGACGCCGGAAAATGATATGATCAGTATTGCCGGTCATTCCATTATCCAGTGTTTAAAGATCGAGATAGCAGACGTGATATTTACCGATCATCCGCTCAATCACGCCAGGAAACTCTATGACCGCACGCTGGAAGTGGAGGTGAATGCCAGTAAGATAAAGACCGGCGAAGGAGAAGGCAACGGTTCCAGGGTGCCTGTTAACTGCAAGCTCACGATAGAAGCCGGCGATAACCTGCTGGAGGAGTTTGAGCTGAACGATAAAAAAAGCCCATCTGCCAATTCTGTATTTATTTTCCGGATCAAATTTCTGCAGGAACAATGAGAGTAGCCAGCATTGCATGTATTTTGTTCTTCCTTTTTACCCTGAGCCTGCGGGCCCAGGAGCCACAGCTGAAACAACTGGAGCTGACTACCAGTCCGGCTTTTGTATTGCTGGGGGTACATCCCACCAATATCCAGCGCCCTTCTACGCCCCGCGATTTCGCGGCCAGCCTGCAGACGGCCCAGGTGAATGGCTCTATACAGCCCAATTTTGCCGTTGAGACCAATCCGTTTAACTGGAATAAGAAAGCGCCGCAAAATAAGTACAGCTTTATTGCCAACGATTATTTTTCAGATAAGCTATGGCCGGCGATTAAGAAGAACTTCGCGTTGTCTATTGCAACTTCCGCTACGGATACGGCCAAATTTGGTAACCTGCACAAGGGAACGGGACTTGGCTACGGGGTGCGGGTCACCTTGTTTCCCGGAACCGTGAATAAAAGAACGCGTAATGATTTCAAGCTGTGGGCCAGGGCGGAGATGATCGAGCTTTTTGCGAATGTGCTGCAAAGAACAATAAGTGATGAAGCACATGTGTTCAGCTACCAGGATGTTACCCAGGCCTTTGATATCAGCGTGGCCACCCTGCTGGCCAAGAAGGATATCCCGGACCATATGAAGCCCTGGCTGTTGAATGAACTGACCATCTACAAGGGGAAGATCGCTGCCGTGCAGGACAAGACCGAACTGGATACGTTACTGGCATCGGAAATGGATACACTGAGCAAAGAAAAGGAACAGGTCCTGAATAAGATCAATACCCGTAAAACACCTTTTGCCAGGGACGGCTTTATACTTGAATTTGCCTATGCAGGAGTGACGCTGATGCAGGGCAACGCCTGGGATAGCAGCGTGTATGCCAAAAGCGGTATATGGCTTACACCTTCTTACCGCATAGACCTGGGTACGGATAAGGATCCGGCTACGATACAGTCGCTCGATATCCTGGGGGTGTTGCGCTATATATGGAACACCAGCCGGGTCGATGAAGCCAATTACCTGGATTTTGGCGCCAAGCTGCAGTTTAACCGGAACGACTGGAATGTGGGCTTTGAAGGGGTGTTCCGGCATGCGTCGGAAGCGCCGGCAGGCGTGGATTCCCGCTGGACGTATACCTGGGTGGGAAATTTCAGTTATACCATTAAAGAGAATATTACTTTGCGGTTGAGCTTTGGGTCGCAGTTTGATGGAACTACACGGAGTTATACAAGGCCCAATGAGATACTGGCGATAGGTGGTGTTAATTTTGGGTTGCTTAAATAGGAGAGGATCCAATTTCCCCGCCTCCCTTATCTTTGCCCGAGGAACCGCCTTTTAATGTCAAACGAAACGCCCATCCGCAAGATCATCCACATTGACATGGACGCATTTTATGCATCCATCGAGCAGCGTGACAACCCTGATCTGCGCGGCAAGCCCATTGTAGTGGGTGGTTCTCCGGAAGGCCGGGGAGGGGTGGTAGCCACAGCCAGTTATGAAGCACGTAAATTTGGTGTACGCTCTGCCATGCCATCTAAAAGGGCGCAGCAGCTTTGCCCGCAGGCCATTTTCGTACGTCCGAGGTTTGAAGTATACAAAGAGGTATCCAGGCATATCCGCGAGATCTTTCACCGCTACACGGACCTGATCGAGCCCTTATCGCTGGATGAGGCCTACCTGGATGTCACTACCGATAAACAAAACATCGGCTCCGCTATTGAGATCGCTAAACTGATCAAGCAGGCGATCAAAGATGAGCTGCACCTTACCGCTTCTGCAGGTGTTTCCATTAACAAGTTTGTAGCCAAGATCGCTTCTGACATACAGAAGCCGGACGGCCTCACCTTCATCGGGCCTTCTGCGATCGAGGCGTTTATGGAGCAGCTGCCGGTAGAGAAATTCCATGGCGTAGGCAAAGTTACCGCCGATAAAATGAAACGCATGGGGCTGTTCACCGGCGCTGATCTGAAAAAGCTGGCAGAATCAGACCTCGTGCAGCATTTTGGCAAGACCGGCCGTTTCTATTACAGGATTGTGCGGGGGATAGACAACCGGGAAGTAGAGCCGCACCGGGAAACGAAATCGCTCAGCGCGGAGGATACTTTTCCTTATGATCTTACCAGCCTGGAGGAGATGAACGCAGAGATAGACAAGATCTCCCTGGTGGTACATGAACGCCTGAAAAAATACAACCTGAAAGGCAGAACCATCACTATAAAAATAAAATACAGCGATTTTAAACAGATCACCCGGAACCATTCTTTACCGCAGCCGGTGAATGACCTGGAAACCATTCGCACCATTGCCAAACAGCTGCTGGCCGCCACGGAGCCGGAAGACAAAAAGATACGCCTGCTGGGGGTGGGGCTCTCCAATTTCGGGGAGATACAGCCGGAAAGCGGGAGGGACAGGGGCGCCTGGCAGCTGGAGCTGTTTTAAACATAGCAAAGAACAGTGCCATTCAATTATAGATCCCATCGATCTCCTTCGCATACTTTTCCAGGATCACCGCCCTGCGCAGACTTAATTTAGGCGTTAGCTCGCCGCCTTCAATGTTCCAGCTGTGCGGCAGCAGTTCAAATTTCTTCACCTGTTCTACCTGGCTGAATTCCCGGTTATACTCGTCCACGATGGTTTTGTAAAAATGCCGTACCTCAGGGTCCTGCACCAGGGCTTCGGGTGTGTTGGCGCGAATGCCCTGTCTTTTAGCCCATTCCCGCAGCACGAGGAATACCGGCACGATCAGCGCCGCGGTGAATTTACGGTTGGCCCCCAGCACCATTACCTGTTCAATGAAAGCGCTTTCTTTTAATCGGTGCTCTATAGGGAGCGGGGCCACGTATTTGCCGCCGCTGGTTTTGAACATCTCCTTTTTACGGTCGGTGATCTTCAGGAAGCGGCCGTCCAGGAAGGCGCCGATATCGCCGGTGTGGTACCAGCCATCTATGATCACCTCTGCTGTGAGATCGGGACGGCGATAGTAGCCCATCATCACATTGTCGCCTTTACAAAGGATCTCTCCATCGTCTGCGATCTTTACGGCAAGGTTCGGAATCAGCGGGCCAACGGTGCCGAACATACGATCTTTCTCTTCGAAACGGTTTACACTGATCACCGGCGATGTTTCAGTGAGGCCGTAGCCTTCCATGATCACGATGCGGGCAGCGGTGAAGATGCGGATCAGGCGTACCTGGCAGGCGGCGCCGCCGGTAACGATGCATTTGATGCTGCCGCCCAGGGCTGCCCGCCATTTGCTGAACACCAAAGCATTGGCGAGTGACAGCTGCAGGCGGTACAGTAAAGGCTGCCTTTTGTTGATTTCGAACCGGGTAGCGAGGTCGTGAGCCCAATAGAACAGGGCTTTTTTTATGCCGCGCAGCGTAGCGCCCTTGTCCATTATACGGTCGTATACTTTTTCGAGCAGGCGCGGAACAGTGGTAAACAGGTGCGGGCGCACCTCCTTCAGGTTATCGCCAATGCTTTCCAGGCTTTCTGTATAGTACACCGGGATGCCCTTGAACAGGTAGAGATAAGTGACCATCCGTTCAAAAATATGATTGAGTGGCAGAAAACTGATGGCCCTTAAAGGATATCCCGGCGGGAAGGAGGGCAGGCAGTTCAGGATATTGCTGATAATATTGCGGTGTGAAAGCATTACCCCTTTTGGTGTACCGGTAGTGCCGGAAGTATAGATGATAGTGGCCAGCTGCTCTGCGCCTATAGTTTCAGCAATGGCGTCGGCGCGGTTAATACTCTCTGCATCTGCCAGTGCGAGGAGACTGCTCCAGTGCGGGGCGCCGGCTACCATTTCGAAGGTATAGACCTCCTGTAAATGGAACAGCTGATCGCGGATGCCGGCTATCTTTTCAAACAGAACATCGTCCTGCGTGAATATCATTTTCACTTTGGCGTCCTGCAGGATAAAGGTCAGCTCATGCAGATGGATGGTTGGATAGATGGGCACCAGAACGGCGCCGATACGTTGTACCGCCAGGTCAAGCATGATCCATTCGGGCTGATTCCTGCAGAGGATGGCGATCTTATCGCGCCCCTCGGGCGTCATGTCGTTACCGCTGACCCCTGTTTTGAGGAGCCCGGCGCTCAGTTTGTCTACAATATCTTTTACTTCCTGTGTGGTGTAAGTTCTCCATACGCCCTGCTCTTTGGCGGCCAGCATATCCGGTAGCGGGTTGTGCTCAAGCTGATAGGGTATACAGTCGAATAGTCTTTTGGGATCAAGCATAACAGCGGAATATGGGTTAACAGCAAGTTATTCAATTTTTCCGACAATTGGCCGGAGCACAGGCGCGCCGGTTGAAACACAAAATATGAGGATGCTGTATTATATTGTAGACGCAAATAATAATCAACGTGAGCGACCCGATTGTTTACATCAACGATACTTTCCTGCCTGCTTCACAGGCAGCACTACAGATAAGCGACCTGGCCATTCAGCGCGGATATGGCATTTTCGATTTCTTCAAGACCCTGGATCATTTGCCGGTGTTCCTGGATGAACACCTGGACCGCTTCTATCATTCTGCTGAGCAGATGCGCCTGGCCCCGGGCAAAGACCGCGATCAGCTGCGGGAAGTGATCAGGGAACTGGCAGCGCAGAACAATATAGCGAACGCGGGTATCCGGATCACACTTACGGGAGGTTATTCGCCGGATGGTTACAGCATTACACGCCCCAACCTGGTTATTACTCAACAGCCCCTGCAGCTGCCCGACAGGGAGCAATTCAGGAGAGGACTGCGTTTGATCAGCTATCCGCATCAGCGGCAGATGCCGCAGGTAAAATCGCTGGATTACCTGATGGCCATCTGGCTGCAGCCATTGATCAGGGAGAAAGGGGCGGATGATGTGCTGTATCAGTATAACGGGCTGGTGTCTGAATGCCCGCGCGCTAATTTCTTCATCGTCACCGGCAATGATACGGTAGTAACGTCCTCTCAACCGCTGAAAGGGATTATACGGATGAAGACCCTGGAAATAGCGTGCAAACAGTTCAAGGTGGAAGAACGGGAGCTGACGCTGGAAGAAGTGTACCAGGCCAGGGAAGCATTCATTACCAGCACTACCAAACATATACTACCGGTGGTTCAGCTGGATGGGAGAGCGATTGGCGATGGGGAGCCTGGAAACATCACCACCATGTTAAACATGGAGCTGGACGATCTCATCTATAACGACGAAGCATAAAATCTATTTGGAACAATCGTTCTGAAATGCTATCTTTGTACTGCCAGGACGCCAGACAATTGTTTGGAATTTAGTTCCGGGTATTTGGAATTTTATCTATCATGGCACGAAACAAAGCGTTTGATCCGGGGGAAAGATTGGAAAAGGCCCGTGACCTGTTTTGGGAGAAGGGGTATCATGCTACGTCCATGCAGGACCTGGTAGAGGCGATGCAGTTGAACAGGGCCAGCATCTACGATACTTATGGCGATAAGCATGCATTGTTCGTACAATGCCTCGCCAATTATGCCACAGGAAAACAGGAAGATTATAAAAGATCAGCAGCGGGAGTAGAGTCGCCCATACGTTCGGTGGAATGTATTATCCGCAGGGCATTGGAGCGCACCATTGAAGATGGCAAAGCCTGTATGGCAACGAAGTCTGCGTTTGAGCTGGGAGAATACGATAAAGAAGTGCGGGAGCTGTTGAAGAAAGACGGTGTAAGACTGGCGAAGGTGTTTGAAGAGCTGCTCCGCAAAGCGCAGGCAGCCGGCGAGATCAGTAAAGACAGGGACCCGGTGGTACTGGCAAATTATATTGTAGCGAATTTCAGCGGGCTGTGGCAGGCCAATATCCTCTCCGGCAACAGGAAGCTGGTACAGCAAATGACGGAATTCCTGATTGAGGTGATAAAACAGTAATCACCTTTTTTTAGGAGCAATTTTGGAATGAACGTTCTGTAATGAGGGGCTTGTTAGAAGCCTCATTGGCAAACTATTCTCTAATATATACAAACATTTAAATTAATCTATGAAACGTCTGACAAACAAAGTAGCCCTGGTAACGGGCGGCAGCCGCGGAATTGGCGCTGCTATCGTAAAACGTCTGGCCGAAGAAGGCGCTAATGTGGCATTTACTTATGTAAGCGCTGCTGAAAAAGCACAGGCGGTGGTAAAAGAAGTAGAAGCCCTAGGCGTAAAGGGCCTGGCTATTGCTGCAGACAATGAAAAGCCGGAGGCGGTAATTGCTGCGGTAGATAAAACCGCCGCCACTTTTGGGCGTATAGACATACTCGTTAACAGTGCCGGTATCTGGATTGCCAAGCCTTTTGAAGAGCATGTACTGGAAGATTTTGACCGGCTGGTAGCCGTGAACGTTAGGGCCGTATATGTAGCCAGCCAGGCCGTGCTGCGTCATATGCCCGAAGGCGGCAGGATCGTGACCATCGGCAGCAATCTTGCTGAGAGGGTATTTGCCCCCGGCATGACCTTGTATTCCATGACAAAATCTGCCCTGATAGGCTTTACCAAAGGCCTGGCGCGCGACCTTGGCAGTAAGAAGATCACCGTAAACCTGGTGCAGCCCGGCGCTACCACTACAGATATGAATCCTGTAGATGGCCCGCACTCCGATTTTGTGCGCAGCTTTATGGCTATTCCCGAATACGGCGAGCCTGCAGGTATTGCCGCTGTGGTAGCCCTGCTGGCCAGTGAAGAAGGCCGTTCTTTTACCGGTACCGAAGTAACGGTTGACGGAGGCCTGAATGCTTAAGCCGTTCATCAAATAAAAGACAGCCATAGCGGAATAATGTGGTATATTTCTAATGTTTGATCACGTTAGAAACAGGAAATTATCTAACCACAATAGCAACCCGCTTATGGCTGTCTTTAATTTAACCATCAACAATGAGGATTTCAAAGTAGATGTGGATCCTCAGATGCCGTTGTTATGGGTGATCCGTGATTTTGCCGGCCTCACCGGCACCAAGTACGGATGCGGTATTGCGCAATGCGGCGCCTGTACCGTGCACCTGGATGGCAATCCCGTTCGTTCCTGCTCCATACCGGTTTCGTCGGTGAACGGACAAAAGGTAGTGACCATCGAAGGTCTTTCTGATAAGGGAGATCATCCCCTGCAGCTTGCCTGGGAAGAAATGGATGTACCGCAATGCGGTTACTGCCAGGCGGGCCAGATCATGACGGCTGCCGCTTTATTGAAAGAAAAACCGCAACCTACAGACCAGGACATTGACAACCTCATGTCTGGCAACATTTGCCGTTGCGGCACCTATAACCGTATCAAGAAAGCCATTCACCTGGCTGCGAAAGGAGGTAAGTCATGAGTATATCCACTATGAACAGACGCAACTTTCTGAAGATCGGAATCACGGCAGGTGGTGGCCTGGTATTGGGCCTGGAATGGTTAAGCTCCTGTAACCCGGCGGGCAGCGGCGGGGCGGAAGCAGCCATGCAAACATTGAATGCTTTCATCAAGATAGGGACCGATGGCCTGGTGACCATCATGGCGCCCAACCCCGAAATAGGACAGGGCGTGAAAACATCCCTGCCCATGATCGTAGCGGAAGAACTGGACGTAGACTGGAAAAATGTGATCGTTGAACAGGCGCCACTGGACACTGATAAGTTTAAACGCCAGGTGGCAGGTGGCAGCGGCTCCGTACGCGAAAGCTGGGAACCCTTCCGCACCGCCGGCGCCACCGGCCGCCAGATGCTGGTGAATGCCGCAGCAGCGCAATGGCAGGTAGACCCGGCCACCTGTACCACAGCAGGTGGTATGGTACTGCATAAAGCCAGCGGCAAAAAGATCGGCTACGGCGAGCTGGCAGAAAAAGCCGCCACCCTGCCGGTGCCCACCGATGTCAAGTTCAAGGAGCCGAATGCCTATAAGATCATCGGCACCCGCACCACCAATGTTGACATGAAAGCGATCGTTACCGGTAAACAAAAATTCGGGATCGATACCAAACGCGAAGGTATGCTGTATGCCACGGTTGTTCGTCCGCCGGCATTCGGACAAACACTGAAAAGCTTTGACGACAGCGAAGCCCGTAAAATGCCGGGTGTAAGCAACGTGGTGTCTTTTGATAACAAGATCGCTGTGCTGGGCCGAAGCACCTGGGAAGTGATGCATGCTGCCAGGGCCATCAAAGCCGAGTGGCAGGATGACGGCAAACTGGAAAGCACCGCAGATTATAAAGCCAATTTTGTTAAAGCGCTGGAGAAATTGCCGAAGGAATCCAAACGGAAGGACGGCAATATCAAAAAAGCGTTTGCATCGGCCGCCAGAACATTCGAAGCTACTTTTGAATGTCCCTTCATTCCGCATAATACCATGGAGCCCATGAACTTCTTTGCGGATGTTAAAGCAGACAGCGTGGAACTGCATGGTCCCATCCAGCTGCCTGACAGAGCCCGTAATACCATCGCCGAGAAATTCAAGATACCCAAAGAGAAGATCAGGGTAAGTATGACCCGCATGGGTGGCGGCTTTGGCAGAAGACTGATGACCGATTTCGTGGAAGAGGCAGTGGCCATTTCACAGCTGGCCAAAGCGCCGGTAAACGTGGTCTGGAGAAGGGAAGATGATATGAGCGGCGGCTACTATCGCCCGATGGCTTTGTACAAATACAAGGCAGCGGTAGACGCCAGCAATAAACTGATCGCCTGGCACCACCATTCCGTAGGCATTTCCGGCAGCACTGCCAGGGAGAACAATTTCCCCGCCGGCGCCGTAGAAAACCTGCAGGTGGATGTACATGATTATAAATCGCCCGTTACTACCGGTCCATGGAGAGCGCCCATTCACAATTATATTGCATTTGCCGAAGAGTCTTTCATAGACGACATTGCCCATCAGCTGGGCAAAGACCCCGTTGCTTTCCGCCTGGAACTGCTGGAGCAGGCCAAGGCTAAACCGGTGGGTCAATGTGATTATGATCCTGACCGTTACGCCGCCGTGATCAAAAAAGCAGCGGAAATGGCAGGATGGGGCCAACCCAAACCGCAAGGGGTTTACCAGGGCATTGGCGCGCATTACTCCTTCAAAACCTATGTAGCGCAGGTGGCCGAGATCACTAACGTGAACGGGCAACTGAAGATCAGCAAGATCTATTGCGCAGTGGATTGCGGCACCGTGATCAACATGAGCGGCGCCGAGAACCAGGTAGAAGGCTCCATGATTGATGGCCTGGGACATGCCCTGTACGGCGAGCTTACCCTCACCAAAGGCAAACCTGATCAATCCAACTATGACCGCTACCGCCTGATACGCATGCAGGAGGCGCCAGCGGTAGAGATCCAGTTTATCCGTAACAACGAAGCGCCCACCGGCCTGGGAGAACCCGGTCTGCCGCCGGTAGGAGCGGCAGTGGCCAATGCCATTTTTGCCGCTACCGGACGAAGACTGAGGTCTCAGCCGTTCATGAACACAGGAAACGTTTTCACCATGGAAAGGAAGGCGGAAGTGTGAGGTTAAGTGTTAGCTATTGTAATGGCTGAAAGTGTTATATTTGACGTTGTGCATACGGATATATAACGCTGTGCGCTAACAGCTACATAACACAACACGATAGCTAACCGCCAATAGCTAGTATATGAAGGAAATCAGAGACATTGTAGCCGCATTTGACAAGGCCCGGCAGCAGGAGAAGCAAACCGCCTTGGCTACCGTCGTGCTGGTAGAGGGATCATCTTACCGCCGGCCGGGCGCTCGGATGCTGATCACGGAAGATGGCACCCTTACCGGTGCGATCAGCGGGGGCTGCCTGGAGGGCGATGCCCTACGCAAAGCACAGCAGGTAATGTTCCGGCGGCAGTCCATGCTGGTAACCTACGATACTACGGACGATGACGATGCCAAGCTGGGTGTAGGACTGGGATGTAACGGCATCATTCACATACTGATAGAGCCGGTCATTACAGACAATCCCAACCACCCGGTACAGTTGCTGAAAGACTGGCTGCTGCAAAGGCAAAACGCTGTGCTGGTCACCCTCTTTTCGTTGGAGGAGCGCAAGGGCGTACAGCCGGGCACCTCCCTGTTGCTGACCGCCGGCGGCGTCCGCAAACACGAAGCGTTTGAGGGATCGTCCTGGTACGGCGCCATGCTGGCAGATGCGGAAGAGGCTCTGCAAAGCACCACGCCCTCCACCCGTCAGTATGAACAGTACACCGCTTTCGTGGAAGTACTGAAACCACCGCCTTCCCTGCTCATCTTCGGCGCCGGTAACGATGCCATTCCCCTAACCGCCATGGCGGCCGTGCTGGGATGGGATACCACGGTGGTAGACGGCCGCAGCAACTACGCCACCTTACAACGCTTTCCCCTGGCCACCCGCATTATTGTTTCCAAACCGGACCAGGCCCTGAAGCAGCTGACCATAGATGCCCGCACCGCCGCCATACTCATGACACATAACTACGTGTATGACCTGGCCATGCTGCAGCAATTGCTGCCTTTACAGCTGCCCTATATCGGCTCTTTAGGCCCGAAAAAGAAGCTGGACCGCATGTTGGAAGAGCTGCGCAGCAGCGGCGTGGAAGTGTCGCCGGAGCAGCTGGATAAGGTATACGGGCCCACCGGTCTCGATATAGGGGCAGAAGGAGCAGAAGAGATCGCGCTCTCCATTTTTTCAGAGATACAGGCCGTGTTTGCCGCCGCACCGGGCACCTCGTTGCGGGATAAGCAGGCGCCGATACATGCGAAAAATGTGAAAGGTTTGAGATTTGAGGTTTGAGCGTTCGAAGTTTGAGGTTCGTTTAAGGTTATAGGTTGCAGTCATGTGACCAGACAACCTGCAGGGAACCTTCAACTTCTAACGAACCTCAAACTTCGAACGCTCAAACTTTCAAACCTTTAAACTATTCACATGACTGGGCTGATCATTCTCGCTGCCGGCGCTTCCAAACGTATGGGGTGTCCTAAGCAGCAATTAGATTATAAAGGCAAGACCTTGCTGCAGCATGCCATTGATATGGCCATCGGCTCCAGTTGTTCGCCGGTGATCGTGGTATTGGGGGCGCATTCCATGGTGATCTCCCCGGAGATCCCGGGCGGCCGGGTGTCTGTGGTGCAGAATCCCAACTGGGAGGAGGGCATGGCCTCTTCCATCCGGGCGGGTATTACGGCCCTGCAGGAAAAAGCGCCGCAGGCTACAGGCGTTATCTTTATGGTGTGTGATCAGCCTTATGTAGATACCGCTCACCTCAATAACCTGGTACGCCAGAAACTGGATACCGGTAAGGGCATCATCGCCAGCTATTATAATGATACAATGGGTGTGCCCGTATTATTTGATAAGACCTTCTTTCGGGACCTGCTGACCCTGCAGGGAGAGGAAGGCGCTAAAAAGATCGTTTACCGTTATGAACAAGAGGTGGCTGCAGTGCCTTTTCCCCTGGGTTGTATAGATATAGACACCCTCGATGACTATCATTCCCTCTGACAATTTATCCAGCTTTCTGTACAAATTTCCATTGTTAACGCTATTGCATAGCGTTAACTTAGTTTGAGGTTTTGCTTTTCCACGTTACGATACCCTCAATTCCACGAACACCCAAAATCTAAAAGTATGTTTACATCCACGAACCGCATCGGGATCCGCTTCCCGTTTGCCGCTGTATTTCTTTTTCTTTTATGGTTCCCTTTACGGCTGAGCGCCTCCGGTGCAGACCCATCGGCGGTGACGGTCACGGGTAAGGTCACCGCTGCAGAGACTAACAGTCCGCTGCCGGGTGTCTCCGTAGCCCTGAAAGGCACCAGCACCGGGACGGTTACCGACAGCGATGGGAACTATAAACTGATGGTGCCCAATGGCGAAGGCACCCTGGTATTCTCCTTTGTTGGTTATACCAGAAGGGAAGAACCCATTAACAACCGCAGCAGCATTAACGTTGCCCTTTCTCAGGACCTGGCCGCTATTGAAGAAGTGGTGGTAGTAGGTTATGGTACCCGGAAAAAGAGCGATGTGACCGGCTCACTTTCTTCCGTCAGTGCCCAGCAGCTGAAGCAGGTGCCTACACAGAGCATTTCCCAGGCCCTGCAGGGAAGGGCCGCCGGGGTGGATGTGGCTGCCAGCAGCTTTCGCCCGGGCGACAATCCGCAGATCCGTATCCGCGGTAACCGCTCCCTGAAAGCTACCAACTATCCGCTGGTAGTGCTGGATGGTATTCCGCTGCCGGATAGCTCCAGCATCAATGATTTCAATCCTTCCGATATTGCTTCCATAGAAATACTGAAAGATGCCTCTGCTACCGCCATTTATGGTTCCCGGGGCGCCAACGGCGTGATCCTGGTAACGCTGAAAAAAGGAAAGGCGGGTGTCGCCTCTGTGAGTTACGACGGCTATGTAGGCTTTTCCAAACCGCTGACCACGATGGATATGATGAACGGGGGAGAATATGCAGAGCTGCGCCGCGAAGCCTACCGTAACAACAGCAGGGTGGACGACTATACCACACCCTTTCCGAACCCCGTGCAGGACTTTGACCTGTTCAAGTCTGATCTCAATATGTGGGAGTCGGTCGCACAGGGATATGAATGGGTGAACCAGGCTGCGCTGATACCACGATACCGCGCCGCTACGGCAGAAGAAAAGCAGCGCTTTGCCGCCTATGGGATGGGCAGCTTTGACTCCCTGCCGGTGTATGACCCGAATAAGGTACGGACCACCGACTGGGCAGACCTGGCCCTGCGCACCGGCCTTAAGCAGGATCACCAGGTGAGTGTATCCGGCGGATCGGAAAAGGTAAGGGTGATCGCTTCCCTGGGCTATTATAACGAGAGCGGTATCCAGAAAACACAATCCTTTGAGCGCTACAACATACGCCTGGGCATAGATTATAACATCAGCCGCATGCTCCGCGTTGGCGGATCTACCATGGCCAACACGTCTAACCAGCAGTACGGCTCGCCCCTGTATTTCAATGCCATCGGGCAACTGCCCATTGCAGTGCCCTATGACAGCACCGGCGCCCGTATCTATCAGCCGGGCGGCGATCCGCTCATCTTTAATCCTTTGTTCAACATTGAAAACGTGACCGATGAACGCCGCGTTACGCACGTGATGGGCAGTTATTACGCGGAGCTGCAGCTGATGGAGGGACTGCGTTTCCGCGTCAACTTTGGCCCGGATTTCCGGCATTACCGCCGCGGGCAGTTCTATGGCTCGTTGAGCACCAACCGCAACAGGGGCACTTCGCAGGCCATCTATGAGCAGAACCAGCGCTTTTCCTATGTGCTGGAAAACCTGCTGTATTATGACAAGACCATCAACCGCTCTCACAGCATCGGGCTTACCCTGCTGCAAAGTTTGCAGAATGAACGTTACGAGTTTTCGGGCCTGACGGTGTCCAACCTGCCTTACGACAAACAGCTGTTCTATAACCTGGGCTCTACCAATAACAGCGGTCCGGATGCCTTCAGCAGCGACTACTCCCGCCGCAGGCTCATGTCGTACATGGGACGTGTGAACTACACCCTGATGAACCGCTACCTGCTGACGGTTTCCGGGCGTTTTGACGGTTCTTCCGTACTGGCGCCGGGTAAGAAATGGGAGTTCTTCCCATCCTTTGCGCTGGCCTGGAAAATGCAGGAAGAACCTTTTCTGAAAGGCCTGGCAGGGCTGGATGAGCTAAAGCTGCGGATAGGCTATGGTAAAACCGGTAACTCTGCCATTAACCCCTATACGGTACAGGGCCGGCTGGCCAAAACGCGCTATGTATGGGGCGATAATCCCGCCTGGGGCTACCTGCCCAGCCTGATACCAAATCCCAACCTGAAATGGGAAGCTACCCACCAGCTGAATGCAGGGATCGATTTCTCACTGATCAAAGGCCGTATATCCGGTACCGTTGATGTGTACCAGGCCAACACGCGCGACCTGATCATGGACCGCCAGGTGCCTACTGCATCCGGCTTCGGCTTCATCCAGGAGAACATCGGCTCTACCCGCAACAAAGGCGTGGAGATAAGCCTCTCTACCGTGAACCTGGAAACCACCGGCGGGTTCCGCTGGAATACCGACCTGGTATTTGCCAGGAACAAGGAGGAGATCACCGAGCTGTATGGCGCAAAGAATGATGATATTGCCAACCGCTGGTTCATTGGCCAGCCGGTAACGGTATTTTACGACTGGAAGCCCATTGGCGTTTGGCAGACCAATGAAGCGGATGCCGCTGCGGTGTATAACCGCATACCCGGGCAGGGAAAGATACTGGACATCAACAATGATAAAGTGATTGATGCCCGCGACCGGGTGGTGATCGGTAACAACGTGCCCGATTGGTCCGGCAGTATCGTGAATACATTTGCCTACAAAGGTGTGGAGCTTTCCTGCTTCTTCTATGCCCGTATCGGGCAGATGGTGGCCAGCAGCTACTACCGTCCTTCGCTGGCAGGCCGTTATACGGAAAGGAAACTGGATTACTGGACGCCGTCCAATCCTTCCAATGAGTATCCGCGCCCGCGGCAGGACCAGGAAAGGATTGATTATCCGGAATCCTATCTCTACCAGAAAGCCTCTTTTGTGAAGCTCAGGAATGTATCGCTGTCATACCAGCTGCCGAAGCAGTTCACCTCTAAGCTGCACATACAAAAGCTGCGCGTATACTTTACCGCTTACAATCCCTGGCTGATCACCGACTTTAAAGGACTGGACCCTGAGTTCACCGCCAACTATCAAACCAATATCAACGATCAGCTGATTGAAAATAACCTGAGCGACAAAAGCTTTGTATTTGGCATTAACGTAGGCTTCTGATCACTAATTAATAAACACAACGATCATGCAAAAGACACTATATATTTTCCTTGCCATTCTTTGCCTGTGCTCCTGCAGCAAGTACCTGGACGAAGAAATGGTAACCCAGATCTCCTATGATTACTATGATACGGAAGCAGGGATAGAAGACCTGGTAGACGGCGCCTACAGCGAATTGCGCTATATGTTTAACGGTGAGCAGAGCTTTACCCTGTTCAACTATGGTGTAGATGAATACACGCAGGCGGCTGATGGGCAAAATAAATATTTTGATGATTACACCACCCAGCTTAACCCTTCTTCTGCGGCGTATATCCATGACCTATGGACTGCCTACTACCGGGCAATTAACGCCTGTAATATAGGCATACAGCGCATTCCGGCGATAGAGGGCACACAGTTCTATGTCAGTGAAGCCAACAGGAACCAGCGTATTGCAGAACTGCGTTTCCTGCGCGCCTTCTATTATTTTGTACTGGTTCAGCAGTTTGGCGCAGTACCGCTCACGCTTAACGGCGATGTAACTGTACGCCTTGAATTTGAGCGCGCGCCGGTGGCGGAGGTGTATCAGAGCATTATCACTGATCTGCGCTTTGCAGAATCTGTACTGCCGGCTACTCAATCACAGTACGGCCGTATTACCAAAGGTGCGGCCCGTCATTACCTGGCCAAGGTATACTTAACACGCGGCAGCGCAGTAACGGAGCAGCGGGGGCAGCAGGTCACCGATATGGATAGCGCCGCCTACTGGGCCGACCTGGTGATTGCGGATGGCCCTTACCAGCTGCTGAACGATTTTGCGGATCTCTGGAATATCAACAACCAGGAGAACCGGGAAGTGATACTGGCAGCGCAGTTCAATAACAACGCCTTTATGCTGAACGGATCCGGCAACCGTGCGCACCTGTATTACCAGATGGTATATGACGGCAAACCGGGTATGCAGCGTGATATTCCATATGGCAGGCCTTTTCGCCGCCTGATGCCTACCGATTATACCATGGATATTTTTGACCGGAAGAACGATTCGCGGTTCTATAAAAGCTTCCGTACAGCATATATGTCCAACAATGCAGGCACCATTCCCAAATGGACCACAGATAATGCCCCGTCGCCTGCGCTGGTTGGCCAGCCTAAATTTAAGCTGGGAGATACGGCGGTGCTGCTTACCCTCCATAAGAATGTTAGCGATGCAGAGATCGGGAAGAAATCCTACCTCTGGATACCGCGCAATAAATACAACAAGCAGGATTTTCTTACCCTGGTGAAACACATGGATCCCACCCGCCTGGACATCTCTACCGAAACGGCTGGACGTGACGGCGTGTATGCCCGCCTGGGTGAAACCTACCTGATTGCCGCAGAAGCGTATGGGCGTAAGGGTAATTATGCCAAAGCGCTGGAATACATTAACACCTTGCGCAGGCGTGCCGCCTATAAGCAGGGAGAAGCCAAGCCGGTGCATTTCTGGTTAACGGAGGGCGGTACCATGGGAGATGTAAACAGCACGGAAAACCATGTACTGGTGACGGAAGCCGTGTTTGAGGCCAACGACCAGCATGAGCAGTACCCGCCATCCGCTAATTCAAAAGAGAGACGATTCATTCATTTCATGCTTAACGAAAGGACCCGTGAACTGCTGGGAGAGTTTTACCGCTGGATGGACCTGGCGCGTACGGAAAGCCTGGTGGAACGCACTAAACTGTTTAACCCTTCTGCCGGCGCCATACAGCCTTTTCATAAACTGCGGCCTATTCCGCAGCAGCATATAGACCGCCTGTTCAGGAATGGGGTACCCCTGTCGGAGGCAGAAAGAGCGGCGGAGCAGAATCCGGGATACTAATTAATAGCTGTTAGCTATGAGCCGAAGGCTGCTGCTACCAGCTTGTTGAAACAAGTTCCGTTGCCGCCATGTGTTAAAGAGTGCTATTCAGAGGACGCACACAGCGGTTAACGGAACTTGTTCCGTATTTATTATTGTTTAGACAGTTTCTTCGTACTTACCTGGCCGTTATGCACCACTTTCAGCAGGTAGGTGCCTGCAGGCAGATTGCCGGCTTCCAGGGTTTTGTTATGGCTGCCGGCCTGTAAGCGTTCACTGAGCTGGCGGCTTACCAGTTTGCCAGACATATCATAGATGCCCAGGGTGGTAAAGCTGGCTTCCTTCAGTTTGAAGTTTACGCTGAGGTTACCACGGAATGGATTAGGATAGACGTTGATCTCCAGCGGCTGTGCGGTTGTTTTGGCGCTCAGTACAGGAGTAGTATTGGCGGCAAAGGAAGTTGCTGTTTTTACCCGTACTTCCGTAAAGCTGTTCCAGGTGCTCACGGAGTTGCCATGGCCTACAATGCGCACATACTTACCTGTTCTGGGAGTAAAGTTAAAAGTCTGCAGGGCATTGGTAGTACCGTTACTTTGCAGGTTGGTAGCGGCGCTGGTCCAGCTGTTGCCGTCTGTGCTTACCAGCACGTCAAAACGTGCGGTGCGGGTATTGCCCTGGTAGAAGGCAATGTCTACACCGGTAACGCTGGAAGAGTTGTTGAGGCAAAACTGGATCCATTGGCCGTCGCCATCGGCAGACCAGCGGGTGTTGAAGTCATTATCCAGCACATTAGCCGGTACATTGCCATCGTGGGTGCTGGCAGTAACCGGGGTGCAGGCAGGTGTGCCGCCGGGGAAATCATCGGCGGGGTTCAGTATCCTTTCGCGGATCCAGGCGCCGGCAGGTTTCAGGCGGGCAGTGGTCCAGGGGCCGTTAGAGCAGGTACCGGTGGTCCATGCAGCCCCGCTGCGGAAGTCGTCAGAATAGTTCCAGCTGGTCCAGCCGATCTTCTTATTACGCATCAGGTCAATATATCGCTGGGAGAACGTGAAATCGTTGGGACCATCGCCGGTGTATTCCTGTGTGCCAAATTCTGTAACGAATACGGGCAGACGGTCAGAAGCCCAGTTCAGCTGGTCATAGTATGCCTGCTGGTGTGATCTGGCGTAGAAGTGGAAGGTGTACATGATGTTGGGGAAGTTCACCGGGTTGTTCAGGATATCCTGTGCGGTACGGCCATCAGATACACCAAAGGAAGACCAGCCGTGGGTACCAATGAAGATGGGCGCATTGTTGTCAATAGCGCGGATCACTGGTATGATCTGGTCTGCATAGGATTTGATCTGGTTCCAGCTTACGCCGTTTGGCTCATTACAGATATCGTAGATCACATTCACTTTGTCTTTGTGGGCGTTGGCCACCGCCGTGAAGAAGGTACGGGCGCGGGCCAGGTTGGCATTGGGATCTCCGGGATCCAGCTGGTGCCAGTCTATCAGCGCATACATGCCGCGTTCCGTGGCTTCTTCCACCAGGCGGTTCACCTGTGCGGTGAAACCGGACGGGTTGGTTTCATAGCCGCCTTCCTGCACGTAGAGGGAGATACGGAGAATGTCAGCCCCCCAGTCGTATGCCAGGGCGTCCAACGAAGCTTCTGTTAAACAACTTCCCCAGCCGTACCATTGGATGCCGTGGGTACTCATACCGCGCAGCTGGATGGGATTACCGTACTGGTTACAGAGTTTCAGGCCAATAACCTGCAGTTGTCCGTTGCGGGCAACAGGTGTTTGCGCAAATGCTGCGCTGCTGAAGAGCGCGAGGCTCAGCGTCCAGATGAGTTTGTGGATTTTTCGCATAGAGACAATTTGAAATGAACTGTTAGAAATTATTTTAATTAAGCATTAGTAATTAAGAACTGCGACGATGGCGTCATATGAGTGCGAAGGCCGCAATTCTTAATTATTAATGCCTAATTCTCAACTAGAATTTGATCACTTGTTGTGTAAGCCCCCGTCCGTTGTGTGTTAGCTTTAACAGGTAGAGGCCAGGTTGCAATCTGGTTGTGGGGAAGTGCCTGTTGTAGGCGCCGGGTTGTGAACGGGCGCCCAGCAGCTGCTGAACAGGTCTTCCGGACAAATCGTACAGCCATAGCGTGGTGAAGCCGGCCTCCTGCAGCGTGTAGGACACCTGCAGCTGGTCGCCAAAGGGATTGGGAGCGGCTCTCAACGTCAGTGGCTGGGTGGTTTTTGCGATGGCGGCACTACCGGTGATGATCCTCACTTCTGTGTAGCTGTTCCAGGTACTGGCCGAGTTACCGTGCCCTGTGATGCGGACATACCTGGCTGTTCTGGGGGCGAAGGAGAAGCGTTCCAGGTTCAGTGATGTACCGCTGCTTTGCAGGTTGCCAGCCACGGTGATCCAGTTGCTGGCATCATTACTTACCTGTATATCAAAGCGGCTGGTGCGGGTATTGCCCAGGTAGAAGGCAATGTCCACCGCACTGATGGTGGTGCTGCCGGCCAGGCAGAACTGGATCCACTGGCCGTCGCCATCGGCAGACCAGCGGGTGTTCAGGTTGTTGTCCTGCACATTTGCGGGAACATTGCCGTCGTGGGTACTGGCAATTACGGGATCGCAGGGGAGGCTGACGGTATCGGCGATGATAGACAGTTCCGGGCGGTTGGTGGCAGCTTCGCTGGCGTTCCAGAAGATGCGCTGGTCTGTCTGCGCCAGGTTCTTAATGGCCAGTGAGATGCGTTTTCTGCCGGCCGCCAGCTCGCTCTTTACATAGTTGGTCACATCCCAGCTGTAGTATACATTACCGCCGCTGGCCACTGTTACCTGTGCCAGTGCGTTGGTGCCTGTGGCGGGTTTGTTGTTCCAGGTAAGCGTGTTCTCTGTCCAGCTGGTATTGGACACCGGGAATACGGCCACCGGCGTGCTGGGTATCTCGGTAGTTTCAATACCGCCCCAGGCACGTAGGATCACGGATGATAGTCCGCCGTAGGGCGTCAGGTCAAATGTAAGATAGGCATCGCGGTTATTATTCAACTGCCCGGCGAGGGCCAGCTTGGTGATCAGGAAAGTAGAATCAGCAGTGCCGTGCGTGATACCGGCATTGGTACCATCCCTTACATAGGCGTCCTGTACAGGCGCAATGCTTACTGCCGCCGGTGCTACGCGATAGTGTGCAGTAAAGATGGTGTCGCGGTCGGTAATGGTGATGTTTTGGGAAGCTGCACCGCCATGCGCCCAATGGTCAAATACATAAGTAACTCCATTCAGTGTTTGCGGAGATACAGCAGCAATGGGCCGTACCATACCGGAAACAGAAGGAGTGGAGTAGGGGGCGGTGAAGGGAATATCGTTTACACGTACCTGTAAGCCTGCGGGCACTGTTTGCAGGCCGAGGTTGGATACTACCGGGAATAACTCTACGAAGCTGGTGTCTTTTTCACCGCGGGAGTCTGTCACGGAAAGATAAAGCCGGTACCAGATGTCTGTTTCAGTATGCCCTTCTGCACCTACAGAGAAAGTGCCGCTGGTAATGCTATCCCTGATGGCGGGACCGGGATGCACGTGATTGGCATGATGCAGATCCACCCACCATTCATATGCGCTGGCGGGTAAGGCGCCGTCTTCCGCATCAGTGCCGGTGCCGGAGAAACTGATGGCAGTACCGGCACGGAAGGAAGCTCCATTGGCAGGCGTGGTGATGGTAGCAACGGGAAAAGTATTGGGAGCAGTGACCGTAAGGGTGGCATTGCCGCTGGTAACGGAGCCTGCGCTGTTGCTGACAACAACGCTGTATTGTCCTGCATGGGAGGGCTGTACATTCGTAATACTGTAGGAAGCGGCAGTAGCGCCCTGGATGTTGACGCCGTCTTTTCTCCACTGGTACCCGGGAGCCGGGTTGCCGGTAGCGGTTACCCGGAAGGTAGCGGTCTGGCCCTGTGGTACGCTGATGTTTTGCGGTTGTGTGGTGATGGCTGGTGCCTGTGTGCCGGTGTAAATAATGCGGTAGAGTGAATTATTGTTCCTGTTCAGGAAATACAGGTTACCATCTGTACCCTGCTTCAGGTGTACAGCGCCGCTTCCCAGCCCGCTGGCGAAAGCCGTACGCGTAGGAGATGACGGGTTAATGTAGTTGATCCATCCTCCGCAATAATCGAGGAAGAAGTATTTACCATGATATACGGCCGGGTAGTTGCTGATAGCGCCATTAAAGAAAGTACCGCCGTTGATGGCGCATCCTTGTCCGTCGGGTGGTGTGCCTGCGCGGTTGATCCTGTAAGTGTATACCGGGTTAGCGCAGCTGCCGGAGCAGTTGCCTTCAGCGTTGGGCCATCCGAAGTTGCGGCCGCCGGTGGTGGCATCATTGATTTCTTCCCAGGTGTTTTCGCCTACTTCATTGATGAAGAAACGGCCGCTTACCGGGTCTGCCGCGGTGGTGAAAGGATTGCGAAGGCCATAGGCCCATATGCGGCTGCGCTGCGGGCCGCCGCTAAAGGGGTTGCCGGCCGGTACGCTGCCATCGGTATTAATGCGCAGGATCTTGCCCAGGTAACTATCCAGGTTCTGGGAATTGCCGCCCACCTTGTTGTCGCCGGTGGCCACCAGCAGCTTGCCATCTGCGCCAAAGGCAAGACCGCCGCCGTTATGAAAGATATCGCCGAGTGTGGGCAGGTCAAGGATGGCCAGCTCGTTAATGGCCTGGTCGCCATTCATGGTGAAACGGCTGACGCGGTTGTGGGGGCCGCTGCTATGTGTATAGTACACATAGATGAAGTTGTTGGTGCTGAAGCCGGGATCAACGGCAATGCCGATCAATCCCCTTTCACCGCTGGAGCTGACCGGCAGTGAAATAGCGGGCGTGGATAGCAGGCTGCCGTTCTTTACTACGCGCAGCTGACCATTCTGCTGGCCTACCAGTATGCGGCCATCTGGCAGGAAAGCCAGGCAGGCAGGGCCGTTGAAGCCCGAGGTGACCAGCACCCGCTGGAAATTGGCAGGCAATGTTTGGGCGGAGGCCTGCCGCAAAGGCAGGCAGAGGTACAGGCATAGCCATAGCAATACCTGCCCTGCATGGAAGGTAAGGGTTTTCATGAGGGAAGATTTAAAAGGTGAATGGATTATTGGTCAGCGGTATGTAATACCGTGCCTACGTATAAACATGATTGTTATATACGCGTGCAGTGACGTGGTCTGCAAGGTTTTTCATTATTGTGCTGTGTTTATGGTACGGTCTAAAATCTAAATATGGCAAATACTACTACACAAAGGCGGCGTTTTTTCGGTATATACTGTAGGTAAAGGCTTTCAAGGATATTTCGGTTTAGCTGGTGTATCAGTCATTTGTTCGGGTGCTACAGCTATTTACCAGGGCAGTACGATACGAAAATATGCAATCGTTTGCGGATTGCCAATAGTTGGAGGAAAATTTTCTTGTACGTGGTGGTATTAATAAGGTTTATTGTTTTTCCTGGCCCTTAACATTTGGGGAAAGCCCTGTTGTTTGCCCAGTGCTATTACCGCTTCGGCTATACGTTTATCTTTTGTGGGCTGTGTTTTTGCGCTGTTGATCCAGGTCATGAAATAATTGCGGTGCCCCTGCGGAAGACTGTTGAAGAATTGCAGCGCATCCGGATCGTCCTGCAGGCACTCCATCAGCAGCGGACAGGTTACAGGATTCGGGTTATCATCTTCCATTAGCTGTACCTGCACCTGGGCGCCGCGGCGTTTACCGATGGCCTTGCGCAACGCTGCGTTCAGTGTCATGATGAAGTTGCCTTCGCCCATGGGAATCAAAGCAATACCTTCTATAGGATGGCGGTCCAGTTTACCTTTTACACGAAAGGATTTTTTGTTTCCGGGTTTCAGTTGCTGCGCAATATCTGCAGGGACAGCGATATAGGTCCAGCCGGTTTTTTCACCCTGCGTTCCAAATTGTTCTATGATGGTGGTAAACTTAACCATGCAGTAAAAATAATGTCTAATGATCAGATTTCCGATCCCTGTTTTCTTTCCAGCCATGAGGTAAGTACAGTGTAAAATACCGCAAGTATGATAGCCCCTTTGAACATGCCGGTAAAGCCCCATGCTGCCAGTCCGCCAACCACTCCGCAGAACAGCACCAGGAAGGGCAGCCTGCCACCGCTTTTGGCGATCAGTACTGGTTTTAATACTGCATCTGCCAGTAGCACGCCGCCGCCGTAAATGGCCAGGAATATGGCCGTACCCGTGTACCCCTGTACAGCGGCCCAGATCACCAGCGGCACCCATACAATGAGTGGCCCTACCTGTATCAGCACCAGGAAGAACACCAGGGCCGCCAGCAATACCTTGAAATGCAGTCCCGCAATAGCGAAGCCGATCCAGGAGATCATGGCGGCAATAAAAGCGGTGCCCATTACGCCAATAGATACACCCCTGATTGCATGCGCGGTAGCATAGATGAGACTCAGTCCATCTCTTCTTCCCAGCAGGTGTTGCAGGATGGAGCGCAGGGGTTGCACTACCTTATCACCACTTACCAGCATGAAGGCAGAAGTGATGATGCCCAGCAGCACCTGCAGGGCGGCGCTGAGTATACCGGCGCCGCCGGCCAGGAGATGGTGCATAATGACCCGCGCCTGGTGCTGATAGCCGGCCAGCGCTTCCCGTGGATCCTCCTGCAGCTGTTTCCAGAAATCGCTGAGCGGCTCGCCGAGGTAAGGCATGGTGGCCATCCGGTCTGGCAGATTGGGCAGTCCGTGCAATCGCACATCATCTATTATCTGCAGCAGGTTCCTCACATGTCTGCCCGGCGCGGCTACTACGTAGATGAAGGGCAGTGCCACGATCAGGATCAGCAGGATGGAATACAGCACAGCCGCCAGTTTGCGCCTTTGATTCAGCAGGCGCACCAGCTGTTCATAAGGCTGCTGCATAGACACATAAAATATCAGTGCGAAGGTGAAAACGCCGAAAAAAACTTTAAGCACATCATACAAAGCTGCCAGCAGGGCAAGCAACAACAATAACACCAATGCGGTTTCTATTATGGTGCGGGAAGAACGGAGTTGGGATCTTTGCATACAGTCAGGAATTAGATCATTATCCGTATTAAATATACCGAAATAGGGGCGATGGCCCAAAATGTCGCCCAATTGTCCTTTCCCGGTCGGATTGTCCTGCCTATCTTTGTTATACAACAAGCAGGTTATGGCACAACAGCGGCAAGTAGTATTCTTTGTACCACCGGGTGTTCATATGCTCGATCTGTCGGGTCCCATCCAGACATTCTTTGAGGCGGCCCGCCTGGGCGGAAATTACCGCTTGTGCTATTGCGCCTTTAAACCGGAGATAGACGATTCTTCCGGGCTTCATTTTGCGCGGCTGGATCATTATGCGAAGCTGGAGCTGCAGGCAGGCGATTATATCTTTATTCCCGGTTATAACAAGCAGCTGCTGGGAGATACTACCTATCGGCAGGAATGGGAGGGATTCTATGCCTGGCTGCGTAGCTGCCATGACAACGGTATTAATATCTGCTCGGTGTGTATCGGTTCTTTTGTACTGGGCCGCGCCGGTTTGCTGGAGGGGCGGCAATGCACCACGCACTGGAGCATGCTGAAGCAGTTCAAGAAAGAGTTCCGTCAGGCACAGGTGCTCGATGACCAGTTGTTTGTAAAAGACGGTATCATTTATACCAGTGCAGGGATCAGCGCAGGGATAGACCTGGCGCTGTTTATACTGGAAGAGAACAACGACGCGCTGTTTGTGCACAAGGTAGCCCGTGAGCTGGTGGTATATTTCAGAAGGAGTGGGCAGCATACACAGGAAAGCGTATACCTGAATTACCGGAACCATTTGCACCAGGGTATTCACCGTTTGCAGGACTGGCTGATTGAAAATCTCTCCGTTAAAAGCACCATTGAGCAAATGGCGGATGTAGTGAATATGAGCAGTCGCAACCTGACGCGCACTTTCCGCCAGCAAACCGGCATCAGCATTCACGAATATGTTACCTTACTGCGGGTGGAACGGGCACGTACCCTGCAGAACACGCCCGGCATTACGATGGAGGCGATTGCCGCGCAATGCGGCTTTGAGAACGTGCGGCAACTGCAGCGCATCCGTAAAGTACATGCATTCTAACACCTAATCAATATATCACATGGAAAATGTTTTACAGGGCCGTCCGGCACTGATCCTTGTCGACATTCAGAAAGGCTTCGACAATGTTGACTATTACGGTGGAGAACGTAACAATCCCCAGGCAGAACAAAATGCACAACGCCTGCTGGAACACTGGCGCAAACAGGGGCTGCCCTTGTTTCATATCCAGTACAGTGCTCTCAATCCCCAGTCGCCCTTATGGCCCGATGGTCCAGGCTTTCCTTTCAGGGATGAAGTAGCGCCCCTGCCCGGCGAACCTGTGCTGGTGCGGCATGTGAACAGCTCCTTCATTGGTACCAATCTACAGGAGCAATTAAATGAAAAAGGTATTGATACAGTTGTAGTGATCGGTTTCTCCACAGAACATTGCGTATCTACCACTACCCGCATGGCAGCTAACCTTGGTTATCATACCTACATCGTCTCCGATGCGACAGCCGCCTTTGCCAAACAAGGCACCAACGGCCAGCGTTTTGATGCAGAAACTGTACACCAGGTATCACTGGCCACGCTGCAGCACGAGTTTGCAACCGTCGTTACCACGGAAGAGGCACTGCAGCGCTGTAATTAATAATTAATAAAGCTGTGGCACATGTGATCATGACGTGTCACCTGCTCTATAATTATCAATTATTCATTATTACTTCTTTATTGATACGGTGATTCACCAGTGATCTCACCTGCCTGATCCAGCGGAGTTGCTGGCGGAGATGGTCCATATCGCAGACGAGTGACTGGCGGCTAAGGGTAGCCAGTTCTTCCACACTGTTGATATGGCGGGTATTTTCCCGTAGCTGTTCCATGGCAATCCAGCCCATGGCGTGCAGGGCATGAATCGTAATGCTGTAATAGTCTTTGGCCTGCTGTACAAAGGGCAGTTGCATGAGCCGTTGATTGAACAGCGCCACTTCATTCATGAAATGCTGTTGCAGGTGGTCAAAATTGCGATACAGGTTGGGGATGGTATAGATGCCGCTGTGAACATCCTTGTACACGTCAAAGGCATCGTTGGTGAGCTGCAGCAGGCCGGCCATTGGGTAGATCATTTCCAGCAGGGCATCATTGGGGTAATGGTCCAGTATGGAATAGAATAAGAGAATGGAATAGTAGCTTTTTTTATAAGTGATCTCATAAAGCTCTTCCTGGCTTACATCAGGCGACATTTGCTTTAAGGACTCCTTCTGCCACAGGAACACCTGGTACAGGTGTTCCGTTACCTTTTTACTGTTGGGCGATAGCTCCAGCAGTTGCAGGTATATTTTCTTTACTACATATTCTTCAAAGCTGGCGGGTGTATGTTGTGCAGGGTGCAGGGTAAACGCTGCAATCTGTTCGTGGCTGAGGATACTGTCATCAAACAGGTCGTCATACAACGGGCCGAAAATGCTGAGCAGCAGTATACGATGCTGTTCAGCAGCATTGAGCTGTCTGCCGCTTAATTTATACAGGCTGTTGCAGATCACGTGCAGGGAAAGCTCCCAGTATTTGGTGACCCGTTTTATGGTGCCGGTATTAAATTGCCCTTGTCCGCCGCTGGCAAGCGAGTCCAGTAAAGGTGGCAGGTGTTGTTTAATATATTGTCTTTGGTTTTTCAGCTGCCAGCGCAGGCTGCACAGGCAACGGATGGTCTTGAGAAGACCTACTTTGTTCTTTCTCTGCATTATTGTAGGTGCAAATCAGAGGAAAGATAATAAAAAGTCTGAAAGTTTGAGCGTTTGAAAATGTACCTGTTTTTCAAGTCGTCCTTTTAACTTTCAAACGCTCAAACTTTCAAACATTTAAGCTATTTCAACGCTTCTATTGCAGATGCAGTTTTATATAAAGGCTTGCCAAGAAGACGGCTGCCGTTCTGAGTGATCAGGAAATCTTCTTCGATGCGGATGCCGCCAAAATCTTTGAAGGCCTGTACGGCATCGTAGTTGATAAATTCACTGTGTTTCTTTTGGGTGGTCCAGGCATCTATCAGTTCGGGGATGAAGTATAGTCCGGGTTCTACGGTCAATACAAAACCGGGCTCCAGTGCACGGCCGAGGCGCAGGGATTTCAGGCCGAATTCCGTGCTCTTTTTCAGGTCTTCTGTATAACCAACATACTGTTCTCCCAGGTCTTCCATGTCGTGCACATCCAGTCCCATCATGTGACCCAGGCCACATTGGAAGAACAGGGTGTGTGCGCCTTTTGCTACGGCTTCTTTTACGTCACCGCGCATCAGGCCCAGGTCACGCAGGCCTTCGGCCAGCTTTTCGCAGGCCAGCAGGTGTACGTCCCTGAACAGGATGCCCGGGCGGAGGGCATCGATGGCCGCTTGCTGAGCTGCGGCTACGATATCGTACACTTCGCGCTGGCGGGCCGTAAAGGTACCGTTCACGGGGAAGGTGCGCGTAAGGTCGCCGGCATAGTGCATGGATGTTTCGGCGCCACAGTCGCAGAGTACCATTTGCCCGTTTTGTAATACGGTTTGCTGATAGTGGTTATGCAGGATCTGTCCGTTCACCGTCAGGATGATAGGAAAAGCCAGGTTGCCGCCTGCGCTGAGGGCCAGTCCGTGTATGCGGCCAGCCACCTGTGTTTCCGTCATTCCTGCATGTGCGCTGCGGATGGCTTCCAGCTGCATGTCTACCGTAATGCCGATGGCCTTTTCTATTTCCGTTATCTCTTCGGCAGATTTGATGGCGCGTTGCGCGATAACCGCCCTGATGAGCGGAACAGAGGCCTGCGTTTTCAGCGCAGCATACGGTATGCCCAGCCACTCTGCGAGTTTCTGCGCATTATCTGCACGGTATGGCGGCAGGAAATGTATGCTTTGACCGGACGCCAGTGCCGCTTTTATTACAGTGGCTAAAGCAGCATAGGGCCTTACATCGCTGATACCTGTTTTAGCCGCCTGGTCAAGTATGGTGGTTTTGGGCCCGGTCCAGATAATCTGGTCCATGGTCAGCTCATCGCCGAACAGGATGTCGCGGTCATTGTCAATATCTATCACTGCAGCGAGGCTGGGCTGATCAATTCCAATGAAATACAGAAAGGAGCTGTCCTGCCTGAAATGGTACAGGTTATCAGTATAGTTCATGCTGCTTTCTTCATTGCCCAGCAATAAAATAAGGCCCTGCTTTACAGTGGCCTTTAACTGGCGCCTTCTGGCTGAGTAAATTTCCTGCTTAAACATAATCGTATAATCGCGTGAAGCTAGTAAAAATCCCGGAGATCATCCATCGTATCTTCAGGGCAGTTGTTATACATTTGTTAATGATAATTGTACAACAATGAGTTAACGGGAATATGATTTTGTATATTTGATCCTTATGGAACTCGCACAACCAAACCCGGAAGCGCTGAAGCAGCTGGTAAATATGAAGATGCCCTTTGGTAAGTATAAAGACACGCTGTTATGTGATCTGCCGGTGACCTACCTGGAATGGTTTCAGCGCAAAGGCTTTCCGGATGGTAAGCTGGGCATGCTGCTGGAAACCATGTATGTGATCCGGATCAACGGGCTGATGCAGCTGCTGGAGCCATTGAAAAGAAGATAACCAGTAAATAATCATACCTGAATGAACAGGAAAAATTTAATCATCCACGTTATTTTATTGCTCTCCGCTTGTAAAGCCGGTAATATGCAGACAATTGGTACTATTGAAAAGACAGACAAGGGCCTGGAGGCGATCATCAATGCCGATGCCCGGGTAGAGATCATTGCAGACGGGTTTGACTGGTCAGAAGGCCCGCTTTGGATACCGGAGCAGCAAATGCTGCTTTTCTCAGATATTCCACAGAATAAGGTGTATAAATGGACGCCGGACAATGGGCTGGAAACCTATCTTACACCTTCCGGCTATACGGGGCCTACGCCCCGCGGCGGTGAGCTGGGCTCCAATGCCCTGTTGCTGAACAGGGAGGGCAAACTGGTGCTTTGCCAGCATGGCGACCGCCGCCTGGCCGTGATGGATACTGCCCTGGAGCACCCTGCACCGGTGTTCAGTGCTGTAGCCGATAATTACCAGGGCAAAAAATTCAACAGCCCTAATGATGTAACGATGCGCAGCAATGGCGACTACTTCTTTACAGATCCTCCTTATGGTATGGAGCAGCGGGAGAACGATCCGGTCCGCGAACTGCCGTTTCATGGTGTGTTCAAGGTTAGTGCTGGCGGAGCGGTAACCCTGCTGACAGATTCCATTACCCGGCCCAATGGCATTGTGTTCACACCAGATGAAAAGACATTGATCGTTGCCAATTCAGATCCCGGGAAAGCCGTGTGGTACATGTTTGATATGGGACCTGGTGATGTGCTGACCAATCCGCGCATCCTGCGGGATGTGACCGAAGAGGCCAAAACACAAACCGGCCTGCCCGACGGTATGAAGATAGACCGCCAGGGGAATATCTTTGCTACCGGTCCCGGCGGCATATGGATCTTTGATAAGTCTGGTAAGCTGCTGGGCAAAATCAAAGGGCCGGTAGCGATGTCTAACTGTGCGCTGGCGGAGGATGATACGGTGCTGTACATTACGGCAGACCGCTATGTGCTGCGGGTGAAGATGCGATAATAAGAAATACGGACTACAGATATTGAAAAGGATCGCCTGCATGGCGGTCCTTTTCAGCTTTCATAATGCCTGCTTCAGGGTGCTGCTGGTCCGCCCCGCCGTTTAGTTATTTTTCCCGGGCTGAGGTCAACCTACTTTTACATCATCAAATTGCAAACGCTAAAAAAGTTACATTATGAACCTTCAAAAGATGATGCTCACAGGCGCATTCGTGATAGCCGCCACCTTCAGCGCACAGGCACAACAAAAAGGTGTTCACCGCACCGATCTTCAACAGCATGATCTCAGCATTGCCGGCCGCGAAGCCGTACAGGTACGGGTTGACATTGATCCGGGCGTAACGGCCGTTAAGCACCATCATCCCGGTGAAGAGATCGTTTATGCGCTTAAAGGCACCCTGGAATATAAGTTGGAAGGCAGACCGCCAGTAATACTTCAACCGGGGGAGGTTTTATTTATTCCGGCCGGCACACCGCATGAAGTCACCAATATTGGTAAGGAAACGGGAAGCGAGCTGGCTACTTATATTGTTGAAAAGGGAAAGCCGCTGGTAAGGGTGGTGAAATAACCGCATATGACGTTTATGACCCCATTGCAATGTATTCATACAATTTTTTCCCTCATCCACGATCTTTTTTATATTTTACACAGATCACAAATTTCCATGCAATGAAACGTCATCGTTTACTTCCACTCTTACTAATACTGTTATTCCACTTTGCTGCCAGCGCACAGCAAACCACTTTACAGGTAGCCCTGGCGGGTATGAATCACGACCATGTACACACGATCCTGTCACGCTGGAAGAAAGGCGATGTGAAGATCCTGGGTATTGCAGAACCGGATCAGCAGCTTATCCAGCGCCTGCAGAAGCGCTACCAGCTGCCGGATAACATCTTCTACAAAGATGTGCCCACAATGCTCAGCCATGTCAAGCCGGATGCCGTGCTGGCCTTCAATGCCATTTCAGATCACCTGGCGGTGGTAGAAGCCTGTGCGCCTAAAGGCATTCCCGTAATGGTGGAAAAGCCGCTGGCTACTACTGTAAAAGATGCCAACCGCATTGCAGCACTGGCTGCCCAGTATCACATACCTGTGCTGACCAACTATGAAACCACCTGGTACAACAGCAACCAGCAGGTATTTGAACTGGTTGGGCAGCAGGAGATAGGCCCTATCCGCAAGATGATCGTACATGACGGCCACGAAGGCCCGAAAGAAATAGGCTGCAGTGCCGACTTCCTGAAATGGCTGACAGACCCGGTAAAGAATGGCGCCGGTGCATTGATGGACTTTGGCTGCTATGGCGCCAACCTCATGACATGGCTCATGAATGGCAAAGCGCCCCGTGCGGTGATGGCCGTTACGCACCAGATCAAACCTGACGTTTATCCCAAAGTGGATGATGACGCCACCATACTACTGGAATACCCGGATGCCACCGGTATCATAGAGGCTTCCTGGAACTGGCCTTACAGCATCAAAGACCTGGAAGTGTTTGGCAAAACAGGATACCTGCATGCCCTGAACCCTGACCATCTCCAGGGCAGAAAGAAAGACAGCAGCTATCCCATCACGATCAAACCGGCACAATACCGCGATAATCTTACTTACCTGGAAGCCGTGCTGAAAGGAGGTTTTAAACCCGGAAACGATCTCTCCTCACTGGAGAACAATCTCATCGTGGTGAGGATACTGGAAGCCGCGCGTAAATCAGCCAAAGAAGGGAAACGCATTTTCTTGTGATTCTGCGTTTTTTTTAGTTATTTAACCTTATGATGAATACCCTCCACAAATGCCTGGCCCTTTGTGGCTGTGGCCTGTTACTGTCAGCATCTGTCTGCGCGCAATCCTGGAAAAAGATACACGCCAATGCCATCCTGGTAGATACGCATAATGACGTGCTGTCTTCGGCCACCATGAAAGGCATGGATATCTCGCAGCACCTGGATGGTAAAACACATTCAGACCTTCCGCGCTTCCGGCAGGGCGGCGTAGACGTACAGGTATTCTCCATCTTCTGCGATGAGCGTTTCGGTAAGGATACCGCCTTTACGTTCGCCAATATCGAAATAGATTCTCTCTACGCTATTGCCGCCCGCAACACGGATAAGATGGCTATCGTAAGCACGCCTGCGGAACTGAAAAGGGCCCTGCGGCAGAAAAAAATGGCCGCCATGATAGGTGTGGAAGGCGGCCATATGATAGAAGACCAGTTGTCATACCTGGACAGCCTGTACCGCCGTGGTGCACGTTATCTTACGCTCACCTGGAATAATTCTACATCCTGGGCCAGTTCTGCCAAGGATGAAAGCCGGGATAGCGTTCGCGCGCCACAGAAAGGGCTGAACGATTTTGGCAGGCAGGTGGTACGGCGCATGAATGAGCTGGGCATGATGGTAGATCTCTCGCATGTAGGAGAGCAGACCTTCTGGGATGCCATCAACACCAGCACTAAGCCGGTGATCGCGTCCCACAGCTGCGCTTATACCCTCTGCCCGGTGTTCCGGAACCTGAAAGATGAACAGATCAAAGCCGTTGCAAAGAATGACGGCGTGATACATGTTAACTTCTATTCGGGTTTCCTGGACAGTACCTATAACCGGCAGCAGCAACATTTTACGGAGGCGCACCGCAGTGAGGTGGACGCACTCAGAAAAGCCGGCAACAGCTTTTATGAGATCCAGGATATACTTTACAGCAAGTATCCGGATGAAGTACAGCAGATGCGGGCGCCTATGAGCCTGCTCATCGATCATATCGACTATATCGTACGGCTTGCCGGTATTGATCATGTAGGACTGGGATCTGATTTTGACGGGATAGAATCACCGCCCCGTGAGCTGAACGGTGTAGCGGATTATCCCTTGCTCACCAAAGCCCTGCTGGAAAGAGGCTATTCAAAGAAAGATGTGCGTAAGATACTGGGTGGAAATTTCATTCGCGTATTCAAGGCTAACAGCAAAAAATAACAACCTATGTTCAGATGGTTCACCGGCATGGCCCTGCTGCTTGTCAGCATTACCGGCTATGCGCAGCAGCAGCAATGTGATATCCTGATCCGTAATGGCCGCATTATTGACGGCACGGGCAATTCCTGGTTCTATGGCGATGTGGCGGTAAAGGATGGCCGCATCCTGGCCGTTGGCAAACAGCTGGAAGGATGGGCGGCAAGCCGGACGATCGATGCAAAAGGACTGGTGGTAGCCCCTGGTTTTATTGATGTGCACGGGCACGTGGAAGGCGGCATCTTTAATCGCCCTACGGCGGACAACTACATCTACGATGGGGTGACCACCATTGTTACCGGCAATTGCGGCGGGTCTTATGACGACCTGGGGTTATTTTTTCAGCGGATCGACAGCCTGCGGCCGGGCATCAATGTGGCATCGCTCTATGGTCATAACACTGCGCGAAGGATCGTAATGGGCACAGCTAACCGGAAGGCCACCCCGGAAGAGCAGCAGCAGATGGAAAACCTCATGGAAAAGGCGATGAAGCAGGGCGCTGTAGGGCTCTCCACCGGTTTGATCTACATTCCCGGTACCTTTGCCAATACGGAAGAAGTGGTAGGCCTGGCCCAAAAAGCTGCGCAGTACAAAGGCGTATATGCTTCCCATATCCGTAACGAAGAAAGCAAGGCCGCAGATGCTGTAAATGAAGCTATTCATATAGGCAAAGCGGCCAATATACCGGTAGAGATCTCACATTTCAAGGTGAGCGGCCGGGCCAACTGGGGCAAGTCTGTTAACATACTGGACTTAGTGAAACAGGCCCGTAAAGAGGGCTGGGATGTAAGCATTGATCAGTATCCCTATACCGCGAGCAGCACGAATTTAGGCGTACGGCTGCCGGATTGGGCCCTTGCCGGCGGACAGGATTCTGTGAATGCGCGCCTGCACGATCCTGCCACGCGGGCCCGCATAAAGAAAGAGATGCTGGAGCAGCTGCACAGCTACAAGTATAAAGACTACAGCTATTGCGTGGTGGCCTATTATTCTGCAGATACCAGCTATAACGGTAAAAGCATTACGGAGATCAACCGCTTACTGGGCCGCAAAGGCAAGGCAAAATTTGAAGCGGAGACTATTATGGACATGATTGAAAAAGGCGGCGCCCAGATGGTATATCACGGCATGAATGAAGACGATGTCCGCTACATCATGAAATATCCGTTCTGTATGGTAGGAGCCGATGCGGGTGTGCCCACACCGGGTAGAGGTATGCCGCATCCCCGTGCATATGGCACCAATGCGCGCATCCTTGGTAAGTATGTGCGCGATGAACAGCTGATCCCCCTGGAAGAAGCGATCCGGCGTATGAGCTCACTGGCAGCGCAGAAATTCCAGCTGAAAGACCGTGGCCTTATCCGCGAAGGAATGGCTGCGGACATTGTGATCTTCGATGAAAAAACGGTAAATGATAAAGCAACTTTTAATGAGCCGCACCAGTATGCCGTGGGATTTGAGTATGTATTGGTGAACGGGCAGCTGGAGCTGGATAAGGGAAAACATACGGGTGTGAGAAGCGGCCAACCTTTATATGGGCCGGCAAAAATGTAGCTGTTAAAACGTTTCCCGGTATTTAACTTTTCTATAACTATGCAGGCTATAAATTGCAGTTTTTCTGTACCGAACCATTAGCATTACATGAGAACTTCAATTTTACTGGCCTTATTTTGCTGCACTACTGTTTTTAGCTTTGCCCGGGAAAAGGAACATCCGGACAGCCTGCTGGTAAAAAGGCAATTCTTTGCCTTACGCAATTTATTGATTAAGCAGGCTGCCGGAATGAAAGAGCAGGATCGTTTATACTATCACTGCTTTACAGACAACTTCTTTAACCGGATGGACGCCAGCAACCGGAATATTGACCAGCTGCTGGAAAAATACCGCGGGCTACTGGCGTCTAAACAGTTTGTGACCCTGCTGCGGCTGAAGATCGATAACCTGGTAAAAAGTTACCGTTATAAGGAGGCGTATACCGTATCCACTCAATTACTATCGGATTATAAAGGATACTTGTCTCCCGATGAACAGGAAGACATTTTAAATGAGACTATCATCTGGGAAAGCCTGCAGCATGCTCCTCCCCAGCAGCTAAGCGTCACTGAAGATACCAGGATACCGTATCAGCGGGATATGGCGGGCCTGATCAATATTCCCGTCCGCATTACCGATACTACACAGCAATTTGTGTTCGATACCGGCGCAAATATTTCCGTGATCACAGAAAGCGATGCGAAGCGCAATGGGCTACTGGCAGGGGAGAAATATTTTGAAGTGATCGCTGCTACCGGCATCAGGGTAAAAGCCCGCACGGCGGTAGTGAAAGAGATGAAGATAGGTGACCATATCCTGGTAAAGGATGCTGTCTTTATGATCTTCCCTGACAGCGCCCTTACTTTTGGTCCCTATAAGATCCAGGGCATTATCGGATTCCCAGTAATAGAACAGATGGGTGAGATCAGGATCAGCGACACACTTCTGACAGTACCCCGCGAACCGGTACAGGCGCCCTTCGCAAATTTTGGCCTGGATAAGTTAATGCCGGTGCTGAACGTCGGGTATCGTACAGACAGCCTGCCCTTTACTTTCGATACCGGCGCGGCTGCTACTGATCTTAACCTGCCTTTCTACAACAAATACCAGGAGGAGATAAAAGCCACCAACAGCCTGCATGATAAACAGTTTGGCAGTGCAGGCGGCAACGTTAAGATCAGCAGCTATAAACTGCCGGAAGTTGCGCTGCAGATAGCCGGCAAAACATTCCGTTTAAAGAATGCACCGGTAAAGACAGCCGCTGTAACAGAGAATGATCAATATTATTATGGCAACATCGGGCAGGATCTTATGCGCCGGTTCCGTGAAATGGTGATCAATTTCAGGTATATGTATGTTGATTTTAGAGACTAGCAGCCGGGTTAATATTCAGGTTCTCGAGGTATTTATAACCTGAACCGGTATTCAGCAGCAGGATATTTTCATCCGCCTGCAGGTGTCCTTCCTGCAACAGCTGAGGCAGGGCGGCTATCAGCGCTGCACCTTCAGGCGCCGCCAGGATACCTTCTTTACGCGCCAGCATGATCATATTGGCTTTAATGTCTTCTTCGCTGATGGCGATGCAGTGCCCGTTTGACTGATGCAATACATCCATCATAAGCGGTTCTGCAAAGGGCCGCGGCACTGCCAGTCCGTTAGCGATGGAAGGCTGTCCATTGTACTTTTTGGAATTGGGTTGTGATCCGTTCCAGGTGCTTACTACCGGCTGGCAGTTAGCTGCCTGCACGGCGATCATGCGGGGCAGTTTGCCGGAGATCCATCCCAGGGCCTGCATTTCCTGGAATGCTTTCCAGAGGCCTATCAGGCCGGTACCGCCGCCGGTAGGATATAGAATTACATCCGGCAGGTTCCATTCCAGCTGTTCTGCGATTTCATAGCCCATGGTTTTCTTTCCTTCCAGGCGATAGGGCTCTTTAAAGGTAGAAATATCGAAGCAGTCACGTTCCTGTTTAATGCGGGCGGCTTCGGCTGCACAATCGTTGATCAGGCCATCTACCAGCACCAGTTCTGCACCGTACATCCAGCACTCTTCCCTGAAGATCTTTGGCGTATGCCGGGGCATCACAACAATAGCCCGCATGCCTGCTGCAGCGCAATAAGCGCTCATGGCTCCGCCTGCATTGCCCGCGGTGGGTACGATGCAACGTTCTACACCAAACTCTTTAGCTTTTGATATGGCGGCGCTGAGGCCCCTGGCTTTGAATGATCCGGTTGGGTTCTGGGATTCATCTTTCCAGTATAACCTGTCAAATCCCAGCAGTCCGGGAATAGTACGCAAGGTTTGCAGCGGCGTCATGCCTTCGCCCAGTGTTACGATGTTCTCTACATCAAAGACGGGGAGCATTTCCAGGTAGCGCCACATATTTTCTGAGTGGGCAGGCAGCACTTCGCGTGAAAGCGGTACAATATCTGCCGTGTCATATTGTGCTACCAGGGGAGCATTGCAGCATACGGAGGTTTGATGCAGCTGGAATGGATCATAGTGCTGGCCGCAGTGACTGCATTGCAGGGCGTGCAGCATAGATAATGTCTGAATTGTTCTCATAAGCCGATTGTTGAAGTCTCAACACGTCAAAGGTACTCAGCCCATCCCTTTGCAGGTTATACTAAATATGCATATACTATTACCTGGGGTTATACTGTTTGCGGGCCAGCTTTATAAAAATATTGTTGATCTGGTCATCGCTGGTGCCCTGCCGCTGCATGAAAAAGAAGGAGCGGTGGATCTTTAATCCGGGGATATCAATACGAACCAGTTCACCGCTCTGAATAAGCCTTTCCACGGATCGTTGGGGCAGGAACCCCAGGCAGGTATCGCTCATAAGGAAATTTTTCAGCGCCTCTGTTCCACCGAGGATAATACGGTTATTAATGTCCTGTATAGAGATGCCAAATGGCGCCAGTGCTTCCGCCACTGCGGCCAGGGTGCCGCTGCCTCTTTCGCGCAGCGCTACCGGTATGGTTCTCAGCTCTTCTACCATTACCCGTTTCTTTTTTGCCAGGGGGCTGCTGTGATGACACACGGGGATCACTTCATCTTTCATGAAGAATTTGTATTGCACCGTGGTATGTTTATTTCTGCTTTCAGTAATACCGAGGTCAATTTCCTGTTCCAGCAATGCGCGCAGTATATTCTCTGAATTGCTGTTCAGCAGCCGCAGCTGGATATGCGGGTATTGCTGGTGGAAGCTGGACAGGATGCCTGGTATTACATACAACGATATAGTCGTACTGGCGCCTACTACCAGGGAGCCTTTCGCCTGCTGTTTGCCTGAGAGGCTGCTGAGATTGAACTGCATATTCCGCTGCAGTTCTTTAGCCTGTTTTACGTGGTCAAACAGGATCTTTCCTGCGGCTGTCAGCTGTATGGTACTGCCTTTCCGTTCAAAAAAGCTGAGTTTGAACTGGTTTTCCAGCAGGCGTATATGTTTGCTGATGGATGGCTGGGTCATATACAATACCTCTGCCGCTTTTGAGAAGCTGAGCAGGCGGGCGGTCTCATAAAAGGCTTCATAGCTGATGGCAAGCATGGACGGTTGTTTATAAGGCTAATGTACTGGGAATTCCGGATAATTTACTTTTCAGCGGTGGATCACTTTGTCAAGATTGGCTTTGTAAAACTCGCTCAACGGCAGTTCCAGCTCACCTAAGCACACCAGGTCCCTTTTAATGGCGGTGATCTTGTTCGTAGCGATGATGAATGATTTATGGGTACGCACAAAACGGGGAGGGGAGAGTTTTTCTTCGATCGCTTTCATGCTCATCCGGGTGATCACCGGCTTTTTAGAGGATGCGATATGGATCTTCACATAATCCTTCAACCCTTCAACGTAAAGGATGTCATCGGTCACCACTTTCACCAGTGTATATTCCACATTCACAAAGAAATGGTCGGGAGCAGCGGCTGTATGGGCGCCAGGAGTTGCCTGCTGCTGCCACTGGAATTTTTCCTGTGCTTTATTACACGCTTTGAGAAAACGTTCAAAGGAAACTGGTTTCAGCAGGTAGTCTACCACATTGAGGTTGTAACCTTCCAGCGCATATTGTTCATAAGCGGTGATGAGGATGGTCATGGGTGGTGTGGGCAATGTTTGCAGGAATTGCAGTCCGTTAAGTCCGGGCATCTGTATATCCAGGAAAATCAGGTCAACAGGCGTGGTTTGCAGCACGGCGGTAGCTTCCAGCGCGTTGCGGCAGGCCTTTACCAGGTGCAGGTAGGGCACCTGCCGGATATTATCTTCCAGCAGATCCAGCACCAGCTTTTCATCGTCTATGGCCAGGCATTGCATCATCGTAGCTGTAAAGTTAATACGGTGGAAAATATATCAGCATCTGTCTGTACAGTAAGCGTGTGCTGATCCGGGTACAGCAGTTTCAGGCGCGTGCCCACATTGGCCAGACCAATGCCGGAGTTGGCGTCTTTACTGTCAGCTCCGTTCAAGCTGAACTTGTTCCTGACGGTAAAGGTAAGGCAGTTCTCCGTCACTATCAGCCGGATGGAGATCCAGGGATCGGCGATCCAGCCGATACCGTGCTTAAAGGCATTTTCCACAAAGGGTATCAGCAACATGGGCTCTATATTCAGCTGTTCGCCGGCGGGCGCAATTTCTATCCGGGTTTCTATGCGTGTGTCCTCTCCGAAGCGCAGTTTCTGCAGTTCAATATAGCTTTTGAGATACGCCACCTCTTTTTCCAGCGGCACTTTTTTTACTTCAGAATCGTAGAGCATATAGCGCATCAGGTCAGACAGCATAATAAGGGAAGGCTCCATCAGGTCTGACTTTTTCCGGGCCAGGGATACCAGGTTGGTGAGTACGTTGAACAGAAAATGCGGACTGATCTGCGAACGCAGGAATTTCAGCTCCATGGCCAGCTGTGCTGCCTGATGTTCTTTCTGTTCTTTTTCGTACCGGATCTTATCTATTACGAGGCGGTAAATGATACTGGCTATGAGGAAGATGATCACCGGGGTGAAAACCATCATCCGGCTGGCGCCCCTGATATTCACATGGGGGTAGAAGGTTGCCAGGATGACGATCTTAGTATAGTTAACAGCCGCCAGCGCGCAGAGTATGCTGACCAGGTACAGCCACCAGTACTTTTTATTGAGCCAGCGCGGAAACAGCACGTACGCATTGAGGTAAAAAACACCTATATGGAGGATACTGCTGATGAGCCAGAAACTGCCCGGTAATGCTCCCGGCGGAAGCGGCTGATTGCCGGTCAGCAGATGCGGCAGTGAGATCAGCACTCCCCATATCAGTATGTGCAAGGCTATAATCCCGTAAGTTGTATTTGTAGTTGTGCGGGTCATCTTCATGCAGCTATAAGTTACCAAATTTATCCAAAGGGAACCCATTGCCGGGAGACTTGTAGCTAAGACCGGTATTTGTGTAGACAAGCGGGGTACTTTCAAGACTTTGTCTAGTCCAGCTAACAGCTAAAAGCCAACAGTGAATAGCTAATTAATCTCCCCTGGCCCCAAACTTGTGGCCTGTTTCAATAAACTTTGCTACATGCCTGATACCAAAACTATTGACATTCATGTAAAAGGCCGGCAATATACCCTTCACCTGGAACAGGAAGCGTATAATGGCCGGCCCGCTTATTACATTACGGATCAGAACCTGTCTGCTATTTGTGGTTGCGAAATGCCGGATAATCTTATTCTGTTCGAAACAGAAGCCGGTATGGAGTGTTCCCCCCGTGTTATCACTATGGAAGGCCGGGAGGTAGCTAATGAGATCTGGAATGCGATCAAAGCGCCGGAGAAGGCTGAACCGCAACCCAATGGACCGGGCTTGGGATAAGCTGTTATTGCCCGCTTATTACTTTCTGCACGGCCACTACATCCTGCTCACCCCACCCGTTGGCAACTCCCTGCTGCAAAAGCTCCCGGGTTATTTGCCCTACTGCCATCGGGACGCCACTTGTTTGTGCCTGCTGCAGGACCAGGTTTGCGTCTTTTAAAGCCATTGCGAGGCTGAAGCCGGGTGGTACATACGCTTCTTTCAGTAAAGCGCTGCTGTAGATATGGTAATAAGGAGCGTTAAATAATGTTTGCGTCAGCATCTGCATCCATTGATCGGCCTGAATACCGCTTTGCCTGGCCAGCTGTATACCTTCTGCCATGGCTGCCAGTCCGGAGAGGATCAGGTAGTTACTGCACAGTTTGGCCACGTTGGCAGCGCCCGGTTCCGGGCCAAATTCCCATACGTTTACCGCGCCGGCATCCTGGAGCAGCGGCTTTACAGTAGCGATAACGGTATCATCGCCGGATACCAGCAGATTAAGTTTTTTGGCCCTGGCTACTTCCGGTCTGCCCATTACCGGCGAAGCGATATAATGATTTTCGTACCGGCGATGGCTGGCTGCCAGTGTAGTACTGGTAGCAGGCAGGATAGTACTCATGGAGATATGAATACCGCCCGGGCGCAGATTAGCCGCAATACCTTCGGGGCCATCCGTGATATGCGTTAATGCAGCATCGTCTGCTACCAGGGTAAATACCACATCGCAAAGGGAGGCCAGTTCTTTTACGGAAGTGCAGATCACCGCGCCCTTGTCTGCCAGCGGCTGAGCTTTTGCTGCTGTTCTGTTGTATACATATAAGGGTTGATGTTGCATTAATAAATTTTCCGCTATGGGAGTTCCGAGATTTCCTAGTCCTATAAATCCTGTTTTCATCGTACGAATATTTTTAGAGCGGGAAGTTACGGCATATGAGAAAATATATACTCATTTCGTTGCCATAATTTATGAAAGGGGAATGCAGATGGTTGGAGTATGGGGTATTGCATAGGTATACAGGGACATGCAGTCACTTAGTTTTGCCTGTCCGGCGCAGGTGCCGGTGTGAAGCCGGATCTCACTACAGATGGTTCAGTTTATCCAGTATTTCCTGCCATATCAGGCGTGCTATCTGCTCGCTTTCTACTGTCTTCAGCCGTTCGTCAAACTTTACATGTCCATTGGCCCTGAACTCGAGATTTTCCGGGATGATATTGTCCAGTTCCTCCTCATCTGCTCCAGGTTCTACCCGGTAGGTGATCTCTTCTTCCTGGTGATCTATGGAAATGAAAAGCTGGTAGGGCTTGTCATTTAGTACGATGGTGATGATGTGTTTTTCCATAACAGGAGTATCACAATAGGCGTGCCATTGCAACATGTAGGGGGAGTGTTGGAGGTGCAGAACTGTCTGGTTCGGGGAGCCCGGGACCCTGTTAACCCTGGGCGCTCACCTCTACCAGCAAACCGCCGGGAGCATAACAGTAAAAAGTGACGGAGTCAAAACCACCCCGGTGCAGTTCTTCCACGTCGCTGACGGTGATCCCGGCGCTGCTTAGCGCAGCATGCTTTTCACGCACTTCTTCCGCCGTGTCCACATAAAAGCCAATGTGGAAGTTCTTCGGGTAACGTACCATGGCCTCCGGTCCTTCACTTTCCTTGTCATACATGAAGGAGAGTATAAATCCTCCTTTTCCTTCCAATATGGCAAATTTATCGCTGCCCGGGCCCGGCAGTTCTTCAAAGTTGAAATGCTGAACAAAAAAATCTTTAGTAGCCGGTACATTGGGTACCGGCAGGTTGGCGTGGTTTAAATGCATGGCAGTTGTTTTATGAAGGTTTGATCAGCGGGTAGCTACTGACTTGCTTCGAAGAATGAAAGATAAAAGAACATTCCTTTAGTTTAAAATATTTTTAGGAAGGAATGATATTATTTTTCCCTAAAATGCTGTTTCTTTATGGCAGACAGTGAACTTAAAACCAATGCTTAAGTTTAAGGTTTAAGGTCTGATGTTTGAAGATCGTTAGATGTTTGAGGTTAAGGACAGATCTGCCAGCTTTAGGGGGCACTTATTGAACCATCAACTTTTAACCAACCTCAAACTTCAAACCTCCAACCTCAGACTTTGCGTGTTAAATTTTTCCTGATGAGTTATAAAAAATATGTTAGTCTACTGCTCATTCTGTGCATGAGTACCGGCGCTTTTGCGCAACAATCCTATTTATTTAAGAACGTTAATGAACCAGTGGAAGCGCGGGTAAAGAACCTGCTGCAGACACTTACGCTGGCAGAGAAGATCAGTATGCTGGGCTACAGGAGCCCGGCGGTAGACCGTTTGCAGATCCCTTCTTACAACTGGTGGAACGAAGGACTGCATGGGGTAGCGAGGGCAGGAGAGGCCACTGTCTACCCGCAGGCCATTGGTATGTCGGCCACTTTTAACACGGCGTTGGTTCGTGAAGTGGCCAATACCATCGCCACGGAAGCCAGGGCCAAATACAACCTGGCCATCGCCATGAACCGCCGCCTGTGGTATATGGGATTGAATTTCTGGACGCCCAACATCAACCTTTTCCGTGATCCCCGTTGGGGCCGCGGACAGGAAACCTACGGTGAGGATCCTTTCCTGACCGCCGTGATGGGCACTGCTTTTATCAAAGGCCTGCAGGGCGATGATCCCGCTCACCTGAAAACAGCCGCCTGCGCCAAACACTTTGCCGTGCACAGCGGTCCGGAAGCAGATCGTCATACTTTCGATGCGATAGTGGATGAAAAAGATCTCCGCGAAACCTATCTCTATGCATTTAAACACCTGGCAGATGCAGGCGTGGAATCCATGATGTGCGCCTACAACCGGCTGAACGGAGAGCCCTGCTGCACGGGCAAAACCCTGCTGCAAACCATCCTGCGCGATGAGTGGAAGTTTAAAGGCCAGATGGTGACCGATTGCGGAGCGCTGGATGATATTTACCTGCGTCATAAGGCAATCCCCTCTAAAACGGAAACAGCAGCAGCGGCGGTAAAGGCAGGCGTTAACCTGGAATGCGGCAGCATCCTGCAGGATGACGTAAAGAAAGCCATTGATCAGGGATTGCTGACGGAGAAAGAAGTAGACAGCGTATTAAGCTACAGTCTTCGTACGCAGATGAAGCTGGGCCTGTTTGACGAAGGCGGACTGGCGCCTTATAACCGTTACGGCGCCGACAGCGTGCATAATGATTATCATATTGAACTGGCCCGCAAAGCGGCGCAACAAAGCATGGTACTGCTGAAGAACAATGGTGTACTGCCTTTGCCGAAAGATAAGTACAGCTCTATCATGGTGTTGGGCACGAATGCCGCCGCGGTGGATCCGCTGGTAGCTAACTACCATGGCATTAATGGTAAGCTGGTGACCTTTGCAGAAGGTATAGCCGAAGCAGCCGGTCCTGCTACTGCGGTGCAATATGATCTGGGTTGCGATTATAAAGATACCGTACACTTTGGCGGGATATGGGCAGCTGAGAATAGCGACCTTACCATTGCGGTGATAGGCCTCAGCCCTGTACTGGAAGGAGAGGAGGGAGACGCTTTCCTGTCTGCTTCCGGCGGTGATAAAGCTACCCTCAGCCTGCCTGCTTCCCAGCTGGCGTTTATGAAGAAGCTGCGCGCTGCGCATAAGAAGCCGATCATCGCGGTAGTTACCGCAGGCAGCGCTGTAGATATTGCCGCAATAGCACCTTATGCAGACGCCATCATCCTGGCCTGGTATCCCGGCGAGCAGGGCGGCCGCGCCCTGGCAGACATCGTGTTCGGCGATGTATCGCCTTCAGGCCGTTTGCCGCTGACCTTTTACCGCTCGCTGAGCGATTTGCCTGACTATAAGGACTACAGCGTTAAAGGCCGTACTTACCGCTATTTCAAAGGTGCGGTAGCTTATCCCTTTGGATTCGGCTTAAGCTATACAAGCTTTGACTATACCTGGAGCGAGGCTCCCCAAAAGGCCTACGCATTGAAGGATACGATCCGTGTAAGTGTGAACGTGAAGAATACAGGCGCCTATGATGGCGATGAAGTGGTACAGGCGTACATCCAGTATCCCAACCTGGAAAGGATGCCGCTGAAGGAGCTGAAAGCCTTTGCAAGGGTAAGCGTGAATAAAGGCGGAGAAGCAACTGTTACACTTAGCATCCCGGTAAGTGATCTGCAGAAATGGGATCTCGGTGCCCATAACTGGAAACTATATAAAGGGCAGTATACATTGAATATTGGCCGCAGCTCGGATGATTTTGTGTTAAAGCAGGGGTTTAACGTAAAGTAAGCCTGCTTATTTATAAAAAGCCCTCCGGGATATCAGTATTCCCGGAGGGCTTTGTTTTTATATGATGTTAGTACACGATTATTTCGTCCGTAAACAGGAATCCGTGTTGCGTATTTGCTGCCTGCACTCTTACATATCTTGCTTCCACCTGTTTCAAATCAAATTTAAACTCCTTAAAAGTTAATCTTGCCTGGGAAACCGGTACATCGTTCTCTATCTTTTGTATAGACCGGAAATTTTGTCCGTCATCTGACACTGATACTTCTACCCATCCCGGCATGTAAACCCCCGGGCCTGTCAGCTGCATAAATGAAATGGACAGGCTTTGCAGGCTGGTGTGCTGTTCCATGTCCAGCGTAACATCCAGGTCATTGGTGAAGCCCTGCCATTGGCCATCGCCATAGGTAAGGCTGCCCCTGTAGCCATTTACCAGCGTGTGTTCCTTTTGTGCTACGTAGCTTTTATTGTAAGGTTTGTTATACTGTACCTTTTTGCCGATGGCTTTGTGAAAGTCTACTGCCAGGCTGGCCGCCTTTCCAGGTTGGATTGTATCCCGGAAAATGGCTGCGGTCACTACTGCAGAATGATCCAGCAGGATGCTGTCTTTGAACAGGGGAGAGCCGGCATTTGGCTGCGTACCATCAAGGGTATATCTTATTTGCGGTTGATATTGTTCGCTGCTGAATGTTATCGTGGCGGTGCGTTGTGAGTAATTGAACACGGGCTTTATGGTAAGATCATAAGAAGGCCGGTAGTAGTTAACGTGTAAGCGTTGCAGTAACAGGTAATGCGCCTGAAGTCTTTGCTGAAAATCTGTCCAGCTTTTGTCTTTCGCCGCAGTCCAGGTCACTTCTGAAAGTCCGAGTAACCGGGGATAGGTCATATATTCCAGGTGACTGAAAGTAGGAATGTATTCCGTCCAGATAGTTGCCTGGGCGCCCAGGATATGTTGCGCGGCGCTGCTGTCCAGCTCCTGTGGCACAGGATCGTAGCTGTATACTTTTTCCAGGGGAAGATAGCCGCCAATGGCTTCGGGCTGCGTTACCGGGTCGCCCTGGTAGGCATCGAAGTAACAGAAACGGCCGGGTGTCATTACTACGTCGTGGCCTTCTTTGGCGGCGGTGATACCACCGGCTTCACCTCGCCAGGACATGACGGTGGCGTCGGGCGCCAGCCCGCCTTCCAGGATCTCATCCCAACCCAGCAGCCTGCGATGATGCTGCTGCAGGAATTTTTCCATTCTGCGGACAGCGTAACTCTGCAGGGCATGTTCATCTGCCAGGTGCTCGTCTTTTATCCGTTGCTGGCATTTGGGGCATTGCTTCCAGGCTTTTTTATCTGCTTCGTCGCCACCGATATGTATATACGTAGAAGGAAAGATGTTCATTACTTCTGTCAGCACATCTTCCAGGAAAGTGAAGGTACTGTCATTACCCAGGCAGAATTCCGAGTTTTTATAAGGCAGCCCGGTGCAGCCCAGTTGCGGGTAAACTGCGAGCACTTCTTCAGAATGGCCTGGCATCTCTATTTCAGGGATGACGGTAATACCGCGCTCCTGTGCGTAGGCTACCATTGCCCGTGCCTCGTCCTGCGTATAGTAACCTCCGTAGGTATTAGGATCGCCTTCTTTGCTGTATTGCCGGCCATGGTCCCGCCAGTCTTTCCAGTTGCCATGTGTTCTCCAGGCCGCCTGCCTGGTAAGTTCCGGGTACTTTTTTATTTCCAGCCGCCAGCCGGCGCCATCGGTGAGGTGCCAGTGGAAGGTGTTCATTTTATAAAGCGCCATCAGGTCAAGAAAACGTTTGATCTGTGCGGTATCCCGGAAGTGGCGGGACACATCCAGGTGAATGCCGCGGTAAGAGAAGCGCGGCTGATCATTGATAAGGGCACAGGGCAGCATACCTTTCTCTGGTTGCAGGAGCAATAATTGCAAAAGAGAGTACACGCCATTCAATGCACCGGTGTCGCTGCCGGCGGTAATAGTTACTTTACCCGATGTAATTTCCAGCCGGTAAGCAGCAGGGGAGGGGAAAGCGTTACGCGCCGCTTTTACAATGCTGATACTACCCGCCGGTGTTGTACTGCTTTTTAATGTTTGCAGTTTTTGCGTCAGACCGGCTTGCTGAATAAACAACCTGCCGGCAGACTGAAAGACCGGACTGGCAAATATTGCCGTACCTGGCTTCAGTAGGAAATAACCTTCCCCGGCTGTTACCTGCGATGGTTTGGGAATGATATTGATCCCGTTTTTTTGTGTTGACTGCCCATAGGAAATATTGCAGCATACTGTCCCCAGCAGTAACGCTGTTACAAAACGTTTGATAATGTACACCTTGTGTTGTTTTTTGCAAATTGCAAGATAGGCTGCTTGTGATGAAATTTCTTGAAAAAGTTTCATTTTAGAAGAAAAGTTTTTTTCTTTGCACCCCGATGTTCAAGAGTGCGAAGATTACCCTATACACTACTTCTGCAAAGCTGATAAGAGAAATTGGAGGAGGAAGAAGTTGACCCTGGGATAATTGAAGTTTGTTTGAGTTTTTTAACCTGATCAGACAAAAGATGTAATTTCTATCGGAGTATTATTGATGTTATCCTGTGCCTATACCTGGTAACGTTTCCTCCCGGGAATGAATCTGCTGTTTTCGATACGTCGAATCAATTGTAAAGAGATATAAATAAAGACATGAATACAACCCGGTTACTTCTTACGACCGTTTTCCTGACTTTTTATGTAAGGTGTTTGGCGCAGCAGGAGCAGCAGCCAGGATTAGATTTGCAGAAATATATCCCGCTTTCGCCTAACGCGGCAGAATTAGGCAAATATGGTACTTATCCGGTGGGAACAATTACAGGCACCCCTGAGATCAGCTTTAACCTTTTTACGGTGAACAGCGGGGAGCTGAGTTTGCCTGTTACGCTTTCATATCATGCATCCGGTATCAAAGTGAACCAAATGGCCACCTGGGCAGGTTTGGGTTGGTCAGTGAATGCCGGCGGAGTGATTTCCCGTACAGTATATGGTATGGTAGATGAGCAGCCACGCGGTTTTATGGATCCTGCCTATAGTCATTTAAGGGCCAGTGAACTGAGAAACAATACGTACTATGACGCGCTAGCTGCCAAGATCAATGCATCAGGTGATATGGAACCAGATCTGTTTGCCTATACGGTTGGCGGCAAGAGCGGTAAGTTTATCTATACGCGGGAGAAGAACTTTATGACCATTCCGTACTCGCCGGTAAAGGTCAATTTTGCAAGCCGGAACAATTCGTCGAGTGATATTATATTTGAAATTACAGATGATGACGGGGCTATCTACCAGTTCAATGATGTTGAATTTACCGGCTTCGATGTAGGTCAGATCAATAAATTTTATGCAGCAACCTGGTACTTAACCCGCATCATTTCACCGTCCCGTAAAGATACAATCGCTTTCACCTATCAGGTTAACTTCATAGAAAATTATGTCAAAAGCTATGCTCTTTCGGTAGGCCAAACATTTGATGGTTGCCTGGGGCAAAGCGTTGTATCAAGTTTAAGTACCATAAACAGATCAGAACTTCAGCCTTCAGAGATCACTTTCAGAGGTGGGAAACTGGTGTTTTCCACCAGCAATACAAGGAAAGATGGTGGCGGTAAACAGCTGGATAAGATTATTCAGTATGCAAAGGCTGCTGATGGAACTTACACTTTTGTAAAGCAGGTTAATTTGTTGCATAGTTATTTTCTTTCCACTCCGTTTTTTGAAAATCGTGACTGCTACAGGCTTAGGCTGGACGGCTTCAGTTTTTCAGACGAATCGGGCGGTGTTGAAAAGGAATATCGTTTTGAATACAACAGCGTACCTGTGCCGCAGCACAATTCCAATAGCCAGGATTACTTTGGGTTCTATAATGGAAAAAGCAACCAGACACTTATACCGGTAACCAGTCTGGAGAGAAATGAACTTCATAACGATTTTATGTCTGGGGCAGGAGGTAGTGCAGGCTCTTGTTCATCACCTATGACTATAGGTGATGCAGACCGAAATCCCGATCCGGAATATATGAAAATGTGCATGCTCGAAAAA
>NZ_CALEJS010000030.1 GCF_937898475.1 uncultured Chitinophaga sp.
TGTAGAAAACGCATCATGGTATCCCCCTAAAACGTTTATGGTAACCCCTCATTTCGCTGATGGTACCCCCACCTGTAATTGACCGAATATTCAAAATTATACGCTTAGGTCCCACCTGTTTTCCTTTCCTTTCAGAAGATTCAACATTTTTCTGCACTGTCAATACGGCACATGGTAACCCCTTTAGACGCCTCATCGTATTAAACGTATAACGGAGCATGGTAACCCCTTTGTGTTAGAAGGTTCAAAAGCGTCAGCGCTATTTCATTCATTTGCCCCTATTTAGAAACATAAACAGGGGAAATGGCTCAAAAAGCAGTTGATATGAACCAGATCAAGCAAGTAATTCAGTTACGGCAAGACGGTGTTGCCATAAAAGAAATAGCCCGAAGAACAGGTATAAGCCGTAAGACGGTAAAAAAATACCTGCGTAAAATGGATCCCATTGATGCCATTGAGGACACCCCATACCCAGACAGTGATAAGGAGTTGGCTGCCGTTGTTTATAATAGCGATTATACGCTCATCCGCGGTAAACGCTTTGAAGCCCTGCTGGATCATTTTAAGCAGGCACAGCATGAACTGCATAAAACCGGTGTTACCAAACAGTTGCTTTGGATCGAATACTGCCAACACCATGAGAACCCCTACAAATACACGCAATACTGTGTGCTGTTCAGGAAGTTTTTGAAAGACAGTGACCCGGCCTTCCACTGGGAATATATTCCCGGAGAGTTCATACAGGGTGATTTTGCCGGAAAGAAACTCAGCTATGTAGACAGGCAAACAGGTGAAGTAATTGCCTGCGAGGTCTTCATCGGTGTGTTGCCCTTTAGCGGGCTAATCTTCTGCATTGCAGTGCCATCGCAAAAGACAGCCGACTTTGCGCATTGTATTAATGAGCATCTCAAATACATCGGTGGTGTTACCAAAACCATTCTGTGCGACAATTTTAAAACGGCCGCAAAGCGTGCTGATAGATACGAGCCTGCATTTACAGATCTTTGTAACCAGCTTGCAGACCACTACAATACTACTTTTAGCGCTACGCGCCCGGCAGAGCCTACCGATAAAGCAATGGTAGAGAAAGCTGTAAACATTGTCTATACGCATATCTATGCGCGACTACGCAATGAGGTGTTCCATAGTATCGAATCGCTTAATCATCATATCCGCCTGCACCTGGACATCCTCAACAGAAAGCCATATAAGAACAGTCCTGAAAGCCGCCTGGATATCTTTATGCGCCAGGAGCAGCCCGTTTTAAAAGCACTCCCTTCGCAGCCATACCAGGTCAAAAAAGGAAAACAGGTAACCGTCCAGACCAACTATGCCATCCAGCTACCAGATAACAAGCACTACTACACAGTCCCATATCAATACGTTGGCTGCAAGGTATGGGTGAGCTATGATAGCAGAACCGTAGAAGTATTCTATCAAAATGAACGCGTTGCCTTCCATGTCCGTAGCAGCACAGAGCCTAAGTTTAACCGCATCCACGAACATATGCCTGCCAATCATCAGCATATAGTTGAGTTACGGGGATGGACGGTAGAACAACTGCTCGGCAAAGCCGGCTGGGTGGGTGAATATACCCGGCAGGCAGCGGATCGCCTGCTGCATGGCAGCATATACCCCGAACAGAACTTCAAGACCTGCCACGCTATGATACGCCTACAGGACTCATATGGTAGAGATCGACTGGAAGCGGCCTGCCGCAGGGCTGCCAATGTTCCCAGGCCAACGCTGAAACTGATCCGTAATATCCTTGAAGCTGGACTGGATAAGCATCCCTTACTTTTTGATGAAGAGCAGGACGAACAGGAAGAACAGTTGCCTGATCACGATAATATCAGAGGTCCTGAAAATTATAAATAGAGATCAAAACGATGTTACAGACAGTACACACATCAGTTCTCCAACGCCTGCCGCGGGCTTGCACTGTAGTAAGCATATGATTTTACTATCGGCATTGCATGGATGCTTTTATTAACCAATCATATGCTTCCTACAGCGCCAAACGGTATTTTTTTTATCATTCATAAAAATCAACATCAATGAACACGACACAATCCCTTGAGCAAATGCAAGATTTAAAATTGAACGGCATGGCAGCCAGTTACCGATGTCAACTGGAATTGCCGGTTAATCAGCAATTGGAAGGGCACGAACTGCTGGCCCATCTGTTACAGGCTGAACAACTACACCGTGCCAACGAACGTATGGAATCGCTTTTAAAAGCCGCACGGTTCCGTTTTAACGTAACGGCCCAGCAGATAGACTGCAGCCCTGAAAGAAATCTCACAAAAGCTTCCTGGAGCAGTTTACTGGAAGGAAATTACATCAGGTCAGGAGAAAATATACTGATTACCGGAGCTACCGGCTGTGGTAAAAGTGTAACTGCGTGTGCACTCGGACACCAGGCATGCATCATGGGCATTAAAACCCGCTACTTTAACATGAACCGGTTAATCGAAACCATCCTCATGGCCAAAACGGAAGGAAGCTACGTTAAACTATTAAATCAATTGGAAAAGGTGCCCCTGATCATCCTTGATGACTTTGGTTTGCAGCATATAAACAAAAACATAAAGCTGGCATTACTCCAAATCATGGAGGACCGGTATGAAAAAAAATCTCTGATAATTACTTCTCAGTTACCCGTATCAGCGTGGCATGATTACCTGGATGAACCTACCCTGGCCGATGCCATCCTTGACAGACTGACAGCCCGAAGCCATCGAATTGAATTAAAAGGTGAATCCAGAAGAAAGAAAAAATAATAGTCTAACCACCAAATCATATCTTTGAACCCTTCATAATAGCTCTTTCTCTTTTGGCCCTTCTTGCAGAGGGGTTACCTTCACCGTTACAAGGGGATACCTTAAGCGAAATTTACA
>NZ_CALEJS010000031.1 GCF_937898475.1 uncultured Chitinophaga sp.
GTTTAACTGCTTAAGAGGCGTCAGGGGCTGTGCTATCAACGCCTCCATCAACCGCTGCAGGTGATCTGCCATACGGCTGATCGTTACTTCAGTATACAGGTCAGTGTTATACCTCAGTACAACCAGGATTGTTTCACCGGTCTCAAAGAATTCAAAAAGTAGGTCAAATTTACTGGCCTCACTATTTATACCTGTATACCTGCTTATTTTCAATGTTTCAGGCGCTTCCACAGCGGATGCAAAGCTGAACTCATTGTTCTGCAACACGATCATTACATCGAACAATGCGTTGCGGCTCATATCTTTTGCAAGCTCTAGTTCATTCACGAGCTGGTCGAAAGGATATACCTGGTGCTCGTAAGCGCCTAAAGTAACCTGGCTTGTATGTTCAAGGAGATCCCTGAAGGAACTGTTTTCATTCAGCTTGAGCCGCAGCGCCAGCGTATTCAAATAGCAGCCGATCTGCTTTTCCAGGTCGGCGTGCTGTCTGCCTGCTATGGGACTTCCGATAATAATATCGTTCTGCCGGCTATAGCGGTGCAACAGCATGCCCACTGATGCCAGGAGTCCTGAGAAAAGTGTAGTGCCCTCACTACGGCAAAGGGCTTTGAGCCCTGAAGCTATATGGGCATCCATGCGCCAGTTAATGTTGCTTCCATTGTAGGTTTTGATTGCCGGACGGTTTTTGTCCAATGGCATATCAAGCACCGGAAGCGGCGCTTCGAACTGTTTAAGCCAGTAGCTCCTGTGTAATTGCAGGTGTTCTCCGCTTAGCTGTTGCTGTTGCCAGGAAGCATAATCTTTATACTGGATAGCCAATGGCTGTAAAGGCGCCGCTTCGCCCTGAACATATGCTTTATAAAGCTGTATTAGCTCCTGGATAAATACCCCCATTGACCAGCCATCACTGCAGATGTGATGCATGACATAGGTAAATACCCAGCGCTTATCCGCTACCTGATACACGGTGGCGCGCAGCAAGGGCCCCCTGCTGAGGTCAAATGGCCGTTGAAAGTCTGCCCGGATGAATTGTTGTAATGCCTCTTCTGTTTCCTGTGAAACGTCTTTATAGGTTATGTAAAAATCCGCTGCTGTTCCCGCCGGAAGGATCAGTTGTCTGGGTTCACCTTGCTTATTCTGCCGGAATATGGTCCGCAGGCTCTCATGTCTTTCTACCAGGCTGCGGAAGGCCTGCTGAAGCGCGTCAAAGTCCAGTTTTCCTTCCAGGGTATAAGCTCCCGGCATATTATAAGCAACGCTGCTTTCCTGCAGCTGACTGAGTACCCATAATCTGCGCTGAGCAGAGGATAGGGGATAGTCTGCCTGCGCATCAACAGCCGTAATAGCTACGAAGGCCAATTTTTGCGCTTTAGCAATGAACGCTGCCTGTTCTTCCAGTATGGCAATAGTGAACAGATCCCGCAGGCTGATCTTCACCTCGAAGATTTTATAGATCTGGCTCATTAGCCTGGTCGCTCTCAGGCTATGCCCGCCAATGTCGAAAAAATTGTCTTTCACACTGATGCGCTCTCTGCCCAGCAGCTCCTGCCAGATGTTTACCAGTTGCTTTTCAGTCTCATTCCGGGGAGCAATATATTCCACGCCTCCTGCCACGCTGATACCTTCAGGATCGGGCAATTGCTTCTTATCTATTTTACCATTAACGTTAAAGGGGAGCGCATCCAGTTGTACATAGTGATCGGGCAGCATATAAAAGGGTAGCTGTTTGGATAAATGATCCCTGAGAGCGACAATATTGATTGGTTCGGCGACCACCAGGTAAGCTACCAGTTCCTTTTCCGCAGCCTTATTGTTTTTTACAATTACTACCGCGTCTGTAATACCGGTAAAGACCTTCAGACAGCTTTCAATTTCCCCGGGCTCAATGCGGTAACCCCTGATTTTTACCTGTTCGTCCTTACGTCCCAGAAACTCGATATTGCCATCGGGCAGCCATCTTCCTAAATCACCTGAAGTGTACATCAGTTCTCCCGGCCTGAAGGGATTGGGTATAAACTTTTCAGCAGTGAGCGCCGGCTTATTAAGGTAGCCGCTTGTCAGTCCATCACCTGCCAGACATATTTCACCGGCCACACCTATAGGCACTAATGCACGGTGGCTGTCAACAATATAGACCTGCGAATTGCTGACAGGTTTTCCAATTGGAACAAGGTCCATTTGTTCTTCAATGCGGAAAGTTGTTGAGAAGGAGGCGTTCTCCGTAGGCCCGTAACAGTTGATAACAGATAAGTGTGGATATTTCCTGAGCAATGTATTGACATGGACCGGCGACAGTTTATCACCTCCTGTCAGCACAACTTCGATTGTTTTGAAGAGTTCAATATGATTATCTACCAGTTGATTGAGAAAACCTGTGGTAAGGAAGATAGTATTTACCCCTTTTCCCAGCAGCAGGGTGGCAAGTTGATGATGGTCTAACAGTACTTCTCTTGAACAGAATATAAGGCATCCGCCATTGAGCAGCATGCTCCAGTACTCAAAAGTGGTAGCGTCAAAAGCAAAGGCACCCGTAGCAAGCAGGGTTTGTTCCTGGTGAAAATCCATATAACTCGCATTCTTAACGAGCCTGACAACACCACGATGCGATATGGGTACTCCTTTGGGAGCTCCTGTGGAACCGGATGTGTACATCACATAGGCTGGAGCTGTAGGCAACACGCGACAGGCCGGTACCTGAGCAGTTGTATCAACTGCCGCATCAATGTCGAATATTTTGCCGGTATAGAAATCAAGGCCTGATGTGTAGCTGTTCTCTGTGATAAGCGTTTTTATCGCTGCATCATTGATAATGTACTCTTTTCTGGAATGTGGGTAATCAACATCGATAGGCACATAAGCAGCTCCTGCCTTCAATACCGACAAGACGGCAATGATCATTTTATGAGATCTCTCGATCATTATGCCGACAAAGTCTCCGGGTTGTACCTGGTATTGCTGTTGAAGACAACCCGCCAGTTCGCTGGTTTGCTGATCAAGTGCTGAGTAGGAAAGCTGAATCTGTTCAAAGATGACAGCCGTTTTATACGGAGTTTGGCTCACCTGTTCCTCAAAGAGTTCGACGATAGAACGCTCCCGCGGATAATTGGTATTGGTATTGTTAAAGGCTAACAACTTTCCGCGCTCTGCTTCATTGAGATAACTTAGCTGTCTGACCGGTACAATGGGATCCGCAGTAAGCGCCTCAAGCAGTACTTCAAGATGATTGGCCATTCTTGATATGCTGGCCTTATGATAAAGATCGCTGTTGTAGCCAATGGCGGCTTGTATACCATCGCCAGTTTCAGAAAATGCGAACAGCAGGTCAAATTTGCTGGAGCCGCTTTCCACAAGATTATAGTTGTTTATGCGAATCTTATCAAGCGATTGCAATTGTGCACTTACATCCGATTCATTGTTCTGAAGCA
>NZ_CALEJS010000032.1 GCF_937898475.1 uncultured Chitinophaga sp.
AGGCATGCCTTGTTTTGCCAAACAGTCGGCATAACATCACCAATTTCTGATTGGATTGGGTTTCAGCCGGATCAGTCATTAAATAACGAGGGCGTATCAAAACTGATACACCCTCTTGTTATTTTAAACCAAAGTCAGAATTGCCTTTACTTAAGCCAGGAAGTTATCGCATTCGCGATAGGCTTTGATCAGGGCTACTTCTCCTTCCTTGCCCTCGTGGAAGTTGCCGTGCTCCATACCCAGCACGCCCTTGTAGCCTTTTTCGTGCAGGTGTTTGAAGATGTTCCTGTAGTTGATCTCACCGGTGCCCGGCTCTTTACGCCCGGGATTATCACCGATCTGGATATACGCAATTTCGCTCCAGCACATATCCATCATGGGAATAAGATGGCCGGTATTACGCTGCATATGGTAAATATCATACAGGATCTTGCAGGAGGGACTGTTTACGGCGCGGCAGATCTCATAGGTCTGATCTGCAGTGCGCAGGAAGAGCTCCGGCGTGTCGCTGAGCGGTTCCAGCACCATTACCAGTCCGCTGGGCTCCAGTACTTCGGCGCCGGCCCGCAGGGCATCTATAACATTCCCGGTTTGTACGCCAATGGGCAGTTTACGTTCAAAAAAGCCCGGCACTACCGTGGCCCATTTGGCATTTACGCGTTTGGCAGCATCTACGGCAGTGCGGCAGGTCTTTAAGAAATTATCTTTGAATTCCTGTTTGCCGGTGGTCAGAGAAACTTTCCAGTTATCGCCACTGTCTATTACAAACACGCCCATGGTCATACCCAGTTTGGCGAGCAGGTTGCCGATCTTTTCCTGCATGGCAGTATCCCTTTTCAGCAGGCCATTGTCTTCAATGGCACGGAAACCCTGATCATGCATAAAGCGGATCTGGTCAAGGAAATCAGCGCCGGCGCTGTTCTTGAACATGCCATCATGCGGGGCATAGTTCATATTAAAGGTCTTTTCCGCTTTTGCTGCTGCAGGGCCGGTGGCCGCCTGAACGCCGCCAAAAGCCAGGGCAGAGATGCCCGCCAGGGTGCCTTGTTGCAGGAATGTTCTTCTTTCCATAACGTTTAACAGGTTAAATGTAGATGATACAGGCTTAAATTTAATAATTCATCCCATCATATTCTATCCCGTCAAAATAATATTGCATTCCATCCTCAGATTTAATAATTTACCTTCTCATCTTTTTCAGCTACATGATGGAAAAACTGACAGCAGTAACTTTAGGCTTGTTGTTGACTCAAACCGTACTGGCACAACAGGGTGGTAACGGTAACACAGCCTTTACCTCGTATGAAGAAAAAATACCCGGAACAGAGATCGCATTCAAAATGGTGCCTATTGCGGGCGGATCTTTTACCATTGGCAGTCCTGCCGGAGAAAAAGGCCGCGGCACCGATGAAGGCCCGCAGAAAAAGGTGACCATCGCCCCTTTCTGGATGGGCGCCTGTGAAGTGACTTTTGACGAATACGATGTATATGCGGATCCTGAAAAAGATAAAACCCCCGTTCCCGACGGCATGACAAGGCCCAGCCCTCCCTATATAGATCTTACTCTTGGTATGGGTAAAACCGGCGGATATCCTGCCAACAGTATGAGCCAGTATGGCGCCCTGTCTTATTGCCGCTGGCTGTACGTAAAGACCGGGGTTTTCTACCGGCTGCCCACTGAAGCTGAGTGGGAGTACGCCTGCCGTGCGGGCGCCACTACCGCCTATCCTTTTGGTGATGAGGAAGGACAGCTGAAAGAATATGCCTGGTACGCCGCCAACAGCGAGGGAAAATATCACAAAGTAGGGCAGCTGAAACCAAATGCATGGGGCCTGTATGATATGCTGGGTAATGTGGCAGAATGGACGCTGGACCAGTACGATGCCCGGTTCCTGGAGCATGCCGAAGCTACTGACCCATGGAACAAGCCCACCAGCAAAACGCCCCGTACCATTAAGGGTGGTAACTACCAGGACGATGCCGGCAAAGTACGCAGCGCCGCCAGGTTAAGATCTGATCCCAACTGGAACCGCCGCGATCCGCAGATACCTAAGAGCAAATGGTGGAATGCAGACGCACCCTTTATCGGTTTCAGGATAGTACGGCCCGTAAAGCAGCCTACAAAAGAAGAAGCGGAACAATTCTTTGCCGAAGTTCTCGACAAATACGTTGGAGCCCGCTGAGGAAATTAATTATTAATTGATTCTAACCGCTATAAAAACGCATGTATGAAGAACGAAAAACAAACATTCCACGATCAGGGCCGCAGGGACTTTATGAAGCAGTCTGGCTTACTGGCCGGCGGCCTGCTTGCGATGCCTGTACTGAGCCACGCCAATTACTTCTCCGGCGCGAAAGATACCATTAAGATTGCCCTTATAGGTTGCGGTGGCCGTGGAACCGGCGCCGCTACGCAAGCATTAAGCACAAAAGAAAATGTAGAGCTGGTGGCTATGGCAGATGCCTTTGCCGACCGGCTGAAAGATAGTTACAACAATATTAAGGAGGCCCTGGAAGAACAAGGCAAGGCAGACCGTCTGAAGGTGACAGAAGAGCACAAGTTTGTTGGTTTTGATGCCTACCAGAAAGCCATAGCACTTGCAGATGTGGTGGTGCTGGCTACCCCTCCCGGGTTCCGTCCCATTCATTTCGAAGAGGCCATCAAACAGAATAAACATGTATTTATGGAAAAGCCCGTGGCCACGGATCCTGCCGGTATCAAGAAAGTGCTGGAGGCGGCAGAACAGGCTAAGGCTAAAAAGCTCAATGTGGTAGTAGGCCTGCAACGCCGTTACCAGAACTCCTACCGTGAACTGTACAAACGCGTGCAGGATGGTATGATAGGCGATATCCTCTCCATGCAGGTTTGGTGGAACCAGGGCGCTTTGTGGATAAGGCCACGCAAACCCGAGTATACGGAAATGGAATACCAGATGCGTAACTGGTACTACTTCAACTGGCTGTGCGGCGATCATATTGTAGAGCAGCACATCCACAACATTGATGTTGGCAACTGGTTCAAGAACGCAACACCCGCATCTGCCGTTGGTATGGGCGGCCGTGCCGTACGCACCGGTAAAGATACCGGTGAGATCTTTGACCACCACTACGTAGAATACCGTTATGCCGACGGTGTGGTGATGAACAGCCAGTGCCGCCACTGGAAAGACAGCGCCAGCCGGGTAGACGAAGAGATAGTAGGCACCCGGGGCCGTATCATCTGCGATAAAGGGCTGATACAGGACCACAAAGGAAAAGTGCTGTACCAGTTTGATAAAAAGAAGGAAAACAATCCTTATCAGACAGAACACGATGAGCTGTTTGCTGCCATTGCCAAAGGCGAATACAAGTTCTGGGATGCTGAACGTGGGGCGCAGGCCACCCTCTCTGCCATCATCGGCCGTATGGCCACCTATTCAGGGCAAATTATACCCTGGGACAAGGCACTGAACTCAGGCATTAACCTGCAACCGGCCACTTATGCATTTGACGCCAATCCGCCGGTAATGCCGGACAGTGATGGTTTCTATGCCTACGCAAAACCAGGCACCACCCGCTATTTCAGCTAAACATTATTATACTACCAGGAAACCTTATGCTCCGGGATGTCACCAACTCCCGGAGCTTTTCTTTAAACATCGCACATGAACAACAAGGTTACACTCACCTTATTCCTTTCTGTACTGTTATTGCAAGTAACAGCCCTGCAGGCGCAGCAGCCGGGCATCCGTAAACCAGCGCAGGTACTGCTGAACAACCCGGCCATCAAACAGGCGCACGTAGGTATCTGCATCTACGATCCCGCCAGCCAGAACTATTGGTACCAATACCAGGCGGACAAGTACTTTACGCCGGCGTCCAATACCAAGATCTTCACCCTGTTCACCGGCCTGCAGTTACTGGGCGACAGCCTGCCGGGTATGCGATACCTGGAAACTGATTCTGTTCTGTACATAAAAGGTACTGCCGATCCCTCCTTCCTGCATCCGGATTTTATTACACAACCCGTAATGCAGCTGCTTACGCAAACGGATAAACGTATTGTACTGCTGCCTGCCGTTAACACCAATAAACGTTTTGGCCCGGGATGGGGCTGGAGCGATTATGCAGACTACTACCAGCCCGAGCTGAATGAGTGGCCCATCTACGGCAATGTGGCCCGCATCAGGCATCACCGGGATACCATCAGTATAACCCCCCCTGAGTTCAGCGATCCTGAACATTTCAGCTGGCAGCGGAATGATACGCTGGAAGAGGCCTTTACAGACAGGGATGAACGCAGTAACCGGTTCTCCCTGCAGTTTGCAGGCAATGACTACGGACCATTACTGGCTGAAGTCCCGTTTATCACCGGCAGCCTGCAGGACATTGCCAGGCGCCTGCAGGACACCCTGCATAAACCGGTGTATGCAGCGGAAGGCTCGCCGCAATTAAACGACGCTGCCTTTAAGATCTTACACAGTCAGCCGGTAGATACTTTATTTACCCCGATGATGCATCGCAGTGATAACTTCTTTGCTGAACAGATACTGATGATGTGCGCGGCGAGGCAGTGGGATACGATCAGCACCGCAAAGACGATCGGGTATATGCAGCGGGATTACCTGCGGTTTCTGCCCGATACGCCGAAATGGGCAGATGGTTCGGGGCTATCGCGGTACAATCTATTCACTCCCAGGGATTTTGTGAGCGTGCTGACAAAGATGCGTCAACAGGTGCCGGAAGCAAGGTTGTGGAGCATATTTCCTACAGGGGGTAAGGGCACATTACGCAATTACTACCCGGGGCAGTTTGTGCATGCCAAAACAGGCACCCTGAATGGCTGTGTAGCACTGAGCGGCTACCTGGTAACTAAGAAGGGTAAAACGCTGGTGTTCAGCGTGCTGGTAAATAATCACACCAACAATTCCTCTGCTGTTGTAAGAAGGGCGGTAGAGAAGTTCCTCACTGCTGTAAGGGATCAGTATTGATTGATCCCTATTGGATATTGTAGCTTCTGAGACGGGTGGTATCTTCGGCCTGGTCTGCCTGTATCAGGCCAATATCTTTGGCGTAATAGTTGGTAACCAGGGTGCCCAGCGAAATAGTTTGTCCCAGTACTCTGGTGGCTGCTGCCAGTCTTACTGCTATTACTTCGGTATAGTCCAGGTCAAATACACGTTTGTTGATCCCTTTCTGGGTAATGGTGTACGTGAGATATACGTTTACGTTAACACCGCCATCCTTTACGGTAACGGTATCAGACCAGCTGCTGCCAACCGGCACAAAATCTTTCAGGTAAACGGAGGTTATGCTGTCCACAGAATATCCCATATACGAAAGGCCTTTTACCAGCTGGCGGTAGGTGCCGTTATCGCAACGGTCGTAAGTGGTGGCGGTGTCTGAAGAAAGCTTTTTATAAGACAGCCCGTTGATGGTGCTATCACCTGTAACCGTAACGGTGAAGTAGTTGGTATCACCTGTTTCACCTCGGTAGGTCTCATAGTTATACGTAGAGCCACTGGTATAGGGGGCATACCCGCAGGTACTGGGAATTGTTCCGGGAGATTCACCCTCACGGCTTACCTCCTTTTTACAGGCCCATAAGATCAGACCGCCTATCATCAAGGCAAGCGGCCAAAAGTAATTTCTCCGCATATAACTGGGATATGGTTTGGCGATGTAAAAATAGTATTCGTATTGTACTAAACGAAAATCACACCAGGAATATTTTAATATGATGATCTGCGGGGGGCTAAAAAGAAAGTGCGGATCTGAGCAAACTGCCTTGTGCAGGCAGCTGCAGATCCGCACATCAGTATATAGACCAATTAATTACACACCCAGGCTCCAGCCGTCGCGGTATTGGCGCTTCACGAACTGGTTGGCCTCGTCAAAATTGGTGATCTTCATGGCTTCGCCATCCCACAGCAGTTTAATATAGCGGCCGGGGAAGCTGGATTTGCCGTTCACTTCTTTCTTGATATCGAAGCTGCGGATGGCGAGGTTGCTCATCAGCACGGTTTCGGTAAGCGGGCCGGCTATGGTGAAGGGAGAGCTGAGGGCTTTTGCCTTATCGCTGTTATAACCGGCAATAGCGGCATTTACCCATTGCTGGTAGTGGCCTTCGGGCACACGGGCAATAGTTTTCGGCACATTTACCTGCTGGTTGCGGGATGTGGGCAGCAGGCTGGGGAACATACCATAGGTTCCGCACATCATTTTGCCTTTATCGCCTATGAACAGGGCGCCGTTACCGCCGTCGCCCATCCTTTCGTTGGGGCCCAGCTCTTCGGGGCGCTCAGGCTGAATGCCACCGTCCATCCAGTGCATGGTCACATCTTTACCGTTCCTGCCCTTGAACTTCAGCGTAACGTGAGAAGAAGGCGGGCAGCTTTCAGGGAAATAGCCGCGTTTGAACTCATCCACATAAACGCTGCCTACGCTGCACTCTACGGCAGTAGGGTAGCCCAGGTCCAGCACGCGGAAGGGCGGCTCAATGATATGACAGCCCATGTCGCCGATGGCGCCGGTACCGTAATCCCACCAGCCGCGCCAGTTGAAGGGCACTAACTTATCTATATAGTCCCTGTAGGGGGCAGTACCCAGCCACAGATCCCAGTCCAGTTCTTTAGGCACTTCTGCCTTTGCCTGGGGCCAGGGAATACCCTGCGGCCATACGGGACGGTCTGTCCAGCAGTATACGGTGTGCACATCGCCCACCAGGCCTGCTTTGTACCATTCCATCAGCTGGCGAACGCCATCGCCGGAGGAGCCCTGGTTACCCATCTGGGTCACCACTTTATAACGTTCAGCTGCTTTGGTAAGCATACGTGCTTCGTAGATATCGTGGGTAAGCGGTTTTTGCACATATACGTGCTTGCCCAGCTGCATGGCAGCCATGGCGGCCACGGCGTGCTGGTGATCTGGCGTGGAAACAGAGACCGCGTCAATGTTCTTGTGCTCTTTTTCCAGCATAACGCGGAAGTCTTTATAGAATTTCGCTTTCGGGAACGCTTTCACGGAATTGGCCGCGCGGCGCTCATCCACATCGCACAGAAACGCAATATCTGCGGGGCCTTTGGCAAATTCGGCAATATCGCTCTGCCCTTTACCGCCAACACCTATACCGGCAATGCGGAGGCGATCGCTGGGCGCTATATATCCTTTACCTCCCAGTACATGACGTGGAATGATCATAAAGCTGGCGGCGGTTAATGCGCCATTCTTTAGGAACGATCTGCGGGAAACGGAATTTGAATTTTCCTGGTTATTCTTTTCCTGGACCATGAGTAACAAAAATTTTGGATAATATAATTAAAAAAGATTTTAATCCCATGTCATCAGCTTGCCTCTGTCCTCCATTTTGAGGTAAAGCGGCAGCAGTTTCTCATCATAAGCCAGCCCGTACTGTTTCAGTACATCATCCGGCACCCCATCCCATTCATTCGGCGTGTTACCAACGTAGCCCAGGTCTTTTATACCTATCTTGCTGGTAAAGAAGCCGGTAGCGGTCAGGTTGCGCAGTGTGCTGAAGAACATCACCCCCTGGCTTGTTTCGGGGGTGGCTTTTTCCGGGTAGGCAATGACGTCCAGCACAGCGGTTTGCTGCTGGGCGTTACATTCTACAAAGATCTTTTTATGATGCTTGAGGCAGAACACATCCAGCCAGCGAAGTCCGCCGCGCAGCGGCAGCTGGTAGCGGGGCTGGTCTTTTGCCATGAACTCAATGAAATCAGGCACACCGGCATCCACCGCACTGCCCGAACGCTCGTCTGCCGGGATGATGAGGGCCACCAGCGCCGTGATGGTTTTCATCTCCGCATTGGTAAAGAACTTATCGCCCATCAGTCTGGCATCCCTTTCCTTTTCTTCGGCGGTGCGGCCATACACTTCAGCACCGGCGCCATCCTTCGTTTCCTTTACGGTCGTCTTATTGTCCTTACAGGCGGCGAGGAAAGTGCTTACAGAAAAAGACCCGACAGCCAGGGCTTTGAGGGACTCTCTTCTATCCATGTTTAGTCAGTTTAATTACTAGTCCTTGGTTAAAGCAGCTGCTAATGACCAGGGACTGATTTTTACAAATTCTGTTTCTTCAGCTCATCTATAATATACTCAGAGGCGCGCATAGAGAGGGCCAGGATGGTCCAGGTAGGATTTTTATCTGCCTGGGACACAAAGGGGCCTCCATCTACCACAAAGAGGTTCTTCACCTCATGCGCCTGGTTGTATTTGTTGAGTACAGAGCGTTTCGGATCATTGCCCATACGGGTGGTACCTACTTCATGTATAATACGGCCGGGTGTTTCCAGGCCATACATGGTATCGGCGCCGGGTTTGTCTCCAAGGGGCACCCCGCCCAGTTCGTGAATGAGCTGCTCAAAAGTATCCTGCATGTGCTTTGCCTGTTTGATCTCATGGTCGCTCCAGGTGTAGTTGAAACGCAGTACGGGTATACCATATTTGTCTACTACATTCGGATCGATCTCACAGTAATTGTCTTCACGGGCAATACACTCGCCGCGGCCTGCAAATCCAATGGTGGCGCCATAGAAACGGCGGTAGTCGTTCTTCAGGGACGCGCCGTAACCGCCGGCCTGTTTGGTTTCTCCGGCAGGAACGCCGTACTTGCCATTCAGGCGCTCAATACCAAAACCGAAACCATACATGGGCATATGCATACCGCCACCCAGTTCAACGTGATACCCGCGGGCAAAGTCCAGTTTCTTGTTATCCAGCCACCACGGAATATAAACGTGCATACCGCCCACGCCATCTTCATTATAGCGTTTACGGTCCATCAGCTGCGGAAGGAATGCCCCGCGGGATGAGCCGGTAGAGTCATGCAGATATTTGCCCACCACGCCGCTGCCATTGGCAAGGCCGTTGGGGAAGGTAGCAGATTTAGAGTTGAGCAGCAGACGGGCGGATTCACAGGCGCTGGCTGCCAGTACAATTACTCTGGCCTTAACCTGGTACTCCTGCAGGTCTGTTTTATCAACATAGGAAACGGCGGTTGCCTTTCCTTTATCATCTGTTATTACTTCGCGCGCCATTGCGTTGGTGTAGAGATCAACATGGCCCGACTTCATGGCTGGTTTTACCAGGCAGGAAGAGGAGGAGAAGTCGGCATACACGGTACAGCCGCGGTTACACTGGCTGCAGTAAAAACAGGCGCCGCGGTCCTTGTTCACCGAACGTGTTAACATAGACATACGGGCAGTAATTACCGGGATGCCTAAACGTTCGCCGGCACCCTTGATCATCAGCTCGTGCAGGCGCGGTTTGGGCGGAGGAAGGAAGTAGCCGTCCGGTTCATTGAAGATGCCTTCTTTGGTACCAAATACGCCGATCATCTTGTCTACGCGGTCGTAAAAAGGTTTTACGTCGTCGTAAGAGATGGGCCAGTCATCACCCAGGCCATCATAACTTTTGTGTTTGAAGTCGCGGGGACCGAAGCGCAGTGATATACGTCCCCAGTGATTGGTACGTCCGCCCAGCATACGCGAGCGGAACCAGTCGAATTGCGTGCCGTTCTTTGTGGTGTAAGGCTCTCCTTCAATTTCCCAGCCGCCGTAGGCAGCGTCAAAATCGCCGAAGGGGCGGGTAGTGGTTGCTCCGCGGCGGGGAGACTGCCAGGGCCACTTTAACTGGGTGGCCTGTTCCGGGTCTGCCGGGTCGTATTTTGGCCCTGCTTCCAATAACGCCACTTTTAGTCCTGCGTCTGATAAAATCTTGGCGGCCATACCGCCACCGGCTCCTGAACCTACAATACAGACATCATAGACCTTGCCTTGCTGCTTTATTTCAAATGCCATAATACGTGGATATGTTTTGACTCATAAAAGGCTTTAAATCTATAAATTAAACGTAGAAAATGAAAGGTGTTTTTTATTTTGAGAACCTTTTAAGGTATGAGCAGCCCATTAATTTACATGATCGGCGCCGATATTGGCACCGGAAGCACCAAAGTGATAGCCCTGTTGCCAAACGGCAGCGTGCAGGCGGTTCAGCAGCAGGCATATAGCACTCATTTGCCCCAGCCGGGGTATAGTGAGCAAAACCCGGAAGATATTTTACGGGCGGTTAAACACGGGATCAGGGAGGTAGTGCGGCAGATGGGCGCCGCACCGGCGGCAATTTCATTCAGCAGTGCCATGCACAGCGTGATGGCAATGGATGCACAGCACCGGGCACTGACGCCGCTGATCATCTGGGCGGATAACCGCAGCCAGGATATTGCCACCGCCCTGCAGCCCACAGCAGAGGGCAAGGCCCTGTACCAGCAAACAGGCGTGCCGGTACATCCCATGTCGCCGCTCTGCAAAATAGCCTGGTTGCGGGAAGAAGCGCCAGACCTGTTTCAGCAGGCACACATGTTCCTGGGTATCAAAGAGTATGTGCTGCATTGTTTTTCAGGGCGTTATGTTATAGATCATTCCGTAGCATCTGCCACCGGCCTGTTTGACATCCGCCAGCGGCAGTGGAGTAAAGACGCCCTGGCCTTTGCCGGTATTACGGCCAGCCAGTTACCGGAACCGGTTCCGGCAAATTATATATTACCCGGACTGCATCCAGCGGTTGCTGCCGATTTAGGCATACCGGCAAACACCCCGCTGGTAACAGGCGCCAGTGACGGCTGCCTGGCGCAACTGGGCAGCGGCGCCCTGGCGCCCGGCCATGCCACGCTTACCATTGCCACCAGTGGCGCCATGCGGATGACGGTTCCCACACCGGTTGATGATCCCGAACAGCGCTTATTCAACTATATATTAGATAACAAACATTACGTTACGGGCGGTCCTGTGAACAACGGAGGCGTGGCCCTGCAATGGTTTGTAAGGGATTTTCTGCAGCAACAGGGGCCGGAAGACCTGAACACCGCTATTGAACAGGCCCTGGTCATAGCGCCCGGCGCAGAAGGCGTAATATGTCTGCCCTACCTGCTGGGAGAGCGCGCACCGGTTTGGGACCCGCACGCCCGAGGGGCCTTCATCGGTATACAACCCCAGCATACCGCGCTGCATTTTATGCGCGCCCTCCTGGAAAGTGTGGCCTTCGGGTTGCTCAGCATAGGGCAGGCGTTGCAGGAAACAGCGGGGCCCATCAGTAAGATCTCTGTAAGCGGGGGCTTTACCCATTCGCCGGGCTGGATACAACTGATGGCAGACATCTTCCAGCAGCCTATGTACCTGGCGCAGCAGCACGATGCTTCGGCCCTGGGGGCCGCCATGGTAGGCTATGAGGCATTGGGATTGCCCTATACCAGTCCTGCAGCGGTGGAAGAGGCCGTATTTACGCCCCGTGAAGAAGGTAAGTACATATACCGGGAGCACTACCACCTGTACCTGGAACTGTACAAACGGCTGAAAGGCCTGCTCTGATAATACTATATTAACAAAAAGGCCGGGGAGCATACTATCATTACTCCTTAATTCCCTTTCTCGAACATACGGTTGATATCTGTCAGCTTGAAGGAAACATAGGTATACTTGCCGCCTGGTGATACATTGGGCATACTGCAGGCAAACAGTTCGTCAATAATATTCTGCATTTCACGGGTACTGAGCACCTTACCGGCCGGGATGGAATTGTTCCTGGCCATAGAGCGGGTCAGTTGTTCGCGTTTATTCACTTTCAGTTCGGCGCTGAAGTGTTTGAACTGTTCCAGCAGGCCTTCAATGCTGGCCTGTTCGTTACCGCTCTGGATGTCTGCGGGAGTACCCCGCACTACAAAAGTGTGGTTGCCAAAGGGCTCCATGTCATAGCCCAGCAGATGCAGATCTGGCAGCATTTCACTGATGAGGGCCGCATCTGCGGGTAGCAGCTGCAGGGTTTGCGGAAAAAGACTTTGCTGTGTGGGCATGGGCTTTTCCTGGAGGGCGCGCTGGTACCTTTCATACAGTATCCTTTCGTGCGCGGCCTGCTGGTCTATCAGGATGAAGCCGGATTTTATCTGGGAAAGAATGTATTGCTGGTGTACCTGTACGGGTACCTTGGTATCAGTAGCGGCCTCCTGCCAGCGCTCATCTATCACAGAGGCGGTGGAGGGGCGGTTCACAAACTCATTGTCATCGCCATTGGCGGCCGGCATTGCTGCAGCGGGGCGGTTAAAATCAGACCTGCCGATCTCATAAATATCCTTCCAGTGTTTCAGGTTGCTCCCGCTGCTTTTATCGATCACGTGAGCCTGGTTGGCCTGGGTAAACGTTTTGTACAGGGAGCCGCTGGCAGAGCGTTGCTGCTGCTGTTCTGTAAAGGGTTTACTCACCGCGTCGAGCTGCTGAATGCCGGGGTCCAGGTCAAAGTCAAGCGTAGGCGTAACATTGAACTGGGCCAGGGCATGTTTAACGGCAGACTGCACGAAGGCGTACAATATCTTTTCGTCGTCAAACTTTATTTCCTGTTTGGTGGGGTGCACGTTGATATCCACATGGGCGGGATCCAGGTCAATAAAGAGCACATACAGCGGAAAGCTGTCTGCGGGGATCATTTCCGAGAAGGCGCTCATAATGGCGTGGTGCAGGTAAGGGCTTTTGATAAAGCGGTTATTCACGAAGAAGAACTGGTCACCCCGGGTTTTCTTGGCCGTTTCCGGCTTGCCTACAAAGCCGTGTATGTTTACATAGTCTGTACTTTCCTTTACCGTTACCAGCCGGGCATTATAATGCTGTCCCAGGATGGCGATCACCCGCTGTTTGAGCGAGCCTTTTTCCAGGTAGAACATCTGCTGGCCGTTGCTGGTAAAGGTGAATTGCAGGTGCGGGAAGGCCATGGCCACCCGGATAAACTCATCTACAATGTGCCGCATTTCTGCAGCGTTGCTTTTGAGGAAGTTACGACGCGCAGGTACGTTAAAGAAAAGGTTCTTCATGGCAAAGCTGGTGCCTTCTGCTGTCTGGCAGGGCTCCTGTTTGCGTACCACGCTGTTGTCTATTTCTATATAAGTGCCGATGGGGGAATCGTGCCGGCGGGTTTTGAGGGCTACCTGCGCCACGGCAGCAATAGAGGCCAGCGCTTCGCCACGAAAGCCCATGGTGCGGATGCCGAAAAGATCATCAATAGACCGGATCTTGGAAGTGGCATGGCGCTCAAAGCACATGCGTGCATCTGTTTCGCTCATCCCGGCGCCGTTGTCTATCACCTGCACCAGTTCCTTACCTGCATCGCGGATAATGAGTTGAATTTCTGTTGCACCGGCATCCACCGCATTTTCCAGGAGCTCTTTCACCGCAGAGGCGGGTCGTTGGATCACTTCACCGGCTGCAATCTGGTTGGCAATATTGTCGGGTAGTAAATTTATGATATCGGCCACTTAAAACACCTTTTGGCGTAAAGTTAGGAATTATAATGCCATGCCCGAAAGAGAGAATTTTAACATACCGGTACAAGCCAGATTGGAGCGGTCTTTGTAACTTAATAGTAAAAAAGGATACCTTTATATAATAAAATCTGTTAACTTATAGTTTAACAGTGATGATTGAGCGTATATGCGTGTAAGAAAAAAATCCCACCATGCAAGAAGGAAAAAAGAACGAAATCTATTCCCGCAGCGATAGTGCAAAAGTAAGCCTGGATAATGTAGAATGGAAGAAGATATTGCCGGCGGATGTTTATCATATTGCCAGGGAGAAAGGAACAGAATGGGCATTCACAGGTAAATACTGGAACAGCAAGGAGAAGGGTACATATTACTGTGCTGCCTGCGGTAACCCGCTATTTGTATCAGACGCCAAGTTTGAAAGCAGCTGCGGCTGGCCTAGCTTTTTCCAGCCCCTGACAAAAACAAGCGTGATCTATGCGCCTGATAATTCTCACGGCATGCAGCGCACCGAGGTGATGTGCGGCCGTTGCAAAGCCCACCTGGGACATGTGTTTGATGACGGGCCCCCGCCTACCGGGCTTCGTTACTGTATCAATTCTGTGATACTTGATTTTGAAAAAGCCCAGGAGGCACAGAAAACCTACGATAATAAGAAAGAGTAGTATTTAAACTTACCATGGCTGCCAGCCGATACCGGAAGAAGGATGAGTGGCGCCCCGAACCGTCTTTGCAGCGGGAAATCACGTATATTTAGTTGAACTAAACCTTCAACTGTCATGAAAGTAGTTAAAATACTGCTCTGGATCATCGGCATCCTGGTTGTCGTATTTCTTATCCTGCTGTTTACGGCCCCTACAAAAATGCATATTGAACGGACTGTAGTGATCAACGCACCGGCCAACGTTATATGGCCGCATCTGGTAAAGTTCGAGGAGTTCAACAAATGGAATCCCTGGTATAAAATGGACCCGGGCGCTCAGCATACCCTCAGTGGTGAAGATGGTACGGTGGGCGCCGCCAGCACATGGAAGGGAGAGAAGATAGGAGAAGGAAAACTGGAGAATGTTTCGCTGGAGCCCTATACAAATGTGCAGCAAAAGCTGTATTTCATCAAGCCCTGGGAATCTGTTGCCAGCTGTTATTTCAAGCTGAATGAAGCAGAAGGTAAAACTACCGTGGCCTGGGGATTTGACTCCGAGTTTCCGCGCCCGCAGAACATCATGGGCCTGTTCATGGAAGGTTCGCTGAAAAAAGACTACGATAATGGCCTGCAGGAGCTCAAGCACCGGGCAGAAACAGCAGCGGTACGCTAAGACGGCATCTCAGTATTGCAACTGGTTGGCATAATATTTCAGCCGCAGCTCTGCGGCTTTGGCAGAGAAACTGACATTCACCAGCAGGTAACCCGCATTTTCAAAACTGTCCTGCGCATTTTTCAGATCTACAATGGTTGCCTGCTTCAGCTGGAAGCGTTGTAACACCAGGTCCAGTAATTTTCCGGAAAGGTCATAATTGGTTTTGGCCGTTTCCAGCTGTTGCAGGTTATTATTGTAAGCCTGCCAGTTCTTCACCGCGTTAGCCGTGTAATTCAGCACCAGGGTGTCTTTCTGTAATTGTGCATTCTTCACATTGATACCCGCTATTTCCGTTTGCTTTCTGAAGATGCTGCCATTGAAAATGGGAATGCTCACCCCCACGCCTGCAAAGGGTCCATAGCTTTGATTCAGGAGCGAGAAGCCTGCAGCATTCTTTGTATGGCTGAAGTTATATCCTGCATTGGCGCTCAGGGATGGGTAGCGCTGGGCGGCGGTTTCTTTTTCAATGTATTCGTTGATAGCGATCTGCTGGTCTGCCGCGCTGATGTCCGGGTTAGACTGTATGGCATTGATCACAGGTCCCAGTTCTACTGACCTGTCTACTACGATGGTATCGGATATATTGAGCGCAGAATCTGGTTTAAGGGTAAGCAGCGTAAGCAGGTCCGTTTTGGCTTGCGCAATCACCAGTTGTTGCGCCTGCAGGTTTTGCACCTGTGTATTAAGATCCACCTGTGCCTGGAACAGGTCTGCATTGTTGGCCACCCCTGCGCTTTGCTGCGCCTTAACGATCTCCAGCTTTTCGCGGGAAACATCTATTGAAGCGCTGAGCGTACGGGCATAGCTTTGCTGGCGGATGATATCGTAATACCGCAGCATTACATTATACACCAGGGTAAGCGCCCGGGAGTTGAGCTGTTGCCTGCTCTGTGATTCAATAAGCCCCAGGCGCCGGTGCGCATTTTGTACCTTGTTACCATTATAGAGCAGCATTGAGGCGTTGAGCGAAGCGCTCAGATTATTGGAAGAGGCATTGTTACTGGTTTTGTTATTGGCCGGGTTGGCATATTCCTGCTTAATGCTGGTTACCTGTTCCACATCCGTACCGGTGGCCGTAATTAGCGGCAGGCCGCCTGCCATGCCGTAGCTGTTGCTGATACCCGCGGCTGTAGTATTATTGCGGGCCAGCTGTATGCCCATGTTATTTCTCAGGGCAATCTCCACCGCATCGCGCAGGCTGAGCTGCTGCGCCTGCAAGGCGGCCGGAAAAAACAGGAAGGCGATATATAAGATCCATTTGTTCATGCTTATTCGTTTATTACGGGAACATGCGCTTTGTGCTTACCGGAAACGTAAGTGTATACGGCCGGTATTACAAAGAGCGTGAGCACCAGTGAAAATAAAATGCCGCCTACCACTACTATACCCAGGGGTATCCTGCTGGTGGATGCTGCGCCCAGGCTGAGGGCAATGGGCAGCGCGCCCAGGGAGGTGGCCAGGCTGGTCATGAGGATAGGGCGTAAACGCTGAGAGGCTGCTTCTATCACCGCTTCGGTTTTAGACATACCGGCTTCCCGTTTCTGGTTGGTGAACTCAACGATCAGGATACCATTTTTGGTAACCAGGCCAATGAGCATGATCATACCTATTTCTGAAAAAATATTTAGTGTCTGATGAAATATCCACAGGCTTAACAGTGCGCCCGCCAGCGCCAGCGGCACAGTGAGCATAATGGTCAGCGGATCGATAAAACTTTCAAACTGTGCTGCCAGTACCAGGTAGATCAGGATCAGTGCTAAAGTGAATGCAAATACAATGTTGGAGGAACTTTCTGCATAGTCACGTGATGCGCCTGCCAGCGATGTGTGGAAACCGGAGTCCAGTAAACGGTTGGCAATAGCCTGCATAGCCTTTATACCATCGCCAATGGTTTTGCCCGGCGCCAGCGACGCAGATATGGTAGCATCCTTGTAGCGGTTAAAGTGATAGAGGGTAGAGGGACTGATATTGGTATTGATATGCACAACGGCGGAAAGGGAGATGTTATCACCATTCTTATTGCGCACATAAATATTAGTGATATCTGCCGGTGTATTTCTTTCCCCTCTTTCCATCTGCGCGATCACATAATACTGGTAGCCGTTCATGATGAAGTAGGCCAGCCTGCCCCCGCTGAAGGCTGATTGCAGGGCGGTGGCCACATCGCTGGTAGAGAGGCCCAGGTCTTTGATTTTGATCCTGTCAAAGCTGACTTCTACACCGGGTTTATTGAACTTCAGGTCTACATCCACATTAGAAAAGGTTTTATCCTTCCGCGCTTCATCCAGGAATTTCGGGATCACCGCTTTCAGTTTGTTCAAGTCCTGGTTTTGCAGCACGAATTGTACGGGCAGGCTGGTTTTGGATCCTGATCCCACCGCGATGGTTTGTTCCTGGATGGCGAAGATGCGCGCATCATTGAAGCGGCGCAGCTTTTGCTGCAGGTCGTTGGTAATTTCATTCTGGCTGCGGCTTCGTTCGCGCGGACTTATGAGACCGATACGGGGCTGGGAAGTATTCATTACCGTACCGTTGCCGCCGGGCGTTCTGGCAAATACAAAGTCGCGTTCGGGTATGGAATCATACAGGTAATTGGCAATGCGATCTGTTACCTGCTGCGTATAGTTAAAGCTGGATCCTTCGGGCAGTGTAACGGAGAAGCGGATGCTGCTGCGGTCTTCCAGCGGAGCGATCTCACTTTGGATGCTGCGGAGGATGAGCCAGATGATGATGCCGCAAACGGCAATGATCACCCAGGCCAGCCATCGTAATTTCATGAAGCCCTGCAGTATGCGCTTATAGCCGATTTCCATACCGGTAAAGAATGGCTCTGTTTTGTCGTACAGCCATCCATGCCCGGGTTTCTTCCGGTTCAGGTATACATTCAATACCGGCGTAATGGTGAGGGACACAAAGGCGGAGATGATCACGGCGGTGGCCAGTACCACTCCAAACTCGCGGAACAGGCGGCCCACAAAGCCCTGCAGAAAGAGCACCGGCATAAATACCACTGCCAGCGTGATGGATGTGGAAATAACGGCAAAGAAGATCTCCTTACTGCCTTCGAGCGCGGCCTTGTGAATGGGCATTCCCTGTTCCAGTTTGCGGAATATATTTTCCGTGACCACGATGCCGTCGTCCACTACCAGTCCTGTGGCCAGTACAATGCCCAGCAGGGTAAGGATGTTGATAGAGAAGCCTGCCACGTATACTACAAAGAAGGTAGCGATGAGCGAGATCGGAATATCTATCAGCGGCCGGATGGCGATGAGCCAGTTGCGGAAAAAGAAGAAGATCACCAGCACCACCAGTGCAAAGGCAATGAGCAGGGTTTCCTTTACTTCTGCCAGCGACTGGCGGATGATACGGGTGTTGTCTATCAGCACATGAAATTCCACGTCAGTTTTATTTCCCTTTCTGATCTGCTCCAGCCGTTTGTTGAATTCATCTGCGATCAGGATATTGTTGGCGCCGGGTTGGGGAATGATGGCCAGGCCAATGGCGTTTACGCCATTGTATTTCCAGCTTTGTTCTTCTATCTGCGGGCCCAGTTCCACCCGCGCCACATTGCTCAGGCGAATAATGCCGCTGCTGTCTTCGCGCAGGATAAGATCACGGAAATCCTTTTCAGTAGTAAGGCGGCCCAGGGTATTGATGGTAAGTTCAGTATTGTTGCCGTATACCTTACCGGCGGGCAGCTGTACGTTCTCGTTATTAAGCGCGGTACTGATATCGTTAAAGGCAATATTGTAGGCGTTCATTTTGGCCTGATCCAGCCAGATGCGCATAGCGTAGCTCTTATCGCCAAACACATTAACGGAGCTTACCTGGTCGATGGTCTGCAGTTGCTGCTGCAGCACGTTATCTGTATAATCGCTCAGCTCCATGAGGCTTTTGGTATGGCTTTGTACGGCAAGGATCAGGATAGGATCGCTGTTGGCGTCTGCCTTGGTCACTACGGGAGGGGCATCTATATCCAGGGGTAGAGAGCGGGTGGCCTGGCTTACTTTGTCCCGCACATCGCTGGCGGCGGCTTCCAGGTCCACACCCAGGTTAAACTCTACGGTAATGGAGCTATTGCCCAGGGAACTGGTGGATGATATGGTGCGGATGCCGGGAATGCCATTGATCTGTTTTTCCAGCGGTTCAGAGATCTGGCTTTCTATCACGTCCGGGTTAGCGCCGGTGTAGTTTGTGCTTACGGTGATCACCGGTGGGTCTATGGCAGGATAATCCCTTAAAGCGAGAAAGCTGTATCCAATTACCCCGAACAAAATGATCAACAGGTTCATCACTGTAGCCAGCACGGGGCGCTTCAGTGACAGTTCAGAAATATTCATGGTTACTGTCTTAAGTCTGGTTTCCGTCTAACGATGTTATTGCTGTTCTGCTGCCAGCTGGGTCAGCGTTTTTACGCTGCGTACTTTCAGTTTAGCACCCGGCCTGGCAAATAGCACGCCGGTGACCACTACCGTGTCACCGGGGTTTACACCTTCTGTTATTTCAATATTATTTGCTTCTCTTACGGCGGTGCGTACATCTGTAAAAGTGGCTTTGCCGTTCTTTACAAGAATGACCTGGTTGTTCTTATCGTTGGGGATGATGGCGTTGGTAGGCACCAGGATAGACTTTGCATCGGCTCCCGCGTTGATGTACACTTTTGCAAATGCGCCCGGGCGACCTTTGCCGTCCTCCAGCACGGCCCTCACTTTCAGGTTGCGGCTGGTGGGAGTGATCTGCGGCTCTGCAGCAATGATCTGTGCTTTGCGGTGAATGTTACCGGCTGCATCTAACATTACATCTGCTATTGCACCTTTCTTCACTACATTGCTGTATTGCTCCGGCAGGGTGAAATCCACCCTGATCTTATCCAGCTGCTGAATGGTGGCGATCACAGTAGCGGGACTTACATAGGCACCGATGCTTACCTGGCGCAAGCCAATGATACCATTGAAGGGTGCGCGGATAATGGTTTTATCTATCTGTGCCTGGGTATAATCTATATCTGCTTTTGTGCTGTTCACATTATTGAGGGCCAGGTCATAATCTGCCTGGTTGATGCCGTTAATGGCCAGCAGTTTGCGGTCGCGTTCTTCGGTTTTCTGATAAAGGTCCAGCTGTACTTTGGACTTTTCTAATTGCGCCTGGAGGTCTGCATCATTAATACGGGCAATGAGTGTACCTTTTGCGATCTGTGTGCCTTCGGGCACATTGAGATAGGTAATTCGGCCGCTTATTTCGGGATGCAGTTCTGCATATTCATTGGCCACAATGGTGCCGCTGGCCTCTATGGTATTGTTCACAGGGGTGGTGCTGGTCACAATGACGTCCACTATAGCAGGCGGATTGGGTGGAGGGGTAGCGTGCGGCGTTTCTGCTTTTCCCTTACAACCGGCAACCAGCACGTATGCTCCTAATATTCCGGTAATCAGTTTTGCCATTCAACAAAACTAGAGATAAGGGGAGGGAGGGTGAAGGGCTGTCGGTAAATGGGCGCTTAGTATCGGTGGGCAGGGAGGATGGAGCGTTGAAACGTGTTAACAGTAGTTAACAGTAGTGGCTGAACCTTACGGCCAGGCCGCTCAACCTTAACAGCGGCCTGGCAATATAAGTCAGCATATTTTCAGAGGATGATCAATTCGTTTCCGTATACTTTCTGAAATTGTCCAGTATTGCCTGCCAGCCGCTCCGCTGCATTTCTTCAGAGTGAGTGTTTTCCATATCAAAAGTTTCCACTACTTCCGTCTGGTCTCCTTTAGCGGTGAAAACAATGGATACTTTCCTGCCATCGCCCATAGTGTATGTTATCAGCTTGTGTTCTTCCACATTGTCATAAACACCACTGAAATCAAAACTGAAGCTGCCATCTTTAGCCGCCATGGTGGTGCTGAATTTACCGCCGTTGCGCAGGTCGTTCTCTGCATGGGGAGCATGCCAGTCGTCAGAGGCCTGGCACCACTGCATAATGTGGGCGGGTTCTGACCAGTATTTCCACACCTTTTCTACCGGTGCATTAACAGTGCTTTGAACGGTGATTGATTTGTTGGCTGTTGTTTCCATGATGCTGCTATTTTTTTAGTTGTAGAATTATTTTGTTTTGATGATACAAACATAGGCAGGAAATAAGGAAGTGAAAATGGTGGTATGGGACTTATTAGGGGTATTATGCGACATGTTGCACTTCCGGTATATAGAGAAGGCCGTTCACCAGCTGGCGAACGGCCTTCTTCTAAATAGCTGTTTACACTAGTACCCGGGGTTCTGCGTAAGTGTGGGTTGTCCGTTTTTCGAACTGTTCACAATTTCCTGCAGGGGAATAGGATAATAGATGTTGTTATCTCCGAATACAGCTTCATTATAGTAAGTGCGTTTCAGTTTTTCCTTTTCAACGTAGGCATTTAATACATCTTTGGCAATGCCCCAGCGTACCAGGTCAAAGAAACGGTGACCTTCCATGGCAAATTCCAGGCGATCTTCAAAGCGGATGGCTTTGAGGGCGGCAGCCTTGTCTGCCCATGGGGTAGTATACAGGCTAATGCTGTAGTTGGCGGCATTGGTGCCATCGGGCATTTTTACAAAGCCATCGGGGTTGGCGGCGCGCTGGCGGATCATGTTCACCAGTTCACGGGCACGTTCCAGGGAGCCAACCTCGGCTTCGCATTCTGCCAGCCACAGGAGCACATGGGAATAACGAATGATGCGGTAGTTATTCGCGTTCTGCCGCGGGTTGTTGGTAGAAGTGGCATTACCGATGTCTGACTTATAGAACATGTGCTTTTTGGGGGAATAGGGCCCTGCATAGGCCTGGTCGCGGATCCAGGCTTTTCCCGGGTGCAGGCCGTGATCGAGGTAGGGAATACCACGGCGGCCCACGGTCCAGTCAAGCCGGGGATCCAGGGTGCCTGCATAAGGCGTAAAGGGCGCATTGGATTCAAGGCCCTGGTCGTTCGTTACATCTGCATCGTTAAAATTGTCCAGCATGGGAAGGCCGTTGTTTGTTTTAAAGGCATTCACCAGGTTTTGTGAGGGCTGGAAGAATCCGCAGCAGTTGGTAGGACCGCCGTAGGGGTAGTTAAGTGTAACGCCTTCGTTACCGTTCTGCCCACCGGGGGCGCCATCGTTTACGGAGTGCTGTACCTCGAAGATGGATTCCGGGTTGTTGTTGGTGGCCGCACGGAAATTGTCTGCATAGCGGTCTACCAGCCGGTAACCGCCCTGGGTTACGATCAGGTCAAGCAGGGTTTTAGCCTCTGTAAATTTGTGCTGAAACATATATGCTTTGGCCAGGAGTGCGGCTGCAGCCCATTTGGTGGCGCGGCCGGGCTGAGACTGGCGATGGGGCAGGTTCTGATAGGCCATCTGCAGGTCTTCCACGATCTTGGGCCAGATGTCTTCTGTATTGGTAACCTTGGTGCTTTCCGGGTCTTCCGGGTTGTAAATGGTCTCATCTATATACGGCACCTTGTTCCACATTTTCTTGGCCTCGAAGTGATAGTGTGCGCGTAGAAAGCGGCACTCTGCCGTGATGCGCACACGGTCTTCGTCGCCGATGGCTTCTGTTTGGGCCAGTGTTTGCAATACATCGTTTGTACGGGCGATACCATCGTAAACAGCGCGCCATTTACCGCGGAAATAATCGTTATCCGGCAGGATCTTGTACACTTCAATGAAGCTGATGGCGGGCTGGTCGCCGGCAGTGGTTCCTTTATAGGCATCGTCTGAAGCTACGCTGCCGTACACCCAGTTGTCGGCAGAGCTGTGGTAAACAGTATTACCCGCGCCTACACCGTCTAAAAGGGAGTAGGCAGAAATAAGCAGTGCATTTACACCATTGGGCGTGGTCAGCTGCTCAGGCAGCAGCACGCCTTTGGGCTTGAGATCCAGGAAGCTGTTACTGCAGGCCGTTGACAGGGCCAGCAGCATCGCGGTATATATTAATTTGCGTGTATTCATAACAGATAGTTTGGTGTTTAGAAAGTAAGGTTAGCTCCAACCAGGTACACTTTGGACATCGGGTATGCGCCTTCGTCCACGCCCATATGACGGTCGTTATTAGGATCGTAATTACGCAGGTTGATCTCCGGATCAAGACCGGTATAACCGGTGAAAGTGAGCAGGTTCTGGCCTTGTACATATACTTTCAATGAGCTGATGCCCAGCCTTTTCAGCAGGCTTTCAGGCAGGTTGTAGGAAAGCATAACGTTCTTAACGCGCAGATAGGAACCATTCTCCAGGTAGTAGGTAGAAGGGTTGCTGCTGATCACGTCATTAGAGCGGAGCTGTGGCAGTTTAGCGTCTGTTTTGCCAGGACGCCAGGAATCTTCCAGCATACGGCGGCTGCGGTTGCCTGCAAACGTGGGGAAGTCTGTCCAGTACCTTACATAGTTAAACAGCTGATTACCCTGAACGCCTTGTGCAAAGAGGGTAAGGCCAAACTGTTTGTACTTAACTTCCGCGTTGAAGCCGTAAGTGAAATCCGGGTGAGGGCTGCCGATGATGGTACGGTCATTGGCATCGATCTTATTATCGCCATTCACATCGCGGAAGCGGAATTGCCCCGCCTTGTTATTGGCGCCCAGGGTGTTGCTGAACTGCAGCGGTGCTTTGGCGGCTTCATCATCTGTCTGGAAGATACCATCGATCACATACCCGAAGAAAGAGGAAATGGGATGGCCTGCCTGTGTAACCGTCATCGCCGGCAGGCGGGTGGTAAATCCAAAGAAGCGGGTGTTGGGATTACCGTCGGTTTTCTGCACTTCGTTCTTATAGGCGCTGACATTTACGCTCAGATCGTAGGTAAAGTCGCCTTTCATGGCATCGCCATAGTAGTTCAGTCCCAGTTCTATCCCTTTATTCACCATGGTGGCAATATTCCGGAAGGGGTTGGTGGCCTGGCCCTGTGTATACTGTATCTCTACCGGGAAAAGCATGTCGCTGGTTTTGCGCTGGTAAAGATCTACGGAAAAGCCAAGTTTACCCCTCAGCATGGTAGCGTCCAGACCGATATTGGTACTGGTGGTGGTTTCCCATTTAGCGTTGGGGTTGCCGAACTGGCTCAGTTCATATCCCTGCAGGGAGGAAGTTTTTGAGCCGTTCAGGTCGTAAAACGAGTTGGTTGGGTTGGTAGAGAAGGTAGTATAAGGGGTGTAGTTCCCGATTTCCTGATTACCGGTTTTACCCCAGCCTACACGCAGTTTAAGATCGTTCACCGCGGTAACTGATTTCATAAACGCCTCTTCAGAGATACGCCATCCGGCGCTGGCTGCGGGAAACAGGGCCACGTTGTTGCTTTTGGCAAAACGGGAAGAGCGGTCGCGGCGCAGCGTAAAGTCTACCAGGTATTTATCATTATATCCATAGTTGATCTTACCGAATTCAGAGGCCAGTCTCCAGTTATTGTACACGCCGCTGTTGGTGGCGGTACTACCGTTGCCCGCATCCAGGTAGCGGTTGTCCAGGTCATCCAGGAAGAAGCGCTGGCGGCCTGCCGTGAGCGGGTCAAACATGCTGGAGATAGCTTCTGTACCACCAAGGATGTTGAAGTGGTGCATGGTGCCCAGGTCAAAGCGGTAAGTAAGTGTGTTGTACCAGGTCCAGGTATTGCCGTAGTTGGTATTGATGGTGAGGCTGTTTACACTGGCAGATTCGCTGGATTCTATGTCGCGGATCACATAGTTCTTGTAGTTCAGCCAGTTAAAGTCCACACCAAAACTGGTACGTACGGTCAGGTTCTTGAGAATGTCTACCTCCGCCCAGGCATTACCGAAGAGACGGAGCTCTTTTGACAGGTTGTCTTTATTGCGATACAGGGCGGCCACAGGATTTTTGGCATTGTCAAGATCACCGCCTTTGGTACCCGCAAAATTACCCATGATGTCGCGAACTGGTATAATGGGCTGCATGCGGTAAGCAAAGGAGATGGGGTTGCCTTCGTTCTGGTTGCCGGCCGGCTGGCCTACGCGCTCGCCATAGGCTACCTGGAAGTTCTCGCCCGCACGGATGGATTTGGAAACATTGAACTCCGTATTGGCGCGTACAGAGTAGCGTTTGTAGCCGGTGTAGATCAGGATACCGTCCTGGTTGAAATAGTTGAGCGACATAGCGTAGCGGCCAGTCTCGCTGCCGCCGGACACTTTCAGCTGGTGGTTCTGGATAGGGGCCGGATCAAAGATCTCGTCCATCCAGTTGGTGCCTGTTTTGTTGGCGCGCGTAATGAGCCATTTGCTTTTCCTGAAGTCAGGGCTTTCGATATCCGTTGTATAGTTTGCGGGGTTCACACGGGGATCGCCTTCCATGGCCCCTTCGGGGAAGATGTAGTCCGGTATGCGGGGAGTGGCTCCGTTACCAAACTGGGCGTGGGTAGGGTTGCCGTTGGCCCCTACGTTACCGGCATTTTTGCGGGATTCCCAGAGCAGGTTGGCATATTCTTCGGTATTGAGCAGGTCAAGGAATTTACCGGGGCGCTGGGTGCCGTAGTAAAAGTCGTAGCTCACCTTGGGTTTTCCCAGTTTACCTTTAACGGTGGTGATGATCACTACTCCGTTGCCTGCCCGGGAACCGTAAATGGAGGCGGCAGAGGCATCTTTCAGAATCTGGGTGGATTCTATATCGCCCAGGTTGAGGGTATTGAGGTTGCCTTTGGTGGGCACACCGTCAATAATGTAAAGCGGAGAGTTGTCGTTAATGGTACCAAATCCGCGGATACGTACCATTACATTACCACCGGGGCTGTTGTCTGTGCCGATGGTAACGCCGGCAACACGGCCCTGGAGTGCCTGACCGATGTTGGAGGCCGGGGTGGACAGCAGTTTCTTGACATCCACCGTCGCTACTGCGCCGGTGATGTCTTTTTTAGACTGGCTGCCATAGCCGGTTACCACCACTTCATTAAGGTTGCCGATATTCTCGGATATGGCAACGTTCATGGTAGCGCTTTCACCTACCGATACTTCTTTGGGACTATAACCCACAAAAGAAAATACAAGGGTTTCGCCTTGTCTGGCGTCGATGGCAAAAGTGCCGGTGGGAGTAGTGGCGGTACCACGGTTGGTGCCTTTTACCACCACGGTAACGCCGGGCAACGGGGTTTGTGATTTCTCATCGGTAACCGTACCGGTGATCTTTTTCTGCTGGGCAGAAGCAGGTGTTACGCCCAGCAATAGGAGCAGCCATAGGGCAGCACGTAGCGGCAGACGTAAATTGACGTGAACATTCATGAGTCGCTGGTTTTAAGTGTAGAAGGATGGTTGATAGATTATATTACGGACTTCTGCGTGTGGCGAGGGCGGGGAAGCGATGCAGGATTGTGCGGGCACACCTCTCCCCCTGAGCAACGTGGAAGCTCACAATATCTGGTTTCGGCAATAAAAGCGGAAATTATCTACACTACACTACGGGCAACATCATGCTACAACAGCAAGACAACATAACGCTTGTTTTATAACGTGAATACACCCGGGAAACTCCCCGGTGCAATTAAGGTACAAACTTTTACATTCGATTGCAACCTTTTTTAAAGAAAAAGAAATCCCCATGCCCCGGAAGGTACCGAAGATGTGGGTTACAACTTATAAAAAGGTGGTACGAGGTATAGGCTTACTTAAAACATCACTGTGCAGGATCAGGAAAGGTAGGACTGCAGCTCATTAACGTAGGTAGTAGGCTCAAATTCAATGATCTCGTAAAGTGCCAGCTGATATTTATCGAACGGGTCTTCCGCAATAATTTTTTCTACTTCCTTGCGGCTGGAGGCTTTGCAGAGAATTAATCCGCCAGACCTGGGCTTTCTGCGGCCAGACAGGATAAATTGTCCGCTTTGATAATACTTTTCGAGAAATGTATTGTGGGCATCAAGATAGTGCTCTATAGCCGTTAACGGCCGGATGTATTGCAACAAAATGAGGAACATGTTGGCGCTGTTCTTAGTGTTCAGTTAATAGGAATAGTTAAAACCCGTTCTGCAAAGGTATAAAACAATCGGAGGAATTGTCTTATTGTGCGCACAGGGGAGTATTTTTCTGTAATTTCACGGTATTCATCATATTTTAAATCTTTTGAATCCCTTCTTATGCATTTCAAGCACAGTACAATTTACCGGGTTCTGTTAACCGCCCTTACTGCGGCAATTGTGTTCAGCAGTTGTTCCAAAATTCCTGAAGAAAGCAAACACATCCCTAAATCTGCCGGGGTTGTTGTGGGGGTGAACAGCAAGCAGATCGTACAGAAGCTGATTACCAGCGGTATAACGGTAGACAAACTTTTTACCGCCCTGCAGGGTAAAGACACCAGCAGCGAGGCTGCCAAGGCCCTGAAAAGCCTGGAGGACTCCGGCGTGGACCTGAACAGTAATTTCTTTGCAGCGATGGTGTTCGGACCGGGAAAACAGTCTTATGCCAGCTTTACCGGCAGTTTGAAAGATGCCGCGAAATTTGAGGCTTTCATGAAAGAGAACAGCCCCGGTTTCAGCTCCAAAACCCAAAACGATTTTACCTATGCTTGGTTGCAGGATAACGAATCTATTGTTGGATGGACAAAGTCCAGCGTGATTTTCCTGAAACCTTTTGACCTGGACAAACTGAAAAACAAAGGAAGAGTACCGGTACCCGGCATTCCTGGCCCGGATGACCAGGACAGTATAGATGAAGAAGAGGACGATGCAGCCACTGCCGCGCCAGCCGCCCTTGTTACCGTTGATGCGGCAATAGAAGAGCAATGGGCCGGGGTGCTGGACAATCTCTTCCACCTGAAGGACAGCGAAACAGCAGGTTCCATTGAGGCATTCAAAGGTCTGCTGAAAGAAAGTGCTGACATGACTTTCTTCATCCACCCCGAAGTGATCTACAATAACCAGGTAACCATGCTGCCGGCCAATTTAAAGAAACTGCTGGAGGATTGTTACTATGCCGGTTCTGTGAACTTTGACAATGGACAGGTGGTAATGAACGGCAAGTCTTATGCGGGTAAAGAAATGTCTGACATCTATAAAAAGTACGGCAACAATGCGCTGGATGTGGATATGCTTGAAAAGTATCCGGGCGATTCTATAGACATGTTCCTGGCTTACGGTTTTGACCTGCGCATGGTAGGCGATATTATTAAAAGCACCGGTACAGACGGTATTGTGAATATGATGATGGGTAAATCCGGTCTTACGCTGGATGATGTGCTGAATGCCTTTAAAGGACAGATGATCTTTGCGGCTTCTGATTTCTCCGTAAAGAAGAAACCCCTGGCGTATTTCCCGCAGGACAGCACTACCCGTCCTGACAGCAAATGGGTATTTGCCATGAAAGTTGGTGACAAAGCAGCTTTTGAAAAGCTGATGAACTCTTCGCTGTTGAGCAACATTTTCCATAAGGAAGGCGACAACTATGTATTGGAACAGCAAATTCCTAACATGCCTGCCTTGTCTGTCACAGATAAATTTATAACGGCCGCTTCAGACAGTATGTGGCTGCAGCAATACCTGGCAGGCAAAAGCAAAGCAAAGCTGGACGGCGATATTGCCGGTAAAATAAAAGGTAACCCGATGGGCGCTTATGTGAACATCGAGAAACTGGTAAAAAATATTCCTGAGAATGAGATACCGGAAGATGGTAAGCCACTGGCCCTGCAGGCAAAGAGCCTGCTGAAAGACCTGAAGGCCGTAAGCCAACCCTTTAACGGCAAACTACAGGAATCCCAGGTGATCCTGACCTTCAGAAATGGGCAGGAGAACAGCCTGGTACAGCTGGTGAACCTGGGTACGGCTGTAGCCAAATATTACAGGGAACACGAGCAGGAAGGCGCCGCCGCCGCCGCTGCTGCCGTTGCAGATGCAATGCAGGCAGACAGCGCATCTGCAGCATCCGGACAATAAGTGATTATATCCATATCAGGACGAGCGCTATCAACAGATGGCGCTCGTCCATTTTAGGTTTATCGAATATATGCTGATCCAATTGCAACGCCTGATACCTTTGCCCCTGCGGGAAAAACTGGAACAAAGGGATTCAGATATCTGGAATAAAGATGTTCAGTTCCCGCCGGGACAGTTTGTGAAGATCAAAGCGCCATCCGGCACCGGCAAAACCACCCTTATTCATTACCTGTATCATGTACGGTTTGACTATACGGGTAAGGTGCTCGTTAATGGAAGATCATGGCAGGATTATGATAAAGAAGCACTCGCTGCCATGCGGCAGCAGCAGGTCAGCATTATTTTTCAGGACCTCCGGCTGTTTGAGCAGCTGACGGCGCTGGAAAATATTGAACTGAAACGGGTGATGCTGCCGCAACCCTATTGTACCCGCGAAAAGGTGGAAGAGATGGCGGCTAAACTGCAGGTAAGCCATGTGCTGCGGCAGAGCGGCCGTACCCTGTCTTACGGAGAGCGGCAGCGTATTGCCATTATACGGGCCCTGGTACAGCCTTTCAAATGGCTGCTGATGGATGAGCCCTTCAGTCATCTTGATGAAGAGAATGCACAGCGGGCGGCGGCACTGATCGCAGCAGAGTGCAGGGCGCGTCAGGCCGGGTTCATTCTGACAGACCTGGACAGCGATGCCCGTTTTCCTTACGATGTGCAGATGAATTTATGAGCTAAAAGCCGATCACATGTTCCCTTTTTTCACGCTATTAAAGAAGATCATACAAACTGGCGTAGGTAAGGCCCGGCTCCTGATGGCCACTACAGGTCTGGGTATTGCCATGGTGCTGTTGCTGATAGCCATACAGGCCCATACCAATTTCAGCCAGCTGCTGTACGGGCGGCAAAACCAGAACGAGAGTGCAGACTTCCTGGTGATCAACAAAAAGATCACAAATGCCATGATGGGACAGCCGGAAAAAAGCGTGTTCACGCCGGAAGAGATGGAGAAGATAAGACAGCAACCCTTTGTGGAAGCTGCCGGCTTCATCAGCTCCAGCCAGTTCAAGGTAACAGCTGCTGCCCCTGGCGATCTGCAGTTTTATACAGACATGTTTTTTGAATCGGTACCTGATTCATTTATCGATGTAAAGAACGACGAATGGCAATGGGAAGAAGGAGCGCGCAATATCCCCATTATCCTTCCCAATGATTTTCTGAACCTGTATAATTTCGGATTTGCGCTGAGCCAGAACCTTCCACAGGTATCGCAGGAAACGGTAAAGAACCTGCCGGTAAAGATCACTATTTCAAAGGGGCTCCTGTCTGAACAGTTCACCGGCAGGATCGTTGGGTTTTCTGATCGTATCTCCTCCTTCCTGGTGCCCGCAACATTTATGGAATGGGCCAACCGGCGTTTTGGCAGCGGAACAGCTGCTGCGCCGTCAAGAGTGGTGATCAAAACCCGTGATCCGGCCAACCCGGCGCTGGTCAGTTTCCTGGAAGAGAATGGCTACAGCACCAACCAGGACAAAGTAAAGTACAGTAAGACAAAGCTGATCGTACAAACCATTGTATCGGTGATCGGCTTCTTTGGCGTGGTGTTGCTGCTGTTTGCATTGCTGGTGTTCAGCATGTTCATTCAGCTCGTGATCGCCTCCTGTAAAAAGGAGATACAGTTGCTCATCATGCTGGGTACAGGGCCCGGGCAGCTGAGGCGCTACCTGATGCGGCAGTTTGCACCGTTATATCTTGTTACCGGTATTGTTGCCCTGCTATTGGTAGCCTTGTTGCAATGGCAGGCAGCGCGCCTGCTAACGGCGCATTCCATGTATGTATCTGCCTGGCCGGGGTCGGGCACGCTGGCAGCCGCCATACTGGTATTGCTGCTGGTGTATGCGGTGAACCTGCGCAGCGTTCGTAAATACATAGCACAACATAGTTAGTTACTCATTTTGTCAACCATTAAATCCAGTACCTGTTGTATGAAGACCAACTTACTGACCGTATTGTTTGCGCTGGGCCTCAGCAGCGTCAGTGCCCAGCACACGATCCTGCATTGCGGTTCGCTGATAGACGGCATCGGCAATGCACCACGTAAAAATGTATCCGTTATCATCACCGGCAACAAGATCAGTGATGTAAAAGACGGATTTGTAAAAGGCAATGACCAGGACAAAATCATTGACCTGCGTAAACAAACTGTTACGCCCGGCTGGATGGACATGCATGTGCACATGGAATCAGAAACCAGCAAGAACGCCTATTCCGAAAAGTTCACGATGAACCCTGCCGACTACGCATTCCAGAGCGTAGTGTTTGCAGACCGCACTTTGATGGCAGGCTTTACAACCGTACGCGATCTTGGCGGCAGCGGGGTGAATATCTCGTTGCGCAACGCGGTCAATAAAGGCCTGATAAAGGGGCCGAGAATATTTACTGCCGGCAAATCCATTGCCACCACCGGAGGCCATGCAGACCCCAGCAACGGATACCGCCGTGACCTGATGGGTGATCCGGGCCCTGAATCCGGTGTGGTGAATGGCCCTGACGAATGCCGGAAAGCCGTACGCCAGGCGTATAAAAATGGGGCAGACCTTATCAAGATCACCGCTACTGGCGGTGTGCTGAGCGTTGCCAAAGACGGCAGCAGCCCGCAATTCACGGAAGAAGAGCTGAAGGCGATTGTGGAAACGGCTAAAGATTACGGGTTTGCCGTGGCAGCCCATGCACACGGGGTAGAAGGTATGAAGCGCGCTATCCGCGCCGGTATCACCTCTATAGAGCACGGCACCTTCATGGATGATGAGACCATGGCCCTGGCTAAGCAATACGGTACCTGGTATGTACCCACTATCATCGCCGGAAAATCTACTGCAGACTCTTCCAAAATTCCCGGGTACTATCCCCCTTTGGTGCAGCCAAAAGCAGCTTCTATTGGCCCCAGGTTACAGGGCACTTTTGCCAAGGCCTATAAAGCTGGTGTGAAGATCGCGTTTGGTACAGACGCAGGTGTATATGTGCACGGCAAGAACTGGCTGGAGTTCACCTACATGGTAGAAGCGGGCATGCCGGCCATGGAAGCCATTAAGGCGGCTACCATACAGGCAGCAGACCTGCTGGGTATGAAAGATAAGCTGGGCAGCATTACCCCCGGCAAGCTGGCAGATATTGTGGCTGTAGACGGAGACCCTTTACAGGATATACAAAGCATGGGCCGTGTAAGCTTTGTTATGAAAGACGGGTTGATTTTTAAAAATACAACGGCTAACTTGGGAACCGCAAAAAATGATTGATATGCTTAAACCGAAGGATAAGAAATTTGTACACGTGGTAAACTTTTACCTCAAACCCGGACTTTCCGCCGAAGATATTAAGAAGTTTGAGGATGGCGTAAGTTCTTTGGCCGCAATAGAAACGATCCAGGTATTTAACCTGGGCAAGCCTGCCAGCACAGATCGCCCTGTGATAGATAAAAGCTACAGCTATTGCGAGCTGACGGTGTTCAACAGCATTGAAGATCATGATATCTACCAGGAGCATCCCATTCACAAGGCATTTGTTGAGAACTGCCAGCACCTGTGGGATAAGGTGGTGATATTTGACTCCGAGACAATAGATTATTAACAGAAAGTTATTGGCGGTTAGCTTTCAACTGGTATGCTGAAAGCTAACCGCTGTTTTGAGATCATGTTATTGTACAGCTGAAGAGTGCGGAACAACAAAGGTATTCCTCACACGCTCTGACTTCAGCAGGTAAGGAATCCAGATAGCGGCGGCAATAATTGTGCGGATGATGGTAGGCATTGATTCATCGCTCCAGTTAAAGGACGGATTGATGGCACTGACCGCAACAGCATCCAGCAGCTGGATCACCAGGTTTGCCCCGTAATACACAATGCAGGCTGCCGGGAAAGTATCTCTCCGCTTTAAGAAAAGAATGAGCAGCAGAATGGAATATACCCAAAGGAATGCATTAGCTGCCACTTCTGCGATCAGCAGCAGTATCAACGACTGGCTATTCTGTGCCCGAATGTAGGCCTCCCAGGTAGCGCTTGCAAAATAACCTCCCTTAATTGTCTGTATCAGGATTGACAGTGGAGAGAAGACAATGCCTATACTCATCAGGACAAGCCATCCACCTATATTCCAGGGATCAAGATTGTATCTTACCGGCAGTACAGACCGTTCATAAAATTTAGCTGCTATATAGCCGAAGATACCTGCAAACAGCAGGGACAGCACCAGCAGTACCCAGCTTATGCCACTACCGCCGCCTGGTTGCGAACTACTCAACGCTTTATTCCAGGTTAGTGTAAATGCGGCGTTCTCCGAGATTTCCTTCCGGTCTTTGCGGTAGGCGGCCAGGCTTTCTACCGGAATGTGATCCTGGTAAGCGGTGTATTGATAATGCAGCTTTATAGTGCGCCCGGAAACAGCAGAATTAAAGTCAAGCCGGTAGTACTTATTTTTCAGGTGCAGCTGGGAATCTTCAAAAGACCAGTTTTCCGGCATGTCAAATGTCAGGGTATAGTCCAGCGAATAAGGATATCTCAGTGCCAGCGGGGCATCAAAAGTATCTGATTCCAGTAGCGGGAGCAAGTCTGTCAGTATTTTGGACCTGAGATAAAATGTTTGCTTATTCTTATCTGTGCTGTCTATGGTCCAGGGATCATGCAGGGAGTATCGTTCTACCACCTCCATCACATTGGGTCCGTTTTCCACATCATAGTAGCGGACAGAGGAATCTGCCGTTACATTGCCATAGATATTTTTGTAATAATTCAGGTAGGATTGCTGCAAATCTTTCTGGCTGGCTTCCGCAAACTCTGCCCTGATATTATCTGCATGCCGGCCAGTGTAGCTGGAAAACACTTCCAGTTTGCCTGGTTGCTCATTGTCTGCAGGCAGGGTAAAGTTTTCCCGTATGGTGGTAATGCTGGTGTTGGTTTGCGGTATCTCGCTGAAAGCCTTATTCCCTGCTTTGATCACCAGTGCTTTCTGGTAGTCCGGTATAGTGATGCTGGTAACAGGCCCCCGCTGATAATTGATAGTAGGGTCTATCCAATAGCTCTTGCCATCAAGATGGGCGTTTACAATAACGTGATCAAACATGACAGGTGAGGGCAGGTAGTCTGTTACCGTACCCTTGGCGCCGGTATTCACATAGGCCACATTTGCATCAATGCCGCCGGCCTTCAGCAATGTAGCCAGCAGCAGGGATTTGTCTTTGCAGTCGCCAAAACGTTGACTGAGTATTTTATCGGGCTGGCTGGGGCGATGGGAATACTCGCCCATTTCTATACCCATATAGCGGATATCATCCTGCACAAATCTTACAGCGCTTTGCAGATAGGCTGTTTTGTTACCGGCGCCTGCTTTCAGCCAGGCATCCACCTTGTTTTGCAGTGCCGGTGTTATGGCGTGTTCTATGGTATTGACCTGCACAGCCCAGTTCACAATTTCCTCCCAGCTGTTATACTCGCTGACCTGTACAAACGGATAAGCGCTGTACCAGGAAGGAGTGGCATAATTTCCGGCCCGTGGCTGCGTGATCTGCACCAGGTTCCACTCATAGACGGTCATGTTGCCAGCAGCTTTTCTGAGCGGTTGTGGTGCATCATTGAATGCTTTGAATTGCAGGCGGCGGGAAGGAGATGCTATCAGCGCTTTATAGAAGTTCATCACCGGCTCACTGGCGCCAAAGTGGAAGGTGTTAAAATATTTATCCTCGAAGATGGGATTATGTCCCTCCAGGGTGTAAGCATATTCTATCTGGTCGCCTTTGCGAACATCATCTACTATGAAATAGGCGGTGTATAAGCCACTGTAAATGAAACGGGATAGTTCCTTTTCCTGTTGAAGGAAACGGAACTTGCCTGCGTTCAGCCGGTTAATAACGGCGCCGTTGCGGCGTACTACCAGCTGATGGAATTTAAGTTGTTCGTATACAGGATCATAGACAACAGATACCTCAGCGCCGTTCTGAACGCCCGCTTCCGAAACGATCTGCCGCACTACATGGCGGTACTGGCTTTTACGTTCGGCATGATACTGTTCTTCATATAAACGGATGTAATAGCCGTCGCTTATTTCATTGGGATCCGGCGTTTTCTGAAGATCGGGCTGATACGGCACCAGCCAATCAGGGGCGGGGCCTATACTGAAACGCTTGTTTTGTGCGCCGCTGCGCATGGGAAAACAAAGTGACACTGCCAGCAGTGCCAGCATACAGGGATAAAAAAGGCGGAACATAACTATATTTTAAAACTGATCATTCATTATTCTCCACTGTTAATGCGTAAACAGCGAAAGAGCCTAACCAGTGCTCGCCGGCATAATCCCCACTGGCCACATGCGGCAGTGCGGCCTCCAGGTGCTGGCGCGCCAGTTCGCGAATGGCGGCACGGTTGTGTGTTACATGGCGGGCAATGCCGTACAGGCACCACGCCCTGCTGAGATTAAGTCCATCGAGGTGTACAAGTTTACCATCAGTACGGTCTTTTACCCGTGCAATGGAAAGAATGTTAACAGGGTCAGTGAATAGTCCCGGTAAAAAGTCCTGCACCCATGCATTATATTGCGCTGCGGGCATGATACGCCACATCAGGTCTGCCTCTTCCAGGCAGGGAGAAAGAAAGTCGTAGCCTCCCGGCTCCCAGTTGATGGGGCAGCCCTTGTCTTTTGCATAGAAGCGGAGGGCCGCTTTGCTGATGGCGCTCTGCAGCGCAGTATCCTTTGCAACGGCGGCATAGTCCCAGGCAAGGCGCAGGCCAAAGGCAAGGTTGGTATGTTCACCTACCCGGATAGGGTACACCAGCTTATCAAGGAAAGCGATATAGGACCTTGAAAATTGGGTGGCCAGTGGCTGGAGGTTTTTGCTCAGTGCTGCGCCCAGCGGGTCCTGCCAGGTAAGCAGCTCTCTTTGCAGCTGCAGCAGCCAGCTCCAACCATAAATGCGCTCAAAGCCTTTATTTTCTTTTTCGTGGTAGATGCGTTGTTCAATCCGGATATTATCTGCCGTAAGGTTTTCTGCCAGTTTTGTGCGGATCTGTGTTTTCTGTGGAATATCGCGGAACGATTTTAAGAGCTTTACCAGCATCCAGTGGCCATGTACGCTGCTGTGCCAGTCATAGCATCCGTAAAAAGCCGGGTGATAATCCCGCGGGTGCTTTACCAGCGAGCTGTCTGTAAATACCACACCTGTTTTATACGGAAATTCCTGCTGCATGCATTTGAGTGGAAGGGCGGCAAGATGGGAAGCGCCTGCCATAGTGAGCTGCAGGTGTCCTGCCTCATCGTGGATATAAAGCCCTTGCTGGGCATTGCTGTTGGCTGCCATAAACACGGTTGTGCAGATTGATAGGAATAAACGCTTCTTCACAGGTGGTTATTTGTTTAATAACAGTTTGATATAGAAAGAAGGCCGGGCCAGCTTTTTACGCAGGTCAACCTCATAGAACATGCATGAGATCAGCTCTTTCAGCTGTTTGTTACGTGTGCCCATTTTCATGAGCAGGTTAAACAGCCAGGGATATTTTACCAGTTTCTGCAGACGATGGCTCAGCTTCAGTTCTGGCCCCAGCACCCGGTATACACGTTCATCGTAAGCCGCAAGGCCTGCTGCAGAAAGATCGTTGGCTTTGAGCGCAGCGGCGGCCTGCTGGGCGGCGAACCGGCCGGCGTATAGCGCATTGCCAATACCCTCGCCGGTGAAAGGGTCTACCAGGTAGGCGGCATCGCCAACCAGCATATAACGCTCGCCGGATAATTTTCTTCTCTTACTGCCCAGCGGCAAGCCATAACCTTCTATGCTGCTGGTCATCTCCGCATCCCGGAAACGCTCCCTGAAAACGGGATCGTTCTCAATGGTTTCGGTGAGCAATTTCTTCAGGTTCACTTTCCGGCTGCGTACCGCTTCACTGATCATATCCATGCCCACATTGGCTTCGCCGTTGGGCAGGGGAAAGATCCAGAGGTAACCTGGCAGCAGGGGTTTCAGAAAATGCAGCTCAATGAAATTATCGGGATGGGTTCCTTTTACATTCTTGTAGTAAGCTCTTACGCCGGCGGCGTAGTAGGCGGGTTCCATCCGGATGTTGGCTACTTCTTTGGTGAAAGAAGAATGCGCCCCGTTGGCTACGATCAGCAATTGCGCCTTTACGGTAAAATTGCCGGTAGCATCTGTAACCACGTAAGCGTCTTCCTGCAGCTCATATTTCTCTATTGTAACGCCTTCAAACAGTTGTATCTCAGGCCTGCGTTTCAGCTCCTCTACCAGAAAATTGTCAAAATGGATACGTTTACACACAAAGCCGGCCGGTTCGTCTGTATGGCGGTCGTAATCAGGTTTATAGGACACATCCATAGCTACCCTGCCGGGTGATACAAAAGTGACGCCCCAGCTGCCCAGTTTCTGCGTATACTGGCGCAGGCGTTCTGCCACCTCCTTGTCAATTGCTTCCAGCGCGGTCAGCACTTTTCCGCTCAGCCCGTCTCCGCAAACTTTATCTCTCGGGAATACAGCCTTGTCTACCACTACGCAGCCTATGCCCAGTTGCGCCAGCTGCAGGGCAGCAGTGGCTCCTCCCGGTCCGGCGCCAATAATACAAACCTTTGTTTCGATCATGCCAGTCATGAAATTGACCGGAAAGATAAGGAATTGAGACATATAAGCATATAACACTACATGCTATATCTTTGTGATGTTAAAACATGTTATATGTTCGGAGATCTCTTTGGAAAGCTACAGGAAGCGCAGCAAAAAATGCAGGAAGGAAAAGCAAGGCTGGCTAATATTACGGTAGATGGGGACGCCGGTGATGGCGATGTAAAAGTAACTGTTAACGGGAACCGCGAAATAAAGGGTATCACAATAAAAGAGCACCTGTTGAACCCGGACAACAAAGAAGAACTGGAAGACCTGCTGATTACAGCGCTTAACCGTGCCTTGAAAAATGCGGAGAACGCCTGGGAGTCTGAAATGAAAGGCGTTGCCGGCGGTATGCTGGGCGGGCTGGGACTTTAGGCAGAAGCAATGAGTGCTTTCAGTTTTTTTGCATTTTCCAGGGCATAGCCATGCACATCGTTGTTGAAAAAGATCCATAGATTGTGACCTTCTTCCATCCAGCGTTTACATTTACGAGCATATGCCCGCAGTGAAACGGTGGCGTAATTGGATGCGTAGAGATCGCCCGGACCATGAAAGCGCAGGTAGATATGCGGAGCGGTTACCGCTTCTTTGTAAGGAAAGCGCTTACCCGAATGCGCTATTGCCAGCCCAACTCCATATTCTTCCATCAGCGACAGGCTTTGCCGGCTGAACCAGCTGGTATGCCGTACTTCAAAGGAAAAATCATAGTGTTTATAGGTATTGGCCAGCAGGCTGTAAAATTCTTTTGCCACACCCGCATCAAAAGCTAAACGTTCCGGCAGCTGTACCAATACTGGCCCCAGCCGTTTCTTTATCAGGTCAAAAACACTAAAGTAAACCTGCATGCCTGCTACCGGGTCCCGCAGTTTCTTCATATGGGTAATATAGCGGCTCAGCTTGGGGCAGAATATAAAGTCCGCCGGTACTTTCTCCACCCAGTCCTGCACCGTTTTTCCTTTAGGCAGGCGGTAAAAGCTGGTATTGATCTCGGTGCAGGTGAATTCCTGGCTGTAGAAAGCCAGGTAATCCACCGGCTTCATCTTTTCCGGGTAGTACAAACCTTTCCAGTGTTTATAACTCCATCCTGAAGTGCCTATTTGCCAGGCAGCGCGCTTTTTATTCATACCGCTTTTTTTGATGAGTACACAAGATTGGTACCTGTTTTCAGTATACGCGGAAACAACTGTGGCGGAGTAAGAATATCAATATACTGGCACAATTGCTGGTGATGATAGTGGAGCACCAAACACCTGCTACTATGATCAATCAATATGAAGTACCGGCATTGATTGAAGACGCAATACCGGAACTGAGAAAACCGCTGCACCGGTTCCCGGCAGTGTTTCATGTATATGAAACGATGACCTGCCTGAGCAACTATACCCGCAAACAGCTGGAAGAACAGAACTACAGTGTTGCAGGCGAGTGCCTGGAAGTAGCCGGCCGTTTATATGATCGCGGTAACGAGGTAGTAAAAGGCGCAATTGAACAACACTTTCTGCCCGCATTGTCCTGCCTGCCGGTTCCCGATGGTGCTTACCGTATAAAATTTTACTCACTGATACCCGCGTCACTGTATACCTTGTTCATACAGCATCAGATAGGAGATGTTCCTCAGATCAATAAACAATAAAAGGGATAGTATGCATACAGGGCAGCCTGTACAGCGCAGAAATTTTCCTGCTGCTGTTTTTAATAACGCGGGGATGATTAAATTTGTACCGGTCAAGCCAACCTAGCTCAGCCGGTAGAGCAACAGTTTCGTAAATTGTAGGTCGTGGGTTCGAATCCCATGGTTGGCTCAAGAAAACATAGTAATCAGGATTAGCGATTTTGCAAACCGTCAGTCGGCGAAATGATTTATATCATTGACTGCAAAATGTAATCAACCTATCTTTGGCAAATGAATACCGCAAAACAAATACGGAAACAACCTGACTGGCTTCATGAGCTCGATTTTATAGGCATTCACCTGGTACCTTTCCTGGCATTCTTTACCACTGTGCATGCGTTTGACTGGATTGTATGTGTCGTACTGTATGTGGCACGTATGTTTTTTGTAACCGGCGGTTATCATCGGTATTTTTCCCACCGCGCATTCAAGACTTCACGTTTCTTTCAGTTCATACTGGCTTTCGGGGCGCAGAGCAGTTTTCAGAAAGGCGTGTTGTGGTGGGCCGCCAATCACCGCATTCATCACAAGCATAGTGATACACCTGAGGATCCGCACTCTGCAAACCTGTATGGTTTCTGGTATGCCCACATTGGCTGGATCATGGGGCCAGAATACAAACCTACCCGCTATGATCTGATCAAGGATATGAAACACCGGGAACTGTACTGGCTGAATAAATATCACTTTGTACCACCTGTAATACTGGCGCTGGCGGTATACCTGATCGGCAATAAAGTGAACGGCACCGGTTTCTTTGACTGGAGCGCGGGGCTTTCCACCCTGTTCATCGGGTTTTTCCTGAGCACTATCCTGTTGTTCCATGGCACCTTTACCATCAACTCCCTGATGCATAAGATAGGCCGTCAGCGTTACAAAACAGGAGATCAGTCCCGCAATAGCCTGATACTGGCCCTGGTTACACTGGGAGAAGGCTGGCACAATAATCACCACTATTACCAGAGTGCTGCCCGGCAGGGATTTTACTGGTGGGAGATAGATATTACCTATTATATCATCCGTTTCCTGGGATTCCTGGGCATAGTATGGGATATCCGCCCCGTACCGGTGAAGGTAAAGGAAAGTAACAAGATCAACCCTTCATAAGTACAATGAATACCGGGATTTGGTACATGTAAGTGAACACGAGGAGCGCTAGCTTTGTATGATTATTCCGGATATCATGACCTACAATAAGCGCAACCATTTTTTACTGATACTGATATTAGGCGCCCTTACTGCACTGGCGCCTTTTTCTATTGATATGTACCTGCCGGGTTTCCCGGCTATAGCAAAGGATCTGCACTCCAGCATAGCAGAAGTTTCCCTTTCACTGTCCAGCTTTTTCATAGGCGTTTCTTTTGGGCAGTTGTTGTATGGGCCGCTGCTGGACCGTTTTGGCAGAAAACGTCCGCTGCATATTGGTCTGGTTGTTTACCTGCTGGCTTCCCTGGGTTGCGTGTTCGTAACGTCTGTAGATGCACTGATCGCCTTACGTTTTCTGCAGGCATTAGGGTGCTGCGCCTGTACGGTGGCCGCAACTGCTATGGTGCGTGATCTCTTCCCGGTAGAAGAGAATGCCCGCGTGTTTTCAATGCTGTTGCTGGTGGTAGGGGTATCGCCAATGCTGGCGCCTGCTATTGGCGGATATGTAACGGAGTTCATGGGATGGCATTACATCTTTATCATATTGACGGTGCTGGCGGCCGTTATCCTGGCGGCTTCCTACTGGAAACTGCCGGAGAGCTATCAGCCGGATCCGCACTATTCACTGATGCCCACCCCTATTATCCGCAGTTTTCTGTTTGTTATAAAAGAGCCACGCTTCACCACCTATGCAATAGCTGGCGCCATGGTATTTGCCGGGCTGCTTTCTTATGTAGCCGGATCGCCGTATGTTTTCCTGGAGATCTTCAGGGTATCGGGCACCCAGTACAGCCTGATCTTTGCTGCGCTGGCAGCAGGACTGATCGGTTCCGGGCAGGTGAACAGCGTTTTACTCAGGAAATATAAAAGTGAGCAGATCATCATCGTGGCCCTGGCCATTCAGGCTATTACGGGCATTATACTGGTTACCGGGGCTGGTAATGGTTGGCTGGGGCTTGCGGGCACTTTGGCTACAATTTTTATTTTCCTTTCCTGTGCCGGGTTTATTTTTCCGAATGCGTCTGCGCTATCTATGGCGCCATTTGCCCAGCATGCAGGTAGTGCGTCTGCCCTGATGGGCGCTTTGCAGATGGGGCTGGGAGCACTGGCATCCGTAGCGGTTAGCCTGCTGAGCAAGTATGATCATACTGCATTCCCGATGACCGGCGTTATGGCGGGTTGCTCCCTGCTTGCTTTATGTGTGCTTTTAACCGGCAGCTATTTCATACGGCGGGGCGTTGCAAGAAAGACCGCACAGACAGCTGCGCAATTCAATGATGCTGCTGCTTAATTCAGCGTGGCAGGATCGTCTTTCAAACGGTCTTTTGCGAAAGTGATGGCGGTTTTACCATGCGGAACAGGTTTACCATTTTCATCTACATTCACAAATACCATTTTCTCTATAGCCAGCACCGGCTGTTGTGTGATCTTGTTCCTTACCTCGCATTTCAGTGTGATGGAGGTACGGCCAAAATGGGTGGCCACAATGCCCAGTTCAATGATATCTCCCAGCCGTGGTGCGCTGATGAAATTAATCTCTGATATGAACTTGGTAACCACTTTGGGATTGTCCAGCTGCAGAATGGCATAGATCACCGCTTCCTCATCGATCCATTTAAGCAGGCTGCCGCCAAATAAGGTATGATTGGGATTGAGGTCTTCCGGTTTTACCCATCTGCGTGTACGGAATTTTAATTCGGGATGTGATTGCATATTAATTCATTTAAGAAGTTATCGGATAGGGTGGGGTTTCCTTGCACTGAATGACAGTGCAAAGTTCCGAAAGAAACGAACGCATCCCAAAGAGAAATTATTTATGCAGGTATAAAGGCAGCCTATTAGTCGTTCAGCGCCTGCCACAGCATGTCTTTCAGGTCTGTCAGTCCCTGTTGGGTAACGGCTGAAATGAATACATGCGGCACGTTTTCCGGTAGTTCTGCTTCGATGGCCTTCTGCAGTTCTTCGTCCAGCATGTCGCTTTTGCTGATGGCCAGCAGAAATTGTTTATCCAGCAACTCAGGGTTATACTGTTCCAGTTCATTTACAAGGATGTTGAATTCCTGGCGGTGATCTTTGCTGTCTGCCGGGATGAGGAACAGTAATACAGAGTTACGCTCTATATGCCGCAGGAAACGGTGCCCAAGGCCACGGCCTTCGTGGGCGCCTTCGATGATACCGGGAAGATCGGCAATACAGAAAGACCGGTCGTCGTGGTAGGAAACAATGCCCAGTTGAGGAGTAAGGGTGGTAAATGCGTAATCTGCTATTTTAGGTTTGGCGGCGGTGATGGTGGAGAGCAAAGTAGATTTACCTGCATTAGGGAACCCAACAAGTCCCACATCTGCCAGTACTTTCAGTTCCAGCAATTTCCAGCCTTCCTGGCCTGGTTCTCCGGGTTGGGAGTATTCAGGAGCCTGGTTGGTAGGGGTCTTAAAATAAGCGTTGCCGCGGCCGCCTTGTCCGCCGGGCAGCAAAATGATCTGCTGGCCATCGTCCAGAATCTCCGCTTCCAGTTCGCCGGAGGCTTCGTCATACACCTGTGTACCCAGCGGCACTTCGATCACAACATCGTTCCCGTTAGGCCCGGTGCAATTGTTACGGCTGCCGTTGCCGCCGTCTGTAGCTATCACGTTCTTGTGCCAGCGAAGGTGAAGCAGGGTCCATAGCTGCGCATTGCCTTTCAGGATGATGTGGCCGCCACGGCCGCCATCGCCTCCGTCTGGGCCAGCCATGGGGTTAAACTTGGTGCGCATGAAATGGGTGCTGCCGGCGCCACCCTTGCCGGATTTACAAAATACACGGATATAATCTACAAAGTTGCCCTTTTCCAAAGCTTTAGCATTTACATGGGCAGGCCAGGCCTGCAATAAATAAAAACGCAAAGATCGGGAAGTTTGCGTGATTTTCAGGAACCACGTCACTTACGATCTTTGCGTTCAATAAATTTTATATCGGATCCGCTAAGGTTGCGGGTTTTATACTCTTTCCACTACCAGGTCATCTATCTCCTTACTCAGGAGGCCGAAGATCTCGTCTATAGTGCCACTGCCTTTAATCTTCCTGAATTTGCCATATTTGGCATAGTGATCAGCCACAGGAGCAGTTTTGTTATGGTATTCCACAATACGTGCTTTCACCACATCTTCATTGGCATCGTCGCTGCGGCCGGAGGTAAGGCCACGGTTCAGCAGGCGTTTGATCAGCTCATCTTCCGGTACTTCCAGGCTCAGTACAGCAGAGATGGAAGTTTTCTTCAGGGTGAGCAGCTTGTCCAGTGCTTCTGCCTGGGCAGTAGTACGGGGAAAGCCGTCAAATATAAAGCCCCGTGTGTCCGGGTTGGCATCTAATTTGGAACTGATCATGCCGATCACTACTTCGTCAGGCACCAGCTGACCGGCATCCATAAACTTTTTAGCTTCCAGGCCAAGCGGGGTCTGGGCTTCTATTTCACTCCGCAGCAGATCGCCGGTGCTCAGGTGAATGAGACCGTACTTCTTGATCAGGTTAGCACTTTGTGTGCCCTTGCCGCTACCGGGAGGGCCAAATAAAATAATATTGACCATGATTCTAGTTAAAAATACTTTAATAGCAAGATTGCAAATATAACAAACAATTGAATGTATTGGTAAAAAAATTACGGTTGATTAAATAATATGAAATATTTATGAGTAATAGTGAACACAATTTAAAAAAGTGTCTAAAAACATAAAATTTATTGAAATATGATTTTTCGCAACGTATTTATTTTATGAAGGTTAGATAGTTATATAAATAATATTATTAATTCGTTGAACCTCATATAAATATTTGTAAGTTTATAAAATGATCAGGAAGTATTTACTACTACTGGGGCTCATCACTATATTCAGGACGGGACAAGCACAAAACGGGCTCCAGGCACCAACAGACAACACGTTACAAGACAAGGCAGTACAATGGGCAGACAGCGTTTTTAACTCTCTTACGCCGGAAGAACGCATTGCGCAGCTGATCATGATCAGGGCGCACTCCAACCTGGGACAGGACCACATAGACAAGGTGGTAAGCGACGTACGCAACAATAAGGTAGGCGGTGTGATCTTTTTCCAGGGCGGACCGGTAAGGCAGGCATCATTGACCAATTATTACCAATCCATCTCCAAAGTACCCCTGCTGGTTGCCATAGATGGGGAATGGGGCCTGGGCATGCGGCTGGACAGTGTGATCAGCCTGCCCCGCAACCTGATGATAGGCGCCTTGCAAGATAGTACCCTGGCTTATGAGGCCGGACGCCTGCTGGCCAATCAGTGCCGTCGCCTGGGCATTCATATTGATTTTGCACCGGACGTGGATGTGAACAACAATCCCAACAACCCGGTGATCAATGACCGCTCTTTTGGTGAAAACAAGTACCAGGTAGCCCGTATGGGCGTAGCCATGATCAAAGGCATGCAGGATGGCGGTATTATGGCCTGCGCCAAACATTTTCCCGGACATGGTGATACGGATGTAGATTCCCACCTGGACCTGCCGGTGATCGGCAAATCACGCGCCGCACTCGACTCACTGGAGCTGTACCCCTTCAAAGAAGCCATCGACGCCGGTGTGGGATCTATTATGGTGGCCCACCTGTATGTGCCGGCTATCGACAGGAAAGCCAATACGCCCACATCAATTTCATACAAGGCGGTTACAGACCTGCTGAAGGAAGAAATGGGCTTCAAAGGCCTGGTGGTAACAGATGCCCTTGAAATGAAGGGTATTGCCAAGTTCCATACAAACGGCGAAGAATCTTTACGGTCATTGCTGGCTGGCAATGATCTCATGATATTACCCTCTACCGCAACAGGCAGCATACAGGCCATTATGCGCGGTATTAAAAGAGGCCAGATCTCCTGGGAAGAAGTGAACCGCCGTGTGAAAAAAGTGCTGCGGGCCAAATATAACCTGGGCCTGAACAACCCACAGGTGATCGATACCGTTAACCTGACCAATGATCTGAACGCCCAAACGGACAGTTTACGCCGCCATATTGCACAGCAGGCCATTACACTTCTAAGGAACGATAACCGCCTGATACCGTTCCAGCCATTTCCCCTGCGTAAACAGAAAATTGCCGTGGTAGCTGTTGGCGCAGATGCCAGCAACAACTTTCTGCAAACGGTTAAACAATACCGGCCGGACGCAGATGTTTTTGTATTTACCAACCGGCAAACCATACATGAAGTGGCGCCACTGATGAACCGCCTGCAACGCGACTATAAGGCGGTGATCATCGGACTGCACAATTATAACCGGCGGCCAGCTAACAGCTTCGGCATCTCTGTAGCAGAAAAAGTGCTGATAGGACAGCTGCAGAAAGAAATGCCGACAGTAACAGTTGCCTTTGGCAATCCTTACGCCCTCCAGTATTTCTGCGAAGCGCCTGCTGTGGTAGCAGCTTATGAAGATGATGATATTACGCATAAAGCCGTTGCCGATCTGCTCTTCGGAAAGCTGGGCCCCAAAGGGAAGCTGCCCGTATCAGTATGCAATAACTTCCCTTCCGGCGCGGGTATCACTTATTCGCTACCCTCCTTCACAAACCTGCCTACGGTAGAACCGGAAGACGTTGGTATGCGTTCACTGATAATGACGCAGATAGACGGGCTGGCAAAAAATATGATGGATAACGGAGCCGCCCCGGGTGGGCAGATACTGGCCATGAAAGACGGCAGGATCGTGTATAACAAATGTTTTGGTTACTATGATTACAACCGTTGGGAGGAAGTCACCCCTGCATCTATATATGACCTGGCGTCTGTTACCAAAGTATGTGCTACCACCATATCGATCATGCGTTTGTACGATGAAGGAAAACTGAACCTTGACGCAACGCTGGGTGATTATCTGCCCATGGTAAAGAACACCAACAAGGCAGGTTTGCGCGTACGGGACATATTACTGCACCAGGCAGGCCTGGTACCCTACATTCCCTTCTACCGCGAAACATTGAATACAGACGGCACGCCGGATACAGTACTATATCACAAACATGCGGATGCTACCCACACAGTGCGTGTGGCAGAGAACATGTATATGGACAGCGCTTACCAGGCGATGATGTTCAAAAAAATACTGGACAGCAAGCTTAATTTACGCCAGGGATACGTATACAGCGATCTGGACTTCATCTTCCTCGGGAAGATTGTAGAACAGCTTACAGGTAAGCGGCTGAACCAGTATGTAAAAGAAACCTTTTACGACCCGCTTGGGCTGGGCACCACCGGCTTCCTGCCCAGGGAGCGGTTTCCTTTGCAACGGATAGTACCCACAGAACGTGAGCAGGTTTTCCGTATGCAGTTGTTGCGTGGAGATGTACATGATCCTGGCGCGGCAATGTTTGGTGGGGTAGCGGGCCATGCCGGTTTATTCTCGAATGCACATGACCTGGCCGTGATCATGCAGATGTTGCTGAATGGAGGACGGTACAATGATATCCAGTTCATTAAACCGGAAACGATCCGGTTATTTACCTCCTATGGCAGCTCGTACAGCCGGAGGGGTTTAGGTTTTGACAAGCCCGAAAGGGACAATGCGAAGAGAAAGGATCCTTATCCTTCGGCCAGTGCATCTTCCCTTACTTTCGGGCATACCGGGTTTACAGGTACTTGTATCTGGGTAGACCCGCAGTATAACCTGGTGTTCATTTTCCTGAGTAACCGGGTAAACCCAAGCGGCGGTACGAATCTTAAATTAAGCACCATGCATATTCGCGAGAATGTGATGGAAGTGCTTTATAAAGCAATGGTAAAGTAAAGACATTATTATCAAACAGGATAGGCCGTACGATTACTGTACAGATCCTATCCTGTTTACAGCCAGTTCAGTTCTGATCCCGATTGTTTTCTCCGCAATCTTATCTCTGCCATTCCTTAGTTCGAAAGTGTAATCGCCATCTTCCAGGCTTTGCAGGTTATAACGGCCCACATATACAGGCGTAGCAGGGATCACTTCGCGATGCAGCACATTGGCATTCTTATCTTTGATCATTAATACAACTTTTTCTGCTGTTGCGTTCTCAAGTCTCAGGCGAAACACCAGGGAATCGCCGCCTGAACGGGTGAGGTTTACTTTAAAACGGACAGGTGCTTCTTTCGTTACGGCATGTGATAAGGTCTTGTTTACGGCGGGGCCGTTATAGGCTAAAACGTTGTGCTGAGCCCTGGAGGCGGTGGTAAGCATCATTGCAGCAGCTGCAATAATGATAGTTCTGGGCATGTTATACATGACATTAAGTTTTTTAAAGTTCGTGTTAATGGGGCAGTATATTAGCTAATACCTAATGCCTTTGTTTTGTTGCCGCAAAGATCCGGCGCCGGCGTTAACAGAATATTACGCGTTCGTTAAGAGAAAGTGAAAATCTGATAAGGGCATTTACATGCCTCTGCCCAGTTCTGACACATCGCCTGCAGGCAGATTGAAATTATTGCGGACCCATTTTACCAGGGAATCCAGTCGGGGATAGTGGTCCAGCCGGTTGTTCATCCGTCGTAGCGTGGTGTCTGAAATGGCCCAGTTCATAGGGTATACACTACTGTCATTCTTTTCATACAGGGAGATGGGAAAATAGGTAGTATCCTTATTGAGTTCTCCAAGGTAGCGGATGAGGCGGAGATTGTTAACAACAGTTTGCGTATTATAAGAACCTATCAGTGTTTGCACCGGAGAGAAAAGATCATTTACTACCGGGTGTACTTTTCTCAGCACCAGCGGGTCTTGCCGGCCATTGGTAATATGGATCACATACCAGCGCAGTTTATCAGCCAGCTGCAAAGTACGCAGACGCGGATAGCGGCTGTACCAGCTGCTGTCGTTGGACCATTGATGTAACTGCATAATCATTTCATGCACCGCCCCGGCGCCGGAATTGTCGAAATAGCCGCCGTCTACAAAGTAATTATTTCCAATGCGGCCTGCAGGGTTTATGTAAGGAAAGCGTGCACCTAATATAACGGCTGTGCTTAAACGGATATCCTGTCCGGGTTCCAGCAGGTCCAGCACATCTATCCTTTTACCAAAGATGGTAGAGTCTATGATGATATTGCTTACCAGTCCCGGTGCACCGTCCTGCATGCGCGTGGTGTTCAGGTGTAAGATCGGCAGCTTGTAGGCGCTATCTCCGCGTCGTGCAATCAGGCCTGACATCAACTGCATGAAAGATCGGCCAATGATAATGGAATCCGGTGCTGCATGCTCTGTTGCATACTCCAGTGCTGCTGCGCGGTCATAAATGAAGGGAAAGGGGAATACCGGCCGGAACATATCGGGCCCCATCATACGGGCCAGGGTATAGGTCAGGAAATCACTTTTAAGGTATTCCTTTGCTTCCTGCTGAAGCGTATGTCCCGTCTGGTAGATACTGTCGCGCTGCTGCAGCAGGCAAAAGAATGCACTGTTGCCCATGCTGCCACCTGATTCCCCAGAAAGGCAGAGCAGATGCCTGGAAAAACGCCTGTCAGATGCTTCTTCCAGGCGGGTAAGCACGGCTGCCGTCCAGTAGCCGGAGCGGGAAGCACCGCCATCCGCCAATACAAAGAAAACTGGATAGATACTGTCCCGCCGGATTTCTGTTTCCCGCTGCTGCAGCCATTGCACAAAAAACTCTTCCAGGTGCTGGCGTTCGTCAAACACTTTTTCGGTACTGTTACGGTGCTTGTAAATGCGTACGTTGTGTGGTTCAAACAAATAACCGATTATTACCACCAGTACAATATATACCACGGTAAAGTTGATACCGGACAATATAGAAAGCAGGGATATGATATTGGCAAAACCCAGTAACACACCCAATCCCAGCAGCGCAAACGAGAAGCTGCCAATGCTGTTGGCAAACGGCAGATAAAAAATAGCGGTGAAATAACAGATGGCTGCTATCAGGCTGATGCCGTTAAAGATAGCGAAGAGCAGGGCTTCTTCCGGTCTGCGTGTTTGTGCACTGCCGGCGTCGTTCCACACTTTTTCGAGGAAGCGTGTAAAGAAGGGTGATCGCAGCCATCTCGTATTCAGCAGGTTAAGTTTGGCGCGGTTATTTATCAGGAAGAGGCAGGCATACTGCATCCAGCAGATGCCCGTTACAAGCGAAGAAGGGGTATTGATCCATCCGCAAAGCAATATTGCGCCAAACACAGATACCAGTAGCCATGTACATACCTGTAGCAGCTGGTTGCGCGCTGCCAGCCGGTTGCCCCATACCTTCATCAGCTGCGATGCGGATGCATACAGTGCGATATGCAGCAGCGTGATGACCGGCAGCAGTGCCCCTGGCCGTTTACCAATACCAGAGGGGGCCTGCAGAATGGCCAAGCCTACCACGGTAAAACAAAGGAAGCCCAGGAGGCCGGGCAGGTGTTTCAGGAACACCGGTTCCCATCCTACGGGGAACCAGTTAAAGCGCTGGTTCTTCCTGAATGCCAGTATGCGGCCGGAATACCAGTTCACATAGGCCCAGAAAAAAAGCATCAGCAGCAGAACAATTCCACTCCAGCGGGTTTCAGTAGCCTTCAGGATCATGTCTGTTCCCTGGGGTAACCACCAGAAACACCAGGCTGCCAGCAACAGCAACACAATAGCGGCCGCAAATACAATAAAGATGCGCAGGTAAACAGACAGCTGTAACAGCAGGCGTATGATCATTTTTCCCGGTGGGAGCATAGCATTTATGCACTGAGGCTGAAATTTAATGAAACAATTCCGGATTTTTGATGATAAGACTCAGTCTGAACAGCACGCTACCAATTGTAAACTTCCCTAATTTTGCAGCGGTTATGGAAAAAAACGCATTGCAGCAGCACCGTCCTGTAGCCATCTGGCTTTTTACAGGCGTGGGGATGGTCATCATACAGGTATTATTGGGGGGTATTACCAGGCTCACCGGTTCCGGCCTTTCTATTACTGAATGGCAGCCTATCCTTGGTGCATTGCCCCCTATGACAGAACAGGCCTGGCAGGCTGCTTTTGACAAATACAAGGAGATAGCACAGTTCAAATATGTGAACAGCCATTTTACACTGGCCGATTTTAAGTCCATTTATTTCTGGGAGTGGCTGCACCGCGACTGGGCCCGCCTGATGGGACTTGTATTTGCACTGCCATTTATTTATTTCGTGGCCAAACAGAAGATAGGACGGTCTATGGTACAGCCTATGCTGATCCTCTTTCTGCTGGGTGCATTGCAGGGCGCCATCGGCTGGATCATGGTAAAGAGCGGCCTGAATGAAGAGAACCTGTATGTGAGCCATATACGTTTGGCCGTACACTTTATTGCGGCCCTGCTGTTGCTCTGCTATGTGTTGTGGTTTGCGCTTAAAATAAGTACGCCGGCTAAAGACCTGGTTTATACACCATCGCTGCGTAAACTGAATATCTGGCTGCTGGTACTTTTAACGCTGCAGCTGGTATACGGTGCTTTTATGGCGGGCCTGCACGCGGCACTGGCCGCAAGTACCTGGCCGGATATCAACGGTATGTGGTGGCCGGCCGGAATGTTTCGCCAGGGAGGATTTTTTACAGATATCGTTCATAACCAGATCACCATACAGTTCATTCACCGCGGACTGGCTTACCTGATCAGTATACTGGTAGCCATATGGTGGTGGAAAGCCGCCCAGACGCCGGTATTCTGCCGTTTGCACCGTATCCGCTACCTGCCATTACTGCTGGTGCTGTTGCAGGTATTACTGGGAGTGCTCACCGTGATGAACAGCCAGGTAAAAATACCCATGCTGATGGCTATTCTGCACCAGTTTACCGGCATGCTGCTCTTGCTGGCGCTGGTGTGGACGTTGTTTTTAAGTAACGGAAAAGCCCCTGCCACCGCTAAGATAGCAGGCTGATAACTTACGACTATTTTTCGTAAGTTTATCAGTAATTGCCCGTTGGATGCCGTCATCCCTCCGGCACAAACTATCTTGCACGTGAAAGTGAAATTACTGCTGGTAAAAATTTACTATTCTTTCCCTATCCAGCTCCTGCTGTTACATTTCCGTAAGTACCAGGTGTTGCTCATATTCTGGGCTATACTTTTCAGCACCATTAACGGGGGCTTTGCCAAAGTGTTCGGTGGCGACGCCCTGTTCCTGGCGCCGGAGTACCTGGGGAAAGTGAATTTTTACAGCACCACTATACTGGGCCTGGCCACTGGGTTCTTTACCATGAGCTGGAATATTACCACTTTTATACTGCATACGGGGCGCTTTAAATTCCTGGCTACCACTTCTCAGCCATTTTTCAGGTATTGCCTGAACAACTCCCTGATTCCCCTCACCTTCGTGATATGCGTGCTGATCCGCGGCTGGGAATACCAGCGGTACCAGCAACTGAGCACCGTACCGGAAATACTTTTATTGGCAGAAGGGTTTATCTGCGGCCTGCTGTTCGTGATCTTTTTTTCCTTCTTCTACTTTTTTAACGCAGATAAAAACATCAGCCGTCGCCTGGAGCGAAAGTTTGGCAGTCCCCGCAACTTTTTGCGTATGGTGCTGAAACCCACCCAGGAGCGCGATGAAAATGCTCTGCCGGTACACAATTATTTTTCTTCGCCGTTCATGATACGCCGGGCCCGAAATGTGGATCACTATAACAAGCATTACCTGGACAGCATCCTGAAGCAGCACCACTTTGCATCTATGATCACGGTGGGCGCCGCGTTGGTGTTCCTGGTGATCCTGGCCTTCCTGATGGATTACAACGTTTGCCGCATCCCGGCGGGCGCCAGCGTAATGGTGTTCTTTGCTTTCCTGATAGGAGTGGCCGGCGCCTATGCCTACCTGTTGCAAACCTGGGCCATCCCGGCTTTGCTGGTGATGATGTTCCTCCTGAACTGGATGACGGTAAATAACCTGATCGACAACCGCAATAAAGCTTACGGGCTTAACTATCATCAGAAAAAACAACGGCCGGAATATAACGTAGCATCCTTACAGCAGTTCTTTTCAGCAGAACTGGCGCAGAAAGACCGGGAACATACCCTGCAGATCCTGGAGCGGTGGAAATCCAGGTTTCCCCGCGGGCACAAGCCCAAACTGGTGGTAATGAATTTCAGCGGAGGCGGCGTGCGGTCCGCCACCTGGAGCATGAACGTACTACAACACCTGGATGCGATGATGAACGGCGAGCTGATGAAGCATACCATGTTAATGACCGGGGCCTCCGGCGGCATGATTGGCGCATCCTATTACCGGGAGCTGTATTACCGGAAACAGCAGGGCGAAGCCATCAATATCTACGACAGCGTTTATACCGAGCGTATCTCACGGGACCTGCTCAACTCTGTTTTTTCTGCTATGGCCGTGAATGATTTTATCACGCCTTTCAGAGAGTTCCACATTGGGGAGAACCATTATGGAAAAGACCGGGGATATTACTTTGAAAAACAACTGAACGAGAATACAGATCATGTGCTGCAGAAAACACTGAAAGACTACCGCGAACCGGAGCAGCAGGCCCTGATCCCCATGCTGATCTGGAATGCCACCATTAATGCAGATGGCCGCCGCCTGATGATCTCGCCGCAGCCGATCAGCTATCTGTGTGCGCCGGAATACCTGCATCCAACCCGGCCCCTGCGCGATGTGGACGCCGTAGATTTTGGACAGTACTTTGCGTCACAGCAAGCGCTGGATTTGCAGATCAGCAGCGCCATCCGCATGTGTGCCACTTTTCCCTATGTACTGCCAAACGTCTTCCTGCCCAGCAATCCCATTGTGGATGTAATGGACGCCGGTATCCGCGACAATTTCGGACAGGAAACCACCCTGCGTTTTCTCTATAATTTCCGGCACTGGATCAACGAAAATACCAGCGGCATTGTGTACATACAGGTGCGCGACACCCGTAAGAATGATATCCAGCCTATCAAAAAACAAAAAGACCTGGGAGACCTGGTCTTTGAACCGCTGTTCACCATGCAGCAGCACTGGAGCGCCATGCAGGATTTTGAGCAGGATAACCAGGTGAATTACATAGAAGGCTATTTCCCGGGTAAGTTTCACCGGGTTATTTTCCAGTATGTTCCCCAGCGGGAAGATAAGGCGGCGGCGCTTAGCTGGCACCTTACCTCCCGGGAAAAGATGGATATTGCCGGTGCGGTGAACAACCCCGGTAACCAGGCCGGATTTGACTATATTCTCCGTTTAATGCGAATGACTAATCCTGCTTCAGGAAGTTCAGCAAAGCGCTAATAAAGCGCGGATAAGCCTCTATATGGGGAAGATGACCCACCCCTTCAAGCGGTACAAGCCTGGCATGTGGTATTCTCCGGGCGGCACGTTTACCCAGTTCAGGATAGTTGCCTAAAGTTTTACGAAGGGCTTCGGGAGCGGCCGCTTTCCCAAGAGCAGTACGGTCGCGTTGTCCGATGATCAGCAGGGTAGGGGCCTGGATCTGTTCAAATTCGTAGTACACCGGCTGTGTAAAGATCATATCATACGTAAGGGCGGCATTCCAGGCTATCAGGGGGTAGTCCGGACCTTTGGTCCAGCTGGCAAGTAATTGTGCCCATTTGTCGTATGCAGGGCTCCACTTCCCGGCGTAGTAGTTCTCCATCTGATATTTTCTGATCTTATCGTAATTCTGCTGCAGCTCTGACTGGCACCATTTGTCAATAGATTGATAAGGCACTTTCACTTTCCAGTCTTCCAGCCCTATCGGGTTTTCCAGGATCAGTTTTTCTGTAATGTCAGGGTACATCAGCGCAAAGCGAACGGCCAGCATACCGCCCATTGAATGACCCAGTACAGCGGTGCTGGTGATCTGCAGGCTGTCCAGTATTGCCTTTGTATTCTGCGCCAGCAGCTGGAAACTGTATTGCAGTTGTCTGGGTTTGGATGATTTTCCGAAACCGATCTGGTCGGGGATGATCACCCGGTAACCGTTGCGGCTCAGATCAGCAGCGGTGCTGTCCCAGTAGGCGCCGCAAAAATTCTTGCCGTGCAGCAGCATGACGGTTTTCCCGTTGGGCCGTTGGGCGGGTACGTCCATATAGGCCATCTTTAATGCCTGGCCCTGGATGTTCAGGGAAATAGAATGCACTGGGTAGGCATACCGGAAGCCGGAGAGCACGGAATCCTGGGGAGGGATGGGCTGGGCTTTCACGAAAGCAGTCGAAAGAATGGCCGGTAATATGAAAAGCAGGCGTTTTCTTTGCAGCAATCTGGACATCATGGCAGTGGATTTTTTGAGATACCGGGTTTTTGCAGCGCAAAAGTAATGCCCGGTGTTGGCAAAAGCGCGGTGTACTCCTCATGTTTTCCTCCTGGTACCTTCGTGATTTCCTCATGGAGTCCTCGTCCCATCTTCGTTACACCTTCGTCAGACCCTCCTGCAATCTTAGTGTAAGCTTAGTGAAGTTTTAGTAAACCTTCGTCAGACAGACAATTTATAGCGGCAGTCCCGGCAGTGCAGCTATAACCGGCTGAGAGTCAGCATATTTGTTCCGTGCCACCAATGTTCATACTAATTTAAATTCATTTCCCTGATTTTTCGCAGTCTTTTCGTACCTTTGCGCCTTCTTTTGTGCGGTCAGAAAATGCTGACGCTGCAAGCTTGACATCTGAATTGTATATATGAATATTCGTAACATAGCTATTATTGCTCACGTAGACCACGGTAAGACCACCCTGGTAGACAAAATCCTTCATCAGACCAACGTTTTCCGGGCTAACCAGGAAACCGGCGATCTGATCATGGATAGTAACGACCTGGAAAGGGAACGTGGTATCACCATTTTCAGTAAGAACGCATCTGTGGAGTACAAAGGTGTGAAGATCAATGTGATCGACACCCCGGGCCACGCCGACTTTGGCGGAGAAGTAGAGCGCGTACTGAAAATGGCAGACGGTGTTATCCTGCTGGTTGACGCCTTTGAAGGGCCGATGCCGCAAACCCGTTTCGTGCTGCAGAAAGCGCTGCAACTGAACCTGAAGCCCATCGTGGTTATCAATAAAGTGGATAAGCCCAACTGCCGTCCCGATGAAGTTCATGATGCAGTTTTCGAACTGTTCTTTAACCTGGACGCTACCGAAGAACAGCTGAACTTCCCCACCTTCTACGGTTCCGGTAAGAATGGCTGGTTCAACGATTCCCTGACACAATGTGAAGATATTACCCCCCTGCTGGATGGTATCCTGAAATATGTGCCCGAACCTAAAGTATCTGAAGGTAACCTGCAGCTGCAGATCACCTCACTGGATTACTCCTCTTTCCTGGGCCGTATTGCCGTAGGTAAAGTAACCAGGGGCAGCATTAAGGAAAACCAGCCTTTTACATTGGTACAGGCAGACGGCGTGAAAAAAGGACGTGTAAGAGAGCTGTACATATTTGAAGCACTGGGTAAGAAGAAAGTATCAGAAGTAGTAGCTGGCGATATCTGCGCGGTAGTAGGCGTGGAAGACTTCAACATCGGCGATACCATTGCCGACTTTGAAAACCCTGAAGCGCTGCCGGTGATCAGCGTAGACGAGCCTACCATGAACATGATGTTCGGTATCAACAACTCTCCTTTCTTCGGTAAGGATGGTAAGTTCGTAACCAGCCGTCACCTGCGCGACCGCCTGATAAAAGAAACTGAAAAGAACCTGGCGCTCCGTGTTGTTGATACAGACAGCGCCGATAGCTTCATGGTATATGGCCGCGGCATATTGCACCTGGGCGTATTGATTGAAACCATGCGCCGTGAAGGTTATGAGCTGACCGTTGGACAGCCCCAGGTAATTGTGAAAACCATTGACGGTAAAAAGCATGAACCTTATGAAACCCTGGTGGTAGACGTTCCCCAGGAGTTTGCCAGTAAGGTGATCGACCTGGTAACACGCCGTAAAGGTGAGATGCAGATCATGGAAACCAAAGGCGACATGCAGCACCTGGAGTTTGAAATTCCTTCCCGTGGTTTGATCGGCTTGCGTACGCAGATGCTGACCTCAACTGCAGGAGAAGCTGTAATGGCACATCGCTTCAATGACTACAAACCCTGGAAAGGACCTATCCCCGGCCGTAACAACGGTGTGCTGATTGCCAAGGAAGCCGGTACCACTACCGGTTATTCACTGGATAAGCTGCAGGACAGGGGCTCTTTCTTTGTTGATCCGGGAGAAGAGGTATATAAAGGCATGATCATCGGTGAGAACAACAAGCCCGGCGATCTGGTAGTGAATCCCAATGAAGGTAAAAAGCTGACCAACATGCGAGCAAGCGGTAGCGATGCTGCCACCAGCATTGCGCCTAAAATACAGATGACACTCGAAGAATGTATGGAATACATCCAGCATGATGAGTGTATCGAAGTAACGCCCAATTTTATCCGTATGCGTAAAACCATACTGGATGAAGAAGAAAGAAAGCGTCAGCAGAAATCAATGAAGACAGAGCAGGTAGGGTAATAAAATACCAAATTCCAATATTTAAATCCCAGATTCTTCACACGGAATCTGGGATTTTTTTTGCCATCTGGTTCTGGAATTTGGTATTTGAATTTTGGAATCTGGAATTTGTTATTAGGTTTTCCCCCTACTTTTGTTGAATGAACCAGCAACTGTTTGTATTTCCGGAAGACGATGCTCCTCATAAGGTACTGTTGAAAGATGGTGCGCTGGAATATTACCCGCATTTTTTTACAATCCCGGAAGCTGACCGTTTATTACAGCAATTGTTGAAAAAGATTGACTGGAAACAGGAATCCATGAACATGTACGGTAAGCAGGTGTTGTTTCCCCGGCTGATGGCCTGGCATGGAGATGCCGGGAGTACCTATGCTTTTTCGGGCAAAACTTACAGTCCCCAACCCTGGACGCCGCCTTTGCCGGAGATCAGGCAACGTATTGAGCCGGTAGCAGGTGTTCAATTTAACAGCGTGCTGCTGAACCTGTACCGTGATGGTAAAGACGCTATGGGCTGGCATGCCGATGATGAGCCTGAGCTGGGCCTTAACCCCCTGATCGCTTCTGTGAACCTGGGCGCCACCCGCCGCTTTATGCTGCGCTACAAAAGCGATCACCGCCTGAAATATGAGCTGGAGCTGCAGCATGGGTCCTTATTGATCATGAAAGGCACAATACAGCATTACTGGCAGCACCAGGTGCCTAAAACCTCCCGCCCCCTGCCTTCGAGAATTAATCTTACCTTTCGGGTAATAAAGGCCTGAACGCAAATACCCTGCAATGAAAACGAGTAATTTCAAGTCAGTATAAATCCATGACCTATGCAACACCCCATTTTACTCGTAGGCAACGACATCAATAATATTTCCAGGGGGCAGAGCTGGAAAGACCTGCTGCAGGAAATACTGAGATTTTGCAATACCGAATGTGTACAGCTGGATGATAAAAAGCCATTTCCACTGCTATATGAAGAAATATTCCTGACAGCTATCCGCCAGTCTCATATCAGGGAGAAAGAGCTGAAAGCATTTATCGCCTCAAAGGTAGCGGCCATTGCACCCAATGAACTGCATAGCCTGATACGCAACCTGCAACCGGAACATATACTGACCACTAATTACGAATATACGCTGGAGGGAGGTGCGCCCGCACAGCGCAGCAGCCTGGTATCAGAGCGGTCTTTCAGTATTTTCAGGCGCTATACACAGAACGGGACCCATTTCTGGCATATTCACGGAGACTGCCAGAACCCTATGAGCATCAACCTCGGTTTTGAACATTATGGTGGTCAGCTGCAGCAGATGCGCAATTATGTGGTGTCTGGCACCACCTATACCACCAAATACGCGCCTAAGCTACCTTTGTTAAGACGGCTTAGGCAAGGGCCCCTGAAAGAACATTCCTGGCTGGATCTCTTCTTTACAAAGGATATCCATATATTCGGACTTTCACTGGATTTTGTGGAAACGGATCTGTGGTGGCTGCTGACCTATCGTGCAAGACAGAAGTTTCAGCATAACACCATACAGGTGCCCAATAAGCTGTACTATTATATTCCTGCGGAGTTTGTAAAAGCATCTGGCTTTAAGCTGGATATGCTGACGGCCAATGATGTGCAGATAGTCAGCATCAGCGCCAAAACCAAGCTGGCCTATTACAAGGAGGTGCTGAGCCGGATAAAGAAGGCTTAATTTTTGTGCTTTATTACATGTTTATCTACAAAGAAAAACCACCTGTATGATCACAAAACTGATACTGACAGCAACAACCGTAGTGCTACTGGCTAACACCTGTAACCGCCAGGGTAAAACCACAAACGAAAAGCAGCCCGAAGTCACGGAACAGGCAGGCGCTGACAGACCTGATCCCTGGACATTCATTGCAAAGAAAAGGTGGAATCTGATACAACTGAATGGTACAACACTCACTCAGTCTCCCATCTGGCTGGAGTTTGATACTGTACAGAAACGCTTCAGCGGCCATGGCGGCTGTAACCGGGTAGGCGGCAATTATGAGGCAGACAGCGTGCAGATACAGTTCAAACAGGTAATCAGCACTCGCATGGCCTGCCTGGATGATACTGCCAATGAGCGCGAAAGCACTTTCCTGCGCCTGTTAAGCGATCATAGTTACACTTTTGATATAGCAGATCAGACGCTGAACCTGTATGATAGCGGGAAAGTAGTGCTCATGCTTGGTATGCAGGATAAGCCGGCTGCATCTACACAGGCGGCACCATAAAATCTTCTTATGTTACGCGAACTGGCCGATCAATATAAACAACTGCTTGAACAAGGCAATACCATAGCCGTGATCGAACGGTTCTATGATGACGACATTTATCAGCTGGAGAATGATGAGGAAACCATTATAGGCAAACAACGCCTGCTGGAGCTGGAAAAGCAGAGCCTTGAAAAGGTGAATGAACTGATCTTCCGTATTCCGACCCTTGTGGTGGATGAAGAGCACCAGGTGGTAATGGGAGAGATGATGATCACCTTTTACCATAAAACCGGCGGCCTTCGCTTTTTGAAAGAGGCTTTTGTGCAGCATTGGGAAAACGGAAGGATCGTAAAGCAGCAATTCTATTACCGCGGTATCAGAAGTGCCGAAGGACCCGGAAAGGCAGTAAATAATACCAACCCTTCCTGAAAGAAAAAGGCTGCATCGAGAGTACGATACAGCCTCTTGCTGTTGTTCACTTTTTTAAGGTCTTACAGCATCTGCCAGGGCCCCGCTGGAGGGGTAACGCAGGTATGCTACATTGGAAGACTGTTCCTTCACTTTTACGGTTACGGGAACGGTGCCTTTCAGGTGCCCGGGAACCTTTACGATCAGCCGGTGAGTACTGGCGCTAACAACGCTTACTTCCGTACTTCCGATGCTTACACGGTTCTCAGCTGCGCTGGGGCTGAAGCCTTTGCCACTAATGGCTAAAAAAGTGCTGGTTGTGCCATGGGGTATAACTGTTACGGTCATTTGATCAGGCTGGGGATTAACATGGCAACTGCACAACCAGCACAACATCGTGGCCATTATGGCCATCACTACTCTACCTTTCATACACTTTAATTTTTTGGGGTGATTGAAACGAATGCAAAACTAATGTGCCGCTACGAAATGGATATGCGTAGTAACCCTTGACTTTAATAATTACGTATAAGTACGCAGCAATAAAAAGCCCCCTGGTTATTGGTGACCAGGGGGCTTTTTATTGTGCAGGTTACAACCTACTTAATAATCTTCAGTTCGTTGATAATGTTGGAGGCGCCTCCCAGTTTGTCTATGCACCAGAGCACGTAACGGATGTCTACGCAAATAGTTCGGTTATATGCCTGGTCAAACTGGATCTTATGGCTCAATGCTTCATAGTTGCCATCAAAGGCAAGGCCGATCAGTTCACCGTTGCCATTCAGTACGGGAGAACCTGAGTTGCCGCCTGTAATATCATTGGTGGTGATAAAGCACACTACCAGGTCGTTACGTTTAATATCTTTGTACTGGCCAAAGTCTTTCTTTTTATACAGCTCAATGTATTTCTCAGGCAGATCAAACTCATAGTCGCCCGGCTGGTATTTTTCCATTACGCCTTTCATGGTACACACGTAATCATAGTCCATGCCGTCACGCGGGCTATAAGACTTTACCTGTCCATAGCTAAGGCGCATGGAGAAATTAGCGTCCGGATACCATTTTTTGGCCGGTTCCATTTCCATCAGGCCTTTCAGGTAGATGCGGTCCAGATCATTATTATTAAGCAAGAACTGGTTATACAGCGGCAGGTACTTACCGGCGTAGTTCTTTGTAAAATTGCTGGCAAAGGCAAAAGCCGGGTCTGTTTGCAGGGTCACTGCATCAGGATGGGCCATGAACTCCTTCCACTTTTCATCCTTAAAAATAATAGTACCGTTCATGATGGCGGCAGACCAGAGGCGGTAGGTGTTATCATCATCCAGGTTACCGAATTTGGCCTTTACAGCATCGTAGAACCCGATGGGATGTTGTGCCGGCGGAATATCAGTATAGAACCTGCGGCAAATGGCAGCCAGTATTTTCTGGTCGCTAGGTTTATCTTCTTCTGCCAGGAAAGCGTTGCGGGCTTTATCCGCAGCCTCAAGGCTCTTTCGTATTGCATCAGGCGCTGTGCCGGATTGTGTAAGGGCCTTCTCAACCGCCTGCAGGCTGGCGGCAAAAGCGGCCAGTGGAGAGCCCAGGATGCCTTCATGAATGTAAATCCGATGCTTGGTATAGGGAGACCATTCCTTATAGATCTGGGCATAGTCTTTCAGAACAGACTGGTATGCAGGTTTGCCCTGGGCCCATTTTTCAAAGGTCGCTTCATGTTCCTGCTTCTCTTCCAGTACTTTGTACTTTAAGAGTTGTTTGGTCTCACCGTCAAAGAATTTCCAGTAGTTGGCGATACGGGCGTAAGAGGAAGACAGCTTCAGTTTGATGGCCGGATCTTTTTTCATCCGTTCAAACATAAACTTCAGGCGGATGTCGCGCAGGCTCACAATGGCAGGGTTTTCCACTTCTTCTTTCAGTTTTACACCGAAAGATGTTTCGTAGCGGTTGGTACCGCCCGGGTAGCCAAAGATCATGGCGTAATCATTTTCTTTTACACCTTTCAGGGAGATGGGCAGGAAGTATTTAGGTTTTAACGGCACGTTGGAAGCAGCATACTCCGCCGGTTTGCCGTTCTTGTCGGCATACACCCTGAAAACAGAAAAGTCGCCTGTATGGCGGGGCCATTCCCAGTTATCAGTATCTCCGCCAAATTTGCCTACACTTTCAGGAGGGGCGGCCACCAGCCTGATGTCTTTATAGCGCTCATATATGAACAGCAGATACTGATTGCCTTTGAACATAGGCAGTATTCTGCCCTCATAACCAGTGCCCTCGGTGGCTTTGGCGATGATCTGTGCAAATACCTGCTGTTGCGCCTGTACCCTTTCCTGACCTGTGAGGTCCTGCAGGGTATCTGTTACCTGTTTGGTCACATCTTCCACCTTTACCAGGAATTGTACAGAAAGTTTAGCAGCGGGGATCTCCTGTTGCATATTCTGGGCGTAGAAGCCGTTTTTCAGGTAATTGTGTGTAACCGAGCTGGCGCTGGCAATGGCATCATAGCCGCAATGGTGATTAGTAAAGATCAGACCCTGGTTGCTTACGATCTCACCCGTACAGCCCCCGCCAAAAATAATGATGGCGTCTTTTACGGATGCCTTATTAATACTGTATAACTGTTCTTTGGTGAGCTTCAGGCCTTTTTTAACCATGTCGTTGTAAACCTGCTGTCCCAGTAAATAGGGCAGCCACATACCTTCATCTGCCCTGGCCCATTGGATAGTAAGCAGGAGGAAAAAGATCAATAAACCTCTCTTCATATAAGCGTGTCGATTTTGTAAAAGGACTCCAAACCTAACTTTTTTTTTGATAAAACAGTATACGAAGCCCGCCATCACATAGTTATTTTGGGCATATGACAGAAAGCCATTCAGCGGAACGAAAAAAGTGGAACGTCTTTTGATAGGGTGAAAATTGTTGTCCCCGCATGCGGGGAGGGCTATCTGTTTCTGGTTAATTGAAATGCAGAAGATGAATAAACTACTGACAGGATTAGTATTAATGACCTTTTTAGCCTGCCGGGAAAATAGTACCCGGGAAGAGAAAAGGGAGGAGGTAAAGGCTGGCCTGGAAAAGATTCAGCAGGATCTGAAAGAGACGGCGGATGCCGCCGCCGGCTATTTATCTGAACAAAAAGAGAAAGTGGCAAATGACCTGGAGGAGCGCCGCAGGGAAATTGACCAGAAGATAGAGGCATTACGGGACGACAGTACCGGGAGGGCGGTGCAGGCGCGTAGGAAACTAACCGGATTGCGGAACGATATCAACAGAAAGCTGGAAGATCTGAAGGGGGCAAGTGCAGCCACCTGGGATAGTACCCAACTAAAAATTGATACATTATTAAAGAAATCGGACAAAGAATGGACGGCGTTCAAAAAGGACTTTAAGGAGCTGTTCCAGTAAAATTATTGCGGCACAAAATAGTTTTATAACTTTACCGGTATCAATTTTAATGGTTTGCTACTATCTTATCATCAACATATAGAGCCGGAGGCAGGTTGTGATGAAGCAGGCCGCGGATGCCTGGCCGGACCCGTGTTTGCGGCGGCAGTGATATTACCGAAACGGTTCCGGCACCCGTTGCTGAATGATTCCAAGCAACTGAAACCTGCAGAGCGCGAACAGTTGCGGTATATCATCGAGAAAGAGGCGGTTTGTTATGCGGTGGCTAGTGTGGACAATATTGAAATAGATCGTATTAACATACTGCAGGCCTCTTTCCGGGCCATGCACCTGGCATTGGAACAGCTTACCTGTCAGCCGGGTTTTATACTGGTGGATGGTAATCGCTTTACACCCTATGGAAAAGTGCCGCATGCCTGTATTATTCAGGGCGACGGAACATATGCCTCTATTGCGGCGGCCTCCATACTGGCTAAAACTTACCGGGATGCATATATGCAACGCCTGCATGATGAGTACCCGCATTTTGGCTGGAGCGAAAACAAAGGATATCCAACACTCCAACACCGTAACGCCATCCGTGAACACGGTGAAACCCCCTATCACCGCAAATCGTTCCGGTTATTGCCTGAACAGCTGGAGTTGGACCTCGGTATGAACCAGGGATAAAGAAGCAAACTGTAGCCACCGGAGACTTATTAGGCAATTGTTAAATGAAAATGGTGTAGGCGCTTTAAGTCGTTACTTATATTGTATTGTTATTACTTTTGTTCTCAAGAGGGAGTAGATTTATGTTAAAGCAGACACAACAGCAAAAATTATTGCAGAAACTATCGCCTCAGCAAATTCAGCTCATGAAATTGCTGCAGGTGCCTACTGCCAACCTGGAAGAACGTATCAAGGAAGAGCTGGAGGAAAACCCTGCACTGGAATATGGGGAGGATGAGACGCACGATGAAGACCCCAATAAGGAAACCCAGGAAGACCTACTGCCCTCTTCTTCCACAGAAGGTGAGGAGGAAGAGGATTTTGAGCCGGACGGCAGCGAAAATGAATACGATAATATAGACATATCAGAATATGTTAACGAGGGTGATGATGACATAGCCGATTATCGACTTCGTGATGATAACTACCCGGATCCGGACGAGAATAAGACGATACCGGTACGGGTAGAGACCTCATTCCATGAGCACCTACTGAGCCAGCTGGGAATGCTGGAGCTGGATGAACGTCAGCAACGCATAGCAGAACAGATCATAGGCAGCATTGATGATGATGGTTACCTGCGCAGGGAAGTAAGCGCCATTGTAGACGATCTTTCATTTTCGCAGAATGTCTCCACAGATGAGGAGGAAATAAAACTGCTGATCAAAAAGATCCAGGAGTTTGATCCGCCGGGCGTATGCTGTACAGACCTGAAAGAATGCCTGCTGCTGCAGCTGAAACGTAAACCCCAGGATGATCCCGGCGTACAGACCGCTTACCAGATACTGGATAGCTACTTTGACGAATTCACCAAGAAGCATTACGAAAAGATACAGAAGGGTTTGAACCTGAGTGATGAAGGGCTGAAAGAAGCCATTAACCAGATCATCCGGTTAACGCCCAAACCCGGAGGCAACTACGCTACCATCAATAAAGCGGAAAGCTATGTGGTGCCCGACTTCTTTATCTTTAACAATAACGGTAAGCTGGAGCTGACGCTGAACTCCAAGAACGCACCAGACCTCCGCATTTCTGAAGGATACCGCGAGATGCTGAAAGAATACGACAGGGGAGATAAGAAAGACCGTCGGCAGAAGGAAGCCGTATTGTTCATCAAGCAGAAAATAGATGCGGCTAAATGGTTTATAGACGCCATCAAGCAGCGGCAGCACACACTGCTGTCTACAATGGAATCTATCATGGAGTACCAGCGGGAATTTTTCCTGACAGGGGATGAAACCACCATGAAGCCTATGATCCTGAAGGATATTGCAGATATCACACAGCTGGACATATCTACTGTAAGCCGCGTGGCCAACAGCAAATATGTGCAGACGGAATTCGGTACTTTCAAGCTTAAATTCTTCTTCAGCGAATCTTTGTCTACAGACAGCGGGGAAGAAGTATCCACCCGCGAGGTAAAGAAAATACTCTCAGACCTTATTGAAGGGGAGAACAAACGTAAACCGCTTAGCGACGAGAACCTGACCAAGATGCTGCAGGACAAGGGTTATAATATTGCCCGCCGGACAGTAGCCAAATACAGGGAACAACTGAACATCCCGGTGGCCAGGTTAAGAAAAGAACTTTAATAAAGATAAATGGATAAAGAAACAGTACTGCATGTGAATGGCGACCGCGAAGCGTTGCCGGTGTTCTCGCCTGCCCTGCGCGCAGTAGCGCAGGTGATCTCTTACCTGCTGCATCCATTGTTCATACCAATTATTGTTACCTTCCTGACGGTTCAGGCATTGCCTGAATATTTTGTAAATTTTAAACAGGCCAGTCTCCGTTTTGCATATGATACCCTTTATTTCAGGGTGATCATGATCAGCGTACTCTTTCCCTTGCTGACAGTAATGCTGGCAAAAGCGCTCCGGTTTATAGACTCTATTTACCTGCACTCCCAGCAGGATCGCATTATACCATACGTTGCCTCTATTGTTTATTACTTCTGGGCCTTCTACTCCTTTAAAAGACAGGGGGTGGCTCCGGCGTTCTTCAATGCCTTTTTCCTGGGCGTGTTCCTGGCAGTGATCATTTCTTTTATTTCCAACATCTTTGTGAAGATCAGTATGCATACCACGGGCTGGGGCGGTGTGATCGGCTTTCTGCTGGCCCTGATGTTCGGAATGCATATGAATGTAACAATCGCCCTGGTGATCACAGTTTTTGTGGCCGCGCTGGTAGCCACTGCACGAATGGTCTTATCTGCCCACAGTTCGGCGGATGTTTATGCAGGTTTGCTGGTAGGCATATTTTCCCAATTACTGGCCTACGCGGTCATAGGTTAAAGACTTTAAAATTTATTTTTTCGCTGCGCATATTCATTGCGTAAGGGAGATGCATCTTTGTAGGGCAGTTGTGAATAATCGGATTGAAAGAATCAGAGATCGGTTGACTAGCAGCGGTTTATTTGCTACTGTATTTAGTATTTAAGATTAAATGCTAAATTTTTTAGGAATTTCAAAAATTAGATCATAACTTAGCACACCATTAAATTTGTAAAAAACACTTACTAATATGTCTACAGCCAATGCAGATAAATTGAAGGCGCTCCGCCTTACCATGGATAAAATCGAGAAAGATTTTGGTAAGGGATCCGTAATGATGATGGGAGAGAAAGGTACTGACCCGATGGAGGTAATATCAACCGGCTCATTGGGCCTGGATATTGCGCTGGGTATTGGAGGTTTCCCCAAAGGCAGGATTATAGAGATATACGGTCCTGAATCATCCGGTAAAACAACAGTTGCTATACATACTATTGCGGAAGCCCAGAAAAAGGGTGGTATCTGCGCAATTATAGATGCGGAGCACGCGTTTGACAGCACATATGCTAAACGATTGGGAGTAGATGTGGATGCGCTGCTGATCTCTCAGCCAGACCATGGTGAGCAGGCGCTGGAAATAGCAGATCGCCTGATCTTATCCGGTGCGGTTGATGTGGTAGTGATTGACTCGGTTGCCGCTCTGGTGCCCAAAGGAGAACTGGAGGGTGAAATGGGAGACAGTAAGATGGGCTTACAGGCCCGCCTGATGTCACAGGCCTTACGTAAGCTGACAGCTACTATCTCCAAAACCAATTGCTGTTGCATATTCATAAACCAGTTGCGAGAGAAAATAGGTGTGATGTTCGGTAACCCCGAAACCACTACCGGTGGTAATGCCCTGAAGTTCTATGCTTCTGTGCGCCTGGATATTCGCCGTATGACACAGATTAAAGATGGTGATACAGCAGTAGGTAACAGGGTGAAGGTAAAAGTAGTAAAGAATAAAGTAGCGCCTCCCTTCCGCCAGGCAGAGTTTGATATCGTGTTCGGAGAAGGTATCTCCAAGATGGGAGAGATCATTGATATGGGCGTGGAGTATGGCGTGATACAGAAAAGTGGCAGCTGGTTCAGCTATGATGGTAATAAACTGGGTCAGGGTCGTGATGCTGTTAGACAATTGCTGTTAGACAATCCTGAAGTGGCCACAGAAGTTGAAACCAAGATAAAGGCAAAGATTGCTGAGCAACAGCAACAATAAGTGAAGCAGGAAAATAGTGTTGCCCGCAGTTATATTGCATTGCAGAAGAACGTGGGCAAAGTAAATCAACTTATTACAGTTTGTTTTAGTTATAAGCATTGGGTTAGTTAGTAATTAACAATCCCCGCTCATTTCTGGGTGGGGAGTTTTTTTAGGGAAATAGCGCTATGATTTATTGGGCTAATTTTTTATATTAGGTCTATTAGCCGCATTACCTATTAGCCGATGAACTATTGCTTCTGGAACCTCAATAACCATGACCTAGCCGATTTGTTGTATGACCTGGTAGATGAACAAGAAATCGATCTTATATTTCTGGCAGAATGTAACCTGAAACCCGCAGACGTACTTAGAAAACTGAACAGGAACACCAACGCCTTTTACTTTTGTGCCGGTATTACATGCGATAAGATCCAGATATATACAAAATTTAAAGATTCATTATTGGGGCTATTGTCTGAAACAAGGAGAATGACGGCCAGATATTTGTATTCTCCGGTTTTGAACAATAACATAACTTTGTTGTGTTTACATCTTCCAAGCAAGCTTCACTGGACAGGGGACGACCAGGCAGCATATTTGTTGGGTGTAAAATCTTTTATTGATAGTGTAGAAAGTTTGGTTGGACATAAGCAAACTGTCGTGTTTGGCGATTTTAACATGCATCCCTTTGAGCATGGGTTGGTACAAAGTGGAGGGTTTCATACCACGTTCGAAAGAGTGATAGCCAAAAGGCTGGTAAGAAAGGTGGAGGGGGTAGAGTTTGATTTTTTTTACAACCCAATGTGGGGCTTTCTGGGAGATCTGGGGAAGGGGAAAGTGTCGGGAACGCATTACTACAGTCCGGCAAAACCTATTAACTATCATTGGAACCTGTTTGATCAGGTAATCATGCGGCCCGGACTGATAGATTACTTTGATGATGAATATTTGGATATTGTTACCGAAATAAAAGGAACCAGCCTTTTGACAGAGGCCGGTTTAATTGACTCGAGACGATTCTCGGATCATCTGCCGATAAAGTTTTGTTTTAACTTGTAAAAACACATGAAATATGAGTGAAGCAGCTCCCAATCTATGGCCGGAGGATATTTTAGAGAAAAAAATCACACTGCCAAAAAACATTTTACTGGATCAGGCTAGTTATCTGTCAAAAATGAGCAATAACATTCTGACAGTGGATATAAAAACATCACCCGCACTGATCAGCACTGAAAATAAAGACACGCTTACGGCAAATGGATTGAGACACGAATTTATCATCAAAGTTCCAGCATTGGGTAATTACCAGTTCCCTTTATTATGGATCATACATGGCAGCATACAGGTGTATCCCTTCCAGCTTTACTCTATATTGGAGGAAACTTTTTATGACATAAGTGATGAAGAACACTTTAAAGGTGTGCTGGCAAAGATCTTCTCTTTTGAGAAAACAAGGAATGCGATCAGCTATATAATGTCTCAGGTATAAGTATAAATACAGCCTACCGTTTATCACCCGCAACGGGCTTGATATCCTTCCAGGCCCAGAGATACCTGCAGGCATAAGTGCGGTAAGGCGCCCATTTAGCAGAGATCTCCAGCAAGCGCAGTCGTAGCGCTTTTTTATCAGCCGTATCCAGCCGGTATAGTTTGATCATACTTTGCTGCAGGCCCAGATCATCAATAGCAAAAACATCTTCACGCCCCAGGTAGAACATCAGTAACATTTCAACCGTCCATCGCCCTATGCCTTTTATCTGTGTCAGATAAGCAATCACTTCATCGTTGTCCATTTTGTGCAGCTTCTTATCCGTCAGTTTTTCTTCTACGGTAAAGCGCGCCACATTGTGTACATAGCTCACTTTGGCATTACTAAGGCCAATGCCGCGCAACAGAGGAGCGGGGGTATCCAGCACTTGTTGTGCGGTAGGTTCTTTACCGCCATACAGATCCAGAAAGCGTTGATAGATTACTTCTGCCACCCTGGTAGATAACTGCTGGCTCATAATGGCGCCAATAAGGCGCAGGGTTATATTCTTTTTTACGGGCATGGCCGGTAAGGGGCCATCCATGATGCGGAAGAGCTTTTTGTCTTTGCTGAGATGCTGATGATACAATGGAGTGGTGGCTTTGGGCATAACATTCAGTTTTAAAGACAAAGGGCAGCTACAGGCTGCCCTTTGTTATCAAAATGGTTGCGCATATATTACCTGCATGAGGGTTTGCCCTACCGCCTGTAGCGTACGCTTGTCTATCACACTCATATTGTCGTTCTGCGTATGCCAGTGAGGAGCAAAATTGCCGTTAGGCTGCATGGCAATGATATCAAATGTAGGTATGTTAGCGATGGTATTTACGTATACGTGATCGTCTGTAATGGCAGCGCCATTGCCTTCGTACCGGAAGAAATCAGAATATCCCAGCCTGTTGGCTACATCCCACAGGGCTTTCATGGGGCCCAGTGCATATTGCTGGGAAGTGGCTTCCATAAAGAACTGTGTGTTGCGGCCACCCACCATATCCAGCAGGATACCGTAGTTGGCCTTATAGCCAGGTACATGTGGATGCCTGGCCCAGTATTGGGTGCCCAGGCAGTAGCTGTTCTCTTCCTCACTTACCCCGAAATCTTCTACATCGGTGAGCAGAAGGTCTACACCGATGCCAGGCCGTTGCAGACGGAATTGCCTGGCCAGCTCCAACAGCACGGCAGTACCGCTGGCGCCGTCATCGGCTCCATCAAATGCCTTGGTCTTGTCAAAAGCGTCCTGGTCTGCGTAAGGGCGTGTATCCCAGTGCGCCAGCACCAGTATACGTTGTGTGGCTGCCGGGTTAAAAACGCCAACAATATTTACGCAGGGCAGGGGAGTATTTTTAGGACCGTTAACAGTGGTGTGCTGTACATACACAGTGTCTGCCAGGGGCTTCAGTGTTTGTATGAGCCAGTCGGCACATTTTCTTTGTGCCGGCGTATTGGGTATACGTGGTCCGAAGCTTACCTGTTTTTCCGTATAGGCATAAGCGGTATCTGTGCTGAAAGCGGGTACCTTAACACTAGAAACGGTATTGTTTGTTGTTGTGTTATCGCTGGCCTTTTCTTTTGCAGAAGGCTGGCAGGCGCTGGCGTATAAAGCCATGCCTGTAATGATCATCCAAAGTTTGCGCATATTAAACCGATTCCCGGATCAGGTGATTTTATAAAATGCTGTAGCTCACGCTACCGTCTTTCTCATCTTTCAGCTGAATGCCAATGGCCAGTAGCTGGTTACGTATCTTATCTGAAGTGGCGTAGTCTTTCCGGAGCTTGGCTTCTTTCCGCATATCTATCAGCAGCTGAAGTGTACCGTCCAGCATCGAATTGTCTGTTACCAATATTTCAGGTTGCAGGCCCAGTATATCTATGAGGAAGGTTTGCCAGGTTTTCTGCAGGACTTTGAAAGCATCTTCACTGATCTCATGCATCTTTATCTGCCCGCCTTTTAATGAGTTGATAACAGGAACCAGTTCAAATAGGTTGGCCAGCACTTTCGCCGTGTTGAGATCATCGTTGATAAACTCAGTGCATTCATGGCACCATTGCTGTACCTGTTTATCCAGTTCTTCGTTTAGGGGGCTGCCATTACTGATGTATTCCAGTTTCTGCAGCACCTCGTAAGCTGCCCATAAGCGTTGGAGGCCTTTTTCTGCCGCCTGCAGGGCTTCATTGGAGAAGTCCAGCGTGCTGCGGTAGTGGGTCTGCAATACAAAGAAACGGATGGTCATCGGGCTGTAAGGCTTTTCCAGCAGGGGATGTGTGCCAGCAAAGAGCTCTGTCAGCTTGATGGTATTATTATAGGCCTTGCCCATTTTACGGCCGTTAATGGTGATCATGTTATTGTGCATCCAGTAACGGGCCATGAGTTCGCCGTGGGCAATTTCACTTTGCGCTATCTCACATTCATGATGCGGGAACTGAAGGTCCATCCCGCCGCCGTGGATATCGAACTGCTGGCCAAGGTACTTACCGCTCATCGCGGAGCATTCAATATGCCAGCCCGGGAAGCCTTCGCCCCAGGGACTGTTCCAACGCATAAGATGCTCAGGTGGCGCTTTCTTCCAAAGGGCAAAGTCTACTTTATTCCGTTTTTCTTCCTGTCCTTCCAACTCGCGGGTAGTTTCCAGCATATCGTCCAGCACCCGGCCGCTCAGTCTGCCGTAGTCGTGCGTTGCCGCGTATTTTCTTACGTCAAAATAAACAGAGCCGTTCACTTCGTAGGCATAACCCTTTTCCATGATCTTTTTGATCATTTCTATCTGTTCCAGTATATGTCCCGTTGCTGTTGGTTCAATGCTTGGATCCTGGCAGTTGAACTGATGCATTGCCCAGTGATAGAGGTTGGTGTACTTCTGCACGATCTCCATGGGTTCCTGCTTTTCCAGCTGAGCCACCTTGGATATCTTATCCTCTGCGGCACGGCCCTCTTCCTCAAAATGCCCGGCATCGGTGATATTGCGTACATAACGTACTTTATAGCCAAGGAATTTCAGGTAGCGGTACAATACATCAAAGGTGATATAGGGACGCGCATGGCCCAGGTGGGATTCGCCGGATACGGTAGGCCCGCAGACATACATACCCACAAGGCCGGGATATAAGGGGGTGAATACTTCCTTTTCGCGATTTAACGAATTGTATATTTTAAATTCTGACATATTTATTTATTTCCGGGATTGCAAAGATAATAATTAGTGCTTAGTCCTTAGCGACCGCCCGGGGTGAGATTGGCAATAACTGGATAATGGTCGCTGAGATCTGAGTTGATCTTACGAAAACTGTTTACTGTAAAGGATTTTCCTGGTAAAATGTAATCTATGCGGAGGGTAGGCGCCAAGCCGGTAAAAGTGCGCCCTATGCCGGTGCCCTTTTCCAGGAAAGCATCCTGCAGCCCGCCTTTAATGGTAAAATAGGTATATGAGGCGGGAGTATCGTTAAAGTCGCCGCAAACCACTACAGGATAAGGACTTTTACGAATAAAATCCGCCACAATATCCGCCTGCCTGCCTCTGCGCTGAAATGCTTCTCTCATCTTCTGCATAATGCCTTTGGTGGCAACAAGGCCGGTATCTTCCTGCTTTTTGATCTTTTCTATAGAGCGGTAATCTTTTTCATTGAAGCGATAAGATTCCAGGTGCATATTAATGATTCGAAAAGTATCTTTCTTCCGCACTACATCTGCATAGATGAGGCTTTCGCCAAGCGGTCCGGGAGACAATTTTACCTTTTCTGATTGTATGATAGCGTAACGGGAGAATATAATAGTGCCCCAGTGCTGCATTCCATCGCGGTTAAAGTCGCTTGAAAAATAACGGTAGGGCAGCTGCATTTCCCTGGAGATATCTTCCCGGTTATTGAAATCGTGTTGTTTTTCAGAGGTATAGAAATCCTGGAAGCAGGCAATATCAGGCGCCTGTTTTTTGATCAGCGCGAACATAGCCTGCCGGTTGTATTTGCTGTCTTTTTCGCGGTATAGGCCAAACAGGCCTACATTGTAGCTCATTACATTAATACTGTTCTCCGGTGCTGTAAACTGCTTTTCAGCGGAAGGCCAGTTAAAAGCAATGTATGCGCTGATGGATTTCCAGCCGATTAGCAAGGCAAGGATTGAAATGAGGCTGTATTTAATATTAAGCAGGAGCCAGGCGCCGGCAAACAATACCAGCAACACAAGCAGGTAGGGGAATACGAGGGTGATGAAACTGATAGGCCACCAGCGTTGGGGCGACACCCAGGGCGCCAGGCACGCCAGGAGAAACAGGAATACTACCCCGATATTTACTGTTAGCAGAATACTTTTCGCGAATAATCTGATGAATCTCACCTGTAACCTGACTCTTTTTTGTTTAAAGATAGGGAATATTAAATACCCTTCGCCTTTACTTCCCTTTGAGGGAGAAACTCGCCATTACAGGAAAATGTTCAAAAGAAGCGTTGGTGAATGTGCGGTAACCATGAATGTTAAACTGGCTATGCGCCAGTATGTAGTCTATACGTAATGTGGGCGACAGGAAAGAAAGCGTACGGCCGATACCGCTGCCTTTTTCCAGGAAAGCATCCTGCAATTGGCGGCTTACGGTGTAATAGGTATACGAAACCGGGGTATCGTTCATATCGCCGCAGACAATTACCGGGTAAGGGCTTGCTGTAGCCAGTCCATGCAGTAATTGCGCCTGCCGGGCGCGAATGGTAAAGGTTTGCCGCATCTTGGAAGCAAGGGCCCGGGCTGCCGGCAGCTGTGCATGATGGCCATTCAGGCGCTTAATGGCATTGATCTGCGAAAGCTCTGTGGGATTGAACATGTAAGACCGGAGCTGAGCGGAATAGATCCTGACGGTATCATTATTGATCAGCACATCTGCTTCCAGTATACTACTGCCGCTGCCAGCTTCACTGTAGCCGCAGGGTATTTTGCGTGTATGAATCACCGGGTAGCGGGAGAAGAGAATGATACCATAATGCCAGGTATCCCAGTGGGTTTTGTCTGACGTAAAATAGTAGTGCCCATAACCCAGGTTTTGCCGGATGGTGGCAATATTATCGGTCAGCTTAGGGTCATCGTTGGTGTAGAACTCCTGCAGGCAGAGCAGATCGGGACTGGCTTCCTTCAAAGTATGGATGATGGAGGCATGCAATTCTTTATCCAGTTTATAGCCCTTTACCCCCATACTGCTGGTGTTGAAGGTCATTACTGTGAACTGGGAGGGAGGGCGCAGGCCCATGGCCGGCTCCTGGGGCAGCTGCGGGGAGAAGCTGACCAGTATGGCTTTGTACGACAGCAGGGTGGCCGCCACCGGGAGCCAGTAATAGTTTTTCTTATATAAGAGCCAGACCGGTATAAATAGCAGGTTCAGGCAAAGTAAGACGGGGAAGAGCAGGCCTGCAAAACCGCTGGGCCACCATAGCTGCGGGCTGAGGTGAGGAAGCCACACGGATATTAGCAATGCAGCTATTAACAGGCAATTGCAGCAGAGCAGAATGCGGGGTAGCAGTACTTGCAATAATTTCACGGTGATTGGGGTTCTTAGTTATTGTGGTGTTTAACAAAAGATAAATTTACTTATCCACTTGTCAATTTCCAAATGGTGCTGGGGAATTTATGATAAGATGATGGGGTTATTCCTGTTTGCTGGCCCTGACCAAGGTTTCTTTTTCTTCGGGTGTAAGGGCATTCATTCCCTGTTCGTTGATCTTGTCCAGTATTTCGTTGAGCCGTTGCTCCGGAACATTGCCTACTCTGCGATAAGGGTTGTTGCCACCGGAGGCTGTGAGCTTTTTCTTGATAATGGTAACATCGGGATGTTCCTGTTCTGTAGGGTGAAATACATGGCTGGCCTTGTAGGTAAGGCGGTTAAAGCCGGCACCCCAGTCTTTTCCTTTTTTCCATTGCAGCATGTAGAGAAAACCCGTAAGTCCGCCGCCTATCAGGGAAGGGAAATAGGTATGTGAATTATCGTTAGCGGAGAAAATATGCGCACTGACATGTGACGCTACAAAAACAAGCGTAATAACCCAGAGAGGAATACCACCGCCTAGTAGCGGGAAGATACGATAATTGGGGGCGATGGTGGTAACGCCTATGGCAAGGGCCATTACGCTTGCACCGGCGCCTATCAGGGAAGCCTGCGGCAGCAGAGATTCAAAAGAGGGGATGGCGTGCATGCCCATCACATAAAAGATAGCGCCGCAAATGCCGCCAAAGAGGTACAGCGGGAGGATGCGCTGATGACCGGCAAGGCTTTGCAGCAGGGAGCCGAAGCACCAAAGCCATAACATGTTGCTGAAAACCTGCCAGAAGCTGATATGGGAAAACATGGCGGTAATCAGTGTCCAGGGACGGGTAAGCAGGCGGGCAGGGTTGGCGGGAAGGCTTGCCCAGGAAAGGATCTCCTGGTTAAACCGTTCGGTACCATAACCTTCCATATTATAAATTACCCTGGTGAACAGCAGCAAAATAAATATTGTCAGATTTACAACCAGGATCTGGGTAACGATGTTTCTTTCCTCTCCCAAAGTTAGGCTGGGGATCCTTTCTTTTTCCACTGTACGCATGCTGATCGCTTTGTTACAAATTTACGACTAATAGAAATGCCGCCGGTTATTCTTGTTCCAGATCTTCAACAAAATGAAGCTGATTAACACGCCGCCCAGGTGCGCAAAGTGCGCTACGTTATCGCCGGCGGAATTCTGTATCCCTAAAAACACTTCCGTTACAATCAACATGCCAACAACGTATTTTGCTTTGATCGGGAATAAAAAATACAAAAAGATGAGGGCATTCGGAAACAGGTAGCCAAAGGCGAACAGTATGCCGTATACTGCGCCGGAAGCACCCAGGGTAGCGGTATCGCGATAGTAGGCAACATATGTTTGTACATAGATCCTTGCCTCCTGGATCAGCTGGGGATCTGCAGGGTGTTGTGCAAATGCTGCCTTAAGACCATCCACCCTGAAATTGGCGAAATCCAGGTCATAATTACGATCAAGCAGGGCAAAGTTAGAGAACGAAGAATCTCTCAGGAATGCTTCGACATCACGTGTAAGATTAATATTGTCGTATGTAAGCACTCCCAGGTGGCACAGGGCAGCGCCAATACCGCAGATAATATAAAATATCAGGAACCTTTTGGGGCCCCATACATTTTCAAGTGTGCTGCCGAACATCCAGAGGGTGAACATATTCATGAAAAGATGGCCGAAAGAACCATGCATGAACAGGTGAGTGACGAGCTGGTGTGGGCGGAACAGGTCTGAACCCCAGTAATGCAGGGCAAATCTATCTGTAACCCAGTCGCCTATCATAGGGCCAAGGGTTACTTGTGCCAGGTATACCAATCCATTGATGATCAATAGATTTTTGATCACCATAGGAAGAATTTCAAATCTGCCGGGCCTGAATTCGTTCATCGTATCTTATTTAGCTATGGTTTTTTTCTCCAGCAGTACTACGTTCTCAATATGGTGGGTATGTGGGAACATATCTACGGGCTGAACTTTTGTAACAGAATATAACTCGCTTAACAATGCCAGATCTCTGGCTTGCGTAGCCGGGTTACAGCTTACATATACTATTTTAGGCGCTGCTATCTGAAGCAGCTTACTAACCAGCTTTTCGTGCATACCTGCCCGTGGAGGGTCTGTGATGACCACGTCTGGCTGGCCATGTTGTGCGAAGAAGTTATCATCACAGATGTCAACAACGTCGCCTGCAAAGAATGTAGCATTGTTTACCTTGTTGCGGGCTGCATTTTCCCTCGCATCGTCTATCGCCTCTTTGACCAGTTCTATGCCAATCACTTTGGCGGCTTTGCGGGATACAAAAATACCAATGCTGCCGGTACCACAGTACAGGTCATATACAATTTCTGTTCCGGTCAGTCCGGCAAACTCCCTTGTTACCTGGTAAAGTACCGTGCCCTGGTAGGTATTTGTCTGGAAAAAAGACTTGGGGCCTATTTTAAAGACGAATTCTTCAAGCTGCTCTTCAACGTAGCCTTTTCCGTAATACACCCGGGGCTCCAGGTCAAATATACTATCATTCTTCTTAGGATTGATGGTATAAACAATGGTGGTAATGTCTGGTACGGCCGCCAGCAGATGGTCCAGTAAAGCCTTGCGGGCCGGTTCATCCTCATGGTTGATCACCAGGTTCACCATTACCTCGCCGGTGGTACAGATCCGTACTACCAGGTTCCGTAGCCAGCCCTGCTGCGCCCGGATGTCATAGAAAGACAGGTCGTTTGCAAGGGCATATTCGCGGACAGTGTTACGAATCTTGTTCACGGGCTCGTCCTGCAGGTGGCAGGTATGAATGTCCAGTACCTTATCAAACAGCCTGGGAATGTGAAAGCCCAGGGCATTGCGGCGGGGAATAGTGCCTTCCCGGGCAATTTCTTCATCGGTAAGGTAGGCCTTGTTACTGAAGGTGAATTCCAGCTTGTTACGGTAGCGGGTGCTGTGCTGCCCTCCCAGGATAGAAGCGATAGGAGGGAACTGCAGCTTGCCTATACGGCGCAGGTGGTCTTCCACCTGCTGCTGTTTATATTCCAGCTGAAGGGAGTAGGGCAACATCTGCCATTTACAGCCGCCGCATGTGCCAAAATGTTCACAAAAAGGCTTTACACGCTGGCTGGAATAGGAGTGGATATGAATGGCCTTGCCTTCAGCCCAGTCTTTTTTATTCTTACTGAGCCTGATATCCACCACATCGCCGGGTACCACGCCGCCTTCAATGAATATCACTTTGCCATCTTTACGGGCCAGGGCTTTACCTTCTGCGGCATAAGCGCTTACCGGTACTTTTTCCAGTACTACATTTTTTTTCCTCACGGATGCAAAGGTAGTTAATTAGACATAAGCTATCAGCCAGAAACTGTAAGATTTGCCATATATATTAGCTGCTGACGGCTTGTAACTTCGGGCTTGCAGCTCATAACATATATTTCACATTTTGCGTTTATCATTTTACATTTACACATCCTAATCCTATGCGTAAACTTATATTCATTCTCACAACCTTTCTCTTTGGCAACCTGCAGCTGTGGGCGCAGGGCTATGAGCTAACTATACACTTCAAGCAATATACCGGTGGAAAGATGTTCCTTGCACATTATATGGGTAAGGGCACTTACCTCGCCGATTCTGCTATGATCGGTGCAGATGGCACCGCCGTGCTGAAAGGTAAGGAAGCCCTGCCGGGCGGCATCTACCTGGTGGTTTTCCCGGGTAAGCAACGGTATTTTGAAATGTTGCTGGATCAGAAGCAGCATTTCTCTATAGAGACAGACACCAGCGACCTGGTAGGCAAAACAGTTTATAAAAATTCTCCTGAAAACAACCTTTTCCTGGAATACAACCGTTTCCTGGCCTCCCTGGCCCCTGAATCAAGCGAAATGCAGCGATTGCTGGCTGCCAGAACCGCGGCAGACAGTGCAAAGGCCAGACCGCTGCAGGGGGCTTTGAACAAAAAGATACAGGACTACAGGTATGACTTTATGGCTAAGCATCCTGAATCGCTGCTGACCAGCATCTTCAGGGCCATGAGAGAGCCGGAAATACCACCCAAACCCGCTGATGCAGATTCTACCTTTGCTTACCGCTATTTTAAGACGCACTACTGGGACGATGTAAACCTGAACGACGGCAGACTGGTGCGCACACCCATTCTGGAGGGCAAATTGCAGAAATACTTTACGCAGCTGGTGCCTTTAGATCCCGATTCAGCAAAAATAGAATGTGATCAGTTGCTGGCGAAGACCCGCAACGATAAGGAGATGTTTAAATATACCTTGTGGTGGCTCACCTATCACTATGAAACCTCACAGTACATGGGCATGGATGCGGTATTTGTGCACCTGGTGGAAAAATATTATGTGCCCGGCGATGCCTACTGGCTCAGTGCAGAACAGCAGAATAAGATTATTTCAAGGGCCTATGCAATTGCACCCAATCTTATAGGACAACAAGCCCCTCCGCTGGAAATGCAGGATTCCGCTGCCAGGCCGCTGTCACTCTACAGCACAAAGGCAAAGTATACCGTATTGGTTTTCTGGGACCCCACCTGTGGCCATTGCAAAACGGAGGTCCCGAAGCTGGATTCTGCATTTAAAGCCAACTGGCAGCGTAAAGGAGTAGTAATGATCGGGGTACGCACAGACGGAACCCGGGAAGAATGGCTCCAATTTATAAAGAAGTACCAGTTAAACGGCTGGATACACGCCTGGGATCCCCAGTCGCAAAGCAATTACCGCCGTCTGTACGATGTATACAGCACTCCTGTGGTTTATCTGCTGGACGAAAAAAAGAAGATCCTGGCCAAACGTTTAGGCGTGGAACAACTGAATGGTTTCCTGGAAAGGTTGGAGAATGATACCGCCGCGGTAACAAAATGATGCCCGGGACGGGAATGCCGCCTACACGCTTTTGCCGTGTTTGCTGATAAGATATACTGTAACCTGTTTGTAATCAGTAAGATAAAAGTGAGAAAAAAGCGATTGGCATAGTCTTTGGTTTACTCTTCATGAACTAAACCTTTAGATTATGAGCAAGAGAATCATCCTATGCGTTGCAGCCCTGGCCGTATCATATGCGGCCGTATCTCAGGTGAGGGTAGGTGTTAAAGGTGGCCTCAACCTGGCTAATATATCAGTAAATAACGATGGGACTGTTGACAATAATAAGACCTATCCGTCTTACCATGTAGGTGTAATCGCCGACATGCCGCTAATCCAGAACGTATTATCTTTTCAGCCGGGAGTATTTTATTCCAGTAAAGGGGCCAAACTGGAGTCAGGCAACAAAGGCACTCCCTCAGTAACAGACCCTTATTCGAAGTATACAACCAATCCCAGGTACATTGAGGTTCCATTAAATTTTGTAGGTAAGATCCCGATAAGCTCAGACTGCAGGCTCTTTGCAGGTATTGGTCCATATTTTGCCTTTGGTGTAGGCGGTAAAAACAAGTATGAATTCAATAACGGGGTGGTTAATACCAGTGGTAAGTCTGATATAGAATGGGACGATGATACCCCGTTCAATAACGATGACCCTAACCAGGGACGGAATAAGTACAGGCGTTTTGACTGGGGTGGTAACGTAATGGTAGGTGCGGAAATATCCCATTTCCTGGTTTCTGCCCAGTACGGTCTTGGTTTTAACAAGATCAATTCAGGCGAAGAAAGCAGCAGCGATAACAAGAACAAGAACCGCGTATTTGGTATATCTGTTGGTTACCTGTTCTAAACAATTGACCCTCAACTTTTGTATATAGGGATAGCTTTTATCATGATGTGCGCAGGCCACATCCTATTATATAAACCATGCAAGCAAAAAAGGAGACAGCACCGGGCCTGCAGGTGCCTTTCCAAGCAAAACATTTACAAATGAAAAAAGTACTATTGTTCGCCGTTGGCATGTTGTTCGCCGAAATTTCTTTCGGACAGGTTAAATGGGGCATAGTAGCCGGCCCTAACTTCTCCAGTTATACTAACAAGGAAGGGAGCGACAAAGAAACAAGTAGCCTGAAGACCAGCGTAAGGGCCGGTATTACGGCTGATCTTCCGCTGGCTGATGAATTCTTTATCGGTACCGGCTTATTATACGCCGGTAAGGGAGGTAAAGACAAGGATAACAATGCCCTGGCAAGCTTCAAGGCCAATTTATCTTACCTGCAACTGCCTATCCTGTTCACGTACAAGCCACAGGTAGGTACCGGTAACCTGGTGCTGGGCGTGGGCCCGTATCTGGCTTATGGTGTAGGAGGTAAGCTAAAGGGTACTATTGGTACTGCCACAGGAGAAGTTAAAGCTTTTGATGATGAAGCCGGAGATTATAAACTGAACCGGTTCGATGCTGGCGCAGGTATCCAGGTGGGATATGAAATGCCGCAAGGGCTTTATTTTGGACTGAATACTGACCTGGGTCTTGTTAATGTAGTAAGTGAAAAGACGATCAACAATGTGGATTATTCCTGGAAGAACACCTCTTTCGGTGTTTCAGTAGGTTATAAATTCGGTGGCAAGTAAAAGCAGTAACCGCATGCAAATCTGCAAAACGGTCCTGAATGTTTCAGGGCCGTTTTTTTTATGTTAACAAGCACCTCATTATTATAATTTGTACTTTCGTGGTCTGTGCAAAGAAGAGACGTTTGTGAGACCCTGATCTATCAAGGAAAAAAGGACAGTAAAGTTTAAAAAACGGTTTTCAAAAGGTTTTTCATCTAAACAGGACAGATGCATGAAGAATTTTACATATCTTCTATTCCTGGCTATCCTAGCCGGACAACCCCTACATGCGCAGATTAGTATTGGATTTCGAGGCGGCTACACCCTGGCAGATATGCGCTATAAAGATGCAACCATTGGCTACAAATACAATGGTCTCGGTACTCCCACCCGCTTAAACAGCTGGCATGTGGATTTTATGGTCAATATGCCGGTGAAAGGAGGACTTTACATTCAGCCGCTGCTCCGCTACAATACAGTGGGCGCTCAATTTGAACCACCGGCAGCGGTCCCGGCAGGTGTTTTTATGCCATCGGCCAGGGAGATCAGGCTTCACTATCTGGAGCTGCCGCTGAACGTTGTATATAAGATCCCGTTCTCTTTCGGGAAGCTGGTCACCGGAGCGGGCCCCTATGCCGGTTATGCCCTGAATGGAAAATACGACCTGGCTATCCGTTATAATGGAAGCGTAGTTGAAAATACCCACCAGGAGATCAGGTTCAACGACCGTACTAATATTGTCTCCACCAATTCCCAGGTGAGGCGTTGGGATGCCGGAGCCAATATTATGCTGGGCCTGGAATTCAACAACCTGGTAGTATTGGGAGCCAATTACAGTATTGGGTTAACAGACATTGACAGATCGGTCAGCAGCACGCTTAAAAACAGGTACCTGGGTATCAGCCTGGGAGTTTTACTGAACCGGGAAGATTACTGACGGTAATAATATAGTTTAATAAAGTCCTGTCCATAAACTACTTGGACAGGACTTTTGTTTTTTTAATCATATATAAATATGTTGCTTAAAACGTCTTCTGCTCAAAATAATCGAATATTTAAAATAAACAAATTATTAAAATTGAATATGTGATATATATTTGCGGCGATTAATTAACAAAACAAGTTTTCACAATGAAAAAACAAGTAGTATTAGTATTGTTGGCCCTTGTAGGAACCCTGTCTACCTATGCCCAAGTATCTTTCGGTGTTAAAGCTGGTTACAATAACTCCGGAATAAGCGGAGACGCTAGTGACCTTTCAAAAAGGCTTTCTGGTTTTCACGCCGGTGGTATTGCCGACATCACCCTGGCTGAGAATTTCTCTTTACAGCCCCAACTGCTCTTTATCATGAAAGGAGTAAAATCAGCATCTTACACCGAGACTATCGAAGGTATTGAATTTAATTTCCCGGAGCAGAAACTGACATTGAATTACCTGGAACTGCCCGTTAACTTCATGTATAAGCACGAAGCTGGCGCTGGTAGCATTTTCGTAGGCGCTGGTCCTTACCTGGGCTTTGGCTTAAGCGGAAAAGCTAAGGCTAGTGGTGAAGAAGACGGAAAAGTTAAGTTCGATGGCAGGAAAGCAGAAGAAATCGGCGAAGATGACGAAGCAACACTGCACCTGAAACGCCTGGATGCCGGTGCTAACTTCCTGGCTGGTTATGAACTGAAAAATGGTCTGCTGTTCAGCGTAAACTACAGCCTGGGTCTGACTAACCTGGATCCGGATGGTGGCAAATCAAAGAACAACTACTTTGGTGTGAGCGTTGGTTACCTGTTCAAAACAAAGAAGAAATAACCATAATAGAAATATAGTACAACTAAAAGGAAAACGTCCCGGCATTTGCCGGGACGTTTTTTTGCTTCTTTATTTAGGGGGAGATATTATGTTTTCCGTCTTAATGATATCGACATAGGACAAAAAAACAAAAAGTGTGACAGTTATTCGTACATGCCATTACGTTTCTACGTACTGGCATTTTCTTTATACTATTGCCTCTACTACTTTTTTGATCACCTTCGGTTTGCCCAGGGTATAATAGTGCAGTACGGGCACGCCAAACGCTTTCAGTTCTTTTGACTGTTGTATCAGCCACTGCGTACCTGCTTCTTCTACCTCCTTGTCTGTTTTGCATTTCAATACTTCGGTGGCCAGATCATCCGGGATGTCTACATGGAAAGTACGGGGTAGCACCGTAAGCTGCCTCTTGGTGGTAAGTGGTTTAAGCCCTGGAATGATCGGAACCGTTATGCCCATTTCGCGGCATTTCGCCACAAAGTCAAAGAATTTACGGTTATCGAAGAACATCTGTGTAATAATATAATCAGCCCCGTTCTCTACCTTCTTTTTTAGATGTGTCAGGTCTGTCTGCAGGTTGGGCGCCTCAAAATGTTTCTCGGGGTATCCGGCTACGCCTATGCAGAATTTGGTTTTTACGCCGCCCTGCAGATCTTCCTCCAGGTAAATACCGTTGTTCATATGTACTACCTGCTGCAGCAGCTCAATAGCATAGCGGTGCCCGTCGGGGTTGGGTTCAAAAAAGGTTTCATTTCTGGGAGCGTCTCCACGCAGCACCAGCACATTATCCACACCTAGAAAGTTGAGGTCAATAAGCGCGTTTTCGGTTTCTTCCCTGCTAAAGCCTCCGCAGATCAGGTGGGGCACTGCATCTACGTTGTAGTGGTTCATAATGGCGGCACAAATACCTACAGTACCCGGCCGCTTACGGATCTCTACTTTTTCGAAAGTACCATCCCCCCTCTTTTTGAACATATGCTCGCTGCGGTGATAAGTAACATTGATAAATGAGGGCTTGAATTCCATCAGGGGGTCTAAATGGTCATAGATAGACTCTATGCTCTTTCCTTTCAGCGGAGGTAATATTTCAAAAGAGATCAGGGTATCCTTTGCCTGAGCTATATGTTCGGTAACTTTCATCCCGTTATTTTTATGAGGGGCAAAAATAATATAATCTTGGTTAAATGGTTATTTTTGCTAAGTTTGAACATATGGCATTAAAAATTCATACAGATCAGTTAGTTAAGCGTTACCGTAACAGGACAGTGGTAAACCACGTATCTGTAGAAGTGTCGCAGGGTGAGATCGTAGGCTTGCTGGGCCCCAACGGGGCAGGTAAGACCACTACTTTCTATATGGTGGTAGGGCTGATCAAGCCGGATGAAGGAGAAGTATTCCTGGATGAGGTGAACATTACCAAGCTTCCCATGTTTAAAAGGGCGCAAATGGGCATTGGTTATCTGCCCCAGGAGGCGTCCGTATTCCGTAAATTAAGCGTGGAGGATAATATCGCTGCCGTATTGGAGATGACCAACCTGAAAAAGGCGCAGCAGAAAGAGAAGCTGGAAGCACTGCTCAGCGAATTCAGGTTACAACATGTACGTAAAAGCCCCGGGGATGTACTGAGCGGGGGAGAGCGCCGTCGTACAGAGATAGCCAGGGCCCTGGCCGTTGATCCCAAATTTATCCTGCTGGATGAACCTTTTGCCGGTATAGACCCTATTGCCGTTGAAGACATACAGTCTATCGTTGCAAGGCTGAAGTACAAGAATATCGGTATTCTCATTACAGACCATAATGTACAGGAAACATTGTCTATTACAGACAGGGCATATTTGTTGTTTGAAGGTAAAATATTGAAGGCCGGCTCTGCCGAAGAACTGGCAGCAGACGAACAGGTAAGAAAAGTGTATCTTGGACAAAATTTCATTCTGCGCCGTAAAAACTACCTGGATGAAGCTGCTAAACAACAATAGATAACATCATTGAGGGCCAGACCTCAAAACTTCAAATGAACCTTTCCTATTATGAGAATTTTAAGTCCTGCAATATCTCAATTGGCGCGATTGCGTATGGGACGCATAGAGTATTTTATGCAATATCCCCTACAGGTGCAGCAGCAGGTATTTCAAAGTTTGATCAGTGCCGCCCAGTATACTGAGTTTGGTAAGCAATACGGTTTTTCCAGCATCTTTAAAATAGAGGAATTTAAGCAACGGGTACCTGTACACAATTACGATTCCATTAAACCTTATATACAGAGGGTTATGGAAGGACAGCAGAATGTTCTGTGGAACACCCCGATAAAATGGTTTGCCAAATCAAGCGGCACAACAGCAGATAAAAGTAAGTTCATTCCTGTGTCTGTAGAAAGCCTGGATGAATGCCATTACCGTTCGGGCAGGGATGTGCTCTCCCTGTTCTACAACAACTTCCCCGACTCAGATCTGCTCACCGGCAAATCACTGGTCATAGGTGGCAGCCACCAGGTGAACAAACTCTCACCCGAAAGCGACTCCTACTATGGAGACCTGAGTGCTGTTATGTTACAGAACATGCCCTTCTATGGCAATATGATACGCACGCCTGATCTTTCCATTGCCCTGATGGATGAATGGGAAGAGAAAATAGAGCGTATGGCCAATGCCGTTATCCATGAAAACGTAACATCTATAGCCGGTGTGCCTACCTGGACGCTGGTGCTTATCAAACGCATTTTCGAGCTTACCGGCACTGATAATCTTGCAGATGTATGGCCCAATATAGAACTGTACATGCATGGTGGCGTAAGCTTTACGCCTTACCGCGATCAGTTTAGGAAACTGATCCGCAAACCCGATATGTATTACCAGGAAACCTACAATGCATCCGAGGGCTTCTTTGCTGCACAGGACATTATAGGCCAGGAGGGATTACTGTTGTTCCTCAACCACGGTATCTTCTACGAGTTTATGCCGATGGAAGAGTACGGGAAAGAACAGCCCCGCACCCTGCAGCTGCAGGATGTTGAGCTTAACAAAAACTACGCCCTCATCATCAGCACCAACGGCGGGCTATGGCGCTACCTGGTAGGTGATACCATACAGTTTGTGTCGCTGGCGCCGTACCGTATCAAGGTGAGCGGCCGTACCAAATCTTTCATTAACGCTTTTGGGGAAGAGCTGATCGTGGAAAACTCAGATAAAGCAGTTGCCCATGCCTGTGAGGTAACCTGTTCTATAGTGAATGATTATACAGCTGCACCCATCTATTTCAGTGACCAGGGCAATGGCGGACACGAATGGCTGATAGAATTTGAAACGCCCCCGGCAGACCTCCGGCAGTTCACGCAGGCGCTGGATGATAAGCTGAAATCCGTTAATTCTGATTATGAAGCCAAACGGCATAAAGATATTGCACTGCACATGCCCGTGATACATGTGCTGCCCAAAGGTACTTTTACCGAATGGCTGAAGAGCAAAGGCAAACTGGGAGGCCAGCATAAGGTACCTCGTTTGAATAATGAAAGACATTATGTGGAAGAGATCCTGAAATTTGCTGAAGCTTTGTAGATATTCCAATACTCATTCTTAACTACTTAATAGATCAACTGACAACATGAAATTACTGGAGAACAAAGTTGCTATTGTAACAGGTGCCAGCCGCGGAATCGGAGAAGCGATCGCAGAAAAATTCGCAGAACAGGGTGCGCACGTAGCCTTCACATATTTAAGCTCTGATGAAAAAGCCAGGGCCCTGGAACAAAAGCTGCAATCCAAAGGCGTAAAGGCAAAGGCATATAAGTCAAACGCAGGCTTATATGAAGATTGTGAAGCACTGGTGAATGATGTACTGAAAGATTTTGGCCAGGTAGATATTTGCGTGAACAACGCCGGTATCTCAAAGGATAATCTACTGCTGCGTATGAGTCCAGACCAATGGGATGATGTGATGGATATTAACCTGAAGAGCGTGTACAACATGACCAAACATGTAATACGCCCTATGATGAAAGCCAAGAACGGTGTTATCATTAACATGAGCTCTATCATCGGTATAAAAGGCAATGCAGGCCAAAGCAGCTATGCGGCCTCTAAAGCAGGTATCATCGGGTTTACCAAATCCATCGCTCAGGAACTGGGTAGCCGCAACATACGTTGCAATGCCGTTGCTCCCGGGTTTATTGAAACGGATATGACGCATTACCTGAAAGATGGTGACGGCGCCAAAGCGTATATAGAAAAGATCCCGCTGGGACGTTTCGGCAAACCGGAGGATATTGCCAATGTATGCCTGTTCCTGGCATCAGATATGGGTAATTATCTGACCGGACAGGTGATCAGTGCCTGTGGCGGTTTAAATATTTAAAAAAGAAAATGGTCGATAGTCCGGAATTTATGTGGACTATCGACCATTGTCATATGGCCCTAAGCCGTAGTATTATTTCCCCGGGGTGTCTACCCTGAAGGTCTCAATGCATTTTCTGTCCTGCAGGGTTACATACACCGTTTTTTTATCCTTACCGCCAAATATCAGGTTGCTGCATAGTTTACCTTTAAGGGCTATTTCACGGATCAGCTGTCCTTTCGGAGAAAACACAGCGATCACCCCCTTGCCATGACGGCATACGTACAGGTTCCCTTTTTTATCGCATTTCATACCATCAAGTCCAAAGTCGGGAAATTCAGTGAAAAGTCTTTTATTGAAAAGATTTCCCCGCTCATCCACATCGTATTTCCATATTCTGCGCTGAACACTTTCGTTTACATACAGGATTTTTTCATCAGGGCTCAGGGTAATGCCGTTGGTGGTACCCATGTGATGCTCAACCAACACGGGGTGACCACCATCGTCTATACGCCACAGTTGTCCGTTCTGCTCTTTCCAGTTGGGATCAGAAGCAAACAGCTGGCCCTTGCTGTTAATGCAGAAATCATTTGGCTGATTGAACTGTTTGGTATTAACATATACACTGATCTTTTTTGTAGTCATATCCACCTGCAGTACATTATGGCCTTTGAAATCGGCCAGGAGCATATTGCCTTCGCTGTTAAATACAATGCTGTTGGCAATGCTGCCCTCCGGCAGGGTCACAAATATTTCTCCGCTGCCATCGTTGGTATTGATCTTGCCAATGGTACCATCCTGCTGGAAGTTTACCACATACAGGTTGCCGTCTTTGTCAAAATTAGGCCCTTCAATGTTCTGGGAGAACATGTTCTCCTGAGTAAGGTCAGTAGCTTCATACAATCCTTTCTTTTTCTGTGCTGTAACAGAGAGAGAAATGATAATGAAAGCTGCTAAAAAACAGATTGATCTTTGCATGTTAGTTCAGATTGAATATGGTGTGCAGGGCGCTGCCTGCGGCTTTGCGAAGCTATATAATTTTATCAGCGAAAGCAACCTGTATATCTATCCGGTGCTGTGACAGATGGCCTGCTTTTTTACTATTTTCGCACCCATGATCCATGTTTCAGCATTCCAGGATTTAGCGCAACTGGCCATCCATAAAGTAGGTAATTCATCACAGGATGAACCTTTGATCTGTTCACAGGTACCGCTGGATTTGCAGGATGAAGCCATCAGCCAGCTGCTGCTTACATACTTTATACAGCCGTTTAATAATAACGCCGAATATTTCCGTTTTTATCATGAAGCCGATCTTCAGTTAAATGAAGTATTCCAGTACTGCAAGCGCATTTTTGCAGACAAAGACAATTTCTATGAGCAATCTGTGAATATTGCCAAACATCTCTATAAACATTCCACCCACCCGAAGATAAAGGGCGGTGAGCTATACCTCGCCTATTTCAGCAAATGCCTTACAGACGGTGAAGAGGCAGAGGCAATTGGCATCTTCAAATCGGAGAACCGCGATACGTACCTCAAGGTATTTCTTTCCAACGACAATTACCAGGTAAATTACGAGGACGGTATCAATATCAATAAACTGGACAAAGGCTGCCTGATATTCAATATAGAAGAAGAGAACGGTTATAAAGTAAGTGTGATAGACAGCATCAGCAAACAGAACGAGGCGGTGTACTGGAAAGATGCTTTTTTACAGGTACAGCGCCGGGAAGATAATTATCTTCAGACAGAAACCGCGGTGAACATGTGTAAACTGTTCATTCAGGACAAGCTGCCCAATGAATATGAAATGAGCCGGGTAGACCAGGTAGACCTGCTCAATAAGTCAGCTACCTATTTTAAAGAAAAAGAGCAGTTCCAGCTGGATGATTTTGCGCAGGAGGTATTGGGGCATCCGGATGCCATTGCCTCTTTTAAAGAGTATCGTGACCATTTCCAGCAGGAGTTCCGCCAGGAAATACCTGACGAGTTTGATATATCTGCCCCGGCTGTAAAGAAACAGCAAAAGGTATTCAAGAGTGTATTAAAGCTGGACCGCAACTTTCACATCTATATACATGGCGACCGCGATCTGATAGAACGTGGTTTTGATGAGGGCACAAACATGTACTATTACAAATTGCATTTTCAGCAGGAAACCTGAGTGTACGCAGATAAAATAAAAGCGGGTATCAGCCAATGGCGATACCCGCTTTTTTATCTGTTGTATAGTAAACTAACTATTCTTTGCCTTTATTGGGCCTTGGAGGGCGCGGTTTGTGATCCCTGTGGCCCCTTGGTTCTCTTGGTTCCTGCCGGTTATTGCTGTTATCCTGGCGGGGGCCCTGCTTTTCATGCCGCTGCTTTTGTTGCTGCGGATGTTGCTGTTTCTGCTCCCGGTGTTTTTGTTCTGGTCTTTGGTGCTGCTGTTTTTGCTCCTGCCTGTTATCACCACCGCCCCTTTTAGGCTGCTGTTGCGGCTGGGATTGTTTTTGACCTCCCTGCTGCGACTGTTGTTTCTGATGGTGTTGCTGCTTCTGTTTTTCCTTGTCCTTCTGCTTACGTTTGTGCGCAGTTTTTTCCAGGGAGCGAAGGCTGATATGGCCTACTACATCTGCAAAACCCAGGTCTGTTTCCTTAGGTTTGGACACCACTACTTCAACGGCTTTGAGTTCCTCGGGTTTAATACCCTGCTTGTTCAGCTGGCGGATCTCTTTAACACGGGAAATAGTGAGCGGATATTGTTTATTGCTGCTGTCGTAGCTGTACCACATGAGATTCTTGAAGATATCTCTTTTCTGCAGGCTGGCTACTCCCGCTGCTGTTTCGATGGTATCGGCGTCTTCGGGGAAGTCTTTCAGTGCATCCAGGTAGGTGTCCAGCTCGTAGTTAAGGCAACATTTGAGGCGGCCGCATTGCCCGGACAGCTTTGCCTGGTTGATAGACAGGTTCTGATACCTGGCTGCGGTGGTGTTCACGCTTTTGAAATCAGACAGCCAGGTGGAGCAGCAAAGCTCACGTCCGCAGCTGCCAATACCGCCAACCTTACCTGCTTCCTGCCGGGCGCCTATCTGTCGCATTTCTACCTTTACCCGGAATTCAGACGCATATACCTTGATCAGCTCGCGGAAATCCACGCGGTCATCTGCAGTATAGAAGAAAGTAGCTTTACGGCCATCGGCCTGTATCTCCACTTCTGTCAGCTTCATTTCAAGGCCCAGATTGCGGGCCAGGGCCCTTGCTTTTATCAGTGCTTCCCTTTCGCGGGCCTTGTTCTCGTTCATACGGTGCAGGTCGTCGGCCGTAGGACGGCGCAACACTTTTTTTACCTCCGGGGTATCTTCTGCCCGCCTTTTTTTCATCTGCAGCTTTACTAACTCGCCCGTAAGGCTTACGGTTCCTATATCAAAACCGCTGATGCCTTCCACTGTTACCATTTCACCTTTTTCAAAGAGCTGCCTGGTAACATTCCGGAAAAAATCTTTACGACTACCGTTATTAAAGCTTACTTCTATAATATCAAATGGTGCTAAGCTATCACTCAAGGGAATATTGGCCAGCCAATCAAATACATTAAGCCTGTTACATCCTCCGCTACTGCATCCTCCGTTGCTTTTGCATCCTGCTGGCTTCCCATCCGCACCCGTACCACATCCGGCACAAGCCATATTGTTCAGTTTAATTTAAATTTTACCAAATATCAATTCCAGTCCTACCCTCTGATCTCCTTCAAAATACATATTATTTTAAAGGATACAAAGGACAGTGGGCACAAAGGTAGCTAAAATCGGGGAAAGGTTGGCGGGATCGCCAATTTTAGAGCACCGGCAAGGGTTTATTCCGGAAAATGTACTGCAGGCGGATGGATAGCGCGTGAAATAGCAGCTTGGCATTGGCATTGCGTTCAATATAATAGCAGGCGTTATCCAGCAGTTCCATGATGCTCTCCATTTGTTGGAGGTTGGCCAGCTTATTCAGCTTGGCGGCAAAATCCATTTCTTCTTCAGAAAATGCCAGCTGTTCCCGGTTCAGGAACTGAAGACGCAGGCTATGCTCCAGCAGGTTGATAAAATAGCGAAGGAACTGTTTCTGGTTCTCGCGCCCGGTTTTGGTGCTGGCCATCTGTTCTATCCATGCCTGGAGTGCAGGACGATTGCCGGTAAATATAAAGTTCAGCCAGTTGCGCAGCAGCTCATGGTAATCATCCTCTGCATTCTGCAAAAGGGTTAATGCTTCGCGGTAATTTCCCATGGCAATGGTAGCCGCCTGTCTTGCTTTGGCAGGGGCTGCTCTGGCCCGGCTCACCAGCGCATCAACCAGCACTTCTTTGGGAAGCGGGTTAACCCTGATCAGGTGGGTGCGGGAGAGAATGGTGGCCAGTATTTGCTCCTGGTTTTCCGCTACCAGTATAAACAGGGTATTGGCCGGTGGTTCTTCTATCAGTTTCAGCAAACGGTTGCCTTCGTTGCCCAGGTATTCGGGCATCCACATCAGCAGTATCTTGTACTGGCTTTCAAAGCTTTTAAGACTGAGTTTGCGGATGATATCATGACATTCATTGGCCGTAATATTGCCCTGCTTATTCTCTGCCCCGATAAACTGCAGCCAGTCATAGGCATTGCCATAGGGATGAGTGCCGATAAACTCCCGCCATTCAGCCGCATAATCTGTACTCAGTGGTTTATCGCCGGGCTTGCGCGGAATAACAGGATAGGAAAAGTGAATGTCCGGGTGGATATACTGCGATGCTTTGACGCAGGCCGGGCATTGTCCGCAGGCATCGTTCTCCTGCTTGTTCTCACACACAAGATATTGGGTAAACGCCAGCGCCAGGGGTAAACCGCCCGCGCCTTCCGGGGCCAGCAGCAGCATGGCATGGCTAAGCCGGTTTTGTTGTACTGCCTGCACCAGCTGATGGTGAATATTTTCCTGTCCTATGATATCAGAGAATAGCATGAGGCAGCAAATCTAACACACTATTTCAGTGAAACAAAACAGACGTCGGTAAAAGTGCCGGTGCCCTTTACGGTGTGGTTATTGGCTTCAAAGTAGTAGGTGCCTGTCATGGTCAGCTTTTGAGGATCCCATTTGGTTAGCAGCACGCAGGAGGTATCGGTTTCAAAGTATTTGATGGTGGTGCCCTCTCTTATACCTGCCAAAACCAGTCCCTGGTTCACTCCCCGGTTGGTTTTGCTGTAATAATAAACTTTTTCGGGAAGGCTGTCATCCCATATGGCGTCGTTATGATATGGCCCGTCAAGCAGGTTAATAATAAGCTTGAAAGAATCTATCAGGGCTTCGGTGGCCAGGTGTTTATAGTTCCCGGTGTCCGCGGTGGTGCGAAATAAGGTGTTATTACTTATGTCAAGATCAATACCGCTGCTATCCTGGAAAGCCAGGTGCATGGTATAGCCTGAACAACTGTACGAAGGGGAATTACTGCCACTCTCACACGCACACCACATTCCCGAAAGTACAGCCACTGTTAATAAGGACAGTAGTTGTCTTTGCATATGTATTATACTCGGTTGAATAGTTATTATCCGCTTGACTGTCCACCTGTCCCGAAGCTTGCTGCGGGACAGGCGTTCAGTTCATTACACAGGTAAGGTGGCAATAGTTATGAGAGGGAGCAGCCCTGATACATCAATTGTAACGCTTTTCGATTGCAGCGATCACTTCTTCTGACAGGGGCTGTGTTTTTGGAGAAAATACGGCTACCAGGTTACCTTTTTCATCGATCAGGTATTTCTGGAAGTTCCAGGTAACTTCTTCCGGCTGAAAGTGTTTTGCCTTGCTCTCTGCCAGCAGCCATTTGTACAAAGGATGAATATCGTCCCCCTTTACAGATATTTTTGCTGCCATTGGGAAAGTTACAGCATATTTCCTGCTGCAGAATTCCTGTATCTCTTTGTTGCTGCCAGGCTCCTGCCCGTGAAAATTGTTAGCCGGAAAACCAACTATCACCAGTTTGCCCTGGTACTTTTTGTAAAGTTTTTCCAGGTCGGCATATTGCGGGGTATTGCCGCATTGGGAGGCAGTGTTAACGATCAGGATCTTTTTGCCTTTATAATCGGCAAAATTGATCTTTCCGCCATCAATAGATTCTACTTTAAAGCTATAAAAGGCTCCCGGTGCTGATAACAGTAACACCATGGATATAAGCAATGATTTAAACATAATAGCGCATTTTTATGAGGCAAAGTTAGCTGGTGGATATCAGTTGGTAAAGTTAATATATCCTGTGTCAAAATATTCAATAATTAATTAGCGGGTAAATGCCAGTGCGCAGACGCTTACAATAGCACCGGCCTCCCTGAGTGCCAGGCAGCAGGCTTCCGTGGTGGCGCCGGTAGTAATCACATCGTCAATGAGCAATACATGACGCCCGCGCAGATCTGCGGTTGCCGCCGCAGTAAATACACCCGACACGTTCTCCCAGCGGGATACCCGGTTCTTACGGGTCTGGGAATCAGTATAACTGAGCCGCTTCAGGGCATGCGGCAGCACCGGGCGGTGAATGATCTCAGCCAGGCCGGCGGCAAGCAGGGCAGACTGGTTATAACCGCGGCGGCGAACCCTGGTTTTATGCAGGGGAACGGGAACAATGCAGTCAATTTCGTTTAGCCATGTACTTTGCTGCAGCATAAGTCCCATCTGGCGGCCTAAATGCAGGGCAATGTCCCGTCGCCGGTGATATTTGAACTGGTGAACCAGGCGGCGTACCATAGCGCCCTGGTTGTAATAATACGCGGCCATGGCATGATGCACTTTTGTTCTTCCCCAGAATACCTTTTCCAGGGCATTATCGGCATACAAATGGAAGCCGGTAAGGGGAAGGCGGTGCTGGCAACGCAGGCAGAGCACATCTTCTGCGGCAGTAAGCCCTTCACCGCAATTGTCACAGACATGCGGATAAAAAAGATGTACCAGGGAAACAAACAGGTTCCGGATCATGGTCATAACAATGGGGTTTAAAAGCTGCAAGATAATCACTTACAGCTTTCAGAAGAGCTGTTGGTACACTTCATCCACCCGGCCTACCGGCACTACTTCAATATCAAATTTACCGGCGCCGCCTTTCTTGTTGTACCGGGATATAAAGATCTTATCGAACCCAAGCTTTTCTGCTTCCGCAATGCGTTGTTCAATACGGTTCACTGCGCGGATTTCCCCGCTGAGCCCCACTTCACCGGCAAAACAGATCTTGCTGCCGATAGCTGTATCTTCATATGATGAGAGCAGGGCACACAATACGGCAAGATCAATGGCAGGATCTTCTACCCGGATGCCGCCTGCAATGTTGAGAAACACATCTTTTACACCAAAATGAAAGCCACCACGTTTTTCCAGTACAGCCAGCAGCAGTTGAAGACGGCGAAGATCAAAACCGGTGGCGGTACGTTGCGGTGTACCATACACAGATTGGGTTACCAGCGCCTGCACTTCCACCAGCATAGGCCGCATGCCTTCCATCGTTGCGGCAATGGCCACTCCGCTTAGCTGGTCTTCCCGCTGCGAGATCAGTATTTCTGATGGATTGGTAACCTGCCGCAAACCCTGTCCCGTCATTTCATAAATGCCAAGTTCTGCGGTGGATCCAAACCTGTTCTTGATAGTTCGCAAAATGCGATAGGAATAGTGCTGGTCGCCTTCAAACTGCAGTACAGTGTCTACCATGTGCTCCAGAATTTTAGGCCCGGCAATAGCGCCATCTTTGGTAATGTGACCAATGAGGAAAACAGGCGTATGTGTTTCTTTGGCAAAACGTTGCATTTCTGCTGCAGTTTCCCGTATCTGGGATATACTGCCCGGCGCTGCTTCAATGAAAGGCGATTGAAGGGTTTGTATCGAATCAATGATCACAAGTTGGGGGTGCAGTTTTTTTACTTCCTGGAAGATAGTTTGGGTAGACGTTTCCGTAAGAAGGTAGAACTGATCATTTTTTATTCCCAGGCGGTCTGCACGCATCTTTACCTGTTGTGCACTTTCTTCTCCGCTTACGTAAAGGGTGGTGATATGCGGCAGCAGCAGCGCGTTCTGCAAGAAAAGTGTAGACTTACCAATGCCGGGCTCTCCACCCACCAGTACCAGCGAGCCAGGTACAATACCACCGCCGAGTACGCGGTTAAGCTCTGCATCAGGTGTCAGCAGCCGCTCTTCTTCAGTGCCGCTTATTTCCGAAAGGTTAATGATGTTATCAGAGCGGGAAGGCGCTTCCTGTTTCCAGTTATTATTACGCAGGGGAACATCTTTCTGTATCTTTTCTTCTACAAACGTGTTCCATTGTCCGCAGCTCGGACACCTTCCGTTCCATTTAGCTGATTCGTATCCACATTGCTGACAAAAGAAGGCGGTCTTTATCTTGCTCATAAAAAAATGTTTGAACGTCTGAAGATCGGAAAGTTTGAAAAGGGGGTAAAACGTTATCAAACGTTCAAACTTTAAACTTTCAATTCTTCACCTCAAACATAGGAAAAAGAAAAAGAGCCAACAGAAGATTCCGTTGACTCTTTCTACTTACTAACCCATTAAATTCAGGTCTAAATTACTAAATGGGTTCAGAATAAAAAAGTTTATTTAATTGATGTGAATAACTTTTGAAAAGTTTTCATAATGTGACAGATCGGCTCCCATCGCTTGTTTCAGCGCATTTTGAATTTAATATTACTTGCATTGTTCGGTCGTAAAATATTGATAAATAGGAGTGATAACCGTTTATTTTACATATGAAAAAAGCCTAATAATATAGGTTTTAATTACTGTCAAATAGTCTTATATGACAGGGGGTACTTTTTGTTCAGCGTCATAATGACAGTGTTAATTTTTTAAACTGACAAGACGCCGCAGCCTTAAGCCTTCATTTCTTAAGGAAACCTTAAAAAGGGCTGAACCGTATTGTTTGGATGAAAATTTGATCATTTACCTTAGTAATTTTACAACATATTTTAACCTATTGAGCATGACACCAAGTTTGATGTTATTTATTATGCCCGGTATGCCCCCCGGCGTGATGTTCTTATCCCTGCTGTTCATCGGTATCAGCATGCTCGTCAGCTGGCGCCTCAAAAGCAAGTTTAAGCAATATAGCGAGGTGCCTACCTCATCCGGGATGACCGGAAAGCAGATTGCCGAAAAAATGCTGCGGGATAATGGAATTTATGATGTGCAGGTGGTTTCTGTGGATGGTTTCCTGTCAGATCACTATAATCCTGCCAATAAAACCGTAAATCTTAGTCCGGAAGTATATAGCAGCGCCAGTGTTGCTGCCGCTGCCGTAGCCGCCCATGAGTGCGGCCACGCAGTTCAGCACGCTGCTTCCTACCGCTGGCTGGCCATGCGCTCTAAACTGGTGCCGGCGGTACAGATCAGCTCCAGCCTGGTACAATGGGTCCTGCTGGGCGGTATATTGCTGGTAAACGTGTTCCCGGCCCTGCTGCTGGGCGGTATTATACTGTTTGGCGTAACCACTCTGTTCTCTGTGATCACGCTGCCGGTGGAGTTTGATGCATCCCGGAGGGCACTGGCGTGGTTAAACAGCGCCGCTATTATGAGACCCCAGGAGCACAGCAAGGCCAAAGATGCCCTCTGGTGGGCCGCTATGACCTATGTTGTAGCCGCCGTAGCGTCTATCGTTACACTTTTCCAGTACCTCATGATCTACATGGGCGCCCGGAACCGGGACTAGTAAACTTTGTCAGGATTGCACCACTTATAAGGAAAAAATCCCATTTGTCAGTCGGCAATGGGATTTTTTCAATTTAGCTATTAAATTCATTCGCTTTAATTTAATTTTCCTTTAATTAAATATATACTTTTAGACTGTAGGGACAAATGCGGCTAAATTGCCTTCATCATATTGCTGTTTAACGAAGTGTCCGGTTGGGCCGCCGGCCTTCCCCCTTCAAGACAAGATAATTGAACCAAAATATTGCTTATGCAACAATTTTACGCAGTTCTCATGGGCATGCTGTTGTGCATGTTGCAATTGGGCTATGCGCAGCAACGAACAGTGATGGGCCGGGTAACCGATGCGACAGACGGCGCTGTTTTGCCGGGAGTAACTGTAAAGGTCAAAGGAACTACGGCGGGAGCGTTCACCAACGCTGATGGCGCTTTCGTTGTTAGTGTGCCTTCCTCCGCACAAACCCTCGTTTTTACCTTTCTTGGTTATACAGACCAGGAAGTAGATATTGCCGGACGGCAGGAAATAAATGTGCGGCTATCTGCCGGTAATAAAATCCTGTCAGAAGTGATGGTAGTAGGCTATGGCACCCAGGCAAAGCGTGATCTGACAGGCGCCATTGCCAAAGTATCCTCCGGGGAGATCGAAAACTTTCCCGCTCCCAGCTTTGAGTCTGCCATACAGGGCAAGGCGGCCGGTGTGGTAATAGAATCGGGCAGCGGTAAAGTAGGGCAGGGCCTGAAAGTACGGATCAGAGGCACCTCCTCCATCTCTGCCAGCAGCCAGCCCTTATATGTGATAGATGGTCTGCCTGTGCAGACGGCCAGTGTTTCTGACGTCAATAACGAGATCACCAACCCTGTTGCTGACATTAACCCCAACGATATTGCGTCCATAGAGGTGTTGAAAGATGCCGCTGCTGCCGCTATCTACGGCGCCAGGGCTGCTAACGGAGTGGTACTGATCACCACCAGGAAAGGAAAGGCAGGTCAGAAAACAGTGATCAGCCTTGACCTCAACAGCAGTTGGGGCAAGCCCACCAAAAAACGGGGTTTCCTTAATGCTAAACAATATGTAGACCTGGTGGAAGAAGCTGCCGTAAACGACGGCCGTATAGATTTCGCCAACGGCTATAACGGTTTTGGAACAGAGCAGGAGGCAATAGACGTTTACAAAGCGTATTATGAAAGCGCTATACTTGACAGGTACGCCATTGGTACCGACTGGCGTAACCAGGAGGTGAACACCAACTGGGAAGACGCCATTTACCGCTCCGTAGCCAGGGGCAACCAGCTAAACCTCTCAGCCTCCGACGGAAATGAGAAAACACGCTTCTTTGCTTCCGGCTTCTACAACGCGCAGGACGCCATCGTGATCAACAATAAATTTACCCGTTACGGCGGACGCTTAAACCTGGAACATTCCGCCACAGACAAGCTGTCAATAGGCCTCAACCTAAGCATCGCCAGGTCGCAACTCGACAGGGTTACACAGGATAATAACTACTCTACCCCAGGCCAGCTGGTGGCCCAGCTGCCCATATCGCCGGTCATAGATCCCGCCACAGGAAAGCTCAATAAAAGGACCTTATACGCCAACAGTCTGCTGGATGCAGCCCTGAACAGTGACAAACAAACCACTTTCAGAAGCCTGGGCAACGCTTACGCCAATTATAATTTTCTGCCCTGGCTCTCTTTCCGCACGGAGTTCGGCGCAGATGTGCTGAGCTTTTACCAGGAAAGATTTATAGGAAAGGACGCGACAGACGGCGGTGGCGTTGGCTTCGGAGAATCGGCTTCTGCGCAGAACGTCAGTTTCAATACCAATAACTATTTTACCGTTTCACCGCTGCTGGGCGCGCAACACAAGCTCTCTGCCGTTATAGGTATGAGTTATCTGCAGAATGATGCTAAAGAGGTAATAGCGCAGGGCAGGGAATATCCTTCAGATGCTATAAAGAACCTTACCGGCGCCACTTCTATTACCTTTGCAGGCTCCGTTAACAACAGGTACGATTTTATTTCTTACTTCCTTCGCGCCAACTACAGCTTTAACGACAGGTACCTGGCTGGGCTGAGTGTCAGAACAGACGGATCTTCCCGTTTTGGCCCGGATAAGCGCTACGGTACATTTCCTGCAGCATCGCTGGGATGGATACTGTCAGAGGAAGGTTTTCTGAAAGGTTCCAGTGTGCTGAACTTTTTGAAGCTGCGGGCCAGCTATGGTTTAACAGGTAATGCCGAGATCGGGGAATACGAGTACCTGTCCCTGTACGGTATCAGTAATTATCCTTCACTACCCGGCTTTGTTCCCACGCAGCTGGGCAACCCGGACCTGCACTGGGAAAAAACAGCACAGGCAGATGTGGGGATTGAGTTTGGTATCCTTGCTAATCGTTTATCCGGAGAGGTAGATTATTATAACAAAAGAACAACAGACCTCCTGTTAAATGTAAATATCCCTTCCAGTACAGGCTTTGACGTTATCACCCGGAATCTGGGCAAACTGCGTAACCAGGGCCTGGAGCTTACTCTGAACTCCGTAAATATAGACGGCGCTTTCAGGTGGACCACTTCATTCAACATTGCATTCAATAAGAACAGGATAACAGACCTCCGGGGGCAGATCATTGAAAGTGGCCAGCAGCGAGCCGTAGAAGGAGAAGCGATCGGTGTGTTCTATCTGCCCAAATACCTGGGCGTAGATCCCGCAACCGGCGATGCACAATACATGGATAAAGATGGCAAGCCCACCAGCAACTACGCCCAGGCAGTAAGAACAGTGGTGGGCAACGCAAATCCGGATTATACCGGTGGTTTTGCCAATAACTTTAGCTACAAAGGTGTTGACCTGAGTGCCTTTTTTACATTTGTACAGGGCAATGAGATCTATAACAGGGCAGGGGCTTACCAGTCGTCCGGTTTCAGCGGCGGCTTCGATAACCAGACAACAGAAGTATTGCGCAGGTGGCAGAAACCCGGCGATATTACCGATGTACCGCGTATAAGCATCAGCTATCCTACCGGGCAGCGTGCATCCAGCAGATGGATCTACGATGGTTCGTATATCCGTTTAAAAATGCTTACAGTGGGATATACCCTGCCTAAACAGGTACTGTCTGTGCTGAAGATCAACAGCGGCAGGTTATATCTTTCCGGCTATAACCTCTGGACAAAAACAGATTACATCAGCGATCCCGAAGTAAATACCACTCCGCTGGGCAGCTCCTCAGAAACAGACCGCAATGTAGCCGGCGGAACGGATTTTTACACCATACCCCAGGCGCGGACTTTTGTGGTGGGGTTGAATGTTAAATTCTAAATAGCACAACATGAAGCGCAACCGACATATACCTTTGAGATTTGTTATCAGCCTGCTGCTGCTGACAGCCGCAGCGTGTAACAGCAAGCTGGATGTAAAGCCCGGGCAGCATATTACACCGGATGAGATCCGGACAGCGGCTGATGTAAAGGCGGTGTTATTCGGCGCCTATAAATCCATGCAGGACTTTAACGCTTTCGGCGAACGGTATATTCTAATCCCAGACCTGCTGGGCAGCGCGGGACAGGTATCTTTTGTGGGCACTTTCACTGAATACCGCGATATATTCAACAAGGCACAGGTAGCGCAATCGCTCATCGCCCAGGGCATCTGGCAGCGTTCGTATGTTACCATTAACGGCGCCAACGTGGTACTGAGTAAGCTGGACCTGCTGGATGCTGCCGAAAAAGACGCTGTTGAAGGTGAGGCCAGATTTGTACGCGCCCTTACCTATTATGAGCTGGTAAACCTGTTCGGACAACCTTACTCAGCAGGCAATATCGGCGTGAATGAAGCCGTACCACTGGTGCTGGAGCCTACAACGGTATATGATCCTGAAAAGGATAATAAACCCAGGGCAACGGTGGATGCAGTGTATAAACAGATTGTCAGCGACCTCACAGCGGCTGCCGCAACACTGCCCGCATCATATAGTGACAATAACGGCAGGGCAACAAAGTATGCCGCCCAGGCTCTCCTGTCTAAGGTATACATGGCGCAGGCCAGATACACGGAGGCAGCCACCGCCGCCACAGAAGTGATCAGCGAAGGCGGCTTTTCACTGGCAGCTACCTTTGATAAAGCGTTTAATAATGTGTCCGGCTCTACCGAAGATATTTTTGCCATGCTGCAGACAGACCAGAGCAATGGCGGTTCTGCCAACAGCGGATTAACTACCATGTATGCGGCCTATAATGCCACCCCTATGGCAGGAAGGGGTGATGTGCGCGTGGACACCAATCTTTATAAAATCTACGGGGAACATGACGACCGCAGGGCTTTTATATACGAGGGTACAGGCATTGCGGGCGGCATAGGGGAGTACTCCCGCAAGTGGAAAGACTTTTACAGGGCTATCCCGGTGATCAGGCTGGCAGACATATACCTGATACGCGCTGAGGCCAATGCCCGGGCAGGAGCCACTATTGGAGGTAAGACCCCGCTGGAGGATGTGAATACGGTAAGGGTCCGCGCTCATGCTGCAGCCCTGGCTACCGTTACGGCAGAGCAGGTGGTGGAAGAACGTTTCCGGGAGCTGGCCTTTGAAGGTGATTGGCTGTGGACGCGTAAGCGGCTGAAAATGAATATCGGTACCCGGTCCTATAATGATCCCAAAATGGTGTTACCGGTACCGCAGCGGGAGCGTGACGTGAACGAACTGCTCAGTCAGAACCCGGGCTACGATAACTAACCCCGGCCCGGGGACTGTTATATTATATTAACTATTTGATTCCTGCGCAATTCTTGCTCTATCCTTCTCATCCTGTTTTGGGTAAATAGTATCATTCTCCTGTTGAGAAGTGATACTTTTTGCCCTGTCCAGCACGCCGGCTGATGGCCCATCTACGTTGTGTTGAAAACTTTTAGCCAAAAATTTTATTGAAAATCAGTTAATTGCAGAGGTGTCTTGCAAAAAAGACCACGAAATCCATGGTTATTCCATAGCAACTACTTAGCTTTGCACTCCCGATTTTACGGGATAACTGTTTACTGACGTAAATTTTATCGTATAAAAATGAACACCTTAAGTTACAAAACCAAATCGGCCAATGAGGCTACTGTAAAGCGTGACTGGTACATAGTGGATGCTACCAACCTGACGCTTGGACGTATGAGCGCCAAGATTGCGGCCATTCTGAGGGGTAAGAACAAACCGTACTACACGCCTCATACCGACTGTGGTGATTATGTAATCGTGATCAATGCAGAAAAGGTAATCCTGACCGGTAATAAAATGAACGAGAAAGAGTACCAGACCTTCTCCGGTTATCCCGGCGGCCAGAAAATAGAGCTGGCTAAGGATCTGATCCGTCGTCGTCCTGAGGTGGTGATAGAAAGGGCTGTAAAAGGCATGCTGCCTAAGAACCGCCTGGGCCGCAAGATGTACAAAAAATTATTTGCATATGCTGGCGCTGAGCATCCGCATGCTGCACAGAAACCGCAAACTTTAACTTTCTAATTCTTCTCTGATACATGGAAAAGCAAAAAAATACCATCGGTCGTCGTAAGGAAGCTGTTGCCCGCGTTTATATCAGCAAGGGTACCGGCGCCATTACAGTGAACGACAAGGATTATAAAACATACTTCGCGCTGATCTACCTGCAGAACCAGGTGGAAGCGCCGCTGAAGACCATTGATGCGCTGGACAAATTTGACGTGAAAGTAAATGCCGCCGGCGGTGGTATCAAAGGTCAGGCAGAAGCTGTGAAACTGGGTATCGCCCGCGCACTGTGTGAAGTGAACCCTGAGTTCCGCCCTGCCCTGAAAGCAGCTGGCCTGCTTACCCGTGATCCGAGGTCTGTTGAACGTAAGAAACCAGGTAAACGTAAAGCCAGAAGGAGCTTCCAGTTCTCTAAACGCTAGTATATGGGAGCTATTAGCTATAGCCTTTAGCCCATTAGCTAAATGCTAGCAGCTAAAAGTGCTAGAAGCTAATTATTTTATTGATCCTTTTTAACAGAGTATAATACACATGGAAAATAATACCTCATTGCAGCAGCAGTTACTGGAGGCAGGTGTACACTTCGGCCACCTGAAGAAAAAATGGAACCCGAAGATGCTGCCATATATCTTCGCCGAAAAGAAAGGTATTCACATCATCGATCTGAACAAGACCGTTGAAGGTTTGCAGGAAGCAGCCGCCGCGCTGAAATCCATCGCAAAGAGCGGTAAGAAGATCATGTTCGTGGCCACCAAGAAACAGGCTAAGGAAATAGTAGCAGAAGCTGCCAAGCGTGTTAACATGCCTTACGTTACCGAAAGGTGGCTGGGTGGTATGCTGACCAACTTCGCTACTATCCGTAAGAGCGTGAAGAAAATGCAGAGCATCGAAAAAATGCTGACAGATGGTACTTTCGATAACATCACCAAGAAAGAACGTCTGACACTGAGCCGTGATAAAGAGAAAATGGAAAAGGTTCTGGGCGGTATCGCTCAGCTGGCCCGTGTTCCGGCTGCACTGTTCATCGTAGATATCAGCCACGAGCACATTGCACTGGCAGAAGCTCGTCGCCTGGGTGTTTCCACCTTCGGTATGGTAGATACCAACTCCGATCCTACCAAGGTGGATTTCGCAATCCCTGCCAACGATGACGCTACTAAATCAATCGCTATCGTAACCAACTATATCGCAGCTGCAATCGCAGAAGGCCTGGCTGAAAGGGCTACTGAGAAAACAGATGACGTAGTGGAAGAAGAAGAAGCTGACAGCAAGGCGCTCCGCTTTGAACTGGAAGGCGGTGAAGACCGTGAAAGAGGCCGTAAAAGCGGTCCTGGCGGCGGCGGCAGAGGCCCCGGCAGCGGCGGCAGAGGCCCTGGTGGTGGCAACAGGCAAGGTGGTGGTAACAGGCCCGGCGGCGGTGGCGGAAGAGGTCCCGGCGGCGGTAACAGGCCCGGTGGTGGCGGTGGCGGACAGCGCCGTCCTTCTGGAGCAGGTGGCGGCAACAGGCCTGGTGGCCCCCGGCCCGGTGGTGGTCCCCGACCCTAATCAGTAGCACAAGCATATACCAATTACGAATTATCATTTACGAACCGCAAAGTAGCGATCAGCATGATTAACTACATGGGTTTTGTAATTGGTAATTCGTAATTGCATAAGATAATACCTTTGTAAACTTTTAAACTATTTATAGTCATGGCAACAATTACAGCAGCTGATGTAAACAAACTGCGTCAGCAAACTGGCGCCGGTATGATGGACTGCAGGAAGGCACTGGTGGAAAGTGACGGTGATTTTGAAAAAGCAGTTGATTACCTGCGTAAGAAAGGACAGAAAGTAGCGGCTTTACGTTCTGACCGCGAAACCAAGGAAGGTGTGATCATCGCAAAAACCGCTGAAGATGGTAAAGCTGGCGTGATCGTAGGTCTGGGTTGCGAAACCGATTTTGTGGCCAAGAATGAAGACTTCATAAAATTTGCTCAGTCCATCGTTGACCTGGCCCTGGCAAGTGGTATCAAAACCATTGAAGAACTAGGTGCAGCCACACTGGACGGCGCAACTGTAGCTGATAAGGTAAATGATCAGGTAGCCAAGATCGGTGAAAAGATCACCCTCGCTAAATTTGAAAGAATAGAAGCAGCTTCCGTTACTGCCTATATCCACGGTAACTACCGCATGGGCGTACTGGTTGGCTTCACCAAACCTGTTGCCGGAGAAGTTGGTAAAGACGTTGCTATGCAGATCGCTGCCATGAACCCCATCGCAGTAGACGCTGACAGCGTTCCTGCAGATGTAGTGGCCCGTGAAAAAGAGATCGCCATCGAACAGGTGAAAGCAGAAGGCAAAGCACCAGAAATGGCTGAAAAGATCGCCGCCGGTAAGGTGAATAAATTCTTTAAAGAAAGCACCCTGTTACAGCAGGCTTTCGTGAAGGATAACAGTAAATCTGTTGCAGATTACCTGAAATCAGTAGCTGCTGATCTCACTGTAACAGCCTTCAAACGCATTGCATTAGGGTAAATATAAAACCTGTGAAAAAGGAGAGAATCTAAATTCTCTCCTTTTTTTTGTGCATATACCTGTATATTTATCATATTAAACTAACTACCTTCTTCAATCTTATTATAGCGTCATGTTGCCAAAGTATAAGCGTATTTTGCTCAAACTGAGCGGTGAGTCCCTGATGGGCGATGGTAATTATGGTATTGATCCTAAAGTAATAACACATTATGCGTATGATATTAAAGCCGTTACAGACCTGGGCGTTCAGGTGGCAATTGTGATTGGCGGCGGTAATATCTACCGTGGTATGAACGAAGCAGAGACAGGCATTGAAAGGGCTCAGGGTGACTATATGGGCATGCTGGCAACAGTAATCAACGGAATGGCCATGCAAAGCGGCCTTGAAAAAGTAGGCCTGTATACCCGTCTGCAATCTGCCATTAAGATGGAGCAGATCGCGGAACCTTATATACGCCGCCGCGCTATCAGGCACCTGGAAAAGGGCCGGGTGGTGATCTTCGGCGCAGGAACGGGTAATCCCTATTTTACTACAGATACAGCCGCTTCCCTGCGCGCTATTGAAATACAGGCCGATGTGATCCTCAAAGGCACCCGGGTAGATGGTATTTACACGGCCGACCCAGAAAAGGACAGCACCGCCACCCGGTTTGAGTCTATCACCTTTGCGGAAGTATACCAGAAGTCACTGAACGTAATGGATATGACCGCGTTTACACTCTGCCAGGAAAACAAACTGCCAATCATTGTATTTGATATGAATAAACCCGGTAACCTGCTGCAGGTGATCATGGGTAAGAATGTGGGTACACTGGTAAGCGGATGATCCGCGATGATATTAATGAAAGAGGGGATGCGCCGCCGGCGTATCCCCTCTTTTTTATGGTGGCAATAGTACTACTACTTTGAATAGTCTTCCTTCAGGATATCCTTAATATGATCATACGGCACAAACAGATTTACCTGCCCTAATGCATACGGGCCAATCTCATAGGGTGTATAGCTGAACATAACTCCCTTATTGGTGAGTATAAAGTTGTTGTTCGGTTCAATATTGTCCACTATCAGCATGCCTTTTACAGGTTCATCTTCAGGTACCCTGTACTTTTTACGGAAGGCCTGCTCCAGCTCCCTGGTCAGTATGGTTTTATAATCTCCCTTGAACACATCGTCGGCTGTCAGTACCTTTTGCCTGGAAAGATCAAGTACCTGGTAGATAGCACCGCCATTGCCGTGCGCCCCGCCGGTATAATCATATGAGAAGCTTTCCAGTGCAAGGAGGGGATAGCGGTTCCAGATCACCTTCATATCGCTTTCAGCCGTCCAGTCCCAGATAGGGCTTACACTATCTTCTTTTAATGCGGAGGTGTCTACGTCTATAGCGTTGCCTTTATAAAAAAGCAGGAAAGAATCCACCTCTTTTTTTACGAGCTGCCGTGGTGTGATATCTGCCTTGCCGCCGCTCATCACGCTTTTGATAAAGTCTGCAGTTTTGCTGTCTGTGCCCTCAGCAGGCCACAGGATACTGTTGCTTGCAATAGCTACAGGCGAATACGGATGGCCAGGCACAAGGGCGGATGAATCTACAACCCTGTACACATCAAACAGTATGGCCTTATCAAAATTCTTTTTCAAAGAGAAGGGGTGAGAGGTGCCGGCACCCCGCCAGGTACCCTTAAAACTTCCTTCGGGATCAAAGCGGCCTTTGAAGGTAATCTCCTCGTCTGTATGGCTGTTTTCGTACAGGGTTAACTGTTGGCTAAAATCCAGTCCGCCCCATATATCTATCGGTTCACCGATGCGGTCATAGCTGTAATACCCCCTGAAAACATCCGGGTTGGTCTTCATCAGGTGCATGGTAACCGGCTGACTGGCGATAGTGCCTTTTAGCTGCATGTAGAAGTAGGGAGAAGCGACAGCAGCAGTGTCGGCATTTACTGTTGTTTGCTGTTCTTGCTTAGGCTGCTGATGGCAGGCTGCCAGTCCGGCTGTGATAAATATAAAGGATAACAGGATTCTGTTCATAACCGCATATGTTGAACAGCTGCAATTTTACAAATAATTATTTTGACTCTTCATTAATACCTTTGTAATTATAAACATGGCCTTATGTTGAATCAAGAAATAGCAGCATTGCGTAAAGATTACCGCCTGGCCGCTTTAGATGAAAGCGAGGTAGCACAACATCCCCTTCAACAATTTGAACTGTGGTGGCAGGAAGCCATTAACAGCCAGCTGGATGAGCCCAATGCCATGACGCTGTCTACCAGCACACCAGAAGGCAGGCCTTCTGCGCGCATTGTATTATTAAAGAGCTTTGATGCAGACGGGTTTATTTTCTTCACTAACTACGAAAGCCGCAAAGGTGTGGAGATGGCTGCCAACCCGCAGGTAAGCCTCTTGTTTTTCTGGCGTGAGCTGGAAAGGCAGGTACGTATAGACGGTACAGTGAGCAAAACAGATGCTGCCACCAGCGATGAGTACTACCGTACACGCCCGCTGGGCAGCCGTATTGGCGCTATTGCTTCTCCTCAGAGCAGGGTAATACCGCATCGGAGTTTCCTGGAAGAGCAGGTGAATATCATTGCAGCAAAGTATGTGCTGGAAGAGCCTGAAAGACCGCAGCACTGGGGCGGATATATTGTGAAGCCAACCCTGATGGAGTTCTGGCAGGGGCGTAGTAACCGTTTACATGACAGGGTGCAGTATACTTTAACGGCAGGAGGAACGTGGCAGATAGACCGGCTGGCGCCTTAATAAAATAAAAAAGAAAAAGTAAAAACTGAAAACTCCATGCAGTACTTCGCGCTGTTTTTTCTTTTTTACTTTTTCTTTTTACTTCTTCATTACCCTTTCTTTTCTGCTTTAGCAGCAGCAGTCTTACGAACTTTGGCGGGTCTTGATTTACCGAAGGATCCGTTAGAGATCTTACCTTTTTTGGTTTTGATATCTCCTCTACCCATTTTGATAATAGTTTACAGTTTACAATTGGCAGCTGTTACACTGCCTGAAATCAGCCGCAAATTACATAATTCATCGCATTCATAACAGCGTCGTAATAAGGGCAAAAAAAAAGCAAGAAACATATGTTCCTTGCTTGAATAAGTTGTGCTAACTGATTAGAGCTTGTCAGACAGCGCTTTACCAGCTTTGAATTTAGCAACTTTTTTAGCTTTGATCTTGATGATCTGGCCAGTCTGTGGGTTTCTACCGTTACGAGCAGCACGTTTAGAAACAGAGAAGGTACCGAAACCTACCAGGGTTACTTTACCACCTTTTTTCAGTGTATCAGCAACAGCTTTGGTGAAAGAGTCCAGAGCTTCGTTAGCTTGGGTTTTGGTGATTGCGGCATCTTTGGCCAGCTTGTCGATTAATTCGGCTTTGTTCATAGTTAGTAAGATTTAACTAGTGAAAAAAATGTTTGATGTGAGCAAATATAGCGCGTTTTATCAGATTACCAAATTTTTTACCCCAGTAATGCTCAAATTTTTATCGGCTGTAAGGGGCTACTGGTAACGGTTACAGCTGATTGGCCCTTGTTGGGGAAGATAGCTGTTTATACCACGTTTTCCATGAGATCCGCTCCCACAGCGCATTTCCTTTGAACTAAGTAATAAACGCCTGTTTCCGGAAAGTATTGTGTAAGAGGGCCAATCCCTGAAAACAGTGGATTTCCTGTGGATAAGTTTGCGGGTTTATACCACCTGCATAACGGTTCTGAAGGCGATAAACTGGTTGCCAAACTGCTCATAACCCTTTTGTCTGAGCATAGGAGCATGCTCGTGAAGGAAGGTATGATAGTTCTCCAGGCTGTCCGTAAAGAACTGCACGGTAAATGTGGGTCCTTCCTGATCGTCCTGCTCCAGTAAACGACACATGCGGTAATCATGAAACAGGCCTGTAGCCATTATTTCCGGAATGTGTACTTCCTTCATCCACTGCACCCAGCGCTCATGGATGGCATTGGTAACCTTACTGGTAACGTTGTAAATGATCATGCTGTTTAAGGATGGAGTTCCAGGTATACCGGACAATGATCCGAATGGCATACCTGCTGGAATATTTCAGCGTGTTTAAGACGGCTTTGCAGCGGCGCGCTTACATTGATATAATCTATCCGCCAGCCCTTGTTATTGGCCCTTGCATTAGACCTTACACTCCACCAGCTGTATTGATGTGGATCCGGATTAAAATGACGGAAGCTGTCCACAAAACCGCTTTCGAAGAACCTATCCAACCAGGCTCTTTCTTCTGGCAGGAAGCCGGATGATTTCTTGTTGCCTACCGGATCATGAATATCGATCGGTTTGTGACAGATGTTATAATCGCCGCAGATAACCAGGTTGGGCCTTGTTTCCCGGAGTATGCCCACATAGCCGAAGAATTCTTCCAGCCACTGGTATTTATAGGTCTGGCGTTCATCTCCGCTGGTGCCTGAAGGCATGTAGGTATTGAGCAGGGTAATATCTTTAAAGTCGAGCCTGATCACACGGCCTTCCGCATCGCTTTGCATGAAGCCGTTCCCATATTGTACATTGTCAGGCGTTATACGTGAAAGTACGGCTACCCCGCTATACCCTTTTTTCTGGGCGGGGAACCAGTAATGCTCATAGCCCAGGTCTTCAAACAGGCGGTAGTTTACATTGTCTTTCTGGGCTTTGATCTCCTGGAGGCAGATAATATCACCCGGGTCTGTTTTCAGCCAGTCAACAAAACCTTTGGTCATGGCAGAACGTAAGCCGTTAACGTTATAGGAAACGATGCGCATATTTATTAGTAGTTAGCTCTCAGCTGACTTTATTAAATGTTACATATCATACTCCAGGTTGGGACGCAGCCATTTTTCAGCCTCTTCTACTGTCCAGCCTTTTCTACGGGCGTAGTCTTCTACCTGGTCTTTTTCTATCTTACCAACACCGAAGTATTTGCTGGCGGGGTTGGCAAAGTACCAGCCGCTTACACTGGCTGCAGGATACATGGCCAGTGATTCTGTAAGGGTGATACCTGTGTTGGCGGTAGCATCCAGGAGGCCAAACAGCTTGTACTTCTCCGTGTGTTCCGGACAGGCCGGATAACCCGGTGCGGGCCTTATACCGGAATAAGCTTCTTTGATCAGTTCTTCGTTGCTGAAGTGCTCATCGCTGGCATACCCCCACCACTCTTTACGTACCCGCTCGTGCATCAGTTCTGCAAAGGCCTCTACCAAGCGGTCTGCCAGGGCTTTTAACATGATGCTGCTGTAATCATCGTGATCAGCCTTGAATTTCTCCAGCCATTTTTCAATACCGCCACCGGTGGTAACGGCAAAGGCGCCCATATAATCCCGGATACCGGTGGAGGCAGGGGCAACAAAATCGGCCAGGCTGAAATTGGGCTGTCCCGGCGCCTTTTTGATCTGTTGCCGCAGGAATTCCAGCTGTACCGGTTCGCCGTTTTCCGGCTGTATCTGTACGCTGTCGGGTCCTGTAGCATTGGCAGGGAAAAGGCCGATCACCGCATGGGCGTCCAGCCATTTTTCATCAATGATGCGTTGCAGCATTGCCTGCGCATCGTTATACAGGCGGGTGGCTTCCTTACCTACCACCTCATCCTGCAGGATCTGCGGAAATTTACCGTGCAGTTCCCATGCAATAAAGAAAGGCTGCCAGTCTATATAAGGAGCAATGTCTGCCAGTTTATAATCACGGAACACCTGCACACCCAGCTTGCGGGGTTTTACAGGCGTAAAGTTCTTCCAGTCAATTTCCGCGGGCAGCTTCCTGGCATCTGCCAGGGAGAGGTACTGTTTAACCGGCCGCTTATTTCTGAAATTGTCGTTCAGCTTTACGTATTCTGTTTTCACTTCTTCCAGGAAGTTCTTTTTCAGGGCCTTGTTCAGCAGGCTGCCTGTAACGGTCACGCTGCGGGAGGCATCCAGCACGTGTACCACGCCATGATCATACTCGGGCGCTATCTTCACGGCGGTATGGGTGCGCGAAGTGGTAGCGCCGCCAATCAGCAGCGGAATATCAAACTGCTGGCGTTTAAGTTCGCGGGCCACATGCACCATTTCATCCAGGCTGGGGGTGATCAGGCCACTGAGGCCAATGATATCCACCTGCTCTTCGCGGGCCGTTTGCAGGATCTTTTCTGCAGGCACCATCACACCCATGTCTATAATATCATAACCGTTACAGCCCAATACCACGCCTACGATGTTCTTACCAATGTCATGCACGTCGCCTTTCACGGTAGCCAGTAAGATCTTCCCGGCAGATTTTATCTGGCCGCCGTTCTGTTCTACCAGTTTCTGTTTTTCTGCTTCTATATATGGAGTAAGTACGGCCACAGACTTCTTCATTACCCGGGCGCTTTTTACTACCTGGGGCAGGAACATTTTACCGCTGCCAAACAGGTCGCCCACGATGTTCATGCCATCCATCAGGGGGCCTTCTATCACATCCAGCGGGCGGGGATATTGCTGGCGGGCTTCTTCTGTATCCGCTTCTATATAATCGGTAATTCCGTTCACCAGTGCATGGCTCAGTCTTTCCTGTACAGTGCCGTTACGCCAGCTTTCATCTTTTTCGACAGCCTTGCCCTTTGCCTTTACGGTTTCTGCGAAGGCGATCAGCCTCTCAGTGGCATCTTCCCGGCGGTTCAAAATGGCGTCTTCACACAGTTCACGCAGCTGCGGTTCAATCTCATCGTAGATCTGCACCATTCCGGCGTTCACAATGCCCATATCCATACCTGCTTTAATAGCGTGGAAAAGGAATACGGAGTGCATGGCTTCACGCACCACATCGTTACCACGGAAAGAAAAGGAAATATTACTTACCCCTCCGCTTACCCGGGTAAGCGGCATGAGGGCTTTTATCTGGCGGGTAGCTTCAATAAAATCTACCGCGTAGTTATTGTGTTCTTCAATGCCGGTGGCAATGGCAAAGATGTTGGGATCAAATATAATATCCTGGGGATCATAGCCTACCTGCTCTGTTAATATCTTATAGGCGCGGTGGCTGAAGCTTACTTTCTTCTCCAGCGTATCTGCCTGGCCATGTTCATCAAAGGCCATGACCACAACGGCAGCGCCAAAGCTTTTGCAGATGAAGGCCTGTTCAATGAATTTGGCTTCACCTTCCTTGAGACTGATAGAGTTCACGATACATTTACCCTGGATACATTTCAGGCCTGCCTCTATGATGCTGAACTTACTGGAGTCTATCATAATGGGTATCCTGGAAATATCCGGTTCGGCAGCCAGCAGGTTGAGGAAGGTGGTCATGGCCTTTTCTCCGTCCAGCAGGGCATCATCCATGTTCACGTCCAGCACCTGGGCGCCATTCTCCACCTGTTGCCGGGCTACAGACAGCGCCTCTTCGTACTGCCCTTCCCGTATCAGGCGGGCAAACTTTTTAGACCCGGTAACGTTGGTGCGTTCCCCGATATTAATGAAGTTGGTTTCCGGCCGTACCACCAGCGGCTCAAGACCGCTCAGTCGCAGGTAGGGTTTTATCACCAGTGTTCCGTTCGTGGTATCAGTATTCGTTGTTGTTGTACTCATTCTTTCTCTGCTTGTGTTTAGGCGAGTGTAGGCTCCTGTTTTGGTAAGGGGCGGGGTTGCAGCGCCTTCACATGTGATGCTATATGACGTATATGGTCAGGCGTAGTGCCGCAGCAACCGCCAACAATATTTACAAATCCTTCGCGGGCAAAGTCCTCGATGATGTGTGCCGTATCTTCCGGCTGCTCGTCATACTCCCCAAAGGCATTGGGCAGGCCGGCGTTAGGATAGCAGCTAACGTGGCACGCGGCTATATGCGACAGCTCCTCTATATAAGGCCGCATCTGCTGACCGCCCAGCGCGCAGTTAAGCCCGATCGAGAATGGCTGGGCATGCATCACCGAAATATAGAACGCCTCCAGCGTCTGGCCGCTCAGCGTTCTGCCAGAAGCATCCGTAATAGTGCCTGAGATCATAACAGGCAGCTCAGGCCGCCCGCTTTGACGGAAGTACTGTTTGATGGCATAGATTGCCGCCTTACAGTTCAGGGTATCAAAGATGGTTTCTATCAGCAGGATGTCTACACCACCCTCTACCAGGCCTTTTATCTGCTCGGTGTACGCTTCCGCTACTTCGTCGAAGGTAACGGAGCGGTAGCCGGGATTGTTTACATCCGGAGAAAGAGATAAGGTTTTGTTCAGCGGACCAATAGCGCCTGCCACAAACCGGGGCTTATCCGGGTTTTTGGCAGTGTATTCGGCAGCGGCTTCTTTTGCTATGCGGGCAGCGGCCACGTTCAGTTCATAGGCCAGGTGCTGCATGTCGTAATCCGCCATAGCGATGGATGTGCTGCTGAAAGTATTGGTTTCGATAATATCCGCGCCCGCTTCCAGGTATTCTTTATGAATAGCTGAAATGATCTGTGGCTGTGTGAGATTAAGGAGATCGTTATTCCCTTTTACATCGCTGTGGTGGTTCTTGAAGCGTTCTCCCCTGTAGTCGGATTCCTGGAGTTTATAGCGCTGGATCATGGTGCCCATAGCACCGTCAATGATCAGGATGCGCTCTGCGGCGCATTGTTGCAAAGATTTCATGTTAAGGTTTGTTTATTAGTTACGGTTTAAAATAGGTGGCTTCCGGTGGTCGAACAATAAACAAATCCACCCTCCGGAGGCTGCAAAGTTAATAAAAATAGTCCATAGTCTATGCCCGCTGCACACTACCCAAAGGAGCGTAGGTATTGTTAACAGCTTGTTAAAGAAAATAATTTTGTTTAATCCATATAGTCTACTATATTTGTAGGGTAATTAGGAGATAAGCTCCGTATATTTATTTAGATCATGCGATACGAATACAACAAAAGACTGCCATCTGCCAAGGTGATCTCCACCAACTCCCTTTCCGCTGCAGCATGCCGCCCACGGTGCATGTCCTGCTGTTGCAAATGAGCTACTGCCTTACATTTCTATTGTTGACTTTCAATAACCGGCCATGAGTATATCAAAGCATATTCATAGTTTACAGCAGCACCTTGCCAAATTGGGCTTGCAGCGGGTTCCGGCAGAAGGGCCGGGAGAGAATGACCAGCCAGGGGTATTCAGGATCTGTTTTCTGAACAAGTATGAAATGCAGCAATGGAAAAAGCTGCAGGAAAGATCTTCAGCAAATGCTGAAGCCCCCATCAACGCATTACCAGCGGGCAGATAGCCTGCTATCTTTTTCATAACGTGGAATTACAGGTTAAACACACACGGGTGCTATTAAGCACCTGTATTTTTTTATAGCATACCGGTCATTATTTCTGCATATAATTTTCCAGGGGAAGCCGGTTGGTGATAGAGCGTGCCAGCGTCATTTCATCGGCATACTCCAGCTCGCCGCCAAAGGCAATGCCACGGGCAATAGTAGTGATCTTTACCGGGTGTTCCGGTTGCTGTAGTTTTTTGGAAAGGTAATAGATGGTAGTATCTCCCTCTATGGTAGGGCTAAGCGCCATGATCACCTCGGTAATGCCCTGCTGCTGTACCCTTTCTACCAGGGAGTGAATATTCAGCTGGTCGGGGCCAATACCATCAATAGGAGAGATGATACCGCCCAGCACATGATAGAGCCCGTTAAACTGCTGGGTATTTTCAATGGCCATTACATCCCGGATCGTTTCTACCACGCATACAATGCCCTTGTTGCGCGAGTGGCTGGCGCAGATGCTGCAGATTTCTTCATCTGATACATTATGACATTGTTTGCAGAACTTTATCTGCTGACGCATACGGGCAATTGCTTCACTGAATTGCTGCACCTGTGCAGGCTCCTGCTTCAGCAGGTGCAATACCAGCCGCAGTGCTGTTTTTTTGCCTATACCCGGCATCCTGGCAAATTCATTTACCGCAGTTTCAATCAGGGCGGAGGAAAAGATCATAATGCAAAAATAGTCATTTACAGGGTCAGGTCTTCTCTCACCCCCCAGTTGGCCTTGATGTTCTTTTTTTCAGGGAAGCTGACCACTTTTTCCGGCTGGCGCTTAGGTGAACCATAGTATACGCCCCGGTCCCATTTGCCGTTGCCGTTCTCATCCAGCAGTACACGGATCTCGTATTCCCCTGGTATGATCAGGCCTTTGCTCCAGCTGCCGTTCACCATTGTCCCGGAATATTTCACCTCCTTGTCTTTCACCAGCTGTACCACAAAACGGATGCTGGTATCGCCTTTAAGCGCCCTGGTGGTGCTGTCGCTCAGCTTCAGCCGGAAGAGCACCTTTCCGTAATCAGACAACTTCTTGGACGAGAAGCTGATGGTATCCGCCTTGGTCAGCTGCTGGTTAAAGGTATCGGTGGCAGCGGTTTTGTCTATGATCAGCCGGTAGGGAGTGCCTTCCTTCCATTTATAGTGGAGGGTCAGCTTGCTGCGGGTAGAATCCAGGTGGCTTGTAAAGGGCACCTGCCTTAAAACAGTATCTTCTGCCAGGTGCAGCTGCGTACTGTCCAGCGTGTGGAGCGGTATTGTAAAGTTCAGCACCAGCGGGGTATCCAGGTCCTGCTGGTTATTATCCAGCACGGGGCCCACCTGCAGGCGGGGCTTTTTTTTCTTTTTATCGTCTTCAGACGGTTCTTCCTGTGGCGCCTCGTCTTCCGGCCGCCTCATAGTACTGTCTTCTTCTATGAACAGCATCATGGGAATATCATTGATATTTTCTTCGCGCAGGTGGATCAGGCTGTCTACAAAAGCGATGGATTCTGTAGCAGGCTGGGTGTACTGCAGGTCACGGTCTTCTTCTTTGATGGCAAATATCTTGTAATCGCCGGGAGCCAGGTTCTTGAACCAGAAGCTGCCATTGCCTTTTGAGCGGGCATAGTATACCGGTTTTTCCTTGGATACAACAGAATCGGTATGATTGCGGTACAGCATTACAGACACGTTACTGTCTATTCTGCCAGTCTCTGCGTTGATGGTACGGCCTTTTATCTGCAGGGAGTCCAGGTAATCACCGGTAGAAACCACATAGGCAAAGTCTATGATCGGGTTACGCTCATTCACATCCTTCACCGCATCAGAAAAGTTAAAGGTGTAGGTGGTATTGGGCGCCAGGGTATCCTTAATCTCCATGGTAACCGTACGCAGCTTGGAAGTAACCGTAGGCACGCGTTTCAGGGTAGGAGAGACGATCATCTTGTCAAAGATGTTATCCAGCTCCACATATTCGTCAAAATAGAACCGCACCTTGGTGCTGTTAAAGTGCAGGGAAGAGTCCGGGGGATCCACCTGCAGCAGCAGGGGAGGCAGTGTATCCCGGGGGCCGCCGCCAGGCGGCACTATATTGGCGCAGCGCGTGAGAGAAATCGATATTATGACAATCAGGAAGCAGATCCAGCCCCGGAAACATTGATTCATTGTTGTATGTTGATTATTTACGGCACACGAAACTACAAACTTAGTGCTTTCGGCCTTTACTTTTTTACTATTCACCGCTTATCTCCTCTTCCTCCTCCTGCAGGTTGTGCAGGGCCACATGCAGGCGGTTGTCTTTCACGAAATTGCACCAGGGACAATCTTCCTTACCGCAGCCTACATAAAACTCCTTATTCTGGATCTTTGCCCAGGTGCTGACAATCTGCTGGCTAACGGCGGCGAGGTCCTGGGGCGTGATGGTCACCTTCTCTTTGTGGTATACCTTCTGTTTATTAGGTTCGATAAAGTCAAACTCTGTACTCACTACCTGCCAGTTTTTGGTGCGGTAGTTATCCAGGAGTATCTTATAAAATACGGCCTGACGCCAGTAATCGCCCCCGTTGGGATTGCGCTCATTGGGGCGGTCAAATTTGCGGTATTCTTTGATAGCCTTCTCATAATCGCCTGTTTTATAGTCAACCACGTTCACCTGGTTACCGTCAAATTCCAGCTTATCTACCTTCCCTTTTACCGGTACCCCGTTCACTACCACGTTGCGGATATTGCGCTCCACGCTTACGATCTTTGGCCAGCTGTCAATATAGGTATCGTAATACTGGGAAAGGATATCCCGCCCGTATTCCAGCCGGCGCTCAAAAGCTTCCCGGGTAAAGGCTTCCCGGTTGCGCCGCATGTTCCAGGTAAAATCGCGCAGGAACTCTTCCTTTGAGGGGAAAGTGTTTTGCCCGCCTTCCTGCATTTTTAAGAAGAGCTTTTCCAGCGCATAGTGCACAGAAGAGCCAAACTCTGTATTCTCTGAACGGCCTGTAGGCACCCGCACCAGGTTTTTATAGAAAAAGCCCAGGGGACAATCCAGGTAGTTGTTGAGGGCTGTTACGTTCATTACAAAACCAGACAGCAGGGTATCTATGAATTGCTGGTCTACCCGTGCTATTTCCGGGGCCTGGCCTTTTGCATAGTTCAGCAGCTCAAATTCAAACAGCTCATCTTCAGACAGCGTGATCTTTTCGTCAGGCAGGATGTGCTGATCCAGAATTTCTGTAATAAAAAGGCTGGGCTCCAGTGGCTTACCGTCTTGCCTGAACTCGGGGTAGCTGATGTACAGATGTTTTTCTGCCCGCGTAATGGCCACATAGAACAGGCGCCGCAGCTCCTGTTCATCTGTAGAGGTGCTTTGGGTAACGAACACTGTATCCGGAAAGGAGAAACCGCTGTTGTTCTTCTTTTTCTTTTCCCAGAGATGAGAATTGGCACTGGCCAGGAACACATGCTCAAACTCCAGTCCCTTGGAACCGTGTGCGGTGATCAGGTTAATGCCTTTATCATTGCCGGCCACCTGTATCAGCGGCAGCGGAATTTTGTTGCTTTCCATCAGGTCTGCCATCTCCATGAAAGACGTAACCGTCATCTCCGGGTTGCGGCGGGTTTCCTCTTTAATGAAATCAAAGAGCGCCTGCAACACTTTCATGAGCCAGATCTTTTCCGGAGACTGCATCACGAAGGCCAGTACGCCGCCTTCATTAATGATATTGGCAAACAGCTGTTGCAGTGTAAGGTTATGTGCATCGCGTATCCATTTCTCCACCATTTTCCCTACCTGCATCATGGCTTCTGCAGGGGCTTCGGTGAACAAGGTAGGCTTACGTGTGTTCAGCCATTCCTGTAAGTGCTGACGGATGGAAGATTTTTGTTCGTATCCTTTTTCTGATACGCGGATACTTACTTTCGCTATCTCTACCGGTGGTATGTTATAAAAATCATAATGCAGAATGGAGAATAGCAGATCGTCGCCGCTGTAGGGCGTATCCAGTTCGCAGGCCACATAGCGCAACAGGTTCAGCACCTTGCGTGCAAAGGGCACTTCAAAAAGATTGATACTGCGCTTTGAGTAAACGGGCAGCCCCTTCAGCCGGAAGTACTGGGCCAGGTCTTCACCATAACGGTTCTCACGGTAGATCACCGCTATCTTACCGGGGTTCACACCTTGCTCCAGCAGCCTGGTAACAGCCAGTGTAATGCCCGCCATTTCATCGCGGGGGGTATTGTAACGTTGTATTACCGGTAGTATGGATAAGCCGGTAAGATTACTGTTACTGGCCACCAGTTCTTTACTGAGGCCCGGCAGCTGGTTTACCAACCTGGATGGACCGTTATTGTCTATGAGCGACATGGATATATCCAGGATGGGTTGTACAGAGCGGTAGTTCTGTGTGAGCACAATGGTACGCAGCGTTTCAGCAAAGCTGCCCGCAAACTGTTCCATGTTCTCAATGTTGGCGCCCTGGAAACGGTAGATACTCTGGTCATCATCGCCCACCACAAACACGTTGGGCAGTTCTTCGCCCCGTATCAGCAGTTCTATCAGGCGGTTCTGCGTACCGCTGGTATCCTGGTATTCATCTACCAGGATGTATTGATAACGTTCTTTATAATCTGCGAGCAGCTGGGGGTGCTGTTCAAATGCACGGATCACCCAGTTGATCATATCGTCAAAATCATAGCGGCCGGCGGCATGCATCATAGACTGGAACACATCAAACTGTTCTACAGCAGCCTGCAGGCGGGCCATCTTTTCTGCCTCGATCTCTATTTTGTCTGTACGTACATCCCCCTTTTTGAAGGTTTTGGTAGCGCGTTTGCAGATGTATTCGTCGCGCTCCGGCAAGCTGTCCATATAAGCCTTGATGCTGGCGCGGATGTAGTCTACCGTCCAGCCTTCCCGCTTCATGGTAGAGAACAGGGACGCCAGGTTCTTCATATCAAAGTATACATCGCCGCGGTAACGTTTAAGCGGGTTGTCTTTGGTAAACCCGTCTATCAGTTTCTTCAGCAGCTGTATCTTTTCCAGTTCTGAAATGGGGTCCAGGGCGTTCTTCTCGAACAACGCCAGGTTATCCTGGATCACTTCATTACAGAAAGAGTGAAAGGTGTGTATGTTTACACGGTAGGCATCGGGGCCGATAAAGTCTGTTAAGCGTTTGCGCATGGCCACGGTACCTGCATCCGTATAGGTAAGGCAGAGAATATTCTGCGGCAGGAAATCGGTATCGCGCAGGATCTTGCCTATACGGGAAGCCAGGATCTGCGTTTTGCCCGTACCCGGGCCGGCGATCACCATTACAGGACCTTCTGTATTGTCAACAGCTTCACGCTGGCGTTCATTCAGCCGGCTGTAAACATCCTGGAACCGTTGGTGGTATTGTTGAGAATCGCGGGACATTATGTAAAAATACGACCATTTTACGTTATGCGGCCCCGTATAGCGTTCACTAAAAAGTTAAAACTACAGGCGGATGTATAGGGATACATTTCCTACTTCATGCTGACGGGTACCTTTTAAGGAGGCGCTCTGTGTTTTCTGCGTATAGGCCAGTATATAGCGGCGGAACGCAAGGGTAACGCCATAGTCTATTCTGGATACCCAGGGGTTAAGGGTAGCCGTTTTAAAGGATCTGTTAATCTCAAAACGGCTGTTACGCCAGCTGAAAAGTCCGCCTTCCAGCAGGGCATTGTACAAAGTATACTCCACCGTAGGACGGAGAAATGCATATACCTGGAATTTCTTTTCCTGCAGACCGCTGCCCCGCGGTATACCGAAATAGGGATTCATATGTCCTGCACGCAGGGTGGCATGTACTGCTGCGCCATCCAGCATCGTTCCGGCGTAACCGGAGGCGCCGCCTATCATTTCCAGCGCGGGGCCGGGTTGCCATACCATTTTCTCATAGGTGAAATTGTAGTTGAGCAGCGGCGCATTGGGCAGCTGGTTATCCCAGCCCCTGGGCCGGGTATAACCCAACACCTTATGAAACCACTTCTGCAGTTCCTCACCAAAGGCCAGGGGCCCCATTACACCCATGATCAGTTCAGACTGCAGGCTGAACTTTCTTTGTGGATCATAAGAGTCAAGGCCATGGGCCAGGATCAGGGCTGCGGCATAAGAATAGTCATTGGGCTGGTATTTGGGCGTCCTGATGTCTTCGGGGGTGATCATAATATGCATCAGGCTCCAGTGTGTGGTATTGATGGCATTTTTGCCTGTGCGGGGCAATAACCATTTATCGATAAACCGGGGTGCTGACTGGCGCTGGTAGAAATAGTCCAGCCGGGTACCATTTGTATAAGATTCATCTGTGCCTTTGCCACGTACATTCATAAAGTCATTATCCTCATAGATACGCAGCATCCTGTGAATACTATCTGCAGTAGTGATCACCTGGCTGTTTGCCCTTATAGAAAATAGGATGATTGCCAAAGCAATCATTAATGCTCTCATAACCAATCCGTTTATATCTGGTTCAGTTCATCGTTCGCAGTTGCAGGCAGGTAAACTAACCGTCTGCACTGAAGTTCAGCACAGGCTGGTTATACAGTAGGATGACAGTTGCAGGTGTATAGGAATCACAACTGACAGCGTTAAAAATGCACAATAACTATGCCCCCGTTGTTGGTCTAAAGGTACGATTTCAGCAAAATAACCTTATAAATTTTTCCTGTCAGCGTAACATCCGCGTTTGCAAAGCCGTTATAAAACAGTTGTTCTTTTAACCATATTTTTTACTTAATATGCAAACCGTTTCCGTATGAAAAACTGATACCCTATAAATACATTTCTTTTTTCTTAACCATTAAACCCAAATTGGTATGCAACCCAACAACCAAGCACAGAAACCCTTCTTTGCGAAGTTCCTGGAGAACCAGGCCAACGCCAAGGTAACTACCGCCCAACAGGAAGCCGGCCTTACCGCTGAACAGGCTGAAAGCCAGACCACCCTGAAATTCCCTTCTGACTGGGATGAAGAAGACTGGTAGTCTTCATTGGCAATTCTTATTGTAGCATGGCAGCTATAGCTGCATTTTCTTTAACAATTTAAATCACATTTAAGTATGCAACCCAACCAAGAACTCCAAAAGCCCTTCTTCGCTCAATTCCTGGAATCACAAGCCAGCAATGCGCAACCGCTTACGTCCATCGTTACCGGTAGAATTGTAGACCATCCCGGTGATGTAACCCAGAAGTTTCCTTCTGACAATGACGAAGAATGGGATTTCTAGTTCCATAAGACTATTCTGGATAACAAGCAATAGCCACCGCGCTATTGCTTGTTTTTATTAATACCACCATGATACTTTGTATTACCCATTCGCAGGATCATTATACCATTGACCTGGTACAACAGCACCTGGACAAGCTGGGATACCCTTCCTGGCGCTTTAATTCAGACACCTTTGGTACCAGCTGCAACATTCGCTACACGCTGGATCAGGGGCCTGCCCGGCTGCGCCTGCATCAGCAGGGCCGCAGCATCCATGCGGCAGACATCAGCGGCGTATGGTACCGCAAACTGTGGGCGCTGAATACCCCTCCCCAACTGGATGCAGCATACCTGCCTGTATTTAACAAGGAATATAATACCACCCTGCATATTTTCCTGGACGCGCTCAGCCATCAGCCCTGGATAAATAAAATAGCGGCTGATCATGCCGTTTGCAGCAATAAGTTATGGCAGCTGGATGCCGCACAGCAAAGCGGTCTTACGGTACCGGCTACACTTTTTAGCAACCAGGGCGACGATGTACGCACCTTTTATGAACAGTGCCGGGGCAACATTATTATGAAACTGCACGGCGCCCTTAGCAGGAGCATGAGCGGCAGCGGCGCGTTCTTTCCCACTACACGTGTTACCGAAGCTGCCCTTACACAGCTGGATACGCTGGCCTACTGCCCTATGATATTCCAGCAGCAGGTGCCTAAAGCGTATGAGCTGCGTATTGCCTATGCAGATGGCGCCTTTTATACCGGTAAGATCAACGCTGTACAGGATGCGAAAGGGCAGACAGACTGGCGCGCGGCCAACGCACAACTGCCCTGGGAGCCCTATGAACTGCCGGCCTCCATACAGGAAAGCATATACGTTCTTATGCAGCGGCTGGACCTCAGCTTTGGCGCTATTGACATGATACGCCGGCCCGATGGGGAATATGTGTTCCTCGAAGTAAACCCCCAGGGCGAATGGGGTATGCTGCAGAAATACCTGGGCTATCCTATTGCAGAAACTATCGCAGAAAAACTCGTAAACAAGATTCAACATGGCTAAAGAAAAGGTGATCATATTAACGCATTCGGCAGATAATATATCCGTAGATACCGTCAGCCGGTTTGTAAAAGAAGCCGGCGGCGAAGTGATACGGTTCAACGTAGATCAGTACCCCCTGCATAACCGGCTCAGCTCTGTTTACCGGAACGGCCAGCAGGAGATAATGCTGGAAAATGAAAGCGGCCTGCATACTCTGCACGATGCCGCAGGTATCTGGTACAGGCGGAGCTATAACATTGGCAAAGGCCTGGAACAATTCATAGATAAAGAGTTTCTGCCGGCTACCCTGCAGGAAAGCAAGCGCACCTTATTTGGCATGATAGAAGGCCTGGATATATTCCAGCTGGAAAAATACAGCGTGTACCGCCGGCTGGACAGTAAGGAAGAGCAGCTGCGTATAGCCGCAGCCTGCGGACTGAACATCCCCGCCACCTGCATCAGCAACGATGCGGCAGTAATACGCCGTTTCATCCGCTCGGTAGATGCGCCGGTGATCACCAAAATGCAGAGTGCTTTTGCCATCTATCGCGGAGGCGAGGAACATGTGGTATTTACCAACACCGTTGACGAATCTCAGCTGGAGGAGTTAGACAACGTGCAGTACTGCCCCATGGTATTCCAGGAAAGAATAGAAAAGCAGCTGGAGCTGCGCATCAATATAGTAGGGCATGCCATCTTTGCTTTCAGCGTTAACTCTGCGGTGTCAGACCGTTCAGCTACCGACTGGCGTAAAGACGGGGCTGCCCTGATAAACAGCTGGGAGCCCTATGAACTGCCCCAGGATATTCAGCAAAAGCTGCTGGCCTTTATGGATGTATACGGCCTGAACTACGGAGCGATCGATCTGATCCTGTCGCCAGACAACCGGTATTATTTCCTGGAAGTGAATGCCGCCGGGGAATATTTCTGGCTGGACAAGCTTTGCGATCATGCCATTTCCCGGCAGATAGCGCATGTACTAACAGGCAAAGCCAGCAGGCGGTAAAACTGATTCAAATAGTGTATTTTTGCTATCCATCGTGAATGTCAGAGCATACATAGATAGTGGGGCGGTAGAATGCTATCTGCTTGGCCTGGCCAGCGCGGAAGAAGAAGCGCTGCTGCAGCAAATGCTGCGTTTATACCCTGAGCTGGAGTCTGAGATAGCTGATACGGCTTACAGGCTGCAGGAAGCGGCTATGGAAGGGGGCATTCAGCCACCCGGTGAAGTATGGGATAACATTGCCCGCGAACTGCAGCGCGACGAACGGGAAGCCCGGCGGCAGCAACGATGCCGCCGCCAAAGCGATGAGCCTGCCTATACGGTGATCAACCTGCAGCAAACACCATCCAACAGGTATATACAGGTCAGCATTTGGTGGCGTTGTGCCTTTATAGCCCTCTGTATGCTGGTGATGGCGCTATTGGCCAGCAATATCTATTTTTACCGGAAGTACCATGAAATGGAACAGCGGGTATTACAGCCGCAACCTTCCAGCCAGTCTGCCCCCGCTTCAACAAAATAGCCCGCAGGGATGTTTAATTGGTATATTTCTTGCTTTTGCACTTATCTCAGAAGCTATTAAAATTTAAACCATAACAGATGAAGATGAGAAATCTTACACTGGCAACATTATGCCTTATCGCAGCATCCCTGTTTGCCGTTTCATGCGCTTCTTCTTCGGGCGCTACCAGCGCTGCTATCTCCAAGGGCAGTGTTACCGGCAACTGGGTGATAACTGATATCCAGTTCGAGGGAATACCGGAAAACAGTAAAGTAACGGTATTTGATGAGGCTTCCTATAGCTGCTTCCAGGGCAGTAACTGGGTGTTACCGTCTAACGGTAAAGGTTCTTACACGCTGTCATCCACTTCAGATGGCTGCAATACAGTATCGCAGCCTATTATGTGGTCGCTGTACAAACAGGCCGGCGGCACCATGTTCCAGTTCAAGAAACTGTCTGAAGGCATAAAGGCAAAGAACGTAACAGAAGGTTACCGGGTAGAGTTGAGCTCCGCAGATGGGAACAGCATGGTGTGGAGAGCGCCGGTGAATTTTGAAGGCAAGAGCGCTTACATTGTATATACACTGCAGAAAAGCAGATAACTCAGGTTTTAAGAACACAGATAAAAGGTGAGGTGTACTCAGTACGCCTCACCTTTCATTTTTTATTTCCTTTCCTGCAAAGCGCATAAAGAGCAGGGCCAGCTTATCCTGCTGCCCCTGCAGGTGGGTGAACTGAAACTTACGCACCAGCTTGAAGTTCTTTACGGGCAATATCTTAAATTCACCGGCCTCCAGCTCGCGGTTCACCGCCTGTAAAGAGAGGAAGGCGGCGCTGGGGGCATAATGCAGGTAAGACTTCATACTTTCCGTGCTGCTCATATACATGGCGATATTCAGATCCGTCAGTTTCAGCTTCAAACGTTTCAGCTCTTCTATGATCACTTCCAGCGTGCCGGATCCATGTTCCCGCACCAGCAGCGGTATAGTGGCCAGCTCCTGTGCGCTGAGCGTTTCGTTCTTACCGTATTCGTATTGTACATTTCCTATCAGCGCTATCTCATCTTTTGCAAACTCCGTGTATTTCAGTTGCGGGTTCCTGGAGCTGCCTTCAATAATGCCAAGCTGGATACTTTTTTCCAGCAGTGCCTGTTCTATCTGTTCGGTATTGCCGCTGATAAGGGACGTTTTTACATCAGGATACCGCTGGTTAAAACGGGCCAGCAGCGGTGGAATAAAGTACTGGGCAATGGTAGTGCTGGCGCCTATCTGCAGCCTGCCGCCCCTTTCATGCTTCAGCTGGTTGATCTCGTATTCCAGGCTGCGGTAACTGCTGAAAATATCTTCTGCATGCCGCATGACTATTTTACCTGCCGGGGTAACGGTGATCTTGTTGCCGATGCGTTCAAACAGCGCAATGCCCAGTTGCTGCTCCAGCTCATGGATATGTTTGGTAACCGCCGGCTGTGAAATAAACAGCTCTTCTGCAGCTTTGGTAAAGCTCAGCCTTTTGGCGACGGTGTAAAATACTTTTAACCTGAAATCAAGCATGGGATGAAATTACTAAATTAGGCTGAACGCAAAACGCTGAACGCGAAACGTTTAATGCAGAACATATTCAGCCCCGTATCCATCATTATGCGTTCTGCGTTTCGCATGCAGCACAAAAAAGGGCTTCCGCAGAAGCCCCTCTTTACTTATAACAGTTTTAAACCTTACTTATTTTCAGCTTTTCTTAGCGGCGTCTTTATTAGACTTATAACGCATATCCGGCGTGCCGTCTTTTTTTACCGGGCCTTTGATGGTTGTTTTGTTCACCTTATACCTTTTATCCGGTGTACCATCTTTCTTCAGCGGTTTATTGGCCGCCGTTGTTTGCTCGGTTCTGTTCTTTTTACCGGCAGATCTCTTTTTCTCCTGCGCCTGTACCATTGATATGGAGGCACTTATAAGCAAGATCAGGATACCGGTGAGCAATCTTTTCATCAGAACATGATATTTTAGAAAAGTAAGATACATAATAAAAAGTATTTTCCACGCAAAAACACGTAGAAATACGCTTGTAAGGCAGGTCGCTGAGCATGTACCTTTGTATTGTCCAATAAATGAGTTAGCCCCGGTATTTCACCACCACTATTGATGCAGTGTAGTGAAAGCATTTCTCAAACATCCTGTTAACCTCAAAAAATACCTATTGTTGCTAACGTGTCCGTCCCACCCCAGACGGACACTTTCTTTTTTATCAGTTACTGGTCTCTACCCACATCCCGTTATCCTTGATCAGGTTAATGAGTTCTGTAACGGCTACATCGCTGTTAAGGCCGCGTTTTACCACTTCTTTGCCTTTGTACAGGGTGATCTTGCCTACGCCGCTGCCAACATAGCCAAAGTCTGCGTCTGCCATTTCTCCCGGACCGTTAACGATACAGCCCATGATAGCGATCTTCACACCTTTAAGGTGGTTGGTAACGGCCCTGATCCGGGCGGTGGTTTCCTGCAGGTCAAACAGGGTACGGCCGCAGGAAGGGCAGGAGATATATTCTGTTTTGGAAATACGGGTACGGGTAGCCTGCAAAAGGCCGAAGGCGATGGTATTGATACGGGCCATCCTTTCTGCCGTGTAAGGCTGTTCAGCGCCGGGGCTGAGGCAGATGCCATCACCCATTCCATCCAGCAGCAGGGCGCCGGTCTCTATGGCATAATGCAGCAGTGCTTCATCCATATTGGTTGTTTTGCTGCTGCACAGCAGGATAACGGGGGTGCTGATACGCTGCTCCATCAGTGCCATAATAAAGCGGCGTACCTCGGGCATGGCGTGCTGGTTATGCGGCGCCGATATGCAGAGCACCGCGGTAGGATCGTTCTGCAGCTTTTGCAGCAACGCATCTGAGGGCAGCTCCTGGCTGTGCACTTCCACCAGGTTCAGTACGGCAGACCGTTCTCCTTCCTGCAGGTATGCTGTCACCGGCATACTGGGGAAGTATTTGCTTTTATCACCAGCCTGTTGCCAGGTAGTATAAGGAATGATCACCTTCAGTGTACCGGGTAATGCAAAGGGCAGGATGGTGTCGGAAAAGATATAATCCGCTGCCTGGTCGGCAATATTCCATTTGTCAGAAGCCTCGTCATATTGATAACCGATCGCCTCCAGGTGTTCGGGTTTAAGCCCCGGTGCGGATGCTTCCCGGAAATCGGCCGCTACTACGGGCACCTGTTTGGCGCCGATGTTGTCTACTGCGATAGTTTCCCGGCGCTTGTAATCAAAGGGAGAATATGGCAGCTGGCTGATGGGAGCGATGGGGGCATGGCCTTCGCGGTTGTTATAACGCTTTACCAGGTCGCGGCATACGGGCAACTCAAATTCCGGGTCTTCCGTAAGGGACACACGAATGGTATCGCCCACGCCGTCTTCCAGGAGGGTGCCAATGCCTACGGCAGATTTAATACGGCCGTCTTCTCCATCGCCGGCTTCTGTTACGCCCAGGTGCAGGGGGTAGCAGTGTCCCAGTTCCTGCTGCATGGTTTGCACCAGCAGGCGGTAAGCCTGCACCATTACCTGCGGGTTGCTGGATTTCATGCTCAGCACAATGTTGCGGTAATTGAGGTCTTCCGCAATGCGGAGAAACTCCATGGCGCTTTCTACCATCCCCATAGGGGTGTCCCCGTAGCGGCTCATGATACGGTCGCTCAGGGAGCCATGGTTGGTGCCGATGCGCATGGCGGTGCCGTATTCCTTACAGATGTTCACCAGGGGGGTGAAGCGTTCACGGATACGGTCTATTTCGGCCAGGTATTCGGCGTCGGTATAATTGATGGTCTCAAATTTCTTTTTATCCACATAGTTACCCGGGTTCACACGTACCTTTTCCACTATGCGGGCGGCAATTTCCGCCGCATTGGGCGTAAAGTGGATATCCGCCACCAGGGGGGTATGGTATCCTCTTTTACGCAGCTCATTTTTGATAGGGAGCAGGTTTTCCGCCTCGTTCCTGCTGGGTGCGGTGATACGCACCAGCTCGGCGCCGGCTTCGATACAGCGGATGGCCTGGGCAACGGTGCCCGCGGTATCCATGGTATCGGTGGTGGTCATGGTCTGGATACGGATAGGGTTGAAATTCCCGATGAGCAGGTCGCCCACTTTTACTTCCAGTGTGGCTAACCGCTTATAGGCTGTCAGTGAATGGCTGTATAGCTGCATAGTGCTGCAAAGGTAAATAAAAGAGTTGTCAGTGGTGAGTGATGGGTTGCCAGTGTCAGGACCCCTTATTTGTGTTAAATATTGTTAACCGGCCGCCGTTAACTGTCAACTTTGTATGAACGGTAATCAGCCTGGGTCTTATTGGCGTAAATTAGAAGCATGTTACACAAAGGTATTGACATACCCTATCAGCACCTGCCTTTTACGGGGCAGTTCAATATCTTTCAGCTGGATACCTTCAAAAATGAGTTGGCCCGACTCCCTCACCGCCACGACCATTTCCAGGTGATCTGGTTTACCCGCGCCCGTGGGCAGCATATCGTTGATTTTGTGTCTTATGAACTGCAGGACAATATGCTTTTCCTGCTGCAGCCAGGCCAGGTGCATCAGTTGCTGGACTGCGGCAAAGCGGGCCATGCCATCACCTTTACTGAACAGTTCTATTTCAGCAACCGCCGCGAGCGGGAAACGATATACGACTTTACCAATCTCTTTGAATGTTACGATGGCTATGCTCCCATCCGTATCAGCCAGCGCACCGCCGCCTCCCTGCAGCTGTTGGCAGAGCTGATGTACCGGGAAAAAAGCGGTTCCGGCAGCCGGAGCATCATCAAACATTACCTCAGCGCCTTCTTACTGCAGGCTGAAAGGGAGAAGAAGCGGAATGCCGCCCAGGCCATTGCTCCCCTGCAGGGAGACGCCCGTATTGTACACCTGCGCCAGCTGCTGGAAAAGAATTTCCGTGCGCAGCACCAGGTTGGTTTCTATGCCAATGCCTTTGCCCTCACCCCCAAGCGCCTGAACGAGATCACCCGCGAGAAAACCGGTAAAACCGTAACCGACCTGCTGCATGACCGCCTGGTGCTGGAAGCGAAACGGAACCTCTCCTTCAGCAAAAAAAGCATTAAAGAGATCAGCTACGAGCTGGGGTTTGAAGATCCCGCCTATTTCAGCCGCTTTTTCAAAAACCACACAGGGCTGGGCCCCCAGGAATTTCGTGGCGCGGCAATCAGCAGGTGATTGAACCAGCTGCCGGCGGTTGGCTGTTAGCTGTTACGGCTGATTTTTTTCTATGTTCAAATAGTACAAGTATATAGGTGTTTTGTCCAACCTAGGGTGATGGGCCGCGGCTAACTTTGCGACAGTTAAAAGAAGTGAAGTGGCTGGTGATTAACCCGGGTCTTCAGCATAACGTCATTGCGAGGAGCTATAGGGAAAAAGTGAAGAGCGCGACGAAGCAATCTTTTAACAAATAACTGCTATATCACTGCATGAATACCGCCAAACATCTTTGCCTGATACTCATCGCCGCCGGAGGCTTAATCCCCCCGGCGCGGGGGCAAACTGCGGTATTAACCCTGCAGGAGGCCTTGCAAACGGGTCTGCAGCGCTATCAGTCTATCCAGGCCAAAGAAAGCTACGTGCGTGCAGCAGCAGAAAATATCAGCGCCGTTAAACGGGAATACCTGCCAGACCTTAACCTGAACGCCCAGAACAGTTATGGTACCATCAACGGGCAAAACGGTCCGTTCTGGGGTTATAAAGGCTGGACCACCGGCGCATCTGGTCAGCCGCTACCCACACAGAACTGGAACGCCGCCTTCGGCGGACTATACCTGGCCAACATCTCCTGGGACCTCGTCACCTTTGGCCGCCAGCAGGCTAAAGTGGCGCTGGCGAAAGAGCAGCATGCCGCCAACACTGCCGACCTGGAGCAGGAACGCTTTGAACACCAGACCCGCATTGCGGGCGCTTATCTTAACCTGCTGGCGGCACAACGCCTGCGCGCCTCCATGGAAGCTAACCTTCGCCGTACGGAAGCGCTGCAGCGTATGATCGTGACCCGGGCGCTCAACGGGCTGAACGCCGGGGTAGACAGCAGCATTGCCAACGCAGAAGTATCCAGGGCGAGGCTTTCGCTGATAGACGCACAGAACTACGAAGCCGCCCAAAGCAACAAACTGGCGGAAATGATGGACGTACCGCCGCAGTCTTTTACGCTGGACACCTTTTTTGTGGCCCGCATCCCGCCAGAGATGATGCAGCCCGCCGCCACAGATTCCGTACTCAAAGAACAGCCCTTACTGCGTTTATACCAGCATCGCATCCTGCTCACAGAAAGCAACCGCCGCCTCATCAGCAGGAATGTAATGCCCCGGCTCAGCCTTATGGGCGTATTACAAACCAGGGGCTCCGGTTTTGCAGCCGATTACGGCGCCGCTACTGCCGATAAGGATCATTTCAGCCAGGCCTGGTGGGACGGTGTGCATCCTACCCGTACCAACTACCTGCTGGGCCTTAACCTTTCCTGGACGGTTACCGACCTGCTGCGCACACATGCGCAGGTGGCCAGGGAAACCCATCATGCTGCAGGCTTGAAACATGAATACAGCCAGGTATACAGCCGGCTGCAGCATCAGCTGCAACTGGCAAATGAACAGCTGCACAATGCAGTGCGCAAATACGCGGAAGCACCGCTGGGCGTAAAAGCCGCCGCAGACGCTTTTCTGCAGAAAAGCACCCTGTATGAGAACGGCCTTTCCAATATTGCAGACCTGGCGCAGGCGCTATACAATATCAATCGTGCAGAAACGGACCGAGACCTGGCATACAACGGTGTATGGCAGGCGCTTTTATATAAGGCAGCGGTAACCGGAGATCTGAACATTTTCTTGAACCAGCTATGAACTTGATCAGGATAGCCTTACAGAAACCTATATCCGTTCTCGTGATTGTGATCGGCCTGCTTTTCTTTGGCATTAACTCCATGCGGGATATCAGGATCGACATCTTCCCCGATCTGAACCTGCCTGCGATCTATGTATCGCAGCCCTACGGTGGAATGTCGCCACAGCAGATGGAAGGGTTTATCTCTACCAACTACCAGAACCTGTTCCTGTACGTAACAGGTATCAAGGCTATTGAAACCAAGAATATTCAAGGGTTAACCATGCTTAAGCTCACCTTCTATGAAGGTACCAACATGGCCCAGGCAGCGGCAGAGGTAACGGCAATGGCTAATCGTGCATTTTCATCAATGCCGAGCGGTACTCAACCACCGTTCATTATCCGTTTCGATGCCTCTACGCTGCCTATCGGGCAGTTGGCGCTGAGCAGTCCAACCCGCAGCAATAATGAATTACAGGACCTGGCCATGACGGTAGTACGCCCTTCGTTCTCCCGTGTGGCGGGCCTTACCTCACCAGCCGCCTTTGGCGGTAACAACCGTACGGTGGTGATACGGGTAGACCCGGTACTGATGCGTAGCCACCACCTTACACCCGACCAGATCGTTGCAGCGGTAAAAGATAATAACCAGATCTCGCCTGCAGGCAATGTGCGCATTGGCGATGTCACCTACCTCACCCCCAGCAATACGGTGATCCGGCAGATCAAAGACTTTGAAAATATCCCGCTCCTGATGGGAAGCGGCCCTTCCGTATACCTGCGGGATGTTGCCCGCGTAGAAGACGGCGCAGACATCACCAGCAGCTACGCCGTGATCAATGGCAAACGTTCTGTATACATGCCCGTGATCAAAACCGCCAACGCTTCTACCTGGTCTGTAGTAAAGAACCTCAAAGCGGCATTGCCCGATATCCAGCAGCTGCTCCCGGAAGATGTAAAAGTGATCTTCGAATTTGACCAGAGCAGGTACGTGGTAAATGCAGTGAAAAGCCTGATCAGCGAAGGGGTGATAGGCGCCGTATTAACAGGCCTTATGGTGCTGCTGTTCCTGGGCGACCGGCGCAGCGCGCTGATCGTGATCATTACCATACCCGTATCCATCATCATCGGGGTAATGGGACTAAGGCTTGCCGGGCAAACCATCAACATCATGACGCTCAGCGGCCTGGCCCTCGCCATCGGCATCCTGGTAGATGAATCTACCGTTACCATAGAGAACATCCACCAGCACCTGGAAATGGGCAAACCCAAAGCAAAGGCCATCTGGGATGCCTGTAAGGAGATCGCTTTTCCCAAACTACTGATCCTCCTTTGCATACTGGCTGTGTTTGCGCCTTCCTTTACCATGAAAGGCGTACCAAGATCCATGTTCCTGCCCCTGTCGCTGGCCATTGGCTTTTCCATGATCGCATCTTACCTGCTGTCGCAAACCCTGGTGCCTGTATTATCCAACTGGATACTGAAGCCGGAGAAATTCAGCAGGCATCATGTAAAGGCATCATCCGCCACCGGCAGTAAAACAGACGCGTACATTGAAAAAGAGTTGCATTATGAACAGGAACATGTGCAACAGATCTCCCGCTTTGAAAGGTTCAAACTCCGGTTTATGTCCCGCCTGGAAAAGCTGATGCTGCGGCGTAAACCTGTTACCATCATTTACCTTGCAGGGATAGTGGCCATCGTAGTGGTATGTTTCAGCGTCATCGGGCGAGACATCCTTCCCAAACTCAATAACGGGCAGTTCCAGCTGCGGCTCAAAGCCCGCGAAGGCACACGCCTGGAACGTTCAGAAACCATGCTGCTGGATGCGGTAGCAGTGCTGAAGGAAGTGGCGGGAGAAAAGAACATTGATATCACTTCTTCTTTCATTGGCACCCATCCTTCTTCCTATTCAACCAGTCCCATCTACCTTTTCATGGCAGGGCCTAATGAGGCGGTAATGCAGGTGAACCTGAAAGAAGATTACAAGGTAAATATGGACGACTTCAAGGAACGCCTGCGTAAACGTATCCACTATCGCATGCCGGATGTAAAGATGAGCTTTGAACCCATAGACCTTACCGATAAAGTAATGAGCCAGGGTGCAGCCACACCCATTGAGGTGGCCGTAATGGGCAAGAACCTGGAGCAGAGCAAACCCTTTGCGCAGAAGCTGCTGGCGGAAATGAAGAAGATCCCCTACCTGCGTGATGTACAGATTGTACAGCCGCTGAACTACCCCGCCATCCGTATCAATATTGATCGCGAAAGGGCAGGGCAGCTGGGCGTGAGCATCACAGAGATCGCAAAGTCGCTGACCGCTGCTACCTCTTCCAGCCGCTTTACGGAAAAGAACAACTGGCTGGATGAAAAAAATGCTACCGCTTATTTTGTGCAGATCAGCATACCCGAAAATGAAATGAGCAGCATGAACGATATGGCCGCTATTCCAATCTCGAAAGACAGAACGCGTCCGCTGCTGGGGGATGTAGCTACCCTGCAACCGGATACCGTTGCCGGAGAGTATGATCGCGTAGGGGCAGTACGCATCATCTCCATCGGCGCCAATGTGCACAAGCAGGACCTTGGACAGGCCAGCAATGATGTAGATGCCGCCATCCAGCGGGCAGGCGAGCCGCCCAGGGGCATCAAGGTGGAAAAGCGCGGCCTTACCCAGTTGCTGGATGAAACCCTGGGCAGCCTGCAATCAGGCCTGCTGGTAGCAGCTGTTGTGATACTGTTGTTACTGGCCGCCAACTTCCAGTCCTTTGGCGTGGCGCTGGTAGTAGTAAGCGCCATTCCCGCCGTACTGGCCGGATCGCTGATCATGCTGCTGTTAACCGGTTCTACGCTCAACCTGCAATCGTATATGGGCATGATCATGTCTGTAGGCGTATCCGTAGCCAATGCCGTATTGCTGGTAACCAATGCAGAGAAGCTGCGGATGGAGAATGGCAACGCCCTGAGGTCGGCCATGGAAAGCGTATCCATCCGCCTGCGGCCTATCCTTATGACCACCATCGCGATGGTAGTGGGCATGATACCCATGGCCAGCGGCCTGGGTGAAGCCGGTGATCAGACAGCGCCGCTGGGCCGCGCCGTAATTGGCGGCCTGATCGCTTCCACATTTGCCACCCTGCTCATATTACCGCTGATATTTGCCTGGGCGCGGGAGAAAGCGGGCACCCGGTCAGTTTCGCTGGACCCGGAAGATGTGAACAGTCAATACTATTATCAATAACAACAATGCAACAAACTACACATACATATCTGTGCCTGATCGGTGCGCCGCTGCTGATGATGATGGCGTCCTGCAACGGGTCTCACGCGGAAGAGGAAACGAAGGAGGTGCAGACGGCTGTGCAGGTTAAAACGCTGGTACTGCAAAAGAGCCGGCTGGAAAATTCGCTGAAGCTGCCGGGAGAGATCAAGCCCTTCCAGTTTGCAGACCTCTACGCTAAAGTGAACAGCTATGTGAAAGAGGTGCAGGTAGACCTGGGCAGCCAGGTAAGCAAGGGACAAATACTGGCCACACTGGAAGCGCCTGAAATGAACAGCCAGCTGCTGGGCGCCCGGTCCCGTTTGCACACCCGCGAAGCCGTGTTCAGGGCCAGTAAGGCTAACTACGAAAGGCTGCTGCGTACCAGTAAAGTGCCCGGTACCATATCTCCCAACGACCTGGACCTGGCCCTTTCTAAAATGAGTGCAGACAGCGCAGAACTGCTGGCCGCCCGCTCTGCCTACCAGGAAGTGCAACGCATGCTGGACTACCTGGTGATACGCGCCCCCTTCAGTGGTGTGATCAGCCAGCGTAACGCGCATCCCGGTACGTATGTGGGCCCCGGAGCCAGGAGCGCAGAGCTGCCGATGTTCCGCCTGGAAGAGCAGTCTAAACTACGTTTGGCCGTAGCCGTACCCGAAGTATATACAGGCGGTCTGCAGCAGGCGGGAGAAGTGCGCTTTACCGTAAGATCACTCCCCGGCGATACCTTCAGGGCCCGTGTAGCACGTGTGGCCGGGAGCCTGGACACCAGACTGAGAACAGAAACGCTGGAAATGGACATCAGCAATAAGGATAAGCAACTGCTGCCCGGTATGTATGCAGAAGCGCTGCTGCCCCTGCCCGGGAAACAGGATGTATATGTAGTGCCTAAAAGCGTGATCGTAAGCAATTCAGAAAAAGTCTTCGTGATCAGGATAGTTAACAATCAATCCAGGTGGGTGCCTGTAACGCGCGGCAATGAATACAACGGAATGGTAGAGATATTCGGTGGGCTCAATGACCAGGACGTACTGGTAAAAAACGCCAGCGACGAGATCAAGGAAGGCACCCCCTTACAGGCAGTAAAAGAATAGTTAAGCAGAAGAATTTAAGGATGGCAGCTTTACAAAAAAGGGAAGGCCCTGGCACAAGCCGGGGCTTTTTAATATTATTATTCGAGGTCAACTATATTAATTTCATCAGTGATGAGCATCTTCAGCGCTTGATGAATACTTGATTTTAGAAAGTCCCACATAACCCGGTTATCGCAGAGCAGCATGGATATCATCTCTTTCCAACATTGGATGCTGTTCCAGTACCTCATCCTCCGTCATCCCGTTAGCCGGCATTTCAGGGATATCGCCTACAGGAAACCGCATACAGCGTATGGTTGGCTTCCCGCCCAATAAGCCGGGCTTAAGCGTGATACGTTCCAGTCACATCGCCGCAAAATTTACCGACTGCACACCTTCCAGCTTCCTCAACTCATCTATCGCCCCCATGATCTTCTGCTGTACTGTAGATTTATCCAGCACAATCTCCATCTCTTCCATCAGCTCTTTATCATGCTGTATAAGGGTGATCTCGCCAATGGCAACGCCATGATCTTCCAGTAACAGGGAAACGTCTTTTACCGACAGTGCGGCGTGCTGAAAATGAATACGGATACTGAGGTCTTTCTTATCTGTACTGAAAAACCGGGTCTCTATCTTTTTTACACCGATAAGTACAAGCAGGGTAATGAAGGTAGTGGCTACAGCCGCCGCATACATGCCGCCGCCTACTGCCAGGCCGATAGCGGCAACCGTCCATAGACCAGCGGCGGTGGTAAGGCCGTATATGGCCTTGCGTTTCCTGAAAAGAATAGTGCCGGCGCCTATAAAGCCAATGCCGCTGATCACCAGCGAGGCTATACGAGAGGGATCGAGGATCACCCCATCATGTCCGAGTATATCATCAAAGCCGAAGGAAGAAACGATCATGGCCAGCGTGGAACCCAGGCATACCAGCATATGGGTACGTAAACCAGCGGCCCATTCCAGCTTTTCGCGGTCTATTCCTATGAGGCCTCCTAATATGGCAGACAGCAACAGGCGTAGAATGATCTCATAAGTGCTTAACATGGTTTATGCAGTTTATGAATAAACCATTACAAATAGACTACCAATCTTTTTCTACACGTACCTGCTGACCTTTGGCTTTTTTCAGTTTGTCCTGGAGTTTTTTCTCTTCCTGGTTCAGGGCCTGTAACAGGCGTTCAGCTTCTTCCCTGTCCAGTTTGCTGGGCTGGGACTGAGGCTTGTTCTGGTCCTGCTGTTCCTTGTCTTTATCCTGTTGCTGGTCCTGTTTGTTCTGTTTGTCTTTGTTCTGATCCTTGTTCTGCTCCTGTTTTTTCTTGTCCTGCTTATCCTTGTTATCTCCGCCGCCGCCCTGCTGTTGTTTCTTCAGCATGGCCTGCGCGTATGCCAGGTTGTAGCGGGCTTCTTCGTCGGCAGGGTTCAGTTTCAGTGCCTGTTTATAGGATTTGATGCTCTCTTCCCATTTCTTGGCCTCCATGTAGGTATTGCCTATGTTGTAATTGGCGTCGCTTTTGGTGGTTTTGTCGGCAGCTATTTTAGCACTGTTGGCATATTGTGTACGTGCCGCATCAAATTTTTTCTGACCGTACAGGGAGTTACCCAGGTTATAATGCCCTACGTCTGACTGCTGGTTCTGTTGCAGGGCCTTTTTATAGTTGGCCTCCGCATCGGTAAACTGCTGTTTCTGATACAGCTCGTTGCCCTTGCGGATGTACTTTTTGCCGCTCTGCGCAAATGCTCCGGCGCTGATAGCCAGGAATGCGCCAAGGGCCAGTATACGATATGTTATTGTAGATCGCTGCATGATTATTCTTTAACGAGGGTGACCACTTCTTCTTCCTTGCTGCGTTTTACTTCCGGGATAAAGAATTCTGCCACGATCAGGATCAGGCAGGCGGCCAGGAAGTAGTAAAAATAACTATTATAGTCTGTAAAGATATTTTCTCCGAATTCTTTCTGTTCCATCCCGTCTATCTTGCTAACAATGGTATTAACCACTTCTTCGGTATTATTATCCAGGTGGGTGTATACCCCTTTACCTGCGGAAGCTACGGCTTTCAGCTCTGTTTCGTTCAGTTTGGAGATGATCACATTACCTTCCTTGTCTTTCTTCGGACCACCCGTCTCAGGGTCGGGCAGGGGAGATCCGTTGGGAGAGCCTACGCCTACGGTGCTGATCACCACGCCGTCTTCAAAGGCGGCCCTGGCTTTCTGCAGGGAGCCGGCGTCATGATCTTCCCCGTCAGAGATCAGTACAAGGGCTTTATGTTTGCGTTCTTTCTTGTTGAAGGCATCGTGGCTTACCTGAATAGCCTGGGAGAGGGCAGTACCCTGGGTGGGGATCATGTCCGGGCTCACAGTGCTGAGGTACATCCTGGCGGCAGAGTAGTCAATGGTCAGCGGCATCTGGAGGTAAGCATTACCTGCAAATACCACCAGGCCTACACGGTCGTTATCCAGTTTGTCCATCAGTTTGGTAATAAGCTGTTTGGCGCGGGTAAGGCGGTCTGGCTTCACATCGCCGGCCAGCATACTTTTACTTACGTCCAGGGCAATCACCACATCTACCCCTTTGCGGGTGATCTTATCCATACGGCTGCCTTTCTGCAAATTGGCCAGGCCAACTACCCCCAGGAAGAAGGCAAAGAACAGCAGGAAGAACTTCAGTACAAATAAGCGGCGGCTATAGCCCAGGAAGAGCTTTTCCACCAGGGCAGGGTCGCCCAGCTTGCGGATAGAGCGGCGTTTCCACCAGGAAACACTGATAAATGCCAGCTGCAGCACCAGCAGCAATACGAGGCCCCATAAGTATTCACTATGCTGAAAACGTAACATATGGCTCAAATATAAATTTTTTGCCACGTTTTACAGAGCAGATATACTGGGTTTTAGGAAATTTTAACAGGCATGGGGCCTGCTGCAGGCGGTTTGGGACCTATTTGAGGCCTTTAAAATAGCCTTCTTCCTCCAGGATGCTTTTCAGGATGTTCAGGCGAACATCGCGCTGGGGGCTTTCCAGGTTCGGGTCTTCAGACTCGATGTTCAGCACAAAAAAGGTAGGACGCCCGTTCTCTTCCACCCAGCCGGCCAGCCAGCCTATTTTTTTAGGGCCGGCAATACCCCAGCCGGATTTATAGCTCAGTTCGTATTTACCTGTTTTTTCCATCAGCATGATGGCGCGCACCCATTGCATGGTGCTTTTACGGAAGGGCAGCTGGTCAAAATAGAGCATTTTCACAAAACCCAGCTGCTCATCCGGGGATATCTGGAGAGAGTTGTCCAGCCAGAAAGTGTCTACCCGGCTGATCTTCATGTTACCGTATTTAATGGAATCCAGCCATTTCTGCATGGTATCCTTGCCAATGCGGCGGGCTACCTCCTGGAAATAGGGCACGGATGACAGGCGGAAAGCCTGCTGCATGCTCAGATCCTGGTTCCAGGCAGAATCCCCGCGGGTGATGCCGTCCCATTTGATCACCATGGCGGTATCCCTGATCACCCCGGTTTCCAGGCCTACCAGGGCATTGAATATCTTAAAAGTGGATGCGGGCAGAAAACGTTCCTTGGCCCGGTCCAGGTTATATACCTTGAAAAGGCCCTTGCTGTTGTCATACAGCATAAAGCAGCCTTCCACCTTATACGCGGCAAAGTACTTTTCCCAGTTCTTTTCCTCTTTTACATTGTTGGGCGCGCAGGCATTGATCAGTATGGTTGCCAGCAGTAAGATCCAGCCGAAACGTTTCATCAGTATAGTCATTTGTCGGCTGCAAAAGTAGTAAATCAGGCAATAGGTTTACGATAAGATTAGGCGCGGCCTTCTGGGCGCCGCCGGCATATTTATGGTAGTTTTTAGGGCGATACCATGCAAATACCAGATAGATATCTGGCACAGCCGCTGATATTCCCTATCTTATAAGGAAGGGATGAACAAGGGATCAGTAAGGAATCAATAAGGGCTTATAAAGGAAATATCTCCTATCAAACATAGAACTGTACAAGGTTTCAGGCTGAAAACCAGTAAAAGGCCGCATGGGATGGGCATGGAGGGGACTAAAGCAGGAAAGCCGGTCAACAGCAGATTGCTGCCTGACCGGCTCCCGTTTTAATTGGTTGGCAATATGTTATGCCCTTAAGCCAGGGTCTTTTTAATCACGTTCAGCTCGGTGCCTATCTTGGTAAAGGCGGCAATAGCCTTGTCAAGGTGCTCCTGTTCATGGGCGGCGCTCAGCTGTACCCTGATGCGGGCCTGGCCTTTTGGCACCACCGGGAAGAAGAAGCCGATCACATACACCCCTTCCTGCAGCAGTTTGTCTGCAAACTGTTGAGCCAGTACGGCATCGTACAGCATTACGGGTACAATGGGATGATCGCCGGGTTTGATATCGAAACCGGCTTCGGTCATTTTGGTGCGGAAGTATTGGGTGTTGTACTCCAGCTTATCACGCAGGGCCGTGGTTTCGCTGAGCATATCCAGTACGGCGATGGAGGCGCCTACAATGCTGGGGGCCACGGAGTTGGAGAACAGGTAGGGGCGGCTGCGCTGGCGCAACATATCGATCACTTCCTTACGGCCGCTGGTAAAACCGCCGGATGCACCGCCAAGGGCTTTGCCCAGGGTGCCGGTAATGATATCAATACGGCCCATAACGCCCCGGTACTCGTGGGTACCGCGGCCGGTTTTACCCAGGAAGCCGGAAGAATGACTTTCATCGCTCATTACGATGGCGTTATATTTATCGGCGAGGTCGCAGATCTTGTCCAGCTGGGCAATGGTGCCGTCCATACTGAAAGAGCCGTCTGTAACGATGATCCGGCTGCGGGCGCCCGCTGCTTCCTGCAGTTTGGCTTCCAGGTCGGCCATGTTATTATGTTCGTAACGGAAACGCTGTGCTTTACAGAGGCGTACCCCGTCTATAATAGAGGCGTGGTTCAGGGCGTCTGAGATGATGGCGTCCTGTTCGTTGAACAGGGGCTCAAATACCCCGCCGTTGGCATCAAAGGCAGCTGCATAGAGGATGGTGTCCTCGGTGCCCAGGAATTGGGCAATTTTCTGCTCCAGCTCACGGTGAATATCCTGTGTGCCGCAGATAAAGCGTACACTGCTCATGCCGTAGCCGTGGGTATCTATGGCCTGTTTGGCAGCTGCTATTACCGCCGGGTGGGAGCTGAGTCCCAGGTAGTTATTGGCGCAGAAGTTCAGCACGGTTTTGCCGCCAACCTGTATCTCGGCCCCCTGGTCGGAGGTAATGATCCGTTCATTTTTATACAGGCCGGCCGTTCTGATCTCGTCCAGTTCCTGTTGTAAGCGGGTAATAAATTGCTGGTTCATATACGTTACAATTAAGGAATAACAAAGTTATGGCATTAAATGTAGGATGATATCCTGATTTCCAGGGCGGAATGGCGGTTGGGGGCGGATTTTTTGACCTGCTTGTAACATTTCAGGATGGCTCTCCGTCATAATACTATCATTTACCATGGGAAAATGGGAGGGACGGCCGCCGGGGTAACCGTTGATGTGTGTAGCGCAACCGGGCATTAAGCTGCGGCAGTCAACTGTAAACTGGTTTTTGGTATTCAAGTAATTGTCGGACATTAGCACTAAAATCCCGCAGCAACCGGATGACGGAAAAGGAGTACAATAAATGCGTGGACCTGTACGCGGACAACCTCTTTCGCTTCATTGTTAAAAACCTTGAACACACTGAAGACGCGAGGGATGTGGTACAGAATGCATTTGAAATATTATGGAAGCACTGTAGTGACGTCCCTTTTGAAAAGGCGAAGTCATACCTGTTTACAGTAGCGTACCATAATATGATCGATCACGTCAGGAAGGTAAAGCGTATTACCCTGGTAGATCAGTTCAAAGAGGAGGAGAAGATATCGGAGCAGCGGATCCACAATGCGAAAAATGTACTGGAGCAGGCCCTGAACCGCCTGTCTGAAGTACAACGCTCCCTGGTATTGCTGAAAGATTATGAAGGTTACAGCTATGAAGAGATCAGCAACATCATGGGCCTGAACCCATCGCAGGTGAAAGTGTACCTGCACCGGGCCAGGATCCATCTTAAAAACTATCTGATAAAAATGGAAAACGTCATATAAAGTTGTCTGTAGACATCAACATATCGAATTACGAGGCGTTCCTGCTCAGCTATATCGACGGAGAGCTGAATGGTGAAGAACGTGCAGCGGTAGACGCCTTCCTGCAGCAACACCCGGAACTGGCAAAAGAACTGGAGCTGCTGAAAGCCACCGTACTACAGCCTGACAGGGCCGTTGTGTTTGGCAACCGGGAGGTGCTGTACCACAGCACCCAGATCACCACAGAGAATTATGAGACGTTTTTCCTGAGCTTTATTGACGGGGAGCTGAATGCCGCTGAATTACAGGCGCTGAACGCCTTCCTCCAGAAACATCCGCACCTGCAGCAGGAGCTGGATACCTGGCAGGCCACCCGCCTGCCGGCAGACGAAGCGGGGATGCGCTTTGAGAACAAGGAAATGCTGTACCGTCATACAGACACCCTCACCCCCGAAAATTACGAAACATACCTGCTTAGTTATATTGATGGCGAGCTGAGTGAGACCGAGGAGCAAACGCTGCATGCGTTCCTGCAGGAACATCCCGGGCTACAGGCAACGCTGCAGCTGTTTGAACGTACCCGCTTACAGGCAGATCCGCAGCTGAAGATGCCTGGTAAGGCAGCTCTTTACAGGAACCGTGGCCGCAGGCTGCATCCCGCCTGGTGGTGGGGCGCGGCTGCCGCTGTAATAGCCGGTTGCCTGGTATGGCTGCTGCCATTACAGCAGCAGGATGTGCAGACTGCACCCCTGGCATCTGTCAATGAAAAAACACCGGCTGCCGGTAGCACGGCTACACAGCAAATGCAGCAAGCAGCGCCCGCCCGCCAGCCGGCCAGGATTGACCTGGATGATCAGCCGGTGAAGGAAGCACCCACCCTGGCCAGGAACGCACCCGCAGCCGCAACAGCGGATGAAACGGCTGCAAAAGCGGGTGAAACCGCTGCAAAAAATACCAGACCTGGGAGAGAAAGGGCTGTACAGCCTTCGGCAGCTGCCGCTCAGCCGGTGGCCAATAGCAACAACTCAGGCCTGAACAATAATAACAACAGTGCGGGCGTACTGGCCCAGCTGCCACAGCCCAGGGCTACTTCTGAAGAAGTTGTGCAGCAGCACATGGAAAAAACCATACAGGCCACGGTGCCACCGGTACAGGAAATGGCCACCGTCAATACCGACCCAAGCCCGGTACTGGCTTCTACGCAAACACTGCAACACATGGCGGCGCCCGAAGCGCAGCCGGCAGCACCGCCTGCTGTGCAGGGAGAGCTGATCATGTCTGTTACCAGCACCAGTGAAAGCCGGCTGCTGAACGGTGTAGCCAGTGTGGCTAAATTCTTTTCAAAGAAAAAACGTCACAAATCAGAATAACAGGCAAGGTTCCTTTAATCTTTGTTGAATATGAAGCATAAAATTCTACTCTGGATATTGATAATGATGGCAGTAAGGGAGGTGCAGGCGCAATCTGCCGCGCCGGCTCCCACGGCAGATACCATCCAGATCAAAGGCTTGATCATTATCAAAGGCAAGGATGCAAGAGGCAAGAACACCTATAAATTCTACAACGATACCACATACGCACGCAATAAGCTTAAAAAGAATCTTCATACCAAATGGTTTGTAATTGATGTGGGCTTTAATAATTATATAGACCGCAGCGATTATACCGGGGCCAGCGTTATATCCCGCGATGTACGGTATTCCTATGCGCCCAATGCGCTGACAGCCACCCAGGTGGCCAAATCCTTTGACTATTCTGCTTATGGCCTGAATACTTTTGCGCCGCGCGGCGGCAGTGAGCCTTTAACACCTGATGAGTTCAAACTGATCACGGGCAAGTCTATCAATGTAAATATCTGGCTCATCCAGCAGCGTCTGAACATCTACAAGCACAAACTGAACGTTATATATGCATTAGGGGTAGAAATGAATAATTACCGCTATGCGCGCAATATTACCTATGTACCCGGTTATCCTACGCAGATCATACGGGATACCGTTAATTTTTCCAAGAATAAATTATTTGCCGAGTACCTGAGCGTACCGCTCATGCTGAACTTCAATTCCAACCCTGCAAGGCCGGGCCGTTCTTTTGAACTGAGTATGGGCGTGATGGGCGGATACCTGGTAAAATCGCGCACTAAACAGATCAGTGAAGAAAGGGGCAAGATCAAGCGTACAGACGATTTTAACCTGAAACAATGGCGCTTTGCCTTAACAAGCGAGCTGGCCTACGGCCCGGTAAAACTTTACGGCAATTTTTCACTCACGCCATTGCATGATTACGGCTTAGAACAGTATCCATTTTCCGTAGGTATACGATTTAATGGGTTTTAGTATATCTTTGTAACCAGATCTAATCTTTGATATGCGTACTTTTATGACCTTTCTGGCATGTACGGGGTTTATTGTATGGGCACATTCAAGGGACACAAGAATAATAGGAGTACAACCCCAACCCATACAACAATCTCCGGTTGCCAAACAGTCAGTTGCCAGGCAAGGGCAACACTCTATGAGGGACCAATACGTAAGAGAGCTTGTTTCAGCTGCTTCACTGAAAGTAATTGATAACGCTCCTTCCTCCTACCTGGTAACCTTGTTGCACAACAAGCGTTCCTTCTCCGGCAAGGCCGATTCAATGCTGCTACGCTTCAGGCCACAACAAGTAATACATCAGTAATTTATTTGGTAGCTAGATAAATTTATACCAGTGGTTAATCATTGGCCGTTAGCGCGGAAAGAAACACGCATCAATCACTAACGGCGGGATGAATGCCCGGGAACAGCCAATGTTCCATGGGCAGGGCTTCTTTTTTCATGATTTTTTACCTTTCCCCCTAAATTCCCTGTTCTCCCGTATACTCTTTTCCATATATTTGGTACGTCACTAAATTTTCAAAAACCACCGTATGACAATTCTTAAAAGAGCGATCTTCCTGCTTCTTTTGTCCTGTACCTTGCACTCAACCAGCAACGCACAGGCTAATTATCAATGGAAGGAAGGAAATTCCGGAGGCTATACCTACAGGTATGTTACGGACGACCCCATGCAGGCCCGTTTCTATACCCTGAAGAACGGCCTCACCGTTGTGTTAAGCGTGAACAAGAAAGAACCCCGCATCCAGACCTTAATAGGGGTACGCGCAGGCAGTAATAACGATCCGGCAGATCACACCGGTCTTGCCCACTACCTGGAGCACCTGCTGTTCAAAGGGACCGATAAATTCGGCTCGCTGGACTGGGAGAAGGAAAAGTCTTACCTGAACGAAATAGAAGGCCTGTATGATACCTATAATCATACCAGCGGCAACGATGCCCGCAAGGCAGTGTATCACAAGATAGACAGTGTTTCCGGACTGGCCGCCAAATACGCCATTGCCAATGAGTATGATAAGATGATGACGGGCATGGGCGCCCAGGGTACCAATGCGCATACCTGGGTAGAAGAAACCATCTACGAGGAAGACATTCCGTCCAACGCCGTAGATAAATACCTTGCCGTGCAGAGTGAACGCTTCCGCCAGCCTATCTTCCGCCTTTTCCATACCGAGCTGGAAGCCGTGTATGAAGAGAAGAACCGCGGCCTGGATAATGATGGCCGTAAGATGTATGAAACCATGCTGGCGGCACTGTTCCCCACGCATAACTACGGACAGCAGTCTACCATTGGTACCGTGGAGCACCTGAAAAACCCGAACCTGAAATCGATCCGGGATTTCTATGAAGCATACTACGTGCCTAACAATATGGCCATTGTAATGGCCGGCGATTTTGATCCGGATTACGTGATCAAAAAGATAGATCAGCAGTTTGCCTACATGCAGCCCAAACCTGTGAAGGAATACAAAGCTGCACCTGAAGCGCCAATCACCTCGCCTGTAGTAAAAGAAGTGTTTGGGCCTGATGCAGAGAACGTGAACATCGCCTTCCGCATGCCCGGCGCAACAGACGTACAGTCTACCGTACTGCTCCAGGTACTGAGCCAGATACTGAATAATGGTAAGGCCGGCCTGCTGGACCTCAACATCAATAAACAACAGAAAGTGCTGAACGCAGGCGTTAGCCAGCTGCAATGGAAAGACTATACTGTTTTTGCATTGAGCGGTAAAGCCAAGCAGGGCCAGACCCTGGAAGAAGTGAAAGACCTGCTGCTTGGGCAGCTGGAGATACTGAAGAAGGGAGAGTTTGACGAATCACTGGTAAAAGCCATCGTTAACAACGCCAAGCTGTCTGAATTACAGGGCCTGGAAAGGAACGACAACCGTGCCAACACGATTATGGACGGCTTCATCAAGCACAGGGGAGAAAACTGGCTGAGCGATGTGAAGATGATAGACGATATGAGTAAGGTTACCAAACAGCAGATCGTTGATTTTGCCAACAAGTACCTGAACAATAACTATGTGCTGGTGTACAAACGCAAAGGCGAAGACAAGAACATCCAGAAAGTGCTGAAGCCTGCTATTACACCGGTAGAAGTGAACCGCGAAGCGCAGTCGCCCTTCCTGCAGTCTATTGCCGCCATTCCCGCCACACCGGTGAAACCGCAATGGCTGGATTACAGCAAGGATATACAGAAAAGCAAGATCGGTCCTGCAGAAGTACTGTATGTACAGAATAAAGCCAATGACCTGTTCCGCCTGTACTACCGTTTTGACATGGGCAGCTGGAACAATAAAAAACTGCCGCTGGCAGCACAGTACCTGCAATTCCTGGGAACAGATAAATACACTACAGAAGAGATCAGCAGGCAGTTCTATAACATTGCCTGTAACTTCAACGTGTCATCCGGTACAGATGTAACGATGATCACTATTTCCGGTCTGCAGGAAAATTTTGATAAGGCAGTAGAGCTGTTTGATCACCTGCTTACACACTGTCAGCCGAATGAAGAAGCCCTGGCAGCACTCAAGGGACGCCTGCTGAAAGCGCGTACAGATAATAAGCTGAGCAAGGTAGCCATTATGCGGGGCCTGGTACAGTATGGCATGTATGGTTCTAAGAACCCGTACAACAACCAGCTGAGCAAAGAAGAGCTGGATGGCCTTACTTCTGCAGAGCTGACAGAGATACTGCATACCCTGCCATCTTACAAGCATACCGTTATTTACTATGGTCCGCAATCACTGGCTAACGCCACTGCTGCCGTTAAGAAGCTGCACCCCATACCGGCTGCCTTCAAAGCTGCACCGGAAGCCGTGAAATTTGCAAAGAGCACGCAGGCCAGCAACCAGGTATTGTTTGCAGACTATGATATGGTACAGGCAGAGGTGAACTGGGTACGGAACAATGGCAACTTCAACCCCTCCAACACCGCGGTGGTGAACCTGTTCAACAACTACTTCGGCGGCGGCATGGGTTCTATCGTATTCCAGACCATCCGCGAATCAAAAGCGCTGGCTTACTCTACCTACGCTTTCTATGTGCAGCCTGATAAAAAGGAAGATCGTTATTCTGTTGTGGCCTACGTAGGCAGCCAGGCAGATAAAATGAACGAAGCGATCAACGGCATGAACGAACTGCTGAATGATATTCCGCGTTCTGACAAGCTGCTGGAAACCGCCAAGGAAAGCCTCAAGCAGGATATCGAAACACAACGTATCACGCAGGACGGTATCATATTCAGCTATCTCAATGCGCAGAAACTGGGACTGAACACTGACTACCGTAAAGACGTATACGCAGCTGTTGATAAACTGAATTTTGATAACGTGAAACAGTTCCATGATGAGAACCTGGCCAATAAGCCTTACACTTATTGCATACTGGGTTCTGAAAAGAACATCAACCTGGATGATCTCAAGAAATTCGGTGAAGTGAAGAAGGTAAGCCTGGAGGAGCTGTTTGGCTACTAAGCGTTGCGAACACCAAACACCAAATTCCAAATTCCAAAATCCAGATTCCAAAAGCGAATACTAAAGGCGTCCCAAGTTCCGGTTCGGAATTTGGGACGCTTGTTTTATAGCAGGACATCCGTGCCACAACTTTGGAATTTGGTATTTGGAATTTGAAATTTGGTATTGTGTGCACAATAAACTCTTAAGACCTTCGTTATCATAGAGCTAAAAAACCCTTGTGAGATGCCGCGTTGTAGTTGGTTTAGTTTATTGCTGATATTATTGATACCCTTAAGCGGGTTTAATAATGAGAGCGGGTTGTACACCGTAAAACTGAGGCCGGATGATATTGATGCCGACAAAGTTTTCCTGCTGATAGATAAAAGCGATTACCGCTTATACCTGTATGAAGATGTAAAATTACGTAAGATCTATAAAGTGGTGTTCGGAAGCCGCAAGATGGCTGATAAGCTGATACAGGGCGACCGCCAGACACCGGAAGGCACTTTCCGCATCCAGGCTAAACGTTATGACGGGCGCTGGAGCAGGTTTATGTTGCTGGATTATCCTAATGAAGCTTCCTGGGCAAAATTCCATCAGCGCCAGCAGCAGGGTTTGATTGGTCCCAATGCTGATATTGGCGGAGGGATCGGTATCCATGGGGTTGAATATGCCTCCGGTATACGGGATGCTTATGTAGACAGCCGCATTAACTGGACACTGGGTTGTGTAAGCATGAAGAATGCGGATGTGAATGAGCTGTATGAGCTGCTTAAAATAGGAACGCCCGTGGTAATACGCCGCTGATCATGGCTGATGAAGGAAGGCATTAACTGCAGCCGTCCATTTCTCTGTTTCATTCCTGTAAAAAGACTGGTGCCCGGAGTGTTCAAACACTACGAGCTTTTTATTTGTGCTGCCCAGCTGGCGGAAGATGCTGTTGGTCTCATGTTCCATTACGCGGATATCGGTCCGTCCCCAGCAAAGCAGCACGGGCATATGCAGGTGCCTGGCATCATCCGCCGGCCTGAAGCCGGGGGCCCAGAAACCCTGTTCTATACCGCCCCAGAAAGTAATGATCTGGGCAAAGGGAGTGCCGGGCATGTGTACGGCCCACATGCGGCTTTTTACGGCATCTGTGAGGGTGGCAAAAGGCGCTTCCAGGATCACTTTATTGGGCTGCAGCTGGTACTGCGACACTGCTTTCAGGATAGCGGCGGCGCCCATGCTCATGCCCCAGAGTATGACCGGTGCTGTTGCGCGTTGACGTACATAATCATAAGCCAGCTTCACATCTTCCGCTTCCTTATAGCCCACACTGCAGGTATGGCCATCGCTGTTGCCATGTGCCCTGAAATCGAGCAGGAAGGTGTTATATCCCTGTTGGTGGAAATACAGGGCTTCGGGCAGTTTGGCCCCTTTGTTACTGCCGTAGCCGTGCAATAGTACCACGGTGCCTTTGGCCGTTTGGGCGGCAGGAATCCACCAGCCTTCCAGTTTCAGGCCATTGGCGGTTTTGAGACGCACGGTTTCATAGGCTACTTCCGGGAAGGCGCTGAGCACAGGTTTGGAAAGGTCTACACCAAACAATATGGTGCGGGTCTTTTCCCAGGTGCTCATTTGTTCGGGGCGTTTGTTGCGGTGCCCTGCATCATCATAAAAATGGGTGAATTTCCAGGCATGAAAAGCCAGGATGATGTTGAACAGCATCAGCAGCACCAGTATAATGCGGAGTGCGCGCTTCAGGTATCTCATAACTGATACAAAGGTAAGGACGACAGCTTAACGAATCCGTATCCGCCGCAGGGGTGTGCCCGGTTTAAGCGTGGTACGGATGAAGACATACATAATAACACAGGCAGCCAGCACGATCCAGACCGGGAGGAGATAAGCCACCCAGGAAGCAAAATTGTCTTTTTTTGCGGCATTCTCTATGCCCTCGCTGATCATCAGCAGGTATACAAAATAAACTACCGTGGTAAACAGCAGGAGCGCCCAAAGCGGGTAGCGGAGAAAACAGGCGCCCAGGAAAAGCCCCAGGGAGAAGAACAGCAGGAGGTAGATGGGTTGCTGAAAGCATCTCCAGCGCTGCTGCATATTGAGATCGATCTTGTTCTGTATGCGGTGCATCTCTTTCAGGAGCTCAAAGGTACCGGGTGGGTAAAAGCCATAACGGGGATCAGCCACATAATGCCAGTTTACTTCTTCGGCGCTGATGTTAAGTGCGGTCAGGGTGTCCAGCCAGGTAAGGCTGTTGGCCTGGTCCCTGGACATGTATTTACCCACAGTGTCTATCAGTTGTTTCCTGGGTACGGCCAGCTCCTGGTGCAGTGGTTTGGCTGCCGCATATAATGCAAAGAGGCCCAGGGTATCTGAGGGGGCGGCGGCATTGCGCAGCAGTTTAGCCTGCCGGAAGGACGCAGCCGGTTTGACAAAGGCCGTGAGCATAAAGGTGGTCAGCGCCATGGGCAGGAGAATGAGCAGAAAGCCGGGGAACAACCTGATGGGCTGCTGGTACCAGGACCTGGCCAATCCGCGGCCCGCAATGCCGGCTGCAAAGAAAGCCGCTGCATTCAGGCATGCGATGGCGGCGTACAGTAATATCAGCGCCAGTAATTTCAGCAGCCGGAGAAAAGACAGGTGCCGGGCAGCCGGCAGGAGGGTATAAATGCAGTAAGCGGAGTATAGTACTGTCAGTATCGCCAGCACGATAGCGAACGGCCGCAACCAGTAACGGGAAAATAATTGCCAGGTGTGTTTGTTCATAGGCGCTGGTAAAAATAAAAAAAGTTGACAGTTGCCGGTTGGCAATCGTTTTTACTGGCAACCGGTAACTGTCAACTGACAGCTGTGTACTTCCCTACAGCCTTCCGCGTTTGATCTCTTCCACCACTGCAGGATCCAGCAGGGTAGAGGTATCGCCCAGGTTGTCCAGCTCGCCTTCTGCTATTTTGCGCAGGATGCGGCGCATGATCTTACCGGAGCGTGTTTTTGGAAGGCCGCTTACAAACTGTATCTTATCGGGTTTGGCAATGGGCCCGATAATGCGGGACACGGTCTGTATAATATCTTTTTTTGTCAGTTCAGCATCGTGGGTGGCTTTTTCTGCGATCACATAGGCATAGATGCCCTGGCCTTTAATATCATGCGGGTAGCCTACTACTGCGCTTTCTACTACGCCGGCGTGCATGTTGATGGCGTTTTCCACTTCGGCGGTGCCGATACGGTGGCCGCTTACATTCAGCACATCGTCTACGCGTCCGGTAATGCGGTAGTAACCGTCTTCATCGCGCAGGCAACCATCGCCGGTAAAGTACAGGTTATCGTAGGTAGCGAAATAGGTTTTGCGGCAGCGTTCATGATCGCCATAGGTGGTACGCAGCATACCGGGCCAGGGAAACTTGATACAGAGGTTGCCGTTCACGCCATTGCCCTCAATCTCTTTCCCGTTCTCATCCACCAGTATGGGTTGTATGCCAGGTAAAGGCAGGGTGGCGTAGCCGGGTTTTTCTTTGGTGATACCGGCTATGGGAGTGATCATAATACCGCCGGTTTCTGTTTGCCACCAGGTATCTACGATCGGGCATTTATCTTTTCCGATCTGTGTTTTGAACCAGTGCCATGCTTCTTCGTTAATGGGTTCGCCTACACTGCCCAGTTTGCGGAGAGAGCTGAGGTCTTTATGATTTACCGGGCCCAGTCCGAAGCCCATCAGGCTGCGGATGGCGGTGGGAGCGGTGTACAGGATGTTGACCCTGAATTTATCCGTAATGTCCCAGAGGCGGCCGGCATCGGGCCAGGTAGGCACCCCTTCAAACATCAGGGTGGTGGCGCCTGCGCTCAGGGGGCCGTAGAGGATATAGCTATGCCCGGTGATCCAGCCGATGTCTGCGGTACAGAAGTACACTTCGCCGGGCTGGTACTGGAAAGTATTTACAAAAGTGTAGTTGGCATATACCATGTAGCCGCCGCAGGTGTGCACTACACCTTTTGGTTTGCCGGTACTGCCGGAGGTGTAGAGGATGAAGAGGGTATCTTCTGCATCCATTTCCTCTGCAGGGGCAGGCGGGTTGCCCTGGGTTTCCACTGCCTTGATCTCATCTTCCCACCATACATCGCGGCCTTTGAGCATGCTCACCGGGGTGCGGGTACGGGTGCAAACGATCACGCGTTTTACGCTGGGGCAGGCCATCAGGGCATCGTCTATCACCGCTTTGAGAGGAATGTCTTTATTACCGCGGAAAGCGCCGTCGCAGGTGATTACCAGGCTGCATTGCGCATCCTGTATCCTGTCTGCAATGGATTGTGCGCTGAAACCGCCGAATACTACGGAGTGGATGGCTCCCACCCGGGCGCAGGCCAGCACGGCAATAGCCAGTTCGGGGATCATGCCCATGTAGATGCAGACACGATCGCCTTTTTTAACGCCGTTATTCTTCAATACGTTGGCAAACTGGCATACCTTGTTATACAGTTCGCGATAGGTAAGGATGCGGTGGCGTTCTTCCGGATCGTTGGGTTCCCAGATAATAGCAGGAGTATTGCCTAGCGTACCCAGATGACGATCCAGGCAGTTTTCTGTGATATTCAGTTTACCGCCCTGGAACCATTTAATGTCAGGATCTTTAAAATTCCATTCCAGCACTTTATCCCATTGGCGGCGCCACATAAAGTTCTCTGCCACGTTGGCCCAGAAACCTTCCGGGTCTACTACGCTCTGGTGATAGGCTTGCTGATAGTCATCAAAACTGTTGATCTGATATGGGTAGGCCATAGCTGCTTTTTGTTTTTTGGTTACAACGGAGAGTAAATTTATTTTCTTTTCTCCATTTCTCCCAGCCGCTGCTGTACATATTTGAAAACTGCGGGATCTTCTTCCCTGCGGGCCGCCATCAGCAGGTAGCGGCGGTAATGGCGTTTGGCCGCGGCAGGATCGCTGAGATGCTCGTCATAGATACGGGCAATGCTATACTGGCGGAGCGGCTTGTGGAAGAGGTAGTAGGCGGTATCCAGGCAGGCGGTAGCTTTCCTATAGGCCTTCATATTTTCATAGTTGGCGCCCATGGCTGTGTAATAATCATCCAGGCTTCTGGATTTGGAAAGATCAATGCATTGCTGCAGCAACTCATTGCTGCGCGTATAGTCTTTCAATGCCGTACAGGCCATAGCGGCATAGTACATGGTAGCTTCTGTATTTAGTTGCTGTTGCGTCAGGAAATCATTTACGTATATGCATTCCTGGTATTGCCGGTTATAATAGCAGGCGGCAGCTACATATGTGTAGGCGGTGGCGGAGATCACTTTGAGGCGGATAAGACGCTGGCCCAGTGCGATGGCGCGGGGATAATCCTTTAAATAAAAAGCGTTCTTGATGCCGGGGATGATGACAGCGGTTTGCAGGGAATCAGTGGCCAGGTAGGGCTGCAGGATGCTGTCTGCCGCAGCATAGCGTTGCTGGGTCATCCACTCTTCTGCCAGGCGGGCCACTACTTTGGCGTCTGCGGGGTTGAGGGCATAGGCTTTTTGCAGGCAGGCAAAGCCGCTATCCTGCATACGGGCGGCAAAGTATGCAAAGCTGAGCTGCCTGTAATAAAGCGCCTGCTGCGGCCGCAGGCTGATCAGCTTTTGATAATGGGGGATGGCCTGTACAGGATTTTCCTGTTGCATGAAGATAGCCGCCAGGTATTGGTGCGCGGAAAGGTGCTGGCTGTCCAATTGCAGTATCTGCTGATAGGTTTGAATGGTTTCGGGCCATCTGCCCCATTGATAATATGCATAGCCCAGGAGTGCCAGCTGACTGGTATTGGCGGGGTTTACGCGGTTCTGCAGGTATGCGGCTGCCTGATCATATTGCTGATCCTGGAACCAGCTTACTACGAGGGCATTGTCTATACTATCTTTCTGCCGGGCTTTGGCAGGTGTAAAATAACAGGTGGTCAGTAGCAGGAATAAGAGTATAGGTTTGTACATGTTAAATCAGCTTTCCGCAAAACTAAGTATTTAGTTTATAAAAACGAAAAGTTTAGTTGGGGTGGTGGTGAGGGGAAAAAGAGAGGGCATCCCCCAGCTGGTGAATGCCCTCTCTTTTATTGGAGAAATAGAAATGTTATTTTATTATTCTCAGACCGTAGGAGTGGCTGTTAACGCCTTTACTGGTATAGAACTCTTCGTATTTAATGCTTTTGTTTCTATAGCAGAGATGGTCCCAAGTCATTGCAATGGTGCCTGAAGGGAAGTTTACGGTAACGGACAGGGTTGTATGCGCCGCATTGGTAAAGTCCCAGGTCAGGCTGCTCTGGCCGCCGTTATTATCCACATAAGTTCCTGTTTTGTCTGCTCTGAAAGTGATATACTCATTATCAAAGTTTTGTGTATTGGTGTTGGCGGTATTGCCTCTTTTGTAATACACGTTTGCATTACCGGTAACGCCTCTGATCTCCTGGATCTTCCAGCTGTTAGCTGTCAGGATCTCGGTGGTAACAGTAGTATCTACCGTTTTAATGGTATCTTTCACTGTAACGGTGTCGATCACTTTAATTGTATCCCGAACGGTGATAGTGTCATTTTCCTTTGTGCAGGAAACAAAGCCCACCTGCATGGTGGATAACGCAATGAATGTGGCGATGATGGAAAACCCGAAGAATTTTTTCATAGGTATATGTTCTTATTAAAACCGCTGCAAGGTAAAATTTTTTTGCAGCACTACCATATTCCTTTCGTGTTAACCAATATCCGGGTACAGTGTTCAGCGCTGCGGCTTCTTGCGATACTTATCCCCATGTTCCCAGAACTCGCGGAACACTTCATCCATTACGGCAACGATCTTTTCTTTTTCCGCGTTGCTGAGTGCAGGCACCATTTTACGGTTGGCTTCGGCGGGTTTATCAAACCCACGCATTTTGCGGTAAAAGGTAGGTACGCTCCAGGAACATTCTTCGCATACTTTTTCGCGGAAACGGATAGGAAGATTAACCAGGCTGGAGTGGATATCCTGCAGCATATTAACAGGCACCGGCGTTTGAGGTATTAACTTCTTCATGGTCTCAAGGTTTTTGGCTATTTGATGTCAGATAAATTACTGGGTGGTTTAATTAATAATACATCATGTTAAACGATAATTGCCTGCTTTAATGTCAGCAAATATATTGATAATGATCTGAATCGGAATGTTTTTTACTTATTATTTTATCATTCCGCCAATACGCTGCTGATCTGCGCTCCTGGCTGTTCTCAGGGAAATGTGAATTGTATTGTGGATAATTTGTATCGCAGCCTGACTGCCTGATATATAACAGGAGATTGATTTAGCAAAGAATACTGAATTGTGTTAATGATATTTTTCTTATTGTTGCGAAATTTTAATTCGCTGATTGAAATAGGAATTATTTATATTGTAATAATGATGTACTATGAAAAACTGACATAAACAATAAGTGTAAAAAATTTAGTTTACCATGCAGCACGGGTTAATCCACATGGGCCAGCGCTTAAAGCAAATCCTCAAACAGAGAAAAATAAAGATTGTTGACTTCGCAAGAATGGCAGGCTTCACCAACCAGATAGCACACTATCACCTCAGGAAAAGCGATATGAAAAGATCCACCCTGGAACGTTTCTGCGCGCTTGTAGGGATCAGTGCAGAAGAGTTTTACCAGTGGAACAATATGGTAGTGGTAAAAGGAGGTAAAGGCCAGGCAGCAACAACAGTAGCGCACCACGGGCAACGCTTTACAGAACTGATAGAGGAAAAGGGTCTGAACAAGAGCAAGCTGGCCAGACGTTTAGACATGAGCAGAAGAACCATGTACAACCTTTTTGAAAAACCATTGTTTGAGCCCGGCGAACTCGAGGCAGTAACAAAAGCGCTGGAGATCACAGCAGCCGCTTTTCTGCATCCTGACACGGTAGAGGATGTACGAACTTCAGATTCTGATGAACTGCTGGCACTGCGGGAAAAGTATTACCGCCTGCTGGAAGATTACAACCAGTTGTTAAAACAACACAACGCACTAAAAGAAACACTGGATGCTTTCAAGAAGGATATTGTACTACTGCGTAAGCAAAGCCGTTCCAAAAAAGTTTAAGCACAACCACTGTACTTCGCTTCCAATGTTAACCACCTCTTAAACATTTATATTCTGTATACAAAAATGTAATGACCTGAATTTTTATAGGAACCATAACAACGATATTGATCTTAAGAGGATTGATACAATACATTAATTGCTGTAAGTAACAATTTTTGTTTAGGTTTGTGTAGCCCAGGAATGCTTTTGATATCTGGCCACTCATCCTGATCCAAAAATTGTTAATTATGTCAATCACCCCGCAGTTTCCGGAAACATGGTTTATATCTATGGCGGTCATGGGAAGGCCCAACCTGTTGACACGGCCGCGCTATTCTGCCATCATTGCCCGTCATCTGAACGCCGCGCATGAAGAGCAGCAAATCATTATCAGGAGCCATTTGTTATTGCCAGACCAGGTAATGCTGCTGGTACAACCATTTAAGATGCCGCTCACCTTATGGATGCAGGACTTTGTAAAGGATACGGCCATAGAACTTTGCGAAAGCCTTAAAGCTGACCAGCAGGACGAAAGGAAGGAATGGTTTGAATGTTTTGTGAACCGCCACAATAACGGCTATGATGTATTATGGCGTAATATAGAGCACCTGCCCGTTGGATCAAGGGGAGAATATGAAGCTTTCGAAGCCAGGATGCTCACCGCACCTGTTAAAGCAGGGTTTGTGAGCAACCCGGATTATTACCCCTACACCTGGTTCAACAACCGTGCGGGCGTGATGTACTCTCCACCTGTTTTCGAGGAGGATGAGCAGGATTAGTTATAATAACAGCTCACCTACTTCTTCCCAGGTGTTCACCCTTTTGAAACCCTCTACGTTCACGTTATGCGGAGCGGTAAACAATAGGGGTTGCCCTTTGAAGGTGCTCAGGTTCTTGATATGATCGTCGATCATATAATCTGCATCCACAATATTCTTATATCCGCAGAAAACGATGTTATGCCAGCTGATGAAGGGGAAATACTCTTCCAGCCAGGCCAGTTTTTCAGAAAGCGACTGCGGAAATTCCATGGCCGCTGAAACAATGTATACTTCATGTCTGTCGTGCAGGGCCTTGATCACTTCCTGGGCGCCGGGAATAACCGGTTTTGTTCTGAAAAAGCCCGGTGTGTACAGAAACTGACGAACTACGCCTTCCAGGGGGAAACCGGTGGTTTCTGGTTTTCCCAGCAGGCTTGCTTTCTCTACCTTAACACCGTAACGTGCTGCATACCAGTCTATATAATGCTGTGTGCTGTCTGCCATCACACCATCCATGTCTATTGCAATTCTTGCCATATCTTGCTGTTTTGTGCAAAATTATGCATTTAGTCTCGATAATCATAGTAGAATATTGCAAATAATTACATAATATTGCAGAAAATAGCAAGAACATGTTGAAAGAAGAGCGCCTGGATTATATATTAAAGAAACTGCAGACAGATCAGAAGGTATTACAGACAGAATTAAGCAATGATCTGCAGGTTTCTGAGGATACGGTACGCCGCGACCTGGAAGTGCTGGCGCAAAACGGCCTGCTGATCAAGGTAAGAGGTGGCGCTATTCCTCATTCTCCCCATCCTTATTCTTTTAAAGACCGGATAGGCTTACATGAAGATGATAAACGCACCATTGCAGGCAAGGCTTTGTCATTCCTGCATGACGGGCAGACGGTTATTATGGACGGCGGTACATCTACCTATACGCTGGTAAAAATGTTCCCGCCCCAGCTGCGGATTACGGTGATCACCAACAGTGTGCCCATTGCCATGCAGCTGATGGAGCACCCATCTGCAGAAGTGATCCTTACCGGTGGACGGGTGTTTAAGAATTCGCAGATCACTTCGGGCCTGGATACCATCCGGATGTTTGAAAGGGTAAGGGCAGATATCTGCTTCCTGGGCATCTGCAGCCTGCATCCGGAGGCGGGGGTTACCAATATAGACCTGGCAGAATCGGAATTGAAATATGCCATGGTGCAGGCAGGCAGCCGGGTAATGGCGCTGGCCACCAGTGATAAGATGGGCACTGCAGAAGCATTTAAGGTATGTGAGCTGTCAGAACTGGATACTATTATTACCGACCGCCTGGAGCCGGAATTAATAGCGCCCTACCAGAAGTTGGGTATTAAAGTGATATAAATATAACATGTTGCAATCTTTATCAATTGATGCTATGTCTTCAAAAAGAGTGGCTCGTATTGCGGTAAGCTCCCTGTTTTTTTTAACTGGGCTATGTTTTTCCAGCTGGGCATCGCGCATACCCGCTATACAGCAGTCGCTGCACCTTAGCGAAGGCGGCCTTGGCGGTGTGTTGCTGGCGCTTCCCATCGGTTCAATGATATCCATGCCCGTGGCCGGATACCTGGTGAGCCGTTTCGGCAGCAAACAGGTGGTGCTGGTAGCCGGTATTTTCTATGCAGTAGTGCTACCGGTACTGGGCCTGGTAGCAACACCCTGGCAATTGTTTGCAGTGCTGATGCTGTTTGGCTTTACCGGTAACCTGGCCAACATAGCGGTAAATACGCAGGCCGTAGCGGTAGAGGAAATGTATGGCAGATCAGTAATGGCTTCCTTTCATGGACTTTGGAGCCTGGCCGGTTTTACAGGGGCTGCCATAGGGGCGCTGATGGCCGGGCAGGAAATACTGCCTTACCAGCATTTCCTGCTGATCACTGTAATGGGCGTATTGATTGTTGTATTAAGCGGCAGACATATTGTTCCGCATAAAGAAGCGGCGCTGAAGAAAGCAACGATGTCTATATGGGAGCGGGCAATAAGACGTGCTAAAAAATTTGTGAAAAGATGGAGGAACCCTGCATTGCTTGCGCGCGTGCGTTATATCTGGGCAAAGAGGAAACTGCGTATCCTGTGGCCACTGATCATACTGGGTGTAATTGCTTTCTGCTCTATGATCTGTGAAGGTACCATGTTTGACTGGAGCGGGGTGTATTTCAAGAAAGTGATCAAGGCGCCGGATGGTATGGCGGGTATAGGTTATGCGGCCTTTATGAGTACAATGGCTTCTTTCCGCTTTATAGCCGACTGGCTTACTACCCGTCTGGGTTCCAGGAGGGTTTTACAGCTCAGTGGCGCCTTAACGGCATCCGGCCTGCTGATAGCAGTACTGCTGCCATATTTTGCCACTGCCATATTCGGCTTTCTGCTGGTGGGAGCGGGCGTATCTTCGGTGGTGCCACTGGTGTACAGCGCTGCGGGAAAATCAAAATCAATGTCTGCAGGCATGGCGCTGGCTGCCGTATCTACCATCGGTTACCTGGGCTTTTTGGTAGGGCCGCCGCTGATCGGGTTTGTGGCGCAGGCGTCCAACTTAAGCATTTCTTTCTCCATTATTGCACTGATGGGTACCTGTATTGCTGTTATGGGCAGCAGGGTAAAAGCATAAAAAACGAGTTTGTTCAGCCATATAATAATAAAAACAGAAAGTCCCGGTAAGTTCTTACCGGGACTTTCTTTATTAAAAGCGGTTGCCTTTATTTTCTTACGTATTCAGACCGCTCGTCCGGCTCATTCTCCAGCACCAGTTTTGTGCTGCTCAGTTCAACTACAGGAATGATCAGCACGTCATAATTAGGCTCACCATCGTCATAATCATATACCACTGTCAGCTTTTTGGTGGTTGCATTGTAAGACCAGCCGCCTGCATCCGTCCAGTTCTCATCATTGGTAATGTAGGACGGATTGTTACAGGGTGTGCGCGCCAGCGAAAGATACATGTACTTTTCAGAAAAATAAGATTCAAACCTGCCATTATCAGCAAAGGTGACTTCGCTTGTCACCACCTGGTTAATATACTGGGCTACGCTAATGCAATTGGTAAAGTTGGGGGAGCAGGCTGCAAGCGTATCCGCGGAGCAAGCATACTGGTTAAATGAGCTGTCTGCCTTGTAGGGATCCCGCCATTCGCCGTCCCTTTGTTCGCGGCTTAGCCTCCAGCTGCCAAGGATGGCCGTTCCGCTTTCATCTGTTCCGGCGGCAATAACGGTTACGCAGGCTTTGATAAAATTGCTTAGGCGGTTCTCAGCATCATAAGCCGCATATTCCAGGCAGAAAGTACCGGGTTTTATATTGGCGGGCAGTACAATAACGATGGCCGAATCTGCATTACTGCCGGTTATTCTGGACAGACCGGAGCTTGTGCGGGGCTTTTTACGGCCGGAGACGGGCTTGGAATAATCCACCTTGAAATAAGAATCAGCCCCGGTGATCTGTACATAGTAACCGGAAACCTCGCCGGATGCTACTTCGGGGATGATCACGGCATAACGTCCGCTGATCGCCATGATGGTCTGGTTGTTGGAAGAGGCTGCCAATACGGGAGCTTCCGTAACTGGCGTGAGCGGAATTGCTCCGGTAATGTTGGTGCCGTGAAACACTTTTACGGCGGCAGTCAGCGCCTTGGCATCAGCCGGGTCAATCTGTACACCGGGAGTCTCTTGGTTGTCTTTGTCTTTCTTGCAGGCATAAAGGGTTATACCGGCGGTTAACAGGAACAGAAAGATTTTTTTCATAGATATCAGGTTATTAAAAATAAAATTTACGGCGCAAAGGTAAGGGTTTACATGTCTATTTATACTAATGCTTTATGTGGTGAATACGTGTTAAATACTACAACATATAATACTATGTTTTAAATCGATTGTTTAAGGGAAGCGCATTTTACAGCGCCTGAAGAAAATTTAATTTCCCCACAATACTTTGAAACGCTTAATTTTGCACGATTTTTTTTGTCCATCACTTGGCATGAAAATCAACAGGGTTTTTCATTTTCAATAGATTATATACAAATGCCAAAAGACTCATCTATCAAATCTGTTCTCATTATCGGTTCTGGTCCTATTATTATTGGTCAGGCTTGCGAATTTGACTATTCCGGTTCCCAGGCAGCCCGTTCTCTGCGGGAAGAGGGGATAAAGGTGGTACTGATCAACTCTAATCCGGCCACTATCATGACGGATCCTATGATGGCCGACAGGGTATACCTGTTGCCGCTTACCGTGGAAAGTATAGAGCAGATACTGGAAGAGAACCAGATAGATGCTGTACTGCCAACCATGGGCGGACAAACTGCGCTGAACCTTTGTAAAGAAGCCGATGAACTGGGTATCTGGGAAAAGTATAATGTACGCCTGATCGGGGTAGACATTAAAGCGATCAACAAAGCGGAAGACCGTGAACTGTTCCGCCAGTGGATGATAGAACTGAACGTTCCTGTAGCGCCCGCTAAAACTGCCAACTCTTACCTGGAAGGAAAAGAGTTTGCGCAGGAGATAGGCTTTCCGCTGGTAATACGCCCTTCATTTACATTAGGCGGTACCGGTGGGGGTTTTGTGCACAGCAAGGATGAGCTGGATGAAGCGCTGAACCGCGGCCTGCAGGCCTCTCCCATACACGAGGTACTGGTAGAAAAAGCTGTGCTGGGCTGGAAAGAATTTGAACTGGAACTGCTGCGCGACAAGAACGACAACGTAGTGATCATCTGTACCGTGGAGAACCTGGACCCAATGGGTGTGCACACCGGCGACTCCATTACCGTAGCGCCCGCCATGACCCTGAGCGATACTGCTTACCAGGAGATGCGTAACAAGGCCATGCAGATGATGCGCGACCTTGGCAATTTTGCCGGCGGTTGTAACGTACAGTTTGCACTGAACCCTGAGAACGAAGAGCTCATTGCTATTGAAATAAATCCCCGTGTAAGCCGCTCTTCTGCACTGGCTTCCAAAGCCACGGGTTATCCCATCGCTAAAATAGCCGCCAAACTGGCTATTGGCTATACGCTGGATGAACTGAACAACCAGATCACAGGCAATACTTCTGCCTGCTTTGAACCGGCGCTGGACTATGTGATTGTAAAAGTACCGCGCTGGAACTTTGACAAGTTCAAAGGCGCCGATGAAACATTGGGTCTGCAGATGAAATCTGTAGGAGAGGTAATGGCCATTGGCCGTACATTCCCCGAAGCCATTCAGAAAGCCTGCCAGAGCCTGGAGAACGAAGCCATTGGCCTGGGCTACTACGGCAAATCACTCATGAAGAGCGACCAGCTGCTGGAAAGGCTGAAAACGCCCACCTGGGACCGCATCTTCCGTATCAAGGATGCATTGATGGAAGGGGTATCTGTAAAAACCATCCAGCAACTGACCCTGATAGACCGCTGGTTCCTGCACCAGATCAACGATATCGTGAACCTGGAGAAACAACTGGCGGAGCATGATCTGCAAAGTGTTCCTGCCCAGCTGCTGCGTGAAGCCAAACAGATGGGCTTCTCAGACAAACAGCTCGCCCACCTCTTTGGCGACTTCACCGAAGAAGAAGTATACGAAAAGCGTAAAGCCCTCGGCATTACGCGTACCTATAAAATGGTAGATACCTGCGCAGCAGAGTTTGAAGCAAAGACGCCTTACTTTTACTCCGCTTTTGATTCACAGAACGAAAGCATTCCTTCTGAAAGAAAGAAAGTGATCGTACTGGGTTCCGGTCCTAACCGTATAGGCCAGGGTATTGAGTTTGACTACTGCTGCACCCATGGCCTGCAGGCCATACAGGAATGCGGGTACGACGCCATTATGGTGAACTGTAACCCTGAAACCGTGTCAACAGACTTTGACATGGCCAATAAACTGTACTTTGAGCCGGTATTCTGGGAGCACCTGTGGGAAATCATCGAGCTGGAGAAACCGGAAGGTGTGATTGTACAGCTGGGCGGACAAACCGCATTGAAGCTGGCCAGGCGCCTGGAAGAGAAAGGCATCCGTATCATCGGCACCTCTTTCGATAATATGGATATTGCTGAAGACCGCGGTCGTTTCTCTGATCTGCTGAAAGAACTGAACATTCCTTATCCTAACTACGGTACCGCCTATACTACAGACGAAGCCATTGAAGTGGCCAAGGAAGTAGGTTACCCGGTGCTGGTACGCCCCAGCTACGTACTGGGCGGCCAACGTATGCGTATCGTGATTAATGAAGAAGAGCTGGAGAAAGCGGTGATCAGCCTGCTGAAACACCTGCCCGGTAACAAGATCCTGATAGATCACTTCCTGGATCGTTGCCAGGAGGCTGAAATAGACGCCATCTTTGACGGTGAGAACTTCCACGTGATGGGCGTGATGGAGCATATAGAACCGGCGGGCATCCACAGCGGCGACAGTAACGCTGTATTACCGGCCTTCAATCTTAGTCCCCTGGAAGTAACAACCATGGAGTACTATGCAGAGAAGATTGCCCGTGCGCTGGACATCCGTGGCCTGATCAACATACAGTTCGCCGTTAAGAACGGAAAGGTATATGTGATAGAAGCCAACCCCCGCGCTTCCCGTACTACGCCTTTCATTGCCAAAGCATACCAGGTACCTTACCTCAACATTGCCACCAAAGTAATGCTGGGCGCCAATAAACTGACCGATTTCACAATAGAGAAGAAACTGGACGGTTTCGCCATTAAGGAACCGGTATTCTCTTTTAACAAGTTCCCGGGCGTTAATAAAGAACTGGGCCCTGAGATGAAGTCTACCGGTGAAGCCATCCGCTTCATTAAAGACCTGCGTGATCCTTATTTCAGGCAGTTGTATAAAGAAAAGAGCATGTACCTGAGTAAATAAAGGCTAGAAAGTTTAAAAGTTTAAGGGCTTGAAATGCCGCGGTTATCCGCGAACGTTTCAAGCCCTTAAACGTTTTATTCTTTAATCGTTTTTATTTTGCCCTGACAGGTGGTTTAGGTATTGTTACATCGGCGGTTTTCTTCACTTCCTTCATCAGCAGCTCTACCGCTTTGTCCAGCTGCGGATCTTTACCTGCAATCACATCTGACGGTGTCATTTCTATCTCTACATCCGGCGCAACGCCTTCATTCTCGATGATCCATTTTCCGTCTTTGCTGAAGATACCCAGGCGGGGCGCAGTGGCATAGCCACCATCCATCAATACGGGATAATTATAAATACCCACCAGTATACCCATGGTAGTGGTACCTACCAGCTGTCCCATTTTCTTTTCACGGAAGAGGAAAGGCATCAGGTCTCCACCGGAGCCTGCATAACCATTGGTGACCATGATCTTGGGGCCAAAGATAGCGTTGCCCGGAGTGGTTTGCGGTCTGCCATCGCGGGTAGCCCAGTAGTTGAGCAGTTCGCGGTTCATCAGGTCTATTACATAGTCTGCTGCAGAGCCGCCACCATTGAAGCGTTCGTCCAGCACCACGCCTTTTTTATCCAGCTGGGAGAAGTAGTAGCGGTTAAAGAAGGTATAGCCATCACTACCGGTATTGGGCATATATACATAGGCCAGCTGCCCGTTACTGAGCTGGTCTACCCGGCGGCGGTTACCTTCTACCCAGGCCATGTTGCGAAGGTTGATTTCAGCATTGACGGGTACCACCGTAAATTCTTTGGCGCCGGTAGCAGAGGGCTGGCTGTTTACCAGGATGCGCACCTGTTTACCCACAGTGTTCTGCAGCAGATCGTAAATATTATCTTTCTCTTCCAGCGGTTTACCGTTTACGGCGAGCAGGTAATCGCCTTCCTTCACCAGTATGCCTGGCTGGGTAAGAGGAGCCTGGAATTGCGGGTTCCAATTAAGGCCGGAGTATATTTTGCGGAAACGGTAATGCCCGTTCTCAATAGTATAGTCTGCACCCAGCAGGCCCACGTTCACGTTTATGGGCGAAGGCGCATCGCCCAGTCCTACATAGTTGTGCCCTACCACCAGCTCGCTCATCATCTCATTAAAAAGATAGTTGAGGTCTTCGCGGTGACTTACATAGGGCAGGAATTGCTCGTATTTATGCCTGATTGCTTTCCAGTCGGCTCCGTGCATGTTGGCCACATAGAAGAAATCTCTTTCCATGCGCCACAGTTCATTAAACATCTGTTTCCATTCTGCTGCCGGATCTACCATGATGCGGATCCCAGACGTATTCAGCCTGCCATCGCTGTTGGTAGATTTACCGCTGGTACTCACAATACCCAGGTTGCTGCCGCTGGCGTACAACAGTTTTTTACCGTCTGCGCTGATCTCATAGTTGCTAACGGTATTGATGACCACATCGCTTTTACGTTTGGCAATATCATAAGCATAAAGATTGCCGCCATCCAGGTAAAACAGTTTGCCATCCACACTGGCGTTGAGGCGTGTGTATGCTTTGGCGGAGAGCGGTAATGCAACGATACGCTGATCAATATCCTGCAGATCGATACGGATGTTCTTTGATTTATCTTTCGATGCTTTTGATGTATCTGCAGCGGCTGGTTTTGCAGGAGTATCGCCGCTTTTAATGGTTTCTTCATCACTTTCCGGCGCCAGTAATGAAGGCGCTTCATTGGCCAGTACTACTGCGTAGATGCTGCTTTGTACATCTCGTTCGTAGTTGGTCATGTCCAGCCAGCCTGTATTGAGCGCGTAGTTGGTGCTGGCAGTAAAGAAGAGAAATTTGCCGTCGCGGCTGAAAGTGGGCTGACTGGCTTCGCTGCGCCCGTCGGTGATCTGGTGGCTTTTACCTGTAGCTACATCATAGATGAATACAGCACGCAGAATGTTGGGCAGCCTTTTATGATAAGTGATCCAGCGGGAATCCTGGCTCCAGCTGGCAGCAAAGGATTGGTCGGGCCGGTCGTAGGTATCTTCATCGATCAGAACAGGCTTTTTAGCATCAATATCTATATAGTACAAACGAAGATGTTTATCATGATAGATGATCTTTTTACTATCGGGCGACCAGACAGGATCATAGTAAAAGCTGGGCTCTCCCAGGGAAATAGTAATAGCCGGCTTTTCACCTTTCTGATCACGAAGCTTTAAGGTATACTCGCCGCTTTCATCAGAGAAGTAGGCAATCCATTTACCATCTGGCGACCATGACGGATCACGTTCATGTGCGCCTGTTGTATTGGTAAGATTACGGATATCGCCTTTTTCTGCAGGAACGGTGAGTATCTCGCCCCTGGCTTCTACAACAGCGCGCACACCGGTGGGTGATATCTTCATATTACGTACGCTGCCGCCTGTCCAGTGGGGCCGTTTATACGGCAGATCAGCCTGCAGGGCTATTTCAAGGGCTTTTGACCGGCCGTTCTCCCAGAGATGTATTTTACCTGCCTGCTCATATACAAGGCTGTTGCCGCTGGCAGCCAGTGTTTTTACATCAAAGTCTTTATGGTTGGTGATCTGTGTAACCTGTTTATCAGTGAGCTGATAGCGGAAAACATTGGTAGTGCCGTTACGGTCGCTCAGGAAGTATACGTCATTACCCATCCATACGGGGCGTGTGTTGTTAGCACCTGCTGCCGGTACTTCAGTGATTTCCAGCGTCTGGTTATTGAAGATCCAGATCTTTGGCATGTTGCCGCCGCGATAGTGTTTGAAAGGCCTGTAAACGCCTGATTTTTCAGTAGGATCAGGACTTTTGATATAAGCAGTGTATTTGCCATCCGGAGAGATATTTCCCTGGTGCGCTTCCGGCATTTTCAGTGCCTGTGGCAGTCCGCCGTTGATATCTGCTTCAAACAATTTGTAATAACGCGGAGAATAAGATTCACGCGCAGATGAGAACACTATCTTATCATTACCATGCCATCCCCTTACAATATCTCCGTAAGGATGGAAGGTGATGCGGCGGGGAATACCACCGTTTGCAGATACAACATACACATCATTGTTACCATCATAATTGCCGCTGAATGCAATCCACTTACCGTCGGGAGACAGCATGGGCTCAGCTTCTACATCGGGATTAACCGTGATGCGGCGCGGATTTGAGCCATCTCTACCTGCTACCCAGATATCACCGGCATAGGCAAAAGCAATCTTATCCTGACTTACAGATGGCGATCTTAATAATAAAGTTTCCTGTTGTGCATTGGAAGTTAGGGAAACAACCAGCCCTGTCAAGAGCAGGGCACAGTAACGTAAATACATAGGCTTGTTAAAATTGAGGTTTGTAAGATAGTGTAAAAAAAATCAGAGCCTGATAAAAATCAGGCTCTTTCTTTTCCCTCAAAATAACCATTAAAGACACGACTATTTACGAATAAAATAGCGTGACCGGTAATGCAGTTTACTATAAATATTATAATTTAAAAAGATGTTAACTAATCAATAACAGATTGAATTTTATTTAAATCAAACAATATTGATAATCAATATAAATAAAATAAGTATTATCTTAATATGTTAACGGGATTTTAACGTAACCCATCGTTTTTTGATCTTTTCCGGGGCGATCCGGGGTAGATTTTTCATGCACCTGTTAACACATGATAAACATATTTTGGGGTGTTGATTGATTACATTCGCTCGCTTAAAAAACATTGTTAATCCAAATTATCGTCCATTGCGTACCGCACCCTTTTTACGTTTATCCATTGCATTCACTACCGGTATCGGGCTGCAGCTATGGCTTTCCTGCGATTGGCGGTGGATGGTCTGCCTGGTTTTGACATCAATTGCGGGCATGATGTTGATCAGATTTTTGGCTACAGGCCAACAATATGTACTGAGAAACCTGCGCAGCATGTGGGTGTATCTGCTCATCTGCTGCAGCGGCGCTTTGCTGGTATGGCTGAAGGATGCAAGGCGCCACGCTGATCATTTCGGAAAGCATTTTTATAGTAAGAACTCCTTATTGGTGAGGCTACAGGAACCCTTGCAGGAAAAAGCGCGCAGTTATAAGGCCGTGGCAGTGGTGGACGCATTTATCCGTAATGGAAAAGCGCTAAGGGCAAATGGTAAACTACTCTTGTACTTCCAACGGGATACGGCCGCGGCCAGCTTAACCTGCGGAGACCTGGTACTGATCTGCGGAGAACTGCAGCCTGTAAGTAGCAGCGGTAATCCCGGCGCTTTTGATTACCGCCGGTATTGCGCCGCCAGGCAGATCTTTCACCAGGCATATATCAGGACAGGCTACTGGAAAAGATCATCGCTGCAGGCAGAGGGGATGGAGGCCCGTTACCTGTTGCCCGCAAGGAACTGGTGTATCCGCACGCTGCAACAGTACCTGGGCAGAGGGCCGGAATCCGCACTGGCGGCAGCTTTGCTGATAGGCTACCGTTATGACCTCGAGAGCACCCTGGTGCAGTCATATACCAATGCAGGTGTGGTGCATATTATTGCCATATCAGGCATGCACCTGGCGCTGATCTACAGCTGCCTGTTATGGTTACTGCAGTGGTGGCCAGCACACCGGTATTCCGGTGTGATCAAAATGCTGCTTATCTGCGTACTGTTATGGGGCTTTACCCTCCTGGCGGGGGGAGCTGCGTCTATTTTACGGGCAGCGGTGATGTTCACCGTTATTGCTGCGGGAGAGCTGCTGTTGCGCCGTTATGCCAATATTTATAACACCCTGGCGGCGTCTGCTTTCCTGTTGTTGTGTTATGATCCCTGGTTGCTGCTGGATGTTGGATTCCAGTTATCCTACCTGGCGGTGCTGGGCATCGTACTGTGTTACCGCCCCTTGTATGAGCTGTGGCCTATCCGGTGGTGGTGGCTGGATAAGTTATGGCAGGGGGCAGCGGTAAGTGTGGCGGCACAGGCGCTTACCCTGCCAGTGTGCCTGTACTATTTTCACCAGTTCCCGAACCTTTTTCTGCCGGCTAACCTGGTAATAGTGGCCCTTTCCACGGTTATCCTGTATGGTCTTATTTTACTATTGGCCTTATCGCCTTTTCCTGTAGCAGCTCATTACGCGGGTATGGTGCTGCAACAGCTGATCAATGGGATGAATAAACTGGCCGCCTTTATTGAAAGCCTGCCCTACGCGGTAACAGATCATATCTATATGCCGCTGTATGCAACCGTGTTTGCCTATATAATTATGGCAGCTCTGCTGGCCTTGTGGCTGGGGCGGTGGAAACAGGGGCTGATAACAGCCCTTGCATTTGTTCTTTGCTGGAGTGGTGTATATGCCATAGACCTTATACAGGCACAGAAAAGAAGGCTGATCATCGTGTATAACGTTCCCGGTTACACGGCCGTGGATATTATCAGGGAAAGGCGGGTACAGTTTGCAGGAGATACCGGCTTACTGCATAACAAGGCGCTGGTAGAAAGATACCTGCAGCCATCCAGGCAGCAATACCTGGTAAAGGACAACTATACGCCGGGTCTACAGCAGCCCGGAATCCCTGAAGGTGTAAGCAGCGGGTTTATCTGCACCGGTAATACAAGGCTGGTGATCATAGACAGTAGCTGGCGGCCATCCATCCCTTTAAAAAAATTCCGGACAGACTATCTGCTATTGTCTCATCGTCCAAAGTTGAGTATCATGCAATTAAAGGATATGTTTGTTTTTAAGATGATCATTTTTGACGCTTCCAACCCATTATGGCAAATACAGCAGTGGAAAAATGATTGCAGCGCCCTAACTTTGCGCTGCTTTTCGGTTCCGGATCAGGGAGCCTATCTTATTAATTTCTAATGTTTTTCCATTCATGCAAAAGCAAATTAAATCAGCATTGATCTCCGTTTTCTATAAAGATAACCTGGAGAACATTGTGAAGAAACTGGGTGAACAAGGTGTAACTATTTATTCTACGGGCGGTACGCAGAAATTTATCGAGGAGCAGGGAGTGCAATGTGTAGCGGTTGAAGACCTGACGGCCTATCCGTCCATATTGGGCGGAAGGGTAAAAACCTTACACCCAAAGGTATTTGGCGGTATACTGGCACGTCGTGGTAACCCGCAGGACCTTGCGCAATTGCAGGAGTACGGAATACCGGAAATTGACCTGGTGATAGTAGATCTTTATCCCTTTGAGGAAACCGTAAAAAGCACCAGCGACGAACAGACCATCATCGAGAAAATAGACATTGGCGGCGTATCGCTGATCCGTGCAGCCGGTAAGAATTACAAAGATGTGGTGATCGTAGCCAGCAAAGATCAGTATGCAGACTTAGAGCAGGTACTGGTGGAAAATAAAGGCAATACCACTGTTGAAGAACGCCGCAAATTTGCCGCAAAAGCATTTGAAGTATGCGCCCATTATGATGTGGCTATTTCCAGGTATTTCCTGAATAATGAACCTGCGCAGTACTTCCAGTCTTCCGTAGCGGAAGGCCAGGTAATGCGTTACGGTGAGAACCCGCATCAGCGTGGGGTATTTTACGGCAACCTGCAGGAGCTGTTCAACAAGCTCCACGGCAAGGAGCTTTCCTATAACAACCTGGTGGATGTAGACGCCGCCTGCCAGCTGGTACAGGAGTTTAAGGAAACCACTTTTGCCGTTATCAAACACACCAATGTGTGTGGCATTGCCAGCCGTCCCACGCTGAAAGAGGCCTGGGAAGCTGCCCTGGCAGGCGATAAGGAAAGCGCTTTTGGCGGCGTGCTGGCATGCAACGTAGTGGTAGACAAAGCCACTGCGGAGTCTATCAGCGAGATATTTTTTGAAATACTCATTGCCCCAGGCTTTGATGCAGATGCACTGGCCGTTCTCACTACCAAGAAGAACCGCATATTGTTAGAACAGCGTCAGCCTGCCGGACAGCCCTATATGTTTAAGAATGTACTGAACGGCGTACTGGTGCAGGACAATGATGCAGGTAGCTACAAAGACTGGAACGATGCCGGCGCCCGTCCTGCCTCCCAGGCGGAAAAAGAAGACCTGCAGTTTGCCAACCTGGTGTGCAAGCACCTGAAATCAAACGCCATTGCCCTGGTAAAGAACAAGCAGCTGATCGGTAAGGGATGCGGCCAGACCTCCCGTGTGGATGCCCTGCGCCATGCCATTGAAAAGGCCCACCAGTTCAATTTTGACCTGAAAGGCGCTGCCATGGCTTCAGACGCCTTCTTTCCCTTTGACGACTGCGTACGCATTGCCCATACCGAAGGCATCACTTCCGTGATCCAGCCCGGTGGGTCTGTAAGAGACAACGACTCCATCGAGTTCTGCAAGCAGCATGACATGGTGATGGTGATGACGGGTATGCGCCACTTTAAACACTAACTTGCACGCTACCGTGTGCCGCAAACCGGTGCACGGTAGCTTCACATTATACTATATTAACTGCCTGATCCCTGCACTATCCTTGCTTTTCTATATCCCCCCGCATTTCGTTAAAATAATATCACTTAACAGGCTAGAAAAATTTTTATTAGTATTGCTGTAGAAGATATGGCATTCCTACACCACAATACCATGCAGGACGCAACAGACGCCGGCCTTATCCGGGAGTACAAAACCACCGGCAAGTTGGAGTTCCTGGCTGCGCTCTATCAACGCTATATGAATCTGGTATATGGGGTGTGCCTGCGCTATTTTGATGAAACTGCCAGTAAAGACGCTGTGATGCAGATATTTGAAGAGCTGATCCCCAAGCTGCAGCAGCACGAGGTGCAAAACTTCAAAAGCTGGCTGCATGTGCTCACGCGCAATCATTGCCTCATGAAGCTGCGGGCCATGAAACCGCGGGAAGGAAGGGTGGTATCCCTGGAAGACCGGCCTGTTATGGAAAGCGAGGAATTATTACATCATGAAAACGGGTTTAGCCTGGAAGGGCGCCTGCAGGCCATGGAGCAATGCCTGGAAACCCTGCCGGCTGAACAGCAGAAAAGCGTGCAGCTGTTCTACCTGCAGGAGAAAAGTTACCGCGAGGTGGCAGAACTTACAGGATACGAAATGAAGAAAGTGAAGAGCTATATACAGAACGGCAAGCGTAACCTGAAAATATGTATGGAGCAGAAACATGCCTGACAAGCATTCAAATAATAAACCAAGGGTAAGCGAAGCGCTTATACGCCAGTACCTGGCCGGCGAGCTGGATGATAAAGCTATGCATGCCCTGGAACGGCAGGCCCTGGACGATCCTTTTCTGGCAGAAGCCCTGGAAGGTTACGCCGGGCATGAACCTGATCAGTCTGCACACCTGGCAGAGCTGCAGCAAAGGCTGGAGCAGCGGGTGGCAAAGTCTGATAAGGGCCGGCTGCGTTTGCTGTACTACCGTTGGGCATCCGCTGCTGCCATCCTGGTAATACTGGCCCTGAGTTTTTTATGGATCAACCGGCAACAATCTGCCGAGCTTCAAAAGAATTTCGCCAGATCGGAAGAGCAGCAACCGGCTCCCCGGGCATATAAAGCAATTGACAGTACTAAACAGGTGCAGGTCCCACCTGCTGCAGACACACCGGCCAAATCAGGAACTCACAAAAAGCCCCCTTTGCCTGCGACCGCGCGGCCACCTGTTAAAGCGCGCCAGCTTGAGAAGGAGCATACACCGGAAGTAGCTCTGGAAGCAGCTAAAGCCCGTGATGCTGCGTTGGCTGCAGTAACGGAAAAAATAGCTGCCATAAGCAGAACGGAGGACAGCATCAGCGCCGGTTTGCTTGTGACAAATAAGGCAGTGGAAGGAAATGCAGTTGCCGGAGATCCACAAGGGTTGATAACTGCCTACGGGACTAAGGTGAGGAGAACCGTTCGGGGAGTGGCCTTATCTGCTCCCGCTGAGCGTTTTTTTAACGGGAGAGTGGTAGACAAGGTGAGCGGCGAACCTTTGCCCGGTGTAAATGTCATCGCCGGTAATAAAGCGGCTATAACAGACAGTAAAGGAGCTTTCGCTATACCACTGGATACGACGGAATCTCCTTTATTGAAACTGGCTTATATTGGCTATAACAGTCAGCAGTTGCGATTTGACAAACAGCAGGACAATGTGACGGTGGCCCTGGAGCCGTCCAGAGAGGCCTTAAGTGAAGTAGTGGTAACGGCTATGGGAAAACTGTCTGGCAGGGCCAAACGTGCCCGCAAAGCCAATCAGCATCAACGTGCACATCACATTGTGGTACTGGGATCTTCAACAGCTGCAGGCACGGGGCCTAAAACGCCTGACAGCGCCTGGGTAAACCTGCTCCGCGAGTACCTGCAATCAGATGATACATCGGTAAGGGTAACCAATCTTGCCGTAGGTGGTTTCACCAGCTACAAGATATTGCCGGAAGGCCGGGACTTACCCTTCTACAAACCGAAGCCTGACCTGGAACATAATATTGACAAGGCACTATCCCTGAAGCCGGATCTTATCATCATTAACCTGCCCTCCAATGATATCACGGAAGGGTTCTCTGTAGAAGATTTCCGCGTTAACCTGAAGATGGTGACGGATATTTTACGTCAGCAGGGCATCCGCTACTATATTACAACCACACAACCCCGTAATACCACTGCAGACAAACGTAAGAAACTGCAGCGCATGCGGGATATTATAATGAGCAGCTACCGGAACAATTTTATTGATTTCTGGGACGGACTGGGCACGGCAGACGGTAATATAGCGCCTCAGTATGATAGTGGCGACGGTGTACACCTGAACGGCCTGGGGCACCGCATCATGTTTGAGCGGGTGGCAGCAAAGATCCAGTAAGTAAGTTTATTTCTCTATTTCTCCCGGATGGCTTTGATCAAAGCCCTGTTCCGCCGGTCCTCCCGGGCGTTGTTGAGAGAGACCACGGCCCAGATAGCTGCCGGCAGCCAGCCGATAAGGGTAATTTGTAACACCAGGCAGAGAATGCCGGAAAGGATCCTTCCCCTTAACAGGAAGGACAGCCAGGGTAACAGTATAGCGATAAGGGTCATAAAAAAAGTATTAGCTGTTATTTCTTTCTTTCCATAACTGGTTGAACGATTTTGGAGCAAACACCGGCAGCTCCCGGTCATCTCCCCATGCCTTCCCAAAAAAGCGTTTTATAAAGAAGTTCTTCATTTTTCCGCCGGCCATATTCATCATTCTGCGGCTCAGCGATGCTTGTTTCCAGGCAAACCAGGCCATTTTTTCTCCCCCGGAAGTATAGTTCTCTTCCACTGCTTTGTGGCGGTTATGCAGCAGCAGCTCATGCAGGTTGATACGCACCGGGCATACTTCTGTACAGTTGCCGCAGAGAGAGGAGGCATAACTCAGATGGCCATACGAATCCATGTCTGTAAGGTAAGGCGTAATAACAGCGCCAATGGGGCCGCTGTAGGTAGTGCCGTAGGTGTGGCCGCCAATGTTCTTGTATACGGGGCAGGCATTCAGGCAGGAGCCGCAGCGGATGCAGTAAAGGGCTTCACGGGCCTCGGTATCCTCCAGTATATTGGTGCGGCCGTTATCCATAAGGATCACGTACATTTCCTCCGGACCATCAGTCTCCCCTTCCTGGCGGGGGCCGCTGAAAATAGAATTGTATACGGTTACCTGCTGCCCGGTACCGTAGGTAGCCAGCAATGGCCAGAAAAGCGCCAGGTCATTGATGGAGGGCAGTACTTTTTCGATACCTACCAGCACGATATGCGTCTTGGGAAAAGCGGTACTCAGACGGGCGTTACCTTCGTTTTCACTTACGGCTACAGCACCGGCATCCGCAATAATGAAGTTGGCGCCGGTGATGCCTATTTCTGCCTGCTGGTATTTTTGTCGAAGGTTCTCCCGCGCAACCAGTGTAAGTTCCTCGGGTGTAAGGTTGGGAGGGGTGCCTAATTTTTCGGCAAAGAGTTGCGCTACATCTTCCTTGCTTTTATGCATGGCCGGCGTAACAATATGGTAGGGAGGTTCTCCGTCCAGCTGCTGAATGTATTCTCCCAGGTCTGTTTCCACACATTCTATACCCTGTTGCGCCAGGAAGCTGTTCAGGTGCACTTCCTCCGTAGCCATTGATTTGCTTTTAACGATGCTTTTGCACTGTTTGGCTTTACAGATGGCGAGGATCTCTTCCTGTACCTGTTGGGTGTTCTCTGCCCATATCACTTTACCTCCGCGCTGGGTAAAGTGCATTTCAAATTCTTCCAGGTATTTATCCAGGTGCTCCAGTGCTCTCCATTTGATGTTCTTGGCGCGTTCGCGAGCCGTCAGCAGGTCGGTGAACTGCTGTTTACCTGCCTTTACTGCAGTATTATATTTACCAATGTTGAAATTGATAGTGCGGCGGTGACCCAGATCGGTAGCTTTTTGCTCGCTCTTTTCCAGGAAAGTGGATGCTGTTTGGTGCATATCTAACTAAAATTCCAAGATCCAAAATAAAGATAGGCAACTTTCACGGATAGGGCTAAAACTGCGGATTGGTGTCAAAAACCCGGCCAGCTTTTAAGGCTTTGCTTTCTTTGCGATCTTATCCAGCACGGAATAGAACTCATCGCCGTACTTGCGGATCAGCGCCTCCTTTAAGAAGCGGTATACAGGCACCTGCAGCTTTTTACCGTTGCGGCATGCCGGCGCACATATATCCCAGCGGTCGTAGTTAACTGCTTCAAAGCTCTCATATTTCTTAATGCGGATGGGATAGAGGTGGCAGGAGATCGGTTTCTTGAAGTTGACCACGCCGTCATTGTATGCTTTTTCAATACCGCAGCCTACTATGCCATGTTCATCAATAACGGCGTAAGCACAGATGCCTTTGTTGACGATAGGCGTTACATAGCCGTATTCATCGTCGATGGTATGGGTGCCGGTGGCGGCAATTTCCTGTATGCCTTCTTCGCGCAGGTAAGATTTGATTTTAGGGAAGATCTTTTTCAGGGTTTTTATTTCCTGTTTTTCAAGCGGGGCGCCACAGTCGCCGGCTACGCAGCAGGCTCCTTTGCAGGCACTCAGGTTGCAGACGAATTGCTCCTCAATTACTTCGTCACTAATGTATTTGTCGTCTATTATAATCATTGTTAGCGGTAAGCTTTTAGCTGCCGGCTTTTAGCCAGGGGCAAAGGTACAAAATAAGCTAACAGCTTTTATCTCCAACGTAAGGTCTCTACCAGGTGGAGCATATCTTCCTGGAGGAACTTGTGTACCGGTGCGAGGGAGTCTGCATTGGGGGTAGCGTCGAAGTAGAGCGCTCCGCGGATGAAGTGATGGCCCGAGTCTGTAGCAAAAAACTGCTTGGCGCTGGCTGCGTTACCACCTACTTCGTAGAACAGGCCGCTTACGCCGTTTGGGGTATGGATATCTTTTTCATCAATATAATCTGCCTTGTAGGTGTGTTTGTAAGTCATTTTAAAAGCATCGTTCACAAGCTTTTCCAGGGTGTTGCTATGTTTCCCGATCTCTTTGTAGCTCATGTAGATCTTGCCGTTGAGAGAGGGAAATTCTACATTGATCCAGTATGGGTTTTCGGGCGTTTCGCCAAAGAAGCTACTGTCGCGGGTAATATTGGCATATACAGGATATTCGAAGGTATAGGGGTACCCGGGCTTATCAAAAACGCGGTATTCTCTTGCCGGGAAACTGATGTTGAAATAGCCCCGGGGTTTGGGTGTATATACCTCTTCGCAGGCGGTGGCGCCCAATATTATACAGAGTAAAAGAAAGTACCTCATTTTACGGTTTTAGATAATCAGATAACAGGTTTAGCCGGCTGCAATGCCTTCATCCTGGCGGATAATGACCTGTACCTTTTGAATACGCATCTTGCTAACTTCCAGTACGGTGAAGTCAAAATTCCCGTAATTAATAACGCTGTTCTCTTCCGGAAATTTTCCGGCCAGCTCCAGGATAAGTCCGCCGATCGAATCACTTTCGCCTTTTACATGTTCAAAAGTGTCTGGCGGTACGTTCATGATGCGGCAAACATCATTCAGCATGGTTTTGCCTTCAAAAACATAGGTAAAGTTGTCTACTTTGCTGTAGTTGAACTCTTCCTCGTCAAATTCATCTTTAATATCGCCAATTACTTCTTCCATGATATCTTCCAGGGTAACGATACCGCTGGTGCCGCCAAACTCATCTACCACTACGGCAAAATGCATGCGGCGGGTCTGGAATTCAGTGAGGAGGTCTTCAATCAGTTTATGGCCGTGAACAAAAAATGGCTGGCGCATTACTTCATGCCAGTCAAAGGTATTGCCTTTGCCCAGGTGCGGCAGCAGGTCTTTGGTATGAATCACGCCAACGATATTATCGAGGTTGCCTTTGTAAACGGGCAGGCGGGAGTAGTGGAGGTCTGCCACCTGTTTGGCTACCTGTTCAAAGCCGCTGTCGTATTCCAGGCCGGACACGTCGAGGCGGGTGCGCATGATCTGTTTAACGGTGATGTTGCCGAACTTCAGGATGCCTTTCAGGATGTTTTTTTCTTCCTGGGAGGCGGTTGGATCAACGCTCATCTCGATGGCCTGATCAATTTCCTGGTAGTTCACGTGTCCGCTCTGGCGGTGAAAGAGGCGGTCTTCTATACTGTTGCTGAGGTTTACGAAGAAATCGCTGATTGGTTCCAGGGTAGCATGAATGATACTGACAAACCAGGCAAAATAGGTGGCAAAGCGTATGTTGTTCTGGGCGGCCCATACCCTGGGCAGTACTTGTCCGAAAAATAGCAGAATAAAGCTGATGAAGGCGATCCTTACCAGGAGGGAAACCACTGGCAGGGTTTGCAGGTCTTCCATCTGGGTGATGAGGTAATTGGTGACCATGATAAAGGCCACGCCCAGCAGGATGCTGGCGATCTGAAGGGAGGCAAGCAGTGATTTAGGCTTTTCAAGCAGCTTGGTAATGAGTTTACCGCTGGTATTCTGGCGTGTTTTCAGTACGTTCAGGTCCTTATAGTTAAGGGTGAAGAAGGCTACCTCTGCACCTGATACTATAAATGCCAATAATAATAATATAAATATTACCAGCAGGTATATAACCACGTTTGGTGTGGCGATTGGCGCATTGGTGGCTTGCAAAAGGAATGGTTTACCGGATAAAATGCTTGCCGAATGGATATCCAAGTTGTTAACTTTTAATCAAAAATAAGGGGAAAGAAATTCTGGCTTATGATCGTCGAATCGCTTTCCCTTATGCAAATATAAGGGAATGTCCCAATTTGGGACTATCAGTAAAAATACTAATAATTTTTCATGGATAACGGAGCTGCGCCTGTATCAGATTTAAAAAGGCAGGTCGTCTGCCGGTTCGCTCATGGAAGGAGGTATTTCGTTGGGGAAATTTTCGCCGGTGGAGCTACCTGTGTTGCTATGGTGGATAGCGTGTTCTGCATTGTTCATGTCCATACGCTTATCAAGCATTACCAGGTTATCACCCACCACTTCCGTGGCAAATTTCTTATTGCCTTCTTTGTCTTCCCAGCTACGGGTACGCAGGCGGCCTTCTATATATACCAGGCTGCCTTTGTGCAGGTATTTTTGTGCCAGTTCTGCCAGTCCGCGCCACAGTACTACTGTATGCCATTCTGTTTGGGAAATGAGCTTGCCTGCCCTATCCTTGAATGTTTCTGTAGTCGCCAATGAGAATTTAGCTACTGCGATATTGCCTTCCAAAAATTGTACATCCGGATCCCTACCTAAGTTGCCAATCAGGATTACTTTATTAACACCTCTCATAGTTGTAGGATTTAATCTATTGATGAAATGTTCTTCTTATAAACAACCTCTTTAAAGTTAATATTTTTTTACAATCAGCGCAGAAATTTTTATCGCGCTAAAACAATCCCAGGGACTTATTTTCAAGGAAATCGGTGATTGTTTTCGGAAAGGCATAATTGTTCAGCCGGTTAATGGGTACAGCCATATAATTTGTTATAGCAGGCTTTTTTGCTGCAGATAACAACAGGAACTGGCTATGTATAGTTTGATGGGTAAGCTGCTGTTTAAAAGCGGGAGATATACCCTGTACGGTATAAAATACATCCTGCAGCAGCGCTTTGAAGCCGGAGGAAGCCTGCAGTTCCTGTACGGTGATGGGGGAGGGTGTTTCCAGCAATATGAATTCGTGCAGGTTTTGCCATATATCATTGCCGGTACGTTTGCGGATAAACACCTGGCCTTTGTAATCCAATACTATATAATAGAAGTATCGTTTTTTTATGACGAGTTTTTTGGACTTTACGGGAAGCAGGGCAACAATCTGCTGCCGGAGTGCCACACATTTTTTTGACAGGGGGCATTGCGGGCAAAGCGGCTGTTGCGGTTTGCATATTGAGGCCCCGAAATCCATAATGCTCTGGTTATAAACGGCAGACTGGCCGGCGGGCAGCAGCTCCTGCGCCAGCGCTGCAAATTCTTTTTTGCCGGCGGTACTGTCTACCGGCGTGTCAATTCCAAAATAGCGGGAAAGCACCCGGAAAACGTTGCCGTCCAGCACAGCATGGTGGCTGTTAAAGGCAAAGGACGCGATGGCTGCGGCGGTGTAGGGACCAACGCCTTTGAGCGACTGTATTGCTTCGTAAGTATCCGGGAAGCGGCCCTGATAGCTTTGTACCACCTGCCGGGCGGCCGCCAGCATATTTTTACAACGGGCATAATAGCCCAGTCCCTGCCAGAGGCGGAATACAGCTTCATCCGGCGCGGCGGCAAGATCCTGTATGGTGGGGTAGGTAGTAATAAAGCGTTCGTAATAAGGCTGGCCCTGTTCTACCCGGGTTTGCTGGAGAATGATCTCCGAAAGCCAGATACGGTAGGGATCTTTGATCCCTTTCCAGGGCATGGTACGGCTATTGTGTTGATGGTTCCATTCCAGCAGCTGCGTTGTAAAAAACATTTTCATGCGCTGCAAATATAGGAGGCGGGGGCTGATGAGAAAACGGCTGGGGAGATATAATTATAAATAACAGGCCGGAGACAAAAAAATAATCTGATATGAATATTATTTTTTGTATATTCGTTACTCAATGGTTTTGTGAAATTTTCCATTTCACGCTCCACCATTCATAAAAGGTGTTACGCAGTGAGTATGAAACCTTTTCTGGCCGGTACTTTGCATGATATTTGAGAACATCGAAACCAATTCAATATAAGCATGTTGTAAAGATTGGCAAGGGTGGTATGAGGAAAAAAGATAAAATTTATCTTACTTAAAACCAGTAATTATAATTTTTTTAAATATTTTTGAGAAATAAGTAATCCTCCGCTTCAATTATGAGAAAAGCTGACTTGATAAACAACATTGCTGAAAAAACCGGCATCCCCAAAGTAGATGTGTTAGTAACACTCGAGGCCATGTTTAAGGAGGTCAAAGAAGCGCTGGCAAATGGCGAGCACATTTACATCCGGGGTTTTGGTAGTTTCATCACAAAAAAGAGAGCCGCCAAGATTGGCCGTAACATTAAGAAGAATGTAGCTGTGGAGATACCGGAGCACTACATTCCTGCTTTCAAACCTTCTAAAGAATTTGTTGCTGAAGTAAAGAAGCTCAAAAGTTCTTAATTTTGCTGCCTAATAAATTTAGGCATGCAAAAATCGCAAGTTCTCCTGGTAGGTACTGCTGTAGCATTACTGATTGTATTGCTGGCCTTTGGTCGTACCATACCGCGGCCTGAAAAGGGTCAGAAAGCAATGCCAACTGCCGCTTCTATGTCCAGCGGACAGGACGTACAACCTATTTCATTCAGTGACCTGCTCTCATCTGCCAAGAAAAAGATCCCTGCCGAAAAGCTTTTGCTGATCAACTCCTGGGAGAATAAAGTGGTAAGAGGTGATGTAAAGAACCAGCAAATAGCTGCTTATAAGGCATTGTACGCCACCTGGGACAGTCTTAACCAGTTACCCGTTGCCGCCTATTACCTGGGCCAGGCAGCTAAGTTGGAAAATTCCGAAAAAAGCCTCACCTTTGCAGCCAATTTATTTTTGGAGCACCTGCAGCATGCCCCGGAGCCGGGAATCATGAAGTGGGAGGCTCAACAGGCTATTGAGCTCCTGGATCAGGCAATCACACTCAATCCCGGCAACGATTCGCTCAAGATACAACAGGCGCTGGTGTATATGAACACCGGCGAACCCATGACAGGGGTCCAGAAGTTGAGAGCAGTTGTGGCAGAACACCCTGATAATGTGGAAGCACAGGTTACGCTAGCTAACCTGGCCATTACATCAGGGCAGTATGATAAAGCAATAGAACGGTTGGAAGCCTTGCTTCCCAGACATCCGGAAGAGGCCAAGATCTATTTCGTGCTGGCCGAAGCCTACAGAAGCAAGGGTGACGTGAAGAAAGCAGTGGATTTATTCCAGAAATGTAAGGAACTATTAAAGGATCCGGCACTCAAGGCAGAAATAGACGGTTATATTAAAAGCATTCAATAATATTTTATTTTCAAACATTTAAAAACTTATTAAAGTATGCCTTGCGGTAAGAAAAGAAAAAGACATAAAATTGCCACTCACAAGCGTAAGAAAAGGTTAAGAAAAAACCGGCATAAGAAAAATAAGAAATAAGTATTTCTCCTGTTTCCCGCCATTTATACTAAACAGGTATATTGCTACGCGTGGTCAGATAAGATTTTCATATAGCCTGCATGATTCCGGCAATCATTATTATTGTGAATTGCTCTCAATTTGTTAAATTGCCAAGGTCATGCAGGTAATTTCCACCAGATCCCGCAACAGCATTTCCCGGACATCGCCTGCAGATCACTAAACCCTTAAGCAATCCATCATCACGTATGTGACGAATTAGCTGATTGTGTTGTACAGTTAGCGATTTTTGGTATGTGGGTAGTTGTAAAACACAGCCCGCATCACCCATGAATGAAGGTGAAGTTATAATGGTAAAAATTTTGGACGCTTGAATAAGGAACTTATTATAAATGCGGCACCGACTGGTGTGGAGATAGCGTTGCTGGAGGATAAGAAGTTGGTGGAGTTGCATCATGAGAGCGGCAATCCCAATTTTGCAGTAGGGGACTTGTACCTGGGAAAAGTTAAAAAGCTGATCCCGGGCCTTAATGCAGCTTTTGTAGATGTTGGCTTTGAGAAAGATGCCTTTTTACACTACACCGACCTTAGCCCTTATATCCGGTCCATCCTCAAATTCACCCAGCTTGCTATCTCTGATAAATCCCCCGAAGGATTTGACTTTACAAAATTTAAGAACGAACCGGAAATTGTAAAGACCGGCAAGATCACGGATGTATTAGGAGGTAAGCCCAATATCCTGGTGCAGATATTAAAAGAGCCCATCTCTTCAAAAGGCCCACGCCTGAGCTGCGAGATATCTCTTCCCGGAAGGTTTATAGTGTTAACACCCTTCAACGATATTGTAGCGGTATCTAAAAAGATACATTCTTCCGAAGAAAGAAAACGCCTGCAGAAAATAGTAGAGGCTATCAAAACACCTAATTTCGGTGTTATTGTACGTACCGCCGCAGAAGGCAAGAAAACGGCAGAGCTGCATGAGGACCTGACCACGCTGGTAGAAACATGGAAAAATATCCAGACCAACCTCCGCAGCGCACAACCTCCTCAGAAAATACTCAGCGAACAGGCCAAAACCACCAGCATTCTCCGCGACCTGCTCAATGAAAGCTTTAACCGTATAGTCATTAATGACAAGAACATTTATTCTGATACCAGGGCTTATATTCAGAAAATAGCTCCTGAAAAACAGGATATTGTTACTTATTACCATAATGGCGCTCCCATTTTTGATCACTATGGCATTACCCGGCAGGTGAAAGCCTCCTTTGGTAAAACGGTGAACCTTGACAGCGGCGTGTACCTCATTATCGAGGCGACCGAGGCCCTGCATGTGATCGATGTGAACAGCGGGTACAAAAGCTCCAGCAATAACCAGGAACAGAACGCCCTGGCCAGCAACCTGGAAGCGGCAGCGGAAATTGCCCGGCAATTACGCCTGCGCGACCTTGGCGGCATCATCATTATCGACTTCATTGATATGAAGCTGCCGGAAAACAAGAAGGTGGTGTATGAAGCGATGGAAAAGTTTATGGCCCAGGACCGGGCTAAACATACCATCCTGCCGATCTCCAAATTCGGCTTGATGCAGATCACCCGTCAGCGTGTAAAGCCGGAAGTGACCATTTCAGTAGCGGAAGACTGTCCCTCCTGCAAAGGCACCGGCAAAATAGGCGCATCCGTGCTGATCATTGATGAAATAGAAAAGAACCTGCAGTACCTGATCAATCACCAACATAAAGGTCTTACCATCAGGGTGCACCCCATTTTAAGCGCTTTCCTCACAAAAGGCTTCCTGACCAGCCGCCAGTGGAAATGGTATTTTCAGTTCCGCAAATGGATCAGGGTAAAAGCAGACACCAATTACCATCTTACAGAGTATCGCTTCTTTGACGCAAGCGACGAAGAAATTAAACTATAAAATTCTTTAGGGTTCAAGGGTTTGAAAGTTTGAGCGTTTGAATGTTTGAGATTGTCTCCATACAAACATGCAACGCTCAAATTCTTAAACCCTTATTTTTATCTGTAGTCTTCCCGTACCGGACAGAAAGTATCTATGATACGGCAGTCTGTAATAGCCTTCCCGCCGTGCAGTGTGTTGGAGGGTATGATCAGTGTATCGTGCTGGTGCAGGGTGTACACCTCTTCTCCCAGCTGCATTTCAAAAGTGCCCTCGGCAATGTAGGTGATCTGTTCATGCACATGCTGATGGAGGGGAGATACCGAGCCGGCCGTGATCTCCCAAAAGGCCAGGGTGCTTTTTTCTCCGTGTATGAAACGCCCGGTGTGGCCTGGTACAGTAAGGCGGCCGGGAATGTCGTGTAGCGCTTTGGGTGGCATGGCAAACTTATTTAAGGTAAAATTTGTTTAAAAATAGGTGGATGGGGCCATTTTACCAAAAAGTCAGCAGCCCCCGTCATTGTTGGAACCATAATAAATCCCCCTTACGTTTATGCAGCTACGAAAAATAAGCGCTCTGCTGTTGTTGTTATTGTTATTGAATGCGGCCTGCCACCGGGGCCAGAAAGCAGGTCCCCCGCTTGTGAGGGATACCAGCCATTATACAAAAGAAGAGTACATAGACCGGGTGCTGGACAGCACTGCGTTGGACAGTTTTCTGCAGCAGGATACCGCCTACCGTAGCTATGCCGACCTGATGAAGAATTTTTACCGGCAGAGAAATTACCACTATGCCTGGGTATCCGGCGATGGCAGGCTTACCGAGCAGGCAGGCAACTTCCTGAATATGACGCAGCTGGACAGCAACGCTGTACGTGCATCGCTGCAGCAGCTGTACGATAAGATAGCGCAGGACAGCGGCAGGGTTACTGCGGCAGATATGTCCAGGGTGGAAATGATGCTCACCGGCCAGTTCTTCGATTATGGCAGCAAAGAATGGGGAGGTATGACCTCAGACACTGCCAAAGACCTGGAATGGTTCATACCACGTAAGAAGCTGGATATGGAAAGTTTGCTGGACTCACTGGTACAGCGTCCCGGTAATACGTTTGAAGAGCCGGTGAACAGGTATTATATCTTGCTCCGGAATGCATTGAAAAAGCTTGATGATATGGACAAGAGCGGTCGCTGGGATTCTATCTATGCGGATAAAAAGATCTATAAGAAAGGAGATACAGCAGCCGTGATCACGCAGGTAAAGCACCGGCTGCATACCTGGGGCGACCTGCCGGTGGCGGATACCAGCTCGTTGTTCACGCCCGCTCTCGATACTGCTATACGTAATTTCCAGGAACGTATGGGCCTTACCGTGAACGGTACTATACAACAGCCGGTATTAAACGCACTGAATGTGCCGTTGCAGAAACGTATACAGCAGGTACTGCTGAATATGGAACGCATGCGCTGGGTACCGGTAGAACCAGGCGATAACTATTTACTCGTAAATATCCCTGAGTTTAAGCTGCACGTATACGAAGGCGGTAAGCTGGCCTGGAGCTGCAATGTAGTTGTAGGTAAACCAGGCGCCAGCACCGTTATTTTTACAAGGATCATGAAGTTTGTAGTATTCAGTCCTTACTGGAACGTGCCGCCCGGCATACTGGCCAACGAGGTGTTGCCGGCAGTGAAACGTAACCGGGCCTATTTAACAAGGCAGAATATGGAGGTGGTAAATGCCAGCGGCAAGGAGATCCCCGCGGGCAGTATTAACTGGAGCAGATATTCCGGTTCCAGTTTCCCGTATATCATCCGGCAGAAACCTGGGCGCTCCAATGCCTTGGGTAAGGTAAAGTTCCTGTTCCCGAACGAATATAACATCTATCTGCATGACACTCCTTCGCGCTACCTGTTTGGAGAAACGAAACGCTCTTTCAGTCATGGATGTATACGGGTAGCAGAACCCAAACGCCTGGCAGAATGGTTACTGCGGAACGATCCTGCCTGGAATTCGGAAAAAATTGAGAAGGCTATGAACGGCAATAAGGAAGTATATGTATCCCTGAAAGTCCAGGTACCCGTGTTCATAGGCTACTTCACCGCATTTGTGAACAGTAAGGGACAACTCAATTTCCGCGACGATGTTTATGGCCACGACAAACGGTTGGCTGCGCAGCTTTTTAGTAATTAATTATGCAGAATGAATAATTAATAATTGTGAAACCTGCCATTCATTCAGGTCACACGTACTGTAAGTATTGTTAATTATTCATTGTTAATTATTAATTATTTGCAGGCAATAACCGATATCTCCACATTAACGCCTTTGGGCAGCGCAGACACCTGTACCGTTTCACGGGCAGGGAAATGACTACTAAAATACTTGCCGTAGATCTCATTGATCTGGGAAAAATTATTCATATCTGTAATGAAGATGGTGGCCTTTACTACGTCATTAAAGTCCATTCCCGCTTCAGACAGTATATGTTTCAGGTTCTGCATCACCTGGTGCGTTTCAGCAACGATATCTTCCTTTACCAGCTGATTGGTATCAGGGTGCAGTGCTATCTGCCCGGATACAAACAACATATTGCCGGCTTTCACAGCCTGGTTATACGGGCCGATGGGCTCCGGCGCCTGTTTGGTATTGATGATCTGTTTTTCCATATGTGTAAAAGTAAATAAATCCCAAATTCAGGATTTGGAATTTGTCCGTAGGTTTGCAGAAATTTCAGCTATGAACATCCTGGTAGTAGGAGATGCCGCACGTTACAAAGAGCTGCAGCAAAAAGGACTGGAAGGCCACCGGTTGCATTGGGTGCAAAACCCGGATGAAGTATCTTTGCCCGGCCGTTTTGACCTGGTGATAGACCTGATACTGGACGACGAGCCCGCACATGCCGCAGTTTATGCCAGGACTCCGGAAGTACCGGTATGGGGAAGCATGGCAAAATCTTCGCTGGCCGAACTGATGCACCAGCACGCTTTCAGCCAGGGCTTTAACATTGTTGCCTGCAACTGGCTACCCGGTTTTATTAACCGGCCGCTTACGGAAATGGCTATATTGGACGAAGCGCAGCAGGAAGGGATTGAGCGCCTGATGCAGCAACTGGGCTGGTCTTACTCCCTGGTGCAGGATGCAGTAGGCCTGGTCACTCCACGGGTGGTGTGCATGATCATCAATGAAGCTTATTTTACTGCCGAAGAGGGTACCGCTTCCAGGCAGGACATTGATACTGCCATGCGACTGGGTACCAACTATCCTTACGGGCCTTTTGAGTGGGCGAAAAGGATAGGTATTAAACATGTATTTGATGTATTAACTGCGGTATATAAAGCAACGGGAGATGAGCGTTATCGCGTTAGCGCGCTCCTGGAGGAAGAATCGCAAAAAACAGCGAACGGTTGGCATTAATATTAAATATAGACACTGCTACAGCTATCGGATCTGTGGCACTGGCAAAGGATGGCGTTGTATTACAAACGCTGACAAATGACAAGGAGCGTGACCATGCTGCTACCTTAACTTTGTTCATACAGGAAATCTTTAATACACAAGGTATCACGCCTGCACAGCTGGACGCTGTTGCTGTAAGCGGAGGGCCGGGTTCCTACACCGGGCTTCGTGTAGGTGTGGCCACCGCCAAAGGATTGTGTTATGCCTGGAACAGACCGCTGATCGGTATTTCTACTCTCCAAATGATGGCACAGGGCCTTAGTGCTGCATTACAGGATCAGCATGCATTGTATTGCCCGCTGCTGGATGCGCGCCGTATGGAGGTGTATACAGCCGTATATGACGCAGGACTTGCCCCGGTGATCGAACCTAAAGCACTCATATTAACTGCGGATGCTTTTAATGAATGGTTAGGTAAAAACAAGATGTATTTTTTCGGCGACGGTAGTACGAAGTGGGAGCAACTGCTGGGACCTCAAGCTAACGCTGTTTTTGCGCCTTACCGTATCAGCGCGGAACATATGATACCCTTAACGGAAGCGGCTTTCCGCGAAAACCTGTTTGAAGATCTTGCATATTTCAGTCCCTTTTACCTGAAACCATTTTATACCCCCACACAAGGGAGAAATGACAAAAAAAGTTGATTTTGCCTCCTGCTTTCCACATTTACCCCTGAATTCCCTACTACTATCGTTGTAAATTGTCATAAAACTGTCAAATTGCGCTTTATTTGCAGATAGGGCCGGTTATATATGAAAAAATAAGGTATAGAAGTTTTTTTTATTGTGACAAATATTATAATTTTGTATAAATCGATACCCGGTACTGTTTTCTAACAGGTGTGGGTTTGAAACTGTCCGTTGATCCCTTTCATTTCATCATTTTTAAAAAACTATTATGCGATGGAAAAAACATTATTAACGACCTCTTCTAATACTCTTATTATTTCTAGAGGTAACAATGAAAAAGACCAAATCAAATTGGATTACATTGCCGTTAAAAAGGCGGCTATGGTATTGCGTGCAATTAACCATAAGCTGCGCCAGCAGATGATCAAGCTGCTGGAAGATCATAAGAAAATGACTGTAACTGAGATTTACGTAAAGCTTCGTCTGGAGCAGTCCGTAGCATCTCAGCACCTCGCGATACTACGCAGGGCGGGCATTGTAATTACAGAGAGAGATGGTAAATTTATCCACTATACTATCAACAAGCAGCGTATTGCTGAAGTGGCAAAGTTTGTGGAAGAGCTGGTAGGTTAATTGTAAAAAAGTAGCCCCCACCAGTAATCATATTGAAGTATCCCGCCCGCAGGCGGGATACTTTTTTATTGGCGCCAGCCTGACTATAACTTTATTTTTTCATTCATCAATCAGCCGGATGTTAAAATAAACTAATGACTATGCCTTTTCTGTAAACGCGCAAACCTTCGTATTTTTGCGTAAATCAAAAACCATGTTCATTAAGCAATTATATACCAATTGTCTTTCTGAGGCTGCATACTTTATTGCATCCGCAGGAGAGGCAGCGGTGATTGACCCCGTAAGGGACATTGATGTTTATCTTGACCTGGCTAAAGAGCACAACGTTACCATCAAATACATTTTTGAAACCCACTTTCATGCAGACTTTGTGTCAGGGCACCTGGACCTCGCTGCTGCCACCAGGGCGTCTATTGTATATGGTCCTAATGCAGAAACAGAGTTCCCTGTGTACCTGGCTGCAGACGGTGAGCGTTTCAAAATAGGCGGCCTGACACTGGAAGTGTTACATACTCCGGGGCATACACTGGAATCATCCTGCTATTTACTGTACGATGAGAGTGGAAAGCCACACAGTGTATTTACCGGCGATACCCTTTTTGTAGGCGATGTAGGTCGCCCGGATCTGTTCAGCGGCAATCTTGGCAAGGAAGAACTGGCCGGCCTGCTGTTTGATTCGCTGAACACGAAAATTAAATCCCTGCCGGATGATGTGATCGTTTATCCTGCACACGGCCCTGGCTCTGCCTGTGGTAAGAATCTTGGCCCTGATACGTACAGCACTATCGGAGATGAAAAGCGCAGCAACTATGCACTGCTGGCAGCAGATAAAGATACCTTTATACAACAGGTAACCACTGATCTGGCGGCTCCGCCTTCTTATTTCCCGGTAAATGCCAAGATCAATAAAGAAGGTTATGATGCTTTGAAGGCCGTGATGGAGAAAAGCCTGCGTCCGCTCAGCATTGCCACCTTCAAGGAAAAGATGGCGGCAGAAGTGCTGATACTGGACACACGTATGGCTAATGAGTTTGCAGAAGGCTTTGTGCCCGGTTCCATAAATATCGGGCTGGAAGGCCGGTTTGCAGAATGGGCCGGCAGTCTGTTGCCATTTGACCAGGAAATTATACTGGTTACTGCACCGGGAAAGGAAGAAGAAACAATTGTACGCCTGGCCCGTGTAGGTTTTGATAACGTTAGCGGCTACCTGGAAGGTGGTTACGAAGCCTGGATTGCCGCCGGCGAACAAAGAGACCTGATCATTACGGTAGAAGCAGATGAGCTGGCGATGGACCTGCCCCATGATGAGAACCTCGTAGTGGTAGATGTGCGCAAACCGGCTGAATTTGCAGACGGACATGTTAAAGGCGCCATTAACCTGAACCTGAGCGAGATGACAGATCCGGGCACTATGGCAGATTTTGATGATCTTCATAACCTGTATGTACATTGCCAGGGCGGTTACCGTAGTATTATAGCCTGCTCACTGCTCAAAAGAGAAGGCATTCACAACCTGCGTAATGTAGCAGGGGGCTTTGCAAAGATTAAGGAAGAGAAGGGTATTGAGATTGTACAGGAAAAGAACGTACTGAACTGATTACAATACATAAAATGCTATAAAAAGCGGATGTGCAAAAGCACATCCGCTTTTGTTTTTAAACAAAGCCTTTGTCTGGGTTGTTATTGTAAGAAATTCATTTAACCATGAGCTACAGATCTTTATTATTAGCCTGTCTTATGTTTACAGGCGTTTGTTTGTTTGCATGCAAACCCAACGACAGTAAACTGCAGCAGGCCGTAAATGAAAAACTGACCGCTACACCCGGAGTCTCTGCTACTGTTCAGGATGGTGTGGCAACCCTGAGCGGTGACGTATCAGACGAAACGGCCAAACAAACTGCGGAGGACGCCGCCAAAAATGTAAAAGGCATTAAGTCTGTTGTTAATAACATCAACGTACAGGTGCCCCTGCCCCCTCCTCCACCGGTTGCCATGAACCCGGATGATATGCTGAAGAAATCGCTGGATTCTTCCTTCAGCGCAGCGGGCTACTCGGGAGTAACTGTCAGCGTATCTAATGGGGAAGTGACACTGGAAGGCACCGCTAAGAAGAGCGACCTGCGTAAGATTATGCAAACGGCGCAGGAAGCAAAGCCTAAGAAAGTAAAGAATAACCTCAAATTGCAATAAGCTCTAAAAATCACTACTATGAGCGCACTACAGGATAAATATAAAGCACTGATAGACCAGGCAAATGCTGCCGGTCTGAGTAACCTGCAGATTACCGAGCAGGATAATGTACTATATATCACCGGCGCTGCGCCCTCTGAGGAGGTGAAACAAAAGTTGTGGGACACATATGAGCAGCTGGATCCTGAATTCCGCTCGGCAGATGCCAGGCTGGATATCAGTGTATCCGGTGGCGGAGGGGGAGAACAAGTTTACGAAGTAAAATCAGGGGACAGTCTGAGTAAGATAGCAAAGAATTACCCTGGATTAACCTGGCAGCAGATCTATGAGGCTAATAAAGACCAGATCAAGGACCCAAACCTTATACATCCGGGGCAGAAGCTGAAAATACCATCTAATTAATTATACGGAGGTGTTGAATGCTGATGTGCCAGGTTGCGGAGACTGTAAAATAAACTGTGTCAAAGGTTAAAAAATTAAGACCTTTAACACAG
>NZ_CALEJS010000033.1 GCF_937898475.1 uncultured Chitinophaga sp.
CCTTCAGCGCATTCGAACTAATCCCCGCCATCGTCAACCCAAAAGGATAATAATGTGTCTCCTCCAGCAGCGGCCCACTCTCCGCCAGTACTGTAACATTATCAAAGAGCACATCCTGTTCCGTTTCATTGCTGGTGTACACATAAAGAAAACCACTTTTCTCCATCACCATCTTATCCACCGCCAGCGTCTGCAACTCATCAGGTTCTCCTTTTACCTGCCTTACCCCACTATTCTCCTCCACTAAGTTAAACTGATCATCGAATAATACAAAATTCAGATAAGCTTTAGGTTTATCCTGCTGGTACTGGTCCGCATCGCGTTCTTTTAACCGTAGATAGTCATTACCATTCAATTGGCGGAAAGGTGACAGGGTTTCCGCATGTCCGGTACCATGCGAAGACCCGGCACTGCTTGATCCGCCGAAAGCCTGGACCAGGCTGGCCACCATATCTTCCGGACTTACGCCTTTATTATTTTTCGGCCCGGTTGACTTGTAAAACGCCCTGGCTCCGATTTGTATGGTATCACCGGCCATTACCTTCAAGACCAGTGAGGGCCCTACTTTCTTACCACCGTCTTTGGCGTTCAGCTTGGCTACGTACTGGTTTTGCGGTGTAGTTTCATCCTCCGGATAACCTACCGGTTTAACAGCACGGGTCTCTTCAATGTTGCTGAACAGCGCGGCTTCTGTCGCTGCCTGCTGTGTTTCCATGGTAGCAGTATAAATACTCAGGTCCTGCTGGTCGGTCAACACGGTGCGGACATTTCCCAAATGATCTTTGAGAAAGTAATCATACACATATTTGGATAGCTGGCCGTTGGCAAATACCGGGCGCATACGGCCTTCTTCATGACTCACCAGCTCCTGTACATTGTCCTGGTATACAAAACCTGCAATATAGTCGGTTACACGGGTCTTTGACGGTGTACTGGTATTATCAATCACCGTCTTTTTCAACTTATTGCCTAAAGCATCATACTGGTATTGAACGCTGCCTTTACCGCTAACAATAATACTTTCCGGCAGGTTAAGATGATTATAACTGATCGCCGCAATGTTCTTATTCAGGTCTTTGGTTAAGTTGCCGTTCAGATCATAATCGTAATCGTCTCCACTATTGGCGCCGTTATTAAAATCCCCCAGTTTAGCGCTAACCGTATTAACAGGATCTGTTACGGCAACCAGCTTATTGCTGCCTGTGCGGTAGGAATAGGTCAGCTGATCTATCGTCGCAACTGCAGTGCCTATCATACCTTTCTGGGTCATAGCACCGATGTTGCCGTTGGCATCATAAGATATCCCGCTTACGGAAAAGTCCTTCTGGTCTTTTGTCCAGTTCGTGCTGCCATCATTTTGCTGCCGGAATTCAGCTGCTGTCAGCCGGTTAACGTTATCATAACTATAGCCGTAAGCACGTGCGATCTTATCTCCCCCACTCTTCCACTTGCTGCCGGCTATATTGCCATTAAACTGGTTCTGCGTAAAGCCATAGTCATAACTCAATTCCTGGCCAAACCAGTTGCTGATGCTACCCGGAGTATTTACATAGTTTTTGTTGATCGCTTTCAGCCATCCCCTGATATTATACTCGTAAAGCTGGCTTTCCAGCGGAGCGTTGCTACCGTTAATGCCCAAGTGTTTAGTCTGCAATTGCCCCAGTTCATCATAGATATTATCTGCTATAATCCTTTCCCAGGCACTGTTATCATTCAATCGCTTCTTTACGGTCTTAAGTCTTCCTGCGGCGTCATATTGTTGCATTGTGAGCACGGTGGTCTGCGGAGTACCGCCGCTGCGCGGGTTACGGTGCCGGACATAACTGCTCAGCAACTTGCCACTAAAATCGTACAGGTTAGTAACCACATCCCTGCCACCCGCAGCATTATCTGCAACCATTTGGATGACCCGGCCTTTGTCGTTGTAATAGGTGGTAGTGGTTAGCCAGTCATTGGTGCCGAGCACTCTTACCTTGGTGCCGGTGACAAGTCCTTTGGTCATGCTGCTGGTGGCGTTTACTGGCTCTGCATAAAGATTGCTGCCAGGCTGTGGTTTGCTGAAATCAGCCGTTTCTGCAGCCTGCACACCAGGGAAGCTATAGTTATCATAAAAAGTATAGGTAAGAGGAGTGAGCGCATTTACATCTATATTGGGTAAAGGATTGGTAGCATTAACGGAAACCTGTCCCTGGTTAATACCGGTATTAATCTCAAACACGATATCGGCCCCGGAGCCAGAGTCAAAACCATCCACCAGCTCAATGCTACCGGTAGCCTGGTAAAGGTGAGTAAGGCCATCATAACTGCCCAATACCAGGTTCGCCTTGCCGGGAATAGTGAAATTAATAGACTGGGTATTGCTAGTAGCGGTGTTCATGCTGGCCTGCAGGGTCTCCCGCGTAGCTCCCGAAGCGTACAAAGCCGTCATAGTGGGACGGTTGAGCGCATCATAAAACGTTACGAGCCATTTTTTGTCGGTAGCGTTGCGCATGTTAGCATCCCGGGTAAACACCAGCCGGTCACGCAAGTCGTACACCATCTCCACCGGATCTGCACCCGGCACCTTTTTGGTGATCATACGGTCGCGATCATCGTAGGTGTATTGAAAACAAAGCTCATTGGCAATATTGGCATCTATAACCCAGTTGGATTTGACCAGGTCTACGGCTTTGGGGGATATCACAAAGCGCAGCCTGCCCAGATCATCGTAAACATAGTAGGTGCTTAACCAATTAAGGTGGCCGTCTGCAGCGCTGGATGTCAACTCTACCCGCTTCAGCACAACACGGTTATCTTTATCCTTGAACTCCACAGCACGCAGGCCTTTTTCATCTTTGCTGACGCTTTTATAAAGCATTCCGGCTCCATATACGCGGTTGGTAGCACTGGTAGGGATATTGCCGCTGGTTGGCATATCCCAGATACGTACTTCATCGGCTGCGGAATTTGTGAGGTATTGTTGTTCTACCGGCTTATTGCCACCTTCCAAAGCCCAGCTGTTACCTGGAGCGTAGGCTTTCAACACCCGATTCAGGGGAGACGCTTCATACTCGGTTTGGCTATAATAAATTGTCTCTCCACTCGCAGCGGGATTCAGGGAAGCATTTTGGTAAAAAGCCTGCTGGCCGTTGAAGGAATTTTTCTTGAAAGAGCCATCGCTGCTTGTATTGTTAGCGTCCTGTGGCACGTAGGGCAGATATTTATATTGCTCCCGACCAAAGGAATTGTATGTTACAGGGGCTACAAGGTCTTTGCCGTTAGGGGAGACCGCCCTTATCACCGTCTGCACTGGGCGTCCCAGTCCATCGAAGTACTGCGTGGTTAGTTTTACCTCACCGGTGGTGGCAATAGCAACCGTAGCTGGGTCGCTGGTGGGCATATTGGGTTCCCATATACGGATATAGTTGATAAAGGATCCTGTGTAAGCTGCAGGCAATGGCTGCGCGGTGGCTGCCGGACGGACACTGCTGTTATCAGGAGTTTGGGCAGCCACATTAGCAGCTGATTCCAGGAGTATACTTATTGTCAGTACTATATAAACGTTATACCGGATCATTTTCAATTAGTTTTTCTTAGTGCTCTGTACAAGGGATCGTGCTGAAGGTGGAAATGATTTCGCCAGGTCCGGTAGAATAGGTTACCCAATAAGTGCAGCGCCACTTCCTGGTTTCCAGTTGCTCCGAACTCACCAGCTCCCTGGTACCGGTTTGGCAAACATTGTTGACAGGTCGTTTACCATCCCCGGTACAGGCTGTCCGGGGGCAGGCCGATGAAGCACCGCTGACCACCCACCTTAACGTATTATAAGTAGTACTATAGGGATTGGCATCTTTCTCCTCTGATTCCTGGTTGCCCGTGTAGCTATTCCAGGCATCTCTCTCGCAACGGGTATTACCGGTTGGCTGCCAATCGGCAGCAAAGGAAGACTGGTATTGGTAGTCATATTGTTTAAGAATTTTTCCATCCTGGTCACGCACCAGTTTCAGCCTTCCATAGTTGTCGTATTCATAAAAGGTAGTATGGTTACCGGCATCGCAATGGGAAGTCATGCCAGTGAGAGGCTCGTAGGTATAAGTATTCATCTCTGCAGCAGCGGGATAAAAACGCACTTCATCCACCTGTCCGGAAAGACTAATAGTATAGGTGCCGCTGCTGACGTTTACACTACTGGTCTGTAAGGACCAATTGCTGCCGGATTTTTGCCAGTAACTAAGTGTGTATCCTCCATTGGTAAGCCCGGATAGAACCTTTGAGAATCCCCCGGTGTGGCTTTTTCTGCCGGTCTTAGCATCTCCATCGGTACTATTGCCATCACCTTCCTCAAAAGAAGTATAATAAATATCGGTGGCAGCAGCGTTAATGGCTTCCGCAATAGGATATAATTTATTATAACCCCAGATATAGGAACGCCTGACGTCTGCTACTTTTGACATCCCGGTGATGTTACTGCGATTATCATATCCAAAGAACTGTACCCGGCTTTCGTAAGAGCCACTACCCTTCTTTTCCTGTATAAATTCGGAAGCAATCTGGGGATTGGCGGAGGTGCGCCAGTTTTTAAAAATGGTCTTTGAGCCGCTTAACAGGGTACTACCTTTTAACTGCAACTGCTCTACAGGTAAGAGCATATTTGCTGTATTCATAGTTTGAGAAATGGCACCTATTTGCGGATCAGAGAGGAAGTCAGCAGGGTATTTGATCTGAACATTAAATTCGTCACCTTTACTGGAAACGGTATTAATATTGACCGGTAATGACCTGTTATTATAGGTATATGTGGTGATTTTCCCGATCTCTCCGCTTGCATTGAACTCGTTTTCTATCTCACTTTCCAACTCCTGTTTGCCTATGGTGATAGTATAGTCTGCAAACTGGAATACAGGAAGCAGCAGATATTGCGCGGCATGTTTCTCCGTATTGGTGTTCCATCCTGTGGTATTATCCTGGGTACCGAATTCAAGGAGCTTGTAAATATGGGTTCCCTTCACCTGCTCTGTTTCTGTCCGTTTATAGATCTTGTCTATACTTTTTACCCGGGTATAGGTATTGTTTCCATTGTTCCTGTAAACATCGATGCTTTGCAGTTCAGCTGTTTTCCAGGGTTCATATCTGTTAATATGCCTGCGGGCAATGTTGTTGTCTACTGATAATCCACTGAAGTCTAGATATTGATAAGGAGCAGGCAGGACACCAGGAAAGGACGGGGAGGGATAAGTGATAACCGGCATCACATCGTAAGGGAAATCGAAGGAATAAACCGTTTTACCATTGTTATTTGCAGGAGTGCCATCGTATTCCGTAACTTCTGTATAATATGGTAATGCAGACGCTTTCTCTTCAATTTCCTGCAGCAGGTCTGAGGTATATACTCTTTTCCGGAAATTATCTTCGTAAAGATCACTGAAATTATCCAGTTGAGTGAAATACCTTTTTTCATAGCTCAGGTCCTGCATCAGCACCCGCCTATATGAATAATATCCGGCTCCCGACTCTCCACTGCCATACTTATAGGTTTTGTAATAGGTATGGCCATCGGCGTCGGTATGCTGGATCTGCGCCAGGCGCAAGCCGGCGCCGGTTTTTATGCCGTTATCTTCATACTGGTTGCTTTCAAATGTGAAGGCTGTTGATCCACCACTTGGGTAGGTGATCTTTTTAAGCACTCCTATCTGCGAATTGGAATTGGGATTACGGTCAGCTCCATTCAGCTGCCCGCCCGGTATGTTGATAAACTCCGTAAGGGAGTTTCCGAAGGGGCCAAATAATACCTGGATATTATTCCATTTTGGGATAAGAATGGAGTTACGTCTGGCATTAGCGTTGACGAACCCCCAGAAATCACGATCTTTTGCACTGAAGTTATAAGAGGCATTGTATTCAAAACTATATTTATCTATCGACTGAAGATTGCTGTCCCGGAATAGTACGGCATCCAGTTTATAGGTAGGCTCCGTTCCGGTATAAGCGGGAAAATCCAGCTGGGACGACTGCAGTTCAATGCTCTTTAAAAGCACATTGTTATCATTCCGGATTTCTATGGTTTTGATACGGTCTGATGAGGGATACAGGATGAAACTAACTTTACCCCCCCGGAATTTAATCTCCGAAATCCGCTGAATAGCATATTCCCTATAGTTACTGTTAACAGCATAGGTCGTGGAATAGTGGATGGCGTCAATTCGCGAGTCATTATCGATCAATGTATACTGATCCCCTTCGCTGTAGCTCTTTTGTACTTTTGTCACATAGGTAAACGTAATGGTATCGTTCTTGTCTGCCGATATTATGGAACTCAGTAATTTAGCTGTAATGGGTTGGTTATAGTAACCCATTACTATCTGCCCTTTTTCATCGACGTTATAGTTATACTCGTTTCCCTTATCATCGAGGATCCTATTTGGATAAGTTCCGGATATGTTAAAAATTTTAACAGGTTTTAAAGGCAGCAGTTTATATTCCGACGATGAACCTGCGGCTATAAAACGGCCGGAGTAAGAACCTGCTGTGTAAGAAAATATATCATACTGGGAATCGTATCCGCCAGGATAATATAGCGATGCCAGGTAATCATAGTCATCCTTATTGGTAAGGTTGGCCTCCGGTTTCCAGGTGGGAGGAAAAGATGACAGATCATCAGGCTTTCCATAGATGGTCCGGGCGATCATACCGCCTGCATTCAGGCTCCATCCCAGGCCTACCGGCCCTGTGACATCATTGGCCTTTCGGCCGCCGGCAAAATAACTGATACTGATCGGTACACGCAGGCTGCCACATTTTACTTCGTATAAAGGGATGTTGATCTGTGGCACTCCCGAACTGTAATCAACACCATAATCCAGGTATTTAAACAATGCGGCGGCCTCGGGGGAAGGCGGCAATAGTTGCGGAAGACCATTTTGGGCAGTAGCGTATTGGATGTGGCATAACAGGAAAACCGTAACAAACAGGCGCCTGAATGGCACTTTGAATAGGGACAAAATACTTCTATGCATTCCGGTACAGGATTTCTTACATTAGATTGAATATTGCCGCAAATTGCATGCTGGGCACGCATACTATCTGCGTATAGATGAAAGCCAGGGTTATCTTTTTACGGGCAACAACAAAACTTTCAAGGTATAGCTGGGTACAAAAGAAACTACTTTTGCATTAATTTGCAAGAGCAATATAGTATTAAATCCAAAATAATATAGGTGCAGGGGGATAGGCTGTACGGGGGAAGCCAGATTGCTAATAAAAGAACTGCTCCGATACAATCTTCCCGTCTCTTACCTCATAGAGCATGATCTGGTGTATCTGTACCATGCCATGCCCCTGTACCGTGAGATCCTTCTCCCGCACTACTGCAAAATGATTGCCGGTCACAATCGGTTCGCTGGTATACAGCCGGTGCACCGCTTCTATCCGCTTAATGAAGCTATCGGCTTTTTTACGCACTTCTGCTTTGCCTTCAGCATCGTTAAAATATGGGGAGCCTGCAGGCTCTATACTCCTTACATTATCCGCAAAGAATTCATCCTGGATCTCATACCATTTCTCTTGTTGGGCGAGTTTATGAAAGCGGGCAGCTACTTCCTGTGTAGTCATTACTTTTTGTTGTACGTTTTCCATCGGTTTTATTTTTGGCGTGATTGTACAACAAAAGTAAAGTAGAGCGAATACTTAGCGGAGGTGCTAAATAGACATTATGAAGGGTGGATTTAGACATATCAGGCGCTTAGCCTAATTTTCTAAACAGGCCACAGGTTAGATTTTCCTGCCGCCTACTCTCTCCTGCTCTCCACCGTATACACAAAGCTATCTGCCCTGTAATATCCCAGGTTATATTCTATCGGTCTTTCTCCCTGGTCATACACAAATCTTTTCCTGGAAAGTATCGGGCTGCCCGGTTCCACTTCCAGTTTGCCTGCCAGGAATTTATCCGCTGTTTTTGCACTGATCTCTTCTTTAGACAGGGTGGCTATTACATGGTGATCCTTTTCCAGGATATCATACAGGGGCCGTTTAAAATCTTCTTCACCGGTAAGCCCTACCCGGGGATGGAAAAAAGAGATAAAGTATACAAAGGGCCCTTCTGCCTTGCCTCTCAGGCGTTCCAGCTTCAGGATCTTTTTATCGGTACCGATGCCGAAGAAATTTGCCACACTTTCATCCGGCGTTACCCAGGTAACATGCAGCTCAAAGTTGCGGATGGTGATGCCGCGGGCCGTCATTTCCTGGGTAAAGCTCAGCCAGTTCTTGGACTTGGAGCTGATGGCCGGCTCGGCCACTTTTGTGCCGATACCTTTCTTCCGTACCAGCAATCCTTCGTATACAAGTTTGTTCAGGGCCTGCCGTAAGGTAGACCTGGAAATAGCCAGCTGTTTGGCCAGCTGTACTTCGTTAGGTAAGAATTTCCCGTTCGCATATTGCGGGTCATTGATAATGGCGCGCAACAAGTTTTCCGCCTGGAGATGCAGCGGCAGGGGATTTTTGTGGTCAATACTAAAGTTCATAGTCGCATTAGGTAACGCGCAAATTAATAAAAAATCTGACGTGACTGCCTCCCACTTTGATGGTATGTCTGGTCATGATAAACCCCTGCCAGTATGCCAGCAATCCCTCACAACCAGTCTAAACATTTGTTTATCAATACAAACAAAGTATTCCCGCCCGCCTGTTATTATTTTTCCTGCCTACTTGCAAAAATAAAATTATGTTTATATGTTTGTACATATTAAACCGGGCTATTTGCATGAAGCTCCTCGTTATTCTTCACGTTATCTGCATGTCACTCTGCGCTCAGCTCTCTTTTTCACAAACGGGCAATGATCAACTGGCAGCTACCATCCTGGCAGATAGCCGGCTGGACACGATCCAGGCACGCGCACTTCGCCTGCTGACAGGCTTCACCGCCGGCACTTCCTACGGGGAAGTCTGGATCAGGGATTTCAACACCTTCATCAATGGCTCGCTGCAGGTACATCCGCCGGAAAAAGTGAAAGACATGCTCCTGCTGTTTTTCAAAATGCAGGGCCCCGGCGGCGATATCGTAGACGGCATGATCGACACGGCAAAAGCCAGCGGGGGGTATAAATTCCGCTATTCGGCGTTGGCCCCCGGTTGGGCCGCCCACAAGAACACGGTGGAAACAGACCAGGAATCTTCCCTGATCCAGGCCGTGAAGAAATATATTGACGCCACCGGCGACCGCTCCATCCTTACCATACAAATAGACGGCAGATCTGTGCTGCAGCGCATGGAAACCGCGCTGGATTACCTACTCCGCGAAAGATGGTCGCCTGATTACGGACTGATCACCGGCGCCACCACTATAGACTGGGGCGATGTGCAACCGGAAACCGGTTGGGGTGTTGCTATCAACGACAAAACCAAATGGGCCATCGATATCTATGACAACGCGATGTTCGTACTCGCTCTGCAGGATCTGCAGGCCATGTTAGCCCCCGGTTACAAACCGCTGAAGAATTGGAAAAATATTGAAAACCAGGTGCGCGCCGATGTTCGCAAACATCTCTGGATGAAGAACGCACAAAAGTATCTGCCGCATCTCTATCTCAATGGCAGTCCCTTCTCTCCCGCCTTTAATGAAAAGGAGATCCTATATACCGGCGGAACCGCCTGCGCCATTCTGGCCGGCTTCCATACCCGCGAAGAAATTGCCGCCATCAACCGGCAAATGGTACAGGCCGCAGGTAAAGAACAACATGCTACCATCGGCATCACCGTTTATCCTCCCTATCCGCTAAAAGAATTTCCGAATATGAAGCCGTACCTGTATCAGAACGCGGGCGACTGGACCTGGTTTGGGGGTCGCATGATACAGGCGCTTATCAAAAATGGATTTATTAAAGAAGCCTGTGACGAACTGACCCCCATGATAGACAGGGCCATTGCCAACAAAGGCTTTTTCGAGTGGTACGATGTACAAACGGGTCAACCAAAAGGTTCGGGAGATTTCAGGGGGGAAGCGGGAGTACTCTACGATGTTATTCAGTTATTACGACAGTGGGCCATGCTAAATAAATAAATGGTTAGCTATTAGCCGTCAGCTTTTAGCTGTTGTTGTTGGTGATTGTATTCGCTGCGATCACTAACGGCTGACAGCTTTGTTGCTGGCTGCTGAAAAACTGCCATCTCCACTTTTAAACATCCTTTCATAAACAAAAAAACCAGGTTATGAAGCAAAGATTCATTTTTGTCATTGCATGTATGCTGCTTGCAGTAAATGTAATGGCGCAGCTCCGTATAAGCGGGCGGGTTACAGATGCAAAAGACGCATCGCCGCTGCCCAACGTGACCCTACAGGTGAAAGGTACCAGCACCGGTACCATTACGGATGTAGACGGAAACTATACCATTACGGTGCCCGGCAGCAGCTCTGTGCTGATCTTTTCCTACACCGGCTATGCCCCCAAGGAAGTACCGGTGGGCAGCCAGACCACGCTGAATGTTGGTCTTGAAATGAAAGCCAACCAGCTCACAGATGTGGTGGTGGTTGGTTATGGTACTGTAAAGAAGTCTGACCTTACCGGTGCGGTAAGCACCATCAAGGCAGAACAGCTGATGGACAAGCCCGTACCCAATGTATCGCAGGCACTGCAGGGCAAGATACCCGGCGTGGATGTAAACATTAACAGCAGCGCACCCGGACAGACAGCGAAGGTGAGGGTGCGCGGTATCGGCTCCATCAACTCCAACATTGATCCGCTGTACGTGGTGGATGGTGTGATCGGCGTAGATGCCAACCAGCTCAATCCAAGTGACATCGCCTCCCTGGAAGTGCTGAAAGACGCTTCTTCCACCGCCATCTTCGGCGCCAGGGGCTCTAACGGCGTTATCCTGGTGACCACCAAACGGGGTATCCGCGGCGACCGCGCGCCACGCATCTCCTACGAAGGTAACGTGAACGTAAGCACGCTGGCCAGGCATGTGAAAACACTGAACTCAGACCAGTTCATCAAAGTGTATAACGAAGCCTTTGCCAATGCTACCAAGTTCGACCCTGCAGGCGGCACCTGGGCCCCGCCCGTGGAGCTGAACCACGCCAGCCTGCCCAAACTGTTTGATGAAAACGACAAACCGCTGTACAATACCAACTGGGAGAAAGAAGTGTACAAACCCGCTGTTTCTCACAGCCACTACCTGCTGATGCAGGGCGGCAGCGAAAAATCGGCTTACAGCCTTTCCCTGGGTTACCTGGACCAGAACGGCCTGATGTTGGAGTCCTGGTTCAAACGTTATTCTGTGCGCTTAACGATGGATAACGACGTCAATAAATGGCTCACTGTTGGCGGCAACATCTCCTTCATCTCCGGTAAACAAAGGGTGGTATCAGACGGTAACGGCGCCCTCAACGTACCCCGCATGGTGGCAGAAGAAGTGCCCATCCTGCCGGTGAAATACCCGGATGGCACCTGGGCAGGTAATAACGACATCGCAGGCCTGGAAGGCGGTCCCAACCCGGTGCACATCGCCCAGAGCAGGTACACCATCAACAATACCCTGCTGGCGATGGGAGATGCTTACCTCCTGTTCCACATTACCAAAGACCTCGATTTTAAAACAGACATTGGTTATAACCTCAACGGACAAAAGAACAATTTCTACTCAGGCATAGACTTGCCTCACCTGTCGCAAGACCAGGGCGGCGATGCAAGCATCACTAATTTCACCAACACCTACTGGCAGTCTGAGAACTACCTCACCTGGAACAAACAGATCAATGCCCGTCAGAAAATGACGGCTTTGCTGGGGATCTCCTTCCAGCAGTATAACCAGGAGCAGTCCAACGCAGAGTCACAGAATTTCATCTCCGATTTCTTCCAGTGGCATAACCTGGGCGCCGGCTCCGTACGCCAGGCCATTGGTTCGTCGGATTATAAATGGACGATGAACTCCTACTTTGCACGTGTTACCTATAACATAGACGGCAAATACCTGTTCACCGCTACCGGCCGTTATGATGGTTCTTCCAAATTCGGAGAAGACAACAAATACGGCTTCTTCCCTTCTGTGGGCGCCGCCTGGAATATCTCTGAAGAAAATTTCATGAAACAATATGCCTGGCTGAACAACCTGAAAGTGCGCGCCAGCTATGGCCTCTCCGGCAACCAGGAAATACCGCAGTACCGTTCACTGCCGCAGATTTCGCCCAACAATACCGTACTGGGAGGCGCCAACCAGGCCAGCCTGCTGCCGGGGTATATTGGCAACTCCGGCCTGAAATGGGAACGCTCCCTGCAGTTTGACGCCGGTGTGGAAGCTGCCCTGTTTGACGGCCGTATCAATATGAACGTGGACTACTATCGCCGTACCACCAAAGACCTGCTGCTGCAGGCGCCCATTGCATGGTCTGCCGGTATGGTGGACGCCAATATCTACCAGAACGTAGGTTCTGTACGTAACACCGGTATAGAAGTGAACCTGCATACGGAGAATATCAAGTCTAAAAACTTCAGGTGGTCTACCGACTACATCTTCGCATCCAACAAGAACGAGATCCTGAAACTGAACCAGGGCAATGCAGACATTTTCCCGGGCCCTAATTTCCTCGGGCAAACGAATGTACTGCGCGTAGGTTCTCCTATCGGATCTTTCTACGGTATGACCCGCCTGGGCACCTATAGTGAAGACGAAGCGGCAGAAGCAGCGGAGCACAGCCTGAAACCCGGCGACAGGAAATATCTCTATAACAAAGACGGCAGCCCTTACTACAGCATCATCGGACGCGCCTATCCCAAATGGACAGGCACTTTCTCCAGCACGATCAATTACAAGAACTGGGACTTCTCATTTGACATACGTTTTGTACAGGGCGTAAATACTGCCGCCACCTTTAAACATTCTACAGAGGATCGCCAGACACTGGCCAACAGCCTTGCTACCGTACTGAATGCCTGGACACCACAGAACCAGAATACAATGATCGCCCAGGTACGCAGCTATAAGTTCACACAGGATTCACATTTTGATACCTGGTGGGTAGAAGATGGCTCTTACATCCGCGGACAGAACTTTACACTGGGGTATACAATGCCGGCTTCCTTTAACCAGCGAACAGGCATCCAGAAATTACGTATATACGCCAGCGTACAGAACCTGTTCCTGATCACCAAATATACCGGCTACGATCCCGAGGTAGACACCTTTGTTTCCGGTTATGGTTCCAACACCGGTTTTTCACAGAACCTGGACTTCTTCTCCTATCCCAGGCCCCGCGTATGGAACCTGGGCGTATCATTAGGCTTCTAACAATTCAAATTGAAAACAATGAAGGCATTAAAACATATCCTGGTAGCGGCTTTGATACTACTGAGCTTTTCGTGTAAAAAGTTCCTGGAAGAAAAGCCTACCGGTTTCATTTCTCCCGGCGCTGATCTTGCCGGTGAAAAAGTGGCACGTGCATTTGCAAACGGCTGTTATCAGAACCTTACGGGATTGCTCAACGGGCAGTCTGGCTCCTATGGCGGCAATACCTACAATTTGCTGGAATTTATGACCGGCAAAGCCAACAGCGATCTGGGGCAAACCGGTTTTGTGAATTTCCAGAACCTGAGCTATAACAACACTTCTTTCTATGTGGACACCTGGTGGCAGCAGCTCTACCTGGGCGTAGGCGCCTGTAACAATGCGCTGGAGTATATTCCCAAGGTAACCGGTGTGCCTGATGACGCCAAAAACAATATGCTGGCCGAAGCGCATGCATTGCGGGCGCTTTTCTACTTCTACCTGGTACGCATGTACGGCGCAGTGCCGATGGTAACCACTGTAGCTACCAGCGTGGACCAGATCAATATGCACCGTACACCTGCAAAGGCCATTTACGACAGCATCATCATACCAGACCTGCTGACCGCCGAAGCCGCTACCCTTCCCTGGCAGGACAATAACGGCTATGTATCACTGGGCGCGGTAAAATCCATCCTGGCCGATGTATACCTGACCTACGCCGGTGCAGCCATCAATGGCGGCAACCAGTACTATGCAGAATCTGCCAAAAGATCCAAAGAGGTGATCGATAACGGCGGTTATTCGCTGTTCTCCCGCTATACAGACATGAATAACCCGGCCAACAAGAACAGGGGCGAATTCATCTTCCAGGTGCAGTATGCCGCATCGGTACCGGCGCCTAATCCGCTGACACCGCTGCTGCTGCCCAACTATGCAGGGATCTCCTCTTATGCAGATGAATATGGATCGGTATATCCTACGCCGCAGTTCATTGCATCTTTCCCGGACGGTGATAAAAGGGTGCAGGAAAGGCAGTTCTTCTTCACGAAGTATAAGAAGCGCAACAGCACTGATACCGTGCGTTTCCATGCTACATATGTATATAAGTACTTTGATTCTGCAGCAGTGGCCAACACCGCCAAATCAGACCTGAACTATACGCTGTACCGCCTGGCCGATGTATACCTGATGTATGCAGAAGCGTCCAACCGGGCGGAAGGCGGTCCGAATGCCAATGCCATCACTTACGTGAATGCGATCCGCGCACGGGCAGGACTGACGCCCATCGCGGCAATGTCGCAGGCGGCCTTTGAGCAGGAAGTATGGCTGCAACGTTATTATGAGCTGTGCTTTGAGAACAAGATGTGGTTTGATATGATCCGTACCAGGAAGGTGCATAACGATGTAACCGGCGCCTGGGACAATTTTGTGGGGCATAAAACGGTGTTCGGGGCGACGTTCGGGGAGAAACAGCTGTTATTCCCGTTACCGAAGCAGGAAACAGATGTGAACCCGAATCTGCTGCCGAACAACCCCGGGTTCTAATTCATATGTTCATACATACTGGATGGTTTGAGGGTTTGAAAGTTTTTGGTTGTTTAAAAGTTGGAGTTAAGGTTCAGGGGTGCGGCCGGGTTACAGCCCGGCCGTCCTGAACCTCCAACGAAAGACGGTTTAGCGTTTGGAGATTGCTTCGTTGCGGCTGCCTGCAATACGGGGAGGAGAAGCAAACGGGTCTACTATCCCGTCAATGCAAGGCCCGAAGGGCCTTTGAGGGAGCCGGGCCGAAGCAATCTTCAGCGTTAGTTGTTTAAAGGATTGCTTCGTCGCGCCACGCGCGGGGCCTGGAAGGCTTCCCGCTATGACGGGAGATGAAGACCCGTTTGCCATTTAAAGGATTGCTTCGTTGCGCCACGCGCGGGGTCTGGAAGGCTTCCCGCTATGACGGGAGGGAGATCGTTTCAAACTTTCAAACCCTTAACTGTTTGTTTTCTCGAATTATGTCCATATGTTTGTACATATACCTTTTGCGAATGAAACTAAGACAACTCATACTCTTTTCCTGTTTACTTCCGGGCTTTTGTTTTGCGCAGCACCAAAAGGATTTTACTTCCATAGCGCTGCAGCCTACCATTGCCTACCTGCATCATAACAACAGCGCCTGCAGGATGGTACGCCTGCTTTTTCATGGTGGGATGAGCTACGCGCCCGGTAAGCTGGTATTTTCCTTTAACGGCCGCCAGGACAGCCTGGATATCCCTGCCGCTGCGGAAGGTATCTCTGTATTTGAGATCCCTCTGCCCGGTGAGCCGGTGAATAAGGATATGCAGTTGTCGGTGGCGTTACGCTCCGGCAAGCAGACCTATAAGGCTCGTTGTATTGTGACGCCCGCCCGCAGCAACTGGAAGGTGTATGTGATGCCGCATTCTCATGTAGATGTGGGCTATACCAATGTACAGGCTAAAGTGCTGGACATCCATAAGAATAATATAGACGAAGCCATCAAGATAGCCGAACATTCTGCCAGCTATCCGCCCGAAGCCCGTTTTAAGTGGAATACAGAAGCCATCTGGGTGGTAGAACATTACCTGGCGGATGCAGATGCCGCCAAACAAAAACGCTTCTGGGATGCCGTTCAGAAAGGATGGATCAACCTGGATGGCGGCTATGGTAATATCAATACCAGTGCTACGAGTCCGGCGCAGCTGCTGCACATGTTCTACACAGGTACCCGCCTGGCAAAAGACCATGGCATGGAGGTCCATACCATGTTCCAGGGCGATGTGCCCGGCGCTTCCTGGGGCCTCTCGAGCCAGGCTGACATCAGCGGCATCCGGTATTTCCTGAGTGCGCCCAATGCCTCTGACCGTATTGGCAGCGCCGATACCTGGCGGGATCATCCCTTTTACTGGGTCTCTCCATCGGGTAAACAAAAACTGCTGTTCTATCAATCCTCCCCCTACTCTATTGGCTATAAGCTGAAGGGCAGCAAGATCCCGAACTTCTTCACCATTGATGAACCCAAACCTTATTTTACCGGTAAACCTTCTGACAACTTTCTTAACCCCTTCCTCTTTAACTACCTGGCACAACTGGAACAGCGAAAGGCGCCATATAATATGACCCTGCTCACCTGGGCCATGAGCGACAACGCGCCCATTGATCCTGAATTGCCCGAAGCGGTAAAGACCTGGAATGAACGTTATGCCTCTCCCCGCCTGATCATTTGCTCTGTTAAACAATTCTTCCAGGACCTGGAAGCGAATTATAAAGACCAGATCCCCGTCATTGCCGGCGATTATACAGAATTCTGGACAGATGGCATTGCCTCTGCCGCACGTGAAACCGGCATTAACCGCCGTGCTTCCGATCAGCTGCAACAGGCCGCCGCCATCTGGGCCATCCGTAACAAGGCAGGCTATCCTTCCCGTGATTTCGATTCTGCCTGGACTAATATCGTGATGTTTAACGAACATACCTGGGGCGCCTTCAACAGTGTATCCCATCCGGAAGATCCGAAGGTGCTGTCCCAATGGGCCTATAAGCAGGCATTTGCATTGCGGGGAGATTCCCTCACGAAAGTGTTGCTGACCAAAAGCACCGATGCGGATCAGGGCATTGCTAATGCAGTAGATATTTACAATACTTTGTCGCATACACGCAGCGGCCTGGTGACCATCCCCGCAGCGCTCAGTACAGCAGGCGATCTGGTAAAAGACAGTAAAGGCAAAAAAGTGCCTTCGCAGCGCCTCTCCAATGGTGAACTGGCCGTGTTTGTAAAATCGCTGCCGCCTTTTTCCAAACAACGCTTTACCATTCATGCAGGCGCGGCGTACATCGATGGCCGGGCAACCGTTACTGATCATACTTTGCAGAACGGGATCTATTCCATAACACTGGACGGCAATACCGGTAACATTGTCCGCCTCACCAGGAAAGGTATTGAACAAAACCTCGCCGACTCGGGCGGGTTGAACGAATACACCTACTTGCCGGGCGATTCACTGGAAAAGATCCGGTATGCAGCTAAGCCCACTATCAGCATTAAAGAAAAAGGTCCGCTAGTGGTCAGCCTCCTCGTAACCTCAGCTGCGCCGGGCGCCAGCAAGCTGCAAAGAGAGATCCGCCTGGTGGCGGATGAAGATCGCGTAACGCTCATCAACACGATCGATAAAAAAGCCATCACCAGCAAGGAGAGCGTACATTTTGTGTTTCCTTTCCATATTCCCGGCGCGCAGGTGCGATACAGCATTCCCTGGGGAAGCATCACTGCAGAAGCCGACCAGCTGCCGCATACTAACAGGAACTGGTATACGCTGCAACGCTGGGTGGATATTTCCAATGGCGAACTGGGTATTACCTGGTCCAGTCCGGATGCGCCTTTATTCGAGATTGGCCGCACCACCACTACTGCCGGCCTGATAGGCGGCCTGCATAACTCTCCTTTATGGAAAACATATACGGAACAGCAGCCCGCCATCTCTTCCTGGGTGATGAACAATCTCTGGCATACCAATTTCCGCGCCGGCCAGGAAGGCCCTGCTACCTTCCATTATTACCTGCAGGCACATAACAGCGGCTATGACGCTGCGGCCGCCAATGCTTACGGACTTGACAACCATCAACCCCTGGTAGCCGCACCTGCAGCCGGTGCAGCAACAGAATCCCTTTTCTTCCATATTTCAGGGCAGGGCGTTTATGTAGAGAACATCCATCCTGCCCGCAATAGTAAAGGTGTGGTGTTACAGCTTGTAAATCCTGCATCCGTACCCGTAACAGTTAGCTTGTCTCCCAGGGACCGGTCATCATCCCTTACGGTACGGCAAAGCAACCTGCTGGAAGAAGAAGGCGCAGAGCTGGGGAATACTTTTACCCTGCCTGCAAGAGACATTATCATGATACATGTAGCAACAAACTGACTGGAAGTATGAACCAACACAACACAGCAACCATGCCCTGGCGACAATCTACCCAGCCTGTAATGCCCCCGCGGCTAAGCGCCCGGCGGCCCACAGGATACGACATGTATCCCGCGCATCCCCTTGGGCCCGGGAAGATACATGCTGGCCATGCGGCGCTGGCAGACTGGATAGCCACACAGCAACTGGTATTGATAGACGGATATGCGGGTATTTTCTGGGATGCCCTGCACGAAGCGCTGGACGCACAATTACAACAGCGGGGCCTGCGCATCAGCTGGCATTTTATGCAGGATGCCCAGAAAGATCCGGGCATTATACAAGCGCTGGTTGCGCCGTTTATTGGAAAAGAAGGCGAGGTATGGGGCACCAAAACGACGCTGCAGATCACTGATTTCTTTGAGGCCGATAAACTCGTCCCGGCACTGGATGTGGATGCGGACATCAACATCATCATTGGTACCGGCGCGGCGCTCACTTACCCGGGAGCGGCGCTCATCTACCTGGATATTCCAAAGAATGAATGGCAATACCGCATGCGAGCAGGCGCTATCGCCAATTTTGGTGCGGTATCTCCCATCGCAGCAGATGAAATGTACAAACGCGCGTACTTTGTAGACTGGGTGGTGCTGAATGAGCATAAACGCAGTCTGCTGAACAATATCGATATCATGGTAGATGGTCAGCGTCCTGACATGCCTGTCTGGATCTATGGCAAAGACCTGCAGCAGGGCATAGATCTGCTGAGCCGTTCCCCCTTCCGCGTGCGCCCCTGGTTTGAACCGGGCGCCTGGGGCGGACAATGGCTCAAGCAGCATATTCCGCAACTGAACCAGGATGCTGTGAATTATGCCTGGTCTTTTGAGCTGATCGTTCCGGAGAACGGCGTAGTATTTGAAAGCGATGACTATCTGCTGGAAATCCCGTTTGAGTGGATGATGTACTACCGTTATGAAGCGATACTGGGCCGCCATGCGGAAATCTTCCGTTATGAGTTTCCCATTCGATTTGACTTCCTTGACACCTTTGACGGTGGTAATCTTTCCATACAATGTCATCCGGCATTTTCGTATATCCGCGAGCATTTCGGCGAAACCTTCACCCAGGACGAAACCTATTACATCCTGGATTGTAAGGACGGCGCATCCGTATATCTTGGCCTGCAGGAAGGTGTTGATGCAGGCGCATTCAGAAATGCGCTGGAAGAGAGCAGGGATCACAACAAAGCGGTGGACATAGAACAATATGTACAACGTTTACCGGCGCGGCGGCACGATCTGTTCCTGATCCCAAACGGTACGGTACACAGTGCCGGGGCTAACAACCTGGTATTGGAGATCAGCGCTACGCCGTATATCTTTACCTTTAAAATGTACGACTGGCTGCGGCTTGGACTGGATGGTAAGCCGCGGGCCATCAACATTGCGCACGCCTTCAATAACCTGGATCTGAGCAGGCAGGGAGCAGCCGTTACAGCGGAGCTGGTATCCCGTCCGCAGGTGATAGCAAACGGCGCAGACTGGCAGATCATCCATCTTCCCACTCATGCCGCACACTTTTATGATGTACACCGCCTTGAATTTGACAGCGAAATGATCATGCATACAGATCATTGCTGCCTGGTGCTGATGCTGGTGGAAGGCACTTCCATCGCGGTTAGCACGGCAGATGACCGCACTACTGTTTACCATTATGCGGAAACCTTTGTGATACCAGCCGGAGTGGGTGCCTGCCGTATAAAGAACCAGGGCGCTACCCGGGCGAAGTTGATCAAGGCTTTTTTAAAACAGGAACATTATGTTTTCAGCAACATCACATCCGCCCGCCATGGAAACCCTGACGAACAATAAGCTGGCGTTCATCACCTTCATTGCCTCGTTGGGGGGCTTCCTCTTTGGCTTTGATATGGCTGTGGTATCGGGCGTGCTGCCACTGGTACAACAGCAGTTCGGTTTAACTGCGGCGCAGGAAGGCTGGTTTGTATCTTCTGCTTTGGCCGGCTGTATTGCAGGCGTGTTATTTGCCAGCGAATTCACTGACCGCCTGGGCAGAAAGAAACTGCTGCTGCTGGCGGCCTTTTTCTTCCTGCTGACGGCACTTGGCTGCATACTGCTGCCGAGTTTTTCCCTGCTGATAGCCGCGCGTATACTGGGCGGCATGGCGGTGGGCGTTGCATCCAGCGTGGTACCGCTTTACCTGTCGGAAATTGCGCCGGACAACAAAAGAGGGCGCCTGGTAACCTATTACCAGCTGGCCGTGACCATTGGCATCTTTGTGGCTTACCTGAGCAATGCGCTGCTGCTGCAATACGGGATGGATTTCCTCCCGGGCACAGACCTGTGGAGAAAGATGTTCGGCGTAGGGATGCTGCCTGCCCTGCTCTTTCTGCTGGGCCTCAGCGGCATTCCTGAAAGTCCGCGCTGGCTGAAACAGCGGCAGATACAAACAACAGCATCTGCAGGCAGTTATCGCCAGTTATGGGCGCCGGCATTACGCAGGGCTTTGCTGATAGGCATCCTGCTACCTTTGTTCTCACAGTTCAGCGGGATTAATGCCATCATCTATTACGGGCCCACCATCCTGCATAATTCCGGGATTACGCTGAGCAATTCCTTACTGAGCCAGCTGTTCTTCGGAGCCGCAAATGTGCTCTTCACGCTGATCGCCATCTGGAAAGTAGACAGCTTAGGCAGGCGGCCCCTGTACCTGTGGGGTACGGCCGGTGCGGCGATCAGCCTGATACTGACTGGCATCTGTTTTTACACCGGGGCTACCAACGGATGGTACCTGCTGTTTTGTGTACTGGCTTTCCTGGCCTTCTTTGCGTTCTCTATCGGTCCGCTGAAATTTGTGATCGCAGCAGAGATCTTCCCCGATCACATTCGTGCAAAGGCTTTATCTTTCAGCATCATGGTGATGTGGGTGGCGGATACGGTGGTAGGGCAGCTAACGCCGATGTTATTACATTCACTGGGTACAGCGCAGACCTTCTGGTTCTTTGCCCTGTTCTGCGTGCTGGCATTTATTACGGTATACCGGCTGATACCGGAGACCAAAGGACAATCTTTTGAACAGATCCAGGGACACTGGAACAACATAACACACTAAGTAATGAGCAAGGCTATTGTATTGGGTGCAGACATTGGCGGATCACATATCACTACCGCACTGATAGATCAGGAGCAGGGTACGCTGCTGCCGGGGTCCTGGCACAGAGAGCGGGTCAACTCAGGCGCCGGTGCAGATGAGATTATTCACAGCTGGGGCAGGGTCATGAAGCGTAGCCTGGAAGCCGCGCCGGGCGTGTACCGTGTGGGCATTGCCATGCCCGGACCGTTTGATTATGATGCCGGAGTTTCGTTCATCAGGGGACTGCACAAATACGACTCACTGTATGGGCTCAACGTAAAAGACCTGCTGGCAGACCAGCTGCATACGGAAGCACAGTATATCCAAATGGCCAATGATGCACAATGCTTTCTGCAGGGCGAGCTGCTGAGCGGCGCCGCAAAAGGCTACCAGGATATTACCGGGCTGACACTGGGCACCGGTTTTGGGGCAGCTATTGCAGAAGGCGGCATTGCCAGGGAGGCCAGGTATTTTGAAATGCATTTCCTGGAATCTACCGCGGAGGAGTACTTCTGTTCCAGGTGGTTCATCCAGCGATACAAGGAACTGACCGGTGAGCAACTGGCCAATGTAAAAGAGATAGCAGCGGACGTACAGCGGACGCCGGATGCCATGCTTATATTCCACGAATTCGGGTCTAACCTGGCCCTGTTCCTTTCGGAACTTCGCCCGGTGCCAAAGGTGGTCTTGCTGGGCGGTAATATTGCGCATACCTATGCGCTGTTCAGTCCATCCTTACAGGATAAACTGGATGCCTGCGGCCTGCAGATCACCTTTGTTCTATCTGCGCTGGACGAAAGGGCAACTTTGTTCGGGGCGGCGGGTATAGCATGATTATGATTATCTTCGGGCAATTGTGATATGTTATGTTTTTCCATTTCCGTAACAGGTTTCCTCAACTCAACACCTACTGGGATAAATACCTGCCCTATCAGAAACGGCTGGAAGCCCCTGCCAGAACAGTATTGCTGGAAGAAGGAAAGAAATCCCAGCATTATATCTTTATAGAGAAAGGCTGTGTGCGTGCTTACTTTGATAAGGACGGCGAAGATAAGACCATGCAGTTCTTTTTTGAAAACGAAGGGCTCAGCTCATTTGACAGTTTTGTGAACAATGTGCCGAGTCCCATTACGATCGAGACCATTGAACCTTCTGTACTTTACCTGCTTCCCAAACGTTATGTGATGCAATTGCTCAATGAACTAAGTACGGAGCCCGGTTTTGCGCAGATGGTGCTGCAGATGACCGCACAGCGGCAGGTGCATTATATCAGTGAATTTGTGTCCTTTATCCGCGACACGCCGGAAGAACGGTATCAGCGTTTGCTGAAAGAACGTCCCCATATTATTCAGCGGGTGCCCCAGCATTTTATTGCCTCCTACCTGGGTATCAGCAAAGTACACCTGAGTCGTATTAAAAGTAAACTGGCGAAGAATAAAACGCGCTTCTGAACTTGATAACATATGTTATCGTGCCCTGGCTGCTGCCTGCTCTAATTTTGTTTCAACAAAAAAAACAGAACATGAAAGCAGCAGTTATGTATCAGCAAGCGGAACTGCCTCAGTATGCAGAAGTGCCTGAGCCACTTGTGCAAAGCGACAGGCAGGTATTAGTAAGCGTTAAAGCGGCCGCTGTAAAACAGCTGGACAGGGGCATGGCCCGCGGCAAACACTATGCATCGGGACCTTCCTCCGGAGACAAGGGCCGCGTGCCCGGCAGTGACGGTATTTGTTTATTGCCGGATGGCAGGCGGGTGTATGCCATAGGCATGAGCGGTATGCTGGCAGAAAAAGCCGTAGTTGACAGGGACCGTATTGTTCCGGTGCCCGACGCATTGGACGATGTGACTGCGGCCGCCCTGCCTAATGCTGTTTTTGGCGCGGCGATGGCACTGACATTCAAGGCCGGTATCCGGGCGGGTGATGTTGTATTGATAAACGGTGCCACGGGTGTTACGGGCCGGGTAGCAGTGCAACTGGCCAAATATTATGGGGCGGGAAGAGTGATCGTTACCGGAAGGAACAGGGCATCGCTGGAGTCATTGCGTGCACTGGGCGCAGATGAGATCATCGTTATTGCAAAGGAAGATGAGACATTTAAAGCACAGCTGGCATTGATACATACAGCAAGTCCTATTGACATCGTCATTGATTACCTCTGGGGGCATACAGCGGAAATGATCCTGGCGGGTGTAAAGGGAAATGGTTCATTTACCAACCGTATCCGCTATGTATCAGTGGGTAGTATGGCGGGCGATCAGATCACGCTGTCGGCCGCCATTCTCAGGAGCGTTGACCTGCAATTGACGGGCTCCGGGATGGGCTCGTGGTCGAAACAACAGGTGAGGCAGGCGCTCAGTGAGTTGTTGCCGGAGATGTTTGCCCTGGCAGCAGAAGGTAAGCTGAAAGTGGATACGGTGACGGTGAAGCTGGAGGATATTGAAAAGTTATGGGACCAGGAGATACCAGGAGGGCATAGGTTGGTGGTGACGATTTGATGAGCGACTTACAGGCAATGAAAGGAGCTATCTGTTTATTGCCTGTAAGTTGGCTGAGGTTTAGCGTTGTTATATTACTTTATCTTCCAAGGATTTCAAATCGATCTCTTTAAGGAAACCATAGTAAGCTTTATCCTCTACTTCCTGCGCTTTAAAATAATCATAGATTATCCGGGTTTTCAGATAGTACCTGATCCCTTCCGTCCAGGAGTCCCATATTTTTTTCTCTATCCTTCCCTTTTTATACCAAAAATATTCCTCTGCACATAAATTGAGATAATCCTGCATCACTTGGTTAGGAGTTCTACTATCAGACAATTTGTAGTCAGATGCTACACCCGACATACTGTTAGCCCTGATCAGATTAAGATCGTCATTCAATTTACTGAATCGTTCATTGAATGCATCAAACAATGAACGAAAAACCGCGTCCTGTTCTATCCAGTGTTTATTCAAAGCAATGTAAAAAGTAGCAATGGCGATTAGCGCAGTAATATGTTCCGTTCGCTGGCCTTCAGATTGAAACATGGAAAGCAGAACACCAAAAAATGCGATTGATAAACCGAGTAATGACCAGGTGCTTCTCTGGATGTAAAATTTTCTTATCAATTTGGTATAGGTAAGTGTAAATAAATAGTAAAATAGTGTAAAGGACTGAATGATCAAAAGGGGATTTTTCCTTTTTTTTCAAAGCCATTAAGCGTTGATCTTTGACCTGCGTTTTGCTGCTAAAAACTCCCGGAGAAAAGAAAAAAATGCACATCACATATGGATCTACGAGCGGGTGGATTGCAAAACCTAAATTAAAAAACGCCAGCCGCACAACATACAAATTATTACCACAGCGGACCATCGATGAGCAAGACAGTTTACTAGCTGTGTACAATAAACGTAAAAGTTATACGCCACAAAGCCATCGATCCACTAATAGCCCCCAACCGACTTGCAGCCCCAAAACAATACATGTGAAAGGATATTACAGGAAAAACGGCACCTATGTCAGACCTCACACCAGGAGTGCTCCCGGTAGAAGACATTAACTGCAGTTGACTGGTGACCGGATAACCTGAAAATCCCGGGAAAAAATGGATGAGCCCACAAGTGTAAAACTTACGCTTTATTTCCGCTAAAATTCCTATTTTACCCCTTTAGCATCATTCTCGTTCATTTTTTTAAATCTATTTTGAAAATGCCACGTAAAACACTCATTGTCCTTATTTCATTTGTCATCCATTCCACATTCATTACCGGCGCCTCGGCGCAAACCCTTAAAACCCGCTGGGCCTCAAAAGTTTCCTCCGGCACCCCGCTTCCGGAATACCCGCGGCCACAGCTGGAAAGATCCCAATGGCTGAACCTGAACGGCTCCTGGCAATACGCCATACTGCCGAAATCGCAGGAAAATGCCCCAACGGCTTATGCGGGAAACATCCTTGTACCTTACGCCGTTGAATCTGCCCTTTCAGGGGTACAGAAAACCGTTGGTAAAGACAGCATCCTTTGGTACAAACGTACCTTTACCGTTCCTTCCGCCTACAGGAACAAGGATATTCTCCTGCACTTTGGCGCGGTAGACTGGCAAACAGATGTCTATATCAATGGCAAACACGCCGGCACCCACCAGGGCGGCTTTGATCCTTTTAGCTTCAACATTACCTCCCTGCTGAAAAAATCGGGCACACAGGAGATTGTTGTGAAAGTATGGGATCCAACCGATGAAGGTCCGCAACCCCGGGGTAAACAGATCATCAAGCCGCACGGCATCTGGTATACGCCTGTTACCGGTATCTGGCAGACCGTATGGTTAGAGCCGGTGGCGCCTACCTATATCGCTTCCCTGAAACCCGTGCCTGATATTGATAAACAATCCCTCCAACTGTCGGTGAACACCGAAAACCTGCAGGCGGGCGACCAGGTAAAGATCGTTGCCCTTGACGGTACCCAACAGGTAGCCGAGCAGACGCTGGACAATGGCGCTGCCGCTACACTGAATATCGCCAACCCGAAATTGTGGTCTCCCTCCTCTCCCGCCCTCTATAAGCTTAAGGTGTCCATCCTGCGCAAAGGCAAGGTAATAGACGAGGTAAAGAGCTATTTCGCGATGCGAAAGATCTCTATGGCGCCTGATCAGCAGGGTATACAGCGTATGCTGCTGAACAACAACTTTGTCTTCCAGTTTGGTCCGCTGGACCAGGGCTGGTGGCCTGACGGGCTCTATACCGCCCCTACCGATGATGCCTTGCGTTTTGACATCGAAAAGACCAAAGAGCTGGGCTTTAACATGATCCGCAAGCACGTAAAAGTGGAACCTGCCCGCTGGTACTATTATGCAGATTCCCTGGGCATCCTGGTATGGCAGGACATGCCCAGCGGCGACCTGGGTAACAGGTGGGACAGCCGCCCCGCCATCTATGGCCGTGCTACGGATAAAGACCGTACACCGGAATCTGAAAAGATCTACCGCAACGAGTGGAAAGCCATTATGGACGCTGTGAGCTTTTTCCCTTCCATCGTGGTATGGGTACCATTTAACGAAGCCTGGGGCCAGTTCAAAACAGCTGATATCACCAAATGGACAATGGAATACGATCCCTCCCGCCTGGTGAACAGCGCCAGCGGCGGTAACTTCCACCCGGTTGGGCATATCATAGACCTGCACAACTATCCCGACCCGGCAATGCCCCAGGCAGAGATATTTGGCAACAAACAGATACTGGTACTGGGAGAATACGGCGGCCTCGGACTGCCGCTTGACGGGCATACCTGGCAGCAGAAAAACAACTGGGGTTACCAGACCTTCAAGAATGCCGACGATATGTTTAAAGTGTACAGCGACTTTTGTGAACGCCTGAAAGATCTCATTCAACACGGACTGTCAGCAGCCGTTTATACTCAGACCACTGACGTGGAGATGGAAGTAAACGGTCTCATGACCTACGACCGTGAGATCATCAAAGTACCGGCCGAAAAGATCAGTGCGGTGAATAAGGCGGTGATCAATAGCAAATAATACAAAGTTCAGGTTTGAGGTTTGAGGTTTGTTAAAGGTTAGTGGTTCATTGACTGGTATGCAGGTAAGGCTGCCTGTTGGTGAACCTCAAACCTCAAACTTCAAACCTCAAACTTTTTTGAAAAGTGTTCCGCCTGAAAAGGCGGAACGTGTCATCCCTCAAATATATCGACACGTCCCTGGCCAAGAACCGGGGTTGTGACCGTAATCTTTATTCCATTGTTAGGTCCGCTATAAATTTCTGCATAAAATCCGGATCTTATGGTAGACTTTCGGGTCAATTTTTACAAAAGAGCGGAAATTCGGGTCAGGAAGGCCGGCGGATAATAGCTAAAATTTGGCTAAACGGCAAATTTCAGGTATCTTCACTGGATTTTAATAGTATATTAACTATACCAGTGGGACAAATAAGTAACCTCAGGTAAATTTATAAAAAAGATAAACGAACATTGAACTTTCACGAATTTGGATTTGACGACGATCTGCTGGATGGCATTTATGCCATGGGCTATGAAAAGGCCACTCCTGTACAGGAACAGGTAATACCACCCATTATTGCAGGCAGAGATATCATTGCATCAGCGCAGACAGGTACCGGTAAAACGGCCGCATTCCTGCTCCCGGTACTCCACAACCTGCTTACGCAACCCCGGGATGAAAAGAGTATCAACGCAATGGTGATCGTGCCTACACGCGAACTGGCCATCCAGATCGCGCAAACGCTCGAAGGCCTCACCTACTATACCTCCATCAGTTCTATAGCCGTATATGGCGGCACCGGCGGCGCTTCCTTCGCCACTGAAAAAAAGGCGCTGGCTACCGGCGTGGACATTGTCATTTGTACACCCGGCCGCATGATAGCCCACCTCAACATGGGCTATGTGAACGTAAAGCAGTTGAAATACCTGGTGCTGGACGAAGCCGACCGCATGCTGGACATGGGTTTCTTTGACGACATTATCAAGATCATCTCTTACCTGCCTAAGGAAAGGCAGAATTTGATGTTCTCTGCTACCATGCCGCCCAAAATAAAGCAGCTGGCGCTCCGCATCCTGCAGGAGCCTGTAGGCATATCCATCGCCCTGAACAAGGCGCCGGAAAAGATCGTACAAAAAGCCTTCCTGGTGCACGAACAGCAAAAGGCGCCATTGATCAAATATGTGCTTTCACAACAGCAGTTTGAAAGCGTGATCATCTTCTGCTCCAGCAAAATGAATGTTAAACAGCTGTACGCAGAGCTGAAACAGGCGAAATTCTCCACAGAGCTGATCCACTCCGACCTGGAACAGGAAAAACGCGAACAGGCCCTGCTGGACTTTAAGAATAAAAAGCTGAAAATACTGGTGGCTACGGACATCCTGAGCCGCGGTATCGATATTGAGGATATTGACCTGGTGATCAATTACGATGTGCCGAAAGATGCGGAAGATTATATTCACCGCATTGGCCGTACCGCCCGCGCCGCCTCAGAGGGCAGCGCCTATACCTTTGTGAGCGGTAAAGAAATGGGCCGCTTTGCACGTATAGAAAGAACGCTGGGAAAACAGGTACCCCGCGGCGAAGTGCCGGAACAATTTGGTCCAGCCCCTTCGTTTAACGCAAGGCCGGAAGGAAGACCGGGCCGGAACAATGGTAAACCACGGCGTAATGGCGGCGGTAAACCGGGAGGCGGCCATGGCAGACCAGGCGGCAACGGCAAGCCGGATGGGAACAGTAATGGTCAGGGTAACCGTAACGGTGCTCCGCAAGGCCACCGGAAACCGAAGAAGAAGCCATCAAATAATTTCAACAACAATAAAAGCAGTTAGCGGAGAACTAACTGCTTTTTTGTTTAAGCCAGATACCGCTTTTCGGCGTTGTTATAACCCCGGTGCAATGGTACCGGAGTTTTCTATTCTGTTTACTTAGAGTTTGCTGATCTTGTTGCGCAGTATACGCTTTTCTGTTTCTGACTGCGTTTGGGCGATAGCGGTCTCAAAATATTGTTTAGCCTGCACGAGGTCATCTAACCTTGCGTGCAGTTCTCCGAGTAAGCTGTTATACAGGTAAAAAGATGCGAGCTTCTTCCGGTCTTTTATTTGCTCCAGCTCCACCAATGCCGCAGACGGGCCATGTACCAGCATTACCACGACGGCCCTGTTCAATTCAGTAATGGCGGAAGGCGCGGTTTCACAAAGCCAGTCGTAATATTCCAGGATCTTTCTCCAATTGGTTTGGGCATAGCTTTCGGCAATGCAGTGTTCATAAGCGATAGCGGCTTCCAGGTGGTAGCGGCTGATCGTGTTGCCGAAAGCGGCCCTTTCCATATAGGCGTTCCCGAAGGCGATCAGCTGACGATCCCATTTGCCACGGTCCTGTTCTGACAGCAGGATGATCTCCCCTGCTGTGCTCAACCGGCTTTCCGTGCGTGAGGCGTGGAAGCACATAAGGGCCATCAGCGCAAAGGTGGAAGGTGTTTGCGTGTAGACATTTTCCGTGAGCAGCTTACAGAGCAGCATCGCTTCTTCCATTACATCCTTGCGGATCAGGTCTTCTGAATGGGTAGAGTTATATCCTTCGTTGAATAACAGGTAGATGGCGTTCAGTACGGCAGCGGTACGGTGTTCCAGGTCGGCGATGGAGGGAATCTCCAGTTTGATCCTGTTATCGCGGAAAAACTCTTTTGTGCGGTAGAGCCTTTTGGAAATGGTATCTTCTGAAGTAAGGAACGCTTTCGCGATTTCTGCGGTACTGAAGCCGCAAAGCGTTTTCAGGATGATGGTCACCTGGTTCTCTTCAGAAACGCCGGGATGGCAGCAGGCGAACATCATGCGCAACATATCATCCTTCACAGGGGCTTCCTGCCAGAGGTGGTCCATCGTTGCGTCAAGCGTATAGCCGAAACTGTGTGAATGGCTTTCATCATCCGTGAAATCAAACTGTACGGAATGTTTATTCCGGCGGATGATGTCAATGGCCTTGTTCTTGGCTACGCGGAACAGCCAGGCGGAAGGATTGTCCGGAATACCTTTGTCCGTCCAGGACTGCATGGCATGCAGCAGGGTATCCTGCACAACATCTTCGGCTGTTTCCAGGTTTTCTGCGCCGAAGATCTTTGTCAGCACAGCTACCATCTTCCCCGCTTCGCGGCGGAAAAGATGGTCTGTCAGCTGGTTAATATGATCAGGTGAAATGGCCAAAGGATCAGTTGTTAGGTGCTACTTCCCGTATTTCCATAACGCCGTCGTATTCAAAGATGGGATTGCCATGGGCGATCTGTACGGCCTCCTGCAGGCTGGCTGCTTTGACGGTTACCATACCGTTTACCAGCATTTCATCTTCTGTAAAAGGTCCTTCGCTTAGTTGTTGCTGCTTCCCGCTCATTACCGCACCGTTGCGCTGCAGGCGTAACACGCTGTTCAGCTTCCCGTTTCCGGCGATCTCTCCTATCCATTCTTTTGATCGCAGCATGATCTGCTGCAGTTCTTCGGGTGAGGCTTGCAGGAAACGCGGCCCCACCCTGAATAATAATACGTAATCTTTCATGCTACAGGTTTTAGTGTTTGACCATCTCAGGAAGCAATTTCCCTGATCTCCGTGCTTACATCATCGTGCTCAAAAATGGGGCAGCCTTTGGCCAGGCTGATGGCCTGATCCAGGTCTGTTGCCTTGATGACGAGATACCCCGCAACAATTTCCTTGCCCTCGGCAAAGGGGCCGTCAGTCAATTGGGCTGCTTTCCGGCCCTTCAGTACGGCGCCGGTACCGCCGCCTACCAGGCGCTGGCCCTGTGGCAAATGACCTTTCTGCATCAGGTCTTCCATCCAGGCTTTCCAATTGGCGGAAATCGGTTCACCGGCCTGGGAGCTGGGCACATATTGTGGGCCGCCGCGGAACAAAAAGAGATAGTCTTTCACTTTTTTAAGTTTTTAGTGGTTAAGAGATTGCTTACACACTTAAATGACGAATGAAAGAACCGGGATTTGGACATGGTGGGTAACATAATTTAAAATTCAGTGGAGGAACGGAACAAATATCAATCATTCTATGGTTTAGCCCTTTCATACTGAATGGGCCAGCTGATCTTATCATTCAATTCCTGCGCGGCCTGCAACGGGAAATAGGGGTTGCGCAGGAGTTCCCTTGCCATAATGACCATATCCGCATCGCCGTTTACCAGGATCGTTTCTGCCTGCGTGGCATTGGTGATCATCCCCACAGTGCCGGTGAGTATGCCTGTCTCTTTCCTGATCCGGGAGGCGAACGGCAACTGGTAGGCCGGTCCTACAGGAATATGTTGCTGCACTGAGAGTCCGCCGCTGGAAACATCCACCAGATCTACTCCGCTTTCTTTCAGTATATGCGCCAGCTTTACCGATTCATCGGGATTCCAGCCACCATCCACCCAATCTGTGGCAGAGATCCTGACAAACAATGGCAGCTCCTGCGGCCAGACTGTTTTTACGCTCTCAATTATTTCCAGTAACAAGCGGATGCGGTTTTCAAAGCTGCCGCCATATTCATCTGTACGATGGTTGCTTAAGGGAGATAAGAACTGATGTACCAGGTAACCATGTGCGGCGTGTACCTCTATTACTTTAAAGCCGGCGGCCAATGATCTTTTAGCGGCAGCTGTAAAATCTGCAATTACTTTATGGATACCTTCTATAGTGAGTGCTTCCGGCAGGGGGTAATTATCGGAGAAACGTATAGCGGAAGGCGCAACTGTTACCCATCCCCCGTTTGCAACAGTTACCTCTCCACGGCCTTTCCAGGGTGCATTGGTACTGGCCTTGCGGCCGGCGTGGGCCAGCTGGATGCCGGGCACACATTGCTGAGCGGATATAAACGATGTGATCTGCCGCAGTTTCTCGACATGTTCGTCCTTCCAGATGCCGAGATCTTCCGGGGAGATACGGCCTTCCGGCGATACGGCTGCGGCTTCTGTGATGATCAACCCGGCGCCGCCTACCGCACGGCTGCCAAGATGAACGAGATGCCAGTCGTTAGCGAAGCCGTCTTCTGAAGAATACTGGCACATGGGAGATACGGCGATCCTGTTCTTAAACTGAAGCCCTTTTATGGTAAGAGGAGAAAATAATTGTGACATATGTTTCCGTTAAATGATCCGGTTGTTAAAGTAAATTTTTTTCCTGAAAACACGGAACGTATAAAAATCTTCATTAACTTTGAATTACAAAGTGCTTTTTAACTATGATCACAAAAAACATAAGGCTTATCGGCATACTGCTCACAGTAGGTTTGCTGTTGCTCATACCCCTGGTAGCCATGCAGTTCACCAGTGAAGTGGACTGGTCTCCATTTGATTTCCTGGTGATGGGCGTCTTACTGCTGGTCACCGGACTTATGTGTGAGTTTGTTTTGCGGAAGGTAAAGAAAACGGCCTACCGGCTAGCGATTCTTGCTGGTATACTGGTTGCCTTTCTGCTTACCTGGGCTGAGCTGGCGGTGGGTATTTTTGGGACGCCGTTTGCGGGAAGCTGAATGCAGCCCCGGGCATTGCTGCTATCGTACTTACCTATGTCAGTGAATACCTATGACTGAATATGAACCAGGATGATTTTACTTTAGAAAGCAGTTGAAGAATAAATTCAGACAATCAAAGCTTATACCACGCATAAGCAATGTGGTGAACGCCATTATATACAATAAATTTACATGTATTTACACCCTGTTGACTGCTAACATGTTAAATTGTTAACTCCTTCTTCCCGCCCCCCTATTTCTTATACTTTCCCTATAAAAATTGCTGCCTCCCTGCCTCCTTACTTTCTTTGCTGTACCGCCAATATCCATCTCCATATCTCCATACCCAAACCAACAAATAAATGTTATGAAAACACCTTTATTCCACGTGCTCGCCCTTCTCCTGCTGGGAGCAGGCGCCACCCTATCCGTACATGCACAAAGCGACGGCCTGCCGCGCGGCGCTACCCAATTGCCCTATATCCGCTACGAAGCAGAAGCGGCCACACTGGGCGGCGGCGCCAGTCTGCAGCAGTCGCCACAGTTCATCCAGTCAGACATTGCCTCTGAAGCATCCGATCAAAAGTATGTTAGCCTGGGCAGCAACGGCGCCTCGGTAGAATGGATGCTTACGCAGGCCGCACAAGGCGTGACCATCCGCTTTACCCTGCCGGATAACGGGAGCGGCACCGGGCAATCAGGCCCGCTGAGCGTATATGTGAACGATGTGCTGGTGAAGACCGTTACCTTATCCTCCTACTGGGCATACCAGTACTTTAACGGGGAAGATCCCCAGCAAACGCCGGGCACTAAAACCTTTATGCGTTTTGATGAGATCCATTTCCGGCTGGATAATGCCATTCCTGCAGGCGGTAAGATCCGGCTGCAGAAAGACAACAGTTCCCTTACCTATGGGATAGATTTCGCAGAGCTGGAACCCGTACCACCGGCATTATCCCAACCGGCCAATTACCTGTCTGTAACCAGCTACGGCGCCACACCGGATGACCAGACCGATGATTTTGCCGCCTTTAACCAATGTATCGCTGCCGCAGCCGCACAGGGTAAGCATGTGTACATTCCGCAGGGCCGTTTCCTGTTGAGCGATAAGCTGTCATTAGACGTGACTAATATGAAGATACAGGGCGCGGGTATCTGGTATACGGAAGTTTATTTCACTACTGACCGCCAGTTCTATGGCGGCATCATGGGCCGGGCCAGCAATGTAGAGATCTCCCATTTCTCCATGAATACGGCTAATAACGACCGGCTGAAATATGATGAGCCTAATCCGCGTGTTCCTGCAGAAAAGTACAAGATCTACAAGGGTTTTATGGGCACGTATGGTGCCAACTCCTATGTGCATGATATCTGGGTAGAGCATTTTGAATGCGGCTTCTGGCTGGGCGGCTATGATCCTCCCTACCCTATAGATATCACCACCAATATGGTGATCTCCAAATGCCGCATCCGCAACAATTATGCAGACGGCGTCAATTTCTGCCAGGGCACTTCCGGCTCTGTGGTGGAACATTGCAGCGTACGTAATAACGGCGATGATGCCCTGGCCATATGGCCGGCCAATGCAGCAGGTAATAACCAGACCTGCCGGAATAACATTTTTCGCAACAACACCATTGAGAACACCTGGCGCGCCGGCGGTATCGGCATCTTTGGCGGTACGGGCCATGAAGTGCACCATAACCTGATCAAAGACGGCGTAGCCGGATCGGGTATCCGCTTTACCAATGATTTTGGCGGTTTTACCTTTGAGTACCCCGGCGATCCGATCCGTGTATATGAGAACACCATCGATGGCTGCGGCACCAGCTATGACCTCTGGAACCAGAAACGCGGCGCGGTTGAATTCTTTGCCAACACCGGTATCTTCAACCTGCAGTTTGACAATAATACCATACTACGTTCTCAACGCGATGCCGTGCAGCTATTCGGCAACAACATCCATCACCTGGTGTTCAATAACACCATCATCGATGGCACAGGCCTGGATCCCATCACCCGCGATGTACCGGCAGATGTATACGGTGGTTTTGGCATTTACTGCCAGGCTAATTCACAAACGGCCACCTTTAACAACCTGACCGTTACCAATGCGGAATCTGGCACCTATATTAACCGCAACACCAACTTCCAGCTGATTATCCAGAATGCGAATATCCCCGTTACCGGTGTGAGCATTATTACCCCTGCAGCAGATACAACCCTGGCTACAGGACAATCAGTAACGCTGCGGGCAGCCATACAACCGGTAGATGCTACGAACAAGAACATCAGCTGGTCCAGCTCCAACCCGGCAGTGGTAACGGTAGATGCCAATGGCAAGGCTACCGCTGTTGGACTGGGCACTGCCACTATTACGGTGTCTACGCAAAGCGGATCGTTTACGGCTACACGTAAAATATCTGTCGTGCCCGGTGTGAATGTTGTTGCTACAGACGCTGCCGCGGCAGAAGGCGGCAACACAGGTGTGTTCACCATCAGCACACAGGGAATTTCGCAAAATATTACCGTTGGGTACATCCTTAGCGGCAGCGCCGGCGCCAATGATTATGTTGCCAGTCCGCCGCTTACAGGCACTGTTACACTTACCCCTGCCAGTCCATCCGCCGCTATTACTATTACGCCTGTGGATGATGCCGTCTTTGAAGGACCGGAAAACCTGCGGATCACTTTACAACCCGGCTCCGGATATAACCTTGGCGGTGATACTACTGCGGTGATCATTATTACGGATAATGATAACCCGCCCTGCACTTCGCCGGTAATTGCACAGGTGTCAGGCAGCGCACCGGTGATAGACCAGAGCATAGACGCGGTCTGGAGTATAGCGCCTGCAATGAATATCAGCAATGTAACCCTGGGCGGCCTGCCCGGAGATTATGCCGGCAAATGGCGGGCCTTGTATGATAACAACAACCTGTACCTGCTGGTAGAAGTGAACGACGCTACCCGTATCAATGACTCCGGCAGCAGCTGGTGGGAAGATGATGTAATAGAGATCTTTATAGATGCGGATAACAGTAAAGGGGCATCCTATGATGGTGTGAATGATTTCCAGCTGGGCTTTCGCTGGAACGACAATACGGTGCACACCGGCGGTAGTTCTGTAACCAGCACCACCGGTATCAATTTTCAACAGTACGCTACCAGCAGCGGGTATAACCTGGAAGTGGCAATCCCCTGGTCCACACTGGGCACTACGCCTGCCCTTGGTAAAGCTATTGGCCTGGATGTACAGGTGGATGATGATGACAACAATGGCACACGCGACGCCCAGATCGCTACTTTTGCCACCACCAGCATGGCCTGGTCTGATCCGCGGCTGTTCGGCACTGTTTATCTTACCACCTGCAGCGGCAATAATAACCCTCCTGATCCGCCGGCTGATTCTACCGGTAAGGTGTATGCCGTTCGTGTGACCGGCAACGTTACCGTTAACGGCAACCTGAATGAAAGCGCCTGGAACCTGAGCCAGTACATTTCCAAGCCGACTGTCGGCGCGCCCAATAATACGGCTACATTCGGCGCGTTGTGGGACAATAACAACCTGTACATCGGCGTGAAAGTACTGGACGCTTCCCTGTACAACGATTCTCCCGATGCCTGGGATAATGATGCAGTAGAAATATACATTGATGCTAACAACAACAAACTGTCAGTATATGATGGCAGCGATAACCAGCTTATTAAAACCTATAGCGGCAGCGGCCTTTTCACCAAAGTTCCCGTTAGCGGCGTGCAGCATGCCTGGGCGGCCATCCCCGGCGGTTACAGTGTAGAAATAAGCATTCCCTGGTCGCAACTGGGCCTTACACCTGCAGCGGATCTGTCTATTGGTTTTGATATAGGTTATGACGATGATGATAACGGCGGCGCACGCGACGGACAAGCGGTATGGTATGGAAATGTAAATAACTATACCAATACCAGCGGCTTTGGTACGCTGATCCTTGCTGGCGACAACGCTGCAAGGCAAAGTGGCCTGTTTGTATCTGGCAATAAGCTGCGGGCTGCAGCAAAAGGCCAGTTACTCATCTCACCTAACCCCGCTACAGCAGGACAGGCGAAAGTAAGTCTCTCCGGACTGCAAGGCGGCGGCGCTTTACAGGTGTTTGACCTGCAGGGTAAGATGGTCCATACAGAGCGCCTGCAAACGCAGACCACCCTGGATCTTAGCCGTTTACCCAAAGGTATGTATGTAGTAAAATATGTGATCGGCGAAGTAGTGGTTAATAGTAAACTATTGATCCCGTAATGTGGAAAATGCGCTGGTATGAAGCCCTCCAAACCTTATTGGAGGGCTTCTTTTTTACTTGAAAGCTGGAGGGGTTGGGTGTTATTTAAAATTCCTTCCATCCGGAAAGAGCATTTCTATGCTGGCGTCCTTTCCATCTTCTGTGGCAGGAGCCGTTAAGCCCCGTAATAACTTTGATACATCATTACAGCTGCTGAGGATCACATGTATCACATCTCCTTCCTTTTGCAGTTTGCCTTCTACCATTAACATTCTTGCCGGCAGGATCTCTTTCCTGTACTGATCGAAAAACTTTTCAAACACCACCAGGTTAGCGGTACCTGTTTCATCTTCAATGGTAATAAAAAGAATATTATTGGCAGTACCCGGCCGCTGACGAACCAGTACCAGTCCGGCAACTTTTACTGGCATACCATCGCTCATATGATCCAGCTCCCGGATGGGGACCACCCGCAACAGCTCCAGCTTTTCCCGCACAAAGCTTACGGGGTGGGCTTTTAAGGACAAGGAAGTGCTTGCATAATCATGGACCACATGCTCCGACAAGCGCATTTGCGGCAACGCTGCAGGGGCTTCTTCAGCGCTTTCAGAAGGCTGGCCGGTAAATACACCGATAGGACGGTCGTGCAGGGCTGATACCTCCCATAATGCCTGCCGCCTGTCCATTCCCATAGAGCGGAATGCATCGGCATCAGCCAGCTTCTCGATGGCTGATTGCGGCACACCTGCATCACGCAGGGCATGCACATGGGTATAACCGTTCCCCCTGGCGGCTACCAGGGTCTGCATATCATCCTCCCGCAGCCCCTTTACCTGGCGAAAACCCAGGCGCACTGCATAAGGCTTGCTTTCCTTGTTCTCAATGGTATTATCCCAACGGGAAAGATTAACATCCACCGGTCTTACTTCTACTCCATGCTTCTGTGCATCGATCACTATCTGCGCCGGCTGGTAGAAACCCATGGGCATGCTGTTCAATAAAGCGCAGGCAAAAACATCCGGGTAATAACATTTGATGTAGGAAGAAACATATACCAGCAGGGCAAAGCTCACGGCATGACTCTCCGGGAAGCCATAGCTGCCAAAGCCTTCCAGCTGTTTAAAAATACGGTTGGCATATTCAGGAGCATATCCCTTTCTGATCATGCCCTGCACCAGCTTCTCCTCGAAATTAGACACCATTCCCTTTGCTTTGAAAGTGGCCATACTGCGGCGCAGCGCATCTGCTTCCGTGGGCGTAAAGTCTCCCGCTACCATGGCAATTCTCATGGCCTGTTCCTGGAATAAAGGAACGCCCTTTGTTTTCTTTAATATCTCTTTGAGTTCTTCAGACGGATATTCTTCCGGCTCCTGGCCATTACGCCGGCGCAGATAAGGATGCACCATATCTCCCTGGATAGGGCCCGGCCGTACAATGGCCACTTCTATCACCAGGTCATAAAATTCCTTTGGCTTTAAACGTGGCAACATAGCCTGCTGCGCCCTGCTTTCTATCTGGAATACCCCAATGGTATCCGCACGGCTGATCATTTCATATACGGCAGGATCATCCTGTGGTATATTGGCAAGCGTGTATTCCCTATGGTGATGATCTTTCAGCAGATTGAAAGCCTTCCGTATACAGGTCAGCATTCCCAGCGCCAGTACATCAATCTTCAGAAATCCCAGTGCTTCAATATCATCCTTGTTCCATTCAATGCAGGTACGGTCTTCCATCCGTGCATTGAGTACAGGACAAAGATCCGTGAGTTTGCCTTCTGTGATCACGAAGCCACCGGTATGTTGCCCCAGTTGACGAGGAAAGCCCATATATTGTTCTGTAAGCTGTATCACTTTGCTGAGATGCTGATCTGTAGGATCCAGTCCCTGTTCAATGATGCGTTTCAGCTCGATCCCATCCTCCCTGTAATGCCAGCCTGCACCTGCCAGGAGGTTAAGGGTATCTACAGAAAGACCCATGGCTTTGCCTACATCGCGCACGGCTCCTTTCTGGTGTAATTCAGTCACGGTAGCAACAATAGCGGCCCTGTCACGCCCATACTTATTGTAGATATACTGCATAACTTCCTCCCGGCGCTCATGTTCAAAATCCACATCTATATCAGGCGGCTCATTCCGTGCGGCAGAAAGGAAGCGTTCAAATAAGAGATCAAATTTTTCTGGATTAACGGATGTTATACCGAGGCAGTAGCAGACCGTAGAATTGGCGGCAGATCCGCGGCCCTGGCAGAGAATGTCCCGGCTCCTGGCAAAACGCACGATATCATATACGGTAAGAAAATAAGATGCATAGTTCCGTTCTTCAATAAACTGCAGCTCTTTTTCAATGTTACCACGTGTTTTCGCTGGGATCATCTCTCCAAACATCTCCTTTGCCCCCTTATACACCAGGTAGCTGAGCTCTTCCTGTGGAGTACGGCCTTCGGGCACCACCTCCTTTGGATAAACATACTGCAGCGTATCCAGCGAGAAGCGGCAGGCATCCGCTATTTCCTGTGTACGGCGGATAGCATCGGGGTACTGATAGAAAAGGCGGAGCATTTCCGTTTCCTCTTTCAGGTACCTTTCTGCATTCTCATGCAAACGGTAGCCGGCCGTATAAATGGTGCATTTTTCACGGATGCAGGTCAGCACATCCTGCAGCTGCCGCCGTTCCGGGCAGTGATAATGAACATCATTAACGGCGACCATCGGAACATGGAAACGTTCGGATAATTGAGCAAGACGGTACAGTTTTTTCTGATCATCCCCCTGGTAAGAACGGATGGCGCCGAGGTAGAGATCAGCGCCTAAGGCCTCCCGGTAGGTGTTGAGCGCCTGGATAAAAGCGGGGTCCAACTCAAATTTTTCATTCAGTGCAACAGGTGGTACCGCAATAAATTTCATGCCTGCTGCATGGGCAAAAACATCTGCTTTATACAGCTCGCATTTACCTTTCTCTGTACGCAGATTCCCTTTTGTGAGCAGTGCAGAAAGCCGGCCGTATGCTGCCTTATCGGTAGGATATGCCAGCAGGGATGGACCATCCAACAGATCAAGACGGCAGGCCGGAATTAAACGGATGCCTTTTTCCTTAGCGGTAACATGGGCGCGTACAATACCGGCCAGCGTATTTCGGTCTGTTACGGCTATAGCTTTGTAGCCGTAGGCAGCTGCCTGTGCTACCAATTCTTCAGGGTGCGAGGCGCCCCTTAAAAAACTGAAATTGGTTGTGACCTGCAGTTCAGTATAGTGTAATATTTCTTTTTCCTCTTTCATGCAAAAAAACCATGGATGAACCAGGCTTTGGGATTATCCACATCATAATGTCCTGATCTGAATATCCAGTAACGCCGGCCATTTTCATCTTCCACATAATAATAATCCCTGTGCTCTCCAGGGTCCAGCCACCATTCTCGTTCTATGCGTTCCGGTCCATCTGCTTTTTTGATATGGTGTACAACGCCTTTGTAAACAAACAGCATGGGCGGGTAATCCGGTATTGGTGCAGACACTATTACCGGTTCTGGCTGGTCCAGCAGGCGGATAGGGCGTGGCCTGTCTGAACGCCATGGTATGGCTGGTTTTTCGCCAAGCGAAGTAGCCAGCCTGATGGACCGTTCAGGCCAGTGATGCTCATCCGGCAGATAGCGGCGGATACCATCTTTGGCAGCTTTGGCCGACAGGCGGTCCAGCAATTCAGCCAGTCCGCTATCTTCCATTACGGCCGCATCGCGCCAGAGCGTTTCCTGGGAGTTTGTAACTTCTTCCACTTTGGGGGCTTCCAGCACAAACAGCTCAATACCAGGATCGGGACGGATCTCATTTATTTTAAGCTCAAACAGTTTGAAAAGATGTGTTACATGATGGGAAGCACGGTTAGTGCCGATAACCGCCTGTTCTACCTTGCCGTCCATACGGTAACAGCTGAGCGTGGCGGTACGAAGGCCTTTACCTTCCTGCTGCAAACGCTGACACAGGGTGTTTAACAAACGCTCCAGGGCTATTTCAATCCCTTTGCGTGTAAGGATCGGTTCCAGGCAAGGCAGCCGTTCCTGGTAAGGCTCAACAGGCTCTAAAGGCAGCATGGTCTCCCGTTCCATGCCGGTAGCCTGATCCAGCCGCAGCAGCATTTCAGTACCAAAGCGCCGCCGCAGAGCCGCACGTTGCATACCAATAAAACTGCCGATGTGGTGGAGGCCCAGTTTCAGCAGGCGCTCAGTGACTGCGGGCTCCAGGCGTAAGGCTGCCGGGGGCAGGGGCAGCAGCGCCTCACGCTGTGCACCGGCAGGAATGATGGTGATGATCTCTTTTACGAAATGTGACACCGCCCAGGCAGCGCCAATGGTATCTGCCATGGCGGCGTGTACATGGTAGCCGGCAATTTTCAACCTCATGGTAATGTCTTCCAGGTAGGGCCGCTCTCCTCCCCACAGATGCGCGCAGCCGCTGGCGTCAAGGATCAGTCCATCGGGCAGGTCTGCTGCTGTTACAGGCGTAAAACGAATGCACCATTTGCCCAGCGCATCCAGGAGCTTTGCTGCCTGTCCGGGAATATCATCTATCACCTGCAGGGATGGATGCACCGCCCTGGCATCTGCCACCGCCATACCTGCTGAAATACCTTGCCACTGTGCCACCGCACTGGCAGCCGTGATCATCATCCGGCCATGATCCGGCGCTGCCAGCACAAAAGCAGTATTGCGCAGCTCCGGCCGGCGGATGGCGAACCAGTCTGTCATTAAATGCGGAAACCATATGTGAACAAAGCGTTGTGACATATCTAATATGTTTGGAAGTTTGACGGTGTCTTACATTATCAGGGCGCTTTCAAACTTTCAAACGCTCAAACCTTTAAACTCTCAAACGTTTTTGATGATCAGGCTGCATTATGTGTGCTGTTAAGAGCTGGCATCTGTCGCCCGACCATTCTACGGGCCAGACACCCGGGCGGCCGTTGCGGATCTTCAGTAATGCCACCTGCCAGCGGGGGAAACCGATGCCAGGCATGCCGGCTTCCAGCTCACTGGGCAATGGTGTGATCTGCCAGCGGGATACGCAGGCGTTAACACCTGTATAACGCGGCTGGTGACGGATGATGAACCCGGTAACGTTACTTTGCTCTACTGCCAGCTGCAGGCGCCGGGAGGCCATGAAACTGAGCTCTTTTATCTCTGCTACCACCGCTGCCAGGCCTTTACATTTCAGCGCTTCCTCCATGGCCCAGAGCACATCTCTCTCCCGCTCCATTGTCACAAAAATGACCTGGTCAGGTTCAATGCCAAACACTTTCAATGCAGGAGGAAATAAGGAGCGGGCAGTACCGATCCACAGGCAGGCGCCGTTATTTTGCATCAGCCTGCCCAGGAGGCCGCTAATAAAACCAGCTGTTGCGGCGGAGTGTTCCGGTGCAGTGCTCAGGAACTCATGAACAGCATCTGTAGGAAAAGTAGCGTTGGGAAAAGCATGTTTAATGGGTCCTAAGCCAAGGTCTGCCGCAGTGCTCTTGGCGGTAGACCTGAAACCTTGCAGGGAAAGAATGTCCCTTTGCAATTGTGCAATAATATCTGCTTTGCTTCCCCTCATGGGTAGATAAAAACGGTTTAGAAAAACAAACTAATTTGTTTAGCAAACATACTAATTTTATTAGTATAACAAGCAGCTTATTTAGGGGCACACAAGCAAACATGCCTGTTCCTGAGGGAGCAGGCGAAATATTTTTTTACCGGTAATGCTGGTCAGGAAAAAATCAGTCCTTCTCCAGCAGCTGGATGCCTGTTTTGGTAAAGGCTATTTTCTGCTGCTTATACAAAGCGCCAGTGACCATTTTGAAGGTCTTTTTGCTCATGCCGAAGAAGGCATAGATCTCTTCAGGGTCTGATTTATCATGATAAGGCAGGTAACCGTTATTTTCCTGCAGCAGCTGTAATATCCTGCCGGTTTCATCTTCCACTTTCTTATAACCTGGCTGTCCGGCTACCACATCAATCCTGTTCTCTTCCTTGATCTTTTTGACAAAGCCCTGCAGGCGGTCGCCAATATCCACCGGGCGGAATACCTCATTAAAATGCAGCAGGCCTGTATGCAGCTGGTTAATGATCACTACATAACCCAGGTCGGTACGCCGGTAAATGATCAGGTCTACAGGGTCCATTTCCTTAACGGTCAGCTGCTCATTGCTCAGGTAGGGATCTATTTTTTCTGTGGCGGCAATACGGCCACTGAGATTATCCAGGTAGATCTTTACCAGGTATTCCTGGCCTTTGTGCATACGGGTAAGCTGCTGGGATTTGGGCACAAACAGGTCTTTTGCCAGGCCCCAATCGAGAAAGGCGCCCTGTTCAGTAGCGTCTACCGCTTTCAGGTTCACGATGTCGCCTACAATGCCTTTAGGCCGCTCCGTGGTAGCTGTAAGCCTGTTCTCCGAATCGTGGTAGAGAAACACTTCCAGCTCATCCCCCGGTTTAGCTCCGGCCGGAACATATCTTTTGGGCAGGAGGATCTCCTGATCGCCCCCATCCATAAACAATCCGAAATCAGAACTTTTCTTCACTTTAAGCTTGTTATAGGCGCCGATGGAAATCATTAATTAGCAGTTAGTTGTTAGCTGTTAGCAGTTAGTTAGTTATCAGAGATGAAAGCGGGTTAAGGCCGCGATGATCCATACAAAGGTACAATATCAGAAGTATTATTTGTTATAAACTGTTTTTCAATTAATTACAGACATCTTTTCACACCGGAGGGTAATGTTTAAGGACAAAGCAATCAGCACTGAAAATATTTTTTATCCCTGCTGACATAAGGCTGTCACTTTCACCTTGTTGCTTTGTATCATAAAACACTACTACTATGTTACAAACCGCCACTATCCCACAGACTTCCACCCGTCTTGCCACACTTACCCGTGATTATGCAGCTTACAACCATTGGGCCAATGAACAGCTGGTTAACTGGCTGAAGAATAAACCGGCCCATCTGCAGGAGGAAGCGGTGGCATCCAGTTTCTCCGGCATCAAACAAACTTTATATCATATTCTGCAGGTACAGGAATGGTGGTTATCCAGCCTGACGGGCGTAACGCCGGAGCTTGCTTATGGCGCCGTTTTTATGGGCAAAGTGGAAGACCTGTATACGGATATCCTGGAACAGTCTGCACAATTTGTACAGCACCTGCAATCACTCAGCGATGAAGAACTGGCAGAAAACTGTTATGTAGATATTCCCTTTGTAGGAGAAGTGAAGCGCCCTGTATTCGAGATCGTTCAGCACACCATGAACCACAGTAGTTACCACCGTGGACAGCTGATCACCATTGGTCACCAACTGGGCTGGCATGATGCGCCTATGACAGATTATATGTTCTATCTTTTAATGGCTAAATAAACGTAGTTGCAAATGTGATAGAAATTCGTTTAATTCGTTGAACCTACCCTATCATCATGACCAACTGCAAAAACTGCGGTGCAATACTTACCGGCAAGTACTGTGCACAATGTGGGCAAAAAGCCTCGGTAAGCCGCTTCACCATGCCAGCACTGCTGCATGAGCTGTCTCACAGCATCACACACCTGGAAACAAATATCCTGGGGCTTACTGCAGCCCTGATCTCTCAGCCCGGTCAGACCGCGCGTAATTACCTTGAGGGTCAGCGGAAGAAGTATTTTAACCCCTTCATCTATTTCCTGATCATGCTGGGCTTACAGAGCCTGGCATTTTCATTGGTACATCATGCGCCCCCGCACGCCACCCCGGCGCAGCTGGAGGCTTACAATATGCAGACGTTCATCTTCAAATACCTTAAGATCTTTTTCGTATTCCTGCTGCCGGTCAGCGCCCTGCTGATGTACCTGTTCTATCGCCGGCACAACTTCGCAGAATACTGTGTGATCAATGTGTTTATAGCCGGCACCATCTCTTTGTCACACATATTGCTGTACCTGCTGCTGGGCACCAGTATGGAGGCAGACAGCAAGACAATGCTGTATATACAACTGCTGATAGCGATCAGTTATACCACGTTTATGATAAGTGGATTATACCGGGAAATACCTTTATGGAAAGTGTTGTTGTACCAGGTGATCATCACCATCCTGTATTATAGCTTTAACGTAGTACTGGTGATGGTGGCTATTAATTTATTCAGGCATTAGTGCTGCCGCTTACTCTCCCAGATAGAAATGAAAACTATCGCCTCTTAAGCCCACACGCATTGCTTCGAGGGCGATTACCTCATAGGCCGGGATATTACCCAGGTTAGCATTGCAGCCTATCAGGTCAAGGAAGTATAACTGCTGATTTTTGAGGGGAGCTTCCCAGATGATCTTTTCATGGGATATGCGGGTAAGTATTTCCTGTACCAGGCCTTCGCGTACTTCGCCGGAATCGCGGTAGATGCCAACGGTACCGTTTTCACCGGCTTCGGCAACAATATATTGCGCGCCGGCTTCCATTTCGGCATGCATTACTTCGATGTATTTGTAGGGCGGTGTAATATGCTGGCGGTCTTTATCTTTTGACCCTACCTTGCTATAAACAGTGCCCAGTTTAGCCAGTTTTTCAATATAACCACATTTTTCTGCGTGGGGAATGGTAATGGCGCCGTCAGACACTTCGATATGTGTAATACCGTACTCTTTGATCGCTTTCACAAAATCATCATACTGGTTGCGGACCAAAAAAGCTTCAAATAGCAGTCCGCCAAAATATACAGGGATATTATATGACTGGTATACTTTTATTTTCTCTGCCAGATTAGGCGTAACATACGCCGAGCCAAATGCGAGCTTTACAACATCTACATGAGGAGCGGAAACAGAAAGAAAATCTTTTGTATCCTGCAGGCTAAGTCCTTTGTCTGTTACCATTGTCAGTCCAAAAGAGCGTGGCTGTGCTGTACGTCCGGGTATCTTGTCCAGGTTAAAATTCATAGTACCAGTTTAATTAAGGCAACAAATATAGGATCAATAATGAAAAAGTCGGAGGTTTAATGTTTGAGGTTTGAAGTTAGTATGAGGTTTGAGGTTAAAGACAAGTGTGCCTTATTGGTATACTAACCAACAACCTTTAACCTCAAACCTCAAACTTCAAACATTACAGCAATAACACATCTATCCTGTGCGCCTGCACGGCCTGTGCATGGGCAGACCAGGAGAAGACGGTGAAATAGCCGTCCTGTGATGCTACCAGGGCGAGGGAGTCCCGCTGATCATGTATAAACTGTGCGGCCGACAAATGCCGGGTACCTCCCACACTGGAAGGGTGCAGGGATATGGGATGCCCGCCAATAACAGGTTCTGTAAAATGCATCACCTCTACCGGAGTTGAGTTATTGGCACGCGCGATCTTTGCACCAAAGGTGAGCAGCTCATGACGGTCATTGATCACGGTGGCGCCATCCACTGCCGTGAGGCCGGTAATGTTCTCTACCTCTCTTCTGAGGGCGTTTTGCCAGTAAATGTCGCTGGCTGTTCCCCCATCCCGCCGTACCAGGTCTGACACGCCGGAAAACGGCGGAGACACCGGGTATTGCAGGGGATGAATAATAGACTCTTTCCAGCGGTCATGTGCGGAAGGCGTTACCAGTAAGATACCGCCCCGCCCATGCGCCCGCATAGATACGGCGATCTGTATCAGTACATTCACGGGATCGTTCCAGAGGGCGGAAGAGCTCAGGCCCAGCAGAGAAGTCAGAATAGCCGGGCTGTCGGGCGCCAGTCCGCTGTTCTCGTCTACTATTTTAATCTGGTCGCCACGCAAAACCGCCACGTTGGTGAATTTGCCCAAACCGATGATACGGCGTTGCTTAACTACCAGCAGCGCGGGTTCTGACACATCCAGCACAAAACAATAATTGGGCAGTTTGATCGTAGTGCCCCAGATATACAGCTCGGAACCTTCATACCATACGCCTACATGTACGCCTGCACGTTCTACGCCTGGCGCCAGCTTTGTCAGCACCTTTACCGTGAGCGGCATACGCTGCTCGAACAACAAGGGTTTTCCCGCCTGGTTGGGTCTGAGAAAAGCCAGTGATATCTTGGTGGAGTTTCCTTCTTCTTTACGCAGGCTGGCCCAGAAGGCCACGTCGATCATTTTTTCAACAATCCCTGCATTGGGCGCGCAGGCCAGGTCTTCTTCCCCATTCTCTTTGGCGACCGCCAGGTGTTTGAAGAAATGCGTTTCTATAATTTCAGCCACCTTACTGGCAGCCTGGTAAGTTGTGTCATTCGTCAATTCCATACGATTACTATTAAATCCTTTTCAATTCAGTCTTGCAGCGGCAAAGTTAACCATTTTCAGGCATTAGGCCTGAGCACGCCCTTGTCATGAAACAGTAAAGGCCCACCTTGCCTGGTGCGCCTTTGTCCGTTTCCGGACATCCCTTGTTCACATGCGTACAACACAGGAATGTTACTACTCAATAAATGCAGTACTGTTGCGGGATGTATGAAATGGCAACCTTCTTGCTTTGCCCTGGTGGGATATTTCCCACTGATGACCAAAACTACATGCTATGTTCAGAAACTATTGCAAAATAGCTTTTCGCAACCTGCTTAAACACAAGACCTTTTCCATCATCAACATCTTTGGCTTGTCGCTTGGCATGGCCGTGGCCCTGTTGATAGGGCTCTGGGTGTGGGATGAGCTGTCTTACGATAAGAACTTTGAGCATTATGACGAGATAGCGGAGGTATGGCAGCGCCGCAGCGGCAACGGCGAAACGGTTGCCTTTGCAGGTGTGCCCATTCCCCTGGCAGCCGCCATACGGCAGTCATTTCCGGAAGATTTCAAACAGGTGGCAAATGTAGCCATGAGCGGCGAATGGCTGTTCTCCTACGGGGACCGGGTATTCAGTGTCACCGGTGGCGCAGCGGAGCCCGGCGTACCCGATCTGTTATCGCTGAAAATGTTGCAGGGCAGCAGGGCAGCACTGAAGGACCCCGGTACTATACTACTGGACCGCAGCACGGCAAAAAAATTATTTGGCACAACAGATCCTATGGGGCAGCCAGTTAAAATAAACAATATCCTGACCCTGAAGGTGGGTGGTGTATATGAAGATTTTCCTGCTAACTGCACTTACAGCGATATCAGTTACATCATGCCGTGGGACTTCTATGTTAACTCCTGGGATTGGATACGGGCGATCAAAGACAAATGGGATAACAGCTCCTGCGGATTACTGGTGCAATTAAATAAAAAAGCGGATGCTGGTAAAGTGTCTCAGAAGATTACTGATCTGCTGAACAAACACATCCCTCAAAGGGATGATAGCAAAACTGGTTTGTTCCTTCATCCCATGCGTAAATGGCACCTGTATTCAGAATTTAAGGATGGCGTTAACAGCGGCGGCCTGATCACTTATGTATGGCTTTTTAGCATCATTGGGTTTTTTGTGCTGCTGCTGGCCTGCATTAATTTCATGAACCTGAGCACCGCCCGTTCTGAAAAACGCGCCAGGGAGGTTGGTATCCGCAAGGCGATCGGTTCCGAACGCATACAACTGATGGGCCAGTTTTACAGCGAATCCATACTGCTGGCATTATTTGCGCTGCTGCTGTCTGTGCTCTTTGTGCAACTGGCAATGCCCTGGTTCAACAACGTATCCGGCAAGCAGATAACAGTACCCTGGTTTAATCCGGTATACTGGTGTGTTATGACCGCGTTCTGCCTGCTCACCGGGCTGGTTGCCGGCAGTTATCCGGCTATATACCTGTCTTCCTTCCAGCCCATCAAAGTGCTGAAAGGTACTTTCCGTGCAGGGCGGCTGGCCGCTATTCCGCGGAAAGTGCTGGTAGTGGTACAGTTTACCGTTTCCGTACTGCTGATCACCGGCACTGTGATCGTTTTTAAACAGATCCAATATGCCAAAAACCGTCCTGTTGGTTATGACCGGGAAGGCCTGCTGGCCATCCGTGAAACTACACCGGAGGTATATAATAACTATCATGCGATCAGGAACGCACTGCTGGCTACGGGCGCTATAGTGGAGATGGCAGAATCACAATGCCCTGTAACAGATATATGGGCAGGTGCTGGCGGCTTTGAATGGCAGGGAAAACCGGAAGGCATGAAAGACCGCTTTGCCAACATTGAAGTAAGACATGAATATGGTAAGACGCTGAGCTGGCAGTTTCTGGCAGGCCGTGATTTTTCAAGCGCCTACCGCACTGACTCCAGCGCCATCATCCTGAATGAAACCGCTGTAAAATATATGGGGTTGAAAGATCCCGTAGGGCAGATAGTACGCTGTAACGGGGAAGCCCATACGGTGATCGGCGTTATCAAAGACATGATCATGGCTTCTCCCTACGAGCCCGTACCGCCCACTGTTTACAGTATACTGCATGTAGGAGGTAACTTTATCAACATCAAAGTAAACCCTGCTGTAAGCATGAGCAAGGCGTTGCCGCAGATTGAAGCGGTATTTAAAAAATATAACCCGGCCGCACCTTTTGAATACACCTTTACCAGCCAGGAATACGCCAGGAAATTCGGTGCGGAAGAACGCATCGGCAAACTCTCCGCCGTATTTGCCTGCCTGGCGATCCTCATCAGCTGCCTGGGTTTGTTTGGGCTCTCTTCCTTTATGGCGGAACAACGCACCAAAGAGATCGGCATCCGCAAAGTGATGGGTGCATCGGTGTTCAACCTCTGGCGTATGCTTTCAAAAGATTTCGTGTTACTGGTCATGCTCTCCTGCTGTATTGCCCTCCCATTTTCCTGGTATGTCCTGCAGCAATGGCTCGGTCAGTTTGAATACCGTACGTCCATTTCCGTTGGAATTTTTGTGAGCGTTATGGCCGGGGCGCTCTTTATAGCATTATCAACCGTTAGTTATCAGGCAGTTAAAACAGCACTGGCCAACCCGGTAAAAAGTCTGCGGGCGGAATGAACATAATGTGAATATCATTAGTTATTCACACCGCGAGGAATATAAAATAATTTCTATATGTTTACACTGTGTTAATCCCTGAAGAAGTTATTTTATCATTCCTATGCCGACTACAACCATTGGCCTGAAGAATGCCCGGTTACTGACATTCAATGTAATTGGGCTTGTTGCCCTGCCATGTTTCTTTTCCGGTGATACCGGCGTTGCGCACCGCACACGTCAGCTACCGGCGTTTATCAATCAGGACCTGCCTGCCTGGCAGGATCCGGGGGATGACACCATCAGCATCTCCATTGTAGGTGATATGATGGTGGGCTCCAGCTATCCCTCACGCAACCAGTTGCCGCCCGAAGAGGAAGGCAGTATCCTGCAGCATGCCCTGCCCTACCTGCAGCAAACCGATCTTCGTATAGGTAATCTTGAGAGCGTTATTGCAGACAGCGTAGCCGTATATAAGAAGTGCGGGGTTACACAATGCTATGCTTTCTGTACTCCGCTGAAATATGCACAGTGGTACAAAGATGCAGGTTTTGAATACCTTAACCTTTCCAACAATCACTCCTTCGATTTTGGTCCCAGGGGTGTACAGCATACACTGGATTTTCTGAGCCGCAACAACATCCGCACCAGCGGTGTACAACAGCACCCTACAGACACACTCACTGTAAAGAATACACGCATAGGGTTTGTTTCCTTTGCGCCACACAACAACTGCCTGAACCTGAACAACGATTCGCTTGTACAGGCGCACATTACACAGCTACGGCCGCTCTGCGATGTACTGGTGGTGTTCTTTCATGGTGGTGCAGAGGGTTATTCCCGTACACGCACCCCCAAGGCAAGAGAATTCTTCTACGGGCAGGATCGCGGTGACGTGGTTCGTTTTGCGCACCTTTGCATTGACGCCGGCGCCGATATGGTGCTGGGTTCCGGGCCGCATGTAGTAAGAGGCATGGAGTTGTACAAAGAAAAGCTGATCGCCTACAGCCTGGGCAACTTTGCCACCTATAGCCTTTTCAACCTGAAGCATCCTTATAACCTTGCGCCGCTGCTGCAGGTAAAGATCACCAGCAGGGGTCAGTTGATCTCACACAAAGTAGTATCCTTCCTGCAGCATGGAGAAGGCATACCAAAGCCGGATTCCACCATGAGCGCATTCAAACTTATGCGCACATTATCGCAGCAGGATTTCGGATATAATATGGATACTACGCTGAACAGTTATGCGGATGCCAACTAGCGAAGCATTTGTAACCAATATCCATTATTTATTATGAAAACCAGATCTTTCTTTTCCCTCGTCGCGGTACTTTGTACCCGCATGGCCTTTGTCCTTGCATGCACTATCATGCTAAACAGCAAGTTACAGGCCCAATCCCCGGTTCCCTTTACTTTAAACAACAACTCGGCTTACCCGGACGCCAATGTGTATGTGGCTGTTGTTGGGATCATTAATGACAACTATGTATGGATCGATCCGAAGACCGGCGCAGTAAACCTGATGAGCGTAGCCAACAACACCGTACCCGGGCCCGTGATCAACGGCAACCAGGGCCCCGGCGGTAACGGCCGTTACGCCAATTGCTTTGCCCGGCTGAGCGAGATCCCTAACAAAACGATCAGTATTCCGGCCATTAAGGGATGCCGTATGCTGATCTCTTTCAACTCACAGCTATTCCTTTACTTCTTTGGCGCATCCGGTGCACCAAGCGGTTATGCGGCGCCTGACCTGGCCAACCCGACAGACCCGAACCAGGGCATCCGCTTTGAGACCATAGAGATCGCCAATGCGCCTAACGGGCTTTGGACCAACACCACGCGTGTAGATCACTATCAGTATCCTATGGGACTTGAAGTATGGGGTAATGGCGGCTTCTACCAGAAGGTAGGCGAGTTCATACCGCACAACCAGATCCTTTCTCTGTGGCAGTCTACCGCCCCTGCTGAATTTGCCGCTTGTTATGATGCTGCCAACGGCATCATCAAGTTCCCGTCAAAGACCAGTGCCTTTAAGCCCGGCGGGCCACAGGCCAACTACTTCAACGCTTATGTAGACGCTATCTGGTCTAAATACCGCAACGGCAACCTGGTCTTCAATGCAGGCGACGCCGGGACATTCAACGGCCGTGTATCAGGTGATGCATTTATTTTTACCAGGAGCTCAGACGGCCAGGTGGGCACCATTTCCCGTAAACCTACCAATACCGAAGTGATGGAAGGCAGCGGTGTAATGGCCACCGGCAGTGACCTGGATAAAGTAGTACAGGCACAAATCTGTGCTGCGATCAACCGTCATGCCATTGACCTGAACCTGCCCACCGGCGCTACACAGGATCTGGCTACTGCTGCTAAGTACTACCAGACCGCTCCCTATAACTGGTATTGTAAATTCTGGCATCGCAGCGATATCAGTCTTCAGAGCCTTACTTATTCCTTCTGCTATGATGATGTGTTCAACTATTCGTCAACCATCAACAGCTCCTCTCCTATACGGGCCACCGTTACGATAGGCGGTTTTGCAGGCACTACACCCAGCGGTCCGGTAACTGCTTATAAAGACTGCAATTACGGCGGTTATGCAGTAAGCCTGGGCCAGGGCACCTATACCCTCAGCCAGCTGAACGCATTGGGTATTCAGAACGATGATATTTCATCGCTCAGAATAAGTGCCGGCTATAAGGTAACCCTTTACAAGCACGACAATTTTGGCGGGGCCGCACTTACCCTTACAGCAGATGATAATTGCCTGGTGGATAACGGCTGGAATGATTCTACCAGCTCACTGAAAGTAGAACCGAATAGTGCTTCCTTCTCTACCGTGATCCAGGCGGAAGATTACAGTTTTATGTCCGGCATTGATGTGGAGCCCACTACTGACGCAGGCGGCGGTCAAAATGTAGGATGGATAGACGCCGGCGACTGGATGTCGTACCCGGTAACGATTCCCGCTAACGGCACCTATCGTATAGACTACCGCGTGGCAAGCCCGAATGCCAACACTTCCCTGCGGCTGGAGAAAGATGCCGGCGCCACCCAGTTAGGCAGCGTAACAATACCCAATACCGGCGGATGGCAGAACTGGACCACCGTTTCACATACGGTAAACCTGCCGGCCGGCAGCTACGATATCGGTATTGCCACCACTACCGGCGGCTTTAACCTGAACTACCTGACCATTACCAGTGTGTCCGGCGCAAGGCTGGCTCCGCAGATAGCCGCCGTTCCGAAGGCTGATGCACCTACTGTTACATTATCCCCCAACCCGGTAAGGGAGCAACTCCAGCTGCGAGGTAATGAGAAGGTGTACCTGATCAGCATTTACGACATCAACGGCCGTGCGATCATGACGGTTAAGAAGCCGGGCAACATCATTCCGGTGTCATCTCTCACTCCTGGTGTGTACATTGTTGTGTTAAAGCAGCAGGATGGCAGTCGGCAGAGTATCAAGATCATTAAACAATAGGAAACCATTCTGCAATAAAAAAGGAGGGCGTATGAATAAACAATACGCCCTCTTCCGGGGTCACCATTCCTGGTGACCCTTTTGTGTAGAACCTTTTTCTAAAACCAATTATTGCCGGTATTTGCCTCAGACAATATCGTCAAGGTCTTGCATGTATGCCAACATCATCTGACTTCCAACTCAGAACGCCGGTTCATTTTATATTCTTCTTCCTTACAGGGTACGGCGTCTTTACATCCGTTTACCGGCTCTTTTTCCCCTTTATTGCTGTAATAAAGCTGTCTGGGATTGATGCCTTTACCCACGAGGTAATCTATCACCGCAAAGCAACGTAAGGCTTCAACACCGCCGCCACCATGTCAAGCGCCTTTCGGGATTCCGTGAGCAGCACAGCACTGTTGTAATCATAGTAGAACTTCAGCTGTTCCAATTGTCGTTTGTCTTCTTCCTCTTCTGCGGTATGTGTACGGGGAGTGGGCGCCGGCCCGGCTGGCGGTGTAATGTGGTTCACACGATTGAAGTAATCCGGGTCTGCAAAGTAGTAGATATCATCCCTACTGATCACCTCCGTTGATTATGACGATAACGCGGAAAAGATGATCAAGGATTTTCTGACCCAGAGCGAGGAAATGCTTGAAAAGGCAGGATGTAAAAATATACAGCAGCATGATAACCACCAGGCGCCCGGACTGGATATCCATGAAATGGGCGGATGCAGGATGGGAACTGATCCAAAAACGTCTTTGCTGAATGAATGGAACCAGCTGCATCACTGTAAGAATGTGTTTGTAACGGATGGTGTGTGTATGACAAGCACCGGGAACCAGAGCCCGAGTTTGCTGTATATGGCGCTGACGGCGGGAGCGGTGGGGCATGCGGTGAGGGAGATGAAAAAGGGGAAGGTGTAGGGATTAATTTCCCACCCCCATCACCACTTCCAGCTCCTTCCCCTCCTCCACCACATGATCCGGCTGTACGCCCTTCCCTTCCCACGACACCTCCGTTCCCGGCAATACCGGCGCTGCCGTAGATACTGACACATAGATCTCATCATTCACAGGGTACCAGCTGTTCATATGCGCACCACCGGCAGACGGCTGCCCGATGATCACCGCGCGGCGTTGCGCCTGCAGCGTAAAGGCAAACGCTTCTGCTGCCGAAGCCGTATTTTTGTTCACCAGGATGTACAGCGGTTGTTTATATTTCTCCTGTGTCAGCCATCCTACTGTTTTTACACTTTCCAGTATACTGTTGCGTCCTTTCACCTCCAGCAAAACTTTATTCGCAGGCAGGAAGAAGCTTTCAAACACGGGCCCTATATCGCTGCCACCGCCGCCGTTATCCCGGAGATCGATCACCAGGGCGCGGGTATTGGCTACCAGCTGCATGGCAGCATATAATACGGGCAGACTTTTAACAGAGATGTTGATCTCATCTACCTTGATATACCCGATATTATGATCAAGTATTTTCACTTCGCGGAAGCCGTAGTTCCTGTTACGTGCATCGGGGCCATGCAGGAACAGATCTTCCTGTTCGGCCGTACTGTCTTCAGGCACCTGCAGCGACTTTACCGTTGGGGGATCATAGCGTACATACAGATGTCCGTCCTTCCCGGATGTTTTTATGATGCCCGTTACCAGGGAATCAAACACCTGCCAGTTACCGGCTTTATCCAGCGCACCGCGGCGGTATTGTTGTAATAAATCAGTTGCGATCTGTTTTCCTTTTTCCTTAAATACATAGTGCTCTTTGATCAGGGCCGCAATGTTGTTAACGGCGCTGTCCTTTGTTTGGGAAGTAAGGGGGCGCCACTGCGCTTGAACAGGTAATGATAACGCTAAGAAGAAAATAAACAGTTTCATGATAATACAGGTAATGATCTGTTACAAAGATCCTGTACTGTGCGTTCCTGAAATAGCATGAAATTAACCTGTTCAGCATTTGCGGTACTGGCCGGGCAGCATACCTGTGCCCGACTTAAAAGTGCGGGTAAAATGGCTCTGGTCCGAAAAGCCGCATTCATAGGCAATAGCTGTTAGCGGCCGATCAGTACCGCGCAGCAGCGTCATTGCATGCTCTATCTTCACCTTACGCATATACTCGCCCAGTGTGCAGGAAAAATAACGGGGAAAATAACGGGAGATCGTTACCGGGTGAATATGTAAAATATCAGAGAGGTCTTCCAGAGAGAACGTCTCGTTCCAGCAATCATGCAACAGCTCACGCAGCTGGTCTGCCCATGGCGGCCTGCTGCCTGTAGCAGGCGCCTGCAGCAGCTGCAGCACCAATGCCTGCACGGCGGCCGCTGAACAGTCATCTTTTATCCTGGTCTCCTGCCAGATGCGCACCAGCGCAGGCCTGAGCCCCGCATCCGCTGTTCTTACCGTAAAGCTTAACTGGTATTCAGACAGCCATGCATCGTCGATTTCAACATTGATATTGCGGGAAGGATGCCGGGTATGGCGGTTGCGGTGCAGCTCGCCGGAATGATACAGTAACACACTGCCCGGACAAACCTCCTGCTCTCCCCGCCTCCGCTGCTCCAGGTTGCCGCCATCCAGTATAAAAGTGATGTGATGCTGCGCATGGCAGTGCCACCCTTCAAATACTTTTTCACGATAGACGGTTTCGGTAACCGCTATCCCTTCTGTATAAAAGCTATGGGCGCTGTCGCCAAGAAAACTGGCCTTTTCCAATCTGAGCATAATACTATGATGCAGGTGTAAAGATATTCCATAAATGGCAGCCACAGGCATAATGTACCCCGTAGTGGGTAAAAGACCCTTACCCCGACTTTGCCAGGAATGACGGAGTGGTGCTGGCAGCAGCATTGAAGTATGCGTTTAAGTGAAGGCTTTCTGCCTTGTGCGGGAGGATCTTCGCATGGACATCCCCCCTGCCGATGCCGCCATCAGGCGCTGAGAAGATACGAATGCGCGTACATTCAGCTGCAGGGAACCATCCACCGCTACCTGATAATTGCCTGTCTGCAGGCGTGCATGCTGCCGGCGAATCACGCGTAATACCTTTACCGGCGCGGCCCTGGGTGGCTCCGTTTGCTGTACCTGCAGCAGGGGCGCCGGCCTGTATTCCGCCTTCAGCTGCGCCATTACCAGTGCTGCCTCCATGCCTTTTTTAAGCAGTTCCATAGCTTTCCCGGTGAGGCCCTGGAAGATCTCACGCTTCCTGCTCTTACGCGGCGTAATACGGTACACCTCGGACGCAATGCGCGAGGCCTCCGCCAGGAAACCGGCATAGCGCATGGTACGCCTAAATGCGGGAGACCGTTTTACCCGCCTGCGGCTCAGGGAGCTCTTACGGCGTACATAATACTGGCCGTCCATCTGGTAATAGCACAAGCCGTTAAAAGTGCCGGTGATGAAAGTGGGCCCTTTCTGCTTAGCCATTGTCAATCATTTTAACTGTTAAACAATCCAATAAAGTTACGATGGGGGAGGGAGAAAAAAATTGATCCGGATCATTAAATTGGCCTTGCGGAAAGGCCCGCGAACGCTGTTCGTATTACCACCGAACGCTTTTTGTGTAGCTCACGAACGCTTTTAATGCCGGTATCACGCGGGCACCACTAAGCTAAGACGGCTGCACTATGAGGAGCGGAAACGGCCCGGACGAGGATAAGACGGCCGGAAGATGAGGAAGAGATGTGGAAAAGACAGCATCCTGGCGGCTGAACGGGCGTATACCCATTGAGATACCAGGATGCTTTATTATGAATGAGGGAAACCGAATGTATTACCTGAACAGGTTCACCGTGGCGCCTATCTCATAGGTACCATCCACGTAAGATTTGATGCCGCCTGTCTGCGTGGTGTAAAGCGCCTGTAATATTACCGTCCTGGCAATATTAACCCCCAGTCCTGCTGTGACACTTTTTGAGGTATGATACATGCCCATCAGACTGGCCACGTTATCCAGTATGTATAGATTAAGACCTGCATCCACGATGTTGTCATAGCCGTCTATGCCGCGGTAGCATACTTTGGGTTCAATACCGCTGATCACGCCCTGTTCCGGTGTAAAGCGATAGGATGCTGAAGTAAAGAAAAGCCCGCCGCCGTTCACACCATAGTCCTTACCGGTGAAAAGGCTCCTTACGTTGGGCAGGGCCGCCTGCAGGAACAGGTTGCCATTCGTATAGGCCATACCGTATTCTGCTTCAAAGTAGTTGTCGCGGCGGTTAAATGCAGACAGGGAAGGATCTGCCGCGTCGCCGTCTACCTTGGTATAGTCCAGCCGCTGCACGTTGAATGCCAGCGACAGGCCGAAATGCAGCTGCGAGCCGTTTTCGCCCAGGGGCAGGTGATAAGCGTAGGTAGCTGCCAGGCGGGTGCGGGTAATGAGGCCCGCCTCGTCGTTAAAGACTTTGAAGCCGGCTCCTACCCTGTTACCCAGGGCGCCATCGGCACTGAAATGACCGGTTACCGGAGAGCCTTCTATACCGTTGTACTGACGACGGTAAGCGGCATTCAGGTGCATACCGCTATCAATTCCGGCCATAGCCGGGTTAGCGAGGTACTGGTTCTGGAACCACTGGGTGCCGGAGGGCTCCAGCAAACCCAGGGAGTTGCCCAGGCTCTGGGCCTGGGCATTCCGGGTGAATAAAGTGGCCAGTACAACACTGCAAAGCATGAACAGGCGCATATGTACTTTTTTATCAGATCGGAAGTTCATAATCATACACATTTAAAGGATCAATAACGGTCACGTACAATCGTAATATAACCTGTTGCCGTCTTGGCGCCATTCTGGATCGTCAGGATATAGTAGTAGGTACCTTCTGCCAGCGGGCTGCCGTTTACAGTACCATCCCAGTCATTGCTGTAATTCCTTCGGTTGTAGATCAGGCGGCCGGCGCGGTCGTAGATCTTCACCTCGTTATCCGGATAGCTGTCCAGGTTGCGGATCACCCAGCGGTCGTTGCGGCCATCGCCGTTAGGCGTCAGCACGTTGGTAGCATCCACTTTGAAGTCTGTTACCACGCTGAGGTCAAATGAACCGGTAGCGGTACATCCTGCCGCGCTGGTGGCTGTTACTTCGTAAGTGGTGTTCACCATGGGGCGCACTTCGAGTACGGCGGAGTTTTGTCCGCTGATGATGCCATCTGCGGCGGTCCACGCATAGGTAGCGCCACCGGTAGCGGTCAGCCTCACAACATCGCCTTTTGAAATGCTGGCGCCTTTATCGCTGGTGATGGTTACCACCGGCAATGCGTTCACCGTGACGGTGAAGGTGCGGCGCAGGGAGTCTACCGCCCCGCCGGAAGTACCGCCATTATCGCGGATGGTAACGGCTACGGTGGCGGCGCCTGTTGGCGCATCTGCTTTAAGGCGATAGGTCAGTACATCACCGGCGCCCACGCTCAGCTCATCAAAGATGTTGCTGGCAGAAGTGGCGGTAATGGTATATGTCTGGCCCGGTTCGGTGGCAGAAGCACCGGTGAGCTGTATGGTATGTGTCTGCACATCGTTACAGATGGCCACATTACTGATCGCATCCAGGGTGGGCGGCTGGTTCACGAATACTACGCGTACAGTAACCGGTACCGCGGTGCTGGTATTGAGGCCGTCGCTGACGGTCAGGCCCAGGTTCACATCCGTACCCACCAGGGCATTCAGCAGGTTGGAATTCCTTACGGAGATCACACCTGCGGTGCTGATTTCCAGGGCGCCTGCCGAACCATCAGCTGCAATGGCCCAGTTCTGTATGGTGCCGGATGCGTCGGTAGCGGTAACCGTACCCACAACGGTGCCTGCAGGGCTGTACTGGCTTACGGTAAAGTGCTGACCTGCGGCGATCACCGGCGGGGTGACATCATTAGTACGGGTAATACTGTTGGAGGCGGTGTTGCCGTAGTTTACCACGTTCTCTGCCACATCTGCCGGGAGGCTGATGGTTACCGGGCCATCTGTTCCGGGTGTTACCAGCACGGTATAAGTGATATTATCTGCAGTCTGCAGGTTAGATGCAGTTCCATTGGTGATCGTAAAGTCTGATGCCGTCAGTTGTGTTACTGCCTCGTTGAAGGTAGCCGTTACGGTGAACGCTGCATTGACGCGGGCGGGGGCTGCAGATGTAAGCGCTACAGACGGACGGGCCGTGTGTACGAATACTCCGCTGGTATTGGGTACGCCGTTAAGCGTGAGAATAGCAGGGTTGTTGGACTGGTCGGTAAACCGCACATCGGTTCGGGTCATCTCCAGCGCTGTGCCCAGCTGGATACCATCCAGGTCAAGGTCTCCTGCCTGTACAGTATAGGCAAAAGTGAGCCGCGTAGTACCAAAACCTGTAACAAAGCCTGCCTGCACGGTTTTACTGCCGATGATCACCGGCAGGGTGAGCGTGCTGGGTGTGGCATTCACCCTTACTATCTCATTCCAGTTCACGGCAAAGTTCAGCACATCTCCCTCTTTGTAGTAGCCGTTAGCCGGCACTTCTACAGCAGTGATAAACGGCGGGTTAGGATCATAAGAATAGAAGAGCGTGCCCGAAGCCTCGTTCAGGTTGCCCGCCATATCTTCCGCAACGTTAGCGGGTATCTGTACGGACACTGTTCCCTGTACCTGCGGTGAGATCAGGGCGGTGTAGGTAGTACTGTTGATCATCTGGAAGTCGCTGGCTACGGCGTTCGTCAGCGCAATGTCTGATATCGTAAAGCCTGTAACAGGATGACTGAAGACGATGGTGGCAGTCCAGGCCACATTGGAGCCTGTTATACCGCTGAAGCTTACCGTTGGACGGCTGCCCAGCACAAACACGTTGCTGGTGCTGCCCACGTTGTTCAGCGTAAGGTCAGCACTGTTACCAACCGCATCTCTAATCGGCGTACCGCCCGGAACAAGCGCGCTGCCAACTGTGATGCCATCCATATCCATATCACCGGGTTGTACTTCATAACGGTATACAATGGTATTGGCAGTGGGCATGCTGAACCTGGCGGCCTGTACGGTGGTAGTGCCGATTGTTACAGGTAAAGTAGCGGTTGATCCGGTTGATACTACCGGCTCACTGAATTGCACGGTAAACAGTAATACCTCACCGGCTTTATAGTAATCATCAGCTGGTACTGTTACAGCGGTGATCACCGGCGCCAGGGCGTCTACCAGTACCGCGCTCGTATTGCCAGCGCCATTAATGGTAAGATCCGCATTGTTGGTAGCCAGATCTGTAATATTACCGTTGTTGAGCGAGAGTGCAGTACCGATGGTGATGCCATCCAGGTCGCTCTGGCCATTCTGCACGGTATAGCTGAAGGTCAGCGCATTGCTGCCGCTGCCGCCTGTATAATTAGCTGCTACGGTTGTAGTGCCAATGGTGAGCGGCAGGGAAGGCGTATTGGTAACCGTTACGTCCTCGTTGAAGTTGACGGTAAAGGTCAGCACATCGCCCACATTGTAAGTGCCGTCAGCAGGCACTGTTACCGAGGTGATGGCCGGGCCCGTAGCGTCGTGAATATAGGTAAGCGTATTGGAAGGAGCGTTACCATTGCCTGCAATGTTGGTGGCAACGTTAGCAGCTACACTAAGTGATACCGGATTGTCTGAAGCACCTTCCACCTGCACGGTGTAGACGCTGGGGGATACCTGGCTGAAATTACTCAGGTTTGCATTGGCAGCGGTGATATCCGTCTCAGTAAAGCCGGTGACATCTTCCTCAAAGGTGATGGTCATTGTCCAGGGGCCGTTCAGATCCGGTGCACCAGACAATACCACTGAAGGTAAGTTCGTGTTCACGAACACGTTATTGGTAGGAGCGATATTATTCAGTGCAAGCACTGCATTGTTACCTACTCCATCCCTGATGGTACCTGCGTTGAGCGCGATGCTGGCACCCACTGCAATACCATCCATATCCATATCTCCCGGCTGCACGGTGTAGGTGAAGTACAGGGCGGAAGTACCGGCACCGCTGACATAATCTGCTTCTACCACGGTAGTGCCGATGGTGACAGGGATAGATGGAACTGCCGAAGGCGTAACATTCTCGCTGAAGTGTACCGTAAAGTATAGCTGCTGGCCGCCTTTATAGTAACCATCGGCAGGAACGGATACGGAAGTAACCACCGGTGCAACAGCGTCTACTATTACCCCGCCGGTACTGTTTACATTACTCAGGACAGGTACCGCGTTGTTGGTAGCTTCATCCGTGATCGTACCACCGTTCAGGACGATGGTGGGATTAACGGCAATACCGTTATCATCCAGATCCCCATCCTGTACGGTGTAGCGGAATACGAGAGATCCTGTACCTGTTCCGGAAACATAGGTGGCCTGTTCAATAGTGGACCCGATGATTATGGGGACGGAAGGCGTGCCGGTAACCGTTACATTCTCATCGAAGTGAACGGTGAAATCAAGGTCATCGCCTGCCTTGTACCCACCGAAGGGAGGCACGTTGACGGAGGTAACGGTTGGCGGTATATCGTCATGTACATAGTTGATCGTATTGGAGGCGGTGTTGGCATTGCCGCCAATGTTGGTGGCCACGTTGGCGGCTACACTGAGTGATACCGGCACATTACCGCCTGCCGTTGCTGTTACCAGTACAGTATAGGTGGTGTTATCTGAAGTGGTGAACCCACTGAGCGTTGCATTGGTAGCGCTGATATCAGTCAACGCGAAGCCGGTCACCTCGTCGCTGAAGGTAATGGTCATGGTCCAGGGTGCATTACGCACCGGCGGTCCGGATAAGGTAACCGCAGGTATCACCGTGTTGACAAACACATTATTAGTGGGTGCTATGTTGTTAAGTGTCAGGTTCATGTCGTTACCGGCTGCATCGCGCACGGTGCCGCCGTTCAGGTCGAGCGTGCCAACGGTGATGCCGTCCATATCATTATCGCCTGCCACTATATAATACACAAAGAAGAGCGAATTGGTGCCGCTGCCACCGGTATAATTGGCTTTGCGGGTAACAGAACCGATCACGATGTCGAGTGTTGGCGTACCCGTTACGATTACATTCTCAGTGGTATTTACAGCGAAACCGATCATCTGGCCTTCTCTGTAGTAAGCATTAACCGGTACTGACACGGAAAAAACCGTGGGTGCTACTGCGTCTACCAGTACGTTGCTTATCGGACCTACACCATTGAGGGTAAGCACGGCATTATTCTCCGACAGGTCTGTTATTGTACCGCCGTTGAGGGCGAGGGTGGTTCCCAGCGCAAGGCCATTCAGGTCGCTCTGCCCGGCCAGTACAGTATAAGCAAAGGTAAGCGCACTGGTACCAGAACCGCCGGTATAGGTGGCCTGTACTGTGGCGGCCCCGATGATCACCGGCAATGATGGAGTGCCGGTCACGTTCACAGCTTCGCTGAAGTTGACGGTGAAGTTCAGGTCTTCGCCTTCGCTGTAGTAATCGCTGGCAGGCACATCCACCGAGGTAATAGCAGGCGCTGTGCCGTCGAACTCATAGGTGATGGTATTCGAGGCGGCGTTTCCGTTACCGCCCATATTTTCGGCAACGTTGGCTGGTACATTAACAGACACCGGTCCATCTCCCTGGGCAGTTACCGTCACCGTATATACAATATCGTTTGTTGTGTTCAGGCTGGAGACTGTACAGTTATTGCAATTGATATCTGCCAGTTCAAAGTTGCTTACTTCTTCACTGAAGGTGACGGTCATGGTCCAGGGCTGGTTGAGCTGGGCGGTACCGGTTAAGTTCACCGTTGGTATGACTGTGTTCACCAATACCCCGCTGGTATTTTCAACAGCATTCAGTGTAAGTGTGGCATCGTTGTCAGCTGCGTCCCATAGCCTGCCGGTATTGAGCGAAATATTGCCGCCCAGTTCAATACCATCCTCATCATTTTCTCCTGCCGCAACAATATGCCTGAAACGCAGGGCGTTTGAATTGGCGCCGGAGAGAAAATTGGCGGGTACCATCACTCCGCCGATGTTTACATCGATGGAAGGCGTACCGGTAACCCTTACAACCTCGTCGAAGTGCACGATGAAATCCAGGTAGTCTCCTTCATTATAATAACCGTCAGCAGGTACCTCTACAGAAGTTACCACAGGGCCAACCCCATCTACCAGTACAGCGGCTGTATTGCCAATGGAGTTGAGTGTGAGAATGGCCTCATTGCCGGCGATATCTGTTATAATACCGCCATCAAGGGTAATCGGGCCGCTTACACCTATACCGTCTTTATCCAGATCCCCTGCCGCTACGGTATAGCGGAAAACCAGGTTAGGTGTATTTGAGCCGGATACATATGTTGCTGTACGGGTGGTACCGCCGATGTTGAGCGTAATGTAAGGTATTCCGCCGGTGGCGTCCACCACCACATCTTCATTAAATGTTACCGTAAAGTCCATTTGCCCGCCAACACCATAAGTATCATTGGCAGGTACCCCTACAGAAGTAACCGATGGCATTTCGGTGTCGATGGTCCATGTGTAGGTTTCCGGTGTCGGATCCACGTTACCCGCGAGGTCTTTTGCGCGAACGGAAAAGGTGTGCGTTCCGGCGGGAAGGCCGAAGACATTGAACGGATTACCGGTAGGGAAAAACGGCGAGCCATCCAGCTCGTATTCAAAGGTAGCGTTTGGATCATCGGAAGTGAAGGTGAAACTTGCGTTGACCTCGTTGGTAAGGGCTGGCGGAGCATCCACGATCCCCGTCTCAGGCGCTGTTCTGTCTAATATAATATCGTCCTGGAAAACAGCGGACTCGTTTCCGGCCTCGTCTCTCAGGCGGATATATACGGTTTTCTGGCCATCCGGACCATTAAACAGATATCCCATCGGACTGGTATAAGGTCCAAAGGCGCCGAAATTAGTACCATCCTCGGAAATCGCCATTGTCAGGCCGCCGCTGCCACCACCGTCGGCGGCGTTCAGGCTCAGCGAAACGCTGGCATTATTTGTATATGCAGCGCCGCCGTTAATGGTGACGGCACCGGTGGGCGCAATTTTATCAATAAGTATGGTTTGTCCTAAGGTATAGGGCATAGGGTTGTCCACGGCGGGCGTAATGCCGGTGACGTTCGCCATATCCAGGCGGATTGTACCATTTCCACTACCTGTGTTAACGGTAACCACGCGGGTATTGCCGGAACCTGTAACCGGATCTATGGTCATACCAGTAATACTGCCATTGACTACCGTAGCAATAAAGTTGGAAGCACTGACACCACTAGCCGGACCATCGAAGGTAACGAGGAACTGTACGGAACTGGCGTTGGTGGATGTTGCTGTCGGGTTAAAACGGTTAATGCTGAGGATGTGGATGTTGGGAGGCGACAGCTTGAGCACCTGGCCACCGCAGGGATCACCGTTTATATCAGTAGTCGCACTTCCGTCATTCACATATAGGTCGCCATTGTGCTCCACAATTCCCCAGGGATAGGTACCAAAACCTTCGGTAAGCCCGCTGTAAATCTGAGTTCCGGTACCGGATGCATTGGCAAATTTTGTTACCTTATATATAGGATTAGCGCCGTCACGCTCTACGGCATACATGGTATTGGAGGCATCAATAGTGAGGCCGGTAAAATACCTTCCGGTCAGTATATCGGTTCTGCCAAAGGCAGGTGCAGTTAATTTGATTATGCCCCCGGCGCCACCGTTATAGAAATTGGTAACATATATATTACCGTCTGTGTCGGTATCAATTCCCCAGGGAAAGGTTCCATCGCCGGGATCGGCAATGCCACTGTACAACACCGTACCAGAACCACCTCCCTCGGAAGTATAGCGTGTTATCTGGTAAGAAGAGCCCACAGGCCCACTGCGCTCAACGGCCAGCAGGTTATTATTGTTATCCAGGCAGATCGCCGAATACATTTTACCCTGTTGTACAGATGTTGGCCCACCTGTTCCCCCTTGATGCCTGAGTATCTCATATCCAACACCGATATTGGCGCTTATTACGAATACATCGTTGTTGGTTGAATTTACCGCTACTCCCCAGGGAATCTGAAACGCTACCGGATCTGAGGCCAGCATAGAAAGCGGAACAAGGCTGGTGGGATTTCCACCATTCCATTTATACAAGCGGTAACCGCTACCATTGTATTTGACAACGTAAAGATTACCACTATTGTCTTTTGCAATCGCTGAATAGTAGCCGGTGTTCTGACTCGGGTCAGACTCAACCAGTGAAGCTGTGTAAGCCTGTGCCATGACCTGCTCTGCGCCGATCATACAGCACAGGGCCAGCAACAGGGTTCTCACAATTTTAAGAAGCGTAAAGTTGTACTTCATATTCAAATATTAAATACAGAGTAAGGGATTTTGCCAGCCCGATACGCTTTCCTGGTGGATCGCCTCCAGTTCTTTCGCATCGAACCGCATGCCTGTACCCTGGTCAAGGATAATTTTATGTATCTTATTTGCGGAAGCTGTAATCTTCAGAATATTGGCAGCCGGCAAAGCAAAGCCGGAGGATGGGTAAAAATTCTTTTCTCCACGGGGGCCCTTAATAATTCCATCACGCAGCCGCTGCTTTACTGTGTCCCAGTCGTCAGTACGCGCATAAGGCAGCAGTTCTTTCCAAACCAGTCCGGCTTCGTAGCCCATCAGGGAATAAATATTGGCGGGCTGTTTCGCGATGTTTTCAAATGATTTTACAAACAATTGGTTGGCTTTGTTCTCATCTTCCCGCATCCATAACTGCGCAGAATATATTTCAAGGTTGACGTTCTTGATATCTTCTAGGATGTCATCATAGGCCATGGTCTCAAATACCAGCAAAGGTATTTTTTTATAGAAACCGCTCTGTGTCCATTTTTCCAGGAAGCGGTTGCCCATGCTGCCACAAAGGATGACATGCACGTAGGGAGGCGGCTCTTTGGCCAGCTGCGCAAAGAAGCTGTCCAGCTCCATCTTGTGTGGATCCTGCTGATCAAAAGGCAGTATCGTAAGCTGCAGTTCGCGTCCGCCTGCGCTGAGCACGCCCTGCTGGAAACTGTTGTTCAGGTGGTAGCCTGCCTCGTATACAGCAGTAATAATATGCCCGCCGTCGCCCCATTTACTCCGGGCCCAACGTCCAAGGGCATACTGAGATTGCCATACCTGCTGGGAGGCATAGAAAACATCAGGGCTGAGATAAGGGAAATAAGGTACATATTCTCCCATATCAAAGAAGAAGGCGGGACGTTTGTCTTTCTCTATCAACGGAATCATGCCTGGTATTGATTTATAGCTGACCAGGCCTGAGAGAATATCCACACGGTTAAAAAACAGCAGCTTACGGGCTGCCGTTTCACAAGCATCCATACTTCCCATATGAGTGTATTCCTGCACAAATTCGATGGTATTCTGCCGCACGGGGTCCAGGCCCATGCCCAGCAACCACCCGGTAAACAGGTGGTGCGAGTAATAGGGATAAATACCCGAATAGGGTGTCAGGAATCCAATTTTCAGGGAGGTTTTCATATCTTCTGCTGTTGTTCCTTATATGTTCTAGTTCCGGGAAGGGTAAACTCCTTCCATGGCGATGAGCCAGGTCATTGCCAGGTAAGGGTTCTGTATGCTGAAGGGCTGTGTGCCGCCGGCCATACCAATGGTAACGCTGCCTGTTGTGGTTACGCCACCCAGGGTTGTAGTATTGGTAGCGTCAGGCGTTGCATAAATCTTCACCGGCTGAGCGCTGGGACCAGTACCAACATTGGCCGGTGCTGCCAGCCCCACGTCGGAAGCGGGCGTGTTGGTAGTAGCCGCAGTGGTGTTCACCGCAATGGAAGTTGCAATAGTGCTGGCTGCCACGTGGTTATGCGCAGGCATGTTGTTAAGTGTAAGCGTAGTAGAAGTAGTACCTGCAGTCTGGCCGAGATTGTAATTGCCTAAACCAGGGGCATTACCGGTACCGATAGGCGCACGGCCTCTCAGGTCGGGCAATGCAAAGGTAGTCTGGCCGTTTCCGCCGTAGGTAGTACCCAGCAAAGAGAATAACGCGGAATTCTGCGAAATAGAAATGATCTGGCCCCAGCACATCTGGTAGCCTCTGATGGCGAAGTTGCCGCCGAACAATAAAAGGGACGCTAAAAATGGATCCATAGCATTTAATGTTTAGGTGATAACGAGTGTTTACTGTATTCGTCTTGTGAAAATAATCCGGAGGAAATAAACCCGTTGTAAGCGTACATTACATGACAATCACTGCGGCTTTTATCAGTAGCCGGTGAGGGCAACGGCATTACCGGTTCGAGGGTAATAAAGGGTACGTTCATAGTTCAGGTCGTGCGCTTCTCTTTTTTAAATTTAGACGTCAGTAACTAACGCCAGGTTCTCAAAACAAATAGGATAAAAGAAGTTATCAGGCTTTTCAACAATAGGGCTAAAAATGTGGAGCTCAAACGTCCTTATATCTGACTCTGTGCCCAAAGGTAATTTTTAATATTGTAATATCCTAATACGTCAATTACACAATTAACTGTGCTGCAATGTATAACAATTTTTTGTACGGCTGATAGAGTGATTCTACTCTTTCTGCAGGGTACTTTTACACATTCTGAATAAGCGAATTATCTTCGCAGCAGATATTAACGACTAACGATTAACCACTTACGATTTTATGGACGGCCAATACAGAAAAGACATTTACCCGGGGCTGGAAGTAGGGATCATCCTGAAGAAAGATCAGCGCAGCGGCAAAATCACCTACGGCATTGTAAAAGATATACTGACCTCAGCAGCTTATCACTCCCGGGGCATTAAAGTGCGGCTGGAAGATGGCCAGATAGGCCGTGTAGCCGTGATAGAAGGATAAAAGAAGCGTGTCATTTTAACAATTCTTTTACCGGATTATGTTGTAATTTTATAATTCACCAAAGAAAAGGAGGTATTCATGCAATCTACAGGATATTCATGGAAACCTTCGGTTAGTATCGCCTAACCGGGTTGCTCCATACAAGAAGACTGTTGACGCAGACGCGTCGGAAAACCGCCGGTATACCGGCGGTTTTTTTGTTTGAGGTTTGAGGTTTGAAGTTTGAGGTTGGCCACAGGTTCAAAAGTTCAGGAACTGTGACCGGGTAAGCACACCTGATCTAAACCTTTAACTTTCCAACGAACCTCAAACCTCGAACTTCAAACTTCAAACGCTCAATGCTGTAACGCCCGGCAATATTTCCTGCGATAATCCTGTGGCGTAAGACCGGTGATCCGTTTGAATACTTTGCGGAAAGTTTTCATATCATTATAGCCTACGTCATACATGAGGTTGGTGATGCTGTGGGCTTCCCGTTCAAGGGCTTTCTTGGCTGATTCTATCTTTACCCGCTGCAGGTATTCAAGAGGTGTGTTCTTGGTGGCATGTTTGAAACGGCGGATGAAATTCCGCTTACTCATATTGATCTGTCCGGCAATCTCTTCCACAGACACCACAGAGTGATAATGTTCTTCAATATAGGCCTGCGCCCTGCGGATCTCTTCATCTTCATGCTGACGCTGACCGCTGAATACGGCAAAATGCGCCTGGCTCACCCGGTCCATATCGATCGAAAAGGTCTTGCTGAGCCAGATACCCGCTTCCCTGCCGTAGAATTTCTCAACCAGGTACAGCAGGAGGTTCAGGGAAGAAAACGCGCCGCCGCTGGTATACACGCCGTCCTGGTCCGTCACCACCACATCGGGCAGCACTTTTATACCCGGATAACGGCGCTGCATGTCTGCAATGTTGTTCCAGTGGGAGGTACATGCCCTGCCTGCCAGCAGGCCCGCCTCCGCCAGTAAATAGCTGCCCACACAAAGGCTGGCCACCTCCGCTCCTCTCCTGTTCATGGCGGCAATGAAGCTCACCATGGCCTGCTTGTTTTCCAAAGCCTTTTCCGGCGCGTTGTAGAACGCCGGGGCAATAACCAGGTGAGTGTCTTTGATCTCCCGCAGGGTACGATAGCGGAAATCCGGGTATGGCAACGGAAAAGGCTCAAAACCCTCCTTTTCCACCGCCAGGGTAACGCGGAATGCAGGGGGCTTTCCGGCCACGTCCATATATCGGTTGGCGCCGGCCAGCAGATCGAGTGCACCGGCAACAGCAGACAGGATGGCGTCTTCGTAGATCAGCAATGCTACTTCTTTCATGGAGACATTGTTTAGCCATTAGCGGCTGGTGATATTACTAACAACTCTACAAATATACCCTAAGAACATGGCACAAACACACCCTTATTATGGCGCTTCCGCACATCATGAAAGCGGATTTTCTTGCTGAGATTTGTATGGTACCAAAAATATCACCGGTTATGCATACTGTCGTATCTCCCGCCGAATGGCTGACTGCCCGCAAACAGTTCCTGGAAAAGGAAAAACAACTGAACCGGCTGCGCGACGAGGTAGCCCGCGAACGCCTCTCCCTGCCCTGGGAACGGGTAGAAAAGCAATACGTTTTTGAAGGCCCCGACGGCCCGGAAACAATGGCCGACCTCTTTGACGGCCGCAGCCAGCTGATTGTATACCACTTTATGCTGGGGCCCGACCGGGAAGAAGGCTGTCCCAGCTGCTCATTTTTCACTGATCATATAGACGGTACACTGGTACACCTGGCCAACCGTGATATTACCCTCCTGCTGGTTTCCAGGGCGCCTTATCAGCAGATCAAGGCTTTTAAAGAGCGGATGGGCTGGCAGGTAAGATGGGTATCTTCCTACGGTAACGACTTCAATTACGATTATCACGTGTCTTTCCGGCCCGAAGAGATTGCCACGGGTGAGGTATACTACAACTACGACAAGATTCCCTTTATGGCGGAAGACCTGCACGGAGCCAGTGCATTCTACAAAAATGAGGAGAACGAGATCTTCCACACCTACTCTACCTACATGCGGGGCTGTGATGTGATGGTGAACACATACAATTTTATGGATATTGCCCCCCTCGGCCGTAACGAAGATGACCTGGGCTTTACCATGTCCTGGGTACGCCACCACGACCGCTATGAACAAAGCTATATTGCAAATAAAAAAGCTGCCGGCCAGGCGCCTGCCACCATGGGGCACGATTGCTGCAGCGGAGGGGCACACTCATGAAACCGCATTGCTGCTGCGGCACCCGGGAAGCTACCAGGCCTGCAGCCAGTCTGCCGCCGCCCGCTGAAGTACCGTCGCAAAAACCCTCCCTGCTCAAACGCCTCGGCAATGGCATCCGCTGGATGCTCCCCGGCGCCATACTGATCCTCATCCCCAAATGCCCCATGTGCCTGGCCGCCTACATTGCCCTGGGAACGGGCATCGGCCTTTCTGTGACTACAGCACAATATCTGCGAACCGGCCTGATTGCGGGGTGCATCTTATCACTGGCGTATATGCTGGTAAAACAGTTGAAACGAGTTTGAAGTTTGAAGTTTGTTAAATGTTCGAGGTTAGGGAATTGTGGGTTTGTTAAAGCACACCAGCCCTGAACCTTTAACTTTAAACGAACTTCAAACCTCAAACCTTCAAACTTTTCAGACACTGATTTTAATGACCACCTTCTTCACCTCTCCCGGCTCATCAATGCGGAGGTTGGGCATGTGCAGATCTGTTGGGAAAAAGATAGCGAAGTAGTTTTGCTCCATTCGGGAGAAAAAAGCTGGCTTTTCCGGGAAGAGCATATAGTCAGCCGCTTCATCGTAGGCCTGGGAAGGAGATTTGTCCAGCAGCAGATCGTGGCCGATCAACTCTGCACCGCGAACGATGTACTGTACATCGATGTATTGCTTGTGAGACTCCATCTGTTCACCGGAAGGATCTACCGTTTCATATTCGTTGACAATGGCAAAAATGTCTTTGCCTTCGATCTCATACCTGCCTTTCGTCAGCGAAGCAAGATCAGTACGCTTCAGGTATTCAAAGGCCTTAACGAATTTCGGGCCCAGACCGTAGTACAGGTGAGCGTTCTCCAGGGTGTCCAGTATCATAACAATTATGCATGGTTAGGGCAGAAAGATATAGCATTTAAAAATAAATTAGATTAATATTTCTATGAATTTCCCTAAACTATCCTGGATCATTTTTTGTACTATTAGGTAGTTGCTATACACCGATGCTCAAAATTGCCAACTAACATGCCCAGAATCTTGCTTATTGAAGATGACCCGATAGAGCGTTATGTGCTTACCACCTATCTCAGGCGCTACTGTACGGCAGAAGTTATCACTGCTACCGGTGAAGACTGTATTAGATACATATCCACCATGCCATCGGTGGACATGGCGATCATGGACTGGTGTATTGTTCCCGGGCACAACGGGGCGCCAGTGATCCAGAGTATCCGGAATGCCGATCCACACGCAAAGATCGTGGTGTATACCTCCTCTCTTGAAAAAAGCGACGAGATCACGGCCCTCCATGCAGGGGCAGACAAATTCCTTAAAAAGACAGGGAATATGGAAGAATTGCGATCTTACATCAGCAGGTTGCAGCTTTCAAATTCACAGGTACAGATCCCTGAATGAACATTGCAAATTGGTCTCACTCCGAACCTTGCATGTAGGATTTTGGGATTGGGATTGGCGGGGTTCAAAGTATGAGCGTTTGAAAGTTTGAAGGTATTCTGATATGGTAGTACACCTTCAAACTTTCAAACGTTCAAACTATTAAACTATTTAAAACTTATACGCAATACTCGTCAAAAAATTAGACAACTTCTGCGGACGGGCATAAAAACCATCACTTACCCAATACTTCTCGTTGCCAATATTATTGGCCTTTACACTAATGCGGAACTTAGGAGTATTGTAGAATACAGTAGCATCTATCACCGTATATGCAGGCAGTATAAATGCATTGGTATTATCGTAAAATGCGTCAGACACATACATTACGCCGCCACCTGCACCCAGGCCTTTTACAGCACCGTTCAGGATCGTGTAGCTGAGCCAGATATTGCCCACATGCTTAGGTGCGCCCGGCGCTCTTTTGCCAACGATCTTTAAATCCGCCTTTGTATATTCATTATCGTTATAGCCGTAACCGCTTACAAAGTTAAAACCTGGGAAGGGGTTGCCTACCACTTCCACTTCTATGCCCTTGCTTTGCTGGGTGCCGTCCTGTACAGTAAAAACTTTGCCATCCCTCACTTCGGGGCGGGTACTGTTCTTTACGTCAATATTATAATAGCTGACAGTGGCATTCAGTTTATGCTGCAGCAGATCCAGCTTAAGGCCTCCCTCCCACTGGTTGGCCTGCTGGGGCTTGAATTCAGACACCGTACCATCAGGTTGCGTTACGTTGGCCACATTCTTGAATCCGTTCATATAGTTACCGAACAAAGATACTTTGCTGGGCACCGGCTGATAGACGATACCAAACTTGGGCGACAACGCCGTCTGGTTATAATTACCTGTGGTTAGCTGTGTAAGATTGTTCTTCGTGCCTTTGTTTACAAAGTAGTCTACACGGAGACTCGCCATTACCAGCAGGTGCTCGGTCAGGTTCAATACATCAGAAAAGTAAGCTGCATAGGAATACTGGCGGCTCAGGGTTTCAGGTGCGCTCTTCAGCGACAAACTATCGTCCAGCTGCTGTATACGGATGTCCTTTTGTGTGCGCAGGATATTCACGGTATCCAGGTTCACAAAAGCATATTTCAGGTTACGGTACTGGTCCATAAAATCTACCCCTACTACCAGCCTGTTTCGCATACTGCCGATGAGGAAGTCACCGGTGAAGTTTTGCTGTACATGCTTGCGGCCCATTTTATCGGGTGCATAGGTACCGATGTTGCGCGCAACAGTAGTATCGGTGGTCCAGGTAAGATTGAAGTAATAGAGGTCATTATATCCGCCGGTAGCCCATGCGTAGTTGGTGGTGAAGGTCCATTTATCGGACAGCTTGTATGTTGCCTGGGCAAAGATGTTGCTGGACATCTGCCTGCCTGAGAAAGAATTATCGATCAGCGAGCGTTTGTAGTCCAGCTTCAGCTGATCCCAGGAGCTGGCCTTCACACCGGGGCCAATGATCCAGGCTGAACTGGAAGTACCGCTGTAATTCTGGAAATCAGCGTCCAGGCGAAGGGTAAGGCGGTCGTTCACTTTATAGGCAAAGGATGGTGCGATAACAACGGTGGTGCCATGGCCCTGGTCCTGGAAGGTGTTCTCTTTCTGGTAAGCGGTATTGATCCGGAACAGCAGGGACTTATCCTCATTCACGGGCATATTAAAATCGGCTGCAATACGGCTGAGGTCATAACTGCCCTGGGTATACGATATTTCACCGCCCAGGTAGTCATACGGCTTTTTGGTAATGTAGTTCACCAGTCCGCCAAAGGAAACCATGGTACCGCCAAATAAAGCCGAAGAAGGGCCTTTAATGGCTTCCACGCGATCTACCGTAGCCAGGTCTATCGTGGTACGGGTAAAAGTGGCCATACCATTACGCAGGTTATCCGTGGTGTTAAAACCACGGGAAAAGAAAGCAGGGATACCAGCCGCCGTTTTAGAGGGAGCGGCGCCGGGCACATTACGGAAAGATTCTTCCAGTGTAACGGCCATCTGTTCCCTGATCAGTTCTTTATCCACCACGCTGTATACCTGCGGGTTTTCCAGGTTCTTTAAGGGCAGGCGGGCCACGTTATCGCTTTGTTTGCGGGAGGTGATGGTATATTTATCTCCCACGATCAGTATTTCATTCAAGGCCTGCATGCTGGCAGCCAGGCTGAAATCTGCCGTAGCGGTTTCACCGGCCTGCAGGGAAACGGTGCGTTCCTGGGGCTCCTGGCCCGTAAAGGTAACGCTGAGTATATAGGTACCTGCTTCCAGTCCGCTGAAGACAAAGTTGCCATTCTTATCCACGCGCACCGCTGTTTTACCTTTAATGCGCACGGTGGCATGCTCTGCGGGCTGACCATCGCTGGTAGTTACTTTTCCTTTTATAGTGCCATCTTGCTGCTGGTAATGAATAAGACCGGATAAAGGGCTGGTGGCAGCTGCAGAATTGGGAGCGCTGCATAGTGCGGTGAAGAGCGCTGCCGTAAGGCCGGTGTAAAGGGCTTTGACAGGACTTGGTAAACTTGTACTCATTGCGGTTAGTAGTTATGCATTTTTTCGAACTGGCGCGAAGTAAATGTAAACCCGCCGCTTCCATTTACGAGAAACGGAATAGTTTTTACCATATTGGGAAAAACCGTAATGAAAGGTTAAAAGTTTGAGCGCCTGAAAGTTTGAAGGTGCACTACCATATATCAGGGGACCTTCAAACTTTCAAACCCTCAAACCTTCAAGCCGTTCTTATCCGTAAAAACTGTTTCGTATATACCTGCCAGATAAGCACCAGCCACAACACGGCACAGGGCACGGCTTTTAAAGCATAAGGCACAACAAAGTTCTTTTTAAACCAGGGTGTTACCAGGTCCGAATGTGAAAATGAGGTGCCGATCAGTAAAAAGATAAAGAAGGCGTTCACCCATTTGGTGGGGTATTGCAGCACGTACCAGATACAGGCGGCAGGGAACGCGATGATATACGTAGGCGATTCCGAGCTGGTACTGAAGATAACGGTGAAGATCAGCGTAGTACAGAGCAGGTACAGCTGGTAATTACGGTTCTCACGGTACTTAAGAAAGAGGTACTGCCCTGCGAACAGTAAAATGGCTGGTCCGAGTACCCAGAGATTGCTCAGTTTTTTGAGGTGAAATACCCGCTGGATCACGCCCTGCACACAAATGTTCTGTAACAGTACGCCTTTGTCAAACTGGTAGTTCTTGTTGTTCTTGAAAACCAGGGCCTCTCCCCATTCCTTATAGGCGTTTACGATATAAGCAGGAGTAGAAATGATCATGGGCAGGGCAAACAATACCAGTCCCCATACCAGCAGGCTGCCGATCAGCTTCCAGCGGTTGTTGGAGAAAAAGAAAAACGCCAGGCCTACCACGCCATATAATTTAGTCAGCGTACCTATGACGATAAAAAATGCTGCCCAGAACTCCCTGCCCTGCCGTATCAGCACATAACTCATGATAATGCAGGCAATGATGGAAGGGTTCAGCTGCCAGTAGCTGCTGGCGGCCATCAGCTCATGACTAGCAAATATCAGCACCAGGTTCTGCTGTATCCGGTTCAGCGGCAGCTGCCGGATGGCAAAATACAGGAAAGCGGCATTGCACAACATCCATATAAAAGCTCCCACCACATCGGGTAGCCAGGTAAAGGGGGCGATGATCATACTGAACACCGGCCCGTACATGTTTACGTCAAAATATTCCGGGTAGGCAATATACAGTGGTTGCAGGGCACGGGTATGCAGGTATACGTGCTTGAAAATGATGTAGTTGTTAATGTAGGGACCAGCCAGCTCCTTAAAAGCTACCAATATAGACAGCCCAAACCATAATGCGGGCGCCAGCCACTCTTTTTCGCCCAGCCAGGCGAGTGTAAAACGTTTTTTCGACGCAAGGCCGATGTTCTGCTCCATAGATCGATTAGAATGAGGGCGGAAAATTATATTAAATAAATTAAAAATAAAAAGTCCCTCGCCGTTAACAATTTACACTTAAACCAGGCAAAATACCCCGCATATTAAAGCTAACAGCCAACAGCTAACCGCCAACAGCTCTTTTTGGCCTGTCCTGCCCCGCAGATTGTCATTAATGCACCCTGCCCGGGCCATCCGGTCATCGTAAGTTTGTATAGGATACCTGATTACTACAACTAAACACACCTTATCATGCAAACTACCGCCATTCTGAAGTCTTTTGATGATAGTTTCAATATCCTGCTGCAGCTGATAGCCGCATTCCCGCAGGATCGTCTAAACACCGTGCCCTTTGAAGGCAGCTGGACCGGCGCACAGGTAGCCCGGCATTTACAGAAAAGCTCCCCGGCCGGATTGTTGTACGGGCATACCGGGCCTACAGAACGCCAGCCGGATATGCTGGTAGCGCCCCTGCGCCAAACCTTCCTTGATTTCACGGTCAAATTCAAAGCGCCGGAAGTGCTGGAACCTGAAAATGTGGAATATGTCAAAGAAAATCTGCTCAGCGAACTGGAAATCACCGCTGCCGCCATCCGCAAAGGTATTCAGACCCTGGACCTCAGCGTTACCTGCCTGGATTGGGAAATGCCACAAACCGGCTACCTTACCCGGCTGGAGTGGGTCAGCTTTTATACCGTCCATACCCAAAGGCATACACGACAACTGCAAAATATCTTTGAAACCGTCATCCGTAAAACCTACGCTTAAATACTTTACGCCCCTGTACGGGGCGTAAAGCTTTCTCCACAATCTGTACAGCCTGGCGGCCTAAATTTCCCGATGTTGCCCCTGCCCTGGCTGCCCTTCCTCAAAATCACGGGGTTATTATGCAATTTCTGCCGAATGGAATGCGGTTTGATCATATCTTGTGCTATAAAGCAGCCTGCTTTTAACAAAGCACTGCCTCAAATTGTAATAGTACAGGAGGGGATTGAGCGTATACGTACCGGTAAAATTTGTTAATTTACTCTATGGATAAGCCAGTAATAACGAAAGGAATAGACCATTTCTTCATTGATGTGTACAATATCTTCCGGTTCATCAGCCGCTTTTTCAGGCAGTTGTTCCATCCGCCGTTCGAGTTCCGGGAGTTTATGCGTCAATGTTATTTTGTAGGCAACAAATCCCTTTCGCTGATCACGCTTACAGGGTTCATTACCGGGCTGGTATTCACCAAGCAATCCCGCCCCTCGCTGGCCGAATTCGGGGCCACCTCCTGGCTGCCTTCCCTGATCTCCATCGCCATCATCAGGGCCCTGGCGCCGCTGGTTACTTCCCTTATCTGCGCAGGCAAAGTAGGCTCCGGCATCGGGGCAGAACTGGCCTCCATGCGGGTAACAGAACAGATAGACGCCATGGAGGTATCGGCCATCAATCCTTTTAAATACCTGGTGGTAACCCGTATCATGGCCACCACGGTATGCGTACCCCTGCTCATGGCCTACACAGGACTGGTGGGCATGGCGGGCGCCTATTTGGACATTCACTTAAATGAGCAGACCTCGCTGGCTACCTTTACACAGAACGCCGTTACCAATATTTCTTTCCTGGACCTGGCCTCTTCCCTGCTCAAAGCTACCATGTACGGCTTCACCATCGGGGTGGTCAGCTGCTACCAGGGATACAATGCCACCCAGGGCACCCAGGGCGTGGGCAAGGCCGCGAATGTATCTGTTGTAATATCCATGTTCCTCATCTTTATAGAAGAAGTGGTGATTGTACAACTCATCAACGCTATAAGATGATGAATTCCAAAAACCATCAATCAGATTCCAAACGCCAACAGCTAAACGCTGACAGCAAAAAGATACAAAATGAAAGGATTTACGCCGGATATTGACTGGAATGAAACCGTAATTTCGATAAAGGATCTGTATAAATCCTTCGGGGATAACCATGTGCTCCGTGGTGTGAACCTCGACGTGCACAAAGGCGAAAATGTAGTGGTGCTGGGCCGCTCCGGTACCGGTAAATCTGTACTGATCAAGATCATTATACGGCTGCTGGAACAGGATGCAGGGCAGGTGAACGTAATGGGACAGGAAGTAGAACACCTGGATACGGAAGGCCTGCGGGAGCTGCGCCTGAAAGTAGGCTTCTGTTTCCAGCATGGGGCCCTGTACGATAGTATGACCATCGCCGAGAACCTGAACTTTCCCCTGGAACGGAATGAGCCCGGCATGACGGCCAAAGAACGGAACCGCCGTATAGACCTGGTACTGGAAGCCGTTGGCCTGAGCCATACCCGCGACCAGATGCCTTCGGAGCTTTCCGGCGGGCAGCGCAAACGTATCGGTATTGCCCGTACACTGATCCTGCGGCCGGATATTATGCTGTATGACGAACCGACCGCCGGCCTGGACCCCATCACCTGCACAGAGATCAATAACCTGATCAACGAAGTGCAGCGCCGTTTTAAAACCAGCTCTATCATCATCACCCATGATCTTACCTGTGCCAAAGCCACAGGCGATAATATTGCAGTAATGAAAGAAGGAAAGTTCATTGTCAAGGGAACCTTTGACGAGGTATTCCGTGAAAACGATGAACTGATCAGGGAATTCTATGAATATAACTTTACTGAATAGCTATGCAAACAAGAACCAAAACAAGAACCGTTGTAGTAGGCATCTTCATCTTTGTAGGACTGGTCATCTTCTGCCTGGCCGTACTGGTACTGGGCGGACAGAAAAAAGCCTTTATGCCTTCAGTACAGGTCCGCGCTATGTTCCAGGATGTTGGCGGCCTCGCCAAGGGGAACAATGTATGGTACTCTGGCGTGAAGGTTGGCTCCATCAAGAAGATCACCTTCCTGGAGCCGCATAAGATAGAAGTGCTGATCAATATAGACCGCAGCTACGTTGGCTTTATCCGGAAAGATGTAAGGGCCAAGGTCAGTTCAGACGGCCTGATCGGCAATAAGATCATCGCCCTCAACGGCGGCAACCCGCAATCGCCCGTAATAGAGGACGGCGACGAAGTGGCGGTTGAAACCAGTATCAGCAGCGATGAGCTGATGAACACCCTGCAGGTCAACAACAAAAACCTGGTAGACATTACCGGTAACCTGAAAGAGATCACCAACACCATCGCCGCCGGCAAGGGAAATATCGGTAAACTGCTGAAAGACACCACCGTGTACGACCGCCTGGAACGTACCCTGGCCAGTTTGCAGCAAACATCCGCCAACGCCCAGCGCCTGACCAACAACCTGTCTGCCTACAGCGCCAAGCTGCAAACCGAAGGGGTGCTGGCCAATGAACTGGTAACCGACACCATGGTGTTTAGCAGGCTACGCAGCACCGTGAGCAATATGGAGCAGGCGGCACAAAGTGCCAACGAAACAGTGAAGAACCTGCAGGGCGTCAGCGCCAATGTGAACAAGCAACTCAGCAACCCGCAATCTGCCGCAGGCGTATTACTGAACGATCCGCAAACTGCACAGCATCTCAAGCAAACCATCATTAACCTGGACAGCAGCACTGGCAGGCTGAATCAGAATATGGAAGCGCTGAAACATAATTTCCTGTTCAGGGGCTACTTCCGCCGCCAGGAAAAAGCGGCAAAGAAAGCAGCAGAACAGCAGCAGAAGGAACTGGAGCGCCAGCAAAAAGAAGCAGAAAAGGCCAGGCAGCAATAAGCTGTCAGGCCGGTTATTCATGAAGATATAGATGGACTATCCCAGTATCGCTTTAGGCTCCAGGTATGCTTCCAGTCCGTATACACCATACTCTCTTCCGATACCGGACTGCTTGAATCCACCAAAGGGCGCCTGCGGATCATGAGAGAACCCATTAATGCAAATCCTGCCTGCATCAATACGCGCCGCTACCTGCCTGGCCCTTTCCTCACTGCCTGAGCTGATATAAGCTGCCAGTCCGTAAGTAGTATCATTGGCAATGGCAATTGCTTCCTCTTCCGTTTTATAAGGAATAATAGACAGCACCGGGCCAAAGATCTCTTCTTGCGCAATACGCATATCATTCCGCACATTGGTAAAGATGGTGGCCTTTACAAAATTGCCTGCTTCCAGGCCTTCAGGTTTACCTGTTCCGCCTGCCAGTAGCGTAGCCCCTTCTTCCACTCCGGTGCTGATGTACTGCTGCACCCGTTCATACTGCTTTTGGCTTACCATGGGCCCTACATTCGTTCTCTCATCGGCAGGGTCGCCTACTATTACTTCCTGTACGGCTGCTTTGGCCAGGGCATTCACTTCTTCCAGCTTGTTCTCCGGCACCAGTAAACGTGTAGGCGCAATACAGGCCTGCCCGTTATTCATGTAAGCGCCGGATACCGCCATCGGGATGGCCTGCTGCAGATCAGCATCTGCCAGAATGATGTTGGGCGATTTACCACCCAGCTCCAGCGTTACACGTTTCATCGTATCTACCGCTGCCCGTGCAATGGTTTTGCCTACCAGTGTAGAGCCGGTGAAGGAGATCTTGGCAATATCCGGGTGCCGGGTAATCTCCGCTCCCACCACACTGCCCAGGCCATTCACAATGTTGATGACGCCCTTGGGTAAACCTGCTTCGTGAAAGCATTCGGTGATCAGCTCCGTTTGGGCAGCGCTCAATTCACTGGGTTTGATCACTACGGTACAACCGGCGGCAATTGCGGTGGCCAGTTTACTGCAGATAAAACCATTACTGGCATTCCAGGGGGTAATGATGCCCGCTACGCCAACCGGCTCCAGTCTTACGACGGACTGCCCCATTGTTCTTTCAAACCCGAACTGCTGCAGGGTGTTGATCATGGCGTCAAAATTACTGATGGTATACTGTACGCTCATCCGGCAAAACTGCAAGGTGCCGCCATACTCTGCTACCATCACATCCACCAGTTCTTTTTCGCGTTTGCTGACAGCCTGTTTCAGTGCCTGCAGGTAGGCGATGCGTTCCTCCCGCGTAGTGGCTGAAAATGTTTTAAATGCCTGCTTTGCCGCTGCAATTGCTGCCCGGGCATCAGTTTCATCACCCAGTACAACTTCTCCTGTCTTTTGATTGGTAACAGGATTGATCAGCGTAAAGATCTCCGTTCCGTGTGGCGCTACAAAAGCGCCATTGATATACACGTGTGCTATCCTTTTCATTATTGAATAATTTAGTGGGAACAAAGTTCTGCACTTTTATGCCCCGCCATTTTGTTGAGATGTTCAAACTAGTTTGTTGGAAAGTTCATAGTAAAAGCGGACAAGCCTGTATCGAAACCGAACAGTTACTTAATAAAATAAATATGTACTATACTGGAAAATATATGCGCCACTGGATGGCACGTTCTTCGTAGCCAGTTTTGTCAACATCTTGCTATGCTAAAGAATTACTTAAAGGTTGCCTGGCGCAACCTGGTGAACAGCCGGATCTATTCGTTTATCAACATCATCGGTCTCGCTACCGGTATGGCGGCCGCGCTGATCATAGGTTTATGGGTATGGGATGAAGTATCTTTTGATACTTATCACCATAACTACAAACGGCTGGCACGGGTTATGGTAGACGCCACGGCAGAAGGTGGAGTCTATACTGGCAGTACAGTGTCCCAGCCAATGGGATATGAGCTGCAAAACAAGTACGGCTCAGACTTTAAACACGTAGCCCTGGTATCCTGGCGTGCGGCGCATATATTGGCGGTAGGCGACAAACAATTATCACAACAGGGCATGTGGGCGCAGGATGCCCTCCCAGAAATGTTTTCATTACACATGCTGCAGGGCGGCCGGCAGGCCTTAAAAGACCCTTCTTCCCTCCTGCTTTCAGCATCTGCTGCCCGGGCGCTTTTTGGCGATGCAGACCCTATGAACAAAATGGTGCGTGTTGACAACAGGTTTGATATGAAAGTGGCCGGCGTGTATAAAGACCTGCCCCACAATACCACTTTCAACGATCTGAAGCTGATACTGCCCTGGACCACCTACGCCAATAATTCAGATAGCTGGATCAAAGCGGCGCAGACACAATGGGAAAACCATATGTGCCAGTTATATGTGCAGCTGAATGATCATGCCGATATAGCAAAAGTTAACGCCCGCATTAAAAGTATTCCAACACCTCATATCTCCTTCTCAAAAGAAGAACTGCAACTGCATCCCATGAGCCAATGGCGTCTGCATAATGAATTCAGTAATGGTAAACTGAGCGGCGGCCGTATCCGTATGGTATGGCTTACCGGTATCATCGGCGCATTCATCCTGCTGCTGGCCTGTATCAATTTCATGAACCTCTCTACAGCGAGAAGCGAAAAGCGCAGCCGCGAAGTAGGGATCCGTAAGGCCGTTGGTTCCTTACGCGGACAACTCATCGGACAGTTCCTGAGCGAGTCGCTCATCGTGGTGATGCTTGCACTGGTGTTGTCTATTGTACTTGTACAGGTGTCGCTGCCTTTCTTCAACAACATAACGTATAAGACCATGACCATTCCCTGGAGCCATCCTTTGTTCTGGGTGTTGGTATTGGGCTTTGCGTTTATAACCGGGCTAATCTCCGGCAGCTACCCGGCCTTTTATTTGTCTGCTTTTGAGCCAGTAAAAGTGCTGAAAGGTACTTTCCGTGCGGGACGTTTTGCCACCCTGCCGCGCAAGGTACTGGTAGTGGCGCAGTTCACGATCTCTGTTGCGCTTATCACCAGTACCCTCATTGTTTACCGTCAGATACAACATGCACGGCAGCGGCCTGTGGGCTATACCCGCGAAGGGCTGATCACTGTTGACATGAACACCCCGGACATACACGGGCATTACGACGCTATCCGCAACGACCTGCTGCGTACCGGTGTAGTGGCAGATATGGCGCAATCCAACAGCGCGCCTACAGAAGTATGGTCTAATAATATACTAAGCTGGAGAGGCAAAGATCCCGGGCTGGTGGTGAGCCCCGGCACCATTGCCGTGTCGCACGACTTCGGCACTACACTCGGCTGGAAAATCATCGATGGACGCGACTTCTCCCGCAGCTTTGCATCAGATACCGGCGCCTTTATCATGAACGAAGCTGCGGTGAAACTCACCGGCTTTAAACATCCTGTAGGTGAAATGATCCGCTGGGGCAATGAGGACCACCTGGTAATAGGTGTGGTAAAAGATATGGTGATGGAATCACCTTACGAGCCCGTAAAACCTACCATCTTCCACCTCAATCCCAACTGGGCACGCTTAATGACCGTGCGGATAAAGCCCGACATTCCCATGCGCGAAGGACTGGCTAAAATAGCGCCTGTATTTAAAAAGTATAACCCGGGCAGTCCTTTCGTATACAAATTCGTTGACAGTGAATATGCCGCTAAATTCAGCGATGAAGAACGCATCGGTCACCTGGCCACTATCTTCGCTATCCTGGCCATCTTTATCTCCTGCCTGGGATTATACGGCCTGGCCTCTTTTGTGGCAGAACAACGTACTAAGGAAATAGGCATCCGCAAGGTAATGGGCGCCTCCGTATTTAACTTATGGAAAATGCTGTCTAAAGATTTTGTAGGACTGGTCATGATATCCTGTGTCATTGCCATTCCCCTGGCCTGGTACCTGTTGCACCTGTGGCTGCAGGACTATACATACCGTACCACCCTGTCCTGGTGGATCTTCGCAGCCGCAGCAACCGGCGCGTTGATCATTACCCTGATGACTGTCAGCTACCAGGCCTTTCGCGCAGCTGTTATGAACCCGGTACGGAGCCTGAAAGCGGAGTAAAAAGAAATACCTGGTTTCTTTTCACGTGTTTGCGGGGAGCTGCAGCGCCATGCGCGCAGCCACAACGAAGCAATCTCCAGACGGCAAACAGGATTTATCCTATCTTTATAAAAAAAAGTAATGGAGAACAATGGGCTGCTGTTCATTCCCGATATAAGTGGCTTTACCCGTTTTGTTAACGAAATAGAGATCGAGCACAGCCGCCATATTATCCAGCAGCTGCTGGAGGTACTGATCAACGCCAATAATACAGGGCTGGAAATATCTGAGATTGAAGGAGACGCCATTCTCTTTTACAAATTCGGGCAGCCGCTTGCACTGGAAGCCATCTACAAACAGGTGGAAGAGATGTTCTGCGCGTTCCATCGCCACCTCAATGCTTATGACAACCGCAGGATCTGTCAGTGCAAGGCCTGTGTATCTGCTGTAGACCTTACCCTTAAGGTCATCACTCACTACGGCGAATTCGCCACCTATAACGTAAAAAATTTCAGTAAGCTGATCGGCAGGGATGTGATCATTGCGCACCAGTTGCTGAAGAATGATATTGACAAGCATGAATACTGGCTGGTAACAGCGCCCCTGCTGCAGGAAACCCCGCCTGCCGAACTGGCACAGTGGATGACATGGGATAGCAGCGCTAAACAAACAGAAACAGGTACCATTCCTTTTCACTATACCCAGTTAACCCAGCTCAGAAATGAACTGCCCGCAGAACCTGATCCGCAGCAGGAACTGGCCGGTATGGCCAGGATGGTGTCAGTAACAAAGGAGTATGATGTGGATATTAAAACACTCGCCTTTACGGTGGTGCATTTTGAGTTTCGTCACCAGTGGCAGGTGGGCATCAGGACGATCGACGAAGTGGAACACTTCCTTCCGGGCATTGGCAGCCGTCACCGTCATGTGCTGGATAATGGCCAGCAGGTAATGATGCGCATCAGCAGTTTTGCCTATAACCCTGAAAAGAAGATCATCTTCAGCGAGACGGAAGAAAAACGTAAACACTCCACTTATTTTGTTATTGAGAAAGTAAATGAGCAGCGATCCCGGCTGAGCATCGAGTTTTATATACAGAAAAATCCACTTCGCCAGTTACTGTTTGGCCTGGGCGAAAAAAGCAAAATGGAAAAACGTTTACGGCAGTCGCTTCAGAACCTGGAACCGGTGGTTCAGCAGATGGTGCTGCCATTGGAGTTTTAATGGAATAAAAGATTGCTTCGCCGCCCCGACACACGAAGCTGCGCTCATTGCAATGACGCAAATGAAGACCTCCTCCTACAGGGGTTCTTCCGTTTTGCGTAAATCAATTTCCTTTTTTGATCAAACACCCATACATTTTCCGGATAGATTTGCAGGCATTAAACCTAAAAAGACACACTACTTGCCGGTTGAAGTATCCGCCACTTCCTGCCTGCCAAGACAGCTTTATTAAAAACCCTTAACACCCATTTACACTTCCATGGAAACTCAAGCAATAGTTCAGGAAGTTAACCTGAAACAGGACCAGGATATAGGGATCATGCCCCCTATGTCGCCACCCGTCATTATCATCAATGCCGATGAAAGAGCGGAGATCACCAGCATGGGAAAAGCCCTTAAAGAAAAATACGGCAGCTACGAAAACCCGGAGTACATTGCCATGCTGCATCTCAATGCATACCGGCTTTTGCCCGAACGCATTGCCAGGATACTGATGCAGATGGGAACTGATTTCTCTCCACGCCAGTATGGCGCCGTTATCCTGAAAGGCCTGGTAGACGTAGACCAGGCTGCATTAGGCCCTACCCCGCCCAGCTGGCGAGAGATGGATAAAACACGCATGCTGGAATACGGCTTCATCTCCTCATTACTGCATGGCGCCGTGCCCTCCAAACCGGTAGAGTACTTTGCACAAAGAAAAGGCGGCGGACTGCTGCATGCCATCATCCCGGAAAAAGAAAAAGCCTTTTCACAAACCGGGTCCGGATCAAGAACAGAACTGTTTGTGCATACAGAAGATGCTTTTCTTTTCAATGCCGCAGATTTTCTGAGCTTTCTTTATGTGCGCAATGAAGAACAGGTGCCCTCCATGTTGTATTCCATCCGTTCGCACGGCCGCCCGGGACCAGCATTGCAGCCGCTTTTCGCACCTATCTACAAATGTCCGAAAGATGCCAACTATGAACAGGAAGAGGCCATCGGCGAGGGTACCCTGACGTCCATATTATATGGCAACCCTGACGCGCCTTTCATCCGCTTTGATGCCGCAGAACAGATCTATAACAAAGACGCGGGACAAAGCGGGGAAGCCATGGAACAGCTGGTGCACTTCTGGCAGCAGGCACGCTCCCTCATCTACGATGGCTTTATACCCGAAGCAGGTGACCTGATCTTTGTGAACAATCATCTCTGCGCACATGGGCGCAATGCCTTCGTAGCCGGCTTCAGAAATGAGAACGGAAAGCTGGTGCCCTGCGAACGCCGCATGATGCTGCGCATGATGAGTAAAACAAGCCTCATCCATATCCAATCCGTTGTTCACCCTGAAAACCCATACCTGGTTATGGAAGAACATTACGGAAAGATCTACCAGCCAACCCGGTAACAAAAATAATTTTATGGGAAATTTGACTTTCATGACAACTCCGGTTGGCAGCGGCCCTTTTTTGCTCCGCCCGCTGCAGATGGAGGAAGACATCCCCGTGATCCATAACTGGGTGAACAGGGAATACGCCCGCTACTGGCAAATGCAGGATTCTTCGCTGGACGATGTACGTTCCGCCTATACGAAGATCACGCAGACTAAAGGCTCCCGTGTATTCATGGGCTTCTATATGGATCAGCCGGCATTCCTGCTGGAATGCTACTGGGTGATGAATGACCCGCTTGGCGCGTATTACGACGCACGCATTGGTGATTATGGGTTTCATATCCTCGTAGCCCCTGCAGATCAGCCCATTCACAACTTTACATGGCATGTGTTTACCACGATCATCGACTTCATGCTGTCAGACCCCACGGTGGAAAGACTGGTTGTAGAACCGGACGTGCGTAATAACAAGATACATGTGCTGAATAAACGCGCCGGCTTTGCCTACCAGAAGATCATTGACCTGCCTCAAAAGCAGGCCTACCTGGCCTTCTGTACACGGGAACAATATGCCGCCGCCAGAAAAGCGGATCTGCAAAACCAGCAAAAGGATGCAACGCCCGGCAGTCTGTATACCAAACACGTACCCGGACTGGGCAACTTTTCTTTCCGCCCCCTGCAGATAGACGAAGACATTGCGCTCATCCATAACTGGGTGAACCTCGACTACGCAAGGTATTGGCAAATGCAACATACCACCATAGAGCAGGTAACCGCCGCCTACACCACTATTACGCAGGCCAAACATTCGCATGCCTTTATGGGCTTCTACAACAACACGCCTGCTTTCTTATGGGAAAGCTACCAGGCCGTGAACGACCCCATCGGCAAATACTATGAAGCGCGAGAAGGCGATTACGGACTGCATTTGCTAGTGGCCCCGGTAGAAACGCCCATCCATCATTTCACACTGCATATCCTTAAAACCATCATCGATTTTATGCTGACCAATCCTGCCGTGGAAAGACTGATCGTAGAACCGGATGTGCGTAACGAAAAAATGCATGTGCTCACCAAACGGGTAGGATTTGAATACCAGCAGGAAATACAGCTGCCACAGAAAACAGCGTACCTGGCCTTCTGCACCAGGGCGCAATATGCCGCACATGATCTATCATTTCAATTAAACAAAAGCATCCATGCAAGCAAATCTTATAGCTCCTGAAATAAACGCCCCGGCCATCATAACCGCCGGCGCCTATAAAGATATTTTTCATGAAGGCGCCGCGGCAGAATACCAGGCAGCTATCAGCGGCGCACGCCAACTGGTTAGCTCCTTTCTGCAGAACAACCGCCAGCCCTTCAGCGGCATCAGGCCCGACGAACTGCGGGCGCTGTTTGACCAGGTGGCATTTGATACACCGCTGCCCGATTATGACAGCCTCTTCCGCGAAGTGGAAACATTATACGTCAATCATGCAACGGCTTTTCATCTCCCCCATTACATTGCCCACCTGAACTGCCCCATAGTGATACCCGCACTGGCCGCAGAAGTGCTCATCGCTGCCATCAATTCCTCCCAGGATACCTGGGACCAGAGCGCTGGCGGCACACTCATGGAACAGAAACTGATCAGCTGGACCTGCAACGAGATCGGCTTCAGCAGCGATGCAGATGGCGTTTTCACTGCAGGCGGATCACAAAGCAACCTGATGGGCCTCCTGCTGGGCAGGGATCACTATGCGCGGGAATACCTGCATCACAACATCCGGAAACACGGCCTGCCGCCCGAAGCGTCCCGCTTCAGGATCTTCGTTTCAGAAATGACCCACTTCAGTATACAGAACACCGTATCGCTGATGGGATTAGGTGAACAATCTCTTGTAAAAGTGAAGACCGGCAGGGGCTTCCGCATAGATGCCGCCCAGCTGGAACAGGCCGTCAGAAAAGAGCTGGAACAGGGCAACCTGCCTATTGCCGTAGTAGCCACCGCAGGCACTACTGATTTTGGCAACATAGATCCCTTAGCAGCTATCAGTAAGATTGCATCGAGGTACAAATTGTGGTTCCATGTAGATGCTGCCTATGGCTGCGGACTCCTGCTCTCTGCTAAATATCGCCACCTGCTGAACGGTATCGAAAAGGCCAATTCTGTTACTACGGATTTTCACAAGGCATTTTTTCAGCCCATCAGCAGCAGCGCATTGCTGGTAAAGCACCACCAGTACCTGGACCTCATCACCCATCATGCTGATTACCTGAACCCGCAGGAAAATGACTTTGAAGGACTGAACCAGATCAACAAAACCATCACGCAAAGCACCCGCCGTTTTGATGCGCTGAAACTGTGGTGTACCCTGCGCCTGATGGGTAAACAGCAACTCGGAGAGTATACAGACACCATCATTGATACTACCAAAAGAACGGCCGCTATCATTGAACAGGATCCTGACTTTGAACTGCTCACGCATTCAGACATCAGCGCGCTGGTGTTCCGCTATCTTCCCGCCGGTATAACAGACAACAGCACGGCCGATAAACTGAACCAGTATATCAAGAAGGAAATGTTCCAGGAAGGAAAAGCCATCGTAGCGGGCACCCGGGTGAATGACGCCTTCTACCTGAAATTCACATTACTGAACCCGATCACCAACATTGATGATATACGCGATATACTGGGTATCATCAAACGGCATGGCAAAGCTTTTATCACTAAAAACTGAAAACAATGCAACCTCCTATAAACGTGTCTCCGGAACAGGCGGCAGCCCACCTGCAGCCGGAAGTATGGCAGCAGGTGAACCGGCTGCACCTCCGCAAGATCCTCTGTGAATTTGCTCATGAGCTGATCATCCATCCCCAGCTGCAATACAGCGAGAACGGATGGGGCTATTATAAACTGCCGGCAGACATTCCCGGCATTGAATACCGTTTCCGCGCCAGGATACTGAGCCTGGATCACTGGTATATTGATACGGCCTCCATTGAGAAATACGTAAACAATGTAAGCGTAACACCGGAGTCCATCCCCTTCATCATCGAGCTCCGCGAAACCATAGGCATCAGCGAAACCGTTATGCCCGTTTATCTCGAAGAGATCAACAGTACGCTCTGCGGCAGTGCCTACATGCACACCTATAACAAGCGTACTGCCAGGGAACTGGCGGTGGCCGGTTACCAGGTGATAGAACAGGCCATGATGGCCGGACATCCCTGCTTTGTGGCCAACAATGGGCGTATAGGCTTTGATGCTACTGATTACCGCCAATATGCGCCCGAAGCGGCTGATCCTTTTGCACTGATCTGGGTGGCGGCACACCGCAGCAGAACAGGCTATGCAGGCGTTACAGCTCTTAGCTATGAACAGCTGATACAGGAAGAGCTGGGCGATGATACCCTCGCCGCTTTTAACGGCATATTGGAAAATATGGGACTGCTTCCGGCAGACTATTACTTCATTCCCATTCACCCCTGGCAATGGTGCAATAAACTGGCACAACTCTTTGCGGAAGATATTTCCGAAAGAAAATTGGTGTTCCTGGGTTATGGGCAGGATCAATACCTGCCGCAGCAATCCATCCGCACCTTTTACAATGTGACCTCACCGGGAAGACGCTATACCAAAACTTCCCTGTCTATCCTGAACATGGGCTTCATGCGCGGGCTACATGCCAGCTTTGTGCTGACCGCCCCGGCCATCAGCGAATGGGTGAACGCAATAATAGAAAACGATATCTACCTGAGAAGAAAAGGCTTTGTGCTGTTACAGGAAGTAGCTGCCGTGGGTTATACCAACCCGCATTACGCCAGCATCATCAAAGACGATAACTCCTCCTACAACGGTATGCTCTCTGCCCTCTGGCGCGAAAGTCCGAAGAACCGGCTGAAACCCGGGCAACGCTTAATGACCATGGCCGCCCTGCTGCATGTAGACAGCTACGGCAACGCCCTGCTGCCAGAGCTGATCAAAGTCTCCGGGCTCAGCACCGAAGCCTGGCTGCAACGCTACCTGGATGTGTATTTAAGTCCGCTGCTGCACTGCTACTACTATCACGATATGCGCTTTATGCCGCATGGCGAAAACCTGATCCTGATCCTGGAAGATCACATTCCCGTGGGCGCTATCATGAAAGACATCGGCGAAGAAATAGCTGTGCTGAACAAAAACATTCCCATGCCGGATAACGTGAAGCAGATCTACATGCATGTAGCCGAAGAGCTGCGGATCCTTTCCATCTTCACACAGGCCTTCGACTGCTTCTTCCGTTTCCTGCAACAGATACTGGTAGAACATGCGGGCTTCGCAGAAGAAGCATTCTGGCAGCTGGTGGCCAATTGTATCCTGGCCTACCAGCAACAGCATCCGGAACTGCAGGATAAATTTAACCGCATCAACCTGTTTGCGCCGGAGATCACCAAAACCTGTCTGAACCGCCTGCAGATCCGTAACAACCGCAAAATGGTAGATCATATGTACAATCCTTTCAAGAGCCAGCAATTTGCAGGCACATTGAAAAACCCCATGACCAAACATCAGCAGCAACTGACATTGGTTTAAAAGGTTTGATGGTTTAAAAGTTTGATAGTGTCCGGAACAGGTTGGCGGCCTTCAAACCTTCAAACGATCAAACTTTCAAACGGTTAAAATTGAAAATGTAAAGCATTCAAAAATGAGAAAGACAAACATAGAAGCAGGCCATAATGCTGCCGTGTGGGAAAAAGTGACCCGCCTGCACATCAGCAAAATAATTGCCGAGTTATCACATGAGGGGATCTTACAGCCGCAGCTACAGTCAATGCAGAACGGCTGGAGGTATTACCGCCTCCGGATAGAACGGCTGCAAACGGAATACCGATTCAAAGCAAAGGTGATGAGCCTGCAGCATTGGGTAGTAGATCCCGCGTCCATAGAAAAAATAGTGGCCGGCGATACCGCCAGACTGGAAGCAATGCGCTGTATCATTGAACTGAACGACCAGATCGGGATTGCCCCCGAATCCCTGCCGGATTATATGGAAGAAGTGGCGGGTACACTGTATGCCAGCGCGTATATACATGGCAGTGATGCCTTGTCTGCTGAAGCGCTGGCACAAGCGGACTACCAGACCATTGAACGCGCTATGACCGGTCACCCGCGTTTCATTATCAATAACGGACGTATCGGTTTTGATATGGATGACTATGCGCAATATGCGCCCGAAGCCGCCGCTCCGCTTAGCCTGGTATGGCTGGCCGGGCATAAAAGCCGTGCGGAGTTCTCCAGTATCGGCGAACTGAACTACCAACAACTGCTGGAGCATGAGCTGAGTGCAGCAGATATTGCCGGCTTTAATGAACGCCTGCGCAGCAAAGGGCTTGATCCTGCAGATTACTATTTTATGCCCGTACATCCCTGGCAGTGGTATAATAAACTGCTGAACATCCTGGCGCCGGATATTGCCGCCAACAGGCTGGTATGCCTGGGCTACAGCGAAGATAAATATCTGCCCCAGCAGTCCATTCGTACGTTCTTCAATAACAGCCAGCCGCAGAAGTACTACGTAAAGACTGCCCTGGCCATTCTCAATATGGGTTATGTGCGCATTCTCTCCCCTTACTTCATGCGCACCACACCGGCTATCAATGAATGGGTGCATGCAATTGTAACGGCAGATCCTTACCTGCGGCAGCAGGGCTTCTGCGTGCTGCGTGAAGTAGCGGCCGTAGGTTACACCAATCAGTACTATGAAGCAGCGCTGCAGGCAGATAGTCCATATAAAAAGATGCTGGCCGCTCTCTGGCGGGAAAGTCCTGTATCAATGCTGCAACCCGGACAGCGGCTTACTACCATGGCGGCACTCTTACATACCGATACCAGCGGCAATACCCTGCTTCCAGAGCTGGTGAAGGCATCGGGCCTGGCCACCAGCGCCTGGGTACGGCAATACCTGCGCTGCTATCTGCATCCGCTGCTGCATTGTTTTTACCAGTATGATATGGTGTTTATGCCGCATGGCGAGAACATTGTGCTGGTACTGGAAAATAATGTTCCGGTGCGCGCCATCATGAAAGACATCGGCGAAGAAGTAACGCTGATGAACACCCGTATCAGCCTGCCCGAAAATGCCCGGCGCATACAGGTGGAAGTACCAGATGAACTGCGCACGCGGCCTATCTTTACCCAGCTGTTTGACGGCATCTTCCGCTTTATTGCTGCTATTCTTGATGAGCAGCATGATCTGCCGGAGCCACACTTCTGGCAGCTGGTAGCGGCAGGTATCCGGGAGTACCAGCAACAGCATCCGGCGCTGAAAGAAAAATTCGCTAAGTATGATCTCTTTGCAGAACGTATTGCCCCGGATGCACTGAACCGCATGCAGATACTTAACAGCAGGAAACTGCGTGACAGGTCCAACCCATTTGATGTTCCCACCATTGGCGTAGTGGAAAACCCGGTTGCCAGGTGCTCACCCATTTCAAACATGCCACAATGAAAATAACCATCTGTATACTCTCCGTCTGCTGCGCATTCAGCGCCCGTGCACAACTGGCGGCCCACAATACCATCGCCTTATCCTACCCGCCAACGGAAAAGGCAGCTATTACCGATAATTACTTCGGCACCCTCATCTCCGACCCCTACCGCTGGCTGGAAAATGATACCGCTGTAAAGGTGAGGCAATGGATCGCGGCACAAAACCAGCTGACCAACACATACCTTGACCAGATCCCCTTTCGCAGCGCCATCAGGAAGCGACTGGAAGACACCTGGAACTACGCACGCGAAACACCGCCCGTAAAAGCTGGTGAATACTACTTCTTTACCCGCAACAACGGCATCCAGCCGCAAAATGTCTGGTATCTCAGGAAAGGAACCGATGGGCCGGAAGAAATACTGCTGGACCCCAACCAGTTGTCTGCTGATGGCACTGCAGCAGTCAGCATGCTGGGATTCTCAAAAAACAAACGCTACCTGGCCTATGCAGTTGCCACCAGCGGTTCTGACTGGAACACCATCTACATCATGGATATGCACGCACGGCAAACCCTGCCCGATGCATTGAAATGGGTGAAATTCCCCCGCGCCGCCTGGAAAGGCAATGGCTTCTACTACAGCCGCTACCCCACCCCCGCAAATGGCACGGAGCTTTCCGCCAGCAATCGCCTGAACCAGGTGTACTATCACCGCGTTGGACAAGAACAAGTAACAGACAGTTTGGTATTTGAAGACCGCCAACATCCTGCACTGAGCGTAGCTGCCTGGGTAACGGCAGATGAACGCTTCCTGCTCATCTCTGCCCTGCCGGGCTCTTTCCTGGGCTTTAAGCTGACCACCTCAACGGGCAATGCATTGTTCTGCCAGGACCTTTCCGTTAAAGGCAGCCGTATACAGCCTTTGATCAAAGGCTATGAACACCACAACATCGTTGTGGATAACATCGGCGAAAAGCTGCTGCTGCAAACAGATACCGATGCGCCCAATAACCAGCTGGTACTGGTAGATCCGGCCAGACCGGATAAACAGTACTGGCAGCCTATCATCCCTGAACAACAGGAATCACTGGAAAACATAGAGACCGGTGGCGGTTACCTCTGGGCCTTCTACCTCAAAGATGCCAGTACGCTCATCAGGCAATATGATTACCGCGGCCATCGCATCCGCGATCTGCAGCTGCCCGCCATCGGCACGGCTGCTGGACTGGCAGGAGAAAAGACCGACAAAACTCTATTCTTCACCTTCACCAATTTCACTACACCGGTGAATGTGTACCAACTTGATGTTGCCAGCGGTCAATCCTCCCTTTACCGTAAAGCGGATTATAAAGGCCCCACCGATGGCTTTGTTACCAAAGATGCATTCATTACCTCCAAAGACGGTACCCGGGTGCATATATTCATTGTACATAAAACAGGTATTACCTTAAATGGCAATAACCCCGTGTTCATACAGGGACATGGCGGCTTTAAACGCAACCTGACTCCCTTCTTCAACGTAGCCAGGATGCTGTTCCTCGAAAACGGCGGCATCTATGTGCAGCCCAACCTGCGGGGCGGCAACGAGTATGGAGAAGCCTGGCACCGGGGCGGTATGCGGCAGAACAGGCAGCATGCCTATGATGACTTTATCGCCACCACCGAATACCTCATCAAAACAGGGTACACCAGGCCCGCGCGCATCGCCATTACCGGTATTTCTACCGGCGCCGTAATGGTAGGCGCTGTTATTAACCAGCGGCCGGAGCTTTTTAAAGTAGCCGTTGCCGTTGCAGGCAAAATGGATATGCTGCGCTATCACCGGTTCACCATCGGCAGCAGCTGGTCTGAAGAATATGGTACCAGCGAGCACCCTGACCAGTTTGCTTACCTGGTAAAATACTCTCCCCTGCACAATATCAAAGCCGGCACTACCTACCCTGCCGTACTGGTGCTTACCGGGGATCATGACGATACCGTAGTACCCGCGCATTCTTACAAATACATCGCCACCCTGCAGGAAAAACAGGCGGGAAACAATCCGGCTCTCATCCGTATAGACCGCAATTCCGGTCACGGGCCAGGCAAACCCACCACCAAACTGATCGAAGAAGCGGCAGATGCCTGGAGCTTTATATACCAGCAGCTGGACATAGAATGGCCGCATTAATTCATCACCTTACAAAAACTTTATCATGCATACCCAACAGATCTATTCTATTATCGGCATCGGCATCGGGCCTTTTAACCTGGGACTAGCCGCCCTGCTCGAACCAGTGCAGGAAGTAAATGCCCTGTTCTTTGACCAGACAGACGCATTTGACTGGCACCCCGGGCTGATGCTGCAGCACACCACCCTACAGGATCCTTTTATGGGTACCGACCTGGTAACCATGGCAGATCCTACCAGCCGTTTCAGCTTCCTTAACTTCCTGAAAAAAACAGGCAGGCTGTTCCAGTTCTTTATACGGCACGACTTCTACATGCTGCGCCGCGAGTACAACATATACTGCAAATGGGTGGCAGCACAGCTGCCTAACTGCCGCTTCTCTCACCGGGTTACAAAAGTGACATATACAGAAGGCCTTTACCAGGTAACCGTTTCGCATACACGTACCGGTGAAACCACTACCTACCAGGCGGAAAGACTGGTGATCGGCACCGGTACACAGCCATATATGCCCCCCTTCATTGATAATAACAGGCTGCCGGGTGTGATCCATTCCTCCGAATATCTCAGCGCAAAGAAAGACATCCTGCAGCAGGGATCACTGACCATTGTAGGTTCCGGGCAAAGCGCCGCAGAAGTGTTCTACGACCTGTTGCCCGAAGCACAAAACGGTTTCCGCCTGCATTGGTTCACCCGCTCTGACCGCTTCTTCCCCATGGAGCATTCCAAGCTTACACTGGAGATCAGCTCCCCGGACTATGTCAGCTATTTTTACCGGCTGCCGGCAGACCGGCGGGCCAGTATATTGCGTACCCAAAATTCCCTTTCCAAAGGCATTAACTACAGCCTGATAGACCAGATCTATGATATGCTGTATGAAATGACCGTTGGTGGTAAAAAAGTGCCTGTACAGCTGCGCGCCAACTGCGAGCTAACCAGCATTACCCCTGCCCTGCAGGATAAACTGTATACACTGCAGTTCATGCAGCTGCAGCAGCAGACCCCCTTTTCTCACCAGGCATCTTCCATCCTGCTGGCTACCGGTTACCGGTATAACGAACCCGCCTTCCTGCAGGGCATTAGTGAACGCATCTGCCGTATGCACAATGGCGCTTTTGATGTGCAACGCAACTATACAATAGATGTGAACGGACAGGAGATCTTCCTACAGAACGCAGAAACCCATACGCATGGTTTTACCGCGCCCGACCTGAGCATGGGGGCCTATCGCAATTCATGGATCATCAACACCATCACCGGCAGAGAGATCTATCACCCGGAAGAAAGGATCGCCTACCAGGACTTTGGCGTAACAGCGCTCCCGCAGCCTGTATGATGCGCAAGCCCTCCACCCTTTAAACTCACTATCGTGCAATCACTTATAGTCAGAACACGCTCCCTATTTAACCTTGTCCGCATTGCCATGCTGGGCACGGAAAAGAACTTCACTACCAGCAGCGTAACCAGGGCCGCTTTCCTGCTATCGCTGCCCGCCATGTTCGAGCTGCTGATCGAATCATTATTCGTAGTAGTAGACCTGGTATATGTAAGCCGCCTGGGCGATAATGCCATCAACATCGCCGGCATGACGGGCTCGGTGATCCTTATCATCTATGCCGTTCCGGTGGGCCTCAACATTGCCGCCAGTGCGCTGATCGCCCGCAGGATCGGCGAAAGGGACCTGGAAACAGCCGGACTTACCGCCGTGCAATCAATTTACACCGGCGTGGTGATCGCCGTTCTTTTCGGCACAGGGTGTATGTTCTTCAACAAAGAGATCCTGCATGCCATCGGCGCAACTGAAATACTGGTACGTGAAGGCGATCTTTATACGAAGATCCGTTTTGGCTGTATCATCTTCCTGGTGCTGCGGATGTTGATGAACGGCATCTTCCGCGGCTCGGGCGATGCAGCAATGGCCATGCGCACTTTTCTGCTGGCCTTTGTGGTGAATGCCGCCGCAGGCGGTATCCTCATCTTTGGCTGGGGCCCCATACCTGCGCTGGGCCTTACGGGCGCCGCCATTGGCAATGGTATCGGCAACCTGGCAGCAGTAACTTACCAGTGTTGGTACCTGGGGCAGAAAAAGACCATATTGGTAATAGGCCGCCGGCAATTCAACATCGTGCCCGCTATTATGCACAAGCTGCTGAAACTGGGCGCTGCAGGCACGCTACAATACCTCATACCAGCCAGCAGCTGGTTGCTGATGATCACCATCGTTGCTCAGCTGGGCGAAGCTACCTTAACCGGCTACATTATTGCCGACCGTATCATTGTATGCGCCACACTACCCGCATGGGGCATTGCCAATGCGGCCGGTGTGCTTACAGGTCAGAACCTGGGAGCCCGGCAGCCGGAAAGAGCAGCGCAGTCTGTATGGAAAACAGGTATGTTCAATATGTGCTTCCTGGGATTGATATCGCTGGTACTGCTGCTGTTCACCAGGCCCCTGGTGGCAGCCTTCAGCAGCGAAGCAGCTGTAGTGGATAATGCTATACTGTATTTACGCTGCATGGCCGTTGCTTTCTTCTTCTTTGGCTATACCATGGTGATCTCACGATCACTGAATGCCGCCGGGCACGTGCATGTGGTAACGCTGCTGTATATCCTGATGTTCTACATCATCCAGCTGCCGCTTGCCTATATACTGGGTATCCGCGCAGGCATGGGATCAAAAGGTATTTTCGGCGCCATACTGCTGTCAGAAATCATACTGGCGGTATGCTGCATCCTGGTATTCAGAAAAGGCAGATGGAAAAACATCAGCATCTGAATACCACGACTGCTGCTGATATGCCAGACGAATGATCTTAAAAATAAAAGGGCCGGCACTATTCATGCCGGCCCTTCATCCTTTATCAATAAGTCTTATCTCAACAGTTTATAGTTGCGGTAATCAAACAGCCGCTTGCCTGTCCATCGCTCTATCCAGTACAACATCTTTTTGGTGAAGTTCTTGAATTGCTTCTTGCTGATGTCATGTTCAAACTCCCAGTTCTTGCGCGCAATATGTTCCTTCATCACTGCGGGGTGCGTGCCTTTGAACTTAGCCAGCGAGTCGATCCCCGTATAGTCAAACCAGTTAGAAGACAGGATGGCGTCTGTCTTTTCCTTGTCATGACCGTGATACAGCAGGATGGTGTTCTTCCATTTTTCAAAACCGGCTGTTCTGTTGTCTTTTACCCAGCCGTAATGGTGAATACGGGCATTCACCGGTTTTACATACAGTTTCCTGTTGTCTATGCGGAAGCCCTGGGCGTCTTTATAGGAATGCAGCCCTTTTACATTACGCACAATACGGATCTCGTGCTTGTACCAGGTGCGGGAATCGCCTACATAATCGTAAGTACCGTAGAAATGTATGTAGTTAAACAGCAGGCCTTCCACCCGCTGGTCATCCCTGTATTTTTCCATGGCGGCACGGATGGCAGGATAATCATCCTCATGCACTACCTCATCCGCCTGGATATAGAAGCACCAGGTAGTATCCGGACTGATATGCTGCATGGCTTTATCCGTTTCGATAGCCAGCACCCGGCCGCCTTCACGCATGGAATCATCCCAGACAGAATCAAAGATCCGGATCTTGGGAGAGTTAATAGATCTGATCAGCTCCGGCGTAGTATCTTCTGAATTGCCTACGAGGACGATCACTTCATCACAAAGCGGGAGAATGGAGGAAATGGCTTCCACTACCGGGTAATCCAGCTTGACAGCATTCCGCACAAAGGTAAATCCGGTTACTTTCATATATGGGTGATAAATATTTGCTTGGCAAAACGCCGTGAAAATAGAAAAATTTCATATATTTTTACAAAACAAGATTAAACCGTTATCCTGCATGCGCTATGCAAAGATACCTCCGCCGGACTACCTGAAGGATTATGTCCGGTTCTTCTGGACACTGGAGCATCACGGAACAGGCGACATTCCTCTCAGGACCTTCCGCACCATACCCGACGGATGCCCCGGCCTGATCTTCCAGCAACCGGCAGCAGGAGGCTTGCATGATGAAAATCATGATAAGTTGCCTGATATTTTCCTGTACGGTCAGGCCACCAGGCCGCGGATACTCCACTCCTGCGGGAACTTTGGCAGCATCGGCGTATTCTTCTACCCCAATGCCGTTAAAGCTGTCTTCGGCCTGAATGCACATGAAATAACGGATGATTGTATTGACCTTGTAGCCTTCAGCAACCGGCAGGGTGTTTCCCTGTACGCACAGATCGCGGAAGCAAAGGGCGCTGCTGAACAGGTGGCCATCCTTTCTTCCTATCTCTTCTCCCGCATCCTGGACAATAAAGCCATAGCCGATCCGGGTATGAAGCATGCCGTGCACCAGATTGTACAGTCAAAGGGAAGTGTGTCATTGAAATTCCTGCAGGAACAGCTCTTCCTTACGGAAAGAAGCTTTGAACGGAAGTTTAAACAGTGGGTAGGTATTTCCCCTAAATTGTTTGCCCGCATCTGCCGTTTTCAGTCCAGCCTGCAACAGCTGCGCCAGCGTGATTTCAGTAAGCTGTCAGATATTGCCTATGAGCATGATTATGCAGACCATTCGCATTATATCCGCGCCTTTAAGGAGTTTGCCGGCGCCTCTCCCAACCAGTTCCGGAAGCATTCCACGGAAGTAGTGGACAACCTGGCCGAAGTGCTTGGTTAACATTCGCAAGTGTTCTCCTTGGTGCTTACCCATTTTTGTTAAAAAAGTATTATTACATGAACACCGGCATACGGCGGAATGGATTTTGTTCCGGGATTATGGAAAAACCGTACTGTTATGCGACTATCATCTTCTCTGATCGGCGGCCTGGGCGGCGCCGTTACCCTCACCCTGCTGCAGGAGCTGCTGAAGAAAATGAACCCGGATGCGCCGCGTTTAGACCTGTTGGGTAAACAGGCCACTGCAAAACTGCTCAAAAAGAAGCACCTGTCTGATAAGCAGCTCTACAACGCCAGCCTGGCCGGAGATCTCCTTTTCAACAGCCTTTACTACAGCCTTGCTGGTATAAGAACAAAGAAAGCAGCTGCCGCCGGGGGTTTCCTGGGTACCACCATGGGTTTAGCCGCGGTAATGCTCCCCAAACTGATGGACCTGAGCAGCGGTTATACCGGAGCCAGTGCAAAGCGCAAATACATGACCATGGGTTTATACCTGGCAGGCGGGTTAGTAGCGGCCGGATTGGCTTACCTCTGCGATAAAAAGCAGGATGCCCGCCACAAACTCTCTCACAACGGACATCATAAGCCCATTGCAGACAGGCCAATACTGGATATCACTGTATAAGGCTTACTCTACAACAAAGGGCAACTTTACGTTGCGGTAGGCAGGTTTGGCTACCTGTTCCTTTAATTTCCGGAAGGTTTCCATGGGGCCTTTTGTTACGAAGAGGTTCACCAGCCATGCAGGCAGTGCACCGCCCGGATCGGTTTCCAGGGTATAGTCTATCCGCACGTTCCTGTTAGGCAACGGGGTAATGATCCATTTACCGGATGATTTACTGACGCGGACAATATTCTTCTTCTCGGGCACCATACCATCCACCGTGGGGCCGTCTATGGTCACCACTTTGGTTTGCGGGTCCTGCCTGGCTGTTAAATGAGCAACAAAATCGCGGTTGCTGCAGGGCCAGGGCAGCGATACCTCTGAATAGTAATATACTTCTGCGGGAGAAACCTGTTTGAGCAGGGTGCTGGATTTGGTGCTGTACACCCAGTCTGCCCCTGCATTAACATCCAGTACAATGTAAACCAGCTGGGTTAAAGTGGCGGGCAGTTCACAACGTACCCTGATGGCTTTCAGTTTTGCATTCAGAATTGAAGGTTTGGTATAGATCTCGATCCCTTCCTTGTTTACCTTCAGCTTCCAGTCTTCCTGCCCTTTGCCTTGCAGGCTAGCCATCATTGCCAGGCAAAGTGTGATAATCATTTTTCGCATATACATGATAAAGTCCTGTCAATTAATAAATTCCGGCCTTTTGCACCTGTTTTTCAAGGATGCAAGTTACTGATAATAATTGGCAGAAAGAGCTAATTGCTCGCAGCTGTTGGCTATCAGCCAATAGCTGTTAGCATGCTGCAGAGATCATCATCGCTCCAATCCCTGACAGCTAATAGTTAATGGCTAACAGCTTACCCAACGTCCGTTTCTGAACAAATTTGTCCGGATGTGAACAGGCGCCCCGCGCATGTTCCTTGGAAACACAAGCCCGTGGCGGGCCTTTCAAATGGCAGTCTTTTTGAGCAGCTGTGGCATAATGTAAAGCAAATGCTGAAAAGCTACTTTAAGATCGCCTGGAGAAGCCTGGCCAGGAACAAGGCTTATTCCATCATCAATATTACCGGCCTGGCCGTAGGCATTGCCTGCTGCGTGCTCATCTCCCTGTACGTGAAGGATGAACTGTCTTATGACCGTTACCACGTGCATGCAGACAATATTTACCGCGTGGTGCATGCTTACCGCGATGTACAGGCGGATGAAAAGCTGCCTCCTCCCTCCCCGGAGGACTTCGACGTATGGGGCAATGCACCCGTAGGACCGGCGCTAAAAGCAGACTTCCCGCAGATCAGGCACGTAGTGCAGTTCACCAGTTCTACTGATTACCTGCTGGAGTACAAAGACAAGCGTTTTGAAGAGACCAATATCGTTTTCATGGATGCTGCCGCCTTTGATGTTTTCAGCTGGAAAATGCTGGCTGGCAATCCGCATACCGCGCTGCAGGCGCCCTACAGCATTGTGCTCACCAAAAACGTGGCACAGAAATATTTTGGCGATAGTAACCCCGTAGGACAGCCATTGAAGGTGGATAACCGTTAAATGTTTACTGTCCAGCCTGTTTGTGCTGGAATGACTTTTGAAGTACAGCTGGCATATGATACCAGCAGCACAAGAAATTTCAGAAGCACACGCGTTTTACAGGGAAGCACTCATACTGTTACAGGAAAGCGGAGCCAGGTTTATGCTGGGCGGTGCATTCGCTTTGTTTCACTACACCGGTATTTACAGGGACACAAAAGACCTGGATGTATTTTGCGCCCCCTCAGAGTATCCGAAGATACTGAAACACTTTGCGGAAAAAGGTTACCGCACCGAGTTAACCGATGTACGCTGGCTCGCTAAGGTGTTCAAGGGCGAATATTTTGTAGACATCATCTTCTCCTCCGTCAATAGTATTTTTCATGTGGATGAAAGCTGGTATACCCATTCTGTTACCGCCGAATTTGTAGGCGTACAGGTACAGCTGCTTTCCCCGGAAGACCTGGTGCGCTGCAAGATATATGTGCAGAACAGGGAACGTTACGACGGTGCAGATGTAAACCATATCATACTCCGCCACCCGAATCTGGACTGGAAACGGGTGCTCACACTGCTGGACAATCACTGGCATCTGTTGCTGGCGCAGCTGCTGCTCTTCCAGTTTGTTTACCCGGCAGACTACCAGCGCATTATTCCAAAATGGCTGTTCGATGCGCTTATCGCAAAAGCCAATGAACAGTATGACCTGCCCCCTGCCGTGGAAAAAGTGTGCCGCGGGCCGATAATAGACCAGACACAATATGAGACCGATGTAAAGCAGTGGGATTATAAATCTTACACTATCAAAACCGTATAATTGTATGGCAGCAAAGAACGGAAAAACACGCATAGCAGCGATCGGGGATATTCATACCCAGGACACCGACAAGGGAAAATGGCGGCCTTTCTTTGAAGAAGTATCCAAAAATGCCGACGTACTTGTGATCTGCGGAGACCTGACAGATACCGGCGATGAAACGGAAGCGCAGATACTGGTGGAAGAGCTGAAAGCCTGCACCATTCCTATCGTGGCAGTATTGGGCAACCATGATCATGAGAAAGGAAGACATAAGCTGATCCGGCAGATCATGCAGCAGCACGAAGGACTGCATATACTGGATGGCGAAGCAGTAGTAGTAGCCGATACCGGTTTTGCAGGCGTAAAAGGTTTTGGCGGCGGCTTTGACAATCACATGCTCTCTATGTTCGGCGAAGGCGCCATGAAAACCTTTGTACAGGAAACAGTAGATGAAACCCTGCACCTGGACCGTGCGCTTGCACGGCTGGACCAGGAACATAAAGACCTGAAGAAAATTGCCGTTATGCATTACTCGCCTGTTAAAGCCACGGTTATCGGCGAGTCGGAAGAGATCTTTCCTTTCCTGGGCTCATCCCGCCTGGCAGAGCCCCTGAGCCGTCGTGGCGTAATCGCTGCTTTTCACGGACACGCACACATGGGTACACTGGAAGGCGAAGCACCGGGTGGTGTAAAGGTGTTCAATGTATCGAAACCTGTGTTGACCAAGGCAGGCTATAAAACGCCGTACTACCTGCTGGAAGTGTAAAAAACCAACCGCCTGTTATACGCTCTCCTGGTTAATGAATATCAGGTAATACCGTAGTATGGATAACGTCGTTACACTGAAAATGCCTTATAAGGCAGGGTTCTGGGAATAGTCTGCCCAGAGCTGGTCTACCGATTTACCGGTAAGACTGTTCCAGGTACTGCCGCTGTAGGTTTTATTGCGCAGCGCAGTGTTCAGATCATTAACGATCGTGCTGCGAACATGCAGTTCCAGCCATACCAGGAAGCGGGCAGTTACCCGGTAGGCGTTGGTGTAATGCTGTGATGGGGACCATGCAGGTAGTGACCATCCGGCCGGACCGTTATTCACGCCGTATTTATAGCGTACATAGTCGGCAATGCCCTCGGTGAGCCAGCCGGGAGCGCCCCCGGTATAGGCCTGTACAATGTGCATTACTTCGTGGGTCACAACATCAATGTCTTCCGGGTTGCTGTGAAACCAGGCGGCGCTGTAGGTAACGCTGGTGCCCGATGTATAGGCTACACCGTTATAAGACGGATCGATGGTAAAGGATACCGTTCTGGCGGCATTGGTGTAAAAGCGGTTTACCAGTGTAGGATACACGCTGAAGAACGTGTTGATCATCCGCTGGTAAACGGCATTGTCAAAGGTAGCGTCGTTGTTGGTGAACCTTACCGTATAGCCGTTGCTGCGGTAGGTAACCGTACCTACGGGTGTGGTGGCAAGGGCCGCTACGTTACCGGTGCTGACAGGCTGTTCATCGAGAGGGTCTTGTGCAGCGGGTTTTACCAGCCCGGATTTGCTGCAGGCAGTAATAAAAAGAAGGCTGAGTACACCGTGTAAAATGGAATGCTTAAGAGGGTGTTTCATTTTGAATTTGGGTTTTCATGGGGAGCGGATATAACAAGCGGTCTAATGAAATTTAGTGATTAACCCTATACTTTCATAACTTCCACACAAATAATGACAGTTCTGCCACATAAAACACCCTTTCTTCCCTGCAAATGTCAGTATCATGTCACTTAACTTTAATATGATGTCGCAATCGCCCCCTCAAAATGTCGTATTCACGCATGACCACTTCCGGGAAAAAGCAGCAGTTTTGCATTGAACAAACACGCAAACAAATTTTAAAACATAAGTTATGAAAAAGAACAAGATCATCTTCTGGATTGCTACCATCATTTTCGTATTGTGGGACGGCGTTATGCCCGGCCTTACTTCTCATACCCCCCTTGCCGTAGAAGCGATCAGGAAACTGGGCTACCCCGACTATTTCAGGGTTATGCTCACCGTTTTTAAAGTGATCGGCGGCATCATCCTGGCCCTGCCCTTTATTCCCGCCCGCCTGAAAGAATGGGCTTACGCCGGCTTTGGTATCAGCCTGATCTGTGCAGCTGTGAGCAATGCCGTGATATACGGTATTGGCAGCTTCGCCATTTTCCCGCTGGTGGTACTGGTTATATTGATAGTGTCTTACGTGTACTATCACAAGCTGCTGAACGCGGGCGCCTTTAACCGTGGCCGCAGCCGGGTAGTGCAGGGTGGTCTTGCAACTGCATAAAAGTAAAGCGGGTGTCTCCTGAAAGAAGAGACACCCGCTTTATTAAATAGCAGTAAAGGGATAAATCAGTACCTGAATTTCTCCCATCCATCAATAGTAGCACGGTTGCAGGTCATAGGCTGCGCACCGTTCTCGCTGGAGATGTATAAGCCGTTATTACCGCGCAGGGAGAAGGTACCGTCTGCATTGGATACCCAGTCAAATTTCTCCCAGTCGCCTATTGTTGCACGGTTGCACGTGATAGGCTGCACGCCGTTCTCTGATGAAACGTATTTACCCATGCTCTGCAGGGCAATTTTTCCGCCACCGGCATCCACTACGGTAAACTGCTCCCAGCCCTGGGCAGTGGGGCGGTTACAGTTCATGGCCTGCGTACCGTTCTCGCCGCTTACAAACTGGTTGTTGTTACCCCGTATGCTGATGGTGGCGCCGATAGGTGCGGTACCAGTACCAGGTGTGTTCACAATATTATATACCCTTACATAGTCCACCAGCATGCTGGCAGGCAGTCCGCCGTCATTGATGTTCTGTCCGGGCAGATCACCGCCTACCGCCAGGTTAAAGATGATAAAGAAGGGCTTGTGGAACTCGTCGGTACCGTTGATGTTGTTGGCGATGTTGGCCACATGGAATTGTACGCCGTCTACAAACCAGCGGATAGAAGAAGCATCCCATTCTATCGCATAGACATGGTAATCGGTAGGCGTGGTATTGGTATTACCGCCATAGTAGGTACGGCCGTTGTTATCCCAGTGAATGGTACCTAATACGGTAGGACCCGTATTCACGTGCTCCATAATGTCTATTTCGCCGCATTTGGGCCAGCCTACGTTCGGCTCGCCGATGTTGGCGCCCAGCATCCAGAAGGCGGGCCAGAGCCCCTGTACACCGGGTAGTTTCATACGGGCTTCGATACGGCCATAGCGCTGTGTGAATTTACCGCCGGTGTTGATCCTGCCGGAGGTATAGGGCTGGCCTTCTACGGTTTGCTTACGGGCGGTGATCACCAGGTTACCATTGCTGACGCTTACGTTGGAAGACTGGTAATACTGCCTTTCATTGTTAACGCGCAGGTTACCATTTTCATAGTTCCATTTGGAAGTGTTCAGACTGGTACCGTCAAATTCGTCGGACCATACCAGTTCATAGGCGGCCTCTGTTTTTGGTGTACGAACATCATCCGATGCAGGAACATTTTCTACCGGCGCCTGGTTGTCTTTTTTACAGGAAGCGGCAAACAGGCAAAATGACAGCACGATGCCTGCAGGCAAAGATAAGGTGTGTTTTTTCATAGAGATGTACATTGATGACATGGATAAATTAGCTGCTGATGTTGGCCATTGATGACGTGGAAAAGGCTTGGTCAGCCGGGATCAAAGATCAGCATTTAATGTTTCCGGGTGCAATTTGGGGATACGTCAATACTACTTCAGTAAAATACAGGTCATTGATTATCAATCCGGATATTCTACGCCACCACTACTACAACCAGGAATAATACCTATTTTAGCAGTGAAACGTTATGAGAACATGAAAAACCTCCTGATGTTACTGCTACCCGTTTGGATAGCCGTCAGCGCGTCAGGCCAGCACATTATCGGATTACCCGCCATCGTAAATTATACGAAACAGCAATACATGGGTGGCGGGCAAACCTGGGATGCGGATATAGACAGGCACGGCATTCTTTACTTTGCCAACAACGAGGGACTGCTGACGTTCAACGGCCACTTCTGGAAACTGCTGCCGGTGCCCAACAATACCCGCCTGCGGGCTGTAAGAACCGGCGCTGATGACCGCATCTATGTGGGCGCACAGGACGACTTTGGCTACTACCAGGCGGATGCAGACGGGGTGTTGCAATACACCTCCCTGAAGCCCCTGATCCCTGTTACCGAAAAACAATTTGCGGATATATGGGATATAGCCCTGCATGATGGTGCAGTATTTTTCCGCACCAATCACAAGGTCTTCCGGTATTATAAGGATAGCATCCAGGTATTCCGCGCGCCGGTAGAATGGCGCTTATTATGTAATACCCGGCAGCATTTATTTGCATTGGACCGGCGAAACGGCCTGTTGCAGTACAACAAGGGCACCTGGCAGGCCGTTTGCCCGGCTGTTGCCGCACAGCAGCTACAGGTAACCGCCATACTGGATTACCGCGGAGACACCCTGCTGCTGGGCACCATGAAAAACGGGCTGTTCAAAATGTATAATAACCAGCTCTACCCCTTTCAAACCGATGCAGACAGCATATTCCGCACCAGCGGCATTTACTGTGCCCGCGCCTATGGCAGGGATCAGCTGCTCATCGGCACTGCCTGGGGTGGCTGTTATATTATCCGTCCGGGCACCGGCGAAGTGATACAACGCTTTACCCTGGACGAAGGGCTGCAGAACAATAACGTGATCAGCATCTTTACAGACCCCGGGGGCAACATCTGGCTCACCCTGGATAACGGTATAGACATGATCCGGTACAATACCGCTATCAAACAGATCCTGCCAGACAATAAACATTACCTCACCACCTATACGGCCCGGGTGTTTAACGGGCAGCTGTATATCGGCACAGCAGACGGCCTCTATACCACTCCTTTGGACGGTCGCAGCGACCTCAGTTTCCTGGAAAGCCGTTTCAGTATGGTACAGCAAACGAAGGGGCAGATATGGAACCTCTCACAGGTGGGCGATCACCTGCTGCTGGGGCACCACGAAGGCGCATTCGAGATCAGACAGAATACCGCTGTGCCCCTGCTGAAGAACAGCGGCTGCTGGCTGTTCCAGCCCCTCGCCTCTCATATACTGGCCGGCTGCTATAACGGCCTGCGCATTATGCAGGTTAATGGCAACAGCATCTCCGGCGTAAAACATATCAAAGGGCTCTTTGAATCCCTGCGCTTTCTCACCACCGAGCATGACAGCATCGTATGGGCCTCCCATCCCTACAGGGGTGTTTACAGGCTGGTACTACAGCCGGATACCACCCTGCGCCATACCCTGTACACGCACACCAAAGGGCTGCCATCGGATTATAACAACTTCGTGTTCCGTATCCGCAACCGTATGGTAGTGGCTACCCAGGCAGGGATTTATGAGTACCAGGCGGCAAAAGATACCTTCATCCCCTCCCCCTGGCTCTACCCGGTATTGAAGAACGCGAGCCTGCAATACCTCTCGGAAGACGCCCGGGGTAATATCTGGTTCGTATCAGACAAGATGCCGGGCGTGGTAGACTTCTTTAAACCGACTGCCAAACAGCCATACAGCATTGTTTATTTCCCGGAACTGAAGGGAAAGATCGTCAGTGGCTTTGAATTCATCTATCCCTATAACGAAGAGAATATATTTGTAGGCGCTGAAAGGGGCATGTACCACATTAACTACAAGCACTACCTCCAGCAGAAAGACAGGCCCCAGGTATTGATCAGCCAGGTGAACGCCCTGGGAAGTACCGACAGCCTCGTGTTCGGGGGCTATATTCCGGCAGACCAGGCTACGGTCAAGCAGATGCCCAATGCCTACTCCAATTTCCATTTCGAATATGCCTCCCCGGTATACGGGCATACCAGTAAGGCCGAGTACAGCTATTACCTTGAAGGCTTTGACAAAGGCTGGAGCGAATGGACGGCTAAAACGGAGAAAGACTATACCAACCTGCCCTACGGCCATTATACCTTCCAGGTAAAGGCGCGCGATAACCTGGGCAATATCTCCGCCCCTGCAAGATACACCTTCCGCATCCTGCCCCCCTGGTATCACAGCCTGCCTGCCCGCATGGGGTATGTGGTGCTGCTGGGGATACTGGCCTGGTACCTTTACCGGCTGCAGCAGAATAAATTTGCCGCACAGCAGCGAAGGCACCAGTTGGCGCAGGATCGGCTGATACTGCAGCATGAGTACGAAAAAGGACAACGTGAAAAGGAGCTGATCCACCTGCAGAATGAAAAGCTGGCGGCAGAAGTACAGTTTAAGAATAAGGAGCTGGCCACCGCCACCATGTACCTCTTACAACGCGGCAAACTGCTGTTCCATATCAAAGAAGAGCTGCTGATGGCCATCAAAAAAGCAGAGCCCGTGCCCCCGCATGCATTTAAAAGGGTGCTTCGGTTGTTTGAAGAAGCGGAGAATAATGAAGAGGACTGGGAACAATTCTCCCGTCACTTTGATGAGGTGCATAACAATTTCCTGTCCGTACTGAAGAAGAAATACCCCGACCTCAGTCCTACAGACCTTAAGCTGTGCGCCTACCTGCGCATCAACCTTACCACAAAGGAAATAGCGCAGTCCATGGGCATTTCTGTACGCGGCGTGGAAACCAGCCGTTACCGTTTGCGTAAAAAACTGGAAGTCCCCGGCGACATGAACCTGTACGACTTCCTCATTGCGGTGGTGGAAACAGTTTGAGGGTTTGAAGGTTTGAAAGCCGCCTGATATTTCAGCACACCTTCAAACTCTTAAACTTTCGCCTCAAATGTATTATTTTAGGTGTAAAACGATTTTTATGAAAAGAACAGCTACAGCCCATTGGAAGGGCAACCTCAAAGAAGGAAAAGGAGAGATCTCTACACAGAGCACGGTGTTGAACCAGACACAGTATTCATTTAACACCCGTTTTGCGGATGGTGTGGGCACTAACCCCGAAGAACTGCTGGGCGCCTCCCATGCAGGATGCTTTACCATGGCTGTAAGCGCTGCCCTCACACAGGCGGGATTTACCCCCGGAGACCTGAACACCACCGCCGTAGTAGAACTGGACCCGGCAGCCGGTCCGAAGATAACCAGCATTGCACTGGAGCTGAAAGCCTCTGTCATTGAAGGCCTGCCGGAAGATAAATTCCTGGAGATCGCCAAAGGCGCAAAAGAGAACTGTCCTATTTCCAAGGCGCTGGCCGCAACACCGATTACACTGAATGTAGTTTATCAATAGGAAGGGTATTTATACTCGTCATGGGGTACTCATCCCCATCATTGGGTCTTCCTCGTCATTGCGAGGCCCACAGGGCATTGCGGAAGCCGGGCCGAAGCAATCCTTTGTGCCGCTAATTGCAGCAATAACACAAAAGGATTGCTTCGTCACGCTACGCACATCAGCTTTGCTGCGCCTCGCAATGACATTATACGCAATAAAGTTATACTGAAGATCCGGGTCTTCATCTCCGTCATTGCGAGGCCCCCCGGGCCTGGCGGGCAGCCGGGCCAGCCTCCGCCCCTACGCAAATGTGGCCAGAAACCTAGTATACTCGTTCAGCAGTTTTTTATCCAGCGTGTACCTTACATTACGGCCTTCCTTTTCGGCTATGAGCAAGCCGGCATCTGTGAGTTGTTTAACGTGATGGGAAATGGAAGATTGAGTGAGATCGATCATGTTACAAATATCCGCGCAGGGCAGACAGCCCTGCTTCTTTACCGCCTGCAGTATCTTAATGCGGTGAGGGTCACCTATGGCTTTGGAGATTCTTTCAACGCTTTTCAGGTCCATTTGCAAATGTACCGATTTAGCACTATTCCTCAAAGGTAAATTGGCTAATTTCGTAGCATCCATGAGCGTGTTAAACCAGTGCTTATGACACCATTCAAAGTTTGAGGTTCGTTAAAAAGTTAAATGTTGAGGATGAGTCTTCCGATATAGCACACTTGTCCTGGAACCTGCTACTTCCAACCAGCCTCAAACCTCAAACCTCAAACTTCAAACTTTTAAACTTTCATCTTCGACGGTGACACCCCATACATCTTCTTAAACGCAAAAGAAAAGTGCGACAGATCTTCAAACCCCAGGTCCAGGTAAATGCTGGAGGGGGCGGCGCCCTTTTCACTGATCAGGTAATGGGCCTCCTGCAGGCGGCGTTTTTGCAGCCAGCGGGCGGGGGAACTATGAAAGATCTTTTCAAAATCGCGTTTAAAGGTGGCCAGGCTTCTGCCCGTGAGATAGGCAAAGCGCTTCAGCTCTACATTGAAGTGAAAGTGCTGGTTCATAAATGCTTCCAGGTCTATTTTACCCGGCTCGCTGAAATCGAACAGCACATCTGCCAGGGAGGGGTTGGCCTGGAGCAGGATCAGTATCACTTCCTTCAGTTTCAGTACCAGCAACGCTTTATTGGCAGGATTGGCCAGGCGCTCATAGGGCATGAGCGATTGCATATAACTTTTATAGAGCGGGTCCGGATTCAGCAGCATCACCGGGGGACAATGCTCCTGCCGCTTAGCCGCCTGATAGCCATACTCAATGGCAAAATTGCGCAATGTTTCCTGGTCCAGGTAAACAGACACGTTAGCATATTCGCCGCCCGGGACCGGCTGCTTGATAAACTTTATCAGCTGGTTTCGCCGGCAGAAACGGAAATCACCCTCGTTAAACGTATACACTTCGTTGCCGTCATTCAGGCTGAGCGAACCGCTCACCTGATAACTGAACACGTGCTCCGGTATGAACTGCTCGCCCTCCCTGTTCCTGGAATAATAACAGGAATACAGGATCTGTGACTTGTGCGCTTGCTGAACCGACATATTACCCGATTTATATCCAGGCAAATTTAACGTTTGAGGTTTGAAGTTTGAGGTTTGAAGTTCGTTATAAGGTTAAATGTTGCGGAACAGCGTTCAGATACAGCACACTTGTTCAGCACCTTTAACTTTCAACAAACCTCAAACTTCAAACCTCAAACCTCACGAAAACGCCCGCGCATAATCCTTTACGAAAGTGTTGAAGTTGCGGGGCGCCTGACCGGTAACAGTTTGTACATCAGCACTCACGGCGGCCGCTTCTCCCCTGGCATAATGGGCATAGTCTTCTATCAGCCCGTCAGCCTGCCACAACGGGAACCCTACATCGATGAGGGACTTCCGCATGTCTTCGGGAGATACCTGGACAAAACGGATCTCGCGGCCCAGTATTGCAGAAAATTGTGCCGCCAATTCAGCATGCGTTAAGGCTTCGGGCCCGGTGATCGTATACACCTTACTTTCATGCCCCTCTGCTGTCAGTGCAGCAACCGCCACCGTTGCAATATCACGGATATCCACCAGGCTTATACGCGCATCCCCAATAGCGGCGAAGAACATCCCCTTGCTGCTGATAGTGCTGCTGAAGCCCAGCAGGCCCTGCATAAACAGGTTAGGCCGCAGAAAGGTATAAGCCATCCCGGCTGCTTTGATATGCTGTTCTACAGCAGCGTGATAACGCAGGAAACGCACGGGCGAATCTGCAGCGGCAGCCAGCTGTGACAGCTTCACAATATGCTGCACGCCTGCACTCCGGGCGGCATCAGCAAAGCCGTTCTGCAATGTTTCCGCCTGCTCAGAAGAATTGGTGAGCAGGAAAGCGCGCCTGATCCCTTTCAGCGCTGTAGCCAGGCTTTCGGGGTCTGCAAGGTCGGCGGTCACCAATTCCACACCTGGCAGCAACGCCAGCTCGCCTGCTTTCTCTTTAGACCTTACCAGGGCCCTGAATGCCACTCCTTTTGCCGATAATTGTTTAGCCAGCTCAAACCCTATGTTGCCGGTAGCCCCGGTGATCAGTAATGAAGGTGATGTTGTCTGTGTCATGATCAAATTATTTATACCCCAAAATTCCGCTTTCACCGCGCCCCTGCATTGTAAGAAAACGAAGCGCGCCCCATTTCGCTGAAAAAGGGATATATTAGCTCGCAAAATCTTTACCAGAACACATGAACAGGCGAACCGCTTACAAGCTGCGGCAACTGGGCATTATCATAGTGGTATGGCTGATAATAGGTTTTATTATTCCGTTCTACGACAGGCTGGCGCTGGTCACTATGAATGCTGTGCCGCCGGCACCCAGGTATACCATGCTGGAAGCCGTCCTTATCAATATGGGCGCTGCCTTTACCGGCGCCTTGCTGGGCGGCAGCTTCCTGGTATTTTACGTGAACGTACGCTTCAGGGATAAATCCTACGGCTACACGATCCTGGCAGTAGCCGGCGCTTTCCTCCTGGTGATCGCCATCGTGAACATCCTGCTGCGCCTGTTTGATATTCCCTCTGAGTGGACCCGGATCACCAAGAACTGCCTGGTCTGGGGCGTAGTGGTAACCATTACGCAGCTGTTCCTCCAGATCAATAATAAATTCGGACAAGGCGTATTCTGGAACATTATCCGCGGAAAATATAATACGCCCCGGGAAGAAGAGCGCATCTTCATGTTCCTGGACCTGAACTCCTCCACCACCATTGCTGAACGGCTGGGAGACAAGAAATACCACGCCTTCCTGAAAGATATCTTTACCGACATTACAAACCCTATACTGGATAATAACGGCGAGATCTACCAGTACGTAGGCGATGAAGTGATCGTAGCCTGGAAATACGATGAAGGCATCCGGAACAGCAAATGTGTGCAATGCTTCTTTGACATCAAATATCATTTGCAGCAGCTGAACCATAAATACCAGCAGCTGTATGGTGTGATCCCCACCTTTAAAGCAGGCATCCACTGCGGAAAAGTAGTTGCCGGCGAGGTAGGCATCATCAAAAGAGATATCACTTACTCCGGGGATGTGCTGAATACCACCTCACGCATACAGGGTATGTGCAGGCAGTTTAACGAAGAGGTGATCGTGTCGGGCGACTTAGCCTCGTCTCTCCGCCTGGCAGGCAACTTTGCCGCCCAGACCCTGGGCTCCATCAAACTGAAAGGCAAGCAGAAAGAAATGCTGCTGATTGCGCTCAAATCAATGCATATGCAATAGGCCCTACCTGATGCGCTGTTGTTCCGCATCTGCACCGCCTTCGCTCCTGTCGCGCTTCTCATAAGACTTACCGAAATTGTAGGTGAAGGTAAGTCCGGCAATACGTGTATCCCCTTTATTACGATAGCTGCCGCTTGCATTAGTCAGGAAACGAATATCCCCGTAATTCAGGCGGGAATAGAACAGGTCGTTTATGGTCAGCTTCAGTGAGCCCTTGCTGCTGAGTATCTTCTTTTCCAGTGCACATCCCATCGTCCAGAAATTGCCCAGGACAAACTGCTGGGTGATGATATCCGAACGGTACATACCTGTGATCTCTGCATTCCATCCTTTAGACAGTTTAGCCTGCAGCGTTATGTTGCTCACATAGTTTATCCCATCAGCATCCAGGTCATTGCCGTAAAGATCCGCCTTAAAGCGGCAGTACTCCACGATACCGAACCAATGGATGAAGAACCAGTTGAAAGGCTGCAGGTCTGCATTGGCGGAGAATGACACGTAATCGCTCTTACCTACGTTGGCAGGGCGGCTATAGAAGCGGTCTCCCTGCACCTCGATGGTCTCTCCTATCTCACCCCGATAATGGCTGTAGTTGATCTTACCCGTGAGCATGTTACGATAGATCCACGAAAGATCCAGCGAGTGAGAGATCACCGGTTGTATAAAGGGATTGCCTACATAATACATGAATTTATCAAGCGGGGAGATAAAGGGATTGAGATCATTGAAGCCCGGGCGTTCAATGCGTTTGCTGTAAGACAATACAAACTGGTGTGTGGCTGCAGAATCTGTTTTATACGAAAAATAAAACGTGGGGAACAGGTTGGTGTAATTCCTTTTAAATGCGGAATCCGGCTTGGCGATATTGCCCAGCTGCTCTCCCCGCATCACGGTATTTTCCAGGCGCAGTCCGGCTTGCAGGGAGACCTTCCCCATTTCATTACGAAGGTTCAGGTAGGCAGCATTGATGTTTTCGTTGTAGATGAAATGGTTGGTCTTATCATAATCGGGATATGTGATCTTGTTGATGGTCACTTCATAATCTGCCTTGTTATCCGTAGAGATATAGCTGGTTTTCACGCCGGTCTCAAAGCGGGCGCCCGTTGTCAGGGGGTAAGTATAATCTGCTTTGCCGCTGTAGATATTAATGCCGGAAGGAATGCTTCCATGCAGATCATCGCGGGTTTTCAGCGTGCCGTCCGGGTAATAGCTGGCATTTTGAAAGAGCTGGGTAGCGGTTGACTTATTGTGAATGTAATCCAGATCTACGGCTAGCTCACGGCCCGTATTACCATATTGGTGACGATAGTTCAGATTAACGCTTCCCCTCTTCAGCGTGCGTTTATCCTCATTATCGGCTGTTACCAGGGAGTCCAGCTGCTGCGCCGGGTTATACAGGAAGCTGTTGTTGTCTACCAGTCCCTTACTGCTGTTGGAAAGACCATTCAGTGCAATACCGATGGTCGTAAACTTATCCATGTAGTAATCCACGCCAATTTTCAGTGACGGCGAGCGTTGCTGCCTGCGGATATATGAATACTGGCTGAACCCTGAACGCGGACTGCCATCATCATTCCTGTAACTGCGCTCGATCAGCAGATCCTGGAAGTTGCGTAAATCATTATAACCCGCATTCACAAAGCAATTGAAGGCATTATTGCGAACATTCAGATGCAGGCTGTTGGAATACCTGGGATAAACGCCCTGCTGATAGGCAGTTGAAACACTGCCGTTAAAGCCTTTTCTTTTCAGTTTCCTGGTGCGGATATTGATCACACCGCCATTACCCGCTGCATCATATTTGGCGGGCGGTACAGGCATCAGCTCAATAGCTTCCAGGGAACCGGATGGCAGCGACCTGAGATAGTTTGCCAGGTCATTCCCGGATAAGTAGGCAGGCTTATCATCGATGAAGATCGTTACACCTGATTTGCCCAGCAGGCTGATATTACCGTCCTGGTCCACTATTACACCCGGCGATTTCTCCAGCACGTCCAGGGCGGTAGTACCCGCATTGGAGATCAGTGCATCCACGTTCACGATCGTACGATCCAGGCGGGTTTCAACAAAAGGCTTACGGCCGGTGACTGTTACATCTTTCAATTGCCGGGTGACAGGCAGTACAGTATCTTTAGGCTTTTTATCTGCAGCAGGCGCTTGTGCGTAGGTGCAATACCCCAGCAGTACCATGCCGAAAGCCGGCAGGCAGTGTTTGATCTTCATAAAAGGCGGATTTAGATCCGGGCAAGACAATGCCTGTTCACCCGGAAGTGTGATGCTGGTTGTTGTATTAGAAGTAAGAATTAGTTGTTTATGCTGATAGAGGTACGTTCATATGACTTTGAATACATGTAGGCATCTGAAGGCTTTTTGATGTATTTATCCTTGTATTTGCGGAATACGTCATCCGGCTGCTTTTCGCCGTCCACGATGAGTGCTGTCTGGTTCAGCTGAAAAGAGAATTTATCTTTGTTTTTAATAAGCCCATCCTTCCGCATATCATCCAGGATCTTATCCGCTTCTTTATTCATTACCGGTGAGGAAGGCGGCGCGGGATGAGGTATAACCTGTATCTGAGGACTGGTTTGTACATGCGGCACAGCCTGTACATGAGGGGCCGTCTGTACCCGCGGATAAGGCGGTGGTGTAGAAGGCGCAGCAGGTGCAGCAGGTGTAGCGGGCGTCAGCCTGCCGTTATCTACAGCATCAGTCTGGGATAACCGCTCCTGACTGGCTTCACTGCTCTTCTCTGAAGTCATCCGGCCCAGCTGCTGATGTTTATTTGCTGTTATGACGGGTAGTCTTTCTTCCCTGTTGATAATGGAGTTGATGAGCGGGTATTTGGAAGGCAGTTCCTCATCGGGCACTTTTTCTCCATCTATTGTCAGCCCGGTAACTCTATTACTATCGAGCGTTACCGCATACTTCTTACCATTCATAGTGGTGGTCATCGTACCGCTCATGATGGAATTTCCTCTTCTCAATACGGGTACTGAATCGGGCTTGGTTTGCCAGGGCTGATATGGCTGATAATTGGCTTGATAATTGGCCCGATACGGCATCCTGTAAATGTCTGTCATTGCCTGCAGTGCGGCAATATAGGGTGCAAGGCGCCGTCTGTCCATTCCCCTGGTAAACACCTCATCTCCGTCCACCTTTAATGCTGCCAGTTCATTATGCCGCTCATCCCATTGCACCTGGTATACAGTATTGTTGCGTTTAAACAAATAGACCCGGAACGGCTCCCCGTCAAAGGTAATGGCAGTACCTTCGGTTATGCCTTTAATATCCACATCGTAATAATAGTATGCGGCATTCAGCAATTGCGTGGCATTTACAGATGGGGCATTGGCAGGATCATGCTCTGCCGGAGGCGCAATGGCTTCATCTTTTCCCGCTACATTTGCGGGAGGGACTTCCCTGGCAGGTTTATCTTCGGAGACGATTTCCGGTACGGGGCTTTTATCTTCCATTTCCTGCACCTGTGCCGTAACCTGTTTTTCAATTGCCTGTTGCTTTTCAGGCTGGGAGAAAACAATGCCCAGCATACCTATCAGGCTGAAACAAACCAGCAGGAAAGACTTTTCAGCGATGTTGAGTGTTTTGTTGTTGCTGCCTAGGATACGCTTTACGCGATGCAGCAGCTGTTTCTTTCTGCCGGGAAAAGCCATGGCATATTTCATTTGGGGCGCCAGCTGGAATTCCTGGAAGCTGACCAACGCCTGAATATAGTTACTGCGGCTCTGAGTAACGTTAATGGCTATATCATCACAGCAATGCTCGCGTTCTTCCCGTATGCGTGCAGACAACCAGAGCAAAGCCGGGTTGAAGAAAAAGATGGTCTCCGCGAAATGCTGTACCAGGTTCACCAGGAAATCGCGGCGGCGGATGTGCGCCAGTTCGTGTAACAGCACCGCCTCTACCTGGTCTGGCGGCAGTTGCGCCAGCATGCCCAGCGGCATGAGGATCACCGGCTTAAGTATGCCGAGCGCCGCAGGTACTTTCACCAGGGCAGATTCCAGCAGTTGTACCTTGCTGTTCAACCTGATCCTGCGGCACAGCACAGACAGCTGTTCCATGAAGGCTGTATCAGGTACCGAAGTTTTATAATGACGGATGCGTTGTACGTATACCAGTCCGCCGAAGAGCCATAACATCCTGGCCACAAAAACGATGAACCATAACATCACGAGCAGGGGTGCATGCTCATTGAAATAGGCGGCAAAGCGCCGGCTGAAATCGGGTTGCGGCGTTGCGGCCGATGCCACCAGCACCGGTGTGGCGTCTGGCAGCGTAGTTGCTGCGGCGTTTATCTCCACTGTTGATCCTCCCGTCATTACCGCATGCCCGGTGGGCTGGCGCAGCTCATAAAAGAAGGTGAGCAGGGCGCTGCCTGTCAGTAAAAAGAAGAGCAGTGTGAAGATATTATAGCGCAACGCGGGCCTGGACTTGCGGGTAAATAATATCAGGATACCGGCTACCAGGGCGAGTACGAGGCCTTGCCAAAGGGAATGGATCAGTGTCCAGCCGATGGCGCGGATAATATCATTGGACAGGAGTTGCATAATAATGCAGGTTTAAGGGTTATTACTTATCCGGGTTTATTTTATTGATCAGTGCTTTTATCTCATCCAGCTCGTCTTTCGAAGTTTTCTTGTTGCCCAGCAGCTGCATGAGCAGCGTGGCGGCAGATCCGTTAAAGGTAGCATCCAGGAAGCGGTCCAGCAGTAACCCCTTGGTGGACTTTTCTTCCAGGAGGGGGCTGTAAACGTGCTTCATGCTGCTTTCATCGCGGGCCAGCATGCCTTTATCTGTCATGATCTGCATGATCTTCAGGGTGGACGTATACTGCACGCTGCGCTTTTCATCATTTAAGTGATCATTCACGAAGCGGACCGTGGAGGGGCCATGTTTCCACAATACCTGTAATATCTCCAGCTCCGACCGGGTGGGCTCCGACTGCGGATTATTTTTAGGATCGTCTTTCATGGAATTAAAGGTACGAATATATTCGTACGAAACAAGTAATAGGATAAGTTTTTTTCCCGGAAGGGGTAAAAATGTCTTGTTTGGCCATTTATTAAGTCCTTTCTACGGATGATCTTTTGGCCGGTGAAGGGGTAAATTTGTATTAACTTAAATATGGGTTATGAAAAGTACCGTTGCTGAAAATATAGACGCCTATATTGCTGCCTTTCCCGCCAATGTGCAGGCGGCACTGGAAACCGTTCGTGCCGCCGTAAAAAGAGCCGCTCCGGAGGCCAGGGAGGCGATCAAATACGCCATGCCTACATTTGTGCTGAATGGGAACCTGGTGCATTTTGCGGCGTTTAAAAAGCATATCAGCCTCTATCCTGCCCCTACGGGCGATCCGGTGTTTGATAAATTGCTGGCGCCTTATGAGACGTCCGGGAAAGGTACAGTGCAGTTTCCGCTGGATAAACCGATGCCGGTGGAGGTGATTGAGAAGATTGTGGAGTATAGGGTAAGGCGGGAAAGGGAGAAGGTGAAGGGGTGAGGGTCTTTAGCTAGGTAGGAACGTGATTCTGTTGTAATATCTCACTCCAACCTTTCTTTAATTGACTCACCTCTTTATTCGCAAAAAAGCAATACATCCTATGCTCAAAAGCAAACCATAAATCCGCCAGAGCATAGAGTAACTCATGTGTTATTTCATCACCCAAACACGAAAAAGACCCGTCAAAAAAGTCTGGTTCAATGCTCAATTTTTTAATTATCAAAGGCATTTCCTGCAGTCTCTCAATAATATTAGACACATTATAATCAGGCCTTCTTACATCAATATAAATACAGCCTTCTGTCGATTTGAAAAATTTTTGAATTAAAGAGATTAAATACATTTTATCAGAATACTTCATAAACCAAAACGGTTATTTAGTACCTAATACGATCTAAAAATGTCTACTTTCGGCAAAAGAGTAAGAGAATGCAGGGAAGCTAAAAGCCTTTCCCAGCAGGAGCTGGCCAGGCAGATGAACACTTCTTACACGGTCATCGGCAAGTATGAACGCGATGAGATGCCCCCTTCCACTGAAGTTGCTAAAAAACTGACTGCTCTCCTGAATACTACTGTCGGTTATTTACTAGGGGAAGCTTCCAGCAGCAGTACGTTTAAAGACCCTGCCATGCTGCAGCGTCTTAATGAGATCAGCGCTTTGCCTGATGAGGATAAACATTGTATCCTGTATATGTCAATTTTGCTTCTCACAAGAAGTATTTTGGCCCTATTTGTGGGATTGCGCAGCAGTATCGTATCCGTCTTGAAGTCCAATATATCCCTATCTAGTCCTTGAATTCGGATTTTCGAACCATTGTCGCTAACATGCCATGTACTATCAAAAACTTCATCCTCACTAACGTAAGTTTGGCGTTTCCCACTATAGTGATAATAATAGTATATACACTTATTCTGCTTATTAAATTCATAGCCGTAGACCGATTTCCCATTTTCCTGAATAATATCCCAGTACTTGCCAGCAACTAAGATAGTTTCCACTTGTCGCTTATTAGTCGGCTTACAAGAGAATAGCATTAGCAACAATAACGATACGCCTACGACGCTACTCTTCTGTTGTCTTTTGTTCTTTGAATTTACCACCACCTACGCTTTTATTGTTTTTATAGAATTCATATGTATACCCAGAAGGGTTAGTGGAAAAAATATTTACCTTCATTTAATATCCTGCAGGGTTCTTGTTATTAAATTCATCAATAAGCTTTTCAATACCAGGTCCAAATCCGTTCAGTTCCTCATTCGCATAATAGTTCAAGAGGTGGTTCGCGAATGAACCAAGCGTTCCAAGTTGTTGTTCTTTCGGAACCTTATCAAATGAAGGGTCTGTTATTTGATTTAGATAAACTTTTGCGTGTAAAAGGTAGCTTCTCGGTTCGTTTGCAATGAAATCTTTTTTGTGTCCATTTTTATGTACTAGAACATTCTTTAAGAAGTTAATGTTATCTAAACCTTTTGGCAATTCAAACCCATTAATATTAACATATATATCCTTGCCAGATGCAAAAGCAATTGCATGTTTATCTCCTTTATCTTTAACACCAACATAGCCTTTTCCGATATCACCTTGTTCTTTCCGCTGAAAATCAACCCCGATTTCTTTTGCATAGTGTCCGACAATGTTTGCAACGGTTTGTCGATTTGCTGCCAATTTCAAATTTAACTCAGAAAGCAATTTAACGCCTTCTGCAGTTTGAACATAAATATTAGACGTCTTAGTATTCGTTCTCTTCAGTATCTGGCCTTTTGTATTAAAATAGTCATCATCTCCGTTTGGATCAATTCTATTCACCGGATTATCACTAAAGGTACTATAACTGCTCTGCCAATTCTTAACAACCGGATCTAAATTCCACCTTCTTCCTATTCTTGGATCGTACTCCCAGAACGTTGCGGTATAGCTATTCCCTTCCCCTTTAATTTCATCATTTTTTTCCATCCCGTTGAAACCATACCTATACCCACTCAGCGCCACACTATTCGCACCTCCTCCGCCATCTCCTTCTCCCCCACCTCCAACCCGCCATCTGCGATAGTCACGTTAAACGCATCATCAGCACCGCTGTTAAATCCTTCTGTAAATATTACCGTCTTCGACGCGACATATTCACCTGGCTGATTTGCTGACCTACTGCTTAATGTCAGCGACTCCGGCACGCTATACCCATTTACTACACTGTTACCCGAAGCCCAGCCTACCGCTACTGCATGGCCATTACGTCCAGGCATCAGCATCCCGAAGGGATAGTAATCCTGCGCGGAGGTCAGATTGGCTTCATAATGGTCTAATCTCCAGCTCCGGACGGGCGGCTCCGGCTGGGGACTATGTTTGCGATCAACATCTGTTATCGCTCCTCTTCAATGAACAGGGTATTTAAATAAGAAAAGTCGCCATAAGCTGTATTAAGCGATGCATATCTTGCCGGTTGCATCCGGGGCCACACCAGTAACTACTTTCTGAACAGCCATATTGCCCAGTGCATTTTGTTGTAGCTCGCTCCGCCATGATACGCCATACACCGTACCGGGCAACTGACACACCCGTTCTGCGGGGCCCTACCAGCTTCAATGTGTAAGTCTCAGTGGCGTCCAGCCTAATGCCACTATCATCTCCTGTAGTTTGCCCCCCATCGCCATCACCGTTAGAATTGCCAAAACCAGTCCAGGAAGTAAGGGCAGCTCCACCGTTATCTATTGTACTTTCATATTGAAAGCTCCATTGTAATTACATTCCACCGGCCACAATTGTCACATATTAAGTATCTATCTATCATCTTTTCTCGACGAGGTATAATTTCGTCTTTAACGACAAGGCGCCCCCTACCACACTCCGGACACGGAACTTTAAGTTGAGGTTCTTCCATTAAAATTCTGGCAGCATCGATCCAATTCTTTGTTTGCTCTTTCATATATACTATAGTTAACGTGCGCCAAACGCCAGATCAGGCTATTCAATAATATGGCCACATTAAAGCGGCATTCCTTACAACAAAAAAGCTCATCCACCACAAACCAGCCGGGCATTAACAAATGCCACAAACATTATACAAAAATAATATATTTTAACCTCATAGCGCGTTGGTCTTTACAATTTCCTCTAGACATCCCATTTTTACTTTAAAGATCAAACCAATAACAGGCAGCACTTTTTATGTTTAAAAGTAAATGCTTCCCTCCCCATAAATAAAAGATGACTATAATCATACTGATCATATTGCTATTTGTTTTATATTGCCGCATCAACAATCCATTGTTCACCAAATCTTTACCTCATGGCAACGCCCAAAAAAGTTGATGAAGTTATCCACGATCCCAGCCAATTCTCGGTCTACAGAATGAAGGGCTCTGACAAACTGGTTATCCGCAAAAAAGGAGGCCCTACCCGGGAACAGGTATTAAAATCTGAACGCTATGAACGAACACGGGAAAACACCACAGAATTTACCGGTGTTGGGATAGCCGTCAGGTCCATCCGGTTCCCCTTGCTGCATGTCAAGCATCTTGCTGATTTTAACTTCACTTCCAGGCTGACCAACATCTGCAGCGAAATTCTGAAACAAGATAAAACCGGAGCCCGGGGCCAGCGCAGCATTCTCCTCTCGGAAAACCGGCATTGGCTGGAAAGCTTCTCACTTAACAAAACGCATGCTTTCCAGAGTATAGTGGCCTCCCCGGTAAGCTGCACCATTAACCGCAACAGCAAAAGCGCCGTGATAAAGCTACCCAGGCTTACCCCCGGCATCAACGTGCACTTACCCTGGAAGCAGCCCCTCTACCGTTTTTCCATGTCACTGGGCCTGGTACCGGATATTGTATATGAAGACGGGGGGTATAATGATCATGCAGCAGACCGCCAGGATACCGGCCTCGATACGGAATGGCAGCTGGCTGCAACACCTTTTCCGCCACAAACCGTAGAGCTGAAATTAAATACAAAACATGCCATTAAAGATTCACATACCCTGGTATTAGCCATCGGTATAGGCATGGGCAAACCCGGCGCAAATGGGACAGTAGAGGAAGTAAAACGCGCCGGTTCAGCGTATATCCTGGCGGTGGGCTAGGCCTGCTGACAGGACCTGGTACACTATTTTACGTATGTATTACCTGGATAAAATATACATGTTATGTACTTCTTAAGATACATAACATCTACATAACATCTACATATCATCTACATAACATCCCGGGGTAAACACCGAGACCGGCATACTACTGCCTGTAGAAAATATACCCTCCATGATGTAATGTGTTATCATCCGTAAACTCCCCGTCAGCTGTAAAACCGCTGTCATCCCAGTATTCAATATAATTGCCGCTTATTTCATACCTGCCCGTATAAGCATGCTGACGGTCTCCCCGCGCTTCATCGTACCTGCCATTGGGCAGCAGTTCCTGCCGGATATAGTTATCGCGTGTTACCCACATGCCGAGGTACTTCTGAGGATCTGTGTTGTTCGTTTGCATTGTTATTAATTTTGCCTGGACCAAAGTTAGCAAGGGATCCAGGGACAACAGCTGCGGATTCCAAACCAAAAATTGCAAATATCAAACACAGTGATCTATATTATAATTTTCATTTTCTAATTTTGCGCCTGACCATACCACCTGCAAAATATGCGAAAGATCATTTTAGACCTGGCCGTTACACTCGACTCCCTCATTGAAGGCCCCAACGGCGAATATGACTGGTGCATCCTGGATGAAGAAGCCAATTCCAGCCTCGATGCCCTGCTGAACGATATTGACACGATCTTCTATGGCAGCGTGAGCTACGATTTGTGGGGTAATTATCAACCGGAAGAAGACGCCTCCCCTTTCATGAAAGATCTTTTCAAAGCCGTTCACAGCAAAGAGAAAGTTGTTTTTTCCAAAACGAAAAGCGAAGATGGTAAAGCCACCTTCATCCGGTCTGACATCGAACAACAGGTTAAAGCAATCAAAAACAAACCGGGAAAGAACATCTGGTTGTACGGCGGCGCGGGCCTGATCCGTACCTTTATGGAACTGGACCTGATTGATGAATTCCGCCTGGCGGTACATCCTGTTATATTAGGACAGGGAAAACCGCTGTTCTCCAATATCAGTAAAAGGACGAACCTGAAACTGAAAAGCGCCACGCCTTCCAGCTCAGGGGTGATCATACTGGTGTACGAAGCAGCCAGGTAATATACGCATCATTCCGTTCTGAGGCTCTTCACCGGGTCCATCAGGGATGCCCGGATAGTCTGGAAGCTTACCGTTAGTAGTGTAATAGAGAGTGTGCCTGCACCTGCTGCCAGAAAAATCCACCAGGGGATACCAGTGCGGTAGTGATAGTGCTGCAGCCAGTTGTTCATGGCATAATAAGCCAGCGGGAAAGCGATAACAAGAGCGATACACACCAACATAACGAAATCGGCAGACAACAGGCGCCATAAGCTGAAAAGTGTAGCGCCCAGTACTTTGCGAATGCCTATCTCCCTGGTACGCTGCTCTGCCATGAAAGAGGCCATTCCAAACAGTCCAAGGCAGCTGATGAATATTGCCAGTACAGAAAAAACAGCGGTAAGACGGCCAAATCGCTGCTCATCTCCGAACTTCCTGGCATACTCCTGGTCTACAAATTGATAGTCAAAAGGATGATTGGGATTGTATTTCCTGAGCACCTCCTCCATCCTGTCCAATGCTGTTTGTACACCAACGCCCGGGTTCAAACGTACCAGCATCTGGGTGCCGGGGTCCCTGTTCAGATGGAAAAAGGACGGACGAACAGGCTCAAAGGGCGACTCTGCAACCACATCCTTTATTACGCCGATAATTGTATAGCGTTCATCATCCCACATCACTATCTTACCTACCGGATCCTTTAAACCGATGAATTTTGCAGCGGTTTCATTGATCACAAATGCGGCAGTGTCTGTAGCAAAGTCCCTGGAAAAATCGCGCCCATCCTTAAACTGCCAGCCCATGGTCTTTCCATAGTCGATTGAGACCCCGTCGTTGGGGAAATCAACGGCCATTGACGGATCTTTCCCTTCCCAGTTAAACCCGCTGTTGGTAGACCATACGGCTGTAACAGGGCTCCAGGACTCGGCCATATCCTGGATAGCGCCGCTCTTCAGCAGCTCGCTTTTAACGATATCAAAATGGTCGTGAAGCTCACGGGTGTACATGGGCAGCATTACCAGGCCGCTACGATCATATCCAACGGGGCGGTTACGGCCAAACTGTACCTGGCGGAACACGATCACCGTGGCAATGATCAGGATCACAGATACCGCAAACTGCAATACCACCAATACCCGGCGGGGAACAGCCGCCGATCTCCCCACCCGGAAAGTGCCTTTCAGCACTTTCACCGGACGGAAAGATGATAAATAGAATGCAGGATAACTACCGGCTATCAGTCCGGTAATAACGCTGAAGCCTATACTAATTAACCAGAATAAAGGGTTCGTCCATAAGATAGCGATACGCTTCTGTGCAATGTCATTAAAGAACGGTAATGACAGCTGTACCAACAGCAGCGACAGTATCAGGGCAATCGTCACCATCAGCATGGATTCGCTGAAAAACTGCCCTATCAGCTGACTGCGCCCTGAACCAATGGCCTTACGGATGCCCACCTCACGGGCGCGTTTCCCGGACCGGGCCGTACTCAGGTTCATGAAATTGATACAGGCCAGCAGCAATACAAACACACCGCTCACACCCAACAGCCATACATAGCGTATCAGGCCGCCGGTATTCACCCCATTCCTGAACTCTGAGAACAAATGCCAGCGCGACATAGGATACAGGAACAGCTGCGGATGCAGGCCGATCTCATCCTGGCGCACATTCTTCATTTTAATGTCCCGGATCTTTTCGGACGCCTTTTCCAGGGAAACATGATCTGCCAATTGTACAAAACAGCGGAAGGAGTTGGACCTCCAGGGGTTGTCGTTCTCATACAAACCTTCGGTCCGTGCATACAGCTCCCAGGGCATCAGGAAATCCACACCGGCAAAAGAAGAATTAACAGGCATATCTTTATACACCCCTCTAACTACAACGGCTATCTTATTATCTACCAGCAGGGTTTTATTCACCGGGTCTGCGTTGCCGAAACAAGCCTTTGCCAGGGAGGCGGATAACAGTATGGAATGAGGATCGGTCAAACCGTCAGCGCCTTCCAGCATTTTCAGGGAAAACATTTTAGTAAAGCCCTGTTCGCAGTAAATGCCATTTCCGCTTAAACGCTTATCCTGCTGAAGCAACACACGGGTCTGGTTCCAGGTGCTCATAGAAACATGGCTAAAATCGCTGCCATAGTTCTTACGTATTTCCGTACCCAGGGGAAATGGCTGATTGATCCACATGTCCTTATTACCATTGCTCGTTACGGTTTGCCATACCATGGCAATACGCTTGTAATTATCAAACTGCTTGTCATACATCCATTCGTCCCTTATCCACAGGCCTATGAGCATGGCAACGGCCATTCCCGCTGCCAGTCCGGCAATATTGATAGATGAATGCAACTTACTTTTCAACACGTTGCGCCAGGCAATCCGGATGTAATTCTTTAGCATGAGCAGGAAATAAAGGTGAAACCTGGTGATAGCCTCCCCAAGAGCATACCAAATATTAACACCTTACAAATCAATGGGTTAATTTCCGGGTAAGAGCGTAGTTTGTCCGCTTCCGGACAGCAGTTGTCCGGTATCGCTTTACGTACTTCACTTCAGGATGGTATTGGTGATATTGTTTCACCGGTGATCCGGCGGAACATGTAATACGAAGATCATCATCCGGTATAAAAAATCCCTGCCCGGCAGATCGCCGGCACAGGGATATAAGAATGTATGGCTACATATGTATAGTTACTTGTACGCCGTCACCGGCTGAATAGTACCATCCTCATTATAATGCAGCTCAGTAACTTTCACATTACGCAGATGTGTTTTGCCGCTCAGCTGTACATCGTGATAAAAGAGGAAGGTTTTACCATTCACTTCAGCAATGGACTGGTGATTGGTCCAGCCTTCAACCGGGTTCAGGATCACGCCCTGGTAAGTAAAAGGACCATAAGGATTATCGCCAGTGGCATAAACAATATAATGCGTATCGCCGGTGGAGTAAGAGAAGTAATATTTGCCGTTGTGCTTATGCATCCAGGAGGCTTCAAAGAAGCGTTTATCATTATCCTTTTCAGTGAACAGGCGGCCATCCTTATCAACGATCTTAATTTCTTTTACCGGTCCGTCAAAATGCTTCATGTCTTTTGACAGTTTGGCTACACGGGGCAGAATGGCTTCTTCCCCTGGCTGACGCAGCTTACCGGCTGAATCATATCTGTTATTGTTCCAGCGTTGCAGCTGTCCGCCCCAGATACCGCCAAAGTACATATAAAACGAACCATCATCATCCTTAAAAACAGCCGGATCTATGCTGTAGCTGCCTTTGATCGGTTCTTTCTCTGCTACGAAAGGACCTTCCGGCTTGCTGCTGGTGGCCACACCGATGCGGAATACATCCTGCTTATCTTTTACGGGGAAATAGAGGTAATAGGTATTATTGGCAAAAGCGGCATCGGGCGCCCATAACTGGCGGCCCGCCCAGGGAATGTCTTTTATATGCAGGGCTACACCATGATCCGTTACTTTTCCGCCTACGGAATCCATGGAGAGAATGTGATAGTCCATCATATTAAAATGGTCTCCATTATCGTTTTCCGGCGTGCCGGTAGCGGTATCGTGAGAGGGATAAATGTAGATGCGGTCATTGAATACATGGGCGGAAGGATCGGCCGTATAAATATCGGATACCAAGGGTTGAGAGATTGGCTCTTTTTTGGGCGGCTGCATACCTGCAGCAGTACTGTCGTTTTGCTCCGTATGGGTGCTTTGTCCTGTATTGCAGGCGGAAGAGAGTAGCACAGCGGCAGTGGCTGTGACAACGAGGTGGAATTTTACTGTTTTCATATAGTTGTTCATAACGTTTGTTTGTCTTATTGACACTCAATGAATTTAGGGATAAAATGCCAAATTCCAAAGACCAAAGACCAAATTCCAAAGCTTGAATGCTGAGTTCCAAACGAAAGGCTGGACCTTAAAGTTGGGATTTGGAATTTGGAATTTGGTCTTTGGAATTTGAAACTCACTACGCCGTTTGGTCTTCTACGGTGGCGGATGGTGCGTTCTTTTTAACTGATTCAATCCCCTGATTTCTGCCGGATTCACTGGTATACAATTCGCTGGAGCCGATTACCTGGCCATTGGCGGCTTTGAGGTTGAAATAAAACTTGCCATTGGTGGATGTGTTCTTTTCATAACGACTGTCGTCCGGGGCGTTCTTTTTTACAGATTCAATACCGTTTTCACAGGCAGCTTTGGAGCTGTAGCCTTCACTGGTAAGGATAACTTCACCGTTACCGGCTTTCAGATTGAACTGGAACTCGCCATTTGTCCTTTTTTTGATGATAAACTTACTCATTGTTGTGGTGTTTAAGGTTTATAGATGCAACAAACAACATAATTAATTAACAGCGGCTAGTCGTCAAAGGTATCTTCCAGTACGGCAGTGCCATCAGGCCCCGAAAACTTTACAGCGTTTACCGCACCGGCGCCGCGAAAACGATAGCTAACGCCAACGATCCTGTCTGGCGCGCGCTTAAAGGTATAGTTAAATGCCTCTTTCCCGTTCACCCACACCTGCAGGTGTTTATTTCGTGCTTCACAACGCACTTTTACCCATTCGCTCATATTGCAACCAAAGCCGGAAAGATCGGCGCCCTGGGCCGAAAAACCGGTATCTACGGCCATCAGCCGCATCTCTCCTACACAACCCGGTATGCCCAGGGGCAGGATGATTGCCGACCCTTCGCAATGAATATAAATATCAGCGGGCTGGCAAATTGCCGTGCCCTCCTTATAGTCGTTCTTCACTTCCGTTTCAAAAATGAAATTGTCATTTTTCAGTCCGTGAAGATCTCCTATGTTATAGTAACGTAGTTCCGGCGGCTGCGGATGCATAGGTATCTTCATTTTTTCCATCAGGGCGAGCGGTATACGCAGGGCGCCATCCCCTATAAACTCCTCTCTTGAAAAATATACCGGCACGGGTTCCTGGTCCACTGCTGCGAGCCATCCGTTGGATGGGATACACAGATCGTGCTCCTTCACAATCCGTTTACCTATCACCAGTTTCGCTTTAAAGAAACCGGGGTAATAGTAGATGGAGGTATAGGTATGGCCGGTGGCAGGCACGCGGAAGCGCCGCTTCGGGTCCCAGGACTGCTGTATGAACACGGAGTCGTTCTTCGCGGCGGCAGCATCATAGTTAAAGATCACGGAATTGGGAATACCTGCGGCCAGGGGCTGACTGCTGAAAGAAAACCGGGCGCCGTCCGGCAGTCCGGAAACAGGTACGCCGTTCTTACCCGTGCGGTTGTACATCCATCCCGCAATGACCAGTATCACCAGCACACCGGGAGCGATATACCAGCCGATATGGCGGCGTTTAACGGTCCGGCCGCCATGACCATTCAGGCTGGCCATATGACCGTCGGGCTCAGGAACCGGGGCTTGTCCGCTTACCGCCAGCTGCTGCTGCCTGTAATCGCGCCAGTGTTCAAAACCGGCAAATATAGCCAGGGTGTTTAAGGTAGTGAGAGAGGGGAAATTGTCATACTTCACTTTTCCCCACACCCTTTTCAGGGTGCTTACGCTGAGGGCCACCTGGGTGCGCTCAAATATACGGGAGCTGAGCGCTTCAAAGTCCTGGTTCTGCCAGTTGTCACTACTTCCCCAGCCCAGTTGTTCTTCTATCAGCCTGCAGCATTGTTGTAGTAATTCAATATTATTCATTACTGGAAATCAATTAATTAAACACTGAACAATTTTGAACAAACTTGCATACGAGTTGAATAACTGTGCTTTGCAGGAAGGTGATACCTTTCCATCATATCCGGTTCCAAAATAATCTTTTTCGTGGATTTTAAACTTATCACCTTCATGCGTTTCAGTTTATTATTGCTTATGATCCTGCCTTATGTGGCAGATGCGCAGACAATTATTCCATTCAATTCACCGCGCTGGAAAGTAAAAGGAAAAACCCCTTATGAAGAGCTTCACCTGGGGAAACCAGCCCTTCGCCTGCAGGAAGGCAGCCTGCTGCTGGAAGACGCGAATTTTAAGAACGGCATTATTGAATTTGACATCGCACTGGCGGCGGACCGCTACTTCCCGGCGATAGCGTTCCGTATGCAGGACGAGAAAAATTATGAGCAGTATTATGTAAGGCCTCATCAATCCGGCAACCCCGATGCCATGCAGTATACCCCGGTATATAACGAGCTTCCCAGCTGGCAGTTGTATCACGGGCCGGGTTACAGCAATGCCGCCCTCCTGCCGGTGGACCGGTGGATACATATAAAGCTGGTCATATGGGGTAGCCAGGGAGAAGTATATTTTGACCAGGACACTACGCCCGTGCTGTTTATCCGCCGTCTGAAAAGGGAGGCCGCCAGCGGGATGATCGAACTGAATAACATGGCCCCTGCGCCTGTGTGGTACCGTAATTTTGCGTACATCGCCACGGATGATGTTGCCATTAAGCGTAAAGCCACGCCTCCTCCTCCTTTACCTGCATCCGTGCTGACCTCCTGGGAAGTTTCCTCTCCCTTTGATGAAGCGTTGCTGAAAGATAAAGTGCAGCTTACTGCTACGGATACGGCTACACTCACCTGGAAGGGCTTAAAGGCAGATGAGCAGGGTATTGTTGATTTTTCTGTGTTATCAGGTACGGCGCCGAAGAAGAATACCGTCTTTGCCAGGGTGGTGATACACGCAAATGCACCGGGGGTTAAAAAACTGACCTTTGGCTTCTCTGATCGGGCAAAAGTGTATCTCAACAAGCAGTTATTGTATGAGGGGACGGACAATTTCCTGTCAAGAGATTACCGCTTTCTGGGTACCATCGGCTATTTTGACGCCGTGTACCTCCACCTGCAAAAGGGCCCTAACGAGCTATGGATCGCCGTATCCGAAAACTTCGGCGGATGGGGTATCAAAGCCAGACTGGAATAGGCCTTAACGGTCTGCCAGGTATTGCTGCAGCACCAGGGCATGGTTATGCGCTTCATCCTTTGCGCCGTAAACCAGGGTCATTACACTGGTACTTTGGTGGGCATCTATAAATTGTGTCACGGCTTCGTTGTGCTTTAATTCATCGCGGTACCGCCGCTGAAACTCCTTCCACCGTTCGGGATCATGGCCAAACCATTTTCTCAGGGGGGTGGAGGGAGCTATCTCCTTCCGCCATTCATCCACCGCCGCCCCTCCCTTTGTAATGCCCCGGGGCCATACCCGGTCTATCAGGACCCTGTATCCATCAGCCTTGGCTGGCGCTTCATACACCCGTTTGATCTTTATCGTTCTCATCATTACCAGGATTTGCTATGAAGTTACAGCAATAATAAAAGAGTTTATAGTCTTTTATTAAACTTTTATGTACCTTTGCCTCCGTTAAAGGAGTTTGAATGTTCTCAAAGACCTGCGAATACGCTATACGGGCCGTGTTGTTCATTGCCCAGCGTTCAAAGAACGGAGATAAGGTTAGCATAAAGGAAATTGCCAGTGGGATTGACTCACCGGAGCATTTCATTGCCAAGATCCTGCAGGACCTTGGCAGGCGGGGATTGGTACAATCTGCAAAAGGGCCCAACGGGGGCTTTTATGTGGACGCCGCTACTGCAAAATGTTCCATCGCCGATATCGTTAAAGCGACAGATGGCGATAAGCTTTTCGCAGAATGCGGACTGGGACTGAAGCAATGCTCGGAAACGCATCCCTGTCCTATCCATCTTGAATTTAAAAAAATAAGAAAAGACATTTTCAATATGCTCGAAAAAGCCAAACTGGGAACATTCAATGAACAGCTGGAAAAACAGCTGGCATTCCTGAAACGGTAAAAAAATTTACCTTAATAAAAGACAAAAAGGTATTTTAACTATTACCCATGGACGAAAGAAAGGATATAGCCACACTGGGGGATATACAGCTACTGGTAAACGCGTTCTACCAGCAGATAAGGGAAGATGCGTTACTAGGACCCATCTTTAACGGCGTGATACAGGACCGCTGGCCGGCGCACCTGGAAAAGATGTACCGTTTCTGGCAAACCGTGCTGCTGGAAGAACATACCTATTTTGGCGGCCCATTTCCGCCGCATGCCAGACTACCGCTGGAACAACAGCATTTCGATACCTGGCTGCAAATGTGGCATGCCACGGTTGACCGCTACTTCGCAGGTGAGAAGGCAGAAGAGGCCAAATGGCGCAGTGGCAAGATGGCTACGATGTTCATGTCAAAAATAGCATACATCCGCAACGGCGGAAAACCAATACTATGAAAACTACAAGAGTAGATCAGCCGGTAGCGCTGGCCTGTGTCTTCGTGTGGACGGGTTTCATATGCGCCGTCAGTTTCCTGGAAGCCTGGCTGAAGTTCAGGGCGCCGGGTGTAACGCTGCCCATCGGACTAGGCATCGGGCGACTGGTATTCAACGCGCTGAATAAGATCGAATGGGGCTTTGGGGTGGTCATACTGGTGAGCGCCTTCCTGCATAACAGGCTGCGGCCGGCTGTTCCGCGATACCTGCTGTTAACGGTACTGGTGATACTGCTGCTCCAAACGGCATGGCTGTTGCCACAGCTGGATACGAGGGCGTCGCTGGTTATCAGCGGACAGCAGTTACCGCATTCTTACCTGCACCTGTACTATATAGGCGCAGAATTGCTCAAAACAATTTTAATCGTACGCTATGGCATAAAACTTTTTCAACCACTCTGATCCATTAGCAGTTCTCCCCAACATTCAACTCCACTCTTTTTTAATCTACTATCCACAACAACACAAGCTATGACTATACCGCCAGGCGCCACCTATACCCAAAGCAGTACTCAGCGCATCCGGCGACACCTTATTCACCGGTCAGGAGATAAAGGATGGGCAGAATGTATGGCAATCTATCGGCGGCCAGACGGTAGGCTGTATCTGGGGGCATGGCGCCTATATTGCCGTACTGGCGCTGGGCGCCACCTTCAGCGCACTGGAGATCCTTCCACTGGTGCTGATCGGTTTTGAAGCTTACCAGCATTATACGCTCAGCAAATCTACACAATGGATCAAAGCGTATAAATGGGCTATCTACTGTTTTATCTCCATCTGCTTCTGGAACTTCCCGGGTGCTTCTCCTGAATTCGCTCCGGCACATCAGGATTATTGTATGTAGCATTCCCATTTCTCACAGCAGCGTCCAATTCAATCCCATTTTTCATGTCGAGTACGGCCTGTTGACCCCTATCCTTCCATCCAAATAAGAAATCGTAAACTGCATCCGCGGTAACGTCTAACGTCTCTTTTGTCCTTTTGTGACAACAGAGCCTACTGTTATGACAGTCCAGGTCGTGTAAAAGAGGTGTTATGGTCTTTGCTTTATGCAGCAATGGACAGCGATATTGCGGATGAGTGGAGCAAGAACGAACGAACCGGGATGTTACTTTTCTATGAGTTAACGACCGAGTTTGTTACAGCAGTACTCCAAATAGTTTAAATAGGAAAGTAATGATAATTTATTCGTAAATGATACAATTGCAGCAACCAGTAATCGTCCCCTAACGTAAGATGTTTACGATAAACGCGATTAAAAACTAATGAATAGCAGACATCATTCTGATAACCTGTTCTCTAACATAGTCTACTGTGGAATTCTGAACTTTGACAGGCATAGCCATGATCTCCTTGGCCACGGCTTGGGCTTCTGTATGGTGGCCAGTCTTCATATAGAAATTAAACAAATGAAATTTCGGAAGGAAGCGGTTGGGGACGATATATGTAGCGGTTTTGAAATTTTTTAAAGCCGCATCGTTTGCACCCACTTGCTGATATGCAAGACCCAGATACATGTAGGTTTGATAATTTGCAAAATAGTGATTACTCTCACTTAATAACCTGATAGCTTCTCTATAATTTCCAGCATAGAATTGCTTCATTCCAAACTCGGATATAAATAAGTACCTGTCGTGCAAAGTATAATATAGCTTGCCATAATCATTCAATGTACTTTCGCTGGTTAAGAACCCGGAGAGGAAATGTAACTTACCCCATTCCCTTTGCACCTTGTACTGTCGTATCTGTATATAACCTATTAACAGAAGAAACGAGATCGCTATTACTGCCGATAATTTTTTTAAGGGATTAGAAATAGATAAAGTAAAAAGCCGCGCTCCTCTCAGATTTAACATGGAAACGATTATTAATCCTATAACTGAAATGGGAATTATATGTAGAGGATAGGATAATAAAGAGCATGTGAACAGGGAAATAACTGAGCCAATACCTCCAGCTTGAATACTACGACCCTTGCCTATCAAGTGGTTTAAGTTCTTAATCCCAAGGTATATGACGGTTATCATTACTAGCAATGTAAGTAAGAGCCCTATTGCACCGAACTCAATCAGGATTTGAATAAAATCGCTTGGGGCTATATTGATATTATCTGCTACTAGCCGTTCCTGTTGCGTACTTTTATGTTTAGAGAAAAAATCTGCCTGAAACAAATTATATACACGCCCAAAGCTATTCGACCCATAACCTGTAATCGGATTAGCAGCACTCAGCTCTAAGCTTCGTTTATAAATAAAGTATCTGCCAAATGAAGAATCTTTTTTTATGTAGAAGATCAGAAGTATTATAGCTACTACAAATAGTAGACTCACAATAATACCCCTGGCAAATATTTTCGGAGGCTGTACTTTTAATAGATTCAGGTTCAGCCTGTATTTGATACATATTAAAGTCAATCCTCCAGCTATAATTCCCATCCAACTACTACGGGACATTGAAAGAATGGTAACATAGATAGCTAGGCATAAGATCAGGATAATGCCAGTTTTTTGCCTGCGACTAAGAAAGAAATGTTCAGGAAAAAGCATTAAAGCAAGCAAAAAGGGAATGGTCAGAGCAAAGAAATTGCCGAATATGCTAGGATTGTTAAAGGTACCACCTATTTCAAAATTTGTATTGGCATATTTAACAATGTTATGAAATTGAAGAATGCCAAGAACAGCCTCAAATAGAGTAATAGCTGCAATACCTACTATTATCACTTCTTTAAGCTGATATTTCACAACACAATATCTGGTTGTATAATAAAGTATCAAAGAGCTATAAATCTCTATTAGAGGTGTATTCAAGGTCGCATGTTTAAGACTCAAGTAAGGGGAGCTCTTCAAAGTAAGATAGCCAGCTAATATTAACAGGAGCAAATCTATCCCTTCAAGCTTTACTATTAAATGCCCTATGTCTTTCCTAAATAAAACTACTGATAAGATAAACAGAGAAAATGTAACGCAGGTAAATAAGAGATAAAAATCCTAGAAATAGAAAATTGTCCAAGGCGCCAGATAATAATCAGCGACGGGCAGCATCATCAATAAGCCGAGAAATATGCCAACGATAGAAGGTGTAGTACGAGATAGGGGCATTTTAATTAAAAAAGATTCAGTATTATTACAGTGGAAATTATTAAAATATCCTAATGAAACAAATTTTTCTTTCATTATTAACTCTTGTGTATTTATCCTCATCAGGGCGACAAGTCGAATCATTTTTTTATAGAGAACAGGAATTGTCCCTGTCGCCAGCAGGAGGATCAATTTTGTCAGGAACCCTGACAATACCAAATTCAAAGGATTCCAACAGTCTGGTTGCTATTATTGTTGGTGGTTCCGGGCCAACAGATAGAGATGGCAATCAATACGGTGCTATGTATCCCAATACATATAAATTTCTGGCACACGATCTTGCTCAAAGGGGGATAACGGCTTTCAGATACGATAAGCGAGGTGTGGGCGCAAGTGCGAGCGCAGGGGTCAATGAATCGAAATTAACTTTTGACAGCTACATACAAGACCTTTCCGAGTGGATATCCTATCTTAGAATGCATCGTAAGTTTAAGAATATAGTGCTTGTTGGGCATAGTGAAGGGGCATTAGTTTCTTTTGTAGCAGGGAAAAGAGCAAATGCGAATGCCTATATTTCATTAGCAGCGCCTGGTAGCCCTATCGATTCCATCTTGGCCGCTCAGATTAAGGAACGTATGCCCGCCCTAGTTGGGAAAGCAACACCCATTTTAGACAAGCTCAGGAATAAAGAAACAGTAGACAGTATACCGAAAGAGCTGGCTGTTTTATTTAGGCCGGGAGTGCAACCCTTCCTGATATCTATGATGGCCTACGATCCATGCCGTGAGATTGCTGATATTAAGGCTCCGATTCTTATAATACAGGGTGATAACGATCTCCAGATAAAACAGCTAGAAGCGGCCAAATTGACCAAAGCAAAGCCCGATGCCACATTCGTTACTATTCCTGGGATGAATCATGTTTTAAAGATTAGTGATAAGGACCTCGGTAAAAATTTTCAGCTATATAATTCTGTATCGACCCCGATTTCTGCAAGAGTATCACAGAACATTGAAGATTTTTTGAGGAAGAATTATTTTGTCAAGTAATGAAAATTAACTATTATCGTATCTGATTTTATACCTGTGAAGCGTCAAGTCCTTAGTCCTGTGGAATACCAATCACTGCTCGCTTTCCTGGGAACTAATTAAAGTAATTTTGCCATTCTTAGCAATTAGCCAATTCTTTTTGTAAACTATGTTCGCTTTTTGACCATTTTCGCTTAGCCTTCCTTTCCCGTAAAGCATGTCTTCCGTTTCGAATGTAGAATCACTCTTAAACTTGCACCGGGTTGTTTGATCGTTCAAAATTTGGTCAGAATCACAATATGTTGTTATTAATAACTTATCGATCTCCCTCAATGAGGAACTATGCAATGTAACTAAATATCGTTCACCACAGGGCGACTTATAAAAATCAATACAAACAAGGATCAAACTATCCCCATATCGTTTTACTGAAAAACCGGATATATAATCTCTGGTCGACAAAAATGATGAGTCGAAGTAAAAATAGTTCTTTATCATTTCAATCGGAATCTCCTTCTTCGCTTCAATTAATGCGATAATGTCTCTATCGGCGAGTTTACGGGATTCATTGAATGAGTTCGGCGCCTTGTCAACTACGATTGAATCCCCGTTCTTTGATATATCCAGACTTCTATTAGTATTGGTATGTTCGCAGGAACAAAACACAACAACAATAATAGATAGATGCAGACTGTATTTATAGATTTTCCTACGTAATTTTTGAACCATTTCACTATTGTTTTTTAGTTGTTTTAGGTGATTCTTCTACAGTTTGTTTCAAATTAGCTTTTATTCTCTCCAAAGCGGAAAAATTGAACGAACGTTGTTGCCCATACGATTGTCTAGGAAGTATTTTAACGATCCCAATATCTAAGGGTTTCCCCACAAGATCTGTCGTCCTAAATGGATGGCCGATCATATATTTACCCTCAACTTTACGCCACATTACGAGCGAACCTTTATCTGTACTATTCGCTTCATACGTTTGAAATTCTGAAACATTCCCCTTATCATCCAGTCTCACATACCCTGTAGCAATCATTACGTGCCCCTCATTGTGTATCAAATCACCTTCTGAAACTAGATTAAAGTTTTTATGATAATACGTAGTTCCCCATCCCGTATTAGTCTTGAAAACACCCAACTGTCCACCAGATCCGGTATTTAAACTCTTTGAAATAAACGACAATTCTTTATCCATTATATATGACGCATATACAAATCCAGAACAATCTATACCAATAGATTTAGCACCGTCCATAACTTGCTGAAAATCGGAATATGCATCCTTAACAGTGTTTCTCCAGTTATCACTAATTTCAGAGCTTGTAAGCATGGACTGAGGATGCTTTGCCTTATAATGCATAGGATGATCATCAGATATCTTCTGAAGTACCGGTTTGAGTTCATTTTCCCAGAATGAATTACCTTCTGTCGTATTAATACTGCCAATGAGTGATGCAGGTGGTGATTTACCTCCAAATTCGTAAGGTGTATATAGCAGTGATTCCGCCTTATTTAATATCTTACTTGATTCAAGGCCATCCACGTCGATTGCAACAATGGGATTGTTACTAGCAAATTGATATGGTGCATAAAACGGATAATTATTAGTCAACGGATCCACACTCAAAAACTTCCCTAACCTCGGATCATACACCCTCATCCCATAATCCTGCTGATTTCCTTCGCCCTTGATTTCGTTGTCGTTCTCCTTCCCATTAAACCCATACCTGTAATTCCCAATATTCCAACTCCTGCCCGGCTGCATCATCCGCTGCGCCCATTTCTTCAACTCTAATAAAATTGAATATAGTCCTCCGTATAACCATCCCGATCAAATACGAACCCGCCAACTTGCGTATGCTTTGACAACTCCACAAATCTTTCCAGCAAGCAGTTGTAAAACATATTATGGTCCTCATCATCCAACAGTTCGTCCATTGAATAGTATTCAACGATAAAGGATTTTATGTTTTGCAAAATCCTGGCAGCAATTGTTCTCCCCCGAGAATTTCGAAACTTGATAACGACCTGGTGCTTTTCCCGAAAAGCCTGTTCAACCGACAATAATTCTACTATTTCCTCATCACCATCCTCAGTCAAAATAACGATACGTTTATCGCCTTCCCAAAGTATAAATTGCTCAGAAATAAACCTTATCCAGTTTTCAAAATACCGATCATCATACTTAGCGATGATACTAGAATACCCTTTGGCCATATATTTAATATTGATATTGGTTCGGCCCACCTACACCTTCCCCACATACAACCTCGTATTATAATGAAACTTCACCATCCCCTGCTGCTTATACCGCTCAAATATCTCCTCCAGCCTGTGAATCATCGGCTGATGTGAAAGATGCCCTTCCTGTGGTGCATAAGAAGAAGACAACAACCTGCCCTTCAATCCGGTGAAATCAAACAGCTGGGCATTATGAAATGTATGCTCGCTATAAGCAGAGGGCGAAAAAAACTGCGCCAGCTGCGCCGGACCAACATTACGATGACCGGTCTCTTTATAGTCCGTTGCATATTGGGCTACCAGCAATTCGTACTCCCGCTCAAAATCGGTATCTGTACGGCGTTCATTCCACATCAGCGCAATATGTGCATCTTTACGGCCAATACGGCGGAACTCTACCCTGGCCGCCCCCTGGCTGAACCAGTGGAAGGCCTGCCCTGCCACGATCAGATCTGCACAGGCGTCGGGCAGCATGGTACGTTCTGCCGTACCGGCTACGGTGGTGAAATGGGGGAAGCGCTGCCGCAATTGCTCTGCCTTTTCACGCATGGGGGTATTAGGTTCTACCCCGAACACTTTATTTCCATATTCCAGGAAAAGCAATGAAGAGATACCGGTGCCCGCGCCAATATCAGCCACTACGCTGTCGCGTGTAAGGCCGGCTTCCTGCTCCAGGCAGGGTATAATAGCCTGCGGATAATGCGGCCGGTACTTTACGTAGTTCTCTACCCGGTCGCTGAAACGTTCTGTATGCTTCATAATCAATAAAGTTAATCCGTTTTTATTAACCTTCCTTAACATTAAAGCAAGGCTTGTTAACCTGCTTTCTTTTATGCCCAGGGTATTTTCGTAGCTGTTCAACTGCTAAAAGGATTATCATGCCCAAAAGTTACTTACTATGCATCATTTGCAGCATTATCTGCATTACCGCCTATGGACAAAGGAACGGCGTTGTTACCGGTACAGTAGTAGATACGATTGGCAGTCGCCCGGTAACTTCTGCCACCGTTACCCTGCTGCAGAAAAAGGATTCTTCACTGGTCAGCTTTATGATGACCGATAACAAAGGGGCTTTCGAGCTGAACGGTATTGCCGCAGGAGAATACCGCCTGCTGATCACCCACCTGAACTACCACAGTACCAGCATCATGGTTAGCATCAGCGCCGCCAATCCGCGGGTAGCGCTCGGCAACATCCTGCTATCTGATCTGAGCAGGACCCTGAATGAAGTAGTAGTATCCGGCGAAGCGCCGCCTGTTACGCTGATCGGCGATACCGTGCAATACAACGCAGGATCTTTCAGCACTGTCCCTAATGCCAGTGTAGAACAACTGCTGAAAAAACTGCCCGGCCTGCAGGTAGATAAAGACGGTACCGTAAAAGCGCAGGGACAAAAAGTGAACCGCGTGCTGGTAGACGGCAAGGAATTCTTTGGCAGTGATCCTAAAATTGCCACCAAAAACCTCCCGGCTGATGCGGTAGACAAAGTACAGGTGTACGACCGTATGAGCGACGCCGCCCAGCTGACGGGCTTTGACGACGGTAACAGTGAAAAGACCATCAACCTTAAACTGAAAGAGGATAAAAAGAAAGGCCTCTTTGGCAAAGCCAGCGCGGGTGCGGGTACGGATGAACGCTATGAAGGCCGTTTCAATGTCAACTCCTTTAAAGGCGCACGACAGCTGTCTGCCATTGGCATGGCCAACAACACCAATGGCGAAGGCTTCTCCTTCATGGACCTCATGAACTTCAGCGGTGAACTGAACCGGATGCGGCAAAGCGGCAGCGGCAACGCCAGCTTCACCCTGAATGCCGATGATCCTATGGCGTCAATGATGGGCAACAGTAACAGTAACGGTATTAAAACCATCTGGGGCGGCGGGGTAAACTATAGCAACATCATCGGTAATAAAACCGATCTTAACGGCAGCTATTTTTATAACCGCTACAACCCACAGCAGGAAAGCAATACACAGCGCCAGTATTTCCTGCCAGATTCTTCCTACTTCTATAACCAGCGGTCCAACAGCGACAACCTTAATAATAGTCACCGGCTGAACCTGACGGCTGATATCAATATCGATTCCTTCCACTCCCTGAAGATCACTTCTTCCGCCAGCTACCAGGAAACCGGCAATAAAAGCTTTAATACCTATGAAACATTAACCGGTGATCATCAGCTGGCAAACCAGGGCTTCAGTAATAACAGCTCCAATGGGCACGGCAGCAATCTCCGGAACGACATACTCTTCCGGAAGAAATTCCATCGAAAAGGACGGACATTTTCACTGGGGCTGCAGACAAGCCTGAACAGCTCTGAAAGTGAGGGCAGCCTGTTATCTGTGAATCACTTTTACAAGCGTGATCCGTCTACGCCTGTTGACGATTCTATCCACCAACAGAACAATACATCCGGAAGTCTGAACAGTTATAACCTGCGCGCCGTGTATACAGAACCGTTGTTCAAACGCTCCCTGCTGGAATTCAGTGTTAGTCGCAGTAATACCAGCAGCAGCTCAGAGAAGATAACATATGACTATAACGGGAACAACGGCAAATTTGATCAGCTCAATCCTGCGCTGAGTAATAATTTCGAGAACAGCTACGGGTATACCAATGCGGGTATCCGCATCCGTACGCAGCAGAAAAATTTCAGCCTGGCGGCAGGTCTTAATTGGCAGCGGGCGGATCTGGAAGGCAAAATCATTGCCGGCTCCAGCGATTCTGTGATCAGTAAGTCGTTTTACAACCTGCTGCCTTCCATGCGGTTCAAGTATGACTTTACCCGGTACCGCCATCTCAGTATCAACTATGCAGCCATCACCAACCAGCCGAATATTTCGCAGCTGCAGCCGGTACCTGATATTACCGACCCCCTGAATATCAGGGAAGGCAATCCTGATCTGCAGCAGGAGTTTACGCATGCGGTACAGGTGAATTTTATGTCTGTTGATCCTTTCCGGAATAAAAACTTCTTTGCCTTCTTCAACCTGCAGGAAACACAGCACAAGATCGTGAACTATGACACGGTGGATTCGCTGGGCATCAAACGTACCCGTCCTGTGAATGTGGACGGCGTACTCAATATGAGTGGTACGGTTAACCTGGGCCTTCCGCTGCGGGCATTAAAGGGCACCGTGAACTTCAGCAGCAATATAGGGTACAGCAAAACCAAGCAGTTCATCAATGCAGCTCCCAATAATATCAATACACTTTCACTGGGCCCTTCGCTGCGCTTTGATCTGAGCCCTTCAGAGAAACTGGACCTTTCTGCAGGTGGCAGCTTTAATTTCTATTCAAGTACTTACTCCCTGCAGGCGGCTAACAATATCCATTATTTTTCACAACAGTATGAAGGTGAAGTCAACTGGCAGCTGCCTGCGCAATTTTTCCTCAGCACCAGTTTTACCTATACGATCAACAGCCAGCGGGCAGCTGGTTTTAATGCACAGGTACCTTTGTGGAATGCTTCATTCAGCAAGCAGTTCCTCCGCTTTAACAGGGGCGAACTAAAACTGAGTGTTTTTGACCTGCTGAATCAGAATGTAGGTATTACGCGGACAAGCAACCAGAATTACCTGGAAGATACGCGGATCACCAACCTGCAAAGGTTCTTTATGCTGACGTTTACGTATAGTTTGAGTAAGAGTGGGTTGGCTGCAGGCCCTGGAGCCGGGAAGGGAGGAATCAGGGTGATGAGGTAGAGGGAAGGGGGTTCCTCCCCGTCTCCCTACCCTCCAATCCTAATCGTTGTACCTCTGCCGCCTCCATTCCGTTGCATCTCTTTCATCACCTTTTCCCTTTCCTGCGCAAACTCCTCCGCTGTTACCTTTCTGCCTTTGGAAGGCGCTTTAATATCGGCTATATCCACCTTGGGTGATAATGCTACCGCCTCGTATACCACCCGGCCATTATTAACATCTATTGCCAGTATCAATCCCGGCAGCTGTCCCTGGTACTCCGGTCCCGCGGGTACAGGAACAGCAAGGGTAAACCAGGCGGTAATATTCATGGTGTCTGCTACTTCCTGGTTCTTTAACTCGCCGTTCTCCATGGAAGTGATGTTACGTTTACCAATGCGTTGAGCTACGGCCTGCTGACAGGGATAGTTCAGAATAGTTTTGGTTTCACCGGTCAGCTTCCAGTTCAGCTTTTTGATACTGTCTGCCACAATGTAGTTCCTGGCGCCAAATTCGCGCTGTTCAACCGTGCGGCCCGCACTGAAATCGGTGTAAGTAATATCATTGGCGCCGGCTATCATCATGCGTACCTGCATGCCGCCTCTTTCGGCTGTCATGTCTTCCTGTACATCATCGTCCAGTGTACGGCGAAGGGACTGGTCATTACCGAACAATACTTCCAGCTTGTCTTTACGCGTCCGGGGCATCATCTGCTCCATCTCATTCCCTCCACCCATCATGCGCATCTGCATCTGCACGGTACGTTCATATACCACCCTTCCTTCTTTTTGCTGTCCCTTAACGGCCAATAATGTAAGTGCCATTGACAGTGTTAAAATGGTGTGCTTCATAGTGTGTGATTTTAAGAAGCTAAAGCTATTATGTTGCTGTTGCAACAGCGGTTAATAAGCCTTGCTTTAATGTTAATTAAGGTTAATATTTCGCGACCGGGGGCGGTGGATGTGCAACATTTGCCGTAGTATTGCCATTACAAACTATCTTGTCAACTGTTTGCGTTACAAATTATCCATACCGGTCACGGCCTTTCTGATCATACTGACCATCCTGGTGATCACTGCTTTCCAGGCATACTGGCTGCGCAAGAATTACCGGGAGGAAAGACGGTTGTTCACTGCGCGCACCAATATTCTTTTCCGGGAAACAATATTCCGCCTGCAGGCTGCCAAACTGAAGCTCGATTCCAATTTTCACTTCCGTATACGGGAGCGTGAAGGGGTTGTCCGCGCTTCGGGCATCATCGCTGAGAAAATAAGGGCCGAAAGTGTCTATGAGGAGGCTCCCATCCCGGCGGCCGGTATGACCAAACGTACCTTGATGGTGTCGCTGGACCGTGCTTCCGGCGTGAACAGCACACGGGAAGATGGAGACACCATTAATGTCAGCTATCATCTTACCCAGGCGCCGCCCGGCTTAAGGCCTGTTGCCCGCTTTGTAGCAGGCATTGACTCCCTGCAGGATGCTATCACGGTAAAAGAACTCAGCGAACGTTACCGCAAAGCCCTCGATGCAGAGAATATACACCTCGGCTTCCATATCAATGCCTTTCCTGCAGATACAACAAAAGATGTGTTTGACCCCTTCCCGGAAGGCCTGGAAGGCAATACGGTGACCATCGGCATTACAAAGCCTGTCAGCTACCAGCTGCGCTTTGATAATAACAGGTGGTACCTGCTGAAAAGGATCAGTCAGCCGATACTGGTGTCCGCATTCCTGCTGGGCGTTACCACCCTTTCCTTCCTGCTGCTGTACCGCAACCTCAAACAACAACAGAAACTGGCCCGCCTGAAAAATGATTTCATCAGCAACATGACACATGAGCTGAAAACGCCCATCGCTACCGTCAGCGTGGCTATCGAAGCACTGAGAAGCTTTGACGCCCTGGAAGACCTGCAAAGGACAAATGAATACCTGGACATTTCCGCCAACGAAATGCAACGGCTTAGCATGCTGGTAGATAAAGTGCTGAAACTTTCCATGTTCGAGAACCGCGAAATCACCCTGAACAAAGAACAGTTTGACCTGCGCGACCTGGCCAGGGGGGTACTGGTGTCCATGAAGCTGCAGTTTGAGCAGAAAAAGGCTGCTACCGCGCTGAAAACAACCGGGCATAATTTCATCATCACTGCCGACAAACTGCATATGACCAGCGTACTCTATAACCTGCTGGACAATGCGCTGAAATACAGCACCGGGGAACCTGATATCCTCATCCACATCATCGATCACAAACAGTATATCGAAATACGTGTAGCCGATAACGGTATCGGTATCGAACGGGAGTATAAGAATAAGATCTTTGAAAAATTTTTCCGGGTGCCCAGCGGCAACCGTCATAATATCAAAGGCTACGGCCTTGGCCTTAGTTATGTTGCTCATATCGTGCAACGCCATATGGGCTTTATCGAGGTAGAAAGCGAAGTGAATAAAGGCAGCACTTTTTCTGTTAAGCTTCCCTTTGCAGAAGCGCCGGTCATACAGTACAACAGGGGCCGGGTTATAAAGTTTAAAACCATTGGCTGAGATGAACATCAGTATTCTATACGTGGAAGATGAACTATCACTGGGTAAGATCGTGAAAGAGAGTCTGCAGCGGCGCGGCTTCGATGTAACCATGGAAAGCGATGGAGAGAAGGTATTGCCGCTGTTCAAAACGCTCAGACCCACCGTATGCGTGCTGGATGTGATGCTCCCCAATAAAGACGGTTTTGAAGTAGCTGAAGAGATCCGCGCAATCGATCCCCAGGTACCCATCCTGTTCCTCACCGCCAAAACGCAAACGGCCGACCTGGTAAAAGGCTTTTCACTGGGTGGCAATGACTATATCCGTAAGCCCTTCAGCATGGAAGAGCTGATCGTTCGTATCGACAATGTACTCCGCTTCCGGGAAAAAGCCCCTGCCCCACCCTCTGATCATATTAAAATAGGGAAGTTTAAATTCTATACAAGCCGCCAGCTGCTGGTGAACGGAAAGGAAGAAGTAAAACTGTCCTACAAGGAAAGCGAGCTGTTAAAACTGCTGTATGAGCACCGTAACGGGATCATTGACCGGAAAACCATCCTTGACCTGCTTTGGGGACATGATTCTTTCTTTAACAGCCGCAACCTGGATGTCTATATCACCCGCCTGCGGGTAAGACTGAAAGAGGATGACAATCTGCAGATCCTGACGATCAAAGGGATCGGGTACAGGTTTGTGCTGGGCTGAGGGGTAACATGATTAAAATACTATCCATACCATTCCTATTTAAATAAAGGTCAATATGTGTCTGACCTACACTAAATATGTCAGACGGTTTGCATTTGGCGGATTTTTGACCTAACTTATCCCCTTCCTGATCAACATGCCTAACAGAAACCATTTAAATTCTACAATGAAACGACTGATTGCTTCGCCTGAAAGGATCAACACCTTGCTAGCGATCACCCTATTGGCGCCCGCCGCCCTGCTGCCGGGCTGCGGTCAACCGGATACGGCTGACAAAAAAATCTACCAGATGGATACTGCCAAAACCGCCCAGCTGGCGGATTCCATCGGCTCCCAGGTAAAACCTGCACTGGCGCCCGGACTGACGCTGAAGCTCTGGGGTATCGACTCCCTGGTGATCTCGCCCATCGCCATCGATATCGATAACCAGGGCAGATTATACTACACCACTACCGACAGGCAGAAAAACTCTGAATTTGATATACGCGGGCACCGCGACTGGGAGCTCCCTTCCATCGCCCTGCAAACCGTGGAAGAAAGACGCGCTTTCCTGCACAAGGAACTCTCTCCTGAAAACAGCAAAAAGAACGGCTGGCTGGAAGACCTCAATGGCGACAGCTCCCGCGACTGGCGCGATCTGACCATTGAAAAAGAACATGTGTACCGCCTGGAAGATATCAACGGCGATGGAGTGGCCGATCTTTCCCAGCACGTAGTGGAAGACTTTAACGACGAAGTAACCGACGTTGCAGGCGGCGTACTGGCCGAAGGCGACGATCTCTATCTGGCAGTAGCGCCCGATCTGTGGCGGATAAAGGATAAGAACAAAGACGGCATTGCCGATGAAAAGACCTCCATATCCCACGGCTATGGCATCCACATCGGCTTCAGCGGCCATGGCATGTCTGGTGTTGAAATGGGGCCCGATGGCCGCATCTACTGGCAGATCGGGGACATTGGCTTCAACGGCAAAGGGCCCGATGGCACCAAATGGGAATATCCCAACTGCGGCGTCATCGCCCGCTCTAACCCCGATGGGAGCGACTTTGAAATATTTGCTTCCGGCATCCGCAATACGCACGAGTTCGTGTTTGATGAATACGGTAACCTGATCAGCGAAGATAACGACGGTGATCACCCCGGCGAAAAAGAACGCCTGGTATATATCGTGAACGGCTCCGATCAGGGCTGGCGCAGCAACTGGCAATACGGTAAATACCGTGACCCGGAGAATAACAGCTATAAAGTGTGGATGGATGAAAAGATGTACCTGCCCCGTTTTGAAGGACAGGCAGCATACATCACTCCCTGCATCAGCAACTTTGTCAGCGGTCCCGCCGGTATGGTGTATAACCCCGGCACCGCCCTGGGCGAAGCTTATAAGAACACTTTCTTCATCGCCGAATTTGTAGGCAATCCCTCCAACTCCGGTATTCACAGCTTCCGCCTGCAGCCCAAAGGCGCCACCTTTGAGCTGGGTGAACATAAAAAGGTGTTAGGCGGCGTGCTTGCCACCGGCCTGGATTTCGGACCGGATGGCGCCCTGTATGTAGCCGACTGGATCGATGGCTGGGGCACTCATAACTACGGCCGCATCTGGAAGCTGGACGATAGTACCGGCGCACTGGATCCTGTTCGTAAAACAACAAAAGCGCTCCTGGCGGCCGACTTCTCCCAACGCAATGAAGCGGCACTCGGCGAGCTCCTTTCCAATCCGGATATGCGCGTGAGGCTGAAAGCCCAGTTTGAGCTGGTAAAACGCCAGGCAAAAGGCAACGAGATCTTCCTGCAGGCGCTCAAACAAACCACTCACCAACTGGCAAGGGTACACGCTATCTGGGGTATCAGCCAGCTGGCCCGCCAGGATAAGCAATACGCTGCCGCACTGGTACCCGTATTGAAAGACAATGATCCGGAGATCCGCGCACAGGCGGCTAAATGGCTGGGGGATATTAAGTACCAGGAAGCGGGTCCTGCATTGATCCCCGTGTTGAAAGATAACAGCAGCCGCGCCCGTTTTTTTGCCGCGGAAGCGCTTGGAAGGATCAAATATGCACCGGCCGTTCAACCTATCATTGCTTTTTTGGAAGCGGAAAATGATAACGACGCTTACATCCGTCATGCGGGCGCCCTGGCTTTAAGCCGCATCGGTAAAGCAGATCCGGTGGTGGCATTATCCTCCAGTCCTTCCCGCGCCCTGCGGATAGCCGCAGTAGTGGCCCTCAGGAGAATGGCGCATCCCGGTGTGGCGCAGTTCCTGAACGATAAGGATGAATTTGTGGTAACAGAAGCTGCCCGCGCTATCAACGATGATCTCTCTATTAAAGATGCATTGCCCGCTTTAGGCAATATACTCAACACCACTACTTTTAAAAATGAAGCCCTGCTCAGGCGCGCTATCAATGCCAATCTTCGTGTAGGCACCGACGCTGCCCTGCAAAACCTCATTCAATATGCACAGCAGGAAAGCGCTCCCGCCGCGATGAGAGCAGAAGCCATTGACGCCCTGAGCGGATGGGCCAAACCATCTGTAGCAGACCGGGTTGATGGCCGCTACCGGGGTGTAATAGAAAGAGACCCGGCCATACTGGTGAATAAATCAGGCGAAGCGCTGACCGCCTTATTGCAAAGCAAAGCCCTGCCCGTAAAGCTCAGCGCCGCCAAAGCAGTAAATAAGCTGAAGATCAGGCAGGCGGCCGCTCCCCTGCTGGCCGTATTGAAAAATGACCGCGAACCGGCCATGCGGGTGGAAGCGCTGAAAGCGCTGGTGGCCCTGCAGGATCCTTTGGCAGAACAGGGCATCAAACTGGCGCTGGCCGATAAAGAAAAAGAGGTACGTGTAGCCGGCCTCGATCTGCTGGAAAAAATGACGATCTCAAAAGCAGTCATGGTAAGCCTGCTGGCAGACGTGATCAATACCCGCTCCGTAGAAGAACAGCAGGCGGCCGTGCTCACGCTGGGCAAATTGCCTGTAGCGGAAACACAGTCCACCCTGGAAGGTCTGCTCAATAAAATGGCGAACAACCAGCTTAGCTCCGGCATCCTGCTGGAACTGGGTGAAGCGATAGACAGCAGCCGCTCTCCGCAGCTGATCGCCCGGTATAAGGAGATCAGCGGTAAGTTGTCGCCCGATGCCCTGCTGGCTTCCTATACCAGCAGCCTGGAAGGCGGTGATCCGCACAGGGGCAGACAAATATTTTTCCAGAACCAGAACTCACAATGCATCCGCTGCCATACCATTGACGATAAAGGCGGCAATGCTGGTCCCCGGCTGAATGGTGTAGCCAACCGCATTTCCCGCAAACAGCTGCTGGAAGCGCTCATCTCTCCCAGTGCACGCCTGGCGCCCGGTTTTGGAATGGTGACACTGAAACTGAAAGATGGACAGAACATTACCGGTATACTGCAAGGTGAAAGCAAAGCAGGCCTGAAAGTGAAGATTGGCCTGGAACCCGAGCAGCTGATCCCGAATGAGCAGATCGTTGAAAAGAAATATGCGGCATCCAGCATGCCGGATATGAAGGCGATATTGTCCAGGAAAGAGATCAGGGATGTGGTGAGTTTTCTGGCAACATTGAAGGAGGATAATTAAAAAAGGATCTCCAATCCCGTCATTGCGGGGGCCCTCAGGGCGTTAACGGGAAGCCGGGCCGAAGCAATCTTCTAATGTCATTATTTTAAATTAGTGTTAGAAGATTGCTTCGTCGTCCTGTACGTATAGCTCCGCTGCTCTTCTCGCAATGACGAAGGATGAAGACCCTTATTTTAACCTTCAACTAACTTCAAACCTTTCAGTGCGTACACTCATGAAACTTATCTCCCGCCGGGTAACTAAATGTATTCACCAGTTTCCAGCGGGCCTTATATAATCCCAGTGAAGTATTCTTATACACCACCGCGCCATCAATATCTACAATCTGGTCTGTTCTCCAGGTTTCCCCGCCTGCGCCCGTAGCCCTCGCCATAATCGTCTCATAACCCGCCGGGCCAGAGTTAACTGATTTCACACCACTGATGGTTTTCTGCAGGGTAAACGCGCCCGTTGTTACATTGAACTTATATATATGCCCGGAGTTGGTCAGCCACAAGTCTGTTGTGCTGCCATGCACCGGGAACAGGTCATGTGCATTGCCTTCGGGCATGGTATAGGTAGCCTTCAGCGTTAGTTTTGGCGCAGTACAGCTGTTGTTGTAGGTAAATACTTTCAGCTTATTCTTACCGGCTGCATACAACTGCTGACGGGCATGATCCCAAACCACATTATGCACGTCTTCAAAGGCGATGGGCGCTGTTTGTGCAGACTGGTCATTGCTGTAGCTGTCTGTCGTAAATATCATCAGGTAACCGCCGGTGGTGGAGGCGGTAACAATGTTGCCATTAGGCAGCAGTTCGGCAGAATGCGTATTACCGCCTGCGTAATCATACCAGATAGCTTTCTTAGAGCTGACGTTGATCAGCGCCACGCCGCCGCCGGAGGCCGTAGCCAGTACATAAGCACCGTTGTACACCAGCTTGGCATCGCTCAGGTTGGAAAACCAGCCTTGCGCACCGGAACGGATCATAGCGTAGGAAGCGGTGGCTTTCCACTCCCAGGTGATAGCGTTTCCATTAGCAACATCTACCATAATGATGCGGGCGTTCTTCTGGTCGCATATAATGAGCTCCCTGGGCGTGGCAGCAGCGGCGATGTTCGCCTTTACATCAGCGGTCTGTGTGTTGGAGGGATCAGGGTTAGCGGGACGGAGGTTTTCCTGTCTGCAGGCAAGGGCCCACAGCAGCGATAATGCTACAAATACAGGTTTCATAGAGTGTTTTTTAGAATAAAGGATAAATGGTAAAGTAAGACTATCTGCATGAAAGCAGCGGCCTTACTGTAATTTAATAATAAAAAGTTAATAGAAATAAAAAACCCGCGGCTGGCCGCGGGCTTAATATGGTCAACACAATACGGCTTACTTAGCCGGTGTGATCACTACTTTTCTGAACGCTATCGGACCATGATCCCCCTGGAAATAGATAGGGCCGGGCGCTCCTTCGTTGCTGTCTAAAGCGCCGCCGGTAATACCGGGTATCTCCTGGTTGCTGATCACCGTTTTACCATTTGCCACAACCGTCACCATACGGCCCACCAGCGTGATGTCATATGTCTGCCACTGATCGGGCCCCAGTGCATTGATCTCGCTGGGCGCCAGGAAACCGTATATACCGCTGAACAACACGTTAGACGGATGGGTATCTTTATCGCTGTCCTCTATCTGGCATTCATAACGGCCTCTTAAATACACGCCGCTATTGCTGCCCTTCTGGTACCTGAATTCCACATGCAGCTTAAAATCATTGAAGGTCTGTTCGGAGATCAGGTTAGCGCCGGAATGCGGGCTGATAAGGATGCCATCCTTTACGATCCACTGGTTGGTATTACCTACCGCTTTCCAGCCACTGAGGTCTTTACCGTTGAACAGGTTGATGGGTTTGCCCCACACCGGTGCAGCGGTCCTTTTCAGATAGGGCGCCTTCACGCCTTTCCATTTGTATTCCTTGCCTTCGCTGGTGACCATCGTTCCTGCTATACCGTCCTCTGTCAGCGCACCTTTGATCACAAAATCCTGGTCGCCTTTTTCCCATTGCGGCGGAATGGTAAAATCGAACTGGCCGTTATTGAAATTCACCTTGGCCACCGGGCGGGCGCTACCCGAAGCAGCTACAAAATATCCCACCAGGGTGCGGGTACCTGAAAGTTTCACTTCCAGCCAGGAAGGAACGCTTTTCCCGTTCTCATCAACGGTAATGTCCCAACGGCCGATCAGCTCTTTATAATCTGCAGCCGGCGCCGTTGCCTGTGCAGCAGCCCCCGGTAACACTACTGCCCCGGCGGAGCCCGCCAGCAATAATGCACTCATACCAAATACGAGGAATTTTCTAAGCATATGATGTAGTTGTATTTTAAACTTCCAAACGAAACAAGATAACATTTATCTCTTAGTCTGCCAACCCATTCACATCGGCAGACAGCACCTCGCTCATGTAGTCAAAGAAAGGGCGCATGCCTTTGAAGGTCAGGCCCACTTCTTTTAAAAACTGGCCATCCAGTACCTCCTTATCTGTAAATCGCCTGATCAGTAAGAACTGTTTGTATTTCAGAAGATCTGCCGCTTCATGACCGGCCGCATAGCCCCTGGGTACTTTCTTCAGCTGCTCACCTTCCAGCGATCCAAATAGAGACGTGAACGACTTACTCTTCAGGATCTTGCGCAGCGGGGCAGCGTCAAATGCAATATCATCCCTGATACGTTTCAGGTCATGCGTTACCGGCGCCCAGAAACCGCCGCCTATAAAGCTGTTGCCCTGCTCTATCTGGAAATAGTATCCTCCCCGCCGTTGCTTGGTAGCGCGTTTAAAAACTCCGCTCCAATGTGTTTTATACGGCGTTTTATCATTGGAGAAACGGGTATCGCGGTAAATGCGGAAGAGGCTTTTCTTACCCGATGGTGTCTCTATCAGATCATGTGTACTGAGCTGTGCAAGTAAGGCGTCTGCAAAGTGTTCCATGTTTTCCAGCGCTGCCAGGTATTGTGCCTTATGCTCGTTGAACCAGTCGCGATTGTTGTTTTGCTTTAATGCTTTTAAAAACTCAAAGCTGGAGGAATGTATTCCAGCTGCTGTCTGCCTGCCCATTGCTTTTCGTAATATTGTGAGTGTATAAATTTACTGTCCCTGCAGCGGATGCTCGCGCCTCCACATTTCTGAAAAGTACAGACCTTCGTCGCGGATGTATTTGTAGTATTCGTAATCGTTCTCGAACCATAACAACATCTCATAGCTGGGCCTGTACTGCAACATAAAAGTATCCAGCGCCTGCGCCTGTAAACCGGTGATCCGTTTTACCAGGCCCCTGTTAAAACGGTGATCAATATATTTATCGCGTTCCTGCGCTTCCAGGCGCCGCCTGAACTGCTCTATCCTTTTAACCTTCTTCATGCCAAAGAGCAGGTCAAGGTTCACCCCTGCTCCCATACCGCTGCTGGTGAGGTATTCCCGCTCAAAATCGAAATACTTGCGATATTCATTCCGGTTCTCTATGGAGTCCAGCTGGTGGGTATGCGGTTTGGAAATCACCTCCACGGTGGGCAGGGTCTTAATGTCTACATGAATGCTCATGTCAAAGGCACGCCCGCGGCGCAGCTCCCTGACGGCAAATTTCTGGGTAGACTTACCCTGGTAGGAAAAACTGATGGAATCATCCAGGGGCAGCCATAAGTTGTAGCGCCCCAGGGAATCTGTAACGGCGCCGGCGCCTGAATTTGTCTTCACGCTTACTCCTTCCATGCCAAAGCGGGCGGAACGGTCATATACCGTTCCATACACCTGCACCTGTCCGCTGGCTGCCAGCCGGAACAGGAGTAAAAGGATGATGATAACTGTCTTTTGTAACAGAATAGCGCGCCTCATTTCGTCTCAATCTAAGACAGGATAAAAATATATACAAGTGCAGTAAAAATATTAACAATTCATTATATCTGATGCCGTACGCCTACATCCTGTGCTCAATCCTGCTTTGTACCGCGGAAAGATTATTCACACATTCTTCAAACCGGCCATAGACTGCACTGCCGTCAACTGCCAGGTCCTTTTTGGTAACATCCGCCCCGTCAAGAAATGCATCCAGGTAAGACAAATAGCGGGCCGGTTCGCCGTAAAGGGCGTTGTAGATCTCATCATTCAGCTTGTCGCCCTCCACCCGCAGCTCTTTATTGGTGAGGTCAGTTACATCCCGCAAACGGCCCATTACCGTGCTCATTTTGGTTTTGAGCGACTCCAGGTTGGCGGGGTCCTTTTTCCCGGGGGCGATATTGTTCCTGAACAGGCTGTCTGACAACTTCTTACGGGCTTTCATATAGATGGTGAGATCATCCTTCAGCAAGGCTACCCGTGTTTTCAGATCCGGACCTTTTTCAGGCGTATAGTACTTGTCAAAATTCGTATTCAGCTTTTTGAGCCAGTCCAGCAGGTGATTGGAAACATCCGTAACAGCCGGGGTGGATTGCCCGGAAGCGCCGGCAGCGCTTAACAGGAGCAGCAAACAAAACATTAACCTGGAAAATACATGACTTGCCATCCTTCTTTCTTTTTTAAAAATATAAGCTATTAGCATAATTAAAAAAAATAAAAATATACCACAGCAGCGGATCTTACCATTGCCGCACACCAAAAATCCGTCAATTTATATTAACTTCGGAACAGATCTATGCCTAAAGCCAAATTAATTGGCTGATTTATTTTTACAGTTACCCCGCAAATTGCCACGACATGAAAAAGTTCCCATGGGACTTACTACTGTTCATCACCGGCCTATGCGTTTTCTTTATTGCAGCATGCCAACATAAGAACAGGATCCCTACTACCGAAGCGATCAGCGCTATCGATCTGAAGAGAGGAAAAATAATACTCTGCGGCCCGCCCGAAAAACAGTTGGGCGAGGTAAACTTCAAGACCTCCTGCGCTGAAAAAACTCAGAAAGACTTCAATCTCGCTGTATCATTATTGCACTCCTTCGAATATGACGAAGCAGAAAAAGCCTTTGCCAGGATCATCGACCAGGAACCAGGATGCGCTATGGCTTACTGGGGAGTGGCTATGAGCAATTACCACCCGCTCTGGACGCCTCCCACAAAGGAAGAACTGGAAAAAGGCGCTAAAGCGATCACCATTGCACAGGATCTTAAAAAAACAGCCCGTGAGTCTGCCTATATCAATGCCCTGGCTGCATTTTATAACAACTGGGATATCACCCCTCATACCACGCGCAGTGAGCGCTTTGAAGAGGCCATGGAAAGAGTGTATGCGGATTATCCCGATGACCCCGAAGCAGCCATCTTTTATGCACTGGCGCTGAACGGCGCCGCCAATCCCGCTGATACCACCTTTCGCAGGCAGCGAAAAGCGGGCGCGCTCTTAACCGCCATCTATCGCTATAAGCCGGATCATCCGGGCGTAGTGCATTATATCATCCACAGCTACGATTATCCGCCACTGGCGCAGCTGGCGCTGCCTGCGGCCAAACGCTATGCCTCCCTGGCCCCTTCTTCTGCCCATGCACAGCATATGCCTTCGCATATATTCACACGGCTGGGCCTCTGGGAAGAGGATATACAATCCAACCTCACGGCTACCAGCGCCGCCAGGTGCTACGGGGAGAATATGGGCATTAAAGGGCATTGGGACGAAGAACTGCACGGGATAGATTACCTGGTATACGCGTACCTGCAAAAGGGAGATAACGTGCGCGCAAAGGAACAGTGCGATTATCTTGCCGCCATCACAAATGTGTATCCCGCCAGCTTTAAAGTGGCCTATTCACTGGCGGCCGTTCCTGCCCGTTATGCGCTGGAGAACCGTCTTTGGAAGGATGCCGCCGCACTGCCGGCACCTGGTCCTGCCAGCTTTCCCTGGAAAGCGCATTCCTGGGCCCGGGCCATTACCTGGTATGCACGCTCACTGGGCAACACCAACACCGGCCGTTATGATGCCGCCAGAACGGAGCTGCGGCAACTGCAGCTGCTCTATGATACCTTCGTGGCGCAGAAAGACGCTTATAAGGCCAGCCAGCTGCTGATCCAGATCAAGTCCTGCCAGGCCTGGCTTTTATTCAAAGAAGAAAAGAAACAGGAAGCAGCGCTGCGGCTGATGCGCGCTGCAGCAGACCTGGAAGACAATATCCAGAAGCTGCCGGTGACACCCGGCGAGATCCTTCCCGCCCGCGAACTGCTGGGAGATATGCTATTGCAGATGAACAAACCTCAGGAAGCCCTCACCGCCTACGAAGCAAACCTTAAAGCGCGCCCCAACCGTTTTAACGGCCTGTACGGCGCCGGCGCCGCTGCCGAAAAGTGTAACAATACTGCCAAAGCTAAACAGTATTATCAGCAGCTGGCCGGTATTACGGCTAATTCCAGCCGCCCCGAAGTGGAAAGCGCCAAATTGTATCTGAAGAAACAGGGGTATAAACTGGCGAGAAGGTAATGTTTAAACGTTCAACCGTTCAAACGCCCCATATTCGTACCTTTGTCCTGATGCAGCTCGCTACCGCCATACTGACCCTGGCGCTGAGCGCCGCCCCCTTCCAGGAAGATGCCTACCGGGAAAGCAGGAACGCCATGGTCACGCAGCAGATCCGGAAAGAAGGGATCCGGTCGCCAGCTGTATTAGCGGCCATGCGTGCTGTACCCCGTCATCTCTTCGTCCCCGAAAGCATGCGGTCTTACGCCTACAGCGACCGCCCCGTCCCTATCGGCTACGGACAAACGATCTCGCAGCCCTACATCGTTGCTTACATGACGCAGGCCATTACCCCCCAGCCAGGCTTCAAAGTGCTGGAAATAGGCACCGGCTCGGGCTACCAGGCCGCTATACTGTCCGGGATAGTGAAAGCAGTATATACCATTGAGATCGTTGCGCCTTTGGGACAAAGCGCCAACGAAAGATTAAAACAACTGGGATATAACAATGTTACCGTCAGGATAGGCGATGGCTATCATGGCTGGAAGGAACAGGCCCCTTTCGATGCCATTGTAGTAACTGCCGCCACTGCCTATATCCCGCCACCCCTGCTGGAACAGCTCAAAGAGAATGGAAAAATGATCCTACCGGTAGGCTCTCCTTTTGAGACACAATGGCTGATGCTCGTCACCAAAAAAGATGGTAAAGCCATCACTAAACGCCTGTTGCCAGTTTCGTTTGTCCCTTTTACCAGGAAGTAAGACAACCAAACGGTATAACCATGAGGGTACTTTGGTCTATTGGCCTGCTATCTGCTGCCATCATAGCTTTTCAGCTGGCTTTAATGCAAGTGCTGTCTATTGTGCAATGGTATCATTTCGCTTACATGGTAATTTCGGTAGCCTTGCTGGGCTTCGGAACAGCCGGCACCGTATTATCCATCTTCCGTAAAAAAATGCTGGCCCATCTTACTGCCTGGCTGTTCTGGCTGATGATGGGCGCAGGACTGGGTATGGCCCTTGTAACCGGTATTGCACAAACGCCGGCCATCCGTTTTGACGCTTACCTGCTTTTCACAGATTTAAAGCAGGCAGGACTGCTGCTGCTGAACTATCTGCTGTTCTTCATTCCCTTTTTCCTGGGTGCGCTGGCCATCGGCCTCCTGTTTGTGGCGTATGCAGAGCGCATCAGCAAACTGTATTTCGCCAATCTAACCGGCTCGGGCATGGGCGGTATACTGGCGCTGGTGGGCGTCGGTATTCTGAGTCCGCAGCAACTCACTACGGTCATGGCTATACTGCCTGTACTGGCTGCCTGGCTGATCCTGCCAAGACGATACCTCATAGTGCTGGCTGCCATCGTCATTATCGGCCTGAAATGGATGTTTCCTTCTCCCCTGCACTTATCCCAATATAAAGACCTTAGCAAAACACTGCTGCTGCCCGGGGCGAAGATCACCCGGGAAAAGAACAGTCCCGGCGGACTTATCCAAACCCTCACCTCGCCCGCCTTGCGCTATGCGCCAGGCTTAAGCCTGAACGCTACCACTACCGGCGATGTGAACTATGCGGCCTTTGTAAATGGCGACTGGTTTGGCGCGGTACTCAAGGCAGATACTTCCTGTATCCTTAACTATACCACCCTTGCACTGCCGTATGTGATCGGTCCGCGTAAAGAAGTGCTTGTACTAAGCGCCGGCGGCGGGGCCCACATACAACAGGCCCGCAGCAATGGTGCCGAAAAAATTACCGCGGTAGAGCCCAATGCCGTTATGCTGAACATCTTACAAAACGACTGGGGCCCTGGTGTCCGCGCGCTTGCATTGGAACCACGCACATTCCTGTCAACCGGCACTGAAGAATTTGACCTGATCACGCTGCCCATTGCGGGCTCCTTTGGCGGAGCTGCAGGCCTCTTTGCCTTGCAGGAACAGTTTGTACTGACCAGGGAAGCCTTCCTTGAAATGTGGATCAGGCTGCGGCACGATGGCGCCATCAGTGTAAGCGCCTGGATGGACTACCCGCTTCGCCATCCGCTGAAGCTGCTGGCCACCATCACGGAGATGCTGTATAGCGCAGGCATTACAGATCCGCGTCAGCATATTGCCGCTGTCAGAAGCTGGGGCACTATCACCTTTGCGGTTACACGTTCACCTTTAACAGCAAAAGAGATAGCCGCCGTCCGGCAGTTCTGTGAAGACATGCAGTTTGATCCCGCTATCCTGCCCGGCCTGCTGGAATCGGAACGCGCGCAGTATAACCAGCTGGAAGATACTTTGCTGTTTCACTATATCAACCGTATATTATCCCCCGGCGGCAACGGATTCTATAACGATTATGATTTTAACATCCGTCCGGCTACTGATAACCAGCCTTATTTCCAGCAGTTCATTAAACTATCCCGCCTGCCACGCTTAGCCGGTTTTTTGGGCAACCGGTCACTGCCTTTTCTTGAACTGGGCTACCTGCTGCTGATAGCTACTTTTGTGCAGATCATCCTGCTGTCCTTCATCCTCATCATAGTGCCGCTGTTCAGAAAAGGATGGAAAAGCGCCGCCCTGCCGGGTATCCTGGTTTATTTCAGCGGCATCGGCTATATGTTTGTTGAAATGGTATTGATCCAGCGTTGTATACTGTACTTTGGCACACCTGTATATGCCGCCGCAGCGGTGATCACTTCCCTGCTGATCTTCTCGGGCCTTGGCAGTTATGTATCGCCTTACCTCATGCAACCGCGAAAGCTGCTCATAGCAGTGCTGATCTGCATTACGGGTTTGCTCCTGGTATATGCGCCTGCGTTAACGCCGCTGCTGCAAAATACCATGCACCTGCCTTTACTTTTTAAAGCTTTCATTGTACTATTGCTGATAGCGCCCCTGGCATTCCTGATGGGTATACCTTTTCCAGCCGGCCTTTCTTATGTGGCCCGAACGGAAGCAGCTGCAGTACCCTGGGCCTGGGGGGTAAACGGATGCCTGTCGGTGATCAGCACGGGATTGGCCAGTATCATTGCAATAGAGCTGGGCTTCAGCTGGGTGATGATGCTCGCTGCCGCAGCATATGGCCTGGTCATCCTGCCGCTGTTGTCCGCTTCCGGACGATCATCGTTCAGAACCGGACAGAAAAAGCCTTTCAGCAACCTGCAACAAAGCCATAGGTAAGCCTTTACAGAAAATGGCAATATTCTTGGTCTACACCCTACACCAAATAAAAATGCTCCTATTATGTTAAGCAGCTATTTCAGGATCGCCTGGCGGAATCTGTCTAAACAAAAAATGTATGCCTTCATCAAGATCGGTGGATTTGCCCTGGGTATTGCCGCCTGCCTGCTGATTGGCTTATATATCAGGCAGGAACTTAGCTATGACAAACAATATCCCCGGGCAGACCGTATCTACCGGGTAGTGATAGACTGGAATATGCCCAATGCCAGAACCACTTATCTGCCGCCTCCCCTGGCAAACGCCATGAAGAAAGACTTTCCTGAAGTAGAGGAAGCCGGCCGCATACTGGACGGCGAGCTGTTTGGCGCCGGAAGCAGTGAAGTAAGGCCTGCAGGTAAAGAACAGAATACCTATGAAGAAGGGGTGATCTTTGCAGACCAGGAACTGCTGACGCTACTGCAGCTGCCCTTTATTTACGGGGATCCTGCGCATGCTCTCAGCAAACCCAATACCATTGTGATCACAAAACGCAAGGCAGATAAATACTTTCCGAATCAGGATCCGCTTGGTAAAACACTGATCCTGAATGATGATAAAACGAAACCTTATGAGGTAACCGGCGTCATCGCCGATTTCCCCGAGACCTCCCACCTGCAGTGCGATTTTCTGCTTACCCTGAAAGGCGTTGAGTTATGGCCGGGCGAACAAACCCACTGGCTCACCACCAACTATCATACTTACTTCCTGCTGCGCCCGGGAACGGATATTGCAAAATTCCAGACAAAGCTGTCGGCCGTTAAAGACAGGTACCTGTTGAACAGCGCGCGGGCAACCGGCAACAAAGGGGTTATAGATATTATGTCGAAAGTGAGCCTGGGATTTCAGCCGCTTAAAGATATTCACCTGAGATCGCAGGGTATCAATGATGGGCGCAGCCACAGCGACATTCGCATGGTATGGCTGTTCGGCGCAATCGCAGGCTTTATCCTGCTCATTGCCTGCATCAACTTTATCAATCTCTCTACCGCCAGATCGGCTACCAGGGCCAAAGAGGTAGGACTGAGAAAAACCATCGGCTCTGATCGCGGCAGTTTGATCCGGCAGTTCCTGAGCGAGTCGCTGTTATTCAGTATGCTTTCTTTTGCCCTGGGTATACTGCTTGCCCGGCTGCTGCTGCCGTATTTCAATACACTATCGGGCAAGTCGCTGCACATTCCCTGGAGCGCCTGGTGGATGGCGCCCTTGCTGCTTGCCGCAGCAGTAGTGGCAGGACTATTGGCAGGCCTTTATCCCTCCCTGTACCTTTCTTCCTTTCAACCCATCCAGGCGCTGAAAGGAAGGGTGAACCGCGGCAGCAGGTCTGGTATGCGAAGCACATTGGTAGTGTTCCAGTTTACTGTTTCCATTGCACTGATCGCAGGCACCTTTGTGATCTACCGGCAGATGAGATATATTCTTGACAAAAAAACAGGATTTGAAAAAGACCAGGTGATGATGATACAAGGCGCCAACGCCGTAGGGAACCGCATGCAGGCCTTTAAAGCAGCGCTGTTACAAGTGCCCGGTGTACAGCGCGCCTCCGTCAGCGACTACCTGCCGGTAGCCGGTACCAAGCGAAACGATAACCTATTCTGGGAAGAAGGGAAGTCACAGGAAACAGCTCCCATATCCGGCCAGTTATGGCAGATAGATCATGACTACCTGAAGACAATGGGCATGCGTATTGTGGCAGGGAGGGACTTTAACGTTAACATGCCTACGGATTCACAGGCCGTGATCATCAACCAGATGATGGCTAAGCAATTGGGAAAAGATCCGATAGGTATGCGTATCAGTCATGGAGACGAGCCGCGAACGGTGATCGGTGTAGTGGAAGATTTTCACTTTGAATCCTTCCGGGAAAATATACGCCCCCTTTGCCTGGAAATAGGGAATAGTCCTTCAATCGTATCCGTTAAGGTGAGCACGGCGGATATGGGGTTCCTGGTGCAGGCACTCAGCGCTGTATGGAAAGGTTTTGCTCCCCATCAGCCTATCCGCTATACCTTCCTCGACCAGCGTTTTGCGCGTATGTACACCGATGTACAACGCACCGGCGGCATCTTCACCAGTTTTTCCGTGCTGGCCATTATTGTTGCGTGCCTGGGTCTCTTAGGGTTGTCTGCCTTCATGGCAGAGCAGCGCACCAAAGAGATCGGCGTCAGGAAAGTGCTGGGCGCCAGCGTAAGCAGCATACTGGCGTTGCTTTCAAAAGATTTCCTTCGCCTGGTAGGCATCGCGGTACTGATCGCTTCTCCCCTGGCCTGGTACATGATGCACAGCTGGCTGGAGAACTTTGCTTACCACATAAATATCGAATGGTGGGTATTTATAGTGGCGGGATTGATAGCCACAGGCATTGCATTGCTGACGGTGTCTTTTCAGTCAGTAAAAGCTGCATTGACAAATCCTGTGCAATCGTTGAGATCAGAGTAGGATGAAGGGGGATGATAAAGGTTGAGCGCACAATCAGCTACCACTCCGCCAGCCGATATGATGATACGCATCGCTGAAATTGAAATCGTACCGGAACACCTGGAAGCATACAATGCCATCCTCAGCACTGAAGCGACAGCGTCCATGATAAAGGAACCTGGGGTCATTGCAATCTTCCTATGTACCAGCGGGAGAATCCCAACCAGGTGAGAATAGTGGAAATTTACGCCAGTAAAGCCGCCCACCAGGCACACCTGGCAACGCCGCATTTCCAGCACTACCAAACCTCCACCCGCCACATGGTGAAATCACCGTTCTTTCCCCTACTTCCTGCCAACAACCGGCTTTAAACACTCCCTCAGTTCCACCAGCAGCTTACCCGGTTCTTCCCAGGGTATCATATGAGCAGAATTTTCAAACCAGACGCCTTTCTTTACCGGTGCACTAACCGCCTTTAACCAGGCCGCTGTAGGCTCCGAAGGCGTGGTATAATCATGCCTGCCCATAAACATGAACACCGGAACCGGGAACCGCTTCACCGGCTTAAAATCCACTTCCAGGAACTCCGGCAACACCCGCCATAGGGTGAACACATTGCCATCATCAATTGACGGCACCTCTTTCCGCTCATAATCCGGCGACAACAAAGGGCCGTTATGGAAATACATCGACTCACTCCTGTAAGCGCTTAACCCGCCGTAATACTGCGCCCATTTCCTGGCCGTGATAATCCGTTCCCGGGTGATCGGCTGATCACCAGGGTAAGGCGCAATCGTCCTGAGCTCCGCCAGCGCAGTATCATTTTTGTATTTCTCTGCCTGCGACACGGCATACTCAAAACTCACCTGCTCATTCACCCTGGTATTGATCACCTGCCCGATACCGATATAGGCATAGAAAAGATCTGGACGTTTCAGAACGGCTTTCATGCCGATGATCGTTCCCCAGCTATGCCCCATCAGAATTACCTTTGTAGCCTGATAACGTTCTTTGATGTAAGCCGCCAGCTCGATGGCATCATCTACATAGGTATCGATCCTGATCGTATGCGCTATAGAATCCGGCGGCGTTGCCTGGAAAGTTCTGCCCGCGCCACGCTGATCATAATTTACAACGGTAAAATATTCTTCAATAGGACGCTGGAACATCCACATGACCGGCGAAATCGGAGAAGCCGGACCACCATGTACAAAAAGGATCACAGGGTTATCCTTATGCTGTCCGCGTGCATATACCCATTGCGGAATGCCACCGATCTTTGCCTGGTAAGTTTCCTGGATACCATCGGGCGTCACGATCCTGTCCAGGTCTGTAATGATCCGCCTTCCCTTGGAAAGACCGGCGCTTGTACTGTCGTCTTGTGCAAAAAGTAATATCGGCGCTATGGCAAGGTAGAGCAGCAGGAGGATTTTGTTGATCATAGATAGTCTTACGGAAAATGTATCAGCGAGGATACAACTAAAATATTATAAATGCAAGCGCACCCCGCCTGAAAATATATTGTAACTTGCGCCCTTAAACCCAAATTCCTGTACCATGAGATTAAGATTTCTATTGTTAGCCTGTGTGACAATCACTGCGTTTTCATGTAAAAAGAGTAACGAGCAAGCCCCTCCGGCTGCGCCTCCTGCTTCGGAAGGTACCGTGGAAGCGCTGCTGAAACTTACCGGCGACATTAAGACCAGCGAATCGCCCCTGGGCAAAAAAGCGCCGGGAACTACGGTATTTGCAAAGACGCTAACTGACAGCACCATCTACTATGTGATCGTGCGAAAAGACAACAAGTCTGTTTACATCGGGGTGTTTAACCAGGCAGACTCAATTAAACTCAAACTGCCAACTGCGGGAACCGTAACGGTGGAAGCGGCGGCTTATAAAAAAGGATCAGGAACGGGCCTGTTTTACAGATGGTACGACGGGCGGCAGGCTTACTCCTCCCCTATTTACGGCGGAGACGCCGTCAACCCAACCGGTTATGTTACCAACCAAATGGACACTATCCGGTACGTTTACGGTTATGTCTTCCGTGCAGACTCACTGCGTTACAGGAGTATGTTTGTTCCGGAAGATAGCACCAGGGCAACCAACACCCTCCATCCGGAAATGGACGCCTACCTGGGCAGCACCACCTTTGCTGCATCTGCCGCTCCGGATGTGGTCAACCTGTTCATGAAGCGTCATACATTCGGCGTACAATACAGTACTCAAAATTTCACCTCCGGCAGGTTGATAGCAGATTACTCCAACTACATGCCCACAAGGTATCTCACCCCGGCTGACACCACCAGACAATTCCTATATACGGCAGAAGAATTCAAGGAAAGAGATTCACTCCTGAATGACGCTGTTACCGTGAAACTGAAATGGGAAAAACCAGATGGCGCCATTGTTGCTCTCGGAGAGAAAAAGATCTACTTCAAGAGAAATATCCTCACAAAGATCAACGTCACCATTCCTCCCTCCGGCAGCGCAGCTTTTACGCCGTCTATCACTGAAACTGACTGGACAGGCAGCGAGACCGTAGGTTTCTGATAACATACTGCTATTATAAATAAACCGGACCAGGTGATTGCCTGGTCCGGTTTATTTTCATACCATCCGTAAATTTCAGGTCTCTCACACCCATACCCGCCTAACGGGCCTCCATTACTTTATCATACAACAGCTTTAATTGTGTATCCCCAAAACCATAAATACTCTCCCGCTTCCAGAATTCCTTAAACACTTCCTTAAAATCAGTGGAAATATGCTTTGTGATGTCTTCAATCACCTTTTCCGGCCTTCCTTTTGTACCATCTTCCGGAAAACGGTCTGCATGCGCTTTGACTACTTCCGCAACATACGGGAATGCAGGAGACGGGCGTTGTGAAAGCACGATCAGCCTTTTGAGATCACCGTTTTTGTAAGCCTCCCAGAGGTCCTTCCCGAAATGTATATCAGCTTCACTTAAAGCCACTTTATTCGCATAACAAATGCGAAGTTCATCAGTATTTGCTGGTCCAAAACCATTCCAGAAGTGTTTACTGGTTTTGTCTGCATGAGCAGTATAAACAGCAAAAACCTCCTTCTTTATTGGCAAACTATCGATAAGGGAAATAACAAACCACATATTTACCTGGCAAAACAGGTCATACTCAAACCAGAGATTAAACGTTGAATCATCAGGTGCATGCAATATTTTTTCGAACTCCGTTACAACTTTACTATGGTAGTCATCGGCCGATACACCCTGGTACTTTGCCCGGGATCGCCAGAACCCGTCCAGGGTATTGCCTGACAGATCACCGTCTATAAGGCCTTCCCTGACAACTATCATTTCTCCTTCAATTTTCGCATCCGGAAAACTGTAGGCAAGCGCGTCGCCGTTTAAAATATTGTATACCATGATCGTGATGTTTTTGGGATCTACCGCTGGCATTGCATAAACGCATGGCGGCTACATTAAAATTAGTATTAATTAAGCAATTGTTACCGTACATCTTTGGATATAGCGGCTTTGTTTTTTTTGCCGGTTGCAGATCAATTCCTACATTTGCATAACCAGTTATGTAATTCATTACTTATGGAATTGTTTGAAAAAACCGGCAAGTCTGCGCTCGGCAGCAGGCTTCGGCTGTTTACTGCCATGATCACGGATGATGCCGCCAGGATCTACGCGTCCTACGGACTGGACTTTACGCCCAAATGGTATCCTGTATTTTTTGTACTGGCAGACGACAGGGAAAAAACCATCACGGAGATTGCCGTGGAGATCGGGCATTCCCAGCCCTCTGTCAGCAAGATCATCCGGGAGATGACGGAGGCGGGGCTGGTAAAAGAAAATCAGCAATCTGATGATAAGCGGCGCAACGTGGTAAGGCTAACCAAAAAAGGGAAACTGTTTTCAGAGAAACTAAGGCCGCAGCAGGCAGATGTAGAAGCTGCCATTGAAGGACTGATCAGCGAAGCGCAGCACAATCTCTGGGAAGCGCTTGCTGAATGGGAATTGCTGTTAACCCGGCGATCATTGCTGACAAGAGTGCTGGAACAACGCAAACTGCGGGAAGGTAAAACGGAAAATGAAAGTGTAAAAACAATAAAAAAAGCGCAAAAGAAATAGCTATGTATGATAAGAAAGTGGCCATCGTGGTTTTAGATGACCTGTTGCTATGGCAAAAGCTCAACATCGTCTCGTTTCTCGCAGGTAGCATCGCTATCAGTTTCCCGGAAACCCATGGCGGGGATTTTGTAACGGCTGATGGGTTGAAATTTCTTCCCTTTATCAAACACCCGACACTGATATATAAGGCAGAGGGACCGGAAAAGATCAAAAGGGCATTCCTTCGCGCGCGCGATCGCGAACTTGCCATCGGTATTTACACAAGACCACTGTTTGACACACGCTCCGGCGAGGAAAACGTGGAGGAAATTGCCAGTAAAAGCGTTGAAGACCTTGACCTGGTGGGGATCATTGTTTACGGCGAAAACAAAAAGGTAGATAAAGCGCTGGATGGATTGAAGTTTCACCAGTGATTTACAGGTGGGAGATTTAAATGATTGCTTCGGCCCGGCTCCCCCCGCTAAGGCCTTCCGGGCCTCGCAATGACGTGGGATGAAGACCCGCCCCACCCCAAAAACCAACAGGCCCAAAACAAGCATATGCTTATTCCTGGGCCTGATGCCTTTCTGAAAACCAGATAACAGCCTCAGATCAAACAGCCGGGCTGTCCGGGCTTGCTGATCGGCGGAGGACACTTAAAACCGAAAGTAGGCGCGTTCTCCCACTTCTGCTGTGTACCGCCATTGCTGAGCACTGAAATTTTGATCTTGTTCAGACGAAGTTTTTTTGCAGGTTGCTTCTTCATAAATATGTATTGTTTGATGGGTTGGAAAATGCTACAGTCTGTTGGTGAAGATACTGACTATTGAATGCCATGGCAACCCTGTAAAACGGGGATTTCTTATCTCGTAAAGTTGGTCATAAACGTATACCCGCTAACGCACGGTACAGGCGCAACGGCACCTTATCGCATAACAAAAATGGATCACCGCCACCCGCAGCTGTCAGCATGCCAACCCTGCTATTGACCTGAAAACCCAAATCCCTGAATAAAAGACTTTTATCGTGGAAACCACGCTCCCGCAATTACTGAACAGGATCAAGCAGGAGATGTGAGCTGTCCGCTTCTACATACAAACGTGCTATAAAAGCATCAATATCCTGCATACGAAGGCTGGCGGCCTCTTCTCTCAGTTCCTCCCGGCCCTCGGCAGGATAATCAAGAAGGTCCAGCGCCATATCAAACAGGTTAAGACTGTCCATCAGGTAAATGGTAACCCCTGTCATCTGCAGGTTGGAGGTAAGATCTGCGAGTTCAACGTGTTTAGTGATCAGTTTTTTTGCCAGCTGCTGTTTAGATTTCATATAGGTTGACTTTAAAATGGTGAGTGTTCGACGATGTTGCCCCTTATTTTAACCTTACATACCGTTCAATGATCTCATGATCAATGCCTGCGCCCTCTACTTTTTCTATCCCTTTTTGCGTGAGTGTGTCGTTGCTGATGTTTACCGTGAAAGTGAATGTTTTGCCCTCCCAGTTCCTATCGCCATAATAATCAAGGTGCTCTGTGTAAGTATTGCCCTCCAGTGTGTAACTGCCTCCTCCCCCGTCAAACTGGTTGGAAGAATCTTTGGGGGCGTCCTGGCTGTGTTTTAAAAAAGCAAAATGAGATCCGTTAATGATCTTGATCATGCTCATACCCTGGGTGTAGTCTGTAACGGTAGTATCCCCTTTGGTGATCGTCGTTCCGGAAATCAGTCGCCAGGTACCGGTAAGCGGCACGCCGGCAGGCGGTTGATCCTCTTTTGGCTCCTCAGTTGCTGCCGCACAGGAAAATAACAGGCCCAGCACAAGTGTGACAGGTAAAATTGTAGGTTTCATCACCTGAATATAATGTTATTTTGAAAGTTTTTCAAAGCCTGAACGACCCATCTTTGAAAAACTTACTAACATTCCGCTCCCTATTTGGCTTTGGGCCTCCTGGGAACCACCACACAGCAGTTTCCGTTCCTGTCCAAAGGATCAGGAATATATGTTTTGTTCACTTTCAGGTCCACTTTTTCAGTGTACGCCCCGTCAAAAGTGATCTGGCCGTTTTTAATCTCATAAAACCGGGAAGGCACATAGTACATGGAATCCGGCGCCGGGTAAACCGGGGAAGCCTCACTGCCTCCAAACTCCAGGAAGCCGTCCTGGTCAAAGTCTTTTACATCCGATGCAATGGCGGTAAACAATGAATCCGCAATGGAATGGTGGATGTTGAATACGTAGAACTTATTCTTCTTTCCGCTATCGGTAACCTCCAGGAACAGGAACACCTGCCCTTTGTCCTCGATGATCCTGTTACGCCTGCTTTTGTACACGATATTGTCTGTAGCCAGCTGATAGCTGCGCTTGCTGTTAACGATAATGGAGCCGTTATATACCGCTACCATATGCCCCTGGCTGCTTTTAAAGGCGATATTGTTGGCAGATGATTGCGCCGCCGCCGGCGAACTGATGATCATTAAAAATAAAACGAGGCAGCATAGGAGCCTTGATAACATAGTATAGTATTTAAATCAGGGCTTAACTTAAGGAATTTTTTTTATTTTATATGCATGCCCGGCGTAAATGGCAGCGGTATAACAGCAGGCTTTTATCAGAAGGGATGATACCGCATCCCGCCATCTACTACCGCTACGGAGCCGGTTATATAACGGGCACGGGGCGATACCAGGAACACCGCCATATTGGCCATATCTTCCGGCTCGCCAAAATCTCCCAGGGGGATCTGCTGCGCGGCAAACTGCTGACGTTCTGCTGCGTTAAATAAACGGCGGACGTTCTCCGTATCTATCAACCCGGGTTGCAGGCAGTTCACCCGTATACCATACTGGCCCAGTTGCCCGGCCAGCTGTTTAGACCAGGTCGTGATGGCCGCTTTCGCCACCGCCGAAACATTCACGGAGCGCAGCTCATAACTGCTTACCAGGTTCAAAATAACACCCTGCCTGCGTGCCATCAAATGCGGCAGCAATGCCTGCGTCAGCTGCCGCGGACGATCAAAGTCCAGCGCCAGGGAATTTTGCCAGGCTTCTTCAGGGCCTGTTACATCCAGCGGACAACTACGCCCGGCATTGTTGATGAGTATATCTACCTGTCCCAGGCTTTCCATTGCTGCAGCGGCAATCCGCTGCGGCGCTTCGGGCGCGGTAAGCTCCTGAACGAATGTTACTGGCGCCACACCGCCGGCAGCACGCACCTCTTCCTTTAAACTGTTCAGCAATGCTTCATTCCTGGCTGTAGCAAACACCTGCACGCCTTCAAGAGCCAGCTCTTTTACAATAGCGCGGCCAATACCCTGGCTGCCGCCTGTTACCACTGCTGTTTTTCCATTTAGATACAGATCCATAATTGTTGCTTTGAAAATTTCTTTGCAAAACTAGGTGGAGGCGCTTAATTTTATGATAGCTGAATCATTTGTGTGGTACAAACAAATTTGTTAGTAATGGCGGGCAGAAAACTATCATCAACCTATACACGTAACGAGCAATGCATCATTGGCTGTGATCTGACCTATGCGGTTTACATGATCGGCGGCAGGTGGAAACTGTTAATACTGAACAAGCTCTCGCATAAGCCCCTCCGCTTCAGTGAGCTGAAAAAGGAATTTTCTTATATGTCCGACCGCATGCTCACCCTGCAGCTGAAAGCGCTGGAACAGGACGGGCTGGTCAAAAGAACCGTATATGCAGAAGTGCCCCCAAGAGTGGAATACGCCCTCACGGAAATAGCGTTGGAGCTGGGCCCGATAATGGAACAGCTGAGTCAGTGGGGTAAGAAACAAAGGCGGCAGACAGCGGCCGGTTAAACCTTCTTCTTTGCCTCCGCTACTTCATCCTGCAGGTAATGTTCATGCGGCTGCACCTTCTTTGCCGCGGTCCTGTTCATCCTCATCTGGAAAACATCCACCAGCAATGCAAAGGCCATTGAAAAATAAATATAGCCTTTCGGTATGTGTGCATCTATCCCCTCCCCGATCAATGCAAAACCTATCAGTAACAGAAAGCTCAGGGCCAGCATCTTAAAGGCAGGATGCCTGTTCACAAATCCGCTTACCGGCTCTGCCGCAAACAGCATAATGCCCACACTTACTACAACGGCTACATACATCACCCATAGCTGGTCTACCATCCCCACCGCCGTAATGATACTGTCTATTGAGAATACCAGGTCCAGAATCAGTATCTGCCCGATAGCGCTGCTAAAACCCGTTACCTTGATCTCTTTGGATTTGTCCCCCGGCTCGCCCTCCATTTTATGATAGATCTCGGAAGCGCTCTTGTACAGCAGGAACAAACCACCGCATATCAGTATGAGGTCTTTCCCGGATATACCTACAGACAGCACAGTGAACAGGTCGCCTTCCAGCTTCAGTACCCACGAGATAACCGTTAACAGCAATAAACGCATCACCATTGCCAGTAACAGCCCCACCCTTCGTCCTTTCTTTTGCTGGTGTTCCTGCAGGCGCGATGTAACGATGGAGATAAAGATGATATTATCGATGCCTAAAACAACTTCCAGCAGGATCAGTGTTAGTAAGGCGATGACTATTTCCATAACATGGGAGGCATTTGATGATGCTTCAATATACATCAACCGGGCCAGAAAAATGCCTATTTACCTGCAGCGCCCGCTTTCACTATCCAACCTTTCAATAAATCAGTGACACCCGGCATACTGGTTTCCGTCAGCGCACAAACAATCGTCAATCGCTGGTCTTCCTCGTCTTCCCAATGTTCCAGCAGCTCCTCCCCTTCAAAGGCCTCCTGTACGATCTTCATGGTTTCCTTTGTTTTCAGGTGCTGTGCTGAAAAAATAGGATTGCCATCCATGAATTTTGTGCCGTTGCTGAAAGTGGTATTGTAATACGGGTACTGCCAGTCTTCCGGCTTTTCGCCGGCTGCTTTCAGCAATGCTGTAAAATGATCTTTCCAGTATTGCTCTAAAGCTGCATACTCCTTTTCATCTGTCAGGAAATTATCGTACATCTTTATTTTGTTTGAATGGATGGTATTGTTTAGTTAACAACGCCTGCTGCGCCACCACCGGCGTTGGGCGCGGGGTCTGGCACAAATGCTTTGCCGGTCTTCACCTCGATATCAACCCTTTCATGCTTCGTGCCTTTCACCATGAAGGTGCGGCTTACCGGGGCGTCTACGCCGCCTGCTTTACCGGCGTCGGTCACAAATTTACGCGCTTTGGCAAATGCCTGCGCCCTTAATTTCCGTTCGGCGTTTGACAGCTTGTTTTCCAGCTCGTCCAGCATGGCCAGGCCTTCTGATACCGTAGGCGGCGTATCTCTTGCCCAGGGTACTGATTCCTCCAGCGATTTTCCCTGCGCCTGTACCCTTCCCCTACAGGCCTCGCTCGTTTTCTTTAGTCCGAATACATCTGCCCAGCCATTGGGATCATGCACATAACTGTACAGCTGATGGCCGCCGTTCAGGCGGATGGGGTCCTGGCTGATATAGTTGCCGTCTTCCGGGCTGTAATACCTGAAACGGTTGTAGTACAGGCCCGTTTCGGGGTCTGCATACTGTCCCGGGTAGCGGAAGGGTATCAGTGCAGGATCTCCCTGCAGCCTGCGCGGCTTTCCATATATATCCAGCTCACAGGTCCATATCTTTTCTCCCCCTGCATTATATACTTCCGCAGGACTGCCCAGGTGATCGGTGATAATAGCATACTGTTCATCCTGTACTATTTTGGCGGCCGGTGCAAAGCTGCCTTCTTCAAACACCCAGGTGGCCAGGGTTGCAGGAGGCACGGGCTCCGGGTGACTTTGCTGCACGTCTCCCATTTCATCTATCGTAACCAAGGGCCGCTGTTTTTCAGGATAGGTCCATTCATGCAGCAATACATGCCCGTCCCATACAAAACGGGTTAGCCGGCCATTGTAAGATTTTTCAACACGGCGTCCCAGGGCGTCATAACGGAAGACCACAATTTTTCCATCAGGGCGTAGCACGCTTCGGAGGGCGCCATTACCATACCACTGGTATTCCCATGCTTCACCGGTGGCGGTGATGATCTTCCTGCTAAGGTTACCTTCCTCATCATAACTGTAACGGGCCTCCGGTGTTTGCAGCAAGCAACCGCCGGGCGAGTATTTGCGGTCTTTACGGGAGGATGTGCGGTACAGGTTACCGGCTTTATCAGGCAGGCGGTAGTCATACTGCCCGTCCTCATATTGCGCCCAGGCCAGGTTGCCCACCTCATCGTGCCTGAAGTTCACCACATCACCGCTCAGCGCATCTGTCAACTGTTTCAGGCGCTGGTTGGCGTCCCAGCGATAATGGCGGCGCCGGGTGGTACGATCACCGGATCGCACGGTATGTGAGGCAGGCATGCCGGATGGCTCATAGCTCCAGCTGCTGTTAACGCCACCGGGCAGACTGCGCGCTATTTCCAGTCCCAGGGAGTTCCGTTCAATGTGCATCGTCCAGGGTTCCTCCATTCCCTCCGCCATCGCTGCTACCCCCATTACATCGCCGGCGGCGTTGCGCTGCAGCCGGATATCCGCCCCCAGGCTGCTGCTGATCTGGCTGCGGCGGCCGTCCGTACCATAACGGCTGTTCACGCGGTGATCGTTGATCCACTCCTGCACAATGCGCCCCATGATATCCCGCTGCAGTTTAAGCGTGCTATGTTCATTCACGGCTTCTGTCAGCAAACCGTTACGGTCGTAACTGTAGGTTTCCCAGCTGCCATCGCTGTGCGCTGCGCGGGTTAAGCGGCCGTTAAAGTCATATTCGTATTCCGTCCACCGTTTGCCCGGGCGCTGAATGCGGATCACCTTACCGGCGGCATCGCGGTGGTAAACGCGGCTCAGGCCATCAAAGCCTGTTTCGCGGATAATATCTCCACGGCCATTGCGGATAAAGCGGTACATATCGCCATGCTCATTGGCCACCCCGCTGAGCTGTTCTTCCTTATCGTAAATAAAGTGCAGCCTGGCGCCGTTCTCTTCCCGCAGTTTCAGGTTGCCTAAGGGCGTGTAGCCGAAACGGATATCATGATGTGCATCCTTCAGCCGCACTATTTCCTCGTAAGCGTTGTATTGCAGCTGTATACGGTTACCATCCGGCAGCAGTACTTCTGTAGCGCGGCCCAGGGCGTCATAACGGAAATATTGTTCCTGTTGTAAAGGATTAGCGGACTTGGTACAATTGCCCCAGGCATCGTATTCCCAGCTGGCGCGCCCGGCATCCGGCAATATCAGGGCCGATAAATTATAATCCTCATCATATTCCAGTATGCTGCGATGTTCCTGCTCATCTTCCACGCTGCTCAGCAGGTTCACTGCATTGTACCGGAAGATGGTGATACGGCCGTCTGCCTCCGTAACAGTGTGCAACTGCCCGTTGTGCTGCGCTTTCCGATAGTAGATATAAGTGCGGCTGCCGCCCTGCGGACTGGTACTGAGCAGCAGCCTGCCTGCCGTATCGTAGCTGAACGTATAGGCGCTGCCGTCTGCCTGTTCAATGCGGGTGCAGTTACCCCGTTCATCATAGGAATAGCCCGTAACATTGGCTTCCTCGTCTATCTCGCGGTACACTTCGGCATGTTCGGTATACTCCGTAAAACGCGAGTTCCCCAGCGGATCTTTGACCTGAGTAACCAGGTGATCCGGCGTATAATAGTAGGTAGTGGTTTGATGCAGGCTATTGGTCACCAGGTTATATCCTTCTTCGGGGTGATAGTCAATCCATCCTTCCAGTACCCCGCCATCTCCCCAGGTATGGAAACATCGGCCCCTGTCATCATACTCCCAGTAGAATGTCTGCCCGTTACGATCCGTTTTGGCAGTCATGCGGTGCTGGCGGTATGCTATACGGGTAGCCTGTTCCAGGGGATCTGTAATAGCGCACAGATCACCGTTCTCATTGTACGTGTAACGCACCAGCAATTGCTGTTGTCCGCGGTGCTGTGCAGTGACCGCCGTAATCCGCCCCTCCCCGTCGTTCGCTATTTTCAGGCGGCGGCCTACACTGTCTGTTACCTGTACCAGGTGCCCTTTGCTGGTATAATGGAAGCTGATCATAAAGCCCGCTTCATTGCGGATAGCATACAGGCGATATTGCCGGTGCAGCTTACGGAAATAATACGAACGCCGTTCCCCGTGGTTGAACAGCAGGTACTCTTCTTCCCCGCTGCGTGTAAGGGTTAATTTTTCAGCCCGATTATATTCGCTGTTGCCGGGATCTGGCAGATAGTCAAATATTACGCTGCGGCCATCGCCCAGCAGCACGCCACAGGCATCTTCATCAGGAAACTCCAGCAGCCGCATATCATAGCAGAGATGCGTGCCGTGGCCCAGCAGGCCATGATGCTGGCTGTCGCTGCTCCAGGAACGGGTCCATTGCAGGGGAATGGGCCCCGGCAATTCAAAATCAGTACCGTCATACACTACAATACCCTGTACCAGGTCTACCGGCTCAAAGCCCAGCTTGCAAAGCGCCTGACTCAGCTTATCACTGCCGCCCATCTTTTCCTGGCGGGCAAGATTGAAGTCGCTGACCCTTCGTTTGGCTTTCTTACCGGCTTTCGCTGCCAGCTTCAGGCCTTTGCCCAGGCCTTTCATCAGTGCGCCAAATCCAAAAGACATGACAAGATTAAGCAGGGCGCCCGCCCAATCGGGTACAAAGGGACCACCTACCATCACGGGCTTTCCATACGACAGCGGGATGGAAAACGAGGTGGGCAGGTACATACTGGGCAGTGGCTTGAACTTCTTCCCCGGCTGAAGGGATAATGGAATACCGATATCGTTACAGGTCATCAGCATATGACCGGAAGGACTGAACATATTACCTTCCACCTTCACCGTTTTGCTGCCGAAGAAATTGACGGAGTCATGGCCTATCAGGGGCGCCAGCAGGAAAGGCCCGCCCATGGGAATGTGAAAAAGGATAATGAAAATACCGCTGGTATCGCTTTTACCCCGCGGCACATGATTAACTTTGGTGGTAGCGCCTAAGAACGGGATATAGTCCATGGGATCCAGCACAAAACCGATATACGGGTGCGGTAGTGGAATGGGAAAACCGAACAGGATAACAAAATGAATATCCAGTCCGATCACCGGGACGAAATGCTTATTGCTTACGAGCATGATTCCAGGTTGGGTTACAGTACACAAATACAGGCGTAGAGACAGCGGACAGGCTGTGGTTAACAACATTAACAGCCGCTGTAATATACAAATTTTTGGAGTTTAGCTATCTTCCCGTAAGAAACACCCTGCTGATTTTTTATCATTTGTAAAATTTTCCTTCCCCACATCTTCCGATCTTGCAGGCTCAAAATCATTTAACCGTGAACTGGATCATTTTAATTATCGCCGGGTTGTTTGAAGTAGCATTTACCTCCTGCCTGGGCAAGGCAAAAACATCAACCGGCACTACTATGTATCTGTGGTATGGCGCTTTCCTGGTGTCCCTGGTGGCCAGCATGCTGTTGCTGATGAAAGCCACGCAAACCCTGCCACTGGGCACCGCTTATGCCGTGTGGACAGGCATAGGGGCCGTGGGAACCGCCCTGGTGGGTATACTGGTATTTCATGAGCCCGCTCATTTCTGGCGGCTGTTCTTTATAACAACGTTGATAGGTTCCATTGTCGGACTGAAAGCAGTTTCTTCCCATTAAGCATTTCAGCGCTGTGCGTATTCGTCGTGACGGCGCCACCATACTCCCTGGCGCTCGTTACGGCCTTTGGGAGCGCGATCCAGCCACTGGTACACACCCCAGAGGCTGTCCAGCCCCCGCGCATAGGCAGAATAAGCGTGGTACACCACCCCGTCTTCCAGCACAAAAGTGCTCATACCCGGCCTGTCACGATGGAAGGTGGGCGTATCCGTTCCGCACATGGCGGCAAACTTGTCTTCAGCTGCCTGGCCGCCGCCTTCCTGGCCCTGCCGCCATTCAAAGCGCTTTTCACGCTGGTAATTATAATCCACACCTGCACGCTGCTGCTCTTCCGTAAACCATACATTGAAATCGGCATTGAAATCATTCCCGCCGGAAGATGCCCACGGAAACTCCCATCCCATCCGCTGTTTGTACGCCTGCAGTTTGGCCAGCGGCGCTCTTGACACGGCCCAGAGCATCACATCATGATTGGCCAGGTGTACCGAAAAGCCGTTAAAACCATCCGCAATCATGGAGCAGGATGGGCAGCCCGCCGTATAATCCGTCCCGAACATAAAATGATAGACCAGTAACTGTGAGCGTCCTTTGAAAAGATCTGCCAGGGATGCCGTGCCTTCATCCGTATCAAAAAGGTATTCCTTGTCAATACGTACCCACGGCAGCTCCTGCCGCCGCTGCGCCAGCGCATCGCTTTGCCGGGTAAGTTCTTTTTCCGCTGCCAGCAGCTCCAGCCTGGCGGAAAGCCACTCTTCACGGCTGACGATGTTGTGTTCCGGATGTCTGTTTGCCATGATTGTAAAATTTAACGTTTATACCATGAAACAAATGTAGGGCCTTATTTGTAAGTATCGGGAGGGTGATATAGACATTCCGGTGGGTTGATCCGGACGTATAGATTAAAACTATTAAAAGATAGAATCAATTGATTCTGACTATATCTACTTTTCGATAATTTTACCAACCTGCAACAGGCACATGTAAATATTCACTCAACACCATAAACTTAAATACTAATGGGAAACGAATCAAAAGACATCAGTAAATGCCCCTTTCACAACGGGAGTATGAAGACTAATGTTGGCGGCGGCGGCACCAGGAATCGGGACTGGTGGCCTAAGCAGCTGAAGTTAAATATTCTTCGTCAGCACTCCTCCAAGTCAAACCCGATGGGTGAAGATTTTAACTACGCTGAAGCATTTAAAAGCCTCGATCTGGAAGCCGTAAAGAAAGACCTGCATGCACTCATGACAGACTCGCAGGACTGGTGGCCGGCAGACTTCGGGCACTATGGCCCCTTATTTATCCGTATGGCCTGGCACAGTGCAGGTACCTACCGCGTATTTGACGGCCGCGGTGGCGCAGGCTCCGGACAACAACGTTTTGCCCCCCTTAACAGCTGGCCCGACAACGTTAGCCTCGACAAAGCCCGTCGCCTGTTATGGCCTATCAAACAGAAATATGGTAACAAGATCTCCTGGGCCGACCTGCTGATCCTTACCGGTAATGTGGCCCTGGAATCCATGGGCTTTAAGACATTCGGTTTTGCCGGCGGCCGTGCCGACGTATGGGAACCGGATGAAGATGTATACTGGGGTTCAGAAACCACCTGGCTGGGTGGCGATCTGCGTTATGCCCACGGCTCCCCCGGTGTGGAAGGACATGGCGTACTGGTTTCCGATGATGATGCGGATGGCGATATCCACTCCCGTAACCTCGAAAAGCCACTGGCCGCCGTACAGATGGGTCTTATCTATGTGAATCCGGAAGGTCCTGATGGTAATCCAGACCCCATTGCTGCCGCAAAAGATATCCGCGATACATTTGGCCGCATGGCCATGGACGACGAAGAAACCGTGGCGCTGATAGCAGGCGGCCACAGTTTCGGTAAAACCCACGGCGCCGCACCTGCCACACACGTAGGCAAAGAGCCCGAAGCCGCCGACCTGGAACAACAGGGCCTCGGCTGGCACAACAGCTTTGGTACCGGTAAAGGGGCGGATACCATTACCAGCGGACTTGAAGTTACCTGGACCACCACGCCTACCAAATGGAGCAATAACTTTTTCGAGAACCTCTTCAACTTTGAATGGGAACTCACCAAAAGCCCTGCAGGCGCTCACCAGTGGGTAGCGAAAGATGCAGGTGAAATTATACCGGACGCACACGATCCTTCCAAAAGGCGCCGTCCCACCATGCTCACTACCGACCTTTCCTTAAGGTTCGACCCCGTGTACGAAAAGATCTCCAGGCGCTTCCTCGAACATCCCGAAGAATTTGCAGACGCCTTTGCCCGCGCCTGGTTTAAATTAACACACCGCGATATGGGCCCCCGCGCCCGTTACCTGGGCCCCGATGTTCCGCAGGAAGAACTGATCTGGCAGGATCCTGTTCCCGCAGTGGATCATCCCCTGATCGAAGAAAAGGATGTAGCCGTACTGAAAGAAAAGATCCTGGCTTCCGGACTCACCATATCAGAACTGGTATCTACTGCATGGGCCTCCGCTTCTACCTTCCGTGGTACCGACAAACGCGGTGGCGCTAATGGCGCCCGCATCCGCCTGGCCCCGCAGAAATACTGGAAAGTGAACAATCCCACGCAGCTGCAGAAAGTATTGGATAAACTGGAAAGCATCCAGCAGGAATTCAACGCTGCACAGTCTGGCGGTAAGAAAATCTCCCTGGCAGACCTGATCGTGCTGGCTGGTTGTGTAGGCGTTGCAAAAGCAGCGAAAGATGCAGGCCACGAGATCATCGTTCCCTTTACACCCGGCCGTACCGATGCCACACAGGAACAGACCGATGTAGCATCCATGGCCTACCTGGAACCCATCGCCGACGGCTTCCGTAACTACCGCAAGGAAGGTTACCCGGTATCTACCGAAGAGCTGCTGATCGATAAAGCCCACCTGCTCACACTGACAGGTCCGGAGCTCACCGTACTGGTAGGCGGTATGCGCGTACTGAATGCCAACTACGACGGATCTAAAGAAGGCGTCTTCACAGAACGCCCCGGCGTGCTGACCAACGATTTCTTTGTCAACCTGCTGGATATGCGCACCGCCTGGAAAGCAGTCACCGCTGATAAGGAATTGTACGAAGGCAGCGACCGCGCCACCGGCAAGGTGAAATGGACCGCCACCCGTGCAGACCTCGTGTTTGGTGCTAATGCAGAACTGAGGGCCATTGCAGAAGTGTATGGCAGCTCAGACGGCCAGGAAAAATTTGTGAAAGACTTCGTAGCTGCATGGACGAAAGTAATGAACCTGGACAGGTTTGACATCGTTTGACCATAACATCCAGTAAGTATAGCTAAAAGGGTGTCTCTTCTTTTGAGACACCCTTTTTTTAATATATGGTTCGCTATATCTTAACGGCCATACACCAACGCCATTACCGGGGCAGTTGCCGAGATCAGGAAATTATCGAACGCCATATTGGCCGCATGCGTCCGCAGCCCCGCCTTCCCGCTGATGATGGGCGAAGGGTCTGTATAATCTATCACCGGCGTAGCCATGTCATTCAGGTATATCTTGATGTTGGCGCCATTCAGCACGGCCCGCAGCTTATAGAACTGTCCGGGTGTAAGCGCCTGCGATTTGTACGAAAGAGAGGTCCAGTTATAGTTCTGTTTACCCAGCACAATACCGCCCGCTTCGATCCCTGCATAATAGCCCTGGAAATAATCAGAGCTCAGCGCAGTGGAATTGCCAAATTCTGCGGCAGCAGGATTACGCACCCGGAAGATCAGTCCCCCGTTGCCCGATGCAGGACATTGTACATCCGCCTCCACCGTATAATCCGTCCAGCCCACATTCCCCATGGTCCTTTTGCCAAAGCCGTTGATGGTAGCCCTGCCGGATGAAATAGCATAAGCGCCGTTCGTATAGTTCCATAAGGTAGAGAAACTACCGGAGTCAAAATTATCTGAACCGCCGGGCACCGTAGTAGCCCCTGATTCGAACTTCAATGTGGAGAAATCAAATTCACCTTCTACCGTTTCTATGCGGATGCTGTGATTGCCCGCAGGCAGGTTCAGGTTCTTTAAAACCGCCGTACGCCAGGCAGACCAAGCCCCGGTGGCAGGGATGGCCACGATGTCTGAAACAGGGGCGCCATCGCAGTAAACACGCACTTTACAGGAGGTGAAGGTAGTGGCGTATCTTATTCCAAGATGATAAGGGCCTGCCGACTGCACATTTACATTGTACTGGTACCACTCGCCAGTCTGGTTCCAGCCTATATTCTGCCCGCCTTCCTCACAGTCGCGTATATCCACCCGGTCTGCACGGTATTTACCGCCAATATTCTCATTAGTCAGATCATGGTAGCCTGCTCCTTCTCCGCCTTCATTGTAATGCACGGCAGGAATGGTGCCGGGCACCGGTTTATAGAAGCTGAATACGCCGCTGCCATTTACGCGATTGCTGAACGCAGTGTAACCAAAGTCAGCGTGGTCGTGATAAGTAGTAACCCCTATCTTGCCGCCTGCTGTGATATTGGCGCTACGGGTAGACTTCAGCATACCATCTACATAGATCCTGAAGGTAGTGCCCTCTTTCTCCACACGTATTACATGCCATTTCTGGTAATCCCAGCCCGCAGGAAGCGGGATGGCATTAACACCGATAGACACGCCGTTCACTTTGATATCTGTTTCCAGCGTATTGTTAAAGCTGCTCAGCAAGGCGGAACCATAGGTATTTTCATCAATGTAGGAAAACACCGCGCCAAAGCGGGCGTCATTTCCGCCCCTGCTCATTTCCTTCATGTTGAATTCTGCTGTATAATTGGCGGCGGTAGCAGCGGTGGTTACCTGGCGGTACCACTGTAAAGTGGTTTTATTATCCTGCCACATCAGTTCCTGGTTGTAGATGCCCCAGTTACCACCGTTGATGTTGGTCCAGTTGCCGCCAATGGCCGTTCTGTCAAAGCGGTCATAAAATGTGGGCATGGCGGGAGATGGCTGTGTCCAGTTGGTAGGGCCGTATACCAGCAGCTTGTTGCCGTTGAAGCCCATGGGATCGATGTTCAGTTTCCTGTTGGGTCCTACAATGCTGCTGGGCCCTAAAAGGTTATGATAGGCAATGAACCAGGTATCCAGGTCCGGGCCAATGAAAGACCCGCTATGCCCCAAACCAAAGAAAGCGCCTTCCGTATTCAGCACAATGGGATTGTTATCTCCGGCGGTGTAGCTGCCCAAGGGACTGGTAGCCGTGGCATAGTGAACGCGGTAGCCCCTGCTGAAAACATGGTTACCCGTATAGGTCAGGTAGTAAAGACCGTTACGTTTAAATAGCGTGGAGGCTTCCGTCCACCCGTTCAGCGATGTGCCGCTTAAGGTGGCCCCGCCGCCGCTGATGGATAGCGGGCCGCTCATGACAGCGCCCTGTATGCCGCTGCCCCCTGCATAGGTAAAATACAGCTGCGCATTATCGTCTATAAATACAGAGCCGTCTATGGTGCGGCCCAGGTTGCCGGTTTGCACGGTAAAGGGGCCCGTCGGACTGGGAGCTGAGAGTATATAATGCCCATTCCCTGCCGGGGAAGTGTACATGTAGAAGGTGCCGTTCCAGTAGATCACCTCCGGGGCGTAGGCGCCTTTGGAGAGGGTAACAGTATTGGCTACACAGAGCCCTTCGTAGTTCCAGCTGACAAGGTCCCAGCTGCTCCAGCATTTAACCCCGGTTTGATCATCACGGGTGCTGCAGTACAGGTAGAATTTGCCCCTGAACTTAAGGATGTAGGGGTCGCCGATACCGTATTCGCCCCATTCCTGGGGAAGTGTGCGGGGGTTGATCACCTGGCCATAGGTAAACAGGGAACAGATCAATAAAATAATGATCGTAGTAATGGTTTTCATAACAGTGGATTTAGTGCCTTAAATAAATATAAAAATCAGCAGCCTTGCCTGTTATTCATGGTTGATCATTACTTATTCATTTCTTATCAAATTCCTGTTAAAACTAAGACATAAAAGAACACCTCCGGCAAAAAAAGAGACCGTCTGGAAAAGACAGTCTCGTAATAAATCAGTATCAATGTATTGATAACAACCTGTTATCATGGGCAGCCGGCAGAGTTTACAAAGTAATACTCTGCACTGGTGCTGTTATCTGACCAGCGGTAGTAGTAATAACACTTCCACTCATGGGTCGTATCATTCCACTCGCTCCTGGAAAATATTATTTGTCCGATCTCACATACCCCGTTCACTAATTTTCTGTCCTGACCGTCACAGCCGGGTTTATTTACAGCGGTATAAGGGTTCCGCATCTGCGGTGCTGCGGGCAGCGCCTTCTGTTTGGTCGAAACTGTTTTCGCCGGGGCGCCGATTGCCAGGCTGTTTTGCGGGGTGGCAGCAGTTGCCGCTGTTGTTGTCTGGGCCATTGATGCATGCAGGAATAGGAGCATGGAGGCCATGCTTAGCAATAGGTGTTTCATACGGGTTATTTTGATGATGAAAAAAATTTTTATGTTGCCGGCTTTACAAACATATAAAACGTTTTCATATCAGGATCCTCCCGGAGGCTGCCGTTTTACCAACGGTAGCGGATTGTCTACTAACGGTTGCGGGCATAAAAAAAGCCGCTTCAAAATAGCTTTGAAGCGGCTGCTGATGTTGATGGTGATCCCTTTATTTGCAGGGGCAGATAAACGGATACTCCTTGTTGTCGATAATCGGCGGAATACCAAAGAAATCGTTCAGCACAGATTCCGAAGTGCAATAAGCGCCTTCCACCCAGGCCTGGTCATTGGAATAGGCCTCTCCTACAATGAAGATATCTGCATCCGCGCCCTCTATCAGCTGCGAAGGCTTACGTATCTTCTGCTGTACATCGCATACATCATAGTGACCTGCATAAGCATGATAACCGGCATTGAACGGCGGCAAAGACCAGTCCATATATTTTGCCTCCAGCGGTTCCGGCACCATGGTATAATCTGCCTGCGGACCAAAATGCACCTGTGCCATTTGTTTGCGCAGCATCTTCACCATCACGTCAGGTACTTTACGCGGACCTTCCAGTGGCTGATAGTTTTCTGAAACAGGCCTTTCACGTTGCCTGTTAGGCCCTATCTCCAGATCTGACCAGAAGCTGGTGAACTGTTCATCATCATAGCTGGCCAGCAGTCCGTATACCGGTTTACCGCTCTGGTCCAGGGCATTGTTGCCGAAGTACACCACCTGGCGGATAGGCAGGTCTGTTACACTGGGCCCGATCGTATTCCGTTCGGCTGCTTTCAGCAGCTGTTCTTCCTGTACTACCGTCAGCCGTGCCTGTATGCAGGTCTCCACAGCTTTGATAAAGGCAGCTGCCGATGCATAAGGGGTTTCCAGGATGCTGACATTGTTAACATCGTTGCCCATGTCTGCAATGTAAGCCGGCGGAAAGCCATTCTTCTGCAGCTGGTCCAGCACATCCTGGGTCACCTCATAACCGGTGATCTGCGCCGGGTAGGCGGGCGGGTTAGTGGCGTTCTCCGTCCACCAGGGCTCATGAAAGAACATCCCTACTTTATAGGACGGCTGCAGCACGGCAGATTCCAGGTACAGCTGTACTTTCCTGTGGTTCAGCACATCCAGTCCCTTATGCGCTATATAACGGGAAGCCTGCGCTACCAGCTCTATGGCGTAACGGGGCATTGCCAGCCAGGCGGCTGTTGTAGTCCGTGGTTCGCCGGATGCTTTATTCGGGTGCTCGCGGGTAGCTATTGTATAAGTGATCACGTTATCGATCACCAGGATGGAATGCAGGCGTGTATCCGGGTAGTAGTCAAATTTAACCTGCTTCTCCTTTGCCAGTTTTTCAATGGCATTGAACAGGGCGTTGAACATGCTGGAATACCCATGCGTAAGCGTACGGTATTCTGTGCCCGGTGTGAATTCGTTATTGGCCTGGAAAGCCACTGCGGAGTTCCAGTTGATCACGTTGGATGTATAACCGTTACCGTCAGAAGTATATTTATATCCTTCTGATCCCAGCTGGTCAAACATCAGGTTCCAGTAACCGATGTCTTTCAGGTGATCACCTTTCTTATAAACGGAGCTGTCCGGCAGCTCGGCCCTGATCTTCCCATTGCGGTAAAAATCGCACCACTCCAGCCTGGTTTGCGGGCCTGAATCGGCGGTTACCGCCAGGCTTTCCACGATATTGAAACCGGTATCGGGTGAGGATGCCGCACCATAGTTCTGTACATTATAGGGCGCCGGGTTGGAGGAAGAAATATCGTTCAGGTACATATTCTTCGTACGCAGGTAGAACAAGGGGTTGGTGGATTCATTAAAGGGCACGGAAAATTTCTTCAGGTCCAGCTTCTCAATAACGGTCGTTACTAAACGATGCCCGCCGCCTTTAGGCGTACCGTCCCAATAAGAATAGCGCATACCGCCCAGCTCCAGGTAAGATTTTGTTTTATCGTCCTGGTAATGCCAGGTACAGATACGTGCGCCGGCGGCGCGGGTGCCGGGGTTTTCTTTATTGAAAGCATATTTGCCCCAGTCAAACAGTTCCAGTGTATCGCCCGGCTGTAATTGTTTGGCGGAAGCCTTTTCAGTATTATTCATGCTGTCCAGTAATCGCCAGGCAGTATAAAGCCCTGCCGCCCCGGCTCCGAAGATGGAATACTTCTTTCCCATAGAATAGTGTTTTGAGGGTGAAAAAACGTTTAAATGCGTCGATCAGCTTTCTGTTCCAAGCCGGTACATCTGGCGGGGAAGATCCTTTTCGGGGATCACCACTTCTACCAGGGCTGGTTTATCAGTGAGCGCCCAGATCTTCGGCAATGCGGCATTCAGTTCGTCAACGGTGGTAACGCGGAATCCCTCTGCGCCAAAGGCCTTGGCAAGGGCCAGGTAATCCCATTTTGGCAGGATGTCGAATGTATCAAAGGTATGCTCCGGGCCAGGCTTGAAGGAATTGATATCCACATATACCTGTTCAATAGCGTAAACGGCATTGCTCATTACGAAGACCACGGCATTGAGTTTGTTCCTGGCCAGGGTGGAGAGCGACTGGCATATCATCATGAAGCCGCCATCGCCCGCTATGGTCCAGGCGCGTTTACCGCTGCCCAGCTGCGCGCCGGATGCAGCGCCGGTTTCATAGCCGATGATCTGCCAGGCGGCAGAAGCCAGGAAACTGTTCTGCGATAAACCGTAGGCATTTGTAGCCACATACATGGCAGAGCTGATGCCGAAGGTCATGACAATCTGGTTCAGCAGCTTATTTTGCTGCAGGAACTGCATGGAGTGCTGGAAGAAACGGTTGTAGGTAATGGTTTGCGGACTTGCATCCCAATACGGATCTGAATTAGACAGCCAGGGCTCCGGGAACTTTGGCTGTGGTGGCGCCGTTACATTCAGCGGATAGGTGTTCACCTTTTTGAAACGGGTGAGCAGGGCGTCCATAAAATCCTCCATGGTCACGTCTTTGTAGATAAAGTAACCCGCCCTGATCTGCTCCGTAGTGGCCAGCACCATATTGGGATACTTGTTCTCAACGAACCAGAGGTAATCATCCGTCATGATCGTGCCCAGGGTAAGGATACAATCTGATTGCTCCACAATGTTACGGACGCTTTCAATGGAGGCGGCGTCTGAATAGGTGCCGATAAACTTATCGCCGCCTTCATCCAGCACGGTTTTACCCAGGGAGGTGGTGGTGTACAGGAAACCGCTGGCGTCGATCAGGTCCTGCAGCAGGCCGGATAAGCCGTGGCGCAGTACTTCCACGCCCGCAAAGATCAGGGGATTTTTGGCGGCAGCGATCTGCGACCAGGCCTGATCCACAGCATTCAACAGCGCCAGCGGATCACTGCTGCGTTTCAGCGGCTCCAGCGGCTTGTCTGGCGGCGGCAGACAGGGTTCTCCCCATACTTCCTTGTAGCATTCAATGAACACCGGCCTTTTGTGCGTGATGGCGGCAATGAGCAGCCGGTCTATTTTCTCTCCTGCTCCGGCGGAAGTGCTGAGCGTTTCAGCTGCAACCGTTACCTGTTTGTACACTTCCTGGTCGGCCGCCAGGTTGCCGGTGGAGTGATGATACAGCACGTCGTACATGTTGGTGATACGACGGGCATCTGCACCGGGTGTGGCGCTGATCACTACAACGGGGCTGCGTTCAACATAAGCGCCCCCAATGCCATTCAGGGCAATGAAGGTACTCACCCCGTACTGCAGGGATACCGCGGCCAGTCCCCTGGTACGGCCATAGGCATCGGCGGCATAACCGGCGTCCAGCTCATTGATACAGCCAATCGCTGTTACACCGTCAAAATGTTCAAGGGCCTGGGTAAAATGTTTAACGTAATCGCCGGGAATCTGGAAGACCTCCGTAACGTTGAGTTGTTTTAACCGTGTAAGCAAGTAATCTGCAACGGTAAAATTCTGCTTTTGCATTTTTTTCGGTTTATGTAATTGAGGGAATACAGTGGTGTAGCTGTTTTACGATGGAAAACAGGGAATCAGTATCATGGGATCTGTTGTGGTTGCATTCTACGTTTTCATATGACAAGTCAGGGTCTTCTATCTACGGGGATGGAAGATAGTGATTTTTTAAACACCCGGAAAAATTAAATGATTGACAAACAGTTCAGATAACTTTATCCTGTTCCTGTATGCTATTATTTATTGTGTATATTTAACGGCTTCAAATCCTGACCTATGAATTTTATCAAGCGGCTGTTCCGCAGCAATATGGTTGATTGTCCCCGATGCCTGGGAAAAGGTAAAGTTGACCTGGAAGATCTATTAAACACTACCGAAAATGACAGCCAATGGGACTAGAATCATATCTATTCAATATCGAATTTAAAGATCCGGTTTTGGAGCAAGACATCATTGGTCTATTTGAAAGAACAGGCATGAAGCACCTGGATGATAAGTTCAATAAACGAACCGCTGAAAATTATGGCGCTTACTACTTTGAACTAAGGACTGAAAATGGTTTAACCGAGGCGCATTGTATACTAGGACCAACAGCGTCCGTATTGGAAGACTTCAGTCTGCGGTTTTCTATCGTCAGCCCCAGTACCGTAATTGACCAGACCTTTGATCTGCTCAGGAAACTAAATGATATCAGGTCAATTAAAGTCCAGGACACTGAAATTAAAAATCATAGATACCGGCAATTACGCATAGCAGGAAAAGTTGACAATTGGTTTCGGGGGCTTGAAGGTACAGACGAGGAAGCGGAAATTGAGCAATCCTCTTATATTGAAATAGACGCGGAAAAGTTTCTTCAAAATCAGCCTGGAATAATGAAACGGCAGATAATCGCCAATAACGATAAAGGAGAAGTGATTGAAGGCGGTGATAAAACTATCCGTTTCATTGAGAAAAAAGGTTTGTTTCACCGCTTTCTTGGTTGGATAAAGAATGAATTATAATTACCTCAATTACTCCCATATACACTCAATACTTATGACAGCAGAAAAATTTGTAAAAGAATTTTCAAAACTGCAAACATCAGGACAACAAACGTTTATAGAAAGGACAACTGTTTACCCTGGTGATACCGTTGTCGCTGAAATCAGGCTAAGTTCCCCAGAACAATTTGCGGGACAACTCAAAGAGGGGATAACATTTGATTTTTTAGAAGGTGCAAGAATTATTGGCAAGGGAAAAATTCAACAAATTGTAAATAACCGGCTAAGAAAAGCCCACCCTTAATAAGGCTTTATCAGATGCCAATTATCAAATCAATATTTTAATATGGTAAATCCCAAAGACGTTCTGGTAGTTACAACATCTTCTGTTGACGGACTTAAAGTAAAACGGTACTTGAAACCTGTTTCTGCGCACATTGTTGCAGGGACAAACCTATTCAACGATTTTCTGGGCGGATTAACTGACGTTTTCGGCGGACGCTCTTACACTTACCAGAAACAATTGAGATCTCTTTACGAAGAAGCAATAGAACGAATAAAATTCGCAGCCTATGAAATCGGAGCAAACTGTATTGTTGGGTTGAATATAGACATGGACGAAATTTCAGGAAAAGGTAAGTCTATGTTCATGCTGACAGCAGTTGGAACCGCAGTCATTCTGGAAAAGGAAGTTGCAGAAAAAGCACACTTGCCAAAACCCGATGAAAAACCCGATCATGTTGGTCTTGAAAGAATCGACATTTTAAGATACAAAAAAAAGATAATAGAAGAAGCAAACACCGGTAGCCTGTCGCTTAACGAATATGTCTGGAACTTCATCACTACAAACCAGGTCGATGAAGTGTTCCCATTTCTCCTGAATAAGTTTACAACAACAATCGTAAATGACCACGGTCTTCTTGAAGCTACTAACCAATTTTACAAGCAGCTAGTCAGCTATATTGACGCCTTACCTGAACACAAAAAATTAGACCTGCTATATAATAGCATTAAAAATGAATCAAGCGAACTACTTACATCAAAACTATCCGATATAATTAACGAGCTAAATCTGTTCGATTACAATTACAGCATGGAGCTGTTAAATAGTGATAATTTCCGGACAAAGAAGCGCGCCCTCCGCATCGTCACATACAACAAGCCATACTATAATACCCAAGACATTCAGGAATTACAGCATATAAGGAGCTATATTCAACAGGCCTTCACCGAACGTGGCACCAGGACAACAAAAAAGCAGTTGTTATCGTCAAAAGAAAAGGAAGTATGGACTTGTGAATGCGGGAAAACCAGCGATATAGATACCTACTGCAACGGCTGCGGACAAGATATTTATGGCTTTAAGCAAAATGAAATGAAACCAGCGGATGCAGATAATTATATTGGCGAAAAAATAGAACTTATTTCTGAATATATAAAATAGGCAAATGCTGTCGAAAATGACAAAAGACAAAATCCTCCTACTAACAATCATCCTCACTATCGCCGGTACGCTACATTCATTTGCCTGTTCTTGTCAGGAAGATATCAGTGTTTCAGCAAGCTTACATTATTCCGATGCTGCCTTCAGTGGTAAAGTTATTTCCAAAATCCTGACAACAAATTATGACAGCCTGGGAATAGTCACCACCGGGGATAAAAATGTAGCATACTTTAACTGGCGTGAAATCCCCTCAACCGTTGTAAGGATAAAGGTTGATAAGAAATTTAAAGGAAAATTGGCAAGTGACACGATCACCATCCTGACACCCTACAACGGAGCAGCCTGCGGATATAACTTTCAAGTAGGCCAACGATACATTGTATATGCAACCGTGATTGACAAGCTACCAATGATCAACAAACTTAAAAGACGAACATTTGATAACAAAACATTCTGGACAAACCTCTGCCTCCGGACCCAGAACTGGAACACAGACGAAGAAAATGCAATAATCAAAGAAGTAAGTAATAAAGCCTGATACCAGATATATGGACGATCCAAACGAAATGGCACAACGCCACTCCGCAGGTGCAACCGTTACGCACGCTTCACCTTTTGACAATCTGACTGAAGTCTGTTGCGTAGGACACATTTATGCCCTGACACTGGCTTTCTTTAATGATGCAAACTCCATCCAATATCTGAACAGATATCTTGACTATTACCTGACCCAACCGTCCCTCTACTTCGATCAGAAGGAGGTCATGGAGGCGGCGCTGTTCTTAGACAAGCTGAACAACACCACCAATTTTAACACGCATTCAGATAAGTGGAAAGCGTTTTGGGAAAAACGGCACACCACTGAGCAACGCAAGGCACTGGAGATGGCAAAACATATAGCCCTGAAAGAAGGAACTGAGGCTTCAAATAACTACTTACAACAGCTTCAACAACGCTGGGAGTCGCAGGAATCGTTATCAACATATTTTGAGGAACAAACTGCTATTCTTCGCAACCTGCATCAACATCCCCTATAACAACATGCAAGCCTCCAAAGAGGCTATACAGACCCAAAATTATTTCCTATCTTCCCCCTCCGGAAAAGCTTGCATATGACCAAAGCCTGTACTGTACTCACATCACTCCTGGTGGCGCTTTTGCTATGGCCCAACCCCGCCACCGCACAAAACAAGCCCAACATCGTCATCTTCCTTGCTGACGACCTCAACCAGCAAGACCTCGGCTGCTATGGCAATACTGACGTCAAAACACCTAATATAGACCGCCTGGCCAGGGAAGGCAAACAATTTAACCGTGCATACGCCGCAGCCCCCATCTGTACGCCTTCCAGGAGCGCTATATTCACAGGCCGCTACCCTTTCAGAAACGGCTCACAGATGAACCACTTCACCGTAAGGCCCAATATACCGAACCTGCCGCAGTTCCTGCAGCAACTCGGCTACCGGGTGGTGATCTCCGGCAAAACGGATGTATTCCCCCTCCATAACTTCCCGTTTGAAAAGACCGGCGAAGCATTCGGAAAATATTTCCCGGTTGAGAACCGGCTGGATCGCAAAAAAGAAACCGTTCACATGATCGAAAGCCACTTCAGGGATCGCCCGCAACAACCTATCTGCCTCATTGTTGCACCCTGGGTACCGCATGTGCCCTGGTTCCCGAATAAAGACTTCGATCCGGAAAAAATAAAAGTCCCCAATTACCTGGCCGATACCAAAGCCACCCGTAAAGCGCTGACCGCCTATTATCAAAGCATCGGCGAAGCGGATAAGATGTTCGGAGAAGTGATGCAGGCCATAGAAAAAGCCGGACAAACGAACAACACCGTCCTGATGTTCACCGCAGACCAGGGCGCTCAATTCCCCGCTGCAAAATGGTCTGCATACGACCAGGGCCTCAGGGTGCCCCTGATCATAAAATGGCCGGGAAAAGTGCAGCCCGGCTCCGCCTCTGATGCGCTGATCTCGCTGGTAGACCTCACCCCTACCCTGATCGACCTCGGAGGCGGCAAACCAACCGATGAACTGGACGGCGCTTCTTTCAAAAATGTATTACTGGATAAACAGAAAGATCATCACCGGTATATCTTCGCCGAAACATCCATGGAGCCTCATTTCTGGTATAATTATACACCCGCGCGGACGGTTTTTACCGATGATGGCTTCCACTACATCAAAAACTATCACCCCGGCGCACGCTTCATCACACATATCGACAGGGTGGAACAGAACGAATATTATTTCGATAGCTGGATAGCCGCCGCAGCCACTGATCCCAAAACGAAGTTCCTGCTTGACCGTTACAGCTATCATCCCCCCGAAGAACTATTTGACCTGAATACCGACCGCGATGAGTTTAAAAACCTGGCGGCCCATCCGGCTTATCAGGATAAAAGGCATGCACTGGAACAGCTGCTCAATAAAGAGCTGCAACGGCAGGGCGAAACAGCGGAAATGATACTGGCAGGACCCCTGCCTGAATTTTTTGACCAGGGATATACCATCCGCCAAAACGTGGGCGTCTCTGATCTCTCCTTCAACAAAAAACGCTGGAACCCCGATACATTGATCATCACTGCATACCTGGAAGACGCTGACAAAGGAGGCGTTATATGCGACTATTTCAATAACTTTAAACTATACGCCTATCAGCATACAATAGGCCTCATATTAGCAGATGGTACCGACATTGCCAGCGGGAAAATACCTGCCGGCAGCGGACAACTGCTTTTCAGCCTCTCTGCACAGGGCGCACTGCAGGTGGTATTCAACGGGCAGACTATTTTAAAACAGGACCTGGGAAAAGACCTGACAAAGATTAGGAACGGCTATGTAACCTGCGGCAAAATACAGGGCGAAGCATTGAACGGTAAGCTGCAAACATACCAGGGAAAGATCAGCGACCTGCGGTTTACTATGAACGATCTTTCCGGAAAGCCATAATGTAACAGTCTTCTGTACAATCATATGAATGTGTCATATCTCAAACCGGCTTTGAAAATTGCTGACTATGTGCAGGAAATACTGGTAATCGATAATTACCCGGTTAGTACGCCTTTTGTGCTGCCCCTCTTTGCCAATGGTAAGCCTACCCTTCTTTTCCAGACAGCCAAAGGCCATATCGGGAATGCCACCAACCACCTGACCCTCTTTGGCCAGACGGTATTCCCCTCTACACTCACCATAAAGGAAAACTTTACCCTCATTGCTTACTTCTTTAAACCCTATGCCCTCAACTCCCTGTTTGGCGTTGCTGCCCGGGAACTGACAGACAGCCCGGTAGACCTGAACCTGCTGTCGCCCGCTGTCAGGGCCAACCTGCAGGAGCAATTGCTGAACGCATCGTCCACCAGCGAAATGATCTCCCTGCTGGATCATTATATTTTCAGTCTTACCACCAAGGTCAGCACCGATGTGCAGATCATAAAATATGCGGTAGAAAAGATCGCCGGCGCTCCCTCCAAAAAGAACCTCGTGGAAGTACAGCAGGATCTCTGCATGACGCCCCGCACCTTTCAGCGCATGTTCGAAAAAAATATCGGCATCATCCCTACCCAATACCGGCGCATCAGCCAGTTTGATACGGCTTTCCGGCAACTCCGCAAACTGGAGTTCCGCAACCTTACAGACCTTTCCCTCAGCAATGGTTATTCAGACCAGAGCCATTTTATCCGCGCTTTCAAAGAGTTCACCGCCATCACCCCTAAAGAATACCTCGCCCTCATCAAACCAGCCGGCAAATGAATTTTGTCACTTTTGTTCTATTTTCCGCTCCCTGTCTCCGCTAATTTTGAACCATCAAACAAACACAAAAACACATCAATATGGCAAACAACATCTATCCCTGCCTCTGGTTTGATGGCCAGGCCCAGGCAGCAGCAAAGTTCTACTGTGCTATCTTCAAAAACTCAAAGATCAGGGCAGATAATCAAATGGTGGTGGAATTTGAACTCGATGGTAAAAAGTTCATCGGCCTTAACGGAGGCCCCCAATTCAAATTTAATGAAGCGGTGTCCTTTGTGATAGACTGCGAAACACAGGAAGAGATAGACTACTACTGGGAAAAGCTGAGCGCCGATGGCGGTAGCGAAGGCAGCTGCGGCTGGCTGAAAGATAAATATGGCATCTCCTGGCAGGTGGTCCCTGTTGTTTTACCCAAACTGCTTTCCAATCCCGACAGGGCGCCGAAAGTACTGGAAGCCTATATGAAGATGAAGAAGTTCGATATCAAAGCGCTGGAAAACGCTTAATCCGCTCCTTCCGCTAACCAGGCCTTTCCTTATCTCACCCTGCTCACCACCTTTGGCGCTATCACCACCGGTATACCATCCGGCCAGCTGAAACTAAACTTGTCATCCGTAACCGTGACCGTTCCCGTATAAGCAGTAAGCGCCGTCCCTAAGCGGATCGTAACCGGATGCGTTCCATTATCATACCCCCTGGTATATACGAAACCATGCGGCGGTGAATAAGGGCCGGGCGTACACGTAACCGCTGCGGTGCTGGGCGTACCAATGAAATCAATGTGCAGCGCGGAAGCGGTAGTGTTCTGCTGGTACACCAATAAGGGCAGGCAGGAATAACCTTTCTTGCCCCGTGCATGAAAAACCAGCACATCATCCGGGAAGGCCAGCGGTTCCAGTGTAATGGTATCGTCTGCGGACAGGCTGACGGGCCCCTGGCTTTCCGGTTGGGTATAGGGAATGTCTGCTACCTGTACGGTGTCTGTATATACCGGGCCGTTGTTGCCGCTGGCCCTCACAATATATTCACCGGGTTGTGTGAACAGTATCTCGGCTGATTGCCCGGCAGGGAAGATCTTTACGCCCTCACAGGGTTCCACGGTCCATTCCCGCTGAATGCTGTCTGATAACCAGGCCACAATGGTCTGCCCTCTTTTTACTTCGCCATCAGTCAGCCGCAATGGTGGGGTAAACGTTTCACCGGGCTGCACGGGTGTTTCTTCTTTGGTACAGGCTGCCACTATCATCAGTGTGGCGGAGATAACAGTAGAAATTATAAGTGTCTTCTTCATGCTGATCGCTTTTTCATTTATCTGGTGTTAATTATTTTATCCGGTTAATTTGTTTGCTTGTAATGGCGATGGGTATATTGTCCGGCCAGTTGAAAGTAAACTTATCATCCGTTACCATCACCGTACCTGTATAGACAGCATTTCCCAGGCGGATGGTAAGCGGATGTACACCATTGGCATAGCCCCTGGTATATATAAAGCTGAACGGTTTGGGTATGGGTATTGCCAGGCATAATACCGTTGCACCGCTGGGAATACCCAGGCTGATATCCACCGCGGTAGCCGTACTGTTATTCTGGTATTCAAAATAGGCGAGGCAGGAATACCACTTGCTGCTGGTGACATAAAATACCAGCACATCATCCCGGAAAGTAACCGGCTCCAGCCTGATGATATCATCAGCGTCCGCACTTCCGAATGGCGGGTGGTATGGGGGAATATAAGTACTGTCCATCACCCGCACCGTATCAGCAAATACCTGGCCCCCTGTTTTTGCCCTGGCCGTAACAATAAAGCGGCCGGGTTGCGTGAAGATGATCCGGGCCGACACGCCATACTCAGGATCAGTAGTAACGATCTTCACTCCATCATTGGGTGTAACGGTCCAGTCGCCCTTCCACTCCGTACCAATAACAAACCCAAAATATCCTGTCTGCCCCCGCTTCAATACCGTATCGCTGACACTATAATGATCTTCCGGTACAAAAGGCTGTTCTGCGTCTTCTTTATTACAGGCTGACATCACCATCAGCGTGGCGGAAATAACAGTAAAAATTATAAGTATCTTCTTCATGCGTATCGCTTTACCTCTATTAGATGCATGGCCAGGTAAAAAGGTTGGGTACACCTCCGATTTCAGGTAAAAAAAGGTGTTTTATCCAACAAATGGCGTGAAAAGTGGGAAATTCCAATGCGGGGATGCGGTAATTTTGTACCGTGTTTAAATGATGGACAATGAAGATGAAATTGAATATTCCTATATGGCAACTAAAAGAAAATATCTCCGGCGTTCGTATCGAGAAGATGAACGAAGCCTTTATTTCCTCCTTGTTTGACGATATCAGTACGCTGCACCGTAACGACCATTTTATATGCATCATGCTCACCACAGGCAGGGCCGAATTACTGGTTGATTTTAAGAAGGTACAGGTTACACCCGGCCGGGTGATCTTTCTTTTCCCCGGGCAGATACAGCGGGCTGTTAAGTTTGAGAATAATGTGGATGGATGGATCTTATTCCTGGACAATAAAATGGTAGATGAACATGCCCGGCTGATGATCGAAGACTCCCTGTTCAAAGGGCCGGTGCTGCCCTTATCGGCTCCGGATGTGTGGTGGTTTATCCGGTATTTTGAACTGCTGCTGCAAACTTATAACGACGAAAGCCTGGGCCCCCTCCATAAACCGGCTGTTAATGCATTTGCCGCGCCCTGTGTGTATAAAATTGCCTCCGCATTCCAGGCCAATACGCAGCTGGGATTAAATCACCATTCCCAGAGAAGCATTGAGCTGACCAAAGAATTCAAACGACAGGTAAGGCAACATTTCCCTGACCTTAAAAAGCCCAGTGAATATGCCGCTTTAATGCGCTATTCCATCAGTTACCTGAACGATACCGTAAAAGCGGTAACCGGCTTTACCACCTCTTACTTTATCCAGCAGGAAATGCTCCGCGAAAGCCAGCGCTTATTGTGCTATACAGACCTCAGCATAAAACAGATATCTGACCGGCTGGGATACGAAGACCCCAAATACTTTAACCGGATCTTTACCAAACTGGCAGGCACGCCGCCGGGACGGTTCCGGACCAACTTCAAATCTCTCAAAGCTTAAAAATCCGCACGGAACATGAATATTCATCTGATGGGATGTACCAGCATTCCCAAATGGATCCTCTTTTTGTTTTTTATAAGCCCGGTCTGCAGCCTGAAAGCGCAATCCACCCACAACGCCACGCTCAGCCTCTCCCTGGAAGAGGCCATCCGGCAGGCTAAAGCTGCCAACCGCGCCATCAGCGCGCTGAAAAAGGAAGAAGACGCCGCCCGGGCAGATCTGCAGGATGCCAGGATGGGCGCCCTGCCCCGCGTACAGGCAAATGCATCTTACCAGCGTTATACCAGCGTAACGCTTTTTGACGGGGTGCTGGGCGATCCGCACCAGATACCCAAACCACCCGGCCCGGATGCCGGGGCCCTGGCACTGGAAGCCTCCATGAACCTGTACGCCGGCGGCCGTCAAAAGGCCATGGTCACCGACATGCAGCATAAAAGCGAACTGGCCACCCTGGATACCAGGGAACAGGCCTCCTCCATCGCTTTACAGGTAACCCTGCAATACCTGGACATGATCCGGCTCTATTTCCAGGCCCGGCTTATAAAAGACCAGGTAACGCGGGCGCGTATACGCTCCAAAAATATCAACGCCTTTTATATCAACGGTAAGGTCACCAAAAGCGATGTGCTGCGGGCTGATGTTTCCCTGTCAAACATACTGTTAAACGAAACTGCAAATGACAATGACTATCGCATCAGCAACCGTAAACTGAATATGCTCCTGCACCTGGATCAGTCCACCACGATCATCCCCGCAGATACCGTGTCCCTGATCCGGCCAGACAGCCTGGAACTGGAAAGGCTCTCGGCAGATCTCTCCGGCGCCTATGCCGTCTTAAAGCTGAAAAAGCACATCACGTTACAGGAAAACCGCACCAAACTTGCCAGATCCTTCCAGCTTCCCTCCCTCTCCCTGTTTGGCGGGTATGGCTTTAACTATCCCAACACCCTCGTGTTTCCACCCCGGCCACAAACTTTTGCAGTGGGTACCGCCGGTGTAAGGCTGACCTATGAGCTCTCATCCCGCTACCAGCATAAAAATAAAGTACGGGCATCCCGGCTCAGGGAAAGCCGCTTACAACAGCAGCAGGAATGGATCAGCGAGAATGTACAACAGGAAGCAACGGCACTGAACATTAAGTATAATGAAGCGCTGAACCGGGCGGCCGTTACTAAAAAATCCATTGAGCAGGCAGCAACCAACTACCAGATACAGCACACCAAGTATGCCAATCAGCTCAGTCTCCTAACAGACCTCCTGGAAGCAGATAACCTCTACCAGGAGTCCAGGCTGAACCATATACAGGCAAACATCGCCGCCCTGTCCCTGTACTACCGGCTGCTTTTCTTAACGGGTAAACTTTAAACAACGATGCAATGAAAACTAACAAGCATACTAAAACAGGCTTTATGAACAAGCTGATCAAATGGGTGGCTATAACGCTCATCCTTGCCGGGCTCTCTTATTTTACCTGGTACCTGGCCTATGCCGCCAACTATGAAGATACCAACGATGCACAGGTAGAGGCCTTTATCAATCCCGTTTCCGCCCGCGCCGGAGGCTTTATACAGGATGTGCGCTTTGAAGAGCACCAGCAGGTACAACAGGGAGATACCCTGGTGATACTAGACAACCGCGAATACATCCAAAAAGTGAAGGAAGCAGCAGCCATGCTTGAAGATGCCAAAGGCCAGCTGGAAATATTAGCTGCCGCCATTGCCGCCGCCCAGACTTCCACCCTGGTGAACAAAGACCAGATCAACGCCGCCAAGGCCAGGCTCTGGCAACAGGAACAGGATGTAAAACGGTTTAAGAACCTGCTGGGCGATGATGCAGTGACCCTGTCTGAATTTGAACAGGTGCAAACCAGGTACGATGTAGCCAGGAACGATTATAACGCGGCCGTCAACAGCCTGAGAACCGGCGACAGCAAAGTGCGGGAACTGCAGGCCAGGTATAACTCCCTCTTCGCGGTACGCAAACGCGCCGCCGCCCTGCTGGATCTCGCCAGGCTGAACCTCAGCTACACCGTTATCACTTCTCCCTACAACGGCTACACGGGTAGAAAAACCATCCTCGAAGGTCAGCAGGTTCAGGCCGGGCAACCCCTGGTATCTGTGGTAACCACCGCCGGTAAATGGGTAAGCGCCAATTTCAGGGAAACACAGGTATACGGCATGTATGTAGGTCAGCCGGTAAGCGTTGAAGCGGATGCCATACCGGGTAAAGTCTTCCAGGGAAAAATCGCGGCAATAGCGGCTTCTACCGGGTCTAAATTCTCCCTGTTGCCAGCCGATAATTCCACCGGCAACTTTGTAAAGATCATTCAGCGTATACCCGTAAAGGTAGTGTTCACCGGCCAGGATGCGGAAGCGCTCAAAGCAGGCATGAACGTAAGGGTAAGGGTAAAAATGGCAACCAAATAAAAGATATGCTGCAAACCGTTTACTTCAACAGCCGGATCAGCCGCTACCCGGGTATCGCCAGGTTGGCGCTGGTGCTGATACTGTTCGCGGCCATCGCACAGTTTGCGTCCTTCGGACTGATACAGGCGCATGTCATCTCTTTTTACGGTGCACAGCCGGAAGATATTTCCTTTGCCTTCCAGGTTACCTACGCGGGTATTATTACCACCCTGCCGCTGCAGTTCAGGCTATTGCGTTATTTCAATACACGCAGTTACCTGCTGGTGGCATTGCTGACAGGTATCCTGCTTAATACAGGCTGCCTCTTTGTGCACGATCTGCTGGTGTTCTCCGTACTGCGCTTTTTCACGGGCGTCATTACCTGCATCATAGCGGGTTGTATGCTGATCGTCATCTTCTCTACGCTGCCGGAAGCCAAAAAAACACTGGTAGGCACATCCCTGTTCTTTTCACTGATCCTGACCAGCGGTACGCTGCTTGGCCTGCTCAGCTCACGGGTGGTGGTAAGAACCGACTGGACGGCGTTATACTACGCACTGATCGGATTGCAGCTAATGGCCATGCTGCTTTGCCTGCTCATTTTCAGACCGGTCGCCATCATGAAGCCGTATCCATTGTACCAGCTGGATTGGACGGGCGTGGCGCTCTTTATGTTCGCCTCGTCTGCAACGGCCTTTGTGATGATATACGGTCCCAAACGTTACTGGATGCAGGATCCGCTTATCCTGTACACCTCCATTGCCGCTGCGGTGCTGCTGGTACTTTTCCTTTTCCGGCAGGCCAGCCTGAAAAGACCCCTGATCGATCTCCGCGTTTTCCGTCACGGTAAATTTATTTTCGGCCTGCTGCTCCTGCTGCTCTTTTACGGGGTGCGGGACAGTCTCAACCTGCTCTATGGCTATGCAGCAGGCATACTTGGCTGGAGCGCAGCAGATGTGGCCAACGCAGGGTTGTACAACGTAGCTGGGGTGATCATCGCCACCTTTATCGCGGTGAAGCTGATACTGCTCAGAAAGCAGCTGCTGCCTCTCCTGCTGCTCACAGGCTTCGCGTTGATGTGCTGCTATCATATATGGGTATACGAACGCCTGACGCCCGACCTCTCACTACATGAGCTACGTATCCCCATACTGCTGCAGGGTGTTGGCTGCGGGCTGCTGTTTGTTCCGGTCACCGTTTTTTGCCTGGTACAGCTTCCGCCAGGTACGGGGATGACGGGCATTGTTGTCTGCAGCTATGCCCGTTTTATTGCCGTGCTCAACTCCATTGCTGGTTTCTATACTTTGCAGTTACATTATAACCAGCAGTTCAAACTCAGCTTCCTGGCTAAGCTGATCCCGGAGAATGCGCTCCTGCTGCAAAGGACCGAATTATACAAAAGCGCGCTGGCAGCCCGTGGGGCCGCCCCTGATGCGGCAGCAGGTATTTCCGGTATGCTGGTGGCCAAAGCCACCGCTGTCCAGAGCCAGCTGCTGGGCATCCGCGCTATATTCCTGCTGGCGGCAGGTTTAATGGTGCTGGCCTTCATCGCATTACTGCTCTTTGCAGTGATCAATAAGCGGCTGCAAAAATGATATTTTGCAGTTTCTGATTTGAGAAGTAACTACACTTCCCTTGTTACGCTAAACCATTCTTTACTATCATCTAGGCTATTTCTCTATCCTTTACTTGTTGCTAATTTTCCTTTTTATGCTATCCTCTCTGCTAATCAGTTACTATTAGAAAACTACGGTCACTCAACACGGTGGTGATGGCTGTGCAAAAACCTGGCAGCACGATCACTACCCAAGCCATACAGTTCAGAAAACTCTGGATTCTCAGAATATTAAAGACGTTTAGTTCTTAGTATCTTCTGTTTTCTTAAAATCCTGAATACATTTTATTCCGTTATTTTGCTTTCAATACAGCTTTCTTTTCCTATATTAGCCAAAATTTGTCAAGTCAATAAACTGACTTAAAATGATTGGAAATAGGATTAGAGAGCTACGTGAAAAAGATAACATATTGCTCCGGCAATTAGCTGCCAAACTGGATATAGACACGCCATGCTCAGCAAAATGGAGCGTGGCGACCGCTTATTCAGGAAGGAAGACATTGTGACTCTTACCAAAATTTTTAAGCAATCGGAAGAAGACTTGTTTACCCTCTGGTTGGCAGACAAAATTCTGAAAACCATTAACGAAGAAGATTACAAGAAACAGGCACTAAAGCTTGCACTCAAATCAATTAAATGACCTTTCCCATCAATTATAAACTACAATGCACAAATTCGGAGCTATTCAAAGACATGAAGGCGATAAAGGAATTAAGATCAGGTACGCCAGTTCAGCATAATATACTGGAAGTCAATTAAGTACCAAAACCTTCGGGTACCATCAAGTAATCTGAAATGGTGGCTAAGATCCCTCCTCATTTCATCGATGATTACATACCTCCTTATGGAAAGAATAACCTTTGGTTTTTGTAATGGAATAGAATATGGAGCATCAATATAGATATTCACATAGGGCCGTTGCATTTTTAGATGTACTCGGCTTTCAATCCAAACTCAATGAGTTTGAAAATGAAGCTATCGAGTATCACAATAATTTCACTGATGATGAAGGCTTGGAGGATTCCGAAGAAGAAGAGATTAACAATAGCCGCATCTTCTACTCACAAAAGGGAGTGTAAAATAAACTGTGTCAAATTCTATTTCAATGTTTGGAACCCCACG
>NZ_CALEJS010000034.1 GCF_937898475.1 uncultured Chitinophaga sp.
GGTTCCAGAGCGGCCAAATGGGGCGGACTGTAAATCCGCTGTCTTTCGACTTCAGAGGTTCGAATCCTCTCCTGCCCACCAACAAGGGTGAGTTCCGCTTTTGCCCACAAGCAGAGGCGGAACTTAGTTGTTGAATGACGTTTGTTCTTTGGAATTGATCTTTTGAAATAATACAAATGCGGGAGTAGCTCAGTTGGTAGAGCGACAGCCTTCCAAGCTGTAGGTCGCGGGTTCGAACCTCGTCTCCCGCTCAGTAGCAGGTTTCATGCGCCAACCGGCGGATTGTCTCCGGCTTAATCGTAAAAGCTGTTGTCATACAATGGCTGTATTTTTCAGGATTTTCACCAGCTGTTGTAGCTCAGGGGTAGAGCACTTCCTTGGTAAGGAAGAGGTCGTGAGTTCAATTCTCATCAACAGCTCCAACATTGTTTCAGTAATTCCCGTAGGACCTGCTGATCAAGTTTAGCATAACTAAGCGTTGTAGCTCAGTGGTAGAGCAGCCCCGGATTTCGCTTTCGTAAACCGGGTAAGACATGAGTTCAATTCTCATCAACTGCGCAAGTTTGTAAAACAGTTTTAAAAACAACTATTAATACAATCTTTACAAACCATCTAAAAAGAAAATACAATGGCAAAAGAAACCTTTAAGCGGGATAAACCCCACGTAAACATTGGTACCATCGGCCACGTGGACCACGGTAAAACTACCTTGACTGCTGCCATTACAACCATTTTGGCTAACAAGGGTCTGGCAGAGAAGAGAGGTTATGACGAGATCGATGCGGCTCCTGAAGAAAAAGAAAGAGGTATCACTATCAATACAGCACACGTAGAGTATCAGACAGCTAACCGTCACTATGCTCACGTTGACTGTCCGGGCCACGCTGACTATGTGAAAAACATGATCACTGGTGCAGCTCAGATGGACGGTGCTATCCTGGTGGTTGCCGCTACAGATGGTCCTATGCCTCAAACAAGGGAGCACATCCTGCTGGCTAAACAGGTAGGTGTACCCCGTATAGTTGTGTTCATGAACAAGGTTGACCTGGTTGATGATCCTGAACTGCTGGAACTGGTTGAGATCGAGATCCGTGATCTGCTGTCTAAAAACGGTTTCGACGGTGACAACGCTCCCATCATCAAAGGTTCTGCTACCGGTGCGCTGGCTGGCGACGCTAAATGGGTGGGTGCTATCGATGAACTGATGGAAGCTGTAGACAGCTACATTCCGCTGCCTCCCCGTCCGGTTGATCAGGCGTTCCTGATGTCTGTAGAAGACGTATTCTCTATCACTGGTCGTGGTACCGTAGCTACCGGTCGTATCGAGCGTGGTCGCGTTAAAGTAGGTGATCCCGTTGAGATCGTTGGTCTGCAGCCTGAGAAAATGACCTCTACCTGTACAGGTGTGGAAATGTTCAAAAAACTGCTGGACGAAGGTGAAGCTGGTGATAACGCTGGTCTGCTGCTGCGTGGTATTGAAAAAGCTCAGATCCGTCGTGGTATGGTTATCTGCAAACCCGGTTCTATCACTCCGCACACTGAATTCAAATGCGAAGTTTACGTACTGAGCAAAGATGAAGGTGGCCGTCACACTCCGTTCTTCAACAAATACCGTCCTCAGTTCTACTTCCGTACTACTGACGTAACCGGTGAAGTTGAACTGGCTGCTGGTGTTGAAATGGTTATGCCTGGTGATAACGTATCTCTGACTGTTAAACTGATCCAGCCTATCGCTATGGATAAAGGTCTGAAATTCGCTATCCGCGAAGGTGGCCGTACAGTAGGTGCTGGTCAGGTAACTGAGATCATCAAATAAGTAAGTCACTTATAATCAATAAAAAAGCCATTAGCATTTAGCAATTAGTGATTAGCGGGTTTTGTTGTAGATTTGCTAACAGCTAAGACGCACACCGCTAATGGCTTTTTATACGGGCATAGTTCAATGGTAGAATAGCGGTCTCCAAAACCGTTGATACGGGTTCGAATCCTGTTGCCCGTGCTGATAAGGTAAAGGTGAATAGTCTGACTATTCACTTTTCACCATTTACAGTAACCTTAAAGGTTAACTTAAACAACATGAACAAGATCAGAAACTACTTCCAGGAATCCTACCACGAACTGGTTCATAAGGTGTCCTGGCCTACATGGCAAGAGCTGCAGTCCTCTACCATGATCGTGCTGATAGCCACTGTTATCATCACTCTCATCGTATGGGGAATGGACGCACTCTCCCACGTAGTGCTTACTCAATATTATAAAATGTTTTAACAATGGATGCATCCAATAACCCTACTCAGGAAACAAAATGGTACGTTCTCCGCGTTGTAAGTGGGAAGGAAAAGAAGGTGAAAGAGTACCTGGATATTGAGGTGCGCCGTTCAGACTGGGGCAATGTTATTACCCAGGTGTTCCTGCCCGTGGAAAAAGTATATAAAGTGCAGGCCGGTAAAAAAGTGATGCGCGAAAAGAACTTCTATCCCGGGTATGTAATGATCGAAGCGATTGACGGTAAAATGACCGATGAAGTGATCCAATCTATCCGCAACGTTTCCGGCGTGATACACTTCCTGGGTAAAGATCATCCCATCGCCCTCCGTAAAGCCGAAGTAAATAAAATGCTCGGTAAGGTAGACGAAATGAGCGATCAGGGTATCACCATGAGCGAACCTTTCATCGTTGGTGAAACCATTAAGATCATTGATGGTCCGTTCAATGACTTCAACGGCGTTATCGAAGAAGTGATCGAAGACAAGAAAAAACTGAAGGTTACCGTAAAGATCTTCGGCCGCGCTACCCCGGTAGAGCTGAACTTCATGCAGGTAGAAAAGATCGCCTAGGCAGATCAGTACCTTATATTATTTGCGCCACAATCTATACAGGTTGTGGCGTTCTTATTTTACGTGAAAAACCCCGTCCCGGTCCGTATAAATACCTGATCCTCATACAATCCCAATTGCTTAACTTTACAGCAGCATAACTTTAGAGCAGGCATAGCAAAAAGAACGGATAATCATCAACCCCAAATTCAGCTAACATGTCGGCCCAGTTAAAAGCGCTGTTGCCCCAGCGGCGCAATATGTTTATTGTGGTCGTAATTCTGTTTGTGCTTGGCTCCGCACTCGGCCTTTATTACTTCTATTATATCCCCGGCAACAAACAGCGATTACACCAGTACGGATTCCGCATATTAAGCGCCATTACCCGCAATATCGGCGAGCGGAATGCAGACCTGGTAAAGCTGTACAGCAACTATGTAAGCGGCGAATTCCATAATATTCGTATCAAGAACATCCGTGACATCGAATCGGCCCTCAAGGCCCTGCCGGAGCGGGTGAAGCCTGAGTTTACCGATGGCGGGGTGGATACCCGCGACCCCGCTTTTGCCCGCTATACCGCCACCATCACCCGGGTAAAAGGTGATATGCTGGAATATGAGATCGCACCAGGCAAAGGTATTTATGCTTTATTGCGCCTGCCGGTTCATAAACTGGTAGGCAATATCCTCTCCTACAGGCACGAACTGTTTGACAACTACCTGATACTGAAACATGACAGTCTGCAGGGAAGCATTGTTTACCAGGATGACAGTCTAGGACTGGACGACCGCATAGAACCAGATAGTATCCTGGCCAGGAATAAAGGCGTTACTTTTTCCCAGATCACAGACGTCAACATACAGGGCATCCAGTATAAACTGTTCTGTTTTCCCTTTACACTCGATAAAGAACACCTGGTGCTGGTGGGCATGATGAAAGCATCCGATTACCGGAAAGACCTGGGCAGCATTCCCGTATACCTGGTATACCCGATGATCATCCTGCTACTGCTGATCTTTATCAGCCTGCCTTTCCTGAAGATCTATCTCATGGGCCCCTTTGAGCAGATACGCTTTGCAGACCTGGCAGGACTCGGCCTGGCCATATTTGGCGGGGTGACGATCATCACCATGATCATTGTACAGTTATTACTGCTGGCGCGAGGGTACCTGGAAGCGGGCGGCGAACTGCGGAGCCTTTCCGCGCAGATAGAGCGGTCCATGCAGCAGGAGATCAGCGAGATCCGCCGCCAGATGCAGGTGATGGACAGGGCCCTGTATACCGCGGATACCGTCACAGATGGAAAGCCTGCGCTGAAGGTATATGGGATGGACCAGACCTTTCACATTCCCTTCAGTCCGGATACCGGCGTTCGTCCTTACTACAATTTTGAGCGCGTAAACTGGGTGAACGACTCCGGGTATCAACGATGGCGCATACAATTAACCGGCTCCAGGGCCATGTTCATTGATGTAAAGGACAGGGATTATTTTAAATTCTTTGCCCAGAATAAGGAAGACAGGCGGGAAGATTCAACCGTTACCCTGATGGCGCCGGTGATCAGCTGGTCGAGAGGAGATTTTGTGATCAATTTTGCAACCAGAAGCCAGGTAGACAGTATGTTGCTGCTCACCTTCTCTACCAGGATGTATGCAGTGCTCAATACCGTATTGCCCCCTGGTTATGGTTTCTGTATCATCGACAACAGGGGAAAGGTATATGTGCATGCGGAGCCTGACAGAAGCCTGAAAGAGAATTTTCTGGATGAAACAGATAATGCAGACGCCCTTATTGGCGCCATTAACAGCAGGCAGGAAACCACCCTGGGTAATGTGCATTGTTATGGAAAGGAACATACGGTGCACCTGCGCCCCTTATCTCAGCGCCTGGTAATGCATCCCCTGTCGCGGCGCTCCTATTTCCTGGTCACTTATTATGACAACAATTTCATGTCGCCGGTGAACCTGCGTATCCTGGCTTTCTCCCTAACCTTCACCGTATTTACTTTTCTGCTGGTAGTATTATGGCTACTGGCTAATCATGGTTTTTCCCGGCGTTCACTCCTGTACCGCGATCCGCTGGCAGCCCGTTTTACCTGGATCGTACCCAGGGGAGATGATACACCGGTTTATAAGAAAGGGCTGCGGTTCATGATGGTTTACCTGATGGTGCTATTGTCACTGGGGGTGTTTGGCAGGCTTTTTACCGATTATGTGACTTTTGCGCTGGGATTGCTGTCGCCCCTGAATGTACTGGTTGTGCTGTATGCCTACCGCTTGTACCATGAATTCCCTGGCGATGTGCGGGCAAGACGGAAAGCAGGGCTTTACCTCCTGCTAATGCTGATGTACAGCCTGGCTGTTTTCTGGCGGCTTGACCTGGGCAGCGGTCGTTGCGGCTATATGTTCTGGTTATTCCAGGGAGTACTGATCGTACTGACAGCTGTATTATGGCTGGCTCCCGGAGAACGTAGCGCGATTGGCAGGGAGGAGGCGCCGGAGCCACCGTCCGCCAGTCTGCGGCATTACAGCCTTTTTGTGCTGTTGCTGGCGCTCTGCCTGGGGGTGTTGCCCATGATGGTGTTCACCTGGTATGCCCACAACCGTGAGATAGAGCAGTCTGTAAAAAAACAACAATTAGGGATGGCAGTGGCGCTGGACAGGAGAAGGCCGGCTTTCCTCGGCTTGCTGAAGAATTTCGGTAAGATTGACTGCAAGGTAACAGATTACTACACGGAGCGCTGCTGGCGCCAGGGGATTTACGGGATCCGTCCCTGTGGCATCAAGCCGGAGCTGCCGGTGGATAGCATTCCCATGCTGGTGCCCCGGGCCACGGAACGTTTTTACAGCCGTATTACCGCTTATATAGATATGGACTATGACAAGCCTTCGCATTACCCTGTATTGAACCAGGCTTCAGACAGCAGCTGGTACTGGGAGCAGCAAGGCAATGAGCAGGTATTGCACTATGTACTGGCTCCCGGCGCTTATCCTGATGGGGTAAAGGCCTTCCGGATCACCATGACCCTTCCTCCCCGCTATCTCTTTTTAAGCAATAAAGACCATGTTACGATGCTGATACTGGCGGTGCTGGTGGTATTGGGCGGACTGTACGCGCTGATCAGGAGCACGGTATCAAGGGTATTCCTGCTGGATTTTGTACGCCTCTTTGGTGCCAGGGCAAAAGAGTGTCCGGAAGATGTGCAGCAGACAGACGGGGAGATCCGTGAAATGATCCTGCTGCAGCGGCAGAAAAGCGGGCTATTCCGCAGCCGCTGGAACCGTTTCTCCGGCAGGCAGCGGATCATCCTGCTGGACCTGGTAAGTGATGGCCTGGCCAATTACCGGAATGTGATGGAGATCAGTACATTGACAGGGGAGGGGCAGCCGCTTTGCATCTGCGACGGGATGATCATTGTAAAAGACCCGGTTTTCCGCCAGTTTATCCTGGAACAACGTCAGACACCGGAAACTGCCCTGCTGCGTAAGGAGTACCAGGCCCAAAGCCTGTGGGAATCCCTGCGTACACCTTTACTGGTGGTGATCCTGGCGGTGGGCGCCTTTATTTTCCTGACCCAGGAAGATATTTCAAAGAAGATGCTGGTCTTGCTCACCACCCTCAGCAGCCTGCTGCCATTACTGCCTAAGCTGTTACGCAATCTCAAAACCCCATCTTACCGGGGAGAGGAGTAATGGTCAAAATCCAAAATCCAAATTCCAGGTTCTAAATCCCAAATGATCTTTGCTATATTCTCCACGCTTGGAATCTGGAATTTGGGACCTGGAATTGGAATTTTGCAAAGCCGCTATTTGCGTTTAAACGTCAACTCCATGCTTTTGAACTCTTTTCCGTCTACCGTGGTAAACATCTCCATTACCTGGGTGTTGTCATCCACCCATTTGATGGTCTCTTTTATGGGGCAGTCTTTCCCGGTCATGGGGTCCAGCATGTTGCCGGTGAGGGTGATGGTTTTGGAAGCCTCATCATAATCGCCTTCCATGTACATAAGTCCGGTGCCCATATTGTCCATCCAGGTGCTGACAAACTTCTTTTTGGCGTTGTCGTAACCGGTGCTGCCCCAGCCTTCAAAGGGCTGGTCCATAAAGGTGCCGTTGACCCTGGACTCCTGGTAGCGACCACCCAGGACCATTTTGTTGACACAGGAGCCGGTGCTTTTCATGGGATCGGTGCCCGGTTTCATCCAGGCAGACATCTCGTAGGTCCATTCCCCGTCTGCTTTAGATAACATCTGGTGACTGGGGCCTGGGGTCATATACTCCATCCATGCTTTTTGGGCAGCCTGATCCTCTGCTGATTGTGCCTGCGCGGGATGGTGGAGCAGCAGGAGCAACAGGGAGGCTGTTAACAACAGACATTTCATAAAGTATGTGTTTACGTGTGACCTAAAGTTACTGATAACTTTTGGTGTGGATAATTATTGGTATCTTTGCGGTTCTGTGCTGTCAAAAAACAGGAATGGACCGGTGATGAAGCGGGCAAAACCGGGAGCGCGCATGAGAATGGGGGAGAATTGCAATAGAATTGTAAAAATTTTATCCTGTAAGCAAAAAGAGTGCCCAACTTCAAAATCTTTTTGCCATCTTAATATTATTATCTACCTTTGCATCCCCTTTAAAAGGCAAAATTTAATTAAAAGGTTAAATTTTAACACCTTTTAGTTTGGGAGCTTCGCAGCGAGCGGGGCGTTTTCACCAAATTAAAACAAACACTATGGCAAAAGAGATTGCAACGTATGTGAAATTGCAGGTAAAGGGTGGCCAGGCCAACCCTGCACCTCCGATCGGACCTGCATTAGGTTCCAAAGGTGTGAATATCATGGAATTCTGCAAGCAGTTCAATGCCCGTACCCAGGACAAGATGGGTAAGGTACTGCCTGTATTGCTGACCGTGTACACCGACAAATCCTTTGATTTTGTTATTAAGACGCCGCCGGCAGCAGTACAATTACTGGAAGCTGCAAAGTTGCAAGGTGGTTCCAAAGAGCCTAACCGTAATAAGGTGGGTAAGGTAAACTGGGCACAGATCGAGGCTATTGCCAAAGATAAGATGGCCGACCTGAACTGCTTTAAGCTGGAAAGCGCTATGACCATGGTAGCCGGTACTGCCCGCAGTATGGGTATCACCGTAGATGGTAAAGCTCCTTGGGAAAACTAATTATGTCAACCCTCGTTCTACGGGGAAATCTTCAAAAACATTGACAAATGGCAACTAAAAAAAGAAAAGCGGCTGAAGCAAAGGTGGACAAAAACAAATCGTACAGCCTGAAAGATGCTTCCTCCCTTGTAAAAGATATTAACTGTACTAAGTTCGACAGTTCTGTCGATCTGCATATCCGCTTAGGCGTTGATCCTAAGAAGGCTGACCAGGCTATCCGTGGTTCTGTAACGCTTCCCCACGGTACCGGTAAGACCAAAAGGGTACTGGTGCTTTGCACACCCGAAAAAGAAGCTGACGCTAAGAACGCCGGCGCTGACTTTGTAGGTTTGGATGAGTTTATCCAGAAGATTGAAAGCGGCTGGACCGATGTAGACGTAATCGTGGCTACTCCGTCCGTAATGCCTAAGATCGGTAAGCTCGGTAAGATCCTGGGTCCCCGTAACCTGATGCCGAACCCGAAAACAGGTACTGTTACCAATGATGTAGCAGCTGCTGTGACCGAGGTAAAAGGCGGTAAGATCACCTTTAAGGTAGATAAAGCTGGTATCATCCATGCTTCTGTTGGCCGTATTTCCTTTACTCCTGAAAAACTGGAGCAGAACTCCCAGGAGCTGATCAATGCGATCGTGAAGCTGAAACCGTCCACTGCCAAGGGTACTTACCTGAAAGGTTTATCTATGGCCAGCACCATGAGCCCGGGTATCATCATAGACACTAAATCTGTTCAAATCTAATCAGGCAGCCACCGGCAGACTGATTGCAAACGAGAAAAGCAATGAACAAAGATCAAAAGAATGAGGTTATCGAACTGCTGAAAGGCAAGTTCTCTCAATATAGCAACTTCTATATCACCAATACGGAATCACTGACCGTAGAGCAGGTGAACAAGCTGAGAAGGGTGTGTTTCGACAAGAATGTTGAAATGAAAGTGGCTAAGAACACGCTGATCCGTAAGGCGCTGGAATCCCTGGATGCTGAGAAATACAGCGGCGTATTTGATGCGCTGAACGGCGTAACTGCCCTGCTGTTCTCTGACAGCCCGAAAGAGCCTGCAGTGATCATCTCTTCCTTCCGTAAGGAGAGCAACAGCGAAAAGCCTGTACTGAAAGCTGCCTTCGTAGCTGATGAAGTGTACAGCGGTGATAACCAGCTGGCCGCCCTGGTGCGTATCAAAACCAAGAACGAGCTTATCGGCGAAGTTATCGGCCTGCTGCAGTCTCCTGCCAGCCGCGTAATTTCCGCTTTGCTGGAAAAAGCAAAGAAAGAAGAAGCGGGCGCTCCGGCAGAATAAAGCTATTAGTCCTTAGCATTTAGCTATTAGCATTTTACTAACAGCTAAAAGCCCAAAGCTGACAGCTCAAAAATGGCTTCCAAGTCACTATATAAACACTCTCGTGTAAACAACATTTTAAAACAAACTATCTAAAAAACATTATACAATGGCAGACGTAAAAGCATTGGCCGAACAATTGGTAGGCTTAACTGTTAAGGAAGTACAGGAACTCGCAGATGTACTGAAAACCGAATACGGTATCGAACCGGCAGCAGCTGCTGTAGTAGTAGCTGGTGGCGCTGATGGCGGAGCCGGCGGTGCTGCTGAAGAAAAAACTTCCTTCAACGTTATCCTGAAGAGCGCTGGTGCCAGCAAGCTGAACGTGGTTAAGATCGTTAAAGATCTGACCGGTCTGGGTCTGAAAGAAGCTAAAGAACTGGTAGACGGTGCACCGAAACCAGTTAAAGAAGGCGTTAACAAAGCCGAAGCAGAAGACCTGAAAGCTAAGCTGACTGAAGCAGGTGCTGAAGTTGAGATTCAGTAATTCTTTGCTTAATATACCTCATTTAAGGTCAAAAGTGCTACTTGCACTTTTGGCCTTTATCCCTTTGGGAAGGTTGTTTTTCTCAGCCCGCTAAAGTAAGATTTGATGGTATATTGACTAAGAAGTCTTAACTTCCCGGATTACGTTGTGAATTTCTGTTCACAATTTATACAAGTCATATAACTGCTAACTTCGAATATGTCTCTAAAAAAAGCCCAAGCAAACGAAAGAGTTAATTTTGGAAAGATCAAACAAGTGACGGAGACACCGGATCTGTTGGCCATCCAAATTCAATCTTTCAAGGATTTCTTCCAGTTAGAAACCACACCAGATAAGCGGAACAACGAAGGCCTTTTTAAAGTATTCAAGGAAAACTTCCCGATAACGGATACACGCAATATCTTCAATCTGGAGTTCCTTGATTATTTCGTGGATCCGCCGCGCTATACGATTGAAGAGTGTATTGAAAGAGGGCTTACCTACTCCGTACCGCTGAAGGCCAAGCTGCGCCTGAGCTGTAACGATGAGGAACACGTAGACTTCCAGACCATTGTTCAGGATGTATTCCTCGGAAACATCCCGTACATGACCCCCAGAGGTACTTTCGTTATCAATGGTGCAGAACGCGTGGTAGTATCACAGCTGCATCGTTCCCCCGGTGTGTTCTTTGGACAATCCATACATCCGAACGGTACCAAGATCTACTCTGCCAGGGTGATCCCGTTCAAGGGCGCCTGGATGGAGTTTGCAACAGATATCAACAACGTGATGTACGCGTACATCGACCGTAAGAAGAAATTCCCGGTTACCACCCTGTTGCGTGCCATCGGCTATGAAACAGATAAGGACATCCTGCAGCTGTTTGGCATGGCTGACGAAGTAAAAGCAGACAAGAAAAGTCTAGATAAATACGCCGGCAAAAAGCTGGCCGCCCGTGTATTGAGAAGCTGGGTAGAAGACTTCGTGGATGAAGATACCGGTGAAGTGGTAAGTATTGAGCGTAACGAGATCATGCTGGAGCGTGACAGCATCCTCGATGAAGCCAATATCGAAACCATCGTGGATATGGGAGTGAAAAGCGTGTTCGTGCAGAAAGAAGAGGTGAGCGGCGACTTCTCCATTATCTACAACACTTTAAATAAGGATACATCTAACTCCGAGCTGGAAGCCGTTCAGCACATCTACCGCCAGCTGCGCGGTGCCGATGCGCCGGATGATGAAACAGCAAGGGGTATCATCGATAAATTATTCTTCTCCGATAAACGTTACGACCTCGGCGACGTAGGCCGGTACAAAATTAACCGCAAGCTGGGCCTCAATACCAGCCTGGATATGAAGGTACTGACCAAGGAAGATATCATCGCCATCATCAAATACCTGGTACAACTTACCAACGGTAAAGCTGAAATAGATGATATCGATCACCTGAGCAACCGCCGTGTACGTACCGTGGGCGAACAGCTGTACGCCCAGTTCGGTGTAGGTCTGGCCCGTATGGCCCGTACCATCCGCGAACGTATGAACGTACGTGACAACGAAGTGTTCACCCCGGTAGACCTGATCAACGCAAGAACACTGTCTTCCGTAATCAACTCCTTCTTCGGGACCTCCCAGCTGTCACAATTCCTCGATCAGACGAATCCCTTGTCTGAAATTACACACAAGCGCCGTATCTCTGCGCTGGGCCCCGGCGGTTTGAGCCGTGAAAGGGCAGGCTTCGAGGTGCGTGACGTACACTATAGCCACTACGGCCGCCTTTGTACCATCGAAACACCGGAAGGCCCCAACATCGGTCTGATCTCCACCCTGTGCGTACACGCCAAGGTGAATGATATGGGCTTCATTGAAACGCCTTACCGCAAAGTAAAAGAAGGCCAGGTGGATATGGAAAAGGTTGAGTTCCTGAGCGCTGAAGAAGAAGACCTCGTGAAGATCGCCCAGGCAAATGCCCTGCTGGATGAAAAAGGACACTTTGTAAATGATAAGGTGAAATCCCGTGAAACCGGTGATTTCCCGATCCTTGACAGGGAAGAAGTGGAATACATGGACGTTGCCCCCAACCAGATCGTTGGTTTGAGCGCCTCCCTGATCCCCTTCCTTGAGCACGATGACGCCAACCGTGCGCTGATGGGATCAAACATGCAACGCCAGGCTGTACCGCTGATAGCACCGGAAGTGCCCATCGTTGGTACCGGTCTGGAAGCAAAAGCTGCGCGCGACTCCCGTCTGCAGATCACTGCAGAAGGTAAAGGCGTGGTGGAATTCGTTGACGCCAACGAAATACACGTACGCTACGAGCGCGACGAAATGCAGAAACTGGTGAGCTTTGAAGATGATCTCAAGATCTACCGCCTCACCAAATTTGTGAAGACCAACCAGAGCACCTGTATCAACCTTCGCCCCTGTGTGAAGAAAGGACAGCATGTGGTGGAAGGCGACTTCCTCACCGAAGGCTACGCTACCCGCGGTGGCGAGCTGGCCCTGGGCCGTAACCTGAAAGTGGCCTTCATGCCCTGGAAAGGTTACAACT
>NZ_CALEJS010000035.1 GCF_937898475.1 uncultured Chitinophaga sp.
ACTGTGTTAAAGGTCATAATTTTTTAACCTTTGACACAGTTTATTTTACAGTCTCATCTTTTGGCCTATGCCGTTTATAGTTTTTGCGCACCTGATCTGTAGTGGTGTGTCCCAAAAGGTAAGCAACGGTTGCATCATCTACAAGCGCATCCTGCAAAAGAATGGAGAAACTCAACCGTGCGCATGACCAGGTAATATGTTTAGTGATCTTCGTTTTGCCGATCCACTGTTTCAATACCTTATTGCAACCGTCCTGGGAGGGCAGCCTGAAAACAAAGCAATCTTCAGTGTTCACTCCTGCCTCCGTTATTGCCAGCTTTTTTCTATCCAGGATAGCTTTGGCGATTGGATGCAAGGTAAGCGTTACCGGCTGGCCCGTTTTCTTTTGAATGATCCTTGTAACAAGTGTATTCCCCCGAATGTCCGACCATTTTAAGTTCTTCACATCTATCCACCTTAGCCCTGTATAGCAGCTAAAGATAAAAGCCATCCTTACTTCTAAGTTCAGGCAAGGTGTTTTAAGGAGGATTAAATATTCGTCTACCTCCAGGACTTCCTTCAGTATGGTACTGGGGTTTGATTTAGAGGCTATCTGTTCCGTAGGATTGATCCTGTAGTATCCGTCTCTTGTCGCGGCATTTAACGCCCATTTAAACCTGGCATAATAGTTAGCAGGTGTTTCTCCGGTGTATTTATCTAATAAGTACTGCCGGAATCGTTTGCAGAAGTTCTCCGTTATATCGACCGGGGATATGAAATCTGAGTCCACAAAGGCTTTGAATTGGGTTAAGCTATTTTCCAAGTGGCGGTTTCCTGTACGTTTATTCAGCTTCACATACTCTTCAAAATAATCAATGAAGTTTGCTTTAATCTTATGGGCAGGGATAAATCCTGTTCCGACAGCCTGCCGCTCAATGATAAGCTGACTTTTTTTAAGCTCTATTAGCGCCAGGGCTTCCTTATTATGGTTTTTCTCAATCTGGTTTTTCGGCTTATTATAAATAAAAATGCCGGTCGAAGGTCTTTGCCCAGGGCCACGTCCAAAATCATGATAGAAAATGATCTTATCGCCTTTCTTATTAGGAACTTTCAAAAAATTCATAGCCGCACAATTTTAATGATGATAAAATAGGGATTCAATACCTGGGCCGTTTTCCAGGAAAACTGCCATTTTGTATAAGCCTGTGTGCTACTATTTTTGTCAGTAAGAAAATGCGTTAAAATGTGGATGTAACTGGTAATGTTAAATTTTTCAGCGGAACTGCCAGCATTGAAGCGATGCTGCATAGAAGTCAGTGTCAAACTGCCACGAAAATGTAATGCGGCAAAGTGGATGGAGAATACGGAAGCGGCGAAGTGGAGCCGGGGTAACTTCCGTTTAATTTGGTCTGTCATTAGGTCTGTCATTTAACTGTCAACAATGGCGGGAAAAACAGTTAAAAAGCGGTAAAAACTGACTGGCCTAAAATAAAAATAGGCTTGAAAATCAATGATTTACAAGCCTATTGTGTGCCCAGAACTGGATTCGAACCAGCACGCCCTTGCGAGCGCTGCGACCTGAACACAGTGCGTCTACCAATTTCGCCATCTGGGCATCCGTGTTAAGGGTTGCAAAGATAGTAATTGATACAGTTTTACCAAATTTTTTTTGAAAGATCCGTTAACCCGCGCCCCTCTTACCAGTTAGACGGATTCAGCGACCCCAATATTTTCCCTGCCAGGTGGGCAAAGCTTCCTCCGCTGCTTCTACGGCTTCTATCTCTTCTGTTTCTTCGCTTAGTGTGTTTTCGGCATTTTCTAATACTTCTTTTTCCTGTTGCTGTAACTTTGACTTATTCCTTTTCAGCATGCCGTCAATATCTTTTTCTACTTTCCCCACCACTTCTTTGCCTTTAGCCGGATCATCAGCATCGAGATAAATCTCTGCTTGGTTAAGCTCACCTTCCGTTTGTTCCAGCGCTGGAGAAGCGGGCCCTCTTTCCAACAAATTTTCTATTTTGCCTTCTTCCTTCTGTATTGCACCAGAAAGCTCACTTGTCATTTCACTATTGTTCAACTGGCCATATACCGATCCACTGGTACTTGCCGCATCATTGGCTGCAGTTTTTATTGCCTGCATTTCATTACCAGACATCTCTTCCTTTAAATCATTGTCAAGCGCTATCTGCTCCTTTTCCACATCCTGTTTGAACTGAGGCGAATTGCCATCTGCTTTATTTACCACATTATTTTTCTTCCACCATATTTCCCGAATCAATTGTACCGTCATGATCGCAAACATGGCTATTGATAACAGTATGCCCGTCAACTGGAAAGTGCTGTTTATAATACCTTGTGCCAGCTGAAATTTACGCATAGAGGAAGATGAACTGGAGTTGCCGTCTGGAAGATCCAGCTTTTGTTGTGTGCCGGCTACCTTAACGCCTCCTACGGTTCCCGCAAGCGCACTCCCGAGCACGAACTTCACCGGCTTACCGGACGAATCATTCCGCTGTCTGACATTCAACCAGGTAGGTGTAAGTGATACAGACAGTGTGTCGTCGCCCGGATTCGATTCCTGTATGGTGCCGTCACCCACCATTGACAATGACGTGGACAGATCTGATTGACCAGACAGTTTCAACGTCGCAGATTGCTGATCTTTGGTGGAAACGATAGACACCGTGGCTATCAGTTCAGGTTTATTGGTAGCAGTAACAGGCCCATCCACCACACTATACAGGTAATAATTACCCTGCCAGGCACTGGAAAACTGAACCTGCCAGGCAGTAACCGCTACCCAGGTGATCAGCGTGCACTTCTTAAAGCTTCCGGTACCAGCAAAAAAAGCATTTACCGCTGCTTCCTGGTTGTCGGCATCAGACAGCGCGGTGATAAAAGCCTTTGCCGTTTTTGAGTCAAGGTTTGCCGTTACGTATTTAATGAACATAAAGGACTGCTCCATCCCTTCCTGGTCATCAGTGGTAATGATAAATGTGTTATCGTCTTTCAGCATTGATACTGCCATCACTTTTACCGGGAACTGGTAGTAGTATTGCTCATTCAACGCATCAACAGTCCCGGTGCGCATCGCCTGCAGCTGGCTGGCCCGGTGAATGGTCTGTATCTGTACCAGCTGGGCATTGGCTTTCACCGTTCCCAGTTTGGTGTAGGTGTACAATCCGTTAGGATCGCCGGTACTATTATAAACATCGTAGATGTCTACATCAAATCCGAGGTTGTTGCTGATGCTGGCAATAGGGTTGTCGCTGGTGTTCAGGTTACTCATAGTTGTTAGTTTTAATGGTAATGTGAGAGAGGATAAGGCCTGTCTTAGGTATTGTTTTCTGTTGGCAGGGTCATCGTTAGCGCAAAGTAAATGCAAATAAAAGGGCCGGAACAGAGGTAAAATACTCCAAATGCCATCAGCGTGTAAATACGCTGCTTACTTCGGACTTTCCGCTGATCTATCCCCATATAAGCGAATCTTACTACTTTTACCACGCATCGCTTACCAAACATCCTGCTAAATGGCAACAGCTTCCTTTACACTCACCATCCACATGGTAGCCAGTCTTGATGGAATGATCGCTAAAAAAGACAATAGCATTACCTGGTTTGATACCGCCGATCACTACGAAAAAGGTATGAGCGCTCCGGATGCCGCGCAATTCCTTCAGTCCATAGATTGCTATGTGATGGGCGCCCGCACCTATGAACACGCGCTGGAACTTTCCAAAACCTACGGATGGCCATATGGAGATACGCCCACCATTGTTGTGAGCAGCAGGCAGCTGCCCATTGAAAGGCCTAATGTTGAACTTTATCCGGACAGCCTGCAGCAACTGATGCAGGAACGCCTGCAACCGCGTTATAATAACGTATGGCTGGTGGGTGGCGCACAGCTTGCAAAAAGCTTTATCCGCGCCGGAATGGCAGATGAAATCAGGCTGTCCGTTTTACCGGTTATCCTGGGCGACGGACTGCCCTTCTTTGAGCAGCTGGGGCAGGAATTGCCCTTGCATCTCAAAGCGGTAAACGCCTACAAAAGCGGTATGGTGGAGTTATGGTACGAAATAAAAAAACAGGCTTAATCTGCGGATGCAGGTAGCCTGGGCATAGCCGCCCACCATGCCAGCAGCTTATCTTTCAGTGTTGTTGCAATAGCAGGTTGCTGGTCTGCCACATTGGTGGTTTCGTATTGATCCTTTACGATGTTGAATAGCTGGATGTCTGTTCCATCACTGTTCATCAGCAGTTTCCATTCGCCGGAACGCAGCGCCAGGTTCGGACTTTTATCCCTTCCCCGCGGATACCTGAAAGCAATGTTATTGCGCCCGTATTCCCAGTACATATCCTGCGTGCGTGCGGCAGGTTTTCCCAGCAGCACAGCGCTCCTGTCGGCTCCATCACCCGGATAATCATCCGGCAATGTAACGCCCCCCAGCGCCGCCAGAGAGGGCAACATATCAACGCCGGTGATAAGGGAGGAGGTATCAGCGGTTCCCGCTTTAATATGTCCCGGCCAGCTGATAATGAAAGGCATACGTGTACCGCCCTCATATAAGGACAATTTTGTGCCTCTTAAGCCGGCGGCCCTGCTGCCCCTGAAGCTGGGCAAAGGCCCGTTATCGCTGGTAAAAATAACGATGGTGTTCTTTTCTATGCCCAATTGTTTCAGTCCTTCCATCAACCTGCCTATCTGTACATCATATTCCTGCAGCACCAGTTTAAAGGCCGCTTCCTCTTCAGGGTTCATCGGGAACTTACCCGTATATTCGTGCTCCACGCGGGGCACCCAGGGAGTATGCATATCATCCGGCCAGAGGTTCACGAAACACGACTGTCCTTTATGCCTGCGCAGGAAATCCAGCGTTTTATCAACAAAGTATTTAGTGCGGTCCCACCGCTTGATACTATCTTTATCAGACCAGATCCAGTTGGTAGCGGTGATCAAAGGATCAGGGTCCGGGCTTTCATAGGTACTGGCATGTTCGTCCACACCATACTGCTCAAAACCCGGTGCATCTTTCACATCCCTGCCACCGCCCAGGTGCCATTTACCGAAATGCCCCGTAGCATAGCCGGCATCCTTAAAGAACCGTGCGATGGAGGGTGCAGCCGGATCAAGGTAATCTGCCTGCTGCGCATTCCTGTTATGCTTCCTGTTATCGAGATACGTAGAGAAGTTCCACCTGGCGGGATACATACCGGTGAGCAGCCCCGCCCTCGAAGGCGAACAAATAGGCGCAGCACTGTAATACCGGGTGAATTTACGCCCCTTCTTTGCCAGGCGGTCTATATTGGGGGTGGGAACAAAACGGCCGCCAAAACAGTTAATATCACTGAAGCCCATGTCGTCTGTAAGAATGAAGATGATATTGGGACGATTATCCGGCGGAACAGGTGTTGCGGCATAAGCAGGCGGCCGCATTTTCCATAAGGTCAGCATAAGGATCGCTGCTGCCAATAATACGCCTGCCGCCCATTTTAAAGATGCTGTTTGCTTCATCTGCTACAGTTTTAGGTAGTACCTGGCCGATAAAGAGTCGTTACAGAGGCCAGGATGTTATGTAGATGTTATGTAGATGTTATGTAGATGTTACGTAGATGTTATGTAGATGTTATGTATCTATATAGGGAGATAACATCTACGTAAATGATAGCTGTATACTACGGTACTACATGACTTATACATGGTATTCACACCGGTTTAAGCCACCGGGCGTTTCGGATCAGTGATCCACTCACTCCACGAGCCGGCATACAATTTAGGGAAAGGATAGCCTGCATGCACGGCCAGCAGAATATTAAACGCCGCCGTCACACCGGAGCCGCAATAAAACACGGTATTGCCTTTCTCAAAATCCTTTGCAAAATATTCCTTCAATGCGGCGGGATCCGCTATCTCACCCTGTGGGTCGATGTTGGCATTAAAAGGCTTTGAAACAGCACCGGGAATATGCCCTGCCACCGGATCAATGGTTTCATTCTGCCCGGCGTAGCGGTCTGCTGTGCGGGAGTCTATCAGGCAGCTGCTGTTTGCGTCCAGGGCAAGCACCTCATCAGCGCTGGCCAGCAGCTCATCACGGAAGTTGGCTTTGAATGTTTTGGGGGCAGGTGTGGTGATCTCGTATGTCAGCGGGAAACCCTGCGCCTGCCAGGCGGGTTTTCCTCCCGCCAGCACGGCCACTTTATCATGCCCTGCCCATTTCAGCAGCCACCATAACCTGGCGGCCGCCATAAAGCCCGTTGTACTGTCATAGGCCACTACCTGGGTATTTTCGTCTATCCCATAGGAAGAAAACAGTTTTACCAGGTCTTCTTTTGCAGGCAGCGGATGGCGGCCGGAAGCTCCCGGTTGTACCGGCCCCGCAAGATCTTCATGCAGGTCGGCATATAAAGCCCCGGGGATGTGGCTTTTCCTGTATTCGGCAGCACCCCAGCTTTTATCTGCCAGGGCATAGCTGCAGTCAATAAAGCGGCAGGCCGGATCATTCAGCTTGTTAAAAGCCTCTCCGGCTTGTATAAAAGTAAGATAACTCATGTTTTACAGGATAGATTTAGAAAGTCTCGTTCAAATTTAAAAAGAATCCTTTAGAACCGTTTGCGCCCCAGGCGTAATCCAGGCATAAGTTAGTGCGGGTAGCTTTATTGAACAGGACGCGCAGGCCTAAACCCGCGGCTGGTTTCCATACCTCCAGCAGCTTTGTGCCTGCTTCATTGTTGGCAGATTGCATGTTCACAAAGGTAACGCCGCTGAACAGCTTGTTGCGGGTAATGGGAAAGCGGTATTCCGCTTCGGTATACAGGTACCTGGTGCCCTTGTAATAGCCGGATACATACCCGCGCCCGCTGCGGAAGCTGGGATCCCTGCCGCCGCCCGGCAGCTCAAACAGGGGTATCTCTCCCGCCAGTACGGCAGATCCCCAGGTCCAGAGCGCGATCACGTGCTCGGGGGTACGAGTGGAAAGACTGAGGTATTTGCGGAAATCGTAGGTGAACTGCAAGGCATTCCGCGAGCTGCCCAGCCAGGTTTGGTTCACGCGGAAACCTGCATCCAGGTAAATGCCCCGGTAAGCCCGGTTGGGATTATCCCGCGTATTATACTGTACATTGAAAAGGAAACCGTTTGACAGGTAATGATCATCATCAAAGCCAAAGCGGCGGTTGTATACCTGGTAAGGCGTAAGCGCAGAATCTTTCCGCACATTCGATACCTGCCTCCTGATGTCAAAACCCAGCCCCGCACCCAGGAAGAGGTTATGCCTTACTTCCCGGTATACCTTTTCAAAGAAGCGGTAAAACTGCGAATTCCATACATACGCTTTACGGTCGGTATTAGCCAGTATCTTGTCTGCTTCATCATTGCTGGAGGTATGCCGCATCCCCAGCCCGAAATCGGGCGTAACAGATCTTGCCGCAACCAGGCTGCCCTGGAAGTTCCATTTGTTGCCCGGCGTAAACACATTGTGGCTGATGTAGAAATAAATGATCTTTTTGGTGGTAATGGAAGCAGAGGTAGCTGCTACAGACATATACGTGTTGGGCTTTGATCCCAGCACCTTACCGGCCACCGCCTTAATACCCAGCTGGAAACCGATGGTAGGGTTGGCCGCTATATTGGGCACCACCGTAATGGCCGACCGCTTACGCAGGGTATCTTTTGCCCTTTTGGGATGCAGTACATCATTAAACAGGTCGCCCACGTCGTACTGGTCGTTTAAGTTTTGGGGGGCGGCCTTTTGTATGGGTTTAGCCTGGTTACCCGAAAGGGAAGTATCGCCAGGCGCATTGTCCTGGGCGTTCAGCTGGCTGCCACCGGCAAAAAGCAAAAGTGTACACAACACTTTTGGTAGTGAATAAAGCCTTTTCGTTCTTTTCTTTGCTTCCATAATTGATCCTGTCTGTCTATGATAAAACATGCGCTTTGCCGAATAGTTCAGCGATACCGGCGGGTGGCCCCTGACCGGAGGGCCAGGTATTTCCTTGCGAACCTCCTTACCAGCAGCATTCCGGACAGGAAACCGCCAATATGGGCCGCATAAGCCACTCCGCCCGCTTCCTGTCCGCCCAGCGCCCCAAAGCCGTTGATCACCTGGAATACGAACCAGAGACCCACCACCACCAGCGCCGGGACAGCAATAATAAAAAACAACATCCAGATATAGATATGTTTTCGTGGAAACAGTACAATATAGCCCCCCAGTACCGCAGAAATCGCACCAGAAGCACCCATACTCGGTATCAGGAGGTTCTGCCCCAGCAGCAGGGTGGCAAAAACATGGCTAAGCCCCGCCAGGCAGCCGCAAAGCAGGTAAAATACGAGGTAATTCCAGTGCCCCAGCGCATCTTCCAGGTTATCGCCACAAATGGCGAGGTAGAGCATATTGCCACCCAAATGCGCCCAGCCCCCATGCAGGAACATGGAAGTGATCAAAGTGAGGTATACCGGCACACCGGTAGGCTGCAGCCCCGGCATCTCAAACGTATTGCCGGTGTAGGGGTCTACCAGCACCTGGCCGGGGGTAACAATATCCTGGCCCGTTAATATTTCGCCGGGAACAGTGGCGTAGGCAAACATGGTGCGCACATCCAGCCCATAGTGTTGCCAGAAGATAAATACGAGGATATTGATCGCGATAAGGCTGTAGTTCACCAGCGGGGTACGCTTTCTGTCCCTGTTATCATCACCGATTGGAAGCAGCATTTGTTTTCTTTCTGTTATACAAATGCTGTTCCTGAAATCGGCTAAGCGTAACGGCTGTTATCGCGGGGTTCCTGAACGGGCTCTGCCATCAGAACAGCCATACGCCGTTCATCATGGCTACGCCACAGGTAGTTTCAAAACTGTTCACATAATTGTCCGGGGTTCTGTGCCACCACTGCCCCCACATCAGCCCATTGGAATTGCGGTAGGCCCATGCCTCTGCTGCATTGTAGTTCAGCCAGGAGGCATAAGTGCCCTGGTAGCCATGGTCCTTTACAAAGCGGCATGCCCAGCGCGCAAAGATGGATTTAAAGCCCTGGCAGTCTTCATTATCATATTCATCGGGCAATAACCCCTGCGCATTGCACATCACATTTTTCGTATAGTCCATCGCTTTGGCCGCCATTGCCTTGAAGTTGGCGGAGGGATAGTAATTATGCAGCATACTACAGGCGCCGATAAAAGTACCCTGTGTATAGGTACGCGCGCCTTCTGTAATAACGCCCGCCGCATTCATGGCGCCTCTTACTTCACCGGTACCCGCTACATACAGTTTGCTGACCATCCAGTCTACAATCATCTTTGCCTTATCGCGGTAGCCTGCGTCGCCGGTAGCCTGGTAGAGGTACATGGCACAGATGGCCGCCGGTGCATTTACACAGGCGTTCTTGGAGGTGTTGGCCGTGGTCCACCATAAACCGCCGCCCAGGTTGTTATCCCAGGCGCGTGCCCATACCATGTCGAAATTGTTCCTGGCCATGTCTTTCATACCGCCGTCATTGGTGATCTGGAATGCGCGGATGCACATCAGTGCCCCCCAGATCACATCGTCGTTGAAACTGTTGGCATTCCAGAGTAAACCATAGGCATCGCGCATACCATTGTAGAGGTATACCATCTTGTTGCGCAGATCCGGATCGTTGTGGATCAGCACCGCATCGATGATGGTTTCAATGGCTTCTGCCGACTTCCAGAAATCGGTTCTGCCGCTGTGGGTCACGTCTGAATAATAGTAGGCCTTGAAGGAGGGGCCATAGGTGCCATACTGGTGATAGAAGGCATTGTTATAGCACTGCATGGCCAGCAGCGCTTCTGCCTTGGTGGGCTGTACAGCCTCCACAGTTGCCTGTCTTACTGTACTGTCATTGGTAGCGGCTGTTTCGGAAACGTTCAGTTCCTTTTTTGCGCAAGCTGAAAATGCGAGCACCAGCATGAGGAGAGCCGGAATTTTCATGTTCTTTGATTTTACAGATGAGGGTTTTACGTGGAATTGGGTTTTCCTGTCCATAGAAGGACAGGCAGGTACATCAAAATTCCCTACAGGAAATGAAAAAAAACAGGAGGTTAACCGTGCTTACCGGATGTTGATATGGCGACGATCTTCAGCGAGGCTTTTTAACGGCATTGCTCCTGATAAAGATGCACGACATCAATGCGCCCGCAAAGCCCAGTATACCGGCTATGCGCATGATCCTGCTGTAGGCGGTAATAAAACTGCTGTGATACAATGCCCGGATCTGCTGCTGGTCTGCTGCAGGGATGGATGCGGGTACGGTGGCGTTCCCCAATTCGGCAGACTGCTGCATTACCTGTTGCTTGGCTTTACTGTCAACCGGTAAAGCTGCCAGGTCACGTTGCAGCGAAGCAGTAAAGAACAACACGGCCATAGCGCCGAAGATAGCGTTTGCAAACACACCGGCTATACGGGAAAGCGCATTATTGATACCGGAAGCGGTACCGGAGTAATGTTCACTGACAGCCCCCATCACGGTGGCGGTAAGCGGCGCCACGGTAAACGCCATCCCCAGGCCCAACACCATCACACCCGGCAGGAAGGTGGTATAATAATCCGCGGGCCCGCGGGTCTGGCCAACAAAGGACAAGAGCAGCAGCCCCGCTCCTGCTACCGCCGGACCCGCAATGAGTAAGGGCCTGGGACCTGTCTTATCTGCCAGGCTGCCTGCAAAACGCGCCAGCAGCACCATCAGAATCGTAAAGGGCAGAAAGGTAAGACCGGATTGCAGCTGGCTGTAACCCTGCACCTGCACCAGGTTCAGTGAGAGGAACAACATACCGGCGCCCAATCCTGCATACAAAAAGAACGTCAGCAGGTTCGCACCGCTAAAGCTGCGGTTGGCAAAAAGCTGCAGCGGCATCATCGGATGCGGGCTTCTCTTCTCTATCATCACAAAAGCGATCAGTAATAACAAACCCACGCCCAAAGCGCCATACACCTGCCAGTGATCCAAACCTTCGGCAGGCATCCGCAGAAATCCAAAGGTAAAAAGCGCCAGACCAAACATAACGGTCAGCGCACCCGGAAAGTCCAGTGCATGGTCTGCGCTGTTGTCCCTTGTTTCGCTGACCTTCTTCCAGAGTATCCAGGTAGCGATGATGCCAATGGGAATATTAATGAAGAAAATGAAACGCCAGTGCCCTGCATCCGCCAGGGCGCCGCCCAGCACGGGGCCGCCGATGGTAACTACTGTAGTAAAAGCAGACCAGGTGCCGATGGCTTTGCCCCTTTCGTTTTCATTGATGGAAGAAGAGATCAGGGCAAGACTTCCGGGGATCATCAATGCACCGCCAATGCCCTGCAGCATGCGGAAAAGGATCAGCAGCAGTACATTGGGCGCAAGTCCGCAGGCGGCTGACCCTGCAATGAATATAACGATGCCCGTAACAAAGACTTTCTTACGGCCCAGCTTATCACCCAGGGCGCCGCCTATCAGCATCAGTGAAGAAAGCATGAGCAGGTAAGCATTCAGTATCCAGAAAAGATCCGGCCCGCTGGCGCCCAGGCTTTGCTGTATGGAGGGCAATACCACATTCAGTGCGGTACTATCAATAAACGCCATGGCAGAAGCCATGATGGCAGACACCATGATCCATTTACCGGCAGCGCTTGCAAGGGGTACGGTAGGCATTTATAAAAGTTTGCTGCCTAAAGCTACGGGATTTATTTACGGCAGCTTGTAAAACTGCAGCTTTACGCGGTACACCCCATTGCTGTAGTTACGTGTATAGGTGCCGTAAACATTGGCATAAACGCCCGATCCGCCTGTAATAGGGAAGTCGTGATTGGGTGCAATGGTATCGCCGGGTGTGAGCTTAAACACACCTGTAGCCGTGATGCTGCCCTCCCGGAACTGGAAAACAGTGGTGGTAACGCAGTCATAGATACCACTGAGATGGTTGAGGTACATGCTGGAGAATACATTCTGCACACTGGTAACAGCATTGGTAACACTATCGTGACAGGTAGCCAGCGCCTGTTCCGTGATTCCTTTATACACCCCGGCAGCCGTTTGCTGGTGGTCATACAGGGTATCAAATTGTTTCTGGATATCTTCCTGGGTGTAGTTAAGGGATATAACAACGGGCGGTGTTCCCGCCTGCCTGCAGGCGGCAAAGAACAGCAGTACGCCGGCGATCATAAAGATGGTTCTCATAGCTGAATATTGCCGGCTAAAATAATACATTTCAGCAAAAAGAGGCTGTATCAAAAGTAAGATACAGCCTCCTGTTTTTTACCAGAGCGGGTTCTGTTTCATCTGGCCATTCGCATCGATCTCCTGTTGCGGAATGGGGTAATAATCATGCTTTTCAGGTACATAAAAATTCCTGCCCACCTTATCGCTGTTGGTAAGCTCCTGTTGCAGCAGTCCCCAGCGTTTCAGGTCGTAAAAGCGCAGGCCTTCGCGGCAGAATTCTATCATGCGCTGGTGGCGGATCTCCGCCATCATCTGCTCCTGCGTATAGCCGGCAGGCAGCGCGGCCAGTTGTGCGCGGTCGCGGATGCGTTTTACCGGGGCATAGGCCTCCGCAGGGCGGCCCTGCATGGTGAGCGCTTCGGCATACATCAGCAGGATGTCTGCAAAGCGTAAGGCCCGCTCGTTGATGTTGGATGAATAGTTACCGCCACCGCTGCCCCGCAGCTCATTTTCATTCTGCCAGTTCTGGTATTTTTTGAAGCGGGACGTAAAGGAATACTCCGTAGGGAAAAACCGGGAGATGGGCTGCTTATAAAAAGTGCCCTCCTGGCCCTGCCATACCAGGGTGGCGTACATACGCGGATCAAAATCGCCTGTGGTGGTCAGCTCTTTCTTAAACTCGTTGAGCACCTTATTGGTAGGATATGCCTCAAACCAGCCGGATACCAGTGAAGGGGCAAACTCCTGCGCGGTGGTAACGCCGATAGATTCCGCCGGACCGGAAGTAGCCCATGGGTTGGCGCCGCCCACATCCTGCACCTGTATCTCGAACACGGATTCTTCATTGTTTTCACGGGTAGCGGTGAAATTGTCTTCGTAACTGGCGGTAAGGTTATAAGCGTAAGGCGCGCCCATCAGCTGCTGAAAAGCTGCTGCTGCTTTTGCCCACTGTTTTTGATACAGGTAAGCCTTGCCCAGGTAGCCAAGCGCAGCGCCTTTGGTAGCGCGGCCAGTCCACTCTGCAGGCCATTTCACCGGCAGGTCTGTTACGGCGGCGCCCAGGTCTTCCTCTATCTGCTTCCACACCTCCGCTTCCGGAGATTTGGCGATGGGATATTCTTCCGTACCCGCCGGTATGGTTAAACGGATAGGCACATCCCCGAAGTTAGTGACCAGTATAAAGTAATTGAGCGCGCGCAGAAAGCGTGCTTCTGCCTTGTATTGTTTCTTGTTCTCGTCGCTGACAGCGGCAATACCATCTGTACGTTCCAGTATCTGGTTGGCCCTGAAAATAGCCTGGTAAGATCCTTCCCAGAGGCTGTTCAGCACACCGTTGTCGGGGTTATTGGTAAAAGTGGAAAGGGAGTAGAGGTCCTTTACATCATTGCGGATAAAGAAATCGTCTCCCCTGCCGTTAGACAGCTCCACACCCCGTACACCCCAGTAGCCGGTGTTTACATTACGCAGCAGGTTATAGGTAGAGCCAAGGGCTGCCAGCACATCGGCTTCTGTTTTCCAGAAATCGTCCACCGCTACCGCGTTCGGGTTCTTCTTTTCGAGGAAGTCTTTGCTGCAGGCCGTGAACAGCAGTGCCAACAGGCATGCATATATGATATATCGTTTCATAAATAGCGCTTTGCGTGTGTTAGAAATTAAGTTGTACACCAATGGTAGCCGTGCGGGTCAGCGGGTATTCTACGTGACCAAAGTCCACCCCACGGTCAAGGATAGACGAACCGCGGCCAATATCCGGGTTGTAGCCGTCGTACCCCGTAATGGTGAACAGGTTATCAAAGCTCACATAGGCGCGGAGACCATCCACCCCTACCCTGCGCAGCAATGCTCCAGGCAGTGCATACCCCAGCTGCAGGGAACGCATGCGGAGGTAGGTACCGCTTTCCAGGAAGCGGTCAGACACCCGGGTGTTATAGTTGGGATCATCGATCACCGCACGCGGAAAATCCGTGTGGCGCTCCGGTGTCCAGGCGTTCAGTGTTGCCTTGGAATAATTGAACTCCAGGTTCATACCGTCCAGGTCCATCCGCAGACCGTTGTAGATCTTGTTGCCGACAGTGCCCTGGAAGAACATATTCAGGTCAAAACCTTTCCAGCGGGCATTGAAGCCTAAGCCATAAGAAAATTTAGGGAAGGCGCTGCCACAATACTGTTTATCTTCATCAGAAATGATACCGTCTCCATTGGCGTCTACAAAACGGATATCCCCGGGCGATGCATTGGGTTGTATCAGATCGCCATCCTTATCCCGGTACGCCTCTATCTCTTCCTGCGAATTGAAGATGCCATCTGTTTTGATCAGGTAGAAAGCGCCCACCGAACCGCCTTCCCGGGTAGTGGTGGTAGATGATCCGTGATGTGTAGGCTGACCGCCATAAAGCGGCAGGCCGCCCAGCAGCTTATCCACTTTATTCCTGTCTAATGCAAAGGTGGCGTTTACCCCATAAGAAAGTTCGCCCAGGCGCCCGTTGTAGGCAGCGGCTATTTCAAGGCCCCTGTTGTAGATGGCGCCTGCATTCATTACCGGGTCTGAGGTAACGCCTACAGAGCCTGGAATGGGCAGGTTCATGAGAATGTCTGTAGTATGCTTGATGTAGTAATCTGCCGTTAAGGTAAGTTTGTTGTCAAAGAAACCTGCATCTACACCAACGTTGAAGGTAGAAGTATTTTCCCATTTGATATTGGGATCTACCAGCGCACGCTGAATAGCGCCGTACCATTTAGACTGATCCACACCGGTTACGTAGTTAAGATTGGTGGCGATGGTGGCAATGTACTGGTAGTCGGCCATTTCCTGGTTACCCAGTATACCGTAGCTGGTTCTCAGCTTCAGCTGGCTGATGGTCTTACTGAGCGGTTTAAAGAACTCCTCGTTGCCAATGTTCCAGCCCAATGCGATGGAAGGAAAGTTGCCATACCGGTGTGCCGGAGAAAAACGCGAAGAACCATCACGGCGGAAGCTGGCCGTAAGCAGGTAACGATCATCATAAGAATATACCACCCTGCCTAATATAGACAGCAGGCCGCTCTGCAGCTCGTAACCACCGCTGCTGCGTACCCCCGCGCCGGCGTCCAGTACTTTTACGCCGTCCGGCAGATCCTGCACGGAGGCAGAGTCTGTACGGAAGCGGCTTACCTGCGAAGCATAACCCGCCAACACCTGCAGCCGGTGTTTGCCGAAAGTATTGCTGTAGTTCAGGGTATTTTCTCCCATTACAAAATTGCGTTCATCGCGTCTTTCCCAGAGATCGTTGGTAGCATGTGCAAACAGCTCTCCTACTTTATAACGCTGCGCATAATCAAATGCCTGTCCGCCGGTGTAGATATACCCCAGGTTAAACTTATAGGTCAGTCCTTTGAACAATGACACCTCTGCATACGCATTGGTGATCACATTGGTATACCTGTTCCAGATGCTTTCCAGGTTAAGCTGCGCCATGGGATTTGCTACATTCACCACAGGGCCGTAAGCGCCTGCATAACCGCCCTGTGCGCCGGGATCATACACCTGGAAAACGGGGATCATCTTCACGGCAGACCCTACGGGGTTGCCGCCTTGTCCGCCCCAGCCGCCGGGCATGGTAATGGTCTTCTCCCGCGAGATGATAACGGTTTCGCCTATCTTAAAACGTCCTTTGGTGGTTTCAGATTTGATGCGCAGATTAAGGCGGTTATAACCGGTTACTTTTACAATTCCTTCCTGGTTAAAATAGCCACCGGAGATACTGTAGTTGCCATTCTCACCGCCGCCGCTTACATTGAGCTCATAGCTCTGTATGGGCGCCGTACGGTACACTTCATCCTGCCAGTCGGTACCCGCGCCCAGGGAATCAGGATTGCGGGCAATATCCAGGCGGGGCACACCGGCGGCGTCATGGGCGGCATTGCTTACCCGGGCCCACTCGCTGGCATTGAGCACATCCATTTTACGGGCCAGTTGCTGTACGCCATAATAAGCGTTAAAGCTGATCGCTGTTTTGCCTCCGGCGCCTGAGCGGGTGGTCACCAGCACCACGCCATTGGCGGCGCGGGAACCATAGATGGCTGCGGCAGAGGCGTCTTTCAGCACCTCAATGGAAGCAATGTCTGAAGGCATGAGGTTGTTGATACCGGTGACCTGCACCCCATCTACGATGTACAGGGGACTGTTGTTATTCAGGGTGCCTACCCCTCTTACCAGTACGCGGGTACCGGAGCCGGGATCGCCGCCGGCAGACTCGATCTGTACACCGGCGATCTTGCCCTGCAATGCTTTGGACACGTTATTCATACCGGCGGTCACCAGGTCGCCGGCCTTCACGGAAGCAACGGCGCCTGTAAGATCTGATTTGCGGATCGTGCCATAACCCACCACTACCAGTTCTCCCAGTTGTCTGGAGCCCTGCTGCAGCTGTACGTTAGCGGCGGCACGGCCGTTGAGGGGCACCTCCTGCGGCTGATAACCGATGAATGTGAACACTAATGTTGCATTGGGGTTGCTCACGCTTATCCTGTACCTTCCATCGGGCCCGGTAACCGTGCCCGTTGTTTTTCCTTTCTCTGTAATGCTTACGCCAGGCAATGGCGTACTGGCGGAATCTGTTACGGTGCCTGTCACCACTGATCCCGATTGTGCAGGGAGCCGGGATGTGCATAGCAGGCATAGCAACAGCATGCAGATAAGGTTGCATGACCTGTTCATTCTTCGTTGCATAGAAGTGGGTTTAATAGTGAAGAAATCTAAAGCGGGCGAAAACGTCTATTCATACAAAGCCTGTATGGCCTTTATATCCAGTGCTACATCCGGTGTAAAATCCTTTCCCTCCATGTAGGATAGCAGGCTGCTGTACAGCTGCCGTGCAGCAAGGCGATGCTCCAGGTCATGCGTAAGATCCATGGAGCTGACCATGATCTTTCCTTTACCTACCCGTGCTTCAAACAGCAGGGCCAGTTTCCTGGCGTCGAACCAGGTGTCTATCAGCTGCACGGCCGGTGTAAGTGATGCCGGAAATCCGTGCAGGTCCATCGCCTGCGCCGTATGCAGCAGGTCCCACCATTGCCAGTTGCTGTGATACTCCGTAGGGAAGGTTTTGAACAAAGGGTTAGCAGGTTTGCAAAGGATGCCTAAAGTATGCGGCCCCTGGCCGCTGGTCCATTCGGTGTTCCAGAATACGGCAGACATGCCGGTCTTCACTTCCCTGCCCTTACCCGATCTTATCTTTCCATTGAGCAGCAGCAGTACGGAGGCGCCGTGCTGCAGCTGATCCTGTACTTGCGGTGTAAGCGTTTCCGTTATTATCACCTGCGCAGGGGCGGTGTTCACTTTGTCGGGATACACCCAAAAGTCCCAGTCGTTCACGCCCAGGCTGCCGGCGCTTATTTCCAGGTGCAGTTTTTCCGGGGCCTTTACCCGGGAAAGATTGAAAGCAATATCACCGGCGGGGTTATCGGTACGAAAGTCGAGATCAGCATGCAGGGTACCGGTGGCCAGTACGCGTTTATCCTTTCCGGTTATACGCCAGCGCAGGGGTGTATGCTGCCGGCGTTCTTTCCCGAAATGCGACACCTGTACTTTTGCGGTGAACGTTTCGCTGTTCTTCCAGGTAAATTTCGGTATCAGCGCCAGCGGCACCGTGGCGGAAGCAAAGCGGTGAAATGCCGCCGGTGTAAAGTAAGGTTTGCTGTTCCAGAAAGGATCCAGGATGCCCACCAGCGCGGTGCCCTGCCCGGGAAAATCGTGCAGGTCCAGCAGCTGGTAACCTGCATAATTGCTGCGCATACCTGCTTCAATGTCTGCTTTATAGCACAGCGCCTGCAGCTTGCCGGAGGCCATGAAAAAGTCATGCGCCTGTGGCAGCAGCTGTTCTTTTTTCATGAAGTCGCGGAAGATCTCAAAGTTGCGGGCCTGCAGTAAACCGGTGTATTTTTTTATCTCTGTAAAATCGGGATATACGCACCACTGCCCTATTTCATGCGCCACTATGGGTTTACCGGCTGCGGGCAGCTGCTTCATCTTCTCTTTAAAATCAAACAGGGTGTTAGGCGGTTGTGCATTGATCACGCTTTTCAGCTCTTCGCCCCAGCCCTGTATACGCGGATCAGGTGTGATGTGGTAATCGTTCTGTGCGATGAGCGGCCAACCCGAACCTGCGCTGTACAGGCGGCGATTGTCCTGCTGTTGCCAGTATTGCACAAAGGCGCCGAGATAAGGATCGCGCTTTTTATCACCATGGGGTTCGTTGGAAGGCACCAGCATGCAGAAAGAAGGATGGTTGCCATAAGCCGCTACGATGCGCCTGCTTTCATCATACAGGAAACGGTCTACCGGTTTACCATCTCCTACCCGGGCCCAGGCGTCTACTTCTACGGACAAATAGATCCCCGCATGATCCGCAGCGGTAAAAGCAGCTTCGGGCGGACACCAGGAATGGAAGCGCATATGGTTGAGGCCATGCGCCTGCAGAATGCGGAAGATGCGGCCCCAGGAAGCCGTGTCTGCAGGAGGATAGCCCGTAAGCGGGAAGATGGCGCATTCCAGTGTACCGCGTAAAAAGACGGGACGATCATTCACAAAGATCTTATCGCCCCTGGCGCTGATGCTACGCATACCGAAACGGATGGTACGTTCATCCTTGTACTGGCTGCCGTCTGTCTGCAGCTGAACAGCCAGCTGGTACAGCTGCCGGTGAAACTCATCCCACTGCTGCGGATCATCGCCCATGGAATACTGTACTATCACAAGGCTGTCTGCTGCAGTAAAGCGTTGCGTGAGCGGCGGCAGTGCGGCTTTACCTGGCAATTGCGCACGCAGGGTCAGCTTTCCTGCGGGCGCCTGTGAAGTAATATGCCCCAGCCGGATTTTCACGGTAGCTGTCTTGGCTTTTACATCGGGGAACACCTGCACCTGTTTGATGAATACCGGGCTGCCTGCTTCAAGGGAGATATCGCCGGCAATACCATTCCAGGTGCCCTGGGTATGATCGCTGATGCTGTGTGCATTCACGCCTACATCCACCAGATAGCGGTTGTCTACCCGGATAGTGAGCATATGTTTACCCGGCGTGAGCAGGGCGCTGAGGTCGTATACATGCGGGGTGGCCAGGCTGCTGTCTGCCCCCGCCGCCTGATCGTCTACAAACACCGTAGTGCTCCAGTGACAACGCTCCAGCGTTAAGGTGATATGCCGATCTTTCCAGCTGGCAGGAATGTTGACTTCCCGCTGATACCAGGCGGGACCGGTGTAATATTTAACCGGTGTAAGCCAGAAGGGAAATTTATAATTGTCATCACTGCGGTAAGGCGCGTATTTTTCCTGTTGCAGGAACAGCTCGCTCTTATCACCGATCCAGGGTGTGCGGACAGATGGATCATTTCCATAGCCCTGTGCCTGCATACTGCCGGGCAGTTTTACCGGGTCTTTCAAAGTTTGCCGGTACCATTGTTCCTCCAGGCCTGTATCTGTACTATCAATCTTAAAATGCCATGCTCCCGCCAGGGGAAGCTTTTGCTGCGCATGCGAAGAAAAAATACCGGCGCATAAGATGCCTGTAAGGGCTATCAGTAACTTGGTTTTTTTCATAATGTGGAATCTCTGTGGTTGATCAACTATGTGCTAAGATGGAAAAGGATATGCGTATACAAATTTATCAACAGTGTGCCGCGTACGCAATGGAAAATATAACTGGATGATGGACTATTTTATTGTCAATCTGACATAATATCAATAAAAATAGCGTTTTGGGGTATATTTACGATATGACACTCCAAAAAGCCATTGAAATAGCCTTTGCGGCGCATAAAGACCAGACTGATAAGTATGGTGCGCCTTACCTGGGTCATGTGACCCGCGTAATGAACATGGGAAAAACGGAAGAGGAAAAGATCTGCGGTGTACTGCATGATGTGGTGGAAGATACGGACTGGACATTTGAGCAGCTGGCGGCGGAAGGGTTTAGCGACAGGATACTGGAAGCCTTGCGCTGTGTTACAAAATTATCTCCCGACGAAGATTATGATCATTTCACCGCACGCATACTGCCCAACCCCTTAGCCTGCCAGGTAAAGCTGAATGATCTTACCGATAATATGGACCTGCGGCGCATGCCGGAGGTCACAGCAGCAGATGTGCCACGCCTGAATAAATACCTGAAGGCTTACCGGCAGGTCACTGCTGCCATTAATGCCGCTTCCTGAACCGCGCCATATAACCGCCACCCGGGGCCAGGTGAATACGCAGCGAATCTTTGTTCACCAGCTGCAAGGTATCCATTCGGTAATCTGAGGGATAGCGGTCTGCATTGATACCGTCTTCACAGATCGTTGCTTCATAAGCGCCCTCGTCCAGGAAAGACAGGGGAATAGTAAGATCTCTCGGGGTCCAGTCTGTCATGGCTCCGACAAACCATTCATCCTGCTTTTTACGGGCGGTAACAATATAGTCTCCCAATGCGGCCGTGATCACCAGCGTAGTGTCCCACACAGTAGGTATACTACCCAGCAGCTCCATGAAAGCGGGCGCTGTAAGGGCCTGCGAGGGGTTACCTGAAAAAATCTGCATGGGACTGTCATACACGATGAACATAGCGCCCTGGTGGCAACGGGTGCCTTGCGACATTACCTTATCGCCAATGGGGCGAAAGGTTTTTTCGGTGGCATTATCCAGGATGCCCGGCTCGTAATCCATTGGTCCGGCTACCATGCGGATGAAGGGCAGCAGCACATCATGCTCCGGTGTGGCTTTGTTGCTCCAGATATTGTACTCTGAACCCAGTACGCCTTCCCGCGTTACGGCATGGGGCCAGGTGCGGTTAAAGCCAGCGGGCTTAGGTGCGCCATGGAACATGATCATGATACGGTGCTTCGCACAGGCGGCTGCAATACGATGAGTAAAGTTCACCATGCGCTGATCATCGCGATCTATAAAATCCGTCATGATAAAATCAGCCCCCCATTTATTGAACTGCTGCAGGGCAGGCTCCAGCTGTTGGTCCAGCGTCATGGCAAGCGTCCACATACTGAGTCTGATATTGCGCGCTTTTGCATAGGCGGCAATCTCTTCCATATCTAAAGCGGGATTGATCTTAAAAAGATCTTTGTAATCACTCCAGCCTGCATCCATCATAATGCGGTTGAAGCCAAAGCGCTTTGCAAAGTCGACATAGTATTTGTAGGTGGCGGTATTGATCCCTGATCTGAAAGGAACATTGAAAAGATTGATGCCGATGATCCATTCATCCGTGCCTTTACCGGGCCCGATCCAGGACACATCCTGCAGCCGGGAAGGGGAAGCCAGGCGGTATACCAGGTCGTTAACGGGCAGCTCACTATCCTGTGCTGCTATCAGCAATACCCGCCACGGAAAGGTGCGGCTGCCGGCAGTACGGGCCAGGAAGTCTGCCCGTTTGGTAACTACCAGCTGGGGAAACTCACCGCCTGTTACTTCTTCTTCCAGCGGATAGGGCGCAAATTTACCCTGCAGGGCGTGCTGACCACCCGTAAGGAACATACCGGGATAATCTTCCAGGTCAGATTCTGTAACAGCAACACGCGGGCCGTTGGGAACAGCTACCAGTACCGGTGTAAAACAAAGGGTGTTCGTCGTAAGGCTGTCCAGTGTTTTATGCTGATACGGTTCTTCAAAACTGGTATGAAAGCTGTCTGCATTTTCCCGCTTCACCACCTCAGGATAATATACAGGATAAGCATCGGTAAAATTGAATTGCGCGGTTTCATCGCGGATAGTGAGGGAATCTTTTGCATGTGTGCTGAAGCGCCAGGCTACCCCATCGTTATACACACGAAAGGTAATGCTGAAGGGACGGCGAAAACGGATGGTGACTTCATTATACACATCAGGGATCCGCTTTCTTTTTTCGGGCACGGGGGAAGTGATCACTTCATTCACTGCCCGGCTGGTGACCTGCTTAACCGCAAGGTCAGCGGGCATGCCGGCTATCTGCAGGGCTACCTGTGAAGGGCGCAGCAGGTTTTGCCCCCTGAAGGCTACGGAATAGAAAATGCCTTTGCCGATGTCAATATGTACTTTGATCCTTTTATCAGGAGAGTGGATATCTTTCACCACTGCTCCGCCTGAAAAGCTGCTCAGCAGCAGGAAGGCTGAAACCAGGCAATGCGTCTTCATATCGTGGATTTTATTTATTCAGAAAGCATACTGTAAATTAGCTGTTTTAAGCCGATTCCCCGATTAAAAGCATGCACGCACTATCTACATTTATTGATGGCCTTAGCGGCCTTTCTGCCAGAGGCTGGGAACTGTTGCAGCCGGCGCTCAGCGAGCTGGCATACAAAAAGAATGATTACCTGCTGAAAACCGGCCAGGTATGCGATGCATTGTTCTTTATCAGCCGGGGTTACTGCCGTGCATTTTATGATAAAGACGGGCAGGAAATCAATACTGATTTCTTTTTCGAGAACGAGATCGCTACCAGCATTAACAGCTTTGGCCAGGGCGTACCTTCCGTATTTTCTATTCAGGCCTGTGAAAACCTCAGCGTAGTAAGATTTGATAAGCGCCGCTTATTCGAAGCCGCCGCACAAAGTACGGAGATTGAAACGCTGGGCAGGAAATGCCTGCAGCGTATTGCCGCCAAACAGGAAAAGCATGCGGCCATGTTTAAAATAATGAATGCAACAGAACGGTATGCTTATATGACGGCCCACTTCCCGGAAATACTGCAAAGGGTCTCACTCACACAGCTCTCCTCCTACCTGGGCCTTGCCAGGGAAACGCTGAGCCGCATACGGGCCAAACGCTGAATCATTGTACCCTGCCTTGTTATTTTGTGACATTCGTCACAGCCGGATCTGAAGGTATAGAATGATCTTTGCGGTCAATAAACAAACCTTTATTCACCGACAATTAAAAACAAAGCACAATGGCACAGCAGACCGCAAAAGAAACCGTATTGGCATTTATCAAAGCACTGAATGAAGAAGCGTTTGACACTGCAAGAACATATGCGAATGATGATCTTGCTTTCATTGGTGTGATGGGCACACGCGAAGGCGCAAAAGCTTATTTTGACGATATGGAGCGGATGAAGATAAAGTATACCATCAGGGAGGCGATTGGTGAAAGCGACCAGGCGTGCCTGTTATACGAGATTGTGCTGGACGGGCAAAAGCTATTGGGAACAGGCTGGTACCAGCTGGTGAACGGAAAGATCAGCACGATCAGGGCGATATTTGACCCGCGGCCTTTACTGGAAAAAGCAGGGAAGTAATGGAGCAGAACAGCCGGTGGTCACGGCTTCAGCAGCTTGAATGCATGTGACCACTGGTTATGCAGAAAGCCGGGTATACACCACAGCATGCACAGCGGCTCTATGGCCCTGGCTGCCACTGCGAGGCCCATATCAGCTGTTTCCCAGCCAAAATCGGCCAGCAGCAGGCTGACGGTAGCCTTGGCAGCTTCATCATCACCGCAGATGAACATGGTAGGCGGGCCGCCCGGCAGATCGGGCTTATACATCTGGGAATTACCAACGGTATTGAATGCTTTTACCATCCGGGCCTGGGGAATGAGGCGGCGGGTCTTTTCCATCAGCGACTCATTCAGGTCTGTAAAGAATTTCAGCACACCGTGTTCGGGGGATACTCCTGCTATGGGGTTGGTGGTATCGATCACAATCTTATTGTCAAAATGGGAAGCGCCTGCCTGCTGAATAGCGGATGCTGCCGCACTGCCGGCTACCGCCAGTACCAGTATCTCACCAAATTGTGCAGCCGCTTCAAAGCTGCCTGCCTGTCCGCGGGCGTTTTCCTGCTTCCACTTTCTCACTTCTTTCTTGTCTGTATCGCGGGTGCCCATCAGTACTTCATGCCCTTCTGCCAGGAATGCAGCGCCCAGGGTCTGGCCTACCGCGCCTGAACCTATAATACCTATTTTCATAGCGGGGAGTGTTTAAACGAATATAACGAAAAATTACCGTTTACCCTTGAACGTTGTGGGCGAAATACCCAGCTTACTTTTAAATACGGTGGAGAAATATGCGGGCGATGAAAAGCCTGTTTTATAAGCCACTTCCGCAACTGACAGATCCTCATGCTGCAGGTAATACCTGGCTTTGCGGATACGGGTATCGAGGATGTATTCATTGATATTGACCCCCATCAGCGCTTTTACCTTACGATATAACTGCACCTTGGAGATGTTCATCTGCTTATAAATATCCTCGATAGAAAAGTCCTCATTACCAATGTTATTTTCAACAATGGCGGTGAACGTGGATACAAAATGCAGATCGTTCCTGCGGGATACCGTGGTGCGTAATGCCGGCGGCATGGCTGCCGTGAAGTGTTCCTTCAAATGACTCCGGTTGGCCAGCAGGCTGGTTAAAGTATGCAGCAGCACCTGGAAATCAAAAGGTTTGGTGAGGTAGGCGTCTGCTTTATTCTGCCAGCCTTCTACCTGCTGCTCAGGGGCCGACTTTGCCGTGAGCAGGATTACGGGAATATGCGCCGTACGCACATCTGCCTTGATCTCTTTCAATAGTGCGTTACCATCTTTTACAGGCATCATCACATCGCAGATAATAGCGTCCGGCAGGTATTCAAAAGCCAGCTGCAGGCCTTTTTGTCCGTTGTCTGCTTCCAGTATCTCGTAGGCATCAGATAAACGGAGCTTTAAAAAGCTGCGCAGTTCGGGATTATCTTCTACCAGCAGCAATACGCCCTTTTCCTGCTGCGGACCAGCGCAGGTGGTTTCTTCCCCCGCAAGGGGAAGCAGATCGGCGGTGTAGCGTTGTTCTGTTTCCGGCAGCTCAGGGGTACCGGTTGGCAGGCAGAGTTCTTCGGGTGCAAAGTGCTGTTTGCCCAGGGGGATGGATACGGTAAAGACAGCGCCTTTGTGCGGCTCACTGGCAGCGGTGATAGTGCCATGATGCAGGTTGACCAGCTCTTTACAGAGCGCCAGGCCAAGTCCGGAGCCTTTATGGCTGTCATAACCGCCCTGGTAGAAAATATCAAAAGCATGTTCCAGCACTTCACGCGTCATACCGATACCCGTATCTTCCACGCTGATAACCGCGCACTGCTCCTTCTTTTCCAGCCGCACCAGTATCGTACCGTTATCCGGTGTAAATTTGAAAGCGTTAGACAGGAGGTTAAACAGCACTTTATCCATCATACCGGCGTCTATCCACACCGGCAGGCTTCTTTCCGTGGTGATCATGCGGCAGTCTATACTGCGCTGCCGTGCCGTGGGTTGAAAAGATTCGATGATATCGCCCGTAAAAAGCACCAGGTCATGCGCTGCCGCCTTCACCTGCATTTTATTGAACTCCAGTTTGCGGAAGTCTATCAGCTGGTTCACCAGCTGCAGCAGGCGGATGGCATTGCGGCGGATGATAGACAGCTGCTGGCGTTCGGCCCCCTGCAGGCGGGAGCGGTGCAGCAGCTCTTCCAGCGGTGTGATGATCAGCGTTAATGGTGTGCGGAACTCGTGGGAGATATTGGTGAAGAAATTGATACGGGCTTCATTGGCCTTTGCGGTGGCGGCGCTCATCTCTATCAGCTGAAGGCTCTGGCGGCTGATCTCTTCATTCTGCAAAGCCAGCTGCCGGTTAATCCGCCGGTTAAGATGGCGGGAGTATAAAAGGAGTCCGGCAAAAACAATGGCAGCACACAGCGTGATACCCAGTATATAGAGCATGGTACGCTGGCTGTTATACACCCTGATCTGTTCCGCCAGCATCTGTTGCTGCCGCTCTATATCCTGCTGCTGCGCCATGATCTTGTTGGTTTGCAGCTGCATCATGCGCACGTTGGTGCTGTCCACCACCAGTGTTTGCAGGAAGGTTTCCTTTGGCAGCGCCTTATGCTGCAGGATGCTGATGGCATTGCGGATGGCTTCCGTACCGCCGGTGGGGTACAGCATGGAAGCGGTTAAGGTGCGCGTGGCCACCATTTCCAGTCCGGCGCCCTTACCCGGCAGCGCATCCACCCCGATCACCTTAATATGCGCTGCACCGGCGCGCTGACTGGCCTCACGGGTGCCGCGGGCCATTACATCATTATGGGCAAAAACAAGATCGGCCCGGGTCAGTGTTGCGGCAATATGATCCAGGGCCTCCTCTGCTTTGTGCTGCACCCAGTTGCCACGCACGGTGCTGAGAATGCGGATACCGGGATGCCGGGCAATCGCTTCCTTAAAGCCCTGTGTTCTTTCAATAGCAGGGGATGATGCCGGCAACCCGGTTACTTCTATCACGTTTCCGTGGCCTTTTAAAAGACCTGCCACATATTCTCCGGCCATCTGTCCCAGCTGGTGATTATCCGCCCCTATATAGTTGGTGTATTTAGCAGAAGCGATCTTACGGTCTACCACGATAACGGGTATACCGCTGTTATAGGCCTCCTCTACCACGGGGGTAAGCGGACGCGCCTCATTGGGGGAAATGATCAGCAGGTCAATATCCTGCGCCAGCAGCTCTTTTACCTGGCGTACCTGCACATTGCTGTTATCATCTGCCTGTTTGTAGATCAGTTCAATACCGGGGTAGAAAGACAGCTCCCGCCGCATTTCCGCCAGCATGGATTTACGCCAGTGGTCAGCATCGCCGCACTGCGAAAAACCGATCCGGTAATGTTTAACGGGAGGAGAAGGACGGCAGCCGGCCCCAAAGGCCAGCAGGATCCATAAAATAACTGGCAGCTGTATACAATAACGTGGCATAGTAATGATACTAAACTGGAAAACCCTGGTACAAATTTGAAAGGCGCTTTTAAAATTACAAAATAAACCGATGCTTTTTATACTGACTATTAACGTATAGTGTTTTATTACCAGATGATACAATTTTGAAAGTGATTGAAACGGAGGCATAGCGCATTTGGATACCATTACAATAGTTTGGCGATAAATCCATTCACGTTATGATGAAAAAAGTCTTCTTCTGGAGCATAGTGGTAGCGCTAGGCGGTTTTCTTTTCGGCTTTGATACAGCAGTTATTTCCGGGGCAGAACAATCTATCCAGCAGTACTGGCAGCTGGATCCTTTTCAGCATGGCCTCACGGTATCTATTGCCCTGGTAGGCACCATCCTGGGATCCCTGCTGGGCAGTATTCCTTCTGAAAGGCTGGGCAGGAAAAAGACTTTAACGGGGATAGCGGCCCTTTACCTGCTGGCCTCCCTGGGTACTGCGCTGGCTACCAGCTGGTGGGTATTCCTGCTGTTCCGTTTTATGGGAGGCATTGGCGTAGGCGCCTCCTCGGTAACCGCACCTATCTATATCTCGGAGATATCGCCCGCCCGTTCAAGGGGTAAGCTGGTGGCTTTGTTCCAGTTCAACATTGTGCTGGGTATCCTCGTTTCCTATCTGTCCAATTACCTCATCGGGCAGGACGGCGAGAACGCCTGGCGCTGGATGCTGGGTGTGCAGGTAGTGCCCTCTGCCCTTTTCCTGGTGCTGCTAAGCTTAGTGCCGGAGAGCCCGCGCTGGCTGATCGTAAAGAAAGGCAATATCACGGCGGCTGCTGCCACCATGCAGATCATCAACCCGGATGATTACGAAGCGGAAATAGCCGCTATCCGGAACGATCTGCACAGCAACCGGCACACCGCCGGTGAATCGCTCTTTTCGCGCAAGCACCGTTTCCCGGTATTCCTGGCCGTGACCTTTGCCGTGTTCAACCAGGTGTCCGGCATCAACGCCATTATTTATTATGCGCCCCGCATATTTGAGATGACGGGACTGGGTAAGCAATCCTCCCTGCTGTCGAGTGTGGGCATCGGCTTTGTGAACTTCGTGTTCACCCTGGTGGCCATCAATTTCATTGACCGCATCGGGCGCAGAACACTGATGCTGATAGGGTCACTGGGACTGATCACTACACTGGGACTGGTATCCCGTGCTTTTTACACCAATGACCTGGGGGGTATAGCCGTTACCGTTTCCCTCCTGGTATACATTGCCTTCTTTGCCTTTTCACAGGGCGCCGTGATCTGGGTATTTATTTCAGAGATCTTCCCCAACCAGGTAAGGGCCCAGGGGCAGACGCTGGGCAGCCTCACCCACTGGGTAATGGCCGCCGTGGTGGCCTTCTCCTTCCCGATAGTGGCAGAACACCTGGGCGGGGGCCACACCTTCCTGTTCTTCTGTATCATGATGGTGCTGCAGCTGCTGTTTGTATGGAAAGTGATGCCGGAAACGAAAGGCAAATCGCTGGAACAACTGGCACTGAAAGTTGAACGCTGAAGGCTACACGCCTAACGCTGAACACCTAACGCTTTTGCCAATGCCAAAAGCCAACCGCTAACTGCTAAAAGCTTCATATGAACCATCCATCGATACAATCACACCTTGCCGTATGTTACGGAGAGCTGTTGTGGGACCTGCTGCCTTCCGGCCCCCAGCCCGGCGGGGCGCCCATGAATGTGGCATACCACCTGCATAAGCTGGGCTGCCATCCGGCCATGATCACCCGCATAGGCATTGATGAACGGGGGCGCAAACTGCTGGATATCCTGGAGGGGAAAGGCGTTTGCACCAACTACATACAGCTGGACTATGACCTGCCCACCGGCATTGTACATGCGCAGCAGGATGCGCGGGGCGACATGCAGTATGATATTGTTTCGCCTGCAGCCTGGGATCATATTGTGCATGATGCCACTGCTGCCGCGGTGGTGGAAGCCAGTCCTTACTTTATATGCGGCAGCCTGGCCGCCCGCAACCACACCTCCCGCAATACGCTGTTTGCACTGCTGGAAGCGGCCAACACCCGTGTGCTGGACATCAACCTGCGGGCGCCGCATTACAGCCGCTCACTGATAGAAGACCTGCTGGGAAAGGCCCACATCCTTAAAATGAATGCAGATGAACTGGAGCTGGTCACCGGCTGGTTTGCCCGCTACCAACGCATGGAAGACCGTATACAGCTGGTGCAGGACCGCTTCCACCTATCCACTATTCTTATTACCAGGGGCGCACATGGGGCCATACTGAACATGGAAGGCCAGTTGCACCGGCATCCGGGGTACCAGGTACCTGTGACGGATACAGTGGGCAGCGGCGACGCTTTCCTGGCGGCCACCATCGCCATGCTCATTAAAAAGTCCGATCCCCGTACCATGCTGGATTTTGCCAACAGACTGGCGGCCACCATTACTACGTATAAAGGCGCTTGCCCGGATTATGACATCAACGAAACTGAACATCAACCTTCTTAAAATCCACGTTGCTATGAAAGATTGTCTACTTATGCTGGCCATCCTGTTGATTGGTTTCAGCAGTGTTGCACAACAGAAAAAGGTGACCGGAACGGTCACCGAAAAAAGCACTCAGATCCCTTTACCGGGTGTTACCATACAAGCCGGTAACCAGTCGGCCATTACCGACAGCGCAGGCAGGTTTTCCATTACCGCTGCACCTGGAGAAACGATCTCCTTCTCTTATACAGGCATGAAAAAAGCTACCGCCAGCGTGCCATCCAGCGGCAACATCCAGCTTGAAATGGAAAGAGATGCCAGCAACCTGGAAGCCGTGGTAGTAACCGGCTACCAGACACAGAAAAAGGCAGACCTTACCGGGGCCGTGTCTGTAGTGGATGTAAACGCCATCAAAGACATCCCGCTGGGCAACCCGGTAAAGGCCCTGCAGGGACGTGTACCGGGCGTGTTCATTACCAGTAACGGTGCACCTTCGGGCGAGGCCACAGTACGGGTGCGCGGCATCGGCACCCTGGGTAATAACGATCCCCTGTATGTGATTGACGGTGTGCCCACCAAACGCGGTCTGCAGGAACTGAATCCCGATGATATTGCCACCATACAGGTGCTGAAAGACGCATCTTCTGCCACCATCTACGGATCGCGTGCAGCCAACGGCGTTATCATCGTCACCACCAAAAGAGGACGCAAAGGTTTTACCAGGATAGATGTGGACGCCTCCACCTCCGTACAGTTCTATACCAAAAAGCAAAAAACGCTGGACGCAGATGGCCGCGGCAAAGCCTACTGGCAGGCCGCTGTGAACGACCGTACCAATCCTAATAACAACCAGATCTACCAGTACGACTGGAACGGCGATTTTGATCACCCTGTGCTGAATAGGATCATCTATCCCGGGTTCATAGACGCGGCCAAAACCATGCGGCCCGCCAATACTTACTGGTATGATGAGATAGCGCAAACATCCATCATTCAGCAATACAATATTTCCCTCAGCAGCGGCAGTGAACGGGGTACTACCCTGTTCTCGCTGGGTTACTATGATAACAAAGGCATTGTAAAGGAGTCTAACAACAAGAAACTGACCGCCAGGCTGAATACGGATTATAATTTCCTGAACGGTAAACTGAAGATCGGCGAGAACCTCAACGTATCGTATATACGTAACCGGCTGATACCGATCAGCGATGTGATGTTCACCTCACTGGTGCAACAGCCCGTAGTACCGGTGCATACGGTGGATGGCGGCTGGGGCGGTCCGGCGCCCGGCATGACAGACCGCCACAATCCTGTACGCCTGATCGAGGACAATAAACAAAATACCAGTCATTTCTACCGCGTGTTCGGGAACGTGTATGCAGATGTGTATCCGCTGCCTAACCTGCATTTCCGCACCAGTGTGGGTGTGGATTTCAATGGCAGCTATCAGCGCACCTTACGTAAATCCTATACATCGGGTTTCCTGTCTGATCCTTCCAACCAGACAGCTACCCAGCAGATCTATGACGGCAACTACCTGTGGCAGAACACACTGGACTATAAGCTGGACCTGGGCAAACACCGCTTTGACGCCCTGGTGGGACATGAATACATCAGGTACCTGAACCAGAGCTTCTCTGCATCCCGCCAGGGCTATGCGCTGGAGAACATCGATTATGCCTACCTGGATGCCGGCTCTACCAACAAAGACAATGGCGGCAGCGGCACCGGTTATGCACTGCTTTCCTACTTCGGAAAAGTGAACTACGTATATGATAACCGTTACCTGGCTTCTGTTACCTTACGCCGCGATGGCTCTTCCCGATTCGGTAAAGAGAACCGTTATGGTATGTTCCCCGCCTTTTCCCTGGGATGGCGCGTAAGCGAGGAAGCATTCATGAAACGGCAGCAGCTGATCTCTGATCTGAAATTCAGGTTTGGATGGGGTAAATCAGGCAACCAGGAAATTGCCAACAACGCTACCTATGCCCTGTATGCCGCCATTTATGGCGTGGATCCTACCTGGACGTTTGACAATGGCAGCGCTTATGATATAGACGGCAACGGAACCGGACAGCTCCCATCGGGTTTTACCCGTATACAGCAGGGCAACGACTCACTGAAATGGGAAGGCACAAAAGAAATCAATATGGGGGTGGACTTCGGTCTGTTCAACAATAAGCTCTCCGGCTCTGTAGATTACTTTATCAAAAAGACGTCTGATATCCTGATCAGTCCAGGTTACCTGGCCGTACAGGGTGAAGGCGGCAACTACTGGTTCAACGGCGCATCCATGCAGAACAAAGGCATTGAGGTGATCCTCACCTACACCGGCAATGTAACCCGTGAACTGGGCTTTACCCTAACCGGTAATTTCTCTTCCTATCGCAACGAGGTAACCAGTTTACCCACCCAGGTGCTTACCTCCTACCCCGGTAATGGTACCGATAAAACCATATTGGGACGGTCCATCAATTCCGTATTCGGATATGTGGCCGATGGTCTTTTCACCTCACAGCAGGAGCTGGATGAATCACCGGCGCAGGTAGGTAAAGGACTGGGGAGGATCAGGTACCGCGATCTGAATAACGATAAGGTGATCGATGACAAGGATCGCGACTTTATTGCCGATGGTAATCCTGATTTCCTGTACGGGATGAACGTAGAGCTGAACTATAAGAACTTTGACCTCAGCTTCTTCTTCCAGGGTGTACAGGGTATCGATGTGAATAATACATTCAAGACCTTTACTGATTTCTCTTCCCTCTGGGTAGGCAGCAACTGGGGAGAAAGAACACTGAGCGCCTGGACGCCGGAAAATTCCAGCTCCACTATCCCTGCGCTCACACTGGTGAACAGGAACAACGAGGGCCGAACATCCACCTACTTCTACGAGAACGGTTCTTATCTCAAGCTGCGTAACATACAGCTGGGGTATCGTTTCAAACATCTCTTCGGCAACGGCAAAGTGCAGAACGCGCGGGTATATATCCAGGGCAGCAACCTGCTCACCTTCAAGAGCAAGGGCTTTACTGCCGCAGATCCGGAAACACCGGACAATGCTTTCCCTATTCCGGCTATTGTTACCGCAGGGCTTAATGTATCATTCTAATCATGCAAACACGTCTGTTATGAAAAACGTCATATTATTAGCGATTTCTTTTTTACTCTTATTATCCTGTAAAAAAGCATTGGATGAAACGCCGCAGGGCGTGGTATCTGACGATGATCTCAACACGCCAGAGAACGTGGAGAAAATGGTGATTGCCGCATACTCCTCTCTTGGCAATGATCACTACACCTCTCCGTACACCAGTATGTGGCCCTATGGCAGCGTGCGCGGCGGGGACGCCTATAAAGGCGGCGATGGTCCCGGCGATATCAGCGAGTTTCACCTGTTTGAAACTTTCTCGCTGAACAGGTCTGACAACGGGCTGGCCGATGAGCTGTGGTTTCGCCTGTATGTTGGCATAGGCAGGGCCAATGACGCCCTGCGCAGGATAGAAATAATGGATGAAGGCGCCTATCCCGATAAATCTAAAAGACAGGGTGAAATGCGTTTCCTGCGGGGCCATTTTTATTTCCTGGCCAAGATCCTTTTCAAGTATGTGCCCTATATAGATGAGACCATCCCCCAAACAGCCTATGAAACGATCTCCAACAGGGCGCTGTCTAATGACTCACTCTGGGGCAGGATCGCAGATGATTTCCGTGCTGCAGCGGCACAGCTGCCCGGGCCCGCGGAACAACCGCAGGCAGGCAGGGCCAATAAGCTCTCTGCCAAAGCTTACCTGGCTAAAGTATTGCTGTACCAGGCCTATGAGCAGGATGAGAACAACAGTGTAACCCGCATCAATACCGGCAAGCTGGCCGAAGTGAACAGCCTGTGCGATGAAATTATCCAATCCGGTTATTACATACTGAATACCGATTACGGCTATAATTTTCTTACCTCGCATGAGAACAGTAAAGAATCCGTGTTTGCCATTCAATATTCCCGGGATGACGGAACGCCCAAAGGACGGCTGGACTACGGCCATGCACTGAACTACCCGATGAACCAGGAGTATGGCTGCTGTGGTTTTCATGTACCCAGCCACGACCTGATCAATGCCTTTAAAACCGGGGCTGACGGACTGCCCATGTTCAATACCTATAATGATAACGATGTAGCTGCAGCTGGCGATTACCAGACCAATACATTTGACCCGCGTTTAAATCATACGGTTGCAATACCCGGCAAGCCCTATAAATATGCGCAGGGCTTTGTATTCCAGCGCTCATGGGCACGCGCACCCGAAGTATACGATGCATTTGCCAGCTTGAAGGAAGTGGTTACACCGGATGATCCCTCTTTTCAGAAAGTGCCGCCTTTCATGTCCAGCTCCAAGAACTGGGACATTATCCGCTATGATGATGTGCTGCTGTTCAAGGCAGAAGCCCTGATAGAACTTGGCCGCCAGGATGAAGCACTGCCGCTGATCAACCAGCTGCGCAGCCGCGCGGCAGCCAGTACGGCCATGCTGAAACTGTTCAACGGCACGCCCAGCGCCAATTACGGCATGACCACCTATCAGCCGGGAGTGAACTGTACCTGGACACAGGATTTTGCCCGGCAGGCATTACGCTGGGAACGCCGCCTGGAATTTGCCACCGAAGGCTATCATTTCTTTGACCTGGTACGCTGGGGTATTGCGGCAACGTATATTAATGAATATTTTACAGTAGAGAAAAAACGGGCCGCCCATCTGAATGATGCCGCTTTCAGAAAGGGAAGGGATGAGTACCTGCCCATTCCGCTGAACCAGATCAATTACAGCAGGGGATTGTATGAGCAGAATGCGGGATGGTAGAAAAAGTAAACATGCAAAAAGTAAAAAGAAAAAAATATGAAGATTGTATTGACAGGGTTGTTATTGTGTTTGCTTTCGCTGGCAACAGTTAAGGGGCAAAACAACAATAATGAACCCAGCTTCAGCCAGGTGTTCAAAGCCACTGATAAATGGCTGGTATTACCGGTAAAGAACGGCGCCCCCAAAAAGAATGTTGAACTATGGATAGATGGCGTGGAAGAACGCTGGTTTGATATCGAACTGGCAGACGGCACACCGGACTGGCTGGCTTATATTGACATCAGCGCCTGGAAGGACAAGGAGATCGAATTACGGGTGGACAAACTGAGCGCATCATCCACCGCCTTTCATCCCATCAGGCAAAGTAATGAGGATACCAATGCAGGGCCGCTGTACGGGGAAAAGCTGCGTGGACAGTTCCATTTCTCACCCAAACGGGGATGGACCAACGATCCGAACGGACTGGTATATTACAATGGCGAGTATCACCTGTTCTTCCAGCATAACCCCTATGGAGTGAACTGGGGTAACATGACCTGGGGGCATGCCGTGAGCAAAGACCTGGTACACTGGCAGGAAATGGGCGATGTGCTGCACCCCGACCACTCCGGACCAATGTTCAGCGGGGGCGCTGTGGTAGACAGCAATAACACCAGCGGACTGGGAGCGCCGGGCAAACCGGCTATGGTATTGTTCTATACCGCCGCCCGCGCCTGGGGACAGTTCCTTGCCTGGAGCACAGATGGCCGCCATTTTAAAAAGCTGGGGCATGCCGTGGTACCAAGGATCAACAAAGATAACCGCGACCCCAAAGTGATATGGCATGCGCCTACCCAAAAATGGGTGATGGTATTGTGGGTAGAGCGGGATAAGGGACAACATACCATACAGTTCCTCACCTCTCCCGACCTGCTGCACTGGACGCCCACAAGCATCGTAAAAGGCGGCATTGGCGATGACCGTTACCTGTTTGAATGTCCTGAATTCTTTGAGCTGCCGGTGGAAGGCAGTAGTGAAAAGAAATGGGTGCTGACCGCGGCCAACAGCCAGTATGCAGTAGGTACCTTTGACGGTACTACTTTTACACCGGAAGCAGAAAGATTGCAGGGACAACACGGCAGGGATTATTATGCCGCGCAAACCATCAGCGATGAACCCAAAGGCCGGCGTATTGAAATAGGCTGGTGGAGAACGCATACCAATAAAGCAGATAATAGCTTTAACCAGTCGCAAAGCATTCCCATGGAACTGAAGCTGGTACGTACGCCCAGGGGTATCCGCCTGAGCCGTACACCAGTGAAGGAACTGGAAACTTTACGGGCAGCCAGCTATCCTGTCGGCGCCCGCCGCCTGAAGGAAGGAGATGCCAATCCCTTAGCCGGCATCCAGGCAGGGTTGGTAGAAATAAGGGCTTCCATCGAACCTGGAAAAGCAAAAGAAGTGGTACTGGATATACATGGTTTGCCGATTACCTATGATGTAAGTAAACAGGAGCTGGTAATAGACGGCGTACGTGCTCCCGCGCCACTGACAAAGGGGACGCTGGATCTGATTATTTATGCAGACCGTATAGGCGTGGAGGTATTTACAGCTGATGGGTTGTTATTTATGCCGGTGAATGTAAATATTGATAGTGAGAACAAGGCATTGGGGCTGTCTGTAAAAGGCGGTACGGCGGCGTTGAAGCAGATGACGGTGTATGAGTTGAAGGGTATTTGGTAAGCCAAAGAAGGGTCTTCAGCATACGTCATTGCGAGGAGCTGCACGGAGCTTTGCGCGGAGCGCGACGAAGCAATCCTTTAAATGATAAACGTGTCTGAAGACCCGTCTGCTATTTAAAAAAGCTGAATTTAAAAGATTGCTTCGGTCCAGGCTTCCCACAGAGCTCGGCTGAGCCTCGCAATGACATTGGATGAAGACCCTTGTATCTGCACCATGAATTGCCATAACGTAAAAAAATTACTCAAAACCTATACCCCAGCGTAAGATAATTTATAGACCCCTCCACTGAATACCCTTTTGAGAACTGCAGTAATACCAGCTCATTCGGGATGAAGTAAATACCCGCGCCATAACCATCATGCCAGGTAGCAGAAGATTCTCCCGGCATCCATACCCGGCCGATATCATTAAACCCGATCACACCGATGGAACCGGGAAAGAGGTAAGAATTAAAGTCCAATACTTTCAGGCGCAGCTCAAAATTATCATACACCATCGTCTTACCGGAGAAACGCCAGGTATGGTAACCACGCAATGTTTGCGGACCGCCTACCTTTAAAAGCTGGAAATAGGCAGGATCACCAAAGGTGGTACCTGCGCCCGTACGGTTGGCGATCACTACAATATTTCGTTGGTCAGGATTGAGGTAGAAGCTGAACTCCGACAGCAACTCCCCATAACGTTTACTGCCGTGCGACACCTGCTGCATGGCAGTCAGGGTGGTGCGCCAGCGTACGCCTTTCGTGGGGGACGACCTGTCATTGCGGGTATCGAAAACAGCAGCGCCTACCAGGCCTGCATACCATTTATCGCTGAATACGTCTTCACCGGGCGCCAGCAGGTTAAAGTCTTTGAGGAACTTGTCGTCGTTGCCGGACTGTTTACTGTTATAGAACTGGACACCCGGACCGGCGCTGAGGGTCAGGTTTTTCAACGTTCGGCTGATCCTGACATCTCCCTGCACATAGTCGTAACGGTTACGGTAATAGGAGATCCTTCCATCGCGTTCCCTGAAGTAAGTATCATTGCCTATACCGAAGAAATTGCTCATGTTATTGGGTCCGCGGGAAAAGACATTAATATTCAGGTCATTCTTGCCGAACACCTTTTTATAATCCGCGGTATAGTTGATCAGGAATGACTTGCGTACAAATGAATATTCGATCATCAACTGGTGGCGGAAGGCATAGGGTTCTTTTCTGAAGCCATGTTTGGTCAGCGCAAAACCGGTAACCAGGCTGATGCCGTAGTCATTGTTGTAGTGCGCCAGGATCAGCGGTTCAAAGCGGTCGTATTGAAAACTTTGGGGGTTAAAGTCGTTCACGGCAGTATCCCGTGAGGTCCTGATCTTAGCCAGGGAGCGGGACGGCAGCTGGTTCTTCTTATCTGAGCGGTCGTAAATGTACAGGTGTTTTTTATCGTGCGTGGCGCTGTCTATAGAGAAGCTGTCTTTACCGCTGCCGCCTATCATCCGGATCTTAACGGGCGACGTCAGGGGGCCGTTCACATTGAATTCATCTTCTCCGCCAAAGCCGTAGAGCCTTATTTCTTTGGTAACGGCGGGATCAAAAATGCGGTGGTAGATGGTATCCTCGTGGCGGGAAGCATCTTTCTTCAGCTTCAGGATACTGAGCTCAAGCTGCCCGTTATTTTCCTGTATGTTGAAACGCTCGCGTTTGTCAGACATCGGCACGTCTACATAAATTGCAATAAAGCGGTAGTATTCCAGGGCCTGGTGCATGAGATTATCCCGGCGAGCCATGAGAATGCGGCCCGTTTCCACACCGGCTGCCTGGTAGATCTTATCGGGCATGCGTTTCAGCGCGGCGGTAACCATTGCATCTGTAAGATGCGTTTGAACATAGGTGATCTCTTCGCGCCAGTCTGCTTCACTGAGCTGGTTCAGGAAATAGCGGTCAAAATAGCGGGCGTTGAAGTTCCAGCCTTTAATGTCGCGGATCTCTTCCTTATAGGGCTGGAACTTTGCTTTCAGCCATTGGTGCGCAACAATCCAGGGAAATACGCCTGAGGTATTGTAATATACCTGGTCTCTGTCGCGGGGCACGGGCGTGTACCTGGTTTCCTTGTTGTCTTTCACTTTATCCCAGCGCCATTGATCCTCATGACGATCCCAGTCGCCCAGCACCATATCGAGCAGCCTTGCCCGTAAAACGATCTTCTGATCTACAGACACATCGTTATCGTCTTTCAGCTTCTCCTGCACTTTCCCGGTGTTGTCCGTATCCTGCGATTCCAATGGCTCACGTTCTTCCAGCAGGAAAGGCTTGTTGCCAAATTCTTCGCGGTACTGGCCCAGTTCAGGATCTGCGGCTACGTATACTATTTCCGGGTTGGAATGGGGAATATCCAGCGCTGCCGCCAGGGGTGGAACGGTAACGGCGGCAAAGGGATTGGCCGTGGTCACCTGGTCCTGCAGGATGTCGCGGGCCACTGTCTTCCGCAGCTTAGGCGGCAGCTGGCGTTCGGGATATTTCTGTACGCTTCTCAATACCCATTCCCGGCCCCCGGCATCACGCAGCCTGAGCGACCTGGTTTGCTGTCCGCCGCCTTCCTGGAGGATGCTGAGCCCTCCTTTTTCAGTGGCAAGATGAATAACGCGGAGCTTCACCGGGATAGCCCAGAGCTTCCTGTAGTTGGCGCCAAAAAAGAAACGATGTAAACTGCCTGCCTCATTATACCAGGGGGCAATGGCCACTTCAACACTGTCATTTGCAATGTGTTCCTGCGCGCGGGAGGAGAATGATGTCAATAATATAGCCAGTAATATCAGCCGATATAACCTGCAGGTGTTGCACTGCCCGTAAAAAATGATCATTTATGGAATTTAGAATCTTAAAAGTCTACCCGCTCCCAACTATTTTTTGATGTCTTCCCAAAGGCCCAACAGGTTTCCTTCACTGTCGGCCACGTAGGCATAGTACCCGGCGCCTTCTATCTCCTGCTTTGCTTTAATGATGCTGCCGCCGGCTGCTGTGATCTTTTCCGCATATTCATCAATGGAGGGCACGTTCACTGTTACCTGGGGTGTTTTAACGAAGGCATCCCTCTGTACGATGCCGCCGTTAATAGCGCCCGGTTCCTTAGGTATAAAGGTGGTTTCATCCACTTCCACTGTCCTGGCGCCTGTATAGATGGAACCATCCTGCAGGGGCCAATCCTGTAATTGCCAGCCAAAAATGTCACTGTAGAATTTCTTTGCCCGCTCGAGGTTATCTGCGGGTATTTCAAAATGAACTACTTTTTGCATGACAGTATAATTTAGGCTAAAGGTAAAGAATAGACGTCAAAACCTTCAGTACAGCCGCTCATATTACCAGCTAACTGTTAAGTGCACCATACTGATACTAAATTAGCACATAAGTTCTTTTTCTAATAAAACACCAGGAAATGCCTACTGTAACTAATGAACTACTCCCATATATTTCTATATTACACTAAATATTTATTGTTTATCAATAATTTTTTATTATTTTTGGAGTACCGGCTTAATCATAACATCATTATGAAAAGAATTTCAATCATATTCCTCCAGGCAGTGGTGGTGCTCATTGGCATAGTGGCCCTTGCCCTTTTAATACGCCTTCCCTTAATGGAAGGCAGAGCCGCCAACCTGGACCTGTTCAGCATTTATGCTGACCCCTTCATCCTGTATGGATACGCCACGTCCATTGCTTTCTTTGTTGCGCTGTACAAGGCGTTCAGATTACTGGGCTATATCGGGCATCATCAGGTATTTTCGCCGAACGCGGTCAAGACCCTGAAGAGCATAAAGTATTGCGCGATCGTATTCAGCGCTTTAATTGTGTTGGCAGGGCTGTACGTCAGGATCTGGCATAACAAGGAAGATGACCCTGCAGGTTTTATTGCCGTCTGTATCGTGACCACTTTTGTTGCTATTGTAATTGCCACCGCTGCTGCAATATTTGAAAGACTATTGCAGAATGCCATAGATATGAAATCTGAAAATGACTTAACAATTTAAGAGATGCCGATTATAGTCAACTTAGATGTGATGATGGCCAGGCGGAAAATTTCTCTGAATGAACTTTCTGAAAGAATTGACCTGACATTATCCAATCTTTCCATCCTGAAGACCGGCAAGGCAAAGGCAGTCCGTTTCAGTACATTAGCCGCCATTTGCAAAGCCCTGGACTGCCAGCCGGGAGACATCCTGGAATATGTACATAACGAAATAAGCGCCGGCAAAGATTCCAATGCATAAGCACAATTGCGCATACGCCCGGTAGCGTATGCGCAATTGAAAGAGAAGGCCGTTAAGGCTGCAACACCCACTGTCCGCTCTCAAAGTAATCCGGTACTGCCGTACATTGCGCAAAGCCGCTCTGGTTCTCCAGGTTCAGGTAAGTACCCTGCCATTCGTTTTTCACACGTACGTAACCGTTATAGCTCTCCAACACCCAGTAACTGCTCCAGAAGGTGTTGGGCACATCCGTGCTTTCAGCGTAAGGGTAGCGATGCTCTATGTTCAGGTAATGACCGGTGGCCAGGTTCTTAAAGCGGGTGTGACCGTTCACCTGTTCCTGTACCCATTTGTATTGGTTACCCGTGTTACCGGTACTGTATTTCACCTGGCCATTGTCTTCATACAGGTAAGTATTCAGCCACCTGTTCTTAATGTATACACCGTTACCTGCGGGCGGAGGATTATTCCCGCCGCCACCAATGCTGTTCAGCAGGCTCTCCGCATTGCTTACCTGCAGGCTGGCCAGGTAACTGAACACCTGGTTAAGCTGCTGCTGTACGCCGCTGTTGCCACTGTATTGTTTACGGAACTGGTAAAGGCGGAAGATCAGCTCCAGCTCATTTTGCCCGTAGGGAACACCTAACTTTTGCTGCATGGTGGTAAGGAAAGAATAGCCAAATTCTTCAGTAGGCTCTATCATGGTACCTTCGCCATAATCGTTCCAGGTTGCGAACTGGATGATGCCCACGCCCGAGTTCAGGGCTTTATCCAGCATGGCAGCAAAAGTAGCGGTACCATTGTGCGCGATCTGCCAGGTGGGGCCGTCTGCCCCGCCGGCGGCATAGAAAGATTTGAAGCCGGGATACACCACGCCGATGGGTAAGGCAAAGCTGCTGAGCTGCCGGTAATAGTTATCCACTACCGTGGGATGATCCTGGTAGATCCAGGGAAACTCGCCACCTGCATTGTGCGCGCCTACCTGGTTGGTAAAACCGTACAGCGGTATCACTGCAGGACGAGGATAGAGGCCGTTCAGGATCTGGTCCCATTCGGACGACTGGTGAAAGGTAATAGGCCCGAAATTGAGCACCACCGGCACATTATTCGTTCTCAGGTAATTGGGCTGGGCAAAATAGTTGTTTTGCATGTACACAAAATCGCCATGGGCGCCGGAGGTCTGACCGGGATCCCAGTTCCTGTCTTCATGTACGATAGAGAATTGTAAGCCCACCGCATTCAGCTTACTGATCAGGGCGTTGGAATTAGCCAGGTTGTCGGGGTAATCATACCGCTGGCGGGTACCCGGCCAGTCGATAAATACCCCATCTGCCCCTGCATATTTCATGAGCAGCAGCTGGTACTCTATGATATCGGGATCGCCGGAAGCGTAGGGGCCCGTTTTAGGATAGAAGTAAGCGGCGATCTGGCGTTTGCCGTTCACGATAATGTCCGGGTTCTGGGTGTTCATCTTCCAGTGATATCCCCAGGCGCCCCTGGAGGCCGGCGTTTCAAACCAGGGCATCCAGTGGATGAAGATCTTCTTGCCGGTTGTTTTATTCACTGCAAGCGCATTGGCCGATACTTTTTGCAGGGCGGAGGCATCGGGCAATGAGGGATCTTCCTTTAGTAAGGATTTAGTGCATGCCGATAAAAACAGGATACAGCAACAGATCCAGGAGATGGTTTTCATTAAGAGGGATTTAAGTGATGAATAGGTTTTTCAGCGTGAAAAATAGGGAGACGCTGCAAGGCAGCATAATAATATCCGGAAAATATAGGGAGAAAATGTGCTTTCAGCCACTTTCCCCCTGGTATTCATCACTTTAGTAAACCGGCAGTATAAGAAAAATATAAGGCTATTGATGCTTTTAAACGAATGTAAAAGGATTACCGGAGGTAATATGCGTTACCGTTACGCCCTGCAGTTTAGGTTGCAGCCAGTCTACCAGCCATTCCATTCCCGGCTCTTCGCTCTGGGAATGCCCCAGCACGATGAGGGCGGTTTTTGATCCCAGCTGACGGGCATCGCGAATGTATTCTGCGGTTTCCCATTCATGTACCTCGCCTGCGATCAGCACATCGGGCTGTTCTTTTTCCACCAGGGCAATCTGTCTTTGTCCGCCGGCAGCCCCTGGCAGCAGGGCTATCCGTTCACAGCTTTGTGAAAGGTCGCCTATCACCCGCAGCTGCCGGATGCCCAGGGATTGTTTCAGGGTACTGACCACCTGCTGCAATGAAGCAGGCGGCAGGTGAAGGATGGTGTTACCGGGCTTATAATATTGCAGCCAGCCTGTTTTTTTCAGCACCCCATATCCTACTCCGTCGGGGCGGTGTGTATGCCAGTAATCATGAAAGCGCCACACGGCTATATTGTGTTGCTTCAGCAGTTCCTGCTTGCGGCGTACGATGTGGTTTTGCCCGGACCAGTTCGTATCATCCTGGTGGTTATAGAAAGTAGGCTCATGGGCAATGATGAAATTAGCCTTCCGTCTGGCAGCTTCTTCAATCACCGCAATGGTGGCGAACATGGTGGTAACGATACCGGAGACTACCTGTGTATCACTGCCGCTTTTGAGCGTGTCTACCGTTTGCTGAAAGGGAGCGCCGGGAATATCTTTCAGTATGATATCCATCACTTCACGTACGGTATAGCTTTTCCGGGCGGCCATAGCGGCGCCGGGAACGCTTAATACGGCGGCGGCGCCTGCCGCTTTTGCGATGGTAGTGATAAATGTTCTTCTGGCAAGCATGAGGGATGGGTTTTAGTTGTACCAGTTACGCAGGCGGACGGTGATGTTCTTGTTGCCTTCTTCTACCAGGCGTTTGAACACGTTCACATCGCTCAGGCCATTTTGTCCGCGGTAGTGATAAGGATACACTACGCGGGGTTTGAAAGCCAGTACGGCATCTGCCGCATGGTTTACGTCCATGGTATAGGGCAGGTTCATGCAAACAAAAGCCACATCAATATTTTTGAGTGCGCGCATTTCGGGAATATCTTCCGTATCGCCGGAGAGGTAAATATTTTTGCCGCCGATATTCAGCACATAGCCATTGCCCCTGCCTTTGGGATGTTTGGCGTCGGGCCCGCCGGGCGGGTTATACATCGGGATAGCGGTGATGGTGATACCAGCCTGTGTAGTTTGTTCCCCATTCCTGAGCACAATGGCTTTTGCCCTGTCTTCCGCCGTTAGTTTATCGGCTACTGCCTGCGGCACCACCAGTAATGTCTTCACTGTTTTAACGGCGGCAATGGTAGCCGGGTTGAAATGATCGCCATGGATATCGGTGATCAGGATAATATCGGGCTCGCTATAGCCTTTGTACTTATCTCCTCCCCCATCGGGATCGGCATAAATGGTAAGGCTTTCCACCGTGAGCACCAGGCTGGCATGCTGCACGGGCTGGATAGACAGCACACCTTTGGCGGTTTGCAATGTATCGGCCGAGCTTTGCTGCGCCAGCGCCTTAGCGGAAATAAGAAGAAGCGTTAATGCAAGGTTCCTGAATTTCATAATGATGGATTATATTGTATAAAAATAGAAAAGTTCCGGGTAGATTCTTCGATTGGCGCGACAATTGTGCCGGCTCTCCGGGAAACTGCTGCCTATATGAAAAGAACTGATCAGTACCAGCCCGCAATACTGTTACTATTCACAGCAACGATGATCTTTGCCTGCTCTGCTTCCAAAAAAGGAGTGTTCGCCAAAAAGACGGCGCGTGAGCAATATGCCGGCCGTATTGCCGATGCTGGACTACAAACCACTACGGTAGGCAAACTATGGTTTGCCGCAGGGGAAAAGGCGCTGGCACGGCCCCTGACCATCACGCTGCCATACCGCGAAACCGGCTACTTTGCTGCTGAAAAACCAGATGCATCCGGTTATGTTTTTCCCGTAAAACGGGGAGAGCAGATCAACATACAGGTAAGTATCAAACCGCACGGCAGTTTCCAGCTTTTCACGGAACTATGGCAAAGCGGTACAGAGGGCGGTACGCCATCATTACTGGAAGCTGCTGATACTACCGCCTTACAGCTGCAGTATGAAGTGAAGAAAACGGGCCGTTTACTGATGCGCGTACAGCCGGAACTGTTACGTGGCGGAGAATATACCCTAGTGATCACCAGCGGCCCAAGCCTGGGTTTCCCGGTACAGGCCAATGCTACTTACAGGATCATCAGTTTCTGGGGCGATGGCAGGGACAAAGGCAGCCGCAGGCATGAAGGCATTGATATCTCCGGTAAGTTCAGAACACCGGTGGTAGCGGCCGCCAGCGGGTATGTAAGCAGTGTGCGTGAAAACAACCTGGGCGGCAAAGTGGTGTTCCTGCAACCTGACGGTAAAGATTATACGTTGTACTATGCGCACCTGGATGAGCAACTGGTACGGCAGGGCCAGCGCGTAAATAAAGGCGAGCCGCTGGGACTGATGGGGAATACCGGCAATGCGCGCAACACCGTTACACACCTGCATTTCGGCGTTTATACCATGGGAGGCGCTATCGATCCCTTACCCTTTGTGAATCCTGACAGGGCACAACCGGCAGCCATTACCGCACCGCTGGAACTGCTGCAGCAATATGTACACAATCCCGCCGCCGCACAGCTTCGCGTAACGCCCGCCAGAAACGGCATGACACTGGATAGGCTGTCTTCCAGGCAAGTGATGCGGGTGCTGGCTGCCACGGGCAACTGGTACAAGGTGGTGCTACCCGATACAAGAGAAGGCTATATTGAAAGCACCGCAGTTACAGACCGTGCCGCCCGTACGCTGGTACTGAAAAATGCAGCCCCCCTGCTGGATGCGCCCGACAGTATCAATGCGGTGATGACCACCATGCCTGAAGGCAGCAGTATCAAAGTGCTGGGAGGATATGGAGACTATCAGTATGTGCGGTTTAATACGCAGAACGGCTGGATCAGACAATCTACTGCCGGAGGCAGCAACTGATCTGCGCCAGGCTCTTCAAAACGGTTTTAGTATGCTTTTTGAAGCAGTTATGGAAAAGAACAGACGCATCTATGACTGCTGCAAACCGGATACATGATACAAAAACAAGCAAGCTCCCGTTTATTATCTCCCTTTCCATACTGGCTATACTGGGCTTGTGCTACTGGCTGATACCTGCTTTTCAGCACGGCATAAAAACAGCCTATGAAGTGCTTACCAGCGAAGATCAGCACCGCATCAGGGAATGGGTGAAACAGTTTGGCCTTGGCGGACCAGCAATGCTGATCCTCCTGATGGTGGTACAGATGTTCCTTTTTGTTGTGCCCAATGTACTGGTGATGATGGTGGCTATTACTGGCTATGGCCCTGTATGGGGCGCTGTTATTTCGTTGCTGGGCGTATTTGCCTCTTCTTCCTTTGGATATGTAATAGGCAGGATGCTGGGACCATCCATCGTGAACAAATTCGTGAGCGTAAAAACACAGCAAAAGATCAGCGAATTTATCAGGGCATATGGCGTACCAGCTATCGCCATTACCCGTTTGTCTTCCTTATCAAACGACTCGCTCAGCTTTGTTACCGGCATCCTCAAAATGAAATACCACCGCTATATACTGGCCACCATGGGTGGTATTACACCACTGGTGATACTGCTGGCCCTATACGGGCATAACGGGCAGATAGAAAAGGCGCTGATATGGGTAGCGGCATTATCGTTGTCAGGTTTAGTGGCTTACATCATCATTGATAAACGCAGGAAGAAAAGAAAGGCAGCGTGAATTAAAAATAAATATATACATTTGCGCCCGATTCCTGATTGTTTCACTTTTTAAAATCATAGGAATTATGCTTGAACACTTCTACATATCATCTCTTTCATTAGCTGCCTAAGGGCAAAAGCTACCCCTTTTCCTTTTACTTACCGGAACAGTATTGCCTGATCATTGATAATGATCATGACGGTTATCTTTTGCCCGCTTTTCTGGCAGCGACGGCTATTGCCATTTCCATCGCCAATACCAAAAAGCCATGAGCAATTTAAAAACAAAAGAACTCAGTAAGATAGGATATACGAACGACCAGGCCAGGAGCCTGGTGATCAATATCATTTCAAAACATTTTAAACACACGGCCAAAGCAGACATCCTTACGCTGCTGAGCCATGTTAAGCACGATCCGCAAGCCTACCTGCATGATGAAGTGCTGGGCAGGATCGCGGCCACCTTTGCAGACCAGGAAGCCGCCTGTAATTTCCAGTCATTTGAGCTGCTGGAGCAAACAGGCCAGTTAAAAATTTACGGCAGTAAGGAAATAGAACATGCCGCCAAACAACAAATGGAACTGGCCATGTCATTACCGGTTACCATACAGGGCGCACTGATGCCCGACGCCCACGTGGGCTACGGCCTGCCCATAGGCGGTGTACTGGCTACCCGCAATGCGGTGATACCACATGCCGTAGGTGTAGACATTGGCTGCAGAATGGCGCTGTCCATCCTGGATGAAAACGAGCAGTATGTAAAACGCTACGCACACCAGGTAAAAACTGCGCTGAAGGAATACACGCATTTCGGCATGGAAGGAGGACTTGCATTTGCACAGGAGCATGCAGTGCTGGATAGCCCCGCATTTCAGTCAACAGACCTGTTAAAGAAACTGCACAGCAAAGCGGCCAGGCAGCTGGGCTCTTCAGGCAGCGGTAATCACTTTGTAGAAGTAGGCGTGATAGAGTTGTATGCGCACAATGCATTAGCGCTCCAACCCGGCAGATATACCGCCCTCTTATCCCACTCCGGCGGTCGCGGACTGGGCGCCAGTGTTGCACAGCACTATACCAGGATCGCCATGGATACCTGCAGACTGCCGCGATCTGCACAGCAGCTGGCGTGGCTGGATATGGACAGCGAAGCCGGACAGGAGTACTGGCTGAGCATGCAGCTGGCAGGCGATTATGCAAAAGCCTGTCATGACCGTATACATGCCAACCTGCTGAAGGCGCTTGGGCTGCAAAAATTAGTAACGGTAGAGAACCATCACAATTTTGCATGGAAGGAAACCCTGGCAGACGGCACGCCCGCCATTGTGCATCGTAAAGGCGCAACACCTGCGCATGCAGGCGAGTTGGGCATCATCCCCGGCAGCATGAGCACCGCCGCTTACCTGGTAGCAGGCAAAGGTGCGGGCGATGCGCTGTACTCCGCGTCTCACGGCGCCGGGCGGGCCATGAGCCGGCAACGCGCCAGGGAAAGTATGACCGTGTCTGCGCTGAAGAAAATGCTCAGCCAGTCCAACGTTACCCTTATTGGCGGCAGCATTGAAGAAAATCCGCTGGCCTATAAGGACATTGAAAAAGTAATTGCCGCACAAACGGCATTAGTGGAAACGCAGGGACGATTTATGCCCTGCATTGTAAGAATGAACAAAGAGTAGATCATTATGGACAAAATAATTGTACAGATCACCTCGGGCCGTGGACCGGCAGAATGTTGCCGGGCCGTTGCCCGGGTGCAGGAGATGATGCTGAAGCAATGTAAAGCAAAAGGTATTGAGATCTCCGTATTGGATAGTAAACAGGCTGACCTGAAAGGCGCGTTGTTGTCTGCCACCTTCCTGGCTAAAGGCAATAACCTGCAGCCGTTTATCGATGAGTGGCAGGGCACCGTGCAGTGGATTGCCAGAAGCCCTTACCGCAGGTTCCATAAACGTAAGAACTGGTTTGTGGGTGTAGGTATATTCCCCCTGCAGGAGCAGGCTTTATGGAACCCCAAAGATGTGGTAGTAGCAACCTGCCGGGCTTCCGGTCCGGGCGGCCAGCATGTGAACAAAGTGGAAACAGCCGTGCGTTGCAGTCATATCCCCTCCGGCATACAGGTACTGGCGGCAGACAGCCGCTCACAGTTGCAGAACAAGCAGCTGGGCATGGAACGTTTAAAGGCGAAAGTAATAGCCTGGCATACCGCACAACTGCTGGAGCAGCAGCAAGACCAGTGGCACGAGCATAATGTGCTGGAGCGGGGGAACGCGGTGAAGGTGATTGAGGCGGAACTGTGAGGGTTGAGCTGTTGGCTGTTAGCTGTTAGTGATTGGAGCGGATGGATAATGGAGCTAATGGCTGATGGTGCATCAGCTGCTCTATCAGTGTTTGCAGTTCATCTCTCCTGTCGTTCAATTCCAGCAGACTGAAACGTTCTCCGGGGATAAGGCTGTTGCTGCCATCATCTTCGATGCGGAAATTCACCTTACGTACATTGAACCAGGGCTCAATGCCCCTGATGGCTGCCAGCACGGCGGTCTGGTCCCAGCTCATGCGGCCGCTGGTGTTCTTGTCTTTACCCAGGGCAATGGCATAGGCATCTTTTACGGGGCTGTTGCGGATGTTTTCGTCCCTGATCAGCGGAACGCCGGTGTGGATCTGCTCTCCTACTTCCAGGGGACTGAGGATCACCGGCGTTTCCCATTGTTCAAACACCATGCGGGCGGCTTTGGTGTCTATGTACACGTTATACTCCCGCCCTTTTGTTGCATTGGGGGGCAGGCTGGCAGCCATGGATACCAGCTGTTTTACCTTTTGCCTTATGAGGCTTCTGCCATCCAGCCGGGAATATTGATCCGGACCGGAAGCCAGCAGGGCGGCCAGGTTGGTAAAAAAGCCCACACTGACGATGGTTACCGAGCTATCCGGCGCTGCGGCCAGGATGCGGCGGTACAATGCCACTGCCTTTTCAGCGTTCTTATTGGAAGACAGGCGGTGCGGATACATGGCGATGATGGCCTGCGCCCATTTCTGGGGACAATCCAGGTAGGGCTTCTTACCCTCCGTTATCCCTACGGGCAGCTCAGGCCTCCCGAAATAGGTATTCAGTACACTGATGGTAGGAACAGTGGTTTCGAAGGCATTACACGAGACAACGGCCAGTATCTTTGCCTCCCCTTTGTCTGCCAACGCATGCAACACGGCCATGGCGCCTACATCGTCATAGTCGCCGGCAATATCCGTATCCAGGATCACCGGTACCTGTGCCGAAGCACTGAGGGAAACGAAACACATGAATATTAGCTGTTTTGTAAACCTATGCATCATAATTTATGCTATTTTCATACCGTGGACCACAACAAGTTAGGATAATTATGGATTTCCGGCATAAGCTTGTACTTTTTTATCCCGATCTTGCTATTTTGACGGCTTACTTTTATTTTGTTAAAAACACCTTTTTTATACATGCATATCAACAGAAGAACAGCGATCAGGCAGCTTTTCATCATCTCCGCGGGAGCAGCCATACTGCCCGCCTGCGTAAATGATAAAAAGCCCGCCGCTTCCGCCTTCAGCAATCTCCCTGTTACCACAAAGGATGAAGCCATGCTGGAAGCGCTGGCTGCCACCATCATTCCTACCACCGACACACCAGGCGCAAAAGAAGTAGCGGCGCACCGCTTTGCCCTGCGGATGGTGAATGATCTGAGCAAACCTGAACAAAGAGAACAATTTGTGAAGGGGCTGAAACAGTTCCAGGACAAGGTGCAGCAGCAATACGGCAAAACCTATGACAAGTGCACGGCACAGGAACAGGAAAAGATCGTGACCGCAGCCATCGCTGCAAAAGATGCAGGCGATGATGCCGCATATTTCTTTAACACCTTCAAACGTCTCACCATACAGGCTTTCACCAGCTCTGAATACTATCTTACCAAGGTACAGGTATATAAACTGGTTCCGGGTAAATACATCAGCAGCGTTAAAGCATAGTTTGATCACTGATACAGTATGAGTAACATGAACGATTCCATCAAGCAGCGTACATTCGACGCCATTGTGATAGGTTCCGGCATCAGCGGCGGCTGGGCAGCCAAGGAACTTACAGAGAAAGGATTAAAAACATTAGTGCTGGAGCGTGGTAGGAACGTACGGCATCTGAAAGATTATCCCACTACCAATATGATGCCCTGGGAATTTCCCCACCGCGGCGAAGTGCCGCTGGAGACCACCCGGGAAAACCCGGTAGTAAGCCGGTGCTACGCTTTCAAGGAAGATGCCATGCACTTTTTTGTAAAAGATAAGGAGCATCCCTATGTGCAGGACCAGCCCTTTGACTGGATACGCGGTTACCAGGTAGGCGGCAAATCATTGCTGTGGGCAAGACAAACACAACGCTGGAGCGATTTTGATTTTGAAGGCCCGGCACGCGATGGCTTTGCAGTAGACTGGCCCATCCGCTACAGCGACCTGGCGCCCTGGTACAGCCATGTGGAAAAGTTTGCCGGTATATCCGGAGATAAGGACGGCCTGCCCAATTTGCCGGATGGTGAATTCTTACCCGCCGTAGGACTGAATGACGTGGAGAAATATTTCAAGGCAAGCGTAGCCAAAAACTATAAGGACCGCCATGTGATCTACGGGCGCTGCGCCCATATTACTCAGCCCCAGCAGATTCACCTGGACCAGGGCCGCGTGCAGTGCCAGAACCGTACGCTATGCCAGCGCGGCTGCCCCTTTGGCGGCTATTTCAGCAGCAACTCCTCTACCCTGCCCTGGGCTGAAAAAACAGGCAACCTAACCCTGCGTCCGGACAGTGTGGTACAGGAGATCATCTTCGATGATAAAAAGAACAAAGCAACCGGCGTGCGGGTAATTGATGCCCACACCAAGGAAGTAGTGGAATACTATGCTGCTATCATCTTTGTAAATGCAGGTGCGCTGAACACCAACCTGCTGCTGCTGAACTCCACATCACAGCGCTTCCCTAACGGTCTTGGCAACGACAGCGGCGTGCTGGGTAAATATGTAGCCTTCCACAATTACCGCACACATATCAATGCCGTATGCAACGATTTCAAAGATGTGCGGGATGAAGGCAGACGGCCCACCAGCGCCTATCTGCCACGTTTCCGCAATGTATACAAACAGGAGACCGACTTCCTTCGCGGATACGCTGCCGGCTTTGGCGCATACCGCTCCAGCTACCATAACACCGACGGTTTTGGACTGCAGCTGAAAGAACAGCTGTCTCAAAAACAAATGGGCCCCTGGTATGTAGGATCGCATATGATGGGTGAGACCATCCCCAAAGCATCCAACGGCGTTTCACTGGATAGCACACAAAAAGATGAATGGGGTATGCCTTTGCTGAAGATCAATATCGGCTATGACGATAATGATGAAAAGATGATAAAGGACTACCAGGAGCAGATGACAGAAATGTTTACAAAAGCCGGCTTCACGGATATTAAAGTAGTGGACACCAAACAGGCGCCCGGACTGGATATCCACGAAATGGGCGGCGTACGTATGGGCCGTGATCCTAAAACCTCCATGCTCAATAAATGGAACCAGCTGCACGCCTGCAGCAATGTATTTGTAACAGATGGCGCCTGTATGACGTCTACGTCTACACAGAACCCGAGTTTGACGTATATGGCATTAACGGCAAGAGCAGTGGATTATGCGGTGGGGCAGCTGAAGAAGAAGGAGATATAAAGTCTTCATCCAACGTCATTGCGAGGCGTCGTGGAGCACAGCGCGCAGGGCGCCGAAGCAATCTTCTATGTTAAATGGCGGGTTTTCGTTTATACGTTTGCCGATTAAAAGATTGCTTCGTCCCGCTCCGCACTAAGCCTGCGCGGCTCCCCGCAATGATGATACTTACGAACTATTTCACTACCGGAAACGCCACTATCCTCACCTTCGTACACCCATAAGGGATCAGGGTTATCTGCTCCTCCTCCTCATTCACCTTTCCACGATAAATACCCGTACGATCCGTTACCGGTTGGGGTGCAATGCCGTCTGCTATTTTCCAGGAAGGGATCTTTTTACCGGTGGCGATAATGGCCAGCGGGGCATGTGCCTGGTTCCACACAAAAGTATCTGAAACGGGCTGTAATGTTTTTAACTGCAGATGGGCGGCCGGGTCTTTGACAATGCTTTCCGGCAGGCCGTAGTTCCAGTCTTGTTTTGTGTATACGTTAAAATAGTCTCCTTCTTTTTCATCATGACCTTTCTCCCATTGCTCTTCGAGTTTGAGGGCGTACACGAGCGGACCTCTTTCTATGGCGCGGGAGTTACGGCCCCAGTTGGAGGTGCTCATCTGCATGGGCAGCTGTAATGTAAGACGGTCATTATTCTTCCAGGTACGGTTGATGGTGATGACCTGTCCGCCTTTTTCGCGACGCAGTTCCGTGCCATTCAAAGAGATCAGCGCTTCATTGCACCAGGCGGGAATGCGCAGCTGTAAAGGAAAGGCCGCTTCTTTCTCCAGCGAGAGCTCAAAGCGGATGGTTTCTTCAAAAGGATAGGCCGTTACCTCACGGATGGTAAGGGGAACGGCGTTCTTACCTACTGTTGTGCTGAGTGTACTGGGACTGTATTCCAGTGCCGCCACACCCTTATCACGGGTGGCGTACCAGAGGTGGCTGGTGAATTTGGTCCAGCCCTGGTGCATATTGGCCAGGCAGCAGGTATAGCCGCTCCGCATACCGAACACGTTATTCATCTCTCTTTCAAAGGGCAGGGAAAAACTGAACACACCCTTTGTTACCTGCACCTGGTTGGCTATCTGAAAATATTGCTTGGCATTATAATCATCTGTGGTTTGCGTAGGCAAAGCGTTGAAGGTCATTCTTTCCAGTGCGTCCATATAGCGATGATCCCCGGTGATGGCGATGATCTCTTCCAGGGAGTACATGGCCTCTACGATGGCGCAGAGTTCAGTGCCCTGTACGGGATCATTGCCGTGCAGATCTTCATCCGCAGAAAAGATGCCCATGGGCAGGCCGTGCAGGGTCATGAGATCATGAAAGCCGGTGGCCAGGCCTTTAAGATAGGCGCTGTCTTTTGTACGCTGGAAATTCACTGCGGGAGATTTCAGTGCCATCGCCACATTTACGCCGTGGCGCTGCATCCAGTGTTCATCATTCTGATAGGTAGCGGCGTTGATCACCCAGTCGCGGTTAGCCAGCCAGCGGCTCCAGGGAAAGGACTGTGATTCCAGCCGCGAAGCCAGCTCCAAAAGGAAAGGCGCTTTGGTAATGCTGTACAGCCATTGTGCCATCAGTACATTATCAGCGCCGCGGGAAGTGGCCCACTCTGTCCATTTACCCACCGGGCAGGTTTTGATCGCTTCCAGCTGGTAGCGGAAGTATTTTGTCATAAAAGGGATCACTCTTTTATCGGCAGTGGCGCTGTAGTATTGCTGCAATACTTTCAGCATCACCATTTTGGGCCACCAGTCGTCGCCTGCGGCACAGTTAGCCGGCGTAATGGCTACCTGCTTTTCCCTTTCTTCTTTAGTGATGGGTCCGAAATAACCGGAAGGGCGCTGATGCTCCAGCACCCAGTTCACATATTTGCCTACTTTATCCTGCAGTGTTTTATCATCCAGCAGCCAGGCCAGTGGCAGGGCGCCATCCAGCCAGTAGGGCGTTTCTTCCCAGCCATCGCCTGCGCCGCCCAGCCAGCCGTTATCATTTTTTACTTTTCCGTATACTTCATCGAGATGGCCGCTGGTGCCATTGCGCATGATGGAAAGCTGGTTACGCAGCCAGCCTTCCGGTTTAACGGCGCCAAGGGGTAAAGGCTGATATACCGGCGCTACATACACCGGCTTACCGGCGGGTCCTGGTTGCGCATATGCCAGGGTGGTACAGAGCGTGAGCAACACTATGCTCCTGAAGGTGTTAGTCATTATTCGATTCCCTACATTTTATTGATGAGTTTTTAAGATAGAAAAAACTTTGTTGATTTCCAGCAAAAGCCTGAAACTACTGTTCAGCCTGGCTAAATTCTATGAGATAGTATAAAAATAATTAGCATCTTTGGGATCTTAAAACTAACCTGAACGGATCTATTAAATGGAGCGCCTGGCACCCGTATTTTTACTTGTAGACGATGACCTGGACGATACATTTCTGTTTGAAGAAATGTTGCAGCAAGTGAGCCCAACCGTAACTTTCCAGAACGCTATCAACGGAAAGGAGGCCCTTGACAAATTGCGGGCAGCAGATACACAGCTGCCCGATGTGATCTTCCTGGACCTTAATATGCCCAGGATGGATGGCAGGCAGTGCCTGTCTGAATTAAAGAATGACCCGGCATTACAGCATATTCCCGTGGTCATTTATACAACATCGGCCCATCCGAAAGACATCAGCCAAACGATGCAGAACGGGGCCGCCTGTTTTATCACTAAACCTACGGATACATGCGAGTTGCATAATATTTTAACCATGATCGCACAACATGTACATGGCGATCTTAAAGGGGCATTAGCGCATATTTATTGTTATGATCCTGATAGTTGACGACAAACAAGAGAATCTATATTCTTTAAAAGCACTACTCCGCCTGCATCTTTATGATGCTGATACAGCTAACTCAGGAGAAGAAGCACTGAAAAAGATTCTGAAGAACGAGTATGAACTGATCATCCTGGACGTACAAATGCCGGGAATGGATGGCTATGAAGTGGCAGAAACACTGACCGGGCATAGCAGGTCCAGGGACATCCCGATCCTCTTTCTTTCTGCCGTAAATATAGATAAGCGCTTTATTACAAAGGGGTATGCTTCCGGCGGCGTTGATTATATTACCAAACCTTTTGATCCGGATATACTGCTGCTGAAAGTAAAGACTTTCACCAGGCTGTACCGGCAAACCAAAGAGCTGAACGAGATCAGGGAAACGCTGGAGCAGAAAGTGGAACAGCGAACGGCTGCCCTGGTGGAAGCCAACAAAGCCCTGGAAGCCAGCAACGGAGAACTGCAGCAATATGCCTATATCGCATCGCACGACCTGCAGGAGCCTTTACGGAAGATTACTACCTTCAGCCGCCTGGTATCAGACCGTTTCCTGGCCGGTATTCCCCAGGCCGCTGTCTATATGAGCAAAGTAATGGCGGCTTCTGAAAGAATGCGGAAGCTCATCAATGATGTGCTGGATTATTCAAAACTGTCTGATACGCCGAAGTTCGTTCCCTGCAGCCTGGACCAGGCATTACAGGATGCGCTTACAGACCTTGAGCTGTTCATCCGCGAAAAGCAGGCCCAGATTAATACGGCCCCCCTGCCAACAGTAGAGGGTATACCAGACAGGCTGCGACAGATGTTCCAGAACCTGATCAGCAATGCGTTGAAATTTTCCAGGAAAGATACACCGCCGGTGCTGAACATTCGCGGAGAACGGGTAGCCGGTAAATCACTCAGCGCACCCGTACAGGAACAGGGAGATTACTGCCGCATCTACATCGAAGATAATGGCATCGGGTTTAACGAAATCTACCTGAATAAGATCTTTGTAATGTTCCAGCGCCTTCACGGCAAAGATGAATATGAGGGCAACGGCATCGGCCTGTCTATCGTCAAAAAGATCATCCAGCGTCACAACGGACTGATCACCGCAGAAAGCAAGGAAGGCGCAGGTACCGTATTCATTGTACTGCTGCCCCTGAAACAGCCTGTTATTAATCAACCTGCAGAACTGCCGTAAACCAACGATACATGAACAAAGGATTTAAGAAAAACCTGGTCATCAGCTTCGCGGTCTCTCTTTTACTCGTCTTAGCCAGCGCTATCACCTCCTATATCAGCATACGGAACCTGTTAACCAGCCAGCAACTGGTAGACCATACCAACTCAGTGATCCTTAAACTGGAAAATACCATCTCCATCCTGAAGGATGCGGAAACGGGCCAGCGGGGCTTCCTGATCAGCGGCAAACCTGAATTCCTGGAGCCTTATACCGGGGCGCTGGATAAAGCCAACCGCGTTATCGGCAATATTGAATCACTGACAGCTGACAACCCGGCGCAGCAACATTCCATTATACAACTGCGCAACCTGATTTCCGCGAGGTTTACTTTACTGCAGCAACATATTGACGCTAAAAACGCAGGCACTACGCCGGGCGCAGAAGAGCTGGAAGACGGCAGAGTGCAAATGGACGCCATCAGGCAGCTGATAGACAAGATGCAGCAACGTGAGCAGGCCCTGCTGGCGAGCCGTACAGGCACCGCCAACAAATTCGCCATGTACACATCACTGCTCATCCTCATCGCTGCCTTACTGTCTATATTGGTGACCGTTGCCTCATTTATCAGGATCAACGGCGACTTTACAAAGAGAATTGAACTGCAGCTGGCTCTGGAACAAAAAGATGCGGATATCAGCCAGCGGATCAACATCATAGAAGGAGTGGCCAACAAGATCTCTTCCGGCGATTACAAGATACGGGTAGACGATGCCAAAACAGATGCATTGGGCTCTGTAGCAGTTTCACTGAACAAAATGGCCATCTCTTTAGACCGGTCTTTCAGCAGGCTGGAAGAAAGCGAATGGCTGCAAAGCGGCATTGCCGCCCTGAACGAAAAAATGATCGGGGAAAAAAGCCTCGATGTTCTTACCTACAATATACTGGAGTTCGTTACGCAATATATCCAGGCCCAGGTGGGCGCTTTCTATATACTGAAGAATGATGAACGCCTCTCGCTTTGCGCCACCCTGGCCATTGATAAAGACCGGATACAACAGGAGATCAGTATGGGAGAAGGCATTGCCGGGCAAAGCGCCTTATCCGGCAAGGAAATATTGCTGGAACAGGTAGACAACACTTTGCTGACCATCAACTATACCGCCGGCAGCATACAACCCGCGGCCATTATCGCCATGCCGGTATTCCACGAAAAAAGGATCAAGGGCGTCATTGAACTGGCCACACTGCAGTCATTTACTCCACGGGAAGTTGAGTTCCTGAAAGCGGCGGCATTCAATGCAGGAATCGCTATCCAGGGCGCACAAAATCATCAGCACCTGCAGGAGCTGCTGGCAGAAACACAGGCACAGTCAGAAGAACTGCAGACACAGCATACCGAGCTGGAAAACATCAATACAGAACTGGAAGCACAGGCATTGAAGCTGCAGGCATCTGAAGAAGAGCTGAAAGTGCAGCAGGAAGAACTGCAGCAAACCAACCAGGAGCTGGAAGAAAGAAGCCGTTTGCTGGAAGAAAGAAATGAGCTGATACTGGAACGTAATCTTGAAATACAGGCAAAAGCAGAAGCGCTGGCTACCAGCACCCGTTACAAATCGGAATTCCTGGCTAATATGTCGCACGAACTGCGTACACCGCTGAATTCCATCCTGCTCCTGTCCCGCCTGATGGCAGAGAACCATGAGGGCAATCTTACGGAAGAACAGATTGAATACGCTACCGTTATACAAAGCTCCGGTAACGGCCTGCTAACACTCATAGATGAAATACTGGACCTTTCCAGGATAGAATCAGGTAAAATGCAGCTGGAATTTAACCTGACCGGCGTAGAAGATATCGGCCAAGAGATGAACACACTCTTCAGTCCAATGGCAAAAGACAAAGGCATTGCCTTTAACGTGGAAACAGCAATGGTAGCCGGGAAGATGATAGAAACAGACCGTCAGCGGCTGCAGCAGATACTCCGCAACCTGATCTCCAATGCGCTCAAGTTCACTGCTAAAGGCAGTGTGACGCTGCGGATCAGCCAGCAGGCAGACACCATCGTTTTTGCAGTGAAGGATACAGGTATCGGCATTCCTAAAGACAAGCAGGAAACAATATTCGAGGCCTTCCAGCAGGCAGATGGTTCTACCCGCCGTAAATACGGCGGCACAGGACTGGGCCTTTCCATCAGCCGTGAGCTGGCCAAGCTGCTGGGCGGTACTATCACCCTGCAAAGTGAGGAAGGAAAGGGCAGCGAATTTGTGCTGACACTACCCATGCAACAAGGCGTACCCGCACAACCGGAATACCAGGCACCGGCCATAAGCAGCGCAGCAAAACATCGTCCGCAGGAAGTATTGCAGACAGCAGAAACGGCCAATTACCAGGCGTACCTGTCGCCCCGTATACCTATGGCCATACCGGACGACCGTGACCAGATCAACGCAGGCGATAAAGTGCTGCTGATCATCGAAGATGATACCGCCTTTGCGCGCTCACTGCTGGACTACAGCCGTCAGCAGGGATACAAGGGCGTTGTGGCGGTAAGAGGTGATGAAGGCATTACGCTTGCCAAACAACTGCTGCCCACCGGCATACTGCTGGATGTACAGCTGCCTGTAAAAAGCGGCTGGGAAGTAATGGAAGAGCTGAAGTCTGACCCGGCAACACGGCCCATCCCCATACACATGATGTCTGTACACGAAGTGAAGACCAGGAGTATTTCCAGGGGTGCAGTTGATTTCATCAACAAACCGGTTGCGCTTGAAAAGCTGGGCGAAGTGTTCAGCAAGATAGAAGATGCCCTGAGCCGTCATCCTAAAAAAGTGCTGATCGTTGAAGAGAACCAGAAACATGCACAGGCGCTGTCTTATTTCCTGGATCGTTTCAACATCGCCTCTTCCATCAGCACCAGTATCAACGAAGGGATGGATGCACTGAACCGTGCGGAAATAGATTGTGTGATACTGGATATGGGGATTCCTGCACGGCAGTCGTACGACATCCTGGAAAACATCAAGAAAACGCCCGGCTACGAAAACCTGCCTATCATCATCTTTACAGGCAAGAACCTTTCGCATTCAGAAGAGGTACGTATCAAGCAATACGCAGATTCTATCGTGATTAAAACCGCTCATTCCTATCAGCGTATACTGGATGAGGTATCACTGTTCCTGCACCTGGTAGAAGAACATAAAAAGGAAGGCAGCTCATCCCGCTACCGGAAGATGGGAGAACCGGCAGAAGTGCTGAAAGGAAAAACGGTACTGGTGGCAGATGATGATGTGCGCAACATATTCTCGCTGACAAAATCGCTGGAAGCTTATGGCATGAAGGTTGTTTCTGCAACAGACGGAAAGGAAGCCCTGCAACAGCTGGAGGCTACTCCCAAAATAGATCTTGTGCTGATGGATATGATGATGCCTGAAATGGATGGTTATGAGTCCACAAAACGCATCCGCGAGATACCGGCCTTCCGGCAGCTGCCCATTATTGCGGTAACGGCTAAGGCAATGACGGGCGACCGTGAGAAATGCATCAGCGCAGGCGCATCTGATTACATTACAAAGCCAGTAGATATAGACCAGCTGATCTCTCTCCTGAGAGTATGGCTCTATGATAATTAACCGAATATGATGATCAGGGATGAGGATCTGAACCTGTTGATAGAAGAGCTGTTCAGCCTTTATGGCTACGACTTCAGCAACTATGCGAAGGCATCGCTCCGGCGGAGGGTGAACCGCCTGATGGTGGTAGACCGCTTCCCCAGCTTTGCCGAGCTGTTACACCGGGTAAAGCGCGATCCGGACTACCTGACCCGCGTAGTGGAAGAGTTTACAGTGAATGTTACGGAGATGTTCCGCGACCCCGGCCTGTTCAGAACCATCCGGGAAACCGTACTGCCCGTACTGGCTACCCGGCCGTTTATCCGTATATGGCATGCAGGCTGCGCTACCGGTGAAGAGGTATACTCCATGGCCATCCTGCTGGAGGAGGCCAACCTGCTGCATAAGTCTTTATTGTACGCTACAGACCTGAACCCCTCTGTTATCGAAAATATCAAAAGAGGTATATTTCCGATGAGCCAGATGAAATTATATTCGGAAAACTACATACTTTCGGGAGGCAAACAGGATTTTTCATCGTACTACACCGCAAAATACGACTGGGCCAAATTTGACGAACGCCTGAAGACGAAAATGATCGTTGCCACCCATAACCTCGTTTCCGACAGATCCTTCAATGAATTTGGCCTTATCTTTTGCCGCAACGTGCTTATTTATTTTGACAAGCATCTGCAGGACAGGGTACTAACCCTTTTTGACAGCAGCCTCGAAAAACTGGGCTTCCTGGTATTAGGCGCCAGGGAAAATATCCGGTTTTCGGGTATTGCCGGCAAGTTCAGACAACTTGACAACAAAGAAAAAATATGGCGCAAAATAATGTAGACAGGTATAAACTCGTAGTGATTGGCGGCTCTGCCGGCAGCCTGGATATTATGCTGCGGATAGTGGCCGACCTTCCCATACATAGCCCCGCTTCTTTTGTTATTGTGCTGCACCGGAAAAGCGGCCAGCCTTCTGTGCTCACCGCCCTGCTGGCAGACAAAACAAAGCTGCCCGTAAAGGATGTGGAAGACAAAGAGCCCATTCTGCCCGGCACTATTTACGTAGCCCCCTGCGATTATCACCTGCTGCTGGAAGAAGATCATACCTTTTCGCTGGATGTTTCGGAGAAAGTACATTACAGCCGCCCCAGTATAGACGTCACCTTTGAATCTGCCGCCCCCCTCTACAAAGATGCGCTGGTGGGCATATTACTGTCGGGCGCCAATGCCGACGGCGCTGAAGGCATGAAGGCCATTGCCCAGCACGGCGGCTTTACCATTGTGCAGCAGCCGGATACAGCAGAAATCGGCTATATGCCCCAGCAGGCTTTAAATATCATGGCAGCTTCCAGGGTGCTGGACGGCCTGGAGATCAGCCATTTCCTGCATGAGCTCTTATCCGCAGAAACGCCTACCGGTTTGCACCATTGACCCGGGGCAGTGTACCATCCTCCTTCTACACGCTGCTGCCTTATTTCCCCATTTATCTGCTGAATAAGCCTTTATCCCCTCTTATACACCTGCTGCATGCGTTTTGCAGGAGATAGGCTAATACGCGATCATTATGGCACAGCAAAAAGCAAAACCCGTTCAAAAGCGGCTTTACAAAAAATGGTTCACCGTGGCTCCCGGTGTGTGGGGCATAAAAGACCTGTTTGTCAATGTCTACCTGGTGCATTCCGGGGAAGCTAACCGCTGGGTTCTGGTGGATGCGGGCTTGCCTTCTACCGCACGGTGCATAAAGAAGGTAGCGGAGCACCTTTTCTGGCCGCAAACCAGTCCGGCGGCCATCATCCTCACCCACGGACATTTTGACCATACGGGCTCGCTGAAGAAGCTGGCGGATGAATGGGATGTACCTGTGTACGCTCATTACCTGGAGGCGCCCTATCTTACGGGGCATTCTTCCTACCCGCCGCCAGACCCGACTGCGGGCGGGGGACTGATGACGCTCCTCTCCTGCTTCTTTCCCAAAAAGCCTAAAGATCTGAACGGACGGCTGCTGCTGTTACCGGAAGATAATACCGTACCCGGACTGCCCGGCTGGCGGTATATTCATACACCGGGGCATGCGCCCGGGCATATCAGTCTCTTCCGGGAAAGTGATGGCGTACTGATAGCAGGAGATGCAGTGGTGACCACCCGGCAGGAATCGCTTTTCTCCGTCATGATGCAGTCCAGGAAACTTTGCGGTCCGCCCAGATACTTTACTTACGACTGGAGAGCCGCCGAAACCACCGTTAACAAACTGGCCGAGCTGGAACCTTCCGTGATTGCCAGCGGACACGGAAAACCAATGCAGGGAAATGCCATGAAAGCGGCCTTACACCGATTGGCCGCCAACTTTGACCACGAAACCGTACCTGCCTCCGGAAGATATGTAGATGAATCGGCGGTGGCCGGGCCATCGGGCGTAGAGTATGTACCCGCCCCTCATCCAAAGGAAAAATGGTATAAAGCCGGCGCAGCGCTGGCCATGATAGGTATTGGTGCGCTGCTGCTTCATTTCAGCAGCAAAAAGGAGTGATCCCGCTATCTGTGCATTGTTTACCATGGAATAAGCCGTATTTTTATACCCGCACCACAAAAAAACATACCATGGTACAATTAGGCATCTTACTTACACGGCATCACCGTTTATTAAGCGTGGCCGCAATGCTGGATGTTTTTGAAACAGTTAACCACTATTATGAGGGCGACGGACAGGCTGCGTTTTTTGATATCTCTTTGCTCTATCCACAGAGCAGTTACCCCCCGGCTTATTCCGAGCATCCTGTATACCCGCTGCAGGCATCTCCCAGGCAAACCATCATCCTGATACCGGCCTTTGGCACCAGCGATCTGCAGGGCGCCATCCGCGATAATGGCGAGTGTCTTTCCTGGCTGCAGCAACAACATCAACAGGGCACGGAAATAGCCAGCTTCTGTACCGGCGCCTTCTTACTGGCCGCCACCGGGCTGCTGGATAAAAAGCCAGCTACCACCCATATACATGCCGCCACGGCCTTTGCCAAAGCATTTCCACAGGTGCAGCTGCAACCCAGCGAGATCACCACTTTCCAACAGGGTATCTATACAGGCGGAGGCGCTACCAACAGTTTCCACCTGATGCTGCGCGTGCTGGAGAAATACTGCGGATACGAAATGACCCTGCGGGTAGCCAAATATTTTGCCATTGATATGGACCGTGAACAACAGGCTTATTTCGGTACTTTTCAGCCGGTGTTCAACCATAAGGATGAACTGGTGAGCGCCCTGCAGCACCGCATTAAAAGCCGCTTCCAGGAAGCAGGTACCATCGAGGAACTGCTCTCTGAAATACCGGCCAGCCGCAGGAACCTGGCCCGGCGCTTTAAAGCGGCTACCGGTTTCACACCCATCGAATACCTGCAGCGTACCAGGGTGGAAGCCGCCAAAGGACTGCTGGAACAAACCGACCAGAGCGTGCTGGAAGTGATGCTGAATACCGGCTATAATGACCTGAAGACCTTCCGCCAGTTGTTCCGCAAAACCACGGGTATGACACCTACCGCCTACCGCGAAAAGTTCTACCGGAAAAGAGTCATTGATCCGGCCTTGCAGTAAACCTTATGCCATTTCATTTATGGAAAATTATTCCTACATTGGGGACAGATCATCTAACCGGCCTGTGAATATCCACGTTTATTATTGAAAAAGAGAAGGCCTATCCTTCCGGATTGTATGTATGTAGAATGAACAATGCTTTTTATTCCTATTTAATAGAACAGTTATGAACAAAATTTTATCAACCATCTTCTTATCAGGCTTTTTCCTGATGGCCGGTATCCACGTTTATGCCCAGGGTTGTGTAGCGCTGCGCGGTAACGGTACTGCCTGCGTGATGACACATCCGGATGAAGACCATGCAGACAAATGGATCTTTAACATGGGCGGACGCTATTTCAAGTCTTACAAACACTTCAAAGGCAGGGAAGAACAAAAGGAAAGAGTGGAACTGGGTACAGAAGTGATCAACCACCAGACTGCCGTAGACTTTACCCTTACCCGCATACTGGATGATCGCTGGAGCGTGATGATAGATGTGCCACTGCTGTTCAACGCCCGCTCATCCCTTTACGAACACGGACTGGTAAATGGCAGGAACAATTTCAATGAACGACACAGCATGCACTCTTACGGCCTGGGAGATATCAGGATAGCGGTATACCGCTGGCTGCTGAATCCCCGGAAGTCTGCCAGGGGCAACATACAGGCAGGCCTGGGTATTAAGTTTGCCACCGGCGATTATGATTACCAGGATTACTGGTACAACGTAGGCCCCAACGGCGCCAAAGAACTACGCACCGTAGACCAGTCCATACAGCTGGGCGATGGCGGCACAGGCATCAGCACAGAGATCAATGCTTTCTACAATATTTCACGCCGTTTTGGCTCTTACTTCAATGCTTATTATCTCATCAATCCACGCGAACAGAATGGCGTAAGAACCTACCGTGAAACATTATCTCCTGCATTAGCCAATGAAGGCATTATGAGCGTACCAGACCAATATATGCTGCGGGCAGGCCTCACCTATGGCGCCGGTAATTTTACCGCCTCTGCAGGCGCCCGGCTGGAAGGCATTCCCGTTCATGACCTGGTAGGCGGCAGCGGCGATTTCAGAAGGCCCGGCTATGTATGGTCCGTAGAACCCGGTGTAGCTTACCGCCTCAAAAAGGTGAGCCTCTATGCCTCCGTACCCATCGCCTTTGTACGTAACAGAACCCAAAGCGTTACCGACAAAGAAAGAAGCACCCCCACCAATAAAGTGAACGGTGACGCCGCCTTTGCAGACTATGTGGTTAACGCAGGCGTTTCTTTCCGCTTCTGATTGGAAGTAAAAAAAAAAAAATAATAATCACAACACTGGTGCCCCGCCTGACACTGGTGTTGTGATTATTTATTTTTGATTGTTGATTGTTATTTGTCCTGCGGCGGGCACAATTGCATCAGGGCCACCGCGCTGCTGGCTTCGTAGGACTGAATGACGCCTGTTGGACAGGGGATCTTATAGTTACGGTAGGTGAGGCCGCGGGCGGCGTCGCGGTTGCCCCAGGCGGTGTTGATGTTCTTCTGCAGCCAGGGTATGTATTGCGATTGGCCCGCATCTTTCACCAGCATCATTACATACTGGGCAAAGATGGCTTTTAACACGCCTTGTTCGTTCCAGTCTCCTTCTGCAGGGAGGATGCCATCTTTATCACTCATTACCTTTTGCGTATAGTCGGTAGCCCGCTTGGCATGATCCAGGTAGGCCGTTTCGCCGGTTGCTTTATACAACATAACGGCGGCGCCGATAAATGTGCCCTGGTTGTAGGTATAGTCTGACCAGCCTTTCTTTCCCCTGATGTTATTGTCTGCCACCCTGCCGGTGGTGCTGTCTGCCAGGTTGGTCAGCGACCAGCTGTAAACGTCCTTTGCTTTTTGCAGGTAGGCCGCCTCTCCGGTTATTTTATGCAGCAGCATGGCAGCTATCACCGTGGGGAAGTTGATGCAGGAATTTTTGCCGCTGTGATTAAAATCCCAGAACATACCGCCTTCCGCAGAATCGTAAGATTCATCCCACACTCTTTTGAAACCCGATACCGAAAGGTCCAGGTAGTGCTGCTCTCCGGTGAGCTGGTAAGCCCTTGCCAGGGAGATGATCCACCACATCATATCGTCATAGATGAACCATACGGTGCGGTTGTTCCAGTTATACTGGTCGTACCTGCGATGGCCGCCATCGTAAATATCCTTTACCAGTTTCAGGTAAGCGGGATCGGATGTACGCTGGTAGGCATTCATGGCCATGTCCCAGTAGATGGCCTGTGTCCAGATGGCACCGATGGATTTCTTCTCCGTGGTGGCATAATACAGCTTATCGCCCGTGCTGTAAAAATATTCGTTGAAGTTATTGTAGGCCGAAGTGGCATCCTTCGCGGTAAAGGAAACAGCCTGCAGAACCGGCGGATCACCCGGCCCGGTCCTGTTGTTGCTTTTGCTGCAGGAAGCATTCAATAGCAATGCTGCTGCTAATGGAAAGAACAGTTTATTCATGTTGTTATTTTAATGCTTACCAGCCCGGGTTTTGCACCAGCTCCTTATCGTTATTGATGTCATCGGATGGCAGCGGGAAAAGATAATGTCTTTTATTGAATACGCGCGTTTCGAAAGGTACAACATTCAGGAATTCCGGCAGATCGGCCTGGATGTTCAAGCCGTACATAGGGCCGTTCTGTGTCTGCTCAGCGATCTTCCAGCGGCGCACATCAAAGTAACGGTTGTTCTCGAAGGCCAGCTCTACGCGGCGTTCTTTGCGGATGGCTTCGCGCATGGCGGCTTGTCCTGCGGGGGCAGGTAGCTCTGCGCCGCCGTATTGCGGAATGCCTGCCCTTTCGCGGATGAGGTTCAGGTATTTCAGTATGTCCGGGTTGCCGGGTTCTGCTTCGTTGAGGCATTCAGCATAGCTCAGGTATATCTCTGCGAGGCGCAGGAGGATACAGGTACGGTCGTTCACATCCCAGGCGCCGGTGCCCATGGCTTTACGCACAATATAACCGGTAGGCGAATAGTCTCCGCCGCCTGTCTGTCTGCCTGAATTACCGGTATTATACAGGCGGGTGGTGATCTCGCCAAAGGAGGTATTCAGCCAGGTGCTGCCATCATAAGTGATGTTCACATAGAAACGCGGTTCACGGTTCACCCACTGGTTGTAGATGTTTTTAACATGCGAGTCGTAAGGCGCCTGGAAATCGGAATAGCCGGAGCTTACGTAACCTGACTGCGGATCATCAATGCTTCTGCCGTTCTTCATAAAGAAGGCGTCTACCATGTTCTGCGTGGCCCCCAGTCCGCCGCTGCCTTTTACATCACGGGAGCTGGCGCCGCCGTGGTAGGGACACAGTTCGTACTGACGCGGACCGATAGAACTCCCCGGCCGTGCCAGGATCACTTCTTCATTCCAGTCTGTGAGGATCACATCCCTGCAGGAAAGATAAGGGCTGAAATTGCCGTCAGGACCGTTCTTGCGGAACAGGTTATAGGTGCCGGGTACAAACTCTGTGATGAAGGCCTTATAAGCATCTGCGGCTACTTTCCATTTGCTGGCATCGAAGGACTGGCTGATCAGCTGCTTGCCATCTTTGTTCCGTAACTCCGCCAGGTCGGCATTGCCGTTATACAGCGGACTGGCGCCATACATCAGTGCATTGGCCCTGAAGGCAAGCGCGATGCCGCGGCTGATACGGCCATAGTCCTGGTCGTTGTTAGGTTTAACAGGCAGGATGGCTGCTGCCTTTTCCAGCTCGTCTGCTACGTAAGCCACACATTCATCGAATGAATTACGCGGTATCTGCAGGTTGGCATCCACGGGAGTAGGCGTTTCTCCCAGCAATACTACGGGGCCGTATATACGCATCAGGTAGAAGTAATACATGGCTCTCAATGCGCGGGCTTCTGCCTTGTACTGGTTGATCAGCTGGGGTGTAAGATCGGTGATGCGGTCTGCATTCTCAATGAACACGCTGGCGGCGCGGATGCCTTTGTAGTAGTTGGTCCAGTAGTCTCTTACAAAACCGGAGTTGGCATCCCAGTTACCGATGTTCACATCATTGGACTGTACAAATCCCCATACGTAGTCGGCTTCATCGCTGCCGCCTGTCCACAGGCCACGGTTGGTGTTATCGCCCGGGTTACGTTGTCCGTATTCATCCGGTATACGTGCATATACGTTATTCAGGAACTTGCGCGCGGTGCCCCAGGTGCGGAAAGTTTCTTCTATGGTAAGCCTGTCGTCAGGCACCTGGTCAAGATATTTTTTGCAGGATGACAGCGTAATGAATGCGAGCAGTATATAGATCAGTTTCTGGATATTCAGGTTCATACGTGATTAGAATTTTAGGTTCATGCCAAGGGAGATGGTCCTGATATTGGGATAGGTACTACCGTTATCCGTGTTCAGCTCAGGATCCCACAGTTTGAATTTGCTGAAAGTAAGCAGGTTGATCCCCTGGAGATACACGGAGGAGTTGCGGATACCTGCTCTTTTCAGGAAACCGAAGGGCAGGTTGTAAGCTATCTGCGCTGACTTGAGGCGCATGAAGCTTACGTCTTTCACCCACCAGGAGCTGGCCTGTGTGTTGTTCTTATTCTCTGCCTCACCGTATGCCAGGCGGGGATAAAAAGCATTGGGATCAGGGTTCTCCGGTGTCCAGCGATCTGTAGCAATGGCGTAGGCATTGGTTTGTCCGCCGCCCGCGTTAAACGGAATGATGGCGCGGCCCTGCAGCATGCGGTCTACATCAGACACACCCTGGAACAGCACACCTATATTAAAGCCCTTATAGCCCAGGTTAAAGCCGAAACCATATACCAGTGCAGGTACATCTCCACGGCCGATTTTTGTTACGTCATAGCTGTTGATGGTGCCATCGCCGTTGAGGTCTTTGTATTTGATATCGCCGGGCTGCACCTTGGTGCGGTCGCCTGGAACGGCGCTCTTGTCGATCTCGTCCTGGCTTTGGAACAGGCCTTCTGCCACGTAACCATAACGTGCCAGTACGTTGTTGCCGCGGTGCTCCATCCAGGGGTATGCCTGCGGAGGACGGTCATCTTCTATCACTTTATCCTTGTTGTAGGTAAGGTTGCCGCGCAGGGCCAGGTCTACCTCTCCCAAACGCATATTGTATTGCAGGCTGGCGTCAATCCCTTTGTTATCCACTATCCCCAGGTTGCCGTACTGCTGTTCCTGTAAGCCCATAAACGCCACGTTACTGGCCCTTTGCAGGAAGATGCCTGTACGGTGCTCCTTGAACAGGTCTACGATGATGGACAGGCGATCGTTCAGGGTACGCAGCTCTATGCCGAGGTCCTGCTTGTTGGATACAGACCATTGCACATCGGTAGCATAGCGGGTGATGCTGATGCCGCGGTGAATACTGCTGTTCCTGTCGGGTGTTTTGCCCAGCACATATCCCACACCGTCGTTGCTGTTCAGCTGTGTGATGTAGAGAAACCTTTCCCGGGCGCTGCCGAGGCCTGTGTTACCGTTGGAATAGCGGAACTTCAGGAAGGTGATGGCCTGTTTCAGCGGTGCAAAGAATTTTTCGTTGGATGCTACCCAGCCTATACCAACGGCCGGGAAGAAGCCAAAGCGGTTTCCGGGTGCAAAGAGCTCTGACCCGTTGTAGCCGAAGTTGAATTCTGCAAAGTAGCGGTCGTCAAAAGAGTAGGCCGCTTTACCTGCATAGCCCAGGTATCTTTCGGGGATAGAGCCGATAAAATCACCGGCCAGTGTATTGGTCTTATCGCTGGAATAAAAGAGGCCCAGGCCTGTTACGCGGTGCTTACCAAATGCCCGGTCGTAATTGATGGCCGCTTCTGTATAGAACTGGCGCGTGGTGCGGCGGTCGCCGTCTGCTTTATCGAAGCCCAGGTATTCATCGCCGGTAAAGGTCTTTACCAGGTTCAGCGAACCATCGGGCTTATAGGGATTGGCCTGATCGGGAAAATAGGTGTCTTCTCTTTTTGAGCGGATGATGTAGTTCTGGTTGTAGGTATCAAACGCAAACATGGCGGTTACACTGAGGCCCTCCGTAAGCATATCCAGCGCCTGTGTGGCCCGCAGATTAGAATACAGCTGGTTCTTGAACTCGTTGCGGTATCCCCGGTGGGTGAGGTCTGCATAGGGGTTGCGAAAGCCCCCGTTAGACGACTGACCAGGTACCAGGTCGCCCGGGTACATGATGGGATAGGCCACCGGTGCGGCGTCCATGGCGCTCTGGAAAATATCGTGCGTGGCAATAGCGGGGTAATTACCGTTGGAGAAATAACCCTGTAAGCCCACATCCAGGCGGGTGGTTTTAGTTACGCGCAGGTTCAGGTTACTGGTAAAATTGTAGCGGTTGTATTTTAAGGAGGAGTTATACTTTGACAGATCATCTGTTTTCAGGAAACCCGTTTCATTGAAATACCCCAGCGACACATAGTACTGCGCATTCTCCACACCGCCGCTGGCATTCAGGTTGGCGCTGCGGGTGTGCCCATATTTGTTGAACACGGCATCCATCCAGTCTACATCAGGGTACAGCAGCGGGTCAACACCGGATTTTGTTTTATCGATATACTCCTGGGTGTAGAGCGGGTTCTGGTTACGGGTAGCGCGGGCTTCATTGGCCAGGTTCATATAGGTGATACCATCCAGCATTTCGGGCCGTTTGGTAAAGGTGTTCACGCCTTCGTTGTAATCGAAATAGATCTGCGGCTTACCGATCTTACCGGTTTTTGTTTTCAGCAGTATCACGCCGTTGGCGCCTCTTACGCCATAGACAGCAGTACCGGCTGCATCCTTCAGGATAGTGAAAGATTCAATGTCTTCCGGGGAGATGTTGTTGATAGAGCGTTCTACTCCATCTACCAGTATCAGCGGGGTAGCCTTGTTGCCATCGCCAAAGGTAGAGATACCGCGTATCCAGATATCGGCGGCGCTCCTGCCCGGTTCGCCGGTACGCTGCACCCCAACTACACCGGCTATACGGCCTGCCAGCATGGTAGAGATGTCTGCCGCCGGTTGTTTGAACTCAGCAGGTTTGATGGTAGACTGTGCCCCCACCAGGCTTACCTTACGCTGGGTGCCGAAACCTACTACCGCCACTTCGTTCAGGGTACGGTTGCCGGGTTTGAGCTGCACATTGATGATGGTTTGTGCACCTACGGCTACTTCTGCCGTTTCATAGCCAATGAAGCTGAATGCCAGTACGGCATCGGGCGACTGAACAATGATCTTGAAGCGGCCGTTATTGTCTGATGAGGTCATGGTGCTCACGCCTCTTACCGCGATGCTGACACCTGGCAGCGGTTGTCCTTTTTCATCTACTACCGTGCCCGAGACTACAATATCGGCACGTGATCCGGAGGCAGCAGGGCGGTCTGCCGCAGGGGCTTTGCTGATCACTACAATGTTGTTGACTTCCTTGTAGCTCAGAGATTTTCCCTGCAGCAGCTCCTGCAGCACACGCTCCAGTACAGCTTTGGTAAAACGGTTCTTTTCAATGGTGTAGGAAGACAGTAACTGTTTGTCATACGCGAACGTGACCCTGGTTTCCTGCTGGAGCTGCCGGATAGCAGATTCCAGGGATCCGCTTTTGAGGGCAATGGTAACGATCGTTTCTTTCAGTACTTGTCCGCGTCCTGCATACACAGGCGCAAAGGCATAGATGAGGAAAAGGAGAAAGAACAGCATTCCTCCCTTGTGTTTTTTGTTCAATTTTTTCATACGTAGCTAGGCGTTATAGATGATGATTGATAATAGGGCGATCACGACGGTTTATTCATACATTATTATCTGGTTGTTGACGATCCTGGTTTTGAATTGGTGGATGGCTGCCAGTACTTCTACTACTGCAGCGGGTTCCATGTTGGTATTTAAAACAGCGGTGTAGCGGCTTTCACGGATATGATCCTGGCTGGAGCTGATGCGGATGCCGAAGTTCTTTTCTACCAGTACGCTCATTTCCGTGAAGGAAACATCATTGAGCACCAGGCGTCCCTGCATCCATTCGGGACGGCCATTGGCTGCGGTACCGATACGGCCCGTTTCTTTGATCTTATCATATACCATGGCCTGTCCCTGTTGCAGCACGCCTGCTGCCGACTTACCGGCCACACTTATTTTACCGGATGTAACCGTGATGCTTAGCTGGTGAATGTCCTGGTAGGCTGATATATTAAAAGAGGTGCCCAGCACCGTGGTGCGCAGGGGGCCGCTTTCCACGATGAAGGGACGGCGGGTATCCGGTTGTACATCAAAGAATACTTCGCCGTCGAGGAGCTGTACCTTTCTTTCTGCAGACTGATCATCGGGAATACGAAGGGTGGAACCGGCGTTCAGGGTAAGCTGACTGCCATCCGGCAGCTGCACTGTTTTCCGCTCACGGTTACCGGTGTGGATCTCGGTATAGGCAGGGGCGCTGTTATAAGCAGCCTTCCACAGGAAATAGGAACTTGTGGCGCCGGCTATCAGGAGCACGGCAGCGGCGGCTCTTACCCAGGTACGGCGATAGAATGGCTTCAGCGGCCGGATCTGCGGCGATATACGCTGCCATATCTCATCACGGATGCCCTGCTCTTCTGCTGCGGAAAGCGGCGCAAGCGGCTCCTCATCAAAAGATTCATACCATTCATCTACTGTTGCCTCTTCCCACTGTGAAACGCGGCCCAACAAGTAGCGCTGTAACAGTTGTTTTATTTTTCCTGTTTCCAAAAAGCGGTGTTTTTATAAGCTTATCTCCAAAAACGTGATCTGGTACCAGCCGCTTTCCGGATTTTTTTAAAAAAAGTGAAAAGAGGAACTGGCCGCGGGGTTACCGGAACAAGGACAATTAGTATAATTCATTGAAAAACAGTACCGGATGCTGCGGCCTGCAGTGATGATTACTTATTATTAAATTGACAGAACAGGTAGAACAGGATCAGCGCCCAGCCGCCGGAGATGCGGGATTGCAGGGAAGTACGCAGTCGTTTCAGTGCTTCGGTCAGTTGATTCTTTACGGTTTGTTCGGATATATTCAGCCTTCTGGCAATTTCTGCGATCGAATAATCATCTTCCCTGCTCAGGCGGAAGATCTCCTGCATGCGGGAAGGCAATTTGCTTACCTCTTTTTCGATCAGCGCCTGCAGCTCTTTGGTTTCAAGCCCGTTTGCCTGTACTTCATCCAGGATGTCGAAAACAGCCACCTGTCTGATCTCTGCCTTGCTGAAAGCATAATGGCTGATCATGCGGTATTTGATGGCCGTAAACAGGTAGCGGCCCAGTTCACCATCTTCTTTCACAAAGATCTTAGCCCGCCGGTTCCAAAGGGTCAGCATTACCTCCTGCACCATATCTTTCGCCTCATCTTTATCTACCCGCTGGCAGGCTTTCATATAGAGCGCTTTCCAGTACCGGTCGTACAGTATTTCAAACGCGGTCACATCATCTCTTTTGATAGATTGCAACAATTCATCGTCACTCAGCAATTTTGCCTGCATATTCAGGAGATAAATGTGAAAAAATGACCGCCCAATAAGATAATGCCTGGAAACAAAAATAATATTCTCCAATAAATTAATACTTATTTTTTCAACCTATTATATTTGTTCTAACTTACATCTACTATGAAACACAAGCTTTTCGCAGGTATTGTTGCACTGTTGTTCTTCACCGGTTGTGAGAGCACCCAGCAGATCTTACAGAACTTACCCAACATGAATTCAGGCCAGCTCAGCTCCGCACAGATTGCAGCGGGACTGAAAGAAGCGCTGACCATCGGCACACAGAACAGCGCCAGCCGCCTATCTTCCGTAAACGGATTTTTTGCCAATGCGGCCCTGAAAATACTGATGCCGCCGGAGGCGCAGAAAGTAGAATCCACCCTGCGGAATGTGGGCATGGGCAGCCTGGTAGACAAAGCCGTACTGGCTATGAACCGCGGCGCAGAAGAAGCAGCCAAGTCGGCTACACCCATATTTGTGAATGCCATTAAACAGATGACCATCACCGATGCCATCGGTATACTGAAGGGCGGGAACAATGCGGCTACCAATTATTTCAAGCAGAAAACAACCGCTGCATTAACCACTGCCTTCAAGCCGGTTATTAATGATGCACTGAAAAAAACAGACGCCACCAAATACTGGGGAGATCTATTCTCCGTATACAACAAATTCTCCTCCACACCTGTAAACACAGATCTTGCGGGCTATGTAACAGAAAGAGCCGTTAGCGGTATCTTCCATGAAGTAGCGCTGGAAGAACAGAAAATAAGGCAGGACCCGGCCGCAAGGGTGACCGATCTGCTGAAGACAGTGTTTGGGAGCCAGGTAGCGCAGGGTAAATAGCTATCAGCTATTAGCTGCGGCTGTTAGCAAATGCGGCGAAAGTTATCTCCGCATCAATCGCTAACAGCCAGCAGCTAAAAGTTAAAAATCCATTTTCCCATTCTTTTCTTTTTCCTGCGGTACCAGTTTAAACACTTTACCGGTAGTGCCTGATGGGCCAGACATGCTGGATACTGTCAGGTAGATCTCACCATCATTATCCTGGCCAAAGCCTTTCAGGTAATATCCCAGGTCGTTGGGATGGTCTTTGGGGTTTACTTCATCATAATCCCAGAGGCCGGCGCCACCGGGAGTGGCGATAAAGAGTTCTCCATTGGGGCCGCCATCAAAGTTCTGTGAGAACGTACCGAAGAGGTATTTGCCCTGCCAGCCGTGTATGGCTTTACCGCGGTATACGTTGCCGCCTATAATGGTGGTGGCTTTGCCGCCTTTGGGGTTAGCGGCGTTGTTCACTTCGATCACCGGGTCTGTCAGTTCCACATTATAGATATCTTCAGCGGGGCATCCCGGCAGTTCTTTCGTGTTGTCTGCAGCGTCAAAACAGTGTGTACCTTCTTTTACATTCCAGCCGTAGTTACCCCCTTTTTTTACAACATCTATCTCTTCATATAATGCCTGACCGGCATCACCCAGGTATAACCAATGATTGCCGCCCATGTCAAAAGAAAAACGGTATGGGTTGCGGAAACCATAGGCCCAGATTTCATCCAGTCCGTCCTTTCCAACAAAGGGATTATCTGCAGGGATACCGTATGGCTCGGTTCCATTTACGTCAATACGCAATATATTGCCGAACAGGTTCTTCTCTATATCCTGTCCGTTGCCGCCTTCATTTACATCATACCAGTCATCTACGTGGCCCGGGGCTACATCATCCGCTGCGCCACCATCTCCTATAGCGATATACAGGTAACCGTCGGGGCCGAATGCGATGGTGCCGCCATTGTGATTACTCTGCGGATCATCCAGTTCCAGGACGACTTTTTCGGAAGCTAAGTCTGCAACATCAGGATTACCGGGAGATACCCTGAACGATGCGATACGACTGAGATTATTCCAGCTGCCGCCACCTTCGGGTCCGCCTGCACGCGGACTGAGATTGTAGTACACAAAAAAGCGTCCGTTGTTCCTGAAATTGGGGTGAAAGGCAAAACCCAGCAATCCGCGTTCATCATAACCTGCGTTCAGCGGTACCAGTTTGGCGGTCAGATCCAGGAAGGGTGTGCTTTTTTTACTGCCGTTCTTATCTACAATCCAGATCTTTCCAACCTGGTCAATAATGAACAGCCGTCCGGATCTGTCGGGCGCTTCCACTAAGCCGAGTGGAGAAACAAGTCCATCGGCAATCAGCTTCATTTCAACGCCTTTGGGATGCATCTCATCAGGTTTTTTACAGCTCTGCGGTAGCAGCAGCATGCTTAGTAACAATAAAGAAAGGGGGGCCGTCATGCTGCGTAGCAGCAGGTGCATGGCTAGCGTGGAATTGACTTTCATACAGGATCTATTTTAGATTGTTAGTAAATCATCAACAGATTATCATTCCATAGGCAGCCGGGGGTACTTTATAACTACGGAAAGATGCAGAAAAGGTTGCGTCGGCACAAAGATTTATTGAAGATTTAAACCAGCGCTGTGGCTCAGTTTGGTGAATGTATATGATTTTTATAAGCGGGCTTATGTATAAGGTAACGCTCAGCGTTCTGTAACTTTATACAAAACAGTGTATCATGTTCGGACAAACAAAAGCATTCAGCAGTTTCTCTGTCAGCAATTTGCAGGAAGCGAAGGAATTTTATCAGCAGCAGCTGGGACTGGAAGTAAGCGAAGAAAGCGGGATGTCTATTCTGCGATTGCATATTGCAGGCGGTAATGACGTAATGGTCTATCCCAAGGCTAATCATATGCCCGCCACTTTTACAGTGCTCAATTTCCCGGTAAAGGATATTGATGCGGCAGTAGATGAGCTTACAAAACGGGGTGTGCGTTTTATGCAGTATGACGGTGAACTGAAAACAGATGAGAAGGGGATTTTTCGTAGTGACGATAAAGAACGTGGACCGAACATTGCATGGTTTGAAGACCCGGCCGGGAATATTATGTCGGTGATTGAAGAATAGAGTATGCAGCTGACTGCATCAGCTGGTGGATATTTGCCGTTGCAGGTGCGGTGGCGGCGGTACTGGCGTTGCTGACGGTGAGCACGCAGACGATCAGGGCGGCGAATGTTAACCCCGTGAAGAGTTTGATGACGGAGTAAGGATCTTATTGCTGCGCTCTGCCAATACCACCAGCAATATCCCTAAAGTATAAGCGATCATATCTGACCACGCAAAACTATTGCCGATAACAATATTTGCCAGCCTTGAATGCTGCAAACCCAGACGCTTCACCAGCTGGAAATACTGTAATACCTCCACTGTATAGGCAAATAAGAGCACGGCGATGGCTGTTGCTTTAACCGGCGCATTGATCCATGCCTTTACAAAGCAATAGATAAGGATGACCACTAAAAAATCTCCCACGTAAGGGCGGATGAAATTATCATGCACAAATACGGCGATGAGGATCTCTGTTATAAACAGCAACAGGAACAGGGAAAAATAGCGTGTGCTAAACTTAAACATAAGGGCCTTAAGATAAGTATTTATTCCTGTAACTTTGGTCAGACACAAAACTGAAACGTTATGAGCTTCAAAGTACAACTCCTCAGGCACGCCACCCTGCTGCTGGATATAAACGGCAAACGCATACTTGTTGATCCCATGCTCAGTAAAAAAGAAGCAATGGACCCCGTTCCCAATGCCTCCAACACCGACCGCATTCCGCTGGTGGAGCTGCCTGTTAATGACAGCGGGCTCGAAGCATTACTCCATTCCATAAAAGCCGTTCTGGCTACACATACGCATCGCGACCACTGGGATGTGGCTGCACAGCAAAAAATACCTGCTGATACCACGATCCTCTGTCAGCCGGCAGATGAAATCCTGATCAAAGAACAGGGCTTCAGCAAAGTTAAAACGGTGGAACCTTCCCTGCATTGGGAAGACATTGTGATTCACCGCACCAGCGGCCAGCATGGCACCGGGGAGATTGGTAAGCTGATGGGCACTGTTTCCGGTTTTGTGCTGGAACACGGCAAACACCGTTTATACATTGCCGGTGATACGATCTGGTGTAAAGATGTGGAAGACGCCATCACCACGCATCGGCCTACCTATATCATTGTGAACGGCGGCGGCGCGCAATTTGTGCAGGGCGACCCTATTACCATGACCACAGACGATGTACTGCAGGTGGCCAACTTTACCAAGGCGCCTATAGCAGTGGTACACCTGGAAACCGTGAACCACTGTCATCAGAAAAGACCCGACTTCAAACAAGCGATAGCAGCGCATAAACTCGGCAGCCGTATAGCCGTACCCGATGACGGCGGCTGGTGGGAACTGCAATAAAGAAAGAATGCCGCTAACAGGAGGTCCTGTCAGCGGCATTGCAAGCTTTCCAAAGGATATTTATCAGGTTATTGGTTTACACGAAATCGTTCGGTTGCCTGAATGGTGGTGCGGTTACAGGTCATGGGCTGTGTACCGCCTTCGCTGGAAACATATGCGCCATTGCTCCCTCTTAAAGAAATGGTACCGTCTGCATTTGTTATCCAATCAAACTGTTCCCATGGACCGATAGCCATCCGGTTACAATTCATTGGCTGTGAACCATTCTCTGAACATACGTATTTTCCCTGGTTGATCAAAGCTATTTTTCCGTTTCCTGCATTTATTACGGTAAACTGCTCCCAGGATTGTGCCACAGCCCGATTGCAATTCATGGGCTGGGCGCCGTTTTCGGCGCATACGTACAGGTTGTTGGCGCCTTTAAGGGTAATGGTCTGACCGATGGGCGCCCCGCCGCCGCTACCGCCGGGAATGGTGGGCGTAGGCCGTGTGGCCGTGAGCGCTATCTGGCCTTTAAGCATTTTGCCGCCATCGCCTGTCAGGCGCAGGTAGTAGTCTGCAGAGCATGCCACCCCATCTTCATCAAGGGCCAGGAAATTAGCGCCGGCGGGCACCCAGGCGGCAGTCTCGGCCGTTTTGGCGATCTGGTTACCTTCGTTATATTCATCGAACATGGAAATATAAATGCCGTGTGCGCCCAGCCGGATCATATTGTAGAACTGCCGCCACATAAAGTCACCGTGTGTGCGCTGCCGTTCCTGCAGATCACCGGGTAGTACACAGGGTTGGTAGTCGATACCGTTCTGGTTGCAGAAGTCCTGGTCACCGGTGTTCACATTATTGTAAAACCAATCAGACCCGTTGGCATCGCCAATACGGCCCACCATCCAGGGCGAGAGCATGTTGAAGGCGCGGTATACATCCAGGAAGCCTTGTCTTGAATCCGCATCGGCAGGAGCGGTACGCCACCAGGTAGGCACGCCGCCGATCACGTAACAGCCCTGGCCTTTGAACCAGTTGATCACCTCGAGACAGGCGGCCGCGGTAAAATTGTGATTGTTATCATTAAAGCCGAAGCCCCAGATACACACCACCGGTTTACCATTCTGCATGGCGTAAGCAGATGAAGCCGTGTAGGCTTTCATCTTGTTGGTCCAGTCGGTCTTGATCTCTGACTGCATGTTGTTCCATCCGCTAACATCATACATGATATAAAACTTACGTCCATACGTTTCTGCGGCTGTTCTCACCTTGGCGGTAATGGCATCGCGGATGGGGCCTTCCGATCCGTTGGGATTGAAGCGCTGCAGGGCGGCGCAGTCGATCCCATACTGCTGCATCCATTGGAAATGGACATTGACCGTCTGATCGCTGAAGGAGGAGAATAACCTTGCCTGCTGGCCGTTGTTCAGGTTTGCCCAGCCGGTGGCATAGGTGTTGGTATAGTCCCGTACATCGGGCCAGGACTTGATACCATTGTTAGCGGGCGATGGCAGCTGGGCCCAGTTCTGTGTCCAGTGCCACCAGGCATTGATGGGGGAGCCATCGCCCACACAGGCAAACCAGCCCTGGTAGCCGGCGGTGATCTTCCCGACCACATCGCCTACCGGTGACGCCAGTACGCTGGCCCTCACATTTTTTTCCTTGGAAAGCAGATCTGATGTTGCATCCTGCGCTCTCTTCATGCAGGAAATAAACAGCATGCTGATTAACAGCGATAAAAAGCTGATGACGTGTGTGCTTTTTTTCATTTCTGTGGGTTTAAGGTTTTCGAGATAGGTTTGAAAGGTTAAACTATTGAACCTTCAAACGCTTAAACGTTTAAAGGTTCAAAGTTGTTTTATGGGTGTTCGGGAATTATGATGGTGGAAGTGATATTGGGACGACGATCCAATGTTGATCTGACCTTTAGAGGATGCAAATGAAGAAAAGATGTAGTTTTGAAACATGCAGGACCAGCAATATATGGATCGCTGCCTGGAACTGGCAGCAATGGCGGCAGCAGCGGGAGAAAGCGCTGTTGGCTGTGTAATTGTAAAAGACGGACAGATCATCGGGGAGGCGTATGAAAAAAGCAGGCAGCTGAAAGACATTACCCGTCATGCAGAAGCGCTGGCGGTAATAGATGCGGTACAAAAGACCGGCTCCTGTGCGGGGGCAACATTATATACCAATGTGGAGCCCTGCCTGTTGTGTTCTTATGTGATCCGTCATCACAGGATTGCGCGGGTGGTATACGGCAAAGCCTGCGGAGAACTGGGCGGCACTCATCCCCCATTTAACCTGCTTACTACGGATGATATTACAGCGTGGGGCAGTGCGCCATTGGTAACGGTGTATCCCGGCGAATAAGCGCTCACTGCGAGCTCACTAAGCACTTACTACAGACTTACTAAGCACTTACCAAGCACTTACTAAGCTTCCACTAAGCAGGTACGTACAGTAAGCGTACAGTAAGCGTATAGTAAGCCTTGACTAAAACCCAGGGGTAAATGGACATGAGGTGGAGTTGATCGGGACTTCAGCCGGGGATGAGGTGAAGGACAGTTTAAGGTCAATAGCCGGAGATTTGGGTTTGATTGCAGTTTGAGCGTTGACAGAGGGCATATCTCCAGGGGTGAAAGGGCGGCTTTAAACGCGAAAAAAGAAGATTTTACGCAAACGGGATACAGGATATCCGCAGGCTAAGCGCCTGGGGGTTGAATGATGATAGTAAACTGAACGGAGTACGGGCTGTTTTACTCTCTTTGGAGGTAGTATCGGTGTGGTTCACCACGGGGACTTTGCAGCCCCTGTAAAGACGGCGAAGCAGGTGTTTGCATGCTATGAGCAGAAGTGGGTCTGCGGAAGACGAAGCGTTTACGGCATGCTTTTCTTATGAGCGCATCCGGTATGCGTACCTGGTCTGCCGGTACCGCCAGGTGGATCACATCGGCGGCCATATAACGGCGATCGCCGGAGGGGAACAGCACGCCATTGGCAGCTTTACAGGCGCGGCACTGCAGGATGACCATGAGTACCCCCTCTCCTGCTGTGGGAACGTTTAAGGAAAGGCCCCTGAAGGGCACTTCCTCATCCAGTTCGATAATGGCGGTGGAGGATTCGGAGCTGAGTACACGGTGGCTGCGGAAGTCCATTCTTACGGCAAGGAGGCGTACTTCCAGGTGGGTGTTATTACCTTGTGGTTCCAGCTCCTGCGCGGGGATGTGCAGGGTACCGCTGACGGTGAATACGGGCGGAATGGTAAACAGCTTATCCAGTCCGCTATGGTGGTTAAAACGAAAGCCCTGCAGCTGCGGGAAGTTATCACGTCCGGATTGGATGAATAGTTTATTCAGGCGGTTTACGACGGTACCATCGTAGCGTATATCCAGGTGAGGGCGCACGGTGGAACGAATGAGCTTCCCTTTCCGGCTCGCAATGCCGAAGTAGCGGGCAGCGCGTCTGGTGGCGGCTGTCTGCCTGATCTTGTCCGGCATGCTACGGAAGAAATATCGGCCATTTCTGCGGTAGCCGATGATGTTTTCAAGTCTGCCGGTGAATTTATGTATGCCGACCTGAAGGGCCATGTGAAATGATTTTATATAAAAATACGGGAAAGGATGCAATGATGGATCAGGTGGTGTAATTTAATGATCTGGATCAATTTTTATTCCTGGTGGGAATGGCGGGGAGGGTGCCAAAATTCCATCCAATAGACTAATGTGCTTCCACATGTCTATAAAAAGTGAATCATCTTGAACACTCCAATATAAATGCGGAAAACTCAATAAAATTGAGAATAATAGTGGAGTTATTAAAGCAGGAATCAAAGCTGGTAACACTGGCCATTTGAAATTGGCATTACGCAAAGTCAAGCTAAAATGAAGTACCTAATATGTTTAATAGGAGTAATACTGTTAGGAGTATCGTGTAAACTCCCCATACATGACAGCCAGAACGATGTCATGAAACTGGTGTATCGCAACCACAAATCTTTCTTCAACAAATATCTAAGTGATAAACCCGACTATACCAACATTATTAACTTTGGAAGCAAAAGAAGAGCGAAGTTGTATGAGAAAAATGGAATATACCCTGCTAAAATGAAGGAGTTCATTATTCTGGAAGGGTTTAGTTCCGGGTGGGGATATTACCGGGGGCTACTCATCAGTGATGGAACGAGTTATTTTTATAGTAATAGTACTTCAGGAAATTGGAATCTGCAGCCAATTACTCTTGATAGCAATATCGAGAAGAAGACAGGGATTAGAAAAACCCTGATTGACAAAGTCAGATCATGGGATACTATATACATTGATGAACAGAGGAAGCAGTTAGGAGCATTTGTATCTGATGGTTTTGTTTTTATGGCAACTAAGGTTAAATATGATGATGGTCATCCTCTTCAAATAGAAACAATTGCGTTTGACGAATTTGTACAATAGGTGGAGTTATAAGAGGTGAGATTTAAGTGAGAATTTAATCAAACAAAGTATTATGATACGATTCTGGAATATCCTGTTCTACAACATATTTAAGTTTACAATTCATACATCTGAAGCAGTTACATATCCTATACAAAAAGTAACTGGACTAATTTATGAAATTTCATTTATAAAAAAGGACTGGAGAAAAGTAAGCTCCCGGTAGACAGCATCTTCAAGATTCGGCTATTTGGATTTATGTTT
>NZ_CALEJS010000036.1 GCF_937898475.1 uncultured Chitinophaga sp.
AAACATAAATCCAAATAGCCGAATCTTGAAGATGCTGTCTACCGGGAGCTTACAGTACCATGAAGAAATGGCGCTCCACAAAAGACAAACTATCCACTTTCATTGCCAGTGTTTTCAAAGCAAAGGATATTCCCCTGGGGAAGATCGACTATGCTTTCGCTGAGGACTTCTTCGACTATTTGACCCTGACAGATGGGCTCCGCGACAACAGCGCAATGAAGTACATCAAAAATACCAAGCAGCTAATGAAACTCGCCGTACGCCGGAAATGGATAAACGCTAATCCGATAGAGGATTTTGTATGCTCCTACATCAACCCGGAACGTGATATTCTAACTGTAGATGAATTGAGGACGATGTATAGCAAAGAATTTTCCATTCCCCGCCTCGAGGAAGCAAGGGACGCTTACCTGTTTATGGCTTTAACTGGTTTTGCCTACAAAGATGTGCTGTTGCTGACCCGTGATCACCTGGTTAAATTTTTCGACGGCGAAGATTGGATTGTTAAAAACAGGGAAAAGACCTGGTGCCGTGAAAACGTTCCCCTGCTGCCTGTAGCAAAACAGATCCTGAAGAAGTACGAAAACCATCCTTACTGTATTGCTAACAACGTCTTATTACCAATCAAAAGCAACCAGCGCTTCAACGGTTACTTGAAGGAGATTGCAGATATATGCGGTATCGACAAGAACCTGACTACCCACACTGCCCGGCATACCTTTGCCACTACCGTAACATTGGCCAACGGCGTACCGCTGGAAACGGTCAGTGCTATGCTGGGCCATAAGTCGATCCGGACTACCCAGATATACGCTAAAATAGTAGCGTCCAAGGTAAGCCAGGACATGAAAAGTTTAAAAGCGTCTTTTGATCTGTCAATCCCGAATTCACTGCTGTTAAGCGCCGTAGCATAGGCTTGTATCTTAGTGGGTAGCCGTCACGGTTACCCACTATTACAAATCCGACATTAACATTTGATTAACGATACGAAACGTGCTAAAATTATTTATTGCGGCCCTTGTTGCAATGGCTGGCATCTGCCGGTCGCCATATCCTTCATAACCACTGTCACCAAACAATCAGACGCTAGTTAAATTTTATTGCCATGCAGCAGCATTACCTGTTATCCTATTTTGAAAAGCTCGTTAGAATCGATCTTAAAACACAATCTCAAAACAACCAGCAACCGGACACAAAGTACCTATCCGCGGTTATCAGTGAGGCTACCAGGCAGAAGGAAATATTCCTGGAGGACTTCGGGCGGCAGCTTTACAGTGTCGGCAAGAAGAAACAGGCCGACTGGCATGTGCAATCCCATCAACATTTACTTATACAGTTGATGGACCAAGCAATTGAGCACCTGGAGGTCGGCGATATTTTGAATAGCACAGATCCACCGCCGGCCAACACCTGGAGGCACCTGTACAGATTCCTGTATTTAACCCTGGCGGAAATATTGTCGTTCATCGAAACAGAGTTTCCCAGGCACATGGATATAGAATGTAAAATTCCTGACGCCTACCTGTATTTGGTACAGGGCGAGTTTACCGCTACTATGAAACTATTACAGGAGAAGGCCGACGAAGGCCAGGTTGATCCCTTATTGGTTCCGGTTCTACACCAGCCGTTTGAGGAACTCCTATGTGCTGAACATTCCCGGCTGTTCGTTAGCTACAGCCACCTGCACTATTTAACGAAGCTGAGTAAGCGGATTAAGAAGATCCTGGACCATAGCCGGCGCGGACAGGAACTAACCGAGAGTATCGAAACAGAACTCCACTTTTTAAACTTCAATTCCGTTGCCTACTTCCTCTACTGGACAGGCCGCACCGGCAGAGAAATAGAGCTGCTGCCAACTTCACGCGAAAGGCTTAGTCGCCTCATTTACCTGCAAAAGAAAGTAAGTCAGACACATGTTAAGCCAGGCATCTGTTTAAACCGGCTTCATGGCACATTGCAAAGTCAACTACTATCTTGGATTTCGGTAGAAATAGCATACCAGGAGAAAAACGAAAGTATTTCTGCTACCCTCCATTCAACAGGGGAGCTGGACAGATGGAAAGACTTTAAGGTGCAGACCCGCTTTTCGGTACCGCAGATGGGCGCCATTCTTAAATTGCTGTATGATGCCGGTTTCTACCTGAATCAAAACAAAACGGAGCTCCTGGATTTCTTTTCCTTTTTCTTTACTTCAGTCAAGCAGGACACTGTTTCCAGCCAAAGCCTCCGTAGCCACTTTTACAAGGAGAGTGCAGCGGTATCTAAATCAATCCGGGAGATCTTAGGAGAGCTGATAAATGTATCCCACAAAGGCGTAAGTGTGCTGTTTTATTTTGCCTGGAATTTTTACATCTTTCATGATTTTCTTCTGTCGGTTGATGGCGTAGTTGCATTATGAAAATAAATATCTCAAATTCTTGTCCTTAATTATCAATTTGTTACAGGGGGTTGCGTAACCCCTGTGACTGTTCTGGTGATAGAAAACCCTATTCTTTTGCTGCCATAACAAACAACCACAAATTTTATGGCAACAGAAATCTTAACACGCGAAGACCTGGCTGTTTTTAAAGCCGAATTGTTTACTGAACTCCGGGAATTAATAACCTCCCACCCGGCACAGCCGCGCAAATGGCTAAAGTCCTACGAAGTAAAGGAACTCCTCAACATTTCATCGGGAACATTGCAGAACATGCGTATCAACGGCACCCTTTCCTATACAAAGGTTGGCGGATTGATATTCTACGACTATGCGGACATCGAAAAGCTCATGACTACAACGGGCCCGAATAAACGCTGATGCCGGTGCTGCCTGCTCATACGAATTATATCAAGCATCTGAACGCCTTTTTTGCAAAGATTCGGACGGACGATCGTTTGAATGCAACTCACATCAGTTTGTACATGGCCCTCTTCCAGGTTTGGAATCAACACCGCTTCTGCAGCCCGTTTCCGATTGTACGGGAGGAAATAATGAGCTTATCAAGGATAGGGTCACGCAGCACTTATGTGAAATGCTTACGGCATCTCCATGACTGTGCTTATATAATTTATCAGCAGTCAAGCCTGGCATATGCGCCAAGCAGAGTTTCTATGATCCCTTTGAATGGCGTTTTGCCGGAGAAAGAAAGTCAGCAGTTATTCCTCTTCTCACCAACAAACCAGGTGCAAAATGAGCAAGGTTACCTGTTCAAAAGTGGGCCTCATACATGGCCCACAATTGGGCCTCACATGTGGCCTAAAAGTGAGCCTCATACGTGGCCCAAAAATGGGCCACACTCAGGCCCAAAAGTGGGCCTCTTTTATAAACATATAAACAATAGTAAACAGGAGAGAGAAAACAGGCTCGCGCCCTCAAAAAAAAATAAAAATGTTAAAGCTGAAAAAGCCCCTAAATGTCAGGATGCACCCGGCGCGGAAATTTCCGATCCGAATGCCCGGCATCTTCCGACCCTATCCCAGGTACAGGACTTTTTTAATGCCCACCAGTACCCATCGATGGAAGGCGACAAATTCTTTCACCATTACCAGGCAAACGGCTGGCGCCAGGGAGGCCAAACCCTGATCCTGGACTGGCAGGCAGCAGCCCATAAATGGATACTCAATATTCACTCACAAACTCAGACAAGCAATGACAAACATACCAAATCATCCGCAGGAGCAGGACGGCTCCACTCCAATGAAAACAAGAACTATTCAGACCCCTTATGATTATTACTTGTTGATGCAGCAGTTGGAGGAACATGGAAAGAATATTTATGGACCAAAATTCCAAATACATGATGTGGATCGGCCTGTAATTATCAAGTTGATTGCGTATTTTCTTCGAGATGAGGCTGTAGCTGCTGCAGAAGAAATCGACCTAAACAAGGGTATCTTACTCACAGGAAAGATAGGTTGTGGGAAAACTTCCTTAATGACATTAATGAGGCCATTGGCTGACGAATGTTATCGGCCAGTAATGGTTTCTTGTCGTCAGATCAGTTTCGAGTTTAGTAAGGTCGGGTATGACATAATTGGCCGTTATAGCACTAATGCGTTTTTTCCCTATACAAATGTACCAAGGGTTCATTGCTTCGATGACTTGGGTATTGAACAAACTGTGAACTACTGGGGGAATAACTGCAATGTTATGGGAGAGATACTTCTTTCCAGATATGATTTGTTTATCTCGAATAAGATGGTTACCCATATTACGACGAATTTAAATAGCCAGGAATTAGAAGAGGTGTACGGAAACAGGTTGAGGAGTAGGATGAGGGCTATGTTCAATTTAGTGCCATTCGAAAACCGCACACTTGACAAAAGAACTTAATAATACCAGGTTGTATTTTTTTATAAATTATTGTTTATTAGTGGGTTAGGAATTAAGAAATAAATTGAATATATTTGCTGCAACTTCGAACCACAAACCGTAACATGGAATCGATTTTAAATGTTCCACAAAAATTGCGACCCAAAGCAAAAGCTACAATGGATAATCGGCTTGTAGCCCCAGAAGTAATAGATCAGCAGATAATCGACGATATTGACAGATTGACCGAAGAGCATAATCATTTCTGGTCATCTCCAAATCACGATCGGAGTGAATACCTACATAGCTTTTTCCAGTACCCTGCTATGATGGTTCCGGTTGTTCAGCGTAAGCTGATTGAAATTATTACTCGGAATAAACCTTCTATTTCTAACGTGTTAGATCCCTATATGGGCTCTGGAACTTCTTTGGTAGCTTGTATGGAAAACGGTTTGGATTGTTACGGACAAGATATTAACCCACTTGCTATTCTTGTCGCTAAAACTCGAACCGGGCCGTATTATATTACTGCAATTAAAGAACGCAAAGCTGCCTTTTTTAAATTGTTTGAAAATGACACATCAACGAAAATCGAAGCTGATTTTCCAGGTTTAAAAAAGTGGTTTAAGAATGATGTCGCGGTTGAGTTGTCAAGAATTGTTAGGGCGATAAGAAAAGAATCAAGGCCTGCGATTAGAAGGTTTTATTGGGTTATTCTTGCTGAGGTTGTTAGGTTGACCTCAAATGATAGAACGTCAACCTTTAAATTACACATTAGGAAATTAGAAGATATTAATAAAAGGAATATATCGCCTATTGAGGTATTTAAGGACCATTATCAAAATTGTATAGAAGACCTTCAGTGGTATTCTGAGTTATTAATCAAATCTGGCAGGATTTCAAAAGGAGCATATAAGGGAAATGTTACTGTGAAATTGGCAGACAGCAAAGAAACTATTTTCGACCCTGCAGAAAACATTGACTTCTTTGATTTACTAGTTACATCGCCACCATATGGTGATAATAAAACGACAGTAACTTATGGCCAGCACTCTTATCTTCCTTTACAGTGGATTGATTTGACCGATATCCATCCTTTAGCAACGAGTGATTATCTTAAATCAACTTCAGAAATCGACTCGAGGGGACTGGGAGGAAGAATTAAAAGAAGGAACCAACAGATAAATTTAGCGGAGCTTTTTCTAGCTTCGGTATCGTTTGAAGAAACGTACCGAAAGTTAGTTACTAATTCACCCGATAAGGTTAATAAAGTAGTCAGTTTTATCGGTGACTTATATTCGTCAATAAAAAATATTCATAAATCGTTGAAAGCCGATGCTTATCAGATCTGGACAGTTGGAAATAGAAATGTGGGAGGAATGGAAATACCTAATGATCGAATAATTAAAGAACTGTTGGAAAGTCAAGGAGCTATATTGGTGAAAAAGATATCAAGAGAGATACTAAATAGAAGAATGGCCAAGCGTAATAAGGACGCGGAGCTAATGTCATTTGAGGATATTTTAATTCTTAGAAAAGTTAATGGATAATGTACCTAAATTTCGTATAAGTGCTGCCGTTGTAAAGCAACTGGGAGAGGAGTTGGTGTCAGATGAATTAACTGCGATTATGGAGCTGGTTAAAAACTCCTATGATGCAGATGCAGACTGGGTTAAAATATCAATTAGCACTGACGGAGTTCCGCCAGATGATGATCTTCAATTTAAAAATACTAGAGGTTATATTCAAATTGAAGATAATGGTCATGGAATGAAGTATGTCGACATTGTTAATAAGTGGTTGTTTATTTCAGGCTCGGGTAAAAGAGAGATGAAGGAGAAGGGTGAAGTGACAGAAAAGGGCCGTACTCCGTTAGGGGATAAAGGTTTGGGCAGATTAAGTACTCAAAGGTTAGGAAACGTACTGGAGATGTATAGTGGTGTATCTGGTGAATATGTTACTCACCATGTAGCTTTTGACTGGAGGCATTTTACGGCCGATAGTGCTTTGGATAGTGTAGATACAAATTATCGTACTAGAAATAAAGATTTAAATACCAAAGGAACAAAGCTGATCATTACAGATTTAAAAGACCCCGAAGTTTGGCTTGGGACCAATGCTGACAAGTTTAGAGGTCAATTGTCAAAGCTTATTTTCCCTTTTAAAGAAAAGCGCCCATTTAATATCTATTTGAATATTAATGGTCAACCAAACGATTTGGACGCGATTAATGATAAGCTTAGATCACAGGCTATCAGTAGTTATAAATTCAATTTTGATGGAAGAACATTAGTTATTGTTGGCGAATTGAAATTAGCAAAACTTCAGGGAAATAGTATTGACAAGAAGGAATTGTTTTCTCGTTTAATTCAAAAAGACAACGGCGCAGAGTTTTATCATTTTTTAATTAATTCTCAGGAGAATAAACGGTACTTTATACCTGACGTGACTTATTCTGGTAAGAATGGTGTATTCATTACTTTCAAGCGAGAATTTGAATTTGAAAAGGATATAAAGATAGATTTTGTTATAGACAAAGGAAGCGGTGAGCTTGTGCCAGCAAACCCTGGTAGCTTTTTAGGCGAGATAGACGAATTTAACCTTTCTGGTACGGAAGATATCGAGTCGGCATATGATAAAATATCCGAGTACAAGCAATTGGTAAAAAACCAGATTGGAGTTAGGGTGTTTAGGGATGGATTTGGAGTAAAGCCTTATGGTATGGAGGACAATGATTGGCTCAGGCTTTCAAGGGGACAAACGTCTGGAGGGTCTTTTTATTTACTTAGACCAGAGAATGTTATCGGTTTTGTTTCAATTACCGCTAAAGAGAATGGCTTTCTGGCTGAAAAAACAGACAGGGAAGGTTTTATCGATACACCCTATTCTAAAACCTTTTTCACTATCATAAACCTTATTATTCAGAATATTAATGATGTACTTGATAAAACGAGGAGAAGCTACGACGAATTTAAACGTAAGGATGCTGAAGCTAAAGGCAACATTCGATCATTTATTGATACGCGAGATAGGTTGATTGCTACTTCAAGGCAATCTTCTGCAATAGAGGCCGAGACTCAAAAGGTTCATAGAGAATTAAAGGCAACTGCTAAGAAGGTCACAGAGGCTGTAAGTAAAATTAAAAATGAACCTTTGTTTAGTTCAGCAGAAGAAAATAAGGCCTTGCAAATATTGGAAGAAGTAGATAGGATTTTAAGCACTTCGAATCGTCTACTTGAGAATGTAAATAGTCTTTTACAGAATGCTAAGAAACTTGAAGACGATGCTAATTATCTTGAGCCTAAATTAGATGAGCTTGAAAGGCAAATTGTTCAATTTTCAGAACTGGCAGGTTTAGGAATGACTGCCGAAGCCTTTACCCATGAAATGTATAATCTTATTGACCGCCTTGCATCTCAAAACGATCAGACTTTCAGGCAATTAAGAAAAGAAGGTCTTATCAATGCTAATTTAAATATCTATTTCGAACATGTAAAGGGTTTCATACAATCAACGCGCATTCAACTGAATCATTTAGCCCCTTCTTTTAAATTTAATAGGGAAACGAAACAAGTGATTCAGATGTCGGAGTTCGTTGAGGAATTGAAGCGCTTTTATTCTACTCGTTTTGCTGATATCATAGATATACATACCGCAATTAAATTGGATTTCTCTATTAAGATGAATAGAGGAAAGTTAACTCAAGTATTGGATAATTTAATTCTTAACTCGGAATATTGGCTTAAACAGGTGATAAAAACGGATAATCACTTTAAAGCGGTGATAAATATTGAGGTAGACTCATCTCATTTACTAGTGTCAGATAACGGATATGGAGTTTTGCCGGCATTTGAAAGTACTTTGTTTCAGCCTTTTGTTACAGCAAAGCCTTCGGGAGAGGGCCGAGGATTAGGTTTGTTTATAGTTCAGCAGTTACTAGATTCTGTTGACACTACAATACAACTTTTACAGAAACGTAATGAACACAATAGGAGATATTTATTCCAAATTAATTTTCAAAATATTTTAGTTAGTTAATGGCAGAAAACGAAACTCCAACTGAAGCCCCGCAGGAATTAGATATTAAACCTGCTATACTGGAGAAAATCCAGCGATTATTGACACATTCAAGGGTGTCCAAAATTTATTTCATTGATGATGCAATTGAGCAGGATACGGGCAAGGAAACTTTTAAAGGCATTGTCAGAACGATTCTAGATGATGGGAAAGTTGAGGAACTAAAAAGAGTTGCTATAAAAGGAATCGATTTCTCCACTGATGAAGCCGTGTTGTTTGAACATATTGATGAAGTCTGGGATACGCTCAAGCCTGCCAAGCAGTTAAAGTACTTTGAGAAAGCTTATACAATTGCAGGTACACCAGACGCTATTAATGACCTTAATGTGTCAAATAATCTAAGGGAGTTCTTTAGCGAAGGGCAGATAGAATTCCTTACTCCTAATGGTTGGGATAGCCGGAGGGACGAAATTCTTCAGAGTATAGAAGAAGGTACAAAGATAATGGTAATATTTGACCAGGATTTGAAGTTGGCGAGTGGTCGGTATTCTGAACAGCAAATACAGGGAGAACAATTAATACTTGAACTTAAAGAAAAAGTTGATCCTGAAAAAGTTATCGTATCGCTGTTAACACATACAGCAACAGCATGTGAGCAAGAGCTTCCCAAGAGAACCGAAATTTGTGCGAAGATACACACACTGCAATTAGCGGATTTTTTTGTTCTAGCAAAGGTAAGACTGGAAAAGCCTGAGCTATTTGCGGATGGATTGAAAAAAGTATGTTTAAATACTTATTGTGAGACAATCAAAGCAAGAACTATTGATATCCTCAAAGAGGCGCAATTAGAAACCATTAAGAGAATAGAGGAATTTGATACATATGATTTCGATCATACTGTTTTCAAATCTTCCCATGAAGAGGGGGTTTGGGAGCCGGAGACTTTGTTAAGAATTACTGATGTAATTTTTAAGGACGAGGTTCGAAAGCTGATGATTGCAAAGAGGTATGTTCCTTCTACTAATCCTACAATTATTTCTGCGTTTGAATTGTCGAATATTGAGTTTGATATCGACGGAACGAATAGCCCTTACAATGAGCGGTATAAGTTACGATATCAAGAGGTGTATGAGGCTGGGGATTTATTAAATACGCTACGAAAACCAATCGATAATGGTGATATTTTTATTATTACCGATGGGGAGAAGAAAGGGAAACGATTTGTATTGGTTGGCCAAGAATGTGATCTTATGGTTAGAGGGGCTGACGGAAAGAGAGGTGCAAGGACGGCAACATTGTTAGAAATAGAAACGTTATCTAATGACCAGCTTTTCAAAAAGATGGCGGATAAATATAAAAAAGAAATAGAGAGAGGAAAGTTTAAGAATCATTTTTTTGCGGATAGATTTAAGTTGGAGTATTTTGAAATAGGAACAAATAAAGTTGGTCTCGTTTATTTTAATAAGGCCATTACCATTGATTTGAATGTATCTGATTTGATTGTATTTAATGATGTAGGAGAAGCGAATTTGGATTTGGCAGTGGATGGTTTTGATGGAAGATTTCATAATGATGCATGGAGAAAGCGATTTAATTTAATAAGTACCGAGTTCGCGGAAACAAAGGCGATAATTGAAAAGCAGTGTGCGGCTATTGCGAACCTTGAAGATGATGCGTTAAAAGAGAGTATGATCGTTAAATTTAATCATCTTTTTAGCTTCATTAATAAAGCAGGCATTCAAATTAGTTATACTCCTAATAGATTTTCATTTGGTCTGAAAAGAATAGCAAGACTTAGGTTTCCAAAATCGAAGGTTCTTCTTGATAGATATTATCAATATTTGTCGAGGAGACTGTAAAATAAACTGTGTCAAAGGTTAAAAAATTAAGACCTTTAACACA
>NZ_CALEJS010000037.1 GCF_937898475.1 uncultured Chitinophaga sp.
AACTTTTAGGAGCACTCTTCCTGAACCGCGACCCCTCCGACTTGTGTCGGAGTGCGCTGAACCAACTGAGCTAAACTCCCATAATAAATTTAGAACTTAACTTTTAGGAGCACTCTTCCTGAACCGCGACCCCTCCGACTTGTGTCGGAGTGCGCTGAACCAACTGAGCTAAACTCCCATTTTCTTTGTCGCCGCGACCTTTTGTCTGACGGGATTGCAAAGGTAAAAACTATTTTTATTTCACCAAATTTTTTTCACTTCTTCTGCTGCTATTTTTTGCCTTTCAGGATACGCTTCACTGCCTTACCCAGCTTGTTCAGGTTAGCCAGTTGCTCCTGTATCGGAGTAAGGGTAAGGTCTTCAGGCTGCACCCCTGCTTCCAGGTACTCCATCTCCGTTTGTTCGGGGAAGATCAGTATGATATTGTTATCGCGGAAATACCTGCTTAGCCTGGCAGGAATATGGTCCATATAAGGACTGTAAGACAACGTGCCTTTACGGGCGGAAACTACAGCCACCAGGTCGTCCCGGCTGACCTCCCGGGAAAATGCCTGAAAATTCTCCAGGTCTGCAAAGGGTTTAAAGGTCACCTCCATGCTTATTTTGGCATACTGGATAAATGCCTCCACCGCTGCTTTCGTTTTTTCCTGGCAATAGATCTGCGGACGGGCGCCTATCTGTTTGGCCAGCATCAGCATCTTTTGCAGGTAGTGCAGGAAACCTTTTTCGTATTCCGTATTGCGCGGCAGCGCCAGCACCAGCTTTTTAGCAGTGTTCATGGGATGATGAAAATCGCATACATAGATGGTCTCCCATACACTTCGCAGCACGTTATCCAGCGTGGTGCCGAAGATAGAACCGAATAAGCGGTCGGTAGTGCTGGTCTTGTCGGTCCAGCCAAGGATCACATCTGAGATCATCAGCTCTTTGGCCGCACGGGTAATACCGTCTGCCACGTTCAGGTCAACCCGGGTGATGGCTTTAATATGACTTTCGGTAGCAGCGGCATGTATAATCGCTGCTTCCATCATCTTATTGGTGAGGTGGATCTTTTCTTTCGCCTCTTCATCATCCTGTACTACGGCCAACGGATACACCGGCGTATCCGCATGCGGATCCTTGATCATTAACGCCAGATCAAGGAGGGCTTCCAAACGCGCGGAATTGGATACGGGTACCAATATACGCTCCGGCTCACTGTCTGGTTCAGGCTTACGCTCCGCTTCCTGGATGGCTACCCTGCGGCCTGCATTCTCTGTAACAAAAGAGCCTACCAGGCAGGTAACCAGTATCAGCAGCACCGTACCATTCAATACATTTTCATTGATGATACCCATGTTATAACCGATCAGTATAACGGCGATCGTGGCTGCAGCGTGTGCACTGCTGAGACCAAATATCACGTTGCGCTGCGGAACAGTGTAGCGAAAGGAAACCTGGGTAAAGAAAGCGGCCAGCCATTTGCTCAGCAGGGCCATAGCCGTTAACGATGCGGCAATGATCAGCGCTTCAGGTCCTTTTAAAAGCACCCGGAGGTCTACCAGCATTCCTACACTGATCAAAAAGAAGGGTATGAACAGCGCATTGCCTACAAAAGCAATACGGTTCATTAAAGCAGAGGTATGCGGTATCAGCTGGTTTAGCGCCAACCCTGCCAGGAAGGCCCCGATAATACTCTCCACACCCGCCAGTTCCGCCAGGAAACCAGCCAGGAATACCAGCGCCAGTACAAAGATGAAGTGGGACGTTTTATCATCCTTGATCTTTTTAAAGAACCAGCGCCCTATCATCGGGAATATCCACAGGATGATCGCTGCGAAAACAACGAGCGATACACCCAGGCGGATCCAGAAATAAGTATCCAGGTGACCGGATGCAGCGCCGGTGATCGCAGCCAGGATCAACAGCACCGCTGTATCCGTTATAATGGTACCGCCCACGGTTACTGTTACCGCCTCATTCTTGGTAATGCCCAGGCGGCTGGCCAGCGGATAAGCTACCAGGGTATGCGTGGCAAACATACTGGACACCAGCAGTGCTGCCATAAAATTGAAGTGCAACAGATAGGTGCATACTATATAGCCCAACAATAACGGTATGAAAAAAGTGAACGCGCCAAATACCAGGCTGCGATACCGGTTCTTACGGAATTCAGCCATATCCAGCTCCAGGCCTGCGAGGAACATGATGTATAATAAACCTGCCTTACCAAAAAGGTCGATGCTGCCTTTTTCTATGATCTTAAACCCATGGTCGCCAATAGCCATACCGGCCAGTATAAGGCCAATAATACTGGGTATGCGGAACTTGCGGAGAATAATGGGAGCCAGCAGGATAATGAACAATACCAGCGAAAAAATAGGGATAGGATCCTTTAACGGCAGACTAATATCCAATAATAAAACTGTGCCTTTCAAAACATACATAAACTTTCAATTTTCAGCTCCTCCATAGACGTTCAGGTGCAACTTACAAATTAATAATTAATCGTTAATGATTAATAGCGAACTCATAATATTGTTTATAGGCCAACTACTACCTTTTCCCGATTTTAACTGTAATTTTGCGAAAAAGCCATGTAAATTATCATGAGTCAGCGTACAGAAACAGGCACTGTTACTAAAGAATGGGAAGATATACTAGTTGCGGAAGACGAGCAGTTCCCGTTCAGCCTTATTGTGTGGAATGATGATGTTAACACCTTTGACTGGGTGATACAATCGCTGATAGAGGTTTGCGATCATAGCCCCGAACAGGCAGAACAATGCGCCCTTTTTATACATTACAATGGCAAATACGCCGTAAAACACGGCGAATACACTAAACTGCGCCCCATGTGCGAAGCGCTCCTTGACAGGGGCATCAGCGCAACTATTGAAGAAGCAGTGGAAGGTTAAAATGATATTTTCTCTTACACAACACCTCAAATTCCCCCCCGTACATCTGGCTGAGCCCGACGGGCTGCTGGCCACAGGAGGCGATCTTTCCATAGACCGGCTGATACTGGCCTACCGGTCCGGCATATTCCCCTGGTATAGCAAACCGCCCGTACTGTGGTGGAGCCCCGATCCCCGCTTTGTGCTCTTCCCGGAAGAGCTGAAGGTGTCTGCCAGCATGAAACAGGTATTGAAAAAACAGGTGTTCCGCATCACCGTGAACCAGGACTTCGAGGCCGTAATAGGACATTGCCGCTGTACCTACCGCCGCGGACAGGACGGCACCTGGATCACAGACCCCATGCAGGAAGCCTATACGCGGCTGCACCGGGAAGGCTACGCCACCTCTGTAGAATGCTGGCTGGATGATCAGCTGGTAGGCGGTCTCTATGGCGTGCGGATGGGCCGGGTGTTCTTTGGCGAATCCATGTTCTCGCATGTCAGCAATGCCTCCAAAGCGGCCTTTATCACTTTTGTACAATCGGAGCAGGCCAGCGGCCTGGCTTTAATAGACTGCCAGGTACATACCGAGCACCTGGCCTCCCTCGGCGCCCGCTTCATCAGCCGCGCCTCCTTTATGGATCTGCTGTCAACACATCTTGATTGATATTATATCCCTCATCACAGGGAAATGGTGTAAATTATGCCAAACTTTACCCCACAGTTTCTAAAAATTTACCACCATGAAAAGAACAGTTCTCTTACTTGTAGCGATCGTACTGGCTGTTTTTGCCGTTAAAGGCCAGGGCATGACCCAGGAAGAAAGGGCCGCTATTGTCAAACAATTCGAAGACACAAAAGCAAATCTCCTCAAAGAGGTAAACGGCCTGAGCGATGCCCAGATGAAGTTCAAACCCGCGCCCGACCGCTGGTCTGTGGCAGACTGCCTGGAACACATTACCGTATCGGAAAAAGGACTTTTTGGTATGGAGCAACAAGCCATGGCGCAACCCGCTAACCCCGAAAAAAGAAAAGAGATCAAAGTAACAGATGAAGTCCTTACCCAGATGATTGCCGACCGCAGCAAAAAAGCCAAAGCGCCTGAGCAGATACAGCCTAAAGGCTCTTTCTCCACCACTGCCGAAGCCATCCAGGCCTTCACCGAACAACGCGACAAGATCATCGACTACGTCAAGAACACTAACGATGATGTTCGCAACCACGTGGCAGACATGCCCATGGGCTCCCCTATGGATGCCTACCAGATCCTGATACTTGTTGCTACCCACAGCAACCGCCACACCCAACAGATCCAGGAGGTAAAGGCAGATGCGGCTTTCCCGCAGCAATAATTAATGATTAATAATTAAGAATGAATAATTGATAGTAGAAAGACATAAGGAACAAGCTTATCGCACAGCTCACTTATTATTGATTATTCATTCTTAATTCTCAATTTTTTTGAGGTCTCTTCTTATTAAAACTCCCCTCAAAAAAACACCGTATTCCCCGGTAGGCGCCGCAGCCGCCTGTTTCATGTATGTTTACCCGGCTGGAAGAGAACTGGAAGGCGATGCCGCAGGAGCTTTCCTTATCCTTGTACTCACCTCTGTTAGGACCGGTAAAATGCCCCACACCGGCTAATTCGCCTTTACAGCTGCCATTATCTTTAGAGAAGGTGATAAAGAACTGGAATGTTTTAGGATCCTGCCCGTCGCGGATGGATACAATGCTCATATCGCCGGAGCTGTAGTCTGCAGAATATTTATGTTTACGCGGCAGGGTATCAATGGGATTGAAGATCTGCCCGGGTGTGACAGGCCCGTTTGAATTGGTCATGATCAGGGTCAGTTTTCCGTCGGCAGCGGCGGTATAGAAATCTTCTTTCAGGGAGCTGCGCGATGGGCTCAGCTCCTTCTCCGTACTGATCTTCACCAGGAAGCGGTTGTCCAGCGTAAAGCTGATGTTTTCCTTACTGCCCGTATTCTTCCTGGCTACCAGCATTTGGTTCAGGTATTGCCCCTTGGGGCTCACCAGGCAGAGATAGGCGGCTATATTCGTTTTATCTGCCGCCAGTACTACAAAATAATGCAGGTTATCTGACGCCAGGTGTGCCAGCGGAAAAAAGCGGACCGCCGCAGCTTTGGGAAAATCTGCCACACCCAGGGAATCGCTGAGGAATTGCCGCAATAGGTCCTTTTTCAGTGCCAGCGAATCCGTAGGGCGTTGCTGCCCCAGGGAGTCCGCCTGCAGCCGGTAAGGAACCTGCTGTTCGGGAAATAAGGCGCTGAAATCTGCAAATGTGAGCGGACGGTCGCCCTTCGTTTGCTTTTCCTTAGACTTACAACCTGCCAGCATAACCACTGCCAGTAATAATGCTAACAACCTGTTCATGCGCATTTTACAATTTAACCGCCCAAAAGTTAAAGAAAATTTTGATATATAAGTTAAAAAATTCCAAGTTCCGGATACCAGATACTAAATTCCAAATACCAAATTCCAAGTTCCAAATACCAGATTTAAACTTACACATGCCATCTTTTTCAAAATACCAACTATATGCCAACTTCTTCATTTTGGAATTTGGTATTTGGTATTTGGAATTTCTAAGTTAGATTTGTCTAAATTTTATTTTAGACCTTATGAATTTATCGGTAGCTGAGGAGAATTACATCAAATCTATTTACAAGCTGGAAGAAACAACGGATGGCGTGACCACAACAGGACTGGCCTATGAGCTGGATACCAAGCCCGCTTCCGTTACAGACATGGCCAAGAAGCTGAAAGAAAAGAAACTGATAGATTATGAGAAATACCAGGGTATCAGCCTTACCGCCGAAGGTAAAAAAGCCGCGCTGCATATTATACGGCGGCATCGCCTGTGGGAATGCTTCCTGGTAGAGAAACTGGATTTCAGCTGGGAAGAGGTGCACGAACTGGCGGAAGAACTGGAACATGTAAGAAGCGAGAAACTGACCAACCGCCTCAGTGAATTCCTCGGCAACCCGGTCATCGACCCCCATGGCGACCCCATTCCCGATGCCCAGGGCAAAATGGGAAAGCAACGCACACAGGTATCGCTGGATCAGGCGCGCACCAAACGCCTGGAGGTAACAGCCGTATCCGATAAATCCACCGCCCTGCTGGAATTCCTTACCGCCAAAGGCATCCGCCTGGGTACCCAGCTGGAAATAATAGAGCGTTACGAATTTGATAACTCAATTGAAATAAAGATCAGGAATCAACCGGCTTTTACCATCAGTGAACAGGTAAGCAAAAACATCATGGTAAGACCGGTGTAAGCTCATACGTATATGGACCATACTGCTACATCGCTGAGTGAAGTACATCAGAGTATAGACACAACCGCACGTTCGCGCTGGAAAAAATTATTATCCTTTTTCGGGCCTGCCTACCTGGTGAGCGTAGGCTATATGGATCCCGGCAACTGGGCCACAGACCTCGCGGGGGGCAGCCAATACGGTTACAAACTGCTATGGGTGCTGCTGATGAGCAACCTCATGGCCCTGCTGCTGCAAAGCCTGAGCGCCCGCCTGGGCATTGTCCGTGGCCGCGACCTCGCTCAGGCAAACCGCGAAACCTACCCTCCTACTATCAATTTCCTGCTTTATGTGCTGGCAGAAATTGCCATCGCCGCCTGCGATCTGGCAGAAGTGCTGGGCATGGCCATCGGTATACAGCTGCTCACCGGGCTGCCACTGGCCTATGGCGTAAGCATCACCGTGCTGGATACTTTTCTGCTGCTGATATTACAGCGCTATGGCATCCGCAAAATGGAAGCTTTCATCATCAGCCTGGTAGCCATCGTAGGTATTTCCTTCCTGGCAGAACTGGTGATGGCCAGGCCCGTGATGTCTGAAGTGGTGACCGGTTTTGTGCCGGTGATCCCGGATAATACAGCGCTGTACATCGCCATCGGCATCATCGGCGCTACCGTTATGCCGCATAACCTGTACCTGCATTCCGCCCTGGTGCAAACGCGCAAGATACAACGCGACGACAAGGGCATCAGGCAGGCGCTCAAGCTCAACTTTATAGACAGCACCGTTGCGCTCAACCTGGCCTTCTTTGTGAACGCAGCCATACTCATACTGGCGGCCACCGTGTTCTTTAAAACCGGCCGCACCGACATTGCCGAAATACAGGACGCCCACCAGCTGCTGGAACAACTGCTGGGCAGTAAAGTAGCGCCTGTCCTCTTTGCCGTAGCGCTGATTGCCGCGGGACAGAGCTCCACGGTGACCGGCACCCTCGCGGGGCAGATCGTGATGGAAGGTTACCTCCAGCTGCGTATCAACCCATGGCTGCGCCGCCTGCTTACCCGCCTGCTGGCCATTGTTCCGGCGCTGCTCACCATCCTCCTGGCAGGCGATGATAAAGTAGGCGAACTGCTTGTTTTCAGCCAGGTGCTGCTCAGCCTGCAACTGGGCTTTGCCATCATTCCCCTCATCCATTTTGTGAGCGATAAGAACACCATGGGGTCATATGCCGTTAAACCATTTACAAAGCTCGTCAGCTGGCTGATCACCGCTATACTGGTATACCTCAACCTCCGTATGGTGTTCACCGGCGCATTCGATTATATCAGCCGCGATGGCAATGGCTGGATAGACGCCCTCATTATTGCCGGCGGCATCGGCTTTCTTGTCCTGCTGATCATCACCGTGGTATACCCCCTGCTGAATAAATACCGGCAAACGGCTAGCGTGCGCATCCACCCTTCGCAGCTGTCACTGGGCACCATGGAAAAACCGGAATACTTCCGCATCGCCATGGCGCTGGACTTCAGCAGGCACGATGAAAAAGTGATCACCAACGCCGTGGCCTACGGTAATGAACAAACGGAATACCTGCTGATACACGTAGTAGAAAGTGCTTCCGCCAAATACTTCGGAAAAGATTCAGATGACCTTGAAACCCGCAAAGACCAGGAGCAGCTGGATACCTATCTCGCACTGCTGCGACAGCATAATATCAGGGCCAGGGGCATACTGGGTTACCGGCATCCTGCCAAGGAAATTGTTCGCATTGTGAAGGAAGAAAAAATTGATTTCCTTGTAATGGGCGGTCATGGTCACAGGGGTATTAAAGACTGGATATTCGGGGCTACCGCCAATGAAGTAAGGCACCAGGTAAAAGTGCCGGTGCTGGTGGTACAATAAAACTGCTTTATTGCCATGCAACATACTTTTCAACCAGGCGATCAGCGGCATTTTACCCGCGTAGTGCGGGAAGAAGACTGCGCCGCCTTTGACAACAATATGGTACACCCGGTATATAGCACCTTTGCGCTGGCAAGAGATGCAGAATGGTGCTGCCGCCTGTTTGTTCTGGACATGAAAGAAGCCGATGAAGAAGGTATTGGCACCATGATCAGTGTACAACACCGCGCACCGGCTAAAATAGGCAGCAGCGTTACGTTTACAGCTACCATCAGGCAACTGCAGGGCCATGAAATTATCTGCAGCTTTGAGGCCAGAACAGGTAAACAGCTCATCGCTACCGGAGAGCAGGCCCAGAAAATACTGAAGAAAGAAAAGCTGGAACGCTTATTCAGCGGGCTTTAGCAGCACGCTTTTAACAAAACATTAGTATAAAGCTTTCTTAATATACTCCGCACCCGTGCCAAACCGGAACAATGTTTGAACTATACATGGCGAACCAAATGTTATTTAGCCATGTCTAAGAATAGTAAAGAATATGTTAAGAACAACATCCAGGAATTAGCTATTGGTAACTATTTAAGTTATCCCGAAGATTACAGTCCTGCCAGGCAGGAAACGGAAGTTAATATCCAATCGCTTGCGAAAGGATATTGGGATGTTCGTGATGTGAAGGAAATACAACGCGACGAAAAACTGGGTATAAACCTGGAAGACTATATCAGCTGGACAAAAGAAGCCTTCCGGGCATTTGTACAGCAGCACGCAGACTCACTGAACTAGCCCATATACTTGCCATAAAAAAAGGGGCCGATCTACCGACGGCCCCTTTTTGCTTTTATTCCTTAGTGAAACTGATTGATTTCAGACTGATCTCTCCCTCATCCACCTGCACACGCAATATGTGCCTGCCCTTTTTAAGCTTCGTTTTTCCGCTTATCTTTTTTCCATCCAGCCATATGCCAGCTTTATCTGTACCCGGCTGCAGGGAAATGGTATAATTCCCTTCCTGCCGCACCTGCAGCGTATACTGCAGCCACTCGCCGCCCTCAAAATTGCTGACAATATACCCATCTTCGTCCCTGATATCCACACCATCATTGCGGTATACACGGCCGCGGTTACCGCCCTGTAGCTTCGGATCTGACACGCGGTAATTGGCGCTGTCTTTATCATAATAGGCTACGCCATTGGGGCCCAGGTCATAATCCACTGCAGCCAGCGTAGTGTTGCCTGCAATGATATTCGCCTGGTAAGGCAGCGCTGCAGGCTGAAACGGCTGACGGATCATGGCATCCACTACATCACGGTGAAAAATGTTGCGTTCCGTTTTAGTATCAGCTGCCAGCTGCATCACACCTTTGGCAGCATCTTCTTTGGAGGGTTTGGGCCCTTTGCCTGCCCAGAAATCTATTATCTGCTGATACTGTGGGTTCACAGGTATCTGCAGCGGGTTGTTGTTACCCAGCTTTTTCAGCGGCCACCATGACCAGCCGATGTTATTGCTTTCCAGCAGGCGGATGGCAGCTGTGAACCAGACATTGGAGTTCTCACCGGTTTCTCCCAGCCACACCGGTATATTATACTCCGTTCTGGCTTTGAGGATATGCCGGATAGACGCCTCATCATTGAAGTTCCAGTACTTGTGATAGCTCAGCACCATGTTATTGTCCCAGGGCGGCAGTATGCCGTTGTAATTATTACCCCAGCCGTTGCCTTCGATGATGATGATATGTTTTTTATCCACTTCGCGGATGGCGGCCGTGATCTCCTGCATCAGCTTTTTCAGCGGCGCATTCGTTTTTTCCTTTGTGCCGTTCTTGTCATTGACAGGATCATCAAATCCCCAGTTAGGTTCATTCAGAATATCGTAAGCGCCAATCCAGGGCTCATCCTTGTAACGGTCTGCCAGCTTGCGCCAGAGGGCGATGGTCTTCTCCTGCTGCGCGCGGCTGTCCCACAGCGACGGCTGTGCAGTATCGCGGTCGCTGATGTTCAGGTCATTGCCTTGTCCGCCCGGTGCCGCATGCAGATCCAGGATGAGGTACATATCATTCGCCTTACACCAGGCCAGCAAACTGTCTGTAAGCGCAAACCCTTTTTCCAGCCAGGTGTTTTGCCCGGCTACCGGTTCCTTTTCCACCGGCAGCGTGTACAGGTTGTAATGCATCGGCAACCGCACTGAATTGAAGCCCCAGGCTTTCAGCGAATCAATATCCTGTTTACGTGTGTGGTTAGCCAGCCAGGCATCGTAAAAGGCCTGTGTTGTTTCAGGGTCTGTCAGCTCCTGTATCCGTTCGCGGATCCTGTGCTGCTGTCCCGGTCCGTTAACACGCAGCATGTAGCCCTCCTGCAGCATCCATCCGCCGAGGCCCATTCCCCTGAGCAGGACATTCTCATTTTTCTCGTTGACAATACGGGTTCCGGAAGCTCTGAGGAAACCCTGTGCATAAGTGATCGTGTTCGATAGCAGGCCGGCAGTGATGATAGCGGCCATGAAAATATTTTTCTTCATGATGACGTGGTAAGCAGGATAAGCCTGCGGAAGGCTTAAAATAATAATAAATGTCAAATAAAACGAGGGCTGCCCCAGGAAATTGAGACAGCCCGTTTATATACAGATTAAATGGCCTGTTTCCAGGTTGCTGCCCGTATCTTTTCCATATCCGTCACCAGCAGCATAATGTTCATAGGATACTTCAGGCTCTACAACCCCAAAGCTGTTTTCAACCTGGGATAACCCGTTTTGCTCACGGGCACTTTGGCGCCGGTTCTCAGAATGGCCAGGTGGTTCTCTTTTTCATAAGGCTCTATACGTGTTACCTGGTTCACGTTCAATATATATGAACGATGTACGCGGGCAAACTGCTGAGGGTCCAGCGTTTGCTCAAAGAAGGCCATGGTTTTGTTCTTGAGGAAAGCGCCCTCCTGGGTAATGATCTTTACATAATCATCTGCCGCTTCCAGGTAATGTACCTCCTGCACGGGAATGATCTTGATCTTGCCATTGATCTTTACCACAATGCGGTTGCTTTGTGTGGGTATGGAAGCAGCGGCTGTTTCCAGCAGCTGGCTTGTTTGCGGGGGCGCAGCGGTGGTAGCAGCCGCACGGCTGGCCAGCCATTTCTGAAGGGCTTTTTCAAAACGATCTTTTGAGAAAGGCTTCAGCAGGTAATCCACTGCATTCACTTCAAAGGCGCGGATCGCATGCTCTTCAAAAGCGGTGGTGAATATAACGGCCGGCAGTTCCTCCACCAGTTCCAGCATCTCGAAGCCATTGATCTTAGGCATCTGGACATCGAGGAACAGGATATCGGGCTGATGCTGCTGAACAGCTTTGAGTCCTTCGAAGCCGTCGTTACACTCCTGCAGTACCTGTACCTGTGGAAAGGACTGCAGGTATTCTTTCACGACTTCCCGGGCCAGCGGCTCGTCATCAATTATTATGGCTTTTATCATACGTCTGAGGCACTTTAATTAAGGTAGTAAAAATGTGTTGGTCACTGCTGGTTTCCAGCAGATCATGACGGGCAAACAGGAGGTACAGCCTGCGGCGGATGGAGCTGAGGCCAAAGCCCGTGCCCCTGTTAGGCTGCTGTAATGCGCTGTCGTACGGGTTCTTTACCTGCACGTACAGCATATCATCCTGCTGCCAGGCTGCTATGGTGATGGTGATCGCATCAGTTGTGTCGTACAGGCCAAACTTAATGGCATTTTCCACAACGGGCTGCAAAAGCATGGGCGGCATCTGCAACAGTTCTGATTCAGGTGTGGACTTTACCTCGGTAGAAAGGCGGTGGCCAAAGCGCACCTTTTCAATATCCAGGTACCATTGCAGGTATTGCAGTTCTTCGGGCAGCGGTATCCAGTGCTGGTCTTCCCTTTTGAGTGTACCGCGCAAAAAATCAGACAGCTTCAGCACCATCTCACGCGCCTGCTGCGGACGAATGGCGATCAGCGCATTGATAGAGTTCAGGCTGTTGAAGAGAAAATGCGGCTGCAGCTGCTGCCGGAGTTTATACAGCTCTGCTTCCCTTGACAGTCTTTCAGCGGCTTCCCGGCGTTGTCCTTCTTCTTTCTGCTCGGCCATATCATACCATACCAGGGCTTTAACCCCCATGGCAGTGATCACCAGCCAGGCCACAATAAAATGTACCGGCATAGCTTCGTTCAGCCATTCAGTATAGCCGCGCTCCTGCGGAAAGATTAATCTCAGCAGCCAGTAAGTGATGGCCAGCCATATGGCAGACAGCACCGTACTATAAGAAAGTACAAAGATGTACTTCCCCTTAGCCGGACGGTAATAAGCCAGGTTCTGCGTGATGATGCTCACCTTAGCCGACAGCAGCAGAATATGCACCGCACTATCCACCCAGGCTGTAACCGGGCTAAGGTGAAACCATTGTATCAGCAGCACACCATACACCAGCACTGCAATGTAGGTGGTTACCACCATCACCCAACGGAAATACTTATCTGCCAGAGGTCTTTGAGCCATTACGATTTACTTCAAATAGTGTATTGCCATCATCTCATGTACCACTCACACCGCAATTCTTAATTATTAATTGTTAATTCTTAATTCAAATCTCAATCGTCTGCTGCTCCTGCAACTGTGTAGACTTCATCTGCAGCCACGCTACATACGCCGTAGCGTCGGCCGGTTCTTCTATGCGGGAGTACAGCTCCATACCGTCAGACAACTGATCGAGGGTGAGCAGTTCCGGTACATTGATAAATTTCCATTCTACCAGTTCCTGGCGCTGGTTCCTGAAGGCATATTGTTCCTGCTGACCAATTTCACGCGCCTTTTGCGCTGCTTCCTGTTTACTCTCCGCACTGATCAGCCGCAGCTGTTCATCAAACTGGGGCATATGGTTGCCTGTTCCGCAAATGATCTGGTAAACTATTTTTGCTACATACCAACGCATACAATCTTAATTTTAAGGGTTTAAAGAAGCCGCACGGGGCTTTGTCTTCTTTGAATACAGGTTTATCAATAACTTTTTATGTCAATGCCGCCGAATATACAGAGGCCTTTCAGTACCAGTACTTTCCCCGGGTCCTGGGTCATGAGTTCCGGCGGGCGTTTTTCTTCCACGCCGCCAAAGATGGTATTTACCTCCAGTTTTACCTCCCAGTTAGCCGGTACCACCAGTTCAATACCGCCAAAAATAGCCGTGGTCTCTATCACCACTCTGCCGTTGAAGTCGGCCTGGGTAAAGTTTACTTCAGAGCCGCCAAAGATGGCCGTCACATCGCCTCCCTGGAAATTTTTGGACAATACCACCCGGTTATCGCCGCCGAAAATGGCCGTACAGCTGAGGTAGTCGCCCCCGTTGGGGCCCTGAACGCTTTCGTTGTAAGAGCCGGCGTTCCATCCCTGCGCCCGCCTGGCGGGGAGCCTGCCCCGGGACCACCTGTCATCCCTGCCTTCCCAGCGCCGGCTGTAAGGTCGTTTGAGCAGCATATAGATGCCTATCACCACCAGCACCAGCGGCCAGCCATACCGCCGGATATTGAGCTCCATAGGCATAATGTCCTCCATCAGGAAAATACCACCTACCAGTATCATCACCAGCCAGGGTCCTCCCCTGAACTTATGCCGGATGCCTAACAGCACGCCCAGCGCCACCAGTATCATCTTCCACGAGAAGATCCACCGGGGTACATCCAGGTGCAGGTTGTGCAAAAAGAGAAATGTGCCTATCACTATGAGTATCAATCCTCCCCAGGTGCCCTTACGCCGTCTTTGTATAGTATTCTGATCTTCCATTATATTTAGAATTGTGATACAAAACTATGCTGTGAACGCTCCCCCTTCAACTCCATTTAGGTTAAAATTACCCGGGTTCCGGTAAACGGCGGGAAAAGACCGGCGAAAAAAATCAGAATGCTTTACCTTTGCGCTCGATTACATCACATAAAGTAATTGTATTATGCCGGCAGAAAAGATCTTAATGACCAATGGGCAGTTAAAAGTTCCCGACCATGCTATTATTCCTTTCATTGAAGGCGACGGTATAGGACCCGACATCTGGCGGGCCAGCGTACGGGTATTCGACGCCGCTGTGGAAAAAGCTTATGGCGGTGCACGCAGGATTGAATGGAAAGAGGTACTGGCAGGCGAAAAAGCCTTCCAGCAAACCGGAGAATGGTTGCCGGCAGCCACCCTGGCAGCCCTGAAAGAATACCTGGTATCTATCAAAGGGCCTCTCACCACCCCGGTAGGCGGCGGCATCCGCTCACTGAACGTGGCCATGCGCCAGGAACTGGACCTGTACGCCTGTGTAAGGCCGGTACGCTGGTTCAACAAAGTGCCCTCTCCCCTCAGGCATCCCGAGCACGTGAATATGGTGATATTCCGCGAGAACACAGAAGATATCTATGCCGGTATTGAATATATGTACGGTACGCCCGAAGCGCAGAAACTGCTGCACTTCCTGCAGAATGAGCTGGGCGTGAAAAAGATACGCTTCCCCGAAACCTCCTCCCTGGGTATCAAACCGGTATCCAAGGAAGGTTCTGAAAGGCTGATCCGTTCAGCTATCCGCTACGCCGTTGAGCATAAACTGCCCTCCGTAACCCTGGTACATAAAGGCAACATCATGAAGTTTACCGAAGGGGGCTTCAAAAACTGGGGCTATGCCCTGGCCAAACAGGAGTTCGGCGACCAGGTATATACCTGGGAAGAATGGGAAGCCACCAAAAAAGACAAGGGCGAAGAGGCCGCCAACCAGGAAATGAACATTGCCCTGGCGCATAAGAAGATCCTGATCAAAGACGTAATTGCAGACAACTTCCTCCAACAGATACTGCTGGCTCCCCAGGAGTTCAGCGTGGTAGCCACCCTGAACCTGAACGGCGACTACATCTCCGATGCTGCCGCTGCAGCAGTAGGCGGTATAGGCATTGCCCCGGGCGGTAACATTAACTACAGCACCGGGCACGCTGTTTTCGAAGCTACCCACGGCACAGCGCCCCGCTTTGCCAATACCAATTCTATGAACCCTTCTTCCGTAATACTGAGCGGCGTGATGATGCTGGAATACATGGGCTGGAAAGAAGCTGCCGATATTATCGTGCATGGCCTGAGCACTGCCATTATGCGCAAACGGGTGACCATAGATTTCTATAAGCTGATGGATGATGCCACCCTGGTATCAACCAGCGAATTTGCAGACGAAATCATCAAACAACTGTAGAAAATCCAAATTCCAAATTCCAACATCCAACATCCAAACACCACGCATGAAAGCACTTACCTGAAGTAAACGGCTGGAAAACAAAGTGCTTTTGGAATTTGGATTTTGGATTTTGGAATTTATATTTAGGTTTTACTTGCTTGAATAGTTGTAGATAACCTTATTAAAATCTAAAAAACTCACCTGAAATGGCAGAAAAGATCAAAGTCGCTAATCCGGTTGTGGAACTGGACGGAGATGAGATGACACGGATCATCTGGAAATTCATTAAAGACAAGCTGATACTCCCCTACCTGGATGTTGATATCAAATACTACGACCTGGGCATTGAGCACCGCGATGCTACCAACGACCAGGTAACGGTAGATGCCGCCAACGCGATCAGAGAGATCGGCGTAGGTATCAAATGCGCTACCATCACCCCCGATGAAGCCCGTGTAAAGGAATTCAACCTGAAACAGATGTGGAAGTCGCCCAACGGCACTATCCGCAACATCCTGGATGGTACCGTATTCCGTGAGCCCATCGTTACTGCCAACGTTCCGCGCCTGGTGCCCAACTGGACCGCTCCTATCTGTATAGGCCGTCACGCATTTGGCGACCAGTACCGCGCTACCGACTTTGTAACCAAAGGCAAAGGCAAACTGACCATCACTTTTGAAGGTGAGAACGGCGAAACGATCCAGCACGAAGTATACAACTTCAAAGGAGACGGTGTTGCCCTGGCTATGTACAATACAGACGAGTCTATCAAAGGCTTCGCACGCGCCTGCTTTAACCAGGCCCTCATGAAGAAATGGCCGCTGTACCTGAGCACCAAGAACACCATCCTGAAAAAATATGATGGCCGCTTCAAAGACATCTTTGAAGAAATTTACCAGAACGAGTTCAAAGCCGAGTTTGACAAACACAAGCTGGTGTATGAGCATCGCCTGATCGATGACATGGTGGCCAGCGCCCTGAAATGGAACGGTAACTTTGTATGGGCCTGTAAGAACTACGATGGCGACGTACAATCTGATACCGTAGCACAAGGTTTCGGCTCCCTGGGCCTGATGACCTCCACCCTGATCACGCCAGACGGTAAGGTAATGGAAGCAGAAGCTGCTCACGGTACCGTTACCCGTCACTACCGCGATCACCAGGCTGGCAAGCCTACCTCTACCAACCCGATCGCTTCCATCTTTGCCTGGACCCGTGGCCTTGAGTTCCGCGGACGCCTAGACAATAACCAGGAGCTGATCAACTTCTGCCAGGCCCTGGAACAGGTGTGCGTGGAAGTAGTGGAAAGCGGTAAAATGACCAAAGACCTGGCCGTATGTATCCACGGCAACAAAGTGGAACACGGCAAACACTTCCTGTACACAGAAGAATTCCTGCAGGAACTGGACAATGCCCTGAAAGCAAAACTCAAAAAATAAATAAGTAGTTTAAAAGTTTGAGCGTTTGAAAGTCTGAAGGTGTCCAACTGAAACAGTTGGTCCTTTCAACTTTCAAACGCTCCTTTTTTCAGGGGAACTGAAGGTCTGAAAAGCATCTCCCCTACCCGGACGCCTTCAAACGCTCAAACGTTTAGTATCCTATTAGTTTGCGCAGCCGCCTGTCCTCTCCATAAATATCTTCGTAGAACAGCAGGCGTTCATCCTGCACATCAGCTGAAAAATAACGGATGTAAATAGGAACGCGGCGGGAGAAATTTACCTGTTTCTTTTCCTGCATCGCCAGCCAGCGTCGCACGCTGTCGCGTGTATGACGCAGGGTATCATCCTGTATGAGGTACATGGCCAGGCTATCCCACTCCTGTACCCTCACACAGCCGTGGCTGAGGGCCCGGTAATTATTTTTGAACAGGCTGCGGTTATTGGTATCGTGCAGGTATACACTGTATTTATTCACGAAGTTGAACTTCATTATGCCAAGCGAATTATCTACTCCATCCATCTGCCGCAGCACATACGGAAAATGTTCCTTGTTCAGTTTAGTCCAGTCTATCGTATAGGGATCTACGGCATTGCCGTGGCGGTCTATCACCTCCAGGTTCTTGTCTGCCAGGTAATTGATATTCTTCCTGATAGCGGGCAGCATTTCCCTGAACACAATACTGTAGGGTACCCGCCAGTAGGGGAACATCATGAAATTGGCCATCCTGGAATTGAGTAAGGGCGTACGCGTACCGGGCGCCCCAACGATCACGCGCGAACGTAATACCACTTCCCCGCTGTCTACCACGGTCAGCTGGTAGGCGGGTACATTCACCAGTATAAAGCGGTTGGGCAGGGAATCCGGCATTTTACGCCAGCGTTCCAGGTTGAGGGCTATCTGCACCTGCCAATCGTACAGGCTGCGGTTCAGCATCTGGCGGGTCTTTTTACCAGCCACGCCATCGGGGTACAGGTTAAACTCCCGCTGAAAGGCCTTGATACCGTCTTTCAAAAGGCTGGTATCACCGGCCCTGCCGCTGGTATCTACATAGGCGCCCTGTACTAACCTGTTCAGCAACTGCTGTTTAAATGCCGGGGTATCCGTGTAGCTATCGGGGATGGTATCCCACCGGAGCCCCTGGTATTTTTCACGGAAAGCCAGCAATTGCTGCCTGAGGGTATGGTAAGCGCGGTGCGGCGGCTCCAGCTGCTGCAGGGTTGCCCGTATGTTCTTTTGCTGCAAGGCCTGTTGCAGCATATTTGCCAGTGTAATATCAGTGAACACGGAGTCTGTACGAAGGGTAATACTATCCCTTGGGGCCAGGCCAAAATGCAGGTGAGAAGCCATTTTCATGAAAGCGTCAGACAGCATCACATCTACTTTTGCCCAGAGGGCCGCGTCTTTACGGGCATTGCTGTCTGTTTTGATCTGGTACATGGCAGCGGTCAGCGCTCCGCCGTGATAGCGCTCCGGCAGCAAACCCGCATCCATGGCATGCTGCACCAGGTAAAGCATCGTATCGGCATTGCTGCCGGCAACACCCTTTTCAGACCATTGCGGCTCATTTTTCTGCTGTCCGTAAAAGAACTGCAACGCTGCGGAAGCAGCAGGCACACTATCCTCCATCATGCCGTTATTATCCGACATATACGTCAAACGTTCCGCTATATTCTCCGGGATAGCTTCGTGCAGCTCTTTTACATTCTTTACGATCACCTGCTGCCTGGGCGGCTTCTTATGCCTGCAGGCCATCATCAGACATACTCCTGCCAATAACCATACATGTTGGGTGATAAACTTACGACTCATTTAATACCTGTACGCTTGCTGAATAATACAGTGTTTTGCAAATACTGTGCTACTAATTAATCACCACCTGGAGCACACCTTCACAATTCTTAATTATTCATTATTCATTATTCATTATTAATTGCCTAACGGCAACAGTTCCTCTTGGTGAACAGTGATTGTATGAGCCGTAACAGGCCTGTTAATGCGTGCTTCATAATAACCGGGTTAGTGTCCAATTAAATGGTGTCAAGGGGGCGGCGTTTGTGCTCTTTTAACTGTTTGAACTGGCTGGGTGTAAGGCCGGTCACTTTCTTAAACTGGCCAGACAAATGTGCTACGCTGCTATAGCCTAACTGCCAGGCAATTTCGCTCAGGTTCAGCTCATCGTAAACAAGCAGTTCCTTTACCCTTTCAATTTTCTGCCGGATGATATATTGCTCAATCGTGATCTGCTCCAATTCAGAGAACAGGGTACTCAGGTAATGATAATCTTTCTGCAGACGGCTGGCCAGCAGGGTAGAAAAATTCTCCTTCATTTCATTCAGTGGAGAATGATGAATGGCGGTCACAATAATGTTCTTGACAGCCTCTGCCAGCTGCTGCTTTTTATCGTCTACCAGGGGCAGACCTTCCTGCTGCAAAGCATTTGCGATCACCTCCAGCCGTGCTGTATCCGGCTGGCGCGCCAGCACCGCCTTACCGAGCTGCACATCCACCACAGATGCACCCTCCCTTTCCAACACCGTCCTCACCGTTTTAACACAGCGCGGACAAACCATGTTCCTGATGTGCAATTCAAAACTCATCTGTAAAATTAAGCATTAACAATTAATAATTAATACTGCCTGTTATGCAGGCGTATGGCAGGGACACTTCCTTAATTATTAATTATTAATTCACGCCAGCTGCGCTGGCTTGGCGCACTCCTGTATCCGGTCCGCCAAATCCAGTAGTAGGGATATATTCATGCCCATACCGCCGGCTACCTCGGGGCGCAGGTAACCATCCAGGTCAGGCTCGTAGTAAACGTCCATTCCGTTTACGTTCACCCTGTAGCGTTGTGTATGTCCATTCAGCAGCTGAACATCGTACCTGTTTGCGTTCAGCTTAATCGTAAATGCCTTCATGTTATAGAATTTTGCTTTAACCACTTCTTACAAAAATCTAAACAAAAGTTACGCCATTCGGCGTAGATAACAAGCGAAAAAAGCATCATGAACCATTCAGGCTCAGCCAGTAGTGACACGAGGGAAGTAAGCTTCGCGAACGTATTAACAACTAACAGATAACAACTATAAACTTTTTTTAATTCACAAACCACCACCTGAAACCTACCCGCAGGCCAAAACTGTTATTGGGGTAGAGCGGTGCCAGGTAGTTATTGGTTTTCAGGAAGGTATTGAGATTTTCTGCCCGTATGTAGGAAGAAAGCGATTTAATACGGAAATGCAGGAAACCGGTCACATCGGGCAGGTTATAGGCTATCCGTTGTGTACGCTGATACACAAACTGGCCGGGAAGTGGAGAATAGTCGTCCGCATAGTAATCGGTATTGTACTTTCCTTCCAGGCCCACCATCAGGTTCAGGTTATTGAATATGCGGTTCTCGTAGGCAATACGGTGACGTGTCCAGAAGGTGGGCACATTCACCGGGCCGTTACCATGCACCTGCTGAAAAGCGATGTCCGCATACCAGTTCCAGTGCTTTACCTTGAAATGCTTGCTGAAAATGACCTCCAGCACGTTAAAAATGCCGGTAGACTGGGCACTGTGCATGTAGTCGCTGAAATAGGTGTAATTGCTGTAGATATAGTAATTAGCTACCAGGTTGTACCGCAGCTGTTTATTATCTGCCGCAAACTGCAGCTGGGTAATATTTTCTTTTGCCAGGTCGGTATTATACCAGCTGTCGCGGCTGTAGCTGAAGAACCGGTATACAAAAGAGGGCTCCCGGTTCACATTGCGGAACATCAGGCTGACGTTGCCCAGGGTTGGGTTCAGGTAGCGGCTCAGCATACCGCTCACGCTATAATCCCCGATGTTGCGGCCCAGCACATAGAACTCGCCTTTGGCAGAAAAGTCCCAGAGATCATTCTTCGTTTTATTGCGGTACTCTCCGTGCAGGGCCAGGTTATTGAACTGCAGGCGGGCATCATCCAGTAAATCGCCCTGGGTATGATCAAAGCGGGCGCCCACAGAAATAAAGTGGGCCAGGTTGCCCCTTACGGGAAACTGTACCAGTGACAGGTCGTTGGAGAGGGTGCGCCAGCGCTGATTGGCCCGGATGGTATCGCCTGCCCCACGGTAAACAATATCATAATGCCGGGTGTAATAGAAGGTATCCGGGTCATTATCCACAAAACCGAAGCTGTTTGCCTGTGAGCGGAAGGTATATTGTACCCTGAACACCGGATCGAACTTGTAGTACTGGGTGGTATCGTTCACTTTAACGGTATCGCCTTTGCCCCAGTCATACTGCTGCATCAGCTGTATGCCGCGCATGGCGTACTGAGATTTTACGGCGATGGTGGTACCGAAGAATGCGTAGGTAGGCACATCTGTATTGCCCAGGTTCACATCCAGGGTCCTTCTCTCGCTGTAGTCGCTGTTATTGAGCTGCTCGGGCCTCCGCAGGCCGCCGTTCTCGCCCCCGTTGAGCTTATTGTAATAATAGCTGAAATAGGTATGGGCGCGTTTATTTTTACTCTGGTAGTTAGCGGTTACCCGGTAACTGTCATGGTTGGTGTTCTGGGTACGGAAATAGCCGGGCGCATTGATCTTGCGATAATCAAAAGAAAAGTTGAAGTTCTCATTACGGTTCTGGGTATGCGATACCCCGATCACCTGCTCCTGCTTGGGCCCTATCAGGTATTGCAGTTCTGAATACGGGCGGGTGGTATTATAGTAACGGGCATTCTCATGGTTGAAGGTATAAATATCGTAGGCATGAAAACCTTCATCAAAGCCAGCCTGCATACGCGGACTAAAAATAATATTGCGGGCGGCCGAGCCGGTATTACCCAGGGTGGTATAGTTGGCAGGAATGCGCAGGTAGTTATTATAGAAATCAGCTACGGAAGAATCCAGGTGATGCTCTACCGGGTCTCCCTGGTAATAATATTTAAGGGTGATGGTATCTGGCCCGAGGTTGCGCTGCGAGGTATCCCGCTGCAAACGGCCGCCACCACCGCCAAAGTTACCGAAACTGCCTGTATTGAACTGCGCCATGGCCTGGCTGCCAATCATTACCAGCACACCCAGCATGATGAAAAAATGCCTCATTTGATTCATACTGCTATTAGCTATTGGCTTTTAGCGGCTAGCTACCGGCCTTTAGTGCATGTACCGCTAAAAGCCAATAGCTAAATGCTAAATGCTTTCTATCAATTCCCTGAAAATATGTGTTAATTTAGGTTCAGCTGCGCTGGCGGCCTGCAGCACTTCTTCGTGGGTGATCACATTTTCCTCTTCCCGTATGCCGATGTCCGTTATCACGCTCATGGCAAATACTTTTAACCCCGCATGAACGGCTACGATCACTTCGGGCACGGTGCTCATGCCTACGGCGTCGCCGCCGATGATGTGCATGAATTTGTATTCCGCCCGGGTTTCAAAGGTAGGTCCCTGTACGCCTACATATACGCCAGTATGCACGGCTATATTGGCGGCAGCGGCAATTTCCCCTGCCTTCGCTATGAGGGCTTTGGAATAGGGCTCGCTCATATCCGGGAAGCGGGGCCCCAGCCTGTCATCATTGGGCCCGCGCAGGGGGTGCTCGGGCTGTAAATTGATATGGTCGCGGATGATCATCAGGTCGCCCACGCTGAAAGCGGCGTTCATCCCCCCGGCTGCATTTGAAATGAGCAGGGTTTCAATGCCCAGTGCCTTCATCACCCGGATGGGAAAGGTCACCTGCTGCATGGAGAAGCCTTCATAGTAGTGAAAGCGTCCTGCCATCGCCACCACAGGGCGGCCCTTCATGGTGCCCAATATCAGCCGGCCATGATGCCCCTCTACCGTAGACACCGGGAAATGGGGAATATCCCCATAAGGGATCTCTGTGCGGTCAGCAATATCGCTTACCAGGCCGCCTAAACCGCTGCCCAGTATGATGCCTGCCACCGGCCGGATGCCGGAACGGCTGCTGATGTAATCAGTGGCATCCGCTATTTTCTTTAATAAGTCGCTCATTGATAGAAAAAGTTGTTAGTTATTAGTACCTCATTGTCAGTGATCTTTGCGCATAGCAACTTTCATACAAATCACTGACAACCTGCAACTGACAACCGGCAACTGTTTTTTGTTCGCGCAAAGTTATTTTTAAATTCACAAACCCTGTGGTTTTATATTTAAACATTAATGACCTATTTTAGCGGTCAAATTTTTTGACTGATGAATTTACATGAATACCAGGCGAAAGAACTGTTAAAAAAATATAACGTACCGGTACAGGAAGGAATTCCGGTGGATACTCCCGAAGCTGCCGCTGAAGCGTACAAACAGCTGAAAGTGCAGTTCGGTAATGAATTTGCGGTGGTGAAAGCCCAGATCCATGCGGGTGGCCGCGGTAAGGGAAAGATCCGCGGTACGGAGCAGAACGGCGTAAAGGTAGGCAAGAATGCAGAAGACGTAAAGACCATTGCCGGTAATATATTAGGCGGTGTGCTGGTGACCATACAAACAGGTCCTGCCGGTAAGCTTGTAAATAAAGTGCTGGTGGCACAGGATGTATACTATCCCGGCCCCAACCCTGTCAAGGAATTGTACCTGTCTATCCTGCTGGATCGTGCCAAGGGCCAGAATGTGATCATCTACTCCACAGAGGGCGGTATGGACATTGAAGAAGTGGCACACAAAACCCCTGACAAGATATTCAAGGAGTGGGTATTCCCCGGCGGACCGCTGCAGCCCTTCCAGGCCAGGAAGATCGCTTTCAACTTTGGCCTGAGCGGTGAAGCGTTCAAGAACATGGTGAAATTTGTGACCAACCTGTATAATGCATACGTTGGACTGGATGCCAGCCAGGTGGAGATCAACCCCCTGTTCAAAACTTCTGACGAAAAGATCATTGCAGTAGACTGTAAGATGATCCTCGATGATAACGCCCTGATGCGCCACCCTGACCTGGAAGCGCTGCGCGACATCACCGAAGAAGATCCTACAGAGGTAGAAGCAGGCAAATACAACCTGAACTTTGTTAAACTGGACGGTAACGTGGGCTGTATGGTGAACGGCGCCGGCCTGGCCATGGCAACCATGGATATGATCAAACTGAGCGGCGGCGAGCCTGCCAACTTCCTGGACGTAGGCGGTACTGCCAATGCCCAGACCGTAGAAGCCGGTTTCCGCATCATCCTGAAAGATCCGAAAGTAAAGGCTATCCTGATCAATATCTTTGGCGGTATTGTTCGTTGCGACCGTGTAGCCCAGGGCGTGATCGATGCTTACCAGTCTATCGGCAACATCAACGTACCGATCATCGTCCGCCTGCAGGGTACCAACGCAGAAGAAGCTAAAAAGCTGATCGAGGAAAGCGGCCTGAAAGTACAGTCTGCCATCCTGCTGAGCGAAGCCGCTGCACTGGTGAACAAGGCAGTAAGCGCGTAAACAAGCTGTCAGCATAAGATATATGCGGAGGGCGTATCAAACTTTTTGATACGCCCTTTGTTATTATAGACAGGCCTTCCCCGGCTGCTGTTCGTGTAAATACAGGCATTCCTTCCATGTACCCCCGCTCATTCCCGGGATACACCCGGGGATATTGTATAGATAACATATCGATATCGTACCCCTTAAAGAGCTACAATATCGCTACTATATGGCTACTATATGGCTACTATATCCCCGGAGATTTACCGGATCCGGATAGGGTTTTACTGCTGAATGCATCGAATATTGTACCTTCGTTGTCCATCCTTCATATATACCCTGCTTCTGTGGGGAGCAGACTTATTTTCTACATCAAAGTCTGAGTAATGCAACGTTTACGATCTTTCTTTTTATTCTGCTCGGGGGCGCATGTGCCTTTATTAAAGCGGGCGCCAACGGAAACCAACAAATACGGCGGTATCGGGGGCACTATTTTCTTTACCGGCCTGCTGGCCGCCATATCGGGCGGCTATGCGCTGTGGACGGTTTTTAATGAGCTGTGGGCCGCGCTGCTGTTCGGGCTGATCTGGGGCCCGATGATCTTTAACCTGGACCGTTATATTGTATCCAGCATGAAAAAGCGGGATCGCTTACTGCAGGAGGCCGGGATGGCTACCCCCCGCCTGGTGCTGGCGGTGCTCATCGCCATCGTAATATCCAAACCGCTGGAACTGCAGGTGTTCAACAAGGAGATCAAAGCCGAGCTGGTGACGATGGAACAGCAAATGTACAAAACGCAGGAAGACAAAGTTAAAGAACGCTACCAAACCCGTATCAACGAACTGAATACCGCCATTGCCAGGCTGAATGCCGGTATACAGGAGCAGGCCGCCCGGCGGGATACCCTGGCCCTGATTGCCCAGCAGGAGGCAGATGGTACCGGCGGCTCCATGAGGCGGAACCTGGGCCCTATCTACAAGGCCAAGAAAGCAGATGCCGACCGGGCAGCCGAAGAGCTGCGCGCCACTTCTGAACAAAACCAGCAGCTCATCAGCCAGCACCGCCGGGAACTGCAATCCATTGACTCGTCCATGAAGGCCGACCTGCCTGCAGCGGGCCGCAGCCGGCTGGACGGACTGGCCTCCCGCCTGGATGCGCTGGGCCGCCTTACAGACCGCAGCACGCCCATACGCTGGGCCAACTGGTTCATTATCCTGCTGTTCATTGCCATAGAATGCGCACCGGTATTTGTAAAGCTGATCTCTCCCCGGGGGCCCTATGACGATCTGCTGCAGGAGCACGAGCATGCCTTTGAGATACACCGCAAACAAAAGATAACGCTACGGGAAATGGCCTACGAAAAACGGATTGCCGAGGCCAGGGTGGTGACAGAATAACAAACCTCGGACAATTTCAACTGGCCAGCTCCACTTCATATATCGGGCTGAAAAGATAGATACGGTTGGTGGCTACTTCTTCACAGCGGTAGCGTTTACGTATTTTCTCTCCTTTTCTGAAGATGCGGCCGTCTTTGGTGCGGAAAAGCTGGTGCAGGGGGATCTGCTCAACGAAGAAATGATTTTCTTTACGTTTGTCGTACCGTTTAAGGGTGCGCATCAGGTTATCATCTGCACAGGAGCTGGCGGCCGGGTTTTGGATGCTCTGGCGTACGACATCTTCCACGTCCGGGGGCAGGAAGCCTTTGCCTACGAACTGCTTTAATATTTTGGAGAACTCGCCTTTCCACTCTTTACCATGAGAGGCTACCCGGTTGCCATAATGAATAAAAGTAACGAGGTGGGCTATTTCATGGAGGAGGGTGATGAGGAAAGCGTATTTATTCAGGTTGCCGTTCACACTGATGCGGTGGCCGCCCTTGCGGTCAGGGTGGCGATAGTCGCCCAGGATGCTCTGGCGCTCCCGGGTAAGGGTGAGATGCACTTTATACTCAACAATGTAGGCCATTACCTGCTCAAAAGTGCCATCAGGCAGGTAGGCTGCTAATGCATGTAAAGGCGCTTCCTGCTTCACAACCGGTTCACGTTTTTCTTTTAAGCAACTTGTACAGGCTCAATGTTTCGAACACGGTATAGACCAGGTACAAGAACATTAATGTAAAAATGGTAGCCCTGCTCACGTCGGGGCGTTTGATGAGGACGTAGACGGTGATCCCGATCAGGCATAGGAAAAGCTTGCTGAACGTGGATGCATATACCATCCGGATAAAAACATGATTATTCGCGGCCGCCAGTCCCTTACGGCTCATGAAATAGGATAACCCCGTTATACCTGCGAGCACCACGTTACCAGCCAGTAGCACAGCATAATGCATGCCTGCGTCCAGTAAACGGGGTTTTAGAAATATGAACGCTCCATTCAGGATGGAGAAGATAATAATCAGTCTGATAAAAAAACGGTCATTCATTCCGCCGGGTGTCTTTTATAATTTGCCACAAAAGTAGTGTTAAACCCAGTAAAGAAAAAATGATCATGAATACAGGGAATGGCCATCCTGTCCGCTGGTCTATCTTATAACCAACGAATATGGCCAGGCCCAGTGTGGCCATCATCTGGAAGGCCAGGCCCGCATACCGTAACAGGAGCTTGTTGCCGTCAGGCTTCTTCTCCTGTAGTGGCTTCTTCTTTGAAGAAGGACTTTTCATGTTTGTCTTTCACCCCCTCGTTATCGTCTGCTTCCATGTAGCAACGACCGTTGAACTTGGCAGTAGGCTCCATTTCAAAATGAGCGGTGTAAACATCCCCTTTCACAAAGGCGCTGCCTTTCAGGAACAGGAGCTCGTCTACCTTAATAATACCTGTTACTTTTCCCAGGATGTCTGCACTCTGGCATACCAGGTCGCCGGTGATCTCTCCTTCCGGACCTACCACGATCTTGGCTTTTGTGGATACCAGGCCATTTACCTGACCATCGATTCGGATATCACCTTCGCAAACAATATCACCCTGGATAGAGGTGCCGCTGCCAATGATATTCACATTTGAAGAAGGCAGTATCGCCTTGCTTTCGCTCTTTGAGTTACGGTTGTTGTTAAACATAGGTTTTCAAGTGTTTTGGCTTTTCAATTAATAGGATGAAGTTAAATAAAAATAATTAAATATTATCGATTTAATTAATAGGTACTGTTATCAACTTTAGGGACTTTCAGCATGGTGGTGTCTACTTTACCGGTGAAGTCTCCGTTTATGACCTGTTTGATATTATTCAGGTACTGGTCGCGGGCAATAATTGCATTCTCCAGCGAATCGGTACGTACTTTCAGTTTGATGAATTCCCGGCGCTGCTTAAGATCGCCATAGCCAGGTATATAATAGCGTAAAGGCGTGAATACCACAGTAGCTACCGAAATGGTGACCAGCAGTACGAACAGCGTACTCAACGCTACGTACACGCTCATCCTCGACAGTTTAAATGATGTGACTTCTTCATAGGTATCATCATTCATTATAACCAGGCGGTATTTATGATGTATTCTCCCAAGATCTCTCCCCTTTTTTTTGTTACGCTTAGCCATATGGTATTTAATCCGGCTAAAATTAAACAATTATATTATAAATAGCAGGTGTAAAAAGGAATTTCTCTCTTCCCCCTTTCGTAAAAAAATAGTCCTATCTTTAAAATATTTTTTAACATAAAGAGTTATAATAGTAGCCTATACACCCGGCATCCATGAATCGCTATCGGTCATTATTACTATATCTACTTCCCCGCGCTGTAAGTTTCTTGTTACTCAGTACTGGTCCTTTAGCGGTATCCGCCCAGAGCAAAGATTCGGGCAGCGTTCAGCGAAGAACGCCTGTTAAAACCCAGGTAGTCCCCAAAGTACAGGACAGAAGGCCTCCCTCTGAAAAGATGGCGGAGAAAAAATTTACCTGGAACCGGCGACTGATGCAGAACCTGGTTACCCGTTATAATTATTACTATAACGCCAAGATGAAGCTGGACAATGTTGTAAAGAATGTTGCCAGGCAGGGCCTGGATAATTACAACGACCTGCTGCCCTTTTACCCTTACAGCCTGCAGGACCTGGGCCTTAACAAGAACGACCTGGATTCTGTGATCATCAAGGCTTCTGTGGGTATCCAGATACATGACCCCCGCGGCAAATGGATAGATGACTGCTACCTGCTGATAGGCCGCGCCTACTTTTACAAAAGCGACTGGGAGAATGCGCAGAAAACCTTCCAGTTCATGAACATCGCTTTTGCCCCCAAGAAAAAGACGGACTATACCACCGTGATAGGCTCCAACGAAAATGACCAGATCTCCGTGGCCACCAAAGAGAAAAGAAAAGGCATCTTTGGCAAGGTGAAACATAAAAAGGCGCGTAACGATGCATTCCTGTGGAGTGCCAGAACGCTGCTGGAACAGAAAGAATATGACCAGGTGCAGGGCCTGCTTAACCTGCTGGACGCTGACCCTAACTTTCCGCGGCGCCTGGATGGCGACCTGGCAGAGGTACGGGCCTACAGCCATTATAAGCAGGGCCGTTATGCAGAGACCATCAACCCGCTGCGCGAAGCCATTAAGGAGAGCGATAACCGGGAATCCCGCGCCAGGATGTCTTTCATACTGGGCCAGCTGTACGCCCGCCAGGCAAAAGCTGATTCTGCCATGGCCATGTTCAGGAAGGTGATCCGCCAGAAACCCGATCCCATGATGGATTTCCAGGCGCGCATCCAGATAGCCCAGCTGAACGTGCAGGGCGGAAACGGCACACTGGAACAGAGCCTGGCCGCATTACGCTCCATGCTGAAGAAAGAACGTTTCATCCCCTACCGCGACGCTATCTATTATACCATGGCTACCCTTAGCGCGCCCTCCAACCAGGAGGCCGCCCTGGGTTTCCTGCAGCAATCACTGAAACAACCCAGCGACAACCCGGTACAGAAAGCGCTTTCCTTTAAAGCGGTGGCCGATATATATTACAGCCAGCGTAAATACCAGCTGGCCCGGAATTTTTATGACAGCACCGCCGCCGTAATGCCCCCTGAATTTGCGGATGCAAACCTGGTAAATGTACGCAAAGCCGTGCTGGGCGATGTGGCAGACCGGGTAACCGCCATTCAGCGGGAAGACAGCCTGCAGTGGATAGCCGCCATGCCCGAGACCTCCCGCCAGGCCTTCCTGGAGCAGATGGCCGCCAACATCCGGAAAGCGGCAGAAGAAGACCGCAGGAAAGCGGCCAAAGCGCTGGCAGGACAGGAAGAGGATAATAACAGTTTTAATAACGCACTGGCCATGAACAACCCCTTCGGCGGTAACGGCCCCCGCAACGGCGCCAATACCAACGATCAGGGCGACTGGTATTTCTATAATAATGCCAGCAAGGCATCCGGTTATTCAGAGTTCAAACGCCGCTGGGGCAACCGCCAGGCTGCCGATAACTGGCGCAGAAGTCAGCAGAACACCATCAACCTGGCCAATAACCAGCCGCTGACCGACCAGGTAAGCGACTCGCTGCTGACCGGCGAGGTGGCAGGCGCCAAAACCGTTCCGCCGGACAGCGTAACGGCGCAGAGCCTGGGCGCAGATCTTCCGCTGACGCCCGAAAAACTGGAGCAATCCAGGACCGTGCAGATGGACGCCTGGTTTGATCTCGGTAAACTATACCACGATAAACTGGACGATACCCAGCTGGCCATTGATGCGTATGACAGCCTGCTGCTGAAATTCCCCGACCATCCGCGTAAACCGGAAGTGCTGTACTCCCTTTACGTATGGCATAGCAGCCTGAAAGACCATACAGCGCAGGCAGACCGGTATAAAAATATGGTGCTGACCCAGTACGGCAACACCAACTTTGCCAATATCATTAAGTTCGGCGCCCTGCAGGACGTGGATGCTGATCGTAAAAAACAGATCTCCACGGCTTACGACGCTGCCTACACCGCCTACCGAACAGGTAATTACGAACTGGCGCTGGAGCGTAAACGCCAGGCAGATTCTACTTTCGGCTTCAACTACTTGGCCCCCAAATTTGATATGCTGGAGGCCATGATCATTGTAAAAACAGATACTACCGATGCACTGACAGACTCCCTGTTCCTGGGTAAAAGGGCTGTGGAGGCAGTGATGAATAAATACCCCGGCGATGAAGGCATCCATGCCCAGGCCCAGGCCCTGCTGGACGCCCTGAACCGAAAAAAAGACCTGGTGGCTTACCTGGCACAGCTGCAGATACAGAAAAGGGATTCCGGCGGCACCATGGTGGATGAGGATGTTTCCATCCGCTACCCCTGGCAAACGCCCAAGCCGCAGCTGGACTCTGCCACGCTGAAAACCGCGGCGCCCGGCGCAGCACCCGTTATCGCCGGCAATGTAACCGCCACACCGCCGCCACCCATGACGGTAACGGCCCCTCCCCCGCCACCCAAACCCGTAACGCCGTATAAGCTGAGCGCCACCAACCCGCATTTTGTGGTGCTGTCTTTCCAGAAAGTGTCAAAAGCCCTGCTGGATGAAGGCCTGGAACAGTTTACCCGTTACAACGCCAGCAAACATGCGGCAGACAAGATAGAGGTGGGCAGCTTTGTGCTGTCGCCCACGGAGGTAATGCTGGTGTTCCGCCTGTTCCCGGATGAGAACAAGGCCCTGGACTATTTTGATGAAATAAGGGAAGCGGCGCCTACTGATATTATTCCACGTATCCGCCCAACAGATTATAGTATGTTCGTTATATCCAGGGACAACTTCATTTTGCTGAACAGCACCAAGGACCTGCAGGGATACCGGGAATTTTTTGACAAGAACTATATTACGCAGTAAGCCCATTTGAACAGCCGCCTGGCAGACGGAAAGGAAGTAATAAAGCACCGGGGGGACTTGGTACGAAATTAGCGTTCTATACTTTATAAGGAACGCTGACTTTAGTTCAATTTATAATTTGTAATTAACTAATCCGTAATCAAACATTCCTAAGGCCCTGTTAAATTGGGGCCAAATCCTGGCAAATTTTCATAGTTTTGCCTGATTGTTGCACTTAATTTATTTATAATATTATCTGATGAAACGATCCGTAAAAATACTGTGGATAGTGGTTTTGGGTGGATTGGGGTTCTTTTTGCTATTAGTGTTACTGATTAACTTCCGGATCATTGGCAATATGCCTTCCATGGAAGAACTGGAAAACCCGAGAGCATCCCTTGCCTCTGAAGTGATCGCAGAAGACGGCACCATACTAGGGAAGTACTATTCTGTAGACCGTTCCAGCTCTGATTATAACGAGATTTCCAAAAATGTGATCAACGCCCTGATCGCTACGGAAGACGAGCGGTTCTATAAACACTCCGGTATTGATGCCCGCAGTACCATTGCCATCCCCTTTTACCTGATGGTGGGTAAAAAACGCGGATCCAGCACCATTACCCAGCAGCTGGCCCTGAACCTGCAGCAGGATAACACCGGCAACCTGCGCGCCACCAACCCGGTGAAACGTGCTTTCCAGAAGCTGCAGGAATGGCTGATCGCTGTGCGGCTGGAACGGAATTTCACCAAGCAGGAGATCATCACGCTGTACCTGAACACCGTAGCCTTTGGCGATAACGTATATGGTATTGAAAATGGCGCGCGTACCTTTTTCAGCAAAGATGCCGCCCATCTTTCCATAGAAGAAGCGGCCACCCTGGTGGGTATGCTGAAAGGTAATACCGTGTTCAACCCGCGCCGCAATCCCGCCGCCTCCCTGTCCCGCCGTAATACGGTGATAGAGCAGATGGAGAAGAACGGCTACATCACGGCTGCGGAAGCCACCAGCGCCAAGAGCAAGCCCATTGTACTGCGTTATAACAAGATAGATCACAATAAAGGACCGGCTCCTTATTTCCGCGAAGTGCTGCGCGATGAGCTGAAAGCATGGTGCAAGGACCATAAAAAGGCCGATGGATCTGAATATAACCTGTACCGCGACGGATTAAAGATCTATACCACGATCAATCCCCGTATGCAGCTGTATGCAGAAGAAGCAGTGTCCAAACACCTGAAAGACCTGCAAAAGGTATTCTCCGCCCAGAACAACATCAAAACCGGCAGCGCCTGGAAGCCCTGGCAGAAATACCTGGACCGTTATGTAAAAGAATCTGAACGCTACAGGAGCATGAAAGAAGATGAAGCTTCTGATGCAGAGATACAAAAGGCATTCAAAACGCCCACCAAAATGAAGGTGTTTGCCTGGAGAAGCCTGATGGACCCGGCCCTGAACGAGATAGACACTGTGATGACACCGCTGGACTCCATTAAATATATGCGCGCCGTTTTACAGGCCGGCTTTATGGCTATGGACCCTGAGAGCGGTGAAGTAAAAGCCTGGGTAGGCGGTCCGGATTTCCGTTATTTCAAGAACGACCACGTAGCCAAAACCCGCAGGCAGGTGGGTTCTACCTTTAAGCCCTTCCTGTATTGCTTTGCCATCATGAACGGTATGTCGCCCAATACCATGTTGCCCAATGAGCCTATCACCATTGGCGACTGGACACTGACCCGCAACTCTGAGGGTAGCGTAGGCGGCACCATTACCATGGCAGGGGCGCTGGCCCGTTCACTGAACCTGGTATCTGCCTATTTGATCAAACAGCTGGGCGCCAAGGCATTTGCTGATTTTGCCAAAAATAAGATCGGCTTTACCAGTGAGATCCCGCCGTACCCTTCCATTGCGCTGGGTACACCGGAAATATCCCTGTATGAAATGCTGCAGGCTTATACCATGTTCCCGGGCAGGGGCTTTATCTCCAAACCTATTTACATTACGCGTATAGAAGACCGTAACGGTAACATACTGCAGACATTTGCCCCTGAAAAACGGGAGGTGATCAGCGAAAATGAAGCCTATACGATGGTGAAGATGATGGAGGGCGTGGTGGGTCCCGGCGGTACGGGTGCGCGTATGCGTTTCCGTTATAAGATGGAAGGCGAGATGGCAGGTAAGACCGGTACCACCAACGACAATACCGATGGCTGGTTCCTGGGCTATACCCCCCAGCTGCTGGCAGGCGCCTGGGTAGGTTGTGAAAACAACTTCCTGCGCTTTAACACCACCGCCGTTGGTCAGGGCGCCAACACCGGACTGCCGATATGGGCTTATTTCATGCAGAAAGTATATGCAGATAAAACACTGAAGATTGACAGCAAGTCGCAGTTCCCCATTCCCGCTACCCTGCATAATGATATTTACCTGAACTACGATTCTAACGTACAACCCGGGGCAGAAGCGGAAGATGTAGGATCCGGCAGCGCCAGCGATTATATTGATGTAACGCAGTATGGCGAAGAAGCGGCTCCGGAACCGAAGAAGGAAGAACATAAAGAAAAGGAGAAAGAGAACGAAAAGAAAGATCATAAGCAGGAACAGCCTACACCGAAAGCCACTTATAACCCACCTCCCAAAAAGGACAATTAAACAATAATAAAAGCATTAATAAAAAAAGGACGCGGAGATGATCTCCGCGTCCTTTTTTTATTATCGATGCTTTACTTTTTATTTCTTCTTTCCTGAAGAGCGTTGCTGCATTTCCTGCTGGCGTTTCTGCATGTCTTCCAGGCGCTCCTGCCATTTGGATTTTGACACCGGCTTCTTCTTGTTCTCCTGGATCTGAGCGTGGATCTTGTCGTGGTTGATCACAAATGTCTGTAACACCCACTGTAAGGCGATACTGATCACGTTAGACAGGAAGTAATAGAAGGTAAGGGCGGCGGCTGTACGGTTAAAGATGCCCAGCAGCATGATCGGGAAGATGTAGGGCATATATTTCATCACCGGGTTGCTCTGATCGGCCATACCACGGTTGTAGAAGGCCAGGATCAAGCTGGTAGCCGTCATCAGCAGGGTGAAAAGGCTGATGTGATTACCATAGAACGGCACGGTGAAGGGCAGGTTCAGGATAGAATCGTAGGTAGAGAGGTCTTTTGCCCACAGGAAGCTTTCCTGCCTCAGCTCAATGGAGGACGGGAAGAAGCTATACATGGCTACCAGGATAGGCAGCTGCAGCAGGGCAGGCAAACATCCGCCCAAAGGATTCACACCTGCGCTCTTGAAGAGCTTCATCTGTTCCATACCGAAAGCCTGCTGGTCGTCGCCATGTTTTTTGCGCAGTTCGTCCAGCTCCGGTTTCAGCACTTTCATCTTAGCCTGAGATACATAGCTCTGGTAAGTGAAAGGCGCTATGATAAGACGGATAAATACGGTGAGCAGTATAATGATGATTCCGTAGTTGCCAATAAAGCCGCTCAGGAAGTTGAACACGGGGATGATGATCCACTTGTTCACATACTTTACGAAGGCAAAGATACCTGAGCCGAGGGGGATGATATTTTCCAGGCCGATATCGAAGGACTTCAGCGTTTTATAGTGGTTAGGGCCGTAATAGATCTCTATCGGGAAGCTGAAATCGTGTGCACGGCTGTACGGGATTTCTATGGTGGTAAATGTTTGGCCTACGATATTACCGCTCTGCGGCACTTTGGTATTCACTTCTGCCCCTGCAAAAGGCGTTTTGCGGGCAATGAAGGAAATATTGAAGAACTGCTGTTTTACGCTGAGCCACTGTTGCTGACCTTCCAGTTTTTCCTGGCTGGTGCGCTGCAGGGTGAAGTAATCGCGTTTACCATCGGTGAACTGGTAGTGCACCTGGTTGTTCATGCGTTCGTTCTCCATATCCAGCTCCTGCTTGTGCTGTTCCCAGTTCCACTGCAGGGTGAGGGTTTTCTGCGAAGCAGGCAGCACGTTTTCCAGTCCTACGCCATGGATGGTATAATCTACGGTATAGTTACCCGGTTTCAGGGTGTAGACCAGCTCCAGGTATTCTTCGGGCGTAACGGCTACGCGGTAGGTAAGGGTCTGGCTGCCATCTGCCTGGCGCTGTACCGGTGAAGCGGTAAAGAACAGGTCAGCGGTATTTAAGGTATGATTATTTACCGGCAGCTGAAGGGAGAGGCGGTTAAAGGAACCGTTCACCAGGATCAGCGGGTCGCCGTCGGAGGTTTTAAAATCTTTCAGCTGTACTGTTTCGGGCTGACCGCCTTTATTGGTAAAGGTAATCTTAACCAGTTCGTTCTCCAGTACGGTTTGCTGAGGGGTACCGGTGGCGGCGGCGGCAAAGGCGCCATATTCGCCGGCCAGCTGGGCGGAGTCTGGCGCCGCAGCGGCAGTGCCCGCGGTATCAGTAAGTATTTTCGGCTTATTAAGGTTAGCTATGGAATCCTGCCGGGCTTTTTCTCTCAGGGATTTTACCTGCTGTTTCTGGTTGAAGATAATATACCCCACCAGCAAAACACCTAACAGGATAAAACCAATGACCGAATTTCTGTCCATGAAATGAATTAAAATTTAGGCAGCAAAGGTAGTGAAAAGAAATTAGCTATCAGCTTTTAGCTGTCAGCCTTTAGTTAATAAACCGCGGGCCAATCCTGCTAAAAGCCAATAGCTAACAGCTAGCAGCTCAATATGTTATGTTATGGAAACAGCTATTAGCTTTTAGCTGTTGGCCTTTAGCTAATAAATTAATTCCTGATTAATTATGCTAAAAGCCAATAGCTGACAGCTGGCAGCTTAATCGTGGTGTACGATCTTCTTTTCTTCGGCTTTTACTTTCCCGTTCTTGCTCTCTGCATATTGTTTGGCGGCAGCGATGAAGTGTACGAACAGGGGGGCAGGCCTTTCCACGGTGCTTTTCAGCTCGGGATGGAACTGGCAGCCCACAAAGAACGGATGCTCAGGGAGTTCGATCATTTCCACCAGGGTGCTTTCCGGGTTGCGGCCGGAGAGTACCAGGCCTGCGTGCTCGAAATCGGTCTGGAACTGGCTGTTGAACTCGTAGCGGTGGCGGTGCCTTTCGCTGATGACGGTGGAGCCATATATTTCAGCGGCCCTGGAACCGGGTTGCAGCTCGCAGGTATAGGCGCCCAGGCGCATGGTGCCGCCTTTGGCGGTGATCTTTTTCTGTTCTTCCATGAGACCGATCACCGGGTGGGCGGTTTCCGGGTTCATTTCGGTAGAATGGGCGTCGGCCCAGTTCATGACGTGACGTGCGTATTCTACCACGGCCATCTGCATACCCAGGCAGATACCGAAGAAAGGCAGGCTGTTCTCACGGGCATACTGGATAGCCGTGATCTTGCCTTCTATACCGCGGTGGCCAAAACCGGGGGCTACCAGGAGGCCGTCCAGGTTCTTCAGCTTTTCTGCCACGTTCTCAGGAGTAATATGTTCAGAGTGAAGGTTTTGTACTACTACTTTGCACTCATTCACCGCGCCGGCGTGGATGAAAGATTCCAGGATGGATTTGTAGGCGTCCTGTAATTCCACATATTTGCCGATCAGGCCGATGGTTACTTTTGATTTGGGATATTTCAGCTTATCGAGGAACTCGCGCCATCTGGCGAGCTCGGGCTCTTTCTCGATGGGCAGGTTCAGTTTACGCAGGCAGATCACATCCAGTTTCTCGCGCATCATTTCCAGGGGCACTTCATAGATGGTGCTTACGTCGTTTGCCTCGATCACGGCGTCTACCTGTACATTACAGAAGAGGGCGATCTTTTTCTTCAGGTCGCGGTACATGGGTTCTTCCGTACGGCAGACGATGATATCGGGATGCACGCCGTTTTCGCTCAGGAGCCTTACGGAGTGCTGTGTGGGTTTGGTTTTCAACTCTTTGGCAGCGCGCAGGTACGGTATCAGGGTGAGGTGTACCACCAGGCAGTCTTCCTCTCCCAGTTCCCATTGCAGCTGACGTACCGCCTCTATATAAGGAAGGGATTCGATATCGCCCACGGTGCCACCCAGCTCGGTGATCACAATATCGTACTTACCGTCTTTCCCGAGCAGCAGGATGCGGCGTTTGATCTCATCGGTGATGTGGGGGATGACCTGGACGGTCTTACCCAGGTAGGCACCTTCCCTTTCTTTATTAATAACTGTCTGGTAAATGCGGCCGGTGGTCACGTTGTTGGCCTGTGAAGTAGGCGTATTGAGGAAACGCTCATAGTGACCAAGGTCCAGATCGGTTTCTGCGCCATCTTCGGTTACGTAACATTCCCCGTGCTCATAAGGGTTCAATGTACCGGGATCCACGTTAATATATGGATCAAATTTCTGAATTGTCACTCTCAAGCCGCGTGCCTGCAATAGTTTAGCCAGCGAGGCGGCTATAATTCCTTTACCCAATGAGGAAGTAACACCTCCCGTAACGAAGATATATTTTGCCATAAAAACTAAGTTCTGAAAAGATACATGACCTAAAAGGGAAGCGCCGGATGTTTGGTGTAACCTGTTCCTGTCATCATGTAGAATTACTTCCGAAGGTCATGCAAAGTTAACACAAAATTTTTACCAACCCGCAAACGGGGTTTTATTCCTTTGATTTATTATCCGGAATCGTGTGAATTCCCCTCTGGAAAATAAGTATCTTCGCGGCGGAAAATCGGACTAGTCCATAGCCGATAGTCCATAGTCCATGGCCGTTTACCGGTAAGAGGGTATACCAACCTGTGCGGGACATAGCTATGGAGCGTGGACTACCGGCAATGGACAAAAAATTTAAAAAAAACAATGACACTGACGCCTAAACATGCGCAAGACTCGGTGATCCGGATGACGGAGCTGGTGCTGCCCAACGACACCAATACTTTTGGCAATTTAATGGGGGGCCGGCTGATGTACTGGATGGACATAGCCGCCGCGCTTGCCTGTATGAAGCACTGCAGCGCCCCTGTGGTAACGGCGTCTGTGGATAATATCTCATTTGAAACCCCGATCAAGCTGGGCAACGTGGTACATATAGAGGCCAGGGTGAGCCGCGCCTTTACCACCTCCATGGAGGTACATATGCGGGTGTGGGGAGAAGACCCGGTGCAGCAGTACCGTTATAAATCGAACGAGGCCTTTATGACCTTTGTGGCCTTAGATCCCAATGGAAACTCCCGCCCGGTGCCGGCGATCATCCCCGATACGGAAGAAGAGAGGAAATTATATGACGGCGCCCTGAGAAGAAGGCAGCTTCGCCTGATCCTGAGCGGTAAAATGAAACCGGAGGACGCCGGAGAACTAAAAGCGCTGTTCTTCGAGACAGCCGGAAAATAACTTATACGCTTTTTACCAAGGGCTTAGGCCTTACCGTCCCATTCTGCATAGAACTGGCGCAGGAACTGTTCCATGAACTGGTGGCGTTCTTCCGCCATGATCTTCCCGGTGGTGGTATTCATGCGGTCTTTCAGCAGCAGCAGTTTTTCGTAAAAATGGTTGATGGTGGGGCCCAGGCTGTGCTTGTACTGCTCTTTGGTCATTTGCAGGTTGGGCTGGATGGTGGGATCGTACAGGGGGCGGTTCTTAAAGCCGCCGTAGTTGAAGGTACGGGCAATACCGATAGCGCCGAGGGCATCCAGGCGGTCGGCATCCTGGACAACAGCCAGCTCGGGCGAAAAAAACTCCTGCCGGTGGTTACCTCCTTTAAAGGAAATGTGCTGAATGATATTTACAACGTGCCGGGTTACGGGTTCGGGGGTTCCTATACTTTGCAGAAAGTTACCAGCCTTTTGCGGGCCGATACTTTCGTCTCCGTTATGGAACTTGGAGTCAGCAATATCATGTAACAGGGCTCCCAGTTCTACTACCAGCATATCCACCTGCTCTTTGGCGCCGATGTGCCTGGCCAGTTGCCATACGCGATGAATATGCCACCAATCGTGCCCACCTTCAGCGTTAATTAACTCCTGTTTGACATAGGTAACGGTCCTTTCGATGTAATTTGTACTTAAGGTAGATTCATCCATAATTCATAACAAAGATACGATAAAACACCTTTACCGGCGCCCCTTTCGGGCCCGGTAGAAGGTAAACTATAGGGAAGCGGGAATCCTTATTGATGGGCTCACGGCGGGGTATAAACGCCGTTTTGCAGGTTGGCGCGGCATAAGGCGGCAGGTAAATATCAAGGCAAGTTTCTTTTCATGGCCTTCGCTGCCCGGATATTCAATGCTCCCCCGCCTATGACCGCTGGTTTCTTTATATATCTGTAAAATATAAGATCTTCACTTAAGTGGAGCAGAACCGATAACCGTTGCCGGGTTATTTAAAGGATGGTTCTGCTCCGCTGGCTGGTTTTGACTTTGGCATTATTCATTGGCGTTGTAACCCTGAAAAGCGGCTTTGTCGATAAAGATGGTGACTTTGGTTGATAATAATGGTATTCTTCAGTAAACAGTGTCGTTATTTAGCTCATTTCTTCGTTTCTGATATAAAATTACGAAGACAAACTGAATATTTCATCTACTGAACCGATATTTATTTATATATTTTTAATAGTAATACAACATAAGAATAAGAGTATTTTTGGATAAACCATTAACAGTAAGCATTTTAATAAAAAAACGCCTCAAAATGAAAAATCCGGATTGCTCCGGATTTAATTATATAGAATTATTTATAATGTAATTTTAAGGAATGGAAGGCTTAGGTTTTGTTCTTTTCCTGTACCAGTACCTCGGTAATCTCATTTAACTGTTTCACTTTTTCGGAGAAATCGCCTTTGAGTTTGTCGCGGATGGCCTGCAGCTTGTGCAGTACTTCGTCCAGCGTATCGGGGATGCTTTCCTGCAGCACCTGTTTGAGGCGCTTGGCAATGGTGGGTGATTTGCCGTTGGTGGAGATGGCAATCTTGAGGTTTCCCTTCTGTACGATGGAACCCAGGTAGAAGTCGCACAGTTCCGGGGTATCTGCCACATTGATCAGCACTTTACTGCATTTGGCGTGTTCCCACACGCTACGGTTCAGCTCAGGGAGGTTGGTGGCGGCTATCACCAGGTCTTTACCCAGCAGGTCGCCGCAGGAGAATTCCTTCTGTACCAGGGTGATGCTATGATGTTTTTGGGCCAGTGCTTCCAGCGCTTCCAGGAACCAGGTGGCCACTACGGTGATGTTGGCGTCCGGGCAGTTCTGCAGCATAGCGTTCACTTTTTCGTGACCGACATTGCCGCCGCCTACTACCAGTACGTGTAAACGGTTCAGCTTGAAGAATACGGGGAATAAATGATTTTCTTCCATTATACCGCTAATTTAAGCTCGTCTGCCAGCTTTTCCTGCATGGCCTTGAACGCTTCGTGGAAGCGTACCACCTCTCCTACCACGATGATGGCGGGGTTGCGCAGCTCTTCCCTTTCTGCGATCTGCACCAGGTCTCCGGCGGTGCCGATGCCTAATTTCTGGGTAGGCAGGGAACCGTTCTGGATAATGGCGGCCGGTATATCTCCCTTGCCCATGGCGGTGTAGATACCTGCTATTTCAGCCAGCTTGCTCATACCCATGAGGATCACCACCGTTGTGTTGGCCTGGATGGCAAATTCAAGATCGCGTGACAGGGCGCCGGTTTGTGTGTGACCGGTGATCACCCAGAAACCTTCGCTTACGTTACGTGCAGTAACGGGGATGTTATTGATGCCGGGTACTGCCACTGCGCTGGAGATACCGGGTACTACCTCGGTCTCTATCCCGAACTGCTGGGCAAAGGTAACCTCTTCCTGGCCGCGGCCAAAAACAAAAGAGTCGCCACCCTTCAGCCTTACCACGCTGCCGTAGGTAAGGGCATATTTCACGATCATGCGGTTGATCTCGTCCTGGCTGTATACATGCATACCGCAGCGTTTACCCACAAAACGTTTCAGGCAATCTGCGGGCGCATGATCCAGCAGTTCGTTATTGGCAAGGGCATCGTACAATATTACCCTGGCCTGCCGGATGGCTTTCAGGCCCTTCACTGTTATCAGCTCCGGATCACCGGGACCTGCTCCCACCAGGGTTAATTTCGGGACTATATTCTGCATAATTAGTTCAATTTTTTAAGTGGACGATCACCCATTTACCTGCGCTGCAGCAGCGATGGACTGCCTGTATTCCTGTGCCTGTTTATAGAATGTTTCTGCCTGCTGGAAATATTGTTTGGCAAAGCTTTCAGTAGGCTCGTGCTCATTGATCTGTAATACCAGGGCTTTGAAACCGCCTGCTACCGGCAGTTTGCCGGTTGCTACAAAATGCTTGTCGAAATCATTGATAATACCGTGCTGGGTGTTACAGCTAACGCCTTCGCTCAGCAGCAGTGCTTTTGCGCCTTGTACAAAAGAAGAGTACACATGATAGATACCGTCTGCATACATGCTGGCGTTCAGCGCTTCCGCAGCCCAGGCCAGTTTTTCTTCTGCTTCAAAGAGCAGGGTGGCTACCAGGTCTATCACAACGCCAGCGCACTCGCCCACGCCAATGGCGGTAGCATAGTTCTCATCCTTGCCCCAGTCTATGAAATCTTCATCGCGCAGGGTAGCCAGATCTGTGAGTGGTTTCAGCAGATCATAGAAATAACGTTCACCCTGGCGGTCGTAATAATCGTTGAACAGTTCATTTTCCAGTGCGTTGGTTTCGTAGTCGTGCAGCAGGGTACGCAGGACATCAGGACCACGTTTGCTGGGCACTTTGATCACTTTGTCGGCTACACGGCCAACACCGTTACCAACAATACCACCGCCCAGTAATACCTGCAGGGCAGGCAATGTTTTACCGGCGCTCTTCATGGAGCTGCCATGGAAGCCGATGGCCGCGATACCATGCTGACCGCAGGAGTTCATACAGCCACTGATCTTTATTTTGATGTCTTTATTATATACCAGGTCAGGAAATTCTTCTGCGATCACTTCCTCCAGTTTTGCAGCGATACCGGTGCTGCTGCTGATCCCCAGGTTACAGGTATCTGTACCCGGGCAGGCGGTGATATCTGCGATGCTGTCAAAACCAGGTTCTGCAAAGCCGGCTGTTTCCAGTACACTGTACACATAAGGCAGGTGAGCCGGCTGAATGTATTTCAGCAGCAGTCCCTGGTTGGCGGTTACGCGCACATCGTTGGCAATAACAGGTTTCAGCGCTGCGATTAGCTGACGGGAGATTACGCTGCTGATGTCGCCCAGGGGAACGCGTACGTAAGCCGCAAAGTATTCCTGTTGTTTCTGGCGGAATACATTGGTGGTTTTCCAGGCTTCATATTTTTTTGCATCCTTTATTGTGTAAGCAGGCAGCACGGGGTTGGGATCGGGCAGCTCTACCGGCTGAACGGTGGTATCTACCACAAATGTTTTAGACTTCAGCGCTTTGTGTTCTTCCTTTACCAGTTTTTCAAACGCTTCGAAACCTATTTTCTGGATCAGGAATTTGAGGCGTGCTTTATGACGGCTGGCCCTTTCGCCGTAGCGATCAAATACGCGGAGCACATTCTCTATGTAAGGTATCAGCTGATCTTCTTCCAGGAACTCAAAGGCAGTGTGCGCCAGGTAAGGCTGGGCGCCAAGACCGCCGCCTACCATTACTTTAAAGCCCCTTACGGTTTTACCATCCACCTCGCGTACTTTGGGTATTACGCCAACGTCGTGCATAAATGCCCAGGCAGTGTCTTTATCGCTGGAAGAGAAAGCAATCTTGAACTTACGGCCCATATCCTGGCAGATAGGGTTACGCAGGAAATAGCGGAAAGCAGCGTCTGCATAGGGCACTACATCAAAGGGCTCATCGGGATCAATGCCTGCCTTATCAGAAGCGGTGATATTGCGAACGGTATTGCCACAGGCTTCTCGTATGGTGATATCATCCATATCCAGCTTGGTCCACAGTTCGGGCGTTCTTTCCAGGCTCACGTAGTGGATCTGGATATCCTGGCGGGTGGTAAGGTGGAGGTTGCCGGTAGCATATTCGTCAGACACTTCGGTGATGCGATGCCATTGCTGCAGCGTCATTTTACCATAGGGCAGCTTGATGCGGACCATCTGTACGCCGGGTTGGCGTTGTCCGTAAATACCCCTGGCCAGGCGCAGGCTACGGAATTTTTCTTCCGGTATCTGGCCCTCACGGAACAAACGGATCTTTTTTTCCAGTTCTATGATGTCTTTTTCAACAACGGGATTTTCCAGTTCTGTTCTGAAGCTTTGCATGCTGATCTATTTACGGTGGTGGTAAATTTTGTTAAAAATCAAAAGCCCCCCTGATGTGGAGGGCTTGTATATATTATTGAGATTCAATAATGTTGGTCGTACATGATATACAGCTCGCCTCCTTAACATCCTATATTCCTATAGTATTAGTGGACTATTACAAAGATAGCGTGGGAAGACAGGATTTCAAAACTTTTTTGGGGGAAATGAGGGAGGGGAGCGATAACTATTAATTATGAGTGATAACTGGGAGTTATGGGGGATATAGAGGATTGCTTCGTCGCGGTTACCCCGGGGGCCCGGGGCGCCTCGCAATGACGACGGACGGTGCTTAAGCGGTTTCCTTCAGCTCCTGTTTGGCCATTTCCCAGCCGATGATGGCTTTTTTGCGGACGGCGCCCCAGTGGTACTCACCGGGGATGCCTTCCTGGCGGATCACGCGGTGGCAGGGTATCAGCCAGGCTACCGGGTTGTTACCGATGGCGGTACCTACGGCGCGCGAGGCGTTGGGGTGTCCAATGCTGCGGGCTATCTGCCGATAGGTGGACACGGCTCCGGGCGGGATCTGCAGGAGGGCCTGCCATACCTTTACCTGGAAATTAGTGCCCTGCACCAGGAGGTGCAGCTTACCGGCGGGTAAAGATCCTTCGGGAAAGATCTGCTGAATATAGGCAGCCGTAGCTTCCTGTCCGGGTACGATGGTTGCAAACGCCCAGCGTTGTCTGAAATGCTCCAGCGCGGCCTGCTCCTCCCCTGCTTCTACGAAGCTGAGTCCGCAGACGCCACGGGAGGTAACGGCAATAAAACATTTGCCGAAAGGCGTATCATGGTAGCCGTACTGTATGGTAAGCCCCGCGCCTGCATTGCGGAACTCGTGGGGGGTGACGGCCTCTATGTTCACGAACAGATCGTACACGCGGGACTGGCTGGATAAGCCCGCCCATTCTGCTGCTTCTATCAGGTTGGCACTTTCAGCCAGCCTGTTTTTCAGGTAGGAGGTAGTTAAATACTGCAGGAACTTCTTGGGGCTGACACCTGCCCAGGCGCTGAACAGGCGCTGAAAATGGAAAGGGCTCAGGTGCACCTGCGCCGCTACCTCGTCCAGGTCTGGCTGTTCCAAGAAATGCTCAGACAGGTATCCGATAGCCGTGGCTATCCGCTCATAGTTCATTTTTTCCTGTGTTTCCATTGTATTGCAATTGTAATATCGCAAAAGTAGGCCAGATTGGAAGGGGGATCAACCTGCTTTTTGCGGAGATGCCGTTATAATTGTTGGATTTTATAAGCGCTGATGATCACACCGATCTGAATATTAGCATACTCCTAACAACGGGCGGCTAGCGACTACCGACTTTTAAGCGTAACTTTGCGGCGCAAACAGACAAGTACTATGATGAACACGGTGATTTTTGACATGGATGGCCTATTGATTGATTCTGAACCACTTTGGGGGATCGCTATGCGGGAGGTATTCGCTACAGTAGGCGTGGAGCTCAGTTCGGAGCTCAGCTCCCTGACCACGGGGCTGCGTACGGTAGAAGTGGTGGACTACTGGCATAACTATTTCAAGTGGAACGGTAAAAGCAAGGAGCAGGTCACCACAGAGATCATTGACGCGGTAACCGCCAAAATACTGGCCCAGGGCAACGCCATGGACGGTTTGCATTATATACTGGAATATTTCCGTGGAAAGGACTGGAAGATCGGACTGGCCTCCTCCTCTCCTATGCGTTTGATCAAATCTGCCCTGGATCACCTGGATATCAGTCCTTATTTTCACGCTGTCTGCTCCGCCGAATTTGAATCACACGGTAAACCCCACCCCGCGGTATACCTGGCCTGCGCCAAAGCGCTGAATGCCGATCCGCTGCATTGCCTGGCCTTTGAAGATTCTGTTACCGGTATGGTCGCCGCCAAGGCTGCCCGCATGAAAGTGGTGGTAGTACCGGAAGCGCATAAACGCAGCGATAAACGCTATGCGCTGGCAGACCTTCAACTGGACTCGCTGAGAGCGTTCAATGACGAGCGGCTGAAACTGCTGCTGTAACACTCACACACCTTCACTACGGTTATGGCCCGGATTTTATGCCGGCGATCTGCACCTGTTCCCATCAGCGCGATGCGGTAAAATGGTGCTCACCGGAGCCTGCATTTATGACCTTGTTGCTGCCCGGCAGCACTACCCTGGCCTTTGTGTTGGCAGGCAGCCTCAGATCCAGTGTGAACTGCTTACCTTTTTTACGCCAGTGCACCTCCACCCTGCCATGCGGGGTTTCAAAACCTGCCTTTACCCAATCTATGCCGTCTACAGGTTGCGGCGCAATCTCCAATGTAGAAAAGCCGATATCATTATCCGCCTGGCGGATGCCTGCGAGGCCGTTATATAACCATTCCATCAGGTGCCCCAGCATCATGTGGTTGTTAGACACAAAACGAAGCGCCGGCCAGGATTCTGTCAGCGCCGTAGCGCCGTGCTTCAGCTGGAAAGCGTAACCCGGCACATCATCGCGGTTGTTCATATCATATAACAATTGCGATTGTCCGTTATTGCTCAGCACATTCACCAGGTAATGATAGCCGATATCCCCGGCAGTAAGTTTGAAGTTACCGCTGCGGATGGAATCTGCGAGATTGCTGATCACTTTATCCCGGTATTGTTTATCTGCAAGGCCCGTGTACAGGGGCATGGCGTAGGCTGTTTGGCTGCCGGTGGCATACACGCCGGTGGCGGGGTTGAAGAACCTGTTATTAAAAGCCAGTTTTATACTGTCGGCCAGCAGCGTATAGTGCCGTTCGTCAGCGGTTTTGCCTAAGGCATGCGCTATTTTTGCCATCACGTCAGCGTCCTGGAAATAGATAGCCGTAGCCGTTAGTGAGAGCGGAGTAAGCTGTGCATAGCCTGGACGGCCGGGCCCCATATCGAACCAGTCGCCCAGGCCATAATCCAGTATATGACCATTTGAGCGCTGGCGGAGGTATGTCAGGTAGCGCTGCATCATATTATAAGCCCTGTTCAATACCTGTTTGTCGCCATACCAGGTGTAGAGAAACCAGGGTATCTGTATACTGGCGCTGCCCCACTCAGGCGAGTCGCGGAAGCCGCCGTCGAACACTACGTATTCCGGGGCAATATCCGGCACCAGGCCATCGGGAGTCTGTGCGGCGATCATATCATCCACTGTTTTATTGTAGAGGTGCAGGATATCGTAGTTATAACCTACACAGGCGCGCAGCAGGTAGGTTTGCTCCAGCCAGCCGAGCTTTTCACGGTGGGGACAATCGGTGGATACGCTTGCCATATTGCTGCGGATAGCCCAATTGATCAGGCTATGTATCCTGTTGAACAGTGTATCTGAACATTCAAAACTACCGGCGGCAGGTGCGCTGTTGCGGGTATGCAGGAAGGTAATGTCCTGTAACCGGGCTGAGTCGCCGGGCTTGAAATCGTTCACCGGCACGGCGCCTTCTACCATGGCATAGCGGAAGCCATAATAAGTAAAGCGGGGCGTCCATTCTTCCACCCCATCACCTTTAAGTGTATACGAAAAATAATAAGGGGAGCCGCTGGCCTTCTGGTAGGGCTCTCCGTTGTCGTCCAGCAATTCGGCGGGCGTGATGCGTACCGTTGCGCCTTTGAGGCCTTTTACCTTCAGGCGGATGATGCCGGAAGCATTCTGACCGAAGTCTGCCACATATTTTCCTGTTTTGGAAATAGCCGCTGTTTTCACCGCGAAGGAATCCATTACCTGTAGCGGATAAGCCATCTGGGCATGCATTTCACCGCCGGGGCTTTGTACCTGCAGTGCCGGACGCCAGGCTGCATCATTAAAGCCTGCCTGGCACCACCCGCTTTGTTCCAGGTTGGCGTTATAATCTTCCCCGCCATATATGCTGTTGAAAACAACCGGTGAGGGCGCTGTTTTCCAGGAGTTGTCTGTCACGATCTCACCGGAAGAACCGTCGGTATACCGGATGAGCAGTTTAAGCCGCAGCATGGGGTAACCTTGTGCGATCACGAGTTTACGGTAACGCTCGCGGTTGATATTGAGAAAGCCATTGCCAACGATGGCGCCAATGACATTCTCCTGCTGCTGCAGCTGTTCGGTGATATCAAATGTATTGTACAAGCAGGTTTTGGAGTAGGTGGTCCAGCCGGGCGCCAGGAAATCATTGCCCACCTTTTTACCATTGAGGTACAGTTCATAGTGCCCCAGGCCGCTGACAAATACCAGGGCCTGTTGCACCCTTTTCTCTATCGGGAAAGATTTGCGCAGGTAGGGCGACAGGGAACGCTTCAGCGCTTTATCCCCCAGCTTATTGCCGCTGCCGTGCACACCGGGGTACACAACCATCGTATCCGGCAGGGCTTCATAGCCTATCCATTGGGCCGATGACCATTCCTGCTGATGGAGGATACCGGTGATAAAGTGATCGCCCAGGGGGGCTACCGGGCCTTTGTTGGTTTCGACTTCCACCTTCCAGTAGACCGTGGCAGCGCTTTTCAGGGGTTTGCCCCTATAAGGAATAAAAACGCTGTTGGCTGAGGCGATCTTCCCGGAGTTCCAGAGATCGGGAGTGGAGTTCAGCAGCTGCGGGGAGCTGGCTACGAGGATGCGGTAACTTGTCTGCACCACGTTCTTTGCGGTGGAAGCCAGTTTCCAGCTAAAGACGGGATGTGCGCGGTCTATACCAACGGGCGACTGCTTTGCTTCGCAGCGGAGGTCCTGCAGGGTAACGGGCTGGGCAAAGCCCAATTGCGAGCATAGTAATAGTAAGAGGATACTTACGTGGAAATAGTGTTTCAGTATCATGCTGTTGTTGCTTAAGGTATGTTGATGTCAACGGTCCTGTGGGGGCTGAATGTAATAATAAGCCTGCAAAAAACTAACCTCTGCTGTCATAGGGCGGGTGATCAGGTGGCAACATGGGGCAAAAAAAAATCCCTTCCCGTAAACGGGAAGGGATTTTATATGAGCGTTTGAAGCTTCAGATTACTGCTGGTCGCCTTCTTTCTTCTCGCCGCCTTCAGATTGCTTCAGCTTTTCCCTCAGTTCGGCCAGTGCGCCAAGGTCGCCCAGAGTAGCTTTTTCTACTTTGCTCTGGATGTTCTTCACTGCCTTACGGGTTTTGTCAGCATCTGCTCTCTTTTCTTTGGCAACGGCTTCTTTTTCTTCTGCTTTAGCCTGTTCCCAAACCCTTGTATGAGATACCAGGATACGTTTTTCGCTGCGGTCGAATTCGATGATCATGAATTCTTTCACATCTTCCACGTTGATGGGTTTCTCATCTTCAGTTCTGAGGTGGCGTGCAGGAGCGTAAGCTTCCAGGCCATATTGCAGCTGAACGGTAGCGCCTTTCTCATCTTTCTTCACTACAGTTCCTTCATGCAGCGAACCGATGGGGAATATAGTTTCGAAAGTGTTCCAGGGATCTTCCTCGATCTGTTTGTGACCAAGGCTCAGCTTGCGGTTGTCTTTATCGATACCCAGGATAACTACTTCTATTTCGTTACCTACTTTAGTGTACTCACTGGGGTGGTTAAAGCGTTTGATCCAGCTCAGGTCGGAGATGTGGATCATACCGCCGATACCTGTTTCCAGCTCTACGAATACGCCATAAGGAGTGATGTTCTTCACGATACCTTTGTGACGGCTGTCGAGCGGGAATTTGGTTTCGATAGTAGCCCAGGGATCTTCGGTGAGTTGTTTGATGGACAGGCTCATCTTACGCTCATCTTTGCTCAGGGTAACTACTACTGCTTCGTATTCTTCGCCTAATTTGAAGAATTCTTTTGCATTGATAGGAGTAGAAGCCCAGGAGATCTCGGAAACGTGTACCAGGCCTTCTACGCCGGGCAGGATTTCGAGGAACGCGCCGTAATCTTCGATGTTCACCACTTTACCTTTCACTTTAGCACCTTCGGTGATGTGAGCGGGTAAAGTATCCCACGGATGCGGGGTCAGTTGTTTGTAACCGAGGCTGATACGTTTTTTCTCGTCGTCGAAGTCGAGTACCACCACATTGATCTTCTGATCCATCTGGAGTATTTCGCTCGGGTGAGATATACGTCCCCAGCTGATATCGGTGATGTATAACAGACCATCGAGGCCGCCCAGGTCGATAAACGCGCCAAAGTCGGTGATGTTCTTGATGGTACCTTCCAATACCTGGCCTTTTTCCAGTTTGGAGATGATATCCACTCTCTGTTGTTCGATATCGCTTTCGATGAGTGCTTTGTGGGAAACTACGGCGTTGCGGATGGCTTCGTTCACTTTCACCACCTTGAACTCCATGGTTTTGCCTACAAACTGGTCGTAGTCTGTTACCGGTTTCACATCGATCTGGGAACCGGGCAGGAATGTTTCCATACCGTAAACATCTACGATCAGGCCGCCTTTGGTTTTGCTGGTAACGATACCAGTAACCACTTCGCCTGTTTTGTAAACTTCCACGATCTTTTCCCATGCACGTTGCTGGCGCGCCTGTTTGCGGCTCAGGTGCAGGTTACCGTCGCGGTCTTCTTTTTCTACAACGAGTACTTCCACTTCGTCGCCCACTTTAACGCCGGGCAGGTCGCGGAATTCGTTGAGGGAGATCAGACCGTCGGATTTGAAGCCGATGTTGATCACGGCATCGGTTTTGGTTAAACCAACCACTGTACCGTTGATCAGGCCATTCTCCTCGATCACCTTAAAGGTGCTCTCGTACGTCTGGTCGTACTTTACTTTTTCTTCTTTGCTGTAAGAAGATACGTTACGTTTGTCTACGCTCCAATCGAAGTCATCGTGAGCGGTAACGGCAACAGGAGCATTTGGTGTCGCTGTTTCTGCCGCGGCAGGTGCTGCCTGCGGAGCCTGTTGTTCAGCGTTTTGTTCGTTAGTAATGTTGTTTTCTGCCAAAATTTGGTTCCTCCATTTAATTTAATTTCCCAGGGCGTTAGCCTACCGATTAAGACCGGGACGGGCCACTACCCTTTAACGGGACGGCAAAGATACGTAAAAAAAGGGGCGGAACCCTTAATTTAGTGAAAATTTTTGGCCAACTCATTTGCCCGTTAAATAGTAATTTTCAGTTATGAACGGAACCTCTTTTCAATCGGATATTCGGTACTGGCTGAGACAAGGAAACACAGTTAACCACCTGCTTTTCTGGAATATAGCCATTTTTGTGGTCTTAGGCCTTTTACGCCTGATCGCTTATTTCAGCAGGGCGGGAGCTGTAGCTTTTACGTTTGTCTCAGACCAATTGGTGTTACACAGCAACCTGGAGGTATTGCTGAGAAAACCCTGGGGATTATTCACCTACATGTTTGCACACATTAACATTTTTCACATATTCTTCAATATGCTGAACCTGTATTGGTTTGGCAATCTTTTCCGGGATTTCCTGGGCAATAAGCGGATCCTGCCGCTCTATCTGCTGGGCGGCCTGATGGGCGGCGTACTGTATATGCTGAGCTTTAACCTGCTGTTCCCCGCTGCGGTGAATCTGCCTTTGCTGGGCGCTTCTGCCGCCGTTATGTGCCTGCTGGTGGGCAGCGCCACCCTGATGCCCAACTACGAAATAGGGCTGTTGCTGCTGGGCAGCGTCCGGCTGAAATGGCTTGCGATGGCCATTATAGTGCTTGACCTGATTTCCATCCCCCAGGGAAACATAGGCGGTATCATTGCCCATATAGGCGGAGCCGCACTGGGATTCATATACATCCGTCTCCTGAAGAACGGTACAGACCTTTGCCAACCCCTGATGTGGGTGTTTGACGCCCTGTCTGGTGCAAATACCGCCAAACCTCGTCAGAAGCGCGCGTTCAAACCTAAAAAATCACCCCTGAAAGTGGTGAAGAAAGCCCAGGATGAAAACCGTCAGCTTAAACTGGACCAGCTGCTGGACAAGATCAACGAAAAAGGCATCGGCAGCCTGAGCCCGGAAGAACGGGCCTGGCTGGATAAGCACAGTAAGGAGTAGCTGTTAGCTGCTGGCTGTTAGCTTTTAGCCTGGGTGCGGATAGGGTCAGGGGGGATTTTCCGGTGACCGGCAACTAACAGGCAACTGACAAGTAACAAACAACAACTTGCAAGTAATGACTAAATTTGCAGCATGAAGACATTTAACGTTCCCATTATATACCGCAGCCCACTCATTACCGCCATTAAAAACAAGCGCAAGCAGCAGGACAGGATGAAGAAGAATTTTAAGCCCACCGCGCTTGATTTTGGGGCGTTAAAGATATTACTGGCCCGGCACTTCGGGTTTTGCTACGGTGTGGAGAACGCCATTGAGATCGCTTTCAGGACCGTTGAAGAGAACCCCGGCAGGCGCATCTTTTTGCTCAGTGAGATGATCCATAATCCGCACGTGAATAATGACCTGCTGGAGAAAGGCGTACAATTCATTATGGATACAGCCGGCAGACAGCTGGTGCCCTGGGAGGACCTGCAGCCGGATGATATTGTGATCATACCTGCCTTTGGCACTACCCTGGAGATAGAAGCCCGGCTGAATGAACTGGGCATTTCCCCTCTACAATACAATACCACCTGTCCTTTTGTGGAGCGGGTATGGAATAAGGCCGAACAGATAGGCCAGAAAGACTATACCGTTATTGTACATGGTAAACCGGGGCATGAAGAAACCCGGGCCACTTTTTCTCATAGCCGGCATAACACGCCTACTGTGGTGGTAAAAGACATGGAGCAGGCAAAGATCCTGGGAGCGTTCATCAGCGGTGAGCGGCCTGCCGCAGAATTCGCGGAGCTGTTCAAAGGACAGTACTCTCCCGGTTTTAACGTGGAAACCGACCTGCAAAGGGTGGGTGTAGTGAACCAGACCACCATGCTGGCCACCGAAACCCAGGCCATAGCCGACTACATCCGCAGCGTGATCATCAGCAAATATGCTGCTACGGAAGACAATGCGGCAGAACGTTTTGCCGATACCCGTGATACCTTATGCTATGCCACCAATGACAACCAGAGTGCGGTGAACGGCCTTTTACAGGAAGACGCCGACCTGGCCATCGTTGTGGGCGGGTATAACAGTTCCAACACCTCTCACCTGGTGGAGCTGTGCGAAGAGAAACTGCCTACTTACTTTATCTCATCCGAAGAAAAGATCGTTTCTGCCAATGAGATCATGCACTGGGATTTCCATCACAAACAGGAGCTGCACAGCTTTCGTTTCCTGCCGGATCAAACGCCGGTGACCATTATGCTGACCAGCGGGGCTTCCTGCCCGGATGCGTTGGTGGAAGGCGTGATCCGTAAACTGCTTGGGTTCTATGGGCTGGAGCATAAGGCGGATGAACTGGCGGCAGCGTGGACAAATTGATGGTGAAAGGGAAAGCCCTTAAATTGACATCGGTTGCAAATTATACTAATTAAAAAAGACACCTGTAAGGTGCCTTTTTTCTTTGGGGCTACTCAATGCTAGTAATGCAGAGAAAAAAAGAGTTTATATAAATTTTATATTGTGATCGTGTGACTTACTGAAACAAAAATACCTGATCTAAAAACCTTACACAACTCACATTTATTATCCGGCGGAGATTTTCAAATAAGTGGCGTAAAAACGGATAAATCCGGATAACTAGAATTGCATGGCCCTTTTAAGGAACTCCGCTTTTCTTCTTCTTGATACTTCTACCTGCGTGCCATCTGTCATGAGCGCAAAGCCGCCCTCACCCTGTATATAGGACTGCATCTGCTGCAGGTTGATGAGGTGTGAGTTGTGCACCCGGAAGAAATCCATATCGGAGAGCATCTCCTCAAACTCCTTCAGGGGACGGGACACCAGCAGGTGCTTTTTATCTGTAAAGAATATCTTGGTATAGTTGCCTGTAGACTCACAGCGTACAATATTCTGTACAGGCATGAACACAAGACCGTTGATTGTAGGCAGGGCTATTTTGCGGTGGGTTTGGTGGAGTGTTTTCATATTGGCCAGGAACACATCGAGGGGCGAGATGTTATTCTCTTTCGGGCGGCCGGCGGCTTTTCTATCACGGCATTTCTGTACGGCCTCCTGCAGCTCCTGGATACTGAAAGGTTTCAGCAGGTAGTCTAGTGCGTTGAATTTAATGGCCTTTAAGGCATATTGTTCAAAGGCTGTAGTGAATATCACGTCAAAGGATATCCTGTCAAATAGTTTCAGCAGTTCAAAACCATTCTGGTAAGGCATTTCCACGTCCAGGAATACCAGGTCGGGCTGTGCCTCGTCGATAAGGGCTTTGGCCTCTCTTACGCTGTTAACGCCTGCTATGACTGTTACTTCCGGGCATTTCTTCTGTAACATGGTTTGCAGGGCATCTATACAGTGTTGCTCATCGTCCACAATGATAGCTTTGATTTCGCTCATGCGTTCAAGTGTTTTAGTTGTAAGTCTGTGTATAATAAGTTTGAAAGTTTACGTGTTTGAGCGTTTGAGACGTTCGCGAACGTTTTAAACGATTAAACTTTTAAACTTTCAAACTAAAAAATCAGCTCTACGGGAAGGGTAAGCTTTACCTGTGTGCCAGCCGGCCTGCCTTCCCCGTCTTCCAGATCTGTAATTATTACGTTAGTGTCCCTGCTGTTATTGATCTTCCTGATCAGATCTATACGGCCTTCTGTAACCTGCATGCCCATTGAACGGTGGGTCACTCCTTTCTTAGCCTTTATTTCCATGGCCCTTTTACGGCCGATACCATTATCTGTAACTATGCATACAAGTGTACGGCCATTCAGCATCATATCGATGGAGAGCAGGCCTTTACCTGATTTATGCACCAGACCATGCCAGATGGCATTTTCCACGTAGGGCTGGATGATCATTGGGGGGATCATCACTTCTTCATCATTGATCTCATCTGCCACGGTGATGTTGTAGTCAAAGACCCCGTTGCAGCGCAGCCGTTCCAGGTCGAGGTACAGGCGTAGTGATTCCACTTCCTTGTTCAGCGATATAAAGGTATGCTGGGTATTATCCAGGATCATACGCATTAGCCGGGAGAACTTGGTTAGGTAGTCTGAGGCCTCCTCCTGGTTGTTGCTCCATATGAAGCGGTGGATGGAACTTAATGAGTTAAAGATAAAATGCGGGTTCATCTGCGCACGCAGGGAACGCAGTTCCAGCTGCAGGGTGTGTTTGTTGGCCTCCAGGTTACGGTGACGGATATAGAAAAATCCGCCGATGGCCAGCATGAATAAAAAGCCTGCGGTGGAAAGCGTATACACAATGTTACGTTTGGTACGCAGCTCGCTTATCTGTTTATCATGTTCCAGTAATTTGATCTGGTTGTCTTTACGGTCTACTTCATATATAGCCCTTGTCTGGGCCAGGGCCAGGGCGGAGTTCTCATCCAGTATGCTATCCTTGTACAGCAGCGATTTATTCAATGCTGCCAGGGACTTTTCAAAATCCCCGCTGGCTTTATAGTCTGCAGCCAGGGCTTTATAGCCTTCATACAACATAGATTTGAACCGCCAGAAAAGGCTCAGGTCGATCGACTTCTGAAAATAGGCGCGGGCTTCCTCGTGTTTGCGTTCCTTACTCAGCAATTTACCAATATTCAGGTAGCTTTCCGCGGAGTGCACCTTGTCATCCACTTTATCATTGATGGCCAGGGCTCTTTGCAGGGCATCCATGGCATGTGTATAGTCCTTTTTTTCCTGGAAGGCGGCGCCCAGGGAGTTGTAGCATATCACCATGCCCGTGGTGTTCTTCAGCTTCCGGTTCACTTCCAGCGAGCGCTTGTAGAACTCGATGGCCAGGTCTGTTTTACCTAGGCCCTGGTAGGCGTAGCCGATATTGGCCAGGTTAATGGCCACCCCGAGGTCATTCTTATTCTTTTCTTCGAGCGACAGGGCTTTGGTAAAGTGGCCGAGGGCCTCTGTGTATTTCCCGGTGGAGAGTTCGATATTACCAATACTATTGATTGCTACACAGATATTGCGAACATCATTGGCCTTTTCTGCTGCGTGGAGGGCCCTGAAATGGAGCTCGAAGGCTTTCTGCAGCTGGTCCATCCGGCGGTTATCTACACCGGCGTTGTTCAGGGCATTACTGATCAGGCGGTTATCTTTTGTTTCCTCTGCATATTTTATCGCTTTCTCGTGGAGATCCGCCGCAAGTATATATTGAGATTTGTTCCGCTTGGAGGTGCCTACTTCGTTATAGGCATGCGTAAGGCCCCGCGCATATTTCAGGCGCAGCCCAAGGTTGATAGCTTCCTGCAGGAAGGTATTCTCCTCTTTTCTCTCATCGTAAAAACGCGCCATTGCCCTCCCCCTTTCAATGAACCATTTTACTTTATTGGTGTCATTTGGCAATGTTCTGGCAGAATCGAGCGTACGTTGTACCAGCAATGAGTCCTGCCCCAGTACGTTTACACTTGCCCAAACGGCTAAACTAAATAAGATACATACACCTTTGCTGAACATGGATCAGTAGGGTAATAGAACTAACACAATTTAAATAATTAATAATTAAGAATGAATAATTAATCATGCTTACGGGTTGCTGACCTGTAAGATGGTATTCATAAAAAAAGCGAAAGGGCGAAAGAATTCGCCCCTTCTTCCTATTAACCGAATACACCTACTGAAAACATGAAATAAGACCGGTTTCCCAATCCTATTCCACATTAAGTTTATAACAGCCGTCCTGGCAACCTGTCCGGCGTTTATTTTATATACAAATGCTCTATATACGGTTAATAGCTTAGAGGTCCTTCTTGGATACAGCCAGGGTAAAATTTTTCCCAAAGCAACACATTATGATCAAGTACTGACTATATACAAATACCCGTTATGCCTATGTTCTACTGTCTGCACAAAATCTTTATCACTTATTGAATACCAATAAGACCAAAGCATGGCTTTTACATACGGATAAGGTGGAAAAAAATGTATAAAGGAAATTCGAAAGGATGTGGTAAACTATCTGAGGCTTCCGTAGGTCACGGAATCAAAACAAATGTATAAAACGTTTCTCTAAAACCGAAATAATATTTATGAAAGAAATGGTTATGAGGGTTGTACGATCATGACATCCTCTACCCATTGCAGGGCTAACCTGAGCTGGTCATCCATGCTTAACTCACTGTTATCCAGTATAATAGCATCATCTGCCCTGCGAAGGGGGCTGATCTCGCGGTTGGAGTCGATATAATCCCGCAGTTCAAGATTTTCTTTTACTTCCTGCAGGGTAATGTGTTTGTTCTTTGCATAGAGTTCTCTGAAGCGGCGTTCTACGCGAACAGCGGTATCTGCGGTCATGAAGATCTTCAGTTCGGCATGGGGGAATACCGTGGTACCGATGTCTCGTCCGTCCATCACGATGCCTTTCTTCTCTCCCATTTTCTGTTGCTGCGCTACTGCAAACTCACGCACTTCACGGATGGCGGCTACCTCGCTCACTTTCTCTGCTACGAGCATCTCGCGGATGAGATGTTCGATATTTTCTCCGTTGAGGTAAATGTCTGACTGGGACGTTTCGGGGTTATACTCAAATTCCAGGTGAATATTTTCCAGCGCAGCTTTTACCGCTGCGGTATCCGACCAGTCCACACGGTTTTGAATGAAGTAGAAGGTGATGGCCCGGTACATTGCTCCGCTGTCTATGTAGATGTAGTCCAGCTCCCTGGCCAATTGCCTGGCCAGTGTGCTTTTTCCGCAGGAGGAATAACCGTCTATCGTGATGATGATCTTCTTCAAACCGTTAATGTTTACACAAATGTAGTAAAAAGATGAAAAAACAGGACATGTTTGAAAGTTTGAAAGTTTGAGGGTTTAAAAGCCTGAGGGTTTGAAAATTTATACGTTCGCGAACGTTTTAAACTGTCAAACCCTCAGACTTTTAAATTATTGTTGTCCCAGCACTTCCACCTTACAACGGTATGCTACCTGTTGGGTTGCTTTATGATACAATACCAGGAAGTACATGGCGGCGGGCACTTCGCGGATCTCTACATCTGCATCATTTTGTACGTCGTACTCGCGCAGTACCTGTCCCCAGGTGTTCATCAGCTGCATCACCAGCGGCGTACGGATGCCGCGGATACGTACATGGAACTGGCCCATGTTCGGGTTAGGATAGACATCTATCTTGATCAGCGGCGGCACGGCCCTGATCTCTGTGTAGCTAACCTGTCCGGTGCGTGAAACGGCTTTTATACGGTAGTAGGTCCAGACATCGGCGTCGTTATTATCCAGGTAGGGGTAATCGATGCGGTAATTGCTGTATCCGCCGGGCGCCCTGGTGGGTACCCTGGCAATGGTGGTAAAGTCTGTTTCACCATCAAAGCGGCGTTCGATCTCAAACACGGCATTGTTGACTTCCTTGCGGGTAGACCATTCCAGGCGTACCTGATCGATAGAGATACGCCAGGCATTGAACAGGATAAAGTCTGCCGGGGGCAGCAGCACCGGGAAGCCGATCGTTTTGGAGAAAAACTCCTGGCTGGCCAGTCCGCCGGGAAAACTGCGCAGGTGCATGGTAGCGCCCGTTCCCATGGTTTGAGTGGTAAGCGTACCTGTTTGCGGTTGGTAAGGCAGTTGTGGCAGGCGGTCCCAGGTGGCGCCGTTATAATGAATAATATAGCTGCTGTCGCGGTAGGCGGCGTACAGGGGCATTTCGGCGGTGTTCATGTGCTGCAGGATCACATCTGTCTGGGCTTTGCCTGTTTGGCTGTGGCCGATATCCCAGGTTTTGTAGATAAAGGTATCTTGCAAAAGCGCACCGCTAATTGCGTTCTGGTAGATGTTGTCGAACACGCGCACTTTGAAGTTATCAGGGGCGCCCTGGGTGGCGATGGCCGCCGGGGCATAGTTGCCGACAGCTGTACCCACGGGGAAAACCACCCTGCCTGTGGCGGCGGTGAGGCCTTCGCGGTAGAGATAGCCCCCTGCGGCTCCTGTACCTGTTACCACGAAACGATGGTCGCTGTAGCCGGTAATGTTGCCAGGGGCGTTCTGCCCTACAGACAGGTTCCAGCCATTCAGGAAGATATGACCACTATTGAAATGAAGCGTATTGCGGATCTTCAGATCGCTCAGGTCTTCCAGGATCAGGCCTGCGGAGTTGCTCAGCTCCAGGTTGGGGAAGCTGGCGCCCATACCGCCGGCCACACTGTAAGCGCCAAAGATGCTTTGCTGACCTGTATTACCGTATAATGTATTGTTGGAAGAAAAGCGGAATATGCCACCGGTGCCGTTGAGACCTCCGGTGCTTTCATCGGGCAGGGAAGCGGCGTTGCCGTTCACCCAGCGTTTACCGAGGAAGTAGAATAATGCGTTGGGATTGGAGCCGAGGGTACCCTCCTGTTGCATATTGCCGTAGAGCGCAACGGGAGCATTGCCGAATATCCAGGCTTGTCCGCCGGGGGGAATGTAGGCGGATTGCTGGGCAAAGGACAAAGCCGTTATGCCTGACAGGAATGCGGTTAGTAGATATTTCAGTAGTCTTCTTTTCACTTGATCGGTTCTCTCTTATTAACTTTTAGAAAGAGTATACCAGTTGTTACCATCTGACTGGAGCATAAAAGAAAGATTTGCGGTCCCTCCCATATTTAACGTACCTGAACCGTCAACGTTTCCGCCGTTTGATGTTATGCCCACAGTACCGGAGCCACTTATGCGTTTTACGACATATACCCTTCCCGGACATGATGAAGCAGCAGGAAGCGTTATAGTGGCGTTTCCGTTACCAGTTTTAATAATTGTATAATCAGTAGCGGTCACTGTAGTACTGCCGTTTACAGATCGTATAGGCAATGAAAAGCTACCATTCAGATCAAGTGTACTTGTCGGCGCATTGGAACCAATAGCCAGCGACTTACTGCTATTATTCCAGAAAAAGTTGGCAGCGTCCTGTCTCACCTCCGTATTAGCGTCAGAGGTTTTGCCTGCAAAGATGATCCCGCCATCTGTAAAGGAGTTATCACCATGTGTGGTTACCACTTTATACCAGGTATTACCAGTATTTGTAGTCAGCGGATCAACGCCACCCCATTCTTTCAGGGCCAGGGTGTTTTTATCAAAGTAAAGCTGGGTAGTGAACGCATTGGTTGGACTGGCCTGCATCTGGAAGGATAATACACTCCATGCATGGGCGCCTGTACCAAGCGGACCGTTTTGCACAACGCCGGAAATGGGACTGGCCCAGATCTTCATCCTGTACTGGGGATCGGGTGCGGTTGCTTTCGATATATCGTTATCTGTAAGTGTTCCGTACGAAGCACCACCTGTGATATCCTGTGAAGGCAACCACATGGCCCTGGTAGGATTCCATTTCAAGACATCACCGTTACCGGGTACAGTATCCAGCACCCTTCTGCTTTGGATCTTGCTGGCATTCCAGATAGCCAGTGCACTGTCGGCATATAATGTACCACCGGTATTCAGCTTCAGAGAGCTGTTCAGGCTTATTTCCTGCATGCTACCTGCTCCGGCGGTGTACCTGCCCAGCAAACGCTGGGTATTGATGTTCTGAAATTTTGCGAAGCTAACTGCCTGGTTACTGATTGTAGCGGGAACTGTTCCTGTTCCAGTACCGGTAAGATCACCGCTTAAGGTAATAGTACCGGTTCCGGAGCCTGTGGACAGTTTTCTCCATCCTGCAAGCGAGCGGATATACAGGCTGTTATCTGATTTCAAATAGATCAATGTACCGTCATCGGCGGTGAATAAGGGGGATAAAGCGGTTGTATCGTTAACGCGTGTTAACAGCAGTCCCTGGTTATCGCTTTCCAATTCCAACAGGGCCGACTTTTTCAGTACAGTAGGGTTTTTACCCAGCTTCAGTTGCTGTGCCTGTGCTGCGGCAGATATGAATATCAGCAACGCTGCTAATTTACAGATACGGGAGGGTAGAGTTATATTCATCATCTCAGGATCTCATGGATAGTTCAGGAAAAAGGAGCTTACAAAACGGTGTTAACAGGAACGGCATATAGCCGTTCCTGTTAACTGAAAATATCCTTATTTCTTAATGATGTACCAGTTGGTACCGTCAGTTTGCAGTGTAACGAAAGTCCAGTCGTTATAAATAGGATAGCTGGTGCCACCTTCTATCTGTGCACCGCCTGCAGGAGTGATTGTTACGCCATTATCAAGACCACCGGCAATTTTCTTGATGGTATAGATACGGCCTTTGATAGTACCTGCAGCAGGCAGGGTAATAGTTACAGGGGCAGTAGCAGCATCTACCAATACCGTATTATCTGTTGCGGTAACTGTGTAGTTGGTATTTACTGTAGTGATAGCCAGCGCCAGTGAACCTTCTACCTGGAGGGTAGAGTTAGGCCTTGTTGTTACACCAACCGCTACAGAGTCCCTGTAGTTCTTGGCGCCTGCAAAAGCCTGTGCACCGGTTGTTACCACACCGCGGGCAGTTACAGCAGCATCAGGAACGTTCAGGGTGATCACGTTGGCAGTAGTAGTGCTATCAAAAGCAACGTCATTCCCGTCTGTACCGTTCTTAAAGTGAACAGCGGGACCTGTCTGACCGTTAATGCTCTGTACAGCGCCATCGAAAGCAGCGGCGTTCAGTGTTTTCTGAGAGATCACACCGGAGGCAGCGCGGATCAGTACATCGTTCTCAGCAGCAGCAGCAGCAGGAAACGCGTTTGTAGCAGTCAGCGTATTATCCAGGGTAGTAGCACCAGCAAGGGTAGTTGCGCCGTTCAGGGTAGCAGCACCATTCAGGGTGGTTACACCGGTTACGGTAGCGTCTCCGCCTACTACCGCATTACCCGTAACATTCAGGTTAGCAGCTGCAGTCAGGTCATCCTGGAAAGTTTTAGCTCCGGCAAATGTTTGTGCGGCTGTAGAAACGGCACCGGGATTGGTGGCATCTGCAGCGTGCAAAGTCAAAGTACCGGTAGCTGCGTCCAGTGATAAACCGGTGGCAACGGGAGTAATAGAGAAGGTACCGATCACGATCGCTTTCTGTGCGTCGTTGATCCTGTTCCAGTCAGCCTGTGTGAGCAGACCTCTTGTTTTAGTACCATCCTGTGTGGGTATATTGAACCTGTGTTCACCAGTACCATTATGTACGATGTTAAAATCCATACCTGCGCTATCCACCTCCAGTGTCTGGTCGGGAGTGAGATCGCCATTCAGGCTGGAGATCACGTTGGAAAATGCGGCAGCAGGCATCGTGCGTCTCATCACGGCGCCGCCTGTACCGAGTACCAGTACTTCTACTTCAGCGGTTCCTGCTGCTACGTTTTTCAGTTCTACGTTACCGGTGGCCGTAACACGCACGGCTTCTGTAGCGTTTGTACGGATAGATAAGGCCTGCGCATCGCTGGTACCAATGTAGTTATTAGTAGGGTTGGTACCTGTGTTACCGGTTAAGGTCCAGTTGCTGCCTGCAACAGAAGCGTCGGCCATTTTTACCCAGTGACCGAATTTCCTTACATACAGGCCCCTGTTAGGACCAGGTGTAACGCCGTCTGAGAAGTAGATGATCATACCATCCAAGGGAGCAAGGGCATTGATCGCGGCAGTGTCAGTAAGACGGGGCAGCAAAAGACCCTGTCTGTTGGATTCCAGTTCCAATACAGCGGAACGCTGGATATTGGTAGGATTGTCGCCCACTTTCAGCTGGGCTTTCGAGGTAAGGGCGCCTATAGTCAGGGCGCCAGCAAAGAGCAGCTTCGCTGCAATGCGTAAAGATCTGTTCATGGTATAAGGATAGTTATCAGTCCAATAATGTTTGAAGGGGTTACCTTCTTCACGGATATTTAATTTTCACCAATTTTAGATTACATCCATTCATTAATATAAAAAGCCACGGGAGCGGATGCGCGCTCAATGCAGCTGCTATTGTTCTACTGTTTGTCCCCAATAATTTAATGGCCAAAATTGCTGCCGGTTAAGATCCGGCATATCAGTGTTTCCGTTATAACGTTAATGTTGCACACTGTTATTCAGATACTGAATAAATATCATATCACAAAAATGAGTTATTTATGTAGTAACTAAAATGGTATTATGGTACCATTTTATATGCAAGTTTTACTCTATGTGAAAGTACCTGATCCGGGTGTACGTATGATAATGAGGGGTGAAAGTGCAGAAAACGCAGGTAAAGCGTTTGCGGGGGAACTGACTGCGGTGAAGTTGCGCGGGATTAGCTCACATGTTCGTGTTACTTAAAATAGTAATCCCGACCCGGTAGGCCGGATCGGGATCTTAATTTTAACAAAGCATTCTATTTATTATGCTTCTGATTTCTCTGATTTGTTGCTTTTGGGCTGATTTTTAATGGTAAAGATCAGCTTCTGGTTTTCTTTATCCAGGTCTGCTACCAGGATATCCCCGTTATGGATGTTCATATTGAGGATCTCTTCTGCCAGAGGATCTTCCAGGTATTTCTGGATGGCCCTGTGGAGCGGACGGGCGCCAAACTGCTGGTCGTAACCTTTCTCTGCGAGGAAGCCTTTTGCTTCGTCTGTCAGTTCGAGGCTGAAGCCCAGGTTGTTGAGGCGTTTCAGTACGCTCTTCATGGTGATATCGATGATCACATAGATATGTTCTTTGGTCAGTGAGTTGAAGATGACCACGTCATCGATACGGTTGAGGAACTCGGGGGAGAATGTCCGTTTGAGTGATTTCTCGATCACTGCCTTGGTATTTTCCTCTTCGTTCATGGCTTTGGCACCTGTAGTGAAGCCCACCCCTGCGCCGAAGTCTTTCAGCTGTCGCACCCCGATATTGGAGGTCATGATGATGAGGGTGTTCTTGAAATCCACTTTACGGCCCAGGCCATCTGTAAGTATACCGTCGTCCAGTACCTGGAGCAGGATGTTATAGATATCCGGATGTGCTTTTTCGATCTCATCCAGCAGGATCACGGAGTAAGGTTTACGGCGTACTTTTTCGGTGAGCTGACCGCCTTCTTCGTAACCAACGTATCCCGGAGGCGCACCTATCAGGCGGCTTACGGAGAATTTCTCCATATACTCACTCATATCTATACGGATCAGTGAGTCTTCGGAATCGAACATGTACCGTGCCAGGGCTTTTGCCAGCTCAGTTTTACCCACACCGGTAGGACCGAGGAAGATAAAGGTACCGATTGGCTTTTTAGGATCTTTCAGACCTACCCTGTTACGTTGGATGGCTTTGGTAACCTTGGAGATGGCTTCGTCCTGTCCAACTACAGCGCCTTTCAGGTCTTCACCCATGCGGCGGAGTTTTTCAGATTCGGCCTGCACCATACGTTTAACGGGAATGCCGGTCATCATACTCACTACTTCTGCGATGGCTTCTTCATCGATGGGGTAGCGTTTATGTTTCACTTCTTCTTCCCAAACTGCTTTGGCGCGTTCCAGGTCTTCTCCCAGTTTCTTTTCGGTATCGCGAAGGGCTGCTGCTTCTTCGAAGCGCTGGCTTTTCACGACCTTATTTTTTTCCTGTTTGATATCCTCGATCTGTTTTTCGAGGTCCAGGATGTTCTGCGGAACGTTGATGTTCTTCAGGTGTACGCGGGCGCCTACTTCATCCAACACGTCTATCGCCTTATCGGGCAGCAGACGGTCTGTCATGTAGCGGTCGCTCAGTTTTACACATGCGTCGATAGCTTCTTCTGTGTAGCTAACGTTGTGATACTCTTCATACCTGGGTTTGATATTGTTGAGTATCTGTATGGTTTCGTCCACGGTGGGCGGATCTACCATTACCTTCTGAAAGCGGCGGTCCAGCGCGCCATCCTTTTCGATATACATACGGTATTCGTCCAGGGTAGAAGCGCCAATGCATTGGAGTTCGCCACGTGCCAGGGCTGGTTTGAAGATATTGGAGGCATCGAGTGAGCCGGAAGCTCCGCCGGCGCCAACGATGGTATGGATCTCATCTATGAAGAGGATCACATCCCGGTTCTTTTCCAGCTCGTTCATGATAGCCTTCATCCTTTCTTCAAACTGGCCGCGGTATTTGGTACCGGCAACGAGTGCAGCGAGGTCAAGGCTTACCACACGTTTGTCGAATAATACGCGGGATACTTTCCTTTGCACGATGCGCAGCGCGAGACCTTCCACGATAGCGGTTTTACCCACACCAGGTTCGCCGATCAGGATCGGGTTATTCTTTTTACGGCGGGAAAGTATCTGGGACACTCTCTCAATTTCCTGCTCGCGGCCAACAATGGGATCCAGGCTTCCGCTTTCAGCGAGCTTGGTGATATCCCTGCCAAAATTGTCCAGAACCGGAGTTTTAGACTTGGTGTTGGTTTGCTTGCTTTTTGAGGCGAAACTTTTTCTTTCGTCCTCAAATTCCTCTTCGCCCGGGTCGTCAAACTCGGCTTTAGGATCTGCTGACTTTACAAAGCCCAGCTCGTTTTTAAAAGTATCGTAGTCCACGTCAAACTGTTGTAAGATTTGTGTACAAACGTTTTCCTTATTCTTGAGAATAGACAGCATCAGGTGCTCCGTTTCAACGGTAGGGCTCTTTAAAGCCTTTGCTTCGAGTACAGTGACCCTGATGACCTTTTCTGCCTGCCTTGTTAGTGGAAGACTATTGATATTGGCAATGTTCTTACCGGTCTTGTCTTTTACGGCCAATTCAACCTCTTTGCGCAATTCATAGAGGTCCACATTCAATGCCTGCAGAATTTTTACTGCGGTGCCTTCACCCTCACGAATTATGCCCAGCAGCAGGTGTTCTGTGCCTATGAAATCATTTCCCAAGCGTAAAGCCTCCTCCCTGCTAAACGAAATGATCTCCTTTACTTGCGGTGAAAAATTCTGGTCCATTGTGAGATTATTAAATTATTAAAACCCTTACGGGGGCTTGCTTATACAATATTAGCAAATAATTTTGATTCTTTTGATCTAACACGTTAATAGTATAAGATTTACTTTTGTGCTGTGTGTTGCAGGAAAAGACTGTGATAATACCTACGGAGAAAGCGACTTTTCAGTTGCCGCCTCTTAGAGAATTTTCGCGGTTTCCCTCAATTACTTTACTAAATGTACTAAACAAGGTCCGGCCTTATGCGATTCAAAATTGATACCAAAGAAAAAATAGTGATTTTCCGACCGGAATTTCCGGTGCTGGATGCTAATTTGTCAGAAGCATTCGTTCGCCGGATCATTGAATTACCCGAGCTCAATGGCAGGAACCTCATACTGGATATGGCATTGGTTGAGTCTGCAGATGAGGCCGGAATACAGGCCATTTTAACAGTGTATGGGCAACAGTATGACAGTAACCTTTCCTGCGCTATTACAAACGTTAACAACACTTTAACAGCTGCACTCAACAAAGACTGTGAATACGAACTAAACATTACCCCTACCCTATCCGAAGCCATCGATATGGTAATGATGGAATCATTGGAAAGAGATCTGCTGGATGGGGAATAGTTGTTAGCTATTGGCGGTTAGCAGTTTGCTTAGGGATGCCGGGAGTGGTTAGTGGCCAGAATTATGTATTTTCGGCTTTTTTGAAATATGTTTGGAGTCACAATCTTAGGCAACAATTCTGCCATACCAACCGCTGAAAGACACCCTACCTCACAGGTTGTTACCTCCAATGACCAGGTGCTTATGATAGACTGCGGAGAAGGCACCCAGTTGCAGCTTGCACGCTTCAAGATCAGGCGCAGCAAGATGCGGCACATTTTCATCAGTCATTTACACGGCGATCACTACTTTGGTCTGATAGGGCTGATAAACAGCCTTAACCTGCTGGGCCGTACGGAACCGCTTACCATATACGCACCTCCCGAACTGGAAACAATTATACACCTGCAGCTGGACAGCTCTTTTACCCAGCTGAAATTTGAGCTTTCCTTTGTTGCACTGCTGGCAGAACAAGCTGGCGTTATCCTGGATGAAAAAGATCTGCAGGTAAGCTATTTCCCGGTTAATCACCGCATTCCCTGCTTTGGGTTCATTTTTGATCAGCAACGCAAAAAGCGGAAAATCATCCCCGACCAGGCCCATGCCTATGAAATACCGGCCGCCTATTATTCCCAGCTGCAGGAAGGGGCTGATTATCAACGTAAGGATGGGTTGCTGGTAAAAAACCATTGGGTAACCCTCCCCCCTTCCAAGGGCAAAAAATATGTGTATTGCGCCGATACCATCTATGACGAGGGGCTGCTTCCTTACCTGGAAGGAGCTGACCTGGTGTACCATGAAACTACTTATCTGCATGGCCTGGCAGAAAGGGCAGCGGAGCGCTACCATACCACCTCTGTGCAGGCTGCCACCCTGGCCCTGAAGGCAGGCGCCAAACGGCTCCTGATCGGCCATTTCTCCTCCAAATACACGGAACTGCAGCCATTCCTGGATGAATGCCGCCCGGTTTTTCCCAATACGGACCTGTCTGTAGAGGGGGCCACTTTTATTGTCTGATGAAAGGTCACTAAGACTCCAGTAAGCTTACACGAAGGTTCCACTAAGGTTTTACTAAGATAGCACGAAGATGGCACGAGGAGTGGACGAGGACTCAAGGAGGAGCGGACGAAGATAACATGTGGAGCAGATGAAGGAACCTGGAAAATGGCGGCAAGAAAAAACCCTCCATGGATCTAACCATTGGAGGGTTCAGAAATTTCAGCAACTGCCTTAGTTACTTATAGTTACTTACAAAGGCTTTTATTTTAGCGTCCAGCTCCCTGCTTACCGGTACTACAGGCAGGCGGAAAGCGTTTTCAGTAATCCCGCCGTAATGCAGGAACGCCTTGATACCGGCCGGGTTATTTTCCGCAAACATCAGCTCAAATGCTTCATGCATCTTGTAGTGCAGGTTGCGGGCAGCCGGGATGTTGTTGTCCAGGGCTGCTTTTACCATGGCTGAGAAGTCGGCCGCAAAGTAGTTAGCCGCCACGGAGATCACGCCGTCCATACCGCAGGCAAGCTGTGGCAGGGCAAGGGCATCATCGCCGCTGATTACCAGGAAACCTTCAGGTTTGTCTTTGATGATCTGCATGCACTGTACCATATCGCCACTGGCTTCTTTCATGGCAACGATGTTCTCCACTTCATGCGCCAGGCGTACGGTAGTAGCAGCGGTCATATTACGGCCGGTGCGGCCGGGTACGTTATAGAGGATGATCGGCCTGGGAGATGCTTTGGCGATGGTTTTATAGTGCTGGAAGATGCCTTCCTGGCTGGGCTTACTGTAATATGGTGCTACGCTGAGCACGGCTGCAGCTTCATCCAGCGGACAGGTCTCGAGACGTTTTACCACATCGCGTGTATTATAGTCGCCAATACCCACAACCACGGGCACCCGCTTCTGCACCTTTTCAAAAGTAAACTTAATAAGGTCAAGCTTCTCTTCGGAAGAGAGGGTAGGTGTTTCGCCGGTGGTTCCGAGTGATACCACGTAGTCTATTCCACCATTAATCACATGATCAATCAATTTTTCCAAAGCATTCCAATCAATGCTTTCATCTGCTTTGAACGGTGTAACGAGGGCTACACCAGATCCTCTTAACTGTTCCATGAAGTATTAATAAGCCAAAAAGTCTGCAAATATTGTCATTTGGCCTGGTATGTTTAAATATTTTTTAGCGTTCGTCGTAAAAGCCCATGTTGCTGAATTTTTCGATCCGTTGCTCTATGCGGGTTTCGGGATCGATCTTTTTCAGCTCAGCCAGGGTTTCTTTGATCCTTTGCTTAAGAATGGCAGCTGCCTCTTCCGGGTTAACATGTGCGCCACCCAGGGGCTCTTTAATAACGCCATCTACCAAACCGAACTGGCTCATATGGTCGGAGGTAAGCTTCAGCTCTTCTGCGGCCTTTTCCTTGTAATTCCAGGTACGCCAGAGGATGGTGGAGCAGTTTTCGGGAGAAATTACGGTATACCAGCTGTTTTCGAGCATGAATACACGGTCTCCTATACCGATACCAAGTGCACCGCCGGAGGCGCCTTCGCCGATAATGATGCAGACAACGGGCACGCGGAGGCGCATCATTTCGAAAAGGTTGCGGGCAATGGCTTCGCCCTGCCCTCTTTCTTCAGCTTCCAGTCCGGGAAAAGCGCCCGGGGTATCTATCAGCGTAACGATGGGTTTATTGAATTTCTCCGCCAGTTTCATGAGGCGGAGGGCCTTGCGGTAACCTTCGGGATTGGCCATACCGAAGTTCCGGATCTGGCGCATTTTGGTGTTGACACCTTTCTGCTGGCCGATGAACATAATGGTTTCGCCATCCAGTTCGGCAAAACCGCCAACCATTGCCTTATCGTCCTTCACGTTCCTGTCGCCATGCAGTTCGAGGAAGTTGGTGGTCATTCTTTCAATATAGGCAAGGGTATAGGGCCTGTCGGGATGCCTGCTCAGCTGCACTTTTTGCCAGCTGGTGAGATGGTCATAGATATTCTGGCGGGTGGCAACGATCTTCTGTTCGTACTCTTTTACGGTAGCAGAGACGTCGACGCCGGATTTCTGGCCATTCTCTTTCAGCTTTTCCAACTGCTCATACAGGTCAGCAACAGGTTTTTCAAAGTCCAGGAATTGCATAATCAGATTTAAAATTGGTTAAAGAACGGTGTAAAGATAAAGCTCTAAAGTTTTTTTAAAAAAGATTTGCGAATTTGATCAATTTGTTGCTATCTTTGCCATCCCAAAACGGACCAGGGGTAACACCCTGTAAGTGAGGAGGATCGGTAGTTCAGTCGGTTAGAATGCCGCCCTGTCACGGCGGAGGTCGCGGGTTCGAGTCCCGTCCGGTCCGCAAATTAGACTGATACGAAATGTAAAAGCCCGCTCGTTGAGCGGGTTTTTTGTTTATCCCTCTGCGTTCACCATCCAGCGGATCCCGAAGCGATCGGTAAAATTTCCATGCCATGCACCCCAGAATTGCCGCTTAAAAGGGAAATGCAGTGTTCCACCTGCAGACAGCTGATCAAATATTTTCTGACCTTCTTCCGGGCCGGACACGGTAATAGATAATGATACATCGCCCGTACCGCGGGTGACCGGCCTCCCGGTCATGGCATCGCTGGCAAGGATGGTGTTTCCTCCAAACGTATAGACTGCATGCAGTATCTTGTGCTTATACTCCTCAGGAGCCTTTATTGCTGTGTTATCGTAGCGGTTTACTACATTGATCTCGCCGCCTAGGATCTGCTGGTAAGTGGTCAGGGCCTCTTCGCAGTCCCCGTTGAAGTGCAGGTAGGGAACCAGTTGCATTGTTTGTTGATTCATGTCACAAATATTTATCGCAAAGTTGCTTCAGGACACCAAGGTATAATTGTATAAATTCGACACCATCAGAGGTTATACAACCTGGACATTCTGTCTGCAAGGGCTGGCTGAATAACCTGGACAATGGTAAACTGCTCTTTCAGGAAATCGCGTGGGGTGAAGTTTGTCAGTTGTTTAAATTCTCTTATAAAATGCGATTGGTCATAATACCCGCATTCATACGCAATGCCGGTGAGAGATGTATGCCTGCATGAATACATGGCCAGTACGGCATCATTAAACCGTTTTATTTTCAGCAGTTCTGCAGGGGTTAATCCCATCACTGTTTTAAAGCGGCGTTCCAGGGTCTTATAGTTCGTATTGAACTGTGCAGCTAACGTGTTTACAGGGGTGGAAGGGCATTGTAATAATGCTCTAGAACATCTAGCTACAAAACTGTAAACGTCCTGCGTGTTGTTAATTTTCTGTAACAGGAAACTGTCTGCCAGCACTACTCTTTCCATATTGCCGGCTTCAGCCATTTGTTCTTCCAAAACCCTGTATTCTTTACCCAGGAGGTCTTCCACCTGGAAAAATGCGTTGGAAAACAAATGCACAGGAATCCTGAAGAATGGATAAGAACCGCCTGGTTTAAACCGGATGGAAAAAATATGCTGTTTCCTGGTTTGTGAAATAAGGAGTGAGTGTTTCCGGATACCAATAACATGCGATCCTTTTACGGTGAGTGATTGCCCATCCTTAATCTGTGCATAATTGTCCCCGAAATTGAACATCAGCTCAATCGTGCCATCCGGGATCAGGGATTCCTGGTCCCGGAACGGCGGTCTGTCAGCCAATGCCGACCAATAGCATTCAATATAAGCCGACAGTACAGGATGCGGTTTGTATTCTTTATACTCCATTGATCAATCGCTGTTTTCCGGAAAATGAAGGTAGGAAAAAGTGGTTAAACAGCTTTGCCAGCGAGACCAGCCGAAAAATTAATATCTTAGCAGTATCTCCTTATATTTTACCGGATGAACCACTTCAGACAATTTGCATTTAAGCAATTCGGGTATTTTGACTTCAATAAAGACCTGCCCGAACGGCTGGCCGGACGTGATTACAGCAGCTTTATCAAAATTGTGCTGGTAAAGGCGAAAGGGAAGCTTACTATCGACTTCAAACAATACAATTTGAAGGAAGACGCGCTGTTCTTTATTAATCCCGGGCAGCATTACTGGTTTGATGAAGCCTGCTGCGGTACCATGATCTATTATAACCGGGATTTTTACTGCGTAGAGATCCATGACAAAGAAGTGGCTTGCGATGGCATTTTGTTCCATAATGTATACGAAATACCGGTTATCTTCCTGAAAGGGCCTATGGCGGCAGACTTTCAGCACACCCTGCAGGAAATAAAAGCGGAGATTGAGCAGGAGGATACTGCGGTTGAAGAAATGTTACGCATCTTGCTGAAAAGGATCATTATTAAGTCTACCCGCATCTGGAAACAGGAACATGATATTACAGATGGTAAAACACGTGATGAAGCAGAGTTTTCCAGGAAGTTCAGCCAGCTGGTGGAGTGGCATTATGCCCGTTTGCATACCGTAGCTGACTATGCCGAACTACTGCACATTAGTCCCAAGGCGCTGAATAAGCGTATCACCCGTTACAGTGATACTACCCCGAATGACATTATTAAAAACCGGATCATCCTTGAGGCAAAAAGATTACTGGTTCATACCCAGCTCAGCGTAAAGGAGATCAGCTACAAGCTGGGATATGACGATGTTTCCTATTTTATCCGCTTCTTTACCAAACAAGCGGGCGCCAGTCCCAACAACTTCCGTTTAAGTTACCAGCAATCCTCTGCAGCACTGGTCTGAACCCCGGTGGAGCCCCCCGGGGAAAAAAGTGCTATAGCTGTCTACAATCGTACATTGAACCGCCCCTATGGCCGGAGTAATTTTGTGGTGTTCAATTAATCATCAAACATTAAATGCATCATAAAATGAAAAAGTCTTCCATCTTAAAGAAAGGTTCTATCATGCTCCTGGCACTGGCATTAGGAACCAGCTTATCAGCTCAAACCAAGGATCCCTATGTTGAAAGCGGCACCCAGGCTTTTTTAAACGTACTGAACTCCGGTGACGGCAAACCACTGGAACAGTTATCACCCAAAGATGCCCGGGCGGTTCTCACCGGTGCGCAGTCTTCTGTTAAAGTAGATCTCTCCGGCATCACTGTCAGCGAGAAAACCATCACTTACGACGGCAAACCGCTGGTAATGAATATTGTTAAACCTTCCAACGCAAAAGGCATATTGCCTGTGTTCATGTTCTTCCATGGCGGTGGCTGGGTATTAGGCGATTTTCCCACCCATCAGCGCCTGGTGCGTGATCTGGTAGTGGAATCCGGCGCAGCAGCTGTATTTGTTAACTATACTCCCTCACCGGAAGCACATTACCCCGTTGCTATCAACCAGGCTTACGCAGCTACACAATGGGTGGCTGAACATGGTAAAGAAATTGGTGTGGATGGCAAACGTTTAGCCGTAGCAGGTAACAGTGTAGGCGGTAACATGGCGGCTGTTGTAGCGCTGATGGCGAAAGACAAGAAAGGCCCTGAGATCAAACTGCAGGTGTTACTCTGGCCTGTTACAGATGCTAATTTTGAAACCGCCTCTTACAATCAATATGCTAACGGTTACTTCCTGACCAAAAACGCAATGAAATGGTTCTGGGATAATTACACCACCGACCTGAATGCACGTAAAGAGATCTATGCTTCTCCCCTGCAGGCCAGCCTTGAACAACTGAAAGGCCTCCCTCCTGCCCTGGTACAGGTAGCACAAAACGATGTACTGCGTGATGAAGGCGAAGCATATGCAAGGAAGCTGGATGAAGCAGGCGTAAAAGTAACTGCTGTGCGTTACAATGGTATGATCCATGACTGGGGATTACTGAACCCCCTCAGCCAGGTGCCCGGCACACATACAGCATTACTGCAGGCAGCAACTGAAATTAAAAAAGCACTTCAATAAGCAAAATTACATCTCGTTTCTATCTGGAAGCCGGCAATATGTCGGCTTTCTTTTTATAACTAGAAGTGCGTTCATAATTCTTAGTGTCGTAGATGTTAGTTGTGCAGCCGGAGACTACGACCATCTGCCAGGAGACTGCAAGCCACCCGTATACTAAAATATTGTGGCTGCCTGCAACAGCTCTTCGAAATTGGTAACCGGTGTTTGATAACCTGCCATAGCTGCAATACCGGCGAAAATGTCTGCAGGCGTTTTACCTTGTTTGCGCAGGTATTGAATGGAAGTGTCGCCTGCCGATTTGGAAAGTTTTCTATCGCCGGGGCCCATCAGCAAGGGATGATGCCAGAAGGTACTATGCTGAAAATTATTCCCAGGCAACAATGAAGACAGGTATAGCTGGGCAAGCGTAGATGGCCAGAGATCCTCTCCGCGTACCACCAGATCGATTCCGAAATACTGATCATCGATGATGGACGTTAGCTGGTAGGCAGGGAAACCGTCTTTTTTTCTCACTACAAATGACGACATGGAAGGAGGTAAAACGGTTTTGATTCTCTGCCCGGACAGGGTTTTGACTTGTACCTGCTCTTCCCCTGTGGTGCATAATCTCCAGCTGACATTTTCTTCATCCAGCGGGATACCTTTATAACGGCAGGTACCGGGGTACGTACCGTCGGGACTAAGGGCGGCTATCCGGGTACGTGAACAGTTACACGCAAACACCTGTTTGCTTTCCCGGAGGTGTTCCAGGGCTTCCCTGTAAAGGTTCATGCGATGCAGCTGGGAATAGGCAGTTTCGAATCCGAGGTAATCCCGGGGGCCTTCGTCCCATGGGATATTGAGAAAACGGAGTGTGGAGAAAATATCTTCTACATATTCACGGGTGGCGCGGTCGCGATCCAGGTCGTCAATACGGAGGAGGATACGGGCCTGGGTTTTCCGGGCAATGGCGGCGGTCAGTGCAAAAGACAGGATGTTGCCCAGGTGGAGGAAACCGCTGGGTGTAGGAGCTATCCTGGTTTTGCGAAAGGTAAGTGCCGGATTCATTGCTGGCAAATTAATATATCGGTGCGAAAAAAAAATTTGATTTGCATTTGTGGAATTTTTCTGCATATATTTGCAGCCCTGAATTAAGGAACGGATCGGTAGTTCAGTTGGTTAGAATGCCGCCCTGTCACGGCGGAGGTCGCGGGT
>NZ_CALEJS010000038.1 GCF_937898475.1 uncultured Chitinophaga sp.
GCGTGGGGTTCCAAACATTGAAATAGAATTTGACACAGTTTATTTTACACTCCCGTTTTAGTATTCTGCTTCAAGATGCAAATGTAGATGTAGCAACAGTGGCATTGCTATTAGGGCATACGACGACGAAATATGTTAACCTGACTTATAAGAGATATAGACCTAAAGATCAGAATGGAGCGATCTTGAAACTACCTTTTTGAATTCATGTGTTCCTTGATTGTATTGGGGTTTTTAGCTGTGTTCTAATATATAGAAATTAAGGCACCTGATAAGAGTGTTGTAAAAGCTGAATCAAGTCTAGCGACTCTTCTTCAATCCACTTGTCATCTTGTATAAGTCGCTTAATAAGATCGATAGCTTCAACTGAAAAATCTTCATGCTTCAATCCTGATAGCGCCGTATTAAAATTCCATCTGCTATTATGGTGTGGTGAATCAATAGGCAGCGATACGTCATAAGCATCAGGAATTAATAAATTTAGTTCATGTCCTTTAGATTTGATCTTATGCTTTATTCGGGAATAAATGGACAAACCATCAAAATCCCAGTCGCAACAATAGTAAGTAGGTAGAACTAATTTATCTGGATCAATAAACTCTATAATGCCAATATTATTGCCTCCGACATACCATAACTCTAGATTTGCTTCCCGCGCTTTCCATGGATTTTTTAAACGATCAAGGTTCTCACATAACACAATAGCTTTGGGGCTAATACAATCGGCCACAAATCTCCACTGCAAATTTTTAGGGTCTTTCTCTGGAAAATCTATTATTCCCAAAATTTTACAAACGGCACTTTTTAACCCAGGCTTGTTTTCTAAGTATTTAGACCCCATCCCTTTAAAGATATTTACGGAAAAGGTTCGGATAGTTGTCAGGTTCTTAACCAATTCTTCTTTTTGCTCGGCAATGAACATTAATGTCCGGATGTCTTCTTCAGTGTATCTTCTCCTGGCATCGTCTTCTAGGTTGGCAGTTTGTAAAAACTGAGCATATTGTTCGAAATCCTGTTTGAAGTTTTCTCCGTAAAAAGTAAAATATTTAGGTGCTGCTTCCAGTATTTTATTATTACCAGACTTAAATTTCAGAAATCTTTTTTGCATCATTAACACGTTAGTAATGTAGCCATTGTCTGTAATTTTAGCATCAGTACGTTTATCAACATACAATTGATTCAATGCTTTTAAATGCCGCCACGTCAGTGCTCTTTTCATATTTCAATTCCGTTTTGTATTGTTGATTTATCTGCTTCACATAAGATAGCCATCGGTGTATAATTTACTGCCGCTTCTTCTTCCATATTTTTATGGAGTATATAAAGATATTGTTCCCCATCCTTAAACTTTCCTACCGGACCAATCGAAAGTGAAATGATCTGGTAGTCATAAAGCTGGGCTATGTCGTGCAGCATATCATAATTTGAGCCTAATCCTTCTGCTTCATCAATAGGCATTATTCTTACTGCCGGTTGCTGTTTTTTCCCTTCCTCATTATCCATTACAGAAAGCCTGGCGATGCATAATAGTGCGATAGCTGCGTATGTTTGTCCTGTACTGCCTTTATTTACCCTGCCCGTAGCAGATTCCATTTTGAATTCTACTTCGTAGTAAACAGAAGGATCTAATAATTTTTGTGCAGTTACCTGCATACCCGCATGTCCGCCACAATCTAAAAATGCGGTTACGATCATATTTTCCAAGTCTATTTTTTCAGCCAGCTTACCGGTAAAATTATTAGATGTGTCTTCTAGGTTTTCCTGAAAACGGCTCATCCATTCTTTTGGAAATAAGGTAGCTGTTGATTTTTTCAACCTGGCTTTGTAGCCTCCTGTAATGCTTGTTTCGTCCTTTAGAAAATTGTCAATTCTGCGGATAATGTTTTCCTGTTGTGAAGCAGCAACGTCTACATCGTGCAGCAGGTCTTTTATCTTTTGTATCTTTCTATTGTTTAATTGCCTGTTTTTATCATTAATGCGGTGCAGGTAATTTGCAATCGTTTCTATAATGGTCTCTTCAGACTGGTCGGAAAGAACTGCCTCATGAAATGCTTCAGGTAACAAACTTTTCGCCAACTCACTTAAGTTGTCGTCTTCTTCCAGTCTAAATGCTTCCGATGGAATATACTGTTGAATGGTCTTTTTATAACTGCTAAAATATTCTGCCTCTGCCCTGATAAACATTTCATGTTCTTTGTTAGGATTGGGGATGTAAGCATCGGCTACTAAATTATCGGGTACGCTATTATATAAGTTCAGATATTGAAGCTTCACCTTTTCGAGCTTTTCTTTCCATTCTTCGTATTCTTTAATCTTATTTTGAATACTGGAGATAGCAGACAACCTGGGCCGTATTTCATTTTGATTGTCCTTTATGAACGCGCCTTTATCTGAAGACTGTTTAAATGCTGCCTGAACATTGCCTTTCATCAGCTCATATGTTCTATCTGTTTCCAGAATTATACCTGCAAATTCATCGTTACTTTCTATTTGAGTAATGAAATCATCTGTGGCACTATTATCAACACCATGATATGATTTAAACACACTTAGCAGGGTTTTACTCTCTGTAATCTTCTCCTGAATATCATCCAGATTTTGTTTTGCTTCGTTGTAGCTGTCTTCGATTTCGGATTTGTTTTTATATGCGTCTAAGGCTTTGACAAACTCTGTTTCTCCAACATATAAAGAATCTATCAGCTTGTAGGCGATGACTTTTTCTTTATCATTATAAGCCGCTAATGCGTCTGTTGGATTGGGTAGGTTTAATAATATCGTTTGTATAGTGGGATAGTCACCCAGCTTCTTTTTGGCATTGCTGATCTCCTCATCGAGCGATGTGGAATATTCCCCAAAATAGGAAGTGATGGTTTGGGTGTCTGTCGTATCAAATATTTGTTTGGGTGTATATGGCACAAATTTCCTTATACCATTCAGGTTGATCCAAAACCCAGTATCTTCTTTTTCAATCATCTCCAAAGCATCTATAAAATCTTGGGGAGACGGCAAATAGTCTTTATTGTTTGCTGGCTTTTTTCTGGGTAGTTTTTGAAACTCGAGGATGGCGCTTTCTTCGTCCAGGGTAAATGGTCTTTTTTGCGCTATGGCCCAGTTGGCAAATGAATCCGGGTCATTGAGGTTGGAAAACCGCTTAAGTACTTCTTTAGTTTCAATCTCCGTTTTTAATGCTGTAATTGCATCGGTTAAAAACTGGTTGAGCGATCCAATACTATCTTTTGCTTTAACCTGCTCAAATGAAGTTTCAAGATTTTTAGATTTTAGTTCTTGTATAAGGTTTTTAAGATTTTCCTTTTTTAGGCGGACCTGATTGTTTTCTTCATACTTATCACGAAGCTGTTCCATTGTACAGTTAGTTTCCTGCAACCATTTTGGCACCTTCCCGGTTTCTTTGTAACTCACCAGGCTTTCATCGTATTTATTGCTTAATGCTTGTTTTTCTATTTCTAATAAAGGGATTGCTGATTCCAGATGAGTGATTTCTGTTTTCAGTAGCTCGTGAAGAATATTATAGTGTTGTTTTGCTTTTGCAAATGCTGTAATGGTATCTATGATTTCTTTACGAAGTGTAAGGGTCTCCTGATTTGCATACAATAGCTGCTTCTCTATCCATATTTTTTGATACTGGTCCCGCTCATCCCGAATCTTTTTCAGGGCCAACAGGGCTGCTTCTTTCTCCGTTACACGGGCTATTTCCTGAAGGTTGGCGCCGTATTCTCCAATTGTTGCCTCCATATCCTTTACAGCGGTCTTGTATGTTTCGTAAATACTGTTGGCTGTATCTCTGCCGAATAAAAAGTCTTTAAGGCTGCTGCTTTTTTGTGTGTCTAATAGCTTGCCTCTTGAAAATGACTGCAGGATTTCTGCATAGTCTTTCAATAGCCTGTCGTTGGTTGAAAGGTCTATAGGCAGAATGTTTTGTTTGTACAGCAGCTCGTGGTATTTTTTTAACCTCGACCATGATTGGCAAAACAAGCCCTTTTCAGTTAAAATATCTTTTAGCTGATCTAGTGGCTGAATATTATCATCTACTACAAGGTCTTTATGCAGTACCGGCTTGTCCAGGTAGACTATCTCATTTTTGTCAAAACCCTGTTGAATAATAAATGCCTGCACATTTCTATTGCCTGTTTCTATATAAGCACCTGCAACCAGGTATTTGTTGGGTTGCATTTCTATATTCAACAAAGCATAGCCCATTGTTTTGCTATGCCCACCTTCGGTGAGCACCATTCCCTCCGGTTCTCTTTTTCCCGTTGCCTTAGTAGCCGATTCAAAGGCATCGGAGCCTACAAAAATGAGTTGTATCAGGTCGGCTATCATGCTTTTACCTGAGCCGCTTTCGCCGATGAAATCTGTGCGGAAAGGGTGGAATAGATAGTCAAACTCCTGATGATGTATTAATCCAAGCGTGGATAAAGAATATATGCGGGGATATTGCTTCATTTCGTTGCTTCTGTTTTAATCCATTCATCAATATTGTTGATATAGTCGGCATACAGTTTGGGCAGTCTCTGGAATGATGGTAATACCTCAAAGTTGTCCTCCTGCAATTCAATCCAGCCTATTTTTTCAAATGCCTTCATTGCATTTGCTACCGTACTATCCATTTTGCCTTCCGTCATTTGTGTGATTTTAAGGCTCTTTGCCTTTGCCAATACCCGGAACAAACCTTCTTTAAATTCTTCGTAATCCTGCCGGAGTATGCGTTGGAAGGCTTTTACTGAGGATAGTTCTATGTAGTTATCAATAAAAATGGCTTTGTATAACATGAAGCCGACAATCACAAATTCATTCTGTAAAAAGTGCCTGTTATCAACCGGTATGTTTCCTCTTGAATCGGGCATAAAGTCCAGGTAATAATATTTTTCGTTCGCTTCTCCTCCATGCTCCAAACTAACCCCAAAATAGTTGCGGTAGTATTGTTTGATGCTCTCTTCGTTATTGGCAATAAAACGGAACCAAAAGGCTTGTTCTTTCCATTGCTGGATATGCCTGCCGTTTTTGAGCGCATAGTCCACCTTGGCAAAATAATTTTCAGCCCCACTGTCCGCCAGGAATGACCAGGGCGTTATTTCTGTTGTATTGTTATCTGCCATAATCTTGTTTTTATTCCCTGACGGCTTTTGGTAACGGCTGGGTTTATTGTTACTTTATATTGCTGCTGCTGTTCGTACCGTTTTATTGCTCGATATAGTACTGAAATTGCCAGGCCTAATGTGTTATCTCCTTTTTCTTCCTGAATGATCCTGAAAAAATAGTCGGATAAATCCACGTGTTTTTCTTCTGCCAACTGCTCTGCTATTGTGCCTAACCACCGTGTTACATCATCTTGCTGAAACACCTGGCTGATGGTTGTTGCAAATGCTTTTTGTTTTAGCTCAGGGGTTTCTACAGCTACCATGCGTTTTTTAGGTTTGGCAGGAAACAGGTCTGATTTTCGATCTACGATTGTAAAATTCGAGACTGCATGACTGGTTATTGTTGGATGAATTCCATCCGGTAAAGACAATTCCTTCCTGCCTTCTACATTCGTTTCTGTACTATTGCGGATTAAGTAGCCGAGAAATTTCTCAATCCTGACATTAAAGAGCGGTTTATTTAAATTGCTGAAGAGTTGCTTTATCCGGGGTTGTATTCGATCAAGCCTTTTATCAATCAATAATAGTACGTGGCGCATTTCCTGAAAAAAGGAGATGGCAGCATCTGTACCTTTGTGTATTTCGTCGCTGTCGTATTGTTCTGCATATTTGTTGAGCAGCCTTCTTATTTCTTCTGTTGCCCTGAAGGCGGTCCGCAATTCTTTGTTTTGACTACGGACGATTTCAAAGCGTTCGTCGATCTGGCGTAGCGTATCTAAAATTGTCCCTTCCTGTAAGCTGAGTCTTTTATTCTCTCTTAAGTCGGCTACGGATTGATCAATCTGCTTATCTAGGTAATCTAACTGGTTTTTTAAACGAGGTTTGAAGGCTGAAAAATCAAGGTCAAACCACTCCTGTACTTTTTCTTGTGTGCCGCAGCTAATAAGTTTATCCCGGAGGTTAGTACAGATTACTTCAATTTGTGTGGGGTCGAAAAATGATTTAAGCGTTTCCTTAGCATGCCTGCAAAAGGTGTAGGCATATTCCTTGAAGCTGTATTGCTGTTTGTCTTCATCATAACGCAGAAAATATTCCTGCAAATCGCTGATGATGGCATTGTATTGCTCTTTTAGATGGTATTGTCCGTTGTTTAGATTAACGGAAGATACTTTTAGTAATGCATCGTGTATATCGGACTCTTTAAAGAACTTGTCGGGGAAAGCACCATTCTCCAGCTTTTCATACAGCAATATTATCGCCATGCCTGCTTTTGCATCGGGGAAAAGCAGGCGATAGGTATTTTCCTTTGCGATTTCTGAAAGGAAATGGAAGGTATGGTTGTCGTTATGTTTCACTCATCCATTTTTTCATGTTTGCGTTATAAATTCGCATAATCCTACTTCCTGCACAAACTTCAACAAGTTTTAGTATTTCTATTGTCCATGAGACTATGTGGTATAATGTTACAATAAGATTCATTTTTTTGGTAGCTATTGATTATACATCCACTATGTCCCAGACATTGGGATCTAGTCCAGCTAGCCGCGCAGTAAATCGGTCACGGTGAACTGCAAAACAGAGCAAATGCGTAGGACGGGAAAAGCCTACGTAGGCCATCCGCAGGGATTGCTGCGTATAGGGATGAATCTGGGCTGGTCTAGGTTGGCCAAGTAAATAACTCGATAGCCGCTCTGACTCATGATTTCCCGAACCCTGGACGGTTCTTTGATAGCAACTCTCCAAGTAAAGGGTGGCGGTATGCGTTTGTCCTTTGACGGAATGAACAGTGCCCACCTGTATATTGATGTTGTTGGCGGTAAAGATATTAATTGCTGGTACCGGTAGAGGAGAGGCCGGCGAAGCAGCAGGTGGTGTACCATTAACAAAAGTAGCGCTCGTCGCCACCTGCTTATGAAATAATTGGAGCAGTTGAGGGATATATGCTCTTAGCGCTGCTAACGCCCCTGGGGTATCACCGGCCATCACACTTTTGCATATAGTAAAAAGCGTCCGCCGCATAGTGTCATATTGAGTAGACTGGGTAATTTTTATATAGTCCAGCAAAGAGCTCTTTGTATAATACCTGCCAGCCCTATCATGGACTCCTTCCATCCGTAGCACCTTGAGTAAACCATTAAGTACATTTTTATTTACGGTCCGCATCGAGCGACCATCTGGGAAAACCGTTAGGTAATCCTCCAGGTTTGCATGGCTGACCGCCGGTGTTGTACCTGCCTTGTTATAGGCAGGATAATAGTTGGGCAGCCGCATTTTTGGAGGATCCGGCTGTGCTACCCAGCAAACTGCATGGTACCCATCGGGGGCACCATCCGGTATATGGCCGGATTGCTCCAATTGCTCGATGTAGCCAGCAAATGCCGTGAGTACCTGATCTGCGGTGGTATCTTGATATCTAAGAATACGAGGCTTAATATTTATAGGGCTACCGTCAAGGTTTACTCCGTGTCCCTGTACCGCGATTGGAACAAGCGCCAGGCGCTCCACGACGGCTGCAATGGCTGGGGAGAGCCTGTGACTGCCCGTGATGGTTAAGATCAGTGGTCTGTTTATCCAAACAGACGCCCCGCCATCATCAAATATAGATTGATTATTGTCTCCAATTCTTTGAAACCGGCAGTGGGCGGCCGCTCCGAATAGGGTCTCTAGTAAATGATACTGATGAGGGTTCATATCCTGCATTTCATCGACAAACACCAGTGCAAAACGCTGCTGCAGAATTGGTATGATGCCCGGAAACCGGGTTAAATATTTTTCGGCCATTAAATAGGCATCATCAAAACTCAGGTAGCCATCAGAGAGCAACCGGTTTCTAAAGGCGACAATCCAGTTATATATATCCTGTTTTTCCTGCGGTGTCCAATCGACCCCATTCCCAGGTTTTCTGGGCACTATCACATTACCTTTATAATCCCTAGTCAGGACGTCTAAAGTGGTACCCGGCGAAAGACGAAAGCTCAGACCCTCTCCATTGGCGCGCAGATACCTTATAGCATTATTCTGAATGGGACGGTTAAAACCCTGCAATATGGAGAATGGAAATTTTGCTGCCCGCTCCCTAAATATTTCATCGTCGATCCTGGCTGGCTTCCTTTTATACACATGAACATAGTACGGTATAGCCAGAAACTTATCAACGAAGGCCTGAATGGTCCCTATGAAGTGGGGTGGAGAAAACAGCTTTGGGCAATACTGGCCAATGCGCTCTTTTATTTCATCAATGGCAGCATTAGTGTGAGAGATGACCAGCACCGCTCGATGATCTGGAAACGGAAGCCTTTTTTCCAGGATCAACAGTTTTGCCAAAAGCACGGTTGTTTTTCCACTGCCAGGTACCGCCTGGAGATCGCAAGTTTGCAGCTCCTTTATAAAGGCTGTTCGCTCTCTGTCAAAGACGCCAATACGGCCGAAAAGAATGTTTTCCGCATACTGGATTTCGGCGTCAGTTACTGGCTGCATATCGAATGGCATCAAAAAGGTAAGTTAAACTAGTTTCAGTACCCAAATTCGTAATGGCATTGTCCGCACTTAGATTGCTAGCAAACCTTTGGGCGATGATCGATTTTGATATTTTATCCTTTGCTACACCAACGCTATTGTCGCCACTAAGAATTTGCTTCATAATGGCATAAGCAATTTTTTCAGCAGGATCGGTCCAGTTATGAAAGTGCGTATCAATGTTGGTGATCGCATTCTGATAATCGGTTAGGGCTTGTACTCCTTCATCCTGCTTTTGCTCCAGAAGGGCCTCCAATACGGATTTAAAAAACAGCTTTCTTAATTTAAGAGACATCGCAATACAATATTCCAAGGTCCAATGCGAACTGACATACGATTGAACGACCTGGCCATTGTGTTTTGTAGTGACCGACAGTCTTTTAGCCGCTATTTTGGCTGTTACCTCGGCAACGGTAATTGGCCTAGTAATGTTGGCGCCCGGGTTGGCAGGATCCGGCACGGTCATCATCTCTCCCGCCTCAAATGGTTTGACATCGACATCAGTAATCAACGCCACCTTGTATGCCATTTGCCCCGGGCCCCTTCGCTTGAAAATATTGGCGTACCGCAGAAAGGCGGTGCTTGCGATATTGATGACCGATACTCCCTTTTGGGTAAGATTAATGCCAATTTTTCTTGCCAGCTCCGGCAGTAACAATTCCTCGGCCCATCCCTCTACCAAGACCACTCCACGGGCAAAAAACAAATTTGCCTTCGTGGTATCTAAAAACCGCTGCAAGAAAGTGTAGTCCGTAGGTTCCAACATGGTTGCGGCTTTCCCCATGGGAAACACCGCGCCGCCTTGACAAATAATGAGATTTTCCAGGTTTATTTTAGAGCCGATGTTGGGACTGTGTGTGGTAAATATCAGTTGTACATTCTTGGCGGTTGCTTCCTTTTGCAGGGCCTCCACGACCTGCATCTGGACCTGCGGGTGCAGGTGCGCCTCAATTTCCTCTACCAGTCCCAGACGAAGCCCATCCCAGCCCACTTTTTCCAGATGCAACAACTCGGCTGCAATACAGAGAAGGTTATGGCTCCCGAGCCCCAAGTTGACGCCACCATCAAAAAGCAGGGATAATGATTCGAGTATATTCTTAAGATCCTGACTCGTCATCGTAAAATGCGTCTTTTTGCCGGAGAACTGCTCAAGATAAGTATCCATCACCGTCTTGAGTGCCATCCCTCCCAGATCGGCGGCGGCAAGGGCGCTACCATCGGCCTTCTGGCCTTTGAAGTAGGCAGCTACCTCTTTGTTTAATTCTTGCGATAGGGTAACCAGTCTATGGCCTTGTTTATCCTTAAATGCCTCGTGGCTGTGCAGGATCTGGGAGAGGCGAGAATTTCTGCGGGAGGAAAGCTCATTTTCCGCATCGCGCAAGGGTCTTAAGTAAATGGCCTTTATTTTATCTCGCACTTCCGCACTGAGTATATGTCCTTCATCATCAGCCCCGGCCTTTACGTCGGCAGGGAAGATTCGTTCCGAAGACCTAGAGACATCTAAAAAGACCTTTAAAAAGGGGGCATTCTTAACCGCATCCCATCCTAAGAATTCAGTGAAATTTTTGGCTTCCTCATCGGTAAGCCCCTCAAAAATACACTCGACTCGTAGCTGGGTGGAATTGCCAAAGAAGTCGTCATGTTCAATCTTTATCCAGTCAACGCTATGGGTTTTAAGCACCAGCTTTATAGCGTCAATTATGGCCGTTTTACCGGAATCATTTTCTCCGATCAATAGGGTCAGACCTTGGTTAAAGGTAACTGTAAGGTGGGGGGTGGTGAGATCCATGGGGCCAGCATTCCCAAACTTTCGAAAATTCCAAAGCCGTAGCTGTGACAAAAACATAGGGGTGGTTATTTCTGTAAATATAACGAAAATCAAAAATTGAATTCCTTTCTCTCTCTTAAGGCTTTCGGGTAGCATCTAGGGTATATCCAGTAGCCGAAAAAAATAACCTGATTCAGCATTAATTTCTATTAATGAGCCAGCTAATTTATCCAGCAGGCCTGTTTACCCTACTATTATACTTCGTATGATCTTTGGCTTCTACGGCAATAATTGTATCATTATCGACACTGAATAAACTTACATCAATCAGATGTAGGTTTTCATCAAAAGTTCCTTTCATTCCCTTATCTCACATAATTTTTTGTTCAGGATACAATATTTTCAGCACTGCGCTGACAATCAATTCATAGGACTGCCCTTCCTTATTTGGATAATAGCCAAAAAGATCATGGAACAAATTGTCAATTTCAGAACGTCTATAGTTCGGTAACTTGTGATCCATATTTATAACTTGTTGAAATTGTGAAGAGGCGGATCAGGTAAATCATCTAAAATCCAAATATTTTTTAAATGGCTTGGCTAATTCTAAATCCGGTACCCAACGAATACCTCTAAAACTTTTGCCTTCATAAGATCTGATGTGCTTAGCAATATCTGGTCCGAAAAGAAAATTCGCTTCTTGTTCAAACGCCGCAATATCTTCCCATTCCATCTCCATGCGAGTAGCGCCTTCCGATTCTGCGCCTGTTGTTTTCCAATATTCCTCAAAATCTTTGTAGAATTTATATCTTCTATCGAACAATTCGTCCCTCCTTTTTTTTACACCCAATTTATAATTTGATACACTAACAGCCACTGCGCCAATAGCTACCACTGGGGTTAAACATGCCGAAATTATTTTGATTAGCTCTTCCATTTTTAATGATTGATTGTTTTTAAAATGGTTGTACAATTTAACTCAAAATGTTTTAATGACTAAAGTCACCAACGAACATTTGCAGACCAGTTATTTTGACTTCAAAGTGGAAATGTCACAAACCACTTTCATGTTGATGGACTAGTTCACCTTCTCCGGCTAACTAATTCCTATACTGTACCTGAAATCATCAGTTGTATTAACTCGTTGATGTCATCATACATGTGACCCATCAATTTAAACTCTCTTCGAATGGCTTTGATAAAACTGTCAAGCTGGTGGCGGTTCATTCCATGTTTGACCGTTTTCATGATCTGTAGGGAATATAACCCTTTATCATTTGTTTTTAAAAAGGGAGTAAGATACAGTTCCTTTAAAAATTTTGCGGCCACCTCAATCACTTCAATGTTCCCATGAACGCTAAATTGCAAGTTCTCAACGCAAGTGAGATAATAATTTTCCTTTCCAGCAAGAAAATCGAAAAATTCGTTTCTAAGAGTATCGTAGGAGATGTTAATCCCTAAATAATTTGATTTCAATAAATATCTGTACAAAGAGGTAGTCACTTTTTCCGGATGATATGTTAAGAGATACTTTTCCGGATTAACTATATTGCGGTATAAACCATTGTTTACCTTAAAAAGGAATAGTGTACTATCACTACTGATTAATCTAGTGTTTTCCCTTGAAGAGACGAACATATAATCTGTCAACATTTCGGTGGAAACATCTGTTGCAATATCTTCGTTTTTTCTTAGTTTGGGCACTATGTCCAGCTTTTCTTTGACCAAATCAACGATACAATGTTCCTCGATCCAGCTCATTAGTGATTGCAAAAATCTAATTTTTGCCATTTTTTGATCTTCACTCACGAAATTCTTGTACACACTTTCATGGGTGATAAGTACACTCATTGAGTCCTCCGTCGAAAACTTCAGGGTGGTAAGGTCGTTTTCAATTTCCTTTTGAATGAGTGTTGATATTAGAAACTTATGTTTAGGCGTAATCTCAAATTGCTTACACAGATCATAAAATAGAATCAGCGTGCTGAAGTCAAGTGAAAACTGCTTATGGGACTCTGGATCTATTTTTGCAGTTAATCCGTTTGGAATGGTCGTGAATTTATACTTCGTATCATTAGTTAAGTAGAAGTAGGCTTCGATATGATTTTGTCTAAAAAGATGCTTTGTTATTTCTGTAAACCCAATTCTATAATTTATATAATCAGTGAGCAATTTTTCGTTCGCCTCTTTTTCAAGTGTACCTCTTGCACCAAATTGATGAATTAAAGCTTGTTCAAATTCTGCGGCTGTCGCCGCCGCCGGCAATTTAAATTTCTGGATCCCCAGTTCGTTTAAAGGATTTTCCGCCTCGTCAATAATTTCACGAAATAAATTTGTCGCATCATTAAATATCTCAATGATTTCAACTGATACAATGTCTTCAAAAACCTTAGCTTGTCTGGTAAATGTTTCACCCTTTTTCCTTCCGATCAATTCTCCTTGAAATCCTTCTGCCTTACTAATAAATTGCTTCTGGGGCTTTCCATTTATGTCTAAGATCACCCAAGCTCCGAGTTTTACTTCATCAAAATAGTCAAAAAACTCTTTGAACATTAATGAGTTTGCAAAGTACGCAGATCGTGCTATTGTATTTAAGGGATTTGATGCAAGATCGTATAGTATTGCAAATGCTTTTTCTTTAATTCCCGTCCTAAGCAATAGTCCACTAATATTAACACCGATCTTCTCGTTTTCATACTTTACCTTGAGTGCATCAGCGATTCGCTCAATTTCTTTGACATTTTTCTTGTTCTCCAGCACACTTAAGTAAGCGAGAATGTATCTCTCATTTTCTGGGAATTTCTCAATTAGAAATTTATCTACCTCCTCCAAGTTGTCTAAATCACTAATCTCAGTGTAAAGATTATGCTCAAATCCGGCAAACAGCTCGTTCGCACTCTGACTGTTTGTCCTCCAAAAGCGAAGTAGCCTAAGCAGCTCTTGGTATCTCCCGCGTTCATCGTCTTCTTTATCCAATAATTGCTGATACAAAGAGTGGATATAGAAGTATAGAATATCCGATATTTCTTCTTTATTTATGAAGCTATCCAAATAGTTAATAGCATCTCCCCGTTTCCCGATGCTGATTAGGCTTTCGGCTAATACTCCCTTCCATGGGACATCTAACTCATCACTTGATTTTAACTCGTTTAATTTTTCAAATAATTCAGGGGAAAACCGCTCGCGCAGATAACGTATTCTATAGCATACTTGAAACAAATCTCGTATTGTAGGGCTAGTAAAGGTTTTTTGATTGATTAGCGAATAATATTCTTTGGGTTCCTCCTCAGTAGAGGTTTCAAATAAGGCGCGCAAACAGGTATTTAGAATGTTAAACGTGGAAACTCTATCGAGCGCTTCAAGACGCGAAAGGTATCTATTAAATGTTTTCTTTAAAGCTATCTTGTCGCCAACAAAGTACTGACATAAGAACTTTAATAAAAGGAAATCCTTATTAATTAGTTCTCCGTTTTCTTCGTACAGTGTTAGATAACGGAGGCTCTTCGCATATTCTCTGTTGCGTATCAGTAATTGACATACAGCTGCTGTATACTCCCAAGTCTGTTTGGGCAATTTTTCATAATGTTCGACCAAGTCTGAGAGATACTTTCCTTTATTTGTAAGTTCCTTCAGGTTGTATAACAGAAATGTTTGATGATAAAGATTGTCACTTATTTCTGTACTCTGTAAAGTATCAATGTATTTTTCAAGAATTATAATGACTTCGGTCAGTTCCTGATTTATTTCAGGAACAAAGCCCTCATGAAATAACTGCTTTTCATGATGTTTTTGCACGAAGTCATTATATCTGGTATCGATAACCATTAACCACCTGTCTTGGTTATCAAAGGTCAGATTGCTGCTGAGGGTCAAACAATCCTTATAATCGATTCCAAACATTGTAATTTCTTCTTTACTCTCGATAATACGTTTTTCTAGAAAATGATGAAGCACATTTAGTTGAAACGCTGAATTTTTGAATACCGGGGTAGGTATTTCTTTAATAAACGCCAAAGGGTTGGCTGCTAGCACTAGCTTACAGAACTGAGCAGTAGCATTGTATTCGTCATACTGTAGAATAGAGTCGGCTAGTTCAATTGCTTTACCCGAATCTTTTAAATTGACATAGGCGAGTAACGCATTTTGTTGTAGTATCTTGTCATTTCGATCTAATTGATAAGCTCTTAAAAAGTCGGAGAATACTTCAGCGGGGCTCGAATTAGTCTGTACCTTTTTACACAGCGCCTTTAAATAATACAATCTACTTTGAACCTTTTCCTTTCGGCCAGCGTCAAGTGCATTCACTCGTTCCTCAAGGTTTTCCAGTAAATTGAATGCAGTTTTGGGTTTAAAACCTTTTATTAGGCCTTCAATACTCTTTAATTGCTCATTGTATTCCTGCAGTAACGTAGAGAGATACTCAAATACCTGGCTTAAATTATCGCCGATATGAACAGCACCACCATCTGTGTTGATTGTCCCCTGGTTGAGGTTTTTATTTTCCATAGTCATCTCCTATTCTAAAGTCGCCGCCGCCTGTGCTTACATCACCCGTGTTTACGTTCTTACTGTTGGTTATGGTACTTCCCGTTTTGGGTATCTTTGCCAGGATCTCGGAAAGGAAGGCTTCATGCCTTGGATCGTCTTGGACTGCATTCTCCACAATAGAGTTTACAATTTTTTGCCGCTCAGGATCATTTGGTGTTTCAATCAGGTTTTCTAGGGCTTTCTTCGGTTTGTCATCTTTAAAAAATAGTGATTTTATCCAAGAGATTGCTCCTTCGCTAATCTTTCCTGCACTAGTTTCAGTGGCCTTTTCTAATCCCTTAGTTGCCAATGAAATTAAAAATGCAGTAAGTGCTGTTGTGGTAATAGGCTCCATGTGATCGTAATTTAGAACCTGAAATTAAGGAAAATATGAATGGTAATAAAAAGGTTATGGTTTTGAATTTTCTACCCTAAATCATATATTTAGATATTAAAGGAATAGGGTACCATTACACGTTTTAAGATTTAGAATAAAAAAAGTGCACTATCGATTTGGTGTGCAATATCCCTTAATTCAATGGAAGCAGTTAATAAGAAAAAGCGCGTCTTTTGGCATGAATTCGGGCACTTTTCCGCAGCGTATTATAGCAAGAAACATTATGGCAAGTTTGGAACGGCCTCAATAAATATTATCAGGTGTGACGATTATTTCGGAGAGATAGAGTTTCATGGAAACCATACTCCTATTGCGCCCAACAATTATAAGGACACTGATCCAATCAAGCATCCGGCGTCCCTAATTGCTGAATTGGTCTATGGCTGCTATTTACAGTGCCTTTTTTTGAATAAAGCGCTTGACTCATGCCTTAATGAAAGGGGGAGGAACGTATTTGGATATGATGATTATGAAAAGTGTTGGGGAGTGGCAAGAAAGTTCGGTCTAACTCAAAACGAAAGGCAAGTGTTACACACCTTGATTGATGAACACTTTCGTAGCATAAAGGAGAATGGTGACTTTGCTACATTATTTGATATTGATATAAACGACTTAATCGAAGAAGATCTCGAAACAACACCAATCGATCCCCAAGAGTTAGAGGACAGGTTTCAAAGCATTCTTGTGAACCATGAAAGTAAGTATAGGAGCTTTGTTCAAAGGTCGGAGAAACTATTTGAGGGCAAACAACAAGTTATTAATCCGTTTCAAAGGGGAGTGTAAAATAAACTGTGTCAAATTCTATTTCAATGTTTGGAACCCCACGC
>NZ_CALEJS010000039.1 GCF_937898475.1 uncultured Chitinophaga sp.
GCGTGGGGTTCCAAACATTGAAATAGAATTTGACACAGTTTATTTTACACTCCCAGGTTGCGGTACATCAGCATTTTTTTATCCCTTGTATTCATGTTTCCAGCGTTTGTGGCTCCATACCCAAACTTCCGGTTGTTCGCGTATATTCTTTTCCAGGTACTGCACAAAAGCTTCCGTGATCTTTCCTTCCGGCTCATTTACCGGTTCTTCGAACATCAGCTTCAGTTCGGCTTTATAGTAGCCACGTTTTTCTTTTCGTATATCCACAAAAACAACAGGTATATCATAGCGGCGGGCCGACATTTCGGGGCCTTTGTAGAAAGCGGTCATCCTGTTCAGGAAGGGGTACCAGTAGCAACGGCGCGCAATGCCGGGATTCTGGTCTGCCACCAGTGCAATCAGGTATTGTTTGTTAATCCAGGGCGCCATGCTGTTGGAGATATCGTTGGCAGGGAGCAGTACACTGCCCGCCTTTTCCCTGAAATGGCGGAAAAGCCTGTCAGCTGGTTTGCTGGTGATCGGCATGTACACTACCAGGAAGGGGTATTGTACGCCCTGCATACAGAAAAGGTTGGCCCATTCCCAGTTAAAGTTGTGGCCCAGGTGCAGCTGGCAGCTTTTACCCTGCGCGTATAGCTGATGCAATACCGTAAGGTCACAGGTAAAACGGCGACGCAGTTGTTTTGGGCTCATGGTAAGCAGCTTGATGGTCTCCACCATCATATCTGTCAGGTTGCGGTAGTACTTCCTGGCCAGCCGCTTTATTTCTGCAGGGGGCTTATCAGGAAAGGCCTGGCGGAGATTATCCATCACGACCCGTTTACGGTAGCCGGCCACATAGTATACCAGCAGATATAATAAATCGCTTATACGGTACAGCACCCATAATGGGAGCAGGGACACCGCATATGCAAATATGAGAAGAACATAATACATCAAAACACACACTTTGCAAGGCGCAAAGTTAAGGTTACAGGACTATATTCTGCACCAGTTCGCTCTTATAAGGATAATCTGTATTATAATGGAGGCCGCGGCTTTCCTTCCGGAAATCGGCTCCTTTCACGATCAGGTAGCCCACCGTGATCAGGTTACGCAGCTCGCAGAGCTGGGGCGACACTTCGGTGCGTTGGTAGAGGGCCTCCGTTTCTTCGTGCAGTATATCCAGCCGGCGCATGGCGCGTTGTAAACGTTCATTGGTGCGTACAATGCCCACGTAGTCGCTCATGATCTGTTTCAGTTCTTTGAGACTTTGGGTAATGAGGATCATTTCGCGCGGGGCGGTAGTGCCGGTAGTGTCCCAGTCAGGTACGTTATCCCTGAACGCGACGCTGTCTATTTTTTGTATTGCTTCCTGGTAGCAGCGATGCGCAAATACCATGGCTTCCAGCAGGGAGTTGGAGGCAAGGCGGTTGGCCCCATGCAAACCGGTGCTGGCGCATTCGCCGCATGCATACAGATTATTGATGGAGGTACGGCCCCATTCATTGGTTTTGATACCGCCACAGCTGTAGTGGGCAGAAGGCGCAATGGGGATCATATCCTTCTTGATATCGATCCCGATACTCTGGCATTTTTCGTATATGTTGGGGAAGTGGTGAATAAACTTTCCCGTATCCATGTGCCGGCAGTCCAGGTATACATATTCGGTACCGGTGATCTTCATTTCACTGTCTATGGCCCGGGCCACAATGTCGCGAGGTGCCAGCGAAAGGCGGGGATCATATTTATGCATAAATTCCTCGCCATGTATATTACGAAGGATACCGCCGTCGCCCCGTACCGCTTCCGTGATGAGGAAAGAGTTATTTACGCCAGGCTGGTACAACGCGGTAGGGTGGAACTGGATAAACTCCATATTCTCTATTCTGCCCTTTGCCCGGTATACCATGGCCACACCATCACCGGTAGCAATAGCGGGGTTGGTGGTACTGCGGTACACCTGTCCGTTACCGCCGCTGGCCAGGAGGGTAATACGGCTTAGGATCTTCTCAATTTTATTGGTCTGCAGGTTCAGCACATACACGCCGTAGCATTCAATATCCGGAGTGCTTTTGGTAACCAGGTAGCCCAGGTGGTGCTGGGTAATAAGGTCTACCACAAAGCAGTGGGTAACAAGTTCAATATTGTTTTTTTTATGGATGGCGGAAAGCAGCGCTCTTTCAATTTCCTTGCCTGTCACGTCCTTATGATGTATTACCCTGAATTCAGAGTGACCGCCTTCTCTTCCAAGCGAATATTCGCCATCGGGGTTCTTGTCAAAGTTGGCCCCCCACTCAATGATCTCGTTCACTCTTTCCGGGCCTTCCTTTACCACTATTTCTACAACACGCTGGTTACACAGACCATCTCCTGCTATGAGGGTGTCTTCTATATGTTTTTCGAAGCTGTCATTTTCCAGGTCATTCACTACGGCCACGCCACCCTGCGCATATTTGGTATTGGTCTCATCCTCCCGGGTTTTGGTAATGACCGTAATTTGTTTGTCAGGACAAGCTTCCGCAACTTTTAAGGCATAGGTAAGTCCTGCAATACCCGAACCGATCACTAAGAAATCTGTTTGCATAATCTAAACGACTAGAACCAAAGTTACACTTTAGGTGCGGGAAAGTAAATACCTGGTGCTGCCGTTTATTAAAGCCCATTGGGCAAGTCCGTATGTAAGCATAATACAGATGCCTGCTGCCGGGAAAGAATGGTAAAAACGCGCAACTGCTATCATCGCATCAGAGCAGATAAACAGTATTGCGCCGCCGATACAGTACCAGCCCATGGTCTGCTCCTTAAACCGGAAAGCATGCATGGCACATAGCAGGGTGAACGATATTGCAATGGCATAGATCGTAACGGGAACGGCGAGCTTTCTCAGGTGGGGAAACATAAAGAACAGGAAGGCCAGTACAAGCGCCTCTGTGAGAAAAATAAGCGGGTATTTGCACAACGGGAGAGGATAGTTGGTATACCGAACTTTCAGGAAGAAGCCGATGTAAGCCAGGTGGGCCAGCAGGAAGCTGCCAAGCCCTGGCAGAAAGTATTGGTCCCAAAGCAGGAGTATGTCTCCCAGCCAGGAAAAGAAAAGCGCCGTCAGCAACAGGTTACGGAATGCAGCCGGACGCAGGAGATGAATAGCTGCCAGCAAGCCAGCTCCTAACAGGGGCATTAAAAGCGGTTTGGTGATATACCGGAGCGTTTCCGCGTCTGCAGCTATGGCGATAAGGTCTGCCGGCAGTACAAGAAAATAGAGGATAGTCCAGGGTTGTTTTTGCATGTATAAATATAAGCATTATACCACTCCAAGTATTATATGGAAAGTGGTGCCTGTGCCACCTGAGTTGTTCACCCTTAACTGTCCGCCATGTGACTGTATGATCTGCTGTGACAGGCTGAGACCAATGCCGCTTCCTTTTTTCTTGGTAGTATAGAAGGGGATGAAGATCTTGTTCAATGCATCGGCGTCAATACCAGGCCCGTTATCAATGATGGCAATACAAACCTGCTGCGGTGTGTTCATAAAGACCTTTACGTTAATGAAAGGGCCGGCTGTATGTTCCAACGCATCCATGGCGTTTTTGATAAGATTGATCAGCACCATCTGCAGTTGGGCAATATCAGCATGGATGTCGATATTGTCCGTTTCCAGGCTGTATTGGTAGTGGATACCGGCCTGTTTCAGTTCAGGCATCAACAGGTTGCTTACGGAGGTGATCAGCGCTTTCAGGTTTACATTGGTAAATTGTGGCTTGGGCAGGGTGGTGTAGTCACGATAGGCATTCACAAAATTCATAATGCCTTTGCTGCGGCTTTCCACTGTTTGCAGCGCTTCCTGGAGGTCGCTGATGGCTTCAGTATGCTGGGTATGCGGCGCAATATCCAGCTCCACAATTTCCTGCATGGTACTGATGAGCGATACGATGGGAGTAACAGAGTTCATGATCTCGTGCCGCAGGATCTTGGTAAGGTTCTGCCAGGCTTCCAGTTCTTTTTCCTGCAGTTCCGTGTGGATGTTCTGGATGCTGATTAATTTCACCAGGCGCCCCTGAAGACGGATGGTGGCCGCATGGATAGAAAGCTGTTGCTCCTGCCGGGTGCGGTATAGTATCTTATGACCGGAGCGCAGTTGCAGCAGTAGTTCGGGCAGGTCGGGGTGGGTAGCTTTCAGCTCTGATATATTCCGCAGGCGGTAAATATTGAGCAGCCGGAATGCGGAGGGGTTGATCAGTTCTATCTTTCCTTCCGCGTCAAAAGAAAGCATACCGATGCTGATATGCTGTACAATGGTGTCTATGTATTTGAGATTCGCCTCCTTTTCTGCCCGCGTCTGGCGAAAGGCGTCCAGTACTTCATTGAATTGCTGGTTCAGGGCCCTGAAGCTTTTTCCCAGTTTATTGTCTGCATTGAAGCGGATAGAAAAATCCTCGTAACGGATGGATTCCAGAAAAAGGGTCAGTTTACGGTTTACGCGGTTCAGGTAATAGTAAATGCCATATACCTGCACAGCAATAAGGATGGCAACGATCATTCCCGGTATTATTCCGCCAATATACCACAGCCACACCCCTGCCGTGATGCTGGCTGTCAGCAGCAGAATCCGCAGAAAGATATTTACGCTGAAACGGTTCATAGATTATACTTCTCCAGCCTTCTGTACAGGGCGGCCCTGCTGAGTCCCAGTTCCCTGGCGGCTTCTGTGATGTTGCCATTGCATTTCTTCATGGCCTGGGTGATGATGTTACGTTCCATTTCCTCCAGGTTGTAGCCGGTATCCAGGTCTTGCTCCCGTGCGGGACTTTTTACGAATACATCTTTTGGCATCAGCACTTTACCCTGTGATAGTATCACGGCCCTTTCCATGGCATGCTGCAGTTCCCGAATGTTGCCCGGCCATTCGTATTGCTGCAGTTGTTGTACCAGCGACTCATGAAGGCTGCTCACCGGCCGTTTATATTTATCGCGATACAGTTGCAGGAAGTGATCCGCGAGCGGAATAATATCTTCAGACCGCTCACGCAGCGGGGGTAGATGTACCTCTATTGTATTGATACGGTATAGTAAGTCTTGCCGGAAGAGGTGCTGCGCTGCCATTTGCTGAATATTGCGGTTGGTGGCGCAGATCAGTCTCACATCCACCGGAACGGCCTTGTTGGAGCCTACCCGGGTAATAGAGCGGTTTTGCAGCACTGTCAGCAGCTTTGCCTGGAAGGGAAGAGAGATATTGCCGATCTCGTCCAGGAAAATAGTGCCGCCGCTGGCCTCTTCAAAACGGCCATGACGGTCTTCCCGTGCGTCTGTAAAGGCCCCTTTTACATGGCCGAATAGTTCACTTTCGAAAAGGGTTTCGCTGATAGCGCCCAGATCCACGCTCACCAGCGGCTGTTTGTTCCTTTGCGAAAGCTGGTGGATATGGCGGGCCAGCATATCCTTACCGGTGCCATTTTCGCCCAGAATCAGGATGTTGGCGTCTGTAGCTGCTACGCGGTTCACCGTATCCATTACCTGCAGCATGGCGGTGCTGTTGCCGGTGATCAACTGACCGTCAGCAGGGGCCGGCTTTTCCTTTTGCGTGAGCGCCTGCCGTTTGTTATAAGCGGCCTGCATGGTGGCCAGCAGCTTTTCATTTTCCCAGGGTTTGAGCACAAAATCAGTAGCACCGGCCTTGATGGCCCGTACGGCCATTTCCACATCACCATAGGCGGTAAACAGCACAACGGAAGATTCCGGCTTAATGTCAAGGATGCGGTCCAGCCATTCAAATCCTTCCTTACCGCTACTCAGATCGCGGGTGAAGTTCATGTCCAGCAATATGACGTCGTAGTCAAAATTGGATACCAGGTAAGGGATCTTCTGCGGGTTGCGTTCAAAATCCACCTGTTCAAAATGGCGTTTCAACAACAGGCGTGCAGCGCGTAACACGTCCATATCGTCATCTACTATCAGTATTTTTCCGGGTAAGGTAGTAATCATAATGGTTTATTTCAGCAAACAGTATTCCTGATATCCTTTTATTACATCGGGTAATGGCTATGGCAGCCACTGGCAATATTAAACAAAGATTTCCTTTTTAAGGCCCTGCCGGCAGCGGCTTTTAAAAGTGTCCGGAAATGGACGTCGCCTGTCCGGTACGGGACGTTTTAAAACGCTGTTTTTTTGTGAAGCCCTTACTGGTAAAGGTTTTATAGCTTTGGCATGTAGGTTGAACTTACAGGCCAGCCAAATATTATTGCATTTTTTATGGATAGAAAAATAGAAAAGAAATTCTGGTCCAGGAAACGCATCCTGATCATCAGCGGCGGTAGCCTGGTAGTGCTGTTGTTGTTATATAACCTCATATTTGCCGATCACCGTTCGAGGCTCAATGTGGAAAAAGACAAGATCACCGTCAGCACAGTTACCAAAGGAACCTTTGACCAATATATAGCAGTTACCGCTGTAGTACAACCTTTGAAAACGATCCGACTGGACGCTATCGAGGGTGGGTATGTAAGTCAGAAGTATCTTGAAGGTGGCAGCATGGTTAAACAGGGAGATTCTATTCTTCGCCTGGAGAACCAGCGCATGCAAATGGAGTTCATGAACCATGAAACTGAAATGTACCGCCTGATCAATGAACTGCAGAATACCCGCCTTAGCCTGAAACAGAACCGTTTTACCATGGAGAAAACGCTGGCAGACCTGAACTATAAGATAGAACAGGCAAAGGATCTGTACGACAGGAACAAACAACTGGTAGACGAAAAGATCGTTGCCCGCCAGGAGTTCAACAAGAACAAAATGGAATATGAGGGCCTGGTAAAACAACGGGAAATAGAGATTGAAAGCCAGCGTTACCAGGAAGAAAATGCCAGGTTACAGATACAGCAGCTGGAAGGCACCATAGCACGCACCCAGCGTAATCTGCAGATGATGAGGGAGAACCTCAATAACCTGATCGTGCGCGCTCCTATTTCCGGCCAGCTTTCCTCCGTAAATGTGGAAGTTGGCTCCAGCATCACTACCGGCCAGAACATCGGACAGATAGACGACCTGAACGGTTTCAAGATGCGCGCAGAAGTGGACGAACATTATATTTCAAGGGTTTTTTCAGGATTGAAAGCAACGTTTGAGTTCAACGGTAAAACGTATGAACTTACAGTGACCAAAGCTTTCCCTGAGGTGACCAATGGGCGCTTCAATGTAGATATGAACTTTACCAAGGAAACACCTGAAGGTATCCGTCGCGGGCAGTCTTCACCCATCCGCCTGGAGCTGGGAAAATCATCTGAGGCAGTGCTGCTGCCGGTTGGCGGCTTCTTCTCTGATACCGGCGGTAACTGGGTATATGTGCTGGATAAAGGCGGTAAGCGTGCAGTAAAACGTAACATCACCCTCGGCCAGAAGAATCCTGTTTTCTTTGAAGTACTGGAAGGTTTAAACCCTGGCGACCAGGTGATCACTTCTTCTTATGAGAACTTCGGGGATAAGGAAGTACTGGTATTCTAACCGGCCTTTCTATTCATTGTATTGTTATAACTTGATCAAATATTAAAACCACAGAAAAAATGATAAAGACGGTCAATCTTCAAAAGCTGTTTACAACGGAGGAAGTGGAAACTACCGCATTGAACGGTATTAACATTGAGATACAGGATGGAGAATTTGTAGCCATCATGGGACCTTCCGGTTGCGGCAAGTCTACCTTGCTGAATATACTGGGCCTGCTGGATAACCCCAGCGGCGGTGAATATTATTTCTGGGACAAAGAGGTGGCGGGAATGAGCGAACGCCAGCGGGCGCAATTGCGTAAAGGATCTATTGGTTTTGTATTCCAGAGCTTTAACCTGATTGATGAATTGACCGTATTCGAGAATGTAGAACTTCCCCTTTTATATCTCAAGGTACCCTCCAGCGAAAGAAAGCAGAAGGTAGAAGAAGTGCTGGAACGTATGAATATCATGCACCGTCGTAATCACTTTCCGCAACAACTGTCCGGCGGCCAGCAGCAAAGGGTAGCCATAGCGCGCGCCGTAGTGGCCAAGCCTAAAATGATACTGGCGGATGAGCCCACGGGTAACCTGGATAGTACCAATGGTGAAGAAGTGATGAAGTTATTACAGGAACTGAACGATGCTGGTACCACCATGGTGATGGTAACACACAGTCCCTATGATGCCGGTTTTGCCCACCGTATCATTAACCTGTTTGATGGTAAGGTAGTAACAGAAAACATAAAACAACAATTCCATGTATAACCCCTGAAACGTATTCGTGCTCCTTGCCGGTATGCTGGTACAGGAGAGATATGTTAGTACATGTTTACGAGTAGAATAACAAGTCAAATGAACGGGGGATGTGTTTACATGCCCCCACATTTTTTTAAAGATCTAAACGTCATGTAATATGCTATGGAATTACATAAAAATAGCCTGGCGCAACCTGGGAAGACGCAAGCTCTTTGCGGCTGTAAACATCCTGGGCCTTACGGTTGGTCTTACCTGTGTAGCATTTCTTTACCTGTGCGTGCAGCAGATGTTGTCGCGCGACAGGTTTCACAAGCATCTTTCCCGTTTATTCCTGGTGCAGACAGACGAGGCTCAGCAGAACGTATTTCCACTGCTGGATGTAATGCAGCAGGATTTTCCGCAGGTGCAGAACGGAACGCGGATATTAAACTGGGATGCTCCATGGATAGCATACAGGGACAAAGAGATCAGTGAAACAGTTAGCTACGTGGATACCGGCTTTTTCAATGTATTCACATTCCCGCTGAAATATGGAAGTGCAACCACTGCCTTAAAAGACAAATCGTCTATCGTGCTTTCTGCGGAAGTAGCAAATAAATTATTTGGTCATGACAATCCGCTCGGAAAGGAAGTATCATTTGCCGATAAACGCAGGTTTATAGTATCTGGTGTGATGAAGCCCATACCGCCTAATGCATCTATCCGGCCTGCTGTTTTGCTTTGGAACAAACATCTTACTGATAACCCTGAATTTGCTTCTATAGCAGACTGGTACAACACGTTCACCAACGTGTACGTGTTGCTGAGATCTGATAAGGATAAGCCAGCGGTAGAAACACAATTAAAGAAAGTAGTAGCTACCCGTTTTGCAGAGAGTGACAGGAACCGTGTGCTGAAGTTACTGCCATACGATCAGGTGGCAAAGGAATACGGCGGACTACACTTCGGTTTTTATGTATATGGGTTAGCTTGTATCGCAATACTGATCTTACTGCTGGTTACCATTAATCTGGTTAATCTCAATATCGCTGTGTCATTTACCCGGGTGCAGGAGGTAGGTGTACGCAAAGCAATGGGATCAGGGCGGAGGGCGATATTGTTCCAGTTCTTTACGGAAGTAGGCCTTTCTGTGGCCATATCGCTGATCCTCGCGTGGGGAGCCGCCTGTTTATTGCTGCCTGTAATGAATGAACAGGTGTACGGGCTGCAGCTGACTATTCCCATGCTTTTCAGCCTGCCCTTTATTACTATGTGGATAGTTGCAGGGATAACGCTTACCGTTATTGCCGGTGGTTACCCGGCCTGGTATATCAGTGCGCTCAAGCTGGTGAACACCATCCAGGGCAAGCTGAAGGGCAGCCCTCAAAAGACCTTTTCGCGTCAGGCGCTGATAGTGGCGCAATTTATTATAGCTGTATTGTTCATTACCGGTAGCCTGGTAATGCAACAACAGCTGCAGTATATGAAGCAGGGAGATGTAGGTTTTAATAAGGAGCAGGTGCTTACAGTTAACATGGACCTTGATTTCAAGGACACTGCGCAGGCAAGAAGCGGTATTAATCATCTTATACAACAGCTTCAGCAGCATACTGCGGTAAATAGTGTATCCACCTGTCAACGCGTGCCGGGCAAATTCTGGGAGAATTACAACACTTTCGTGTCTGACGGAGCTGAGAACAGATACGTTTCCATGCGTCAGACCTATGTAGATAATGGTTTTGTACCCACTTTTGGTATCAGACTGTTACAGGGAAGGAATTTTTCGGCAGACAAGGCTTCAGATGACAAAACAGTGCTGATCAACGAAACGGCGATGAAAGCGCTGGGCTGGACAGACATCAGCGGTAAATCGCTGCATCCTAAAGGAAGCAACAGTAACATTTATCATGTGATCGGCGTTACAGCCGATTATCATTACCGCTCACTGGAAGGCACTGTGCAGCCGCTGATACACTTTTACGGCGGCCCCTCAGCTTTAAAAGATGGCTTCAGTTATCTGAATGTTGCCGTTAAACCGCAGCAGGCTTCCGCAGTGATCGCCTTACTGAAAAATGCATTCGGAAACATACCTTCCCGCAGGGAATTCACCTATGCTTTTGCAGATGAAGTATTCAATGAACAGTATAAAAGGACAGAAGGCATATTTACTCTTGTGAGCATTTTTACCTTGGTGAGCATCCTCATTGCGTGTGGGGGCATATTTGCGTTGGTAGCCCTGGCAGCGCAGCAACGTACCAGGGAGATCGGCATCAGGAAAGTATTGGGCGCCAGTATTGGTAGTATTGTTACATTATTATCCAAAGACATTTTGAAGCTGGTAGGTATAGCCATATTGCTGGGAGGCCCCATTGCCTGGTGGGTGATGAACCGCTGGCTGCAGGATTTTGCTTATCGCATCAGTATTTCCTGGTGGCTGCTGGCTGGAGCGGGGGTGTCAGCTGTGCTCATTGCCCTGCTTACCGTTGGCGTGCAATCGGTAAAAGCAGCTTTAATGAACCCTACAAAAGCGTTACGAACAGAATAACAACAATTGATCTATGTTACGAAACTATATAAAAATAGCCTGGCGCAGCCTCTGGAAATCCAGAATGCTTACTGCTGTGAATATACTTGGCCTGTCGGTTGCTTTTTCGGTGAGTATACTGCTGGCGCTGACGGCTTTCCGGGAGCTTTCATACGATAAATTCCATCGTGGTAAAGGCTTAAAGCAATTATACATATCTGTACAGTATCCTGAGCGCCTTGAAGAGCGCTCCAATCTGCCAATGCCCTTAGCCCCGGCAATTAAACAGGAGTTTCCGGAAGTAAAGGCGGCTACCCGTTACATGGGTGCCAGCGGATCGGTGCGTTACCAGGACAAAACGTTTGGATCTGACGTGAGGGCGGTGGATCCCGATTTTTTTACAATCTTCTCCTTCCCCCTGGTAAAAGGCGAAACCAGGCAGCCCCTTAGTGCAATTAGCGATATAGTGATCACAGAAAAAATGGCCAGTGCCATATATGGCAAGGAGGAGCCGGTAGGAAAGCCATTGGAAATATACATGAATAACCGCTGGGAAACGTTTATTGTAAGTGCGGTTGCCAAAGATGTACCGGATAACTCCAGTATTGATTTTGATATATTATGCCGTTTTGAACATGCACCGGGTTACGAAAGCCAGAAGAACAGCTGGAACAGCAGTACGCATGAAGTATTTCTCCAGTTAAGCCCCAACGCTGCTGTTGCTGCGTTTGAACGCCGGACCAAAGCGTTCGTGAATAAATATTTTACAGAACAGCTTCGCGGCCTGGAGCGGGATGGCGCCAGGAGAGCAAATAATGAAGCTTTAATGTCCCTGCACCTGATGCCCCTGCAGGATATCCATTTTAACAGCATCAGCTCTTCCGGGGGGGAAATGAGCAGGGTGTTCCCTTACCTGTTGCTGCTGATAGCGGGCTTTATCCTGTTCATTGCGTGCGTTAACTTCATGAACCTTACCATCGCCAGCGCTTTTGGCCGTTCCAGGGAAATAGGTATGCGTAAGATACTGGGCGCGTTTCAGTCGCAGTTGGTAATTCAGCTCTGGGGCGAGGCCGTGCTGGCTTGCCTGCTGGCGCTTGCTTTCGGAATAGTGATCACGTTTTTTGCCCTGCCCGCGTACAATTCACTTTTTAATAATCACATCAGCTTTACCCTGCTGACAGCCCCCTGGCTGTTATTGGCTATGTTGTTGTCGTTCCTGGTGGTAACCCTCGCAGCAGGTGGTTACCCCGCCTGGATCATTGCCCGTCTGAACACATTAAAAGTATTAAAGGGAAGCCTGGAGGCGGGTAAGTCCAACAAGGTACGAAATACGTTGATGATCACTCAGTTTGTGATCTCTTCTTTGCTGATCTGCTGCACGCTTATTGCGTGGCAGCAGCTGGATTTCCTGCGACGCCAGCCCCTGGGTTATAACAAAGAAGAGGTGCTGAGCATACCGGTACCCGATAATGTAGATCCGGCAAAGGCGCTGACACATATGCGTAATATACTTTCCGGACGGGCCGGGATATTAAGCATAACGGGTACGGATATTAATATGGGCCGCGGGAGGGACGGCTCATCAGCCACCTCCCGGTTATCTTTTGATTATAAGGACCGCACGATATATAGCAACTGGTTGAGAATAGATTATGACTATATTAAAACCCTTGGATTACAACTGGTGGCCGGCAGGGATTTTTCGCGGGCTTATGGCACAGATTCCTCCGCATTGGTGATCAATGAAAAAATGGCCGCCCAGCTGGGCGGCAACGAGGCAGCCCTGGGAGCACGGTTGCCCGTGGGCGACAGCGCACATCCCTATACGGTGATAGGAATTGTGAAGGACTTTAACTTCAAATCACTGAAAGTGGAGATTGAGCCGCTGAGTATGAACATGGACCCCGCAGACGCTATCCGTTATATATTTGTCAGGGTATCCCCGTACAACCTCCCGGCTTCACTGGCTATGGTACAAAAACGTTGGGAAGAAGCCTATCCCGGACGCCGTACAGAGGCATCTTTCCTGGATGAAAATACAGACCGCCAGTATCGCAAAGAGCAGCAGTTTTCAAGTATATTTATGAGCGCCGCTGTACTGGCTATTATTATTTCCTGTATGGGGCTGTTTACGATTTCTGTACTGGTGATGACAAAACGCACCAGGGAGATCGGGGTGCGCAAGGTGCTTGGAGCCAGCGTTACCGGTATTGTGACCCTATTATCCAGGGATTTTATCAGGCTGGTATTGTTATCGGTGATCATCGCCAGTCCCATAGCCTGGTACCTTATGGAGAAATGGCTGCAGGATTATCCCTACCGTATCCATATTAATATAGGCGTATTCATTTTGGCTGGGGCTCTGGCGCTGCTGATCGCCATTATAACGGTGAGCGTGCAGGCAATCCGGGCGGCCTTAATGAACCCGGTAAAATCAATCAGAGTGGAATAAAAAAAACAGGTATGATACAATTAAAACATATTTCCAAGTATTATCCGGTAGGATTCGGTAAAAATGACGTACTTAACGATATAGACCTCACTATTCATGAGGGCGAGTTTGTGTCTATTATGGGCCCATCCGGCTCGGGTAAATCTACCCTGTTGCACATTCTCGGGCTGCTGGAAGAACCCTCCGGCGGTGAGTATCTTTTTGAGGGCGAGCCGGTACATAAAATGAGTGAAAAGAAACGTACACAGCTCCACAGGGGCAGTATAGGTTTCGTGTTCCAGGCTTACCACCTGATAGACGAACTTACGGTCTATGAAAATATAGAAACCCCGTTGTTATATAAGAACGTGCCATCCTCGGAACGTAAGAGCCGGGTGGCTGACGTATTGGACCGTTTTAATATAGTTGCCAAGAAAGATTTGTTCCCTAACCAGCTCTCTGGTGGGCAGCAGCAACTGGTAGGCATCGCCAGGGCGATAGTCGCAGAACCCAGGGTGATATTTGCAGACGAACCAACAGGCAACCTGCATTCAGACCAGGCCAGGGTAATTATGCAGTTATTTAAACACCTGAATGAAACTGATAAGATCACTATAGTGCAGGTTACACACTCCGAGCAAAATGCGGCTTTCGGCCATCGCGTAATTGAAATCAAAGACGGCAAAATCCGGTAGTAAGCCTTCGTAAACATGCATTTTACCGCGATTTAACAGACATTTCAAAAAAAACTATAAATAAAATGTTATGTTTTACATTAAATTAGTGTGGCCAACCGCCACGCCTGATAAAAATTTGCCTTTTATAGAGAAGTGGCGAAGGCTATCATCACAATTACTATATTTTTGTTACGCTATGAAGTTATACCAGTTTCCGGGAGCCATCCTGGGTATTTTTTTATTGTTTGGTAACGCTCACACTGTAGCTGCTCAGGATACCTGGAGTCTTAAACGTTGTGTTGATTATGCGATGGCAAATAATATATCTATCAAACAGCAGGATGTACAAAAGCGGCTGGCAGAGCTGCAGCTAAGACAAAGCCAGCTGTCACAGATCCCCAATCTGAGCGGCAATGTTGCCGGCAACATGAACTCCGGCCGTAGCGTAAACTTTACTACCTATACATACGAAACGCAGACGTTCTATTCAGCTAACGCCAGCTTATCTTCTAATGTTACGCTGTTCAACTGGTTCTCTAAACGCAATATCATCGCATCTGACGCATACCAGGCACAGAGCTACGGCTTTTTGCTGGAAAAGGCGAAGAATGATGTAGCTTTTAACGTAGCCTCCGCCTTTTTGCAGATATTACAGAATAATGAGCAGGTGCATGTAAATGAAACGCAACTGGCCCAGACCAAAGCGCAGCTGGCAAATACAGAGAAACTGGTAATAGCCGGTTCGGTGCCCGAAAGCAACCAGGCCGACCTGGAGGCCCAGTTGGCCCGTGATAGCGCCAACCTGATAACCGCGCAGAACAATGTAACATTGTCTATCCTGCAGATGAAAGCGTTGCTGAACCTGGGCTTTGATATACCTTTTCAGCCGGAGATACCCGCCAATATAGGAAGCATTCCACTGCCAAGCCTGAACGAGGTAGACCCGGAAATGGTTTACAGCGCTTCACTGGCTTCCAATCCACTCGTAAAGGCAGATTCACTCTCAATAAAATCGTACGAAAGATCAGTAGCAGCTGCAAAAGGGGCCATGTTGCCCACACTCTCCCTTTCCGCCGCCATTGGTACCAACTGGGCTAATAACGTAAACGAGACGGATATCACCACCGGAAGACTATTGGTAGATACCATTGGGCTGGTGAATGTAAGCGGAACCGACTATAAAGTGATACAGCCCCGGTTCGAGCCCGGCAGCAGGAAAACGCCTTTTGGTTCACAAATAAGTAATAACTTTCAGCAGCAGGTGGGCCTAACCCTCAGCATTCCGATCCTGAACGGCTGGCAGCTGCGCTCCAACTACAAAAGGGCAAAGCTAAACTTATATAACCAACAGCTTACCCGCGACCAGGATAATCAGAAGTTAAGACAGGACATATATACCGCACATGCCAACGCTGTTGCCGCAATACAGAAATACAACGCCGCCAGCAAAGGAGTGGACGCCTCTCAGAAAGCTTTTGATTTTGCTACCAAACGCTTTAACTTAGGATTAATGAACACGATCGATTATATTACGACACAAAATAATCTGTTCCAGGCTCAGATAAACAAAGTTTCAGCCCAATATGATTACATATTCAGAATGAAGCTGCTGGAGTTTTACCGGGACCAGAAAATAACCCTGTAAAATTTGTCCCTTTGTAATAAACCGCTCTATGAAGAAAAAGACACTTTTTTGGATAGTTGGTATTCTTGTAGCATTCATAATACTGTTGATGGTGCTGAAGGCATCCGGCGTTATCGGTAAGGATGAAGGCACCAAAGTAGCCGTTGATAAAGCAGCTCCGAAAGATATTATCGAAGTGGTAGCCGCCACCGGTAAGATCTACCCGGAGATAGAGGTAAAGGTGAGCTCTGACGTATCCGGCGAGATCGTGGACCTGCCCGTGCAGGAGGGTGATTCTGTAAAGAAAGGCCAGGTACTGGTACGCATCTATGCAGATATCTACGGCTCCCAGCGCGATAAGGCGATGGCCGCCCTCAGTCAGTCTCAGGCCCAGATGGCTAATACCGCCGCCTCCCTCCATGCTTTTAAAGCCAAGCTGGAGCAGGCCCAGGCTGCCTATGACCGCATCAAGGAATTGTTTGCCCAGAAAGTAGTATCCAGAAGTGAATTTGAGACAGCGGAGGCCACTTACCGGGCAGCCCGCGCAGACTATAACGCTGCTGTAGAGCAGGTGAACAGCTATAAATATGCCGTAGCCAGCGCACAGGCAGGACTTACGGAAGCCAATAAGAACCTGGGCCGTACCACCATTGTATCGCCTATGCACGGCATCGTATCCCTGCTGCCGGTAAAAAAGGGAGAACGCGTGGTAGGTACCCTGCAGATGACCGGTACGGAGATCATGCGTATTGCTGATCTGAACGTAATGGAAGTACAGGTGGATGTAGGAGAGAATGATATACCGCGGGTAAAATATGGAGACACCGCCATTATTGAAGTAGATGCCTATAGCAACCGTAAGTTCAAAGGTATTGTTACCCAGATTGCCAGCTCCAGTAAAGGTGCGGCCACGGCCGGAGCTACCGGCACCGCAGCCTCTTCTGCTGAGCAGGTGACCAGTTACATTGTACACATCCGTATTCTCAACGATAGTTATAAAGACCTGATCGATCCCAGCCGTCCCAAAAACTTCCCCTTCCGCCCCGGCATGAGCGCCAGCGTGGATATTCAGACCCGGCGCAAGAACAGTACCCTCTCCGTTCCGATCAATGCCGTAACTACCCGTGAAGTGGAAGTGGCAAAGGCAGCGGATAATGAGAAAAAAGCCGACAGCAGCGGTTCGAAGCCCGACAATGCATCCACTGAAAAACAGAAAGACACCAGGGAAGTGGTATTCGTGCTGCAAAAGGATAACACGGTAAAACAGGTGGAAGTAAAAACCGGCATACAGGACGATAATAATATTGAGATCGTTTCCGGCCTACAGTCAGGCGACCAGGTAGTTAGCGCCCCCTATGCCGCCGTTTCCCGCGAATTGAAAGATAAGAAGAAGGTCAAGGTGGTGCCCGCGGCACAGCTTTTTGAAGCTACGAAATAGTAATAAAAGTTTTAAGTCGTCAGTCGTTAGTGGTCAGGCGGATATTACCGCTCTTTGCTAATGGCTGGCGACTTATCATTTATATTTTATTTACTTTGCGAAAAATTCGACCGTGAGCAAGGCAAACAAAGTAGGTATTATAGGCAGCGGCAGCTGGGCAACGGCGCTCGCGAAGATCCTAACGGATAATGGCCGCCAGGTGAACTGGTGGATCAGGAATGAAGATACCATTCGCCACATGCAGCAGCGCCACCATAATAAACACTACCTTACCTCTGTATATTTTGATACCCACCTGCTTCAACTGAGCAGCAATATTAAACAGGTTGTAGCAGACAGTGACATATTGATACTGGCGGTGCCTTCTGCCTTCCTGGAAGATGTATTGCTGGTTTTGCCTGAAAACGCCCTGCAACAGAAAAGTGTAATCTCTGCCATCAAAGGCCTGGTGCCTAACAGCAATATGCTGATCAATGAATATCTTAACGACGGCTTTGCCCTACCCCTGGAGCAATACTTTACCATTACAGGGCCTTGCCATGCAGAGGAAGTGGCCAACGAGAAATTGTCTTACCTCACCTTTTCGGGGCTGGAGCTGGATACAACACAGGCCATGGCCGATCTGTTCACCAACAGCTACCTGCAAACCATTGTCAACAATGATGTGATAGGCGTGCAGCTGGCGGCAGTGCTGAAAAATATCTATGCTATGGGCGCCGGTATAGCCCATGGACTTGAATACGGGGATAATTTCCTGAGCGTATTGATTACTAACTGTTTCAGGGAAATGCAGCATTTCCTTGAAAAATATACGGTATGGGCGGGCCCCGTTCATATGCCGGTTACGCAGCATAATTATAATGCCAGCGCCTACCTGGGTGATCTGCTGGTAACCTGTTATTCCCTGCACAGCCGTAACCGCACCTTTGGCAACATGATCGGTAAGGGGTACAGTGTAAAGGCGGCTCAACTGGAGCTGAACATGATAGCTGAAGGTTACTACGCCAGTAAGTGCATTTATGAAATTAATGATGAAATCGGCGCTTATATGCCGGTTGCCCAGGCGGTATATGCAGTGTTATGGGAGCATCTGAATGCGCCGGAAGCATTCCTGGCCCTCGAGAAAGGCTTTGTATAAGTAAGGCCGGGCCGCAAGTCATTTTAATGGTTGGTTCAATGACAAATGCATCAAGGCCCGGCCGTCTGATAATTGTTTCAGATGAAGTTGATCAAGCCTGCTGATCAGGATCCTCAGGCTAAATTATATAAGCTGTTTGGTGTTGTTAAAGTAATGCCGGATCATCCATTCAATATGAGGTAATAAGGCATTGTCCGGTAAACGTCCCTCATTAACAGGTTGAATAGTATCCTCTTCCGTGAGGGAATATTCCATTTGTACGCCCTCAACTGTTACCCGGAATTTCCTCTCCTTTGCAATTTTTTTCAAAAAGACCCTCCTCGGAATTCCGTTTACATTAAATGTACAAGCGAGGTTTCTCATTACGTAGATTTTTAATGTCCCAATAAATGAATTATAGCGTTGTCAAGGATAGATATGGCTGAAAACACGGCTGTGCCGATTGTACAAATCTAATAGGTGCTATGCACTTAAATGTGAATTTTATGTTAATGGAAAAAGAAAGTGCGGTAAGCCTTTTAAAAGGCATGCCAGGTTTTTTATGTGGATGAGTGGAGAAAGCTGTGGAAATATTTCCACAGAATTTGAGCAGTAAATTACATCAGGCCAGCAGTACCATTATGCGGCCGGGGTTGGATTGATATTTGAAAAGGTTAACTACTAAAATCAGGAATTGTCAACGGAGTAAAAATTAATAATACATGAATAAGGCCTTGCTTTTTGTTACATCTTTTCCGCCTCGTGAATGCGGTATTGCAACATTTGCGCAGGATCTGGTGAACGCCCTGCACAAGTCATTTTCAGGAAAGCTGAACATAAGTGTGTGCGCATTAACAGAAGCCGGCAAACCGCCGGCAGCGCTTGAGCCGCCGGTGAAGTATACCGTAAATCCGTTTGATATAGACAGCTGTATTACGTTTGCTCACCAGGTGAATGCTGATCCGGAGATAGACATGGTTTGCTTTGAACATGAGTTCGGACTATACGGTGGAGAATATGGACATAATATGCTGGCAATGATCTCTCTGCTCGACAAACCCTTTATAGTACGTTTCCATACCGTATTGCCATATCCTGATGCCAAATGCCTGAAAGTGATCAGTATTATCGGGTCCCTGGCGTCAAAGATCATCGTGATGACCCAGACTTCAGCGGAGATATTAATGTCTGTGTACCATTTACCTTCCCATAAGATTGTACATATACCACATGGTGTCCATGCGCGGATCACGGAAGATACGGAGTCGCTCAAGGTACAGTATGGCCTGCAGAACAAGCTGGTGCTTACCACTTTTGGCCTTCTCAGTGAAAATAAAGGACTGGAAACAGCAATCAGGGCTATGAAGCCGATTGCACAACAGTTTCCGGATGCGGTATACCTGATATTGGGAAAAACCCACCCGGTGGTGCTGGCCCGGGAAGGAGAGCAGTACCGCCAGCGGCTGGAACAACTGATTGAAGAATTAGGCCTGCAGCGCCATGTGAAATTTGTTAACAGTTACCTTAGTCTGGACGCCTTGCTGGATTATCTTGCCCTGACAGATATTTACCTGTTCACTTCTAAAGACCCCCACCAGGCGGTGAGCGGTACCTTTTTGTATGCCATGAGTGCCGGCTGTCCCGTTGTGAGCACTGCTTTTGCACAGGCAAAGGAAATGCTGGACGAGTGTTGCGGTTACCTGATTGAAATGGGTGATCATGAACAGCTGGCCAGATATGCTATCCACCTGCTCGGAAATCCGGACCTGAGGAAAGAGATGAGCAATAATGGTATTGAAAGAACGCGCAGCGCAATCTGGGATAATGTGGCCATTGCCCATATGTCTTTGTTCCGGGATATACTGGCAGAGAAGAAGATGCTCATGCCGAGCTTACCGCCGGCGTACCTGGACCATATAGACCGCATGACCGATGAATTTGGCATGATCCAGTTTTCGCGTCACGACCAGCCAGACCCCGCATCCGGTTATACGCTGGATGATAATGCCAGGGCGCTTATTGCCTTGTGTATGTATGCCACTACTGTGAAAGAAAGCAGCTTTGTATACTCCCTTTGTCATAAATACCTGGATTTCATTGAATATTGTCAGCAGCCCTCCGGCAGTTTTCTGAACTACGTAAATGTGGGGGGCTACTTTGACCCCATGAACTATGAAGTAGACCTGGAAGATGCCAATGGCCGTGCTGTGTGGGCATTGGGATATTTATTACACCTGCACCGGGAATTGCCGCCAATGCTGGTACAGCAGGCGCATCGGGTATTACAGCCATGTTTTAACTGGCTGGAGAACCTGAGAGCTCCCAGGGCAATTGCCTTTGCCATAAAAGGCATGTACTATTACCAGCAATACAGGCCGGGAGGTATATCAGAGGATATACTGAACACGCTGGCATCCCGTTTACACAAGGCTTACCAACAGGAGGCTGATGCACAGTGGAAGTGGTTTGAGCCATCACTCACCTATGGTAATGCCGTATTGCCCGAAGCCATGATGATGTCCTGGCAGATATCCGGTAACCCTGCATGGCTGCAGACTGCAAAGGAAAGCCTGCACTTCCTTTGTGCCAGAACCTTTACGGATAATTATATGAAGGTGATTAATAATAAAACCTGGTACCACAAGCATGATGATTACGACAATACCAGCTGTGAAGGTGGTGAACAGTCTATTGAGGTTGCCTATACCATGCTGGCCCTGCATACTTTCTACCTCGCAACAGGAAATGTTGCCTACCTGGAAAAGATGCGGCTGGCTTTTAGCTGGTACCTGGGCAATAACCATTTGAAACAGTTGATATATAATCCGCTTACCTACGGTTGTTACGATGGACTTGAAAAGAACAACGTTAACCAGAATCAGGGGGCAGAATCAAGTGTTTGTTACCTGATCGCCAGGTTATTAATGGAACAATGGAATAAACTCAAGTATGTTACAACACAGAAAACAGGGATGGAGTCCGTTGTCAGACTTAGTCTCAATTAAGCAGATGAAAGATTCGTTTATCCTTATAATTGACGATGAACCGGATATATGCAGATTACTGCAAATGAGTTTAGTAAGGCATGGTTTTAACGTAAAATACGTGCATAACCTGCACGCTGGCCTGCAATATATTCAGCACCAACAGCCTGACATACTGTTCCTGGATATTAACCTGCCGGATGGATCAGGATTGGAAGCTTTGCCTGTCATCAAAAGAAATTGTCCGGCGTTGATGATCATCACCATCAGTGCATACGACAACGGCCTTGAGAAGCAAAAAGCACTTAGTTCAGGAGCCAGTTATTTTCTTGCTAAACCATTCAGTGTAAAGAACTTGGACGAACTGATACAAGATGTTAAAAGTTAGTTCTCCTATAAATTAATTCGTAACTTTAAAGGCTTTATTGCCAACATCACACATTACCATTATGAGAAATATAATGATCATAGATGACGAGATCAATATCTGTACGTTGTTGAGCAAATTCCTCGGCAAGCATGGATTTAAGGTGGATACTACTATGTCTGGTGCGTCTGCATTAAAAATGATGAAGGAAAAACCTTACGATCTGGTATTATGTGATTACCGTCTGAAAGATACAGACGGTGCGCAGTTACTGCAAGACATCCGCCAGCTTAACCCCCGGACCATCGTCATTATCATAACAGGGTATACCGATGTGAGAGTGGCTGTAGAAATGGTGAAGAACGGCGCTTACGATTATCTTTCCAAACCATTATATCCCGATGAGATATTAAACCTGGTGCACAAGGCATTTGCCCACTTAGATGCCGAGAGTGAGCGTGATAATGTACCGGCTATTCCCGAACAGCGGACAGCAGCAGACACCAGCAACGGCCAGGCGCCTGTAGCAGAAATGCTGGACAAAACCCACAAGTATGTTTATGGAGAGAGCAGTGGCGCACAGGAGCTGTTCAGGCAGATAAAGCTGGTAGCCCCCACGGATTACAGTGTAATCATTTTTGGAGAAACAGGTACCGGTAAAGAGTCTGTTGCTCATCTCATCCATCATCATAGTAAACGCAGTTCCCAACCCTTTGTGGCACTGGATTGTGGCAGCCTGTCCAAAGAGCTGGCTGCAAGTGAATTATTCGGTCATGAAAAGGGATCTTTTACAGGGGCCATCAATACTAAAATAGGCGCCTTTGAACAGGCGCATGGCGGTACCTTGTTCCTGGATGAGGTGTCAAACCTTTCATATGATATCCAGGTGGCGCTTTTAAGGGTAATCCAGGAGAAAGTGATCCGCCGGGTAGGCAGTCTCAAAGAGATACCGGTTGATGTACGCATTATTGTAGCTTCCAACGAAAAGCTGTCAGAATCTGTGCAACGCGGCAAATTCAGGGAAGACCTTTTCCACCGTTTCAACGAATTTACCATCTACATACCGCCATTGCGCGAGCGGCAGGAAGATCTTCCGCTGTTTGTTAACGCATTTATATCGCAGGTAGAGAAAGAACTGCAGAAGAATTGCGGCAAGATCACATCTGAAGTATGGGCGTGTTTCCAGAAATATTCCTGGCCAGGCAATATACGTGAACTGAAGAATGTGATACGGCGCGCCTGCCTGCTTACACCCGAACACCAGGATATTACCATGTCTACCCTTCCGCTGGAGATGAAAGAAGCTTTCTCCCAGAGCTATGAGGAAGACCATGTGGGTGAACTTGCAGCCATTGCCAATGAAAATGATCTTAAAACGGTGGCTTTACAGGCAGAGTACAACAAGATCATTAATGTGTTGAAAGAAGTAAAGTATAACAAAACCAAAGCAGCCCAATTACTTAATATAGACCGTAAAACTCTCTACAATAAGCTACGCCTGCTTAATATAAATTATTAATTGGCGAATTTATGAACAACCACACCAAACAGGAGCAGCCCCCGAAGAACGGGAGCGGGAATGCTAATGAAAACAATGGAAAGGTGTCCGGTTTTTTTGAACGCTTTGCCAGCCAGGTAGTATATGTTACAGGCTCTGTATGGGCCTTCATTATTGCGGTGGCAGTGGTCATTGTATGGGCCGTTACCGGTCCTGTTTTCGGCTTTTCAGACACCTGGCAGCTGGTTATCAATACGGGCACCACTATCGTTACTTTCCTGATGGTGTTCGTGATCCAGAAATCGCAGAATAAGGACTCCAAATCTGTGCAGTTGAAGTTAAATGAGCTTATTGCCGCCAATAAGGCGGCCAGTAACCGTTTGATCGTAGCAGAAGATCTTACTGAGGAGGAGCTGGATGTGCTGCACAAATACTACTGTAAGCTGGCAGAAGAGACCAGGAAACGGATAGATACGAAGGAATCCCATTCAGTGGAGGATGCCATTGAGAAAACAGAGGAAAAGCTCGGCGGGAAGAAGTAGTAGTTATCAGTTTACGGGTAGCGTAATGCTGAATGTAGTGCCTTTTCCCGGCTCGCTGTCTACATGGATGTTCCCTTTATGGTTGATGATGATGTTCTGGGTACTGGTAAGACCCAGCCCGCTTCCTTTAGGTTTATTGGTAAAGAAAGGATCAAATAGCTTGGTCCTCATTTCTTCAGGTATGCCCACGCCATTATCGCTGATCTGGATAATGGCTTTATCATTGTGCCTGGATGTGATGATGCCCAGCTCCCCTTTTCCCGGCGCCATTGCCTCAATGGCGTTGATGATGATGTTGAGCAGCGCTATTTCTATTTTCTCCGCATCAGCTGGTATCATTATGTCGGGATCTGTCAGCCGTTTCTGCACTTTTATCTCATTTAACTGCAAACGGTCTTTTGCCAGTTCGAGCGCTTTTTCGGTGAGCTCGTTAACGCCATGCAGCTGAATATGGAGGTCTATCATCCTCGTGCTGTGCAGCAGTTCAGTGATCAACTGGTTAATACGGATGCAGTTCCGTTCAATAATGTCAGTATAAAGCTGGCTGTCTTCCGTGTCTGCCGGTTCCTGCTTGAACTGGCTTACTGCCAGCAGTATATTGGTTAGCGGGTTTCGTACCTCGTGGGCAATAACTCGGGCAATGCGGCCTGTGATCACGAATTTCTGCTGCTGCTGCTTCTCCTGCTCTTCCTTTTTCTTCTCGGTGATATCCTGTACCACACAAAGAAAGATCTGGGCGGCTTCGTCCAGCATAACGGCATTCACCAGCACATCCAGTTTTTTCTGATGCTTGTTCACGAAATTGTATTCGCTCTGCACAGTGCCGTTATCACCGCATATCTGTTCAAAAAAATGCCGGTATTGTTCCTCAAAAAGAAAGAGATCTTTGAGATTCATCCCGATCATTTCTTCCTTGGCATATTGCAGGGTTCTCAGCGCTGCCGGGTTGGCGTCAATGACGTTCTTGTCGCAATCTGCCAGTATGATAAGATCATGAGCCTTTTCAAAGATGCCGTAGTATTTTTTCTCGCTTTCCGCCAGTGTACGCAGGTGATTCATTTCATCCAGCGCATAACGGATAGATCGTTCCAGCAGGTCTGCACTGATCTCGCCTTTTACAAGGTAATCTGATGCACCCGCCATCATGGCTTCCTTATCAATATTATAATCCCCCTTGCCGGTCAGCATAATAACAGGGGCCTTATAGGCCAGCCGCTGGAAATGATGAAGGATGTCAATCCCGGTATACTGGCCCAGGCGATAATCCACCAGGTAAATATCATGTTTCCGCCGTTCTATTTCCTGCAGTGCGAGCGGGTAGGTAGAGGCCCATTCCAGCTGATACTGCCCGGGAGAAATATCCTGCAGCAGTTCATTTACCAGGAAGAAATCATCTTCATCATCGTCTATCATCAAAATATGTATGGGCTGTTCTGTCATGATACGCTTCGTGTATTTGGCGATTCTACAATTTCAGTAATTAAAAACAGTGGCCTCATCATCTGCAATTAGGATGCTAAACTTTTCCTCCACGTGTTTTAAACTCACCTTTTCTGTTTAAGTGGTAAAATAATTACGAAAGCGGCCCCTTTAAGGGGATACCCATAGGCCATGATGTATCCCTGGTGACTGTCCACAATCTTTTTACAGATGGCCAGGCCTATACCGGTGCCGGAATACTCGCTCACGCCATGAAGGCGCTGAAAGATCAGGAATATCCGTTCAGCGTAGGCCTGGTCGAACCCGATGCCGTTATCCTCGATAGAGATACGACAGAATTCCTCATCCCAGCGGTTTTCTTTCGCCACGCTGAGCTCTTTTCCTTTCAGTATCTGGTAAGTGATGTTGATCTCCAGCTGCCTGTCAGGACTGGCGAATTTGATGGCGTTGGTCAACAGGTTCTGAAACAATTGTTGAAAATTGGTAACGTTCCCTTCAATTACAGGCAGCGGTGCTGCATGCACCACCGCATTTTTTTCCTGCAGCCCAACTTCCAGGTCGCTAAGCACATTTTGCAGTAACATGTTGATGTCTACCTCTGTAATACTTTCCGGAGCAATACGGCCGGCGCGTGAAAATATAAGCAGGTCATTAATGAGCACCCGCATACGGGCTACTGCCACTACCATGCGATCTATGAGCTGGGCGGCATCAGCGGGTAGCTGGTCCCGGTATTTCACCTGCAGCCGATCGCTGAAGGTAGATATCTTGCGTAGCGGCTCCTGCAGGTCATGCGAAGCTACATAGGCAAACTGCTCCAGTTCCTGGTTACTTTTGTTCAGCAGGGTGATGTTCTGTTGCAGATCGCGTTGATAGGATTTTAGTTTGGATTCAATATGCAGCTGCAGCTTAAATTCCTTGGTAAGCGTAATGTAGGAATAGATACCTATCAGAATGGCTACCAGGGAAGATATAAAGATTACCGGTACCCATAGCGCAGAGAAGAATCGCAGCAGCTCCGCCTTTTCGTGGGTCTGGGCATCTTCAATATGCATCATCTCCTCTACCTTCAGCTCAATTCTGTCCATGGATACTTCGCCTTCCCTGACCTTCAGTTTTTCCGCTTTGGGCGTATCCAGGTGGGCTGCTTTCAGGAACAAGCGGTATTTTGTATTCAACAGCTGTCTGAGCGTATCCAGGTGTCTTTGCTGACGCGGGTTCTCTCTTGTGATCAGGCGAACGGCGTTATATTCCGCATTTATCCTGGCGATCCGTTCTTTCATGCCCGGACCTAACAGCATGCTGTCGCCTGTAAGGTTAAACCCGCGAACGGCTGATTCAGCGTCCTTCAGTTGTTTAATGATCGTTTCCAGCCGCCGGGATACTTCAATTGCATGGTTGAGCCTGCCCGCGTTGTCCAACAGGTTTTTCGTTACAAGGTAAGAGAAAAACGATGCTGCAATGATAACGGAGAAGGCTATAAAAAAGCCCAGTCTTATTTTTCGTTGTACCGGATTATGCATGCTTCCAAAAAGAGATGACCCTGAGGCTATCGAATTTACTGATTCTCTGTCAAATATAGGGCATTAAACTTTTCTGCGGGAAAGATTTTCCACAGTGTGAAAACCTATTTCTACAGCACTGGTGGGCGTTTGAGCGGATTCGAAAATAATATAAAAGTGCGTTATCCCTGAATAACCTATTATCTGCCGTAATGCCCGTAATGGAATGAACTTTGTTTTCATAATTATGCTGCACACATTTTTTTCATTGTTGCTATTTTTCACTGAATAAAATTTTTAAGCCATGAAACCGAGACAGGACAAGGGCGATAAAAAAGGCAACCCGAAAGTTCCGCCGGAAATAAAACATCCGCCCGGGAAACAAGGTGAATCACCCTCAGAACAATCTCCGGATAAACGGGACATACCGGACGAAATTCCTGAAAGGGAAATAAAACGTAAACCCGCCGATCCGCAAGACCGCAAAAAAGCTTAACTATTCAATACTAATTTCTTCACCTTCAAATTTTAATCTTATGGCTGGTACAACAAAAGTAAACTCCAGAACATCATCCAGGTCAAGAACAACAAACTCCAGATCATCATCAGCATCATCCAGATCCTCTTCCCGCGGCAGGAACGAGGAGCAGTCTAAATTTCATAACCTGTTCCTGGATGAACTGAAAGATATTTACTGGGCAGAAAAACATCTCGTAAAAGCATTACCCAAGATGCAAAAGGCCGCTACCTCTGAAGAACTGGCAGCAGCAATAGAAGAACATACTGTAGTAACCAAAGAACATGTGAGCCGCCTGGAACAAATATTTGAAATGCTCGGCGTAAGAGCAATGGGCAAGAAATGCGAAGCTATGGAAGGACTGATAGCAGAAGGTCAGACAGTGATCGAAGACACCGATGAGGATACTGCAGTACGTGATGCCGGACTGATCATAGCCGCACAGAAAATTGAGCATTACGAAATAGCTTCTTATGGCAGCCTCTGTGCACTGGCAACTAAAATGGGGCAAAATGAAATAGCCTCCCTGCTGGAGCAAACACTGAACGAGGAAAAGGAAACCGATCAGCAACTTACCGAAATTGCAGAGACTTCTATAAACGAAGAAGCCGCTACAGAATAAAGAAGCTGTATTTGTTGGATGGAAACCCGATAAGGCCTCTGCATACACTATGTTGGAGGCCTTTCTGGTAAAACGTGTTAAACTATATTCATGCAGGAATATCTGGATTATATATGCAAATACTGCCAGGCGGAGGGCCTTACCATTGCCGTGGCCGAAAGTGTTACGGCAGGTTATCTGCAGGTGCATTTCAGCAGGGCCAGCGGCGCCACCGGTTTTTTCCAGGGCGGCATTACTGCTTACAATGTTGGGCAGAAAGTAAAGCACCTGGGTGTAGAACCTATACATGCCCAGGCTGTAAATGCAGTATCGCCTGAGGTAGCTGCCGAGATGGCATTGGGCGTATGCACGCTGTTCAATTGTAATGCCGGCATTGCCGTAACAGGATATGCCGCACCGGTGCCCGAACTGAATATCACCGACTTGTTTGCTTACTATGCCATTGCCTGTAAAGGAAGGATCATCGCCTCGGGCAAAATTATACCTTCGGCAGGACATCCGGAAGAGGTAATGCAGGAATATGCGCGGGAAATCATTTACACCTGCTATGGCCGTTTTAAGGAATATAGATTCAGTACGCTCAATGGAGGAGCAACCAAGAACGGTTAGTATATGGCGAACATTGATATATTAGCTGCCGATCCCGTTATTACCGCCCGGGCCGCCAGGCTGCGGTATGTGAAACCCAATACGGCAGGCTATGCAAGGGTAAAGCGTGGAGATGAAATGTACTATACGGACCAGGACGGCCGGCGGATCACAGATGAAGATACACTGGAACGTATCCGCAAACTGGTACTGCCACCGGCATGGGAACAGGTATGGATATGCCCCTGGCCTAATGGCCACCTGCAGGCCACCGGCATAGATGCCATGGGCCGCAAACAATATCGTTATCATACTACCTGGGCCCAGGTACGCAATGAAACAAAGTACGACCGCCTCCTACATTTTGGGGAAAAACTACCTCAGATAAGAAAGATGCTGAAGGCCAGGCTCAGGAAAAAGACGATGGATAAGGACAAAGTGACCGCCGTTGCACTGAGTGTACTGCAGGAGACCTGGATAAGGGTAGGGAATGCCGCTTATGAGAAATTATACGGCTCCTATGGGCTTACCACACTCCGTAACCAGCATGTAAAGATTAACGGTAATACGCTGTTTTTCCATTTTAAAGGTAAGAAAGGAGTTGTGCAGCGTATCGTGATCAAACATAGCTCACTGGCAAAGCTGTTAAGAAAAATGAAGGATATTCCTGGCCAGGAATTGTTTCAATACTATGATGAACAGGGTGAGACAAAGACCCTGGACTCGGGAGATGTAAATGATTTCCTGAAGGAGTGCACCGGCGAAGATTATACCTGTAAAGATTTCCGGACCTGGGCAGGTACGGTACATGCCCTTAACCAGCTGGCAGACCTGGCGCCCTTTACCACAGCCGCCGGCTGTAAGCGCAATATTGTTTACGTAATTGATAGTGTTGCTGCCAAACTGGGGAATACCAGGGCCGTTTGTAAGAAGTATTATGTGCACCCGGGATTGCTGCAGGCATATGAGAACAATGCGTTGGAACCTTACCTGCAGCAGGTGCGTAACAGCAGGAACGCGCCGGATAAGGGAGACCTGCATAACGATGAGAAGATATTGTTAAAGTTCCTGAAGAAGCTTAAATAAAAGTACAGGGGGCCTCAAATGCCGATGTGCTGATAAATGGACGATATCGTCTCTTTTTCATCAGCACATCAGCACTATTGCATCAGCATATCAGAATAATTCCTGCTCCTCACGATCCTCTACGGGGATCTTTTTAATGAAGTCATCAAAGCCGGTCTCCTCGTGGTTAGTGTAGGCGCCATACGCATCCAGTACATATCCTTTCTCACCGTCCTTGTCTTCCAGCAGGTACAGTATTGTAGAATCGGCAGGGTCTGACTCCCCTTCAAATCGGAAGGTTCTTACAATCTTCAGGTCTTCCGGGTTATATACCTTATTGGCTTCTGCACGCTGCATCCTTCCATGATCACTCATTTTAAACTCGTTGTCATAACCCTTGGTTTTCATCTTGGCCATTACCTGGCTAAGCGTGGTCATTTCACCTGGTTTGTCTTGCATAAAAAAGGGATTTAGTTCTTGTTTAAAATCCAAAAGTTATGCCACCGGCACTTCATTTGTAAAGTTTAAAATAAACTTAAAATCAGCGACATGAATAATGATGATGATAAACACCCGCGCCACGGTTTTTTTTACCGTAACGGCCTAACACTGACGTTTCTGCTGCTATTGATCCTTTCCCTGGGGGGACAGGCTTATACCGGCTGGCTGGAACATAATGAAGAACTGTCTGAAAAAGGAGGCGCCGCCATTTCCTTTTTGCCATACCTGGTAAGTAACCACTTCCTGGAGGCCACATTTGAAAACTGGGAAAGTGAGTTCCTGCAAATGGTTTCCTTTGTTTGTCTTACCATCTGGCTGCGACAGAAGGGTTCTGCCGAATCAAAAGACCTTGATAAGCCGGAAGAGGTAGACCGGGAGCCGCAACCTCACCCAGGCGCTCCATGGCCGGTGAAAAAGGGTGGTTTAATACTGGCCCTCTATAAACGCTCCCTGTCCCTGGTTTTCCTTCTCCTATTTATGGTATCATTTGTGTTGCATTTCAAGGGCAGCAGGGGTGATTATAATGTGGAGCAGCGGGCCATGCATAAGCCTTCGGCATCTGTGGGGGAATATCTGCTTAATAAGCGGTTCTGGTTTGAGTCGTTTCAGAACTGGCAAAGTGAATTCATGTCTGTTGCAGCCATTGTATTTCTTACCATTTACCTGCGGCAACAGGGATCGTCGCAATCAAAACCGGTGGATGCGCCGCATAGTCAAACAGGTGAATAACAACTGTAAATAACTACGCTTATGAGATCAATATGGTCAGGAGCAATTGGTTTCGGACTGGTGAACATACCAGTGAAACTATACAGCGCCGTACAGGACAGCCGGCTGGACCTGGATATGCTGGACAAGAAGAATCACGCCCGCATCCGGTTTCAGCGCGTAAACGAAGACACGGGTAAAGAGGTGCCATGGGAGCAGATCGTAAAAGGTTATTTGTACAATGACGAATACGTGATACTGGAAGACGAGGATTTTGAAGCGGCCAGCCCCAAGAAAAATAAGATCATCGAAATTGAGTCTTTTGTTAAGGAAGATGAGATCGATGATATTTATTATGAATCCCCTTATTTCATTGAGCCAGACAAAGGCGGCGCCAAAGCGTATGAATTGCTGTTTAAAACGCTGGAAAAAACCAAAAAGGTGGGGCTAAGCAGGTTTGTACTGCGCAGCAAGGAGCACCTGGCCGTGGTAAGGCCCAGAGATAATTACATGCTTTTACAGCAATTGCGTTTTGAACAGGAACTACGCACACCCGATGATCTTACATTGCCCGACGCCCGTACCAAAATCAGTAAAAGAGAACTGGATATGGCTGAAGAGCTGGTGAAACAATACAGCGCCCCTTTTGATATCAGCCAGTATAAAGATGAATATACCGCAGAACTGATGAAGATCATTAAGGCTAAAGCTGCAGGCAAACGTCCTACAGTGAAGAAAATGAAAGTCGTACATACCAAGAGCGACGACCTGTTCGATCAGCTGAAGGCCAGTCTTGGCAATGGCAGCGGCCGGAGCGGTACTAAAAAACGTGCATCATGAGTCTTACCACGTACAAAAACAAACGGAACTTTAGCAACACCGCAGAACCTGAGGGAGGAAAAAGCAAAAAAGGAACGCATATATTCGTGGTGCAACGCCATCATGCTTCCCGTATCCACTATGATTTCCGCCTGGAGGTAGCAGGCGTGCTTAAAAGCTGGGCAGTACCAAAAGGGCCCTCCCTGAACCCGGGAGATAAACGCCTGGCCATGCATGTGGAAGACCACCCTTATGACTACAAAGATTTTGAAGGAGAGATACCCGCCGGTAATTATGGCGCAGGCACTGTCTATATATGGGACAAAGGATCGTTTGAACTCTTGCATGCAGACGGAAAGGATTTTGACAAAACCGCGCTGAAAGAAATTAAAGAGGGCAACCTTAAAATTGTGCTGAAAGGAAAGAAACTGAAAGGTGAATTTGCATTGGTGAAAATGAAGGGACGTGAAGAAAATTCATGGCTCCTGCTGAAGCATAAAGATAAGTATGCAGTAACGGCCGCATATAACAGCGAAGATTATACGCCGAAACGAGTAATAGAGAAAGGCATCCGTTTTAAGGAAAAGGAGCATCCGGGCCGGGCACCGGCTAAAAAGGTTGCCGTTAAAAAAAAAGCCCGGCCGGCAAAAAAGCTGAAGGCCGGAACCGCCGCTCCGCCAAAGAAGTATAAACCTGCGCTGGCCACCCTGGTAGACCAGCCATTCAGCCGTGAGGGCTGGTTGTTTGAGCCTAAATGGGATGGTTACCGCGCTATCGCGGAGGTACATAAAGGTAAGGCCGATCTCTATTCGCGTAAACACACCTCATTTAACAAAGATTATCCACAGATAGTTAAATCCGTAGAGAAAATTGCGCACAGTGTGGTGCTGGACGGAGAGATAGTTGTGCTTGACAGTAAAGGGCAGTCAGACTTCCAGGCCCTCCAGAACTACAGAAACAGTGGCAAGGGCAAGCTTACTTACATGGTGTTTGACCTGTTATACCTGAATGGAGAAGATACGCGCCAGCTTACCCTGACAGAAAGGAAGGCTTTGCTGAAAGAAGTGATAAAGCAGCTGGGTGATAAAGCCATCCAATATTCCAATCATGTAATGAAGAATGGAGAGCAGTTGTTCAGAAAAGCGGCAGAGAAAGGGCTGGAAGGTATTATCGCAAAGAAGGCGGACAGTGTGTATGAGGAAAACAGGCGTACCATGAACTGGCTGAAGATAAAAATTACCAATCAGCAGGAGGCCATTATTTGTGGTTACACGGCTCCCCGTGGCAGCCGCAAAAAGATTGGCGCTTTGGTACTGGGCGTACAGGATGATAAGGGATCCCTGAGATACATTGGGCATTGCGGAGGAGGTCTCAATGCACAACTGATAGATATGCTGTATGAACAGCTGCAGCCACTTCGCCGCCAGCCCCCGGTATTTAATGAGAAGATCAAAACCAATATGCCGGTAACCTGGGTGTCGCCGGTATTGGTGTGCCAGGTTAAATTTTCGGTCTGGACGGAAAGCGGTATTATGCGAATGCCGATCTTCCTGGGCTTACGTGAAGATAAAACGGCAAAAGAAGTTCATCAGGAAACTGCAAAACCAGTTGATATGGCCACTAAAACTAAAATTAACAACACGCAGGAAAACGAGCGGTCCATGAAACTGAACGGGAAAAATGTTCCGCTCAGTAACCAGCAGAAGATCTACTGGCCGGATGAAAAGATCACCAAAGGTGAGCTGATCGATTATTACATGGGAGTAGCATCCACCCTGCTGCCTTATCTTAAAGACAGACCCCTCAGCCTGCACCGTTTTCCCAACGGCATCAAGGGCAGCAGTTTTTATCAGAAAGACCTTGACGTGGAAACGATTCCCGCCTGGATCAAAACAGTTCCCTTGCATGCCTCTTCTACCGGTAAAGATGTGGATTACCTGGTATGTAATAACGAAGCTACACTGGCCTACATGGTTAATCTAGGCTGTATCGAGGTGAACCCCTGGCTGTCACGCACCAGCCGTCTTGACCAGCCGGATTATGTGGTGATGGACCTTGATCCGGAGGCGATCAGCTTTAATGCCGTAGTAGAAACCGCTCTTTGTATCAAAGAGATACTGGACGGTATGAAGGTGTCTGCCTATTGTAAAACCTCCGGAGCTTCAGGATTGCATATCTATATACCTACGGGTGCGAAATATGCGTACGAAACCTGCCGCCTGTTTGCGGAATATATTGCACGGCAAACCCATCAGCAGTTACCGGGTATTACCAGTATTGTAAGAGCGAAATCGCAGCGAAAAAAGAAGGTGTATGTGGATTATCTGCAGAACAGTCGCGGACAGACGGTTGCGGCGCCCTATTCAGTACGCCCGCAACCAGGTGCAACAGTGTCCGCGCCACTGGAGTGGAAGGAAGTGAATGAGCGGCTCCGTATAGCGGATTTTAATATCCGGAACATGCTGACCCGTATAGCGGACAAAGGCGATCTCTGGCAACCTGTACAGCGCGAAAAGAACGATCTGAAAAAAGTGATTCAGCAGATAGAGAAGCTGGCAAAGGCGGAAATGGAATAGAGTTTGTAAAATATAACAGCAGAACATTAAAACTGGTACATTATGGCAACAATACATCATCCAGTAAAAGTTGGTCTCGTTTATAGTATAACCATTTCCGTTATCTCCATTATACTGACGCTTATTTTTTACATGACCAATATATACGCGGCATTATGGACCGGGTATTTTGTTAACCTGGTGCTTTTCCTGGGCGTACTGCTGGCAGTATGGCACTACTATCGTCAGCAAGGCGAGCGGGCATCTGCAAAAGCGCTGTTCATGGTTGGTTTCCGCATTACCCTGATAGTAACAGTGGTGCTTACCATCTTTACCGTGATCCTGCATCTGATTGTGCAGGCTAACCCGGGCAGCACATTAATGGCCAGTGACAGGGGCTCAATGGAAGTGGATATGCCGCGCAATTTCTGGATATTCCTGATCAGTAACGTCCTTTTCTCCAACGGTATAGTAGGCTTGCTGGCGGCCTTAATGGGCGCCGCCTATTTTAAACGTAACCAGAAGAGTGCAGGTGGGGATTGATATACTTTGGTTATAACGTCCTGCTCAGAACCACCAGCCCAGTAACAAACAGGCCAATACAATAAAGGGAGAAGGGAGCTGCGTTTTGCATAACAGCAGCAGTGTAAAGATCATCACCGCCATGTTATACCAGTTAACAGGAACGGTAAATATCGCGATGAACAGCATGACAGTGGCTGCCCACATAATGCCTACCACAACGGCATTGATACCTTCCAGGGCCCGGTATATCACCACATACTTTTTCAGATTATGCCATATCGGGAAGAAGAACAGTACCAGTAACAAACTGGGAAGAAAAATGGCCAGCGGCGCCAGCAAACAGCCCAGGAACTGGTAGCCCATTCCCAGGTTGCGCATTACCATCCCCCCAACATAGGCGGACATCGAAAAGGTGGGCCCCGGCAGGGCGCGCATAATACCTGCGCCGGTGAGCAGCTCTTCTGCCGTCATAAACTGTGTTTTGGCGCGGGTCACATATTGTTCCAGTATCATGGCGATCAGGATATCGCCCCCGCCAAATACCAGGCTGCCGAAACGGTAAAAGTTCTCAAAAAGGTTAAACGGTCTCCTGGTGATCCAGTTATGTGTACGGGCCAGCTCTGAGAAAAAGCCAGCCATGATGAACAGCAATGCAAACAGCCATAAATTTGTCCACTGGATCTTACGGGGCTTCTCTGTAGACCCCGGGATGCGTTTATTACTGAAATTGGAAACAATACCACCTAATATGATCAGTACCGGAAAGGTCCAGGGAGATTTCAGGAACAGGGAGGCCAGCATGGCGCCGAGCATGATGCCAAATGTGGCCGTATTGCGGATGCTGATATTATAAGCCCTGATGCCCCCAAAGGCCAGGAAGCCAACGGCCATGGGTTGTACAAATTTGAAGATATCTACATTAAGCGCTTTCTTATCAAAATACTGGAGCAGGAAACTAAGAGAGCCCATTAGCAGGCAGGCAGGGGTAACCCAGATCAGCAGCGTAAGAACGGCCAGCGGCACGCCCCCCCGTTTGTAACCAATAAGGGTAAGCGTCTGCGAGGAAGAAGCGCCTGGCAGCAACTGGCAGAAAGCGTTGTATTCCATCAACTCTTCTTCCGTAACATCTTTACGTTGCTGCACAAACGTTTTGAGCATCATTGCCAGATGGCCCTGAGGGCCGCCATAGGCGGTAATGCTATGAAACAATACAGCTTTTAAAAAAGGAATGTGACGTAGGAACACGGCCCAATTTAAAAATAAATTTCAAATTCCAATTTCCAAATACCAAATCCCAGTACTCAGATTCCAAACGTGCAATCATCTTCACGATATTCTCCGCGTTTTGGAATTTGGAATTTGGATTTTGGAATTTGAAATACTATTTCTTCAAACCTATTTCTCTCAGACGTTCATCCAGGTATTCTCCTGCAGTAATAGGCTCATATTCCGGCGGATGATTTTCGTCTATGCAGCTTTCCAGGCTGTCCAGCCGCATACTTGATTTTGGATGCAGGAAAAAAGGAATGGAGTATCTGCTGGTATGCCACATTTCCCGGGGCGGGTTTACCACGCGGTGGGTAGTTGATTTTAACCGGTTATTGGTAAGTCGCTGCAGCATATCTCCCACATTTACCACTATCTGTTCAGGAAGGGAAGTAACCGGCACCCAGTTCTGCTGTTTGTCCAGGATCTGCAGACCATCGGCAGAGGCGCCTACCAGCAGCGTAATAAGGTTAATGTCTTCATGCTGTTCTGCACGTATGGCCGATTTAGGCTCCTGCCTAATGGGCGGATAATGGATGGCGCGCAGAATGGAGTTGCCATTATGGATCTTGTCGTCAAAATAGTTTTCATCCAGGCCCAGGTACAATGCAATAGCCTGCAAAAGGTATTTACCGGATTTTTCAAATGCCCGGTAAGCCTTAAAAAAGGTGGGAGTGAATTCAGGCACTTCCTTTACGGATACATTGGGCGGATATTCTTTTTTAATCGGATCGTCATCTTCCACGGTCTGCCCGAACTGGAAAAACTCTTTCAGGTCCGGCGCATCAAACCCCTTGGCATGTTCTTTCCCGAACGAGGTATAGCCACGCTGTCCGGCCAGCTCAGGAAGCTCATACTGGTGCTTGGCATCGCCAGGTAATGAGAAGAACTGCTGTACATATTTGTACAGGTCTGCGATCAGTTCGTCCGGAATGCCGTGATTTTTTACCGCTACAAAGCCAACTTCTTCATATGCTTGTCCAAGTGCCTGCACAAACCCGGCTTTGCTCTTAGGATCGCCGGAGGTAAAGGCGGCGAGGTCCACAACAGGGATGGAATGGGTAATGGTTGCCATAATGGATCTTTTAAGAGAACTAAAGGTACCGTAAAATTACGAAAGTCATTCTATCAGCAGAGCAGCCGGGGAACGCGGAAGGGCAGTATGACATATAAGGTTAAAAAAGTAAGGAGGATGTACATCCTCCTTACCGGTTAAAAGCGAAGTGACGCTATTAAACAACAGTTGGTCTTATATTCTGGTTAACGCAGAACATGTTTCCGGGGTCATATTTATTCTTTACATCTACCAGGCGTTCGTAGTTATCCCGGTAGGTGGCTTTAACGCGCTCTTCTCCTTCGTCCATCATAAAGTTAACGTAGGCGCCACCGGCAGAATAGGGGTGAAGGGCCTCCCAATAGGCCCTGGCCCAGGAGGTGATGGCGTCTTTACTGGCGGGGTCGGGGTCTACTCCTACAATTACCTGTGCCCAGTTGGCATCGCGGTAAGCCCAGGCGGTATCCGAATTCCTGAGACGGCGGGCAGCCCCGGTAATGGGGTAGAGGTGCATGGTAGAATGCATACTGGGCAGCGTTTCTCCGAACTTAACGTGTTCGGCAACTGCTTCGTCGTTTATTTCGTTTACAAAATCGGCTTTCCAGTACCATTGTAAGCCCGGGGGATACAGGGCGTCGAACATACTGTTTAACGCGGGAACGGGCAGGTAACCCATCAGGTCAAGTGCGGGTGGGAACTGGCTGCATAAAGGCCCCAGCAGGGCTTCGGCTTTGTCTGCCTGCCCTGTATAGGCCCATACAATGCCGCACATCTTCCGGTTGTGCAGGTGTTCGGGGAAGGGCGGGCCGGGGGGTACGGTAAGGAATGCAAAGAAGCCGTTCAGTTCTTCGGGGGCAATATTGATGAAAGACCGGTACCATTTCAGGATGTCTGCAGCCTTGTCCATTTCCCAGAGCATAGGACCACCATACACCTGGCTGATATGATGGAGCCTGAACAGGAAGGAGGTTACCACGCCAAAATTGCCACCACCGCCGCGGATAGCCCAGAACAGGTCAGGATGTTCGGTGGGACTTGCTTTTACAAACCGGCCGTCTGCCAGCACCACATTGGCCGCCAGCAGGTTGTCAATAGCCAGTCCGCATTTGCGGGTAAGGTGGCCCAGTCCGCCGCCCAGTGTAATACCCCCTACACCGGTGGTAGAAATAATACCGCTGGGTGTGCATAGCCCAAAGGCGTGGGTGGCATGATCTATATCGCCGAGGGTGCAGCCGGCGGCTACCCATACGGTGCCGGCTTCCGGGTCAACGGATATCCCTTTCATAGACGAAAGGTCTATTACCAGGCCGTCGTCACATACGCCCAGGCCTCCGCCATTATGCCCGCCGCTTCTTACGGCGGTCAGCAGCTGGTGTTCACGGCAGAAATGAACGGCGCTGATCACATCTGCCACATCGGCGCAGCGCACTATGAACCGGGGGTGACGATCTATCATACCATTGTATACCTTGCGGGCAGTATCATAATGTTCATCGCCGGGTTGTAATAATTCTCCGCGTAGCGTTGCTCTGAAGGAAGCGATCTGTTCATCGGGCACTATACCGGCCGCGATCTCAGGGGGAGCGAATGTTGTCATGTACGAATGATTTGGGGAGTTAAAAATAGCATTGGCTCTTAGCTTCCGGCTACCGGCGGGGCCGAACGGCCGAAGGCTAAAAGCCAAATGCTAAACTATGTTTCACCTGCATGAGCAACAATAAATAGTTACTAATTAACGCAATCCGTCAGGAGAACGGGAAGAAATGGATGAAAACTGGTAAACAGCACAGCATCACTTCAGAAAGGCGGCTTCCATGGGCGTAATGTCCACCATGGCATAACGGTCTACATCATTGATCAGCATTTCGTCCATAATATCTACCACGTTTTTGTAGTTAGCCTGGTCATCCGCTTTTATCAATACCATCAGGTCGTTCTTTCCGGACGTTTGTATCACCTGGCTGCGTTTGGCGCGTATCACATCGCCAATGCCGTTGCGGGAGGCAAAGCCGGTATATTTTACCTGCGGAGGCTGCGCAGGATCATTACCCATACCTTCATAATAAGCGATCTGGTTATTGCGTCCCAGTATTATAGTGAGCGCTTTGGAAAGCGGCAGCTGCATAGCGTCGCCGTCTGACCGCGGCATTACCAGGTCCATAGTTTTGGGATGTGATAAGGTGGTGGTAAGCATAAAGAAGGTGATGAGTAAGAAGCCAAGATCTACCATGGGTGTCATATCAACGCGGGTGGAGTGGATCTTGCGGCGCGTATTTCCCCTGTTACGGCCGGAGGCCGCAGTGTTAATGTCTGCCATAGCGTAAAGGTTTATATATGAGAAAATGGATGTGCTTTCGTATATAGAGATGCGTTAGGAAGCAGATTCCATAAAAATCGTTTCAGGCATAGCGCCGCGCCGTTGCCGGTGAAGATTCATCTCGCATAAATATTTTCTTTTTAAGGCAGCCGGTAAATACCGGTAGATAAGCTGTTTATATAAAGTGCCAGGTGATATACCGGTAAGTTACAGGTAACATACGGGATATCTACCGGGAAAACAGGAGTTTGATAGTAATGTGATAGGAGTTTGACTGGGAGGCAACAAAAAAAGAGAGGGCGGATCCGCCCTCTCTTTACTTTATGCTGTTGATTAAAATTCAGCGTTCTTTGGCGTTCTGGGGAAAGGTATTACATCGCGGATGTTACCCATACCGGTTACAAACAGTACCAGGCGTTCAAAGCCAAGACCAAAGCCGGCATGAGGGCAGGCGCCGAAGCGGCGGGTGTCGAGGTACCAGTACAGTTCTTCCACGGGCAGGTGCAGTTCTTCCATGCGTTGCACCAGCTTGTCGTAATTCTCTTCCCGTTGTGAGCCGCCTACTATTTCGCCAATGCCCGGGAAAAGGATATCCATTGCCCTTACTGTTTTACCATCGTCGTTCTGCTTCATGTAAAACGCTTTAATGGCTTTGGGATAGTCTGTCAGTATCACGGGTTTTTTGAAATGCTTTTCTACCAGGTAGCGTTCATGCTCGCTCTGGAGGTCGGCGCCCCATTCTTCTATGAGGTACTGGAACTTTTTGTTTTTGTTCGGCTTACTATCTTTCAGGATATTGATGGCTTCTGTGTAGGTGATCCGTACAAACTCATTATTGAGTACAAACTCCAGCTTTTCCAGCAGGCTCATTTCGCTGCGTTCCTGCTGAGGTTTCTGTTTTTCCTCATCTGCCAGGCGCTGCGCCAGGAATTCCAGGTCTTCCCGGTTGTGCTCAAGCACATAGCCGATCACCGATTTAATAAAGGCCTCCGCCAGGTTCATGTTATCCTCCAGGTCATAAAAAGCCATTTCCGGTTCTATCATCCAGAACTCCGCCAGGTGACGGGCGGTGTTCGAGTTCTCTGCCCTGAAAGTAGGGCCAAAGGTGTAGATATCACCAAAAGCCATTGCGCCCAGTTCACCCTCCAGCTGGCCGGATACGGTCAGGTTGGTGGCTTTTCCAAAGAAATCTTCGGTGAAATCAATATCCCCGTCTACATTCCGGGGAGGGTTGTTCAGGGGAAGTGTGGTAACACGGAACATTTCACCGGCGCCTTCTGCATCGGAAGCGGTAATAATAGGGGTGTGCAGGTATACAAAGCCCCGGTCGTTAAAGAATTTGTGTACGGCAAAAGCCAAAGCATGACGTACGCGGAACACGGCTCCGAACGTATTGGTGCGGAAACGGAGGTGTGCTATTTCCCGCAGATACTCCAGGCTGGGCCTGTTCTTCAGCTGTAAAGGATACTTTTCAGGATCGCAGTCGCCCAGTATTTCCAGTTCAAGGGCTTTTACCTCTACTTTCTGGCCTTTACCAAGAGAGGCAACCACCGTGCCTTTCACGCTGATAGCTGCCCCGGTGGTAAGCCGTTTAATTACTGCAGGGTCTGTTGCAGGGTCTATTACGATCTGGAGATTATTATTGGTTGAGCCATCGTTTAACGCTATAAACTGGTTATTACGGAAAGACCGTATCCAACCTTTTACCGTTACGTCGTAATCGACCTTGTCGTCTATCAGGACTTGCCTGACTTTCGTTCTTTGGCTCATAATTTGTTTTTTAATTTTTAGGATTGCAAAAATAAGGGTTAAAGCGCAGAGTCCATAGCCCGGGTTACGGGTTCCCTCAAAAGGGCCGCCAGCGCAAAGAAATGTTAAATCTACACGGGATATCCAGCAGGAGGTTAAAGATGATAAAAATCTGAAATGGTCGGGACTGGCTATGGCATTGATTTGTATGAGATTAGAAGGCCTGGGGACTGCCGTGGGTAATGGTTTCTGCCCCTTTCGTAGGGGGACTTTTTTTTGGATAATAGTAAAACTTGTATTAATCTTGCAGTTACAATCTGTCTGATTAAGTTTAAGTTTCCATCTTCATCAGCAGTCCTGAACTCAGCAATCCCTATCAGATTTAATAAACCAAATTAAATTTATTGGACTCAAAAAAACAATTATTTGTAATTGGTGTATGTTGGTATGTAGTGGTACCCGCCTCAACACACTTCTAAAATTAGACAACTCACGATGATGTACGACATCTTACAATTGAACGACATGCTCGTTCCTGAGCTGCTTGATATTGCAGAAAAACTCGATGTAACTAACGCAAAGAAACTCAGCAAACAGGACCTTATCTACAAAATCCTGGACAAGCAGGCTGTAATGGCCTCAGAAGGTAACCCGGCCAACGGCGAAGAAAAGAAAACACGTAAACGGAAACCAGTTAAAAAAGAAGAAGAAGAAACACAAACTGTTGAAGAACCTGCCGCAGTAGAGGAAAAGCCAGCCAAGAGGGGCAGAAAGCCCGGAACAAAAAAAGCCGGCGAACAGGAACATGAAGAAGAACAGCCAAAAACAGAAACTCCCAAATCCAAAACAAAAGACTTCGATATAGATCTTGACAGTATACCTTCCCTTACATTTGATGATGATGAAGACATAGTGCTGCCGGCATTCACAGAAGATGAACAGGAAGAAGAGGAAGAACCAGTTGTTGCGGATGATGATGAGGATGATTTTGTTTTACCGGATGAACTGCCTGTAGAGCCTATTGCTCCGGCCCGCCAGCAACAGCGTTTCGCAAAGAAAGAACCAGTATTCAACATAGAATTTGACGGTATTATTGTAAGCGAAGGCGTACTTGAAATGATGCCCGATGGTTATGGTTTCCTGCGCTCTTCTGATTATAACTACCTCAGCTCTCCGGACGATATTTACGTGTCTCCTTCGCAGATAAAATTATTCGGCCTCAAAACAGGCGATACGGTGAAAGGTTCCGTACGCCCGCCTAAAGAAGGGGAGAAATATTTTGCACTGCTGAAGGTAGAGACCATCAATGGTAAACAACCGGAAGAAGTGCGCGACCGTGTACCTTTCGATTACCTTACGCCGCTGTTCCCCTTCGAGAAATTAAGGCTTACAACCACTTCCAATAACTACTCTACCCGCATCATGGACATGTTTACCCCTATCGGTAAAGGGCAGCGCGGTCTGATAGTTGCGCAACCTAAAGTGGGTAAAACCATGTTGCTGAAAGAAGTGGCTAATGCTATCGCTACCAACCACCCGGAAGTATACCTGATGGTGGTGCTGATAGATGAACGCCCGGAAGAAGTAACAGACATGGAACGCAGCGTAAAGGCGGAAGTGATTGCCTCTACCTTTGACGAACCTGCAGAAAAACACGTCAAGGTATCTGCTATCGCACTGCAGAAAGCTAAACGCCTGGTAGAATGCGGTCATGATGTGGTGATACTGCTGGACTCCATTACGCGTCTGGCAAGAGCGCACAACACGGTGGCCCCTGCATCCGGTAAGGTACTGAGCGGTGGTGTGGAAGCTAACGCCATGCAGAAACCTAAACAGTTCTTCGGCGCCGCACGTAAGATAGAGAACGGTGGTTCGCTCACCATACTGGCTACCGCTTTGATAGATACCGGCTCCAAAATGGACGAGGTAATTTTCGAAGAATTTAAAGGTACGGGTAACATGGAATTGCAGCTTGACCGTAAACTGGCCAACAGGCGTATATTCCCTGCAATAGATGTTACTGCTTCGTCTACACGCCGTGACGAATTGCTGCTGGACAAGGATATGCTTAAACGTATCTACATCCTGCGTAACCACCTGGCAGACATGAATACGGAAGAATCCATGAACTTTATGCTGCAGCACATGCGTGGCACAAAGAACAACGAGGAGTTCCTGATATCCATGAACGGATAACCGACCAGAAAAAGTAAGCAATAGAAAAAAGGACGCGGAGATTATTCGCGTCCTTTTTTATTGCTTTTATACTTTCTCAGTATGCTTTCTTCTGTTGCCCGGGTGCAAATGGTTTGGCTGATTTGGTGCCATGTATCTTCCTGGCCTTGCCGGTGGTTATGCCAGCACCACTATTTATAGAAGCTCAGCAGGTCCTTTTTACGTCTTTCGGTGATCTCCAGCTGTACCCCGCTGTTCAGCAGAATATGCTGGCTGTCTTGCAATACCCGGTGGATATGGGAGAGCTGTACCATTTGTGTATTATTCACCTGGTAAAACCTGAGGGGGATAAAAAGGTCTGCATAATGCCGGAAACTCCGGTCTGCCTGCAGCACTGCGCCATCTTCCAGGTAAAAGGTGCATTTATCGGTAGCTGATTCCAGGTATTCAATGGCATTGGTGGGTATAGTGGTTTCTGATCCATTGATCAGGGGCAGCAACAGGTTCCAGGAGGTATGTTTACCGTTATTGAAATTGTCCAGCAATACTTTGTAGCGATGTTTGCTGGCTTCCGCCAGGATACGCCGGCTAACGGTTTGTACGGCCTGCAGCAGGCTTTCTTTATCAATGGGTTTCAGGATGATCTCCACTTCGCTGAACCGGATGGTGTGCAGGAATTTTTTTTCAAAAGCAGTGACAAATACTGCTTCAAAAGCTTCTCCCTGTGTGCCTTGTATCACATCAAACCCGGTGCCGTCCGGCATTTCGAGGTCAAGGAATACCAGTTGCGGGTGGTGTTGTTTTATTTTGCTGATACCGTCGTTACAATCTGATGCGGTATCGACGATCTGTATCTGCGGGCAGTATTTTCCCAGCATCAAGGCTATAATATCCCGGCTGTTACGTTCGTCATCTATAATAATTGCTTTTATCATTTATTATAAATTAGTTAAAATGGGGTTTCGCTATACTACAGTTGCGGTATTAAGATTCTCACAATTGTACCACTCTCAGCAAAGTTACGGCTTGATTTATCGATTACTTCAATGTGGATACCGCTATTATACATTTTATTCAGCAATTCTGCACGGTTAAAACTGATTTCCATGCCAGACGACTGATGATGTTTGGGCAAGGTACGGAGTTCTTTGGAACGGTTTATACCTATTCCGTTATCTTCTATAATACATTCCAGCATATCTCCCGGGAGCTGCCGGAAGTGGATGGTGAGCCGTCCTATGGGCTGGTTGGGGTTGGTCATCCCGTATTTGACGGCATTTTCCACATAAGGCTGCAGCAGCATGGCGGGTATTTCCAGTTCTGCAGTGGCAATGGCGGGGTCCAGGCGGATATCGTACTCCATTTTATGCTCAAAGCGCATTTTTTCAAGACCCAGATAAGTATTCAGGTAGGTGATCTCATCTGCCAGCGAAATAAAGTTACGCCGGGAAAAATCCAGTGTCTTACGGATCAGGTAAGAAAAGTCTGACAGGTACTTCTGCGCGTATTCATAGTCCCGCTGCATCACAAACAACTGGATGGAATTCAGGCAGTTGAAAATGAAGTGGGGGTTGATCTGGGCCCGTATGGCCTTCAGTTCTATTTCGGTGAGCTTCTTGTCATATTCAATGTCCAGCTGGATCTGCCGTTGTTCTTCCAGCTCCTGTTTTTTGCGCAGTATTTCGGAGGTCTGTTCTTTTACCAGTTCTTCCAGCTGCTCGTTCAGCTTTCGCTGCAGTTCCTTGTTCTTGTTCAGCTGTTTAATGAGCATTTCCTGCGTTTTGGTCCGTTCATGGTGCGCCAGTTTGTTTCGATAGCTGAGCCCCGCCAGGAAGAACATGGCCTGCAGCAATACGCCGGTGATCATCAGCATGGAAGGGGCGGAGAGCTCTCCCAGGGCGCTGGTGAGCCCCAGGGGCCGTATCTGCATAAGAAAAGCGCCCAGGCAGGCGGCATAAAAGCACACAGAGCCCAGCAAAAAGAAACGCACGAGCGGGTGATGGCGGGAGCGTTTGGCCAGGGCCACAAATATCAGCAGCAGGGGCAGCAGCGTGGCCAGGTATACGTAGCTGTAAATGATGCGGGGTAAATGGTACCGTTCAATGGCAATGCAATACATGCAGACAATGATAATGCCGCCTGTACATGCTGCCGCAATAGTGAAGATGCCCTCCATGTATGGGTACCTTTCCTTCAGGTTGAGAAAGGCATTGCCAAAAAGCAGGTACATCAGGTAAAAGCAAAAGAGCAGCGCCGGTATGTCCCAGTAGTATTTGAGCATCGGCCAGTTATGGAAAACAGACAGCTGATAGGGTTTGCTTTCCAGGCGCAGCGCAAAGAAAAGGATGAGGCCCAGGATATAGGCCGCAAAATAAAGGTAAGACCGGTCGGGCAGCTGTATATAGTTAATGATGGCAATGCTGAGGAGCACCATCAGCATACCCAGCAGCACCTGTATCACAACGGCTTCTGCCCGGTAAGTGGTCATCTGCTGATTACGGAAGCGCTCAAACTGCAGTGCGTTGTATAACACCGGCATCAGGGTATTCTCGTTATACGATTTGTTGATGATGTGCAGGTAAAAAACGCGTGTCTGCCCTGCAGGAACCTGTACCGGGAAACCATAATTTTCCCATCGGTCTACATCACCCTTGTCCAGCATCAGGCCGGCTTTTGATACCAGGGTTAAGGGACCGCCGGGTTTTGCGGCATACCAGTACATATAATCATGCCAGCCGGTAAAAAAGGTAAGGCTGGAATCCATGGTGCCGGTGTTCCTTACAGATAATTTGAGCCAGAAGGCATGTGCGCGCTGGTTGTTCTGTTTGCCCTGGTGAAACAGGCGCGGGTTAGCCGTAAAGCTTTGCTGTGGCACCTGTGACGGATCGTAAGGCTGTCGGTCTTTTTCTTCCAGCGTGTAGATATAGAAACGCATGTCTGTACTGGCGGGCAAAGCGGCCAGGTCAAGCGTGGTGGTATCTTCAGCGGGGGCTAATGCGAAAATGCCGGTGGAGTAACATAAAAACAATAGCAGAAAGCAAAAACGACTCACGGGAATGAATATAAATTTTACAACAAACCGTCAATAGCTTTTGCCAGACGGTGATCCCTCTCCGTCACCACGTTACCTGCATCGTGTGTGCTGAGGTAGATCTCTACCTTGTTGTACACATTGATCCAGTACGGGTGATGGTTCATTTTTTCCGCTACCAGTGCCACCTTTGTCATAAAGGCAAAGGCGTCTTTAAAATCGCTGAACTCAAAAGAGCGGTACAGCTGATTATCTTTTTCCTGCCACATAAAGTAAATTTATGTATCCAACAATTATATTGCCGGGAGCATATTAGGGGGGATCTTAAAAAATATGTACGCTTACTGTCCTGTTTTAAAAAATAAGATTCACCTTATTTTTTATCTCTCTAAGATCCAATAAAGATACTAATTGTACCAGCTCCACATCGCGCAATTCGTCTATTAATTTTTTTACATCCTGCAGTTGATAAAAGTCTCCTTTGATCAGCCAGAGGTAGTCTATATGTTTCAGCTCGGGCAGTAAAAATTCTGCCTTGCAGTGGTTATTATAAAAGTAATGGGCAACAGATTTGGTAGGTTCCTGGTATTCAAACACGGTGAAGTAGAAGGAACGCTGGTGTTTGGAGAGATTGATCTCCAGTGAATTGTTCACCCTGAAATGGTAGCGCAGCTGGCGGTTGATCTGCCAGCAAAGCTGGTAATCGCGTGCAGTGGAAACAATGCCAAGCAGGTGAGTGCTGTCAAAGAAATCTTCTATAAGCTGATCCTGGTCCAGTTTTAGTTTCAGTGCCGACATATATTATCTATTCAGGGGCTTTTCGGGTCCCAAAATACGGTTTTAAAGTCTTGGATTTTATCCTTCTTCACAACAATTCCCTCCTGTTCAAGTAATTCCTGCATGAGGGTAGGTGTTGAAAAATGGTCTTTGCCACTCAGTACACCACTGCTGTTCACAACGCGGTGTGCGGGTATGGGAGGTTGGGCGCGGTCTGCCGCATACATGGCCCAGCCTGCCATACGTGCGGTGATCTTCAGGCCCGATGCTTCTGCAAGTGCGCCATACGTGGTTACGCGGCCTTTAGGTATTTGCCGTACCAGCTCATAGATCCTTTCAAAGAAGGAGGGTGTGTCAGCTGGTTCCTTCGGGCCGGTTTTCCTGTTGCCAGCGGGCGGCAAGGAGGGCAGCCCTTTTTTGCTCCGGTACGTTTTCATAATCAAATGGACAATGTCTGCATCCGTTGCCACAGCAATGGCCTCTTTCCAGGTGGTATTTTTCAGTGAACACCATATAGCCCTGCTCGTTGTAGTAGAAATCAATATGTTCCTTCAGCGGCGTCTGCATCGGAGGGCAGTTTAACCCGGCGCCAGTCTATCGGGGCCTCCGGTAGTGCAAATTTAATGAACCGGATGGTACGGCCGTCTGCCAGGTGCATGCCTTCATAATAAGTGCGTATCTGCAGCAGTTCGGGCACCTCCGGTAATGCATATACGTCTGGTATATCTTCCAGTACCTGGCAATTACAGGCGGCCGTTACCTCTTTTGTAAAGGCATACAGCTCGGGGGAGTCTGTTTTCAGGTTGATGGTAGCCCCGGGCGCCAGTAATGGCTGATACAGCTGGAGGAATTTGGGGTGGGTAAGCCGTTTTTTGGACTTTGACTTACGCAGGAAGGGATCGGGGAAGGTGATCCAGATCTCGGATATTTCTCCCGGCGCAAAGTAATGGTCCAGTTTGTCTATCTGGCTGCGCAGGAAGGCGGCATTGGGCAGGGGCTCTTCAAGGGCGGTTTTGGCGCCCCGCCAGATGCGGTTGCCCTTAAGATCTACCCCCAGGAAATTCCTTTCGGGATAGCGGCGGGCAAGCGCCAGGGTATAATCGCCTTTACCGCAGGCCAGTTCCAGGGTAAGCGGATGATCGTTTTTAAAGAACGGCTTCCACTGTCCGGGCATGCCTTCCGGGTAGATCAGCACATTAGGAAAAGTCTCTATTTCGGCAAAACGTTGCAGTTTTTTTTGTCCCATGGGATGCAAAAGTATAGATTTCCCCCGGTACGGTCAGAACGATATTATATTAACCCAAAAGGGAAATTATACCCGGAACAAGGAGAAGCCCATGTGAAACCTTTAGAGAAGCCCGGGTGAAGAAATGAGAATTTAATATCAAAAAGGCCGTTCCAGTTACCTGAAACGGCCTTTGCCAAGCTGTAGGAGAAGGATTCGAACCTCCACGGGGCGGTTAGCCTTAGCACAAATAAGATTAGTGGTCAACCCATTATGCTACGTTTATCCCGGACTCCCCACCCTCGAGACAAGAGGGCATGTCTGCCAATTCCATCACCCCACATTATAATTGAAAGCTTCTTTATCTGAAGTGCCCTTGGTAATTTACCCGGCAGCGTTTCTGATTTCAAACTTTCAATGATGCAAATCTAAAGACGCGGGGTATTTTTTGCAAATTTTTTAAGAAAAATTTTTGAAATTTCGATATTTTTTAAATATTTGCAAGTGTGTTTAAAACAATCAAAAACAAATTGTAAAAATGAGCCACAATTTGAATATTGACAAACTTGATCTTCAGATCATCAGTGAGATGATGAACAATGCGGAGATATCCTACGCCGATCTGGGAAAGAAACTCTTTGTTTCCGGCGGTACTATCCACGTAAGAATGAAGAAATTGCAAGAACTGGGTATTGTTAAAGGTACAAAATTACATGTAGATTTAAAAATGATCGGCTATGATGTGATAGCCTTCATCGGGATCTACCTGGAAAAAAGCTCCATGTATGATACGGTAGCCAAAGAGTTACGCAAGATACCTGAGATGGTTCGCCTTAATTATACTACCGGGAGCTACAGCATGTTTGCAGAGATCATCTGCAAGGATATTACCCAGCTTCGCCGCATATTGCATGATGAGCTGCAGAAGATCAAGGGAATAGAAAGAACAGAGACGCTCATCTCTTTAGAGGAGAGCTTTTACCGTACTATTAATGTGGTGGAGTAAACGCTCCCCGGATCTACGTTGTGAAATTATTTGATAAATCTATAGCAATCAACCTATAGCAGTTAAAGGAATCACCAGGGATAGCATTATATACTTTCACATTTACGTAAGCGAAAAAGCATAGTAAGCGCATAATGGCGTCAGCCATTGAGGAAACGTTGCACCAGCGCGGCCACCAGGCTGGGGTCCGTCTTTTCTATGGGATGCGGTGTACCAGGCAGCACGGCCAGCTGAGCCTGCGGTAGTGCTTTATATACATCCACGGTTTCCTGTAAAGACACCATTTGGTCGCGGTCGCCCAGCATCAACAGGCAGGGCTGGCTGATGGCGGCATAATCTTCCCGGCCCAGGGCGGGAGCCTGCCCCAGCGCCTGCATCAGGGTGGCGGTGGCACTCAGCACCTGTTTCCAGTTATGAGGGGCATGCCGTTCCTGCAGGGCCGCTGCAAAGGCGGGAACTTTTTGTTCAATCACGCCCGCATCCAGCATTTTCAGTTCTCTGGCGGCGGTAGCTGCATTCCAGTGGTATTTGGTGCCTAAAGTGATCAGCCGGCTTACCCGGCCGGGATAATGCCGGGCCAGGTACATGGCCACATAGCCGCCCATACTGTACCCGAAAATGGGAACCGGCGGCAGGGCATGCTCTTCCAGGTAGGCGGCGGTCTGTGCTGCCAGCAATGGAATGCTGAGGGCTGTTTTTGCAGGGCCTGCATCCCCATGACCGCTGAAGTTAATGGTATGTGCCTCGTACTGCCGCAGCAGTGAGGCTAATGGTTGCAGCTGCGCTTTGGTACCCAGCGCGCCATGAAGGAGTAAAATGGGGTTCATAGGCTAATTTATAACTTTTTACCTTGCCAGGTAAGCGCCATCTATGGCATAATAAGCACCCGTAACAAAGGAAGACACCGGGGCGCTCAGCCATAGTACCAGCTCAGCCACTTCTTCCGGTTTACCTAATCTGCCCATGGGGTGCATGCCCACCAGCTGCTCAATGGCTTCTTCCGTCATATGCCGGGTGATGAGGGGCGTTTCTATAAAGGCGGGCCCTACGGCATTGATGCGTATACCCCGGGCGCTGTATTCCAGGGCGGCCGTTTTGGTGAGTCCCACCACACCATGTTTGGCGGCAACATAAGCGCAGGAATTTGTGAAGCCCACCTGGCCCAGTATGGAAGCCATATTTACAATGGCGCCGCCGCCCGTAGCCAGCATGGCAGGGATCTGGTAGCGCATTCCGTAGAAAACGCCGCTGAGGTTTACATCTATCACTTTCTGCCATTCGCTGAGGGAATATTCGCCCACCGGCGCGCTTTCGCCGCCGATACCTGCATTATTGCAGCTGATGTCGAGCCGCTGGTACTGCCGCAGGGTTTTTTCTACCAGTGCTGCCGCATCTTCGGCTTTCCCGGCGTCGGAGCGGATAAAGATGGCGTCGCCACCGGCGCGCTTTATCTCATCCACTACGGCCGCGCCTCCTTCTTCGTTGATGTCTGCGGCTACTACCCGGGCCCCGTTGCGGGCAAATAAAGTAGCCACACTGTACCCGATACCAGAACCGGCGCCCGTTACCAGTGCGATCTTGTTTTTAAGCAGTTCCATAAGGGTTGTTTTTAAGAAATGAGTCATCAAATTTCCGGCCGTAAGAGCAGGTTGCCAGCGCTAAGTTTTAGGTTTTTCATTTGAGGTTTTTTTGCTAAGTTTGCGCATACGGTTACTTCACAGTACAAAGTACACTTAATTCCTTACTTTGTTCCTTCTCGTAAAGTTGACTTAATAATTAAATTAATCCGGTAAATTATCTCATAATTTAAGATAATGGAATATAATACCACACGTAATCATTTAATAATGAAAGAGTATGGCAGGAATATTCAGAAGATGATTGAATATTTGCTGACCATAGAAGACAGGGATCAACGCCAGGCCAATGCCATGGCGCTGATAGAACTGATGGGCACCCTGAACCCCCACCTGCGGAACGTTGAAGATTTCAGGCATAAACTGTGGGATCACCTTTTCCTGATCTCCGATTTTAAACTGGATGTAGAATCTCCCTACCCCATACCCACCCGCGAAACGTTAAGGTACAAGCCCGAGCGGCTTCCTTATCCTAAAAAGTATCCCAAGCTGCGTCACTTTGGAAAGAACCTGGAAATGGTGATCGATAAAGCGCTGCACGAAGAGAACCCGGAGAAGAAGGAAGGCTTTACCCAGACCATCGGCAACTATATGAAGCTGGCCTACAGCAACTGGCATAAAGAAAGCGTACATGATGACGCTGTAAGATCAGAGCTGGCCACTATCACAGACGGCAAGCTGGAATTCCATACCGGCGGGGCGGCTCCTGCTTTCACGCCTGCAGGTGGCGGTGGCGACTTTAACCGCAGCAGCAGCGCCAATGTAAGCGGCAGCGGCGTTATCCTCAAACGCAGCAAATCGTCTTACCAGCAGAACAAGTATAAAAGCGGAAACGGAAAAACCAATAAGCACAGCAATAAATACAATAAAAACAGGAACAAGTGAGCAGCGCTTTTGAAGTAAGAGGCGGTAACCGCCTTAAGGGGGAAATTGTGCCCCAGGGTGCCAAAAACGAAGCTTTACAGATAATCAGCGCGGTGTTGCTGACGCCGGAAACCGTTACCATCAGTAACATTCCGGACATTTTAGATGTGAACCTGCTGATAGAGCTACTTGCCGATATAGGCGTGCAGGTAAACCGCGTGAGCCGCGATACCTGTGAATTCACCGCCGCTGATATTGATCTGGCCTATCTCCAGAGCCCGGAATTCAAAAAGAAATCCGGCAGGCTGAGGGGATCCGTTATGATAGCCGGCCCTTTACTGGCCCGTTATGGAAAGGCCTATATCCCTAAACCGGGCGGCGATAAAATAGGCCGCCGCCGGCTGGATACCCACATTATCGGCTTTGAGAAGCTGGGCGTTCAGTTTGTATACGATACTGATGATAACTTCTTCCGGCTGGAAGCAGCTGATGGACTGAAAGGCACCTATATGCTGCTGGACGAGCCTTCTGTTACCGGTACGGCCAATATTATTATGGCCGCCGTAATGGCAAAAGGCACCACCACTATTTATAATGCTGCCTGCGAACCCTATATACAGCAGCTTTGCAAAATGCTGAATAGCATGGGGGCAAAGATACAGGGGGTAGGTTCCAACCTCATTACCATTGAAGGGGTGAACTCCCTGAAGGGCTGCAGCCACAGCATGCTGCCGGATATGATCGAGATCGGTTCCTTCATCGGCCTGGCAGCTATGACGCAGAGCGAGATCACCATCCGCAATGCGGGTGTGGAGCACCTGGGCATTATCCCTGAAAAGTTCCGTCAGCTGGGTATTCAGCTGGAGCTGAGGGGTAATGATATCTATATTCCCGCACAGGAGTCTTACGAAATACAAACCTTTCTGGATGGTTCCATCCTCACGGTATATGATCACCCATGGCCGGGCTTTACGCCGGATCTGCTCAGCATTGTGCTGGTAGTAGCCACCCAGGCCAGGGGCAGTGTAATGATCCACCAGAAAATGTTCGAGAGCCGTCTCTTCTTTGTGGACAAGCTCATTGATATGGGCGCCCAGATCGTGTTGTGCGATCCGCACAGGGCGGTAGTTATAGGGCTTGGCCGACAGCATCTGCTGAGAGGCATTACCATGTCATCGCCAGACATACGTGCGGGTGTGGCACTGCTGATCGCAGCGCTGAGCGCCGAAGGCAAAAGCACTATCCAGAACATAGAACAGATTGACCGCGGCTATCAATATATCGACGAAAGGCTGAGAAGGCTGGGCGCGGATATAAAGAGAGTGTAAAGTCAGCTATTGGCATTTAGGCGTTAGCTGTTCTCTTAGCTAATGGCTAAATGCCAGCAGCTAATAGCTAAACAGATGTCATCACAAAAGATCATTATCATCACTGCACCCTCCGGTGCAGGGAAAACCACTATCGTAAGGAAATTATTATCGGAGCTGCCGCAGCTGGCTTTTTCCATTTCTGCCAGTACCCGTACGCCCCGGGAGAATGAAGTGCACGGAAAGGATTACTACTTCCTGAGCACAGAAGAATTCCATCATAAGATTGAGGAGAATGCATTTGCCGAATACGAAATGGTGTATGCAGGCAAATATTACGGCACCCTGAAAAGCGAGCTGGAACGTATATGGGGCAATGGGCAGGTGCCTATGGTAGACATAGACGTGAAGGGCGCGCTGTCCATCAAGGAAACCTACCAGGAGGCCGCGTTAACTATCTTTATACAACCCCCATCCCTGGAAGCCCTCCGGGCAAGGCTCAGCGAACGCGGCACAGAAACCGCAGACTCCCTGGAGGAACGCCTTGCCAAAGCCCGCTACGAACTTTCCTTTGCCCATGAATTTGATACCATTGTGCTGAATGATGAGCTGGAAAAGGCTTATGCTACCGTAAAAGCGCTGGTGCTGGATTTCTTGAAGTAAATTCCAAGTTCCAAATTCCAAATTCCAAAAACCAAATGCACAATCCCAGATGACGGATTTCTTGAAGGTAGAGGCCTATCTTAACCATTTGGAATTTGGTATTTGGAATTTGGCATTTGGTATTTGAAGTCTGGAATTTTGTTTTTGGTATATTTGTTAATACATGGACAGTTACACAACCCTTATACTCATCATGATGGTATTGCTGGCAGGCTTCTTTGCGGGCCTGGAAACAGCTTTTGCCAACGTTAATAAGCTCAGTATAGAGCTGAAAAAGAAGCAGGGCAGGGCTACCGGTAAGATCCTGGCCAGCTTTACTGAAAGCCCCGGCCGTTTTCTGGCCACCAGCCTGCTGGGCCTGACCATTGTTGTGGTGGTCTACGGGATCATGTTCGCGGGCATGTTTCAGCCTGTGTGGGACAATGTAATGCCGCCGCAGTACCAGCCCTTCTTATTACTGATGGAAGTGCTGGCAGCTACCTTTATCATGCTTTTACTGGGTTTCTTCATTCCGCGGGCCGTATTCCGTTCCCGGCCGGAAGCCCTGCTGAGCTTTTTTGCCCTGCCGGTGTCTGTGATCTCCAAGCCTTTGTATGTGATCGGTAACCTGCTGGTGTCCGTATCTGAATGGATACTCAAATACCTGTTCAACGTTCGCATTATAGAAAACAGGCCTTCCTTTGCCCGGGTAGATGTAGAACACTTCATCCGCCAGTCGCAGCAGCATTTTGCCGAGAACCAGGAGCTGAACACCGAGCTGTTTGAGAATGCGCTCTCCCTGGCCCATGTAAAGATCCGCGGCTGCCTCATTCCCCGCAAGGAGATAGAGGCGCTGGAAATTACCAGCCCTATCAGCGAGGCGCGGCGTAAGTTCATGGAAACAAAGCTGTCAAAGATCATCATCTACGAAAGCACAATAGACAATATCCTGGGTTACATTCACCAGCTTGATATGTTCAAGAACCCGCAGGATATCCCGGCTATTATCCACCCGATTATGGTAGTGCCGGAGACGATGAGCGCGATAGACCTGTTGAGCAAGTTTAATAAAGAACGCAAAAGCATTGCCTGGGTGGTAGACGAGTTTGGCGGTACCGCCGGCATTGTTACCATAGAAGATGTACTGGAAGAGATCTTCGGGGAGATCAAGGATGAACATGATGTGGAGGAGTTTGTAGAGAAGCAGATCGCTGAGAAAGAATACATCTTCTCAGGCCGCCTGGAGCTGGATTACCTGAATGAGCGTTATGGTTTTGATTTCCCGGAAGATGAGAGTGAAACACTTTCCGGGTACATTATCAATCACCACGAAACCATCCCGAAGCTGAAAGAAAGGATCATTATAGACGACTATGAGTTTGACGTACTGAACGTAACAGATACGCGGATAGAAATGGTCAAGATGAGGATTTTAGCCTGAGATGGATGCAATTCAGGCGCAGGGAAAAGTTTTTTATGCCTAAATAAAGGATTGCTTGACATTGTTGTCTTTTTTTTAATATATTTGCATTGTGAAAGCGGGAAAAGCCTGCTAAATCGATTTAAACCGACAGCTAAATCGTTTTTAAAAAAAGTAGTAGGAAATTAACACAGATTTTATACATTTGCTGTAGGTGATGTAACACTATTATTTGATTTTTGTTAAAGGGTTGTAAAAAATATTGTTACAACATTGGTAATAAGATAATTCTTTCTATTTTTGTGATAGAAATTTAGACGCAACCAGAAATAAAACTTATTTTGAAAGCTTGCCATCAATCGAATAAGTAGCAGATCTGGAAGCAGAAGACATTCTCGAATTCAACTTTTTTGGGGTTAACAAACAATGGATGAAAGGCCGGCTCTTGATTCTTCTTGGGCTGGCTCTTTTTTTATACCTGTACCATCCGCATCCCCCTGTCCCTTCAACACCTGCAGAAACCTTTACTACGACTCAATTCTGCTTTATCTAATTTTTCCGTTTTCCTTTTCCCCTTTCTATATATTTGTGATCTTGAATACTCATTCTACACTGATCTAACTGGAAAATGTTTAAGAAGATATTTGCGAATAATAGCGACAAGGCAGAAATGTCTTTTTTTGACCACCTGGAGGACCTGCGCTGGCACATCATCAGATCAGTGGCGGCAATAGCGGTGGTAAGCGTATTTGGTTTTATTTACACGAAAGAGATTCTGGACAATGTGATATTCGGCCCCACCAATGCATCTTTCCCGTCCTATATTGCCATGTGCAAGATCAGCCACTGGCTCGGTATGGGAGATAAGCTCTGCATTACGCCCGTAAAGGTGCAGTTCCAGAACTTTAAAATGGCCGGACAGGTAATGCTGCAGTTTAAGCTCGCCTTCATCATTGGGCTGGTAGTAGCATTTCCTTACATCTTCTATGAGTTCTGGCGCTTTGTTAAGCCGGCTTTAAAGGAAAAGGAAATAAGGGGCGCCAGGGGCGTTATCTTCTGGGTTTCCTTCCAGTTTTTCCTGGGCATAGGCTTCAGCTATTTCCTGATGGCGCCTTTTACCATCAACTTCCTGGCAGGTTATACCATCACCGATAAAGCGGTGAACCAGTTCTTCCTGGACGACTATTTCTCGCTCATGACGCAGATCATTCTCGGCATGGGTATTTTGTTTGAGCTGCCTGTTCTGGTGTTCTTCCTTACCAAAATAGGGTTGATAACGCCTGATTTTATGCGTTCCTACCGTCGTCATGCCATTGTGGTGATCCTGGTGCTGGCAGCCGTTATTACGCCTCCGGACGTGATAGATCAGCTGATCGTATTTACGCCGCTGTATTTGCTCTATGAAATCAGTATCTTTATATCGCGGAAAGCGCTAAAGGAAATGGATGAAAAAGACAGGAACCCGGTAGTAGTAGATGACGAGTGGTCCTGATAAATTCCGATTACTGTTTTAGACACTAGCAATCATGCACGCAACACTGTTCAACATGTCATTACCGGTGGCGGTTGGTTCTGACCACGCCGGTTTTGAGTACAAAGAAGAGATCATATCCTACCTGGAAGCAAAAGGGATTCAGGTAAAAGACTTTGGAGCCCATTCAAAAGACTCCGCAGACTATCCGGATTATGCCCACCCGGTGGCCACCGCCGTAGAAAGGGAAGAAGTGGCTTTTGGGATCCTGGTATGTGGCAGCGCAAACGGCGTGGCCATTACCGCCAATAAGCACCAGGGTGTAAGAGCCGCCATATGCTGGGGCGAAGAGCTGGCCAGGCTGGCCCGTGGCCATAATGAGGCCAACATTATCTGCATACCCGCCAGGTTTGTAGATACTGCGGTGGCCAAGGAAATGGTAGAAGTGTTTATGACCACCCCCTTTGAAGGCGGTCGTCACGAAACCAGGGTCAGGAAGATCGCCTGCCTCTGAGGCAGTGCCAGAGACATTCAAAATGACCGGCGATCAGTAATGGGTTGCCTGGACTGTGATCATACTTTTAAAGCCGGGATGCAGCTATCTATGCAGTTCCCGGCTTTTATTTTCATCCTTTCATTTCAACTGCTTAACATGAGATCAACTTCACTCATCACTATCTCACTGCTGTTATGTATACCTGCCTGGGCACAGTACGACGGGCGTATGGCCGCGCCCGCGGAACAACCGGCAGTAGCCGCCAGGTACGGGGAAAGCATCACCGCAGACAATATTAAAGACCAGCTGCATATTGTTGCGGGCTCCGGTATGGAAGGCCGGGAAACAGCCACAGAGGGGCAACGTAAGGCGGCTTCCTATATCATTTCACAGTTTAAGAAACTGGGCCTTCAGCCCGGGGCCAAAGGCAAATGGGAACAGTACTTTTACCTGTACCAGGATACGCTTGCGGGCGGAAGCATCCGCATAAACAATCACTCCTATGTTTTTGGCAAGGATTATTACAGCAGCATAAAGGAGTGTAAAGACCAACAGCTGCAGGCTTCCCGTATTCTTTTTGCAGGCTACGGCATTTCCACTCCGGAATACGATAACTATAAGAACCTGGATGCTGAAGGCAAAGTAGTGCTCATCCTGCCGGGAGAGCCGCGTAAGAATGATACCGCCTACCTGCTTACCGGCGCCCGCCGCGCTTCTACCTGGGGCGGTCTTGGCAAGAAGATCACTGAGGCGGCCAACCGCAAGGCCAGCGCGGTGCTGGTGGTAAATGAGGGCGCTACCCGCATAGAACAGGTAAGCGGCAACCGTTTACGGAGAACCAGTATATATACGAGCAACAGCAAACAGGAAGATAACAGCAAGCCAAACGTATATTTTATCTCCCCGGAAATGGCCGCAACGCTGCTGGCCGTAACATCTCCCGAATCCCTGCTGAACCAGGAGACAGCCGATAAGCTGAAACCGGGCATGATCAACCGGGCGGTAGATATACAATTCAGGAAAGGTGTTCGCGAGCTGAAGTCCAGCAACGTACTGGCTTACCTGGAAGGCACCGATAAAAAAGAGGAGGTGGTATTTGTTACCGCCCACTACGATCACCTGGGTACGCAGGATGGCCAGATCTACTATGGCGCAGATGACGACGGCTCAGGCACAGTGGCCGTACTGGGGATTGCCGCGGCTTTTGCCAGGGCTAAAAAGGAGGGGCATGCACCGCGCCGCAGTATTGTTTTCATGACAGTGTCCGGCGAGGAAAAAGGACTGCTGGGATCTAAATACTATACGGAGAATCCCATCTATCCCCTGGATAAGACCGTGGTAGACCTTAATATTGATATGATCGGCCGTATAGATCCCATGCATGAGAAAGACACCAACTACGTATACGTTATCGGCGATGATAAGCTCAGCTCTGCGCTGCGGGACATCAATGAAAAGGCCAATGCCACCTTTACCCGGTTGCACCTGGACTATAAATACAATGATCCCGAAGATCCCAACCGTTTCTATTATCGTTCTGACCACTATATGTTTGCCCGCAACAATATACCGGTGATCTTCTACTTTAATGGCACCCATGAGGACTACCACCGTATAACCGATACCGTTGAAAAGATTGACTACCCGCTGCTGGCGCGCCGCGCCCAGCTTGTATTCTATACCGCCTGGGAAATAGCCAACCGTGATGAAAGACTGAAAGTGGACAGGCACGAAAAATAAGCCGGCAATATGCTGGTGTGCCCACAGGCGGCACACCGGCATATCCTGCTGTCAACACATTTGCACATTAACACGCATGGTTTCACGTAGCCCTCTCCCGTGTATTTCTACATTCTTTTCGTATAGCCGCAAAAAAAATAGGTATTCCCCTTTTTTTTCAATAACTTAGGTATGAGTAATACCAAACACTAAGCAGAATTTTTACGTACTTTCCATTTTTCTGTTGTAAGCAGTGATTTCCGATAGGCAAGCAAGGCTGGAAAATCCACGTATAATAAGTGCAAATAGCTGAAACACAGTCATTAATAGAGTCTAATGATGGGCATCAGCGATCATAATTTGTAGAATGCAGGCTTATTGTGCCCCGTTATATTGGTAACCATAAAACCTTACCGTCATGAGAAGACCTCCCGCTGTACGTACCCCCGGGCCGTTCATGTATCCGGCGTGATAGCTACCTGGGACCCGAGACGTAACCCTATTGTCTAATCCTAAAAGCGTATCAATATGTCATCCACCGAATTCAACAATTTGTTAATGGGAAATGCTGATTTTCTCCGGCCATACGCAATTACACTTACCAAGGATTCGGAATCTGCCAAAGACCTCTACCAGGAAACACTTTACCGCGCGCTGGCCAACAGGGATAAATACCTGGCAGGCACCAACATCAGGGCATGGTTATATACCATCATGCGCAACATCTTTATCAACAACTACCGGCGCGGTAACCGGCAGTTCCGTCTTTTGGACAACGCCATGGGCGATTACCTGCTACACCACCAGCAGCCTGCAATCGGAAACTATGCAGAAAATGGCCTTCGGGTAAAAGATGTGCACATGGCCATCTATAATCTGCCTCCCATCTTCAAGCAACCCTTTCTTTTATATTTCGAAGGGTATAAATATTACGAGATAGCGGTGATCCTCAATGAGCCGCTGGGCACGGTAAAGAGCCGTATCCACTTTGCCCGTAAAATGCTGAAATCCCGCCTTGCGCGGTATTAAATCCGGTGCCTGAACTTAGAATTTGGTACATTTACATTTTCAATAAATGTGAATGAAGCCAAACTATTTAGACGAACTGAATGAACGCCAGCGGGAAGCCGTAGTCCATATCAACGGACCGCTGATGATAGTGGCCGGTGCAGGTTCCGGGAAAACCAAAGTGCTTACCACCCGCATAGCTCATCTTATGCGGAACGGGGTAGACGCCTTTAACATACTGTCACTTACATTTACCAACAAGGCGGCAAGAGAAATGAAGGAGCGTGTGGAGAAGATACTGGGCGGCAGCGAAGCCCGTAACCTCTACATTGGTACTTTTCACTCCGTATTTGCCAGACTGCTGCGCGCAGAAGCGCACCGCCTGGGGTACCCCAACGATTTTACTATCTACGATACAGATGACGCCAAGAGTGTGCTCAAGACCATCATCAATGAGCAGAACCTGGACGACAAGCACTACAAACCCAACTTTGTATATAACCGTATCTCTGCCGCCAAGAACAGTTTGATGGGCCCGGAAGAATACCAGCATGACTACTACGTTCAGCAGGAAGATATGCGCGGTAACCGCCCCATGATCGGTAAGATATACGATATGTACGCCAAACGCTGTTTCAAGAACGGCGCCATGGATTTCGACGATCTGCTTTTCAAAATGTATGTGCTCCTGAAACAGTTTCCCGAAGTACTGCATAAATACCAGCACAAGTTCAGGTACATCATGATCGATGAGTACCAGGATACCAACCCGGCACAGTACGAGATCATTAAGCTGTTAGGGGCCGTACACGAGAACATCTGCGTGGTGGGCGATGATGCACAAAGTATCTACTCCTTCCGCGGCGCTACCATCCAGAACATCCTCCAGTTTGAAAAAGACTATGAAGATGCCAAAGTGGTAAAGCTGGAACAGAACTACCGCAGTACCAAATCCATCCTCAATGTAGCCAACGAGGTAATAGCGCATAACAAAGGACAGATTGAAAAAGCGCTGTGGACCAACAACATGGAGGGAGAGAAGATAAAGCTGGTGCGTACCATGACGGATAACGAGGAAGGCAAGTTCGTGGCAGATACCATTGCAGAGCAAAAGCTGCGCAATCACCTGGAAAACCGCGACTTTGTGATCCTCTACCGTACCAACGCCCAGAGCCGCTCTTTTGAAGAAAACCTGCGACGCAAGGCCATTCCCTACCGCCTTTACGGAGGTGTTTCCTTCTACCAGCGTAAAGAGATCAAGGATTTCCTGGCCTACCTGCGCATTACTATCAACACCCGTGATGAGGAGAGCCTGAAACGGATCATCAATTACCCGGTAAGGGGAATCGGTAAAACCACCATAGAAAAAGCCGTTGTTTACAGCAATGAACACAATATCACGCTCTGGGAAGTGCTGGAGCGCGCCCGCGAGTTTGGTTTCAAAGGCGGTACCCTGGAAGCGATAGAAGGCTTTGTTACCATGATCCGCAGTTTCCAGGTTACCATTGATAAGCAGAATGCTTACGATGTGGCCGTACAGGTAGGTAAAAGCACCAACCTCGTAAAAGAGCTCTTCAATGATAAAACCACTGAAGGCCTGGCCCGTTACGAGAACATCCAGGAATTGCTCAACTCTATCAAGGAGTTCACCGAAACCCCTACGGAAGACGGCGAACTGCTGGATAAAAGCCTGGGGTCCTACCTGCAGCAGATCACCCTGCTCACGGATGCAGACCAGGGTAACGATGAGAACAGCGATGTGGTAAAGCTGATGACGATCCACGCAGCCAAAGGCCTTGAGTTTCCGGTGGTGTTTTCTGTGGGGCTGGAAGAGAACCTCTTTCCCAGCACGCTCTCTATCAACACCCGCGAAGAGCTGGAGGAAGAACGCCGGCTGTTCTACGTGGCCATTACCCGCGCCAAATCACGCCTGTGGCTTACCTACGCCAACAGCCGTTACCGTTTTGGCAGCCTGGTACAGAATGAGCCCAGCCGTTTCCTCGAAGAAATGCCCGAGCAGTTCATAGACCGCAGCTACGCCGGCGGCGGCGCTATGCGCAACACCTTTGGCGGCGGTGGTGGCGGCTTATGGAATAACGGTGGTTCCAATATGTTTGACCGCATGCAGAAAAAGTCGCCTGTTTCTTCTCCCGGCTCCTCTTCTGCTGCCCAATCCAGGCCCGCACCCAAACCGGCCACGCAGGCGGCAGGTACGCATGTGCCCTCGCCCGGCTTTACGCCGGATGATCCGGCTATCATGGAAGCAGGTATGGAAGTAGAGCACCAGAAGTTTGGCTTCGGTACCATCCTCAGCCTGGAAGGCGCGCCCAACAACCGTATTGCTACGGTAGTGTTTCCCCAAGGCGGCGGCGAGAAAAAGATCATGCTGAATTATGCACGTTTAATGATTGTGAAAAAATAGTCTGAAGCCGATCGTTAGTTGTTAGTGATGGCCGCGCAGGAGATCTCCGGGGCATCTATCACTAACAGCTAATGACGATCGGCCCACCACTACCTCCCCATGGATCCTTCCATTTTGCAGAAACTCCGTCATTATTGCGCTTACCAGGAACGTTGTCACAGTGAAGTAGCGGCTAAGTGCCGCGAACTGGGCCTGCGTGGCGATGCTGCAGATGCAGCCATTGCAGACCTCATAGCAGACAATTTCCTGAATGAGGAACGCTTTGCCAAAGCCTTTGCCGGTGGTAAGTTTCGCCTGAAGCAATGGGGCCGCCGCAAAATAACCATCGAGTTGCAGCAAAGGCAGGTATCACCTTACTGCATCAAAAAAGCCCTGCAGGAAATAGATGATGCAGACTACCGCGAAACACTCCATAAGCTGGCCGGAAAGAAATATGCCTCCCTGGAAGGCGAACACCCCCTGAAACGGAAGCAGAAAACCATCCAGCACCTTATACAGAAGGGTTTTGAAACAGACCTCATACTGGCTGTTGTTGAAGGAATTGCAAATGATGCCGGTTAAAGCGTCAATATTTTCAATAGTTTTTAAGCTTGCAGAGCGTAAATTTGTCAATCAGTCTTAACGGTTTACGCGTAATGCTCCATGCATTGTGCGGACGGCGTTGGGCGTTAAGCATTCAGCGTTAAGCATTTTTAATTATGTCAGATCTGAAAGTAACACTCATCCAGACGCAGCTTCACTGGGAAGATATTGCAGCTAACCTGCGGATGTTTGATGAAAAAGTGAACGCTATTCCCGAGCGTACGGAAGTGGTAGTGCTGCCCGAGATGTTCAGCACCGGTTTCAGCATGCAGCCCGAAAAGCTGGCAGAGACCATGGATGGCAGCGCAGTGCAGTGGATGAAGAAGAAAGCAGCAGAAAAGAATGTGATCATCACCGGCAGCCTTATCATTAAGGAAGGCGATCATTACCTGAACCGCCTGATCTGGATGCAACCCAACGGTGTATACGGCACGTACGATAAACGTCATGTATTTGCTTTTGCAGGCGAGCATGAGCATTATCAGCCGGGCGATAAACGCCTGATAGCCCAGGTAAAAGGCTGGAAAATAAACCTCCTTATCTGTTACGATCTGCGTTTCCCCGTATGGGCGCGTAACGCCATCTCCCCGGATACCGGGGCGCCCGTATACGATGTGCTGATCAACGTGGCCAACTGGCCCGAAGCCCGCAGCACGCCCTGGAAAACCTTACTGCAGGCCCGCGCCATCGAGAATCAAAGTTATGTGGTAGGCGTAAACCGGGTAGGCAATGACGGCAACAATATCTACCACAGCGGCGACAGCAGCATTATTGACCCGGTGGGAGAGATCATTTACCAGAAAAGTCACGACGAGGATATCTTCACATATACCCTCCAGCGCAACCGCCTGGACGACATCAGGCAGCGCCTGCCCTTCCTGAAGGATGCAGATAAATTCCAGGTGTTTTGATTACTGCAGTACACCATATCGCCATTATCTGTGCAGATTATGAACGCAGCAAGGCCTTCTACACCCAGGTACTGGGCCTGCAGATTGTAAGAGAAGTATACCGCGAAGAGCGCAGGTCCTGGAAGCTGGACCTGGCCCTGAACGGTCATTATATCATTGAACTGTTCTCCTTCCCCGATCCGCCTCCGCGGCCCACCCGCCCCGAAGCGCAGGGACTGAGACACCTGGCTTTTACCGTACAGGATATAGCACAATCAGTGGCAGCGCTGCAGCAGCATGGCGTAGCGGCAGAGCCCATACGTGTTGACCCTTACACCGGTAAACGCTTTACCTTCTTTTCAGACCCCGACGGCTTGCCGCTGGAATTATACGAAACCTAAACATACCGCTATGGCAGTTACTTATGTTAATGCACGTATTTTCACCGGAGACCGCTTTTTGGAAGATCATGCGGTATTAACAGACGAAGGACGTATCATCGGTATACTGCCGGTTTCAGAGATCCCTGCAAACACGCAGCGGATAGATCTTTCGGGCCTTACACTGGCCCCTTCGCTGATAGACCTCCAGATCTACGGAGGTAACAATAAATTGTTTCCATACGACCTGGATACGGCTTCACTGAAAGCTACCTATGAATATTGCCGTGGGGGCGGGGCAGCTTATTTCATGCCTACCGTGCCTACCAGTTCCTGGGAAGTGATGCTGAAAGCCATACAGGCCGTAAAACAATACTGGGACGAGGGTGGGGCCGGCGTACTGGGCCTTCACCTGGAAGGCCCCTTCATGAACCCCGAAAAACGCGGCGCTCACCTGCTGCAATACATCACAGCGCCAACGCAATACGATATTGACCGCCTGCTGGAACATGGCAGGGGAATCATTAAGATGATGACACTGGCCCCTGAATGTTGTGACCCCACACTGGTTAAACAGCTGCAGGACGCCGGTATACTGGTTTCCGCCGGGCATAGTAATGCCACCTATCAGCAGGCCTATACTGCTTTTGAAAACGGTATACCCGCCGCCACCCACCTGTTCAATGCCATGTCTGCCCTTCAGAGCAGGGCCCCCGGCATGGTAGGCGCTATTTATGATCACAGCCGTGTATGCGCCAGCGTGGTGGCAGATGGTATCCATGTAGACTTTGCCTCTATCCGCATCAGCAAGAAGATTATGGGTGAACGCCTCTACCTGATTACAGACGCCGTAGCAGAATGCCTGGAGGGAGACTATATCTATATCAGGGAGAACGACCGTTATGTAAATGCACAGGGAACCCTTGCAGGGTCCTGCCTTACCATGATACAGGCCGTGAAAAACTGCGTACAGCAGGTGGGTATTCCGCTGGATGAAGCCCTGCGCATGGCCAGTACCTACCCGGCTGCCCTGGCAGGGAAGGGTGATGAGCTGGGCCGCATAGCTGCCGGTTACCGCGATAGCATGGTGGCATTTGATGAGTATTTTGAGGTGCACTATTCTTTACCTTCGCAGTTAACAAATCCTTAACCTGCAAACATTGTATGTCGGCACTAAAGCGTTTTTTAACCAGAGATCATTACAAGTATTCCTTTTTACTGGGTTGGCTGTTGCTGGGCTTATTGCAGGCAGGGTTCACAGAGCTGATGGATGATGAAGCCTACTACTGGGTATATTCCCGCCACCTGGACTGGGGATATTTTGATCATCCGCCCATGATAGCGCTGCTGATAAAGACAGGGTACGCTATCTTTCATAATGAGCTTGGAGTACGCTTAGTGATGGTGCTGCTCAATGTGCTGACCCTCTGGCTTACCTGGGAACTGATCCCTCAGAAGCATAACCGCCTGTTTTACCTGGTAATGGGTGCGATGGGCGCCATGCAGATAGGCGGAATGCTGGCCGTGCCCGATGTACCCCTGATCTTTTTTGCCACCTTATATTTCTGGGTTTACCGGCGTTTCACCGAACAGCAAAGCTGGAAGAATACCCTGCTCCTGAGCCTGAGCATGGCCCTGATGTTTTACAGTAAGTATCACGGGATATTGCTGGTGTTCTTTACCCTGGTATCCACCCCCAGCCTGCTGCAGGTATTCAAGTTCTATATAGCGTGTATCATTACTGCGCTGCTATACCTGCCACACCTTTACTGGCAGTACAGCCACGGCTATCCTTCCATCCAGTACCACCTGGTTGAAAGGAATGCCCCGGGTTACCATATTTCGTATTCACTGGACTATATCCTCGGACAGCTATTGCTTTTCGGGCCAATTGCCGGCTGGCTGATATTGTACTATGCTTTTATCTGCCCCATCCAGAGCAGTTTTGAACGTACGCTCAAGGTGTGCCTGATAGGTGTGCTGGCCTTTTTCCTGTTCAGCACTTTTAAAGGCCGGGTAGAGGCCAACTGGACGGTGATGGTGTTTACGCCAGCCGTTATACTGGCGCACCAGGCCATTATCCGACGCAGGGGCTCCTGGAAATTGTTGCGTTATCTCACTATTGCCACACTGATAGTAGTGCTCATCACAAGGGTGTATATGGCCTGGGATTTTTTGCCGGGGGTAAAGATCCGCCCGGAGATCCATCATAACCGCGAATGGGCAAAGGCCCTGGAAGATAAGGCCGCCGGCATACCGGTAGTGTTCCTGAACAGTTACCAGCTGGCCTCCAAGTACATGTTCTATTCAGACGGAGAACCGGCCTACAGCGTTAACAGCCGTTATGCCCGCCGTAATCAATACAATTACTGGAACACCGAAGAACAGTTATGGGGCAAACCGGTAATGATTGCCTATCAGCCGGGAACAGAATTGCCGGTGACCGATAGTATACACACGGTAAAAGGCACCTGGGAATATTACATACAGCCACAATACTATTCATACTCACTGATCTGGATGGTGCCTGCCATGAAAAAGCTGCAGGTAAAGCCGGGAGAGCGTATGGCTTTCGTACTGAAGATGCGTAGCGGTTACCATCAGCCGGTACCCGAAGACACCGCCCACGAAGCGGTATTGGGCTATGCGTTTATGCGTAAAAGAGAAGGATTAGCCCCGGTAAGATCAGATATCAGCCTTACCAAAGCGCTGCAGCGACACATGATCCGGATGGAAGTAACCATGCCCGAACAACCCGGCGAATACCAGCTCAAATTCTGTGTATTCGCAGGCGTACTGCCGCCCACCCACAACAGCGAAAGCATCAAAATAAAAGTAGAAGAGTAATGAGTAGCAGCTGTTAGCTATTATTGTTCAAATGCATTCCACCCCTGGGCTACCAGCTTGAATTTATTACCGCCTTTGGTAATAATATGCGCTCCTTCGCTGATGTCTGTCATATAGCCGATCACGCTGATCTGCTCATTGAGTAACAGCTTTTCATGATCCGCCTGTTTAATGGTGAACAGCAATTCATAATCCTCGCCGCCGCTCAATGCGCAGGCGGTGGGGTCCAGGCTGAATTTCATTGCCTGCTGCCTGCTTTGATCATGTATGGGTAATTTGTCTTCATAGATCACACAGCCCAGGTTGCTTTGCTTGCAGATGTGCAGGGCTTCTGAACTGAGGCCGTCGCTCACGTCCATCATGGCGGTAGGCCTGATTTCCGAAGACTCCAGGAACTCAATAATATCTTTGCGGGCTTCCGGTTTCAGTAAACGACCAATGATATAGGTCTGGTTTTCCAGGTCTGGTTGCAGCTGAGGATGCTGCAGGTGTACCTGTTTTTCGCGTTCCAGCAGGGTGAGCCCCAGAAAGGCAGCGCCCAGATCGCCGGATACACAGATCAGGTCTCCTTTTTCGGCGGTAGAGCGTTTTACGAACTGGTCAGGGGCAACTTCGCCGATGGCCGTTACGCTGATCACAAATCCCTTCTGGGAAGAGGAGGTATCGCCTCCTACCAGGTCTACACCGTATCTTTCGCAGGCGGCATAAACACCATCGTAAAATTCGCTGAGGGCCTCAACGGAAAAGCGGTTGCTGAAGGCAATGCTGACGGTGATATGGGTAGGGGTGGCATTCATGGCGTAGATGTCAGACAGGTTCACCACCACTGATTTATACCCGAGGTGTTTCAGGGGGGTGTATGCCAGGTCAAAATGAATGCCTTCCACCAGCATATCCGTGCTGATCACGGTTTGTTTGCCAAAATGGTCTATTACGGCCGCATCGTCGCCTACGCCGAGCACGGTGCTGGCCTGCTGAATTTCTATATTTCTTGTGAGATAGTCTATCAGGCCGAATTCCCCGAGGGAGCCGACCTCTGTCCTTTCTTCGCTCATTGCGCTAAAAATTTATTTACCGTTTACGGCCGCCAGCAGTTCATCATGAATGATCCCGTTGGTGGCAATGATTTTTTTCTGATGGGGAGAGAAGCGATTGCCCTTGAAATCGGTCACTTTTCCGCCCGCTTCTTCTACGATAATGAAACCTGCGGCAGAGTCCCAGGCATTCAGCTTATGTTCATAAAAACCATCAAAACGTCCGGCAGCCACCCAGCAAAGATCAATGGCGGCAGATCCCAGGCGGCGCAGCGGCAGTCCCTGCCGTATAAAGCGGCCAAACACCACTACAGGATCGTTTGGCTCGTCTTCCCAGGTATATGGAAAGCCCGTCACCAGGCAAGCCTTTGCCAGCTCGGGTTTTGCAGATACGCGGATAGGTTGGCCGTTCAGGGTGGCGCCCTGTCCTTTCTCTGCAAAGAAGAATTCATTCATGAAAGGGTTATACACGGCGCCCATGATCACTTCGCCGTCTACTTCCACGCCAATGGATACACAGCATAAGGGAATGCCGTGGGCAAAATTCACTGTTCCGTCCAGCGGGTCTATGATCCATTTCGTGTTGGAAGGAGTGCTGATCTCCCCGGCTTCCTCACTGAGGATGTAATGGTCGGGGTAGGTTTCCCGGATAGCGCTCAGGATAGCGGTTTCAGCCTGCTTGTCAGCCTCTGTAACCAGGTCATTTACAGTGCTTTTGCTGTCTATCTGGAAGCTGCCGTTAAAATATTGCTGTAAGATCTTTCCACCGGCCTCCGTAGCTTTAAGTAATGTGGCTTTTAACATGTCGCAAAGGTAGGAGATTTAGTTGTCAGTTGTTAGTTGTCAGTTATCAGTGATTTAAGTGAAGGAAGCGCTATCTTTCAGGCATTTACTACCAACAACGGACAACTAGCAACTAACAACTTATTTCCCGTATTTTTGCATTTCAAATAATGTGAAGGAAAATTAATGGCCATCATCGGTAATCTTATATCCAGGTCACTCCGTATCCGTAAACAATTCACGGTTAAGTTAGGGACACCGCGCCAATACCAGCTCCAGGTACTGCACCGGCTCTTAGAGAAGGCAAAACACACCCAGTTTGGCCGTCACTATAAATTCCAGGAGATCCTGGATAGCCCAAGCTTTATAAACCAGTACAGAGCCCGTATCCCGGTGCACAACTACAATAAAATGTACCGCGAGTGGTGGCATAAATGCCTGGAAGGAGAGGAAAATGTAAGCTGGCCAGAAAAGATCAAGTATTTTGCCCTCAGCTCCGGCACCTCCGAATCTGCCAGCAAACATATCCCCGTTACCCGCGACATGCTGCGTACCGTGAAAAAAGTAGGGGTAAAGCAGCTGTATTCCATGGTCAACTTCAATATTCCGCCTAAATCTTTTGAAAAAGGTATCCTGATGCTCGGAGGTACTACTTCCCTGTACGAAAAAGGCGACTATTACGAAGGCGACATGAGCGGTATACAGGCCAAAAATATTCCCCGCTGGTTCCGCCGCTTTTATAAGCCCGGCGGCCGGATCTCCAAAAAACCAAACTGGGAACAGCGTATCAAGCTCATCGTGCGTAAGGCTCCCCAGTGGGATGTAGGTACCGTATGCGGTGTACCTGCCTGGGTGCAGATCGTGTTGGAAGAGATCATCAAATACCACGGTGTAAAGCATATTCACGAGATATGGCCTAACCTGGCTATTTATATACATGGAGGGGTTTCTTTCGAGCCTTACCGGGAAAGTTTCCAGAAACTGCTGGGCAAGCCCATCACATTCATTGAAACCTACATGGCCTCAGAAGGGTCTTTTGGTTTCCAGGCGCGTCCGGGTACCAAAGGCATTAAGCTGGTGCTGAATGCCGGTATCTTTTTTGAATTCATTCCTTTTAATGAAGAGAACTTTGATGCAGACGGAGAGGTGAAGCCCAATCCAAAATCCTACATGATCCACGAAGTGGTAGAAGATGTAGAGTACGCCGTAATGCTGAGCACCTGTGCAGGGGCCTGGCGTTATCTGATAGGAGATGTGGTGAAGTTCACTTCCGTTAAAGAGCATGAGATCATCATTGTTGGCCGTACCAAGCAGTTCCTGAGCCTCTGCGGCGAACATATGAGCATTGATAACATGAACAAGGCCATTGATACCGTGCAGAAAAAGCTGGGTATTACGGTAAAGGAATTTACCATTGCCGGGTTCCCTTATCAGAACCTGTTTGCCCACCGCTGGTACATTGGTACAGACGATACCGCGGTAGACAGCAACAAGATACGCGAGATCATCGATCAGACGCTCTCTGAAGTAAACGACGACTATGCAGTAGAAAGAACTTCCGCGCTGAAAGAGATCTTTGTGGAAGTGCTGCCAAACGATATATTTATTGACTACCTGCGTTGCAAAGGCAAGGAAGGTGCTATGAACAAGTTTCCCAGGGTGATGAAGGGTGATAAGCTGAAAGACTGGGAAAGTTTCCTCGAAACAAAAACTGTGGGTAAATAAATTCCAAATACCAAATTCCAAATTCCAAATTCGGAGTAAATGGATGTCTGAACCAAATGCATATTGCTTTTCCTTCTGACATTCATCTTGCTTTGGGATCTGGGATTTGGAATTTGAATTTTTCTGAAAATGGTTGCAGGAATCGTAGCAGGTTTAGGACTGGGAATATTTCTATCTGTATCGGTGGGCCCGGTAATATTTGCCATTATCAAATATAGTATCAACAATGGTTTTAAGGCCGGTATCAGCTTTGTGCTGGGCGTGTCTTTCAGCGATATTATGTTTGTACTGATCGGCAACCTGGCTACTTCCTTTATCGAAGGTCTGGAAGATTATAAGCGCAGCATTGGTATTGTAGGCGGCATCATGCTGGTAGGCATGGGGCTCTACGGCCTCTTTCTCAAGAAGATCAGGATCAGCACCGGAGAAGAAAAGCCCGAAATGTTCCGTACGCATGACTATCTTAAAATATGGCTGGCCGGTTTCCTGATGAACACCCTGAACCCCGGTGTACTTATTTTCTGGCTGGGCGTATGTGTAGCCAACAGCGCCACCACCGTAAGCCATCGCTTCGTGATGTATGGCGTGTGCCTCAGCCTGGTATTATCCATGGATATACTGAAAGTGTTTGTCAGCGATAAGATCCGCCATAAGCTCACCCTTAACAATGTGGTATGGCTGAATCGGATAGCGGGCGCCTGTATGGTAATGTTCGGTCTCATCCTGCTGTATAAAGTGTTGTTTGACGTAACAGCGCTCACCGGTCACTAAAAAGATAATGAAATAAAAAGGGAGCAGATGGCATCACCACCTGCTCCCTTTTTTATTGCTACTTGTTTCTTTTACTTGCTACCTGATGGTCCAGGTTTCGTTTCCTGCCAGCAGTTTGTCCAGGTTACCCGGACCTCTCTTCTCAACTGCATCGGCTATCTGTTGTGCCATTACATCCTCATAGGTAGGACGGCTGGTTTGATAAAACACGCCAAAGGGCCGCGGTAAGTGTCCCTCGATACGCGGGTCATCGAACATACGGGTTAATACCTGCGCTTTATAGAAATCAGCTTCATCATGTACCCACAGGTCGTCAGCACTGTAGCCGGCGCCCAGCTCAACCACCACCGGTTTAAAGCCATCCAGGCGGATGCCTTTGTTCTTCTGTGCGCCAAAGATCAGCGGTTTGCCCTGTTCCAGGAAAAGGGTTTCTTCCGGTTTGCTGCCTTTTTCAGTGAATATTTCAAAAGCACCATCGTTGAAGATGTTGCAGTTCTGGTATATTTCCAGGAAGGAAGCCCCTTTATGGGCATGGCTGCGTTTCAGCAGCTCCTGCAGGTGCTTGGGATCGCGGTCCATGCTGCGGGCAATAAAGGTAGCGTCTGCGCCCATTGCCAGTGCCAGGGGGTTGAAGGGATGGTCTATACTGCCAAAGGGAGTGGATTTGGTCACCTTATTCTCTTCAGAAGTAGGGGAGTACTGTCCTTTGGTTAAGCCGTAGATCTGGTTGTTGAACAGCATGATGTTCAGGTCAAAATTACGGCGCAGCAGGTGAATGGTATGGTTACCACCGATAGACAGCCCGTCTCCGTCGCCGGTTACCACCCATATGCTCAGCTCGGGGCGGGTAGCCTTCAGGCCGGAAGCAATGGCGGTAGCGCGTCCGTGGATAGAGTGCATACCGTAAGTGTTCATATAGTACGGAAACCGGGAAGAACACCCGATACCGGAAACGATCACAATGTTTTCCCGGGGAATTCCCAATCCCGGCATGATGGTCTGAACCTGTTTTAATATAGAATAATCCCCGCAGCCAGGACACCAGCGTACTTCCTGGTCCGTTGCAAAATCCTTCGCCGTTAACGCCTGCGGGGCAATTGTTGTTGTTGACATCGTTTGATATTAAATAGTATGCAAATTTAAAAACTTCCCCCTGACACCTGTTCTGTAAGTACTAATTCTTCACTATTAATTATTAATTAATAGCTCCCAGTACTCTGCCGCCCGCCTCGTATGCGGTATCACAATAGTGCCCCCTACTATATTGGCAACGGCAAAGATCTCATACATTTCCTCGGTGGTAACGCCCTGTTCGTGACATTTACCCAGGTGGTATTTGATGCAATCGTCGCAGCGCAGCACCATGGAAGATACCAGGCCCAGCATCTCCTTTACCTTGGTGCTGAGTGCGCCTTCCATATAGGTGTTGGTGTCCAGGTTAAACAGGCGGTTGATCACCTTGTTCTGCTTACCAAGGATCACCTCATTCATCCTGCCCCTGTAATCGTTAAATTCCCTGATCTGGTCTGGCATATACTTTGGTTACATTATCAAAAATAATCATTCAATACGCAAGGTAGTGATTATTTGTTGCTTGAACCCTGTTGCAAATATATAATAATCTACTGTGGGGGTAGACTAGTAAGCCTCTTCCGAGGGATAATAAAAGGTTATAGGTGATAACTTTAAATTATGCGGAGCCGGCTTATTGCCCTGCGGCAGCAAGATAATCTTCCAGTCCCTGTATGATCTTTTCCACCATGGCTGCCTGGAAAGCGGGATCCAGCACTTTTTCCTCATCGCCGGGATTGCTGATGAACAGCGTTTCCACCAGTGCATCCGGGAACTCTGTGGGATTGTTCAGGATAAAGTTGAAATCACCGTTACAGCCAAAGCCCGAGAGGCCGGTTTCCAGCATGCGGTTATAAATAGCCCGGGCCAGGGGTTCACAGAAAGGATGTTTATAGTAGGTAGCGGTTCCTTTAATGTCTACCGGGTTGATGGATGAATTCAGGTGAATGCTCAGCAGCAGGTCCGGGTTTGTACGGCGGTAATAGGAAAGGCGCTCCTCGTTGGCTACAAACTGATCCCGGGTGCGGGTGGTCAGTACGGTGGCCCCTCTTTTTTCGAGCGCTGCCTTCAGCAGCATGGTGATAGACAGGCTAAGCTCTTTTTCATAAACGCCGGCGGGTCCCAGGGCGCCTACATTGCTGCCTCCATGGCCTGCATCCAGCCCAATGGTAAGGTGCCTGAGCTGCAGGCTGTCTGGTGTGCGTTTTACCTGTATGGTCAGCGTATCGCCCTGGTAATAGGTTTTGTATCCCCAGGGAAATGCGTGCCGGAGGTTGATCACCGTGCGGAATACTTCCGGTTCGGGTTGCTGCCAGGCTACCTGCTGTATCTCCAGGGTGCTGCCTATCTGGCTTTGTAAACCAGCCTCCGCATAGGCGCCGAATATGTCTACGATGATCCTGCCCGGCCGTACCTCCTGGGTGGAGATATAGGGCAGTTTGTTGGCCAGGGGGATAGACACATAGTCATAATCTTCATCTGCCCATACCCGGGCCTGGTTCACGATGCTCACGGGCGAAGGCTCAGCCAGGGTGGCGGTATCCACCAGCGGTTCGGGTATATAGGCAAAACGCCCTGCGGCCAGTCTTACCTTATAATAATTCCCTTCCCGGCCGCTGATCTGCAGCAATACGCCTTCATCCAGGTAGCCCAGCTTCTGGGGGCCCAGCCGATCGCCATGTGGAGAAACGGTCAGGTAGGTCATATTGTCGATGGTACGGCCGGTGAACAGGCCTTCATTCGGCATGTAGGAGTAGCGTTGCGGGCTCTCCTTAACAATCGTGGTGCCGTTGCTGTTGCGCAATGATACCCTGATACGGCCGTTCAGCAGGCTGTCTGATGCTTTGATCACATAGGCGCCTTCATAAAAGCCGGGCGTGCCGTTCTCTGAAGTCACTTCCTGCAGGGGGGCGTTATTGATCCAGTTGGCCTGGCATCCGGGAAAGGCTTTCATTCTGATGCGCAGGGTGTCTCCTTCCGTAAGCTGCAGGTTGCCCTGTGGTGTAATGGTAAAATAGTCTATCCTGAAAACGGGGGTAGGTGCAGGTGGTGGTACGGGTTGATAATAATAGGTGATATGCTTTGTATAGGTTTTACCGGTGGCGTCTGTGGCAGTTAATACCAGGGGTGTTCTGCCTGTTTTCAGCTCTTGTTTGATGGCAAAAGACCCCGTAGTATATACATGAACGCTGTCGCCATTTACCTGTAAACGGCAGCCTTTGCAGGTGCGTCCTGAAATATATTGTTTAGCGTTGTTTACATTGTTTTGTTCCCGTGTTGGTTGGCTCAGATGTATAAAAGCCTGTCCGTAACCCAGCTGATATACACAAAGCAAAACGGCTACTCCCAACAGCCGGCCATGCACTAATTTCATAATGATCCCTACTAACGCGCAAAGATGCAAAAAGTTTAAAAGTTTGAGGTTTTGAAGTTTGAGGTTTGTTGAAAGTTAAACGTTCAAACTTAATGCCGGACACTTATTTAAACATCTAACTGCTAACAAACTTCAAACTTCAAACCTCAAACTTCAAACTTTACCAGATGTACTTGTTCTCTGCAATCAGCTTGTCTGCTATTCTTCTGCGTGCATCCTTGGTGTTATAAGGCTGAGTTTTGGTATAACGCTTCAGCCCCAGCAGCATCATGCGTTGTTCATCGCCTTCTGCAAAGCTGTTGATGGCGTCTTTGCCGTATTTATGTATACGGTCGGCAGCATCGGTGAGGTAGGTACGAACCGCATCAGCCTGCAGGGCGGCGGCGCTTTCGCCTTGTTTATCTGTGAGCTTAACGAGGCGTAGTAAACCGCTTTCTGCGGTGAAGGTTTCTATGGCCATGTCGGCAATGTTCATCAGCACTTCCTGTTCCTGTTCCAGCTTCATGGCCAGTTTCTGTACGGCGGCGCCGGCTACCAGCAGGATGGCTTTCTTCAGGTTGCTGATTATTTTTTTCTCTTCGGCAAAAGGTGTTTCATCATCGTTGCCGAATTCAGGAATGCTCATCAGCTCCTTCATCACATTCATGGCGGGCGTCATAAGATCCAGCTTGCCTTTCATGGCGCGTTTCAGCGTCATGTCCAGTGTAAGCAGGCGGTTGATCTCGTTGGTGCCTTCAAATATGCGGTTGATCCTGGCGTCGCGGTATGATTTGGAGATCACGTATTCATCGCTGAAACCGTTGCCCCCGTGTATTTGTACGCCTTCATCCACTACATAGTCCAGCACTTCAGAGCCGTTTACTTTCAGGATGGCGCATTCTACCGCATATTCTTCTGCGGCGCCCAGTACAGCCTCGTTAAAGGGTTTGCCGGCAGCCAGTAATTCCTGTTCCTGCTGCTCTATCAGCTGGGCCGTGCGGTACAGGGATGATTCACACATCCAGGTACGGATGGCCATTTCTGCCAGTTTGTGTTTGATGGCGCCGAAATTGGCAATGGGCTGTTTGAACTGCTCGCGGGTGGTAGCGTACTGAATGGTACTGGTAAGCGAGCGTTTACAGGCGCCCAGTGCAGCGGCGCAAAGTTTCAGACGGCCTATGTTCAGGATGTTGAAAGCAATGAGGTGGCCTTTGCCAATAGTGCCCAGCACATTTTCTGCAGGTACCTTAGCGTCCTGGAAATAGATCTGCCGGGTGCTGGATCCTTTGATGCCCATCTTATGTTCTTCTGCACCCAGCGTGAATCCCGGGGTGTCTTTATCAACGATGAAGGCGGTAAATTTATCGCCGTCTATCTTGGCAAATACAGTGAATACATCCGCAAAGCCGGAATTGGTGATCCAGCATTTCTGTCCGTTCAGCAGGTAATATTTACCATCATCAGAGAGCTTGGCAGTGGTTTTGGCGCTGAGTGCATCAGAGCCTGAGTTGGGCTCTGTAAGCGCATAGGCGCCTTTCATTTCGCCGCTGGCCAGTTTGGGAATATATTTTTGTTTCTGTTCTTCGGTACCAAAATACAGGATAGGCAGCGAGCCGATACCTGTATGTGCGGCCATGGCTACAGAGAAAGAGTGGCCTGAGCCTAATGCTTCATTGATCAGCGTAGCGGTCACAAAGTCTTTACCCAGTCCGCCATATGCCTCCGGGAAGGAAGCGCCCAGCAATCCCTGTTCGCCCGCCTTATCCAGTAGGGAGGGCATTAGTCCTTCTTCCAGCTTGTCAATACGGTCCAGCAACGGTGTTACTTCCATCGTCACAAATTGCTCTGCCATTTCTTTGATCATGAGCTGTTCTTCAGAAAAATCTTCAGGGGTAAATACGTCCTCCGGCCTGCTTTCCTTTACCAGGTATTCGGCTCCTTTCAGGGCAGCCTTCTTTTCAACAGTTGTGTCCATAACCTCGAATTTTTTAGTTTGAGCGTTGAGCGTTTGAAGGTTTAAAGGTTTGCGTCTGAAGGTGGCTTACTGTGTGTGATCCTTCCGGCTATCAAACGCTTAAACTTTCAAACCTTAACATGAGTTGGGTTCGGTGTTTCGTAATTTACTTAGTTTGGGGCAAATGGCAAAAGTTGATTAAAATTGCGCTGATTATCATGCCGTCGTTTTTCTTTACATATGCCAGTAGCCGCTTTCACGGTATCCGGGAAGGTACGGGGCCCCAGCTGCTGATATGCCTGCATGGCTTTGGAGAAAGCGCCATGCACTTTGTACCCCTGGCAAAATATATGGGTAGCCGTTTTACCATTGTAGGGATCGATCTGCCTTTTCACGGCCAGACCACCTGGCAGGAAAACCGCCCTTTCACCCCGCAGGATCTGCAGGTGCTGATAGAGAGGATCCTCAAAAAAGAACAGCAACACCATTTCTCCCTGCTGGGATACAGCATGGGCGGACGCCTGGCGCTTTCCATGGTACCTGTAATGGCCCCGCGGCTGCGCCATCTGATACTGCTGGCGCCCGATGGTATTAAGAATAACCCCTGGCACATGTTTGTTACCCGCACTGCCCTGGGTAACCGCCTGTTCAGATATGTTACCTATAAACCACAGCTGTTCTTCAGGCTACTTACCCTGGTGCGTAAGCTGGGCACCCTGAATGAGAGCGTGTACAAGTTTGCATTCCATAGTATGGATAAGCTGGATAAACGCCTGCTGGTGTACAATGTGTGGACCTGCATGCGGCGCATGCTGCCTGATCTGCAGAAATGCAAGGCGTCGCTGGCGCAGTATAATATACGCACCCTGCTTTTTTATGGCAGGTACGACCGCATTATCCCTGCAGTGGTGGGGCAACGCCTGGTAGATGGTACTTTCCCCGGTGAGATAGTGATATTGAATAAAGGCCACCAGCTCATATCCGAAGAATTAGGCAGCGCCATCCTTTCCAAGATATAATATCTATAAAACTATACATCCGCCACCTGCAACAGCTGAAGTAGCATATTTACAGAGAATGATATACTTTTGACGGCCGCCTGACGGGAAATTAACATGAATATCTTGCTCATTACTATATCGTTACTGGGTATAAGCTACGGCCTGCTGCTGCTTTGGTACGCGCTTGGGTGGAAGCAGCTCCCTGCATTTATTCCTTCAACACCTGTAAGCGGGCGTACCCGCGTTACCGTGATCATCCCCGCACGCGACGAAGCAGCCAACCTGCCGCCCCTCCTGGCAGCGCTGCAGTCGCAAACCTATCCCGCAGACCTGCTGGAAGTGATAGTGATAGACGATTTTTCTACAGACGATACCGCGCAGGTGGTAAACTCCTTTCCTGCATCTAATATAAAACTGCTGCGCCTCAGCGATCACCTGGATATTACACAACGCCTCAACTCTTATAAGAAGAAAGCTATTGAAATGGCCATTGGCCAGGCAGGCGGTCAGCTGATCGTTACCACTGATGCCGACTGTGTAATGGGGCCGCTGTGGATAGAAACGATGGTGCAGTTCTATGAAACACACCGCCCTAAATTCATTGCCGCTCCTGTCAGCTTTTACGAGGAGACTAATTTCTTCAAGATCCTGCAGTCGCTTGACTTTATGAACATGCAGGGCATTACCGGTGCGGTGGCCCAGCTTCGTATCGGCACCATGTGTAACGGGGCCAACTTGGCCTATGAAAAGGAAGCTTTCCTGGAAGTGGGCGGCTTTAAAGGCATCGATAATATTGCCTCCGGCGATGATATGCTGCTTATGTATAAGGTATACCGCAAATTTCCCGGCAGCATCGGTTACCTGAAGCATGAAGCCGCCATTGTACGCACCCTCCCCGTTGATACTTTCCCTGCGTTTATGCAACAGCGTATCCGCTGGTCGTCCAAGGCAGATAAATACGATGATAAGCGCCTTACCTGGATGCTGGCCATTGTATATTTATGGAATGCTGCGCTGCTTTTTATGGGGATCGCCGCCCTTTTGTTCCCCTTTGTATGGCGCTGGCTGCTGCTCTCTCTGCTCTTCAAGATCATAACAGAGTTATGCTTCATGTTCCCCATTGCCCGCTTCTTCGGCAAAACAAAATTCCTTGGCTGGGTTATCCCCGGACAACTCTTCCACATTCCCTACATTGTGGTAGCCGGATGGCTGGGGAAATTTGGGTCTTACCAGTGGAAGGGGCGGCGCGTTAATTAAATTAACAATAGCGGGACAGCTGTCAGGAGGTGATACAATTGGCGTTAGTTGTTATAAGTAACAGGATGTGAGATAAGCACCCCGCTGTGCCACAAGTGCTATAATTATTCATTATTACCTATTAATTCAGCACCGTTGCCAGTGGTACTGTCCCAAATCAACTTGAACCACACCAGGGAACAGAATACCGCTTTAACGGCGAAGGGCTCTACATAGGTTCTGGCAAGTTTGTAAGGGAAGATAAGATCGGTAGAGGAGAAAGAGGTACATACAAGGGCCAGTAGCAATAAAGCCAGATTGATGCCTGTTTGCTTTTGTGTAAAATACCAGATACCAACTCCGGTCATGGCAATGATGTAGGTAGGAGATTCTCCCTTGTGGTTAAATATCACTACCCATATCAGTACGGATGCAAGGATGTGCAGCCTGAACAGCGGTTGTGCCCATGCTTTGAAACGCAGCAGGGGCACACAAAACAACAGGGCGCCTGCCAGTACAAATACCTGTTTGTTCATATTGAAACCAAACCAGGTGTGCCACCACCCGTAGAGCGATACACCGGTGGAAGCATCATGATCCATGGTGAGCAGCTGTCCCCAGCTCTTGTAGAGGAACTGCAGCTGGGTAGGGGTGATCACCAGCAGCGGCATCAGGCCCAATACTACTGCCCAGACAATGGTGGCGATAGCGGCCTTCCACCGGGATGGGTATAGCAGGAACAGCGCCAGCGCTACAATACCGAATATCTTGATGTAGATGGTGATCATGACCATTAATGCAGCCCACCATACTTTATCTTCTTCCATGAAATGCCAGGCAAGTATCAGGAGGCCCGCAATCAGTACATTGGTCTGTGAGCTGGTCAGCGAGATCATGGCCTCTATCAGTATAAAGAACAGGAACAGGCTCAGCCTGGGTTTGCTGAGGGGCAGTGTACGCAGTGCGATGATGAACACTACAATATTCATCAGGTTAAAGAGTATCAGGCCCGGCAGGTCGGGCAGCCAGGCAAAGACGCCCATCCACAAAGAAAACGAAGGACTGTATTTGTATACATCATAATGCTCTGCCGGGTACTCGGGGTACAGGTCCTGCGAATGTACCAGGTGAAAGAACGATTGTTTAAAGATCACATAGTTGTTATATCTTGTCCATTGCGCCATATCCTGTGAGCTGAACCAGGAATGGCAGGATATGCCAATTGCCAGGAGGATGAAGAACCCGAAAAGATATTTCGCCGGCACTGATGAAAGTTTGCTGGCCACTGTAACAAAGAAGCGCGCAAAGCCGGTAGACGAATGTGTTTGTGTGTTCATAGGGTGAATGAATGTCCGCAGAGTTTGTAACTTACCGCCCGGCAATGATATATATTTTTTAACTTAAATGCTTAGTTTTCTGACCTGCTGCCGGCGCCCTGCCAACAGCTAACCGCTCATGACTAACAGCACTGATAACATACGCTCTTCTTTCAGTCTCCAGGCATGGAGGCGCCTGCAGCGCAACAAAGGCGCTATGGCGGGGCTCTGTCTCATAACATGCGCCATCCTGGTAAGTATGGCTGCTTACTGGATAGCGCCGGACTCCACCCCTTATGCCAACCGTATGGTGCTGGAGATAAGCGGCCAGCGCCCCGGTTTCCATATCACGATGCTGGCCATACAAAAAGAACGTCCTGTTGCAAAGGGCGGTTTCTTTCAGCGCCTGCTGTATGGAAAGGAAGCAGCGCTAACGTATGTTCCTATACGTGCTTTCCGCTTTGAAGGCAATGATATGGTTGTACAGAAATATGCGGATGAAGAAACCACCATCCCCGAACGCTACAGCCTGGCCACCGTATGGTATGGTCATGATCAGCCGCTGAAAGAGCCCCTGCAAAGCATACAGCAGAAGATCATACAGGAGCGTATCCTCACAAAAACTTACTGGCTGGGTACCGACCGTTTTGGACGCGACATCCTCAGCCGCCTGCTCATCGGTACTCGTGTAAGCCTCAGCGTGGGCTGTATCGCTGTGCTTATATCCCTCAGCATTGGTGTTTTATTAGGAGCGGTGGCCGGGTACTTTCGCGGCTGGGTAGACGATCTGGTGATGTGGCTGATCAACGTGATCTGGTCTATACCTACCCTGCTACTGGTATTTGCCATTACACTGGCCCTGGGCAAAGGTTTCTGGCAGGTGTTCATTGCGGTAGGGCTCACCATGTGGGTGGGGGTGGCGCGTATCATCCGCGGACAAGTGCTCAGCATCCGTGAACTGCAGTTTACAGAAGCCGCCCGCGCCCTGGGTTATGGCCATACACGTATCATAGTAAAGCATATTCTGCCCAATATACTGGGGCCCGTAATGGTGGTGGCGGCAGGAAATTTTGCCACTGCTATCGTAGTAGAAGCTGGCCTTAGTTTCCTGGGGGTAGGTGTACAACCGCCCCAGCCTTCCTGGGGACTGATGATCAAGGAAAACTACAACTTCATCATCACCCATAACCCGCTCCTGGCCCTGGCCCCCGGTGTAGCCATCATGCTGATGGTACTGGCCTTCAACCTCCTGGGCAACGGCCTCCGTGACGCGATGGATGTAAAGAGGGGCTGAAGGTTTGGGGGATTAAAGGTTTGAATGTTTGAAGGTGTCCTGTTGATGTAAGCCCCTTCCCAACCTTTAAACTTTCAAACTTTCAAACGTTCAAACTGCCTTTTGTTGTTTGGTATTATAATTTAATATAATTTTATGCAAATCCTTTGAAAGACTATGCCTATCAGATCATATCTTTTAGCCTGCTGTGCCCTGTTGTTAATCACTGTAACCGCCTGTAAAAAGAAAAAAGGCTCCGGCGGAGATACACCTCCTCCCCAGGAAGTACAGCTTACATCATCGCTTGACGGCGTACAGGAGGGCAACTATACAGCTGCTCTTGGTCCAACGCATTCTTTTACCGCCAACATTACCTCTGAGCTGCCCGCCAGCGGGGTATCCGTTACCGTATCGGTTGTTACAGACCCGGGAGGTCAGAACATACCGCAGGATCCTATTCCTTCACCGGTAAACAGCAAGAACATTACCATTAACCTGAAAGACCTGCCGCCCATCCGCACCGTAAAGGTGATAGTGACCATCAGCTCCCTGAGTAATCCTAATAACCAGATCATCAAGGAGTTCTGGATCACCAATAAGGCAGATCAATAACCGCATATATAAATTCCCGATACAAAAGATCCATGTCACCGGCATGGATCTTTTTTTTCAGGTATGCCATCTTCCGCCTGCCCTCCACCTACTTCCGCCCGCTTGCCGGTACAATTTTACCCGGCATCAAGTCCACCTCATGTCCACCTTACATCCACCTAAACTTCAGTTCTACTGGCCTTTTCCTTGTCTTTTACCCAGGATATGCTTGTAGTGTTAATTTAGTACCAGCTTAGTGCCGTCTTAGTGCAGGTAATGTGCTGTTCGTCTTTAAGCCCTGTACCCCTTTCCAAACTCCATCACTGATAACTTACAACTAACAACTAATTTTGCGGCCATGATAATTGGAGTTAGCGCAATTGGTATAAGCCAGGATGCTCCCGCAGATACGGCCAACGCACAAACGGAACTAACACGGCGGATGTGCCTGCAGCACCCTGAGCACTCATTTATCTTCTTTTTTGACCGTCCCGCTCCACCCGGACTGGCGCTCCCCGCCAACGCAAGCGCCGTGGAGGTACCACGCAAAGGCGCAGCGCTGTGGCGCCGCCAGTGGTGGCTGCAATGGCAGCTGCCAAGGGCCATGAAACGCTACCGGCTGGATGCATTCCTGGCCATGGACGGTCTTTTACCCCTGCGCAGCTCCATCCCTTCCCTGCTCTTTATCAAAGACTTGTATTTCCTGCATGAGGTAAGCGGCGAACCGCTTAACTGGCAACGCCTGCTGCAGCGCCAGACGCGGAAATACCTGGCCAAAGCCGCAAAAGTGACCGTACCCTCGCTAAGCCTGGAACAGGAGCTGCTGCAATATGATCCCGCCGCCGCTTCCCGGCTGCAGGTATTGCCGCCGGCCATCCATGAAAGCTGCCAGCCCCTTTCCTGGGAAGAGCGGGAAGCCGTAAAGAAAGAATATACCGACGGGGTGGAATATTTTATAGTTACCGCCGCACTGCATCCACGTAACAATATCATGCCCCTGTTAAAGGCATTTTCCGCCTTTAAACGCCGCCTGCGCTCCAATATGAAACTGGTGTTGGCGGGTAGCGCTACGGCAGCAGGGCAGGAAATAGCCGCCAGTCTGCGTACCTACAAGTTCCGCCAGGATGTGATCTGGTTGCAGGAGGCAGATCAGCCCAGCCTGGCTAAGCTTACGGCTGCCGCCTACGCCATGGTATATACCAGCCGTACAGACGGGGTAGCGCTGCCTGTTTACGCGGCCATCCGCTGCCAGGTTCCCGTGATCGCAATAGACGGCGCCGCCGCCCGGGAAGCCGGGAAAGATGCCGTAGTGTACACGGATCCCCAAAACCTGGAAGACCTGGCAGACAAACTGGCCCTGCTTTACAAGGATGAGCAGCTGCGTTCCCGCCTGCTGGCCAACATGGAAACACTGCCGCTTCCCGGATCATGGGACCATGCCGCGGCACTGCTCTTTGACCACCTGATTAGCACATCAGCACATTAAACCCTATTTTTGCCCTCTGAAAGAAAAATAACTGATATGGGTAAAGTATCCACCATCCAGATCCAGGTAGGACTGGATGACAACAAAGTACCGGAAACAATAGAATGGAACGCATCTGATACCACCGCAGACCGCATGAATAAGGCCAAGGCCATGATGATCGCCTTTTGGGACAGGGCAGAATCTACCGCCCTGCGTATCGATCTCTGGACCAAAGACATGATGCTGGACGAAATGGCCGACTTCTTCTACCAGACCATGATGACCATGGCAGATACCTGGCAGCGCGCCACTCCTTATAAAGACCAGTCTGAAGATATGCGCAGGTTTGCAAAGGAATTCTTCGAAAAAGTGAATGAAAAGCTGAAAAATCAACAATAGTATGTCACTCGAACTCACCATTAACTCCGCTATCAAAACCGCCATGCTGGCTAAGAACGAAGCCGAGCTCCGCGCTTTGCGCGCCATTAAGGCCGCTATACTCCTGGCTAAAACAGCAGAAGGCGGCAGCGGTGAACTGACCGAAGCAGACGAAACAAAGATGCTGCAGAAACTGGCCAAGCAGCGGAAAGACTCCCTGGATATCTTCCGACAGCAGAACCGTGAAGACCTGGCCAAAAAAGAAGAGGAAGAGCTGGAAGTGATTGAGCGCTTTTTGCCTAAACAGCTATCTGAGAGCGAATTGCGCGAGGCCGTGACCCGCATCATTGCCGAAACAGGCGCTACCACCCCCGCAGAGATGGGAAAAGTAATGGGCGCCGCCACAAAACAACTGGCCGGTAAGGCCGATGGTAAAGCCATCTCCGCCCTGGTGAAGGAATTGTTAAGTAAATAGCCTTAACTTGGTTATAGATATTCTCCTGGCCATCATCCTGGTGATCGCTGTCTATAAAGGATACTCACGGGGTCTCATCGTTGCCGTGTTCTCCTTTATAGCAGTGCTGCTGGGTCTGGCGGCCGCTCTGAAGCTAACCGCCGTGTCAGCCTTGTATGCCCAGCAGCACTGGCACACTAATTGGCGATGGTTACCCGTACTATGTTTTATCGTTCTATTCCTGGGCGTTATACTGCTGGTCAGGCTTGGCGCAACCGCCTTGCAGAAACTGGTGGAGCTGGCCCTGCTGGGGTGGCTGAATCGCCTGGGTGGTATTCTGCTGTACTGTGTTATATTTACAATAAATTATAGCATTTTACTATGGATTGCCAACCAGCTGTACTGGTTGAGCCCTGAAACAAAGCTGCAGTCTGTAACATATCCCTATATCGCACCTATAGGCCCGATAGCAATGGATGGCATCGGTGTGGTAATACCGATGTTCAAGGATATGTTTGCAGGTTTACAGTCTTTTTTCGATCATGCAGCTAAAGAATTACAGGCTATCTGACTCGCTTCAAAGATTATTTGAATTAATAAAAAGAATTATTTTAGCGCAAAATTGACTTTCAAGCTTTGGCAATGGATTACGAAATCAAAACACAGGGAAAGTTTAAATACATCGAGGAAGGGGAGGGGGAGCCACTGGTATTGCTGCATGGATTGTTTGGTGCACTGAGTAATTTCAGGGACCTGCTGGAGCATTTCCGTCAAACCAACAAAGTTGTGATCCCGATGTTGCCTTTGTTTGATTTGAATATCCTCGAAACAACCGTTAGCGGACTGGCCAAGTTTGTACATAAATTCGTTGAAGCCCTTGGCTACAAAGATATACACCTGCTGGGCAACTCCCTGGGAGGGCACGTAGCGCTGGTTTACCTGCTCAAACACCCGGAAGCGCCTGTGAGGTCGCTTACCCTTACCGGTAGTTCCGGCCTGTTTGAGAACGGCATGGGAGAAACCTATCCCAAGCGTGGAGATTATGAGTATATTCGTAAAAAGACCGAGCTCACGTTCTACGATCCGGCTATTGCCAACAAAGAGCTGGTAGACGAAGTGTTCGAGATTGTCAATAACCGCCTGAAGGTGATCAAGATCATCGCACTGGCAAAATCAGCCATCCGTCACAACCTGGGTGAAGAGCTGCGCGACATCAAAATCCCTACCCTGCTTGTTTGGGGCAAGAACGACACTATTACGCCGCCAATGGTAGGGGAGGAATTTCACCACCTGATACCGAATTCTGAGTTACACTTCATCGATAAATGCGGTCATGCACCTATGATGGAAGTGCCCGCCGAATTCAATGTCATCCTGGGGGGCTTCCTGGAAAAGCTTAAAAAGCAGGTTAGCTGAGTAATAGCCGGGGGTGAAAAACGCCATTCGTAATTCATATACGCCCATTCGTAATTTAATTATGCTCCCTGCAATCTCTGCGCCGTGAATACTCGTATCTTTGTTATAGCGGCCTGACCTAACGGTTAGGTATATTGGGGAGAAGGAAATTGGAATATTCTTTGTTATACCATTAGTGAAACCATAACCATTTAGTCATGTTGGCGAGAGACCTGATAACAACAGTACCGGTGCTGCATCCAATGGATTCGGGAGCCAGGGCCTTACGCCTCATGAACGAATACCATCTCACGCAGCTGCCCATGGTGCTGGAAAATAAATACCTGGCACTGGTAGAAGAAGACGATATACTGGACCTGGAAGATCCGGATACGCTGCTGGAGAACATGGAGTATAACGGCAACAAGCCCGCCATACACGAGACCGTACACTTTTACGAAGCACTGAAATTATTTTACGACCAGAAGCTGTCTGCACTACCGGTCATCTCCAAAGAAAATGAATACCTCGGCATCCTTACGCGCGACTGCCTGCTGGCCGTACTGGCCCAGTATAACGGCGTAAAAGAACCCGGCGGTATTCTTTCCCTGGAAGTAGAACCGCGTGATTACAGCCTCAGTGAGATAGCCCGTATCGCAGAATCCAATGATGTGATCCTGCTTAGCGTCAATACCATCACCAATCCCACTACCGGCCGCCTGGAAGTACTGCTCAAAACCAACCGCCAGGAACTGCAGTCACTCGTTGCCACCTTCGAGCGCTTCAAATACTACGTGATCAAATACACCATCACCGCTGAAGAAGAGGAAGATACCCTTAAAAAGAACTACGATCTGCTCATGAACTACATCAGCATATAATGCAGTTTAATGTTTGAAGTTTGCTGTTTGTTACAAGTTGCAGGTGAAGGTTCAGCGACGCATCCGACAGACTTGTCCCAAACTTTTATCCTTTAACGAACTTCAAACTTCCAACCTCAAACCTGAAACTCTTTTCTTACCTTTGGCCGTTTTCACATTTTTAGCTAATCGCACGGTCCAAACTGCATGTTCAAATTCTGTTTCCTGTCGGGCATTTTATGTCTTTGCTTCCTGTTGCCTTCCAGGGCGCAGGAGCCTGGCCAACAGCCGCTGGCAGTAGTAACAGATACCAGCTACTTCATTGTGCGCAATGTGCTGATCACCGGTAATAAAAGAACCCGCAGCAGCTATGTGCTGCGCGAACTGGGTGTGGTGCCCGGCGATACCATCCGCCTCAGGGACCTTTCCGCCACACTGGAGAAAGGCCGCCGCCAGTTAATGAATACCGCCCTTTTCCTGAACGTAATACCCAATGTACGCAACTGGGAGGGAACCACGGCCGACCTGGAATTTGCCGTGTATGAACGCTGGCCACTCCTCGCATTTCCCATCTTTAAGCTGGCAGACCGTAACTTTAACCAGTGGTGGGTAGAGCAGGGCAAAAGCCTGAACCGTGTGAACGTAGGCCTAAGGGGAGACCACAGTAACCTCACCGGCCGTAATGACAACCTCAATGGTATCATCCAGATAGGCTATACCCAGCAGCTGGCTTTTACCTACAGCCTGCCTTATGTAGACAGGGGCTTCCGTCACGGTATCGGCCTTACCTTTGCCTATAGCCGTAACCGTGAGATCAACGACAGCACCATCCTTAACAAACAAACCTTTTACCGCCAGGATAATTTCCTGCGTGAACTGTATACCATCGGCCTTAGTTATGCCTACCGCCGTGCCATCAATACCCGCCACCAGGTGTTCCTCACCTATAACTTTGAAAAGGTAGCCGATACCGTGGCAAATCATACGCCCAATTACCTGGGCAATGGCCGCAGCAGGGTACAGTATCTTGACCTGCTGTACCGGGTAACCTATACAAAGGCAGACAGCTGGATCTATCCCCTCAGAGGCATTGTGCTGCAGGGTGAAATAGAGAAACTGGGCTTTGCCCCTTTCAGCGATATAGATCATTGGAAATTCAGGGCGCGGATCAACAAATACTGGCAGCTGTTTCCCGGTACTTACGCCGCACTGGGACTGAGGGGCCAGGCCAAGTTCCCGGCAGATCAGCCCTATATTAACCAGAAGGCCATGGGTTACCAGGAAGATTACCTGCGCGGCCTGGAATATTATGTGGTGGATGGTACCAGCTTTTTTATCTTAAAGTCCAACCTCCGCCGCCAGATACTGACCTTCGACATTCACCTGCCCTGGGTGCCGCAGAAATTCAACACCATTCCCATCCGCCTGCTGCTAAAGGCTTATGGCGATGTGGGCTATGCCTACAGCAAGTTTCCCGGCAACAGCTTCCTGAATAACCGTATGCTATATACGGGCGGTATGGGTTTTGATATTGTTTCGTTTTACGATACCTGTATCCGTTTGGAGTACAGCATAAACCAGTTAGGCCAAAAAGGGCTATTTTTACACACTAAAATTGACATGTAAATAGCAGCCAGCTACCAGCAATTAGCCAATAGCCGGCAACTAACAACTAATCGCTCATTTCGTAATACCTGGCAGCTAGCTACCGGCTTTTAGCAATCAGCTAATAGCCGGCAGCTGGCAGCTAATCGCTTTTTTTTCCATGCAGATTGCGCTTTACAGCCGTGGATTTGTCACAGACGATCTGGCCAACATCCGCTTATTACTGGATGAATTACAACGAGAAGAGATCACCCCGGTGATCTATGAGCCGTTTTACCATAGCCTGCAGCCACATGTGCAGTTCACGGAACGGCCCCATACCTTTTCCCGCCCGGAAGACCTGGACAGTCTTACCATAGACAGCCTGGTGAGCCTTGGCGGTGATGGTACCCTCCTGGATACGGTTTGTTATGTAAGAGATAAGAACATTCCCGTGCTGGGCATTAATTTTGGCCGGCTGGGATTCCTGGCCAGTATCGGTAAAGATGCCATCCACGCCGCGGTAAAGGCCCTGCTTAACCGCACCTACGTAGTGGATAAACGTACTCTCCTGCACCTGGATGCCAACATCCCCATGTTTGGCGACGTGCCCTATGCCCTGAACGATTTTACCATCCATAAAAAGGATACCTCCGCCATGGTAAAGATCCATACTTACCTGAACGGCGAATTCCTGAACACTTACTGGGCAGATGGCCTCATTGTAGCCACCCCCACCGGTTCTACCGGCTACTCGCTCAGCTGCGGCGGTCCCGTGGTATTTCCCGAAGCGGGCAGCTTTGTGATCACGCCCGTAGCCCCGCATAACCTGAACGTAAGGCCCATTATCGTACCCGATAACAATATTATTTCTTTTGAGGTGGAAGGCCGTAGCGACCTGTTTATGTGCTCTCTTGACAGCCGCATGGAAACCATTGACAATACCGTGCAGCTGGCCGTCAAGAAAGAAGCCTTTACCCTCAGCCTCCTCCGCCTGGACGATAATAATTTCCTCAACACCCTGCGTCACAAACTGTTGTGGGGAGTGGATGCCAGGAACCGGTGGAAGTAGTTTGAGGTTGGAGGTTTGAAGCAACTTCAAACTTTATTAATTACTTTTGTCTCATATTTTTATAATATTAATACCAAAAGCAGGGCTTACCGCGTTTAAGTAAGGACAATTTTATGCAGAAACCTATTTTCCACACTAAGCGTGTTGTTACTACCGCCCTCGTTGCGCTGGGAATGTTTTGCGCAAGCCCTGCAGTGGCGCAGAATGAGTTGTCGTATGTTGGAGAGCTGGGATTTTCAGTAGGCGGTGCACAATACTTTGGCGACCTGAATACCAGGGGTGCGCTCAATACTATTAAACCTACCGTTGGTATCTTTTACCGTAAATACCTGAACGATTATATCGGGTTAAGGGCCCACCTGCGCATCACCCAGCTGGGGTATTCCGATGTATATAACAAGAATGAGTTTCAGCGCAGGCGTAACCTGAGCTTCAATACCAATGTGCAGGAACTTGACCTGCAGGGTGATTTCAACTTCTTCCGTTTTGAACCGGGCAGTTATAATTACCGTTTCACCCCTTACCTGACCGGTGGCGCAGGGATCTTCCATTTCAACCCCTATGCCTACCTGGATGGAAAAAGATATGATCTGCAGCCGCTCCGTACAGAAGGTCAGGGCTCTGCCCAGTATCCTGACCGTAAGCCTTACGGCCTGGTGTCTTATGCCTTCCTGCTGGGCGGCGGCTTTAAATACAACCTCTCCCGCTCCGTGAACATCGGCATGGAAGTGCTCTACCGTTTTAGCCGGACTGATTACCTGGACGATGTAAGCACCACCTACGCGGGGCAGGCCCTCTTCCCGCCCAAGGCCAACGGGGAGAATACCGTGGCCTACCTGCTGCAGGACCGATCCTGGGCCACCGGTACCGGTATGATCGGGGAAGCCGGCCGTCAGCGTGGTAACAGCCGGGATAAAGACCAGTTCGTTTCCGTAGAATTTACCGTAAGTATCCTTTTTACCACCTACAAGTGTAAATTCTAGGGTATACCCTTTGAAAATTAACTTTTAGCGACAAATAACGGGCGTTCAGGGTAAAATACCCGGCGCCCGCTGAAAAATACACCGCGGAACAAGCCCCCAAAGCCCCGCCCAATCCGGCAAACCGCCTGCTGGCAACCGTTTCCGCTGTTAAAACTACGTTAAAACCCCTTGCCGAACTTTGCCACAAAAGGCATATATCTATTTTTGTATCTTTGCACACTTTTAGTAAATCACTGTTATTCTGTTATTATATTACGCCTGACACACTCATGAGTTTGAAGGATAAATTAGACTTGCAACGGTTGCCGCGCCATATAGCTATTATTATGGACGGAAATGGCCGTTGGGCAAAGGAAAAGGGGCAGGACAGGCTTTACGGGCACCACGAAGGCGTAGAAAGTGTGCGGAACATCGTGGAGGCAACCGCAGAGCTGGGAATCGGGTACCTGACCTTATATGCCTTTTCAACGGAGAACTGGGACCGTCCGGTTTATGAAGTGAACGGCATTATGGAACTGCTGGTGAATACCATCCGCAAAGAGGTGAACACCCTAACCAAGAATAATATACGCCTGCATGTGATCGGCGACATGGACATGCTGCCCGCCCAGGCCCAGCGTGAAATGAATGAAGCCATTGCCATCACCAGCGGCAATAAAGGCCTTAACCTGGTCATGGCCCTCAGCTACAGCGCCAGGTGGGAGATCGTGAATGCAGCCAAAAAGATCGCAGAAGATGCAAAATCGGGCAAACTTAACCCGGCAGATATTACCCAGGACGTATGGCAGCAATACCTATGTACAGCTGCCCTGCCAGACCCTGAACTGATGATTAGGACCAGCGGGGAATGCAGGATCAGTAACTTCTTATTATACCAGTTGGCTTACGCGGAATTGTACTTCACCGACACCCGTTGGCCGGATTTCCGCAGAGAAAATCTGTATGAAGCCATTTTAAACTTTCAAACCAGAGAACGGCGTTTTGGCAAAACTAGCGAACAAATTCAGCAGAATGAAGAAATTATTTCCTAAGAGCCTACTGGCCATAGTTTTATGTTGCAGTGCAGGCATTCGTGTATCCGCTCAGCAGACAGATACCATACCTGAACCTGTGACCAGCCAGCCCGAAATACCAGCGGCTTTTGGAAATCCCCAGCAGTACGAAATTGCCGAGATCTCCGTTACCGGTACCCAGTATCTCGATAAAGCCCTGCTTATTTCCCTCTCCGGTCTGAACGTGGGAGACAAAATAGTATACCCCGGTGGCGACCAGTTCGCAAAAGCCATCCAAACCCTCTGGGGACAACGCCTCTTTGCCAACGTAGCCATCTACGTTACCAAGATTGACGATGGTAAAATATGGCTCGAAATAAACCTGACCGAAAGGCCCCGCCTTTCCAACTTCATCTTCCGCGGTATTAAAAAGTCGGAAGCAGAGGATATCGCCAAAAAGGCATCCCTCCGCAAAGGCGCCGTGGTAACAGAAAGCATGAAGCAGAATGTGATCGCCGTGGTGCGTAAGAACTACGAAGAAAAAGGCTACCGCAACGTAACCGTGAACGTTACCGAGCGCACAGATACCTCCCAGGTGAACGCTGCAGACGTGATCTTTACCGTGAACAAAGGCGGTAAAGTGAAGATCAACGATATCAACATCGTCAATAACTCCAATATCAAAGACTCCAGGGTAAAGAAGAAAATGAAGGGCACCCACGAGCGTACCCGCTTTACCATCCATCCTGATAAAGAACAGGTGTATCCTGACAGTGTACACGAACAGTCTGACTACTGGAGAACGTTCGGCTTCCTGGTACCTTCCCGTACCATGGAACAGCTGGACCCCTACTTCCGCTTTAAACTCTTCTCATCCGCCAAGTTCAACGAAACCAAGTACCTGGAGGATAAAGAGAAGATCATCGCCTACTATAACTCACAGGGCTACCGCGACGCCCAGATCGTAAGGGATACCACCTACAAAACAAGGGCCGGCGGTATGAACATTGACCTGGACATCGAAGAAGGTAAAAAATACTACTTCGGTAACATTACCTGGAAAGGCAATACCCGCTATAACGACTCCCTGCTTACCCGCGTACTGGGCATCAGGAAAGGAGATGTATATAACCTGGAACTGCTGGAAAAACGCCTCGGTAAACAAATGTCTCCCGAAGGCGGCGATATCAGCGGCCTGTATATGGACTATGGCTACCTCTTCTTCCGTATTGACCCGGTAGAAACTGGCATCCATGGAGATACCATCGATTACGAGATCCGTATCACCGAAGGCCCGCAGGCTACCATCAAGGAAGTGCGTATAGCCGGTAACGACAAAACCAACGAGCACGTGATCCGCCGTGAGCTGCGTACCCTGCCCGGTGAAAAGTTCAGCCGCGCTGACCTGATCCGCTCTAACCGCCAGATCGCTAACCTGGGTTACTTCAACCCTGAAAAAATAGGTATGAACCCTGTGCCCAACGTGCAGGACGGTACCGTGGATATTGATTATACTGTAGAAGAAAAAGCCAATGACCAGCTGGAACTCTCTGCCGGCTGGGGTGGTTATATCGGTCTGACCGGTACCCTGGGTGTAACCTTCAACAACTTCTCCCTGCGTAATATCTTCCGCAAGGAAACCTGGGACCCGCTGCCCAGCGGCGATGGCCAGAAGTTGTCTGTAAGGGTATCTTCAAACGGTAAAGCCTACCGCTCTTACAACTTCTCTTTCACCGAGCCCTGGCTGGGTGGCAAGAAGCAGAACCAGTTCTCTGTAAGCTTCTACAGCAGCTACCAGAATCCCAGCGCCTACAACCAGTATATATATGGTACCACCACCAGTACCGATGCATACTTTAAGGTACTGGGCGCCTCCGTATCACTGGGTAAGCAGCTGAAATGGCCGGATGACTATTTCACCCTCATCTATGCACTGAACTACCAGCAGTACAAGCTGAAGAACTATAACTACTTCAACATTGCCGGTTTCGATAACGGAACTTCCAACAACATCAGCTTCAAGCTGACATTGGCAAGATCTTCTGTGGATCAGCAGATCTTCCCCAGGAGCGGTTCCAACTTCCTGATCAGCGGTCAGTTCACACCGCCTTACTCTTTGTTTAATCCTGAAAAGGATTATACCAAAGAACCGATCTCCGATCAGTTCAACTTCATAGAATACCAGAAATACCGCTTCAACGCAGAATGGTATGTGCCTTTGAGCCGTCCTACCGGTTCGGATAACAAATCTTTTGTACTGAAAGTGGCCGCCAAGTATGGTTATATCACGCGCTACAACAACCGCACTACCCTGTCGCCCTTCGGACGCTTTGAGCTGGGTGGCGATGGTCTGAGTAACTTTGCGATCTACGATCGTGATATCATCTCACAACGCGGTTACCCGGTATATTATACCAGCAACCCGAAGATCAACCCCGAAAGCGGACAGCCCGTGGGTTACGAAGGGTTCACCATATTCAACAAGTATGTAATGGAGCTGCGCTATCCTTTCAGCCTCAGCCCCAGCTCTACCATCTTTGGCCTGGCATTCATAGAAGCCGCAAACGGTTATCGTGATTTCAACGAATATAACCCCTTCAGGCTGCGTCGCTCTGCCGGCTTGGGTATGCGCTTCTACCTGCCCATGTTTGGATTGCTCGGGTTTGACTATGGCATAGGTTTTGACCGGTTGACACCCGGCAACGGTTTAAAGGATGCAGCTAAGTTCACCTTTATGTTAGGCTTTGAACCGGAATGATGTTAAATGTGAACGAAATAGATATTTAAATTATATATTGCAGTTTAGTAAAATTGCGAACTAAAAAATAAAAGATGAAAAAGATATTCATCACATTAGCTGTTATCCTGGTGACTACCTGCGCTGTAAATGCGCAACGGTATTGTGTGATAGACACGAAGTATATATTGGAAAGCATCCCCGATTATAAGGATGCGCAGAAGAAACTGGACGCCATCGCAGAACAGTGGCAGAAGGAAATTGATGCAAAGTTCCAGGATATTGATAAGATGTATAAAGCATATCAGGCAGAGCAGGTAATGCTTACAGAAGAACTGAAACAGAAAAGGGAAGAAGAGATCGTAAACAAGGAGAAGGAAGCGAAAGAACTGCAGCGTAAACGTTTCGGCTACGAAGGAGACCTGTTCAAGAAAAGAGAGGAATTGATAAAACCAATACAGGATAAGATCTATAACGCGGTGCAGAAACTGGCTGCCAGCAGGATGTATGATTTCGTGCTGGATAAATCCGGCGGGATCACGGTAATCTTCTCAGATCCCAAGCTGGACAAGAGCGAGGATATACTCACATCGCTGGGCGTTAAGAAACAGTAAACCATTTTTTTAACCAATAAGTTTTATATTTTTTTTAAACACAGACAACATCATGAAGAAGTTCGTAATTATTGCCTTTGTGGCTGTAACCGGGTTGTTTAGCGTGAATGCAATGGCACAATCTAAGATAGCACACATCAATACTCAGGCATTGTTGGATGCTATGCCCGAAACCAAAACAGCACAGACCACCCTGCAAACCTATGCGCAGTCCCTCGAATCTGACGGTAAAGGACTGGTAGACGAGTACACCAAAAAGATGAAGGAATTTGATGAGAAAGCTGCCAGCATGACTGACAACATGAAAGAAATTAAAGGAAAAGAGATCCAGGATATCCAGAGACGTATTGAAGAGTACCGCAGCGCTGCTGATCAGAAGATCGATGCAAAACGACAGGAAGTACTGAAACCCATCTACGATAAAGCCCGTAAAGCCATCGAAGATGTAGCCAAAGAAAAAGGTTATGGTTATGTACTGGACAGCTCTGTAGGCGTACTGCTGGTATCTCCCACCGGTGACGACCTGCTGCCCCTGGTAAAGACCAAACTGGGCCTTAAATAATTGATAAATAGTACAGGAAAGCCTGTCCAGCCACCCGGTGGACAGGCTTTTTTCTTTCCGGGCAGGGCTGTTTTCGTATAAAAGTCAGGCAGTTTGCGTGTTTTTATGTTAATAGTTGTGTTGTTTTAAAAAAAACACTACCTTTGCCTTCCATTTTGAAAACAGGATATCCGTCTATGGCGGATTTAGTATAGTACAGGTAAAACAAACAATTAGAAATGAAACGTACTTTTCAACCGCATAACAGGCGCAGAAAGAGCGTCCATGGCTTCAGAAAGAGAATGGAAACTGCTAACGGCCGTAAAGTATTGGCTTCCCGCAGGGCAAAGGGTCGTAAGAAGCTGACGGTATCCGACGAGCGGAAACTGAAATAAGATCGTAAAACTATTTGCGCTATAAAGACTTATTCTTTTACAAAAGAAGAAAGGTTAAAAAGCAGAAAACTGATTGAAACGCTTTTTCGGGACGGAAAAGCGTTTTCTGTTTTTCCATACCGCGTGATCTACATGCCGGTAGAACTGCCTACGCAGAAATATCCCGTGCAGGTAGGCTTTAGCGCCGGTTCCCGCCATTTTCCCCGCGCCGTAGACCGCAACCGCGTAAAACGCCTGGGCCGCGAAGCCTGGCGCCTCCAGAAACAACCCCTCCATGACCACCTCCGCCAGCAATCCCGGCAGATAGCGGTTTTCCTTATTTATACCGACAAAAAAATAGCCCCCTTCACTACACTCCACCGCAAAATTTCGGTAATTTTAGAGCGTTTGAAAGAACTCACGTGAAGAAAAGACCGTCTGTTTTAGTGTGGCTGGGTTATCCGTTTATAGCCTTGATCAGGATATACCAATGGGTTATTTCGCCTTTACTAGGCGCAAAATGCCGTTATACACCCTCCTGCTCTCAATATGGCATCATCGCATTCCGCAAGTACGGGATCTTCAAAGGAGGCTATCTTACCATCAAAAGGATCCTCTCCTGCCATCCCTGGGGCGGCCACGGATATGATCCGGTACCATAACAAATGAAACGTTAAAAATGAAACAGGGAAAGCCGGATCATCCGATAGTTGCCTATTTTTACGCTTAACACCGGCACTTTGCTGCGTTTTTACTTTTTTATTTCTTACTTTTTACTTCATCATGCGAAAGATCCGCAATATCAAGATAAAACTGCTGCTGGCCGCTATCCTGCTGGGCGCAGGCATCTATGCCTTCAGTGAGAGCGATAAATACTTCCAGATCGCCAAGAACCTGGATATCTTCGCCGCCTTTTACCGCGAGCTGAACACCTACTACGTAGACGACCTCTCGCCGGAGAAAGTGATGCACAAAGGCATTGAAGCCATGCTGGAAGAAACAGACCCCTACACCGATTTCGTGCCCGAAGAGAACCTGGACGATCTCAAATTCATGGCCACCGGTAAATACGGCGGGGTAGGCGCCTCTATCAATACCAGCGGTGATACCACCGTGATCACAGACGTGTATGAAGGCAGCCCCATGCACAAAGCAGGCATCAAACCCGGAGACATCCTCATCTCCCTGGATGGCAAGTCCACCCACGGCATGGACCAGGAAGAGATCAGCCGCCTCCTGAAGGGCGTGCCCGGTACCTCGCTGGATATGGTGCTTAAAAACCCTCATAACGGCGCCCAGACCACCAAGAAGATCACCCGCGAAGAGATCAACGTAAAACCCGTAAGCTACGCCGGCCTTGTAGGCAACGATGTAGGCTATATCAAGATGGTGCAGTTTACCGAGAACAGCGGCGCCCAGGTACAGATGGCCTTTGAACAGCTGAAAAAGGAACATCCCGGCCTTAAAGGCGTGATACTCGACCTCCGGGGCAATCCCGGCGGACTGCTGGACGAAGCCGTAGCCGTATCCAATATCTTCATAGATAAGAACAAACTGGTAGTAAGCACCAAAGGCAAAGTGAAGAACTGGGACCGCGAATACAAGACTGAGCAACCGGCTGTAGACGTAAACATCCCCCTGGTGGTGCTCACCAACCGCTCTTCTGCCTCCGCAGCGGAAATAGTGGCAGGCGCCGTGCAGGATCTTGATCGCGGCCTGGTAGTGGGCCAGCGCTCCTTCGGTAAAGGACTGGTGCAAACCACCCGCCCGCTGCCCTATAATGCCAAACTGAAAGTTACCACCGCCAAATACTACACGCCCAGCGGCCGCTGTATCCAGGCAATAGATTATTCCCACCGCAACCAGGAAGGAGAGGTGGACTATGTGCCCGATTCACTGCGCCGTTCCTTTACCACCATAGCCGGCCGTAAAGTGAAAGACGGCGGCGGTATAGAGCCAGACGCCCCGGTAGACCCGGTATACCTTAGCCAGGTAGCCATTACCCTGCTGCGCAGGCAATACATTTTTGACTACGCTACCGAATATTATTACGCTCATCCTACAATAACCGCCGCCGGCGATTTCTCCCTCAGCGATGAGGATTTTGATAATTTTGTACGCTATCTCGACGGGAAGGACTACAGTTATAAAACACACAGCGAAGAAGCGCTGGAAAGCTTCGAATCTACCGCCCGCAAGGAAAAATATTATGACGCAGTAGCCAAAGAGTTCGAAGCCCTGCAGCAGAAGATGAAACACGATAAAAAGCAGGACCTGCTCAAGCATAAAGCAGAGATCAAACGCCTGCTGGAAGAAGAGATCGTAAACCGTTACTATTTACAGAAAGGACGTATAGAAAGATCATTAGCCTGGGACAATGAAGTAACTGAAGCAGTCAAACTGCTGCATACGCCCGCGAAATATCAGCAATTGCTGAAGTAATAACATCGCTGGTCAATAGTAGTTAGCCGTCAGTGCTGACATTCCACTGTTAATTGAAAGATAACATATCGGCTGTAGCAGAATTAATAATTTTACGCTTTCCGCCCACCGCATGAACGAGTATCAACACATAGATCTTGCCATCTGGGAGGCCTGTAAGGAAGGGGACAAAAATGCCTACGCGCATATCTATAAACTGTACTATCCCGGGCTGTTTAACTATGGTTGCAAGTTTACTGCAGATGCTGCCCTCGTAGAGGACAGCATACAGGAGATCTTTGTGCGCTTCTGGGCCAACCGCGAAAAGCTGTCCGCCGTAAGAGAGCTCAGAAGCTACCTGTTTGTTTCCTTTCGGCACTACCTGTTAAAGCTGCTCTCACAACATAAAAGGATCCGGGAAGACGTGTCCGCTACAGACGATTATGCCTTTGAGCTGGAAGTATCCGCAGAGCAGCAGCGTATGGACGCAGAAGAACAACAGGAACAAATACTATTGCTGGCGGCCGCCATGCGCCGTTTAACGCCCCGGCAGAAAGAAGCCGTGTTCTTCCGTTTCTACGAAAACATGAGCTATGAAGAGATTGCCGGTATCCTCAATATCTCTGTAAAGGCCACCTATAAATTAGTAGCCCGCGCCATTATCATGCTGCGCGACGCCTACCACACCCAGCCCCTCCTCAGGGCACTGCTTACCGTAACGCCGCTGGCACTCGCTTTGGGCAGTATGCAATTATCCATGATGATCTGCGCCCAGCAACTTCCCCGCTCACTCTGAAACTTTTTTTGAAAAATTTGCTGCTCCCGTGGGGTAAAACAACTTTTCCCCGGCTCCTTCTTTTGTAAGCACACGAAATGGAGCATCAAAAAGAGTACGGGCATTATAACATTGAAGATTTTATTACAGACGATTATTTCCTGCAATGGGTAAGGTTTCCTGATGCGGCAACAGACGCTTTCTGGCAGCGATGGATAGCCGCCCACCCGCACAAGCGGCAGCAGGTAGAAGCAGCCCGCGCATTTATCCAGGGGCTCCGTTTTAAGGAACAGCGCCCTGCCGCCGCAGATGTGGATGCTGCGCTGGAACGCAACCTGGCCATGATCGCAGCGCTGGAAAAAGAACAGGATGCACCGGTTATCCGCCGCAGAAGCCTTCGCGTATGGCGCTGGGCCGCAGCTGCAGCAGTAACAGGCCTCGTAGCATTGGCGGGTTTCCAGTTCCTGCAAAAGCAACAGCCGCGCCTGGTGGTATACAGCGGTTTTGCAGATGGGGTGCGTAATGTACGGCTGCCAGACAGTTCTGAGGTGATCTTGAATGCCAGGGCTTCCATTTCCTTCCACCCGGACTGGCAGCATGGCGCCAAACGTGAAGTGTGGCTGAAAGGCGAAGCATTCTTTGATATTAAACAGGCGCCCGCACATCCCTTTACTGTGCATAGCGCCAACTCGGATATTGATGTACTGGGCACCTCCTTTAACGTAAAAGAAGGAGCGGCATATACCAACGTTACGCTGAACACCGGGAAAATCAAAGTACGTTTCGGCGACCTGCCGGAAAAGCAGTTTTACCTGGCTCCCGGCGACTTTGTGCAATACTCCGCCCGTAATAATAAGATCACTAAAAAGCGTGTGAACGCTGACCTATATGCTGTATGGAAAGAGGAAGGAAGGCAACTGAAAAATGTAACACTGAAGGAGATCGCGGTATACATAGAAGACATCTATGGATACCATGTGCAGATCAGCAACGGCCGTCTGGCAGCAGCAGAGCTGTCAGGCGGCCTGCGTGTGAAAGATGAAAAGCTGCTGCTGGAAACCCTGGCATTTGCACTTGATCTCCGGATAGACAAGAAAGCCGACACACTCTTCATTCAACCAAAACGTAAGTAATAAAACTCCGGGAATATGCTGACAACTGTACCTTTAAAAACGGTAGGCAGAAGCGCTTTGCTGTTTGCCGCCTGCCTGGCGGGGTCTTCTCTTTATGCACAGGACTTCGCAGCCTACAGCGCGGCTGCAAACAGTGTATACACTTACCAGGCCCAGACCAAACAGCTGCAAACTTTAGGAGAGATACTGCAGCAGATCGAAAAACAACACGATGTTAGCTTTATCTGCAGATCAGAACTGTTGCAGATAAAGATCAACACCGGTAAGGAAAATTTCAGGGAGAAAGCATTTGTACGCTCCCTGGTGGCAGTGATCAAACCTTATGGTCTTGACCTGAAACAGATCACAGACCAGCAGTTCGCTATCTCCGCTGTGAAGGAAGAGGAGCGCCGCGATGATCATACAGACCAACCAGCCCTTCTGCAGCCCAGCAGTCCGGGTATCAGCGGGGTGAACGCCCAGCTGTTTGACAGCCGTAACTGGAGCGCTATCACGGTACAGCGTGTAACTGGCACCGTTAGAGGTGCAGGCAATCAGCTGCTGCCCGGTGTAACCGTAAGCGTGAAGGGCACCGGCAATGGTACCGTTACCAGTGCCGAAGGCCGCTTTGAGATCAATGTGCCCGGCGGCAATGCCGTACTGGTGTTCTCTTATGTAGGCTACCTTCCAAAGGAAGTGCTGGTAGGAGATCAGGCCCATCTGGAAGTGGTACTGAGCGAAGATACCCGCCAGCTGAACCAGGTAGTGGTAGTAGGTTTTGGTACACAGAAGAAAGTAAACCTCACCGGCGCTGTGGCACAGGTGGGAGAGAAGGAGCTGGCAGGCCGCCCGGTAACCTCTATGTCTACCGCACTGCAGGGCCTTTTACCAGGTCTGGCGGCTGTGAGCGCCACCGGTTTCCCGGGAGATAATAAAACCACTTTACGTGTACGCGGTACCGGTACCACCAACAATTCCAATCCTTTTATCCTGATAGACGGTATCCCGGGTGATATCAACTTCCTGAACCCTACGGATATTGAAAGCGTATCAGTACTGAAAGACGCCGCCAGCGCCGCTATCTATGGCTCGCGCGCAGCCAATGGTGTAATACTGGTAACCACCAAAAGAGGTAAGCTGAACCAGAAACCTACCGTTTCCTACAATGGATACTATGGTTTTCAGAAACCCTATTCGTTGCCTAAAATGGTGGGTTCTGCTGAGTATATGGAAATGCTGAATGAGGCGCAGCGTAATGTGAACCTGCCTGAAACCTATACGGCAGAAGACATTCAGAAAGCAAAAGACGGAACAGACCCCGATTACTTTGCCAACACCAACTGGCCCAAAGCCCTGTTCAAAAGCACCGCGCCCCAGCAGGAGCATAACCTCAGCATCAACGGCGGTTCGCAGGATGTTACCTATTACCTTTCCTACGGCCGCCAGGACCAGGAAGGCCTGGTAAGAGGAGACCAGTACAAGTTCTGGAGAAATAACGTAAGGGCGCGTCTGAATGCCATCCGTCTGTTCAACTTTATTGATATTGATGGTAACCTGGGTTATATAGACCGTATGCAGAACCAGCCCGCCGGCGGTACAGACGGCGACCAGGGACCTATCTATACATCGCTTACCATGTCGCCCCTGAACCCGGTGAAGTTCACCAACGGTAACTGGGGTTACGGCGGCGGTTCCAGCAACCCATTGGCCATTGCTACAGACGGAGGGTATAACAATTTCCGCTCGCAGGAAGTAACCGGCAACGTGTCTGCCAAAGTGCACATCTGGAAGAACCTTGATTTTACAGGACAGTACGGCACCAATGTGATCAACCAGCGCCGTTCTACTTTTAGCCGTAAAATAGATTACTACTACCCGGATAGCGGCGATTTCTGGTATTCCAACGCCACCAGTAACAGTCTTGAAATGCGTGATTATACCAGTCGCCTGCAAAACATTTCCGGGGTGCTTGACTATTCCTTTTCTGTGCATAAGCACAACTTCAAACTACTGGCAGGCTATCAGCAGGAAACCTACCGCTATGAATCCTGGGCTGCCAGCAAACAGAATTTCCCGAGTGATGATGTACCCATCTTCAACCTGGGCTCTGATAATCCGAACGCCAGCGGCGATGCTTATCAGTATGCCCTGCGTTCCTGGTTTGGCCGCATCAACTACGACTATAACGAGAAATACCTGCTGGAGCTGAACTTACGTTACGATGGTTCTTCCAGGTATGCCTCCAACCTGCGCTACGGTACCTTCCCCTCCGCTTCAGCAGGCTGGCGTTTCAGCCGCGAAAACTTCATTAAGGACAACAGCGCTTTCAGCTGGTTGAATGAAGGTAAGCTGCGCGCTTCCTACGGCAGCCTGGGTAACCAGTATGGTGCAGATGCCGCCAACTCTTATGCAGAGTGGTATCCCTATATGGAGGTGTTGACAGGTGTTGGCACCATGCCCATCGGCAACATCCTTACCCGCGGCGTGGCACAGGTTACACTGGCCAATCCCCTGCTGCGCTGGGAAAAGATGAACATGCTCAACTTCGGTATCGATCTCGCTTTCCTGAACAACCGCCTCACCTTTACGGGCGACTGGTTCGACAAGCGCACCAAAGACATCCAGATGAAAAAGCCCATGCCCGATATTCTTGGTTTGCAGGTTCCCGATCAGAACATTGGCGAAGTGTCCAACAAAGGATGGGAACTCAGCCTGGGTTGGACCGATCATATCAACGATGTTACCTACGGCCTCACCGCGCAGCTGTCTGATGTGCGCAACAGGGTGGAGAACCTGGGCGGCGCACCGCCTGTGCTCGATAACAGGATCCTGCAGGTAGGCTATCCCATCAACGCCTTCTACGGTTACAGAACAGATGGCCTGGCACAGGAAGCAGACTTCACCAAAGACGCTTCCGGTAAATACATTCCCAATTTTGCCATTTTTGACGCCGATAAAGGCAAGGTAGCCCCCGGCGATATCAGGTATCGCGACCTGAACGGAGACGGCAAAATAACGGCCGATAAAGACCGGGAAGTGATAGGCGACGCCTTCCCCCGTTACACCTATTCACTGAGGGGTAACCTGGGCTGGAAGAATTTTGATTTCTCCTTCTTCCTGCAGGGCGTGGGTAAAGGCAACGGCTATATCAGCAGCATCGGTATCCACACCTTCCAGGCTTACGGGTCTTATCCGCAGGAAGTGCACCGCGATCACTGGACGCCGGAGCATACAGACGCCTGGTATCCCCGCTTCACTTACCTGGATACCCGCAACACCACTGCACGCCAGTCTGACTACTGGCTGCAGAACGCCGCCTACCTCCGCCTCAAGAATATCCAGCTGGGTTATACCCTGCCTGCACGCTGGACAGAGCGGCTGCGTATACAGCGCTTAAGGGCCTACATCTCTGCAGATAACCTGCTCACCAAAACGGATTTCTTCTACGCCTATGATCCTGAAACGGTCACCAGCGCAGGAGGTGAATATCCGCAGGTGAAAACATTTGTATTTGGTCTCAACATTAACTTTAAATGATCACTGCCATGCAGCAAAAGCATATATTCCGTTCAATCCGTGCCGTCTTCTGGGGAGGCCTGATCACGTGGGGCCTGGCTGGCTGTTCAAAGAATTTCCTGGACCGCAATGCGCTGGATGCCATTCCCAACAATGAGTTCTGGAAATCAGAGCAGCAGCTGAAACTGGCCGCCAATGCCTGTTACGATTACCTCAAAGGAAAGAATGTGGTGGATATGGAGAACCTGGGCGATAATACCATCTATCCGCCCCTGTCTGACTACCTGAACATCTCTACCGGTAATTTTGATTTTACGGTAGGCACCGTCAACAACGAATGGGTGAACCAGTATAAAGGCATCCGCCGTTGCAATCACTTCCTGGAGAATTATAAGAAAGCACAGGGCATCCAGGAGTCCAAGCTGAAACAGTATGCAGGCGAAACCCGTTTCCTGCGGGCTTTTCTTTACAGCTATCTCAGCTTCTTCTATGGCGATGTACCCCTTGTTACCAATACGGTGAACATCGGGGATGATGATATAGTTTACGGGCCGCGTACACCCCGTGCACAGGTGGTGGATTTCATTCTCCAGCAGCTGGACTCCGCCGCGGCAGAACTGCCCCTTAGTTATGGGGCGGCAGACCTGGGCCGCATTACCAGAGGCGCTGCACTGGGCTGGAAATCAAGAGTAGCGCTCTTCTATGGCAAGTATGATGTAGCAGAAGCAGCCGCCAAAGCAGTAATGGATCTGGGCGTTTACCGCCTCTATTACGCTGCAGACAGCGCGAACAGCTATAATGAACTGTTTACGCACAAAGGCAAGCTGGCCGCCGGCGCCAATAAAGAAACCATGCTGGCCCGCCTGTATCTCATAGACGTATCCATGCATAATATGAGCCGCGAGGCCCAGGTACCCGATCAGACGGCCCGTTTCAATCCTACCAAATCACTGCTGGATGCTTACCTCTGCACAGATGGCATGCCCATTGATAAATCGCCGCTTTATAACGAAGGCGCACAAACCGCCTATGGCGATGTGTTTAAGAACCGTGATCCGCGCATGTCCCAAACCATCCTGGCGCCCGGCAGTGAATGGGGCGGTAAGGATGATGGCGACCAGGACGCCAATCCCTCAGAGATTTTCCAGCTGCCTAAATTCAATTCCGATAAGAAAGGATGTGTAACCGCTACCGGTTTCTATTTCACCAAATACGTACAGGTGTCGGCGGTAGCTACCTACAACAAAGACCCGAACGATATCCACATCATGCGTTACGCCGAGGTGCTGCTCAACTACGCCGAAGCCCGCGAAATGCAGGGCAAGCTTACACAGGCTGATCTTGATATGAGCATTAACCTGCTGCGTAAACGCGCCGGCATGCATCCCATGGTGATCTCCGAACTCAATGCCTGGGGGATGAACGTTCGCGATGAGATCCGCCGGGAGCGCCGTGTAGAGCTGGCGCTGGAAGGTCAGCGCTATTTCGACATCCTGCGCTGGAAACAGGGCAACCTGCTGGCGGCTGATGTAAAAGGTATGAAGAAGGCCTTTGTGCCCAGCTACATGCAGCCCTACGTGGCCAGCGTACCCGTAGACGCCCAGGGATACATGATCGTAAACACCGGCAGAAGGTTCGTTGATCCGAAAAACTACCTCTGGCCCATTCCTTTAACACAGTTCCAACGCAATCCCAACCTGGGCCAGAACCCCGGGTGGGAATAACAAAACGTTTGAAGTGAGGTTTGAAATAGGAGGTTCAGAACAGGTTTGTTGGCAAACCTGTTCTGAACCTTTCAACCAACATCAAACCTCAAACAACCAACGCTTAATGTCCATGAAATATCTGCCACTGCTTATTTTCCTGTTTGCCTGCAGTACCAACAGGTTGGCAACAGGAACGGAAACCGCTCACACAGACACCATCAAAGTACTTACCTACAACATTCATCATGCTAATCCGCCATCGCGTAAGGACTACATAGATCTTGATGCCATTGCAAAGGTGATTAGCCAGCAACAGCCGCATTTCGTGGCCCTGCAGGAAGTAGATGTACACACCGGGCGCTCAGGCCGCGATGTACATGAGGCAGAAGCGCTGGCTGCCAAAACGGGTATGCATGCTTATTTTACGAAGTCCATTCCTTACGATGGCGGGGAGTATGGTATAGCCGTATTGTCACGCTATCCTATCCTGGAGGGAAAGGGATATGCTTTGCCGTCTGCTTCCGGATCAAAGGGAGAACCAAGGGCCTTATGCACGGTTACCGCTGCATTACCCAACGGCCGCCGGATCATGATGGCCAGCACGCATCTCGATGTATTGAAACCAGATACCAACCGCCTGCTGCAGGTGCGCGAGATCAGCCGTATACTGGGATCAGCAGGCATGCCGGTGATACTGGCGGGCGACTTTAACGCACGCCCCGGTAGCGCCGCCATCCGGCTGCTGGACAGCAGCTTTACACGTACCTGTAACAGCTGCCCTTTCACCATACCGGTAGATCAGCCCAACCGCACCATCGACTTCATCACTTTTGCACCCGGCAATGCTTTCCGGGTGCTGCGCCATGATGTGATACCTGAACGTTATGCATCAGATCACCTGCCAGTGACCGCCACACTGATTGTAAACGATTAAGAGGTGGAAAACGGCCGCTGGCCGCAAAAGAATTATGATTTACCGCTTTTTAATTTTAAATTACCAGCTTAGATGTTTTAATCTAATCACCACGTAACCAGAACGCTAATTATAATAATTTAGAAAAGCATGCCAAAGTCTAATCAGAACTCCCGCAGGGGTTTTATCAGCAAGGTCGCCAAAGGAGTAGTAGGCGCCTCCCTGTTGCCGAATATCATTACGGCTGCCGACAGGCAACGCAGTGTGATCGAATTGCTGTCAGCGCGCAAAAATGAAAAGTACAGCGCCAATGATCAGATCCAGCTGGCGGTGATCGGTGCGGGCGGTATGGGTACCGCAGATACCAATACGGCTATTACCGTTCCGGGTGTAAAGCTGCTAGCTGCCTGCGATCTGTACGACGGCCGTCTTGCAGATGCAAAGAAGAAATGGGGCAATGACATTTATACCACCCGCGACTACCGCGAGATACTGGAGCGCAGCGACATTGATGCGGTGATCATTGCCACACCTGATTTCTGGCATAAAGACATTTCTGTGGCTGCCATGAACAAAGGCAAATCTGTTTACTGCGAAAAGCCTATGGTGCACGACATCAGCGAAGGCCCCGCAGTAGTGGAAGCGCAGAAGAAGAATTCCAAAGTGGTATACCAGGTAGGTAGCCAGGGCATGAGCTCACTGGGTAATGAAAAGGCCAAACAGCTGCTGAAAGAAGGCGCTATCGGTGAGTTGAACTATGCAGAAGGATTCTGGGCCCGTATGTCTCCCTTCGGCGCCTGGCAGTATCCCATCCCTGCAGATGCATCTGCTAAAACAGTAGGCTGGGACGCCTATCTTTCCAATACAAAGAAACGTGACTTTGATCCGCTGCGTTTCTTCCGCTGGCGCAACTACCGCGATTATGGCACCGGTGTATCCGGCGATCTCTTCGTGCACCTGTTCTCCAGCCTGCACTTTGTAACCGGTTCTGTAGGTCCCGATAAGGTGATGGCTACCGGCGGCCTGCGTTACTGGAAAGACGGCCGTGAAGTGCCCGATATCATGCTGGGTATGTTTGATTATCCTGCTACAGAAGTACATCCCGCTTTCAACCTCTCCCTGCGTGTAAACTTTGTAGACGGCACCGGTGGTACCAACTACCTGCGTATGGTGGGCAGCGAAGGCTCTATGACCGTAGAATGGGATAAGGTAACACTGTACCGTAACAAGGCATACGCTGCAACAGACGATCCTTTACTGCAAACCAAGAGCGGCCCTGAAGGCAGCAAACCGTATGTATACGACAGGAAGCAGATGACGCCTCCCGAGAAACTGGAATACGTTGCAGAAGAAGGTTACAAAGGCGCCCATTTTGATCACTTCTACAACCTGTTCAACGCCATGCGTACCGGTGGTAAAGTGTCTGAAGATGCGCTGTTCGGTTTCCGTGCAGCGGCTCCGGCCCTGCTGTGTAACGACAGCTACTTCCAGAACAAGATCATTCAATGGGATCCTCAGCAACTGAAACTTAAATAAACACGAAACCATGATGAAGAGAAAATTATTCGTACCTGCAATGTCCGTGCTGCTCACTACAGCAATGGCTTGTGGTTCCGGCACTACTACTGAAACAGCTGCCGATTCTTCAGCAACTGCAACAGACAATACTACCGTAAATGCAACCGTAGATACTGCCGCTGCCAATATGCTCACTGCCGAAGAAGAAGGTGCAGGATGGAAACTCCTGTTTGATGGCAAAAGCCTCGATGGCTGGCGCACTTTCAGGAACAAACCTGCAGACAGCTGGACGGTAGACAGCGCCACCGGCACCATTCACTGCCTGGGCAGCAAAACAGATAAAAGCGATAAACGTGCAGACCTGATCACCAACGACCAGTTCGAGAACTTTGAACTGAGCGTAGACTGGAAACTGGCGCCACAGGGCAACAGCGGTATCCTGTACATGGTGAACGAAGACCAGGACGCCTCTTATAAAACCGGTCCGGAATACCAGCTGATCGATGACAACAACTTTCCCGAGAAGCTGGAAGACTGGCAGAAAACCGGCGCCAACTACGCAATGGGCGGCCCGCTGGTAGCTGCCGCCAAACCTATCGGCGAATGGAACAATACCCGCATCATCGTAAACGGCAATCATGTGGAACACTGGCTCAACGGTCAGAAAACCGCGGAATATGAGCTGGGCGCTCCCGAATGGAAGAAACTGAAAGAAACCGGTAAGTGGAAAGACGCTCCTGCATACGCCGCCAAAAAGAAAGGCCACATCTGCTTCCAGGACCACGGCAGCGAGATATGGTTTAAGAATGTTAAGGTCAAGGCATTGTAATAACAGCGCTGTTAGCTATTAGCTAGAAAATACGAAGGGGACTGTTTTCAAAACAGCCCCCTTCTTTATTCGCTGCATTAGCTAAAAGCTAACAGCCAACAGCTTATTTAACCGCTGCTTCATAATGCTTACTCACTTCATCCCAGTTCACGGCATTCCAGAAAGCCTTCAGGTACTCAGGACGACGGTTCTGGTATTTCAGGTAATAAGCATGTTCCCAAACGTCAACGCCCAGGATCGGAGTGCCTTTTACTTCAGCAACGTCCATCAGGGGATTGTCCTGGTTAGGGGTAGAAGTTACCTCCAGTTTGCCATCTTTCACGATCAGCCATGCCCAGCCTGAACCAAAGCGGGTAGCGCCTGCAGCGTTCAGTTTTTCCTGGAAAGCTTCGAAAGAGCCAAAGGCGCTTTTAATTGCATCGCCCAGCGCACCTGTAGGTTCGCCGCCTGCATTGGGGCCCAGTATTTTCCAGAAAAAGCTGTGGTTCCAGTGACCGCCACCGTTGTTCCTAACAGCAGGGCTTATTTTACCAGCGTTGGCAACCAGCTCTTCCAATGATTTATTTTCATGCTCAGTGCCTGCGATCGCTTTATTCAGGTTATCTACATAAGCCTGATGGTGCTTGCCATGGTGGATCTCCATGGTGGTTTTATCAATATGCGGCTCCAGGGCGTCAGTAGCATACGGTAAGCTCGGAAGTGTAAATGCCATAACTAAATGTTTTATTGTTAATAATAGTATGTGAAGAATACGGGTCTCAAATTTACTGCCTAATAAGGGAAATATCAAACAGGGGAGCCGGGCGTCCATCGTCCATGTTCCATAGCATGGGCTTGCTATACCTGTGATCTTCCCCGGTATAAGCACCACCGGGACAGTTCAGACAGTATACAGCCCATCCACAAATAAACTTGCACATATGGGATTTTATTTTAAATTTACAGAATAAGTGTTGTAACAGATTTTGAGCACGTCTGTTCATGTGTACCGGTAGATGAGCCCAATTTCACTATTGTTTGTTTAAAACTGATATGTATGTCGCTAGAGAACCCGGGTATGAACCCAAACTTTTCCCTCGAAACCCTGCAAAAGGAGAATTACTTGCTGACAGAACGCCTGCGGCAACTGGAGAACATTCTTCACCAGGTTCCGGCAATGCTCTATACGGCAGACACAGAACTGAATACCGTTAGCTGGTGTAACCAGCGCATGGAAGAGATCACCGGCTTTACTTTCGGTGAAATGAATAACCTCGGACTGGAGTTTTTCCGCCACATCCTGCATCCGGACGATTTTGAGCTGACGGGTATCGCCCGGCAGTCTTTCCGTGATAACAAAAATATCTTTGGCGGCGTAACCCGTGTACGCAGAAAAGGAGAGAACGATTGGCGCTGGCTGGTGGGCCTGGCCGTGCCCTTTACCCGCGGCGATCACGGTGAAGTGAAAGAAGTGATCTGCGCCCTGCTGGATCTTACCGTGGCCATGGATACGCATAACCAGTTGGCAGAAGCTATGAGCGATATGCTGCGCCGCCAGAACGAAGCCCTGCTCAGTAAGCTCACCGCCCGTGAAATAGATGTGCTCACACTGGCGGTACGCGGACTAAACAACAAAGAGATCGCCAGCCAGTTGAGCCTTAGCCGTTATACCATAGAAACACACCGTAAAAACATACGCCTGAAACTGAAAGTGCGTAATACTACCGAGCTCGTCGCATTAGCCCGGAAGATCGGGTTTAATTAAACTAAACTTATGTGGAGAAAGACCCCAAAAATACCCAAGCTTGGGTATTTCACCACTAGATAATGTCTATTAAATTAGTGAATTCGTATTAATTAAGAGCCACAGATACTATGATCACCATGGAAAAAGCATTATTCAAACAAGGGATGTAAAGATATATCAAAGCTACTGCACAATTCATTCGTTGTTTTTTAGCACTCTCTTTCATCCATTGTTTGCCTTCTCCCTCCCTTCTCCCTTCCTTCCCTGTCTCCATAAAGGAATTTGGTTATATTTACCTCCTGAAATCCCTAAACAACCACAACATATGGAGAGTACAATCCTTACAGCAGCCCTCGTCTTTTTGGCAATATGGGTGCTGATTTCTTCCTTCGTTACCGTACAGCAAGGAACAATAGCGGTGACCACCATCTTCGGAAAGTATAACCGCAGCCTTTATCCAGGGTTAAATTTCAAGATCCCCCTGATCGAAAAGATCTTCAAACGCATCTCTATCCAGAACCGCTCCGTAGAGCTGGAATTCCAGGCCATTACGGTAGACCAGGCCAACGTGTATTTCAAGGCCATGCTGCTGTACGCCGTTTGGAACCAGGAGGAAGAAACGGTAAAGAACGTTGCCTTCAAGTTTATGGACGAGCGTAGCTTTATGCAGGCCCTCATCCGTACCATCGAAGGTTCCATCCGCGGCTATGTAGCCACCAAACGCCAGTCTGAAGTGCTGGGCCTTCGCCGCGAGATCACCGAGAACGTAAAAGAGCAGATAGACAAAACACTGGAAGGATGGGGCTACCACCTGCTTGACCTCCAGATGAACGATATCACCTTTGACGATGCCATCATGAAATCCATGGCGCAGGTAGTGGCCTCCAACAACCTGAAAGCCGCTGCCGAGAATGAAGGTCAGGCCCTCCTGATCACCAAAACCAAAGCTGCCGAAGCCGATGGTAACGCTATCAAAATTGCTGCAGAAGCAGAACGCCAGGCGGCCCAGTTACGTGGCCAGGGCGTTGCCCTCTTCCGTGAAGAAGTGGCCAAGGGTATGACCATGGCGGCTAAAGAAATGCAGCAGGCCAACCTCGATACCTCTGTGATCCTCTTCTCTATGTGGACCGAAGCCATCAAACACTTCGCTGAAAACGGCAAAGGCAACGTCATCTTCCTCGACGGCTCCTCAGAAGGTATGGACCATACCATGCAACAAATGATGGGACTGCACAAGCTGATGGAACCCAAGAAGTAGGGGGACTATAAATTCCAAATACCAAATTCCAAAAGGCAAATAATACTTAAACACCTGGAATAAAAACGGCCCCGGACTGATCATAGTCCGGGGCCGTTTCATGTAAGTCACCTCTTCGCAATGCTTAATTCTTCATTATTAGTTAAAGATGTACCGTATTCCCAACTGTCCCTGCCACCTCGACCTTGCCGACGTATCATCTCTCCAGGAGCTGGTTAAAGGTATCTGGTTGGCCGGATCCAGGTAAGGGAAAGAGAATGCAGGTACATTGGTGGCAACACCGTTGGCGTCGCGTACCATGCCTTCATACTTCAGGAAAGAAGTGGAGTTGGCCAGTTTGAAAGTGCCCCATCTTCTGTTCAGCAGGTTGCCTACGTTCACGATGTCGAAAGTGATACGCAGGGTATGCTTGGTTTTTGCTTTACCGGTATACAGGTAAATGTCCTGCGTAATGTTCACGTCTGCACGTTTGTAGAAAGGCAGCGTTACACCGTTACGTTCTGCATACTGGCCCCTGTGCTGACTGAGGTAATTATCCTGGTTAATGAAGTTATTGAGCTGGTTCCAGATCTGTGTGGGGGTGCGCTTATCTGCATTGGTGGCAGGATCGTAGTTCCTGTCGCCATAACCTACGGGCACCAGCCTGATCTCGTTCTGCGAGGCGGGGATGTAAATCAGGTCATTGTTACCGCCCGCACCATCGTTGTTCAGGTCTCCGTTATAAGTATAGGAAACAGCGCCGTTGTTGGTGGCTTCAAACACAATACCGAAAGAGGTAGCAAAATACTTTGCATAAGGTATGCGGTAAGAAGCCGCTGCCACAATGCGGTGAGGGGTGTAGAAATTAGTAAAGCCCAGCACATCCGCATTGGGATCGCCGCTTACCGGGCGGTCGCGCCAGTTGCTCTGGGCAATAGAGCCGCCGTCGTTCAGGCTGCGTGATTTGCTGTAGGTATAAGCGGCACTGGCATAAAAATGCTGCGTGGTTTTCTGCACCTGCAGGGTGATGAAGTAAGCATATCCTTTACCGGAGTTACGCATCAGGATGGCGTCACTGATATTGGGCTGGCTGAGCGTATTGGGTGTACGGGGACCATAGATCTGCGATGCGCTGTAACGTATACGGTTATCCGGTGTGCTGTCCAGTTTGGCACCGGTGTTGGGCAGGTTAATGTTCTGGAAGTACACCGCGTTGATGTCTTTGGTATAGTTACCTTCCAGGGTGGCAATAATGCCATAGGGCAGCTGCTGATCTACCGCCAGGCTGGCTTTCAGCACCTGCGGATATTTGAAGTCCTTATCGGTAACGGCTATATTATAGGAGGTAGACAGCTGTCCGCCTGCAGGACGGTAAGCATTCGGATCGGGGTTGAAGGGATAGGGGATCACAGGCGTACCGGTTCCTGTTTGCGCTACAAAAGAGCCAAACTGCACGCCATTGTTACTGGCCTGGTTGCTGATCCATACGGCCGGGGGAGCGCCTGCAAATATGCCTACGCCGCCGCGCAGCTGCGTGGTTTTGTTACCCCATACATCCCAGTTAAAGCCAACACGCGGAGAGAACAGGGGAGACGTTTTAGGTTTCTGTCCAACGTCTACCTGCAGGCCATCGCGGAAGGTAAGCGCTGTCAGTGAATCATTCCGGGTAAAGCTGTTGCCAAATACGGGCAGGTCTATACGCAGGCCGTAGGTCAGGGTGAAATTGTTGTTCACCCTCCACTTGTCCTGTGCAAAAAAGCCCAGTTCCAGCATGTTGATCCTGCCGTAAGGAAAAGCGCCGTCTTTGGTGCTGGCGTACTGCAAGGCATAACGGGTAGTGGTGGCTGCGCCGTTATTGGCGCTGTTATAAAAATCAGCCAGCGAATTGAAACGGTAGATGCCGTTGTAGTTGGGTGCAAAGCCGTTCAGGAAACGCTTGTAATAGTTCTGTGTGCCGAAGGTCAGTTCATGCGCACCTTTATACAGCGTGAAGATATCAGACAGCTGGTATACATCTGTGTTCAGCATGTTATTGTAGGTAAAGGGCTCATAGCCAAAAGCGGTGTAGCTGGACCCTTGTCCGTTCAATATGTCCACCAGCGGGAAATTACCGCCGGAAAGGCTGTTCCTGTAATCGCGCAGCGCAGAATAACCTACCTGTAATTTGTTGGCGGCTGTATTGCCAAAGCGGGTGTTCAGCTCTGCAATAAAGATGTTGAAGTTATTGTTGATAGTGTAACCGCTGCCGCTGAAGGGAAGCCCCGTATTGCTGGGCTGACGGCCGCTGCCAGGGGCCCCGCTGTTGCTGGCGGCAATATCCCTGAAAGACTTCAGGTAGCTGTATTTGAACGTAAAGGTGTTGTGATCGTTCACGTTCCAGTCTATCTTGGCAGTGATCTTATCGCTCTGGGTGCGGTAGCTGTAGCCCTGGTATTCACCGGGATCGTAGCCGTATTTATCTATCAGGAACTGTTTCAGCTGATCCAGCGTATCGGCCACTGCCTGAGATACGTTGCCGCCGGCTACGCCGCCTGGTGTGTTGGCCACCAGGTTGGTAGCAGGCGCTTTGATCCTTTCCTGTTCGGCGCTGATAAAGAAGAACAGTTTATTCCGGATAATGGGTCCGCCTGCAGAAAAACCACGCAGGTTGTAGCTGAAATCAGGTTTGGGCACCTGGGTGTTGCCTACTTTCAGGCCCTGCAGTCCCGGTGTCTGGATGTAGGTGTAAACAGAGCCTTTGAATTCGTTGGTGCCGCTTTTGGTAACGCTGTTGATACCCGCGCCCGAAAAGCCGCCTTGCCGCACGTCATACGGAGAGATGTTCACCTGTATCTGCTCAATGGCATCCAGGCTGATAGGCTGGGAAGAGGTTTGTCCGCCAAGGGTGGATGAGAGGCCGAACGTATTATTGAAATTGGCGCCGTCTACCGTTACGTTATTGTACTGGTTGCTGCGGCCGCCAAAACTCAGGCCGTTGTTGCCCGAGCTGTTGCCTGTAGAAGGGGTAAGGCGGGTAAAATCCTGCATGGAACGGCTGATGGTAGGCAGCCGGTCCATCTGCGAACGGGTAATGATCTCCTGGCTGCCGGTACGGCTGTTGTTGAACACTTTGTTCTGCCGGGCGGATCTTATTTCCACCTCTCCCAGCGTACTGGCAGCAGCAGACAGCTGGAAATCGGCTTTAAAATCCTGCCCCAGGGAGAGCTGAATGTGCTCCTGTTTTTCTTCCCGGAAACCAATGTAACTGACGGTGATCACATACGGGCCGCCCACTCTCAGGTTAGGCAGGTTGTAACGGCCATCCTTACGGGTAACGGTCATATACCGGGTACCCGAAGGCTGGTGTACCGCCAGTACGGAAGCGCCGGGTACGGGGCCTTCCTGGCCGGTTACAATACCTGCAATCTCGGCTGTAGTCTCTTGTGAAAATGATAGCATAGGGCAGAGCAGTAATATGCATACCAGCATATTTACTACAAGGTTGTAGTGTTTTTTCATGTGCTCGACTTAAGTTTATTTTAGATTTTGGTAAAGGTCTGTACAGCTTTCAATTAATAATAGCAGATACTATTATAAAATCATTAATTATGATATGAGACGGGAATTACAAAGGCATTACCAAGATAATAAGTAAACACAACTTTTTCAGGTTTTAAGTGTCTTTTATTAAGAGACTGTTCTACTTAACCACCAGGCATTCGTTATGAAAAGCACGCTCTACCTGTTCATGCTGCTGCTCATCTGCCGGCCTGCCTTTACTCAAACCCAGCGGCTGGCCCGCATTATCGCGGAAGCAGATGTGCCGGGCATCCAACTGGTGTATACCAACAACAATACTTCCCATATTTATAACATGGGCCTGGAAAAAGACGGCGCTCCTCATAAGGTGAGCTCCGGTACTATTTTCGAAGCGGCCTCCCTGAGTAAAACGGTATTTGCCTACGCAGTGCTCCGCCTGTATGACAAGGGCCTTATCAGCCTCGATTCTCCACTGCTGGGATACCTGGGCGGCGCTTACGAGCGCTTTACCCAGCCCAACCCGGATTACGCTAAGATAACGGCCCGGATGGTTCTTCGGCATACCAGCGGTCTGCCCGGCTGGGGAACAGACAGCGGCGCCGTGCTGCAGTTCAAACCAGACAGCTGCTTTTCCTATTCAGGAGAGGGATACTGGTTCCTGCAGCGTGCGGTAGAACAGGTCACCGGTAAGCCCCTGAATACGGTGATGCAGCAGGAAGTATTTACCCCGCTGGGGATGAAGCACAGCAGCTACGTGTGGAACCGGTATATGGATGCGGCGGCCGCCAAAGGGCTGACCGGTGTGGATAAGAACAGGCATCGCAACGCCAACGCCGCTTTCAGCCTGACCACCAACGCGCGTGATTTCAATATCTTTCTGCAGGCCCTGCTCCGCGGTAAAGGACTGCAACCCGCCACTCACCGCATGATGATGGAGAAGGCCAGTGCGGCCAACCGCTTTGACGAGAAAGAAAGCCCTGCAGATGCGTATATAGACTGGGGACTGGGCATTGGCCTCCAGCAGAACGAAAAGGGAAAGGCCATCTGGCACTGGGGAGACAATGGCGACTATAAATGTTTCTTCATGGCTTTCCCGGATAGCCGCGAAAGCCTGGTATACTTTACCCATGACCGTAACGGTCTTGATATGATGGCCGATATACTGCACCTTTTCTTTGGCCGGCAAACCGCCTGGGCAACACAATGGCTGAGCTATGGCTATAAACATCCGCTGGTGATCAGGGACCTTCGCCGTACGCTGTTGCGGCGCGGCTACGAGAACGCGATGGCGGTTGTGAACGAGAAGAAGCAGAAAGATCCCGGCTACCAGCTAACAAAGCATGACCTGAACACCCTGGGTTATGTACTGCTGAACAAAGGCAAAAAGAAAGAAGCGGTGGAGATCTTTAAGCTCAACATACAACTGTTCCCCTTCAACTGGAACAATACGGACAGCCGGGAAGAGGCTTATGAGGCGCCGGAGGATAGTCTCCCCGGCATAGAGGATCATGTAAGCTCGCTGGAACTGAGCCCTGGGAAAGGACATGCGGAGGCCACTCCCAACAAACTAAAACAGCCGTAAAGGTATCAATGGCGGCAGGCCTTCGTAATTTTCGGGCGCCAGTACCTGTTCATCATAAGGGTCGGTTCTGTACAGTGATTTTACCGGCCAGTATTCCAGTGATTCAGCCGGCATCTCATAATCAAAGATCCGTTGCATGTCAAGATCGTTCAGTACGGGGTTCAGCCATTCACGTTCCAGCTCCTGGGGCAGCATCAGCGGCATGCGGTGCGGATTATCGCCGGAGTTGTGAATGTGCCGCATTACTTCATTGCCGCTGCGGATCAGGATCGCAAAAGTACCCGTCAGCTCTCCGTCGGCATTCGGTATATGCGAGTAGTTGAAAAGCCCCGGCAAGAGGAACACCTTACGTTCTCTTAACCTGATGTGGTAAGGCACTTTCTTTTTCCAGCCAACATCCCTGAACTCATAAAAGCCCGTAGCAGGTATCAGGCAGCGGTTCTGGCGTATACGGTGCCAGTAGGAATTTTTGTCTCCCACTACACGTTCGCTGCGGATGTTCAGCATCCAGTTGCGTTCCTTTTTCAGGTTGTCCGCCTTCATATAGGGAGCAATAACGCCCCATTCAAATTTTTTCAGCTTCAGTTGTCCGCCTTCGTTGGTGATCACCGGCCATTTGGGATAGGCCTGTCCCACCATGTGATAGGTAGCCGTAAAATCGATGTCCATAGCGCTGCTGTCCAGCTCAGGAAGTAAGGCATAGATAGATGCGATGTCAGAAGAAAAGGAGAGATGATAGCACATAAGGGGTCAGGGATTAAATTTTTTCAAGCTCATTAAGAGAGATCTGTCTTGTATCTTTTCCATGCTGCAAATTAATAAGCAATTCACCAAATTGCAATGTAAGCCGAACGTCTATCTGTGTGTTCCTGCCCGGTTTCCAGCCGGTATACAGGTTAATGTATTTTTTGATGCAGGCCGTCAGCTGTGCGTCTGGCTGCCATTCGCGCTCCCGCAGGTGGTTCAGGTATACATGATAGCCGTTAGGCTGGCTGGCCGCGATATACAGCTTGTTCCTGTCCAGGGGATCAGTTATATTGTAGCGCTGCCTGCGATGATCCGCCGCGATCGCCTGCATATGAAGGTCGGCGTCTTCCGCTTCGCGGTAGGGCGTAAGCAGGAATGCTTCCTTTATCTTGCTGGTCCTGCCCCGTGGGTAAGACTGGCGAACATAGTAGCGGTGGCCCTGCAGGGTCAGCTCATCCAGCGCGTCTTTAAAAAGTAATTTCAAGGGGTTGTGCATAGGTGCGTAAACCAATGTTATCGGCAATTTACGCCAAATGTCTTAGTCTGTTTAAAATTACCAGGTACCTTTTTTGTGTGCATTTGCGGAAGCTGCGGCCTTTGTGCAGTATGAACTGACCGGGGCTACCGGCCTGTTTTACTACTGAGGGGAATATCGCCCCCGGGTAACGACCTTGTCGGATCCGGGGGCGATCCTTTTAGGAGCCGGTACGGAGCTTTTGGCAGGGAGAAGGACATTCCTTTTACAATCTTTCTCCATTCCACCTGCTTCCGTAGATAATTCCTTCTTTATAAAGAAGGGATGAACAAGGTATCAATAAGGGATGAATAAGGGCTCAACAAGGGAATATCTCCTATCAAACACCCTGCTGTACAGCAATACAACATGAAAAGGCAGCGGAAACCCGCTACCAGCAAGAAGGAATGCACTAAAATCCGTAGTATAGCTGACCCCAAAGGACTGTCAGGGGGTAGGGCCAGCCGCTAAAGCAATGATCAATGTAGAAGATTATCAACCAATGCACTTTGCTGTTAAATATTTTCCAATATGGATAGATTCCGCTTTAACAGCCACTAATTTTGTGCCCGCTTTCATGCCGGAAGGGCAGCAGTCCCTATTTTCGTAACTTGCAGCCGACGGCTTTACTAAAAGGAAGAAAACGGATATGTCTTATACACCTCAACATAAAATACGGATCGTAACAGCAGCATCTTTATTTGACGGCCATGATGCCGCTATTAATATCATGCGGCGAATCATGCAGGCCAAGGGGGCAGAAGTGATACACCTGGGGCACAACCGCTCGGCGGCAGAGATCGTGGATTGCGCCATTCAGGAAGACGCCCAGGGCATAGCCGTTACTTCTTACCAGGGCGGACACGTAGAATTCTTTAAGTACATGTATGACCTGCTGCGCGAAAAAGGCTGCGGGCATATCAAAATATTCGGTGGCGGTGGCGGCACCATCCTGCCTGCAGAGATAGAAGAGCTGCATGCCTATGGCATTACCCGCCTCTATTCTCCGGACGATGGCCGCCATATGGGCCTGGAAGGCATGATCGAAGATGTGATCAGGCAATGTGATTTCCAGACCGTGGCCAGGCTGAACGGCCAGCTGCAGGAATTATCCCGCGCGCAATACAAGATCATCGCACAGGCCATCACCATTGCGGAAAATGACCTGCTGGAAAACTGGCAGCCGGTTGCTCCCGGCAACACGGCCGTACTGGGTATCACCGGTACGGGCGGCGCAGGAAAGAGCAGCGTGACAGATGAGCTGGTGCGCCGTTTCCTGCACAACTATGAAGATAAGACGATTGCCGTTATCTCGGTAGATCCCTCCAAGAAAAAGACCGGCGGCGCCCTGCTGGGCGACCGTATTCGGATGAACGCCATCCACCATCCCCGGGCCTATATGCGCTCACTGGCCACCCGCGAAAGCGATAAGGCCATCAGTGAACATATACAGGAAGCGGTGGATATCTGCAAACAGGCAGGGTTTGACCTGATCATCCTGGAAACCTCCGGTATAGGGCAGAGCGATACGGCCATCACCGATTACTGCGATGTGTCGCTGTATGTAATGACGCCGGAATATGGCGCGGCTTCCCAGCTGGAAAAAATCAACATGCTGGATTATGCAGATGTGATCGCCATCAACAAATTTGATAAAGCCGGCGCACTGGATGCCCTGCATGATGTGCGCAAACAATACAAACGCAATCATAACCTGTGGACGGCTAAAGACGAAGACCTGCCGGTGGTAGGAACGATTGCTTCCCAGTTCAATGATCATGGAATTAACCAGCTCTTCGAAAAACTGGTACATGTTATAGAAGAGAAGAAAGGCCTTCATTTTGGCGCTCCGCTGAAACATGAACGCCCCAATGATACCACTACCAAATCACAGATCATCCCGCCTGCCCGGGTGCGCTACCTTTCAGAGATCACGGAAGCCATACACGATTATGGCCGCTGGGTGAACGAACAATGCGCGCTGGCTACGCAGCTGTACCAGGTAGAAGGTATACTGGCCATGAAAGAGCTGAAAGCGGCAGATGAACTGAATAACATCAAAACACACCTGCTGCAGCAGCTGCATCCCGAATGTTATAAACTGATCACGGAGTGGCCTGCGCTGCAGCAGCAATACAAGGCAGATCATTATGAGTTCCAGGTCAGGGCTAAGGTGATCAAACTGCCCCTGTACGCAGAAAGCCTGTCACATTCCCGCATTCCTAAAATCAGTTTACCTGCGTATAAAGACTGGGGCGATATTCTCCGCTGGCAGCTGACGGAAAACCTGCCGGGAGCGTTTCCTTATGCAGCGGGCGTATTTCCGCTGAAACGCGAAGGGGAAGATCCTACCCGTATGTTTGCAGGGGAAGGCGGTCCGGAAAGGACCAACAAACGCTTTCACTACGTATCGCTGGATCAGCCGGCAAAACGCCTCAGCACTGCTTTTGACAGTGTTACGCTCTATGGTGAGGATCCGGCTTACCGCCCCGATATCTACGGTAAAGTAGGCAATTCCGGGGTGAGTATTGCTACGGTGGATGATGCCAAGAAACTGTACAGCGGCTTTGATCTTTGCGATCCCAAGACTTCCGTGTCTATGACGATCAACGGTCCGGCGCCTATTATACTGGCCTTCTTCATGAATGCCGCCATCGATCAGCAGTGTGAAAAATATATTGCGGAGAACGGGCTCGCCGCACAGGTGGAGGCCCGCATCCGGGAAAAGTTCAAAGATCATCCGCTGCCGCATTACAACGGCGATTTACCCAATGGCAATAACGGCCTGGGTTTACAGCTGCTGGGTATAGCCGGCGATGAAGTACTGGACAAAGAGGTGTATGAAAAGATAAAGGCGCATGCCCTGAGTACGGTAAGGGGCACCGTGCAGGCCGATATCCTGAAAGAAGACCAGGCACAGAATACCTGTATCTTCTCTACAGAATTTGCCCTGAAACTGATGGGAGATGTACAGGCTTATTTTATTGATCATGCCGTACGTAATTTCTATTCTGTCAGCATCTCCGGCTATCATATCGCGGAAGCAGGCGCCAATCCTATTACGCAGCTGGCCTTTACGCTGGCCAACGGTTTTACGTATGTAGAATACTACCTGAGCCGCGGTATGCACATTGATGATTTTGCACCTAACCTTTCCTTCTTCTTCAGTAACGGCATGGATCCCGAGTATGCGGTGATTGGCCGTGTGGCCCGACGTATATGGGCCAAGGCCATCAGGTATAAATACAAAGGAAACGACCGCTCGCAAAAACTGAAATATCATATACAGACTTCCGGACGCAGCCTGCACGCACAGGAAATTGACTTTAACGACATTCGCACCACGCTTCAGGCATTGTATGCCATCTATGACAACTGTAACTCGCTGCACACAAATGCGTATGATGAAGCGATCACCACGCCCACGGAAGAGAGTGTACGCCGCGCCATGGCCATCCAGCTGATCATCAACCAGGAACTGGGTACCGCTAAGAATGAGAATCCCATCCAGGGATCTTTCTTTATTGAAGAACTGACAGACCTGGTAGAAGAAGCCGTGCTCATGGAGTTTGACCGCATCACGGAACGCGGCGGTGTGCTGGGCGCCATGGAAAGAATGTACCAGCGCAACAAGATCCAAGAAGAGAGCTTATACTACGAATCCCTGAAACATGCCGGGCAGTATCCTATTGTTGGCGTGAATACCTTCCTGAACAAGAACGGCTCGCCTACTACCATTCCCGCAGAAGTGATCCGTTCTACCACTGCGGAGAAAGAGTTCCAGATCAAATCAGTGGAGGCGTTTCAGCAAAGGCATGCGCATAAGAGCGCGGAGGCCCTGAAGCAACTGCAGGCGGTAGCGGTAAAGAACGGCAACCTGTTTGCGGAATTGATGGAAACGGTGAAGCATTGCTCACTGGGGCAGATCACGCATGCGTTGTATGAGGTAGGAGGGCAGTACAGGAGGAGTATGTAGGTTTATTACGGCTCCATCTTCAGCCTTTTTACCACCGTTTCTCCCACCAGCCTTCCCTGATCAATGCCATACACTACGGCGGGGGTAAAGTGAATACCGCCATACAACCTGCTTTTGGCTGCTTCTTCGCTGGCGGCCAGGAAGCTGCTGAAGTGCCTGGGTGGCAGGCCAAATTCAATTTCAGTGCTGTCATTGAATGCCAGTGAATTGCCATACAGCTGGGTAAGCACCGCGGCGCATGCGGTAGATGCTACGCTATGGCCGCTGGTATATTCGGGGAAAGGTGGTGTTTGCAGGTAAGGTTTCCATTCTTCATCCATGTATTTATTGATCACTGTTTCCGGGCGGATCAGGTTACTGCGGAACTTCTCATCCCAGCAAACGATAAAGGCGTCCATTAAGGCTATTGCCACCTTGGCGTAGGTGCAAACGGTTTTGTTGAAATCTGCCTGTGCATTTTGGGCGGCAATACCGCATATATTGATCCAGTGGCCGCCGGGAGTGATCTTTTTAGTGGCAAACGATACGTGCCCGGAGAGGTTTACCTTATAGGGGTTACAATCCCAGAAATCGGCTATTTCACGCTGTTCCTGGGTCAGGTTGTTGCCGATGAGGTAAATCTCCTTCACCATTTTATAGAAACCGCTGCTGCTGTCTTTCATGTTAAAGGCAGGGGGGCGGGGCGCGGTAAAGGCGTTGGCGCTGTCCAGCACCATGAGCCGCATTTCATTCCAGTGGGGCTCTATGGCGCTCATGTAAGCGGGCGGGGTGGGAGCCCAGCGGCCTTCTTCACTGGTAACGGTATATTTCACTGCAGAACGGGTCTGCGCGTAATTATCCCCTTTAGCCCAGTCCAGGATAGCTTTTGACACCTGCTGTCCGTAGGCGGCAGATTGCTGTACCTTTTCGGCGCTCAGGCCGGATTGCAGGGCAATCAGCTGCAGGGAGTCGATTGCCAGCTGCATATCATTTTCGGAAAAGATCAGGGCTTTACCCGTGTTGGCCATGGCGATCAGGGATGCCAGCTGAAAATTGACCGCGGCGGTATCTGCGGGAGGGGGCGTGGCCGTAAGGCCGTGCAGCTGACCTGCCAGGGAGTGGTATCCCTTGCCTGAGTGGGCGATCACCTCGTAGCCGGCAATGGTGGCGTAAGCATAGATACGGCTGGCTACGGGTGGAGAGAAAATGTCGTGTACAATCACATCCGTCAATTGCTTCACCGTCCTGGAATAAAGCAGGGGATCATTTATGGAGTGGCCATTATCCGCTGCTGGCTGGCGGCAGGCGCTGATGCACAGCAGTACCGTCAGCAGGTATAGACTATACTTTTTAAACATAACGTGCGGCTTGTTTTCTTCCGAAACAACACCAAGTTATTATTATTACGGCTTACTACATAATATTGTTGCAGGGGAAGGGAGAGAGGGAGAGCGTGTTACTACTTTCCCCTGTACAAAGCACTGAGCACAGGGGAAAGTAAAGTAACAGGTTTCGGCGCGATTGCGTATAGACGCTAGTTTTCACGACGTGGAATTATAAGAGCATTTACAGTAAAACCCGATAATACAAATCAGCGATATGCTAATAGCAGATCCGATTGGGTGACCAGGTAACAATGAATGTTCAGAATAGCGGTATGAAATAATAACGAATCTAAAATAAGGTTTAAGCGATCAGCAGATAATGGTTATCGTTCAAATTGGCGTCCAATCAATTCAGCGTCAGATGTGTAAACGCTACACAATCTTAACTTAATTTTTTGTTAAAAAAAAGTTTTTTTTAAAAGTACCTTTTCCTTTTCATATCGTACTTCTCAAAATTGAATTGATAGAGACGGGCAGGGCGGTGGGGAACATCGTCCTCTTCTTCGTTGAGGTCTATCAGCAGGTCCATGGAGAGGAATTTTTTGCGGAAGTTGCGCCGGTCCAGTTTCACATCCAGTATAGCTTCGTAGAGGTTTTGCAGTTCGCGGAGGGAGAATTTTTCAGGAAGGAGGTTAAAGCCTACAGGTTGTTCAATGACCTTATGTTTGAGCCGTTCGTAGCAGCATTGCAGTATCTGTTTATGGTCAAAGGCCAGGTCCTGTACTTTTTTGAGGGTGTGCCAATGCAGTTCATTACCGTGTTTCTTCAGTATATTCTGTTCGATGTTCACCAGGGAGTAGTAGGCTACGGTGATCACCCTGCCAGCGGGGTGGCGGTGTACGCCGCCAAAGGTGTGTACCTGTTCCATGTACACTTTGTCAAGCCCGGTGCGTGATTTTAGTACGCGGTAAGCTGCCTGGTCCAGCTCTTCGCCGGGTTGCACCACATCTCCCAGGAGGGACCATTTGTCTTTGAACTCTTTGAGGTCAGATTTGATCAGCAGTACTTTCAGCTCGTCATCATCAAAACCAAAGATCACACAGTCTACCGAAACGGCCATGTTAAAATAGTCTTGGATCTCTGTGAGATGCGCATTGATGTTTTTTGTCTGCATAACAGATAAACGTGGAATTTTCAGGGTATCCCGGTAACTACATCAGAGAATGGCATTAAAAAGTTAAACAATTTTCTGTAAATACAGTGCAGCAGCGGATATTTATTTTGTATCCGCTGCCTGATATACCTGTTCTCCTCCGCTGTAGGTAGCCAGCACCCGGGTACGCATGAGCTCTTGCATGGGTACCTGCAGCAGGTCCTGGTCAAGTATCACCAGGTCTGCCAGCTTGCCGGGTTCCAGGCTGCCCCTGCTCTTTTCTTCGAGGCATCCTCTGGCGGCCCAGATGGTCATGCCCTGCAGGGCTTCTTTACGGCTCAGCGCATTCTCCGGCTGAAAACCGCCTGCGGGGTATCCGCTGGTATCTGTACGGGCTACTGCGGCGAGAAAGGTTTTTAATGGACTGATATCTTCCACGGGGAAGTCGGTACCCAGGGGCAGCCAGCCGTTCTGTTTCAGCAGCTCCTGGTAGGGGTAAGCATGTTTGATGCGGTCAGTTCCCAAACGGGCGCCTGCCCAGTACATATCAGAGGTGGCGTGAGTAGGCTGTACGGAAGGGATGATGTTATACTCACCAAACAGGTTCATGTCTGCCGGATTTACTACCTGCGCATGTTCAATGCGCCAGCGGCGGTCATTTTTGCCTTTAAGCACGGAGGCGTATATACGGAGTATTTCCCGGTTGCTGGAATCGCCGATGGCGTGTGTGCAAAGCTGGAATTTAGTATTGATCAGCTGTGCGGCCCTGGCGGCGAAGTAGCTGCTGTCGCGCAGCAGGAAGCCTTTCCATCCGGGCCTGTCTGTATAATCCTGCAACAGGCAGGCGCCACGCGATCCCAGGGCGCCGTCTGCATAACACTTGAACCCGCCTACGTGCAGGCGGTCTGTGCGATAAGGACCTTTGGGCAGGTAGTAATCATAGTTCACGGAGCTGTCGCTCAGCAAAGCATAGATCCGCATCTTCAGCTGCTGCTGTTGCTGCAGGGAGTCTATGAGGAGCACTTCATCTTTCATCAGTCCGCAGTCTGCCACTGTGGTAAGTCCGGCGGCAAAGCAATTAGCCGCGCCGCTTTGCAGTGCTTTCTGCAGGAAGGCGGCGGAATGAGGAGGTACTTTTTCCTGTACCAGGCGTACAGCATTATCAACCAGGATGCCGGTAAGCCGGCCTTTCTTCACCTCTATCTCACCACCGGTGAGTGTTTGTCCGGCTTTAATGCCCGCGGCATCCAGGGCTGCCTGGTTGGCAATGGCAGCGTGGCCATCTATCCTTCCCAGTAACACAGGGGTATGCGGAAAGAGGCTGTCCAGCCTGGATTTATCCGGGAAGCTTTTGTCTTCCCAGTCGTTCTGATCCCAGCCGCGGCCCAGTATCCAGTCTGCAGCCTGCAGCTGTTGTGTGGCAGTGAAGGATTGTACCCGCCGGATAACCTCGTCCCAGCTTTGGGTGCCTGCCAGGTTTACCTGTTGCAGGCTGATACTGTATCCCAGGAAATGGGCATGGGCATCAATAAAGCCGGGGTAGATAAAATGGCCGCCGGCATCCTCCACGCGGCGAGCGGTATACTGATCCAGTATCTCACTGTCGCTGCCCAGGGCCAGGATCTTACCGTCTTTCACAGCAATGGCCTGCGCCTGGCTAAATTGCTGGTTCACGGTATAGATCACTGCATGATGAATGATAAGATCGGCTTGTTTGCGGGTGTTGCAGCTCCAGCATAGGATGGCTAGTAAGCAGAAGGACAGACGTTGCATAGATAAGTTTAATGTTTGAAGTTTGACGTTTGAAGCTGGCTGGATGTTGAAAGTATCGGACCACTGTCAAGGCAGGGCGGCTTGCAGTTAACCACTCACTTGCCACCAACTTCAAACTTCAAACCCCAAACCTCAAACGTATGACTTAAATTTACACACAGTTTTGAACAATATGTATACGAAGGAAATAGAAATCACCCTTTCCAGACTGGCTAAGGATCTGCTGGCCAGGCATGCTAAACAGCAGCTGCTGAATAATCCTGAAGAAACGATGGAGGCATTGCAGCGCGTGATCATCTACAATGACTGGCGCTACTATGTGCAGAGCGACCCGGTGCTGAGCGATTATGAATATGATCAGCTGTTTGCCTGGCTGAAACAACTGGAAAAGGAGAACCCCCACCTGGTTAGTCCGGATTCACCTACGCAGAAGGTGGCCCAGGGACTGGCGGCTGCTTCGCCGGGAGCCACCAAAGCTACCAGAGGCGCTGCCAAAGCATTTCCCAGTGTACCTCACCTGGTACCGATGCTGAGCCTTGATAACTCGTATAACGCAGATGACCTGATAGACTGGGACCGTAAAGCACGTGAGCTCTCCGGTCTTTCGGAAATTGAATATTGCATAGAACCGAAGTTTGATGGGGCCAGTATCTCCCTGCTGTATGAAGATGATAAACTGGTGCGCGGCCTTACCCGCGGCGATGGCGTGGTAGGGGAAGATATTACGCAGAACGTTATGCAGATCAAGTTCATTCCGCCTGCGGCCAAATTCAGTAAGTACGGTGTCCATACCATAGAGATCAGGGGAGAAGTACTGATCAACAAAGATACTTTCAAGGCCTTCAACGATCAGCGTGCCGCGGAAAACCTGCCGCCACTGGCTAATCCGCGTAATGCGGCTTCCGGCTCGCTGCGTATCATAGATCCGAAAGAAGTAGCTAAAAGAGGCCTGGAAGCATTTCTCTACCACATGAGTTATCACGTAATGGAGAAGGGCGTAACAGAACCCAAAGAGATCACTACGCACAGCAATACGCTGGACCTGTTTACTGAACTGGGCTTTCGCAGTCCTTCCAAGGAAAAGCGGGTGGTAAAAGGCATACAGGCGGTGATCGACTATTGCAATGCCTTTGAGCACGAACGCGATAACCTGCCCTATGAAATAGACGGGATGGTGATCAAGGTAAATGATTATGCGCTGCAGGATAAGCTGGGCATGACCACCCACCATCCACGCTGGGCCATTGCCTATAAGTTCAAGGCAAGACAGGCCACCAGCAAGCTGCGCAAGGTAGAGTTCCAGGTAGGCAGAACCGGCTCTATAACGCCGGTGGCAAAGATCGATCCCGTGCCTATTGGTGGTGTTACGGTGGGTTCCATCTCTCTTTTCAATGAAGACGTAGTGAGGGAAAAAGATCTGAAGATAGGCGATACCGTGCTGGTGGAAAGGGCAGGAGATGTGATCCCTTACATTGTTAAATCAGTGGCTGATCTGCGCGACGGATCAGAAGAAGATATTGTATTTCCCAAACATTGCCCGGTGTGCAACAGCAGGCTGGAGAAGCCTGAAGGGGAAAGTGTGTGGCGCTGTCCCAATATCAACTGTGAAGCACAGGTGATAGAGCGTATGATCCACTTTGTGAGCAAAGACGCCATGGACATCCGCAGCCTGGGCGAAAGCAATGTGCGCAAGTTCTATACTTTGGGACTGATGAAGGATATTCCCGGTATCTACGAACTGGATTTCAGTAAGCTGGAACAGCTGGAAGGCTTTGGAAAAAAATCTTTGTCCAACCTGCAGGAGGCCATAGCGCACTCCAAAACACAGCCGCTGCACCGCCTGGTGTTCGGGCTGGGCATCCGTTATGTAGGAGAGACTACGGCCAAAACACTGGCCAATGCGGTGAGCCACCTGCTCGACTATACGGAGTGGAGCGAGGAACAGCTGCTGGCGCTGGAAGATATTGGTCCCAAGGTGGCGGGTTCCATCCGCCAGTTCTTTGACAATAAAGACAATGTAGCAGTGCTTAAAAAACTGGAATCGCTGGGTGTGAACCTGCAGAATACCAACTCGGCACAGGTAGGGGGCGGCAGCCTTGACGGACAAACATTCCTGTTCACCGGTACCCTGTCAAAACTAAAGCGCAGCGATGCGGAAGAACTGGTAGAGCAGCAGGGGGGCAAGATCCTCAGCGGCGTAAGCAGCAAGCTGAATTACCTGGTGGTAGGAGAGGATGCAGGCAGCAAACTGGAAAAAGCAAAGAAGATCAATACGATTAAGGTATTGACAGAAGACGAATTTATTAAGCTCCTGGCTATTAGCATTTAGCTTTTGGCTAAGGGCTGACAGCCAACAGCTAATAGCTCAATTAATAATGACAGACGAACATTTCATGCAGCAGGCGCTGAAGGAAGCGCGCAAGGCTTTTGACGATGGCGAGGTTCCCGTAGGAGCTGTGGTGGTGATGAACAACCAGGTAATTGGCCGGGGCTATAACCAGGTAGAAAGACTGAATGATTGTACTGCCCATGCGGAAATGCTGGCGTTAACGGCCGCATTCAATTTCCTGGGCAGCAAATACCTTATGGAGGCAACTTTGTATGTAACACTGGAGCCATGCCTGATGTGCGCCGGCGCCTTATACTGGAGTAAAATAGGCCGCATTGTTTATGCTGCGCGGGACGATAAGCACAGCTACCGCCGTTCTACGGGGGAGCAGTCGCCCTTTCACCCCAAGACGAGGCTGGAGCAGGGCCCGGGTGGTGAAGAGAGCCTGCAGCTGGTAAAAACTTTTTTTGAGAAAAGGAGATAAGCTTATTCTTTCAGCTTGTTGAACTTTAAATGTATTCCCCCTGCCGCTGTTCACTTCAAAGCCTGTGATCTGACCCGATTAATTCCAAGCTCAAACTTTTTTCTATCTTGTGCATCTGTAAAGCATTAATCTTATGGTAGCAAGAAGAGATTTTATCCGTAACAGCAGCCTGCTGGCGGGCGCTGTAGGCCTGGGCTTCCCGAAAAAGGTACTCGGCTGGGATGGGTATGTATCACAACGCCCCCCACTGGCCAAGCGTAAGTTCACCAGCCAGGCGGTAGAGAAGGCTATTGCCGGGATCAAAAAGCAGATTGCCGATCCGAAGCTGGCCTGGATATTTGAGAATGCCTTCCCGAATACCCTGGATACCACCGTTAGTTTCAGGATGGTGGATGGCAAGCCGGACACCTTTGTGATTACCGGTGATATTCATGCCATGTGGCTGCGCGACTCCACCGCACAGGTGTGGCCTTACCTTTCACTGGTAAAAGAGGAAACCGCCCTGCAGCAGCTGATTGCCGGGGTAGTTAACCGTCAGACCAAATGCATCCTGATAGACCCTTACGCCAATGCCTTCAACGAAGGGCCAACCGGCAGTGAGTGGGAAAAAGATCATACCGATATGAAGCCCGAGCTGCACGAGCGTAAATGGGAGATAGACTCGCTTTGCTATACCGTGCGCCTGGCCTATAACTACTGGAAGATCAGCGGCGACGCCAAGGTGCTGGATGATCAGTATCGCAAGGCAGCGGCCCTGATCGTTAAGACCTTTAAGGAGCAGCAGCGGAAAGACGGCAACGGGCCTTACAAGTTCCAGCGTACCACGCCCATACAATCAGACACGGTGGCCAATGGCGGTTATGGCGCCCCCATTCTGCCGGTGGGCCTGATCGTATCTACTTTCCGCCCGTCAGACGATTCTACGGTATTCCCCTTCCTGATCCCATCCAACATGTTCGCGGTAGTATCGCTGCGGCAGCTGGCGGAGATCAGCACTACCGTATGGCAGGACAGTGCATTTGCGAAGGAATGTACGGCGCTGGCAGATGAAGTGGACAGGGCCATCAAGGCTTACGCTGTGGTAGAGCATCCGCACCTGGGGCATATGTATGCGTTTGAGGTGGATGGCTTTGGCAACCGCCTGTTCATTGATGATACCAATGTGCCCAGCCTCCTGTCTATCCCCTACCTGGGATATACTACGGCAGATGATCCGCTGTACCAGACGGCCCGCCATTTTGTATGGAGCAGTTTTCACCCCTGGTTCTATAAAGGGAAATATGGAGACGGTGTTGGCAGTCCGCATACCGGGGTAGATTATATCTGGCCTATGAGCATTATCATGAAAGCCCTCACCAGCAATAATAAAGAGGAGATTGCGGAATGTCTCCGCACCCTGCGCAATACGGATGGCGATACCGGTTTTATCCATGAGTCTTATCACAAGGATGATCCGAAGAAGTTCACCCGTAAATGGTTTGCATGGGCTAATACGTTATTTGGAGAACTGATCATGAAAGTGAGCCAGGAGTACCCCGATCTGCTGAAACGGCAGTATACTTTATAATATTTCCGCGTGAAGGGCTGCCCGGCCCTTCACGCTTTTTAACTTCACCCCGTTAATCATCTCCCGCTATGCATCCCGGAAAAATATATGCAGCACGTTTAGACCAGCTGAGGCAACAGATACTGGACGCCCGCGGCAGCCTGCAGTTGCTCAGTGTCATTCGCCTGGTATGTTTTGTGGGGATGCTGGTGTGCGCCTGGCAATACATTGCAAAGAACTTTCCGCCCATATGGCTGCTACCCCTGGGTGCGCTGCTGGCGGTATTTATTGTGGCCCTGGCCCGGTACCAGAAAGTAAAAGACCATCTGCAATTGCTGCAAACCCTGGAAGCGCTGAATGAAAAGGAGCAGCACCTCCTGGCCACCAACGAGTCGCAGTTTGACGGGGGGAATGATTGGGTGGATGAGCAGCATCCCTTTAGTTCCGACCTCGATGTATTTGGCCCCGCGTCGCTGTTTCAGCATATGAACCGAACCGGTACGCTGATGGGGCGGCAGCAGCTGGCTGACACCCTGCAGCGTCCCCCGCAGGATGCCGCTGTGATAAAAGCACGGCAGGAAGCCATCCGGGAGCTGGCGCCCAAGGTGGAGTTCCGGCAGCTGTTCAGCGCTCATGCCACGCTGGCTGGTGAAAAGCCGGGCGACCGGGCCGCTTTACAAACCTGGTTAGCCCTGCCCATTACATTCCTGGAAAAGAAATGGCTGCGGGTTATCAGCTGGGTAAGTCCCGCCTGTCTTATTGCGTGCATATTCATTTATGCGTATACGCAGCTTTATATGCCTGCCACTATTTTCCTGATCATTAACTGGATCATACTGGGCAAGTACGCCAAAGGTATGAAGGAGCAGCATATGCATCTCACCAGCAAGGAGCCCATTCTCCGTAAGTTTGCGCAGCTGCTGCATATGGTAAAAGCGGAACCGTTTGGAACAGCAGCCCTGCTGCAGGACCAGCAGGCGGAGGCAAAAGTGGCGGATGTTGCACTGAACCGCCTGGCGCGTATCAGCAATGCCCTTGACCAGAATATTAACCTGATAATATCTGTTTTTTTGAACTCCTTCCTGCTATATTCCATACATTGTATTTTCAGCCTGGAGAAATGGAAAGTGCAGTACCGCGATAAAGTAACCGGCTGGCTGCAGGTAATAGCACGTATGGAAGCCCTGAACAGCCTGGCTGCCTTTGCATTTAACCACCCCGCCAATATCTACCCGGAATTGAATAAGGAGCCTGGTTTAGCTGCTACCGCTTTGGGCCATCCGCTGATCCCCGCAGCGGAATGCGTGGTGAATGATATTACAGTTGGCCGTCCGCAGCATTTCCTGATCATTACCGGATCGAACATGAGCGGTAAGAGCACTTTCCTTCGCAGCGTAGGCAGCAACCTGCTGCTGGCGATGTGCGGCGCCCCGGTATGCGCAGCAGCATTTTCGTTCACCCCCCTGCATATTATGACCTCCATGCGTATCAGGGATTCCATTGCCCGTCATACCTCTTATTTCCAGGCGGAGCTGCTGCGGCTGCAGCAGATAGTAAAGGCTTTGCAGCGCGGAGAACAGGTGTTCATCCTGCTGGATGAGATATTAAAGGGCACCAACTCAGCAGACAAGCTGACCGGATCGCGGCAGCTCATTACCCACCTGCTGGAGTACAACTGCCTGGGTATGATTGCCACGCACGACCTGGAGCTGGGCCAGATGGAGCAAAGCTACCCGCAAAGTATCCGGAATTTCTGCTTTGAAAGCACCATCCAGGACAACCACCTCTTTTTTGACTACAGAATCCGACAAGGCGTTGCGCACAATAAGAACGCTACTTTCCTTATGCAGCAGATGGGCATAATTTGAAAGTTTGATGTTTGAGGTTTGAAGTTTGTCAGAGGTTGGAAGTGCAGGGGCAGGTGGCCTGGCTAATCAAGCATTGCCAGATTGGCTGGATGATAGATAGACTTGTTTCCAAACATCTAACTTTTAACAAACTTCAAACCTTAAACCAAAACTTTTATTTGCAGGTTACTAATATGTTTAGTAGTTTTACTAAAAATGTTAGTATATGACATTGCCTTTCGTGGAAGGTGGTGCACCTGAAAACCCATATTATAAAGGAAGAGGCGCGCAACTGAATCCTAAGAACAAATTTCTGAATACTGAGTATGCACAGGAGCACCCGGAGGGAATAGACGAATGGTGGCAGGCGGATGTACCTACCCAGGTGATAGAGGAGCATGCCAAGACCCTGGTAAATAAGGTGGACAGTCCGGATGTAGGGATGTGGTATTCCATGAACCCTTACCAGGGCTGTGAGCATGGGTGCATCTATTGTTATGCACGTAATGCCCATCAGTACTGGGGCCTGAGTGCCGGACTTGATTTTGAGCGCAAGATTATTGTGAAGCGTAATGCGCCCGAGCTGTTGCGCAAGTTCCTGGATAATAAGAACTGGGTGCCTAAACCCATCAGTCTTTCCGGTAATACAGACTGTTATCAGCCGCTGGAGCGGAAGATGTTCGTCACCCGCCAGCTGCTGGAAGTGGCGCTGGAATATAAGCAGCCGCTGGGCATCATCACCAAGAACTCCCTGGTGCTCAGGGATAAGTACCTTTTACAGAAGCTGGCTCAGGATAAGCTGGTATGTGTATACGTGTCTATTACTACGCAGCAGGAAGACCTGCGGCAGAAAATGGAGCCGCGTACCACTACGGCGGCCCAGCGCTTCCGGATAGTGAAAGAGCTGAGTGAGGTAGGCATACCGGTGGGGGTGATGACGGCGCCGATGATCCCCGGCCTCAATGATCATGAGATGCCCCAGCTGCTGGAGATGGCGGCGCAGAACGGGGCAAAGTTTGCAGGTTACACGGTGGTGCGTTTGAATGATGCCGTGAAGATTATTTTTAACGACTGGTTATACAAAAATTTCCCCGACCGGGCGGACAAAGTGTGGCATATGATAGAGAGCATGCATGAAGGAAAGGTGAACGACAGCGAATTTGGCCGCAGGATGCGGGGCGATGGTAATATAGCTGATCTGATCCGCCAGCAGTTCAAGGTGCATGCCAGAAAGTATGGTCTTAATAATGAACGTTTTGAGTTTAATACATCGTTGTTCCAGCGTCCAACGCCACAGTTAAAGCTTTTTTGATCAATTGGAGGTTGACGATAGTCAGTTATCAGTTGTCAGCAGCGCGTTTTCAGATGAGCGTATTTAGCGGAGTATGGATGATCCGGGGGTAAGCAAATAGTAATAATGATGTAACAGACATAACCCAATCAAAGATGTCTGCCGCCAACAATGATCCGTCTCCGGACCACGGGCTCCAGGCCGTACCGTTTATGGTGGCGGGCAAAAGCATTGAACACCCGCGGTATGGATTGTGGCCAGTGGACTGCAGACCATTGTTACTGGAAACGTTTGGGCCTGAGCGGGTACCATTGGCAACTGATAACTGACAACTGGTTATTGATTACTGAATATTGAATATTGAACACTGCATACTGCATACTAACATCTATATCTATTATTTAAGCAGTAATAGCTAATCACCTTACTTTCCCCCGCCATTTACAGGCAGCAACGCGCCATTTATAAAAAAATTATTAATTCAGCAAAAAAAACGCTGGCGAATTTTGTGTAGTGAAAAAATAAAAATATCTTTGTAACAGCAAAAGAGAAAAAATGTCACGCAATCTTCAACATACAATTTCTGCGGTGTCCTGTAAGCTAAAGAAGCAGGTCAGGAGCGGATTGCGGGCATGTTGCACCAATTGTTAACAGAATAAGTTATCAAGTGATATAACAGAAAGTCCCGCAGAGAAAATGCGGGACTTTTTTTGCTTTAGAGAGAAAGTAATGATGACTGAGCACCAAACAAAGCAACCAGCAACTGTCGATCGTGTTAAATTATTGCCAAAAGGCATGCGGATAACACGTACAGGAGATGTTGTGCCCCAGGTATCAACCGGACCAGGAATACGATAGTAAAACGGCCCTAGTTTTGCTATAGGAACCCGGTTCGTTGATACAGCGAACCGGGTTTTTTGTTTTAAATATTCATATAGTTATGTACTAGCCCGTATACACTAGGATCAGGAAGGTGCATAACCCCAAATAGTGAGATCATGAGAAACGTTATTCAAGTTGTAAGAGAGGCTTTGCTTACCAACTTCAGAGAGTTGGATACCTGGTTTGAAAAAGAGCCGGCTTTACTGGATTTTAAACCCGGCCCGGATCAGTGGAACGCTCACGAAGTGCTGGAGCACATCAGCCTTACCAATTATTTCCTGTTGCTGATCATCAACAAGGCAACACGCAGGGCGCTGGAACGTAAGAAGAACGGCCACAATGTGGTGCTGCCCGGCGACTACTTCAACAAGTTTGAGCAGATAGATGTGATAGGCAGTAAATCTTTTGGATGGATCCGCCCCGATCACATGGAGCCTACCGGCATGAAAGACATGCAGGAGATCAGGGCATTGCTGAAGCAACAGTTTGCACAGTGCTGGTATAACCTCAGCCTGTTGCAGAACGGGGAAGGGTTGCTGGTGTTTACGAATATGTCTGTAAACAACCTGGGCAAGCTGGATATCTACCAGTATATCTACTTCCTGACCAAACATATTGAAAGGCATATCCGCCAGTTGCAACGCCTGCAGAAGCAGTTTGCAACCAGCATGGAATTGATATAAACGGTCGACCAAGCCTCATCTGTTGTTGTTAATCCTGCTTTCGGAGTTCATTTATATCTGGGTCCATGGTCCATGGTTAATAGTCCGCAGTGAATGCGCAATACAGTTGCTATATGACGGAGAAATTGTTCCGGATTATCGTCCATGGGCTATGGACCTTTTCAAAAAAAAGACGGTGAAAAATTGTACTATCTATAATAATCACTGTATCTTTGCTCCGTTAATTTTTCATAAAACAAACATAACATGCGATACATTCATACTAACATACAATCAGCGATGCCATCCGCGAAGGTGGACAATCGTAGGTGCCGGGCATGTTATTATTATCGATAGATCAAAGTGATTTATGTATATAACGAAAAGCCCGGCTTACTGAAAAGCCGGGCTTTTTTGTTACCAGGTGGAGTATGATCAGGATAGCGGAAAACATATGGAAATGGTTCGGGCTTGACCTTGACAATGTCAGGGTCAACAGGGCAAGGTATGCGATAACGTAATATAGACCTAAACGTTATTTAAGCGCCCTGCCCGTGTATAACGAGCAGGGCTTTTTTGTAAGATATTTTTTCGTCTCTGTTTGCATTGATCCCAATTCAAAAGCGCCGTAACGCTTGATGTCTTGTATTCAACTTTACCAGGGGCCGGCAGCAAACAAGGGCTGCGAGTGCACTGGTAAAGCACTGAATACGGAAAATGAAACAAGCCTTTTCCACCATGAATTGTAAACAAACATATCTGCTACTGTTATGACAAGACTGAAACTTACCTGTACAGCACTTCGTAGCATCGGGTTCCCCGAGGGGCCCGTTATAAACCTGGCCATCAGCGCTATGGAACAGCAGTTCAAACACCATACTGAAGAAGCCGCCCTGCACATCCTTAAACAGGTACTGACCGATCCTTTATCTTATCTCTCTGACAGCGCCCTCAGGAAAGTAGCGGGGCGGTTGATGGAAACCCCGGGGGATAAGGACACCCCCCTTAAAGAAATTCCGGTGCCTTATGAAATATATGGCGCGGGCTTTATTGAAACAGGGGCCATTCAGCAAATGAACAATGCGGTGCGTTTGCCCGTGGCAGTAGCCGGGGCGCTGATGCCCGATGCACACCAGGGTTATGGCCTGCCGATTGGCGGCGTGCTCGCGGCGAATAATGCGGTGATACCTTATGGCGTAGGGCTGGACATAGGCTGCCGCATGTGTCTTAGCATACTGGACCTCCCGATAAGTCAGCTGGAGAAACGGGCCGCGCGTTTTGAGCAGGCGCTCCTGCAACACACCCGTTTTGGCTGCAGTGGAGAATGGGAGGCCCCGGCAGAGGATACAGTGCTGGAACATCCGCTTTTCCGCGAGCTGCCGCTGCTGCGCCGCCTGCAGCAAAGAGCCGCATTGCAGCTGGGCACTTCAGGCGACGGTAACCATTTTGTTGACTGGGGCATTGTGCAAATCAGCGGCACGAATGATTTTAACCTGCCGCCGGGCGCCTATATCGGTCTGTTGTCTCACTCCGGTTCCCGTAACCTGGGCGCACAGGTAGCCACTTATTATACCCGCCTTGCCCGTGAGCTGTGCTCCTTACCTGCTGCCGCGCAGCACCTGGCCTGGCTGGAGCTCGATACCGAGGCAGGGCAGGAATACTGGCGGTCTATGAACCTGGCGGGCAGTTATGCAAGCGCCAGTCATCATCTTATACACAGCCGTCTTATGAAGGCCATGGGGGCACAACTGCTGGCCAGAATAGAGACGCCTCACAATTTTGCATGGAAAGAGATCCACAACGGGCAGGAACTGATTGTGCACCGTAAAGGCGCAATGCCTGCGGGTAAAGGAGTAATGGGTATTATCCCGGGTTCTATGACAGCATCCGGTTATATTGTGCGGGGAAGGGGAGAAGCGCGTTCCCTGCAATCTGCCGCGCATGGAGCAGGGCGCCGCATGTCTCGTGCAAAGGCAGCAGCTGCTATTTCTGAAGAGGAGCTGGGCAGCCAACTGGAAGAGCAGGCCGTAACACTGTTTGGCGGTGGGCCAGACCAGGCGCCGCGGGCGTATAAGAATATCAGTGAAGTGATGGCGGCGCAAAGCAGCCTGGTAGATGTGATAGGAAGTTTCCGCCCGAAGATTGTGCGGATGGCAGCGGAATAAGAAGGCAGGTATAAAGTCTACAAAAATTGTAGGGTAATTAAAATAAATACCTTATTATTGTAGCTGTTTACCACCACCTTATTTTGATTGCTCAGATCCTATGCATTTAAATCACATGGCCTGGGCCATTCCGCTGTTCCTGTTTTTTATGGGAATAGAATACTGGGTGGCGCGTAAAAAAGGATGGAAGTATTTTACCTTCAGTAATTCCATCACCAATCTGAATGTCGGCATTGCCGAACGTCTGCTGGACACCTTTACGGTGGGCATCTTTTACTTTGTTTATGATTATCTGCACCGGCATTTCGGTGTCTTTGACATACGCTCCGGCGTACTGTTATGGATAGCCTTGCTGATCTGTACAGATTTTATCTGGTACTGGTACCATCGCCTGGCGCACGAGATAAACATCCTGTGGGGCGCTCATGTGGTGCACCACCAGAGCGAAGATTTTAACTATACGGTATCTGCACGCATCACGGTATTCCAGGCATTTGCCCGGATGATGTTCTGGTCTGTATTGCCGGTGATCGGTTTTCCGCCGGCTATGATCATCAGTGTGCAGCTGGTGCATGGCCTGTATCCTTTCTTTATCCATACCCGTACTATCGGGAAGCTGGGCATACTGGAGTATATACTGGTTACGCCTTCTCATCACCGTGTACATCATGCCAGCAATGAAAAATATCTTGACAGGAACTATGGCGATGTGCTGATCATCTGGGATAAGATCTTCGGCACTTTTGCAGCGGAAGATGAGGAGCCGGAGTATGGCCTCACGAAGCCGCTCAACAGCCATAGTTTTTTGTGGCAGCACTTTCATTTCCTGCTGGAGATTGTGTATGCCTACCGCAGGGCGGAGGGTTGGAAACAGAAATGGAAGGTGGTATTCGGGAAGCCGGATCACATTAACCCGGGCATCAGGCCAGTATTGGAGGAGCGTTTTCTGTTCCGCAACAGTACCGGTGCAGCTACCCGGCGGCTGCAGCATTATGTGTTGGGCCAGACGGCGGTTATTATTGCGGTGCTGTTCTTTTTCCTGTTGCTGGAAGAACAGGCGCCGGTGTTCATCCAGGTATGTATTACCCTGGTGATATTGCTAACGCTGGTGAACAGCGGCGCTATACTGGAGCAGCGCAGATGGGTGTTTTACCTGGAGTATGCCCGTTTGCTGGTGGTGTTTATTGCCGTGTATTACTGCTGGCCGCATCCCGCCTTACTGTGGACGGCGGCATTGGTGCAGCCCCTGATCCTTTATTTTAAGGCAACTATTGAACAACGCTATCTGCGCCTTTTGTACGGCGCACCCGCTTAAGATACTATGCAGGTTACGTGGCCGAGAGACGAGGTAAAGGTCCGCAAAACCTTCACGGCGGTTTGAATCCGTCCGTAACCTGCATCTTTTTACACCCGGATATAGATCTTACGTTTATCCATCCACCAGCCCAGCAGTCCGAACAGGCCTACATGGAACAGGGCAAAGAGCAGGGAGCCCGGGTAATTGCCCCCGATGGGCCGGAATATATGTTCGTACAGCCAGCCGTAGAGGTTCTGATTGGGCCCGGTGCGAACCAGGAAGTATAGTTTTACCAGCACCCCGGACATTACGTAGATGAACAAAGGATTTTTGCCATATACCTCAAAGAAGCCAGCGGTACGTTTCCAGCCCCTGAATTCTATTGCATACATTAATATGGCCAGCAGCAGGAGGGCAATACCAACGGTATACAGTACATAGGAGCTGGTCCAGATCTTCTTATTGATGGGGAACACCAAATCCCAGCAGAGGGCTGCAAACACCAGCAGGCAGCCGCTGATCAGCAGACCGCATAACATGGGAAAATCCTTTCCTTTCTGCTGGATATAGGAGCCGGCGATGTAGCCGAAGATCACATTGCATACTGCGGGGAGGGTACTGAGGATACCTTCGGGGTCAAAGGGTACGCCTTCGCCCCGGTACATGTGCTGAGGCCCCAGCAGCCACTTGTCCAGCCGTAGTCCGGCGTAACCCTCCAGGCTGTAAGGATCGTTCTGCCCGAAAGCCAGCAGGATCCACCAGTAGACCAGTAAGATACAGCCGGCTATGAAGAAGGCCCGGCGTTCGCCTGCGAAGTGGATAATGAGGGCGCCTATGCCGTAGCAGAGGGCTATACGGGGGAGTACGCCGAGGATGCGCAGCTGAGATAAGGGCTTGACTACCAGCTGTTCGCCCTCCCATTTAAAGAAAGGGAACCAGTTGAGCACCAGGCCAATCAGGAAGATCAGCAATGTCCGTTTTAATATTTTCCTCAGCGCAACCTGGTGGCCCTGAGTTTCGTATTTCTTCATGGCAAAGCTCATGGCATTGCCTACTGCGAAGAGGAAGAAGGGAAATACCAGGTCGGTAGGCGTACAGCCGTGCCAGTGTGCATGTTTTAGCGGCGTGTATACGTAAGACCAGCTGCCCGGGTTGTTGACAAGGATCATCCCGGCCACGGTAAGGCCGCGGAATACATCCAGCGATAGGAAACGTTGTGTAGGTTGGCTCATTAAGTTAAGCGGAAATTAATAGGAGGTGATCTGTCTTTTCAGCATTTTCCGTGCAAAATGGATACGGCTTTTGATGGTTCCCATAGGCTCGTGCAGCATATCGGCAATTTCATAATATTTAAAACCTTCATAATACAGTAGAAAAGGGCGTTTGAAGAGGACAGGAAGACGGTAAATAGCGTATTGTATATCTTTCATCCGCAGGCTGCTTTCGGCTTCGTTGTTAACGTAGGAATGCTGCAGCAGGGCGAGGTCGCGGGCTACATGGTCCTGGAAAAGCTGTTGTTTGGCTTTGCGGCGGTAATGGTTAATGAACAGGTTCCGCATGATGGTGAAGAGCCAGGCCCGGATATTGGTGCCTTCCATATATTTTTCCTGGTGAACGAGTGCGCGGTACATGGTTTCCTGGTAGAGGTCGCGTGCGGTTTCCGAATCTCTGGTAAGCACTATTGCAAAAGGCTTCAGGAAGTCAGACTGATGCAGCAACAGGTCAGCAAATTCGGGGGAAGACATTTTTGACTGATTTTACTTATAGCTAATTTAAACAAAAAAAGCGGGAAATCCTAAAATAGCGGGTTGATATATAATGAGAAACTATTATTTTGCTGATTTTCATTCAGCTAATGCAAATAGGTTATTTTTAATAGATTTGCACCTGATTTGCCCATGCCCCGCGGGGTAAAATAGGTTGGATGGAGGTTTTGTTAATTAATCGAGAAAGTCATTTTTGAATTCATGCTCAGGAGAATAATACTGTTACAACTGTGTTTATTGATAGGGTTTATAGGTGTTACCCATGCTCAGGTGCCAACGGCTACAATGTCGAGGGACCAGTTGAAGCAGGTAAAGGTGGATCAGCTGTCTGACGACCAGGTACGGCAGCTGGTAAGTGAAATGAAGAAGAATAAGATCACTTTTGACCAGGTGGATGAGTATGCGGCACAGAATGGGATACCGGATGCGGAGGTGACAAAGCTGAAGGCAAGGATACAGGCAATGGGGCTGGATAAGGAACTGGCGGATAATGCAGGACGGGACACGAGTACAGAAACCGTTGACGAATCGTCCCGCCAGGTAAATGATACAACTGATTACTGGGACCAGCGGCTTCGGCGCCTCAGGAGTAAAGAGGATTTTGAACGGGAACTTCGGCGGAGAAAGATCTTTGGTACAGAGTTGTTCAGCAATAAGAATTTGACCTTCGAGCCCAATCTACGGATGCCTACTCCCCCTAATTACCGCATAGCCACAAATGATGAGTTACTTATAGACGTATATGGTTATTCTGAGGTGCAGCACCAGCTGAAAGTAACTCCTGACGGATATATCCGCATTCCCTACCTGGGCCCCGTTTATGTAAATGGACTGACAATGGAGGAGGCGCGCGTTCGTATCACCAAGCAGCTTTCTAGCATTTATGGCGGTATTAAAACAGGAAACACCTTTGTACAGGTGTCTCTCGGCAACATCCGCAGTATACGTGTATTGCTCATTGGTGAAATTGAACGTCCCGGAACATATAGCCTGCCAAGCCTTGCAACGGTAGCGAACGCACTTTATGTATCTGGCGGTCCGGGTGAAAATGGTTCTTTCCGTAACATCCAGGTGATACGCAATGGGCAAACAGCGGCTACATTTGACCTGTATGATTTTATTACCCGGGGAGATCTTACCAATAACATTGTATTGCAGGATCAGGATATTGTAAAGGTTAATCCGTATAAAACCCGTGTTGAACTGACAGGTGAGGTGAAACGCCCGGCTATATTTGAAGCAAAGGAGAATGAAACCCTGCAGCAGATATTGGAATATGCGGGCGGGTATACAGATAAAGCCTACCGGGAGATTATCCGTGCTAACAGGATCAATAACCGGCAGCGCGAGGTAGTAAACATCCCCGCTGACCAGATCAGCAGCTTTCAGCCAAAATCAGGCGACCAGTTTTTTGTAGATTCAATATTGACACGTTTTACCAACCGGGTAACCATTTCAGGTGCAGTGTTCCACCCGGGTGATTATGCCCTTGAGGAGGGAATGACGGTAGGCGATCTTATCCGCAAGGCGGATGGCGTAAAAGAGGAAGCGGCACTTACACGCGGGGTGATCCGCCGCCTGCAGGCAGATTACACCCCCGCCATGGTCAGCTTTAACGTGGCTGACGTGGTAAATGGCCGCCAGCAGTTGCGCCTGCAGCGGGAGGACAGCGTGATTGTATACTCGAAGATGGGACTGCGCGAATTGTACCAGGTAAAGATAAACGGAGAGGTAAATCAACCCGGACAGTATGTGTATGCGGATAGTATGCAGCTGGAGGATCTGATATTGATAGCCGGGGGGTTGAGAGATGCAGCATCTCTGAAACATGTGGAGATATCCAGACGTATACGTTCAGGTGCAGATTCATCGGATACCAGGATGGCGATCATCCAGCAGTTTGATATCAATGCTGATCTGGCCAATAATCCCGGTGCGGCAGCATTTGGCCTGCAGCCTTTTGACGAGGTAATGGTGCGCAAAGCGCCCTCCTACATGGAGCAAGCCAATATGCAGATAGGAGGCGAGGTTTTATACCCCGGGCAATATGCTATTAACTCAAAGCGGGAGCGTATTTCTGACGTGATCCGCCGTGCCGGCGGGCTGCGCCCTGAAGCGTATCCCGAAGGGGCAGTATTGCTGCGTAAAACATTTGTAAATGAGTCGGACAGTGCTTACCTCACCAATAAGCTGGAGGTGTTCTATAATAAAATGCAGGACAGCTCGGACATTCTCCGGTTGAAGAGCGCTATGGAGCGTAAAGAACAATTGCTGGGCATTAACCTGGACCAGATACTGAAAAATCCCGGATCTAAATACGACCTGCTGGTAGAAGAAGGGGATATTCTCAAAGTTCCCAAGAAGTTACAGACGGTCCAGGTATTTGGGGAGATATACTTCCCGAAGAAAGTACGCTTTGAAAGGAATATTGGTTTCAGAGACTACATCCGTGGCGCCGGCGGGTTTACTACCCAGGCGCTCAAGAGAAGGAGCTACATAGTTTATGCTAACGGTGAGGTGAAAAACACCCGTAAGGTGCTGTTCTTTAATAGTTATCCGAAAGTTAAGCCGGGAGCGGAAATATATGTACCTACCAAAAGAGAGCGTAAAGGGCTAAGTGGGCAGGAGGCTATCGGGTTAGCAAGCGGTCTGGCGTCAATAGCCTTGATTGTTGTGACGTTATTGGATAGGATTAAATAGAAAATATGGATGCTCTCAGGCCTGAAATTGCTATAATCGGACTTGGTTATGTTGGTTTACCGCTTGCGGTAGCCTTCGGGAAGAAGTATCGTGTTACGGGTTTCGATATAGACGAAAAGCGCGTAAAGGCGTTGCAGCAGGGGAAGGACCATACCGGTGAAGTGGACCCCATAGAATTAAGCCGGGTGGTACTGCAGAAGAACGAAGAGGACCAGGATAAAGGATTGGTGCTATCCTCTGACCGGGAAATGCTAAGGCGCTGCAAAATATTTATTGTAACAGTACCTACGCCCGTCAACCAGTTCAAAAGCCCGGACCTGCGTTTTCTTTTGTCTGCCACCGAGACGGTTGCCGGCGTTTTAAAGCCTGGCGATATTGTGATCTATGAATCTACGGTATATCCGGGCTGCACAGAGGAAGACTGTGTACCGCTGCTGGAAAAGGTGTCGGGGCTCCGGTATAATGTTGATTTTTACTGCGGGTATTCTCCCGAAAGAATTAATCCCGGAGATAAAATCAATACGCTTACTAGTATTAAAAAGGTAACTTCAGGCTCTACTCCTGAGGCAGCCGAGAAAGTGGATCTGCTTTACCGCAACATCATCGAGGCTGGCACATATAAGGCGCCCAGCATCAAGGTAGCGGAGGCTTCCAAGGCGATCGAAAACGCGCAGCGGGATCTGAATATTAGTTTTGTGAATGAACTTGCGTTGATATTTGATCGAATGGGCATTGACACGATGGATGTTATTGATGCTGCGGCTACCAAGTGGAATTTTCTAAAGTTTAAACCCGGGCTCGTCGGAGGACACTGTATAGGAGTGGACCCGTATTATCTTACTTATAAGGCTGAATCGCTGGGATATCATCCTCACGTCATTTTGTCCGGACGCCGGGTGAACGACAATATGGGTATGTTTATAGCGAACAAAGTTGTCAAACTGATGATCCGCAAGGGGCATAAAATAGAGGGCGCCCGGGCCCTGATACTAGGTATCACCTTCAAAGAGAACTGTCCCGATATAAGAAATTCGCGGGTAATCGACATCTACCGGGAGCTGCAGCAGTTCGGACTGGAGGTACATGTATATGATCCCTATGCCATAAAGGAAGATGTGGAAGTAGCTTATGAGCTTGCTTTGGTGCATGAATTGAATGAAAGGTATGATACTATTATTCTGGCAGTTGCCCATGAAGCATTCAGAAAACTGGATTATAGCGCATTAAAGAGCAGTAATAACGCGGTGGTATTTGATACAAAGGCTTTTCTTAACAGAGAGATTGTGGATGCCAGGCTATAATAATTATTGGATCGGCAAATCATAGTTCATTTTACGATAAAAAATGGAAAATACCAGACAACAGCATTTTCAGGAAGATGAAGTAACACTAAAAGACCTGATACTGAAAATACAGGATTGGTGGAAATACCTGTTGAGTAAGTGGCTTACCATAATAATTGTGGGATTGGTTGGCGCTGGTATTGGCCTTACTATGTCATTATTGGACAAACCGGATTATAAGGGAGAGCTTACTTTTGTTGTAGAGGATAACTCTTCAAGTCCCTTAAGCGCTTACGCAGGTCTGGCGAGCCAGTTTGGTATTGATCTTGGCGGCAGAGGCAGTGGAACCGGTGTTTTTGAGGGAGACAATGTAATAGAGTTTTTAAAATCAAGGTTGATGATTGAACGAGCCCTGCTTTCATCCGTTACATATCAGGGAAAGACCATGAGCCTGGCGGAATTGTATATTGATGCTTATGAACTGCGTGATAAGTGGAAACGCCCGGAACTGAGAACATTGAAGTTCCCTGTTACCGAAACCAGGGAAGGATTTTCTTTAGTGCAGGATAGCGTGTTGAATGTTATCCACGAACAGATTGTAAAAGGAAAGTACAAAGTAGAAAAGCTGGATAAGAAGTTAAGCTTTATTAAAGTCCAGTGTATCTCTGCCAGCGAGGTTTTCTCGAAGGTATTTATACAGCATATCGTAGATCAGGCAGGCAGTTTCTATATTGATACAAAGACCAGGCATAATAAGATCAATATTGACAGGCTGCAGCAACAGGCAGATTCACTGGAGAAGCTGTTGAACCGCAAGACTTATTCAGCGGCGGCCATACAAGATCTGAACCTTAATCCTGCCAGACAAGCTGCCGGAGTGAATACTGAGCTGGCAGTAAGAGACAAATTTATGTTGCAGACTATGTATGCGGAGGTGGTTAAGAATCTTGAGCTAAGCAAGATCGCCATGGCGCAGGAAACCCCCGTTATACAGATTGTGGACAGGCCCATTCTGCCACTGAAGAAGGAGCGGTTGGGTAAGGCAAAGGGAATTATACTTGGAGGAATTTTGGGAGGATTTCTAATAGTGGTATTTCTGCTTGCCCGTAAAATCTATAGCGACACTATGAGAGGTAGAGGCTAAACGCCACCATATACATGTAAAGTGATTAACCAAGCTGTTTGTAAAGATGGAAGAAAGGGGCAGAGAAATAATCAGGAACACCATAATTTATGCGATTGGCAACCTCGGCTCACGCGTCCTGAGTTTTATTATGGTTCCTCTCTACAGTTATTATCTCAGCAAAGACGAGTTTGGATTTTATGACCTTGTTGTGACCACTGTCACATTGCTTGTACCCCTTATCACCATGCAGCTTTCAGACAGTATTTTCAGATGGCTTCTGGACTCAAAAGACAATGAGGAATTAAAGGAAAGCGTGATAACCAATGCCTGGTTGCTGGTGTTTTTCAATATCGTGATCGCTGCATTGGTTTTACTGACAGGTCTTTTTTTCGGATTGCGGCAGTATGGGGTACTGCTGGTTTTGCTGGCTACCTCCGCCATATTGCCTGTAATACAGCTAAGTGTTCGTGGATTGCAGGAGAACAGGCTATTTGCTATGAGCGGTATCATTTTCTCGGCCGTGTTGCTCATATTTAATGTGCTGTTGCTGACGGTGTTCAGTATGGGAGTAACGGCGCTGTTCATCTCTACTATTTTTGCAAATATTGCAGCGAGCATTTTTTTAGTATATAAGAAAAATCTGTTTAGGTATTTTAAACTACACAGGTTTTCAATAAAGCAGATTGGCGAGCTGTTGAAATATTCCTGGCCGCTGGTACCTAACACCATCAGCTGGTGGCTGATAAGTTCGGCGAATAAGTATATTATTCTGGGATACCTGGGTATGGATGCAAATGGAATTTACGGTGTGGCCAACCGGTTTCCGGCTATTATGGTGATGATCGATTCAGTGTTGATTATGGCGTGGCAGGAAAGCGCTATACTTAATTTTCATCACAAGGATAGGGATGCTTTTTTTTCAAAAGTATTCAACAAGATGGTGATCATGCAGCTTTCTGCCGCTCTCCTGCTGGCATTGTGCTCTAAATTTATAATCGGGATATTGATCAGTCCTGGTTTTTTCGATGCCTGGAGATATATGCCCATTCTCTTTCTTGCGGTTGCCTTTTCAACGTTTTCCGGTTTTTATGGCACTATTTACCTGACCCTAAAGAGTACAAGGAAAATATTTTTGACAACATTGGTGGCCGGAATAATTAACCTTTTGGTAGCACTGCTGCTGGTGAGGTATTGTAAGCTTTTTGGTGTGGCTACAGGAACCTTGCTTGGGTTTATATCTCTTTATCTTATCAGGGTATTTGATACCCGTAAGCATCTACGGGTAAGTTTAGAACTTAAGCCATTGATGGGGTTCCTGATTTTGTTTGTCTGCTCATTTGTTGTGCTGTATGTATATGAAAGCGACCTGCTGATCTGGGTACTATTGGTTATATCATTACTTTATACTTTTTTCATTAATATGCCCATGTTACAGCAGACCTTTGGCCTTATCAAGGCCAAATTGGGCCGATCATAACACTTTAGGTAATTATTTAGGTATATGCAGTTTTATAATATAGAGAAGATAAAAGGCTTAAAGCAGAAAATTGCAGATGCGCTTCAGCCTTTGATAAACAATAACTACGTGTTACTCGATGTTCCCAATCACCGTAACATCGGCGATAACCTTATATGGCAGGGGGAGCTTGATTTTCTGAAGGACTACGTGCCGTACAAGATGGTTTATTCCTGCAACCATTACACATACCTGCCGGACAGGATACCAAAAGATGCGGTAATCCTTCTGCATGGTGGAGGTAACTTTGGCGATATCTATCCTGAAGTACAAAAGTTCAGGCTGGATGTGGTGAAGCAATTTCCGCACAACAGGATCATTGTTTTTCCGCAAACGATCTTTTATAAGGATAAATCTTTGTTGAAGGGAGATGCGCAGATATTTAACGTTCATGAAGACATACATGTCTGTGTGCGGGATACGGTTTCCCTAGATGCCTTGAGTAAAGTCATTGATACAAAAAAATTGCTGTTACTCCCTGATATGGCTTTCTGTATGGACCTTAGTAACTATTTGTCTGAAAGGGTTACAGGGAGAACGTTAATCATGCGGAGAACAGATAAGGAACTGGCCAATGGCTTTAATGAAAACAATGTAAAGAAACAGATTACCGGCGAGGCTGACGTCAAAGATTGGCCAACCTATAATATCAGCGACACCTTTTCAATGTACAAAGTGTATGGGGAGATAATTGAAAAACGGTTATCTGGTAAACTTATAAATGTTCCCGTACTCAACCGCCTCGTGAACCCAGAGTTCGGGTTGAAATCGTCCGGAAACAGAAAGAAGTTTATTGAGACCGGTATCCGGTTCATAAATGAATACGATACGATAGTGACCACGAGACTACACGGGTTAATTTTGGCTGTGTTGTTAAATAAAAAAGTGTTGCTGCTGGATAATTCTTACGGCAAAATAGAAGGGTTCTATAATACCTGGTTAAAGGAATTTAAAAACATTGAACTACTAAAATAATAGTACGGCATAATGATATTGAAACCCAAAGTATCGGTGTTGATGCCTGTTTATAACGGTGATAAATTTCTGAGGCATGCAATAGAGAGTGTTTTAACACAGACATTTTCCGACTTTGAGCTGATTATTATTGACGATGCCAGCTCTGATAATTCGGCTGCTATCATTAAAAGCTATAGTGACAGCAGGATTAAGTATTTCAGAAATGAAGTTAATTCAGGTATAGTCAAAACCCTCAACAGGGGTTTGCAACTTGCTGAGGGAGTTTATATTGCCCGCATGGATGCCGATGACATATGTATGGCAGACCGGCTCTCGAAGCAGGTTGCATTATTGGATGAGCATAGCGATATTGGTATTTGCGGAGCGGATTGTCAACTTATAAATGACAAGGGTGCAGTCATAGGGAAGAATATTTGTCCAACTGATCCGGAAGAATGGCGCATTGAACTAATGTTCCGCACACCTGTTGCTCATCCGCTTGTAATGATCCGCCGCTCTGTATTGATTGAGTGTGGCGGGTACCGTGAAGGAATGGAGCCGGCCGAAGACTACGATCTCTGGATAAGGGTGTCCAAATTATGTAAGGGAGCTAATATTCCGGAATACCTCCTGAAGTACAGGATGCATGACGCTAACTACAGCAGTAAGAAAAGGGATATGTATAGCGCATTGCTCTGTAAAATTCTGGAGGATAATGCGGCATATCTGGGGTTGGACGTGAAGTATGTAAGGCATCATATCAACTTTATAATCGGCGATTGGGATGTGCCGGTTACGGCGCATGATGTGAAAACGCTGAAGAGCTGGAAGAACGGATTAATAGCCAGGAACAAAGTATGTGGTAAATATGCAACAGGTGTATTTAGAGAGATCATCAACAAATACTATACAAATGCCTTGTTAAGTATAGTGAAAAGCAGCAGGAATGGCATAAATGTTAAATTGGTGGCGATCCGGCAATTGTTTACGGCGTCTCCAAAACATACTATGAAACATATAATACGTAAAATAGGATAGTTGCTAAATGTTATGCGAAAAGTACTAGTCATCCTGGATTCGTTATGTGTAGGAGGAAGGGAAAGGATCGTAGTTGATCTATGTAATTCTTTTGACCCGGAGAAATACAGCATAACGTTTGTAACGTTGTCTTGTGATAATAATCCTTTTAAAAGTCAGCTGAACTCAAATATCGGGTTTTATGCTTTACCTTTCCCTGAGAGAGATATTATTGGTCTCAGGTCTGTTTTATTCCTGTTTAAAGGTGTGCCGCGGCTGATTTCGTATATAAAGCAATATAATCCTGATATTATTCATACACACTCCAATATCCACCGGTTACTTCTTGCAAACATAGCCATCAAGGGCTCTAAAGTATCTGCAAAGATTTTTCATTCCATTCATACTTCAGGGCTTCACTATAGTAATCACAGTTTTTCTTCGAGAATAAAACGTCTGTTTGAGAAGGTTTCATTTTTGTTGGCAAAGCCCAAATTAATAGGAGTTTCTGCCGAAATCAATGACAATAATAAGAAGTTTTATAAGAATTACGCTTTTGAAAGCAGGTGTATTCCCAATGGGGTAGACCTGAAAGTATTCGACAGGAATAAGTACAGTTACTCTAAAGAAAAGCTGGGACTGAGCGAAAATGAACTGGCGATTGTTTATCCCGCCAGGCTTGTGCCTGGTAAAAACCATATCACTCTTTTAAAGGCGTTTAAAAAGATACGTGCCGAAGAAGAAGGGGTGAAACTTGTTTTTGCAGGAGATGGAGAAATGCGAACGGCCATTGAAAACTATGTTCAGGAAAACCAGCTTGAGAGAAGTGTAGTGCTGCTTGGTAATGTTACCAATATCCCCGAAATATTGTCGGTTGCCGATATTGGTGCATTCCCTTCTGAATATGAGGGTTTTGGTATAGGTTTGATTGAGATGATGGCGATGGGAATACCTGTGGTTGCATCCGACATCCAGGTTTTTAATGAGTTTATTGATCATATGAATAACGGGGTGCTATACCCGACGTTTGACAGTGATACTTTGGCGTCTATGTTATTGCTTGTTATGCGAAACAACGAGCTTCGGACGGCATTGGGAGTTAAAGCACGGGAGACAGCACAACAGTTTTCGCTGGAAAGAAGTGTAAACGGTCATATTACCTATTATGAAAGTTAAACGTACTTACCATAATGCCATAAGCATAATTTTATTGCAGTTAATAGTTTTCTTTTATATCTATTCAGTTCCTTTGAAAGGGTTGCCGGCAGGTATAGGTTCGAGGATACTGTTCACTTTGTTTGGTATGGTATTACTGTCTATACAGGTGTTAAAAGATCATGTTGCCGGCAACATACGCATACATCGTGAGATCATTTTGTTAAGCCTGTTGATTATATTGTTGGCATTGGTTTCGGGTTTTAGTATGTTTGTTAATGCTACAAATGATGCATCCTTTATCAAGTATGCAGGGTCATTTATATATATGCTGTTATCGGGCTACTTTGTTGTCTGGGCTTTTAAGAAAGTGTATAAAGAGCCGTCTTTTTATGTTGTAGGGAATTATGTTATTATTGCCGGCCTGATGCAGGTTTTGATTTCCCTTGGAATGTTTCTGTCTCCTGCATTGTACAATATTCTAATTGGCATACAGAATATTGATGAGTTAACCGATGAGCGTCTTGGCGGATTTACGAGCTTCAGGTTGGTAGGATTTGGGTCGAACTTTTTTGGATCAGGGATCGTGCATGGGTATATGTTGTTTCTATTGGCCACACTTCTCAGGGTCAGACGTCACAAACCTGCTATGATCTTTTTTTATGCAGTTGCTTTTATATTATTATTCGTGCTGGGCACGATGATGGCAAGAACTACCCTGATCGGAATGATCATGGCTTTAGCACTGTTATTTTGGCCTTCCTCCATTACCAGGATAACCATATCAAAAAGTGTTTTTAAATTCCTGGGCAGCCTTTTGGTGATTCTTATGCTAATGGGTTCCATGGTTTTTTTACTGTCAAAGGAATCAAGAGAGCTTTTATCAAATGCCACGGAATTTGGCTTTGAGCTGTTTATTAATTATGCCCAGGGAGAGGGTGTAAAGTCGGCATCTACAGATGAGTTAAAAGATATGTTTATCTGGCCGGAGAACCTAAGCACCTATGTGATGGGTGACGGCTATTATATGAATCCGCTTGATCCTGCGCGATATTACATGGGCACTGATGTAGGCTACCTGCGGCTAATCTACTATTTTGGTATTCCCGGAACAATTGTTTACCTGCTTATTCAGTTTCTCCCTATAGCAGTATGCAGTTATATCAACAGGCATAGCCATTTTCTGCTTAGGTTTTTTATATGCTCGTTTATTTTCTTACTCACATTGAATGTAAAGGGATTTACCGACACATTTTATCTAAGTATTTTATTTTACTATATTATCAGATATAAATGTGCAGATCAAAATATCAATCATCAATATGAAGCCGCTAGTTAGTGTCATTATACCCTTATACAATGCCGCTGATACCATCAGAGGGACAGTAGAGTCTGTACTACGCCAAACCGTCAAAGATTTTGAAATAATTATTGTCAATGATGGATCACGCGATGATTCTTTAGCTGTAGCTCAAAATCTTATTGAAGAGTTTAAAGATGAAAAAATCACACTAATCGATAAGCCTAATGGCGGGGCGTCCTCAGCCCGGAATGCCGGCATGCGGAAAGCCCAGGGAAGCCTCATAGCTTTATTGGACGCTGACGATGAATGGCTGCCTGATAAGCTGGCTACTCAGCTCGAGATCCTTAACAGGCATCCGGATATTGATTTTCTCGGCACAAACCGGAATGACGAACATTTCAAACGTTTCTTTTTTAAAAAGTTTGCAAACCTCACGCCTATATCGTCCAGGTTATTGCTGTATAAGAATTTTTTTGTTACTCCTACGGTCATCTTCAAACGGTCGATTCTGGATAAAGTGGGTTATTTTGAAGAAAGTCAGCGTTATTCTGAAGAAGGCAATTTTTGGATCAGGGTTTGCAAAGACCATCACTGTGTATTATTGAACCAAAGCCTGGTAATCACCGGGAGAAACAAGCCGCATTTTGGATTTTCCGGTTTATCCTCTAACCTTCGGGAAATGGAAAGGGGCGAGCTTAAGAATATCCGGAAAGCACATGAGCTGGGGGTAATTGGAAGGCTGGAGTGTTATTTTGCGTTAACATATTCTTACTTTAAATACCTCCGCAGGATACTCATAGTTAAATTAAGACAAAAATAGTATTGACAATGAAATAGTTATGATGTATTCTGATGAGGGCGTACCTAACCAATCCGCATTGTACACCATATAATATTGGCTCTTTTTTTGTGTCCATAGAAGCTTAACCATATTACATATTAGAAGGCATTTAATGTATTCCAGGATAAAGCATTAGAAATATGAGACATCTCTGCACTATGCTTAGCATCCTTTTAATGGGATGTAATAGTATCAACGGACAAAACCTAGCCCTTGTCCAGAGTAATAAAAGCGCCTATCAAATTGTTATCCCGGCGCAAGCATCCAAGGTTGAGCAAACAGCAGCCACTGAACTTCAGAAATATTTTTCAAAAGCCACCGGCGTTCAGCTGCCAATAAAGAATGAAGGGCAGAGTGCGTCCCGGAATGCGATCTATATAGGAGGAACCAAAGAGACCAAGCAGAAGAGGATTACAGCAGGTGTAACTAATGACGGTTTTGCTATCAGGGCCCGTAACGGATCATTATATATAGCAGGGGAGATGAAGAGGGGAACCTTATATGGCGTGTATAGCTTCCTTGAGAAATTCCTTCATATCAATTATTATACCCCTGGTGCAATGAATATTCCCAAGACAGACAATGTGACCGTTCCGGGAAACACCGATATTGTTGAGAACCCTGTTTTCAAAATACGGGATAATTTCTCCAGTATAGCTTATGATGATCTGTATATGGACTGGCATAAGATCACCCATATAATGGAAAATAAAAATACGGATTGGGGATTGTTTGGTCATTCATCCTTCTGGCTGGTGCCTCCCGCAACCTTCTATAAACAGCATCCCGAATATTACTCAGTAGTAAATGGCAAAAGGACTCCTTCGCAGCTATGCTTTAGCAACAAAGCGATCCGTCAGATAATTATAGATGGCCTGAGGAAGCGGATGCAGCAGAAGCCTAATGCAGAATACTGGATGGTTGGGCAGGAGGACGAGGGTATCTTTTGCCAGTGCGACCAATGTCAGGCGGCGTATAAGAAGTATGGCGCCAAGAGCGGCTTACTGTTGGAGGCTATAAATGACGTTGCGAAAGTGTTTCCTGATAAAACAATTGCAACTTTCGCCTTCCGGGAAACGATTCAACCTCCTTCCAATATTAAACCGGCAGCAAATGTGCTTATTGTCTATGCTCCTTCCAAGACAACCCGGGAACTGAGCTTTGAGAAAAATCCACATAATAAAATCTATGCAGATTACATGCGGCAGTGGGGAAACCTTACAAACAGGAATCTTTTTGTTTGGGACTATTATGCCAATTACCAGGATGTGCTGGCACCGTATCCCAATCTTCAAACTTTTTCAGAGAACTTCCGGTTCTACGAGAAGAGTGGGGTTAAGTATGTATTGGCGCAAGGTATCAATCAGGCAGGGGGTGATATGAAAGAATTGAAGACATTTGTATTGTCAAAATTGCTCTGGAAGCCTAACCTTAATCAGGATAGTTTGGTAAACGACTTTTGCAATGGGTTTTATGGCCCGGCTTCGGGTGCTATATTGAATTACATCAATACAATGAGAACCAATCTGTTTAAAGAGAAAGCGACGTTGAAATTAAGCGCAGATGCGCTTGCTTACAGCTCATCATTCCTACAGTCTTCATATCTTAGACAGTACGACGAAATATTGCAGAAGGCAGAGAATGCTGTTTCCAATAACCAGGTGTACCTGGACCGTGTCAGACTGGCCAGAATTCCGGTAGACTATATTATTCTTAAATCATTCAATGCGGGTTCATCTACTGCAGGACGTATGGCCCGCACACTGTTCAACAGCAATCAACCACGGGTTTCCGAAGCTGGTATTAATATAGATAAGGTACAGGAGAGGTTCAGCCAGCGCGTAAAAGGTGCGGGTATCCAATATCTGAAGGATAGTAAGCAGGAGCCTGTTACGGGTTTTTTACAAAAAATGAAATAACTTGCGCCCGTTTAAGTAAACTATAGCAGCTGTATATATTCCCTGTTTATGTCAAAAAGCCAACTAATCTTAAAAAGATTACAGCGTACAACTTCATCCGGCAAGTTTATCCCAGAAATAGATGGTTTGCGATTCATAGCGATAGCGTCGGTAATTTTATACCATTTGCACCTTTTCCTTGGGGAAAAGAACCATCATGTATATAACGATGGAAGTTATCCTTTCATTGGCAGGGCACTTGCTAACGGATATTATGGGGTTCCTCTTTTTTTTGCGATCAGTGGCTTTATCCTTGCCCTCCCGTTTGCCAGGCATTATATACAGGGAGCAACGCTCCCATCCCTGAAGCATTATTTTATACGGAGAATTACCCGTCTGGAGCCACCATATATCCTGGTAATGATCATGCTCTTCCTGGCAAATGTTTTTGTTGTTCATAAGTATACGCTGGAAGAATTGTTCCCGAGCCTTGCCGCCTCACTTACTTATACTCATAACCTCGTTTACGGAAAGGAAGTGCTACCGCTTATAAATGTAGTGGCCTGGAGCCTGGAAATAGAGGTTCAGTTCTATATTATTGCGCCATTGCTTGCGCTGTTGTTTAAGCTCAGGGTTCCATGGGCAAGACGGTGTTTGATAGTCGGCGCTATCTTGATTTTTGTGATGCTTCAGCATTTTTACCAGCCGGCATTCCGGTCCCTGTATAATGACATCCAGTTTTTTCTTATTGGTTTTCTGTTAGTTGATTTTTACCTGGTTCCGCGGCAACAACATATACCCGGTCCTGTAGCTATAGGAGGAGGATGTGTGCTGTTGGCCAGTATATGGCTGGTACATATAGATGCCCAGGCTGACATGGTTTACCGCTGGCTTTGGGCCTTTATCCTGCCGTTCATTATTTTCCTGTTCTATTACCTTGTGTTCTTTACTTCGTTTTGGAAAGAGGTCTTTAGCAATCAATGGTTAACCACTATCGGAGGTATGTGTTACAGTATCTATTTATTGCACTACGCGATAATATCGATGATCGGGAATTACACTGTCCGTTTTCAGTTTACACGGTGGTACTTTTTAGACAGCATCATTCACGGAGCAATCCTTTTGGTCTTCATCCTGATGTTCAGCAGTGTTTTTTTCGTTTTAATAGAACGGCCCTGCATGAAAAAGGACTGGTACAAGCAACTGTTTAAGAAGGCCGGGACAGCACTATCTGCCTGACCTTTTCATGTATTGTCGACTTTAATAAATCCTTACCTATTGATTTTCAGTCAAATAATTTCGGATTATATTTCCTAATTTTACCCTTTTTTGGGGTAATAATGTAAAAGGATATATGGAATACGATGTTACTGCATCTATAGTTCTTTATAAAAATAATGAGGTTGTAAAGGCTGCCATCAGCAGTTTTTTGAAAACCAGGAAAAGGATTAAATTATATCTACTCGACAATTCTCCGGACAGGATTCTTGAAACGGACCTGGCAGACTTTATTGCGGATCCGAGAATAGAATATATATACAATGGTGCAAACCTCGGTTTTGGAAAAGCCCATAACATTGCCTTGAGAACCGTGGTAGACGAAGCGCCCTATCATATAGTGCTCAATCCAGACGTTTATTTTAACGAGGGGCAGGTGGAGATCTTGTATGATTTTATGGAGAAAACGCCCGATGTAGGACAGCTATTACCCAAAGTGTTATATCCTGACGGCTCCGTACAACATCTTTGTAAGCTGGATCCCACACCACTGGACCTTTTTTTGAGAAGGTTCGTGCCTTCATTTCTATTAGGACCTTTTAGAAAAAGACTGGATGCATTTGAATATAAGGACAGGGATTACAACCAAATCATGGAATCAACTTTTTTATCCGGATGTTTCATGTTTATACGAACAGCTGCGCTTAAAAAAGCAGGATATTTTGACGACCGGATCTTTATGTATTTTGAAGATGCGGACCTTACCAGGAGAATTGCAAAATATTATAAAACCTTATATTTCCCGCATGCAGTTATCTATCATCACTATGCCAGAGGAGCACATAAAAGCTTTAAGCTGATGATCATTTTTATGAAAAGTGCTTTTGTCTACTTTAGTAAATGGGGATGGTATAGGAACGGTAATAAAAGATCTGATCGTATGCTCACAGCTAAGATGGGCCGCTGAAAAACGATCATTAAAACCTGGTTACACCATATGAAGAAAGAGTATGTAATCATTATTACGGGAGCGGGTGGGTTTGTCGGTAGCAGATTTGTAGAATATAACAAGACGCGCTATAAAATAATTCCACTGTCCCTTCGGGAACCCAGGTTCGATCAGGTCAGCTGGAACGGGGTTGACGTTGTTGTTCACCTGGCTGGAAAGGCCCATGAAATGACTCCTATACCGGATAAGATTTATTATGATGTAAATTATGACCTTACCCGGCTGCTTGCTGTTCACGCAATAGAGCAGGGTGTACGGCACTTTATATACATTAGTTCAACCAAGGTATACGGGGATGAAGTTAACCAGGTATTTGATGAAAAATCAGCATGTCATCCTACCGATCCTTACGGGAAAAGCAAACTCATGGCAGAGCAATGGCTGCAAAGCCAGTCATCAGTGGCATTTAAGGTGGCGATTGTCAGGCCTCCCCTGGTATACGGACCGCATGTTAAGGGTAACATGCTGAAGCTGCTGCATTTGTCTGACTCAGGTATGCCGCTTCCGTTCGGCAGTTCAGACAATCAGCGGAGTGTTGTGTTTGTGGATAATCTGATAGCGTTGATCAATACTATTATTGAACGTCAGGCAGAGGGTATATTTGTTGCAGGTGACGCTAAACCAGTATCTACAGGTTTGCTGGTGAAGGCAATGCGAAACAGCATGCAAAGAAGAGCCAATACAGTAGCCATGCCGGGGCTTTTTAAAATGTTGCTCAGGAAAATGAAACCTGCTTTGTACGCGAGACTATACGGGTCATTTGTTGTACAAAACGAAAATACCAACCGGACGCTTGATTTTACTCCGCCCGTCGCTACTGAAGACGGCATTCATGAAATGGTTCAATGGTTTAAAGCCTCAGTTCAATCCAAAGTTTAAATTCTAAATACACGTAAATATGAAAGCTTTGCTAGATTTGGAGCAGTTCATTGCGGCCAAGGTAACAGGTAGAAAAGAAAGTCTGTTGGCTGCTGATCTCGAGAATTACAAAGACGAGCTGTTTGAAAGAATAGCTGGCAAATCTGTGCTGGTTGTAGGTGGCGCCGGTACCATCGGTTCCTCCTATATTAAGGCGTTGCTTCGCTATAAACCTGGCAAATTAGTGGTGGCTGATATTAATGAAAACGGTTTAACAGAACTGGTACGTGATTGCAGAAGCCGGAACGACGTAAGTTTGCCGAAAAATTTTATTTCTTACCCTATTAATTTTGGCGATAAGGTCTTTGAAAAGGTCTTCATGAATGAGGGCCCGTTTGATATAGTAGCAAACTTCGCTGCACACAAACATGTACGCAGTGAAAAGGACATCTTTTCCATCGAAGCGATGATCGACAATAATGTGCTGAAGGCAAAGAGGTTCCTTGATATGTTGCTGAAAACCCCACCGCAACATTTCTTTTGCGTATCTACAGACAAAGCTGCTAATCCCGTAAATATTATGGGGGCCTCCAAGAAATTGATGGAGGAAGTAATCCTCGCATATTCTAACCAGATCAAGATATCAACCGCACGATTTGCAAATGTTGCGTTTTCTAATGGAAGTCTTCCGGCGGGCTTCATTGAAAGAATAATGAAAAAACAGCCGTTATCCTCTCCCTCTGATGTGAGGAGATATTTTGTTTCTCCGGCCGAATCGGGAGAAATTTGCCTGATTGCCTGTATGCTGGGTAATTCAGGAGAAATTCTTTTTCCAAAGCTTGATCCCGAAAAGGACCTGGTGAACTTTGCAGATATTGCCAAAGCATTCCTTCAACATTTGGGCTTTCAGGCTGATGTGTGCAAAACCGAAGAAGAAGCGAGAGCCAAAGCGGCAGCACTTGGTAACAATTCCAATACTTATCCGCTATATCTTTTTGAAAGCGAGACATCAGGAGAAAAGCTTTTTGAAGAATTTTACACTGCAGAAGAAGAGCTGGATATGGATAGGTTCAGCGCATTGGGAGTAATCAAAAATGCATTCTGCAGAGACCAAAAAGAACTGGATAGTATTATATCAGACTTGCAAAGTACCTTCAGCGCACAAGCAACCAAGGAAGATCTTGTTCACCTGCTGAACAGGTTACTGCCCACGTTCCAGCATATTGAAAAGAACAAAAACCTGGATCAACACATGTAAGAATATGTACAAAGTAATTAAAAGACTGATTGACCTGACGGGATCTACAATATTACTAATATTGCTGCTCCCTATTTTGTTACCCATTTGTATTATTTTAAAGTTTACGGGTGAAGGGTATATATTTTATTTACAGAGACGTATAGGCTATAAGAATAAATATTTCGACATATTTAAGTTCGCCACCATGTTAAAAAACAGCCCTAACATTGGTACAGGCACAATTACAACCCGTAATGATCCGAGAGTATTTCCATTTGGAAAGTGGCTTCGTATGACCAAGATCAATGAGCTTCCTCAGATAATAAACGTTGTAAAGGGAGATATGAGTTTTGTGGGGCCCAGACCACTTGTACAGAAAACATTCGATTTTTATCCGGAAGATGTCAAAAGCAGAATTTATAATTCGAAGCCTGGTATTACAGGAATAGGTTCTATTATTTTCAGGGATGAGGAAAAACTCATATCTGAGGCTAAAGAGCCTCCCTTTGAGTTTTATGGCCGGGTGATTGCACCTTACAAAGGTGCGCTTGAAATGTGGTACCAGGATCACCAGTCGCTTAAAACAGATGTATTGATCGTTTTCCTGACTGTATGGGCAATCATTGCGCCCCAGAGTGAACTGGTGTATAAAGTGTTTAAAGACCTGCCGGAACGGCGGTTCTAGCATTTGAGTGTAAGTTTTATTTAATGCATATCTTTGCTCATTCGCTTACAAACATTTATTTATGCTTCCAAAACTCCGTGTATTCGCCCTGCTGACAATCTTCTCCCTTGTGACAATGATTGATGTACACGCCCAAAGCGCCGGGCGCCAGTACTCACTGGGTTTTTACCAGCCTACATCGGATAGCAGCAGTTATCATTCTTCCCTTAGAGACTACATGGTGCAACCCGTGTTTGCATTACCAACAGATGATACTATCAGCAAAAAAAGCTGGTTTCACCGTAAGCTTTTTCAGGAACATCTGCTGGAATATAAAGGAGATGATTATGAGTTTTACGCTAGTATCCTACCCGATCTCCTGGTAGGTCACAGCAATAGGAACGGTACTACCTGGTTGAATACCCGTGGAGTGGTGGCGGGTGGTAAAATAGGCAATAACCTTACCTTCTATACTGAGTTTTATGAGAACCAGGGAAAATTCCCTAAGTACGTTGACCAGTTTGGCCGTGCAACGCGTGTAGTGCCGGGGCAGGGGGAATTTAAGGATTATAGCAATGGCAAGGCTTTTGATTTCGCCTACGCATCCGCCCTCATTAATTATAAAGCCGGTAAACATTTTGACTTCCAACTGGGATATGACAAAAACTTCATTGGCGACGGCTACCGCTCCATGTTGCTATCTGATGTACCTTTCAACTACCCCTTTTTTAAAATAGTAGCTAACGTTGGCCGTATACAATATACCACCATGTGGGCCCAGTTCATAGACATGCGCTATCCCAAGGCCTCTTACGATAACGGATACAGGAAAAAGTGGGGCGTGTTCAACTATCTTGACTGGAATGTAAGCAAGAAAATCTCTTTAGGTCTCTTTGGCGGGGTCATCTGGCAGGATTCAGATTCAACAGGTAAACGGGGTTTTGATATGAGCTATATCAACCCTATCATATTCCTGCGTCCGGTTGAGTTTTCTGTAGGATCCTCAGATAATGCGATCCTAGGCCTGAATGCAAAGTATGCCGTGAGCCGTAACAGCGCCATTTATGGTCAATTCCTCCTGGACGAATTCAAACTGAGCGAATTCACCAAGGGAAACGGTTGGTGGGGTAATAAGTTCGCAGGCCAGCTGGGCTTCCGTTCTAACAACCTTTTTAAGGTGGCCAACCTGAATGGTCTTACAGAAGTAAACGCTGCCCGGCCTTTCACCTACTCACAACGTACTTCATTGAATAACTACGGACACTATAATCAGCCACTTGCACACTCCCTGGGGGCCAATTTTGTAGAGTGGGTCAATATTGCGGATTACCGTTATAAACGCTGGTTCCTGCGTGGAGAATTAATGTATGCTCACTATGGACTGGACACTGCTGGTACTAATTTCGGGAAGGATATCTTCAAATCATACGAAACCCGTACCCAGGATTATGATAACAAGATCGGCAACGGGCTTTCCACTAATTTGCTTTACCTGCAGGGCACCCTCGCTTTTCTGCTGAACCCGAAGTATAACCTGCGCCTGGAAGCATCCGTAGTTGCCCGCCGGGAAAGCAATGACCTTGGCCGCACCAGTGAGCTTATATTCCAGGTAGGATTGCGTAGCACGTTCAGGCAATTGTATTACGATTTTTAACGCATTTACATGAAAACAGCACTTATAACCGGGATTACCGGTCAGGACGGCGCTTATCTGGCAGATCTCCTGCTGCACAAGGGTTACCACGTGCATGGCATTAAACGCCGCAGTTCTCTTTTTAATACCGACCGTATAGATCACCTCTACCAGGACCCTCATGAGCAGAATGTACATTTCAAGCTCCATTACGGCGATCTTACGGATTCTACTAACCTGATTCGTATTATCCAGGAAGTGCAACCTGATGAGATCTATAACCTGGGCGCCATGAGCCACGTAAAAGTGAGCTTTGAAACACCGGAGTATACCGCCAATGCAGACGGAATAGGCACCCTTAGAATACTGGAAGCAGTACGTTTACTTGGCCTGACTGAAAAAACAAGGATATACCAGGCCTCAACATCAGAGCTGTATGGCCTGGTGCAGGAAGTACCGCAATCAGAAAAAACGCCTTTTTACCCGCGTTCCCCTTATGGTGTAGCCAAGCTGTACGCCTACTGGATCACCGTTAACTATCGCGAAGCATATAACATGTATGCCTGTAACGGCATTCTTTTTAATCATGAAAGCCCGTTGCGCGGAGAAACTTTCGTTACCCGCAAGATCACCCGGGCCGTGGCTAAAGTAGCGCTGGGTATGCAGGATAAGCTGTTTATGGGAAACCTGGATGCACAACGAGACTGGGGGCATGCAAAAGACTACGTGGATGCCATGTACCTTATACTGCAACAGGAGCAGGCCGAAGATTATGTAATCGCCACCGGTATTACCACTACTGTACGTGAATTTATACGTTTGGCCTTTGCTGAAGCCGGTATCGGTATCGAGTTTAAAGGCAGCGGTGAAAATGAAAAGGGCATTGTGAGCAGTTTTGATGCCGGTATTTCTAACCTCCGCACCGGGCAGGAAGTAGTGGCTATTGATCCCCGGTATTACCGCCCCACGGAAGTAGATCTGCTGATAGGAGATCCCAGCAAGGCACAAAGTAAACTGGGATGGAAGCCTAAATATGACCTGGCAGCATTAGTGAAAGAAATGGTGACAGCCGATACTGAGCTGTTCCGCCGAGAGAAACTGCTGAGTGATGCAGGTTACAAAGTATTGAACCAATTCGAATAGGAAATAACATGCAACAGCATCAGAAAATATATGTGGCAGGACACCGCGGCATGGTGGGTTCAGCTATTATGAGAAAGCTACAACGGGAAGGTTTCAATAATATTGTTACAAGGACTTCTTCGGAACTGGACCTGCGCGACCAGTATGCAGTAGCCGCTTTCTTTTCGGAGGAAAAGCCGGACTATGTATTTCTGGCGGCAGCTAAGGTAGGCGGCATTGTAGCCAATAACACCTATCGGGCGGAATTCCTCTATGATAACCTGATGATCCAGAGCAACGTCATTCATCAGTCTTATGTCAAAGGCGTACAGAAACTGATGTTCCTGGGCTCTTCCTGCATCTATCCCAAACTGGCCCCACAGCCGCTGAAAGAAGAATACCTGCTTACAGGCCTGCTGGAGCCCACTAATGAACCATACGCTATCGCCAAAATAGCGGGTATCAAAATGTGTGATGCTTACCGCGACCAGTACGGTTGTAACTTTATCTCGGTAATGCCTACCAACCTGTACGGTCCCAACGATAACTACGACCTGCAGCACTCACATGTGCTCCCCGCCCTGCTCCGCAAGTTCCATGAGGCAAAGGAGACGGGCGCTCCGGAAGTAGTGATCTGGGGCACCGGCTCACCCAAAAGAGAATTTTTGCATGCAGACGATATGGCTGCAGCCTGTTTTTTCCTGATGCAGCATTATAACGAACCCGGCCTGATCAATATAGGCGTAGGAGAGGATATCAGCATTGCGGACCTCGCGCGGTTGATACAGCAAATTGTAGGGTACAATGGGAATCTTGCTTTTGATACCTCCAAACCAGACGGTACGCCAAGAAAATTAATGGACGTTTCCCGATTACATGAGCTTGGCTGGAAAGCACAGATATCGCTGGAAGATGGAATCCGCGAGGTATATAAAGGAGTTGTGAACGCCGGCCTCCTACAATAGGCGATAAGAATAATAGCACGAAATGGTAGTGCTACCAGGCAAAAAATTACCTTAAATTAGTAGCATACATTGCATCAATTTAAACTGGACATCTATGCCTGTTATCCTACTGCATTTGCTTGTTATTCTGGGCATTACTGCGTTGTATACCCTTGTAAACGCAGTTCCGGGTATGTTCCGGAAAAATAAAACCGTCTAAACCGGTCATGTCTCTATTGGCGAAATACCATTAAAAAGCATTATCGGCAGAAAGCGCTTGGCCCCCCGTCAGTAACGGGGGGTTTTTTTACGCCCTCAGGGTACATGCAGCAGATTGCTAGTAAGAGATAAACAAATGGATTCAAGGCCGATCCCGTATAGCAGCTGGCAGGATATTCATCCCAATTGAGCAGATACTATACTACAGTCAGAACCTCCGGCTACAGATTTATCTCATGGTATGGGTAGGTGCTAATTCAATGTACAAAAAGTTTTTATATTATACAATAAAAAACTGCCAATTTCTGTTAATCACAATCCATATGCCAATTATAAGCAAGTAGTTTTACTATCTTCGCCCCATGCATTACGTAACGGTAGAAGGGCTTACAAAATCTTATGGTGAAAAGCCGCTGTTCAGGGATATTTCTTTTCATATCGAAGAAGGCGACAAAATTGCACTGGTGGCATTGAATGGTACCGGTAAATCCACCCTGCTGCGTATTCTCTGCGGAAAGGAAATGCCAGATGAAGGAAAGGTATGGGTACATAAAGAGGTGACCGTTGTAATGCTGGAACAGCAGTCCGCTTTCAACCTGAACAAATCTATACTGGCCAATATTTTTGCCCAGGATCACCCCGTGCTGAACGCTATCAAAGAATATGAACGCCTTACCGACGATGACAGTGAACCAGACACAGCCCGGCTTGCAGCCGCCATTGCAAAAATGGACGAACTGGGCGCCTGGCACTTCGATGCCAAAGTGAAACAGATACTGGGCAAGCTGAATATTCACCACCTGGACCAGGAAATGGGTACACTGTCAGGCGGACAGCTGAAACGTGTAGCACTGGCCAAAGTATTGATCGATATCGGCTTTGAACATAAACATACCCTGCTGATCATGGACGAACCGACCAACCACCTGGACGTATCCATGATCGAGTGGCTGGAAAGTTTCCTGAACCAGGAAAACGTAACCCTGCTACTGGTAACGCACGACCGCTACTTCCTGGACAGTGTTTGTAACGAGATCATTGAGCTGGATCAGCAGCAACTCTTTATCTACAAAGGCGATTATGAAAACTACCTGGAGAAAAAGGCCGCCCGTGAAGAAAGCGAGAAAGCCAGCGTAGAAAAAGCACGCAACCAATACCGTAAGGAACTGGAATGGATGCGCAAGCAACCCAAGGCCCGTACCACCAAAGCTAAGTCGCGTATCGACGCTTTCTATGATGTAAAGGAAAAAGCCAGTGTGCGCATAGAAAAACAGCAGCTGGAACTGAACGTGAAAATGACCCGCCTGGGTGGAAAGATCGTTGAGCTGAAAAAGGTCTATAAGGCTTATGGTAACCTTGCCATCCTCAAAGGTTTTGACTATACCTTCAAAAAAGGCGAACGTATAGGGGTAGTTGGTAAGAATGGCGTAGGTAAATCCACCTTCCTGAATATCCTGCTGGGACAGGAACAACCTGATTCCGGTAAAATTAATATAGGCGATACCGTAGTATTTGGTAACTATAACCAGCAGGGCCTGGTACTGAAGGAAGATATGCGCATTATCGAATTTGTAAAAGGTATTGCAGAATACTTTCCCCTGGCAGACGGCACCAAAGTAAGCGCCGCCCAGTTCCTCCAGCTCTTCCTGTTCCCGCCTGAAAAGCAGTACACCTATGTGTCTAAGCTGAGCGGCGGTGAAAGAAGAAGGCTGCACCTGCTCAGCATACTGTTCCGTAACCCAAACTTCCTGGTATTGGATGAACCTACCAATGACCTGGACCTGCCTACCCTGAGCATTCTGGAAGATTTTCTGCAGGAGTACCAGGGTTGTATCATCATTGTGAGCCACGACCGCTACTTCATGGATAAACTGGTAGATCACCTTTTTGTATTTGAAGGCGATGGCGTAGTACGCGATTTTCCCGGTAACTATACCCAATACCGCGAATGGGAAAAAGAAGAAAGCCGTAGTACCAAAGAACTTCCCGCCACAGCTACCGTTAGCAGTACCGCCACCGCATCTGCCCCTGATGCCGGTAAGCCGCGCAAGTTATCCTATAAGGAGAAACGCGAGCTGGAACAGCTGGAACAGGAAATAGCCAAACTGGAAGCTGAAAAACAATCCATCGATCAGCAGCTCTCCAGCGGCAACCTGCCTTACGAACAACTGGAACCTCTTACCCGGCGGGTGGGAGAAGTAATGCAGCTGCTGGACGAAAAAGGCATGCGATGGCTGGAACTGAGTGAGCTGGAAGGCTGACCCTGCCGTGCTCTGCCGTAATTGTCCCCATACAAACGTGTTATTGATAAAATGGATAAATAGTTTAACTTAAGAGTAGTTTAGTCATACATCATACACGGGTTGCATGGGACAATGGAAGAGAACCGGCGGGGAACACTGGCTTATACTAACTTTTACAATTATTGCACTGTGTTTTTTTATCCGCTGTAATACTTCCCCGCCAGATACACATCATCGAAAAGTATCTATCCGAAAAGATGGTAAACAATATACAATTTACCGTAACGGGCAACCTTTTGTTGTGAAAGGCGCATCCGGCTATACACACCTCGCTGAACTTAAAGCGGCCGGCGGCAATACTATCCGTACCTGGGATACGGTGAACCTGGAAGCTATACTGGACGAGGCCCAACGTAACAACCTGGCTGTAATTGCGGGCCTTCCGCTGCCTTCGAGTGATGCGCTGAACTATTTTTATAAAGACACTCTAAAAACAGCTGCCGCCTGCCGCACATTCAAACAGGTAGTCCAACGCTATAAAGACCATCCCGCTTTGCTGATGTGGTGCCTGGGCAATGAACCGGCATTCTCTTTCAAACTACGTTACCGGCCCTTCACTAAAACATTCAACCGCCTGCTGGACATGATCCATGATACAGATCCCGATCACCCCGTAACTACCACTATGGTAAATTTCAGCGTTTGGCAGGCGTTGTTCATAAAATGGAAAGTGCACCAGCTTGATGTTATTTCCTTCAACATATTCGGCGAATTGAATCGCCTGTCGCAAAAACTGGATAAATATGCATGGCTCTGGAAAGGGCCATTCCTGATCACCGAATGGGGCGCCTATGGTCCATGGGAAGTTAACAGAACAGCATGGGGCGCTCCTATTGAGAATACCAGTACCAAAAAGGCGGAACAATACGGACAGCTGTACCGCTATCTCCCGGTGAACAATCCCCGTTTTTTAGGCGCCCTGGTATTTTACTGGGGGCAGAAGCAGGAGGTAACCCCCACCTGGTTCAGCCTCTTTGACGAAAAAGGAAGGCCAGCAGAAGCAGTAGACGTAATCAGGGCTTTGTGGGCGGGCCAGCCAGCTGCCAGTAATGCCCCCCATGTGCAGTATATGCTGTTAAACAATAAGGGTGCTGCAGATAACATTATGCTCAGATCAGACAGCGTTGCCAGCGCCACCTTGCTGATGCAGGATACGCTTTCACCCGGGCTCTCGCTGCACTGGGAAGTATGGCAGGAAGACTGGTTTTCTGAGCTGCGCCGCCCACCCATGAAAATATTCGATACAGTGATTAATAACTCCGGTAATAAACTGGCATTTAAAGCGCCGTTGTCCGAAGGTCCTTACAGGATCTATGTAACAGCGTTGAACAGCCATGGGCGTTTTGCCACCGCTAATACGCCGTTCTACGTGGTAGAACAGGATTAACGGTTCGGACGTTTATAATAGAGGATGATAAAGCACCTACCCAGGAAAAAAAACAATTGAATGGCCGCACCCCGGAAAGCTCCACCTCCGTCCCGGAGGGATCTGTTTGCCATCAGGCTGATGATACTCATTGGCATAGCATCCATGTTGTTTTTCCTGTACTTCCTGCTGAACCCGTTACAAATAGGGTATGCACCGTTTTACTGGCTGCTTATGGCAGGCATTTTTTTCGGCTGCCTGCGCGTATTGCATGAGTGGTATCATTACTTCTATATAACAGTGCCGCCTGAACCGCCGCTAACAAAACAATTCACGGTAGACATCTTCACCACCTTCTGTGCAGGGGAGCCTTACCCGATGATCGTACAAACGCTGGAAGCCATACAGGCAATCCGGTATCCGCATACTACTTATCTCTGTGATGAAGCCAACGATCCCTACCTGGAGGAAGTGTGCCGCCGCCTGGGCGTAAATCATATTACCCGTACCCTGAAAGTAGATGCCAAAGCGGGGAACATCAACAATGCACTGAAGCATTCCAGCGGAGAGCTGTGTGTGGTGCTGGATCCTGACCACGTACCGGTGCCCGAGTTCCTGGATGCCGTTATTCCCTATTTTGCAGATGAGCAGATAGGGTTCGTACAGGTGGTACAGGCTTACTCCAACCAGGGTGACAGCCTGATAGCAAGAGGGGCTGCCCAGCAAACCTTCCAGTTCTATGGTCCCATGATGATGACCATGAACCACTACGGCACGGTGCTGGCTATTGGCGCCAACTGTACTTTCCGCCGGGCAGCGCTGGATGCTATTGGCGGTCATGCGGCCGGGTTGTCTGAAGATATGCATACCGCCATGCAACTGCATGCCAAAGGATGGAAATCGGTATATGTACCCGCGGTGCTTACTTACGGACTGGTACCTTCAACGCTGAGCGCTTACTACAAGCAGCAGCTGAAATGGGCCAGGGGCACCTTCGAGCTGTTAATCACCACTTTTCCCAGACTGTTCAGGCATTTTACCTGGCGTCAGCGACTGCACTATTTTACTATTCCTTTTCATTATTTTTCAGGGGTGATCTTCCTGATCAATTTCCTGGTGCCCATTCTTTCACTTACACTGGGCATCATACCCCTGAAGGTAGACATGTTGTCTTTTGCCCTGATAGCGCTACCCTTCCTTACCGCTACATTAGGTATACGTCATTTTGTACAGCATTGGGTAATGGGCGAGGATGAACGGGGCAACCATATCGTAGGGGGCTTACTGTTAATAGGCACCTGGTGGATCTACATCCTGGGCCTCGTGTATACGCTTATCCGCAAAAAGATCCCGTACATACCAACACCGAAGGACGACAGTGAACCAGACAGCTGGCGCCTGAACATCCCCAACGGCATTATTGCACTGGCATCAGCGGGGGCGATTGTTTACGGGCTGTATACAGACTGGAACCCCTATGCCTGGGTAATGTCTGGTATCGCGCTTGTCAACTGCGTGATCATGTTGTTCAACATCGGCATCAGCCGCCGCCTCCACCTGATACGTTTTAAAAATAATCATGAAACGGTCAGCACCGTGCTGAATTATGCGGCAGCGCTGAAGCTGCGGTTCTGGCATTTCAGGCATGACCTGTATACCGCTATCAGGAAGTTTGCGCTGACGCTGTTGATCTGCATGTTTACCGTTACCCTCCTGTTCATGGCGGCTGCTTCCAAACTACCCACACGTACGGGTAAGCCGGCTTTCAAACGCGATATTTTTTATTCGGGGATCTTCAGCCCGTCTGGAAACAATGGCCTTACCTCCATGCGACAGATACAGGATGACCAGTCCCGGTATAACTGCCACTTCAATATCATCTCGCTATATATAGCCTGGGGCGACGAGGAACGTTGCCTGGTGCCCCGTTCACTGCTGGATTCCATTTATGATAATGGCTCTTATCCTATGATCACCTGGGAACCCTGGGCGGCGCTTTTTAAGGATAAAACCCTTAACAGCGATCAGGGAATGCTGGCCCGCATTGCATCCGGCCAGTATGATGCTTACCTGGAAAGATTTGCCAACCAGGTAAAAGAGCTGAACAGGCCTGTATACCTGCGCTTTGCGCATGAACCGGATAATCCTTTCTATCCCTGGTCTGCCAGCGGTGGAAACACCCCGGAAGCATTCAAAAGTGCCTGGCAGTACGTACACCGTTTCTTTGAGCAGAAGAACGTTTACAATGCAGTATGGGTATGGAGCCCCTGGAAAGCAGAAAATGCGGATGCTTACTTTCCAGGTAAAGCTTATGTAGACTGGCTGGCGGTTACAGCACTGAACTACGGATCGCTGAATGACAGTAGTAAAGCGTATTCCTTTAAGGAATTATACATGCCCTTCCACCGGCTGCCGCTTTTTAATACTGATATACCAGTGATGGTGGCTGAAGCAGGTTCGCTAAAAGGAGCGGGCAACCAGGATGAGTGGTTAGACAATACCCTTACTGCTATAGAAGATCAATTTAAAGAGATAAAAGCCCTGGTATTGTTCAATACGGCTGCAGATCACAACCTTCCGGCCGGAACACAGGGAGCAGTTTTGAACTGGCAGATAGATACGCCCGGTGTTTTCTTTACCGCCATGGCGTGGTATCATGCCCGTAAGTGGCATGGACTTTCTGCTCCTTACCACGCAATGCCTGTATTGCCGTCTTACACCGCTGCAGTATTACCCCGGAGGAAGCTTCCGGACAATATCCGTGGTGTGAATTACGAAAAAGGCAAACATTGGTACAGGAATCTGCATGCGCTAACACGGAGAACAGTAGAGAAAGATTTTGCAGACATGAAAATGCTGGGGATTAATACTATTAAACGTACAGGCCCCGGGGTGTACGACAGGAACATCCGCGCGGTGGCACGACAGCTGCATATGAAGATCCATTACAGCTTTCCTGCTCCGGATGTATCTGACCTTATTGCCGACCAGGATAAACTCTCCAAAGCTGCCGATAAGATCGTGGCCACAGTGAAAAAGTTGAAGAACGATTCCAATATTATTGCCTGGAATATATCTGATACGATCTGGCAGCAGCTGGAAGAACTGTTTTATAAACCTACGCTCACCTATCAGCAGGCAGTCTATACTGCCTGGCTGAGAACACTGTTGTCGCACATCCGTGCACTGGACAGTGTTCGTCCCATCACGATGGATGTAAGGCTTAATAGTGATGTAGAAAACGTGGTGGCAAGGCTGCAGCAGGAACTGCCGGCTGTCAGCGCCTTTGGCCTGATCATTAACGGCACGGATACCAGCGGTTGGGGAGCAACGGCCCGTCTTAAATCGCCCTGGTTTATCAGCCAGGTACAACCGGAACTGTATGCCAAAATGAACATCCGTTCCGACCATGTTTTTCTAACCAACTGGCAGGATATACATGACAGGGACTACCTTACTTTTGACGGTATAGCAGATCACTGGGGCCGTCACAAGCCCAGCTGGGCGCTGGTGGAGAAACTTTGGGGACAGCGCCGCCTGCAGCAAACACTTTCACCGGTAAAGATACTCCGCCCGGCAGCCCTTACTTCGGCAGACAGCCGCCTTACCTATCAGGCCATCATCGATCAGCAGCAGTGGCAACTGGCCAGTAGATTTCCAGATGCCGGTATTCACTTTGAATGGTACCTGGTCAGAACTGATGAATGGGGCAACCCTGTGACGATGGAGCGTGTGGGCAGCGGTCCTTCAATACAACTTACCATTCCTCCAAGGCCCTCCCAATACCGCTTATACCTGGTTGCCGCAAAGGGTAATGATGTAGTAACCGCCTATTCCCGGCTCAATATTCCGCTTTTATATAAAAATGGTAGGCCACATTAAGAAAACCGGCACGAAAAGTGCTTAAACAAGTACCGTCAAAAAACGGATTGTTTTTTAATTTAAGGGAGACAATACAACCATATCGAATTTATTGATGCCATGATACAGCGGAAGAACCTTTACTGGGTATTTTCCCTTCTTTTGATGAATTGCCATACTACCCCCTCAAAATCTGTTAAGCACCGAACCGTATACGTCAACAAGGAAGGGGAGCAATATGTACTTTACCGAAACGGCCAACCTTTTAGTGTAAAAGGCGCCTCCGGCTACACACATCTGGAAAAGCTGCGCGAAATAGGCGGCAATACCATCCGTACCTGGGATACGGTCAACCTGGCCGCTATACTGGATGAGGCACAGCGTAATAACCTGGCAGTGATCGTTGGTCTATCCATGCCCGTTAGCGCCTACCTGGATTATTTCTATAAAGACACCGCCAAAACAGCAGCCCAGTTTCGGGCCTTTGAAAAGACAGTGCGCCGGTATAAAGACCACCCTGCACTGCTGATGTGGTGCCTGGGCAATGAGCTGAACTTTACCTGGAAACCGGGATACAGTGCTTTCTATAAAACCTACAACCGGCTGCTTGATATGATCCATGCTACGGATACCAATCATCCCGTTACCGCTACTATGCCCAATCTCAACATTGTACAGGTAATGATGATCAAGTGGAAAGTGCATGACCTGGATCTTATTTCCATCAACACGTTCGGTAAACTGGAGTTGCTGAATGATCAGTTAAAATGGTATGCCTGGCTCTGGAAAGGACCTTTTCTGATCACCGAATGGGGCGCTTATGGCCCATGGGAATCTGAACGTACCAACTGGGAAGCGCCTATTGAAAATACCAGCACCAAGAAAGCGGAACATTACCAGCAACTATACACGCAGCTGCCACAGCATAATCCCAGGTTCCTGGGCGCCCTGGTTTTTTACTGGGGACAGAAACTGGAAACAACGCCTACCTGGTTCAGCATATTTGATGAAGGGAATGCATCTACAGAAGTTGTGGGTGTTATACAATACCTGTGGACCGGCAAACGGCCTGCCCATCGGCCACCGCATATCAGGTATATGTTACTGAATAACAAGGGTGCAAGAGACAATATCGTGCTTCCATCCGGTGAAAAGCAAACCGCTGAATTGCTCCTGGAAGATAAACCGGCAGACTCAATTAAAGTACATTGGCAGATACTGCAGGAGCACTGGTTTGGAGAACTGCAGCAGGCGCCGCTCACAATGCTGGATACGGTACTCGCTGCCGGTAACGAGTTACGCCTGACATTTAAGGCCCCCGTGAAGGAAGGCCCCTATAGAATATACGCAAAGGTGATGGACGGCTACGGAAATTTCTCCACGGCCAACACGCCTTTTTATGTAGTTGAGTAGTTATGTGAAAGTTTAAATTATGCATGTACCACCCAAAAAAGCTAACCCTCCATCGCTGATAGAGCGCTGGTCGCTCCGCCTCATGATCGTCATCGGCGTTTGCAGTATGGCGTATTTTCTATACTGCCTGCTCAACCCTTTGCAGGTAGGATATGCGCCTTTTTACTGGCTGCTGATCATCACCACCGTCTTTAATTGCCTGCGGGTATTACACGAATGGTATCATTATATGTATATAACGGTGCCGCATACACCGCCGGCAACAAAGCAATTTACGGTAGACATCTTTACTACGTTTTGTGCAGGGGAACCTTACCCCATGATAGAGCGGACACTGAAGGCTATACAGGCTATCCGCTATCCACATACTACTTATCTCTGTGATGAGGCAGATGATCCTTACCTGAAAGCATTATGCCGCCGCCTGGGTGTGCGCCATGTTACCCGCACCATAAAAGTAGATGCCAAAGCGGGCAACATCAACAATGCACTCAGGCAGTCAAACGGAGAACTCTGTGTGGTGCTGGATCCTGATCATGTGCCGCGGCCCGACTTCCTGGATCATATTGTTCCGCATTTTTCAGATGATGGAGTAGGTTTTGTACAGATAGTACAGGCGTATGATAACATGAAGGACAGCCTTATTGCCAAAGGGGCCGCCCAGCAAACCTTTCAGTTCTACGGCCCTATGATGATGACCATGAACCGTTATGGCACCGTACTGGCTATTGGCGCCAACTGCACCTTCCGCAGAACAGCGCTGGATTCCATCGGCGGGCATGCGGCCGGCTTGTCTGAAGATATGCATACGGCCATGCAATTGCACGCCAAAGGATGGCGGTCAGTATATGTACCGGTAGTGCTTACCTATGGCCTTGTGCCATCTACTTTATCAGCCTACTACAAACAGCAGCTGAAATGGGCGCGCGGTACCTTTGAACTGCTGGTTACCACCTACCCGAAACTGTATAAGCACTTTACCTGGCGGCAACGCCTCCATTATTTTACAATACCCTTCCACTATTTTTCAGGCGTGATCTTCCTGGTTAACTTCCTGGTGCCTGTGCTCTCACTTACGCTGGGCCTCATTCCTTTCCGCATGGACCTGCTGTCCTTTGCACTGGTGAGCGCACCCTTCCTGACTACCACCATGGCTATCCGGCATTTTGTGCAGCGGTGGGTAATGGGAGAGAATGAAAGGGGCAACCATGCATTAGGCGGCTTACTGCTGATAGGCACCTGGTGGATCTACATACTGGGCCTGGTGTATACCATCATCCGGAAAAAAATACCGTATATACCAACCCCTAAAGATGACAGCGAATCGGATAACTGGAAGCTCAATATACCCAATGGTATAGTGGCATTGGTATCGCTGGGAGCTATTATATACGGACTGTATACTGACTGGAACCCTTACATACTGGTGATGGCGGGTATTGCAGGTATGAACTGCCTGATCATGCTGTTCAATATCGTGATCAGCCGCAGGAATGATATGCTCCGATTAAGGGCCCGTCTCAGTTTCATGAAAGAGCTGTTTAACGGATGGAAAGTGGTGAAGCAATTCCTGTGGGATTTTCGTCATGGTATGTACGACGGTATCCGCAGTGTTGCATTGCTGCTGGTGCTGCTTATTTCCTTCTCTGCTTTGTACTTCCTGACAAGCGCCGCCCGTTTCCCGGGGCATGTACCGCGCTACCGCTATAAGCAGCATGTATTTTATTCAGGTATTTTCAGTCCTGCGCAGCCTGGCGGACTTAGCGTTATGAAGCAGGTGAAAGACTATCAGCAACGTTATTACACCCACTTCAATATTGTTTCGCTCTATATTCCCTGGGGCGATGAGGCGCAGTGTTATGTGCCGCTGAAACTGGCAGACTCTATTTACAGGAACGGCTCTTATCCCATGATCACCTGGGAGCCCTGGGCCGGGCTTTTTAAGAACGGAACGGCGGCCGGGGAACAATTCATGCTGTCGTATATCTACACAGGTCACTTTGACCGTTACCTGGAAAAATTTGCATTCCAGGTAAGATCGCTTAACAGGCCGGTGTACCTGCGTTTTGCCCATGAGGCGGATAATCCCTTTTATCCATGGTCTACCAGCGGCGGCAACACCCCTGAAGATTTTAAGAAAGCCTGGAAGTATGTGCATGATTTTTTTGTACAGCATAAAGCCAATAATGTAATATGGGTATGGAACCCCTGGAGGGCAGAACACATAGACGACTATTACCCCGGCGAGGGCTACGTGGATTGGCTGGGCGTTACCTGCCTGAATTACGGCTCCTTTAATCCTGACAGTACGGCTTACACTTTTAAACAGCTGTACGCGCCTTTTCACCGCCACCCGTTATTCCGTTCGGGCCTTCCCGTTATGGTGGCAGAAACAGGATCACTGCGCGAGGAAGGAGGTCAGGAAAAATGGCTCTCGGAATCCTTTGTGGCCATAGACCAGCAGTTTTCAGAGATAAAAGGCATTGTATTATTTAATTCCGATGTAGATAGAAACCTGCCTAATGGTGCAAAAAATACAGCGCTGCACTGGAAGCTGCAGGATCCCGGCGCCTTTTTTACAAGCACCAGGAAATATCAGGCCTCTAGAGGCTACCGCTCTGTTCACCGGAATCAAATGATACCGCTGATGGCGGTGTATAACACCCCCACAAGAGAAAGGCGCCCACTGCCTGCCGATGTGCATGGCATACATTACCAGAAAGGACGCCACTGGTATAAGAATTTTCATGCGCTTACCCGCAGAACTATTATCAATGATTTTGAAGGCATGCAGCGGGTAGGTATCAATACCATCCGTCGTGAAGGTCCCGGTGTATATGACAGAAACATCCTTTCACTGGCGGCTGATTATCACATCCGGGTACACTACAGCTTTGATGTGCCCGAATTGACGGATGTGATCAGGGATATGCCACAACTATCTCAGCTATCAAATGAGATTGTGGCCACGGTCAAAGACCTGAAAGATCATAAAAACATTGTAGCCTGGAATATTGCCGATACGCTGTGGCAACAGCTGGCAGACCGGTATTACAAACCTTCGCTGCTTTACCAGCAGCAGGCTTATATTACCTGGTTAAAGAAACTGCTGCTCCGTATCAAAGCGATAGACCCTCAGCGGCCCGTTACCATGGAAGTGCCGCTGAATAAAGAACTGGCAGCTACCTTACAGCAGCTGCAACTACAATTGCCGGAGATAGATGCTTTCGGACTGATCATAAGCAGCGATACTACCGGTCTGGCCGCCATCAACAAGTTGGAGGTACCCTGCTTTATCAGCCGTATATCCGTACCGGAGTACAAAATGACAGGGCCTCTGCCTATGAGCACATTCATCTATGCCTGGCAGGATACCGGGGAGAAGGACTACCTGTCTTTTGACGGGCTGGTGGATCACTGGGGGCGCTATAAACCCGACTGGTATGAACTGGGACAGCGCTGGGGCAAAGAAAAAGCGGATAACGCATTGCCGGAGCTGAAGATACTCCGCCCCGCACAACTGGCCAAACCGGGATCTACGCTTACTTACCGGGCCCTGGTGCGCAAGGGGCAACAATGGGCTACGCCTAAATCAGACGCTCAGCATATACGTTATGAGTGGCGGCTGGTACGTGTAGACCGCTGGGGTAACCCGCTGATAATGCAATGGGCGGGTGAGGGTACAGAACTGAAGCTGGACATTCCTGATAATCCGAAAAACTATAAGCTGTACCTGCTGGCTATCCAGGGAGAACGCTCTGCTACTGCCTTGTCAGATCTGAATATTCCCATAAGATAATAGGTGTGGGCTTCTAAAATGAAAAATGCAGTGGATGAGATATCATCACGCTGCATTTTTTCTCTATTATGGTGCTGGATGTATTAATCCGGTTGCTTATCGCGGATATCTGATTCGTCCAGGTAAATCTTCCTGCCCTTATCGTTTACTATGTACTTGCGGTCTTTTTTGTCGATGTACACCGTTTCACCGTTAGGGCCCTCTTTTCCTTTATAGGTTTTATCAGCGACCTTGGAGGCTCCTTTCACTGCAACAGATGCAGTTTTCTGTCCTACCTTCTTGCCTGTCTGCCCTACCTTTTTACCAGCATGTCCCACTTTCCTGATGGCGCTGTCAACGCCCTGTGCATATGAACTGGTTGCGATCAGTGATCCGGATACCGCTACGGCAGCCGCAAATAACATGACCTGCAGTTTTTTCATCGTTTTCATAAAAGCTCTGATTTTATGTTCACAAATATCCAATAATAATGCCACTGAAATGCGTTTGACGTTTGAAGTTTGAGGTTTGATGTTAGTTAAATGTTAAAGGTGGAGAAGTGATCGCTAACCCTAACGTTAATGACTAATTCCTGACGCTAAATACTAACTTTTAACGTCAAACGATGCTCAAACTTCAAGCCTCAAACCTCAAACCTTGTTCCTTTCATGTATTTTCTTCTTAAAAGTGCTCCATTTTTCGTAAATTTTCCACATAGAATTTTTATTAATGCATTAGGGTAATGCCAATTTCAAGAAGGGAGTTTCTCACTACAGCAGGTAAGTCAGCATTAGCCGCCTACCCCGCCATGATGGCGCTGGGGCTGCTGAAAACAGCGCCGGCGCATGCTTTTGAGCTGAGCGGAAGCGGTAACAACAAACGCATCATTATTTTAGGCGCCGGCCTGGCGGGCATGACGGCGGCCTATGAATTAAGCAAGTTGGGTTATCAGTGCACCATACTGGAAGCCAGGAACCGGGCAGGGGGCAGGTGTTGGAGCGTCCGTAAAGGCGCCACCCTGCAGGAGCAGGGACAGCCGCTGCAAACGGCTGCTTTTGATAACGGACTATATTTCAATGCAGGCCCATCGCGTATACCACACCATCATGCATTAACCCTGCATTACTGCCGTGAGCTGGGCGTACCCTTACAGGTATACAACAACGTAAACGAAGCGGCTTATTATTTCAGCGAAGGCAAAGGACCGCTGTCTAACAAAAAGATCAGAATACGCGAGATCCATAATGATGTGCGCGGCTACATCACGGAAATGTTGGCCAAAGCCATTGACCAGCACCAGGTAGATGCCGCACTGAGCAAGGAAGACGCAGCAAAGATTATTGAATACCTGCGGGCTGAAGGAGGCCTTAATATAGATAAACTGTACAAAGCCTCCAGCCGCCGCGGCTATATTGAGCCAGCGGGAGCGGGAGAGCAGGCGGGAAAGATAGCAGACCCTTACCGGCTGACAGACATTATCAGTTCGGGCCTGATGGATCCTGATTTTTATAATGTGGCGGAATATACCTACGAACTGCAGATGACCATGTTCCAGGCAGTAGGAGGGATGGACCGCATATCTGCCGCACTGGAAAAGAAGGTGGCGCCCTTCATTCAGTTTGGCTGCGAGGTGAGCGCCATCCACAACCAGGCAGATGGGGTAAAGATCACCTACAGGGATAAGAGCGGCGAAAAACAGCTGAACGGAGATCTTTGCATTTGTACCATTCCGCTGCCGGTGCTGAGTAATATTGATCACAACTTTTCTTCTGATGTAAGCAGGGCCATTGATTATGTGCCTTATATGGTAACGGGTAAAATGGGCCTGCAGTTTAAAAGACGTTTCTGGGAGGAAGATGAAGGCATTTACGGTGGCATTACCCACACCAATAACGAGTTAACGCAGATCTTCTACCCTTCCAATGATTACCTGGGCAGGAAAGGGATCCTGCTGGGGTATTACAATTTCAACGAGACAGCGGCTAAGGTAAGCGCATTAACTTATCAGCAACGGCAGCAGCTGGCGCTGGAAAAGGGCGCAATGATACACCCGCAGTATACAAAGGAATTTGAGACGGGCTTTTCTGTGAGCTGGCATAAAACACCCTACAGTATGGGCGGCTGGGCCCTGTATGATTCGGAAAGCCGGCAAACACTGTACAAGGCTTTGCTGATGCCCGATAAACAGGTATACTTTGCAGGAGAGCACATGACTTACCTGAATGCTTGGATGGCTGGGGCTTTTGAATCAGCCAGGAGCGTAGTTGCGGCCGTACATGCAAGGGTAACAGACCAGCGGCTGAGCTATCCGCAAACACACTAGACAGGGCAGGCGGTGAAACCGGAAATTACCAACAGTATTAGTATTACCAACCAAAATATGCGTTTCAAACAATCAAGCGTTTCAAACGTTCAACAATTAAACCTGTAATTCTTATGTCCTCTATGAATCGGCGCGACTGGCTCAAAGCCAGCGCCCTGGCAACGGGGAGCCTGCCTTTTATGGCCGGCGCCTGGAATGGTCTGGCAGCCATGACCGCCCCTGGCGTTAAACACAATACTTCCAGGAGACTGACAGATGCCGAGTTTCAGGCACAGGCGCCCGGAGAGCTGAAGGCCCGCCTCTTTGCCAACGAGAATCCCTTCGGGCCTTCTGATAAAGCCAAAAAGGCTATTATAGACAGTATTGCCAACAGCTACCAGTATCCCTTTATGCGCCTGGGAGAACTGGAAGAAAAGATAACCGCTTTTGAAGGCATACAGAAAGCGCAATTGCTGTTATCCGCAGGGTCTTCTCCCTTGCTGATGGCAGCGGCCATCTGCTTCTGTAAAGACGGCGGAAATGTAGTCACCGGCGATCCTACTTATGAAGATCTGCCCCAGTGCGCCGAACGCCTGGGCGCCAAATGGATCAAAGTGCCGCTGACAGCCGACTATAAAATGGACCTGGATGCCATGGAAAAAGCGGTGAATGCTGATACCAAACTGGTATATATCTGCAATCCCAATAATCCTACCGCTACCGCCGTGGATACGGAAAAGCTGAAAGCCTTCTGCGAAAGAGTGTCCAAAAAGGTGACCGTTTTTGTAGATGAAGCTTACATAGACTATCTGCCCGATCCGCAGTCTGTTACCCTGGTAGATGGCGTAAAGAAAGGACAAAACCTCATCGTGGCCAGAACTTTTTCCAAACTGTATGGTTTTGCCGGCTTAAGGGTGGGATACATCATCTCCCAGCCATCCATCCTGCAGAATATGGAAAAGTTCACAAAAGATAAATACGCCATCTCTGCTTTGGCATTACCGGCTGCCATTGCCAGTTACCAGGATCAGCCTTTTCTGCAGGATGCGCTGAAGAAAACCATTGCCAGTAAAGAGTATCTCTATAAGGTGTTGAAGGAAGAGGGATATGAATACATTCCTTCCGTAGCCAACTTTGTGATGTTCCCGCTGAAGATGGACGGACAACGCTTCGTGGAGGAGATGATGAAACGCGGGGTTGGTTTACGCAACTGGCAGTTCAATAACCAGGAATGGTGCCGTATCAGTATAGGACGTATGGACGAAATGGAGGCTTTTGCCGCTGCATTCAAAGAACTGTCTTAGGGAAATTCCAAATTCCAGTATCCAAATTCCAAATACCATATTCCAAAGTTCGGTATGCGGGTTTCAGTGTTTAAATTCCAATGTTGATATATGCGAAAGATTGTTTTGTCAGTTATATTCATGTGCCTTGCCTGTATGGCAATGGCACAGGGCGGCGCAGCTACTGCCCCGGCAGAGACGCCGCGGGCGCTGAGTGCAGAAGAGTATGCCAAAGCCAAGGCCTTTAAGGTTAAAGACCTCGACAATGATACTTATGTAAAGTTTGAAAATACGTATGTACTGGATCGTTATGAAATGCGCAAGCCTTATTTCATCACGGGCGATGATGGCCTCAAAAAGCGGATCGATCTTTACAAGCTGATTGCCAAAGACGGTATGCAGGAACTGGGTACCATGATCTATTACACCAACGAGAAAGGCACGCTTTATACCGCAGTACTGCCAGGCTTCCGCGCAGATGCCGCTATCTGGGGGAAATACTTTGAAGACATACACGCTATTGATAAGGAAGAAAAGAACTTTGTGCTGAAGCTGTCTTATGTATTGTCAAAAGAATTCGGTTTCCAGCTATATAAAGCCGCCAACCAGGGAAAGAACCTCAAGGCTGAATCAGGCACTTACAGTAATAACATCTGCTTCCCCGGTACGCAACAGGTAACCATGGCAGATGGGGCTACCAGGGCCCTGAAAGATATCCGCCCCGGAGACCAGGTGGTGACCGTAGATCCTGGCAGCCACCGGGCTACTACCGTCCGCGTAAAAGCGCTGGTGGCCCACGAGGCAAAGAACTATGCCATTACCAGCCTGCTGGTGGTAGCAGGCCGGGAGCAGGCCACCGCCAATGGTACGGAAGTACACATCAGCAGCCGGGTATTGCAGGCTACACCCAACCACCCGATGATGACGGCCAGCGGCAAAAAACGGGTGGGTGATATCAACGAAGGGGAGCAGATCATCTGCCAGGATGAAAACACCCATACTTACCAGACCTTTACCGTATTCAATAAAATGGAAGCAGCGGGCGGCGTGCAGCCCGTATACAATATTGTGGCAGATGGCGGCAGCACATTCATGATGAATGGTGTGATGGTGCTGCAGAAGTAATGCACTGACTGCGGTGTCATTTCAGGAGGGATGGTTATCTTAGTATAAATCGTACGGCTATGGATGCCCATCCCTCCCCTCAGAATACCGCTGCCGGAGCGCAGTACCCCACCTCTTTCAAAGACCTCCTCGCGGCTTTTGAACAGCAATTCAGTGATCGTCTTTTCCCTGAAACACCTGCCACCCTTTATGATGCCATAGACTATACACTCAGCAATGGCGGCAAACGTATACGCCCGGTACTATGCCTGATGGGTAATGCGCTTATTGGTCCCCTGCAGCTGGACAGCTTCCTGGCCGCCAATGCCGTAGAACTCTATCACAACTTTACCCTGGTACACGATGATATTATGGACCGTGCCCCCCTGCGGCGGGGCAAGCCCACTATCCATGTGAGGTATAATACCAACACCGCCATACTGGCTGGTGATACCCTGTTGTTGTATGCATTTGAATACCTGAATTGTATGCAGGGCCGCTATAAGCAAAAAGTGACAGCGGTATTTACAGAAGCGGCCTTAGGGGTATGTGAGGGTCAGCAAATGGACCTGGACCTGGAAAACATGCCCCTGGAGGCCGTTTCCTATCCCGACTACCTTAAGATGATCACCCTGAAGACTTCCGTGCTGGTGGCCGCCAGCCTGCAGATGGGCGGTATTATAGGAGGCGCCTGCAGCGAAGACCAGGAGCACCTTTATGCCTTTGGCAAACATGTAGGCATCGCCTTCCAGGTACAGGATGATTACCTGGACTGCTTTGGCGACCCGGGGAAATTTGGCAAACAGCTTGGCGGTGATATCATCACCAATAAAAAGACCTTTCTGCTGTTGAAAGCCTATGAATTTGCGAGTCCCGTACAACGGGCCTGCCTCAACGAACTCCTGTCTTCCAACAGCCCCGATAAAGTGCCCCGCATGCTGCAGCTGTACCAGGATTGTAAGGTGGATGAATGGGCGCTGCGCGAAAAGGAACGCTTTACCCAGACAGCCTTGCAGCACCTGGAGGATATGACGGTGGTAACGGCTAATAAACAACCTTTATTTGAACTGGCAGACCTGTTGCTGAACAGGGGGTATTAGACAGTGATGCTATTTTAACCAAAATGGTACTGGACAAGGAGAAGCCTAGGAGAAGACAGATAAAATTGTATTGGAAAGGCTGCCTACTCCGGAACCCGGAATATTTTTATCTTTAAAGCCCAAACCCCGGGCTATGAGCTTCGCCGAATTTTTCCATGTACTGATGCTGTTGGGCTTCCTTCAGGGAGCTATCATGAGCGTATTGCTCTCTTTTTCAAAGAAACGCTCCCTGCCTAACCGCTTCCTGGGCGTCCTTATATTATTGATCGCGCTGGCCTGTCTTAATCTTTATCTTTTTGAATCTTCCTGGTTCACCAATCATCCGCTGTTAAGCCTCCTGGGCAACCTTATACCCCTGGTAATTGTGATGCCGGTAGGCCCCTTGTTATATTTTTACGTGAGGAGCAGTATGGAGCCTTCTTTCAAACTGGGAAGGAAACAGCGGCTGCATTTTTTGCCGGTGATCATAGACCTAATGCCGGAACTGAGTACCGTTATTTATTTTGGCGGGGTGATGACGGGCCTGGTGGAGGCGCCGCCCCAGGCCTGGGGAAAGTTTATAGATGACTATAATGTTTATGCCGATATCCCCCGTTGGGCTTCCATTACGGTTTATCTCTGGTTATCCGCCAGGTACCTTGCCCGCACGGGAACGGAAAATATGGTCTACCGCCAGTGGCTGAGGCAGTTTATCCGTCTTTTCCTGGTATTCCAGGTGATCTGGTTTATTTACCTGGTGCCTTACGTGATTCCCGCACTAACAGACAAGGTGCTGAACATGGTTGACTGGTACCCGGTATATATACCGCTGGTGGTGCTGATCTACTGCCTGGGCTTAAAAGGCTACCTGATGGCGCCACAAGCCATACCCGCCGGCCGGAAAGCCGTTGCGCCCCCGCCTGAAGCGCTGGTGGCGGAGGCAGTGCCCTTATTGCGGAAAGCTATGGAACAGGACCACCTGTACCTGGAGCCCGAGCTCAACCTGTCGATGCTGTCTCGTCATACCGGGTTGCCGCAGAAAACTATCTCCCTGGTGCTGAATCAGCATCTGCAGAGAAGCTTTAATGAATTTGTGAACGGGTACCGCGTAGCGGCTTTTAAGCAGAAGATAGGTCAGGCGGGACAGGATAATATGACCATCCTTGGCCTGGCCCTGGACGCCGGCTTTAATTCGCAGGCAACTTTCCAGCGCGCCTTCCGCAGCCATACGGGAATGTCGCCCCGGGAATATATGCAGCAATGTTTACAGGAAGCCTCAAAACAGGAAAATGAGCAGTAAAATAGTGCTCAAGTCCGGATTTGAGTAGACCCGGAAACCTGAAACTACTTGCTTTGCCAGAAAAAAAATGATGAAACACCAGCTTTGGTCTTGTTTGTTACTAATGCTCCTGGCAGCTACCCGGCTGTCCGCCCAGGAAAAGTTCAGAATGCTTTCCGGAAGGGTTTCAGACGCCGGAAGCCAACAGCCTGTTATATATGCCAATGTCCAGCTTAAAAAAGGCGGTATTGGTACGGCTACCAATGCCAGAGGAGAATTTGTGTTCAACATAGCAGACAGGTATTGGGAAGATACCCTGCTCATATCCTGCATTGGTTATAAAACGCTGGCAATACCCCTGCCTCGTGGCAGCCGGCAGGATATGGATATGCAGCTGGAACCGGCGGTATACCAGTTGCCGGCGGTATCTGTGAACGCACGTAGCGGCCTTGCCATCATGCAGCAGATGGTGAGCAGGATACCCGAAAATTATGACACCGCAGATGTAAGGCTGACGGCTTTTTACCGGGAGAATATCTGCCTGGCGGGAGATACCATCAATTTCAATGAATCGGTACTGGATATCTATAAAACCTATCACAACAACCGGGACCGTAAAGACCAGATCCGTATTCTGAAGGGCCGCAGGAAAAAGGTGGACTGGAGTAAAGACCCGCAACTGTATAACTGGATCGGTAATATAATGAATACCGCCTACTCCTCCCTGAACGAAGACCTGCAGAAATACCTGGACGCCAAACGCAACATACTGAATGAACGTAATTTCCGCTACTACAACTGTGACTACCAGGAAACCGTTCAGGAGGGCGACCGCAAGCTGCTGGTGCTTTCCCTGCAGCCAAAAGACAATAACAGGAAGGCAATAGTAACGGCAAAGCTTTACATTGATGAAAGTTCTCTGGCGCTGGTACGCTGCGAAATTGAAACCACCCCAGCTGGTATTGATTATATAAACGCACACCAGAAGGGAGGTATCAGATACACCATCATGTCAAAAGTGAATAAGGCCACATTTGATTTTACCAGGCTTACACTGGTGGTCACCTATAAACAGTACCGTAATAAAACTTATCTCAGCACGGTGGCGCGTCATTGGGACTGTGTGGTGAACAGTAAAAAGAGAGGCATGCACAATGTACCGTGGACAGGAGATTTTTACCTGCTGGTAACAGGCATTGATACGGAGCAGGCAGACCGTTTTACCAGTGGTGTCAGCAACGACAAGTCGTCTATGAATAATGAGGTGGGCAATGAATACGATGCCAGCTTCTGGGAAAACTATAACATCCTGTTACCGGTGCTGCCCGATGCACTGCAGGCAGATTCGGTTAGTCAGCCGGCTCCCGTGCTGAAAAAGGTATCCAACCGGCAGAACGGTTTTACCCGGGCAGATACCCTGCGGGGCATGCTATCACCCCTGCGCAGCTGTTATGATGTTCGTTTTTACCAGCTGGATGTGGAGGTGATGCCTGATAGCCGTTCCATCAGGGGCAGCAGCAAGGTCCGGTTTGCTGTAAAGGAGCCGCTCCAACAGTTGCAGCTGGACCTTGTATGTTAATATGCATATAGAAAAAATACTGTACCGGAACCAGGCCCTAACCTTCAGCCGTGAGTATGATGCAGTATTTCTTTCGTTTCCGTCGGAATTGCCGGTGGGCAGTGAAGAAGCAATAACGGTATACTATGAGGGTGTGCCCCAGGTGCCCGACTTCAGTATTCCCATGAACGGCGGCGTACGCTGGGATAAAGATGAAGAGGGAAACCCCCTGGATACAGGGCTCGGGCGCCAGCCTGTGGCGGCCCTGCAAAGATCATTTGTCTGATGAGCCGGACAGCATGCTTATCAGCATCACCATCTCCAATGGATTTACAGATATATCCAATGGCCGCCTCCCGGGAAAAACACCTGCGGGGCCAGGTAGAACACGTTATGACTGGGCGCTCTCTTATCCCATTAATAATTATAATGCCACCTTCTGCTTTGGTAAGTACGCACACTTTGATGACGTGTATATCAGCGGTAAGGATACGCTTACACTTAATTATTACGCCATGCCTTACCACCTGGAGATGGCCAAAGCCATGTTTGCACAGGTAAAGCTCATGTTGGCCTGCTTTGAGCGGCATTTTGGGAAATATAGCCCTGAAAGTGCAGGGCACTAATCTGCAATTAAAATACCGCTGGCAGGCGGAGGTACCGGGTTTCCGCATGCCGGTGAAAGTAACCCTGGGGCCAGACCGTTTCGGGTTCATTTACCCGGGTAGTGAGTGGAAAACAATCACACTGATGCAGATGAGTGAAGATGATTTCCGGGTAGATGAAGATCATTTTTATATACAGGTGTAAGCCGCCTGAACCCACTATCTTGCCATATTGCGGGGTTAAAGCGCCCGCAGGAGAAGGTTATCTGATATGGTCGAAATTTCAAAATCTGCATCTGTATTGCCACTGTTATTTTGCCGAATTTCGCGTTGGATTAAAACAATATAACAGGATGGAGATACCTTTTTTCCAGGTAGATGCGTTTACCGACCAGCCCTTTAAAGGCAACCCGGCAGCGGTTTGTATCACTGATAGCGCGCTGCCTGAAACTACCATGCAGCAGATAGCAGCAGAGAATAACCTGGCCGAAACCGCTTTTGTATCACAGGCAGCGGGCACTTTCAATCTGCGCTGGTTCACACCGCTTACCGAAGTGCCATTGTGCGGCCATGCTACCCTGGCTACAGCGCATACGCTCTGGCAGCAGGGCCTGGCAGATCCGCTGCAGGAGATCCGGTTTGACACCCAGAGTGGCCGGCTGACAGCTGTTCGTAATGAAGACTGGATCACACTTAACTTTCCTTCACTTACAGGGCACACCGTACATTTGCCACAGGAGGTGCAGGAGATACTGGGTGTAACACCTGTTCACACAATAGATGTCTTCAATCGTTACCTGGTAGAAGTAGCTACTGAAGCCGAGGTGTATGATGTGTGTCCGGATTTTGCCCGGCTAACTCCATATCCTAAAGTGATTGTTACTGCCAAAGCCGCAGCAGGTTCGGGGTATGATTTTATTTCCCGTTTCTTTGCTCCCTGCATCGGCATCAATGAAGACCCCGTTACCGGATCTGCACATTGCTGCCTGGCGCCCTACTGGTCTGCCAAACTGGGAAAGCCCGAAATGCAGGCCTACCAGGCCTCTTCCCGTGGCGGCGCTCTCAGGGTGAAGGTGGATGGTGACCGGGTGCTTTTATCCGGACAGGCGGTGACGCTGATCAGGGGAGCCTATATAATTAATAATTAATTAAGAAATGCTGTCAGTGAAGTTTTTTATTGTGCACGCATTTACCGATCGCCTGCACGGCGGCAATCCTGCCGGAGTGGTGGTGCTGGAGGAGTGGTTGCCGGATGAACAGTTGCAGCAGATAGCTAAAGAGAACGGGCTGCCTGAAACGGCCTTCTTTGTGCCGGAGGGAGCACGTTTTGCGTTGCGGTGGTTCACACCGGAAATAGAAATGGACCTTTGTGGGCACGCTACCCTGGCTACTGCGCATGTACTGAAAGCCATGCTGGGGTACCCGGGAGAGAATATGGTGTTCCGCTCTGAAAGCGGGCAGCTGGAAGTAAGTGAAGCAAATGGATTGTACACGTTGAACTTTCCTTCACGAAAACCGCTGCCGGCAGAACTGCCGGACATTATCAGGCAGTCACTGGATCGTATGCCCGTTGCCGTACTGAAGGCGCGTGATTACCTGCTGGTGTATGCGTCGGAGGAGGATGTACGTGATATCCGGATCAACCGGCAGCTTATAGACCAGATCAATATTGATCCCGGAGGTGTGATCATTACGGCGCCGGGGCGGCAGATCGATTTTGTTTCCCGTTTTTTTACACCGCAGGCCAGTCACTTTGAAGACCCGGTGACCGGCTCTGCACATTGTTCCCTGATCCCATACTGGGCCGGGCAACTGAATAAGAAAGAAATGAAAGCCTTACAGTTGTCTGAAAGGGGAGGGACGCTGTATTGTGTAGATGCGGGATCGCGAGTATTGATTTCCGGTAGCGCAAAAACCTATATGTCTGGTACGCTGTATATTGACAATTAATTATTTACAACTTTCTTTGTTTTTTTGTCACGTTTCGTGGAATACCTGTGTCTATATATCAAACAACATTGTTCAAAACAAAAAGCAAAGTATATGACACAGAGAATTTCTTACCAGGAAGTGAACAAAGGATTGATGGATGGGTTGATGAAGACCGAATTCTATCTGAAAAAGTCTGGTGTTGACCCGAAGCTGCGGGAATTGATGAATTACCGGGTATCACAGATCAACAGCTGCGGCTACTGCCTGGATATGCATCATAAGGAAGCTATCAACTTGGGTGAAGCCGAAATACGTTTACATTCCCTGGCCGCATGGAGAGAAGTGCCTTATTACAGCGAAGCAGAAAGAGCCGTACTGGCTTTTGCAGAAGTGCTTACCAATGCCAACAGCCAGCATGTGAGCGATGAAGTGTTTAACGAACTGGCTAAGCATTTCACCAAAGCAGAGATAGCAGATCTCACACTGGCGGTTGCACAGATCAATACATGGAACCGTATTAATAAGGCCTTTGGTACTGTACCGGGTAAATACGAAGCAGGACAACATTAAAATGATACGGCGATGAGAACCGGAATGTTAAAAGGCGTGTTGCTGGTAATCACAGGCGCGGTGTGTTACGCAGTACTGGCAACACTTGTAAGACTGGCTTATAATGAAGGTTATACTACTACAGAGGTGATTGTAGCGCAATATACCCTGGGCCTGCTGGCCCTGGGTATCATCACCCTGTTTAAAAGCAGCAACAGGCAGTATACAGCGCCTGTACAAAAATACGACCGGCTGAAATTAGTTATTGGCGGAACGGCTTATGGCCTTACAGGTACCTGTTATTATATGGCAGTAAAGTATATTCCCGTTTCTGTATGCGTGGTGTTGCTGATGCAAACCATCTGGATGGGGATTGTGCTGGAAGCACTATTGACAAGGCGCTGGCCTTCTAAAAGCAAATTCCTGGCCATGCTTATTATACTGGGAGGCACCTTACTGGCTACTAATGCGATCAATAACAGCGGGAAACTGGACATTCGCGGCATTCTCTGGGGACTGGCATCTGCCGTAACCTATACCATCATGCTGTTTGTGTCTAACAGGATTGCACTGCAAATGCCTCCGCAGCAAAAAAGCTACTGGACATTGTTAGGCGCTACTACACTGGTATTGCTGATAGCCATCCCACAATGGCCTGCCAGTTTTCAAATCTCTGTTTTCTGGAAATGGGGCCTGCTGCTTGCAATGTTTGGCACCATCCTGCCGCCACTGCTCTTCAGCGTAGGGATGCCCAGAACAGGCATTGGCCTGGGGTCTATCATTATCTCCATAGAAATACCGGTGTCGGTAAGTATGGCGTATATATTGCTGCATGAACAGGTGCTCGCTATACAGTGGTTGGGTATTGCGCTGATCCTTGCAGCTATTGTATTGATCAACCTCAATGCACTTCGTAAAGAATTAAAAACGGTATAAGGTGAAAGATTATCAGCAGATTTTGTTTCCGTATGCTTACAATATTCTTGGCTCTGCAGAAGACGCCAAAGATGCAATCCAGGATGTGTTGTCCAATTATGTGGCAACACCCCGGGAAGGTGTGGAGAATGAAAAGAATTACCTGATAAAATCAGTGATCAATCATGCCATCAATCTCCGTAATCGGCGGAAGAAGGTGAGCTACGGTGAAGTATGGCTGCCCGAGCCTGTGGCCACCGAACTGGCAGATACCAATATCAACCTGAAGGATATTGTATCCTATTCATTACTGATCCTGCTCGAACAATTAAATCCAAAAGAAAGGGCGGTGTTCATCCTGAAAGAAGGCTTTGGCTATTCACACCAGGAGATATCGGAAGTGTTGTCTGGCACGGTAGAGTTGTCCAGGAAATTGTTAAGCCGTGCCAAAACCAAGCTGAGTCAGTCCAGGCAACCGGTAAAGCTGCACCGCGAACCGGTGCCGTCTGAGGTCCTTAAAAAATATGTGAACACCATCAGGGGTGGAGACACCGAACGCCTGGAGGATCTGCTGGCAGAAGATATTACCTTCTATGCCGATGGCGGCGGCAAGGTAAATGTGGTGAAGAAGATATGCAGGGGTATTCATGAAGTGGCAGATCTGCTGATATATGTTTATCACAAATTTGAGGTAAACGCCCGCATTATAGCTACCACGGTCAATCACCAGCCGGCGCTCCTGTTCTATGTTGACGGAAAGATCATATCCTGCCAGGTGCTGGGTATCTCACCGGAGAGCGGGGAGATCTGCCAGATCAGCACCGTAGTTGACCCCGATAAGCTCCGGAATATAGAACTGGAGACGGCAGGAAAGGGGAGGCAGATATGAGCGTTTAAACAGACGAAACTTAAGGTGTGTCATTTTTGGAATATATTTGCCGGGTTACACGTTATTTAAAATTGTACTATGCGGCCCGGTTCCACACACAACTCCTTATTACCTCTCAGGAAGCAGCTTTACTTTTTTATTTGTATGCTATTGCTGGTGGGCGGTGTAACTGCTCAGTCCAACAGGGCTCTGCAGCTGCAAAAGCTGAGCAATGCTATACAGAAGGCTGGCCGGTATGATGCGGGAAAGCAGCGGCGGATAGACAGCATCAAGAAGTTGCTGGGCAATGTTCGCCCGGATGATCTGTCTGCACAATTTGGTCTGTATAAAAGCCTGTATGAGGAATACCGCCTGTTCCAGTTCGACTCCTCCTATCACTATGCCCGGAAGCTGCGGGAGGCCGCCCTGCAGCTGAATGATCCTGCCCGTTTAGCCTATGCTAGGATCAAGCTGGGCTTTTCGCTGTTGTCTTCAGGTATGTATAAGGAAACACTGGATTCTCTTTCCGCGGTAAATGTGCAGCAGCTGCCCGATAGCGGCAAGGCAGAATACTACGCACTACTGGGCCGTTATTATTATGACCTGGGCGATTTTGATAATGATCAATACCATACACCGGTTTATAACGTACTGGGTGGGCGTTATATTGATTCTGCCCTGTCCCTGCTGCCTGCAAATACCTATGCGGCAGCCTACTATCGCGGACTGAAAGAGCTGAAGGCCAATAATAAAGCTGGCGCGCTCCGCATGCTTACGGAGATCTTGAGGCGCCCTGCGCTCACACCTCACCAGGTAGCTGTAACCACCTCCACCCTCAGCGATCTGTATATCCGCAACGGGCAGACAGACAGCGCTATACAGCTGCTTACCACGGCGGCCATTGCAGATATACAGGCATCTACCAAAGAAACTTCGGCTGCCTTTAACCTGGCCAGCCTCTTATATAAGGAAGGAGATGTGAAGCATGCCTCCATTTGTATTAACCAGGCCATTGCAGACGCCTCTTTTTATGGGGCACGGCAGCGCAAGGTGCAGGTGAGCGCCATACTGCCCCTTATTGAGGCCCAGAAACTAAGTATGGTAGAAACGGAAAAGAGGAAGCTGCTGTTCTATGCCACTACGGTAACCCTGCTGCTATTACTGATCATTGGCCTGGGCCTGATCATACTGCGACAGGTAAAAAAGCTGCAGCTGGCGCAGAAGACCATTACGCAGGCGCACATCAAGGAACTGGAGATCAACCGGCAGCTGGCCGAAACCAATGCGCGCCTGGAAGATGCCAACAAGATAAAGGAGAAGTATATTGGCTACTTCTTCAACTTCAACGCCGCTTTCTATGACAAGATGGAAAAGTTCAAGAAGTCGCTGGAACAGAAGCTGGCAGACCGTAAACTGGATGAGATCAAGTCCCTCATTGCCAGGATCAACCTGCGTAAAGAGAAGGAAGAGCTGGTACAGCATTTTGATCATGCCTTTTTAAAGCTGTTCCCCAATTTTATAACGGTGTTCAACAGCATGTTCCGGGAAGAAGATCAGCAGGTACTGGAAGAAAATGAGCTGCTGAATACTGACCTCCGGATCTTTGCACTGATCAGGATGGGTATTCATGATAACGAAAAAATAGCTCATATCCTCCAATATTCTGTGAACACCATCACCACTTATAAAACCAAAATAAAGAACCGCTCTGTTGTGCCCAATGAAGAATTTGAGAAGCGCGTAATGGAAATTAAAGCCGTATAAATACTCCTTTCTACTATAGGATACCGATATATATTATTTAGTATAATATTTTTACAAGCCTGTTGTTATCAATTGCTTACAACGCAGCTATTGGCGTGTTGACCCTTTAATTCTTATACTTTCCCCATATAATTTGACTGTCGCTCCCCGCCGGTTTTTCTTTGATGCGGTGATCACTGATACAAAAAGTTCCGCTAAAGCAACAACGTCAGATCCCGGCTTTTGGAATCAATCCCTAAACACAACCAAACATTTGTTATGAAAAAAATCAGATCGCTTTCCACGTTCCTTTTGGGTTTGCTGATCCTTTTACACACGTATGGGGCCTATGCCCAGGACCGCCGTATCACCGGTACGGTAGCTGATGAAACCGGCGCCGGGCTTATAGGGGCAAGCGTTGTTGTAAAAGGCGCCAGGAACGGTATCTCCACCGGCGCAGGGGGCGCATTTACAATTACGGTTCCCCCATCTGCCGCCAGCCTGCTTATTTCTTACGTAGGATTTGAAACGCAGGAAGTGGCGATTGGCGCCGCCAATACACTCAACATCCGGTTGCAGCCACAGAAAACATTACTCAATGCTGTTGTGGTGGTGGGGTATGGTACACAAAAGCGTACAGACCTCACCGGTGCGGTAGCATCCGCCAGGGGAGAAGATATTAAAAGCCTGCCGGTTACCAATGTGCAGGAAGCCCTGCAGGGCAGGATGGCGGGCGTGGAAGTGGTAAAAAGCTCCGGTGCGCCGGATGCTACTGCCAGTATCATTATCCGCGGTGTATCTTCCCTGAATAATGCGCCCCCGCTGTATATCGTGGATGGTGTTCGTCAGTCGGGAGATAATATCAACATCCAGGACATTGCATCCGTAGATGTGCTGAAAGACGCCAGCGCCGCTGCCATTTATGGTTCCGCTGCTGCAGGCGGGGTGATCATCATCACCACCAAAAAAGGCCAAAGTGCAAAGCCGGTGGTCAATTTCTCTGCCAGGTATGGCGTTACGAAACCGCTTACCCTGGAGCTGCTGAACAGGAATGATTTTGTACGGCTGAAACGTTTGCTGGATCCCAACTACCTTTCTAACGTGAACATTGATACTCTGCCGGATACGGATTGGGTAAAAGAACTGTACAGCAACGGCAGGGAGGAGAATTACAACCTGTCTGTATCGGGATCCGCTCAGAATATCAATTACTATGTGTCTGCCTTTTACAACGGGCAGGACGGCATTTACCTGAATAATACTTCTTACCTCTCTGGCGCCCGGGTGAATACGGATCTCAAACTGGGCAAACGGATCAAACTGGGAGAACAGTTGTACGTATGGAGCAGGAGCACCAAACCGGAAGTAGTAACGGCCATCAACCCGCCTTTCCGTTCCATTCCTGTTATGCCCGTGTATGATAAGACCGATCCTAAAAGTCCGTGGGGAAAATCGCCCGTTGGTTTTGGCGGTCCTAACCTGGTGGGGCAGATCCTGACGGCGGACATTAAGAACACCAAATTCAACCTGCAGGCTAATGCTTTTGCGGAGATCCAGCTGCCCTTTTTCCTGACCTTCCGCACCACTTTCGGATATACCCATTACACAGAGAACCAGAGCTACTTCCAGGATGCGTATAATTTTGGCAGCGTATCCACCACCATCAACCAGCTGCAGAAATATAACATTACGCAGCCCACCACCATGTATAACTATACCCTGTCTTTTGATAATACATTTGGTAAGCATGCCATCAGCGCGGTAGCAGGGTATGAGCAATTCAAGACCACCTACAATTCACAATATGCCACACAAACATCCGTAGGGGGCAACTCTTACAGTTTTATACAAACCTCTGCATCGCAGGCTACGGTGGCAGGCAGCTATGATCCCAATGGCCTGATCAAATCTACCTTTGCCCGCCTGAATTACAATTACGATAACCGTTATTACCTCTCCGGCAGTATACGCCGCGATGGTAACTTCACTGTTTTCGGTCCGGGTAACCAGTATGGCGTATTCCCCGCAGGTTCTGCCGGCTGGCGTATCAGCGAGGAGCCTTTCTTCCGCAATGCCCTGCCGCAGGTGAACCAGTTGAAGCTGAGAGGCAGCTACGGTGTGCTGGGTAACAGCAATATCGGGGGCTATAAATTCCTTTCCACTTTTGACCTGGTCAATGCGCAGAACTTCACACCCGGCGGATCGCCTTTTATTGGTGTAAGTCCCACCTTCATTCCCAATTCCAATGTGAAATGGGAAAGCGTATATGAAGGCAACGTGGGGGTGGATGCAGAGCTGTTTGACAGTAAGCTGTTTTTCACGGTAGAGTGGTACAACAAGACTACGAAGAACATGCTGTACGGCCTGCCCATCCCCATCAGCTCCGGTATTACCGTGCCTTTCTATACCAATATCGGGTCTGTGAGGAACCGGGGCCTGGAAATAGTGCTGGGCTATAAGAACAAAACAGGCGGTCTGGGTTACAGCCTGAGTGTGAACGGCGCTTTCAATAAGAATAAAGTATTGAACCTGGATAACATCAACAGCAATCCTATTCTTGATGGTAACAACAACTATGGAAATGCCACTTTCGGCATTATGGTGAACCAGCCTATTACCATTACCAAAGCAGGCCTGCCCTTTGGCCAGTTCTATGGTTATAAGGTAGAAGGTATTTACCGTACGGAAGATGAGATCAGCAAACATGCGCAGCAGGAAGGCTATACTGCTCGTCCCGGCGATCTCATATTTGCCGATACGGATGGTAATGGCGTGATCAATGATAGGGACCGGACTGAATTAGGTAACCCCAATCCCAAACTGGTATACGGCGCCAATATCCGTCTTGACTGGAAAGGGTTTGATGTGGTCATGTTGTGGAACGGGGTAGCGGGGGTGGATCTCTTTAACGGTGTAAAGGCCTATGCTTCCTATCCTTTTGCAGATGGCAATACCACCAGTAAAGTGTTTGGTGCATCCTTCCTGGGCGAGAACCAGGTAACGGATCAGCCGCGTATTGACAACAATGATCCGAACGGTAACTACTCAAGGTCCAGCAGCTATTTCGTGGAAAGTGGCGCTTATTTAAAGCTAAAGAACCTGCAGCTGGGATATTCCTTTACGGATGAATGGCTGCGAAAGATAGCTGTCAGATCTGCCCGTATCTACGTAATGGGCAACAACCTGTTCACCATTACAAAGTATTCCGGTATCGATCCTGAGCTGGCGGGTAGTATCACCGCCAGGGGCATAGACGCAGTATGGCAATATCCGCATGCACGTATCTACTCTGTAGGCCTGGATCTCACCTTCTAAACCTGTAAATGAAAAACAATGATAAAGCGTATGATGTCACTCCGATATATCAGCACCCTGTTGCTGGTGCTGCTGGCCGCCTGCACCAAGGCACCGGATGAAGTATCCCGCACAGATGTGTACAGCAGCCTTAATTACCCTACCACCTTAAACAACCTGTTTGGTATACTGGTACCTGCTTATGGCAATATCCGTTCTATGGAACTGCACGGCTTTGAATTGCTGTGCAAGGATTTTGCGGGCAGTGAGCATGTAGCAGAATTAGCCTATGGAGGAGACCAGTCGTGGACAGAGCTGAGCGTTAATAACCTCAGTACATCCAACAGCTACGCCAATAACCTGTGGCTGGGCTTGTACCGCGGTATCAAGAGTGCCAATGTGTTCCTGGACAGGGCAGATTTCTATGAGCAGCGTTATGCATCATCCAATGAAAAAGAGCAGATCAACCAGATGCGGGGAGAAGCATATTTTTTGCGCGCGCTGTACTATTTCTACCTGGAATGCTTTTATGGCGAAAGCTACATCAGCGCCAATGGAGCCGGGGCCGATAAGATGGGGGTACCTATCATTACCGCTACCGCCAGCACACTGGAAGCCACACAGGTGGAACGGAAAACCACCCGCGAGGTGTGGGACCTGATCATCAATGATCTGCAGCAGTCGGTCACCCTGCTGAAAGGCACGCAATGGAGCGGGCCTGATAAAGGACGTGCAACAGAATGGGCTGCCAAGGCACTGCTGGGGAAAGCCTATGTATTTACACAAAACTGGGCAGCCGCCAAAACCACTTTGCTGGATGTGATCAACAATAGTGGTAAATCACTGATGCCTTTCAGCAAATACCGGGACGCATTTAATGGAGATGATGCCAATGAATTCAATGAAGAGTCGCTCTTTGAGATCAATGTAGACCGGAACTCACTAGGTGGTTATGGTATCTTCAGTTTCAATACCAACCTGACCACCAGCCAGGGCCTGATATGGTCGCCGAGCATACTGGGAGATAATGGTACCGAAGACCAGGGTGTAGGCCTGGGCTATTGCAATGAGTTCTTCAACGATAAAAATTTACAACGTTTCGGTTTTAAACAGCCGGTATATACCCTGGTAGATAATCCTGCCTATGATAACAGTAAGCCGGCCTCTTACAGAAACCCGCAGCAAGTGATGGATCCTGCGTACCGTCAGCAGTCTGCCGCAGCCCGTATCAACAAAACAGTAGATCCACGCCTGTATGTAGCTGCCCTGCAACCCTGGCTTGATTCTGCCAGTAATGATGGTGTCAACTGGCGGCCGGTATGCAAGTTTATTGCTATCAGCGCTGCATTGAAACCTGTTTACCATGGCTGGAGCCTGCGCAAGTTCGTTACATATGATAATTCCATCTTTAACAGGCAGGCGGCTGCAGATGCCGCTAATTATTATATGCTGCGCCTGGCAGATGTATACCTGCTGTATGCAGAGGCCTGTGTAAACTCAGGCGAAGGCGCTACGGCACTGGAGTATATCAATAAGGTAAAACGGCGGGCCTATGACTACCCGGTAAATGCAGCATCTCCCGTAGATTACGCCAGTCTTAATGCCACCACAATGGCTACTGATCCCAACCTGGCCAATAACCCGCTGCGCTATGAAAGATGGGCAGAACTGTTTGGTGAAGGGCATTGGTGGTTTGATGTGTGCCGCTGGCGTATAGGCAGCGCAGAAGCAGCTTACTATGCTACATCGCTGGTAGGCGGGCCAATTAAATGGAGTGATGCCAAATCATACACATGGCCCATTCCTGTGAACGAGATCAATACAAACACAAAGATGATACAAAATCCCGGGTACTAATCTTTAATTGAGCATATGATATCCAGAAAATTATTTTTGATCATCTTACTTTGCAGTAGCCTGCTGCAGGGATCTGCACAGGAGCAGGCGCCATTGCAGGTAGACCGGGACAATATCCGCCTATCCTTTTCGCTTGATGGCGAAGGAAGCCCGCGTTATGCGGTTTTGTATAAGGGGCATCAGCTTATTGCACCATCACGGCAGGGCTTTGTGCTGGCGGAAGACAGTTTGTTTTACAAAGGCTTTACCATTACCGGTACGGAGCGAAAGTCAGTGAATGAAACCTGGGAGCCGGTGTGGGGAGAGGAGCGCAACATCCGCAACAGCTACGAGCAGCTCACCGTTCACCTCAAACAGCAGAATGCGCCAGGTCGTTTGCTCGATATTGTATTCCGGGTGTTTGCAGACGGTGTAGGTTTCCGCTACGAGTTTCCGCAACAGTCAGGGCTGAAGTATTTTGTTGTGAAAGATGAACTGACGGAATTTCATCTCACCGGAGATCACACTGTCTTCTGGATACCTGGGGATTATGATAGTAACGAATATGCCTATACTACTTCCCGGCTGAGCGAGGTAAATAACAGCCGCATTGTACAAGCCGCTGCAGATATTGCGGTGCGTACCGTGCCTGATCCCTTTGCAGTACAAACGCCGTTGATGCTGAAGACCGGCAACAATATCTATATAAATATTCACGAGGCGGCGCTGATCAACTATCCGGCTATGCAACTTCATGTAGACGGGGCCAGCCACCAGCTGTCTGCACGGCTGGTACCTGACGCGGTAGGCAATAAGGCGTACCTGCACAGTCCTTGTACCACGCCCTGGCGCACCATTATCATCAGCGATAAGGCTACTGATATACTGGCCTCCAGGATAATCCTGAACCTGAATGAAGCTCCTTCCGCAACAGATTTCTCCTGGGTGCGTCCTATGAAATTTGTAGGGGTGTGGTGGGAAATGCAGACCGGTAAAAGTACCTGGAACTATGCAGATGATGCTGCACGGGGAAAGGATGATGTGCTGCAACCTAATGGCCGCCACGGTGCTAATACTGCCAATGTAAAGCGGTATATAGATTTTGCCGCCGCCAATGGCATCCAGGGCGTACTGGTAGAGGGCTGGAATACGGGCTGGGAAGACTGGTTCGGCAACTGGAAGGAAGATGTATTCGATTTTATTACGCCCTACCCGGATTTTAATGTAAAGGAAATTGAGCAATACGCGGCTTCTAAAGGTGTGCAGATGATCATGCACAATGAAACTTCCGGTGCTGCCACCAATTATGAAAGGCAGCTGGATACCGCCTTCCGTTTTATGAATGCCTTTGGCTATCATGCGGTGAAGACCGGCTACGTAGGCAGGATCATTCCCCGCGGCGAGCATCATGACGGGCAATGGATGGTGAACCACTATGAACGGGTAGCGCGTAAAGGGCTGCAATACCGGGTAATGATCGATGCGCATGAACCGCCCCGCCCAACCGGTTTACAGCGTACCTATCCTAACTGGATGGCTTCAGAGGCAGGCCGGGGAAATGAATACAATGCTTTCAGCAATGGCAATGCACCCGACCATGAAACCATACTGCCTTTTACCAGGTTGATGGGCGGCCCCATGGATTATACACCCGGCATCTTTAAGCTGCGGCATTATGCGCCCCATGCGCCCGACAGAACGGTACATACTACCCTGGCCAAACAGCTGGCCTTGTATGTAACTATCTACAGCCCCCTGCAAATGGTGGCAGACCTGCCGGAGAATTATGAAGCACATCCTGATGCTTTCCGCTTTATACGCGAGGTGCCGGTTGACTGGGATGATACGCGTATCATTGCAGCAGAGCCGGGAGATTATATTACGATTGCCCGTAAAGAAAAAGGGAAGCACAACTGGTTCCTGGGCGCCATTACAGATGAAAATGCACGAACGGCAGCTGTGCCCTTATCATTCCTGGACAAAGGGAAGCAATACCGGGCTGTTATTTATGCAGATGCGCCCGGCGCCGACTGGAAAACCAATCCTGAAGCCTATCGCATTTATGAAATGGTTGTAGACGGCAACAGTACCCTTACACTGCAGCTGGCTGCAAGTGGGGGCGCCGCTGTATCGTTCTATCCATTGTAGGTAGCACTGGTTGATAGCGGCGGACAGTTTTGACTGTCTGCCGTTTTTTATTTTTACAACAGAAATGTCAGTTGTCCTGAGTGGTAGGCCTGGTGGACTATACGTCCCAGCAGCACATTCAGTTTGTTCCGCTGCGGATGGTCTGCAAAATCTGCTTCAGATATGGCGTTGTGTTTTGTCAGCCACTGATCGGGTGTCAGGGTAGTAAAATGCATGGTCAGTATATCATTCAGGTGTTGCCAATATCCTTTTAATATTTCAGGCGCGGGGAATTGCTGACCTGACCTATCGGGGCGGTGCACAAACGGCTCATCCAGTTCAGGGTACAATCTTTCTCCCAATCCCAGCAGTGGCAGCATGGTATCGTTCACCGCGATCAGGTGGCCCAGCAGGTAAATGCCGCTGTTGCGGCCGGGGGCGGTTTCCTGGTAAAATTCTTCCGCAGTCAGTTTGTTGATGATATTATTCACCCTGCGGTTCTGCAACTGCCAGGCGCTTATTACCTGGGTAATAAGCGCTGTGGCAGGTGAGGAGGAGGTGCTCATAAGCATGTGTTTAATGTTGACCGTACAAGGCGGCATGGAAGCCGTAGTTTTTGCTCCAGCGTTCCTTAATCTCAGCCCTTGCCTGGATGAATTCTTTATCGGTACCTTGTGCAATGGCGTCCAGCGGAAAACGCAGGGGGCGTTTGCCTCTGGGCATGTTTACCAGTTCCAGGATGCCATCAGCAATAGCCTGCGGGTCCATATTGAATTCTGTCATCTTGCCAAACAGCCCTGAGCCAATTGCATTGAACAATGCAGAAGCGCCGGGCTCGTAGGCAGCGGTAATCTCAGGCCTGTCGGAATTAATGCCAGCCTTACTACCATTGTTCATTTCAGTAGGATATACCCCTGGCTGGATGCTTACATTGTCGATTCCGAATTGTCTGAGCTCATCCTGCGCTCCTTCTGTAATGGCTTCTACGGCAAATTTGGAGGCCAGGTAAGGCGCCATGAAAGGCAGGGTATGACCGCTGGCGCCGGAGGTAAGGTTGATGATCAGGCCGTTCTTTTTCTCCCGCATGGAAGGTAATACCGCATGGTAGGTGCGTACGATGCCGTACAGGTTTACGTCCATCATGTTCTTCCATTGATCTATCGAGTAGGCCTCGAACAGCCCGAAACCGGATACAGCGGCATTGTTGACCAGCACATCTATCCTGCCATGTTTGGCCAGTGTTTGCTGTATGGCTGCATTTACAGAGGCGTCGCTGGTAATATCGATCTCGGCTATCTCTACATTGGGCAGGGCGGACAGCTCATCGGCAGCGGCTTTATTTTTACCATTACTGCCGCGCATACCAGCTATAACGGTATGGCCTGCTTTGGCCAGTGTAATGGTTGTGAGTTTACCGAAGCCTGAACTGGTACCTGTGATGAAGATTATCTTGCTCATTTTGTGTTGATTTTATGATGAATGATTTACAACACAAAATTGCGACAGGAATACCCACCGGCCATTGAGGCAGGATAAGAAATTTCTTATCATAGATCAATTGGCGCTATTTTCTGGCGATCTGTCTTTTGATCCTGCTGAGTGTTTCAGGGGTCATGCCCAGGTAGGATGCTATCATTTGCTGGGGTACGCGCATGGCAAAGTCTGGATATTTATCACGGAAATAGATATATTTTTCCTCTGCGGTATAGCTCAGAAAGGCATTGATCCTGTTCTGTGAGGCAATGAAGCTTCTGTGGATAATGGTATGTACCAGGTCATTCAGTGGCGGCAGCTTTTTACAGAGGCTGTCAAAGTTTTCTTTATTGATGAGCAGTACAACGGAATCTTCCAGTGCATCGATATTAAAGCCGGAAGGGTTGCCGGTAGCCAGGCTTTCGCGATCGCCTATCCACCAGTTTTCCATGGCAAAGTTGATGATGTGTTCCACCCCTTTATCATCCACCCGGTAGGTACGCAATAGTCCCTGGCAAACAAATGCATTATTGCGCCAGATGTCTCCTTCCTGCATCAGGTATTGCCGCTTGCGCAGTTTTTTAAACATGCTGACGGACTCAATCATCCGGTAATCCTCATCACTTAACTGGATCTTGTCAGACAGGTACGCACGAAAAACGCTGAACATGCGTCTAAATTATGAAATACTGGCAAGAATGACCCCTTAAATTGGCAGGTTTGCATCCCTCGTAAGTTTTGCTGCCTCCTTAGTTTTGCCTGTACTAACTAAAACAATGTATCTATGAAACGCGTGATGCTTAGCTACCGGGTAAAAGCTGATCAGGCGGAAGAAAATGAAAGACTGATCAAACAGGTATTCAAACAGCTTTTCAGACAGTTGCCTGAGGGAGTACAGTATAGCGTGTACAGGCAAAGCGATGGTGTAAGCTTTGTGCACATAGCCGCTTTTGAAGACAGGGCTGCGGATCAGTTGTTTGCGGCGCTGCCTGCCTTCAAAGACTTCAGGGCTGCCATCAGGGAACGTTGTGATGAACAGCCGGTAACTGTGCATGTAGAAGAGCTGGGCGCTTATTATTAGCGCCTCAGCGTTCGCAGATCTCTTTCAGTTTTTCCAGTGCGGAAGGCCAGCCTTCATCGAACATGGATGCCCAGGCAGGGTTGGTTTTGATATGTACTTTTATTTCTGTTTTACCGTCCTTTTCGGTAAAGGTGTAGCTTTCTGTGCTGCCTACCCAACCCTTTGCCATCTCGCTGTCCTTGTCTAAAGCGCCATCAGGTGCGATGACCGCCGAGTGCACTGCGTGAATGCGTTCATACGGCCGCACTTCATGGAGTTCTGCATAGGTACCGCCCTGATCTTCGCCACCCAGGAAGCGTATAGCCTGTCCCTCTTTCCATTCGCCTACATAGGTGGAGCCGGGCCAGCTTACGTCTGTCCATTGTTTGTAGGTGTCCAGTTGGAGCATGGTGTTCCATACTTTTTCTTTTGGGGCGTTGATGTCGATTTTGTATTCCAGTGTTTCCATCATTATGGTTTTTTAGTAAATGATTATAACACAAAGGTCAGGCATGTGCCGATTACCCATGGGGTGCGAAAGAGACATTTTAGCAGGCCGCCTGCGACAAACTTATTTATATACTTTACCCTCTTTATTGAACTCGCGGATGAGGCCTTCTTCCAGGTCGGCGCCTGAGATCGGCGCAATGGAGCCATCTGGCTGCATATTCTTGAGGAAGCAGTATTGTGCCACGTTAATAATAGATGCGCCCGGCAGTTCATAGGCGGCAGCCAGGCGTTCCAGCGTGCCCTGCTGTTGCAGCATGTGATCTGGCAGGATCATCTTCCACAGGGTGAGGCGTTCCGCCTGGTTAGGCATCGGGAAGTGGATAATGGCCTGGAAGCGCCGTGCAAACGCAGGGTCTATATTGCTCTTGAAGTTGGTGGCCAGGATCACCAGGCCGTTATAGTTCTCGATACGCTGCAACAGGTAAGATATTTCCTGGTTGGCATATTTATCGTGTGCATCGCGGATGTTGGTACGTTTGCCAAACAGCGCATCTGCTTCATCAAAGAACAGAATCCAGTCCTTATGTTCTGCTTTGTCAAAAAGTTTAGAGAGGTTCTTTTCTGTTTCACCGATGAATTTGGATACTACCTGTGAGAGGTCTACCCGGTATACATCCAGTTCCTGGCCATTGTTTGTTTCCGGTTTTCCCAGGAGGCAGGCGGTTAATGTTTTGCCGGTGCCCGGGGGGCCATAAAAGATTACGCGGTAACCGGGTTTGAGTCGTTTGTTGGTTTTCAGCAGGGCATGCTTATACTGCAGCCATTTTTTCAGCTCCTGTACTTGTTCCCGGGTCTGGGCATTCAGCACAAGATCACTCCATTCAAGCGGAGTGGTAATCCTGTCTGCCGGAAAGCTGGCGCCGAAGCGGGGCCTTGTATAGTGGCCTGTCAGGAACAGGTCTACATATTCCTGCGACAGCACGATCTTGCCGCTCATCATGGGCTCGCCTTCAGGAGGGTTTTCCAGCCGCAGTATCTGTTTGCCGGCAAACAGGCGTTCTTCCTGCAGCAGCCGTTTTACTTCCATCCGTTGGTCGAGTGCGTTGCCGGCCAGGAGGAAGAGCGCAGTTTCGCCGGTAGGCAGAAAGCCGCGGAACTGGGCGCCCCGTACGCCGCCTATTTGTGGAAAGTCGCCGGCTTTGGGAATGTACTGTTGTATGATTTCGTCAAAAAAAACAGGACTGATATGAGGCGCCAGTGCCAATAAGAGTAGCTGTTGCTCGCGCAGGTTCAGCGCGTGTTCACTGATAAAAGCGGGTAAGGGCGCCTGTGGATAACTTATTACCGGAGGGGCGGGTTCGGTTGAACTAATGCCTTCAGCCGGTTGATCCTCTTTATTGAAATATTGTTGCAGCCGGTTGGTAACAGCCAACTGCAGCCATTGCAGGTACTCGTTTAGTACGATTGCATTTTCAGAACTTGTAAACATGTTTATCCTTCGTCAGTTTTAGCTGGTTTGTTTCATTCAGGATTGATAGATCCGAAAGAGGATCAGTTGAACTTTTTCAGTATTTCGCGCGCCAGTTGCAGATAATCCCTGGCGCCATTACAGTGTTTGTCTAAGTGAAAGATAGACGTACCCTGCTGTTGGGCTTTGGCAAGGGCAATGTTGTTACGGATGGCGGTTGACAAAACTTTACCGTTGTATATTTCCTCCAGCTGTAACCTGATCTGCCGGTGCATACTTTTATGCTCATCATATTTTGTGAGCACCAGGCCTAATAGTTCCAGTTGCTTATTGACATGTTTTTTAATCAGCTGAAAATGCTTCATGAAGCTTAGTACGCCTTTAAAGGGAAGGAACTCTGCCTGCATAGGAATCAGCACATAGGAGGATGCCGCAAGGGCGTTCACGGTCAGCATGCCCATAGCCGGAGGGCAATCAATAATGATATAGTCATAGTCATCCTGTAAGGGGGCTAGCACCTGTTTCAGCAGATGTTCCCGGCCATAGATACTAACCAGTTCCATTTCCGCATCTGCCAGTGACAAAGACGCGGGCAATACCGGTACGGGACCCGTTGTGATGATGGTATCGCGGGTTAGGGTGGATGCTCCCTCTGCGGCCTGCTTCAGCAGTTCGTATATGCTTTGCGGAGGTTCGTCCGTTATGCCGGATGCCTGGGTAAGGTTGGCCTGCGGGTCAAGATCAGCCAGTAATACGCGATGTCCTTCCTGCTGTAATGCGGCGGCCAGGTTGAGCGCTGTGGTGGTTTTGCCGGAACCGCCTTTTTGTATAGCTACAGATATTATTCGCATAATTATAGGGTATTGTTTAAGGCCACCATTTGTCCGCCCTGCAGGTGTTGCCCGATCCATTCTTCATTCAGTTCCATTTTCTCAAAATCGTTCCAGATCCGTTTATCATTCCTGCAGCTATAGTATTTGCAAACAACAGGCCTGTTTTCGTAGATGTTGCAGCAGCCTTTGCCATCGTTGTGCGCACAGTAGCCGTTTTCTTTCTGGCGTATGAAGTAGGGCTCTCCCAGGTTCCATTTTACATGGCCGGCTTCCACTTCTTCCTGGGTGAGTGCAAAATGCAGTTTGCAGCAGGCGGCTTTGCAGATGTGCAGTCTTTCCTGGCAGTTTACGGGCATGAAGGTGGCATCGGGATCATCCTTCCTGGTAGCGATCCTTGGCAGGAAGATCGTGTTCTTCTCGATCATCTCAGTTTTGTTGGCTGCTACTGAGCTGGCCAGGTCATCTTCCCGGATGATGTGTTTTTTCAGCAGGAGGTCTGCTACGCCGTTCAGGAATGCATCTATTTCATTTATTTTGCTGGAGATCCTGCTCAGCTCTGTATGCATGAAAAAGTTAGAAAGCTTCAGCTGGTATTCCAGGCCGTCGTTTTCCGGTCCGTTTTTATTTGATTGTTCGTTCATCATCATTCATTTTGAAGTTATATACGCTGCCTTAATCGCAGTGATGCTGATCTGTATTCAGCATCCTTATTGGGAACGCTATTACGGTCAGCAGATACATCCGCCTGCGGAAGCGCAAATGCCTGGCTGTTGGTCAGCGTCCCATCCGGTACCAGGTCGCCAAAGATGCCGTTTACATATGCTTCCAGTATCCGGGCGCCCGCTGCTTTACCTCCGCCATTCTGTATGGCAGCCAGCGCCTCACTGCGGTGCTGCCAGGCTGCCCATACAAGGTATTGGGGCGCTTCTATTTCTTCCAGTACGCCGCGCAGCCAGGACGCATGTGTGCTTACCGTTCCTTCATTTACTATTGCCTGTACCCTTTCCTTATGCGTATGTTCACAATACAGTGCATACAGCAGGGGCAGGGTCACTTTTCCCCTGTCGAGGTCTGACACTGATTTGCCCGACCAGATGCCTTCTCTGTCATTTAATATCTGGATGGCAAGGCCCAGATGGTGGCCGTAGGCATAGCAGGCATTCCAGATGTCACGGTTGGCGCTTACTGCCACTGCTCCAAGCCAGGCGGCGCAGCCAAAGGGCGTACCGGCTTTCAGATCCATCATTTTCCAGTAGCTTTCGAACGTAGCGGCACGGTTGCTGAGGTCCATATCCTGTCCGGCGCCCATTTGCATAAGTTTATCCAGGTACACCTCCTGTACATGATTGCGCCTTTCATTATCGATAATGGCCGTGTGCAATATTTGCAGGGAGATCATTTTAAAGGCGAATGCGAAGTTCCAGGCGCGGTTTTCTCCTGCCACATTCCAAAGGGTGTCTACACGGTCTTTATCACTAAGATCATCCAGTATGCGCAGGCTGATAGCACCGGCCAGGAGTGCGGCAGTTACACCTGTAGCCTGCAAGGCATTACCGCCTGCATACTGGCAGCAGGCCATGGGGATGCCGGTTTCAGGAGGCAGATCTTTTTCCATCCACTTTTCGGCAATGTATTTCAGTGCCTGCCAATCCGGGGGAATATGTGCAAACAGCTTTGCTTTAATATCATTTGTAAAGGGAGTTAACATGGGGCTTTTGATCGTCTATTTTTTACGTAATGCTTCTCTTGCTTTCAGACGTTCCGGCAACGGGGCCCGGGGATCGAATTCCCTGCCATAGATCTTTGCCAACAGCCCTGCGGCCAGGTCACCGCGTTGCCATTGAAGGTCTATCGCCTCGGTGTTGGATTCTCCTTCCACATAGCTCAGTGGCGTGTTATCGGCTAATACCTTTGTCAGGCCATCCTGTATGGAAGGGATGGCAAGCAAATGTTGCGTCACTGGTCTGTCTGTCATACCAGGTTCATTCCACCAGTCGGCCTGCAGCTGTTTCAGCGCAGCACAATAGGCTGCCTGTAATGAGGCATTGTCTACTATCTGCTTAAAAGCAGGTGAGATCTCTGCCATAAAGAACAGCTCTATGGGTGTAAAGTGGCTGGGTTCGGGCAGCTGTTCCTGCAGCTGTGCCTCCAGCTTTTTCCCGCTTTTAAGCACGTCTGCAGAAAAATGGCGCCGGCTTTCTTCCAGCATATCTTTTATAGTTGCTTTTATGGCGGTGTCATGACTGTTATTCATAGTTCGGTTTTTGGGCATACACGAGTATGCGCTTACTGACGAGTAAAAAAGCAGCCAAAGCATCACGCCCGGCAGCAATGAGCGTGTATATTTCATATGCCTGGTATTTTATCCACTCCGCTTGTTGAGGTGACTTCAACATCATTAAACTTCTTAAAGGCTTCATCCCTTCCTTTCATACGGGCATCTGTGGCATCCAGCAGTTGTGGCGTTTGTTCTTTGTAATGACTGCGGGAGCTGTCGTATTCAAAGCCCCATAATATGGATCCGTAATTTACGCCTGATGTCATATCCATTGCTGTAGCTACAAACTCCATAGCGGTTGGATCAAGTACACCCGGGGCATCCCGCATCATGGGTTTGGCGCCCCCATGCTCACCTATCCTGGTAGTGGATTTCTGTGTCAGTTTGCCGCTGGCGTCCTTGGCCATTCCGTAGAAGGGCGTTTTATCCCTGGCCGGGTTGGCCCTGTCCACCCGCCATCCATCTTTTGTTGCCCGCTTAGCCCGCTCTTCGGTCATGCCCGGGTCGTCTTTGGTGGTAGACCATTTTCCGGCTGCTGTTCCTCTTCTCACTGTCTGTATAAATGCAATCTTGCTGCCTTTGGTTTTTTCATTCGGGTCCATCTCTACCTTAAAGAAATAAGTGCCCCAGCCGCTGGCAGAAGGTTTTTTATCCAATCCATGTTCCACATCAAAATTACCAAAGGTACCTTTCAGGGTAGTTTTGTTACGCCCGATGGGAGGGGAGAAGGATGGAGAACTGGAGCAGGCCCTCATCGTTTTGGGGCTGTCTGTTCTGGATACTTTTTGTTGCTGTTGTTGTTTCCCAAAGATGTTCTCTTTTGTATCAGTACTGGTAAACCCGCCGAGCTCTTTCCGGAAGGCAGCGCTGTTATTCTGGGTATGTTTTGCCGGTGGATATACCGGCCGGGTAGACATACTTGTGCCTCCCTGCTGCTGTGCCACATGAGTAAGTTCATGGGCGGTCAGCGGGTTCACGCCGGGCTCCTGCCCCCTGCCGTAGAAAATATTATTATCGTAGGTGAATGCATATGCATTGATCTGTTTATTCAATGCTTCAGCTTTGGTGCCTGTATGCACTTTTACTTTACTGAAATCCGTATTGAAGGCAGGCTCCATATAACCCTTTACATCACCCGGTAAAGACTGCCCTCCACCTTTGGCCTCATTGATCTGTCCTTCCAGGGCAGCGGCCCTGTCTTTATCCGGTTCTGCTGCAGTGGTGGACGGGGCTGATGGTTGTGAGGGTAATGAAATGCTGGTGCCGGTGAACATGGTGGATGCAACCTGGTTCGCTTCATTTTCATGGGCGTCATCCTGCCGGCCAACGATCAGCTTTGCCTGAACGGGTTTGCTGAAGAAGCTGTTCCCCTGCTGGTTGTCAACCAGTTTATTATCAGCATTTTTATCGAAGAACGGGGTGCTGTCTGTTTGGGGCTGTCTTCTATCTTTAGGTAACCTGGATCTCATTACCGTAAGGGATTATGGTTGCTTAAAATTACGTTTATTCCTCCTGGAATTTACAATTTATTGTCCGGAAGAAAAGGCTTATATGCCTGGCACTTTATCTATTCCACTGGCAGGAGTGGCTATTGCCGTATTCCACTTTTTGAGCGCTTCGTCCCTGCCTTTCATTCTGGGGTCTGCCGGATCCAGCAGCCTGGGGGTTTCTTCCTTATAGTAGTTCTTAGAGCTGTCATATTCATATCCCCATGCCACTGTGCCATAATTGACCCCTGTGCTCATATCCATGGCGGTAGCGGCAAACTGCATGGCATCAGGGTCGGCTACTCCGGGTACATCCCTCATCATAGCGGTGTTTCCGCCAAATTCGCCTATCCTGGTAGTTGACCGTTGCGTTAGCTTACCGCTGGCATCCTTGGCCATTCCATAGAAGGGTGTTTTATCTTTTGCCGGGTTGGCCCTGTCAAGCCGCCATCCTTCAGCGGTAGTACGTTTGGCGCGGTCTTCACCAACATTCGGGTCTTCTTTTTTAGTGAACCATTTTCCACCAGGCGCTCCAGATCTTACCGTTTGTACAAAGGCGATCTTACTGCCCTTGGTCTTTTCGTTGGGTGTCATTTCCACTTTAAAAAAATAATCACCAAAACCGCTGGCAGACGGCGCTTTATCCAATCCATGCTCCACTTCGAAGTCGCCAAAAATACCTTTCAGTTTCGTGTTCTTATGACCAATGGGAGGGGAGAACGAAGGTGAACTACTGCAGGAGCGAAGTGTTTTCGGGCTTTCCTGTTTGGATACTTTTTGCTGCTGCCGTTTGCCACCCCTGAGATTTTCTTTGGTATCTGTACTTGTGAACTCACCGGTATCTTTTTTGAAAACGGCACTGTTGCTTTGGGCCTGTTTACCTGGTGGGTAGGCCGGTTGGGACGACAGGTTTGTTCCTCCCTGCTGTTGCGCCACGTGGGTTAGCTCGTGGGTGGTCAACGGGTTCACTCCGGGTTGCTGGCCTTTGCCGTAGAAGATATTGTTGTCGTACGTAAAGGCATATGCATTGATCCGGTTGGTCAAAGCTTCGGGCCTGCTACCGGTGTGTACTTTTACCTGGCTGAAGTCTGTATTAAATGCAGGCTCCATATGGCTTTTTACATCAGCCGGTAAAGATTGTCCGCCACCTTTCGCATCATTGATCTCACCTTCCAGCGTGGCGGCCCGCTGTTTATCCGGTTCTGCCTGTGCAGGTGCCGCAGCGGGGGCTTGTGCAGGTAAGGACATGCCTGTTGCACCAAACATACCTGCCGCTACCTGGTTTGCTTCATTTTCGTAAGCGTCATCCTGTTGTCCAATGCGCAGGCGGGCCTGTACAGGTTTAGTGAAAAAACTGGTGTTTCCCGGCTGGCTAAGCAGGTGATTGTCCCTGTTCTTATCAAAGAAGGGATTGTTGTCCTGCCTGGGAGGCTGCAGCCTGTCCTTTGGAAGCCTGGATTTCATAACCTTATGAGATGATGTATGTTCAATTATTGTGCGTTTTAATCATACCGCTGTCAAGACATTTCATCAGGTAGCTGACAACGCCATAGCGTGCATATCTGCCGATCGGATGACCAAAGCGTACATCGCCGAATTCAGGGGCCAGTTCCTGCAGTTCCTGGTTGAATTTACCGAATGTGGTATCGTCTACATACAGCAGCGTTACTGAACGTTCGCTGCCATCGAACAGGTAGTCCACTTTTTCAGCAGATCCGCCTGCAGGGTTGTTGGTAATCACGTATTCAAACTGCAGAAGCGTAATGAGTCTTGCTTCCTTTTCGGTATTAATACTGTCAAAATCCCGGGGCAGTATATCATCCAGGTGTGCAAGATCATCTTTGTTCACAGCGGGAATGAAGCCAATATGAAAAAGAGGGCTGAAGCCTATATCAAATATGTTTTCAAATAAAGCAGCAACGGATGCTTCTTCTTCCAGGGGTTGATGCCTGATATGTATTGTTTTATCGCTCATAATAGCAATCATTCCATTTGTAATTTACAATTTATCGTTCATATCCCGAGCCTCCAAGCTGGTTGTATCGCGTCTGCAGCTCGCCTATATCGCCGAAGTGGGTGTTGGTCCACTCTCTCCGCGATGGGCTTCTTCCTCCCTTCAGTCCTTTATTCCAGTATGCCTGTCTCCATTCTGCCACTCCCCTTGCATGTTCTCTCAATAGTGATTCATCCGCTCCGCGTTCCGCCAGCCGGATAAATTCAACCAGCCTGTTATGGTATTCTACAATAGGGTTTTGCCATTCGGTCATAAACTCTCCGGATGTCAGCACTTTTCTTCTGCCATCGGGATATTCCATGACCCTTTCTGTCGGGAGTACCTTATCTGCTCCAAACCTTTCTGTTACCTGGCGGATATGGCCCACTTCGTGTTCAAGATCCAGGAAGCGCATTCCCCTGCGCACAAACAGCACTTTTTCAACCCTTATCACTTCGCCCGCCTCATTCACCACTTCCACTACAGATACATGCGGGTCTCCGGGTATTTCTCTGACCTCAAATCCTTTATTTCTTACTTCGGCCATCAGCTCAGCATACTGCGGGTGGTCTTCCATCGCTACAGTGCCTTGCCTGATAGTTTCCGGAGTTGCGGGTTCTCCGGTTTTGGCGCCGGTGTCCAACCTGCGTGCCGGTGACCTGCCACGGGTGTCTCTCCTGTTTAGCGGATCTCTGAAGAAGTCGCGGATGGCTCTTCCGGCTGAGCGCAATCCCCTTGCGATGCTTCTTCCGGCGCTGCCTATCATCCTTCCCACAGAACGGATACCGCTCCTGGCCCATCTACCGATCGCCCTGGCCCTTCTGCCGAAGCCTCCCCATCTGAACGGTCTTCTTCTGAACAAACCTTGCCATGCATTCCTTAAACCGCCCGATCTTACAAATTTCCAGGCGCCCCTTACCATCAGGATAGTGGTAACGAACTTAAATACACCTTCCCCAAACAGCCAGCCGCGCTGGAATGGTGACAAACCGTCTTGTGCAAAGGCATTATAGATATCAGTTACGCCAATGGTGTCCAGCAGGGCCATTCCGAATGTGCCCCATCCGCCGGCGGCGCCTCTTTCCATCCGGGCCTGGTAAGCTTCGTATACACCGTATGCGATCAGTGCGATGGCTGCTAATGCCACGATAAATTCAGCTACGGCAGCAGATAATCCCAGGAATATAAGCCCGGCTACGATAGCCTTAAATGCCAGTACCACCACGATGGCTACAGCAATCAGCACTACCAGTGCTGCGATCACTCCGACGATGAACATGCCCACGTCGCGGATGGTAGACAATACCGGATGATCATAATCCCATGCGGCATCATCGGCGGCTTCCTGCATTTTGGCACCCAGCCCGGCAAGCGCTTCATCATTTTTCGCTAATCCTTCGTTAACTGCTTCGTCAATTTTGGTGCGGGTCTCTGAGATGGTCTCATTGAAAGCTGATTCCAGGTCTGTATAGGATGTTTGCAGTTCTGTTTCAGCGCTGGATTCAGATTCGCTGAAGGATTCTGCCAGCCCGGTTGTGATATCATCAAATGAAGTATCCAGGTTTTGCAGCAGCTCCTCTATACTTGTATCTACGCCTTCATCAAATTGCTGCAGCTGGGTTTCAACATCTGCTTCCATGTTGTTCAGCGCCTGCTGGGTAGTGCCCACCTTTTCTGCAAATGTTCCGCTCAGTACAGCCGCTGTTTCCCGGAAGCCGCCTATAGCAGTATCAGCTACCTGGCTAAGGTAGGCCATCACTTCGTTGCCAAAGTCCTGTGCTGCGGCCGGGTCAGGATCTTCCACTGCAGACAGTGTGGCGGTAGATTCTGCTTCTATCTGCTGCAATTGGGTGATCACATCAGGAAGTGCTGCATCTGTTTGCGCTATTGCTTCATCTACGCCGCTGGTCACCTGGTCTTCTACCTGCAGGGCATATTGATCCAGCTGGTCCATCACCTGCTGTTCCTGGTTGTCCAGCTGTTCCCTGGCGCTTTCCGCCTGTTGCTGCAGCAGGTCGCGCGCCTGGTCTGCCTGATCTTCCAGGGTGCTGATGGCATCTGCTACCTGGTCGTCTACATTATCATGCAGTTCCTGCAAGGTATCTGCCAGGCCGCTCTTTGCTTCCGTAGCCTGCTCTACAAAGGAGGCGGGAATGTCGGCCGTCAGTTCTGCGATAGCGTCCAGCAGCTCCGGTCTTTTCGATTCAATTTCCCTGGCTGTTTCATTAGCCACTCCAATTGCGGCATTTCGCTGTTCCATCCCTCTTTCATCTGAGGGAAAGGAAGCCGCTTTTTGGGCGCCTTGTGTTCTTGCAGCAGCCACTTGTTCGGTTACCCTGTTATTGACGGTTTCCTGGCTGGTAGTGGTCATGTCTTCTACTTCCGTCACCTTGTCTTCTGCCAGGGTATCTAAGTTTGTTTCGTGATCTGCAAATATTGCTGTCAGCCGGTCTTTACTGGATTGGCCGGCCATTTCAACGCTGGCGGTACGTTGGGTAAGCCGTTCTGTTATCTGCCCGTCTGCTGTTGTGATGGTTGTTTCCAGTGCCACACGGCGGGCTGCGAAGTTTGCCCGCAATGTATTCCTTTTTTCCTCGACGATGCCCAGGAGCGTATTCCTTAAAAGGTTGCCCTGCAGTATAGCATCTGCTTTCACTGCATCTGCTTCCTGCTGCACCTGTTGCTGCCTGGCCTGGGCGTGTGCGCTGATCTGTTGTATAATGCCATCCGCGCTGAATACAGACTGTGGCCCGGCTTCTTCTTCTGAGTCGGCGGCTGTTTCGCTTGCCTGCATTTCCGGCATGAAATTGCCTTCTTCGCCATCCTCTTGCTGGCGTTGAATGTTGAGAGCTTCTCCTCCGTTATTTTCTTCAGGAGGTGGGGTCAGATCCTCACCAGTAGCCGATCCGGTTTGTTCTGCTGCACTGGCAGGTTCCTCATCCGGTACACTGCCCAGGAGTTCTTCAAAAGAAGGCATGGGTGCTACCTTTGAGGCATCTACTGCCAGCTCGGGGCCTTTATCTATTCCACTGCCTCCGGCTTTAGCGCCGGGTAGGGCGGCTATTGCGCTTGCTGCAGCCGGTGATTCCGGTGCAGGCGCCATTACTGCAGTTTCGCCGTTGACACCTGCTCCATCTGCGCTACCATCCGCGCTGCCTTCAGTGGCGGGCTGGTTATTGGCCTTTTGATTTACCGCAGGCTGTTCTGCTGTTACTGCTTCTTTTCCAGCAGCGGGTTTACTGCTGTCAGCTGCAGTAACAGCTGCTTTATCCTCCACCGGTGCTGCGCTGCGTTCCGTTGCTTTGCCTTCAGCGCCGGTTTGTTGTACTACGTGTGTAAGTTCGTGTGCCAGTAAGCGTTTGCCATCAGCACTGCCAGGGTTAAATTTACCTTCATTGAAATAAATATCCCTGCCGTTTGTGAATGCCTGTGCGCGCAGGTCTTTATTCATTTGTACGGCGTTGCTGCCAGTATGTACGCGTACATTATCCAGTTTAGCGCCCAAAGGGCCTTCCATAGCGACGCGCGTATCATCCGGTAATGGAGCGCCACTTCCCTTCGAGGCCGCCAGGCGTTCCTCTACGGAGGATGATCCTGTGCGGGTGTCTCTTTCTGCTGCAGGCAGTCCCGGTTTTAGCTGTGCCGCTTGCCCGGTATTCCTTTCGCTGCCCGGAGCGTTGCTGTCCAGCCGTGATATGCGGGGCAAAAGACTGGCACCGTCTGTTAGTGTGGGAGTGGTCTTATCTGTAGTCGCATCACGCCGTACAATTTCATCTGCTACAGCATCGGCTTCTTTCTCGTATTTGTCCTGCGGTGTGTTGACGGTTAACTTGAACTGGAAAAGTGTAACACTACCGCCTACCGGCGAGCTGCCCAATGCCTGGTCTGTTTGTTCACTCCTGGTGGGATAATCCCGCTTCAGGGCATTATCCACAGCCATGGGTGTTGCCATATTAGCGGCCCGGGTAGCGAGGGATGGTCCTAACAAACCCTGGGTTAACATGTAGGTCTGCATCCAGCGCTGGTTAATTGCATCAGCGCTGCCAGGCTGTAAATGTTCTGCGCCCCTGGCTGAGAAAGGTCGTGTCATGGAAAACCAATCCATACCTTCCTGTTGTGGCGCCAGCTTGAAATCAAATGCCTGGTTCTTTTCTTTGGGAAATGTTAACGGCGCTGATCCGGAGGGGGGAGGCGTTGCGGCAGCTGCTGCCTGAGCCGACGATGGTACCGGGGGCGGCTGTACCGCATCTGGCGATTCTTCCCGCTGTAATAAACGTTCTTCATCATCTTTTCTCTCCGGCTCTTCTTTCATCTGAAGGGACTGCTCTTCTGCTTGTTCTTCTGCCGGTTCAGCCATACTGTCAAAAACAGGTTTTCGCTGCAGCAGTTCCTCATCATCCTTTTTTTCGGGTTCTTCCTTCATTTGCAAGTACTGCTCCTGTTCGGATGCTTCTTTCTCTTCTTCGCTTTTGCGCTGAATATTTTCTTCGGGTTCATCGGCTGCAGCCATACTGTCGAAAATCGGCTTTCGCTGAACAAGGTCTTCCGCCGTTCTATCCGCTTCTTCTTCCAGGGCATCACCTGGCTGGGTTACATTTAATTTAGGCTGAACAAAGAATGGAGTAGCCTGTTCCGCTTCAGGCTGAAAAAATACGTCTCCACCTTCCTTGTTAAAGAAAGGCTGCCCCTGCGTTTGCTGGCTTTGCTGCGATTGATGCGCACTGCTTTTTGTATCTGTGGCTTTTACCACTATAATTGTTCTTTAGGATTAACTATTCATTGTTTACGCCCACTCGGTCTTCAGCACCCAGGGCATCCAGGTCAGGCGTATTACGCTGAGGCCCCAGGGAAGACGGTTTAACAACAGATCATAGGAGGTTTGGGTTACCCGCAGCCTCCACTCATCTCCCTGCCATTGCAGCTTGCCTTCCCGCATCAGGAAATTGCCGCGTAGTCCGTCTGCAGATGTACCGCCAAGGGCATTCCAATGATTGATCACCGCTTCCAGCAGCTGATCAGCTTCTGTTTTATCAAATGCCGTCAGCTCCACAAAACGGTCTACCGGGTCTTCTGGCAACAGGCCGCAGAGCAGCTTGGGAAACACCAGGTCATATTCCGGTATATTGGTGTCGCCGCTGGCCAGGAACCCCAGCAGCTGTACTGCTTTATACTGTGCGGCAGCGCTCCTGAAAGCACGTTTTTCCAGCAGGCCTAATGTATCAAAGAAGATATGCAGATAGGGATGCAGTAATACCAGTCCTGCATTATTGATGTAGGTACTGAGCCCTTGCGGGGGACTACCGGTTTTTTTTCGTTGCTCTTCTTTGTTTGTGCCTGTCGGTTTTGCATCCGTTGCGGTGGTTTGCCGCGCATGCACAGCATCGCTGCTTTGAACCGGTGGTGCTACTGCTGAAATGTCAGTGCCATTATCGTTTACACTTGCTGTAAACGGCTCCCTGGCATCAGCTGGTGTTACTGCATCATTTGTTGTTTGGTCAGTGCGCGCGTCTCCTTTATCCCTTTGCTGCTTTACTGATGTACGTTCAGCATCAGTTGCTTCGCCAGCTATAGCAGCTGCTTCGCCGGCTGCTGCTGATCGTTGCGCCGCCTCACTATTGTCTTTTGTTGCAGCAGCTTTGTTATCAGGCTGTGGGGCAGCCGGTTTTGCCGGCTGACTGATCTTAGCTGCAGCTACATGTCTGTCATGCAGTTCCACCAGTGCTGCTTTCATCAATGCACTGCCCTCGCCGGGTATTGATGGCAGTTGTCGTAAGACATGCACATATGCAGGTAGTTGTGCTGTGCCGAAACTTAAAGCGATCAGCTGTTCTAACCATGCTGCAGGTTCACGAGCCGGCGATGATGATATGATCTGCCGTATGCTCCACGCATCCAGGCTACGCTGGAGAATACTTTTATCTGGTAGTGATGGCAGCGTAACACCGGCAATGTCTGCCGCCTTTCGTAACTCGGCTATAAACGCTGCCTCATCACAACAATGTTCCCATACTTTTGCCATTTGCATTACCGCTTGCTGCGCCGGACCTGCATATGCCTGGATCCATTGCCGGATAAACTGCCGGCTGAACTGCAGCACCATCCTGTTGATGGCAGCAGGCTGGGTCTCCAGCACGCGCCTGCATCTTTCCAATGCAGATGTGTCGGTCGCCAGTACTCCCAGCACACCCGCTTCCCATGCAACCGTATCCTGTACGGGGGAGGTATGCGGCAGCAGTCCATACTCCAGGAAGTACAGCCAGCTGTCAAAATAACCATGGGTCATAGGGTAGCGCTCCATACCCGTTTCCAGCGATGGCTGTTGTCGCAGGGCAGGGTAACGTTCCCGCAGGTACAATATGATCCTTTCCGGCAGTTCCCTTTCCAGCTGCTGTGCAGTGCATGGGCCCAGGTCTATTTCCAGTCGCTCTACACGCAGCAGGGTGCCTGTATCTGTCCAGCTGTCCAGCAGTTCCTGCAATGCATCTGCCAGGCTGTCCTTACAAACAGCGCCTATTTTCTCCTGTATGGCCATGGCATTCTGCCTGGAAGGCAGTTCCAGTTCAAGCGACAATTTTCCTATGGTATGATGCTGGGTCATCAGCTCAGTAATGATTTATAGACCTTGATGGATCCGCTGTTCTGTTCATTAGCTACAGCAGCGGTATCCCACACTTCCTGCAGGCGTTTGAGACCGTCTGCCTGGCCCCTGATTAACCCTGCCGCTTCCGGCAGCAGGGTTTGCGCTTCCTCCGGTTGCGTATCGGGCGCGCTTGCCAGTAAGCGGTCCAGATAAAAGACGGTGCTGTAGATGGCCATGTCTGACACCTGCTGCAGGCGTTTCTCTCCTGCATTGCCTAAACCTGTCTGCAAAGATTTCAACACGTCTGCATAACGGTTATGCAGTTCGGGCAGCTTACCACTGAAGCGCAGGAAAGCTTCTGTTTTGCCGAACTTCTCTGTTTTGGCGAGTGTCTTATCTTCGTCGCCTATAGTACTTACCGCTTTGCGGTACTGCTGCAGGCGGCGGTTGAAGGTTTTGGTTATATCAGCGGAGGGGTCTGTAGTAGTTGTTTCATTAACAAGACGGGTATTGTCTGATGGCTTATCTGCTTCTTCAATAGCAATGCTGAATGAAATGGTAATATCACATTGCGGGAAGGCGTAATCCAGGCGGTAAGTGCCCACGGGCAGCTCGTCATAGATCACCTCAACCGCCAGCTTGTTATCCAGCCAGAGAATGGTATAGTTATCGCTTACATATTCCCACTCATTACCACCGGTATTCTTATACAGGTAGAATTCTCCGCCGTAGGGCGCAGTTTTCAGCTGCAGTTCAATGACCTCGGTATCTTTCTTCCAGCTGAACTTGTTGTTGCCTTTGGCATCTTCCAACAGCAGGCTTTTCCGGCCGGGACAGAAAACCACTGGCTTGGCCACCTGCTGGAACAGCGGTCCCCTGCTGGCGGTGAGCTGCACCAGATAGGTTACGCCATCGGCATACTTCATATCAAACGTAATATCATCTGCCAGGTTGTTGGTGATCTTTTCGTCTGTTTTCTGGCCCCTGAAGTCAAACAATTCCCATTTGTACACGGTGGCGTTGCTGGAAAGGTTGTGGAACCTGAATCGTTTACCCGCTTCCTCTGGTAATGCTACTGGTTCGCCCACTATTTCAAAATCAGCCACCGGTTGTACCTGCTGCAATTCTATTTTTACGCTGGGTGTTTTGGAACAGCAGATGTAAGGCAGGCAGAAATCTGCCACTACGATATAGTCTGACAAGGATGCTGCTTCCAGCAGCAGGGTTGCCTTGGCTGCTTCATTCAGCGATTTAAGGTTGCGCAGCATGGCAGCGAACACTTCGTGTTTGTCGCTGCTGGGATTTGCTGCCGCACACACCAGCACCAGGGTGCCACCTTTCGGCACGCCGGCATTGTGCTCCAGGCCGGGGTGCCTGGCTGCAAATTTGTGGAAGAACAGCTCTTCCAGCACTTCTGCTTTTCTACGGCTGTATTCTGTATACAGGTCAAACAATATCTTCAGGTGCAGGGGGCAACAGCTAAATTCCGTATCGGCAGGTGCTGCTGCAGCGGCAATGCCAGGTAAGTTGGGCCTGCATATAGCCGCACATTTTTCACGTACCCACTGCGTCCAGGTATCCTGCTTTACGCCGCTAAAGAAACGCCCCAGCGCTTCAAACATCTGGCCAAGGTTCATATCGGCAGACGTGCCTTCGAATATAGCGTTCTCATAGTTTTCTCCACATTCAGCGCTGCAACGAATGTCGTTCACCACTTTTTCCAGCAGCAGGCCCAGGTCAGAAAACCAGGCGCTTTCTCCCTCTATGAGGGAGGCAGCTGTATCGTCAGTGCCCAGGAACACCAGTTTTATATCAAAGGGCAGGTGCAGGTCGTTCCGGGCTTTAATAATTGCTTCCTGCGCCTGCTGGGCGGTTTTACCAATATAGCCTTGCGTACGGAAAAATTGATAGGCGTCCATATCCCGCAGCAGCAGTTTTTTATCGGTGGCATCATCTACACCGGGGATGCTGAACAGACGTTGCTGTTGCATGGCTTCATAGTTCCAAAGGCTTTTGATGCCTCCTGCCAGGTTACGGTCGCGGTAGTAGAAGGGAATTGCTTTACGGCTTAATGCTGCTGCCTGCAGGGCGCTGGGTGTTATGCTGACAGTACCCGGCAGCTGGCCGTTCGCGGTGAATATAGTATTGCTCACCTGCCCAATATGGATCATGCGTTTCAGTAAGAGCCGCAGTTTTTCCATGGTAGAGCGGTCCGCATCTGCAAAGGGTGGGCGGTAAAGACCCATGCGGAACGCTTCCGGTTGGTCGCCGGTGCAGGCGCCCAGTGAAAGATATTTTTCAAAACGCGTTTTAAGCGGTGTAAGGTACAGGGTGTTAAACCCGGTGTAAGAGAACTCCTGGTAGGCACTGATCAGGTCTTTCAGGTAGTCGTAGTAGTAAGGCAGCTGCCATGACAGATCATTGTCGTCTGCATTGATACGCTGTCTTGCCTCCTTTAGCCGCTGTGCCATGTCAGCCAGGGGATTGGCGGGCAGTGCCGCCTCCAGTATTTCTGCATAATCATTGTATACGTCATTGTATACAGCCGCAATAGTGGCCTCCGCTGCGGCGCATCTTGCGTCAAAATTGTCTTTTACTTTCTTCCAGTCTGTAAAGCTGCTGAAGGAGATGGTCGCACCTGCTTCCTGATCGCCGGTATATCCAAAACGGTGAATGAAAAGATCTTCTCCTGACTGAGAGCCGGTATGCTGCACCCGCCACTGTTCGCTGGCCTGCTCCAGGTCTTGTTGCAGGGCCAGTACCACTTCTACGCTGATGTCTTTCCGTACACTGTTGTTATCATAGCTGCTGAGACAATCTGATTTAGTGGTATCCTCTGCCTTCAGGCGCAGCATTACTACGGCTTGCTGTTGGGTAATAAGGTTTTCCAGCTTGTCATTGTCTGTAGCGGCGGTTGTAAGTACCGTTACAGGAATGCTGCCACCGCTGTAGGGAATATTACTAACACCCTGTATGCCTTTGTAAACAAGGTTGGTAAAGCCGTCTTTTGCCAGGAGGAAACCATCAGAAGTAACCCCCGCACCGGGCGTTAATTCCAGTTGCTTTTGATTCGCGTTCCAGCTGGGCATCAGTCCGTAGAAGATACCGGTGCCTATAAGAAATACCCTGGTATCCAGTTCTTCTGCTTCCAGGTAGCTGATCAGGTCATTCAGATCATCGCTCCTTAAAGGCTGCCCCTTCTTGAAAACAGGATAGTGGGTAGGTGAATTAAGTATCATTAGTAAAGCGTTTTATTATTTATAATCCCAACAATGTTTCGTCTAATAAAATAACCTGGCTGTCTCCGTCACCGCCTTCATCAAAAAGGGAGGTAGCAGGGTAAATGGTTCTCATTGACTGCAGAATGCTGGTCAGCTCCCGCAGGCGCTGTGTATAGTCGCAGCCGCCGGTCCATTCAAATGACCGCAGCCATGCCAGGCAGGCCTTTTCGTAGTTGTACATATCCTGCGGGCTTACCCAAAGTATCCGCAGGCGTATGTGCGCAGGCGCTTCCTTGCGCAGGGTTTGTTCAAAGAACTGCCTGAATCTTGACGACTGGAAACGGCGTGGCCATCCCGGCAGTACCACGGTAGCCCGGAAAGAGTAAGGGTCTACCATAAAAGTGGTGTCGCAATAGCTGCTGTTAGGGTCGTTCGCGTCAGGTGCCGGCAGCCTGCAGATGTCTTCTTCAGGACAAATGGTCAGCAGGGGAGTAGCAGCCGTTGTAATATCCGCTGCCAGTACATCGCTGGCTTTGGCCGCATCGATCAGCCCTCTCAGTTGTGAAGCCAGTATATCGCAAAGATGCTCTTCGGAATCCTGTTTATATACAGTGCCGCTGGCAATCATTACCTGCTGTTTGTCCCAGCAGGTAATAACATACCGGTTGTCATATTCCTCGATGTAGATGGCGTCTTCCTCCCCTTCATTCTGGGCCAGGGTAGCTTTCAGCGCTGCCACAAATGCTTCCTGCTCCGTTTTTCCCGGCTGGTCGAAAGTGGTACGTGCGGTCAGCTCCAGCGTTATTGCTACCGGGTTTTCTCCTTCAGGCTGCAGGGCCAAATTCCATTTGAGATAAAGCGGATGATAAACCCGATCCTGCTGTTGCGGGCGCAAAAGAATGTGTTCCAGCACATGAAATCCTTCTGCATTGATAGCACTGCGCGTAGCTGCTATGGCGGCATCCCTGGCTGCCTGCGTACTGTAGGCCAGCGGGTGTTCGGCAATTACCTGTGCCGGATCTGTGAGCTCAATACCAAACGGTCCGCAGTTGCTGTCTTCCACACGCTGATAATTCCGCAGATCGTGCAGCAGTTCTGCTGCACGCCTGAAGGCGGTAAAGGCTTCTGCAGGTGTGCTGTATACATTCAGTCCCTGCCATACGGTCTTATAATCGTAAGTAGCTTCACCCGCACCGGTCATCTGCTGCCATACACTGTTGATCTCGAAAGAATAGCCGGTGCGGTTCTCCATTATGGGGTAAAGCATGGCATTCAGCATGCGGGCGGCTTTATCTTTTTCCAGGTCTTCTTCACATATAATGCCCGGCGCTACTGCTATCACTTCGCCACTGATATCTTTGAGTGAAAGGGTATATTTATTTTCCTCTTTAGGCACTTTTTTATACCAGTAGGAGGCGGCAGAGCGGGCCAGCTCCAACAGGTAGATGTAAAGAAATCCTTCTGCGGTTTCTGCTTCGCAGGCATCGGGGTATCTGTTGACGCTGTGCCAGATCACGCGACAGGATTTACCATCCATATTCTTCTCTACCAGCTGGTAATAGTACAGGAGGCCTGCTTCGTAAGGCAGTTCTTCTGTTACCAATTCCCATTCCGTTTGCAGGGGCATATCCTTGTCGGCGTTCAGCCACAACCTTTTTATGTCGATCAGTTCAGGATGGGGGAAGTAGCAGGGAAGCAAACTAACGTCATCCTTTGCTGCCGCCTCCTGCGGGGCAGGAGTACTAACGCCTGCAGTAGCCAGTATCCAGCTGTATAACTCTCTTTTGCAAGCTACGTCTGCCAGCAGTTCAGTACGGGTCTCTTCTCTTTTGGCTGTGCTGTGATACCAGCCGGTGTGGGCCGCAACGCGGTAGCGGTTGTGATTGATCATCCGGAAACCGTAAGCGCAGCCTTCCGCATGATTAGTGTAGCGGTAGAACATTTCACTCTCCTGCGGAATACTGGAAATGAATTCGTTCAAACGCGCCCAGTCAGTAGTCTCCCTGGACTCATTAGGATCCGGTGTCCGCTGTGCAGCGTAGTAGATATCCAGCAGTACCTTACCGATAGTGATGGTATACAGGCAGGCGGCAGGTTCATCCTGCCGGCAGTAGTTGCCTGTATAAGCCAGCAGTTGCAGCAACTCATATACGCACTCTGCAGCTGCAGCCTGCGAAGTGTAGGATTGAATGCTGTCCCATTCGTATATGCCTGTTTGTGGGTTAAACAGGCGGAAGCCAAAGCTGCCGTTCTTTTCCGTATATATCACGGTATAAGCCGGTTCCTGTTGCTGGTATTGCAGCCAGAGCGCCTGCAATGCCGCATCACGATCGGCTGCGCAGCTGAACTGGCGGTAATAGGCGGCTACGCGGTAGTTGCGGTCCCAAAGCCGGAAACCGCTGTCTTGTGTTGTTACTGCCTGTCCGGGATGGCTGCTGGCAAATACTCTTGTCAGCTCCATGCCGGTTTGTTTATCCAGGTCGTTCTGCGCCCAGCTTACCAGCTGTTCAATGGCCATGAGCGCCTGCTGCTCGCAGGGGTAGGAGCCAGGATGTCTGGCCAGGCGGTTACCGCCGCCTTGTTCACCGCTGCGCAGCCATATGTGCCAGGCGCCGTCTTCCTCCACGTGTTCATAATTAGCAGGGTTAGCCGCCAGCTCCATCATCTGGGTCAGGCTGTCTCTGGCTTCCTGTTCATCATGTACTTCATCCAGCCCTTCCAGCGCTGTTGCAGGAAAGCCCTTGCCGCAGGATAACCATTGCCAGTTATAGCGCCATGCGCCAGGCAGCTGTACTACCTCCAACGCAGCGCCGTGCTGCTGCAGGAAGCGGATCACCCTTTGTATCGCCAGGTCTCTTTCCTGCTCGCTGAAGTATACGGATGGATGCTGCGCCAGCGGTGCTGCTTGCTCATTCACTATTATAAAGCTGTAGGTACAGCCATCTGTTATAGTAGGTTGATAGTGCTCAAAACGCCTGCCTAGTTGGATCGTTTTATAGAAGGCGCTACGCACTGCTTCCAGGCTGCTGTACTCCCTGGTTTCCTGCAGCAGTACTTCTTCTTTGTCTTTTATCCTGAAGAAGTAGTGACCATGTTTTACCACTTCCCATACCAGGTCGGCATTACAAAGATCCCAGTAGGCGCTGTCTGCCTGGGTGGATGTGTCCCGGATGGATTGCCATATCTGGCTGAATAAGGCTGCGTATTCCGCTATGGCCTGCTGCATGGCCGCTTCCGTGGCATACTCCTGCAGGTGTATGCCCATTACGGTCTGTACGCTTAGCTCTGTATCATCTTCCGTCAGCACTTCCCTGCGTACTACCTGGAAGCTGTAATTGTCCTTATCGCTTTTTACGGGAATGTAATTGTCTGCTGCAACCGCCAGTTCCAGGAACTGGATAAAGGCAGGGCGTAGCTGGTTGCCGTGTTTGAAGGTGGCAAAGCTTTCCCAGGCAGGCGCTCCTTTATAGTGCAGTTTCCAGCTGGAGGAACGTTCAGATTCTTCCTGGTACAGCAGGTATTTCTGCTGGTAGAACTGCTGCAGCTGCAACATCACTTTTGTCGCGCTGGCCTCATCATTGAAAGCGCGCGGATAACGGGTCAGTGCTGTGACAGGCTGTGCGTGCGGATCAATGATCTCCACCAGGTAGCTGGCTGCTTCGGCACGGTAGCGAACACGGTAGCTGATATGCTGCTGCAGCAGTTCCAGGGTGTTAAAGCAGGCAGTATAAGCCTGTTGCGGTGTTTCATAACCCTGCACGCTGCGGAATAAAAGCTGCCCGTTATCATCACGCAGCAGAAAATAATACCCTTCGTTTAAACGTATCAGCTGCGTATACTTTCCCTTCATGGCAAAGTACTGTATGATCCAGTCCTGTATCGCATCTCTCTTCCCGCTATGGGTGTATTCTACGGGGTGCCATACATCCAGCCACCACTCTTTACCGTCTTTATCGCGATGCAGATGTTGTACGTAAAAGCCGTACACCTGCTCGCCTGTACAGCCATAATTTTTATAGTAGCTCTTTTCAGTGGCCGCGTGCAGGAAAAACTGGTAAGCCGTTGTTGCATCATTTTCAGATGCATAGATGCTGCGGCTGATGAAGAGGGGCGTATCTTCATCGCTTTGCCCGGGCAGCTTGGCGCGGAAGATATAGCCATCGCTCACTGCTACAATATCGAAATTATTAAGAGAGGCGGAGGGATCGTGCTCGATCCCGATCAGCCTTGAAACCCGTTCCTGTAAGCCGCTTACCGGCAAGCCGTTCTGCGTTTCCAGGTAATTGAATGAACGGGAGCGGTATGCGCTGATTGCCGGGTAGGCAGAAAGGAAATTGCTTTTGTCGCGGATGTTCAGGGCCGGATCATTCTTTTTGCCGTTCAGTGCATACATCATCAGCACATAGTCGGTAAAGTCTTCTGAGAAACGGGCCAGCAAATGATCCAGGAATTTTTCCTTCCGCGTGTTATAGGCTTCTGCTGTTTCGTACAGCGCGGTGATCATCTCCGTATAACCACTGTCGGTATATACCAGGTCAAAACTATACTGCTCGTTCTCACGGTCGTTGATGCGGCTGTAGGAATTAGGCAGGCCTGCCAGGAATAATACATCCCTGGCGGCGCGCAGTGCATCCCTTTTCGTGGAGAAGTGCTGGATACCGCGGAGGATCACTTCCTGGTTACTTTCCAGGTAGTAATAATAATTGCCTTCCTCATCCTGTCCTGCCAGCGGTTGTATATTATTATTGTTGCATGCGTTCAGGATGCGGTTAATGGCTTCCTCCCGTATATATAAAGAGCTGTAGTAGCGGTGTTGTGAAGGATCGTCACTTCGGGGTACATACGCCAGGGGCATACCCCTGTAAGGTGTGCCGTCCCCGCCGGCATGCTGGTAGCCGCGCAGCAGTTCAGGCAGCTGTGGAATACCTGCCAGGTCTGCGGTGAAGTAAGTATGTGGAGGGGCATCGCTGCCGGGGGATAATGCAAACAGGTGACGGATGTTGGCCAACTGGGCAAAGTAGTCTGCCAGCAGGCGATCGTAGAACAGCAGGTAGGCCTGCAGCTGCAGCGCCTGTGCCTTGCGTTCGGCAGGTGCGTCCGGAGGTACAGTATGCTTGCCAATATTGTACACACGGGGAAACTCGTATTGTACGGAGCGATATTCCGCCAGGTTCAGCTGCCTGCCCTGCGGAATGTTCGTGTCCAGCTCTTCGGCTTTCTTTGCGGATTTATTATAGTCCGATATGTTCCTGATATAGCGGCCTTTCACCTTTTGAGGATCCACCGTAAAAGGCAGTCTGTTTTTGAAGAAGATCACGGTAGATTGCTCAGGATCCAGCACGGGGCGGTGATGGTCCTGTAGCGTAAGGCTCCATTCCTGCCCCAGTTCAAATGCGGTATTGGGGTTACCTCCATTGGCATCGGTGAACATGATCAGGCGGGTAATACCGGCTACGCCGGGCACGCTCATAATAATGCGGTACAGGTCAGATGCGTAGATAACGCGGTGGCGTTCCAGCGCTTCCAGCTCCCGGGTATCAATGAAGCCGTTTTGCTGTACAACGGTATCATTTTCCAGGTCATAGGGGCGACCTTCAAAGATCTCTTCCATGCTGCGGCCCTTGTCCAGCAATTGCTGCAGGGTATAGAACTGCGGCGCCGGAGAAAAGAAGTCCTGTATGCGGCTGAATATTTCTACCAGCAGATCTTCCGGAACATAGTCCGGTTTGGATTCCACATGCAGGCAGAGGCTGATGCGCTCTTCCCGCAGCACCGCTATTTCTGCAAAGTCTTCGCAAAGGTTGCGGTAGCGGTGCAGACGTTCTTTCACGGTATGCAACACTTCATCAATGGGGAAAACGTCGTTGCCGCAGGCATCCTTTACATAGGCGGACTTATATACATCATCCGGCTCGATATAAACTTTGTAAAGGCCATTCAGCGGTACTTTGCGCAGGTTTTCCACCAGGGGGGAGTTTTGCAGCTTACCGGACTCACAGTTCCAGCTAAGGGTATATTCATCTTCCGTGGCTTTTTCCAGCCATGCATTGCGTACGCCGTTGATATCGATGAGTAGCTTGCGGTAATCTGTTACGGTGAGCGGGTTATTACCCAGTATGCGTGCAGAGGTGAGGAAGTTGTTTTCCGCTGCATTGCCCTGCCTGGCTAGCAGGTCCTTAAAATCCAGCTTGGTGCGGTAGTCCAGGTCTGTCAGCACATAGCACAATGCTTCCAGGATGGTAATGCCGGGGTCATGCAGGTTATGATCTGTCCACACCTTGCCGGAGAAAGCGGCAATATGATCTATGCCTTCCTGCCGAAGCGTTGCAAAATCAATGTACTCCGGGAAGCCGCTGTTTTTTTCTGTCGTTATGATCTTTATATCCTCCATGGGGCGGGTATTACTTGTTACCTGATTCCAGGCGTGCCAGGCGTTTTTCCAGTGCTGCTATCTGTTCCTGCTGTTGCTGTATCGCTTTTGTAAGCACAGCTACCAGGTTGGGATAAGCCAGGGCCTTGGTATTGTCATCATGTGTTTTTACCACTTCGGGAAATACTTCCTCCACTTCATGCGGGAGGAAGCCCACTTGCTCATCTTTGTCAGAGCAGCTGGTGCGTTTGCTGTTCCAGCGGAAGCGAATGGGGTTCAGCTTCATTACCTGGTTCAGCACATTGTCCAGCGGTTTGGGGTCCTGCACCTTTTTAAGGTCAGTATCCAGGTAAAGGGTAAACAGGCGGGCATTGCCAAATACATCCAGCTCATACTGCCGGGGCGATACGCCGATACCTACTTTACCGTCCGGCCTGATGGTCAGCAGGTCGTCTCCCTGGTTCAGGTTGATCTCGTTATCATGCAGCCCATATTCTCCTCCTTTGCGGAAAACAAAACCGCCGGGAGAATCGGTGATCAGGGTACCGAAATCATTATCAGCGCCGATGGTCAGGTAGTTGGATTTGCCGCCTTTGGGCCGCAGGTTCACAACAGAGAAAGCGGGGTTGATCTTTTCCAGGCTCACAAGTATGCGGCCGGAAATATTGTCGGTAACCTCCAGCTGGGTATGCGGAGTTTCAGTCCCGATGCCCACTTTGCCGATCTTGTTATCGGGTTTGATAGACAATACCGTCTCTGCTGCGGATTCCTCGCCTATAGGATAGTTGTTGCAGTCTGTCAGCCCTTTTCTGAAATAGAAGCCTTCCGGCGCATTGGTAATGAACTGGGTGCTGGCGGCATCCAGGCGGTTCACATAGCAGGTGCGCAGGTTGTATTCGCCTTTGTGCAGGAAAGCTATTTCGGGTGCATCTTTTTTGAGAGGTGCCAGCAGCACTCTGGCATCAGGCCCCTGCTGGGCATCTACCGCTGCTTCAGGGGTTACTGTACCAATACCGGTGGCGGCCCTTCCCTGCAGGGAGGTAATGAACACCGGTGTGGAAGCAGTGTCCGGCGTTTGTTCTTTTACCAGTTCCTCTTCATTCACCGGCGGAGGCTGTATTGCCGGCTGGAAGAGGAAGCCTTCCGTATCGGTGGTGAACTTCGCCTTGTTTTCGGCCACGCTCTGGGAGAGATGACGGGGCGCCTCGCCGGATTGCTGGATGATGAATTCCGGTGCGGCAGACTGGTCGGGCGCAAAAAGGTAATCGCCGTTGTTGCGGTCATCGTGTATATGTACCCGTGCCGCCGGCTGTTCTGTGCCCATCCCTATTTTGCCAAATACCTTGGCATACATGATATCCAGTTCACCGCTGTCTTTTGCTGCGCGGATAATGGCCCAGTCATCGTCTTCGATCTGCAGCTCCAGCAGCTGCCAGTGTGTTTTATCCTGGTCGGGCGGCAGTATGGAACAATAGGCCCCGGAAGGATCCGTCTGATCCGGTTGGTCATCGTCGTCACAGCCGCAGGGTTTGGCTCCCTCCGGCACCAGGCTGTATAAGGCATTATTATAGATCACTACATCCGACTCATGATAGCTGATACCGGGCTGCCATTTACCAAAGAATGCATCATCCCTTTTTACCAGAACGGAATCTATCAGGTTGAAGTAATCCTGGGCCGTAGGCACGCTTCCCGTTTTGAACTGTGCTTTGAGGGCTGCTCTTGATGTAATAGCCATGAGAATATCTTTTAGTTGTTGAATGAATATTGTTGTTGGGTTTATTGGTTGTTTTCTATTGTTCAGGGTAATGGTACATAGTTTTGTGTACCCGCCACCGGTATAGACCAGGGCGTGTCTGCCGTGATGCCCTGCTCCGGTGGCCCCCCTGTTCTGAACATCTTAAATTCGGTCACATATTCTACGTAACTCCGTTGTTCAATGAACTGCAGTACAGAAGACATCATGATGGTGCTGCCAAATACAATGTCCTGTGAGCCGGTCAGTATCCAGGGCGACAAAAAACTTTGCACGTCTGTTTCCAGCAGGCTTTTGTAGAACTGTTTATCCTTACCGCTTTTGAATTTTACGTTACCGCTGAAGTTCACTTCCTGGTAATTGGGATTGATCACCTGTACCCGAACAAAGCCGGAGGTACGCTGCTGCAGGTAGTCACTTACCTGTTTCAGCAATATGCGGCTTACCTTGGGGCGGAAACGGCTGCCGGGAGCAAAGCCGGTTATTTCCGGTATTACGGCCAGTGTTACCCATCCCGGTGATTGCAGGGGCGTTCCTGCTCCTGCATCATTGCGGCATATTTTAGTATGGGGTATGCATTTTACTTTATAGATATCGGGGAATGCATCCAGCACGAGTCTTTCATAATCATATATGTTGATAGCCCTTCCTTTGTGACGCAGGCGTTCGCTTATACGTACATAGAACTGTGCATCTGTTTCAGCTGTTCTGCCACCAAAGGAGGGGAAGTCCTGTACAACGCTTTTGACAGCGGATTGCGGTACTGCAAGTGCGCTGATGCGCTGTGCAGGCAATGCTGTTGACAGACGGGTAAGACCATTGTCCTGGTTACTGAACACTGCACGGGCGCCCTGCGCCGCTATTACAATGGCTTCACACACGGCGGTAGTATGGCTGGCTGCCGCAACTCTCAGCCAGTGAAGGCCGGAGGGTAATATGGTATGCTGCAGGTCTGCATCCCACGGCAGGGCAATCGTAACAATGCCTGATGTCAGTAAGGATTGTGTGGTATCGCTGATCACGTCCGTATCTTTTGCCAGGGGCTTCCATTCGTTGCCCGACAGGTATTGCCAGTATACATTCGCAGCAGGTATATCAGGGTCTGCGCTGAACGCTGCCAGCTGGAATAAGAGAGACAGGTTGGCGCCGGGCACGGCATCTTTAATGCCCAGGTACAGCGCGCCTTCATCATCAAACACCGGCATCAGGCTCGAGGTAGTGGTGGGCACCGGTTTGTAATTACTTTCTTCATAGGGGTACTGGTGCAGCAGCACAATATCGTTCACGCCTGCATCAGCAGTATAGCTTAGTGAGAATGATCTGATGGATGGGGTGTAGGGCTGTTTGGGAATGGCGATCAGGTCAGCGTTTGGCACTACTTCCACCGGAAATATCAGGTTGTAGATCTCACCTGATTTTGAGATCACGCTATTGGATTTGTCTACGGTATCCTGTGTTTTCAGGCGCAGGTCAGTAAGATCTTCCTCGCTGGGAGTGGCGTTCAGATGATCCGCCTTGTCGTCAGCCTGCCAGGCCGCGTTATAACTGTCCCCCGCCTGTTGCCACAGTCCGCGCAATGGCGGTGCCGGGTCTCCCCGGTATACCGCCTGCTGCACCTTGCTCCAGTTCTCCGCTATCTTAGGATCGCTTAGGCGCAGGGTCTGCATGGCCAGTATAGCAGGATATTCCTGGTGATAAAAATGCCGGTTCAGTTTAAAACGTACAAAGCCGTAGAGCGATGCATTGCTGTACGGAGCCAGGGCTGTTTCCTGCTCCAGCATCGGCAGAGTGCTTACATCCAGCTGGAAGCTATTGTCTGCTGCCAGGGTGGTACCGCTTTGCTGGAACAGGGGCAGGGCATTCATGCCCGCCGGCATATCTTTCCAGTGACCATTCTCCAGCTTTTCCACTTTTACGGTAAAGCTGGTGTTATTTATCGGCGGATTGGGATTGTATCCCTTGTAGTGTTCTGTAAAATTAGCAGGCAGGCCTTCCCATTTAACGGCCAGCGTCATACTGGTAAGGTGCTTGCGGAAAGCCTCATCGCTGCCAAGATAAAAGCTGCTTTCTGTTTTAGGAATGCTGCTGAAAGGGGCAAAGGCTTTGTTGGGATCTATCGGACCGTCATCATTACTCAGTTGCACCTGCTTCAAGCCGGAGGCTTCCACGTTGATATCAGCGCCGCTTATTACTGCATGGCTCAACAGGTCGTACCACCTGCTTGTCTTCAGCGCAGACTGTTTTTGCTGGTTGAACAGGATGCGCAGCATCGGGGCGGTTACCGGGTAAGCTATCAGCAGTTTCTTTTCGTCTGGCCGCAGCACCGGCGGCGCATCTGGCAGCAGGCTGATAACGATGCTGAGCGTACCATTGTTATAAGTGATGGCGGGATCAGCTACCGTGGTCCAGCCCTTATCTGATGTATATTGTACCCGCAGCAGGTCTTTCAGTACGCTGTTCAGCGCTGTAGCGTCTGCGTCCAGGTTTTGTAAGGTAATGTTCGCAGTGATCTTGCGGGTGCCTTCTTTCATCAGCAATACGGCAGATGAAAGCATAAAGCCGCTGAGCGCAAAAGGATAGTGCTGGGGGCCGGCAGCAGGGTTGTTCTTGCTGATCCAGGAGGCGGCTCCCAGTACCGGCCAGCTATTATTGGCGGGGTCCTGGAAAGCGCTGCCCAGGCCATCTGCGCTGTTAGCTTTGGGCGCTGCATACAGTGTAGAGAAGTTGTCTTTTGACAGTGTGCGCATCTCTGCTACCGTAGCTTTGTTCAGCACCACATCTTCTTCAGTCAGGAAGATGATCTCTTTACCGCTGGCATCCTTGCCGGCTTTCAGAGCGGTGTCTTTAGCCTGCAGAAAGGTTTCCACCTGTTTGGCCAGGGTAGTTACCACATGCACATGATCCGGCACATGCGGGCGGTGCTTCAGCTGCAGGATCTCTTTGTAGAAAAAATCCAGGTGCAGGCGGGTAATATCATTCAGACCATTGCGCCCGTCTTTGACCTTTTTGAATATTTCCAGGAAGGCATATAAAAGGCCCTGGTAAGGCGCATGTTCCTGGTCATTACCGGTCAGGGTTTCTTCAAAATTGGACAATGCGAACTGCTGCACCTGCTGCACACCTTTGAAGAACAACTGGAACAGCTCATCCAGCTGCACCAGTGTTTGTTGCCGCTGCCTGCGGGGGTAGGGGGCCAGCTTAGCCAGGTAGGCATCTTTCGCCAGGCGTACCATAGGAGACCTGATACCCCATATGTCTTCTTCCTGTCCGGCCAGCTGCAGCAGTTCAGCGGTGTAGGGCAGTTCATCCACCGCGTTAAAGGTGTTACCTACGGCAATGAGCTGTTGTAAGGCCTTGCTCAGATCATTTTGTATCAGTGCTTTCAGCATGCGGCGCAGGGCGGTTTCCTGCTGCAGTGCATGCAGGGTAGTGTACCAGCTGTTCACCTGTATGGCTACGGCGAGAATGCTGTTCACCAGGGGCCAGTGACCGCTCTCCGCAAACTGTTTATCCTGCCGGGCGCGGGTGCTGTTGTAGCTGCTTTCCAGCGCGGCTGTGTCAAACTGCTGTATAAAAGCATACTGGAAAGGCGCATTGTTCCTGAAGAAAGCCTGCCAGTCGCCTGTTGGCAGCAGCTGCGAACCGGCTGTCTGCCCTGCATAATCGCGCTCGTCATAGTAGAGCACAAACCTTGCATAGCGGTACAACAGGCTTAACAGGTCTGCCGTGCTGCGCTCATCCAGCTTCACATACCCGGCAGACAGTACCGCATTTTCTGCTACTACTGCCATGCGTTGCTGCTGGCTGGCGCCATCGCGTATCAGCGTATTTGCTATATTATCAGTATTGCTCATTATAGTCCTGTCGTTGATTGCAATCCATCAGCGCTGCCTTCCCTTACGTAGAAGTCGTATACATAATTGAAGCGGGAGTTGGTGGCGCTGATGATATAATCTATGTTGATCCGTAAATAGCCCTGGATGGCATCCCATGAATCCGGCTGAGACACGGTAATATTTTCTACCGTGATCCTTGCTTCATGGTACAGTATAGCCTTTGTTACCAGGTCCCTGATAAATCCTACCAGGGTGCTGCTCATGGGTTCAAACTGGTAATCTTCCAGGTTGCAGCCGTACAGCGGCTGCATTACCCGCTCGCCTAAACTGGTGGAGAGCAGTATGTGCAGGCTCTGTTCAATATCTTCCCGTGCCGCTACCATCTTTACGTAGCAGTCTGTCTCACCATTATCTTTATGAAAGGTGGGCGGGAATGACCAGCCCTTACCTAGAAAATCTTTTCCTTCTGCCATATGCTTTCAGATTGATCTATCCTCCAATCATCACCGTTGGCAGGCCGGCCACAATAGTGCCGCCATGCCCTGTTGAATCGCCCATACGGGCTGCCGGCTTGCCGCCTATCAGTACAGTGGCCGATCCTTTTACGATCACATCGGGCGGGCCGGTGCATACCAGCATATCGCCTACTACCGCCGCGGGCATATTGCCTATCAGCACGGTGGGCACGCCGGGGCCTGTAACGGGACCGCCTACATGCGGTACCGGACCGGTGCTCATCGGGCAAACATGCATATCAGTTAATCTTGCTGCCGGAGGCATTGTGTTTGGTTTTAATTGATCTTTACCAGGCTGCCTTTAATTTCCAGTATACCGGAAGAGGTCAGCTTGGTGCTGGCTCCGCCGCTCAGTTCCATATTGGCGCTGGCCTTCTCTGTAATATTTATTCCTTCGACTTTCACATCTGTACCGGCTTTTAATGAGAATGAGCCGGTTGCTTCCATCACAATATCTTTGGCGCTCTTGATGGTAATTCCTGCAGTTTCCATTTTGATCATGTTGCCATGCTGATCCTGGATGGTGATGGCCTTGTCTTTCTCGCTCAGCTCTATGAAATTGCCGGCGGGCGTTTCCATCTTCATCACTTTGTTCTCATCATCAAACATCGTTTTCATCTGGCTGCGGGTTACCAGGCCTTTGATATGATTGGTGTCTTTGGCTTCTACAGGGGCCGGCTTGGCGCTGCTGTGCAACATGCCCAGCACCACAGCAAAACGCGGATCTCCGTTCACAAAGCCTACGATCACCTCATCATCGATCTCAGGACGGAAAAAGTAGCCGCGCTGGTCGCCTGCGTCCAATGATGCTACTCTGGCCCAGGTACCTTTGGCCTCGTTGTCCAGTGTAGGCAGCTTTACCAGTATGCGGTGTTCTCCGTCAGGATCGCTTTCCAGCTGCACTACTTTGCCTATCTGCAGGCCTTGTACGGCGGGTAGCAGGCCGGCAGCTGGTGTTTCTATCACATCGGGCTGCTGGTGAAACCATTCCGGTGAAATACCAAACTGCAGGTGGGTTTGCCAGATGTCAGAAACGATCTCATGTCTTACGGCGCTCACATATACAAGTCCGTTAAAGCGGGCGCCCAGCCCTTTCAGCTCCACGGTATCGCCGGCTTTCACCGCGGCAGAACCGGTGATCCTGGCCCTGCCGCGTATCTTGGCCATGCGGCTTTTAAGCAGGAAAGCGTCTGTCCAGGCTTTGAGCTCCGGCTGACTTACCAGTCCGCTGTGGCGCAGCTGCAGGTCTGCAGGGGATACCGCTGTTGCCAGGGTAGCGCCTGTAAGATTACCTGCTTCTGAAAAGGAACTGCTGGAAGCATCTGCTTTCAGCAGCTGTTGCTGCGCGTAGTCCCATGAGCTGGCGCTTACCTGCTGCCATTGTGTGCGGGCATCCATTTCCGCTTCAAATTCTTCGATGGTAGAACCGTAGGCCAGCACTAAAGCGGCTGATCCCACTTTGGGCGCCTTTACATCCACTTTCCCGTCCTGCACCAGTACTACCCTGCCGTTCATCTCTGCGCGGCTCATTACAAAGTCCCAGTCAGTACAGTAGTATTGTACCAGTTCCTTGTGTGTAACACTGGTAGCCTCAATGCTGCCGGCGTGTGAACCCAGTACAGTCTGCATGGCGTCGCTGTCCTTCACGTCTTTGAAATAGCGGTTCTTCCTGCCCAGGGTCAGCTGTACAGCTTCATCCTTGCATTCCAGCATGAGATAGGACCTGCCGTTCTCTCCGGCGCGGATGGAATGTCTTACAATGATTCCTTTGAAAAAGGAGCTTTGTTGTCCATCCCGTCCGCCTTTCAGCTCTATCTTGTTACCGGGTATGAAGTCTGCTCCTTCGCTGACGGCAAATTTCTCTGCAGACAGATCTCCATCCAGCAGTGTGATACGGGCGGAAGGGATCTTATTCACTTCCTTTGTTACCGTTACAGCCTGCACGTGATAGTCAGGATTATTCACCCTGCCGCCGTTGATGTGGATCTCTACCTGCGTATAGTCATGTACGCCGGGAGTTGGAATGATCCTGTCGTTAGGAGATATCTTTGCCATTTATCAGGAGGTTGTCTGGTTCTGTGCATCTGTACGCGCCGGCGGAAACACCAGGTCATCACCGGTACGGAGTGTGCGTATGCTCATCAGTTTATTGGCGTAAGCCACCTGGGGATAGTAATTGGGTGTACCGTAACTTTTGTAAGACAGGTTAGGCAGGGTATCGCCATCAGCTACCTTTATAACGCGGGTAAGGTCCGGCGATTTTTTATTCTCCTGCCTTGACCTGATCTGCGGTTCGGTATACTGCTTGAAGCTGGCGCTCACCTTGGCCCTGAGTGGTTCGCCATCAGGCCTGAACAGCACATAGCTGATGTCAAGGCTGGACAGTACACAGTCGAACGTAAAGAAAGAACCCCACTGGATCTTCAGTATACCGGGCCGGTGGGCTTCGCCCTGCATCTTGTATACGGTAGCCAGCAGTTTTTCCACCTGTTTGGGTACGGGGGTGCCATCATACACATTTCCCTCGATGGTGCCGGTATTATCCAACGTAAAGTCCAGCTTCAGTTCTTCCGGAGAGGTGAACTTGTACTCAGGAGCGCTGCCCTGGTTGCCGCCGGCGGGCTTTTCTTTCAGCTCTATCTTGTAGGCCTGTGAATAGCTTTCCGGGTTCACCGGGATGGTGAAATCCTCTCCTGCACGCTGATCCTGTTTCTGGTTCAGGAAGGGCCGTATCACAATTTTCGTTACGTTGGCGTTACCCATTATCTTTCCTTTTGATCTTTTAATATTTCAAGCACCTTATCTACACAGAGCTTGATTATCGCATCCTGCGAGCCGCTGTCCTGCCCCGCTGCTGTTGCGCTGGCAGCGGCGTTATTGCCGTTCTCGTTCACTACGGCTTTGATCACGAGTTCTTTTATTTCTACGGGCATGGTAGTGATTTATGAATGTGCTGATGTATGGAATGAAGTGGTGTTTTACCTGAACGTGAAATAATTGTAGTTCAGTTCAAACGTTTCTATCACCACTTCTCCTTTGTCTGCATTCAGGTCTGCTATCTTCCAGTTCTTAGGCCAGGCGCGGTGCACGTTCCAGGTCATGAGCGGGTTATGTTGCTCGTTCAGCAGGGTTACCAGCAGGTCAACAGGTTCAAAGATAAAATCGTTGAAGGCCTGCCGGCACCACTCGGTGATCCTGGACTGCTGCGGGCTTAGCAAGCCGCGGCGCAGCACCAGGTCGGTACATTTGTTCCTTACCGGTACTACGTGCTCAAAGCGGTTTTCACCGCCTTCGCGCAAGGTGTCGGTCTGCATCTGGTTGTTAAGCCCGGAAACGGACTGGAACAGGATGTCCAGGTCTGTCCTGTCCCGGAACTGGAACTCCACTTTGAAGTGGAAGCCTACCGGGGGATAGTAGTGTATCCCGGCCGGAGGCGTATGTGATACCGGTGCTGCCATGGGCTTAGTCGTTTTGGATCACCAGACCTTCATGTACCAGCTCCACGCTTTCTACTGCTATTTCGTTGGCGTCTGCCTTCAGATCAGCTGCCTGTACCTTGATGGGCCATGCGTTCTTCACTTTCCAAACGATGATGGGGTTGTGTGTTTCATCCAGCAGGCTGATGGTGATATCGCGGCGGTACTGGCCTGCCTGTTCCTGGAAAAATTTGGTTTCCTTCCACCAGTCAAAATATTCGTTGTCTGATTTGAAGGTGCCGCGTTTCAGGGTGATGTTGCTGTATTTCTGCAAGCCGGGTTGCTTGGTCTTGTGAAATTCAGGGCTGGCGCCATGACGGTATTCTATCGCTTCCGTTTCTACGGTAAGCCCTGTCACTTCAGTGAACCCGATATTCTTGCCACCCCATTCAACCTGGAAGTGAAATTTAGGAAGTGGATACGTTGCCATGTTATACTATTTTTTGTTAGATGAATGTTGATGATTTACTTAACAGGCCTTTGCGGCTTTTGCAGCATCGAAAGCTTTCTGCAGGGCGTCTTTCCTGGCCTGGGCGGTTTCGCGTTTGCAGGTGGCCTCTTCCAGTTCTTCGCGCAGTACGGCGATCTGTTTTTCTACTTTCTCGTACTGTTCTTCTGTCTGTGAGTAGAAATCGCAATCCGGGTCGTCCATAGGGAACAGCGGTGTTTGTTTGGGTTTGCAGGAAGCGCAGTCTTCGATGTCGGGTTTCTGGCCTTTCAGCATGTGTTCTGACAGGCCATTCAGCTGGTACACCAGGCCTCTGTCGCCGGCAATGCTTACCCACAATTCTTCCTGTGCTTTCAATGCATTCAGCAGGGCGGTTACGGCATCCTTTACGCCGGTGAGGGCTTCATCTACTGCATCCCGCAGGGCTTTCAGGGTGGCGAAGATGCCATCATCCTTACCGGTAATGGTGCAGTTGATGCGGTCCAGCAGGGTTTTGATCATGGTTTTCAGCACCTCGGTGCAGTCTGTCAGTTTCTTGATCTGGCAGATCAGTATTTCCATGGCTTCTATGCCCAGTTCAGCATTCTCGCCTATTTTCTCGCCCTGTTTGCGTACGCGCTGTACAGTGCGGATGTAGGTCATACCCAGCTGGTTGGTTCTTTTCAAAAGGTCCAGCACCTGTTTCAACAGGGCAGACCATTGAGTTTTCTTGGCCAGCTCGCTGCTTTTCTGGTTCTCCTGCGCCTGTGCCAGGAGCAATGCCGCGGTGGCCACGGCGAGGTCTTGCTGGAGCCGGTCAAGGTATTCTTGTACGGAGTCGTTGTCGTGATTATGATTAGGCATTTTATTCTTTTTTTAGGGTGAACGGTATCATGAAAGCGGGGATCAGGCCGGGTTGTCTTCGCCTCCCTCTTCATCATCATCACTGCCGCAGCAGCGGTTAAAAGATTGTTCTGCTTCCTTGGCTATTTCGTCCAGCGAACGGCAGTCATGATCACAATCGTTATCCTTTACAAATTCGGCGGTGGCGGCCAGACCGTCTTTCACGATCCATGCCTTGTATTTGTCTGTGGTAGCGGTGCTGAGCGCTTTAAGTGCATCTGCCTGCGTCTGGCGGGCGCTGTCGTACTGTGTTTGCAGCGCTTTCAGGTTAGCGTCTACATCTGTGATGAAGGCCGTACCTTTTTCTTTGATCAGGGCAGCGGCAGGGGTCAGGCTGGCAATGTTGATAAAGGCGTTGATGCCGGCTACTTTCACGGCAGATTCAGACAAGTCGTCTACCTGGTTGGTAATGTGATGCGCCTGGTGTACTATCTTGTGTACACTTTCTTCCAGGCTGTCCTGCTGCTGTCCTTTGTTACCGTTTTTAGACAGGCATTCCTTGATCTGTTTCAGCTCTTCCGAGTTGCAGGAATCAGGTACGGCGTCTTTCAGCTTACAGGCCAGGGTGTTCACCTTGGCTATTTTCTGTTTGGCGGCCTTGATCGCATTAACAGCGGCAGTGTAGGCCGTGTTCAATGCTTCGTAGCGGGCTACGTCTTCTGCCACCACCGTCTGCAGCAGTTCCAGGTCTTTGCTGGCGTAAGCGCCTATGCAGATGCTGAGGAAATTGTATTCTTTCAATGCGGCAGACAGCTTATCGCTGATCCTCCGATCAGTACATACCGCTGCGCTTTTGGTGCTGGCATCCGTTGCTTTGGTGATCAGGATATCTGAGGCGTTCTTCAGGCTTTCCTTCAGCGAATTGCCGTACTGTTTCAGCACCAGGTCGTATTGTGAGGGCTTCTCTGGTGAGCAGTGGAAGTGATTCGGCGGGTATTGGTGTTGCTTGTTATCTTCTGGCATGTATCAGCAGTTTAAATGTGAACATTAGGGGTTAGATCAGATCAGGATTCCTGCATTTTATGGCTGAAGCGCAGGATGATGAATTCTGCAGGACGTACTACTGCCAGGCCGATCTCCACGATCATTTTACCTTCCAGGATATCGAAGGCGGTCATGGTTTCGTTGATACCTACTTTCACATAGAAGGCATGTTCGGGTTTTGCGCCGGCCAGTGCGCCTGCTCTCCACTGGTTAGTGAGGAAGTTTTCTATCATGGCCCTTACCTTCACCCAGGTATTGGCATCGTTGGGCTCAAATACAAATTGCTCTGTTGCTTTTTTGGTTGATTCTTCCACCATGTTGAAGTAGCGTCGTACAGATACATAGCGCCATTCATTGGAGTTGCCATCCAGTGTACGTGCGCCCCAGATCTTAACGCCTTTGCCGGTGAAGAAGCGGATGGCGTTGATGGATTTACCATTATCCACATCCACATTCAGATTTTGCTGTATCTGGTCGTTGATATCGCAGGTTACTTCGAAAACAGATTTCAGTACTTCATTGGCAGGAGCTTTCCATACACCGCGGGTATTATCTACACGGGCATATACACCGGCGACGGATGCGCTGGGCGGCAGGTAGATGGAGAAGTTGTCGATTGCCAGCCTTACGTTGGCCTTTTGCAGGTTGGTCAGGGTGCTGAATTCTTTTTCTGCGCCATCTATCACTACTTTGATCTTGCTTTCGTCATACACATAATTGAAAGCAGAGCGGATATTGGGAAAGTAGGCTGCGCCAAAACGCAGCTCTTCTGCGGTGGCAGACATTTTATCGCGGAATGCTTTTGCGGCTTCCAGGATCTCTCCTTCGGTTTTCAGGCCTTTACCGGTGTGGGTAAGGTCAATGATGGTGAAACGGTCTTTCAGCAATGCGCATTGTGCCAGTGCGTTCTGGATGATGGGGATGTAGGTATCTACCGACATGCCCTGTCCTTCAGGGATCACGATCAGGGTAGGTTCATCCTGCTTTTTCAGTTCATCCAGCGCTTTGGTAAAGGCTGCGCCATCAGTAATGGGGGTGCCCAGCGGCAGGTAGGTGCCAACAGAAACAATGTAGCAGGGGCCGCCGCCGTTGTCAAAGAATTGCTGCATGGCATAGTACAGCAGGTGTTTGGAGGCTGGTTTGGCCTGTGTGTCTGGCAGCGACACGTTGTAGCGGGTGGTGCCTGCTTCCTCTTCTATTGTTGTCAGCAGGTGCTCTTCGGGCTGCGCGGTTCCGTAGTAGCTTTCAAACTCCAGCAGGGAGCTGATGCGCAGGGGCACATTAATTAAACTCTGACCGTCTTTTTTGGCTGTCTGTGTGTAACCGATAAAAGCCGGGATAGCTGTTTGTACAGCTGTGATCGATGGGGGAAACTTTGAGATCTCCTCTACATACACGCCTGGTGTATAATACGTATTGTTCGGCATAATCTGGATTTTTATTGTTTATAGTTTTATTCTTGTTAACATCGTATCGGCGCAAATACGGCCATCCTGCCTGCTGATCAGGCTTCCATCGGGATTGGGCAGCTGCACGGTATCATAGCTGATCTGCTGGTAGGCGCGTATTAAAGGGATAGGTTGTTTGCTGATGATCACTTTCCGGATACCAGCGGGAGCCGGTAGTTCATTCCAGGCCGGATCTGTTACCGGCGGCTCTTTTTGCTGGAAGTAGTATTTAAAATAAGCGGCCCTGTTCAGGAAGCGCAGTTCAAACACCGGGTGGGCAGGCGCTGCCAGCAGTCCTTCATCATCCAGCAGGCTGAATGCAGGATCAGTGGTGTGCAGCACGATATCCAGCAGACCCCATACATCCGGCCGGTATAGGGTGTTGTTGAGATATATCGTGTAAGTGCGCTCATAGTTATTGCTGCCGCTGACTGCCAATGTATATATGCCGTTCTCCGGCGGCGCTTCACTTCCTTTTGCACGGAAATCCAGTGTTACTTCCTGCAAACCTTCCGGGCGCTGGAACGAAAGTGTTTTGATAATGGCGGCGCCTTGTTTCAGTTCAAAACTGGCTTCCTCTACACCTGCCGTTTCAATTCTGTAGCTGAAATGAAACGGCAGTAAAATGCGGTCATATTCACTGATGTATTGCCTGTCTGTCAATGCCAGCCATCCCTGCGCAGCCGTGTGGGTGGGCGTTAAGGCCTGGGAGGGCGCGCCATTTACAACGGCCGTTTCACCCATCTCATAGAGGCGGCCATCTGCAAAGTCCTGCATGGGCACAGAAAGAGAGGGGAATGCTTTACCGGCGGTGCTGCCGTCGTTGGTGAAATAGTAAATAGCAGGAAATACAGGATTGATGCGAAGATTACTGCGTGAGAGCAGTAAAGGATCTTTGATCCTTATATAGAATTGCAGGCGAAGATTATTATCAGGGGCGATCTGCGGGCGGTAACGTAATTCGCCGTCTTTGGTGGTTGTTGCTACTGCAATGCCCAGCAGAAGTCCTTGTGCCTGCTGGCGGTACACCATTTTATGACCGCGGAGCAGTGCGGCGGTAGCGGGCGTTGGTTCCAGCAGCATGTTCTGCAGCAGATCATAACGGCCCGTCTGCAGCTGCGCGGTAAGTACGGCATCCTGGTCTGCGGCAGACAGCTCATAGTAGCGTTGCTGCTCTGTATCCAGGTACCAGGGGTGCAGTATATGAACGGCAGCCAGCCGTTTATATGTTGTGGCAAATGACATCGGGGTCTGTTATTCAGCGGTGATAATATTGTCTTTTGTCTGTACCTGCTCAATGAGCGGACCTTGTGCGGTGATCCTGTTTTCAGTGATCTTCACAAGCCGTACTTTATAAAGCACGGAAGGCCATTGTTTACCGCCCAGTGATCCCCACAGGTGGTTCAGCTGTTCAAAAGAAAGAGAGAACATCTCCAGGTGCAGCTGTATATCTTCATACGTATCGGGGTTCAGCAGCATGTCATTTGGTGGAGCGTTCTTCAGCGTAAAGCTGTTCTTGCCCTGGAAGAACTGTATCACATTGGAAAGCCTGGTAAGTGCATCCTCATATTTTTCATAGTGGGCAGTGATCAGTAAGTACAGGTTAAGATAGATCGGAGGATTCACATAATTCAGGGTCTTTACATTCCGGTAGAGGGGGCCGGCATTTTTCAATGCGGCTTCTTCTTCGATATTCACAAGACTCAGAATTACTTTTCGTTCCAGGTCTATATTGCTGTTAGTTGCGTCTATGGCGGCAATATTAGCCATGATCACATCCAACCTGTCGCCTCCCATGGATTCAATATATGCGGCCAGCTGGTTGTTCAGCAAAGCAAAAGCAGCATCAATCATTGTTAGATGATTAATTTGGGGCAAAAGTGTTTAGTGTACGCTGATAGCTACACATCATCTGTCAGGATGTTGTGCAGACAAGAGTGCTGCAAGCATAGGGATTTGCAGATATCTTGGGGATATCATAACAAACAATTCATTGCAGTTTAATCTTGTGGTGTCTGTCAGCTTTGTTGTGGATCCTTTGTAAAGTTGCGGGTCACGAGACTATGCATTGGATCGGGGATAGCATTTTGAGTTTCATGAGGTTAATTTTTTTGTTAGAGGTTTTTTAGAGGTTAAACATCATCTTCCTACTTAAGGTTATTAAACAGGAATATGGTTAAGTGGGCCAAAACTAAATAATACTTTTCATTTGTTCAAAAGTTTTTTTAATGTATTGATAAGCGGCGATATAAGTAATGGTATATTGGAGTATGCTTATACCGGCGTTGTTAATGTACCAGCGTAAACCGCAGGTGCTGTACACCAAAATTCGATATCTCGAAACCTGTTACCTGCTGCCTGTCCCTTACAAACCTGATGGTAAAGGCGAAGTCATTCTCGCCTGCAAATTCATCTTTCCCTGCAGGCTTCAGCTCCATATCATTTAAGCGGTGATGTGTCAGTATCAGCTTACCATCTTTTATTGTAACGTTATAGTCTGTAGATAATTCATCACTGTGATATTTACCGGTATAATCGGATAAGGTGTTGTGATAGCCGGCCGCCTGTTCAGCCATTGCGGCCTGGTTTACCGTAGTGGCGGGAGGCGCTGCTGCTGCCAATTCATTTGCAAGGAACAGGTTGGCTACCGGTAGCACTTTTGCTATCATGGTATAGTGCTCGTTATTACTCAGGGTGATGACGGACAACCTTTGTTCCGGGAAGTTGATCAGCACGGCACGATAGCCTGCATCGTGTCCGCCATGACTTCTTACTTTTAATCCCCTGTGTTTCCACAGCAGCTGTCCTTTGGCATGATAGGTAGTATCGCCCGCACTGGCGGCCCATATTACCGGCTGACCATTATCAAACAGGGAGACATCATTGAATGCTGCTATCAACGCCGCATTGCCCACTACAGGGTGGTCGAAATTGTTCACCCACTTTGCCAGGTCTTCCACAGTGGTTAATAGGCTGGTTGCACCAACCGTGCTGTAATGCAGCGGTCTTTCAATGAAACGGCCGTTTATCATTTCATAGGAATGCGCCTTGTTTTTTACAACGTTGTGAAAATCGTCATTGAAGCGGGTATGCTGCATACCCAGAGGCCTGAAGATATTTGCTGCAGTAAAATCCGCGAAGGTTTGTTTGCTAACCCTGCTCACAATCTCCGCCAGGAGTGTATATCCGGTATTGGAGTAGCGAAACATGGTACCAGGTTCAAAGTTGAGCTGTTTTTGTTTTGCAGCCAGCTTTAAGATCTGCGTGGTGGTGATGATATCTTCCATTTGCCAGCCCGCCAGGGTAAGGAGCGCCCATTGATCTCTCAAACCGCTGGTGTGTGCAAGCAGGTGTTTTATCCTGATGGTTTTGCCGTATTGCGGAAGCTCCGGTATATATTTTCTCACATCATCTTCCAGGGAAAGCTTACCTTGTTCCTTTAGAAGATAGATGGAATACGCCGTGAACTGCTTGGATACCGAGGCAACGTGAAATACGGTTTGCGGGGTGATGGGAATACCATACTCCAGGTTGGCCAGTCCGTATCCTTTCCTGAATACAACAGCGCCATCTTTTACTATTGCTACGGCAACGCCGGGTGTGGTATTGTACTCCGCAAATATGCTGTCTATCTGTGCATCGATATTATGATCTTTTGTCTGTGCAGTGGTATGGCAGGCAAAAGCTATCAGCGCTCCTGCCAGGTTCAATTTAGCAAATAAGGTCATTGTATCGGGTTTTCCGTATTTGCTAAATATACGAAACAAGACCATAAGACAGCCGAAGAATATTCTCCGGCTGTCTTATGGTATTATGCAATAAAATCATCAGCGGTTAACCTCTTCCGCCGATATCCAGTTACTATCCAATGGCATCGACACCGGCGCTCCATCTAAGGGCACCGTAACGTTGATGTCCGTTTGAAATGCGTTTTCCCTGACGCCAGCACAACAACGCCGCCACCGGTTTTTTCCCATTTCAGGGTCAGGTCATCGGCTGATTCTCCGGGTACTTCTATCCAGTGAAAATCATCAGCCGTATAGATGTACCGGTTGGAGGCGGCTTCGGCAGGCGTGAGGTACCCGGCAGGCATCCATCCGTTAAAGTCAGCGATCAGCGTGCCGCTGGTAAAATTTGTGGCATTGAACCTGATACCGAACACCCGTCTTCTCATAGAGAGGCTGATCACCGAAGGGATTCCTGCGGAGCTCAGGGTCACTTCGCCGGTATACGAATCTACTTCCGAATGGATGGTAGATGTATAAGTGGTTGTATCTGCCGGTTGAACACCGGGATGTGGGGCAATATACCTGCGCCTCCAAGGTAAGACCCGCAGGAACTTTCCATCCTGTTTGTCAGCGATGCCATGATGAGGTTAGGGAAATTCTTTCGATGCGGCCTTCATATCTTCTTGAAGAGGCTATAATACAGCCGGCAATATATATTCCGTGATCATCCTGTTTACCTGCGGATGTGCATAGGGTTGTCCATAAGCAGTAGCTGTTACCACAATAACCAGGGGCAGATCTTTGAACATCACAATATAGTTTCCACCGTTGCCTGCACAATAAAAGGCTTCATACAACTGGTCTTTTACCTGGAAAGATTTGTTCCAGAACAAATATCCATAATACTCATTGCTACGGTTACTTATTTGCTGATGCTTGGTGAACGATTTCCGCACCCATTCCTTTGGCAGTATTTGCTGACCATTCCATTTTCCGCCGTTTTTATACAATTGTCCATACTTCGCAAAGTCCAGTGCATTCATTTGAAGACTGCCTGCGGTGTTGGGCACATTTTGCGGTGTGTATTGCCATTTGTAGTTTGTAATGCCTAAAGGTGTAAACAGTTTTTCATCGGCATATTTTTCAAGCCCGCCGGGAAGTGTCTTATTCAGAATATCGCCCAGGAGCACTACACCTGCAGTAAAATAATGCCATTCATTTTTGGTTGTATCGGTCCGGACAGGTAAGTCCAGCGCAAATTTCACCCAGTTATCCGTGGGGTACATATTTTCTTCATTGCCCGGAGAATTGCCATCTTCATCATCACCATCAAATACAGCGCTCATGGTGAGCAGGTCTTTCAGCGTTACGTTTTCTTTTGCCGGTGAATAATTTTTAAAAGACGTTAGCTTATAAAACGCTTTCAATGGCTGATCTTCAGATGGCAGCTGCTTTTCTGCAATGGCGATACCTATCAGGGTAGATGCAAATGATTTTCCGACAGACCGGGGATCATGCAGGGTATGGCGGTCTTCACCGTTGAAGTATTCTTCTATCAGCAGTTTGCCATTTTTAATCACCACTACGCTGCTGATCTTTTTAAAAATGCCTTCATCAATACTGCCTTTCAGTGTTTTAATTTTGTCTGAGTCAAAACGCTCTTTTGAAACTTCAAAACCATTATAGGGCTTTACAGGGCGGAGGCTGATAGCCGCAGTATTGATAACAGGTTTCCGCTCCACAAGCAGTTGCAGCTTACCACTGGCAATCAGTTCGCCCACCTTGATATCGCCGGTGTTTAAATAGGGCCGTATTTCCATTTTCAGGGTATGAGGGCCTTCGGTTAGCGCACTGTCTCCCCCGGCATGCATAAACCTGTTCCAGAAGGATTCACTCCATAATCCATGTCCATTTGTGTTGTTGATAAAAGGTTTGTTAATAACCGTTGCCGTATCCTGGATCTTTGCATAAGGCGCTCCGGGAAACAGGTTGCTCTGATAGATCAATTGGTCATCAACAAATAAAGTGAACTGGTAGTTCCCGATCTTAACAAGCGAATCAGCTGGCAGGGAAGGAGCGATGTGATGCAGGTAGTTAGTGATAGAATTTCCCATAAAAGCGATGAAGAACAGATCGCTTTTATTTGTCAGCTTATAGGTATCCAGGAAGTCTGACGCGTGCAGTCTGGAAGTAGCGATGTTCTTTGAAGTGAAGAAGATCTTACCAATATGCTCCTGATGGAGGCTGGAAGTCATACCTTCCGTTTTCACTATGTCTGTTATCTGGGCAGATAGTTGTACCGTATGAATCGTTAACAGGCAGCTTACTACCAGGAAAATGCGCATCATGTCGGGTATTGAGATAAATGAAGTCCAAAGCTATAGTACCGGGGGCAGTAAAAATAGAATGAAATTAACATGGGCGTTACTTTAGCTATGTAATGATTTCCTGAAACTAAAAGGGGTAAGGCCCATGATGTCCTTGAAACAACGGTTGAAATGGCTTTGATCTGAAAACCCGCATTCAAAGGCCACTTCTGTTAATGACAGTTTTTTATTGGCCAGGAGGGTCAGCGATTTTTCCACTCTGAGTTTTCTTACGTATTCAGCCAGTCCGCAATGAAAATACCTGGGAAAATGCCTGGAAAGATGAACAGGATGGATGCCCAGGGCGGAAGCCAGCTCGTCCAGCCGGTAGCTTTGGGCGAGGTCGTCGCGCAGCATTTCGCCTACCTTCACTGCCCATAACGGTTTAACAGGATGTGCAGATCTGCTGTCATCATACATCATGGCTAACACCTGCAACAGCCGGCTTTGAATTTCCAGCGCCGATACATCGTCCCAGGTTTTTGTTTCTTTAAAGATCCTGTATAACAGGAATTTTGCGTCCGGATTCCGGATGTTAATGCTTCCCTGTAGAGCATCGCTGTTAAAGGAGAAATTCTTAAACCAGGAATCTTTCAGCTCTATATGAAATCCCCTTGTAAAACCTTCCGGTTTGATATTATAATGCGGATCCTGCCAGTTATGGTATAGTAAACTGCCAGCGGAGCAGGTATATATTTCCTTTTTGTTTCCCTCAATTACATTTCCCTGGAGGATGAAGGTAAAATATGCATTCTCGTGATAGTGCCAGTCAACTTTATCGTGTGTATATTCGGTATCTGTGAGGACCACCCCGTTCAGATCGATGGTTTTATTGGTGTTTCCGTAAAATTCCCCTGTTTGTAAATGTTTCATGAGGTAGTGGTGCGTTTTAGAGTATCACCAAATAAGGATAAAATATATAAAAATTTTGGAAATTGCTGTAACATTTACGCTTGATTGATATCGGCACAACAGCAAGCTGTTTAACGTTAAGCGGAAAAGATGACAATCCTCAAATCTATATTACTATTGTTTTTGACGGCAAGTGCTATTGCACAGACTAATTCTCCAAACACAAGCTCAAAAGCCAATAGGGACAAACTACACTTAGTCTTAGTTGACTACCAAGGTGACAGCGAAATTTATCGTTTTACCTGGCTAAGAACATTTCATAAACCAATTGCAATAAGAATACAAAAGGCAAAGTACGCTTGACTTCAAATATGTTAAGTGGAGCGGGAGGGTGATGGTCCGCGGGGGAAAGAACAGCTTATGGAGACTTCTGCTTACTCCAGAACATATACTGATGCTGCGCCTGACAAGTGCATTGGTAATATGGCGGAAACATCAAAGGCATTCATTTGAATGCCTTTGATATTTAAACTCGTAGCCTCGACAGGAATCGAACCTGTATCTGGAGCTTCGGAAACTCTTATACTATCCATTGTACTACGAGGCCAGCTCCATATCCCGTTTCAGGGAAAGGATGGCAAAACTAAGCTTTTTAGCCCTGAATTACAAAACCATTTCTACATGTTCAGGTTACTCTTGAAGATCTTCACCGCAATAGCCAGCAGGATCACCCCGAAGAACTTACGAACCACCATCAGCCCCGCCTTGCCCAGTATACGCTCTATCCACTTCAGGGAACGCAGCACCAGGAAAATGATCACCAGGTTAATGAGGATCCCTGCCATGATGTTGTATTCCCCAAAGTTGGCTTTGAGCGACATGATCGTGGTTAGCGTACCCGAGCCGGCTATCAGCGGGAACGCAATAGGTACCACGCTGCCGGTCTTGTTATCGGCCTCCGTGCTCTTGAAGAACTCTATCCCCAGGATCATTTCCAGCCCGATCACAAAGATCACAATGGAACCCGCCACGGCAAAAGAATGCACATCCACGCTCATCAGCTTCAGGAACGGCTCGCCTACCAGCAGAAAGCCCACCATGAGGCAACCGGATGCCAGGGTGGCCTTACCCGCATCTATATGCCCCAGCTTTTCCTTCAGGGAGATCAGCACGGGGATAGACCCCACAATATCAATAACGGCAAATAAAGTAAACGTAATAGCAAGTATCTGGTCTAGGCTGAACATGCTGGTTAATATATTTTATACAAATATAATTTATTATATGAATGGCCATAGTATGTTAAAAAAGTTGCTAATTGACCATCTATTTTCTTTCTTTGTTTGGGTTGTTTGTGACCTGATATGATAATTTACTGATATATGACCGAAGATATCATTATCCAGATCAGCGCTAAGATCAAAGAAAAAAGAAAGGCTAAAGGCATCACCATCCAGGAACTGGCCGATAAAGCCGAAGTAAGCAAAGGCCTCATCTCCCAGATAGAAAATAACCGTACCGTACCCTCCCTGCTGGTGCTCATCAATATCATCCGTTCCCTGAACCTCGATCTGAACGAGTTCTTCCATGAAATCGGCGCCGAACAGCAAAGCAGTAAAGTGATTATCAAACAGGAAGCCGCTTACCAGGTATTTGAAAAAGAGGCGGCTAAAGGGTTCCTCTACAAACGGGTACTGACCAGGAGTGTTAAGCATTACCCGGTAGACATCGTGATATTGGAACTGAAGAAAGGCGCCCGCCGCAACCACCTGGTAAAAACAGATGCCTATGAATATAAGTACATCATTCAGGGCAAAGTAGAATACCAGGTAGAGAACGAAAAGTATATCCTTAACACCGGCGACTCCCTCTTCTTTGACGGCCGTCTGGGCCATAAACCCACCAATATCGGCGAAGAAGACGCCAAAATACTTGTAGTATACTTCTTCCTGGAAAGCGACTGAAGATCAGCCCACCTTATTCATTCACCCCTAAGAGTTCCACTTTCCCATGCTCCACCCGTAAGCGGGCTACACGTCCGTACTCTACCCGTAATTCAAACGACTGTTCCAGCGGGGTTTGGGTAACGTAGGCCAACAGGGAACGGATCACGCCGCTGTGGGTTACCAGCACGGCATCCCTGCCACGGGCAATCACTTCCTGGAAGATGGCAACCGCACGCTGGTAGAGGTCTTCATAACTTTCGCCTCCCGGTACACGTGTATATACGTAGTTATCCATCCAGGACTGTAAAGCATTGGGGCCGATATCGTCCCAGCGCTGCATCTCCCAGTTGCCAAAGTTTAATTCCTTCAGGCGGTCATCTGTGGTGAAATTGTCTTCAAAAAGGAAACGGGCCAGCTTGCTGCAGCGTTGCAGGGGGCTGGCATATACGGCAAAGGGTTTGCCGGGTAACATTGATTTTACGCGGGTAGCTTCTTCAGTAAAGGTGCTGGCTACATCCAGGTCTGCAAATCCGTAACAGGTGCCTCGTTCAATGGCCGGCGTGGTATGCCGGATCAGGTATATATCCATGCTGCAATGCAAAGGAACAAATATACAACTGTTTCGCTAACCTGCTGTACGGCACCCAGGCAATCGCCGGTGTAACCGCCTATCCAGCGGCGCATTTTGCGGCTCATATAAGCGCGTACCAACCATAATACGGGCAGCAGTAAAAGCAGTATGTAATGCTGGAAAAGGACGACGGTCACCGCCAGTGGGAGCAGTCCAAAACAGCCCGCCAGCGCCAGCTCTCCGCCACTGATACCTTTGGAAACCGGCTTTGCTTTGCTGTCTTCATTTTCTCTTACATAAGGAAGTGTGTAAATAATGGTAGCGGCCACAAAACGGCTCAGGGGTTGCGCAATGATGATAGCCATCAGCGCCCGTTCAAGGGACAGAGATTGTAATGCAAAGAACTTCAGCAGCATCAGCAGCAGCAGTCCCAGCATACCATAAGTGCCGATACGGCTGTCTTTCATGATCAGCAGGATCTTCTCTTTGGTCCAGCCGCCGCCAAATCCATCGCACATATCTGCAAAGCCATCTTCATGAAAAGCGCCCGTTGTCCAGATAGCCGCGATCAGCGAAAAAAGGATACTGATCGTCCACGGGGCCACCAGGCTGGCGCCCCAGAGCACCAGCGCCATCACCCCGCCCGTGATCCAGCCGATAAGCGGCAGGTATCGCGTGGCCTTATTCAGCAGATCCAGTCCATGCCCCATGTTGCCGCCAACAGGTATACGTGTGTAAAACATAACGGCAGTCCGCAATAATAACCATTGCTGTTGCATAATCAACAAGACACATTTGTGTGTTTAACAGATTGAAGGTTTGAAGGAGGTACAGGTAATCAGCCCCTGTCAAACTTTCAAGACTTCAAACTTAAACTATCAAAACTGGCCATCTGTTCTAAGAACGCGGTGGCGCATTGAATAATGGGCATAGCCAGGGCTGCGCCGGTGCCTTCGCCCAGGCGCATATCCAGTTGTAAAAGTGGGCGCACCTGCAGGTGCTCCAGCATGGCGCGGTGGCCTTTTTCGTGAGAGCTGTGTGAAAAGATGCAGTAATCTGTTATGGCTGGCTGCAGGCGATGCGCGGCCAGCAGCGCTGCGGTAACAATAAACCCGTCTATCACGATCATCATGTTCAGGGCTGCTGCCTGCAGCATAGCTCCGCAGAGCATGGCTATTTCAAAGCCGCCGTAAGTGGCCAGTACAGCAAGGGGATCTTCCGGTACGCCGTGACGGTTCAATGCTTCCTGCAGGATCACGGTCTTTCTGGCAATCTGCTGGGGCGTGCTGCCCGTTCCTGCTCCCGTGCATGCGGCTATCGGGAGGCCGGTATAACAGCTCATCAGCAATGCTGCCGCCGCAGAATTTCCAATACCCATTTCCCCGAAGCCGATGGTATTACAACCTTGCCGATGTACACCCTGTACGATCTCGGCGCCGGCATTCATCGCCTGTTCACACGCTGCTATTGTCATGGCGGCTTCGTGCAGGTAATTACGTGTGCCAAAACCGATCTTGCAATGGTTCAGCATGGGATGCGGGGGAAAGGAATGATTCACGCCTGCATCCACGATCACCAGTTCAACCTGCAGCTGGCGGCACAAGGCGTTGATGGCCGCTCCGCCGTGCAGGAAGTTATACACCATCTGCGCTGTTACTTCCTGCGGATAGGGATTTACAAGGCCTTCCGCGGCTATGCCATGATCGCCGGCAAATACGGCGATGGTAGGTTTAATGATAGCCGGTTCAAGCGTTTGCTGAATAAGACCTGCCTGCAGGGCAATATGTTCCAGCCTGCCCAGTGATCCCGGCGGCTTGGTTTTCTGGTCAATTTTTTCCTGTAGCGCTGCTTCCAGAGCGCGGGAAAGGGGAGAGATGTTCATGATTTAATTGTTACAGGTATGCCCGATACCATTAACACCACTTTTTGTGCGCGCTGGGCAATGTACTGGTTGGCCCAGCCCTGCAGATCGGTGAACTTTCGCCCGATTTCAGTGTCTGCATGTACACCCATGCCGATCTCATTGGTCACTATAATGATCGTGGCGTTCTTTTTATGAAGGGCGTTGATCTCTTGTTGTATACTATACAGGGCCGTATCCACGTCCTGCTTATGCTGCATAAATAAATTGGTGAGCCAGAGGGTAACGCAATCGATCACCGCTACCCGTCCTTCCAGCGGTAAGAGGCTAACGTATAACTGCTCTTCGATATTGGTCCATTCAGGACCCCGGTCTTGCTGATGCCGCTTTACACGCGCTTCAAAATCATCATCCCAGATCTTGGCGGTGGCTACATATATCGGGTCTTCTGCCAGTGACAGCGCAAGTTGTTGAGCATAGCTGCTTTTTCCCGAACGGGCGCCTCCTGTAATAAGTTGGATCATAGTGGGAGCTTATTTCGCCAGGGCGGCAAACCTGCGTTGTATCAGCTCAAATCCTCCGAAGAAGATCACGCCGTAAACAAGGTTGCCAATGAACATGAATTTCATATAAGGAACGGCCATGGCATAGCATCGCAGCAGGCCTGCTGCGTCTTTCGTATATAGTTCACCGGTGGCAGGGTCTGTACAGCCGGCAAGCCATACGCCGAAATCTGTAATCAGCCAGTGTGCAAATGCACCTGCCGCTGCCGCTACCACGATATTCCCGATGTTCACTTTTTTGATGATCAGCTGTCCCGCCAGTACCATGGCGGCAAAGCCGCAATAAGTCCAGGCCCAGCCCTGGTAAAGCAATCCTCCGTTGGCAAACTCGGGGTAGAAGAGCTGCTGCACTACCACATCACTGATAAAAAGTGTGAGCAGCGGAAACAGGTAGGATTTCCAGCTATTGCTGAAATAGGCGCCGCTGAATAAGGCCATTGCTCCAATAGGGCTGATGTTGGAAAAGGGGGTAACGTGACCTTCTCCCAATATCCTCAAAATACCGGCGGCTGCAATGAACAGCAGCAGCACACCCATACGCGGATTAAGATTCCTCAGTAACATAGTTGTGGTTTTATGCAGGACGCTGCATGCTAACCGCCAGCAGCTAAAAGCTAAATCGCCCTGCGTTCTGCTTTCAGCATGCAGCGTCCTTCTGCGTAATTTATAAATTAATTGCCACTCCGGCGGTAAAATTAAATTTCCTGGCAGTATATCCTCTTACATCAAAATATTGCTGATCCGTGATATTGCGGAAATCACCGAACACTTTGAAAAACTGTCCCAGCTTATATTCTGCGTATGCGCCCAGCGTGTAGTAATCCCCCAGCGGCAGGTCGCCTTCTCCAAATACGCTTTCCCATCTTTTGCTGATGTATTTGTATTGCGCACTGATGTAAAAACCTGGTGTCAGCTGGTAACCCAGTTCGGCATTCAGCGCATGTTTGGGCCTGCGGTACAGGTTATAATAGCTGGTATCCTGCTGGGTAAGCTTGCCGTTAACGTAGGTATAATTTACGCGCAGGTTCAGGCCTCCTATGATCTGCCAGCTGGCTTCCAGCTCTCCTCCGTAGGCCTTCTGTTTGTCGGCATTCCGGTAAATACCGCGGTAGGTAACCGGGTCTGTATAAAAGATGATCAGGTCGCGGGTTTCGCGCTGGAACCCAACTACGCGCAGGTTTACCTTGTCCTGGAACAGTGCGCCCTGGTAACCGCCTTCGTAGTTGATGGAGGATTCCGGCTGCAGGTCTTTATTGCCATACTCAGAATATAAGTGGTAAAGCGTAGGTACCTTGTATGCAGATGAAATGTTGATGAATACCTTATGCTTGTTGTTGATCAGGTACGAAGGATTGAAAGAGATGGTCTGGTTGTTACCATAAATGTTATGGTAGTTGAAACGGCCGCCTATCTCCAGGTTAAAGCCGCCCAGGTTATGCAGCAGCAGTGCGGCATAGTGGCTGAACTGCCGGGTATGGGCACTGTCGGCAGACAGCTTGCTGGGCGGATAAGCCATAAACTCATCCACGAACAGCGTGCTTTGGTCTGTGTTGGAGGTACGGAACTCCGCACCCGCCAATATCTGCAGTTCCCGGGTCACATCCCAGTTTACGTAGGTCTCTGCCTGGTGAGTGTTGGAGGTAAAATTGCCTTCGTAAAATTTGCTGGGAAAATCTGACTTGGCAATGTAGCCGGAATCATTCAGCAGGTGGCGCTTATTGCGTTGATAGCTGTATAAGATGATCCAGCTGCCTTTATTGAATTCGTAACGGCTGCTGATGGTGTTCAGCAGGTATTTGTTCCGCATGCTGTAATCCTGGTCGTCAATAAACGCGGCCTCGTCCAGTGCGGTTTTATAATCGCTCCAGTTCATCATATACTGCAGTTTCCAGCGATTGCTAACCTGGTAACCCACCTTGCCGAATACGCTGTGGCGCTTAAATCCGTCTTTGTCAAAAGTGCCGGTATGAAGGCTGTCATAGGCAGAAGAGAATCCATCGGAGTTGAGGTACTGGTATCCGCCCAGGTAGGAAAATTTGCCGATGCTGCCGTTAATTCCTGCGCCGCCCTGCCGGGTTTTGTAAGTACCCCAGACGCCATTGGCGCTGATACCCACTTTGTTTTCACCGGGCTTTTTAGTGATGATGTTGATCACACCGGCTACGGCGTCAGAACCATAGAGGGTAGACTGGCTGCCGCGGAGGATCTCGATCCGGTCTATCTGTATTACCGGTATAAAGTTGAGGTCAAAGGCATTGGAGATCTGTGAAGCATCGCTTACCGGGATACCGTCTATCAGTATCAGGGTATTACCTGCGCTGGCGCCCCGCATGTATACGTCCTGGTTGGTGCCAGGGGCGTTTTCTGCGCCGTTCACTACAAGCCCTGCCTGGCTGTTAAGGATGGAACCGAGGGATTTGCCGCTGTTCTTTTGCAGGTAGTCAGAAGAGATCACGGTCACTACCTTGCCGCTCTCACCGGCTCTTTTTGCGAATTTGGTTGCCGTTACCACCACTTCATTTAAATGGTTGGCACGGGATGAGTCCTGGGCATTGGCATGTGTGCAAACCGTTAACATGACAACAACCCGGATAGTGGAGTAAAGTTTCCTGCGCATAAAACTGTTAAAGCTTTAAAAATGATGAATATGCGCTGCCGGAGATGTTAAGAAGAAAGAATACAGGCACCCTTGCAGGTGCATACATCCTTGGCCTTTCACCCGAAAGCGTTTAATGATGTTGATGCACCTGGCAGGTCTTCTGACTCTCCTGCTTTTCCGGGATACCTTCCCACCCCGGTTGGTGTCGGGACAGTGGCTTGTTAGAAGCCCGGAAAATCGCATCCCGGTGTGAACCGGGAGGCAGGATTACAGCTACGGGGATAGTTCCGGATTTACACCGGATTCCCATTTTAATCCCGGTGATCACGCCGGGAACCAAATGCGGCAGCAAACCTAAGGCAAAATGCGGAATTCTCAAACCGTGTCAGACAGGTAAAATACGATCATACAGGGTAGTAGCCTTGCTGCTAAGCCCGGGGGGCCCGGCGGAGGCGGCTTTGCAAAGTTGTATGGAATTTTGGGTCATTCCTTCCTTATTGCTTTCTCATCACTTATACTTCCGGAGATATCTCCTTCCTTAATAGGAAGGGATCAATAAGGGATCAGTAAGGGATTAATAAGGGAATAACAAGGAGACATCTCAGGGTTTAGCTAGTACTGGCAAGCGTTTCAGCGTTATTACCAATAGGAATAAACGAGGGTGGCGGCGGAGCATACACGGCCGGGATGCGGTTAGGGCGGCAAAAAGGCATTAAAAAAGGGCGTATCGAACAACGATACGCCCTTTTTAGTGCGGTTAATTATGTAGATCAACCCGGCATACGGGAGATATATTTGTCCATTTCCTTGATCTGGCTGACAATCTGCGCGGTAGTAGGCTTTTGCGCCTTGGCGCGGCGGAAAAGGTCTTTGGCAGATTTAAAGTCGCGGCGGCTCATGGCAATAGAAGCCAGGGTGAGCAGCGCGGCGGCCATATTTTCTTTATCGGGAAGGCCCATTCTTACTGCCTTTTTCAGGTTCTGATCGGCCGTTTTCAGGTCATTTTTCTGGTAAGCGATGGTGCCCAGCTGGAAGTATTGCATACCCTCATACTCTTTCATGGGGCTACCGCTTTTTATACTCTGGCGAACGGCTGCTTCTGCCTTGTCCAGGTCCTGGTTGTACATAGCCAGGTTACTCTGCATGAAATAGTATACGGAGCGGATGGGTTTATACAGCAGTTTGGGGAATTTCACCTTGTTCATCAGGCCCATAGCCTTTTCTACATCCCCGGCTTCTACGGCTTCCTGTACCAGGCGCATGGGGCCGAACATAAAATGTGTCACCAGGCAGATAACAGCCAGCAGCAGGGGAATAGTAGCTTCCCACCAGCCTACAGTAGCGCCCAGCGCTATACCGCCTATCAACAGCAGGATACCGATCGGCAGCCTGTAAAGAATAAAAATGTTAAATGCTTTCATCCGATAATCTTCAATGAGGGTGCAAAGGTAGGAAAATTAAACTTTTCTCTGTACCTTTGAAACATCAGATGATATGATGAGTCAATTACCTCCCATAAAAAGATTAAGCCTGGCCGATGAAGTGGCCCAGCGCTTACAGCAGCAGATCTCCCTGGGGCAGTACAAACCAGGGGATAAGCTGCCACCGGAACCTGCCCTGATGCAGGAGTTCGGGGTAGGCCGCTCCACCATCCGCGAAGCGGTACGCATCCTGGCCAATGCAGGGGTGCTGCGCGTACAACAGGGGCTGGGCACGTTTGTAGAATCGGTTGCAGACAATGCAGAGCCCTGGTCGCAACGCCTGAAGCGTGCCGAATTCAATGACCTGAACGAAGTGCGCCAGCTGCTGGAACTGAAAATTGCCCAGAAAGCAGCGCTGCACCGTACCGAAAAAGATATTGAACAGATGCAGGGTTTCCTGAAAAAGCGGAAAGAAGCGGCCCTCGCTAACCAGGTAGAGGAGTGCATACAGGCGGACATTGATTTTCACCGCAGCATAGCGGCTGCGGCGCGGAACAGCATCCTGGCAGACCTCTACAGCACAGTGGCAGAACATCTGAAAAAGCATTTCGTTTCGATATTCACCTCAACAGGGTCGTTTACCGAAACGCAGCAACTGCATCAGCATTTGCTCAAAAGCATCATTGATCAGCAACCGGAGAAAGCCTGGCAATGGGCCTCCCGTATTACCGACAACATGGTGGAGAAAGAGCAGTAACAACCTATCGTATTAACAGACTACTTTTTATTATGGAAACGGAAACAAAAGAAACAGCAACAACGGCCGTGCCCCCCGCTGCCAGGGAGGCAGCAGAGAAAACGGTATTCTCCATATTGCTGGCCCTCAGTTTTTCTCACTTACTGAATGATACCATTCAATCCCTGATACCGGCCATTTACCCGGTAGTAAAGAATTCGCTGCATATCAGCTTTACCCAGATCGGGCTGATCACACTCACCTTCCAGATGACGGCATCCATCCTTCAGCCGCTGGTAGGGCTTTTTACAGATCGTCGCCCGCAGCCTTATTCACTGGCCATCGGTATGGGTTTTACCCTAACCGGTCTTATTTGTCTTTCGGTGGCCAACCATTTTTATTTGGTATTGGTGGCGGTGGCGCTGGTAGGTATGGGGTCTGCCGTGTTCCATCCCGAAGCCTCCCGCCTGGCCTATATGGCTTCCGGCGGACGCCATGGTACAGCGCAATCCCTGTTCCAGCTTGGCGGTAACGCCGGCAGCTCCCTGGGCCCTTTGCTGGCTGCGATGATCATCGTGCCTTTCGGACAGTTCAACGTGATCTGGTTCTCGCTGGCGGCATTGCTGGCCATCGTGGTGATGCTGAATATTGCAGCCTGGTATAAGAAGAACCGGCATCGTGCAAAGCCGAAGCGCAAAGCAGGGGGCGATGCGCAGGCAGCGCTGCCAAAAGGCAGGGTCGCTTTCGCCCTGGTCATACTGCTGGTGCTGATCTTCTCCAAGTATTTTTATATGGCCAGTATGACCAACTACTACACTTTTTACCTGATAGATAAGTTTCATATTTCCGTGCAAAGCGCCCAGCTGTACCTGTTCATCTTCCTGTTTGCCATAGCGGCGGGAACTTTCATCGGCGGACCGGTAGGCGACCGCATCGGGCGTAAATACGTAATCTGGATCTCCATACTGGGTGTAGCGCCCTTCACCATGCTGTTACCGCATGTAAGCCTTTTCTGGACGGCGGTGTTAAGTGTGTTCATCGGCGTTATCCTCTCTTCCGCCTTCTCAGCCATCCTGGTATATGCGCAGGAACTGGTGCCGGGTAAAGTAGGGATGATAGCAGGCCTGTTCTTCGGCCTGGCCTTCGGTATGGCTGGTATCGGGTCTGCCGTGCTGGGCCGCCTGGCAGATCATACCAGTATCAATTACGTGTTCCATGTTTGCGCCTGGTTACCGCTGATAGGATTGCTGACCGGTTTACTGCCCAACGTGGAGCGTAAGCATGCGTAAAGCCTATCCTTTTAAAATGTTGATATTTAAGTAATTATATTTTCATGAGCCGATTTAAATAATTAATCGGCTCATTTTTTGCCTATATTTGAGCCGATTTTGAAGAGCAATCGGCTCATGTTATTTAAATAACAGGCATATGTTATACAATTGGCAACAACCTGACTGGCCGGATTTTAAGTTTGACCCCGGGAAGATTGAAAATATACTGCTGGCTTTTGCGCAGGAAACCGGTCATGTGAGTGGTATGCTCAATATGCTGCCTGAAGCGCTGCAGCAGGAAGCCATTACCAATACATTAATTGCTGAAGCGATTAAAACTTCTGCCATTGAAGGAGAATATATCAGCCGGCAGGATGTGGTATCATCTATCCGTAATCAGCTTGGGTTGAATATAAGTCCTGATCCTGTAAAGGATAAACGGGCGCAGGGGGTTAGTGAATTAGTAGTGGATGTAAGGAATACCTATAAGGAGGAGCTGACAAAAGAAAAGCTTTTCGGCTGGCATAAGGCATTGCTGAAACATAGCAGGGGAATAAATACCGGCGCCTGGCGCAAGGATGAAGCGCCGATGCAGGTGGTATCAGGGAGTGTGGGTAAAGAAAAAATACATTTTGAAGCGCCCCCTTCATCAAGGGTGCCGGAGGAAATGGATCGCTTCATTCAATGGTTCAATGACACTGCCCCGGGAGGAAAACGAGAGATCACGAAAGCATCTGTGCGGGCTGCTATTGCTCATTTGTATTTTGAATCCATTCACCCGTTTGAAGACGGCAATGGCCGTATAGGGAGGGCTATCGCGGAAAAGGCATTGTCGCAGACCATCGGCCGCCCTGTTTTGCTAAGCCTGTCTGCCACTATTGAGCGCCACAAAAGTGCATACTATCAGGCATTGGAAACAGCGCAGCGCAGTAATAATATTACGGCCTGGATGAACTACTTTGTTGGCACGGTGCTGGAGGCGCAACAGCAGACCAGGCAACTGATTGACCTGACCATCCTGAAAACCAGGTTCTTTGACCGCTTCAAAAATAATCTGAACGAGCGCCAGCTGAAAGTAATCAGGAAAATGTTGGAAGCCGGTCCGGAAGGATTTGAAGGGGGCATGACAGCACGAAAGTATATCTCCATCACAAGAACCTCAAAAGCTACCGCAACAAGAGACCTGCAGGAACTTGTTGAGCTGGGCGCCCTGAAAAGCGAAGGGAAAACCCGCAGCATCCACTATTCCATCAACTTCTGATAGCTGTACCAGGTTCAATAAAAGAACCGGCCAGATATTTTACATCTGAACCGGTTTGCTACTGGGTATTTAAACGAGTATTATAGTATATAAAACCTTTCTGCCGGTTCCATTTCCGGAGCCTGAGGTATCTGCCAGTCTTTCAGCATTTGCTTCAGGTCTTTTTCGATGTTCCTCGAAATGGCGGTTACCGGTGTATCGGTTGGTTTGTTCTCAAAAGGATCCTGCAGGTGAATGGCCATCTTTTCAATGAGCAGGAAAGATGCAGCGATGGCAACTACCAGCGGAATTTCGATCACTCCGAAAAACTCTATCAACCCGAAAGGCAGCAGGATGATGAACAGGTTAAGCGTAAGGTGTATGTACAGGCTGTATGTAGCCGGGAAGATGGTGTTCTTGATGCGTTCACATCTTCCCATGGAATCGCATAGCCTGGTGAGCGTGCTGTCCAGCTGTACCTGCTGATAACGGTTGATCCATCCCTGTTTCAGGGCATAGTCCAGGTCCATGGCATGCAGCTCCTGCAGTCCCACCGGTTTATTGTCGTACCGGGAGATATGTTCCAGCTCCCGTTTGGAGAGCAGGCGGTCCAGTCCGCCCATGGGATTCAGTTTGCGCAGGGATTGACCCAGAGAGTAACACCAGGCTATCTGCCGCCTGACAAACTGCTCGCGGAAGCGGATCACTTCCGGCGGTGTATCCTCGGCATAATTGGTAAAGGTGAGCAGCTGCCGAGTAAGGCTGCGTGAATCATTCACGATGGCGCCCCATATGATGCGTGCTTCCCACCAGCGTTCATAGGCCTGGTTGGAGCGGAAGCCCAGCAAAAGCGAGATCACGGTGCCCAATATAGCGGGAATGGCAATGGGAATGGATATACGGGTAATATGAAAGTTATGGTAGATGGCGATGCCAACGGCATACAGCGTTATCCATATCAGCTCATACTTTATTTTACCGAACACGTAACCAAAAGGAATATTCTCTTTTAGTAGCATACAACACAATTTTTAATGAATAAGTAATGGTACCAACCGGTTATACCGCCTGGGAGGGCTGGTATATTTTTACCCGTATGTGCTCTTCCCGTCCGGGTGTGAGCGGCAGCAGGGCGCAACCGGATTTCCGGATGATATTCAGCGGATCTATACTGCTTTTATTCACCTTGGTAAAACGGAAATGTTCATCATATATGATCAGTGAAATGTTATTGGCATACAGGTAGTTCTTGAAAACGGCAATGGTGCTGCCATAAAAACATTCTACGCGGATATCATTGATGCGGGCGGGATACCGCTCCTGCAGCTGGGCGCAAACTTTTTTGAACTCATCGCTGATGTGCCCGTAATCTTTCCTGCGGCGTGAAAGGGCCATCAGCTCCTGTATATCATCAGACATCTTGAAGCAATGTACCAGCAAAATGTTCATCGGCTCATTGATGCCTGCATATACGGCTGCCTTCACCAGGTCGAGAGAGCGGACGCTGAAATCGGTGGGAATTAAAATATTCTTCATACGCTTGTTTTTTGTGATTGTTTGATAACACAAAGGAACAACCGCGGGGTTAGCAGGGTCTAAGAGCCGGATTAAAATGCAATGAGGAAAAGATTAAAATGAGATTAGAGTGGTTGAAACGTTTAAACTTTCACTGGCAAGTGAATTTTTACAGTTGTGCCCTGCATTTCTTTGGCCTCTATTTCAATAGAGCCTTTATGCAGGCGGATGATGTTCAGGGTGAGGGGCAGGCCGATACCGTAGCCTTCATATTCGCTGGTATTGGAGGCGCGGAAAAAGGGCACAAATACCTGCGGGATCTCTGCCTGCGGAATACCAATGCCCTGGTCAATAACGGTTACGGTAAGCACTTTACGGGTGCCGGTGAGCTGTAAGATTACCCGTTGGTTGTTGGAATATTTGCAGGCGTTGAGCACTACATTGCTGATGGCCAGTTTTAACAAAGTGAGGCTGCCTTCCGTGCTCAGGTTATCCGCTTCTTCCGGCAGCTGGTTAAAGTCCAGGCATACTTTGTTGCCGGGGTAGATCTGGTCTGCAGTGTTCTTTACAGACCATAGCAGTTCATCCAGGCGGATCAGCTCCCACTGCATCTTCTTGCCGTCAAATCCTGTCTGGGCAAGGCTCAGCAAACTGCTCACCAGGTGGTCCAGCCGTTCTGCTTCCGCCAGTATCAGCTGGAAGGAAGCCGCCAGCTCGGGTGATGCGCCGGCTTTCTGTATGCCCAGCTCTGCTTCTCCGCTGATGATGGTGAGCGGCGTTCTGAACTCGTGGGAGGCATTGCTGATAAAGTTGTTCTGCGATTCAAAGGTGGTTTCCAGACGGGCCAGCATATCATTAAAAGTGAGGGCCAGCTCAGCTACTTCATCTTTCCCGTTGCCGGTGTCCAGGCGCAGGTGAAGATTGTTGGCGCTGATCTTCTGTACATTCTGTACAATGGTGCGGATGGGCTGAAATATCTGCCGGCTGAACAGCTTACCTGCAGTGAACATCAGCACGGTAAATACCAGGAAGCCGGTTACCAGCACGCGCCGCAGGCCATGCAGCTCTTCCATGCCATATACATCCTGTGCAGAGGTGACCACTATAAAATTATGCCACTTACCTGCATAGTAACCTACATAGAAAGTGCCGCCCAGGTGATAGCGGGCCCCGCCGTCCTGCAGCACTCGTTCATAAAAATAGGCAGGCAGGGGCAGGGGAGATTTCTCTGCCAGCTGGGGGGTGTCTGGTTTCAGGCGCAGAAAGTAATCTTTTTCAAACGGAAGGTTTTCCAGCTGCTCTTCTTTTACCCGGATGTAAAGCTGTGTATTCCCCGTATCTTCCTGCATGGTGGCCTGGGCTACTATTTTAGCCCTTACTTCCATGCGGTGGTAAAAGTGCTGGAAGGTATTGCGGGAGGCAAAATAATAGATGAACAGGCTTACCAGCAGCATGATGGCCGCGGTTAAGGCTGTAAAGAGAATGGCGATCTTATTCTGTATCTTCATTTTGCTCCCTCATTACATAGCCCATACCTACAACGGTATGTATCAGTTTAGGTGAAAAGTTTTTATCAATTTTCTTGCGGAGGTAATTCACATATACATCCACTACATTGGTGCCCAGGTTAAAATCAATATCCCATACATGTTCCAGGATCTCTATGCGGGATAATACGCGGCGCTGGTGTTTCATCAGGAACTCCAGCAGGCGGTACTCTGTGGCTGTCAGGCTCAGCTGTTTGTTATTGCGCTTTGCCGATTTTGAGGCAGTGTCCAGCTCCAGGTCGGCTATCCGCAGGATATTATGCTCCGGCGAATGGCTTTTAATGCGTTTGGTCAGCGCGCGAACACGGGCATTGAGCTCGGCGATCTTAAAAGGTTTAACCAGGTAGTCATCTGCTCCGCTATCCAGTCCATTCACAATATTTTCTGTGGTACCTAATGCCGTCAGCATCATAATAGGCACCTGCTCATTCTGTTTACGGATCTTACGGCATATTTCCACGCCGTTAATACCGGGCAGCATAATATCAAGTATGATCAGGTCAAAATCATTTGTAGTGGTCATCTGCAGGCCGGAAAGGCCGTCCATTGCCACACTGATCTCATATCCGTTCTCTGCCAGGCCCCTTTTTATAAGGGATACCACATTGGGTTCGTCTTCCACCAATAATATCTTCATGCCGTTCCGGTTTGGATGAAAATAATAAATTTCGGGGCAGCGGCGTTTTTTAATATACGGACATGCTATGTGACAATACTTGTGAAAGTGCCTGCCACAGTAGTTTTCAAGCGATTTTTATAAAGAAATGTTAAAAATGTGCGGACAGGAAAAAAGTCCACGCTTTCCGGCAATTTGTGCAATACACATAAATGTTACAACAAGTATTTTTATGGACAAGTTCAGATAACAGACACAAAAACCTTCAATAATATGGCTACCTGGAAAATTGATGCTTCACACAGCGAAATCGGATTTAAAGTAAAGCACCTCATGATCACTAATGTAAGCGGCAGCTTTACCAGTTTCGAAGGAACTGTGCATGCCGACAGCGAGGACTTTCACGATGCCCGTATCATTTTTGAAGCTGATGTAAACAGTGTTACTACGCACAATCAGCAACGGGACGAACATTTGAAGACTGCAGACTTTTTTGACAGCGAGCGCTTTCCGCGCATCCGCTTTGTTTCAAAGCAGGTAAAAAAGGTAAATGATCACCACTTCAGGCTCATTGGGGATCTTACCATCCGCGATCACACCCACAGTATAGAGCTCACCGTTACCTACAATGGCAGCACCCGCGACCCATGGGGCCAGGTAAAGGCAGGCTTTGAGCTGGATGGCCGCCTGCACCGCTCTGACTATGGTTTGCGCTGGAGCGCCACCACAGAAGCCGGCGGCCTTATTCTGGGCGATGAAGTAAAGCTGCACATGAACATACAGCTGGTACAGGAAGTACCTGTAGGCGCAAATGTGTAGACTTTGTCAGCAGGTTCGGGAGTACATCCTCAGCAGCAACGTGTTCGCTATACGCATTGATATGCACTAAACCCGTAATAATCAGTGCGCTTACGTTTTAGCACATTGATGGCATGCTTTTAATAGTATACAGGTGTTAAACTTTTTGCTTACCTAAATACTTTGAGCAATGAAAAAACTGATGCTATCAATGGCGTTCCTCGCTGTGGCAGGAACCGTTACAGTCTATGCCAACAATAAGCAAGATGTTGCTATCGTAAACTTTCAGGACGAAAAAACACCCGTTAAAGTAGAAGAACTGCCGGATGCCGTAAAGGCTGCGCTGGCTGGTGACGATTACAAGGAGTGGAAAGCTGAAAAAGCTTTCATGGTAAAACCAGCTTCCGGCGCCGAGTACTACGAAGTTGAGCTGAAGAAAGGTGAAGAAGCCAAAACTGTTAAGCTCGACAAAGACGGTAAGGTAGTTGCCTGATCACTGAAGAGCCCTGGACATGCAGTAGAATAAAACGAGAAGTCCTCCCGGACGGGGGGACTTCTCTATTTTTGTTTTATCCGTAGATGTTGACTAATATTACAGTTAAACGGACTACCAGAACCCATAGATGCTATGCCCAATATATTATTAGTCGAGGATGACACTACATTTTCACAGATCCTGGAGGGCTTTTTAAAGAAGCACGGCCATGAAGTGGATGCTGTCTATAACGTAAAGAGCGGCATTAAGGCGCTGGAAAAAAAGGAATATGACCTGCTGCTGCTGGACTACCGTCTCACAGATGGCAACGGCCTTGAAGTGCTGGCAGCCACCAAGGAGCGCGGCATGCAGATACCCGCCATCATCATGACCAGCTTCAACGATGTGCGTACTGCCGTACAGGCTATGCGTTCAGGCGCTTTTGACTATATCACCAAACCGGTGAACGCGGATGAGCTGCTGCTGGTGCTGAACGAAGCCCTGAACCGTAAGGTAGACGAGCCGGTGGCCGCCCAGAAAGTATTGTCCGGCTTTATAGAAGGCAACAGTGAAGTTTCCCACAAACTATATGAATATATTAAACTGGTGGCGCCTACAGACATGTCTGTCATGATCCTGGGCGAAAGCGGCACGGGTAAGGAATATGTGGCGCGCTCCATTCACAGCCTCAGTAAGCGGGCCGATAAGCCCTTTATAGCAGTGGATTGCGGCGCACTCTCCAAAGAGCTGGCCGCCAGTGAGCTGTTTGGCCACGTAAAGGGCGCTTTCACCGGCGCCTTGCAGAATAAGAAAGGTCTTTTTGAAGCGGCCAACGGGGGCACGCTTTTCATGGATGAGGTAGGTAACCTCAGCTATGAGGTGCAGATAAAACTGCTGCGGGCCCTGCAGGAAAGGGTGATACAGCCCATTGGCAGCACCCAGCAGATCAGGGTGGATGTTCGTATCATTACTGCCACCAACGAGCTGCTGCAGCCCGGGAAAAGCAATTTCCGGGAAGATCTATATCACCGCCTCAATGAGTTTAAAATGGAGGTGCCGCCCCTGCGTGAAAGGGACGAAGACCTGGAGATATTCACCCAGCACTTTATTAAAATGGCCAACCAGGAGCTGGGCAAGCATGTTAAACGCCTTTCTTCCGGTGCCATGACCACCTTCCGCCAGTACGACTGGCCGGGTAACCTGCGTGAGCTAAAGAACGTGATCCGCCGGATGGTGCTGCTGACCGAAGGGGAAACAGCGGGCATGGAGTCCCTGCCGGATGAAATGACGCTGTCTGTTAACCAGATGCCCAGGGTGCAGGGTACTGACCTGAAAGCGCTCAATGAGGTGAATGAGAAGGAATTGATCCAGGAAATACTCCGGCAGGTAAAAAATAATAAAAGCAAGGCCGCCAGGCTGCTTAATATTGATCGTAAGACGCTTTATAAAAAGATGGAGAAGTACCAGATTGAGGGATAGTGAGGTTTGCTATTTTATCCAGTAAAGCTTTTATACCTTCTGTTAACGTATTTACTTCGGCAATGGCATCGCCCGGTTGTACGGTATCACGCTGTAAAGCGATCTCCAGCATCCGCATCCGGGCTGCCAGCTCACCGGCTCCTATCTGGGCAGTTCTACCCGCCATCCGGTGCAGCAGCAGGCTGATTTGCTCCATATCTACTTCTTTGGCTGCGGTGCATAACAATTCAAGATCATTCCGGTTATCGGTCACAAAACGTTCCAGCACTTTCTGCAGCAGTGCTTTGTCGCCAAAGGTCAGCTTTTCCAGGGCGGCCAGGTCAATATCATCCTCATCCTGTTCATTTTCGTAATCGTAAAAGTCTTCGTCCTGCAGCAGGGTATGATCATCCAGGAGGGCCAGTATCTCGCTTTCCCTGAAAGGTTTCATTACCAGGCCGTCAAAGCCTTCCTGCAGCACGGCTTCCCTTTCTTCGGGCAGGGCTTGCGCAGTGAGTGCAAAGATCTTCACATGTTCGGGTATCTGTGTGCGCAGGCGCTTACAAAGTTCCGCGCCGTTAAGGCCGGGCATACGCATGTCTGCCAGGATCAGCGAAACATTGTCATCCCAGGGCGTATTCAGCAGCACTTCGGGCAGCTGGAAGCAGGTGTGGGAAATACCGTGTTTCTCAAAAATAGCGGCGCACAAATGCAGGATAAAGGGATCATCGTCTACCACCCATACCTTGCCGGTAAAGCGGCTGGAGGCAGGGCTGCTTTCCGTATACTGCTGCACCGGAACGCTGAGGGCTCTTACAAATGGCAGCTGTACCGCGAAGCGGGAACCTGCTCCCGGTTCGCTGGTCACCTCTATGGTGCCGTTCTGCGCTTCGGTCAGGGCCTTCACGATACTCAGTCCAAGACCGGTACCGTTCTGGTGAGAGCTTTCTCCCGCCTGTTCAAACTGGTTAAAGATGCGCCGGACGTCTTTGGGGGTAATGCCCGAACCTGTATCGCTGATGGTGAAGGTGAGCAGGGTAGTACCCGCTTCCTCACCCGGGGCTTCGTCTACTGTCAAACCTACATGCCCTTTTTCCGTGAACTTGATGGCATTACCCAGCAGGTTATACAGCATTTGTTTCAGGCGGAAGGGGTCACCGGTTATAAAACCGTTACCGGCAACATTATTGTGCAGCTCCAGCGGCAGCAGCTTCTTTTCTGCCTGCGGGCGCATCACGGTGATCACTTCTTCCAGCAGCTGATGCAGGTCAAAATCACGCCGTTCAAAAGTGAACTTGCCGGAGATGATGCGGCTGTAATCCAGCACTTCGTTCACGATATGCAGCAGGTGTTCTGACGAGTGGAAAATGGCTTCAATATGCCGTTTGGAGGGCTTGTCCTGCTGCCGCAGCAGGTCGGCATAGCCGATAATGGACTGCAGCGGTGTACGGATCTCATGGCTCATGTTGGCCAGGAAGCGTTGTTTGGCCATGCCGTGGTATTCCGCCTCCTCTTTGGCGATTTCCAGCTGCTGGCGGTAGGCGTTGCTTTTGGCAATATCTGTAAGGATCAGGTACACCAGTATGGCCATCAGCAGCAGGAATACGCCCATAATGGCGCTGATCCGCATGACGCTGGTGCTTACCACGTTACGGGCCTGGATATTGTTCTGTGCTTCCTGTTTCACTACTTCCTTTTCCACTTCCTGCAGGATAGACAGCATCTGGCTGGTGAGCACATTACTGGCGTTGGCCAGTTCTATTTCACGGTTCACGAAGCGGCTGCTCTGCAGGCGGCGTTCCTTTTCATAGTCCTGCATGGCCTTTTCCACCTCCCACATAATGCTGTCCTGTTTGGCCAGGGCAAGGGTATCTATTTTCACGTTCACTTCCTCGGTGACCATCCGGGTAGGGGTCTGCCTGGGTTGTTCGGTCTCTTCAGAAGGTTGCGGTTCCGGTTTCTTTTTGCCGAAAAGGCGGGCAAAAAAGCCGCTCTTTACGGAGGGGGCTTCCACCTTTTCCTCGTTTGAGGCGGCGGCAGCAGAATCAGAAGGATATATAAAAGTGGTAGATACTTTCTTTTCTGTGGTGATAACCGTACTGTCTATCTGGGGGGCATAGTTCAGGATCAGCTGAGACAGGGTTTGTATCTGTTTGGTAAGGTCGTTATTATTGACCAGGCCCTGCCTTACCTGCAGGTAGTTGAGGAACAGCTTATCCCTTTCCAGCAGCAGCCGTTTCATAGAGTCCAGCCGGATCACCTGCTCCGGGTTATCGCTATACAGTTCCTGCAGGCTGTCCATGGTCTGCCGCAGGCTTTTGGATTCGTCGAGGAATGTTTTGTAGGAATTAGCCTGGAGCAGGGCTTGTCTTTTTTGCAGCTGGTCCAGCTGGGTGATATCGCGGAAGAGGGCATTTACGATCCGCAGCTTTTCATTAGGCTCCGACAATTGTTTAACGGTATGCAGCATTTCCCTGAAGGCGGTCTGGCTAACTATCCACGCCAGGCCCAGGGCAATACAACCCGCGAGGAAGGCAATAACCACCTTCCCCTTGACAGATCGCGTAAAAGAACTGTTACCGGGATAGTTCATCAATCACATACCATTTTACGTGTTCAATAATAAGTCTTTTTGCCCTATTACTGAAGCGTGTTAACGGTTTTTAACGTTTGCTTGGGAATAGTCCATGGTCAATGGTCCATTGTCCATGGACGTTTAGCTATATGCCTGGCAAATGCTTTTCCCGCAATTATCATGCAAGACATTACTATGGACTATGGCCATGGACCATCGGTTCTCCCTTTACCTCACGAGGCCTGCAAAGCGCTGGTAGAACTGGGTAGGGCTGCTTTCATTCTTGGGGGCATACTTACCTGCAATGATCGGTATGTAGATCACGCGGCGGCGGCTTTCTTCCCCGCTGCGTTGTGATTGTGCTACGCGGTGCCACAGGCGGCCATCGTGTACGGTAAGGTCGCCGGCTTCGGGCAGGATCGCCACTTCTGCCGGATCTTCGGTATGATCCAGGAAATATAGTTTACGGAACAGGAAGTTAAAAAGGTTCTGGCGCTGTGTGCCGGGAATGATGCGCAGACCGCCGTTCTCCGCCTGCTGCGTGCTCAGGTGCAGGCCAACGTTCAGCATGGGGTTCAGGCGGGTGCCGTAGAACAGGTCGCGCAGACCGTCTGTATGCCAGCCCATTTTGGTAAACTTGCTCAGGGGCCCGTTTACATAATGGTTAAACACCATACCATCCTTTTCATGCGCACCAATGCGGGCGCCCGGGCCTATAAGGTCCAGCAGTGCTTCAAACCGCTGATCGCGCAGCAGTTCAGCCAGCAGGGGCGCATGCTGGTTAATGAATGCAAATCGCTGTACAATAGTATTGCCGTTGAGGTCACGGCCATATTTGATGGGTACGCCATTTACTTTAGTGACATTACCGGCTATCCATTTGCGCTGCACCTGTTCAGCGGCATCTATGATGGCCTGTACGGTGCCGGGGTCAATAAAATGCTTAAAATGGATGAATCCATGTTCTTCAAAAAAATCATGCTGTTCACTGGTGAGTGTTCCTGACAAGGTAAACCTTGGATACTGTGTGTTCATTTGAATGATTGGTTTAATGATTTTGTAAAAGATGAGTGTTTCGCCGGGCCGGCGAGTGGTGGAGTATGGGAATTAACAACAACAACAACCAGTGCTGCAGTGTTGCCTGGCTGTTAATGTAAGTAAGCGTATGGTAGTAGCTGGGTACATCTATTAGTCTACTTGTTTTGTAGGGTAAAGGTAAGTAAATATTTCAGAAAACAATCAGGGGGTAAATATTTTTTCGGAAACTTATTTGGTTTTGTAGAGGTTTGCGGCAATCCGTTCGATCATGGCTTTGGGCAGCAGGCGGGCGCCCAGCGCGCTGATGGCATTGAGCGTGCCGGGGATGATCTCCGCTTTCCCTGCAAATAATCCTTTCAGTGCCTGCGCTGCCACCAGGTCGGGCGTCATACCGAATTTTTCTGCAGTAGCCTGTATGGCCTGCATTTTAGCCCTTTCTATAAAATGAGTGTTCACTGGTCCGGGACAGAGGCAGCTTACGCTGATCTGCGTGCGTTTCAGCTCATAGCGTAATCCACGGCTGAAGCTCAGCATAAACGATTTGGAGGCTGCATACAAAGTCATGGTAGGCACTGCCTGGTAAGCAGCGGTACTGCCTACATTTAATATATATGCTTTGGGATGTTGTTTCAGCAGGGGGATGATATAATAACTAAGTTCCACTGCTAACTGCATATTCAGCTGCAGCATATTACTTTGGTCGTTCAACGGCAGTTCATCAAAATACCCCCATACACCGTAGCCGGCATTATTCACCAGCAGGCTTACGCTGAACTGCTGCGCAGTGCACCAGTTGTATACCTGTTGTGCGGCGCCGGGCAGGCTGAGGTCCAGCGCCAGGTAATGTGCTTCAATGCCATTTTCTGCAGCCAGCGTTGCAGCCAGCGTTGCCAATTCATCGGAGGAGCGGGCTACCAGTAAGAGGTTGTATTTGCGGCGGGCCAGCAATGTAGCCAGTGAACGGCCAATTCCTCTGCTGGCACCTGTAATAAGGGCATACGAAGACATGCTGGTAATTTAGAATTTTTTTGTATTATTATCCATCCTCCTTTTCAAACACTTAATTATTAAGGCCGGTGCATGCAGCTGATAGCCATATAATATGGTGGAATGCGTTTAAACAAGGCGATTGGGAAGCTTATACGGCTTTGTATGAGGAATTTTATGCGCCATTGAATAACTACGGCGCCAAATTCACCGGGGATACCGACCAGGTACACGACGCTATCCATGATCTCTTTGTACAGCTGTGGACTTCCCGCAATAATCTGGGCGCACCGGCATCTGTTAAAAATTACCTGTTTAAGTCTCTCCGTACCATGTTGTTCCGAAAGATGCAGTTGCAGTCAAAACTGGTGAACCTGGACGGCGCCATATCCAGCGGCAGCTTTAACGTAACCTTTAACCAGGAGCTGCCCTTAAAAGTGGAAGAACAGGAACTGCGGATGCAGGTGGCTGCCATGATAAGCCAGTTGTCAGACCGCCAGCAGGAGATCGTCTTCCTGCGCTTTTATGAAGGCGCTTCTTATGATGAAATAGCAGACATTATGGGTATCAGCACCAACTCTGCCTATAAACTATTATATAAGGCCCTGGAGAACCTGCAGCGTATTTTAAGTAAGCGCTCTTTCGCCCTGCTGTGCTGCATTTTACTCCAAGGTGAAATTATTTTTAAATTTTTTCCGGATTCGGAGGGATAATTTTTCCTCTTTTTGTCTATTAGTATTAAACAGCTCATTCGTGCATGCAAAAGGACAGATACATCTCATATACAATACAGGATTTTCTGGACGATGATGCTTTTGTCAAATGGGCTGGCGGCGTGGTGGAAAATGATCCGGAAACTGCCCGCTTCTGGGAGACTTTCCCCCAGGCATACCCTGACAGCGCAGAACATTACAGACAGGCGCTGCAGTTTATACAGGCCTACCGTACACAGGATACGGTAACAGCAGACAACCGTAAGGCGCAGCTGCTGTCCAGGATCACGGCCACCATACAGGAACAGCCTGTTATTGCCACAACAGGAAAAGTAAAATGGCTGCGGCCCTGGATGAAGATCGCAGCCTCCCTGCTGCTGATAGCAGCCACCGGCCTGCTGGCCCTGCAGCTGCTGAACCGCAAACAGGTGATCGCAACAGATTATGGTGAGAAGCGCACCATCACCCTGCCCGATCAATCTGTTGTAATACTAAATGCAAATTCAAGCCTGCATTATGCAGACAAATGGGATACTACTACACCGCGTGAAGTATGGCTGGAAGGCGAAGCCTTTTTTGATGTGGCCCATATTAACAAAGACACACAGCACGTAAAACCCTACCAGCGTTTCATCGTGCACAGCGAGGGCATCACCATAGAGGTATTGGGCACCTCTTTCAATGTGAAAAGCCGCCGCGGAAAGACCAATATCGGACTTATCACCGGAAAGATAAAAGTTGAAAACCACGGTAATTCCGATAGGCCGGCTATCGTGATGCTACCGGGAGATTATGTAGAATACGGCGGCAAATCGCTGCTAAGCAACCAAAAATTACAAAGGCCAGAAAAGCTAAAGGACTGGACCAGGAAGGAAATTATTTTTACCGATGCCTCGTTAGGAGAAATTATCGAAACACTGCAAGACAACTATGGCTACACAGTTGAGACAGACAACAACCAAATCCGGCAACTGAATATTGAGGGTGAGATCAATGTTGCCAATGTAGACGAATTACTGACTGTTATCTCAACTACGCTGAACGTAAAGGTGAACAAATCTTCAGAAAAACATCTGGTGTTTTATTTAGGTAGGTAGCGGGAATTATCTGCTAAAAAAAAAGACATGAGACGAACAGACCAAAATCTTTTTTTGGGCATCCTTTGCTGTGCCCTCACGTTTGGTATGGGAAAACCTGTAATTGCGCAAAATGATAAAGTGTATGCCTCCCGTCCATCCTCTCCGTTTCACATTGTTTCTTCCCAGGGTGGAAGATCCAACAGGGCGTCCATTTCTTTAAAAGAAGCACTGGACCGTTTAAGGCGCTTTCATAATATCCGGATTGCCTACCGCGAAGGCCTGCTGGACGGAAAGACCGTCCCGGCCGATGTGCTGGACAAAGCAGAGAAAATGCAGCCGGAAGCAGCCCTTAAACAACTGCTGATGGATCAGCGCCTGGAATTCAAACGTATTAACGACAAACAATTTTCCATATTCAACCCGAGTGTAAATGCTGACAGCCTGTCAAGCCTGTTCAGTATCCTGCTCTTTGCAGATAAGGTAAAGGGTCGTGTACTGTCATCCAAAGACAATAGCCCCATACCAGGCGCCACCGTTTATGTGAAGGGTAACCCCAGCACAGCTACCATGGCAGATGGAGACGGCAACTTTGAGCTGACCCTCAAAGAGGGGAACAAGACAGGCTCACTGGTGCTGATCATTTCTTCCATCGGCTTTAAACAGCAGGAGTTCACGGTGAGTAATCCCGATGACATGGTGACCATCCAGCTGGAGGATACAAACAAATCGCTCTCAGAAGTGGTAGTAACGGCTTTGGGCATACGAAAAGAAAAGAAAGCGGTGCCATTTGCAGTAACCGAAGTAAGCGGCAGCGAATTTACCCGTGCTAGAGAGATCAACGTGGCCAATGCCCTGAGCGGGAAGATCGCCGGTGTGAACGCTACCAGCCTGGCAAGCGGCCCCGGTAGTTCCAGCCGCGTGATCATCCGTGGTAATACCTCGCTGAATGGCGATAACCAACCCTTATATGTGGTAAACGGTATGCCTATTGACAACACCAATCCGGGCGGAAGTCCCACCACCAACGGTGGCGGTTTGAACGTAGACCGGGGCGATGGTATTGCCGGCATTAACCCGGATGATATAGAATCCATGAGCGTATTAAAGGGGGGCGCTGCAGCGGCGCTGTACGGTTCCCGTGCGGCAAATGGTGTGATCCTCATCACGACTAAAAAAGGAAAGGCAAGAAAAGGTATAGGGGTTGACTACAACACCACCCTGACACTGGAAGACCCCGCGGTTATTCCCGACTGGCAGTATGAGTACGGACAAGGCGACGGAGGAGTAAAGCCGGCCACACAGCAGCAGGCCATTGACTGGGGGCGCCGTTCATTCGGCACCCCTATGGATGGCCAGTTGTATACACAGTTTGATGGTAAACAACATCCCTATTCACCGCAGAAAAACAATATCAAGAACTTCTACAACACGGGCAGCACCTGGATCAATACCATTGCCTTTACCGGTGGTACTGAATCCATCAACTACCGCTTCTCATTGTCTAATACAGACAGCAAAAGCATCCTGCCTAACTCTTCTCTTAATAAGAAGATCGCCAACCTGAATGTGAATGCCTACCTCGGGAAACGCATCAGCATTGAGGCAGTGGCGCAATACAACGTGGAAGAAGCCAAGAACAGGCCCAGCTCGGGCGATGCGCCCGGCAACCCCAACTGGGCCGTATACATGATTGCCAATACCGTGGACATACGCTCTATGGATCCCGGTTATGACGCCAGCGGCCGCGAGATACAGTGGAACGAAACACCCTACGCCTCCAACGCCTATTTTGTGGTGAACCGTTTTCAGAATAACGACAACAAGAACCGTTTTATAGGCCAGGCCAGTATCAAGTACGATCTGCTGAGCAACCTGTCTGTAAAAGGTACGGTAGCGCGTGATTTCTTTAACTACGATTTCACCGGCATCATTCCTACCGGTACTGTATATACGCAGGGTGCCGCCGGCGAGTATAGCGGCAGGAAGATCTCCGTGGCAGAAACCAATGCCATGCTTACCCTGAACTACAACCAGAAATTCTGGAACACGGTAGGCCTGAACTTCCTGGCAGGCGGCAACCGCCGCAGGTATTCCAGCGATATGACCGCAATAGACGGTGCGCAGTTTGTAATACCGTTCTTCTACAGCTATACCAACCTGGCTACGGTAACTACCAAACCTACCAGGAACCGTACCGGCACCAATTCCTGGTTTGCCTCTGCAGATCTGGATTATAAGTCCATCATATTCCTGACGCTCACCGGCAGGCAGGACTGGTTCTCTACCCTGAGCCCGAAGAATAACAGCATATTCTACCCGGCCATAGGTACCAGCTTTATTCTGTCAGACGCCGTTAAGCTGCCCTCCTTTGTGAACTTTGCAAAGCTGCGTGCATCCTGGGCGCAGGTAGGTGGCGCAACACCTGATCCTTACATCCTCAACCAGACATATACCAGTGTTCAGGGCGGGCACCTTGGGCAGCCCGTGCAACAGATCACCACGTCTAACAACGTAAACCTGGTGACCAATTCCAGCCTGAAACCGCTTACCGCCACTACCTATGAGGCCGGGTTGGAGGCACAGTTCCTGAACAACCGGCTGGGTATGGACCTTACCTTTTACAATCGTAAAACCACCAACGACATTGTACGTACAGCTATATCCCGCGCTTCCGGTTATAACGACGCCCTGCTGAATGTGGGCGAACTGACCAACAAAGGTGTGGAATTACTGCTTACCGGCACACCGGTGAAACGTAAGAACTTTTCCTGGGATGTGAGCTATAACGTTGCTTATAATAAAAGCGAAGTGGTAAAACTGGCAGAAGGGTTGAATACCATAGAAATGGCTGCCAGCGTAGGCGGATGGGCCTTTGTGCACAACGCAGTAGGCCGCCCGTATGGCATTATCAAAGGGTATAAGATACAGCGTAATGAAAAGGGCCAGATCATTTACGGCTCTAACGGCTATCCGCTGAAAAGCGAGCTGACAGAGCTGGGCAGCGGCGTACCACCGTGGACCATGGGCCTGACCAATACATTTAACTACAAACGTCTTTCCTTAGAATTCCTGGTAGACGGTAAGTTCGGTAACAAGGTATTCTCGACCATGGATGTATATGCTACCCGCTTTGGACTGCATAAACAAACGCTGCCGGGCAGGGAATCTGGCCTGGTGCTGGATGGCGTGGATGCTTCCGGCAATGCCAACCCGCATACCATACCGGTATCAGAACTGCGCCTCTACTACGATAACCTGAAGAACTATACGGAGCTGTTTGTACAAGACGGGAGTTTCGTGAAACTGCGCCAGGTGATCCTGAGCTATCAGCTGCCCATCTCTCATATCTGGCGGCTGAAAATGGAATCTGCAGCCGTGTCATTTGTGGCGCGTAACCTGCTCATCTTATACAAACAGACAGACAATTTTGATCCGGAGTCCAGCTATACCAGCGGAAACGCACAAGGATTCGAAGCCTTTGGCGTACCGCGCACCAGGAGCTATGGCTTGAACCTGATGGTGAAATTCTGATTTCTTCACGCTTACATCAAAGAGAATATGTTAAGAAGTATTAACAAACTGATATATGTTGCTGTAATGGGGGTGTTGGCATTACAGGCCTGTGATAAAGGTTTTGAGGAAATGAATACCAATCCAGACGCATCACCCAATGTGCAGCCGGAATTCCTGTTCAGCAAAGCATTGATGGATGGGGTAAGCGGTGGCTATGGCACCACCATCACCACCTGGTATTCTACCAGCATGGTATGCGCAGGCGGCGCCATACAACACTATGCCACTTACAAGGATGTACCCGGGCTGGGCGATAAATACTATTTTCAGCAGGGTAGTTACCCCTATGCGTATTTTGAGAATACTTACCCGGGCGCGGTAAACGAAGTGAATTCCGTTATCAATGCGCTACAGCAGGATGCGGAGGTCAATGTAAACAAGCTTTCCATTGCCCGTATCTGGCGCGTGTACATCATGCACCGCATTACCGACCTTTTTGGAGATGTGCCTTATAGTGATGCGGTGAAAGGGTATACAGATAATCATTTCACCCCTTCTTACGACCAGCAGTCGGCCATTTATCCCGACATGCTGAAAGAGCTGGACGAAGCTGCCGCTGCTTTTAATGCCGCACAACCCAGCTTCGCGGCCGGCGACTTTGTGTACAACGGTAATATCACACAATGGAAAAAGCTGGCTTACTCCCTGATGCTCCGCCTGGGCATGCGCCTGAGCAAGGTAGACCCGGCGGCGGCGCAAACATGGGTGCAGAAAGCCATTGCCGGCGGTGTGATTACCACGGATGGCGACAGGGCCACCATGAAGTATGCCGATGGCCCGCAAACCTATAACCAGAACCCCGCCTCTTATGATATGCTGAGCAACAATTTTGCAGTGGCAAATGGGGATGGTAATACGGAGGGCGGCAAGTTTGCCAAAACACTGATCGACTACCTGAAAACCAATAACGATCCACGTCTCAATGTCATTGCAGTAGTATGGGTAAATGGTAAACCGGATACAAGCACTACCCTGCAGAAGGGAATGCCTAACGGCCTGCTGGGCAAGCCGGCTGATTTTGTGAGCTATTCGGAGCCTAATCCCAATACCATACTGCTCAAAGCAGCGCCGTTCATCATTATGAGCGCGGCTGAAACGAACCTGCTGCTGGCCGAAGCTGCCGCCCGCGGATGGTACGCGGGCGATGCGGCAGCAGCCTATGAGAATGGCATCAGCGCCGCCATGCGCAACTGGTCTTTATTCGGTGCCGGTGGCGTGATCAGCAATGAGCGTATCAGCGCTTACCTGGCCAGCCATACCTTTAACAGCGGCGGCAGCCTGAATGAGAAACTGAACCAGATCCACACGCAGATGTGGGTGGCCCTACTGATTGACGAGCAGGAGGCATGGGCTAACTGGCGGCGTACCAGCTTCCCGGTACTGACACCGGTGAACATCCCGGGCAATATTACTAACGGGACCATCCCCCGGCGCCTGATCTATCCACCTTCTGAAGAAAGTGTTAACAATGCCAACTTCCAGCAGGCGGTTCAGCGCCAGGGTCCGAATGAGTTTACCACCCGTGTATGGTGGGATAAATAATACAACATGTCTGAAGTTTGAGGGTGAAAGGTTGATGTTCGGATAGGGAGATTTAAGTAAATTTACTTATCCGCAACAACCAGAAACACACCTCAAACTTCAAACCTCAGACTTCAAACTTTGGAACTATGATAAACGAAAGAAGAAGCGTTATTAAAAAACTGTTCACGTCTATCGCAGGTATTGCCGGTTTTGGCGCTGTAGCCAAAGCTGCCTCAGGTACAGCAACATTTGACAAACAGGCCGAGGGGGTGGTGTATGACCAGGAAGTACCCCTGTTCTCCAGCATTACCAAGCACAATGGCCTTGTTTTCATTGCCGGTATAGGAGCGCATTTTGAAGGCGATATTAAGTCCCACACAGACCATGTGCTGAAGGAAATGGAAGCGCAGCTGAAGAAAGCCGGTACTTCTATGGATAAAGTACTGAAAGTAAGCGTTTTCCTGCATGACCTGAATGACTACAAAGGTATGAACGAGGTGTTCCGCGGGCGCTTTGGCAATAATCCGCCGGTACGCACTACGGTGGCAGTATATGGCGGTGTGCCGGGTAACTCATTGGTGGAAATGGACTGCATTGCCGCTCAGTAAACGTTTGAAAGTTTAACTGTTTGAAGGTTTAACCGTTAGAGCGTTTGAACGTTTGAAGAAGGTCTTACCAGGTAAGCGGTCCTTCAAACTTTCAAATCCCAAACGTTCAAACTTTCAGACGCTCAGGCTTTCAAACCTTCAAACTTTAAAACTTTTTGTATGATCTCTCGCAGAAATTTAATAAAAAATCTTTCTGCCGTTCCCCTATTGGGTGGACTGGCGGGCACCACCAAAGTGCTTCCCTTCCTGGAAGCAGCGCCGGCAGCCGGCAAGGACTACTTCAGGGAACTGGGTGTACGCACATTCATCAATGCTGCCGGTACCTATACCGCGATGACGGGCTCACTGATGCTGCCCGAAGTGCTGGAAGCCATCCGGTATGCATCTAAAGAGTATGTAATGCTGGATGAGATACAGGATAAAGCAGGCCAGCGTATTGCCTCCCTGGTACGCAGCGAGTATGCGGTGGTAACCTCCGGCGCCTTCTCGGCCATTACCCTTGGCCTTACCGGCGTACTGGCAGGAATGGACGAAAAGAAGGTGGCGATGGTGCCGCAACTGGAAGGTACCGGTATGAAAACGGAAGTGATCATGCAGAAAGCACATGACATTCCCTATGCACATGCCCTGAAGAACACAGGTGTAAAGGTGATTATGATAGAAACAAGGGAAGAGCTGGAGAAGGCCATCAACGACCAGACGGCCATGCTCTTTTTTGTGAATGCCAACAACTATGACGGCAAGATACAGGTGGAAGAATGGATCAAGGTTGCCAAAGATCATAACCTGCCCGCCATGATAGACTGCGCAGCAGATGTGCCGCCGGTGGAAAACCTCTGGCGGTATACGGAAATGGGATACGACATGGTTTGTTTTTCCGGCGGCAAGGGTATTCGCGGCCCGCAGAGCGCCGGCCTGCTGCTGGGTAAGGAAAAGTACCTGAAGGCAGCCAGGTTAAGCATGCCCCCCAGGGGTAATACCATTGGGCGTGGAATGAAAGTGAATAAGGAAGAGATTTTGGGCATGATGGTAGCACTGGAACTGTATGTAGCCCGCGACCATGCCAAAGAATGGAAGCAATGGGAAGCACAGATTGCCCAGATCGGCGATGCCGCTAAATCGGTACCCGGCGTAACGGTGGAAACAAAAGTGCCGCCGGTAGCCAATCATATTCCCACCCTCCATGTTTCATGGGATGCACAAAAACTGCCTTTCACCGCCGCCCAGCTAAGGGAAAAACTGCGCAAAGGCACCCCATCTATCGAAGTAGCAGACGGACAGCATGGTAATAAATACGCCATCAGCATCACAACCTGGATGCTGGTACCGGGACAGGAAAAGATCGTAGCGGCAAAATTGAAGGAAGCGCTGTCTGCAGAGTCCTAACGTTTAAAAATATATCGGATGAAAAGATTCATGAAGAACGGGTGCCTGCTCTTCGCAGGCATGCTGTTTTTCAGCGGAGCATGTATTGCCCAGCAATACAGCCTGCTTATCAAAGGCGGCCATGTGATAGACCCGAAGAACAACATTGACCGGGTAATGGATATTGCCATTAACGGTGATTCCATCGCTGCTGTAGCAGCCAGCATCAACCCCTCTGCCGCAAAGAAAGTGATCAATGCCGAAGGCCTGTACGTAACACCCGGATTGATAGACATGCATACGCATAATTTTGCGGGCACGGAAGACGGCCGTTATCTCAATAACAGCTATGTGGCAGTGGCGCCGGATGGCTTTACCTTCCGTTGCGGGGTTACCACCGTGGTGGATGCAGGCAGCTCCGGCTGGAAGAACTTCGAGCTTTTTAAGCGGCAAACCATCCTGCATTCTCAAACCAGGGTGCTGGCATTCCTGAACATAGTGGGAGAAGGCATGCGTGGCGGCGTGTATGAACAGAACGCAGCAGATATGGATGCCAAAATGACCGCCCTCACCATCCTGCATAATAAACCGTACCTGGTGGGCATTAAGCTGGCGCATTATGTAGGTGCAGAATGGACGCCGGTAGACCGTGCCGTAGAAGCAGGTAAGATAGCCAATGTACCGGTAATGGTAGACTTTGGCTCACAGCAGCCCCCCTTATCACTGGAAGCATTGTTCATGGAGCACCTGCGACCAGGCGATATATTCACGCACGCCTATGCGCAATTGAAAAGCCGCCAGGCGATCGTGAATGAAAAAGGGATACTGGAGCCTTTTGCAGAAAAAGCCCGCAAGAAAGGGATCATTTTTGATGTAGGGCACGGCGGTGCCAGCTTTGCTTTTTCACAGGCAGTGCCTGCCATGAAGGCCGGCTTTTTCCCTACTACTATCAGCACAGACATACATACTTCCAGTATGAATGCAGGGATGAAAGATATGCTGAACGTAATGTCCAAATGCCTGAACCTGGGCATGGATGTGGCAGCCGTTATAAGGGCCTCTACCTGGGAGCCGGCTAAAGCCATTCAGCATGAAGAGCTGGGGCACCTGTCAAAAGGAGCTGTGGCTGACATTGCCATCCTGCAGGTAATGAAAGGGAAGTTTGGTTTTATTGACGCCATTAACAGCCGTATGGATGGTAACCAGAAACTGGAATGCGAGCTGACCATACGCGCCGGTAAAGTGGTGTATGATCTGAACGGCCTGGCTGGTACGCCTTACAACCCTGCTGCAACCATATCCACAGAAGAACCCGGAGATCATTGATTCCATTAAACTGATACACGATAGCCATTATGAGGATAACATACCTGTTAACATTATTACTGCTGGTTTGCCTGCCTGGCCTGCTGTCAGGGCAAACCCTTTCAAAAGAAGAGTTGATCTTTCTCACATCTGCCTGGAAGGGAGCGCGCTTTCCGGATGGGCGCCCTAAGGTACCAGACAGCCTGCTGGAAAAGGCAAAGCATATTGGCATAGAGGAAGCATGGACCATACTGGATAACGATGGCTACCACTGCCAGTTTGAAGGCGGCTGGAAAATACTGCACCCCGAAACGCCCATGGTGGGCAGGGCTGTAACCGCTATGTATATGCCCGCCCGCCCGGATGTGGAAAAGAACATCCTGGAGAGAGGGCATAACCAGGGATTTAAAGGCAATACCAATTCCTGGCCCATACAGCAGCTAACCAAAGGCGATATCTATGTGGCAGATGGTTTTGGCAAGATAGCAGAAGGTACGCTGATAGGGGATAACCTGGGTAATGCCATCTTCAGCCGCACAGGCAATGGGGTGGTATTCGATGCATCCGCCCGCGACATTGAAGGGCTGGCAGATATAAACGGGTTCAATGCCTTTGTACGCGACTGGCACCCTTCTTATCTGAAGAACGCGGTGCTTATGGGACTGAACACGCCCATTCGTATAGGCGGGGCGGTAGTGCTGCCGGGCGACCTGGTGCTGGCCCAGCGGGAAGGTATTCTCTTCATACCGGCCCATATGGCTGAAAAGGTGATCAACACGGCGATCTTTATTGGTATGAAAGATCAGTTTGGGCACGCCATGCTGAAGTCCGGTAAATACACACCCGGCGAAATAGACAACCAGTGGACGGAAAAGATCAAGGAAGAGTTCCTGCAATGGCTGCAGCAGCATCCGGGGCCTATACAGCTGAATAAAGAAAAGCTCGATCAATATTTACAGGGAAGAACCTGGTAAGCATTTAAATCGCACGTTATGTCATTCTCTTCCAATAAACCCAGCCTGTTCATGGCTATTGTCGCCGCAGTGCTGCTGCTGGTTAATATCATCCTGTTCAGTACCGGTAACACCACCAAGGCAGGGCCTTTCATGATCGCATTCTGGGCGGTGCTGGCCATCCTGTTCAACAGGCATACCGCTACCAAAGGATTTGTATACACTTTGATGATATTTACGGCTGTAACAACAGCTTTATTCTACCCACAGCCTTTTACAAAGCCTAATGGCTGGGACCTGTCTTTATTGATCACACCATTGATCCAGGTCATTATGTTTGGCATGGGCACCTCCATGAGCCTGCGCGATTTTTATGGCGTTGTAAAAATGCCTGCCGGCGTGTTCATTGGCATTACCTGTCATTTTACGATTATGCCGCTGGTAGGCCTGCTCCTGGCCACTACCCTGCGTTTCCCGCCGGAGATTGCCGCAGGGGTGATCCTGATAGGGTCTGCGCCATGCGGCATGGCATCCAATGTAATCTCTTACCTGGCCAGGGCCAACCTGGCGCTTTCTGTTACACTGACGGCAGTATCTACGCTGCTGGCGCCCTTCTTAACACCGTTGCTGATGCAATGGCTGGCAGGTAATTACATTGAGATCAGTGTACAGAAAATGATGTGGGACATCGCCAAGATGGTAATCATTCCCGTGGCGGGCGGACTGGTGTTCAACCATTTCCTGAGCGGCCGTATCGGCTGGCTGGACAAGCTGATGCCAAAGCTCTCCATGGCCGCTATTGCATTTATTATTGTGATCATCACCGCTCATGGCCGCGAGAGCCTGCTGAATGTGGGTCTATTGCTGGTGCTGGCAGGGCTTGCGCATAACCTGGCCGGTTACACGCTGGGCTACTGGTTTTGCCGTTTAATACGCATGAAGGAGCAGGACTGCCGTACTATTGCTATTGAGGTGGGTATGCAGAATGGCGGCCTGGCGTCTGCCATTGCCAAAGAAATGGGAAAGATCGCTACAGTTGGACTGGCGCCCGCCATTTTTGGGCCGGTGATGAATATTACTGGCTCCCTGCTGGCGTCCTGGTGGCATCGCAGGCCGCCTGAAGGCACGGAAGAGTCCGAGGCTGTAGCAGAAGCGGCCATCTTTCAGTGATGGGTTGATCGTTTTACCAGCAGAGACAGCAGCCATATTTTTTCGCTGCCCTGAATTGTTGCCTGGCAATAACTCAGGGCATTTTTTATATCCATTCAGAAATATATTTTTAAATGAGCGAACGCTCACTTACCTTTGTGCCAGCATGAGGGCAAGAGATGAAAATAAAGAACGCATGATCCGCCAGAAGGCCATTGAGATGGTGGTAAAACAAGGGCTGGACGGTTTTGGCGTGAACAGACTGGCTAAAGCAGCGGGCGTTTCTCCTGCCACCATCTATATTTATTACAAAGACAAGGAAGATCTCATTTTCCAGCTGGGAACGGATATTTCAAAAAGAATGCTGGCAGACAGCCTACAGGATTTTGACCCGGATGCATCTTTTGCGGAAGGCTTAAAGAAGCAATGGCTGAACCGTATGCAGTTTTACCTGAAGCACCCGCTGGAGGTGCAGTTCATTGAACAGATCAGGTACTCCAATTACTATGAAGAGATCCAGGCTGAATTAAGCAAAGGTTTCAGGGAGGTAATGGGAAAGTTTGTACACAATGCCATTGAGCGCAAAGAGTTGATACCGCTCCCCTTTGAAGTATACTGGAGCGTTGCCTACGCGCCTATGTACCAGTTGATAAAATTTCATAACCAGGGCAAAACCTTTACCGGCAGAAAGTTTTCCCTTAATGATAAAACGATCCTGCAAACATTGCAGCTTGTACTGAAAGCTTTAAAGCCATAAGCTTTTTTTGCCGCGTTAACTAAATGAGCGCTCACTTAAGGAGTGCTTTCGTCGTACATCATCTTAAAATAACAACGTTATGACTTTATCCGCCAAACCTAAAACCTTCACCTCCTACCAGGCGTTTGTAATAGCCGTCCTGGCCATCCTGCAGTTCACCATCGTGCTGGACTTCATGGTGCTGTCTCCCCTGGGCGTATTGCTGCTGGAAAAATTAAAGATCAATACATCACAATTCGGCCTGGTGGTATCTGCCTATGCATTCAGCGCAGGAGTATCAGGTCTGCTTGCAGCGGGATTTGCCGACAAATTTGACCGCAAGAAGCTGCTCATGTTCTTTTACACCGGTTTTATCATCGGTACTTTTCTTTGCGGCATTGCGCCTGATTACTATTTTCTGCTTATTGCCAGGATCGTTACAGGCCTGTTTGGAGGGGTAGTAGGCGCAGTAAGCTTTGCGATCATTACAGATCTTTTTAAGCTGGAAGTAAGAGGCCGGGTGATGGGGTATGTACAAACAGCCTTTGCCGCCAGCCAGGTGTTAGGTATACCCATCGGGTTGTTGCTGGCAAATCATTTTGGCTGGCATGCCCCTTTCCTGATGATCACCGCTCTCGGTGTATTGCTGGGCATTGTGATCGCAGTATATATAAAGCCGGTTACGGCACATCTCCAGATCAGGTCAGAAAGGAATGCCTTTTCCCACTTGTTTAAAACAGTGGCTTCGCCCCGCCACCAGTTAGCGTTTGCCGCTACTACCTTACTGGCTACGGGCGGCTTTATGCTGATGCCTTTTGCCAGTGCCTTTACCACCCACAATCTTGGTATTACATTAAACCAGCTGACATGGCTGTATGGTATTACCGGGGTATTCTCCATGATATTCGGCCCGCTGGCCGGGCGCCTGAGCGATAGGTTCGGGAAGTTTAACGTCTTTGTGGCAGGTACCCTGATCACCATGACCATGGTGGCCATTTACACTAATCTTGGCACTACGCCTTTTGCGCTGGTAGCCGTGATCAATGTGCTGATGTTCCTGGGTGTATCTACCCGTATGATCTCTGCTTCGGCATTGACAACAGCCGTTCCTGCCCCGCAGGACAGGGGCGCCTTTATGAGCATCAACGCTTCCGTGCAGCAGATTTCCGGCGGCATTGGCGCCGCGGTAGCCGGCCTGATAGTAGTGCAAACCAGCAGCGGAGCATTGGAGCACTATAACTACCTGGGCGACGTAGTGATCGGCGCCATGATCATCACCATCATTATGATGCGCCTGGTGAATAACATGGTTAGTTCTTCCGCAGGTAAAAAACAAACAGAAAAAACGGTAGATTTGCCAGCTGAAGTATAACCCTTAAACCCCTACCCCTATATGATCACAGATCAACAGAAAAAGAAGATCATCCAGATCGTGAACGTCATGGAAACCGGGACACCGGATGGCCGTTATGACCAGATCTCCATATTTGCAGATGGCAAGAATGGTACAAAGCAGATCACTTATGGCAGAAGCCAGGCTACAGAGCAGGGTAACCTGAAGAATATTGTTCAGCGATACGTGAATGCCGGCGGCAAATATGCCGCGGAATTCAGTCCATACCTGCCCCTGATCGGCAAGAAGCCACTGGTGAACGACGCCCGGTTTAAGCAGCTCTTAAAGGATAGTGCGAAAGAAGATCCGCTGATGAGAACCGCGCAGGATGAAACTTTTGAGATCCTCTATTATGTACCGGCCGCTCATTTTTTTGACCAGGAAAAGTTTACACTTCCACTCAGTATGCTGGTGATCTACGACAGCTACATCCATTCAGGCAGTATTCCTGCCTTCCTCCGCAGCCGCTTCCCCGAAGCCACGCCGGTACGCGGCGGCGATGAAAAAACCTGGATAGCTGAATACCTGCGGGTACGGCAAAACTGGCTGGCCAATCACCCCAGGAAGATCCTGCATCCCACGGTATACCGTACCAAAGCTTACCTGGAAGCCATCAAAAAGGATAACTGGCAGCTGGATAAACCGCTACGCGCCAACGGTGTAACAATACCTTAACAGGTTCGCTGAAAAACAGCATCATATTTGTACTGAAATGAGTTATGGCAGCTTCTTAACAGCTGCCGTAACTTCAGGTATGAACAGAATTTTCCTGGTACTGGCGCTGGCTTTTTCTATGGCAGTGCATGGCGAAAAGCAGTATGATAAGACAGACGAGCCGCCGGCTTTACATGCCCGGCGCGGATTGCCCAATGTGCTCACTAAATTGAAGAATGGTGGCCCGGTGGTGATTGCCTACCTGGGTGGCAGCATTACAGCCGCCCCGGGATATCGGGTACAAACAGAACAGTGGTTCCGCCAGCAATATCCAAAGGCACGCATCAAAGCCATTAATGCAGGCGTTGGCGGCACCGGCTCAGACCTGGGTGTGTTCCGCCTGCAGGAGGATGTGCTGCAGTATAACCCCGACCTGGTATTCATAGAATATGCCGTCAACGATGGAGGAGATTCAGTGGCCATCCACAGATCGATGGAAGGCATTGTACGGCAGATAAAAAAACATGACCCGCACACCGATATTTGCTTTCTCTACACCGTTTCAGAACCAATGCTGAAAGTGCTGCAGCAGGGACAGGAGATACGTTCCGTAAAATATACCGAGCAGGTGGCCCAATACTACGGCTTACCCTCCATCAACCTGAGCTGGGACGTGATGGAGCAGCTGCAGCAGCATAGGCTGGTTTTCCGCGGACAGAAAGGCACTGATTATGGCAGCCAGACGGTGTTTACATTTGACGGCGTACATCCTACAGTGGACGGGCACCAGGTATACACCGCTACTATTACCAGGGCTTTTACAGACATGGAAAAGAACAGTGCAAGGGTGCAGGTGTCAGATGGCCTTCCAGCACCGCGTACGCCCGGCTGTTATGAGCAAACCGCCCAGAATTCACCCGCCACCTTTAAGAAAACCAACGGCTGGAAGAGCGGGAAAGGAGACCCGGCGCTTAAAAGTTTTGCTACGGCTTTTCCGGATTTGATCTACTCAGGTGATCCGCAGGATAGTCTGGTTGTCCGTTTTAAAGGAACCGCGATCGGCGTGCAGGATATTATCGGACCCAGTTCGGGCGCAGCCCTGATCACGGTTGACGGGAAGCCGCCTGTCCGCAGGATCCGCTTTGACAAATATGGCGTTAACTACCGCAGGCATTACTTTGTACTGGATTCACTGGGAGAGGGTACGCATACAGTGGTATTCAAGCCCGATCCTACCCCGGTCGATAAATTCAAACTGGTTAAGCCGGCCGCAGGGCAGGATCCGGCAAAGTATAAGGAGAATGATCTGTACATCGGTAAGATAATGGTGGTAGGCAGCTTACTGCAATAAGTCCGCCGCCTATCCGCATTATGATTATGCACAGTCGCCGTCTATAGAACAGGCATTGCCATTATTATCCGTAGCGGCTTGCTCATTGTAAGACTGCTGAAGGGCTTTCAGGAATACTTCTTCCGGTTGTGCGCCTGATACTGCGTATTTACGGTCTATCACAAAGAAAGGTACGCCCCTTGCGCCCAGTGCAGCTGCTTCTGCTATATCCCGCTGCACTTCCCGGGCGTAGGTGTTGCCGGAAAGGGTGCGTCTTACTTCTTCCGCATCAAGACCTATACCGGCGCCCAGTTGGGCCAATACTTCCCGGTCTGAAATATCCTTTCCTTCTGTAAAGTACGCCCGGAACAGGCTTTCTTCAGCCGCGTCTCCCAGTCCGTGTTGGGCGGCCAGGTGCACAAAGCGGTGCGCGTCAAAAGAGTTGGCCACTACTGCCTTGTCAAGATTGTATTCCAGTCCCACCGCAGCTGCCATGCCGCTTACCTGCTCATTTAACTGTTTGGCGTAGCTCAATGTCCAGCCCTTATGTTCTGCCAGGTATTCATGGATGCTTTGTCCGCTGTTATTCACCAGCTCTGGGTTCAGCTGAAAGCTTTTCCATTCTACTGTGATGTGCTCCTTCCCCGGGAACTGTGCCAGTGCTTTCTCGAACTTCCGTTTACCGATATAACAAAACGGGCACATTACATCTGACCATATTTCTACTTTCATATTAGTTAGGTGTTGTAACATCAAAAGTACGTATATTTGCTTACAAAAGGTAAGTGCTTGCCCAAAGGTAACTGCCCTAAGACAGATAAATTAAAACCTCCTGTTATGTTGAAGCGTAACGAAAAACCAGATTCAGAAGAATGCCTGGGCGCGCTGGGCGCCGTACAGGATGCGCTGTATGTGTTAAATGGCAAATGGAAGATCCCCATCATTATTGCCCTGCGGGAAGGTCATAAACGATTCGGGGAATTACAGAAAGCAGTAAAAGGCATATCGGCCAAAGTACTTTCTCATGAATTGAAACACCTTGAAATGAATGAGTTCATTGAACGCAGGGTGTGCGATACCATGCCTGTGGTAGTTGAATATGAACTGACCCCTTACAGTGATACCTTAAGTCATGTTATAGAGTCTTTAAGGCAATGGGGTGAGGCGCATCGGCATAAAATACGCAGCAGTGTGAAGGAGAAAAAAGCGGAAGCGGTTTGATCTATTTTCCTTATATTCGGTGATCATCAACAATCAAAATCTAATAATCCTTGCTGTAATTATCTGGAGTAGTCTATAGGAAGCGGCGTAATCTCAAATAGGTTCCGGTGTCATCATCTATACGGAACCCTGTACCATCTTGTATCAACCAATCGCATATCAACCGATCAACCGAAAATAAATCGCTATGCTACGTAAAACGAAGTACAAGTTCCTGATGGGCCTTCCATTGCTGTTATTAAGCGTATTACACCTTTTTGCACAGGTTACTACCGCTACTTTGAGTGGTATTGTAAAAGACCCCAAAGGACAAGCCCTTGCTGCCGCCACTGTTACCGTTGAATATGCCAACGCCGGTATCAGGCAGGGACAGCTTACAAAGGGAGACGGCCGTTTCACTGTTCCCAACCTCAGGGTTGGGGGGCCGTATAAAGTAACAGTGAGCTTCCTGGGTTATCAGGAAAATGTAACGGATAATATCTTCCTTGAACTGGGCTTGAACAATGTGCTGGAAATACAGATGCAGGAGCAGGCGGTAGAATTGAAGAACGTTACGGTTACCGGCCGTTCTGCCATTTTTGATAATAAAAAGACAGGGGCTTCTACCAACATTACCAACCGTACCATCAGGTCGCTTCCTACCATTTCCCGTTCTGCAGATGATTATCTGCGCTTAACCCCTTCAGCTTCTTTTACCTACAACGGGCTTTCCTTTGCAGGACGTAACGGTCAGTATAATAATTTCTCGCTGGACGGCGCTGTGTTCAATAATCCCTTTGGCCTGGATGCGCCTACCCCCGGCGGACAAACCGGTGCGCAGCCTATTTCACTGGACGCTATAGACCAGATACAGGTGAACATTGCCCCCTATGATATTACACAGGCAGGGTTTACCGGCGCCGGTGTAAATACGGTGACCAAATCAGGCGACAATAACTTCTCGGGCACCGTATATGGCTTTTACCGCAATGAATCCATGACCGGTAAAAAAGTAGATAAGAACAAACAGGTAGTGCCGGATCTCAGCCAGCTGCAAACAGGTTTCTCTCTGGGCGGTCCGGTTGTGAAAGATAAGCTGTTCTTCTTCGTCAACTTTGAAACTGAACAACGTAAAGATCAGGCCAGCAGCTATGTGGCACGCAACAGCTCCAATGCAGGTAACAGCAATACCTCCCGCGTGCTGGAGTCAGACCTGCAGCAGGTAAGCAGCATACTGAATACCCGTTTTGGATATAATACCGGCCCTTACCAGGGATTTACCCTTGACCAGAAAAGTTACAAATGGCTGGTAAAACTGGACTGGAACATTACCAGCGATCACCGCCTTTCTTTTACCTACAACGGACTGGACGCCACTAAAGGTAAACCCGCTCACCCCAGTGCCATCGGCCGCCGCGGACCAGATTATACCACCCTGCAGTTCGAGAACGCCGGTTATGAGATTGTGAACAAACTGCATTCTTTTGGTGCTGAACTGAAATCCAGCTTCGGCAGCTCTGCAGCCAATAAGCTCAGGGTAGTATACACTACCTTCAGGGATAAACGTAATCCCTTCTCTGATCCCTTCCCGGTGATAAATATTACCAAGTACGGCGTACGTTACATTATAGCCGGACACGAGCCCTTCTCTATCAATAACCGCCTGAATCAGGACGCGCTGCAGATCACCAATAACTTCAACCTGTTCTTCAATAAACATACCGTTACGCTGGGCGCCTCCTTTGAATCGTTCAAGTTTGGCAACTCCTTCAACCTGACCGGTTACGGACCAACCATATTTGCAGATATTGATATTGATGCCTTTTTGACGGAAGTGCCCCGTGGCGGTAATGTGATCTTTGGCTCAGCACCGCTGGACCCCTTTGTAACTTATGCCAGGAACAGGGCTGCGGCCGACAAATGGCTGTGGTACTATCTGACAGTAGGCCAGGCATCTGCATATGCACAGGACGAGTGGCAGCTGTCTGAAAGCTTCAGGCTAACATACGGCCTGCGGGTAGATATGCCCTTCTACTTCAATGCCCGCTTCAGCCAGCCCGATTTCAATGATGACGGCACCTTCATAGGTTCCTATACCGAGGGAGAACCCACGTTTGCCAATAATGATGATCTTGTTATGTTTGATGAAGATGGCAACCGCCTCACCAATGGTGTAGGAAAAGATGTTGACAATACGCGTTTCCCTTCAAGGAGCCCCCTCTTTTCGCCGCGCCTTGGTTTTAACTGGGATGTAAAAGGAGATAAGACCTTACAGGTACGTGGCGGCTCGGGGCTGTTTACCGGCCGTTTCCCCTTTGTATGGATCGGTAACCAGATCGGCAATCCCTTTAGCTCATTCTACAACGTAACGGCCAGGAACTTTAAATGGCCCCAGGTATGGCGCTCTAACCTGGGACTGGATGTGCGGATACCTTTCGGGACAGTATTCAGCACCGACGTGGCGTATACCAAAGACGTAAAAGGCATGATGGTGCGCAACTATAAGCTGGGTACACCCTCCGGTACTTTTAACTCAGGCATCGGCGATAACCGCAAGATCTACCTGCCAGCAGACCAGGGCGCCAACAATGTCTATGCATTTACCAATACCAGCGTAGGTTACCAATTTAATGTCAGCTTCCAGGCGCAGCAGAATTTCCGGAATGGCCTCTTTCTCATGGCGGGTTATAACTTCCTGATCGCAAAAGATGCCAGCTCTATCTCTGCTGAAATATCCAGCGATGCATTTGACCGTAACCCGATCCTTAACAATGCCAATGAAGCGGTGTTGTCTACTTCGTTGTATGGCAACACGCACCGTATCATAGCCGCCGCGTCTAAAAGATGGAGCTACGGTAAAGACAAGAAACTGGCCACCACCGTTTCTCTTTTTGGTTCTCTCACATCCGGCAACCGCTTTGCCTATGTGTATGGCGGCGATATCAACAACGACGGCACCAACACCAACGATCTGATGTATGTGCCCACAGATGCAGAGATCGATATCATGCAGTTCTCTCCCCTGGTAGATGTGAACGGCGTTATGCAGAATGCCGCCGCCCAGCGTACTGCATTCAAGCAGTTCATCAACCAGGATAAATACCTGCGCAGCCGCAGGGGACAGTACACAGAGAAATATGCAGGAGAGAACCCCTGGCTGAACCAGCTGGATCTGCGTATCCTCCAGGACTTTGTCATTAAAGGCACCAAACGGAACCAGACCATACAGCTGAGTATCGACTTTGTGAACATCGGTAACCTGATCAGCAGTAAATGGGGCGTGGTTAAATATGCTACTACCTCCGGCTACTTCCAGCCGCTGCGTTTCTTTTACGAAAACGATGTGCCCACTTACCAGTTCGATCCTTCCCTGCAGTCAACATTTACCCCCAGCCCGGATCTGCCTTCCCGCTGGCAGATGCAGGTGGGGTTGAGGTATTCATTCTGATTTCATCCCTTCAATAATAGCGCATGGTCCATAGCATCCCGTATGTTATGGACCATGCGCATTTAAAGAATGTCCCGATATGTCGCTATCCTGTCCGGTAATTGTTTTGCGCTTATCCTACCTTGAGCTCAAAATACCACCCACATGAAATCTTTAATCTTCCATGCCGCAGTTTGCTGTCTGCTATTGGCGGCCAGCAACGGGTTGGCCCAGTCCAGGATCCATTACTACTGCACACCCTGCAACAATGCATGTGATACCATTGCTTTTGACAGCCCGGGCAACTGCCCTCACTGTAATATGGAGCTGGTGAGACAATCAGAAGAAGAACATAAACGCCTTACCCGCAAGCGGCTTAAAATTGCCTTCTATTTGCAGGATGGGGTAGAAGTACTGGATTTTGCCGGTCCTATGGAGGTGTTCAACTATGCCAATTTTGAGATCTTCACGGTGTCAAAAACAAAAGGACCTATTACCTCCCAGGGTGTGCTGAAAATACTGCCGGATTACACCCTGGACGATGCGCCCGCAGCAGATGTACTGGCCTTTTTTGGCGGTAATGCGGGCAGGGCCGTTAACGATCCGGATGTTATTGGCTGGATAAACAGGCAGACAAACGTAATGCACTATTTTTCTGTTTGCACCGGCGCTTTCATCCTGGGCAGGGCCGGGATACTGAATGGGCAAACCGTCACCACTTTTCATGAAAGCATAGACAACCTCCGCCAGGCCGTACCACAGGCAAAAGTGTTATCCGACGTACGTTTTGTAGATAACGGCAAAGTCATTACCACGGCTGGTATATCAGCCGGCATTGATGGCGCATTACACCTGGTGGCAAAGTTACGCGGCGAAGAAGCGGCCAGAAGAGTAGCGGCTTATATGGAGTACGATAAATGGGTGCCGGCAGCGGGATTGGTACTCACCAAGTAGGATCTGCCATGGATTTTTTTATTGTTGGATTGCATAATCAAGGAATCGAGTATTTTTGAGTACTAAATGAATTGAAATGGCACAGTTACCTAAGTTTATGATCGCCGACGATCCTATTACCGATCCTGACAATGAATACATTTTTCACACGGAAAAACCCCGCTTTTTTGCCAAACGTGTGGAAGAAGACGAAGAAACTGCCTATATAGATATCGTGGAAGAGCTGGACAACGTAGATGAGTTCTTCCATAATGACCCTGATAAAAAGCAGGAACTGCTTGAACAGCTGGAGGACTGGTACTACTCCTACATGGAGTGGCTGGATGAAGATGGCTTTGACGATGAAGATGATGAGGAAGAAGAATAGTGTCCTGCCCGGATATTTCTAAACATTTGATTTTCATCTTGTGATTGGTGGCCCCGGTCATTGGGGCCATCAATTGCCTGAACCGTATTCCCATCCTCACCCTGGCAGTCCCAACAGATCCCCATATTCCCACACTTTACCAGGGCCTTATTTTTGATAGTACAATAACGGAACAATACCATAGCTATGCCCTCTTCCGTTGTTGCCCGCATGAGGTATGATCCTGATACCGCTACACTCAGGATAGTATATGTATCCGGTATGGTATACGACTATAAGGGAGTGCCCGGAAAAGTATACGAAGCCATGAAAAAAGCCACCTCAAAAGGCAGATACCTGAACCGCTACATCAAGGGCAGATACGACTTCGAGAAGGTAGAGGGATAAAATATTTGGCAGATAATACCAAACGGTATATTTTTGTACTGTCAAAGTAAGGGAGATCATGTCCAAAGCAGAAAAGACAAAAGCTTTTATCATTGAAAAAACAGCGCCCCTCTTCAATAAGAAGGGGTACGCCGGTACTTCCCTGAACGATATTACCGCCGCCACCGGCTTAACAAAGGGCAGTATCTACGGAAACTTTTCTGATAAAGACGAAGTGGCCCTCGCTGCATTTGATCATAATATTCAACAGGTACAACAGCTCATCAGAGCTGAGATGAGCAGGTATAACACTGTCAGGGAAAAACTGCAGGTATATGTAAAAGTGTATAACGACTTCCTGAAAGGTCCCTTTCCTGAAGGAGGCTGCCCCATACTGAATACCGCCATAGAAGCAGATGATACACATGAGGCATTAAAAGAGAAAGCCGCCGCGGCTTTGACAGTCTGGAAGAACAGCCTTACTGCCCTGGTTCGCAAAGGCATTGAGAACGGAGAGTTAAAAGCAGATATAGACGCCGAACAAACAGCGCTTACCATGATCGCCTTACTGGAAGGCGCTATCATGATCACCAAGCTTACCGGCAGATTGAATTACCGTAAAACAATCATGCAGTCAGTAGAGCAACTGATCAACAACCTGTGATAAATTTTTTTTGCACAGGAATATACCAATCGGTATAATTTAATATTTACAGCAATGAAAAGAACACTACTCTTAGTGACCGTTATTGTAGCGGCCATCATGGAGCTTATTGACACTTCCATCGTGAACGTAGCCTTGTCGCACATGAGCGGTAACCTGGGCGCTACGGTAGAAGATACTTCCTGGGTAATTACGGCCTATGCCATCGCCAACGTGATCATCATCCCGATCACCAGCTTCCTCACCAATAAACTGGGCAGGCGCAATTATTACATTGGTTCTATCATTGCATTTACGTTCTTTTCCTTTATGTGCGGACAAGCCACCAACATCTGGGTATTGGTGGCCTTTCGCTTCCTGCAGGGTATTGGCGGCGGAGCGCTCCTATCCGTATCGCAGGCGGTTGTATTTGAGTTGTTTCCCAAAGAGAAACAGAATGTGGCCAGCGCATTATTTGGGATCGGTGTTTTCATAGGACCTACTATTGGCCCCACCCTGGGCGGATATATCACAGAATACTATTCCTGGCCCTGGATTTTTTATATCAACGTGCCGATAGGTATCACTGTTGCAGCGTTGTGTTTTGCCCTGCTGGGTGAGCCTAAGATCAAACAGGCGCCTGCAAAAATAGACTGGCTTGGCATATTCCTGCTGGCGGTAGCGGTCAGCGCCCTGCAAACGGTGCTGGAAAGAGGGGAAACGGAAGACTGGTTCGAAACCAGCTATATTACCTGGTTAACGGTGATCTCGTTGTTCGGTACCATCCTCTTTGTGTGGTGGGAACTGCGGGTATCGTATCCCGTAGTGAACCTGCGCGTGCTGAAAAGCCGTAACCTGAGCATTGCTGCCATACTTACATTTGTTTCAGGCATTGCCCTTTTTAGTTCCGTTTTTCTTACGCCTGTTTTTGCACAGCGTTTACTGGGTTTTACACCTACGCAAACAGGATTATTGTTATTGCCAGGCGCATGTCTCGCTATCGGTGGCCTGATGGTATCTGCCCGCTTGCTGCAGCGGGGTGTGTCGCCCTTGTATATGATCGCATCCGGTATCTTTCTTTTTGCCTTGTTCAGCTGGCAGATGTCTTCCCTGAACCTGGACGCCGGTGCAGGAAATATTACCGTGGCCCTGCTGTGGCGCGCAGTTGGACTGGCGGTGGTAACCGTACCATTAACCACCCTGGCTGTATCTTCGCTCGAACCTAAAGATATACCGCAGGGCGCTGCACTTAATAACATGATGCGCCAGCTGGGTGGCTCTTTTGGCATTGCCCTGGTCAACACCTACCTGCATCACCGCAATGCAGTGCACCGCTCAGACCTTGTGTCCAACCTCACACCGGATAATCCTGCTGCGGTGCAACGCCTGTCTGCATATACCCATTATTTCGCCAGCAAAGGCGCCCCTGCAGATCAGGCTTATCACCAGGGATTGCAGCTGCTGGATCTGAGCGTAACAAAACAGTCCAACCTGATGAGCTTTAATGATGCTTACCTGGTAGTAGGCCTGATCTTCCTGTTAGGCTTACCCTTACTGCTGATGGCCACACGTAAAAAGGGCGCCAAACCGGCCGTGGTATTATCTGATCACTGATCGCTTTACGTTCATCAAATCTTCTTAAAAGAGCAGGCGGATTCGCGTATATTAGTGTAGACCAGAAATGCAGCAGCACTTTCTGATTTACCCTAAAACGTGAAGCGCATGTACAGATCTTCCTTTCCTGCCTTTGGAATATGTCGTCCCTTGCTCGTGTGGTGTTTGTGTTGTGTTATTTTCAGCAGCCTGGTACAATGTAAAAATGAAACTTCGTTAGTTCTGCCTCCCGGCGATCCAGACAACGGGGGCCTTATCCTTCCCGGCAATTTCCAGGCAGTGGTAGTGGCGGATAGTATCGGCCGTGCCAGGCACCTTACCGTAAATACCAATGGCGATATATATGTAAAGCTGGTCTATAATGATGTAATGCAGGGCGCCGGCGGTACGGTAGGCCTCCGTGACACGGATAACGATGGTAAGGCAGATATTATCGCTTACTTTGGCGGCTATAAAGATGAAGGAGGGTTGCCTGTAGGGATGATGATCCACAAAGGTTACCTGTACACATCCACGTTGCGGCAGGTGCTGCGGAACAAGCTCAAACCGGGACAGCTTATACCCGATAGCAGAACAGAGATCATCCTGAATGATACCAGTGGGAACATCCGGCGGCATTGGCACACGGCCAAACCCATGGCCTTTGATAACAAGGGGCATATGTACGTGCCCTTTGGCGCGCCTACTGATGCCGCGCAGGATATTGACAAAGCAGGTCCCGGAGGCATGCCGGGTGGAAAGGGTCTGGACCCCGCTCCCGATCTGCAATGGCATGGCGGTATCTGGCGTTTTGATGAAGATAAGGAGGGCCAGACGCAGCAGGATGGCTACAAATATGCCTCCGGCATCCGCAGCGTATTAGGCATCGCCTGGAACCAGGACGATGATTGCCTGTACGTGGTGATGAACGGCATGGATAATTTTCATACCCGTTACCCGCAGGTATTCACTTCCTGGCAGGCCGCCGTACTGCCTTCAGAGCCGTTGCTGAAAGTCACAGAAGGTTCCGATTTTGGATGGCCCTATGCTTACTTTGATCATATGCAGGGGAAGAACGTGTTGCAGCCAGGTTATGGCGGCGATGGGAAAATAATAGGGCGCGCCTCAAAATTTGATGTGCCGGTATTGGGTTTTCCCGGGCATTGGGCGCCTATGGATCTGCTGTTCTATCGTGGTAACCAGTTTCCTGAAAGATATAAGAAAGGCGCTTTTGTAGCTTTCCACGGTTCAACAGACCGTTCTCCTTATCCGCAGGCCGGTTATATTGTTTGTTTTGTGCCTTTTGAGAACGGAAAGCCAACCGGGAAATGGGAAGTCTTTGCAGATGGCTTTACCGGTGTGGATACCGTCGTGAATACCAGCGATGCGGTATACCGGCCAATGGGCCTTGCAGAAGGTCCTGATGGCTCCTTGTATATTTCCGAATCCAACAAGGGAAAGATCTGGCGGGTGATGTATAAAGGAGACAAGACCCAATTTGGGGAAACACAGTTAGCAGCCATGGAAGCGCGCAAATCCCGCAGTTATATCAAAACGCCCCACGAAATAAATGACAACCTGGGTAAAGGGGGGCAGATGCACGGCCATATGCTTTATAATGCTTATTGTACCAGCTGCCACCAGCGCGATGGCAAGGGAGATAACAACCGTTACCCGCCACTGGTGGGATCTGAATGGGTGAATGGTGATCGTAATCGCCTGATCAGCATTGTACTCAACGGCCTGCAGGGAGAGATTAAAGTGAACGGAAAAACTTACAACGGTGTAATGCCTGCCCATAGAGATGTATTGGATGATCATGCTGTAGCTTCCATCCTTACTTTTCTCACCAGCCGTTTTGCAGATGAAAGCAAACCTTTCACACTGGAAGAAGTGAACAAAGTGCGTCAGGCCACCGCAAGGAAGTAAGGGCGTTCTATCATTACAATAATTTTTCAGGCAATATCGGCAGCGCCCGCACCCGTTTCCCGGTGGCATGATACACCGCATTGGCAATCGCTGCGCCCGCGGGCCCTTGTACCGCTTCGCCGGCACCCAGGGGCTCTTCCGTCGGGCGGTTTATCAGCGCTACTTCCACTTCTGGCGCCTCGCTGATGGGCAGTACAGGGTAAGAGAACCAGTCAAGGCTCCTGATCTGCGTATCATATTGCACCTGTTCACGCAGCGTCCAGCTGGCCGCCTGTACCATACCGCCTTCTGTCTGGTTTTTGATACCATCCGGGTTGATGATCTCTCCTGCATCGATCACCGCCCACATCTTTTGTACCGTTACCTGGCCACGGGTAACCTGCACCTGTGCCGCTACGGCGGCATAGGCGGCCGTATTCTTATACCGGGCAAAGGCAATGCCCATGCCATGATCCTTACCATGTTCCTTTGCCACTGCTATTGATTGCAACTTTTGCAGCACGGCAATAGCCCGTTCATCTTCCAGGTGCATCAGCCGGAAGGTATAGGCATCCTTCCCTGCGGCCACTGCCAGTTCTTCCATAAAAGATTCTATCGCAAAGATGTTGGCAAAGGCCCCCAGGCTGCGCAGTGCAGATACGCGCAGCGGTCCCCGGAAGGTGTGCGCTTTGATATCGAGGTTGGGAAAATTATAGTAAGGTTCCGAATTGCGGGAAGCGCCTCCGCTATAGGTAGAGCCGCCGGACGCAAAGGGTTTTTGCAGGTACCGTGCAGGTAGCAGGTTGGCTGCTTTGCCGCCGGGGCGCGTACTATGGGTGTCAGACCACAGCGCATATTGCCAGTGGCTGATCCTGCCCCTGGCATCCAGTATGGCAGCTGCATCCATCAGCATAGCGCTGCCATAGGGCTCCCATCCATGTTCTTCCTGGCGGGACCATTGCAAACGTATATGCTTTCCCGGTACCTGCATAGCCAGCAGCGCAGCTTCGGCAGCAACATCGTCAGCGCCGTTATGCCCAAAGCAGCCGGCTCCGGGTACTCCTTTGATGTGGATGCGTTCAGCAGGCAGCTGCAGCATATCTTTCAGGGATTCTCGCAGTGGGTATACGCCCTGGCTGTGCGTCCAGATATGCAGCTGGTCTTTATCATACAGCGCCACCGCACATGAAGGGCCCGTAGCGCCATGCATGATATAGGGCTTGAAATAACTGGCACGCATGGTGGCGCCGCCGGTCAGCATCTCGCCTTTTTGTTGTACGCTCTCTGATTTAACAGGTAGTTTTCTGAGATGGGCCGGCAGGTCATTACCGCCTTCCAGCGGTTTTGTAAAGGTCCATTTCGTGTTTTCTGATAATATCTTTTGCGCCTGCATGGCCGCGTATTCGCCCTTCGCGATAACGGCCAGGAAGTTGCCATTCACAACTACTTTCTGCAGCTCCGGTACTTTTGATCTCACATTCGCTTCGTTGAAATGATCCAACCGGGCCTCATAAACCGGTGGCCGTACAATGCGGGCATGCAGCATACCCGGGAAGCGGAGGTCATGCACAAATATGGGCCCTCCATTAACCATTGCGGCAAGGTTCTGCCTGGGAACAGGCTTACCGGAATACCGGTAGTCCTGTTTCGCTTTCAGTGGCACCGGCATTTTGATCTCGCCATCCAGCTTTTTACCGTCCAGCACTTCGGCAAATGTAAGCGTGCGCTTTTTGTCTTTTGTATGGATCTTTCCGTCCGATAGCTGCAATTCCGCTGCCGGTACCCCTAAACGCATAGCAGCCAGCTGCAGCAGTTTTTGCCTGGCCGCTGCTGCGGCATAGCGAACAGACATGGCGCTGGTTTCAATGGAAGCGCTGCCCGCAGTATAAGATTCATTGGGTGTTACGCCGGTCTCTGCCAGTGATACGCTCACCCTGTCAATAGCAAGGTCCAGCTCTTCTGCCGCTACCTGTGCAATGGCAATGCGGATGCCTTGTCCCAGTTCTATTTTACCTGTAAACACGCGCACGCTGCCATTGGCCAGTACTTCCAGCCAGGCGTCTATCCCGGGATATCTTTGCAGCGAACCGGGAAGCTCCTGCAGGGGCATCGTGGAACCTGCAGGATAAAGAGCGCTGAGGGAAAATCCTATTGTCAGGCAGCCGGCTGTTTTCAGGAAATCTCTTCTGGACTGATCCATAGTGAATGGGTTTAGGTGTAGCTGCTATCAAGGTACTTAAAAGTAAAAAATAATCAGGCAGGGGCAAAGCTTAATCTTATCTTATTGTTATTTCACGACAGGTACTTTAAATTCACCACCGTAACCCTTGTAGTAGCATAACTTATCTTAATATTAAAAACCCGCACAGATGAAGTATACTAAACTGGGTAATACAGGCCTTATTGTTTCCAGGCTGTCATTCGGATCTATGACCTTCGGTAATGACCCCTCACTGGCTGCTGTATATAAAGTAACGCAGGAAGACGCACAAACCATGGTAGACAAAGCGCTGGACGCCGGTATTAACTTCTTTGATACAGCCGACGGTTATGCCGGTGGCCAGTCAGAAATAATGCTGGGCAAAACCCTGGCTAAGCGCAGACAGGATGTGGTGATTGCCACTAAAGCAGGCTTCCGCACCGGTCAGCCGCTTACCCAGGCAGGACTTTCCCGCCGTCATATCCTTTACTCCTGTGAGCAAAGCCCGAAACGACTCAATACCGATTATATAGACCTCTACATTTTGCACAAGGAAGATCCCTATACGCCGCTGGAAGAAACCCTCGAAGCGCTGAATTCCCTGGTAGTGACCGGCAAGGTGAGATATGTGGGTTTCTCCAACTGGACTGTCTGGAAGGCCGCCCTGGCCTGGCAAATGCAAAGGGAGCGGGGATGGGCGCCTTTCTGCAATGGCCAGCTGTACTACTCCCTGCTGGGCCGCGATGTGGAGCATGACATGGTTCCTTTCATGCAGCATGCGGGAATTGGTATGACCATCTGGAGTCCCCTGGCCAGCGGCTTCCTTAGTGGTAAATATACACGTGAGAACCTGAAAGACCAGGACAATCGCCTCGCTGGTTTCGATATCATCCCTTATGACAGGGAAACAGGTTTCAAGATAGTGGATGTGATGAAAGAAATAGCCGCTGGCCTCAATGCGTCCCCGGCTCAGGTTGCACTGGCATGGCTGCTCAGCAAACCGGTAGTGTCCAGCATCATTGTTGGCGCCAGCAAGATCCATCAGCTGGAAGACAACCTGAAAGCAGTGGATATAACGCTCAGTGCGGAAGCGCTCAAAACACTGGATGATCTTACCCAGCCTGCTATACAGTATCCGCACTGGTTTGTACAGAACATGGCAGACCCGCTGCACAAGGAAACCCTGGGCGCCAGATGATCAGTGCTTTTGCTTTAATTTGCCGGGCGGATAGCCAAAGTATTTCTTAAAAGCCTTGGAGAAATTATAGCTGTCAGTATACCCCAGCACATAACCTGCTTCTGCTACCGTGCAGGCAGATGCTAACAACATCTGCCTGCCGTAGTCCATCTTCAGCTCATTCAGGTAACCGAATACGGTAGTTCCAAACAAAGCCTTGAATCCCTTCTTCAGCTTAAAGTCATTGAGTCCGCAATGCCTGGCCACCTGCATCAGGCTGATAGGATCAAACATGTGTTCTTTTACATATTCACGGGCGGCATATAAACGTTCCTTGTCAGCGGGGTGCAGGCTTACTGCGGCGCCGCCTGCCAGCCGCTCGGCTTGTTCGGCCTGCAGCAGGAACAGTTCCATGATTTTTGATTCGTGCAGTCCAACACACTCACCGGCCGTTTCATGAACAGGGATGTACGCATCAAGCTGGCCGGCGAGCTGCATAAGAAAGGCAGCATTTATGTCATGGATGAGCCCACCACGGGACTGCACATGTCGGATACCGGGCACCTGCTGGAGATCATAGACCGCCTGGTGGATGCCGGTAACACCGTTATCGTCATAGAACACAATACGGATGTGATTTGTAATGCCGACTGGATCATTGACCTCGGGCCGGAAGGCGGCGCAAAAGGCGGCGCCATCCTCCATGAAGGAAGGCCCGCAGGCCTGCTCCGGTCGCCACATTCACTCACCGGTAAACACCTGCGTGAAATGCGGCAACAATCCGTAGTTTTGTAAACACACATGAAAGCGCTCACCGTCATAAAGGACCGTTTCAGGCCTTCTCAGCCTGCCGTAAAAGCAGGGATGGACGGTGTGCGCTATCATGAGTACCCACCCGATACCCGCCTGGCGCATTACATATTCTGTTACTGGCAGCTAAGCACTACCAGCCCTTTGGAAGAGGCGTTCCAATACCGGGTGGTGGCCGATGGCTGTATGGATATCTTTTTTGAAGCAGCTGCCCCATGTAACCCCTACCTCATGGGATTTTCCACCGCCTTTACGGAGTTCCCGCTGGGCCGGGCGTTTAACTACATCGGAATCCGTTTCCTGCCTACTGCCCTGCCATTATTGTTTAAGATTAATGCAGGAGATCTCACAGATAAAGTAGAAGCATTATCCACCTTTCTGCCCCGCGTGGCAAAGCAGCTGGAGAATATTGCCGGTGAAAAGCATTTCCTGCAATCTGTAAAACACTCACTGGACCAACTGCTGCTGCACCTGTTGGCTGGTATCAACCCCCAACCTGATAACCGTTTATATGCAGCGGTAGATATCATTCTCCGCTCACAGGGCGTATTGTCTATCGAAAAAGAATTGCAGACAGGCATCAGTCCGCGACAGCTCAGGCGTCTTTTTGAGCGCTATGTTGGCGACACACCCAAGATGTTCAGCAAAGTGGTGCGCTTTCAGCAGATCCTGCATGCTAAACCATCCCGTCAGGCGCTGCGCAGGAACAAGCTTTTCTTTGACTATGGCTATCATGACCAGGCGCATTTTATCAGGGAGTTTAAACACATGTACGGTTTAACGCCTGCTATAGCGCTGGATTAAGTTTGTCCGTTTTTTACAATGTATGCCCTCTGTACCGGCGTAGTTTTGCAGCAGTCAAAATTAAACATTATGAAACTGAACGCTGGTATTATCACCGACAATTTACAGGCTACTAAGCACTTTTATGTAGCGCAACTGGGCTTTGGCGTAACATTTGAAAACGAATGGTACCTGCTCCTGCATACACCCGGCCATAGTTCCGAGATCGCTTTCCTGAAGCCGGGATTACCTGCCCAGGCCCCCATCTTTCAACAGCCCTTCAATGGCCGTGGTGTTTACCTCACTATCGAAATGGATGAAGTGGATGCCTGGTATGAAACCATCAAAAGCAAAGGCATACCCATTAGCGTAGAGATGAAAGACGAGCCCTGGGGCGACCGTCATTTCGCCATCATCGACCCCAACGGCATCGGTATAGACTTTGTACGTTACCAGGAACCACAGGGGTAAATGGGAAGTGCCAGGTACCGAGCGCCAAATTCCAAATTTCAAATACCAAATTCCAAAGGGTGGAGCGCTTTATGGCAATGGGTAGTCCTACATCTCAGCATATTGCTTTAATATTGCAGGACAGGAAAAATACAGGCACATGGAATTTGGTATCAGCACATTTGGAGAAGTACAACCGGAGGGTGTTTCCGGGAATGCAAAAGAATCCTACCTGCGGATGCAGGAAATAATAGCCGAAGCCAGGCTGGCCGACGCAATAGGCCTGGATGTGTATGCGGTAGGCGAGCATCACCGGCCTGACTTCGTGGTCTCATCTCCCGAAGTGGTGTTGGGAGCGATAGCCGCCGTTACACAGAAAATCCGTTTATCCAGCTCCGTTACGGTGCTCAGCTCATCAGATCCGGTGCGGGTGTTTGAACAGTTTGCAACGGTAGACCTGCTCTCCGGCGGACGGGCAGAAATCCTCGCAGGCAGAGGCTCATTTACAGAATCCTTTCCGCTCTATGGATACAGCCTCGCTGATTATGATGCGCTTTTTGAAGAAAAGCTGGACATGCTGCTGCACGTCAACCAGCATGAGATCGTTTCGTGGAAAGGCAAATTCAGACCACCGCTGCATGAGCGCGGTGTGTATCCCCGGCCTTATCAGTCTTCTTTACCCATATGGATTGGCTCAGGCGGCACACCTGCCTCTTCCAGGCGGGCAGGGCGCCTGAACCTTCCGTTGGTGCTGGCCATACTGGGGAGTAAACCCAGCCAGTTTGTTCCCCTTGTTGAACTCTATCGCAGATGTGCCCGGGAAGCAGGGCACGATCCTGCGCAACTGCAACTGGCCATTAACTCGCAGTTCTATGTAGCGGAAGATTCCGACCAGGCGGCAGATGAATTCTTCCCCTCCTACGAGATACTGATGAACCGTGTTGGAAAAGACAGGGGCTGGCCGCCGCTTACCAGGGAACATTTTGAGCACATGCGCATGCCTGAAGGACCGCTGTTTGTTGGCAGCGTACAGGAAGTGATCGATAAGATACTGTATCAGCATAAACTGTTTGGACATACCCGTTTCCTGGGACAATTGGTAAAAGGCTATATTGCACATGATAAAATACTGCGGGCAATAGAGCTGTTTGGCACTAAAGTGGTGCCGGCCGTAAAGCAGGCATTGGGCGTGAAATGATAACCGGCGTAACATGCGACAGGATTACATTTTAGAGATCGTGGAAGAACTGGGGAGGATCCTCCGGACTATCATAAACATGAAAAAATCCAATCCCTCCAAGGCATTGGAAGAGGTCCGCGTTGCATTCAGAGGCACAAAGTTCAAAGATAAAGACGTCTTTGACGGGATGACCATAGACGAGCTTGCAGCCTTCGTTGATGAGCACAATATGGACTATCGCGCACTTGATGTGATCACTGATCTGCTGCTGGAAGAAATAGAGATCCGCCTGGATACCGGCAATACTACGCATGTGACCATGCTGATAGCAAAAGCAGACTGGTTGATTACCTGTACGGACAATAAAGAAAAAGCGTTGAAAGTATTCTCCTTTAACCGCGATACGCAAAGGCAGCGGTTAAAGGAGTTGAAAGAAAGGGGATAACCGCACTTACTTCAGATGCGTTTCCAGGAAAGCAAACAGCTGTTGCCGTATATTCTCCGCATCGAACATGACTCCATAATGCGGCGCACCGGGAACAATCGTCAGCTGATTTTTTACCCCGCTGACAGTCAGCCACGAACTTAACAATACAGACTGTGTATACGGCACAGATGCATCCTTTTCACCCTGTACTATAAAGAAAGGAGGATCATCTTTATCAACATAGGAGGCCGGGCTCGCCTTCTTTGCCAGGTCTGGCCTTTTCAAGGGAGCAGCCCCGAGCAGTATGGCAAGCGGATTTGGTTCATTATCCGGCGGCGCTGCAGTACTGCCTGCCAAGGCAATCAGATCTGCAGGGCCGTAGTAATCCAGCACACATTTGATCTTAAAATGAGGCGCCATACCAGCAGGATAAAACTCCTTTACCTGGTTATTGGCCGATAATGCCAGCAGAGAGGCCAGGTGACCACCCGCAGAAAACCCGATCAGCGCTATCTTATGCTTGTCTATTTTATACTCGCCTGCATGCTGATACAGGTATTCAAGGGCCTCGTTGCAATCCTGTATCTGCGCAGGGAAGACCGCTGTTGTACTGTAGCGGTAATCAATAGAAGCCAGCGCATAGCCCTTGTTAATAAATCCCCGGATGGTTTCCTTCATGTAGCTCATATCCGCATACTTATCATTCAGCATCCAGGCGCCTCCATGTATCCATACAATAAGCGGGGTATTATTGCCCGCACTAGGCGGAAGATAAATATCCAGCAGATGCTTTTTCAGCGTATCATTGGCATAGGATATATTGGGATGGACAATCGTTCCTTCCGGGAATATCTTTTGTACCGGCGAAGTCTGGGCGTAACCGTGGAATCTTAGCGCAATAACGGTCGCCAGTAGAAGGAGCGGCCGCAAGTAGTGCCTTATATTCATATCGGAAATATTTCCCTGAATATAACAGAAAAATGAGGAAAAAGCTAATAGCCTTACAAGTAACTTACTGCTCTTTCAGCGCCGTATATAAGCCCCGGTCCATTGTGATATTCAGTCGCTTCAGCATAGCCGGCATATTGTTCATTGCTTCTTCATAGACCTTCTTTACTACTTTATTGTGTTGTGCAGTGTTCACATTATCCAGGCGGTAGTATTTTCATGTTGTTTGATTTTCAGCAAAAATAGACCCGCTGCAGGTCTGGAAATATAAAAATCACTGATCTCTTTAAAACAGGAGTGGCGGGATATTTGTGTTCATTCACGAAATATCCTTCGATCATGTTTGATGCATTTACCCATAAAAGCTTTGAAATTGATAAGTGCACTATCGATCTGCTGATGGCCGGCGGCGGGCCTCCTTTACTACTGCTGCACGGTTTCCCCGAGACCAGGGCCGCATGGCATAAAGTAGCTCCCCAGCTGGCCACAGAATATACAGTGATCCTCCCCGACCTTCCGGGCTATGGAGATTCAACAGGTCCTGATCCGGATGCGGGGCAGGAATGCCACACCAAACGGGCTTACGGCAACATCTTTGTTCAGCTGATGGCTGAACTGGGCTTTGATACTTTCGCTGTAGCGGGACACGACAGGGGAGGAAGGGTAGCTTACCGTATGGCATTGGATCACCCGGAGATAGTATCCCGCCTGGCCGTACTGAACATTATTCCCACCCTGGAAGTGATGGAGCGCTTTACCTTCGAAACCGCCCTCAAAATGGGAAACTGGATCTTACTGGGCCAGCCGGCCCCTTTGCCTGAACAGCTGATAGGTGTAAGTCCGGCGCTTTATCTTAACCACATCCTGGATAGCTGGGCGGCAGACCCGGAACAGATCACGCCTGAAGCCCGTGCTGAATACCTGCGTTGCTTTGAGAAGGAAACCGTGATAGCAGCCATGTGTGCCGAGTACCGCTGCAACCTCCTGGATGCGGAGTACGACCGGCAAGACCGGGAAAACAATCGTCGTATACAATGTCCGCTTTTGGTACTATGGTCTGCAGGAGACAACCCGGGCGGCGAAGAAGATACGCTGTCTGTCTGGAAACAATGGGCGGACGATGCATCTGGTGCGGCCCTTCCAGGCGGACATTTCCTGATGGAAGAAGCGCCTGACCCTACGGTGCAGCAAATGTTCAGATTTTTCAATCATACCCGTTTGCCCGGTTAATTCCGCTTTCCTTGTAATCGTATTTTTACTATATTTAGTAAGCTATGAAAAGGAAAGCTTCCCTACACCTTGATATTCCTCAACCCTGTTCGCAGCCCTGGAATGAGATGAGACCTGCAGCAAATGGGCGCTTTTGTTTGCATTGCGAAAAGCATGTAATTGACTTCTCGGCAATGACAGACCAGGAAATACTGGCTGTGATCAGTAAGCATCCGGGAACACTCTGTGGACGTTTTCAGCCTGTACAGCTAAATCGTGCTTTGGTAGCAGCGGTACAACAACCACGGCATGCTTTCCTGCCCGCTGCATTGTTTGCCTCGCTGGTAGCAGCCATTGTTCCTGCTAATAGCAAGGCACATGCTGCTGACTTGGGAGTGGAACAATTGACAACCATCCCTGTTCCCAGAGAGCATACACCACGATTTTGTGAAGGCCAGGTGATAGACGCGCTCACTAATGAAGCGTTACAAGGGGTTACCATTACCCTGTCAGGAAGCAATGGAGTTGGCGCCGTTACCGATGCCGCAGGGAAATTCCGGTTTACCATACCTGCCGGTGCTGCAGCAGTGACATGCAGAATTAGCAGCCGGGGTACAACACAAAAGAAATAACGTTAAGTGCGGAACAGCTCTTAGCTCCCATTACTATCTCCTTGCATCAATCGGCAACTGATCTGCAGGAGATTGTTGTGACCGGGTATGCAACAAAACCAACATCACATCAAACGGGCGCAGTTGTCATCTATGAGAAAGTGGACCTGCCTGGCCATCTTAGGCGTGATCACCTTACCTGGTGGGAAAAGATAGCCCACCTCTTTAAAAAGAAGGAAAAATGTAGCCATTAAAAACACCGGCTTACCAGATTTGGTATATCTCTCTTGACCCGGTAAGATACATTTCATGATACCCGGCCATTTTTTTATTCATCTTTTCCATAAGCGCGGTATCTTTCTGCATCTCTTCCCAGTTGTTTTCGTAAGCAGTCAGGTTATCAAATTTGGTCACCACAACTACTTTATTAAACTGCCCTGTAACGTCTGTCATCACGTTAACTAACTCTTTGCTCTCACTCATCACTTCTTTAAACAGTTTGGCAAGTTTTGAACCGTTGCCCGGTTTAGCAATGAAGATGTCGTGAACGAGGATCATGGTGGAATTGTTTTATTGTGCTTACAAAGTTATCGTCACTGTATCAATTTCAAGGGTGCCTATCAGGACTTATAAAGGGGCTTATCACGCCAAACAACAGGCGGAAATCCCCTTTTGACGGGATTTTAGGTAATGGGATTTCACTTACTTTTAATAAACATTCATCACCTCACCTGCTTATAAAAAACATACGATTATGAAAAGTAAGACCTCCAAAAAACTGCTTCTTGATAAGATTAAAGTTGCAAAGCTGAGCGTAAATACGCATGAAACTGCTAACGCGCGTCCTACTACGGTTGCCATGAAATGCAGTGCGATGGGATGCCCGAGTGTATTGGCATGTTAATGCTTCGGTAATGTTGAGAAGGGCGTATCCCGGTTTCCGGCAGGATTACTATCCTGCAGAGAGGTAAAGGAACGCGCTCTTTCTCTCCTAGTAAAAAAACAGTGCGCATGCATATGAACATTCGTATAAAAATGCTGCTGATGTAGCAATATTGTACGGGATGGCAGTTCAGAAAGCTTTAAAGTACCTTCTTTACCCATTTCTCCGTTTCACTCACCAACAACGACATCGTATCTTTTTTCCCTGCTTTAAAAGAGTGATCCGCACCTTCCAGTTTCACCAGGGTAGCTTTCTTCAAAGCACCGCATACCGACTCGATCAGGTCCCAGGTAGCCAGTGTATCTTTCGTACCCTGCAGGAACAGCATGGGTATTTTCAAAGCTTTCAGATGTTCGGCCCGCTCAGTGGAAGGCTTACCAGAAGGGTGTAAAGGGAAACCATAGAACACAATTCCCTTTACATTGCCCTCCGGGTTAGCAGCCAGGTATTGCGAGCTCATTCTTCCTCCAAAAGATTTTCCGGCAGCAAACAGCGGCAGTTTGGGATTTAACTCATGCGCCTTTGTGATAGCTGCTGCAATGGTGGCATGCGCTACTGCTGGTGTATCTGGCCTGCCCTTTTTACCTTCTGCAAAAGGGAAGTTGAACCGTAAAGTGGCGATACCGGCATTTGAAAATGCCTCAGCCAGCGTTTCCATAAACGAATGATCCATCCCTGCACCGGCTCCATGCGCCAGTGTGAAGATGCAGACGGGCTTGCCAGGGGCAGTGTACCTGGCAGATACCGTGCCGATGGAAGGGGAGACGTCTATTTTGAAGGATTGTGTACTCATGATGAGCTCAAAAATACGGGATATTCATCTACCTCGGATTTTAAACAATCCCGCTCCCACATTATCGGCCTCCGGTATCGAAGGGAGTCCCGCCTTGTTCCCTGATGCTTCAGCAGGTACCACTAATACTTTCTCCTTTTTAACCTGCTGAACATGGTCAAAAACAAAACTAGCATCGCTGGCAGGAACCACCCCATCGTTCCAGTTACCGGCAATGTGGGCTACATTGAGAAAAACTGGATTTTCAAATCGTGCTTTCGGACCGGCCGCCCGGGGAGGAATGCATTTTTGCGGACAGCCAGTCCGCATCATCCGGAAGCGTGACGGCCTCAATGCGGGCGGGCGACTGGATCATCAGCTTTTCCGGCAGCACGTATAGTCCGGGAAAAAGTTTGATCTTAACCGGCTCTTTACCGGAAAAAGCAGCGGCCATCGCCACAGCCTTATCCAGTGTTGCCAATGGAGCCATCTCGGCGCCTGTTTGGGTATCCTTTCCTTTCGACGGATCAACAAAGATGGTTTGAGCGTTCAGTTGCCATCCGGTGGTCAATAATAAAATAATGGTTTGGAGAAATTGCTCCTCGGATTGGTAGAATTTTAACTGTTGGTGGAATTTATTTACTTCTCTACCTTTTGGCGAATGTGCAAAACAGCATTCTCGTAATAATATTCCATTTCAAGGCCATTACTAAAACCAGCGCTAGTTAAATTGGTCAAGAACGTTGAAAGACTCTTATTTTTATCAAGCACACCTTGAAACGTCTTCTTGCCTAAAGCAGCATTATCAAAAACTACGTCTACTCCATACCATCGTTTGATAACAACAGCAATATCTTCTAGTTTTTGATTTTCAAAATAATAGAGGCCCTTTAGCCAGCCTATCCTGATATCTTCCTCAAAGTATTGAACCGTCATGCCACGGCCAGCCTCATAAATGGCTTCCTGGCCGGGATGGATCGTGACCTGCTGGTTCTCTCCTTTAACACGTAGCGCTCCTTTAACCAGAGCCACACGTACCACACCAGAGTCATAGGTGTTTACGTTAAATTGAGTTCCCAGTACTTCTATGATGCTATGGGGAGTATAGACAATGAAAGAATGGTTTGACTTTTGAGTAACGTTGATATATGCCTCTCCATCAACCATTATTTCACGCGTATGCCCTGTGAAAGCGAACGGAAACTGGACCTTTGAAGCAGCATTCAAATGCACAATTGTACTATCTTCGAGCACAATGGAGTACGTTTTACCAATAGGTACTGTTAACGTATTCCACGTATTAGCTGAGCCAGTTTCAATGGCGGTAAAATTCAGCGTGGTGCTATCCGCACGGAGAATTGCTCCTGCAGCCGTTAAGGAAACAGGTCCGCTATTACTGGATGTGGGTAACTTGATTTGTTTACCGTCTGCCAGTTGTAGGGTGATTTGATTACCAACGAGGATCTCAGTAGAAGATTTCTGATAGCTCAGAAAAAAATAAACGCTTGCAGTAATAGCAAAAGTGGCTATAACCGCAGCAGCAAGTAGCCACGATTTTCTCTTCTGATGCTGATGCTCAGCGTGAAGAATACGATTCATCAACTGTTGCTTGCTGTGGACATAATCAGGACTTTTCAGGTATTCCTGAAAATTTTTGTCTTCATGCATGGCTACCAGGTCATCATATAATTCTCGCGCTTGAGGATACCGGCTGAGTACTTCATGAATATAGTTCTCTTCGTCCAGGTTGGCGTTTCCTGCTAGTTTTTTCTGAACCAGATCATAAAAATAATCGTCGTTATATTCCATATGCTATTTTAAATGGACTAGCTTCTTAGATGGACGAGTTTTTTTCTCACCCTCTTTAAGGTGAGCTTCATAATATCTTTGAAAGTGTTGATGCTTATATTCATCGCCTGAGCGCCTTCCTGATAAGAATGATTCTGGTAGAATACCAAGCTAAACGCCTCACGCCAGCGATCCGGCAAATCTGCTATTACATGATTGATAAATTCCCGAATTTGAAACCCTTCTGAAAAATGTTCATTTACAATAAAAGAACTACTATCTGATTCATTAAGGTCAACTATCTTCGCCTTTTGGCTATTAAGATAGGTCAAGCATTCATGATGGCATATCTGCGCAAGGTAATTCCGAATCGATCCCCCTTCCCTAAAAGTGGTACTTAGCCAAAACTTAATAAATACCGTTTGCGCAATATCCTCGGCCACCTGCTCATTTTTTACTCTATTCTTAGCAACCCATAGAACATAGTCGTAATATTTATACGCTACTTCAAATACCTTATCTCTACTTTTTGCCGACTTTGACTGAGAATGAGGTTGTCCATTCATAAATAAAGGTTGGATTTGTTAATGAAGCACTAGCCACAATTTAAAATTCTTTGCCTAATCATTAACATCAGCTTAACAAAATAACACTTTTGTGCTATTCCCCTCCGAGAAACAAGCAGTTTTGCAGCTATGGAGCCTGCACTCAGTGGTTTCTTTATACTGATGAGCATATCTCCGCCTCGTCAAGGATATATTCCAACGCTTTCATATTATGGACCTGGCAGTGACTCCATTCGACAAATTATTCTCTATCTAAAGTGCAATATCCCACCTTCATCATAGTAATATTCAATGCCGGATGTCGTTTTTAGCTTTTTCAGAAACTCTGTCAGCGGTGCCTCGGTATCGAGCATTCCGGTAAAATGATAGTTTCCTACCTCCTGCCTGTCAAAAGTCACTATAACCGAATACCGCTTTTCAATCACCTCGCACAACTCAGAAAGCGCCTTATTTTCAAAACGGTAGGTTGCTTCTTCTCTTGCTGGAACAGTTTGCCATTTCCTGCCAAGCGAAAACAAATATCCACTACCTGCCAGTACCAATACGATAATGATAGCCGTAAAGACTTTCGTTCTCCGAATTCTTGGAGGCGAAATGTTTTCGCCTGGATAGGTTTCCTTCAAATCTTCTTCTAGCTGTCTAGCCTCGGCATTATGTTTTAATTCCAGCTTGATGTACGTATTCTCCTTTCTGGAAGTTAAACCATCCGTAAGCTAACGACGAAGTACATCTTTTAGCGGTACAGTGGTTCTTCTAACTTTGC
>NZ_CALEJS010000040.1 GCF_937898475.1 uncultured Chitinophaga sp.
CTGTAAAGAGTTAATGTGCTGTTGTTCCAATCTTTCAAAGATCTTGTTTCAAACCAACTGTTAGTTTTTGACTAACAGCTGCCAGCTTGAATGCTGTTGATGTTATGGTTGTGAACCATCAGGCCTTGCGCCACACCTCGTTGTTATTTCTGAAGAACTTGTGTTTGTATCGTTCGTTTCGGGGTTGCAAAGGTACGTGATTTTTTTCTTTCCAACCAAATCTTTTTTAAAGATTTTTTTTCGATTTCATTTCACTGCTTATTTCCATCAAACTCAACAGGTATAAGGCTTTTGGGCTTATAACGTTTATCAATATCCGCAGTAAAATCAGTGTGAAAAGAACTTTTGTAAGCGTGCTTTCTATCAAAGCGGGACGCAAAGGTAGGGAAGTTTTGATTACTTCCAAATTTTTGAGAGAAGATTTTTGAAAGTTTTAGGGAGAAGGGCCAGGGGAGAGGGTTTTAAGTTTGAGGTTGAAGTTTGAAGTTTGAGGTTTGAGGTTTGAGGTTGAGGTTGAGGTTGAGGTTGAGGTTGAGGTTGAGGTTTGAAAGTTAGAGTTCAAAGATGTTCGAAGTTCATTCAGACAGGGTCTTCAGCAACGGCAAGTGTTGTACTAACGGGCCTTCATCCCCGTCATTGCAAGGAGCGATGAGGCCCTGCGGGGAGCAGCGACAAAGCAATCCTTTGAACTAAAAAAGGCAGGCAATTCATTATCTGACATTAAAAAAATTGCTTCGTCGCGCCACGCTCCTTCCCTTACTGCTCCTCGCAATGACGGGGATGAAGACCCGTTTGCCGTTTAGAAGATTGCTTCGCCGCGCCACATTCCTTCCCTTACTGCTCCTCCGTAATTAGAGCGCTGAAGACCTTTATGCTCGCAATGAGGGCGCTGAAGCCCCAGGTGCTCTCTTCCCGCTACACCCCACTATGACAATCGCTTAAACCCCACTCCCTGCCGCATCCATGCGCCTCCTCTCCCCTCTTTAATCCCTTTTTTCCGGTTTTTCCATCCTCTTATCACCTTAATACCAACCTAAACCCTACATATTTCCTTTTTAAGAAGGAAGGAATAAACAAGGGATGAGATAGGAATAAATAAGGGCTTAATAAGGAGATATCTCTTATCAAACATAAGCTCACACTGCATTACAGCCCGGATGGCAGAAAGCCCCCACCCGGATGGAATGCGGAAACAACATGATAATCAATAGGTTAAATCATTCTTTGAAGAAAGTTCAGCGAAGGAAAAAGGTTAACAAAAGCTATTTCAGCAGCCCCTCAGGATAGCTCACCTTTACCAGGAACAAGCCCTGGGGAGGTACCGCAAAATCGGCACGGGTACAGTCCCGGCTTTCTATCGCATCACGGAACTCCTGCAGCGACAGCTTACCACGGCCTACCCGCAGCATCGTGCCTACCAGGCCGCGTACCATACCCCGCAAAAAGCGGTTGGCAGATACATTGTACACCAGCTGGTCCTCCCCGATTGTCCAGTAAGACTCGCGGATGTTGCAAAGGAAGGTCTTTACCTGGGTGTTACGCTTGGAGAAAGTAGTGAAATCCTGGTATTCTTTCAGGATGGCCGCCGCTTCCTGCAACAGGCCGGTATCCAGCTTGTAGGGGAAATAGTAGCCCCTGTCTTTCATGAAGGGGTCTTTATGTGTGTAAAGGTAGTATTTGTAAGAACGGCCTGTAGCGCCAAAACGGGAATGTGCTTCGGTCGCTACCTCGTAAATGGCCTTCAGCACAATATCCTCCGGGAGGATGGCATTGATCTTATAGAGGAACTGCGGATGCGGCAGCAGCTCCGTATCAAAATGCAGGAAGTTCTGCAGGGCATGCACGCCCGCATCTGTACGGCTGGAGCCGGTGGTAGCGATAGGCGTACGGAAAAGCAGGCTCAGAGCCCTGTCCAGCTCCGCTTGTATCGTGAGGGCATTTTCCTGTACCTGGAAACCGGCGTATCTGGCGCCCTTATAGGAGACTTCTATGAAATAACGGCGTAGTGCAGACCCGGTCATTACTTATGCAGCATTGCTTTAAAACGGCCCTGGTAATAGCTGTCCGCCAGGAGATCGCTCAGGCTGCCATACTTGTCAGAGTCATAGGCTTTGGGATAGGCCATATCCAGCAATTGGTAACGGTATTCATCCGTGTTCACCAGCTGGGCCAGCCGCTTTATCTGGGCCGTTTCCAGGCAATAACCGCGGGTATTACGGCGAAAGGCTTCTATCATCCCTGCATCATCCTTAGCGGCTACAAATTTGCGCAGCAGCTTGCGGAAACCATCTTCATCCAGCTGCTTTTCACAGTCTGAATTGACCATTTTCAGCGCAGACCCGGAGGTTTCCTGTTTATCCCTGCGGCGGGGCGCATCGTAGTCAACACTGTCTTTTACAATATTGTTGGGATTTTCGGTGATCTCTATCGCTTCCGCCAGCTTGCGCTTTTTGCGTTTTTCGCGCCTGGATTCGCCGGCAGTAGTATCTGTTGCCGCCGCCATAGCAGCATCTTCAACAGCCGGTGCAGGGGTGGTTTCCTCTACGGCAACACGCTGGCGTTCCTGGGTGCTGTCATCCATAAACTCGATGAACTGCGGATCGGTATCTTTCTTTTTCTTTGACTTTCTAGGCTTCTTTTCGGTTACGTCCTCTGTGGCGGGCAATATAGCAGGTACCGCTGCTGCTACAGCCGCATCTGTTGCCGGCTGATCTGCAGGAGGGGTTGCCGGCTGCTCCTTTGGCGCTTCTTCTTTAGCCTTTGCAGCAGATTCATTACCAGCTGCGGTGGCATCATCATCCAGCAAAGCTGCTTTCTGCTCTTCTGCCAGCACTTCCCTGGCCAGGGCCTGTTCTTCTGCTGTAAGCGGCTCTCTTTCTTTATTACGTTTCCTGCGGTTCCTTCTGCCCTCTCCGGGATCTATTGTAACGGCGCTGGCGTCTACCGCTACAGGTACCGCCGCAGCGGCAACCGGGGCGGGCGCTTTAGGCTCTTCCAGGGAAATATCGTCCGGGCGGTCGTCATGTACCACCTTATCGAGGGTTTCGGCAAATTTATTGGTCTTTCTGGCGGGTTTAGCAGCAGCAGGCGTAGTGGCTGCGGTGGTGGCAGACACTTCGGCTTTCCCTGCCATGGCGGCGTCCAGGTCTTTTTTCAGGGCCGCCATCATGGCCTGGCCATTGGTATCTGCGGCCGGCGGAGCGGGCGTTGCTTCGGCGGTTTCCGGCGCCATCTCCGGCTGCGACGTTGTCTCTGCAGTAGCTGCAGCGGTTTGATCCAGCGGCTGCAGACGGCCATTCTCTCCGCCATCACTGCCCGCCATGGTCACGGCAAAAGTCTGCAGGTTATAGAGGGCATATGTCTTGTCATCCGTACGTTTCAGCAGGAAGCCCTGATCATCTTTACCCACCTTTATTTTAAACTGCTGCTCGGGCTCGTCGCTCTTGGCGAAGCCGATGGCAACAGGCAGGGTACCTGCAGGCAGTTCAGACAGGATGATATAGCCCCTGTCTGAAGAACTGAGGATCTTACCTTTATATTTTACGTAGAACGGTTGCTGTTTCTCATGCTGGATATATACGAAATACTGCGGGTCCTGGGCTATCAGCCTTCCCGCGGCCAACAGGCAAAACAGCAGGGTATATATACCCTTTTTAAAATATCGGATCATATCAGGATTGCTAAAAACGCGTTAATGCGTATTGATTATGCAAATATTATTCCAGCACTATTAAGACCTCCCCTTTTTCCACCGCGGTGCCGGGAGCCACTTTGATCGCTTTTACAATAGCGTCGGCTGCTGATTTGAATACATTCTCCATTTTCATGGCTTCCAGTACCAATACCGGATCCCCCTTGCGGATGCTTTGTCCCGGCTCTACCAGGATCTTTAATACGAGGCCTGGCATAGGCGCCTTGATATCATTCAGTTTATGCGCCAGGGCGTCTTTGATGCCCATAGCAGCCAGCAGCTGATCGATCGGTTCTTCGATAGCCACCTCATAACGCTGGTGGGCTATCTCCAGGGTTACCATCCTGGCTTCCCGGTCTATTTTCAGCACCTGTGCGGTATAGCTGCGTCCATCCATTAAAATACTGTAATTGCCCGCCGGTAATTTTCGGGCCGACCAATCTACCATGGTATCATTACAGTACACCTTAGCGCCAGTCTCAATGGAAAGGGGAGCTCCCCCGTTTACAGTTGCCTTTATCATTATCTTGCTGTCTTAAGGCAAAAATAGGAATTTTAACCACTTGCCTTGTATTTAGGCCATTTGTTTAAATTTGGGCTTTATCGATTTAAAGACCTGCTACATTTGTTTAAAACCGACATTACATGAATTTATTGACGAAAACATTGCTGAGCATTTTACTGGGAGCCACTGCCGGATTAGCCTGGAACGCCCCCGCCAGCGCACAATCCGGAGCCGACAACAACCAGGAAGATCCCCGCCTTAAAATATACCGGGCTTCTCCTACCAAGGTGAACGACCTGGTTCATACTAAGCTGGACGTTCGTTTTGATTACGCTAAAAGATATTTATACGGCAAGGCATGGATCACGCTGAAACCGCACTTCTACCCCACAGACTCCCTGACCCTGGACGCCAAGGGAATGGATATCAAACAGGTAGCCGTGGTAAAAGGCGGCAAGAACAGTCCGCTGAAGTTTGAATACGACGGCTGGGAACTGAAAATAAAGCTGGACAAAAGCTACCGGAACAGTGAATCCTATATCATATATATTGACTATACTGCCAAACCGGATGAGCTGAAAGTACAGGGCAGCGCGGCCATCAACGACGCCAAAGGCCTGTACTTCATCAACCCCGACGGAAAAGATCCGGACAAACCCATCCAGATCTGGACACAGGGTGAAACCGAGGCATCATCCGCCTGGTTCCCCACTATCGACAAGAACAACCAGAAAACCACCCAGGAGATCAGCATGACCGTAGAGAAGAAATATGTAACGCTCTCCAACGGTAAGCTGGTAAACCAGAAAAATAATCCTGACGGCACCCGTACCGATACCTGGAAAATGGACCTGCCGCATGCGCCCTACCTGTTTATGATGGCGGTAGGCGACTTCGCCATCGTGAAAGACAGCTGGAAAGGCAAAGAGGTGAACTACTACGTAGAACACGCCTATGCCCCCTATGCAAAAGCGATCTTCGGCAATACGCCTGAAATGCTGACCTTCTATTCCAATATACTGGGATATGAATACGCCTGGCCCAAATATTCCCAGATCGTAGTGAGGGATTATGTTTCCGGCGCCATGGAAAATACTTCGGCTACCCTGCATGGCGATTTCCTGCAGAAAACCAGCCGCGAACTGCTGGACGATAACAAATCCGGCGAATCTGTGATCGCCCATGAGCTCTTCCACCAATGGTTTGGCGACCTGGCCACCTGCGAATCCTGGAGCAATCTTACCCTGAACGAATCTTTTGCCGACTATAGCGAATACCTCTGGTTTGAGCACAAGTACGGTAAAGACATGGCGGATGATCATAGCTATAAATCCATGAACAGCTATATGCGGTTCACGCAGTATGCAGGCGACCGCGACCTGGTGCGTTTCCACTACCGCGATAAGGAAGATATGTTTGATGCGGTAAGCTACCAGAAAGGCGGCCGTATCCTCAATATGCTGCGCAATTATGTGGGCGACTCCGCCTTCTTTAAATCACTGAACCTGTACCTGAAAACCAATGCCTTCAAGGCAACAGAATCCCATCACCTGCGCCTGGCCTTTGAAGAAGTGACAGGTAAAGACCTGAACTGGTTCTGGAACCAATGGTATTTCGGACAGGGATATCCGCAGCTGGACATCAGCTACAACTATGACGAAGCTGCTAAAAAAGTAAGTGTAATATTGCAGCAAACCCAGAAGACCGGTAAGATCTTCCAGCTGCCCATGGCGATAGACATCTACAGCGGCGGCAAAAAAGAACGCCACCAGGTAATGATGACCAATGCGGTAGATACCTTCACCTTCTCATATACTGCCAAACCTGAATTCGTGAATGTGGACGGCGATAAAGTGCTGCTGGCAAAGAAAACCGACCACCGCGATCTCAGCACCTACGTGTACCAGTTCCATCACGCGCCTTTGTACCTGGACCGCCGGGAAGCGATTGAAGCCTGCCTGAAACAGCAGACCAGCAACGAAGATGCACGTAAAGTGGTGGCCGCTGCCCTGAAAGATAAATTTCACGGCCTGCGTATCCTGGCCATACAGGGGCTGAAATTAGATGATGCCGCCGTGAAAGAGGCTACTGCCGCAACGCTGGCTACCCTGGCCAAAAGCGATGAGAACGCCCTGGTGCGTGCAGCCGCCCTGGATCAGCTGGGTAACCTGAAAGATGCCAAATATACCGCCCTGTTTGAAGGCGCTATCAAAGACAGCTCTTACAGTGCCGCCGGCGCTGCGTTGACAGCCCTTTATGAACTGAACGCCGATAAAGCCTATAACCTGGCCAAACAGCTGGAATCTACTGCTAAAGGCGGACTTTCTGCCGCTATCGGCGAAGTATACGCCAAGCAAGGTAACAGCAGCGATGTGGCTTTCTTTGCCAAAAACTTTGAAGAAGCCGGCGGCGGACAGGCAAAATTTGACGCAGCGATCCAGTATTTGAATATACTGGGGAATGTGGATAATACCGATGCGGTGATCAAAGGCATCGGGCAGATCAAGGAGATGGCAGACCAGTTTAAGAATAACATGGTGAATAATTACCTGATCAACCTGATGCAGCCGATCGTACAGAAGAAACAGGCTAAAGCCGCCGGTGGCAACGGAGCGGATAAGGACGGGCTGACAAAACAGAGTGATTATATCCAGAAAGTAATACAGGAATTGAAGAGTAGCGGAAACGGAGAGTAAGATTTAGCATGCTATAAAACAAAAAGGGCTGACCGTATAGGATCAGCCCTTTTTGCTGGCTTCATCCCCCGTTCCCCACACCCACTTCGTAGTGGCGTTGCGGTATTTCAATATCGCGGAAACCTTTCTTCAGCAGCCAGTCACGGAAGATGGTCTGCACTTCGTATTCCCCGTGCACCAGGAAGAGCTTTCTTACTTCGCGGGGATCCTGGCAGCCCAGCCATTGACGGAGGTCTTCATAGTCGCCATGGGCGCTCATGGAACGCACCATCTCCACATCGGCTTTTACCTCGTAGTGGGTGCCGAAGATAGATACTTCCTTTGCGCCCCTCATCAGGCGGCCGCCCAGTGATTGCGGCTCGCAGTAACCTACTATCAGGATAGTGTTACGGGGATCATTTATATTATTGGCGATATGATGTTTTACACGGCCCGCTTCCGCCATGCCGCTGGCAGATATAATTACACAGGGTTCGCGCCGGAAGTTAAGCTGTTTGGATTCGCTTACCGACCGGATATAACGAAGACCGGGAAAGTCAAAAGGATCGCTGTCTGTTTCCAGCAGTTTGGAGACTGTCTTATTAAAACATTCCGGGTGACTTTTCACTACCTGGGTGGCTTCCATAGACAGCGGACTATCCACAAAAATATCCACCTTTGGCAGCTTGCCATTGAGCTGCGCCCGGTTCAGGGAGTACAACAGTTCCTGTGTGCGGCCCACACTGAAGGCAGGGATAATCAGCTTGCCCTTCTTTAACAGGCAGGTATTGTGGATATGCCCTATCAGCGCATCATCTGAAGGAACGGCATCCGCATGCAGCGTACTGCCGTAAGTAGATTCCATGATAATATAGTCTGACTGCGGGAAAGGGGCCGGTGAGCGGAGAATATCGTCGCCATAACGGCCAATGTCGCCACTGAAAGTGATCTGCAGCGGTTTACCATTCTCATTGATACGCAGGTGTACGGCAGCGCTGCCAATAATATGACCGGCGTCTGTAAACATCGCCTCCACTTCATCGCATACACGAAACCATTCCTGGTATCTTACCGGTTTTAAGCGGTTAAGGGCACGTTTGGCGTCCTCCACCGTGTAGAGCGCTTCAATGTAAGGCAGTCCTTCCTTTGCGCGCCGCTTATTGGTGAACTTCACATCATCTTCCTGTATTTCGGCAGAGTCCATCAGCAGCACCTCTGTCATGTCTTTAGTGGCGGAGGTACACCAGATGCTGCCTTTATAGCCCTGTTTTACCAGGCGTGGTATCAGGCCGCTGTGATCAATATGCGCGTGCGACAGCAGCATATAATCCACTTCTGCCGCATCGAAACCGAAATCGCGGTTCAGGGAATCTGTCTCTTTTCCCATTCCCTGGAACATGCCGCAGTCAAGTAATATCTTCTTACCGTTCCTGAGTGTGATCAGATGTTTGGAGCCCGTCACGGTGCGTGCCGCCCCATGGAATGCGATCTTCATATCTCTTGTGGTGTTTTATTTCTTAACGGCCTTAAAGGACCATGTAATTGCGAAACTGGCAATTAGTGTGCCGTCCCTGCTTTCACCATTGCTTTGTACGGTGATGGTGACCGGTTCTCCGGTTGTGGCTGCGTGAGCAATGGCATCTTTGATGGCGCGGCCCTCGCGGCAGGTGAACCAGGTACGTTCCTTTGCCTTTTTTACGAAAGAAGCCTGCAGGCCGGTCACCAGCATGGAAACGCGGTAAGGCGATTCGCTGGAATGGGCCATGGCCAGGAGGCCGGTGCTCATTTCGGCGGCCATACCAAGACAGGCAAAATAGGTGGATTTAAAAGGATTCTGGGTTAACCAGCGGAAAGGCACCACCGTGGTGCAGCTGTCTGCCGCAATATGGCTCACCCTTACGCCGGAGAGCCAGGCAATGGGCAGCTTACGCAGCAGGTACAATGAGAATAAAGGGTGCTTTACCCGGTCGATAAACGTCATAAAAACATTATTGGGTAGCGTAATGCGCAGGGCTCAGCGCGGCAGGCGTCCATTGCCGGAGCATATTCTGCAGCTTCTTCTTATCGTAGGTGTCTGCTGATTCCAGCAGGCCGGAGTCCTGTGTATGGAGGCGGGCGCCTTTTGCGTCGAGGATCACCAGTACGGGGAAACCAAAGCGCTGCGGATAGTCCAGCTTTTGCAGCAGGGGAAGGTTCCGGTTCTCTTTGCTGTAATTAAGATGATACACCACGTAATTACTGCGTACCATGCTATCCAGCCGGGCATCATCATGCATGAACTTATACAGCCTGCGGCACCAGATACACCAGTTGCCGCCTATCTGCAGCAATACGTGCTTGCCTTCTTTTGCCGCCTGCCGGGTAGCCGCCTCCACATCTGCAGCAGCGTTAGCCGAAGGATCGTAGATATGCTCCAGGTCATAAGGGGCCTGGGCGTTTACAGCGGCGGCCATCAGCAAAAAGAATCCTATGAACAGCGTTGTTAGTCGCAAATGATTAGTTGTTAGTGATCAGCGTGGATATATTTATTAAATATAAGGAAATTATGCTGATGCATATAAAGATGCTACATACGCATGAATGGCAGTCTGCGCGTTCACTTCCGTTCCGGCGGCCGGTGGCGGCGGCGGTACATTGCGGATATGTTCATCCAGCCGCACGGCATTGGTATTGTCTGCCAGCTGCAGGCGGATGATCTCCTTTATCTGCTGTTGCAGCTGCGGATCATATAAGGGGAAGCACACCTCAATACGGCGATGCAGGTTACGGTTCATCCAGTCTGCTGAGCCCAGGTACACTTCTTCCTGTCCGTCGTTATGGAAGATGAACACCCTGGCATGTTCCAGGAAGCGATCTACTATACGCGTTACCGTTATACCCCTGCTGCCCGGCTGGTCTGGCTGCAGGCAGCAGATACTGCGCACGATCAGCTTTACTTCAACTCCTGCCTGTGCGGCTTCGCAGAGTTTGGCGATCATCTGCTTTTCCTGCAGGTTGTTCAGCTTGATGGTGATGGCAGCTTTTTTACCCGCTTGGGCATGGGCGATCTCGCGGTCTATCAGCTCCGTAAAACGGGCTACCAGGTTGAATTGTGCCACCATCAGGTGTTGGAAGTGCATGAAACGGTATCCGGCGGGCTGTTCCCTGGTCTGCAGGTAGAGGAACACTAATTCCAGCTCCCGGGTGATGCCCGGGTGGGCGGTGATCAGCACATGATCTGTATAGAACCGGGCGGTGCTTTCATTAAAATTGCCGGTAGACATGAGACCGATATAATCCCACCGAATGCCCTGTTTGCGCTTTACCAGCGCTATTTTGGCGTGTACTTTCAGTCCGGGGATGCTATATACGATCTTCACACCCGCATCTTTCATTTTCTTTGACCAGCGGATATTATTCTCCTCGTCAAAACGGGCCTTCAGCTCTACGAACACGGTTACCTGTTTACCATTGCGGGCCGCACTGATCAGCGCATTGGCGATGAGCGAACCCGAAGCGATGCGATAGAGGGTGATAAAGATCTCTTTTACATCGGGATCGGCGGCGGCTTCGTTAAAGAAGCGCAGGATGGGGTCATAACGCTGGTAAGGCACATGCAGCAGCACATCCTGCTGCATAACGATGTCCCATATACGCCCGGCCTGCTCTACCATGGGCATACGTCCTGCGGGAAGTTTTCCGTAGGTAAGCGCCGGCGATTTGAGGGGCATGGGCAGATCTGCCAGGTCTTTCAGGTTATGATAGCGGCCACCCTGGACGGGCTCGCCGGGTTGGATGTTAAAATAAGTGAGCAGGTGTTGCAGCACCGTCTGTGGCATAGCTGCATCATAGAGAAAGCGGGTAGGTATGCCGAGTTCCCGTTTGCGGATCATGGTTTCCACCTGTTCCAGCACATCGCCTTTCAGTTCTTTGAGATCGGCTTCGGCGTCTCTCGTTATTTTGATGCTGTAACAGCCGGCGATGGTATGATAAGGAAAGAGGAAGGCAACATGCTGCCTGATCACATCATCCAGCGTAGCGATGTAATACATACCGTCTACCGGATCCAGTTCTATGAAGCGGGGCAGCTGCTGACTGGGAATGTTCACCACGGCGTACTCCTCCTTTTCGGGCGCATCATTCGGGTGAAGGGCGATTACCAGGTACAGCGTGTTATTTTCCAGGAAGAAATGCTGTTTGCTGTGCAGCCATACGGGCTGCAGGTAGGCCAGCACCCTGTTCAGGAAATATTCTCTTAAAAAGGCATCATGTACGGGCGGAATGGTTTCCTTATAGTACAGGTGTACCTGTTGCTTATTCAGTTCGGGCAGCAGGGTACCGGTGAGTATCTGTCCGAACTCCTGCTGCTGGCGGTCTATCTCCTGCTGGATGGCCGGCAGGGTATCGGGGGATACGGGCTCCTCTCCCGCTGCTTCCGGATCCTGCTGCAGCAGCCTGTTCACGGCCAGTATAGCGGGCATGCGTACACGGAAAAATTCATCGAGGTTGGAAGAAAAGATGGAAAGGAAGCGGATCCGTTCGTATAAGGGTACCCGTTCATCCTTTGCCATACACAACACACGATAGTTAAAGGAAAGCCAGCTCAGATCACGATCATATAATGGAATATCCATGCATTATTAGTCTTTTACCGGAAAGAAAACCACAGCAACTACGAAGGCCAGAACGGAGATGATGAGGCCCCACATAAAAATATTATAGGCGATGCGCAGCAGGCGGTATTTCTGGCCCAGCACTACGCCCAGGTGGTAGATGTCCTGGATAAGGCTTCCGTACAGGAAATTGGCATCTTTCATCATTTCAGTCATGCCCCAGCCGTATTCTTCCAGGGTCATGCCGTGGAAGTTACCGAAGAACAGCAGGTTGGTCCTTTTCTTCTCGATGTCATCGCGGGTAAAACGGCCGTTGGTGATATTGGGCCTGGTAGCCAGCACGGAATAAATAATGGTGACCACGCTGGTGGCCAGGAGTATGAAAGAGGGAATGATCAGGTTGGGATTGTCTTCCAGTTTGCGCAGCAGCACCGATAAGAGGATGGATATAATGATGGCGTTGGTAGAGATCATGATATGCGCCTTACTGTCTGCCATAGAGCTCAGGCGTATATGGTTGGTAGAGGTGGTACGGAACATGGTTTCAACGCCCCTGCCGAATTTGCCGGTTTTCTTCGCCTCTTTATCTTTTTCCTTCTTATCTTCTTTTTTCTTTTCTTCCTTGGTCTGGTGTTCTGCAGACGCGGGCAGCGGATTTGCGTTCAAATGCGTGGAAGCTGCTGATGTTGCCGTTTCTTCTTCGTCCTTATGTTTTTTATTCATTTTCTTTTTAAGCCAGCGGATATTATCATCTTTCTGTTCCTTGAGCAGTACGCGGCAGTAGTCTGTAAAGTATTGGTGATTTTCCAGGAATAAAAGGCTGGTACCTGCCCAGGCGGCGGGGGAGATCTCTTCGCCCAGGGTAGCGGAGGCTTCCCGGCGCATGGCCTTGCTGCGCTCTTTATAATGTTTGGAGCCCAGGTGGAAGAGGTCTGCATCGCATACGATCTCTTCCAGCAGGTTATGCGGGTTTTGCGGCATTTTGGTGGCCATGATACAGCCGCTTACCTGGTCCTGAATTGTTTCGGGCAGCTGCTGTTCGCGGAGAAAGTTGCGGGCCAGCTCAGCGCCTTTGTCTTCATGCCCCTTGGCATTGCCCAGCAAATACCCTGCGTCATGGAACCAGGCGGCTACCATTACCACCAGCTGATCCTGCTCCTGGAGCCGGTAATGCGCAGCAATCTGCTCCGCTGCTTCCACCACCTGTTGTGTGTGGGTTAAGTCGTGATAAACCAGGTTTGGATTCGGATGTTGCTGATACTGTGCCTTTACATACTGCCCTGCAGCTTCGATAATGGACGCTATTTGCATAAATAACAATTCAGAAGAACAGCAAGTTACTGCATTTTTGATTTAAATTTACCAAGGAAAACAGGCCTCTCAAACTTGAATTATGGATATACGCTTTTCATCCCTGCTTTTACTGTTGTTCATTTCCTGCAATGCTTTCAGCGATCAGCAGAAAAAAAACACATCCCCCAGGGGGTATAAACTTACAGAACCGGAACGGTTCCGGGTAAGAGAATCCATGCAGGAAATATCGGGGATACAGCTGTTTCCCGACGAGCACCACATATATGCCATCAACGATGAGCAGGGCAAGATCTTCCTGATAGACCTGAGCGCTAATAAGCCTTATCCCGATTCCAAATTTGGCCGCAGCGGCGATTATGAAGACCTGATCCATACCGCCAAAGGCTGGATCGTGCTGAAAAGCAACGGCACTTTATACCAGGTGCATGATATCTTTACAGACAGTGTAACTTCTACCGAATACCCCTTTCATAAGAAGGGGAAACAGGAATTTGAGAGCATTTACCCCGATACTGCGAGCAACAGCCTGATGATCATCTGCAAGCAGTGCGCAGAAGACAAAGGCCAGCGGGCCACCAGCGTTTACCGCTTTGACCTGGGTACTATGCAGTATGATACGGTTCCGGCCTACCGGATAGACGTAAAACAGATCGCCAAAATCAACGGCAATGACATGAAGAATTTCAGGCCTTCAGCGGCTGCCATCCACCCCATCGATAAACGCTTATATATAGTGGATGCCATCAACAACCTGCTGGTAATAACAGATATGAAGGGCCAGGTACTGGAGGTGCATCACCTCAGAGGCAAGCTGTTTGAGCAACCGGAAGGCATATCATTCGCCCCCAACGGAGATATGTACATATCAAATGAAGCAGGAGACGGCGTTGCTGACATTCTCAAATTTTCTTACAAACCATAAAACATACATCGAAATACGTAATTCAGACATTCTTTAGCTTGGGTCCCATTACGATATTAGATATTGATTGCCATCAACCGTATCGATTAAATTAACGTACCATGTTGCGGAGACTTTTCCCATTGCTTATCACGGCGGCCAGCTGCGGCGCCGCGTACGCGCAGACTGACAACAATGTTGTTCAGCGGATCATTCTGATAGGCGATGCAGGCGAACTGCACGAGGATGGCCGTAACCCGGTCATCGACGCTGTACGACAGCGTTATAACATGCAGGATGCCCGTAATACCGTTATCTATCTTGGCGATAACGTGTATCCTTACGGGTTACCCGATGAAGCAGACAAACGCTATCCCCATGCCAAAGAGATACTGGACTATGAAGTAGGCCTGGTAAAGAACACCGCATCCAAAGCCATCTTCATCCCCGGCAATCATGACTGGAACAAGATGAAGCCCGGCGGCTGGGACATTGTCCGCAACCAGCAGCAATATGTAGACTCGCTCTCATTGCCCAATGTGCGCTATTTACCGCAGGACGGATGCCCCGGCCCGGTAGAAGTGCCCATCAACAAAGATGTAACGCTGATCGTGATGGACAGCGAATGGTGGCTGTTTCCCTACCAGAAGCCGGGCGCCGGCTCTTCCTGCGACTGTAAGGACAAGGAAGAGGTGATCACCGCACTATCTGACCTGGTGGCCCGCAACAGGGGTAAACTGATCCTGTTTGCCACTCACCACCCCTTCCGCAGCCATGGCATTCACGGCGGATATTATACTATCAAGCAACATATCTTTCCTTTTACTGACCTGAAGCCGGGGCTGTACATCCCGCTACCGGTGCTGGGTTCTATCTATCCCATTGCACGCGGGGTATTTGGCGCCCGGGAAGACATTCCCCATCCTGAATACCAGCAGATGATCAAACGGGTGGAGGAAACCTTTAAAACGCATGGCCCCACGGTGTTTGTAGCGGGGCATGATCATGCGCTGCAATTGCTGAAAGACGGGCAGCATTATTATATCGTCAGCGGCAGCGCCTCTCACCACGACCGGGTAAAGAAAGGGAAACATTCCCTATTTGCCAGCTACGGTAACGGTTTCAGTACGCTGGAGCTGATGGAAGACGGCACCCTGCGGGTACAATATTACCTGATCAAAGACCTGCAAAAACCTGTATACGAAAGCGCCCTGCTGAAGCTATCGGATATCAAAAAGGCGGCGGTGGCCACCAGTACACCTGCCTCCGCACTGCCTTCTTCTGTAAGGATGGCGGCAGATGTGCAATACAACAAGGCCAGCGGCTTTCACCGCTGGTGGCTGGGCAACAACTACCGCGCCGTGTGGGCAGCACCGCTGAATTTCCCGGTGCTGGACCTCAGCAAGGAGAAAGGCGGATTACGTATTACCCAGCGGGGCGGCGGTTTGCAAACCAAATCCCTGCGGCTGGAAGACCCCCAGGGCGAAGAATGGGCGCTGCGCTCAATCAAGAAAGACCCGCGCAATGCCCTGCCGGAAGAGTTCAGGGAAACCTTTGCCAAAGACGTGGTGCAGGACCAGATATCTTCTTCCAACCCCTATGCAGCACCGGTAGTAGCGTCCCTGGCTCATGCCGCGGGCATACCTCATGCCAACCCAACATTTGTATACCTGCCCAAGGATACCTCGCTGGGTATCTACGAAGCTTTTGGCGGAGATGTATACCTGCTGGAAGAAAGGGAACCGGTAAAAGACAAAACCAACAATACTGAAAAGACCCTGAAACAACTGCAGGGTGACAATGATAATTCCGTTGAACAGGATAAGGTGCTGCACGCCCGCCTGCTGGATATGCTGGTAGGCGACTGGGACCGCCATGATGACCAATGGCGCTGGGGCGCTGTGAAAAGTAAGGATGGGAAAAGCAAAACCTTCTACCCCATTCCGAGAGACCGCGACCAGGCCTTTTTTGTAAGCCAGGGTGTGCTACCGTGGCTTGCTTCCCGCAAATGGGCCCTGCCCAAGTTCCAGGGATTCAACGACCACTACCGGGATATTAACGGCTTTAATTTCAACGCCCGTTATTTTGACCGGTCTTTCATGAACCAGCTGGACAAACAGCAATGGCAGAACGGTATACAGCAATTTGTGCAGCAGATGACAGACACCGTGATGCTGAGCGCTGTAAAACGCTTTCCAGACACGGTACGCGCCATGGTGGGCGATGAAACCTTCAACAACCTGAAGGCCCGCCGCGAGCTGCTGGAGCCCGCTGCCATGAAATACTACCGCTTCCTGGCCAAAGAAGTGGATATACCCGGTACCCTGAAAAATGAACTGTTCTCCATTCAGAAACTGCCGGAAGGGAAAGTGGCTGTTAACGCCTACAAGATCAGCAAGGACGGTGAAAGAGAGCAGGCCATCTACTCCCGCACCTTTGACCCTGCCGATACAAAGGAGATCCGCCTCTATGGCCTTGGAGGGTCTGACCGTTTCATTATAAGCGGCGATCACGGCAGCCCGATCAGGATACGGCTGATTGGCGGCAAAGACAGCGATACCTATATCGACAGCTCCAGTGGCGGTGGTAAACCGGTACGCATATACGATCTGCGCCAGGGAAAGGACAGCTTTGACGTGCATCATGCCCGGCTCCGCCTTTCCTCCAGCCCTTCTGTGATCCACTACGACCGCCTGTCTTTCAAATATGACCGGCTGATGCCACTGATCTTTGCAGGCTATAACCTGGATGATGGTATACTGCTGGGACTGGGTTTCCAGTACACCAAGCAGGGCTGGCGCAAAGAGCCTTTCGCTGCCCGGCATACTTTTTTAGCCGGTCACTCTGTTGCCACCAAGGCTTACCAGTTCCGCTACAGGGGTGAATTTACAGACGCTATCGGCAATACTGACCTGGAGCTGACCGCCAGCGCCAAAGCCCCGCATAATACCATCAACTTCTTCGGGCTGGGTAACCAAAGTGTGTACGATAAATCATTTGATATCTGGTACTACCGTTCCCGTTATAACCTGTATAATGCGGAAGCCCTCCTGAAAAGCAAGCTGGGCGCCAAGGTACGGTTCTTCTACGGACCTTCTTTCACACACTATGCGCTTGACAAAGACGAGAACTTTGACCGCTTTGTTACCAAGTTCCCGCAGAACGGGCTGGACTCACAAAGTGTTTTTGCCAGTAAAGATTATGCAGGGCTGCGGGTAGGCATTACGATAGATACCCGCGATAACGAGGTGCTGCCTACACGCGGTCTGCAATGGACCACCAGCGCATTAGGCACCCAGGGGCTGAACCAGGAAAAACATAATTACCTGCAGGCTACATCAGACCTGAGCCTTTACACCAGTATCAGCATTCCTGCCAATGTAGTGCTGGTAACCCGTTTAGGCGGCGGGCATATCTGGGGCCATTATGAATTCTTCCAGGCCCTGATGCTGGGTGGTGTGCAGAACCTGCGCGGCTATCGTAACAACCGTTTTGCGGGTAGCAGTATGGTGTATAATAATTTAGAGCTGCGCATAAAGCTGTTCCAGTTCCAGTCGTACCTGTTCCCGGCTTCCGTGGGATTGCTGGCGTTCAATGATGTGGGCCGTGTATGGCTGGAAGGAGAAAAATCAGGCAGGTGGCATAACGGGTATGGCGGGGGCATATTCCTGGTACCGGTGAATATGTTTGTGGTGACGGCTACAGTGGGTAAGTCAAAAGAAGGGACGCTGCCGTATGTGACTTTGGGGTTCAGGTTTTAAGGTCTTGCAAGTATAAATAAAAGGGTCTTCAGCCATCGTCACTGACTACGGCTGAAGACCCTTGTTTTTTTAATCTTCCAGGTTCACCTGTACTCTCATGGCCTTGAGGCCGCTGATGCCCTGCAGCTCTTCCAGTTCCAGCATTTCGATACCGGGTTTCAGGATGTTCTTGCTTTGCAGGAACTGTATGTACTTACGGTATTCTTCCATCTCTTTGGCATAGGCGTATACCACGGCGATGGTGTTGGGCTGCGTGAGGCGTTGTCCGCCGGGCTCCACATGCACTTTATCGATCCGTTTTTTCATGATTTCGTACCGGATGTTGTAAGCGCCTTCCACATCAAAACGTCTTTCGTCATGACGGAAGCTGATGTCTATCGCATTGCTGTGCGCCAGGATCAGCTGCGTGGTTTGCAGCGGTACTTTCAGCTCTCCCTTGAGCTTGTGGGTCAGCCTTGCTATTTCGGCCATGGACGACAGCTGCCACAGTCGCAGGTTGCGCAGGTAGAGCATGTCGAACTTACGGGACTGGGCAATGGACTGCCCGATATAGATGTTATACTCTATCCCGTCTGTACGGTATTTTTCAAAGTAGCAGGGAAATGACAGCTGGATATTTTCCTTTTCCTTGTCCAGATACTGGCTGATGGCCATGTTGATGGCAGCCAGGCTGGCCTCATATTCCTGCCGGTTGCGGAGAATGTGGCCTTCTGCCTTATCGATGGTCTGGAAATACCTGTTCAGCAGCGGGTGCAGCGTTGGATGGCTGTCGTACAGGTGGCGGAACAGCGGGGCGATCTCCTGGTCAAGGAATTCGGTGATCTGCTGTTCTTCTTCAGACAGCATGGTGCTGTCTATCCCGCTCAGCAGGACATCATTCCTGACGCGCAATTCCTCCAGCAGGGGCAGATGTATGTTACCATCAATCTGTGCAAGGGTATCCTGTGTGAGCAGCAGCTGTTCGCGCAGATCTTCATGTATGGCATTGCTGCGTTCAATAGAAGAGTTGCGGATATCGATAGCGCCGTACAGCGGGTATACATCATTAAAGGTGATGTTGCCGATATAGTTACGCTCACCCGGAGGGGTGTGCAGGTAGTTCCAGGCGGCGTCAATGAATTTCCATTCCACTGCGGGCTGCAGGGCGGTGAATTCTTCTTTGATTACACCGGTGATGCGGTTGTTCAGGATGCTGAGGCTCCTGCTGACGAACATCTGCGCCATGGGATACAGCACTTCCATATGGCCGAGGGCTTCAAGGGTAATGGCGTTCTCCTGGGTGGAGGCCATCTCTATGATGCCCAGCAGGCCATCTTCATGCATTACCGGGGCCATGATAAAGCTTTTGATGCCTTTCAACGGCAGGTATTTCAGGAAGGGATACGGCTGCACGGTGGTCTCGTTCACGGTTGGCAGTATCAGCGGGTCCAGGGTTCCCAGCACATACTCCAGCATTTGCTGAAACAGGTGTTGCTGTGTTTTTTCGCTTCCCTTCATCCCCAGCACGATGTCTGTTTCGGTAAAGCGGGATTCGAGCAGGTAACGGCCGTTGATCTTGGGTACGGGCAGCAGGTGTACGCTGGCGTCTTTGATCTGCGCGGCGGCCAGTATGTTCTCTTCGAACTTGCGGTAGCTTTTCAGTTCGTTCTTTTCGGTCATGTTCATGACCAGGTCTTTCACCCGGTTGAGCACCTGTTCCTGGGTAACATCCTTCACGGTCCAGATCACAAATCCTTCGAGGGTGAAAAGGCTGAGGGGCAGCACTTCTTCCAGCCACTCCAGGGAGGCCTGTTTAAGGCATACCTTGTCGTAGCAGAGGTCGGGCAGTGTGCCTTTTACCTTTACGTCTACAAAGCGGGGGTCTACCTTTACCTTCACATAGCCTTTGATGCCGTTGCTGTTGTCGGGGGTAGCTACGGTGTGGATGATCTCTGTGTCATAGCTCACGGGAAAATCATATACTTTCTGGAGGATGAGCTTATACAGCCATTCCTTTTTATCGCGCTCCACTTTTTCGGTGGCGATGCCATGAGGAGCGGTAGCCAGGTGCTCACCATCTTTGGTGAAGACCTTTTTGAACTGTTCCGAGTAGTAAAAAATGGCAAACTTATATGGCATGCCGATGCCATAGATGTCCTTATCCATATCAGCGGTTACCGGGAAAACGTTGGCCGCTACGATGTCCAGTAATTCCTGGTGCGCTGCCACTTCTTCGGGCCCTTTGAAGGGCACGAGGGCGGTGGGGGTTTGTTCAAACTTATCTACCAGCTGCTGGTAGTAAGATGCGCGCGTATCATCTCCCTTGGCTGCCTTTTCTTTCAGGAACCTCACGAAAGGAGCGAAGGATATACGGCTTTCAATCACCCCTTCTTCTTTAAAAACGCCCGTTTGTGCGGTTAAAACTCTCATAATCAACTAGCGTATAAATTAAACCATTCCCAATATTTTGTCATAGAAAGGTAACGTCTAACAGTGTGACCGTTTGTGCAGGAATAAGCAGTGGAAGGAAGTTTTGCAAATTTATAACATTTTTTGCCAAGTTTGAAGTTTGAGGTTTGAGGTTTGAAGATTGAGGTTCGTTAAAATGTTAAAGGTTCAGTACCTGTATACCCAAAAAGGAACACTTGTACCAAACCTTGAAACCGGGACTTCAAAGCAACCTCAAACCCGGAACGAACTTCAAATTTCACACCTCAAACCTCGAACGAACTTCAAACTTCGAACGAGGCTCAAACTCCAAACTTTTACATCTCAATTTCCACCTGGTTTTTGAGGAGATCGTCGAGGGTGTCTCTTTTGCGGATCAGCTGAGGCCTGCCGTCTTTCACCATTACTTCGGCCGGTTTGAGGCGGGAGTTAAAGTTGGAAGACATTTCGAAGCCGTAGGCGCCTGCATTATAGAATACGAGGTAGTCGCCTTCCCGCACTTCATTGAGTTTACGGTCCCAGCCGAAGGTATCTGTTTCGCAGATATTTCCTACCACGGTGTAGATCCGTTCAGTGCCTTTGGGATTGGAGATATTCTTGATAAGATGGAATGCATCGTAGAACATGGGGCGGATCAGGTGATTGAAGCCTGAGTTAACGCCTACGAACACGGTAGCGGTGGTTTGTTTGATGACGTTGGTTTTCACCACGAAATAGCCGCTCTGGCTTACGAGGAACTTTCCGGGTTCGAACCACAGCTGCAGCGGGCGGCTGTAATTTTTATTAAAGCCGTTGAAAGCATCTGAAAGCTTTTTGCCCAGCAGATCGATGTCTGTTTCCGGGTCGCCCTGCTGGTAGGCTACTTTAAACCCGCTGCCCAGGTCAATAAACTCCAGGTCGGGGAAGTGTTCTGCCATTTCGAACATGATCTCCACGCCGCGCAGGAACACGTCTACATCCTTTATTTCGGAGCCGGTGTGCATATGCAGCCCGGTTACTTTGAGGCGGGTGCTTTTCACGATACGCTCTATATGCCGCAGCTGGTGGATGGAGATACCGAATTTGCTGTCCACATGACCGGTAGAGATCTTGAAGTTGCCGCCGGCCATGATGTGGGGGTTCAGGCGGATGCAGATAGGATAGCTGCCGCCGAAGGTATTGCCAAACTGTTCGAGTATGGAGATATTATCGATATTGATGTTTACGCCCAGGTCTTTAGCGGCGATGATCTCCTGCAGATCCACGCAGTTGGGCGTAAAGATGATATGCTTGGGATCGAAGCCGGCTTTGAGGCCCAGCTGTACTTCCTGGATGGACACGGTATCCAGTCCGCAGCCCAGGGAGTTGATGTACTTCAGCACATTGATATTGGTGAGGGCCTTACAGGCGTAGAAGAAACGGGCGTCCGTCTTCGAAAAGGCCTTTTGCAGCTTTTCGTACTGGGTTTTGATCTTTTCTGCGTGGTACACGTAAACGGGGGTACCGAATTCTTCTGCTATCTTCACCAGGAAATCGGCGGAGAGAACATCGCTTTGTTTAGTAGCCATCTATTATATAATAAGGATGCAAAGATAGATTCCAAATCCCAATTCCCAAATTCCAAACAAGACAGTGTCTAAATGAACCCTTTATTCCCCTTGGAATTTGGTATTTGGAATTTGGAATTTTGCATTTGCCTTCAGGCATCCCCTTCCATGAACTCGTCGAGGTCACGCCGTTCCCGTTTGGTGGGGCGGCCTATTTTGCTGGGCCGTTTACCGGTATAGAAGCTGGCGCTTACCCGCTGGTTGAATTGCTTATCTTCTTCAGGGGTGATGTCTACATAGTATTTAATGGCCTCCGTATACTGGAGCCTGTTATGCAGCAGGCCGGTGACTTCGATCTTCCAGCGGCGGGCTTCGGTTTTCACTTCGTACTGATCGCCGAGGCTTACGGTACGGGCAGCTTTTACGGCTGCGCCATTGAGTCTTACCTTGCCTGCATCGCAGGCTGCAGCGGCCTGGCTGCGGGTTTTGAATATACGGATGGCCCAGAGGTATTTATCTACCCGGAGCTTTTCTGTTGCTGGCATACAATGCTCACTTTTTGCTCATCTCCGCAAAGTATTGATGGAAATAGGGGATGGTCTCAATTCCTTTATAGAAGTTCTCCAGCCCGTATTTCTCGTTGGGAGAGTGCAGGTTATCACTATCCAGGCCAAAGCCCATGAGGATGGTCTTCAGGCCCAGCTCTTTCTCAAACAGCGCCACGATGGGAATGCTGCCCCCGCCACGCACCGGGATGGGCGCTTTGCCAAAAGTGCTTTCTATGGCCTTGCTGGCCGCCTTGAAAGCAATATGGTCTGTAGGCGTAACGTAGGGGCTTCCGCCATGGTGGGCAGTTACCTTTACTTTTACTGTTTTGGGCGCAATTTTTTCGAAATGTGCTTTGAACAGCTCAGATATTTCTATCCAGTCCTGGTTGGGCACCAGGCGCATGGAGATCTTGGCGGATGCTTTGGACGGCAGTACGGTTTTGGAGCCTTCGCCGGTGTAACCACCCCAGATACCGTTCACCTCCAGGGTAGGACGGATACCGGTACGTTCGATGGTAGAAAATCCTTTCTCACCCCAGAGTTCATCGATGCCCAGGTCCTGTTTGTACTCCGCTTCGTTGAAAGGCGCTTTGTTCAGGGCGTCCCTTTCTTCTTTGGAAAGCTCCAGCACTTTATCATAGAAGCCGGGGATGGTGATGTGATTGTACTCATCGTGCATGGAGGCAATGAGCTGGCAGAGGATGGTGGCCGGGTTGGCCACTGCGCCGCCGTATACGCCGGAGTGCAGGTCGCGGTTGGGACCTGTTACCTCCACTTCCATGTAGGAGAGTCCGCGGAGACCGGTGTCCAGGGAAGGATTTTCCAGGCTGATCATAGCGGTATCGGAGATCAGCACTACGTCGGCCTTCAGGCGTTCTTTGTTCTCTTTCACAAAGATGCCGAGGTTGGCGGAGCCTACTTCCTCCTCTCCTTCTATCATGAATTTGATATTGCAGGGCAGGGTGCTGGTTTTGGTCATGATCTCGAAGGCCTTCACGTGCATGTAGAACTGGCCTTTATCGTCGGCACTGCCGCGGGCAAAGATCTTACCGTCTTTAATGACCGGCTCAAAGGGGCCGCTGTGCCAGAGCTCCAGCGGATCGGCGGGCTGTACGTCGTAGTGGCCGTATACGAGCACGGTAGGTAATGCCGGATCTATTATCTTTTCACCGTAAACGATAGGGTGGCCGGCGGTGGGGCATACTTCCACCTTATCTGCGCCGGCTTCCTGCAGCCGCTGCTTTACGGCTTCTGCGCAATCCTTCACGTCCTGGTTAAAGCGGGAATCTGCGCTCACAGAGGGAATGCGCAGCAGTGCTAACAATTCATCCAGGAAACGGTCTTTATGATTTGCCTGGTAATCTTTCCATACTTGCATATTCAGGAATATTAAGTCTTACAATGGGGTGCAATTTAAGGGAAAGTTTCAAGTTTGGGGTTTGAGGTTTGAAGTTTGAGGTCTGCGGTTTGAGGTTCGTTAGAGGTTAAAGGTTCGGTTCTGATGTATCAAAAGAAACACTTGTACCAGGCTGATACCCAACCCTGCACCTGCAACGTCAAACGACCCTCAAACCCCAAACCTGAGACCTCAAACTTTACATATTTAAAGTATTATACTTTGAAACTTCCGGGTATACCTAAACGCCGGATTTTAAATATCAAGCTGATACTGTTTCAATTATTTAACTTTATTAACCAATAATTAACTTTTTGTTGTAACTTTTAATAGGAAATTATGGCCGCCAAGAAACGAACACCTAAACAGAGAGCGGGTTTCGACCAAAAAACAGCTCATAATTTTCACCTATTATCGCAAAAAGCAACGATATGACTAGTATTGATGATATGGCTGTATTATCAGAGTTAAAACTGGGTAATATAAAGGCGTACCAATATTTCTTCCTGAAATATTACAAACCTTTATGCCTGAAAGCCTTTACTATGGTAGGTAATATGAAACGTGCGCAGGACGTTGTACAGCATACATTCATACGTATATGGGAAGAAAAACTATATCTTGACATACAGCAATCGGTAGGAGGCTTCCTCTATCAACAGGTTCATTTAGATTGTCTGGACCAGGCCCGGGAGCCCCGGAATGAAAATGGTGAAGAACAATATCTCCCACACCCAAACGAGAACGCAACAGAACACCAGGAGCTTCGTAAGCAGGTTTTAAGTTCCCTTGATAATATGCCTGCGGAAAAATTAAAACTGGCCCTGGAGGATATACGTCGTATACGGTATAGCTAAAACGTCGAACTTTCTTATGTGCTTTTCTATATGAAATTTAATGAAGAACACATTTACCAACTATTGCTGGAAAAGCAATTAGGCGAGATCAGTAAAGAGAATGACAGGTATCTGCAGCAGGTGATTCAACAAGACGAGCACGTACGCAATTGCTGGTTTGAACTCGAGAATGCCAAAATTGCCACCAACAATGATATCCTGGAAGACCTCCGGGCCGACCTTGCCTGGTGCAAGATAGAGGCCCTGTTAAGGCCCGCCCCCTCTTTCGGTACAAGGGTGCTGACGTTCATGAAAAGATATCGTGCAGCAGCCGCCGTCGCCGGTGTGCTGATCACTTTCTCAGGTTTTGCCTATTATAATGGCTGGCTGCAACGTTCCTCCCAACCGGCAGCCGGCGTGGTAGCCAGTGCAACCCCTACCCCTGCGGCAAAAGGCCGGCTGATAAAGGCAAAGGCCAAAACGGAGACCCCGCCTGGCCCGGAGCAGTTGCCTGCAAATAATAATACCGCCCAACAGGATGCAAAGACGCAGGCGGCGCCTGCAACAGCGCAGACACCTGCATCAGCGCCTGCAGCGCAGGATGATGATAATAACGTTACGGTGGAATGGAATACACTGACCGTACCGCCAAAAACGGATTACAGGATTGAGCTGGCAGATGGAACGGAAGTACACCTGAACGCCAGTTCCACTTTGCGTTTTCCTTTTATCTTCCCTGGCAAGACAAGAGAAGTTTACCTGGAAGGCGAAGCCTATTTTATTGTGGCCAAGAATCCCAAACAACCTTTTATTGTACATACGCCCAGCACGTCTGTGAAGGCGCTGGGCACTGCTTTTAACATTAACTCCTACGATTCCGGTATGATCATTACATCACTGGTGCAGGGCGCCGCAGTTACTGATGTAGGCGATACACTGGACGTAACGCTCAAACCCGGGTATGAGGCTATTTACCGTACCGGTGAACGGTTCAAGGTAAAACGTTTTGATGAATCCATAACGCTTGGATGGCGGGAAGGCATCTACCGCTTCCGCAACAAAAATTTGCGGGAACTGGAGCCGGTTATTCAGCGCTGGTTTGGACTTAAATTAGCATTTGACAGACAATCGATGGCAGCTATGCAGTATTCCGGTTGTCTTGAGAAAGACAAACCCCTGCAGGATTTCCTGGAGCAATTGTCATCCTCGCTGAACATCGGGTATCGTATCTACGATAATACGATCCATTTTCACCCACGGACATAAACAAACGAAACGATAAACGACAGGAAAAGTATCAGGAGATCAGTTTTTGCCTGAGCAGGAATTCCAGCTTTTCATTTACATCCAGCAATTTGGCCGTCAGTTCCCTGTTCTCTTTACGAAGGGCGTACACTTCATAGGCCTTTTCAATATTATGCCGGAGCTCTTCTTCATTCCATGGTTTGGAGAAGTATTTATATACCTGGCCTTTGTTGATGGCATCGATCACCGCGTTGATATCTGCATAACCGGTGAGCAGTATACGGATAGGTTCAGGATATTTTTCCAGTATGGATTCGAAGAATTCGATGCCTGTCATCTTAGGCATCCGCTGGTCTGAAATTATGATGTGGATATCGTTTTCTGACAGGATCTTCACTGCCTCTTCTGCCGATTCGGCGGTAAATACCGTATACAGCCTGCGAAAAGAAGCTTTGAAGGCGTTCAGATTGTGTATCTCGTCATCGATATAGAGAATATGGATGTGTTGCACACTCATTGAGGAGTCTTAGCTCTAAGTTAATTAAAATAAATGAGTTACAAACAATAAAACCACATCTGAGTTAAAAGCAGGATTTGCATTTAGATGAGGGTGATGAATACTCCGGCAAAATTATATATAAACAGCATGATTTTGGCCCTATTTTTTCAGTAGACTGTGCAGTAACAGCGGTGGAGATTGTTTTTGTGATTTGATGAATTTCGTGTAGGTTTGATACATCCCAACCCAATGCGCTGTTAAACTGCACTAAACCAGCAAGCTATTAGGGGCAATATATCTTAATGTGAAATCATAAAATCAAATATTGAAGATGAAAAAAGGTATCATCGTTATTGTAGTCCTGGTATTATTAGGCATGTTCGGCTGTAACAAATACAACGGCCTGGTAAAACTGGATGAGAATGTAAAGAATAAGTGGGGCGCCGTAGAAAGCCAGTACCAGCGCAGGGCCGACCTCATCCCTAACCTGGTGAACACCGTAAAGGGCGCTGCCAACTTCGAGCAGACTACCCTGACGCAGGTGATAGAAGCACGTGCAAAAGCCACACAGATCACTGTTAACCCGGAAGACCTTTCACCGGAAAAGATTCAGCAGTTCCAGCAGGCGCAGGGACAATTAAGCACTGCGCTGGGCCGCTTACTGGCAGTAGCAGAAAGCTATCCGCAGCTGAAAGCTAACCAGAACTTCCTGGACCTGCAGGCACAGCTGGAAGGTACTGAGAACCGAATCACGGTTGCCCGCAATGATTTCAACAATGCGGTAAACGGTTACAACAGCTCTGTGCGCAGTTTTCCCAACAACCTGATAGCCGGCATCGCAGGGTTCCAGCAGAAAGGTTATTTCCAGGCACAGCCCGGATCTGAAAATGCACCCAAAGTCCAATTCTGATAGAAAATTCTAAAGAACAAATTCCAAATGCCAGATTCCAAATTCCAAATACACAAACGGGAAATGTGCCAGTGTTAAAAACAATGTACTTTTAAGTCAGGCGCCTTCCCCCCATTGAAGTCTGGGATTTGGAAATTTGGTATCTGGCATTTGGAATCTGAATCTGGCACTTGACCTTCAATACTTGTATTATGCGCATATTTCCATTTGGCAAAAAAGAGCTTGTAGACGAGGCTGATAAAGCCAGACTTGTACAGGCGGTCCGTTCAGCGGAAAGACTTACCAGCGGAGAGATCAGGCTGTTTATTGAAAGCCGGTGCGCTTATGTAGACCCGATGGACAGGGCGCAGGAGGTTTTCCTCTCGCTCGACATGACAAAGACCCGGCAGCGCAACGGTGTGCTGCTGTACATCGCCCTGCGGGATCATCAATTCGCCATTCTTGGAGACCGGGGCATCCATGAAAAAGTGGGTGATACCTTCTGGCAGGGCGAAGCCCTGTTGCTGAAACAACATTTTTCACAGAACAGGGTAATAGAAGGTATTGAAGCCTGTATCAAAGAGATCGGGGAATCACTGCAACTGCATTTTCCTTACACTGCCGGCGATGATACAAACGAACTGCCGGATGATATTGTAATAGGGAAATGAACATTTACTGACCTATAGTTTTAGACAATGAGGATATTCTGCTGGTTATGGTTTTGTTTATTATTGATAACAGGTATACAGACATTTGCACAGGAGATACCGCCAAGGCCAACGCCACCGAGGCTGGTGAATGATATGGCAGGCGTGCTGCTACGCCAGGAAGCAGATGAGCTGGAACGGAAGCTGGTTGCCTATGATGACAGCACCTCTACGCAGATCGCTATTGTTACCGTCAGAACCACCGGCGATTACGACATCAGTGAAACAGCGTTGAAAATATTACGCGACTGGGGCGTTGGTTCCAAAGAAAAGAACAACGGCCTGGTGATACTGGCCGCCATTGACGACCGGAAAGTGCGTATAGAAACCGGTTACGGACTGGAAGGAGCCGTACCGGATGCGATCGCCAATCGTATTATAGATGAGATCATTGTACCCAATTTCAGAGAGGGACATTATTACCAGGGGCTGGATGAGGCGGTGAACGCTATCGAGAAGGCAGCTGCCGGGGAGTACCAAGCTATTCCGAAAAAGAAGCGTGGTAAAGGAGGCGGCTCTATTTTTGTGCTGATAGTGATAGCCATCATCCTGCTCTCTATGATTAACAACCGTCGTGGAGGCGGCACCACAATCAGCCGCAGAGGCTGGGGTGGATGGGGCGGCTTCCCAATGGGCGGTGGCGGATGGAGCAGTGGCTCCGGCGGAGGCTGGGGCGGCGGAGGAGGCGGCGGCTTCGGCGGATTTGGAGGAGGCTCAGGCGGCGGAGGCGGTGCAAGCGGAAGCTGGTAATAATGGCAATGAGTAAAAGGCTGGATTGATATCACCTCAATAAAGCGTAAACCATGTCGTACCTGCATGTTCTTAATGGAGATGCTACCCTTACCCCATTCCGGGAAAGCGGAATACCAGGAGCAGTAGTAGTGTGCCGGGAAATGATGTGTGAGGGCAAGGTGAAATGCACCAACGACATGAACGCATTTTTTGAAACCCGCTCCAAACACCTGGAATACCATTACGGTATAGACAAGCAAACCTATTATGCCCGTGTGGTGAGCGAGCTGGAAAAACTGAAGCTGGCAACAGACAATGCCGCCATTGTACTTTGGTTTGAGTCTACCCTTTTCTGCCAGATCAACCTGTTGTTTATTTTACATTACCTCCGTACGCAAATGATCCGGCTTCCGCAGGTAAGCCTGGTGACTTTTGACCGCCCCGCCGGACTAACCGAATGCAAAAGCCTCGGCATGCTGCCGCCTGAACAATTTCCCCCCTTATTTGAACAACGTGTGCTTTTGGACGATGCAGACCTGGAACTGGCAGCCCGCGCCTGGCAAGCCTACTGCGAAGGCGAACCGCTGACGCTGGAAGCGATCAGCAAAGGGCCTGCCGGCCATCTTACCAACCTTGGAAAAGCCCTGACGGCACACCTGCAACGGCTTCCCTCCGTAGAGAACGGGCTGAATGCCATTCAAAGCTATTTTCTTTATAAAGTGACCATGTGCCCCATGCGCTGGTACGATCTTTACGCCCAGTTCTGGGAGGATATGAAGATCTATGGCTTCAGCGATTTCCAGCTCGATATTAACATTCAGCGGATGCGCAGCGCGGGGATCATTGAACAGCAAGATAACATGCTGATCATTACCACACTGGGCAAAGAAGTGCTGAACAATGAAGAAAACTATACAGATTACATTTCATTGCAGCATCGCTGGCTGGGCGGACTGAGACTATTGCACAGCCCGTGGAGGTGGGACTCCAGGCAGAAGAGAGTTGTACAGGTTTAATAGTTAAAGCGTTTGAAGTTGACCCAAACCCTTGTGCCGCTTTCGAACTTTTAAACTTCCCAAACGCTCAAACTGTTTCAGTCTTCCACCAATGGGAACCAGAGGTTAACACGGGTGCCGGTGGCCTGGCCATATTCATCGTAAAGATCCTCTATATCAAAGCAGGCATCCATATTGAAACGGCTGTTATAGAGGGAAAGCCTGTCGCGGGTGATCTGCAGCCCACGGGAGGCGTGGGTATAACCACTGGCCTGTTTAAGTGCGGTTGATCTTTCACGGCCGATACCATTATCTTCTATCACACACAATATACGGTCCTGCATCTGGGTGAAGGACAGCAGCAGGCGGCCTCTTTCCTTTTTATGCAGCAGCCCGTGCCAGATGGCATTCTCTATAAAGGGCTGGATGATCATGGTGAGTATCTCTGTAAAATCCGGATCCAGCGAAGGGTCGATGATGATCTTATAGTCAAACTGATCTGCAAAACGCAGCTTTTCCAGTTCAATATAGTTCTCCAGCATACTCACCTCTTTGGAGATGGGAATAGTGTTTTGCTGTGAGTTATCCAGCACGCTGCGAATAAGGCGGGCAAAGCGGTTCAGGTAAGAAAGCGCCTGTTCTGTTTCGCTCTTCATCATAAAGGTCTGGATGGAATTGAGGGCATTGAAGATGAAGTGCGGGTTCATCTGCGCCCGCAGGGCTTTCATTTCCAGCTGCGCCATTCTTTGCTGCACCAGGGTGCGGCGCTTGGCCTCTTTCTTAATATAGTGGATACGCGCCCTGAAATAGATATAGATCAGGGCAGCGGTTACCAGCAATACCAGTATCCTGAACCAGTTGGTTTGCCAGAACGCCGGCTTTATGTTGATACGGAGCGTAGTGGTGTTGGCAGAAAAGGTTCCTGCGGCATTTACGCTGCGTACCCGGAACGTATACACGCCGGGAGACAGGTTGGTGTACTTGGCCATCAGCAGTCCTTCTGCATTTACCCAATCTTCATCCAGGCCGTCCAGCTGGTAATAATAACGGATCTTTTCCGGGTGATACAGCAGGCTTTTGAACTCAATGGAGATGAAGTTCTGCCGGTGCGTAAGTTCTACCGACTGCTGCGGATCAATCTGTATGGCGCTGTCCAGTGCCCGGAGGCCCAGGATCGTTACATCCGGCGGGGGCGGCGCCACCTTTAACGCCTTTGGATCAAATGCCAGGAAATGGTCTGAGGCGCCCACCAGCAGCCTGCCATCCTGCAGGCCGATAATACGGCGCCGTACTTTACGGTTGTTGTCTACAATATTATCCCCCTGAACAAAGGTTTCCAGTGTAAACTGTTTGGGGTTGAAACGGTAGAAGCTGTAAGGCGTGGTGAACCATATACCCCCGGTGGCATCATCGGCCCGCATGCTGAGCACCCATTCATCAAACAGCACACCGTTGGTGGTGAGGGGCCTTGCGGTATGATGGTTGGTATTGTATACCCACAGTCCATGATCCGTACCTGCCAAAAGGGTGGTATCATCTGCTTTGTACAGGCAGGTTATATTATTGACCAGCAGGGTGCCCTGGCGAAAATTATCCCGCGTTACCACATGGCCATTGTACTTATTGAACAACACAAGGCCTGCAGTGCTGGTAGCCAGCCATAACAGGGAATCGTTGTGCGGCACCACGTCCATTACGGAAGTTTGCCGCTGCAGGTTCTCCTGCAATTGCGGATATCCGTAAGCAGTATGCAGCCGGGGATTCCAGCGCGCCAGTCCTTTTTTGTAAAGGCCTATCCAAACTGCTGTATCGCTTTCCACATAGAGGCTCATTAAGGTCTGATCGTGGAAGGCGGCCGGTTGATGGTGGGCGATGAATTTTCCCTGGCGTGGATCGAATACGGAGAGGAAACCGTTCTCCTGACCTACCAGTACGTTCCCGTTCCTCAGTTCAGCAAAGCTCCACACCAGGTTACGGCTTTCAGGAATTGTGGATGCAGGATCTGTGCCGCTGTGAGAAAAATTGCGTTTCAGCTCCAGCTGGCTGTTCATCCAGCTAAAGCCTTTACCCCAGTACCCCACGTATACGTCTCCGTTACTGGCCTGGAAAAGGTCTGTTACTTCCGCTCTTGGCAGCCGTTTTCCCCCATTGAATACAATGCGCTGGTCCATCACCCGCAGGGTGGGGTTATGCAGGCTCAGTATATTAACGCCCCTGTCTGTACCTATCCAGAGATGACCTTCCCGGTCGGTCAGGAAGCAATTGGTCTCAAAGTTGTAATGCAGGCTCAGATCGTCTTCATTATTTCCCTGGATACGCACGGTGAACTCCTGGCGGTTATCATCAAAGCGGGCGATGTTGCCACCTTCCAGCGCCACCCAGATATTATGTTCCAGGTCTGTAGTGATGTCGAACACCTCTCCTATCTGAAACGACTGCAGCTTCCTGGCGCCGGGGTCATAGCAAAGCAGGCCCCGGGTGCGGGCGGCTATCCAGATGCGCCGGCGATAGTCTATGTAAAACTTACGGACACTTTTATCAATGGAGAAAACAGGCTGCTGTCCGGGGTTATTGGCAGCGCTGTAGAGGTGCTTCCGCTCGCGGTCCAGCAGGTAGATGCCGCTACGGCCGCTGATCCAGAGACGGCCTTCCTCATCTTCCACGATGGCGCTGTTCATTTCGCGGCGTTGAGACTCTGGTATCATGGCTGCTTTTTCAAAACTGCCGGTGCTGTCGTTGAAGCGTAAAAGCCCTTCCTGCGTGGTGGCCCACACAACGCCTGCATAATCTTCCACTATCTGGCTGCATTGTATATTGCCCTGCGGTGAGGGGCGGATGTCTACTTTCAGCGGGCGCGTAATACCAGCTGCGGGATCGTAGATGTGAATATTATCAGGCGCGCCCATCCAGATACGGCCTTTACGGTCTTCACAGAGGCAGATATCATCATAATAGATGGAGCCGGGCACTTTATCAAAGCTGGCTACGGTGAGCAGGTTACTTCCGTCATAGCGCTGGAGGGCGGTGCTGGCTATCCAAATAAAGCCTTTCCTGTCTTGCAGGATGGCCGACACGTGGTTACTGGCCAGGCCGTTCTTCAGGTTGATATGAGAGAAGGAGTAGGAAACATCCGGCTCCTGGGCCTTTGCGTGAAAGAGAAACAGGAGAAAGGCAACGGAAAAAAAAGTAATGTAGGAAAGCATTGCTGCCGGTATTGCCAATAGCCAGGCAGGGATGTACGATATCTTCCATTGAAACACTTTCACTAACAGTTACATTTTATTTTTGTGGTTTGCCCCTTTTATAAACCTTTGATCCGGTATGCCGCTACGGTATTGCCGTTAAAGGTTGGTATATACACCATTTTCTTTTTTGGGTTGTAGCCGATGTCGGCGGTGTTTAGTTGCTGCTCCCGGGTATCCAGCAGTTTTACGGCGGCGCCGGATGCTGCATTAACATAGAATACCTCTCCTGGCCAGCAAGATACGATGAATTCGCCAGCTTTTACCTGCACTATACCATCTACACTCTGGCCTATGTCTGCAATTTTCTTCAGCGTATTACCAGCCTGCAGCTGAAAGAAGGCGCCGTCAGCCAGGACCTGCAATCCGGAGGGTAGCCATAGCAGGCCGTTAGGTCCATTCACTTCAAACAGGGTATTTACTTTTCCGTCTTTGATCTGGTGTACTCTTCCTGCACGGGTATCAGAAACATAGATCACGCCTTTATTGTCAATGGTAAGATCGTTCAGGAACACGGCACCCTCCACAGGTATACGCTCTGCAACAGCACCCTTGCGGATATCGATCACCACCACTTCCGTGAGGTCGGCCACGTAGAGACGCCCTTTGTAGATCCCCATGCCTTTGGGAGCGCTCATGCCTTCTACCCAGCGGAGGTCCAGTATCTTGCCTTCGGGCGTCATGCGGGAGATGAAACCATTTCCATCATTCCCGTTACTCTTACCTTCTATATTGGATACATACAGGATATTCTTTGCAGCGTCGAAGTATACTGACTCCGGTACACGCAGCGAAGTATCTGATACCCATACTTTTTCAAGCGTAACAACCGGCTGCTGTGAGAAAGCGCTAACAGGTAACAACATAGAGCCGGCCAGCAGATGGAGTTTCACAAAGGTACGGCCGGTTAGCAGGTGTTTCATGCTCAGTTTCATAACGGATAGTATTTTTAATGTAGAATATGTTTATGCCAGCTGGCGTTTGATAGCGGCCTGGTATTTCTCATCGTCAAATTCCTTTTCACTTTTGGCCACTACGATAGTAGCAACGCCGTTCCCGATCAGGTTAGTGATGGCGCGCGCTTCAGACATGAAACGGTCTACACCTATCAGGATGGCCAGGGATTCTATCGGTATCACCCTGATCACTGTCAGCGTGGAAGCCAGTACAATAAAGCCGCTGCCCGTGATACCGGCGGCTCCTTTGGAAGTGATCACCAGGATACCGATGATGGTCAGTTCCTGTGCCAGTGTCAAATCTATATGATTTACCTGGGCCAGGAAAATAACGGCCATGGAAAGATAGATGCTGGTGCCATCCAGGTTGAAAGAGTAGCCGGTAGGTATTACCAGGCCTACCACGGAACGGGAGCAGCCCAATTCTTCAAGACGTTCCATCATGCCTGGCAGGGCGGACTCTGAAGAGGAGGTGCCGAGCACCAGCAGTATTTCGTTGCTGATAAACTTCAGGTAACGCCAGAGGCTAAAGCCGTATACCCGCGAGATAATACCCAGCACACCGAAAATAAATACGAACATGGTGAGGTATACGCATAGCATCAGGTTTACCAGCGGCATGAGCGCTGCCGCCCCGAAGGTACCAATGGTGTAAGCCATACCGCCAAACGCTCCCACTGGCGCCAGCCGCATGATCAGCTTAAGAATATTAAACAGCACCTGCGCAAGGCGGTCAAAGGTATGCAGCAAGCCGCTTCCGGCGGCTTTCATTTTGCTGAGTGCATAACCAAAGAGTACCGCAAACACCAGTACCTGTATGATATCGCCTTTGGCAAAAGCATCTACTACGTTGGAAGGGATGATATGCAGGAGGAATTCGGTCCAGTTCATGTCACCGGCGGCCTTTTCTATCTTATGAACAGCGGCCGTATTTCCATTGACTAAAGGCACGCCGTGCCCGGGTTTCAGCCAGTTGGCCACCACCAGGCCGATCACAATGGCCAGGGTAGTTACGATCTCAAAGTACAGCAGTGCTTTGCCGCCTACCCTGCCTACCTTTTTCATATCGCCCATACGAGCGATACCCAGCACGATGGTAAAGAAGATGATGGGGGCGATCAGCATGCGGATGAGGTTAATGAACATTTCGCTGATCAGCTTACCGGTACCGGCTATACCGGGGAAAAGCCATCCGGCCAGGATACCCAGGAAGATAGCAACCAATACCTGGAAATAGAGATGACTGAAAAGTTTTTTCATAGATATACAAAATACAAAATTCCAAATACCAATAACCAAATTCCAAAGCAGGAAGTGGTGTAAATAAAAATCCCAGGTTCCTGGCGGAAACCTGGGATCTGAATATTGGTATTTGAAGCTTTATGCTTTGATAGCTGCGATTCCGGGTAATTCTTTGCCTTCAAAGAACTCGAGCATAGCGCCACCACCGGTAGATACGTAGCTTACTTTTTCTGCCAGGCCAAACTGGTTTACCGCAGCTACGGAGTCTCCACCACCTACAAGGGAGAAGGCGCCTTTTTCAGTAGCTTTCACGATAGCGTCTGCCACTGCTTTGGTACCGCCCTGGAAGGCCTGCATTTCAAAAACGCCCATAGGACCGTTCCACAGGATGGTTTTTGACTGGCTGATCACATCACTGAAGAGCTGTACGGATTTTTCTCCGATGTCAAGGCCCATCCAGCCTGCGGGAATATTATCATTGGATACTACCTGTGTATTGGCATCGGGGGCAAATTTGTCTGCCGCCACAGAATCAACGGGCAGCAGCAGGTTCACGCCTTTTGACTTTGCCTTGGCCAGGAGCTCAAGGGCCAGGTCCAGCTTATCATTTTCCACCAGGGAGTTACCGATCTCTTTGCCCTGCGCTTTCAGGAAGGTGTACGCCATACCACCACCGATGATGATGTTGTTGGCTTTTTCCATCAGGTTCTCAATGATCAGGATCTTGTCGCTCACTTTAGCGCCACCCAGGATGGCGGTGAAAGGTTGCGCGGCCTGGTTCAGAACTTTTTCGGCATTGCTCACTTCTGCTTCCATCAGGAAGCCAAAGGTGCGGAACTCAGCAGGGAAGAATTTCGCGATCACGGCGGTGGAGGCGTGTGCACGGTGAGCGGTACCGAAGGCGTCGTTTACATAAACATCGCCCAGTTTGGCCAGCTGCTGTGCAAAGGCTTCGTCACCTTTTTCCTCCTGTTTGTGGAAGCGCAGGTTTTCGAGCAGGAGCACTTCACCCATTTGCAGGTTGGCTGCAGCCTCTTCTGCCACGGGGCCTACGCAGTCTTCTGCAAACTTGACGGTAGTACCGTTCAGCAGTTTTACCAGGTGATATACGAGGTGTTTTAAGGAATATTTTTCGGTAGGGCCATCTTTCGGGCGGCCCAGGTGAGACATCAGGATAACCGCGCCACCGTCTTTCAGTATCTTCTGGATGGTAGGCACAGCCGCACGCATGCGGTTATCATCAGTTATCTCGTATTTATCATTCAACGGAACGTTGAAATCTACACGTACCAGCGCTTTGCGCCCATTGAAATTATAATCAGAGAATGCACTCATAACATTTAGGTTGAGGTGGTGAGGAAGGAGAAAAGTAAAAGGTGAAAGGTGAAGAGTGAACCATACAATTCACTTTCACTTTTCACCTTCCACTATAATAAATATGGCTTGTGTTATTTGGTGATCAGTCCTGCAAAGTACTTCACAGTACGTACAAGTTGAGAAACATAGCTCATTTCGTTATCGTACCAGGAAACTGTTTTTACCAGCTGGGTATCGCCTACTGTTACGATCTTGGTCTGAGTAGCATCAAACAGGGAACCGAAGGTCATGCCTACGATGTCAGAGCTTACGATCTCATCTTCAGTATAACCATAAGATTCGTTGGCGGCTGCCTTCATGGTAGCGTTCACTTCTTCTACGGTTACTTTTTTTCCGAGGATGGTGGTCAGTTCGGTGAGAGAACCGGTGATAGTGGGAACGCGTTGTGCGCCACCGTCCAGTTTACCTTTCAGTTCGGGCAGTACCAGTCCGATTGCTTTAGCAGCACCGGTGCTGTTGGGAACGATGTTGGCGGCAGCTGCACGTGCACGGCGCAGATCACCTTTGGCGTGCGGTGCATCCAGGGTGTTCTGGTCGTTGGTGTAAGCGTGGATGGTGGTCATCTGACCAGCCACGATACCGTATTTATCGTTCAGCACCTTTGCCATAGGAGCCAGGCAGTTGGTGGTGCAGGAAGCGCAGGAGATAACGGTTTCGCTACCATCCAGTGTTTCATGGTTTACATTGAACACGATGGTTTTGAGATCGCCGGTTGCAGGTGCAGAGATCACTACTCTTTTAGCGCCGGCAGTAAGGTGTGCTTCCGCTTTAGCTTTATCAGTAAAGAAGCCGGTGCACTCGATCACCACGTCGATACCGTGCTCTTTCCAGGGTATCTGAGCAGGATCTTTTTGAGCATATATTTTAACTTCATCGCCATTAACGGAGATAGCGCTTTCGCTGGAGCTAACTTCAGCGTCAAATCTACCTTGCGCGGAATCATACTTCAACAGATGAGCCAGCACTTTGGGGCTGGTCAAATCATTGATAGCTACCACGTCAATACCGGGCATTTTGTAGATCTGGCGGTATACCAAACGGCCTATACGACCGAACCCATTAATACCGATTTTAAGAGTCGTTCCCATTTTAACACTGTTTGAATTGAAAAATAGAGACGCGAATTTACAAGGTATACCGGTATAAATCAATAGAAATTTGCGTTAAGCAAATATTTTTTGGAAATATCAAAAGAGGTATTACCTTTGCAATCCCAAAGAAAAAGAATGCCGCGTTGGTCAAGGGGTTAAGACGCATCCCTTTCACGGATGAATCACGGGTTCGATTCCCGTACGCGGTACGAAAAGTTGTAAAAAGGTCGCCAGAAGGCGGCCTTTTTTTATTGTTTCCTTACCTCAACAGCGATGCTGTAAACCGTCAGTAGGACTTAGAAATCACGTGTAAACTTCAAACAGGATCTTATAACAGCTCGTGTAAACCTATATCAGGACTAGACCCCTTACCAGCGCCTGCAGCCTCCGATCCCGATCCAAACCCGATCCGGGTCCCGGTCTCTCCCATATATGTCCCATATCAGTCCCAAAGATGTCCCATTCCTTATAAAGGAGTGGAACATCTTTGGGATGACTTTGAGACAGGACTGGGGTAAACCGGGACCCGGATCGAACAAACACCGAACAAACATCGCACTTCCCCTCTGCAAAGCCCCGTTTTCACCGCTTATAGACGAATACTGCCTGGCGGTTCACCCGGTAACACTGGGACAGGGTCTACCCATCTTCAGCGATCTGGCAAAACCGTTTGACCTGAAACTGGTAGATGCGAAAGCTTTCCCCGGCGGCATTGTTGTTCACACTTATCAGCCCGCATAACGTGCTGCGGCTGGCTATCCTGCTTACAGGTATTTTTTATCCAGCAACAGCTTTTTCCATACCAGGTATCCGTCGCCGGTAAGATGTAAGCCGTCATTGGTGTACTGTTTATTTAACCGGCCTTCACTATCCAGGAAAGCGTGGTAGAGATCAACATAGGTGCAGCGCTGTTCGCGGGCCAATTGCTGCAGATAAGCGTTGATCGCATCAATGTGCGCTTCCTTACGCTGGTGGCGCGGAAATTGCGGGAAGGTGCCGTTGGTGGGCAGCAAACTCTGTATATAGATAGCGGCATCCGGTAAAGCGGTGCGCAGCCGTTGTATAATGGTGGTGTAATTTTGTATGATCACACTGTCCGGGATATTTGCGGCGATATCGTTGATGCCGATCATAATAAAGACCTTTGCAGGTTTGCGTTTGATCACCTCATCCAGGCGGTTGAGGATGCCCCGTGTTCTGTCTCCACTGATGCCTCGGTTCTTTATCTTATTGTTTTTGAACAGGTCTGCCCATTCCGCAAAATCGGTGATGCTGTCGCCCAGGAAAATGATCTCTCCTGTTTCCGTATCGGGGATCAGCCTGAACAGGGACACTTTCTGGCGGTAATAAGTAGTGCTGTAACTGGTATCATATTGCTGCACCCCCGCTGTACTTTCTGCCTTCTCTATAATATGCAGCGGCACCTGCTCTTTGCCCTGGATGGCATTCTGCATGAAACGGTCCATCTCTTTGAACTTGCTGGACATGTAGCCGCTTACTTCGTGCCCTTTGCCTTCATAGGTATACAGTGTTACCGGGAGGTTCTCTTTCTGCATTTCAGTGAAGATGGTATGAGAGCCGGACATGATCACCCAACCAGGGGCTGTTGCATCGCAGTAATGATGCCCTGCAGTGGCGTAGGGCACCAGCTCGTCTTTGGTGCCGTGCATCATCAGCAGGGGCAGCGCGGGTTTACTGTATACGCGGTTCATATCCAGCACAGCGCCTGCGAAAGACATGAGACCGGCGTAGCGGAAAGTTTTATACGTGGTATCCCCTGCTTTTACAAAGGGATTGAATACAAGATTCAATACGGTTTCAGCACCGGCGCTGCTTCCCGCCAGGATTAATTTGCTGGTGTCTACCTGTAAGGCGGAAGCATGTTGACGCAGGTAAGTAGTTGCATCCCAGGTATCTTCTACCGCCAGGCGGATAGCTTTCATTTTCTCCGGCAACACTGTTTCGCAGCCAAAGCTCCTGCCCTTCAGATACAGGCGGTATTTAATCACGAAAATGTTGTAACCCATTTTTGACAGGCCTTCTGCAAAAGTAGCCTGCCCTGCGGGGTCACCGCCGGTAAAGCCGCCGCCATGTACAAAGAGTACCGAAATACCGTTGGAGGCGGTACGGGGAAGGTAGTGATCAAACCAGAGTGTATCCGTACCCTTTATAGCGTATACCGTACGGGAAGGTTGTTGTGCAGATAAGTACAAAGGCAATGATAACATTACCCATAATGCAAGACCGTGGAACTTTTTACTATTCATGAATTGATGATTTTCTACATTAGTACAGCTACTGCAATAATGGAAAAAATCGGGGGAATTTTTAAAAAATTTGGTATTTGATTTCTTTTGGTTACTTTTGTCATCCCAAAAACGAAACGCCGCGTTGGTCAAGGGGTTAAGACGCATCCCTTTCACGGATGAATCACGGGTTCGATTCCCGTACGCGGTACAAAAGAGGGAATTTTCAGCTAAGGCCTGGAAATTCCCTCTTTCATTTTACCCCACCGCCTGCAGCCTGCGTACAAACCTTCTGATACTTCCCTATTAAAACCGCCATTGCAGCCCTACAGCAGTATAGACAGATCCCCGGAAAGAATATCCTTTATCCTGGAAGATCGTCTTCAAACTCCTGTCGGTTATCTGCGCGGTACGTGTAGCATTGAATCCGAATGTGAGCGGGATGGTGGCGTGCTTCCCCACCTTAATTTCCGGGCGCAATCCGAAAATAACATACTGATGCGTGAATATTTTATTCTTCCCCTCCTGCTCCAGTAATGCCATCTGTCCGTTCACCTCCATTACCAGGTTGAGCCTGAAGTTGGAATTAAAATGATAACCTGCCGCCACTTCAAGACCATCCCTCAGCGAAGCCTGTACTGAATAACGACCGGCCGTTCTCCAGTTAAGGTAAAAGGCGGGAAACAGCATGGGAAACCCGAAAGAATTGTTTAATGCAAGACCGGCGCCCAGGTCAAGGTTCGGTTTCAGGTGACGGATAAACACGGCACTAACACTGCCCAATACATGCCTGAACTGTACCTGAGACAAATTTGCACCTGGCATAAAGATGCCGCCACCAACACCGGCTCTGAGTGACCAGCGCTCATTCAGCGGCCGCAGGTAATTTAAGCTCACCCCTGCATTCAGAACTTTGTCCACCACCAGGGGTTGGGTAAAATTCTTATTGTTAAGATCAACATAGGCTCCGCCAATACTGACAGACCATATGGTTGGACGATTCCATTCGTTCATTTTCCTGGATAACGGTATGTTGACACCCGCCTGGTAAACTACTGCCGAACCTTTGCTGTTGCCTATCCGGTGACTGGAATCGCCTTCAGTCATCTGGTAACCGGAAGTCCCGAAATATTCGGTCTTAAAGAAAGCCTGTGCATTGCCTTTAGAAGCAGCGATCCCTATAATACACACACCTATCAATAATGATCTCATAAACTTTAAATAAATGTTTCCACTAATTCAGACGTTCGTGATCGTCCATTTAAAGCAAAGGTGAACCGCGTAGCTGCCCCATAGAAATTGTTTTGACCGATGGGCGTTTGGCTTTGACCCCTGGTAAGCCGGCTGTGAACGATTAGGATTAACTTTGCCGCATGACGCTTCTGAAAAAATACGACCGGTTTGTGATCCTGATCTGGATCTTTCTGACCATCGTTTTCTGGTTTCGGTACATACCAGACTCCTCTGTGCTGGAGGGCGGTTTACTTGCGTGCTGCATCATGTTATGTTTATACCCATTCACCACTTATCTCAGCACCACCCTCCTGCAAAAGGCGCTCAGGCAAAAGCAGATGCTGTTGTTTGCCGGGCAGTTTTTCCTGGTATCAGCCATATCTGCGTTATGGATACCTGCTATCCTGCATGGTTTTCTCTACCTGGAACAAAGCGGGTTGCTGCCTTCCTCAGACCTGTTGCTCGGAAGAAACCGCTTCGGCATTATGTATATAAATGCACTGCTGGTGGCCTTGTTTGTGAACTTCGGATTCTGCGGACTACGATTCCACGAAGAAAGTATGAAACTGCATGAAGCACTGGTGGAATCTCAATTACGGATACTGCAGCAACAGATCAGTCCTCATTTTATGTTCAATGTGCTGAACCATATTAATATCCTGATGCAGGAGGATGTAAACCTGGCATCATCATTACTGATCAGGTATTCCAAGATATTGCGCTATCAGCTGGACAGCAATAAAAACAGTAAGGTGAGTATTGCGCAGGAAGTACAGTTCCTCAAAGACTTTATCGAGATAGAAAAAGTGAGGTGGGGCGATGAGCTCACCATCAATTGCTCGTGGAAGATAGAAGATATGCAAAAAACATTTCCTCCTTTATTATTGATCACCTTCATTGAAAATGCATTTAAACATGTGGCCCGCGGAATATCAGAAATGGTGTACGTTAACATCGCTTTTGAACAAATGGCCAACTCTGTTAGTCTGGAGGTAGAGAACTCCAAATCAGGCATTCAGCAGGAAAAAGATCCCGTTTCGGGTATTGGATTGGAGAATGTGAAAAAACGCCTGGAACTGCTTTACGGAGAACATTATGACCTCACCATCCGGGATGCCGAAACAACTTATTATACCAAACTGGTTGTCAAATTATAAGTATTATGGGAGATGTACTGTTAAAACAAACAAGCAGCCTGCGCTTAAAATGCCTTGTTGTGGATGATGAACCGGTGGCCATAAAAGGGGTGGTTAACTTTATTAAACAGCTGGACTTCCTGGAAGTGGCAGACACCTGCACTTCTGCCATTAAAGCAACGGAGATCCTGAAAGCGAAAGATATTGACCTGATGTTCCTGGACATCAATATGCCCATGCTATCCGGACTTGAGTTCCTGCAGTCTTTGGAAAAATCTCCACTCACCATCTTAACCACCGCTTACTCAGAACATGCACTGGAAGGCTTCCGCCTGAATGTAGTGGACTACCTGATGAAGCCGCTGGAGTTTCAGCGTTTCTTCCAGGCAGCAAACAAGGCACTGGGCATATACCAATCGCGGCTTGTTCTGCAAAACACGAAGGAAGGTGCAGATGCAGATATGTATATCCGGCAGGGCGACAGCTTTCAGCGAATTAACTGGCAGGATATCCTGTTTGTGGAAGGCATGCAGAATTACCTGAAACTGCACTTTAAAGAAAAGACCTTCATTATCCATCAGACTATGAGCTCCCTGGAAGAAATGCTGCCTAAAGACTCTTTCTTCAGGATCCATCAATCCTACCTGATCAACACGCATAAGATTGATGCTATTTCCGGCGGGCGGGTTTTTATTAATGGTAAACAGCTCCCCCTTTCACGCCACAGGAAAGAAGCGCTGCTGAAAGCGGTGGTGTACATTAAGCTGATCAGTAAATAAGTGGCTTTTGTCGTAACTTTCCTTCGTGATCTTCCATGAGTTTCCCGATCTCAGCTGGCTAAAACACCAGATTGCCCACGGCTTCAGCAACCGCCTGGGATGGGGAAATCTTCCGCTTGAAACAGACGGTTTTCCCAGTGTCATTATCCATACAAAGGTCAAAGCATGTTTCCGTCCTGATATCAAAGGGCCCTTTTCCTTTTTCCTGAATTTACAGGGCAACAGTTTTTGCAGTGTAGAGCGGCAGACTACCCGCATTGACGAAGAACATTATTTTGTAAGTAACCGCTCCCAGTTGTACACGCTGGAGATGAAAGAAGGCGCCGGTAGTACTGAAACGTTTAATATTCATTTCGGGGAGATCTTCAGTGAATCTGTATTGCATGCACTTATCACACCCGCCCACAGGATACTGGATGCAGGCACTGAAAAACAACTATCTCCTGTTCTGTTCTTTAACCAGTTACACCGGCGGGATGCCACCTTTAACGCGCTGATCCGGTCCATCATGGTTGCGCAACAGGAAGCAAAACCAGACAAACTGCGGTTTGAAGAACAGCTGAGTTCCCTCCTGTCGTATCATTTGCAGCAGCACCAACACATTGCACAGATCATCCATCAGCTGCCACCCGTTAAAAAAGCTACGCGCATCGAACTTTACAAACGCCTTTCCCGCGCCATGGATGTACTCCGCTCAGGCTTTTGCGGCACAGTAAGTCTTGACCTGCTTGCAGCGGAGGCATGCCTTTCCAAATATCATTTTCTACGCCTTTTCCGCCAGGCTTATGGCTTATCGCCCTATCAATATATGCAGGAGCTCCGGATTGAAAAAGCCAAAGAGCTGCTTGCACATTCTGCTGTTCCCATAGCAGCTATTGCCGACCTGCTGGGGTTTGACAACAGCCAATCTTTCAGCCGGCTCTTTTTCCGGAAGATGCGGTGCTATCCTTCCCAATACCGCCTCCTGGTAAAATAGCAATTCTGGTTATCCGTCAGATGATCTGCCATCGGAACTTTGTAGCACACATACAATGTAACTATGCTCAGACTCACTTTTCAAAAAATGGCCATTGTGCTTATTGCATGGCTTATACTGCTCGGTATATTATCCGTGCGGGGCTTTTTTGCCGACTTCTCTCACCTGCCTCCGCGCCTGGCGCTGGCATTGTTGCCGCCCTTACCTGCGGTACTATTGCTGCTCCGCTCTGGTGCGGGCAAACGGCTGCTGCAGCACATCCAGCCACAATGGCCGGTCTACCTGCAGTCTTTCCGGATCCTGGTTGAAATAGGCATATGGATATTGGTGCGCAGGGGAGCACTACCCCCGCAAATGAGTTTTGAAGGACGCAATTTTGACATCATGAGCGGCCTGCTGGCCTTCCCGGTAGGCTACTATTGTTTTGTAAAGAAGAGCTGGCCGCCCCTGATAGCGCTGTTGTATAATATTACGGGGCTGCTAATGCTGATTAATATTGTCAGTATCTCCGCGCTCTCCATGCCTGGCCCCCTACGTGCGTTTCATCATCCGCCCGATAGCTCCCTGCTGACCCGGTTCCCGTTTATTTATCTGCCAGGTTTGCTGGTGCCCCTGGCTTATGCCCTGCATATCTTCTCCCTGCGCCAATGGAGGTATTTTATTCCTGCCGTGCGATCGCTTTTTTTGTAATTTTAACACCATGCTTATCGACCAGGCAACTTACAACCGGAAGAAACTCAGGAACCAGGTACTTATTTTTATCATCAAGCTGCTGGTTTATCTCGGACTTACCTATTTCAGCTTCAGTCAACACGATCTGTTTAGCAGGTACCATTGGCTGGAGCGGACCACCGGGGCCGTTTCCATGTTCCTGGCCGCCAACCTGCTGATATCTGTGGGCTGGATCTTAACTATCTTCTGGTACCTGCAAAAGCACCGCCTGCAGAAACTTACACGCGACAATTTTGTACTGGGCTTAAACCGCATTACCTCGGTACTGAATACTATATTTTTCCTGATAGCTTTGCTGATCTTCTTCGGGCAAAAAATATCTGAACTGTTCTTCAGCCTTAGTATTGCGGCGGCGGCACTTGCGCTGCTGTCAAAGGATTATATCACCAACATGATCAATGGCCTGATCATTATGTTCTCCGATCAGCTGTCGCTTGGAGACCAGATCAAAATAAATGAATACCGGGGGAAAGTGCTGGACATTACACTGGTCAATGTTGTGCTCCAGAATGAGGATGACGATATCGTGCTGATCCCCAATTCAGTAATCTTTTCATCTATGGTGATCAACCAGAGCAAACAGAACATTAAAAAGCTGACCATAGAATTTGAGCTGGACCTTAAACACCAGGCCTATCCTGAAATGATAGAGAAGGCGCTTAAAACGGTGCTGATTCCCTTTTCCAGTAACATAACAGACAGCAGCTTTTCACTGAAGATCCTGGAAATAAAGAAAGATGCCGTGCACTACAAGGTGCAGTTCCTGATGCCCAGACCGGATAAGGAAACGGAGCGGAAAATAAGACGCCTGCTGCACAACTGTATACTGTCTTTTTCGGGCAGGGAAGTAAATTCCAATGAAGATGCGGTACAAAATACGGGGCTGTAATGGGTTTCCCCCTACCTGTTCTCCAGCCAGCTTAAAAAAGCGGTTGTCTTCTCTTTACCCACCAGCAACTTTTCCGGGCTGGGGATAACCAGCTTTACCAGCAGTTTCCTGGCAAAATAATGTTCCACTTCTTTTACTGCGGTGAAATTGATCAGGTACTGGCGGTTCAGCCTGAAGAATTGTTTGGGAGATACCAGCGCCTGCACCTGGTCCAGCGACTGGCTAATGAAATAGGATTGTTCGTCAAACGTTTTGATAGTGGCAGAATCATAGCTGATATAGAAGAACGCTATCTGGTCTGTTTGTATGGTCGTGTACTTGTTGTCTTTAAACACCAAAAAACTCTTCTTCCCTTCATCCAGCCCGATCTTTTTTAACAGGCTATCCAGGTCTGGCTGTGTATTCTGCTGGAAGAAATTCCTGAAGTTCTCCACCTTTTCAAAAGCGGTTTCCAGGTCTTCCCTGGAAAAGGGTTTGAGCAGATAATCTATACCATTGGCTTTGATGGCATCCATGGCATATTCGCCATAAGCGGTGCAGAACACTACGGGGCACTGGATCTTTACAGATTTGAAGATCTCGAAACTTAACCCGTCTGAAAGCTGTATATCCATAAAGATAAGATCAGGCGTTTCATTATGCGGGAGGTAATTCACGGCGCTTTCAATACTCTGCAGCTGAGCAGTTATCACTGCATTGGGCCGTACTTTCCCGATCAGGGCTGCCAGGGATTTTGCGGCTTTCAGCTCGTCCTCAATGATGATGATCTTCATGAATAACAGGAAGTTTTACGGTGAACAATGTTTCGCCCGCCAGTATCTCAATCTTCTTATCCAACAGGTGAATGTAACGCTGGTTGATATTTTCCAGGCCCAGTCCTGTGGACGCCTCCGGTGTCTTTTTCGGCTGCAGCGTATTCTCTACCACTATAGCTCCACCATCCGAATACAGGTGGATGTGCAACGGCCTGTCAAGCGATACAACGTTATGCTTGATGGCGTTTTCTACCAGCAGCTGTAGTGTAAAGGGAGGGATCAGTGAGTTATAGAGGGCTTCGCTGATATTGACCGACAGATCGATGCCTTCTTCAAACCGCGCTTTCAGCAGGAACATGTAAGCATGCAGGATCTTCAGTTCTTCCGACAGTTTGATGAGATCCTGTTTACGGCTTTCCAGTGTAAAGCGGTAAAAATCTGACAGCTTCAGGATAAAGGGAACCGTCTGCGCATCTCCGCTTTCTACCATGTATTTAAGCGTATTCAGGCTGTTGAAAAGGAAGTGCGGGTTCACCTGTTGTTTCAGCAGTTCGTACTGTGCGCTGAGGTTATCGCTTCTGGTACGCTCCAACTCTATACCTACCTGCTGGTTCTGGAAGCCCTGGTATAAAAGATGAATGAATAAATAGAATGCAAGATTGATCAGGATACCTCTCATTTCTACCATCAGCACAACAGGCCCGAAATCAAGATGCGAAAGCAGGTACTGCTGAATGAGCGCCAGGATGAACATCACTATTAACCCCACTACCAGGCTTTTGACCATACGCGCTATGGAAAATCCTGCTGCAACATTGCGCGAAGCATAGGCAGGGAACGTGATGATATTGTAATACCATACGAAAAGCGAAAACAGGAAAGTAACGGCAGAATTTACAATCGCCTCATACAGATTAAAGTGATGTTCAGCAACCTTAGGTATGGAGGCCAGGATGCCCAGAAAGAGTGAACTGAGCCAGATCAATTTGCCTGAAACCCTGAATGTTTTCTTCTTCATATAGTTGTTAACTCAAATGTAGGAACACTGGCCTATTATACCTAAAATTCTTGCGGTGCCTGTTTATACCAGGTTAATGGTAACATCAATATTGCCCCTGGTAGCTTTTGAATACGGACATGTCTGATGTGCCGTATCTACCAGGTTGCGGGCCACCTGGGGATCCAGGCCCGGAAGGCTGACGTTGAGACGGGCGCGGAGAAAGTAACCGGTATCACCGGCGTTGAGATCTATCTCTGTATCAACCGCCAGATCAGCAGGCAGCTTTACTTTGCTTTGGGCCGCAGCAATACCTATTGCACCAATAAAACAGGCTGACCAGCCGGCAGCAAAAAGCTGTTCGGGATTGGTGCCGTTGCCATGTGCCCCGGGAGTGGTAAGCTTAATATCCAGGCGGCCGTCTGAGCTGCTGGACTGGCCATCCCTGCCACCGGTGGTGTGTGTTTTAGCTGTGTAGATAACCTTACTTGTGTTGGTTGCATTGATTACTTGTGACATATACTATGTTTTTTTTGTTTTACAAATTGTGTGTCAAAATTACACCTGCTATCAGCCTCAGGGCAAGCGCCCAACAGGCAGCCCGGCAAAGTAACAGCTGAACCAGGCAATTCGGGGGCTCAATCAGCAGACTGGAAACCTGTTCTGGCGGCAGCAGTAATATGGCCGCTGGCATTATCCTGTACAAAGCCGATGAGTTCCCAACCATTGTCACTAAAATCATCCGGCAATTGAATGTGGCTGTTCTTTTTAGCGGCGCTGAGCGGGAAATGCACCATACGCCGTACTACCTGCACATGAGTTAATTTCCTGCCTGCATTTTCACCTGCCTTTACATTGCTTTGTGTAGCCCGTTGTACCAGGGCCAAAACCAGCTCTGCATCAGCAGCATTACCGCTTTGCTGGTAGGTTACCGCCAGCTTGTTACCTTCCTGCTGTGCATGTAATGTTAAGGTACCGCTGGCCTGCTCTTCCAACCCGGCAGTAATAGCCTGCAGGATGGCGCCCGTATTGGAACCTACATGTTCAGATGCACCATTCACTACCACCTGCGGTGTGTATATGGTTCGAAGGTTCATCCATTGCGCATACTGCGCCTGTCTGTTTGAATACGCCGCATCGCTGAAGCGGTCTTTCCAACCCTGGTGATCCCAGTAATCTACATGAAAGGCCAGGAGGAAAAGCTGTTTGTTCGCATTATCCCGTTGAAGCGTTTCAAAGAACCTGTCTGCAGGCGGACAGCTGGAGCAACCTTCTGAAGTGAACAGCTCTACTACTGCAAAGCCGTTGTCGTTCCCTGCTGTTTTCAGATTTTTCATGGCTCTTTCGTTACGCTTATTTACAAATGCAGCCGATACAAGCAGCACAGCTGCCAAACCGGCTATAATCGTCAATGTTCTCATACCCTGGTGTTTTTGATTTATGATACAAATATATGCAGGGTCTGCGCGGGGAATTAAGTACTATGGGGTTAACCCGGCAAATAGCCACCTGAACCCGGCATTTCCTGAATCGGGAAGTACGAGCGCTGCCTGCATTGGGTCAGCCCTTATGTTATATTTTTACCTGCAGGGTAACATAATAGCCCCTTCTGTCAGATGGAATGATACCGGGCCCGGGATAGCCGTCGGCCCTTCTTGTAAAGTACTTACTGTTAGCAAGGTTGTTGATGCTGCCAAAAATGCCAAAGCATTTCCACTGGTAGCTGAGGCTCAGGTCCATTACCTGGTAAGCAGGCACCACCCCATCTACGGCAGTGGGCGTAGACACTGCATTGGTAGCATCTGAATACTGTCTGCCTACATAAGAATACTGGTACGTAATGTTATACTGTTTATTACCGAATGATACACCGGTTCTTATCAATACCGGTGGCACATATTCTACCAGCTTATCTTTTATGGCCGTTTCCTCTGTATTGATATAGCGGGCGTCTATCAACGCAACATTGGTATAAACTGATAGGCGATGCTGCGACCTGCCTTCAGACAAAAGCTTTAACAGGTCTGCTTCTACCATGCTTTCAAAACCGATATTGCGGCTGTCCGCCACATTGGTACGCAGGCGATACACCAGGTTGTCCTGGTCTTTGGTGTAGATAGAACCAATGCGGTCGTTATACCGGAGCAGGAAAACACTCGCATCAAAGTATAACCAGTCATGCAGCTTTCCCCTTACGCCGCCATCAGCTGTAAAGCCCGTTTCATCTTTCAGCAGAGAGTCTACTTTCGCATTATCATTCAACACACGCAGATCGTTGAAGTTGATGGAACGGTAGTTCTGCGAGATGTTGGCATAGAGCTCTATCCCGCTCTTAAACTGGTAAGATGTTCCAATGCCAAACAGCACGAATGAGCGGTTGTTCTCTTTTTGCTCGGGCACTTTTACATTCGGCACAAAGCGCATGACCTGGTAGTAATAGCCATCTGATTTCGTGGAGATATATTCGAAGCGTACACCGGGTGTAATGCTCCATCTGTCTGTAAGCTGGAAGATGTTCTCCGTAAACGCAGCGATGTTGGTGCCGGGGAATTTATAGGAAGACGCATCCGGCTCTTTTGGATTGAACACAAAATCTGCACCGGCACCATCATCCGCGCTACCCTGGTCGCGGTAGGTAAGTCCTTTATATACCCGTACGCCGGAAAGCAGGGAGCTGGTCTGGCCTTTGAACAGTGTGTACTGATGCAGCAGCCTTAATTCTGAGCCATAGTTCCGGTACTTATCTGCCAGGAGATCACGCGCACCGCCGGGATCTGGACGGTTGATATAGTTCAGGATGCCCAGTGCCTCCCTTTCTGCACGTAGGGCATAGCTGCGCCAGTTGAGCTTTGTGCCGGGGCTCAGCTGGTAGTCGAGCGTGATGTTATAGAGGTTCCAGTTCACTTTAAACCAGTTCCTGCTTCTGACAGACATTGCCGGATCCTTTTCAAAGTCCTCATCTGTTAACCCTCCGGGTTGCTGCGCCAGGTAGTGCATAAAAGTATACTCACCGGTTATTTTCAGCTTATCAGTAATGGGGTAGTCCAGGTGGATGTAAGCGGTTTGCTGTTTAAAATGGCTGTTGGGGCGCCAGCTGTCTGCCTGTTTATACTGGAAGTAGGTGTAATAATTGAGCTTACCAACGGTACCGCCTGCACTGTTAAATGAATTAAAGAAACCAAACGAGCCACCGGTTTGCCGGCTTACCAGCTCAAAGGGTTTATTGGCAGGCCCTTTCTTTAACTGGAAGTTTACCAGTCCGCCAAACTGGGTGCCGTATTGCAGGCTGGCGGCGCCGCGCACTACTTCTATACGTTCAATAGCCTCCGTGGGAGGTGTATAATAGCTTTCGGGATAGCCCAGCGCATCTGCACTGATATCATACCCGTTCTGGCGGGTGTTGAAGTTAGATACCCGGCTGGGGTTTAATCCGCGGCCACCAATGCCTAATTGCAGACCGCCGCCGTCGTATTCCCAGATGTTCAGTCCGACGATACGGCCATACACCTGGCGTGGGTTATTGGTAGCCAGGTTGGCGTTAATATTGGCAATGTTAACTACTTCGGTTTTTTTACCGGCGTATATAGCGGTGCCTTCCACCTGCCTCAGCTTACCGGCGCCCTGTTCGCTGGCAGCATATACAACGATATCATCCAGCTGGGTGTTCTTTGCAGGTGTGAGGCTGATCGTCAGCTGCAGGCTTTCAGACTGCAATATTACGCGTTTCCTGTATTCCTCTGCCCCTACCCTTTGTATGGTCAGTTCATAATTACCGGGCACAAGGCCGGAGAAGCTGAAGTTACCGTTTTCATCACTGGTTGTTTTTAGTGCGCCTGGCGTAAGTTTAAGGGCGGCGCCTTCTACGGCGGCGCCATTCAGCTGAATACGGCCGCCAAGGGACAATTGCTGTGCATCAGCAACAACAGCAAACAACAGCATGCCTGTCAGGCATACCCACATGCTCATTTTACTCATGTTTCTCTTTATAAGGTAAAATCCATTGATAGTGGCGCCAGCTGAAATGCTGGGCCGCAAGGTTCACAGTTGAATCAATATACAAGCGGGACCTTTTGCCATTTAAGGCTACATAGCTTTCTACATATACTTCCGGTTCACGTACACCGCGTGCCGCATAGACGGCCGCCAGGTGATGTGCATACTGCAATATCATATCCGGCTGTGTGCTCATCATTTTATCCTGCAGTGGTGTAAGGAACTCCCTGTTATTGACTTCATATGTTTTACCGGTGGCCGGTTCTTTAACATAGAAAAATATATTGCCTGATTTTTCCATCAGCATTACCCGCCAGGAAAAGCGAAAGCCTTCTTCTGTCCAGAACAGGCGGCCGGGATACAGCAGATACCTGAAAGGCAGCAGCAACTGTATGATAAAATGGAGGCAGAGCATTGCCATCAGCAACTTAGCCACCACAGGCGGATAGGTATAGGTTGTGCCCTGTTTGTTTTTGAAGAACGGCAGGTAGCGTAGTAAACGCAGGTGAAAATCGCTGCTGAAAAAGATAAGGCTGCTTACGATCATTACATAGGGGAACATGCCGATGCCCGGAAAGAATAAAGCAGTTGCCAGGTGAAAAGCCACCACAAAGCAATAGGCCACGGTTCTTGTTCTCCGGTTCAGCAGGAAAAAGGCAATGAAAAGATCATAGCAGGCGCCAAACCAGCTGAAAAAATAGGCTACCCATTCTTTGTACATCAGCGGGCCAATCAGCGGCAGATGGCTTTTTGCGGGTAACCAGATCTTCATAGGCTGCGCTTCCAGCAACCAGTCATAATTCAGCTTTGCGAGCCCCGCAAAGAAATACACCAGCAAGAGTTGCAGGCGGAAGATGCCTATTGTCCAGGCAGGGACCCGTGTTCTTTCAGCAGCCAGGCCCCACCTGGTATCCAGCGAGTAATAAGCATTGGCAGGAACCCAGATTAAGAGGAAGCTGATAATGCTGATGAAATAATAGTGATTGAGATAGTTGGTGATATCGATCAGCTCCACATAAGTGAATGCCAGGAAAAAAATAACGGCTGCCGCCCGGTAGCAACAACCCAGCATGATCAGCAGGGCCGCCAATGCCATTACGATAAAAAGGATGTGCATACCTGCTGCACCCAGCGGCCGCACCCAGTTCAGTCCCTGCAGCGGAAAATAAAAGCGCGGTGTTACATATAATGAGGTGATCCATCCGTTTACCCAGAAACGGATAATGCTCAACAACATCATTGCGCCGAAGGCGACCCGGAAGGTAACCAGCGGCGCAATGTGAACCGGACGTTGTATATTAATCCCCATCACTATCCTGGTAGGTGATCCGTACGCCGGTGGCAGAAGCTACGTCTGTTTTAATCAGGGTAAGCAGGAGCTGTACTTCTTTGTATGCGGCATCAACAAGATCTTTATTAGCCGTAAAAGCGGCAGACAAGGGATCTGGTATTGCATTCAGTTTTGCCAGCGTTACATCAAACTGTTTCAGCACATCTGCATTGAGCTGCTCTTTTTTCAGGGATACCAGGTAATCGTCTATCCCTTTACCATCACCTCCGGTATAACTTTTACGCAAGCTGCTCAGATTCTCTATTGCCAACGCTTTGGAGATGCCGGAGTAATAAGCCTCACATTTATCGGCAAACACAGTACCGCCGGATTGTTTGCCAAAGGGCCAGCCAATACGTGGGCCTTTCAGCTGGTCCATTTCATAAGCAAACTGGTTTACCAGGTAACCTATGGGACTACCTACATCTGTGCGGGTGTTACTTACAAACTGCGCACGGTAGGTATTCTTCCAGTCTGCCAGGGTTTTATCCACCAGGCTTTTGATACGGGCCACAATATCCTGCGTATATTTTTTACGTGCGGCCGCATTACCGCCGGTGAATTGCTGCAGGGCGCCGGTTTCAGCGAGGAGGTAGTCCAGCGCAGATAATCCCTGCTGGTCTACCGTTCCGGCGCTGGTAAAATCGTAGGAACCGGATTGTATGTTGGCATTTATCTTGGTGGTATCGGCTGGGAAAGTATTGAGGAAGTTAACCAGGAGGTATGTTTCTGCAGGGCCGTACTGGTTCACAGCTATCCTTTCAAACTGGAGGTACGCTTCTTTAAGCGCGGCTTTGGCAGACTGCAGGCCTGCATCTGTTGGCGTAGCCAGGAATGTACCAATGTCTGCGTCCAGGTCCTGCACTTTTGATTGCATGGCAGTATACCCGGGTATGACCAGGTTATCTGCGTAATTGGTCAGCATAGCGGCTTTGTCAAAGCCATTATCCGGCTGGGGATCGGATGATCCGCCGCCTTTACTGCAAGCGTAGCATATGGTGGCGATCAATCCTGCCAGCAATGCTACTAATAATATCTGCTTCCTCATCATGGTAGATTTATTCATGTTTTAATACGTTCAACAGCACGCTCCCGGTTGCTTTACCAGGAGCATGCTGTTCAACCCTTCAAGGGGTTTGAAACCCTTGGAGGGTTTGCAGTTGGTGTTTAGAGACTATAGGTTTTCGTTAGAATGTCTTTTGCTTCGTTCAGGCTTTTGAACCCGGATTCATTCACCAGTGTGTAAAAGCTGGTGTTCATGATCGTTACCAGTTTCTGGTAATCTGCATCTGATAATTTACTGCCGGCAGCCCTGTATTTAAGTGAGGCGATGAAACCATGTCCTTCAGACAACGCATGGAACTGGGCGCCCAGGTTACCGATATTGGCGGAGCCCTGCGGCTGCGTTACGTAAGCCAGTGCAGCGGCGGCGGCCAGTCTTTCCCAGGTGCGCTGAATGGTTTTAATTGCCTCATCGCGTACGGCATAATCTTTAGCGCCGATAGCCGCGCGTCCTTTACGGAAGGCTTCGAAGAGGATGCCGCCAGCCTGTATTGCCTTTCCTCTTTCAGCAAGGTAGCCGCCCCAGAGTAAAGGTCTGTTGGCATCTGCGGATGTATATGTTCTGGATGAATCGTAATCTGCAGGGACAGCGAGGTAGCCAAAGGCCTCGTCCCAATGGTGCTGCATGGCAGTACCCTGGCCCGGAACAACGGTGTTGTTATCGTCCTGGGGGATCTTGCTTAAGATGGTCATGGCTTCTTTAAAGAACAAGCCTCCCATCATACCTTTTAATGCGGCCTGGCCATATTCATTGCCATTTGCACCTACGATGATCTTGCCTGTACCACGGGGAATGTAGCCGGAAGCGCCTTCAGCAGCCTGTACATCATTCCGCTGGCTGGCTACCACTACGCTGTCCATATAGCCTTTGAAAATCACCGCATCGGCAGTCTTTTCTGCCAGGTTCAGGCCTGAAGCATCCAGCGCAGCATCACCAAAGGGATTACCGGTGTTGTTGAACATGAAGTTAACAGTGTCCTGCTTCAGCTTTACCGTTGTGCCTTTCTTCATGTAGGCGTCCAGCTTTACCATCATATTTACCCGGATGGTAGCACTGCTGTAGTCTACATTATCGAATGAATAGGTGGAAGGTACGTTGTATTGCGGAGTTTCGTTTTTATCATCCTTAGAGCAGGAAGACATAATAATAGCACCAGATAATGCCAGTGCCGCGAGATTTGCAGGAAGTAAATTTTTCACTGTGACAGAAAGATTTAGATAGTGGTAATTTTTACAGGACGGCGCCTGTTTAATTCGAAAGCAAAGGAATAGAGATTTCCTATCAAGTATCGATCAAATCCGGAAATTTATCGATCAAAAACGGAAAAAGAAGGGGTTACCAAATTAAATATCTTGAGAATTAATGATTTAAAAACGACACTACCTGGGCGGCCCCATTACTTTTTGCGGCAATAATCAGTTTTTGGTTAGCGTTGGTACCCGGCATCACCAGGTCTCTTACGTCTCCGTCTATCAGCAGGCCGGTGTTGTGGTAGTTCTGCGGGGTGAAACCGCCCTTACCATCGCCCTTGAGCAATAAACCTTTTGAGGCATCTTCCCTGCCCAGCTGCACACGGAAGGGGTAAAAGTTTCCAGCCAGTAACAAGTCTTTTTTTCCATCGTTGTCAAAATCGGCAGAGAGGATGCCAAACACGGCGGAAAACTGCGCGGCTACGGGTAGTTCACGCAGACTGAAATGCTCCTTACCATCATTGATCAGTACTACATTACGGAGCTGCTGCACCTGCAGCACCTTACTTTTCTTCAGTACTTCGGGCGGGAAAATATCTTCGATGGTAGTGTTGGCATAATCGCTGTAGTGCACATACTTTTTGCGCAGCATAACAAGCTGCTCCAGCAGCTCATCACGGGAGGGATAGGGATAGCTTTTACCTTGTATGTAGTAACAGATAAGCGGGTCTGCTACACCATCCATGTTAAAGTCGTTTATGTACATGCACATCGGCTCCTGCACGCTTGCCTTTAACTGTGTATTGGGGGCCAGGTTACCGAGCACAAAATCCGTATCGCCATCGCCATCTATATCATCTGCGATGATCTTCTGCCACAGGCCGCCTGTTGCGGAGAGGCCGGCGGCCTGGGATACATCAGTGAAGCGGCCCTGCTTGTTCAGGAACAATTTTACGGGCATCCATTCTCCTGCGATCATCAGATCCGGCCAGCTGTCTTTATTTATATCTGTCCACACGGCGCTGGTCACCATCCCCGGGTTACGCAGTTCAGGCGCTACCTGTGCCGTTACATCGGTGAATTTCACCTGCCCGTTCCTGGTATCGTTCCGCAGGATATAACTGGACGCTGCCAGGGGAAAGGCCTGTGGCTGCAGGCGGCCGCCGATAAAAAGATCGGCATCACCGTCTTTGTCAAAATCAGCTGCTATTACACAGGAGCGGCTGTCTTTAAACTCCGGCAATACACCTGCTGCCTTTTCAAATTTTCCCTTACCATCATTCAGGTAGAGGCGGTCTTCCAGCTGTTGCGGGTTGGTATATATTTCATTACCGCCGCTCACTGCATAAAGATCCAGGTCGCCATCCTGGTCTGCATCAAAGAAACAGGAGCCGATCGTTTCGCATAAGGAATCCTGTGACCAGGGTTGTGAAGGGCTTTTGATAAAAGCGCCGGCGGCCGTTTGCAGGAAGAGTGCAGACGACTTTCCGCGTGGGGCACCGATAAACACATCATCGAGGCCATCGCCATTTACATCACCCTTACTTAACTGGGGCCCCTGGCAGGACAACTGGTAAGGCAACAGCGGTTGGTACTTGAAATCTACTACCTGGTTCTCCTGCTGTACAAAACTGAGCCCTGATTCCGCTGTAATGTCTTTGAATAAAGGGGTGGCAGTAAGCATCGGTGCGCTGGCAGTATCAGGTGCGGCTTGCGTTTCATCTATTGTAAAAATGCGGTCTGGCCGGATGTGATGATAGGCAGTGGTATGACCATCGGCCCATTGCACCGTCAGCTGTTCTATGATGGTATCACTACCCAGGCCGAAATGCAGGCGCGGATCTACCGCAGATTGAAAGCCCCGTGCGGGGTACAGCTCACTGCATTGTATGCCGGATGCTGTTTTTACACGCACTTTTGCCCCGATGGCATACGTGTTTGGCTGCCTGCCTTTGAGTGCAATGGTAACGTAGTGTTGTTGTGCTGCATTGCTGGTATGATTTTCCCAGATAAGGGAAGGCTCGTTCATGGCATTTACTACCAGGTCTACATCGCCGTCATTATCAAGGTCTGCATAGGCGGCGCCGCTGTTAACAGAAGGAACCTGCAGTCCCCAGTCTTTTGTAACATCAGTAAAGGTAAGATCGCCCTTGTTGCGGTACATGTAGTTGCTGGTTTTCAAAGAGGGCATCTGCTTTACGAGTGCTGCCGTTTGCAGGTGGGCGCCCTGTTGTCTTCTTGCATCGGCTACTTTGTACTTCATGAAATCCATGTCCGTAAAATCACGGAGGATACCGTTGGTGATGAACAGGTCTTTCAGTCCGTCGTTATCATAGTCTGCCATTAACGGCGCCCAGCTCCAGTCTGTATTGGAAACGCCTGCCAGCTGTCCTATTTCGCTGTATACCGGTATCCCGGATGGGGTAATGCCGTTGTTCAGCTGTAAGGTGTTGCGCATGTTCTGGTGATAATAGCCATTGTCAACCAGCAGGTGGTACTTATCATAATCATCAGGACCGCGCAGCATTTTCTGGCGGTAATTGTCTTCCGGCAGCATATCGAGTACAATAATATCCTGCAGGCCGTCATTGTTATAGTCGGCAATATCCACCCCCATCCCGTTCCGGGAGATATGGGCGATGGATGCTTTTATTGCTTCGCCGTTGAAGGTGCCATCGTGGTTGTTGAGGTACAGGAAGTCCTGCTCTTCGTAGTCGTTGGTAACGTAGATATCGGGCCAGCCGTCATTGTTCATATCACTGATGGCAATGCCCAGGCCAAAGTTAATACCGCCTCCTTTTATGCCTGCTGCTTCGCTCACATCGGTAAAATGCATGCTGTCGTTACGATACAGTTTATTGCCAAAATAAGGATGGCGGAGCGTGCGGAGTTTTTCTGTGTTATAAAAGGGGTTGTAGAACATGGTAGCGTGATTGAGCAGGAACATGTCCAGGTCTCCATCACGATCATAGTCAAAGAAAGCGGCCTGTGTACTGTTGGATCCTTTGCCATCCAGTCCGTAGGCAGCGGCCATCTCTTTAAACACCGGCACGCCCAGTTGTATGCCCTGGTTAATGAACAGCTGGTTGTGCCTTTCTTCCAGGGGTGTGTTACCGGAGTAGCAAACGTAAATATCCAGCAGTCCGTCTGCATTCACGTCTGCCATGGTTACGCCGGTTTTCCAGCCTTTGTGGTTTTGGATGCCTGCGGCTGCTGTAATGTTTTTAAAAGAAAGATTGCCCTGGTTGAGGTATAACTGATCGGGCACCATGTTACCGGTGAAGTAGATATCGGGCAGGCTGTCGCCATTCAGATCACCTATGGCCACCCCGCCACCGTTGTACATGTACTCGTAGTTCATAACGTTCAGCTGCTCCGTTTCCTGTATGGTATTCTGGAAAGTAATGGCTGATTGTGCCTGCGGCACGGCTGAAAAACGTATTTCCTTTTTATCCTGTTTGCAGGAAAAGGCGAAGCAGCCGAACAATATGAAAGACCAGTAATGCTTTATCATGTATCTGTAGCTGGGGGAATCCAGCCAAAGTTACAATGTTATATGAAAAAGCAAAGCGCTTAGCGGCGTCCGGCCACTTTGGGCACTACCGGCAGGCTTTCGTTGCCATCTGTGCCTACTGCCTGCACTGCAAAGAAATAGTTATCTTTTGAATAGGGCAGTTTCATGGAATCTGCTGTGGTAAAGAACTTTTTCTGCCAGTATGCGTTGGCAGACTCGCGGAGCAGCACATAATAACCTTTTATTTTTCCATGCAGCGGCGCTTTCCAGTGCAGGGTGGTGGAGTTGCCCAGTCCTGCTACCTCTATTGTTACCTCCCGGGGCATGGAGGGCGCCTTGGCCAGGTTGGCCAGGTTGGCCAGGTTGAGGGCCGTGTTCTTGCGCAGGTATTCAAAGTCCATAAATTTAACCAGGTCTCCGTATTCAGTGCCATTCTCCGTTCTCAGGTCCTGGTGCTGGTGGTAGAAGTTCTCATTCATTTCGGTGAGCCTTACTGCTGCAAAGCCATTTTCTACGAAGGGGGAATGATCGCCGCCGCGCAGGAAGCGGTCGTTCCGGTAGATCATTACCACCTGCAGGTTGTCTACATAACGTTCACCGGTTTCTTTTACGTAGCGGGCCAGCTGCCTGGCCTTACCATCATTTTCCAGGCCCTGCTGCCGGATCATATTGGCTACGGAATCCAGCCTGTAGGCGGGCAAGCCTTCGCTGAATACCCGGATCTGGGTGTTGTTGATAATATTCGTTTCGTTGCTGTTATTGCTGCCTACTATATCGTTGTTGAAAACTGCTTCCAGTTCCCAGTGCTGATCCCTGGCTTTGTTGGCCAGGAAACGAGCGCCCAGCAGGCCCTGCTCTTCACCGCTTACGGTAACAAAGATCACCGTAGCCGGGAAGGCATGGCTGCTCATTACCCTTGCGCATTCAATAACGGCGGCGCAACCGCTGGCATCATCATTGGCGCCGGGGGCGGTGGATGTTCTGTTGGATACATCGGTTACGCGGCTGTCCAGGTGGCCTGTAATGAGAAAGATCCTTTTATCGTCAGGGTCTGTGCCTTTGAGGATAGCCATGGCATTACCCAGGTTGACCGGTACATCTACCCTTCTGCCATCCGGCAGATAGGTGATGGTATCTACGAAAGCGGTCATACGTCCATTGGACCTGAGGGCAAATTGCCTGAATTTAGCGGCTACCCATTCCCGCGCGGCGCCGATACCTTTTTTAGGATCTTTCTGTGTGCTGAGGGTGTGACGGGTATCAAAGGCTACCAGGGTTTCAATATATGATTTTAAGGAGTCGGGAGATACTTCCTGCACCATTCCGGCAATCTCCGGGTCGCGTTGAATAAGGGCGGGTAACTGGGCATGGGCAAGCGTAGCGCCGGACATAAGCAGTGCAATAGCAAGGCATTTCTTCATAAGATCCACTTATTTTGAGATTGAAGTATGCAAAATATTGAACTGCGCTTAATTTTTCCGGATTAATACATGTATGGAAGGGAGGGCTTAGTTTGTTGCAGCGCCATTCACTAAGAGGTGCTGACCGGAAACAAAGGAAGAGAGATCGCTGGCAAAGAACTCGGCAATATTGGCCACGTCTTCAACTTCTGCCAGGCGCCCCATGGGGCAGCTGTCCAGCAATTGCTTTCTCAGTTCAGGATAAGCAGCCGGATCCACGAAGATACCGGAGTGGTCTACGGCAAAAGGAATAATCGAATTAACGGTAACGCCCCTGTGACCAATCTCTTTGGCCAGAACATCCACGAGGTAACGGGGAGTGGTTTTGCTACCGCCGTAAACCGCCATACCTGGCACCGGGAAAGCAGTGGTGCTGGAAGCGATGTATATGATACGGCCCTTGTCTGTAACATGCCTGGCAGCCTGCTGCATGGTGAAATAAGCGCCCTTGGTGTTGATGGAGAACAGGCGGTCAAACTGTTCCTCGGTAAATGCGGTTGCGGGTGTTTCCACCATTTCGATACCTGCGTTGGCCACTACGATATCTATCCTGCCAAAGGTTTTGATCGCTGCTGCAAATAGTCTTTCAATATCAGCTACCTTGCTTACATCTGCCTGTACAGCGATCACTTTTACGCCCATGGCGCTGATGTTTTTCTGCACTTCCTCTGCTGATGCTTTATCTTTTGAGTAGTTAATGACAATGTCTGCGCCCAATGCGGCATAACGTTCTGCTATGGCTTTTCCGAGGCCCCTGGCAGATCCGGTGATCAGGGCCACTTTATGTTTCAAGGAATTCATGATAATAAACTTTACACGGTTAAAATGAGGTATCAGGCCATGCCGCCGTTAATACCGATGTTCTGTGCGGAGATCCATTTGGCCTCATCGCCGGCCAGGAAAACGATCACCTTTGCAATGTCTGCCGGTGTGCCGAGGCGGTTGAAAGCAGCCATGGCAGCCAGGCGGTCTATTAACTCCTGCGACTTACCGTTGAGGAAGAGATCGGTGCCAGTGGGGCCGGGAGAAACGGAGTTCACATTGATGTTCCTGCTGCCCATTTCTTTGGCAAATACCCGGGTTAATTGTTCTACCGCTGCTTTAGTGGCCACATAGATACCATAGGTGGGGTTGATAACACGCAGTACGGTAGTGGAGAAGTTGATCACGGTACCGTTGTCTGCCAGGCGGGTGGCGGCTTCGCGCATGGTGTTGAAGGTGCCTTTAACGTTGATGTTGAAAGTGCGGTCAAAGTCTTCGTCGGTAGCATCCTTGATCAGTTTAAGGATCATGATGCCTGCGTTGTTCACCAGCACATCTATCCTGCCGTAGTGCGCGATGGCGGCATCAAACAGGGCTTTTACATCAGCGGGTTTGCTTACGTCGGCCTGTAATGCCAGGGCATCGCCGCCTTTTTCCCTGATCTCGTTCACTACCTGGCTGGCGGCATCTTTACTACCTGCGTAATTCACTATTACTTTGGCGCCGGCGGCTGCAAGCTGGCGGGCTATTTCAGCGCCAATGCCTCTTGAGGCGCCGGTTACCAGGATTACTTTTTCATGTAAGGTGCTCATGATTGTTGTTTTTATTTGTTGATACAAAGTTCATGTATCCGCACCGCTGAAAATTGTAAGTATTACAGGATGTGTTGCAAATTTCGGAGCTCAGCCCCGGGAGGCGTGGGCAATGGGGTAAAGTAAGGGGGTTAACAGTCTGAAAGACTTAAATCCCGTTGGCGGCAGTTAGAATAACAGGTACGCCATCTGTTACAATGATGGTATGTTCATGCTGGGCTACAAAGCTGCCGTCTGTTGTTACCAATGTCCATCCGTCGCCTTTGCTATAGGCATAGGATGCACGGGTAGAGATGAACGTTTCTATGGCCACTACTGAGTTCTTCCTGAATCTGCCCCTGTTATATTTATCATAGAAATTAGGGATTTCTTTTGGCTCTTCATGCAGGCTTCTGCCTACACCATGGCCCACCAGGTTCCTGATTACCCGGTATCCGGAGCGTTTTGCCTCCGTTTCTATCAGTTTTCCTATGTCGGCGATCTTTACACCACCCCTGATCTGGCTGATGGCTTTATGCAGTATCTGGCGGGAGGCGTTTACGAGGGGTTCATGGACGTGAAAATCCTGTCCCAATACAAACGAACCGCCGTTATCTGCCCAGAATCCGTTCAGTTCGCCGGAAACGTCAATGTTCACCAGGTCGCCTTCCTGTAGTACCCGGCTGCCGGGTATACCGTGGGCTACTTCATTATTAACACTGATACAGGTGTAACCGGGAAAACCATAGGTAAGTTTGGGGGCAGAGCGCAGCCCGCTTGTTTCCATCAGCTGGCCGCCATATTCGTCCAGTTCCGAAGTAGTGATCCCGGGTTTTGCGTATTCGCGCATTTCTTTCAGGATCCTGCCTACTGCTTCGCTCACCTGCTGCATTCCCAGCAGTTCTGTATTGGATGTAATTGACATAGCAGCAAATTTACGAAAACCCTGCTTAATACCTGGAAAACCTGTTTACATACCGCCTGTTGTGCGTACCCTGCGTGTAACTTTGTGATAAGTTAAAAACGATCCACCATGCATGTAAAAGAATTAAGAATCATTCTGACGGTTGATAACCTGGATGAAGTGATCAGGTTTTACCGTGAAGCAGCCGGGCTGCCCACTTCAAAAGAGTGGCATGAAGCCACCGGCAACGGGATCATACTGGAAGCAGGCAGAGCTTCCCTGGAACTGGTAGACAGTAAACATGCCGCTCTTATTGATGATATAGAAGTAGGCAAAAGAACGGCCGGACCGGTTCGCCTCGCGCTGAACGTAGGAAAAGATATTGCATTGGCAGCCAGTCAGCTGGCAGCCGGCGGCGCTACACAACTCGCTGAAATTAAACAGGCGCCCTGGAGCAAAGTGGTGAGAATGGAAGATCCGGCGGGTATGCAATTCACTGTTTTTGAGAATTCTACATTATTCGAAAAGTAAGGGCTTCTTTAAAAGCAACAGCGCGGGCAACAAATTGATAACATATTTGTGCTAGCGCTGTTGCTTTTTGTTTTTGATATTCCTACATTGTACTGCTAACTGTTAGAGCTATTCCTGAAACTAAGACCAGAATCAAAAAGTCCGTGCTATTCTATGAACATTGACACTGATCGTTTTAAAGCATTTATAAATAATTCATTCCCTGCCTATAAAATAGACATCAAGGAATTTAAATCAGGCGTGATTGTTATTGACATCTTCCGGGCCAGAGACTTTATCGCCATTCAGTACGACGGTGAATCTTATATTGGTGTGTCGGTTATTCCCAATACTGGTAAGGCGGCCAGTTATGGCCTGCTGGATAGGGTTTTTGATAACATTGAAGATTTCGAAGGGTATATTACTGAAATGATAAAATGACCCCTACCGGCTTTCCAGCCAGCGCTTGAATGCTGGATTGCGGCTAGCACTGGTGTATACGCCGACGGCCCTGTTCTTTAAAAATATCTCTGTTCTATCGCCTTCAATACTGCACATGTGATCAATCTCTTCCACATTGATGATGTTGCCGCGGTTAATACGGAAAAAACGTCCGGGTCAAGCTCCTGTTCCAATTGTTGCAAGGTTTGCTCCCGGAGGGAATGTTTTTCCCCTGAACGGTCATGCGCATAGACGATACCATTGGTAATGGAGAAGCGGCACACATGAGCAGTTTCCACGAGCAGGATCTTGTCGTACAGCCTGTAGGTAAATCTTTGCCTGTACCGCTTACGGTCTTTCTGCTGCAAGGCCTGCCATAGTGTTTCTAAAAGATATAAAAATCAGACAGGTGCTTCAATCCCAGTCCCAGGCTTTCGTGCCGGTACGCTTTGGATTGTATGGCATTGGCAACGGTAAGGGCATTGTCATCAATATATGGTTGCTCACGGGAATCACTAAGACTTCCGTATAAAATCCTCCAGTCGCTGACGGGTGATCACCTGGTTATTCCAGTACCAGGTTTCCTTTGCGTCCAGCATGGCCATAGAAGCATTTGACTGAGCAGCCAGCCAATCTACAAAGTCGGCGCGGTCAGGGAAATGTTGTACCACGTTGATCATTCCTCCGTCAAACACCTCTCCGTAGAGGTATTCTCCGGACGTTCCCACCTCCAGGCCCATACCGCAATAATCGCGATGGCTGAAGAACAGCGGGCCATGTTGCAGGGCATCTGCTACCTTCTCCGCCAGCTCACGGCCATATGGCGTATCCTGGCGGCGGATCCTCTCTACCATATCCTGCAGCCGGCGCTCTTCTTCCTTCTTCTTTTCAATGGCTTCCTGATGTTCCCGCGCCGCCAGCTCCCGGCGGGAAATGTGGTGGTACTCAAATTTGTTGTCTGACAGATCAATATCTATGATAAGTACGGCTGCATCCGGGTCTGTGCTGTTCAGGTAATTATCTATCAACTTCTTCAACGGCCGTTCCAGGTCCCAGAACAACATTGACTTTCCATCCTGCCGTTGGCCGCTCAGTGTCAATAACAGGGCGCCTGTCATCCGGCATTCAAGCCGGCCGCCGGTGCAGTGCGTGGTTTCCAATTTGTGTTGCAGGTACTCATTGAGCGCCTTCAAAGGAGAATGATCTTGCATATCGATGATGACTGCTATTTACAAAAAAGGACCGCCTTGATGGCGATCCTTTTATCCTTGTATCTTCAGTAACTTATTTCTTTGTAACGGGTGCTACTTTTGCCTGGTTGGTGGTAGTAGTCCTTTTAGTTTTATTGGAAGAATACCTTGCAGTGGTACCTTTTTTCCTGGAAGCGGCAGACTTCCGTGTGGCGGTATGCTTACGTGCGGCAGCAGTACCAGTAGTAGTCTTCTTTGCGTTCACATTCCGCGCCGGTACCTTGGCAGGAGCAGGGAATTTAGCCCTGTCGGCAACAGTTGCCTTATCATCCAGGGTCATTTGAACAGACTCTTTCAGGATCTCCTCTTTCTCATTCATGAACAGCTTCATTTTTTCCTTCGGTACACGCAGGTCGTAGCTGTTATCCGGACCCGCCATTGTTTTGGCAAAGTCGGGGTTCAGACGGTTCATTTCTGCCAGGCTGATATCCAATTTTTTGGCGATCGCTTCCAGGCGGTATTTACCGGAGATGTTGAACTCCACGGTATTGAACATATCATCTTCAGTCAGTTCGGCAGCCACTGCAGCGGCAGGAACCACCTTTTCGGCTTTAGCCACCATGCGGTTGTCTCCTTCACCTACACCGAAAAAGTTATTGAACCTGTCAAGGATATAACCGGTTGCGATGAATTTATAAACATGATTCCTGGATTCGGAAGGCAGGAAGTACTGCATTCCCCAGAAATCATCACGACCGCTGGCTTTCATTGCGCGTTGTACGCCACCGGCGCCACAATTATATGCGGCTACTACCAGCAGCCAGTCGCCAAACTGTTCATACAGCTGGTTCAGATACTGCGCTGCAGCCAGGGTAGATTTGTAGAAGTCCTTTCTTTCATCCAGCCTTTTGCCTACGCTCAGGCCAAAGAGACGGGCGGTGCCTGACATAAACTGCCAAACTCCCACTGCTCCTACCCTTGAACGGGCATTGGTATTAAAGCTGGATTCGATAACTGCGAGGTACTTCATTTCTGTGGGTATCCCATGTTCCCTGAACACTTTTTCGATCATCACGAAATAGGGTTCCCCTTTCTGTAACATCGCTTGCAGATGCTGGCTGTACCTGGTGGCATAGGTATTAACATATCCGGCTACCAGGTTATTATTGATCTGCTCATACACTTTAGGGGTGATGCTGGACGGCAGGCTTTGAGCTGCGCGTTTCACAGCAGCAGACGTGTTGGCTGTTAACGGTACTGCCATGGTGGTATCTTTCGGCAACTTCACCTTGTGCACCAAGATAGAAGTGTCCGGAGCTGCCTCCCCGGGAGCAAGCATCTCTTTAGATACCACATTGCCATCTGCCGCGTACGCACTCACTCCGCCTATCACTGGCAAAAGCAGTAGTAAAAAGATTTTCCTCATACACATTTTTATTTTAAACAATAGTGACCTGTTTTATGGTCAGCTGAAACTTTGCATAATTAATCCACTATGCTGGGCTTCACTGAATTCATTTGCATAACGTGATCTGCAATGTTCAACAAGTTCGCTTCGTCAAATTGCTTTGTGATGATCTGCACACCAAAGGGCATTCCGTTTGAATGCCGCCTTAAGGGCACCGATATGGCTGGCACACCTGCCAGATTTGCCAGTACCGTATAAATATCTGCCAGGTACATGGCTATAGGGTCTTCGGTTTTCTCCCCGATCTTAAAGGCTGTACAGGGAACTGTTGGCATTAGGATAGCGTCGTACTGGGACAGAATTTCCGATAATTTGTCCACAACCAGTCGCCTCACCTGCTGTGCTTTTGTATAATAAGCGTCGTAATATCCGGCACTTAGCACAAAGGTTCCCAGCAATATACGACGTTTTACTTCTTTTCCGAACCCTTCAGAACGACTTTTTTTGTAAAACTCCGTGAGATCCAGGTTTTTCTCAGCGGTTCTGTGACCAAATTTCACCCCGTCGTAACGCGACAGGTTGGAAGAGGCTTCTGCTGTTGTAAGTACATAATAGGCAGGCACCACATAATCTAAGTAGGCGAAATCGGCTGCTGTAACTGTATTTCCCGCTGTTTCCAATTCTTCAAAGAAGCCAGTGTAGGCCGCCCGCATCTCTGTATCAAGTCCCTCGTGATACAGCGCATCCTTTAAATACGCTATTTTGTAGGATTTATTGTGCGCAGGACTCAACTGATAATCAGGTACTTCCTGTTGGGCCACTGTGCTGTCGAACTCATCCGGTCCGGCGATGACTTGTAGCACTGCCGCCACATCCGCAATATTCCTGCCAAAAATCCCGATCTGGTCAAAGGAAGAGGCATAGGCGATCAGCCCATACCTTGAAATACGGCCATAAGTAGGTTTCAGGCCTACAATACCGCAAAAATCCGCCGGTTGCCTTACGGAACCGCCGGTATCGCTGCCAAGACTTACATGGCAAAGCCCCGCCTGCACGGCTACTGCTGATCCGCCGGAAGAACCGCCTGGTACGCGGGTGGTATCCAGGGCATTAAGTACGGGCCCGAAGGCGGAGTTCTCATTGGTGGAGCCCATAGCGAACTCGTCGCAGTTCAGGCTGCCTATAATAATAGCATCCGCTGCCAGCAGTCTTTCAATTGCCGTAGCGGAATATAAAGAGGTAAAGCCTTCCAGGATACGGGAGGCTGCACTTACCTTATGATCTTTGTAACAAATGACATCCTTATTGCCTACTATCACACCGGCCAGCGGCCCAAGAGTTTCACCTCTGCTGATACGGGCATCCAGCTCACGGGCCTTTTCAAGGGCTTCCGTCTCGTATACTTCCAGGAAGGCATTAAGATGCCTGGCCCCGGCGATACGTTCCAGGTAATAACGCACCATCTCCGTACAGGTGGTGCTGCCGGCGTATAAGGCTTCATGAAAAGACGATATACTGCTGAATCCAGACAATGCCAAACCAGTTAATTCTTAAATGTTAAATTGTTATATGGTTAAATTGCGCTATAGGTTGATACTATCTCAACAATTTAACATAAAGCCCCTTAACAATTCCAAAAATGAGAGTAGGATCGGGTGTTATTTCTTTGCGTCGGTAGTGGAAGGTTGTTCTTTCATGCCCTCTTCGATCTCCTGACGTACGTTGTTCTTAGCATCATTGAATTCGCGGATGCCTTTACCCAGGCCGCGCATTAATTCGGGAATTTTTCTACCACCAAACAGTAACAATACAACCAATGCTATTAAGAGTAATTCAGTCATACCAAGATCCTGGAATAATAAGAGAGGTGATTTTACAAAAACAGCAGTCATTTTCTCAGTTTTTAAAAGTTCAGCTAACAAAGATAGTTGATAAAATCGGTTTTTTTGCTGTCCTGCTACGAGTTTAAGTAGATTTTAACCCCTTCGCTGAATAGCAAAAGAAAAACGGGAACCGCTAAAAACGGCTCCCGTTCTCACTAATTTCCCTGTATTTTTATACTAAACCCTTTTTTCCTTGATACGGGCTGCTTTACCAGCGCGTTCACGCAGGTAGAACAGTCTTGCCCTTCTTACTTTACCCACCTTGTTCAATACAATTGAATCAATATTGGGAGAATATAAGGGGAATACCCTTTCAACACCTACACCGTCAGAGATCTTTCTCACAGTGAAAGAAGCCGTAAAACCAGTGCCCTGCATCTTCAGCACATCGCCCTTAAAGGACTGTATCCTTTCCTTGTTACCTTCAACGATCTTATAGTTAACGGTAACATTGTCACCGGCTTTAAATTTCGGATACTGTTTTTTTGCAGTCAGTTGCTCGTGAACAAACGAAATAGCGTTCATCTTTCAATTATTTATGGGACGGCAAAGGTAAGAACAGAAACTGCAAATTCCAAATACCAACTGGCAAATTCCAAAGAAATAATGCTTTAAATTTTGCCCTTAACTCCATAACTCACTATTTATTAACAAAATACAATCATCCAAGCGTGCAAAATTTGGTGTTTGGTAATTGGATTTTGGATTTTCATTTCAAAAGATCGGGTCTGCGTTGCCTTGTACGCTCTACCGCCTTATCATGCCGCCACTCCCCAATCTTCCGGTGGTCGCCGCTAAGCAGCACATCGGGTACTTTCCAGCCGCGAAATTCCTCCGGACGGGTGTATACCGGGGGCGCCAGCAAATTGTCCTGGAAGGAGTCAAAAAGAGCGGAAGTCTCATCGTTCAGCACCCCGGGGATCAGGCGGCCAATGGCGTCTACGAGGACAGCGGCCGCCAGCTCTCCGCCAGACAGCACATAATCGCCGATAGAGATCTCGCGGGTAACAAAATGCTCACGGATCCGCTCGTCTATCCCCTTATAGTGGCCGCATAGCAGCAGGAGGTTCCCTTTGAGGGACAGCTGGTTGGCAATTGGCTGGTTCAGCGTTTCGCCATCCGGCGTAAGGTAGATGATCTCATCGTAACTGCGTTCTGACTGCAGGTGCTCTATGGCCTTTACCACCGGCTCCAGCATCATTACCATGCCTGCTCCTCCCCCAAACTGGTAGTCATCCACCTGTTTGTGCTTCAGATCGGAAAAGTCGCGCAGGTTATGCACCTGTACGTCCAGCAGTCCCTTGGCCTGTGCCCGCTTCAATATAGAGTGGGAAAAGGGGCTTTCCAGCAGGCCGGGCTGTACGGAAATGATGTCTATGCGCATTGGTTAAACATTCAAACGTTCCTATAGATAAATGTCCAGTAATCCTTCGGGAAGCTGCAGGTATACTACCTGTTTTTTCTTGTCCACCTTCACCAGTGACTGCTCATTGAGGGGCAAGAGGGCTTCTTTACCATGAATGGTGACCTTGGCTAATACCTGTAAGGGCATTTCAATCACTTCTTCGATCAGGCCCAGCTCACCGTGCTGCCCGTCATGCACGGTAAACCCCAGCAGAGATAGCGGCGCCGAGGAGGCTGCCTGCTGCTTGAAATCTGTCTCCTGGAGGTATACGGGCAGCTGCACCAGCTTTTGTGCGGCCTCCCTGCTGTCAATCCCTTCCAGCTTCACGTAAACGTGCTCATGATCTTTAGGGCTGGCTTTCTGCAGGAAGTAGGGAATGAAACTGTTTTTGCGCTCTTCTACAAAAAGCGCTTCCACTCCTTTGAGGGCACTCCTTTTACCCAGGCTGTGCCGGAGGATCAGCTCGCCCTGCAGGCCAAATGTGGCCGCCAGTTTACCTATGCTGAAATAGTTATTCATTTTCTGTAAGCTGTTAGCTATTGGCAGACAGCCTTTAGCTAAAAAAGAAGGGAAATATTTGCGGACAAATATTTCCCTTCTGTGAAAGTATCATTAGCAAAACTGCTTATGCTTCGGCATTACCGCCTTCAGCAGGAGCGTCCTCTACTCTTTTCACTACCGGTGTTGCAACGCGTGCCTTTTTGTGGCTATCGCGGCGTGCAGCAACCTTTTGCTCGTGTTCTGCCTGCCATTGCTCAAATTTCTTGTAAGCAGTTGGTTCATCAAACAGACCTAACTTAACCCCTCTCAACAGGTGCTTCAGGTAAAGCACGCCCTTGAAAGAAAGGATCCTCCTGACAGTATCAGTAGGCTGAGCGCCTTTCTGCAACCAGCGCAGTGCCTTTTCAGTATCAATATTGATTGACGCCGGAACAGTCAGCGGGTTGTAAGTACCGATTTTCTGGATGAATTTACCATCTCTGGGTGCGCGCGCATCGGCTACTACAATAAAATAGAAAGGTCTTTTTTTCGCGCCATGACGTTGTAATCTGATCTTTACTGGCATAAATAAATCGAGTTATTTTTTTGCGAGTTTAAAAATATTATGGGGGGCAAATTTAACGCTTAAATTCAGAATCTCAAAATAAATATCAACAATTGATGCTAAAACGCTGAAAGCCTAGTGTTAAACACCCGGAGCATTGCGTTGTTTTGCGTTGAATTTTACTGAGATCAGCGGCCCAGTGCTTTCAGTCCTTTTCCTCCCGCCCCCATCTTATTCATCATCTTCATCATCTGCCGCATCTGGTCAAACTGTTTCATGAACTGGTTCACGTCCTGTATATCTTTACCGGCGCCTTTGGCAATGCGTTTGCGGCGGCTGCCGTCTATAAGGTCAGGGTTGGCGCGCTCCTGGGGTGTCATAGAGCCGATCATGGCTTCGATCCCCTTGAAGGCGTCATCGCTGATGTCAATATCCTTAATGGCTTTACCCACGCCGGGGATCATGCCCATCAGGTCTTTCAGGTTACCCATTTTCTTGATCTGCTGCAGCTGTTCGCGGAAGTCCTCAAAATCGAACTGGTTCTGGCGGATCTTCTTCTCCAGCTTTTTGGCCTGTTCTTCGTTGAACTGCGCCTGGGCCCTTTCAACCAGGGTGGTGATATCACCCATCCCCAGGATACGCTGGGCCATACGCTCGGGATAGAATACGTCGAGCGTATCCAGCTTTTCGCCCATGCTCACGAACTTGATGGGCTTCTCTACGGTGTACTTAATGGTTAAGGCGGCACCACCGCGGGTATCGCCATCCAGTTTGGTAAGTACCACGCCGCTGAAGTCCAGCCGGTCGTTAAATGCCTTGGCGGTGTTCACCGCATCCTGGCCAGTCATGGAGTCTACCACAAAGAGGATCTCCTGGGGCTGTACGGCCTGGCGGATATTGGCTACCTCCGTCATCATCGCTTCGTCTACCGCCAGGCGGCCGGCCGTATCGATGATGATCACATTATTCCCGTTCTGTTTAGCTTCCCGTACGGCATTTTCTGCAATCTGTACGGCATTTTTATTTTCCGGTTCACTATATACGGGCACCTCTATCTGGCCGCCCAGTACTTTCAGCTGGTCTATTGCCGCGGGGCGGTAAATATCCGCTGCCACCAGCAGGGGTTTCTTTCCTTTCTTGGTTTTGAGGAAGTGAGCCAGTTTACCGGAGAAGGTGGTTTTACCGGACCCCTGCAAACCTGCTATCAGGATGATGGTGGGATTGGCTTTCAGCTCCAGCTCTGCGGCGGTGCCGCCCATCAGCTCTGCCAGTTCATCCTTCACGATCTTTACCATCAGCTGGCCGGGAGAAATGGCGGTGATCACCTTTTCGCCCATGGCCTTTTCCTTTACCTTATCTGTAAATTCCTTGGCAATTTTATAGTTCACATCGGCATCCACCAGTGCGCGGCGGATCTCCTTCACGGTACTGGCTACATTGATGTCCGAGATGCGGCCTTCACCTTTCAGCTGTTTGAACGCGGATTCAAGCCTTTCTGATAATGATTCAAACATTTATCGTGTGTATTTAAAATCAAAGTTACGCTATCAGCAAAAAAAATGGTGAATATGCATGATATTCACCATTTGCGTATGCAAAATTATGTTATTGACGGCTGATTACAAAAGCTAAAAACAAGCGTTGAGGCTAAAACCATTTAGCATAATCAGCTGCCTAAATAGTTGCGCAGCAGTTTACTACGGGAGGTGGTACGCAGCTTGGTAATGGCTTTATCCTTGATCTGGCGTACACGCTCGCGGGTAAGACCGAACTTCTCTCCTATATCTTCCAGCGACATGGGATGTTCCACGGCAATACCGAAGTAGAGCATGATCACATCTTTCTGGCGGTCTGTAAGGGTGGAAAGTGAACGTTCTATTTCCCGGCGCAGTGAATCATGATGATCCAGCTCTTCGTCGGCGCTTACTGCGTTGGGATTTTCCAGTACGTCCAGCAGGGAGTTATCTTCTCCGTCTATAAAAGGAGCGTCCATGGAAACGTGGCGGGCCGCAACCCCAAGGGTGGCCTCTACCTCTTCTGTATTGATCTCCAGGATGGTGGCCAGTTCATCGGGGGAAGGTTCCCGCTCAAATTCCTGCTCCAGCTGGGAGTATGCTTTGCTGATCTTGTTGCTCAGCCCCACTTTGTTAAGGGGCAGGCGCACTATACGTGACTGTTCTGCCAAGGCCTGGAGGATAGACTGACGTATCCACCAAACTGCATAGGAAATAAATTTGAAACCGCGGGTTTCATCAAAACGCTGGGCGGCTTTTATAAGGCCCAGGTTACCTTCATTAATGAGATCACTGAGCGACAGGCCCTGATTCTGGTACTGTTTAGCCACGGACACCACAAAGCGCAAATTCGCTTTAGTCAGCTTTTCCAGTGCGCGCTGATCACCCTGTTTAATACGGATGGCCAGGTTCACCTCTTCCTCAGGCGTAATCAGATCTACCTTTCCAATTTCCTGCAAATACTTCTCCAGGGATTGTGACTCCCTGTTAGTAATCGACTTAGTGATCTTGAGTTGGCGCATTGACATAGAGTCGGAACAGTTACAGGTGATTTAATAAAATGTTAATTTTTGACGAATGCCAGACAAAAATAACTTTTTTTAGACACCACCCAAAAAAAATGTTTACTTGTTAAACCGTTTTTAAGCAAAATCGATTGATCGTTTGTAAGAAGCCCGAGTAAAGATTTGCCGGGTTTTTCATTAAAAAAAAGTGTCTAATTGACTCTTTATCAACACGGATATATCGAAAGTATTTTTAATAACATTAATTTTTATAAACTATCAAATAAATACATTAAATGATTAAAAAAAAACAGTAAATTATTTTGACAGAATAAATATTTTTCTATAATTGCAGCCGGATGATATTGATTTACTAATTACTTGAGCGATGTCTAAGAAAGTGCAATATGAGTTGGAATACCCGGTACGGTGCTCACCAAGTATCTTATACGAATTCCTTTCCACTCCCGCCGGCCTGCAGGAATGGTTTGCTGATAAAGTAGATTTCAGGGATAATGTTTTCTCCTTTTCCTGGAATGGCAATACAGAAGAAGCCGAAGTGCTGGAACAGGAGGAAGAAGAGTTTATCCGGCTACGCTGGCTGAACGCCCCAAACGGAGAGTTTTTCGAATTCCGCATACAGATCTCAGAAGTTACCAATGAAACCATACTGGTAGTAAAGGATTTCGCAGAAAAGAAAGAAATAGCAGACCAGAGCCAACTTTGGAATTATCAGGTTAAAGACCTCTTTCACCGTATCGGCAACTAACTACTCGTCAAAGATTTAATAATTGCTTCTTTAATGAAGAACAGTGTACTATTTAACAGTAGCATTGTGCTGTATCTTTCCTGTTCTATCCCGGCATTCCACCTTTTCTTGTATTAACCTGGTGTTACGTACCTGCCACCCCTACTAAAAGCGCATACCACCTTCGGCAAAAGCGTACAAGCGCCTGCTAAAAGCGTGTGCAGCTGCTGACTGGGTTTAACCGTTCAGAATAGTCAACAGGGTAGTATAACAAGTAGTAGCCTCTGGCACCAGCTGCTCCCACAGCTCCAGCGGAAAAGGACGGGCCAGTTTTAAGAACGGGTGTTCCTGCACCCAGCCACCCCACTCCTGCGGCGTAAATGCGCTAACCGCCCTGTAGTTGCCATTTTCAAAATCGTGCTCCCAGGGATCATCCTTCGTATATACACTAAGTCCTGCTGCCGACAGCTGCGCATGGCCCTGTATCAGCGCCGCTGCATGCTGCTCCTTGATGCTCCCGGCCAGGTGCAGGGTACAACTGAAGTAATGGCCCCACCAGAACATGGTACGAAAAGCGAATATATCCTCCCGGCCAAAGCACCGCGGGTAATCCAGCATCACCCAGGGCAGTTCCTTATAACGCTCTCCCTTTGATATTTTGGCGCCCCGCTGCAGGCAGCCTTGCGGGAATGCAAAAGTGCAAGTCAGCTCATGCACCTGTAATTGTAGCTGCAATGCGCCCAGCAGCTCCATCACCTTTTCTATCACGCTGTTCTTGCGGTATATCCAGCCGGCGTCAAAAGCCAGCTGTTTTTCTTCGGGTGTAAGTAAAAAATTTTTCATATAATTAACGCTGCCATAACGGCTGCTGTTACTGCTACTACAGGAAATCGTAGTAACTTCGCGGGCAGCATGCGCTAAAATCGTAAATAATAATATTAGGTAGTGAAAAAACTCGATAAGCTCATCGTTAAGACATTCCTGGGGCCATTTGTGGCTACTTTTTTCGTTACCTGGTTCGTATTGCTCATGCAGTTCCTCTGGAAGTATATAGATGACCTGGTGGGCAAGGGACTGGATCTTCCCGTGATACTGGAGCTTATCTCTTATACCAGCGCCAGCCTGATTACCCTGGCCCTGCCCCTGGCGGTGCTGCTGTCTTCCATCATGACCTTTGGTAACCTGGGCGAAAGCTTTGAGCTGGTGGCATTAAAATCATCCGGTATATCCCTGCTGCGTTTTATCCGCCCCCTGTTGTTTGTCTGCATCGGTATTGCCATACTGGCCTTTCTCTTTGCCAACTATGTAATACCGGTGGCCAACCTGCGCGCCAAATCCCTGTTATACGATATTACCAACTCCAAACCTGCCTTCAATATCAAAGCGGGTGTATTCTACAGCGATATTCCCGGCTACACCATCAAGGTAGCCCGTAAAGAAAAAGATAATCGTACCATCCACCAGGTAATGATCTTTGATAAATCAGCCGGTGGCGGCGGTACCGGCGCCGATAAACTGATCCTCGCAGAGAAGGGCACCATGGAACTGTCTGACAACAAGCGTTTCCTGATCTTCGTGCTGCAGGACGGATGGCGTTATGAAGAGCGCAACCTGCGCGGCTCCACTGTACCGGGAGAGCTGATCCGCATGGGCTTCAAAGAGTACCGGAAAGCGTTTGACCTCAGCTCGTTCACCTTCAGCCGCCTGGATGTGGGCCTGTTTGCGTCCAACCAGCAAATGCTCAATATACGGCAGCTGGATAAGGCCATTGACTCGCTTAAAAAGGAGGAAAAGCTGTTCAGTCGTACCGTGAACGCCTATATCACTTCCCGTTATGCCTTCTATAAATGGAAAGATACCGGCTGGTTGGCGCAGGCACCTCCCTTACAGGTAAAGGAATTTACAGACATTGTTCCTGAAAAGAACCTGAAATATGTGCTGGAACGTACGGAGCAAACCCTGCGCGAAGCGCAGAGCAACCTGGATGGCACCGCAAAAGAGTTTGAGGATAAACACTCCGTGATGATCCTGCATAAGGTAGAATGGCAGCGTAAATTCACCCTGGCGTTTTCCTGCATCGTAATGTTTTTGATAGGGGCGCCGCTGGGTTCTATCATCCGCAAAGGCGGCCTCGGAACACCACTTGTCTTTGCAGTAGTTTTTTTTGTTATATTTAACATCTGTTTCATGGTGGGAGAAAAAATGGCCCGTAAAGACGTGCTGACCACCTGGAGCGGGATGTGGCTTTCCAATATTGTATTGATGCCGATTGCAGCATTCCTGATCTATAAGGCCATGAATGATTCGCAATTATTCAATAAAGAGTTTTATTTCAGGATCTACCAGATCACCAGGAAGTTCTTACAAAAGATTAAGAAAAAGCAACCTACAACTTAAAGCGTTCTATGAAAACGTTCGTTACACTGTTTAGAAAGAACACCTACTTCTTTCTAACGCTGGTCCTTTGGGTACTGGCAGGGGGAGTTATGCAGAGCATTTTCACCCCGGAAGAATTATTTATCGGCATTAACCGCATGCATCATCCCCTTACAGATGTGCTGATGACGGGCATTACCTACCTGGGAGACGGCATTAGCTTTGCCGTGGTGCTGGTTTGCATGCTGGTTACCCGCAAGTTCAAACCATTCCTGATAGGCCTTACGTCTGTATTACTAATGACCCTGGTAGTACAAACTGTTAAACACATGGCAGATGCGCCGCGGCCTATGCTCTATTTCCAGGAGGCAGCCTTTGTACATACCGTAAAATGGGTTTCCGTACATTATCACAACAGCTGGCCCTCCGGCCATTCAGCCTGTGCCTTTGCCCTTTTCAGCTATCTTTCGCTTATTGACAATAATAAAAGACGGGGACTTCTGCTTATCGGACTGGCCCTGGTAGCGGCTTACTCCCGCATTTACCTTGCACAACATTTCTTTGCAGATATCTATATCGGCAGCATCATTGGTGCGCTGGCAAGTTTTGTGGTATACGGTTTGTTCGAATTCCGGAACCTCACCAGAACACCGGTGCTTTGTCCGCATGCGGAAGCCGCCCTGCTGGCGGAAGCCAAACTGGGATAACTCCCGCGCTGTGGTGGTGAGGCTAACAACCCAATAAGCGGTTCAACTGTTAAACCAATAAACCACCTGCAGCGGGAATGAAGTACCTGTTAATTGCCATAGTAGCCGGATGTTTATTTGTGCCATTCCTGGGCGCGATGCCACTTTTTTCGCCCAACGAAACAGGCCTGGCAGCCGCTGCCCGGGAAATGCTGGTCAGCGGCCGCTATACCCTGGCCCATGCAGGTTCAGCACCTTTATACGATACCTATCCCCTGTTTGTGTGGCTGCAGGCCGGTAGCATGGTCCTCTTCGGCAGCAGTGATTTTGCTGCCAGGCTGCCCAACGCCATGATCGGCATCATTACCCTGCTGACGGTCTATGCCATCGGTAAAAAACAGGCAGACAGCAACCTTGGGATCTGGTGGGCAATTGTTTTAGCAGGTTCCTGGTTACCTTATTTATTATTTAAATCGGGCCTGGCCGACCCGCTTTACAATTATCTGGCCTTCCTGTCTGTTTACTTTGCCTACCGTATAGCGTATAGCGGTAAACCATTCCGTACGGCAGCGCTCAGCGGGCTTTGCCTTGGACTGGCCGTTCTGACCAACGGCCCTGCCGTCGTCGTCATCCACCTGCTCACCCTGCTGGCCTACTGGATCAGCAGTAAAGGGAAGACGGGTATCCGGCCTGGCCATATAGGCATCCTGCTGCTGGTAGCCTGTTTGCCCGCTGCTTTCTGGCTGGTGTGCGTGGGACTCAGGGAAGGCTGGACCTTTGCAGGCAATTTTTGCCGTCACCAGGCAGCCATACTCCCCCGCATCTTTCTCCGTGGTCCTTTTTATTACTGGACCTTTTTGCCCGGCTGTTTTCCGATGGGCATTTTCCTGTTCACTTATCTGCAACGGCGCGGCCGGCGCTCCATATATGCTACACCGCCGCCCCTGGATATCAGGGCGCTCAATGCCTGGATGTGGAGTATGTGCTGGGTGATATTGCTGGTATGCCCGTCTACGTTATACTATCTGCCTCTCTCCTTCCTGGCTGCCCGGCAGGTATACCGGGTTGCAGAAGGCAGGCATTCCCTGCGCGGATGGAATATCGTTCTATTATTAACGACAGGTATCATTTTGGGTATAGCACTGATACTGCTGCCTGTAGCCGGAGTGTATAAACAGGTGTTAAGTACCAATATCAGGGATCCTTTTATACGGGCTTACCTGGAGGCCAATATACACTGGAGCCTGTTGGAGGTGAGCTATGGCCTTATATATATACTGCTGGTAACGCTGAGCTGCATTGCATTGTTCCGTAAAAAATACCAGGCGGGCTTATTATGGCTTTTCCTGGGCACGGCTATATTTATCGAAGTGGCCCTGCTGCATTTCGGGCCTAAAGTCATGGCACATGCGCAGCAAACAGTGGTTAGCGGTCAGTCGTCAGCCATTAGTAAAAGACAGCTATCGCGGCTTCCTGTACTAACGGCTAACGGCTATGCACTAACGGCTTTTATTTCAAAGCCATATCATATCGTTTCTGTACCTCATTCCAGTTCACCACGTTCCAGAAGGCCGCGATGTATTCGGGCCGCCGGTTCTGATGTTTGAGGTAGTAGGCATGTTCCCATACATCCAATCCCATTACCGGGATGCCTCTTTCCTTCACCAGCTGGTGCATCAGCGGATTATCCTGGTTAGGTGTTGATGTTACGGCCAGTTTCTTTTCCGGAGTAAGGATCAGCCAGGCCCAACCTGAACCAAATACGCCTTTGGCGGCATCGTTGAATTTCTGCTGGAAGGTGTCCCATGAACCGAATGCGCTGTTGATGGCGCTCTTCAGTTTATCAGAAGGGGCTGTTTTTTCTGCAGACAACAATGGCCAGAAAAGGGAGTGGTTATAGTGGCCACCGCCGTTATTACGTATAGCCTTGTCTTTCTCCGTTACCTTATTCAGGATCTGCTCCAGTGTAAGGCTGGCAAAGGTGGTTCCGTTCACTGCTTCATTCAGGTTCTTCACATACGCACCATGATGCTTATCATGATGGATCTCCATCGTCAGTTTATCAATGTTGGGCTCCAGGGCATCGGCGGCATAAGGCAGTGGAGGCAGCTCAAAAGGCGCTTTAGCACCCCCCGTCTTGCCGGTAATGCCGCTTACGGGTGTAGCAGCCAGCAGGCCGGAAGGATTGCTCAAAGCAGCCACCCCTGCCAGGCCGGCCAGTTTAATGAATTCTCTCTTATCCATATCAATAGTATTGAAATTGATGATATAATGACGCAAAGCTAAAAGGCAGTAGCAGGTAAAGCTACAAATATTGCACCACTTATCCGAGTAGTAAGGCTGGCCGCCTGAGTGCGCTATTGCATGACTACGCGTTTAACGGTGCGTTTAAAACTGCGTCTTTCACGGTTAAATTACTGCATATTTATACAGACATGTGGTATGTGCTTAAAAATCATTATCGTTTATTGTGGAAATAATACTATTTTAACTGTAACTTCATGTAGGAAAGTCAATACAAATAACTATTCTGAGATACAATGAGACTATTTATCCCGTGTGGTGACTACATCGTAGTCAATGATGTAATATTTGCTGTACTGGTAAATAAATTGACTATGTTGTACAAGGTGGAAAATGTATTGCCAACTGTCACCTCTACATACACGGGAAGTGCACCGACGCATAAGACGGACTGTTTTGCGAACGTACATTACTAAGAATAACCATAATGTTTAGCAGAGTTTAAAAAAATTAAAGCATTCCTATACATGCTTAAGGTAAAAATATTCAGAGCAGTGGATTATCCGGAAGAATGTATGCGCTATATCAATGGGCATAGGAAGGTACTGGAGGCTTATGGCGTTACCAAAGTAACGTCTGCTTCCACCAATTGGATGTATGAACCTTACACTTACCTGATCAGCGTGGTAGATGATACTGAAGAAAAGATCTATGGAGGATGCCGGCTGCAATTAACGGGCGGTAAAACGCCCCTGCCCATTGAAACGGCTATCAATGCAATGGACCCGGGCATTTACCGCCTGGTACAGACACTACATGAGCAGGGCGGCACCGGTGAATTCTGCGGCCTGTGGAATTCAAGGGAGGTAGCCGGCTGGGGCATCGGCAGCATGATCATTGGCAGGGCTGCCATGGCGGTATTGAACCAGCTGCCCATTACCACCCTGCTGGGCTTCTGCGCCCAGGCCACCTTCAAGAACAGCCAGCGCATCGGGTTCAAGATACTTACCTCCCTGGGCAACAACGGCACCTTTTACTACCCCAAAGAAGATTTGATTGCCACTGCCCTGATCATAGAAGACCCGGTAGAACTCAGTATGGCACACCCCGATGAGCGGGTCAGGATCATGGAGCTGCGCGACCAGCCCTACCTGAGCATTGTATTGAAAGGTCCTAAAGGGACAATGGACCTGCAGTACTACCTGGAGCTCGATGGCATCCCATTTCAGAAACCTTATTACATCACCTGATAACCGGACAACTCAATGGTAAAAAAGGCAGGCTTCACACTGGTTACCATATTCATTGCTATGATACTTCCGCTGATAGGTAACCTGGAACGGCTTTTAGACTATAGGATCGGTATTATTGTTATTGCGATATTTTTACTTAACTTAACTCAGCCGGCATTCAGCATGAAAGAGCAGCGGGAGCACCAGCAAAGCGACCGTTCTTCCATCCTGCTGATCCTTGTAATGTCAATTTCCAGCCTGGTATTGCTGATGTTACAGTGGGGCTACTGGGCCTCTTCCTTACCGGATCAGACCTGGCCGCTCTGGCTCGGACTTATCATGATCATAGCGGGACTTTATATCAGGATCAACGCTATCCGTTACCTGGGACGATACTTTACGGCCAATGTGCAGTCTGTAGATGCACATCGCCTGATCACAGACGGTCCGTACGCACTGGTGCGTCATCCCAGCTACCTGGGCGCCCTACTGATCCTTACAGGCTTTCCCGTACTGCTGGGATCTTTGCCCTGTTTCCTGCTGGCGCTCTTATTGATGATGATCGCCTACTACAAACGGATCACGGTAGAAGAAGCGCTGCTGCTTAACCTTTTCCCGGATGATTATCAACGATATCAGCAGCACACTTACAGGATCATCCCCTACGTCTGGTAATTAAAGCGATGAGGCACGTTTATACATTCATTTATCTTTATCTGAAACGGCTTTCCCTATGGCAGGCGCTTTGCCTTTGCTGCCTGGCTTGTTCCTCCCTGTTACCAGCCCGGGCACAGGACACCATCAAGGTCAGGAACGATGAACGGGAAACACTGATCGGCGCTAACGTATGGCTGCTCAGCCAGGAAAACGATACTATTGAGGACGTAAGCCAGCTGCTGAACAACCCGGGCTTCAAACCCAGCAATAAAAGCATTATTAACTTCGCTCCCGGTCCCGCAGCTCAATGGCTCAGGTTCAGCCTCACAAATAAAACGGGGGAACCCTCCCTCTATATGGAGCTGCCCTATATGAACATCAGTGAGCTCACGCTTTTTATATTTCAGAACGGCCGCCTGGCACATACATTCAAAACAGGCAACCGCTATCCTTTCAGCCAGCGGCCCTACCCTCATCAGCACTTTGTATTTAACCTCTCACTTCCCAAAGACAGCACGGCCACTTACCTGCTGAAGGTAAAAAGCGACCATCCCATCCTGCTGCCACTGAACGTGTGGACGCAATCCCAGCTGGATGCCAATATTAACCAGACTGACCTGATACTGGGCATATACATGGGTATACTGCTGGCCATTTTTGCCTATAACCTCTTTATTTATATATCCACACGGGACCGTGTATACCGTACTTACCTGCTTTACCTGGCGGGACTTGGTCTGGCGCAGGTGATATTAGCGGGATACCTTTACCGCTTTCTCTGGCCCAACTATCCGGAGCTGAACTACTACGGGGTTACCATCAGCACCATGCTCGCGGGCGTGTTCGGTATCCTGTTCATACAGGACTTCCTGAAGGTGGGGCACTACCTGCCTTACCTCAACAAGATACTGAACGGCGTGGCCATCCTTTATATCCTGGCGGCGGTACTAAGCCTGCTGCGCCAGAACATCTATGCCTATACGCTGCTGAACATCTGCAGCGGGGTGGTTAGCCTGCTCCTGTTGTTAAGCTCCGCACTGGTATTGGCAAAAGGCAACCGCCAGGCCTTGTTTTACCTGGTTGCCTGGAGCGTTTTCCTGGTGGGGCTGATCGTGCTTGTACTGCGCAATGTAGGGGTACTGCCATATAATCATCTGACCACCTATGGCTCTTACGTAGGCTCAGCGCTGGAAACCATCCTGCTGTCCTTTGCACTGGCAGACAGGATCAACATACTGAAGAAGGAGAAGGAAGCCTCCCAGGCCATTGCGTTGGAGGTATCGCAGGAGAACGAAAGACTGGTGCGCGAGCAGAACGTGATACTGGAAACCAAGGTGGCAGAACGGACAGATGAACTGATACGCGCCAATACCGAGCTGAACGCAGCCCTTAAAAGCCTGAAGGAAGCGCAGACGCAGCTGGTAGAGAAAGAAAAGATGGCCTCCCTGGGTCAGCTGACAGCCGGCATTGCGCATGAGATCAACAACCCCATCAATTTCGTTACCTCTAATATCAAACCGCTCAAACTGGACATAGACGATATCAAGGCCCTGCTTGAAAAATATGACCAGCTGGAAAAGCGCCCTGAACTGAAACATGTGTTCGAGGATGTAGTAGCCTATAAAAAACAGATCGACATCACTTTTTTACATGATGAGATAGCAGACCTGATAAAAGGCATAGAAGATGGTGCGGTACGTACAGCCGAGATCGTGAGAGGGCTGCGCACCTTCAGCCGCCTGGATGAAAGCGATGTAAAATCCGTTGACCTGCATGAAGGTCTTGATTCCACACTGGTATTGCTGCGCAACAGCGTGCCGCCCAATGTAAAGATCATCAGGCAATACGGTGATCTGCCCAAGATTGAATGCTATGCCGGTAAGCTGAACCAGGTGTTTATGAACATCATCACCAACTCCTTCAATGCCATCAAAAGCAAGCATAGCGATAAGGAGGAAAGCCTTACCATCACTACGCGGCGCGAAAGCAACGGGCAGGTAATGATCAGCATACGGGATACGGGTACCGGTATGTCGCAGGAAGTGAAAGAGAAAATATTTGATCCCTTTTTCACTACAAAAGATGTTGGAGAAGGCACCGGTTTGGGATTGTCTATTGTTTTTAGTATTATTGAAAAGCACAACGGGCGGATAGTAGTGAATACAGCCCCCGGCGAAGGTGCTGAATTTATTATATATTTACCATTGAAAATTACCAGTCTGCCGAACTAACAATATCCCTGAATGAAAGAGAACCGTATCAGGATATTGTACATCGATGACGAAGTTCATAACCTCAATGCCTTTAGAGCCAGTTTCAGGAGAAGTTATGAGATATACACTGCCAATTCCGCACAGGAAGGCAAATTGCTCTTAAAGAGCGTCGATGTACATATCATCATTGCAGATCAGAAAATGCCTGTTACTACCGGTGTTGAATTCTTCTATGAGATCAGGGAGGTCCTCCCTGACCCTATCCGCATTCTGCTGACCGGCTATACTGATGTAGAAGATATTATTGAGGCTATCAATAAAGGCCATATTTTTTCTTACATTAAGAAACCGTGGGATGAATACGAATTGCAGAATACCATCAGCAATGCGTATGAAATGTACCAGGCGCGCAAAAACCTGAAAGAAAAGATAACAGAGCTGGAAAAGATCAACGACGAGCTTAACAGGTTCATTTACTCCACCTCTCATGATCTGCGTTCACCGCTGATGTCTGTGCTGGGTATTATCAACCTGGCGCGGCTGGATAATTCAGTAAAGGACCCTAACGGTTACGTGGATATGATCGAATCGTGCATACTGAAGCTGGACGGTTTCATTCAGAAGATCATCGAATACTACCGTAATTCCCGCCTGGATGTTGAGCATGAAAAGATCTATTTTGACAGCCTGTTGCAGGAATGCATTGCCAATTTCAAACCCCAGAACACTTCGATAGAATTCCAGCTGAATATAGACCAGCCCGTGGATTTTAAAGGGGATACTTTCCGCATCAGCGTAATTTTAAACAACCTGATATCGAACGCTGTTAAGTATCAAAAGCCGGATGAAGCCAACCCCAAGGTGAACCTGACGGTAAAAGTGGAACCGCATAAGGCCACCATATGGATAGAGGATAATGGTATCGGCATACTGAGCGAGCACCTGAATAACATTTTCAAAATGTTTTTCCGGTCAAAGAATAATAATAAGCCGGGCAGTGGCATTGGTTTATATATAGTTAAAGAGGCGCTGAACAAAATTGGCGGTACAATAAATGTAGAGTCTAAATACGGTGAAGGTACCCAGTTTGAAATAACTATTCCTAACAGAAATGATTTCGATTCCTGATTTACGGATCATATTGATTGACGATAATGAGATAGACCTGCTACTGCATGAAAGGCTTATTACGCTTCAGCAGATCAGCAGGACGGTTCTGTCGTTTACAAGCGCTAACAAGGCATTGGAGTTCCTTTCTTCCAATATCAGCCTGCACCGCATCCCTCCTACCATCATCCTGCTGGATATCCAGATGCCCGAAATGGATGGGTTTGAGTTCCTGTCGGCCTTTGACGCCTATCCTTCAAAGATCAAATCACAGTGTTACATCGTAATGGTATCTTCCTCGCTGGATTATGGGGATATTAACCGTACAAACGCCAACCCGCTGGTAATTAAACTGCTCAAGAAACCCTTGCTGGCAAGGGATCTGAAAGAAACCGTAGGTGAAATATTCAAAGATTTTTAAAGAAGTGTTTGCTTTTTTGGAAAAAAAACTAAATTTGCACTCCGCTTCCAGCAGTACTGCTGCTGACAGGCGGCCAGCAAAGGGGGATTAGCTCATCTGGTAGAGCGCAAGCATGGCATGTTTGAGGTGATCGGTTCGAGTCCGATATCCTCCACCCAGCAAAAAGCCGTTTCCTTTCAGGAGACGGCTTTTTTATTTCCCCTCAGCAGCTGCAGCTATGGCCATGACCCCGAAAATGGCGCCCCCACATTTTATAAAGCTGCTATTGACCGTTACCCAACCTAACCGGCTCATTCTGAAGCACAATAAAAAAATAACAGAAAAAATCATAATATTTAACGAAAGCTACGTATTTTTAATATACCTGTGTAAGCGTATCTTTATTTGTGCTATTCCGATGAAAAGCCCTATACCATGAAATCATCCATACCTTTTAAGCAATCATGTATGTTGATCATTGCAGCTCTAACCTTTCTTTTTGTTGGCTGTAAAAAAGGTGACGTTCCCGCCAAACCGGACAATAGCCATCCGCCCGGAACAGAGACTAACCCTCCACCTGCTGTGGGCAAAACCTATACGCTGACACCGGATGCCAACGGCAGACTGTCAGTGGATAACAGTAATAAATTCTACAAGCCAGGCGATGTGCTGAACCTGAAAGGCAATTTCTCCAGCATTTATTTTACCAATATGAGCGGCAGCGCCACTGCCCCCATCATCATCAGGAACCCGCCCGGCACGGTAACCTATATAGGTAACCCCGGCTGGAACGGCGGCTCATGGGCAGAAGCGCTCAGCTTTACCAATTGCCACTATATTAAAATAGGCGCTGAAAGCAAACGCTCCGAGTTTGTGATACAGGGCGCTACCTCTTCTGCCCGGGCTGCCTATTTTGATCTTATATTAAGAGGACATACCGATCACGTGGAGATCAGGAACCTGACCATTAAAGGCGGCGGCACCGGTATCTGGGCAAAAACAGATCCTGTAAAAAGCGACCCCAGCACCTGGTATCCCAACTCGCAGATGGAAGAACTGTCTATACACAACGTAGAGATCAGCGGAACAAACAATGAAGCCATGTACATCGGGCACACGGCCACTTACTGGGACCTGACAGCCAATCTATCCTTCTACGATTCTCCGGATAAATTTACCCCGGGTCATGAATATGTACAGCCCAGGCATAATGTAAAGATATACGACAACTATGTGCATGATGTTGGTGCAGATGGTATACAGACTTCTGCTATTGACCAACTGGAAGTATATAATAACGAAGTAACGAACTGGGCACTGCAGCATAACTCTGCTCACAACGGCGGTATACTGATAGGTGGCCGCACTACCAACACCAACACGCACGACAACTACGTGCATGATGGCTGGGGAGAATTGCTACAGTTTTATGGATCCGGCGAGAACGGATCTGTCCATATTATCCACAATAATCTTTTCCGCGATAACATGGAAGGCAATGATGGCGTAAGCATCAGGGGTTCCAACAAAGCAGTTGTGAAGATCACCAGCAACACGGTGGCAAGAACCGGTGGCAACAGCATCCGCCTGAGCGGCTTTACAGGCATGACCTCACAGCAGATAGCCAACAGCAATGCGCTGATACAACCAAGAATGGGCGGCGCTCCGCTTTATCCTAACGCATACATTTATACGGAAGGGGGCGCTACTGTTTTAGAAGGAAGCGGCGCTGAAGCCAACACAAAATTCAGCACCGTAGAAGCAGCAGATGTAGATGTAAGTAACTTCTATCAGCCACGGCTAAACTCACCACTTTCAACTTCCGGTTACAGAAAAAGGGGGTAAACCGGACACCCCTGTATTTTTGGTTAAACAATCAAAACAAAAAATTATAAAAAATTTTAAGAGTTAGAGTTTTTTATATATTATAACATTACTCTATTCATTACATATTTTTTTTAATCAGGTTAGGTATAAAGTATTACTTATCGCCTGAAGGCCCGCCACAGGCATAACTTTCAGCTTACGGACATCCACCAACGTAGCAGGTATAATTTTTTAAAATAAGTTCCGTTTTTTTGCAAACACATTTTGAGTACTAAACACAACAAATCAACACCGCAACATCCATATCTTGTATAACCTCTACCACAACATCCATTAGTATATGTCATTAATGCCGGTTATGTACTACCTGTCACATAATTGTCATGCTGACACCCTGTTTGCTTTTACTTTTTAACAATTAAACCATACCGAAAAACCATGAGAGTTCTAAGCCAACTTTATGCAGGAAAACTGTTTGCTGCCGTTGTTACTGCCGCTTCAATCCTGGCTGTAAGCTGTAGCAAAAACGAATTAGCAGACACTGTGAAACCCGGGGCAGATTCAACTGCCGAAGTATCAGTAGAAGGCAACCGCGTTTCCGGAAGACAATTTACCCTTACACCAGACGCCAACGGGTACCTGAGCGTAAACAACAGCAACGGTTATTACAAGCCCGGTGACGAGATCTTCCTGAAGGGTAATTTCAAAGCAGTTTATTTTTACAACATGAGCGGAACTGCTGATCTTCCGATCTACATTAAACATCCGGTTGGCGCTGTAACTACCATTGGTAATCCTAACTGGGCAGGCGGTTCCTATGCAGAAGCGGCCCGCTTCTCAAACTGCCACCACATTAAGTTTGGCAGTCCTACCGGCAAAAATTATTTCAAGATCACAGGTTCTACCCAGTCTGCCCGCCAGGCATACTTCAACCTGATCCTGGCAGAGAAGACAGACAATTTCGAGATCAGGAACCTGACCATCACCAATGGCGGTACCGGTATCTGGGCTAAAACAGATCCTAAGAAGAACGACCAGAGCACCTGGTATCCGAACTCACAGATGAAGAACCTGACCATCTACGGCTGCGAAATCAGCGGCACCTGGAATGAGGCAATGTACATTGGACATACCGCCACTTACTGGGACCTGACTTCCAACACTTCCTACTACGGTGATAAATCCGGCTTTACTTCCGGTCACCAGTACGTACAGCCCATCAAATGGTCTAATGTGAAGATCTACAACAACTATGTACACGATGGTGGTGCAGATGGTATCCAGACTGCCGCTATTGACCTGCTGGAGGTGTACAAGAACGAAGTGAAGAACTGGGCGCTGCAGCACAACTCTTCCCACAATGGCGGCATCCTGATTGGCGGCCGCGTTACAAGGTCTAACGTACATGACAACTACGTGCATGATGGCTGGGGAGAATTGCTACAGTTTTACGGTGAAGGCGCCGGACACATTCTGCGCAATAACCTGTTCCGTGACAACCAGGGCGGCCACGATGGTATCAGCTTAAGGGGTACCGGTCAGGCTACCATTACCATCAGCAACAACACCGTTGCCAGAACAGGTGGTAACAGCCTTCGCATCAACGGCTTCAACGGCCAGATGACTGCTCCGCAGATCATTAACGCCAACGTGTTTATCCAGCCGAGAATGGGTGGCGGACCGCTGTATGACAACGCTTACATCTATACAGAAGGTGGTGGTACTTACAAAGAAGGTACCGGTACACTGGCTGACAAGAAATTTGCAACCGTTACAGCTGCCAAGGTAAATACCAGCTACTTCTATCAACCGATGTCTGGTTCCACTATCGGAACTGCCGGTTATAAAGTTCAGTAAAAAAAGGCCCTGGCGCCATCAACCAATAAGCCGCAGCCTGTTGCGAACATGATCATTGCTGATGATCGTTCCGTAACAGGCTGTGGCCTTTTTATTTCCAGAAGCCCTGGGATTTTATCTGTATACCGCTGATGCCCTGGGCCTTCAGCAAGTTCCTTAACTGTACTACCACGGGTATCTGCCCCACCAGGTAGAATACCGTATTGCTGTAAAAATGATGCCCGGCTACCCATTGCAGTAATGCATTGCTATCATGCCCGGGTGTTTTAACTACTGCCTGTACGGTGCCAAAGTCACAGAAATATTCCCGGAACGCATCCTGGTGTGCAGGCTCCGAAAAAGCAATGGCACCTGTTACCGAAAGCGGGCGCTTAGCCAGCTGGTGTAGTGCAACAAAATGACCTATCGCGCTTTCATCTCCCAGGAACACCAGGTGCACATTGTCAGCCGGTTTCTGCATGGAAGAACCGATGCCTACATAAGAGATGATATCGCCGCTCTGCAGATTGCGGGCCCATCGTGCCCCCGCCCCATCATGACCGGTGTGTATGATCAGCGTACAGGTAGCTGTTTCTGCATCCCAGCCGCAGGGGGTGTAATCGCGGTACTCAAAATCTGCCACTTTACATTTGATATGCTGCGCCTGTGTCCATTTATGCATATTAACCCCGGGCAGGTGAAGATCTACTTCCATGACAGCGTCTGGCTGCCAGGCGCGTACCGCCAATACGGTACCTGTTTTAGACATCCGTTGTTCTATCAGGGATATCGCTTTCCGTTTAATCAGCTGAAGAGTAGCTCCCATAGACGATGATTAAATGATTATGTGATGTATTCAAAATAATATGCAAAACAACAACATCGTCCTCCGCAGGAAAGGGACAAAACATGGCAAAAGAAGGACTATTCGCGGTTCTGCCTGCGGTAGTCTCCGGGGCTGAGCCCTACCACTTTTTTGAATACGCGGGAGAAGTAAGTAGGGTCTTCATAACCCAGCTGGTAGGCAATCTCTTTAACGCTTATTTTACTGTAATACAGCAGGCGCCGGGCTTCCAGCATTGTTTCCTGCTGTATCCAGTAGCTTACCGGAAAACCGGTATTGGCCTTTACCGTTTCGTTCAGGTACGACAGCGAAAGATTCAGCTTACCGGCATAATCTGCGGGGCTTTTCAGGGTCTTGTAATGTGCTGTGAGCAACTGGCGGAAGGAGGCCGTAATGGCGCTGCTGCGGAGCGCCTGTTTACAGTCGCCCGCCTGCCCGGCATATAACCCTGCCACCATCCCGGTGAAGGCGCTTACCAGGGAATGCAGGATGGGTTTAAAGTAGGCGCTCGCTGCATCATTCCTTGCGGCTTCCAGTACTTTCAAAAGACCGGACAGTGAGGCCTGCTGCTCTGTTGTAATACAAAGCGGCCCCAGGGCGGCTGCCTCATGTAATACGGGCTGAAAAAGATCTCCTACCCACATGGCGTCTACCGCCACGAACCAGCCGCTTGCATTGATGGAATCAACGTATTCATGCACCTGTCCCGGTTGCACATACAGGAGGCCGGGCGCTTTAAGGCACTGCGTCTGGAAGTCTATCATAATACGGCTCTCGCCTGTTTCCAGCAGCACAAAAATATAGTGATCGTCACGATGAATACCCAGGCTCTCTCCGGGTTTCTCCCCCGCCATGCTGACAGACCAAACCTCCAGTCCCAGGGGAGACCGCTCTTCTAATATATGTACGGGTATGGTTTGCTTAAGACGTGAAGACATAACTGCAAAACAACAGCTTTTTGTTTATACAGTAATAGACGAATAAGGAAATGCAATATTGCAGCCGGCACAGAGAAGTTAAAAAAAACCGGCGGGCTCCACGTTGCAGAACCCGCCGGGATGGTTGCTTATCAGGAACAGTAAGGAACTGTTTATAGGATAAAAATTTTACGGGCGGTTTGTGTTATATTATTGCTGTTCAGCACCTGTACCACGTATAAACCGCCGGAAATACCGGACCCGTAGTTAATGGGGATGGTCTGGCGTTTGGAGCCCAGCCTTACAGGCCTGCTTACCACCACCTTACCGTCCATATCTACCAGCTGTACAATGTAATCGCCTTTATCCAGCGCGTTAAAGGCCACATTGAAAGTATTGCCCGTTACCGGAACGGGGTTGGGCCAGACGGAGATATTGCTGCCGTCTACATCCAGTTTCTCCGGTGCGGTAGCTATGTAGTTGTCTTTCTTATTATCCTGGAAAAGGAGGTTGCCGCTGGCCAGATCGGAAGCGTTGTATACATCGGTATTTTTTCCTGTAATGGCGGCTGCCGTGAGCGAAGGCATATCCAGCAGGTAGTAACCCTTGCCGTAGGTGGAGCAGCTTAAGATCACCTTGCCGTTATCGTCTACAGCGGCGCCGTTGGTATAAAAGCCCTGCGGCAGGCCCTGTATGGCGCCCATGAAAGTAGCTTCACGGCTGTTTACATCTATCTTGAAGACTTTGTTGTAAATGTTGATCAGGTACAGGTAGCCGTATTTATCCGCTACCAGGTCGCCCCCCCAGCCGGTGCAGAAAGCGTGAACGGAGTTCCCGCCATTCTCCGGCGCATCTTTCAGGCTGCCAAGGTCTCTGAACTTTACCTGCTGCCCGGTAGTGGCGAAGGTAAAGAAGTGTTCTGCGTCGTTAGTAAGGGCATAGCCGTTACCATCTGCGCCGATGACCATACGGCTGATATTATTCTCTTCGGGATGGCTGACAAAGGGATCATTGATACGCAGATCAGCCACTTTTACCGGTGCGGCACTATTACTGTTGAGGTTCACCGCATACAGCTCATTGGTATGCATGGTGGCAAAGAACAGGCGATGCGTGGTATTATCAAATGCGGCGGCGGCTACCTTGCCTGCATTGTTCCTTGCATTTTCGGCAGTGGCCGGAGCGGGGGCCTTACCCAGCTGGTTGATAGCTGATCCATTGTTGATGTCAATGAGGCGCAATACATTCCAGTTCATGCCGCCGATGGTGTCTGCCGTAATAGCGTAGGCACTGCTGCCACGCTGCTGTGCAGCAGCGCTGAAACAGGTAGCCAGGAGGCAAACGGAGCTTAAGAAAAAAGGGATTTTGCGTAAAGTTACGGTTTTCATATAAGGTTAATTTGGGTCTATAAAAGTTACGACAAATTTCGATCATTTCTTCTGCCGGGTAACGGGCAAATAACATTATTTTTGCCGAGGTTATTCTCCTGATAAGCCCTCGTACCAGCACCCCTTTTTCTAAACTACTAAACCCCAAAATGTTATGAAAAAGTTGCCATTACTTTGGATGTTGTTGCTATTGCTACTGACGGGCGCCTGTAAAAAGTATCCGCCGCCGTCCCAGCCTCCCAAAGAGATTTCGACCATTATTACCGATGCCGGGGGTAAGCCCCTGGGCGATGCGCATGCAGGAACCATTATACAGCTTACCGCGGAAGCGTTCAGGAAATGGAACCAGGAAGGCCGGATAAAGGCAGAAGGCAAACTGTACTTTGATACCATTCCTGCGCAGATCATTGAGGCCAGGGATAATTATATCCTTACCATCCTGCCGCTGATGGGTTATATAGACACGGTTCGTATTGATGTTATAGGCCTGACCATTGGCAGTTCCATCTTCCAGCTTTGCCGCAGCTGCCTGCTGTACCGGCCTACCGTACGGGGCGTGGTCTTCGCCGGCTTTACAGGCGGAAAAGCAGACGGCACTTTCACCATGCCCGCAGAAATGACAGCCGATGGCACCGGCAATCTCTATGTGATAGACCAGCGCCCCTCCCATGATGTGATCATCAAGGTAACACCCGCAGGAGTAACCTCTGTGTTTGCAGGAGGCGCCAATGAATTTGGCCGCCTGGTGGGTATTGGGATCAACCACACAACAGGACTGATGTACGTATCAGACGCTACCGCCAAACAGGTGAAAACCATTAACATGGCCACGCCCTCCCTTGTTTCCGTACTCGCAGGTAGCGGGGCCACCGGCAATACCGATGGCACAGGCGCCGCCGCCAGCTTTGCTTTCGGCGCACAGCGGGTAGACGATTTTGCCAGCTCAGAACTGGGACAGGGACTCGCAGTAGATGCTGCCGGTAATATCTTTGTGGGAGAAAATTACAACGCCGTTACCTTCGGCTCACAACTCAGAAAGATAACGCCAGCGGGAGTAGTCACCACGGTGCCGGGCAGCCGGATAACGCCCATGGCACAGGAGCAGGTGGCCCTTCCATCCGGTGTCACCATCAACACCAGCAATGAACTCTTCTATGTGAGCGGCAGCTCGGGGTTCTTCCAGGGCATTACAAAGATCAGTCCGGGTGGGGTGGCCTCGCGGCTCGCGGGTAAAACGTCTTTCGAGGGGTTGAATGACGGCACGGGGGCGGTTGCCCAGTTCTCCTATCCCAAGGCTATTGCCGCTTTCAATGATTTCTATTATGTGGCAGACGGTACCAATGGGGCATTACGTAAGGTAAGCACCTCCGGTAAGGTAATCACCCTCGCGGGTGTGGGGCACTTCTCTACCGCCACCTATTGCGGCTGCCCCTTTGTGGGGCCGCGGGACAGCAGCTACCATTTGCCGCTGATCGTACTGGATCCGGACGGGCATGAGGAACTGGCGAAAGCCATCCGGATGGACCAGGTGGGCGGACTGGCGGTGATCCACGGCGGATTGATCTATGTGGCGGACTACGGGTATAAATGTATCTGGAAGATCACCATTGGATAGGGTTTCATCCCATTTTCACACGTGTTCGTCCCATTTTAAATACGCACTCGTAATAGATCACTATCATTGTTGAAAGTTTCAACAATGATCCCTTTCAAAAAACTAGAATTCGGCGTTGCTACCGCCATATTCCTGTTACTATTATTCCCGCTGCTGTATCAAAGCGTTACCTATAATGTGTTTGATATGCAGCGTGACTATGGTTATAAGTTTCATCATTACCACCAGGTATTTGATTATTATATCCATTATGTGTTGCCGTTATTGGCGCAGATGTCTGTTGTATATGCCGCCTTTCTTTTCCTGAATATGCATGTGATCCCCGGATTCCTGGAACAACGGCGCTGGCTGCCTGGTCTGTCACTGGCTGTGGTTACGCTGGCGCTGGTGTTCCTGGTGCTGATGGTTGCCTACTCTTACCGTTACGGTTACCTGTTTGGCGTGTATGCTACCGTGAGAGGGGCGCATATGCACTTTGCCAAATCAGCTTTCACTACTACTGCATTTTACGCGCTGCTCTATGTGCTGTATTATGCGGTCAAACATATTTACTTCCAGTATTTCCATGGCAGGAAAAAAGTACTGAGTGAGCCCCTGCTGCTGGGCTGCATCTGGGCGATGCTGCTGGTATTTTCATATGGCATACACCATCGGGAGTTTTTCATTGTGCTCTTATGCGGAGGACCTTACTACACCGTTGTCTTTTATGTTTGGTATCACCGGGCATTCCCTGCTTTTTATAAAACACATCATCGTAAATCCATTCTCTGGCGTGATCTTATCCTGACCTCCATGGCTGCAGGCATACTGACCTTCTTTTTCGGTTTGATTGCCTGGCATGGTTCTCCGGAGCCGCTGTCGCTGATGGTGTTCTGTATGTTCCTGGTACAATTTGTGGCGCTGCTGCCGCTCACCTGGTGGTTGTATACCACCAGCCAATCGCGTCAGCATACCATGCTGAACCTGCAGGCGGCACTGGGACGTTCTGCCGCTGATCTTGACTTTCTGCGTGCGCAGATCAACCCGCATTTCCTGTTCAATGCACTGAACACGCTATACGGAACCGCCCTGCAGGAAAACGCGGTAAATACGAGTGAAGGCATACAGAAGCTGGGAGATATGATGCGTTTTATGCTGGATGAAAATCACCTGGAGAAAATCCCCATGCATAAGGAAGTAGCATACCTGCAAAACTATATCTCGCTGCAACGCCTGCGCACACAGGGTGCCGCAGACATACAGATCAATGTGAACATTGAAGAAAATTTCTGCGAGCATGACATTGCACCTATGCTGCTGATCCCTTTTGTAGAGAATGCATTTAAATACGGCATCAGTTTGCGCAACCGTTCCAGGATCACCATCTCGCTTTCCTGCGATGCAGAGAAGATCTATTTTGATGTGCACAACACCACACATACCAGGCCGGAGAATGACCCTGAAAAAGAAGGCCGTGGCATTGGCCTGAACAATGTAAGGACCCGCCTTGCTTTATTATATCCTGACAGGCACGAACTGGGCATCCGCCAAACCGCTACCGAATATTTTGTACACCTGACGATACACGTAAAATAAAACAAGCGCATGGAACAGACGCCTACGAACAGCATAACAACAGCAGACGGGCTTAGTAAATTTCTTTGGTGGATGGCTGCTGCAGATGCAGCCACACTGCAAGAATGCCGGCTAGACCGCGAGCGCTACCGTATCATTGGTATATCCGTGCTCGTTACCTGGTTATTTGCCACACTGGCATGGGGTTACTTCTTCTCTACCGTGATAAACGACGAAATAGTGGTCGCAGGACTGGCTGTTTTCTTTGGTTTTGCCATCCTTTCCATTGACCGTAGCCTGATAGCAGCCATGTCGGGCGCAGGCCGCCGGCAGTTTCTTCCGGTGGCCTTTCGTTTGTTCCTGGCCGTTATCATTGGCCTGTTCATCTCACAACCTGTTGTGCTGATGCTTTTTCAGAAAGATATACAGGCACAGATGGTGTTGAACCGACAGGGTAAGCTGGAAAAATTCCGCGAAGAACTGGACGCGCTGAATGCCCCGCGTAAAGCAGCGCTGGAAAAAGACCGGCAGCAATGGGAACAGCAGCTGCAGCAGAAAGAAGCACAGGTAAAAGCCTATAAAGACGATTACATCAAAGAAACCGACGGCACCGGTGGTACAGGCAAGATCGGTGAATCATCCATTGCCCGTGTTAAGAAAACCGAATACCTGAAAGCGGAGCAGGAGCTGAGCATGCTGCGCAGCAGCCTTATGCCACAGCTGCAGGAGCGGCAGCGCCAACAGGAGGAGATCTGGAAAGAGAACCGTGTAAAGGAACAGGCTTATGCAGCCTCGCTTACAGACGGTTTCCTGGCACAAACAGAAGCATTGGGCGAACTAACGGATCAGCATCCTGCATTACGCCAGCGCTATCGCCTGATCGTATTAATCATTACTTTGATAGAGATTATGCCCTTACTCAGCAAACTGCTGATGCCAAAGGGAGAATATGACAAGCTGATGGACCATAATAATGTTTATCTTGGATACCGGAAAAACAGTATGGTATGAAGCTCTCCGCTATTGCCATAGATGACGAGCCGGTAGCGCTGTCTGTCATCAGATCACATGCAGGTAAAGTGCCCTTCCTCGAAATGACGGGTTACTATACCAATGCCTTTGAGGCAATGGAGCACCTGAACCGGGAAAGAACAGACCTGCTGTTCCTTGACATCAAGATGCCTGATATTACGGGTATCGATTTCCTGACCAGTTTGTCTAACCCGCCGATGGTAGTATTCACCACTGCCTATTCAGAGCATGCGGTGCAAAGCTTTGAGCTGGATGCGATAGACTACCTGCTGAAACCCTTCTCCCTTTCGCGTTTCCTGAAGGCCTGCAACAAAGCGCATTACCTGCTGCAAATGAAACAGCAGCATACCTTGACTGGTTATATCCCTGAATATCTGTTTATCAAAAGCGGGTACGAGCAATACAAGATATTACTGGATGATATACTGTACCTGGAAAGCGCGGGTAATTATGTGAACTTTGTATTGAAAGACCGCAAGCTGCTTTCGCGTATATCCATGCAGGAAGCGCTGGCCTTACTGCCATCGCCGCTGTTCACCCGGGTACACCGCTTTTTTATTGTTGCCAATAACAAGGTAGAGCGTATTGACCGCAATTACCTCTACATACAACAGGCGAGCATCAGCATTGGCGCTGCCTATGCCGATGCCGCGAGTAAAATATGGAACGGGAAAGACAGCTGACTGTAGCGATCATTGCACAGTCTTGACCGGCTGTTCTGCCGCTGTACATAATCCCTGCAGGGCGGCTGTCTGCAGTACATGTCCCTGCATAGCTGCCTCTACGGCTTCCCGCTCGGATGCGGGAGGAAGATCCAGCATGATATCCAGTGCATATAAGCGGAACCAGTAATGATGAGTGCCGCTGAAGTATTTAGGACAGGGGCCTTCATAGCCGAAGCTGTGATTATTGGCCAGGCCTTCCACGCCGCCGGGCGGGATGGTGTTCTGGGGCACTTCCGTGGTGCTGGCCGGGATGTTGAATACCATCCAGTGTGTCCAGGGTTTGGGTGTTGCGTCTACATCTTCAAAGATGAGGACGAGGCTGCGGGCGGCGGTTGGAATATCATGGAACTGCAGCGGCGGACTGATATTAGGTCCGAGGCAGGTGTATGGCTGCGGTATGTGCTGCTGATGGTCAAAAACGCTGGTGATGTGCATAGTGCATGGTTTTAGAGAACACCTTGTACAAAAAACATGCGGGGTTAAAGAAGGGCGGCCAGCTCATCGTTACCAACACCACACGATCCATCAATACATCACTGAAATGACGGCCGGTAATCTTGTTTGCCTAAAAGTAATAAACGAAGCAGGCAGGTTGGTTTCTCCCAGCTTTTCTTTCACCTGCCATTGCCAATCGGTGATAGGGCAGTAACCGATGCCGAACCAGATGCCCAATATAAACCAGCTGGCGGCGGTAAGCAGGATGAAAATGAAATGCAGCTTACGGGTAGCCGGGAAGATCCATCCCAACAGGTTAAACCCGATGATCAGGAGGTGTAAGCCGGTGAGTAAAAAGTCTGCCAAATGGAGCATTACCTGCTTTTAATATCAAATCTAACTAATTGATAAACAAGAGCCACTCACTTTTCTGTATAAACGATGACCTTACATTTTTTTAATTCCCAAAAAATAATACCTTTGCAGTCCTCCTAAAGTTTGCGGGTGTGGTGAAATTGGTAGACACGCCAGACTTAGGATCTGGTGCTTCACGGCATGGGGGTTCGAGTCCCTCCACCCGCACAACAGCCATAATGATTTATCATTGTGGCTTTTTTATTTCCCTTCATTAAATACTTAGCTATAGCAACACCATAATCAGCGCCGCTATCAACCCATACCCCAAAACAGCACTACCAATAGCCTGACAGGTAAACTTCCTTTGCGACTTCCTGCTCTTCATGAATTCCCTTTTTACATCCTCATGCCCTTCCACACCTGCCAGGCGGGAGAATGCCCGTTTGTTATACACCCCTTTGGAAAAAATCCATTCCCGCTGTTGCGGCAGATCTTCTGCCAGGCGGAAAAAGTAGCTGGGTTGGCGCTGTGTGATTGTATCTATCACTACCCCGGCGTACTGGCTTTGATGATATGCCAATAACGCCGTCAGGCTGTCTTTCAGCACGCTATAGTGCAGGGTATCCATGTGTTGCAGCAGGTAGTTTGTCAGGCGGGTGCATCGCTCCTGTTCTGCGTAGATATGCGCTTTTGTATCGTTTTGTTGTGCGGCTGACACCGCCCTGAATTGCAGGTAGGGCATATACTTTTCATGCTCAGGAAGCTTTCTCCAGGCAGCGTAGGCTTCTGTGTAATGATAGTTGCTCAGGGGATAAGTTTGCCTTAGCTGCCGGCTTAGCGACAGGTAATGACTCATGTGCCAGGCGTTATTCAGGTGAAGATTTGCCTGTATGGTGTCAGTAACGGTGTTTAGCGGCAGGGCCTTCTTTTTCCCCGGGATGTTGAGCTGGTAAAGCCCGTTGTTGCACAAGGTTACCCGGAAATAGTTGCCGCGGTAACCGCCATCTGGCTGTTTATGTAATGTGTCTATTGTGATCACTGCTGCTTTATATCCCAGATGGTCGCGGTAGTGGTCAAACACCCAGGCAGCGGTGTCTTTCAGTTCAACGTAATGAAGGTGGGATCTGCTGTCTGTTTTGAGCAGCAGGCTGTTGGTAGCTGTTTGTGCACAGGAAGGGTGGTAATGTACAAACAGCAGGATAGTGACAAACAAATGTTTCATATCAACACTAAAGATGCAGCCGGGTAGTATTTCCATAAGAAAATGGGAAGATATTGGCGATGGATTGTTTACCGGAAAAAGCCAGGGGATGATGAGGTGATAGCTTCCCGTGTTGGCATTAGCGCGAGGGAAATTTCGGGGAGTTGGCGGGGGGTAAAAAGGAATAGGTGAAGCATAGGGCAAACACTTACTAAACACTCAGCAGGCAATCACTAAGCACTTACTAAGCAAACACTCCGCCTGCACTAAGCTTACCCCTTAGGTAAGCGTCTCGTAAGCCTATAGTAAGCGTTAAGTAGAACTAAGGGCTTAGCGGAGCTGAGGTGGACTTGATCAGGAGTTCAGGGGGAGTTGATGCGGGGTGGTACGGGGGCGTGATGCGGGGACCGGGAGATGGAATGCGGGTTAGTACCGGAAGATGGCAGGGTGTTATTCGGTCAAAGCAATCCTTTAAACAGGAATGGTAGTAGCTAAGTGTAACCATCACCGTTTACCGTTTAAAGGATTGCTTCGGCGCGTTACGCGCTGGGCTGCGCGGCGCCTCTCAATGACGGGGGAGGAAGAACCGTTTGCTGCTAGACGGGGGAGGAAGAACCTTTTACCGCTATGACGGCACCGGCGGCCCGTTTACCGTCGCAATACAGGAATGCCGCACTTCTTCTTCCGCAGCAGAGAGTGATACACTCCGGTTGCGGAATACAAACCGTTTACGATATGCCTTTGCTAAGATAGCTGCCGGTATACGTACCTGGTCAGCCGGTACTTCAAGATGAATAATATCCGCAGCTATGTAGCGGCGGTCATTAGTGGGATATAATACGCCGTTAGTGTCTTTACAGGCGCGGCATTGCAAGGTCACCATCAGCACACCTTCTCCTTCGGCAGGAACGCTCAGGGCTAGTCCGTTGAAAGGTACATCATCATTTAACTCAATGACAGCGGTAGATGATTCGGCACTCACTACACGATGTGTGCGGAAATTCACTCTTACCGCAATCAGGCGAAGCTCCAGGTGGGTATGGGCGCCGGGTGGCTCCAGCTCCTGCGCGGGTACGTGCAGGGTACCGTTTGCCGTAAATACAGGCGGAATGGTGAACAGCTTTTCCAGTCCCGTATAGCGGTTAAAGTGAAAGCCCAGCAGATCGGGGAAATTATCTGCACCGGATTGAATGAACAACTTATTCAAACGGTTCACCAAGGTACCGTCGTGGCGTATGCCCAGGTGCGGACGAAAAGCGCTGCGCAGCAGCTTTCCTTTCCGGCTGGCAATACCGAAGCGACGGGCAGCGCGTTTAGTTGCAGCTGTCTGTTGTATGTTGTCCGGCATGCTACGGAAGAAATATTTGCCATTTCTGCGGTAGCCTATCACGTTATCAAGTCTGCCGGTGAACTTGTGAATGCCGACTTGTAGCGCCATGAGCAGTTATTTTATATGAAAATAAGGGAAACATTTTAAACCTGGTGCAGGGGTAGTAATTTCTTGATCTGGATCAATTTTTTGAGGGTATTTATGCCGATTTAGGTGCAGTAGCGGTTTGGCGGCCAGCCAAGATTATCTTATTTTTACGCAGGTCCGCATAACATTCTGATCCCTGTAACAGCATGGCCGGTGATGAATGTGCGATGCTGATCATCCCCAAAAATAAAACCAGCTTAATATATGAGATACCAGGCAAATTTAGATTCCTTGTCAAAAATCATTACGAATGTGTTCATCATTATAGCACTGATGATGTTATTGCTGCACATCACCAATGTCACCAACACCGCTTCAGGCTTTCCCTTTTATTCATACATTCTCCTCCCGGTAATACTGATTGCATGGGGCCTGAGCCCGCAATACTACGAGGTAACAGATGGGGTGATCATTATCAAAAGGCCTTTTAAAAGTATTCATGTGCCCATAGAAAAGATCAGTACAATAAGCACCACTACCAGGGCTGAGCTGGGCTTCAGCGTACGTGTTTTCGGTATCGGGGGGCTTTTTGGTTACCTGGGCAGTTTCAGATCAAGTGTGATTGGCTACCATCAAAGCTGGTGTACCAACCGGGAACATCTGGTGCTGATCGAATATGACAACAAAAAAATGCTGATCAGCCCATCAGACCCGGTAGGCTTTGTACAACATGTAAATACACTGCAACGTACCGTTCCATCCGGCAGTAATGATTAGCCGCGTTGAACCTGAAAGAAATGTAAAAGGGAAGATCACAGTGATCTTCCCTTTGTTGTTAACCGGGATATATAGTAGTCTTTACAGTTTGCGGCTTACCGCATTTTGCAAAGCGTCTCTATCAGCTCAGTTACTTCGGTACCATGATACCTGGCAAAACCCAGGCTCAGTGCTTTCTGAAAATCGGTACAGGCATCGCTGTTCCTTTTCAGGGCGGCGTATATCAGTCCCCTGTTCTTAAAGGCATAAGCATTTACGGGCAATACGTTGATGGCGTTATTGATGTCTTCCAGGGCGCCCTGCAGGTCGTTCAGCTTATACTTTATATAGCCGCGGTTGTTCAGCGCATAGGCTTCGCCGGGTTTGAAGGAGAGCAGCCTGTTGCTGATATCGAGCGCTTTCTGGTATTGCCCCAGGTTGGAATATAAATAGGCCAGGTTGCCGTAACCGCCTTCAAAAGTAGAATCCAGCTGAATGGCTTTTTCCAGGCAGGCGATGGCTTCCTGCGGCTGATCCATATGCGGCAGCAGTCCACCCAGGTTCTCCAGGGCGCACACGCTGTTGGGGTTGTATTTAAGCGCTTCGCGGAAATCTGCTGCGGCGCCCGCATGATCGCCAGATAGTCTCTTTGCCACTGCCCTGTTCACCAGGATGGTCTCTTTATCGGCGGCGCTGTCTGCATACTGCAGTGCCTCGTCATAATCCCTGATGGCCGCTTCAAAATCTTCCAGGTCGGTCTCCAGGTCAGCGCGCCAGCGGTAAGCCGGCCAGTAGCTGGGATCGGCGTTCAGTGAAAGGGCAAGATCCTGCAGGGCTTTCTCATGTTCGTTGATCTCCGCATAGGCATGGCCTCTCAGCGCCAGGACTTCGGCATCATCCGGCGCCTGGCTCAGTATCCGGGTATAGACGGCAATGGCCTCCCCGTATTCACCGCCGTTGGTGAGCGCTACTGTGCTGTCTGTAAGGGGGGTATTGTCCTGGGAATGGGCATAGGAAATGCAGGCGAGCATCCATAGGTATAGTAGGGCTATTTTCTTCATATGTTTGTTACTAAAACAAAACCATTTAACGCACCAAAATACGAAAAAACGGCGGAATCTGCAAGGGGGTGGCCGGGAGCGGGAGGGTTAAAAAGCGGGGTTAAAAAGCCCTGATGCAGGGTACATCCGGGCTGGCGGCTAAAATTTTGCAAATATTTTGCAAGCAAACTTCAGCTAAACGCACTATCTTCGCGCTTCTGAAAAGATAGTCATTTTTTTGTAACTACTTGACAGATAGATTTTTACCAGGGAGTTTGCAAGGAGCTGAGGGCGTACTTCACGCCATAAAGGCGTTAGGTCACCAAGTATATATCTTCCCCGCTGCCATTCCTTCGTGCCTAGTGACTTCATGGCAGAAAAAATAATTCAGGAACTATTATTGCACATACAGAACACTTTTATTAATAATTATTATGGCAACCGTTACCAGAGAAAACATTGGTTTATTGAACGATAAGATCACTGTGAAAGTGAGCCAGGAAGATTACCTTCCTAATTTTGACAAAGCAGTAAAACAGTTCAGCAAAGCTGCTAATATTCCCGGTTTCCGTAAAGGAATGGTGCCGGCTGGTATGGTAAAAAAGATGCACGGTCAGGCGCTGTTTGCTGACGAGGTGCTGAAAACCGTTGAGAAAGAACTGATGGGCTATCTCCAGAACGAGAAGCTGGACATCTTTGCCCAACCCCTGTCTCTCGAAAAAGAATCCAAGAATTTCGACTTTAACAAGCCCGAAGAATATGCCTTCGATTTTGAAGTGGGCCTGAAACCTTCTTTCGAGGTATCTCCCCTGGAATCCGGCAAAACCACCCTTACCCGCTACAAGATCAAAGCTACCGATGCGGAAGTGGAAGAGGAAGTAAAACGCCTGCAGATCAAAGGCGGTAACATGACCGAGCCGGAAGCTATTGATAATGAAGACAATGTACTGAACGTTGAGTTTGAAGAATGCGACGCACAGGGCAATGTGATCGAAGGCGGTATCAAGAAAGACAACTCCCTGCTGCTGAAATACTTCTCTGCCTCCCTGCAGGAGCAGCTGAAAGGCAAGAAAACCGGCGACACACTGGTGTTCCAGCTGGCTCCTTCCTTTGACGCTGAAAGACTGGGCTGGATACTGAAAGACCTGGGCTTTGACGAGAAAGACGAGGCTGCCGCCCAGAAATACTTTAAACTGACCATCACCAAAGTAGGCCTCATTGAAAAGCGCGAGCTGAACGAAGCGTTCTTCAAAGAGATCTACCCGAACGAAAATATCACCACAGAAGAAGCTTTCAAAGCTAAACTGAAAGAAGAGATCGAGAAATACTGGGATTCCGAAAGCCGTAACCGCCTTCATAACGACCTGTTTGAAACGCTGGTGCACGAAACTGCCATGGAACTGCCCAAAGATTTCCTGAAACGCTGGCTGCAGACCGGTGGCGAAAAACCCAAGACCGCCGAAGAAGCCGAAAAAGAATATCCGAACTTTGACCACCAGCTGCGCTGGACGCTTATAAGCGATAAACTGATCCGCGAAAATCAACTGGAAGTTTCCTTTGAGGAACTCAGAGAAGGCGCCAAACAGAAATTACTGGGCTACTACGGCGCAGGCGCTGCCCTTGACGGGGCCGACTGGCTGGACAGCTACCTGGACCGCCTGATGCAGGATGAGAAATTTGTAGACCAGACCTATCGCGAAATGGTGACCCAGAAACTGTTCGAGTGGGCAGAAACCAAGGTGGATCTTAAAGAAGAGGAAATAACAGCCGAAGAATTTGCTAAATTACCTCATAAACATCACCATCATGAACATTAATAACGAATTTAGAAAATATGCGATCCAGCATCGCGGAATCAGCAGCCTGGTAGTAGATAGCTATGCACGCCATCAGATCAACGCATTGACGCCCTACATCATTGAGGAGCGCCCGATGAACGTTGCTACCATGGACGTTTTTTCCCGCCTGATGATGGACCGGATCATATTCCTGGGCGACCCGATCAATGACTACGTAGCCAACGTGGTTACCGCCCAGCTGCTGTTCCTGGAATCTACAGACCGTAACCGTGATGTACAGATGTATATCAATAGCCCTGGTGGTAGTGTGTATGCGGGTTTAGGTATCTATGACACCATGCAGATCATCGCCCCGGACGTAGCCACTATCTGTACAGGTATGGCCGCCTCCTTCGGCGCTGTACTGCTGGTAGCAGGTGTGAAAGGCAAACGTACCGCCCTGAAACACGCCCGTGTAATGATCCACCAGCCTCATGGCGGCGCAGAAGGCCAGACCTCCGATATCGAGATCACCGCCCGCGAGTTCGTGAAGCTGAAGAAAGAACTGAACGAGATCATCGCTACCCATTGCGGTCAGCCGTTCAAGAAAGTGGAAAAAGACTCCGACCGTGACTACTGGATGACCGCCGATGAAGCCAAAGAATACGGCATTATCGACGACGTGCTGGACAGGAACCCGAGGAAGAAACAGGAAAACACGCCGCAGTAAGCGCATCATAGAGAAAGGAGAAACGGAGGAAGGGCAACCGCCTTTGCTCCGTTTCTCCTTTTTTCTGTTTTTCCTATTTTACCTAACTTTGTTAGCTTAGCTGCCTAATAAATAAACTAATCACGGATGAAAGAATCCAAAATACGTTGTTCCTTCTGCAACCGCTCCAAAGATGAGGTGCAGATACTGATTGCCGGTGCAGAAGGCCATATTTGTGAGAATTGTGTGGCCAACGCACAGGAAATTATAGAACAGGAGCTGTTCCAGCATAATAAAAAGGCCCCCTCCCACTTTGTACCCAAAGTGGCAAAGCCGGTTGAAATCAAGAAATTCCTGGACGAATACGTGATTGGCCAGGACGATGCCAAGAAAATACTGGCCGTAGCGGTATATAACCACTACAAACGTCTTAACCAGCAGATCGGCGAAGATGAGGTGGAAATAGAAAAATCCAACATCATCATGGTAGGAGAAACCGGTACGGGAAAAACCCTGCTGGCTAAATCCATTGCCAAACTGCTGAACGTACCTTTCACCATTGTAGACGCTACCGTGTTTACAGAAGCAGGGTATGTAGGAGAAGATGTGGAAAGCATCCTGACCCGCCTGCTGCAGGTGTGCAACTATGACGTAGAGGCTGCCGAAAGAGGCATTGTATATATCGATGAGATTGACAAGATCGCCCGTAAGAGCGATAATCCTTCCATTACCCGCGATGTGAGCGGCGAAGGTGTACAGCAAGGCCTGCTGAAACTGCTGGAAGGTACCGAAGTGCTGGTGCCCCCGCAAGGCGGACGTAAACACCCGGAACAAAAGCTGATCAAGGTAAATACACAGAACATCCTGTTTATCTGCGGCGGCGCTTTTGACGGTGTAGACAGGATCATCAGCAGAAGGGTGCAAACACATTCCATCGGCTTTACCGTAGATAAAGAGAAAGAAGAGGAAACCAAAAAGCACATCCTGCGCTATGTGAACAGCCAGGACCTGAAGTCTTTCGGCCTCATCCCCGAACTGCTGGGCCGCCTGCCGGTGGTGACTTACCTGAACTCACTGGACAGGGACGCGCTGAAGGCAATCCTCACCCAACCCAAGAACGCACTCGTTAAACAATACAAGAAACTCTTCAAGGTAGAAGGTATTGAACTGAATATAGACGAAGATGCAATAGATTACATCGTAGACAAAGCCATGGAATTCAAACTCGGCGCCCGTGGCCTGCGCTCCATCTGCGAGGTGGTAATGAGCGAAGCGATGTTCCACCTGCCGTCTACCAGCGAAAAAGTATTCTTACTCACCAAGTCTTATGCCCAGGAAAGACTGGAGCAATCCACACTGGTGAAACTCAAAGTAGCTTAAAACATATTTATGCAGGAACTCATTCAGCAACTCCAGGAAAAAGCAGGGCTCAGCGCAGAACAGGCCACTAAAACAATTGAAGTGGTAAAAGACTTTGTGAAAAGCAAAGTGCCCCCCTTCATTGGTGAAACCGTTGATAAATGGTTTGCCAGCGCCGGCGGCGCCAACCAGCAGGCCCCCGAACAGCAGGATGATTTCCTCGACAATTGAATTAATAATTAATAAATAAAAAAATAAGAGACGCGGAGGTGATCTTCGCGTCTCTTATTTTTTTATTAATACCTATTAATTACTGAAGACTTTTCAGGTAGAGGTACAAGGCTTCCAGCTCGGGCTCCGTGTACTGGGCGGTCATCTGCCAGGGCATGTCGTCATTATTCAGTTGTTTGCCCTCCGGGGTTTTACCGGTGCGCAGCGTGGTAATGAACTGCGCTGTGGTCCAGCTGCCTACATGCCCCTTTCCCGTAATATCCGCCACACGTGTTTTACCCGGTACGGGGTTGTCGCCGCCCCGCAGGTCTTTATGATGACAGCCGGTGCAGGAGGTAGAGAGATACCTGCCATAAGCGGCAGACACTTCCTGTTTCACTATTTCAGGCGCCTGGTAATGATGGTCCACCTTTTCTGCAGGTACCAGGGGTATCTTTCCCAGCGCCGTTAATACACGGCCCAGGGGCCCGATCTTGGTGGGGGGCGGTTCATTATCTACCGCAGGCTGCGTTTTACACCAGGCGATGATGCTGGCAATATCATAATCTGCCAGGCCATTGAACTCGTAAGATGGCATCAGGATCAGCGATCTTCCATCGGGTTTCAGGCCATGCCGCACGGCCATCAGCCAGGCCTTATCATCAAAATCAGCCGGCAATCCGCCCTTGCCCCTGGTAAGATTAGCGCCGGTGAAACGCCCTATCATAGGATCATCTACAAATACCTTCCCGGCCAGGTTGGGGCCATGACAATCCGCACACCCTTTTACGATGTAAAGACGGGCGCCGTAAGCCAGCATGGCTGAATCGGCGCGGAGCGATACAGGCTTTACCTTTACCGCATACTGTTTGTTTAGACGGCCCGATACATTCATCCAGGCAACGGAATAAGCGATCAGCAATAATACCAGGATCGTACACACGACAATGCCTGTCCACTTTAATATTTTACGCATGGGGTTAGAATAATTTTAATGCAAAAATATAAGGCGGGCGTGCGACGGCTATCAGTAGAACTACTTAATTATGGAAACGGGTATTAGTACGAAGGGGCCACAAAGATAAAAGCATCCCGGTGATACCGGAATGCTTTTTAGATTGCGTAAAAGTGTTTCAATCTTTGTGTTTTGGGTTTAGGTTGATAAAAGGTAAAGAGTGATTGACTTAACCCAAATTTAACATTTCCTTTTTAAACTTCCATCACACAAAAGGGTAATATTCATTTTTTTGTCAAAACCCATAAGTGGTCACACAATACGCCTTTTTTTACATTATGTGCGATTAGAATATATATTTTGTTGACAGGAAATTGGATGTTTGGTCGCTAACAATCTTATTGATCAATGCCTTGTTCTCTTCCGTTTGTTTGGTGGCTACCATAGAACGGATAGAAAATGCCCTCAAAGCATCGGGAACGCTCAGGGTAGCTTCGGCGCTGTCTTTACGGCCGGTGAAGGGGAAGGTATCCGGGCCACGCTGACATTGACAGTTGATATTTACGCGGCTCACCTGGTTCACCAGCGGATCTATAAGAGAAGCCAGTTCTGATGCGTTATTGGTGAAAAGGCTCACCTGCTGTCCATGCTCTGAGTGGATCAGGTACTCTATCGGGGTATTGATATCATCGAACGGCAGCACCGGTATCACGGGTCCGAACTGTTCTTCGCTATACAGCTTCATACGTTCGTTTACGGGATATACGATAGCAGGGAATACCATAGACTCATATGCATCGCCGCCGTGCGGGTTCACTACGGTAGCGCCATTGGCAATAGCGTCTTCTATACAGGTCTTGAGGTACTTTGGCTTCTGCGGTTCAGGCAGGGGTGTCAGGAACACATCTTTCTCCCAGGGCATACCTGCTTTCAGCTTGCCTACCGCCTCGCTCAGTTTGTCGAGGAAGCTTTGCGCAATACGGCGGTGAACAAAGATGATTTTGATAGCCGTACAACGCTGACCGTTAAACGATAATGAGCCCAGCACACATTCTTTCACCGCCAGGTCGATATCTGCTTTATCCGTGATGATGGCGGCGTTCTTGGCATCCAGTCCCAGGATGGCGCGCAGGCGGTTCACCTTGGGGTGCATCTTCTTCAGCTGGTTGGCCACCTTGCTGGACCCGATCAGGGTCAGCACATTGATCTTGCCGGATTCCATCAGGGGCTGCACGATCACATTACCGCGGCCGTAAATAGTATTGACAACGCCCTTGGGAAAGCAGCTGCGGAAGGCTTCCAGCAGGGGGTAATGCAATAAGGTACCATGTTTGGGAGGTTTGAAAAGGATGGTATTACCCATGATCAGGGCAGGTATCAGCGTGGTAAAGGTTTCGTTCAGCGGGTAGTTGAAAGGCCCCATACACAACACTACGCCCAGGGGGGAACGGCGTATCTGGCCGATGATGCCCTGCTGTATTTCAAAGCGGGATGAGTTGCGGTCAAGATCTTTCAGCGCATCTATGGTGGCGTGGATGTATTCTACCGTACGGTCAAATTCCTTTACGGAATCGGTGTAGGATTTTCCAATTTCCCACATGATCAGCTTCACAACTTCCTGTTTGCGCTCGATCATTTTACCGGTGAATTTCTCTACGCAGGCAATTCTTTCTGCCACCGGCATGGTGGGCCATTCGCCACGGCCATCATCATAGGCGGCCAGGGCATCGTCCAGCGAAGCCATGGCTTCTTTTGCGCTGCACAAAGGATATGATCCTATTACTTTACGTTCCAGTCCGTTGGCTGTTCTGACCCCGATGGGTGATACTACCGTGTGTACGTCACCGTTCCAGGGCCTCATTTCACCGCCGGACAGGTATTCACGTTGATGGATCTCTGCAGGGAGGCGGTATTCCGCGGGTATTGTCTCTTCCGTTTCAGGGAACAGTTTTTCTAATTGTTCAGCAAAGGTTGTCATAATTAACAATGAATAATTAATAATTAATAATTGCGTAGTGGAGTTCTTGCATTGATAAGCATCTCGATCAGGCGGCAGTTGTTTTCAATAAAGTAAAAGCCTGAGTGAAGACCACTCATAATTACGGAACACAAATTAATTATTCATTGTTAATTATTCATTATTCATTTAAGAGCGCAGGGCTTCGCGGGCAATAACGATCTTCTGTATTTCGGAAGTGCCCTCGCCAATAGTACAGAGCTTGGCATCGCGGTAATATTTTTCAACGGGGAAGTCTTTGGTATAGCCATAGCCGCCGAAGATCTGTACCGCATCATTGGCAGTGCGCACGGCTACTTCGGAAGCATAATATTTGGCCATGGCAGCCTGTTTGGTGCACTTCTGGCCGCGCTGCTTCAGATCGGCCGCCTGCATGGTGAGCAGCTCTGCTGCGGCTATCTGGGTGGCCATATCGGCCAGCTTGAAAGAGATGCCCTGGAAGCTGGCAATGGGCTTGTCAAACTGGTGACGTTCTTTTGAATACTTCACGGCGGCTTCATAAGCGCCTTTGGCAATACCGAGCGACAGTGCAGCAATAGAGATACGGCCGCCATCCAGCACTTTCATAGACTGGATAAAGCCCTCTCCTACTTCGCCCAGCATCCGGGAAGCCGGTATGCGGCAGTTATCAAAGACCATTTCCGCTGTTTCGGAGGCGCGCATGCCCAGCTTGTTCTCTTTTTTACCACCGCTGAAACCGGGCGTGCCTTTCTCTACTACAAAGGCGGTCATACCGTGGCTGTCGCGCACTTCGCCGGTGCGGGCTATCACCACGGCTACGTCGCAGCTTTTACCGTGGGTGATCCATGATTTGGTGCCATTGATCACCCAATGATCTCCATCCTGCTTTGCCACGCATTTCATGTTCATAGCGTCAGACCCGGTATTGGGCTCTGTAAGGCCCCAGGCGCCGATCCACTGGGCAGTAGCCAGTTTGGGGAGGTATTGCTGTTTCTGTTCTTCATTGGCAAACTGCAGGATGTGCCCGGTGCAGAGCGAGTTGTGGGCGGCCATGCTTAAGCCGATACCGCCGCAGAATTTAGCGATCTCGCTGATAGCGGTTACGTATTCGGGGTATCCCAGGCCGCTGCCTTTATATTGTTCAGGAACGAGTACGCCCATCAGGCCCAGCTCTCCCATTTGCTGCAAGAGGGCTTTGGGGAACTCCTGGCGTTCGTCCCAGTCAATCACATGGGGTTGTATATGCACTTTTCCAAAGTCGCGGATCATTTGCGCAATCTGTTGCTGCATTTCTGAAGGCTGAAAATCCATAGCACTTAAAGTTTGAGGTTTGTATTCAGCTGCCGGCTGTTAGCTGTTAGCTAAATGCCAGCAGCCGGAAGCTAAAAGCTACAAGTTGATGTATTTTTCAAGTTTACGATAAATACTATCATTCACCAATGGTATGTTGTAAAGGTCTTCCGGGCGGCTGAAAGGCCCGTGGTTATTACGGTACTGCACTATTAAGCGGGCTAATTTGTAGCGTATGTATGGATGTTGGCCTAAAGATTTCTCATCCATCTGATTGATGTTGAGTTTTTTTAGAGAACCGCTATCCAGGCGGAGAGAAGCTTGAATTTTATTAAATGTACTATCCGGCAAGCCGTAGGTTTCGGCCACCTGGGCGATGGAATAGAAGCCGCCCAGCTTCTCACGGAAGCGCACCACGCGGGCTGCCAACGTGGGACCGATGCCAGGTAAAGCCTCCCAGGCGGCAGCATCGGCGGTATTGACAGAGATAACAAGGGGTTTACGCCGGGGAAAGCGGGCCGGGAAAGTATCTCTTTGAAGGCGGACCGGCTGTTTGGCCAAGGTTTTCCGGGGGTACGGAGTATACGTCCTGTTGCGTGTTTTTACCGTATCTGCGGCAGCCAGTTGCTGCTGAAAGGCCCTGACCTCGGCCGCGAAGGTACTGTCTGCCGGGAGGGTGGCGGGTAGCCAATTTTCGCGCAGGCGGGGCACACCAACCGTTATGGCAATAAGGGCCAGCAATACCAGTATGCCTCTTTGCTCCTGCTTAGTGAAGGTCAGCTGGTTTTGTAACAAACGTTTTTTCATAAACGCCGGCAATTTAACGGATAGCCTGAAGCTTTCGCGTTAATCAGATACTAATGACAGGGATGACAGGCAGGGAGGATCACATTTCCAGCTGAAGGCCGTCATAGGCCAGTTCCATACCGGCGGGCAGTTCCTGGTTCACTTCCTGGTGCAGGCCCAGCTGATGACTGATATGGGTGAAGTATACGCGGGGCACTTCCAGCTCCTGTGCCAGGGCAATGGCTTCGCCCAGGGTGAAATGGGAAATGTGCTTTTCTTTGCGCAGCGCGTTCAGCACCAGTACCTGTGAGCCGCGGATCTTTTCCTTTTCTTCATCGGCTACAAAGTTGGCATCGGTAATGTAGGTAAAATCGCCAAAGCGGAAGCCCAGCACGGGCATCTTATGGTGCATAACCTGTATGGGAATGATGGGGAAGTTCTTAACGCTGAACGCCTCGTCTGTAATGGTTTTGAGGTTCAGCTCGGGAATGCCGGGGTATTTAAAGTCGGCAAAGGCGTAGGCAAATTCGCGCATGATGGCGCCCTGTGTGAATTCGGTAGCGTAGATATCAATGGGCTTTTGCTGAAAGTAGTTGAAAGCACGGATATCATCCATACCGGCGATATGGTCTTTATGGGAATGGGTGATGAGCACAGCTTCCAGGTGCTGTACACGTGCCCTCAGCATCTGGTAGCGAAAATCCGGTGTGGTATCTACCACGATATTGCCGATCTCCGATTCAACAAATATGCTGCTTCTTAAACGATTATCCTTTTTATCTGCAGAGGTGCATACCCGGCAATTACATGCTATAACGGGTACTCCCTGCGATGTACCTGTACCAAGAAAAGTGATCTTCATCATGCTGATTCTTCAGAGGAGGGGTTTTCTGCGTCTGTAATATTCCTGTTTTCCTGTACCTGTGTATACAGTTTCAGGGAGTCCGGGCTGAGCAGCGTGGTGTCCAGCTGCAGGGTAGACAGGATATCCAGCAAAGTATTGATACGGCCCTCCAGGTTCAGGAATTTATTGATCACCACCACTTTCTTATGCTCCAACACACAATACCCGGAGGTGAAAGTCCCCTTTTCAAAGCGGAGCATATATTTCCCCTCTTCGAAAATCTTTTCCAGCCGGTTGAGATTGGCTTGCGTGATTTTGATGTTCATCCTGCAAAAATAAACAATCCTGTTGGTTTGAGGTTTGAAGTTTGAGGTTGGAGGTTCGTTACACGTTGCAGGTTCAGCTCAACAGCCACCTCAAACTTCAAACCAGTTATTTACTCACCAGCCTTGCCACAGGCACGATCATTTCTTCGAGAGAGATGCCGCCGTGCTGGAAGGTATTCTTGTAGTAGTTTACGAAGTAATTATAGTTGTTGGGATAGCACAGGTAGCCATCCGCACGGGCAAATATATACGATGAATTGACATTGGGCTTGGGCAGGCCAGCCTCTTTGGGATCGCGGAAAGCCAGTACTTCCTTGGGATCATAGTTGAGGTTGCGCCCGTGTTTGTAACGCAGGTTGGTGGTGGTTTGCTTGTCGCCTATCACTTTCACCGGTGTTTTTACCCGCACGCTGCCGTGGTCTGTAGCTACGATCAGGTTGATCTTTCTGTCTGCAATGCGTTTAAGGGCCTGGTGCAGCGGAGAGTGTTCAAACCAGCTGGCAGTAATGGAGCGGTAGGATGTTTCATCGCCCGCCAGTTCTTTCAGTACTTCCATTTCCGTACGTGCATGGCTCATCATATCCACGAAGTTGTATACCACCACGTTCAGCGGATAGTCCAGCAGGTTATGAATATTGTTCACCAGGTGCTGACCATCGGCATGGTTGATCACCTTGGTGTAGGAGAAGCGTGCATCTGCTTTCAGGCGGGAAAGCTGCGCGGCAAAGAACTCTTCCTCGTACAGGTTCTTCCCTCCTTCTTCATCATCGTTCTTCCACTGTACCGGGAACTTCTGCTCAATGTCTACCGGCAGCATACCGGCAAAGATGGCATTGCGGCTGTACTGGGTGGAAGTAGGCAGGATGCTGTAAAAAGTGTCCTCCTCCAGGAGACGGAACGATTCCAGGAAAATGGGCAGGATGGTCTTCCACTGGTCAAACCGCAGGTTATCAATGAGGATAAAGAAATTGGGCACCTCAGGATCGAGGTTGGGGATCACCTTATCCCGGAAAAGGGTATGCGACATTACAGGGGCATCTTTTGATTTGGGATGCACCCAGTCTGCATAGTTACGGCTGATAAACTTGGCAAACTCCGTGTTGGCCTCGGCTTTCTGGGTATTGAACACCTCCAGCAGCTCGGGGCTGTTGGCTTTGCTCATTTCTATCTCCCAGTATACCAGCTTTTTATAGATGTCCATCCACTCTGTATGGTCCAGGTTAGAGCTCAGGGCCATGAAGAGGGAGCGGAACTCCTGCTGATAGGCGCTGGTGGTTTTTTCGGCCACCAGGCGTTTATTGTCTATGATCTTTTTAAGAGAAAGTAATACCTGGTTAGGATTGACCGGTTTAATGAGGTAGTCGGTGATCTGGCTGCCGATGGCATCGTCCATCACGTTCTCCGCTTCATTCTTGGTGATCATCACCACGGGGATCTGCTGATCGATCTCCTTGATCTTACCCAGGGTTTCCAGTCCGGTAATACCGGGCATTGACTCATCCAGCAGCACTACATCCACCACCTGGTCCTTCAGAAATTCAAGGGCATCATAGCCATTGGTAAGGGCCGACACCTTGTAACCTTTGTTCTCAAGAAAGAGTATCTGGGACTTCAGCGATTCTATTTCATCATCTACCCAAAGTATATTTATTTGACTCATCTATATCAGTTGTCTAATTAAGAATGATTAAACCAGGAACAATTTAACCTTTTCCGGCAATAATCATTCCGCACATCGCTCAATGAATTGTTAAAAGACGATCAATATACTTTATGGATATCTGCAAATGGATGCGGAAGGGCGTCCAGGGTTGTTAATACACTTTATACACAGCTATCGCTTTATCAGGGGGACCGGGGCCCCGTTTGCAGACGGCGCCTTCAATGGGCACAATAGATTCTGCATCAATAAAATACTCCTGCCCTACGGCCAGGTTGGCAAAAAGCTGATCGCCCTGCTGTACCCATACGGCCCCGGGATGGTTTACATTATCCAGGCGGTAGTCTGCCGCTCCCCAGCGGATCACCCGCGGGTCAAGGATATCCACGATAACGCCCATACAGTCTTTGTTGAGCAGTTTGACCCTTATGCGGGCTGCCGGGCCTTCGGGCTGCTCATCATCGCTGCTACAGGAGGGCAGCAGGGTGAGTGTTACCAGTATTGTTGTCACTATGGTGAAAATACGCGTAAAGTGAGATCTCATATGTAATGGGATTAATATATTTTGGTAATATCCTGCGGATTTGGCCTGGCTAAATGTAACATATAGGGGTATTTTATTCGTTAAACGTCTATACATTAGAAAAAGTTACCGTTTGAAACCGTAGTTTTGTAGATAGCTAAAGCGAGATTAATGACGGAGCGCAAGCGAAAGATCATAAATGACCCGGTATATGGATTTATAACGATCGATCATCCTTTGATCTTTAACCTCATTTCCCATCCCTACTATCAGCGATTACGCCGTATCCATCAAATGGCCCTGGCCCACCTGGTGTACCCGGGCGCCATGCATACGCGTTTTCATCATAGTATGGGAGCCTACCACCTGATGTGCTGGGCGCTGAGCGAGCTGCAGGGAAAGGGGGTTCATATTACCAGGGAGGAGGAGCTGGCCGCTAAAATGGCCATCCTGCTGCATGACATCGGTCACGGACCGTATTCTCATGCCCTGGAGACCGATATTATTGAAGGGGTGTCTCATGAGGCCATCGGCAGCTGGCTGATGGAAGACCTGAACCAGCAGCTGAAGGGGGCCCTGGGCCTGACACTGGATATAATTAATGACCGCTACCATAAAAAGTTCCTCCACCAGCTGGTGAGCAGCCAGCTGGACGTAGACAGGATGGATTACCTGAACCGGGACAGCTTTTTTACCGGGGTATCGGAGGGGGTGATTGGCTATGACCGTATTATCAAGATGCTGACGGTGCACAACGGAGAGCTGATGGTGGAAGAAAAAGGCATTTATTCTATCGAAAAATTCATTGTGGCCCGGCGATTGATGTATTGGCAGGTATACCTGCATAAAACGGTGCTGAGCGCCGAAAATATGCTGGTGAAGATCTTATGCCGGGCTAAGGAGTTAGCGTTAAAAGGGGTGGAGCTTTTTGCCACGCCCGCTTTACAATACTTTCTGTATCATACCATTACGGCAGATAACTTTGAGCGGGAACCTGCCTGCCTGCAACAGTTCTGCCTGCTGGATGACTATGATATCATGGGCGCCGTAAAGGTCTGGACGCAGCATGAGGATAAAGTATTGTCGCTTTTATGCAAATGGCTGATAAACAGGAATTTGTTTAAATGCATTCTCAGTAATGAGGCCTTTGACGAGACCGCTGTATCCCTGCTGCAGCAGCAGGTCAGGCAGCAATGGGGCATTGAAGGCAGGGAATTGGACTATTTTGTGTTTACCGGAACAGCCAGTTTACGCGCCTATAATGTCGCAGATGAAAAAATTAACATTCTTTTTAAGGATGGCACTGTGAAAGATATTTCCAGTATAGACAATGCGTTAGTGAGTCATACGCTGGCTATACCCGTAAAAAAATTCTACATTTGTCATCCAAAAATATAGGTAAGCAACGTTTTATAAGTAATTAAAATGTTACAGAATTAACTTATACGATCCGGTGAGGGCCTAATAGGTAACTTTATTAATCTTTAACTATGCAATTTAGCGCAGTACAATTGGCTACCATGTTAGATGGTAAGCTGGAGGGAAACCCGGAAGTTAAGGTGAGCAATATCGCGAAGATAGAAGAGGCCGGAGATGGCATGCTCAGCTTTATTGCCAATCCAAAATATGAAGAGTTCATATATAGCACGCAGGCGTCCATACTGATCGTGAATGAAAGCCTTGTAACAGAACGGCCTGTAAAACCCACGCTGATCCGTGTGAAAGATGCGTACAGCAGCTTTGCACTGCTGCTGGAGAAGTATAAGCAGATGGTGGGCAACAAAACCGGTGTGCAGCAACCTTCGTATATTCCAGCATCCGTGAAAATGGGGGCGAATGTTTTCGTAGGCGCATTTGCGTACCTGGGTGAGAATGTAGTGCTGGGCAACAATGTCAAGATCTATCCCGGCGTATACCTGGGCGATAATGTGATTGTGAATGACGACTCGGTGATCTATCCGGGTGTGAAGGTGTATGACAATTGTGTGCTGGGCTGCCGGGTAATATTACATGCCGGCTGTGTGATTGGCGGCGACGGCTTTGGCTTTGCCCCCCAGCCGGACGGCTCTTATAAGAAAGTACCCCAGATCGGTAACGTGGTGATCCATGACGATGTTGAAATAGGCGCCAATACCACCATAGACCGCGCCACCATGGGCTCTACCGTGATCCGTAAGGGGGTTAAGCTGGACAACCTGATCCAGGTGGCCCATAACGTAGACATCGGCACCAATACCGTGATAGCTGCACAAACAGGCGTTTCAGGCAGCACCAAAATAGGCAAAAACTGTGTAATAGGCGGCCAGGTAGGCATGGTAGGCCATATACACATTGCAGACAATACCAAGATCAATGCGCAGAGCGGTTTGTCCAAGTCCATTACGGAACCCAACACTTCCTGGAATGGGTCTCCCGCGTTCGATTATAAAAGTTCGCTGAAAAGTCAGGCAATTTTTAGAAATTTGCCGGACCTTGAAAAACGCGTGAAAGAGCTGGAAGACATGGTAAAACAACTTCTCTCCGAGCGAGAGGGGGTTTGATGGACGTATAGACAAACTTCTTATATATTATGATTGAAAATCAAGAGTCGCAGAACCAACATACGCTAAAGGGACCTGTCACCATATCAGGTGTTGGACTGCACACGGGCGCTCAGGTAAATATGACCCTGAAACCGGCCCCTCCGGGTTTTGGTATAAAGTTCCAGCGGATCGACCTCCCCGAACAACCTGTTGTTAAAGCAGATGTGGATTATGTAGTTGATACCACCCGCAGCACCACGCTGGAGCACAACGGCGCCAGGGTAAGCACCATAGAACATATTATGGCAGCGCTCGCAGGTACGGGTATTGATAACGTGCTGATAGAGCTCAACGGCCCTGAAGTGCCCATTATGGACGGCAGCGCGGCTCCCTTCATGGAAGTGCTGGACGAGATCGGCTCCCAGGAACAGGATGCTAAAAAGGTCTATTATTCTATAGATACCAATATATCTTATTACGATGAGGTGAAAAAGGTGGAAATGGTAGCCCTGCCCGCAGTGGATTACCGCATTACCTGCCTGATCGACTTCAACAGCCCGGTACTGGGCACCCAGCACGCCAACTTAAAAGGCCTCCATGAGTTCAGAAAGGAAATAGCAGGCAGCCGCACCTTCTGCTTCCTGCATGAGCTGGAATACCAGCTGTCGCTCAACCTGATCAAAGGCGGAGACATCAACAACGCCATTGTAGTGGTAGACAGGCCGGTAACCGAAGAAGAGCTGCAACGCCTGGCCAAAGCCTTTAAGCGCGACAATATCTCCGTTCAGCGCGAAGGCATCCTGAACAATATACAGCTGCGTTATCCCAATGAGCCGGCCCGGCATAAACTGCTGGATGTGGTGGGCGATCTGAACCTGATCGGCTTCCCTATCAAGGCGCATATCATTGCCAACCGCCCGGGACACGCTTCCAACGTAGAATTCGCCAGGAAGATCAAACAATATATCAAGAAGAACAGGCATGCAAAGGATATTCCTATCTATGATCCTAACCAGCCTGCTATCTTTGACCTGCGCCGCATTGAAAAAATGCTGCCGCACCGTTATCCCTTCCTGCTGGTAGACAAGATCATTGATCTGTCTGACACGCAGGTGGTGGGTATCAAGAACGTAACCTTCAACGAATACTTCTTCCAGGGGCATTTTCCCGGTAACCCGGTAATGCCGGGCGTGCTGCAGATAGAAGCCCTGGCGCAGACAGGGGGCATACTGGCACTGAACACCGTGCCTGACCCAGAGAACTATGACACCTACTTCCTGAAAATAGACAACTGCAAATTCAAACAGAAAGTATTGCCGGGCGATACCATGATCCTGAAGATGGAGCTGCTGAGCCCTATCAGGAGAGGAATTGTGGAGATGCGGGGTACCGTATTTGTCGGTAGCAAAGTTGTAACAGAGGCCGACCTGGTTGCTCAAATCGTTAAAACAAGAGAAGGCAAGAACTAACAGCATGATCCACCCGCTCACGTACATTCATCCGGACGCCAAAGTAGCGCCAAATGTAAAAATAGATCCCTTCACCGTTATCCATAAGAACGTAGAAATTGGGGATGGAACCTGGATAGGTTCCAACGTTACTATTATGGAAGGCGCCAGGATCGGTAAGAACTGCCGTATCTTTCCGGGATCTGTTATCTCAGCAATTCCACAAGACCTGAAATTTGCAGGAGAAGATACCATCGTTGAAATTGGCGATAATACCACCATCCGCGAATTCGTAACCATTAACCGCGGCACCAAAGACAGGTGGAAAACCGTGATCGGCAAGAACTGCCTGATCATGGCCTATTGCCATATTGCGCACGACTGCGAAGTAGGGAACAACTGTATCTTCTCTAACAACACTACCCTGGCAGGCCATATTACCGTGGGCGACCACGTGGTGCTGGCAGGGATGGTAGCCGTTCACCAGTTCTGCAAGATCGGCGATCACGCCTTTGTAACCGGCGGTTCGCTGGTGCGCAAGGATGTGCCGCCTTATGTTAAAGCTGCCCGTGAGCCGCTTTCCTATGTGGGCGTAAACTCCATAGGACTGAAACGCCGCGGCTTCTCTCTTGAAAAGATCAATCACATCCTGGATATCTACCGCGTACTGTTCGTGAAAGGATATAATATATCCAAAGCCCTCAGCATCATTGAAGCGGAATTCCCCGCCACAGATGAGCGGGATGAGATCCTCTCCTTTATCCGGGACTCCGGACGGGGTGTGATGAAAGGATATACCACCCGTAACAATGACGATATCGCTTAACCAGGCAGGCAAGCGTTTTAACTACGACTGGATCTTCCGTCGGGTTAGCTACACCTTCCACGAAGGCGGGCGCTATGCCATACTGGGGCCTAACGGATCGGGAAAATCCACTTTATTACAGGTTATCAGCGGACACCTTCATCACAACGAAGGCACCCTTTCATACAGCAATGCGGAAGAACCCATCGAACCCGATGCGTTTTTCCGCTATTGCGCTATTGCTGCCCCCTACCAGGAACTGGTTGAGGAATTTACCCTGGCAGAAAGCATCGAATTCCACTTACAATTCAAATCATTCCTACCGGGCTTCACGCCCAAAGATATCGCCGCCATTGTTGGCCTGGAAAAAGCATGGAATAAACAGATCCGGTATTTTTCTTCAGGCATGAAACAGCGTGTGAAGCTGGCGCTTTCCATTTTTTCCGATGTCCCAGTACTGCTGCTGGATGAGCCCTGCACCAACCTGGATGCCGCCGGCGTACAGTTATACCAGCAACTGATAGAAACGCATTGCGGCAACAGGATGCTGATCGTGAGCTCTAATGATGAACAGGAGTACTATATGTGCCCGGAGCGGATCAATATTGTTGATTACAAGTAAGAAGAAAAAAGAATTACTTTTAATTTATGCAGACTGCCAGTAAAAAGGTGATCAACGGCTGGGCCATGTATGACTGGGCCAACTCAGTATACAACCTCGTTATCACTACTACCTTTTTCCCTATTTACTTTACAGAGATCACCAAAGCCGAATTTAAAGGCGAGATCATTCCCTTCTTCGGCGCCGGTTTTGTAAACTCTGCCTTGTATGATTATGCCTCTGCAGCGGCTTACCTGCTGGTTGCGCTACTCTCCCCTATCCTTTCCTCTATAGCGGATACCAGGGGCAATAAAAAACGCTTTCTTTTATCCTTCACCATGCTGGGTGCAGTAGCATGCAGCTCCTTATACCTGTTCACAGGAAGGAATGTGGAGTTTGGCACCATCTGTTTCCTGTTGGCAACGGTAGGATACTGCGGCGGACTGGTATTCTATAATTCCTACCTGCCGGAGATAGCCATACCGGAAGACCGCGACCGTATCAGCGCCAAAGGCTTTGCACTGGGTTATATAGGCAGTGTGATCCTGCAGCTGGTTGGCTTTGCACTGGTGGCGCTGAAACCTTTCGGCATGGAAGGCACAGCACCCGTGCGGATCACCTTCCTGCTGGTGGGTGTGTGGTGGCTGGGCTTTGGCCTGTTCAGCATAAGCCGTTTACCTGCATCCAAAGCTACCGTGCAGAAGCACTACGCCAGCGCATTTACGGAAGGCTTTACCGAGCTGAGAAAAGTGTATGCACAGGTGAAGCTGATGCCCGTGCTGAAACGCTTCCTGCGTGGCTTCTTCTTCTACAGCATGGGTGTGCAAACCGTAATGCTGGCGGCTACGCTCTTTGGCAGCAAAGAGCTGAACCTGCCTTCTACCAACCTTATCATAGCAGTGGTGGTGATACAGCTGGTGGCCGTACTGGGTGCATGGGGCATTGCCAGGCTGTCTGGTAAATTCGGCAACCTGCGTGTGCTCATTGCCGTTATCATTGTATGGCTGGGTATCTGTATTGCCGGTTATCGTATGCAAACGGCTATGGACTTCTATATACTGGCCGCTGTAGTAGGCCTGGTAATGGGCGGTGTACAATCACTCAGCCGCTCCACCTACGCCAAACTGATGCCGGAAACAGAAGATACCACCTCCTTCTTCAGTTATTACGACGTAACAGAAAAGCTGGCAATCGTAGTTGGTATGTTCAGCTTTGGCTACATAGAAGAACTCACCGGCAGTATGCGTAACTCCGTACTTGCACTGATGGCTTTCTTTGCCATAGGCCTGGCGTGGATTGTATCGGCATTGCTGCAACAAAGGAAAGAAAGTTTGAATTTAAGCGTTTAAAAGTTTAAGTGTTTGAAAGTCTGAGCGTCAGAAGGTGTTTTGTTGTGGCAGGCGCAGCAGGTAGCTAACTTCTGATTTTTGACTACCTTCAGACGCTCAAACATTCAAACTCTCAAACATGGAATTATATTCGATAGACACCGGCTTTTTTAAACTGGATGGCGGGGCGATGTTTGGCGTAGTGCCCAAAAGTATCTGGCAGAAGCTGAACCCGGCAGATGAAAATAATATGTGCAGCTGGGCCATGCGCTGCCTGCTTATCAAAGACGGAAAACGGCTGATATTGGTGGATAACGGCATCGGCAACAAGCAGGAGGCAAAATTCTTCAGTTATTACTACCTGCATGGCGATGCAACGCTGGACAGCTCACTGGCCGCACACGGTTTTCACAGGGATGATATCACCGATGTATTCCTGACCCATCTGCATTTTGACCATTGCGGCGGCAGCATTATACGCGAAGGCGATCGCCTGGTTCCCGCATTTAAGAACGCCGTATACTGGAGCAATGAAGCTCACTGGAAATGGGCTACCCAACCCAATGAGCGCGAAAAGGCTTCTTTCCTGAAAGAGAATATCCTGCCCATACAGGAAAGCGGACAACTGCAGTTTATACCACAACAGCCCGGCGTTACCTTTACAGAAAATATCTCCATCCGCTTCGCCAATGGCCACACCGATGCCATGATGCTGCCACAGATACGTTACAAAGGGCGTACACTGGTATTTATGGCAGACCTGCTGCCTTCTACGGGCCACCTTCCCATTCCGTATGTAATGGCGTATGATATGTTCCCGCTTACCACCCTGCAGGAAAAGAAGAGCTTCTTACAGGAGGCGCTGGAACAGCAGTATATTCTCTTCTTTGAGCATGATCCTAAAACGGAATGCTGCACCCTCCGGCAAACAGAACGGGGCATACGCGCAGGTGAGCTTTTCACGGTAAAAGACATCGTATAAGAGCTGTCAGAATGGCACCCTGTTTCCCGGCAGCACGCATTTTGCAATACCTTTGTTCTGAAATTGAAAAAGGAACAGATAATGGCAATTCACCTTACACCCGACAATAAATTGAAAAAGCTGATCGTAGTAGGCGACCGTGTATTGATAAAGCCCACACAACCCAATGAGCGTACGGAAAGCGGTTTATACCTGCCGCCCGGCGTACAGGAAAGAGAGAAGGTACAACAGGGCTACGTGATCAAAACCGGACCGGGATACGCCATCCCCGTTCCGGCAGAAGAAACGGAAGCCTGGAAACCGGAAGAAGAGAAAGTGAAGTATATTCCTTTACAGGCCCGGGAAGGCGATCTGGCCATCTTCCTGATCAGTGGTTCTACCGAAGTACTATACCAGGGAGAAAAATACTTCATCGTGCCGCAGGGCGCCATACTGATGCTGGAAAGAGAAGAAGAACTATAAATACAGGCAAAATGCCGGATGCTGAACGCTTAACGCTGAGTGCAAATTGCAGGAGGTGTTAAGCGTTTTGCATTCAGCGTTCAGCGTTTATTAATTATCTTCAGGAAAAATTTTTACATCATGGCAAATCAAGCAGCCTTCCTGGAGACTATTAAGAACGGATACACCTTCAAGGGTGAACATTTCAAACTGGGTTGCGCTATATTGGATGGAACAGTAGTAACAGGCGCAGATGTATTCCTGCCCCTGAAAACGCTGAACAGGCATGGCCTTATTGCCGGCGCCACCGGTACCGGTAAAACAAAAACCCTGCAGGTAATTGCAGAAGGATTGAGTGATGCCAGCGTGCCTGTATTACTGATGGATATCAAAGGAGACCTGAGCGGGATAGCCGCAGCAGGTACCAGTAACGATAAAATAAAAGAACGCTACCAGAAAATAGGCGGCGAATGGTCGCCGGCGGCCTACCCCACAGAGCTGCTGTCGCTCAGTAAAGAAAAAGGATGCCGCTTACGGGCCACCGTCAGCGAATTCGGCCCCGTACTGCTGTCAAAGATCCTGGAGCTGAACGACACACAGGCAGGCCTGGTATCTATGATCTTCAAATACTGTGATGATCATACATTGCCCCTGCTGGACCTCAAAGATTTCAAAAAAGTATTGCAATACGCTACCGCAGAAGGCAAAGCGGAGCTGGAAAAAGAATACGGCAAAATATCCTCCACTTCCGCAGGCACTATCCTGCGCAAAGTAATAGAACTGGAACAACAGGGCGCCGACCGCTTCTTCGGAGAAAAATCCTTTGAAGTAGACGACCTGCTGCGCATCAGCGATGACGGCCGCGGCATGATCTCCATTGTGCGTGTAGCCGATATACAGGACAGGCCCAAACTGTTCTCCACCTTCATGCTCTCCCTGCTGGCTGAACTATATGCCACCCTGCCCGAAGAAGGAGACCTGGACAAACCCAAGCTGGTGATGTTCATTGACGAAGCCCACCTGATCTTCCAGGAAGCCAGCGCTGCGCTGCTGCAACAGATAGAAACCATCATCAAGCTGATACGCTCCAAAGGCGTAGGTATTTTCTTCTGTACACAGAACCCTATGGATGTACCACCTTCCGTACTCGGACAACTGGGCCTCAAAGTACAGCATGCCCTGCGTGCCTTTACCGCCAATGATCGTAAGTCCATCAAACAAACCGCAGAAAACTATCCCTTATCAGATTTCTATAAAACAGACGAGCTGCTTACCCAGATAGGCATCGGCGAAGCACTGGTAACCTGCCTGAATGAAAAGGGCACCCCTACCCCGCTGGCAGCTACCATGCTGGTATCTCCACGCTCCCGTATGGATATCCTGACTGATGCAGAAATGGACCAGCTCCTGGCCCAATCCAAACTCGCAAAGAAATATAACCAGGAAATTGACAATGAAAGCGCTTACGAGATACTGACCGCTAAACTGGAAGAAGCAGCAGAAAAAGCCGAAACGGCAGCACCTGCTAAAAAAGGCAGGCAGAAAGAAGAGAAAAGTGTGCTGGAAAGTGTGCTGGACAGCCCGGTAGCAAGACAGGTAGGCCGCACGGCAACAAGTATGATCACCCGGAGTTTGCTGGGAGCGCTGGGATTGGGGGGAAGAAGCAGGAAGAAGAGCAGCAGCAGCTGGTTTTAGAGAGGACGCAACTGAACACCACAGGAGGAGATTGCTTCCACCCCGCTGCACGTGATCTTATGTTTACAACTAATACGATGAATATTGCTCAACATCTATTTTCGCTGACCCTGGGCCTTACAGGACTGCTCTATATCCCCGGCGGATTATGGCTGTGGAAAAAACCGCCTGCAAAGATCAGCAGGATATACGGCTACCGCACGCCGCGTTCGATGAAAAGCCAGGCCGCCTGGGATTTTGCCCAGGTATATGCAGGCAAAGCCTTATGCTGTTGCGGTATTGCGCTAACCTGTTTAGCACTGTTATCACTGCCCTTTACGCTTGCGCAAGACATCAGTACGACCATAGCGGTGCTGGTAGTGCTTGTATTTACGGCCTTGCCTGTCTATCTTACAGAACGAAACTTAAAACTCAGATTCGGACAACAGCAGTAACCACTTAACTGATATGGAAAAGATCATTAAAACAGGCGTATGCTCTTACGGCATGTCGGGCACGATATTCCACGTTCCTTTTATTCATGTGCACCCGGGTTTTGAATTCACCGCAGTGGTGGAAAGAAGCAAAAACCTGGCAAAGCAGCAGCACCCTGATGTAAAAGTATACAGAAGCCTGGAAGAGATGCTGCAAGACAGCTCACTGGACCTGATTGTAGTGAACACACCCAACTATACTCACTACGATTATACCAAGGCCGCACTGGAAGCAGGCAAGAACGTGATCGTTGAAAAACCCTTTACCGTACATAGCGATGAAGGTGAAGCCCTGATCGCCCTGGCAAAGCAGAAAGGCCTGTTCCTGAGCGTGTACCACAACAGGCGCTATGACAGTGATTTCAGGATCAGCCGGGAAGTAGTGCAGTCAGGCATACTGGGCGATATACTGGAAGCAGAGATCCACTATGACCGCTTCAAGGAAGAGCTGAGCTACAAGAAACATAAGGAAGAACCCAACCCGGGTACCGGCTCCCTGTACGACCTGGGCTCTCATATCATTGACCAGGCACTGTTGCTGTTCGGTATGCCGAAAAGCCTGTGGGCCGATATACGCGTCATCCGCAAAGATTCTATTGTAGATGATTATTTTGAGCTGGTGCTTTTCTATGAGCAGCTGCGTGTAAGGGTTAAATGCAATTACCTGGTAAGAGAGCCGCTGGCCTCCTACCAGTTCCATGGACGCATCGGTTCCTTCATCAAAACAAAATCTGACATACAGGAAGCACAGCTGCAAAAGGGACTGCTTCCGGGCACACTTGACTGGGGCGTGGAAAGTCCGCATGAATGGGGGCTGCTGCATACCGAGAAAGACGGGAAAGTGCTGAAACAATACCTGCCTTCACCCAAGGGTAACTATATGGACTATTACCAGGGCGTGTATGATGCACTGGTAAACGGCGCTCCGCCACCGGTACAACCGGAAGATGCCGTACGCATCATCAGGGTGATTGAAGCCGCCTTCAGGAGCAGTAAAGAAAGAAAAGTGGTGGACCTTTAAGTTTGCGCCTATTGGCGCTTGCTTAACAGGCCGTCTTTGTCACGGATAATTTTCTCTTCGGCAACGAGGAACTGCAATACATCCATCAGCCGGTCCTCCGGGATACCAGGCAGCATCTGCAGCAGCGAAGCAAGCGATACAGGCTGTTGCAGATGCTGTATCACCAATTTCGCAATATGATCTACCGCGCCATGATCCAGCGGCCGCGTTTTACGCTTTACACATACATCACAAACGCCGCAGGCCGTGTCATTCTTTTCTCCGAAGTATGCTACCAAAGTTTGTGTACGGCACTGTTCATTACTGCGGATATAACCGAACATCGCTTTCAGCCGGGTAATATAGGCCTGCTTCCGTTCTTCCACCCGCGCCATGTTGATACGCAGGTTCCCTGCCTGTAATCTTTCCTGCAGAAAACATAATTGCGGCTCATCTCTTTTGGGCCTGTAACGAATAATGCCCTGCTGGTGCAGCTGCCACAGCTTCTCTGTTACCTGTGCTTCGGTTTGCCGTAATATGCGGCTGAGCTGCTTTTCAAAGATGCGCACTTCGTTATCGAAGATGCCTTCATAATTGCGCAGCAATGCTTTTATTAAAGGCTCCAGTGCGGGCTGCGCATCTTCCACCGCGTATAAGGTTTCCTTATTGGTAACGAACATGGCGCGGGAAGGCAGGTATACACTTTCACTCAGCTGCAGTATGCCTTCCTGTTCCAGTATGCGGATAGCGCTGTAAGTAACCGTGATATTGAGCTTGAACTGCTTTACAAATTCATTGATGTCAAAGTTGAAATAAAGCCCTTCGGCACTGCCCACCGGCAATTGCAGGTAGTTCACAATACACTGGTATACGTGCTTTATTTCCTGCAGGGAGGGAAACAGCAAAGGGATGCGGTCTTCCATATCGCCCAGCTCCTGCTCATCGTACAACAGCACGGCATAGGCTTTCTGCTCATCACGGCCTGCGCGACCGGCTTCCTGGTAATAGGCTTCCAGGCTGTCGGGCACATCATGGTGGATCACCACCCGTACATCGGGTTTATCTATCCCCATCCCAAATGCATTGGTGCAGACAATTACACGCACCTCATTCTTTATCCAGGCTTTCTGCCTGGCGGTACGGTCTGCAGGGGATAATCCCGCATGGTAGTAATCCGCTGCGATACCCCGCAAACGCAGGCCCTCTGCCAGTTGCCGGGTACGCAGCCTGTTGCGGCAATACACAATGGCGGAGCCAGGTACACGGTCCAGTATATGTTTGATCTTATCCAGGCGGTTGGCTTCTTCCGATACGCTGTAGGAAAGATTGGCGCGGGCAAAGCTTTTGGCAAACACTTTTGGTTGCTGCATTTCCAGCTTTGCACAGATATCTTTTTGTACAAGCGGGGTAGCCGTAGCCGTTAGCGCCAGTACCGGTACCCCGGGAAACAAGCGGCGGATGCTGGCGATCTGCAGGTAAGCCGGGCGAAAATCGTAGCCCCATTGGGATATACAATGCGCTTCATCCACCGCCAGCAGGTTCAGGGGCATGCCATCGCAATAGTCCAGGAAACGGCGGCTCTGCAATCTTTCCGGTGATACGTAGAGAAATTTATAGTGACCGCGGCGGGCGTTCTCCAAAGTTTGTTCCACCTCCCGGTTGGTAAGTCCGGCGTAGATGGCAACGGCTTTAATGCCGCGTTTTTCAAGATTGTCTACCTGGTCGCGCATCAGGGCGATGAGCGGGGTCACCACCAGGCAGATCCCTTCCTTCATCATGGCGGGCACCTGGAAGCAGATGGATTTTCCGCCACCGGTAGGCATGAGGGCCAGCGTATCGCTGCCCGCCAGTATAGCGTTGATTATATCCTCCTGTAGGGGGCGGAATTGAGCGTGGCCCCAGTATTGGCGCAGTATGGAGCTTGGATCGGTCAATCTTGTTTTTCCGCTAAATTACCCGTTTATATCTTAACCGCACGGAGTTAATGGCCAGCACCACATCTGATACCGCCATAATACCGGCGCCCGCAATAGGGTTCAGCAGGCCCACTGCTGCTACAGGCAGCGCCACCACATTGTAGATAAAAGCCCAGAAAAGATTCTGTTTAATGGTAAGGTAAGTATGTTTACCAAGGCCCATGGCCAGTGGCAAGGTGGCCAGGCTGTTATTGAGCAGCACTACGTTGGCGCTCTGCATGGCCACATGGGTGGCGTCGCTGAGGGATACGCCGATAGTGGCTTTGGCCAGTGCGGGGGCATCGTTGATGCCATCGCCTACCATGGCTACCGGCGCCTGTTGCATCAGCGCATCTATGCGTTGCAGTTTTTGTTCCGGTGTTTGTTCTGCGTATACTTCTGTTATGCCCACTTCCTGTGCAAGGTCTTTACATTTCCGGGCGGTATCGCCGCTTAACAATACGGGTTTGATACCGGCCTGTTTCAGTGCGGCAATGGCTTTGGCAGCGCCGGGGCGCAGTTCGTCTGTGAAATCGATCCAGCCGGCCAGCTTGCCGTTGCGCAGCAGGTAAATGTTGTGGCTGTCATCTGTTGTGGCTTCTCTGGCCATGATGTAAGAGCCCAGCTGCCACTGGTTGCCGTCCTTATCCTGGGCCTGCATGCCCCTCCCTTTATATTCGCGTACCTGCTGCAGCATCACTTCGCCGTTTCCCTTCCATTGAGCGCTGACAGACCTCGCTATGGGGTGGGAGGAGTATTTCTCCAGGCTGTATACGATCGCCTTAAATTCGGCCTCCTGCATATCAAAGCAGCGGAAATTGCCCATCTGCAGTTTGCCGGTGGTAAGGGTGCCTGTTTTATCAAACACCACGTAGCGGATGTTCCGGAATGCCTCCAGCGTTTGCGCGCCCTTGATCAGGATTCCATTGCGGGCGGCGCGGCCCAGCCCTACCATCACGGCGGCGGGGGTGGCCAGTCCCATCGCACAGGGACAGGCTATCACCAGTACGGCTATACTGCGCATCATGGCATTCCCCGCCGTATCCCGGGCAATCAGCCACCAGCCCAGGAAAGTAAGGAGCGCAATGCCCAGTACTGCGGGTACAAAAATGGCGCTGATACGGTCTGCCAGTTTTTGCATGGGGGGCTTGCTGCCCTGCGCCTGCTTTACCAGCTCTATGATGTAAGACAGCACGGTGTCTTTACCGGTGGCCGTCACAAACATTTTCAGTGTGCCTTCTTCCAGTATGGTGCCGCCTATAACTTTATCTTTCTCTTTTCTTTCTACGGGCGTGCTTTCGCCGGTGATCATGGATTCGTTCACCGTACCGCCGCCCCAGTAGATGGTGCCATCCATCGGTATCTTATCGCCGGTGTTCACCAGTACCTTGTCGCCCGTGCGAAGGGTCTGGTTATCTACTTCGTGAATATGTTCATGCCCGTGGTCGTCGTTGATCAGGCGGGCGGTGGTAACCTGCATTTTGGCCAGGGCGGTAATAGCGGTAGTGGTTTGCTTCACCGATCTTTCTTCCAGCAGGTTGCCCAGGAACACCAGGGTGATGATGGCGGCCGTGGTTTCGTAGAACATATAGTCAGGCCCCAGGTGCTGCAAGGTACCGATCAAACTGTATACATAGGCGGCGCTGGCGCCCAGCGTAATGAGCACATCCATATTGGCCATGCGGTTGGCCAGTGAGCGCCATGCGCTGCGGCCAAAATGCCACAGCCCGATAATATACACCGGGGTGGCAAGCGCCAGCTGTACGTTAGGGTTATGGAGCCAGGGCCATTTCACCCACATATGCAGCAGCAGCGGCGCCGTAAATACTGCGCATACCAGGAATTTGAAATACAGGCTTTTGAAAAACACTCCCCTGGGCGCTTCCTGGTTGGGCAGCACTACCTGGTATCCCAGTTCATTGATGCCTTTGAGCACGTCCTGAGAATTGCTGACGCCCGCAGGCAGGGTAAAGCTCAGCTCCTCCGTGGCAAAGCTTACCTGCACATCCTGCATGCCCTTGTTCTCCAGGTATCTGGATACCGTAAGCGCGCAGCTGGTGCAATTCATTCCTTTTACCTTGCAACTGATCGTTTCCATGTTATTCAACTGACGGTCATCAGACCGCTCCCAACAAATTTAGAAAAGGGGGGTATTTGGCGGTAAAATATTAATGCAACGGAAAGGCAAATTTGATGGACGGCGACTTGTAACCTGTTGACCATCCGGACAGATCAACCGGTTGTCCGGGAAGGGATTATTAATGCAACGGGATGGCTAATTTGACGGATAAATGACCCGGGAAACATTAATTTTGGTGATGGAATGGACATTTACCGAAGCGGAGCTGCCCGAAACAGCCCGCGCTTTCTGGACGCATTTTGACGGAGAGCGGGTTTTCACCCTGGAAGGGCAGATGGGAGCCGGCAAAACCACCTTTATCAAGGCGCTTTGTGCAGCCCGGGGGGTGGAAGATGCCACTGCCAGTCCCACGTTCGCTATTATCAATGAATACGTTTATCATAACGGGGAAAATCAGCCGCATACCATCTACCACCTCGATCTTTACCGGCTGCGGGATGAAGAGGAGGCGATAGCGGCAGGTATAGAAGATACCCTGTATCAGCCGGATGCCACCTGCTTTGTGGAATGGCCCGGGATCATCAGCCGCCTGCTGCCGCCAGACACGGTGCACCTGCACCTGGAAGTACTGCCCGATCAGCGGAGACGGTTAAGCACCCTGTAGAAACATGTGACAACATGTATTGAATCACAGGCGCTTATAAAACCTGCGGCTGGAATCGCAATCTTAAATAGCTTATCTTTGAATAAGACGTAATTTCACAGAACAATTTTGACACGAATATGGAGCAAAGGCAAAAACCTGTTGTGAGTGCTGGCTTTACTTATTCACCAATGGAGGAAACGTTGGATATTCCGCAGAAAAACTCACGTTTATTCATTGGCATCCCAAAAGAAACCTCTTTCCAGGAAAACCGGATTGCCTTAACGCCCGATGCTGTAAGCATTCTGGCCACCAACGGGCACCATATTGTAGTGGAACATAAAGCCGGCGATGGGTCGCATTTCTACGACACAGACTATTCAGAGGCAGGGGCCGAGATTGTTTACGACAAAAAAGAAGTATACAAGGCGGAGATCATTGTAAAATCAGCCCCCTTGAACGACGAGGAAATTGAACTGCTGCACCCGCACCAGATCGTAATATCCCCCATTCACCTGGCAGCGCTGAAGGCACACCAGGTGGAAAAGATGATGGATAAACGTATTACCCTCCTTTCTTTTGAGAACCTGAAAGATGACGCCGGCACCTATCCCATTGTAAGGGCCATGAGCGAAATTGCCGGCGGCGCAGTAATGCTGATTGCCGGACAGTATCTCAGCAATGGCAACAAGGGCAAAGGCATCCTTTTGGGCGGCGTTACAGGTATCCCGCCCACCAAAGTAGTGATCATCGGCGCAGGCATTGTAGGGGAATTTGCCGCCCGTACAGCACTGGCCTTAGGCTCTTCCGTGAAAGTATTTGACAATAATATCTATAAGCTGAAACGCCTGCAGAATAACATCGGCGTTCGGATATTCTCTTCCGTTATACAGCCCAAAGCGCTGGCAGAGCAACTGCGCAATGCCGATGTGGCCGTGGGTGCGCTCTCTTCCCAAAGCGGCCGTACCCCTATTGTAGTAACTGAATCTATGGTGAGCAATATGAAAGCCGGTTCCGTGATCGTGGATGTAAGCATAGACCGTGGCGGATGCTTTGAAACCTCAGAGATCACCAGTCATGAAAACCCCGTGTTCAAGAAGTATGACGTGGTACACTACTGCGTGCCCAACATTCCCTCCGGCTTTGCACGTACCGCTTCTGAGGCCATCAGTAATGTGCTCATGCCCCTGCTGATGGAAGCAGCCGACGATGGCGGCTTTGAAAACCTGGTATGGATCAAGCGCGGTGTGCGCAACGGCATCTACCTGTACAAAGGCGCGCTTACCAACTACCACCTCAGCGAAAAATTCAAACTAAAATACACAGACCTGGAACTGTTACTGGCCGTGAAAGGATAGGCAGGTACTGTTTAAATGTTTGAAAGTTTGAAGGAGTCCTGAATGTTTAAGGCCACCATCAAACTTTCAAACGTTCAAACCCTTACAACGCAAACCTTGCAATCACCTGTAGCGAGCGAACGCTTGTGTTGAGGCTGATGTAGGGAGAAAAGCCATTGCTCCACGCATAGCGGCCTTCTATTTGTATCCTTTTATACTGTACACCGCCTCCGGCGAGGAAAGTGGTTTCATGCTTACGGGGACCATTTATTGCTTTTTCCACATCATCTTTACGGTCTGTACGATACTTTTCGTTTTTGTTTTCACCGATCATAACACCGTTGCCCCAGCCCACATTGGCAAAAGGCTTCACCGTGCCTTTAGGATAGAGATAACGGAAGAGCAGATTCAGCTGCGCGTAAGAGAATTTCATGCTCACCTGCTCCTGCCAGGACTCCAGGATATTGGCATTCGTGAACGTTCCGGAAGCTGATTCCGTTTTATAGAACGCTTCAGCGCTGAGCCAGTATTGCTGCCTGTTACGGCTTACAGGAACATCAATGAACAATCCCGCTAATGGAGTAGTATTGCTTTTATAGCTGGCCCTGGTCATGGAATGACTGCCGCTGAAATTAAAGCTGTTAAAACCAGTTCCCGCCAGCAGGCCCCATCTCACATTTAATTTTTCCTTTGCTTTCACCGCGATCTTCTCTGATGGATTTCTACACTGGTGATAGTCCGTAAATAGTTTGCGCAGCGCATCTTCCGAATACCGCACATCAGCGGCTTTCCTGGCCACTTCGGGGCAGGCGGCAAACAGGTAGCTCAGCTGCCGCTGGTAAAGCGGAAAGGTAGCGATTGCGTTAGAGCCATCACTTGCCCTGCTTTTAACGAGCCTTAACTCTTTAGCAGGCACCCCGGCGCTGTCATACACGAAATGCGGCTGATCATTCCTGTCGTTGAACAGGTACAGGTTATAGGCGCCTTTCACAATAGTCAGCAGGAACACCGTATCATTCCTGGTAACCCGCTCTCCTGTGGCAAGCAGGTTGTCGATGGTCTGCACCGTTACATCCAGTTCTACCTGGCGGCTTACATACAGTTCATTTTCAGCAGTAACCAGGAAACCGGCTATGTCACCGGCGCTGAATCGCTGCTCATGGCCCTGCAGGTCTTGTTTAAATGAGATCTGTTCAGGATTGATACGCCAGTTGCGGTAATCTATAAAACCACGGAGCGAATCGTTTTGCTGGCTGATAATAACGGCTGGTACATAGTTCTTTTGTGCGCGGGCAACAACGGAGCTAAGGACTAACAAATACAACAGAAATTGTTTCATAAAAGTATAAGGATTGAAAGTTTGAGGGTTTGAACGTTTGAAAGTGGCCATAATTATCAGGGCACCTTCAAACGTTCAAACCCTCAAACCTTTAAACATCTAAACATTTAATTTATACCCCATGGCGATCGCCGCCAGGATGATAATGCCTACAACAATGCGGTAATAACCCCACATTCTGAAGCCGTATTTCTTTAATGAGTCAATGAAAAATCTGATGGCCAGGATGGCTACTACGAAGGCTACTATGTTGCCGATCAGCAACAGTTTCAGGTTTTCGGGGTAAGCGGTGAGCAGTTCTCTTCCTTTCAGCAGCTTATAACCCGTGGCGGCAGCCATGGTAGGCACGGCCAGGAAAAAGGAGAATTCAGCGGCCACATTACGGGTCAGCTTCTGCTGCATCCCGCCTATGATAGTGGCAGCGCTGCGGCTTACGCCCGGTATCATGGCAATACATTGCCAGAAACCAATGCGAAGCGCCTTGAAAACGTCTATTTTTTCATCTGTATCCACTTCCGGATGCAGGAACCAGTTATCTACAAAAAGCAGCACAATGCCGCCCAGCAGCAGGGTAATGCCCACCACCAGCGGGCTTTCCAGCATGGCGTCTATTTTATCGCCAAAAAGGTAGCCCACGATCAGCGCGGGGATAACGGCTATAAATAATTTGAAATAAAAATTCAGGCGGTGTTTGTCAAATACCAGGAACTTTCTCCAGTAAAGCACTACTACAGCCAGGATAGCGCCCAGCTGTATACATACTTCAAATAGTTTGGTGAACTCATCTTTGCTGATGCCCAGCAGCGCGCTGGTAATAATCATATGGCCGGTAGATGAGACCGGCAGAAATTCAGTCAGCCCTTCTACAATGGCAATAACAATCGCTTCAAATATGGTCATTCTTTACAGGTGTGATCGGGTCAGGCTTTAGGTTTCCGCATTATGGCATATACTTCAATGAGCAGGCCCAGTACAATTACAATGGGTGCAAGGGTGATCCTGCGGAAGCTGTATACTTCCTCCGGTTTGAAGTTATTGGGATCATCGCTGGAACCGCCCAGCATCAACAGGAAGCCGATTACGATCACTGCCAGCCCGGCCAGCATGATCTTAAAATTATCTTTTGCAAACAGCGGACGGCTGTCTGTGATCAGTTTGTCTGCAGGTTTAGTTTCTTTGACCATACCAGGTTAAATTTCTTATCAGTTAGAAATGATTGGTTTTAATAAAGATCATCCAGTTTCAGCTTCAGGTACTTCATTACAGAACGATGCGTGCTCACCAGGGAGATACAGATACCGATGATGATCATTCCCAGGAACAGCACGGTGATCATAAAGTAATCACGCAGACCGCTTAATTCAGGCAGCCACTGGTCGGCAAAATAGATCAGGCCTACCAGTCCGGCGATAGCGATGATAGCGCTCAATGCCCCGTTGATAATACTACGTATATCAAATGGCTTGGCAATGAACCAGCGGGTGGCGCCCACCATCTGCATGGTCTTTATCAGGAAACGGTTGCTGAACATAGCCAACCGTATCGTATTATCAATCAGTACGATCACGATGATGGCCAGCAGGGCGCTGATGGCCAGCATTACAAAGCCTATTTTCCGCACATTCTCGTTCAGCTTGTCTACCAGCAGGCGCTGATAGGATATTTCACGTACCACACTCTGGCGCGTCAGGTTATTTTCTATAATACGTAAACTGTCTGCATTCACATAACCGGCATTTGCCTTAATATTGATGCTGGCATATAAAGGATTATATTGCAGCAGGTTAATAAAGTCTTCCCCGAATTCCTTTTTAAACCGGGCGGCGGCCATATCTTTGGACACGTACTCAATAGACTTTACATATGGCTTTTGTGCAATAGAATCCCGGAGAGCGGTGGCCTGCTCTTCCTTTACATTATCGCGCAGGATCACCTGGATCTCAATACTTTCCTTGAAATAGGCGCTCAGCCGGTTGGCATGGATAATAATGAGGCCGAGGGTGCCCAGCAGGAACAATACCAGTGCTACGCCGATGATTGAGTATAAGTATGATGGTTTTGATCTCTTTGCTGATGATTTTCCCGGTTGCGCCATTAACCTAGAGTTTATCGGCGAAAATAATAAAAATTGGCAGTTATGTTTAATTTTGCCAATCCGAACGGATTTTTTTAACAAAATGGAATACAATTACAGAGATATAGAAAAAAAATGGCAGGAGCACTGGAAGCAGACCAATGCTTACCGGGTAAGTAATGATAGCTCCAGGCCCAAATGCTATGTATTGGACATGTTTCCCTATCCCTCCGGCGCCGGCTTACACGTAGGCCACCCGCTGGGTTACATTGCATCAGACATCTACGCCCGTTACAAACGGCTGAAAGGATTCAACGTACTGCACCCCATGGGTTACGACGCCTTTGGCCTGCCGGCAGAACAGTATGCGCTGGAAACCGGGCAGCACCCCGCCATTACCACCGGGCAGAATATCACTGCTTTCCGTAAGCAGCTGAATAACATCGGCTTCAGCTTTGACTGGGAAAGGGAATTCCGTACATCGGACCCCTCTTACTATAAATGGACCCAATGGATCTTCCTGCAGCTGTTTGACAGCTGGTACAACCGCCAGTCCCGCAAGGCCGAGCGCATCGCCGTACTGACCGCCATCTTCGAAAAAGAAGGCAACCAGGCGCATGAATGCCCGGGCGACCGCTCCATCCGGTTCAGCGCGGCTGAATGGAAAAGCTTTGACGAAAGCCGCCAGCGTGAAATACTGATGCACTATCGCCTGGGCTACCTGGCGTTTGCAGAAGTGAACTGGTGTCCCGCATTAGGCACCGTACTGGCTAACGATGAAGTGGTGAACGGCGTAAGCGAACGTGGCGGCCATCCCGTGATCAAGAAAAAGATGCGCCAGTGGTTCCTGCGCATTACCGAATATGCCAACCGCCTGCTGGAAGGCCTGGAACAGGTAGACTACAGCGAGGCCCTGAAAGAGATGCAGCGCAACTGGATCGGTAAGAGCCAGGGCGCGGAGATCACTTTTCAGATCCAGGATTCCTCCCTGCCCCTCACCGTGTATACCACCCGCCCGGATACTATCTTCGGAGTGGACTTTATGGTGCTGGCGCCCGAGCATGAGCTGGTGAGCCAGATCACCACACCGGAACAGAAGGCCGAAATAGAGAAATACCTGGACTATGTACAAAGCCGTTCAGAGCGCGAACGCCTGGCTGAAGTGAAACAGATCACCGGCTGCTTTACCGGCGCCTATGCCCTGAACCCCTTTAACGGAACACCTATTCCTATCTGGATCTCAGAATACGTGCTGGCTGGTTATGGTACCGGCGCCATTATGGCCGTACCCTGTGGCGACCAGCGCGATTTCCTGTTTGCCCGCCACTTTAATATTCCCATCACTAATATAATCGGCGATGCCTTTAACGGAACAGAGGCCAATCCCACCAAGGATGCCGTGCTGCAGAACAGCGATTTCCTGAACGGTGTGGACATGCGCTCCGCTATAGACATCGTGGCGCAAAAGGTGGAAGAAATGGGCATCGGCAAACGCCAGATCAATTATAAAATGAGGGATGCCGGTTTCAGCCGCCAGCGTTATTGGGGCGAACCCTTCCCTATTGTGTATAAAAACGGTATAGCTTATGCGGTAGATGAAAAAGACCTGCCCGTAGAACTGCCGCACGTAGAAAATTACAAGCCCGGCGAAGAAGGCGAAGGCCCGCTGGCCAATGTAGCTGACTGGGTGGACATTGCCCCCGGCGTTCGCCGCGAAACCAATACCATGCCCGGTTATGCAGGTAGCAGCTGGTACTTCCTGCGCTATGCCGACCCGCATAACGACCAGGCATTTGCAGACCGTAAAGCCACTGATTACTGGAACCAGGTGGATGTTTATGTAGGCGGTACCGAACATGCCGTAGGACATTTGCTGTACTCCCGTTTGTGGACAAAGGTGCTGTACGACCTTGGCTATATCAGCTTTGACGAGCCTTACAAAAAGATCCTCAACCAGGGTATGATCGGCGGCAGCTCCCGCCTGGTATACCGCGTGCGCGGCACCAATACATTTGTTTCCGCCGGTCTGAAAGACCAGTATGAAACAGATGAGCTGCATGTGGACGTGAACATCGTAGACGGTACAGAGCTGGATACTGCGGCCTTCCGCCAGTGGAAGCCTGACTACAGCGCAGCTGAATTTATTCTGGAAGATGGTAAATACATCTGCGGTACCCTGCTCGAAAAAATGAGTAAGAGAAGTTACAACACCGTCAACCCGGATGATATCGTAGAGAAATACGGCGCAGACACCTTCCGTATGTATGAAATGTTCCTGGGTCCCGTAGAGCAGTCCAAACCCTGGGAAACCAAAGGCATTGAAGGGGTGCACCGCTTCCTGAAAAAGCTGTGGCGCCTTTATGCAGACGAGCAGAAAGGCCTGATCGTAAAAGATGCACCCGCCACCCCGGAAGAGCTCAAAGTGCTGCACAAGACCATCCAGAAAATAGACAACGATACCAGCAACTTCTCTTATAACACCGCAGTAAGCCAGTTCATGATCTGTGTGAACGAGCTGGCCTCCCTGAAGTGCAACAAGCGTAGCATACTGGAGCCTTTGCTGATATTGCTGGCGCCATTTGCACCGCATGTCAGCGAAGAGCTGTGGCACCTGTTGGGTAACACTACCAGCATCCTCGATGCTGCTTACCCGGTGTTTGAAGAGCAGTATGTAAAGGAAAGCGCCTTTAACTATCCCATTGCCATCAATGGTAAAACCCGCACGGAAATGGGCTTTGCCCTCGATGCAGACAATGGATCCATCGAACAGGAAGTGCTGGCCAATGAAGTAGTACAGAAATGGATGGAAGGTAAGCCGCTGAAGAAGCTGGTGATCGTAAAGGGCAGGATGATCAATGTAGTTGTGTAAGAAAGATATAACAAAACAGAAGGGTGTTATGCCGTATACAGCGGTGTAACACCCTTTCTTATTGTATACAATTACCGCTCATAATAACTTAACAGCTAAGTACTACAACTTCGCTGCAGCATTGTTATTTTTATAAACCTAAACTAAAACCATTCATGAGAAAGACATGCTTATTGTACCTGTTGCTGCTCATTGGTACTGTAGCCGCAGCGCAGACGCCACTAAACGTTATGACCTTCAACATCCGCTATAACAACCCCGGAGACAGCCTGGACGCCTGGCCCTACCGTAAGGATAAGGTTGCCAGTGCTGTACTGTTTTACGAAGCCCAGCTGCTGGGCGTGCAGGAAGCTTTGTATGAGCAGATAACAGACCTGCAGCAACGACTGCCACAATACAAATACATCGGTGTAGGGCGCGACGATGGCAAAACACAGGGCGAATACTCCGCTATCTTCTATGATACCACCCGTTTACAGCTGCTGCAAAGCAAGACCTTCTGGTTATCCGCCACGCCTGATGTGCCGGGCAGCAAGGGATGGGATGCCGCTATCACACGTATTGTAACCTGGGGAAAGTTTCGCGATAAAAAGACCAAACAGGTATTCATCCATTTTAATACGCATTTTGATCACATAGGCACGGTAGCCCGCAGGGAAAGTGCACATCTGTTGCTGAAGCAGGTAGCCGCTATTGCTGGTAGAACACCAGCTGTGATCACCGGAGATTTCAACGCCACGCCCACTGATGAGCCGATACAGGTGATCATGAACAACAGCGATCCGCTGCATTTAACAGACAGCAAAGCCGTCAGCAAAACACCGCACTTCGGTCCTGATGGTACTTTCAATGGGTTTAAACGCGCAGAACGGGGAGATGCGCCGATTGATTATATATTCCTGAAAGGAAATATCTCTGTATTACAACATGCTTCGCTCTCCAATACCTGGAAAGGGCATTTTGCCTCAGATCACTTCCCGGTGTTCAGCAGGATCATTATCAAATAACTATTATAAAGCGCCGTGTTGCCTGAGAATGGTGGCAATTGCTTCAAGGCCCCTCCTGTTTGCCCAGGCCAGGGGCCTTGCCCATGCAGGGCTGACAGGCAAATTGGGATCGGCCTGATGCTCCAGCAGGAACAGTACCATCTCTTTTTTACTGAATTTTACAGCATAACCTAATGGCGTAGCACAGTACTCTTCATCCACCGCATTTACATCAGCCCCCTGCTTTATAAAGAGTGCTGCATTTGCGGTGTCTCCGTACTTGGCAAAGAAATGAAGCGGCGTGATACCCAGCCAGCTTTTAAAATTGGGATTCATACCATGGCTGAAAAGGAATGACGTCAGCTCCTGTGTCCTTATCGGGTCCTGGGATCCCTGTGTTCGTACCCCCACTGCAATTTTCCGGGCCAACCCGGGTTGATATCGCAGCATCAGGCGTACAAAAGCATCATGTCCCTGACCTGCAGCATTTTCAAGCGCATCCGGATTATTTGCCAGCGAGGGGTTTACTGCAAACATCGCAGCTGCGGTGCGTATATCTCCCATATAGCCCAGCATATGTACCCGTCTGGCTGCACCATAAGAACAAAGCAGTTCCACCATGTCAGTATGCCCGTTATTGATGGCCATACTAAGCGCATCAGCAGAACTTTCCACCTCTGGATTGGGAAAGGCGCCATGTTCCAGTAACAGTTTTGCGATAGCCAGATGTCCCCTGGCGGCAGCTTTATGTAAGGCATGGCCTTGCGGTGCAACACCTTCCTCCCGTAAATTGGGATCAGCGCCACGTTCCAGCAGCAATTGCACAATAGCTAAATGTCCGCCAGCCGCTGCATTGGTAAGTGCGGCGCCAGAACCACCATAACCGGTGAAGCAATCAGATATACGATTGACAAGTGAGGGATCCTGGTCCAGCAGCTCGCGTACCCGCTCTATGTTTCCCTTCAGCGCGGCCATGTAGATGTCCAGGTAAGCGCCCTTCGCCACCAGCAGCCGGTAGATATCATCTGGTGTGGCCACCGTATCTGCAGGTACGTCACGCCAACCACGGTAGTCATAATCGCCGTTGCAAAGATGTATGGGCCGTGCACCATCTCTGCGCGTTGCATTTATATCAGCCCCGCGCGCCAGCATTTCATCGATCAGCGCCGGTTGCCGGGTCATTACGGCCCAGTGAATGGGCTGATTGGTATTTTCATCACAGGCATGTATCAATGCGGGCGATGCATCCAGCAGTGTACGCACCTGCTCATGGTCGCGGTTCCTGATGGCAGCTGCAATGGCCACTCCTTCAGGCCGTCCTCCCTTCCCCGCAATGGTATTCTCCAGCAACTGTTGTATTGCAGTATACCCGCGATCTCTTGCCATCTGCAATAAGGTATCGCTGGCGCCCGACCTTAAGGGATTAGCACCCTGCTCTATCAGGTACGCAACTGCTTCCGGCTGATTTTCGCGTACAGCAAAATACAGGGGATTACGATAGTCGTAATGGCAGTTGACGAGCGCAGCATCCTTCTGCAGCAGCCGTCGGATAGCAGGCAGATCGCCCTGCATGGCTGCCTGGAATATGGCCCATACATCCGTCCCTGTTCCGGGTGACCAGCACAATTGTTCATCTTTGGCAAGCGCTTCCGGTTGTGTCATAGCGGTATTTTTGGGTGCATAAAAAAAGCAGGAATAAGGATGTAACCTGGCAAGCGGTTGTTATTCCCTATTCCTGCTAACGGAAATCAGTAAGATCTTTTCAGCTTAGCTTAGTCATTACCACGGCGATGATCACAGCTTACGCCGTTTTCAAGACCGTCTCTCACTTTCTTACCTCTCTTATCATTTACGTTGATGTTGATCACCAGGTGGCCGCCTTCCATTGTACCGGTAAAGTCGCCTACCTGCAATTTGGCCATTACCAGTTTCAGGTCAAGTTTCAGTTTGCCTTTGAAGGTCAGCGAGGTGTCAGACACCACAACGTTCTTTGCATCTGCTTTCATCGTAGCAGTCCCGGAAAGACGGATGGTGAATGGAATATCATTACCATCCCAGGTGATCTTCCCGCTCATGATCGCCGCAGGTTTAGGCTCTTCGCCGGCTATTTTTACGAATACTTTTACATACTTGTAAGTACCCTTTGGAATGTCTATTACCCCAAGAAAACCGATGGCTTTCAATACATCTACCAATCTGTCTACCTTTGCACTGAACTCAACTTCGCTATCCCCTTTTTTAGCTGCAAATTTTAATTCCCGTACCCTTACCATTACCTCGGTCCAGGTGAAGTCAAAGGCCGTGGTTTTAGCCATAGACGGGTTGTTCGTGATAGAAGCCAGCCGTTCAGCTCCGGTGGTGGCATCGCCACTGAGCCTTGAAGTGGGATTAACGGCTACCATTTCATAGCTGATCTTGCCCTCAGCTTGTGGGTCTGGTACCGTACCGGCAGAATCTTGTTTCGAACAGGCGGAGAACATTACAACTGACATCATTGCCAGTGCTCCGCAAAGTTGGTGGAGTTTAGGTCGCATTTTGATATGGTTTAAAATGTGGAGATAGTGGAATTCTCCCATGAAAATAACGCTTCTTTCTGAGAAAAAGTGTATTTCGTGGGAGAATCAGACAAAAACCATATACGTTACCGAACGGCTATCAGGGCTTTTTTGCAGAACCCGGTGCAAGGCTCTCCGGTTGAATGCGTGTGGGCGTATCCTTCCCGTCTACTATAGAAACGGCGCTTTTCGCAATCGCTTCGATCGTGTTGGTAATGTTCCGGATATCAAGACTTTCTACCTCATCATTAACGGTATGATACAGGGAATCCACATCGATCTGGTCAGTGGAAATAGTATGGGCGGGCACACCTAAACGTGCAAGGGTAGCATTATCAGAACGGAAGAAAAGCTGTTGTTCCGGGTATGGATCCGGGTGAAAGCGGAATACGGAACCTTCCAGGTTACGCTGCAGGATCTCTCCGAAATCAGAGCGTTCAAAACCAGTGATGAAGGCGCTGTTCTTCCCGAATTTGGCCTCTTTACCGATCATCTCTATGTTGAACATGGCCACTACCTTTTCAGGTGCAAACTGCTGCGAAAAGTAGCGGGCGCCGTAGCTGCCCATCTCTTCGCCGGTAAAGGCGGCAAATACCAGGGTGCGTGCGGGATGATGGTGCTTGTAGTAATTAGCCAGGCAGATCACTGCGGTGGTACCGCTGGCGTCATCATCGGCGCCGTTGGCGATGCTGTCCTGTGCTACCGCGGGTATAATGCCGAGGTGATCATAGTGAGCAGAGAAGATCACATATTCATCCGGCCGGGTGCTGCCGGGTATCATGCCTACTACGTTAAAGAGCGGAAGCGGCGTTACCTGCTGGCGCACTTCCAGGTTCACGCTGTGAATGGCAGAGTCAGCGGGCTCCTGCAGTACCAGCACCAGGTTAGCGCTGTCTGCCATCAGGTTGCTGGATTGCAGGTACTGGCGGTACTGGCGGAAGGCTTCACTCTGGGCGGCATCTACCCATACAAACGTATTGCCCTTATGCTTGCGCAGCTCACGGATGCGCTCGTAGAAATTTTCTCCGGCTTTTACATGCTGTTCTGCCACCTGTCCTTCCTGGTTCCAGGTAAGCTGGCCGGCAGTACTTTGCACAATAACGTTATCGGGTATACGGGGTTCTTTATTAATGGTAAGTTGTACAGACACCGGCTTAATGCGGTACATATAAAACGATTGCCGGAAGCCTTTGGCGTTCTGCCAGGGCTGCAGACTAGCCTTCTGGAATTCCTGTTCTATAAAAGTGGCAGCTTTGTCTATACCGGGCGTAAATGTTTTTCGTCCCTGCATATCATCTGCTGCAAGTGTGGTAATAATGCGTCTTACTTCCGAGCTGTCGATGGTATCCTGGGCGTGTCCGGCAGTGCAGAAGGCCAGTAGCACTAAACCGGTAAGGCAGATCCTGTTCATATTGGGTGTGGTTTTAAGCTGTCAGCTGTTGGCATTTAGCAGCCAGCTGAAAGCTGATAGCTGCTATTAATGCACAAATAAACTAATATACAAATAAACATGCAAACCCATACGCCATTAATTACGTATTTTTGGGCACTTTCAGCAGAGTATGTCCAATCCGCATATAAGACCAGATGAGACCCGCCTGAGTGCGGCCGAAAAAGAGTTTGAGAACAGTATACGCCCCCGGGAGATCATAGAATTTTCCGGGCAGGATCAGATCATTGAAAACCTGAAAGTATTTATCAAGGCCGCCAAAATGCGGGGAGAGGCGCTGGACCATATCCTGTTCCACGGGCCTCCCGGGTTGGGTAAAACCACCTTGTCGCGCATTGTGGCCAATGAACTGGGCGTAAACATCCGCGAAACATCGGGTCCGGTAATCGAAAAACCGGGCGATCTCGCCGGACTGCTCACCAACCTGGAAGATAAGGATGTGCTGTTCATTGACGAGATACACCGGCTCAGCACCGTGGTGGAAGAATACCTGTACTCCGCCATGGAAGACTACCGGATAGATATCATGATAGACACCGGTCCCAGTGCACGCTCCATACAGATCAACCTCCACCCGTTTACCCTGATAGGGGCCACCACCCGCAGCGGTTTGCTTACGGCGCCGCTCCTTTCGCGCTTCGGCATTAAATCAAGGCTGGAATATTATACTGCCGCCACCTTGCAGAAGATTATCTGGAGGGCGGCCGGACTGCTGCAGACAAAGATCACTTCAGAAGCCGCCATGGAAATAGCAAGGCGCTCCCGCGGCACCCCGCGTATTGCCAATGGATTGCTGCGCCGGGTGCGCGATTTTGCACAGGTAGTAGGCAACGGCACCATCGACCTGGACATCGCCAGGTTCAGCCTCAAAGCCCTGAACGTAGATGAATACGGGCTGGATGAAATGGATAACCGCATCCTGAACGTAATCATTGAGAACTTCAAAGGCGGCCCCGTAGGTATCACCACCATTGCTACCGCCGTAGGCGAGGAAGCCGGCACCCTGGAAGAAGTATATGAACCGTTCCTGATACAGGAAGGCTTTATTAAGCGCACACCAAGGGGAAGAGAAGTAACAGAAAAAGCGTATGTGCATTTAGGAAAGACGCCAAACAGAGGAGGGGCCAACATGTTGTTCTAGCTGTTAGCATTTAGCTGCTGGCACTTAGCTGCCGAAAGATTAACCAGCTAACAGCTAAATGCCGGCAGCTGATAGCTATTCCTTCACCACTAACCGGAAACCGTTTCCGTGTATATTCACTATTTCAATATCCGGATCATCTTTCAGGTACTTGCGTAACTTGGCAATGTACACATCCATGCTGCGGCCGTTAAAGTAAGTATCGCTGCCCCAGATCTTTTTAAGGGCCAGCTCACGGGGAAGCAGGTCATTCTTATGCTCGCAGAGCATACGCAGCAGCTCATTTTCCTTGGGAGACAGCGTATGAGATGCTCCATCGTGATTGAGGGTGCGCAGCCGCGCATTAAACTCATAGCGGCCTACGGTAAACTCATGCTGATCTTCTTCCTTACTGTTGAGCTCCTGGTTACGTTTCAGGATAGCCTTGATCTTCAGCAGCAACAGCTCGCTGTCAAAAGGTTTAACGATATAGTCGTCGGCCCCCAGCTTGTAACCCTGGATGATATCTTCCTTCATGGTCTTGGCAGACAGGAAGAACAGGGGAATATCGGGGTCTACATCGCGGATCTCTTCCGCCAGCTTAAAACCATCCATATTCGGCATCATAATGTCCAACAGGCACAGATCAAATTTATCGCGCCTGAAGGCAGCCAGGGCAAGGATCCCATCACGGCAAAGCTCCACGTCATAGTCATTCAGCTCCAGGTAATTCTTCAGTACCATACCAAGGTTGGTATCATCTTCTGCCAGCAATATCTTAGGTTTACGCTCTTCCATAGTACGTATGGGTTGATAATTTGAACAAATATAGAATTTTATACCGCAAGGAAGTGTTAAAATGGACCATCGACCATGAACTCCCCCGTTCACTTCTTCTTCAGCAAAGATGACAGCGGATGCCGCAGGTTCCTGTAATTGATCATGTCTACCACCACACTGCCTACAGATATCTCGCTTTCAATACGGAGGGGTATCTTATTGGCATCATCGCTTACCCATACATCCATTTTCTCACCGCCCTTGAACATGGTTCCTTCAATCAGCAAGGGCTTGAAGTGAATGGCCCTGAACTTCCCGAACTTGGTGTTCACCTCCTCCTTGCCGATATAGCGGATGTAGATGTTGTACACCTTATCGTCCAGGAACATGCTGAAAGTGATCTTATCATTCGGCTTGTACTTGTCAAAGTTGATGTTGCGTGCGTAATAAACAGCGCTCACCACATCCTGTATGCAATCAGGTACTTTAAAGGTACCGTTGGTGCTGCTGGCTGTATTATTAGGATGATCAAATGTAACGTTGTTGTATATAGTATGCCCGCCCTCACTCACATTACGTATAAATTTAAGGGGCTTCAGGGTGGCGGTATCCACATAACTTTCGTATCTGTCTCTCACTTTAAAGAACCAGTCATATGCGCGGTAAGTTTTGCCCTCTCCTACCAGGTGATATACGTCACGGCCGTTCAGCTTTTCTGCCAGGCAGTTAAAGGTGGCCTCTCCTGCGCCAATGTACACACCGGTAAGGCGGTAAAATACTTTCAGGGTCATAAACTCTCCGGCATGGAAACTTCCATTGGTAATACCACAAAACTCGTTCTGGGCTTTAACGGGATAACTGCAGAGTAAACCTACCAGTAAATTTATGAGTATAAAATACCTCATCGATGGATCTATTTATCCTTAAAAATCTTTACTCCCAGCAGCAGTATGCTCCCTAGTATAGCAGGTAACAGGAGGTTGATCAACCAGATACCTACGGTGGCGGCAATGATTGCTGCGGTATTGGTGCTCAGCAGGCCGAGGAAATACAGGCTTACTTTTCCTCTCAATCCCAATTCTGCTACGGCTATTGTGGGCACCAGGGCCATTACCAGGTAGATCACAGCATTCATCAGAAAACCTTGCCACCACAGCATTTCCACACCGAACGTGTCAAGCAAAATCAAATACTGTGCCGAGAAGACCACGTACCGGCAGGCGGAAAGGAGCAGGAGGTACTGCAATTCTGCATTGGTATAGCGGGTAATGATCTGTACAAACACCTTTGCCTTCCTTAGGGCTGGGATCCTTTCAAAAATGGCAACAATGATCTGTAACCGAAAATATAATAATATAGTCAAGGCGCCAATAAGGATCAGGAGGCCCAGTAAAATTTTTTCCCAGAAATTAGGGGCAAAATAACCGTTGGCCTTTACCAGCGGGAAGTTGTTGATATAAAATATCAACCCTGTTAACCCAAAGATAATAGTGATAATGAGCTGGCTGAGGCTTCCTACCACGGTAGCGGCAATGGATTTCAGCTTGTTCTGGTTGCTGAGATACAGCATTCGACCCCCGTATTCGCCTATACGGTTAGGCGTATTGATCGATAAAGACACCCCCGAAAGGATCGCGCTGAAGGCCTTCAGGAAGGACACCTCTTCGAGCGACCGTACAAGCAGCTGCCATTTACGGGCCTCCAGGCCCCAGTTAAAAAGCATGAGGATCAGCACAAGCGCCAGGGATATACCCCCCTTCTGCTGAAGGGTGAAAGACATCTGTTTCAGGGAAGTAGAAAGGTCTGGCTGATGTATTACCTGGTTGTAGATGGAATAGGCCAGCCAGCTAAAAAGGCCTGCGCCTAACAGGTAATTGAGAATTATTTTGGTACTTTTGTTCAGACATTCAAGATTTTGGCAAAAATAAACTCCGGTTGGCAAAGAAGTCAAAAATAATTCTTGGGATTGACCCGGGAACGCTGGTAATGGGGTACGGTCTGATAGCGGCGGAAGGCAAAAAGGCCAGTCTTATAAAAATGGATGTGCTTAAACTATCCAGTCATAAGGACCACTATGAAAGGCTGCAACTGATCCACGCCCGCGTAAATGAGCTGATCCATCTGTACAAACCTGACTGCTGCGCCATCGAAGCGCCATTCTTTGGCAAGAACGTGCAAAGTATGCTGAAACTGGGCCGCGCCCAGGGAGTAGCCATTGCAACGGCCATGCAGGCCGGGCTTACGGTTGCAGAATATTCTCCCAAAAAGGTTAAACAATCCATCACCGGTAACGGTAATTCAGACAAGGAGCAGGTATGGCAGATGCTGCAGCGCATCCTGGCATTCTCAGAACGACCTGAGTTCCTGGACGCCACGGATGCCCTCGCAGTAGCCGTTTGTCACTTTTTCCAGGAAAGCAGCCCCCTGGCAGGCCTTCCGAAAGCAAAAGGATGGGAACAGTTCTTGCAGCAAAATCCGGAGAGAGTGGCCAGTCGTTAGCGGTTATTTACCAGTCGCTGACAGAAACCTTTTAACAACTAACGACTTACAACTATCGACTGAACAGTGGCCCCCGTCAAAAGGTTATTTCTAAAATTCAGAAATTGTATTTACTTTGACTAAAATTCTAATAGGTAACTCCATGACAAGGGCCCGGGACAGCGCCATAACAATCAGTAATTACCATTAATGCGACTATGGTAGAGTATGTGACATTTTATATTAATCAGCATCACTGCAACTATGAAAGCAAGAATCCTATTTGTGGAAGATGATCCGAACGTTGGTGCGGCAACAAAGAAACGGCTGGAAGAGGTGGGATATGAGGTCAGACATTGTACAGACGGCCTTATGGCCTGGGAAGAGTTCCAGCACCGCACGTTCGATATCTGCCTCCTGGATGTGATGATCCCCAAGAAAGGGGGGACCCCCGAAAAAGATAACGGATTTGAACTCGCCAGGCAGATCCGCAAACGAAACGATGTGATCCCCATCCTGTTCATCACAGCCAAATCAATGGTAGAGGACAAAATTGCCGGTTTCAAGACCGGGGCGGACGACTATATCACCAAACCGATCAACCTGCAGGAACTGGTATTGCGCATAGAGGTATTCCTCAAAAGGACCAAGAACATGGTACAGGCCAGCCAGGCGGCAAAACCCTCCCAGTACGTGATCGGTAAGCTCGTATTTGATTATAACGACCTTCGCCTGCACGACCAGATACAGCAGAAGTCTGTTACCCTCACCCAAAAAGAGGCCGACCTCCTCAGGTACCTCTGCGATAACGCCAATAAGGCCCTGAAAAGGGAAGATATCCTCTTCAATGTATGGGGTAAGGACGACTACTTCCTGGGACGCAGTATGGACGTATTTATCACCAAGCTGAGGAAATATTTCAAATCAGACCCTGATATAAGGCTGGAAACCCTCCATGGCGTAGGTTTCCGGTTCAATGTGCCCCATGCCCCTAATGTGTCAACATCTCTGCCCTGATCTTTTCCTGCACTGCTTTAAACTCCGCTTCAGATAATTTCAGTTTCGGCCGGGCAAAGTTCATGTCGTCCGCTGAATTGATGGGTATCAGGTGCATATGCGCATGCGGAACCTCCAGCCCTACCACGCTTATTCCTACGCGGTTGCAGGGAAAAGAACGCTCCAAAGCTTTGGCAATCGGCCGCGCAAATACCAGCCATTCTGCCAGCAGCTCATCAGGCACATCAAAGAACTTGTCGACCTCCAGCTTCGGCACCACCAGGGTATGCCCCTGTACCAGCGGAAAAATATCCAGGAAGGCATAAAAACGGTCGTTCTCCGCCAGCTTATAGCTGGGAATCTCTCCTTTAATGATCTTGGTAAATACAGACATGGGATGACAACATTGAGTGGTGAAAAAAATCCCGTCCGGTTAACACGAACGGGATAAGTGGATTGTATCAGTTTTTCATCCGTGGAATCAAATCGAAATATGATCGATCTTGAATTTTAATTTTCCATTGGGAGCATGCACATCCGCAATCTCCCCCACCTGCTTACCCAGCAGCCCTTTACCGATAGGGGAGGTAACAGAGATCTTACCCGCTTTCAGGTCTGCTTCTGTTTCAGACACCAGCTGGTAAGTCACCGTTTTCTTATTAGCAACATTAGTGATCGTTACCTTACACAAAATCGAAACCTTAGATGTATCAATAGAATCAGCCTCCACTACCCTGGCCGTTGCAATCGCATTTTCCAGTGTGGCAATCTTGGCTTCATGAAGCCCCTGCGCCTCTTTAGCCGCATCATATTCTGCATTCTCCTTGAGGTCCCCTTTCTCCCTCGCTTCCGAGATGGCCCTGGCAATTTCAGCCCTTCCCTTAGTCTTGAGCATGTTCAGCTCCTCTTTCATTTGCTCAAGGGTTTCTTTCGTTACATAGTTAACGCCAGACATAACTTTTTGGGTTTTAGAAATAAGAAAAAAAAATCAACGCCTCCATTTGCACAGAAGCGTTGTACTATGTGGTATTTTTACAAATATAGCCCCCATGGTGGGAAATTCCAAATCGCAGTGCAAATACCAATACCAAATTCCAAAATGCGGAGATCTTCGCTACGATCACTTTGGAATTTGGGTTTTGGAATTTGGAATTTAAATATTCAACTTGTCTAACACATATTGCGGCATTTTAATGCTTGCTTCATGGGAGTAGCCGGCAATGTGGGGGGTTAATACAACATTGGGGAACCGTAACAGCTTTTCAAACTGCGCCTGTTCTGCTGCACTGTAGGTAGCCAGCTTTTCATTTTCCAGTACATCCAGGCATGCGCCCGCGATGGTACCGGTTTCCAGGGCGGCAATAAGATCAGGGGTGTTCACGATCTTCCCCCTGGCTGTGTTCAGGAAATATACCGGTTTGGCAAACGCGCTGAAAAAAGCAGCATTGGCCAGGTGATAGGTTTCATCTGTCAGCGGCAGGTGCACACTCACTACATCTGCTTCGGCATAGAGCTGCTCCATACTGGCTTCCTGCACATAACCGGCGCTGAAGCCGGTTTTATACTTATCATAGGCCAGTATTTTTACATCAAAGCCCTGCAGCTTGCGTGCAAATGCACCACCGGTATGGCCATAGCCAATAATGCCCACTGTCTTGCCATTCAGCTCAAAACCCCGGTTGCCGTCGCGCTCCCATATACCGCGCTGCAACTCCAGGTTGCTCTTCAGCACATTGTTCATAAGGCACAGCAGCATGCCCAGGGCCTGCTCGCCAACCGCATCGCAATTGCCTTCCGGGCTGCTTACACATCGTATGCCCTTGCTCTCAGCATACGGCACATCTATCAGCTCCATACCAGAGCCCAGGCGGCCTATCCACTGCAGCTGCACCGCGCGGTCCAGCAGTTGTTTATCTACTTTAAGGCGGGTGGTTACGATCATACCCGCGCACTCAGGGATGGCGGCCAGGGTCTCATCATAAGTAACAGAGGGCCGGTAGATCACCTCATAGCCGCTTTTTTCCAGTCTGTTGATCAGGTACTCATGTACTTTGGCGGTAATTAACGCTTTCCTGCTCATATCATCTTGTGCGATAATGCTACGAAATCTGCTACAGACAGCTCCTCGGCCCTTTTGCTGAAGATACTGTCCTGCAGGTATGTTTTGTCAAATAATCCTTTCAGCGGGTTCCTCAGCTGCTTACGCCGCTGGTTGAAAGCCGTTTTTACCAGGGTAAAGAACTTCCGTTCACTGGCAATATCATAGCCCTGCTCCAGGCGCGTAATGCGGATCACAGCAGATTTTACCTTGGGCGGCGGGTTAAAGCACTGCTCATGCACCTCAAACAGGTACTCTACCTTGTACCAGGCCTGTATCAGTACGCTCAGAATGCCGTAATCCTTGTTACCGTGCCCTGCAGCAATACGCTGGGCCACCTCTTTCTGGAACATCCCCACCACCTGCGGCACCTGGTCTTTCCACTCCAGTACACGGAACATAATCTGGGTAGAGATGTTATAGGGAAAGTTGCCGATAATGCTGAAAGGCCCTTCAAAAGGCGGCTGCATCTCCAGGAAGCTCTGGTTGATGATCTTCCCTTTAATAAGGGGGTAGGTCTGCTCCAGGTACTGCACCTTCTCGGTATCCAGCTCTACCGCCCGGAAGCTGATATCAGGGATCTCCAGCAAATACTTAGTAATGGCACCCGCACCGGGCCCCACCTCCAATACTTGCTGGCCGGGAATTACAGGTAAGGACTGGACAATCTTCCTGCTCATCTGCTCGTCTCTGAGGAAGTGCTGACCCAGCGATTTTTTAAGTGTATACATCGTTAGGGGTCAAAGTTAGTATATATGAGTATATTTGTAAGCTATTTTGGCGTTTCAAGCATGAGTAACACGCATATCAACAAGCCGGTAATCGGCATCACCGTAGGTGACCTCAACAGCATAGGCACAGAGCTGGTGATCAAAACCTTTGCAGATAACAGGATGCTGGAGTTTTGCACACCGGTGATCTTTGCGTCTAACAAGACCATCAATTTCTACCGGAAACTGATGAACGAGAGCAATTTCAACTACCAGAGCCTGAAAGAACTCAACCGCCTCAACCATAAGCAGGTGAACGTTTACAACTGCTGGGAAGAGGAAGTGCAGATAACGCCCGGCGTGCTGAATGAAACCGGCGGAAAATATGCCGCCCGCTCACTCGCCGCCGCCATCCAATGCCTGAAAGACGGGGTTATACAGGGACTGGTAACCGCCCCTATTCATAAGAAGAATATCCAGACCGCCAATTTCAGCTACACCGGGCATACCCCCTACCTGCGGGATGCCTTTAACGCCAAAGATGTGCTGATGTTCATGACGACAGATAATATGCGCGTCGGACTGCTCACCGAGCATGTGCCCGTGGCAGAAGTGGCTAAATATGTAACCAAAGAAAATATCCTGGCTAAGCTGACGCTCATGAAAGACAGCCTGGTAAAGGATTTCGGTATCGATAAACCCCGCATCGCCGTGCTGGGCCTTAACCCGCATGCAGGCGATGAAGGCCTGATAGGCGATGAAGAGATCAAATACATCACCCCGGCCGTTAACCAGGCCAAAGCCAGCGGCATACTGGCCTTCGGCCCCTACAGCGCCGATGCCTTCTTTGCCCGCAGCATGTACCTGCAGTTTGACGGCGTACTGGCCATGTACCACGATCAGGGCCTGATCCCCTTCAAATCACTGGCCAGCGGCGAAGGTATCAACTACACCGCCGGACTGCCCATTGTGCGCACCTCTCCTGACCATGGCACTGCCTTTGACATTGCTGGCAAAAACCTGGCAGACGCCGCCTCCTTCCGGCAGGCTATCTTCAGCTGCCTGGATATACTGGAAAAACGTCAGACCTACGAGGAAAACACCCGCAATCCACTAAAGAAGATGGAACTGGCATCGGAATAGCGCTGTTAGCTGCCAGCTATTAGCCATAGGCCATGCCAGCTGCTAACAGCTACAAATGGAATGCAGCCATTTCAAGCATGCCGTCACCGGGCTGGTAATAGTCCCTGTTGCGGCCGTGCATAATGTATTCTACGGCCTGCATATCATAGATGTTATATACTTCTGCGTTCAGCAGTTCAAGTGTGTTCAGTATTTTTTTACGGCTGTAGCGGTGAAACTTTACGTTCAGCGCTCTTTCTGCCAGCTCTCCTACTTCGATGGCCATGCTGCGGTGCATGGGATTGCTGATCTCCTCCGGTATCAGGCCATAGTCCATGATCACGGTATTGCGGCCGTTACGGGTAGTAAAGCACTGCATAATATCCCGGAACTGCTCTTCCGTAATGTAGTGGATGATGCCTTCAAATATGATGATGGTGGGCTGTGCCGCATTGTAGCCGGCATCTCTCAGCTGGCGTTTCAGTTGAATTGTATTGGTGATGTCTGTCTGTATAGACACGGGTAAAGGCAGGTGTGAGGACAACTGCGCATAGATGCTGATCTTTTCATCCATCCATGCCTGGTCTACTTCAAAGATGCCATTGAGCAGCTGGGGATAATCTTCACTGAGGGTAAGGGCCAGGGGATCAAGTCCCGCCGCAATGATGCACACCTGTTGCCTTGGGTACCTGTTAATGAACTGTTTGATCAGGTACCGCACCATTCTTTTACGCAGCCTTATTATCGCTCCAAAATGAGCGCTGATATTGTTCATCGCTACAGCCAGATCCTGTACAGCGCTGAAATCGATGTACTGCATGTACTTTCCGCTCAGCCCTTCGGTATACAGGTCTTTTACGTACGACAATACAAGTGCCGAGGTGGGAGCCACTCTCAGCCGGGATCCAGGGGTATTCATGGGAGTAACATTTACTGAATGAAAAGGCCGATCTATGGCTTCTTATAAAGTTATTTCTTAGAACTGAAGTAACACCGCAGTCATGGATGGCTGGTTCAACCGGTTTTCCCGGGTTTAAGGTAAGATTGAATGGCGTTTACGTAGCTCTCAAAAGCCAGCCGTCCTGCGCCGGTTATCCTGCAGAGGGTTTGCGGGTAATTATCACGGAACTGTTTAATGACCTCAATATAGCCTGCTTCCTTCAGCTTATTGATCTGCACACTCAGGTTACCAGCTGTAGCATTTGTTCTTTCCTTCAGTAAGGTGAATTCCGCTTCCTGTACACTCACCAGTATTGACATTACTGCCAGTCGAAGCTGCGAATGTAAAACAGGGTCCAGGTCTTTAAAATACATCATCACACGCTGCTCAATAGTTAACGATAAGTGTAAAGGTAAGAAATGAAGTTCATGGTCTATAGCCCACAGTCCATAGCCTGCCCCATCAGGTAAGTCGTCTACCTCGTTGGAACATGCCATAGACTATGGACCATGGTTTATGGACTACTTTCCTGCCTCCTCCAACAACTGTTTCGCTCTTGCTTCACCCCAGTGCGGAGCGATGCTGTCGGCGGGTTTGAAGGCGGCGAATTTTTCGAGGGACAGCTTCAGGGTTTCTTTTGCCTTCGCCTTATCGCCTCCAAACTGTTCGGGTGTGTAGTAGAGGGCCTGGCCTTCCAGCAAATACACCCTGGGGTTTTCGGGGTTGATCTGCTTGGCTTTCTGGATCTGCATACCGGATTCAGGGCCGTATTGAGCGCCCCGGCCCGGCGGATCTACAGAAATGCGTACGGTAGCGATCAGGGATTTGATCAGGGCTACTTCATCGCTGTTCTTGTTCAGCTCATCGGCTTTTGTGGCATTGGCCTCCGCCTTGTCTGCCAGCTCGTCCATCCTGGTTTTGTCCTGCTGCATGAAGGCAGACATCACCTGTGCATAGGCGGCATAGTAGTAGGGCAGCCACTGGCTTTGCTCGGTAGCGGCTATACGTTCAAAGGTGTTGGAAATCTCCAGCAGCGTTTGGGGGTTATAGCTGCTGCCCTGGTCTAAAAGAGCTACCTGTTTGGCCATGGCCTCCTGGTACTGCGGACTTTGCGCTTTAACGCCAACAGCAGCGAAAGCCGCTAAAAAGAAGAGAAGGGTAAACTGTTTCATATATCCGTTTTTAGTTTTTAGATGTATACAATGATGCAATAGTGATTACAGGTTGTTGATCACATCCTGGCGCCTGTCTATACCAAAGTTCATGAACATGCCTACAAACACGAAGCGCGGGGCATTGGGCACAATCTCTTCCCTGCGCAACCTGTCGGAAGAATAACGGTAGCCATACACCTGCTTGATGTCAAATACGTTGGTAACAGATACCACGAACACCGTGAATGCCTTGCCCACTGTGGTCAGGTAGCTGGCGCTGAGCCCCAGGGTATTGAAGTCGATTGTCTTTTCAGACATGAACTTGCTTTCCGGCAGGTTGGGATTATAATACGGCCGCCCGGTAGCAAAGCTGTAGGTAAGGCCTATATTGGTCGTGATCTTCGGGAAGTATTTCTTCATTACCAGGCTGGCGGTATGTTTGGCCGCAAAATCCGGCTGCACTTCAAAGGGATAGTACAGGTAATTGCGTTTGGTATCAAGGTAAGAGTAAGATACCCAGTAGTCCAGGTTTTTCACCGTCTTACGATCCCGCCAGAACAGTTCTATCCCTTTTGCATAACCGGTTCCCGTGGTAGATGTATCGGGCACCGTCTTTACCAGGTCTTTATACTTTTTGTAGAAAGCTTCCACGCGGAAGGTATAATCGCCTGCAACCCGCTGAAAGCTGCCAATGTAGTGGGTAGCTTTCATATACCCCAGCTCATCGCGTTTAAAGCGGAGGTACTGCGGCTCCGGCTTCTGGTAGTAATCGCCGTAGGCCAGGGAGAACTGGCTGTAATCATCCAGCTTATAGGCCAGCGATGCGCGGGGTGCAATATTCACTTTATCAAGGATGGAGGAATATTCTGTACGTCCGCCAAAACGCCCTACAAACCTGGGCGTGAAGTAAACATCCGTTTCGGCAAAACCGGCTGCATAGTTATCGTCATAGTTGGCGGCAAAGCTGTTAAAGCGGGACCTTTCCGTGGCATACTGGTATTCGCCGCCAAAACGCAGTACAGACAGTACGCCCAGGCTCTTGCTGAACATCAGCCTCAGCTGCCCCAGGTTGGAATTGCTACGTATACTGGTTTGCGGTGTCTTCTGCAGGGTGTCAATGGCGATCTTATCGCGGTTGGCGCTGAAAGAAAAACCGGTGTTCACCCGCCATCCCTTGCCCAGGCTTTCCTTATAGGTGAGGTTCGTATAGATGTTCTGGTTACGCACATCAAACTGTTCCTGGTAGCCGGGATATTCAATGCTGCTTTTGCGGAAGCCCATTTTGCTCCAGTTGCCATAACCATAGAACTTAATGATACCGGTAGAAGAGGTTTTCCTGCGGAAATTGGCAGATGTACCAATGATCTCCGGCGATATGCTGGGCTCCTGTTTAGGCTTGGCCACATCAAAATAAGGCCCCAGGTTGGTGTAATCCGCTTCAATACCATAAGAACCTTTCTTGTCTTTGGACAGTTCATCCAGTCCGCCGCTGATGCCGATCAGCGAAGCGCCCAGGCTATACGAAGAGCGGGCGGGCAGATCTTCCGATTCCAGTACCAGCGCAGAAGAAAGCCCCTGTCCATATTGGGCGGAGTAGCCGCCGCTGCTGAAGGTGGTGCCTTTAAACAGGAAAGGGGAGAAACGCCCCCTGCCGGGCATATCGGGCAAGCTGGTGAAGAAGGGGTTGCGTACCAGCAGGCCGTCTATAAAGATCTGCGTTTCGTAACCGGTGCCACCGCGTACAAAGAGGCCCTCACGGTCATTGGCCTGCTGTGTACCAGGCAGTGTTTTCAAGGCCTGCACAATATCTGCAGTGGCGCCGGCGGTGGTAACGATGTCCAGGGGTTTCAGCACGGTGTGCTGTTTATCGCTGCTGGCTTCAAAGCTCCCGGCAGAGATGGTTACCGCTTTCAGCTCATTTACCGCTGTTTTCAGCATCAGCGTAAGATGCAGCGGGCCGCCTACGGTAACGGGCTGTTCCAGGGTTTGGAAGCCCATCAGGCTGGCCACCAGCACCTGGTTACCCTGGGCAGTAGTGGTAAAGGAAAAGCTGCCGTCTGCCCCGGCAGTAGCGCCGTCATAGGTGCCTTTGATATAAATATTTACGCCCGGCAGGGGTCGTTTTCTGGCATCTGTAATCTTACCAGCGATCTTATGCTGGGCAGACAGCATGCCTGGGATGAACAGACAGAATAATAGGGAATAGTAAATTTTCGACATGGCGGAAGAAGATTTACGTCAAAAATAGGCTGGTTTACAGTGTAAACAAAGTTACAGGATAAACAAATCGGCCAACAAAGGGGCGATTTCCGGTAAAAGCGGGGAATTTGCCGGTAAACTTAGCCGCCTTTGAACCAATTGATTATCAACTGATTTCCATGTTCCATCTTCGTGAGCACCAATAGTTAACCGCGCTGTAATGCAGTACCATTCAGGCTTTGATAGGAGATATCTCCTTGTTGATCCCTTGTTACTCCCTTATTGATCCCTGGTTCATCCCATTCTAATAAGGAAGGAAATATCAAGGGATGGAAATGGAATAGAGATGATGTCGGGATGGGATCACCTGGAATTATAGCAGCAATAAAAAAGCCATCCCGCGTAAGCAGGATGGCTTCTTGACTAAGATTCAATATGTTATGCGAAGCGGGGCTTCAGCTCATTGGCTAAAGCTACCATACGCTTGATACCGTCTTCAGCGAGGTTACCTTTCTTGAACTCGTTGAGCACATCGGGCAGACGCACTTCCATTTCATGCAGGAAGGATTCTTCGAAAGCTCTTACGCTCTTAACGGGTATTTCGCGCAGCAGGCCCTGGGTACCCAGGTAGATCATGGCTACCTGTTTTTCTACAGAATAGGGGCTGAACTGGGCTTGTTTCAGGATCTCCACGTTACGGGCGCCTTTGTCCAGTACTGCTTTGGTAGCAGCATCCAGGTCGCCGCCGAATTTGGAGAAGGCCTCCATTTCGCGGTACTGGGCCTGGTCAAGTTTCAGGGTACCGGCCACCTTCTTCATGGATTTGATCTGGGCGTTACCACCTACGCGGCTTACGGAGATACCCACGTTGATAGCGGGACGTATACCGGCGTTGAACAGGTTGGATTCCAGGAAGATCTGGCCATCGGTAATAGAGATCACGTTGGTGGGGATGTACGCGGATACGTCGCCTGCCTGTGTTTCGATGATGGGCAGCGCGGTAAGGGAGCCGCCACCTTTTACCAGGTGTTTGATAGACTCCGGCAGATCGTTCATCTGGCGGGCAATTTCGTCCTTGGCGATCACTTTGGCAGCGCGTTCCAGCAGGCGGCTGTGCAGGTAGAATACGTCGCCCGGGTAAGCCTCACGGCCGGGGGGACGGCGCAGCAGCAGGGACACCTCGCGGTAAGCTACCGCCTGTTTAGACAGATCATCATAAATGATCAGGGCAGGACGGCCGGTGTCGCGGAAGAATTCACCGATAGCAGCGCCTGCAAACGGAGCGTAGAACTGCAGCGGGGCAGGCTCAGAAGCAGAAGCGGCAACGATGGTAGTGTAAGCCATAGCGCCATTGTCCTGCAGGGTTTTCATTACACCTGCAATGGTGGAGGCTTTCTGGCCGATGGCTACGTATATACAATATACAGGCTTGCCTGCATCGTAAAATTCTTTCTGGTTGATGATGGTATCGATACAGATCGCGGTTTTACCGGTCTGGCGGTCGCCGATCACCAGCTCACGTTGTCCGCGGCCGATGGGGATCATGGCGTCTATCGCTTTGATACCTGTTTGCAGGGGTTCTTTTACCGGTTCGCGGTAGATAACGCCGGGGGCTTTACGCTCCAGGGGCATTTCATACAGTTCACCGCTGATAGGGCCTTTACCGTCTATCGGTTCGCCCAGGGTATTGATCACACGGCCTACCAGACCTTCGCCTACCTTGATGGAAGCGATACGTCCGGTACGGCGTACTTTATTCCCTTCTTTAATTTCGGAATACTCACCCATTAATACCACACCCACATTGTCTTCTTCCAGGTTCAGGGCAATTGCTTTGGTACCGTTCTCAAATTCCACCAGTTCACCGGAGCGAACGTTATTCAATCCATATATACGGGCAATACCATCGCCCACCTGCAACACTGTCCCTACCTCTTCCAGGTCGGCAGCAGCATTGAAGTTGCTTAATTGCTGGCGCAATATCGCCGAAATTTCATCAGGTTTTATCTCAACCATAATTATGCTTTTTAAAAGGGTAATTGCTTATTTTTTAGCTGTTGGCGGTTAGCGGTTAGCGATTAAAGCGAGATTCAACTTCTAATAGCTAAAGCTAACAACTGATAGCTTTTTATCTGATATTGGGTGTGTAAATGTTCTGTGTAAACTGTTTCTTGATATCCTTCAGGTCGCGGAGCACAGAGGCATCATACAGCCTGTCTTCTGTTTCCAGCACAAAACCACCTATCAGATCCGGTTCTACGGCTATTTCCAGTTCGATCTTCTTATCTGTTCCAGCTTCTACTTTCTGCCTGATGGCGCCCAGAACGGCGGCATCTATGGGTACTGCAGTAGTGATCTTCACATTGCTGATGTTCTTCAGCTGGTTATATTGTTTTTCGAATGCTGTAGTTATTTCGGGCAGATTGCTTTCACGGCCTTTTATGACCAGCAGTTTGATAAAGGCGTTAGAGATCGTGCTGATCCTGTTCTCAAAGATGGCGGTGAGTATCTGCTGTTTTTTATCCGGTTTGATGATGGGGCTCTTCAGCAGGTTGGCCACGTCGCGGTTACCGCGAATGATCTGCTGCAGCACCTGCATATCTGCGCGCACTGCTTCCAGCTGGCCTTTTTCAGCAGCCAGATCCACCAAAGATTTTGCATACCGGGATGCGAGACGGGGATTTACCATATTTTAAGCTGTTGGCTATTAGCTTTTAGCTGTCAGCGTTAGACGCTGACAGCCGGCTGCTAACTGCTGTTAGTTCAGTTTAATGCTTTCTGCCTGTTGTTTAATGTATTGTTCCTGGGCTGCTTTATCAGACAGCTCTTTTCTCAGCACTTTCTCTGCTACTTCAATAACGAGGTTACCTACCTGGTTCTTTACATCGGTGAGGGCTGCCATCTTCTGGTTTTCGATAGCAGTGTATGCTTCGTTAATGATCTTTTTGGCTTCTGCCTGGGCCTGTGCCTTGGCTTCGCTGATAATCTGGTCTTTCGCGTCTTTGGCCTCTTTCAGTATCTTGCTTCTTTCTGCTTTAGCTTCTGCCAGTACGTGCTCATGCTCTGCCTTCATCTGCGCCATTTCCTCTTTTACTCTTTCAGCCGCTGTGATAGCGTCTGCTATAGAGGTTTCCCTTTCCTTGAGTGTGGAAAGAATGGGTTTCCACGCGAATTTCTTCAGGATGAGGAAAACGATAACGAATATTAAGAATGAAATGGTAAACAAGCCTAATGCCGGCATTAACAGATCCATGATTCAGAATTTATGTTTGGTTCGCATTTATTTAATAGCATTACTGCATCCATTGCCCTGTGCGCCGGATGCAGTAATAAATGTTGTCTTACAGCACTACTGCCAACAGACCTGCGATAACGCCGAACAGGGCAACACCCTCTACCAGCGCAGCAGCCAGGATCATGTTTGCACGGATGTCATTAGCAGCTTCCGGTTGACGAGCGATGGATTCCAGCGCGCTCTTACCGATGTTACCTACACCGATACCTGCAGCGATAGCAGCAATACCAGCACCAACGGCACCACCAGCCTTAGCCAGACCAGAAGTAGCAGCAGCCTGCAATAAAATTGTTAAAAGAGCCATAGTTTAATGTATATATGTTTGTTAAGAAAATTTGCTGTTTATTAATGATGATGTTCATCATGACCACCTTCCATGGCCTGGCCGATGAACACGGCTGTCAGGTTCGCGAAGATGAAGGCCTGGATAAATGCTACCAGCAGTTCCAGCATCATCATGACGATGTTGAAGGCGATGGTTACCGGTAAGAATCCGTAACCGGCGATCTTGCTGAGAGAACCGAAGATAAACACCAGTGAAATAATGCTCAGGATGATGATGTGACCTGCCAGGATGTTGGCGAACAGCCTGATGGCCAGTGATACCGGTTTGGTGAACACACCGATCAGTTCTACCGGGGCCAGGATGAATTTAACGCCAAACGGAACGGGCGGGTTAAATATGTGTCCCCAGAAATGTTTGTTGGAGCTGAACAATATCGCGATGAAGCTGATGATAGCCAGTGCGGCGGTTACGGCGATATTGCCGGTAACGTTGGCAGAACCGGGCAGCAGTCCCATCAGGTTATTGATCAGGATAAAGAAGAAAATAGTGAGTATGAAGGGTGTGTATTTTTCGTAGTGTTTACCGGGGATATTGGGTTTTACCACTTCATCACGCATGAAGATGATCACCGGCTCTATCAGGCTCTGGAAGCCTTTGGGCGCCTGTTTGGAACCACGTACGCGGTAGGCTTTGGCTACATTCAGCATCAGCAATACCAGGATGATGGCGGCCACCAGCATAGAGGTGATGTTCTTGGTCATGGAGAAGTCGTAGATCTTCTCGCCGGTAGGATTATCGTTAGCATCTACTGCGATCACTTTACCATCGGGGTACTGGCTGGCATCCAATCCTTTCTCGTGGAGATAGTGGGCGTTTACCAGGCGGTAACCTTCGTAGGAGGCGTGGCCATGCTCAAAGCGGGAAGAGGAGAACACTTTCAGTCCTTTTCCGGGGCTGTAGATGATCACCGGCAGCGGCAGTGTAACCGGGGTGCTGCCAAGATCCATCAGGTGCCAGTCATGGGCATCTTTTACGTGGCCCAGGATCACTTCCTTGGCGTCGAATCCCTTTTCTTTCTGCTCACCATGTGCAGCAACAGCGTGCTCATCATGCTGTGCAGCGGCATGTACATCTTTTTCCTCATGTGTTTGTGCCTGAACAGATGAGTTAATTCCAACTATGTTAAAGGCTAGCAAGAGCGCTATCAGACTATGTTTGAACAGTTTGCAGGGAATCACCGTTTTCTGAAATTTTGCGCAAAGATAACCGATTTTAGTTCAAAAAGAGAATCGTTTCAGAAAAAAGGTTAGAAGGAGATTAAAAGGAGAAAAATGGATTGGTAAATGATTGGAATGCAGGGGATTGTGGGGATGGCGTTCATTAAAAATCCCTTTATTCTTATTGTGTATTATATTATAAAAGTACTTTATTGGTTTGGAATGAAGACCTGCTTGCCGTTTGGAAGATTGCTTCGCCGCCACCTGCGCGCAGTGGTTCCGCGGCGCCTCGCAATGACGGGAATGAGGGCCTGTTTGCTCCTTATTACCGGTAAAAACGGCAAATCAAACACTGGCCGTTTTTTTAAACTGCATGCTGTGCAGTTTATAATAAAACCCTTCCAGCTTCAGCAACTCCTCGTGCGTACCCATTTCACGGATCTCGCCCTTGTCTAATACAATAATTTTACTGGCCTTGCTGATGGTACTAAGCCGGTGGGCAATCACTATCGCTGTGCGGCCGGCGATCAGTTTATCAATGGCGTGCTGGATCAGCGCTTCGGATTCGGTATCTACAGATGAAGTGGCTTCATCAAGAATAAGAATGGCAGGATCATACAGCAGTGCACGTACAAACGAGATCAGCTGGCGCTGCCCCAGTGAGAGAGTGCTGCCCCTTTCCATTACCTGGTAATCATAGCCGCCGGGCAGCTGCATAATGAAATCGTGCATGCCAATGAGGCGGGCGGCCTGCTCTACCCGCTCGCGGGTAATTTCAGGATTGCGCAGGGTAATATTTTCATAAATGGAGCCGGAGAAAAGGAACACATCCTGCAGTACCACGCCTATCTTGGTGCGGAGGGAACCGAGGGTATATTGGCTGATGTCCACGCCATCAATCTTTATCTGGCCCTTCTGTATTTCGTAGAGGCGGTTGAGTATGCTGATGATGGTGGTTTTGCCCGAGCCTGTATGCCCCACTATCGCGATCGTATCACCGGGATTGGCATGGAAGGAGATATCCTTCAGCACATAACGGTCTTCCGTATAGGCAAAATGAACATGATCAAAGATGATGTCTCCCCGCATGCCTGCCGCATCTTTTGTTCCTTTATCGGGGATCTGGTCTTCGTTGTCCAGTATCTTAAACACCCGTTCGCTGGCCACCATGCCCATCTGCAGCGTATTGAACTTGTCTGCCAACACACGCAGCGGACGGAACAGCAGGTTGAGGTACATGATAAAGGCGATCATCACGCCCTGGGTCACCTCGTAGCTCAGCACTTTATTGGCGCCCCACCACACCATGAGGCCCAGCGAGATAGCCAGGATAATTTCCACCACGGGAAAGAATACGGAGTAGGCGAAAATGGCGTCTATATTGGCGTTGCGATGATCTTTATTGATCTTCTTAAAACGGGCAAATTCCCTTTTCTCTGCAGAGAAAGCCTGCACCACTACCATACCGGTGATATGTTCCTGTACAAACGCGTTGAGGGCTGCAACGGCATTCCTGACCTGGTGAAAGGATTTGTTCACGCTTTCCTTGAAGATCCAGGTGGCAAGGATAAGCACCGGGAAAGGCGACAAACTGATGAGCGTCAGGCGCCAGTCTTCTATGAACATCACTACCAGTATGGCCACGATCATCAGCAGATCTGCCACAATGGAAATAATGCCTTCTGAAAAAACATCGTTGATGGCTTCTATATCGTTGATGGTACGTGTAGTTAAAGTACCGATGGGCGTTCTGTCAAAAAAAGACAGGTTCAGGCGCACGATCTTCTTATATACCGTAACGCGAAGATCCTTTACTACGGACTGTCCCAGCCAGTTGGTGAGATAACCGAAAAAGAAACGTACCAGCGTTTCCAGCAGCAGTACGCCAATCTGAACAATGGTGATAATGATCAGCATGCGCATCCACTGGTTGGCGATATACTTATCTACTGTTACCTGTATAAGCCAGGGACGTAAAGGTGATAATACGGCCAGTAGCACCGTAAGGAACATGGAAAGATAAAAGGAGCGCTTATATGGAGCAGCAAAAGAGAAGAGACGCCGCAACAAACTGAAATCAAATACCCGCTTTATAGTTAAGTTGTCCATGGATCATACAAACTTACGAAGAAAAAGTGGTTAGTGATTGCGGGGGACTTCAGCAGCCGTCATTGCGAGGCCCGGAGAGCCCTGGCGGGGCGCCGGGCCGAAGTAGTCTTTTAAATGACAAATGGCAAACGGTTGAATGTAGTCATTACCGTTTGCCATCTGGTATTTGGTATTTGCTGTTTAAAGATTGCTTCGTCGCGCCACGCGCATTGGCTCAGCGGCTTCCCGCAATGACGGGAGTGAAGACCCGGGGCTGCGCCAATTATTTATCATCTTTCATGATCTGCTTGTACGCTTTGATAAATATAGCGCCCAGGTTTTTGTGCGGAGGAACATAATCGCTGAAAAGTTCCTTGTTGCGCGCATCGCCGGCAAAGCGTTTGCCGAGTGCGGCCCACATATTTACCCAGTCTACATTCCTGCCGCTGCGGATCACTTCTTCAAGACTGCGGATGATGGGCTCATTTACAAAGCGCGTACCTACCTGTTTGGAGGAGATGATATGCGCTTCAGGAGATTTTTCCAGCACCTTGGCCAGGTTGTGGTAACCGCCGCAGGAGCCCAGCACTACTATCTTGGCAGAGCTTTGCAGGTTATCCATGGTAGTATTTACATGGTAACTGTGGCCACGGTGTATGAATACAGTGGGATGTATATCTTTTTCATCCAGGTACTCGCTGAGCTTCTCGATAGCCGTTTTGTCTTCCGGTTCATCCAGCGGGAGGTTGGCGAAGATGGTGATCGGCTTGCCTTTCTGAGAGGTGATGGTGGTCCAGTATTTACCACGGCTCACGCTCCAGTCTCCGCCGCCAAAGCTGGTCATAAAGCTGGCGTAGGATTCCTGTCCGTCCTTATCGCCGTAGAAGAACACCTGCTGATAGATACGGCCGCTGTCGTTCACCAGTCCGGAGAAGTTCACATAATTGATGGGCGGCAGGCTCAACCTGGCTGCCATATCTGAAGCCTTGGAAGAATCGTTCTGCTGGCCAGACTCCGTTTCAAACAGGCTGGAAAGCAGTTCGTAGATCACTTTACCGCGGCGGTCATTCTTGCGGGATACGAATACATAATTCTTTTTCACTTCTTCACGCAGGAAATCCAGCAGCTTGGGATCGCGTATGCTGCCAAAGGAGTTGGCCACATCCACCGCATCTTCCAGGTCTTCGGTTTTTTCCAGGCTGCTCACATATTTCTTCATGAGGTAGTTGGCGTTCTCCGGTTCCATGGATTTCAGGAAGTGGTCCAGCGTGTTAAAACCCGCAGCCATGGCGATGAACTTCTTAAAGCGGTCAAAGCTCACCAGCATCAGCAGGCTGTCTCCACGGGGTGGTTTCATACGGGCCATCATCTGATCGTATAAACCGGCGTTGCCATGGTTGGTATAGCTGGACGTGAACAGTTCTTCCTGTCCGTTCACGATCAGGTAATACAGTTCTTCGGGTGTAAAGTTCTTTACAACGGCAAAGCGCACATTGTTGGATTCTTCGTGCAGGTCGTTCACCTCGCGGATGTAGCGCAGGGAGCGGGATTGCAGGTTCTCCATCATGGCTTTCAGTCCCAGCGGGTTCTGCCCGTTACTTTTCTTCTGCTGCAGCACAATGGAGGTTTTCACCATCTGTTTAAAGTAGGAATAATCGCCGCTTACCACTCTCTCCAGGGAGTCTACGCTCATGGAACCATCTATCAGCTCGTCAATAAAGGGCAGGATGCGGGTAGACTGGCCCGAGTTACCGATTTTCACGATCAGCTGCACCACGGGATCCTGGTTCTTTTTGATGGCATTGGCCACCGGCGTATAAGAAGTAGCGTAGGTAAGCACCTGGTTGGGATACTTGCGGGCTACGGCCGCTACGATGGAGTCTGTTTCGGGGTAGTCAAGATACTCCCCTATCCTGGACATTACCGTTTCCAGGTTGTCATAAGCGTATTTGGCAAACATCACGCCCCTGGCCTCTTTGTAGCCGGGGTTATCTTTGAACACTTCGATCACTTTTTCGCCGGCGTTGAAAGACAGGCCCCGTACTATCGGCAATATGGTCTGGCCATGGATATCGGCTTTCATCATATCGCGGTAGGCGGCTACCATGGCGGGGGCTTCAGCCGGATCTATCTTGCGGTAGGCGCGTTTGCTGTTATAGTCGTGCAACATCACGTACAGCCCGGAGAGATACTTGGTCTTCAGGCGGTGGTCAAGCAGGGTATCCCGCTCAATGTCTAACTGCATATCGTCTACCTGCCTGATAACGGCATTGGTCACCTGCAGATTGATCGTTTTGTCATCGGACACTTTAACAAAATCATCCGCCTTGCCATCAAATTTGGCGGCGGCAGCCTGCTCTTTATCAATATTATCGTGAAAACCCTGGCGGCCGATAGGGATGTCTATCTTCTGCTCGCCCTGTGCAAATACCCGGCTACCTTGAGAAGCCACCAGGCATAACAGTATTAAAAATTTCTTCATCTATTATATTAATATATACTTTTCTCCTTCCCTTATAGCAAATTTACGACCAATTTCATAAAACGCCCTGCGGACGGGAAAAGTTGACGGGTTTGAGGCTGGAAGTTTGAAGTTTGACGTTTGAGGCTGGAGGTTGTTTCGAAGTGATAGGTTGGCCGGAGGCGGGGAGCCTGGTTGGAGCTGCTTAGCAATTGGAGTTTAGACCTGAGTCCGGAAATCTTTTTCTGAACTTTTAAACCTTTAACGAACTTCAAACTTCAAACTTCAAACTTCAATCGTTAATCGTTAAACATGCAGACATTTAAAAGCGACCTGTCGGGAAAACTGTTTCCTACCACAGAACGGGTGAGCGGACATGGCATCCGGCAGGAGCTGCTGGAACTGATACGTAAGGAGCACCCTGCGTTCAATAACCGCTGCAGCCTGGCCATTTCAGAACTGAACCATTATCGCCAGCAATATTTTGAGACCATTTTCTCCAAAGAGATCGGTGAGCTGACGGAATTGGAAAAAACAGTGATGGAAAAGCTACGCGACCACGAAACCCTGTCGGATAAACTGGAAGACAGCATGGAAAATACCCAGCTGAGCCTGGGGCAGCGGCTGGCCGATAAAATAGCCGACTTTGGCGGCAGCTGGTCCTTCATCCTCCTTTTCCTGGGCTTCATACTGGTTTGGATGGGCCTCAACCTCCTCTGGCTGTCCAATAAGGGCTTTGACCCCTACCCCTTCATTCTCCTGAACCTGCTGCTCAGCTGCCTGGCCGCCTTACAGGCGCCGGTGATCATGATGAGCCAGAACCGCCAGGAGGAAAAAGACCGCCAAAGGGCGAAAAATGACTATATGATCAACCTGAAATCTGAGCTGGAAGTGCGGATACTGCATGAAAAGATAGACCACCTCATTATCCGCCAGCAGCAGGATGTGCTGGAACTACAGCAAACGCAGATTGACATGCTGAATGAAATTACCCACGCCATCAAAAAGCTGCATGCTAAAAATGACCATATTAACCAAAAAGATACAGATAATACTAAATAGATATATTATCCCAGCCGCTGGCTGTCTCTGCATTATCAGTAAGTTTGCAGTACCAGCCGCTGTTGCTGACGGCTGTGTTAACAATTATATAATGTTAACTTAACCCGGTGGCGAATTAATTTTGTGCCATCTTAACAAAAGGATATTTATGATAGACCAAGCGGTTGCAGGTAAAATATTAGTGGTGGATGACGAATTGGATATTCTGGAAATCATCAGCTACAACCTCAAATCTGCAGGATACGACACCGTTACGGCCAAAGACGGCAGCGAAGCTATCCAGAAAGCCAAAATATTCCGCCCCGATCTTATTATGCTGGATATCATGATGCCTAATAAGAATGGGATAGACACCTGCCGCGAGATCAGGAAAATACCCGAATTCAGGGATACTATGGTGCTGTTCCTCACAGCGCTGAACGATGAAAAATCTGAAATAGACGGACTTAACATGGGCGCCGACGATTATATCGCCAAACCCATTAAACCCAAATTGCTGGTAAGCCGCATCAATGCACTGTTCCGCCGCCTGCACAAAACAGAAGAAACACAGCTGCAGCTGGGAGACCTGATCATTGACCGGGAAAAATTCACCGTTAGCTATAAAGGCCAGGAAATCATCCTCGCTAAAAAGGAATTTGAACTGCTACAGCTGCTGGCGTCCAAACCCGGACGTGTATTCCTGCGCAACGAGATCCTGAACCAGGTATGGGGCACAGAGGTGATCGTAGGCGACCGTACCATTGATGTGCACATCCGTAAAATACGCCAGAAAATAGGCATTGACCTGATCACTACGGTGAAGGGTGTGGGCTACAAGTTTGAAATGTAGGGGGACGCGGAATGTGCCAAGTAAAAAAATTGGCTTAATTTCCCACTATCACAATAATTACTCACACTGGAGTATGTTCAAAGCTAAAAACCTTTCCCCGCAGAAACTGGCGGGGTTCACTGCATTTATTATAGCAGCAATTATAGCCCTGGGAAGCCTTATTACCGACGGTAGCTGGCAGCTTATGCTCACCGCGTTCGTACTGACATTCCTGGTATCCTACTACCTGTACCTGTATACCTTACAGAACTTCATCTACCGTAAGATAAAGCTCATATACAAGTTCATTTACCAGACCAAGGCCTCCAAAAGGGAAGAATTCTTCAACAAGAATATCCTCCCCCTGAAGACGATTGAAGAAGTAAGCGCAGATGTGGAAAAATGGGCCGCTCAGAAAAAAGAAGAACTGGAATTGCTGCGCCGCAATGAAGAATTCCGTAAAGAGTTCCTGCTGAACCTGAGCCATGAGCTGAAAACTCCCGTATTTGCTGTACAGGGGTATATACACACCCTGCTGGATGGCGCTGTAGAAGATCCGAGCGTGAACAAGGTTTTCCTGAAGAATGCCACCAAGAACATTGACCGCCTCTGCCACCTGATAGACGACCTGGACGAAATATCCAAGCTGGAAAGCGGCGAAATGACCATCAACAAAGAACCTTTTGTAATACAGGATCTTATCAGGGACGTGTTTGATACCCTCTCGCTGAAAGCCAATACCAAAGGCATTAAGTTCAATATCAAAAAAGGATGCGAAGCGCCGGTAACCGTACTGGCGGACAAGGAAAAGATACGACAGGTGCTGATGAACCTCGTGGACAACTCCATCAAATACGGCAAGAACGACGGCCATACTATCGCCAGCGTATATACGATGGACGACCGGCAGGTACTGATAGAGATCTCTGACGATGGCATCGGCATGGCCGAAGAACACCTGCCCCGCGTATTTGAGCGTTTTTACCGTACAGACAGGGCCCGTAGCCGTGACATTGGCGGTACGGGACTGGGGCTGGCTATTGTTAAACACATCATTGAAGCACATAACCAAACCATTAATGTGCGCAGCAAACCGGAGATAGGATCTACTTTTGGGTTTACGCTGGAGACGGGGAAGAGTGATTGGGTGTAATTAAAAATTAAGAATTGGGGAGGGGGTGTGGGAGATGCAAGAATGTTATTACTGTATTGTCAGCCAAAGAGACATATGAAAACCAGGCTCCCCTAGCGGAAGATGAAGCCCGTACAGCATGGGAGGCGTTTACCCGGGAGGATGATATTGCGCCTTTTGAATGGCTGTACCGTAACTCCATTACTACCTTGCTGGACTACAGTTATAAAATAAGCGGCGAAAGATCGCTGGCAGAAGATGCAGTGCAGAATGTTTTTACTTACCTGCTGCAACACCGGCGGCAATTGCCTGTTCCCCGCTCTGTTAAATATTACCTGTTGCGTTGTGTGCGCAACGAACTGATAAAACTGCTCAAACGTCACCGCAAGGAACTGCCTGCACAAGAACTCTTCGATACTGTGCTGCAGCTGGAGCCTTCCCTGCAAACACCTGCGCTGGAAACGTACCTGCAAAAAGAACAGCTGTCTGTGCTACAGCATTATATTAACCAGCTGCCCAACCGGCAGAAAGAAGTGATCTACCTGCGCTTCTTTCACGGGCTGGGTTATGAAGAGATTGCGGCGATCATGGACATAGACCAGAAATCGGCCTACAAAACCGTATACAAGGCCCTTGATACCTTACGGCAGCTGCTGCCCGGCCCTTCTCTTGGCTGCCTCTGTTTCATTTTACAGGCCAGCAGGCATATTTAGACGATATTCAAAAAAGCCGCCGGTTTTTAGACAACATCCATTTCTGAAATATTTTCAGCCGCCGGGGGATAAAAACGGAGATCCCGTTACTCTGTATGCAAATGACACTGTGAATAGTCATTCGTCCTGTCTGCCAACCGAAGCCGATCCGGACTAATGACCGTCACTAACAGCTAACAACTAATGGCTAATGGCTCTTTAGTATGAAATCGTCTGCCTTCTATCAACATTACACTACCTGGCAGCTGGCGCTGGATGATGATTTCATCCGCTGGGTAAAAACACCTGACGCCGGTTTGAATGCCTTCTGGGAACAGTTTCTGCAGGACTACCCGGAAAAGGCGCTTACCGTACAGGAGGCCCGCAGCCTGTTGCTGCACTACCGCTTTGCGCAAACACCGGTTGAGCCGGCGGTAGTAGAAAGGATATGGCAACAGCTGGAATTGCAGCACCGTAGTCTCAGCGCCCGTCCGCGGCGTGCGGTGCTAAGACGGCTGATCTGGTATGCAGCGGCGTCTGTGCTGCTGTTAATAGCAGGTGTGTGCAGTTACCGTTACCTGGCCAATACGGCTACCGTTATTGAGACCCAGGCCGGAGAGCTGCGGCGCATCAGCTTCCCTGACGGATCGCAGATCATGCTAAACCAGCAATCGAAGCTTGTTTACCATCGTTTCAGTCCGCACCAGGTAACCCTGGAGGGAGAAGCCTATTTCTCCGTACCCACCCGGCCCCATGCGCCTGTATTCACCGTTCGCTGTGATAAAGGCGAGATACGGGTACTGGGCACCGCATTCAATGTAAGATCGCGGCAGCAGCAATTGCAGGTGGTACTGGAACAGGGCGCCGTGCAGGTAAACCCGGCCATGCGGAATGCGCGTGCGGTAAAAATGCAGCCCGGCGATATGGTAGTGATGGATGATAAAGGTATGCGCAGCAAAAAAGTGCACACACAATGGCACACTGCCTGGCGCAGCAACCAGCTGGTGTTCAGCAATGCACCGGTAGAAGAGATATTAGGATACTTAACAGATACATACGGATGGCATTTTAAGATAAATGCGCCTGTTACCTTAACGAATAAACGTTTTAACGGTACAGCGCCGGCGAATGAACCCGACCAGTTGCTGCAGAAGATCAGTACTATTTACCAGCTGAAGACAACCCGGCAGAAAGACACAGTGATAGTTGATGCCCGATAGTCCATCGGCCATTGACTTCCTAACACTCAACATTTTAAATTCCAGTTATGACGCACCTCCTTTACTTACACAGGGCGATGGTATGTTTCCTATGCTGTATGTTGTTCATACACCCTGATACCACCGCGCAGGATATTTCCTGGAACGGGCGGCAGGATCAGCATCAGAAAAACACCCGTATGAAAAGCATGCCGCTCACAGCTGCCCTTCACAACATCGCCCAACGATACCAGGTAAGCTTTGATTATGACAGCGAAACACTGCAGCAGAAACAGGTAACTGCAGAGAAAGTGCTGCTCCATCTTCGCAACCAGCAGGTACAGTACAACAACCTGGATGCGCTGCTGAAAGACCTCTTGCAGCCTTTTGGCATGAAGGTAAAACAGTTCGGGCAGCACAGCTACACCATCTATACACCGCGGGAAGCAACGCTTCCCGCCAATGAGCTAAGCGCGGTGATCAATACGTTCATCACCACGGATACCACCATTGCAGGCAAAGTAACAGACGCTGCCAATGGACAGGCATTGCCGGGTGTAAGCGTAATGATCAAAGGCAGTACTAAAGGCACGGTAACAGATGCCGACGGGCATTACCGTTTACAGGCGCCGGATCGTAATGCCGTACTGCTTTTCCAGTACATCGGCTTCGAAGCAAGAGAGCTGGCTGTTACAGACGGCGCTACTGCCAATGTAACACTGTTATCCGCCACGAGCTCTCTATCAGAAGTAGTGGTAACCGGTTATACCTCGCAGCAGAAAAAAGACATCACCGGGTCTGTAGCAGTGGTCAAAACCAAAGACCTGCTCTCAGTACCCGCCGGTAATTTTGGCCAGCAGTTACAGGGGAGGGCCGCCGGGGTTACCACCACCAGTAATGGCGCACCGGGCGCGGGGGTCAGCATCCGTATCAGGGGTATCGGCACCATCAATGATAACGGGCCGCTGTATGTAATTGACGGCGTATCTACCCGCAGCCAGAGCCTCAACAGCCTGAACCCGAATGATATTGAATCTATACAGGTATTGAAAGATGCAGCCGCCGCTTCTATTTACGGCGCGCAGGCCAGTAATGGTGTCGTGATCATTACCACAAAGAAGGGTAAGGCAGGCGTATCAAAGATCTCTTACGATGCTTACTACGGTATGCAATACCCGGGTAAAGGACCGGAGCTGCTGAACACCAGCGAGTGGGCAGACCTTATATGGACCAGCCTCAGAAATGCCGGACAGGTAGGCGCCAACGGCAATCCCACACATCCGCAGTTTGGAAATGGTATGCAACCGGTCATTCCTTACTACATACTACCTTCGGGCAAACAACAGGGTGAAGTAGATGAAAGCGCCTATGATCTTACTACCAACCAGATTGTACGCGCCAGCCAACAGGGAACGGACTGGTATAAACAGATCTTTGCGCCGGCCGCTATACAGAATCATCAGCTTACAGGCTCCGGCGGCACAGATAAGGGCAATTATGCTTTTGGTCTTAACTACTTTAACCAGGAAGGCATCCTGAAGTATACTTATTTCAAACGCTATTCAGCGCGTATTAACACCTCGCTGCTGGTGAAAAAGAATATCCGTTTCGGTGAGAACCTGCAGGTAGCGTTTACCGAAAACACCGGCGGTGATTATGCCAGCGGTGAAGGCAACGCCATTGTACAGGCCATGCGTGTGCCGCCTATTATACCGGTATATGATATTGACGGACATTTTGCAGGTACACGTGGCGCAGGGCTGGGCAACTCTTCCAATCCCTATGCATTGCTGTACCGCGGCAAAGACAACAAAACAAAAGGTTTCCGCGCTTTTGGCAATGCGTTTGCAGAGATCACTTTCCTGAAAGATTTCCAGTTCAGGTCCAGCTTCGGGATAGACTATACCAACTGGAACGGCTATAGTTTTTCCTACCTCAATCCAGAGCATTCAGAACCGGCGGCCAACAATGGTTTCAACGAGAACTCCAACTACAACCTGCGCTGGGTGTTCACCAACACCGTTAACTATAAGAAAACATTCGGACGGCACAATGTGAACCTCGTGCTGGGTACAGAAGCCATCTCTGAAAAAGGACGCAACCTGAGCGGCGGCAGGGTAAACTATTTCAGCACATCAGAACTGATCTGGAACCTGAATAACGGTGACCCCAGTACGCAAACCAATGCCAGCAGCCAAACGGAAACAGCATTGGCATCCATATTTGGGCGGGTGGATTATTCCTACCGCGACAAATACCTCTTTACCGGTATCCTGCGCCGCGATGGCGTATCAAGGTTTGCACCCGCAGAACGTTATGGCATCTTCCCCGCTGCCAGTGTGGGATGGCGCCTCTCTGAAGAGCCCTTCCTCAAAGGCCTCAGCTGGCTGGATGAGCTGAAGCTGAGAGCAGGTATCGGCGCTACCGGCAACCAGGAAATTCCCCGCGCATATAACTATGCATATGAATACAGCACCAGTCCGCGTAACTCCAATTACGACCTGGGAGGTACCAGCAACAGCACCGTGATCGGCTACTACCTGGCTAACCTCGGTAATCCCGCTACCGTATGGGAATCTACTGTGATGACCAATATCGGTCTTGATATCGCCATGCTGAGAGGCAAACTGGAAGTAAATGCAGAAGTGTACGACCGCCGCACCAACGATATGCTCACACAACCACAGCTCACGGCGCTCGCAGGCAGAGCCACCGCGCCATTCGTGAACATCGGCGACATGCGTAATACGGGTATTGACCTGGGTATTAACTACCGTGATAAAATACGCGGACAACTGCAGTACGATATCGGCATTACCTTCAGCCACTACAAGAATGAAGTGCTGCGCCTGGGAGAAACCGGAACGGAGCAGATATTCAGCGGCGGCACCCGCTATGGCACCATTACCCTTACCGAAAAAGGAAAGCCGGTATCTATGTTCTACGGCTACCAGATAGAAGGCATTTTCCAGAACGAGTCAGAAGTAAAAGCGCATGCTTTGCAAACCGGTATGGATAAAAGCAACCCTGCAAAATTTGTAGGCAAGTATAAACTGAAAGATATTGACGGAGATGGTACGGTAACGCTGAACGACAGAACCATCATCGGTAACCCGCATCCTGATTTTACCTACGGGTTCAACCTCAGCCTGGCCTGGCGAAATTTTGATTTCAACATGTACCTGTATGGCTCACAGGGGAATGATATTTACAACATCACCAAATACTATACAGACTTCCAGACCTTTGCAGGCAACCGCAGCAAACGCATGCTGTACGACTCCTGGCGGCCTGATAACCCGGATGCAAAGCTGCCGATACTGGACGCCAACGATAATATCAGCAACGGTATTTCGCACAGCTACTATATAGAAAATGGCTCCTACCTGCGTGCCAAAAATATACAGCTGGGTTACTCACTACCGGCTACTTTGCTGAAGAGAGTGAACATAGACCAGCTGCGGGTGTATCTACAGGCCACCAATCTCTTTACCATCACCTCTTACAGCGGGCTGGAGCCGGATATTATGAATGCTGGTTTTGGCGGCGGCGGCGATCTTAACAAAGGTGTGGACTATGGATTCTATCCCAACGCCAGGCAGGTACTGGTGGGGCTTTCGCTTACTTTCTAATTCCTGATGTAAAAAATCTACGCATGAAAAAACTCATATTCACCGGCTGTACTGCACTACTCCTGCTATTGGGCTGGCGCTGCTCAGACAGTTTCCTGGACAAACAGCCGCTGTCACTTGATGAAAACGCACTGGCCAACAAAAAAGGGGTGAATGCCATCCTGGTTGGCGCTTACTCCCTGCTGGACGGCATAGGCGCCGGCGGCAGCTATGAGCAGACCGCTTCCAACTGGAGCTTTGGCAGTATTCGCGGCGGCGAAGCCCACAAAGGCGCTGATCCCAGCAGTCAGCCGGATATCAACAACATTGAAAGATATGAATCCAACCCTACGGATAATTACTACCTGGGTAAGTGGCGTACCTTGTACGATGGCATTGTAAGGGCCAATAACACGCTGAAAGTACTGCGCAAGGTAACAGACATGAGCGAGGCAGAAAAAATCAATGTAGCGGCACAAGCACGCTTTCTGAGGGCATTCTATCACTTCGAGGCCAAGAAGCTGTGGAACAGGGTGCCCTACCTGGACGACAACGTAACAGAGCTGAACCCGAAGGTACCCAACGATCATGATATCTGGCCGGAGATTATGAATGACCTGCAGTTCGCAATGGACAACCTGCCTGAAACGCAGGACGCTGTCGGGCGCGTGAACAAGTGGGTGGCCACCGCCTATCTCGCTAAAGCGTATATGTATCAAAGCAACTACACAGCAGCCAAACCGCTGATAGAAGCCGTGCTTACCAATGGCCAGAACTCACGTGGGGTAAAATACCGGCTGAACGATTGCTTCCATGATAATTTCAACCCGGCAACAAAGAACAGCCCTGAAGCCATACTGGAAGCACAGACCTCTGTAAACGATGGCGCCAACGGCGGTAACGGCAACCAGGGCGACGCACTGAACTATCCCTATACAGGAGGCCCCGGTAAATGCTGCGGCACCTTTCAGCCCAGCCAGGATCTTGTGAATGCCTACAAAACGGATGTTAACGGGCTGCCCATGATGGGTACTTATAACCTGGAAGATGTGAAGAATGATGAGGGCATTCCCTCCGATCAGCCTTTCACGCCCTATACCGGTGCGCTGGACCCGCGCCTGGACTGGACCGTTGGACGCAGGGGCATTCCTTACCTGGACTGGGGCCCGCACCCCGGCGCTGCCTGGATCCGCAACCAGGCTTATGCAGGGCCTTATAGCCCCAAAAAAAACGTCTACTACCAGGAGCAGCAGGGCAAATTTACCGATGCCTCCAGCCCTACCGCAGTAGCCAATAATGTGAAGCTGCTGCGACTGGCGGAAGTGATCCTCTGGGCAGCAGAATGCGAGGCCGCCATCGGCGACCCGGATAAGGCCAGGCTGTATGTGAACCAGCTGCGCAGCCGCGCCCGCAACGGTTGTGTGGTACAGCTGCCCGATGGTACACCTGCCGCCAATTACAACGTAGATATCTACAAAGAAGCCTGGACATCCCGCAGCGCAGCCATGCAGGCTGTGCGGTTTGAAAACAAGCTGGAACTGGCGATGGAAGGCCACCGCTTCTTTGACCTGGTAAGATGGGGCATTGCAGATACAGCATTGAACACCTACCTGGCTAAAGTATCCGTAAAAAGAGTATATCTTAAAGGAGCCGTTTTCACGAAAGGCGTAGATGAATATTACCCGATTCCACAGACAGAGATACAGAACAGCTACCTGAACGGTCAGGCTACTTTACAACAAAACCCGGGATATAAATAATCAAACTAACATGATGAACATACGTAAACTAAGAACAGGCATTTTAACCACCCTGCTGGCATTACTGGCAGGCGGCCATGACGCTGCCGCGCAACCGGCAGACAGCTATGACATCTGCGTGTACGGCGGCACCGCTGCGGGCGTAACTGCAGCCTATACGGCAAAGAAACTGGGCAAGAGCGTATTGCTGGTAGAACCTGGCAAACACCTGGGCGGCATGACCAGCGGCGGACTGGGATATACGGATATCGGCAACAAATTTGCCATCACCGGACTGGCGCGCGATTTCTACCGGCGTATTGGCCGTCATTACGGCAAGTTTGAACAATGGATCTTTGAGCCGCATGTGGCAGAAAACATCCTGAATGACTATATACAGCAAGCACAGGTACCGGTGCTCTATGGTTACTATATTACCCAAGCTGATAAGCAGCAGGGCAGCATACAATCCATCACATTGGATAAAGCAGAAGGCAACGGCCCCGCACAGCGTACCATCAGGGCAAAGATGTTCATTGACTGCAGCTATGAAGGCGACCTGATGGCCCGCGCAGGGGTGAGTTATACCATTGGCAGGGAAGCCAACAGCGACTATAACGAAACATGGAACGGTGTTCAGCTGCTGGATAAGCACCAGTTTCCTGATGGCATTGATCCTTATAAAGAAAAGGGGAATGCTTCCAGCGGATTATTATGGGGCATCAGCCCCGAGCCGCCGGCTAAAAACGGTGCGGGCGATAAAAAGGTACAGGCCTATAATTTCCGTATCTGCCTGAGCAGCGATCCTGCCAACCTGATACCCATTACACAGCCTGACAACTACGATCCTTCCAGGTATGAGCTGCTGGTAAGAGTGCTGGAAAAGAACCGCTGGAAAAACCTATGGGGCGGACTGAAGTTTGACCTGATGCCGAATAATAAAACGGATATCAACAACAACGGTCCCTTCTCCACAGACATGATCGGTATGAACTATGATTACCCGGAAGCTGATTATGCCACCCGCAAAAAGATCATCAAGGCGCATGAAGATTATAACAAAGGCCTGCTGTATTTCATCGGCCATGATCCCCGGGTACCAGAAGATTTGCGTACCGAGATGCTGAAATGGGGTTACCCCAAAGATGAGTACACCGATAATGGCGGATGGTCTTTCCAGCTCTATGTGAGGGAAGCCCGCAGGATGATAGGCCAGTATGTAATGACACAACACAACTGCGAAGGCAGGGAAGTAGTAAAAGATGCGATCGGCATGGCTGCCTATACCATGGACTCTCACAACTGTCAGCGCGTAGTGGTAAATGGGATGGTAAAGAATGAAGGAGATGTGCAGAAAGGTACACCCGGCCCCTACCCTATTGCATACCGTTCGCTGGTGCCCAAACCAAAGGATTGTAAAAACCTGCTGGTGCCCGTGTGCTTATCTGCCACGCACATTGCCTATGGTTCTATCCGTATGGAGCCGGTGTTCATGGTGCTGGGCCAGTCTTCTGCCACCGCTGCAGTAATGGCTATCAATGACGGCAAAGCAGTGCAGGACATCAACGTAAAAGCTTTACAGCAAAAGCTGAAAGAAGACCCGCTGGTAGACGGCAGCATTCCTGAAGTACTGGTAGATGATGCTGATAAAACATTCCTGCAGACAAAAGGCCAGTGGCAGCAAACGAAAGCTTCGCACAACTATGGCACTTCTGTTACCACCGCCAACAGCGGCAGCATCCGCTTTACACCGCCCATGCAGCATGAAGGACGGTACACCATCTATTACTACAACATTGCCAAACAGGGCAAAGCGCCCGCTGTTAATTTCAACATCGTATCTGCAGATGGCAACAAAACCATGCGGCAGCCGCTGGAAGAACATGGCAATGAATGGGTGCCACTGGGATCTTACTCCTACAAGAAAGGTTCACCTTATTACATAGAGCTTTCCCTGCCGGAGGGCGTACAGGGCGATATGATGGCAGACGCGGTATTGTGTGTACCTGAGTAGCGGGTACTAAAACCTGAATTGCAGGCGGCAGGTAAATATGTCGTCTTTAACATCTGTGGTATAGCCTTGAAGGTCTGTTGACTCATTCCTTACAAGGTCATACCACAGTGTTAACCTGAGATGTTCATTAATGTGATAAAGATAGCCTGCGCCGAAAGTATCGAAGCGAAGATCGGCCTCGGTGGTGTTGCTGCCAGCCTGCCCTACCTGGTGGCCGCTGATATCGCTGTTGGGATCATACCAGTCGTATTTCAGGCCCAGCTGGTGCTGGGGGCTTCCCAGATGTTGCAGGAAGTAAAAGTAAGCGCCGTCAAATTTCCTTACATACAAAGGCAATTTAGCGCCGGCAGCATCTTCGGGAATAGCGCCCGGCGTTTCACTGGTAGCGGCGGTAGCGGTTTGTGTTCCGCGAATGTATTCTGCCCTGAACTCCGTAAAACCCTTTTTGCCATTTGGTATCTTCAACTGTACATCCGCACCGTAATAATGGCGGGGCGCTATCTTTCCTTCATTTGAAAGCGTGGAATCTACATTAAACCCTGGCTTACCATCCACCACGGTGCCTGATCTGTAAATGTAGCGGGTGAATTGCTGCATGCCGCCGTACAGGCAGGAGATACCTCCTGAGATACGCCAGCCTTTTGTATTCAACGTATAGGGTTTGAGCGCTATACGGGCAATGAGATCCTTGTGGCTGTCAAAATCAGACGGGCCGGCCAGCCCCTGGCCATTGAACAAGCCCGCATCTATCCTGAAATGCCGCAGCGGATGGTCTTTGCGGCGTGGCTCAAAAGTGACCATCGCGCCAAGATCGCGCTCTGTTCTCATAAGTATCTGCGACATACGTCCGCGTTCCGGGCTTTCGCGGTCTACAGAGGCCAGGTTCACTTCATAGCCGAAGGGTCTTGCAAACATCCCCCCGCTTATGGAAAACACATTCCACTTGTTTTCAAACACACGCCCGTAAAAATCTCTTGCAAATACCCCTCTCTCTGTGCCGTCAAACTGGAAAGCGAAGGCTACCATGGGCATGCCATTATCGTAATAACGTTCATAATCCAAACGAATGCGGCCCCTGCGCAGCATAAAGCGGTTATTGACTGCTTCCGGAAAATCGCCCCCGGAATAGTTTTTAGCGCCTTTACTGCCGGCATACTGGAACTGCGGCTGAATATAGCCACTGAAACGCAGCGCGTCGTACTTCTTGTACATAGAAAACATTCCCTTTCCCAGGGAGGTGGAAGTGTCTATCATATCCATAAGGAACTGTCCCCTGGCAACACCCGCCAGCAAAAGGAACAGGCACAACACCGGCAAACGTCTCATTGTCCGCATATTTTTTGGTTGAACATTAAGCCGCAAAAGTAGGGCCAGGACCGATACAATCAAAATTGGAAATAGATCGGTATCATGGGCTGCGTGGTTTTTACCTGGATCAGCAGCCAGATGAACAGCACCATAATGGCAATACTGCCTGCTACCGGTACCCGGGTCAGGGCTCGTTCCATCTGTTGCTGCCCCCCGGCGCCCGCGAGGAAATGCAGCGCAAAACCCAGCAGCATCAGGCCGAATACGGTACTGTAGCCCTGGTACAGCTCGCGCCATATACCGGGTTGAAAGTCGTACGCAATCTGGTGCAGCAGGGCCCAGGCGTCCTGGAAAGTTGCGGCCTTAAAGAAGATCCAGCAGAAGCACACAAAATGGAAGGTGATGAGGATGCCCAGTACTTTGAAGGCGTATTTGCCTACACCTTTGAACCCGATGCCGGAACGCTTTAACCAGGTGATCCTTACCTTATCCACCGCCAGCGCAAAGCCATGCAGGCCGCCCCAGAATATGAAGTTCCAGCTGGCGCCATGCCAGAAACCGCCAATCAGCATGGTCAGGGCCAGGTTCAGGTATTGCCTGAATTTTCCTTTGCGGTTACCGCCCAGGGGTATGTAGAGGTAATCACGCAGCCAGGAAGAAAGGGAGATATGCCATCTGCGCCAGAACTCCGTAATGCTGGCGCTTTGATAAGGTGTTTCAAAATTGGGGGGTATTTTGAAGCCGGTCCAGCGGGCAATACCGATGGCCATATCTGAATAGCCGGAGAAATCGCAGTAGATCACCAGCGCATAACCATATACGCCCAGCAGGCACTCCAGACCGGTGTGCCGGGTAGGATCGTCAAAAATATACTGAACAAAGTTCAGGTAGATAAAATCAGAGACCACTACTTTTTTGAATAGTCCGCTGATGATGAGATACATGCCTTTACCAATGTCTTCCGACTGCAGATGGTAGGGCTGGGAGATCTGCGGGATGAAGTCTGCCGCCCTTACGATCGGTCCCATCATCAGTTTCGGGAAGAAGGACAGGAAGAAGAGGTAGTCCATAAAATTGTCTACCGGCTTTATCTCCCGGCGATACACATCAATGGTATAGCTCAGGTTCTCGAAGGTGTAGAAGGAAATACCGATGGGCAGCAGCAGGTGCAGGGGACGAATATGACCGCCCGAAATATCATTCATGATACCGATAAAGAAATCGGTATACTTGAAATAGAACAGCAGGCCTATGTTGATGATAATACTGAATACCAGCAGGAATACCCGCAAGGGGCGTTTCTGCGCATGATAAATCCAGCGGGAAAGGTTGAAATCGACAATGGCCGATAAGATCACCAGTCCTACATAAAAGCCGCAGGCCTTATAAAAGAAGTACAGGGAAAACAGCGTGTATACCCATACCCGGCCTGTTTTACTGCGCGCTACGGCCAGATAGCACAGGAGAAAGAGCGCAAAGAAATAAAAGAAGAAGGCGCTGTTGAACAGTACGGGATCCTTAGGATTGTACAGGAGTACTGACAGCAGTTTGTGAATGTCTATATCAAATATCCTTTCCATGGTTTTCCAGGTATGCTTTATATGCCTGCTGCAACGCTTCGTACAGTAAACGGCCCTGCAGCTGGTAACCGCGTGCGTTAAAGTGTATATGATCCGGCGCCCATCCGGCGGCAAAGCTGCTCTTCATGGCTTTATTCAGCGCATTGAAGTTCCAGCAGGCCAGACCATTATCGCGGCAGTATTGAACGATCTGTTGTGTTACCATTCCTATAGCCGGGTTAGGATAGTGACTAACACGGTAATAGGTCCGGTATTTTTGCCCCACCTTCTTACGGAAAGCCTTGCGCGTAGTGCGCATACATTCCGGCGGTGTAGTCAGCAGGATGGGCACATCCGGCTGCTGTTGCCGCAGCAGGTGCACGGTACTGTCTATCTGTGCGGTGATGGCAGTTGCACTTAAACCGCTGTAAGCTTCGTTGGTGCCCAGTGAAATGATGACCAGCTGCGGTTGCAGCACCTGCATCTGCGCCGTTAGCGTGAGCGGGTTATCCATATAGTGCTGGAACATTGCACCATTGATGCCGATAGCGTGGTACAACACCCCATTGCTGCCATTCTGTATGATCGCACCGTAGAACAGGAAAGGCCCTGTGCCTTTGTTGTCCCAGCGCGTCTGAAAAGACTGCACGGCAGACCGAAATTCAAGCGTGGCCTTACTGAGCGTAGGTGTACCCACAAATGGCGCAGGCGTAATAGTGACTGCTGCACCCGGCGCCAGTACGCTGCCTTCGGTAGAACCCGCGTCGTAAAAGAGCTGCGCCCTGCTGACGGCATCATCCAGCCCGTTCACCGAGCGGCCATTGAAATACAAGGCAGGCGATTTGCTGCCTGTAGTGATCACAATAGCTCCCGGTCCCGGTGCATATTCTTTATATCGGTCTATCACCTTATCTGTCTGCCACCTTACCGTACTGTTCCAGCGGTAATCGTCCGGGCCGTTGGTACCTGCCAGGTTGTAGGGAAACGTCCATCCGCGGCCTGCATTCCCGAACTCCTTTTGCAGTGCTGCGCCGGTGGCCACGGGGTAGCTGCCCGCCTGAATGTGTGAATCCCCCAGGTGAAGGATGCTCACCACATTACTGTCTGCCTGCTGCAACGCTTCAAAAAAGCGGTACAGCGCAGTATCCTGCTGGATGGTGTTAGGCACAGCGGGTTTAACGCTTTGTGCCAGAACTGTTCCGCCGGTAATGACTGCTCCTATGAAAACCGTAAATGCGAAGCTGACGCTTTTTTTACGGGAGTTCCTCCTCGCTGAATTCATCCATGATCGCTTTGTACAACAGCGCTCCCACCCTGCGCGCTCCGTATGTGGTAAAATGTGTATGATCTTTTTTGCCGTAGGCAGGACTCTCCTGTACCCAGCGTGCCATTGAGCCTTCGCCACCCATGGCGGCAAAAAGGTTCCAGTAGGCAGTGCCGTTATCTTCGGCCAGCTCATGTTGTGTTTTGAGCAGCGGGCGTACACCCGGCGCCGTTACAAAATGATCTTCCTTCATGTATCCTCTGTCTGCAGTGCCTACGATCAGGAAGGAAGTATTGGGCCAGTTCTTACCAAAGGAATCCATTACTTTCTGCATGGACTGCCCGTACCAGTTATAATCTGTGAGTTCGGGGCGGAACAGCACGTTGGCGCCGTAGTGGATCACCACCAGGTCGTACGTGTGCGCCTGCTGCATTTGCCGGATCATCTGGCCGCTAAGGTGTGCCAGTTCCAGGCCGGTGATGCCCCTGAAAGAATAATTGTCTACAAACACGCCGCTATCGCTTTCAAAACTGAGGCCATAAAGAGCAGGCGGAGTGTCGCCGCCACCAAATTTCAGCGTCACGGATTGCTGTACATCGCTTTGCGGCAGCACCAATTCATTCAGCACATCAGCACCATTCAGCGTATAAGGTTTGTCGTTAATCAGCAGGTTGGTGTTGGCAGCCGGACCATAGAGCAGTCCTACCCGGTTAAAGTGGTTCAGTCCGGGCTTTTGTACGGGACTGTATTTCACCCAGCTTTCGGGTCCGGGTACAAATGCATGGCCGCAAATACCCAGGAGTGTATTTTCGGGCGGTTTATTCTTGAAGTGATAATCTCTCCAGTCTTCAGAAAAAGTGTGGCGGATAGATGTGCGCCATTGAGCCACCACGGAAGTGATCTGTACAAAACCAATGCCTTCGCCGCCAAAACGGGCCTGGAGACTGTCACGCAGATCGCCGGTGATCAGGTCAGCCTCTATCATGGAGTCACCAAAATAGGCAATACGTACTTTCTTTCTTTTATGGGCGTGAAGGTCCTGGAGCGCGTTGAGGAAGTGCGTCAGGTCTTTGCTCATACCGGTGGAATCCTGGTATTCCTGGATCCCGGTATAGGTCATGTAATCGTAGGTGCGGTGACGCCGGCCGGAGACCGGGGCCACTACTGCCTGGATAGTGTCTGCAGGCGGTGCAGGTTTGATGAGGGCTACCGGCGGCGCGGCAGGTGCGGGGGCAGGGATGGTGCGCCTGATATCCGCCAGCATATCTACCTGGCGAATGCTGAGCCCTTTTACGGAAATGTTTTTGCTGACTACAGACAATCCAAAAAGGCACACCATGGTACCCGCAATAATATAGAAAGGATGTGCAGACCTGTTGTTGGCTGGCATGTGATGTATAGTTAGGATGAATGCTGAATGCTAGTGGTGAATGTTTAATGCAAGTCACACCTGCGTTCAGCTTTCAGCATTCTTTGCATAATCCATTTGGGTGTCCAGTTTATACAATTTATACTTCTTAATGAGATTAGAGACCCTTCTGATCCATTCATGACCGGCGGTACTGTAACCGGAACGGTTCATATGGTCCAGCCATACGGCATATTCTGCTTTACCTTTCAGCTGGGGATACCATTTTTTACGGGCGAGCAGTTTTACGAAGTGCTCATAACAGGCGGTATCAGACTTGAACTCCCTGTATTTGGAGCGGTAGGTAGGATGTTTTTTAGCGAGCGAATTGCGGCCTACAATGCCGAAGTGGTTATGTAATAACCTGGCGTTACGGCTGGTGCCCATACCCGATTCCAGCATGCCTACACCCAGTATAACGCTGGCGGGTATACCGGTTTCGTTCATTAGTTTGATGGAAAGATCCTGGAACTTATCCAGGTAACGTCTTTTAACCTGTTGCGCGTGCGTAGTCTGCGACGGCAACAGGAAGAATATCACCGCACAAAACCATACCAATCCGCTGAGTAGTTTTTTGCCTCTCATGGCAGTACTTTTTTGTGTTTAGTCAATTTACAAAATTATGTAATATAATTGATAGTTGTGGTTAAATCCGCGCTTTATTTATAACAATCCCCTTTGATACCTTATTTCATGAGGCGTCAAAGGGGATCCTGGTTTAAAAGGGCAGCTGCCTATTGCAAAATATATGTCGTTATTGTTTTATTTCCTTTACGAGGTCTATCCTGAGCTCCTGCAGCTGGGCGTCGTCTATGCTGCTTGGAGCGTCGAGCATTACATCGCGGCCGGAGTTGTTCTTCGGGAAAGCGATGAAATCCCGGATGCTTTCGCTGCCGCCCAGCAATGAACAGAGGCGGTCAAAGCCGAAGGCGATACCGCCGTGGGGTGGAGCGCCATATTCAAAGGCCCCCAGCAGGAAGCCGAATTTGTGGCGTGCTTCGTCAGGGCTCATACCCAGTGCGGCGAACATTTTTTCCTGCAGGTCGCGCTGGAAGATACGTATGGAGCCGCCGCCTATTTCTGTTCCATTCAGCACAATATCGTATGCATTTGCTTTGATCTGTCCGTATTTCGTGGTGTCGTCCATCAGCGCCAGCTGGTCGGGCTTGGGCGATGTAAAGGGGTGGTGGCGTGCCACCCAGCGGTTTTCCTCTTCTGCATACTCAAACAGCGGGAAGTCTATCACCCATAACGGTTTAAACTCGTTTTTGTTGCGCAGTCCGAGGCGTTCGCCTATTTCCAGGCGCAGCTCACTCATGGCCTTGCGGGTACGTTCTTCCCGGCCAGCCAGCACCAGGATGAGATCTCCGGGTTGCGCCTGTGCTTTTTCGGCCCAGGTTTTCAGTTTGGTTTCGTCAAAGAATTTATCCACAGAGCTTTTCAGCGTACCGTCGGTGTTATACTTCACGTAGATCAGGCCATTCATGCCTATCTGGGGGCGTTTCACCCATTCTGTCAGCTCGTCCAGCTGTTTGCGGGTGTACTCGCTCAGGCCTTTGGCGTTAATAGCCACCACCAGCTCTGCTTCGTCAAACACTTTAAAGCCCTGGCCTTTTACCAGGTCAGTGAGGTTAACCAGTTTCATGTCGAAACGGATATCCGGTTTATCGTTGCCATAGAACTCCATGGCATGATCCCAGGTCATACGGGGGAAAGGCTCGTTGAAGGTAATGCCCTTGATCTCCTGGAAAACATGTTTTACCATGTCTTCAAAGGTGTTCAGGATATCTTCCTGTTCTACGAAGCTCATTTCGCAGTCAATCTGGGTGAATTCAGGCTGGCGGTCAGCGCGGAGGTCTTCATCGCGGAAACATTTTACGATCTGGTAGTAGCGGTCGTAACCACTTACCATCAGCAGCTGTTTGAATGTTTGCGGAGATTGCGGCAGGGCGTAGAACTCGTTGGGGTTCATACGGCTGGGCACAACGAAATCGCGGGCGCCTTCCGGGGTGGATTTGATCAGGAAGGGCGTTTCAATATCCATGAATCCCCTGCTGTCCAGGAAATTGCGTACAGACCTGTTCACGCGGTAGCGCAGTTCCAGGTTCTTCTTCACCTCATTACGGCGCAGGTCGAGGTAGCGGTATTTCATCCGCAGCTCATCGCCGCCATCGGTATCATCCTGGATGGTAAAGGGTGGCGTTTTCGCCGTATTGAGGATCTTATACGAACTCACGGTGATCTCTACATCACCGGTAGGGATATTTTTATTCTTATTGGTACGTTCGGTAACGGTACCGCTTACCTGCAATACAAATTCGCGGCCCAGGGGAGTTTCGTCCAGCTGGTTATTGAGGGACTCACCAAACAGCAGCTGGGTAATACCATAGCGGTCGCGCAGGTCAACAAAGGTGATGCTGCCGAATTTTCTTACTGTCTGTACCCAGCCTGCCAGGTTCACCTCCTGACCCACATGATCCATCCTAAGCTCTCCACATGTATGCGTTCTGTACATATCTAAAAATTGAATTGTTTGAGGTTTGAGGTCCGACGTTTGACGTTTGGCTACAGGCATGCTTCCCTGAACTTCAAACCCCAAACTTCAAACCTCAAACTACGTTTGTTGGGGGGCAAATATACATTTTAAGGCCTGCATTTGCACCAGTTCACCCATTAAAATATCGTCTAATATCAGTTTCAGGCAGCAGGGGAAGGCCCTCCAGGAGGTGACGGCTCAGCATATCTGCCATATAGGGAGCCAGTGAGCAGCCCTTGGTACCCAGGCCGTTAAACATGCCGAGCGCCGGACAAGCCGGGTGCAAACCCATGATAGGGCGGCGGTCTTTACCCGAGGGGCGTATACCCGCCTGCTGTTCCTGTACGGTGTAGGGCACTTTCAGCAATTGCCGGAGCCCCTCTTCCAGGTAGGCCCTTTTTTCCGGGGTAGGCAGTTCATCAGGATAGTCCCAGGCAAAGGTGGAGCCTACCCAGAAAACCTCTTTCTCCTGGGGTACCAGGGTGATGCTGCGTTTGATGATGTTTTCCGTGATCAATCCCGGTACATGTACTTTCAGCACCTCACCCTTGTTGAGGAGGTAGGGAATGTGAGGTCCGAACCAGGGGTTGGCGACCGTTTGCGCCCCTTCGCAGAAAATAAGGGCGCGGGCACTGATGCCTTTGTAATTTACTCCCTGTGCACTGATCTGTAAATGGTCCGTGTCCAGGCGCTCTTCCCGCAGCAGCTGTCTCTCCTGTAAATAGCTCCGCCAGGCGGGAAGGAGATTATGCAGCAGTACCGTAGCGCCTTTTACAATAGCTGCGCCATAAGGCTGGTGCAGCCAGGCGTCCCAAAAGGAAGTGTCTGCAGGCTGTGTATATTGCCGGGCCGCCCCGGAGGTGGTTTTGGTATTAAAAGCCGTTCGCAGCTGTTCGGAAGGCAGCACCATCCAGATATCTCTTTCCCGGAAAACCGGCACGTTTAACAGCTGTTGCAGCTGCTGATAGGTACGCATGGCAAAAGGGTATATCTCATCGTACATCCAGCCCATTTCAAACCGGCGGCCTGAAACCGGGTTGATCACACCGGCGGCAATGCGGGAGGCGCTGTTGGCCTTGTATTCATCGATTACGAGTATACGCTGCCCCGCCTGCAACAGTGTGTAGCTGAGCATAGTGCCGGCTATTCCCTGGCCTGTAATGATGTAGTCAAACTCCATGGCACTCATTTCACCACATTTACATTCATCCCTTCACTGTGTGCGCTGAACTCAGGCGCATACATACACTGCGCTGTGCTGATACCATTGGAGAACTTACCTTCATGCGTTACGAACAGGGTGTATTCAAACACATGAACACCTTTGGGCAGATAGCTGAAGAAGAAATCCGTGGAGGCATCTTTGGTGCTTTCGTAATAGCTCAGCCCATTCTGCCATTTGTTGGCGCTGATCACATTCAATGGTTCAAAGCAGGCAGCGCGCATATCGCGGAGATGAATGTATTCCATATCCTTGTCTGCACGCAGTACCACCCGCACTTTCACCCGGTCGCCTATTTTCAGCTGCCTGCCTGCTGTGATGGGCGTTAATACAGGGCCTTTCTCATTGATGGCCTGAATGAACAGCTGCTTTTCAATTGACAGCGGCGTTTGAGCGGCAGTTATTTTATCCAGCTGCTCAAAGTACTGCCAGTATACGGCGCCCCAGGCTGGCTGTCCCTGGCTGTTCTGCAATGATACCTGTATATTGCCCATGGCGGCCTTTACTGCTTTGGCATCTATACGTTTTTTGAAATAACCCGTACCTGCTTCTGCAGGCTGATTGGCGGAGCTGATAGTTTCAGCGCCCAGCTGTATGCTTACCTGCGGATTGGCAGTAAGCCAGTTATTGCCGCTGAGCAGCATGGCATAGCAGGCATCAGCTGTAGCTTTGGTGGTATGCCAGTTATTGGTTTGCTTATTCTTCAGCAGCCATGTTTTCATATCATCCACAGCGGCGGTGTCGTTGGCCACTACATCAAAAGCCTCTATTAGCATGGCCTGGGTTTCTATTGGCGCCTGGTACCACCAGTATCCCCATTGCTCTTTCCAGTACATACCCATTTCTTCACTACGGATGGCATGTTCTTTCAGTGACTTTAATATAGCCGCAGGCGTTACTTTGTCATTATTCCTGTACAGGGCAATGGCTGCCATAGCCTGTACATAGCGGTTCTGCTGCTGCCAGTATGTTTTAGCCTGGGAGAAGTAGTAATCATATGCAGGCTGTATTTCCTTTGCCACCGGTCTTTCCTTAAAGAAGCTGCGCATGTAGAGGTAGTGCAGCTGGATGCCGCTGACCTGCTGTTTCTTCATGTCCGCCTTTGATTTGAGCAGGGCATGATAGTCCTGGTCCAGGCGAAGGTCCAGATAGTTCAGGGCATTATTCATCAGCTGCTGCAGGTCGCTCTTTTGTTCAGGCGTAAGGGCATTCAGCTGTTGCAGGCGACCCATACCTGCAACAATGTACTGAGTAATAAAACGGTCTTCCCACATGCCGTTAAACCAGGGGAAAGCGCCGGAGGGCAGCTGCATTTGTTTCAGCTGGTCCAGCGCGTGAGACAGTTCTCCGCTCATACGGTGCAGGTCAAACAGCAGGGCAATACGTTTCTTCTGCTCAGCTTCGTTCCTGGCCTCCAGCACCCAGGGCGTTTGCTGCAGCAGTACTGCTTTCAGCGCTTCATTCTTCTGCAGGTTGCTTTGCAATGCAACCGTATCTGTTTTTGCCCATTTGCCGAAGATGGTTTTGATTTCAGGCAGGGCATTTACCATATGCGCTGCCAATGCATTTGCGTAGTAACGATTGAATACCTGTTCTGCACACTGATGCGGATACTCCATGAGATAAGGCAATGCCTGTACGGCGTACCAGGCAGGGTTGCCGGTAAACTCTACCGTTACCGCATGCTGACGCAGGGTTTCGGAAGTATCACTGTGCAGCAGTTTATTGAAGCTGAACTGGCGTGTACCATCGCCGCGCAATGCCAGGGGCAGGGTTTCTGTTACCAGCATACTGTTGGTGAGCACCGGTAATGCGTTCTCTTCCCCATCGCTGAAGGCGCCTGACTGGGCTACTATGCGGTACAACAATGCGCTGTTGAAGTTGTACGGTATCTGCACGGGGAAGGTGACCAGTGTGCTCTGTCCTTTCTGTACGGTAAAATGCTGTACCGGGAAGATATTCTGGAACCATCCATCTACCGGCTGCATGGTAGTGGCATCCAGCAATTCCAGCCGCGCCTGGCCAATGAGGGTGCTATCTGCCAGGTTACTGATCTTGGCGCTGAACTGCATGTTATCGCCTTCACGCATAAAGCGCGGAGCGTTGGGCTGTACCATTAAAGGCTTTTGTGTGACGATGCTTGCTTCCGTGTAGCCCATCGCCATCTCCCTGGTATGCGCCAGGCCCAGGAAACGCCAGCGGGTAAGGGCTTCGGGCACTGTGAATGTCAAAGAGATGTTGCCTTCTTTATCTGTATGCAGATCAGGGAAGAAGAAAGCGGTTTCATTAAAGTTCTTACGGGGAGTAACTGTTTGGGGGGCTTCTGGTTCGGGTGTGGGTGTGGGTGTAGCCGAGTCCTGCGCCACTACTGATACTTCCAGCCTGGCGTTGGCGTTCATGGCTGCCGGGGCAGGAGGCGCCATTGCCATCACCTCCCTGCTGTCATCTGCTCTTGCGGCCTCTGCTCTGACGGCTCCTGCATACATTCTTTTATACTGCACATTTCCTTCCAGCCAGTCAAACCAGTTCAGCGCATCATAGGTAATGGCGCTGTCTTTTACTGGCGGCTGCGGCGGGAAGCGGTTGAACGATTGCCGGCTGGTAAAGTTATCGGACTGTTCCCATTGCGGACCGGCGCTGAAGCTGGGGTAAATGGAGGGCAATGACCAATCCTGTTTCCGGAATGCATCCAGGGAAGCATCGTACATAGCGCCCAGCAGTTCTGCGGCTACCTGGTCTTTTTTAGGGCCTTTGATCTGCACTTGCCATTGTTCTGATGCACCAGGCAACAGTTTATCCCGATGTGCCGCCAGCTTTACTTCCAGTACTTTATCGCTCCAGGGCACATTTACTGTTTGTGTCCATTCAAATACACGGTTATCTCTCACGGCAGTGTATTGCAGGCGCAGCCCGCCGCGGTCCTTTTCTGTTAACGTAAGCGCAGCTGGCTGCCGGCGGTCTGAAAGCCGGATAAAGTTGTCTTCCGGCTGCTGATCCCAGCGTTCCAATGTTCTCAGTACATAAAGATCCTTTACAGTAGTGCCGAGTACAGGTGCTATTTTTTGTCCGGGCAGATAGGCGCTATCCTCAAATTGTACACTGAAATACGTTGGAAATGGAAGTGACTTTTCATCTTCATCTATCCGGTTGAATACTTTCTTTTGTATTACCGTATTACCCAGGCGGTCTTTAGCGCTTACCACCAGCTCATACCATCCGGGCGGGTTGTTTTTACTTGTCCAGTTAACGGCGCCGTTCGCAGTGGTAGTGAATTTCGCTTCATACACTGCAGTACCGCGCTGCCAATTTGCCGGCTGATCTTCCTGTTTATATACATCCAGGGGGAAATAGTTGAGGTATTCTTTTTCAGAAAGCACAAACTGATCGGGCGCTTTCCAGTAGCGGGGACGAATCAGCCTGCCGGGATGCTGCAAAGGCACCAGCTGCACATTTACTTCAGCCGGTTCAAATGTACCGTTCAGATTTGTTGTAGTGATCTTCAGTTTATCAAAACCTTTGGCGGTTACCTGGATGGGCAGGTCTACCTTCACTTCCAGCAGCTGGTAGGCGGCGGCTACTTTTTCCTGGCCGCTGCGGGTTTCGCCATTGAGATCTGTTACATCTGCATAAATACGGTAAGTAAAAATTGGCTTCAGTTCAGGTTTTACCGTCTTGTCTGGCACTGCGGCAAAGCGAATGGTGAAGCTGCCATCTGCAGCCGTCTGCAATTCGCCATGTGTTATTTCGCGGCCTGCAACGGAGGGAGCGGGCCTGAAGCTAAACATCCAGAAGTAGGGATAACGTGCTTCACGTACTACACGATACTTTACTGAAGCGCCGTCAATATTATTACCGGCGTAGGCAAGGGCTTTGCCGTGTATAGTAACTGTATCGCCTATACTGTAACTACCCTTTACGGTATCAAATTCTACGTAGAATTTAGGACGTTTGTATTCTTCAACAGAGAAATCCGTTACACCCGGCGCGCGGGTATCTGCCAGCGTGAATGAGCCATTAAGGCGGCCTTCGGGCAGTTTGAAACGCCCGTTGTAAGAGCCATAATCATTGGTGGTTACTCCGATGGTGTCTATTTGTTCGCCGTTGGCATCCATTAATTTTACGGTAGTGCTATAGTTGGGCAATACAGCACTTTCCCTGCTGCCATTATTCTTCTTAACAACGATGCCTTTGAAATAAACGGTTTGCCCGGGGCGGTAGATGGCGCGATCAGTGAACAAAAAGCTCTGGGGCAGTTCCGGTTCCCTTCCTTCCACTTCATTGTTCCGGTAAAGGTATTTGAAGTTATCAGGGAAGAGGGTGTCTTTACCTGATATCCATTCCAGCCTTACGTTGCGGTACTGGTTGCTGATCGCTTTCGCTGTGCTTAGCCTGCCGTTATTATCTGAAGTGGCGGTGCTGATCAGCTGCTGGGTGGTTTCCATTCCTGTACGGTTGCTTCTGAGTGTTTCCCATATACGTAACTGTACGTTTTGTAATGGTTGCCCCGTTTCGCGGTGCAGTACCACATAGTCATTTACACGGTTAATATAGCTGATCTGTGACACATGAATGAATTGTACGGCCAGCATGCTGTTCTTTAAAGACATGTGCGGCATATTGGATGCTACGATCATGTACTGGCCCAGGGGTAGGGCATCGGTCTTTATTTCAACGCTATGTTCCCGATAGTCGCCAGGGTTCGGCAATGTCTGCTCCCATTGTTTCAATGCCTGGCGGTATAGGATCAATCGCCAGTATTTGTTGGTGGTATCACGATAGTCCTGCTGGGCTTTACGCAGCTCCTGGCGGAAAGCTTCATCTACACGCATAATGCGCAGGTAGATCTTGTCCAGGTTACGGTAGCTGACCAGTGTGCGAAAGGGTTTATCCGGCAGGTTAACCAGTTCTGTCTGCAGCCCGATGGATGCTGCTGTGATTCCCTGCAGCAGCTGGCGGCAATGGATGGCGCCATAGCTGCCAGGCGCATGTTCAATTGCTTTTTTACAGAGGGCCAGCGCCTGGGCTGCATAGCCTTTGGCGGCGGTATCCTGCTGCTGATCCAGCTGGTAATAGTGCTGGGCTAACTGGTACATGACCTGTGTTACCTCCTGTTCCTGTGAGTATGCCTGTTGCATCTGCTCCAGCGCTTTTGCATACAGTTCCTCTTTATTTTCCATTACTGCCACCTGGTATACGTACCTGATGCGCTCCAGGTCTGCATCCAGCAGTGGCGCCCGCCCTCCTTTCGCATGAAAGCGCAGCAGCTCCTGTAACAGTAGCAAGGCTTTATACTGCAGGGAGCTGGAGTCTGTTGTTGTAAACAAATGTGCGGCAAAAGCAGCTGCAGGCGCAAAGGCCTGAGCATCTTCCAGTTCGAAGAGATTGGCGGGTTGTGACAAACCGCTTTCACCTGACTTGAAATAATCCAGGGCCCGATGGGCCAGCAGATCGAACAAGGTAGGGCGCAGCGTACGGGCATTGCCTTTCTCGATAATATCATCATAAGGGGCCAGAGAAGTTTGCTGCAGGGCGGGAACATCTTTCAGCGATGCGCTGTAGGCGGCGCTTATTTCACTGTGCAGGCGGTCTATCCCCCAGGTATTGAGATCAGTGGTGGTATCTCCTTCCAGAGTAGTGCGGTTGTATAGCTGGTAGCGGTTGCGGCGCAGGTATTGCTGCAACAGCTCTCCCTTCATACTCAGTAGTATGGCGCGGTGTGCGCCGCGGCTGGATTGGATCTCCTTATCTATTTCGGTAAGGCTGGCAGCCCGCCCGTTATCTGTCAGCTGCTCACTGTATTTCATCCGGAAGATAAGCGCTTTGAGCTGCTGGCTTTCCTGTTTATCCTTACGGGCCTGGCGGTAAATTGCATCTACCGCTTCCATCGCAGAGCGGGGAAGCCCTTTAGCATCCAGGTCGCTGACTTTCTTCCATTCGTTCGTATAGTTATACTGGGCCATAACAGACGTATAAGAAACGGTGAATAACAGGGCTGCTAAAACAGTTAACAAGCGCATATAAGAGGTGTATTTTCCGGAAATATACCCAATAATATTTTTTTTCATTCATGCCATTGGATTAAATTTACCTATGTAGAATGCGTGATTAGCTCCAGATACCCTCTTTTAACCGCGTATGCACAACTTAGCTATAACCCTGGAAGGGCCCTCAAAATCTCCCGGCAACCGGCAATTACGACCGGTTATTCTTACTGCTGATACACTTTTTCATGGCAGCATAACCACTACCATACCTGATCTGCAGGCGAGCTGTTTCCTTATTCCTTCATTAAAGCAAGTGCCTGAGATACTGCAGCCGAGCGGAGACGACCTGTTGTTATTTGTGGATATAGATGCTTATGGCATTGCATCGCTGGGCAGGTTTATCAAGCAGCACGCGGCCCCGCCACAGATCACGGTGATCGGGCTGTCTGACTGCAGTGAGCTGAACCTGGTGATCCGGTACCTGAGATCAGGCTTACAGGGCTATTTCCTGAAACAGGAGCTGAACGCGGAGCTGATCATACAGAGTATTACTACCCTGCTGGGCAATGGCTTTCCCTTATCCCCCGGCATTACGCTGAAGATCATTCAAATGCTGATCGGCCGGCAGCAGGTTTACCCGGCAACGCTCAGCAGCCGTGAACAGCAGATCCTGAACCGGCTGGTGAACGGCAGCAGCTACAAGCTGGTAGCCAATGAGCTGAATATCTCACTGGAAACGGTACGATACCATATCAAGCGGATGTATAAGAAGCTTGATGTCAATTCAAAGGGAGAGATCATTGCGAAGATGCTCAGGAACCGTAAGAGCCCTCCGCCTTTCATGGGCTAGCGATATAAAAAAAGCCCCCCGGGCCAGCCGGAGGGCGTTCATATACCAATTCACTATAATACGGTTATTTTACCAGCTCTTTCTTCAGCACTTCCGCCATTGTTTTACCAATGTTGGCGGGGCTTTCCACTACGTGAACGCCGCACTCAGACATGATCTTCATTTTAGCGGCAGCGGTATCGTCTGCACCGCCAATGATAGCGCCGGCGTGGCCCATACGGCGGCCGGGAGGAGCGGTTTGACCGGCAATAAAGCCTACTACAGGCTTAGTGCCGTTCTCTTTGATCCAGTAGGCGGCTTCTGCCTCCATGCTGCCACCAATCTCACCGATCATGATGATGCCGTCTGTTTCAGGATCGTTCATCAGCAGTTCTACGGCTTCTTTGGTAGGGGTGCCGATGATGGGATCACCACCGATACCGATGGCGGTAGAGATACCCAGGCCGGCTTTCACTACCTGGTCTGCCGCTTCGTAAGTCAGGGTACCGGATTTGGATACGATACCGATACGGCCTTTCTTGAATATGAAACCGGGCATGATACCCACTTTAGCTTCTTCTGCGGTGATCACGCCGGGGCAGTTAGGCCCTACCAGTCGGGTATTTCTTCCCTGCAGGTAGCTCTTGGCTTTCACCATGTCCTGAACGGGGATACCTTCTGTGATACACACCACCAGCGCAATACCAGCCTCGGCGGCTTCCATAATAGCATCTGCAGCAAATGCAGGGGGTACAAATATGATAGATACATCGGCGCCGGTGGTCTTAACCGCGTCACTTACCGTATTAAAAACCGGGCGATCCAGGTGTGTGGAGCCTCCTTTACCGGGGGTAACCCCTCCTACTACCTGTGTACCGTACTCTATCATCTGCGTAGCATGGAAAGTACCTTCTGTACCGGTAAATCCCTGCACTATGACCTTGCTATGCTTATTAAGTAAAACACTCATTGCGCTTGGTTTATTAGTTAACTGTTATTTGTATAATGGTTTTGATGGGCAAAAATATAACTACAAATGCCAAATACCAAACCCTGGGCTAGTCGTTCCGGTCGTTCTTTTTGAGCCGGTCCCGCCAGTTTTTGTCCCGGAACATCTCCATTTGCCGCATTTCCTTGGCGTCGCGGAGGAAGTCTGAGGCAAAAATAAAGTCGTTCAGCCGCTCATCTTTGGCAAAAATGATGTCTTCATTGCTGCCCTCCCACTGTTTCAGGCCTTCAAACATGTAGATGATATGGTCACCGCTTTCCATTACGGTGTTCATGTCGTGGGTATTAATAACGGTGGTGATATTGTATTCTACTGTCAGCTCTTTGATCAGCTTATCAATGAGCAGGGAGGTCTGCGGATCGAGGCCGGAGTTGGGCTCATCGCAGAACAGGTACTTGGGATTCAATACGATAGCCCTGGCGATGCCTACGCGCTTCTTCATACCGCCACTGATCTCTGCGGGAAATTTGCGGGCGGCTTCTGTCAGGTTTACACGGTCCAGGCACTCCATTACCCGTTTTTTCTTTTCCTTGTAATTGCCCATCCCGAACATGTCGAGCGGGAACATCACATTCTGCTCTACCGTCATACTGTCAAACAGCGCGGAGCCCTGGAAAAGCATGCCTATTTCCTGGCGGATGATCTTCTTTTCCTGGTCATTCATCACGGTAAAGTCCTGTTCATTATACAGCACCTGGCCACTGTCTACCGCTATCAGCCCCACAATGCACTTCATCATCACGGTTTTACCGCTGCCACTGGAACCGATGATAAGGTTCACCTTGCCGGCTTCCATCGTAGCGGACACGCCTTTTAACACCTGTTTGTCGCCAAATCCTTTTTTAATGTCTTTTAACTCGATCATAAGTTTGATATAGTCCGGCGGAACCGCTTAGAGTAATATTGCCGACAATGCATAGTCCATGAATAATATCAGGATACAGCTGACCACTACGGCGGTGGTGCTGGCCTTACCTATTTCCAGTGCACCTCCCTGTACGTTATAACCGTAGTAGGCAGATACGCTGGATATGATGAATGCGAACGTATATGATTTGCTGAGAGCAAAGAATATGTTATACACTCTAAGCTCCTGGCGCAGGCCCAGCATAAACTCATCGTTGGAAATGATGCCAGCGGCTGTTCCCGCCAGCTTACCGCCATAAATACCCAGGAAACCGGAGATGACCACCAGGCAGGGAATAGTGAGCAAAGCCCCCAGTATCTTAGGCAGCACAAGGTAGCCTTTGGTATTGATACCCATGATCTCCAAAGCATCTATCTGTTCTGAGATACGCATATTGCCGAGTTCTGAAGCTATCTTGGAACCTACCACACCTGCCAGTACAATGGAGGTTAGGGTGGGTGCAAATTCAAGTATGATGGTATCCCTCACTATCTGGGCGATGGTGGCTTTGGGGATGATTGGACTTACCAGCTGGTAGGACGTCTGAAGCGTAGTAACACCTCCCATGAACAGCGAGATGATAAACACGATCCCCAGTGAGCCGATGCCGATATCCACACTCTGCTGCATGAGCTGCTTCCAGTACATCCTGGGGTTCTCCGGCCTGGAGAACATGCCCTTCAGCATCAGCAAATAGGTACCAAAATGGTGAAAGAATTTAAATTCCATAGATGGTCAAAGATAGTAAATATAGTTGTCAGTCACTAACGGCTAAAGGCTAGCGGCTAAGCGCTTTACTTCAGGCTTTTCACCAGTAAACGTTTCAGGCTTCTTTCTATGATTTCGCCCATGGTGCGGCATTTGGCAAATACAGGATCTTCATAGTACTGGGCCAGTTCACTGCCCAGCTGCTGCACCTTTTCAGGGAAGGATACATAGTCTGTCATGATCACATCACGGAGGTCTTTGATACGGTGCCGCTGCCCTTTGATACGGCGGGCAATCAGTGCCCTTTCTTCCTGCTGATACTGTTTTACAACTTCAGCATTCAGGTGTTTCATGGCCAGCTCTACAAACACGCGGTTCTCTTTAAAATACTGCGGCATATAAAGCGTACGCTTCCCTTCATAGAACTGCTGGTCAAAATCAATGGCGCGTATGCGGAACTGTACATCATCAAAATCCGGCGTGATATCGAACACGAAATTGTAAGACCGCATATCGCCCAGCAAACGTACAAAGCAACGCTCATTGAACTTTACAAACTCCTTGGCTATACGTTTTGGATTAAAGCCGGGCCGGTGCATCCAGTGGAGGATGAACTGGTCTCCGGGCACACCGGCAATATGCTCTTCCACGAGGGTACTACCGTCTACCAGGAAGTTCATCCAGTAGGGCGAGAGGATATGTTCCAGCTCCAGGCCGTAAATACGGGAAGCATCTGCAATCTTAATATAGAAATAATCGTAGACCTCGTTGTAGTTGTTGACGATCTTAATGCGAAAAGGATGTGAGTTCCCAAAAGTGCAGTAATCTATCCGCTCAATGTGCAGGTGTTCTTCTGCTGCCTGGTCGCCACCGGCCTTCAGGAAAGAGTAAATCCGTTTGAGGCCTGCGTGCAGCTGGCCGATCATGCTTTGCGGATAAAGCACGGTTTCCCATAAAGTATCTTTCCCCTCTGCATCATATACCGGAATGCCGCCTTCAAAATAGCGCAGCTCCTCGTAAGACACCGGGAGATTCAATTCCCGCTCATACAGCTTCAGGTATTTTCTGAACGCCGGATTGAGCGGGAAGAATATTTTTTTACGGGAGATACTTTGCATAACCGATATGCTATATGCTTATCCGCACATTATTTTTTCTTTTTCTTTCCGTCGCCGGTGCTTACATCCTCGCGGCAGCATTTGTGCTGCGCATCTACCACGGCAATATTCACCATGTTAACGATCTGGCGTACGGTACTGCCCAGCTGCAATATGTGCACCGGCTTTTTCATACCCAGCAGAACGGGACCGATCGCGTCAAAACCAGCTACTTCCTGCAAAAGGTTATAGGCAATATTACCAGCGCTGAGGTTGGGGAAAATGAGGGTGTTCACTTCTTCTCCCACCAGTTCAGAGAAGGGATAGCTGTCTTTCAGTATCTCCTGGTTAAAGGCCATGGCCGCCTGGATCTCGCCATCCACGATAAGGGTGGGATCCATTTTCTTTACCAGCTCGCGGGCCTTGCTCACCAGCTGGGCCTCCGGCGTAGGACTGGAGCCAAAATTGGAATAAGACACCATGGCTATACGCGGTACAATGTTGAACAGTCTTACCTCTTTGGCCACCATGATGGTGATCTCTGCCAGCTCTTCCGCGGTAGGATTGAAGTTCACGGTAGTATCTGCCAGGAACAGAGGTCCGCGTTTTGTATTGATGATATACATACCGGCCACCCGCTTGGCGCCTTCTTCCATGCCTATTACATGCAGGGCAGGACGTATGGTATCCGGGTATTTGCGGGTAAGGCCGGAGATCAGCGCGTCTGCCTCACCGGTTTCCACCATCATACAGCCAAAATAGTTACGCTCGCGCATGATCTTGCCGGCTTCATACTTGTTAAAGCCTTTACGCTGGCGCTTTCTGAAGAACAGGTCACCGAAGTAGTGCCGTTTTTCATGCATTTCATCGCTTTTGGGATCGATGATAACGGTATCTTCCAGTTCAATGCCATTCTCTTCTGCCAGGCGGCGTATGCGGGCTTCATTACCCAGCAGGATAGGAAAGGCGATGCTTTCCTCGCGTACCACCTGGGAAGCTTTCAGCACTTTCAGGCTGTCTGCTTCTGCAAATACCACCTTTCGCGGATCTTTACGGGCTTTGCTGCCAATAACGCGGAACAGCTGGTTATCCAGGCCCAGGCGATGATTCAGCTCATCGCGGTAGGCGTCCCAATCGATAATGGCCCTTTGCGCCACCCCACTCTCCATGGCGGCCTTTGCTACGGCAGGGGCCACTTCAGATAAGAGGCGCGGATCCAGGGGTTTGGGAATGATATAATTCGGTCCGAAATAAAGGTTTCTTTCATTGTAGGCCAGGTTCACAATATCGGGTACAGATTCTTTGGCCAGGTCTGCCAGCGCGCGTACCGCCGCCAGTTTCATAGCTTCGTTGATCTGGGTGGCCCTTACGTCCAGTGCACCGCGGAAGATATACGGGAAACCCAATACGTTGTTTACCTGGTTGGGATGGTCTGAACGACCGGTAGCAAAGATGATATCCGGCCGCGCTTTAATAGCTACCTCATAAGGGATCTCCGGATCAGGATTGGCCATGGCAAAAACGATGGGATTCTTGGCCATGCTTTTCACCATCTCTGCGGTCACCACATTGCCTATGGAGAGACCGATGAATATATCCGCGCCTTTCATAGCGGCTGCCAGTTCCGTTACTTTGGAGCTAGTGGCAAACTGCATATGCATTTCGGTGAGGTCTGTACGCTCTTTCGTGATCACCCCGTTCTTATCGAACATGATGAAGTTCTCGGGTCTGGCGCCCAGGGCTACATAAAGTTTTACGCAGGCCATCGCTGCAGCGCCTGCGCCATTCACTACAAACTTTACTTTCTCTATCTTTTTCTTCACCAGCTCAAGCGCATTCAGCAGGGCCGCACCGGATATAATGGCGGTACCGTGCTGATCATCGTGCATGATGGGAATTTTCAGCTCTTTCTTCAGGCGTTCTTCAATGGCAAAGCACTCAGGGCTTTTGATGTCTTCCAGGTTGATACCCCCGAAAGTAGGCTCCAGGGCTTTTACCACCTTTACAAACTCATCTACGTCCCTACAATTCAGCTCAATATCAAATACGTCGATGTCTGCAAATATTTTGAATAATACCCCTTTCCCTTCCATTACGGGCTTACTGGCCTCAGGACCAATATCGCCCAGACCCAGCACGGCGGTACCGTTACTGATAACGGCCACCAGGTTGCTTTTGGCAGTATATTTATAAACCTTCTCTACATCTTTGTGAATTTCCTTACAGGGCTCGGCTACTCCGGGAGAGTAGGCCAGCGACAGATCCCACTGCGTTTTGGTGTTTTTCGTAGGAATGACTTCTATCTTCCCCGGTCTTCCCTGCGCATGGTAATCCAAGGCATCCTGCTTGTTCAATTTTTTCGCCATAAAGTAAATATAAAAGACAATTGGGGCTGCAATATACAAAGTATTGCAGGAACGGTCACTAGCACGAAAGAGGCAGGTATAGTTAGCATACTGTTAAAATTGCTTACATTTACGGCGGTTAAACATTCGCGAATATCATGATACAACGTATTCAGAGCCTTTACCTGCTATTGGCGGCCGCAGCCGGAACCGCTACCTGGTTTCTCAATCTATGGAAAGCCAAACTAAGCAATAGTACTGAAAGCTATTTCAATGCCCAGTCCAGCTACCTGGTATTTGTTGTATATATGATCATCGTACTGCTGGCCCTAATCTGTATTTTTCTCTACAAGAACCGTAAGCTGCAGTTCAGACTTACTGTTGTTAATATACTGCTGTCTGTTGGCGCCATTACTTTACAGTATTTCAAAGTGCAGGATCATGCCAATGCACTGGTGGCTTCCGGTGTAAGCATCATATCCGCCACTTACCTGCCCGGCGCCTTTTTACCGGTGCTGATCCTCATCTTCCTTTACCTCGCCGCCCGCGGCATTTATAAAGATGAGAAGCTGATCAAATCACTTGACAGGCTTCGCTGAGACAGTTAATAATTAAGAATTAATAATTCTGGGGCTAGTGTCCAGCGCAGATCACAGGCCCTGTGATTCTTAATTATTAATTCGATTGTCACAGAAACTTACCCGTGTAGCTGTCCTTTACCTTTTTGAGGCCGGTGGGTACGCCGGTATAGAGTAGCTGACCGCCGCCGGCGCCACCTTCAGGGCCCAGGTCTATTACCCAGTCTGCACTGCGGATCACGTCGAGGTTGTGTTCGATCACCAGTACGGTGTGCCCCTGGTCTATCAGTGCGTTGAAGGAAGCCAGTAATTTCTTGATATCATGAAAATGCAAACCGGTGGTAGGTTCGTCGAAGATAAAGAGAATATGACCCTGTGCGCGGCCTTTGCCCAGGAACGATGCCAGCTTAACACGCTGCGCCTCGCCACCGCTCAGGGTATCGCTGCTCTGGCCCAGCTTTACGTAGCCAAGGCCTACATCGCTTAACGGGCGGATCTTATTGCAGACATCCTTTTCATCCTTGAAGAATTCGAGTGCTTCATCTACGCCCATTTCCAGCACATCATAAATGTTCTTTCCTTTGTAGGTCACTTCCAGCACTTCTTCCTTAAAGCGTTTACCGCCGCAGCTTTCGCAGGTAAGATGCACGTCTGCCAGGAACTGCATTTCAACGATCACTTCTCCTTCACCTTTGCAGGCATCACAACGGCCACCGTCTACGTTAAAAGAAAAATGTTTGGGCAGGAAACCGCGCATCTTGCTCAGCGGTTGCTTGGCAAACAGATCGCGGATCTCGTCATACGCCTTAATGTAGGTAACGGGGTTGGAACGGGATGATTTACCGATGGGATTCTGGTCTACCATCTCCACCTGGGTAATGTCGTCTAATGCGCCTTTGAGGGCCCGGTGCTGTCCTACCCGCTCTGCAAACTCACCTTTCAGCTTCATGAGCGCAGGATAGAGTATCTGCTTTACCAGCGTGGTTTTGCCGGAGCCGCTAACACCACTTACAACGGTAAGCACCTGCAGCGGAAAATCAACATCAATGTTCTTCAGGTTGTGCTGACGTGCGCCTTCTACGGTAATGGCCTTTTTCCATTTACGTACATGCGTGGGCGGTTCTATGGTCATTTGCCCGCTGAGGTATTTGCCGGTAAGGCTTTTACCGTCTTTCAGTATCTGCTGGTAATTACCGGCGAAGATCACTTCACCGCCCAGGTGACTGGCCAGGGGGCCCATATCTATGATGTAGTCTGCTTCCTGCATCACCTGCTCATCGTGCTCCACGATCACTACGGTGTTGCCCAGGTTACGCAGCTCTTTGAGCACACCTATCAGGCGGTGCGTATCACGGGCGTGCAGGCCGATGCTCGGCTCATCCAGAATATAGAGGGAATTGGTCAGGTTACTGCCCAGGGAACGGGTCAGCTGTATACGCTGGCTTTCGCCACCACTGAGGGTATTAGCCACACGGTTCATGGTAAGATATCCCAGGCCTACATCCAGCAGGGTTTTGATGCGGTGGTGCACCTCTATGAGGATACGCCTGGCCACCTGCTGGTCAAACTCGCTGAGTTGCAAATCATCAAACCATTGTTTCAGATCTGTTACCGGCATGTCTACCAGGTCTGCAATGCTCTTACCGCCTATCTTGATATAGAGTGCTTCCTTACGCAGCCTTCCACCATTACATTCCGGGCATACGGTACGACCGCGATAGCGGGCCTGCAATACGCGGTACTGCACCTTGTACAGGTTCTGTTCTACCATTTTGAAGAACTCATCGATACCGTAGAACTGGTCGTTACCTGTCCACAACAACTTATATTGTTCGTCTGTCAGATCGGCTATTGGCTTGTGTACGGGGAAGTTGATCCTGCGGGAAGCCTTTATCAGCTGTTCCTTGTATTCTCCCATTTTTTCGCCGCGCCAGGGAGCGATGGCGTTTTCGTATACACTCAGCCGTTTGTCCGGGATCACCAGGTCGGGATCAATGCCCAGCACCTGGCCAAAACCTTCGCACACAGGGCATGCGCCGTAAGGGTTGTTGAAAGAGAAGAGGTTGGGCACCGGCTCTTCAAACTGCAGGCCGTCCAGCTCAAAACGGCTGGAGAAATGCTGCTGACGGTTGCCATCCACTTCCACCAGGCAATCGCCTTCGCTTTCGTAAAAGGCAGTTTGCACACTGTCTGCAATACGGTGCTTATCATCTTCTTCAAACGCTTTCACTACTACGCGGTCTATTAGCACGTAAGCATCCCCGGGCATTGCCGGCTTCTTCTGCTCCAGCAGCTCTTCAATACGCTGCAGCTGGTTGCCTGCTGCGCTGGTGAAGTACAGTCGGGAAAAGCCTTTCTGCATGAGGATGTTCAACTCCTCCTTTATATCGCGTTTGGCGTGACGGCGGAATGGTACAAGTATCTGCACTTTGGCGCCCACCGGCAGGCGGCTGATAAAGTCCACCACATCGCTCACCTCATGTTTCTTTACCAGCTGACCGGAAATGGGAGAATAGGTTTTCCCGATCCTTGCAAAGAGCAGGCGCAGGTAGTCGTATACCTCTGTCATAGACCCCACAGTAGACCGGGGCGTACGGGTGATCACCTTTTGTTCTATGGCTATTGCCGGGCAAATGCCTTTAATGTAGTCCACATCGGGCTTGTTCATACGCATCAGGAACTGGCGGGCGTAGGCGCTGAGGCTTTCTGCATAACGCCGTTGTCCTTCGGCATAGAGGGTATCCATTGTCAGGGAAGACTTGCCGGAGCCTGAGACCCCGGTCACCACCACCAATTTGCTGCGAGGGATGGCTACGCTTACGTTTTTCAGATTGTGTACCCTTGCACCCTTTATAAAGATATGATCCTGCGCGCTAACTGACTGATCATCAATTACTGCTTCCGTTTTCTTAGTTTTTGTTGCCATGGTTATTGCTTCGAAGTCCGCGGCCGGTAGTCCATTATCAGTACCCTGGACTATTGGCCATGGACTGATAAAAGTACGCCATTAAATCCAAAAATCAGCTCCCCGGCAGGGCGCATGCGTTCATGCTGACACGTAAAGTCCATAAATTGTTAGCACCCCTAATATCTTAGGAAAAAAATATACCTATTGATACTGTTGAAGTTATCGTTAAAAACCACGTATACGCTTCCCCAGACGGGGTTTTCCGTGTCAATTTTAGGTTACAGGATGTTGTTTATTTAAACTATTCGCCTATATTTGCAATAGACGTGAACTATACCTTGGAATTGGCGCTGCTATTGGACAATATCGAACTTTAACCAAAAAAACATCAATTTATAGCATAAACTCTACTTAACTAAACAACCTACAGACTGTTAAGTCCGTATTATTTACTAACCCGACTATTAGTAGATGTTTATGCAGATAACGTATAAATTAAGTGACGAGCAACTGATCACCCTCTTCAAGAAGGGTCATACTTCAGCATTGGAGGAGCTTGTACACCGGCATAAGGACAAACTGTTCACTTCTATCGTATTACTCGTAAAGGATCCCTTCCTGGCAGAAGACATTTTTCAGGATACATTCATTAAAATCATTGATACCATCCGCGCCGAACGGTATACGGAGAAGGGAAAATTCCTGCCCTGGGCCATGCGTATAGCTCATAACCTCTGTGTCGATCATTTCCGGAAGATCAAGCGGACACCTGTTATCAAGACCAGCGATGATAAAGACATTTTTAACATGCTGGGGTTCAGCGACTGCTGCGCCGAGGATATGATGATTACACGCCAGAGTCACGATCGCGTTCGTAAAATGCTGGACATGCTGCCGGAGGAGCAGCGGGAAGTAATTATCCTGCGACATTATGCAGAACTGAGTTTTAAAGAAATTGCAGACCTCACGCAAGTGAGTATCAATACCGCATTAGGCCGTATGAGATATGGCTTAATCAATCTCCGGAAGATGATGACGGAGAAGCAGATTTGTTTGTGATCCCTTTTTTGCTTGCCATCAACGGGCGGCCGGATGTACCGACCGCTCGTTTTTTTTAGCTGTGGACTGTTAGCATTTAGCTGCTGGCTTAAAGCAGCGCTTACCCGGCTAACCACTAAGTACCAAAAGCTAAAAGCTTCTCTCCACCACGATCGCAGCTCCCTGCCCCACTCCTACACACATGGTAGCCAGTCCGTAACGGATGTTCTGCCGCCTCATTTCATGTAAAAGCGTGGTGGTGATGCGAGCGCCGCTACAACCAAGTGGGTGCCCGATGGCAATAGAGCCGCCGTTCACATTCACTTTCTGAGGATCCAGCTCCAGGTCGCGGATACAGGCCAGGGACTGGGAGGCAAAGGCTTCGTTCAGCTCGATCAGGCCAAGATCGCCGGTGTGCAGGCCTGCCCGTTGCAGGGCTTTCTGGCTGGCGGGTACGGGAGCCACACCCATAATGGAAGGATCTACCCCGGCTACGGCCATGGCCTTTATTTGCGCCAGGGGCTTTAAGCCGAAACGTTTCAATGCGTTTTCAGATACGATCATTACCATGGAGGCACCATCATTGATGCCGGATGAGTTGCCCGCCGTTACGCTGCCATCTTTTTGAAAGGCCGGTTTAAGGGCTGCCAGCTTCTCGAGGGAAGTTTCACGGGGCGGCTCATCTTTGGAGCATACCACCTGCTCTTCCTTGTTGGGGGTGATCTGCACGGGGATGATCTCATGCTGCCACTTACCTGCTTCCAGGGCGGCCCGGTATTTCAGCTGGCTTTGCAGGGCAAAAAGGTCCTGGTCTTCGCGACTTACATTCCACTGGCGGGCTACATTCTCTGCAGTCTCCCCCATGGAATAGGGATGGTACATGGCGGCCAGTTTCTTATTTGTGAAGCGCCACCCAATGGTGCTATCGTATATTTCTGTTTTACGTGAAAAGGGCCCCTCCGGCTTGGGCATTACAAAGGGGGCCCGCGTCATGCTTTCTACTCCCCCTGCCAGGTATACATCCCCTTCTCCACACATAATGGCGCGGGAGGCGTCCATAATGGCCTGCATACCACTGGCACAGAGGCGGTTCACGGTATTGCCCGCCACGGTAACAGGCAGGCCTGCCAGCAGGGCTGCCATGCGGGCCACATTGCGGTTATCTTCGCCTGCCTGGTTGGCGGCACCCGCAATCACATCTTCAATAGCCAGGGGATCCACTCCCGGGTTACGGTCTACCAATGACCGGATCATCAGGGCCAGCATATCATCCGGCCGGATAGTGCTGAGCGCCCCGCCATAACGGCCGATGGGCGTACGCACTGCGTCAACTATATAAGCAGCCTGCATTTTTTAAAATTGAGGTGTAAATGTAGGGAAAAAGTATGTAGTCCATTGTCGATGGTCGATAGTCCATAGACCATGAACTATGGACTAATTTCCTTACCTTTGCGGTTGCTTTCCGACTGCCGTAAGGCAGCCATTTGCTCATTTAAGGACGATGACCGATCATAATACAGCACGTTCCATCTGGCTTTTTCGAGAACAAAACGGCGTAGGAGGCTTTCCAGGGCGATAAGGATTCAGCGCCTTAGCTGCCTGTAAACAAATTGTGAACGACGTAAAGACAAACAAATTTTTCAGATGAAATCTGATAAGCAAAACATCCGGCACTTAAGCTTGCCGGCCCTGCAGGAGTATTTCAAAACCATTGGAGAAAAACCCTTCCGCGCAAAGCAGGTGCATGAATGGCTGTGGCAGAAGCACGCCGGCAGCTTTGAAGCCATGACCAACCTTTCCAAACAGCTGCGCGGCTCCCTGGAAGAAAATTTCAGCCTCCCTGCATTACAGGTGGATCATACCCAGCATAGCAATGACGGCACTATCAAAAGCCGTTTCCGCCTGCATGATGGCCACCTGGTAGAAGGCGTGCTGATCCCGACGGAGAACCGGCAGACGGCCTGCGTATCTTCCCAGGTAGGCTGCAGCCTCAGCTGCAAGTTCTGCGCTACCGGGTATATGGACCGCAAACGTAACCTGGATTTTGACGAGATCTATGATGAAGTGGCACTGCTGAACCAGCAATCCCTCGAGGCCTCCGGCAAAAAACTCACCAACATTGTATACATGGGCATGGGTGAACCACTGCTCAATTATAAGAACGTGCTCCAGTCTATTGAACGCATAACAGCAGAAGACGGGCTGGCCATGTCGCCCAAACGTATTACCGTTTCTACCGCCGGTGTGGCCAAAATGATCCGCCAGCTGGGAGATGACAAGGTAAGGTTCAACCTGGCCCTGTCTTTACATGCCGCTAACGACAAGAAGCGCAGCGAGATCATGCCCATAAACGACAGCAACTCACTGAAAGTACTGATAGAGGCCCTGAACTATTTCTACAAGGCTACCCAGAACCAGATCACCTTTGAATATATCCTGTTCAAGGACTTCAATGACTCACTGAAGGATGCTGATGAGCTGATCAAGATCTACCGCCAGGTACCTGCAGACCTCATCAACATCATCGAATATAATCCAATCGATAAAGCCCGTTTCCAGAAGCCGGAGGAAGATGCCGTTGAGCAGTTCATGGCTTACCTGGGTAAAAACCGGGTGAACGCCCGCCTCAGACGCAGCCGCGGTAAAGATATTGACGCCGCCTGCGGACAGCTGGCCAATAAAGGATAAGATTATCACCTGTTCAACATATGGAAAGATCGTGGCAATCATGAGCTTTCAAATAAAACATTCAAATAAGAACGAATGAAGAAACAAAAACCCGCTGCAAGCAAAGGGTTCTCTCCTTTCAAAGAAAGTAAGGGCAGTAGTTTTAAACTCAATGACAACGCAGACCGTAAACGGGAAACCGGTGACAAGCCCGCCCGTCCAGCCCGCGGTAACCAGCAGGCTGGCGGTAATAAAAGAGCCGCGAAGCGGGATGAGGATAACAGCAGCTTCCATGGCAATTTCAGTGACCGGAAAGACAAGCGCCCGGCCCGGGAAACACCCAGCGGTTTTAACCGGCAGAAGTTCTTTGACCGCGCCAATGAACGTTTTGCCGACAAACAGGCCCGGAAAACCGAACGTAAACAATTTAAACAGGAACAGGAAAGCCTGGGCGGTAAACCGGAACGCAAAGCTAAACACAACGCCCCGCCCGCTGAAAGCGAAGGCATGCCCCTGAATAAATATATTGCCCATTGCGGGCTTTGCTCCCGCCGTAAGGCGGTAGACCTGATCAAGGAAGGAAAGGTGACAGTGAACGGTAAACCCGTACTGGAACCTGCTTTTAAAGTAACCGGTAAAGATGCCGTGAAGGTGGCCAACAAAGCTGTCTCCCTGCAGAAAAACCTGGTGTACATCCTGCTAAATAAACCCAAAGGCTACATCACTACCACCGACGACCCGGAAGGTCGTCAGACGGTAATGGAGCTCATCGCAGACGCCACCAATGAAAGAGTATTTCCGGTGGGGCGCCTGGACCGCAACACCTCCGGACTGCTGCTGCTGACCAATGACGGTGAGCTGGCACAAAAGCTGGCCCATCCCAGGCATAATATCAAAAAGATATATCACGTAGGCCTGGACAAAGCGCTGACCAAAGCAGACTTTGAACAGATACTGTCCGGCGTTACCCTGGAAGACGGGGTGGCACTGGTAGACGCCCTGGGTTATGTGGACAGTAAAGACAGAACCCAGATAGGTATTGAGATTCACAGCGGCAAAAACCGTATTGTACGCCGTATCTTCGAACACCTCGGCTATAACGTGGAAAAGCTGGACCGTGTAATGTACGCGGGGCTTACCAAAAAGAACGTTAACAGGGGTAAATGGCGCCTGTTGAGTGAAAAAGAGGTTATTATATTGAAACACTTTAAATAACAGCGGTTGGCTTTTAGCCTTTAGCTAGTTACCAGAGCGGATCAAAGCTAATAGCTAAATGCCAACAGCCAACAGCTCCCTTCAGATATGCGTGTAAACGACTGGCTGATCAAAATAACAGACGACTTTATAGTATTAAATAAGCCTGCAGGCCTGCTCACCATACCCGACCGGCATGACGGCGAGATACCCTCCCTGCAAACCTTACTCAAAAAGGCTTATGGTAACATATTCACCGTTCACCGGCTGGACCGGGATACCAGCGGGGTTATCCTGTTTGCCCGTAATGAAGCGGCGCACCGCTATTATTCCCAGCTGTTTGAATCCAGGGAGATTCGGAAATACTACCTGGGACTGGTAACCGGTCAACCGGAACCGCCGCAGGGCAGTATAGATGAGCCGATCATGGAACATCCCGTGCAGAAGGGAAAGATGGTGACTAACCGGAAAGGCCGGCCCGCCCTCACCGACTACGAGGTGCTGGAAACTTTCGGGTTGTACAGCCTGGTAAAGCTCCAGATCCATACGGGGCGCACCCACCAGATACGCGTACACATGAAACACCTGGGGCATCCCATTGCAGTAGACGAGCTGTACGGTAAAGCAGTACCCGTACTGCTTTCTGCTATCAAGAAAAAGTACAAGCTGGGAAAGTTTACAGAAGAGGAACGCCCCCTGTTAAGCCGCCTGGCCCTCCATGCCTGGCAGCTGCATTTTACAGATCAAAATGGTTTGGCACATGAGCTGGAAGCGCCGCTGCCCAAAGATATGCAGGCGGTTGTGAGCCAGCTCCGAAAGAGTAAAGGGCCGATTATTTAGTCCAAGGACCGCGGACTTTTTATGACAAAAAAAAACGGGGAAAAATCCCCGTTTCGTAAAAATCAAAAACCAACCATTAAAAAATCTTATATAATATCAAGTTTTATCTTATATCAGTCTAATGTACTGAAAAATCCTAAGAAATCATCAATTGGCCGCTATCCTCATGAGTAAAAACCAATTACCCATTTGTGCCGGCCCCTGATATCCTTCTTTTGCTGATCTGCCGCAGGTGGAGGCTTCCTGAACCATCGCATCACTATCCTGATCCACTTTTGCATAACAAACCATTTTATTTATTTGTTCGGTTGCGGCGTTGTTCTCAGGTAGGGCTTAATGATCTTATGCCCTTTTGGAAAACGCGCAGGAATTTCGTCTGTAGGCACTGCCGGTACCACTATCACGTCTTCTCCATCCTTCCAGTCGGCAGGGGTGGCAACGCTGAAATTGGCGGTCAGCTGCAGGGAATCTATCACGCGGAGCACTTCAAAGAAGTTCCTTCCTGTAGAAGCGGGATAGGTGATAGTCAGTTTTACCTTCTTATCCGGTCCTATTACAAACAGGGACCTTACAGTAAAGGTTTCTGACGCATTCGGGTGGATCATACCATAGAGGTTGGCCACTTTCTTGTCTTCATCTGCTATGATCGGGAAAGTTACTTCGCATTGCTGCGTTTCGTTGATATCGTTGATCCAGCCAAGGTGCTTTTCCAGCGGGTCCACGCTGAGGGCCAGCACTTTAACGTTGCGTTTGGCAAACTCGTCCTTCAGCAGGGCGGTTTTGCCTAATTCTGTGGTACAAACCGGCGTATAATCTGCCGGGTGCGAAAAAAGGACACCCCAGCCATTTCCGAGGTACTCGTAAAAATCAATATCCCCCTGGGTGGTCTTCGCCTGGAAATTAGGCGCTATGTCTCCTAGTCTTAAGCTCATGGTAAGATTGTTTTTAGCTGTTAGCACTTAGCTATTAGCAGTTAGCTATAGGTACTGTTTCGTTTAAAAGCTGGCAGCCGGCTGCCAATAGCTTTTTGCAGATTCAAATGTAATAATTTCCTATAAATATTATAGACTTTAGGGTTGTTTTTTGAAAAAAATTTCCCTACCCCGGGCGGGGTAGGGAAAGGTGTTAACAAACAACTGTGGATCAGGGGAATGGCGGGGTTAACGCAGCAATGCGGTAAAGGATAAAAAGGAACTGCATAGTGGGGTTTCTCAATCGGGGTTATGTGGCTATTCAATGTTGTTGTTTCCAGGCATGATAGGCCATGGTATATTTAAGATCGTCTGTCAGGTTGGCTTCCTGGCGGGCAGCAGCGTCTTCAAAATCCAGCTCCAGGTAGCCCAGGTACAACTCATAGCTTTTACCCAGTAAAGCCAGGCACTGATCTATCTCCTGCTGCGGTTCCGCGGCGGATCTGGCTGCAGGTGGCGCCGGTGCTACCCTGGTAATGTAATAGCACTCTCCTTCGGTATACTCTATCCATTTGCCATGCTGCTGCAGACGGGGGCGGCTAAGCTGGAAGCTGATATTATCGAACACCACGGCTTCTCCACGGCCGGCCTCCAGGTCTATCACCTCTGGGATATTGCGCATATCTTCCAGGTGCTGTACAATGCTCATCTGGATATTGTCATCCTGGTGACCGCTGTAACGCAGCATGTCGTTCAGCACATCGTAATTGGTAATGAAATCACAACGATGCCAGCCATCCTCCTTCCGGATATTACCCCAGAAAGTCAGGTAATTGGATTCATCCAGTATGATCTGGCTGATGGATATTGCCTCACATGTGGTTGCTGTTGCTGTATTGACCTTATTCATATCGTCAGGTGTTTATAACGATAGCAAAACTATCAGGGCAAAACGCAGGGAATTTGCGTAGTGACAAATCGAAATACCAAATACCAAAAAACAAATACCAAATCCCAAATTCCAAATCCCAAACTCGAAATGCAGGGATCTCCTGTAATTTGAAATGGGATGTTTGGTACTTGGAATTTGGTATTTGTTTTTTGGAATTCGGATTTTGGGATTTGGTATTTAGCGTTACATTTAAGGTTCAAAAAATCAATCATGCCAAAGAATAAAGATGCACTTTCACGCTATCGGTGGATAGATGAGCGGCTGCGCAACAAGCGCCTGCCCAAACCTACCCTGGAAGCGCTGATAGCTTATGTGTCAGAGAAAATGGATGCATCTATCTCCACCCGCACTATCCAGAAAGATATCCAGGACATGCGCCAGGACCCTGAGCTTAATTATATGGCCCCTATTGTATATGAGCGCAGCACGGGTACCTATCGCTATGAAGACGAATCCTACTCTATTGGTAACTTACCTATTGAAGAAGCCGATCTGCAGGGTCTCGAGATCGCCATCGGCATACTGGAGCAGTTCCGCAGCCTGCCCGTTGTGCAGCAGTTTGAAGACGCCATCCTGAAGATAGCCGCCAGTCTTAAAATGAACCGGCAGGCATTGGAACATAAAGGCCTTATCAAATTTGCCCGGGCTACCCAATACAAAGGAGCAGAACATATACCGGAGATAGTGGACGCGATCAAGAACCTAGAAGTGCTGCGCATTGCCTACCAGAGCTTTGACCGTAATGAACCCAAAGAGCACTGGGTAGAACCCTACCACCTGCGTGAATACCAGCACCGTTTTTACCTGATCGGTAAAAGTCAGAAAGCAAAGGGCGGCACGCTGCTCACCTTTGCGCTGGACAGGATCGTGAAACTATGGCCCACCAACAAACAGTTTGACGAGAAGAATTTTGACGACGCCAGCTATTATCAGCACGCCATCGGCGTTACGGTAACAGAAGGAGAACCACAGCACGTAGTACTGTCTTTTACTCCGCACCAGGGCAAGTACATTAAATCACAGCCGCTGCATGCCACACAACAGGTGCTCGCAGACAATGAACAGGAATGCCGTATATCCCTCAACGTTGTAATCAACCATGAACTGCAAATGTTGTTACTGAGCTATGGTGCCAACGTAAAGGTACTGGAACCCCGGCAGCTGGTGGATAAAATGGCAACGGAAACTGCCGCTATGAAAGCCCTGTACCAATAGCTGCAGCGCATTGTACAGTACGCTCCTGCCAAAGAATAGTACGCATAACAGACAACCTTTTTTGAGTTCCGGCGTATTACATAGTAGAACCAAAATCCACTGTCATGCGTACCATTCATTCCTTCCGCCCCAAAGCAGTGGCGATCTGTACAACACTTCTTTTTATTTCGTGGTCATTTAACGGATGTAAAAAACATGATGATCCACGCCCCAAAAAAACGTACACGGTGAGCGCAAAGCTCAACGGCGCCAATGAAGTGCCCCCGAATGCCAGTAAAGGGGTAGGCGTTTTAAGCGGCACTTACAACAGTGCCAACCGGCAGCTTTCATACAGGGTTGTGTGGACACTGCTCACCGGTGGCGCGCAGGCCGCGCACTTTCACGGCCCTGCGACACCTGGCGTAAATGCAGGCGTCCAGGTACCTATTATTGGTTTCCCTGCAGGAGGTGATGGAATGGTGTCGGGGAAAGCTACCTTAACACCTGCACAGGAAGCAGATATGCTGGCAGGCAAATGGTATGTGAATGTTCACACCGTTAAGTATCCGGGTGGGGAGATCAGGGGTCAGGTAAAAACTGTGCCCTGGTAATAAGCCGGGTTATCCAAACTGAATGCTGTACTACTGAACCTGAACGCTGAACGCTGCACGTATTACACGCAAAGCGTTCAGCGTTCAGGACCTCTTTATTTTTTGGGCATCTGGAAAAGCGTGTCATCTACCGGGTTATTCACTTCCATTTTAGTGAAGCTGATTTTGGTGCCACCCGGCTCCTGGGAAACAGAACCCGGATAGGCGTACCCGTTACTGGTCTTTTTATAATCGGAGAAGGTAACAGCAAATTCTGCTGCCTGCCCATTAGCCTTTACCTGCCCCTGCATTCTATCCAGGTAATAAGTAGCTGCATCAATAAACAGGTGCACCTCTGTACCATCAGGATGCGTAACTTTCAGCTTGTAGGCTTCCACACCGCCAGTGGTTTCTTTACCTTCCAGTGTTACCTTTTTTCCTTTTGCTTTATAGTCAAACAACTCCCCGGCCATATCAAGGCGGGGCTGCATGATCTTTACCATAGCAGAGTCCATTGGCTTGGGATCAGGCATGCCCATGATGGGCATCTGCATCCAGCCGCCGGTGCGGGTGGCCACCTGAACATTGGTATTGCCCATTACCTCCAGTTCCATACGCACGGCTTTATCATTTACCACCCATAATTTTACCGGTACTTCCATTCCATGCATTTCCATGATGCCTTCTGTATACGAGGTTTTCATTTCTTTCAGCTTATCCTTTCCGCCCATTGCAGCGATGTGTTTATTAACAATCTCATCTGCAGATTGCGCCTTTGCATGGCCCACCGCCAGCGCGGATATAAGCAGAAAGGTAAACGCCTTGTTTATTTTCATATAATCTGTTTTAAGCTTTACAAATTACAAGAATTACACCAATTACCGTTCCCTACAGTTATTTTATATTTAATTACTGGCCTATCTTTATTCAATGAACTCTTTCCAGCTTTCCGGTAACCTGATCGATATTCTGCAACAGCAGATATATCCTGCAACTATACATATTGAAAACGGGCATATCCGCCAGATTGTAGCCAATAGCAACAGTTATGATCAATACCTGTTGCCGGGTTTTGTAGACGCACATGTGCATATAGAAAGTTCTATGCTCACCCCGGCGGCATTTGCAAGGCTCGCGGTAGTGCACGGTACGGTAGCTACGGTATCAGACCCGCATGAGATTGCCAATGTGCTGGGCGTGGAAGGAGTGAACTACATGATCGACAACGGGCTGCAAACACCTTTTAAATGCTGCTTCGGCGCCCCTTCCTGCGTGCCCGCCACTACCTTCGAAACAGCGGGCGCCACCGTGAGTGTGCAGGACGTAGAAAAACTGTTGCAGCATCCTGAGATCAGGTATCTCTCTGAAATGATGAACTTTCCCGGTGTACTGCAACAGCAGCCAGAGGTAATGGCCAAGATAGCCGCCGCACAGCAGGCAGGCAAACCCGTAGACGGGCATGCGCCCGGACTGCGTGGTGCCGCTGCACAGCAGTATATAGCGGCGGGCATCAGCACAGACCATGAATGCTTTACACTGGAAGAGGCCCAGGAAAAGCTGCAGTACGGCATGCATATACTGATACGGGAAGGTAGCGCCGCCAGGAACTTCGATGCGCTGATCCCACTGATGCATGATCATGCTGAAAAAATGATGTTCTGCAGCGACGACAAACATCCCGACAGCCTGGTGGAAGGCCATATCAATGTGCTGGTTAAAAGGGCGCTGGCCTACGGTATTGACCTTTTCAAAGTATTACGCGCCGCCTGCATAAACCCGGTGCTGCATTACAAGCTGGGCACTGGCCTGCTGCGCGAAGGCGACCCGGCAGACCTGATCATTATCGACCATCCGCAGCATTTCAATATTAAAGCAACTTACATCAATGGCATACAGGTAGCCGACAACGGTAAAACGCTGATAGCCCCTGTAAAAGCGGCCATTATCAATAATTTTAACTGCCGCCTGCAGGAGGTATCCGATTTCCATATTGCAGTCAATGCTAAGAACGGGGATACCGTCCAGGTGAATGTAATTGAAGCGCTGGACGGGCAGCTCATCACCAACCGCATCCGGGCTTCACTGACTGTCAGCAACGGCGCACTTCACAGCGATCCCTCGCGGGATGTATTGAAACTGGCGGTTGTAAACCGCTACCATCCTGCTCCCGCAGCACTGGGCTTTATCCGCAACTTCGGCTTTAAGAACGGCGCTATCGCATCTTCCGTGGCGCATGACAGTCATAACATCATTGCCGTAGGCGTAGACGATGAGAGCATCTGTGCCGCCGTCAATGCCGTGATCAGGGAACAGGGCGGCATCAGTGTAGCCAGGGGCAGTGAAGTAGAGGTATTGCCACTACCGGTGGCCGGACTAATGAGCCACCTGGACGGGTATGAAGTGGCCGCACAATACAGCGCGTTGGACAAAGCCGCCAAAGCGCTGGGCAGCCCCCTGGGTGCTCCTTTTATGACACTCTCGTTTATGGCTCTGCTGGTGATTCCCCACCTGAAATTAAGCGACCAGGGACTGTTTGACGGGGATAGCTTTCAATTCACTTCCCTGGCAGGTTAATTTTTCTGGCAGGCAGCATGTAACAAAATCATGACAAATTATACTAATGCTGAAAAGTAGGCCCTGCATTTGAATAACAAGGAAAAAGAATTTCTGGAACTGATTGAGGCCCATAAAGGGATCATTCATAAGATATCCAAAATGTATATGGACACTGCAGAAGATCAGGAAGATCTTTTCCAGGAGATCATATACCAGCTTTGGAAATCGTATGACTCATTTCAGCAGCAAAGCAAATTCTCTACCTGGATGTATCGCGTGGCCCTGAACACCGCAGTAGTGTTCTTTAAGAAAGGTACAAGAAAGATCAATGGCTCAGCAACCATACCGGAAAACATGGCAATGGAAGAAAGCTCCTTCGCTGCTAAAGAACTACAGCTGGCACACTTTTATAAAGCCGTTCAAAAACTGGAACGGATAGAGAAAGCACTGATATTCTATCATCTGGAAAACTACTCCCATAGAGAGATCGGGGAAAACCTCGGCATCAGCGAAGTGAATGCAAGGGTAAAGCTCAGCAGAGCGAAAACCAAATTGAAAGAACTTATTAAACTACAGGGTTATGAATTTTGATGATCTGCAATCCGCCTGGCACAGCGACAAGGGAAATGATATTGTAGTACCTGACAGTGTAGCAAAGTTAAGGTCTGCGGTAACGCCGGTACAACATATCAGAAGGAATATGCGCAAGGAATTTGTTGTGATGCTTGTCATCATCATTGCCTTCCCGTTCTTCCCGCTGACAGTTGCCAAAGGCCTGGCCCTTGTTCCCTTTTACGCCATGTATGCTGCCATGGTGATCCTGACCGTATTCTACTTTATCAAATTTTATCTTTTCTATAAACGCCTGGACACTGTTACGCTCAATTCAAAAGACAGCCTGTATGAAGTATACTACGACATCAAGCTGAATATTGAAATGTACCGGTCTTTCAACTATGCCATCATACCCCTGTTACTGCTTTACCAGGTAATGGTGATGATCAGCCTTCCCTCCAGGGGCGCAGCGTTCGCCAACAGGAATGTCTATTTCATTATCATCTTCTCCGTCACATTCCTGGTTTTCATGGGGATCATGCTGGTATTTGTTGAATGGTGGATAAGCTATTTCTACGGCAGCTACCTGAAGCAAGTGAAAAAGGTGCTTGATGAGCTGAAAGAGGAATAGCCCGCTTTAAGATTGCCACAGTGCCCCGCCAACACTATCCTTTTGCGCTCCTGTAACAGAGGATAATACATTCGGCTCCTGCCGCCAGCGCAATGCCCCTATCAATGCCATGATCAACGCCTCCTTGTACTTGATGGTCTGCTCATCCGGCACTACTACCTTTATATTCAAAGGCTGCAGCCGCTCCTGTAACAGTTTTACCATAAACCGATTGAACGCACCGCCACCAGTGATCAGCAATTGCTGTTCTTCCTGCGGCACTAGTCCCTGCTGTAGTTTTTCCACCGCCTTTGCTACCTGCACGGCTATATGATTGGTGTAGGTATTCAACCTGCCCTGTACAGACAAGCGGGCACGTTGCACCAGCGGCAGTACAGTACCGGTGCCAAATTCGTTGGCCAGTGATTTGGGCCAGGGCATTTCATAATAGGGCAATGCGTTCAGCGCTTCCAGCAATGGTTTATCGGTAAGTCCGCCGGCCGCCAGCGCGCCGTTTTCATCATATTCTCGGCCCAGTTCTGCCGCCAGGGCATTCAGTACCCGGTTAGCCGGACAAATATCAAAGGCAATAAAGGTCTCTCCCTGGCGGGCAGATATGTTGGCAATGCCACCCAGGTTTAAATAGTATGCATAACCAGGCAGCAGCAGTTGCTCACCTATAGGAACGATCGGCGCTCCTTGTCCGCCGAGGGCTACATCCATGGCGCGCAGATCGCTGATCACCGGCAAACCGGTAACCGCCGCAACAGCGGCACCCTCTCCCAGCTGGGCGGTCATTTTTTCACCGGGCAGGTGAAAGGTAGTATGCCCGTGCGATGCAATGAAATGTACCTGGTGATCCAGCTGGTGCCTTGCAATGAACTCGTTAACTTTCTGGCCGGTATAATGGCCGTAACGGCTGTGCAACAGCAGGTATTCCATTGCGGGCAGCGCAGTGGCGCCGGACAGCTGCGCTACCCACTCCGGTTCATAGGGCAGGCATTCCGCTACCCTGATCTCGTATTCCCATTTGCCCCTTACTTCGGTCAGCTGCACAAAGGCTATGTCTAACCCATCCAGTGAACTGCCTGACATGATCCCTATTACGTTATATACCATGCTGAAAAATTTCAGCAAATATAATATGGAATTTTACCCGCCGGCTGCATCCTGTTGGCAGATCAAAACAATTCGTTATGCACAGATACCTTTTTCTGCTTTTACCGGCCTGCTTTAATGCCCTGTTGGCGCCCGCCCAGCAGCAACGTATGATCACCGGAACCGTACAGGATGCCGCCAGCCAAACCCCCTTAGCCGGTGTAACGGTCTCTCTCCTTGGCTCCCGCCAAGGCGTCACTACCGATGCAAAGGGCGCCTTCAGTATTGCTGTACCCCAGGGAAAGGCGTCACTGCGGGCTTCCTATATAGGCTACCAACCACAGACGGTCGTAGTGAAGCCCGATGAAAAAGAGGCCCACTTCAAACTGGCTATTTCAACAACGATACTGGCAGAACAAGTTATGGTGGCTGCATGTGTACAGACCAGTAAGGGGTGGTTGAAAAGATCCCGCGCTCTCGGCTACAGCCCGGGCCGCGGCAACATCCGCCATTACAACACGGAAGATTACAGCCCTATCAATGAAAATGATTTCCACACGGCCAAAGATCAGCCCCTCAGCACCTTCTCCATTGATGTGGACCGTGCGGCCTACAGCAATGTGCGCCGTTTCCTGAACAGTGGCCAGCTGCCCCCTGCCGATGCGGTACGTGTTGAAGAAATGATCAATTACTTTGACTATCAATATAAAGCGCCCACAGGGCCCGACCCCGTAGCCATTTACACCGATATGGCCGTTTGCCCCTGGAACACGAAACATCAATTGGTGCGCATCGCACTGAAGGGCAAGACCGTTAAAACGGAAGATATTCCCGCTTCCAACCTCACTTTCCTGATAGATGTTTCCGGTTCCATGGAATATCCCAATAAGCTGCCCCTGTTAAAACAAGCCCTGAAAGCACTGGTGCAGCAGTTAAGACCGGCTGATAAAGTAGCTATTGTAGTGTACGCAGGCGCCGCCGGACTGGTATTACCTGCCACTCCGGGCAGTGAGAAAACCACCATCCTGGATGCGCTGGATAAACTCCAGGCAGGCGGTTCTACCGCCGGGGGCGAAGGCATCCTGCTGGCGTATAAAACGGCTGCATCCAATTTCATCCGTGAGGGTAATAACCGGGTCATACTGGCTACAGACGGTGATTTTAACGTGGGCGCCTCCAGCGATGGAGAACTGCAGCGTATCATAGAAAAGGAAAGAGAAAAAGGTATTTCTCTTTCCGTGCTGGGTTTCGGAATGGGCAATTATAAAGACAACAAACTGGAACTGCTGGCAGATAAGGGCAATGGTAACTATGCCTATATTGATAACTTTGAAGAAGCCCGCCGCACATTTGTAACAGAATTTGGCGGTACGCTGTTCACCGTTGCCAAAGATGTAAAACTGCAGATTGAGTTCAACCCCAGATATGTAAAGTCCTACCGCCTTGTAGGTTACGAGAACAGGCTGTTGCAGAACGAGGATTTTAATAATGACAAGAAAGATGCAGGCGACATGGGCGCCGGCCATACCGTAACCGCCCTTTACGAAATTATTCCCTTAGGGGCGAATTCAGGCTCCGCGAGCGAAGTAGACCCGCTGAAGTACCAGCAGCGTCAAATGGTGAACAACAACAGCCAGGAAGTGCTGACGGTGAAACTGCGCTACAAGCAACCGGCAGACAGCCGCAGCAAGCTGCTGAGCCAGGTGCTACATTACCAGGTGCAGGATATTGACCAGGCGCCGGCAGACTTCAGGATGTGCGCTGCGGTAGCCGCCTTCGGACAACTGCTGCGGAATTCTGCCCATAAAGGAGCAACCAGTTACACCCAGGTATTGGCCCTGGCGTCCAATGCCAAAGGCGAGGACCCTGAAGGCTACCGCTCTGAATTTATACAGCTGGTGAAAAAAGCGGCTTTGTTAAAACAATGATCCCCATACCTATATACAATCATCCTCTCCCCTGGGGCCGGTAATGCTACCGGCCCCAGGGGTATATGGAAGGTAGGTGGAAGGTATATGGAACATGGAAAAAGGTAGGGGAAACGAAGGTTTTTTGGTATTTTGCCCCACAAACGGCTAGTAATGATAATCAACCTTAGTGATACTAACTCATTGGTAGGTGAATGGTTAAGTGAGATCAGGAGCATGGAAATACAGACAGACCGCATGCGTTTCAGAAGAAATATGGAGCGCCTGGGCGAGGTAGCTGCCTTTGAGATCAGTAAAACACTGGACTATGAAGAAAAAGAGGTGCAGACCCCCCTGGGTATTGCCACCTGCCGGGTGCTGAAACAGCAACCCGTACTAGCCACCATCCTCAGAGCCGGCTTGGCCCTGCACCAGGGCCTGCTGCACTATTTTGACAAAGCAGACCATGCTTTTATATCCGCCTATCGCAAACACAACCGCGATGGCTCTTTTGATATCAGCCTGGAATACGTTTCCAGTCCCTCCATTGAAGACCAGGTAGTGATCCTTTCTGACCCCATGCTGGCTACCGGCGCCTCCCTGGTGAAAACCATCGAGCACCTGACAGACCTGGGGAAACCCAGGCACATCCACCTGGTGGTAGCTATTGCCTGCACTATCGGTATAGAGTACGTACAACGCCATGCCAGTACCAACATCAGCATCTGGGCCGGGGACATCGACGACGAACTGACCGCCAAAGGCTACATCGTTCCCGGCCTGGGGGATGCCGGAGACCTTGCCTTCGGCAATAAGCTACAAGGCTGAGGCGTTACATATTATATGAATTTAATTTGAAATATTAACCACTTTTCGTACCTTACACTGGCAAAAGTGACTGTAATCCTATCCTATACCATAATGTATTAACCTTTATGAAAAAGGCATTACTTATTTTAACCATTATTCTCTATTTAATACCTGCTAGCCGGGCACAGGATCCGCATTTCTCGCAGTTCTTTGCCTCACCGCTGACGCTTAACCCTGCCTTTACAGGTCTGTTCTCAGGTGATTACCGCATTGCCGGTAACTACCGCTCTCAATGGAGAAGCATTGCCACTCCCTATATAACAGGTACCTTATCTGCCGATTTCAGTATATTGAAAAACGTTATATCCTATACGGATATATGGGGCGTAGGTATCATGGCACTGTATGATAAAACAGGCGGCGGCGCATTGGTTTCCAACTATATAGCTATCAGTACCTCCTATCATAAAGGCCTTGACCCCGAGGGTAACCATACCCTGGCCATCGGCCTGCAGGGCGCATGGATGCAGAAAAGGGTAGACCAGAGCAAACTGATTTTTGAAAGCCAGATTGATAACAACGGTTATAACCCGGGACTGCCCAGCAGCGAAACCCTTACCAATCCCAAGATCTCTTATTTTGATCCGAACATTGGTATCCTGTATAACGGCCTGGTAGGCGAAGCGTCCAACATTTACCTGGGTGCCTCCTACTATCACGTTACACAACCTACAGAGACTTTCATGAGCCAGAACAATAACCGGCTCAGCTACCGCTATACCATACACGGTGGCGGCTCCTTCCCGGTACATGGCATTAACCGCATTCACGCCAGCGCCCTGTATATGAAACAGAGTACGGCTTCTGAAACCTCTTTCGGCGCTGCTTACGGGTTTAACCTGAGCGGTGTGCCCGATGATAATCCTACCATGTTCTACCTGGGTAGCTGGTACCGTTATAAAGACGCTATCAACCCCTATGTAGGCCTGGAGATCGGCGGATTCAACGTAGGCCTCACTTACGACCTGAACGTATCCAGCCTTAAACCGGCCTCCAACTACCGTGGCGGTATGGAAATATCCGTCATCTATGTTCACCGCTCCAGCCAAAGCAGCAAGTACAAGACATTGTGTCCGAAATTCTAAAGGATTACAGCATTATAGTTTAAAAGTTAAAATGTTTGAGGGTCTGACATTAGCGAACGTGTCAGACCCTCAAACATTTTAACTTTTAAATTTTTTTAGTGTGGCCGATTTTTAGTTACTTACCACTTTATTCTGTCATAATAAAATCAGCGGACCTGTGTTTTCGTTCAGAGAAGTACTAGCAGCTATTCAATCTTACGGTAAGGCACACCAGTTCATCACCCAGCAACGGCTGTGGAAGTGGATATTGTTGCCCGGCATTATTTACTGCCTTTTATTTATTGCTGGTATTTACTTTGTATGGAGCTATTCAGGTGAGTTCGTGGAATATCTTTTCAACCTTCTGCCGTTGCGCACCTGGATACAGGACCTGGAAAGCAGCTGGGTAAGCTTTGTATTTATCCTCCTCGCATTTTCTATCCGCATCCTCTTTCTCTTACTTTATTTTTCCTATTTCAAATATCTCTTTCTGATAGTGGGCTCGCCCCTCTTTGCTTACCTGTCTGAAAAAACAGAAGCTATCCTGCAACGCCGGGATTTTCCCTTCAGCTGGAAACAGCTGCTGAAAGACATTGCAAGGGGTGTTCGCCTTTCATTCCGCAACATGCTGTACCAGACCATCTGCCTGCTGCTGTTGTTTGTCCTTTCCTTTATTCCCATACTGGGATGGCTTACACCACTGGCCGGCTTCATCATAGAATGCTATTTTTACGGCTTCTCTATGATGGACTACAGTTGTGAACGCCATCGCATGAATGTAAGGCAGAGCATCGCCTTCATCAAAGAGCACAGGGGTATGGCACTGGGCAACGGCATGGTATATTACCTGATGATGTTTGTACCAATTGCCGGATGGATACTGGCCCCCTCCTACGCTGTAATAGCCGCCACCATTCATTTACAGGATAAACGACTGTTGTAATGAACGCTCCCGGCAAAGTATACCTGATACCGACAATGTTGAGCCCCGATGCATTACAAACCATCCCGGCCTATATTACGGCCGCCGTACAGCCGCTCAGGATCTTCTTCGTAGAAAATGAACGTACCGCACGCCGCTACCTGAAAGCGCTTGACAGGAACATTAATATAGATGAGCTGCAGCTGCACCTGATGAACGAACACCATCCTCCTGATACAACGCTGGCTAAAAAATTACTGCTGGAAGGTCACAACATCGGTATTATGAGCGAGGCCGGATGCCCTGCCATTGCAGACCCCGGGCATCTGGTAGTACAGGTGGCACACCGTATCAATGCCGCGGTGATACCACTGGTAGGCCCCAACTCCATCCTGCTGGCCCTGATGGCCTCCGGTATGAATGGACAGCATTTTCAATTTGTGGGATACCTGCCGGTGAAACCGCCGGAGCGTGTAAAAACCTTAAAAGAATTGGAAATTGTTTCTCAAAAGAAAGGACAAACGCAGATATTCATTGAAGCCCCTTACCGCAATAACCAGCTGCTGAAAGATATACTGGCTAACTGTAAAGACCATACGCAATTGTGTATAGCCGCAGACATTACCGGGCCTGAAGAATACATCCGCACCAGGACCGTTAAAGAATGGAAGAACGCAGTACCCGAACTGCATAAACGGCCGGCTATTTTCCTGCTGTATGCAGACCGTTAATTCAGCGGCGGCTCATTTCTTACCGCCACAATACTATCCACTATATATTTACTGAAACCGCGCCAGGGAACGGCGCCGAGGTATTCTTTGTAATGCAGCTCCACCACTTTACCACTGCTGGTCATTAGCTTCTGCGCTACCTCTTCATTCACCACGGAGAACTCAAATTCATTGGACTGCAATGAGCCGGGCTGTTTGGAGCGATAGCCGGACTGTATCAGCCTTCCTTCATAGGTTTTAAAGATATAACCCTTCTGCACAAAATAATTCAGCTCGCCAGCCTTTACACCACGACCAAACACAAAGTAATATCTGTAGGAAAAGTATCCCAGCAGCAGCAGGAAGACAATCCCCACGATCATGAATACAAATTTGCGCATAACGATAATTTAGTTTGAGGGGTTGAATGTTTATATGTTTGAGCGTTTGAAAGTTTTGAAAGTGCGTCCCGCCATTAGAACATCATTAAACTTTCAAACGCTCAGCCTTCAAACCTTTCAATATTAAAGTCCATACTTGTCTACCAGGTGAAGCAATGCCGCCATACTGAATGCACCCAGCTCCAGCTCTCTTTTGTTCACTGCTTCAAACACATCTGACTGTGCATGGTGGATGTCAAAATAACGCTGCGAGTCAGGAGAAAGTTCACCAATGGGTATGCCCAGCTGCTCATTCAGCGGTCCCACATCTACGCCGCCGCCTTCTTCGTCAAAATCGTACAGGCCGTAGGGCAGCAACAGCTTAGCCCAGCTTTTTACTTTGGCGCGCTGCCCGGGTGATGCAGTGAGTGAAAAACCACGGGGCGTAAAACCACCGGCATCGCTTTCCAATGCAAAGATGTGCTTTTCACCGGCTGCCTTGGCAGTTTCGGCATATTTCTGTCCGCCTCTTGTGCCGTTCTCCTCGTTGGCAAACAGCACTACACGCAAAGTATGTTTAGGCCGCAACCCTGCTGCCTTTAAAGCGCGGAGCACTTCTATGGATTGTACACAACCGGCGCCATCATCATGCGCCCCCTCGTTCACATCCCAGGAATCCAGGTGGCCGCCCACCGTGATCACCTGTTCAGGATGCTCACTGCCTCTCAGCTCGGCAATCACATTATGACCAATGGTATCAGGCAGGAAATGACAGGTAGTGCGCAGATAGACCTTCATATCCTTATCATCGCTGATCCGGTTGCTCAGTTTATCGGCATCTTCCAGGCCAATCGCTACCGCCGGTATTTTAGGGAAAGAATCGTTATACCGCATAGCGCCGGTATGCGGGAAATTATTGGCTGCATGCGACATGGAACGGACAATCACCGCCAGTGCGCCATATCTGGCAGCCCTGCTGGCTCCCGCAGCCCGGTACATGAATGCATCGCCGTAGGCATGAAAAGTTTTGATGAAAGTTGGATTGAAATGGTAGTTGTAGAATACGATCTTCCCTTTCACCTGGTCTTTCTTAGCCTCCAGGTCGTCAAAAGAAGCCACTTCTATTACAGGAGCGGTAACGCCTTCGGGCCCGCTGCCCACGGAATTACCGAGCGCCAGCACCTCCAGCGGCGGAATAAAATCCCGGCGTTTTGATATAATACGTACTTCTTCCTTATCGCCCCTTACCCAGTGAGGCACCATACATTCCTGCAGATAAACGGTATCTGCACCGGCAGCTTTCAGGGCCGCAAAGCCCCATTGTTCTGCCTTCGACATTTGCGGAGAGCCCGCCAGGCGGCCTCCTATCTCCTTGGTAAGCACTTTCAGGTTAGCGTAGGCGGTGCTGTGTGTAAGCACCTCGTCGGCCAGCTTGCGTAGCGTAAGGGAATCGTCGTTCTGTTGTGCATGAGCTATAGATATGGAACAAGCTAAGGTTAGCGGTAAAAGAAAGCGTAGCATAAAGCAGGCAAATTTTTGGACCTAAGCTAATCAATTAACCCTGTTATTACAAATTTGTGACGGATGACGATGTGACGGCCGGCGACAATTGCTGATGGCAAAACGCTATCTTTGTACCCTGCTTTAGGCACTGAGCACTGTGCAGAAGCGCTAAGCGGAAAAAAATGTAATTCCATGCGAATCGGTATAGTATGTTATCCTACCTACGGGGGGAGCGGCGTCCTGGCGACTGAACTGGGCAAAGCACTGGCAGATAAAGGCCATATGGTTCACTTCATCACTTATCAGCAACCCGTAAGGCTCAACGCATTTCACGCGAATATTTATTATCACGAAGTTCAGGTGCCTACCTATCCCCTGTTCGATTTTCCACCCTATGAATCTGCGCTGAGCAGTACCATGGTAGACGTGATTTTGAACCAGCATCTTGACCTGCTGCACGTGCACTATGCTATTCCGCACGCCAGTACGGCCTACCTGGCCAAACAGATCGTGAGTAAGCAGGGCAGGGTTGTACCTTTCATCACCACCCTGCATGGTACAGATATTACGCTGGTGGGCAAAGACAAAACCTATGCGCCGGTGGTAACCTTTTCCATCAACGAATCAGATGCCATTACGGCCGTATCCAGCAACCTGCGGGAAGAAACGTATAAATCATTCCAGATAGAGAAGGATATTGACGTGATCTACAACTTTGTAGACATTGAGCGTTTCAAACGCCGCGAGCTGCCGCCATTCAGACAAGCCATTGCGCCTAACGGCGAAAAAATCTTACTGCACGTATCCAACTTCCGTAAGGTTAAACGCGTGCCCGATGTGGTGAAGATCTTCCAGCGGGTTCGTGAACAGGTGCCGGCCAAACTCCTGCTGGTAGGAGACGGGCCTGACCGTCCGGCTATTGAATGTATGTGCCGCGATCTGCATTTATGCGATGATATCCGCTTTGTTGGTAAACAGGAACAGCTGGAAGATGTAATGTCTGTCAGCGATCTGTTCATCCTGCCTTCAGAATACGAAAGCTTTGGCCTGGCCGCCCTGGAAGCAATGGCTTCAGAAGTACCGGTGATCTCTTCCAATGCAGGTGGTTTACCTGAGGTGAACATACACGGTAAAACCGGTTACCTGAGCCCTGTGGGCGATGTTGCCTCCATGGCTGCACATGTAATAGAGCTGTTTACAGACGAACGTAAGCTGGCTGTCATGCGTAAAGGCGCACTGGAACAGGCGCAGCGTTTTCACATCAACAATATTGTTCCGCAATACGAGGCTTTGTATGAGCGCGTGAGAGAGAAAGCAACTGCGGCAAGCTATTGACTTAAAAAGCTGTTAGCTACTAGCCGCTAGCTAAATGCTAACAGCTTTTTATCATCTCTTCATGATCCACCACTCCGGGTTTTGTTTCACAGTGCCTTTATAGATCTGTAGTTCTACTTCGCCCTGGTTTTCTATATCATTGGTGCTGGCTGTACCGATCATCTGGCCGGTGCGCACCTGGGAGCCGGTTTTCACGGTTACCGTTTGCAGGCGCACATAGTTGGTGAAATACTGACCGTGGCGTATCATTACCACGTATCCGCTACCGGGTATTACCATTACCCTTCTTACTTCTCCTTCAAATATGGCTTTTACGGCAGCGCCTTTCGAGGTGGCGATGATGATACCGTCGTTCTCTACGTTGATCCGTTCAACTACTGCGTGGTGCTGTTTACCAAAGTGGCCAATGATATTACCATTGCTCACGGGCCAGGGTAGCTTGCCACGGTTACTCTCAAAACTTTCTGACAGGGCCAGTGCTTCAGGAGTAGCTTCCAGCACGTTGGCGCTGCGGGTAGGCGCTGGCGCCGGTTTTTCCGGTTCGGGTTCAGGTGCTTTGGGGGTTTCCTTTACTACCGGCGGCGGCGGTGTGGCCGCTACACCGTTGTTATTACCGGCGGCCGCCTTAGCTGCCGCTTCCCTGGCGGCGGCTTCCCTGGCAGCAGCAAGGGCTGCTGCTTTGCGGGCTGCTTCTTCCCGCCGGCGTTTTTCTTCTGCTGCTTTGCGGCGGGCCAATTCTTCGGCCTCAGCACGTTTGCGTTCTTCCTCAATTTCACGGCGGATCACCGCGCGGATGGCAGCTTGTACATTCTGTGCATCCTTCTTTCGTTTATTGATATCTGCCAGCAGTTCTTTTTCGCGGCCTTTCAGTTTGGCCAGCACTTCATCTTTTTCCTTACGGTCCAGCTCCAGCGTTTTGCGTTCATCCTGCTCACTTTTCAGCGTGCTGGCCCTTTTCTCTTTCTGTTCCTGAAGGCTGGCTATTTTCTGGGACAGCAGATCCTGTGTTTCAACAATGTTGGAAGCCTGCCGCCGGCGATAGTCGCGATACTGTTTCAGGTATTGATAGCGCTTTACCGCATCGTTGAAGCTCTGTGCGGAAAAGATAAAGTTCATGAGGTCATATGCGCTGCGGTTCTTGTAAGCATATACCACCAGCTGTGCATATTGCGCCTTCAGGGTATCAAGGTCTTTCTGTAATGTTTTTACATCACGGTATGCGGTGTTGATATCACCGTTGATGAAGTTGATCTCTTCGTTGATGTTATTGATCAGGCGGGTGCGCAGGTAGATCTTGTTCTGCAGAGCCCTTAGCTGCCCCAGGCTTTCCTTGGTAGAGCGCTTGGTTTCTTTCAATGCTTCGTTGGCCTCGTCTATTTCTTTCTGCAGCTCTTTTTTCCTGCGCTCCAGTTCTTCACGTGAAAGCTGGTTATTGTTCTGCGCATGGGAAACCGCAGGTAACAACCATAATGCAAACAAAAACGGGATAAGCTTCTTCAGATACAACATTTGTTAAAAATACCAATTTTAAAATTCCAAATTCCAAAATCCAAATTCCTGATTCCAGCCCGGTTCCATATTCCTGATGCTGTACACTGCGATTGGGAATCTGGATGTTGGAATTGGAGATTTGGATGCCGGAATTTACTCCAGTGTATAGCCTGAAGCCGGCACCGTAAACGGAAAGCTGAGCGGCTGGTTAAATTCCACGCGGTTAAAGTCCATGGCTATCCTGGTGATATTCTTCTCCTCTACAAAAATGCGGCGGGTGGTTGCAAACCTGCGGCCATCCATCACCTTGTACTCGCCGTAGGTGAGTTCGCAGGACCTGTTGCTGGCGGGGTTTTTATCCATCACCTTGCTTTGCTGCAACAGGTAATCATCTGCAAAGACATTGAACAGACTGGTATATAACGTGCTATCGCAGCTGAATGATATAATGGCGGGTGTTTTTACCACCTGGAAAACTGAATCTGTGAGAAATACCGGGTTGCCGATGATCATGTCCTGCAGGGTACTGAACTCAAATGGAATGTTCAGCAGGTCACGGGCATCGTTGAGGGCGCGCAGGTAAAGCCGCTTGTTGAACTTGTCATAGGCCTTCAGGCTGTCGGGCGTAATGATGGCGCGGGCCACCTCTCCAATAATCGGTGCGGATACGGAGATCCATATCACGCTGTCTTTCTGCATGCGGATGTTGGTACTGATATTCTGCTGCCGCTGCTTATCGTTCTCAAAATCTATCTTGAGCTTGGCAGAGAAAGTAGTATACTGAACGCTGTTTTTCCTGACACCTTCCAGCAGTGTGCCCTTTATGGCCGCTGCCTCTGCAGCTGCGCTATCGGTAACTGCTGTTACCTGGGAGCTGTCTCCCACTGTGAACACAGGCCGTGCTATCTGGCGCGAATGCCTGCAGGATACTAATAAAAGACTGGCTACTCCTAGTAGAACTATTTGCTTCATAACCCAATTATCCAGTTACGCTGAATGCTCAATGTTTAATGCTGAACGCTATTGCTTAATGTATTTCGCGTTCCGCGCTCAGCGTAACACTATAAATCAATATACCTTTTTTCTGCAATTTTCCTGGCCAGCCCAACAGAAGAAGCTCCCTTCTCCCTGGCGCGCTGCCAGTATTCGAGCGCCTTCGCCACATCTTTCAGGTTAAACAGGATATCGCCGTAGTGCTCCAGTACGCTCGGATCTTTCTGTGCATCGGGATCCTGCAGCGCCTTTTCAATCCACTCCCTGGCCTGCTCATATTTACCCATGCGGAACAGTATCCAGGCATAGGTATCCATATAGGTGGCGCTTTCAGGCTGCAGCTCCAGTGAGCGGCGCGACATCTCTTCGGCTTTTTCCAGCTGCTCGCTCCGCATGGAAAGATAATAGCTGTAGTTGTTAAGTACTACCGCATCATCCGGCCGTATCATTAAAGCTCGCTCGTAGCTGCTGTCTGATTGCTGATGCTGCCCTACGGCATGGTAAGAGTCGCCCAGCAGGGAGTATACATCTCCCATAAAGCGCTTGTCAGCAGTGCCCATGGTCAGTGCATGTTTCAGTGAGCCAATGGCGTCCGGGTACTGTTGCAGCAGGTATGCCGCTACCCCCTGGAAATAAAAGCCCATAAACTCTTCCGGGAACCTGGCGGTAACTATCTTACTGGCCTTCAGCAATTCAGCCGGCGCTTCCTTGCGTGAATAGATCCACATCAGCTGGTACCAAACCGAAAAACGGGTAGAGTCGAGGCTGATGGCCCTGTTGTAATTATCCAGCGCGCTGTCCAGCATATCCGCCTGTGAATACATGTCTGCCTGCAGGGCATAGGCTTTCGCTTCTGCAGGATGGGCCTGTATTACAAGGTGGGTAAGCTGCAGCCCTTCATGCAGTTTGGTGCTGTCTATCTGCAGCATCTGCAGGTAGGGATATACAAAGGCTACTTTCTCGTCTATACTGTAATCCGGGTTGGAAAATGCTTTGGTAAGATATTGCCAGTAAACGGCGCTGTCGCCGCGCTGTTTGGCGTAATTGGCCAGGGCAATCAGTGAGCGGGCATTGGTGCTGTCGCGCGACAAAATGCTTTTATAAATGGCACTGGCTTCTTCTACACGGTCGTTTGCATCATACACTTCTGCCAGCAGCTGGTAATAACGTAATTCCTGCGGGCTTTGGTTGATGAGTTTGCGGATCTCATTTGCCGCTTCCTCTACCTTGCTCTGCTTCAGCAGCAGGCGTTGCTTCTGGTAGGTCAGCTCCTCTACCACCCCTGTTTTTTCTTCCAGCTGGTTCAGTACGGCGAGTGCATCATCTATTTTACCGGCTTTGGAAAGCAGCATGGCCTTATTAAACATATAGTCCTCGCTTTCCGGGTACTGCCTGCTGAGCCGCGCATATACAGCGGCTGCACTGTCAAACTGGTTATTAATACCCATGGCATCTGCCAGCGCCAGCTGAAACCAGCGGTTGGTAGTATCCATGTTGGCAGCCCTGCGCGCAAAGCCCAGCGCATAGGCTGGGTTGTTCACTTCCATGAAAAGACGGGCCAGCTCGTAATATACGGTAGGATTCTGCCTGTTCAGGCGGAGATAATCTGAGAACTGTGTAATGGCGGTTTTATAATCGCCCAGCATTTTGGAGCGCTGAGCGGCGAAGAAGAGGCTGTCTGAACGCTGCTGAAGCAGGGTAGGATCTTTGATGGCATAGGCACTGTTTGCCGCACGCGCTTTCCTGGCAGCCGGATATTTCTGACTACTGCAGGCACTCCATAAAACAAGAGCACATCCCAACCCTATTAAGGTTCTCAATACACGCATTCCTCAGGATTTTCCGGTGTGGCCGAAACCACCGTGCCCCCGATCTGTTGTTGTTAATATTTCCACTGCTTCCAGACTTACCTGGGTAACCGGGGCTACCACCATCTGTGCTATACGGTCGCCGGGAGCAATGATTTGCGGTTCGTTGGACAGGTTGATCATAATCACCTTCAGCTCTCCCCTGTAATCTGCATCTATCGTGCCAGGGGTGTTCAGCAGGGTAAGCCCCTGCTTGATTGCCAGGCCGCTGCGGGGCCTTACCTGTGCTTCGTAGCCTGCTGGTAATTCAATGAATAAACCAGTAGGCACCAGCATTCTTTCCAGGGGCTGTAGGGTGATTGCCGTTTCCAGGTGCGCCCGCAGGTCCATACCTGCCGATTCGGCAGTGGCATATGACGGCAGCGGGTTGGCCGACCTGTTGATGATCTTTACAATTATTTCAGCCATTTGACAAAGATAATCAAATAGTCAATAGTCTATGGTCCACAGTCCATAGAGTATCCTACTTTAGCAATATCTTAGGAAATGGCTAATAGTCCGTGGACCATCAACTATCTGCTCACCTGCTCCAGCAGGACGGCGGCATAGGCTACTACTCCCTCCTCGCGGCCTACAAAGCCCAGCTTTTCAGTGGTAGTGGCTTTGATAGATACATCGTCTATGCTGATATGCAGGATACGAGCGATGGTTTCCCGCATTTGTGGCACATAAGGCTTTATTTTAGGCGCCTGCAGGCAGAGGGAACTGTCTATATTCACCACCTGGTAGCCTTTTTCTGCTATCAGGGTGTTGCAGCGCTCCAGGAGGATCTTGCTGTCTATGTCTTTATAGGTATTATCCGTGTCCGGAAAATGGAAGCCAATGTCTCCCAGGCTCAGGGCGCCCAGCATCGCGTCGCAGATGGCGTGCAACAGTACATCTGCATCGCTGTGGCCCAGTGCCCCTTTATGATGCGGCACCAGTACGCCGCCTAACCAGAAATCACGTCCTTCTGTCAGCTGGTGGAAGTCTACTCCCTGTCCTATTCTTATTTTCGCCATTATTATCTTACCAGTTACTTGTAGTGCTACCGCCTTCTCCTTCGCCACCCAGGTTGAAACTAAGGGTAAAACGCAGCGTGTTGGAAAGCGGGTTACGCTGGATACCGGTGCCCGAAGGTACAAGATAAGAGAAGTTCAAACCAAATACATCATACCTTACACCGATACCTGCTGTGAAATATTTACGGTTGCCTTTAAACTTATTCTCGTTGTAATAACCGCCCCTTACGGCAAACATGTCGTTATACCAGTATTCTGCGCCTACAGAGAACATCAGTTCTTTCAGCTCTTCGCTGAAACCGCCGGGCGCATCGCCAAAGGAAGAGAAGATGGATTCCACCACGCCTTTATCACGCCACTCGTTGCTACCGTTAGCGGTATCAGGGGTGGGCACCAGCAGCTTGTTGATGTCAAGCGCCAGGGTGATCTTATTAAATTCATCCAGTCCGAAAGTATAGGCAGTACCAATACCCAGGTTGGTAGGAATAAAGTCTTTATACTGTGCAGATTGTGTGTAGGATATCTTGGTGCCGATGTTGGTAATGGCCACACCAAAGTTCCAGGTGTTCACCGTACCGTTATCCTTTTCGATCTCTTTGGTATGGAAAGCGCTGATATCGCCTGCAAATGCTTTACCCGGGCGTACCACACGGCCGTTGATATCGCCGCTGGCCAGGTTGGAGTAAATATAGCGAAGGGCCACTCCTACCGACCAGTTGTCAGACAGTTTACGCGCATAGCCCGCATCGAACGCGTATTCACGCGGACGGTAATCATAGGTGGGCATGCCGGTAATATCGGTAAAGTTGATGGTGCCCAGGGAGAAATACCGTAAAGAGGCACCCAGGGTCTCAATGTCGTTCAGTTTATAATAACCGCTGAGATTTGCCAGGAACACATCGTTCACCAGCTCTTTCAGCCATGGCGTATAGGTAACAGCCACACCGGCATTGCCAGGTGCAAAGGGCAATTTGGAAAGGTTCCAGTACGTGGAATTTGCATCTGGAGAGAGGGCAACCCCCACATCACCCATCGCGCCGCTTCTCGCATCAGGCGAAATCCGGAGGAAAGGCACGGCAGTATTAATGGTATTGCTGGTGCGCCCGTCCGTTTGCCCAGGATTAACAACTTGTGCTGAGGTTTCTAAACAGATGACAGTGCTAAAGATGAACACGAGGCTCAATGTTACCTTACGGATCATGTAATGATGGTATTTGGAATAAGATGTAAAAATAATGCCTAATTTAAAATATTCAACAAAAGGGGCCTGGCTTGGGACTTTGAAATTAGTGTTTTTTTTCATAGGTCTTTTAGAATATGATTAGTTTGCCACCTGAAACTCTTTTGCTCTCTTTGGTGCTGACAGTAATCCGGTAAAAATAGATTCCTGGTGGTACCCTCGCTCCGGAATCGGCCATCGCATTCCATTGCATGCCTTCATAACGGTTCCCCGATGCATTTATTGTTTCCTTGATCGTTTTTACCAGCTGCCCCTGGCTGCTGAAAATCTCCAGAACTACGTCCAGCTGTTGCCCTTGCTGATTATGTGTGAAGAAAAACCGAGTTTCCACGGTAAATGGGTTCGGGTAATTTCCCACCTCCTGCACTGCCAAAGTAGAGGAGCCTATCACCACAAAGCGCAAAGTGGCTGTGGAAGAGTTATTATAGTTATCCCAGGCCTTTATGGTCAGCTCATGCGGCCCTTCGGGCAAACCATACAGGGGGAAACGGATGCTCCCGCTCCTGAAATCATTTAACGAGGCCGTATAATAATCATTCAGCACAAAATACTTGCTGGCGGTATCCAGTATTGCCACCATATCATGCCCGATGCCATAGCCGGAGGTATTAATGCCGCTGCTGTCGCTCAGCTTTACCAGCAGCACAGGGTCTTGCCCCGTTATGCCGCCGTTGCGGAACAATTCTGTATCCAGGAAAGCCTGTATAGCCGGTCCGGTAGTATCCGGCCGCACACTCTCCGCCGTACCCCCTACCTGGTAGCCAGTGAACCAGCCCCCGGCATCTGCCTGCTCATTGGCCGCGTAGTAGCTGATCTTACCCGCACCGGGGCGATAGTCAATATCTTTTGGCACTACGAAGGTAACGCTGAACTGCCCGTTTTGTACCTGCTGCTGCCCGCGGAATAATACCTGCTGCTGCAGGGTATAATCAGCCGCTTCGCTGCCTGCATCATTGCCCCTGGTACGCAGGACAGACGGCTTATCATACACCGCGATGTCCAGGATGCCGTTAAAACCTGTTACGGGGTTTCCCTGGGCGTCTGCAATGTGACCTTTTATTACGTATTGGCCCAGGGCTTTCAGGGTATCCGTTACCGTATTTACATCCTTCCCGTTAATGGAATCTGTTAGTACCCGATAGCGCGGAAAGGCCAGCCGCAGGGCCGGATCGCCCAGCAGCTGAAACTTGCGGTTGTTGGCCACATCACTGTAATTAGTATAGGTAAGGTTCTTGCCCAGCATGGCGGCCTCTCCCAGGGTAGGCATCTGCCCGTTTTGCAGCGGACTAAACACCTGGCTCAGGTAATTGGCGTTCATGATCCGGTTGGAATAGGCAAATACCGCACGGGTAGTGGTCATCAGGGCAATAGCGCCACCCCGCTGCTGCAATAGTATCTGTTCGCCCAGGGAGTTATGGGCCGGGTTGTCAAAAGGCGCAAAATCACAGGTGGCGGTGATCATCAGCGGCAGTTTATTGACATTGGTCCAACCCCTGATGGAAGCGGCATCTACCACCACTTCTTCCGCGAGGCGCGAATAACTGCCATGCCCTGTATAGTTCCACACCAGGTTACCGCTGTTCATATCCCGCTGGATGGCGCTGTTCACCTCCGGGTAACGGCCGCCACCGGCGGAAGCTATCTTCGGATAAGCGTCCAGGTAGATCTTGTCGGCCACCATTCCAGGCCCGCTGGCAGCAGCGGCAGCGCTTACAGCTTCCGCATCCTGTACGTGCAGGTTATTATCTCCATCATCTGCCACAAAGGTGATGTGGTTGCGCCAGGGACCAAAACCTGCCGGCGTATTGTACCTTATGATTTTATCCACCATCTGCTGCGCCTGGTCCAGTGTCTGAACAGGCAGGCGGCCAACGGCAATATCCAGCAGGTTACGTGTATTGATATCAGTTATATCATCCGCATCGTCCAGGAAACCGAAGAAATCATCAGAGGGATACGAGTTAATGAGATCCAGGGAGGCTTCGCTTTCCCAGGTAGGCACCAGGTTGGTATTACCAGGCACACGGTTTTTATAGTCGAAGGAGGCATCGCCGAACAGCAGCAGGTACCTGGGCCGTTTGCCGCCACCTGCGGCCCTGTCGTAACACATCTTCACAAAATCGCGGATGGCAGCAGGGTCGGGTGTGCCGGATGCAAATTCATTATAGATCTCGTGCGCCATCACTACCTGCACCTGTAGCTGATCCTGCGCGGTATGGAAAGCGGCCAGCCTGTCGGCAGCTGCCTTCAAAGCAGGAATGGTGATGATCAGCATATCGGCAGGCGGGATGGCGTGCAGGTCCTGGTTGGGCACCGTACCTGCATATAAAGGCTGCGGCAGCTGCTCCGGGTTAAAGGCCACATACTCCCGCAGTATGGAAGCATCGCGGGCAAACTGCAGCTGGCTGCCATTGCGCTGCACATTCAGCTGTACCGGCTTCCAGGCGTCTGTCACATCCCATACCCGCGTATCCGGTCCGGTGTTGTTCACCATAAACAGGGCGGTTGTTCCCGGCGCCACACTGGCCGCATCCCTGAACTGCAGGGACGCCTGCCCCGGTATGATAAGAGGGCAGCGGGCATGCAGCTCCAGGTAGTCCAGCCAGCCCTGATCACCGTTATTACCGTTGTACTGCAGGCCAACTTCCAGCTGGCTGCTGTTCACCATCACGCTGAAGGTACCACTTGCGGACGTAGCAAATGCCTCGAAGATATTGCCGCTTACGGGCGACAGCTGCAGGCTGCCCGCCGTTTGCTGGTTCACGGTGATATCAAAACGGCTGCCGGTACTGCGGGCCGCCGCCCGGGCCTTCAGCTGCACCGGGCCCGAAGGCGCGGCCGGTAATGTAAATGTATAATTGCGGGTAAGCGTAGCACCCGGACTGTTGCTGAAAACAGGCCCCCACCATTGTTTGCCGCTGCTGACCAGGTTAATGCTGTCTTTTTCATAAAAGGCAATGTGATCAAAAGCGTTTACGGTTACAGAAGGGCTGGCCGCCGGTGTATCAGGCGTCAGACGCTGCCCGGGTTGATCCACATTCAGGAAATACCAGGCGGTGTCGCTGTACAGGTTATAGCGGTGCGTAAACGTATGCGAGGCGGTCTGGTACTCCCATGCATGCGGCCCCGGGGCGTAAAACAGCAAATAATCATCTCCGTTCAGCAACCCATCGCCACCGTCGGCCACCAGCACGGCCGTTTCAGGCAGGTCGTCTTTATAGGTGCCGCTGTTTTTTTCTGGGAGCATGGCGCCACCTTTACCTGCAATGCGTATATTGGCAGACGATAGTGCCTGTGTATTGATACCCATGCTGCCAAGCTGGGCCACCGTGATTTTGTAAACACCGGCTTGTGTTATGCCCAGTTTATACCAGGTGCCGGTAGCCAGCTTGGAATGAGGAACATAGGAACGCTGGCCCATGGCAGCGGGCAACCACGCACCTTGCAGCAGCAATAACCACAGGAAGTAAGGTCTCATAGAGGCTTTCGTTGGCTTAACAGAACCGTAACTTGGATCCCGGAGGACGAAAATAACTAATCCTTTGAAATACAAATAACTAAAGCTAAATTAAGGCCAAATCATTACAAATTAATTTTTTTCACTATAAAATAATTTATACTAAATTTGCGTTTACCTATAAAACCAATACTAAAGCTGAATCTCATATGCACAGATTAACCTCTCTGTCTTTGCTCTTAGGCACCAGTGTGATGCTGGCCATGACCGCCTGTAATAAGGATGGCGGAGGGCTTTTTGGCAAAAAAAAGGAAAAATCCTCAGCCACCGGCTGGAACTACAATGACCCTAAAATGGGTGGTTTCAGCGTGGCCAAGAACAGGGACCAACAAACCGGACCGGGCCTGGTGTTTGTACAAGGTGGTACTTTTGCCATGGGCGCTACCGAGCAGGATGTAATGATGGACTGGAACAACATTCCCCGCCGTATCACGGTTTCATCGTTCTATATAGATGAATCGGAAGTATCCAATGTACACTACCGCGAATACCTGTTCTGGGTACAACGTATGTACGGCGAATCTTTCCCGCAGGTATACCGCAACGCACTGCCCGATACACTGGTATGGCGTAGCGAACTGGCTTACAACGAGCCCCTGGTGGAATACTACTTCCGTCACCCTGCCTATAACGATTACCCGATCGTAGGTGTGACCTGGAAACAGGCTTCAGACTATGCGAAATGGCGCTCTAACCGTGTGAACGAAAAGCTGCTGATGGATAAAGGCCTGCTTTCCAAGGCTGATATCACCAACCAGTCTGACGACAATACTTTCGATACCAAATCATATATGGCCGGACTGTACGAAGGTACTCCGGGCAAAATGACCAAATCTACCAAAGAGCAGTTCAAGAATGCAGACGGCTCACCCCGCACCGCACAGTTTGAAGACGGTGTAATGCTGCCTAACTACCGCCTGCCCACAGAAGCAGAATGGGAATATGCGGCGCTGGGTTACCTGGGTCAGAACCCCTCTCCTTCCAAAAAAGAAGGTAAACGTGGTGAGGAGTTGATCATGAACAAACAGGTATACTCCTGGGGTACCAACACCAGCGGTCTGAGAGACATCCGCCGCGGTAACTGGCAAGGTCAGTTCCTGGCCAACTTCAAACGCGGTTCTGGTGATAACATGGGTATGGCCGGTGGTCTGAACGACCGTGCATCCATCCCTGGTCCTACCCGCACCTTCTTCCCGAACAACTTCGGTATCTATAACATGTCTGGTAACGTGAGTGAATGGGTACTGGACGTTTACAGGCCGCTGAACCCGATAGATGGTGACGACTTCAACTACTTCCGTGGTAACAAATTCCAGACTACCTACATGAACGCTGACAACGAGCCCGAAAAAGACAGCCTGGGTTCACTGAAAATGCGTGACGTTACTGACGAAGAAAGCGCTAACCGCCTGAACTATCAGAAAGGCGACGTGATCAACTACCTCGATGGTGACTCACTGTCTCAGGTTGAATACGGCTACGGCATCACTTCACTGGTGAACGACAAATCCCGCGTAGTAAAAGGCGGTAGCTGGAACGATCGCGCTTACTGGCTGTCACCTGGCACCCGCCGTTACATGCAGGAAGATATGGCCACCAACACCGTTGGCTTCCGTTGCGCAATGGACCGCGTGGGCAGCCCTGAAGGAAACAAGTTTAAAACCGGTCAGCTGTTCAAGAAACAAAGACAAAAGAGATAAACAGCCGTTAGCTTTTAGCTGTTAGCTGTAAACAAATAATACCAGTCAGGGGCTGAATAGAAAGTAGATAACACTACTGCTATTCGGCCCCTGGCCATTTTAACACGGTGACCGGCATATGAATATATTATCCCTCGTATAAGATTTCCTATATCCTATAACCATTTAAACCACGTCAATCATGTTCAACAACACGTTCTGCCGCAGGCTAATGCAAACGTATGCATTGCTTGCGCTGCTGCTGTCCGCAGCTGTTTCTTCTCCTGTACAGGCGCAAGCGCCCCGCTTCAAGGTCATTGCATTTTATAATGGCAACTTTGACAAGGCGCATATCAGTTTTGTAAGGGAAGCCAACAAATGGTTTCCCGCCATCGCCGCGCAGTACAATTTCTCTTATGAGGCCACCAACAACTGGAACAACCTGAATGCGAACTTCCTTTCGCAATACCAGGTAGTGCTTTTCCTTGACGATGCCCCCACAGGCGCAGCGCAACGCCAGGCCTTCCAGACCTACATGCAGAACGGCGGCGCCTGGATGGGCTTCCACGTATCTGCCTTTACACAAAACGCCTCTGAATGGAGCTGGTACCACAACACCTTCCTGGGCAAAGGTAATTTTGTGCGCAATACCTGGTTCCCCACCAGCGCCATACTGCGCTGTGAAGACAACACTCATCCCAGCACACAAAGGCTCACCACCACCTTCACCTCCTGCGTAAGCGAGTGGTACGCCTGGAGCAACGACCTGCGCACAAATCCCAACATCAGGATCCTTTGCTCGGTAGATCCGGCCAGCTTTCCGCTGGGCACAGATCCTAACCAGACCTTCTACAGCGGTTACTATCCCATTATCTGGACCAACCGCAACTACAAAATGTTATATGCCAACTTCGGGCATAATGATGTGAGCTACAACCCGGATGCCGACAAGTCTTCCACCTTTGCCAGCGAGATACAGAACCGGTTTATCATAGACGGTTTGCTGTGGCTGGGTGGCGTTACACCCGGCCCTGCTCCTGCCATTCCTGTTCCCGGCACCGTACAGGCAGAACACTATACGGCAATGAACAACGTCCAGACAGAAGTAACCACCGATGCAGGCGGCGGACTGAATGTTGGTTACATTGATGCGAACGACTGGATGGACTATAAACTGAACGTACAAACAGCCGGCGAGTATAACATCCAGTACCGCATAGCCAGCCAGAACGGCGGTGGCAGCATACAGCTCAGAAAAGACACCGCCATACTGGCCACCACCGCTATCCCCGCCACCGGCGGCTGGCAGAACTGGACCACCGTTACCGCCACCGCTACCCTCGCTGCCGGTGAACAAACCCTGCGCCTCTTTATGCCCGCAGGCGGCTTTAATGTGAACTGGATACAGTTCTCTGCCACTTCCAACCCCACCAATGTACCCATCGGCAAAGTGATCACGCTGAAAGGCAACAATGGTATGTTTGTAAGCTCTGAGAACGGCGCCCAGCCCATGAACTGCAACAGGCCCGCTGCACAGGGCTGGGAACAGTTTACCGTATTGGATGGCGGCGCAGGTAAAATAGTGCTGCAGGCGATGAACAAGTATGTATCTTCTGAAGGCGGCACTAAAGCCATGAACTGTAACCGTACAGTGATCGGCTCTTATGAAAAGTTTGACTGGATACAGAACCCCGATGGCACCATCTCGCTGAGGGGTAACAACGGGCAGTATGTTTCTTCTGAGAACGGCGCCCAACCCATGAACTGCAACCGCCCCACCATTGAAGGATGGGAGAAATTCACCTTTGCAGAAGTGTCTTCCGGCGCCAGGACCATGCAAATTGTGCCGGAAGAAAAAACGGCAGATGCAGCAACAGGTACTGCCTACCCCAATCCCTTCGGCAACCAGCTGTTTTACACCCTGCCCGCTAAATATACCTTCCACACCGTGGTGGTATATGACCTGAATGGCAGGCAGCATATCCGTGCAGTAGTGAAAACGCAGCAGTCCACCTACACGCTGGATGCCTCCAGGCTGCCTAAAGGATTCTATATACTGGATATTACCAGTGGTAATTATCACAAAAGGATAAAAGTGCAGAAAGCAGAATAAAAACAAGCGACCGTCTGTCAGCCGGCAGACGGTCGCTTTTGTAAAGTAATAGTATTTTGGCTGGTTTCTCCTATAGTTCTCCTTCGCTTCTCCCTTAAGTATCCTCTAAGAGTAGCAATTTGGGTAAAATAGTATTACTTACCCCAGATCTCCAGTATCTCCTGCGCATGGGTTTTACTATGCGGCTTATCAATGATTTTCTCTATAATACCTTTTTCATTAATGAGGAAGGTAGTGCGATGGGTGCCGTCAAAGATGCGGCCCATGAATTTCTTTTCTCCCCACACGCCATAGGCGCTTACTATCTGGAGATCCTCATCGGGCAGCAGGGGAAAAGGCAGTTCATGCTTCTTTGCAAATTTCTGGTGGCTCTTCTGGCCGTCTGTGCTTACGCCTATTACCGTGAAGCCCTGCTGCAGCAACACCTGGTAATTGTCCCGCAGGTTGCAGGCCTGGTCTGTACAGGTAGGTGTATTGTCGTGCGGATAAAAATAGAGAACCACTTTCTTTCCTTTCAGGCCCGCCAATGAGATCTTGTTCCCGTTCTGATCCACGCCTTTAAAGGCGGGCGCCTTGTCTCCTTCTTTCAGATGTTTCATTTGTAGCTGTTAGCCGCTGGCTGTTAGCCGTTAGCTAACAGCGCTTAGTTCGCTGCTATCTTTTAAAGTTTAGCGTATAAGTGCTTTCATTACCGGCAATATCTGTTACGGTAAGCTTCAGTGTATGCGTACCCGGCAGGCAATGCTCATCGAATGTATAGGTCAGTACATTGCTCTTGCGGGAAAACATCAGCCATTTACCATCCAGCTCTGCACGGTAGCTTTTGATGCCGCTGCCATCGCTCATGCTGAAAGACAGCCGCGTGGCGGCAGCAAGGTTACTGCCGTTGTGCACGCCGCCCAGGGGCGTGATCTTTGGCGCAACGGTATCTACCTCCAGGTGAAAATCTCCAAAGTCGCGGAAACTACCTTTGTACCAGCCATCTTCATAGACCGTGGCCGAAGTGCTTTCTCCCAGGCCGTTGCGCACCATTACTATTTTATCCCGCAGGTCTTCCGGCACTTCTCTGTCTGGCTTTATACGCAGGTCAAACGTATTGTGTACGGGCACCAGCGCGGTATGCAGGCGGTAGATTTCTGAATAATTCTTCGTTGCGTTGGCAGGCAGCTCACGGTAGTTAAAGCATACGCGATCATACAGTGCCGCTTCGTCCATGAAGAATTCTACCTGGTTGTTCTCGAAGATATTGCGCGACTCAGGATACATGGTATTGGCACAGGCCGCATCTGCAACCGGTGCGGCAAATTGCTGCAGTGTGAACTTTACCGTACTGCTGTTGCCGTAGGCATCTTTGACCAGCAGCTTCACCTGGTGCCGGGCGCCATCAGAGAGGTCTATATGACCATCCCCTTTCACATCATGATAAATGCCGAGCGGGTTGCCCGGTAAGGCAAACAGCAGCTGCAGCCAGGGGCCGCCGCCTTTCTTCACTTTGTAATCCACATGGGCATTAAGGTAGCGCGTTTCTTCATAGCCAATATCATCCAGCTGGAAACCAATATTCGGGATGTCATTATCAAACATCAGCACCTCGTAGATGCCGTTGGGATTGGTAGAGTTACTCTGGCGGTCAATGGCATTAACACCAATGCCCACTGTATTGGCGCGTACTTTTACAACCGGCTGGGTAGTAACGTATTCCCCTTTCACCTTCTTCACGGGCAGCAGGATGGGCTGCTGGCTGTATATGCTTTCTTCGGTGTTATAGATGGCAATGCGGTAAACTTCAGGCGCGCGGGTATCCGGCACATCAAAGCCAAACAACAGGGGATTAAGCGGCTTCTCCGTCTGTGTATTCCTGATCTCGAAATGCAGGTGAGGCCCTGCAGATCCGCCGGTATTGCCGCTCCAGGCCACGAACTGGCCCTTCTTTACAGGAAAAGCATCCGGTGGAATGTTCAGCTGCAGCGCCCAGCTTTCGTGTTCGTAGGCTTTTTGTTTTACGTATTGTTCCAGTTCAGGAAAATAGCGGTTCAGGTGAGCGTATACGGTAGTATACCCATTGGGGTGGGTAATGTACAGCGCATTACCGAAACCGGTATGCGATACGCTTACACGGCTTACATATCCATCTGCCGCAGCATGTACGGGCAGGTTCTCGCGCTGCTGCGTCTTTATGTCCAGTCCTGAATGGAAATGGTTAGGGCGCAGCTCCCCGAAATTGCCTGCCAGCACAATAGGAATATTCAGCGGATTACGGAAATACCCTTGCGGATATGTTTTTCCGGGCAGGTATTGTGCATGCAAAAGCTGGGGAAGTAAACAACAAAAGCCTATTAATTTCCTGATCATAATAGGTGCAAATGTAAGGGAGAAAAGGAAAACTGCTTCATCCCTTACAACAAGGCCTGTTTTAAGCAACCGCAAACGGCGGTCTCCGGTTTGATACATGCTGACTTTCTTGCATACGCCCCTTTACTATCGACTTATTTTTTTACTTTAGTGCCCGCAATACACAACCATGTCCATCCAGGTAACACAACTCAGTAAAACGTACGGTGAACAGAAAGCGGTAGACAATATTTCTTTTACGCTGAACAAGGGAGAGATCGTGGGTTTCCTGGGACCAAACGGCGCAGGCAAATCCACTACCATGAAGATGATCACAGGCTATCTGCCCCCCAGCGGCGGACAAGCCCTGGTCAGCGGTTATGATGTGACCAAAGCGCCGCTGGAAGTGCGTAAAAGGGTAGGCTATCTCCCTGAATCCAACCCGCTGTACTATGACATGTACATCAGGGAGTTCCTTTCATTTGTTGCCAACGTGCACCAGCTGGGTAATACAACACAGGAAAGGATCCGCGAGGTGATCTCCCTTACCGGACTGGAGCCGGAAAGCAAAAAGAAGATCGGCGCCCTTTCAAAAGGGTATAAACAACGGGTAGGACTGGCACAGGCCCTGCTGCACGACCCCGAAGTACTGATACTGGATGAGCCTACCTCCGGACTGGACCCTAACCAGCTGGCTGATATCCGCCAGGTGATCAAAAGCCTGGGCAGTAACAAGACCGTTATTCTCAGCACGCATATTATGCAGGAAGTGGAGGCCATGTGCAGCCGCGTCATCATTATCAACAAAGGCCATATCATAGCCGATGACACCCTGCAAAACCTGCAGCAGCAACGGGATGGCAAGGGTTATATACAGGTAAGCTTTGGCGAACCGGTGAATGCCACCGACCTGGAACAGCTGGCCGGCGTAACCAAAGTGGTGCCCGGCGATGCCAACAGCTGGCAGCTGTTTACCGCCAATGTGGACGAAGTGCGCAAAAACCTGCTGCAATTTGCTTTGATAAATAACCGGAACATCCTTTCTTTGCAAAGCAATTCGCAAAGCCTGGAGGCGATCTTCAGGCAGCTGACTAAATAGTCCATGGTCCATGGACTATCGGTTAAGGCGGGCAACAAGCACCATGTGATGCGCTATGGACCATGGACGATGGGCCATGGACTACTCACTATCTACTAATTTTTAAACACTAATAAAACCATGAGTACTATTACAGAGATCCATGCCAGGCAAATTTTGGACAGTCGTGGTAACCCCACTGTAGAAGTGGACATCACCACTGAAGATGGTCATTTTGGCCGTGCTGCCGTACCTTCCGGGGCATCTACCGGCAAACATGAAGCCGTAGAGCTGCGCGATGCCGATAAAGGCGTGTACGTGGGCAAAGGCGTGCTGAAAGCCGTAGCCAACGTAAACGAGATCATCGCGGAAGAACTCGTAGGATGGGATGTGAATGACCAGGCCGGTATCGATAAACTGCTGATAGATTTAGACGGCACACCCAACAAAGCCAAACTGGGCGCCAACGCTACTTTGGCCGTGAGCATGGCCGTAGCCAAAGCAGCTGCGGAAGAAAGCAACCTGCCCCTGTACCGTTACCTGGGCGGCGTAAACGCTACTACCCTGCCCATGCCCCTGATGAACATTCTCAACGGTGGTGTACATGCCGATAACAAGATAGATTACCAGGAATTCATGATCGTGCCCGTAGGCGCATCTACCTTCTCTGAAGGCCTGCGCTGGGGTGTTGAGATCTTCCATACCCTGAAATCCGTATTGAAGAAGAAAGGCTACAGCACCAACGTTGGTGACGAAGGCGGTTTTGCCCCCGATATCCAGAGCAACGAAGAAGCCATTGAAACGGTACTGCAGGCTATCGAAGCTGCCGGCTACAAAGCTGGCGAGCAGATCGGCATCGCACTGGATGCAGCCAGCAGCGAAATGTTCAACGATGCTGACAAAACCTACAAGTTCTACAAGAGCTCCGGTAAGATCATCAGCAGCGATGAGATGGTAGCCTACTGGGCTGAGTGGTGCAAAAAGTACCCCATCGTGTCTATCGAAGACGGGATGGCTGAAGACGATTGGGCCGGCTGGAAGAAACTGACCGAAGCCGTAGGTGCTAACGTACAGCTGGTAGGCGACGACCTGTTCGTTACCAACGTGAACCGCCTGAAACAAGGTATCGACCAGGATATCGCCAACAGTATCCTGATCAAGGTAAACCAGATCGGTACCGTAACAGAAACCATCGATGCCGTAAATATGGCGCACAAAGCCGGTTACACTTCCATCATGAGCCACCGCTCCGGTGAAACGGAAGATACCACCATCGCCGACCTGGCAGTGGCCCTGAACTGCGGTCAGATCAAGACCGGTTCTGCTTCCCGTACTGACCGTATGGCTAAATACAACCAACTGCTCCGTATTGAAGAAGCATTAGGTAACGTGGCCTATTATCCAAAAAATTCCGTTAAATTTGGTAAGAAGTAAAATGTCCTGAGATCAGGTTCCCGAAGTTGGGATCCGGACATTGGAATTTGAAAATTATCAATTAGTGGTCAATACTTCCGGGTTCTGGGCGGCTTGCTCAGTACCCGGATTTTTTAAATTGATAACCCACAACAGCCCGTGTCAGTATCCAAAAGCATAAAAATACCTGCCTACCTGCGCAATAAGTTCATCATTGCCAGTGCCGCTTTTGTGATATGGATCGGTTTCCTGGACCGTAATAACCTGCTGTCTCAATTCCAACTGCAATCAGAGGTCAATAAACTGGAATCACAGAAAGCGTTTTTCAGATCAGAGATAGACAAAACCCGTGAAGAACAACGCGAATTATTGTCAAGCCCCGAAAAACTGGAGAAATTTGCCCGGGAACAATACCTGATGAAAAAAGATAATGAAGATTTATTCATTATAAAGGACGAGAACGAAGCCGCCCAAGCCACCAAGAAGAAGGAGAAATAGCTTGCAGTTTTCTAAAAATTTGCTATAACTTAACAATAGATTCCACACAATTTCCGTTATATGTCTGAAAATTAATTTCTTGTATTAAAACTAATTTGCATGGGCAATTCTACACATTCCTTCTATGCCGCCTTAAGTTCTGATACTGATAGCAAAAACAACTTTTCTATGTCTAAAGATCCAGCGCTTTCCCGTGAAGAGCACATCTGCCATGCCCAAATGAAAAAGGCTTTGAACACCATCAAATTTTCTCCCCGCGCCGCTACCCTGAAAGCCGTTCTGGAGCACGCGAAGAAAAAGAGTTAACAGCTATCAGTTGGCAGTTGGCAAGCTGTAATTTATTTTTACAGCATGACCAAGAAAGAACGCTTCGCGTTTGTACTTAACTACTTTGAAGAGCATGCTCCCAACGCAGAAACAGAGCTGATCTACGATAATCCCTACCAGTTGCTGGTAGCCGTCATCCTTTCCGCCCAATGTACCGACAAACGGGTGAACATGACCACACCAGCCATCTTTGAGCGCTACCCCGATGTGTATGCATTGAGCAAAGCTACCTTTGACGAGCTGTTTCCCTACATCAGAAGCATCAGTTATCCCAATAACAAAACCAAACATCTGATAGGTATGGCCCGGATGGTGACAGAGCAATTCAACGGCGAAATACCAGCCACCGTGCAGGAACTCATTACCCTGCCAGGCGTAGGCCGCAAAACCGCCAATGTGATCACCTCTGTAATACACCAGCAGCCCAATATGGCCGTAGATACCCACGTTTTCAGGGTATCCGCCCGCATTGGCCTTACCGTCAACGCCAAAACACCGCTGCAAACGGAACAACAACTGCTGCAGTATATTCCCCGGGATAAAGTGCATATTGCACACCACTGGCTGATCCTGCACGGGCGGTATATCTGCGTGGCGCGCAATCCCAAATGCGGTGAATGCGGGCTGCGGCCTGTCTGCAAGTATTACCAACAGCTGATACGTAAACAACAATAGCATTTTATGAGCAGCCCCTTTCTTACCGCCAGCTGGCGAAACCTGCTGATGATCAATTTTGAAGCAAGTACCTCCCTGCTGCAGCCCTACCTTCCCCGGCATACCGAACTGGATACCTGGAACAACACCCACTACGTAAGCCTGGTAGGCTTCCTCTTCCAGGATACCCGGCTCAGAGGTATCTCCTTTCCCCTGCACCGTACATTCGAAGAAGTGAACCTGCGTTTCTATGTGCGCTATAAGGATGGCCAGCAATGGAAACGCGGGGTGGTTTTCATCAAAGAGCTGGTGCCGAAACGGATGATCACCTTTATAGCCAATACCATCTATAAAGAGAACTACGCCACCCTGCCCATGCGGCACCGCTGGCACGAGCCCGATACCCATACCCTGCAGGTAAGCTATGAATGGAAAGTGGACGATGAGTGGAACTACCTGAAGGCAAGCGCCTCAAAGGCCAGCCAGTCCATTGTCCCCGGCAGCGAAGCGGAATTCATTACTGAACATTACTGGGGCTATACCCAGGCAGGCCCCGCTGAATACCAGGTAACACACCCGCAATGGAATGTTCATGCCGTGCATGATTACGCCTATCAATGCAATGCGCTGCGCTTATACGGCCCAGGCTTCGTGGATGTGTTACAACAGCAACCGCTGTCTGCCCTCCTCGCAGAAGGCTCGCCAATAGCGGTAATGCCAAAGAAACGGCTGTAAGGTTCCCTGTGTAAAAAACAAGTGCTTGTAAACGCTTTTTTACTATCTTAAGCTGCTAATTATCTATTTATTAAAAAGCAATCACTTAAAGGACCGACTCGTATGAAATTAGCCGTCAGACTGCAACTATCCACCATGATGTTCCTGGAATTCTTTGTTTGGGGAGCATGGTTCGTGACCATGGGAACATTTTTACTGAACGATCTGCATACCAACGCCAGCGATGTAGGCTTTGCCTATCTCACGCAATCCATAGGCGCCATTGTAGCGCCCTTTATTGTAGGATTGATAGCCGACCGCTTTGCACCGGCCCAGCTGATACTGGGGGTACTGCACCTGATCGGCGCATTCCTGCTATGGCTGGCCGGATCAACCGCAGATTTCGCGTCCTTCTACCCGCTGCTGCTGGTATACATGATCCTTTACATGCCCACACTGGCGCTGGTAAATTCCATTTCATTCAGGCAGATGGATGATCCCAGTAAAAAGTTCCCTGCCATCCGCGTATGGGGAACCATCGGCTGGATCATTGCTGGCCTTACCATTGGCTGGCTGGGTTGGGAGAAGGCCAATACGCTTTCCCTTACCTTCAAAATGGCAGCTGTTGCCTCCGGCTTACTGGGTTTACTGAGCTTTACCCTGCCTAATACACCACCGCTTAAAAAAGGGGAAAAGGTATCCGTGGGCGAACTGCTTGGCCTGGACGCCATCCGCCTGCTGAAGCAGCGCTCTTACCTGCTGTTCTTCCTGTCTTCCGTGGCCATCTGTATACCGCTGGCTTTCTACTATAATTTTACGAACCCCTTCCTGAATGAAGTGGGTATGTCTTCTGCGGCCGGTAAACAATCCCTGGGACAAATGTCCGAACTGCTGTTCATGCTCATTATGCCGCTGTTCTTTGCCCGCCTGGGTGTTAAGAAAATGCTGGCACTGGGTATGCTGGCCTGGGTGATCCGCTATGTATTCTTTGCCTTCGGCGATGTGAATGCCAACTACTGGATGCTGATCGGTGGTATCGTATTACATGGCGTCTGTTACGACTTCTTCTTTGTTACAGGCCAGATCTATACCGATGCTGTTGCCGGCCAGAAATTCAAGAGCGCTGCACAGGGTATGATTACGCTGGCTACCTATGGTGTAGGCATGCTGATCGGCTTCCTGATCTCCGGCCCTATTGTAGACGCCCGCAAACTGGCAGACGGTACACACAACTGGCAGTCTATCTGGCTCATACCCGCCGGTATTGCCCTGGCAGTACTGCTGTTGTTCCTCCTGCTGTTCAGGGAAGGTAAAGCAGAGAAGAGCGTCACCATGAACAAAACTGCATAATCAGATCAACATTTATACGGTAACCACTAATATATTCTCGTCATGGCTAAAATCTCTATGTTAGGCTCGGGGTTCATCGGGCGTTTCTATGCGGATTCCCTGCAGGGACAAAGAAGCAGGGATAAAATCGTCAGTATTTACTCCCGCCGAGAAGAGAGCGCAAAGAAATTCGCCGAAGATTACCAGGTAGGGCACTGGACCACCGATATGGAAGCATCTATCGCCCATCCGGATGTAGAGGTAGTATGTATCTCACTGCCCAATAACCTGCACGAAGCAGCCGTAAACCTTTGCTGCAAACATAAAAAAGCGGTGATCTGCACCAAGCCCCTGGGCCGTAATGCCGAAGAGGCCAAACGTATGCTGGAAGCAGTAGAAAAAGCCGGCATCTTTAACGGCTACCTGGAAGACCTGGTGTATACGCCTAAATTTCTCAAAGCACTGGAAAGTGTGCAGAACGGCGCTTTAGGACGCATTCTCTGGGCCAAGTCCCGCGAAACACATCCCGGTCCGCACAGTGAATGGTTCTGGGATAAAGAACAGGCCGGCGGCGGTTGTATACTGGACCTCGGCTGCCACTGCGTGGAAATAGCCCGCAGCTTTATTGGCAAAGACATTAAACCGGTAGAGGTAATGTGCTGGGCAGATACACAGGTAAAACCCATAGATGCAGAAGATCATGCCATTGGCCTGGTTAAATACGAGAACGGCGCCATCGGCCAGTTTGAGGTAAGCTGGACCTTCAGGGGCGGTCTTGACCTGCGTGACGAAGTAATGGGCACAGAAGGCACCATCTGGCTGAACAGCTTTTTACGCACAGGCTTTGACATGTTCACCACCGGCAAAGGCGCAGACTATGTGGCAGAAAAAGCAGAAAGCAACTCAGGCTGGCTGTTCCCCGTGGGCGACGAGCTGAATGAGCTGGGCTATAATCACATGTTCACTGATATGTTCAATGCCATGGAGCAGCACAAAGCCGCCCGCGAAACTTTCTACGACGGTTACGTGGTAAATGCCGTACTGGATGCCGCTTACCGCAGCGCACAAAGCAAACAATGGGAGCCTGTAAAACTGGATATCTGGCGCGGCAAAACCGGTGTGGGTAAAGACAAAACCCTTACCGAATACGATGCAAAGTATTACCTGGTAAAAGAAGAGATGACGCACTTCGGTGCAAAGAAGCTGATCCTGAAAGATAAGCAAAGCGGTCAGATAGTAGAGAAAGTACTTAACTAGTTCTTACAATATAAGCCTTCCCAAGGGTGTGATTTACTTCCACCTCTACCAGCGCACCTTTCTGGTAGCGGTAGATGTTCTTCTTGCCTTCGGGGAGGCTTAATTCATAAGCGCCATTCCCCAATGGTTTTATAGACAGTAATTTACCCAGCGTTTCCGAATAAACACTTGTTACCTGCTGCGGTTCTGTAAAATAGAGATCTGATACGGAATGCCGTATCTGCACGTTATCCAGGGTGCTCTTATCCCCTTCCAGGTCTATCATATAACGTGTGCCGTTTCGCCGCGTGATCACTTCCTTGCCCTGGTCTGATTTGCCGTTGCTCCGCACCACCTTGGATGCTACGAGAATGTTATCAGCGTACTCACAGGAGATGTCCGTGAATTTGGACATAAATGCCGTTTCTATCTTGCTTTTGATCTGCATGTTCCTGGAGGCCCCGTTCACATTACAACGCGCCTCAACAGCGCCTATTACCCGGGAACCCAGCCGGATCTCAAAGGTATGCACCTGCGCCGGCAGCCGTACAAATGCTACGGTTAACAATCCTGTAAAAAGTATCTGCCGGGTAAGACGATTCATATAAGTAGCTGTTAGCAACTATATGGAAAATACAAAAAATCCTGCCCAAATGGACAGGATCCCTGTTAAAATATTTAAAAAAATAGTTATTCTTTCACGTTATACAGTATCACAAACTCAACACGGCGGTTCCGGGCACGCCCCCCTTCGGTATTATTGGCGGCAACGGGCACCCTTTCTCCCATTCCCCAGGTAAACATCCGGTCATCCCTTACCTGGTAGCTGTTTAACAGCTGCCGGGCGCTGATAGCCCTTTTTTCAGACAGCTCGCGGTTGTAATCCGGGCTGCCGGTATTATCTGTATGCCCGGTAATGAGCACTTTCGTTTTATCAAACTTGTTCAGTACACCGGCAAAACGCTGAAAGGCAGGTTTAATTTCGTCTTTCAGCTGATCGGAAGATGTTTCGAACAGCACACCGTAAGAAAAGATCACCTTGATACTGTCCTTAATGATGCTGACCTCCGCTTCGTTCAATGCATTTTTAAGTTCCCGGTACTGATCATTCATGTACTGCTGCTGCTTACTTATCTTCTTGGAAGCCGCACAGGATGCCAGGAAGAGGAAGGCAGCCACTACTACGATTCTCATAATTCGTTCATTTACATAGTTATATAAACAGATCACAAAACTATGCAAAAAACAAACCGGGCAGTTAAATTGTTCAGGCCAGCATCTCCCGGATCTTGGTAACCAGCTCTCCGCGGGTAATAGGTACGCCCATTATCTTATTATAACCTTCGGCGTCTATCAGGTATTGGTCGCGGATAATTTTGATCAGCTGCCCGTTATTGATCTCTGGTATCAGCACTTTATCAAAACTGTGCAGGATATCTCCCAGGTTTTTCGGGAAAGGACGCAGGTAGCGGATGTGCGCATGGGCTACCTGGTGGCCTTCAGCCAGCAGGTCCAGTACCGCGCTCTTGATAGCGCCATAGGTAGAGCCCCAGCCCAGTACCAGCACTTTACCGGTATCAGGCCCGACCTCTATTTCCTGGTGAGGAATATGATCCGCAATGCGGTCTACTTTTTCCTGGCGAATCTTCACCATCAGCTGGTGGTTTTCCGGGTCGTAGCTCACATTACCGGTAATGTTCTGTTTTTCGAGGCCGCCAATGCGGTGCTCCAGTCCGGGGGTACCGGGTACTGCCCAGGGGCGTACCAGGTTCTCGTCGCGGTGGTATGGCAGGAACTGCTCTTCTCCCTCCGCAAGGCCGGTCTTGAATTTTACTTCGATGGGCTCCAGGTCCGCACTCTTGGGAAAACGCCAGGGTTCGGAGCCATTGGCAATGTAACCATCACTCAGGAAAATCACCGGGGTCATGTGCCTTACAGAGATCCGGAAGGCCTCGTAAATAGCGCCGAAACAGTCAGACGGTGTGGAGGCAGAAACTATCGGCATGGGACATTCGCCATTACGCCCGTAGTAAGCCTGCAGCAGGTCGCTCTGTTCTGTTTTGGTGGGCAAACCGGTAGAAGGGCCGCCACGCTGTATATCTACTATCAATAATGGTATTTCCAGCATCACTGCCAGGCCCATGGCTTCGCCTTTCAGCGCCATACCCGGCCCCGAAGTGGTGGTAACCCCCATATGGCCACCGTAGGAGGCGCCGATAGCGGAGGTGATACCTGCAATTTCATCTTCTGCCTGGAAGGTACGGATGCCGAAATTCTTATAGCGGCTCAGCTCATGCAGGATGTCTGATGCAGGCGTAATAGGATAAGTACCCAGAAACAGGGGCAGGTTAGCCTTCTGGGAAGCTGCGATCAGGCCATAGGCCAGGGCGGTGTTACCGGTAATGCTGCGGTAAGTGCCGGGCTCCATACGGGCCTTTTCCACATGAAAACGGGTGCTGAAAGAGGCTTCTACGGTATCCCCGAAATTATAACCGGCATGCAGTACCTTCAGGTTACTGTCCAGGATGTCTGGCTTCTTGCCGAACTTTTCCTTCAGGAAGTTCTCGGTGCTTTCCATGTTACGGTTATAGAGCCAGTACAGGAAGCCGAGCACAAACATGTTCTTGGCGCGGTCTTTTTCCTTCATGCCCATGTTGATGTCTTTGAGCGCTTCCCGCGTCATTTTGGTAACATCCATGGTATGCAGCTGGTAATCTGCCAGGGAACCGTCTTCCAGCGGGTTGATCCCATCCGGGTAATTGGCCAGGCGCAGGTTCTTGGCGTCAAAACCGTCTGTATTGGCTATAATGATGCCTCCTTTTTTGAGGCCTTTCAGGTTTGCTTTCAGGGCGGCGGCGTTCATGGCCACCAGTACGTCACAGGCATCGCCGGGGGTGAATATCCGGTTGGAGGAGAAGTGCAGCTGGAAGCCGCTCACGCCGGGCAAAGTGCCCTGGGGGGCGCGGATCTCTGCCGGGAAGTCTGGAAAAGTGCTCAGGTCGTTCCCCACCAGTGCTGTATTGTTAGAGAACTGGCTGCCGGTCAGCTGCATCCCATCGCCGCTATCGCCGGCAAATTTTATCACAACATCTTCTATCTGCTGGATCGAAGTATTAGACATTCAGTATTTTATTTAAGTAAGAGTGCAAATTTAGCATTTCGGCGGGTAGTAATCTACTCGTATACGGAAAAACGCTATCCATTTACAAAAGTACACAAAGCAGGTAGACTTTAAACTGCCAGGGCCTTTATCGGCATTGCTTATGGTTATGGTTAATAACTTAAAGTTATGAATTGCCCCATTCAAACCAGGCAGGAATAACCGGCGTGGGTTCTCCATGACCACTGCGGCCTAAAACCGTTCCCTGCATTGACTTTCAGCGATTTAACAAGTCTATAACACAACAAATGCATGTCGCCACACGTTTTTCTTCAATACGCTGCAAAATCGCCACAAGGGCGGCAGGGCATAAAGAAATGTTAAATACTGTTAGCAGTTGCAAACGAAGTGAGGGGTGGCATGGAAATTGCCTTTACCTGAGTGTACTGGTAATCAGTATAAGTTCTTTAAACACAAGTCTATACACCGCTAACCTGGTTCCTGGCCATTATTTATGAAACATTAAACTGTGTGCTATGAAAAAGATCAAAGTTACGGTGATAGCTCTCGCAGCAATAGCTTTAGGAGCGATGGCCTTTCGTAGTTCGGAAGGCGGCTCCATTACAGGTAAAGTGAGGCCGATGGACGGCGCAACGGAGGCCTGGGCTATTCAGGGTTCAGACACTTTAAAAACGGCTGTATTTGATGGTGCTTTTACTTTCAAAGACGCCCGGGCCGGCTCTTACACGGTTATAATAAACGCCAAGGAGCCCTTTAAAGATGCCACATTGAACGATGTGAAGGTAGAAGATGGCAAAGCCACTGACCTGGGCGAGATCAATTTACAGCAATAACCAAGAGCAATAGTTGGTTTTCATAGGGGTTAATCAAAAAGCCGGTTCCATACGTCTGTATGGCCGGCTTCTTTTTTTACTGCATCCATCCCTATAGGGGTATTCTCCCCGTTTCCCGTCTTACTATTAAAAGCAACAGCAGGTATACCCGAAAAGTTACCGGCCCAAACAAGTCACACTATGCAAACACAAAGTATACCGGCGTATCAGACGGCCGGCACAAGTGATAGCATCCGTAACGGGAACAAAAGCTATTTTTGTGTCATGCCCGACAATACCAGGTTACATGAACTATTGCAGGAAGATGAACAGGCCTTTATGGAAACACTGTTCAAATCCTTCTTTCCCCTTGTTTGTAAAACCATTTACCGGCTGGTACTAGACACCGCCACCGCAGAAGATCTTGCCCAGGAAGTATTCATCAGGATATGGAACCGGCGCAGTTCACTGCAGGAGGTGTATTTTAAAGCGTACCTGCACAGAGCAGCTATCAATATGGCATTAGACCATCTGGACAAGAACAAACGGCAGGGCAGACACCTGTCTATCGAGGAGAATGTGATACAACTGCCGGCCAGCTCAGGGTCTGCCGAGAGCAACCATCATTTTAAACAAACCAGCGCCCATATTCAGCAGGCTATCGACCGCCTGCCGCAGAAATGCCGGGAAATATTCGTTCTCAGCCGGTTTGAAGAAATGACATACCGCGAGATAGCCGCTACACTGAACATTTCAGTGAAAACGGTAGAAAACCAGATGATCACTGCATTGAAGAAACTGCGTGTATCCCTGCAGGATTACCTGCCCGTGATTGCGCTGATTGCCTACAGCTGTTTATATACTTTATTATTACAATTTTAATGGTATGTCTTACGATTTAGACCATATAGAAACGCTCATCGCCCGCGATATAGATAAGAGCCTGAGCCCCGAAGAGAAGAAGACATTGCAGTCCTGGTTGGATGAGGACAGCGCCAACCGTGAATACTATGATGCACTGAAAAGTACATGGTCGCTGACTGCCACGGCAGACGCCGATTTTGTACCCGCCACGGAAAAGAACTGGGAAGTTTTCAGGCAGCATATCACAGCAACGGGCAAACGCAGCTTCCTGCATACTTACCGCAATGCCCTGCGTGTAGCAGCCACCGTTATACTGCTGTGCGGGGCTGCCACTGCGTGGTTCGTGTTCTTCCGTCAGCCGGAAGTAGCCGTGTATACCCAGTCCAGGGAGAAAAGAACGGTTACATTACCGGATGGCAGTAAGGTATTCCTGAACCAGCAGAGCAGCCTGCGTTACGCAGCCGGGTTCAGCGGACGCGAACGTGCCGTGCACCTGGAAGGAGAAGCCTTTTTTGAAGTAACTCATCAGACAGACAAGCCCTTTGTGGTATACACCCAACATACGCAAACACAGGTGCTGGGCACTTCTTTTGACGTGAAGTCTTACAACCCGGCTGAAGTGGAAGTAGCGGTGGTAACCGGAAAAGTGGCCTTCTCTGACAGGAAGAAGGCACAACGGCTGGTACTCTCCAGCGGTAACAGGGGCGTGCTGCAATCTGCCAGCACACTGAAGCAACTGCCCATAGAAGACCCGAATTTCATGGCATGGAAAGAGAACAGGCTTTCTTTTCAGGATACCCGCATCAGCGATGTGATCAACTCCCTGGAAGCTTATTTTGATGTACAAATCGTGCTGAAAGACCAGGAAGCCGGACGCTTAAGATATAATGGCACATTTGATCCCGAACAGCTGAACAGCCTGGATTCCGTACTTGAAGTGATCTGCCCTACCGTGAACTTACGCTGGAGCAGAGAGGGACAGGACGGGAAGTATGTATTGGTGCCAGCGCAGTAGTTTCCATGGATAGTGAATAACGTCGGGGCCTAAATGAAATTAAAGTAAAAGCCCGTTCTGACATAGTCGGAACGGGCTTTTTAATTAATTATAGTAAAGTTCCTGATCCGGTCGTGCAGACCGGATCCAGGCGGCTACTGTTCAGGTAACAGATCAGGCAGGTGTGGTTCCTCCGCCCAGTTTGCATTTCTGCAGTACTTCCCATGATTTGCCGTTATGGCGCAGGAAGTAGAGGTTGTTTACCTTAAAGGTAGCCTGGTACTCTTTCGTTTCATATTCAGGCCAGGCCTTGTTGAACTGTTCGTCTTCCAGGTCTTTGAAAGCCACGGTCACATGGGGAGTGAAGCCGGTGCGGGCCAGCATGGTGCTAAAGCCAAATTCCTTACGCAGGAAGTTGATCAGCTGACGGTGCATGGCAGACATGGTTTCGCTCTTTTCCACGTTAATGAACAGTACGCGGTTCTGTTTATTGGGGAAAGTGCCAAAGCCGTTCAGAGATACCTCGAAAGGCGCCTGTGATTTGGCAAATTCAGCCAGTTCATCGCAGAAGGCTTTTTCCAGAGCCGGATCAGCAGTGAAGGGTACCTGCAAGGTGATATGCGGCAATACTTTCAGTGCATAGGTAGGGCCGTATTTTTCTGCAAATTCCTGCTTTATCTTGATGATCTCCTTACCTACTTCTGCAGTTGGCAACAGCGCGATGAAGTAAATCTTGTTGTCTGGCTTAGGTGTAAAGGGCCTGCGCTGACCGCCGCCGCCAGGTCTTCTCTGGCCGCCGCCACCGCCGCGGTTATATCCACCGCCACCACCGCCGCGGTTGTATCCACCACCACCGCCGCGGTTGTATCCACCACCGCCGCCGCGGTCATATCCACCACCGCCGCCACGGTCGTATCCACCACCGCCACCGCGGTTGTATCCACCACCGCCGCCACGGTCGTATCCACCGCCGCCACCACGGTTATATCCACCACCGCCACGGTCGTATCCACCGCCGCCACGGTCGTATCCGCCACCACCACGGTCATATCCGCCACCGCGGTTGTAGCCGCCGTCGCCGCCACGGTCATATCCACCGCCGCCACGGTCGTATCCACCGCCACCTTCACGGTTGTAATTTTCGCGGGGCCTGTAGCCGCCACCTTCACGGTTGTAATCGGGCCTGTCGCCACGATCCCGGTTGAAATTGGGTCTTCCCTCCCGATCACTGCTGTTAAAGTCGGGACGATTGTAGCCACCCGGCCTTTCCTTGGGATCATACTCTTTGTCTTTGTTAATGTCTGAAGAGTACTTGCGGGGGCGTTCGTTTCTCTCAAAATTCATCTTACTTAATTAAGCGTTTGAAGCAATTATTAGCTATGATTTCATAAAAATGAAACTCATCTCCATAAGGAATATATAATACTAAGTGCCGGTGATACCCAGTATGGTCAATCTGGGCGTTCTCCAGTCCACGTTTATTTCCGGCTTGTTATCATTTGTTTTTAAGTCTCTTTACCTTATTTCTTGAAGAACAAAGATAATTGTGGCCACATTACTTTACAATTGTGGTGCTTAATTTCTAACTCTGCACCTGTCTCTTTTAGTGTTCGGCGAATCCCGGTATTTTTATATTACAGAACGACAGATTTGATGCTACTCAAAGCAAATATACGGGAATATCCATGTCATTCTGCCTGATCCACCCCATTTATTTTAACTGTCAGTCGCGTTTCATAACAAACTTTCTTTATTACCGCTCAAAGTACCGGCTGGCATAGGTAAATGGTTTTTCAACAACAATACTTAAGCTAAGCTACTACTTTGTTGGTAAATTTTACCTAAAATATCCCCGAAATCTTAAATTTTTTCTGCAAGCGGTTCCCATTTACTGATCAATCTCCATCCAGCAGGTTCCCAAGCCCTCCCAGGATACTGCCCTCTTCCTTACGCGGGCCGGTACCATAGGCAATAATCCGGCCGGCCAGGCGACTGATGGGCAGGGACTGGATCCATACCTTACCAGGCCCCCTCAACGTAGCAAAGAATAAGCCTTCGCCCCCAAACACCATATTCTTGATCCCGCGTACAAACTCTATATCGAAATCCACATTCTGTGTGTAAGCAACCACACAACCGGTATCGATCTTCAACACCTCTCCCGGCTGTAATTCGCGCTCTACCACTATACCACCGGCATGAACAAAAGCCATACCATCCCCTTCCAGTTTCTGCATAATGAAACCTTCCCCGCCAAAAAGACCGGTTCCCAGCCTGCGCTGCCATTCTATTCCTACACTTACGCCTTTGGCAGCGCAAAGAAATGCGTCTTTCTGGCAAACTACCTTACCACCCATCAGGAACAGGTCCAGCGGTATGATCTTGCCAGGGTAAGGCGCCGCAAAGCTCACCTTTTTCTTACCTTGACCTACATTGGTAAATGCTGTCATAAACAGGCTTTCACCGGTTAACATACGCTTGCCTGCTGAAAGAAGTTTTCCGAAGATGCCCTGGTTGGGTTGAGACCCATCACCGAACATGGTAGCCATCTGGATGTCCTGATCCATCATCATAAAGCTGCCGCTTTCTGCAATGGCCGTTTCCTGCGGGTCTAACTCAATCTCTACCATCTGGATCTCTTCCCCGAAAATTTTATAGTCGATTTCGTGGTTCTGTCGCATAATATACTGATCGTATTAAGGGATAATCTGGGTCAAAAATAATAAAAGCAGGGTGTTTCCAATTGTTAAATATTATAAAAAAACCGTCCCGATAGAGATCGGAACGGTGATCTGTTAAACCTACAACTGTTACACTATATTAGCTATTGTATAGCTAAGCTTTTTTAGTTCACTGAAACCTGTTTCTTTACTTTCCTGGCGTGATCATGACTATGGTCTTCCGTGCCCCCTTCATCACCAAAAAAATGATAGGGCTTGGGAGAAATATAGTCATGCCGGTGCAGTTTGGCAACCACCTCTTTCTTCATGAAAAGTTTCAGGATCAGCACCAGGAAAGGCACATATTTTAAACCACGCGGATACCCGTGGTAATCCAGTACATCGATAGAACGCTTGTTCATTGCGTACATTACCGGCACCAGTATCAGCGTAAGGAAAGTAGCGAAGATCAAACCGAACACCATTGTCCAGGCCAGCGGCCCCCAGAAGGCTACGTTGTCACCACCAAAGAAGATGTGCGGGTTACCTTCAGAGAACAGCGCGGCAAAATCTATGTTCAGTCCCACGGCAAGCGGTATCAGGCCCAGGATGGCCGCAATGGCTGTGAGCAATACCGGGGTCATACGGGTCTTGCCTGCCTCTACCACGGCATCATGTATGGAAGCACCCTGTTTTACCAGCAGGTCTGTAAATTCCACCAGCACAATACCGTTGCGTACCACGATACCTGCCAGCGCCATAATACCTACGCCTGTCATTACAATGGAGATCTCCATACCAAAGACGGCAAAACCAAGGAACACACCTATGATGGAAAACACGATTTCCATTGCGATAATCAGCGGGCGACCCACCGAGTTGAACTGGGTTACCATTATCAGGAACATCAGGCCTACCGCACCCAGCATCGCCATCAACAGGAAATCCATGGTTTCCTGCTGGTCTTCCTGCTCCCCCGTCATACGGATGGTTACCCCATCCGGCCTGCTGAATTGATTGATGGCATGTTGTATCTGCTGTACCACTTCATTGGCGTTATAGCCGGTAAGCACGTTGGAATACAGCGTCACCACCCTTTTCTGGTCTATACGCTTAATGCTGGCAAAGGTGTTGGAATAGCGGATGTCTGCCACAGCAGACAAGGGTACCTGCCTGATAGCACCGCCCATGTTCATATCACGGTAAGTAACGTTCGAGTTCATCAGCGTATTCACGTTGTTACGCTGATCTTCCCTGAAGCGTACCATGATGGGATAATCATCATCCGGATCGCGGAATTTGGAAGCTTCCTCCCCATACAGCGCACGGCGTAAAGCCTGCCCGATAACGCCGGTAGAGATACCTTCCTTGTTGGCCCGTTCGCGGTCTATGTTTACGATGATCTCCGGCTTGTTGCTCTGGAAATCGCTGCGAAGCTCTTCCACGCCGCCTATCTGCATGGAGTCCAGGTAACGTTTCAGCTTTTCTGAAGTAGTGGTGAGCTGATCAAATTCATCTGCACTGATCTCAATGTTGATGGGTTTACCGGTGGGAGGTCCGCCCTGCTCCTGTTCTACCGTGATCTCTGCGCCGGGAATGCCCTTTACCGCATCACGGATCTTATCCAGGTACGCCACGGTAGATTGTCCGTTACGGGCGCCGAATTCAACAAAGGCCACCGTAACCTTACCTTTCTGGGGTTGCACGCTCTGGTCCATCTGGCTGGGATCGCCGGCGCCCACTGCTACGTTGGAAATAATAGATTCTACGATAGGATTGTCCTTACCTACCACTTTGGTGATCCTTTCTTCAAGAATATGCGTGATGGAGTCGGTATATTTCTGATCTGTGCCGTTGGGCAGTTCCAGGTAAGTATAAATGAAGTTGGGATCTGCTTTCGGAAAAAAGTTTATTTTCGGATTACGCAATCCTGTAACAACTATGCTCATTACCAGCAGGCCAAAAGTAGCCAGCAGTATGCCTACAGGGCGCCATCCCACCAGGCACCACTCCAGCCGGCGGCGATACCACTCCTGCACCCGCGGCCATGCACGCTGTTGAAAGCGGCGGGCAATTGCAGCCAGCCAGAAACGTTCCAGCACGATCATCAGGTACATGAACACCACAAAGTTGCCCACGCCAAAACTATTGGCATAAGCGATCAGCGCTATTACGGCAAATACAATGGTAAGGTTCCTGAACTTGCGGTCAAACCTGGGTTTGGGGTGCTCTTCTCCTTCATGGCGGTCCATAAAATCAACGGCAAACACCGGGTTGATAATGTAGGCCACTACCAGGGATGCTCCCAGTGTAACAATCAGGGTGACCGGTAGAAAGACCATGAAGCCACCGATTACACCGGGCCAGAACAGCAGAGGTACAAAAGGCGCCAGTACGGTAAGCGTACCCGATAGTACGGGCAGGAACACCTCTCCTGCCGCTATCTTGGCGGCTTTTACAATTCCGAGGTCATGCCGCTCCTGGTAAATGCGGTGCACGTTCTCAATCACCACAATGGCATCATCTACCACGATACCCAGCGCCAGCAGGAAGGAGAACAGCACCATCATGTTCAGGGTGAAGTCCAGCATCGGCATCGTCAGGAAGGCGATGAACATGGAGATAGGTACCGACAAGGCTACGAAGATGGCGTTCACAGCGCCCATGAAGAACATCAGGATCACTGTTACCAGTATGAACCCGATGATGATCGTATTAATCAGGTCATGCAGGGTTACGCGGGTAGACTTAGACTGATCAGCCGTGATGGTCACCTCCAGCCCTTTGGGCAGGTAGTTTGCCTTCATGTCGTCAATGATACCGCGTATCTTGTCAGACGCGTCGATCAGGTTTTTACCGCTCTGCTTGATCACGTTCAGGGTGATCACGTTCTTGCCGTTAAGGCGTGCATAGCTTTCCTGCTCCTTGAAACCATCCACCACCTCTGCTACGTCTTTCAGGTATACTACGGCTCCAGACTGGCCGCGTATAATGATGTCGCCTATCTTTCTGGCGTCTTTATACTCTCCCTTTACGCTGAGCGTACGCTTTTGTCCGTCCATAGACACCAGGCCGCCGGAGATAGTACGGTTCTCTGCACCGATAGCCATGATGATGTCATCAAAGCTGATCCTGGCAGCATCCATCTTGTACTTGTCAACATTGATCTGTATCTCGCGATCCAGCGCGCCCACAATATCCACACGGGTGATCTCTGTGAGCGCTTCGATACGGTCCTGCATTTCATCTGCATACTTCTTTAAAGACTGCAGGTCAAAATCGCCGGAGAGGTTCACGTTCATGATCGGTATCTGCGATACATCTATCTTGATGATGCGTGGTTCCTGGCCATTCTGGGAAAGGTCTGTAGGCAGGTCGGGCTTGGCGTCGTCCACCTTTTCGCGCACTTCCTGCCGCGCCGTTTCCATATTTACATCCGTATTGAACTCAATGGTAATAACAGAGTAGTCTTGCAGGGAGGTGCTCTTGATCTCCTTTACGCCGGAGATACCGCCCAGCTGCTTTTCAATAGGTTTGGTCACCAGCGTTTCCATATCTTCCGGCGCTGTGCCATAGTACATGGTGCTGATATAGAACTGGGGGAACACCACTTCCGGGAACTGTTCCTTTGGAAGCGATATATAGGTAAGTACCCCCGCGAGGGCGATAATAATGGTGACCACGTAGATGCTCACCTTATTATCTATCGCCCAGCTGGTAGGCTTAAATTCTTTGGTCAGATTGTCTTTCATAAAATAGCATTTAGCTGTTGGCTATTAGCTGTTCTTACAGCTTGATCAGGTCGTTGTCATTCAGTCCCTGGTAGCCCGTGGTAATTAATCTTTCTCCCGGTTTCAGCCCGCTTTTTATTTCTGCTATGTCGTTATAGGTACGTCCCATTTCTATATGCCTGCGCTCTGCCACCATTTTTCCTTTATTATCCTTGGCTACTACTACATAGGGTTTACCCATGGTGTACTGGATCACGTTTACCGGTATTACCACCGCATTGGGAGCCGTGTAGTCAATGATCTTAATATGTACAATCATGTTAGGCCTGATGGCGGGATCAGCAGGTAAAGGCACTTCCACTTTGATAGTGCGGCTCAGCGGGTCAATGGTGCGGGATGCGAAATTGATACGGGCGCTGATTTCCCTGTTAATATCGGGGAAATTGATACGTACCTGGTCGCCGGTTTTCACCTTGCCTGCATAACCTTCTGCTACATTGGCCACCACTTTCAGGGAGCTGCTGTTCACTACACGGAAAGCAGGGTTAGGCGTACCGGGCCCTGCGTTGTCGCCCAGTTTAACGATCACGGCATCTACCGTACCGTTGATCGGCGAAACGATCCTGGTTTGGGCCAGTTGTTCATTCAGCGTAGCCAGTCTTCTTTCCAGGCTTTCCTTATTATTCTTGGCGGTCAGGTATTGTATTTCGCTGCCTATTTGCTGGCTCCAGAGGTTCCTTTGTTTTTCGAAGGTGGTAGTAGCCAGTTCCAGCTGCGTTTTCACTTCCTCCACAGCAGCCTTTGCGAGGCGGTCATCTACCTGGCCCAGCACCTGTCCTTTGCTTACTGATTGTCCTTCTTTCACGTTGATGGCCATTACAACACCCGGCACCTTGGAATAAACGTTTACGTTTTCGCGTGCATCCACACTGCCCTGCACGTCAATAAAATGCTGGAAGGTAGTATCGTCCAGCGTAGCCAGCGTAACCGTTTTTACCTTTTCGGTAGTATCTGTTTTTCCTACTTCCTGCTCCAGCTTCGCGATCTCCTGCTCCAGTTTTGTTTTTTCCTGCTTAAGCTGCTGCAGTCTGGCGGCTTTGTCGCCACCACCGCATGCGGCGAGGATAAGTGTAGTTAACGGGATAACGAAATATTTATTGGTCATATGTGTGGAGGTGTTTATAGTTTACCGTATGCTTTTAAGTAATCGATCTTGGCCACTATCGCCTGGTACAATGCATCAAAATAATTCCGCTGGGCGGTGAGCAGGTCGTTCTCTGCATTAGACATTTCCAGGCTGCTGCCTACTCCTTCCTTATATTTTGTCTGCGTGGTATTGTATACTTCCTGGGCCAGCTTCATGTTGTCTTCCTGGGCTTGAAGGGTAAGGAGATTATTGCGGAAGCTGGAAGCCGATTGCGACTGTTCAAAGTCGATAGACAGCTTCAGATTCTCTATATTCTCTTCTGTTTTCTTAACAGTAAGGAATGCCTGGTCTACCTGGCGCTTTCGCTGCAGGCCGGTGAAGATGGGCACGGACAGCTGCACACCGGTGCTTACATAACCGTACCATGACTGGCTCTGGAAGTAGTCAAACCTGCTGCTTCCCCGGAGGGCGCCGGTAGAGGCGAACAGTGAAAGAGAAGGCACACCTGCCAGTTTATAGCGTTTCAGATCGTATTCATACGCGCGTTTCTGCGATTGTAATACCTGGTATTCTATCCGCTGCGAATAATCAAAGTTATCTGTACTGACCGCAGACTGGTCTGCAATGGCTGCAGTGGTGAGCGAGTCGGTTAGTTCTATCTGCTGTACCATGGGCATGCCCATCTGGAATTTAAGGGCAGCAGTGCCCACCTCGATCACATTCCGCAGCTTGGTGATCTCCGTCTGCATATTGGTCATCTGTACAGAGAGCCGGTCTACATCCAGCTTTTCGGCCATTCCATTCCGGTAAATCTCTTTGGTTTCCCCCAGCAGTCTTTCAAGGGTAGCCATATTACCTTTCAGGATGGTAAGCGCCTTGTTCGCCGCCAGGATATTGTAGTAGGCTTTGTATACAGACACTTTCACCTCTATCTCTGAACGCTTCACGTTGCGGTTGGCCAGCTCTTCCAGCGTTTTGCGGGCCTGCAGGGCTACCAGCACGCTGGGATCAAAGAGCACCTGGTCCATACGCACTTCGCCGGCCACGTTGTGGGCAAGTCCAAAGGCCACCGGTTGATAGGTGCCGGGAGGCAGGCTGGGATCAAAGTTGTGCAGGTCTATCTGTTGTTTCTGAAGAATGGGGTTATACTGGTAAGACCCCGTGCCTTTAATGGTGGGCAGTGCCCGTCCGCTCACCTCTTTGTTGAGGGCAAGCTGGATGAGCTCATCCAGTTTAGCGGTTTTAACGGAGGATTGGTTGGCCAGTGCATAATCCACTGCCTGCCTGGCGCTAAGCTGCAGCGTTTCGGGCTGCGCTTTAGGCTGCTGCTGTGCCCGGACGGGCGTAACCAGCTGCAATGCCAGGAGTAGTGAACCGGCGAGGGCCATGTGCTTTCGTGTTAGTAGCATACGGTGGAATCGATTTATTTTGCGATAGTTTGATGTTGCCTGTATCCTTCTATCAGCTTCAATCCTTTTGCAGACGCCACTCCGTACAGGAAGTGCTCCAGCAGCACCCGCTGTACCTTTCCCATTTCAAAACCTGCAATAGGGAACACCTCCGGCTGGAAGCACAACATGGCGGAAGCGATCCGGAACTGTGTCAGGATATTCACTTCCAGGTCCTTGCGGTACAGTCCTTCAGCAATGCCCCGCTCCAGGTTTTCGCGTATCACGGTACGCAGGGAATTGTTGCGGTATTCCTGGAATACCAGGTAAGCCCTGGAATGAAATTTCTGAAGGTCCAGCATAATTACCGGGTTCATATTCCGTAAACGCTCGTCCATCATCCTCATCACCTCAAACAACTCTTCAATGGCATTGGCCGCGTTTGAGCGGAGTACACGTTCCTCCTCCTGTATCACTTCCAGGAACCGGCTGATAGCGTGCACTACCATATCGTCCTTATCTGCAAAATGTGCGTACAGCGTTTTCTTGGAGATGCCCATCCTCGTAGCAATATCATCCATGGTGATGGACCTTGTTCCATACTGGCGGAACAGCCCGAATGCCGTGTCTAAAATGCGATCCTGTGTTTCCATGGTCAGATTACGTTACGATGCTCAGTTACAGATTTCGATGCGTAACAAAACTATAGAAACTTTTTAAACTACCAAAGTTTCCATAAGGAATATTTTAAATAAGCGTATTGGCAAGCATCTTATCTCCTGGGAAGTAGGGGCCCTTCATAGGAAAACAAGGGGAAATCCGGTACCTTTGCTCACTTATATCCACCGAGTTCGAAACCATTTTACCATACTTCACATCACTTTTTATGTCTCCCAATCTGAAAATGAAGGCTATTGCCGCGCGTATCCTCCGGTACTTTTTTCAGGGCCTGCTGATCCTGGCTCCTATCGGCATCACTGCTTTTACCATATACTGGGCTTTTATTACGATTGATAACCTGATCCCGACCTCGCTGATCCCGGCAGACGCCATGGTGCTGAAATACCTGCGGTACAAGGGAGTAGGGTTTGTGCTGGTGCTGCTCCTGATTATCTTTGTGGGGTATCTGAGCTCATCTTTCATTGTAGGCCGTATATTCGATCTGTTTGATCACCTGCTGGAACGCACACCATTCATCAAATATATTTATACTTCTGTAAAAGATGTATTCGATGCCTTTGTAGGCGAAAAGAAAAAATTTGATCACCCGGTGCTGGTACAACTCTACGGGCTGGATGTATGGGAAATGGGCTTTATTACACAGAGCGATGTAAGCCACTTTGGCCTGGAGGGTTATATGGCGGTATATGTTCCCCACGCCTATGCCATTACCGGTAAGGTGTTCATGGTGCCCAAAGACAGGGTAAAACCGCTGGAGCATGTCTCTGCCGGCGAAGCAATGAAGTTTGCTGTAAGCGGAGGGGTAACGTCAATTTAGCCCATCACCTCATCGGCAAACTGTAACAGCAGGTGATTGAAGATCTGGGGCTGATCATAGTTAACAAGATGTCCTGCTGCGGGCACTTTGAAGATCGTATCTTTCCATTTATGCTGGAAACGGATCCCGTCCAGATAGTTGGGTTTCACTACTGCTTCCTGTTGTCCCAGCACAAAACATACCGGTAACTGGCTTTGCTGCAGGCCGCTAAGCTGGTTGAGCAGCTCACTTTTTCCGTTAATATATTCTCCGAAACGCTCCCTGAACACGGGGTCAGTATCATGATAGTACTGCTTGCATACTGCAATGAACTTATCGGTGGGTTTATACACCAGCCTTTTGGTGTAGGCCGTCAATACCGCGTCTGACGGTGGATTGGCAGTCAGTACCTGCGCAAAAGGCGAAGCCAGCAACACGGTATGTATCGGCAGGTTATTACCGGGTAGCGGCGCACCTGCAAAGAATAATCCGCTGGGCGCCAGCTTCAGTTGCGGCAGTGCTTCGCTGATCAGACTGGCGCCGGAAGAAAGGCCCACCAGTACATATTCGTCCGGCGTCATGCCGTTAATATAATCGGCCAGTTGCCGCGCCATGCCCGCAATACTGTAATCACGTTCCGGCGCTGCACTCCGGCCCGAACGGCCATGCCCCGGCAGATCCAGCGCAATCAGCCGGTACTGCTCCTGCAGCAGATCATCTTTGAGCTGCGTTTCCCATATGGCAGATTGCTGCAACCCGCCGTGAATAAAAATAATTGCTTTACCGGCTTCGCCGATACTACGCGTGTATATGTGCACACCATTTACGGGAATAGTTGTGATCTTCTCCATAGTTGTTGGTTTCCACTCCTTGGCATTGGGATAGGCTTGCAATGGGATTGCTGCTGTTTTGCCCGGAAGAGGGGGGAATTAGATAATAACTAAAAATAAAGCGCCTGTTGATCTTTACCCTGGCTTTAACCATATATTAACAAAACAAACCGCAGTCTTGTTCATCCTGTGTTTTTAACTATTTTCGCCAGCGCAAATCTTCTCTTCCTGTAAAATTTTCATTGATCTTATTTAATGAGTTAACCTGTATGTGCATACGCCTGTTCACTGCACTTTTAGTGTGTTTGTTATTTTTTCCTTCCCTGCTGCAGGGCTGGGGATTTTTTGCGCACCGGCGCATTAACCGCCTGGCTGTATTTTCGCTGCCGCCTGAAATGCTCGTGTTCTATAAACCGCAACTGGAATTTCTAAGCACCCACGCTACTGATCCTGACAAGCGGCGATATGCGCTCGCTGCGGAAGGACCGCGCCACTACATTGATATAGACCACTACGGCTCTCCGCCTTTTGACAGTCTGCCGCGTTCCTGGGAGGCAGCCGTTGCACGCTATACAGAAGATACACTGCAGCAGCATGGTATATTGCCCTGGCATATTCAACGCATGATGTACCGGCTTACCTGCGCTTTCCGCGAAAAGGATGCAGGCCGCATACTTCAGCTTTCAGCCGAACTTGGACATTATTTGGCCGATGCCCATGTACCGCTGCACGCAAGCTCCAACCACAACGGGCAGCTGAGCGGCCAGCAGGGCATACATGCACTCTGGGAATCGCGTATACCTGAGCTCATAGCTGATAAGGAATTCAATTACTGGAATGGCCGCGCCATGTATATCTCTGACGTTGCAATGTACAGCTGGGAGCTGGTGATCTCAAGCGCCATAGCCGCAGATACCGTATTGCGGCTGGAAAAAGCGCTGAGCCAGCGCTTCCCGCCTGCACAACGTTATGCCTGGGAAAAACGGAATGGTAAACTCACACGCAATTACGCTGCCGCCTACTCGCTGGCATATCACCGCCTGATGAACAACATGGTGGAACGCCGCATGCGCAGCGCTATTATTGCAGTGGCCAGCTGCTGGTATACGGCCTGGGTAGATGCCGGGCAGCCCCCATTGCAGGATCTGGCCCGCAAACCATTTTCTCCGGAGCAGGAGCGGCAGTTCAAAGCGCTGAACAAAGCCTGGAGAAAAGGCCGTCTGCCGGGCCGTGAGCATGATGATGAACGCTAAAAATAAAAGCGGTTTTTAAGAAAGTTTCGATTATCTTTGTCGACACTATACTGTCTATCTATTCTATTTTAACCTTTATCCTACACCACGCAAGGTTATTTGAAATGCCTACTTTTTTTAATCCGTTCCTAGAAAAACCAAAATAAAGTGGAAAAAGACAATAATGTATTTAATCAGGATCGCAACATGAAGGTGCACAATTTTAACGCAGGGCCTTCTGTACTACCTAACGAGGTATTATATAAAGCCAGCAAGGCGTTGATTGATTTTGAAGGATCGGGCATGTCCATACTGGAAATAGGTCATAGGACGGAGCTTTTCATAAACGTACTTGACGAGGCCCGCAGCCTCGTGAGAGAGCTGATGCAGCTGGAAGATGACTACGAAGTGCTTTACCTGCACGGAGGAGCCAGCACCCAGTTTATGCAGGTGCCAATGAACCTTCTGGAAAATGGAGAAACCGCCGCTTATGTAGATACCGGCGTTTGGTCATACAAAGCAATCAAGGAAGCCAAGTCTTTTGGTTATGTGGATGTAGTAGCCAGCTCACGCGAGAGTAATTACAACCATATACCCAGGCAGTTCAATATTCCGCCGCAGGCCAAATACCTGCATATCACCACCAACAATACCATTTACGGTACACAGTGGCAAACCACACCGGTAACTGATATACCGCTGGTAGCTGATATGAGCAGTGATATTCTGAGCCGTCAGCTGGATTTTAACCGGTTTTCCCTGATCTATGCCGGCGTGCAGAAGAATATGGGCGCCGCTGGCACCACCATGGTGGCGGTACGTAAGAGCGTGCTGGGCAAGGTAACCCGTAAAATACCAACTATACTGGATTATAAGGTACATGTAGAGAACGGCTCCATGTTCAACACCCCTCCGGTATTTGCCATCTATATCTCTATGCTTACACTGCGCTGGCTTAAAGAGCAGGGCGGTGTAGCAGCCATAGAAAAGCTGAATGAAAAGAAAGCAGCGCTGCTGTACAACGAAATAGATAATAACCCGCTGTTCCGCGGTACCGTGGTAAAAGAAGACCGCAGCCGGATGAACGTGTGCTTTATCATGGATAAACCTGAGCTGGAGGACGAATTCCTCAAGTTCTGCAAGAAGGAAGATATTGTGGGGATCAAGGGGCATCGCAGCGTAGGCGGTTTCCGCGCCTCTCTTTACAATGCACTGCCTTATGAAAGTGTTGAAGTAATGGTGGAAGCCATGAAATATTTCAGCCTTAAAAAGGCATGAAAATGATGTGTTGATGTGTTGTGACTACACCGTCATGTTGATTAACCGCTATAAGTCTTGTCCCGCTCCCGGTCTGCCCGGCGCGGGACTTTTTCTTTCCCTCTCCTGTACCGCCGGTACAATGTTTATGGCCTGTCTCCCGGTAAAACTGCGTAAAACGCCCTATCGCATTCCTGTCACCTTCCTGTTATGCTCCCATATGCGCCGGTGATGTCCCGTATATAAGCCGGTCATCCCCCTACCCTTTAAAGATCCGGAACATGCCCGGCGCTGTACCGGCGCTGTACCGGCGGTCGCAGCAACCCTGAAGCAATATGATATGAACCTGAATGCTGCAAAACAGGCAGCTTTCAGGGTTTGCCTTTTAACATCTGTATGTTATTTTTGCCCCTTCAAACAACACATTATGGCAATTATCAGACCGTTCAAAGGGTTAAGACCACAGGTAGCTCTGGCCGCCCAGGTAGCATCCAGGCCTTACGATGTACTCAGCTCTGCAGAAGCGAAAGTGGCAGCAGCCGGTAATCCTCACTCTTATTACCATGTTTCAAAATCTGAAATAGACCTGCCAGACGGTACCGATATCCATAGCCAGGCCGTATACGACAAGGCTGCAGAAAACCTGCAGCAGTTCATCAAAGACGGCACCCTGTTCCAGGACGAGCAGCCCAGCTACTACATTTACAAACTGGTAATGGACGGACGCGAGCAGACAGGATTGGTATGCGCCTCCTCCGTGGCCGATTACAATAACGGCATCATTAAAAAGCATGAATTTACCCGGCCCGAGAAAGAGCAGGACCGCATCAATCATATCAAAACCACCCGGGCCCAGACAGGCAACGTATTTCTGGCCTATACAGACGTTCCCGAGCTGAATGTGCTGATAGATCACTGGCAGCACGCCCATGCCCCCGCTTACGACTTTACCGCCGACGACGGCATTCAGCATACCATTTGGGTAGTGAATGAACCTGCCGCCGTTCAGCAGATCACCAGCCTCTTTGCTGAAAAAGTGCCCTGCACTTATATTGCAGACGGCCACCACCGCGCTGCATCTGCCTCACTGGTACAGAAGGAATTTGCAGAAAAACAGCTGATCGGTTCTGAAGAAGACCCGGCCAATTTCTTTCTGACCACCATCTTCCCCGCCAGCCAGCTGGCCATCCTGGACTATAACCGCCTGGTGAAGGACCTGAACGGCCATACCGCTGCCGACCTGATTTCCCGGCTGGAATATGACTTTACAGTAGAAAAAACAGGACATGCTCCTCAAAAGCCCGCCATGCTGCATGAATTCAGCATGTATCTGGAAGGGAACTGGTACCGCCTGGTGGCCCGTGAAGGCACCTATACCACAGACCCGATCGGCATCCTGGATGTGACCATCCTGCAGAATAATGTGCTGGACAAACTGCTGGGTATTAAAGATCCGCGTACAGACAAACGCATCGATTTTGTAGGCGGTATCCGCGGACTTGAAGAGCTGGTAAAACGTGTGGACAGCGGCGAGATGAAAGTGGCGTTTGCCCTCTATCCCGTTACCATCCAGCAATTATTTGATATCGCAGACAGCGGCAATGTAATGCCTCCAAAATCCACCTGGTTTGAGCCCAAACTGAGAGATGGGCTGATCACCCAGGTGATTTAAAGATATCCATAGTTCTTGGTCCATAGTCCATAGCATATCAGGAAGCTTAGCGCTGCCATAATATGCTATGGACTTCTTGCATATTACAGCAAACATGCATTGCCGGTTATGTCGTAATCTATGGGCTGTGGTGCTTGGACTAATTTTCCTTACATTTACAACAAAGCAAAAACAGGTAATGAACAGCAGCTTTTCTTCATTGAAAAAATTCTTAATAGGTGTTTTTTTACTGATTTCGCAGGTAGCCTGGGCGCAGGATGCAAATGAACTATTCAGCACCGCTAATAATTTTATCCGCACGGGAGATTATGCTAACGCTATCCTGGTGTTGAACCAGGCATTACAGCTGGAGCCCGATAATATCCAGTTCAGGAAACAACTGGGCTTTGCCTACTATCTGCGCGGAGATATGAACAAAGCCAAGAGTGTGATCGATCCCCTGCTGGACAAAAAAGAGGCAGACGCACAGATGTTCCAGATAGCCGGCAATATCTACCAGGCCAAAGAAGACTGGAAAGGGGCGCAGCGGCTTTACGACAGGGCTATCCGCCGTTTCCCGGAAAGCGGGGAACTGTATAATGACAACGGACAGCTACTGGCAGTGCTTAAAATGAACGATGGCGCGCTTACCAACTGGCTGAAGGGCATAGAAAAAGATCCTAATTTCCCGGGTAACTACTACAACGCCGCGCGCGCCTACTACTATTCAAAAGACCCGGTATGGGCGATATTGTACGGGGAGATCTTTGTGAACCTGGAAAGCTATACCAACCGTACCGCAGAAATGAGGGATATACTTATTGAGTCTTACAAGAAATTATACAGCAACCCGGATATGCTGAGCGCTCCTGTTCCCGAAATGGATGAGGGCGGCAAAAAGAGCAGGCGCGGCAAGAGCGCCGGCAGCGGAAGCGATTTTGTAAATGTCTACCGGCAGCTGATGTCTAAACAGACAAGCGTGATCAGCAGCGGTATTGACCCGGATGCCCTGATCATGCTGCGTACCCGTTTCCTGCTGGACTGGTATAATTTTTATGGTTTCAAATACCCTTTTGCGTTATTCGACCTGCAACGCAGGCTGTTAAAGGCAGGCCTGTATGAAGCCTATAACCAATGGTTGTTTGGCCCGGTGGCCAGTCAGGCTACCTTCCGTTCGTGGACTAACCTGCATAAAGCGGAATATGATAAATTCATGCAATACCAGCGCAATCACCCGTTCAAGCTGCGTGCTGATGAATATTATAACGATGGCAGGTTCTCGCTGAACCGGTAACCTGCCGGCCGGCAGATTGGCCGGCTATACCAGTTATTTAGTAATGATGAATGCAAGTGCTATTGATTCCACGTACGGTTAATTATTAATTATTAACTTTTAATTATTAATTATTTATATGCTTGCAACAAAACACCAAAACACCATCGAGAACGCGGTAAAAGCCAACCACGAAAGGGGCTTTTACTCCCAGTACCCCGAACACCCCAAAGCTTACGGTGAAGAGGCTGCCGCTAAAGGAGCAGCCAGATTTCAGGAGCTGCTGCACCAACCTTTTGACCAGTTACTGCAAACCGGCACCGGTACCCGCGTAGGGGAAGAAGTATCCCCCTATACCCGCGAGGCGTTGGGCATTACGTACCCCGCCTTTACCGTAGAAGAGCTGTTGTCTAAAGCCGGCGCAGCTGCCAGGCAATGGGCCAATACGCCGGTTACCAACCGCGCCGATATACTGGTGGAAACACTGGAAAGAATAAAAGGCTATTTCTTTGAGATCGCCTATGCCACCATGCATACCACCGGCCAGAGCTTTATGATGAGCTTCCAGGCATCAGGACCACATGCCAATGACCGCGCGCTTGAAGCGATTGCCATGGGCTATGAGGAACTGCACCGCTTCCCGGCAGAACAAATGTGGCAGAAACCCATGGGTAAAACCAGCCTGCAGCTGAAGAAAACCTACCGGGCTGTGCCCAAAGGTACCGGGCTGGTGGTAGGCTGCTCTACCTTCCCGGTATGGAACTCCCTCCCCGGCATCTATGCAGACCTGATCACTGGCAACCCCGTCATTGTAAAGCCGCATTCCAAGGCTGTGCTGCCCATTGCCATTGCCATTGCCGCCATCCAGCAGGTACTGCAGGAGAACGGTTTTGACCCGCATCTGTGCCAGCTGGCAACAGACACCAGCGCGCAGCCTATTACCAAATTGCTGTGCGAACATCCGCAGGTATCGCTGATAGATTATACTGGCGGCAGCAGCTTTGGCGAGTATGTAGAGTCTTTAAACGGCAAAACTGTGTTCACCGAAAAAGCCGGTGTCAACTCAGTGATCCTGGACAGTGTACAGGATATAGACGCCGTTGTACAGAACCTGGCCTTTGCCGTATGCCTGTACTCCGGCCAAATGTGCACCGCCCCGCAGAATTTCTTTATCCCTGAACAGGGAGTTGCCACTGACAAAGGCCATCTTTCTTTCAACGAGGTAGCGCTGAAGATCAGGGACGCCATCGGAGCGCTCGTTAATAATCCCAAAATGGGCGCTGGCACTTTGGGCGCCGTACAGAATGATACCACGCTGCAGCGCGCGCAGGACGCCGGTAAGCTGGGCGGCAAAGTACTGCTGCAGGGCGGCCCTGTAACAAACGAAGAATTCAACAATGCGCGGGTATGCTCACCTACCGTGATAGAAGTAACCAGTGCAGATCATGATATTTACGAGAAAGAGCTGTTTGGTCCGGTAATACTGCTGATCAAGACAAAAGACACCGATCATTCCATACAGCTGGCCAGGCAGATGGCCAGGCAACATGGCGCCATTACCTGTGGGGCATATACAACCGATCCTGTTATAAAGGAAAAGATTGCCGATGAGATGAACAGCGTTTTCACCCCGGTATCATTCAACTTTACAGGACTGATCTGGGTGAACCAGCACGCCGCCTTCTCTGATTTTCATGTAACTGGCGGCAACCCTGCGGGGAATGCAAGCTTTACTAACCAGGAGTTTATTGTGAAACGGTTTGTATGGGTAGGTAACCGGGAGGTAGTGGGCGGATAGCGGCTACAAAACATACATAGTATGAGGTACATATTACTGATAGCGGCTTGCCTGGCGGCCTGCCAGCAGGCGCCCAAAGCAGACAAGGCCACGATCACGGAGGCTCAGTCTGTACAGGAAGGCGAAGGCGCCGTATACCAGGTAAACCCGGAACAAAGCATGGTGCAGTGGATCGGCACCAAGCCCACCGGTAAACATACCGGCCGCTTTATGCTGCAGAAAGGTACTTTATACGTGAAGGACAGCGCAGTTACAGGAGGCACATTCACCATCGACATCCAATCGTTGGTGGATGTAGACCTTGCAGCGGATACCGCCATGAAGCATAAGCTGGAACGGGAACTGAAAGGCCCATTGTTCTTCGATGCGGATCAATACCCTACCGCCACCTTTGCCATTACCGGGATCAACGCTTACCATCCTGAAGGTAATGAGGTGCTGCTAAAGGATGCTACCCATACCATACAAGGCAATCTTACTATTAAACAAATCACCAAAAATGTGACCTTCCCGGCTAAAATTGTGCTGCAGCATGACCGGTTGACCGCTAACGCTAACTTCAATATAGACCGCACTTTATGGGGTATGACCTACCGCGCGGACAAATCGCTGCAGGATAAGCTGATCAATTCCATGGTCAATATCCAGTTCAACATCACCGCGAAAAGGCAATAATCTGGCGAAATCAAATAAAATTATTTAAATTTATTATACCTCATTTAGTCATAAACCTATTCATATGGAGAGTACACAACAACGGGATGAAAGACTCTGGCGCATCGCCAAGGCGAGAGCGTCTTTTAAATCCCACCTTATTACATACCTGGTCATCAACGCCGGTCTCTGGGCCTTATGGTTTATTACCGACCGTAGTGGTAATGGTATTCCCTGGCCTATCTGGCCGTCTATGGGCTGGGGCATAGGCCTTGCGTTCCATTATTTTGGCGCCTATCACAGTGATCACTACGGAGATACCCTGAAGGAATATGAAAAACTACAGAACGAGCAGCAGCGCAACCTGTGAGGATGAAAAACAGCAAACCACAACATAATGGATCAACCGAGCCGATTATTTGACGTAATAGCCTACCAGCTGGAGAAATATCCCAATGAAGATATGCTGGCCGGTAAAGTAGACGGGAAATGGATCAAATACAGTACTAAACAGGTGGCGGGGACCACCCTGCAATTTGCCTCCGGCCTGCTGCAACTGGGCATCAGCCGTGGCGATGGCAGCATGGAAGGGAAAGATAAGATCGCAATCATTTCGCGCAACCGGCCGGAATGGATGCTAACAGACCTTGCCTGTCAGCAGGCAGGAGCCGTACTTACCCCTGTCTACCCTACCATCAGCCAGCACGAATTGGTTTTTGTACTGAAGGATGCCGGTGCACGGATCCTCTTCATCAGCGACCAGGAAATACTGGACAAAGTGAATGCCGTGAGGGACCAGCTGCCAGACCTGAAGGAGATATTCTCTTATGACCCGCTGCCGGGCGTACGCCACTGGAAGGAAATATTATCCCTCGCGCAAGAAACTGACTATCCCAGGATAGAAGAGATCAAACGGAATACCAGCCCGGAGGAGCTGGTTACCATCATCTATACCTCCGGCACTACGGGTACTCCTAAAGGGGTAATGCTGAGCCACCGCAATATTGTAAGCAACGTTACAGCCTGTACCCCCTATCTGCCCGTACACACCAGTGCCCGGGCACTGAGCTTTCTTCCGCTCAATCATATTTTCGAGCGTATGGTCACCTACGTATACCTTACGGCCGGGGTTCCTGTCTATTATGCAGAAAGTATGGATACCATTGCAGATAACCTGCGGGAAGTAAAGCCCACCATCTTCACCACCGTGCCCCGTCTACTGGAGAAGGTGTACGAACGGATCATAAGCAAAGGACTGGAGCTGAAAGGCATCAAACGGGCGCTCTTTTTCTGGGCCCTGGAGCTGGGTAAAAAATATGAGATCAACAAACCCCTGGGAGCCTGGTACCGCTTTCAGCTGGCCATTGCCAATGCGCTGGTGTTCAAAAAGTGGCGGGAAGCGCTGGGTGGTAATATCCAGGCCGTTGTAACCGGCGCCGCCGCCTGCCAGATGCGCCTGCTGAAAATATTCACCGCAGGACGCATCCCTATATTGGAAGGCTACGGGCTGACAGAGACCTCTCCGGTGATCAGCGTGAACCGGGTAGATGAAAAAGAACGCATGTTTGGCACCGTAGGCCCTATTATCAGCGGCATTGAAGTAAAGATCGCTGAAGACGGAGAGATCCTCTGCAAAGGACCCAATATCAGCATGGGCTACTACAAAAGGCCTGATCTGACGGCAGATGCCATCAAAGACGGCTGGTTCCATACCGGCGATATCGGCGTGATTGTGAATAATAAATTTCTGAAGATCACCGACCGTAAGAAGGAACTCTTCAAAACCTCCGGCGGTAAATTTGTAGCGCCACAGCCTATCGAGAACAAGTTCAAGGAATCGCCTTACATAGAGCAGATCATGGTCGTAGGGGAAGACCATAAATTCACCTCCGCCCTGATTGTTCCTTCCTTCACCAACCTCCGGAACTGGTGCGACAAAAAGGGCATCAGCTACAATGGCAATGAAGGCCTGGTAAAGCTGCCTGAAGTAAAAGACCTGTTTCAGCAGGCGGTAGACAAATACAACCAGTACTTCAGCCATGTGGAACAACTCAAAAAGTTTGAGCTGATGCCGCAGGAATGGACGGTAGATGGCGGCGAACTGACCCCTACCCTGAAACTGAAGCGGAAAGTGATACTGGAAAAGTACCGCGACGTGATTGAAGGCATGTATGATTAAGTTGGATTTTGAATTGAAATATCTTAGTTTTGCACTCCCTTTCTATACCGGGTTACCGGGAGGGAGTGGAAATGGCCCTGTAGTTCAATGGATAGAATAGAAGTTTCCTAAACTTTAGATCCAAGTTCGATTCTTGGCGGGGCTACCAGTGAGAAAATCAACGGCGTTCAAACGAACGCCTTTTTTTATTGCAAACCCGCGTCCCTCTTGGCTTCCCGCCAAATAACCGGTCCAATTCAGTTCAAACCGGTTTAAACAAAATAGGGGGTAATTCAGGGGGTGATTCAAGGGGGTATCTTTACCCCCTGACCGCCACTCACCAACAACCACAATGCTTTAAACCCTGCCTGGCATTTTTCCACTTTAAAAAAATGTGTGTATGCTGGTACATCAAAAACTTTCTATCCTGTTTTACAGGAAAATCAAGGAAAAAAACAGTAAGGGATTGATCCCTATTTATTGTAGGGTAACCATTGACGGATTCTGGAAAGAAATAAGTACTTCTTTCTGTAAAGTCTTTTATGAACATTGGAACGATAAATTAAAGGAAGTCCTCCCGGATAATCCGGATCATAAAACCCTCAACAAAAAACTCGGCCAAATGAAAGCCGACCTGGAACGGCATTTTGATCTCGTAGTTGCCCAACATGGACTTGCCACCCCTGAACTGGTTCTTGCCTCTTATCAGACTCCCGTCAATGGCGAAAAAACAAGACAGGAAAACGCAGACAACCTGGCCTTCAGCCTGGAGCTTGACGAACTGGTGGCGCGTTTCATGAAATACGACAGGAAAAAAGAAAAAGCACAGAACGATCTTATTTACCAGGAAACTATGTCCGCCCGATTGCTTGAAGAAAAAAAACAGTTGGAAGACGATTTGGAAAAGCTTACGGAAAAAGGGGAAAAAATCTTCGAAGACAAAGCGAGAACCAAAACGCTGCGGATGGCCATCGATGAATATGAACTGGATTTTTTCCAGCATGTCCTGGCAGGCCAAAGGGCGCCCAACACCCTAAAAAAGAAATATGGCACCAAACGCAGGCTGCAGGATTTTATCCGGCAACAGTATAAACTGCAGGATATGCCCCTTTCCACGCTGGAATATAAATTCATTGTCGAATTTGTCAAAAAAGAAGTAACCCAGTACCATAGTGGGCAAAACACTATTTGGAAATATGTCCAGATCATCAAGGAAATCATTGACCGTGCAGTAACCAATGGGTGGATTCCCAATAATCTATTTGCCAATTACGAATGCTCTTATGAGGAACCGGAAGATAAAAGTTGGCCTACTATAGAGGAAATGCTTCACTTAATGGACTTTGTTTTTAAAGAAGAAGATAGCGAGCTCTTCGATATCCGGGACATAATGATTTATCATGCATTCGCCGGCCCATCCTATGCTGAACTTTATGGATTACGGGAAAGTCATTTAAAAAGAGAGAACGGGAAAGTGTGGGTTAAACAAAAGAGAAGAAAATCAAAGTCCAAAGAATATCTACCCCTGTTGCCCATCTGCCTGGAGATCATTGAAAAATTTAAAAACCATCCCAAATGCCAGCGGACAGGTAAACTTCTACCTGTTCCTACGGGGCAGCATTACAATAGGTGTATCAAGATCATTGGAGAGAGAACAGGAATTCCTTGCCTGAACAATTCCCACCAGCTGCGCTACTTTTTTGCCAACGAACTGGCTTACGAAACAAACGAAGATCTTCATTTAACGGGTTTGTTACTTGGCCAGCGGAATCCCAACTCAGTAAAAACCTATGTAAAACCCCAGGAAAGAAAGATCAATAAAGCGATGGGACTAGTAGAAGAACATCTTTATGGCCAGGGTGGAGTGCTTGCCCGGAAACAAAACGAGAAAAGTACCGGGAAGATCATCCGTATGCAAAGCATTCAAAACAAGTCAAGAGAAAACGAGCATGAATAACAATTCTCTAAACGCATAAAAAAGTATAGCTATAAAGGGCCAACAGGGAAAGTAAGAGATGGTTTGTCTAATCCGCTATAGCGATCTAATTGATTAAAATATTACGGAGTGTACTCTTGTTGCAGTAAGTTTTGTCACCTTAAGATTGTTATGGTTTTTCCATGACAACCACATTTTAACTCTACTGTCTCCGGGTCAGCGGGTTATTTTGCATTTTTCAATTTGGATATATGAAGTCTTTCAGCAATAAATAGCTGGAAGTTTTTCTCAAAAGAAAGTGGCATTTTATTCGTAGATAGTAGGAATATGTTGGCGTGGGCTGTAACGGGAACTCGACCTCGAATGCCGGGAGTTAGTTGGTAAGGTAATAAAAAGTTGTCGATCTTAATTAATGAACAGAAATTCCTTGAATACTGCGATTAAATCTGCAGTCCGTCGATATATTTTTACTATTGTCAGCAGACATAATGCCGTGTTATGTTTCTTGAAAATCTCCTTCAAGCAAGCTTCGTTGTCGTAAAAATGTCACATCCTTTTTGCAAGGGTTATTATTCGACGAAACTTTATCAGGAAGCAGTAGATCAATAGTCAAAAAGATAATTAGACAATAGTACAGCAAAGGGTAGAATTCCGTTTTCCTAGAAAAGCCCTTCTTGAGAGATTTGTTCTTTTTATATTCAACTTCAAAGCATTCTGTGGTAAAGGTGTTTTACTCATATCTGGAGCAAGCAAGATAGCCCTAATATGGTTTAGTTATAGCTTCTTTATTGTTCTACTCATGTTAGGTTTCACTTGCTAGTCCTGTATGGATTAATCCACCCGGATACTTGACTATTTTGAAATCCACTAAAATTGCTTCAATGTTCTGTATAAAGGTAGATGTAAATAATGCAAACAATAACTAGTAAAAAACATGCATCGCAAATTAATTATGACAAAAACAAGTTTGTTTTTATTATTTCAATTAATCAATTTGAATAATATTGTCGCGCAAAAAAAGACAATCAAAAATGACAGCTACGAAAACTGGACCACGCTGAAGGATATGGAATGGAATGTCAGCAGTTTGATCTCAAATGATGGAAAATATATTGCCTATAAGTACGGAGCCCCTAAGACTGGCGATTTTATCGTAATACGGTCCACTGATAACATATACAAGAAAGAATTCAAAGTTGAAGAACCTACAGAAGCGTCTTTTACCGGAGACAGCCGGAAAGTGATGCTTAAGCTTCCAGGAGATAGTTTAGGTATTTTAACCTTAGGTAGCGATAGTATTATATACATTAAGGACGTTTCATCCTTTTCGGCGCCATTAGGTGGAAACGGGAAATGGCTTGCCTTCATAAATTCAGAAAAGGAATTAACTGTAAAAAATCTTATTAGTGGATCGGAGAAAAAATACAGTGAAGTTGAGGAGTATAAATTTGATATGAATGGCACTGTTTTGCTAATAAAAACCATCAATGGGCTTCTTTGGCATGATCTAACTAAAGAAAAGGACATTTTCCTGGCAAGAGGAACAGAAATTCTTACTATAGCCCCAGACGACTCATTTAAACAGTTGGCATTTGTAAGTAATAACAATGAAAAGATTGAAATAAGATACTATAAACCCGGAATGGACAGTGCCAAAGTACTCGTCAATAGCAAAACTGATGGATTGAAGGAAGACCTGAGCATAGCAGATGGGAATCTTTTGTTTAGTGCTGATGGAACAAAACTTTTTTTTCAGCTAAAAGATAAAATACGACAGCAGAATACCATTACATCCTCTCCTGTTATTACCAATGATGTTGAGATATGGCACTATAAAGCACCCTATATTCCTGTTGAGGAACTAGCGAAACAGGTAAACCTGGTAACTTACCTAGCAGTTTGTAATATTACTCAACCTAAAATCGTTCAATTAACGACTCCTGCCACAGTTTTTGTAAGCTATTTCGGAAACGACAAAAGAGGTAATAACTATATACTCGCCCTTACTCGAGATACCTGGGACCAGGCAGAATTTTATTGGAGCAAGCGTACAATAGGCCTTTATTTAGTGTCTACCAATGACGGAAGTTCAAAAGAATTGTGTCGGTTTAGCAATTCCTTAAGTGAGATTATCCTGCTCTCGCCCAATGAGAAATTCGTAGTTTGGTTCAATGCAAATGATCATTATTATTATAGTTATGAAATAGCAACTGGAATTACGAGAAACATCTCAAATCAACTAAAAGGTGCCATTTATGATGATGAAAGCGAAATAATCAGCCGCCGTAAACCATTTGGAGTAGCTGGCTGGGTTAACGATGGCAGCCTCCTTATCTATGACCGCTTCGATATCTGGAAAATAGACCCTGGTGGCAATAAAATGCCGTTATGTGTGACCGGCGACGTCGGCAAAAAAAATAAGATAATCTTCAGACGAGTTGAGGATGAAGCAGGGTTATTTAAAGAGGTCGCTACTGCAGACACTTTATTGCTTGCAGGACTAAATAAAGCCAACAAAGACAATGGATTCTGGAAAGTTAAGCTAAGCAACCCGCCCACACTTACAAAATGCACCATGGAGCCTTATATATTTTATTTCCCAAGACCATGTAATAATATTCTTATCTCTCTGTCAGAATACCTCCCGAGAAAGGCAAAAGACGCTAATCTGTATGTTGTAAGAAGAATGGGTACCCGGGAGTCTCCGAACCTCTTTCTCACCCGCGATTTCAAAACTTTTAGCCCCCTGACCAACATTCGACCTGAAAGGGAATACAACTGGATGACTGCAGAGCTGATTAATTGGCAAATACCAGGCAGCAAACCGGCTGCTGGTATTTTATATAAGCCGGAGAACTTCGATTCAACAAAAAAATATCCGATTATTTTTTACTACTACGAAAAGTTAAGTGATGGTTTGAATATTTATAGAGTTCCTGAATTAAGTATCGGAACGCTCAGCATTCCCTGGTACGTAAGCAATGGCTACCTGGTTTTTGTTCCTGATATGTACTATGAAACAGGGAAAGTATCCGAATCGGTTATAAATACGATCACTTCCGCGGTAGACCGATTGTCCCGTTTTCCATGGGTAGACACAAGCAAGATGGGACTGCAGGGACATAGTTTCGGCGGATTTGAAACGTTGACCATAATATCCCGCACCAAATTATTTGCCGCTGCCCAGGAATCAGCTGGTTATACGAATGCTATCAGTTACTATAATCAGCAAACCGGCTTGACGTCAAACAGAAATCAGTATTTTGATATTGAACAGGGAAATCTTGGATTTTCTCCATGGCAAAAGCCGAAGCTATATCTCGACAATTCTCCCATATTCCATGTTAATAATATTACTACTCCATTATTAATAATGCACAACAAAGGCGATGACAATGTAGATTTTCATCATGCGGTTGAATTGTTCATTTCGATGCGTAGGTTAAGGAAGCCCGCCTGGCTTTTACAATATAAGGATGAAAATCATATGATTGGGCGAAGCGATAAAAATCAACTCGATTTTACGATTAGACAGCAACAATTCTTCGATCATTATTTAAGAGGAGTACCCGCACCTAAATGGATGACTACGCCCGGATCTACTGACTTCGGCGCGGATCCGAAAGAAACGAGATCAACATCCCAACCTGGGATCAAATAATTTTCCTATCAGCTATTGCAAAAAAAAGCTGACGTTTTTTACTTCAGCGTTTTTTCTCAAATCATTTCAATATTCAAGTTAATTTGGTCAATATCCGGGAAGTGCTAGGGTCGTCCTGGTAAAAAAGGGCATAGTACATACGCTGTTGGACAAAGTTGAACGATATACCGTTGTGTTCGGAGTACCAGCAGTTGTAGTTAGGTCATGCCTAGCAGAACAAATTGGCACCAAGGGACCACCAGGGGCTGTAGTGGTAGTTGTGGTGGCTATGAAGGCAAACCCTTGGCCAAACTTACTGGCTTTAAAGGCCAGCGTTCCACCTACTAAAGCAAATACAGCAATTGTGGTTAAAACTACTTTCGCTTTTTTCATAGAAAAATCGCTTTTATAGATCAAAAAGGCTAAACTTAGTGAATAAAAGATAGTGCCTACTCGTTTCTGATGGTTTTCGGCTTCCCCATGAATCGGCAGCTCCACACTGACCACACCAGATCTGATCAAGTAAAATTGAATATGGTATGGTCTTAAGGCACAGACAACGAAAATAACGCTGGAGTAAGGACTCCAGCGTCATTTTAAAACTCTGTTCGATTTAATGTGCTACCGATTAGATACCAGGAACAGTTAAAGTCGTCCTTGTAACAAAAGGAGTAGTACATACACTGTTAGCTAAAGTTGAACGATATACAGTTGTGTTCGGAACACCTGCAGTAGTAGTCAGGTTATTCCTAGCAGAACAAATAGGTACCAACGGGCCACCAGGAGTGGTAGTCGTAGTTGTGGTAGCTATGTAGAGAATTGGCTGGCCAAACGTCTTAGCCTTGAAAGCCAATGCTCCACCTACTATGGCAAATATGCCGATAGCTGTTAAAACTACTTTCGCTTTTTTCATAGAAATATCGCCTTTATAAATCAAAAGGCTAAACTTAATGAATAAAAAGATAATGCCTACTCGTTTCTGATGGTTTTCGGCTTCCCCATGGTTCGACCGGACTGGCCTATGTTACGTAACTAGCTTAGTTTTGAGAAATATCCCGGATCCTGGTCACATCCACCTGTCCGATCAACACTTCCTTCAACCGTTTTCTACTGTCGTATATGGCCATATAAGGAACCCCGGGAACGTTAAAATGTTTACCAAAAAAATCGTCATAGTCCACGCCTGCTGTGATATTTGGATATTTTCCCAACTGATATTCCTTGTAGAAACTCCGAAACTGCATGAGAGGTGCAACGGTGAACAAGCAGAACTGGATATCCTTTAATGTTCTCATATCCCTGATGATCGCTTCCGTTTGCGCCCGGCAATACGGACAGTCTGGGCTCAGATACAGCAGCACCAACGGCTTACTGTCATCGAACTTAGCGGTATTGTATTTTGTCGTACTGTCCAGGAGAAGCAAATCAAAGGACGGCAGTTTTGCTCCTTTCAGGTCAGGCTGCATAACAGGTGGCTCAAAACAGGCAGTCAGGCCCATCATCCAGATCACAGCAACAAGGAATATCTTCTTCATATATACTCATTTCACGGTTATCGATCAGGTCTTTAGACCCCATATTCCAACTTTGGAGCTTCCAACTGAACATTACCCATTTGTACGCCATTAATGGTCTTTCCTCTTGCCTCTTCAACAATATATTCTATGATCAAGAATGAAAAGGATAGAAAGACCAGCATAGGGAATAGCTGGAACCTCAGTGCAATGGGCGAAGCAAATACGCTGAACCCAAAATTTATCAACCAGAATCCAGCCAGCAGAAATAAGGCAATTTTAAATTGTGGATATCTTTTATGCCCCTGGAGAAACAAAAATCCTGCGACCACTACTATGAAAACAGCGTTGACGATACCGGTCATTATCGGGTAGAAATTAAGCACTGTAATCTTGGGATCCTTAAAGTAACTTTTCAACCGATTACTTTTATAGCCAAACCATACCTGTGCTATCTGCAACACAGTATCTACTCCTGTGCTGTAGCTCTCCAGGAATTCAACCGGCGGCGCATAATATTTTACGGCATTAGGCCACAGATAGTACTTTGCAAATTCTACAGGATACTGCTTTATCAGGTATGTACCATAATCAGCATACAACGGCGCTACTGTAGCCCATCGCTGTAAGATCCCGGCCGTTGAGTCCTTTTCGAACTGTTTGTGCATGTATTGCTGCAAGGGCGAAAAGTCAGACCACATATATACAGTACTAGCCAGCCACTGCTCATGTGGGTATTTTTTCACATCGCGGGTGGTATCAAAATAGGTGCGTACCATCTTGTCGATCTGTTTGAACCGGGGAGGCACCGGCTTGACATCACTGCCGTCTACATACCGGTAAGCGTACATGGCATTGTTCGCCAGCTGCCATCCGCTGAACGGAGAAAATTCCCGTTTCCCTATCAACTCATAATATTTGCTGCTGGTGAACTGAACAAATCCGGCAATCAATACAATACTTAATGCAAAACCCGAAACCTTTATCAGTACCCGCTGTTTGGACAACAGCAGCGCTATTATTGTAACCACAGGATAATATAAAGCATTGTATCTTACAGTGAAACATAAGAATAATATGACCGCATTTATTAATAACAGTTTCGCCGTAGGTTTGTATATTATCCAGAGCAACTGGGTGAACCAAATTAAGCTAAGGGAAATGAAAATAGCATCACTCGATACATAGTTGCTCAGATATAAGAATATAGGATTGAACAGCATTATCCCAAACAACAATATCTTGGTTACCTTTCCCGGTTTAAAGAAGTGGAATAGTGTAAAAACGAAAGACAGGATGCTGGCTTGCAAAAGAAAATACTGGAAAGCGACCAGTGCTGTATCCGATTTGGTGAATACGCTGAACATCCTCAAGAACTTTGAATAACCAATGGGATAAGTGTTGATATCCATATTATGATACGCCGTCTCAAGATACACGTAGGAATCTCCATTGATGAATCCGGCATAAGGATAAAAGAACTTGAAAACAATGAACTGCAGTAGCGATCCTAGTACACCTATCCAGAAGAACCACCTATTTACCGGGTTTTTAAACAGGAAATCCTTGAGCCCATGGCTCCATGACGGTTGTAATACAGTTTGTTCCTGCTGGACCTCTTCCCCGGCATTTGCTGTGGCTTTCTCTTCATGATATTCCTGCTCCGTATTAATAGACCATATGTTCGCTTTGGACACCACCCCTGCTGCAATATTATCCACTGCCACCATGGCCGTTAGCATGGAGTGATCGGAGTTGTTATACTTGTGCATGCCGTTACGTCCTACCAGGAACAGGTTCTCAAACCGGTCTATATATTCCCTCACCACATCAAACCTTTCATAGGTGCCAAAGTAGGCGGGGTAGGTCTTTTCCACACGCAGCACAGTGGTGTCCAGCACATTCGCAGCAGATGCCAGCCCTATCTTTTCCATCTCTGTAATGGCTAGTTGCTTGATATCCTCATCCGTCCTATTCCAGAAATCATCTGTCGTGTTACAGAAGAACTCCATGCCTACCCAGGCTGTATCCGGGTCTTTTACCATAAAGGGACTCCAGTTATTGAACAGTTGTAGCCTGCCTACCTTCACATCTTTTTCCTGTATATATATCCAGGTGTCCTTCAGCTGCAGCGGCTTCCACTCGCCGGTCTTCTTATCCTGAAAGGATAGCTTTTTCAGCAGGATGCCCACGGTAATAAAATCCCGGTATTGCAGGCCGGCGGCTATTTCTCTTACATCATCGGGTACCGCGCCGTCCAGTCCACCAACCAGTTCCTGCACCGGCATGGTGGAAAAGAAGTAATCGCCTTCCAGGTAGCTGGTCTCTCCTGTGATGTTGTTGATAGCGGCTATGGCCGTCACCTGGTTGTTAGTATTATTTGTATAGATCCGCTTCACATCGTGGTGCATCAGTATACGTCCGCCCATTTCTTCTACCTGCCGGGCCACTTCTTCCCAGAGCTGGCCGGGGCCGAATTTGGGATACAGGAACTGTTCTATCAGGCTGGTTTCGGTATCTTTCTGGGAAATATCGTTGCTGTTTTGCTTTTCCTTACGCTTCATGGCCGCTTGTACCGCATGCTGTATGGCCTTGCTAATGGACACACCTTTGATCCGCTGGGCGCCCCATTCGGCACTGATCTTATTACAGGGCAAGCCCCATACTTTCTCCGTATAGTCTTTAAAGAAAAGCTTGTATAATACCTGCCCGAATCGGTTCACCATAAAATCCTCCAGGTTCTTTTCCGGCTTACGCGGCAGCAGCTGCGCTTTTAGGTAGGAGAACATAATAGCAATAGTGGTCCATAGGCCCAGCTTGGCAAGAGTGTCCAGGGATAGTTGAATAGGGTAGGTAAAGAATTTCCGCAGGAAATAGATCCTGGATAAACGTTTGCGTACCAGCATCACTTTATCAGGATCTTTCCCCGCGTTATCTGTTGCCCCAATAGATGCGGTATCCACTTCCCGGGACTTGTGCTGGTAGCTGATATTAAAGGTGCTTTGCCCCTCAGCTTGCACCGGCATAATATTGAACCACCAGTTCATGACCCGGTCCGATTTGGAAAAGAAGCGATGCCCGCCAATATCTATCCGGTTGCCTTTATAATTAACAGTTTTGGAAATGCCGCCTATATCTCCCGATTTTTCCAGTATAATGGGAGTGATATCAGTTCTCTTCAGTAATTCATACGCGGCAGTGAGCCCTGCCGGTCCGGCACCTATGATTATTGCCTTTTTACTCATCATTCAAAGTTTTAAACTGTATCAGTTAACTATTAGATGCTTGAAATTTCCATTGAAGGACTCGTAACTCTTTTACTCATGGATAGGCTTTTCAAACATGGCATACAACACAACTATTAGGGTAAATCTGATTGGCATATTAGATTTTAACTCATTCATGCAAGAAATCTCTCTGTTGTTTAAATCTGCCACCTCCATGCTGAGGAGGTGGCAGCCATGAATAAAAACAAAAACATGCTGACAGATATCAGCTATTTATGCAGAATGTCGCTGGTGGAGTACCAGCCGGCGACACGAATAGACTTATTATATAGTCCTGCCTGAAGAAGCAGGACACTAGATAATGCTAAATTTAGTCACGTGAGTTTTGAGCTCACTGTGACCGGAAAATTCAAAACTTAAATATTTTTGTCAATTTTAGCTAAGGAAGATCAATTGCCGGAATCAATAATAAGAATGACCTTATATCGATTCAACTATTGATTCCGTAAAAAGTCTGCAATAGGAGAAACTATATACCAATGGATTTTCTTTGGAGCTTGCGCTGGACTTAAAGTTAACATAGTGCAATGCTATTTTGAGGGTTTCAATAAGTTTGATCATTCAGCTCAAGTTATTGGTATGGAAATAACAGTAGCCTGATCTTTTGCTTCTTTATCCTTTAGTCAATAAAACAAAGCTAAATCAAATCACTGCAATATAAACACACCGGTAATATTTTTCTAAGAATTTAAGTTCTCATTCTAAGTTATGAGTCATCAGATATTTTTGATGGCTATAAACTTTCCTTTTTAGCATAACGGCTATTTTGAGTTTCTGTATGGATCATGCCTTGCAATAGGCTTTAACACTTGTTCGAATTTAGAACACTATCTGGTAATGATTGTTATCATCTTGGAATTTTTTTTGTAGTCACTTTGGCCATTTAATATATGGGATAACAAAAAGTTCTACTAGGTAGTATAGACGTGTTGAAAGAAAAATAATGGTAATTTTGGAGTTATTCCATTAATTGTTGCAATCAACGATTAATGGGTCCTTTAATGTTTTAAAGTTTTGAGGAATCTATCCTCCCGGTTTTCTTTAGACCGGGAGCTTTTTTATTACGTCCATTAGCTTTAGCTTTACACTTATTGATCTCTCCTTTTCCCTACATCTTTGTTAGCTATTTACTCCTTGTTTTGATAGAGTGGTCTCATTAACAAATTCCCCTTTTTTAAAGAAGATACACTTACTGCTATCTAATTGCAGGCAAAATACTGAACTTACTTTGCCCTTACATTCCCTCAAAATGAAACTATTGATTATTATCCTTTTGAATGTAACAACGGGCGTTCTCCACGCATGGTCCCAGCCTCAACAATTAGTTCAGGTGAAAGGCTGTATAGTCGATAAGGATAACCAACAGCCCTTGGCTGGTGCCACGGTGGCATTACTATATTCCAAAGATTCTACGCGAGCTACATCTGGCTTTACAGATAAAAGTGGAATCTTTGTTCTGGAGGGAGTGAAGACAGGAAATTATAAATTATACGTTACTTATCTAGGATACCGGCCTATAGTCCGTTTGCTACAGATTCTGGTTGCAGATACACTGATCGATCTAGAAACCCTGGCTACCCAGAGGTCGGGGGTAACCCTGAAAATGGTGGAAATAGTGAAGGCCAGATCGCCAGTAGTTATAAAGAAAGATACGATGGAATTCAATGCTGAATTTTTTAAAATCCGTCAAAATGCCGTAATAGAAGAATTATTAAAGAAGTTACCAGGATTACAAGTAGAAAATGACGGGACTATCAAATTCAATGGAGAAACTATAAGAAGATTACTCATTGACGGGAAACCATTCTTCGGGAACGACCCCAAAATCGCTACTAGAAATTTGCCTGCAGACATGATAGATAAAGTGCAGTTGATAGACAAAAGTGGTAATCCTTCGGTATTTACAGGAATAGAATCAGAACGCGGCAAGACGATTAATATAACAATAAAAAAGGACAGGAAGGGTCATTTCCTGGGCCGTGCAGCTATTGGCTATGGAACGGATAACCGTTTTGCGTCGAATGTAAACTTAAACCGGTTTAGCGACAGTGAGCAGCTATCTTTTTTGGGAAGCATGAATAATGTAAATAATACCGGGTTCATTGATGGTGAAAGTAAAGGCATATTAGGCAACGGCGGTGGAATTATCACCAACAGAAATGGTGGCGTTAATTATAGTAGAGACATTAATGACAAACTGAAAATAAATAGCAGTTATATAATAAATACAGATAAAATTGACAACTCATGGGACAGTTATCGCCAAAATATGCTGCCAGATACTACTTATTATTATAATCAGCATGGCTACTCACAGGACGAAAACACAGTACAGACGCTGAATGTCCTCATGGAGTACAGGCCTGATTCTATGCACATGCTAAATTTAACGGGTAATTTTAGTCACGTGACTTCCAATAATAAACAGCAAAACCAATACGAATCACTGAACGGAAAGCAGGAAATGGTGAATGCAGGATACCTGGACAATGTAAGTAACGCCACCGCGCCTAACTTCTCAACTTCTTTAGTTTTCTCCAAACGATTCCATAAAAAAGGAAGAATATTCAACGCATCCTTTAATATCAGGTATAATAGCAATGATCAGGACAACATCAACAGGTCCAACAATCTCTTTAAACAACCTGATGATGTGATAATTTTGGATACTATTAACCAGTATAATAATACCGGTAGCAAAAACAATGTGTTAAATTTTCTCTTATTCTTTGCTGAACCTATTTTTAAAGACAGCTTTCTTGACCTCTACTTCTCTTACACGAGGGATTATTCATCAAAAAAGAAGTCAACTTATGACTATAACCACGTCAAAGGAGAATATGACCATTTCAACGACAGCCTTAGTAATTCTTTTAACAATATTTCGAAGTATTGCCATACAAGTATCGCCATACGTACTCAGAAGGCTAGGTACAAATATAGCATTGGCCTGAATATGCTACTAAACAGCCTGAACAACAACAACATCAGCCAGCGCACCCACTTTCAGAACAACACGACTAACTTCTATCCAACCGCCACCTTCAACTATGAATTTGTATCAGGCAGCAGACTGGATTTCAATTATGTCGGGAATCCCGAACAGCCGGACATTCTACAACTGCAGCCCGTACCCGATAATAAGGACCCGCTATACATTCAGCTCGGCAACCCGGATCTGAAACCTGGCTTTACACATAATGTAATGATGACATACAACAAATTGAATACAACTACCCTCCGCAATTTCACAATCAATGTCACTTCGAACTTCATGACTAACAAGATCATTAATGCGAACTGGTTTGACTCATTAGGGCGACAGGTAAGCCAACCACAGAACATAAGTGGAGCCTATAACATCAATGCTAATCTCCTAAACACATTTCCGCTAAAGAGAGAACAAACGTTTATCAATGCAAACACTATACTTGAACTCAGGCGAGATGTTAACTATATTAACGGTGTAAAGGGGAGTAGCACGAACTACAATATTTCGCAGGGTTTTGACGCCAACTATGCATTCGGAGAGCACCTTGGTCTTTCTGGTGGCGCCAGTGTCAGCTATAACCGAGTAAGGTATGACTTGACAAAGGAAAATAATACCGCTTACTTCAATTACAATATTTCCTGCAGCGTTAGGGGGGTATTGCCCCTCGGATTCTCCGCGGGTCTCAACCTTGACTACATTTTGAATGTCGGTCGATCTGAAGGATATAACCAAGGTGCTACCCTTTTAAATGCTTATATTTCAAAGGAACTGTTCCGAAGCAAACAAGGGGTCATTAAATTACAGGGATTTGATATACTGAACCAGAACCTGAATGTAAGGCGTACTGTAAATGAAAATTTCATAGAGGATATGCGAACCCGTGTTCTAAGACGTTTTTTTATGCTCAGTTTTTCGTATCTCCTGAAACCAAAGGAAGATGGAAATTAAGAAGCCGCTGATCAGCGGCTTCTTAAAATAATTATTGATCAAAATAGTCAGGCAGAAGTGTTAATTCCAAGTTTTTACACCACGCCTCATTTTCTCCAGGTTCTGTTTGACATCATCAATCCTTCCATTGCCCGGATTCAGTGTTAGCGCTATCTCTTGTATCCGGATAGCTTCTCTGGTTCTACCCAGTTTATAAAGAATGTTGGCATAGGTGTCATAATAATTGGCTGTCGGCTCCTTTTCGATTACCTTCCTACTCCAGGACAGCGCCATCTCCAGTTTCTCCGGGTCGGATGTGCTTATGAATAAAAGCCACGCATCATTATTCATATCGTAAACAGATGTTTCCTCAGGATACAACTCATGTATCTTCGCTTTAGTGGAACACCACTCTTCTAGTCCCGTATGATGCTGATGGAACCGGTAATAATAATAGAACGCTTTCTGTACTAGGAATACTCTTTCTCCATCGCGGCCATAAAGGCTCACCATTTGCTTTCTGATCCTTTCAAAATCAGAGGCATCAAGGTTGGAATAATTTGCGGTTCCCTCCTTGTCCAACATTACCGGGCTGAATTCGTTCCAGATAAGACTTCTTACAACAATCCCAGCGGCATCCACTCCTAAAACCTGATCTATCCTACTGGCGTTCTCAGAAAATATTCTAAACCCCGCGTCCTTTGTAGACAGCGTGATATGCTTTAGTAGTAGCAGGTTATCCTTAGCGAAGATGTTCTTTACCTTTTTCAAATAAGCGTCTGTCAATCGCCTAGTATTAGCACTGTCTTTACTTCTGAAAGACATCAACAACAATCTTCTTAAAAAGGAAGAGTCATTCCCCTCTTTTTGGTAAAGTTTTATCAATTCACCATAACGGACATCGGTGTCATTGATGTCGATATCTTTTGCGATAGCGCCGGGCCATTCAAAGATCTTTGTCTGTTTGACAAGCGCCTGGTTCAGTTCGCGGAGCTTCTTTACCGGCATCTTGATCATTTCCCTGTCATAGGTAAGCAGGCCGTTCTCCTCGCCTTCCACATCAAAAGGCTGGGTATAGATCGAAGCGCTTAAACCTTCTACCTCCAGCTTTTTCAACTGCTCCATCATCATTTTATACTTCTCTGCCAGCTCACTTGGGGTTCCTTGGACATATCCCCATCCCTGCAGGTCGTTCCATTCATGATCCGGAACCGAAACACCGATACCTCCAAATTCGCCCAGCACTCTTGCCTTACCAGGTTGCCCAGGCACCTGCATCGGATCAGGATAGGAATGAACATCCGTCATATCACTGCTGACCCAGGGTGAGTCTGCGGGAGCTCTCAGCTGCTCGTCCACATAGAGCAACTCCCCGGAGTGGCCATTCACCAGTCTGGAGGGATCATTTACTTTAACCCACTCGGTCAACCTTTTCTGATCATAAGCGCCCCATCGCTCATTGAAAAGCACCCAGGTAACGATACTGGGATGGCTAGACAGCTGCTGCATTGTTTCCTTTACTTCTTTCTCAAAGTGCTGCGTCGCACCTTCCGGTAACAAATGAGGTGGGTTCACAAAATCCTGCCAGACCAGCATCCCAATCTTGTCTGCATGGAAATACCACCTTTCGGGCTCCACTTTTATATGTTTCCGGATGGTGTTAAATCCCATCGCCTTGATAGCCTTAATATCAAATGCAAGAGCCTCGTCTGTAGGAGCGGTGTAGAGTCCGTCTGGCCAGAAGCCCTGATCCAGTATTCCCAGGTTGTAAGTATACCGGTTATTCAGGAAAATCCGGTCTACTCCCTTTTCATCCTTCTGGATCGATATCTTCCGCATGCCGAAGTAGCTTTCCACTTTATCCAGAGTCGTATTTTCCTCCACTAACTCGATTGAGAGATCGTAGAGGAAAGGATCGTCCGGCGACCAAAGGCGTGCATTTTTTACAGGAAGCGCGATGACTGTTCCCGGATTACTAGTTACTTGGCTGATCACCTTCCCTTCTATTTTTGCCGTTACCTTTATTTGTGAATTCGGGCCTCCGCCTACTGTATAAACAGTTACGTTCAGTATCCCCTTATCAATATCAGGAGTAGTTTTCAGATCTGCTATATACATACTAGGTACTTTTTCAACCCATACCGTCTGCCAAATACCACTACTGGGGGTATAGTAAATATTTTCAGGGTTCAGAACCTGCTTCCCGTGGGGGTTAGGACCCTGATCGGTCGGGTCAAAAACTTTTACCAAGAGCTCATTGTTGCCGTCCTTCAGAAAGTCAGTGATGTCAAAATAAAAACGCTGGTAACCACCACTGTGTTTCCCTACCTCTTTATCATTTATGAATACGGTCGTTTCCCAATCGACAGCTCCGAAATGCAACAACAGGCGTTCGTTGACAGCTAAATCAGGCTTCTTGATATTTCTCTTATACCAAAGATTCTCGTCTGGTTTTAACGGTTTCATCACGCCCGAAAGAGCGGATTCTACCGGGAAAGGCACCAGTATCTTACCATCAAATTTATCCGGCTTGAATGCACTAATTGGCTTAATAGCATATTCCCACATCCCGTTCAGGTTAATCCAATCTGGACGTACCATCTGTGGGCGTGGGTATTCATGCAGCGCATTAGCAGGGTTAACATCTTTGGCCCAACGAGAGGGTATATGTAACGGTCGCATTTTCCAAATGGTACCAGAATCTTGCGCATAAGTCCTAACGAGAACAAATGAAAGCGCAGCTATAACCATTAAAGTCTTCTTCATTAATAATATGATTTAAAATTTGATCCTTGAATAATTTCTACCTCATTGTTCCGGGTAACCAGGATTCTGATGTCCCTTTAAACTCGGATTGCGCTGTATATCCTGTACAGGAATTGGGTATAAAGCTTTATAAGCCGCCCAAGAACCTCCTTTTGCTGGTGCTACAATGTTCATTACTTCATCAACCTTTGCCGTTCGTTTCAGATCACACCAACGGTGCCCCCATTCTGTAAAAAATTCTACCTTCTTTTCCTGCAAGATTGCGTCTAGTATGGTAACCTGACTGGCTGCTGCAGTAGGGCCTAAACCAGCCCTACTTCTGACAGCATTAATATCTTCTTCTGCAGAGTTAGGTCCATTTAGCCGGCCTTGTTGTGCCCTGGCCTCACCACGGATCAGATATTGTTCGCTCAGGCGAAGAACAGTCAGATATTCTGTTCGTGGCTGATCAGGGAGATAAACCTTATACTTGGCCGGGTACGCATACGTTTTGTTATCGACAGTTACACTGTCAATCCAGGTGTTTTTACGGGTATCACCCGGTTCAAAGGCATTGAATATGTTCTTACTGAGAAAAACGGGCCTTGAAGAATTCGGGCCCATCGGAATGGCCTCCAATATGAATGCTACCGCATCCAAGGTATTATAAGAAGGTGCTACTGGCTGCAATTGCCAGATCGCCTCTTTGCTGGTACTTAAGAAAACTGCCTCAGGAGCCTCCAACTGATAGCTTGATGTAGCGGCAATGAGCTTACTTGCCTCCTGTTCAGCTAAAGACCACTGATTAGTATAAAGGTATGCACGGGCCAGCAATGCCGTAGCGGCTGCTTTATTGGGACGTACACGCTCTTGAACTACAGTCACTCCATCAGCACCAACATAATTCTCGTTTAAGTTATTCTGTGCATCCTGAAGGTCCTGAATGATCTGCTCATAAACCTTATCCTTGTTTGTGCGCGGGGCAACACTATTGGCCTTGATATCTGTATTTGTTAAGAGCGGGACGTCACCGTAAAAATTGACCAGATAAAAGTACATGAATGCTCGTAGAAATCTAGCCTCTCCCAGCAACTGCTGCTTCACAGAGGTGATTATCTGGGAAGAAGCACTAATGCCTTCGATTGCAGCATTCGTCCGGAATATATAGGCATACAGGTCAGACCAGAACAATTCATTTCCGTTATTTGTTAGAGAATTACTATACAACACGCTTAAGATGTCAGGCGGAGAAGTAACCGATACAAGCTCGTCAGCCGACAACCCCGTTTTTACCGCGATAGAAGATACCCCTGTAAATATGCCATAATTGCTCATGTCTGAATAGATGCCGGTCAGGACTGACGCAGCCGTTGCATTTGAACTATAAATATCACTCCCAACAACATCCTGTATAGGAGGATCCACTTCTATCAGTTTTTTACAGCCTGCAACGGGTATCATTACGATTGAAAAAGAGGCCAAAATCCAATGTAGCAGGATCGCCTTGCCTGATCTATTGCTTAATCTGTTATTATTGTCCATGATGAAGTTTTGTGAGAATAAATACATTAAAACGTCACATTCGCACCAACGGTTATAACTCTAAGAGGAGGTAATGTGCCTATCGACTGTGTTTCCGGATCCAGTCCCTTATAATTGGTAATAGTCCATAGATTCTGACCCTGTAAGTAAATCCTTATGTTGTTCAGATGCAGCTTTTGCTTAAATGATTTGGGTATAGAATAAGATAGGGACACATTCTTTAACCGGATAAATGATGCATCTACATAGTTCCAATTGCTTTCCATTAACCTGTTACTGGCATTTATCAAGTCATCATTAACTACACCGTATATTTTCTGAATGTCCGAAACATCGCCGGGTGTCTGCCACCTAAACAAATACTCTGCAGGTAGATTCCTGGCGCTCACTCCGGCTATAAGCAGATATGGCGATAACGGATTCAGGCCGTTCTGTTTCGTAAACTGAAAGTGGACGTCCAGACTGATCCCTTTATAGCTGAACGTATTCGATACTCCGCCATAAAACTTTGGGGATGTCATAATCCTGATATAGCGACCGCCATCCACTCTTGTGGGATCCTCGGGGCTCAACGTATTTTTCCCCTGAGTGTCTGTGAACTGGTACTGACCTGTATTCGGGTCAACACCTGCGGAATTATAGACTCTGGCAATACCGGTAAACGGCTGGCCAACTTCAGAAGTATAATATGCTGAATTGCCCAAATCGGGGAATGAGACCAGTTTGTTCCTATTTGAAGTAAAATTGATAGAAGTTGACCAGAGAAGGCTGTTGGTCTTTATATTTTCCGTGGTTAATGTTAGCTCTACCCCCATGTTTTGGATGACAGCAGGAAGATTATAAAGCAGGACTCCAGGCCCGGCCATAGTTGGAGCAGGATAGCCTAGCAACTGGTTATTTGACCGGTTCCGGAAATAGCTGGCATTAAGCAATATCCTTTCTTTAAAAAAACCAGTCTCTAATCCAAACTCCATTTTCTTCGTAACCTCCCACGCATAATAGGCATTAAAAAGCCCAGTGGACCGGTATCCCCTGGCTCCCTGGTAAGGATCAAGTCCTATAATAGGCTCATATCTTTCAAGATACTGGTAATCACCGATGCCGTCATTGCCGGAGGTGCCATAACTGAAACGTAGTTTACCGTAGCTTATGATGTTATCTGCTACCTTCATGAATTTCTCCTGTGTAAATATCCAGGCAACACCTACTGATCCAAAATTTCCGAACTGGTTACCAGGACCAAAGCGACTACTACCGTCCCTCCGGGCAGACAGGCTCAATAAATATTTATTATCCCAATTATAACTCAAACGCCCGAAGAACGCAGAATACCTATATTGGGAAGAAGTGTTGCTTGCCCATAACGTTGTCGCCGCGGCGAGATTGGACAACAAGGCGTCGTTAGTAAACCCGTATGCAACGAGGAATTCACTCTCCGCATCTGTGCTCTGATAGCTTGCTCCGATCAATGCGTCCAGTTCTCCCTTCGAAATATGACCATTATAGTTTATCTGTGGCTCAACGCTGAGGTTCTTGATATAACTTGTATTAAAAGCTGATCCGGCCTCCGACGCCATATCCTCCGGTTTTTTGCCGGCGAACGGATCAACTTTTCTAAATGAGTTCCCGCGCAATTCATTATATCCTACCTGTGCCTTTAATGTTATATGAGGAAATACTCGATAGCTGACAAGTCCGCTTGCGACCAAGTTCTTTACCTTGGCATCATATGTTTTGCTCAATTGTGCATATGGGTTATTCCAGCTACTTATGCCGGAGGACAAGGGTTCCCAATTCAAACTACCATCGGCATTGTAGGGAGACGGAGCGTTAGGAGATAGTGTGAGAGCTTCATTTGTAAAATCAATTCCTGGTAATGTGTTCCGGTCCGCCATATAGCTTACTGTTACAGTTGTATTTAACTTCTGGTTAGGAGATTCTCCAGTAAGGCTGAGATGTGCGCTTCCTTTCGTATCGGCATTATTTCCTGGGAAAACTGTTGTTTCCTTATGGTAATTGCCGCGAATCTGGTAACGGACAAGGCTGGTTCCACCGGAAACGGAGGCCTGCATATCATTGTACCTTGCTGTTCCTCCGATCAGCTCTTTCTGCCAGTCAATATTCCGGTTCTTATCCCAGGCAAAAAGATCTGGCGCAACTAAATCTGTGTATGCCGGATCTCCATATGGGAATGTGTTTATAAAATCAATTCCTGCATTATCATATCCCTCTTTGCGTAATTTCAGGTATTCCTCTGTGTTCAATAATTTCATCTTTTTAGGAACATCTGCCCAACCAGTCTGTACATTTATGTCCACTTTTGTTTGACCAGGTTGACCTTTTTTTGTGGTGATCAAAATAACACCGTTGGCTCCCCTGCTCCCATAGATAGAAGTTGCATCGGCATCCTTCAGCACTTCAATTGATTCTATATCATGTGGATTGATAAAGCTTAAGGCCGAGAACTGAGAGAGCTGGTCATGGCCTAAACCTGTGATATTATTTATGACTGGAAGACCATCTACTACAATTAAGGGCTCTGAAGCATAGTTTAACGAATTCTTACCGCGGATTTGTATGTTTACAGTCCCCCCTGCAAGGCCGGTAGTGGGTGTGATCTGCAGACCTGGAACGCGTCCCTGTAATGCCAGCAAGGGATTATTGACTGGTTGCCTTTCTATTTCCTTTGCTTTGACGGTACTGATATTACCAGTGCTATATCTTCTAGTTGTGGTGCCGTAAGCAATTACAACGGTTTCATCCAATTCACTGACCACAACATTCAGTTGTACCAGGATGGTTCTTCTTTTTACAGGTATTTCTCTAGTTTCATATCCAACTGATCTAATGAGTAATACAGATTTCTGGTTTACATTAGGTAAACTGAAATTCCCATCGGCATCAGTTGTAGCTCCTTGCTCGGTACCTTTCACTAAAACCGTGGCACCCGGTATAGGAGCACCGTCAACTTCGGTCACTTTACCAGTAACAGCAAAAACTGTGGAAGATGTATCCTGACCGTTATTGGTTTGAGCTATGTTTTTTTTTGCTGCATCCTCCTTTCTAATAATCAAGATCGTCTCTTTTTCAAGATACCAGGTCAGATTTTTACCTCGAAGTAAATGAGTCATTACATCGGCCAAGGGGGCTTTGTTAAAATTTACTGTTACTTTTTCGCTGCTGGATAACTGAGTCAATGATACAGAGTACATAACTGCATAACCGGTTTGCTCTCTTATGGTATTAAATACCTGCCTTAGAGGTATATTAGTGCCTTTCATTGTAACAAATAAATCTCCTTTATGACTGGTGGCCTGAGCGTTGCTCGCATAACAGGTAAAGGATAAAATAAAGGCGGTAATAAGAAGCCTGTAGAAAATACAGCCTCTAAGCAGTTGCAGCGATTGCATAAGCTCTTAGTTTTGCGTTGATAGTTTTTGTTTGTTCCTTGCTAAACCGGTATAGGGAAGCATCCGTTCATCATGACAACTATTTATATAACCGGAATTCATAATCCGGCGTACTATTCGGCTACTGCTATTTTTCAATGCATTGCCCGGTATGGTGAACAATATTCAATACCTGTATTTTCACGCTAAATATTATTTAAATTATTTACAATTAATTAACAATTTTTAAATCTAAATAATGTCTGAGGAATCTTTATTAAAAGTCTGCTAAAATCAAGGAGTTACAATAGGCTTCGCTGTTATATTGGAAATAGGAAGATTTGGATGGCGGGCTCATTAACAAAGCGATAACAAAGATGTTAAGAAATAATTAACCTTTTACTTTTATTTTTAACGCTATTTTTAAGTGAAAGCAAAAGACAGACAACTAATGGGGCAGGTAGCTGACTACTTTAATAGTAGTCTTATCATGCGGATCACCTTGCACAATATGTTTTATCTAACAGGGGGCGAGGGGTTAAAGTAATCTCTTGACCCAGTTTTAACGATTGCATGGCATTATTTTATTTATATTTTTGTATCCGCTAACTGTCATGTGTGTATGAAGCATGCATTTCCCGCTTCTCTAAGGCGGGTATTCGGGGGATTTCCATATAAAGAATGTAAAGAATGTCAAGTCAAGAGGACATAGTTTTACTGGAGCGTCTAAAAGCGGGCCAGGCTGAAGCGCTTTCCGACTTATTCGTTAAGTACCGTAAGCAATTACTAACGGTGGCTATAGGTATATTGGAGAAAGACCATGAAATGGAGGCACAGGATCTTGTGCAAGATATATTCGTTGCCTTCTGGGAGAAACAGCATTTTCTTAAAATTGGACCTCCGTTTAACGTGAAAGGGTATCTAATTAAGATTGTTTATTATAAGTGCCTGGATTTTGTTGAACACCAAAAGGTGCATCGGCATAGAATGCAGCGGATTCAGGAAAACTTGCCGGTTATTTTCAGCGAAAATTATTTGGAAAATAAAGAATTAAAACTGCAGATACACGCGGCCATACGGCAAATCCCCCCCGGCCGCGCAAAAGTATTCGAGCTTACTTATTTGGAGCATAAGTCCCGTAATGAAATTGCCAACTTACTGGGTACCAGCCCTAATACCGTTAAGAACCAACTAGTGGCCGCAGTCCGTGAAATCCGCAAAATTCTACAAAATAATTTAGCTCACTAGTCCGCCGAAGCGCCAAATCCCGTTTTATAAGTAAGGAATTGCCTATGCAACCCGATCAGCACTACATATATGAATTGATGTCAGGCAAGCTTATTGGAGAATTAAGCGAAGAGGAAGAACAACGCCTGGAGCAACTGATAGCGGATGATCCCGAGGTAAGAAAGCAATGGGAGCAATTCAAGGAAAAATTCTCAACGAAAGACATTGAAACCCGCCTGAGCCGCCTTGACAACGCGTCTTGGGGGAATATCGGGGAACTCATAACAAGTGAGCGACCTGGTAAGCGTAAAAGCAGAATCTTTAGCCTGGTGGGCTGGGCGGCTGCTTCACTAGCCGGAATTTTGCTGACGGTATATTTTATTACTAACCCTCTACAAAAAGAGGACGAGCCAACGGTGGCCACTATTAAACAAGAGAGAACTGTTGATCTGATACTGGCAAACGGGGTTACCGTAAATCTTTCGGGAGGACAGGATAGTATTCAATTAGGTAGCACGTTACTCAACAACAGGAATAAAACATTATCCTATTCCATCCATTCGGGCCAGCCGGCTGGTAGCGGCGGCCTGAATAGGTTAAATATCCTAACAGTTCCCGTGGGAAGGGATTATCATGTTGTATTATCGGATGGTAGCGAAATTTGGCTGAATTCCGCAACGAAGTTGCTGTTCCCCTTTGCCTTTGCCGGCAATAAAAGGGAAATCGCTATTAGCGGAGAAGCCTATCTGAAGGTGGCAAAGGATAGCAAGAGGCCTTTCCTTGTTCATTTATCAAACAGTTTTACTTCCCGATCAGCCAACATGAATGGGCCAACCTCCATTGAGGTCATCGGTACGGCGTTCAATGTGAACTCTTATAGTGACACAACTGTTAAAGTGGCCTTGGTGGAAGGAGCTGTACTTTTCAAGGCTGCAGGTGAAACGACCTCCATAAAACCAGGCATTGAAGCAGTATATACTGAAAATAAAGGGGTTATCACCCGAAAATTCAATAAAGATGACGTTTTGAGCTGGCGGGAGGGGAAGTTTTATTTTACCGAGGCGACTTTGGAAGAAATAACGTCTGTATTGCCGCGCTGGTATGGGGTTAAAGTGATAATAGATGATGCTGATATGGCTCAAGAACGCTTTACTGGTGTCATTAACAGGAATGAGCCCATTACTATTTTCCTGGATAAGATGTCCCAGATTATGCAAATAGACTATTATTTTGATCACGAAGGGATTTTGCATTTTAAGCATCGATAAGGGGAATGTAGTTTAATATCATACGCCCAGGTATTGGGATAGGGAGATGATTTTTGTGTAGTAGAAGGTCTATATCCGTCTTTTAGCGTTTGACTTTTAAACCGATGCATATGATGCTCAAGGGATGGGTATTGCTATCGCAAGAGTAGAAATACCAGGAAAATGCATTTGCCTTATTCGATTTAGATTTTTTTAAACCTAACGGTAGGGCTATTCCTGGCCTATACCTTTTAATACTATCCTATGAAAACCTTTTTTACTGGGAAAGAAGTTTCCCGAACACGAATGTTAGGAGATAGTGCCCCTGTTCTCCTGATAGCTGTCAGGAAAAGAACAGGAAGCTGGTAAATTATTGGCCGGTAATTCTTTTTCACCAATAGATTCTAGCTTCGAGGCCGTTCTCTAACGGCCTTTTTTTCTAAAGCAGAAGATTTTTGATCAATAAAGAACAGGAATACTATCATTATGAAAGTCTTAACGAATCTAAACCCTTTGTCCCTTGAAAAACTTAATCCCACGGCTATGCCGGTTACTGAAACCGATTGATGTAGCATTTGATCATGAAAACTTCATCCGGTTGTTACTCCGGCGTAAGGATGGTTGTAAGCCAGCGACCAACCCCATCTTTCTAACAACAAGTCCAGCTTTTAACTTA
>NZ_CALEJS010000041.1 GCF_937898475.1 uncultured Chitinophaga sp.
AAAGTAACACCTACCTCAACAAAATCATAGGTGCTGTCTACCGCGACCTTACATGGTACTGGCTTTCCGTTTTTCCTTATCAACCTTCTGCTGGAATTTTTCATTGTGGAAGTCTACCAACTCCAAGAGGGTGCGTTTTTCCCGGTTGATACCGTTGTAGGAATTTTTAATCATGGTAGCGGTAACCACAGGGTCCAGCGCTTTCAGTTGATTGTAATGCCTGATAAGCTCACTCTTTACCTGTTGCAGGTACCTGTTGACTTCAATTGCCTCTGCGGATTTACCAGTAATGATACCGGCCTCTTTGTTGAATTTTGAAGGGTCAACTTTGTAGCCGAGGGAAAAGCCTTCCCTTGGAAAACCAGTGACGGTAAGCCGTACACAGATGGTTGCTTTTCCGTCCGGATTAAGATTGTCGTACCTGAGATGAAAGAGAATAGATAAATCTTGACTTACTTTCATAGTCCAGTTGTTTTAGGTGCCGATTTGCAATTTTGTTTGGTTCTTTTTGTATCGGTTTGGTTTCCTAAAACCCTTTACTGATAAGCATCTACCAGAAAAAAGGATACAGTAAACTTAGAAATTTTTACTGTATCCTTTTTTGTATCTATTCAGATTCGTTTTTTATGATTTATCTTTTTATCATAAAAACAGAAAAGCCGCGTAAATCCTACGATTCAAGCGGCTTTAATTTTCTTTGATATTCTTCCTGTGATTCCGCTGGGACTCGAACCCAGGACCCATACATTAAAAGTGTATTGCTCTACCAACTGAGCTACGGAATCATCGCTTTTATCTGTAAAGCGGCTGCAAAAATAGCCATATTTTTATTCGAAACAAGCTTTTATCAAAAAAAGTTATTCCCATCCCGCTAAAACCAGCCACAGCCAAACATTCCAGCCATACATGCTTTACGCAAACTTATACACGTGCATAAGAAAAATACGCAAGCTTCTCTCCCATGGCCTATTTTTGCGACAATTAAACCATACACCCATACCCATGCAACATTTCACTAACAAGGTGGCCGTTATCACCGGCGGCTCTTCCGGTATCGGGAAAGCCCTCACCCTCGCCCTCCTGCAGGCCGGCGCCAAAGTCGCCATCTGCGGCAGGAAACAGGATACCCTTGACGTCATAAAGCAAACAACCGCTAACGATAATTTGTTCACCTGCGTGGCAGACGTAAGCCTGGAAACAGACTGCAAAGCCTTTATCCACGCCGTTCGCCAGCATTTTGGCCAGATAGACATCCTCATCAACAACGCCGGGATCTCCATGAGAGCCCTGTTCAGAGATGCAGACCTCAAGGTACTCAAAACCCTGATGGACATCAACTTCTGGGGAACCGTCTATTGCACCAAATATGCGCTGCCTTCCATCCTGGAAACCAAAGGAACCATAGTAGGTATCTCCTCCATCGCCGGCTATCGCGGACTGCCAGGCCGTACCGGCTACTCCGCCTCCAAATTCGCCATGCAGGGATTCCTGGAAGCCCTGCGTACCGAAAACCTGCATACAGGCGTTAACGTAATGTGGGTATGCCCCGGCTTTACGGCGTCGAATATACGTAACACCGCGCTGGACCAAAGCGGGCAGTCCCAAAAGGAAACGCCCCTCGAAGAAAACAAGCTGATGTCTGCCGAAGCAGTGGCCGATGCCACCCTGAAAGCCATCGCCAAACGCAAACGCACCCTGGTGCTCACCGGGCAAGGCAAGCTCACAGTACTCCTCAGCAAACTGCTGCCAGGCGTGCTGGATGGCCTGGTGTTTAATCACTTCCGGAAAGAACCTGGCTCACCACTGAAGTAAGCCACTAGCTGCCGGCTATTAGCTTTTAGCTATTACACGTCTGTTGGAAGCCACCGCCAAAAGCTAACAGCCAAAAGCTAACGGCTGATTTTTTTTCCCTTTCTTTGCACATAAATTTTCGTATACACCCCACCTGGCATTATTTTGGGAGGTTCGCCCGGTCGGGAGAATAAGATTATCCGGATTCATTCTACATGTCCATCATTACACTTACATCAGACATTGGTTACCAGGACTACCTGGTTGGCGCCATCAAGGGCCAACTGTGGCAGGATTGCCCTGGCTGCCATGTGGCGGACATTACCCACCAGATACATCCCTTCAACCTCCCCCAGGCCACCTATATCTGCAAAAGTGCTTTCGCCTGGTTTCCCCCCGGCGCTTTTCATATTGTGCTCATCAACCTCTTTGACCGTAAAGTAGATCACGTGCTGCTCGCCTCCTGGAACGGTCAGTATATCGCCTGCGCCGATAACGGGCTTATTACCATGATCACCGGCGGACAATCCGCACAGGTAGTGAATCTGCCCCTGGATACCGGCAAACCCCGGAACACCTTTACCATCATCCAGCGCTTCTCCCAGGCTTTCCAGGCCTTACAACAAGGCCAGTCACTGGAGCAGGTAGGCGCCCCCGCAGAAAATATAGTGGTGAAGAATAACCTGCAGCCGCTTACAGGGGAAGATTATATCGAAGGACAGATCATCCACATCGACAATTTCGAGAACGTGGTAGTGAACATCACCCGCGAACAGTTTGAGGCACAACGCGGTCAGCGTAAGTTCAAGATCTATTTCCGCCGCGATGAGGTCATTGCCAACCTGTCAGAAACCTATGCCGATGTAGCCGAAGGCCAGAAACTGGCCCTGTTTAACGCCGCCGGCTACCTGGAAATAGCCATCAACAAAGGCAACGCCGCCGGTCTCTTCGGCCTGCAAAGCTTCCGCCGCGACCAGCTTAACCAGCCTTCCGGGCATCAGCAACTCTCCTTCTACCAGACCGTCAGGATCATTTTCGAGTAGGCCCCCGTGGCAATAAGTAAAAAAGATATTATATAAAAAGTTAAAACAGTTTCACTAAATAGCATAATTTGCTACTTTTTCTATTTTTGTCGGACTTTAAACCCACTGTATGAATTTTAAAAGGACGAATAACATTGTAGGCTGGGTCATTTGTGTAATTGCCTGCACTGTGTACATTATGACAATGGAAGCTACCGGCAGCTTATGGGACTGCGGTGAGTTCATCTCCAGCGCTTACAAAGTGCAGGTGCCCCACCCCCCCGGAGCTCCGCTGTTTGTATTGCTCGGAAGATTGTTCACCATGTTCCTGAAACCCTCTCAGGCAGCCTTGGGCGTCAACCTGATGTCTGCGCTGTCAAGCGGTTTCACTATCCTGTTCCTTTTCTGGACGATCACCCACTTTGCCCGCCGCCTCATGGTGCAGCCGGGAGAGATGATCAGCAGCGAGAAAATGATTGCCATCATGGGCGCAGGTGTAGTGGGCGCACTGGCCTACACCTTCTCCGATTCGTTCTGGTTTTCTGCAGTGGAAGGCGAAGTATACGCCATGTCCTCCCTGTTTACCGCCATCGTATTCTGGGCCATCCTCAAATGGGAGCATGAGGCAGACGAACCTTATGCCGACCGCTGGATCGTGTTCATCGCCTTTATGATGGGTCTCTCCATCGGCGTCCACCTCCTGAACCTGCTGACCATCCCGGCCATCGTAATGGTATACTACTTCAAACGCTATAAAGTAACGCCCTGGGGCACCTTCTGGGCTTTCATGATAGGCTGCGGCATCACCGGCCTGGTACAGAAATTCGTTATCCAGGATACCATCAAGGCGTCCGGCTATATGGACGTATTTTTTGTAAACAGCCTGGGTATGCCCTTCTTCACCGGTTTTGCCTTCTACTTCATTGCCCTGGTGGCCGTGCTGTGGTGGGGCTACCGCAACCCTAAGTTCGGCCTCTACGCACCGCTGATCCTGATCGCTTCCGTGATCATCATCCCGGCCTTTAATACAGCCGATGGCGGTGGCATCATCTTCCTGAAACTGGTATTGGCTGCCATCGTGCTGCTGATCCCCTACTTCCTGAAACTGATCGGGGTAAAGCAGGGCGGAGCAACAACACTGCACTTCACCCGGCTCACCATCACCTGTATACTCTTCCTCTTACTGGGTTACTCCACTTATATTACTACCATGGTGCGCTCTACCGCCAACCCTGCTGTAGATATGTATAATGTGGACAATCCCATTTCCCTGGTAGGTTACCTGGGCCGCGAACAATATGGCGATTTCCCGCTGCTGTACGGCCAGGTGTTCACCGCCCGTCCAACAGAGTACAAGGAAACCGGTAACATCTACGCCCGTGGTAAAGACAAATACGAGATCGCCGGCAAAAAAGTAGTCCCGGTATACGCTCCTGAAGATAAAATGCTGTTCCCCCGCGTATGGGACGCCAGCAATGACCAGGGTCATGCAGACTACTACCGCAGCTACCTGAACCTCCAGCAGGGCGAGAAACCCTCCTTTGGAGATAATATCCGTTTCTTCCTGGGCTACCAGGTGAATTTCATGTACTTCCGCTACTTCCTCTGGAACTTCTCCGGCAGGCAGAACGATACCCAGGGCTATGGCAACGTGCGCGACGGTAACTGGATCACCGGTATCTCCTTCATCGATAACCTGATGTATGGAGACCAGTCTACCATGCCAGACAGCCTGAAAGACAACAAAGCGCATAACCGCATGTTCATGCTGCCCCTGATACTGGGCCTGATAGGCTTATTCTATCACTACAGCCGTCACCGCAGGGACTTCCTGGTGGCAGCGCTGCTGTTCTTCTTCACCGGCTTTGCCATCGTACTGTACCTGAACCAGGCGGGTAACCAGCCCCGTGAACGTGACTACGCTTATGTAGGTTCTTTCTACGCCTTCGCCATCTGGATCGGTTTGGGCGTATTGTCTGTTTACGAATTCTTTAAAAAGAAGCTGAAGAACAACTCCCTCTCCGCTCCCCTCTCGGCAGCAATCTGCCTGCTGGCAGTTCCGGTGCTGATGGGCTTCCAGGAATGGGATGACCATGACCGTTCTTCCAAAACCATTGCACGCGACGTGGCAAGGGATTACCTGGAATCCTGCGCGCCTAACGCTATCCTCTTTACCGTAGGCGATAACGATACTTACCCGCTGTGGTACGCTCAGGAAGTGGAAGGCATCCGCCCGGATGTACGTGTGATCAACCTCAGTCTGCTGGGTGTAGACTGGTATATTGACCAGCAACGCCAGAAGGTGAACCAGAGTGATCCCGTGCCGATGAGCTGGAGCCCGGACAAATACCGTGGCGAAAACCGCAACTATATACGTTTCTATGACGCCGGTGTATTCCCGCAGGATAAATTCTACAACCTGAAGGAAGTAATGGCTTTCATGGGTTCTGATGATCCGCGCGCCAAACTGAGCACCACAGACGGCAGCCAGGAAAACTACCTGCCCTCTCAGAAACTGTTCATACCGGTGAATGTGGCCGAAGTAATTAAAGCGGGTATCGTGGATATTAAGGACAGCGCCAAAATACTGCCGCAGCTGCCCCTCCAGATCAACAAAAGCTACCTGCTGAAGAACGATCTGGCCGTATATGATATCATCGCTGCGAACGACTGGAAACGGCCGATCTACTTTACCAGTCCTACAGACCTGGGCCTGAACGATTACCTGCGCATGGACGGTTTAACCTACCGCCTGGTGCCGCTGCGTAAAGAGCCGAATAATGATATGCTGGGCGCCGATTTCAACGTGAACACGCCTTTCATGTATAACAACCTGATGACCAAATTCACTTTCGGCGGCGCTGAAAGGAATGGCACCTACTTCGATGAGCCCAACAGGAAACTGCTGCAATATCTCAGGAACGCCTATACGCGCCTGGGTACTTCCCTTGCACAGGAAGGTCAAAAGGATTCTGCGCTCGCGGTGCTGAACAAGGCGGATAAAGGCCTGCTGGAATCTACCTTCCCGTATGCCATGACATCGCCCAACAACATGCACAACTACAGCTCCATGCAGACGGCTTACGCCTACTACCTGGCCGGCGATATGAAGAAAGCGAACGAGATCGCATCCAAGATCACCCGCGATTGCCAGCAACAGCTGAACTACTACCGTTCACTGCCGCCGGGCAAGCTGACCAGCGACCTGCAACGTGACGGACAGATGGCGGAACAGTTCATTTCCCTGCTACAGCGCATGAAAAATGATTTCAGCGACAGCACCAAACAGCAGGAACTGCCGGGTAACATGAATACCCTTTCAGATTCACCTGCGGCCAATGCTGACTCAGGAAAATAACAACGGATTCAATAAATGAAAATCTCTTTAAGACTGGAAGAAGCAGCCATGCTGCTTCTTTCTTTATTTATGTTCAGGCTGCAAAGTCCCTATGCCTGGTGGGTTTTCGCCGCCTGCTTTCTCCTACCGGATATCAGCATGCTGGCTTACCTGGTGAATAACCGGGTTGGCGCCTGGGTGTACAACCTTTTTCACCACAAAGGCGTGGCCATACTGGTGTACCTGGCGGGGTATTACCTTAACAATGATGTATTGATATTTACAGGTCTGATCTTATTCGGGCATTCCTCCTTCGACAGGATGCAGGGGTACGGGCTGAAGTTTGTAACAGGCTTTAAGGATACACATTTGGGGAGAATAGGGAAGAAAGTTTAAAGGTTTGATGGTTTGAAAGTTTGAAGGTGGCCTGATGATTCGGGACAACTTCAAACTTTCAAACCATCAAAGTTTCAGACTATTTCAATTTGCTGACTACCGTCCGCCAATACTTCGCACTTTCTTTCACTTCCGGTACACTGTTTTCCCAGTGGTATTCATACTCTGCAGAGAACAGGCCCCTGAATTTTTGCTTTTTCAGCTCTCTCATTACGCCTTCGATGTTGCTGTGCCCCTGGCCCCATATTACATCGTGCGCTTTGGGGGATTTTTCGCTCATATCTTTGATGTGCAGGCTAAAAACACGGCCTTGCAGCTTCTGAACGCATTCAACGGGATCGAGACCGGAACGTACCCAGTGACCGATATCCGCACAGGCGCCAAACAGCTTGCTCCTTCCTTCTACGGCTACCAGTACACTGTCAGGATGCCAGTAGTGGCTGGGACGGGGATGATCATGAATGGCTACCTTGATCTGGTACTGATCGCATAATTTGGAGATCAGGTCCCAGTGCTCGTTCTTAGGCTCTGCGGTGATGATCTGGATGCCCATGGCTTTCGCAAAATCAAATACCTGCCTCCATTCGCCCTCGTCTTTCGGAGATACTACGCCGTATGCTACCAGTTTTTTGTGCTTTTCCTTGAACAGCTCCTTCACCTTTGCCTGGGTAGCGGGGTCCATCCTGAAATCGGTGGTTCCCTCGATCCCTCCGCCAATACGCTGGCCGGGATAGCATTCCACGTACTGGATTCCGCAGCTGTCCATTTTATCCAGCGCTTCTGCCAGTGTGAAACGGTTAAAGGTGTACGCCTGTGCACCCAGCCACCAGCCTAATTCATCCGCATTTGCCTGGGCATTTGCAGACTCCCATCCTCCCGCGCCAACGCTCAGGGCTCCGGCCAGCAGAAAGGCTTTCATCAGTTTTTTCATTCTTTATAGATTTTTAGTTATAGTGTTGAAAATCAGTTTTGATCAGACGGGTAAAATAAGCGGTTTTGCGCAACAATGCAAATGAAACGTCTGAAGGTTTGAGCGGCTGAAAGTTTAAAAGTCTGAGGATTTGAAAGTTGGAAGGGTGGCCTGCTGCTTTGGGACATCTTCAAACTTTCAAACCCTCAACGCTCAAACGCCCAGGCCCCCCAACTGATTTTTTTTGCGTAATTTTAAACATACGAGTTGATAAACCACAGGAAACCGGTAATGACTGACAGATAAACAACAAGCTGATGAGAGGACTACAATTTTCCAGGTTTGTGCCTGGTGAGGATGAAAAATCGCCCTTTGAGAAGCTCCTGAACCTTTTCACCCAGTTGCTCACCTACACAAGCGGCGACGTTGCGGAAGCCCTGCAATGGCTGACAGAACTGGATAAAGAATATAACCTGACCAATGAAGAGTATGGTATAGGAGATTTTATACAGGACCTGAAAGACAAAGGCTATATCCGTGAAAATGAAGAAAACGGCCAGATAAGTATTACGGCCAAAACGGAACAGGATATCCGTAAAAAAGCCCTGGAAGAGATCTTTGGAAAGCTGAAACGCTCTACCATGGGCGACCACAACATCCGCCAATCAGGTCAGGGCGACGAGCTGAATGCCGACACCCGCGCCTACCAGTTTGGCGACCCGCTGGAACAGATCGATGTGACCGCTTCCCTGCGCAACGCCCAAATCAACCACGGCATCGAATCCTTCAACATTAACCAGGACGACCTGGAGATCAAGGAAACCGACTTCAAAACGCAGACCTCTACCGCGCTGATGATCGATATCTCCCACTCCATGATCCTGTATGGCGAGGACCGCATTACCCCCGCCAAAAAAGTGGCCATGGCGCTGAGTGAGCTGATCACCACCCGCTATCCCAAGGATACCCTGGATATTATCGTATTCGGGAACGATGCCTGGCAGATAGAGATCAAAGACCTGCCCTACCTGCAGGTGGGGCCTTTTCATACCAATACGGTAGCGGGGCTGGAGCTGGCGATGGACATCCTGCGCCGCCGCCGGAATCCGAACAAGCAGATCTTTATGATCACAGACGGTAAGCCTACCTGCCTGAAGAACGGTAAACAGTACTACAAGAACAGCTTCGGCCTGGACCGTAAGATCCTGAACCGCACGCTGAACCTGGCCGCACAGTGTAAAAAACTGAAAATACCTATCACTACCTTCATGGTGGCCACCGATCCATGGCTGCAGAAATTTGTAACAGAATTTACGGAAACCAATAACGGAAAAGCCTTTTTCTCCGGCACCGATAAACTGGGACAGTTCCTGTTCTATGATTTTGAAAGCGGGAAGAAAAAATTATTATGATGCCGCCCGCCGGTGGCAACAATTGCGAATTTAATTATCCAATAAAAGTATGAATACAAACATAAGAACGCTGGGAGAACTTAAGAAGAGCGGTTATAAACCTAAGTCAGTAAAGGAAGAGATCAGGATCAACCTCATTCGTAAACTGCAACAGAAAGAAAATACTTTCCCCGGCATCATCGGTTACGATGATACGGTGATACCCGATACGGAAAGAGCATTACTGTCACGTCACAATATACTGTTCCTGGGGCTGCGCGGTCAAGCCAAAACCCGTATGGCCCGCCAGATGATAGACCTGCTGGACGATTACATTCCTGTAGTGGAAGGATCTGAAGTGAATGACGATCCCTTCCATCCGCTGTCCCGCTACGCGCGCGACCTGGTGGCGGAGATGGGCGACAAAACCCCCATCCAGTGGCTGCCCCGCGAAGCACGCTACGGCGAAAAACTGGCCACACCAGACGTTTCCGTGGCCGACCTGATCGGGGATATTGACCCCATCAAGGCAGCCAACCTGAAACTGAGCTATGCAGACGAAAGAGTGATCCACTTCGGTATCATTCCCCGTTCCAACCGCGGCATCTTCGTGATCAACGAACTGCCCGATCTGCAGGCCCGCATACAGGTAGCCCTCTTCAACATCCTCCAGGAAGGCGATATACAGATCCGCGGCTTTAAAGTACGCATGCCGCTGGATATCCTCTTCGTATTCACCGCTAACCCGGAAGATTATACGAACCGCGGTGCCATCGTTACACCGCTGAAAGACCGTATAGAGAGCCAGATCGTAACACACTATCCTAAGAACGTGGAGAACTCCCTGCTGATCACCGAACAGGAAGCAGACATCCACCAGGAACAGAAAGGAAAAGTGCACCTGTCAGACCTGGTGAAACGCCTGATAGAACAGGTAGCGTTCGAAGCACGCAACAGTGAATATGTAGACAAGAAAAGCGGCGTATCTGCCCGTCTGACCATTGCCGCCTACGAGAATGCAGTGAGTGCAGGCGAACGCCGTGCCATCATCAATAAAGAGAAAGAGACCCATGTACGTATTGCCGACCTCCAGGGCATTGTACCCGCCATCACCGGTAAAATAGAACTGGTATATGAAGGCGAGCAGGAAGGTCCGCTGCAGGTAGCCTACAACCTGCTGGACAAAGCCATGCGCACACTCTTCTCCCAGTACTTTCCAAACCCGGATACTTTCAAGAAACGCAAACAGGCGGCTGCTAACCAGGAAAACCCTTACCGCTCCGTTATCCAGTGGTTTGACAAGGGCAATACCGTTAACCTGCTGCAGGATATCAGCGATAAACAGTACGAAACGTCCCTGTCTAAAGTAGACGGACTGAAAGAACTGGTTAAATCCAAATTTCCTCACACCAATAATAAGGAACAGCTGCTGCTGATGGAATTCGTGCTCCATGGACTGGCGGCCCACTCCCTGATCAGCAAAAAGCTGGTGGAAAACGAAACCCGCTTCAGCGATCTGCTGGGCACCATGATGAACTTCAGCATGGGCAACGAAGAACAGGAAGAGGATACTTTTTAAAAGCTGTTAGCTATTAGCTTTTAGCTGTTAGCGTTGGATGTTAGCTTTAGTCACAGGACATTTGTTCAAAGGCTAAAAGCTAACAGCCAATAGCTAATAGGTGTATTTTTGACATTTTAACACAACTCACATACTTTACGTTATGAATCATTCCAGAAGAGATTTTATACGCTCAGCATCTACCCTGATGGCTGCTGCTGCCATGCCTTCTGCCTTGCATGGATTGCCCCGCATGGTGGCCCCCAGTGACCGCCTGAATGTGGCTGCTATCGGCATCAACGGTATGGGTTGGGCCGACTTGAGCGCCCTGCTCAAATTACCCGACGTTAATTGTGTGGCCCTCTGCGATGTGGACAAGAACGTGCTGGATAAGCGCGTGGCAGAACTGGCGCAGAAAGGCATCAAGGTAAAGGCCTACGGCGATTACCGTAAACTACTGGAGGACAAGAACATTGATGCGGTGGTGATAGGCACGCCGGACCACTGGCATTGCCTGCAGATGACAGACGCCTGCGCTGCGGGTAAAGATGTGTACGTAGAAAAGCCCATCGGTAATTCCATAGCAGAATGCCGGGCCATGGTAGCCGCGCAGGAACGCCACCAGCGCGTGGTGCAGGTGGGCCAGTGGCAACGCAGCCAGCAACATTTCAAGGACGCGATCGACTTTGTATATTCCGGCAAACTGGGCCAGATACGCCTGGTAAAGGCCTGGGCCTATATGGGGTGGATGAAATCCATCCCTAAACAACCGGATGGCACGCCCCCTCCCGGCGTGGATTATGCCAGCTGGCTGGGCCCTGCAGAGAAAAGGCCTTTCAACCCGAACCGCTTTCACTTCAACTTCCGCTGGTACTGGGACTATGCAGGCGGCCTGATGACAGACTGGGGCGTACACCTGTTAGATTATGCCCTGCTGGGGATGAAAGCTGAAAACCCAAGATCTATCATGGCGGCGGGCGGTAAATTTGCTTATCCTGATGATGCAGCGGAAACACCGGACACCCTCACTACCGTATATGAGTTTGATGGTTTCAATATCCAGTGGGAACATGCCATCGGTATAGACGGTGGTCCTTACGGCCGTGATCACGGTATTGCCTTTATCGGTAACAACGGCACCCTGGTGCTGGACCGCGGCGGCTGGGAAGTGATCCCCGAAAAAGAGAACAACAAGCCAAAGATGGAAGCCGTTCCCCGCCGGAAAAAAGTAGATGATGGACTTGATCTGCACGCGAAGAATTTCGTGGAGGTAATTAAATCGCGCAAGTTCTCAGATCTGCACACCCCTGTTCAGGCTGGGGCAAATGTAGCGATCCATGCGCAGATGGGTAACATTGCGTTTAAGACGGGTAATAAGATCTATTGGGATAAAGAGAAGGGTGCGTTTAAAGATGAGGAGTCTAACAGACTGCTGGCGGCGACATATCATAACGGGTATCAATTGCCGAAATAAACGGTGTTCATTGCTGTCATTGTGGGGAGTCAATTACACCACTTGTCATTGCGAGGAGCCGAAAAGGCCTGTGGGGAGCAATGACGGGTAAGGGCACACTAAACTTTAAACCTTCAAACCTCCAATCCATGCGTAGCATAATTTTTGTTCTCGCAGCCTGTACATTCACTTTCTGTTCAAAGGCGCAAAACAACAACAACCAAATGAAACCGGAAGATACAGAAGTATGGGAACCGGTACCTAAAGTAGTTACTCCCGGCACATCCACCAACACCGCTCCCGGCGATGCCATTGTATTATTTGATGGTACCAGCCTGCACCAATGGGAAGCTGAAAAAGGCGGCGCAGCCGGCTGGGAAGTAAAAGACGGTGCAATGACCGTCGTAAAAGGCGCCGGCGGTATCAAAACAAAACAAACCTTCGAAGATTTTCAGCTGCATATTGAATGGCGCACCCCTGCAGAAGTAACAGGCGAAAGCCAGGGACGCGGCAACAGCGGCATCTTTATGATGGGGCTGTATGAACTGCAGGTACTGGATAACTATAACAACCGTACCTACTCCAACGGGCAGGCCGGCAGTTTTTATAAACAGCGGATACCGCTGGTGAATGTCTGCAGGAAACCGGGAGAATGGCAAACCTATGATGTGATATGGACTGCGCCGCGCTTCAATGCCGATGGCTCGCTGAAATCGCCCGCACGCGCTACTGTATTGCAAAATGGGGTACTGGTACAGAATAATGTGGAACTGGACGGACCTACCCTGTATATCGGGAAACCGGCTTATAAACAACATGGGCCCGGTCCCATTGCCCTGCAGGATCATGGTAACCCGGTGAGCTACCGTAATATCTGGATCAGGACCTTATAACTGGTCCTCTTCCAGCATCATAGACAAGTATACCGCGTTGCTGATAGGATTATCGTAATAGGCCGCTATCGGCTGAAATCCCAACGCGGTATATAATTCTATCGCGGGCCGCATATGCGCCAGCGTATCCAGCAGCATGCGCTGATACCCCAGCTCCTTTCCCGCTTCAATTGCTTTTCCGGCCAATGCTTTTCCTATACCATGCCCTTTAAAGGCATCCCGTACGAATAAACGCTTCATCTCGCAGGTAGTATTATCAAAACGGCGTACCGCTACACAACCCGCAGGCTGTCCGTCTACTTTGGCCAGGAATAATGCGCCTTCCGGTGCAGAATAGTTATCGGGAAGCGCGAGCATTTCTTCTTCAAAACGCTGAAAGCTAAGGTCTACACTTAACCAGGCTGCGTACTCCCTGAACAGCGCCTTCACCTGTTCTATTTCCTCAGGGATACTTTTGTTCGTAATTTGAATAATCTCCAGCATACTTGCTTTTTTTGGGTGTCCTATAACGCGAAAAGCCTCCTGAGCTTCAGAAGGCTTTTTTACTATTCGGAGGTATCGAGCGGATTCGAACCGCTGTAAAAGGTTTTGCAGACCTCTGCCTAGCCACTCGGCCACGATACCGTTCCTTACATGTTGATCCTCCTATCCGCCTCAGGCGAATTCGGAACCATCGATTTTTGTAGGACTGCAAAGGTAGGGAATTTTAAATATTTATCAAATAAATTATTTAGTTATTAGTGACTAGTTGTTAGCCGTTAGTGATTACTGGAGAGATTGCGGTATCTTTATCCCCCCACACAACGACTCATGACTAACGACTAACGACTTATGAATGAACGTATCGCAGAATCGGAACTGATCCTTAACAGCCGCGGCGCTGTTTATCACCTGGATGTGAAGCCGGAAGAGCTGGCCCCTACCGTGATTACCGTAGGCGATCCTGACCGGGTGGAACAGGTGAGCAAACATTTTGATAAAGTAGAAGGTACTTACCAGCACCGCGAATTTGTGACACATACGGGTTACATCGGGACTAAACGCATATCCGTTGTCTCAACCGGTATCGGAACGGATAATATTGACATTGTACTGAATGAGCTGGATGCCCTGGTGAATATTGATTTTAACACCCGTAAAATAAAAAAAGCACTTACCCGCCTGCAGATCATCCGCCTGGGCACCTCCGGTGCATTGCAGGCCCATATTCCTGTTGACGGTTTTGTGGTATCTTCCTTCGGGCTGGGACTGGATAACCTGCTGACCTGGTACCAGTTGGAGCATACCGCAATAGAACAGGCATTGCTGGCTGCCTTCCGCGAACAGGTGCAACTGCAACCCGGCGCCGCCCGCCCGGTATTAACAGCAGCGGCGCAACGCCTGCTGGCGCAATTTAAAGACGGTTTTCATACAGGGATCACAGTTACCTGTCCCGGTTTCTATGCCCCCCAGGGCCGTGTATTGAGAGGAGCACTCTCCCACCCCGAACTGCTGGAACAGTTAACAGCGTTCCGGTACGAGCAGCACCGTATCACCAATTTCGAAATGGAGACAGCTGGTATCTATGGCCTGGGCCGCGTGCTGGATCATGACTGTCTTTCTATCAGTACGATAGTGGCCAACAGGATACAACAGCAGTTTAGTAAAGACGGCGCAGCCGCAGTGCAGCGGATGATTGAAAAGTCGCTGGAGGTGATTGCCGGACTGCCGGACTAAGATCATCCATCCCATTCCCCTCTCACATATTGGCTTAATAACGCTTATTGATTAATTTTGCAGGATGCAGATCCACTTCTACAAATACCAGGGAACAGGCAATGATTTCGTGATCATGGATAACCGTGACGGCCGTTATAATGCGCTTACCAATCAACAGGTACACGACCTGTGCCACCGGCGCTTTGGTATAGGAGCGGATGGAGTGATGCTGTTGAACAGGCAGGAAGGTTATGATTTCGGCATGAAATATTACAATGCCGATGGCAACGAAGGCAGCATGTGCGGTAACGGCGGCCGCTGCCTGGTAGCCTTTGCACATAAAATGGGCCTTCAGCAGGAATCACTTCGCTTCCTGGCGGTGGATGGCCCTCATGAAGCTTCCATGAACGGTGCTGACTGGGTGAACCTTAAAATGCAGGATGTGGATTGGGTAGAACAAGGCCCCCTTTACTTTTACCTCAATACGGGATCTCCCCATTTTGTAAAATATGTAGACGATGTACAGGCCGTAGACGTATATACTGAAGGCCAGGCCATTCGTTATAATGACAGGTTTGCAAGGGAAGGCACCAATGTGAACTTTGTGCAAAAGCTGGAAAACGGCATCTTTGTGCGCACCTACGAACGCGGCGTGGAAGATGAGACCTACTCCTGCGGCACCGGCGTAACTGCCGCCGCGCTTACCTTTGCCGGGAGCGAAGAAAAGACCTACACCGTTCCCGTGCAAACACTGGGTGGCAAGCTGGAAGTACGCTTCACCAAAACCGGTGAGCGTTCCTTCAGGGACATTTGGCTTTGTGGCCCCGCTCTGAACGTTTTTGAAGGAGACCTTGTAATTAATAGTTAATAATTAATAATTACAATTCGGGTATCCAGGCAGAAACAGCCTCAGTCATGAAAAGGGGGCCGCTCCGCAATTATTAATTGTTCATTATTAATTATTCTACCTTTGCGCCCGGATGATTCAATACTTCGTAAATAAGGATGGACGTACCATAGAGATCAATGAGCCCGAAAACGGGGCATGGGTGAATATTGCCCCTCCCCTGAAACAGGCAGAATTTGAACAGCTCTCAGAAGAGCTGGATATCCCGCTGGACTTCCTTACCGATTCCCTCGATATTGATGAGAAATCCCGCTTTGAACTGGAGGACGATGTGAAGCTGATCGTTATCAAAACACCCACGGAAAACAATTCCATCAACGAGAGCGATGCTTACTACATCACCATCCCCATTGTGATCATCCTGACCCACAACCAGATCATTACCGTTAATTCTTTCGATAACGCCGCCATCAAGAAGTTCCTGAACACCTTTCATAACCGCCATCCCGAAAAGCGGAACATGATGGTGCTGAAGATCTTTGAAAAGGTAGTAATGAACTTCCTCGACTACCTGAAAGAGATCAACCAGCGCCGCAACCAGCTGGAACAAAAACTGTATGACAGCAACCGTAACGAAGAGTTGCTGTACCTGATGCGGATACAGAAAAGCCTGGTATACTTCGTCACCGCACTGCGCAGTAACGAGCTGGTATTGATGAAGCTGGAACGCACCAATTTCCTGGGCCTGAACGATGACGAAAAAGAATTCCTGAATGACCTGATCGTAGATACTTCACAGGCCTTGGAAATGGCCAACGTATATACCAACATCCTGAGTAGTACCATGGATGCCTTTGCCAGCATCATTTCCAATAACCTGAACCTGGTGATGAAACGCCTCACCTCCATCACGATCGTACTTACCTTCCCGGTACTGGTATCCAGCATCTACGGCATGAATGTGGACATTCCCTACCAGCATTCCCCGCACGCTTTCTACATCCCGGTGATCCTTTCTATTGTTATCTCTGTGATCATGAGCTGGTACTTTATGAAAAAGAAGTGGTTCTGAGCAAGTAACTAAAATTAATAATACCCGCTTCAACAAGTCTTCTGATTGATCAGCAAGTACCTTATATTTACTGGCGTTTGTCACCGAAATAATCTATTATTCATTCCTGATTAGTGATTATTTGCCGGGTGTTTACCATTGTAATTATTAATTATTCATGCTTAATTATTAATTTTTATGGCCTGCTTCAACGTAAGGGTATACGGAATAATGTTTAACGATCAGAAACAAGTGCTGGTCAGCGATGAGTTTATCCGTGGCGGGTATTATACCAAATTCCCGGGCGGTGGACTGGAATTTGGGGAAGGGACTTTGGAATGTATCATCCGCGAATGGCAGGAGGAGCTGAACCAGCAGGTGGAAGTAGTGGAACATATCTATACTACGGACTTTTTCCAGATCTCCGCCTTTGACAATGTTACCCAGATTATCTCCATCTATTATCTCGTAAAAGCCACTTCTCCCTTTACCGCTCCTATCCTCTCCCAACCCTTTGATTTTGAGATTCCCGAAGGCGTAACCGAAGTAGAAGGCGTACGCTGGATCAGCTGGAACGAATTCTCCTCCGCCAGCGTAACCCTCCCCATTGATAAAGTAGTTGCCGACCTGGTGAAGCGCAAATACTAAACTTTCCCCTCTTATACCTACTCATTAATAACATAGTATTTCCCTGCTCTGTACATTACATATTAAAAACAATTATATGGTTGTTTTTAATAGTTATTTCATATATTTTGAAACGAAAGCTACAAGACAAGAATAATCCTATTTGTTATCTGACTATCAACCAACGTCAACCAAAATCTAATCAAAATCCAAACACATGCTAAAAAATTTAATGTTTATTTTATTAGCTGCATTGTTGTGCGGGTACCGTTCCTATGCGCAACAAAATGCTGTTTCGGGAAAAGTTATTGACGAAAGTGGCTCACCCGTGATCGGGGCCACCGTTGTAGAAAAAGGTACCAGAACGGGTACCATCACCCAGCCAGACGGCTCCTTTAAAATCGGTACAAAGGCCGGGGGAAAACTGGTGGTATCCGCCATTGGCTATACCTCGCAGGAAATCACTGCAGGTAGCGGTGAAATACTGGTACAACTGCGCCTTGACACCAAGTCCCTGGGGGAGATCGTGGTGACAGGTGTGGGTGTGGCCACCAGCAAAAAGAAACTGGCCTTTGCCGTGGAATCCGTTACCTCAGATAAGCTGCCACAGGCCCCTACCGCATCAGTGGACCAGGCCCTGGTAGGTAAAATAGCCGGCGCGCAGATATCCAGCACCAGCGGTGTGCCCGGCGCGCCCACTAACATCCTGCTGCGGGGCATCAATACCATCAACAGCCTGGGTCGCGGCACCACCCCCATGATACTGCTGGACGGTATACAGGTTTCTGCCACCAGCCTTAACAGCCTTGACCTGAATGCTGTTGAGAGGGTTGAAGTGGTACAGGGCGCTGCTGCTGCCACTATCTATGGCGCCCAGGGCGCTAACGGCGTAATTCAGCTCTTCTCCAAAAAAGGAAAGCCTGGTAAGATGAACATTGACGTATCTACCAGCATCTCCCGCAACGAAATACTGAACGTAGGCAACCTGCATAAAGCCAGCCTGCACAACTTCGCCACCAACGCCGCGGGAGATGTGATAGGCTCTTCAGGCAACCCGCTCAGCTGGGATCCTGACAGGGGCGTTTACGCCGAAAACGTGATCTACAACTCCCTGGATCCGAATGGCAAGGCCGATAAGTCCTATAACAGGAACCTGCTGTATTATGATCACTTTAAAATGTTCTTCCGCCCCACCAATACCTATAATGCGTCTGTGGTGGTTTCTGGCGGCAGCGAAAAAATGGATTATGCCCTGGCTGTTTCCAATAACCACCAGGAAAGCATTTTCAAAGACAATGGTGCATTTGACAGGAACAACTTCTCCGCCAATATCGGCGCAGAGCTTTACAAAGGCCTGAAGCTGAGAAGTATCACACAGCTGATCTACACCAAGAATACGATTGAAAACCAGAACGTGATCTATGCCATCAACAATGCGCGTCCCTTTGCCAACTATGAGCAGAGAATGAGCGACGGTAACTACTCTCACTACTATGGGGATGCCGTAGGCGTAAACGCCGAAAACCCAAACTACTACAGCCAGTATACCGATGCCACCGGTAATAAAGTTGACCTGCTGCAAACCTTTAACCTGAACTATAAACTGCCCAGGTTCCTGGAGCTGGATGCCAAATATGGCATTAACTACCAGCGGAATGACTCTACCTTTATTTATGCCGACCAATCTGCCAACCTGAATGTGATAGACCAGGAATCATGGTTATCCAACTATAACAACACAGATGACCGGGGCGAAAAGAGTATTTATAATGTGTCGCAATTCTTCCAGCACTTTACCAGCTCTGCCACCTTTAATACCGATTTCCAGAAAGACTTTGGTCTGAGCCTGCCCATCAAAACATCTACCATGCTGGCTTTTGACTGGCGCTATAACAAGTTCAAACAATACATTACACACGGTGAAGGCACTCCCTCCTTTGCCCCGCATACCCTGGCAGATTACAGCACCAGGAACATTGACGTGGATTTTACAGAGAAATTTGTTACCTACGGTTACCTGTTCAACCAGCGTATAGAGTTTGGTGATATAGCCGGCATCTCCGGCGGCTTCCGCAGCGATTATTCATCGGCATTTGGCCAGGGCTCAAAACCCTTTACCTTTCCAAGGGGAGATGCCTATGTAAGACTGTCGTCCCTTAACTTCTGGCAGAACAGCAAGGTGAGCGGCATTATTCCTGAATTTAAGCTGCGCGGCGCCTACGGTGAAGCAGGTATACAACCCGGTCCTTTCCAGCGATATGTAGTGTTTCAGTCGCGCAGCCTGGGAGACGGCGCCGTATTGTATCCCAATCCAAGCGAATCCAACCCCTTCCTGAACGTAGAAGTATCAAAAGAATTTGAGGTAGGTACAGACATCTCCTTCTCCCTGCTGAAAGGCAACTGGATAAAGGATGCAGGGCTTTCTGTTACTTACTGGAAGCGGAACACTGACAATGCCATCTACGACGTAGATGTAGCCCCCTCTTCCGGAACCGGTACCCAGCCAGACAATGCGTTCTCGCTGGGCTCTCACGGCTGGCAGGCTTCACTGAACATTGGCGTGTTGTCTAACAAAAATTTCTCCTGGGACTTCACCACCAACTTCAGTAAGCAAAGTTCAGAGATCACGGAATTGAGCGGTAACCCGGTAGTGATCATATCCTCTGCAGGCAGCACCAACTATGTGCTGACGCCGGGCATGAAGGTGGGTCAGCTTTTCGGCAACAAGGCGCTGCGCTCGCTGGATGATGTCGATGCCAATGGCAACCGCTACATTTCTGAAGCAGATAAGGGTAACTATGAAGTGGCCAGCAATGGTTACGTAGTGAACAAGGCTACCAAACAGCCAATATTCTCACCCGAGAAAGTCAGCTTTGGTGATCCCAACCCGAAGTTCAATATGTCTTTCATCAACTTCCTCAGCTTTAAGGATTACCTCACCCTGTCGTTCCAGTGGGATTGGGTGCATGACAGCCATCTGTACAACCAGACAAAAGAATGGATGTACCGCGATGGTATTCACAGCGATTATGAAAAGCCAATCACCATTAACGGCGAAACCGGCGCCTGGACCGCCTTCTACCGTGGTGTATACCAGGCCCAGGGCAACAACGGCACCAAAGATTATTTCTATGAGGACGCCTCTTTTATGCGCCTGCGCAATCTCTCACTGGGTTTTGACTTTGCCAGGTTCTTCAGCTTAAAGGGCATCCGCAAGATACAACTGGTGCTGACAGGCCGCAACCTGCTCACCTTTACAGACTACACCGGTATGGATCCTGAGATCAGCTCAGGCACCTCCAACTCGCCCTGGGACCGTGGTACAGACCACAACACCATGCCCAATTTTAAATCCTACCAGGTAGGGCTGAACCTCGGATTCTAATGTCAACACCTAAACGAAAACATCATGCAAAGACTAAAAATATATATACCAATAATAACCGCCCTGTTCACTGTTTATTCCTGCAAAAGCCAGCTGGACATAGAGAACCCGAATAAACCCACACCGGAAAGCGCAGCTACGGAAAGCGGTATACTGGCGCTGGGACAAGGCATCTACGTTAGCGGTTTCTATGATCTGAAATACTATGATGGCGTAACAGGACGCTTCTGGTCCAGCGCCATTGGCTACCACGAACAAATGGGCGATGTGATCGGCATGGAAGCGGCCAATCAGTACATGAACCAGCTGGGCTGTCCCGATAAAGTAACGCTGGATAACGGTACCGTGGTGCCCAGTCCCGGTTTTCCGCCCAAACAACTCTTGCTTATACGGGCCATCAACAAAAATGCAGAAGCAGGCGCCAATCCCCTTTTCTTCGAATGGGGCTATATGTACCAGATGAATAAAACCGCTAACATCTTGCTGGCGATAGTGGACAAAGTTCCTTTTACAGGTGATGCCGAAACGAAAAAGAAAGTGGTGAGGGCCTGGGCTTACTGGTGGAAAGGCTATGCATACTCACGGATAGGTTCTATGTACTACGCCGGTATCATTAACGACGACCTGGCTGCAGCAGATGATCCCACCACCACAAATGCCAATTACGTATCCAAAGAAACCATGATAGCAGCTGCCAATGCCAAACTGGATACCGCTGCACAGATACTGTCCACACTCAGCGCCAGCGGCGACTACAATGCAGCACTGGGCAAACTGATCCCCACCTTCTTCCAGGTAGGAAAAGGCGGCGTTTTCACCCCTGATGCATGGATCAGGAATATCAATACCCTGAAGGCCCGCAACCTGCTGGTGAATACTACCGTAGACGCAATGCCCGCTACCCGATGGGACAGCATCCTTACCCTTACCAATAACGGCATCCGCGAAAACGATCTTGTGTTCACCGGCCGCTCAGATCAGCTGGGCAACCTGTTTGCCGCCGCAGATGGCAGCGTTCCAGCCAGGGTAGCCAGCAGCTCACCCGGCGGAGGCGGTTATAAAGTAAGCGAACGGCTGATACAGGATTACAAAACCGGCGACCAGCGCCTGGCCAACAACTTTATTACCGGCACCACCTGGATAGGTAACGCAGACAGGGGCAATTCATTCAATACCAATCACGCGCTGGTAGACCGTGGCAACGGCATGGCCGGTGTTATCACCTACAGCAACAAAACCGTAGGTGGCGCTGAAATGTACCTGGCGGGTACCTGGGAAGAAAATGAGCTGATGAAAGCAGAGGCTACGATGTACCTGGCGAATTTTAGTCCGGCAAGCATTGCCAGCGGCATGGCTTTAATAGATGCAGTACGCAACGCACAGGGCGCGGGCCTGCCTCCCACTGTAGCGGCAACACCCGCTGACGCAAGGGAAGAGCTGCGAAGGGAAAGAAGAGTGGGGCTGGTCTTCCGTGCACTTTCATTTTATGACGCACGCCGCTGGAAAGTAATCAATACCCTTGCCCAGGGCGGCGGCAGAACCGGCTGCGTGGTAATAGACAGGAATGGTAATATCAATACCAATGCTACGATAGAATATGGTTTCCTGGATTACTGGGATGTTCCGGATAATGAGCTGGCAGGTAATCCGCCGGCGGCGGGCAGTGCGCCGGTGGTGAACCCGAGGACGGAGTAACATGCTTGAAAGTTTGAGGGTTTGAACGTTTCAGGTTACATACTGTCACGTTCAAACCCTTAAACGTTTATACTTATTCTATTCCCATCGCGCTCGCCTTCATCTTTGCCGTTGTCTCTTTTCCAAAATACACCTCTATCCTTTTCTCCACCAGGTAGATCACCGGCGTTAAAAGAAGGGCCATTGTAAATTTATAAATATAGTTTACTACACATACAGCCAGTACCTGCTGCCAGGTCCAGTTGCTGCCCAGTTTGAAGGCGATGAACAATACAATAAAGCTATCTACCAACTGGGATACAACAGTAGAGCCGGTTGCGCGCAGCCACACCATCTTCTCGCCGGTACGGCGCTTAATACGGTGGAATACTGTTACATCCACGATCTGGCTTACGAGGAAGGCCGTAAGGCTACCGAATATGATCCACATGCCCTGGCCAAAAATAACGGAGAAAGCAGTTTGTGAATTGGGAATACCCTTATCTGCATTCATGCCCAGCCAGAAATTTGCAGGAGGCACACCGATAGAAAAGTAAAACATCAGGAAGGCATAGGAAATCAACGCCACAGCCGTATAGGAGATGCGGCGTACTGCTTTGGGACCGTAATACTCGTTCACGATGTCTGTCATAATAAATTCAAGCGGCCAAAGGAGTACCCCACAGGTAAGATTAAACGACAGCCCGCTTTGGCCAAAAATGGTGAATGTGTGCACGGGCAGACCCAGCAGCTTTTCAAGCGAAAAGATTTTTCCGCCTATACATTCGGCTATCAGTGCGTTGGCTACAAAAAAGCAGGAAAAAATTACGAAGAGTTTTGTTGGTCTGTCTTTCAGGATATTAGTGATCATACGAGTATTTGAACAATCAATATAATAAGGTTAAGGACAAGCAGATATCCCGGGAGTTCTGCCCAGCTCACTTTACGTGCCAGCAGCAGTATAATGGCCAATATGCTGGTAACGACGTTGGCCGGGGGCGCCACAATTACCCCCAGCACCACCACATGTTTGACAATCCAGGCAAAGCGCTCGCTCTGTTCCGTCATACGGAATAACCACCCGGCTAAGTAACAAAGATTGCATATAAACACGAATTTCAACAAAAATTTAACCAGGCGCATAGCGTAAAATTATATATAACACAACACGTAAAATAATATATTTGCTACTTATCTGTTATAAAAGCGAACCATTAATATGAAGAATAACTGGCTTAAGGCGGCCCTGCCACATGTAATCGCTATTGCTGCCCTGGCAATACTGGCTATTTTGTATTGCAAACCAGCGCTGGAAGGCAAGGTATTAAGTCAATCAGACGTTACGCAATGGCAGGCTATGGCCAAGGAGTCTATTGACTATAAAAAGGCCGGCCATGACGTTCCTTCGCTATGGACCACCAGTATGTTCGGGGGGATGCCCACGTACCAGATCTCTGCTGAAACGCCCTATAAGTTCGGTAGTTTTCTGCCTGCACTGATGACGTTGGGCCTGCCCAAGCCTATCAATGTACTTTTCCTGGCGGCAGCCTGCTTCTATCTGCTCTGTGTAGTGCTGGGCGCCAGGCCCTGGATAGCCTTTATAGGCGCCGTAGCATATACTTATGCCAGCTACTCTCCTATCATCATCGTTACCGGCCATGATACCAAGATGTTGTCTATGGCCTACCTGCCGGCTGTACTGGCGGGCATTATACTGATCATCCGGAAACAGTACGTGCTGGGCGCGGGCGTAACAGCTTTCTTCGTCAGCTCGCTGATAGCAGCCAACCACTTACAGGTTACTTACTATTTCTTCCTCATACTGGGCATTGTCGGCATTGCCTATATCGTTTACTGCGTACGTGAAAAACAGATCAGACACCTGATCATCAGTGCAGCAGTGCTGCTGGGCGCGATACTGGTGGGCGTTGGTACCAATGCCATGCTCTTGTGGACCACTTACGAGTATTCACATGCCAGCAACCGCGGCGGTAAATCTGAACTGACGCCCCTGCCTACTGTGTCGGCAGAAGAACGCAGCAATGGCGGACTGGATAAAAGCTATGCCTTCCAGTGGAGCTACGGCAAGCTGGAAACACTGACCCTGATTGCCCCCAACATTTATGGAGGCAGTTCCGGCGGTAAACTGGACACCGGTTCAGAAACCTATAAAGAGCTGGTCAACATCGGCGTACCTGCCGCTCAGGCAGAACAAGTCATCCAGCGCTGGCCGCTGTATTGGGGCGACCAGTCACTCCTGGGTACTTCCGGTCCCGTGTACCTGGGTGTGGTAGTGTGCCTGCTGGCGGTACTCGGTATGTTTATTATCCGCTCCTGGCATAAATGGTGGATCCTGGGGATAGCCATCGCAGGTATACTCCTGGCCTGGGGCAGCAACCTGGCTTTCTTCAACTACTTTATATTTGATCACCTGCCTTTCTACAACAAGTTCCGTGCGCCCGCACAGGCCCTGATACTTCCACAGCTTACCTTCCCGCTGCTGGCTGTCATGGGACTGAATGAGATGATCAACGGGGAGATACCGAAAGATGAGCTGGTAAAAAAGCTTAAATGGAGTGGTATTGTAATAGGCGGTTTACTGGTATTGTTGTTTGTAATATCCGGTACCCTTTCCTTTACCAACTTCTCCAACGATCCGGCAAGACCGGGTATAGATAACCAGGTGCAGGCCCAGTGGACACAGATGTTCCAGGGTAATACCCAGATCGTAGATACGATGATGAACGCGCTGCGGAAAGACAGGGCTACATTGTACCGCAACGACGTGATACGTTCTATCGTACTCGCAGGCCTGGCATTCATTGCCCTGTGGTTCTTCCTGAAAGGCAAGCTCAATGCAAAAATACTAACCGGCGCACTCGCAGTGCTGGTGCTGTTTGACCTGCTGCAGGTAGACCGGCGCTACCTCAGCGCAGACGATTTCATGGACGAAGCTGCGTACAGCGATCCCTTCCAGCCCTCGGAAGCAGACAAACAAATACTGCAGGATAAAGACCCGTATTACCGTGTATTTAATCTTACTGCTCCCAACGGGCCGTTCAACGACGCCATGACCTCCTACTTCCACAAAAGCGTAGGCGGTTACCATGCCGCCAAGCTGCAGCTGTATGTAGACCTGATTGAACGCCAGCTGAGCAGGAATAACATACAGGTGCTGAACATGCTGAACACAAAATACGTAATACAGCCCGGGCCTAATGGTCAGCCCATTGCACAACGCAATCCTGATGCGCTGGGTAACGCGTGGTTTGTAAAACATATTCAATGGGTGCCAAATGCAGATGCAGAAATGAAAGCGCTGGACAGTTTCCACCCGAAAGATACGGTTATCATAGATCAGCGCTACAAAGCAGCTGTAAAAGGAGAGCCGGTTTATGACTCTGCCGCTACCATACAGTTGCTGGCCAATAATCTGAACACGATCTCATACACTTATAACGCCGCCACACCACAATTTGCCGTATTCTCCGAGATCTACTACGAAAAGGGCTGGAATGCCTTTATCGACGGCCAGCCAGCGCCTTACGCACGCGTGAATTACGTACTGAGAGGTATGATGGTGCCTGCCGGCAAGCATACGATCGAGTTCCGTTTTGAACCGGCCTCCTATTATACTGGTATAAAACTGGCTGCTGGCAGCTTTATTGTTATGATGCTGCTGTTGATCGGCGGCTTTGTGATCAATATTATTCATCAGCGCAAGCAGAAAAAAACGGCTGTTGCATGATGCGCGTAATGGGCATTGCACCTTACAAATACCTGCCCGCCAGGAAAGGAGGTGAAATATTCATTGCCAATTTTGCTGCTCACCTGGCACATCATTGCCGGCTTACTATAGCGTCTGTATCAGCTAACCAGCCGGAAGGCCCCCTGCCCTATGAGTTGTGGAAAGCTTTCGGCAACAGCCGCCTGCGTTACCTGAACATCTTCAACTGCCGTACCCTTGCAAAGGCGGTACGGCAGAAAAATATACAGCTGCTGTATATAGAACATCCCTACATGGGATGGCAGGCCATACTGGTACAAATACTCACCGGGTGTGGTTATGTAGTACATTCCCACAATATTGAAGCAGCCCGCTGGCGTTCCCTGGGCAAATGGTGGTGGCCACTTTTACAGGCCTACGAAAAGTGGGTGCACCGTAAAGCACAACACAACTTCTTCATCAGCCAGGATGATGCCGATGCAGCCATAAAGCAATACGGGCTTAAACCGCACAAGGCAAGCGTGGCGCCCTACGGTATTAAGACACCGGAAGCATTACCCGCCCAGAACATTATACGCCCGGAGATCTGCGGCCGTCACCATATTGCCCCAGGCACTACCCTGTATTACTTTAACGGCGCGCTGGACTATCTGCCTAACCAGCAGGCGGTGCTCAAGATCATTCGCGAAATAGATCCCTTGCTGAAAGAACAGGCCAGGGTACCTTATGTGATACTGATCAGCGGCAGGGGCCTCCCGGAGGAAGTAGCGGAGGAAATAAAAGAGAGCGGAGGGCGTATCATATATACCGGTTTTGTAGATCAGCCGGTTGCATACCTTGCTGCCGCTGATATCTTCATTAATCCTGTGGTGGAAGGCGGTGGTGTTAAAACCAAAGTGCTGGAAGCCCTGGCCGCCCACAAAACGGTGATCTCTACCCGGAGCGGCGCTATCGGGGTAGATACCGCGATCTGCGGAAATAAGCTAAAGGTGGTGCCGGATAATGACTGGCGACAGTTTGCCGCCCGCATGCAGGAACTGGACGACATTAGCAGCCCTACCCCTTCCTCTTTCTTCAGCTACCATAACAATGAGCGTATTGCCGCCGAAGTTGCCGCTATCATGCAAGCGGTGCTATAACAATTTGTAAAAATAAGGCTGGTTACGTATGATCGTGGGGGTTAGTTGCCACAGCTTACCTACATTTGCCCCCAGCTGCCAGAGGCGTTGCCAGTATTGGAAAGGATTACGCAACCGGAAAAGATTCTCCAGGAAACTGCAAATAAAGGCCAGGGGCACGGCAAAGGAATAATTCAGCAATAATATAAAAAACCATCCCACTCCATACTGTTTACGTACCCGTAAGTGGTTGGATACCATCAGTTGCAATCCCTTATGGCTGTAAAGGTCATAGTATCCTTTATCGCTGCTTTCAAAGGTGGCCTGGGCGGTTTCCCCTTGCAGGTGCACTACATGCAGATCGCCATACACCACCAGCGTACCCGTACGTTTGATCCGGCTGCACCATTCCGTTTCTTCAGCGTAGAGAAAAAAATCCTCATCCATCATACCAACTTTTTCTATAGTAGCCCGCTTCACCATCAGGAAAGCCCCATTGATCCAGTCTACCGTTTGTTCGGTCTCCGCAGATCGTACATTAGGTACTTTGGTATTCAGCGCATATCCCAGCCTGCGTAACAAAGCGCCCCAGTAAGGCAAGGGCAGCAAGTGGTTAAGTCCCCCTTTCATGAAATAATTGCCCGTGATCTGCGGACTGCCATCGGGGTTTAGCAGCTGCACGCTACATGCTGCATGGCTGGCGGCACGGAAACGTTGTACGACGGTGTCCAATGCATGATCCAACACGAGGGTATCTGGGTTCAGGAGCAGCAGCATATCGCCAAGCGCAATACGCATACCTGCATTATTGGCGCGGGCAAAACCTGCATTATAATCCATTTGCACCCAGCGGACCTGCGGATAATGTTGTGTAATGAGTTGCTGGCTGTTATCCTGCGAGTGGTTGTCTACCACGATGATTTCATAGGAAATAGCGGTGGTTTGTTCTATAACGGTACGGATAGCGTCCACTATCAGCGCCGCGCTTTTATAATTAACAATAATAACGGAAAGGTCCATATCGTGTTACAGCCTTTTACGGAATAAATAACAGCCTGTCATGAGCAGCTTGGACACTACTCCTATCTTCAGCAGCCACAGGGGAAAGCGTTGTTGCCATGTCAGCATCTGCAGTATGGGCACCGGAATGTCTCCTTCAAGCCCTGCCTCCCGCAGATCTTTTACTTCCCTGATCTCCAGGTTGCGCAACATACGCCAGAAAAAATCATATACATAAATAATGTTCAGGGCATCCACGGATATTTTCCGGAGCAGGTAGAAATTTTCCGGTATCTCCACTTCGCGTACGCGAAAGCAGTCCCGTGTGATCTGCTCCCCGCTGATACCTACATTTATCAGCTCTTCATCGATATAGACAAAGCGGGAATTGGCTTTCAGCACCTGCATGTAGAAGTCTACGTCCACTACCCAGCGGGTCTTTACATCATAACGGTAGCCGGGTTTGTTGCGGTGCATGATGACACTGGGCGGGCCGATAAAATTCTTCTGAAAAAGGTTCACGGGCGTTTGCCTGAGCAGGTTCCTGTAAAAGGGGCTGCAATGCCTTTCCACTATCCTGCCGGTTTGCAGGTAGTGATCACAGTAGGCGCTGAAAACAAAGTCGCAATCAGGATGAGCATCCAATGCATCCGCCATTTTCTGCAGCGCCTGGGGGTGCGCCAGCCAGTCGTCATCATGCAGGATCTTTATATACTCTCCCTGCGCCTTATTATAACATTCATTCCAGTTGGCCGGCATTCCCTTTGCCGGCGTGTTACGGAAATATTGCAGCGGCAGTTGATCCTTGTACTGCTGTACTACCTGGTATACACTGTCGTCCGGGCTGTCGTCCGTCACGATCACTTCCCAGCTGCGGCATTCCTGTTGGGCCAGGGAACCCAGCCCCCTCAGCAGGAATTCCGGGTTCTTATATGCGGGTATGCATACTGATATCTTGACAGGGTAATTACTCATTGCTTGTGTTCAAATAATATTCTTTTAACCGGATAAAGCAGCATTTTTGCCACGTCAGCCCACAGGGCTGGCTGTGTCCATGCATTAGTGGCGCTTATCCATTTACGCCTTGTTTTACCGTCTATAGGTTCTTTCATTAAGCGGTTCAGCCAGTAAGCAGCTACTTTCCGCTCTGCGCCTGCTATCACCCTTTCTCCCGGGGCCAGGGGCGCCAGTGCAGGGAGTGGAACCAGGTTCACAACACGGTGATAGTTGATGGCATGCTGTATCCAGTCGGCACCGAAGTTTCCCATAGAATAATGAACCAGGTCTATATCATATATTACGCCAATTGTGTAGCGTTGCCCTACCCGGAGGCTGATATCCAGGTCGTAAAAGTGAAACCCGGCCAGTTTCTCTTCATTAAAAGGGTATTCCTGCCAGACAGCTTTAGGCATACATAACCATACGCCGTCAAGGGTTGTAACCGGCACCAGCGCAGGTGGCGGCTGATCTGTAGCAGACTGCGGATGCAGGTAAACCCTGCGGCGGCCATGCTGTTTGTCCTCCTGGAAAATATTACAGCAATCGTACTGCGGCAGGCCGGTGCCCCAACCAGAAACTGCCGCGCTTTTATACCGGCTGCCAGCCAGGCCGATCAGGCGGGGCGGCGTTTTCCCCCGGAAGTGATTCAGCACCTTTTGTCCCCAGCCTTGTGTCAGAAAACTGACATCATCATGTACAAAACATAAGATATCGAACACCGCCTGCTCCGCGGCTGCATTGTATCCCCTGCAAATGCCACCGATCTCTTTCGCGTTGGTGATGATCACGAGCTCATGATCCACGCCGATGGTAGCAGCTACATTTTCCCGGATCGTCTCTATACGGCTCTCGTTGGCAGAACAAATGATAACGGAGATCATATTACGGTGCAGAATTATTTTTAAAGGACTAAAAATACGAACTTTCCGATAATGCATGATTTTTGCCATCTTTACAACCAACTAAGCGAAAAATGGGTACCATCAGGAAACAAAGTATACTATCTTCTATCATTATATATACCGGTTTTTTAGTAGGTGCTGTAAACACCTGGTTCTTTACCACAGGCAACTATTTTACCGAAGCTGAATTTGGTCTGACCCGCGTGATGTTTGACATCTCACAGACGTTCTTTGCGTTGGCTAACCTCGGTACTATTACTATCCTGTACCGGTTTTACCCTTATTACCGTGATCTGCTGCCTTTAAAACAGCGCGACCTGTTCGGGAAAATGATGATACTGGCGTTGACGGGGTTTGTGGTGGTTTGCCTGTTTTCCCTGCTGTTCAAAGACCTGGTAGTACAGAAATTTGGTACCAATTCTCCCCTACTGGTGGAATATTTCTACGCCATCTATCCATTTACGCTGGGGCTTCTCCTTTTCTCCATGATGGAGGGAGAAGCGTGGAATATGTCATCATCCGTTGCCGCAAATTTCTTTAAAGAGCTGGTACTACGCCTGCTCACTACCTTTGTTATCCTCCTGTTTGTCCTGCATTGGCTGGACTTTGAGGGCTTCGTCCATCTTTTTTCACTGCTGTATTGCGCTATTTTCCTGGGACTGCTTTTCTACCTCTACCGGAAAGGAAAGATCTTTATTACCCTCAAAACCAGCATAGTTACACGACGCATGTATAAAAAGATGATCCCATACGGTATTTTCGTTTTCATGGTCTCGTTCTGTACAATACTGGCCCGGAATTTCGACTCTTTTATTATCAGTAGCGTATTGGGGCTTAAGCACACGGGCATCTTTAACTTCTCCTCTTATCTTACTTCTGTAATGGAAGGCCCGCAGCGGGGCCTGGTAGCAGCCTCTATACCAGTGATTGCGCGGGCCTGGAAAGACCGCGACCTCGAACGGATCAAGCGCATTTACCGCCAATCCTCGATCAATATGCTGCTATTCGCCGCCTTCCTCTTCGGGCTGATATGGCTGAACTTTCATAACGCTTTCGAGATACTCAATATTAACCGTTCTTACCTCCAGGGCGAAACAGTCCTTTTGCTGCTGGGTATCACCAAAATTGTGGAACTGGGCACGGGCGTGAATACGCAGATCATCCTAACCTCCCGGTACTGGAGAATGGACTTCATCACCACCGTAACACTGCTCTTTACGCTCATTCCGCTGAACTACCTGCTTATAAAAAAATATGGTATTAACGGATCTGCTGCGGCTACGTTGATCGCGTATATATTCTTTAACCTCATCCGCTTCCTGTTTATCTGGATAAAGTTCAAAATGCAGCCTTTTTCCTGGAGAACGCTGCTGGCGGTGGTGGCCATTGCCGCCTGCTATTTTATCTCACACTATCTTATAAAAGCGTCTTCTCCCATTCTTGAGGCTTTGTTGCAATCAACTGTATATGTAATATTATGTGTAGTAATGATCCTCAGCTTCCGTATTTCGGAAGATGCCAACCGCTTATACGAAATAGGACTGGAAAAGGTACGCGGAATATTAGGTAAGTAAATGATCGAACTGAGAAAGGATTAGCTCAGGATCGGCATGGAGTTGCAAACTTTTCTGCTGTGCACGGGCGCCTTTCTGCTGCAATTGTTCGCGCCGGTCATACAGTCCGAGGATAGTTTCGGCAGCGAGTGCTGTTGAAAAGTCCGGTACTATCCAGCCGGCATCTTCTCCAACAAATTCAGGTATACCGCCGGAGTTTTCAAAACAGAGCGCAGGTACGCGCATGAAACCTGCTTCAAGTACCACTAACGGGTAAGGATCTTCGCGGGAAGAAAGAAAGAACAGGTCAAAGGGAGCAAGGTTGTAATAGTTATGTGGCAATGGTCCTGTAAAAACGATCTGGTTGCCGATCTGCAGGTCTTGCACCTGTTGCTTCAAAGCCGCTTCAGTGACAGCGCTATCGAAATCCCCTATCCAGCAGAATTTCACGCGTTTATTCATGGCGGCTACTTTGCCACACACTTCTACAAATATATCTGCGCCTTTACGGTGAGATGCCAGGCCCATACCACCAATCAGCATGTCACTGTCTTCGAGTTTAAAACGTTGCCTGAAATCCTCCGTAAAAGCCCGTTTGGTAGCTTCGTCATGAATAGCAGGCAGGTTTACCGGGAAATAATAGGAAAGCCTTTGCAGTTTTTCGTCAGTCAGCCGGCAGGTAGTCACCAATGCATCTTTTACCCTGAGGGAAGGATAAGCAAAACGGTGTGTATATTTTAACGTTTGCGTCACTTCAGCAGCATAGGCCCTGATCACATTCTCCAGCTCGTGAACATAGGTGATCACTGGTTTTCTAAAAAACGCGATGGTCTTCAGCAGAGGGCCGTTGATGATAGTGTTGCTGAACACATAATTGCAGCCTGGCATGATTAGCATAAGACGCAGCAGCTGCCAGCGATTCCGCAGGATAGCAGCCACTTTCATTAAGGGACCTCCTTCACGGTAGCCGGCGGGCTTTAGTACGATAACCGGAAAATACTTTGCATATTCTTCTGATAAAGGGCCTCCCCGGCGTATCACCAGGGTTACTTTTATGGAACGGTGATGTTGTAAAAGTAGCAACAGATTCAATAACAATATAGGCGCGCCGCTCAAAGAGGCTTCATGTCCGATGAAGAGAATATGGCCTCCCTTTTTCATTATACTTTCTCCGCAATAACTATATTGTTAAGGTACATCTGTTTGTTCCGTGGAAACATTTTGCTGAACAGGCTGCCCACAGCGTTGGGTATAGCAAAGAAGAAAAGCCTGAAGAGGAACCCCAGCAGCGGGATACGCCTGAACTTAGGATACCAGCTGTCGAAAAAATAGAGGGCTCTCAACTGGAACATGACTTCAATAAAGTTGCCGCTCTTGTCCAACGTACGGATGCGAAAACCGTTTTTCTCCAGCATATGCTTCAATGCAAAATGAGTATAACGGGCATAATCATTCGGCACCTCATGCTCTTTCCATACGAAGGGACAAGTAATCAACAGGGGCGCTCCGGGCTTCAATACGCGATGTAGTTCACCCAGCACTTCTTCCAGGTTAAAGACATGTTCAAATACTTCGCTGGTAAGGCCTGCATCAAAATAGTCGGCAGGGAGCGGGATCGTTTTCCCATCATAGAACACATCTATCTGTTCATTTTCGTGAGGATGCCCTTCGTTCTCAAAATCAACGCCTATATACTCATCCACGGTGATCAGGGCCTTGTAAGGTTTTGAGCCGCAGCCAAAATCGAGCAAACGTCCACGCAGCAGATGGCTGTACTGGTTCACTTTACTGAACAGTCCTTTACGAATGAAATAATAGGGGTGAAATAGAGATGGTTTGAATTCCGCTCCGGTCATAGCTTTCAATAATTCAATATGTTTCTATTGTTTAACGGCGATCCTGCCGGTTTCGTCAATACGGTTCAGCAGTATGCGTATGCGATTATTGCTGAAATACTCATCCACTGCTTTTCGTGCACCCTGCCAGTGGCCATAATCGTCTATGATCAGCACACCGCCCTGCTGCAGGCGGGGGAAGAGGTGTATCAGCTCATGCCTGGTAGACTCATACCAATCTGTATCCAGGCGCAGCATGGCAATACGCTCCGGCATGGTGGCCGGAATGGTATCTTCCACTTTGCCAACCACATATTTTATTTGCTGTGCAGGATAACTACACAGGCCCATAGTGGTTTTCACTGTATCCAGTGTAGAGTAAGCCCAAACTACATCTTCAGTCTTTTTATCTTTATTCTGCTCCAGGAGACTGGCAGCCTGGGCGCCGCGGAAATCCAGGTCTTCCTCTGTAGGCGGTGGCATACCTTCAAAAGTATCGTACAGGTACAATGTGCGGCTGGTATCTTTCAGTGACACCAGCGTTTCTGCGGCAGCCAGCATACTCCCTCCTTTCCATACGCCGCATTCAACAATATCACCTGTAATGCCCTGACGGTGTATATACTTTACGGCTTCTACCAGACCAAAGATCCGCGCAGGGCTAGTCATAGTATACGGCACCACTTTAGCCACTATAGCACGATGATCTTCTTCAAAATCATCTGGCAGCTTTGCCGGCTCGCTTTTACGGTTCAACAGCTTACGATATACATCCTTTATAGACATGATACAAATTTTAACAGGGCCTTAAAATACAAAAGATTATCAATTAGCGCCTATCTACCCGCCCGGCGCCTGCATAATATTTTTTCCAATACACTTCGTTGAGGTCGCTTATCATCACCCCCGAACTGGTAGACGCATGTACAAACCGGTCATTTTCCAGGTAAATTCCTACATGGGAAATACGCTTGTGGCCTATGCGAAAGAATACCAGGTCACCCTCACGTAACTCACTGCGGGATCTCAGCTTTTTTGCACGCTCATACATCTGTGCTGATGTACCGGCGAAACTTACCTGAAATACATTAGAGAGCAATGAGTTTACAAACGCGGAGCAATCTATACCGTCTTTTGTTTTGCCACCCATGCGGTAAGGCGTGCCGTACCAGTCTTCAATAAACCCATACAGGCGGAAATTGCGTACATCCTCCACAGCTATGTCCAGCAGCTGCGCATATTTGAACTGCCATGCTTGCGCATTTTCCAGGTTGGCGCTGCTCATGGTAATATCGCGGCTGATATTTGCATTAGGTCCCGTATTGCGGGATGTACTGCTGCTGCGATTGAGCGAGATGCCCTCGAGGAACTGCACCTTGCGGCCGTTATCGGCAGCAGGTTTTGTACCAGCCGGTTTTTTCATTGACGCACAGGAACTTAATGCAACAACACCTGCGACAAACATTATCCAATAAATCCCATTTTTTTGCATAAACAGCGGTTAGTTAGCAGCGGTTTGGTAAAAGTTGCGCCAAGTTACTGAATTATTTATAATATGTTAACTACTAGCTATTAGTAGCTGACTATCAGCTATCAGGCGCTGGTGGCGGCTTTGACGTCAAAACGCACATTTGTGGAAAAATTATATGCATCTGTAAACTTTTATTGTAGGATTTTTGTGGCTGCAAGAGACAAACAAACTGTTAGCCAAAAGCTGGCAGATAAAGGCTAAAAGCTAGATATAAGATGCAATTCTCCCACTTACACGTACATACGCAATACTCCCTGCTGGATGGAGCGGCAGACATAAAATCACTGTACAAGAAAGCAATGGCCAACAACATGCCGGCGCTTGCTATCACGGACCATGGTAATATGTTCGGGGTGTTCTCATTTGTGGCAGAAGCATACAACAACAAACTGAACCCGGCAGACCCGAAAGATAAACGGCTGAAAGTAAAGCCGATCGTAGGCTGTGAATTTTACCTGGTAGAGAACCGCCATAAACGTGCTTTTACACGCGAAGAAAAAGATATCCGCTATCACCAGGTGCTGCTGGCCAAGAACGACCAGGGTTACCGCAACCTCATCAAGCTCTGCTCCCTGGGCTATATTGAAGGGCTGTACGGTAAATATCCCCGTATAGACAAGGAACTGATCCTCCAGTACCACCAGGGCCTCATCGCCACTACCTGCTGCCTGGGCGCCTCCGTGCCCAAGACCATCCTCAAAAAGGGAGAAGAGGCCGGAGAAGCAGAATTTAAGTGGTGGCTGGACATCTTCGGCGAAGATTTCTACGTAGAGATGCAGCGCCACGGCATTCCGGAACAGGAAAAAGTAAATGAAGTGCTGCTGCGCTTTGCTACCAAATACAACGTGAAGATCATCGCCTCCAACGACTCTCACTATGTTGACCAGGAAGACGCGAATGCGCACGACATCCTGCTTTGTATCAATACCGGCGAAAAAAAGAGCACCCCTTCCATCAAGGAGTTTACCGATGATGACGTAGCCGTTAAGAACAAGCGCTTCGCTTTCTATAACGACCAGTTCTATTTCAAGACCCAGGAAGAGATGACCAAGCTCTTTCATGATCTGCCCCAGGCAATAGACAATACCAACGAGATTGTGGACAAGGTGGAGCTGCTGGACCTGAAAAGGGATATCCTGCTGCCCAACTTCCCGATACCACCCGAGTTCTTTACGCAGGACCAATACCTGCGGCATATTACCTTCGAAGGCGCCCGCCAGCGTTACGCCGAAATGACGCCGGATATCGAGGAGCGCATCAATTTCGAGCTGCAGGTGATAGAGAACATGGGATTTGCGGGCTACTTCCTGATCGTATCCGACTTTATCAAGGCAGGGCGTGATCTGGGCGTGTTCATAGGCCCCGGTCGTGGTTCTGCGGCAGGCTCCGCCGTTGCTTACTGCATCGGCATCACCAATATCGATCCCATTAAATACAACCTCCTGTTCGAACGTTTCCTGAACCCGGAACGTAAGAGCATGCCCGATATTGATACGGACTTCGACGATGAAGGCCGCCAGAAAGTGATCGACTACGTTGTGCAAAAATATGGCAAGAACCAGGTGGCGCAGATCATTACCTACGGCACCATGGCCGCCAAAATGAGTATCAAGGACGTGGCCCGTGTAATGGACCTGCCCCTTCCCGAAAGTAACGCCCTGGCCAAGCTGGTGCCGGAGAAACCGGGCATTCAGCTGGACCGCATCTTCAATGCGCCGCTGGACGGCGAAAAAGGCCTTTCCGAAAAGGAAGGACTGGGCGGCGAAGAGATCGAGAACGTAAAAAAGCTGCGCGAGCTGATCAAAGGCGAAGACCTGGCTGGCGAAGTGCTGCGCGAGGCCTGCGTACTGGAAGGTTCCGTGCGTAACACCGGTATCCACGCCGCCGGTATCATCATTGCACCCAAAGACCTTTCTGAACTGATCCCCGTATCTACCGCCAAAGACTCCGATCTGCTGGTAACCCAGTTTGAGGGCAGTATTATTGAGAGCGCCGGGGTGATCAAAATGGACTTCCTGGGACTAAAAACCCTTACCATCATCAAGGGCGCCCTGGAACTTATCAAAAAGAACCATGGGGTTGAAATAGACATCGATTATATCCCGCTGGACGATGCCAAGACCTACGAACTGTACCAGAAAGCCGAAACCAACGGTACCTTCCAGTTCGAGTCTCCAGGCATGCAGAAATACCTCCGTGAGCTGAAGCCCGACCGTTTTGACGACCTGATCGCCATGAACGCCTTGTACCGCCCGGGACCGCTGGAGTACATTCCCACCTTTATCCGCCGTAAACACGGACTGGAGCCGGTAATATACGACCTGCCCGAAATGGAGGAATACCTGAGCGATACCTACGGTATCACGGTGTACCAGGAACAGGTGATGTTGCTGAGCCAGAAACTGGCTGGCTTCTCCAAAGGGGACGCGGACATCCTCCGTAAGGCCATGGGTAAGAAGCAGAAAGCGGTACTGGACAAGATGAAATCGCAGTTCATGGAAGGCTGCGTGAAGAACGGCCACGATCCAAAGATATGCGACAAAGTATGGACCGACTGGGAAGCATTCGCCTCCTACGCCTTCAATAAATCGCACTCCACCTGTTACGCCTTTGTGGCCTATCAAACCGCTTACCTGAAAGCCCACTATCCGGCGGAATATATGGCCTCCGTACTGAACAACGCCAGCAATATTGAAAAGATCACCTTCTTTATGGAAGAGTGTAAACGCATGGGACTGGACGTATTGCCCCCCGATGTGAATGAATCTTTCAAAGGTTTTGCGGTGAATAAGCAAGGGCAAATCCGCTTTGGCCTGGCCGGCCTGAAGGGCGTGGGCGAGAACGCCATCGAGAACCTGCTGGAAGAACGCGAGCAGAACGGGCCTTACAAGAGTATTTTCGACATGATCAAACGCGTAAACCAGCGCGCTGTAAATAAGAAATCGCTGGAAGCCCTGGCCATGTCGGGCGCATTTGACTGCTTCCCGGAACTGCACAGGGCCCAGTACTTCTACAAACCGGAGAACGACAACCTGTCGGGACTGGACAAGATCGTGAAGTTCGGCAACCAGGTATCTGCAGGCGCCCAGTCTGTAGGCAGCCTGTTCGGCTTGGATGAGTTGCCTGATGTGGAGCCGCCTAAAATACCTAACTGCGATCCCTGGCCGCTGATCCTCAAGCTGAACAACGAAAGGGAGGTGACCGGCATCTATATCTCCGGGCACCCGCTGGACGACTACCGCTTTGAAAGCAGGTACTACCACATGAACGCTGTATCTGAACTGGTGGAATATCAGGCAGAGATCACCGCCCCTGGTGGTGGCGGCAAAGGCAAGGAACGGAATTTCCGCCTGGCGGTTTATGTTACCAGCGCCATAGAAAGGATCTCCCGCAATAACCGGCAGTTTGGCATCATGACGATAGAAGACCTGAGCGGAAAGTTTGAATTTGCACTCTGGAGTGAAGACTATATCCGTTTTGCCCCCTATTTTAAAGCCGGGCTTTGCCTCTATATCAACGGGGGGTTCAAGCCTAAACGCTTCAACGAGGCGGAATATGAGTTCAAGGTGACCGGGATGCACCTGTTGCAGGAGGTAAAGAAAGCGCATACCAAAAAGATCACCCTGGTAACCATGCCGAAATTCATTACCCGCGAGGTAGTGGATTTCCTGACCGATAATGCCATGAAATATCCCGGGGCCAGCGAGCTATACCTGCAACTGATAGACCGCGATAACGACCTGGCAGTCAAGCTGCATACCTTTAACCGGCATGTAGAAATGAATGACGAACTGGCGCAGTTTTTGACAAAACAGCCGGATATTGATACCTACATAGATATAAACAATAAGTAAGCTGCCAGAAAAGCACTAATTTGCATCCGGATCGTTATTTGACGATAAGATAACATTGAAACGAACAAAACTCATAACACTTTAAAATATAGATCAAAATGGCTTTAGAATTCACTGATTCCAACTTCCAGACAGAAGTATTAAGTTCAGATAAATTGACTGTGATCGATTTCTGGGCTGAATGGTGCGGTCCTTGTCGTGCAATCGGACCGGTAATTGAGGATCTGTCTAAGGATTATGCAGGAAAAGTAAATATAGGTAAAGTTAACGTGGACCAGAACCCTCAGCTGTCCATTAACTATGGTATCACCAGCATACCGGCCATCCTTTTTATCAAAGACGGCCAGGTAGTTGACAAACAGGTAGGTGCTGCTCCCAGATCAGTACTGGAAAAGAAGATCCAGTCTCACCTGTAATAATTTTAATTGTTAAAAAAAGAACGTCCGGGTAAATGCCCGGACGTTCTTTTTTTTTAGACCATGGTCGATGATCCATGGACCGTACCCTTCAATGCCCAGGATTGCTACTAATCCCGAAGGCACATACCATAGACCATGGACTATTTTTTGTAACTTCCTGTTCCTAAAATTGTAACTCCATGCTTAACGATACTCTCACCCGGCATATCGCTGAAAACGATCTCCAGGACCTGCTGGATCATAGCTGCAAGGCCATTCCCAAAGAACAACTGCATTTGCCCGGCCCGGATTTCTTTGAAAAGGTGTTTATGGGCAGTAACCGTTCTGCACAGGTATTACGCAACCTCGCAGCGATCTTTCATCACGGGCGCCTGGCAAATACCGGCTATGCCTCCATCCTGCCGGTTGACCAGGATATTGAGCATAGCGCCGGCAGTGCCTTTGGCCCTAATCCCATCTATTTTGACCCAGAGAATATCCTGCGGCTGGCTATTGAGGGCGGATGCAATGCGGTGGCCACCACTTTTGGGCACCTGGCCCTGTTCTCCAGGAAATATGCCCACCGCATTCCCTTCATTGTGAAGATCAATCATAACGATCTGTTTGCCTATCCTACGAAATACGATCAGATCCTGTTTGGCTCCGTAAGAAATGCCTGGGACCTGGGCGCTGCAGCAGTGGGTGCTACCATCTACTTTGGCAGTCCTGAATCAAGCCGGCAGATCACCGAGATTGCCATGGCTTTTGAAGAGGCACACCAACTGGGCATGGCCACCATCCTTTGGTGCTATACCCGCAACGCAGCCTTTGTAAAAGACGGCAAGGATTATCATACCGCTGCTGATCTGACCGGTCAGGCAGATCATATCGGCGCTACCATACAAGCTGACCTGGTAAAGCAAAAACTGCCTACCCTGAATGGCGGTTTTACCGCTGTCAGATTTGGCAAAACCAACCCGGCGATGTATGAGCAGCTAAGCACCGATCACCCGATAGACCTTTGCCGTTACCAGGTACTGAACGGTTATGCCGGTCGTATAGGATTAATCAATTCGGGCGGCGAATCAAAAGGAGAAAAGGACCTGACAGAAGCGCTGCGTTCTGCCATCATCAACAAACGCGCAGGCGGCACCGGTTTGATACTGGGAAGAAAAGCATTCCAGCGCCCCTTCAAGGAAGGTGTAGCGCTGTTAAATGCAGTACAGGATGTTTACCTGGACAAAGACATTACTATAGCCTAGCCATCATCGTATAAGCGTAAAGGTGCCTTTCTGCTCAAGTACCTGTGCTTCTTTCCCGAAGTAGGCATAACGCACTACGTACACATACGTACCCATAGGCTGCGCCTGGCTCTTAAAATAGCCGTCCCAGCCACGGGTTATGTCGTCTGCCTGAAAAAGCAGCTGTCCCCAGCGGTTGTACACCTGTAAGGTATATACAGCCACACCTTTAGCCTTTACGCGGAACAGGTCATTGTTGCCATCATCATTAGGCGAAAAAGCAGTAGGCACAAATAATGAGCGGTCGTACGACAAATAAACATTTACCGTATCTGCAGCTACGCAGTTCAAACCGGTAGGGGTTTTCACTATATACTGGGTAGGCTCCGAGGGTTGTGCAACAGGTGTAGCGCAGTTGGCGCAGCTTAAGCCAGTGGCTGGTGTCCATACATAATCAGTCGCATTTACAGCTACCAGTTGTATACGTTCCCCGATGTTAATAGTGGTATCGTTATTGAGTATTCTGACAGGCGGAAGTTCAATATTACTGAGCGCGAGGAGTGTATCAGCACTACAGCCATTGGTATCGTCAACACGCACTGTATAATTTCCGGCGGTCAGATCATCCCATGATCGTCCGCTGCTTAATGTATTATTCCAGTAAACGTCGTACGGCGCAGTGCCACCGGTTAAGGCTAAGGTTACACTGCCATTGGCCCGGCTGCATATCTCATCCTGCTTAACTACATCCAATCTTATGGGCATAGGCGCTGTAAGCCTTAGTTGCTGGCTATCAATACATACGCCATTACGTGTATATACGATATAATCACCGGCTGGAAGATTACCAAAACTATTCACAGACTGAAAGGGCTGGCCTTGCAGCGCGTATTCAAAAGGCGGAACACCCTGCAATATCTGTACGGAAATCATACCATCGGTCAGGTTATAACAGCTGGGTGCAGCACCACTGGCCGCCATATCCAGCATATGTGTTGGATCTGTTTGTACAGACACCGGCTGAAACACCTGGCATCCGAGACGATCCTCTACCCTGGCTATATAATTTGCTGCACTTAAATTGCGGAAAACATTGCTGACAGAAGGGCCATTTGTGCCCAGATAGTAGCGGTATGGCTGTGAACCGCCAGATACATTAAGGGTGATACTGCCGGTGGGATTATCACAATCGATAACCGTTGCAAGCGGTGTTAACTGCATAACCTGGCTGATGTTCACTATTTTATCATCAGTAACAGTGCAGCCCCCGTTGCTGACATTCACACTATAGGTGCCTGACTGTGTAACATCGATCTGTTGTGTAGTAGCCCCGTTACTCCATTGATAGGAATTGTAGCCGCTCCCTGCATCCAGGCGCACCGCTGCACCGTCGCACACCAGTGTATCTGCTCCCAGGTTAACTTTCGGAGAATCCAGCACAACGATCGTCTTACAGAACGTGTTCTGTGACGGCAGCAGTTCATCTGTCAAAAGGGTAACGGTGTAAACGCCCGGTTTTTTATAAGATATCGGTGGTGGTGTTTGTTGTTGTGATGAAGGTATGCTGGCATCATTACAATGACTGTATACCAGTCTTAGGAGTTGATTATTCCATGCATCTGTAATGAATGCGTACATGTTATCACCTTCCCTGAACAGCTTGGAAATGGAGTGCGCGAACCGGAAGTAGTTGTCTGGTGTTACCCTAATGCCGGACAAGTCCTTTGGCAGCTGGCTGGTTACGCCGTTTGTCATGTCAATCCTTACCATATTGCCAGGGGTAGCGTTCACTATGAGTATAAAGATCCTTCCGCAATCATGCAACAGGGTCAGATCCCTGGGATCGTCTATCACTCCGTCGGGATTTCCCAGGTTAATGGCTGTCGGCGTGTTGGCCAATGAACTGCCAAAATCAAAGCGACTCAGTGTATTGGAGCCCTCATTGGTAACAAATACATACCAATTGCCATTCTCCTGCTGTGCGAAGATACCGGTGGGATTGTCCAGGTTACCGAGTCCGCCAAAATTTACGGCCGTAGGCGTATTATTCAAAGAGGTACCAAAATCGAATCTTGTAAAGGTATTATTGTAGAAGTTGATAGTAAATCCGTACCAATTGTCATTCTCCTTTGTGATGTACAGATCTGTTGGGTAGTCCAGGTTACCAATATTGCCCCAGTCCGTGATCGTAGGCGAGGGATTGGCAAGTGTGGAGCCAAAATCTACTTTTACCAGCTTGGCAAGTGTAGGATCGCCTCCACCTGTTACGAAAACATGCCAGCCGTCTGCATCCTCTATAATCTGCAGGCCTTCCGTATTCTGTGGCAGTACCCCTCCGAAGTTGCCCAGGTTTACGGCAGTAGGCGTGTTCAGTAAGCTATTCCCAAAATACAGTTTTACCAGGCTTTGTGTATTATTGGTAAAGAAACCGTAGTAATCATTTCCTTCTTTTGCCGTTACCATAAATACGGGTATGTTCATAGTTCCGCCGGGGTTACCGAGATTATCAATCTTTGGCGGCGTATAGATACTGCCTGAACAAAAGTTCCAGAGATAGGTACTGGTGCCCGATGAGGTATTGGTAATATTGAAAGGAGCGTTTACACAAACCGTATCCGGTGCAGAAAAGCTGGGAGAAGAAATGGCAGGAGGTGTTTTAACCACAATATTCCTACAAAAAGCACTTTGTGTAGGCAGGCCTTCATCTACGATCAGGTTTACAGTATACGTGCCCGGCATGTTGTATGAAAACACGGGCGGCTGCTGCTGAGTAGAAGAAGGTATGCTGGCATTGGTACAGCTGTTGAACGCTACCCTGGCCAGGGTATTGTTCTGTGCATTCACAATGAATGCATACAGGCTGTTATCCACCCGGAACAATGTTGATATGGAATGCGGAAAATCTAGCCCCTGAGATCCCAGTGAAGTGGCGTTGACGGTACTGCTGATATTTCCCTGGAAATCTATCCTCACCAGGTCATCGTTGGTTTCATTCACTACCAGGCCGAAATTCTTGCCACAGTCCTGAATCACGCAGAGATCTCGTGGGGCCTGCAGCAGGTTACCCGGGTTACCCAGATTGGTAAAAGAAGGTATATTTGTTAGAGAAGTGCCAAAATCAAGCCGGTTCAGTGAATTGGCCAGCCGGTTGGTTACGAACACATGCCAGCTGCCGCTTTCCTGTATGGCAAATATACCGGTAGGATAATCCAGTAAATTACCCGGATTACCCAGGTTTACACCTGTAGGCGGATTCTGGAATGAGGCGCCAAAATCAAAACGGGTGATCGTATTGTTATAGGCATTTACCGTGAAGCCATACCACTGGTTATTTTCTTTTGTTATAAACAGATCATGCGGATAACTCAGGTTACCGATATTGCCCCAATCGACGGCTATGGGTGCAGGGTTGATAAGCGATGCGCCAAAATCCACCTTTACGATCCTGGAGTCCGGCAAAGGAGAGCCCACTACCAGTACATGCCATCCGCCTGCGTCTTCTACCACCTGTACCCCCTCCGTGTTGTAAGGTATCACACCGCCAAAATTCCCCAGGTTGGTAACGGTAGGTGTATTGAGCAGGCTGTTACCAAAATATAAGCGGTACAGATAAGGGCTGGGGGCATTATTGTTAGTAAAAAAAGCATAGTAATCATTACCCTGTTTGGCCGTGGCAATAAACACCGGGGCGTCCATGCCCGTTATATGTCCCAGGTTGGTAACTGTAGGAGCAGTATATACGTTACCGGAGCAAAAATTCCAGAAATAGCTGCTGCCGCCAGCAGTATTATTGGTAAGGGTGACCGGGTCATTGACAAACACTTCTGCAGGTGCCGTAAAGCTGGCCTGCGCAAAAAGTGATTGGGTTTCAAAACATAGCAGGATACTCAATGCTACGGTAAGGGATAATTTCATTCGACGTAAGGGTTAATAATTCTCTTGTGATCTGACTGGCAAAAGTAGACAGCCTTTCCAAATAAAACAAATATGATATATCTTACATTTCGTGTGATTTTTGTTGGAAAATCTGTCACCCGGGCAACAATCAATTGCTGAATACCGTATTTTCCACTTTATTTGCTGCTTATTTGTAATCTATCTAAATATGTCCTTTCACTTATATAACCTGCTGCGCGGGGGACTAGGCATGATTTTTCTTGTAGGCGTTTGTTTCCTGCTCAGTAACAACCGCAGGGCAATCGACTGGAAACTGGTTGGAATGGGCATTTTTGCCCAGGTCATGTTTGCCATGGGGGTGCTGAACACCCGCGTTGGTGAGCAGCCGGTGTTCTGGCTGGCCTTTGGCCTGATTGTCCTGTATGTGATCATTAACCGCCTTAAAGGTATTAAAGAAAAGCCCCTCCAGGCCGATGCCCTGGGTATCACACTGGCGCTGGCTTCCATACTGGTATTCTTTTTCGGGGTGGTTCGCAGCGGAGAATACCCGCTTACCAGGCTCTCTATCACCCTTAGCCTCTGCGTGATCTGGTTCCTGTTCTGGTTATTGTTTAAGCGCGACAAAATTGAGATCATCAAATGGACCTTACTGGCTATTTGCGTGGTGCTCACCGTTTCAGTATACGCGCAACTGTGCCCTTCAGACATTTTCCAGGTGATCCTGTCAAAAGTGTCCGGCTCATTTGTAGACTTGATCAACCTGAGCCATAAAGGCACCGAGTTTATATTCGGCAATCTGGCAGACCCCAGCGGTAACTGGGCCTACATCTTTGCCGTACAGGTGCTGCCCAATATCATCTTCTTTGCTGCGCTTTCCTCTATCCTGTACTACCTGGGCATCCTGCAGAAGATCGTGTACGTGTTTGCCTACCTGCTGAATAAAATGAAGATCTCTGGTGCGGAAAGCCTGTCTACCGCCGCCAATATATTCCTGGGCCAGACAGAAGCGCCGCTGATGATCCGCCCCTACCTGGAGGCGATGACCCGGTCAGAGATCCTCTGTATCATGATCGGCGGTATGGCCAATACGGCCGGCAGTGTACTGGCGGCGTACGTGGGTTTCCTGGGAGGCACCGACCCGGTGCAGCAGAACTACTTTGCCCTGCATATGCTCAGCCAGTCTATTATGAGCGCTCCGGCAGCCATCGTGGTATCCAAGATACTGTTCCCGCAAACGCACGGAGAGATCGTTTCTAAAGAGCTGAGAGTGCCTAAGGAGAAACTGGGCGATAACTTCCTTGATGCGCTGTCACTGGGCACTACAGATGGTCTGAAGCTGACCGTGAACGTTGGCGCCATGCTGCTGGTGTTCACAGCCCTCATGTATGTGGCCAATGCCCTCATGGGATGGGTAGGCGATATTACCAACCTGAACCCGCAGATCGCCAGCATTACCGGCGGGCGTTACAATGAACTCTCCCTGCAGATGATCCTGGGCTACGTGTTTGCGCCGGTGGCATGGCTGATAGGCGTAGCACAGCACGATATTATCGCCATCGGGCAGCTGCTGGGCGAAAAAACCATCCTGAACGAATTTGTGGCCTATATCACCCTTGGCAAAATGAAAGCCGGCCATGTGATACAGGATCCAAAATCACTACTGATAGCTACCTACGCCCTTTGCGGCTTTGCCAATTTTGCCTCTATCGGCATACAGATTGGCGGTATCAGCCAGCTGGCGCCTAACCAGCGCAGAAACCTCACTGAGCTGGGCGTAAAAGCCCTGATCGGTGGAACAATTGCGTGTCTGATGTGCGGCTGTATTGCGGGGGCGCTGATGTAGTCTGAAGGTTTGATGGTTTGAAGATGTCATTATACGACAGGGCGCCTTCAAACTACCAAACTTTCAAACCTTCAAACGTTTAAACCCTAAAGTCTTTCGTCGATTCATAATACAGGTTTCCCGTTTTACGTTGTATCTTGTATTAAGTAGATAGTAACCTAAAAAACCGAAACTATTGCGCACGTTTACCCTGGTATTCCTATGCTTAGTGTACCTCTTACCGGTGCAGGCCCAACGTACCTGCGCCACGGAAGATGCCATCCGCAACAAGATCAAGGAATTTCCCTCCCTCCAGCTGCAGCGCGATGCCATAGAAAGACAATTGGTGTCTGGCGTTCGTCTCAGCAAGCAACAACAGCTTTTCCGTATTACAGCAGGCCCTACGGTGACCATCCCGGTGGTAGTGCATATCGTACTGCCCAACCCCTCCGTTGTAACAGATGAGCAGGTATATTCACAGCTGGCCGTACTGAATGAAGACTACACCGGTACTAACCCGGATACCAGCGCCGTACCGGCTGCCTGGAAAGCGCTCATCGGCAATTCCGGCATCAATTTCTGCCTGGCGCAGCGTACACCCGACGGAGATCCTTCCACCGGTATTGTACGCGTGAGCACCACGCATGGGGCCTTTGACGCCAGCTTCAATTCTGCCTACGAAGTAAAATATTCTGCTGCCGGCGGATCTGATGCCTGGGATGCCAGCCGCTATCTCAACATCTGGGTATGCAATCTTTCCAATGGCTACCTGGGCGTAGCTACGCCGCCGGATAATACTTTTCCTGATGCGGAGCAGGGCGTTGTGATACTGTACAGCGCCTTTGGCACCACCGGCAGCGCTGCCGGCGATTTTAACGGCGGACGAACAACCACCCATGAAATAGGCCATTATTTTGGGCTACGTCATATCTGGGGAGATGACGACGGCACCGGCGGCACGCCGCGCTGTACCAGCGACGACGGTATAGACGATACCCCCCTGCAGGGCGCGCGTACCTATCACTGTCCCACTTTCCCGCGACTGGATGCCTGCTCTCCGTCTGAACCAGGTATCATGTTCATGAATTACATGGATTATACAGACGATGCCTGTATGCATTTGTTTACGGGCGACCAGGCCATCCGCATGCGCTTTGTGCTGGATAACATCCGTTCCTCCCTGCTGAGCTCCGACGGCTGCCAGCCGGTGAACCTGCTGAATAACGACGCTGCTGTAGCCAGTATCAATACGCCCCTGGGCCAGATCTGCGATGGCGGTTTTACCCCTAATGTGGCGCTGAAAAATAAAGGCGCGTTGCCCCTGCAAAGCGCACAGATCCTGTACCAGGTAGATGGAGGCCCTGTACAGTCCTATAACTGGACCGGCAACCTGGTCAGCCTGCGGCAGACCAACGTAACCTTACCCACCGGTAATACAGGTCCGGGTACCCATATCATCACCGCCTACACCGCCCTGCCTAACGGAGTAACCGATGAGGCGCCGGAGAACGATACCGCCATGGCGGAATTCCGCTACTTTACACCGGCTACCCTGCCACTGACTCAGAGATTTGAAAACGATGTATTCCCGCCGGAAGGCGGCTGGGATATCTGGAACCCCGACAGGAGCTTTACCTGGGAGCTGACCCGCGACGCCGGCAGCAACAGCAGCCAGTCTATCGTGATGCGGAACCTGGGATATGCCACCAACGGCGCCATAGATGACCTCTACTCGCCCGTAATAGATGTACAGGGCTACGACTCCGTATTCCTGTTCTTTGACGTGGCAGCGGCCGTACAAACCAGTGTTACGGCTACCAACAATCCCTGGGACTCCCTGCAGGTACTGATCACCACCGATTGCGGACTGACATTTGACAGTGTGTACGGTAAATGGGGCGCCAGCCTGGTAACCCATACCATCCCTACCACAGAAGAATTCATTCCCACCGCCGCTGAATGGCGCCGGGACTCCATCAACCTTACCCGCTTCATCCCCTCAGGCAAGTTCAGGATCGTGTTCAGGAACATTTCCAACTACGAGAACAATATCTACCTGGATAATATCAACATCGTTGCCAGGGCAGATAATCCCTACCTGAAGGAACAGGGCTTTACGGTAACGCCTAATCCCACACAGGACAAGGTACATGTTACCTTCTACGGCCCGCAGGAGGACCTGGAGGGGGTTGCACTGTACAATACGCTGGGACAGCGCATCGCCTACAGGGCAGGCAACGGCCTTGACAGCAACAACCGTATCACCTTTGATTTGGTAAATGCCCCAAATGGTGTTTATTTTGTGAAATTAATTTACAGGAACAGGGCAAAGACCGTTAAAATAATCAAAGCACAATGAGACGAACCGACCATCCTGCCGTAGATACCTTGCTGCAACAACCCAGCCTGGATGCCGACTTAAAACGTATAGGAGAAAAAGTACTGGCGCAGCAGCGCCTGACGCCTGAAGAAGGACTGATCCTGTTTGAAAAGGGAGATGTGGGCTTCGTAGGTGCACTGGCCAACCAGGTAAGGGAAAGGCTGCACGGGCATAAAACCTACTTCAACCGCAATTTCCATATAGAACCTACCAATGTCTGCGTTTTCGCCTGTAAGTTCTGCGCTTACTCCCGCCTGTACAAAAACCGGGAAGAGGGCTGGGAACTGAGCATCGACCAGATGCTGGACATCGTAAAAAGCTATGACGGCCAGCCGGTTACAGAAGTGCACATTGTAGGCGGCGTGCATCCCAAGATGAACATGGAGTTCTTTATGGAGCTGATGCGCAAAATACGGGCACACCGTCCTGACCTGCATATCAAAGGCTTTACCGCAGTAGAACTGGATTACATGTTCCGCAAAGCCAAAGTTAGCGTCGCAGAAGGCATGCGCCTGATGCACGAAGCGGGCCTGCAGTCCATGCCAGGCGGTGGCGCAGAGATCTTTGCTCCTGAAATACGCGCCAAGATCTGCCACGATAAGGTAGATGCCGACGGCTGGCTGGAAATACATAAAACGGCCCACCAGCTGGGCATGGTTACCAACGCCACCATGCTTTATGGCCACATCGAAAATTACAGTCACCGTATAGACCATATGGAACGCCTGCGCCAGCTGCAGGACGAAACCCACGGTTTCAACACCTTCATCCCGCTGAAGTTCCGCAACAAAGACAACGAGATGTCAGACATACCTGAATCTTCCATCGTAGAAGACCTCCGTATGTATGCCATTGCCCGTTTGTATATGGACAATTTCCCGCACCTGAAAGCCTACTGGCCTATGCTGGGAAGAAGCACTGCGCAGCTGACCCTTGCCTTCGGCGTAAATGACCTGGACGGTACCATTGACGATACCACCAAGATCTACTCTATGGCCGGCGCCGAAGAACAACATCCCTCTCTCACCACCAGTGAACTGGCCATGCTGATCCGCCAGGCCGGAAGACGTCCGGTGGAGAGAGACACGGTCTACAACGAGATACGGGACTATACGGATGAACCGCAATTAAATTAATAATTGTATAATTAATAATTATAGCACACGTGTCTCACCTGACACAAATATCGCGGTAAGGCACGTGTGCTAAGAAGGATACTCCCACTCCCCTCTGTACTTTCTCTGTAACAGCTTATTGGCTGCTTCATCATTTTTGATCACTTCCTTCTCCCCGTCCCATTCTATACTACGGCCAAGTTTATACGAAATCATACCTAAGAGGCTCATGTTGGTAGAACGCTGACCAATGGCAATATCACAGACAGGCAGGCGGCCCTGCTGGATGGATTGCATGAAATCTTCCCAAAGCTCAGGGATGTTCTGATCATCCGGCTTATGGAGTTTGGGGGCTTCATGCAGGATGGCGCTGTTCTTGTTGGCCGGGTAAAAGGTCCAGCCGTCCAGCCAGCCCATATGGAAGGTGCCTTCGGTACCGTAGAAATAGCAGCCTACATTGGTCCTCTCCGCTTCATTGGCGGCATACAGGCGATGCTCCCAGGTGGCGGTAAAAGACTCGAACTCGAAGATCACATTCTGGGTATCGGGTGCGTCGGTATTGTCTTTCCTGATAAAACGATCTGCAGAGGAAAAGATCCTGCGGGGATATTTTTCTTCGGTCCACCAGAGTACCTGGTCCATCCAGTGAATACCCCAGTCGCCCAGCTGGCCATTGGCATAATCCAGGAACTGGCGGAAGCCCTTGGGATGAATAGACGGGTTGTAAGCCCTTAAAGGAGCTGGTCCGCACCACATGTCCCAGTTCAGTTCAGCAGGCGGAGCTTCATCCGGTACCAGTTTGCCGGCGCCGCCACCGTAGTGTACAAATGAGCGTACCATTCCTATTTTGCCCAGCTTACCGGAACGCAGGAATTCAATACCGGATCTATTATGCGGAGAAACCCGGCGGTGCGTGCCTACCTGCACGACCCTGTTATAGCGGCGGGCAGCTTTTACCATGGCCTTGCCTTCATTAATAGTATGGCAGATAGGCTTCTCAACATATACATGTGCACCCTGCTGCATGGCAGCAATGGCAATCAAGGGATGCCAGTGATCCGGCGTAGCCACGATCACGATCTCAGGCTTTTCCTTATGCAGCAGCTCACGGTAATCTGTATACGTTTTGGGACGGTCTGATGTGAGGCTGTTAATCTCTTTCTGTGCAGCAGCCAGCTGGCGCTGATCCACATCGCACAGGGCTACCAGCTTACAGCCGCCGTGCTGCAATGCGGCACGCAGGATATTGGTGCCCCACCAGCCGGAACCGATAAGCGCCAGTTTATAGGCGGCAGTGCGTTTTAAAGATGGAAGCAGGGGAAGCGCGGAATAGGTAAGCCCTGCCTGGGCTGTAGCCTTCAGGAAATCTCTGCGATGCATTGCTGTTTAATTAAAGATGAATAGTGAATACAGGTAGCCTTGATGCTATTATACCCGTGGAATTTCATGAACAATTATATAAGTTAAATCAAGTTAATCAATAATTACCAGGAAATCAATGGCAGGACCCAGCACTTATCCCGCTATTATTCACTATCATTCTTAATTATTAATTAACTTCAGGGTCATGAGACCTTTAAAAATGCTGATCACAAGTTCCAAATGGCTGTTCAACATCGCGTTTTGCGTGTATATAGCCGGCTGCGGCGACCGTTCCGGCAGCAATTCCTCTACCGCTACTACCACCACCGATACTGCCGCCGGCAGCACCGCTATAGTTACGGATGCGGGCCCGACATTCACCAAGGAAGGCGAGCTGTATTTCATCAGCAAGGCCAGCAATGATACTATCCGCAAGATAGACATTGAACTGGCCGAGACAGACGATGAAAGAGCCAAAGGCCTGATGGACCGCAGGTCCATGTCAGACGACCAGGGCATGCTGTTCATCTTCCCCACGGCAGAAGAACAGTCTTTCTGGATGAAGAACACCTATATTTCCCTGGATATCATCTATGTAGGCGAGAACAAGGAAATTGTTTCCGTCCGTAAATATGCTACTCCCCTTTCTGAAGAAAGCCTGCCTTCATTTAAGAAAGCCATGTATGTGGTCGAGGTGAATGCAGGGTTCTGCGACAAGTATCATGTGGCGTACGGCGATAAGATTGCGTTCACGAAATTATAGTTTGAGGTTTGAAGTTTGAGGTTCGTTGAAAATTGAAAGTTCATGATAAATATGCTTTTAAGGCATACAGGTGCTTAACTTAAAACCTCTAACAAACCTCAAACTTCAAACTTATTTCAACTCTTCCGCCGTAAACGACTTCTCCCGTCCTTTATACTGTTGCCGTACCTGCTGTACATCCTTCTCTGTCACCTTCCCGGCATGGTTGCTCCAGGCATTGCGGATATAGCTGACCACCTGGGCAATATCGCCATCAGAAAACTCATCGTTATTACCAATACCCGGCATGTCGCCGCTGATCTCAGGGGCTTTATATACTTTACCATTCACGGCTACCGGGCCGCTGAGACCATATAGTACGATAGCCAGCAGCTTGTTCTTATCACCATTCACCCATTGCGACTGGTTCAGCGGCGGGGCCAGCGACTGGATACCTTCGCCGTCTGCACCGTGGCAGGTTTGGCAAACTGTTTTGAAGATCTTTGCGCCGCGGGGATATTCTTTGACCAGTCCCTCCTTCAGCCGGGCATTGCGCTGGTTGGCAATGTCTTTCAGCACTTTCTTTAATCGGCGGGAAATGAAGAGCGTAGTGTCCGGGTTCCATTTGGTCACCTGATCCAGCAGCTCCTGTTCATGACCACTCATGTTGCCGATCAGCGCATCTGCCACAAACCGGTCGTTAGGATAGGCATGCAGCAACTGCGTTTGCAGCTGTGCCACGGCGGCAGGATGAAACGTCTTCAGGTAAGGCAGCAGCATGGCGACGGAAGGCGCCTGCAACACACTTTGCTGCAACGGGGTAATCAGCTCCAGTACCTTGCCTGCCTGCTGTGGTGTGATTACGGCAGGCATTGCAGCCAGGCCCTGTGTCCGCAGATAAGGATTGGTATTGCGTAATACGATTTCTATATCAGCCAGCTGCAGCTGCCCCAATCCTTCCAGTGTCCAGAGGGCATGTAGCAGGCCCCAGGAACTGCCTTCCTTCTTCAGTCTTTCACGCAGCTGCGGCGTTAATGTAGTGTAACGGTTGTCTACGATCAGCTGCTGTGCCCTGTCGCGTATCCAACCATTGGGATGATCCAGCAGGGGCAGCAGCGCAGCAGGATCATGAGGTAACGTTACCGCCGCTACGTTTTTGGCGTTGGCAGGTATTACCCGATAGATACGCCCGCAGTTGAGCGGATCAGTAAGGTTACGGTTTTTGATCTCATTGCGCAGGTAAGGCGTGAGGTATGTTTTATGCTGGATGATGCCGCGGTACATATCCAGTATGTACAGGGCGCCATCCGGACCGGTATACAGGTTCACAGGGCGGAAACGTTCATCGGTACTGGCCAGGAATTCTTTGCCTTTATAAGCCTGGCGGCCGTGCACAATGTAGCCGCTGTCTGTCAGTATATTGCGTTTGATCAGGTTGGCGGAGGGTTCTGCTACGAAGGCATTGCCTTCAAAACCTTCTCCCAGCAAGCCGCCCCTGTAAATAAGGGGCCCGCAGGCAGCGGTAAAGCTCACCAGGCGAAGGCTGTCATCCAGCACGCCTTTCATATACCCGCGGTTAACGCCCGGTGTGGCGCGGATGGGATATACGCGGTTATCGGGCACAATATCTTCATTGAAACCAGCTACATTGCGCTGCTGGGGATTTTTGGCGCCCAGTCCGGGACTGAAATAATCGCCCAGCAGGTTCTCAGAATTGTTGTTATAGAACAGGCGCCCGTAGTTGTCCTGGCTAATGCCCCACTGGCCGCGGAAATGAGTATGTTCTATCAGCCATTTATTGCCGGCCTTACGGTAACGCTTATCTGATTTGGCGTTGTAGATCCAGTTGTCCATTGCGCGGAACAGGCCATTGGGCTGGTGCTCTACGTTTCCGCCTTCCGTGTATTTATCGTCTACCAGGGTCTTTTTACCCGGCTGGTCGTTTTTGTTCTCTACAAACCAGAGCCGTGGCGGTTCTGCAATCAGCACGCCATTCTCTACCAGGCAGATAGCCCGCGGCAGCACGAGAGAGTCCAAAAACACCTTGCGGTTATCCACCGCGCCATCGTGGTCGGTATCTTCCAGGATGACGATCTTGCCGTTCTTCATGTCTTCCCCGGTACCGGAGGTATCGGGCATGTATCCCATCATCTCCACCACCCACATCCGGCCGCTGTCGTCAAACGTCATGGCTACGGGTACAAACACCTGCGGCTCTGCGGCAACCAGCTGAACCTGCATCCCATCTTCCGTCTGCATATGCTCCAGGGCCGTTTTGGCGTCTAATACGGGAGATGCTGCGTATTTCTCGCGCATGGCGAGCGAGTCTGTCTTTTCCTCATTTTTTTCAGTGGGTGTGTTGGGTTGACAGGATAATACCAATAGCATGCCTGCCAGTAAGATTCCGGACCAGTTTTTCATTCCTTTGCAGCGCTTTTTTAAATCGATAGCGCCTAAAATAACGCACGGCCTGGGAAAATTCAAATATAAAAAGGATGAGAGGCGAAAATTACTATCTATTAGCTATTGGCTGTTAGCTGAAAGCTATTCAAAGGCATAATCAGCAATGAACTGCTTTTTACTATAAGGTCAGACAAACACTTAACAGGAAGAAATGCGCCTCAGCGGACACTGCTGACAGCCAAAAGCCGGCAGCTAGCAGCTAAATTTCAGTTCAAACGCAGTGCCTTCTCCGGGTTCGCTCCTGAAGCTGATGGCGCCGCCCAGCAGTTCTGTGTAGTGTTTGACGATGTTAAGCCCCAGGCCGGTACCCTGGATGCCTGTTGCATTGCGGGCGCGGAAAAAGTCGCTGAATATCTTTTGCTGGCCTTCATAGGGAATGCCGATACCATAGTCCCTTATCGTGATGCTGACGCAGTTATCTGAGGCCACGCTGCGCAGGTCTATTGGCTGATGTTCGCCGGAGTATTTGCTGGCATTGGAAAGGAGGTTCAGCAATATGTGATGCAATATTTTCCGGTCCTGCACAATGTGGGTTTCACCGGCGTGCTCATATCTTACCTGCTGACCTCTTTTGAAGGTGCCGCTGATCTCTTCCACCAGGTTTTCCACAAAGGCCGGCAGGTTGAATTTTTCGCGGTATGTTTCGGCTTTACCCTGCTGCAGCTGATCATCCGCCAGGAAATCGTTCAGCATCCCCGTGAGGCGGTCTACTGCCGATTTAATACGGTTCAGGTGTTTGGCCTTCTTCCCATCACTGTCCGCTCCTGTCTGCTGTTCCAGCAAAAAAGCGCTGGAAAGGATGGCGCTGAGCGGCGTTTTCAGCTCGTGGGAGGCCATGGATACCATCCGCGTCTTTTTGGCATTTATTCTCTTTTCGCGTTCCAGGGAATCCAGCAATTCCTGTGTGCGTTCATTGACCCGCTGTTCCAGCTCATTATACACATACACGTTTTCCATATTCACGGCGGTAATGTCTGCAAGGGATTGTAAAAGGCTGATCTCCTCTTCCGTGGGAATATGTTTATACGCCCAGTAGTTACCGATGGCGGCAATAGGATCGATGCTTCTTACAGGCACCATCACCAGGCTTTTTACGAAGGTGGGGCGATAAGCATCCACCGGGATGCGGCTGTCCTGGTAAATATCTTCAATAACGGCCGGCTTACGGTTCAACATGGCCCAGCCGCTGATGCAGGTCTCCATGGGGAAGCGCTGGCCTTTCCAGAGCGGGGCGATGGCGTCTTCATCGGCGTAGTAGCACATACCGTTGTCGCGTAATACAAAGGTGGCGCCATCAGCGCCAGTGAGGCGGCGGGCGGCGCTGCGAACGATGCGCATCACGGCATCGAGGCTGCGGGCAAGAGACAACTCCTGTACGGCCGCTACCAGGTGTTTCATAGCCTGGTTATCGGCAACCATTGGTATTACTGACATAGTATCAAGTGTGCTTATCAGTAATTTACTAAATTTTAACACAAAAACCGCCCAGGGCAAGGAATTCCAGGGAGTATGCAGACAGCTTAAGCGCCCCCGGCGGGGCCGATCCTTTTGTAATAAAGGATGGTGGCCGTAAGGCCCCCATGTGGTTTGAGGGCATAATCGGGTATCTCTCCAGCCTTCAGGTAACCCAGCTTTTCATAGAAGCCGGCAGCGCCTTCATCGGCAGCAGTATCCAGGTTGATGAGGGTTTTACCGCGCTCCATTGCAATACGTTCTGCTTCCAGGGCCAGGGCGCGGGCAATGCCCTGGTTGCGGCGCCCCACGCGGGTCATCATTTTGGCGATCTCGGCCCGGTGGGGCTGATTAGGCGGACAGTCCAGCAGCAGGGTAACGGTGCCCAGCAGGCTGTCTCCTTCCATTGCGCCCAGCACCACCCGCTCTCCGCGGCCCGCTGCCGCGAGGGACTGCTCCCAGAAGGCGATGGCCTGTTCGGGCGCCAGGGGATGCATAAAGCTAACAGATCCGCCATTGGCAACGGTTTCTATCAACAGGTCCGCCAGGGCGGCAATAGTTTGCGGATGACTGTACAGTGGTTGGATGCTAAAGGTATACGCCATAGGAAGACTAATGTACTAAGTTAGGAGGAAACAGGAGAAAGCTGGTACTATATTAACACTCACATGGTTTCACAGCTGAAACACAAGGAAACGCCTTGTAGAACTACAGGTGAGCCGGACATGAGGTAAACTTGAGGTGGACTTAATGCGGGGATGCGGGTTAAAAATTGTATTACTAGGGCCATCCCCCCGAAGCCCTGCCGATACCCGGGCCGCTGACCACCAAAACAATCTGACAATATCCATCATCTTTTAAGCCTCCTGACAGGGGCGGCACCCCCTCCTATTGCAGCGCCTTCAAACTTCCAAACCTTCATACTTTCAAACTTTCAAATCTCAAACCCTCCAGCTTCAAGCTTTAATCACCCTCACCCCCTTTCCTTCCAGCGCTTTCTGCTGCGACCGCGAAATACCCTTATCCGTCAGCAGGTAATGAAATAAGCTCAGTGGCGCAAATTTGAAGTAGCTGTCCTTCCCTATTTTAGAAGAATCGCAAAGCAGGTATACGGTATCGGCGTTTTTACTCATTGCTGTACTGATGCCGGCTTCTTTTTCGCTGAAGGCAGTGAGCCCGCTCTTTACAGACAGCCCGTCCACCCCGATAAAGGCCTTTGCAGCATGATAGTTTTCAATATGGCGGATGGCCTGCAGGCCGTGCAGGGCTTTGCGCTCGGAGTCTGCCTCACCACCTGTTAAATTGATCGTGATGCCGGGGATATGCATAAGTGCCGAGAGCACCGGAAGAGAATTGGTAATAACCCGGATGCCGGGGATCTTCTGCAGATGGGGGCACATACAGAACACAGTGCTGCCGCAATCCAGGAAGATGGTATCGCCGGGCTGCACAAAAGATGCCGCCAGCTCTCCTATCTGCTGTTTCTGCTCACGGGCGGCCAGTGCTTTGTCTGTAAAGGCAGGAAAACGCGGACCATTATCCGCCTTCATGGCGCCGCCATGGGTCCTGATCAGCAGCCCTTCATCCGCCAGCTGCTGCAGATCTCTGCGGATGGTTACCGGCGAGATGTCCAGCACTTCCGATAACTGATGTACATCTATATTGCCTGCCCCTTCCAGGGCGTCGAGTATCTTTTTCTTTCTTTCCGGATATCCCATAAGATAATAAGTGCTATATTTGATCAAATTAATCAAAAACGATCAAAATTAATCATTTTATATGAACCCTGCTATTAAGATCACCAAGGAAGAGCTGCTGTCTGACAACTGGTACCTGCTGAAAAAGATCAGTTACAATTACCAGCGCCCGGGCGGCCCTATCAAATTACAGCAACGGGAAGTATATGACCGGGGCAACGGGGCGGTCATACTCTTATATAATCCTGAGGAGGAAACGGTGATCCTTACACGGCAGTTTCGTATGCCCACTTACGTGAATGGCAACAAAGGCGGTATGCTGATTGAAGCCTGTGCGGGTTTGCTGGACAATGACCGCCCGGAAGCGGCTATCAAACGCGAAGCGGAAGAAGAAACCGGTTATAAGGTAACGGATGTACGAAAAGTGTTTGAAGCGTATATGTCGCCCGGGTCAGTAACAGAGCTACTCTACTTTTTTATAGCGGAGTATTCCAAAGATATGCGGGTACATCGTGGCGGCGGACTGGAACATGAGCAGGAAGATATTGAAGTGCTGGAGATCCCTTTTGGAGATGCATTGGAAATGGTAGACAAGGGGCAGATCCGCGATGCCAAAACGATCATGCTGCTGCAATACATGGAGCTGCACGGCATCCTGTAAAAAAAGAAGCCCTTCCGCTTAAAAAGCCGGAAGGGCATAGGGCACATAGGGATATATAGCGGATAGCTATTGTACTATTTAAAAAGATGCAGCACGTCCTCCGCGTTCAGCAGTGAGAACACATCCTGTCGTCGCCGGCAGCATGCTACCTGGGATTATCCTGATGCACGGGAATACGTCCGCGGAAGTTGGGCAGTGCAAAATTCGTTTGCCCGTTAACGTAAAATGCGGCGCGCAGCCAAGAGAATAATGCCTGGTGCTGGTCGACAGGCAATTGCTGCCCATTACACATGGCATAACCCTTAGGTGGAAAATTAAAAGAGACCATACAGATCTCAGACAGTAATGGAGTGTTCAGCGTCATTAAAAGTACACTTGCTTAGGTTTAGGAAAAATAGTATTGTCCGCTCTATAGTAATATTGTCCGCCTATCTACAGTTGATATTGTCCGCTTGTCTAACAGTCTGACGTGCTCTATGAAAACCGGGCGTAAAAGTATATCATATTTTAGTTAAATGCAATATACTTTTCATGTCACAAAAAACATTCTCTATTATTTACCATTACCCGGGTTTTCTTTACATCCTTATACATATGATGCAACAACGCTGTGCTTTCCTGCATAACACGCTGCTTTCCACAAGTTTGTTACTGGCGCAAAAGCGGTTTCGTACGCTCGCTACCGTAAGTCTAGCGCACTGCAAGCATTCCGGGTAATAACCGTGAGCTGATGAGCAACAGGCGATCAGCAATTGCTGCCGGATGCAGGAAATTTCATTGATAATCACGGTGATGACTGTACGCATGTTGAAATGAGCCCATGCTGCGATGTGGTGATCTGTTTACCACATCTTCCTGACAACATCGGGATGGCTACCGGTTCTGCACATAGGCAAGCAATTAAAAAAAGTCCCCCAGGTTTAAACCCGGGGGACTTTCTTTATTACTTACTACCCATATTTTGCAAATTAATTCAGGCTCCGGAAATCCACCGGTACCAGCTTACTCACGCCGGGCTCCTGCATGGTTACTCCGTAAATCACATCCACTGCCGCCATGGTTTGTTTGTTGTGCGTAACAATGATGAACTGTGAATTATCAGAGAACTTGCGGATCATGTTGGTGAACTTGCCTACGTTGGCATCATCCAGCGGAGCGTCCACCTCATCCAGGATACAGAAGGGCGCCGGTTTAATGAGGTAGATAGCAAACAGCAAGGCAGTTGCTGTAAGTGTTTTCTCACCACCGGAGAGCTGTGTGATGGCAGCCGGGCGTTTACCTTTCGGCTTGGCAATGATCTCTATACCGGTTTCGGCCAGGTTCTCCGGATCGTTGAGGATCAGGTCGCACTGGTCTTCTTCGGTAAAGAGCGCCTTGAATACGCGGATAAAATTCTCTTTTACAGTATTGAAAGTATCCAGGAACTTCTGGTTGGCGGTAGATTCCACCTCCTGGATAGTGGCCATCAAAGACTCTTTGGCGGCTACCAGGTCATTCTTCTGTTCGAGGATGAATTCGTAACGTTTCTTCATTTCCTGGAAAGCCTCAATGGCCGTAGGGTTGATCTCACCCATGTTCTCCAGGCGTTTCTTCAGCTTCTCGGCAGAGAGTTGCAGCTCGTCTACCGGCAGCGTGGTGTTGCGGGCATCATCCAGGATCTCATCCAGGTTCACTTTAAACTCTACGCTGAGCCTTTCTTTCATAGAGGCCAGCTGCAGTTTCAGCTCATTCACTTTGTCCTTGATGGTGTTCAACGCCTGTTCCAGCTGCTCTTTGGCACGCTGACGGGCACGGAGGGCGCTTTCCTTTTCCTGCAGCTGGTTGCGGAAGTTATAGTACTCCTGGTCTTTTTCGTTCAGGGCCTTTTCTTCTTCTTCCTTCTGGCGGAACAGGTCTATCAGGCCATCTTCTGCAGCACCCAGTTTATCTTCTGCTGCCGCAATGTTGGCTACGGCATCTTCCAGCTGTGATTTGTTATTGGTGATCTGTACGTGCAGGTCGCTCAGTTGTTTGCGCTTGAAATCCAGCTCCTGCTTAAGGCCCTGCACTTTACTGTGCTGGCGGGTATGCTGCAGGTTTTGGTTATTGTACTGCACATTGGCCTGATTGAACTGTTGTTCGGCCTCCTGCGCTGCCCTGTCTGCCGCCACAATGCTGTCGTGCAGGGCATTTACTTTTTCGTTCAAAGCTTCCAGTTCGTCCCTTACGCCGGAAATACTTTCCTGGTTGGTTTCGAGGGACTGCTGCATCTCTGCCAGGCGTTTATCGCCGGATTCGATGAGGTGATGGAAGTTCTCAATGCGGTTCTGCAGGCCAAACAGCTGGTTATTGAGCTGGTTGATCCTTTCACGGGCGGCATTGATGTTATTTTCATTGAGCTGGCTGTTGTAGCCCAGCACTTCGTTGTGTTTCTGCTGTATCTGCTCCCGCAGGCCGGCTACCGTGGTTTCCAGCGCTTTGATCTCTGCTTCCAGCTTTTCCAGGTTTTTGGCGCGGCCCAGTTTCTTGCCTTCAAACAGGCCAACAGAACCACCGCTGAAGCTGTACTTGCCCCGGTGCATACGGCCGCTTTTCTCTACTACCAGTACATCTTTATCCGGGAACTGCTCAAAATCCAGCGAGGTCACATCTTCTGCTACGAACACTTTACCCAGCAGGTAATTGCCCAGGCCTTTGTAACGTTCGTCTATCTCTACTACTTCCAGGGCCGGTATAGTGCCCGGGGGCGAGAACAGCGCGCCGCCCTGGTGATGGAACTGGTCCAGTATAAAGAAATTGGCCTTCCCCTTCTTGTTGGTGTCCAGCAGGCGGATGGCCTGTACGGCTTCTTCCGCGTTGTTCACCACGTAGTAGTTCAGGTAGGGTTCCAGCAGGTTCTCTATACAGGTGCGATAGTCTTCCTTACAGAAAAAGATATCGCTGAGGATGGGCGCCTTGTTATTCCACTCGTTGTTCTTCTTCAGAAATTTGATACTTTCCGGGTAGCCTTCCAGGCTGTCAACGAGCGACTTTAAAAGATCGTATTCGTTCTTCTTGGCATCGAGTGTACGATTCTCGTCTACCAGTTTATCACGGAGGCCTTCAATGTCGGCCTGTGTTACAAGTATCTTGCCTTTGGTCTCCTCCTGGAAAGCCACCATATCATCCAGGGCAGCCTTGCGTTCACCCAGGGTATCCTGGAGGATCTCCTTCTCTTCTTCCAGCTGCTGGATCTGTAACTGGCGGTTGGCCTTTTCCTCCTGCAGTTGCTGGATACTGCGCTGCAGGTTTTGTACTGAGGTATCGGCTACGGCCACTTTCTTCTCTGCCTCAAACTGCTGACGTTGCCATTGCTGCTGATCGCGGCGCAGGGTTTCGAGCGATTGTTTCTTCTGGTGGAAATGTTCTTTCTTCTCTTCCACCATTTCGTGCAGGGTTTCCAGTTGGTCCTGCATGGAATCGAACACTTCCTGTTCTTCTTCCACCTGCTTTTCGGTAAAGGCGATGGAATCGGTCAGGCCCTGGAGCTGTCCTTCCGCATTGTTGAGGAAATCGCTCAGGTTCTTTTCCCTTTCGCGCAGGTAGGTCAGCTGCTGGGTGGCCAGGTTCTTATCGTTCTCTTTGGTGCGGATGGTGGCTACCAGTTCATTGAATGACTTCTGGAGCACGTGCAGTTCCCTTTCCTTGGCCACAAAGTGGAGTTTATCTTCTTCCACGGCTGCTTCGTCGGTAGCAATTTCCGCTTCCAGGGCAAATTTGCGGTCAGATTCGGTCTGCTGCTGATCAGACAGCTCTTTGAAGGTGATGTTGAAGCCTTCCAGGGCTGCTTTGGCCAGTTCTATACTTATTTCGCGGTATTCCTTCTTTACTTCGTAGAAACGTTCTGCCTTACGTGCCTGGCTTTCAAGGGTTTTGAGGTTGTTGTTGATCTCGAAGAGGAGGTCTTCTATACGGTTCAGATCACCCTCGGTAGCATCCAGCTTGGTCTTGGCTTCCTTTTTACGGGTTTTATAAATGGAGATGCCGGCGGCCTGTTCCAACATGCGGCGGCGGCTGTTCTCCTTGTCCTTGATAATATCGTCTACCATCCCCAGTTCAATAATGGCGTAGGAGTCTGTACTAACCCCCGTGTCCATGAACAGGTTATGGATATCCTTGAGGCGGCAGGCAACGTCATTCAGACGGTACTCACTGTCGCCATTCTTATAGAATTTACGTGTAATTGTAACCGTTGTGAATTCGGTGGGCAGCACATTCCGTGTATTCTCGAACGTGAGGCTAACTTCTGCCATACCGCTGGCTGAACGGCTTTTGGAGCCATTGAAAACCAGGCCTGCCTGGTTTTCAGAACGCAGGTTGCTGATCTTGTGCTCACCGATTACCCAGCGGATGGAGTCTATGATATTACTCTTTCCACAGCCGTTTGGTCCTATCACCCCTGTGATCCCCTCGTCAAAATTCAGGACGGTTTTGTCTGCAAAACTTTTGAAGCCCTTGATTTCTAGTGTTTTTAAACGCACGGTCGCTCCTGGTTTATTTTTTTTAAGCTGTCAAAGATAAATACGATTCGCTGAAAGCCTACTGCTTATTTATCCAAATCGATCAGTAAATTAAAGGCAGTAACCCGATAAACCCTATTTATTTATACACAGCTGTGAATAAATTACAAATAAAAGGCGGGTTATCTACTGAATTTCAGCAATTTATCACATTTTACTTTACTTTCTCTTGAGACAACCGGCATACACCTTTAGTTTTGTCTTAATATTTGGTGAAACAAGCTTATCTTTAGTTCACTATTTTTACTGCAGTATTAGTATATAATATCCGGTAAATAACCAATGAAAACCCGTAATGCAACAACCCATAATCGAAATCTAAACCATGGACCACGCCGTCCACTAACTAGCATCACCCACTACTATTATGAAAAATGGTCTTCTAACGCTGCTGACCGGTATCCTGTCCTGCCCCTTTTTTGCCTATGCACAAAGGTCTGTGAACACCGGTATTAGCGGTCAGGTGGCAGACAGCGCCAGCCGAAAGCCCCTAGCATACGCCACCATCACTTTATTAAAAACCACTGGTCTGCAACCAGTTATAAACACGCTTACCGACCACCAGGGCTATTTTCTGCTGAAAGGAATAGACCAGGGCGAATACCGGGTTAGCATCAGCAACGTTGGTTATGCTTCGAAAGTAACAGATCCGCTTTTCGCGGATTCCCTGCGGCTGCTTCAGCTGCCAACTATCTACCTGGCGCCGGCCGCCAGGCAACTGCAGACCGTGAACGTTAACGGTCAGAAACCGCTGCTGGAGGTAAAGGACGATAAGCTGATATACAATGTGGAGAATGACATCAGCAAAGATGTGCTGACGGCAGCAGAGATGCTGCGGAAGGTGCCGCTGGTAACGGTAGACCCTGACGGCAATATCCAGCTGAAAGGCAGCGATAATTTCAAAATACTGCTGAACGGCAAAAGCACCTCCATGATGTCCCGCAATCCAAAGGAAGCACTCCGTGCTTTCCCGGCCAGCCTTATCAAAAGCATAGAAGTGATCAGCCAGCCCTCTGCCAGGTACGATGCGGAAGGCGCGGCAGGCATCATCAATATAGTGACCCGCGAAAAATACACCGGCTATAACGGCAGCCTGTTTGCCAATTACAATACCCGGGGCTTTGCTGGAGGCGGCGCCTCTTTCAATGCCAAAGCCGGGAAACTTGGGATAGCCGCCTACCTGGGCAGCAATTATTTCCGGAACAAGGGCCGCCTGGATGGACAACGCCAAAGCTTTGTACCTCACAACCAGAACACGCTGCTGCAGAATGGCACCAGTGTTTTTGACGGCACCTACTACTTCGGCAACCTGGAACTGAGCTATGACCTGGATAGCAGCAGCAGCGTCAGCCTTTACAGCAACGTGGATCTGAGTCACAACAGTAATAACTCACTGCAGCAGAACCTGTTCCTCGACAGCCTGCTGAAACTGTCCCAAACAGGGCAGTACGATGCCTATACGAAGTACAGGAGCAATACCTACGATGTTGGACTGGATTACCAGAAAAAATTCCGACAGTCCGGCAGATCACTGGCTGTATCGGTGAACCGTAACAGCGGGAATAACGGGCAGCAGACAGACAACCGCCAGACAAATGAACCGGGCCAGGACCAGCAGATTTTTAATAATAACGACGAGCATCATACCGAAACCACTTTCCAGGCAGATTATACACAGCCGCTCCCCCGGAAGCAGTCGCTCGAAACAGGGGCCAAAGCCATCCTGCGCACCATAGAAAGCGACTACCAGCAGCAGGTGTCCCTGGAAGGCATCGGGATAAGAACGGTAAAAGACCGTACAGATGTTTTCCATTATAAACAGAATGTATTTGCCGTATATGCCAACTACCGCTTCAAGGTAAAACAGCGACTGAACGTATTACTGGGCGCCCGCCTGGAGCAGACGCATATAAATGCCAATTTTATTTCCAGCGACACGCTCTTAGATACTGATTATCTGAATTTTATGCCATCGGCCAGCGTTTCTCTTCCCCTGGGCCAGGCGCACGTAATAGGCCTGTCTTACAGCCGCCGGCTGCAACGGCCCTGGGTATGGAACCTGAACCCCTATGTGGTAGACATAGACCCGAATAACCTCTCTTTTGGCAATCCCGGGCTGAGACCAGAGCAAAACCAGTCATTCCAGCTGGGTTACAACGGCAGGTTCAAAAGTGCACGCCTGACCCTCAGTGTAGACCATGTGTTCACCAACAACGCCATTGAGCCCTTTACCGCCATAGACGATGTAACCAGTGTGACCGTTACCACTTATGCCAATATCGGCCGCCGCGCCGCCACCGGTTTTAACCTGAGCGGCAGCCTGCAGCCCGCCCCCCGCTGGGGAGTGCTGGTAAACGCCCGTGGTATGTACACCAACCTGGAGGGAGGCAACGGCACCAGCTTCCGCAACTATGGCTGGAGCAGCACTACCTACATCAGCACAGATTATGACCTGGGCAAGGGCTTTAAAACAGAGGCCACCCTCTCTGTCAACACCAGCAAACCCATCTTACAGGGGCGTAGTCCCGGTTATACCAACCATACCCTTACCCTGCGTAAAGAGCTGTTTCAGCGGCGGGCAGTACTGGCCGTACACCTGGATCAGCCTTTCCAGAAAGAGATCGCCTGGAGAAGTGAGCTGAAAGACCCGCTGTTTTACAGGGCCAGCACCTTTTACTACCCGGTAAGAGCCCTGAGGGTAAGCCTGAACTGGAAATTCGGCCAGCTGAAAGAATCAGTAAGCAGGAAGAAAGGCGTAAATAATAATGACATTAAACAGAATGACGGGACAAAACCATAGAAAGTCGGAGTCTTTAAGGGTTTAAACTTTTGTTTGGTACCTTTGCAGCTCCGAAACAATATTTAATGCGCCCCTGGCTTAAAGAAGTAAAGAGCTTTATCTTCAGTTACCATTTCTCTAATGGGCTTCGTACAACCATTAGTGTGGTAGTACCTTCGCTGATTTGCCTCAGCATCGATGAGCCGATCACCGGTATTACCATTTCAACCGGGGCCTTGTGCGCGGCGCTGGCAGACCAGCCAGGCACCGTTATTCACAAGCGTAACGGCGCTTTCATCACCCTGCTCCTGCTTTTTATTACTGCCCTGGGCACCGGCCTCTGTGCCCCCTATCCTTTCCTGATGGTGCCCTGGATCATGGGCTGCTGTTTTGTATACAGCATGCTGCTGGTATACGGTAACCGTGGCGGCAATATCGGGGTGGCCTGCCTGCTGGTGATGATCATCATCCTGGGCGAACCGCCACAAAACACTATGACCAGCCTGTATGAAACCGGGCTGATAGTGCTGGGCGGCCTATGGCATGGACTGCTGGCCTTACTCTTATGGCAGATCAGGCCCTACCTGAATGTACAGCAGGCATTGGGAGAATGTATCGTGGAAACCGCCCGCTATCTTGAGCTGCGTGCCGGCTTTTATGTAAAGGGCGCAGATATTGACGGGATCTATAAGTCAGTGCTCGAACAGCAGGTGCTGGTGAGCGAAAAACAGGAAGCCGTACGGGAACTGTTGCTGAAAAGACGTTCCGCCCAGCAGGGCACCAGCAGCATCAGCAAGTCGATGGTGCTCATCTTCCTGGACATGGTAGACCTGCAGGAACATATTATGGCCTCGCAGATCGACTATAAGGCATTGCAGCAAAGCTTTAAGGATGGCGACATACTGGAAGAGGTGCGCAAACTGGTGCTGGAATTTGTACAGGAGCTGTCTGATATAGGCGTAGCCGTAATGGCCGGGCGGCGATCTATGCCCAAGGCCAATCTGCGCCATGATATCGAAAAAGTGCAGCGGGCCGTGGCTGAGATCCGCAAAACCCTGCCCACCCTGCGCGAAAGAACCACCCGCCTCTTCCCGCTGAACACCATACTGGCCAACCTGGGCGACATGGCCGAACGCATCTACAACCTCCACCGCCTTACCCGTCTTGAAAGGGTAAAAGATACCGCCCTGGATCAGCGCCTGGAACTATCCCGCTTTACCACCAGCCAGCGCTATGACCTGGAAACTTTCCGTAACAACCTCACTTTCAAGTCACACATCTTTCGCCATGCAGTAAGGGTGAGCCTGGCTACCGTTGCCGGGTACCTGCTGGGTATGGCCCTGCACCTGGACCGGATATACTGGATATTGCTTACCATCGTCGTGATCCTCAAGCCCGGTTTCGGGCTCACCAAATCACGCAGCTACCAGCGCCTGGTGGGTACCGTGATAGGGGCATTTTTTGCATTGGCCGTATTGCTGCTGATTAAAAGTCCCCCCGCTATCTTTACCATTATGCTGTTCTGTATACTGGGCGCCTATACTTTTATGACCTACCAGTATACCGTGAGCGTGATCTTTACCACCCCCTTCGTGATCTTCCTGCTGCATTTCCTGCATCCGGCAGACCTGCAGTATGCTACGGCGCGGGTGCTGGATACTTTTATAGGCGGCGGACTTGCCTTCATTGCCAATCTTACCCTGTGGCCCAGCTGGGAACATAAGTACCTGTCCAGTTACATGCAAAAAATGGTGCAATCCAACAAAGCCTATTTTCAGCAGGTGATGTTGTTGTACACCGGTCAGCAGATGGCGATCGTTGACTACAAACTGGCCAGGAAAGAAAGCTATGTAAATACCGCCAACCTGACGGCCGCCTTCCAGCGGATGCTGAGTGAGCCCAAAAGCAAGCAGAAAAACACTTCGCGGATGTATCATTTCGTGGTGCTGAACCATACCCTCAGCTCCCGTATAGCAGCGCTGGCGGCTTACGGACTGGGGCATGGCGTGCGGTTTCCCCGCCCCGAGTACCAGCTGATCAGCCGGCATTTGCTGCAATACCTGGATCAGATCATCGCGCTGACCGCTGAACCGGACATTGTACTACCTGAATTACCGGCATCGATAGAGGCCTTTGAAACCCTGGACATCCGTTTGGAAAGTTTGATACAGCAAAGACAGTCAGAGATCAATGAAGGAAAAGGCGAAACTGCTTTAAGGGATGAAATGCTGGAGACGAAGCAGGTGAGAGATGCCCTGCACGCGGTGCTGGGTGTGTTGAGGGATATGAAGAAGGCGCTGACAGGAGGATGAAGACAGAGGGGCATTATTGGGTTATTGGGTTTGTGTATTCTCTTTCATGCTATCCCCTTAAAAGGTCATTGCGAGGCCTGGAGGGAGCTGGATAGGTGGACCGAAGCAATCATTTAAATAGTAATGAGCCTCCAATCGCGTAATTGCGAGGCCCGAAGGGCCCTGGCGGGTAGCCGGGCCGAAGCCATCTTTTAATCAGCAACTGTGATGATTACGTTTATTGATAGCCGTTTGCCGGTTAAAAAATTGCTTCGTCGCGCCACGCGGTTTTTCCCTGCGGCTGCTCAATGACGCGAGAGGCGTAACCCAAAGAGACAACGCGAAGGGAGTGACGCTAACAGAGTGATGCGAAAAGGACAACGCCAGCAGCCTATCGCAAAAACTAACCTTAAACCTCATAAATAATCTTCAGCTCATCCGTCAGCGGTTCCATATTAGCCAGTATCCTGTCAAATAATTTAGGGCCTTCGTGAATATACCAGGGCATAAAATTCTCCTTGCGTTCCTGTAAAGAACCTGCAGGGAAAAGGCGGCTGCGCAGCTGGCGGATCTCATCTGTCTGCCAGGCAAACTTCTTCTTTTCCGCGCGGAGAAATTTATGTTCCAGCTTGCCGATGCTCTTCATGGCACGGTTGCGTTCTGCAGCAACCGTAGCTACCAGCGTAACATCGATGCTGCGGGCTTTTTCTTCCAGCGCATCAAAGAACTGTTCCATCGTATCATACTCGCGTTTCAGCACCAGGTCTGCATTGGTATGCTGCATCACATAGCGGTTCACCAGCTCGTCAACATTGCCGAACAGATCTTTCACGCACAGGCCCAGCTTCCCGAGCCAGCGGGAGGAAACGGCATCTACCAGTAAGAAGGAATTGCGCAGCACCAGCATGGGATAAGGCACCCTGAAATGTGTAAAGAGGGCCTGCAGCTCCAGCCAGTAGGCTATTTCGCCCCCACCGCCAATAAAGGCGATGTTTGGAAGGATGGTCTCCTGGAGAAGACCACGGAGGATCACATTCGGGCTGAAACGCTCCGGGTGCTGCTGTAGCTCCTGCTCCAGTGCTGCCGCGGTGAAGGTGATGGAAGTATTGAGCACTTTCCAGTGATCTTCTTCCTTCACGATACGGTCGCGCGCATTATCAGAAAGATAAAAGAGGTTGATCTCCCGTGGATTAGCCTGTACCTTATAATGCTTGGACAATTTTTCGATAGTGTCTCCCACCAGTTTATGGGAAGTCTGGTGCCAGAGCTCCTCCTTCATCACGGGTATATACAGCTCCTTGAACAGGGGACTATCGGGTATCAGCACCACTACACCGTAGCGGCCAAAAAGGGCATTCACCAGGTAAAGGGTGGCCTCCTGGATATTGTCATGTTCCAGGTAAGCTTTACGTAACAGCTGTATCAGTGCTGCGGCATGTTCCCCATAACCCAGCAGTTCCTGTAAGCGGTCAATCAGGTTGTCCAGTCCTTCGGGACGCATACGGCCTACAGCGCCTTGCTGGGTGGTGTTCCAGCTAAGGGTCTGGTCTTTCAGGTAAACGCTGCCCAATTCGTCCAGGTCATTATCCTCGCTGCCCATATAATACACCGGCACAAAATTGTACTGCGGGTACTGTTCCTTCCAGGCTTCCGCCATTTTTACGGTTTGCAGCACTTTATAGGCAAAGTACAGGTAACCGGTAAAGATGTTGGGCTGGTGGGCTGTACAAATAGTAAACGTGTCCGGCTGTTCCAGCAGGCTGATATTGCGCCGGAGGGCCGGGTCAAGGTCCAGACCGGCGTATTGTTGCTCCAATGCCTTAACCAGCACATCCCGCTGCTGGGGATGCGCCTTTTTAGCCCTTATGAGTGCCTCTACGTCAGGCTTCAGGGGAGAATGGGTATAAAAAGAACGGATCTGCGGATGTTCTGCCAAAAAATCAAGGACCAGTTGGCTGAAATAACCGGTTTCTTTGTAGGATATACCATTACATACTGATTGATCCATGCTCCAAGCTTCCTTTAGAAGGAACGAAGGTAAATCCCAAAAACCAAATTCCAAATTTCAAAACTTTAAAATGTGTTCAGAGGTTAATTTAAATGATAACCTGAACGATGAAAAAGGTTGGCCCCTGAATGAGCCAACCTTTTTATTATTAAAGACGAATAGTTTAACGGGCATGTATAAAGGCGGTGGATGTAAAAACAGACAATAATAATCTGCCTGGCAACAAGCAGTTAGCCTGCACAAATACCTCTGCCCCTTTTGGTAAGCGAATGACCGATATTGGTTCTGTAAGTGTAAAAGGCGCCTGTATGGTCCGTTTGTGCCAATGTACCAAAACGATTGTCGCATTGCAGCAGAAAGCCGGTGATGTCCCACCTCAGGAACTGATAGCTGCCGCGGAAGCCCAGTTCAGTGTAATGGAAGGAATGTGAATGTCCGGACTGAAATAATTGCGTGAGCGCAGCATGCTGTTGCGCCCTGGACACCAGATAGCATCCCAGCAGCAATAGTATTATTGCAATTCTCATCATTGTACGGCTTTGAATAAAACTATTCGGCTCCGTCTGTCTTCGCCCTTTGTATGGCATAGTCGCCTACGCTCCTGCCTACATCAAGGCCAACCATGCAGTCGCTTTTATTGTAGTGAATACCACCCAGGAACCTGGACCTGGCGGCTTCCTCTGCCATCGCATTATAGGCCGCGGCTCTTTCAGGTACAAGATGTCCCAATAACCTTGCAGCTGCACCGCTGAAAGTGGAATGCCCTGATATGTAGGATGGGAAATTCGGTATACCCGTCAGCGTTTTTATTTTCGGGTTCATCTGCGTAGGCCGTGGATTGAAATAATAAAACTTCGTGTCCCAGCAAACAATAGCGGCATCCATTTCGGCCATACCCAGCAGGGCCATATTACGGGCCCAGCGCACCTCGCTGAAGTTTTTCTTTACAAAATCCTCCGCGGCAATCGCCATCCAATGGCCTGCGGGGGTATAAGTACCTACGCCATCCGCCCAGAAATGTACAATCCGAATGTTCTCCCGGGTGGCTTTTGTTGTTACCTGCGTATACACTTCCTCAGTCTCCATTTTCATATCACCGCCTGATGTGGAAGGAGGCGGACCGGGACGCAACGCGATCACGGTAAGCGAATCAAAAAGGAAAGGCTTCACTTTTCCGAACAGCGGCAGCATAGGAGGACGTTTGGGCTCTTCAAGGCTCCTCCAGGGAATCTCTCCCCTTGCTATACAATCATCTTCCAGCTGTTTCCATATTGCCGGATTGCCGCCGGCCTGTCCTGCTCTGTCTCCCCTGGCCCTTGCTACAAACTTCTGTGCCACAGCTTTACCCAGGGCCTCACCCGCTTCCAGGTCGCTGCGTACATTGGCGCCTGCAATGATGCGGGCTCTTTTATGTTCTTCCACTTTCTGCTGAATATAATCCTGGTCGCCGGGAAAGAGCACCTTCAGCATTTCTGCTGCCGCAGCTGCGAGGGTAGCGTCTTCCGAAGGATAGGAAGGCAGATCGGATTTGGGGATCAGCGCGTTTACAGTAGCATTAACGGTGTAGGGCGCCGCCCGGTTATACAGTTTTTTATAATACCATGCGGCCACCAGCGCATCATACTGTGCTGCCGTTACATAAGCATAGGCTCTTGCCGCATAGGGCGGATTTGCAAACGGGAAGTACGGGTACGCCAGCGGATTATTCGCATCAGGCGCGGGGTAGGTACCATCCTCATTCTGGTAAGGCGGCAGGTTATGCCTGGCCACCAGCTCACGCAGAATCTCATTCCAGCGCAATACTGCTCCGGCGCTCCAGTATTTTACGATGCGTTCTTCCTCATCGGTGATCTCCGCCTGCCATGCTTTTATTTCATTGATCTGTGCAGTGTAATCAGGTGTGTTAATAGCGCCGGGGGCGGGTACCGCAATTTCTGAGGGAGCGGTAAGCAATACCGGCTTCCATGACCCCGCATCAAGGTCTATATTGGCGGGAAACAGCGGTGCAATATTTTCAGTTCTTCCCGTGATATCTTTATTGCAGGCAACAATGATAATTACTGCCGCTGCAAGCGTAGCGAAGGAGTAAAAAATTATCTTCTTCATGTCAGTTGGTTTTGGTTGAAGATGGATTAGCGGCGGCTGACTTACGTGAAAAGTCAAGCACATAGAAAACGGAGCCGTAAACAGTGGTAGCCTGTCCCATATTCCTTCCGGCTACGGTGGTATTGCCTCCCCCTACAAATGACAGCTGCGGCATGGGGGGCAGCACATATTTAAAATTGGCGCCCACCGTAGTGGCCTCCATCCTGTTACTGGGAAAGGGCATATTGTTCCGGGTAATATCAAACCCGCCCAGTGTAACCCACCTGTTCACTACTGCTTCAGCTATCCAGCGATAATTCCTGAATCCTGCGCGAAAATTATAATTGGCAGCATTGGGCATTGCTACCTCATGGGTATTATGCATTTGCGTAGTGTAGTAAGATTCGCGGTCAATTTCAATGTTGTCCCGGAACACATAGGTGTAAGAAGCCGTGGCAAAAAGACCATTATACAGCCTGTAATCTACCATTACCCTGGCCGAAGCGGTTTTGCTATGCAGCCCTATAGAAAGCGGCAAAAAATCAGGTGTATAATTGCTTAAAGGAAATGATACCCCACCTATACCGAACACAGAGAATTTTCCGGGTCCCAGCTTTGCCTGAAAAGGCTGCCATTTCAGGAACAGGCTCAGGTCCTGTATACCATCCAGGCCGTGCAAGGTTCCGGCAGATGCTTTGGTCTTTACCCAGGGTGCGCTAAATAATGCATTCAATCTCCTTGAAATTCCGTAATTGCCCATTATGGCCGCCATTTGTGTAGATACCCTTCCCAGATTTTCATTGTCTCTTTTCATAGTCCCTTCCCAGTAGTTTGTCCAACTGCTGTAGCTATAAACAGGCCCCACACAAAATGCATTCTTAGGCATCATCAGGGCGTCAATATCGGTTTGCGCAAACAAGCGGCAGGGCAATAATGCGCATAGCAATAGCGTGGCTGCCACTGCCATTTTTGTGGTGATAATTTTCATTGTACAAATAGATTTTGGTTATTTCATTGCTCAAATATCATAGGCCGGCCGGATCCATAACGTGAACGCTTTCTCCGCACAGGCAGAGAAAGTAAAATGAAAAAACAGACGCCTACACCTGTGGGGGATGCTCGGGTATAGCGCTAAGCATATAATTATAGAGAACGGGGCGAAAAGCGTTATAGCCTGCTGGATAAGCAGGATGGGCAAACAGCATGTTAAAATACTGTTCCACATCAAAATCAGTTATTGTATGCTTCTCAGACTTTGACTGAGGTACGTTTTGTTTTTCACCGGGACTGCCAGCCTGGGGAAGCCCGTTCACCAGTTTAAAGTACTCGTCGCGGGTAGCAATAAGCTGTTGCTTTGCATTATCGGGGATGCATTTCAGGATCAGCATCCCATCCTGTATTTTGCGTTTTACGTATTTGTAGTGAATACCGTCAATTGTAATTTCTCCATCACAGGGTTCAAAATCGGTCCAGTCATTCTGGTAGGGAAGATCAATGGGAAGTTTAAATTCGATCAGGGAGGATTCGTCGTATTCTTTTTTGTCAAGCCTGGCTTCCAGTTGCAGGTTAGCCTCCTCCTGCTGCCAGTACAATAACCACCGGTAACCGTACCAGTTGTAGAATAACATCCCCAAAAGCAATATAGCGGTTACTTTTCTCAACCTGGTATGGAAGTTAATTAAATTATTTCATATATAGCTAACCATCTTGTGCTATGGACGATGGCATTCATAATGATAACCGATATACATAGGTGATTGTAATATAAAACCATGTTCAAACAAAGCTTGTACGTTATTTGTAGAAGATAGACACACACCGTTTTAAAGCTAAATTCTGACAATGAAGATCGCTGTTTTATCTCCGGTAGCATGGCGCACCCCTCCCGTACATTATGGCCCCTGGGAACAAATGGCCTCCAACCTGGCAGAAGGGCTGGTGGCCCGCGGCCATGAGGTAACCTTGTTTGCCACCGCCGATTCTGTTACCAGCGGCACCCTGGCAGCTGTTTGTCCGAAAGGATATGAAGAAGACAGGGAGCTGGACCCCAAGGTACAAGAGTGTATGCATATCAGTTACCTCATGGAACTTGCCGGGGAATTTGATATCATTCACAATCATTTCGACTTCCTGCCCCTCACCTATTCCCGCCTGATCAAAACGCCTATGGTCACTACCATACACGGCTTCTCCTCCCCGAAGATCATCCCGGTGTATGCACGGTACAATGATATTGGCTATTATGTATCTATCAGCCTGGCCAATCGTAGTCCGGCGCTGCGTTACACTGCCAACGTCTACAACGGTATACGCACGGAGGAGTTTACCTTCGAGGGGCAGCCGGAAGATTACCTTTTATACTTTGGACGTATCCATGCAGATAAGGGCACTTTTGACGCCATCCAGATAGCCCTGGCCACCGGCCGGCGGCTGATAATCGCAGGCATTATCCAGGATGAGGCCTACTACAGGGAAAAAGTAAAACCTTTTATAGATGGTGAACAGATCATATTCACCGGCCCGGTTGGCGGAGTGGAACGCAGCCGTGTATTGGGAAGGGCCAGCGCATTACTGCACCCTGTCTATTTTGAGGAACCGTTTGGATTAAGCGTAGCTGAGGCCATGCTGTGTGGTACACCGGTGATCGCCTACAGACGGGGCTCCATGCCGGAAGTGATAGAAAGCGGCAAAACGGGGTACCTGGTGAATAATCTGCAGCAGGCGATCAATTGTGTGAATGATATATCGAAGATAGACAGAAGCTACTGCGCCCGCTATGCAAAAGAAAAGTTTAGCGAAGAGAAGATGGTCGATGAGTATATTAAAGTATATGAGAACATAGCCTGAGTTTACCCATCCTCCTTAATCCGCTGCAGCAGCTTATCCAGCTCCACCGTAGCAAAACCGGAAGCATAATCAGACAACCCATATGGTATGATCAGCTCCTGGTTATGTATCATGGATCCGCAGGAATAAAGTACATTCGGCACATACCCTTCCCTTTCTTCCTTGGTAGGCATCAGCAGCGGTTCTTTCAAACGTCCTATCTCCACGCGCGGGTTCTCCAGGTCCAGCAAACTTGCCCCCAGGCAGTAAGTACGCATAGGACCCACACCATGGGTGATCAGCAGCCAGCCTTCGGAGGTCTCTATAGGCGAGCCGCAATTGCCTATCTGTACAAACTCCCAGGGATGTTTGGGCGTTTGCAGTATTTCGGGGTTTTCCCAGATATTGATCCGGTCTGAGTACATGATGTAGTTGTTGATACCGTCTATGCGGGAGATCATCACATACTTGCCATTGATCATACGGGGAAAAAGGGCCAGGTTCTTGTTCTGTGCCCCTTCGCCGTAAAGCGGTAATATTTTAAAGTTGTAAAAGTCTTTTGTCTGCATCAGCTTGGGCTGGATGGTAACACCGTCGTATGCCGTGTAGGTAGCATAATAGGTGGTATCGCCATGCGGGTCGGTAAACTTCACGAAACGTGCATCTTCAATACCCTTGCTTTCTGCCTCGGAATAAGGAAAGATCACCCTGTCCGAAATATCGGTATCCAGGGAGAAGTTGATCTCATAGTAAGAATCCGCCAGCCATAGCAGCCTTTCCAGCGCCTTCTTTATGAAGTGGTCTACCTGGTAGCGTTGCTGCATTTCGCGTATCACATGTTTCAGGGAGATGTATTCAAAGGTCTCCGGCAGGCGGTTCTGTACTTCGGATAGCACAGGGTCCGGCAGCTTGATGGATACTGCATTCTGGAAGAAGCTGTTCTTATGATAAGTGGCGTTGCGGATCACCTCCGCCTCTTCTACGTAGTTGCCTGCCGTTATCAGTTTGATCTCGTTATCGCGGTTAATGGTGCCATGGCGGAAAGCGATGGAAGAGATGTGTCCTTCACCCACTGCACGGAAGCTGATGATCACGCGTTTCTCACCTTCTTCAAGGCCGCTCTGGTCTATATCCTCTATCAGCGAGGGATTAAAGAAAGCGGCAGACTCAATGGAGTATTCGTTGGTGAAATAGGAACCGATGAGCAGGCGCTTTTTATAATCCACTTCCTCAAAATTGATCTGCTGGGAAGCAAAGAGATGTCTTACCCGGTCACAGTGCCGTTCAAATATGCGGGTAATATTACGGTGGCGGCGGGAGAATTCACGCAGTAAGGGCATTACCGTGGCCGCTACCTCCGCGTCGCTCATGGCGACTACCTGGCTGATAATAGCTTTGGCCCTGGCCTCACCGTTAAAGAAAAAACGGGCCACCACCCGTTTCATATCAGGATAGATCTTTGCTGGTTGTCGTTCTATCGATAAGCGCATTCTCTGGCTTTTAGCAATTAGCGGCTAAATAACAAATCCGTCCTCCAATACCATACCCTTCTTTATCACAACGATCCCATCCTTGACGGTATATTTTTCATGTTCGCCATCAGGCAGGCGTTCACCCACGTTGATCTTTACGCCATTGCCGATACTGCAGTTCTTATCGATGATGGCGTCTTTGATCTGGCAGTTGTCGCCGATGCCCATGGGAGGATATCCTTTGGCTTTCGCCTTTTCAAGTTCTTCCAGTGTCTGGTAATAATCACTGCCCATAATAAAGCTGTTTTTGATCACCGATCCCTTCCCGATACGCGTACGGATGCCCACCACGCATTTTTCCAGCACACTGTCCAGGATAATGCATCCGTCTGCTATGATAGCCTTTTTGATGGTGGCAGATATCTTGGCAGGCGGCAGCATGCGGGCGCGGGAGAAGATGGTTTTGGTCTCGTCAAATAAATTGAACTTGGGGATGTCGTCTGTTAGCCCGATATTGGCTTCCCAGAAAGAGCTGATATTCCCGATGTCTGTCCAATAGCCTTCATACTGGTAGCTCACTACTTTATAATCCGCATTAATGGCAAAAGGGATCAGCTCCTTGCCGAAATCCGTGGCCGCTTCCTGTCCGTTCAGCAGGTCATACAGCACTTTACGGCTGAACAGGTAAATCCCCATGCTGGCCAGGTATATACGGCCTTCTGCCTCCATCTCTGTGCTCACCGGGGAAGACCAGGGCCCCAGCTGTTCCTGTTTGGGTTTTTCCGTAAAGGAGGTGATGAGCGCATTGGGATCCGTTTTCAGTATCCCGAAATCGGACGCATCTTTAGCGTTCACCGGGATGGTGGCGATGGTGATCTCTGCCTCCTGCTCTATATGGAACTGGAGCATTTCCCGGAAATCCATCTGGTAGAGCTGGTCGCCGGATAGGATGAGCACATAGTCAAACTCAAAATTGTCGATATGATGAAGGCATTGCCGCACTGCATCCGCAGTGCCCTGGTACCAGGTTGGGTTATCAGGTGTTTGCTCTGCCGCCAGTATATCTACAAAAGCTTTGCTGAAATGGCTGAAGTGGTAGGTATTCTTTATATGCTTGTTCAACGAAGCCGAGTTGTACTGTGTAAGCACAAATATGCGGTTCATATCCGCATTCAGGCAGTTGGAGATAGGTATATCTACCAGCCGGTATTTTCCAGCCAGGGGTACGGCCGGTTTGGAACGCCGGCGGGTTAAGGGATACAGGCGTGTACCTGCGCCTCCGCCCAGTATGAGTGAAATGATTGCATTGGACATATGTTAGATTAATTTTTCATTAGTTAATAATTGTGGCGTGCAAAGTATCACGGGACGATCGCAATCGACTGGTAAAGGCTGAGGTACTGTTTTGCTGCCGTATCCCATGAGTGATCCAGCTGCATGATATATTGCCGTATGTGCTGCATGGTTACTTCCTGGTCTTCGTATAAGGCGACTGCCCGGCCTATTGCCCTGCAGGCGTCCCACCCTACAGCATGTATAAAACGTATGCCAAATCCGTTTTCATCACCAATATCTGTTACGGTATCTTTTAAACCGCCTACGCTGCGTACAATGGGGATGGTACCGTAGCGAAGGGAATAAAGCTGATTGAGGCCGCAGGGCTCTACGCGGGAAGGCATCAGCAGGAAATCGCTGGCGGCATATATTCTGTGTGAAAGTGCTTCATTGTATCCTATCTGAACATTGAAGTGAGCAGGGGCATAATGCCGCGTTTGTTGTAGAGACCATTCCACATGCGCATCCCCGCTACCCAACAGCATAAAGTTTACACGGCCGGAAAGTTCGTATAGGGATCGTCCGATGATTTCAGGGAGAAGGTCGGCTCCTTTTTCGATGACCAGCCTGCCTATGAAGGAGATTAGCGGCAGTTGGGGGTCAAGCCCGAACTCCCGGCAAAGGGCGGCTTTATTCTCGGCTTTGCCGGCATTAAACGTGTGTTCATCATAGTTAGCCGGCAGCATGGGGTCTGTAGCGGGGTCCCATACCTCGGTATCGATACCATTGAGTATGCCCACGGCTTTGCCGCGTTCATGGCTTAGCAGGCTCTCAAGCCCGTTGGCGGATGTATACAGCTCTTCCATATAGCTGGGCGATACGGTCGTAACACGCCAGGCGCATTTGATAGCTGCAGCCAGCGGGTTAATGGCCCCGTTCCAGTCCAGCAGACCGGATTTCCAGAGATCGAAGGAAGGGAGCAGATATTGACGATCCCAGCCAAACTGTCCCTGGTACTGTGCATTGTGAATGGTAATAACGGAAGCGATGTCCCTTAGCCGCCCGTACTTATAACCATAGCTCATCAGGAACGGGATCAGGCCGGTATGGTGATCGTGGCAGTGTATCACATTGGGGTGGTGCTGCCATTCGTTCAGCCAGTCCAGCACGGCAATCTGAAAGCCCAGGAACCTTTCCGTATCGTTATAGTGTCCATATACGCCTTCTTTGTCCAGCAGGCCCGGAATATCCAGCAGGTACAGATCAAAGCCTAATACATTGCTTTTCTCTTTCCACACGTTGAAGTGGTACCACTGGTGCCCCAGCCACATGCCGGCCTGGTGCACAATATCAAATTCATGCGTTTCAAAGAAGCGGGTCTTATAGGCCGGGATCACTACTTTGGCGATACATCCTGCCTGGAACTGATATTTGGGCAGGGCGCCCACAACATCACCTAATCCTCCTACCTTGGCTACCGGGTAACATTCCGCGCTAACGTGCAATACTTCCATGCTAAACAATTAAATAGATACTTTTAAGTTACCTTAGAAAAACTTAATAAACAAAGAACAATCGAAATTAATTTTTAGTTTGAGATGGACGCTTAAGGTTTAAAGATCGTTGGAAGCAAGAGGCGCAGGAGTAGTTGTCCTGTTCTGCTGCATTTGCCCTGGCGGCCAACTTTTAACTAACTTTAAACCTCAAACTTTAAACCTCCAACCAGTAAAACCTGACTGTCATGGATTTTGGACGTGTAGACACTCCCCTGCTGGATGAAATAGACTTCAAGCTGCCGGCAGAACCAGCGCTCAATAAGAAGATTCTGAAAGGGCCGGCTGCCAGACAGCCGAAGATATACCTGGGCTGCGCCAAATGGGGACGCAAGGAATGGATCGGTAAGATCTATCCCCAGGGAACCAAAGAGGCCAATTTTCTCGATGAGTATGTAAAGCATTATAACAGCATTGAGCTGAACGCCACACACTACCAGGTATACGGACCGGAAACCATCCGCAAATGGGGTGAGAAGGCAAAGGGCCAGCCCGGTTTTAAGTTCTGTCCCAAAGTGTCGCAGTCCATCAGTCATTACAGCCAGCTCACCAATGCCGGGCCGCAGACCACCGCCTTCCTGGAAGGGGTGCTGGCCTTTGAACAACAGCTGGGGCCCATCTTCCTGCAGGTAAGCGACCGCTTTTCTCCCAAACGTAAAGACGCGCTATTTGAATACCTGGCCAGCCTGCCCAAAGACCTCCAATTCTTCCTGGAAGTAAGGCATCCTGAATGGTTCAGCGATGAAGCTGTACGGCTGGAACTGCTGCGTACCCTGCAAAAGCTGAAAGTAGGCCTGATCATCACCGATACCGCCGGCCGCCGCGATTGCGCCCATATGGAGCTGACAGTGCCCAAAGCCTTCATCCGGTTTGTAGGCAACAGCCTGCACCCTACCGATTATACCCGTATAGACGATTGGGTGAACCGCATCCATTACTGGCTGGAACAGGGCCTGAAAGAACTGTACTTTTTCATGCATATGCATGATGAAGCCTATTCTCCTGAACTGTCGGTATACCTGGCAGACAAGATCAAAGCCGTATGCGGTGTGGAGGTAATGCGGCCGCAGTTCGTAACAACGTCTTCACCGCTGAAGGCGCCTGCAAAACCAGCCGCAAAAAAGCCTGCAAAAACAGTAGCTAAACAACCAACAAAAGCAGCCGTAAAGCGGCCCGCTAAGGCGGCTGCAAAGCAACCCACCAGGGCAGCGGCCAGGCCCACAACAAAAAAAGCCACAAAAAAGCCGGTAAAGAAAGCTGCCAGATAGCCTGTTAATGAGCCATTTATACAAATTTGCTGCTATACTGCTTAAAAACAAACAGTGGTATGACGGCTGATCTTTGACATTTAATAAATCTCACACTAATTTCGCCCCGGAAAACGGTTAGATCTGATCTTATATGCGTGAAAAGCTCCGGCAACTGGCCCTGGAATTAGAGGGCACCCTTTACGATGACGATACCATGCGCACGTTATACGCCACCGATGCGTCGGCCTACCGCGAAATGCCACTGGCAGTAGCGATACCGGCTCATGAAGGGGATATCAAACGGCTCATCACTTTTGCCAGGGAGAACAAAACCTCCCTGATACCACGTACAGCCGGTACATCGCTCGCCGGACAAGTGGTAGGCAACGGCATCATCGTAGACGTGTCGAGAACCTTTACCCGCATCCTGGAGATCAATAAAGAAGAGCGCTGGGTACGCGTGCAGCCCGGCGTGATCAGGGATGAGCTGAACCTTTTCCTGAAGCCCCACGGCTTTTATTTTGGCCCTGAAACCTCTACTGCCAACCGCGCCATGATAGGCGGCATGGTGGGCAATAACTCCTGCGGATCCAACTCAGTGGTATACGGCAGTACCCGCGAACACCTGCTGGAAGTAAAAGCCTTGCTCAGCGATGGCAGCGAAGCGGTATTCCATACTTTGTCGCCGGACGAGTTCCATGCCCGTTGCGAACGTACAGACGGCAGCATGGAAACACGCGTATATAAGCACATCAGGACCCTGCTGGGCAACCATACCAATCAGGAGGAGATCCGCCGCGAATTTCCCAAAAAGAGCATTGCCCGCCGTAATACCGGCTACGCCATCGATATGCTGCTGGAAACAGCTCCTTTTACCGCCGGCGCACCTGATTTTAACTTCTGCAGCCTGATAGCCGGTTCTGAGGGTACCCTGGCCTTCCTGACAGAGATCAAGCTGAACATCGTACCGCTGCCGCCTAAAGAAACAGGCCTGCTGTGCATCCATTTCAACAGCATAGATGAATCACTGCGCGCCAACGTCATCGCCATGCGGTACAAACCAAGCGCCAGCGAACTGATAGATCACTATATACTGGAGTGTACCAAAGACAATATTGAGCAAAGCAAGAACCGCTTTTTTGTTCAGGGCGATCCGGGCGCCATACTGGTAGTAGAGTTCCTGCGCGACAACCGCGAGGATATTAAGACCATTGCCGCACAACTGCAGCAGGAACTGCAGGCTGCAGGACTGGGATACCACTTCCCCCTCCTGTTCGGCGATGATACCAAAAAGGTATGGACCCTGCGTAAAGCGGGCCTCGGCCTCCTGTCCAACCTCCCCGGCGATGAAAAGGCCGTGCCGGTGATCGAAGACACCGCCGTGGATGTGGAAGACCTCCCGGCCTATATACGCGACTTTAACGAGATCCTGAAAAAATATGATCTCTACTCCGTACACTACGCTCATGCGGGCAGCGGGGAGATCCACCTCAGGCCCATCATCAACCTGAAAACGGAAGAAGGCAATATGCTCTTCCGTAAAATAGCCGAGGAAATAGCCACACTGGTTAAGAAATACCAGGGCTCCCTGAGCGGCGAGCATGGGGATGGCCGCCTCAGGGGCGAGTTTATCCGCCAGATGATCGGCGAAAAGAACTACGAGCTGCTGCGCCAGGTAAAATACACCTGGGATCCCGATAACATCTTCAACCCGAACAAGATCGTAGACACGCCGTCAATGAACAGCATGCTGCGCTACGAACCCGGGCAGCAGGTGCCTCCCATCGCTACCATCTTCCATTTCCCGGAGCAGACCATCCTGCAGCACGCAGAGCAGTGCAACGGCTCGGGCGACTGCCGCAAGACGCATCTCAGCGGCGGCACCATGTGCCCCAGCTATATGGCCACCCGGAATGAAAAAGATACCACCCGCGCCAGGGCTAACATCCTCCGCGAATTCCTTACCCATTCACAGAAAGAGAACCGTTTTGACCATGATGAGATCTACGATGTGCTGGACCTTTGCCTGGCATGCAAGGGCTGTAAATCCGAATGCCCGTCCAATGTAGACATGGCCAAACTGAAGATGGAATTCCTGCAGCATTACCATGATGCAAATGGAGTACCTTTCCGCGTACGGATGATCACCAGTTATTCCGCGCTGAATAAGCTGGCCGCCATCGCTCCCGGCATATACAACTGGCTGGTGGATAACAAAGCCACCGGCAGCCTTATTAAAAAGATTTCCGGTTTTGCCACCAAACGTTCTTTACCGGGGCTCCACCATACTACCTTTAAAAGCTGGTTCCGTAAAAAATGGCCTGCAGAACGTACACCCCTGGCAGCAGGTGCACCGGTAGTGTACCTGTTCTGCGACGAATTCACCAATTACAATGATACTGCGATAGGCATTAAAACCGTACAGCTGCTGCACCGTTTAGGCTTTGAAGTGAGGATGACAGAACACCCCGAAAGCGCCAGGGCATTAATGTCAAAAGGCATGCTCCGCAAAGCGCGGGAGAAAGCCGAAGAGAATGTGCGCATATTCAAAGACATTATCAATGCCAACATACCCCTGCTGGGTATTGAGCCTTCTGCCATACTGAGCTTCCGGGATGAATACCCCGACCTGGTACGCGAAGAGCTGCGCAGCTCTGCAAAAGAACTGGCCCGGCATGTGTACCTGGTGGATGAATTCCTGGCCAATGCAGCAGACCAGGGCAAGATCCGCAAAGAGCAGTTCAGCACAGAGAAACGCCATATCAAGCTGCACGGGCATTGCCAGCAGAAAGCACTTTCCTCTTCACTGCACAGCAAAAAGATCCTCTCCTTACCGGAGCAGTATACCGTAGAGGTGATCCCCTCCGGTTGCTGCGGCATGGCCGGTTCCTTTGGTTATGAGAAAGAACATTATGACCTTTCCATGCAGATAGGTGAAATGGTATTGTTCCCCGCTGTGCGTAACGCAGCTGCTGATACGATCATTGCTGCACCAGGCACCAGCTGCCGCCACCAGGTAAAAGATGGTACCGGTAAGACGGCGCTGCATCCGGTGGAGATATTGTATGATGCGCTGCTTTAATGAAGCACACTGCACAGACCAGGACAGCGGGAAAATACGATGGCAGATAGGCACGGAAATCCACATATTATTTTGCTCATATGGGCATAAATCCCTATCTTAGAAACAATACCCATTTTCCCTCAATACCCTTTATTATATGAGATCTAACCACATTATCCTGGTCAACGAGCGCGACGAAGCGGTTGCCACAATGGAAAAGCTGGAAGCGCACCGGAAAGGGCTGTTGCACCGGGCTTTTTCTGTTTTTGTGATCAATAGCCGTGGCGAAATGCTGCTACACAGACGGGCCAGCCATAAGTACCATTCCGGCGGCCTGTGGACCAACGCCTGCTGCAGTCACCCGGCCCCGGGAGAAGAAGTGGCAGATGCCGCACACCGCCGCCTGCAGGAGGAAATGGGATTTGACTGCCAGTTACAGAAAATATTTACCTTTACTTACCACGCTACCTTTGACAACGGGCTGATAGAGCATGAATATGATCATGTGTTCCTGGGCGTTTTTGACGGCGAAATTGTGCCGGATACGGAAGAAGTGGAAGAATACGGCTTTTTTTCATTACAGGAGATCAGCCGGCAGATACGTGAAAGCCCTGAACGCTTTACTTACTGGTTCAAAATGGCCTATCCTACGGTGCTGGAGCATTTGTGAAGTCTATTCAAAATAACTCACATATTCCCTCAGTTATGCCATATAAACGCCATCCTGTATCAACTACCGGCAACTCCGGGCGCTCTGTATCAGAAAACATCAGTGCTACCAGGGGCGTGGCACAAAGAACAGCGGTAGCTGCTCCATTCACAGGGAATCCTTCAACAACAGCTGCTTATACAGAAAGACAAGTACCGGAAAAATCATGGTCCGGCGTACAACAGGCTTTAGTACCATTGACAGCAAACGGGCCGGCTGCCACACCTGTACAACGGTTCCGGCTATCCCCCAAACCTGTTGCCGGTACGGCACAGGCGGTAGTACAACGTGAGGTGGCACTAAAGGATGCGGACAATAATATCTATGAAGATCAGGCCACCGGAAATGAAGTAGGCTTCCTGTCTAAAAACGGCAGAAGCTATGTTTTCGGGGATTATGAAGGCCTGACGAAATTGATCGAGTGGTATGAGAGTGATGAAATACAAGCGTTAAGAATGAACATACCTCAGGCAGTTGGCAATGTGGTGCCAAATTATGACACCTATAAAGGCCGGTTTGGTAAGATTTGGTACATGGATGAAAACGGCGATTTGCGTGAAGCAACTGGCATTAATAACGTTTTTCTACAGCAGCGCTTAATTGAAGTATTACGACGCGGAGGGCCCGCATACTGGCCAGGAGGCACCAGTAACCGCAGTCCCCGGGCTAAAGGCATACTGGCTGTAAAGGGCTACCCTTCCCTGCACGATGTTTTGAGGCAGTTGGGTATCAAAGAGAAGGATTTTCCCAGGTACAGTGGCGTGGAAATGCGTCACCTTAACGATGCGGAATTCGAACAGTTCAGGCAGGAAGCGCTGCATGCGCAGTCAAACACAACCGTATTGAATGATGTTGTATACGTGTCTACACAGCAGCTTACCAGGTCAAAGAATGCAAAGGTGAGAGCCGATAAAAAGAACTATAAGGATGATTTTGGAAATAACCAGGCAACCCTCAGGAAACTGGAATCATCTTTTAATTCGCTTCCGCTGCCCGCTACAGAGGGCTGGGTGAACAGCTTTGGTAAAACACCACGCGGCGGCGGACAGGCCAAAGCCATGAATAACTGGAATGCACTGGGCGCCGCCGCTTTTGCCAATAAGGTCCACGGACAAGACTTTGACCTGTCCCAGAACTGGGAATGGCTGCATATCCGGGCTTCGCAGATAGGCGGCAAAACAACGGGTGGTAACCTGGTGGCAGGACTGTATGCCGTAAACTCTCATATGATCCCCTATGAGAACCTGGTGAAAAAGTGGAGTAGCGAAGCCCCCGGAAAGCTGCAGGTACGGTTCTATACAGAAAATGGCCGCCTGCGGGTATTTGCGGAAAAGATCGTTATGGATATTGCCACCAATGGGCCACATCCTACCCTGGGCAATATCCCCACCTCTGATCCCCTGAGGGCTACGTTTTATACCTTCAGCGGCAAAGTGGTGGACAAACTGGCCAGCCGCCTCGAAAGCCTGCAGCTGGAACAGCATTTAAAAGCGCAGGCGCAAGGTACCGCTACCACAAGTAATCAGCAGGCGCTTGTTGCCGCTCCCCGGGCCTACCTGGCAGATACTTCAGCGCGGTTCCAGGATTCTTTGCGCTTACTGCCGGTCACTCCCGGGATCTCCCTGCAGCAGGTGATGAACCAGTTGTATAATGATCCCTTTGCACCACAGGTACAGCTGGTCTTACAACACTTTATGCAACCGCTTCCGCCTACCATAGCGGTTGCCATTGAAGCCCAGGAGGACGAGCAAACACTGCACACCACTATCCTCACCGGCGGGCAAACAAACATACCGGCCCTGCTTCCACCCACTCAATGGCCTGCTTTAACAGCGCCGGATGATGCATCACCGGTCGCAGACATACCCCTAACCACATCAGAACTGGCCAGGAGTATCCACATCAAATCCGTCAAACAATCCCGGCTGGGCAACCTGAAAAAGAAACGGCGGCTCAAGATAACTGTCCAGCAACGTGGAAAAGTGTTCCGCACGTTTTATGTAGGGTCATTAGATAAGTACAATAAGCACCTGAAATAGACAGTATCCGGCCGCTTATTGCGGGTAGTTGCATCAAAGCTGCCGGATATCATAACGATCTTGTGTAGATCAGGTATAGATATTATGTCTCTTTAAAGAGAGATATTATCTACATAACATCTACATAACATCTACATAATATCTACATAACATCTCCGGGAATCCCCCGTCACTTCACCGAAGAAACCGGCTGCTTCATGGCCAACCTGGTACGCCTGGCCTGTTCAGTACTTGGCTGAGGGCTGCTGCGTGGGATACATTTACACGAGTAAATCATCCCAAACGCTAAAAATCTACACCATGAAAAAGAGTGAAAGCGCTGTAGCCCCGTCAATCGGGTCTGCCGCAGCCATCCGTCCATTTGAGGTGCATATCCCGGATGCCGATCTGGACGAGCTCCATCGTCGTATTGTGGCGACACGCCTTCCGGAGAAAGAAACCGTCAACGGTTTCTCGCAGGGCGTACCGCTGGCCACCATTGAAGCGCTTACCCATTACTGGGCCAGTGAATACGACTGGCGCAAGGTGGAAGCAAAAATGAACGCCTACCCGCAATTTATAACAGAAATTGATGGCCTGGATATTCATTTTATTCATGTACGCTCCAGGCATGAAGATGCTTTGCCGCTGATCATTACACACGGCTGGCCCGGATCGGTGGTCGAGCAGCTGAAGATCATCGATCCCCTTACTGATCCCACCACCTATGGTGGAACTGCCGCTGATGCGTTCCATGTAGTGATACCGTCTATGCCGGGTTACGGATTTTCAGGCAAACCCGCTGAAACCGGTTGGGGACCGGAGCGTATCGCAGATGCCTGGGTAGTATTGATGAAACGCCTGGGATATGAAAAATTCCTGGCCCAGGGTGGCGACTGGGGTGCAATTATTACCGATATGATGGCCGTGCAGTCGCCCGATGACCTGCTTGGTATTCATACCAATATGCCAGGTGCCATACCGCCGGATATCAACCGCATGACTTTTGCAGGCGAACCCGCACCGGCAGGTCTTTCCCCGGAAGAAAAAGAGATATACGAACAGCTGAGCGCATTCTACAAAGATGTTTACTATGCATTTTTCATGGGTACACGGCCCGAAACGCTGGCAGGGCTATCAGACTCGCCGGTAGGCCTTGCCACCTTCATGATTGACCACGACCGCCGGAGCCTGGAACTGATTGCACGTTCATTTGCCGGCGAAAAAGAAGGGCTTACCTGCGATGATGTGCTGGACAATATTACGCTTTTCTGGCTTACCAATACCGGAGTATCCGCTGCCCGTCTTTACTGGGAAAATAAGCTTCCCTTTTTTGAACCTAAGGGGGTGAAGATACCTGTTGCAGTAAGTGCTTTCCCTGATGACCTGTGCCCCGCGCCACGCAGCTGGGCTGAGCAAGCTTATCCCAACATGATCTATTACAAAAAGCAGGATAAAGGCGGTCACTTTGCCGCATGGGAACAGCCTGAGCGCCTTGTTGCAGACATCCGTGCGGGCTTCAGGTCATTGCGTTGACCGGGTATGATGGAGATCCTGGAAGGACGTGACGATGGCATCACGTCCTTCCAGGATGGGCTACCTGTTCTCCAGCCAGCTGAGAAAACTACCGGCTTTCTCCCGGGATACCAGCAACTGATGGGTAAAGCCCATCACCGGTACCACCAGCAGCCTGCGGGTAAAATACCGTTCTACTTCTTTTATTGCATTGAAATTGATCAGGCATTGCCTGTTCAAACGGAAAAATTGTTCTCTTGGCAGAAAATGCCGGATCTGCTCCAGCGAGTAATTTACCGGGTACTCCCTCCTGTCAAAAGATACAATCATGGTAGACTCATACCTGACATAGAAAAGGAAAATATTTTCCGTAGGTACTGTTATGTACTTATTACGTTTGTACACCAGGAAACTTCTCTTGAAGGCAATATCGTTTACTGCGGCTACATGTTCCATCTTATGCATTATTTAGGGTCAATACTATCCTGCTATTCCCGAATTGTGTGCCATTACAGCAATTATTTCAAAACCACCCCGTTAGCGTTTACGTCAATAGCCCGCGCCACGAAATAGCGCGGTGAATGCATCGCTTATCCACGAAATAAAACGGAGCAGGCATCGCTTGCCGGCTTGAAAATAAATGGTAACTTTAAATACCTCCCTATATTACGGAAAGTAAGCACCATCGTTCAATACAAGGTTTACGCATCTACCGGTTGAAATTCAGTGATTCATCTGCATTACAAATTGATAAATTACTTTTCGATCTAATACACCCTATGAATATGCGGGCAGTGTATTGCCTGCCATAACGGAAACTGGAACCATCAAATCTTCAAAGTGAACAAAAAAACGCTTAATGACAATACTTGTGCAGTAACTCCCGGATTTGAAGGCATTGTAGGTAACAGCCGGCTATTACTGAATGTATTTGATCACATTTCAAAGGTAGCGCCTTTTGACACTACTGTGCTCATACAGGGAGAAAGCGGCACCGGAAAGGAAAGGATCGCAGATTGCATTCATCACCTTTCATCCCGCAAGAGCAGGGCATTGGTAAAAGTGAACTGCGCTACGCTACCTGCCACACTGATCGAATCTGAGCTATTCGGCCATGAAAGAGGTGCATTTACCGGTGCTGTTGCCCGAAGAACAGGAAAATTCGAACAGGCGGATGGCGGCACTATTTTCCTGGATGAAATCGGTGAAATGCCGCCTGATCTGCAGGTAAAATTATTGCGGGTATTACAGGAAAAGGAAATAGAACCTATTGGCGGCAGATCATCCGTAAAAGTAGATGTTCGTGTGGTGGCTGCTACCAACCGGAACCTGGAGAGGGATGTGAGAGAAGGCCGTTTCCGTCTTGATCTGTATTACCGGCTCAATGTGTTCCCCATCGTGCTGCCCTCATTAAGAGAACGGGTGGAAGATATACCTGCTCTTGCCCATCATTTTATAGACATCTACAGCCGCAGCTCGGGGAAAAGCATCACAGGATTGTCTGATAAGGTATTAAACAGTATGATGGCCTATAGCTGGCCCGGCAATATCCGAGAACTGGAGCATCTGATAGAGAGAAGCGTACTGCTGGCCCAGGGAAGTATTATTGATGAAATATCCTTACCGGTGCTGCATATGCAGGATATCAGGATAAAGACCATCCAGGAAAACGAACGGGACTATATTGTCACTGTCCTGAAAAAATGTAATGGCAAAATATGGGGCAGCGGCGGAGCCGCAGAAATGCTGGACGTTCCGCCATCAACGTTAAAGTCCAAGATGAAACGGCTGGGGATCAGGAAAGAGAATATCGGGTAGGTTACCGGGGTAATGAAAGGTGTTTCAGAAATCCGAGACAGTGTCTCGGAAATTGTAATGCACTGCAATCTGATGGAACATTGGGAGATTTACCGGACTATTCCAACTGTTTCTTCAACGCTGCTTTGCTGGGCAGGTAAAGTTTATACTCCCTTGAAAATATTTGTTTGTTGTTCTCTGGCAAAGTAAATTCCACAATGGTTTTGCTATCTTCCTTGCAAAGCACAATTCCAATGGTAGCCCCTTCCTCAGGCATTTTCACGATCCGGTCATAATAGTTCACGTACATTTGCATTTGTCCGATATCCTGGTGGGTAAGCCTTCCAATCTTGAGATCAAACAGCACAAAACAACGTAGCAGGCGATTGTAAAAAACCAGGTCTACATAAAAGTGGGTATTATCAAATGTGAGACGACGTTGTCGTCCTTCAAACAGAAAACCCTTACCTAATTCCAACATGAAATGTTCAAGCTTATTAATGATGGCAGTTTCCAGTTCACTCTCAGAGTAGCTTAGACCTTCCTGAAGATCGAGAAATTCAAGGACGAAAGAATTCTTCAGGGCGTCTCCGGGAGATTCCACGATTTGCCCTTTCCTGGCAAGTGTTTTAACTCCATTTTTGTCACGGCTTAATGCCAATCGCTCATAGAGCGAAGACTGGAATTGACGTTGCAATTCACGAACAGACCAGCTATTCTGCATGGTTTCAATCTCATAGAACTTCCTTTCCTGCTTGTCTTTTATTTTTAGCAGTTGCACATAGTGCGACCAGCTTAGCCGGAAAGGTGTTTCAGAAATCCGAGACAGTGTCTCGGAAATTGCAGTCTGTTTCTTTGAAGAAGTTGGCGCTATTGTCTTAGCCCTTCTTCTATACTCCAGATAGAATAAACGCATCAGCTCCAGGTTATCTACAGAATAACCTTTACCAAACTCCGAAGTCAGGGATTTACTTAAGCGCTTCAAAGTCTCCCTGGCATATTTTGCACGCCTTTCACCAGCCTGCTCATATTCCACAATCCTTCGCCCGATCTCGAAATAGGTACGGACCATTAAAGTATTAACACTGGAAACAACCTGCTTTCGGGATAGCGCAATAATCGACTTAACAGATTTATACAGTTGCCGCTGGGTAACAAAAGTCTTCATAAAAAAGCGTGAATGTATAAACAGCCCGGAGAATAGCGGGTTAATCCGTTGTTAATAAGTTTATCAGAATGATAATTATATCCTCGACCCACTCAACTTCACATCCGCCCTTGCAAAGGCCTTATCATATCTCTTCTTCACAGCTGCGGCCTGACTGTTCTTTTTTTGTGCCTGCAGGCTCTTATACAAACCTATCAATGCCCAGCCGCTTTCGGGATAAGCCTTGAGATCTTCCTGGTAATACTTTTCTGCGAGATCATGTTGCCCGGCTTGTATCAGTATTTCTCCCAGTATTTCACGCACGGGCTGATGCCAGTCTACCGGTTCGTTGTAAAGCAGTTCGTCTTCCAGCTGTATAGCGGCATTCAGCACATCAATGGCGGAAGCATAATTTTGTTGTGCAGCAGCCGTCTCACCTCTCACTATCTTTTCTGCTATTTCCATTACTATGTAAGATGAATTGCGGGCCCCCACCTCTATACTTTTAAGCGAGGTATCACTGCGAATGGCGCTAATGTCCTCCGCTGCCGCCAGTGCCTCTGCAATCTGTCCTTTACGCGCATAAGCAACGCCGCGGCCATAATGCCACATGGCAGTTACAAATTTCCAGTCTTTGTTGGGGGCAGGCATCTGCAACAGCGAATCATACTGGCCAAATCGCACCATGGCAAAGATAGGTGTGGCGTATAACTGCTGAATAACATAACCAAATGGGCTTAACATCATAGCACGGTCTGCCTTGCTCTGCAGATCACGGGCGGCCTGGAGGGCTACTTCACGGCGGCCTTCAAGGGTGGCACAGGCCCAGAGGAAATGATAGTTGTGCGGGTGATACATAAGCGCATACAGACCCTGCGAATGGCATTCGGTAAGGTAGGCCAGGTCTGCTTTAATAGACTCCTGGTTTGTGAGCGAACCTTCATGATACTTGCCGGTCCGGATATAGATATGCGCAGGCATATGAACCAGGTGACCAGCATTCGGCATCAGGGTACGCAGGCGATCAGCGCTGGCCATTCCCTTCGCCGGCTCAGCAGAAGCTTCTACGGCGTGTATATAGAAGTGATTGGCGCCGGGGTGATCGTTCCTTGCGCTTAAAACGCCCTCCAGTAATTCGAGGATTTCCGGTGTCCAGGACTGGGGCGTACCGTCTTTCAGCCAGTAGTCCCAGGGGTGGAGGTCCATGATGGCTTCTGCACTCAGGGCCGCAACGTCAGGATCGTCCGGGTATTGCCGGTGCGCTTCCCGCATGGCGGCGGCGTAAGCTTCATCCAGCGGGGCCCTGTCTGCCGGCGGGTTGGCTACATAACGTTTGGCGATGGCATTGATCAGTGCCTTTTCTTTGGGCGACGCGTTATCCATCAAAGACAGTGCTTTGTTTACAGCCTCCACTACCCTGCTCTCGTCTGAGGCATCCATAGGTGCATTGATATTGGGACCAAGCGTAAGGGCCTGGCCCCAGTAGCTCATGGCGCAGGAAGGGTCCAAACGGGCCGCTTCTGCAAAGGCACGATAAGCTTCCAGGTGGTTGAAGCCGTAGTACAGACGGATGCCCTGGTCAAAGAAGTCCTGTGCCCCGGGTACCGCGGTGGTAATTTCGAAATGATAATCGCCCAGGCCTTCCAAACGCGGTGCAAAGGGCCTGGTGGAATCGGTCATAGCGTCCAGGAAGCTCCTGTCGGGCAATGCGCAATAGGCGTATACCCGTTCAGGTGCGGCGGCAACAACGAGTGGTGCGTTGGCTGAACGGTAATAACGGATGGCAGACAATAGCAAAACAGCTGCTAACAGGGAAAGGGGCAGTAATAACAATCGTTTCATGCTGTGAATGTTTTTGAGGTTAAGATCTGGGGCTGTAAGGAAACAATCAAAAAAGCGATAATATCAGCACGCGGCAGCTACAAAAGTACAATAATTGCATAAAAAAAATGGGCTGCACCCCGGTGCAGCCCATTTTCATTTTTTAACACCGTTCAGAGACGAATGGTTGCGGGCAAATATTTAGCAATAAGATCTTCGTAATAAGATTTCAGCTCACTCACAACCGGCGGATTCGGGCTCTTGGAATACAGGTCGTATGGATTGAATTTCTTCACCCATTCAAACATCTTTTTGTCATGATCATTCATCAGGTGCTCATAAGCATGCTCACGGTGCTGGGCATAGAATGAGTGATAACGGATCATGTATAAAGCCGGTTCGGGCAGATAGTCTTTGGTGATATGATAGAGGTACTCATCGTGCCCCCATGACATATGCACATTATCCAGCCCGCAATTAGGCGAGTACACGCCATATTTGGTATTGTATCTTTCGTCGTTAATGTCCGGATTGTCTTTGAAAAACTCCGGGTATACGATCTTGTCTGAGAACTGGCAGCCCACCGGGAAGGTATCTCCCACTACCGCCCATTGTGCTTCACCGAACAGGCAAAGCACTTTACCCATATCGTGAATAAAGCCGGTCAGTACGAACCAGTCGGGATGACCGTCGGCACGGATGGCTTCTGCTGTCTGCAGCAGGTGCTGCAGCTGGTCAAGATCTATATCGGGATCGGAATCATCCACCAGGGTATTCAGGAATTCCATGGCATTCCACACCGGCATTTCCTTACGGTTAAATTGCAGGAACTCTTTCTTCTTTTCCTGCACAAAATCGTATGTCTGGTACTTATGGTTAAGGCGGTAAAACTCACGTACAGTATCCCGGCCCGGGTTATCGTAGTTACGATACTCCTCTTTCGCCTTGGATGGTTGCCCTTCTTCCGGATAACGTTTTAATACATCATCTTCCCATTGCTCAATGCTCTGAAGCGGTTGCAGTTCTTCATTTGAAAATTGGTTTGCTACCCTCATAAACGTGAATTTTTAAGCGTTTTTATTGCCTTTTTTTTGACGGCTATCTACCTAAATTTACAAATTTCAATCGATTTCCGGTAACTTTTTTATGCTAAAATTATGTTACTGTTTAGCGGTTTATCACCAGAAAACAGTGTACAATGCCGTAAGGATCCCTACGATGATAACAGACCCGACAATGAAAGCGGGGGATGTTTTGAACATTGAAGTGTCTATGTGAATGATCCGGGGCAGGTATTTGCTTTTACTATCCATCAGGGTGATGATGATCATCAGCACCACCAGTATCACAAATACAATGGTCATACGGTCCAGGAAGGGATAGTCCGGGAACTGCCCGTTAGTCCACACCGGGAGAAATTTCAGTATGGTAGACAGCGGGATGGTGAGCAGGGCCCCTGTCAGCGCTGCGGCTGAGGTAGTACGTTTCCAGAGGAATCCCAGGAGGAAAATGGCCAGTACACCGGGAGAAATAAAGCCCACATACTCCTGTATGAACTGGTACGCCTGATCCAACGTAGTGAGTGCCGGTGCTACAATGCTGGCGATCACCATAGAGATGATCACGGTATAGCGGCCTACACGCACCAGGTGCTTTTCTGAAGCGTCCTTATTGAAAAAGCGTTTGTAAATGTCCAGTGAAAAGATGGTGGAGATACTATTGGCCTTACCTGCAAGCGAAGCCACTACCGCGGCGGTCAGGGCTGCAAAAGCCAGACCTTTGAGACCGGGAGGCAAAAGGTTCATGAGCGTGGGATAAGCCTGATCAGGTTTAACCACACCGGCGGCGTTGGTCATCTCCTGTGCAAACACGCCGTTCTTGAACAGCACATAGGCGGTAATACCAGGCAGTACGGCGATCACCGGTATCAGCAGTTTCAGGAAAGCGGCAAACAGTATACCGCTGCGGGCCGTTTTAAGATCCGCTCCCAGCGCGCGCTGAATGATGTACTGGTTACAGCCCCAGTAGTTCAGGTTATTGATCCACATACCGCCGATCAGCACCGAAAGGCCGGGTAAGTCTTTATAATAGGGATGCGAATCGTCAAAGATCATATGGAAATGCGTTGGCGCCTGCTCTTTGATCAGGGAAAGGCCTTTCCAGATATTCCTGCCAAAGCCGAAATGTTCTGACACCAGGTTCAGTGCCAGGTATGTGGTTACCAATCCACCGAGGATGAGCACAAACACCTGCACCACATCGGTATAACCAATCACTTTCATACCACCCAGTGTAACAAAAACAGCGAAAATGGCCAGTCCGGCAACACACCAGCCAAAGCTGATGCCCGAAATAGCATTAATGGCCAGGGCGCCCAGGTAGATAATGGAAGTCAGGTTCACAAATACATATACCAGCAACCAGAACACCGCCATGGTAGTACTTACAGCGGCGTTATAACGTTCCAGCAGGAACTGCGGCATGGTGTAGATCTTGTTCTTCAGGTACACCGGGATAAAGAATACGGCAACAATGATCAGGGTAGCTGCCGCCATCCACTCATAGGTAGAAATAGCCAGGCCCAGGGCAAAGCCGGAGCCGGACATGCCGATAAAATGCTCTGCAGAGATATTGGACGCGATCAAAGATGCGCCAATAGCCCACCAGGTAAGGGATCCTTCTGCCAGGAAAAAATCTTTTGTACTGGCAACAGCTGAACGTTTACGGCGGAAAATGTAATAGCCGTAACCGGAGACCAGTATGAAATAAAAGAGAAAAACTAAGTAGTCCGGGAATTGTAGATGATTCATAACGCGGGAAGATAAATAATAAGGGAGTAAAATAAAAATACAAGTGATAAAATCCAAATACCAAATACCAGCATCCAGCATCCAAATGGCAAATTCGAGGGTAGGGAGTGCAAGATGCAAATTTGGGATCCAAAATTGTATAGGCTGAAATGCCGGAAGGCGGATGAACATTCAGGCAGGATTTGGTTTTTAACTATTCTGCCAATAATTTGAGGTATTAAACAGCACGCGCTCATGCTTGAGGTAGATAAAAGAGATGCCCGCCTGCTTGAAAAAGCCATTACGGAATGGCAGGCATCACAATTCATTAACCCGGAACAGGCGCAGCAAATGCGGCAGGGATACAGGGTACGCGAAGCCAATACAGACTGGCAAACCATTACGCTGTATATTTTTATTGCGGCTATTTCCTGTGCGCTGATGGCATTTGGGTCACTGGTGCTGGATGAGAAGTGGATAGAAGTGCTGCGCAAAAAGCTGTCGCTGACGGATAGTGTAATAGCAGCGTTGTTTGCGCTGCTAACCATATTCCTGTGCTATCATGGCTACCGGCGGCGGCAGCAACAGCCCCGCTTTTCACTGAACAGGGAATTTTACTGGCTTTTGCCCATTCTCAGTACGGGCGTAACGGTAGTGTACCTTGGAAAAAGCCTGCAATACCTGGATGGCAATTATGGCGTTTTCTGGCTGCTGGCCACCGTTACCTACGGCATACTGGGCATACTGCTGCCCTCTCCCCTGCTGTGGACGGCCACCCTGCTTTGCCTGATACCTGCCTATGTAAAGATCAGCTATTATATTACGGATGATGCCTCCTGGTTCCTGGGTATGAACCTGCCCTGCCGTATGTTTGTACTGGCAGCCATCATGCTGTTGCTACACCGGCTGGCGCTCTCCTATAAAAAGTACCAATCCGTACAGCATATCACCTGGGTGGGCGGCTGGCTGTTACTGCTGCTTGCCGCCTGGCTTATTTCCATCTTCGGCAACAGCGGCACCTGGAGTGAATGGCAGCAGATACGGCAGTACCAGTTACTGTGGTGGGTGCTGGCTTATACCTTGCTGTGTGCCGCCATAGTATGGCTGGGTATCCGGATGCGGGACAACCTGGTGCGCGACTTTGGCATCGTGTTCCTGCTACTGGATATGTATACCCGTTATTTTGAATACCTGTGGGACCGTACCCATAAAGGCATCTTCTTCACTATACTGGCGCTCTCTTTCTGGTGGATAGGGCGCAGGATTGAAAAATGGAAAAAGATCTAGGGATTTACCGTTATGGTAAAGTTGCTGACCACTTCGCGATGCTCGTCTATTGAACTGTTGAAAGCCACAAAAGTAAGGTCATAAGTACCGGGCTTGCTGTAAATGTAATAATAGTTGTTAACCGTTGCGCTGCCCAGGTCCCTGATCACAAGGCCTGCATCCCGTACCACCATGCTCAGGTCAAAGGCCCTTGAGATCAGCCAGTCATCATTATCTTCTTTTGTACTGCCGGCAATCGTGCCATTGATCGAAACCTGTCCGCTGGCAGGCACACTCCACGCTACTGTTGGATTCTTAAGATCAACGGCCGCCCATCCGGCCTGGCTGGCGGCAACAATGGCAGACACCTTATCCGGCAGCACATGTTTGATGTCGAATGTGCGGATAAACCAGCTGGGTTGTTTCAGTGAATCGCTGTAGTAGCCCTGGTAACGCAGTGCAATGTAGGCGGGCTTCCGCTGCTTTGCAAAGGCACTGAGATCAATGATGCCGGAAGGAGTTCTGTCGGCGCCTGTAGAAAGTACGGCCTGCCCGGTGATATCCGTCCAGCCGGCATTCATCACACTGGTGGAATCATATGTGCCGTTAAAGTCTGTAGACACCAGCAATGTAAGCGTATTCAGCTGGCCGCGGTTCTGCAGGTAAGACGTGAACTCCAGCTGCGGACTGCCGTCTGCAGCAGTGCGGTCTTTATACTGGTAATTGAAACCCGGCTCACCGGAGTAGAAGGTAATATTATCTGCCTGGCCACTGAAACTAAAACGTACCGTATCTCCCACCTTAAAAGTGCTGCCGGAAATACTTACATCAAAATTGGGTGCAGCTACTTCCAGCTTTCGACAGCTGACCAGCAGGCAAAAAAGACATATGCAGATGAGCGTTCTCATGTTTTCTGTTTTGATGTTTGATGTTGTCGGAACCTGAGCAGGTGAATAATTAAAGTTGCACACTTGCCCGGTGTTCAGACTGTTACCAACCGGGGTTTTGCACCAGCAGCCTGTTCACCGCCATATCGTGCGCGGGGATAGGCATCAGCAGGTGGCGTTCCGACAAATTGGTGGCGGCTGTTGCGGTAAACTTATGGCTGGCGGGCGCATTGGCATTGATATCGTCTGCCAGGGTTTTCATGGTGGAAATAAAAATACCCCAGCGTATCAGGTCGTATTTACGCAGGGCCTCGAAGCACAGTTCCCTGGAGCGTTCATCCTGTATGGCCTGGCGGAGGGCCTCTTTGCCCGACTGTTGTTCGGGTAGCAGATCAGGCATGCTGACAGATGTATCGCCGCTCATCAGTTTACCATAACCGCGGCGTCTTACCTGGTTCACCGCATCAATAGCCAGGGGCGTGGGTCCGTTAAGCTCATTCTCCGCTTCTGCCAACATCAGCAGCACATCTGCATAGCGCAATACCGCAAAATTCTGGGGAGTCAGGTTTTTGTTCTTTGGCGTAAGCGTTTCGTATTCGCGGCGCCATTTACCGATGTTCAGTTCCCAGAGGTTGTTATTCTTCCTGTAGGTGTTATTGGCGCCGGTGTAGTTGTAGTTGGCACAATTCCAGTCGCGTCGCAGATCAGCAGCTTCATACATCTTGTACAGCTTGTTGGTGGCGTTCACCGAAGCGTAGCTGTAGCCTATTTCCAGGCTGGCGCATTTTATCCCGATGTTATTGCCGATGCGGCCCGATTCGTCAAATACACCGGTACCATTGCCGGCGAATTCAATCTCCCATATACTTTCCTTTACATCGTATTTATCCTGCGCATAGTTGATGAAGACCTGGCTGTAGTCAGGGTTGAGGGCATGTTCGCCGGACTGCACCACTTTCTGAGCCCATTCCAGTGCATCCTGGTACCGGGCAACATCCCGTAACGGATAACCGGCCATCGTTAAACATACCCTTGCCAGGATACCCTGCACGGCAGTTTTGCTTATGCGGCCGCTATACCCCAGGGAAGTAACGGTTTGTGTTTGAAGGAGCGCTTCTGCCTCCGTCATATCCTGCAGTATCTGTGCATATACCTCTTTCAAAGGAGCACGGGCAATATGCACGCTGTCTACAGAAAGCACAGGGTCCAGGATAATGGGCACATCGCCGAAATTGACGGCCAGCAGGAAGTAATAATAACCACGCAGGAACAGGGTCTCCCCTTTCACGATCCCTCTTCTGGTTTCATCCATCTGGGGACGGTTCACACTGGCCAGCAATACATTTGCACGCGAAATGCCCTGCCAGATAGCACGCCAGAAACCGGCTACCTGCGCATTACCGGGATCGTACACATACATACGCATTCCGGTGGAAGGATTGCCTGCCTGGTAACTTTCATCGGTACTGGAGTTAATGGGCCAGGTCATGTAATCTCCGTAGATCTGCTCTTTGCCCAGCATATCGTACACCCCCAGCAGTCCGCGGTTCAGCTGCTCTTCTGATGTAAAATAGGTAGTTGTAACCAGTACATCCGTAGGGTGCGTGTCAAGGAACTTTTTACAACTGCTGGCAGTGCTTAATAAAAGTACGGCCAGCAAAAAGTGTATGCTTTTCATAGCTGTTAAAGTGAAAGGTTCAAACCAAAAACAATTGTTCTTGCCATTGGGTATGCGGCCCAATCAAAGCCCGGTGTTAAGGTGGAATTGCGGGTAGATACTTCAGGATCACGGCCGGAGTAGCGGGTCCAGGTGTACAGGTTCTGTGCAGTAAGGTAGAGCCGGAGGCTTTTCATCTTATACCGCTTCATCAAATGCGCAGGCACCGTATATGCCAGGCTTACGGTTTTCAGCCGCAGGTAGGAGCCGTCTTCTATTACGCGGGAGGAGTAATAGCCCGGGCCCTGTCCGTTGGGCCGGTGCAGGGTATTGGAAGGATTGTCGGGCGACCAGTGATTTACATAGCCTGCGTACTGGTTCACGCTGGGTGTGCCCTTTCCATTGCCTTCAAATACCAGGCGGTTGGCATTCAGGATATCGTTACCATATGACCACTGGAAGAAGATGCCGAGGTCGAAACCTTTGTAGGAAAAATTGTTGGAAAAACCGCCTTTATGAATGGGCAACGATCGTCCTATTACTGTAAAGTCTTTTGCATTTACTACGAGGTCTCCATTAAGATCTTTGTATTTAATATCCCCCGGTTTGATGTTATTACGTTCTACCCCGTTGGTGGTGATATTCGCTTTCAGAAAATAACGCCCGTCTCCGCCCTTATCAAAGTCTTCATACTGGTATACACCATCCCATACGGCGCCATAAAACTGTGCTACCGGCGCTCCTATCTTAGCCATGTACAGCGGGAATCCCCAGCTGGCATCCCACAGCACAGGTGTGAGGATAGATTCCTGGTTTTCTGAGAGGCCCAGCACTTTATTGCTGTTAAAACTGATGTTGAAGGAGGAGGTCCATTGAAAATTGCGGGAGCTCAGGTTCACTGTATTAAAGGTAAGCTCCAGGCCCTGGTTCCGCATTTTGCCGATGTTCTTATACCCTTCGTCAAAACCGGTGGTGTAGGGCAAAATAGCGTTCAGCAGCAGGTCGTTGGTGGTTTTGCGGTAGAGGTCTGCCGTGAAGGAGATCCTGTCTTTAAACAGGCCCAGATCAAGCCCCAGGTTCAACTGCGTGGTAGTTTCCCATTTCAGGCCCGGGTTGCCCAGGGTTTGCAGTTTAACACCTGCCACCGGTATGCCGTTATTGAATGAATAGGAAACGCTGGTGGGTAATGCCAGCGTAGAGAGATACGGAAAATCGCTTACACGGTTATTACCGGTGGCCCCATAAGAGATCCGTATCTTGGCCGCTGAAACAGCGGACAGCTGCCGCATAAACTTTTCTTCGCCAATACGCCAGGCAAAGGCGCCGGAGGGAAACCATCCCCACTTGTAGCCCGGTGCAAACTTTGAAGAGCCATCGTTACGGATGGAGGCGGTAAACAGGTAGCGGGCGTTATAAATGTAATTGACCCTGCCCAGGAAAGAGGCCAGGGTATTTTCAGAACGCTGCGAAAGCACATTCTGGGTAGCGCCTTCGTCCAGCGCATCAATGCCCAGTGATTCATTGAGTATCTGCGTTGCCGTTAGCCGGTAGAGGGAGGTTTTCGTACCCTGTGCCGTGAAGCCCGCTACGGCAGTCAGCTGGTGATGCCGGTTGAAGCTCCTGTTGTAGGTAAGCGTATTTTCATTGAGCCAGTTGCTGAGCATACCGTTACTAACGCTGCCGTTGGGCCCTTTGATATTATAACGCGGGTTACCGGCGGACGTAAAGGAATTATAAAAAGATTCTGCTCTTGACCAATTGTTATTGATACCACCTGAGATCCGTAAAGTGAGGCCGGGCATGATACGATATTGCAGGTAGCCGTTCACTGTGAGGTTGTTGCCAATGCGGTTATTGATCTCATTTTTTGCTGAAAGCACGGGATTGATGCGATAGTCTGCATTAACCAGGCCATCTACCGCCGGATCATAGAGCTCGTCCAGCAGGCTGCTGCTGTCGTTTCCGGCAACAGGACGGTATGCCAGCGCCTGGAACATGAGGTTCACGGAACCCGCAGTAGCGCCGGAAGAAACGATAATGCCAGACGACTTTGTACGGGCATAGTTAACGTTAACGCCTACCTTGAATTTGTTGTTCAGGGTCTGATCCAGCACCAGTCTGCCCTGGTAACGGCTAAAGCCTGTATGGATGATCAGGCCCTGCTGGTTAAAATTATTCAGGGAGATAGCGTACTGCGTTTTGTCTGTCCCCCCGCGGATGGACAGGTCGTGGTTCTGCATGGGGGCCAGGCGTAACAGCTGTTCCTGCATATCCAGCCCTGCTACGTTCCTGTAGTCTTCTACGGTTTTACCATCCTGCAGGTAAAGATCAGCGGCATTGGGTGCGCTGAGCATCTGGTATTTCACAAATTCATAGGCGTTCATCATCCGTGGCCTGTTCATATCCTGCTGCAGGCCAACATAGGCATTGTAAGTGATCACGGGGTCTCCCTTCTTTCCTTTTTTGGTGGTGATGATGATCACGCCGTTGGCGCCCCTTGAGCCGTATATCGCGGTAGCGGAAGCATCTTTCAGGATATCGATGGATTCGATATCAGACGGGCTGATCACGTTGTTGTCAGGATTTTCAATAGGGAAGCCATCAATTACATACAACGGAGAATTGTCCTGTGTAATTGAATTGGCTCCCCTTATTACTATATTGTTGGATGAACCAGGTTGGCCGTCGTTGGCGGATACCTCCACCCCTGCCACTCGTCCGGCAAGAGCATCATCAAAGGATTTCACGGGGGCTTTGGAAAAGTCTGACATATTCACCTGGCCTACGGAGCCTGTCACATCTTTCTTCTGTGCGGTTCCGTAGCCAATTACTACAACCTGGTCAAGCCCCGTGATCTGGTCTTCCATCACAACGTTCAGGGCGGAACGCCCGCTGAGTGCAACTTCCTGCGGTTTAAACCCGATATAGCTGAACAACAGCGTTTGATGCAGATCCGGCAGTGCCGTAACAAAGATCCCGGCTTTATCGGTAACGCCTTTGGTGGCGCCTTCTTTGGTACTAACGCTTACGCCTGTAAGCGGCTCGTTCTGCATATCGGTTACCTTTATCAGCACCTGCTGCTGCCATGCTGCAGGGGCGGCAGCAGCCCCGGGACGCTGCGGCTCCTGTTTCTTCAGTACAATACTGCCGTCGCGAATGGTCCAGTCTATCTTTTTATTCTTCAGCACCTGGTCCATCACTGCAGACAGCCCCGCCTGATCAAACCGGACATTCATTCTCTCGGTATCATCCAGCAGCTGGTTGGAATAAAAGACGGTCAAACCTGTCTGCTGTTTGATGGCGCTGAATATTTCAGCAATGCTGATACTGTTACTGCTCAGGGTTACACGGGAATTGTGCTGGGCAACACCGGTAGAGACCTGGGCCGTTAACAGGCAAAGCAATATCTGCAGGCGCACACGGCGCCCATTTTGTAACAGTTTTTTCATAACGCTGACAATCGTTTTCGTTTACATCAACGTGGAGTGCATTTACTAAAAGACTGGATTATGGAAAAAATGGGTGAAGGGATGAGAATAATGATATTTTTTTAACAAAAATACCGGGAGCCTACGTAAAGCATAGGAGAAGCCTGTGTAAAGCCTATGTGAACCCATAGAAAAGCGGGTAAAAAAATACGCTTTACTTGAACCCTGCCGCTTATTTGAAGTGCAGGGTACCGTTGCTGAAATAATACTGTACGCCTGAAGTGATCTCCAGGTTGGTGAGGAAAGTCTCCAGCGGCTTGTTCTTTTCAATGGAGCCGGAAAAAGTTTGCCGGGCCAGTGCAGGATCATCAAATACGACATTTACATCAAACCAGCGGGGCAGCATCCTGGTAATTTCTCCCAGGGGGGCATTGTGAAAATAACGTATGCCCTGCATCCAGGCCAATGCAATGGCCGGGTCAAAACGCTTTGTTTCAAATCCGGGGCCGGAGCGATAAATGGCCTGCTGTCCGGGGATCAGGCTTACTTCCTGGTTGCCTGCTTTTGTAATCACCTTACCGTCTACCAGGGCAAGTGTGGTAATATGATCATCATAGGCATTTATATTAAAAGAAGTGCCCAGCACACGGATGGAAGTTTTGCCGGTGTGAACGATAAAGGGCCTGCGGGCATCTTTCGCCACTTTAAAAAAGGCTTCCCCGGCAAGATATACTTCCCGTTCACCGGTGCTGAAGGAAAAGGGGAAACGAAGTGTTGTTGCAGCGTTCAGCCATACCTCGGTACCATCTTCCAGCACTATTTTATAATCCAGCCGGGCAGGTACGATGAGGGTATTCCAGGCGTGCATCATGGTCTGGGTGCTGGCATAGCGCAGTTTATTACCCTGTATATTCAGTGCTGTGGCGCCTATGTTCAGCTGACGGGCAGCGGTATCAGAAAGGTTAACGCTGGCGCCGCCTGCCAGCGTTAACTGTACGCCGGGGGGCATTTTAACTGCTAATGCAGGTTTAGCGGCAGGTGCTGTTGCAGGGCGAAAATACCACCAGGAAATGAACAGGCATGGCAGGCATACTGCTGCTACAGCCATCCATTTTTTAGGAAAAAAAAATGAGCGCCTGCTTCCTGCGCTGGTGCGGAACCTGGCCGCAACCTGCTGCCAGGCCTGTTCATCATCCAGCCTGTTGAAAAACGCCTTTCCCTTACCGGTTCCCAGCTCATGCTGCACCTCCTCCCACATCCGGAGGATCTCCAGGTCATTCCTGATGGCGCTTTCGATCAGGGCGTTATCTGCCTCGCTGATCGTTCCGGCAAACTTTTCAATCAGCAATTCCCGAATATGTTCTTTATTACATTCCATCGTATACAAGACGTTATTTCAGAAAAAATGGGTGAACCTACCTAAAATTCATAAATCCCGCGCGCAGCTCTTTCACCGCCAGTTTAAGGTGTGTTTTAACAGAATTGGTGGTGATATGCATGATCCTGGCGGCCTCTTTGTACTTTTTCTTTTCCAGGTATACCAGGTTGAAGGCCTGCTGCCGCTGCGCGGGCAGCTCATTGATAATGGCATGCATGTTCTTCTCTGATTCATGCTCGAGTACAACATTCCGGTCTGTTTTATAATCCAGCGTGCTTACATAACGGTGAAGCCGCTTGTCATTGACCTTCTTCTTCTCTAATGCCATCAGGCATCTGTTCTTAACGGCAATGTAAAGGTAAGACTTCAGGGATGTGCGTATCTGGAGGAACAGCTGTTTATCCCAGATCTCTATAAAGAGGGATTGCACCTGGTCTTCCGCCTCCATATCATCTTTCAGAATATAGTACGCATGGAGGTTCAACACTTTGTAATACTTTTTGAACAACTGCTCATAGGCGGCAACGCTGCCTGCCTTCAACTGCTCCAGTAGAAAATTGTCGTCGTTATTCTTCATGGTTATGACGGGTTACAGGGTCTTTTTCATAGGATCTATACCGCTTTACTGAGTGTAACGTTTATAAACCAGTCAGTACTGTCATATTTTTCGCATACGGCGATATTCGTGGCCGCATCTGCAAGATTAGTAAATATTATTTTACCGCCAACGGGCACGCCCGCATAATTTGTATTCAGCCAGGTTTTAGTAAGCGTATTGGGGTCTACCTCGGCGTTAATGTAAGTATAGCCCATTTGCGCGGGCGCCAGGGTACCGTCCAGCGCGGCGGTGCTGATAAAGGGTACCACCATCATAAATGCCAGGTCAAAACCCTCCGTGGCTGCCGCACAATAGATCTGGCCCATCATACCGTCGGGCCCCAGCGAGGTATCTACGCTTGCTCCAATTATCTGCCAGCTGGTATCCACATTATAAAGCACCATGGAAGCAAAGCCGCTGCCGCCATCACTTCTTTCAAACCCGATGGATATATTCTGCGCAGTGCTCAGAGAACGCACTTTGGCATACAGTTTCCACCTGGCTTTAGGAAAGAACTGGTTGATAAGGAATTTATTGCTGCCACTGCCCAGGGGCGAGCGGATAGCCTTTTTACCACTGGTAGGGAAGCGCATATAACCATTCACTTCCAGCAGGGATGGATCGTCAAAGCGGGGCGCGGCGTTGGTCACACCCTGGTAGATATTGGATGTAGCCGGGTAGAACAGTACGCCCCTGCCCTGGTAAGGCGTGGAGGGATTGCCAAAGAACAAATAATCCGGGTAAAAGCCCCCGAAGTTGGTTGGCACTGTATTCTTGTGATAATAACTGATGAAGCGCGCGCTGTCTGTACCATCTGTAGAACGGTTAAAGAGGATGGTATTATTTACGCCCGCATCTGTTACAAACACTTCTTTTACGCCATCTGTAGCAATGGTAATGTGGTTGCCGTCGCCGGTCATTCGCAGGGCCTGCCCATCGTCTATATCCACTTTATCGATCCTGCTGTAATTGGTGGCAATGGTCATATAGCCTGCATTGACAGCGCTGTTGCCGAACTGCATACGTGGGCCGGAGAAAATGGTCATGCTTCTGCCGGAGATATAGACATATTCTTTGCCTGTCATATAAGCCAGATCAAAAGGTCCTTCTGTGAACATGTCCTGGAATGAACAGCTGAAAGGTTCATAACGCGCTAAAGACACATAGCCGAAAATGCGGATAGCTACACGGCTGGTCTGACAGGCCCAGGTATTGATGTGGCAATAAGCCATATTGGGTACGCTGAAGGCTACACGGCGGCAATTGGCGGTGATCAGGTGATTGGCCGCCCATTCATCGCAGGCATACTCAATGGTATGTGCGCCCGCCGGAACTACATAGAGATCCGGCGTACCTGTTATGGTAAGGTTGGTGATAGCGGCGCCGTTGGCCGTTGCCGCCAGGCGGAAGGTAGAGGGCGTTTGTCCCACCACGTAATAGCGGAAACGGGGCCGTATTTCGGCAATGCTGCCGTCGTTAGGGTCAAAGATCAGCGCCACCTGTTTATTGGCTGTATAACCATGCTCTACGTTCGTGGTAAAGGTACCGGTAACAGGGTCACATGCGCAAACTACCCGCGGCGTCATGATATTATGGGTTTCTGAAGTACCGCAGATAATGCCGTAGTCCAGGTTGCGCATTTCCGTTTTAACGCCAAAGTTCACTTTGTAGGCGGCGCCGCTGAAGAAAATGCCGGTATCGCCAAAACCGGCTGCCAGTCCGCCGGTGGTACGCTCAATATAGATCTTATCAAACATGAGCCCTACTACCGCAGGGAAGTGAAAAGCGCAGATGCCTACCCTTTCGCCAAAGAGCCCAATACGAAGATAGTTGGGACGGGCGTCTACGGGGTTGGCCAGGCGCAGGCGCATATTACTGATATAGATCTCTGTGGCTACTACATAACCCGGCTCTCCTACTCCTTTCCAGTAAAATATATCTTCGCCGGCTATATTCTGGACAATCACACGCGGACCGTTACCTTCAACGGTGTATACACCGGTAATATCCACTCTGCCGGTTACATATGTGCCGTCTGGCAGGAACATCACCCTTCTGAAGGAAGCGCCTTTGATATAGGTGGCGCAGTTGTTGAATGCGGCGGTATCGACTGTTACATTATCGCCTTTGGCGCCGAACCATCGTACGCTTACTTTATCTGTTGTGATCACACGGATCCATCTGCCGGTATCGGTACAGTCGTATTGTGCATCCTGTATGGTAACGCCGCCATCGTCAACGGCTGTTGAAGTGGCGTTCCAGAAAAATTCACCGCCGCCACTGTCACCAGGGGTCCAGTAGCCCAGCACGTACACTAATTCGTTGGGGCGGGGCCGTTTGGTATTAGCTCTCAGATCAGCTATGGAGTTAAACTGCATGTTATTAAGTTTTAAAATGAATGCCTCTTGTGATCGATCATCATATAAATAATGACTGCTTTTTACGGAAAAAGGGTGAAGCTATGCAGTGCCGGAATGTGAAATTAAATATATACGTCCCCGTGAGCCTTTCTACAGTACATGATGCGCCTGCGGCTGAGTTTCACTGCCTTTTGTTATATTCTGATCAGGGCAAAGATGTTTGGAACAGGTGTTTACGTTAGTATCCACTGTTTCATAACATGGAGCTTATGCTGTAGTTAAATTTAAGTATTAAACAGTTCACGGCAGTGATGTTGAATTCGCATTTACTGATCAGAATTTAACAAAAAAGCCCATGGCCGCAGGGGGCCATGGGCATCATTGGACATGCTGCAGTAATCTTTAAATAACGGGCACGGGTGCGCCTTCTACTTTATAACGGCCGGTATCTTCCACGCTCCAGTCGTAATTACCGGTGATCCATGAGCGGAGCACGGCTACATAGCGGGACAGTTCGCGATCGGTGATCTCATCAAAAGAAGGCAGCAGCTTTTCAAGTGCGGCAAACAGCCTTACTTCATCATCATGCATACGCACGGTTTCATCTATGGCAGCCTGCATAGAGAGACTGCGTTCTTTCATCAGCGCCAGTACGAGGTTGTGCACATCGCCCTGCTCTGCTTCTTTCCTGCAGGACATGATATCGTTTGTCCAGCAAACGATATTGTTACAGGCCAGTGCCAGGCGTTGAACCATGGCATGTTGCAGTACCTGGTCAGGCAGATCGATCTTTTCACTGATAGACACAAACTCGAGGTCTACAAACAATGCGCCGGTGTAGGGCCGCATGATTACATAGTCTGCCACTGAGGGGGCGCGGCCGGCAGCCCTGTTACCTGCTTCCCAGAGGCATGCCTTGAAATATTCCTCCATACTGCGAATAAAACGCTGGCGCCAGGCAAAGCGGCTCATCGGCAGCAACCGCTGCCAGATATCTGCCAGGGCTAATGCAAAAGCGCCGCCTTTTTCAGGCATGGCTATTTCACGGGTAAGTATCTCCGTAAAATAAGCAGTTACCTCATGAAGGCTGGCGGCTTCGCGGCCCATCTGCGCTTCATCGCAAAGGTCGTCGTGGAGAAATAACCAGGAATTGAAGTTACAGAGAATGCAAAGTTCTTCAAAGCCGGCATTGGGAAATGTTCTGGATACCAGCCAGGCGAATTTTGATCGTTTGAAACGGGCAAGCGCCTCTTCTGTTTTCAGCAACCCGAAGGTTTGGGCCCAGAGGATGTTCTGTTCGTTGGCATTGGCGGCAAAACGGTTTACAAGCGAGGGAAACGGATATTGCATCCGTGGCATTTGGATAGTCTGCATAATAATAAGGGATTTAATGGTTATAAATGGGCCTTTAGCTGTACGCTATCAGCGGTTGTCTGTTGGCAATAGGCATCTGGCAATAGGGCAATTAACGGCCAGCAGCCAGCGGGCGGCCTGTTTGCGGACAAGCAAACGAGTCACTGCATAGCCGTTATAAGTGGAGTGAACGGATATCTGAAGTATAGGAAATGCTGTCACAAGTGATCACCGCCGGCATTATGAGAATAAGGCGCCGGCCTTTGTTGGCATATGTGTTTTAATGGCAAAAACAGTGATCAATCATCTCCATATATGGCGGGCTTAGATTTCCACCGGAATAAATAGCAGCCGGACATGGGGGAGCATGAATAGGGTTCATATGAGCATCATTTTACGCGTTGTGTCTTTTGTTGCTGTGTCTATTGTTGCTGTGTCTTTTTCCTATCATATTATTACGGAGGAAAGCTCAATAGGGTTATTGGCCATTTGCTAATTTGGATGACTTCCCCCCCTCATATGCATTATAAATTTACAAAACTTTTAGTTGAATTTAGTTGAGCAGCCTACATTTGCATTATGGCAGAAGATCTGAATATCGTTAGCGGAAGCAAGACTGAAAAGTACCAGTCGCTCGTTCCGCAAATCAAAGCACTCCTGGAAGGAGAACCCGATGTTATCGCCAACCTGGCTAATGTTGCCGCGGCATTAAAAGAACAATTCGGATGGTTGTGGACAGGTTTTTACCTGGTAAAGGGGGAGGAACTGGTGCTGGGACCTTTCCAGGGACCCATAGCCTGTACCCGGATAAAGTATGGACGCGGCGTATGCGGTACCAGCTGGGAACAGGCCCGCACACTGATAGTGCCGGATGTAGAAAAGTTCCCGGGGCATATTGCCTGCAGCAGCCTTTCAAAATCAGAGATCGTAGTACCGCTGATAAGGAACGGTGTGGTAGCCGGTGTACTGGATGTGGACAGCGAGCAGCTGGATCACTTTGATGAAACAGATGCCCGGTTTTTGGAGGAGATCACGGGCTTATTGGTGCTGTAGAGCAAATTCCAACATCCAAAATCCAAATTCCAGATTTCAAAAGCCAAATTCCAAAGTGCGGAGATTTCTTTTGTATCATTTGGACGTAGCTGAATTTTGGAATTTGGGATCTGGAATTTGGGATTGGGGAGGGCGCAGCGCTTCCATTAAAAATGCCATTCCACCCGTTACCGGGATCATTGGCGCGAAATACCAGCGATCCCCAGCGGTTGTAAATACGAAGCTGGTAGTTGTGGACATCGTCATACATTTTGGGGCGAAAAACATCATTGCTCTCATCACCGTTAGGGCTGAACGCATTGGGCATTATGACAAAACAACGCGGATAGGTAAATGCCGGGCAGCAGGATGATGTGCAGTTGTGGAATTTTCGTTCTGGATATACCTCCCCGTCCCATAGGAAATGATTTGCATCACAGGATCAGGGATATTGACTGAGCATTCAGATGGCAATCAATGACTAGAATAGGACACTAATATAAATATATACATAATCGTAATCTAATCAATAACTTTTTTGATAAAATCCCGGAAAAAGGAATAAAATTTGTAACAGTTCTGGCCTTTAAACAGATTGCCTAATGTTCTTATTCAAGCGGAAATCCAGGGAAGCACTACATAAGGGTCTTTTGTCCTTCGTGGGCACTGATATTCATTCTCATTTAATACCGGCAGTAGATGACGGCGTACAGGATATAGACACCTCGCTGACTTTTATTGAGCAACTGCATGAAATGGGCATAGAGAAGATCGTTACCACCCCACACATCATTCTGGATCGATATCCCAATTCAGTAAACACGCTTACCGGTCCCTACCTGAAAGTACAGGCCGCCCTGCAGGAAAGAGGCATTGACATTCCTTTTTCTTTTGCAGCGGAGTACTATATGGATGAGCAGTTTGAAGAACTGATCCCCTCTTCACCACTGCTGACGCTGGACGGCAAGCTGGTACTGGTGGAAATGTCTTTCATGCAAGCGCCGCCCCAGCTGCACCAGTGGCTGTTCAACCTGATTGCACAGGGCTATCAGCCGGTACTGGCGCACCCGGAGCGTTACTCACATTACCATAACAATTACCATCAATACAGCCAGCTGAAAGACTGGGGATGCCTGCTGCAGATGAACCTGTTATCTGTAACCGGCTATTACGGAAGGCATATCCAGAAGGTAGCAGAAAAACTGATGGCAGACCGGCTGATAGACCTGGTAGGTACCGACCTCCATCATCACCGGCATATGGCTACCATGCAAGGCATTGCAAAGGATAAGAAACTTGTGAAGACCCTTGAACAGTATGGTTTCCGTAACAGGGAACTGATACCAGTATAAGCCTCTTTTAGCGGATATTGTGCTTTTGCAGGAACTCATCGATCAGCGATGCGATCAATGCCCCATCTTCTTCCAGAGCAAAGTGACCAGTATCCAGCAGGTGCAGTTCTGCATGCTGCAGATCTTCCTGGTAAGCATAAGCGCCGCTGGCAGGAAAGATCTCATCGTTCTTACCCCAGGTGATGAGTGCGGGCGGCTGATACTTGCGGAAATAAGCCTGCCACGCAGGATACAAAGGAGGATTGGTGCCGTAGGAATAAAAGAGCGCCAGCTGAATATCGTGGTTACCCGGGCGATCCAGGCCTGCCTGATCAATGATCCAGTTGTCCGGACTGATAACCTCCACATCCCTCACACCGGTAACATACTGCCAGCGGGTGGCTTCCGCGGTAAGCATTCCTTTCATGGCGCTGATGTTGGCAGGATCTTCGGGAGCTGCCCAGTAAGCCTTTATCTGGTCCCAGAAGGGAGATAAGCCCTGCAGGTAAGCGTTCCCATTCTGGATCAGCAGCGCCTCTACCCTTTCAGGATGTTTTACAGCGATACGATACCCAACCGGTGCGCCATAATCCATCACATACAGACTATACTTCTTCAGGCCCTTTGCCGCTATGAACTGATCCATCAATGCGGCAAGATTGTCAAAACTGTACTCAAATTCATTCACTAGCGGCATGGAGCTGTTACCAAAACCCGGGTAATCCGGCGCCAGCAGATGATACTTATCTCCCAGGGCGGCCATCAGGTTCCTGAACATGTGAGAAGAAGTGGGGAAGCCATGCAATAAAAGAAGTGTTGGCCTGGCAGGGTCTCCTGCTTCCCTGTAAAAAATATCCAGCCCGTCTATGCGGATGCTGCAATGCTTTACCTGTGCTGTTGCTGATTGAACGGCTGTTTCCATATCATTTCATTTAATGTACTAAATAGTACAAAATAGATTAAAAAAAATAGTTTTCTCCCACAAATGTATATTATGTACTTAATAGTACAAAATAAATTATGAGGAATTATTTAAGCATCTGCTTAGTGCTGCTGATGCACATACTGTCCGTTAATCTTATATACCGCTACCGCCTGCGAGAGATATACCAGCTGGAAACTGGCAGGAATGCGGTTGCTGTTCTTATGCAGCAGGAAGGAGAATTGTGGCAGACAGGTAGCTGCCCAGCGGTCATAGATAAGATAATCTACTTTCAGATCGTTCACGTTAAGGGTAGAGGGAAAGCGGGGGGCATGGTCTCTCACTTTAAAACTCATGCCCTGGTAGGTAATAAGCCCGTTCAGATCGCCTTCATAGTAAGGCGGCAGCATCACATACCTGGAGCGTAAATAGTATGCCCTGGCAGGATGAAGGGTCATCACCACTTTATGTTCCAGGTTTCCTTCCTGTGCTTTAATGGCCGCTGCAATCTGCCCGTTCTCTTCTATACCGGCTGCATCTGTCATGTAATTGTTCAGCGACCAGTTAGTGTAACATACATCCACTACTACCACCAGTACTATCACTGACAGCATAACAGGCCGGTAGTTCTTCCTGAAAAATCCCGTGGCCGGGCGCAGGCGGTATATGGCGTAAACGCCGTATATCATTACCAATACGATCCAGCTCAGGAAAACTTCTCCAAAAACAAATGCCTGCGATACCAGCAGGATGTAAACTGCCAACGCTACTAACACCGGGAGGAACAGGCGATCACGCCACAGGAGTACTCCCCTGCTCCGGTACCCCCTGTACATGAGCAGGAACAGGGAAGCGATGCAAATGATGCCCGTTAGCTGGCTCTTTGCCACAATGTATAGGATACTTTTGACAACATTCCTGGAAAAGTTAAGCAGGTAATCTCCCGGCCGCTGTGCTATAATATCTCCTATTGACTGCACATGATCTATGCCTGACCAATACCACCACCATCTGCTGCCGGCGCCTGAATATACACCGGCGCCTACATTCATATATTGCCAGGTTGAGAGCGGTGATCCGTTATCGAGATAGTTAACGGCCCACCAGGGGCTTGACACCAGTATAAAACCTGCGAGGATGACCAATGCGTATCTGAACGCCAGCCGTGACGGATAAAAGCAGAAAACCGTGCATGCAAAAGCAGGAACAAGTGAATAGCTGGTATAACGGGAAAGCCCTGCCAGTCCGCATACCAGGCCTGTAATGAAGAATCGTGCCGTACTGTCTTTTTCCAGGCTCTGTAACAATAAAAAGATGGCCAGTACATAGAACAGGGTATCCAGCATATGGTTCTCGGCCTTGATGCTTAAGAGCACAAACATAAAATTGGTAGCAATGAGGAGCTGTGCAAGGCAGGCAACCACATGGTTCTGCGAAAGTTTGTATACAAACCTGTGCGCTATCCAGAGCAAGAAGGAAGCAGACAGCACGGAGATCATCCTCGCAGCGGTTGCACCATCCAGCCATCTGCCCAATATGCCGCTCAGTAAGGGGAAGAGCGGTGGCCAGAAATGAGAACCCCATCCGCGATAACCGTTGCCGCGAAAAATATCTTCACCGGCAAAGTAATGCATAGCGCCATCGAATTCGACAAAGCCATAGTGCTTATCTGCAACGATCGTCATACATATTCCATAGAGAACAGGAATCAGCAACCCATTGTACAATATCTTTTTCACAATGAAGGAATATTTTACCATAAGGCTTTGACAAGACCTGCTATATAATCCAGTTGTTCGGGCTGCAGGCTGGAACCACTTGGCAGGCATAACCCCTGCTTAAAGAGGTTTTCCGAAACGTTATTGACATAGGCCGGGGCGCCTGCAAATACCGGTTGCAGGTGCATAGGCTTCCATAACGGGCGGGAATCGATATTTGCTTTTTCCAGGGCCATCCTGACAGTTTCGCGATCAATACCACCGCTTGCTGCCGGATCTACCAGCACGGTGGTGAGCCAGCGGTTGCTGAAACAATCTTCCGGTTCTTTGGGAAACACCAGGCCCGGTAAGGCGGAGAGGTGTTTCAGATACCGCTGATAATTAGCGCGGCGCTGTGAGATACGGCAGTGCAGCACCTGCATCTGTCCGCGGCCAATACCTGCGCAAACATTGCTCATCCTGTAGTTGAAGCCAATATGTGTATGCTCATAGTGAGGCGCAGGATCACGGGCCTGGGAAGCCAGGAAACGCGCCTTCTCTATCAAATCTTCATCATTCCCTATCAATGCCCCGCCGCCGCTGGTGGTAATGATCTTATTGCCGTTAAAGCTCAGGATACCGAAGCGGCCCAGTGTACCGCAGGCTTTTTCTTTGTATACGGAGCCGAGCGCTTCAGCGGCATCTTCTATTACAGGTATGTCGTATTCTGCGGCAATCTCCAGTATCTCATCCATCTTCGCCGGCATGCCGTACAAATGTACCGGTATGATGGCCTTAGGTTTCCTGCCTTTTGAAAGCCGGTCTTTTATAGCGGCTTCCATCAGCAATGGATCCATGTTCCAGGTATCCGGCTCGCTGTCTACAAACACCGGCGTAGCGCCCTGGTAGATGATGGGATTGGCGGATGCGGAGAAGGTCATGCTCTGGCAGATGACCTCATCGCCCTGCTGCACGCCTAAAAGTACCAGGGCCAGGTGCAGGGCTGCTGTACCGGATGATAACGCCGCTACATGCCCCGCAGCGGTAAAAGCGGCCAGGTCTTTTTCAAATCCGTCTACATTAGGGCCCAGCGGCGCAATCCAATTGGAGCTGAATGCCTCCTTTACATATTCAAACTCCTGTTCTCCCATGTGGGGCGGTGAGAGCCATATTCTTTGGTGCATAAACATAAACAGTGATTTAAGAAGCCAATGTTCCTTTGCTGTATTTGATAATCCTGCCGGGATTACCTACTATCACGGCATTATCGGGTACGTCTGTAATCACCACCGTACCGGCGCCGATAGTGGCCCATTTGCCGATGATGATGCCCTGTATTACACAGGCGCCTATACCCAGGTGTGTGCCCTCTCCTACTTTTACATTGCCCGCCAGCGCCACGTTGGGAGAAACATGCACAAAATTGCCCAGCTCACAATCGTGGTCTACAGAGCAATTGGTGTTGAGGATCACATGTTCGCCCACCTTTACATCCGCATTGATACTTACACCTGCCATTACCACCGTGCCTTCTCCAATGGTACATCTTTTGGACACACTGGCGCCCGGATGTACGGCGGTGGCAAAGGGCACATTGAGCTGGTTGACCACCTTGCAGCGCTGATGATTGTTGCCGATGGAGACGATCACCCGGGCGTTGCGGCTTAATTTAGCGCCGTCAAACCCGCCCAGGGCGGGATAATCCAGCAATCCTGTTACAGCAGGATCATCATCGAAGATGCCCTGGATATTGTCGCCGTTCTGTTCCAGTATCTCGGCGATCACTTTTCCATGGCCGCTGGCTCCGTACAAATACACTTCATTCATATGCTGTTCATATATTTTGAGTTTCCTGTAAACTTCTCTGCAGTGGCATGGCCATGCTGCGTAACACCTTCTGCCCGGCATACCTTCAGCAGGGTAAGCCACAGTATCCTGAGGTCCAGCGCCAGGCTTATATGCTCCACATACCACACATCATATTCAAATCGCTGTTCCCAGCTGATAGCGTTACGGCCATTCACCTGCGCCCATCCGGTAATGCCCGGGCGCACCGCGTGCCTTCTGCGCTGCATATTGTTATAGAGCGGCAGATATTCAACCAGCAGGGGACGCGGCCCTACCAGGCTCATATCGCCCCTGAGCACGTTGAGCAGCTGCGGCAATTCATCCAGCGACGTTCTGCGCACCAGGCGGCCCAGTGGAGTCAATCGCTGTGCATCCGGCAACAGCTGACCGGCTTTATCACGTTTATCCGTCATCGTTCTGAACTTCATCAACACAAATATCCTCCCGTTGAGGCCCGGCCGCTGCTGAAAGAAAAAAGGCTTTCCGCGGTTAACGATCCATAACAGGATCATCAACGGCAGCCATACGGGCAGCAGCAACACCAGCAGAATGAGTGCTACCAACCTGTCTGCCAGGGGTTTGATGATATGTTTATACCCATGCATTTTTCTTCTGTCTGATCTTTTCAAATTTTTCCTCCTTCAGTACTTTCTGTTGTAAATGCTCCAGATACCGTGCCGCCAGTACCTGCCTGTCAAAATTTGCCCTGGCATAGCGGAAGCCGTTCTCTCCTTCCTGCCGGAGGCGTTGCGGGTTCTGCAGGTATTCCCGGATGATGCGGTTAAAAGCTGCGATGTTCTCCGGTTCCACATAAGCGCCTGCAGCTGCGGTTTCCACCAGTTCGCGGGATACGCCGTCTATAGCCATGAGGATGGGCTTTTTACAGGCCATATAGTCAAAGGTTTTGTTGGAATAAACCGTCTTAAACGTATCCACTTTCTTCAGCACGGAGGCGCCCATATCAGAGGCCAGGATATATTTAAACACCTCCTGTTTGGGCACCGGATCGAGGAAGCGCACGTTTTGCAGTCCCTGTTCTGCAGCAAGCTTTTGCAAACGTGGCTTTTCCATACCCTGTCCTATCAGCAGGAACAGTACCGGCGTATCTTCCAATTGCCGGGCGGCTTCCAGCAGCTGTTCAAGATGATTGGCCACGCCATGGGCGCCCACATAGGTGATCACAAACCTGTTCTCCAGTCCCTGTTCCCGGCGAAAGGCTTCCGCATCAAAAGCCGATAGCAAATGGTCAGACAAAGAGAAATCGGCTGCATTGGGGATCAGTATCAGCTTCGCTTCGGGTACCTGCTTCCGGTCACGCAGGGTGTTATAGAAAGCAGGCGTCAGCACATTGATCAGTACAGCTTTCCTGTAGATGAATTTTTCGAACCAGTAGGCCAGTTTTATGACCAGGCCGTTTTTCAATACGCCGGTATCTATGGCAGATTCGGGCCAGAGATCCCGCACTTCAAATACCAGGGGCATGCGTTTAAAGCGCGACAAGAGGTAACCGGAAAAACCTACAAACAAAGGCGGCGAGGTTACTATCACCAGGTCATACTTCCCCCTGGTTTTGAAGATCCCGGCCCAGAGTGAAGAGAACATAAAGGAAAAATATCCCCAGAGGCGGCCCATGAAATGCTTATTGTATGATTCAGACACATGGCAGCGCCACACCTTTACTTTTCCCTGCTGCCGCTGCATAAAGTACTTCCCTTTGTATTCCTGCCGCTTTTCTGCACCGTTGGCATGGATCATACCTGCGAGTACCGTAACCTGGTGGCCGGCGTCTGTCCAGGACCGGGTGATCTCATTCCAGCGGGACCCTCCCGGATCATCCTCCTCTAAAAAATACTGATGGATCAAAAGAATATGCATAGCCTTTATATTACAGTGATTTCAGTGGTAATCTTATCGCTGTCAGTAGCAAATACGATCTCCGTACTGGCTTCTGTCACTCCGTATAATACAGCATGTTTACCTTCACGCCGCTGTGGTTGCAGCTGTTCTCCACCGCGGTCATAAGCGCTCCACTTTAACCGTTCGGGTACGGTGGTATGCCATAGCTGAAGCATTGGCAAGCCCGCCGGTTTATTTAGTATGTGGTCTTCAATGATCCAGAGGGGACGGTCTTTCATCTTCCTGACCCGGCGAAAATGCCGGATACCTTTTGCCACGTGGCGAAAGGCAGTGATCACCCCTTCCCAGATGTATTCTGTACCGGTTTCCCGCAGGCTGGCGTTCTCGCATTGGGTCCAGTTATACCAGATAAAGCGCGGACCTTTTTCCATCTGGTCATAATCGCCCAGCATTACCGTATTATGAGAGGCCGTGCCCATGAAGTACTTCAACGTTGCCTCATCTGTATTGTACTTATAACTGCCTGCATCCATCAAAATATTGACGCCTTTATACCAGATATCCAGGTGGAGGTTGTCTGCCTGAGAGGGACGGTCTTTATGATTGCCGCAGCGTAAAAAAGTAAGTCCGTCCTCTTCCCTGCATATGTAATAGCCGCCAGCTGTAAACTGGTAGCAGGATCTGAAAGGCTGCAACACCGGCGTTAAACGGTTGCCGGGACGAAGTCCGTACCAGTACATGTCTTCACAAAGTTCCGGCAGGGCCGGGTCCATATCCAGCAATGCCGCCAGGGCCTGGAGTTGCGGACGATAATCACGATAATGGCATTCGTTCAGGCGGAAGAACAGCGCACCGTCATTAGCGCCGTAATTGGGCAGCCAGCCATTACTATCGTTCATGGATGTACGCAGGAATGCCAGCGACTGACGGCTTTGTTCCAGTACCATGCCATTCCACTGTTCGCCGTTCAGCTCTGCCAGCCGCAAGGCCCAGGTCAACAGCTGCACGACTACACGGTGATAGTTCATAGAGAATTGCAGGAAGGTACCATCTGCATATACCTGGTAGGCTATTTCCTGTTCAAACCAGTATTTGCCGCTGGCCTTCCACTTTGCGGCATCGGGCAGCTCGGGATATAATAAACCTCCCAGGTACAAGGCCAGCGTCTCGGTGATGGCATGGTTATTACGAACGGCTATGCGCGAGAAGTGAATATTCTCAAATACATGGTGCAGCTGCCAGTAAATGGCATACTGGATCTTATCAAATACTTCGGCCGTGAGTGCAGGTGCGTTACGATAGTAAAAGAGCGCAAAGGTCCAGTTCAATACCCGCAGACTGATCTCCTGGCTGCATTTGTAGTGAGGGCCGCAATTCACCTGGTTGGCATTGATCCACGACAGGATCTCCGCAAACACCCATTCGCTGCAGTCTTCACCGTAGTGATAGTCATAGCGGATCACATCGTACAGATAGGCAAAGCGAGCCTTTTCCCATACATACTTAATATCACCGGCCTCACGGGAGTAATCGTTGATGGTGGTCCAGTGACGGCTGGCATCGTAAACAAAACCGGTGTCCGGGTTCTGCATCCAGTTATGCTGCTGCCCGATATCCAGGAGCGGGCCATTGAAAAAGGGGAAACGTCCCTGCCTGATCTGCTGATACCTTTCTTTGAGGGAAGGTAGTGGCATTTTAGGCACGGTCATTTCTTCCCGGCTACGGAAAAAGAAACGCACGGAGGATGATTTCCATTGATCCAGGGACAGATACTGCACAAATGGCGGCGCTTCAGGAAAGTTCTTTCTGAGCCTGCCGCTTTTCAGCTGCAGCTCATAAACAGAACGAAAGGCCATGTATCTCCATCCCATATTGCGGGCTACATCCACACTCCGTTTTAAAGTATTCCATTGATTCATACTACAGTCGCAGATTGAGGTGTAAGATTGAAAAGCGCTGCCAGTTTACCGGCAATCCGTTCTGCCGCATGGCCATCCCAGAGGGGTGGTATACCACCCTGTTGCCATTTACCTGCAAAAAGCAGGTCCATGGCAGGTCCCAGTGCGGCGGGGTCTGTACCCAGCAGCATGTTGGTGCCGATGGAACAGGTTTCGGGCCGCTCGGTACTATTGCGCAGGGTCATGCAGGGCACGCCCATCACAGTGGTTTCTTCCGTAATGCCGCCGGAGTCTGTGATCACCGCTTTCGCCTTTTCTACCAGGTAATTGAACTCAAGGTAGCCCAGCGGTGTGGTGAGATACAATAAGGGATGCGCCACTGCGATACGCTCCAGTTGTTTGGCCGTACGGGGATGCACGGGGAAAATCACCGGCAGGCCGTGGTTATTGCGCATCACCTCATTAATGAGCAAAGCCAGGTGCTCCTCCTCATCCACATTGGCAGGGCGGTGCAGGGTCATTACCAGGTATTGCTGCGAAAGGAGGCCCGCCTCCTGCCAGATGGGTGGTTGTATAAAACGGTGCCGGTGCTTCAGCAAGGTATCTATCATGGTATTGCCGACAAAAAAGATCTGGTCGGACGTTTTACCCTCCCGCCGCAACTGCTCGTTGGCGATATCGGACGTAGTAAAAAAGTAATCGGTAATAGCATCGGTTACCATGCGGTTGATCTCCTCGGGCATGGAAATATCCCCGGAGCGGATACCTGCTTCTACATGGGCCACCTTTACCTGCATTTTCTTGGCCACAATGGAACAGGCCAGGGTAGATGTAACGTCGCCTACTACCAGTACCAGCTGACTGGGATGGGCGGCGAGATCCTTTTCAAAGCGCAGCATAATATTGGCCGTTTGCTCTGCCTGCGAGCCGCCGCCTGATTCCAGGTTCACATCCGGCTGGGGAATACCCAGCTGCTCAAAGAAAGACTGGCTCATGTTAGCATCATAATGCTGCCCGGTGTGTACCAGGCGGTAGCTCATATCAAAGCCTTCCTGCTGCTTTTGCCGGATAGCGGCGATGATAGGTGCGATCTTCATAAAATTTGGTCTGGCGCCTGCAACGATGGTGATTTTCACGTTAATAGTTTTTTAAGATGACATCAAAATACCACGGTCAGTTATGAACAACATGGTTGATTGCGTTCTGTACGGTCAGCAAATACTGCCTGATATTGAACCGCTTCCTTACTTTCTCAACGGAGGCGGCTTTCATACTGTTCAACAGTGCCGGGTTTGCATACAATTCATCAAGATATTTATACAATGACTGTTCATTCAGATATGGATCTCTAATGCCATTTTCCTGGTCTACCAGGTCCACTTCACAGCCATCTCCAATGCTTACTATCACGGGCAGTCCGTGCGCCATGGCTTCAGAAATAGCAAGGCCTCCCAGTCCCGGCAGCACAAACACGTCTGCGCCCAGGAAATACTTTGTGACACCATCCACTACCTGGCCATGAAAATGCACATTGTGGCAGCCCAGCGTTACTGCCAAGTCCTGCAGCTCATCCCGCAGGTCCCCTTTGCCTACTATGTGCAGGGCCACCTTACTGCCGTACTTTTTATACAGTGCAGCATATGCCTTTATCAGCACATCTACCCGTTTTCCTTTATCAAGGCCGCCCACGTAAAGGATATTGAAATCTGCGTCCCTGTGAAACTCGCGGTAAACTTCTTCCCTGTTATACTGGCTGATCTTTTCAAAGAGGCGGTCTGTATCCACCACATTCACGGCCACAAAAATATTTTCAGGCGGCACGCCTATTTGTTCAAAGTATTTTCTCCCAACAGAGCTGTAGGTCAGGATAGCATCTGACTTTCTTTCAATCCAGTTGATCAGGAAATTGATCCGCTTTCTTTTCACGTCAAATTCCGTATGCTGAAGTTTGCCGAGGCTCCACCAGATAAACTTTTTCCTGAAAAGCTTTGCATACACGAACCCCTGCAGGGCGTTCAGAAGGTTTGATGCGCCTTCAGACAGGATCACCTGGGGCTTCTCCCTGATCAGCTTAAAGAAAAGAAATGGAGAAAATGGCATGAGCACGGCGTTATTGATGGTACGCGACCTGATACGTACCGAACGTATACGTTCTTTCGGGAAGGCAAACTTTGCACTGGTACTTACCACCTTTGTACCTTCAAAGTCTGGTCCGTAGATCACCTTGAGATTGGCCTGCCCGGTTAAACTCAGTTTTTCATATACCGGCGCGCGGTAATGTTGCACTACCCGGGACAATACAACTAGCTTTAGTTTCCTTTCATTACAATACTGCATGGAGTTCTGTCTATTATTAGTTAAAAACAGCAAGATTGTTTCGCCGCTGGGCCGCATATTCATATGAACACAACAGACCTAAAGATACCCACAGCCAGCTGGCGCCATATAAGGACCCACTGAACATATTCTGCATAAGGCTCTGTATAAACACCACTCCCAGCCAGCTGTTTGCCGGGTCATTCCTGAAAATAAAGACCGTCCTTTTGAAGGCGTAGATCAACAAGGCCACAAATGGAATAAAGCCAACAATACCTGTTGCCATTAAGACTTCCAGGATAACATTGTGCGGGTAGAACCGGAATTTTCTCACCTCCAGCGCATCGCCAAATACCGGGTTATCCATAAACTGCTGCAATGCCCCCTTCCACAATTCCAGGCGCACGGCAGACTCACTGCCACGCGATATATCGGTATTTAAACTGGAGAACCTTTCAATAAGACTGCTGCCGAATAGCCCGCTCAGGTACACGCCTCCCACGGCAATGATCAGCATAACGGCCATTAAGCGCAGGTTAGCCACAGCATTTCCCCGTGAAAAGAACATGATCACAAAAGGCAGGAACAAAGCGAAAATAGATCCTCTTGATGCCCCCAGGAAGAAAGGAACCAAAGAGAACAAAACAAAAACCATCACCAGCAGCTTCTTCCGCAAGACAACGCCAGCCTGCATTATATAGCTGATGCCTATACCAATGGACAAAGTGCCGCAGTACGAAAGCGCCAGCGGTGAAATGTAGTTATCCTCCCGGGAAATGGCCTGGGATATGCGGCCCACCGATCCTATCAGGTTGCGGTAAAACAACAAGGTCATCACAGACAGCAACAAACCGGAGATCAGCATAGACCATTTGATGGCGTCCAGGTCATATTCCCGCAGTTTCATACCACTGATCGCCAGCAAAGGGATGGCTCCAAACGCAAGAAAATACAGCAGGAATTCTGAGATATCTATATGATAGACTTTCATCATCATCATATCAATGATGATCCGGCCGATGTAAATAGCCGCAAAAAGCAGGAACCAGCGGATGGGAGGCCGCAGGTACACCTTCCTTCTCATCACAAGAATAAAACAGAAGCATCCTAATATCAGCATCCTTATCGGAATGGTCATTGACCTTGACAGGGCTATCAATCCCAGGTTTGACAGTATCACCAGGAAAAAGTAGTACCCCGCAAAATTGAAAAAATGCGATACAAAAAGTAAGGACGACTGTATTCTGGCTCTGGTTACTAGCATAACATGTTCTCGTATTCAGTGACAATATTTTTCCAGTTAAACTTCAGCGATTCTGTGTAAGCATTCCTGCTGATTGTTTCGTAATTATCCATCACCCGGGTCAATACCTCATGCAGCTCGTGCATATCATCCGGGGCACAGGCATACCCAACACAACCGTTACTGAAAAAGCCATCTATCCCTTCTCCCCTGCTGTAAATAATTGGCAAAGACTGGGTCATTGCTTCCACATAGCTTACCCCGAATGTTTCCCTGAAAGACAGGAGTATGAAAACATCGCAGGACCTGTAGAAGTGCAGCAATGTTTTCTCATCAGCTATCCTGCCGTGGTACACAATGGCATTGCCTTTTCTCAGGCCCTGGATACCCGAGAAATTGAGCCCCTGCCTGTTCTCTCCTACAATATTGAGTACGATGCCGTTACCAATGGTATATTGCTGCAGGTAGTTTATTAATACCTGGAGGTTCTTATCCTTTTCAACCCTTCCTACAAACAATAGTTTTACACTGGCATTGCCTGTACAGCAGGTACGCAGAAAAGCATTTTCTATCCAGAAAGGGGCTACCCCATTCCGTAATACCCTGACCTTCCCCTTTTGTTGCAGGAACGGATATTGTTCAACAAGATGTTTCTGATAGGCATAAGATGGAACAAATACCAGGTAGGCCGTGGACAACACATATTCTCCCAGCAGGCGAAATACCGGGCTTCGTTTTATAAAAAAGTGGACATCTGTATTTCTCACGGTGATCAACAGTTTCTTCCGGTAGAGATTAGCCAGCAGGAAAGCAGGCAATCCATCGCTGAAAAGTGTGTGCGCATGTATGAACTGATGTTTACCAATATCATATCTTCTTGCCGCTACAAAACAGCATTTGAATATCTTGGTAAAAAAGATACGCTTATCGAGGCCGCCATATATTTTATATACTTTCTGCCCCTGTCTGAGCACTGCATCGTATACGTTGACAGCATTCTTATATACAGGGATAAAATAGGAGTTGCTATTTACATCAGAGAAGGTACAGAAGAAGTAGTGGAGCCTGTTCGTAAGGTAATAACTATTAATATGTAGTACTTTACTTAACATTTGTCGTTGGCATTTAGAGGTTATTGTTTTCTTGCTTTTAAGAACGGGGCGGTATAGTCAACAATGATCCTGTCTCTTGCTTTTTCAACTTCTGCAGGGGCGGCGCCTGCGGCGGCTGCATTCAGCCGTTTATTGCCTGTGGCGGGCTTATCGATCCGTTCTCCGCCTTCCCACCAGACAATTCCATTTAAGCGTGTTCCCTGGTAAGTATAGGTGTTCAGGAAACGGAGGTATTCCTGCATCTTGTCCCGCGAAATAGTGTTCATACCAAAACGCTTGTTGCCAGGGTGCACTTTATACCATACAAAGGGTGCAACCGGCTTCTTCAGGCGGCTGCCAAAACTCAGGGCGAGGTCAACATTCTGTTTCAGGTAGTTTAGGTTCCGCTGCTGCCCCACCTCTTCATCCGTCCGCATGATGTACAGGGAAGGGGTGATAACGTCGCAGCGCGACAACAGCCTATCCAGCTTGGTACTGCTTTGCTTTAGCTGTCCCGCCTGCAGCACCCTGAAGGGTATGCCATAGATGCCCACCTTCAGCTGGGGACGGAATGCTTTCAGCGTGTTCACTACCTGCAGGTATTTGGCTTCTGCGGCTTTAAAACGCGGATCATTGGCATCGTATTCCCGGAGGTCCTTAAAAGGCTGCGCCTCCCAGTCAATAATAAACAGGCCGCCATCATCCTTACCAGGATAAAATTCGGCCGCAGCTTTCCTTATCGCGTCTTCATCCACCTGCTGATCCTTATCCGGATCTATGCCTTTGTAGGTGAGCAGGTGTGCTTCTGCACAATTATTCTGCAGCAGGTACCCGCGGACTTTCGAGGTGTAGTAACCGGGGAAAATATAAATGGTAAAGGGTGGACCGCCATTTGCAGCATCCTGCGAGAGGCCGGGCAGCGGTAAAAACAGGTAGCATGCTATGATAAGCGTTATCAGACTTTTCATAAAGCGTGTTTTATTGGATGATCACTCACTCTGGTATCCTAACATTTTCCGGAAGTTCAGCTTAAAGAAATAGTACAGGTATATCTTACGCCACCTGAACACCTGCCTGCGGATCTCGTTATGCTGCTCCCTGGAGAAGTAGGAACACTTCAGCATCAGGCAGCGTGTGGCAAGCGACAGGCGGATGTTCTCCATTTTGCCCTTGCGGGAGTACACCCCTCCCGGATGGCGGCGATAGTGCGCCCCTATAAATCCGAGTTTGGCGATCTTGCCATGCGAGGACAAGAGGCCCAGCAAAAAAGCATCGCCATTGAAACATTTCAGAAATTCGTCGGGGTAGTGCGTAAGGCAGTTCCTGAACATCATGGACAAGGGCGGTACATGAAGATGGAAAAAGTCTTTCCATCCAAACAGCTGTACATCCGCCTCCACGGTTGCAGGTGTTATCAGCACATTGTCTTTATCCACCCGGTTCACATAATGATAACACAGTACATAGTCTGGATGCGCCTCCAGGAAATCCACCTGCTTCTGCAGTTTATGGGGGTCGGTCCAGTAATCATCTCCTTCACAGATAGCTATATATTTTCCACGGGCAGCATTCCTGACGCGTATGCCGTTCTTTCTTGCACCCACATTTTCGTCTGATGTGATCAGGGTGATTAGGCCCGGGTATTGTTTAACATACTCACCGATCACCTTGCGGGTATTATCGGTGGAACAGTCTTCCCCGATAATTATCTCATACGGAAAGGAGGTTTCCTGCATAAGAAATCCTTCAATAGCCTGTGCTATGTATTTCTCATGGTTGTAGGTAATGCAGGTGATACTTACTAACGGAGCTTCCATATCCAGTGATTTATTGTAATAAACTATATCGTGATCAATGAGATACGTTCCTTAATCTGTTCAAAAGCGGTCCGTGTATCCTGGTGCAGCCGCTGGTTTATACTTTTCAGCTGCTGCCGCAGGGCATCCCGGTTGGTCTCCAGCTGCTGTACCAGGGCTGTACAATTGTCTACAAAATGCGGATCATGCACGCTGATGTTGTATGCTGCCAGGCCCAGTTTTTCCATCAGGCCCCTGTGCTTGGGATGGTTCTCCAGGGAGATAACCGGCACGTTAAAACAGATGGGCACTATTTGTCCGTGCCCTCTCATTGCCAGTGCGTATTCTGCATACTGGTACCAGGCTACTGCCTTATCGGAATGATCAAAGGCATATTTGCCGAAATCCCACACCGCTGTATTGTCCAGGCCCTGCGCCACTTCTTCAGAGAGGCTGACATCCGCCAGGACATGCGGTGCCAGGATCACCTTGCAGCGGGGTGTAATAGCCCGTACAACGGCCCGGATATTCTCCACGAAGCTGTTGTATGCATCCCCTTTACCGAAACGGTACTCCGGTTTATCATTGGCCAGCTGCAGAATGACGTAAGGTTCTTTTTCAGGCCGCTCGTAATACGTGTTCAGATGTACAAAAAATCCGGGGTCTGGTATTTCCGGCACATCGATGCCTGTTTGCTCTTTCAGCCTTTCATAGCTGCCGTCATTGCGGATGGAAAAGTAAGCAGCATGAGCCAGGGTCTCTTTCAGGTGCTCCACCCCATGAGGCGGAATACCCTGTTCGTCTTTAAAATAATTATAGCCTACACCGTAAACAATGAAGGGAATCTTTATCTTGCTGATGTTTTCCTTATCAATCAGCCAGAACCAGCCGTTCGGCCAGTGAGCGCCGTGAATGATGCCGCCGCCGCCTATCACCAGCAGGTCGTAATTCCTGTTAATAACGTCAATAAAGTACTCGTTGAAAACGGTTCCCTGCAGGTTGGTCTCTCCGATCAGGTCTACATCCAGGTATTCGCGCAGCAGGTTCTTGACGCCGATGCCCAGCGCATAATCACCGATATTGTAGTTCAGGCAGTATGTGTGTAAGATCCTCATTGTATGGTTTTATTAGTCCAGTAAACATTCAATATTATCCGGGGCAAATACAGGTATATGCAAATGCTGATGCACCTGGAACCTCTCTGCGAAAGAGTCATCTATGAATATGGCTCCTTCGGGGTCTATATAGCGGTACTTGCAATCTTCTTTAGGCAGATGAATGATCTCATCGAAAATATTCAGCAGGCGGTAACGGGCCAGGGTATCCTCCACTACCCTGTCGTGCTTTGTGATGAGCATGATCTTGATACCTTTATTGAGGAACTGGTACAGTAAAGCTACCAGCTGTACGTTCACCTGCCCGTTCAGCAGCAGGCAATCATCAAAATCCACATAGGCCTTCGTGATATCCAGCCGCACCTTGTACTTATTGTCCAGGGCGCGGTCCAGCTCTATGGGATAGTCATTGTGAAACACATTCACTTTATGACCAAATGCGTCAAAGATGCTGAGCAGGGCAAAGTTTACCCCCAGGTTGCGATAGAGGGAAGATGAGCCGGCCAGCCTGCTGGCTATTTCCAGCAATACCAGCTCGCCTGCCGCGCTTTCCTTTACCTGGTAAAACCAGGCGCCTCTTAATGGAAGGTGATCATTGATTTTTTGTGCAATGGCCGTAAACTCTTCCAGGCGTTCGCTCACGGGTACGGTATGCACGCTGATACCATTGCTGATACGTTTGCGTTTACGGGGCCGTGAGAACAGTAACTGCCCTTCGCTGTTACTGAAGCAGTCTACCGTGTACTCTTCTCCCGGCAGGTTTTCCAGTATCAGCGAATGCGGATATTCTACCAGGTGCTGCCGCCCCTGCACTTCCGTGAGGACCAGTTTAACGCCGCGGGAGCCGTAGCCCACTTCCGGCTTTATGAACACCGGGTATTGCTGAACCTCGTCCAGCGAAGAGAACATGCCCGGTACGCGGATGATATCCTTAAAATATTCGTAAGTCTTTTTCTTGGACAGGCAGATTTCTGTAGTGGCCACGGGAGAAGCAATGACCTTACAGCCAATCTCATCCTCCGCCAGCGACAGCCGCGTGATCACCGCGTCCATGGAAGGATAGATGGCGTCTATATGATGAGCCGCCACAATGGCTCGGATGGCCGGAATAAACCCGGGATCATCCACAAAAGGCACGCTGTTCACATAGTTAGGATATACAAACCTGCCGTGGTCTTCAATACTGCTGGCGCCCAGCAGGTTGACATGCACGGAATACTGCAGGGAACGATACAGTTCCAGGCCTATTTCTGAGCCGCAGGGAAACACCAGTATGTTGTATCTTTTATTCATCCGGTCAGTTATTTTGTACCCGAAGTATCAGGCGCATGGTAAGATCAATCTCTTCCTTACCCAGTGAATAATACATCGGCAAACAGATCACCCGGCGGGCAATATCCTCTGTTACCGGCATCGATACCTTACTCACGTAAGGCAGGATGTTGGATAATGCAGGATAGAAATACCGGCGGGGAAAGACGTTGTTATTGTTCAGTGTTTTTATACACCTGAGCAGCAGCTCCTCACTTTCAAACACCAGCGGGTAATAAGCGTAATTGTAATCAGTACCCGGTGTAATAGCCGGTTTGAAGGCCTTCAGATACTGGAGGTAAGTATCATAATGTGCGGCCGCTTCCTTTCTCTTTTTCAGTATTTCTTCTATATACCGGAGGTTGACCAGCCCCATGGCAGCATGGAACTCGCAGCTTTTGCCGTTGATGCCCAGTTCTGCAAATGCTTCCGGACCATTGTGCCCGAAGTTGCGCATAAAGGCCATTTTCTTCAGCAGTTCAGCGTCCCGGGTAAACACCGCGCCACCTTCTATGGTGTGAAACAGTTTGGTGGCGTGAAAGCTGGTGGTGCTGACATCCCCATACTCAAACACAGACCTGCCTTTGTAGCGGGTGCCGAAGCCATGCGCTGCATCGTAGATCACTTTCAGGTTGTGCCGCTGTGCAATGTCATCAATAGCGCTGATATTGCAGGCATTGCCGTAGACGTGGGTAGCCAGGATGGCCACGGTGTTGGGTGTGATGGCCGCTTCAATACCTGCAGGATCTATGGTCAGGGTTTGAGGATCAATATCAGCGAACACCGGCGTGCAACCTTCCCAGACAATGCTGCTGGTGGTAGCCACATAGGAGAACGGCGTGGTAATGATCTCTCCCTTCAGCTCCAGGGCTTTTATGGCCAGCTGCAGGGCAATCGTGCCATTGGAAAGGAATAAGAGGTGCTTCACCTGGAGATAGCGTTTGAGGCTCAGCTCAAAATCATTTACCAGGGGGCCGTTATTTGTGAGCCATTCGCGCTCCCAGATCCCTTTTATGTACTGTTCATATTCTTCCCGCGGTGGAAGAAAAGGCTTTGTAACTAATATCATCTTTTAAAAACTAGTTGTCTGAGATCAATGATTACCGTCATACGTGTCAGATAGCTCATACTCAGATACAGGGAGAAATAGGCCGCTCCTACGGTGAGGATCCGGGCAATATCGCCGGCGTGAAGCGGTTCCAGGAGGTAGCGGTCCAATGCCCAGGATAATACCGCAGGCAGGATGGTCAGCAGGAAAATGGGCAGCAGCTCGCGGAGCTGATCCTGCAGTGAAAAGTCAATCAGGCGGCCGCTATACCAGGAATTGACCACAAAGGAGAAAACAGAAGACAGCACCTGGAAGTACAGCAGCCCGTAGATGCCGAAGGGGATCACACAAAATATCCCGACAGTAGTAAAGGCCTTCTTAACAACTTCGAGTTTAAAGAACAGGTCGCTACGGCCTTTTACATTCAGGATATTCAGGTTATAGTATTGTAAAGGGAACAGTATGCCACATGCGCAGAGAATGCGGAAATAAGGCACGGCAGGCAGCCACTTTTCCGTCAGCAGTACCCTGAACAGCGGCTCCGCAATGATAGCCAGGACGATCATTACGGGGGTTGTCCAGAAAATCACCTGCTGCATCAGCCTGCGGTATACACTTTTCAGGCGCTTATCATCATCCCGGATGGTAGCAAACATGGGGTAAGTCACCTTGTTCAGGGCGGCAGAGAGGTTCTGCACCGGGAACATCTGCATGGTCTGGGCCCTTGTATAATAGCCCAGCTGTGTTGCCGAAAAGTATTTACCGATGATAAGGTTATAGATATTGGTGTATACCGCGTTGAGCAAACCGGACAGGGTAAGTTTGTAGCCGAACCTGAAATGGTGTTTAAAGCAGCTCCAGTCAAATATCAGGCTGGGCCGCCAGCCGGTAAAGATCCAGTGCTGTACGGTAAACAGGAAGGCCTGTACAAGGTTCATCCATACCAAACTCCACACGCCGTAACCCCAGTATGCCAGCAGAATACCGGTGACACCGCCTCCTATCACAGAGGGTATCTGCATGAACATCTGGGCCCTGAAATTCATCTCTTTTGTGAGGCGGGTGGTCTGTACGCCTATAAAGGCGCGGAGCAGGAAAGAGATGGTATATACCCGGATGATGGCGCTGAGACTATCCTGCTGGTAAAAACGGGCTATCAATGGTGCGGAAGCAAACAGTATGGCATAGATCACGAAACTTCCGGCCAGGTTGATAAAGAAAACAGTAGAATAATCCCGCTGACTGGCATCGGGGGTTCTTATCAGAGAAGACGTAAGGCCGCTATCGACCAGTGAATTACCGATCGAGATAAAGATGGTCAGCATGCCTATCAGGCCAAATTCTGCGGGGAGCAGTATTCTTGCCAGAATGATCTGCACCACAAAATTTATAAACTGGACACTGAACTGCTGACTGATGGTCCAGAATAAACCGGTTATTGTTTTCTCTTTTAAGCTCATTATTTGTTGTCGTCTACAACCTGGCATCTACCAGGGATTTCTCCAGGAATGCCTTGGCATCGAAAATGATAGCGTCGTGTCCGTTCTTGAGCGCATGGTAATCTATTTTCCTGAACTCGTCATGCGCTACCGCCAGGAGCACCGCATCGTACTGGCGATGCACGCCATCTACCAGCTGAAGGCCATATTCCTCCGTTACTTCCGCCCTGCTGGCATGCGGGTCGTACACATCCACGTGCATACCGAATTCAACCAGCTCACGGTAAATGTCAATTACTTTGGAATTGCGTATATCAGGACAGTTCTCCTTGAAGGTGATACCCAGTATAAGGGCCCTGCCGCCTTCTACGCGGCGCCCTTTCTTTACCATCAGTTTGATGATCTTGTTGGCTACAAAGATGCCCATCATATCATTTACCCGCCTGCCGCTGAGGATCACCTGGGGATGATAGCCTACGGCCTCCGCTTTATGCGCCAGGTAGTAAGGATCCACGCTGATGCAATGGCCGCCTACCAGGCCGGGCCTGAACTTGAGGAAGTTCCATTTGGTACCTGCCGCATCCAGCACATCATTGGTATCTATACCAATGCGGTCAAAGATGAGGGCCAGTTCATTGACAAAAGAGATATTCACATCGCGCTGGGCATTCTCTATTGCCTTGGCGGCTTCTGCTACCTTGATGCAGGTGGCTTTATGCGTACCGGCTTTGATAATGCTTTTGTACAGCTGGTCAATATACTCCGCCACTTCAGGGGTGGAACCGGAAGTGATCTTTTTAATGGTAGTAAGGGTATTCACTTTATCGCCCGGCACAATGCGTTCGGGGGAATATCCAACAAAGAAGTCGGTATTGAAGCGCAGGCCCGAAGCCTTCTCCAGCACGGGTACACAATCTTCTTCTGTGCAGCCGGGATACACCGTGGATTCGTAGATAACAATGTCGCCCTCTTTTAGTACGCCGCCCAGCATTTCAGAAGCGCGCAGCAGGGGGCGAAGGTCGGGCGCGTTAAAACGGTCAATCGGGGTGGGCACGGTGACAATGAACACATTGTAGTTGTGCAGCTCTTCAATGTTATCGGAAAAGCAGAGACCTATGCCCTTGCCTTCCTGTCTTTTGGCCATGGCTGTTTTCATGCCTTCCAGGTCGGCCTCCAGGGTATGGTCGCGGCCACTTCTCAGTTCTGTTACCCGCCTGGTGTTGATGTCAAAGCCAAGTGTCTGATACTGCTTGCCGAATTCGATCGCGAGGGGAAGGCCAACGTATCCCAGACCGATAACGGCAATTTTCGTTTCCTGGTTCATATGAAGGGTTTGTTTTTTACTGGTTTTACCTTTTGAATGTCAGTCTCATTTTCCGCGCTAAACTCCTGCTGGCATGCTCGTTTGTATATCCATAATTATATCCGTACTGGTAACCATAGCCATAACCGTATCCACTGCCGGCTTTCACATCATTCACCACCAGGTTCATCCGGGGCAGCTTGCCCTGCTGATACAGCTCTTTTGACAGCTGCAGTTGCTGTTTAAAAGTGTATCCCTGGCGCACCAGGTAAAGCGTTACATCTGCCAGGTAACCCAGCAGTTGTGCATCGGTTACGAGGCCCACAGGGGCGGTATCTATCACGATATAGTCAAACTGTTTACGCAGCTCTGCAAAGAGCTGCTTGGTGGTATCCAGCAGCAGCAGCTCCGCCGGGTTGGGCGGAACTGGTCCGGAGGGGATCACCCAGCAATTCTCATGAATGCCGGAAGGCTGCACCAGCTGCGAGAAGGAAGTCTTACCGATCACGTAGGTGCTGAAACCCTGTTTATTGTTCAGCTTCAGCTTTTCTGATATCTTGGGTTTGCGCAGATCAAGCTCCATCAGCACTACTTTCTTACCGGATAAGGCCAGCGTGGCGGCCAGGTTGGTTGCTACAAAAGACTTGCCTTCGCCGCTCATGCTGGAGGTAAGCAGGATCACTTTTTCCTGTGCGCCGGACAGCAGGAACTGCAGGTTGGTGCGCATGGCACGGAACTGTTCTGCAATAGGCGTAACGGTATCATTACCCACCACCACCTCATCGTGTTCCCTGGTATGGCCTACTTCAGACAAAATGGGCACCGGGGTACCGGCGGTAATATCCTGTTTTCTCCGTACGCGCCTGTTGAGCAGGTCTTTCAGGTACAGGATAACAGCGGGAAGGATAATGCCCAGCATGAAGCATACCAGGTAGGTAAGCGTACGTTTAGGCATGGCCGGGATAGCGCCGCTCTTGGCAGGATCTATGATCCTGGCCACGGCGAGGTTGGACGATTTGGAGATGGCAGACTCTTCGCGCTTCTTCAGCAGGAAAAGATACAGCTCCTGTTTGATGGCCTGCTGACGCGAATAATCCAGGAACACACGTTCTTTCGCAGGCACCTGTTGTATCTTCTGGTCCAGCTGGCCGGACCTGCCCTTCAGCTCTGCAATACTGGCCTGCAGGCCACTTTTGAAAGATGCCAGGTTACTGCGCAGGTCTTCACGCAGGTTCTTCAGCTGCAGGTCTATATTCTGTACCAGCGGGTTGGAAGGCGTGCTGGAGATCAGCAGGCGTTCGCGTTCCACCTGGAAGTTATTGTACTTCTGTACCAGGGCTACAAAGGTGGGGTCCTGCAATACGAGAGAAGACGGCACAATACGCTTGTTATTGTTCTCATCACCAATGTATTGTTCCAGGGTGTTCACCACACTCAGCTTAACCTCCTGTTCTGTAAGTTGCCTGTTAAAATCGCCGGTGCTGTTAATGAGCAGTTTGGATTGCTCTGTAATATCTGCCAGCTGGTTGGCTTGTTTAAACTGCTGAATGTCTTTTTCCACCCCCATTAATTCCCGGCTAACGAGGGCCAGACGGTTATCCACAAACGCAATGGTGCTGTCTGCAATGCGGTTCTTTACTTCCACGCTGGCTTTGAGATAAGCGTTGATCAGCTCATTGAGGATGGCCTCTCCCTTTGCAGGAATGGCGGTGGCCAGCTGCAGGTCTATTGTGCTCACCTGTTTATTGGGAATGCTGACGCTGAACTTACGCTGGTAGTTGGCTACTGCTGCATCTATTGAAACCAGCTTAATGATGTATGGTTCCGTTACCAGGGGGTAGTAGGTTCTGCGCTCCAGCTGGATGATACCTTCAGGCAGGTGAATGGTATCACCCCAGTTCCTTTCTATTTCAGGTTTATTTTCACGGCCAAAGCTGAATTTCTTTTCACTGAGCGGCGTTATCTGGTACTGCACTTCTTCCAGGCTGTCGCGGACATTGAGCCAGCGCGCAATGAAGGGCACCCGGCGGTACAGCTCGCTGGTCTTAACACGGCCTTCATGCCAGTAAGAAACATTGAGCTGCAGGTTCCTGACTACCTGCTCCATCAGGGAACGGGACTGCAGTATCTCTACTTCGTTGTCTACATTACTTTTATTGGTGAAGATCTGCAGCTGCTGGAGCACTTCATCTCCGGGCACGTTCCCCCCTTTCTGTTCATCCTGCACCAGGATCTTTGCGCTAATATTATAGGTAGGGGTAGCGTACCTGAGGAACAGCCAGGCGGCAACTAATCCCAGTATGATAAAAAGTGCGAACCAATACCAGTTTGCAATAAAATTATCGACCACGGTTCTCAGGCTTATCGTTTGCGGTTCCTGTTCCGCTCCGGTCAGATCACCATTCATGAATGGATATTTTCCATTGGTGTTATGCTGCATAGCAAAATCATTAAAATTTAACTCTTGTGGCTATCACGATCAACAATGACAGGGCGGTGGCAAGAATGGATAACCTTCTCACACGTGCCATATCAGTACTGGCTACCTTCGCCTTATTAGGCTCCACATAAACCACATCTCCCTGGTGTAAATAGAAATAGGGAGAAGTAAATATGTTGCTGTTGTTCAGGTTAAAGCGTACAAATTCCTTCTTTCCGTTATTATCTCTTATCAGCATTACGTTTTCCCGCTTACCGAAAATGGTGAGATCGCCGGCAATGCCGATGGCATCGAGCAGGGTTACCTTCTCGCTGGGCATTACATAGGTAGAGGGGCGGGCTACCTCGCCCAGTACAGTGATCTTGAAATTGGCAAACCTGACGGTGACGACGGGATCTTTGTAGTATTCAGCGGCTTTTGTCCTGATCTCGTCCCTGATGGCGTCTGTAGTTTTACCGCTGACCATCACCTTGCCGATGAGCGGCAGGATCACGTAGCCTTCTTTGTCTACCAGGTAGCCGGATACGTTAATCGCGGTGGGATTGCCGGCTACCCCGGCGGTGGCCCCGATGGTGGGCCAGGTGTTGGTGTTTTGCTGACTTAATAAGGCGGTAGTGGCAGGATCCAGCGTCTGGATGGATACCTGCAAAATATCATCCGGCTGAATAACCGGTGTATTATATGCAGACATTTCTACCATCTTTTGCCTTAATGTATCCGGTACATCCTGGAAATAGGTGACATTCTTCGGTGCTGCACAGGATGAAAGCAGCAAAATGAAAATACCCAAACGGAAATTGCTCATATTTTAATTACATTCTGATTTTGTCCTTATCTAACTGCTCGAAAGCAGAATTCTTGCTGATAAACTCTGGCACCAGTTTTTTCATGAGCGCAACCGTAGGCGTTATATAATGCTTATGCGCGGCATTGATCAATTGTTTGATACTTTCTTCAACTTCAACGAAATCGTATTCGCGCACGCTGGCGATTAATATTTTCTCGTGATAGGTGGGCATTGTATTTTCAGCGGTATTCAGTAATTCTTCATACAATTTTTCACCAGGACGCAGCCCTGTATAGATCACTTGTATATCCCTGCCCGGTTCCCTGCCGCTCATGCGAATCATCTTTTTGGCCAGGTCTGCTATCCTCACCGGCCTTCCCATATCAAACACAAAGATCTCTCCGCCCTGGCCCATGGCGCCGGCTTCAAGTACCAGCTGGCAGGCCTCGGGGATGGTCATAAAATAGCGGGTAATATCGGGATGGGTAACGGTCAGCGGGCCCCCGTGTTCCAGCTGCTTTTTAAAGCGTGGTATAACAGAGCCGTTAGAGCCCAGCACATTGCCGAAACGCGTGGTAATAAAACGGGTAGGCGGGGTTTCTCCGGCAGCGCCCATTTTCTGATAGCGCTCTTTTATATAATGGTTATAAGACTGGGTGAATATTTCAGCGATCCTTTTGGATGCGCCCATTACATTGGTGGGATTTACGGCCTTGTCTGTAGAGATCATCACAAACTTTTCCACTTCATACTCTACAGACAGTTCTGCCAGGATCTTCGTGCCCAGCACATTATTCAGCACAGCGATGGAGGGGTTCTTCTCCATCATGGGCACGTGCTTATAGGCTGCCGCGTGGTAGACCACGGCGGGGGCATATATTTCGAAGAGCTGGCGCATACGCTCCCGGTCGCATACGTTACCGATGAAGGGCACCACCGGTACATCCGGTATCTTCTCTGATATCTCCAGCTCCAGTTCATGCAGTGGGGATTCTGCCTTATCGCACAATATGATGGCGGCAGGATTATGCAGTACCAGCTGCCTTACCAGCTCACTGCCAATAGAACCGGCTGCCCCTGTTACCAATACAGATCTTCCCTGCAGCTCTTCGGCCACCTTCCTGTTCTGTATATGAATAACAGAGCGGTCCAGCAGGTCTTCAATGTTCACATCTTTCAGCTGGTTATTGCTCCAGCCGCTGCTGATCCACTTTTCTACAGGCGGCACTTTCTGCACGCGGATGTTCAGCGCCACGCATTGCTCTACCAGTTCATTCAACATGCAGGCGTCTATCTGCTCATCTGCTATGATGAGCAGGCGGATACGCTCCTGCCGCGCCAGCTTCTGCAGCGAAGCATTATTAAAGGCGTAAACAGGCAGCCCCTCCAGGCGTTTACCCGTATGCGGTCCTTTATTTTCCAGGAAGGCCACTACCTTAATATTAACATTATCGTCCTCACTGATCACTTTACGTAAGGTGAGGCCGGAGTGGCCGGTGTTGTAGATAGCGGCCCTGATCTTGTTCTCATTGCTATAGCGCCAGTAGATGCGGAAGAACCACTTCACGATCAGCCGATAGGACAGCCAGATAAAAATGCTGATGAAATAATTGATGAAGATAACAGACAACGGGAAGATATCGCCGTTGCTGCGAAACACGCCGGAGGCGTTCACAATATAATATACTACTGCGCATGCAAGGCTGAGGCCTGAAATACGGCCCACATCAGCCACACTGGTATAGCGAACTATACCCTTGTATGTGCGGAACAGTAATGAAAGCAGCAGTGTAACGCTTAGCACCACACTGAGAATAGGAACCAGGGGATAACGCCCGAATGCTTCGAGGTCAAAATTCAATCGCAGCAGCAGCGCGAGATACATTGCTATGCTGGCGCAACCAAGGTCTAACAACAATATAAGCCATGAGGGGGTTATCCAAGATCGTCTAATCATTGGTTACTTGTAGATAAGGTTAAAACTAGATTTACATTAATGTTTATTCATCAACATGCATTCATCGCTGATGGTGTTTTTCAATAAAAATCCAATAAGAAGCCTGAAGTTTACCTTGTATCAGCTTTTGTTCAGTTCGCTTAGTTTTGCTTGCCATCCTGTAGTCTTTCCCGCTAAACGCTTCATACATGTGGAATCTCGTGGAATTGCGGGTTACCGTTCTAATGATCCGGATCAGGCAGTAAAATTACATTAATTAGGTATCAAAATTCATACCTCTTTTTAATCAAGTGATTTAAAGTCTAATATTTAATGAAAGGATCAAACGCACATTCCCGCATCGCATCAAAAGATTATGGCGTTGCGCAAAGTTTTACGCTAACGTGGAATGGTCAAAAAACGTGTTGTCAATTATACTTAAAGTGTGGTGGTTCTTCGGCAGGAATAGTCAAAAGTATCAGTGCAACGTTGGCGAGAGGCGCCTGCTAAAACTTACCGTCACATGCTATCAGGTTATTAGTAAGCCAGACGCTCTGTTATTGTATAACAAGTTAAGTATTTTTTTGTTTCCAACAATAAATAAAATAAATACCGCTATATATAGCCGATAGCTATATATTACAGCAGTCACAGCCATTTGCGGAAGCATTACAGGATTGTGAATATGAAAATTAAAAATACTATATTTCGAATATGAAACCGCTGCATATAGATACCAACAGTAAAGTGCCGGTGTACCTGCAGATCGTTGATTCCATCATGGCTGCGGTACGTGATGGCGATCTGCGAAGGGACGAGCAGATACCTTCTATTAATGAGTTCAGCGAACAATACCTTCTTTCCAGGGGAACAGTTGAAAAGGCGTACAAAGAGCTGCGCGACAAAAAGGTGATCCTGTCTGTTAAAGGTAAGGGATACTTCATTTACCGTACCGATATCAATATGCCCTTGCGGGTGCTGCTGCTGTTCAATAAGATCAGTAATTATAAGAAACAGTTATATAACGCTTTTGTAAAGACCCTGGGCGAAGGTGTGTTCGTAGACCTTCATATACACCATAGTAATGTACAGCTGTTTGACAGCCTTATCAGTAACAACCTGGGAGACTACGACCACTATGTGATCATGCCGCATTTCTATGAGCAGCCGGAGAAAGTGCTGCAGATCATCCGCCAGATCCCTCCTTCACAATTATTACTGCTGGATAAAGACCTGCCGGAGATCAACGGTAAGCACGCCGCCGTGTACCAGAACTTTGAAAAGGATATTTACGAGGCGCTCTACGAGGCGCTGCCTTCCTTAAAGAAGTATAGTAGCCTGGTGTTTGTAAACCCCAGCAGCATAGTGCCCTACCCGCCCGAGATCAGGAAGGGCTTCCAGTACTTCTGCCGCATGCACGATTTTGATTTTTCCGTCACTGAGGGCATTGAAATGAATGCACCGGTGAAAGCGGGACAAGCCTATATAGTAATAGAAGAGACCGATCTGGTGAACCTGGTAAAGATCTGCCGCCAGAATAAGCTAACCATCGGGAAGGAAGTAGGAATTGTGTCCTATAATGAAACGCCGTTGAAAGAGATCCTGCTGGACGGCATTACGGTGATCTCTACCGATCACGAGCAGATGGGCATCACGGCAGCACAGATGATCCTGGAGAAAAGCACGGAAAGGGTGAAGAACCCGTTTAAGCTGATTTTAAGAAGATCGCTTTGAATTGCTATTGGCTGTTGGGTATTAGCTATTGGGGATTGAGTCAGGGCATATAGAAGAGTTCTTCCAGGGAATGGCTGAGGGGTGAATTGTCGGGGTTTGTTTCCATAATATCTGCCATATAGGCCCACCAGCGCTGTACAACAGGGTTAGTCCCCAGGTCCTGAGACGACCCTTGCCCCGATTGTTCCTGGACAGCAAAAAGCGTATGGGTGGATTCATCCAGGAAAATACTGTAGTTACCTATACCACTGTCCTTTAATAACTGCTGCAATTCGGGCCAGATAGCGGCATGGCGTTTCCGGTACTCTTCCTTATAACCGGGTTTCAGGTACATTTTGAAGGCTGTTCGCATGAGCGTCTAAAGGTTTGACGTTTGAAGTTTGAAGTTTGAGGTTTGAGGTTCGTTGGAGGTTCCACGATCATAACTAATGGCCTTGCCGCTAATTAATAACCTTAAACTTTTAACGAACCTCAAACCTCAAACTATTATTATGGTAAGGCTTTTAGCCCCATGTGCGCCCAACACGAGCGATTGTTCTATGTCGGCTGTTTTGGACGGCCCCGCAATGAATACGCCAAAACCGCTGCGCAGGTCTCCTATAACATTATAGGCGTGGTGCATGGTAGGCAGGATGGTATCCGCCTGCAGTACAACAGCCAGGTGCTGAGCAATGAAGGGCAGCACCCGTACCTGTAGGGCGGCTTCGGTGAGCCACAGCGCCCCGTTCTCTGCTACCCCCAGTTGTGCCCGTACAATGGCCAGGTCTACGTGCTGCAGCTGGCGGCCGTCGCCCTCTTTCCAGTTAACGGGGGCATTCGGGCACCAGGCTGCTATAGCGGGATCGGCGGACACGATCAGGGGCATATCACTGAAGTACTCCTTTAATAAGGCTGGTATTTCGGCTTCACTGCTGATGGTGATCACCCGGCTGCCCATGGTTTCGGCTACCTTGCGGAAGGCCTCCACCCCTGCAGTACCGGGAGCCGCAAAACCATCCAGGTCTGGCAAAGCGGAGGCTGCGGGCTGATTGGCCTTTACGGCGGCCAGTATCTGGTCTCTGCTGTTCATTTATCGGTTCTTTTTATACCACGCTGCAAAAGATGTTGCAGGCGGCTCAGGTAATTCTCTTTGTTTGTACCAGGGATTGAAACGATTGTTGATCAACCCGGGCATGGTGCGCAACAGCCACCTGGCCGCTTTACCGGCAAAGCGGTAACGCCCCGGACTGGATAACACGGCGGCCATCAGCTTCATACCGGCTGCCTTGGAAGCGGGGGCCTGTCCTTCTTCGGTGATCACCTGCCGCCATTTATACAGCTGCTGGTGAATGTCTATCTTCACCGGGCATACATTGGAGCAGGAGCCGCATAAGGTAGAGGCAAAAGGCAGGTCGGCATACTGCTTCATATCCAGGTTGGGCGCAAGTATGGCGCCAATGGGCCCGGCAATGGCGTTATGATAGCTATGCCCTCCGCTGCGGCGGTACACGGGGCAGGTATTCATACAGGCCCCGCAACGGATACATTTCAATGAATTGCGGAAATCTGCACGGCCCAGCTGACGGCTGCGGCCATTATCCACCAGCACAATATGCAGCTGCTGCCCCGGTTTGGGTTTGCTGAAATGACTGCTATAGGTAGTGATAGGCTGCCCGGTGGCGCTACGGGCCAGGAGGCGTAAAAACACGCCCAGGTGCTTACGCTGCGGCACCAGCTTTTCAATGCCCATACAGGCGATGTGCATATCTGCCAGGTGAGCGCCCATATCTGCATTCCCCTCGTTGGTACATACCACCATCTCACCTGTTTCAGCTACCGCGAAATTGACGCCGGTGATGGCCACCCTTGACTGCAGGAATTCTGTACGCAGGTGGGTCCTGGCGGCGGCCGTCAGGAACTGCGGATCTGCATTACCGGCGGGCGTTCCCAGGTGCTCGTGGAACAGTTCTCCTATCTCTTCTTTCTTCTTATGTATACAGGGCAGTACAATGTGGCTGGGCGGTTCTTTTGCCAGCTGCACAATGCGCTCACCCAGGTCTGTATCGATCACCTCAATGCCGTTCTCCGCCAGATAAGGGTTCAGGTGGCATTCTTCCGTCAGCATGGACTTGCTTTTCACAATCCTCTTCACGCCCTGCTGCTGCAACAGCTGCAGCACAATGCGGTTGTGCTCAGCTGCATTGGCGGCCCAGTGTACCGCAGCGCCGTTGGCTATCGCATTCCGTTCAAACTCCAGCAGGTATTCATGCAGGTTGCCGAGCACATTATGTTTGATGGCAGAAGCCGCATCACGCAGCGCTTCCCATTCGGGCAGGCTCCAGGCCATCCTGTCGCGCTTTTGCCGTACCCACCAGAGCGTTTCATCATGCCAGTTTACCCGCGGCTCATTGGCGTTGAATTGTGCGGCAAGTACAGCGTGGTCTTTTAAATCAGGTGTGTGCATATGATTCTTGTCTGGACGTTTGAGGTTTGAGGTTTGAAGTTCGTTGGATGTTCCAGGATCATAACTAATGGCCTTGCCGCTAATTAATATCCTCAAACTTTTAACGAACTTCAAACCTCAAACTTCAAACCTCGCTATTTAGTATCTCTGCGATATGTAAAACTTTCACGTTGCTTTTTTGTCTGCGCAGGATGCCTTCCATGTGCATAAGGCAGCTTACATCGTTGCCGGTGATATATTCGGCGCCGTTATGGATATGATCTGCTACGCGGTCTTTTCCCATCTTTACAGATACCGCTTCCTCGAATACGCAGAAGGTACCGCCAAAGCCGCAGCATTCGTCTGCCCGGTTCAGGGTCACCAGTTCCAGGCCGTCTACCATCTGCAGCAGCTGCTGCGGTTTGGAGAAGGCAGGCCCCACCAGTTCGGTCATCTGCGATACATGCAGGCCGCGTTGCCCGTGGCAGGATTGATGAATGCCTACCTTGTGCGGAAACTTTGCGGAGAGGCGCTCCACCTTCAGGATATCAGTGAGGAATTCGGACAACTCGTATATGTGCTCCCGTATGTGGGTGGCGGCGGTCTCTTTATCCGTTACATGCAGGTGATCTTTCACATGCAGCACACAGCTGCCCGAGGGCGCCACGATATAGTCAAAATCAGCGAAATTGTTTACAAAAAGCCGGTTGCAGCCGTCTGTGAGATGCTCAAAACCAGAATTGGCCATGGGTTGCCCGCAGCAGGTCTGCCCGGTAGGATAGCCCACTTCGCAACCCAGTTTTTCCAGTAACTGTAATGTAGCAATGCCTACCTGTGGATAAAACTGATCGATGTAGCATGGAATAAACAATCCCACTTTCATAATACATATGGTTTAAGCGGAAGGAAAGGTATAACGCAGGCGGCTGACTGAATTATGTTTTCTTGCCTTTTATTACCGCTTTTTTGCTTTTTATACCTGTTCAAGATTTTCCGCCTTATAGTACTTCAGGGCAACCAGGTCGCCGGGCAAAGTCCGGTGGTTCCAATGCCGGTGGATAGCCAGCGCGGCCCCCACGGCAGTAGCCTGTGCAACGGAAGCGGCGTAGACCTCCATATGAGGAAAAGCCAGCGCCAAAAGGTGCATGAACAGGGGATTCTTGCCAAAGCCGCCATCCACGAAAATGCGTTTCACCGGGGTATGATCCAGTACCAGTTGGGCCGACTTCAGCTGGGCGGCCACCAGGTCAAGCATCAGCTGATGGTAGGCCTTTTCGTAAGAAGAGAAAGCGTTCAGCGGGCGGGCGGCAAAATGCGAGAGAGAAGGCGCTACCGGGTTTTCCAGCCCGCGAACCAGCAGGGGGTCAAATTCCACCTGCTTGTAGTAGTCGGGCGCCACGCCAAAATGGGTGGCCAGGCGGGCGGTCTGCGCCTCGTGCTCCTGCCCTGCAAACAGGCGGGACGCTTTAACCGGGCGGCCCTGGTACTCCAGGTAACAGAGGCAATCCTGTTCCAGTTCTGCCATGGTCAGGGGCCTGTCATTAAAAGGGTTCAGGGTAATGCACCAGGTACCTGTGGAAATCAGCGCAAAAGGCTCTGTAAATGTGGCCAGGTAGGGAATAAGGGCCGCTGAACTGTCGTGCAGCCCCGCTCCTGCCAGGCAATTAACACCGTTGATCTGAACGGGCATTACCCCGTCTGAAGGGAACAACGGCGGCAGCTTATCTATGATACCTTCCTTATGCAACCATTCATGGTATTGCTGCTCGCGGAAGTTCCATAACATGGTATGGCAGCCAATGCTGGTGATATCTGCCACTGCTTTGCCGGTTATCAGGTAACTGGTATATTGCGGCAGATGGAGGGCGTAACGTACCGCTTGATACCGCCCGGGCTGCAGGTATTTTAAGCGGTACAGCTGCAGGCCGGAATTCAGGCTTCCCAGCACCGGAGAGGCCGTAATACCCGGCAGCGCCCCGTCTTTATTATACGCCTGGAAGAACTGCTGGTGCAGGTCTGCCGGGTAGGTTTTCAGGTAGTTGTACAGGGGGCAGATCACGTTACCCTCCTGGTCTGTCAGCACAAAACTTGCCCCGTAGGCAGAAAAGTTAAGCGCTTTCACCTCGTATTGGGGCATCGCCAGCATTTCCTGCAGGCTTTCCTGTACCCAGGCGCTGAGCGCCTTTACGTCTTCGCAGGGGTCGCCGTCTTCGTCGGGAACTTCCTGGAAACGGCAGCTCTGCTCCCATACGATACGGTAATGCTCGTCTATCAGGAAGGATTTCTTGTTTGTTTTGCCGATATCGAGTATCGCGATCACCGGCTGCCTGTTCTGAACTTGATCCATGCTATACGCTTTTACTGCTTCGTGCCCTTTTACTAAGCCTGCATGCGCTTTGACCCCGGCTTGTTTGCGCTTTTTGTGTAGGTAGCGCTAAAGTAACACGAGGACTCCACTAAGGTAACATGAGGAGTATACGCAGAGTGCATGCGGACTCCACTAAGCCCCGGGGAGGAAAACGCCTACAATCCTGTAGCCACTGTTTTCAGTCCCCTTTCCTTAATAAGCTGATCTCTTACCTTTAGCTGGCGGTACAGCTGTACGGGGTACAGCCCTCCGCCATTCAGGAGGCGGGCCTGCGCTACCAGGGGGCGCACATCGGTACGGTAGGCATCCTGCAGCAGTTCCTGCGCGGTGACTACGTCATTTTCCTGGCGGGCGGCGGCCAAAGCTTTAGCGTCTACCAGGAGCGCCTGCGCGTAGGCGATCATGATGGCCTCTACTGACTGCAGGAGGTCTTCCAGCGGATCTTTTACGTTGTGGGAAGCGTCTATCATCCAGCCGAGGTCAGTGGCATGGTTCATACTGCGGGCGTCCATCCCTTCTACCAGTTCGTTGAAAATAAGGAAGAGCTGGTAAGGGTTGATGCTGCCTACGGTAAGGTCATCATCCCCGTACTTGGAATCGTTGAAATGGAAGCCGGCCAGCTTGCCCTCCATGAGGAGCAGGGCTACGATCTGTTCAATATTAGCATTAGGCAGGTGGTGCCCCAGGTCTACCAGTGTTTGTGCCTTATCGCCCAGTTTATTGGCCAGCATGAGAGACTGGCCCCAATCGGCAATTGTGGTAGCGTAAAAATTAGGTTCGCAGCATTTGTACTCAATGTACAGCTTCCAGTCTGCCGGCAGTGCTGCATAAATCTCCTGCAGGCTTTCAAGGGTGCGCTGGAACGCTTCGCGGAAATTGAGCTGGCCCGGGAAATTGGATCCATCTGACAGCCAGAGGCTCAGTACATTAGAGCCCAGTTCAATCCCATATTTGACCACTTCTATATTATGCGCAATGGCTTGTTTGCGTACCGCCTTATCCGTGTGATGCAGGGAACCGAACTTATAGCTGTGCTGCTGGCCCGGCTGATCCTGGAAGGTGTTTGAATTTACGGCGTCAAAACGGAGGCCGTGCTGGGCGGCCAGCGCTTTAACTGCAGGCGCATTCTCCGGGATGTCCCAGGGAATGTGCAGGGAAATGGCGCCGCTGGCGCGGTTCAGCGCGTGTAACAGGCCCACATCCTCTATCTTCTCTTCCAGGCTGCGGGGCTCTCCACCGCCGGAGAAACGGCCAAAACGGGTGCCACCCGTTCCCAGGGCCCAGCTGGGAATAGCTACCTGGAATTCCTGGAGGCGCTGCAGCACATATTGTATGTCTGCCACCTTTTCTGCGGTATGTGCAAAGGCCCGGTCGTGAGCTTTATGATGATCTTCGTTGAAAGCGTGTATGTGCTGTTGGTTCAGTTTCATAAGTCGTGGTTTTTATTAAAATAACAATTAATAATGAATAATTAATAATGCCCGTTATTCCTGCCACCTGTATCCGGTGGAGGCGCTTGTCCCGTCATCATCAATTATTCATTATTAATTTTCAATTATATCAGCTCACCTAACAAATGCGGTGGCCACGCCGCCGTCTACGTTGAGGACGTTACCGGTAGATTTGTTGAGCAGGCCGCCAACAAAAACGAAGCAGGCGTTTGCAATGTCTTCGGGCAGGATCACCTCGTTCAGCAGGGTGCGTTTGGCATAGTAGGCAGGCAGCTCTTCCACCTTTACGCCGTATGCTTTGGCGCGGCCTTCTGCCCAGGCGCCTTCCCATATCTTGCTGTCGGCTATCACGGCGTCCGGGTTGATCACGTTCACGCGGATGTGATCTTTACCCAGCTCTGCTGCATTCAGCCTGGCAAGGTGCAGCTGGGCGGCTTTGGCAGAGCCGTAGCCTGCGTTATTGGGACCAGACATCAGGGCGTTCTTGCTGACAATATTCAGCACATCACCGCCAATATCCTGTTTGCGCATAATGTTCACGCCTTCCTGGGTAACCAGGAACTGGCCTTTCACCAGTACATCGTACAACAGGTCCCAGTCTTTTTCCGTGTGTTCCTCAATAGGTTTGGAAATAGAAAGACCGGCGCAATTCACTACCAGGTCTACCCCGCCAAAGGCCAGGACAGCGGTCCTGAACGCGTTGCGGATATCTGCGGCGCTGGTAACATCGAGGATGGCGGTGGTGAATACATCTGCCGAATAGCTCTTGCCGAAATCTGCCTTAGCAGTTTCCAGGCGGCCGGCATCGTTATCGTTGATCACTACACAGGCGCCTTCATCTGCAAACTTTTTGGCGATGGCCTTGCCGATGCCACCGGCGCTGCCGGTAATAAGGGCAATGCGTCCTGAAAGCGGCTTGGGTTTGGGCATACGCTGCAGCTTGGCTTCTTCCAGCAGCCAGTATTCTATATTGAATGCTTCCTGGCGGGGCAGCGAAGTATATTCAGATATCGCTTCCGCACCTTTCATTACGTTGATGGCGTTGATATAAAATTCAGCGGCTACCCTTGCGGTCTGTTTATCTTTTGCAAAAGTGAACATACCGATACCGGGATACAGGATCACTACCGGGTTAGGATCGCGCATGGCCGGTGAATTGGGATGCCTGCACGTGTTGTAGTACGCTGCATACATCTTGCGGTACGCTTCAAACTGCGGCGCCAGTTTTTCTTTAAGCTTTGCTACATCTGAAAGATCATCGGCAGCCTGGAGGTTCAATACCAGCGGACTGATTTTAGTGCGCAGGAAGTGATCCGGGCAACTGGTACCCATTGGCGCCAGGCGGTCCAGGTCATTGGAGTTGATGAATTCCAGTACGCGGGCATCATCGGTAAAATGACCTACCATCCGTGTGTGGGCAGAGCAGAGGCCTCTTAGTACAGGCGCCAGCGTTGCGGCCTGCTGTGCACGCGCTTCGGGGGCTGCAGGCTGGATACGCGCCCCGCCAAACACGGGCCTTTTCTTACCATAGTTGTCTTCCAGGTAAGCAGCGCAGCGCTCTATCACTTCAAGGGTGTTCACATAACTTTCGTAGGCAGTATCGCCCCAGGTGAACAAACCATGCGATCCTAGCATGATCCCCTTAATACCGGGATTTTCGTTGAGGCAGGCGCGTAGTTTCAGTCCCAGGTCAAAACCGGGGCGCTGCCACTCTACCCAGCCGATGGCGCCGTTGAACAGCTCCTGCGTAATGCGCTTGCCATCTTTCGCAGCAGCAATGGCGATCGCTGCATCCGGGTGCAGGTGATCAATATGTTTGAATGGCAGGAAGCCATGCAAAGGCGTATCAATAGAAGGCGCTTTGGAGCTGAGATCAAAGATGCAGTGGTTAAACAGCTCTACCATTTCGTCTTCATGCTCAATACCGCGGTAGATGTTCTCCAGGCTGCGCAGGCGCTCTACATACAGTGCTGCCAGCCCGCTCTTTTTCAGGGTGCCGAGGTCGCCGCCGGAGCCCTTTACCCACATTACTTCCGTTTGTTTCCCGGTGAGCGGATCTTTGGCCATTACCTTGCAGGAGGTGTTGCCGCCACCATAGTTGGTAAGCCGGAGATCGGCGCCCAGCAGGTTGGAACGGTAGATCAGCAACGCCACTTCATCGCCTGCCAGCGATGCCGCTTTCGCCTCATCCCATAAATAACTTACATGCCTGAACTTTGTAGATGCTGAAACTGACATATGATTGGTAAATTTTAAATGCAAAATGCTAAGTGCTGACAGCTAGTTAGATAATGAATTTCCATATCCTACCAGCAATACCGAAGCCATGATGGTAAGTATTCCCAATATGATGGTGCCGAATGTTTTCTTACTCACCCCTTTCCATTCGCGGAGTGTAATACCCCAGAGGCTGGACACCATGATGATGAAAGCCATGTGGAGTATCCATGAGCTGGCGCCGTTGCCCAGTTTACTTTCTCCCATGCCGTAGAAGAAGAATTGCAGGAACCAGGTAGTACCTGCGATGGCGGCAAAGAAATAATTACTGGCCAGCGGAGTGGATTTATTGGTGTAGTCACCAAAAGTCTTATTACGCACATTCAGCAGCAGGCACCATAAAAGATTGGTGGTAAGTCCTCCCCATAACAGCACCACAAAGATCACATTATTCTGGAACAGCGGGTTACTGCCCTGCTGCACAGCTATTTCTGCCATGGGTTTACCGGCTTCAATACCAAAGTTGAAGCAGGCGCTCAGTATACCGGAGATGGTGGCCACGATCAGGCCCTTGCGCAGGTTGAATTCCTGGATGCTTTCTTTCTTCTTTTCTTCCGGCAGCTCATTTTCCTTCATCATACCGGCTTTGCCACAGATCGCGATACCTGCCAGGCAAACCAGTACTCCTGCCAATACCAGCTGACCACTGGTGCTTTGCAGCATCCCTGAAAATGTAACGGCGTCCGGACCGGTGCTACCCGCCAGATCACGGTAAATGGGCGGTATGAGGGAACCGAATGCAGAAGTATAGCCTAAGGCAACAGACATACCGAGCGACAGGCCAAGATAACGCATGGCCAGGCCGAAAGTAAGGCCGCCTATGCCCCATAATACACCCATGAAATAAGTCCAGAACAGAGTGAGGCCATCTGTGCTGCCGATGATGGAAAGAAAGTCAGGTACAGTGATCCAGGCTGCGAGGAAGGGAACGATCAGCCAGGAAAAGAAACCACCTACGATCCAGTAACTTTCCCAGGCCCAGTACTTAACTTTTTTAAATGGAATGTAGAAACTGCCGGATGCAAATCCTCCGATGAAGTGGAAAAAGACGCCTAAAATAGCTTGCATGTGGAATTTATTTATGGTTTGAGAGTTTGGAAGTTTGAAGGTTTGCGGGTGTACTGCAAATGCCGAGCACCTGTAAACTTTCAAACGCCCAAACTTTCAGACCCGAAAATAACTAAAGGAGAACGGGGAACTGTCCTATACCTACCCAGTTAAATATCCGGCTTATGACGGCCGGTTGTCAGTGACGGAGGGGTTTGCTTTCTTCTGAATTACAAAACCCCGGTGGCAAAAAAGGACGCATTTATGGCGGCGGTTATGCTTCCCCCAGGTTAAACATCTCTGCCAGCAGTTCATAAGAACGCAGGCGGTCGGCAAAATTATCAGCAATGGTCGCCACTACGATCTCGTCCACGGCATAATCGCTTGCCAGCTGCAGCAGCTGTTCCTTCACCTGCGGAGGGGTACCGGCAATCATGCGGTTTCGGTTGATCAATACGCGCTCCCATTCTGCTTCGGTGTACTGGTAGCTTTTTATTTCCTCGTAGGAGTAGGTAATGTCTCCCCCTCCCTTTTCCAGGCTTAAGAGGCGAAAATCCATTACCGCGCGGAGCTGGTTAGCTTTCTCTTCTGTGTCGGCACAGAAAACGAAGATCCCTACACTGGCCTGCGGCTCGTCCAGCCAGGGAGATGGATGGAACTGCTGGCGGTATTTCTGTATGGTAGCCGGACCATTTTTAGGATAGATGAAATGTGCAAAGGACAGGGCCATGCCGTAGTGAGCGGCCAGTAAACCACTTTCGCCGCTGGAAGTGAGTATCCAGAGGTCGGGCTTGGTGTCTACATGCGGGATGGCTTTTACCTTTTCGTGTACAGAGCCTGTATTGGCGTCTTCAGACAGGTAGGCCTGGAGGTCTATCAGCTGCTGCACAAATTCATGCGGGTCAAAGGTGTTGGATGGGTTCAGGAGGTGCGCGGTGATGCGGTCACCACCGGGGGCGCGGCCAATACCCAGGTCTATACGGTTGGGATAGAGGGCTTCGAGCAGGCGGAAGTTCTCTGCCACTTTCAGTGTGCTGTGATTGGGCAGCATTACGCCGCCGGAGCCTACGCGGATGCGTTGGGTCTCGCCCGCCAGGCGGGCAATAAGGACCTCGGGGGCAGAGCCTGCCAGGGAGCGGGTGTTATGATGTTCCGAGAGCCAGTAGCGGGTATATCCCAGGCGATCTGCGAGCCGGGCCAGCTGGATGCTTTCCTGTACCGCTTCAACGGCATTGCTGCCGCGGCGAATGGGAGATTGATCTAATACACTCAATTTTAGTTTGTTAGTCATAAAATCAGTCCTTTTGTTAAAGCATTAATCGTTTGTCACTAGCCGTTAGTCTTGTGTATTGAGTGCAGCTGCAGGTAAGGAAGGGGTAAAAATACTATTTATTTTCCAACCTGCTGTAGCCTTGTACGGCGCGGATCTCCGCATAGCTGACGCTATCGCCCAGGCGTTGCTTGATGGGGCCTGTGGCTGTGTAGCCCAGTTCTGCTACCAGGGGCAGGATACGGTCTATTTTCTCTTTGGGCACAAACCGTTCCAGGGGCAGTTCACCGGCGCCCACACACTGTGCCAGGTGGCTTTCGATGGTGCTGGCGGCCAGCTGACGGATAGTGGCAATTTCTTCAATGCTTTTGCCACCCAGGTACAGCTCCAGGCTGCCACGGCGGCTGCCACCGGCTTCCGCTTTCTGTTTGGCCGGTTTAACGGCTGGCGCCTGGCTGCGTTGCAGTGAATAGTCGGTAAGGCCTTCATTGAACAGCTGATCGCCATAACCTGCCTGCCACACCTGCTGCAGCTTGTTCCAGAGGGATTGTTCCAGGGCTTCCAGCTGGGCCAGGTATTTGCGCTGGCGGAGGCTTTTTACTTCGGCGATATGGTCCTGCAAAGGCTTTATCTGCTCATCGTGAATAGACTGAGTGAAATAGGCAATGGCTTTTGACATGCGTTCACACAGTGGACTGATATCTTCAGTTGTCAGGATATCTTCCAGCAGGCCGCTGAGCTGCTGGCGGAATTTCTGCGCTACCTGCTGCTGCTGCACCGCCTTGTCTATCAGCAGGCGGCTCAGGGCGTAGGCAGCTTCCACGTTAGGCAGCTTCTTTCCCTGCAGGGAAGCGGCAAATTCCTGCAGTATGGCGATGAATTTCTGCCAGTTAAAACGCTGCAGCAGGCTGTTGGCCCAGAACACGCGCTTCTCTTTATCCAGCAGGTGTTCCAGTTCATTGGCGGCATGCTCGCGGGAGGCGAAGGCCGTTACCTGTTCATCGTTGCGGATGGCGGATGGATGGATCCTGGAGTGCAGTACGAGGCCTTCCAGCGAGGTGCAGCGGCTGAGCGCCACATATACCTGTCCCGGGGCAAAGGCGCTGCCTGCATCGATAATGGCTTTTTCGAAAGTAAGGCCCTGGCTTTTGTGAATGGTGATGGCCCAGGCCAGGCGAATGGGATACTGGGTAAAGCTGCCCAGCTCCTCTTCTTCAATACGGTTGTCTGCTTTGTTATACGTGTAGCGGATGTTACGCCAGGTTTCCTTTTCCAGCTGCAGATCATCCTGGCTGCCGGTGAGGGTAACAATGATCCGCTCATCACGGATCTCTTTTACGGTGGCGATTTTACCGTTGTAATAGCGCTTTACTTCTGCCAGGTCGTTCTTGATGAACATCACCTGCGCACCGGGCTTCAGCTGCAGCACCTGTTCCGTTGGCAGGGCTTTATCGCTGAAGTCACCTTCTATGGTACCTTCAAAACGATGCACGGGCCCCGGCATGGCGGCCAGGCGGGATGCATTGATCTCATCGGCCCGCCGGTTGTGGGTGGTCAGTACAATGTACTGTTCATCAATACCGGTGAAATGAGGTTTATAACGCTGGTCCAGCAATCCGAATTGTTGTGCCGTCATAGCATTGTTACGGATGCCGTTCAGCAGGTCGATGAACGATGCTTCGTTCTGGCGATAGATCTTTTTCAGCTCAACATAGAGAGGCGGCGCCTGCTCCAGCACTTTTGCGTCAAAAAAGAACATGCCGGCGTAATGTTCGCGCAGCAACTGCCATTCGGCATCCGGCACAACAGGCGGCAGCTGGAAAAGGTCGCCGATGAAAAGCACCTGTACGCCGCCAAAAGGCAGCAACGGCTGATTGCGGAAATGTCGCAGAATGGCGTCTATTGCATCCAGTGAGTCGGCGCGCACCATGCTCACCTCATCGATGATCAGCAACTCCAGCTCCTGCAGCAACATCTTCTTATCGTGGTTAAAACGGATGCTGCGGAAGAGAGCATGTCGATCCATGCCGAAATCATCTTCCTCCCCGAATCCTCTCTTGGTGCCCGGGATAAAAGGCCCGAATGGCAACTGGAAGAACGAGTGCATGGTAACACCGCCTGCGTTGATGGCTGCAACACCGGTAGGCGCTACCACTACAGTATTCTTGAGCGTATGTTCCTTAATGTATTTCAGAAAGGTGGTCTTACCTGTACCTGCTTTACCGGTAAGGAAAATATGGCGGTTGGTCTTCTGGACAAAATCTGCCGCCAGCTGAAACATGCTATTAGTGCCGTCTGGTTGAGGCATAAGTAAAAAATGGTAAGCAGCGAAGATAAAGAAAAAGCGGCAAGTTGGCGCGGCAGCCTGCCAGGTGTCTGCTATCCGTTATAAGCTGTCGACCAACATATAAATTGCTGCGGCCTGCAGCTCAAAAAAATACCCGCCACCTTTCCTGGCAGCGGGCCGTTTCTGGAGTTACCAATTCACAGTGAAACACCCTGCAATTAAAAACAGCGGGAGCAAAAAAAATTAGCTAAAAAGACAAAAGAACAGTGCAAAACGGTAAGGCACCTAACGGGTTCCAGGGCGGATTTAATAATTGGCATGATTTTTTTAGAAGATGAGCTGCCGTACCAATAACAGGCGTGCGCCCCCTGTAGCAAGCCTTTTCCCACGGGTAGCCATTTCAACCATTCTTTATTCTGAGCTTGATACAAGCTGGTTTTTGACATAAAACCGGCCCGGACTTGGTATTTTTTTTAATGTAGCAATAATGGTTCATGAAGGATAAAAACAGCATTGTCGTATACTTCACTCCTGGTCCGGCGACCGGGATGCTGGAAGAAATTACGGCTTCCTACGTGTCAGATGGCAGGCATACGGCGTATGCTGTGCATAACCGTGTTACTGTTCCTGCCACAGCTGGCGAAGGTTTCATAGCATGCAGCGAGCTGTTTGAGGGTATGTATTGTATGATGCTGGATATTACCGCCCAACAGGCATTGCTGATCAACAGCCGCGCACTGGCAGCAGACCAGTATTACCTTGTTGGCTGCCGCTATGGTCACCACTCCTACCATTTTACGGATGCAGATCACAATGAAAAACTCGTCCGGATAGATCATGATTGCATTTTCGTACATAGTACCCGGTTAGGCAGCAGTTTCCGGTTCCCGGCGGGACAACGGCACCGCGCCTTCCTGGTGATCATCTCAAGAAGGTTTGCGCTGAGGGAACTACGGCTGGCAGAACATCCGCCGGAGCATTCACTGGCGCAGGAGCTGATGAGCGACACTCCTTTCTGCAGCATCCTCAGCCTGCCCCTGGTGGTACAGCACCGGATAGACCAGATCTTTGAACAGCCGGATACCAGCGGGTATGCTGATTTTGTGCAGCGCTCGGGTATGATCAGCGCCGCTTATTACCTGCTCAACCAATGGTACCTGCAGTACTTTAAGGTGCATGAACAGCAGGCGTATCATCATCACGCCAGCCTGCATGAAGTAATGAAGGTGAAGGAACTGTATATAAGTGATTTTGAACGCCCGCCGATGACGGTGGAAGAACTGGCGCGGATGTGTAATATGAGTGTGACCAAGTTCAAGAGTGTGTTTAAGTCTTTGTTTGGTATGAGCTGCTACCAGTACTATCAGGCGCAGCGGATGGAATATGCCAAGATGCTGCTGGGTAAACAGGGCTACCCGGTAAAGGAGGTATCTTACCTGACAGGCTTTCAGAATACAGCGAATTTTACGAGGTCTTTTAAGAAGGCGTTTGATATGCTGCCAAGGGAGTTTCAGCGGAAGTCGAAATACCAGGATCCGGCATAAAAAAACCGGGAGTAATGAGAACATCACTCCCGGCACATTTCAGTTCTAACTTCTAACAATTAAACATTTGATGAACTGTGTTGCTTGCTCCGGGCAAAAGTAGCGGTTGTGACTATAGCGGGATTGATCATTCCGGCAAAAAAACAGTGCGAATGGTCATAATGGGGCTGGATTGTTTTTAAAAGATTGCTGTCAGATCTTCGAAAAAAGTTGATGAAAGAAAAGATTGCTTCGTCGCGCCTGCGCGCTGAGCTTCGGAGCTTCCCGCAATAACGAAGGAGAAAGTACCTCCAACTAACATTTTGACGGTCTAGCCGGAAATGTGTAATTTCGGAGCAGTTTAGAAGGGAAGCGATACAAAGAAAAGCACGAATTCACCAGGAGACCTCAATACCAGCAACGTTTGATAGCGCCTTTTTCAGCAATACCGGTCAGCGGGCACTGACAAGTATAATATCAATTTAAGTTAACGAAGTTCAAACTCAAATAACCACCCCATTTATTTATCCTTATGAATACCTTGAACTATTCATTGCGAAAAATTATGACCCGAGCCTTTTCCTCGCTGTCTGCCAGGATCAAAAAAAGGCTTACCCCACTTTACATGCCTGTTATCCGTACGGGAACAAGCGGCCTGCCCGAAGAAGCGGCCAAAAGAGTAATGACCGTAAATGCCATCAGCCTGATCAGCGCTGTCATCGCATTCGTTTCCGGCAACCTCTTCTATCTTTATGGTGAGCTCTGGAAAGTACAGCTGCCCGCATTAACCGCCTGCCTGTTGTTTTGCGGCGTGATACTGATGAATAAGGAAAGATCCTACAGCCTGGCCTGTATAGCAGTTACCCTGGTACACTGCGCCAGCGCCCTGTATTTTGGCATTTTACTGGGGCCGCAGATCAATGTATCCCTGATCGTAGTCTGCCTCTGCGGCAGCTGTTTTTTGGTGTACCCCAAACCCAGTCAGCAGTTCATCAGCGTCAGCGCTACCCTGCTCACCATGCTGCTGCTGGAACTCAATTATTATTTCCAGGTGTTCCAGCCGCTGATCATGAGCGTTGAAACGCAGTTCCTGCTGCGGTGGACCGCCGTCCCCTTCTTCCTGCTGTTTGATGTGCTGGTAGTGGTGTATTATGCCAAGGAGAATAAGGCCCTGGCCAACCGCCTGAAAACTTTTGTATACCGTAAGATATCGCATGAGATCAGGAACCAGCTGAATGCCATGTCGCTGATATCGCAACTGATCAAAAGAGAAATAAAGCTGGATAACAACATGAAGAAGCTGGAACCCTATATTGACCAGCAGCTGACCGCACAGCATAATATGCGCAACATCCTCAACAATGTGCTGGATATCGCGCAGATAGAATCCGGCAGTGCTGACAAAGCAGATGAAGATACCTTTTCCATCCGTTCACTGATCAAGAAAGTGGTGAACCTGCACAAAGTAAGTGCACGCTCCAGGAACCTTAAGCTGGAACTGAAAGTAGCGGAGGGCATGCCGGATATCATTGTAACCGATGCGCTGAAGCTCACCATGATCCTGACCAACCTGCTGGGCAACGCCATCAAGTATGCAGACCGTAATACGGCCATCACTATCCAGGTGGCCCGTAGCGCAGGCATGTTCAGCATGGCTATCAGCAACCAGTGCCCCGACATTCCGGCGGAACAGCAGACCGTACTGTTCGAAATGTATACAACCGATAAACGCAGCAAATACACGGAAGGCAGCGGCTTAGGCCTTTATATTACCCGCAACAAGGTAGACAGCCTGGGTGGCCGGATAAAGCTGCACAGCAAAAACGGCCTCACTACTTTTACGGTATTGCTTCCTTTACAGGAAGGCCGTGCTGCTGATATTGAAGAAGAAGTAACAGAAGCCGAAATTGACCTGAGCAATATCAACGTACTGCTGGCAGATGATAATAACATGAATAACATGCTGTTCTCCAAGTATCTCACCATGTACGGCTGCAACGCTATCTGTACATCCAGCGGACGTGAAGCGCTGCAGTACCTGGAAAAAACCAGGCAGCTGCCCGAGCTGATCATACTGGACCACCAGATGCCCGACCTGGACGGGGAACAAACCCTGCTGCTCCTGAAAAAGAACCCACTGTTTAAAAATATTCCCGTACTGATCTGTACAGGTGCTCATGAACATGAAAAAGCCTTAACCACTGCGGGGGCCGCCGCCATCCTGCTCAAACCCATCGATCCTCACCTGCTGTTCAAAGAGATCCGCACGTACCTGCCGCATATTGATGAAGTGAGTTCGGGATTATTTGACTAACACACTGTCTATTGATCATAAAAACGGAGCCGGATAAATATCCGGCTCCTTATTTGCTACTCCAGCTAGATCCATTCCTGTTACAGTCCGGATCTAAAAATTTAGCCTGAACGTGTATACGTAATGATCGTATAAGGCCACCAATGTTTTACCGAACACCCGGAATGCCCGCAGTTTTTTGTCGCCAAGACTGGGCAGATAGAAGCTGAAATGATAAGCCCCATCCCTGAGCGAATACACATCAATCACCGACAGCTGATCAAACTCCTTTTTCTTTTCGTTGTTCGCCATCAGCTTTGAATTGACGTAGATCCACTTTCCGTCTATACAGCTTAAACGGTTCACTACTCCTGCGGGAGAAGCGAGCGTACTCCTGCCTTCATCGGCCAGCGAGGCAACCTTAATGTTGGCGCGGCTCACGGTGTCGATTGTACGGCCTTTGTATTGAATATTCAGGTTGGTGTCAAGACATATAAACTGGTTACGGTAATAATACACGTACACCAATCTGGCTGTGCCAGGATCATAATGCAGTGTTCCGTCCGTACAGAACACGCCGTCCAGCTGTTTCTCCAGCACGGGTATGCGGGGCTGATGCAAAACGGTATCCAGCGTACGTTTGGCCAGTACATTCTGATGATACGCGCTGTCATACATCCGCAGGATAAAGGACGCTGCTGATACCGGGCTTGCATTATAGAATTGCCGGCGCGCTTCCGGCAGCGGTTGCAGCACAGGTGCTCCCAGTGAGGCCTGCAGGATAGCACCCCGCGAGCCTGCCGTCATATAAATATGGGGAGAATCTATCGTCACCGTTGCAGGTCCGGACAGCTTCGTTCCGGGAGCCGCTTCCAGCCGCATATGCCCCGTATCTGACAATGCATAGTTCATGCGGAGCACATAAGTGGGGGCAACGGCATTTCCCAGGTAGATCTGCGTAGGAGAAGCGCCTGCAATGTAATAGGAATTGTATTGAATGTCCAGTATCTTTTCCGGCGTGGCCATATGCGGCGGTACAAGCCGTATAAAGCCGTTGGGCCGGTGATTGATCTTATCTGCAGCCAGGTATAAGATCCAGACCGTGGCAATACTAAGCAGGAAACTGCCTGTGATAAGACCAGCTTTGCTCCTTTTCCGCCGGAGTGAGCGAAATAGACGGATGAACATCAGATCCTTTTTTCTTTACTGCTGGCGGTAGAACGGACTACTGCAAGCGGCGTCTTTATAGTAAGTGAACAAATTCCCGGTAGACCGGCAAATGGTGCCGGTGACCTGTACCGAACAAACCGCAGGCAATGCCAGCGGATAAAAACAAAATCCCGGAGCGTCAGCATCTGTTTAATAAGCGTTGGCCCTGGCATTGGCTTCCATAACCCAATTGGTGCTTACAGCCAGCACAAACACACAAATTGCAAGGAACAGTTTCGTTTTCATGATGGAGATGGTTTAAAAGTCCGCATTCCCCTTCAGTTACAGGTGCCAGGCTATTCCTGTTCCGTTTACCGATAATAGCTTCAATACCTTTTTGCTGGTGTAGTAAGGACACTTTCCGGCCGTCAAAGGGGCTATCGGGGCAAAAAAAAATTCATCTTTTTTTAATACACTGTCCGATTATTTAGTTACTATTTCAGCTAACCTCCTGATTGTAACCGGTTTCAGGGCAAAGAAAAAGCCTGACTGCTTGCGCGGCCAGGCCCTTCGATCGTTTTTTGTGTGTTATGCTTAAATATATCTGTTGATAAGGTTCTCCAGGTACTCCTGCCGTCCGCTGACAGCTACGGGTTCTCCCTTTTCGATCGCATAGGCGCGCAGGTCTTCCAGTGATAATTTACCGGCTTCAAACTCCTGGCCTTTACCGCTGTCATAAGTTGCATAGCGGTCTTTACGGATCTTTTTGTAGTCGGAAGATTGCAGCACTTTATCAGCCACTACCAGTGCGCGGGCAAAAGTATCTACACCGCCAATGTGAGCATGAAACAGATCTGCGGGGTCAGTAGAGTTTCTGCGGATCTTGGCGTCGAAGTTGATACCGCCGCCTGCAAAGCCACCGGCTTCGAGGATGATCAGCATGTATTCTGTTACTTCGTTGATATTGTTCGGGAACTGGTCGGTATCCCATCCATTCTGCTGATCGCCCCTGTTGGCGTCAATAGAGCCCAGTAAACCTGCATCTGCAGCTACCTGGAGCTCATGCTGGAAGGTATGGCCCGCGAGTGTGGCATGGTTCACTTCCAGGTTCAGCTTGAAATCATTCAGCAGGTCGTACTGGCGCAGGAAGCCGATCACCGTAGCAGCATCATAATCATACTGGTGTTTGGTAGGCTCGCAGGGTTTAGGCTCAATAAAGAAGGTGCCTTTAAAGCCCTGTTTGCGCGCATAATCCCTGGCAGTTTGCAGGAACCTGGCCAGGTGCTCCTGTTCACGCTTCATATCGGTATTGAGCAGGCTCATATATCCTTCACGGCCGCCCCAGAATACATAGTTCTCACCGCCCAGTGCGATGGTAGCATCCAGCGCCGCTTTTACCTGTGCAGCTGCATGAGAGAGCACATGGAAATCCGGGTTGGTGGCCGCGCCGTTCATATAACGGCGGTGTGAGAACAGGTTGGCAGTGCCCCATAAAAGCTTTACACCGCTGTCTGCCTGTTTAGACTTTGCATAGTCTACCAGGGTTTGCAATCTTTTATCGTTCTCCGCTATATCGTTACCATAATCTACTACGTCTACATCATGGAAACAGTAGTAAGGCATGCCCAGTTTGGTGATGAACTCAAAAGCTGCGTCCATCTTATCTTTTGCCCTTTCAACCGGGTCCGATTTTTCATCCCAGGGGAAAATGTGGGTAGGCCCGCCAAAGGGATCGGCGCCTGTTCCGCAGAAAGAGTGCCAGTAGGCCACCGCAAAACGCAGGTGCTCTTTCATGGTCTTTCCGGCTACTACTTTGTTCTCATCATACCAGCGATACGCCAGCGGGTTGTCTGTAGAAGGTCCTTCATAACGGATCTGGCCTATGCCTTTAAAGAATTCTTTACTGCCAGTGACAATTTTTGCCATAGTGAGAATTATTTGTATCAGTGAAAAAAGCTGTTGGCAATTCGCTATCAGCCGCCAGCTGTGTGCTGTCAGCTCATGGCTGCCAGGCAAACATAATCGCTGATTGCCTGCTGCCAATAGCTAAAAGCTGTTATTAATGCCAACGTTGGCATAAAAATAAAAGAAAACGTGAAAAAACAAAAATGGATCATTAAAATTGTGTGTTAAATGTAGTATGAAGAGAACAACGATCCATGATATTGCCAGGGAACTGAACATTACCTTTTCTACGGTGGCCAGGGCGCTGCGGGATCACCCGGCTATCAGTGAGGCCACCAAGGCGGCAGTGCGCAAAACAGCGGAGAAGCTGAATTATCATCAGAACAAGCTGGCTTCATCGCTGCGCTCAGGTAATACGCATGTTATCGGGGTGATCGTGCCCAGCCTCGATGTGAGCTTCTTCAGCTCAGTAGTACACGGGATCGAGAAGGTGATGAATGAAAATGGATACAGCATACTGCTTTACCAGTCTAACGAATTACTGCAACAGGAAAAGAAAGGGATAGACACTTTCCTGCAGTCGCATGTGGATGGCATCATTTGTTCCGTTTCACTGGAAACCGATCAGTACGGGCATTATGAGGAAGTAAAAAGGCGCAACATCCCGCTCATCTTCTTTGACCGTGATGTAGCGGCGCTGGAAACACCGTCGGTTACCATCAATGATTACAAAGGAGGCTTTATTGCCACAGAACACCTGATACAGCAGGGTTATGAGCGGATCGTGCACATTACCGCCGCCAGGGGCCTGCCCATCTTCAAAGAACGCCTGAGGGGCTATAAAGATGCATTGAAACGGTATAAGATACCTGTGCGGAAGGAGCTGATCCTGCAGGGCGAATTCTCGCTGGAGTTTGGCCGCTCCTGCATAAGGATGCTGCGGGAAAAGAACATCCCCTTTGATGCGGTGTTTGCACTGGAAGATTATACGGCCATGGGTGTGATCCAGCAGCTGCAGGTGTACAAAATAAAAGTGCCGAAAGAAACGGGTGTGATCGGTTTTGCCAATGAATCTTTCGGGGCGCTGGTAAGTCCGGGCCTTTCTACCATTGATCAGCAGACCGTGAAAATGGGTCAGGAAGCCGCGCATTTATTCCTTAAAATGATCCGGCATAAACAGGAAGAAGAACCGATGCCGGCGGATAAGCTGGTACTGGATCCTGTGCTGATCGTAAGAGGATCGTCTGCAAGAAAGCGATGATAATTACTTACCATCCTTATTCCCTGCTCCTGCCCTTTTGTTGCAGTGCTTCCAGGCGTGCGGCCATTGTTTTCACCCTTTCCGGATGGCGGGATGCCAGGTTGTTCTTTTCTGCCAGATCATTCCTGAGATCATAAAGCTGCGGTTGTTCGTTATGCCCTGATGCAATATGCACATTGGGCAACACGGCAGGCCCTTTTGAGGGCGCAATGTACTTCCAGTCTCCTGAGATCAGCGAAAGACTGGCGCCCTGCTCGACCAAATCCTCCCTTCCTTTTTCTCTTTTACCCAGCAGCACCGGCAGCATATCAAAACTATCCGGTGCATCTGCGGGGGATAATGACTGCCCGGTTAAAGCGGCAAAAGAAGCCAACAGGTCTACCTGGCTGATTAAAGCCTTTGAGCTGCCTGGCTTTACGGCCTTTGGCCAGCTAAACAGGAAAGGTATCCGCGTACCGCCTTCAAAAGCGCTGTATTTACCGCCGCTCAGGGTCCCTGCAGGAAGGTGGCCGTTTTGTTGCTCCACGGCATTGTCCTGGTAGCCGTCATCCAGCACGGGGCCATTATCGCTGCTGAAAATCACAATGGTATTGCTGGTCAGCTGCAGACTGTCTAAAGTGGCCATGATCCGTCCTACCCACCAGTCCAGCTGCAGGATGGCGTCTCCTCTGGGTCCCATACCGCTTTTACCTGCAAAGCGCGGGTGCGGATCGCGGGGCACGTGAATATCCGCCGTGGCGAAGTACAGGAAGAAGGGCTCGGTGCGGTGTGCAGCAATAAAGCTTTCCGCCCTTGCCGTGAGCGTATCGGCGATGTCCTGGTCGGTCCACAGGGCCGCCCGGCCGCCGGTCATATACCCGATGCGGCCTATCCCGTTAATGATGGTATTATCATGCCCATGGGACGATTTAACCCGTAACAGTTCCGGGTGTTCACGGCCGGTGGGCCAGTTGCCAACAGGCTGGTTATAATTCACCAGGATGGGGTCTGCAGGATCTAAACGCACAACGCGCCTGTTCTCCACGTATACGCAGGGTACCCTGTCCAGTGTAGCGGGGATGATAAAAGATTCATCAAAACCCAGTTCCAGGGGCCCCGGCCTGATCTCCCCGTTCCAATCCGGCCCCTCTGCTCCGCCCAGGCCCAGATGCCATTTACCCACCACACCGGTGGTATAGCCGGCTTTCTTCAGCAGCGCGGGCACGGTGGTTACCGCCGTATCAATGATCAGGGCGGCATTGCCGGGGGCAATACCGGTGCCTTTCCGCCGCCAGGCATATTGGCCCGTGAGGAAGGAATAACGGGAAGGCGTACAGGTGGCCGAACTGGCATGCGCGTTGGTAAAGCGGATGCCGCTGGCCGCCAGGCGGTCTATATGCGGTGTTTTAATCTTAACGGCGCCATAACAGCTGACGTCTGCATAGCCCAGGTCATCTGTGTAGATGAACACGATATTGGGGCGGGATGGCTGTGCCCTGGCTGTGATGCTGAACAGCAAGGCTAACAAGCTGGCAAGTGACAACAGGGGTATTCTCATAGTCATTAAATATACTAAATCGTAATTATTCTACCTTTGGATTTATTTACCTTTACCAACCAACTGAGCCACCAACCATGACAATCTTAACTTTTACGCTCATTCTCCTGGGCGGAGCTTTTCTGGCAGGGCTGCTGGGGTCGCTCACCGGACTAGGAGGAGGCGTAGTGATCATTCCACTGCTTACCCTGGTTTTTCATGTAGACATCCGCTATGCTATCGGAACCGCACTGATCGCGGCCATTGCCACTTCTTCCGGCTCTGCCTCCGCCTATGTAAAGGAAGGCATTACCAATATACGCCTGGGTATGTTCCTGGAAATTGCCACTACCACCGGGGCGGTAGCCGGCGCCTTGCTGGCGGTATATATGCCCACGCATATTGTGGCCATTATCTTTGGCGTGGTGCTGATCATTTCCGCCCTGCTATCTGCCCGCCCAAAACACAGTCATCTCGAAACGGAAGAAAAAAGCGAGCTGGCGCAACGCCTCCGACTGAATGGCGACTATCCCACCCCATCCGGTGAGGTGAGTTATAAAGTACGCAGGGTGCCCGGCGGTTACCTGATGATGACCATCGCCGGTGTATTGTCCGGACTGCTGGGCATCGGCTCCGGGGCTTTAAAGGTGCTGGCGATGGATAACATGATGCGTGTTCCCTTCAAAGTATCTACTACCACCAGTATTTTCATGATAGGAGTAACGGCTGCTGCCAGCGCGGTGGTATACCTGCAAAGAGGGTATATTGACCCGGGGCTTTGCTTCCCCGTTGTGCTGGGTGTTCTGGCCGGCGCACTGGGCGGCACTAAAATACTGGCTAAAGCCAACACCAAACTGCTGCGCATTATTTTCAGCGTGGTGATCACGCTGCTGGCATTACAAATGATCTTTAACGGCATTACACGGAAATTCTGACAAATGAAGAAACACTGGCTTTCAAAGACATACTGGGCTGATAAAGACGTGGAGGTACTGATGGGTACATTGCTGCGTTTTGGCGTTATTTTTTCAGGCGTTGTGGTGATCGCAGGCGGGATGATCTACCTGGTGAGGCATGGGCACGAGGCGCCGTCTTACCGGGCATTTGCAGGGCCTAATGCCCGTTGGGACAACCTGCCTTCCATTGTAAAAGGTGTGTGCGGCGGGCATGGTAAGGAGCTGATCCAGCTGGGGGTGGTGATGCTGATCGCCACGCCGATTGCGCGTATACTCTTCTCCGTAGTGGCCTTCCTGCTCGAAAAAGATTATTTGTATGTTGTGATCACGCTCATTGTGCTGGGCGTAATTGTGTTCAGTATGATAGGCGGACTGGGCGGGTGATAAAAAAGGAAAACCGGAACAAGACTATTCCGGCTTTTACCTAAACCTACAACTGTTACACTGTTAGTAACATACCTTAATATCTTTTAGTGCATTGCACTCGCATCTATTTTACCTGTTTGTTTTTTGGCTCTTACCATCAGCACCAGCGGCACAAAGATCAGGAACAGCACGCCGAGGTAAAGGAACACATCCATATACGACAATACTGTCTGCTGCTTTACGATGGAGTACTCCAGTGACTGGTACGCTCTTTTCAACGCCGTAGTTGCATCGGCTCCCTTCTGCATAAAGCTGGCCTGCATGGCATGCAGTCTGTTGGCCACCACCGGGTTGTTAATGTCCAGGTCACTCACCAGGTCATTACGGTGCAGCTGGTTCCTGCGTGATACAAAAGTGGTGATCAATGCGATCCCGAAAGATCCCCCCAATTGCCGGGCCATACCTGTGAAGGCGGCCCCCTGTCCTATCTGCACCCCCTTCAGGGATGAGAGCGATAATGCCGTGATGGGGATGAACAGCATTGCCAGACCAACACCGCGCACAATCAGCATCCAGAAGAAAGCGTCCTTCCCGGTGTCGGGACTGATGATCTTATAGCCCCAGAAGCTGTAAACAAAAAAGGCTAACATCCCTATTGCAATCAGCAGGGGCTGCGACACGCCTTTTCCCAGCAACTGGCCAATGAAAGGCATCATGAAGGCCGTCATTAAAGCGGCGGGCAGCATCAGCAAACCAGACTGCGTGGCGGTCCACCCCATTATACCCTGCGTATACAGGGGTATAACGAAGGTGGAGCCGTACAATCCAAATCCCATCACAAAAGACAATACTGTTCCAATCCGCAGGTTTCCGTTCTTCAATACACGCAGTTCTACAATCGGATTCTTGTACACCAACTCCCTCCAGACGAAAAAGAAAAAGCCTAATACGGATACTACCGCTAACGTTGCGATGGTACCGTCGCTGAACCAGTCGTCTTCCTGCCCGCGCTCCAGCACATATTGTAATGAGCCTACGGCCATGGCCAGGAAAGCAATACCCCACCAGTCTATCTCATTGGCCGCTTTCTTTTCTGCAAACTTGGGACTACGCACAAATTGCAGCGTAAGCAGGGTGGCAATGACACCTATGGGAATGTTGATGTAAAATATATATGGCCAGGAAAAGTTATCTACAATGTAGCCGCCCAGCGGGGGACCCAGGGTTGGCCCTATGATCACACCCAGGCCATAGATGGCCTGCGCCATGCCACGTTTTTCTACCGGGTAGCTTTCTGTTATAATGGTCTGCGATGTTACCAGCAGGGCGCCACCGCCTACCCCTTGTATAAACCTGAATAGTACCAGCTCCCACAACACACTGGCGTTACCGCAGAGGAAAGAGGAGACGGTGAATATGATGATGGATACGGCGAAGTAGTTACGACGCCCGAATTGCTGGGCCAGCCAGCTGGTCATGGGGATGATGATCACGTTACCGATGGCGTAAGCGGTCACCACCCATCCCACCTCACTCATGGTGGCGCCCAGGTTGCCCCGCATATCATTCAGCGCCACGTTCACGATCGTGGTATCCACTATTTCGAGCAGTGCGCAGAAGATGGCGGTGATGGTGATGATCACCCTCCGGGCCCCGTATTCCACCAATGATTCCTGTTGCGTCATAAACAGTTCGATGTTGTTATTAGTCAAGATTTACGTCTACCACTACGTTCAGGCCTGCACGCAGTTGTTTCACCACCGGGTCTTCCGGGTGATCAAATTCTATCTTCACGGGGAGACGCTGTACCACTTTCACAAAGTTGCCGGATGCGTTATCAGGAGGCAGCAGTGCAAATCTTGCACCGGTAGCCGGGGAGAAGGAAGCCACATGCGCTTCCAGGTCCTTTTCAGGGAAAGCGTCTACATGCACTTCTACTTTCTGTCCTACTTTCATTTTATCCAGCTGTGTTTCTTTAAAGTTGGCCACTACCCATATGCTGTTGTCAAGTACTACGCTGAACAGTGACTGACCTGCCTGGAGATATTGTCCGGGCTGTACATATGTTTTAGATACCCTGCCATCTTCCGGGGCAGTGATCACTGCGTAGGAAAGGTTCAGTTGAGCATCTGCCAGGTCGGCCTCACGTTGTTTGATCACTGCCTGGGCGGCGCTGATCTGGCGGGCGGTAGCATCACTCTGGGAAGCCACCACGGAGGTTTGTTTAGAGGCATATGCCTTCTGCTCCTGCAGTACCTGCAGCTGGCGTTCAGCGGTTTGCTTGGCGGCCAGCGCCTGTTCGTATTGCTGTTGGGTAATAGAGTGATCCTTGATCAGGTTGGCGTAACGGTCGTAGTCCTGAGAAGCGCGCCACAGGTTCACCTTGGCAGCTTCTATCTGGGCTTCTACCGTTGCCACGTTGGCATGAGAGGTTACGATATTGGCACGGGAAGCAGTGGTATTGGCTTCAGCCACACCTACGTTAGCCTGGGCGGCAGCCAGGGCGGCTTCCGCCTGTTGTACCCTTATCTGCAGGTCGCGGTCGTCCAGCACTATCAGGGTATCGCCTTTCTTCACGAGCTGGTTATCCTTCACCCTTACTTCTTTCACATAACCGCTTACACGGGGTATTACAGGACTCACATTTGCTTCCACCTGTGCATTGTCTGTTTCCTCATGATGCAGGGCGTGTACATATTTGGTGATACCAAAGGAGCCCCCGCCAATTACCAGTACGGCCAGTATGATAATGAAGCGCAGGTTCTTTTTCTTAGGAGCGCCATTCTCACCCTGTGCAGCATTCGCTGCTTTATGACTGGTAGATCTTACTTCATTAACTGTTTCCATAAAGACCTTAATTGAATTTCTTGTGTTTTGTACTTTTTAATGATGATCGCTATTTATTGTCACTCAGCACACCTGCCGTTTCCAGTAATTTGTTGTAGGAAACCACGGCGTCTGCTTTGGCACTGGTGTAGTTCAGCTTTGCCTGCAGCTGGGCAACATCGGCTTCCAGCAGGTCGGTAGTAGTGGCCAGGCTGTTCTCGTGCTTGTTCCGGGTAATGCGATAATTCTCATCTGCCTGTTCTATTGCCTTCTGATACATTTCAATCTTCTTGGTGCTTACCACGTAGTTCTCATAAGCACGGTTCACCTCTACGTGAATATCATCTGCAAGCATTTCTTCGTTGATCTTCACTGCATTCAGCTGGTTCTTTGCATCGTCTACTTTGGAACCTGCTTTCCAGAGGGATGACAGGTTGTACTTCAATCCTACGCCTACGTTCACTGCATTGGTAACGGTCACAAAACCAGGGATGTCCGCCGCTACGTAACCACCGGTGAGGGCCAGGGAAGGATAATAATCTCCCTTGGCAGATTTGATACCGGCTAAAGCAGCTTTCTCATGGGCCTGCAGGGAGGCGGCATCCTTGCGGCGTTGCAGCGCCGTCTGTTCCCATTCCACTTCGCTCTTCCTATCCGGGCCCACCTGTGAAAGGAAGTTGGTGTCTATATCATACTGGCTGTCTTCCGGAATACCCAGCATAATGTTCATGTTCACACGGGCCACTTTCAGGTCGCTTTCTGCCTGTGTCAGGGCCACTTCTATATTAGACTCCTGCAGCTGGGCCTTTAATAAATCGTTGCGTGCAAGCAGGCCGTTCTTTTCCATATTCGCAAAGTCGGCAGTACGCTGCTGTTGTTGTTTCAGGTTCTCTCTTACCAGGTTTACCGCTACGGCTGCTTTATACAGGTTGCTGTAAGCGGCTACGGTGTTCTGGATCACTTTGTCCCGGTCGCGGTCTGCATCCAGCTTGGCGGCTACGGCCAGGTAACGGGCAGATTCTTTTCCTGCCTGGATCTTAAAGCCGGAAAAAAGCGGTACGGATACATTGGCTAAACCATAAGCCACCTGGTTGGCGTCAAATTCAAAGCCGCCGCCATTGCCACCGCTGTTGTCACCCGTTTTCAGATCTACATTGGGCCTGTTAATGCGCAGGTAAGAACCAGATATGCTGGCGTCCGGCAATTGTTTTGCGTTGGCATCTTTTACTGCGTTGGTAGCAGCAATGACCTTCGTCTGGTTTAATTTCAGCTGTTTGCTGTTCTTTAAGCTGAGATCAATTGCCTCATTCAGGGTGAGCTTTCCGCCCGACTGCGCCCGGCTGGCCAGGCTAAAAGCCAGCAACAGCGCCAAGGTCACCAGGAATGATGATCTGTATATACTCCTAACGTTCATTGGTTAAAACTACTTTAAACATTTTCTTTAAATGATTGGCTACTTTCTCCTGGAGCTGTAGCCGGAATTTTTCATCCGGTACGCCCTCCATATTCCAGAGTTTACGCAGGTAGTTTTGTGAGAGCACCACATGATTGGCAGTACCTACAATTGTGCTTACTGTCATCAGCGGGTCCACATCGGCCACAAAAACACCTTTCTTTTGTCCTTCGGTGATCAATTTCTTGACCATTTCGTGCATTTGTTTCTTTACATCCGTGATCAATTCAGTAGGTATGCCTTCATCATTTGCCTGGGCCCTGACCATCATCCTGCAGAAATAAGGTCGTTCGGAGATCCTGGCAACAAAAATGTCTATCAGGCGGTTAATTTTTTCAAGGGGATGTAGATCTTTATTCTTCAACAGTTCATCGAGCCCGGTCTTTACGTCCATGATACGTTTTAAAAAGATGGACTCCATGAGGCGTTCCTTTGATCCGAAGTAATAGGATATCATGGCGATGTTAACATCTGCACCCTGCGCTATATCTCTTACAGAAGCCCCGTGAAATCCGTGCATGGCGAACAAGCGCTCTGCTGTTTCCAGGATCTGTAATTGTTTCTGATTAAAATCCATTGCTTCCTCCATGATTAGTAAGTTGTAAAGAATTAGTTGTTAGCGCCCGGTCTCCCACTTTCACTGTTATTGTTTCTTTTTCCATGCTGTTATGCTTTAACTTCTTCCTGCCTGGCTGTCTTTGTTTACCTTTCTTGTCAGTCTGTCATCCTGCCTGGTTCCCGTCTTACTGTCTTCCTTCTTCTGCTGTTTCCTTTTCTTCCTAAAACTTCCGTCCCCGCTTCCTCTGTTTCCAACTGCTGCTTACGCCAACCAAACACTAACAACTAATTAATTAAACGTTCGTTTGAAACACAAAATTAAACGTTTGTTTAGTTTAAACAAATGTTTAATTGAATATTCTTTATCGTAATATGTAATGATGTGATCTACTTATGTGAGTAAAAAACGTGGTGCTGGACAATAAACCGAGGAAAATATTCTACTGCACCGGGGCCCTTCCTCCTTTGGCAACCGTGTGGCTCGTTAATTGAGGCTCAATAAGTCCAGTTTCACCAAACTCATTTGTATATATGCAAACCAGACTGAAGGTTTTTACCTGGCATGTCCACGGAAGTTACCTGTATTATCTTTCGCAAGGCAATTATGACATCTACCTTCCTGTTAATGAAGCCCGTACTGAAGGCTATATAGGCCGGGGCGCCACCTACCCCTTTGGTAGTAATGTTCACGAAATACCTGTAAAAGACATACCGCATACTGCCTTTGACTGTATCCTGTTCCAGAGTGCCGCTAATTACCAGACAGACCAGTATGAGATACTTACACCCGAACAACGGCAATTACCGAAGATCTACCTCGAGCATGATCCACCCAGGCAGCATCCTACAGATACCCGCCACATTGTTGACAGCCCGGATACCATCGTGGTGCATGTTACCTCCTTCAACAAGCTGATGTGGGATAATAACCGCAGCCCCGCCGTAGTAATAGAACACGGCGTAATGATACCCGACCAGGTGCATTATACCGGTCAGCTGGAAAGGGGCATCGTAGTGGTGAACAACCTGGCCAAAAGAGGCAGGCGCCTCGGACTGGACGTATTCCGGGAGGCCTCCCGGCAGGTACCGCTTGACCTGGTGGGTATGGGTGCAGATGAACTGGGCGGACTTGGAGAGGTGACCCATACAGAGCTGCCCGCCTTCATCTGTCAATACCGCTTCTTCTTTAACCCCATCCGGTACACCAGCCTCGGACTGGCCGTATGCGAAGCCATGATGATGGGTATACCCGTGGTAGCGTTGGCTACCACAGAACTGGCCACCATCATCTGTAACGGACAATCCGGCTTCCTGGACACCAACCCTGCGGCGCTGATCAACAAGATGGACCTGCTGCTGCGAAAACCCGAACTGGCCGCCCGCATAGGGGCCGAAGGACGGAAAATTGCTGAACGGCGCTTTAACATACAACGGTTTACCCGGGAATGGGAAGCACTGTTCCGCACAGCAGTAGCCAACAACGGGCCTGTCAGCTACATCAGCGGACAACACACGGATGTTGAAAAAGAGATCTGAAAACATTAAAACCACACAATACACATGCAGAACAAAAAGGTAGTATTAGTAACCGGCGGCAGCCAGGGCCTCGGTAAAGCCATTTGCACCACACTGGCGGAAGATCACATCGTGATCATCGGGGATATCCAGGACGCCAAGGCCGTTAAGCTGGCAGAAGAGATCCAGGAGAACAACGGAGAGGCTTATCCCCTGCACCTGGATGTGAGCAAGGAAGAAAATGTGAAAGAAGCGTTGCAGGAAATCACCGGTAAGTATGGCCGCCTGGATGTACTGATCAATAATGCGGGGGTGGATTTTACCAAACCCATCACGGAAATGAGCGTGGCAGAGTGGGATGTGGTGATGTCTGTAAACCTGCGCGGACCTTTCATTACCAGTAAATATGTATTGCCGGTGATGTCGGGCCAGGGTGGCGGTCACATTATCAACATCGTATCTACCGCCTGCTTACGCGCCTGGCCAGAAGCTTCTGCCTATCATGCCAGTAAATGGGGCCTGCGCGGCTTTACCCAGGCATTATTCACAGAAGCGCGGCAGCACGGTATCAAGGTAACGGCGCTCATTGCAGGCGGTATGAAAACGCCCTTCCTGCTGGACCGCTTCCCGGATATTGACCAGAACAAGCTGCAAGACCCGGAAAACGTAGCAGGCAACATCCGCTACATCCTGGAAGGCCCCGCAGACACCGCCGTTCCGGAGATCATGGTGATTCCTTTACATGAAACTTCCTGGCCGTGAAAACACCAGGCTGAAAGCTAAAGCCAAAAGCTACATGCTGATGAAAAAAAAGATCGCTGTACTGCGGGCCAATGCCCTCGGTGATTTCATATTTGCATTACCCGCCTTGCGGGCGCTGAAAGAAACCTACCCGGATAACGAGATCGTATACCTGGGTAAAAAAATGCACCAGGCTTTACTGACAGACCGCCCGGGCCCGGTAGACCGTGTTGTGGTGGTACCGCCCTATCCCGGTGTAGGTGAAGCAGAGCACTACGAGCCCGACCATGCACTGGTGGAAAGCTTCTTTGAACAGATGCAGCAGGAGCAATTCGATATCGCAATACAGATGCACGGCGGCGGCGGCTTCTCCAACCCCTTCCTGCAAAAACTGGGCGCCCGGCTGAATGTAGGCTTACAGGCGCCTGATGCGCCCCCACTGGATATCAACATCCCATATGTTGTGTACTACAGCGAGATCCTGCGTTTCCTGGAAGTGGTGTCCTACCTGGGCGCCAATACCCGTCATATTGCTCCGGCCATCACTGTGATGGATAAAGACCTGCAGGAAGCAAGGGCAGCTATGCCCGGGCAGTACACCGGCCGCATTGCGGTGATCCATCCGGGGGCAACAGATCCGCACCGCCACTGGCCCGCCATCCATTTTGCAAAGGTGGCAGATTACCTGGTGAACGAAGGATACACCGTGTACATCAACGGCGTAGCGGAAGAAAGCTACCTGGCCGACGCCATACTGCAAAACATGCAGCAGCGCAAGGGCGCCTACAGTCTTTGCGGGAAGCTGGGCATATGCGGACTCACCGGCCTGCTGTCTATGGCAGCCATCGTAGTGTCTAACGACTCCGGGCCGCTGCACCTGGCTTACGCACTACGGGTTCCCGCAGTTGGCATCTACTGGGTAGGTAATATGATCACGGGTACGCCCATGACCAGCGCGCTGGCGCGGCCACTGATCTCATGGACCAGTCAATGTCCTTTATGCGGACTGGAAACAAAAAAACTGAAGACCACCATTACCAGCTGTAAACACAACACTTCCTTTGTTGCAGATATAACGGTGGATGATGTGATACATTCGGTACAGGACCTGCTCTGCAATATGCATGAGCTTAAAGCCGTGATATAATGGATAACATTAACAAAATAGCCATACTGCGTGCATTACAGCTGGGCGATATGCTCTGCATGATCCCCGCGGTACGCGCCATTAAAAAGGCATACCCGCAAGCGGAAATAACTTTACTTGGCCTGCCGGGAAAAGAAAATTTTGTACAACGGTTCAATCATTATTTCAGCAGGCTGCTACCGTTTCCCGGGTGGCCCGGCCTTCCGGAACAGGAAGCCGATCCCGCCGGGATTGCACGTTTCCTGCTGGATGCGCAGCAGGAACAATTTGACCTGGTCCTTCAAATGCAGGGCAGCGGTGCCCATACCAATGACTGCTGCTTCCTGCTGAATGGCAGGATAACGGCAGGACTCCGTGCCGCAGGCGTGTGGGCCCCCAATGAAACGCTGTTCCCGCTCATGACCGAAAGCGAGCATGAAATATTGCGCCTGCTGAAAATAGTGCACGCGCTGGACATACCCATAGACGGCACCGCACTGGAATTTCCTATCCATGCAGAAGAATACGCAGGGGCGGGGATGATCATGGAGCTGTTAAACCTGCAGGCAGGCAACTATATCTGCCTGCATCCCGGCGCACGTGATCCGCGGCGCCGCTGGTCTGCCGCCCATTTTGCCGCCGTGGGCGATGCGCTCGCAGCCATGGGACATACAATAGTTGTTACCGGTGCTGCAGAAGAAGCCGCCCTCACACAGGCCGTCACTGCACAAATGCAATACCCCGCCATTGACCTGGTTGCGCAGGCAGGGCAAACCACCATCGGCGAAATGGCAGCCCTCATTCAAAGTTCGCAGCTGCTGTTAAGCAATGACACCGGCGTTTCTCACATTGCCGCTGCGTTATGCATACCCAGCGTCATCATCTTCTCCGACTATTCTGATCCCGGCCGCTGGGCGCCCCTCAATGATCAACTGCATACCGTTGTGACAGCCGCGCAGGCAAACAACCTGGCGTATGTGGCGGACAAATGTGTTGGAAAAATAAATGTAAATAGTTTGAAGGTTTGATAGTTTGAGCGTTTGAAAATTTGAAGGTGGCCAAAAGCGGTAGGGCGCCTTCAAACTTTCAAACATTCAAACGCTTACACCTCCCTGAATTGCGCGGTGAAATGTCTCAGTAACGGTGTTTCATAAGTGATCTCGTATCCTTTGATCTGGTCGCGGTTCCTGAATACTTCTACGATCACTTCCGCTACGTAGTCAATATGGCTCTGGGTGTATACCCGGCGGGGAATAGCCAGGCGTACCAGTTCCATTTGGGCGGGTATCAGGGATCCGTCTGCCGCGTACTTACCGAACATCACAGATCCTATCTCTACACCGCGCACGCCGCCTTCAATATACAATGCTGCGCACAGCGCCTGCCCGGGATACTGGTGTACGGGAATGTGCGGTAGAAATGCCTTAGCGTCCAGGTACACGGCATGGCCACCGGTAGGTTTGATATAGGGTACGCCTGCGGCATCCAGCTTCTCTCCTATGTATTCAATACTGCGGATGCGGTATTGCAGGTAATCTTCCTGCATCACTTCTTCCAGCCCGATAGCAATGGCTTCCAGGTCGCGCCCTGCCAGTCCGCCGTAAGTGGGGAACCCTTCCGTAATGATCAGCAGGTTGCGGCATTCCATTGCCAGCTGCTCATTGCGCAGCGCCAAAAATCCGCCTATATTGGCGAATGCATCTTTCTTGGCGCTCATGGTGCAGCCGTCTGCATAGGAGAACAGTTCCTGCGCAATGGCCAGGACGGTTTTATCTGCATAGCCCTTCTCCCGTTTCTTGATGAAGTAGCAATTCTCTGCAAAGCGGCAGGCGTCTATAAACAACCGTACACCGTATTTATCGCAGACCTGCCTGGCGGCGCGTACATTTTCCATACTTACAGGTTGCCCGCCGCCGGAGTTATTGGTTACCGTAATGATCACCATGGGAATATTTTCCGCGCCTTTTTCCTGTATGAACTGCTCCAGCGCCTGTATATTGATATTCCCCTTAAAAGGCGCCACCAGTGCAGGCTGTTTTCCCTCTTCACAGAGCAGGTCTATCCCTTCTGCCCCTGAGAATTCAATATTGGCGCGCGTGGTATCGAACAGGGTATTGCTCACAAAATATTTTCCTTTACCACCGCAAATGCTGAAAAGTATCTTTTCTGCCGCCCTTCCCTGGTGGGTGGGGATAATAAAGGGCATACCGGTGATATTCCGCACGCTGTTCTCAAAGCGGAAAAAGCTCTCGCTGCCTGCATAGCTCTCATCACCCCGCATTACGCCGGCCCATTGTTCGCTGCTCATGGCGCTGGTACCGCTGTCTGTTAACAGGTCAATGATCACATCCCTGGCATGGATCAGGAAGGGGTTGTAATGTGCTGCCGAGAGTATCTGTTTACGCTCTTCACGGCTGGTAAAATAAACAGGTTCTACAGACTTTATCTTAAAAGGCTCTATAATTGTTTTCATTGCAGATATCAGTTTAGGGAATACAGTATTGGACACTCCGCCCAAAAGGGAGCATCTCATTTCAACATGTAATACTATTCAATAAGGGAATGCCGCCTGTAACAAGGCGTATGTTTGACCAGCCGGTCAGGTGGGACTTTTGATGATATTTTTCCAGAGGTTCATCCAAACAAAAATAATAAAAAAGTTTGAGGTTTGAGGTTTGTTGCACGTTATAAGTTGTAGCAATTCGCCAGTTCGAAAGCCCTGCCATAAACCATCAACCTCCAACGAACCTCAAACCTCAAACCTCTTCAAACTTCAAACGTTAATATCTCATCCTCGCCGCCATTACACTCCCCGCAGGCATCTGGGATTTATCGAGCATGAATACGGCGGCGCCGGTTTCTATTGCCTTTGCAGCGGCGGCGTTGATCATGCATTCGTCGCCGGCCTGCTGGGATGAATGCAGCACGAGTTTATTGTCCTGTTCATTGAAATTTCCCCACAGCTGGGCGTCTTTCCGGATGAACAGCGTATCCACGCGTGAGTAGTAGCAGGCGGGAATGATATCATCCGGCATGGTGGAGGTAAGGCCGTTGCCGCTGTTATTACCATATTGTTCCAGGGCCTGTCGCCGTTCCTCTTCAAAGTAGGGCTTCATTTTCTCGCGAGCTTTTTCGTACAGCGCGTTGATGTTCTCGTGTTCAAAATTGCCTGTCAGCGCATCATCTACTACGTGCCTGTAATTTGTTCTTTTCCTGAAGATGGGGATCATGTATTCTACTGCCGCCAGCATCAGTGGAACATGTTGTGTGGATAGCAGCTCTTTCCACAGGGTTTCATCCACTTCATCCATGTACATGGAAATATTCGCCTTGTCATCGGGTCTGCCGGAACCGGTGCCATGGTAATTAGCCCCTTGTCCTGCACCGGAGCTGCCCGTACGGAAAAGCTGCTGGCCATCTTTCTCCTCGAAATGCACCACATCATCAATACCGCGCGGCATGCCTTCAATGGGCACTTCCTGCATACCAAAGGCGTCTGCTTCGTATAAGGTAGCTTTCCGTTTACTGATTACCAGCAGGTAGAAATGTTCCCTGCTGGTGAGCAATGGCAGCAGGGGACTTGTATAGAATGAGTGATTAACATAACACTGCTGATCTACACTGTATGGCAATTGAATATATTTGAAATAATCCTGCGCAATAAAAACGCCCAGCCCCTTCTGTTGTTTGCGCCAGAAGGCATCATCCCGCTGCATATCAAAACCGGCAGCTAAAAGCGGCTCTACCTGTTCCCGTGGTACACCTTTCTGCAGCAGCTGCTGTTGCGCCTGTTGCAGGAGGTGTTTGAACAGGATGGGGTCCTGCCGTTCGTTCACCTCCACACCATATTTATGTGCAGGCATGTAGAGCGTAATGCAGTTATCTGCGCGATGTGTGGCCAATGCCCTGAAATCTTCCCGGGTTAAACGTTGATTCACCGGTTCAGCCTGCCGGGTTTCCGCAGGTTTATCGGGAGCGTTGTATCGCTTCCTGGACAGTACATCCGGCTCTTCTCTCAATGAATTGGCCAGGTGTTCTTCTTCATCTCCTTTTGCTGTGTTCCGGTTAACATGCCGCATGTGCACATTGGGGGCCAGCTCATCCTCGCCGGAGGTATATTTCTCCGTTATTTCCTCATCTCTTTCCAGCGCTGCAGGGTCCATATTATCGCGCAAACCCAGCTTGCTTTCGCGGCCTGAGCCTGAGGGTTTCCCTTTCTTCGGATGAAATGTTCCTTCTCTATCTTTTCCCATGATACAAGATTTTAATAAGGTTGGCACAAACACTATACCATTAAGGCTTGGCAAAAAACCCAGATCATTTGTATATTTATCGCATGCTAGAACAATTACAACAATTCATTCGTCATCTTCCGCCATTTGTAGGAAATGTAGTGTTGGCCGCTTGTGCCCTGATTACCGGTTTGATCATTAAAGGATTGCTGGCCCTGGTCTTGCGTAAATCTCCGCAGGCGCCGCCGGACGAGTATTCTGTTATCCGGTCTGTTCTCAAACGTATGGGCAAGCCTGTGAATTATTTTCTGCCCATACTGGTACTGAATATGGTCATACCACTGATGGAGCTGGCGCCGAAACAGCAAAGAACAATCAGCTCTATAGTGGAAGTGCTGGTGATCATTAGTTTTGGTTATATCCTGATCGGTGTTGTAAAAGTACTGGAAGACTATATTGAACATGCATACGATCTGCGCAAGGCTGATAACCTCCGCGAACGCAAGATCAGAACGCAGTTGTCTTTCCTGCGCAAAATAGCCGTCACCGTGATCGTAATACTGGTGGTCTGTGCGGTATTGCTGAGCTTTGAAAGCCTCCGTAAGATCGGTACCGGTTTGCTCACCGGTGTGGGTGTTGGCGGTATCATCATCGGTTTTGCAGCACAACGTTCGCTGGGTAATTTTCTCGCGGGTCTGCAGATCGCGTTTACACAGCCCATCCGTATTGATGATGTGCTGATCGTGGAAGGAGAATGGGGAAGAGTGGAAGAAATTACGCTCACCTATGTAGTAGTAGGCATCTGGGATCAGCGTAAGCTGATATTGCCTATCAATTATTTTATTGAGAAACCTTTCCAGAACTGGACCCGCACCGGTTCTGCCATACTCGGCACTGTATTTCTCTATGTGGATTACTCCTGCCCTGTAGACGCCATCAGGAAGGAATTTGAAAGATTACTGGAAGATCATCCGCTGTGGGACAAGCGAGTAAAGGTAGTGCACGTTACCAATGCCACTGAAAGAACAATGGAGGTACGCCTGCTGACGAGCGCCAGCACCTCCGGTAAGGCATTTGACCTGCGTTGCGACCTGAGAGAAAAGATGATCGCGTTTATACAGCAAAACTACCCGGACAGCCTGCCAAAGATCAGGCTGGAAGAGCCGCAAAAGATGCAGAACGCTTAATGTTAAATACTAAACGCAGAACGCGTAACGCAAAACGCCTGGTGTATCACTCTATCAGCGTTCAGCGTTACGCGTTCTACATTCTACATTATTTAATTGTTTCTTCTACTTCACCGCAGGTCAGCATCTGGTCGCCAAAGTAGGGATTTTTAATTTCCGCTGCGGCAGATAACCAGTTGGCGCCTTTGTCGTTATTGGCCATGGGGCAATAATCCACGTACAGCTCACCGCTGCTTAAGCCGCTGGATTTCACCAGTGCAATCACATCTTTGCTTAATAAAGCGTACAGTTCACGCTGATCCGCCAGGCTGGATGCAGCCGCTATTTTCTGCGCATTATCTGCAATAGCAGCCGCATTGTCAAGTTCTTTTGCGCTTTCAGCGATAGCTGTACCTGCTACCTTTGCCTCTGCAGCGTCGCTATTGATCAGCGCTGTGGTAAGATGTACATAGTGCTGGTATACCCCATTCGCTTTTTCATCCTTCAGCTTTACAGGCGCCGCAGGAGCTGTTGTTGCATGGTCTTCATGCGCTGCAGCGTTTTCTTTTGCTGCATTGTTATTGCCGCCGCCACAGGCTGCCAGCAGGATCATTGTCAATACCGGTATACCGGCTTTCATTGCTTGTTTTAACATAATCATTGAAAGTTTAAGCGTTTAAAAGTTTGATAGTTTAAGAGTTTGATGGTTTATTGAATGGCGTACAATATCAGTGGTGATGTCCCGCCATGGGATTGGCGCCTTTCTTCAGCACAAATTCGCTGTACAGCAGGTAAGCGCCGCTTACCACTACCGTTTCGCCTGCCTGTAATCCTTCTTTGATCTCTACCTGGTCTGCATTTTCAGCGCCTGTTTTAACCATACGCGGTATATAGCGGTCGCGCCCTTTCCTGATCCAGATGTGTGCGCCTTTTTCATCGCGGATCACAGCGCCAGCGGGTAGTGTGATCACATTGGAACGCTGTGCGGCGGGCAGGTAAATATTGGCCTGCATACCGGGTTGCCATAATTGTTTATTGTTGGAGATGGTGCCTCTCAGCCGGGCCACCTGCGTACCGGTTTGCAGCGCCGGACTGATAAACTCCACCTGCATATCTGCTGCCTGGTCTTCCCATCCGCTTACCGCCACTTTTACCTGCTGCCCGATGCGTACCTGGTTCAGCTCCGCAGGATATACATCGGCTTCCACCCACAGCTGGTCGTAATTCTCCAGCTGCAGGATGGTGCTGCCTTCAGCAACATACTGCCCCTCTCCTGCTGATACTGCGGCTACAACGCCATTGACGGCAGCGGTATAGGTAATGTAGGGATCTGCCTTTTTATTTTGCCGGATCTGCTCCAGCGTATGTGCAGATACATCATACAATTGCAGTTTCTGCCGGGCGGCATCTTCTATCTGCTGAAAGCGGGCATTATCCGGGAACGCCTCGCGCTGTGCCACTGCCACCAGGTATTCCTGCTGGAGGCTGGCCAGCTGTTCAGAATAGATCTTATACAGCGGCTGCCCCTTGTGTACCGGTACGCCGGTTTCCTTTACATACAGCTGTTCAATACGGCCCGGAACACGGCTGCTGATGTATACGGTACGTTGCGGGTTCACTGACAGCCGCCCGTTCAGTCTTTTAAAATTACCCAGGTCGCCCGCGCCTGCGGTGATGGTGGTAATATTGGCCAGCGCCACCTGGTTGCGGTCCAGCATCAGCTCATTACGCTTACCTGCGGCGCTCACCGCTACCAGGTCCATCCCGCAGATGGGACAGGATCCCGGGCCGTGCTGTATGATCTGCGGGTGCATGGGACAGGTATAAGTCTGCTCCCCTTTGTCTGCCGTTTTCTTTGTGTTGCAGGCGCTCAGCAGGAGCACAGGCGCTACTACGGTCATGACTATATTACGGATAAAATGTTTTCTTTCCATGTGCTGATCATTTTATAAAGCTTTCGCTGTCTACCAGGTAAGCCGCATTGGCAGCCACTTCCCAGGCCGCCGTACTATCCGGTACCTGGATATATCCGCCTGCTTTTGTACCTGTATGGATGGTAAAGGGTTTGTATACGCCCCCTTCCTTTTTAAACACTACATGCCTATCACCCAGCTGCAGTACAGCCGCCTGTGGCAGCCATACGCCCTCCGGCGCTTTCAGGGTAAGGCTTGCCGTCAGCAATTCACCGGCTTTAAAAGCCTGGCCCTGGAGGTACACGCGCAGCAGCATAAAGTTCTCCCCATTGCGGAAAACCGGTTGTACCAGTCCGATAGCAGCTGCTATTTTGTGGCTGCTGTCTGCCAGGCTTTGCAACTGTATGGCCTGGCCTTTCCGGATCTCTGCAGCAAAAGAAGATGGTACTGCAAATTCTCCTACCAGCTTATCTGCTTTGTAAATGGTAAAGAGATTTTCCCCGGCGCTTACGTATTGTCCTTCCCGCAGCAACACCGGCGTACCGGCGGCTGGCGTTGCAGGCTGCACGGCGGAAGCGGGCATTGCCGCGTTCATGCCTCCCATATCACCTACAGCCGGAGCAGCAGATACTGTTGTGTTAACGGCCGTTTTAGCTGCCTTGTCAATAATATACCCGCTGGCGTTACTGTAAACAGACACACTATAAGCCGGCTGTCGGCTGCGTAATACCTGTTCCAGCTGAGCAGCAGTCATGCCAAGCAACAGCAGCCGCTGCTTTGCGGCCTGCAGCAGGGCCGGATCATCATTGCCTTCGGCGATGAACAGCAGTTCTCTTTGCGCGGCTACCAGCTCCGGTGAATAGAGCTGCATGATGAGCTGCCCCTTCTTTACAGGCTGATAGTTGTATTTGATATAGAGCTTTTCTATACGGCCCGCCACCCTGCTGGCGAGTCCTGTTTCGCTGCGGGTATCATATACCGCCACGCCCTGCAGCTGGCGGGTAATCGGCTGTTCCAGCTTCGCGGGACGAATAGCGGGTAGCTGCGCCACCACCTGTTCATTCACCGGTTTCAGCAGCGGTAGCAGTGCGCTGTCCCGGTCGTAGCGGTGGGCAGGTTCCTCATGACCATGGCCATGATGCTGCGCTTCTCGCGGTGCCTGCTGTTTGCAGGCAAACAGCAAGACCATGAGCTGCAGGAACAATATATTAGCGATACAATTGTTTTTCATATTCCACGATCATTTCATAATACTTGAGCTTTTCATTCAGCAGGTCTGCCTGCGCCATGGTAAGCGCTTCCCAGTCGTTGATGATCACCGGCAGTTCCAGCTTGTTTTCCTGGTATGAAAGGAAATCCGCATCCAGTGTTCGCTGCAGCATGGGCAGGATCTTTGTTTCGGTGGCGGCAATATGCTCCTGCATAGACAGGATGTCTGCTTCCATACCATACAGCATGCCCTGTGTTTCCTGCAGCATACCGGCTTTTTCCATCTGCATGGATTGCACATTCAATTCCATGGCCTTTACTTCGTTCTTGTACATTTTAGAGGCCCAGGGCGCAATCGGCACGCTCACCATGCCCATTACACTGTATTGCCTGGGCATTCCGTCGCCCAGCGGCGCCATATGATCAAAACGCACCTTGAAATCAGGCCGCTTGCCCAGCTTCATGGCATCGATGTTCAGCTGCATGGATGCAATGTCCGCATCCATTTTACGTATATCCTTCCGGGTATCCGCCAGTGTGGCGGTATCGTAGGTGGCGGCAGGCCTGAACACCGGCGCAAATGTGGTGTCTATCTCAAAGGCTTCCAGTCCCGGGCGGTTCATCAGGCTGTTAAGCCAGGCCCGGGCTTTGTCGATCACGCCATGCTGCATATGGATCATGTTATCATTCTCTGCTACCCGTCCGCTCACTTTATAAATGCTGCCTAACTGCGACTGGTTATAGGGATATCTTACCTCTGCAATCTTCTTCATCGTTTCCATGATCTCCTGGTTGCGTTCCAGCACACGGATGCGTTCTTCAGCGATCAGCCAGTTATAGTAAAGGCGTTTAGCCTGTGCTTTCAGATCGTTCAGGCTTACTTCCCTGTTCACACGTACCGCCTCCGCCTGCGAAGCGATATATTTTTTCTTTGCCCGCAGTTTGGAGGTATTCGGAATATCCTGCTCAATCTCGAACATAATGGAACCCTTGTCCATCTCGCTCACCTTTTGCCCGGGGTAAGGCGTCATAAACGTACCTACGCCCAGCATCGGCGCCATCCAGGCCGTAGCCGCCTCGGCGCTGTATTTATAAGCATCCGCCTTCAGTGCATAAGACTTCAGCTGTACGTTGTTGCGTTCAATGCGCTGCAGGATGGTATCCAGCGATAATACGGGCTGCTGCGCCAATAGTTGTAAAGGCAGCATGCACAGCAACCCTGTCATTATTTTAATGTTGCGTGGCATATACTTCCAGTTTACCGTATTTGCGTAATTCATATTCTTTTGTCATTAAAAAGATCAGTGGCGTTACCAGCAGGATATGCGTGGAGGAGGTGAGCACACCGCCGATCATGGGTAATACAATGGGCTTCATTACATCTGTACCTACGCCGGAAGCCCACAATACCGGTACCAGGCCAAACAGCGACACGCATACCGTCATCAGCTTGGGCCGCAATCTTTTGGCGGCGCCGGAAACCACGGCTTCCAGCAAGTCGGCCCGGGTAATGGTTGCCGCAGCATTACCTTTCTGCTTCACCAGCTGCTGCATGGCATCGTTCAGGTAGATCACCATCACAATGCCTGTTTCCACCGCTATACCAAACAGCGCGATAAAGCCAACAGCCACCGCTACGGAGAGATTCACGTCCCAGAAATAGATGATATATGCGCCGCCGATCAGTGCAAAGGGTACGGTGATCAGGCTCAGGAAGGCTTCTCTCACAGAATGAAAGGCGAAGTACAGGGAGAAGAAGATCACCACCAGTACAACCGGCGCAATCCACATCAGCGTTTGTTTACCGCGGATAAGGTTTTCGTATTGCCCGCTCCATTCCAGGAAATATCCCTGCGGCAGTACCTGTTTTTCCGCATTGATTTTATTGATCGCTTCCTGTACGGTGCTGCCGAGATCGCGGCCCCTGACGTTGAACATCACTGCTCCGCGCAGGATGGCGTTTTCGGAGGTGACCATCGGCGGACCGTCCTCAAAGCGCACTTCCGCCACTTCGCTTAACGGTATTTCTCCAAAAGCGGGAGAGCGTAGCGGTATACGGCGTACCTGGTCTACACTGTTGCGGTAGTCCTGCGCCAGGCGCACGCTGATGGAAAAGCGTCTGCGCCCTTCTATGGTGTTGCCGATGGGAGCGCCGCCCAGTGCGGTTTCTACGGTCTGGTTCACATCATCCACGCTCAACCCGTAACGGGCTAATGCGTCTCTTTTAATATCTATCGCCAGGTATTTGCCGCCCGTCACCGGTTCCACGTAAAGGTCCTGCACACCGGCGGTACCTTCCAGCGCCCTTTTTACTTTCTCTGAAACCGCTGCAATGGTATCGAGGTTTTGCCCGAACACCTTGATGCCTACATCCGTACGCACACCGGTAGACAGCATATTGATACGGTTGATGATGGGCTGCGTCCATCCGTTCACCACGCCGGGTATCTGCAGTTTGGCGTCCAGTTCCGCGATGATATCTTTCTTGGTGAGGCCCTCGCGCCATTGCGATTTCGGCTTCAGCATGATGATGGTCTCTATCATGCTGATGGGCGCATTGTCTGTAGCCGTGCTGGCCCTCCCCGCTTTGCCGAGTACCTTATCTACCTCCGGTACTGAGCGGATAATCTTATCCTGCACCTGCAGAATACGTTTGATCTCTGTGTTGCTGACATCCGGTAAGGTAACCGGCATAAAGAGGATGCTTTGTTCATCCAGCGGCGGCATAAACTCTGTGCCCAGGCTTTTCAGCAGGGGGATGGAGATCAGCAGCGCCAGCACATTAATGGCCAGTGTGGTTTTGCGCCAGCGCAGCACCCAGCGGATCACCGGTTCGTAGAGGCGTTCCAGTATACGGTTCACCGGGTTGGCATTGTCGGGCCTGAATTTCCCTTTCATAAAGAAAGAGATCAGCACCGGGGCCAGGGTGATCACCAGCAGGGCGTCTACCAGCATGATGAAGGTTTTGGTAAATGCCAGCGGATGGAACAGTTTTCCCTCCTGCCCGGTGAGCATAAACACGGGCAGAAAAGAGGTGATGATAATGATAGTGGCAAAGAACACGCCTCTGGACACCTGCTTGCTGGATTGCTCTATCACAGCCAGTCTTTCTGTCTCGCTGATCCAGGACGGTTCTTTACGGAATATTTTTCGGAGCCAGTTCATAGTGTTTTAATTTTCCTGTTTGTTTTGCTGTGAGGCTGCATAGCGTTCTGCCAGGTGTTTATAGGCATTCTCGCTCATGATGATGCCATTGTCCACGATCACGCCGATGGCCAGCGCAATACCCGTTAATGACATAATGTTGGAGGAAATGCCGAAAGCATTCAGCAGGATAAAACTCGCCGCCAGGGTAATGGGTATCTGTATGATGATACTGAGTGCGCTCCGCCAGTGGAAGAGGAAGACGATCACCACGATGGAGACAACGATCATTTCTTCTATCAGCGTGCGTTTGATGGAGTTCACAGATTCCTTGATGAGCGTACCGCGATCATATACAATATCGAATTGTACACCGGCAGGCAGGCCTTTTGCCACTTCCTTCATTTTTGCTTTTACACGGTTTATCACCGCGTCTGCGTTCTCGCCATAGCGCATTACCACGATGCCGCCTACCCTTTCACCTTTACCATCCTGGTCAAAAATGCCCAGCCTTGATTCGCCGGTCATCTGTATTGTGGCTATATCTGCCACGCGGATGGGAATGGAGTGCTGGTTCTTTACCGGGATGTTCCTGATCTGTTCAATGGACTGCAGGTAGCCGCTGGTTTTAATGATATAGCCGATATCGCTGAGCTCAAATTTGCGGCCGCCGGATTCATTATTATTGGTACGTACGGCATTGATCACATCTGCCACACCCAGTTTATAATACAGGAGTTTATTGGGGTCGATGGTGACCTGGTATTGCTGCTGTGCGCCGCCAAAGGAAGCGATCTCGCTAACGCCCGGTACGTTTTGCAGGGCAAATTTCACGTACCAGTCCTGTATAGCCCTTTGTTCTCCCAGGTCAATATCCGGAGCATCCAGCGTATACCAGAGTATGTGCCCTACACCGGTGCCATCGGGGCCCAGGGTAGGCGAAACGCCGGGCGGCAGCTGGCGGGTAATGGTGCTGAGTTTTTCGAGCACCCGTTCCCTTGCCCAGTAGATATCCGCATCATCTTCAAAGATGACAAAGATGAAGCTCATACCGAACATGGAATTGGCCCGTACATATTTCACTTTGGGAATACCCTGCAGGTTGGTCACCAGCGGATAAGTCACCTGGTCTTCTATGAGTTGCGGACCGCGGCCCATCCATTCCGTAAATACGATCACCTGGTTTTCAGACAGGTCGGGAATGGCGTCGATAGGGTTCTTTTTCACGGCGAAGAATCCCCAGGCAAACAGGCCGGCTGCCAGTACGATCACGATGAAACGGTTACGTAAGGACCATTCAATGATCTTATGTACCATAAAATTGTAATTGTTAGTAATAAAAAAGGAATGCGGAAACATCCTTTGCAGGAGGCAAAGGGAACAAGCGGGGTTATCTTATCAGATGCGGAAATTACAGTGCAGGAGGAAAACAGGAACATCGTCCGTACCCGGTGGTGCGGCCGCTACGGGAAATTCGGTAGCCAGGGATACCGCTTTTATGTCCGGCAGGGTATATGCCGTTGTGGGGGTGGTGACAGTGGGTATCAACAGGAACGGCTGAATATTTTCTGCTGCGCGCTGATCTTTCTTCAGTTTCAGCTCTTTATACTCATCTTCGCAGCATTTCTTTTTGCCGATGCTGGTTTCCTGGGAACCTTTCTTCATGCCGCAGAAGTCACACAGGTCCTTCTTTTCACTGCCCAGCTCCCATTTCACGAGCTTGCCCATGCAATAATGCAATTGCACGTTGGCGCCCATGGCGGTGCCGAGGTAGATGAAGGTTAATATGACGGCGATGAAGCGTTTCATGAATAAGCAAAAATAGTGATTTTTGAATGAAAGCAGGAAGACGAAAAAAGGAGCCCCTTAGACCCCTTCCGCCTTATACCCTGCCTTTTGCATGGCGGCAATAACATCTCCTTCAGCTACTGCTTTATCTGTAGTCACTGTCAGCGTTCTCTCCGGGCTTTCCAGGTTCACTTCCCAGCCATCGCGCCCGGCTACTTCGTTCAGGAAAGGTGTAACAGTAGCTACACAGCCGGAACATTTGATATTTGTTTTGAACTTTAACGTTTTCATACATCCTTGCTTTAATGTTGAGTCAAAGTTAGCGCGGAAGCGAGGCGAAGCGTTTACATTTTAAGCGATACTTTTTACATAATTAATCATCCACCGCCACCGTCACCTCATTATCCAGCGGGAAACTCTGGCAGAGCAGTATATATCCCACCTGCAGTAACTCATCGCGCAGGGCGTAATTGGCTTTCATATGTACTTTACCACACAGCAGCTTACCCGCGCATCTGCCGCAGGTGCCGTTCTTACAGGAATAGAACAGGGGAATGCCTTCTTCCAGCGCTGTATCCAGAATACTTTTGCCTGGCATTACTTCCAGGAGGTTGCTGCGCTCAAAGAAATGCAGTAATACTTCATTGCTGGCATCCGGCAGTGGAACTTCCTGCACAGCGGCGGCGGGGTTGAAATACTCTTTGAGCAGCTGTTGCGCCGGTATCTCCAATGCACCTGCTACGGTTTCCGCCAGTGTGATCAGGCCTTCCGGACCGCAAACAAACCAGGCGGCCTTTTGCAGCTTCTCTCCCATCATGGCGCCGATCATCTCTTTCAGCAGCGGGCCATTCAACCGTTCATTGATGTACCGGCGGCAGTCTGCTATCCGTTCACGGTCATGCCTGCTGAAAACATAGTGCACCTGCAAACGCTCCGGGAATTCCGCTTCCAGTAAATTCAGCTCATTAAAGAAGAGCGTATTTTCCTGCAGGCGGCTGGCATAAATTATATTCACCTTTACGGCTGAACGATACAGCAGCGATTTTGCGATAGAGAACAATGGCGTCATACCACTGCCCCCACCTATCAGCAATACCTGTTCGTGTGCAAAACGGGCTACATCTGCGGTAAAGATGCCGAGGGGGCCTTCTATTTCCCATTCCTGTATTTCGTGGGCATGATCTGCCAGGTAATTGCTTACCAGGCCGCCTTCCAAACGCTTTACAGTAATAGCCGGCGCTTCACCGGTGTAGGGAGACGAGCACAAGGAATAAGCGCGTTGTTCCGTTTTTCCGTTGATGGTGATATAGACGTTCACGTATTGTCCGGGCAGATAATCAAAGGCTTGTCCATTGGTATCAAACTGTATGGTCACTGCATCTGCTGCCGGGTATATTATCTTCCTGGTTTTCCAGGTATATCGTTGCATTATCATGTTACGTTCTAAAATTTGGACAGCTTCAGGCGCAGGCTGTTGCTCACAACGGATACGGAGCTGAGCGCCATCGCCGCCCCTGCTATCATGGGGTCTAATAAGAACCCGTTAAAAGGATAGAGTATGCCCGCTGCCAGCGGTATCCCTACCAGGTTATAAATAAATGCCCAGAACAGGTTCTGCCGTACGGTACGTACGGTGCGGCGGGACAGTTTCAACACCTGCGGTATGCTGTTCAGGTCTGACGTAATGAGCGTGATCTTCGCCACATCCATGGCAATATCCGATCCTTTGCCCATGGCGATGCTCACATCTGCCTGCGCCAATGCATGGCTGTCATTAATACCATCCCCTACCATGGCCACTACCCTGCCCTGCTGCTGCAGCTCTTTTACAAAAGCGGCCTTATCTGCAGGCATCACCCCCGCCTTATAGTGCTGTATACCGGTTTCGCGGGCTACTGCGGCTGCTGTCTGGGCCTGATCGCCCGTCAGCATATAAACGGCGATACCACGTTGCTGCAGGGTGGCAATCGCCTGTTGGGAAGTCGCCTTGATCTTATCCGCAATGGCGATGATGCCCGTCACTTTTCCGTTGGCCGCAAAGGCGATCACCGTTTTTGCGGCATCCTGCCATTCCGCAGCTTTAGCGGCGATGGCGGCATCGGGCTGTATGCCGTGCTCTTCCAGGAGGCGGCTGTTACCCACCAGGAACTGCTGTCCGTTATACTGCGCCTTTATACCGCGCCCGCTGAGGTTGTCGATGCGATTAACATCTGCCACCTGTACGCCTTCGCTTTGTAAGTGCTGTACCACGGCGATGGCCAGCGGATGTTGCGATTGCATCTCCATCGCCAGCAGTACCGGTTTGCCATCATCCGAAGAAAAGTATATATCGGTAACAGCGGGTCTGCCTTCCGTAATGGTACCGGTTTTATCCAGAATGACCGCATTTACGCGGTGAGCCAGTTCCAGGCTTTCTGCGTCCCGGATCAACATATTATGCTCAGCGCCTTTGCCTACACCTACCATGATGGCGGTGGGCGTTGCGAGGCCCAGGGCACAGGGACATGCAATCACCAGTACGGTAACCGCAGCCAGCAGTGCGTGGGTAAAAGCATGCTGTCCGCCTGCGATCATCCAAACCGCAAAGGTAAGCAATGCAATACCAATCACCATGGGTACAAAGATACCGGCAATCTTATCCGCCAGTTTTTGTACGGGCGCCTTGCTACCCTGCGCTTCCTGGACCATTTTGATGATCTGCGCCAATACGGTGTCTCCGCCCACTTTCTGTGCACGGAACTGGAAACTGCCCTGCTGGTTAATGGCCCCTGCAAATACTTTTTCGCCGGCAGTTTTTTGCACCGGTACAGGTTCCCCGCTGATCATGCTCTCGTCTACATAAGACGATCCGGCTGTTACTTCACCGTCTACCGGAATCTTTGCGCCCGGTTTTACGAGGATAATATCATTCACTTTTACCTGTTCTGCAGGCACTTCCTGCTGCTGGCCATCCGGCTGTACCAGCGTTACGGTCTGGGGCTGCAGGCCCATCAGCTTTTTAATAGCGGAAGAGGTGCTGGATTTGGCTCTTTCCTCCAGCAGTTTGCCCAGTGAGATAAAGGCAATGATCACTGCTGCGGCCTCAAAATATACATGCGCATGTAAACCGCGCTGATGCCAGTAGGCCGGATAGATGGTGTTGAATGTGCTGAACAGCCAGGCAATTCCGGTGCTCAGCGCCACCAGGGTATCCATACTGGCATCAGCGCGGAACCGGGCCTGTTTCCATGCATTGACAAAGAAAGAGCGGCCAAAATAGAAGACTACCGGGGTAGACAGCGCCATCATGATCCAGTTGGCATAAGGTATATTCATGAAGAACATGCCGATGATCACCACCGGCAATGTAAGCACGGAAGACCAGATGGTTCGCTGCTTCAGCGCCTCGTATGCTTTACGTTGAGCCGTTTCCTTTACTTCCTGCCGGTTCTCTGTATCTAAGACCAGGTCGTACCCGATAGCGCGTACGGCGTTTTGTAATGACTGCGGTGTGGCGATGCCCGGATCATAAGTTACCCAGGCGCTCTGGTTGGCGAAATTTACGCCTGCATCCTGTACACCTTCGGCAGCTTTCAGCATGGACTCCACGCTTACGGCGCAAGCGGCACAAGTCATTTCCAGTACCGGGAAGGTGTCTTTCTTCAATTTATCCTTTATCATCGTTGTTGCCATAGCTCATCTGTTTTATGCAAATTTACCCCGGATCACAAGGCTGGCGCTTATACAATAAAGGGAAAGATGTACATAATTTACCTGGGGGGATGCTGGCCTAATTGTTCCTTCTCTTTACGCAATTTGATGAAATAGGAAGGATTAAGACCCGTTTGCGCCTTGAACTGGCGCGACAAATGCGCTTCGCTGCTGAAGCCAAGCCGGAAAGCGATATCGGCCAGTGTGGCGGGTGTATAAACCAGCAGCTCTTTTACTTTTTCTACGCGGTAAGCAATGATGTATTTTTCCAGTGTAGTGTTTTCTGCAGCGGAAAATGCCTGGCTCAATACTTCATAGGATCGGTGCAGCTGTTTAGCCGCATATTTTGAAAAGCGGAAGTTCTCCGGGAAATCGAATTCGCCGGAGTATACGGAGGCCACCAGGGCTTTGATCTTATCTACGAGTTGCTGTTGTTTATCTTCCAGCAGGCTGAATCCCAGTGCTTCCAGTTTTTCAGCGATTAACTGCATGTCTGGAGACTGGCTGGATGAGATGGTTGCCATCCCGAGGTCAATATGCAATACTTCCAATCCCAGTGCTTCCAGCGCCTGTTTTACGGCGGAGATACAGCGCTGGCAAACCATTCCCTTTATGTGAAGCGTATATTGCGGCATAGGGGGCAAAGTTCGGTTGTTTTAGCGGGATGGGTGTTATATAATAAGGGGGAAGATTTATATAATTATACGTTTAAAATCCGTGAGGATATGAGGTTGTTGATGTCTACTTCCAATGCCTGGGCAAGTTTGACGATGGTGAGAATGGTGATGTTAATTTCGCCCTTTTCCATTTTACTGATAGTACTATTATCTATACCACACAACGCATATAGCTCACGTAAGCTATACCCTTTAGCCATTCTCACCTTTTTCAGGTTGGCTCCAAATTGCTGTAATATCTCAGCGTCTGTTTTATTCATCGTGAGTAAGATGAACGAATTTTATAAAAAAAATGCGGTATTTTAACCCCTCAATTGAATTTTTGTTTATCTTCGCATTATCATTGTATAGATTACTTTGCCCCTAATTTACTAACCGCATAAATTAATTTTATGAAGGTCCTGCTATTAATAGCTACTATCAGGCTATTTGATGGGACCGGGAATAACTTTGTCGATTTTTATTTTTCCATTGTTGTTAAAAATCTTTCCATATGTCCAAACCTGTTTTTACCCCCGTATTTGAAGCATTGCATGAAAGGATACAGGAGCTCCCTGAAAATTTTAAAGATTTTGTCATCAGCGAATGTAAATGGAGTGAGGCCTGGTATCATCTTTACCGGCAGTACCCTGAGATGTGCAGTATAGAAGATCAAATGACCCTGCTGCAAGTAGCGAATGATCTTGCTTATGATCTGCTGGCATTAATAGCACGGTGTAAACGGTCATTATCGGAGCAAAAAAACAACTATTATGAGCACCTGTAATTCCTGCCAGGAATATTACACGGAAGATCTGTCAGCTGGCAACATCGTTCTGTTATCTTACACGGAAGTTCTGTCAGCTTACAACGCCGTTCTGTAATCTTACATCAATGTTCTTCGATCTGTCAGGGAAGTTCTGTCAGCTTGCAATACCGTTCTGTTGTCTTACACGGCCGTTCTGTCAGCTTACAACGCTGTTCTGTTATCTTACATCGATGTTCTTCGATCTGTCAACGCCGTTCTGTTGTCTTACATCGATGTTCTTCAATCTGTCAGCATCTCATCCTGAAAAAACATTACAGTTTGGAGCGCTTTATGGGTCAATGTATTTGTGGGATGTGAGGTTAATCCTGCTTAGTTGCTTTTTGTACCAGCTAAATACAATGAAAAGTCTTCATCCGGGAAAAGGGGGAAAAGGACCGCTTTTAATCCGTTTCCCCCTTTACAGGATATTGGTTTGCCCGGGTATGGGTAACAGCATTATTCCGACGATGCATCTGCGAGGTCATATACGGCGTTCGGGTAATCGGTGTACCCGTTTTCGCCGCCGGCGTAATAGGTATCGCGGTTACTTTCGGCAAGCGGCAGGTGATGCGCAAATCGTGTTACCAGGTCGGGATTGGCAATGAAGGGTGCGCCAAAAGAGACCAGGTCTGCCAAACCTGCTTCCAGGATGGCGTTGCCACTCTCCTGCGTGAAGCCCAGGTTGGCCATTAGCCTGCCGCTATAATGCCTGCGGAAATGGCTGAAGTAATTATCCTGCAATACCTCTACCGGTGTGCCGCTCAGATCTTCTGCAGGACCAACGATATGCAGGTAGGCCAGGTTGTAATCATTCAGCTTTTTAAGGATATACTGGAACATCGGGATGGTTTCCACATCGGGTTTCATGATGCCCACGTGGCTGATCGCTACGGGCGTAAACTTGATCGCTACACGGGTACTGTTCCATACCGATGTAACGGCATCCAGTATTTCAAAAACAATGCGGGCGCGGTTTTCAATGCTGCCGCCATATTGGTCTGTACGCTGATTGGTAGCCAGGCTTAAAAATTGCGGGATCAGCATCCCTGTCTGCGCATGAATCTCGATGCCGTCAAACCCAGCGTCTTTAGCGTTTTGTGCAGCCTGCCGGTAGTCCTGCACCGTTTGCCTGATCTCTGCAACGGTGAGCTCCCGCGGTGTAAGCGAGTCTTTAAAACCATTGGGAGTAAAAGATTTCGTCTGGGGATTAATTGCCGAAGGTCCCGCCGGTAGTTCGCCGTCAAAGAAATCAGGATGGGATGCTGCGCCAATATGGCCGAGCTGCGAGAAGATCACACCGCCTTTATCGTGCACGGCATTCGTCACTAGTTTCCATCCCTCTACCTGTTCGCGGGTATAGATGCCGGGCACATTGATAAACCCGATTGATTTTGCATTCACCCATGTGCCTTCAGACAAAATTAATCCTGCAGAGGCGCGCTGCGCATAATATTCAGCCATCAGGGGCGTAGGTACCAGGCCCGGGTTAGTGGCGCGTCCGCGGGTGAGCGAGGCCATTACCACCCGGTTCCTTAATTTCAGATCGCCTAACTGGTATGCTTCCAACAGCGGCTGTTTCACCTTTTTCATGATCTTTTTTCATGCAAACCTATGACGCATCAGGAGGCATAACAATATCGGCGAAGTTAATGGCCTAGGGATAATTTTATCCCCTATGCCCGTTTTAGATGCAATACGTACCTTTATACAAAGGAGTAGGTATATGTACGAAAGAAAAACACCCCTCGCTATTGATTGCGGGCTGCACCTTACCAGGGAAATATTGAACGGCAAATGGAAACCATCGCTGCTCAATGCCATCGCCATAGGTGTAAAACGGCCCAGTGAAATCCAGCGCCTGTTGCCCGGAGCCACCCGCCGGGTGCTGAACGTACAGCTCAAAGAACTGGAAGAGCATGGTATGGTGGAGAAGAAGATCTACCCGCAATTACCGCCTAAGGTAGAATATTCCTTAACAGCTATTGGCTGGTCGTTAATGCCCGTTATCGATGCCATGAACCAATGGGGTGATGCCAACCGGGAGTTCCTGGAAACGGTGATCAGCCAGGATCCTAAGATCAGGCAAACGGAGAAATCGGCTTGCTTGATGCATAGTAAGATGGCGGTTGAGCGGAGGATTGGGTAAGGGGGGATGTTCTGCTGCTGGACTGGCTCCTGTCTGGCGCTACTCTCCTCTTAGCACTTCCTTGAATTGCGGGTATTTGATTCCCCTGTTGACTCCCAAGACTTTGTTATGCCCACTGTCTGGGTTAGACTTTTCAGCATATAAATCTGGACTTTTCAGCAAAACGTAAGTGAGTGATGAAGAAAGGAAGTAGAAAGTCTGCATTGATCAATTTTTTGACGGTTGTATTTTGCGCAGAATTAACGAAGGATGGAGCTCTTTAAAAAGCGACTTTACAGAAGTAGAGGGAATATCCATTTCCAAAGATGCCAACACTATCTTTTACGTAGTCTCTGTTGTCGATTGATTGAAAAAACGTACTATCTTCACTTAAGCCCTGAAGACACCCAATTTATTAATGTTGTCGATTGATTGAAAAAACGTACTATCTTCACTTATTAGAGATTTTGAACATTTCCCAGATCAGTTGTCGATTGATTGAAAAAACGTACTATCTTCACTATCTCTTCTTTCATATCTTCCAGCTTTGGGTTGTCGATTGATTGAAAAAACGTACTATCTTCACTACTGTCCGCCTTCAATGTGGGGAGGAGCCAGTTGTCGATTGATTGAAAAAACGTACTATCTTCACTCATCGGATAGGCTTTGCGATAGGTTTCCAGTTGTCGATTGATTGAAAAAACGTACTATCTTCACTTCCCCCAACAACATTGGTAGCTGCTTTCTTGTTGTCGATTGATTGAAAAAACGTACTATCTTCACTTCTGAAACCGCTGTATTAACTACAGCGCGTGTTGTCGATTGATTGAAAAAACGTACTATCTTCACTAGAGAGGGATTCGACCTACTCATCAGCTGCGTTGTCGATTGATTGAAAAAACGTACTATCTTCACTCCCATATCGTCAATCCTTTTTATAGTATTGTTGTCGATTGATTGAAAAAACGTACTATCTTCACTTACAGCGCTAATAGCGTTTATTATCCCATTGTTGTCGATTGATTGAAAAAACGTACTATCTTCACTCAGATGCCGGCGCCATTACTCCCGCCAGGGTTGTCGATTGATTGAAAAAACGTACTATCTTCACTTGACGTGTGCATTATCGCTGATGGCACACTGTTGTCGATTGATTGAAAAAACGTACTATCTTCACTAATAGTTACGCTAGGGCGTGCCATTGTCTAGTTGTCGATTGATTGAAAAAACGTACTATCTTCACTATGCTGGCTTCATGGTCGGTCAAAAACCAGTTGTCGATTGATTGAAAAAACGTACTATCTTCACTCCCCGTAGTTGTCGGTCACCGTGAGGCGTAGTTGTCGATTGATTGAAAAAACGTACTATCTTCACTTTTACGGATACAAAGACCATGAGGCCGGCGTTGTCGATTGATTGAAAAAACGTACTATCTTCACTTCTGGATGCGTGATTTTGCAATATGAATAAGTTGTCGATTGATTGAAAAAACGTACTATCTTCACTTTTGAAGTTTAAACGTATGTTCTTGTCAATGTTGTCGATTGATTGAAAAAACGTACTATCTTCACTCATACATTTTTACAGGCAGCGGCCCCCTGCGTTGTCGATTGATTGAAAAAACGTACTATCTTCACTGTATCACTTCGTATACAGAATACTGGTAGTGTTGTCGATTGATTGAAAAAACGTACTATCTTCACTTTTTATTCCTGTTCATACACCAATTCCAGAGTTGTCGATTGATTGAAAAAACGTACTATCTTCACTATGAACCCCCGCCACCCGCATTGGTTGTAGTTGTCGATTGATTGAAAAAACGTACTATCTTCACTTGAAGGAGCTGGAACAAATGTATAGACTGGTTGTCGATTGATTGAAAAAACGTACTATCTTCACTTGAAGGAGCTGGAACAAATGTATAGACTGGTTGTCGATTGATTGAAAAAACGTACTATCTTCACTTGGCCGCAGAATCAAATTGGGGAGGTTTCTGTTGTCGATTGATTGAAAAAACGTACTATCTTCACTGCTGGTTGCGTAAGTTGTTCGGAAAGACAGTTGTCGATTGATTGAAAAAACGTACTATCTTCACTCCATAGGGTATGCAATGAAGCATGGACTCGTTGTCGATTGATTGAAAAAACGTACTATCTTCACTTATCATCATTATGGATTTGGGTGGGAAGCCGTTGTCGATTGATTGAAAAAACGTACTATCTTCACTGTGTCATGCTATTTCGTACCATTTTCATAAGTTGTCGATTGATTGAAAAAACGTACTATCTTCACTTTTTTTCTGCAGCACTGGTAATTTATCGTTGTTGTCGATTGATTGAAAAAACGTACTATCTTCACTCCTGCCCTGTTTCTTAGCATAATCTTTTACGTTGTCGATTGATTGAAAAAACGTACTATCTTCACTCCATTCCCCTACCCGCCCGACAATACCTGTGTTGTCGATTGATTGAAAAAACGTACTATCTTCACTCTCTCGCTAAATGGGGAGCCTATAAGATAGTTGTCGATTGATTGAAAAAACGTACTATCTTCACTAGGGGTACAGCTACGACCATATCATCTCTGTTGTCGATTGATTGAAAAAACGTACTATCTTCACTCTAACTCTATTCCGAATGAGCCCCCCTTTAGTTGTCGATTGATTGAAAAAACGTACTATCTTCACTCTTATCTTGAAGTAATGCCCGTTGTGTTGGTTGTCGATTGATTGAAAAAACGTACTATCTTCACTAATAGATTCCATCTCTCACGCAAGTTTAATGTTGTCGATTGATTGAAAAAACGTACTATCTTCACTTGCAACAGCAGCAGATGGCCCAGCAACAGGTTGTCGATTGATTGAAAAAACGTACTATCTTCACTTCTGCTACTTCGACAACAGATAACGGAACCGTTGTCGATTGATTGAAAAAACGTACTATCTTCACTATTAGCGTGAATCCATTATCGATGAACTTGTTGTCGATTGATTGAAAAAACGTACTATCTTCACTTATGTGAAGGCGAAACATGGTGCATGGCAGGTTGTCGATTGATTGAAAAAACGTACTATCTTCACTCAATTTACTGCCCATCATTCGCTAAGCCGGTTGTCGATTGATTGAAAAAACGTACTATCTTCACTTGGGTAAAGTCGATTCTGATGCTGCCAATGTTGTCGATTGATTGAAAAAACGTACTATCTTCACTAGTTCTTCCTTCACTTCCCGATTGTTATAGTTGTCGATTGATTGAAAAAACGTACTATCTTCACTCGTTCTGGAAAAAGGAGGCCTCCGCTCAGGTTGTCGATTGATTGAAAAAACGTACTATCTTCACTTATTACATGTTTGCACAATTATGTAAATCAGTAGTCGATTGATTGAAAAAACGTACTATCTTCACTATCACAAAAAACTTATGAAAATGGAAAAGGTTGTCGATTGATTGAAAAAACGTACTATCTTCACTTTCCGAGATCCTAATTATAAGGGCAATTGGTTGTCGATTGATTGAAAAAACGTACTATCTTCACTATTATCCACTCCATAAGCCACATCGGCAAGTTGTCGATTGATTGAAAAAACGTACTATCTTCACTGTCAATTCTTCAACTGTATTGCACATGTCGTTGTCGATTGATTGAAAAAACGTACTATCTTCACTCTTCAATCCGTTTGGCCGTGTAATCCCCAAGTTGTCGATTGATTGAAAAAACGTACTATCTTCACTTATCGCCAGACGAATGCACCCAATTATTTTGTTGTCGATTGATTGAAAAAACGTACTATCTTCACTTCGTTCTGATTCATAATTAATTTTTGATTCGTTGTCGATTGATTGAAAAAACGTACTATCTTCACTAGGCAGGCGTCGGCTTCTTGATGCTTATGAGTTGTCGATTGATTGAAAAAACGTACTATCTTCACTACACTTGCAGAATTAGGCATCAGCCGAGCAGTTGTCGATTGATTGAAAAAACGTACTATCTTCACTCCGGCGTGTACTTCCTGGCAGCCCCACCAGTTGTCGATTGATTGAAAAAACGTACTATCTTCACTTCCTGCTGAGCTCCGGATCGTAGTCCGGACGTTGTCGATTGATTGAAAAAACGTACTATCTTCACTTGCATTCGTCTTGCGTGTGCTCCCAGCGGTGTTGTCGATTGATTGAAAAAACGTACTATCTTCACTTTGATACCGTTTTTAAAAGACTTCGAGGGGTTGTCGATTGATTGAAAAAACGTACTATCTTCACTTTCAGCATACAGGTCCTTAGCGGACTTGTTGTTGTCGATTGATTGAAAAAACGTACTATCTTCACTATGAACTTGCTTGGCACACTATTCATTCTTGTTGTCGATTGATTGAAAAAACGTACTATCTTCACTGGGAGGCGGAACAGTATTCAGGACTCGATGTTGTCGATTGATTGAAAAAACGTACTATCTTCACTTCTCCTTCGGAATTAGATACCCTGAAAAAGGTTGTCGATTGATTGAAAAAACGTACTATCTTCACTGCAGATGCCTTCCCGGATGGCTTCTTTAACGTTGTCGATTGATTGAAAAAACGTACTATCTTCACTGGACAGTCAGTTTCGTTGTTTACACAATCTGTTGTCGATTGATTGAAAAAACGTACTATCTTCACTCTGGGAGCAGATGACCATTTACGAGCGGCGGTTGTCGATTGATTGAAAAAACGTACTATCTTCACTGATAGTTAGTGTAGGTCAGATCTACGTCAGTTGTCGATTGATTGAAAAAACGTACTATCTTCACTTCTTTTCTGTGCCATGTTAACCGATTATGGTTGTCGATTGATTGAAAAAACGTACTATCTTCACTGCACCGATCATGCCTAAAAACAGCGTCGTGTTGTCGATTGATTGAAAAAACGTACTATCTTCACTTCGAGCAAATATCGCAGCGACTGGGTTATTGTTGTCGATTGATTGAAAAAACGTACTATCTTCACTTCCGCCGCCGCGTCCTCGTCTTTAAGCCCGTTGTCGATTGATTGAAAAAACGTACTATCTTCACTTTACCCGAATATCCATTTGGGTAACGGTATGTTGTCGATTGATTGAAAAAACGTACTATCTTCACTGTTGTAAGATTTTTAAAAAATAATTGCGCCGTTGTCGATTGATTGAAAAAACGTACTATCTTCACTAAATGGGTAGCGGAATACTACCTGTAAAAGTTGTCGATTGATTGAAAAAACGTACTATCTTCACTTGGGGCATCATTAAGCCAAAGTGGAAAAAGGTTGTCGATTGATTGAAAAAACGTACTATCTTCACTCGGAGTGGCTGGGTTTAACTATGTAACAATGTTGTCGATTGATTGAAAAAACGTACTATCTTCACTGGCCGTTGCTGAATGGCTGCTCCAAAGGGAGTTGTCGATTGATTGAAAAAACGTACTATCTTCACTTATGGATGGAGGTAGTAGTTCATCTGAGTTGTTGTCGATTGATTGAAAAAACGTACTATCTTCACTTGCGGGCCTTACTATGATGGCGCGGAGGTGGTTGTCGATTGATTGAAAAAACGTACTATCTTCACTCTATCACCTGACTTGTCAACGAGGGATAAGTTGTCGATTGATTGAAAAAACGTACTATCTTCACTCTCGCCTGGTATATCTAATCCGCTCTATCTGTTGTCGATTGATTGAAAAAACGTACTATCTTCACTTCGATAGCGTCCAATGCCTGGGCACGGAAGTTGTCGATTGATTGAAAAAACGTACTATCTTCACTGCCCCTTGGGTATTAAGCTCTTGTGCGAGGTTGTCGATTGATTGAAAAAACGTACTATCTTCACTAAGTTCCAAGTTTGTTTCCCTGGCCTTATTGTTGTCGATTGATTGAAAAAACGTACTATCTTCACTACGCTTCAGCCATATTGTAGAACAACTATGTTGTCGATTGATTGAAAAAACGTACTATCTTCACTCATTAAATAGATAGGATTATGACACACGGGTTGTCGATTGATTGAAAAAACGTACTATCTTCACTGGTATTACTTAATCGAAATGGCTTCCGGTGGTTGTCGATTGATTGAAAAAACGTACTATCTTCACTGCTATTGCGGAAAGGCGATTACTGGATCATGTTGTCGATTGATTGAAAAAACGTACTATCTTCACTGAGACCCTGAGACAGAAGGATGAGACGGAGGTTGTCGATTGATTGAAAAAACGTACTATCTTCACTAAGACGATAAGCTGGGTATGATAATCGGAGTTGTCGATTGATTGAAAAAACGTACTATCTTCACTTCGTTTGTGGGATTATATTCCAGTACTTCGTTGTCGATTGATTGAAAAAACGTACTATCTTCACTACCTCCCGGATCTGGAATGGTGCCGCCTTCGTTGTCGATTGATTGAAAAAACGTACTATCTTCACTTCCCCTATGGATATATCCATAGGCACATACGTTGTCGATTGATTGAAAAAACGTACTATCTTCACTATACCGGATATTCTAGCTGGGCGTTTCGCCGTTGTCGATTGATTGAAAAAACGTACTATCTTCACTCTAAGCTGACGGAAATATTCATGTCTCGCGGTTGTCGATTGATTGAAAAAACGTACTATCTTCACTCTAGCAATGCGCTGCAGCAGTTGATATTGGTTGTCGATTGATTGAAAAAACGTACTATCTTCACTCACTTCGTAACTAAAGTTGGTGGATATAATGTTGTCGATTGATTGAAAAAACGTACTATCTTCACTAAAACGATCTTCAATCCTTTTTACCCTTTGTTGTCGATTGATTGAAAAAACGTACTATCTTCACTATTCCCTGCCTAAAACACTTATTTACAGGTTATTAGGCGGGGTTTTTCACTAAAAAAAGGGAAGAAAAAAGCCCATGTTTGAGCAATCCTCTTCCCTTTTTTCTGTCCTAACCAGCTGAGCCCTACCCCACCGCCTAAAACATCTCCAACTGCTTCGGCCCCGAAGGGAGCGATTTTTCCTTTGCTCCCCAAAAATTCATAATATCACCATACTGCTTATCTGTTACTTTCAATATACTCACCTGCCCTTTCTCAGGAACAAATGTCTTAATCCGCCTGATATGCACCTGGGCGCTCTCATCGCTGGCACAGTGTCGTACATAGACACTGTACTGCATCATATTAAAGCCGTCCTTCATCAGATTCTTTCTGAAACCCGTCGCAGCTTTCCGCTCCTTCTTGGTTTCCACAGGAAGATCAAAGAAAACAAAAAGCCACATAATGCGATAGGCATTTAACCGGTCACTGGCAAGCATATTAAGGCAGGGTTGGATACTCTATCTTACGCAAGGCGCCTTCAAAACATTTGGCCAATGAAGCAGCCGTTATTTCCATTGCTATTTGCATTGGAGAGGTCTGCCCTTTTATAATACAATCACAGTTCAACAGGTCAAGGTATTCCGCCTTTCGTTCCGGTGTTAATACATGATAATCCGGTATGCTGCTCACCTGTTTAAATACCAGCCAGTCTGTAAAGGGTCTGTAGGGCTCCATAATATCATCAGCCAGTGCAAATGCATTGTACTTATTACGATGATGTATGCCCAATGTCGCTAATAATCCACTTCCAACTAATGCCCGGGCAACCGCCGCCCTTACTATAGCGTAGCTGTAATTAAGAGAGGGGTTGGGAGGCAAACCTTCCCTGAATCGTTCAAAATCAGTTCCAAACAAGGCCTTCCAGTAGATCCGGGCTGCCTGCGCCTCACAGTTGGTAATGTCTCCACTCAAAACTTTATTTGCCAGGTTGTTAAGTGCTGCCGCTGCTGTCGCGGCCCCAGCCTTTGCCAATACTGCAGCCTGGTTCCTGATCTTTACCTTTACCGTCTGTTGCCATAACTGCTTTCTGAGCGGCTCGCTGGCAGCAATCTGCGCCCTGAATCTTTCAGCCTGTATATGGTGTGTATCCAGGTGCATCATCATACTACTGGGATGATGCCTGGCATCACATATCACGATAGCCACATTGTTTTCGGCTAGTAATTGTAGCACTGCATGCGTATAAGTGATCTGGGGATGATCCAGGAACACATAGCCAATATCTTCAATTGATCGTATTATTTCCTTCCCACCTTCTTCTTTAGGCGTAATGACTAATTGTTGCCATCTCACACTTAAATGAAAAGGGTTTGAAAAGGATAATATATTCTTGATCATTAAAGAATGATTTCGCCAGCGGTGGTTATACGAACTTTAATCGGCTTATGGGTTTGCCATCCGGTAATTCCTTTTCCAAAGTTTTTAATATACTTGTAATCCTCCTTTGCTTCCTGGTCCTTTCTGGCATCAGTGTGCTTTCTGAAACATATCTCAAAAAAATAATCCGCTCCTGCTATTTTTTGTACTTTATAAAGGTGGTCCTGCAATCTGGCCTGAGGTATCTCTGACGGTTCCAAGCCAAGTAAAAACATATCATTCTCCCTGAAAATAGAAATGATTTGTTTGGCATTCTCTGGTAACTCAATAATCTTTCTTGTCTCACGCCTACGCTCAACCGCCTGCCAAAAGGAAATTACTTGTCGTTCAAGCTCGCCATCATTCTTTTCATATACCACTAATGCGTAATTATTCCTTGGATTCACGTATTGATTCAGTTTCATACTCGGCTTGAGCATTACCGCATTATTAATTTCCTCATTGATCCTCACTTTCCGCACCGGTACTCTTTCGCCGCGTTCATTTGGCAAATAAATTACAGGCCGTCCCTCAGGATCAAAAAATGCACCGGGGGGTACTTTATACTTTTTCGCAGTAATATCCACTCCCATTGATACCAACCGGTCATAAATGAGTCTTTTTACAACTGGATCAACAATTTTCTCTACATGCTGACTTTCCTTAATATTCTCCAATGGCTTTCTGATATGATAAGTCGTACCTGATGCACCATAGCTCTTAGGTTTGCCATAAACACTTTCCTTATGCAAGGGCCCTCTTGCCGCTACACCTTTATTCCTGAAAACCTTTCCCTGTTTTTCCACCTTATATGTTCTGCTGACCAGTACCCTTTGTCGATTGTTATACGATATCAATATATTATCAATCGCCGTTTTTGCATCCAGCCGGAAAGATGTCCATGGTAACCCTATTCTATCCGCAGCATCCTGCCAACGCTTTTTTTCATACCTGTTCCAATTAGCCAGTTTATATAAATGACTACGTGTGGTGGCGGCCAGGGTTATTGCATCTACGGCATGATGGCGGTGGTCGTCCCGTGTTTTTTCGTTTTCTTCCAGATTCAATAATCTATCCAGGCCCCAATGGTGCCGCAAGGCAGCTGTAGCAGCACCTGGCGATACGATGATAGTACTGCAAATCTGTTCCAGGTATGATTTGGCTTCCCTGCTGATGTAACGTGTATCATTCAGCTGGCGTGCAATAAAATCGTTCAATTCTGCAATGTCTTTCGTCACAAACCGTTTGAATTTCTGGTATCTTTTCGGGAACTCCTTTGTGTCATAAAACAACTTTAAAGCTCTATCCTTTATCTCCTCCCATTTTGTTTCTCCCATTTCAAGACAATAGTATTCATAAGGCGTTTTTTCGCCCTTTCTGCCATTCTCCTCCGTAAAACAAAGGGTTTTATTCAGGTAGCTGTCGTCCAGTGAGCGGCTATATGGAATAATATGCTCTATCTGCACCTGGTTGTCTAAAGAAAACAGCTGCGAAGGGGAGATTGACCGGCCTGTATATGGGCAAGTACGCTGACATTCCTCCCAAAGCCTGTATTTCAGGATATTTTCATGCGTATGCCGTTGCCCCAGCTTATCCAGCTCCTCCTTTATACGGTCGTATTGGGCCTCCAGGCGCTTTTGCTCAAACCGTATCTGCTGCCGCTGCATTTTTGTAATTTTCAGGTCCCTCGCCATTTCAAGCTTAATCTCATCAAAGGATCCGTACTTATCCAACAGCTCATTCACAAGCCGCCTCAGCTCAAACAATGCACTGGTCACTACAGGGTTTCTTATCTGTTGCAGCGTTCTATCCGCTTCCACACCGGTGGGAAGCCGGGACAACAGCTCCTTCTGCCGGATAATCGTACTATGATGATATAACTTATTCAGCTGTTTGTCTGACAGCCCGAACTGCTCCTGCAGCATCTGTTTCAGATGACTGATAAATCCTCCCTTCAGGCCACTACGGATCATTTCCGGCACATTATCAAAAATAAACTGTTGCTGCTCAGCGGTCAACTTTTGCCAGGTATCGCCAAACGCATTCTTTATACCCCCCAGTACCACCGCTATATCGTAAGTATACCCCATTTCCAGGAAGGGCAGTATATTACGGATGGCCTTCATGCTCAGCGATGCATATCCCTGCTTCAGAAAGATATTAGAGATATATTCTGCATTCTTTTCGCTTAGCTGCCATTTGTCAATGACGCACTGCTTTAACTTATCCCTATCCTCAAAAAAGTGCAATGCATGCCAGATATCGTTCTGTTGCTTTTCGTCAAAGGCGAACCAACCAGCACCAAACCCATTCTTAGAACAAAGCTTACTGATGGTGGGGCAACCTACTACCTTATCGTCATCCTGGTAGTTAAACTTAAACCCTGCCCCTTCCTTCTTAACCAGCTTCCGAACAGCTTTGAAATCAACCTTATCCTTTGTCTGTAACCAGCTAACTATCAAATTCCTTTCTTCTCCTGTTAGCGCAACGCCATTATACTCCACGGTATTCACCCATTCCCATATTCTCCTGATCTCATTCAATGGATGGCTGATGGGGCACCGGCTCTTCGAAGGTTCAAACGTGCAGTTTCCAATTAAATGCCTTTGTGATCGTAAAGGACGCTGGTAAAACAGTATACCGTCCGTAATGTGCCCGTCTTTCTTCCTGCCGCCCAGCTGCATTTTTAATTCATAGGTAAGCTCCGGGTGGTAATCCGTTTGTACCTGCCAGATTGCCTCAAACTCATCTATATACATTTTCCGGGTAGTGTACCGGTTACGTATCCTGGGAAGGCCTCCTTGAAACGGCTCCCGCTCTTTTGGAAATATGGAATAGAGGTAATCGCCTAAAGTTGATCCATTGAGGTGATCCTGTGTCTCTTTTATGCCAATTTTACCCTCCCCGCCTTCAAATAGCGTTTTGGATTCTTTAACATCTATACTACGGCTATTGCTTTGAAAACCTCTTCGCTGCACAAAATGATAACATATTCTTCCCAGTTCCACCAGGGAGATCCTTCCCTTTATAGCCTGCGCGCGCAAGACGTAGGGATTTAGCCTGAACCATGCACTGAGGTCATCTTCATTCAGCGGGCACATTTCATTTTTCCGCAATAGTTTCATCAGCTGACGCTTACGGAGCTTTCGCCTGAAGTGCTGCCTCCGGATGCCCCGGTTCTGATTGCGGGAGGCATTCCTTGACATTTCACGCTCACCGTCTCCGAGGTTGTCTACCCCTTCCTGGAAAATACGAACGCCGGCGGCCTGTATGCTACCGGTTTGGGTTGCTGCCTGGAAGCTGATAACGCTCCAGCCAATAGAGTTAGTGCCGAGATCTAAACCTAGAACTTTCGTCATAGCGGGATAATTGTTGTGGTTGATAAATTGAATGGGCGATATTTACCCCTGTGTACTTATAGGTATATTACTGGATGGTTGTGGCATTTTTCAGCCAGAGCATTCCCTGTCCCCATAGGTGATTTGGTCATTGGGTGTCAACATGTTGTTTTGTTTATCTACAAAGTAAAAATTTTTTTTTGATTAAAAATTCCGTTTTCCCGTAATTTTAATATATTCGCTTTAAGTAAGTTTGCCTCAACAAAGAAATTAATCGTTTTTTCAATCTTTCGACAATAAGGCTATATGCCTTAGGATCAAAATCCTTCAGCCTCGCTTCGGTGGGGCTTTTTTATTCCCCCCTCCCCCATTTTTGGCTACAACAACCTTAGATTTGGATACAACCGGCTTCCCCCTAACCCTGACCTTTGCATTATAATCTCAGCAACATGAAAATTATCGTAACAGGATCATTAGGGAACATCAGTAAACCACTTACACAAACCCTGGTTAAACAAGGCCACTCCGTAACCGTCATCAGCAGCAGCCCCGAAAAGCAGCAAGCCATCCGGGACCTGGGCGCACAGGCCGCAATTGGTTCAGTAGAAGATACCGCATTTCTAAGCAAAACTTTTACAGGGGCAGACGCCGTTTACTGTATGAATCCACCGCGTTTCAGTGTGGCAGACCAGATCAGTTATTATCAGCACATAGGCAGCTGCTATGCCGAAGCCATTGCACAATCGGGCATCAAAAGGGTAATTTACCTGAGCAGCTACGGCGCTCATCTGCCTTCAGGCACAGGGTTTATATCCGGCTCCTACAAAACGGAACAATTGCTGAACAGTATTGCGAATATCCATCTTACCCACGTCAGGCCGGGCTATTTTTATTACAACTTATTCAACCTGGTCGGCATGATCAAAACTGCCGGCTTCATTGGTAATGTATATGGCGGTGAAGACAAACTGGCATTAGTATCGCCAACAGACATCGCTGCAGCGGTTGCAGAAGAAATCACCGATGTAAAAAGCACTAAAAAGGTCCGTTATGTTTTCAGCGATTACCGCACCTGTAACGAGGTGGCTGCAGTCCTGGGAAAAGCAATCAACCTGCCTGAGCTTAAGTGGCTTGTCTTACCCAAAGAACAGGTATTACAATCGCTGGTAGCAAGGGGTATGCCGCTTAATGCTGCAGAAAACCTGGTTGAACTCGGACTTGCCATCCACTCAGGCATCATGCTTGAAGGCACAGCAGTACCGGAGCATATTTCGGGAAAAGTATCGCTGGAAGATTTTGCCACTACCTTTGCCAAAGTTTTTAACCAGGAAGAAAAATCATAACTTAACAAAAACAGCAGTACATGTCCGGTGTTAAGCCATACAGAATAAAAACCATCAGCCAGTTTCATGAGTTCCGCGGGCTGCCGCAACCGGAACATCCTTTGGTGAGTGTGATCCGGGTGGAAGACCTGGAACATTCCACCGAAACGGAAACCCTGGTGCAGGATTATTATTCGATCTCCTTAAAGAGGAATTTTTCCGGGAAGTTTAAATACGGACAACAACAGTACGACTTTGACGCAGGCGTCGTGTTCTTTGTTGCTCCCGGACAGGTATTCAGCATCGAACAGAAAAATAATGAAGGATCTAAGCCTACGGGGTGGATATTGCTCATCCACCCTGATTTTTTCTGGAACACACCGCTTGCCACCACCATCAAACAATACGAGTATTTTGACTACTCCGTGAACGAAGCCTTGTTCCTTTCAGAGAAAGAGGAAAATAAGATTGTCGATCTCCTGCAAAACATACAGGAAGAATACCACGCCAATATCGACAACTTCAGTCAAAGTATCATCCTTTCACAAATAGAGACCTTGCTGAACTACTGCAGCCGTTTCTATCAGCGACAGTTTATTACCCGGAAGATCACCAGCCACCAGCTGATTGACCGCCTGGAAAAATTGCTTACCGATTATTTCAACCAACCCGATCTTGCCAGTAAAGGTCTGCCCACCGTGCATTTTGTTGCGGAATCACTGAATGTATCCCCTGGCTACCTGAGCGGCCTGTTAAAGGTACTCACCGGGCAAAGCACCCAGCAGCATATTCATGAAAAACTGATCGAAAAAGCCAAAGAAAAACTATCCACTACAAATCTTTCTGTTGGAGAGATCGCTTACGAACTCGGTTTTGAACACCCGCAATCTTTCAATAAACTTTTTAAAATCAAAACCAACCTCTCCCCATTAAATTTCAGAAGATCTTTTAACTAAAACGCACAATTAAAACACTTCATTAAAACACAAAAAAAATCCCGGCACAAGTGCCTTTCCGGCCCCTTGTCCCGGGATTATTAGTTATTAATGCTTAATTATTAACCACGGCCTTGCCCAGCTCTTCCAAACTCCTCTCTTTCGTTTCTGGCAACACCTTCACCGCAAACACCAGGTGCAGGATCATCGCCACACAAAAGAAACTAAACGCCAGTGTACCGCCATAAGGTAATTCTGCCACCATCGGGAACAGCCAGGTCATCACCGCAGCCCAGAACCAGTGTGTAAAGCTTCCCAGGGCCTGCCCTTTGGCGCGTACGGAGTTCGGGAAGATCTCCGACAGGAATACCCATATCACCGCGCCCTGCGAAAAAGCAAAGCTGGCAATAAATCCTACCAGGTATACCAGCACCATATAACCGCCGAAGTTTTGGGTGTGGAATGCCCAGGCCGTTAATCCCAGGAAGACCACCATCCCGACAGAGCCCGCTATCAGCAAGGTCTTTCTGCCAAACTTATCGATCACGAACATGGCGATGATCGTGAACACCATATTCGTTACGCCTATAAGCACTGCCTGGAACAATGCCGTATCTCTTGCCAGGCCCGTCATAGAAAATATACGCGGTGCATAATACATGATCGCATTGATCCCTGAAAACTGGTTGAAAGTAGCCAGCAGCACCGCGCACATGATGGGAAAGGAAAACTTGCGGGAGAAAAGTTTTTCAGCATGCCCGCTGCGCTCTTCTTTTAATGAGTCAGCAATATCCGCTACAATGGCATCCGCATCTGTGTTGCCCAGGCCCACCAGCACTTTACGCGCTTCCGTTGTCCGGCCACTTTTCATCAGCCAGCGCGGACTTTCAGGAATAACGAACAACAGGAAAAAGAACACAATGGAAGGCACTGCCTGTACACCCAGCATCCAGCGCCAGGCATCCGTGGCAACAATATTATTGATATAATAATTAGAGAAATACGCCAGCAAAATACCCAGCACAATATTGAACTGGAACAGCGCTACCAGCCGGCCTCTTAACCTGGGCGGCGCGATCTCTGAAATATACATCGGTCCGGCTACGGATGATGCCCCGATACCCAAACCGCCAATAAAACGATAAATGAGGAAAGCGGGCCACGAATGCGCCAGTCCGCAACCAATAGCAGATACAATATAAAACACGGCTACCAGCAGCAGCACTTTTTTACGGCCGTATTTGTCCAGCGGGATACCACAGGCAATAGCGCCTGCTATTGTGCCGATCAGTGCGATGGCGTTGGTGAACCCGTGCCAGAAACCTTCCAGCTGAAAGACTTCCTTGATCGATTGTTCTGCGCCGGAGATCACCGCCGTATCTGCACCGAATAAAAGACCGCCCAATGCAGCTACCAGGCAGCCCGTGAAAAGTTGTTTGTTCATTCTTGGATTAATTGTTTAAGGTTGTTCACCAGGGTGGATAGTGGAATTCATCGTTTTAAGATACATATTATTTCATCATTTTTACATAACTTAAAAGTTCGGAACCATCAGGGGCTGACATCCGCGCCGGACGACAGGCGCACTTTCAAACGCTCAGCCCTTCAAACGCTCAAACTTTCAATCCGCCGCATGAAACTGATCCTCCTTTTCCTGCTGATTTTAGTGTTCCCGCTTCAGCCGAAGCCGGAAGAAAAAATGATGATCAGCCGAATCAGCTATATCATGCATTTAAAGGCTACCCTGGGACAGGAATACTGGCCCGGCTTCAACACCGTGGCGGGCGATGTGCCGCTGGTGTATTTCACCGATTCCGCCTCCTACATCACCAATCCTACTCCGCGTTTCATGGCGATGTTCCGCCCGGTACAGATCTACCACAGCGCGGAGATCAACATATATAAGACGCCCGAACGTATTAACCACCATCCCTTCCATATGAGCACCGGGATGGACCTGCTGGATACCACGGCATTTAATTTCAGGGCCCCATTTATGTTCTGCAGCAGTCCTGAAACCACTAAGAAAGTGGTGACCGACCTGGGCTCAACGGAAGAATGGGCCACCATGGTACTGCATGAATATTTCCACGGGTTCCAGTTCCGACATGAGCCCATGCTCGACTACTACCTGAGAAATGTATATCCTGTTACTGCGGATAGCCTTCACCGTGTGTACAAAGGGCACAGCTGGTTTAAACGCCTTACAGATGAAGAGAACGGCTTGCTGCTACTGGCCATCAGCAGTACAGACAGCACCACCATGGCCACCTATCTTCAGCTCTTTAAGGATAAACGAAAGGAAAAACGGGACTCCTGCCGGGAGAAACTCCGGATCGACATCCGCAAATACGAAGGATATTATGAGAAGCTGGAAGGCAGCGCCCGCTATGTGGAATACCAGCTGATGAACAGTTTCCATACCTTACCGCCCGACAAAGCCCTGCAAAAGAGCGATACTTTCTATACGGCCAATAAACAGTTCAGTGATTTCCAGCTGGAGAAAAACACCTGGCTGTTTGAAACCACCCATTCTGCCAACTACACCTACGCCACCGGTTTTAATATGACCCGCCTGCTGGACAAGCTGAAGCGTCCTTATAAAGAACAGCTGTTCACCAATGCCCCGCTTTTCCTGGACTCCCTGGTGTTGCAACAGCCCTGACATTCAAACCCTTAACCTTTCAAACGCTTAAACCCTCCTCATATTTGCTTACTTACTAATCAGTCAGTATCTTTGTACCTTCGAATGTTTAAAACACATGTCTAATACCAGGGAAAAAATTATTGAGCTGGCGGACCAGCTCATACGTACAAAAGGCTTTAATGCATTCAGTTACGCGGATATCTCTGCGCCGCTGGACATTAAAAATGCGGCCGTCCATTACCATTTTCCCAATAAAGCTGACCTGGGCATTGCCGTCATTGAACAGGAGATCGCAAGGTTGAACGATGGCATACATCAGTGGAAAAAGCTTTCGCCTGATGCCCGGCTGAAAAAAATGATCGCTATCTTTCAGCAGCGCTACAAACAGCGCACCATCTGCCTGGTGGGTTCTTTAACCCCGGATTACGATACTTTTTCGCCGGCCATGCAACAAAAAGTACAGGAAATGTGTAAAGGAATACTTGACTGGATGGCAGACTGCCTGGAAGAAGGAAGGGAAGCCGGAAATTTCAGCTTTGAAGGCGATGCGTACGACAGGGCCCTGATGGTAATGTCTAACCTGATGTCTTCCCTGCTGTACTCCCGCGTGCTGGGTGGTAATATCTTTGGAAGGATGAGCAAACAACTATCGAAAGACCTGATTTAACTAGCCATTAGCTATTAGCCACTGGCTGCTGGCTAATGGCTAAATGCTAACAGCTAACAGCTTAAAACAAATATATCTCATGAAAAGAGCAGTTATCACCGGACTAGGCGCTTTAACACCGATTGGCAATACAACCGCCGCCTTTTGGGACAACCTGGTAAAAGGAACAAGCGGCGCGGCACGCATCACCAGGTTTGATCCCAGCCGCTTCAGAACACAGTTCGCCGGTGAGCTAAAAGGCTTTGATCCGCAACAGTTGCTGGATAAAGCCGATATCCGTAAAACAGACCCTTTCACTCAATACGCACTCGCCGCGGCAGAGGAAGCCGTGAAAGATTCGGGGCTTGACATGTCAAAAATAGATCCTTTTGATGCAGGCGTTATCTGGGGCTCCGGACAAGGCGGTATGCAAACCTTCGAAGAACAGGTGAAGGAATATACCCAGGGCGACTTTAATCCCCGTTTCAGCCCGTATTTCGTGCCTAAGCTGATCGCCAATATGGCCTCCGGCATGATCTCCATGAAATACGGCATGATGGGCATCAACTATACCACCGTTTCTGCCTGCTCCACCTCCAACACGGCCATCATGGACGCGCTGAACTATATACGGCTGGGTAAGGCAAAAGTGATCGTTACCGGCGGCTCTGAAGCGCCCGTTACAGAAGCTTCCGTAGGCGGTTTCTGTGCCATGAAGGCGATGTCTACCCGTAACGATGATCCCGCTGCGGCCTCCCGCCCCTTCGATGTGGAAAGGGACGGCTTTGTAATGGGAGAAGGCGCCGGCGCCCTGATACTCGAAGAATATGAACATGCCAAAGCCCGTGGCGCACACATCTATGCCGAAGTAGCCGGAGCAGCCATGACCGCGGATGCCTATCATATGACCGCAACACACCCCGAAGGACTGGGCGCTTATAAGGCAATGCAACTGGCCCTGGAAGACGCAGGACTGAATCCCTCACAGGTGGATTATCTCAATGCCCATGCTACTTCCACGCCCGTAGGTGACCTCAGTGAAATAAAAGCGATCAGCAAATTATTTGGCGAGCAGCCCGCACATCTGCATATCAGCGCTACCAAATCCATGACAGGACACTTACTGGGCGCTGCTGGCGCGATAGAGGCGATTGCCTGCATCCTGGCCATCCGCAACGGGATTGTTCCCGCTACGATCAACACCACACAACTGGACCCGCTTATTCCCGCCGGACTGCAGATCGTACTGCAACAGGCGATTGAGAAAAAAGTGAAAGTGGCGATGAGCAACACTTTTGGTTTCGGCGGACACAACGGCATTGTAGTCTTCAGGGATATTAACTGATTTTTGCTATATTCGTGGGGTTCCTGTAATTCCACGTTTATTTTGCCAACCGATAAAACATACCTGTACGAATTATGGCAGAAGGTCTGTACCAATAACGACCAGCAGGCATTCCAGGCCCTGTTCGAACAACTGTACCTCCGCCTTGTCAATTTCAGTATTGCCTATGTGCATAACCGTGAACCGGCAGAAGAGATCGTTGGCGATGTTTTCCTGAAACTCTGGATGAACCGCGCCGCCACCGGCGAAATCACCCATGTGGAAACCTACCTCTTTACAGCAGTGCGTCACCAGTCGCTCAACTACCTGCGCAAATTCTCTACTTATCATGTGATCAGTACCGACCAGACGCAGGAGATCCATATGGTAGATACCGCCAGCCCGGCGGATGCTACTGAATGGAAAGAGCTCCTGTTCAAACTCCAGCAGGCGGTAGACGCACTGCCTCCTGAACGTAAACGTATCTTCAAACTGGTGAAGGAAGAAGGCTTCACCTGCAAACAGGTGGCGGAGATACTGCAATTATCCCCCAGGACCGTGGAGACACAGCTTTTTAAGGCCGTGAAACAGTTAAGGGTAACATTACAGGGGATTTCTCATTAGAAAGTTTAAAAATTTTTCCTCCCCGATACGTAGTTCCTCCTTTTTCGGTGTCTAACCCCATAACAAGCCATCTTATATTATGAACGCGGACCAATTCTCCTGGTTATTATCCAAAGAGCTGCAGGGCTCCCTCACTGCCGAAGAACGCGCCGTGATGGAGGCCGCGATAGCCGCCGACCCGGAGCTGGCCGCGCAAAGACGCCTGCTCATGGCCTTCTGGCAACAGCGGGAGGACAAAGCGGATCCCAACCGTATTACCCAGCAGGCTTTTTCCCGCCTGGTGGATAATATCAAACAGGCCGATCCTGCCCAATGGCCGGATGCCGAAACGCCTGTTGTGCCGTTCCCGGAATACAAAGAGCCCCGGTCCTTTTCCTGGCTCAAAGTGGCAGCCCTCTTCCTGCTGCTGGCGGGCAGTGCGTATCTCCTCACCATGTACTTCCGGCGGCAACCGCCACAGCCTGCGGCGCCCATGGCCAGTAAGCATAATAATAAAGGCGACCGCTCCCGCATCATGCTGTCCGATGGCAGCGTAGTATGGCTGAATGCCGACAGTGAGCTGAAATACCCGGAAAATTTTGACAATAGCAAAGAAAGAAGAGTGGTCCTCACCGGGGAAGCCTTTTTTGAAGTGGCCCCCGATGCCGGTAAACCCTTCCTGATCAGCACCAGCAAAATGAATATCCGCGTACTGGGCACTTCCTTTAATGTGAAATCCTACCCGGATGACCTGAAGCACGAAACCACCCTGCTGACGGGCGCCATAGAAGTGATACTGAAAGACAGGCCGGATGCAAAGATCCGCCTGAAACCCAACGAAAAGCTGGTGATTCCGAACACACCGCCGGACACCATCGCGGGCAATCCGCAACCGGCGCTGATGATCAGCAAACCTACCTACTTCCCCGACCAGGACAGCGCCATGATTGAAACCGCCTGGACAGAAGACCGGCTCATATTCAGGAGCGAACGCTTTGAAGACCTGGCCCTGCAGATGGAACGCTGGTATAACGTAGACATCACATTCAAAGATAAAGAACTGGCCAACCTGCGCTTTACCGGTATTTTCAGGAATGAAAAACTGGAAACAGCGCTCAAAGCCCTGCAGTTAACAGAACCTTTTAAATACAAAATCGATAATGGTCATGTGGAAATTTACTGACAACTAAACAGTTAAAATAAAAAACGGGAAATGTGCAACCATTCCCCGCGTATTAGTTTTACAGGAAGCGCCTGAAGGTAAGAGCTCAACGTTTCCCATTATTCACTAACATTCCTAAAGTTATGAAAAAAAAGCAACTGGTGCATGCTTACCGGGACAGGCGTGCGCTACTTAGAGCCATCTTTGTTATGAAATTTACTTTCCTCATTATTCTGACGGCCTGTCTTCAATTATCCGCTAAAGTGCACTCGCAAAAAGTATCCCTGCATGTCAGCGATGCCAGTATAAAAAAAGTACTGGCCATGATAGAGTCGCAAACACCCTATCATTTCCTTTTCAGCGACCGCCGGCTGAAAGACAGGAACAATGTCAGCGTACAGGTGCAACAGGCAGATGTATTCGCCGTACTGGAACAGGTTCTGAAACCCGCCAGCCTCGAATATAAGCTGCTGGACGACAACCTGGTGGTGATCACCCCCCGCGGTGAAATCACTACAGACGTGAAAGTAAATGGCCGCGTTACCGGGCCAGATCAGCTGCCGCTGGTGGGCGTTACCGTTAAAGTGAAAGGTACCTCTATCGGCAAACTTACCGATGTGGACGGAAAATTTGAACTGAATGTACCCGACGACGCCGTGCTGGAATGCAGCTACATTGGTTACGAAACACAGGAAGTACCCGTGAACGGCCGCAGCTCCATTAATATCGTGCTGCAGCCCAGCGACAAGTCCCTGAACGAGATCGTTGTGATCGGCTACCAGGCCGTTAAAAAGAAAGACCTCACCGGGGCTGTATCAGTAGTGAGAACGGAAGAAGCCCAGCGCATTACCGCCACCACCATCGGCGAATCCATCCAGGGCCTGGCTACGGGCGTGAATGTACGAAGCGGCGGCCGCCCCGGACAGGAATCCAAGATAGAGATCCGTGGCGTAGGTACACTGAATAATAATGATCCGCTGTTCGTGATAGATGGTCTTATCTCCTACGGCAACCGTGATTTCAACCCTGCCGATGTAGAAAGCATACAGGTATTGAAAGACGCTTCTGCCGCCGCCATCTACGGCGCCAATGCAGCCAACGGCGTAGTGATCATCACAACCAAGAAAGGAAAGGAAGGCCCCATGCGCGTAAACTTCAATGCCAAATATGGCATTCAGAAAATACCGAAAAGGTGGGACCTTACCAATAACCTCGAGTTTGCTGAGCTGAACAAAACCGCCTATATCAATGGCGGCAGAGAGCCTATGGCCAGCGTTTCTACAGAATTCAATCCTGATATCAATACCGACTGGCAGGATGCGGTAATGCGCACCGGTGCTTACCAGGATTATGGCCTCGACTTCTCCGGCGGTAGCAAAAATGCATCCTATTTCATTTCCGGTAACTACTTTAAAAATACGGGTACCGTCATCGGCACTTCCTTTGACCGTATCAGCCTTCGGGTAAATACAGAAGGCTCCCGCGGTATATTCCGCATTGGCGAGAACCTTTCCATTACCAATGCGCATGAAGACAGGATGGAAGGCAATCCCTTCTACGATATGGTAAGGATGCTGCCCGTAATACCGCTCTACGATGCCAACAACCCCGGCGGTTATGGCTATGGCAGCGATAAAGCCTATACCTTCGGCACCAACCCGGTTGCCATCAATAACCTGATACAGAGCGATCAGTATAATTTCAGGATCAGGGGTAATGCTTACGCAGAAGTGCGCCCGGTGGATTGGTTATTCTATAAATTCAACCTGGGCGTAGAAACCAGCTTCGATCATTTCAAATCACTGCGGAAGCTGGGCTCCTGGACCTACAATCAGCCCGTAGATCCTTCCAACCTGTACGAGAACAGGGCGCAGTTCCTCTCCATGTTATATGAGCATACGCTGAACTTCAACAAGCAGTTTGGCCAGCACAACATCAATGGTGTAGCCGGTATCAGCTACCGTACGGTAGATTATGAACTGACAGGAGCAGGTAAGCAGAACATCGCGCAATACCCGGCAGGCCGCTATTTCGATCAGCTGGATGCAGGCACCACCCTGCAAACCGTAGAAGGGAACAGTAAGGAATTTGTAACACTCTCCTACCTTGGAAGGCTCAACTACGACTATGCAGAGCGCTACCTGCTCTCCCTCACCTTCCGCCGGGATGGTGACTCCCGCTTCGGTAAAGATAACCGCTGGGGTAATTTCCCGTCCGTATCAGGCGCCTGGCGTATCAGCAGGGAAGCGTTCTTCAAAGTGCCCTGGGTCAGCGATCTGAAATTAAGGGCTTCTTATGGTGTGCTGGGTAATACCTCTACTATCCCGAACTATGCCCGCATACCGTCTCTTAACCTCTTCCCCTATGCCGTATTTGGTGAGTCGCAGAGCATACAGACCGGTGCTATCCAAACTTCACTCGTGAACCAGGATATTAAATGGGAAGAAAAACGGACCTTCAACGTAGGCTTCGACGCTTCCATCCTCAATAACTCGCTGGATGTAACAGCAGAATACTACCGCGCTACCACAAAAGATATCCTGGTACAGCTGCCCATAGCCGGTACTACGGGTAATGACGGTGGTAATCCCTTTGCCAATGCGGCCTCACTGCGTAACTCCGGTGTAGAAGTAAGCGTTACCTACCGCAATAATAAGGGCGCTTTCAAATATAACATCAGCGGTAACTTCACTACCATAAAGAATGAAGTGATCGAGCTGGGTAACCTGGGCGCAGGCAGAACATATATTTCTACCGGCCTTACCCGCAGTGAAATAGGACGCTCCATCGGTGAATGGTATGTGCTGAAATCCAACGGTATCTTCCAGAACCAGAAAGAGATCGATGATTATAAAGTACAACCCTTTGCCAAACCGGGCGATATCCGCTATGTAAATGTAAACGGCGATGATATTATAGATAATGACGACCGCACCTATGTAGGCAGCCCGTGGCCCAAACTGCAGACAGGACTGGCATTCAACGCTTCTTATAAGGACTTTACCTTTTCGATGATGCTGTATGGCAACTTCGGCAACAAACTGTTCAACGGTGTACGCAGCGTGATGGACCGTTTTGATGACAACTCCAACTATCGCCGCGATGTTAAACCATGGACGGCTGAAGATCCCAACACAGACTTCCCCCGCATTGCGTATAGCAACGAGCTGGGCATACAGTTTAATACGCGCGGAGATATTGACCGCTGGATAGAAAGCGGCACTTACGTACGGCTGCGCAACGTGGAGCTGGGATACACGCTGCCCAATACCATCCTGGGTAAAGTGGGATTCGCACACGCACGTGTATTCGTAAGCGGTCAAAACCTGCTCACCTTTACGGGATATACGGGCCTTGATCCCGATGTGGTAGGCAATCCTGATCCCGCTGCCTCTGTGCTGGAAAGGGGGCACGACGCCGGAAACTACCCGGCCAGCAGGATCATTTCTTTTGGCATCCAGTGCGGATTCTGAACCATTCAAATCAACAGTCATGAACAGATCAATTCTTCATATAAGTCTTTTAATCAGCCTGCTGTTTTCAGCTTGTACCGACAAGCTGGAAGTGGAAAATCCGAATACACCGGCGGTAGACCAGTTCTGGAAAACAGGCCAGGACGCCAAAGCCGGTGTTAATGCCGTTTACGGCAGCTTTTACCGTATAGGCGGCTATGCCCGATGGATCCATTTTAATTTCGATCTCCGCTCAGATGAAGGTTATAGCGGTAGCCCCTGGCTGGAACTTCAGAACTGGCAGAAGTTCCTCGTGGTGAACTATAACTTTGACTGCGGCATGCATGTGTGGCTGCATCATTACCAGGGCATTTACCGCGCCAACCAGGTGATTGCCAACGTTCCCAATATTGAAATGGATGAAACGCTGAAAAAGCAATACCTGGGTGAAGCGAAATTCCTTAGGGCTTTATATTATTTCAACCTCACCAGTTTGTGGGGCAACGTGCCTTTGCAGCTCACGCCCTCCGAGCCCACCGATCTGCCGGAGTACGCTACACAGGAACAGGATTGGGCACAGATCGAAAAAGACCTGACCGAAGCCATTCCCGATCTGCCCGCACAATATGGTGGCGCAGATATTGGCCGGGCCACCAAAGGCGCCGCCTATGCTTTGCTGGGAAAATTGTATATGCAGCAGCGTAAGTTTGATAAAGCGAAAGCTGCTTTTGACTGGCTGGTAACAGGCGAAGGAAAAGGATATTACGGCCTGATGGAAAACTACCAGGATAATTTTACACATTTGCACGAGAACAATAAAGAATCTGTGTTTGAAGTGCAGTTCTCTGATGCCAACATAGGCGGTCCAGATGTAGATGCGGCTAACTCTGCATCCGGCAACCAGCGCTCGCAGTTCTTTGGTCCGCGTGGTGTGGGCTGGAGCGATGGACAATGCCGCCGCTGGGTGGTAGACACGCTGAGCCAGGAGAAGACGATAGATGGCCAACGTGATCCGCGCCTGGCTGTTACCTGTCTCTGGGATTCACTGGATGAAAGAGGTCCTGATTTTACGCTGGTGTACGGCAGAACATTTAAAGACCGGTATGGCCCGGATAACCGGGAAGTGTGGTTCCACAAATACCTGGATGATTACTGGAGAGATTTCAGCAACTACTACTCTCCCATCAATTTCCGTGTGATCCGTTATGCCGATGTACTGCTGATGTATGCAGAGTGCCTGAATGAACTGGGACAAACCGCCGCGGCCTATCCCTATGTAGACCAGGTACGAGAACGCGCGCATCTGGCAAAACTGTCCGTAGTAAAACCCGGACTGGGCAAGGAACAGTTTCTGCAACAGCTCAAACATGAACGCATCTGCGAGCTGGCCGGAGAAGGTACCCGCTGGAACGACCTGATTCGCTGGGGCGACCTGAATGATGCCGTAAAGGTGAGCGCAGTAGCCAAAAGAGACCCGGACTTTGAGAATTTTCAACCCGGCAAACACAACCTGCTGCCCATCCCGCAATCTGAGATGGACATCAATGCGCACCTGCAGCAAAATCCGAATTGGTAAATCGTTTGAAGTTTGAGGTTCGTTTGAGGTTAGAAGCTTTGGGCAGGTATATCATTACAGCATACTTGTCCGGAACTTTAAATCTCAAACATCAAACTTTAAACCTCAAACTTCAAACATCAAACTTCAAATATGCGAAAACATCTGCTGACGCTATTAATGACCATTCTGCTTGGCTTTGGAAACATTTATGCACAACAACAAAACGGACGAGGCATCTGGACACAGGACCAGGCGCGCGACTGGTACGCACAGCAAGGCTGGCTGGTAGGCTGTAATTTCACGCCCAGCACAGCTATTAACCAGCTGGAAATGTGGCAGGCCGCCACATTTGATACCGCTACAATTGATCGTGAACTGGGCTGGGCGGAAAACCTGGGCATGAATACCGCCAGGGTATACCTGCATGATCTGCTGTATCAGCAGGATGCACAAGGCTTTCTGTCACGTATGGATATCTTTCTGCAGATAGCCGCCCGGCACCATATCAAACCGCTGTTTGTGCTGTTTGACTCCTGCTGGGATCCTTTCCCTAAGACCGGTAAACAACGCGCGCCCAAACCGCATGTGCATAATTCCGGGTGGGTGCAGAACCCGGGCTATAAAGCCCTGAAAGACCCGGCGCAATATCCGCGCCTGGAAGCCTATGTGAAGGCAGTAGTAGGCCGTTTTGCCAATGATAACAGGATACTGGGATGGGATGTCTGGAACGAACCGGATAACCCTAACACTTCCTCCTACGGCAAACAGGAACTGCCGGATAAAGTAAACTATGTGCTGCCGCTCCTGCAAAAGTCCTTCGAATGGGCCAGGTCTGTAAATCCATCGCAGCCGCTCACCTCCGCCGTATGGGCTGGTAACTGGTCTTCCGATGCCACACTGAAGCCGATAGAAAAAGTACAGCTGGAACAGTCAGATATTATTTCCTTCCACAATTACGAAGCGCCGCAGGAACTGGAAAAGTGTATCAAATGGCTGCAACGCTACGAACGTCCCATCCTTTGTACGGAATACATGGCAAGAGGCAACGGCAGCACCTTTGAAGGCAGCCTTCCCATCATGAAAAAATACAAGGTAGGCGCCTGGTGCTGGGGACTGGTAGACGGTAAAACACAAACCATCTACGCCTGGGACAGCTGGAAGAAAACCTACACGGCTAAACCGGAACTGTGGTTCCATGATATATTTCATACAGATGGCACACCTTACAGGCAGGAAGAAACAACGCTGATCAAAAGCCTGACAAAATAACACAAGTTTCAAGTTTGAAGTTTGAGGTTTGAGGTTCGTTAAAAGTTTGCATGTTCAGAATAAGTCATTTGTTCTGACATCGAAATAACTTTAAACCTTCCACCAACCTCAAACCTCGAACTTCAAACCTCAAACATTAGATTATGAAACTCCTCCCCTTACTGTTACTGTTTAGCATGCACGGCTGTTCATCGTCCGATATGCCGGGTACCCGCAAACCGCCTGCAGACACGGGCATTATAAACCCTGTGCTGGATCAGGATTTTCCTGATCCTACCGTCATCCGTGCAAATGGTAAATACTATGCTTACGCTACGCAAACCCTGTATAACGGTAAAACGATCAACATCCAGGTGGCGTCTTCCCCCGATCTGCAACACTGGACTATCATGGGCGATGCCCTGCCGCAAAAGCCTTCATGGGCCGCTACTACACAGGATTTCTGGGCGCCGCATGTGCTGTACGACAGCAGCATGAAAAAGTATGTGATGTTCTATTCTGCAGAATCAGATGAACAGCAGACCAACAAATGCCTGGCCGTAGCTTTTGCCGATAAACCGGAAGGCCCCTTTGTTGACAAAGGCACCCCGCTGCGCAGCGGCACCGGTTTCGGGAATATTGACCCGATGGCGTTCGTCGATCCTGAAACAGGTAAAAAAATGCTGTATTGGGGCTCTGACGGCCAGCCTATCCGCGTACAGGAGATGGCAGACGACTGGAAGAGCTTTAAACCCGGATCACAACCGCAGCCGGTATTGTGGGCCAAACAGGAAAGCAAGTACAGTCACCTGATTGAAGGCCCCTGGGTAACCCTGCATGATGGTAAATACTACCTCTATTATTCAGGAGATAACTGCTGCGGCGATAATCCCAGTTATGCCGTACTGATTGCCAGGGCAGACCATGCAACAGGTCCCTTTGTACGCCTGGGAGAAGTGAATGGCAGCAACAACAGCGTGATCCTCGAAAAGGATGACCGCTGGCTGGCGCCAGGGCATAATTCGATCTTTACGGATGATGAGGGGAATGAATGGATCGCTTATCATGCTATGCGCCCGCAGCAAAAGGGCCCAAGGGTGATGTGTATCAGCAGGATTGTTTATAAGGATGGGTGGCCGCAGGTGGTGAGGTAGGAGCGAGCAACCTTTACATAACACTAATTAATTATTGCTCAACTAGTTAAGTACTCCCAAATTTCCTTCCAAAAAATTCTCTTTTTCTCAAATTGCAATGCTCTGTCCTCCCTGCTAACCCAAAGGTTAGCACTTACCTACAGGATAGCAGCGGTGATATGCCAGGTGATATAAATAATTTTGCCTCATCAAATTCAAGATCATGAAGGCAATTAAAATCACTTACTGGACAACTACCGCGATAGTGGCGCTCATAATGGCATACTCTGCATATGCATATCTTACGCAGGATGCCTTACGCGCCGGGTTCCAGCATCTTGGCTACCCAGACTACTTCAGGGTGGAACTGGCTATCTTTAAGACTATAGGAGCGATACTTTTACTCGCCCCCGTTGGAAACAAAGTGAAAGAATGGACCTATGCCGGGTTTACCATAATATTTATATCTGCTTTTATCGCACACACCGCTTCGGGAGACCCGCTCAGTATGCGCATCATGCCGCTGGTGATCATGGCCTTGCTGATAGCTTCCTACATCACCTATCAGCGTAAACTCCAGGCCGCCTAACGCGCCGCTGTTCCCTTTCGCGGAGCGATCATCTACATTTTTATTCAACAGTTTTTTTTAACGGATCTGAAGATCCGCAGGGAATCATTTTGCTTAAGTAAAATATAAAATCATGAAAAAGATACTGCACGTAATTTCAAGCCCAAGGGGTAATGCCTCTTACAGCATCCAGCTGGGCAATGCAATTGTTGAAAAACTGTTGGCCACATGGCCCGGCAGTACGGTGAAGGAATACAACCTCGTCACCAAACAATTTCCTCACCTGGAGGAAGCGCTCATCACCTCTTTCTTTACGCCGCCCGAAGCCCGGAGTGCTGAAAATATTGAAGCGCTGCAACATTCTGACGAGGCGATCAAAGCACTGTTCGATGCGGATATTATCGTGATCGGCGCCCCCATGTATAACTTCAGCATTCACTCTTCGCTCAAAGCCTGGGTGGATCACATCGGAAGGGCCGGTGTCACATTCAGCTACGGGGAAAACGGACCAAAAGGGCTGGTGACAGGGAAGAAAGTTTACATTGCCGCTTCTTCCGGCGGCGTTTATTCTGAAGGCCCTTTACAGGCAAATGATTTCGTAGTACCATACTTAAAGGCCGTACTCGGATTTATTGGTATTACAGATGTGACAGTGGTAAGAGCGGAAGGAACGTCTATCCCCGGGATAAAGGAACATGCTTTGGAGAAGGCGATTAAAAGTATTGCGGTGTGAAAGAGTAACGCTGATAAGAAGAGGCTGCATCAAAGCACGATACAGCCTCTTTTAATTAATATCATGTTTCACCATATTCTATTTTTTCCCGAAATACCTGGTCTGCTCAAGACGGGCCAACGCCTTTTCTCTGGTAAAATCATCTTTACTTAAATGCTCGATATGAGTATAGTTACCAGGTCTATAGTATTTTACTCCCTCCCCAACATCCAGTAAATTGTACGCTCCGCAATTGTTACACCCACTCGGCTGCTGAAAACCTGCTTCTTCGTTTAAAAGCCTCCAATTTGTTAATAATAGCTGAATGTTCCATTTTGGACGTAAAAAATACATCTTTCCCCAAACAAAGAAGGAGGCTTTCGCCCCCTTCTTCTCCCTTTTATCAACTCACGGTGTGCGTACCACATCCGTAAACCTGATCTCTACTATATACGTGCCCTCCAGCCGCAGCATAAACGCAAAACGCGGGTTTACTGAATACGCATTCGGCGTCATATTATCCACATTTACATAGCGGGACGGTATGCGGTAATACATCAGGTGGCCCCAGTCCGTAACGCCGTCATGATATTTGGTCAGCGGGAAAGGCGCCAGCTCAAAATCAATGATCATCGCGGTATCCGTTGTGTTTACCGGGTGAAAACGGGCATAATTCTCAAACACCGGGCGGTCGCCGCGTTTGATGATCTCCCCTGCCTTGGGGTTAAACGGGCTGCCGTTCTTGTCTACCAGTTTCAGGATCACACGGGCGCCTTCGTCAGATACTTTTGTGAGCGTCATCCTTGGGTTACGCATAGGCGTTACCACATCGTTAACGTCAAATGCGTTGGACACATTATCTTCTATGGTGAAGATATCGTCCAGGTCCGGATCGGCAACAGTGATCTGTCCGAAATCGGCAAACGTGCGGGTGCCGTTCACATTCTGAGCGGTGATGTCAAATACATAATCACCCAGGGGCAGGTTCACAGATGCCTTATTGAAAACAAACTGTCCGCTGTTCTCGTTAAAGTACATCGGCTTCAGCTTTTGCACCTCCCGCTTCTTGTTCAGCTGCTCTACAGAAGTATCTGTATCCACGTTGAAAGACTCTCCTTCTTTAAACACCAGCACCTCGTAGTCTTCAAAGAATGCAGATGGCGCGGGTTTACCGGAGCTTTTATCACGCAGGTTCGTCAGTTTGAAAGTGACCGGCGGAGTAGATTCATCTGTATTGATACGGTCTGACTGCTGCAGCACCAGTCCCCTTTTACAATAGATCACATTATCCTTGTAGCGCATCTGGTCGCTGAGGAAACCCTCCTTTACTTTCTTGCAGGCAGTTATAAATAGAGTGACGGATAGTATACACAATAATATATTTCTCATGGGATTATTTTTTTAGTAAACCTCTGTGTTAAAGAACAAACGGTGATAGCCGTTCAGTACATGTACTACACCGGTAGTAGTGATAATACCGGATGTCTGGCAAACTGCGGCATTATCCTTCTCGCTTTGCGGTATCAGGTCAGGATCAGCTGCCTGGTCGTCCCGGCTGCCGATTACCAGCGTATAGTTCACCATGTCCACATAAGACACGTAGTCGTTGTAGGGATAGGTACGCAGCAGGTTGATCATGAACTTTTTATTGGGAATATTGCCCAGGATACAATCATATAGCTGGCCCGTACGGTTCATCTGCTCACGGTTGATCTTTCCCTTGATCATGTACATACGCAGTGAATCCTTCAGCTCCTGAACAGGAATACTATCCATGCTGAAGGGGATATTCTCGTCGCCGGTTTGTCTGGCGGCGCGTTTCTGACGGATGTCTACATAGGCTTCTACCCCGTAGTTGGTCACGGCAAAGAAAGTGATATCACTGTTCACCACGTCTTTCAAACCTGCTTTGTCTATCAGGTATACGAGGGAATCAAATACTTTTTGCGAGCGCAGGTAATCATAGGTGCTCATGTTCACATGCGGATCGTGTACGCCGCCATCGTTCTTATAGTCTTCCTTCTTACAGGAAAAAAGCAATGCCGTACAGACCAGGATATATATTGTTTTCAGAAAGTGTTGCATAAGTAATTGTTTGTTATGAGTAATGGATGATCAGATCTTGCCTCTCCAGTAAGTGGTTTGCTGCAGGAATTTGTTGCCCCTGAACAAGCGGGGATCCACCGGCCAGTAGAACCCTTCTCTTGCGTAACGCTGGTCTGTCAGCCAGTCTACGATATAAGAGTAGGCACGGGTACGCACCATGTCATAGAACAGGTGCCCTTCCAGGAACAGCTCTTTCCCTCTTTCAAGGATGTATTCATACATCAGCTCTTCAGCGTTGGAGGGCATGTCCAGCGCGGCGGTATTGTTACGGGTGCGGAAGAAATTGATCACCTGTAAGGCTTTGGCATTATCGCCTTTATACAGGGCTATTTCTGCCTGTAACAGCATCATATCTGACAGGCGGAAGATGATCATGTTATTACTCATATAGGGATCCAGCTTTACGCCGGGGTTACGGTATATGATATTGCTGTATTTACGGCAGAGGGGCCTGGAATCATCACGGTAATCAAATCCTTTCTGGAAACGCACGTCCATGGTATCATTCACTGTTTGTCCCTTACGGAAGTGACGGCTGAAGTATTCGGGCCTTACCGCCATACGTGCATAGTCGCCTTTGTATTTGATGTATTGATCGCCGCGCAGGAACTCCATACCGATACCTGACGAAGAGCCTTCAAACTGGTCTTCGCTTATATTCAGTTCAAAGATGCCTTCCGGAGATCGGCCAATGAAGGTATTGTAGTATTGCGCAGTATCAGTGAGCCGGTAACCGCCGTTAGCCAGCAGGGCGCTGATGGTGGTATCTGCGCTGTTAATGTCATTCATGTTCACCGTACCGCCGGAAGCTGCGTTCAGTGTAGTGCCGCGCCACAGGTACAGGTGCGCCAGTAAGGCGTAAACAGATCCCCTGCTGGCGGTAACTGCAATGCCACCGGTATTGCTGCCATAGCCCCAGTCCAGCAGTTTTGCGGCCTCGTGGCAATCTTTTTCGATCTGCTGCATCACCTCCGCTTTCGTGCTCCTGGGCAGTTCCGGCGCTTCCAGGGGGTTCTCGTAAAACTCGGTTACCAGGGGCACATCACCCCAGATGCGGGTCATTACAAAATAGGTAAAAGCGCGCAGGAACAGGGCTTGCCCCATGACGCGGTTCCTGTAGTCCTGCACATCATCCACGTCTTTTGCCAGGTTGTCTTCGGGCACTTTAGGCACCTGCTCCAGGATGGTATTGCTCATGGTAATGGCTTTGAAATAGCGCGTCCAGTTGCCGAAATCGTTCACATTGTAGGTGAAAGAAAAATCGCCGTTCTGGATGCCTTCCAGGCCGTCGCCATTGTAATCTATTACGAAATAGTTCTTGGCGATAGCGTCTCCATACATATAGTAGCTGTTCCGGAATGCAAGCGCATTTCTTACCAGGGCATAATTTCCTGCCAGCGCACTTTCACAGTCGCGGGCGTTCTGCCAGTATTTTTCCAGGTAGGTGCTGTTCTTCGGCTCCTGCTCCAGCAGTTTGCTGCAGGAGAAAGAGCAGCAAGCCAGCAAAAAGAGTATGATAAAGCTGTTGAGATGTGTACGTTTCATATTGTTGGGTTTTCCGCATTAAAAATTAACATTAAAGCCCATGGTGAATTTCTTCGGAATAGGGTATCCGTTACCGCTGTATTCCCCGTATGGATTCACCGCCTCTGCATCCGGCAGGTCTTTGGAGCGCTGGAACATGGCTACATTATCCATTACGCCAAATACGCTCAGGCGTTGCAGGCCCCACCTGCTCAGCATTTCCTTGCCCAGGTTATAGGTAAGGCTAATGCTTTTGATGCGCAGGTAATCTCCTTTCTCCAGGAAGAAGGTTTGTGCGGAAGTATAATAGTAACGGTAAGTACCTACATCATAGCGGGCATAGGTGGCTTTGTCGCCGGGTTGCTGCCAGATATCCAGCTTTGAGAAATCCGGTGTGGAATACCGCACAAAATTATTGACAGCATCACCTGCAGTGGAGTTGCTGAACTGGTCTGATTTATACAGGTTCAGCACATCACGGCCCAATGTAAAGGCGCAGAAAATGTTCAGCACAAAGTTCTTCCAGCTGAATTCGTTGATAAAACCACCGGTCACTTTAGGATTGGGATCCCCTATAGGCAGCTTATCCGGGTTCAGTCCGTCGTTGAATATCTCGATGAAATTATCCCCGTCCAGGTCTGCCAGGTAGAAATCTCCGGCGCGGTAGGTGCCATTGCCATTACGATATTTTTCACCGGTGTACTTGTTGCCCGGTACATCATCATCCGTAGCAAATACGCCCAATGTACGATAGAGGTAAAATGCATTCACGGGCTTACCTACAGAAAGAATGTGCGATTTATCAAAACGGTCGCCATTCTGGAAAACGATATCCCTGCCGCCATTGGGCAGGCTGGTGATCATATTCTTGTTATAGGATACGTTCAGGCGGGTAAACCATTTTACCGGCGAGTTCGTATGTGCCAGGGGGTTACCGGAGAAGGTGAATTCCACCCCTGAGTTCCTTACACCCAAAGTATTGGTGAGCGCCTGGTCATAGCCGGAGGTCACCGGCAGCAGAATGCTGAACAGCTGCAGGGAGCTTTGTTTATTATATACATCCACCGTAGCGGCAAACATACCGTCTTTTACTTCGAGGTCGGTACCTACGTTCCATTGCAGGGTACGTTCCCAGCTCAGGCCTTTTTGTGCGGCGCCGTCTCTGAAGTTGGGCGTGATGGCTGTTACCCCGTTATACGATGTGGCATTATCGTTCCCGTTAAAGCCGCCGTTGTTCACTTTATACAGGTTATACTGCAGGTAGTTCTGCGTGGGCAGATTGCCCGAAGTACCTACGCTGCCCCTCAGTTTTACCAGGGTAAAAGGACTACGATCTTTCAGGAACTTCTCTTCTGATAACAGCCAGGCTGCGGATGCCGAGGGGAAGAAGCCCCATTTGCTGTCTTTACCAAAGCGGGATGAACCATCATAGCGCGCGCTGACAGACAACAGGTATTTTTCATCAAAGTCGTACGCCAGGCGGGAGTAATAAGACAAGAGCCCGTAAGACTGGTAATCAGACGAGGTGCTGATATTGGTCTGCCGGAAACCCTGCACCACCTGTATGGGATCTGAAGAACCGCCATAGCCCAGTGAGCGGGTGTTCTGGTACACATCGTACTGCACATCCGATCCCAGTATCATGCTTACGTTATGCTTCCTGAATTTGTTCGTATAGCTCAGATAGTTAGATGACAGGATGTTGTATCCATTATCTGCAAATGAAAAAGAGAAGTTACCGTTGTTGGAGGTCAGCTCATTGGTTTTGTTATAGTCCCTCCTGCTGGTGCGGTACACATATGAGTTCTGTGAGTTGAGCCGCAGGTGCGATGAAATATTGTATCCCAGGTTCAGGTTCAGTGTCAGCTGGTTATCCATATTCTGATCCAGCTGGTCCTGGTAGTTGCCCAGCAGGGCTGCTTTCTTGGCAGGGTCCAGCGCGAACAGGGAAGAGGGCATCTGACCTGCGCCAACCGTTACCGGGTTTTGAGGATCGCCGTTGGTGGTAAGGTTGATGGAGTTACCCGGATTACCGTTACCGCGGTGCCTGTCTGTCCGCGAAAAGGCAATGATCGGGTTAATATCCAGCTTGTTGTTCAATGCGCGCGATAACAGGTTTAAACGCATGGAGTACCTTTTAAAGTCGGTACCTATTACTACGCCCTGCTCATCATAATAGCCTGCGCTGAAGCGGTAATTGGAGTTCTCTGTTCCGCCGCCGATGCTCAGGTCCAGGTTCTTGAGCAGCCCCGTGCGGTAGAACAGGTCCTGCCAGTCTGTATTGCCATTGTAAGCCGGGTTCAGGCTGTCTGTCATGATGTAAGGCAGCTGCTGCTGTTGGGCATAGGTAAGGCTTTGCTGGATCAGCGACATTTTCTGGCGGCGTTCAGTTACACCCAGTACCGCATCCCTGAGCTCCGGCCGCTGGGTTACACCAAAGTAGCTGGTCACGTTCACCCTGGGGGTACCGGAGCGTCCTTTGCGGGTAGTGATCATAATAACGCCGTTGGCTGCACGCGAACCGTAAATAGCTGCGGCAGAGGCGTCTTTCAGTACATCGATGGTGGCAATATCCATAGGGTTGATGCCTGCCAGGAAATTGGTGCCCGTGCCTACATCGTTGGCCACATACTCGTCCTGCGGCTGCGGTATCCCGTCTACCACATAGAGCGGTGAGTTAACCACTTTGAACTCGTTGTAATCACGGTTCACCGTGGTATTACCGCGTACGGATACGGTACCGCGTGCACCGGGTTCCCCGGTGTAGTTCTGCACGTTTACGCCGGAGAGACGGCCCTGCATCAGCTGATCAAAACTGGCAGCCGGGAGGTTCTGTATCTCCCTGCCCGACAGGCTGGAAATAGCGGCAGTAGCCTTTTTACGCGTTACCTGCTGGTAACCGATGATCACCGTTTCCTGCAGTGCGCTGGCGGAAGGGCTCAGTACTACGGTGACGCCTGTCTGCCCCTCTTTTACTTTAACCTCCGTTTTACTGAAGCCTACAAAAGAGATCTCCAGTGTGGCGCCGGGAGCGGCTGCAATAGAGAATTTTCCTTTGGCGTCTGTCACAACGCCGATGTTGGTAGACCTGATCCGTACAGATACACCAGGTAAGGCCTGTTTTTCCTGGTCGGTCACTGTTCCTTCGATTCTGACGGTGGGAGTTTGGGCATATAGGAGCACAAACGGGTACAATAGGCATAGTAATGCCAGGTAGAAATGTTTCATACATCTACTAGATTAAGGTTGATAATGACGAAAACTAATCAAAGGAGTCAGCAATCTTATTACCTTATTTACCCGTCCATTTACAGATATTAACCGGACTGATGAAAAAAACCCTCCATATATATTATATAAATGCTATCTTGTTATAAACCATTGGGAAGTAAACGTTTGACGGGAATCATATTTTACTAACCCAAAAACAGTATAGCAATGGGCCTCGAGAACTTATTGCCCGGTTACCGCTGTACGGATGGCATCTGGGACGAGATGTGCGACACCAACCAGATACGCGCCCACTACAGCAAAGTATTTGCCGCCCTCAAAGAACTGGATGTAGCCGCCCTGCAGCAGAAAGACCGCCTGGCCGCAGAGCTCTTCATGAACCAGGGCATTACCTTTACCGTATACAGCGATAACGCCGGTATTGAGCGGATCTTTCCCTTTGATATTATTCCGCGTATTATTACCGGCAAAGAATGGGAACATGTTGAAAACGGCATCAAGCAACGGCTGAAAGCCCTCAACCACTTCTTAAAGGATATCTACCATGAGCAGCAGATCATTAAGGATAAAGTGGTGCCCGCTGCCCTCATCGCCTCCTGCCCGCACTACACCCGCGAAGTATATGGTATTAAAGTACCGCATGATATCTACATACATATATCCGGTATAGACCTCATCCGGGGGGATGATGGTAATTTCTATGTACTGGAAGACAATCTTCGTACCCCCTCCGGCGTGAGCTATATGCTGGAGAACCGGGAAGTGACCAAACGCATCTTTCCCGAAATGTTGTCTGCCAACCATGTAAGACGCGTCAGCAACTATCCCCTGCTGCTGCATGAGATACTGTTGCAGCTGGCGCCACCGCAGATCTCCAACCCTACCGTGGTGCTGCTCACGCCAGGCGTATACAATTCCGCTTACTACGAACATACTTTCCTGGCCCGGCAGATGGGCGTTTCCCTGGTAGAAGGCCGCGACCTGGTGGTGGATCACCATAAAGTATATATGAAAACCACCAACGGCCTGGAACAGGTACACGTGATTTACCGCCGTATAGACGATGAATACCTGGACCCGCTGATCTTCCGTCCGGACAGCGCCCTGGGCGTACCCGGCCTCATGAGCGCCTACCGCAAAGGCACGGTGGCCATTGTGAATGCCGTGGGTAATGGTGTGGCCGATGATAAAGCCGTTTATGCCTATGTTCCGGCCATGATCCGCTACTACCTGAATGAAGAGCCCATCCTCTCCAACGTACCTACCTATGAGCTGAGCCAGCCCGATGCACGTAAATATGTGTTTGATAACATTCAGCAGATGGTGATCAAACGCACCAACCAATCCGGCGGCTACGGCATGATCATGGGCAACAAGGTAACTGAGGAAGAATGGGCGGCAGCCAGGCCGGCTATCGAAGCAGACTCGCGTAACTTCATCGCCCAGCCCATCATCAAACTGTCTACCGTTCCCTGTTTTATAGACGGCGTTTTCCAACCCCGCCATGTAGACCTGCGCCCCTATGCGCTTTGCGGGCCACAGGGCATACAGATCGTTCCGGGCGGACTAACCCGTGTGGCCCTCCGCCCCGGATCGCTGGTGGTGAACTCCTCCCAGGGCGGTGGCAGCAAGGATACGTGGGTAGTTGATTGACAGCTGTTGGCTACTGGCTATTACCTGTTAGCTGTAGCCCGGCTTTTTTAAACGTTCATTAACATCATAAAACATTTCCTGGCTGATAGCTAACAGCTAACAGCCAAAAGCTAATCACCCATGCTCAGTAGAATAGCCGATGCATTATTCTGGATGAACCGCTATATGGAGCGGGCCGGCGGCCTTTTACGCGCCGTATCCACCCATTACATTCTCTCGCTGGATAAGGACGCCGATGGCTCCTTTACCTGGAAACCGGTGCTGGAAACATTCTCTGCCTCCACACCTGCAGAGATTGACGCCATTGCATTCAATACGGGCGCTGCACTCCGGAACCTGATCACCGATACCGGTAACAATAATTCCCTGAAGGCAATCGTCAGCAAGGCGCGTGAGAACGCCCGGGGCGTACAGGACCACATCACCAAGGAAGTATGGGAAGAGGTGAACGCGATCTATCACCTCATGAACCAGACCACCCTGGATAAACGCCTCAACAGCTACGAAGCCGTAGAGGTGATGCAGCTCATTACCCGGCACACGGTGCTGTATAACGGGGTAACAGACATTACCATGTCGCGCGGACTGGGATGGAGCTTCATGAACCTGGGGAAATATGTGGAACGCTGCCTGGAGACCATTATCCTCACTAACAGGGAATACCAGCGTATTGATTACAACCTGGACGATATCAGGGATATTATGCAATGGCGTTACCTGCTGCTGTCCTTATCCGGTTATGAGCTGCACCTCAAAACCTACCGCTCAGCCAATTACAACTATAATGTGTTGCACCAGGTGCTCTTTAATGATAACTTTCCGCATTCCGTGGCACATACGCTGGGCAGGATGGAACGCCGTTTGCAGGAAGTGATCCGCGGCAACACCTCCGGTGAGGTGGCATCGCTGATGCGCCGCTTTGGCCGCCTGAACAGCAAGGTGAGGTATACCGACCTCGAAACACTGAACAATGAATCTTTACAGCAATTCCTGGAGGAGATCAGACTTGAGCTGCTGCAGTTCACAACAAAGCTCAGCCAGCAGTTCTTCTCTTACGCATAAGTTGATAACAATATGTCTATTTTCAAGATCCACCATATTACCCGTTACGAGTACGACCGGCCGGTAAAAGAAAGCGCCAACGAGATCAAGATCTTTCCTTACCAGTGCCCCGACCAGGAAGTGCTGCAACACGACCTGTTCATCACCGACCACCCGGATATTCAGACCTTTACCGATTACTATGGTAACAAGGCAGGGCTGTTCAACGTGCTGCCGCCGCACAAGGTATTGTCCATAGAAAGCAAACTGCTGGTGCGTACCACCGCGTCTTCCCAGCTGAAGATCAATTTCCACACCGGCGCCGAACAGCTCAACGCCGAAATGGAAGGACAGCTGCAGCTGCTGGAGCTCGCCGCCCGCGATACCATACAATCGCAGGCCGCCATAGACACCATTGCTGCAAGCATACAGCACTATGACAGCATCGCCGGCATGGTGGAACATTGCAGCGAATATATTTTCAAACACTTTAAATACATTAAGGGCATTACCAATGTAGAAACTACGGTAGATGAGATACTGCAGCACCGCGCAGGTGTTTGCCAGGATTTTGCGCATATCATGCTGCAGGTGCTGCGTACCTGCCAGATTCCCTGCCGCTATGTAAGCGGCTACATCTGCCCCAACAAGAACGGCATGCGCGGCGAAGGCGCTACCCACGCCTGGGTAGAAGCCTGGATACCCGGCTATGGATGGGCGGGGATAGATCCTACCAATAATGTCTGGGTGACAAACAAACATGTCAAACTGTCCGTAGGACGGCACTTTTCAGATTGCAGCCCGGTAAAGGGCACCTTCAAGGGGCCCGCCCGTCAGCAACTGACGGTATTCGTTTCCGTAGGTTATGAAGACGGTCATATTTTTGAGGAAATGAACAATGTTCACCTGCATACTACGGAGCACCAGCGAACGGAAGAGTTGCCGGACGGCACTTTTGCGGGACAGCAATAAGTGCCTGTTTATTAAAGGAAAGTTAAAACTGTGCACCGTTCATACAGTTTTGCTTTGACCGTTAATGCATGTATTCTAACTTTGCAGGCCAGCATGGGGATGATAAAGTATAAAATATCATATAAGTGGCTGCTGTGCATTCTATTGTACGGCCTCCACATTCAGTCTGTTACAGCCAACAATAAGCTGTCGCAGGCGAATGCCACCCATCATGTTCTTAACCTGGGAGATCTTTCCCACCTGTTCGACCTCACCCAGCAGGAGGATGATGGACAGGAAGTGGTACGCGCCACTAAAAGTAAAAAGAAGACCCGCTACTACCTCAACGCCTCTTCACGGCAGTTCAGCATCAGTCAGCGTATTATCTATCCTGAAGACAAACAGGATCATTTCATACTCGAAGAAGAGAACAAGTCTGGCATCTACCGATGGCTTGACGCGTTTCTACCCGCTTACTACAACTTCCTCTTCCGGTACACCCTATTTTGATCCCGGCCCCCATATCACCCTTTTTTTCCAGACTTTATTTTATTAATTATTAACTGATAACTGACTCAATAATGCAGCGTTATATTTGGGCCATTGCGGGATGGAGTGCTATTGCTATATACGGATGTACCACCAACGGAAATACAAACACCGCTAAAGAAAATGAAAGGCCATTTCCTGTTACGGAACTGGTTGAAAAAGATACCTTGCTTCAACATCATTATGTGGCCAGCCTACAGGCAGTGCGGAATGTGGAGATCAGGGCCCGTGTGAACGGGTTCCTGGAAAAGATCTATGTGGACGAAGGACAGGAAGTAAAAAAAGGACAGCTGCTCTTCTCCATTAACGACGAAGAATACAGGGCGCTACTGGCCGAAGCCAATGCCAACCTGAGCAGCGCTGTGGCAGAAGCCAAGGCTGCAGAAGTAGAGCTCAGGCGCGTTAAAATGCTGGTAGAAAAAAAGGTGATCGCCAGAACCGAACAGGAAGTAGCAGAAGCAAAACTGGCCGCCGTGCATGCACGTGTTGACGAGGCCAGGTCTGCCGCAGCCAGCGCTGCCATGAAACTGGGCTATACAAATATCCGCGCTCCCTTTGACGGCGTAATAGACCGTATACCGCTGAAAACAGGCAGCCTGGTAGAAGACGGCGCCCTGCTCACCACCGTTTCTGATATCAATGAAGTATATGCCTACTTCAATGTATCTGAAACAGAATACCTGGAATACAAGAAATCCAAGAAAGGACCGGATAATAAAGCCGTGAGCCTGATACTGGCAGATGGCTCTCCTTATAATCACGCGGGTAAGGTGGAAACAGTGGAAGGCGAATTTGAAAGCTCCACCGGCGCCATCGCTTTCCGTGCCCGCTTTCCCAACCCGCAAAAGCTGCTGAAGCATGGCGCCAGCGGCAACGTACAGCTGGAAAATTCAGTAGAGGACGCACTCATCATCCCGCAGAAGGCGGTATTTGAAATGCAGGACAAGAACTACGTATTTGTAGTAGACTCCAGCAACCGCATTGCCATGCGCAGTTTTACCCCCGGCTCACGCCTGCACTATTCTTACATCGTCAAGAATGGCCTGCAGCCCGGTGAACGGATCGTATGCGAAGGTACTCAAAGCCTTCGTGACGGTATGCGCATAGAACCCGTTGCTATACCACTGGATAGCCTGTTAAAAATGTAAAGCGTCCTAAAAAAAATTACATGTTTGATACTTTTATAAAGCGGCCGGTGCTGTCGCTCGTGATCTCTTTGATCATAACCCTGCTGGGATTACTGGCCCTCTTTACATTGCCCGTAACCCAGTTCCCCGATATCGTACCTCCATCCGTAACCGTTACGGCCAGGTATACCGGCGCCAACGCCGAAGTATGTACCAAAGCAGTGACCACACCATTGGAACGGGCCATTAACGGTGTGCCCGGCATGACGTACATGTCCTCTGTTTCCACCAATGACGGTATCACCGTTATTACCGTATTCTTCCAGGTCGGCGTTGATCCCGACCAGGCAGCCGTGAACGTACAGAACAGGGTGGCCACCATCATTGACGAGCTGCCTGAAGAAGTGATTAAAGCAGGGGTTACTACAGAAAAAGAGGTGAACAGTATGCTGCTCTACCTCAACATCATGAGTGATGACCCGCAGATGGACGAGCAGTTCATCTACAACTTTGCAGATATCAACGTACTGCAGGAACTGAAAAGGATCAACGGCGTTGGCCGCGCCGAGATCATGGGCGCCAAGGAATACGCCATGCGCGTATGGCTGAAGCCCGACCGTATGCTGGCTTATAATATCTCTTCAGAAGAAGTGATTGCCGCCATCCGCAGGCAGAACATAGAAGCCGCCCCCGGTAAAACGGGCGAGAGCTCGGACAAAGCTCCGCAGCTGCTGCAGTATGTACTGCGCTACACCGGTAAATTCTTTGAGCCGCAACAATATGCAGACATCATCATCCGCACCGAAAGCAACGGTTCCATGCTTCGCCTGAAAGACGTGGCAGAACTGGAATTTGGTGCGCTTACCTATAGCATGGTATCGGAAACAGATGGCAAGCCTTCCGCATCTATCATGTTGAAACAACGCCCCGGCTCCAATGCCAGCGAGGTGATACAGGAAGTGAAAGACCGCATGGCAGAACTGAAAAAAAGTTCCTTCCCCCCGGGTATGAACTACAACTTCAACTACGATGTATCCCGCTTCCTGGATGCTTCTATCCATGAAGTGCTGCGCACCCTGGTAGAGGCGTTCATACTGGTATTCATTGTAGTATTCATCTTCCTGCAGGACTTCCGCTCTACGCTGATCCCTGCGCTGGCAGTGCCGGTGGCTCTTATCGGTACACTCTGCTTCATGCAGCTGATGGGCTTCTCCATTAACCTGCTTACACTGTTTGCATTGGTATTGGCCATCGGTATCGTGGTGGATAATGCCATTGTGGTGGTAGAGGCCGTGCACGTGAAGATGAGCGAAGAGCACCTGCCACCGCTGGAAGCTACGCTGGCGGCCATGAGAGAGATCAGCGGCGCACTGGTGGCTATTACCCTGGTAATGTCTGCGGTGTTCATACCGGTAGCATTCCTCTCCGGACCCGTAGGCGTATTCTACCGGCAGTTCTCTTTAACGCTGGCCATCGCCATCGTGATATCCGGCATCAATGCGGTAACGCTTACGCCTGCACTCTGCGCCATCATGCTGAAGAACACGCACGGCCGGGAGGCCAAAGGCTGGATGGCAAAATTCTTCCGCAAATTCAACAAAGGCTATGATGCCACTGCCAACCGCTACCGCAGTTTCCTGGGCCGTATTGCAGGCAGGCGTATTGTTACCCTGGTATTGCTGGCCGTATTCTTTGTGGCCACCTGGGGCGCCAGCGCCATACTGCCTTCGGGCTTTATTCCGTCGGAAGATCAGGGCATGATCTATGTGAACGTGACCACGCCCCCCGGCGCTACCGTAGAACGTACACAGCGGGTGCTGAAAGAAGTATACGCTGCCGCCAGCAGGATGGACGCCGTAGAATCTGTATCCACACTGGCGGGTTACAGCCTGGTGAACGAAGTGGCAGGCGCCTCCTACGGTATGGGCATGATCAACCTCAAGCCCTGGGAAGAAAGAAAAGAATCAGTGAACGAGCTCATGGCCCTGCTCTCTGAAAAAGTAAAACATATAACCGACGCCAGCATCGAATTCTTCCCGCCGCCTACCGTGCCTGGTTTTGGTAATGCCAGCGGTTTTGAGCTGCGTATACTGGATAAAACAGGTAGCGGTAACCTGGATCAAACCGCCAAGGTGACCAATGATTTTATTACGGCACTGAAACAAAGGCCGGAGATTGCCACCGCTTTCACCAGCTTTGATCCCAGCTTCCCGCAATACATGATCCATGTAGACCAGGAACGCGCCGCTCAGAAAGGTGTGAGCATAGAACGCGCCATGGAAACGCTGCAGACGTTACTGGGCAGCTACTATGCATCCAACTTCATCCGCTTTGGGCAGATGTATAAGGTAATGGTGCAGGCAGCGCCGCAGTACAGAACCAAGCCCGAAGATGTGCTGCACCTCTACGTGAAGAATGATAAAGATGAAATGGTGCCCTTCTCCAACTTCATCCGCCTGGAAAGGGTATACGGGCCTGAACAGCTCACCCGCTATAACATGTACCTGGCGGCCATGATCAATGGCGATGCCGCCCCGGGCTTCAGTAGCGGCGATGCCATCAAAGCCATTGAGGAGGAAGCCGCCAAACTGCCCAGGGGATTCAGTTATGAATGGAGTGGTATGACGCGCGAGCAAATCCTCTCCGGCAACCAGGCGGTATACATCTTCGCCATATGCCTGGTGTTTGTGTACCTGCTGCTGGCAGCGCAGTATGAAAGCTTCCTGCTGCCATTGCCGGTGATCCTCTCACTGCCGGCTGGTATTTTCGGTGCATTCTTTTCATTAAAGTTGCTTGGACTGGAAAACAACATCTATGCGCAGGTGGCCCTGGTAATGCTGATCGGGTTGCTGGGCAAAAACGCCATCCTCATCGTGGAATTTGCCATACTGCGGACCAGGCAGGGCTTACACCCGCTGGAAGCCGCCATGGAAGGCGCAGTGTCCCGTTTGCGTCCCATCCTTATGACCTCCTTTGCGTTCATCGCAGGTTTGATACCGCTGTGTATCGCCTCCGGCGCCGGCGCCATGGGCAACCGCTCCATTGGTACGGCCGCAGCGGGCGGCATGCTGATAGGCACGCTCTTCGGGGTGCTGGTGATACCAGGTTTATATGTATTGTTTGCATCGCTAACGCACAGCACTAAACGGAATTAACATGAACAAGAGATCGCTTATTTATATTTATCTCCCTATGCTGTACGCCCTGCTGATGTTGGGCTGTCGCCTTCATCAGCCGCTGGTATTGCCGCAGCCGGGCAAGCTGCCGGACACCTTCAACAACAGCTCCGACACCACGGGTATTGGTAGCGTACCCTGGCAGCAGTTCTTTAAGGATCCTTACCTGCGGGATTTGATCGATTCCGCATTAAGGCACAATTATGAACTGCAAAGTGCCGGAGAAAGAGTAAAGATTTCCGGCGCCGTATTAATGGCAGCAAAGCATGCCTGGTTGCCGGCAGCCAGCATCAATGCCTCCGCAGGCGTTGAGAAGTATGGCGACTACACCCTGAACGGTGTAGGTAATTTTGACACCAATCTTTCTCCCAACATCAATAAAGATCAGCGCATTCCTGATCCTACACCGGATCTGTTCCTGGGCCTGCGCAGCAGCTGGGAGATAGATATGTGGGGCAAGCTGAAAGACCGCAAGAAGGCCGCCCTGATGCATTTCCTGGCCAGCGCCGAGGGAAAGCGGCTGGTAACCACATTGCTGGTGGCAGAAGTGGCGTCTCATTATTACGAACTGATAGCGCTGGACAGTGAGCTGGTGGTATTGCAGAAGAACATTGACCTCCAGGAATCAGCGCTGGCTACCGTGTCCATACAGATGGAAGCGGGCCGCGCTACATTGCTAGCGCAGCAACAGTTCCAGGCGCAGCTGCTGGATACCCGCAGCCGCCAGTATACTACGCGTCAGCGGCTGCTGCAGGTGGAAACCCGGCTGAATTACCTGCTGGGAAGATTTCCGCAGCCTGTTCCCCGTGGCAAACAACTCACCGTGGATACTTTGTCTGCCGCCTGGAAACCAGGCGTGCCCTCCCAGCTGCTGGTGAACCGTCCGGACATCCGCCAGGCGGAACTGGAACTGGGAGCCGCCAAAGCAGATATATCCGCAGCTCGTAAAGCCTTCCTCCCCTCTTTGAATATAACACCTTATGCAGGTTATAATGCGTTCAAGGCAGGATTGCTGCTGAACCCTGGCTCCTTTGCCTACGGTGTGTTAGGCAGTATTACTGCGCCGCTGTTCAACCAGAAGCAGTTGTCTGCACAATACCAGATGACCCATGCCAATACAAAGATCGCCTGGAACAATTACCAGCAGCAGATACTCCGGGCTTACCAGGAAGTAGCGGTAGCCCTGGGCAACATCGACAACCAGCAGCAGGTATATAAATTAAAGTCTGCCGAAGTAGGTGTACTGCAAAACGCAGTGGCTACAGCAAATGACCTGTTCCTGGCCGGATATGCATCCTACCTGGAGATCATTACCGCACAAAAAAGTGTGCTGGAAGCAGAACTTTCACTGATACAGGCGCGAAAAGAAATGTTGGCTGGTACGGTACAACTGTACCAGGCACTGGGCGGAGGATGGAAATAACAGTATTCCTGTTGAGAATAAACGGGCTCCAACATATTTTGCTAAAATAATATTATAAGGACCATGGTAACTGCGCAGTAGTTTTTAAAAACTGCTGCGCGATACCATTCCTTAAATGAGCAGTACTTTTGAAAACCTTGCGTAAATATCTGATAAACCTCACAGCATATTTGCGCAGTTACCCTTTGAATATTTCTGCACGATTCCGATTCATCCTTCATCCCTTTCTAAAACTTAATGATTTGTAAACATAGCAGCTCTACTGCTTACAATCCTTACTGGACGGACCTTTCGGCGTTTCCATAAAAAATATTATTCCTTTTGGGAATACACCATACCACATACAAATTGGATGCACCGGTGCAACGGTTTACTTTTTTTGTACATTCATAAAGGAAATTATTCAAAACTGCAAGCCTATGAACACTCAATTACACCACACCAGGAATGCGGAAATCTTGAATGCAATTGTTTTAGCAACACCTTTTATACTTATTCAGGCGGCAAAGATGCCATCGCCCGCTTAAAAACATCATTTAAATGAGGGATGCCAGGTTTTGATAAACACATGCCATCAGCATGACGAACGTGTGAGCACAACAGATAGGAACTATTAACGGTGAACAGCATATCTTTATAATGAAAGCCCTTAACCCGGATGTATCTTTGACTAGGATCGAAAAACCTTTATCCGTCTCATCTTTATCTCAAAGCATCATCTTACCGTCGCGCTTATGTTCGAAGAAAAAATATGTATGCAACGCCAACCCTGTCTGTAAGATAGACCGTATGTATATATAGGATTCAGGAACCAACTGATTCAGAATAGCCATAAACGTTTCCGATTAGGCCATTATAAATCCTGCGTTATGCTAATTGAAAAATTAGTTAACCAGTGTTTTGCCATGCCCGGAGCAAACTTATTACTATGGGAAAGATGAAAATTATTGGAGTAACTCCTTATGAACAACCCGATGTGCGTCTTGTACTAAGCCTGATGAAAGCCAACGCCACACCCGTTCTTCATCTTGGCCGCGATAAACAGCAAGCCATCGATGCGCTGAATGCCCTCACCGCACAAACCAGCCAACCCTTCGGCGTTTGCTTTACAGGTGCCGCCCTTGCAGACATTACTTTACCAGACCAGGTTACGCTGGCCATTATGCCCTTTGGTACAAAGATCCCGCTGAAAGCGCATGTACAGGTGTTCTACCAGGTACATACCGTTGGCGAAGCTCATAAAGCCCGCGCTGCCAAAGCCAGTGGTATTATCATTAAAGGAAATGAAGGCAGCGGACAGGTAAGCGACGAATCTTCCTTTATCCTCTTTCAACGCGTGATCAGGGAAATAAAAGATACAGCCATCTGGGTACAGGGTGGCGCCGGTATCCATACCGCAGCCGCACTGGGCGCCACCGGCGCAGCAGGCGTTGTGCTGGACAGCCAGCTGATATTGTTCCCTGAATGCAGCGCCCCTGCTGCATTGAAAAATATATGCGAGAAACTTAACGGCAATGAAACACGAGTGCTGGATCGCTTCCGCGTACTGGTGAGGCCCAACTCTCCCGCACTGCCTGAAAACATTACACAGCAGCAACTGGAAAAATACTTAGGCACAACAGATCCTGAAAAAGGCTACCTGCCCCTGGGACAAGACATTGCCATTGGTATAGACCTCGTACAGCGCTATAAAAAACTAAGCCGACTGGTATTTGCATTGCAGGAAGCCGCACACGGCCACCTGCGCCAGGCGCAGAAGCTGAATGTGCTCAGTCCCGGTAATGCGCTTGCCCGCGAACTGCAGATCCCCTACCCCATTGCGCAGGGGCCCATGACGCGCGTAAGCGATGTACCTGCATTTGCCGCAGCAGTGGCCCAGGCAGGCGGTCTGCCTTTTGTGGCGCTCTCCCTCTTGAAAGGAGAACAGGCCAGGCAGCTGATCTCCCATACCAAATCACTTGCCGGCGATAAGCCCTGGGGCGTGGGCATACTTGGATTTGCGCCGCCTGAGCTACGCGAAGAACAGATCAGCTACATCAAAGAAGAAAAGCCGCCCATTGTACTCATTGCCGGTGGCAGGCCCTCACAGGCAAAGGCCCTGGAACAGGCAGGCATCAAAACATTCCTGCATGTGCCCTCTGCCTCCCTGCTGGATATGTTCATCAAGGAAGGCGCTAAGAGATTTGTGTTTGAAGGAAGGGAATGCGGCGGCCACGTGGGCCCGCTCTCCAGCCTGGTGCTGTGGGAAAGACAGGTAGAACGCCTGCTGCAGGAAGAACATGCAGAACAGTTCAGCATCTTCTTTGCCGGTGGTATTCACGATCCGCTCTCTGCTGCATTCATCTCGGTGATGGCAGCGCCGCTGGCGGCCAAAGGTGCAAAGATAGGCGTGCTGATGGGTACCGCTTATATCTATACGCAGGAAGCCGTGAGCAGCGGCGCCATCCTGCAGCAATTCCAGGATCAGGCACTGCAGCATAAGGATACCATCCTGCTGGAAACCGCGCCAGGCCATGAAACACGCTGCCTGTATACTCCGTTTGCCGACTTCTTCAACGCCGAAAAAGAACGCCTGCAGCAAACCGGTACCGATAAGAAAGAAATATGGGCCCAGCTGGAACAGCTCAATGTGGGCCGCCTGCGTATAGCCGCCAAAGGTATGGAACGCAGGGGCGATGCATTGGTGATGATCAACCAGGACGATCAGCTGCGCTCCGGTATGTATATGATTGGCCAGGTGGCTGCCCTGAAAGAGCACGTTATCACCGTGGCCGAATTGCACCAAACCGTAGCGGAAGATAACTACACCCTCATAAAACAGGCCGCGCTGCCCGCATTACCCACACCTGCAGGCAAAGCGCTGGACGTGGCCATTGTAGGTATGGCCTGTATTTACCCCGGCGCCAGGAATATAGAAGAATACTGGCGCAACATCATCCTCGGGAAAGATTGTGTAACAGAAGTGCCGGACGAGCGATGGAACAAATCACTCTACTACGATCCCGCATCTACAAATGGAGAAAAGACCCCTTCCAAATGGGGCGGCTTCATTCCCAGAATAGATTTTGATCCCCTTACCTTTGGTATACCGCCGCAATCGCTGGCGGCTATTGATCCGGCGCAGCTGTTGAGTTTACTGGTGGCCAAACAGGCATTGGATAATGCAGGTTATGGCGGCGCCAATATCAACCGTGAGAACGTGTCTGTGATCATTGGCACGGAAGCGGGTACAGACCTTGCCAACAACTACGGCTTCCGTTCCCTCTTCACGCAGATCTTCGGCGAGATACCGCCTGAACTGAACGATGCGCTGCCTAAGCTCACGGAAGATTCTTTCCCCGGTATACTGGCCAATGTGATCGCGGGCCGTATCACTAACCGGCTGGACCTTGGCGGGCGCAACTACACCGTAGATGCGGCCTGTGCCTCCTCACTTGCGGCCATCGACCTCGCCTGCCAGGAGCTGATACTGGAAAAATCGGATATGGTGATTGCAGGTGCGGCAGACCTGCACAACAGCATCAATGACTACCTGATGTTCGCCAGCACCCACGCACTTTCCCGCAATGGCAGGTGCGCCACTTTCGATGCTAACGCAGACGGCACAACGCTGGGCGAAGGTATTGCCATGATGGTGCTGAAACGATATGAAGATGCACAACGCGACGGAGATACCATCTATGCAGTGATCAAAGGCGTAGGCGGATCCAGCGATGGTAAGAGCCTGGGGCTGACGGCGCCCCGCAAGGCAGGCCAGGCAAGAGCGCTGGAACGGGCCTATGAACAGGCGGGTATCTCTCCCGCTACCCTCGGACTGGTTGAAGCGCATGGCACCGGTACGGTGGTAGGCGACAAAACAGAGCTCAGCGCCATTTCTGATATGCTGATACACGCGGGCGCTACCCGTGCGCAAACACACCTGGGCTCTGTTAAAACACAGATCGGCCACACCAAATGCGCCGCAGGCCTGGCAGGTCTGATCAAAGCAGCGCTCTCTGTATACCACGGCGTAAAACCGCCCACCATCCATCTTAAAACGCCTAACAGCTTTTATAACCCTGCCAGCAGTCCTTTTGCATTCAACACGCAGACAGGCCTCTGGAATGACGATAAAAGAGTAGCCGGCATCAGCGCCTTTGGCTTTGGCGGTACCAATTTCCATGCAGTGATCGAGAACCACGTAGCGGCCATACCATCCGCCCCCGTGATCAGCGCATGGCCGGCTGAACTGTTTGTGTTCCGCGGCAACAGCTATGATGCAGCCAAGCAGCTGCTCAGCACTGTAAAACAGCTGATAGACAGTAATGACAACATCCCGCTGAAAGACATTGCCTGGAGCCTGTACCAGTACAACAGCGATCCCATTCAGCTGTCTATCGTAGCAGACAGCATTACAGACCTGCGCCTGAAGCTGGACCTCGCTGTATCAGGCGTTGCCAGCAACGGGGTGTACATTACGGAAGCACTGGAAGGTAAAGTGGCATTCCTCTTCCCGGGACAGGGCAGTCAGCGCGTGAATATGGCGCGCGATCTCTTCGTTACCTTTCCGGCCATGCGGCGGCTGCTGAAAGATAAACCGCACTATGAACAACTGTTGTTTCCCCCGGCGGTGTTTGATGAAGCGGCACAGCAGCAACAGCGTTCATCCATTAAGGATACGCGCCTGGCGCAACCGCTGCTGGGCATTGTAGACCTGGCCATTGCCACCTTCCTGCAGGCGTTGGGCATACAGCCTGATATGGCGGCAGGCCACAGCTATGGCGAACTGCCTGCGTTATGCTTTGCAGGTGTATTTGAAGAAAATGAACTGGTACCCCTGAGTGAAAAAAGAGCTGCTTCCATCCTCAATGCAATAGGTGCAGACAAAGGCGCTATGCTGGCGGTAAGCTGTAAGGAAGAAGTGCTGGCCGGACTTACCGGCGGCGTGGCCGATGTATGGCTGGTGAACCATAACTCTCCCCTGCAATGGGTGGTAGCCGGTACAACGCCTGCCATCGCGAAGCTGGCAGAAAAGCTGCAGGGCGCTAATATCTCCTTCCAGCGGCTGGAGGTAGCCTGCGCGTTCCATAGTCCCTTACTCGCAGGCGCACAGGAGCTGTTCAGCACCGCACTGCAGGAAACCAGGTTCAGCTCGCCGGCCATCCCCGTATGGTCTAACACCACCGCTGCCATGTACCCCGGCAACGCAGATGCGATCCGCGAAAGACTGGCAGAACACCTGGTGAAACCGGTAAGATTTACGGAAGAAATAGAACAAATGTATGCACAGGGCGCCCGTGTATTCATTGAAGTGGGCCCCGGCAAAGTATTGAGCAACCTGACTAAAGCCATTATCGGCGATGACGAGCTGATACTGCATACAGAAGATAAAGACCAGCCGGGCATTACCCACCTGCTGCACACCATCGCCCGCTATATTGCCAGCGGCAGAAGCGTGCGCATGGAACAGCTGTTTGACGGCAGGAACGTACGCCAACTGGATCTTAACGCCCTGGAACAATACAAAAAGAGCGGCACAGTATGGCTGGTGAACGGTCACTATGCCGTACCCTCCAACGGCAAGCTGCCTGCCCATGGCGCACTACCAGTTGTTGCACCGCTGCAGCTGAAAGGCGCCGCTGCCAACCCGGTGGTGGTCAACAACCAGGGCAGCGCAGAACAACTGGTAGAAACCTATCTTAACAGCCTCAAACATATTGTACAGGCGCAGCGCGATGTGATCCTGGGATACCTGGGTCATCATCCGCAGCACTTTGAAAGCGCCCCCCTGCCCGACCTGACACCGCGCAAAACCATACCGGTGCACAGCAATGGCAATGGTAACGGACAGCATTACACGAACGGCGTACACACCATGGCCGCCGTTGCCGCCGCTACCGTAAACACTGCGCTGGATGTAAAGAGCATCCTCCTTTCCGTAATCAGCGATAAAACCGGCTACCCGCCAGACATGCTGGGCATGGAAATGGACCTGGAAGCAGACCTCAGCATCGACTCCATCAAACGCATGGAGATCATCGGTGAGCTGAAAACAAGGCTGGGCGGCTTTAAACACGCCGTCCACAGCGAAGAAACACTGGTAGAACAACTGGCCGCCATCAAAACCCTGAAAGGCCTGGTAGACTGGATCTCTGAAAACGCAGCCACCACCAGCAATACCAGTACGATGCCTCCTGCGGATGATCTGCCCTTAACCTCCAACCTCCCACCAACCGCCAACCTCCAACCTCCAACCTCAAACGCCGCGGGCAAATCTGCTGCCGAAATACAGGCCGTGCTGCTCAGCGTAGTAAGCGAAAAGACCGGCTATCCGCCAGACATGCTGGGACTGGATCTTGACCTGGAAGCTGATCTGAGCATCGACTCCATCAAACGCATGGAGATCATCGGTGAACTGAAAACAAGGCTGGGCGGCCTGCAATCTGCCGGCGGCCAGGGAGAGGAACTGATGGAACAGCTGGCGGCCATCAAGACCCTGCAGGGACTTATCAGCTGGCTGGGGGCTACTGCCGCAGGCGACTTTGAACCGGTACAGGAAGCGAGGAAGATCATTGAACAGGGCTTTTCCCACAACGGCCACGACGGCAAAGAAACGCTGTCACGCATGCGCTTTGAGCTAAGGCCTTCTGCTCTGGACGCCGCAAGTACGGTTCGCCTGCAGGGAAACAGCTTTGCCATTACAGATGATGGGGGGCCTATTGCCCTTGCCATTAAACAAGGCCTGGAAAAGCAGGGTGCCAACGCCACCATCATACAGCCCAATGATCCGCTGGATGGTTATCATGGCCTCATTATCCTGGACATCTTCTCATCACCGCAACGCCCGGATATTATCACGGCATTCTCACTGGTGAAGAAACTGGACTTCAATAAAGTGAAATGGGTATACGCTGTTTCTGATTTTGACGGGCACCTGGGACATGATACCAACATGCAGCTGGTGCAGCATTTCCAGGGCTATTCCGGCTTCTTCAAGAGCCTGGATAAAGAATACGAGCATACCAAATGCCGTACTATCAATATCAACCTGCCGCTTAAACCGGCGCCCGAAAAAATAGCCGCTATTACATTGGATGAAATACTGCACCCGGATGGTCCTGCAGAGGTATTTTACCAGGATGACAGCCGCCAGACCCTGGAGCCAGTGCCCTCCCGCCTCACCATCGGGCAAACGCCCGACATCCGGCTGAACAGGCAGTCTGTAATACTGGTACTGGGCGGTGCACAAGGCATTACAGCAGAACTGATGATCCGCTTCTCGAAAGAATACGCCTGTCATTATATCCTGGTAGGCAGATCGGCCGACCCGCGTAAACACATGCAGGATCAGTATGCTTTCCTGAAAACCAAAGATGAGATCCGCCAGTACCTTGTAACACAGGGCCAGCTGAAAAAGCCTGCAGATATAGAAAAGAAGACGGCAGAGATCCATAAGTACAACCAGATACTGCAAACCATTCAGTCACTGGAACAGCATGGCGCCACGGTGACCTATCACTCACTGGACCTGCGCGATGAAACCGCCCTGCGCGATTTTATCAAAGGCGTGTACCGCGAATACGGGCGGATAGACGGCGTTGTGCATGGCGCGGGATTGCTGGAAGATAAACTCTTTCACCAGAAAACACCGGAGTCTTTTGAGCGCGTGTTTTCTACCAAGGTAACGCCCCTTCGTGTGCTGTCTGAACACCTGAATGCAGAAACCCAGTTCGTGATCCTCTTCTCCAGCGTAGCGTCTGTATACGGCAACCGCGGACAAACCGATTATGCTGCCGCCAACAGCGTGATGGACCGCTACGCCCGTGTATTGAAGCAACGCCTCAAAGCCAAGGTGATGGCCATCAACTGGGGCCCCTGGAAAGGCACCGGCATGGTATCTCCCTCCCTTGAAAAGGAATACGAACGCCGCGGCATTGCGCTTATTCCCCTGTCTGATGGTATGGAAACCTTTATTGATGAACTGAAATATGGTAACGAGAGCCAGGTAGTCATCATGGCGGGCAACATAACATTCTAACGTTTGAACCCCTAAACTATCTTTTGATGAACCAAAGTGTTGATGTAGCTATTATAGGCATGTCATGCATCTTCCCCGGAGCAGGCGATCTGCAGGCTTTCTGGAAGAATATTATCAACCGTGTAGACGCTATACAAACCGTACCCGAAAACCGGATGGAACGCATGTTCTTTGACGGCGAAACAGCGGTAGACCGCTTCTATTGCCGGCGCGGCGGTTTCATAGATGAATATGCGGCATTCGATCCTATACAGTTCGGCATCCTTCCCCTGGTAGTAGAAAGCACAGAACCTGAACAACTGCTGGCATTGAGCCTGGCCCATAAAGCACTGGCAGATGCGGATGTGTTTGAAAAAGAACTGCCTTTGGATAATACCGGCATCATCATCGGTAAAGGCAACTATCCTGGACCCGGTGCAGTAAGAGGCATTGAGATCATCCGCACCGGCGAACAGATTGTACGGGTATTGCAGCACCTGCTGCCGGAGCTGAAGAAGGAAGAGCTGGATCGTGTTAAGAAAGAGTTCCAGGTAAAGAAAGGACGCTTTGGACCGGATACCGCTATGGGACTGATCCCTAACCTGGTAGCCTCACTGGTGGCCAACCGCCTGAACCTGGGCGGAACCGCCTATACCGTAGATGCAGCCTGCGCCAGTTCACTGATCGCCATAGATCATGCGGTAAAAGAATTGCTAAGTGGCCGCTCTGATATGGTGATCGCAGGCGGGGTGCATGCCTCGCAGAACGCCCCTTTCTGGAGCATCTTTACACAACTGGGCGCCCTGTCAAGGAATGAACAGATACGCCCTTTTGACCAGCGCGCAGACGGCGTGCTGATAGGTGAAGGCTGCGGATTTGTTGTACTGAAAAAACTGGATGATGCGATACGTGATGGCCATCGTATCTACGCGGTGATAAAAGGCGTAGGCGTATCCAGCGACGGCGCGGGCGTAAGCGTGATGAGCCCTTCCATAAAAGGACAGGCCAAAGCCATCCGGCAGGCCTGGCAGCAAGCGAAGACAGATCTCCGTGAAATAGGTTACCTGGAAGCACATGGCACCGCCACGCAGTTAGGTGACAAGACAGAGCTGGAAACACTGCTGCAGGTGTTTGGCAGTGATATCGCGCTGCCCAAAGCAGGCATTGGTACCATTAAATCCATGATCGGGCATGCCATGCCCGCTGCAGGAATGGCGGGACTGATCAAGACCGCACTGGCTTTGTACCACGGTCAGCTGCCGCCTACCCTGCACTGCGAAGATCCGTTACCGTTAATGCAGCAAACCAGGTTCAGTCCCGTACTGGAAGCCTGTTCCTGGGACGATACCGGGCTGCCCCGCCGCGCCGGTGTGAATGCTTTTGGCTTTGGCGGCATCAACGCACATGTAGTGCTGGAAAGTTTGCACATGCAAGAGGGCCGGCAGCAAAAATCATTCAGCGGCATGGCGCCTGCGCTGAAACGTGACCCGGTGTTACTGCTGGCCCGTCCCGATAAAGCTTCCCTCATCCAGGCATTGGAAGAGCGGTCTGCCATTAGTGGTGAAGGCGACTATCGTATAGCCGTTTTTGATCCCACACCGGAACGTATACAGAAAGCCATCAGGATCGTCAGTAAAGATGCTCCCTGGCGTAATAAACAGGACATCTGGTTTTCCAATGATCCGCTGTTAACACAGGACGGCAAGGTGGCATTTCTTTTTCCCGGCCTGGATGGATTGGTGAACGGAGAAACGGCCAGTGTTGCCCGTTATTTTAACCTGCCGGGGTTGCCGCATATCAGCGGGGCAACCGGTGTGCTGGCGGCTGCGCAGCATCAGATGGAGAACAGTGGTATACTGGATGCGGCGTTGAAGCAGCTGGGGGTTCAACCTGATCTCAATGCCGGTCATAGCCTGGGAGAATGGCTGGCCGGGCGGGCGGCTGGTATGGTGGAAGAACAATCCCTCATCCGTTTGCAGGCGCAACTGGATCCTGCACTATTTGAACAGCAGAATGCCACTTTCCTGGTAGCCGGCTGTGGTTATGAAAAACTAAAGCCCCTGCTGGATAGCACAGAAGATATTTATCTCTCTATTGATAACTGTCCGCAACAGGTGATCCTTTGCGGTACCAACGATGCGGTAAGTAAGTTCACTGCCGTACTGCGTGAAGAACAGATCTTCCACCAGGTGTTGCATTTCCAGTCAGGCTTCCACTCTCCTTTCGTAAAAGACAAGCTGGACCTGCTGCTGGCAGGGATGGATCTACTGGAGTTCCGCCCCGCTGCCGTACCTGTATGGTCGGCCACTACACTCAGCACATACCCTTCAGCGGTAGCAGACATCCGCCGCTTAAGCGTTGAACATCTGCTACAACCGGTGCGCTTTCGCGAGCTGATTGCAAAACTGTACAGCGAAGGAGTAAGGGTTTTTATCCAGGTGGGCGCCGGTGGTTTGATAGGCTTTGTAGACGACACCCTGAAACAACAAACTTATAGCGCCGTGGCGGCCAGCGTACCTGTAAGATCAGGTCTTTGTCAGCTGCAAAGAGTACTGGCCGCACTGTTTGTAGAAGGCAGGGCGGTGAACCAGGCATTTATGGAAACAGGCGCTGCGCCTAAAACCAAAACGGCAGCCCCTGTTAAGCTGCAATTAGGCTCTCCTATTGTAAATGAACTGGCGGCACTGAAACAGCTGCCGGTGGGCAAAGCGCAGCATAAAGCAGTGGCCGCAACAGCTGACTCTCCCGTGATGCAGGCCCTGCTGGAGAATTTCGAAGAGATCTCCCGGATACAGCATTCCCTGCTGGAAGCCTTTCAGCAGAAAACAACTTACCGCAATGGCGCAAACGGGAATGGCCATTATACCGCCGTACAGCCGCCGCCACCGCCTGTTGCCCAACCAGCAAAGCTGGTGCATGCGCTGGATATTTCGCTGGATACACACCCCTACCTGATAGATCACTCCCTGATCAGGCAAAGACCCGGATGGCACTGTGCAGATGACATGGAGCCGGTGATTCCCATGACCATGATACTGGAAGTGTTTGGCGACATTGCAGCCGCCAATGCCCCTGGTATGCTGGTGCAGAAGATCATGCAGGTAAAAGTGTTCCAGTGGATGAACGTGGCAAAGCCTTTCCGCGAAAAGGTGCTGGGCGAATGGAAAGCGCCTGACCGGCTTTACCTCGATCTTGAGAAATACGCCAATGCAGAAATACAGTTGTCTGAACAATACAACACACCCGATAAAACCAGTGCAGGCATTGGCGCCCCGCTGAACATTCAGATTACACCAGAACAGGTGTACACCCAACGCATGTTTCATGGCCCTGCTTACCAGGGCATTCGGGAAGTTACTGTAGTGGCAGAAAAAGGCATCCGCGGTATTATAGAAGGCGGCGCAGGTAAAGGCTCCCTGCTCGATAACGCCGGTCAGCTCTTTGGTCTCTGGCTGCAGCTTACACTGCCGAAAGACCGCATTGCCTTCCCGGTAAAGATCCAGGAAGTAGCGCTGTATGCGCCGCTGGATGATCAGCAGGGCACTTTTGAATGTACCTGCCAGCTTACATCTTTGAACGAAGAATTTGCCTTTGCTGATTTCATCCTGAAACGGGATAACAAGGTATGGGCTATCATCAGGGGCTGGCAGAACCGCCGCCTGGAAATAGATGAGCGCCTGTGGAATGCGCTGATCTCCCCAAGGCATGCTTTGTCCACAGAGATCGTGCCCGGCGTGTTCATGTTCCATAATGCGTATAGCCGTGTGAATTCCTGGGACTTCATCGTAAAACGTTATTTCAACCAGGAAGAGAAAAAGCATTACAACGAACTGCCCCTTCATAAAAAGAAGGAATGGATCATTAGTCGTGTAGCGGCCAAAGATGCGGTGAAGAGTGTACTGCAACGCGCCGGCGACCTGCACTACCCGGTAGAGTTTGCTATTGCAGCTACCGCAGCCGGGCAGCCGTTCCCCAGGGGAGGCGCTGCCGATGGCATCCATCTTTCACTGGCGCACAAGCATACGGATGCTGTCGCTATTGCACGTGCAGACAGGCCTGTAGGAATAGATATAGAAGAAATACGCGAACACAATACGGCCTTCAAGGAACTGGTGTTTGACCCCGCAGAACTGGCCCTCATCGGATCGCGTGATGAAGCCGAATGGCTTACGCGCTGCTGGGCGGCCAAAGAAGCTTACGGCAAATCACTGGGTAAAGGTTTGCAGGGTAACCCAAAGGCTTATACGGTAGAGCGGATTGATGGAGACGACCTGCAGATAAAAGGAATCATCATTCACACAATTAAGTATAAAAACTACATAATCGGATGGACCAGTTAACACAACCTACACAACTGAGCGAAGAAGCGATCCTCGAGGTACTGAAACAATTTATCACGGAAGTGATCGGCCAGGAGTTCGTGGAAGACCTCGACATTACCCCGCAAAGCTCTTTCACCAAAGATCTTGAGATGGACAGCATTGAAATTGTGGCCTTCTCTGAAAAGGTAAAAGCCCATTTCGGAAAGGATATCGATTTTACCGGCTGGCTGTCTAATATGGACCTGGATGAGATCATCAACCTTAACCTGGGAGACATTACCAAATACATTCAGTCATGCCTGTAGTATCGCTTCAGCATACCAGCATCCACTTACAGGAAATGAATGCAGGAGCCCCGGAGACTATACTGATGGTACACGGTATGTTCACCAACCTGTCTATCTATTATTTCAACATTGCGCCGGTACTGGCTCAACGGTTCCATGTTGTGTTATATGACCTGAAAGGTCACGGTATGAGCGGAAGATCCAGCCAGGGTTACGATCTGCAAACCATGAGCGATGAGCTGCTGGAGCTGATGGATAAACTGGGGCTGGACACCGTTCACCTGGCAGGTTACAGTTACGGCGGACTGATTGCCCTGAAGGCCGCTATGCGCTTTCCGGGAAGGATCAATAAACTGGCCATTATTGAAAGCCCCAACCCGTATGAACAGGAAACCATGCGTATTGCAGACATCTACAGCAAAGAGCTGCTGGTGCACTTCATTAATGATCATGCAGGAGATACCGCTGTCAGACCCGGGAAACGGCAGCTGCAACGCCGTCATCGTATGTATGAACAGCTGCTGAAAGAAAGCAGCATCCGCCAGGACATGCAGCAGGAAAGGGATTTCTTTTCCAGCCCGCAGCTGGCCGGTATCCCGCATGAAACTTTGCTGATCTACGGCAATGCATCAGATTGCATGTTTGCAGGGCAGCAGCTGCATCAGAAGATCAGCCGCTCGCAGCTGATCCTGGTAAACGGCGATCATAACATACCCGTGCAGGAGCCCTTCCCTATTGCTTATGCACTGAAAGACTTTTTTGGAACCTAATTATAAGCACCAGGCCTATGGCAAAATTTGTATTCGTTGTTCCTCCCCTTACGGGCCATATCAATCCTACTTTAAGCGTGGGAGCGGAATTGCTGCTGCGCGGACATGACGTGGGCTGGATCAGCCTGGAAGCTTCGCTGCAGGAGAAACTTCCCCCCGGTGGACAACTACTGCTGGTGAGCTATGATGAAGACCATGCCGCCACACAGGATGGTCCGCGCTATCTGGACGCCATCCGGCAAAAGAATGTTTACGGCGTTGAAAGCATCAAGTTCCTCTATGATGATGTGCTGATCCCACTGAACCGTTACATGTACCCCGGCATTGCACAATGGCTGGACACTGTCCGGCCCGATGTGGTGATCCACGATCATGAACTGTTTGCAGGCGCCATTGCCGCTGCTAAAAAAGGCATCCCCTGCGTCACCACCGTTACCGCTCCTGCTGCAGTAAGGGCCATGGACGATTTACCTAAAGTAAAGGAATGGGGCGACCAGAAGATCATTGCCCTGCAGCAGGAATTGGGCCTGGATACAGACCGTTCCCTGCAATGTTCAGATACCATGGCGCTTGTATTCACCTCGCGCGAGTTCTTTGGCGATAGCGACCTGGAAGACCGCTACAAATTTGTAGGGCCGGTAATACAGCACCGCCCCGCTGTCATCCCTTTTGAATGGGAAAAGTTCTATCACATGGAACACTCTTTGAAGATCCTGGTGTCCATCGGTACCACCTTTGACCACAGCTATAAAAAAGAATTCTTCAGCAAGGTATGCGCAGCATTCGGCAACGAACCGCTCACTGTGGTGGTAGTGTCAGACCCGGCGCTTTTTGAGGAATGGCCCTCCAATTTCATGGTACAGGAAAAAATACCACAGTTGGCATTGCTGCCGCATCTCGATGCCGTGGTATGTCATGGCGGCCATAATACTGTTTGCGAAACACTGGCCGGAGGCCTGCCACTGGTGGTGATACCCATTGCCTATGACCAGTCTTTTGTAGCTGGCAGGGTAACCGCATCGGGCAGCGGGCAACGCCTCAACTTCAAGCGCTTTAAAGCGGAACACCTGCGGCAGGCAGTGCACGAAGTATTGCAGGATCCGCAATACGCCGCAGCCGCGCGCGCCATGCAGCAATCATTTACACAAGCCGGCGGCACCGCGAGAACAGCCGGATTACTGGAACAGCTGGCAGGCAGTCCGTTATCCGTAGCCACAGGAACCTAAACCACAACATGCCATCGACTAAAAAAACAAACAACCATGTCTAAATTCTTATTTGTAGTACCGCCTTTTTTCGGGCATATCAGTCCCACACTCAGTGTTGGCGCCACCTTAATAGGGCGCGGGCACCAGGTGACATGGGTGGGCATACAGGAAATTGCTGCAGAACATATACCGGCAGGCGGCCGCTTTATTGTACCGCATGCAGAACTGGAAGAACACCTGCCGGAGATCCGGCGGATACTGAAAAGACAGGATGATGGTCCCAACATCTCTGGCGCAGAAACACTGAAGCTGGCGCTGGAAGAAACCTATATGCCTTTCTGCCGCTTCATCATGAAAGGACTGGAACGTATTGCAGATGAGTTCCAGCCGGATGTGATCGTCAACGACTGCATCACATTTGCGGGCGCTATCTGTGCCTATAACAAGGGCATTCCCTATGTTACCACCACCCCTGTGCCGCCGGATGTAGGCGGAGACGCCATGAGCGCTCCCAAAGTGCATGCCTGGTGGGTGAGGAATATACTTGAGCTGCAGCAGTCTTTCGGCATCTACGCCAGTACCGCAATAGTGAACTCCGGAGAGCTGAACCTGGTATTCACCTCGCAGGAGTTTGCCGCTATCGCGCAGCCGCCGGAGTATATGAAATTCGTAGGCCCCGTTAAGGGCCGTCCCAATAACACCCCGTTTGACTGGGAACGCCTGGAGAAAGCCGTTGGTCCCAAAGTATATGTATCCCTGGGTACCTTGCTGGTGGATATCCGCAAAGATTTCTTCAGTAAGCTGATAGCAGCATTTGCCGATGAGCCGCTTACCATTGTTGCCGCCACCAGTCCTGACATCTTTGAACAGTGGCCCGATAACTTTATTGTGCAGGGTTATGTGCCGCAAACACAGCTGATCGCTAAAATGGATGCCGTGATCTGCCACGGTGGTTTCAACACCGTAAACGATACTTTCATGAACGGGCTGCCCATGCTTATTACACCTATTGCATATGATCATTTCCATACCGCCTCCCTGATAGAAAAAGCAGGCTGCGGCATCAAACTGCGTTACAAACGCCTGCGGGTAAACGACCTGAAGGCCGCGATGTGGGAAATACTGCGAAACCCGCAGTACCGCAGCGCTGCAGCACATATCAGAGACACCTATATACAGGCGGGCGGTAATGACAAGGCGGTGGAATACCTGGAAACATTCGCCGCCAGCAAACGCCTGGTAGCATTCTAAAGACACACATTATGAAAAGAAAACTACTTTTCCTCGAAAGGTTCATCTATGGGGATGGCACCATACCCAAGAACATCACCTTTACCGTGAAGATACGCGGCGCCATCAGTGAAAGCGCTTTACGCCAGGCGCTGGCCAAGGTACAGGCCAAACATCCGCTGCTCACTGTTGCCGTGCAGGAAGACAGCAAAGGGCAACCCTGGTTTGTGACACCAACACCTGTACCGGAGATCCCCTTACGCATCGTAGAACGGAGTTCGGAAGACGACTGGATGCGGGAGTCTGAAAAGGAGTGCTCACTTCGTTTTGATATGCAGCAAGGACCTTTGCTGCGCATGGTATGGATCCGTTCAGGTGTAGTATCTGATCTTATTATGGTGTGCCATCACTGCATCTGCGATGGCGCTTCCATTGTTACACTTTTCCGCGAAATACTGACACTGACTGATCAGCCAAAGCTGGAGATTGGCCAATACGACTCATTCAACACGATAGAAGACCTGGTGCCCCGCGTGATCCTGGAAGACAGGAAGAACAAACGCAAAGGTCTTATTACCTCCGCCTTCCTCCGGTTGTTCCTGTTCTTTGTGCCCCAAAAGAAAGAGCTGCCCTGGGGTAAAGACTACACCGTTCGCTGGAAGATGGATAAAGCATCCACTGCCGCGCTGGTGCGCCGCTGCAAGGAAGATCGCACCACCGTACATGCAGCGTTGTGCACCGCCTTTCTCTGGGCCTTCCGCCAGGTAAAAGGAAACAAGGCCCGCAACCAGGTCTTTTGTCCGGTGAACCTGCGCAGGTATATTTCGGAGATCAAGGACGATATGCTGTTTGGCTTTGCTTCCAGCACTACTTTATCACTGGAAAAAGATCCTGCCCTGGACTTCTCTGCGCAGGTGAAGAAAGTGAACACCAGGCTGTCTGAAAAACTGGAAAACCTGAAAGTATACGAGGAGATCATGATCAATGAATACTATCACCCGGTAGTGAAAAAGTTGTCGCAATACCTGAGCACGGCCAAAGGCAACAATGATCTTACCTTTTCCAATATGGGACGCCTGGATATTCCCAAGCGCTTCAGCTCCTTTGAAGTGGAGACCGTTCATAACCCCATCCTGGTATTCAAATCGGCCAACCCGAATGGCATTATTGTGAGCACCTTCGATGAGCAGATGAACTTTTCCTTTCTCTCGAATGATGCCTACCTGTCTGAAGAAGAAGCGGCAGCTATCAGGGACAAGGCCATGGAAGCGATAAAAAGCTTAACGCGGAACACAGAACGCTTAACGCAGCATGCGGAATACTAAACGCTGAATAACATGCAGAGAAAACTCATTATCGGTGAAAGGATCATGTACGGCGACGGCAACACGCCGCTGAACAGCGCATTTGTAGCCAGGGTACGGGGCAATATACAATTGCACTACCTGCACCAGGCGCTGGCGAAAGTACAGGCTAAACATCCCCTGTTGAGGGCCGGCGTAGCGCCCGGCAAAAAGGGCCTGCCACATTTTGTGAGCAGCGACCCTATCCCCGCCATACCTGTCCGCATTGTTGAAAGACAACAGGAAGACGACTGGCAGCGGGAGTCTATGACAGAGTGGGCCACACCCTTTGATATGCGTAACGGCCCGCTCTGCAGGATGGTGTGGATACGTGATGCAGCCATTTCCGAGCTGATCCTGGTGTGCCATCACTGCATCTGCGATGGCGTCTCTGTTGCCACCCTGCTGCAGGAAGTGCTCACCGCGCTTGACCAGCCGGATATGGAGCTGCCGCCTTACGATACTTTTCATGACATTGAGGCGCTGATACCCCGTCCCTACCTGGAGAATAAAAAACTGCAGCGTAAAGGTAAACGATCCGCCATACTGGCCTGGCTCACACTCTCCGCAGTATTATGGCGCAAAAAACAACCGCCTAAAGGAAAAGACTACCTGCTGCACTGGAAACTGGACAGGGAAGCATCTGCCGCATTTGTACAACGTTGCAAAGCAGAAGGCACCAGTGTGCATGCGGCCTTGTGTGTAGCGCTGCTGCGCGCTTTCCGGGAAGTACAGGGCAGCCGTGCACGTAACAGGGTGATCACACCGGTGGATATACGCCGTTTCATAGACGCAATTAAACCGGATACACTGTTTGCCTATGCACCCACCGTTAACCTGTCGCTCAACGAAGAAGCGCCCGCTACAGCACGCAGCTTCTGGGTACAGGCCTACCAGCTCAAAGAAGAACTGTCTGCTAAAATAGCTGAGCTGAATGTGTTCATGCAACTGATGATCGGCGAATACATACATAGTTCGCTCAAACTGCTGGTGAAGCTGTTGAAGGTGACCAATGGCAACCACGATGTTACCTTTTCGAATATGGGACGGCTCAACATACCTGAACGCTTCCATAGCTTTGAGGTGGAAACCATCATCAGCCCTACCGTAGCTTTTCCCTGGCGTAACCCGAATACACTGGTGACCACTACCTTCCGCGGACAAATGGATTTCGTGTTCATATCCAACGATGCCTTCCTCCCTTATGAAGACGCGCTGGCCATTAAAGAAGCGGCTATGCGAACGATCATAAAGGAATCCGGGCTGGAGACGGCATTACATGCACCGCTTGCAGGAAGGACAGCTATTAACATTTCTGTTAACGAATGATTTACTTTTCACAACATATGATGTGCGATATTAGTGTTGACATTAAATGAATTTTCCTATTTTATCAGGGGGCTGGATTTCAATCCGGCCCTTATTTTTTTATCATTAACATCGGATTAGCTTCTCCCCATTTTTAACGCCATAATTTTACTGCGGGATTTTAATATCTTATTTTGAGGAATAAGGGATAGACCCTGCTCGTCTGCGCAGGGTTTTTTATTTAAATAATGACCCCTGCTGATACCTGTTGTCACAACAGACACTCCCATATGCATTCAGATAGTAATTTGTATCTTGCCGCATGAATTCTTCATTCGCCTTGATAAGAATAGTATTCATTATTGTTAGCTTTCTGCTCTGTATATCTTCCCCCGGCCACGCGCAACAACTCCTGAAAAAACCGGTTGTTGTTAATGTTAAACAGCAGCCCCTGCTGGTGGTACTGAATGAACTGAGCCGCCAGGGAAAGCTTCACTTTTCCTACACCAGCGATGTGGTTAAAAACGACAGCCTGGTTACCGTTTATGCCCAACATAAATCTATTAAGCAGGTACTGGACATGCTCTTTGGCAATACCCGCCAGTACCGCGAAATAGGTGATCATATCATTATCCAGCACGTGGGCCCTGATCCTTCACGTACCTATACCGTTACCGGTTATGTAAGAGACCGGACCAACGGCAGCTCTATCGCCAATGCCACCGTATATGAAAAGCAGCAGTTCATCTCTACGCTGACCAATAACGAAGGCTTTTTCCGGCTTCGCCTGAAAAGCACCGAACGATATATTACCGCCATTACGGTCAGTAAAGACCTTTACCGCGATACCACCCTTACTGTGCTTCCGGGTATTGACCAGGAAGTGCCCACCATCACCATCCGCCCTGCAGACCCGGTGAACCTGGCGCCGGTAGACATTGGGGTAGACAGAACCTGGCTGGGAAAGTTCTTCCTCTCTTCCAAACAGCGTATGCAGAGCATCAACCTGAAAGGCTTCTTTGCCAACAAACCCTTCCAGTATTCGCTGGTACCCGGACTGGGTACTCACGGACATATGGACGGACAGGTGATCAATAAGTTTTCCATTAACGTTATAGGCGGCTATGCCGCAGGTCTGCACGGTTTTGAGCTGGGCAGCGTGTTCAATATCAATAAAAAGGAGGTCAGCGGTTTCCAGGCCGCCGGCGTATTCAACATCACTGGCGGCCAGGTAAGAGGCGTACAGCTGGCCGGTGTGCATAATATGGTGCTGGATACCCTGAAAGGATTCCAGGCAGCAGGTGCATTCAATATTGTGGAAGGAAAGGTAAAAGGCACACAGATGGCCGGTGTGTTCAACATGGCGAAAGACAGCATGAAAGGCCTGCAGGCGGCTGGCGCTTTCAATATAGTACATGGTACCGTAAAGGGCGCCCAACTGGCGGGTGCATTCAACTACACCGATTCTGTACAACGGGGCTTCCAGGCGGCTGGCGGCGGCAATATCAGCACCAGCGATGTGGAAGGCCTGCAGATGGCAGGCGCCTTTAACTATGCACGGCGCCTGAAAGGTGTACAAATAGGCATTGTGAATATTGCGGACACCTCTTCCGGCTACAGCATCGGCCTGGTGAATATTATTAAAAAAGGCGGCTATTACCGGCTGGCTGTTTCGGCTAATGAGCTCACCCCCTGGAACATTGCCATTAAAACCGGCACTAAAAAATTCTATGGTATACTGCTGGCGGGAGCCAATACAGCACACAATCACAAGCTGTTTAGCTTTGGCTGGGGCTTTGGACGCGAGTGGACGATGAACCAGCGCCTGTCGCTCACCACCGAATTTACTTCGCAGAACGTGTACCTGGGTGAGTGGGAACGTATGCCGCTGTTAACCCGTATACTACCCTCCCTGAATTACCGCTTCGGAAAATACTTCAGCGTGTTTGCCGGGCCCGCACTCTCCATCTACAATACACAGGAAGCGCAGCCTAAAACAGGCTACCGGCAGGATAAGCCCGGCACCATCGGGTGGCAGGCAGGGATCAGTTTATTTTAGCTGTTGGCTTTTAGCTTTTAGCGTATAGCTTTCGGCGTTAAAGATTTTTATCAACGTCTATTCAATGCTTATAAGAACACCACTTATTATTGCAGCTTTTGCGCTGCTGCAGCCTGTTTATGCATCGGCACAGGATGAATACCTGCCCCGCAAGCCGCTGACGCAGCCTGAACGTTTCCTGTTTGACCTTGATTTTAAGCTATAGCGTTTAAGCGATACGGTTATTATTGACCTGTCTTGCAGCGGACGGGTCGGTCTGGTAAGTGAGGACAGATCCGTTCTTTAATATTTCCACAACCCGGTACCCTTTGTAGGCCGTTCCCCAGGTGCCTGCTACGTGTGCATCCCAGAAATAATATTTGCCCTCTTTTTCCCTCATGCCATCCTCATCATGATCATGACCCTGGAATATGGCTTTCAGGTTCTGCTGACGGCTGAACAGTTCTACGATATCCGGACGGTCTATCCCGTACTTGGTCCATTTCACCGGGGTGATGTGCATGAACACAAAGAGGTGTTGATAAGATTTGTATTTATCCAGCAATGCTTTGGTGCGTTCAAGATCAGGCCCGGTATATTCTCCCTTTACATCGGCGGTGTTCAGTACAATAAAGCCGGCATCCTTCTTTGTGAAGCTGTGATCGAAAGGCGTACCCCATACCTGCTCCCAATGCGATTCTTCCGTTCTGTCGTGATTGCCGTGAGAAACATAGTAGGGTACTTTCAGCTGGTCCCATACTATCTTTGCTTCCGGCAGGAACACCGGGTCGTTATGGAAGACATCGCCATTCACCATTACAAAGTCCAGTCCGCGGCCTTTGGCCTCTGCATTCAGCCAGCCGGTCATTTCTTTATGAAGGGCGGCATAATCGGATTTCGGTTCACCGTAATGCCCGTCTGATGCAAGCGCAAAGCGCAGCTTTACATCTTTCTTTGAAGGCAGTGTAAAACCGGCGGGCATAAAAGCGGGCAGCGCATTGCCCATGCCCAGCAGGATCACGCTCTTGATGCTGTTTTGCAGAAAACGTCTGCGGGAGAGTGTCATACAGAATCAGGTTAATGTTTACGAACAGGTGTTATACGAACAGATGCAGTATCAGTACTCCTGCCAGGCCCACAATGGAAACAATGGTCTCCATCATTGACCAGGAACGGAAAGTATCTTTCAATGACAAGTTAAAATATTCCTTGAATAACCAGAAACCGGCGTCATTTACATGGGAAAAGAAGAGACTGCCCGCACCGATAGACAACACCATCAAACTGGGGTCTACATGCAGCTGCCCGATCATGGGCGCCAGTATACCCGCCGTGGTAAGTCCTGCAACGGTAGCAGAGCCCAGCGCTACCCGGATCAGTGCAGCAATGAGCCAGCCCAGCACCAGCGGCTGGATGTTCCAGTCCTGCACAACGGCCGCTATCTGTGTACTTACACCGCTGTCAATAAACACCTGCTTCAGGATGCCCGCGCCGCTTACTATCAACAGCACCATTGCCACATCTTTTACCGCTTCGCCATAGATGTTCATTACCTTTTGCATGGTCATACCCATACCGGTGCCCAGGCTGAAAGTAGCAATGGCAACGGTAAGCATCATTACAACACCCGGTTCGCCAATAAAGGTGAGGAAGTTTTTTACCGGACCATCGCCCGGCATCATGTACAGCAATATAGTAGTGACGATCAGCATCACCACCGGCAGCAGAGAAGATAAAAAGCTGTTGAATGCGCCCGGCAGTTCGCTGAGGGGCCTGGGCGGTACATTGAAACTTTCCAGCGGCCTGGCTTCGATCTTCTTCAGTGTTTTTGCGAACACCGGACCTGCCAGTATCACGGCAGGAACGGCCACCATCACCCCATAGATCAGGGTAAGGCCCATATTGGCGTGGAATTGTCCCACCAGCGCCGCCGGCGCAGGATGCGGCGGCAAAAAGCCATGTGTTACAGAAAGGGATGACAACATGGGCAGCCCGATATATACCGCCGGCAGCTTATACTGGTAAGCTACGGAAAAGATCAGCGGTATGATCAGCACAAAGCCTACATTATAAAACAAAGGAATACCGATGATAAAGCCCGTGAGCATCAGCGCCCAGTTAATATACTTTTCACCGAAGGTTTTCATTAACACCCGTGCAATGCGCTGTGCAGCGCCGCTTTCGGCCACCAGCTTACCCAGCATGGCGCCCAGCACGATCACCACCACCAGTGACCCTAATGTATCGCCAATGCCTTTGTATATTGTTTGCGGCACCTGGTTTAAAGGGATACCCAGCATCAAACCGGTGGCGATAGACACCACCAGGAAAGCCAGGAAAGCATTTACCTTTCCCCAGGAGATCAATAATATCAAACATACAATACAAAGGAAGATGATCAGTAAGGTCATAAATATCTAAACGTTCAAACATGAATTTAATGGGAATCTCTCGCTACTTCAGATCCGGAGTTTCCGGCCAGGAAATCAAAGTCGGCGCCTTTATCTGCCTGCATCACGTGTTTCACATACAGGCTCACATATCCCCGGTCGGTTGGCATATCCAGTTTTTTCCAGCGTTTTTTGCGCTGTTCCAGTACATCTGCCGGTACGTCCAGGTGAAGGCGTCTGCCTGCAACATCAAGCTCGATCATGTCGCCATTTTCTACAAAGGCCAGGGTGCCGCCAATGGCGGATTCCGGTGATACATGCAGTACAACGGTACCGTAGGCCGTGCCGCTCATCCTGCCGTCAGAGATCCTTACCATATCGGTAATGCCTTTATCCAGCAGCTTTTTGGGCAGGGCCATATTGCCTACTTCCGGCATGCCGGGATAGCCAACGGGACCTACGTTCTTCAGCACCATCACACAGGTTTCATCTATATCCAGTGCCGGATCGTCTATCCGTGCATGATAGTCTTCAATGGTTTCAAATACAACGGCTCTGCCGCGGTGCTGCATCAGTGCAGGTGTGGCGGCAGAAGGCTTTATCACTGCTCCGTTCTCCGCCAGATTGCCTTTCAATACGGCAATACCGGCCTCTTTGATCAGCGGATCACTGTAGGGGTAGATCACCTCACGGTTATAACAGTTGCAGGCGCCCTCTATATTCTCTGCGTGTGATTTGCCGCTGACGGTGATGGTGTCCATATGCAGGTGTTCCCGCATTTCATTGAGGATCACCGGCAGGCCGCCCGCATAGTAGAAGTCTTCCATCAGGAATTTACCCGATGGCATCAGGTTAAGCAGCAGGGGTACATGGCTGCCCAGGCGGTCAAAATCCTCCAGGTTCAGCTCTACTCCTACCCTGCCCGCGATGGCCGTGAGGTGTATAATGAAATTGGAAGATCCGCCTACGGCCGCATTTACCTTGATAGCGTTCTCAAAGGCCTGGCGGGTTAATATCCTGGATATTTTCAGGTCTTCTTTCACCATTTCCACGATCCTTCTGCCCGATAGGTGCGCCAGTACTTTCTTCCTGGAATCTACAGCCGGAATAGCCGCAGCGCCGGAGAGCGTCATGCCCAGCGACTCTACCATACAGGCCATAGTAGAGGCAGTGCCCATGGTCATACAATGGCCCGCGCTGCGTGACATACAACTTTCGGCAAACAGGTAGTCTTTCGGGGTCATCTTCCCGGTTTTCATATCATCGGCAAACTTCCATACGTGGGTGCCCGAGCCGATCTGCTGGCCCTGGAAGCGGCCATTCAGCATAGGCCCTCCCGGAACAACGATTGTTGGCAGGTCAACACTGGCTGCGCCCATTAAAGTGGATGGGGTGGTTTTATCGCAGCCCGTCAGCAGCACTACGCCATCTACCGGGTTGCCACGGATAGATTCTTCCGCATCCATGCTGGCTAAGTTCCTGAACAACATGGCGGTGGGCTTCAGCAAAGTTTCGCCCAGCGACATAATAGGAAATTCTACGGGAAAGCCGCCTGCTTCATAAACACCGCGCTTTACTACTTCTGCAATGTCCCGGAGATGGGCGTTACAGGGGGTGAGCTCTGACCAGGTGTTACAGATACCGATCACCGGACGGCCGTCAAAAAGATCTTCGGGGAAGCCCTGGTTCTTCATCCAGCTTCTATAGATGAAACCCATCTTGTCTTTCTTCCCGAACCAGTTAGCGCTTCTGAACGTGGACATGGTATAATTTTTAGTTGTACGATTAACACATTAAATGACAACTTACAAAAAACACCTCATTTTTTTAAAAAAAGAATCTATTTCGCAGTCATCTTCTTCCGGTGCTTCATTCCCCATCTGCTCAATGCCATTATTACCTCCTCCAGGGTGTTGCAATACGGCGTTAACTGGTAACTTACCGTTACCGGTGTTGACCCGGCATCTACTTCCCGGGAAATAAACCCGATCAGCTCCAGTTCTTTCAGTTCATTGGAAAGCACCCGGGCAGAAATACCTTCCACCGTACGCTGTATCTGGTTAAACCGGTTATTGCCGTTATACAGCGCAATGATGATCTGCAATCTCCATTTACCGCCAACGACATATAAGGCATCGCCAACCGACCGCAAAAAGATCTTACATGCTTCATCAGATGGTGCGCAGATCTTTGATGTTTTATTTACCATACTAACCTGAATATTACCACTAACCTTTTGTTTAGTACTATCAAATGATTAGTAAAGGTAGCTAACTTCGCATTACAATTTCAAACAAATAAATGGCTACACTTTTCAGTTCCAAACGACCAAAGCTCAACGGCAAAATAACAACAGCAGCAATCAGTCATGGAGACCAGGTACGTAAATACCGTGTGTACGTTCCTCCAGCATTAAAAGAAAATGCGGCCCTGATTGTAGCGTTGCATGGCAGTAAGACCAATGGCCAGACTTTAAGAAAATATACGGGCTATGAGCTGGATGAACTGGCCGATCATTTGGGGTACCTGGTGATATATCCCGATGGGTACAAAAATACATGGAATGATTGCCGGGCAGACTCCCCCTTTCCTGCACATAAAGCAAACATAGACGATGTAGGTTTCATAAAAAAGCTGGTTGACACCGCACACCGGCAATACCGCATAGATACCAGCAAGGTTTTTGCCTTCGGTTTTTCCAACGGAGGCGGAATGGCGCTCAGGTGTGCCATGGAAGACAACTTTATCAATACTGCCTGTGTAGTAAGCGCCAACCTCCCCACCCTGGAAACCTGCTCATGCCCGGTGCATGGCCACCCGGTAAAGGTAATGCTGGTAAGCGGCACCAAGGATCCCATCATCCCCTACCAGGGTGGTATGGTTACATTTCTTGGTAAAAAGATAGGCACCGTTATGTCTGCATACGAAACGGCAAAAGTATTGGCCGACAGGTGCGGAGCTGCGCTGGTTCAAAAGAATGAGCAGATCGCTGATAATGTGGAATGCCTTAGCTGGCTGAAAGATTCATCGCCGGTGGTAAAACTTTATACCATCCATGAAGGAGGTCATACCATCCCGCAAAGCAGGTTCCGGTTCTTTTCACTGATAACGGGAAAAACGGTGAAGAACTTTGATACGCCTAAAGCCGCCATTGAATTTTTCGGCTTGCTTAACTGAATACGTTCAGAGGTTGTAATACTTTCGTATCATGCGTTCATAAGTTTTCTCCGGCAGGTATTTCTTCAATATCACAGACAACTTTTCTATAGGCTTGCCAACCCGGTAATATCGTTTCACATACCTGCTGTTGATGATCTTCTCAATAACGGGGCAGAAAATACCGGGATCAGATCCGTGATCGATGCTTGCGTCTATCGCTGCATAACCTCTTTCGAAACTGTCTTTATAGGGCGATCCTGCGGGCACGGTTGTTTTTACACGATGCGCATTGATACCCGTGTGTACGGCGCCGGGCTGCAGGCAGCAGGCCTGTATACCATAAGCCGCTGCTTCCAGGCGTAGTGCTTCTGTAAAGCGGTCTACCGCTGCTTTGCTGCCGCTGTAAATGCCCCGGTAGGGTAATCCCATTTCCGATCCGATGGAGCTGATGTTGATGATCAGTCCCCTGCCTGCTTTACGCATGTGCGGCATCACGGCCTGACAGGTTCGTACCACGCCGAAAAAATTGGTGTCAAAGATCTGCTGCACATCGGCCAGCGACAGGTGTTCGGTAACGCCTGCAATGCTTAGTCCTGCGTTGTTGATTAGCACATCAATGCGCGACTCCTGCTGCAGGATGGTGTTCACCGCCTGCTGTACACTGGCCTCACTGTTGACGTCCATCTGCAGGGTGGTAAATGACTGCGTCCCGGCTTTGATGTTCCGGGACGTGCCATACACCCTGTATCCTTTTGCGTATAAATAATTACCGATGGCAGCGCCTAATCCTGCAGACGCGCCGGTGATGAGTATAACCTTTGACATGGGAAGAATAGCTTTCAGCTGTTGGCTTTTAGCTGTTGGCTGTTGGTAAATGTCTAACAGCTAAAGCTAACGGCTAACAGCCAGCAGCTCATTATTATATGCTTTGTAAGTGGCTACCAGGTCTCTGAACAGTTCAGATAGCCGTTCCCATTTGCCTTCTTCTATCAGCTTCTGGGGGAACAGCTGGCTGCCTAAACCGAGTCCGGCGGCGCCTGCTTTCAGGAAGTCCGTCAGGTTATCCAGGCTGATACCGCCCGTAGGTAACAGTTTCAGGTAATTCATCGGGGCCAGGATCTCTTTTATATAAGAGGCGCCCAGTTTGGTAGCCGGAAACACTTTCACCATGGTAGCGCCCAGGTGCCAGGCTTTATATATTTCCGTTGGAGAATATGCGCCGGGAAAAACGGGTACCTGCTGTTGTACGCAGGCTTTGATCACCTCTTCCTGCAGGATGGGGGTGACGATGAACTGCGCACCGGCGGCCAGCGCCTTTTCCAGGTCTTCGAGGGTGCATACCGTTCCCGCGCCGATGTTCAGCTTTCCTTCAAAATCCTGTACCAGCCGGGTGATGGTGGTGAGGGCCTCGTCGGAGTTCATGGTCACTTCCAGGTTCGTGAGACCTGCTTCAGCGTAATAACGGGCGAGTATGGGCACGGTGAGCGGGGGTACATTACGCAGTATACCTACGATGGGTATTTTGTCAAATAATTCACGTGAAAATTTACCAGGCATGGTGTTGTACTGTTAAGTGATTGAATATAGAATACTGTCCTCTGATCACTGCTTCTTCTATCCATTGTGCGGGCAGAATGTTGCTGCGCTGCATTAGTCCGAGAACGTCCAACGCTGCCGCATAATGTTTTTCCAGGTGGGAGCCGCCGCACAGGCAGATCTGTCCGTTGCCTGCTGCCAGGGATTGCAGTTCTGCGCCAATCAGCAGGCCGCTGAGATAATCCAGGTTCTCTGTGCTGGTAAGATGACCGAACAGCTGGTTTGTCCTGACACGGAAAATGGCGTGCAGCAGGCTGTCTTTTGCGCCGGCCATCACTCCTTCCCTGAAACTGCTGCTGAGCGGAGACTGCGAAGCCCCTTCGGGTGCAGCTACCGCATCTTTCAGAATGCTGTGCCGCCGCAGCAGTTCAAACAGCTCGCCGGTCATAAAGGTCTGGAAACCGGTGGCTGCTCCGTTCTTCACCTGTATATGTTTGGAATGTGTACCCGGGAAAATGTAGGTGGCCTCCCCGGCCGTCCTGGTTCCCCCAATGCAGCCTATCAGCTGGGTTTCTTCTCCCCTCATCACATCATCTTCGCTGCGTATGCCTGAGATCAGCAGCACATCATGCGGAAGGTTGTCGCCGGCGGGCTCCAGGCGGGTCAATATACCACGGCCGTCTGTGGCAAAAGGCAGGCTGCCGTAGGGCAGCTCCATCATACCAATGGAGGAGGAAGCCATGCCCGAAATAATCAACGGTATGCCTCCTGGTAGGGGACCTGCCTGTTGTTCAATGCTTTGGATAGCGGATCTGATCCTGTCTGTGTAAAAACGCCACCTTTCCGTGGAGCCCTGCAAACCTGCATTCTGCCAGGCCTGCCAGGTGGCGGCAATACCATTACCGGTATGTATGGCTGCTATGGTAGTCAGCGCAGGGGCTTGTACCAGTCTTAAACGGAAGGAGGAAGTACCCCAATCGCAGCTCAGGAATTTGTCCATACCATGAAGTTACAAAAGCCAATGGCCAAAATCCAAATACCAGATTCCAAATTCCAAAAACCAATTCCAAAGTTGGGAAGCCGCCGGCTAACTGTTCTGTTCCCTCTGGAATTTAAAATTTTAACCTAATTTCCAATAGCCAATGCCATATCGCATGATCCTGAGCTTTAAGGCAATCCCCGGTGTTGCTTTCACCTACATTGCTTTTTTTGTGCCCCTTTTACAGAGTACTACAGCTGAAGCACAGCTGAAAGCGGATTTTACCCCCAGTAAAACAAGTGATTGCGAAAGCCTGATTACGACGTTCAATGATAATTCTACCGGCAGCCCGGTTTCCTGGCAATGGGACCTGGGTAACGGTGCTACCTCTACGCAGCAAAGCCCCGGCGCTTCCTATACCTCGCCCGGCACCTATAAAGTGACGCTGACGGTAAAAGATGCGGCGGGTAATACCAGCTCTGCAGAAAAGAGCGTTACCGTATGGGCTAGACCCCAGCCAGATTTTACCGCCAGCCCTGCCAAAGGCTGTATTCCCTTTGATGTCACATTCACGGATAGATCAAACCCGGTAAACGGTACCATCAGTACCTACAGCTGGGACTTCGGTGATGGCAACACCGGTTCCGGCAGCAACCCCGTGCATACCTACAAAAACGTAATGTCGCCCACCGTTACGCTGACCGTTACCAACAGCAATGGCTGTACGGCGTCTAAATCAATCAGCAATATTGTGGATGCAGGCCCTGCCCTGGTAGCCGGTTTCAGCGTATCTGACAGGTTCCTGTGCACTGTACCCGGCGAATTGCGTATCACCAACACTTCCAGCGGTCCGGGTGTCCTCACCTATCAATGGGATTTTGGCGATGGCGGCACAGCTACCGGCGCTACCCCGGCCGCGCATACCTATACCCAAAGGGGCGTTTACAAGGTGAAGCTCACAGTAACCAACGACAGGGGCTGCACTGCTACCAAAACCTCCGCGGATATCAATGTAGCCAATTTTAAAACGGATTTTCAGCTGCCGGAGAGCATTTGTGAGAACAATTCTACCAGCTTCACCGCCGCCAACACCCCAAAGGCCAACAGCCTGAGCTGGAGTGTTGATAAAGGTTACATTGGTAATGGCGAGTCTCCTGATTACACCCCCGAAGGCGCCGGCACCGTAAAAGTAACGATGACTGCCAACTATGGTACCTGCCAGGAAACCATAACGAAGGATTATGTAGTAAAACCCGCGCCTAAAGCCAGCTTCTCCACCGATCAGCAGGCTATCTGCGATGTACCGGTGATCGTACAGCTGACCGACCAGTCGCAGGGCGCTACCAGCTGGAACTGGAATTTTGGCAACGGGCAAACATCTGCGCAGCAACATCCCACGGCCACCTATAACAGCCTTGGGAATTTCAACATAAGGCTAACGGCAGCCAATGCGTCCGGGTGTACCAGCACCGCAGAAACATATGTGCAGGTGCAAAAACCGGAAGTCACCATCTACCCGGCCCTCTCCAGCGTTTGCGAAGGGCATACCGCCAGTTTCTACGGCACCATCAGCGACGGCGACACTATCGCTACCTATGACTGGGATTTTGGGGATGGCAGCCCCAGGTCAACAGCTGCCCGGCCTTCGCACATCTATAATAACGCAGGCGTGTACCCGGTGGTACTGAACTATACCACTACCCGGGGCTGTAAAGGCACAGCAAGTACCAGCGAACCTGTCAGGATCTATGAAAAACCGGTTCCTGATTTTTCCTCTCCCGAAGCACCCCAGATCTGCGGTAACAACCAGGTGCATTTCAATGCCACCACAAACATCGGTCAAAACTTTTCCTGGAATTTCGGCGATGGTACACGTGGACACGGGCAACATACCACGCATAGCTACCGGGCGCCTGGCACCTATTCGGTAACACTGACCGTTTCCAATAACGGTTGCACCGAAAGCATTACCAAACCTGCGTACATCACTGCCGTGAATCCCTTCCCCCGCTTCAGCATGCAGGACATTAACTGTGACCAACGTACAACTATCAGCTTTGACGAACATTCTCCGGGCGACATCAGCAGCTGGAAATGGGACTGGGGAGACGGAAAGGAAAACACCTACACCAGTAAAACAACTCCGGTCAGACATACATATGATCAAACAGGTGTATACCAGGTGAAGCTTACGGTAACAAATGGCGTCTGTACCAGTTCAGATTCTGCGGATATTAACGTGTATGCACCAACGCCTGTTATCATCACTGCTGACAAAACAACCTTGTGCGGCAACGAAGTACTCACCACCCGTGTAACGTCTATTGACAGATCTATATATGACAGTTCTTACTACAACTGGCACATTTCAGATGGGACGCCTGCCACCTGGGATACCAACAACTACGATGTGGCCAGTTTTGTCAACCTCAGACCCGGAAATGATACCATCCGCTACATAGCGCGTAATCACCAGGGATGTCTGGACTCCAGCAATAACGTAATAGTGAATGTACATGGCCCTATTGCAAAATTCGCATCACCGGATGTACAGGAATGCCGCGGCACGGAGCTGACCTTTACTGACCAGACAGACATTACCTATGGAAAGCCCATCAAAAGCTGGACCTGGGATTTTGGCGATGGCAGCGGCGCCCAAGTATTTACGGCACCGCCTTTCAAATACACTTATAACAGATCCGGTTACTTCTATCCTTCACTGATGGTGACAGATGAAGACGGCTGTACCGACTCCATTACCGGCAGCTATCTCCAGGTGAACGGCCCCAATGCTGATTTCAGGCCCAGTGCTTCACTGATACCGCCGGGCGGTAATGTAAGGTTCAGTAATCTCACTACGGAAACAGGTGGTGATCCCTCCTATGAATGGGACTTCGGGGATAATACCACTTCTACCGGTTTTAGTCCGCTGAAGAACTATCCCGACAAAGGCATTTATACCGTAAAGCTGCTGGTGAAAGATGACCTGGGTTGTACAGACAGCGCTAAAAAACAAATAAAGGTATCCAGGGTAAGCGCCGGCTTTACCGTTACCACTTCATTTGTGAATAACAGTGGTTGTCCGCCGGTGGTTGCCCGCTTCACCAATACATCTGTTAACTATACCAGCGTTTACTGGGATTTTGGCGATGGCAGCTTTGCCACCATTCCCAATCCTTCTCATACCTATACCTATGTAGGAAAATTTAAGGTGAAGCTGAAAGTAGTGGGCGATGCCGATACTGAAGATGAATATGAACAGGAAGTGGAAGTAAAAGGCCCTTATGCCACCATCGCTACCTCCTCTTACGGCGGCTGTCTTACAAAGGAGATCGAGTTTAAAGTATCTGCATTGAACGCGGTTAATTATGCCTGGGACTTTACAGATGGCAATGTAATGGAAACAACCGATTCTACCATCAAACATACCTTTAAAGATCCGGGGGTTTACAGGCCACGCCTCATCCTTTACGATTCCGGCGGGTGTAAAGGCACTGCCTTCCTGGACAGCGCCATCGTGGTAGACAAACTGGATGTGCGGCTGGATGCCGATCCCGCTTATGTATGCGATTCGGGCTGGATCACTTTCAACCCAACATTCAACAGCTATTCTATTGACGAGCTGCAATACCAGGCAACATATAAATGGACCTACGAAGCAGACCTCCCTGCAGAAAATGAGACCAGCGCCAATCCCGGTTTCTACCTGGATAAAGTACAGGCCTATACGTTCACCCTCAGTACTACTACCGCTGTGGGCTGTACGCAGACGGTAAGCAAGACCGTGCAGGTTTATCCCAAGCCGGAGCTGAGCATTACAGGCCCCTTACAAGCCTGCCAGGATGCGCCCGTCAGCTTCAGCGGAACGGTGGCCAGGGTGAATGATGTCAGCTGGAAATGGGATTTTGGCAATGGTAATACCAGCAATGTACAGGCGCCTGCAGACCAGGTATACAGCAACACCGGCGCTGCCGCCGTTGTACTGACGGCCAGCAGTAAAGACGGCTGCAGCGATACAGCGCAGCATAACATCAGCATCCTGCCCAAACCGGTGGTCAATGCGGCGGCCACACCGTCGGTGATATGCCTGGGTAACAGCACCACACTCAGTGCGGGCGGCGGTGTTACTTACCAGTGGTCGCCCGCCGAAGACCTGGACAATCCGCAGGCAGCCAACCCTGTTGCCTCTCCGAAAGTAAACAGCACCTATACCGTCAGCGTAACGGATGCCAACGGCTGTAACAATACAGACCAGGTGAGCATCCGCGTAGCGCAACCCTTTACCATACAGGCCACGCCGGATACCGTTATCTGCCTGGGACATGTGCTCCCCCTGCGTGCGTGGGGAGCAGATCATTATGTTTGGCAGGGACCTGGCCTGGATAATGCAAACAGCCAGTTTCCAAATGCCAGCATCCAGGCGCCGGGCAATTTTACCTACCAGGTAACCGGTTATGACGCCGATGGCTGCTTTACCCATGACACCTCCCTGGTAGTAGATGTACGCCCCTTACCCACCGTGAATGCAGGACCCGACCAGGCCTCCATGGCGGGTGTTGCGCTCACGCTCACCGCCACCGGCAGCCCGGATGTGATCAAATGGAGCTGGACACCCGCGGAATTCCTGGATTGCGCTAACTGCCCCACTACATCGGCCCTGCCCAACCTTTCCACCCAATACCAGGTGGAAGTGGAAAACAGATACGGCTGTAAGGCGATGGATGAAGTGCTGGTGAAGGTTACATGCGACAAAGGTGCGGTGTTCCTGCCTACTGCTCTCACCCCCAACAGGGACGGCAGGAATGAGTGGTTCTATCCCAAAGGCCGCGGCATCAAAGAAGTGTCGTGGATGCGCATCTTTGACCGCTGGGGCACCCTGGTATTTGAAAGATCGCATTTCCAGATCAACAATGCCAACGCGGGCTGGGATGGCAGCTGGAAAAACCAGCTGGCGCCTATGGGTACGTACGTGTATGCTTTGGAAACCGTGTGCGAAGATGGCACTACCTTCCTGTTCAGGGGCACTGTGACGATAATCAAATAAGCTTCCTATTTCATAATTGTTATCGTATTTTGGTATAGCAACCAAAATCGAAAACCAATGAAGACACATCCGCTTGTACTGTTCCTGCTTATGGCCCCTGTGCTGGCCATCGCCCAGGTAATAGAACTGGATCAGCGTATAGCCGGCGTCAAAGACTCTGTTATTGCCTGGAGAAGACATCTCCATCAGCATCCCGAGCTTTCCAACCGGGAATATCGTACAGCCGCTTACGTGGCCGCACACCTGAAAAGACTGGGACTGGAAGTGCAGACAGGCGTTGGCAAAACCGGCGTAGTTGGCATCCTGAAAGGCGGCAAGCCCGGCCCGGTGGTAGCCTTGCGCGCCGATATGGACGCCCTGCCCGTATACGAAAGATCACAGCTTCCCTTTAAATCAGTTGATTCTGCTGAATACCTCGGGCAAAAAGTACCGGTTATGCATGCCTGCGGGCATGACAGCCATGTGGCCATCCTGCTGGGCACTGCCCAGGTGCTGAGCGCCAGTAAAAAAGACCTGCCCGGTACCGTAAAATTCATCTTCCAGCCTGCTGAAGAAGGTCCTCCGGGCGATGAAGAAGGCGGCGCACCCCTGATGATCAAAGAAGGTGTGATGGATAACCCGAAAGTAGACGCGATCTTTGGTCTGCACATTAATTCACAGACGCCCATCGGTAAGATAAAGTTTAAATCAGGAGCAGAAATGGCTTCGAGCGACTGGTTCACCGTTAAAGTGAAAGGGAAGCAATCCCATGGTTCGCAACCCTGGAGCGGTATAGACCCGGTGGTAGTGGCCACGCAGATCATCCAGGGTTTCCAGACCATTGTGAGCAGGCAAATGGAGCTGACCAAAGCCCCGGTGGTGATCACGGTAGGCAAGATCAATGCAGGCGTGCGTCCCAACATCATACCCGAAGAGCTGGTGATGGAAGGCACCATCCGCACGCTCGACAGCAAAATGCAGCAGCAGGTGCATGAGCGCATGAAGATCACCGCCACAAACATTGCAGCTGCAGCCGGCGCTACCGCAGAAGTAGTGATTGATACAAAAACGAAAGTTACCTATAACGATCCCACGCTGGTGAAAATGATGACGCCCTCTATTGAGGCCGCCGCGGGAAAAGAGAATGTATATGAAACGGAATGGACCACCGGCGCTGAAGACTTCTCTTTCTTTGGCGACAAAGCGCCCGCCTTTTTCTTCTTCCTGGGCGGCATGCCCGCCAACCAGGAAGCGGCTAAAGCTGCAGCGCATCATACGCCCGACTTCTTTATTGACGACTCAAAACTAGACGTAGGCGTTAAAGTGTTTTGCCAGCTGGTGTTTGATTATGCTAAGCTGAAGAAAGGGTGATGGGGGCTTCATCCCATCCCCCTCTCCTACTTCGGCCGCACCGCCTGCCTCGCCAGCAACTTCCACCCGCCGCCTTCTTTCACCCATACCAGCAGTACGTTTAAGTGCACCGTACCTGCCTGGCCGTTGTCTTTCGTGTCTCCATCGAGGGTGTGACGTACGATGGCGGTATTACCGGCTACGGTGATGGTCTGATCAGACAGGTTCAATGTTACAAAGTCTGATTTTCCGCTTACCAGCGCTTCTACAAAAGCGGCTTTATCTTCGATCTTGCCGCTGGAATGGCCGTAGCTGAGGCGGTTGTCTGCTATTTTTTCAAGCGAAGCCTTATCGCCGTCTAACAGCGCTTTACGCAGGCTTTCTACCGCCTGGCCAACTGCTTTTTCATCTTTGGATTGTGCAGAAGCAATGTGCATCATGGCACAGCAAACGAGGAATAATAAAGGGCGTTTCATTACCAGGTATTTGATTACCTTAAAAGTAATCAATAATATTTGGTATCGCAACTCATGACAAGGGACGCTGTCAGCGTTTTTCCCTTGCCGTTATATACCCGTTGAAGGTGATCGGCTGCCGGTTATTACTCAGCACCTGCAGGGAACCATAACCTTCTTCGGAGATCATCAGCGACATCTGGCGTACATCGTTCGCATCTTTCGGCCTGATCACAATGTCCCATCCTCCTTTGCGTTTATTTTCTATGGTATATTCAAAGTCCTTTGATTTGAACTGTAAGCCTCCCTTTGAAGGATCGATCGGTGCGGTATAGGCACGGCCAAAATAAGGCAGGTAGCTGATAATGGAATCTTTCGCTATCTTGAGATCGTAATCAGTGGTGAGCTGCCTGCTGCGTCCCCCCATGGGTAGCATGGTCTGTGCTTTGAATACGTAGGAGCGGGCGTCTATCAGTTCTTTTATTTCCGCTTTCTTATCCTGTGCAAGCATCGTCTTTGTACTGGCCAGGCCAATGGCCAGGCATAACATTCCCTTCAATAACTGTTTCATGACTCTGTACATTTTAATAATTTTATACCAAGTATCCTGTATTATGCGTTCACCCATCTACTGTATCATCGCCCTGCTTTTATGCAATACTGCCCGATCACAGCAAACAGACTCCATAAAATATGCCAACGGTTACCTGTATTATCATACATACGGTAAAGGCGCCCCTGTTATTGTTCTGACCGGCGGCCCCGGTAATTCCTACCGCCAGCAGGAAGCAGTGGCCATGGAACTGGGTAAGTCCTATAAGGCTATCCTGCTTGAACAGCGGGGCACCGGGCGTTCCATTCCTGCCCCCTTTGATTCCACTACCATTACTTTGGAGTCGGCCATAGCCGATGTGGGCCGCCTGCAGGATCACCTGCAGATCAAACAGGCGCTTATTTACGGCCATTCCTGGGGCGCGATGCTGGCTATGTGCTATGCGGCCACGCATCCTGAAAAAGTGAAGGCCCTGGTACTGGTAGCGCCCGGCTATTATAAAATATCGCAGGAGCTTTTTGCCGTGCACCTGGCTAATGTAAGATCCAGGTTAGGCCTGGCGGAGCTGCGGCAGCTGGACTCCCTGTCCGCAAAAACAAACCGGAGCGCGGAAGAAGCGGCTGCTTACGACCGCCTGGTCCGTTATGGCTACATTTACAATAAGTACAAGATAGACAGCCTTTTACCACAGATTAATGCCGCCCCCTCCAATGCCACCATGCGCGACCTGATGATCAAAGACCTTATGCGCAGCGGATATGACCTTACGGCGCGTCCCGCATTAAGCCGTTATAAAGGCCCCATCCAGGTGATCTCCGGCCGCCAGGATGCACTTGCCTTCTACACCTACGAGCTGAAGATCATCCACCCCTCCATGCAACTGCACTGGATCCAGGAATCCGGACATTTCCCGATGTTTGAGCAACCGAAAGCGTTTTATGACACGCTATCACAGGTATTACAAAAATTGTGAACATTTGACAGTCAGAGAGACTAAAAGTTTAAAGGTTTGAAAGTTTGATCACGTTCGCGAACGTTTCAAACCTTTAAACTATCAAACCCTCAAACTGGCAAACATTTTTTGGCTTTTATTTAACACTCATGCCGCAACTATCGGGCGGCCGGCTGTTCATTATCCGTTTGCCTGCCGTAAATTTGTATAGTGAATATTAACCCTGTGCCCAAACCGTAAATACTTGCATTATGGAGAAGCAACAACTACGCGATGCGTATAAATTATACTGGCTGGAGAATGGTAAAGCCCCTGTTTCTGTGTATGCCTTCTGTAAGATCGTCAACATTCCTGAAACGGCTTTCTATGACAGCTACAGCTCTCTCGAATCCCTGGAAAGGGATATCTGGCTGGGCATCTTCGAGGAAACCACTGATCAGCTGAAGGCGGACGAGATCTACCAGCAGTATTCCGCCCGGGAAAAGCTGCTCACCTTCTATTTCCTGTGGGTACAGAAACTGAAGGCAGACCGCAGCTATATTCTCCTCCAGAAAGAGAAATTCGGTTTCCCGGTACTGCACCAGGGACAACTGGAAAGCTTCCGCAAAGCTTTCTATAAGTATGCGGAAGAACTGATCAGGGAAGGTTACCAGACCAAAGAGATCAGGGAAAGAAAATATATTTCTGACCAGTATGTACATGGTTTCTGGGTACAGGCGCTGTTTGTGCTGCGTTACTGGATCACAGATACCAGCGATAAATTTGAAATGACCGATGCCGCCATTGAAAAAGCAGTGCATCTCAGTTTCCAGCTGATCGGTGAAAACACTATAGACGGCCTGCTGGATTTCGGTAAATTCATGTTCACAGGGAAACAATAATCAGCATGGTATGAAGGAACAATCGAACATCCCTACCGGCAAGGTGGAAAGGGCCGGACGTTTTATTACCACCGGATTGAAAGTAGGCACCAATTATCTCAAACATTATACCCGCAAGCTGATGGATCCTACCACCAGCAAAGAGGAGCTGCATGCAGACAATGCAGAAGATATTTACGACACCCTCAGCCAGCTGAAAGGCAGCGCCCTGAAAGTGGCGCAGATGCTCAGCATGGATAAAGGCATGCTGCCCAAAGCATACTCCGACCTCTTTTCCATGTCGCAATACAGCGCTCCTCCCCTTTCCGGTCCGCTGGTGGTGAACACCTTCCTTAAAACACTGGGTAAATCGCCCACGCAGCTGTACGACCAGTTTGATATGAAGGCTGCGAATGCCGCCTCTATCGGACAGGTTCACAGGGCCAGCAAATGGGGCAAACAGCTCGCTATCAAAATACAGTATCCCGGCGTGGCCAACAGCGTAAAGTCTGACCTGCGGATCGTAAAACCGTTTGCCGTCCGCATCGTAGGGATGAACGAAGTAGATATGAATAAATACTTCGAGGAGATAGAGACCAAACTGCTGGAAGAAACGGATTACAAACTGGAGCTGCACCGTTCCATGGAACTCTCCGCCCTTTGCGCACATATTCCCAACCTGGTGTTCCCCGGCTATTATCCCGAGCTCTCTTCAGAAAGAGTGATCACCATGGACTGGCTGGACGGTTTTCACCTGAAAGAATTCCTGCAACGCAATCCTTCGCAGGAGGCGCGCAACAGCATTGGCCAGGCGTTGTGGGACTTCTACGATTTCCAGATGCACCAGCTCAAAAAAGTGCATGCAGACCCGCACCCGGGTAACTTCCTGATGCGCGATGATGGCACCGTAGGCATTTTCGATTTCGGCTGCATCAAGGAAATACCTGCAGACTTTTACCAGAACTATTTCATGCTGGTAGATAAAGAGGTGCTGAAAGATGAGGCCAAACGTATGGAGATCTACATGAACCTGGAAATGATCCATCCTACTGATACGGAAAAGGAGATCACTTTTTATTCAGGGCTCTTTCAGCAGATGATAGACCTCCTTACCCTGCCTTTCACACAGGACCGCTTTGACTTTGGCAACGAGTCTTACTTCGCGGAAATATACGCCTACATGGATTACCTGTACAACCTGAAGGAAGTGCGCGATTCCAAAGTAGCCAGGGGCTCCCGCCATTCGCTGTATGTGAACCGCACGTATTTCGGGCTGTATTCCATCCTGAGTGAGCTGAAAGCAGATATTTTTACGGGGATAGGCCGTTCAACGGCGCTGATGCACCAGCAGGCTTCTTAGGAACTACTCCCCCCGCAAACTATCCACCGGATTCGCCACTGCTGCCCTGATGGACTGAAAACTGATCGTTATCAACGCGATGATCAGCACCAGTACACCCGCCACTGCAAAGATCCACCAGCTGATGGTAGTCTGGTAAGCAAAATTCTGCAGCCACTGATGCATGCCCCACCACGCAATTGGTGACGCCAGCAATACGGCTATCGCTACCAGCTTCAGAAAGTCTTTGGATACCAGGGTGGTGACCTGCGTTACAGAAGCCCCCAGCACCTTACGGATGCTGATCTCTTTACTGCGCTGTTCCGCCATGTAGGCAGACAATGCAAACAATCCCAGGCAAGCTACAATAATGGCCAGTATGGCAAAGCTGCTGAAGATTCTCCCGGTACGGAGCACATCATCATACATGGCTGCAAAACGCTCATCCAGGAAGGTATACCGGAAAGGCTGAAGCGGACTGATACTTTTCCATACGCCGGTGATGGCGGCGATGGACCTTTGCATATCCGCGGCTTTCAATTTGACGGACACAATGGTAGGACTGTTACCCAGCACCATACAAAGCGGGACAATGCGGTTGCGCATACTTTCAAAGTTGAAGTCCTTTACAACCCCCACGATCTCACGTGGCGGACCGCCATTGGTCAGGCGTTTTCCTACCACATTTTTCTCCCCGGGAAACAACTTCGCGGCCATGGTCTCATTGATAATTGCCGCCTGTGAATATGTAGGCATGTTCTTCGAAAAATTACGGCCGGCTACCAGCTGCATGCCCATGGTTTCAATATAGTCTGCATCTATATTCCAGAACTGCCCGCTCACTTCACTTTCCTCCGTCTGCTTCCCTTCTTTCCAGAACGGATTGCCATTTCTTTTTGTACCAGACACCGGCAGATAGTCACTGATCGCTACATGCTGTACCTGCGGCAGCTTCGCCAGCTCCTGTTTCAGCACGCCAACCTGGTTCCCCAGTGTATTGGCGCCCTGGATCATCATCACCTGCTCTTTTTCAAATCCCAGTTCCTTGTTAAGGATAAACTGCATCTGGCGGTAAATCACAAATGTGCCGATGATCAGGATCACGGAAGTAGTGAACTGGAACACCACCAGGCCGCTTCTCAGACCCTTATTCTTTGTGCCCTGGCTTAGCTTGCCTTTCAATACCGCCATTGGCTGGAAGGAAGAAAGATAAAGTGCAGGATATAGCCCCGCTACAATACCGATTGTAAATGCAGCGCTGATGAGCAATGGCGCCAGCCACCAGGCAGTCCAGGGTATAGACAGGGATTTACCCGACAGTGTATTAAAATACGGTAGCAGCAACCAGGCCAATAGCATTGCGATGCAGAAAGAAAGAAAACTGTACAACAATGATTCTGAGAGGAACTGCTTCACCAGGTCGCTGCGATAAGAGCCGATCGCTTTCTTCAAACCCACCTCTCTTGCGCGGTTGGCTGATCTGGCGGTAGAAAGATTGATAAAGTTAATACAGGCGATCACGAGGATAAACACCGCAATAGCGCCGAACAGCCATACGAAAATGATGCTGTTCTGCCCGCCGTCAATACCGCCTGATCGCAGGTGAATATCTTTTACCGGTTGTGAGATGAACCTTAACTGCAAAGATTTGCCGATCTTTTCTGCCACCTTACTGCCCATTTGCCTTAATGCGGGCAAGTAATACTTGTTCACCACCAAATCCAGCAGCATGGCATTAAACCTGTCCATATCAGTACCGGGGCGCGGCATTACATAGGTTTCATAATTACTGGCCAGCCACTCTGTTTGTTCGCCCGGCCAGAACTCCACTCCTCTCAGCGTCAGCAGGAAATCATAATGCAAATGGCTGTTATCCGGGAAATTCTCCATCACGCCACCTATGCGGTAGGGCGTTTTAAGATTATCGTTCAGGATCAATACCTTTCCTACCGGGTCCTCGCCCGGGAAATATTTATCTGCTTTTCTCCTGGATATTACGATGGTATTGGGCTCTTTCAGGGCTTGCCGGCGGTCGCCATACACCATCGGTATCGTGAATACCTGCAACAATTCCGGATCTGCATAGGCAAAACCTTCTTCAAAAGTATTCTCTGCCTTATCAGCCCGCCGCAACTGGTTATTACCTGCGCCGGTGAACAAAGAGTTAGACATTAAACGCGCTGACAGTGTTATCTCCGGAAAATCATCTTTTATGGCCCGGGCAAATGGCGCAGGCCATGAGGCGCCCTTCCTCATCCCGCTTTCATCCTCCAGCTCTCCTATCACACGGTAAATGCGGTCTGCATTGGGGTAATAGCTGTCGTAACTCAACTCATGCCTGATATATAAAGCAATCAGCAAACAGGCGGTAATACTCAAAGCAAAGCCGCCTATTTTAACAGCTGCATACATTTTCTGTTTGGAAAGTTGCCGGATGGCGATCTTGAAATAGTTTTTCAGCATCAACTCTGGTTTAAGTTGCGATGATGATACAAAGGTAATGCCTGGCGATGAGCCATTGATAATCAAACAGTTCAAATATTACAATGTCCGGTTTTGAAAGCAGCGTGTTCACTTCCGGACAGTAGCATTACTTTAACATGATGGAACGGAAACGCACTATTACGGTTTTGACACTGCCTGGGATAAGCAGTACGACCGGCTATTGCAGCTGCCTCCCTATACGCCGGAGAAGCTGACCATGCCGTATATGTACCTTAGTAGCGGCCGCTCCGGTGCATTTGATTCGGTATACGTTTTCTCAGCGCATATCCCTGCAAAGGAAAAGTATTATTTGCGCTTTACGAATGGCACGCATGAAGACTTCTCCAGCATGGCGATTATCGCCAAAAAGCTGCAGCCCTCTACCCAGTATGTACATGCGGAAAATTATGATACCATTTGCAAACTGGCATCGATATTCTTTCAGCAATACCTGAAGCATAGCAAAACCGCCACAACAGCCGCCTACATCAAACAGCTTACAAATGCAGATTCAGCGCAGTTCAGCACGCGTTACCCTACACCCTCCCCATAAGCGGATCCGTAAAACTGCTCTTACCCGTTTCCACACGCCCGGCAAAACGCTGTTCAAAGCCATCGGCGCCTTTCACCTTTACACTGTGATCGTACCAGCCGAAACTTTTTGAAAGGTCCAGCAGCACGTCTTTTGATGCACCGGCATTTAAGACCTGTGTACGGCTGCCCGTTTTGTAGGAGTTATCGGTGATCTCTATGGTTAACGCCGCCTTGCTGTTATTAACCAGCTTAAGCAGCAGTTGCTGCGCAGCAGCAGGGGCATACATACAGCTAACGCCTACCTGCGGATCCTTGCCACTGCCTTTAAACTCGCGGAAGAAGCCATTAGGGCCATGTACCTGTAAATGATATTGCCCGCCTTCAAAATTGCTCAGCTGCCAGGTATCCTGCAGCTGGTCGCCTGCACTTACGGCATAAGACCACACCGTGTTATCACTGCCTTTCCAGCTGTCCGGCGCATATACTGTGAAAGGCGCGCCTGCGGCCTTCTTGCCAAAGGTTTTATTTCCGGCGGCAAAAGATATTTCGAAGCTGTTGTTTTTCAACTGCCCGTTCACGTAAAGCTCGTAGGGCAGCGCATTGGAGGGACGGATACCTTTCTCCTGGCTGGGCATTAAAGGAGTAGCGGCCGGGTTACGGTTGATCAGCGCTATTTCTGCATCGCTTAGTTTTTTATAACCGTCGGGTACCCCCTTGAATTTAGCCTTATGCACACTCTCAATGAAAGCATTCTTTTCAACGAAAGCAGGCTGTTTGATCTTTTCGCCGTTGTAGGGCCGGAACACAGAGCTGAGGTTGCCGCATACGGTTCGGCGCCAGGCGGTGATATTGGTTTCCTGTATTGATTTGCCTGTTTTATGCTGCAGGAATTCTTCCAGGAACTGAAGCGAAGAGGTATGATCAAACACCTGGGAATTCACCCATCCGCCGCGGCTCCAGGGCGATGCGATCACCAGGGGTACCCGGTAGCCCAGGCCGATAGGACTTTCGCGTTTATGATCTTCAGATATCCAGGTGCGTTGCTGTTCCTGCTGCCTGCTTACAAATTCCACCCCGGCGTCTATACCGTCGGATACCTTGCCGCTGTTCTTATCACGCGGGTTAGGCGCAACAAAGGGCGGCACGTGGTCAAAGTAACCGTCATTCTCGTCATAGGTGAGCACAAAGATGGTCTTCTTCCATACTTCCGGGTTGCTGGTAAGGATGTCCATCACTTCAGATACATACCAGGCGCCGTACCACGCGGAGCTGGGGTGATCGGAGAAATTCTCCGGCGCCACCAGCCAGGATACGGCAGGCAGGCTGCCGTTCTTTACATCTTCCCGGAACTGGTACAAGATATCCCCTTTGGGGATCGTCACTTTACGGGGGGTGTTACCGTCCTGGTATTGCAGAGTGGTAAGCTTGCCGAATTCGGGATCCTTTTTATTGATGGTAAATGCTTTTTCGTGCAGGCTTTTCATTTGTGGCGAAAGCTTCTCATACTTTTCGCGGGTATACAGCTGCTGATCCTTCTTTACCCTTGCCAGTTCGTCTTTCTTACGCCGGAGGCTTTTTTTGAGCGCTTCTGCCTTGTCTGCCGCTGCAGCGGCTACCTGTTTTTCCAGTGCGGCTATTTCTGCAGGCAGTTTAGCGGCTGCTTTATCCAGGTAGTTCAGGTATCTTTCGGACAGCTTTACGTTGAATTGGGAAAAGTACTCTATCGGGTTATCGCCATAATTGGCCAGCCAGCTGTCTTCCTCCCCGGTAAAACCACCTTCCACGCTGATATCGTTCTGGTAAATTCTCCAGGAAACACCCTGTTCTTCCAGTCTTTCCGGAAAGGTTTTCCAGCTCGCCATGTTGGTGTAATCCGCTTCCTCGTTCCATACCAGGGCGGGCGAGTTTTCGTTTTGCTGCGCGCGGATGGTGCCCGTCCAGAAATACAGGCGGTTGGGCGTAGTACCGGTCAGTGAAGAGCAGAAATGCTGGTCGCACACGGTAAAGGCGTCTGCCAGGGCGTAATAGAAGGGAATATCCCTGCGGGTGTAATAGCCCATGGTCAGGGGCATTTTAGCATATTCAGGATGGCCGGAGGGCTTTGCATCCAGCCATTTATCGTATTTGCCATTGTTGCGGGCATCAACCTGGTTGCTCCAGGAATGCGGCAGTGAGCCCATCCAGGTAACCCTGGTTTCTTTCATATTGAGGCGGAAGGGAGCGTAGGTTTCGCCGGCGGCATTGGTCTGCAGCCATACGCTGTTCTTATTGGGCAGGCGGATGGCCCGTGGATCGTTAAAACCGCGTACGCCCTGCAATGCACCGTAGCAGTGATCAAAGGAGCGGTTTTCCTGCATGAGGAACACAATGTGTTCCGCATCCAGGTAGGTAGTGCCCGGGGCAGGATCGATAGCCAGTGCGCGCTGAACAGAAGCCGGTAATGTTGCGAAGCCTGCAGCGCCCGATAACAGGGCTGCTTTTTTGAGAAATTCCCTTCTTGAATCCATGATGGTATACAATTGTTTACAAAGCGTAAAAATATTCAAGGTTTATTAATAACCTAGTGAGGCAGCATAATTAATGAAATGGCAACATTTGTGATCTTGCGCGGTACATCTGTCAGCTTACACGGAAAAGCTGTCAGCTGGCGGTACAGATCTGTTATCTTTCATCGAATACCTTCGATCTGTCATGGTACATCTGTCAGCTGACGCGGTACATCTGTCAGCTTTCATGACACATCTGTTATCTTACATCGAACACCTTCGATCTGTCACGACACATCTGTCAGCTGGCAACGCCGTTCTGTGATCTTACATTGATGTGCTTCGATCTGTCAACACATTTTAAGCATCTCTTAATAGCTATAAGGAATATTACTCCTGTACTTTAGGTTCTGTCATGCTGAACCAGTTGCCTACTCCATCAGAAATGATACATTCAATACCATAGAACTGCTCACGCGGCGGGCATTTAAACTCTACGCCTTTGGCTTTCAGCTCTTCATAGGTAGCTTTGCAATCAGGTGTATATAGTACGCCTGCTCCCAGCAGGCCTTTTTCCAGCAGTATGCGAACCGCTTTCTGCGCTTCGAAGTCCAGGCCGCTGATCGGCATAAGGATAATCTCCAGGTCGGGCTGGTCCGGCGGATTAACGGTTAACCAGCGATATGCGTTGTCTGCATCCTTACCGGCTTTTACTCCGTCTTCGCAGTTGTCATCCGTCATTACCACATCGGTATGTACCTTAAAACCCAGTTTGTTAACATAAAAATCGTAAGCCTTGTCTTGGTCCAGCACAAATAAAGAAGTGTGCGACATTTTAGTGATCATAACGGGACATTTGGTTAATATCCAAATTTAACAAACGTACCTGGAAATTTGTATATTAAAGGTTTGAAGTTTGAGGTTTGAGGTTCGTTAGAAGTTTGAGGTTCATGGCAGGTCTTTCGAACTGGAGAATTGCTGCAACTTCTAACCTGCAACCAACCTCAAACCTCAAACCTGAGAGCGTTTGTTATGAACAGAAGAACCTTTCTTGCCCGTACGGCGCTGAAAGCCATCGCTACCACATTACCCTTTACATTAAGTGCACGCAACCGGATGGAAGAAGATACAAGGATTATTAATGCCGGAGTGCCCGGCAATAATACACAGGATCTGCTGGACCGGCTGGATAAAGACTGCCTGGCGTATCAACCGGAGCTGACCATCCTGATGGCGGGCACCAACGACGGACTGAACCATGCCAAATATATTCCTGCTGACATTTACCGGGAGAACCTGGACAAACTGGTGCAGGGCATCAGCAACAGCGGCAGCAAAGTATTGCTCATGACCCTCCTTCCCTTTTACAGCCCCTATGTACAGAGCAGGCATCCCGCCGCGTTTTTTGCCACGGAAAGCCCGGAGGAGAAAAGAGCTGCGCTGAACAATATCATAAAAGAGACCGCCGCCAGGAGGCAAACCGCCCTGCTGGATGTGGGAAGCCTGTTTGAGAAGATCGGGAATATCGGTACGGAAGCCAGCTGCCTGCTGCTGAACGAGGCTAACAGTCCGCGGAAAGACGGTGTTCACCCTACCCCCGAAGGATACCGGGTAATAGGTCTGGCTGTTTATGACTACATCATGTATAATCAGCTGCCCGCCGGCCGCATTGTATGCTTTGGCGACAGTATCACCTGGGGCGATGGCAGCCTGGACAAGGACAGCTACCCGGCTTATTTAAAACGGTTGCTCCAGGGGTGAGAAAGGATTCACCAGGGGGCGCTGACGGGCAGCACGTCTTCCCTGCAGCCATTTATTTACCTTAAAGCAAAGGTAAGAAGTGCCTGCTCCTACTACCGCCCCCGCAAATACATCGCTGGGATAGTGGCGGCCCAGGTACATCCTGGAATAGCCCACCGCCCCTGCATAGGCTAAGGAGGGCGCTATTACATACCATTTCGGGTACTGAAGGCATAACATAGTGGCTGTTGAAAAGGCCATGGAAGTATGGCCGGAGGGAAAGGAATAGGTATCGTCATACACATTGGTATGAATGTCAGGATATTTAAGATAGGGCCGCTGACGGCGGATGGTGGATTTTCCTGCAAAAGTAATGGCCTGTGTTAGTCCCTGTCCTGCGAGGCTTAACCAGCCGTTCCGGATGGTTTCCTTGTCGTGGGTGCTGTAGCCTACCGCCAGCTGTGCAAGGGGTACGCCCACCGCCACGTAATACACGCTTTTACTAAGGCCATTCATGGCCTTGTAAGTCACCTCCGTTTTATCGGAATTGTAATTAACAGATCGTAGCCATTTAATATCAAGGCTTTGTGCCTGGGCACCATTATTTCCACATAAGAACAGCTGTAGTACTATAGTAACAGCACAGAGTTTAGCAACCAGTTGATCTTTCATTGTACAATTTAAAACAAGCAAATATTCCGGCAGGGATTGAAGCATTTTTGCAGGCTTCTGACACTGATAACGCCTGTGGGCTTATCTTTGTTATACGTGAAATGTTAAAATCTTCCTAATGGCAAGTCCCAAAACACGCCCTACCGAAAACAGCGTACAGGCTTTTCTTGACACGGTGCCGGATGAAAAGAAACGCCGCGACTGCTATACCGCGCTGCAGCTGATGCAGGAAGCCACCGGTTACCCCCCGAAGATGTGGGGCCCCGCCATTGTGGGCTTTGGCAGCTACCACTATAAATACGAAAGCGGGCACGAAGGAGATGCGCCGCTGGCAGGCTTCTCTCCCCGCAAGGAGGCGATCACTTTCTACCTGATGCTGGGCTGCGATAACCATGAAAGTTTGCTGCAAAAACTGGGAAAGCACAAAACAGGCAAAGGATGTCTGTATATCAAAAAATTGGAGGATGTTGACACCGGTGTGCTGAAGGAACTGGTAGCTGCGTCATCCCGCTCCCTGAAAGCAAAGTATTCCGCAGGATAAAAGGTCGTAAACATCCGTGAATACCTGTTTTCAGAAAATTTGTTAGCACATTCATCCATTTACGAATACTAAAAATTCGGTAATTTAGCCCACCAGCCTTTTTCTTCAAAACAACTAAATCCAACCCAATGAAATCAAAAGTACTTTGGATCATCGACGACGACCCAGATGACCGCGAATTTTTCTGCGATGCACTGAAAGACGTTGATGGGTCTGCTGTGTGCTACACTTTCAAAAACGGAATGGAAGCCCTTGACATGCTTGGTACTGACCGGGCTCCTATACCAGACTACATTTTCCTTGACCTGAATTTGCCGATGCTTAGCGGTAAACAGTGCCTGGTAGAATTAAAGAAGCTGAAGAAGCTGCACCAGACCCGTATTATTATTTACACGACTTCCACGCTGTCTGACGATTTTTCGGAAACCATCCAGATGGGCGCCATGCATTTCCTTACAAAGCCCACCACTTATGCAGAATTATGTGAAGCCTTATCCAACGTGCTTTCCGAAAAATGGACCCTCGTAAAATAACAAGTGCCGGCTATAGGAAACCATTACCTCATCTTTATTGATCACTGCCCGCAGCTAATCCCTGTTTAAATCTAAATTTGCCGCATAAACGTTATTGCACCATTGCACTAACCTCCTGCAGATATGCCATGCTCCGCAGTTCGGATGCTGTATGGAACGTAATGTCTGCCGGGAAAAGTTGTGCACGTAATGCCTTATAGATGCGGACACAATGCAGTAATGCCTCTGAAATGGCAGCAGGATCATAGTCGGCTACCGTGGCAATCAGGTCGTCCATATCTGCAGCAGGCAATTCTTTTTCCACCTTACGCAGGGCTTTGGGACGAATACCGTTTTTTACCTGCATCAGCGGCGCCAGCACCCTGGCGCGCAGGAAGCCTACACCATCCAGCGCTTCAAAGTACTCACCTCTGCCCATTTTGGTGGCAATGTAATGCACCCATGTCCAGATGCGGTCTTCCAGCCACTGGTAATCCGGGTAAGGCCACACGGCTGTGGTAGCCGAGATAACACCAGCCAGCGCAGCGTCCTTGTCCAGCAATATTTCCGGGTCTTCAACACGGTCATGGAATTCGGGCAGGGTAACAAACTTGATATCTACATGCAAGAGGGGATCATCGTAGAGGCAGATCAACAAACGCGGCTCGCCAACATGCTCGCCTGTGAAAGCGTTCAGCAACTGGCCCAGCTTTGCAGCGTAAGCAAGCATGGCAGACTTGTTGCCCGCTACCTTTTCCCTGGTAACAAGTACAAGGTCCAGGTCTGAATAGGGATCCATTTCTTTATGGATCCATGAACCGCCTGCGGCCAGGCCAATTACACCGGGATCGTTCCTTAACAGCGCTGCCGCACTTTTTGCAAATTGCTGTTGTATCATCATACCTGCTGAAGAATTTTTTATAATTTCCTACCAGTTTAGTAGACTTTTTAAAAACTAACGTTATCTTTGTAACCGGATTTGGCGCCCACCAAGCCAGATGCTCAACAATTACTATTGTTATGCGGGCAGTATCAACCATCAAATCTTCCTTATCATCATTATCCAGACCGGCCTCCCAACCGGGCCGCTACTACATCTTCCCTTTAAAGGAATATTGTTGTTGTTAGTGCTGGTTCCTTCATTCCTGTTCAGTTTTTCTCGTGAACAACCAGTGCTGTTCCAGATACAGGATATTTTTAATTTAAAACCAACTTATATACACAAAATAGGATCGCCGAAAAAAACCCGGTAATAAATTACCGGGAGGGGGATGAGATCAGTCCAGTAACGCCAATCACTTACTGATCATCATCGCTGATTTACATTAACGATAAAACATCATTAACATGAATCTGTTCCAAAGGTATAAAAAATATACCTGCCGCTATCGTATTTCCTGCTCTCTCCTGTTTTTCCTGCTGCTGACCGGCTTTGCAGGCCGGGCGCAAAACAACAATGTGCTGCTGGCAGGTAAAGTTTTCGACGAAAGAACCAAGGATCCCCTGCCTGCCGCCGTAGTGCGCATCAAAGGCACTACACACAGCGTGGTAACAGATAACAACGGCGCATTTAAATTCGTAACGGGACAGCGCATACCCGTTACCTATATCATCAGCTATGTAGGTTATAAAACGCAGGAGATCAACGTTAACAGCTATGGCAACCTGGATATCGCGCTGCAGGAAGCCAATACACAGCTGAACGACGTGGTGGTGGTAGGCTATGGCACCCAGAAAAAAAGCGACCTTACGGGATCGGTGGCTTCCCTGCCCAAAGCTGTACTGGCCCTGCCCACCGTATCTTTTGACAACCTGCTGCAGGGCGCCGTATCAGGCATTGCCGTTACACAAAGCTCCGGGCAGCCGGGCAGTACCGCTACCATCCGCGTTCGTGGCGGCAACTCCATTTCTTTTGGCAACGAACCCCTGTATGTAATAGACGGTTTCATTGTATATAACAATAATGATTACACGAATACCGGCGCATCCAGCGGCGCCAGTATAAATGCGCTCTCCACCATCAACCCCAGCGATATTGAGTCTGTGGAGATCCTCAAAGACGCCTCTGCCACCGCCATCTACGGGTCCCGTGGCGCCAACGGCGTAGTGCTGATCACCACCCGCAGGGGAAAAAGAGGCAGCAGCGATGTGCACTACAGCGTCTATGCAGGGCGGCAGCGCGTAGCCAAAAAGCTCTCCCTGCTCAACGCCTCGCAATGGGCCTCCCTGGTGAATGATATCAATGTAAGCGATGGAAAGCCGGAAACATTTACAGACCAGCAGATAGCCGCCCTGGGCGAAGGATCCGACTGGCAGCGCTCCGGCCTGCGGGACGCCACTATCCAAAATCACGAGCTGTCTGTTTCCGGCGGCGATGACAAGAACCGCTACCTGATCTCCGGCAGCTATTTCAACCAGCAGGGCACATTGCTCAACACCGGTTTTAAACGCTACTCCGGCCGTATCAACTACGAAAGGATTGTGAATGAAAGGTTCAAGGTGAACACGAATGTATTTGGCAGCCAGGCTTCGTCTGATAAATTATTTGGCCCGGCTTACAACAGCATCAATTTCTCCGGCGCCTTTCCCAGCCTGATATTATCCTCCCCGGTGGCGAAGATCCGGAATGACGATGGCAGCTATAACATCAACAGTCCGTATACCACTACGCCCACCAATCCGTTGCAGGATATTACCGCCACTACAAATCATAGTAACATTACACGCGTACTGGGCAATATTTCCGCTGAGTACCGCCTGCTGGATGAGCTGGTGTTAAAAGTAACCGCTGGTGCAGACCTGCTGAACACCAAACAGAACTATTATGCGCCCTCCAATACCGCCGCACCGGGCGCCGGCTCCAACGGCTATTCTGCCGGCGGGTATGCTTCCGTAGGCAGCGGTACTGCGGTAACATGGCTGAATGAGAACACACTGACCTGGAATCATTCTTTTGCAGGTAAACACTTTCTGAACGTGCTGGCGGGCTATACCACCCAGTTTGCAAAAGACGAATCTGCAGTAGCCAGCGCGCAAAAGTTCCCAAACGATCTTACTGAATATAACAACCTGAGTTATGCCGCCACGGCCCTGCTATCGCAGTCAAACGCTCACCAGTCTGCCCTGAACTCTTACCTGGCCAGGGTGAACTACTCTTATAAACACAAGTACAACGTCACCATTTCTGAGCGGGCAGACGGATCTTCGCGGCTGGGGGCTAATCACCGCTGGGGCTTTTTCCCTGCCATTGGCCTGTCGTGGAACGCCAGCCAGGAAGATTTTTTCCAACCCCTCAACCGCCATATCAGCCACCTGAAAATAAGGCTCAGCGCCGGCCGCACCGGCAACTCGGAGGTGCCTCCGTATAGCGCGCTGGCGGCGCTGGCGCCTACCAATTACTATTTCAACGGCGCACTGGTAACCGGTATCGCCCCGCTGCAGATTGCCAATCCCGATCTGAAATGGGAAACCACCACGCAATATAACGCGGGTGTTGACCTGGGCCTCCTTAACGACCGGGTGAACCTGGTCTTTGATGTGTACTATAAAAAGACGAGCGACCTGCTGCTGCATGTACCCTTTCCGCTGTATACCGGTTATGCCAGCTCCCTGCAGAACGTAGGCAGCGTGGAGAACAAAGGTATTGAGCTGAGCCTGAACAGCCAACCTGTGAAAACGCAACACTTCAGCTGGCGCTCTACCCTGGTGTTTGCCGCCAACCGGAATAAAGTGCTGAGCCTGGGTGGCGCCAGCAGCTTCTTCCCCCTGGCTCCCACCGGGCAGGTATCACCGGTGATCGTACAGGTGGGTCTGCCCGTGAGCACCTTCTGGGGCTACAGCACCGATGGTTTGCTCACGGCCACAGACGTATCCAAAGGCGCCCCGTTGCTGGCGGGCGTATCGCAGCAGGAAGGCGACCGCAAATATGTGGACTGGAACGGCGATGGTGTGGTAACCACAACAGATAAACACAACCTGGGCAGCGCACAGCCCAAATTCACTTTCGGCTTCTCCAATACACTTAACTACCGGCAGTTTGACCTGTCCTTCTTTTTCCAGGGCTCTTATGGCAACAAGATCTTCAACCTGCTGCAGCAGAAGCTGGAGATTCCTACCCTTTCACTGAATGCATCGGCTACACTGCTGGACAGATGGCGCCCGGATAATCCAAACGGAACTTTCCCGAAAGCCACCAACGCACCGGTAGCCCAGGTAACAGATCAGTACATTGAGGATGGCTCCTATGCCAAACTGAAGAATATCACCCTTGGCTATACGCTGCCGCAGGGCATTGTCTCACGCATCCATGCCAAACAGCTGCGCATATACGTAGCTGCACAGAACCTTTTTAGCATTACCAGCTACAACGGGTATGATCCTGAGGTGAACTTCTATGACAGCGACAATACCAAACAGGGGATTGATTACGGCATTTATCCTCCTGCCAGCACTTTTCTCGCCGGGCTGAACGTAACCTTCTGATTTAATAAAAAAAGAACAATGCAAAGAGTATATATACTGTTATTGCTTGCAGGCAGCTTATCCATGTCCTGCAATAAACTGACGGAAGATCCTGGTTCCATCATCACCGCTTCGCAATTCTATAAAACCGAATCAGACGCCAGGGCTGCCGTTGCGGCGGTGTACAGCACCCTGAACAGCGATCCTGCCGGTGATTTCCCGATCTACGGCAGAAACCTTAACCTGCTGACAGGTAACGGCAGCGATGACCAGGTGTTCAGTCCGTCCAATACCAACCCCGATGTACGCGCACTTGGTACCGCCACGTATGTGGCCACCAACGACCGCATAATGAAAAGCTGGCAGCAGCACTACTACGGTATCAGCAGGGCCAACGTCGCTATTGACAATATTCCCGATGTGCCGATTGATACCGCCCTGCGCTCACAGCTGGTAAGGGAGGCGAAGTTCATACGGGCGCTGCTGTACTTCAACCTGGTGCGTTTTCATGGCGATGTGCCCCTGATACTGCACGATCCTGCTACGGTAGATGTGACCAAACTGCTGGTACCCCGCAGCTCCAAGGACAGTGTGTATCAACAGATCATTGCAGACCTGGCAGATGCTGTGAACCTGCCCAAATTCCTTACCGGCGCCGATAAAGGAAGGGTTACCAGCGGTGCGGCACACGGGCTGCTGGCCAAAGTGTATGTTACCCGCCGTCAATGGACGGCCGCCCTTACCGAATTACAAGAGGTGATCAACGGCGGTTATGGTTATGACCTCTTCGAAAATTTCCAGGACGCTTTCCAGAAAGCAACGAAAAACGGTAAGGAGCATATCTTTTCCGTACAGTTTGAAACCAACCTGGGCGCAAAGAACAGTACACAGTTTGTCAGCTCCGGCTCCTTTAACTCTTTCAATGTGGCGGTGTTCCCCGGCGATCTTCCTTCAGACAGTCTTTACCCCCTGTTTGAAGCGCATGATGCCCGCCGTGCCGTTACCTTCTTCACCAGCCTGTATAATGCGGCCACCGGCAGAACAGTGGACTTTGGCGCACCCCGCTTTGCCAAGTTTATAGACTTCAGCCTGTCGCCCCTCACCAACCAGGGACAAAGCGGCCTGAATTACCCGGTACTCCGCTATGCAGACATCCTGCTGCTGTATGCCGAAACCCTGAATGAAATAAACGGCGGTCCTACCGCAGCAGCCTATACGGCTATTAACCGGGTACGCAGCCGGGCGCACCTCCCTGATCTCGCTACCGGTCTTAACCAATCGCAGTTCAGGGAAGCTGTGTTCCTGGAAAGAAGGAAAGAATTCATCCTGGAAGGCAACCGCTGGTTTGACCTGGCCCGGAGAGGTGGCAGCTACCTCTATGATGCATTGAAACAGCTGCCGGCTAAAACCGGGGCCGCGCTGAAAGATACCCTGTATCCCATCCCGCAGCGTGAAATAGACCTGAACCCATTGCTGACGCAGAACCCGGGATGGTGATAAAGTTCATGGCCTGTGAACCGGAAAAACACACATTTTAAACGCTAACAAATATGAAACAAACAGCGCTTTTATCTCTTGCCCTTGCCGCTATTGCCAGTCAGGCTACCGCGCAGAGCAGCCCTCCGCCCGGGTTCCAGGGCGTGATCGGCAAAACGTACGCCGAATCAAAGGAATACTGGACACCGTTGCCCAAAGCGCCTGACGGCGCTCCCAATGTGCTATGGATCTTACTGGATGATGTAGGCTTCGGCGCCGCCAGCGCATTTGGCGGCCTGATCCCCACTCCCACCTTTGACAGCCTTGCCAGCAATGGTTTGCGGTATACCAATTTTCACACCACCGCCATCTGCGCCCCTACCCGGGCTTCGCTGCTCACGGGCCGCAACCAGCATACTGCGCATATGGGCGGCTTTGCGCACACCTTCCTTTCTGCCGGCTTCCCCGGCTGGGACGGCCGCATTCCTGCTGAAAAAGGCACCATTGCAGAAATACTGCGGGACAATGGCTACAATACCTTTGCCGTGGGTAAATGGGGAGTGACGCCAGATGCAGACACCACTGATGCAGGGCCCTTTGACCGCTGGCCCAGCGGCAAAGGCTTTGAACATTTCTACGGCTTCCTGGGATCACAAACAGACCAATACCGCCCCGCCCTGGTAGAAGACAATGCACACATACAGCCCGATGGCAGACACCTGAATGAACAGATCACCGACAAAGCCATTCACTACATTACGCGGCAGAAAAAAGCAGCGCCGGATAAACCTTTCTTCCTGTACTACGCCCCCGGCGCTACCCATGCGCCCCACCAGCTGCCCGCTCAATGGAGGGACATCTACAAGGGAAAGTTTGATGAAGGCTGGGACGTATACCGCGAAAAAGTGATCGCCGCCCAGAAGAAGCTGGGCGTAATTCCCGCCAATGCACAACTGCCCCCGCGTAACCCTAACATCAAAGCCTGGGCCGCGCTGCCGGCGGAAGAAAAACGCCTGTACGCCCGCTTCATGGAAGTGTATGCAGCTTATCTCACTTATACCGATCATGAGATTGGCCGCATTATCAATCACCTGAAAGAGATCAACCAGCTGGAAAATACACTGGTGTTCGTGATTGTTGGAGACAATGGCGCCAGCAAGGAAGGCACCTATGAAGGCGTGGTGAACCGTGCCCGTTTCGGCGCTGCTGTTACGGAAGAAGAAGCGTTGAAAAAAGCGCTGGCGGAGTATGACAAGATCGGCACCCCGGAAGGCCTGCAGACCAACTATCCTTTGGGATGGGCAGAAGCGGCCAATACGCCTTTCAAGTACTACAAACAGGATGCTAACGCGGAAGGGGGTACGCACAATCCGCTCATTGCTTTCTATCCTAAAGGCATCAAAGACAAAGGAGGCATCCGCAAACAATACGGGCACGTAATAGACCTGCTGCCCACCACCCTGGATATTGTTGGCATTCAGCAGCCGGAAGCCATCCGCGGCATCCGCCAGGATAGTGTGCAGGGCATCTCCCTGGCTTATTCAATTACAGATGCTACGGCGGCTTCACGCCACCATGTACAGTATTACTACATCTTCGGTTCACGCGCTATTTACAAAGATGGCTGGAAAGCAGGCGTAGCGCATCACCCGGACTATATTGATATCAATACCCCTGCTACCGGCGCTGCACCGGTAAAGAAAGGGTTTGACAACGAAGTATGGGAACTGTATAACCTGGAGGAAGACTTTAATGAAAGGAACAACCTGGCGGCCAAATACCCCGAAAAGCTGAAAGAGCTGCAGGCCCTGTTTGAAAGCGAAGCCAAAAAGAACAATGTTTACCCGCTGATAGACTGGGAAGATGTCTTCAACAGGAGACGGCTGACGGCGGTAAAATAGAGACAGTCAGCAGTTTGAAGGTTTAAAAGTTTGAAGGTGCCCTAACGGTTTGGGGCGCCTTCAAACTTTCAAACCTCAAACTTTTAAACGGTAATCAGTCTGTCCAGAGACCACTTCCCTCCTCCCGTTATCAGCATGGCGATACACATACCTATTACGAGCAGATGGTATTCAAAACCTTCACTTCCGGCGGGAGCCTGGGCAAACCAGTTCATAAAGAATCCTGTTTTGTAATGTACCACGATGATCATACCAATGAAGAGGCCCAGCATGCCAAGGGCGGCAATCCTGGTAGCGAAGCCTGTTAACAGCAGCAGGGTACCGCCGCATTCTACCAGTATCACCATAACAGCGGTAAAGGTGGAGAGGCCCGCTACCTGCGTTAAATACTGCATTTCGCCGGAAAGCCCGGGGCCGTTGAACCATCCGAATAATTTCTGGGCGGCATGGGGAAAAATGACAAGGCCCAATGTCAGTCGCAGGATCATGCCTGTCCAATTGTTTTCTGTAGCTAAAATTTGTTGGATCATTGCTTTGTACTTTCATTTTTGACAGTACAAATTTGGGGAGGGATGGGGGTACAAACCTGTGATGTTTGTTAAAAAAAAGTTGTGATAAAGATCACAACCACCTCACAACTTCCGGCTCTTTAACCTGCTCAGCGTTTCTCTTGTGATGCCCAGGTAGGAAGCCACATGCTGCTGCGATACTCTCTGCTCCACATGCGCATATCTTGTTAAAAACTCCGCATATCTTTCCGCAGAAGATTTCTGCATAAACAACACACGCCTTTGCAATGCCACGAAGGCATGCAGGATAATAATCCGGAAATATCTTTCCAGGGCGGGTATTTCCAGGAAAAGCTGTTCCAGTTTTACCCGTTCTATCTGCAGCACTTCCGTATCTTCCAGGGCTTCGATATTATATGCCGTAGGCGTGTTGGTGAGCATACTATACCAGTCTGAGATCCACCAGTCTTCAAAGCCGAACTGCATTACGTTCTCGCGGCCTTCATCATCTACTTCATACTGCCGCAGGCCGCCTTTGATCACAAAATGATCATAGCGGCAGATATCTCCTTCCTGCAGCAGGTATTGCCGCCTGCGTAATTTTTTATGCTGCAGCGCAGCACAGAATTTTTCGCGTTCTGCCGGCGCTAATGTGACGTGCCGGGCTATATGGGCCAGTATCAATTCATACATGGTCCAAAAGTACTCAAATACCCTGTAACCGGTAATACCATTTGTCCGCCGCTGGCTGCCATCCGTTAAACATCCCCTGCCACTTACGTGGTTCCAGACGGCGGCCTTCCCAATATCCCGTATTTTAACATAAATGTTTGTGTTTCACCCAAAATTCCCACTATGAAACATGTATACACCGCCCTGTTATTTGCTGCCTGTTGTATAGCATTCAGCAGCTGCTATACCTACAGGGTGGCCACCCATGCCCAATCGGGCACCGGTGTCAGGAAAGTGACCGCCCATAGCTATTTCTGGGGGCTTGCACAACAGAAAGATATTCCCACCCCCAACTGCGATTCGCTCGGTATTTACGGGATGTCTGAAGTGCGGGTAAGGAATAATTTCGGGTACACCCTGATCACCGTGATTACGCTCGGTATTTACAGTCCCATACGGCTGGAATACAAATGCGGCAAACCTTGTCCTAAAACCGCTGAACTATGAGCATGAAGATCTTCAAAACAAATGATCATACCTGGGAGAACCAGCATGAAACATTTGTGTACAATATTGAGAACCGTTACGAGCTGGCTAATGGCGATGGCAGCGCCATAGAAAGCTACAATGCCGCCACCGCAGGTTTTCAGCAACTGATACAGGAAGCAATCCGCAACAGCAGTCACCTGCGCGGCCTGGGAGCCGGCTGGTCCTGGACGCCCATCGCCGCTACACCAGGCATTATGCTGGAAACAAAATCACTGAACACCGTCTTTACCATTACGCCTGCCAGTGTGAGCCCGGCCTATAAAGGCGATCCCTCCAAACTGTTCATGGCGCAATGCGGCACCGGTGTGTGGGAGCTGCACAACTTCATGAAGCAGCGTAAGCTGTCGCTCAAGACATCCGGCGCCAGTAACGGGCAAACCATTGCAGGCGTTATTGCTACCGGCGCACATGGCTCTGCATTTGATGTAGGCTCCGTACAGGATTATGTGACCGGCCTGCATCTTATTGTAGGCGGTACGCGCCACATATGGCTGGAACGCGCCTCCTACCGGGTGGTGTCAGACCGCTTTACAGGATTGATCGGCGCAGAACTGGTAAGGGATGATGTATTGTTTTACGCAGCCCTGGTAAGTTTTGGCAGCTTCGGCATCATTCATGGCGTGATGATAGAAACAGAGGATATCTTCCTGCTGGAAGCCCATATGCAACAAAAGACCTTTGACAAAGCCCTGCGCGATATTATGTGCACGCTTGATTTCTCAAAGGCCACGCTGCCCTGCGGCAATGAACGCCCCTATCATTTCCAGGTGATCATCAACCCCTACGACAAAAAAAACCTTGCGTATGTGACCACCATGTACAAGCGGCCCTTTCGTACCGACTATACAGCGCCTGTACGTAACTCAGCCGGTATTGGTCCCGGCGATGATGCGCCCTGCTTTGTAGGCAAGCTTACAGATGCCGTTCCCAAACTGGTGCCCACCTTGGTGAACAAACTGCTGGCCGGCTCGCTCAAACCTTTCGAAAAGCAATGCGGCACCCTGGGCGAAATTTTTGACAACACCACCCTGCATGGCAAGCTGTTGAGCGCTGCCATCGGCATCCCTATAGAACGGGTAGGAGATGTGATAGACCTGCTGGTCAGTATGAACAAATCAAAAGGCCCCTTCTCCGGCCTGTTTGCCTTCCGCTTTGTGAAACAGTCAAAAGCTCTGCTGGCCTTTACGCGTTATCCTTACACCTGCGTGGTAGAACTGGATGGCGCTTTCTCCGCCACTACCTATGCGTTCTATAGTGAAGTATGGAAAGAGCTGGACAAGCAGAATATCCCTTATGCTTTTCACTGGGGCAAGGTGAATGAGCTGACGCCCGCCCGATTGAGAAGGATGTATGGCGACAGTCTTGATCAATGGAAGGCATCCCGCAAACAGTTAATGGATCCGCAGACGCTCGCTGTATTTACGAACCCCATCATACAGCAGTGGGGCTTATAAACTACTGCAGCGTCCGATAATTTTACAAGGGGGACTTCCTAACTTTATAGACAACAAACAGCCCTGATATGTCGACTATTGCTGCAGCCCTTGTTTCCATCCTGCGGAAAGCAGGAGTGCGCCGTATTCACGGCATTGTAGGCGACTCACTCAATGCGATCACGGAAGAGATCCGTAAAAGCGGAGACATTGAATGGATCCACTACCGGCATGAAGAAGCGGCGGCTTTTGCCGCCAGTGCAGAAGCACAGCTCACCGGTAAACTGGCCGTATGCGCGGGCAGCTGTGGCCCCGGTAACCTGCACCTGATCAACGGCCTTTATGATGCCCACCGCAGTATGGCCCCCGTGCTGGCTATTGCAGCGCATATTCCCAGCAGTGAGATCGGCACCGGCTATTTCCAGGAAACGCATCCTGAGCTGGTGTTCAGGGAGTGCAGCCATTATTGTGAGATCATTTCTTCCGGGCGGCAAATGCCCAGGGTATTACAGATTGCCATGCAATATGCGGTAGGCATGAGAGGTGTTGCCGTGGTGGGCCTATCCGGCGATGTTGCCATGGAGAAAATTGAATGGCCGCAACTGGAGCACGATCTGGCGCCTATCCGTGCCAGTGTACGTCCCTGTGATACAGAACTGCAGGACCTAGCCTCGCTCATCAACCAATCTGCCCGCGTAACCCTGCTGTGCGGTAGCGGCTGTGCGGGTGCACATGCCGCTATCCTGCAGCTTGCTGACAAGATCAGTGCACCGGTGGTACATTCATTAAGGGGCAAGGAACATGTAGAACACGATAATCCTTTTGATGTGGGGATGACCGGCCTCATAGGGCACTCCTCCGGTTATCATGCCATGCGGGAGTGCGACCTGCTGCTGATGCTGGGCACTGATTTTCCCTACAAAGACTGGTACCCGGAAGATGTAAAGATCGTGCAGGTTGACATACGGCCCGAGCGGCTGGGCAGAAGATGCCGGCTGCACCAAGGCCTGGCTGGAGATGTAAAGGAAACGGTAACAGCGCTGCTGCCGCTGCTGGAAAAGAAAACAGACCGCGGCCATCTTACCAAAAGCATGAACAGGTATGCCGGCAGCAGGGAACGCCTTGAAGCGCATGCTAAGGGCAAACAGGGGGTGCAGCCCATCCACCCCGAATATCTTACCAAACTGGTAAGCGATACGGCTGTTGACAATGCCATATACACTGCAGATGTAGGCGCCCCTACAGTATGGGCTGCACGCTATCTTAAAATGCGGCGCGAACAAAGACTGATCGGTTCTTTTAATCATGGCTCCATGGCGGCTGCTATGCCAATGGCCATTGGTGCGCAGCTGGCGTTTCCGGGCAGACAGGTGATCGCTTTATGCGGCGACGGCGGTTTCAGTATGCTGATGGGCGAAATACTCACCATCCAGCAATATAATCTCCCGGTAAAACTGGTATTGTATAATAACAGCTCCCTGGGCTTTGTAGCCATGGAGATGAAAGTAGCGGGGCTGCCGCCTTTTGGCACCGATCTTAAAAATCCCAATTTTGCCAGGATGGCCACTGCCATGGGCATGCCCGGTATCAGGGTGGAAAACCCGGAAGAAATACAGCCTGCACTCTCTAAGGCTTTCGCTCACCCGGGCCCTGCACTGATAGATGTGGTGGTAAACCCCTCTGAACTATCCCTGCCGCCTGCCATTAATTTCAAGGAAGCAAAAGGCTTCAGCCTTTACATGCTTAAACAGGTGCTGGCGGGCGAAGGTGCGGAAGTATGGCAGACCGTGAGCACCAATTTCCTGAACAAATAGGCGCTTACTTTTCATAAGCGTCCAGTTGTCCCAGCAGCAATGCCTTGTAATGGGTGAAGCGCACGGCGTTCAGCGCCTGGCCTACCTTACCGGCTAATTCGTACAGGGTGTTCAGTTCATCATTCTGGAAAGTTTCGTCTTTAAAATAGGTATAACGGCTATCTATAAACGCCTGTATCCGCTGGTGCAGCTCGCCGGTAGTTTCCGGAGAGATCAGCTGGTCGCTGATCAGCCCCTGCATGGCTCTTTTCAGTTCCCACTCTTCATTGTTGCGCAGGTTGCTCACGGCGTCCTGCACCTGGTCAAGCGTAAGCCCTCCCTGGTAGAAGAGGTCCAGTGTGCGGTATATTTTATTGATGATCTGCAGGTAAGTATCGTAACGGGTGCTGGTTGCCTGAAACCTGTTGTAATAGTTCATCACAGCATCTTTTTGCTCGCCGGCATGATGGTAGAAAAAGGCGAAAGCCTGTTTATCTGCCAGTTCCTGGCGCTCTTTTAATTGAGTGATCTCCGCGCTCAGCTGGTTGATGATGGCATCACAATCACTGCGGGTGTACTTTACCCCATCGAAATCAAAACTGCTGACGTCTATCTGCTTATCACGGATAGCCTGCAGGATCTCCATATCTCTTTCATTATTGGTGATGCCGGATTGCAGCTGACGGTTGTCTTCATTGAACAAAGCTTCAATACTATCGGGCACCGGCGTTTTCACCACTTCGTCCAGGTTCCAGCTGGTGGCATTGATATACCTGCCGGTATAAAATCCTTTATAAGCCATGGGCAGCTGGTAGGTGTCCTGCTGGGAGGCATGCCAGGTATCGAACTCCTGCGCGTCGTAATGATGAATATCGGCTTCGAATTTTACGGAGCGGTACAACCTTTCCGTCATTTGTTCCTGCAGGGCTTCCGCATTATCGAACAGGGTCCATGCGCTGGTAGCATCCGGAAGGGCGTCCATAGCCGCCTGGTCCAGGTTCAGCTTTCTTTCCTCCAGTGTAGGATGGCTGGCCCACTGATCGCGGTAGTTGATGCGTGAACGTGAGAAGGAGCGGATAAACTGGTAGGATATTTCCGGTAAGCCATCTTTCAGGGGCAGCTCATAATCATCCGCCATAGCGCGGAAAACCGTCAGCTGGTTGCGGAAAATGTTCCTGGCCACTTTGTTTTCCTTCAGCCAGTCGTTAGCGGTGTTGATGGCAGAAGAATAACATCCGCCCGCCACTTCTACCCTGCTAAGGGCTGTTACCAGGTTATTACCACCTGCCACGCTGGCGGCGATAACATCTGCATGGAACTCCATTTCCCGGCTAAGGGCCATATAGCTTTTGTTGATCAGCTTATACATTCCTTTCAGTATCCACTGGATGCCTTGTGCGATCCTGACGGTAATACCCGCAAATAATGCGAGGTAGCTGTGAATATCTGCCCATGCCTGGATAAAAGCTGCATAGCCCTGGTTATCATACAGCATGTTATAGATAATACGGTTGGTATTATAGGTAAAGCTGCCCAGCTTCATACTGCGCTGGCTGAAATGGCCAAATTCGTGGGCCATCACCGCTTTAAACTCGCTGATGTTGATGCTGTTCACCAGTCCAAGTCCTATTTCCAGGTTCTTGCGCACGGGCAGGAACATACTCCAGAAGCTGGAATGATAGAATACACAGGCATTCACATCCGGCGAGAGGAAGATCTTTTTAGGAAATGGTGTATTGGTGTCAGTTGTAAGCCGGCGGATAAATGCAAAGAGCCGGGGCTGTTCTGCTTCCGTGATCTCAATCCTGCCGGGATTATCATCCTTTGACACGGCAAAAACAAATTTCACCAGGAAGTACAACACGGAAATGCCAACGGCGATTAATCCCCCGCCAAAGATCAGCGTGATCAGTTTTGGAAGATGTATTACAATCCAGACACCTGCGTAACAGCAGCCGATGGCAAGGCCCACTGCTACCAGGAGCAGCGCAATATAAGTTAGCAGGAAAAGCAGGATGGCAATAATAACCTTGGTCACTTGTTTTCTGAACGCCGGTGAAGGCATTATCTTCTCAGCATAGATACGTTCGGGCGGTAGCGGGTATAAATAGTCACTCATGACGGGTACAATGGGTGTTTGGTATAAGGGCACAACATAATAAAATAAATTGTAATAATAAAAAACCGCCTTTTGCAACAAAAGGCGGTCCTGGTAAGTTTATAACAATCATCAGATAACGGGCTCCCCGGGCGAGGTGGTTGTTTTGCATTCCGCCCATTTCTTTCCCAGCTGAAAGGCAATGGTAGAGAACAGTGGAGCAAAAACAACATCCGTAGTATAATGCACGTGCTGCACCAGCAGCAGGATGCCTACAGCCAGGGTGCAGCAACCAGCCAGGTACTTATCCACCTTCTTTTCGACACAGAGATAGATCAGGAACAGCAGGGAAGTATGGCCGGAATAAAAGAGGTCTTTACTGATGGCATGCCCGCCGTAAAATATGTCTGTCAGCGGGTCAGTCATCCCGATCATGTTCAGGGGAGGCCCCAGCGGCACCAGGTAAATGGTAAGGCAGCGGGTAGCGGTGATCAGCACATAGGCGATCAGGAATCGCAGGAACAGTTGTGGTTTGGCGATCATCCTTATGGTGAACAGGAAGATCATCCCCCAGATCAGGATCATGATGGGGACAGAAACATCCTTCGCAGGAATGGCGGCTAATACCCAGTCGTTTAAAACAGTGCCGTCGCGGTTCTCAATGTACAGGAAGAAGCTGGGCAGCATGAGGAAAATCGACACCAGTATGGTCATCCCTGCTATCAGCTTCAGCTTAAAACCGGCATTTTCCCAGGAAAGCTGCCAGTTTCTCTTTAATGTGTGCACACTCATCAGTGTCTAAATCTAACTTATGAAGCGTAATTTTAATATAAATATGTTATATAAACAAATTGTTAAGGATAAAAGGTACAGGCATCAGGCATAGAAATCGATCAGGGCGCCAAAATAGGCTTCCTGCCAGCCGGCTACCATATCCTGGTAGGCTTCTTCGGGAATGTTGGTATGTTTAAGTTCTGCAGATGTGCCTTTTTTATCGGGATGCAGGATAATGGTGACAATGGAGGGCGTTTCCTGGTCGCCGAAATACCATTCCTGCACGATCTTCCTGCCTTCTTCAAATTCAAGGTTACGACCCGCGATGCTGCCTTCCCAGAGCGAGAATTCCTCACCGGGAGTGGTGGACATCTCGGCGGGTTCGCCGGACCATAACTGTATGGTGGCAGGGTTGGTCAGCGCCGCATATACCTCTTCCGGAGGTGCGGGGATCGTAAAGTGTTTCTTAAAATCCTTCATGATCCGGCAAAGGTATTCAAATTAATGGGCATTATATCACCTGCAGGTGCGGCCGTATCTGTACATTGACTACATCGCAGCGGGCTGGCTGGGAGATAGTATAGAGTACACAGGCGGCAATATCTTCTGCGGTGAGCATTTCCATCTTCTCCGCTTTTTCGCGCTGCTGATCTGGCGGAGTTGCGGCCTGCATATCGGTGCCTACTGCTCCCGGTTCTATCAGTGTTACTTTAATGCCCAGCTCATTCACCTCCTTGCGCAGCGCTTCTGAAAAGCCCTGGATAGCTGCTTTGGTAGCCACGTACACGGAGCTGTTCTTTTCCCTTACGTCTGCACTCATGGAGCCGATGTTCACAATATGGCCGCCGCCAGCGGCCTTCATGCGCTGCACTGCCTCGTGCGCACAGGCCATGTAACCCAGCAGGTTGGTGTTTACGATATATTGCCAGTCTTCATACTTACCGTCCATAATACTCTGGTAAGCCAGTGCTGCGTTGTTAATGAGGATATCCAGCCCCCCAAGCCGGCTGTCTACCGCTGCAAACACTTTCTCCAGATCTTCCTTCCGGGCGCTGTCTGCTGTCAGTCCGTGTATCTCTGCCTGCCCGTTTTCCTGCCTGCAGGATTGCAGGGTATCTTCCAGCTCCTGTTCATGGCGGCCAAAGATCAGTACCCTTGCGCCACGGGCGGCCAGTAATAATGCAGTGGCACGGCCGATACCTGTAGTACCGCCGGTAATGAGCACTGTTTTTCCATTCACATCTACCGGTTCATACACCGGCGCTTCGGCAGTTCTGTAGGATGATGTCATGCGTTGTTATTTTAGATCGTCAGTAATAGCCTGCTTTTTACGTGTTATTGTTTTGTTCGTTGCTTTACGGCGGGCTGTTTTTTCTCCCCATTGTATGATTACGTTCTCTCCACCGGCAAGCTCGTATTCCATATACCCATCGGGATGCTGCCGTCCTTCTATGGCCGTCTGTCCACCCGTTACGGAAAAAGCCGGGAGCGGCTTATCTTCCTGAGGCAGGAGCACCATGCGGCAACGGCCCATCTCATTCCCTATGACCGAAAAATGGACGGTGTTATCTTTCTTAACGGAAAAACCGGTGACCGGGTAATCTATGAACATCATAAAATGTCCCGGTACGGCGTGATAGTGGCGTGGAACAATGCCGAACGCCAGCCCGGCGCCATATACTTCCTGACCCACCTGGCCTGGCTGCTTCCATCCGTCATACATATCTTCCAGTGGTATCCAGAGGTTGGGATCCAGTTCGCCGGTCTTTGGCTGTTCTGTCAGGATCTCCTTTGGCAGCAAAGGCGGATAATAGTAGACGCCCTTGTTGAGAATGTGCCTGATAAATTCCGTCATCAGCAACACCGCGCCGGGCAGCAGATCCCCCCCTTCTGCATGATGGAGGTAATCATGGAAAGCCGCAAACCCTTCCTGTTCCTCGTATACGGCCGTGTAAGGCGCACCGGCCAGTGGAAACAGCGCAAAGAAAGTTGGATAATGCTTACCATAACCGTAGTTGCAATCCCACAGCCAGAAATGTTTAAAAACATTTGCCAGGCACAGGTAACTCAGGTCCAAATGAAATTTATTCTTTGTAAGCTTCCACAAGCGCAGCATGGCGCCTGCGGAAAAGGCCGTATTGTTAGCCTGGTAGAACAGGGTAAAGCCGGTTCCCTGCAGGGCTTTGGCAGCCTTCTTTGCCTCATCCAGGTAGCGTTTTTCGCCTGTAAGATCATAGGCCTGCAGCATCACATGCGCATACAGCCCGGGTACATCTTTCTCTCCGCCTTTGCCTGGCGCTGTTTCTTCCTTTATTACTTCCAGCGTGTCCAGGTTGTAGAACACCGGCCATTGGTATTTAAAATGACGGGCCACTTTTATCACATACTCCATGGAGTCAAGAAAGAGTTTTTTCGCCATCTTATCTCCCGCCAGCGCCATTCGTGAAAGATTCAGCAAAGGGTGATGCAGGTACCAGGAGTCCATCACACGCGGCTTTTTATGTTCTTCCTGTCCGTTCAGCTTAGTTTCCACAGCCGGCAACCAGCGCGCTATACAATTGATCCGTTCATCATAGAAAGCCGGCAGGCCCTGTTTGATATAGCTGATCATAGGTATTTCGCTATTGCTCCATCGCTCATATTCCATCATAGGTAGTAATACCGCCAGTTGCACCATGATCTCAGGCGGCGTAGCATAGTCGCACACGTAGGCATTAAGATAGGGTTTACCTTGTGCCTGCGTCCAGCAACCGGGGCTGTATTGCAGATCATTCAATGTTTTGTCTATTATCTCCAGCCAGGGTTGATATTTTGTAGCAGGTTGCGGGAAATGCACATATACATCCGCCAGCAGTGTTATGAACTGCCTGGCTGCCTCCAGCTCGTTTGCAGGAACGGTCGTATCGCATAGTAAAAAAACATCTGAGATAGTATATTCCTTGCCTGCTTCCAGCGGTTTTTCCGGGGAGGGTGGCAATGCGAAACCAAGCTCCGGCCAGGTGCCGCCAACCGAGTCTGCTACGGAGGTGTTTGTCTGCTCACAATAATCGCTGAGCGCGGTGAGATTTTGCAGGTAGAGAAAAGCACCTGATCGTGGTTTTTTTAAGCTTGCATATAACACACCGGAGCGGGGGCCTTCCTGCTGCAACTGCACTTCACCCTGCGGCAGCGCGCTGTCTCCCTCCTTTCCCAGCACTACCAGGTCGCGTGGCCAGAAAGGAATGGTGAGCATTTCGCCCGGCGTTAAGGTAGTAGTGCAGCGCAGCAGCGGCTTGTCTGCCGACGGGAACCGCACTTTTACCTGGTAAATGCCGATGATGGAGCTGAATGAAAGCTGTACTTCGTTATCCTGCTCCTTCATCTGCTTCAGTTTTAATCCACCTTCCGGTACAAAGGCCGTTCTTACAGCGATACGATTGCCGTTGGGCCAGGTGATGATCACCCAGCATCCATTTCCGGTATTATATGCGTAATAACTGAAGCCTGCAATTTTCCGCTGGAAGACCGGGGCCTGTCCATTAGCCGAAAAAGTTGCCCTGACCGCAGTGAACCAGGGAGACACTCCTGTTTCCTTCTTCATAAAAGTTATATAAGTATAATAGGGTATTGCATATTGTAAGATATGTGCAGTAAAAAGGATGCCAGTCCGGATAATCATTTATCTGCGACACAGAATGCGCATTGCACAGCTGTCGGGAGTAGAGATATCTCTACATAGCAGCGTAGTTTTATCTCGGCCACTGCCACACCCTGCTCTGCACCTATGGCATGGACCGCTTTTTGATCATCATCAGTTTTTATTCAATTGCCCATCAAAACCATTTTTTATGTTCTATCACGTAAAAGAATTACAGTTCAATGCACGGGTTTCAAAGCCCGACCCTGCATTTGCCACCTTGCTGCTGGAACAGTTCGGCGGTGCAAATGGCGAACTGGCGGCAGCTATGCGTTATTTCACACAAGCATTTGCAGCACGTCATCCGTTTCCGGATAAGTACGATCTGCTGATGGATATCGCTACGGAAGAATTCAGTCACCTGGAGATCGTTGGCGCTACCATCCAGATGTTACTGCAAGGCATTAACGGCGACCTGAAGAATGCGGCAGAAAATTCAGAGATCATGCAATTGCTGAATGGCAAAGCTGCAAAAGAAAACTTCATTCACCAGGCGATGATTGCCCCGCAGATCCTGACCTCTACAGGTGGTGGCCCGGCTATTACCAACAGCCAGGGTGTTCCCTGGACGGCAGCCTACATCAATGGTGACTGCAACGGCGATCTGACCACAGACCTGCGCTCTGATATTGCTGCAGAGTCGAGGGCCAAGATCACCTATGAATACCTGCTGCAGTTTACCGATGACCCTGATGTAAAGGAAACACTGAATTTCCTGATGACGCGTGAAGTGGCGCATTTCCAGATGTTCCAGGCAGCGCTTGACACGATCCAGCCCAACTTCCCTCCGGGCGTACTGCAAAGCGATCCGCGTTACAGCAACCTGTACTTCAACATGTCTAACGGTTCTGCGATCCGCGGTCCGTGGAATGAAGGAGAAAGCAGCATGCTGGGTGAAAACTGGCAGTATATTGAAGATCCGGTAAAACATGTACTGGAAACTAACGGGCTGATGACGCAGCAACCAGAGGGTACAGAAAGAACATTACAGGGCGTAGCAGAGCTGGATCAGCAGCTAAGTGAAGAAAGAAGCAACGAGATCAATATGGCCGTGCCTATTGGCGAGCAGCACTGGAGCATGTCTGCCGCAGAGCACGCAGATGATACAAAAAGAACACATGCAAGAAGCACCCGTAAAACAAAAGGTAAATAAGAAACAGGCCAGTCAAGTGCAAAGCGGGCAACTGGAAGTAGTTTACTATACAGACCCGCTTTGCTGTTGGAGCTGGGCCTTTGAGCCAGCCTGGCAGCAGTTGCTGCAGGAGTACCAGGGACGTATTTCATGGAGGTATTGCATGGGCGGTTTACTGGCAGAGTGGCGCGCCTATCATGATACCATGAATGCCGTCAGCAAGCCGGTACAGATGGGGCCACTGTGGATGCAGGCCAGCCAGGTATCCGGGCAACCGATGAACGACCGTATCTGGTTCCTTGATCCGCCGGCTTCCTCCTACCCTGCCTGCCTGGCTGTTAAATGCGCCGGCATGCAATCTGAGCAGGCCGCGCACTTATACCTCTATGCATTGAGAGCTGCCATTATGAAAGATGGAAAGAACATTGCAAAAAAGGCGGTGTTGCTGGAAACCGCTGCTGCGTTAACCGCGGAGCATCCCGGGTGCCTGGATCTAAAGCAGTTTGAAGCAGACCTTGGCAGCGAACAGGCCATGCAGCTGTTGAAACAGGATCTGCAGGAAGTAAGCTACCGAAACATTAACCGCCTACCCACCCTGGTAGTAAAACAGGGCGAACGCCGTGTAGTGATCACGGGGTATCGTCCTTTTGAAGTTTTGAAAGACGTGATTTCACAGATGTAAAAAGTTTGAAGGTTTGAGCGTTTAAAAGTTTGAAGGTGTCTGGCAGTGGAAGCAGCCTTTCAAACTTTTAAACATTCAAACCTTCAGATTTAATAACGTTATTGCAAGCGTCTTAATGCGTTAGTAGCTGACAGCTTTGGCGGCATTGATCTGGCCGTTGCCAAAGTAGGCATCCCTGCCGCCGGGGCCCAAATCTGTAGAGCTTCTTCTCAGGATCAGCTCTACCAGCAGCGGGTTGGCGAGGCGTTTATATTTTCCATAGATCATTGCTGCGGTAGCGCTGGCGTGGGGCGCTGCCATGCTGGTACCAACAGACCATACGTAGAAGAAGGATCCGGTGAATTCGTCCCAGCCGCCAATATTGAATACAAAGTCAAACACATACTCGGGACGTACAATACCGCCTACATTTACGATCGTAGTGTTGAGCGGGATGCTATAGTTACCACCCGGGGCGCCGTAGGATACAAAGTTTTTGCCATGGTTGCTGAAAGTGTAGGAAGGCACATACAGGGAAGTGTCCTGGTTAATGCCCCAGCCCAGCGGACCATTGGAAGCAATACATATTACACCCAGACAGGCAGCCGGATAAGTGATGAAGCGTTTTTCATGGTCGTAGTCGTAACCGTCATTACCAGCGGCGGCTATCACGGTCACACCATTGAGGTTTGCCCAGAGCGTAGCCCTGTTGAGTGCAAGCACAAGATCCCTTACATCACGATCATACTCCACGGTATAATCATCAGAAGGATCGTTGGGCGTACCATTATCGTCTGTGAAGGTTTTGCGGGGCAGTTCTCCGCCAAGGCTCATGTTGATGACATTAGCCCGGTGGCTTACGGCATAGAAGATCCCATCGATAATACTGCTCCATGGGCCGGTTCCGGCGTCTGACAATACTTTCACCAGCAAAAGTTTGGTTTGAGGCGCTGCGCCTACTACGCCAAACTCATCGTCCAGCGCAGCAATGGTACCGGCAACATGGGTGCCATGGCTGAAACCTTCGAAGCCGTGATACTGTACTTCTTCACCTTCAATAAAGCTATGAGAGCCGATGATGTTGGGAGATATTTCAGGATCATTCAGCAGGAAGCCGCCGTCCAGCACTGCAACGGTAGCACCGTTGCCCCGGTAGCCTTTGGCCCAGGCTTCGGGCGCTTTTACGGAATGCAGGTTCCACTGCAGGAAAGAAAGCGGGTTACCGGGAATAGGCACCGCTTTGGCAGTCTTTGACCTGGACGGGTTGGCAGGCGCGCCGGCTTTATAGTATTCACCTGATTTGTAGATCTTCTCGGGCAGGCGCCAGTTCATTACAAGGTCTACTACTACAGACTGTACACCGTCAATCTTCCTGGCCTTTTCAGGGAAAGAGGGGTCTGGAGTTTGCACGCTTATCAGGCCCAGTTGCTGATTTGCATTCCTCAAAACAAAGTTGCGGGCGCCTATTGCTTTCAGACCATCTTCAATGCCTGACAGCTTTGCACCTTCTTTTGCGATGATGAGAAAACCGCGGTCTTGATGCTTGGTGTCCTTGTTCAATGAACCATTGACAATATTAAGGTCTTTCTTACAGGAGGCTGCAAAGATCAGCAGCATAAGGGGTAAGAGGGGCAATAGTGGATTTTTTCTCATAAAGACTCTTTTTAAAATGATTAACAAGATTGAAACCGGGAAATTAACAGACTGCTTGCGATACGTTGATTGATAAAACTTTTGACAGATACCAATAGGGTGATTGAATGTACTTAATTTATTTGAAATAATCAAAGGAAACACCGGGGGGCATAAAAAAGTTAATACGCGCATGCCAGGAGCAGCGCGTATTACAGCGGTTAACAGGTTTGCCTATGCCATTTGTGCAAAGCCCCCGCCCATTGACCAGTTCTCTCCCGTTACTTCGGTGAGCACAATGAATACATCGTTCGCAGAAATAAGTGTGCGTGCCGCGATGCGTTCAGCAATGGCGTGATAGAGCGCTTTCTTCATTGCTACCGTCCGTCCATACCGCGCGGTGATCTCGATATACACCATACTACCAGTATGAGGGATGTTGAGATAGCTTTCGGGGTATAGCAGATCTGCCGGGCGTATTTCATGAATCACCTGGAAATAGTCATCAGGCGGGATGTTGAAATGCTCCATGAGGCTTTCGTGTACCGCCAGGGAGATCTCTTTCTTTACTGCATCTGTCAGGTGTTGGGCCAGGTTGATCTTAACAAAAGGCATGGTTACTGATTTTTATTGCTGGTTAATACGATGAGCGGCTGTCCTTTCTTTGCGAGATAGATAGCGATGAATTTACTGGGCTTATCTGCCAGCGCATTTTTGAATACCTCGATCCGCCGGCCGGCTGCTTCCCTGAAACTATCGCCGGGATTTAGCAATACCGGCTCCCCGCCATATACCTTGTAAATTATCTGCCCTTCCACTACATAGCCGTACACCTCGCCCGGGTGATAATGGTCCGGCGCTCCCTGTCCCGGTGCGCAGGTGATCTCATCGATACGCACTTCTTCCACGCTGGTTGGTGGCAGCTGTTGCTGCAATAATGTTTTTCGGCTAATGGAATTGTTTTGTGCAGTTAAGCTGCTGCCATAGAATAAAGGCAGTATTACCAGGAGCCATTGGAGAACGTTTTTCATGATACTTCGTTTAAGCTGCACAAAATTATTTCAATTCAATACATTTGCAGTATTGAAACATCTGATCCTACACTTTAATAAAACTAAACTATGACGAGTGATCTGATGGACCTGGATCTGCTGCGTACCTTTGTACTGGCGGTGGATATGGACAGTTTCGCCAAAGCGGCAGACCGGGTAGCGCGTTCGCAATCGGCGGTGAGCCTGCAGATGCAACGATTAGAAGAGATGACCGGCCGGGCCTTGTTCCTCAAACAGGGCCGCGGATGGCAGCTGACCCCAACCGGTGAACTGCTGCTGGGGTATGCACGGCAGCTGCTGGAGATCAACGATCGGGCAGTACAAGCTCTCCACGACACCCGGCTGGAAGGACAGGTAAGTCTGGGTCTGCCGGCCGATTTTGCCGAAAGCGAGCTACCCCTGATACTTGCCCGTTTTGGCGCTGTGTACCCGGATGTGCAGATCACCATCGTAATTGACCGCCAGGCAGTACTGCAGCAGCAGTTGCAAAGCGGCAAGCTGGATGTGATCGTGAGTATGGGGCAGCAACTACCGCCGGATGCGATCCCCATCGGGAAACTGCCCTTACGCTGGATTGGAGGGCAGACGCCACTGGAGCAGCAGCATCCCCTGCCCCTCCTGCTGTTTGAAGCACCCTGTATTGTAAGACAGGCAGGACTGGAAGCCCTGGAACAGGTACAACGTCCCTGGCGGGTGGTGCTGACAAGTCCCAGTCTTTCCGGCCTCTGGGCCGCCGCCCAGGCGGGGTTAGGTATTACCCTGCGTACGGCCATAGGCGTACCAGCCGGCTGCCGGATATTGCACACCAACAGCGGCCTCCCGGCGCTGCCGGTATTTCACTTTTATCTGCTGCAACGGAAACAGGCGCCCTCTCCCGCCCTTACCCGTCTGACAGATATTCTGGTAAGTACCATAAAAGAACAGATCAATAATCTCCGGAAAAAATAAAAAAACCGGTTTCTTTGCAATTGACATGTCACTATCTATTACATCATTAAATTCGGGCAGCAACGGCAATTGTTATTACATCGGGAATGACAGGGAAGCAGTGCTGGTGGATGCAGGGATCTCCTGCCGTGAAACAGAAAAACGGATGCGGCGCCTGGGATTGTCAATGCTCCGGGTTAAAGCCATTTTTGTGTCCCATGAGCATACGGACCACATCAAAGGGATCCCCGTTATTGCGAAAAAATATAAACTGCCGGTATATATCACCGAAGCTACTTTACGCAGCGGCGGGCTACCCCTGCATGCAGAACAGGTGGTTTCCTTTAAGGCTTATGAGCCGGTACAGATCGGCGACCTGTGTGTAACCGCTTTTCCGAAACATCATGACGCCTCGGAACCGCACAGCTTTATTGTGGGCAATGGACGGGTAAATATCGGGGTCTTCACAGACATCGGCATTGCCTGCGAACATGTGATCCAGCATTTTCAACTGTGCCATGCCGCCTTCCTGGAAACAAATTACGATGAGCAGCTGCTGGAGCAAGGCCGGTACCCCTGGTACCTGAAGAACCGGATACGCGGTGGCAAGGGACATTTATCTAACCACCAGGCGCTGGAGTTATTCAAGGCTTATCGTCCGCCATTTATGAGCCACCTGTTGCTATCGCATCTTTCTGCGGAGAACAATCATCCCGACCTGGTGCATGCACTTTTTACGGAGCATGCGGCAGGTGTAGAAGTAGTGGTAGCGGGCAGAACGGCGGAGACGCCTGTGTATGTGATAGGAGGAGGTGTTACCGCTCCGCTGACTTTGTTTTAATTTTTTCAATATTATTTGGAAGAAAAAAATTAATTCCTATCTTTGCACTCCCGAAAACGAAAAAACGGGATTGATTCCGTAGCTCAGTTGGTAGAGCAATACACTTTTAATGTATGGGTCCTGGGTTCGAGTCCCAGCGGGATCACCAGATGGGATAAGTCTTCTAAACAAAGATTTGTCCCATTTTCTTTTTGGCGGAAAGCCTCGTCTATGGCGAATAATACACGCACAGCTTCGTTAACTCTTGCGGTTCGATAATGTTCTCCGTCAAAAATTAGTTTTTCAGGAAATATCGAACCGATGATTTTCCGCTTTTGTTCCATGTTTCCATTTTCATATAATTTATCCAACTGGCAAAGGTTTTCCAGCGCCTTGTCTAACAGCAGGTCGATATTCTGAAAGTAATTTGTAGGCAAGCCGGAAAGTTTTGCTTCCAGCTCCATGATCTGTTTCTCGTAATAGGCTTTGCTTTCCCGGTAGTCTGTTGGCTCAATTTCTTTCGAGAATAACAGTCGTCGTGCTTCTGTAATCTGGTCAGATAACGCCTCTATTGCGGTTAGGAGCTGCTTTTTTTCTGTATTGTTGTCCTTTGCAAGGGCTTTGAATACATGCCGGACAGCGGTTTTATATAAATCCTTTATAACCGGGTGAGGTACGTACTTCTTGATTTCCGTTACAAAGAGATCGTTTGCTACATCTGCTTTATACCTCTTTCCACACGATGAAGTGCAATGGTAGTAATAGTAATGTTGGTGCCTGCCCTTAGAAGCACTACCGGTTAACATTCGTCCACAGCTCGGGCAGATCAGAAAGCCGCGTAGCGGCAGCATGTCATCTACCACTGTTTTGGTGCGTTGTTTCTTCTTTCGACCGTCCAATACTTCCTGTACTTCATAGAACAATGCTTCCGATATGATGCCTGCATGTAAGCCCTGTACAAAGCGGCTTTCTTCGTCCTTGTATTTAGGGATATGAATTTTGCCACAATAAACCGGGTTACGAATAGCTACCCAAAAATTATTCTTACTGCAATTCAAGCCTTTTAGCTTAGCTGTTTTCCATATCTGCTCTGTGTTAAACCGGGCAGCTGCAATCTCCTGGAATACCCATTGCATGATACTGGCCTCCGGTTCTTTAGGTGCGATGTATTTCCTACCGTTCTCCTGTACTCGGTTTTGGTAACCGATGGGAGCCGTACCCATCCAGCGGCCTTCCTTCTTTGCCTTCCGCATACCGTGAAAGACATTTAAGGCCCGCCGGTCGTTCTCCACTTCCGGAGTGGCCAGATACACCGCCAGCATGATTTTGCTTTCAGGGATGGACATATCGAGCGGTTGTTCTATTGCCTGCGGATTAACCCCGAGCTTACCCAGGAGGTTTATCATCTGGTAAGCATCGCCTGCATTACGGCTGAACCTGTCCCATTTGGTGAACAATAACAGATCGGTTTTACCTTTATGCTTGCGTAGCTCCAGTAACAGTTTTGACCATGCAGGGCGGTTAAAGGTCTTTGCCGAGTGATCTTCATACACGGCTTTGCGCACCTGAATACCATTCAGATCACAATACCGACGTAGGACTTCTTCCTGGTTCCTTTGTGAATATCCTTTGTCGGCCTGCTCGTCGGTACTTACTCTGATGTACAAATCAGCTATTCTCATTTTGCAAAATTTGGATAACAGCGATCTCCGCTAATGTGTAGACTAATAAGATAATCTGCGCGGCCTCCTCTAACGTGACTTGCAGGCCTTCCTGTCGTAGCATCTCTACGACGGTTTTTGGTTTGATCATTTCCATAGCATTGTCTCATTTAGACATCAACAACACAAACCCCTATGCTAATGGGATGAATGCAAATATACGATGGATCAGAGGGTAGATTTTCATAGTAGGACAAAAAGTTAATATCTCATTTGGTCTTTGGGGCGCTGTCGCCGCGCCCCAAGCCCCCGGCGTGGGGTTTCAAACAATGGTCGGAACTAAGCGCTTAAAGTATACGGGCAGTATTACTTTAACATCTGGCTTTTCAAGGGCGATTTTTTAAATGTGATTGATGGGGCACTTACTTCGTGTGCCCGGCAAGGTGTACCGGTGTGACACACCGGGGTTAAGAAACTGCCGTTTCTTAACCTACAACTGCTCCAAAGTCGCAGATTGAGGGCATCGAAATTGTTTAAAAAGTATTATTAGCAGACCTAGGAAGAAGAGGGAAGCTAGATCAATCATTTAAGAGATCTTTGGCTTTTACGCCTAAAACCTGGGCAATCTGGAAAAGGGTTTCAACGCTGGGCTGAGAATCGTTGGTGCACCAGCGAGAGATCGTTTGCTGGTTCTTATCTAGTTTTTTAGCCAGCTCAATGTTGGTCATTCCCTTTTCTACCAGGACAACTTTTATACGATTATAATTCTTTTTAGCCATTGCAGGGTTTACTATGGATCAAATATAGTAGATTGGTTCAGAGTTATTTATTGCCTCAATAAGTGTATATAATGATGTAATATGTGTAAATAGTGCCTAAATATTTTTGTTTATAGTATTCATATGTTTATCTTTGTTCTGAATTGATAAGTATGAGAAAATGAATTTTCTTTGCGGAAAGGTAGTAAAACTAACCCTACCGCATAGGTCAACATATTAGCGCATTTACTTTTTTCTCGTTTTGGAAACCTGGGAAATTTTCAAAGTGGACGAGAGGATGAGTGAATTGCCCATGCTTTGGCGTGGGCTCACTTATCGCGTCCACAGGCCTCCCAGGGCCTCCAAAACCGGTAAGCTGATGCCTGCGCCTTTTTTATGCGCAGCTACAGGGCTTACTATTGTCTTACCAGAACCAAAATTTAGCTATATGACGAAGACAGTAGATTATGCCACTCCAAACGAACTATTAAAGGAACTCCACTTGAAACTTACGGCGCTGCCTATTTATTTCCGGTCTAAAGTGGCTGAAGAATGCCAATGGAGCATACCTACTTATTACCGGAAAATGAAAGAGAGGCTTCCAGGTAGTAAAACCAAACGCAATACTTTTCCCTTATTGAGCAATGCTGAAAAGGATAAGGTGGTCAGTGTATTTTATGAAGTGATGGCCGAGGCATGGAATGATTGCCAAAGGTATTCAGGGGAAACGGTTGAGAGCTAGTTACTGATTCGAAGGGTACTGGCTCTGCTTAAAACCATAGCGCGAGAGATAAGACCGGGTTTCCGACCCGGTTTTTTTCATTGTTTGGAACCCCACGCCGGGGGAAGGGGGCGCGGCGGCAGCGCCCCCAAAAAAGCCGACACGCAAAAGGTGAAAGGAAGTGCGGTAGCCGTCCGGTAGTATTTTAACCTGGTGCTTGTAACGTTGATTTATTAATGTGATCTGTCCGAGCATTTCCTTGTATGCCCGGCAATGTGTATCGCTGTCAGACACCAGGTAAAAAAATAGTTTTTTTTAAGTTATAACTGCTCCGAAGCCCCAGTTAGCCGGTACTGAAAATTGCCTCTAGTATTGTGGGCAAAATAAAACTGGGTGTCTATCTGGCTTTTTTATAGTTTGCCCTAGAGTAAAAAATAACAACAATTCCGCGGTGAATTGGAAAAATATTAAATTCGCTCTCAATGGTTTTTACGCAAAAATTATAATCTGCGTTATTAACAGGTGTAATCTTCAAGCACAATTTTTCAAAATAATTCCCCGAATTACTTGATATTATACTGTCAAAGAAAACTATGAAATAATTCAACCAAAATAAAAATTGCTTGGACAAACATTTTATTAGACGGCAAAAAATAGCAGAGAGGAAAGCTGCTTTTCGGACTAGAAGAAGACGAGTATGGGAGAGCTTAAGGAATAGAGAAAAGAATAGCAAGAAAAAAGATAAATATAGACGTATTCGGGGTAACGCCAGCCAATATAGTATCAATAAAAACATTATAAAAGTTCCTAATGATTTCTCTCTCATCTCTAACCATGTAGAGGCACTAAAATTCCTAAACTTTTGTAAATCATTAGATTACAAAAGGAGTAAATTTGTTTATTTTGATTTCCAAGAGGTAACGAATATTGGTAATGGAGCAATAACTATTTTGCTATCCATAATTGGGGGCTTACAAGATCAAAATATTAATGTGTCTGGATGCTATCCCAACGATGAACATGCCCGAAATTTTTTGGAACGTTCTGGTTTTCTAAGATACTTTAAAGCTAAGATTAAGAAGGAAAATGGAAACTCTAGAAATGCAATTCTTCATCGGGGTAAAGATCAGACTCATGCCAAGGAAACTGCCAAATTAATACATGGTGCAATGAAGACTGTCTGGGGAGAAGATTATAGAAACCCAAAATTGCAGGGAATGTTGATTGAATTGATGGCCAATACTGTAAATCATGCGTATCTTCGTAGAAGTCATCAAAAAGGATGGTATTTTTCGGTAGATCACATTGAAAGCGAAAACAAGGTAAGATTTTGCTTTGTGGATAATGGGAAAGGTATTCTTAGTACAATTAAAATTCGCTTTAGGGATAAAATATTGAAACTTTTTGATAATATTGACGACCGAGATCTTATAATTGAAGCCTTTAATGGCACATTCGGTTCTAGAACAAGACTAACTAATCGAGGCAAAGGATTGCCAGTGATTAAAAGGAATTTAGAAGAAAACGTAATAAAAAGACTTAAAGTTATTTCAAATAATGTCATTCTAGACTTTGAGAATAAACAGGCAAGTATATTGGAGGAAGGCTTTTCAGGAACATTTTATTATTGGGAACTTGATCAAAGTTGTAAGCTATGGAAATTAAAATAAAGGATTTCAGCATGACGCCAGGTGCACGGTATTACAAGGATGGCCCGGACTCGGGAGAGGAGTTTTATGACAAGATCCTTGGGAAAAAATTTAGGGAGGCCCTTGAAAAAAGAGAAAAGCTTACGATCATATTAGATGGAACTGAAGGATATGCAACATCTTTTTTAGATGAGGCTTTTACACGATTGGCAAAAGAATATGGATCAAAAGAAGTGCTAAGTAATATTATAATAATCTCAAATGAAGAACCAGACTGGGTCAATGAGATAGAAAACTATATTTCTTCAGTAAAATGAGGCATACAACCCTATACCAATATCTTAAATATCTACTGCTTGTTGCTCTTGGAACCGTTTTCGGAGTTGTAGCATGCAATTGGGCTTTCTTCGCAATGGATTCTACAATTGAGGTAACTGACTTAGTAATATTAATAGTCACTTCACTTATCGGCATCTATATAGCAAAATCCATCCAAAGCCAAATTTCCATTGAAAGAAGTGAGAAGGACTTTTTGATATCTGAGATTAAAGAGCTTAAATCTGAATTTAAAAAAATTAAGGCTAATAGTACTACTGGATATTTTGATTTTGAGGAAGCCAAAACTATGTTTAAAGAAATAAATCAAATTATAAAACACTTTGAAGACATTTGCTTAATATCTAGTTTCTCGCATAAGATAGACAATAGGATGCTAAGAGTGGAATTTACGGATTTAAGAAATCTTATTACTGGTATTAGCCCCGTTAACAACCAAATTCTAATCACTTTTCGAATTAAATCACAGGTAGAGCAAAAACTAAATAACATAAATTCGATACTTTACCGTTCTATAATACATATTAATAAACTATAAATTCGGTTTTTTATCTTACTCTTATTGTAATGTTTGCAAATGAGATTATAACTGTTCAATTTAAAACTGTCTCATTAGGTGTTAATAATATCAAATCTTGAAAAATACCGAGAAGACCTCAGGAAACTGATTTCCGATGGTCGTTTGCTTGATACGGCAATGAAGCTTCAATGTTATCCGACCGAGGTACAAAAACAACTCAAAGATCACTTTGGAAGAAAATATAAAGAGGAACTTAAAAAGATCCCTGTCTTTCATGACAAATACCAGATTTGGTATTCTGAAGCCAAGGTCCTAATTAAATTATTGTTACCTGATAGATTGACTGATTTCACAAAACTTTATGAGAAGCCCAAAACAAGAAAGGAAATAGAATGGGGCAATTATGTAATAGAAGACTACCTTCAAAACCTTCGTGTTACTAGAGCTGGAGGAACAGTGGAAGTTGTAGGAACTCAAGCGGCGCTTCCGCAATTTGCGCAACAATTGAATATTTTAATATCAGTAGAAAGAAGATTTGAGAGCTCTCTTTTCGATATCAAGCAGCTAGTGCAGGCGGATTTGTTTGACACCGAATTGGAAACGGCTAAAGAACTGCAGAAAAAGAATTTTATTAGAGCGGCTGGTGCAATTGCTGGAGTAGTGTTGGAAAAACATCTGAAACAAGTATGTGAAAATCATAATTTGACGTTAAGTAGGGGAAATGCCACAATTAACAACTTGAATGAACTATTAAAGCAAAACAATATTGTAGAAGTGCCACAATGGCGTACTATTCAATTTTTAGGTGATATTCGTAACCTATGTGATCATTCTACAGGCACAGACCCAACCAAAGAGCAAATAGAAGATTTAATAAATGGTGTTAATAAGCTAATAAAGACACTTTTCTAAGAAGATGATGAGGCTGGCAACAATTCAAAGCGCCAGTTGCTTCAAATCTGTTATAAACCGGTTCGAGTTTTGTCCCATAGGGATCACGAAAGGCTACGCAAAGCGTAGCTTTTTTTGTTTAAACTTCACTCCCAGCAAGGGTTTTCACAAATAAGTAGTTCAAAATAATTCAAACTGCATCAAACTATTCGGGTAGGTACGCGGGTGGGTATCCCGGCACCGTATATTTACCTACCCTCGGAAAGTTGTGAAATTTTTTAGGGCATCATTTGTTCACTTAAAAATTTTTGATGCAATGCGTGTTAGTGAAAATCTTTCCATTCTGTTCCTGCTGGAAAAGTCTGAAATGTCCAAAGACGGTCGTGCTCCTATCGTAAGCCAGCGACCAACCCCATCTTTCTAACAACAAGTCCAGCTTTTAACTTAG
>NZ_CALEJS010000042.1 GCF_937898475.1 uncultured Chitinophaga sp.
GGAGAGTAGGTAGCCGCCGTATTTATTAGAAAAGGCGCTGATCATTTGATCAGCGCCTTTTTTTTTACCTGTTGGCTATTGGCCTTTTAGCTACTAGCAGCTAAAAGCTAACAGCTATTGCTTATTATACCACTGCCCAATATTAATACTCACCCCCATTCCCACGGATACCGGCTGAAAATATTCATTCAACTCATAACCGCCGTAGGTAGCATCATCAAAAGGCAGCATAAATGAGAACTGCGACTGGAACTTCACATATTTATATCCTACCCTGAACGTAAAGGCAGGCTCCAGTAAGGCATGTGTACCGTTACTGATCCGCAGAAACTCTGCCCGCTGGGTTTCCTGTCCTGCAAACGCTTTGTCGCCTGCCCCCATCCCGTAGAAATTCAATACAGATACCCGGCTGCTGAACACCGCTTCAAATACCGGGTGCACAAAACCGATACTGGGCTGCACAAAGAACTTACTGAAGCGGGTGGTTAACTGGTAGTCGTTCACTATACCGGTGCTGCCATCGTCATTGAAAGCGCGATCCAGGGTTTTGAAACGCCCGGCGCCAAATCCGGCATAAGTGTCGAATATCATCCGCTTCTTTGTGTCCAGCGGCTGGAAGAAACCCACTGCCCCTTCAAATACACCGCCACGGGTGTGCTTGTCCAGGAACAGGTCGTCATCATTGCTCCTGGTATCATTGTCATTCAGATCCCAGCGGTATACATACTGGCCATTCGCCATGATGGCTATCTTATTGGCCACTGCAAAAGCCGCCTGGTAATTGGTAGGTGAGATACTGGCCTTCAGCTCGTGTTTTTCTTTCAGCAGAGGTGCATTCACGGTATTCGGCACATAGATGTACTTGTTGCAGGAGGCAAGGAATAGGCTTGCTGCCAGCAAACAGGGAAGTCCCAGAGGTTTTTTCATGTTGTAGGTGTTTGTAAGCTATGAACGATCAGCTGCCAGCTGCTGACAGCTGACAGCAAACAGCTTTTATAGCGCTTGTGTTGATTCTCTTTCCATCAGCTCAACAGGGAACACGAAATTCCTGGTCACTTTAACGGTATCGTCCTGGTTGATCAGCTGGATAACGGTTTCTACGGCCTTCTGGCCCATCCGGTAACCGGATTGCTCAATGGTGCTGAGGGAGGGAGAGATGATACGGGAAGACAGGTCATTGGAATAACCCACTACTTTGATCTGTTTCGGTATGCCGATATTCCTGCGCCTGGCCTCCTGTATAAATGCTACTGCAGAGGTATCATTGGCGGCAAAGAGACCATCCGGCAGCGGATCGCTGGTGAGCAGCTGCTGTGCCGCATTGGTAGCCGCATCGGTGGTCAGGTTATGGATATACAGCAGCCGTTCGTCAAAGGGAATATTATACTTGGCCAGGGCGGCCTTGTAGCCGGCCAGGCGGTGTTGATAGAGATTACAGGTGAGCACGCCGGAGAAATGCGCAATACGTTTGCAACCCTGTTTGATCAGGTGCTCAGTAGCCAGGAAGCCCCCGGTGAAGTCATCCCCGGTAATGGAATAGCCCGGGAAATCGATAGGTACGCGGTCGTAGAACACCAGGGGGATGTTGTTCTTTATAAACGGACTGAAATGCTCGTAATTGGTGGTGAACATAGAAGCCACCGCCAGTAATCCGTCTACACGCAGGGAAAAGAAGGTGTGCACCAGCTCCTTCTCCATCGCCACCGTTTCATCAGACTGCCCGATCATGATACTGAAGCCGTATTTATGCGCTTCGTGCTGAATACCGCTGATAGCGGTACTCTGGAAGTACATGGAAGTGCGCGGAACGATGAGCCCGATGATATTGGAACGTTTCTTCCGCAGGCTCGAGGCAATCCAGTTGGGCACATAACCCATCTCCTGCGCAGCCTTCTGCACCTTGTCGCGTGTTTCATCGTTGATCAGCGGATTGTTCTGTAATGCCCTGGATACCGTAGAGGCTGACAGGTTCAACGCCTGTGCAATGTCATATATGGTTATCTTATTGCGTTCTTTCACTTTTTTTGAGGCTTCAATAATGACAAATAATAGGCTATATTAAGCAATTTATATTACAATTGAAACTTTCATTCACATTGCAATCCATCGTTTGTTGCAGTAAATCAAAACTTCCTTTCTTGTAGGCTTGAAAAAGCGGCGAATTATTCATAAATTTTGAGACTGATTGATAAGGTTCCACGGAAAAACTGATTTCAGGCTCGTTTAAGATCCGGTTTACATGAAAGAAACTGATCTCATTGCCGCACTAAAAAAGGGCGAAGAGGCTGCCTTGCGCCAACTGTTTGAGCAGCTGTATCCACGCTTATGTTACTTTGCCCGGGGAATCCTCCAGCATGATATGGAAGCGGAAGACGTTGTGCAGGAAGCCTTTATGAAGCTATGGCGCCACCGGCAGCAATTCAACAGTTTTGCTGCTGTGCGGTCCTTTTTGTATATCAGCGCCCGGCATGCCTGCCTCAACATCCTGAAGCACCAGCGGGTGGTACACCGCCATGGAGCCGGCCTGCAGGCGGAAGCAGCAGATGAGCTTACCGTGGCCCACCGCCTGATCGAGGCAGAAGTAGCCGGACAGCTGCGGGAGGCGCTGAATAAATTACCACCCGGCTGCAGGCAGGTGGTAGAACTGGGCTACCTGGAAGGCATGCGGAATCATGAGATCGCCAGCCAGCTCAGGGTATCGGTCAACACCATCAAGACACAGAAAGCCCGCGGCCTCTACCTGTTGAAAGGATGGTTCAAGGCCATCGGCATCCTGCTTTTGCTGTTGTAATGAACTTTCCTGCAAATTTTTCCTGTTTCTTTTCACCCGCTTTTTTAACTGGGTTGTTTTAATATACACATGGATCCGGTAAACGAACATCTGGAAATAGCCGACCTGATCGCTAAACATTTCAATGGCAGGCAGACAGCGCACGAAGCCGCCGAACTGGAGGCATGGATCAATGCCGCTGCGGACCATCAACGCCTGTGGGAGCAACTGAACGATGATGCCAAACTGCGTGAACAGATGCTCGCTATGCCGGATACCGGCAGTACAGGAGATGCCTGGAGACGGCTGCAGCCCAGGCTGGTGGCCGAAAGACCACGTCCTCATATCGCCTACCGGGTCTTCCTCTACGCGGCTGCTATTGCGGGCATGCTGCTGGGAGCAGGCGGATTGGTGTACCTGATGCTGCATCGCCCCGACAATGCCGCCCCGGCTGCCGTTGCTGAGGTCAACGCGCCGGCGGCAACACCGGACGTTCACAGCCGTAGCAAGGCCCGTTTGATATTAGGCAATGGTAAGGTGATAGCACTGAAAAATGAGGAAGAGCAGACCTTTACGGAAGAAGATGGTACCCGCATCACCACCAGCGGAACTTTGCTTTCATATTCACCCGGCAGTGCTGCCGCTGCGCCGGTGTACAACACCCTGGAAATTCCACGCGGGGGAGAGTACAAGGTAATGCTGCCGGATAGTTCAGTGGTATGGATGAACGCCGCTTCCTCCCTGCGCTTCCTGACCAGGTTCAATGGAAACCGGCGCGAGGTGGATCTTTCAGGGGAAGCGTATTTTGAGGTGGCTGAGAATAAAAGCAAACCCTTTATTGTTAACATCAATAATATATCCATAACCGTTACAGGCACACAATTCAACATAAAAGGTTATCCGGATGAACCTTATATAAATACTACATTGGTGGAAGGAGGTGTGGAGCTGAGAACAACCGTACATCCCGGCGCCAAACCGGTACTGCTTCGGCCTGGCTACCAAGCTGTGTGGGCAGACAGCAGGATGACTGTAAAGGAAGCTTACCTGGAAGAAGCGCTGGCCTGGAAGAACGGTTTATTTGTTTTCCGCAGCGAGCCGGTAGGCAGCATTATGCGTAAGCTGAGCCGCTGGTATGATGTGGAGGTAAAGTACCCGGATACTTCCCTGAGCAATATCCGTTTTACAGGCACTATCCGGAAGTATGCCTCTATCCAGCAGGTATTGAAAATGCTTGCGCTGACTCAGAAAGTAACATTCAGGATGGATGATAAGCGTGTCACCGTGCTGAAAGCTGACAACCAATAATCAACAGCCAACTGTTCTCATATTGATTCCGCGTTATGGGACCGCCTGCCCTTAATACCGCATTTGAAGAACAGTACCGTTATTTTGTTTGCTATGCGTATCACTACCTTTCTCATGTTGGTATGTATCCTGTTATTACATGCCAGCGGTTATTCCCAGGAAGTGAAGCTTACCCTGCAACTGAAAGGGGTGAAGCTGGATAAGCTATTTGACATTATCCAACGCAACAGCGACTATCAATTTTTGTACAACGATGATGATATCAGGGATACGCTGGTATCAGTAGATGTAGTGAAAGCTACGGTGCCCCAGATCATGGCGCAGTGCCTGAAAGGACATCAGCTACGGTTCAATATTGTAGACAAGACAATTATCATCGCACATGTTTTTTCTCCGCCTGCAAGGGCTAATAGTCCGCCACCGCCACTAAGCGTCAGCGGGACTATTACAGATGCCCGGGGTGCAGCGTTGCAGGGTGTCAGCATAGTTCTGAAAGGACAAAAAGCAGGCGCCATCTCTGATGCCGACGGTCATTACCGCCTCCGTGTAGATGATGACAACCCCGTACTGATGTTCAGCTTTATCGGCTACGTTTCACAGGAAGTGGCGGTGAACGGCCGCACCACACTGGATGTACAAATGGTGGAAGACCTTACCAAACTGGGAGAAGTAGTAGTGACCGCGCTGGGTATACATAAGGAGGCGCGGCAGCTGGGATATGCCGCAACTACTATAAAGGGCGGAGATGTGGCGGTGAACAGAACGCCGAATGTTGGTAATAGCCTGCAGGGAAAAGTGGCGGGTCTCAATGTGAGCGCAGTGAATACAGGCGCCGGTGGTTCCAGCAGGATCCGTATACGTGGTGCATCGTCTTTCAAAGGCAATAATACTCCCCTGATCATCCTGAATGGTATGCCTATCAATAACAACAGCTATGGGGCGCGTAAGAATGATGCAGAAGGCAATACTTCGAGAGCTGAATCTTATACAGACGGCGGCGATGGTTTGCTCAGCATAAACCCGGATGATATCGAATCTATCAATGTACTCAAAGGCGCCGCTGCTGCTGCTTTGTACGGCTTCCGTGCAAAAGACGGCGCTATCGTGATCACCACCCGCTCCGGTAACAGGAACCAGGGCATCGGGGTGGAAGTGAACAGCAATTTTGTGGTGGACCGCCCTGTTGATCAAACCGATTTCCAGTATGAATACGGGCAGGGCGAACAGGGGAAACGTCCTGCCACTATCCTCGAAGCAGGCAATACAGGCACCTGGAGCTTTGGAGAACGGATAGATGGTCAGCCTACAATCCAGTTTGACGGGCAGATAAAACCTTATACAGCCGTGAAAGGCCGTATCAATAAATTCTATCGTACCGGTTCTACCTGGAGCAATACGGTGTCTATGTCCGGTGGTAATGAACAGGGCAGCTTCAACCTCTCCCTGTCTGATATGAATAACCAGTCTGTCATGCCTAACTCCACCTACAGGCGGCAGTCTGTTAACCTGGGGCTGCATTACAACATTACCTCAAAGCTGCAGGTGAATGTGTTTGCCAACTACTCGCATGAAAAGCACCGGAACCCGCCTAACGTATTTGTTCAGCAATACAATGCTAACACCACCGTATATACGCTGGCCAATACGATCGACTTCAATGACCTGAAAGATCACCGCAAAGATGAGAACGGGAACGAAAGGAATATCTCCCGTTTTACCCCCCGCGCCAACCCTTACTGGATCGCTTATGAGCGCTTTGAAAATATTTCGCGCGACCGCCTGATAGGCAATGCCTCTATCCGCTATGAGCTGCTGCCATGGCTGTACGTACAGGGACGTATTGGCCAGGATCATTTTACCCGTTCGCAGGATTATAATGTGCCAACGGGCACCCGTTTCCTGGGACCAGTTACCACCGGTTTCAATGGGCAATATTACCAGGAAGTAGTGAAGTTCAGGGAGCGCAACTATGATTTCCTGCTGGGCGCCAACAGGCAGTCCGGCAACATAGACATAGATCTTACACTGGGCGGCAACCAGATGGTGCAGATCACAGAGAACAATAATGTGCAGGCAGACAATTTCTTTATCCGCGACCTGTACACGGTGCAGAACGGGCAGATCAAGGATCCGCAATACCGTTACACTGAAAAGCGCGTAAACTCGCTCTACGGCGCAGCAGAGCTGTCATGGAAGAATTATCTTTTTTTGAACCTCACGGCACGTAATGACTGGTTCTCTACGTTGAACCCACGCTCCAATAACTACCTCTATCCATCCATAAGTTCCAGCTTTGTATTTACCGATGCCTTTACACTACCTGCCTGGTGTACGTTTGGGAAACTGCGGGTAGCCTATGCGGCAGTAGGAGGAGACACAGATCCTTACCAGAACAACCTGTACTACATTATTAATACCAATGCGCATATGGGCGTGGCATTGGGCGGTATATCCGGTACGCTCAGTCCTAATCCCAACCTGCGTCCCCTGAAGGTAAAGGAGTTTGAAACGGGGATGGAAGGCAGGCTGTTCGGGGGCCGTATCGGTTTTGATGCGGCCTGGTACCGAAAGAATACAATAGATGAGATACTGTCTGTACAGATCTCCGGCGCTACCGGTTACAGCGCTACACTGGTGAATGTGGGGCGGCTGCGTAACCAGGGTGTTGAAATGCTGCTCACCGGCATACCGGTAGACCGTAAGGAGCTGTGCTGGGAAGTAAGCCTTAACGGCGCACATAACAGCAGCCGGGTACTGGAGCTGGCGGCTGGTCAGCCAGTCATCATTGTAGGCACCGGTGAGTATACAGGGCGCCTGGCGCATGAGGTAGGCAAACCCATGGCTTCCCTGCAGGGCACTGCCTACCTGCGCGCACCCGACGGACAGATCATATACAGGAACGGCCGTCCGGCCAATGATGTGGTAAAAACATTCGGGAGCGCTATTCCCACCTGGACCGGTGGTATCACCAATACATTCACTGTTAAAGGCGTCAGGATCGCTGCGTTGATAGATGGCAAGTTTGGTCACCGGCTGATATCCAATACCAATTTCAATCTCTGGCGGCATGGCCTCCATAAGGCTACACTGGCAGGCAGGGCGGAAGGTTTTGTAGTAGGCAAAGGCGTGATGGAAGACCCTGCTGCGCCCGGGAAGTATATTCCCAATACCATACAGGTACCTGTGCAGACCTATTATGAATCTGTAAGAAGCAATAACAATATAGCAGAAGAGTTTGTGTATGACGCCAGTTTTATCAAGCTGCGGCAGATCACCATTGGCTACGATTTTAAAAAAATGCTGGAGAAACAGCAGGTGATCAAAGGACTAACGGTAGCATTCGTAGCCAATAATGTAGCGGTGCTGAGCAAACATACACCCAATATAGACCCGGAGATGGTTACGGCTGCCAGCGATAACCTGCAGGGCCTGGAGTCTGGAGGGCTTCCCATGACACGCAGTATGGGTATTAATGTACATGTTAAATTCTGATGGGTATGAAGCGATATCTGATGATGATCCGGATTGTCTGCCTGTTTGTAATAAGCGGTTGCGATAAGAACTTTGAAAAGATCAATACCAATCCTGTATTGCCATCTTCACTGGATCCTGCCTATTTACTGGCGCAGGCGGAGCTGAATGCCTCCTGGGAATCAGGCACCCTTACGTACCAGAGCGCTATCGTACAACATACCATGCATCCCTTCCTGGGCGTGCTGGCTGGTGGTAATGTAAACCAGAAGAACCCGGCAGTAGAGAGACAGCAGTGGGATCAGTATTATCCGCTGGTCCGCAATGTGGCAGACATCATCGGCAAAACCAGGAACGACAGCACGCGCAGCAATCTCTATCACATGACGCGTATCTGGAGGGCATATCTTTTCCAGGTGCTCACCGATACTTACGGAGATATTCCCTACACACAGGCAGGGGTGGGTTTTCCTGCATCGCAGTATTTCCCGGTATATGATCCCCAGCAGCAGATCTATAACGATCTGCTGAGGGAAGTGACGGAAGCGGTGAAAGGGCTTGATCCTGCAAAAGCAATGGCAACGAACGATCTTTTCTATGGCGGTGATATTGGTAAATGGAAACGCCTGGGCAATTCATTGTTGCTGCGCATTGCCATGCGGCTGTCAAAAGCAGATGCTGCAAAAGCGCAGACCTATGCCCTGCAGGCTTTCCAGGGCGGCGTGATGACGTCCAATGCAGATAACTGTGTGATGCCGCATTCTGCCACCTATACAAACGCATTGGGCAACCAGCTGAATGGTGCGGAAAAAGCGAACTACTACCTGAACCAGACATTCGTTAACTACCTGCAGCGCAATAATGATCCGCGTTTAAAAGCCATTGCCGTGATCTATGGAGATGCTACCAAAGATCCTGCACAGACCCTGCAGGATAAAGATCCCGCCCGGCAGACAGGCATGCCCACCGGTTATGATAACACCACGATTGCTTCCGCGCCGGGATATCCCGGCTCTTTATACAGGTATTCACAGATAGACCGCCTGACATTGGGGAACATCACCGCGCCCTGTTTTCATGTTACGTATGCGCAGACACAATTGCTGCTGGCGGAAGCGGCGCAGCGCGGATGGATAGCCGGCGATCCTGCGGCATTTTATCGGCAGGGCGTCAGCGCACACATGCAGCAGCTGGCGGCATACGGTGGTACTGCAGCGGTACCGGATGACAGTATCAACAGCTATTGGGCAACGCACAGCTATGACGCTGCCAGGGGCCTGGAACAGATCAATACGGAATACTGGGTGGCTTGTCTGATGAACGGAACAGAGGCCTATGCCAACTGGAGGCGTACAGGCTTTCCCGTTATACCGGCCAACACCTATGCAACACAGGATATCCCGGGTGGACAGAGCATTCGCCGCCTGCGCTATCCCGACACGGAAATATCACTGAACACCACACATTACAGGGAAGCGCTTTCGCGCCAGGGGCCCGATGAGCTCAATGTCCGCATGTGGTGGGATGTGCAATAGTATGGAAGTAAAAGTGATACTATATGAACAAATTCCTCATGTACTGCCTGTTGCTGGGCGGCCTGTATCAGGCAGGCGGCGCCCGTGCGCAGCAGGTTACCCTTACGCCCGATCAGATCAGGGCGATGACACCCGCCTGGAAAGGTGAACGCAGCGCCGACGGAAGGCCCAAGGCGCCGGATGCGCTGCTGCAACGCCTGAAGAACATCTCTATCGAGGAGGCCTGGGGCATTCTCCGTAACAAAGGTTACCAGAACCAGTTTGAAGGCGAGTGGATGCTGCTGCGGCCCAACCAGGTGATGACAGGCCGGGTGGTAACGGCCCAATACATGCCGCTGCGTCCGGATATGGACCAGCTGATCAAAGACAAAGGCAAGGCGGAAGGCCGCATTGGCGGTACCAATTCCTGGCCGATAGATGTGCTCAGCAACGGCGATGTATACGTGGCAGACAGCTACGGCAAAGTAGCAGATGGCACCCTGATCGGAGATAACCTGGGTAATTCCATTTATGCCAAATCAAAGAACGGCGTCATCTTCTATGGGTCTGTCCGCGATATGGAAGGCCTGGAAGCGATTGACGGATTCACAGCCTGGGTGAAGGGTTACGATCCTTCTTACATCCAGCAGATGATGCTGGCGGGTATCAATGTGCCCATCCGCATTGGCCGCGCCACCGTATTGCCGGGAGATGTGGTGCTGGCTAAAAAAGGCGGTGTGATTTTCATTCCCGCCCACCTGCTGGAAGAGGTGGTGCTGAACGCAGAGTTCATTGGGCTGCGGGATCAGTTTGGGCACCAGCGCCTGCGGGAAGGCAAATATACGCCCGGTGAGATAGACACCCAGTGGACGGACGCTATCAAAAAAGACTTCCTGCAATGGCTGGACAGCCAGGGTGATAAACTGCCCATGAGCAGGCAGGAGCTCGATCAATTCATGAAAAACAGAACATGGTAAACGCTTAAACTTTTCTCCAATGACACCTTCAGAAAAATTCCTCTCGAAATTAGGCGTACAGGAAAGCGCCCCCAACACGGAAGTGACCCAGGAAAACGATCGCCGTTCCTTCCTCAAAAAGACTGCACTAGGCGGCCTGGCCCTGGGCGGGTTTATGTTCTCTCCGCTGGGAGATACCCTGGCGCATGCTACCTCCAAAGTGAACCGCCTGTCTGCCCCGTCAGACCTCAAAATCACGGATATGCGCTATGCCGTGTGTATGAATTCCACCGGGCGTTGCCCTATTATCCGTATAGACACCAACCAGGGCATTTACGGACTGGGAGAAGTAAGGGATGGCGCCAGCTGGCGTTACGCCTTGTTCCTCAAAAGCCGCATCCTGGGTATGAACCCCTGCAACGTGGAGATGATATTCAAACGTATTAAGCAGTTCGGCTTTCATGGCCGCCAGGGCGGAGGGGTATCCGGTGTGGAAATGGCCCTCTGGGATCTGGCGGGTAAAGCCTACGGCGTGCCGGTGTACCAGCTGCTGGGCGGCAAATACCGCGACCGCGTAAGGCTGTATGCAGACACCCCTGAAGTGGAAGACGCAGGGGAGTTCACCGCCAAGTTGAAAGACCGGCTTGAAAACAAGGGATATACTTTCCTGAAAATGGATTTCGGTATCGAGCTGCTGAAGAATACGCCCGGCGCCCTGGTGAATAACAAGTTCTGGGATGTAGGCCGCCAGTGGACCAACGAACCCATGACCTACGGCGCTACTGAGCATCTCTTTACCCAGGTGCAGATCACGCCCAAAGGCCTGGACATACTGGCAGAACGTATTGCGAGGGTCAGGGAAGCCGTAGGTTATGAAATACCCCTGGCTTCCGATCACTACGGTCATTTTGACCATAACAACGCCATCCGCCTGGGGAAAGCCGTAGAACCCTATCGCCTGGCCTGGCTGGAAGACCTCATTCCCTGGAAGTTTACTGAACAGTGGAAACAGATCACCAATGCCATTGAAACTCCCACACTTACGGGCGAGGATATCTATCTGAAGGAAGAATTCATTAAATTAATAGACGCGCACGCGGTAGACCTGGTGCATCCTGATCTTGCCACAGCGGGCGGCATCCTGGAAACAAAACGCATCGGCGATTATGGCGAGGAGAAAGGAGTGGCGATGGCCATGCACTTTGCAGGCCTGCCCATTTCATTTATGGCCAATGTGCATTGTGCGGCCGCCACACAGAATTTTGTAGCGATGGAACATCATTCACTGGACGTGCCTTACTGGAACAACCTGGTGAAGACAGACCATCCGCTCATAGAAAAAGGTTTCGCCATTGTACCTGATAAGCCGGGATTGGGTATTGAGCTGAATGATGATGAGATCAAAAAGCACCTGGCGCCGGAAGATAAAAGTTATTTCGCTCCAACGCCTGACTGGAACGAGAGCCGTTCCTGGGATCGCCTCTGGAGTTAAAGCAATACCACTTATGAATACATACAAATTATCCGCCTTTCTGGCCATAGCGGCCCTGATTGCCTACATCGTCATTACTGTGCTGCAATGGCACCAGGTAGGAGGCTGGCTCCTGATGCTTTTCTTCGCATTCCTGGCATTTGCTTTCCGGGGGAATGTCCTGCTGAAAGGATTTTCATATACAGTAATGATCTTCGCCGCTGTTAGCCTGGCCATGTATTATCCGCAACATTTCATTGCTGTAGGAGACTTTAAACTGTCAAAGCTGATCCTGCCTTTGCTGCAGATCATTATGTTCGGTATGGGTACCGGTTTACGGTGGGCGGACTTTCAGCAGCTGGCTAAAACGCCCAAAAGTATTGGTGTTGGCGTAATAGCGCAGTATTCTATTATGCCGCTGGTAGGTTTTGTTATTACCCGTTTGTTCAATTTTCCTCCTGAGATTGCAGCAGGCGTTATACTGATCGGTTCTTGTCCCAGCGGGCTGGCCTCCAATGTGATGTCTTACCTGGCGGGGGCTAACCTGGCCTTATCTGTCTCCATAACGGTGATGGTTACACTGCTTGCTCCTGTTATTACTCCGTTATGGATGAAAGCGTTGGCAGGTCAGTATGTGGAAGTGGCGCTCTGGCAGATGATGTGGGACATTGTACAGATCGTGATACTGCCTATTGTGGCAGGTTTGGCTTTCAATCATTTCTTACGCGGCAAGTTCAAGTGGCTGGATGATGCCATGCCTTTGCTGTCCATGGGCGGTATTGCACTGATCATTGTAGTGGTAACTGCCAGCGGGCGGGATAGCCTGTTAAAGGTTGGGCCATTACTGATCTTTGCTGCCTTGCTGCATAACCTGTCTGGCTATTGCCTTGGTTACTGGAGTGCGCGCCTGTTCCGCATGCCTGAAAGGGACTGCCGGACAGTGGCGCTGGAAGTGGGTATGCAGAACGGTGGCCTTGCATCCGGCCTGGCGTTGAAAATGGGCAAGCTGGCAACGGTGGGCCTGGCGCCGGCTGTATTCGGTCCTTTGATGAATATTACGGGATCTGCGCTGGCTACCTGGTGGAAAGGAAAGAAGGTGGACGACGGGGCGGAAGAAGTAGCGGTTAGTCTGAAAGTTTGATGGTTTGAAAAGTTTGAACGTTTGATGGTTTTAAAGTTTAAGGGTTTGAAGGTGCCCGGAATAATGGGACGCCTTCAAACCCTCAAACGTTCAAAGTCTTAAACTGAATATTATTTAGGCGCCAGTGCCCTGTTGATCCTTTCCACGAGATCGTTCAGGTGGTAGCGGCTCATGTTGTCGGGCATGGAGGCTGCCGCGCTGCGCATTTCATTCCGGAGGGAGGTAAGCTGTGCGCGGGCAATGCTGCTTACATCAGTGTGGGTGGGATCTGGTGGCGGTGTGCCGAACATGATCACCATACCGCCGCTGCTGCTGCCGGAGCCGCCGCCGGGAGACAGTAATTCGGACAGATGTCTTACATAGGCCTTCTGCAGGTTCCTGCGGAAGATATCGATCGGCTTGTGGGCATATACTTCGCTGAAGATACCTTTTTTCAGGTCGTTCAGGAGTTCGGTGGCCTGGTAGGCTTTGCTGCCTTCCATGGCGGAAGCGTTCAGCAGTTTGTTCAGGGTATTGGTGCTCAGCAACCTTCCCAGTACGGGATCCTGGCGTGCCAGCACAACGTTGGTGGCGTCGTTTCCGGTGCGGCTCAGGATATCTTTATTCAGCAGCCACTGTGGTGTGTTGAACAGTTGCTGGTTGAGGAACTGTACGGCTGACCGTTGGGTGGCTTTGGGCACACTTTCATACACAGCGCCTTCCTGCTCTACAGTTTTGGGCGTTTCCAGGATACCGCCTACATTTTTGGCAACGTGGTTCATATAGCGGCCAAATTGCCCGGTCACTTCCCGGTAGAGGTCGCCCAGGTTGGAATATCCTTCATTGGCCTCGCGTGTCCAGGCCATCAGGTTGGGAACGATGCGTTGGAGGTTCTTAATGCCGTAATAACTGGCTTTCATGGCATCATCGCCGAGGTCTTCGCTCTGAGAGCGGGGATCATCCGGGTTGCTTTCGGTGCCAAACCAGTAGCGTTTGTCTTTCAGGCGGTTAATGGTCCATTTATTAAGTGTGGCCTTTTCTTCTTCAGGAGTGTGTACGCCGGGTATCTGGCGGTAACCCCATTCAATGGCCCATTTGTCGTAGTAGTTGATACGGGGGTAGAGGTCTGCCCCTGTAATGCTGTCTTCAGGCTGCGCTACGTAGTTGAATCGGGCATAATCCATAATAGAAGGCGCGTGGCCGTTTTTCTGTACCCAGGATCTGTCGCGCAGTTTCTCTACCGGGTAAGCGGAGCTGGAGCCATAGTTATGGCGTAAACCGAGGGTATGCCCTACTTCGTGGGAGGAAACAAATCGGATCAGCTCACCCATCAGCTCATCATCAAATTCCATGGTGCGTGCACGCGGATCGTTGGGCGCACATTGTACAAAGTACCAGTTGCGCAGCAGGCGCATAACGTTGTGATACCAGTTGATATGGCTTTCCAGGATCTCGCCGGAGCGGGGATCATGAACGTGGGGGCCACTGGCATTGGCGATATCGGAAGGTTTGTACACAATGGCGGAAAAGCGGGCGTCTTCCAGTGACCAGGTAGAATCTTCCTGTTGGGTAGGCGCCTGTTTGGCGATGATGGCGTTTTTGAAGCCGGCCTGTTCAAAGGCGGGTTGCCAGTCGTTCACCCCCTGTATGAGGTATTTACGCCATTTGGCGGGAGTGGCCGGGTCTATATAGAAGATGATCGGTTTTTTAGGTTCTACCAGTTCGCCTCGTTTATATTTCTCCATGTCTTCCGGTTTGGGTTCCAGTCGCCAGCGGGTGATCATCTGTACGCGTTTCACTCCCTGGGGATCGGCGTCGAAGTCGGTTACGCTGGTGGTAAAGTACCCGATACGGGGATCAAAATAGCGGGCCTGCATGGGAACTTTGGGCAACAGTACCAGGGAGCTGTTCAGTTCCAGGGTAGCGTTTCCGCCGGGACCGGAGCCGGGGCTGCCGCCACTGCTTTTGGAATAGGTCTTTACGGTTTTGATCTCGGTGTTGATAGGGTAGGAGCGGATGTCAACGATATAGGACTTATCCGGTTGTACGCTGCCCAGCCGAAGCCGGGTTTTCATGCGCTGGTCAAAGAAGAGGATATCGTTGTCGCCGTTGATATAGTCGGTAAAGTCGATCAGGCAGCCGTTACTGTCCTTTGAAAAGGCTTTGATGTCAAATGCGGCTGCGATGGGCTGTATATTGGAGTTCATCACCGCATGGAACATGGGTTGGGTGCTGTCCTTTGATATTTCGCTGTAGGAAATGTTCTTCAGGAAGATGCGGTTATTGGGTCCTTTTTCGAAGCGGATCAGGTTTTCGCCGATCTGGTCGCCGCTGTAGCCGTAGAACATGGCGCGCAGGCCTGCAGCTGATTTGGAGATACGGTTCACTACCAATATATCGCGGCCCAGCAGGGAGTCGGCAATTTCGAAATAGACCTTATCATCCACCTTATATATATTGAACAGGCCGGAGTCAGCCTTGCTTCTGGCAGGAATGAACTCTCCGAACTGTTTGGGATTAGCCTTAGGGGTGCCCTGGGGCGGTATCATAGGTGGTTTTACGGTCGTGTCTTTAGCGGCGGCGGTGGCGGCGGCTTCGGACTGTTTCTTCTTTTTCCTTTGTGCAGAGGCCTGGGTTCCAAGGAGTATACCTGTGCAGAGTATACCTGCCGCAACCGCAACAAATCTGCTTTTTACATGCATGTTCATAGTGTTTGTACGAGGGTTGATCTTTGATCTGGCTGCCTTTTTTGACAGCAGTTGCAAATAAATATATAAAGCAGTAACTTATCAGGAAATTCCATAAACGTTATAATTATCTTAAGAATGGAAGGAAAATAGGGGAATGTATTGATTTGTCAGTTTTTATATGGATATTGTTCTTGATATATAATTGCTAAACCGGTGCTGATGGTGGGATCATGGGCTTTGAATACAGGAGCAACGTATGTTTTGCCGGGCTTATAAGTTAAGACCTGCTACTGTGGCTAAAAACATTTGAAAACGAATAGTTATAAAATTTGTTGGAACATTTAAAAATTTCCTTAAATTGTGCGTCCAACTTTGAAAAAAAATCAATAAATTTCGATTTTCAAGGACAGTAACGATAGAGGTTTTGAATAGCCACTGCTTTGTTGCTACTCGTTTTTGTGTTTAAAGTGTATGCTCAATAAATTGGAAAGAAGTCCTTTCAGTCGGGCTTTTGTGAGGAGGTTAAATTTTGTGAGATTTTTTGAGCAGCACTTGTTTTTTTAAGGCAACCGTACAATATTTGCGAATTCGGGTTATAGTAATTGTAGGCGTTACATTTATTTTAATTTTTTAAACGGAAATACAAAAAAACCATAGTTTAATTTTTAACACTAAAATTCAATCAACATGGCTGAGACTAAAACAACTGTGACTGCAGCTGCTGCCAAATCGACCGCTTCTTCTCATCAACCTAAAAAGTCATCCAACCTCTTTGCAGCGTTGGCGGTTCCTATCTGCCTGGCGATTGCGATTCTCTTCTACATTTTTGTATTAGGTAATCCGGCAAACTTCCAGGGAGGACATACAGGCCATGGAGCGCATCCAGTTGAGGAAGGCATTGGTAAATGGTTTGGCACGGTTTATATGGGCGGACCGGTTGTACCTGTTCTGATTTCTGTATTATTAATTTGCTTGACTTTCGTGATCGAGCGTTTCCTTTATCTGTCCAAAGCCAAAGGTAAATTCAGCGGCAGTGAGCTGGTAAGGAAAGTACAATATCACCTGGCTAACAAGAATGTAGACGCTGCACTGGCTGAGTGCGACAAGCAGAAAGGTTCTGTTGGTAACGTACTGAAAGCAGGTCTGAAAAAATACAAGGAAATGATCACCAACACTGAGTTGGATACTGATCAGAAGATCCTGTCTATTAAGAACGAGATCGAAGAAACTACTGCGCTCGAACTGCCGATGATGGAAAAGAACCTGGTGTTCCTGTCTACCATTGCTTCTATCGCTACCCTGATTGGTCTGTTCGGTACAGTATTGGGTATGATCCGCGCGTTCTCTGCGATGGCAACCGGCGGTGCTCCTGACTCTGCTCAGCTGGCAGGTGGTATCTCTGAGGCCCTGATCAATACCGCTCTGGGTATCGGTACTTCTGCGATCGCGATCATTATGTATAACTATTTCACTACCAATATCGACAGCATCACTTATGCTATCGACGAGTCTGGCTTTACTTTAACTCAGAGCTTTGCTGCCAACCACAAATAATTTTTTGATTATTCGTGTGGAAAATCAGTAATACTGAATCTAATTAAAGTACAAACCAAAAAGGAGTAAACATGCCAAAAGTTAAAATGGCCCGTAAGAGCACCATGATCGACATGACCGCAATGTGTGACGTTGCGTTCCTGTTGCTCACGTTCTTCATGCTGGCCACCAGTTTTAAGCCGGAGGAACCGGTAACTGTGGTTACTCCGTCTTCTATTAATACCAAGATCCTTCCCGACTCCGACGTAATATTACTTACTGTTGGCAAGGATGGCAGGATATTCTTTAGCATGGACGGGCAGCCCAAGAGAAAGAAACTGATCGAGGATCTGAACTCCCAGTTCAAACTCAATCTGGACCAGAAGGCGATGAATAACTTCATAGTTGGTGCAATTGTAGGTACTGAATTAAAGAACCTGAACAGTTACCTCAATCTGAAGATGGAGCAGCGGAAAACTTCCGGCGTTGAAACCGGTATTCCTGTTGACTCTGCCAATAATGAACTGGCAACCTGGATCAACTACGCCAGAACTGCCCAGGGAGGAAACCCCAGGCTGCAGTACTGTATCAAGGCCGACAACGGAACGCCTTATCCTACGATCAAGCAGATCATGCAGACATTTAAGGATCTGAAGATACAGAAGCTGAACCTGGTAACTAACCTGGAAGACGCACCTCCGGGATCTGCAGCTGCAGAGTTCCAAAGGCAACAAGGTGCAGCTAAGAAAAGCGGAGAATAATATTTAAGTAAACGGCAGGTTCGTTCTGCGGAAAGGACGCTGCCAATTAAAAACCAAAAAAAAGAGCTACTATGGCAGAAATGGATACCAGCAGTAGTGGTGGTGGAAAAAAACACCAGGGTACGAAATCGAAGAAACTTTCTACCCGTGTGGATATGACGCCAATGGTGGACTTAGGTTTTCTCCTTATTACCTTCTTCATGCTGACGACAACCATGTCCAAGCCCAAAACAATGGACTTGATCATGCCGAAAGATACCAAAGATGAGAAGGAACAGAACAAGGTAAAGGAGAGTACAGCGCTTACCATACTGCTTGGAAAAAATAACAGGGTTTTCTATTACGAGGGCCTGGCCCAGGACCCGAACGCATCCGCTAATCCGGACTTCTTTAAGGCAACCAGTTTTGCCAACAAAGATGGCATACGGGATGTGATCATTAAAAAGAGAGATGAAGTTTCACAACTCAGGAACGCCAAAGGTGAACCGGAAGATGTGGTAGTGATCATTAAAGCAGACGATGATGCTACTTACAAGAATTTCGTGGACATCATAGACGAAATGGCCATTAACCGGATCCAGCGTTATGCTACTGTTGACATCAGCGACCAGGATAAAGCATGGATCAAGCAGACCGAATCAGCGAATGCTGGTGGCTCACAGTAAATTGTGGAATTATCTAATTTTTTGCATCCATCCATAAACAAGCAACAATGGATTCAGCTAAAGTACTAAAAGCCGATTTTCTTGACATCCTGTTTGAGGGCAGGAATAAAGATTATGGCGCTTATGAACTGAGAAGAAAATACGAGAAACGTGTGCGCAATGCCCTCATCGGCACTGCCGCCGTAACTCTTCTGGCGATCGGTGGTTATGTAGCTAGCAACATTATAAAGGGTATTGAGTCTAAAAACCCCAAGAAGCCCGTTATAGAGCAGATCAAGATGGAGGATATCAAGTTGCCGGACGATCCGAAGACGCCGCCTCCTCCGCCTCCGCCGCCTGCTCCGCCGCCGCCGGTAAAACCCTCTGTACAATTCACTCCGCCTGTAATTAAAAAAGATGCGGAAGTACCACCGGAAGAAGAACCACCAAAAGTGGAAGAAATAAAGGACAAAGCGGTAAGTACCAAAACTATGGAAGGTGATCCCAACGGTATCGACCCGGGATTGCTGGAAGATAGCAAAGGTTCCGGTGTAGTTGAAGCACCGCCGCCGCCTCCGAAAGAAGAGATCTTCACCTTCGTGGAGCAGCCTCCTACCTTCCCGGGTGGTGAGGAAGCCCTGGCCAAATACCTGAGCAAGAACATCCGTTATCCGCGCGTAGCACAGGAGAACGGTATTTCCGGAACAGTGTTTGTGCAATTCGTGGTAGACTCTGAAGGCACCATCAAAGATGTTAAAACAGTGGGCGCCGCAAAAGGTGGTGGTCTGGAAGAAGAAGCTGTACGTGTGGTGAAAACCATGCCCAAATGGAAACCTGGTAAGCAGAACGGCCGTCAGGTATCCGTACAGTTCAACCTGCCCATCCGCTTTACTTTACAGGAGTAGTACTGTTAACAATATTCTTTCAATTCCTCACCGGTACGCCGGTGAGGAATTTTTATTTGTACTATATTGCTGCCTTATGTCGGCAAAACTTACAGGATACGATGAAACGATTGTGGCCCTGGCTACTGCCCCGGGCATAGGGGCTATTGCAGTGATACGGTTAAGCGGACCACAGGCCATTTCCATCTGTAACGACCTTTTCCCCTCCAAAGACCTGCTGCAGCAGGCCAGTCATACCCTGCATGTTGGCAATATTGTGAGCCATGGCAGGATCATTGACGAAGTAGTGGTCAGCCTGTTCAAAGGGCCCCGTTCCTACACCGGGGAAAATGTAGTGGAGTTGTCCTGCCACGGTTCCCCCTATATCCAGCAACAGCTGATTGATGCCTGTATACAGGCGGGCGCCCGTATGGCAAAGCCGGGTGAGTTCACCCAGCGGGCTTTCCTGAACGGTAAATTAGACCTTGCCCAGGCAGAATCAGTGGCAGACTTGATTGCCAGCCATTCTGCCGCCAGTCACCAGACAGCCATGCAACAGATGCGCGGCGGTTTCTCCAAAGAACTGCAGGCCTTACGGGAACAGCTGATCCGCTTTTCTGCCCTGATAGAGCTGGAGCTGGACTTCAGCCAGGAGGACGTAGAATTTGCAGACCGTACCCAGTTATATGCCCTGATCAAAACAGCAACAGAAGTGGTGAAGCACCTGGCGGATTCTTTCCGTATGGGGAATGTGATCAAGAACGGGGTGAATACCGCGATCGTTGGTAAGCCGAACGCAGGAAAATCCACACTGCTGAATACCCTGCTGAATGAGAACCGGGCTATTGTGAGTGATATAGCCGGCACCACCCGTGATACCATTGAAGAGGTGCTGAATATAGAAGGCGTGCTTTTCAGGTTGATTGATACAGCGGGCATACGGGAAAGTGCCGATACCATTGAAAGTATCGGGGTACAGAAAACACTGGAGAAAATAAAAGAAGCAGGGGTAGTGATCTACCTGTTTGATGTGAACGAAGAGAGTGCAGAAGAGCTGCGCAGGCAGGTTGATCTTTTTGAACAGGACGGGATCAACTATTTGCTCGCAGGCAATAAGGTGGATATCCCCGGAGAGGCTGTGGTGCGGAAAAAGTTTAAGGATATTCCTGATATACTGTTCATTTCTGCGAAGGCGCATGACCATATTGATACCTTGAAACAAAGGCTGGTACAGCGGGTGATGAGCGGGGATGTCAATACGGAGTCTACTATTGTGACGAACGCCCGGCACTATGCAGCTTTGCAATCTGTACTGCAGTCCCTGGAAGATGTGAAACAGGGAATGGATAACGGCCTGCCGGGAGATCTGCTGGCGCTGGATATCAGGCGGTGTTTACATTTCCTGGGAGAGATAACAGGGGAGATCACCAATGAGGATCAGCTGGATTTTATATTCAGTAAGTTTTGTATCGGGAAGTAAGTTTCCAGCATATGTACTAAACAGTTATATATCTATGGCCGCCGAACGTATTAACAATCCCTTCATACTTGCCCTTAAAGCCTACAACCTTTCTGTAGAAATTCACCACCATTCGGCCTACCAGATCGTATTGTCGAATGATACGCCTTTTACTTCCACCATTGGCGGACTATTGTTTGAGCGTATCCACGGATTTCTGATCAAACCACAGGTTCCGCATTTCTGCGTTGCCGAAAAAGGCAGTATAAATGTTTTGAACATAGAACCTTACTCAAACGTTGGTTTGGCGCTGGCTGCCAGGTTTGATGAGCATCAGGACAGCATTGTTTTTAACTCCCCGTCAGAAACAAGTACATTTTTTCAGACAGGTAAAGACACCTTTGATATCTACACCCTTATCAATGCTTTGCTGGCACAACTACCGGCCAGTCATTTTGATGAAAGAGTAACAAAGATAGTTGAGTATATAAAAGCCAATTATGCTGAGCAGGGCATAACCCCACAAACATTTGCTGATCTGGTTTTTCTTTCTCCTTCCCGCCTGGCATCCCTCTTCAAAAAACAAACGGGGAGTAGTTTGTCAAAATATTTATTGTGGACAAGATTACGCCAGGTGGTTTACCTCACACTCTCCGACAAAAACAGAAGCCTCACGGATATTGCTTATGACACAGGCTTTTATGATCTGCCTCAGCTGAATAAGTATATGTATGAAATGTTGGGTATGCCACCAAAGGCTTTAAAACATAATAGTGATCTGATACAAGTTTATTAGCCGGGCTATTTCAAACTTTGTGCTATCATTTTAAACAATTAAAAAATAGCACAATGAAAGCAATAGCATACCAACAATTCGGAAGTACAGATGTTTTACAAACTGTAGAAGTGGCCAAACCTACCCTTCGTTCCAACCAGGTACTGGTAAAAGTAAAAGCAGTTTCTATCAATCCGCTGGACTGGAAGATCAGAAAAGGCGAAATGAAATTAATGTCTGGTTCCAGGTTTCCCCGGAGCACAGGGGCTGATTTTTCTGGTATTATAGCAGACACCGGAACTGCAGTAACTGATCTCAAAACCGGAGATGAGGTTTTTGGTGTAGTAAAGAACATGATGAAGGAAGGTGCATTGGCCGAATACATTGTAGTGGATGCATCTTTAGCCTGGAAGAAACCTGCGTACGTCAGCTTTGCCCAGGCCGCAGCTATCCCGGTAGCAGGAACGGCGGCAGTTACCGCTTTGCAGAAGATGGGGACCATTAATGCCAATACCAGCATTTTGATAAATGGTGCAACAGGTGGTTTCGGTATGTTTTTGCTGCAATTACTAAAGCAACGAGGGGCAAGCGGCACAGCAGTTACCAACACAAAGGCCGCAGCGTTTGCAAAAACATGGGGCGCAGATATCGTGATAGACTATACAAAAGAAAATGTGCTTTCTCAGCACATTACCTACGATATTGTTATTGATCTATCAGGCAAAATGGGCTATGCAAATGCCAGGCAGATAATGAAACCCAAGGCCCTGTTTTTAAACCCTACACCCAGCCCCATTGAAATACCCACCTCGATTATCAGGAATCTGTTCACCGGCAAAAAGCACATTGTCATAATTGCCAGTCCCGCTGCAGACAAAGTAAATGTTGTACTAAACGCTATTGCCGATGGGCTGCAGGTTGAGGTAAGCAAAGTATTTTCATTTGCCCAATCCAAAGAAGCATATCAATATGCTGAACAAGGCGGCTATATAGGCAAAGTAGCTGTGGAATTAGACTGAACACTCCTGTCCTGTAAGCAATAAAATTAAGAAACATGTTAACGAAAATTGATACCAGCATTAAGTATGGTAAACGCCATGGCGGATTTGGAATACAGATCTTATATCCCGGGCTTATCCGTCCGCAATTGAATGATTCCGGTTTTTCTACAATAGGGAGAATAGACCAGGCCAGGATAACCCCAGGAACGCTTATCCCCATGCACCCGCACCGTGATGATGAAATACTTACCTACCTGAGAAGCGGCAAAGTAAAGCACCTTGACTCCGAAGGCTATACAAGTATTATTTCAAATCAGCAATTGATGATGATGAATGCAGGCGAAGGTCTTTCCCATGAAGAGTTGGTATTGGAGGAAGGAGGCGTATTGGAAGGTCTTCAGATCTTTATCAGACCGGAGACGAAGGGCTTATCACCGCAGGTACAGTTTCACCAGTTAGGGAACATATACAGTACCAATCAATGGCGCAAAATCGCCGGGAGAGGAGCAGACTATCCGTTGCAGGTAAGAAGTAATACCTGGTTAATGGATATGCGTCTGCAAAAAGGCGGGGAAGGTATGTTGCCTGATGCCCCTGCTGAAAATGTGGCCTTTCTCTTCTATGTATTTGCCGGGAAGCTACAGGTAAACGGAGACACACTGCTTACTACGGGAGAAAGCCTGCTGGTTGAAAAGGAAAGCCCGCTATTCCATGCACTTGACACGAGCGACATCGTATTATTCATTACCCAGACAAGTGCTGTGCATTTTGATGAGGGAATGTACAGTGGAAATCTGCAATAATAACCAACATATAAACAGTGATCTGATACAAGTTTACCCGCTTACATTGAAAGATCTTTGTAAGGAAACAAACAATAAAAATTAAATACTAAATAAGATGAAAAGGAAAATAGTAGTGCTCGGCGCCACAGGAACTGTGGGCAGCAAAATTTCTGAGATGCTTGTAAACGAAGGCCGTCACCAGGTTACCCTGGTAGCAAGGCGCACCGAAGGGCTGGAAAAATATCGCGAAATGGGAGCAACAATAATTGCGGGCGATGTAAACGATGTGAAAACACTTACAAATGCCTTCAAAAATGCTGACAGTGCATTTATATTGCTCCCTGACAATGTTAAGGCTGAAAACACACGGGCATATCAGCGGCAGGTAAGTGGTAAGCTGATCGAAGCCATTGAAAGATCCGGCATTAAGTACATCGTAAACATGAGCAGTGTTGGTTCTCACATGCACGAAGGGAATGGCATAATGGGTGGCACAGCCGAACAGGAAGTCAGGTTAAACCAGTTGAGCGATGTAAATGTATTGCACATCCGTTCTGCCTACTTTATGGAGAATTTCCTGCGAACAATTCCGGTGGTCAAGAAAATGGGATTCAATGGTACTGCGGCAGACGGCGATCATGCTATTCCGATGGTAGCAACAAAGGACGTTGCCAGAATAGTAGCGGATCACCTGGCGAACCTTGATTTCAAAGGCAAAAGCGTTCATGCCGTTATGGGTCCCAGGGATTATACTTTGAGGGAGTTTACGGGCATTGTAGGCAACGCAATTGGTAAGCCCGATCTGCCCTATGTTCAATTCACTGCTGAGCAAGCCAAACAGGCATTTTTGAGTAACGGCCTCTCAGCAGATATTGCAGATAATGTAATTGAAATGGCACTGGCTATTAAAACCGGGTATATGAATTATCAGCAAAGAGATCATTCAACTACCACTCCAACCAGCGCGGAAGAATTTGCCAGTGAAGTGTATGCCACCGTCTACAATAGATAACCGGCTGCCCGGGTAATGCAGCATTTCAATTTGCAGTGATGTGAAAGCTAACTGCAGTGAGCGCTCCGCGGGGTTTCCGCAGATGCGCTTTTTCCGTATCTTTCACAAAGTATATGATTTAAAAGATCAAAGCTTATGCAAACGCCCGCAAACAATAAAGCAGTATTAGAAAAAGCCAACGCTGCCATTACCCGGGGCGACTATGAAGGCTTCCTGTCTTTTTGCACTGAAGACACTACCTGGACCTTTGTAGGAGAGCAGACACTGAAAGGAAAAGAGGCGGTCCGCCGCTATATGGCAACAGCCTATAAAGAGCCGCCAAAGTTTACGGTCACCAACCTGATCGCAGAAGGGGAGTTTGTGACGGCGCTGGGGCACATCACCATAAAAGATGAAGATGGCGGCGAAGTTCTGTACTTGTACTGCGATGTATGGGAATTTCGTGAGGGCAAAATGGCTGAATTAAAGGCATTTGTCATCAGGCCTGCCTGAAAGCGGGCTGTGGAGGCAAGGCTTATTCCCAAAGTTTTTGTAAATTGTGCTGCAACAGGATCTTAGTTTCCCCTTCGGCGATCATGTTTATTTTTCCGTGATTCACCTACCGATTTGTTTTTAAGGAGCTGGCTTTACGATAATGATATCATTCATTAACGATAAATAAAAGGCTATGCAACAACCACAAAAGCAATCTCCAGGTATGGGTAGGCCCTGGGAAGAGATGATGTGTCAATCAAATCACTCACCTTCTTATTGAGAAGGTGAGCTCATTCTTTTATCTATGAAACACCCGATCAACCTGTCTATCAGATCTTTTGTCAGGCTCTTCGTAACGTTGTTGCTGACAGCCCTGGTTGGCTTTGCCGCCTGGGGCAGCTGGCAATTGTATGAGAACGAAGTAGTGTCCCGCAAATTTGCAAGGGAAGGCAAACTGGTAACCGTACAGGTAACAGCTACTGATCGTGGGAACCATTTCTGGTATGATCAGTTTACCAACCATGTTTATATTACGTTCAAGCATCTGGGACGTTCCTATGCTGCACGCTATACGCAGGACTCCGGCTGGGTGAGTGAAGGGGATAAAGTTACCTTGTTATATCATCCGCAGGTGGGGGCTTTCCGGCAGCCGGGTAAGCGTATTCATTTTGCTTCACCATTCAGCGATCACTCCCGCCTGATAGATTTTACTATTGCCAGTATGTGGAGCGATCAACGCAAGTGGCAGGTACTTGGCCTCGCACTGTCTACCTTATTCGCAATACTATTGTTTGGTATGCTGACCAGCATTGTACGCTTACCCTGGCTGAAATGGGTAGGCCCTTCCATCATGGTGGTGCTGGTGCTCACCGGAACTTTATATTTCACCTTTAACACACTGGAATATTTTCACTACTACCAGCGCGTAAAGTCTGGCAACCAGATAAGCGTTAAAGTGCTCAGCACTGATTATAATGTGCGGTCCAGCAACAGTGAAGGATGGTCTACCTATAGGGCTACGGTGCAGTTTGGTAAAGGACAGCGGGTGATCCCTATTGAAGCTGCAGACTATGAAAAACTACGCCCACAGGATCTGCTGCCCGTGATCTACAAGCGGGAGCTGGATGATATGATGCCCGTAAATTATGGTCCGGAATTCTCTAATCTGATAGTCACCATTTTTATGTGGTTCCTTACCATCTTTCTTGCCAAGCAATATATCTTTAAAGAGATCAGGAAAGTACCTGCCTGACTGATTACAGGCTATTCCTGATCCCCTTGAGATACTGCCTGCTGTTTGATTTGGTAATGCTGATCTCCTGGCACCGGTTGAATGCAGCAAATGCTTTAATGGCATCAGCTACCTGGTCAACCGTCTCTTCGTTTAATTTTACCGGCTCAAAGTGGAGATTATGTACGATCAGTACCCGCTGTTTACGGTCTGCTTTTGCATCCATCCTGGCCACAAAAGTATCTCCCACCAATACGGGCAGGGAAAAATACCCATACTTACGCTTGGCCTCCGGCACAAAACATTCTATCTGATAGTCGAAATCAAAGAAATCCCTTAAACGATGCCTGAATACATTTAAGACATCAAAGGGCGAAAGAATGAACGCATCGCCCGATAGCTGGATCTTTTTGTTTTTATATTCCGGGAGCATGAAGAGCGGGGCTGTTTTGAGCCCATCTATTGCAACAGGGGATACCTCGCCCTCTTCCACCATGCGGGCCAGTTCCTTTTTTACCAGGTTGTCTTTTACGCGGCGGGTACGCCAGGCCAGCTCTTTTGCGTAGGCAATACCAAGGGCCGTTAATTCGCGCCGGATGACATGCCTTGCATATTCTTCCGGTGTGGGCACAGTAGTATCAATATCCGGGGGAACGATATTCTTGGGCAGATCATATACTTTCAGGAACTCCTTTGTGCGCGTAGCCATCAGGCTTCCTTCCAGGTACAGGCGTTCAAGCGCCATTTTGGACGGTCGCCAGTCCCACCAGCCTGCACTTGGCTCCTGGCGGTCGTTCTCAAAGTCCTTCACCATCAGCGGGCCTTCACGTGCTATCCTGTCCAGTACCCGGTTCATGAGATTAGTCTCCGCCGTTGTAAGTGGTTTCCTGCCTGCTAAAAAGCCCTGCTTCACCGGCAATGAATAGCGGAAATTATGCATGGGGAGGAACCCGGAATCTGCCGTCAGGAACTCATAGATCCTTCCGTCTTCCTGTAGTTCCTGCAGCCATTCGGGCTTATAATCAGGTACTCGTGATGCAAGTGCGTGATGGTGGGCACGTTCCACAACATAGTTGGTATCGATCTGGATAAAGCCGAGATGGTCTATCACTTTAAAGACCGCCTCGCGGCCCTTTCCAAATTGCGCCCTTTTAGACAATCCTGCCGCATGGAGGATGATCTTCCTGGCTTCCGGCCTGCTGAGGAGATGTTGTTTCATACGTATGATGAAAATACGGAAATATCCATTCACCTTAAAGCTTCCTTAAAATTGCGGGGAATTGGCGTGCCGGGCTTGCAGGTTGCCGACTTTGTTATTAATTTTACGGCTCCTGTTACTACATGTAGCATGGGGGATTTCCGGCTTTCCACTACATGGGGAAAGCTTTTATTTTATTGAGCGTAATGAGATCGATATACCTATTTAATAAACTTCATTGTATTTTTGAAGCTGAATGATGAGGGTATTAATTAAACTTTTACTGTCAATCTGTGTGCTGCTCCTGGGAGGGTACGCCCTCAGCTGCCACAATACCACCGGATACTATCCGAAGAAGGTGTTTGACAAAAGCCCCCACATCCATTACACCTGCTCACGATATGAGGAGGCCCAGGTCAGCAAGACCCCGCCCCCCAAAACCAAGAAGGGCAGGGAAAAAATAAAGGCCATAGAAATAGAGGAAGAAGACGAAGACCCAACCCTTTTCAGAAAATATTCAGAGACCGGAAATACCCTCATAGCCTTTATTAACACACATATCCCCACATCTGTCTACCCCTCTTTTGAAGGCGCATTGCCTTTCTGTGAACATTTTTCTTACTTCTCTTCCTACAAGTTTATTATCCACCTGGTGATCAGGATTTGATTTTGCATTTACACACAGGCAGCTAACATTGCCTGATAAGCTCCACCAATACATTTACAGTTCTTCCTGCATAGCGCGTGCCGCTATAGCGGATCTCTATGTCATGCCCGATGCAGGAAAGAATTGCCAGGAAATCCGAATCAAGAACACATAATATATCATGAAAAGAATTCTCATGCTTGCTGGCTCGTGGGCTTTGCTGTGCCACACAGGCTGTAAACAAAAGGAGGAAGAAAAAGAAGCTTCCACTAAATTTCTCGTTACCAGCGCAATAAAAATGGACACGGCCTACACGAAAGCGTATGTGTGCCAGATCCGCTCCATCCGCAACATTGAAGTAAGGGCGCAGGAAAAAGGCTATCTGCAGGGCATTTATGTTGATGAAGGCCAGTTTGTAAAGGCCGGGCAACTGATGTTCAAGATTATGCCCACCATTTACGAGGCGGAAGCCAACAAAGCGGAAGCAGAGGCAAAAGCCACTGAAATAGAATTGCAGAATACCAAAGCCCTGGCAGACCGCAACGTGGTATCCAAAAATGAACTGGCAATGGCCAATGCCAAATTTGAAAAAGCAAAGGCAGAACTGGCACTCGCCAAAGCGCACCTGGCCTTTACTGAAATAAGGGCTCCCTTCGACGGTATTATAGATAAACTTCATTTAAAGCTCGGCAGCCTGGTAGGAGAAGGAGACCTGCTCACTACCCTGTCTGACAACAGCCACATGTGGGTGTACTTCAACGTATCCGAACCGGAATACCTCAACTATGAAGCTACTGTAAAAAGCCAGGGTAAGCCTAAAGTAAACCTGCTGATGGCCAACAAAGAGCTGTTCAAACAACCCGGCATCGTAGAGACCATAGAAGGCGAGTTCGATAACGAAACCGGCAATATTGCTTTCAGGGCAACATTCCCCAACCCGGAGAAACTGCTCAGGCACGGAGAAACAGGCAGCATACTGATGGAGGCACAATTGAAAGATGCCGTTGTGATCCCTCAGAAAGCCACCATGGAAATCATGGACAAAAAGTATGTGTACGTGGTAAATAAAGACAACGTGGTGAAGCTGCGGCCTATTACCATCGATGTTGAAATGCCGGATATATATGTGGTGAAAAGCGGCCTGAATGAGAATGAGAAGATACTGCTGGAAGGCCTGCGTAAAGTAAAAGACAATGATAAGATCGAATATGATTATGAAGAGCCCCGGTCGGTAATCGCACATTTAAAGATACCAACCGAATAATATAAAGACTAAAAAGGAAAGAACATGTTTAATATATTCATGAAGCGGCCTGTCTTCGCGATAGTGATATCAATTGTCATTGTCTTCATGGGCATACTGGCTATTAATACCCTTCCCACATCGCAGTTCCCGTCAATTGCGCCGCCAAGGGTAATAGTGAGTGTAGCTTACCCGGGAGCCAGCGCTGATGTACTGGTGCAATCCGTACTCATCCCCATGGAAAGGGCGGTGAACGGCGTGCCCGGTATGAAGTACATGACCTCAGATGCCACCAGCGCGGGTGAAGCCAATATACAGGTGGTGTTTGACCTGGGCACTGATCCTAACCAGGCCGTAGTAAATGTTAAGAACCGTATTGAGCAGGTAACCAACAGGTTGCCCGTACTGGTGCAACGTGAAGGTATCGTGGTGAACATCCTGCAGCCCAACATGCTGATGTATGTGAACGTTTACAGTAAAGATCCTCAGGCAAATGAGAAATTCCTTTACAACTATTCGAACGTTAACATCCTCAATGAGCTGAAAAGGGTAAAGGGGATTGGTAATGCCCAGATCCTGGGTAGCCGCCAGTATGCTATGCGTATCTGGCTGAAACCAGACCGGATGCGGGCCTACAATGTATCCACAGAAGAAGTGATGGAGGCGCTGGGCAGCCAGAGTATCATCGGCTCCCCCGGCAGGCTGGGAAGGGCTGATGGTAAGGAATCTCAATCGCTGGAATATGTACTGACCTACCAGGGACGGTACAATCAGCCGCAGCAGTATAAAGACGTTATTATCCGCGCCAATCCCAACGGTGAGCTGCTCCATTTGAAAGACATCGCGGAGGTGGAGCTGGGCAGCGAATTCTATGATATCTATTCCAACCTGAATAACCATCCTTCCGCAGCGATCGTATTGAAGCAAACATACGGCAGTAATGCCAGCCAGGTGATCAAGGAAGTGAAGGCTAAGCTGGAAGAGCTCAAAGCGTCTTTCCCTCCGGGGATGGAATATGAGATCAGCTATGACGTGTCTGCGTTCCTGAATGCATCTATTGAAAAAGTACTGCATACACTGGGAGAAGCGTTTGTGCTGGTGGCTATAGTGGTGTTCCTGTTCCTGGGCGACTGGCGCTCTACACTTATTCCCACACTGGCGGTTCCTGTATCACTGGTAGGATCCTTTTTCTTCATGCAGCTCTTCGGGCTTACCATCAACCTCATCACCCTGTTTGCATTGGTACTGGCCATCGGTATCGTGGTAGACAATGCCATCGTGGTGATAGAGGCGGTGCATGCCAAAATGGAAGAGAAGCATTTATCACCCTACCAGGCCACCAAACAGGTATTGCATGAGATTGCGGGCGCTATTGTGGCCATCACCTTTGTAATGACAGCGGTATTTATTCCGGTGGCATTTATGTCGGGCCCCGTAGGAATATTCTACCGGCAGTTCTCCATTACCATGGCAACGGCCATCGTTCTTTCGGGTGTAGTGGCGCTGACGCTTACACCTGTGCTCTGCGCCATTATATTAAAGAACAACCATGGAAAGCCGCGTAAGAAATCGCCGGTGGATAAATTCATTGACGCCTTTAACAGGGCATTTGAGAAACTCACCGGCAGGTATACACGCCTGCTGGAAGTGATCGTGAACCGCAGGCTCATCACCTTTGCCCTGCTGCTGGCCTTCTGTTTCGGCATATTTGGGATTAGTAAGAACCTGGCCTCCGGCTTTATTCCGAGTGAAGACCAGGGCATGATCTATGCCATTGTGCAAACACCGCCGGGATCTACCCTGGAAAGGACCAATGACATTGCCAAGAGGGTACAGGAAATTGCGGAGCATGTAGAAGGCATTCAATCTGTTTCTGCTTTGGCAGGCTACGAAGTATTGACAGAAGGACGCGGCTCTAACGCAGGCACCTGTCTGATCAACCTGAAAGACTGGTCAGAACGTAAGCATTCTGTAAATGAGGTGATCCGCGAACTGGAAGAAAAATGTAAGGATATTCCCGGCGCCACCATTGAATTCTTCGGACCACCGGCAGTACCCGGATATGGCGCTGCAGGCGGTTTTGCCCTGCGTCTCCTTGATAAGACCAATAACGATGACTACAGGGAGCTGGAGAAAGTGAACGACGATTTCATGGCTGCATTGAGCAAACGTAAGGAGCTGAAAGGGTTATTCACCTTCTTCAGCGCCAACTATCCCCAGTATGAGCTGGTGATAGACAACCAGGCGGCCATGCAGAAAGGTGTTTCTATTGGTAAGGCGATGGACAACCTTTCCATTTTAATAGGTAGTACCTACGAGCTGGGCTTTATCCGCTTCGGTACTTTCTCGAAGGTGTTCGTACAGGCTTCTCCGGAATACAGGGCCCTCCCGGATGACCTGATGAAGTTGTATGTGAAAAACAACCGTGATGAGATGGTGCCTTACTCCGCTTTTATGTCTATCAAAAAGACGCATGGCCTGAACGAGATCACCCGGTATAATATGTACACCTCATCCGCCATCAGGGGTGAGCCTGCGCCCGGTTACAGCAGCGGCGAGGCCATCCGGATAATTGAAGAAGTAGCCGCCAAAACATTGCCGCATGGATATGGTATAGACTGGGAGGGATTGTCTAAAGACGAAGTAGGCCGCGGTAATGAAGCGCTCTATATCTTCCTGGTGGTACTGGCTTTTGTTTACCTGATCCTGGCTGCACAGTATGAAAGCTTCCTGCTGCCGCTGGCGGTGATCCTTTCACTTCCTGCCGGTGTTTTTGGCGCATTCCTGCTGGTAAAGATAATGGGCCTGTCAAACGACATCTATGCCCAGGTGGGATTGGTAATGCTGGTTGGTCTGCTGGGTAAGAATGCCGTGCTGATCGTGGAATTTGCCGTGCAGAAACACCGTGCGGGCGCCACCGTGCTGGAGGCAGCTATTGAGGGTGCCAAAACGCGTTTCCGTCCCATATTAATGACCTCACTGGCGTTTATAGCGGGTTTGGTTCCGCTGGTGTTTGCTACAGGTCCGGGCGCAATCGGTAACCGCACTATTGGCTCCGCCTCTGCAGGTGGTATGTTGATCGGAACGGTGTTCGGGGTGATCATCATTCCCGGTTTGTACTACCTGTTTGGCGTCCTGGCAGCAAAACGGAAGCTCATTAGAGATGAAGACGAAAATCCGTTAACTGAAGAAATTGATCACAATGATTAGAAGAAGTATATATAAATACATAGGGCTTGCCTGCATCCCATTTATTTATGCGGCGTGCAAAGTGCCAGCGCTTGTAGAAAAGACAGAAAATAAAGCCGTGCCTGCGGGTTATAACGACTCGCAGGACAGCACCAATACGGCCACCGTTAAATGGCGGGAGTATTTTACAGATCCTTACCTCACTGCGCTGATAGATACGGCGCTGAAGAACAACCAGGAACTGAACATCACTTTACAGGAGATAGCGATTGCGCGGAATGAAGTGAAAGCCAGGAAAGGGGAGTACCTGCCCTTTATCGGGGTTAGGGGATCTGCCGGTCTTGAAAAAGTAGGGCGGTACACCAGCCGCGGCGCCAGTGAAGCCACCACTGATATTAAGCCCGGAAAAGAAATGCCGGATCCCCTGCCAGACTTCCTGGTAGGACTGTATGCCAACTGGGAGGTGGATATCTGGAATAAACTGCACAATGCAAAAAAAGCAGCAGTGGCCCGCTACCTGTCTACCGTTGAAGGAAGGAACTTCCTGGTGACCAACCTGATCGCTGAGATTGCCAATTCTTATTACGAGCTGCTGGCGCTGGATAACCAGCTGGATATTGTAAAGCAGAATATCGAAATACAGAGCAATGCACTGGAAATAGTGAAACAACAGAAAGAAGCGGCACGAACAACTGAGCTGGCGGTAAAGAAGTTTGAAGCCGAAGTGCTCAACACCAGAAGCCTGCAGTTCAATATCCAGCAGCAGATCATAGAAACGGAAAATAAGATCAATTTCCTGGTGGGCAGGTATCCGCAGCCCATTCAAAGAGATGCCCAGGCTTTGAGCAATGCCGTTCCTGCAGCTATTCACGCCGGTATTCCTTCGCAGCTGCTGGCTAACCGTCCGGATATTAAACAGGCCGAACTGGATCTGGCGGCAGCCCGGCTGGATATCAAAGTGGCCAAATCGCTGTTCTATCCATCACTGGGTATTTCCGCCTCCTTTGGTTACAATGCATTCAACCCGTCTTATTTGCTGAGAACGCCGGAATCTATGCTGTATTCTGTTGCGGGAGACCTGATGGCGCCCCTGGTCAACAAGAACGCCATCAAGGCCGCCTACTACAGCGCTAACGCCAAACAGGTACAGGCGGCTTACAACTATGAGCGTACTATCCTGAATGCGTATGTTGAAGTGGCCAACCAGCTGTCTAAGATCAGCAACCTGCAGCAGAGTTATGACCTGAAAACCAAGGAAGTGGATGCACTGGTGCTGTCTATCAACATCTCCAACGACCTTTTCAAATCTGCAAGGGCCGATTATATGGAAGTGCTGCTCACCCAACGAGATGCACTGGAGTCGAAATTTGAGCTGATAGAAACCAAAAAACAGCAGATGAATGCCATGGTAAATATCTACCAGGCATTGGGAGGCGGATGGAACTAAGATCCCGACGTTCATCAATGTGTTATACCTATATATTATAGCCGGCCTTTTGCCGGCTATAATTTTTTAATTTTGGAGAACATGGAACCAGCAGCCATCTTGAAAGGACATATTGCCAGAACTGCCTCATTAAACGATGAGGAGTTTGCCTACTTCTTCTCCCATTTTCAGCCCCTTAGTTTCAAAAAGGGCCAGGTGCTGATCAGGGAAGGAGATAAGGTAGACTGTGAATACTTTGTACTTTCCGGTTGCCTTAAATCATTCTACATTAATGACGAGGTGAAAATGTACATCCTGCAGTTTGCCATGCCCACCTGGTGGACCTCGGACTATAATGCGCTGTATACGCAAACCAGGGCCACTATCAACGTAGACTGCATCACCGATGCAACAGTGCTCAGCCTGGGCAATGCCGACCGTGAAAAACTTTGCAGTGAGATACACCAGGTAGAGCATTTTTTTCGCTGGCGTACCAACAGGGGCTATGTAGCTTCACAAAAAAGGCTCCTGTCTTATATGAACAACGATGTCAGAACACGCTATGAAGAACTGATGAACCTTTATCCCCAGCTTTACGAGCTGGTGCCCAAACACCTGATAGCCTCTTACCTGGGTGTTTCCAGGGAGACTTTGAGCCGTTTGTATAACGCCCATTCCAGAAAGTGACCTACGTCACGTAATCACCCCGCGAATCTGTCCGTCCTTTGTGTTGTAATTATTAACAATAAAAACACAAAGGATATGAAAAAGCAACAATTCAACATCGTAGTTTCCCAGAGCAACATTCACTGGGTTGGCCGGAAAGTAACCGGTGCACATGATGGCACTATCGCTATTAAACAAGGCAACCTTACGCTGGAAGACGGTAAACTGACCGGCGGCAGCTTTGTGATCGATACTACTTCCATTAAGATACTGGACGTAACGGATCCCGCCACTAATGCCCAGTTTGCCGGCCACCTGGCTTCAGACGATTTCTTTGCCATTGACCGCTACCCCGAAGCTACCTTTGAAATCTCAAGGGTGGATAATGACCAGGTGGAAGGCAATCTTACCATCAAAGGCATCAGCCAGCCGGTTAGCTTCAAAGCCAGTGTCAGCGTGGCAAACGATACCCTTACCGCATCCGGTAAGATCGTAGTAGACCGTACCCGGTACGGTATCCGGTTCCGCTCCGGTAATTTCTTCAAAGACCTGGGAGACACCCTTATCTACAATGATTTTGATCTGAACGTAAGTATCACCGCCAGGGCCCTTGCAACCCCGTCTCTGGCATAAAACCTACTACTATGCCATACGTAAAAATTGAAGTGACCCGCGAAGGCGTCACCCGTGAGCAAAAACAGCAGCTGATAAAAGGTGTGACAGACCTGATCACCCAGGTGCTGAATAAAGATCCCCACCTCACCCATGTTGTCATCCAGGAAATTGCGCTGGATGACTGGGGATACGCAGGTGACCAGGTATCCGTTCTGCGGGAACAGGGTATCACTGCTGATAAAAAATAAAATACTGAAAAATGAAAAAGCAAACGATTATAGTAACAGGCGCATCCTCCGGGATCGGTAAAGGGATAGCGCAGTATTTCCTGGAAAAAGGAGATAACGTGGTGATCAATTCTACCACACCTGAAAAACTGGAACAGGTGTATCATGAGCTGGGCGCAGGTCCGAACCTGGCCATGGTAGCCGGCGATGTGAGCGATAAACGCACCGGTGACCGGCTGATAGCCACTGCTGTTGAAAAGTTCGGCACTGCAGATGTGCTGGTGAACAACGCAGGTATATTTGAAACCAAACCTTTCCTGGAAGTGGAAGCATCCTACCTGGACCGTTTCCTGGATACTAACCTGAAAGGTACTTATTTTACCACCCAGGCGGTTATCCCCCAGATGCTGAAACAACATGACGGGGTAGTGATCAATATTGGAACACCGCTGGTTCACCATGCCCTGGCAGGGGTGCCTGCCAGTGCCGCTATGTCAAGCAAAGGGGCCATTCATTCACTTACCCTGCAGCTGGCCGCCGAGTTTGGTAAGCAGAACATCCGCGTAAATACCATCGCTGCGGGAACCGTGCGTACGCCCATGCACGGGGATGATGTAGATAAAATGGCAGGCCTGCAGCTGCTGAACCGCGTAGGGGAGATTGAGGATATTGTGCAGATGGTCTATACGGTTGCAAAAAGTAACTACATCACCGGCGCCATCATCCACGTTGATGGCGGTGCAGGTGCAGGGCATCATCTCAACTAATCATTCATCAGCGCTGATTCGGAGGGGCATACTATTTTAACGGGTTATTCCCAGGCTTCACGTAGGCTCGGACGTTTTTTTACGATAGTATTATTATTGGAACTTTCGGGTCAGCGCTTCAAAACCTTGCAAAATGGAAACGCAACAAACAGATGTCTTAGCCATTTCACAGGCATTGGAAGACTATTATTTCAAAGGTATTTATGAAGGCGATCTTAACGCGCTGCACGCTATCTATCAACCCGGCATCCTGCTTTTTGGCGATGTAAAGGGTGTACCTTACGCTAAAACACTGGATCAATACCTGGACGGTGTAAAAAACCGCCAAAGCCCACGTGATGCAGACAAGCCCTTTAAGGGAGAAATACTGGACATAAGGGTGGTAAATTCCATTGCAGTAGCGGAGCTAAAGGTGAAAATGTATGATTTTCACTATCATGAGTTCCTGTCTTTTCATAAGATAGATGGTCAATGGCGTATTGTCAACAAAATGCTTACAGATACCAACGTATAAATTGTAACACCATGTGGTATAATACAAAAGCAAAGGCAATATTAGGTATTGAATACCCCATCCTGCAGGGCCCCTTTGGCGGAGGACTCTCTTCTGCTGAACTGGTGGCCACGGTATCCAATGCCGGCGGACTGGGGGGCTATGGGGCCTATACATTAAGTCCGCAGGAGATTTACGACATAGATAAGCAGATCAGGGCCGCTACTGCCAAACCCTACAACCTGAACCTGTGGGTGTCTGATACCGATGGCCCGGATGGCTCAGTGAGCGACGAACAATATGAGCTGGCCAGGAAAACCTTTCAGCCCTATTTCGATGAGCTGGGCATTCCGGTACCGGCGAAACCGGCGCCTTTTAAGTCCAGGTTCGAGAACCAGCTGCAGGTGGTGCTGGATATCCGCCCGGAGGTTTTCAGCTTCATGTTTGGGCTGCTGCCCGGTGACGTGCTGGACCAGCTGCGTAAGCGGGGGATCAAAACCATCGGCGCCGCCACTACCCTGGATGAAGCCATCGCCCTGGATCAGACTGGGGTAGACCTGATCATTGCCTCCGGTTTTGAAGCGGGTGGTCACCGGCCATCTTTCCTGGCCGCTGCCGAAGCTTCTACCACCGGTACCTTTGTACTGGTACAGCTGATCAGGGAAAAGGTAAAGACCCCGGTTATTGCCGCGGGAGGTATTGCAGATGGCAGGGGTATAGCCGCTGCCTTAACACTGGGCGCAGATGCCGTTCAGGTAGGAACCGCCTTCCTGGCTACAGACGAATCGAATGCGCTGCCCATTCACCGGCACATGTTATTTTCTGAGGCTGCCAGGTACACTACCTTGTCAAGGGCATTTACCGGCCGCCTGGGACGTGGCATTACCAGCAGGATAGCCAGGGACCTGATAGCCCGGGAGAAACAGTTCCTGCCCTTCCCTTTACAAACGACGTTCATGTCACCCCTCAGGAAGGCGGCGGTAGAGCAGCAACAGTGGGATATGGTCCTGTTCTGGGGCGGACAGATAGCGCCGCTGCTCAAACACAGGAGCGCTAAACAGCTGATGCAGTCGCTGATAGCAGAAACAACCGCTCATTTCAATTATCTGAAAGCCTGATGGCCGTTTTGGCCTGCTTTGATCTGCTCCAGCGCTATCCTGGCATGTTCGCCGGTAATACCGTCAGGATCAAGGCTGATGGCCTTATTATAGTATTCAATAGCTTTGTCTGTTTGATGCGTTTTCAGAGAAATTTCTGCCAGGCTATTCCATGCATTGGGAGAAGCAGGGTAAAGCCGGGTATTTAGCTGGAATAACCAGGTAGCGGGTTCCAGTTGATCAACATCGATAAGATGATGACCAAACTGGTTTAACTGGTATTCCAGGGCAATGTAGCGGTATCTTGGATCTTGTATGAACTTCTGGGCGTCTGCTTCCAGCTGGTCCTTTTTTCCCGCCAGGAATAGTTTCCTCAGGTGTCGAACCGGGTCTTTAATGGCATTTTTATCAGTTATCTGAAGGCAGGCGTCCAGCACCGGATCCTTATTGGTTTTGTAGTCATTAAAACTCATATCTACCGCCAGTTGCGGCGCCAGCCAGGGTCCATTCTCCCAGGGCGCTTTATCCTGCCACCAGGCAAAGGACAGGTAAACAGGTGTTTTCGTTTTGGGCAGCACTGACCTCCTGTTATCCCCATAAAAATTAATATTCTCTGCAGTAGGCTCGCCCACAAACGTGGCATTGGTATAGTTACTGAGCTCATTTACCAGGTTCTGACAGGCGGAGAAGGTTCTTCTGCCGATAATAACGAACAGCTTCCCGGGCTGATTGATCTTTTTACAGGCTATGATGCCGGTAACAACGGGCTTGTTCTTATAGTTGTCGCCACCCCCATTCAAACGTACATCCAGCACCAGTCGCTCCACTTCATGCTGATCTATGAAGTCAAACAACCTTTTGTAGAAAAGGGGAGTGGCTTCCTGCGGATCATCGTCTATCTGGCTATGCCGCACATATACCGTTTTGGCAGCGGGCAGGTATTCAAAGTAATAGATTTTGTCCAGGTGCTTCAGATAATAGGGCGTGCTGCCTGTATCACGCACCGTCAGCCAATCTGTACCGGGCGGTATAAAGCCATATTGGCGTGGCGGGGCAAAGGTATCCAGTGTTGCCACTGTCTGCTCAAATGACCGGCCATCTTTCTCAAAAGTGTAGGTAATTGTTTTTTTCAGAGATGGGGTTACACGCTGGGCATGTAATGCTTCCGGGTTAACCAGGTAATCAAGACCGTATGCCTTGAAGAACTGGTCATTCTCAGCAGGCACCAGGGGCTTCACCGCTTGCAGCGCCTGCATTACCGGCAGGCCTTCTACCTTGATCAGTTTAGCGCCTAACAGGTCAGCATTGCTCTTACTCACTCCTTCTACATACACCCCATCACTGAACCAGTAAAAGTTAATGGGCGCTGAATGATATTTTGACGGGGATTCCCGCCAGGGAAGTGCAGTGTGCCCGTATTTTAACAAGGAGACTATGCGTACCAGTCCTGCGGCACGTTCATGTTCCTGCATGGCTGGCATTGCCTCGTAAAGTTTATTCACTTCAGCATCAAACTGCGCTGCCGTTATCTTATGGAACAGGAAAGGGTGATCCTTATGTATTGTTTCCTGTAGAAAACGCAAATCGTACTGCCAGTCGGCCACAGTGGGTTTGGTTTGCGCCTGCGCAAGCGTAAACAGGAGCAGTAACGGTAAGAGCAGGTTATTTTTCATGAAGCTATCTTGTTGGAGGAGAATTAATATGCTATTTATACAAAGTACGAAAATCCCCCCAAATACGCGCCTCCTTACAGGAACGGTCAGATCTTGAAAAGTACGGTTAGAAGCATTCTGTATAAGCCAGTGGGATCTCTACCCTTGTGCCGCTGGCCTGGCCGTTTTCATTTTCAAGATCGGTGATGCGGATGGCAGCAGAGAGGCCGTTCTCTTTGTTGAATAATGAGATCCGTTTGATCGTGATCTCCATACCGTGGGAGCGGCGCTTATAACCGGTGCTTTCCCTGATATGGCGGGCGGCTGCTCTTCCAATGCCATTGTCTTCAATAATGCAGCGAAGGCTGGCGTCATGTTTTATGATCTCTACTTTCAGTCTGCCGTCCTGTTTTTTGGGCAACAGGCCATGCAGAATGGCATTTTCCACAAATGGCTGAATGATCAGGGGAGGTACTTCAGTAATATCCGGATCCGCCCCGCTCACCTGGATATCGAACTGAAAGCGCTGCTCAAAACGGATCTGCTCCAGTTGAATATAGAGCATGGCTACTTCCAGTTCATCACGCAGTGTTATTTTCTTTTGCCGGGAATGATCAAGTATCAAGCGGATAAGCTTCGAGAATTTGCTGATGTACAAGTTAGACTGGGCCCTGTTATTACTGTTGACAAAAGAATTGATTGTGTTAAGGGAGTTGAAAATAAAATGCGGGTTCATTTGTGTGCGCAGCGCGCTGTTCTCCAGCTCATTTAATTTTATTTCATAGTCGCTCCTTAAGCGGGCTTCTTTATTAACCTGCCAGATCCTGTAGCGGTAAAGCAGGTATACCAGCAACAGTAGCAGGGATGCGGCCAGTAACCTGAACCACGCGGTGGCCCAGAATGCTTTGGGAATCGTTATCCTAATAGGATGCTGTGCAGCATGCCAGTCTTTACCGTTGACAGACGCTTCGGCAATGAATGTGTAGTTACCCGGTTTCAGGTTGGTGTAGCGGGCAATTCGCTGTTGCCCGGCGTAAACGTAGCCCGTGTCAAAGGCGCTGAGCTTATAACGGTACTGTACGGAGGGGCCCAGTTGAAAGTCTACTGCCAGGTAAGAAAGCGATAAGTTGTTCTGGTAGTATTTCAGCCGGTAACTGTTGTTACGGATGGTGCTGATAGTGGTATCTCTTAATACCAGTGAAGTAATGAACACCGGCAAAGGGGTGACTTTACTACTGATCTGCCCAGGATAGAAATGATTGAAGCCGGCTGCACTGCCGGTAAATATTTCTCCGTCGGGCGCCATGTAGAAATTGCACAATCCATGATTGCTTTGTTCAAGACCATCGCGCGCATCAAAACTTTCCACTGAGCCGCTTTGCGGATCGTAGCGGGATAGCCCTGTGATGCCCAGTATCCACATCCTGCCTCCCTGATCACAAAGCAGGCCCATGATGTTATCACTCGGAAGGCCGTCCTGGCGGTCTATCACTTTTTGTACGGTTAATGTGTGGGGCGATATGATAAAGAGGCCGGAAAAGCTCCCGGCATATATCATCCCGGTACTGTCTGTGGCTATGGCCCGGATGGTATGATCTGCATCCCGCAGGGGCAACTTAACAGGGAGCAGGCTGTCTTTTTGCCTGTTATAACAATACAGGCCATCCGCCTGCCCCAGCCACCAGTTATCCGCGCTGTCTGCCATGGCATAGTAGGTAGGACGGTGGGCAATTTCCCGGAGACTGTGATGCGTGAAGAATGTCTGCATCTGTTGGGTCAGCGGGTTAAAGTAGGCAAAGCCGCCAAGTGTGCAAATAATGAAATTGCCGTGTTTGTCGGTAACAATGGCATGTATGTCATTAGCGGGAAGCGAGTGGGCAGGGTCCTGTGCATTTCGCCTGTATTGCTTAAAAGTGCCGTTGGCCTGCAGCATGCCCATACCCCCGCCAAAGGTACCCGCCCATATCCTGTTGGCCTTGTCTGCCACAATACTGCGGATCGTCTTGTATTTACGCGGGCCGCCTGCAGGATCATAGTAGGTATAATAGGCGCTGACACCCGTTCGCCTGTCCAGCCGTGCCAGATGACTGTTGGTACCGATCCACAGGTGTCTGTTACTGTCCTGCCAGAATGTATTGAAACTGCCGTCATACTTCTGACCTGTACTGTTCACCAGATGTTTTTGCAGCCGGAACTGGGGGGAAGATAAAGTGGAATAGGAAACCCCGCGGGAATGCACGAACAGCGTACCATTGCGTGTAACCAGCAGGCTTCTGCAATAGGTGGAACTGACAGAAGCGTGATCTCCGGGATCGTGCGTGTGGTGATAAGCTTTTCTTTGGTTCAGGTCAATAATATACAGGCCATCGTACCGGCAGGCTACCGCAAATCTGTTGTTACCAATGGCCCGGATAGTGCCCGCATACCCGCCTATCGGTTTGCCATCGTCAGCCGGCCAGTTATTGATGCATGTTATTGCACCCGATCGCATGTTGATCAATGCAAGGGTGTCTTTTGAGAAACTACCCGCCAGTATGATGCTGTCGTTTACCTTGCCGATGGTCCAGCATTTTCCGTAGGCAAATTCTTTTATGGGATATTGTTGCCGGCTGTCTATCAGCACCAGCTTATCCCTGAACCCGATCAACCATTCGTTGTCCCGGAAATGTTCAAAGGTCAGCGGTGCGCCATACTGCTGCAACAACGGCGAGAGCCCGGTGAGGGTTTTTAGCTGCATGTCGGCATCCAGCTGGTATAGATGGCTGGATGAAAGCAGCAGGAGCTGTCCGTCCGGACTGTTACCAAAGAACAGCACTTTGGAGTTACCGGCTATACGGGAGCTGAACTGGAGAAAGCGGCTGTCATTCTCCCGTTTATATTGAATACCCGCCGGCGTATAGATCCAGATGGTACCCGCGGTATCGCAATGTATGTTGATGATGTTATTGCTGATCAGGCCTGAATTGGCTGGTACACGGTAGCTGCTTAGCTGGTAGCCGTCAAAAACATTGATCCCTTCTTCGCTTCCAATCCACAAACGGCCCTGCCGGTCTTCTGTAAGCACCAGTCCGAGGTCGCTTAACAGGCCGCCGGCAGTGGTCAGGTGCCTGAAGGAGAGTTCCTGTGCAGATAGCCCTGAACAGGATACCAGGAGGAAGGTCAGTATGGAGTATAGGCGTAACAATTGTTTTAATAAAAGTAATGGTTACCTGACTCTTAAACAAAAACCCGGGGGTGTATCCGTTAACTCAAATGCTCCATTCGTTAAGTCAAAGCGCAGGTCGCCGTTAAATACCTGATCTTAGATCAAAGCCTATGCATGAGGAGCTTGATTAACATTATCGGCATTTTGTTGCTTGGCCAGGGGATAGTAGTAGCGGCAGTCGCTGCTCCCGGCTGGAGAACAGACTCCTGGAAGCAGGTGAGGGAGCAGCAAAGCGGCACAATTACCGTATTGTGGGATGAAATAGAGCCTTTTATCTACCTGGATAAGTCAGGGGCGCTGGTAGGCATTGAATATGAGCTGATGGAAGGATTCAGGGGCTTTGTGGAGCAGGAGTATGGTGTGCAGTTAAAGATCAACTGGGTGAAGGCGAAGGAGTTCAAAGACATCTATCCCCAGATCCGCAGCTCGGATGCCAGCGGACTGTTTGCCTTGTCTTATTACTCCATCACAGCGGAAAGAAAGAAGGAAGTGAAGTTCTCACCGCCTTATATGCCCGATCTGAATGTACTGGTATCCAATAACAGCATGCCGGCTTTTGAATCGGGACCGCAGCTGATAGCCGGTTTGAAAAAGATGACCGGCTACACGCTGGGCGGCACTACCATGGAACAGGACCTGCTGACACTCAGGGAACGCTATTTTACTGCGATGCCGGTAAAGTATAATCCTGTTAACGACTACGAAGTACTGAAAGATATTGCGGCAGACCCCGGCGGTATCGGGTATGTACCGGTATCCATATATGTAGTGGCGCTGCAGCGTGGTATTAAAGTAAAGCGGCAACGTTTGTTCGATGTAAGAAGAGAAGGGTTTGCAGCCATCTATCCTAAGAACAGCGACTGGGATGAACCGGTGAACAGGTATTTTAACAGCACCGGGGCAAAAATGCAGGTATCCGCCCTGATCAGGAAATATCTTGGAGAAGAAGTGGCGGATATTATTCTCGATATTTCAGCAAAAGACAGTCTTGGGCTTGGCAAAAGTGATATAGAGTTACTGACCAAAGAACGGGAGATCGTGACACAGCGATTGATAGATACGGCACTGGTAGTAGAACGGCAGCGGATACAGCAAGGCCTGCTGCTGATTGCAGCTGTGGTGATACTGATGCTGGCAGCCCTGTTCTATAGCCGCTATCATACCCGTAAGAAACTGGTGCAGCAACTGGCCCAGCGGAACCAGCTGATCGTAAAACAGAACGAGCAGATAGAACAAATGAACCAGCTGCTGAAATTGAAAGTGTTGCAGGGAAGGATGAACCCCCATTTTCTTTTCAATTCACTTAATTCCATACAGTACTTTATAACAGCAGATAATAAAAAAGCATCCATTCAGTATATCAGTAAGTTTTCCACCTTCTTAAGGAAGATTATTCATTATGGTGATGAGCTGTCTATCAGTTCCAAGGATGAAGCCAGTTTGCTGGAAGAATATCTCTGGCTGGAGCAGACCAGGTTTCCGGGCAGATTTGATTATAAAATCACATTGCCTGAGCATGCCCGGCAGGCCGCCATCCTCCCGCTGATAGTACATAGCCTGGTGGAAGACGCCTTATATAAAGGGGTGTTGAATATAAAAGATAACAGGTTAGGAAAAATAAACATCGACTTTAATTTACAGGATGATGGACTGTGGGTAGCAGTAACGGATAACGGCATCAGTCGTGAAAGTGCAGACCAGCTGGAGAAGAGAAAGGGGATCAGCTCCGGAGAAGAAAGTGTGCTGTCCAGGCGCATACGCCTGTTTAACCGGCAGGGCAGCAGGAAGATCAATCTTCAGTATACTGCAGGCAGCGGCAACAACGAAGAAGGTTTTAACAGAACCAGCCTGTATATCCCGCAGCCATTATTTGACGGGTCATTTTCGTAACTTACCGGCACCATGAAAACCAATACCAATGACCTATAAAGCATTGATCGTAGAAGACGAGGTACTTAGCAGGGATTTCCTCAAAAGTCTGCTGACAGAATTCTGTCCGCGTATAGACGTGATCGGTACGGCGGGTAATGTAGAAGAGGCGGTATCATTCATCAACGCCCATCTGCCGGATATAGTTTTTATGGATATAGAGATGCAGTCGGGCACCGGCTTTGATGTATTGCTGAAGGTGGCGCAGCGTAACTTCCGTGTTATCTTCACCACCGCATATGATCATTATGCTATAAAAGCCATCAGGTTCAGTGCAGTGGACTACCTGCTGAAGCCTATCAGCCTGGAAGAGCTACAGCAGGCGGTCGCTACAGCCATTGAAAGCCTGCGGCAAAAAGATGCTGATAAGAAGCTGGAACTGTTAATAAAGAACCTGCAACGTCCTGAAGGGGAGGATTTCTCTATCAGCCTGTCCACTTCCGAGGGCATTGAATTTATACAGTTGAGCAACATCACCCGTTTAGAGGCCAATGGTCCCTACACCACCTTTTTCATAAAGGATAACCGCAGGATAATGGTTAGCCGTCATCTGAAAGAGTATGAATTAATGCTTACCGGTCATGGCTTCTTTCGCATACACAATTCCCATATCATTAATCTGAAATCAGTGAAGAAAATGATCAAGACCGATGGCGGTTATGTGATCATGCAGGATGAATCGATGATTGCTATCTCTCCCAAGAAGAAAGAAGAATTCATGCAGTTAATGTCGCGCAGACTGGTGTAATATATACCTCCTGTACCATTTCGTTAACCCAGGTTCCCCATTCATTAAAGCAGGTGTTTTTCATGCTTACCGCTGCCGCATCTTTGCGGGCATAAAACCTCAAAGCACTGAATATTATGAAAACTTTACTCAAGAACACCTGTATGATGCTCGGACTGACGGGCGCCCTGTTAACGGCCTGCGAGAAGCCTGATGACTTTGTTAATAAAGGATTTGATGTGGATCTTTTTGCCAAGAAGCTGAAAGAAAGTTTTGAAGACAAGACGGTGGGCTATGCCTTTGCCATCGCAAAAGACGGAAAGATTGCCCGGTATGATAACGGGGGCCTTGCAAGACGAGGTATTGATCAGCCGGAAATTGAATACCAGGCTACTACCCGGCAGGGCATAGGCAGCTGTTCAAAAACAATAACCGCGCTGGCAGTATTGCAGGCCCTTGAAGATAAAGGACTGAATGAAAACGCTTATCTGTGGGAGTTGCTGCCACCTTCATGGAACATTCCCCAGGCCAACAGGAACATTACAGTAGGACATCTGCTGGCACACAAAGCAGGATTAACACATTTCGGCTTCACCTACGCTGCGCTGCGCAAATGTATGCAAACGCCCAGCACCGGTTTTGGCGATGATGCATCTTTTTATGATTATGACAATGTAAACTTCCTGATGTGCCGTGTGCTGCTGCCCTGCATCGTGCAAGGTAAATCTGCCTTTGAAGGTAAGTCAGACATAGACACGGATGAAGCAGTTTCCCAGTTCTTCCGCAGCTACGTACGCGAAAGGATCTTTAAGGTGGCAGGATTGCCTGATTACAATATGATTGATATTGGCCCCTGGAACAATTTAGGCCCTATCTCCCCTAAATCGGCCGACAGGACCATGACATTGTATTACAACTATTCCAAGCCGGTGCTGCACGGTATCATGCGCTACACACCGTACCTCGAAGCCGGTGCAGGTGGCTGGTATATGAATGCCCCCGAAGTGGCACAGGTAATGCTTACAGCAGAAAAGAACAAATATGTGTCTGCATCCATGTTAAAGCGCATGAAGGAAAAGCTGATGGGCTTTGACGGCATCATTGCAGGTGTACATGGCGGCTATGTATGGAAGAACGGGGCATGGAGCGATGTAGAAGACAGGGGCATTTTCACGGTGATTATGCACTTCCCCAATAATGTGCAGGTGGCCTGGCATACCAATTCCCGCAAAACCGTGATCGGCGATCCGATGAACGTGATTGCAAAGGCGTATGACGGAGCATGGCGCTAAGCGCTGGATATAAACAAGGCCGGTGTTACAAAGCAACGTAACACCGGCCTTTATATTGAAGTGAGAGTGGCTTAGGGAGCAGGCGTATATTTAACCTTTACCTCAGCAGGATATTTGCGGTCAACTATCCTTTTGCCGATAACAATGAACGGCTCTTCCACCCACCGGTACAACACATAGCTCAGCAGCAGATTGATCACAAGGAAAGCAATAAGCGCAACCAGTACAATAAGTGGTTTGCCTGCCGGCAGTTTGGTGGAGTAGAAGAGTATGATCTGCAATGTGAAACTATGTATCAGGTACAAAGAGTAGGATAAATTAGCGCCCATGGTACCAACTTTGCCGCCCAGTAATCGCTTGAAGAAGATCAGGATACGGTAAACCCAGCCGGGCATATTGCTTTTCAGTTCTTCGCTGAACATAAAGACCAGGATGGCTGCCAGTATACCAATGGTAAAGATGTCTACCTTCAGGCAGATACAGATAAATGAGCAGAAGAACAAATGGAAATAACCGGTTTTGTTGATCAGTACTTTGGCCATGATCATACCTGTAACAAAGTAGATCAGCTGGTAGGTAACCAGTGTTGGAAGGCCGAGGTCTGTTATACGGGCTTTCCTTATCATGGAGGCGTCTCCGAAAAGCTTGTACGATAATATATATAATGCGCCTGCAATTAATACAATGAAAGGCAGCTTCAGGAAGCTGCTTCGTTTGCTGTAAAAGAAAACCAGGTACAGCAGGGGAAAGATAATGTAGAACTGCACTTCGGGAGAAAGACTCCAGGCTGGGCCCAGTATGCTGGCGTTGATCACAGGGAAAAAGCCATGCAGGAAGGTAAGATGTAAAAAAAGATCTTTAAGGCCGGGGCTCAGCGCCGGATCGTAGGTCCACTTGAAATGAGGTGTTTCTCCGGTAAAGAAGCGCACATTGGCGTGGGCAAAATCCCTGGTAACAGGTAGCAGGAAGAATGCTACCATGATAGCGATGAAATAGATGGGATACAACCTGAAGAAGCGTCTCAGCCAGAATTTGATAAAGGTTTCCCTTTTTTCCGGCAGTTCTTTTCTTTCACGCAGGGTATAATGGAAAGTCATCAGAAAGCCGGTAATGATCATAAACCCGCTAACCGCTGAGGAGTTGTGGTGAAGCACTTTACCTAATACGGGCAGAGGAAAAACTTCATCTGCACCTATATAGTAGTAAAAGTGTCCTAGTGCCACCCACAGGGCAAGTATTATTCTTAGTCCGTTAAGAAATGCGGTGTCAAATGTTGGCTGGTTTACTGAATTAGGTTTTTCCATTACTCCTATTAAAGCTACGTTATTGTAATATTAAAGTTGGCATATTCCGGCGGTATTAACTATTCCTGAAATAAGTACATCAATATTCCTGAAATAAGTAATAGTGGCCTTTTGCACGGACATCTCTATGTAATGATGTTTTACGTTCATTTGTTTATATATCTGATAAAAACTCAATGTTGCTGGCATGCTTTAACGGTCTGGTTTTTGCAAAGTGTGTGCCATTCCTTTGAAGCTGAACCCGTTTCAAACTTCAGGCGGAATCATGTATTTTTACAAAAACCAATCTGATTAAAAAACCTGCAAGCCTTGAAGCACGATACTAAATTCCTGGACGGAATAAGACTTTGCCTCGCACTATGGGTAGCCCTGGGTCACTTTTATAAATACATCGGCGGGGCTTCCTTTGCACAGCTTCCATATTTCATGAGGCCTTTTATGGACGCCACTCCGGCGGTAGATGGCTTTATGGTCATTACCGGTTTCCTGATGATGTATCATTATACATTAAGGGAAGATAAGGAGTTACCCACTGCAGCATCCACCATCAATAAATTTTATCTCAGGAGGTTTTTCCGCCTGTTCCCGCTTTACTCGCTGGCCATACTGGCAAACTACCTGCTGTTCAGTGTCAATAACGGTTTCCTGTATGACAGCTATCAGCATCTTTCAGGACATGCGCCCCGTTTTGACACTACCTATGATCCGGGCAAGTATCCTGATTTCTGGGATGTTTTCCTGCATCTTACTTTCCTGCATGGGTTTGTACCTGGCCGTAATGTAAGCTTACTGGGCCCTGCCTGGAGTTTGTCGCTGGAGATGCAGTTCTATATTCTTTTCCCTTTGTTGTTCCTCTTCTTTACTAAACGCCCGCAGTTAAGGGTTCCATTGACGATCCTGGTATCTGTGGGGCTGTATGTGTTGGCAGACAAATTATTCGGCAACTGGGCACGGCCTGGCAGGCTGGTTGATTTTGGAGCGCCTTCCCTGATCATACATAAGTTCCTTTATTTCATAGTGGGGATGTTGCTGTCGCAGGTGCTGCTGAAGCGGTTAAATCCTTATTATCTGCTGTTTATACTGGTACTCAGTGTACGCGTTATTCCGCCTATTTCTTTTGCGGTAACAATGCTGATCACCGTCTTTATGTTTACCCATGAGCTGAAGGAAAGGGTACCTGCGTGGATATATAATGCCATTGAAGCCTGTAAAAAGATATTCTCCGGGAAGGTTGGCAAGTTTGGGGCTGATATTTCTTATTCACTTTACCTGCTGCACATGCTACTGTTACCGGCAATATTACATTACACTATTGCATTGGGATTCGATAAAGTTACCACGGTGGTCATAGCGCTGATCCTTTTTGTGGCGATCAACTTTGTTTTGGGCTATGTGCTTTACAGAACGTTGGAGAAACCATTTATACTCATGGGTAAGCGGCTGCTGGAGAAAAAGTATCCAACGGAGCTGGTGCCATCTATCCGGACCTCCCATCTGGCGGAACAGTAAACATAACAACGTTAGCTATAAATAAAAAAACCGGCTGTATCAGCCGGTTTTTTTATTTACGTTATACTCCGCATTAATGCTTTGCCCACCACAGTGGTGTCAACACTGCATCTGCGCCGCCAAGCAGTTCTACTGCCTGTTGGTATCCTGCAGGGTTGCTGTTGGCAAGGCTGCTGGGATATCTGATACGCTGCGGGAAGAAGGCGATATTGCTGGTCATATAGTTGCTGCTGTTCAAAGCAGGCAGGTTAGGCAGCGCCCTTTCTATGGCAGGGTTTTCATAGAATGGTAAACCCAGCCTGCGCTGATCATTCCATGCTTCCAGCGGTAACCAGGGCACTTGCGCGAGGAATTTCTGCGTGATAATCTTAGTCAGATGGTCATTCTTCACGCTACCGCCTTTATACAGTGTATTGGACGGATAAGCGATGTTAGCTGTGCCAGCTGCGTTATTATACGCATCTGTAAAATTCATGGTGTGAGTAGCGGGCGGCTCTGCTACGTGTGACCAGGAAACGGATGTACCTGTTCTGCTGTAGCTTTGAGAAGTAAGATAAGAACCCAGGAATTCGCTAACGCCCCAGTACTCGAAGCTGCTGGCAATACCTGCCTCATAGGCTGCCTGCGCTGCCATGGGAGTAGCCCAGCCCCTTAAGCTGCCTTCAGCCAGCAGGAAGTAAGTTTCCCAGGGAGCAAAGAAGATACGCTGACTGTTGCTCCTCCTGAACTGTTGGCTCAGCCTGGGGTTGGTACCAATATAGCTGTACAGGAAGTTCCTCGCGCCTTTGTCACCCCAGTCGCCGCTGGTAGCTGCATTCCATGTGAAAGTTGCGTCTACTTCTCCATAGCCTTCCATGTTACGTTTAACAGTCCTGGCATCATTGGTATAAGTAGGATACAGCGAGAAATTCGGGTTGTTGAACTGACCGGGTATAATGAATGCTTTATATGCACGAGGGTCTATTGTATTTGGCAAACCATCCAGCCAGTATCCTGCAACAGGATCGTTGGTCATAGTAGTGATGTGGTTGGCGAATCTTAAACCCAGGTAATTGGCAGGTTTGATATAAGGATGCAGTGAATCCGGTAGCTGATTCTGAGAGGGAATACCACCTAAACCTATGTATAGGTTGTTAAGGGTGGTAGACAGTTGCTGCGCATTCCACTCACGGCTCATTACTCCGGACAGATCATTCCATCCATCTCTCTCCTGTACTTTGAAGGTGTGATCTGCATCAGTGATCAGAAGATTGGAAGCTGCTGCAGCCTCGAATTCTGATTTGGCTTTGGCAGGATCTACTTCAGACAAACGCATCGCCAGGCGTAAACGCAGAGAGTTACCGTAGCGTTTCCATTTGTTGTAATTATATCCGTAGGCCGGATCGTAGGCATCCAGACCTGAGGGATTTGCGACATTCTCATCCAGCGCAGCTACCGCTTCTGTCAGTTCTTTCAGGATAGCATAGTATACATCCTTTACGCTGGAGAACTCAGGGTTTACTCCCTGGAAACCCTGGATCGGGATAGGACCAAAGTTATCAGAAGCTTCACTCATCAGGTAAGCGCGCCATATGCGGGCTACCTGCAGCAGGTTGTTATTGTGAGGCTGTGCGGTACCATTGGCGGCCTTTTTCTGCGCCAGTTCAATAGCCAGGTTAACACCATTCAGCCAGCCTGATACCTGGTTGTAATAGGCGGTTGTCCAGCCGTCATCATATCCGCCGCTGGATAAGCCACCCTGCCTGTGTTGGCGGCCGGCAGTTTTCCAGTACAGTACAAAGGAACGTTCGGCCACGTCAGGGTTCATCTGAGCGCCTATAATGGAGCCGTTAAGGGCATATTCTACTTCTGACTGGCTCTCACTGGCAGATTTAGGATCTGTGCCAAGCTCGTCGAATTTTGAGCATGATTGCACAAGCATGGCGCTTGTAAGCAATAAACACGCACTTTTTATGATACTTTTCATACGATTCTTTTTCAGCAATTAGAATGTAACGTTTAAGTTGAACAGGAAGGTGCGGAAAGTTGGCGCGCTTCCATTTTCAAAACCAACCGCATTGGTATTAGTGGCAAATACAGATTCCGGATCGATTCCTTTTGCATGGCTGGATATCATCCATACGTTGTTGCAGGAGAAACCGATGCTGGCACGCTGAATGGGGGTACGGGCCAGTAATTTAGCCGGAAGTGAGTAGCCTAACTGCACATTTCTCAGGCGCACGTTAGATGCGTCATAGAGATTGGCTTCCACGATACCTACGTTGTTTCTGCCAATGGCATTCACCCAGTACTGCTGGGGAGCAACGGCAGTAGTATTGGGAGTATAGGTTTTTGTATTGTCATCATAAGTTACACCGTCTACCACAAATTCATTACGCTGTCCGTTCACAACAGTGCCTTCCCATGTGCCGCTTCTTTGCATAGAGTTGATTGAACCGGAGAAGATCTTTCCGCCAAAACGGGCGTCTACCTGGAAGCCCAGGGAGATACCTTTATACTGGAAGGTGTTGGTAACACCCAGCAAGCCGCTTGCCTGTTGGTTACCCAGTCTTACTTTGTCGCTTGTAGACGTTGGCAAACCATTCTCATCTACGATGATTTTTCCAAAATAAGGGCTGCTTGCATCTTCTACGCGACGGTAGGCAGTACCCCATATCTCACCATATCTCTGACCGGCAGAACCGTAGATCTGCACATCATCAAAACCACCAAGCGGGTATAAGGTGATACCGTCAGTCAGTTCCAGAACAGTGTTTTTGTTAGATGAGTAGTTTACAGTCATATCCCAGGTAAGGCCGGTTGGCTGATCCAGTACACGACCGTTCAACATGATCTCATAACCCTTATTCTGGATGTTACCCGCGTTGATCTTCCTGGCGGTATAGCCGCTCAGCGGGTCCATCGGCAGGTCAATCAGCTGGTTGGTAGCATTGGATTTGTACCAGGTTGCGTCCAGGCCTACACGGTTGTTAAAGAACCTGATCTCAGCACCTACTTCAATGGATTTGATCAGTTCATTTTTCACAGTTTCATCGAACAGCACATTCTTTCTTTTGATAACGGTGTTACCGTTAGGGTCTTTTGAAACCTCGAATGTGTTGTACAACTGATAAGGGGCCATGTCGTTACCAGCTTGTGCATAAGAAGCACGTACCTTTCCATAGCTGATCCAGGCAGGAACCTCGCCGCCTAAGCGGTCTATCATATCAGTTACGATCACAGAGGTACTCACTGAAGGATAGAAGAAGGAGCGGTTGGCAGGCGCCAGGGCTGATGACCAGTCATTGCGGAATGTTGCGTCCACAAACCAGTAGGCATCCCAGTTCAGTCCAACAGTACCGTACACTGAATTGATCCTTTTCTCGGAATACCTTTCGTCGATGGTAGGATTATTTTTGCTGTTGTTGATTGCAAAGAGGTTGGGTATCTGCAGTTCCCCGGCGCTGGCGTCCAGGCGGCTGTTCTTTTGCCGCATCAGGTTACCACCTACAGAAGCAGATCCACCTAATTTACCAAACAGGTTATCTTTCCGCGCGTTGATCAATGCACTGTAGTTGGTTTCGTTGAAGGTTTGCTTACCGTTGCTGTAGTTGCCATTGGCAGGAGAGGGGCTGCCGGAATAAAGCTTCGCTTCATAGTTGGTGGTATAGATGTCCGCACCAGCACGCACTTCGGCATTCAGCCAGGAGGTTAAGTCATATTTCAGTGACCCGCTCATGATGAAACGGTCCCTGGCGTCTTCATTCAGATCATACCTCTGGCTCCAGTAAGGATTCACTTTCTGGCTGGAACCATACCACAGCATCTTGCCGTTGTCCCTGGTAGCACCGCTGAAGTCGCGGATATTCAGGTTTACAGGCAGCATATACAGCGTGTTGAACACGTTGCTATTGTTGTTACCGGTGGCCGGGCGGTTTTTTGCCCTTGAATTGATGTACTGGATCTTGGTATCTGTTGTCCAGCGGTCACCCTTGCCAAAGCGGGATACCGCGCGGGCAGTCAGGTTGGTACGGTCTAATTTGCTACCGGGGATGATACCCTTATCAGTGAGGTGCGTAATGGAGGTGTAGATGGAAGTTCCGTTACTTACCTGCTGCTGAAAAGAGATGGTGTTTTTGAAATTAAGGCCTTTATTCAGGTATGCCTCCGTGTTGTCATAAGCCTGCAGTTGTACCTGCTTGCCAGACCAGTCGGTTACATTTTGTCCGCTGATCTGAGGGCCCCATGAGTTTTCTGAAGCAGGGTCAAATACACCTTCTGTACCTTGTGCAAAGGAACGTTGTTTTTTAGGCGTAGTAAACAGTTCTGAGTAACCTATCTGGGAAGAGTAGGTGATACCCAGCCCGTTTTGTTTTTTACCGGTCTTGGTAGTGATCAGGATCACGCCGTTACCACCACGGGTGCCATAAAGGGCTGCCGCGCTGGGGCCTTTCAGCACAGACATGCTCTCAATATCTTCAGGGTTGATGTCCTGCAGGCCGTTACCCATATCCTTGGAAGGATTCCAGTAGTCATTGTTGGTAGCGCCGGTAGTGTTGTTAATAGGCACACCATCCACCACGATCAGCGGCTGGTTATCACCGGTAAGTGAATTAAAACCACGCAACACGATCTTGGAAGACCCTGCAGGGCCATTGCTGGAGCGTACTACCTGCAAACCGGCCACTTTACCGGTAAGTGCATTGGTAATGTTGGTTTCCCTGGCATTGGTCAGCGATTCGCCGCTTACTTCCTGGAGCGCATAGCCCAGTGATTTCTTTTCACGTTTGATACCCAGGGCGGTTACAACCACCTCGCCCAGGTTCTTGTTGTCAACCGCCATTCTTGCGTCGACACTTGTTTTGCCAGATACAGGGATTTCCTGGGCTACAAAGCCGATGCCTGATAATACCAGGGTGGCATCAGGGCTCACCTGTAATTTGAAGCTACCGGCGCCATCTGATACGGCGCCATTGTTAGTTCCTTTTTCAAGAACAGTGATACCGGGTAAGGGATTTCCTTCTGCGTCCCTCACAGTACCCGTGACGCCTCGTTTCTCCTGAGCTGATACCATTTGGTACGCAGATAAGAACAGGCATAAAAAGATCAGTAATCTTTTCATAGATTGTTGTTTACGATTGAGAGTGAATAATGGCAGCTATTGCTGTAGAATAATGATAGAAAAAGTAAATCCTGGTGGAAGCTAAAAACGTGGCCCAGCTCCGCCAGATTATTGGTTGACTACAAATTGTCCCTGTGTTTGTCTCTCTTGTTTTAGTTTTAACTTTTAATGAAAATCTGCCTTAATTTTTACTACCGACGTGTTTAAATCATAGTGAAATTTTTACGCATTACTGGTTGAAAAAAATTTTGCTCAATATATATACCATAAAACGATTTAGCAAATAATGATGGACAGAAGGTAGGCTGGAGCCCAGGAAATGCAACATAAGTGTTATACCGCATAATGCCTGCAACCGATTGAGGGATTAGAAAAGGATGAGGACCCAACAAGAACAGGTAAGCTAGATAAGAAGAATGGACGCAGGAAACTTTTCAGTCCTTTCAGGTTTATGTCAGTAAACACGACAAAAACATGCTAAAATGAATGATGCCGGCTGCAATAGCGCCGGCACCTGGAATAACAAGTCTGATGGTAACGGTTAAGGTTGGGGAGGTGTAGTTTTAAAGGAAACTTTTTCCACTGTAACCCCCAGTTTTTTTAATACAGATTGATCGGTTTTTACTTTCTTATCACCGGTTACCTGGTCATATAATTTCGGGTCGCCGCTGTTAAACGCCTTGAATACTAGGCTCACGCCTTTACCGTCCATGGCTCCGCCGTCCCAGCTGTACACCATACCGCTGTTCACCCACTCAAAGCCATTCAGGCGGAAGTTGCGGCCGTTAACTTTTACGATCTTTTCCAACGGGTCGCCCACCTTGATACCAAAGGGAGATTTCCACTTAGAGTTTTCCCTGGTAAAGGTGATCACTTTCCCTTTGTTTTCATCCAGGAAAAGCTCCATCTCGTTATCCGTATCCGGGAAAATAATGTAGCCCTGGCCCAGGTTATTACCTTCCAGGTCATATACATCGCGGGTAACCACGTTTTCCTGGCCATATTTAGCTACCAGCTGTTCCTGGCTGGTAATGGGGAATATATTACGTACATCCCAGTCGTAAGGATCTTCTGCGGGCGCCGGCTGGGCCGGTGTTGCGGCAGTGGTGGTGGCTGTTGCGGAAGTGGTAGCTGCTGCCGTACTGGCGCCTGTGCTAATGGTATTGCCGGCAGCAGGTGCTGTGGCAGCCGGTGCGGCTTGAACAACGGGGGCTGTTGGTGTTGCGCCTATCTGTCCGGTTTTGGCCAGGGTGGCCTTTTCCTCTATCAGGTCTTTGGCTTCCCCCTTGAACTTGTTTACAGTATAGGTAGCCAGTGCAAACACGCTGTTGCTGGCGAAATTCATGGAGCGCAGGTTGGCAATCAGTTGTTGCCGGTTACAGTCGCTATACTGGTAAAGGTATTTCAATGCAGCATCCAGGGCAGCGGGGTCTTTTTTCAGCTCTACCATGGTCTTGTCTACCTCCAGGCCGCCGGCCCCGCTACGCGACATCTGGTCTGTTATAAATACCAGTATAGGATCATTCTTCAGCTGGAACCGCTCTGCCGCCTTTTCAGAAAATTCATTGATCAGCGCATCTGTGAGCTTGGTTTGCGCCTGCAATGCCTGTGGTAAAATGAGCGCGGCCAGTATCAGGATCCTTTTTATCCTCAGTTTCATAATGTGATGGATTAGATAATAGATGAACGTACCAATGTATTAACGTTTCCGCAATTGCTAAATTATGCAATATTTCACCGCTCCGGATATATTCTTTCGTATACCCGGATGCAGGCTGCGATGGTAACAGGTTAGGCTGCCTGCTTATATATTAGGGAGTCCCTGGTTGCGGAGCTGTTGCTGTAGTTGTTTTTTCTGGATGGCGATCTGAGATTCGTAATACCGGCTCAGGCAATGATAGATCACCAGCTCATGTTTGCGCTGGTTAGAGAGCAGTATCCTGTTCAGGAACATGTGGATATAGCTGGATAGTTGCTCATGAACGGGCAGGCCTGCCGCCTGCAGCGCTTTTACTGTTCGCATGGAGCGTAGGGTGAAAATGGCGGTCACCTCTTCTATGCTGTTCTCTGTGTCTTGCTGCGGATCCAGGAAACTGGCAAGTTGCCGCATATGTTCCCGGTATTTATCGTTCAGCTGAGTCTGCAGGGCTTTGTCGCCGCCAAATTCCTGGAAAAAGCTTTGCTGCATCCTTTTCAGCAATGCCGCTTTGGTATTCAGCGTATAGCCCGCATCCTGCAGGAGCATGTCAATGCCCCTGGTGGCCAGCAGCCAGCGGTAATGTTCGCCTTCTTCGCCTTCCAGCAGGTCGATCGTGTCCAGTACGGCTTCACTGTCGTAGTAGAAGATATCCTCGCTTAATTCCATGGTAGCGGCGCCGTAACGCTCAATCTCCCGCTCATAGGTATCGGTTTGTACTTTATAGGCCACTCCGCTGTCCAGGTCCTGCCGGAGCGCTGTGTATAGCCTTTCCAGCACTATTTTCCAGAATCCTTTATCGCTGGCATGATGGAACCTGATCCGGATATGGTGTTCCGGATCGGCGTAGCGTAAAAAGAACCATTTGTCAATTATTCCTTCCTCAACCAGCTCCTTCGTCAGGGGCCTGATGGCGGTTTTTAATATCCTTTCAGCGCTGCTTGTGCCACAGTATACTTTTACGTACAGCCATTCGCTGCCGGTAACAAACCGTCTTTGAGGCAGCTGTGCCACACGGGCAGGAACAATGGCTGCGGGTTGTGACCTGGTCTGGGTACTTTTCAGCGGGATGATCACTTCATTGGTATAGCGGCCTCCTTCGCCTTCTACCCAGCATTGACCGTCTGTATGCAGGAACTCCTGTAATACCACCCGTTCCTTCTTTACGAGGGTAGCGCCCAGTATCTGCAAGCAGACTTCATTGTCCATATCAATGAGCAGCTCGTTATCCCCTTCTGCAATTACCAGGTGGCGCGGCAACTGCAACTGTTCCCTTATTTTACGGAGCAGGGGAGCGTAAGAAGTGGCCGGACCTCCTTTTTTATCTTTTGTCGTTAATTCAGGGTAGTCCTTTTTTTGCAATACCCAGGTGCATTTGCTGAGAATGATCTTTCCGTAGCGTACCCTTGGTAAAAAGGGTTCATTGCCCAGGTGCTCCCAATGCCATCCGAGACCGGTGTTGAGTTGCTGAAATTGCAGGTCGCACAGGAATTTGTAGATGGGCAAGCCGCCGGCGCGGTAGTTATGTGCGGTGCTTAAACGGGGAATGACCCGCTTGTTCAGCTTTTTTGAACGGAGCATAATGGTATTATCCGGCTGTATGCTCACCATGAGGTCTGCTACCGGTAGCTGGTGTGCCGGGTCTACGCTGCCGTTGCCAAGGTATACTATCTCATACTCCCTCAGTTTGGGCCGTAGCAAGATGTTCCCGGCCCTTGCTTCGGGCAGGTGTATGATCTCGGCATAAATATGGTCAGGATGAGTTTGTGCTTCTTCTTCCAGGCAGGCTTTTACCTTTTCTGTAAGCGTGCTATCCCCATGGCAGAACCTTCCCAGGAGGTTGGCGGCAGATGGGCCGCCGCAGGTGCTCAGTTCAAACAGGAAGTTGCCTTCATCGGCAGCTGCGGCGCTGCTGCTTAATATGCTGCCCATCAGGTACAGGCTATCGGGCAGTGCAGGGGCGTCATTTGTTTTCAGTTCGTCCAGGTCCTTACCTGTAAGCACAATTTCCCGCTGTTGCAGCCGCAGGCATTCATGCAGGCGTTTCAGCTGGAACTCATGCAGCTTGTTCCAGGAGATGCTGTTGTTCTCCTGGCCTTTCTGGATGAAAATATCATCTATCAACGGCGTATTGTCTGCGTGGCCGCCATTGTTACCGGCATATCCTACGCCGGTTTCCGCATCCAGGGCAACGGCCAGCGGGATCTCCTGGTCTTCATACCGTTCGCGGAAAGCGCGGGAAAACTGCTGGAGGTCGCCGTTGTTATTGGACCGTGTCAGTTTCCAGAGCGGTATGAGCTCCTGTTGTATGGCATTGATCAGGGTATGGCTGATGGTATTATGCCGGGTGGCCAGGAACAGGTCTGTCTGTACCAGGTCTTTACTGTTGGTATCTGGCAGCAGTTCTTTTACCAGTGCATGAGTTTGCAGGTATTTATCTGTGTTTGCTGCCGGATCTAACAGCAGGCTGCGGATATTTTTCAGGGTGGCGGTCAGTTCTCCGGAATGCTCCAGGGCGTCCAGCTTCCGAATGAGGCTGTTGAAGAACTCTTCGCCGGTAACGGTCGGTTCCAGCTCACTTACCAGTATCTGGCTGTCAATCAGTTCCTGTATAAATTCTTTCGCTTCTGCTATAGTGATCTCATCATCTGTAATGCATTGACACAGCGTGTCAATAGTGGCGCCATTACCGGCTGTATGGATGATCTTCTCAAGATAATCCGTACAGTTCACGGATGTCAGGTCATAATGCCTGAATTTGTTTTTGATGGTAAATGCGGCATACCGGTAAGTGTCGGCAACCTGGTACAATGAATTATTGGGGAAATAGATCAGCTGTTGTTGTATAGCGGGTATGCGGGTGAGCATCGCGGCCAGTTCTGCCACATAGTTCATATCGAGCCGGCAGTGCTTCTTATGCGATTCCATAGGCGATAATACGACATGGGTCGTTGCATCAAAGCGGCCGGTAGCGCATCCTGCAAAAAGCCCGTATGGCGTACAGCGCGTGCACATACGCAGCAGGTACCTGAATAGCGCAGATACCAGTTTATTTACTTCTTTCTCACCGCTTAGGCGGCCGTCCTGCCATTTCAACAGCTCCTGGTACAGTTCGGGCGAGGCAACGTAGATCGCTTCCAGCAGGTAAGGTTGGGTAAAGATGGTTTTAACCTTGTCATGTACTTGCGGTGCAGATATATTGTTGAATTGATCCAGGAAGTTCAGTGGTAAAAGGGGCGTTCTTATTAAGTAAAAATCTTTGGCTGCTATCATGTCTCACAGGTTATTAAAAATGAAAATTAGCGTATTTGGATAATGGCATACATCCCCTTAAACAGGGATATTTTTGTCAGCAAGCGGTGATAATATAGTCCTGTAAATGTAAAAAATCCCCTTTTTACATGAGGCGCTTTACCTGTATTTTTATTTACTTTTAAGAATTGTCAGGCGTATAGCCGGAATGTAGCAACATTTATGGGGGACATCTTATATGAAGTATCTGCTGAGCAGGTACAACATATTGGGCGTCCCTTATACTTTTTATATTACTCTTATTCTCAAATCTAAACTGTCTTCATTATGAAAAAAGGAATGGAAAAAAAACTGTCCCTTGGCAAGATCAAGATCGCTAAACTGAGTAATGCTGCGCCGGAGGCTCAAAAACCCACTTACACTGGTTGCAGCCTGGCATTAAAATGCCCTCCGCCTACCGCTTTGGTATAACCTAAAAAACTTTCATCACATGAAAAAGCAACCCTTAAAAAGACTAAGCCTTGGCAAGATAAAAATTGCCCCTCTGAGCCAGTCAATGCCTGGAATGCCGCAAGGCGAAGCGGTGATCTCTATCCCGATCACCTGTAGCGTACTTTGCCCTACAAGGCCATGCACTACCCCTCCGCCACCCGATCAGTTCAGATAACAACGGGAAGCTTTAACCAAAACCTGTAATCCAATGAAGAAGAAAAATTTTAAGAAACTGCAGCTGGACAAAGTTAAAATTGCCAGCCTTACCAAGTCAAAACAGGGAACCCTTAACATTGATATGGCCAACTCTATTAAGTTTGCCTGTCTTAGTCAGGGCGCTCCGATATGCAGTGAAGATTCCTGCATTTTCTAAAAGTTAAACTATGAATGGAAAAGTCCGTCGTGTATATGGCGGACTTTTTATCTTATTTTATTCACCTCTAAACCTGTATTTGTATGAAAAAGCAATCAGGCCGCAAGCTCAGCCTGGGTAAGATCAAAATTGCCAGCCTGAGCCAATCCAAACAGGAAATAGTGAAAGGAAACATGGCACTTACCGCTGGTACCTGCAGCGTGCTTTGCAGCCTCCGGATCTGCACGGATAACATCAGTCAGGGGGCGGAAATATGCAGCGAAGATTCCTGCCGTTTCTGAGATTATTTGGGCGTTCGCCCTGCTACTACCGTTATGTGCACACTGATTGGTTAGCGGCAGGTAACATGGATAAGCCGTATTTTAGCAGCAGCACCTGGAATTTGTGTTGCTGCTATTTAAATTTAACTACGTTATGGATCAAGCAAAACAGACAGGCAAAGTATTACAGCAGATCAGCCAGGAACTTGACAGCTTTATTGAGCAGGAGCCTCATCCCGGGCTGCTGAACGGATATAGCGGTACCGCATTGTTCTACGCTTATTATCACAATCTTACCGGTAAAAGCAAACACCTGAAGAAAGTGCATGAGGTGTTGCTGAAAAGCATACAGGCATTATCCGAACAGGAAATGATCCTTTCCCACTGCAGCGGCGTTGCAGGTATCGGCTGGTGTATACAGCACCTGATGCAGGCCGGCTTTGCCGAAGGGGATGGCATGCAGGATATTTTTGAAGAGGCAGACAGTATCCTGGGTGATTTCATGATAACGGACCTTCGCGATAATAATTACGATTTCCTTCACCAGGGACTCGGCATAAGCCTCTACTTCCTGGAACGCCTGCCTCATCCAACAGCAGCAGCATATTTGAAAGAAGTGGTAATGCTGCTCGAAAGAACGGCAAAGGAAACCGCCAACGGTATCAGCTGGAAAGATCATTTTTCACGTACCAGCCAGGAGCTGGGTAACCAGGATTGTTTTAACCTCGGCCTGGCGCACGGAGTGCCGGCTATTATCACCATCCTGGGAATGATCTGTGAAAAAGGCATTGCAACTGAAACCGCACGAACGCTGATAGATCGCAGTGTAAACTGGCTGTTGTCCTTAAAAAACAAGCCGGAAACCGACCTTACTTCCCTGTATCCATCGCTGGTAGACATGAACAATGAAGCGCTGCATGGTAAACAAAGCAGGCTGGGATGGTGTTACGGTGATCTGGGTATTGCCGTTACCCTCTGGAATACCGGTCACCGTATTCAAAACCAGCAGTACCGCCAGGCAGCATACGATATTTTTGAACATACCATTCAACACCGCGACAAAAAGAACGGCAGCGTGAACGACGCCTGCCTGTGCCACGGCAGCGCCGGTATTGCCCAGATCTTCCGCCGTGCCGCACTGGCTACCGGCGATCCCTTGCTGGCAGAGGGGGCTGCACACTGGACACAACAAACCCTTCAGATGAATACGTGGAAAGATGGCCCCGCAGGATATAAATTTTTTAACAGCCCTACCTATGAGAACTGTTATAATCTACTGGAAGGTATTGCCGGTATCGGCCTTTCGCTGATCGCCTCGTTGGATAAAGATACCGTTCCCGCCTGGGACAGGTGTTTATTGTTGTCGTGATTTCAACGCTTTTTATTATATTACTGTGGTAATCTAAACCTGTATTTCCAGATTAGCCCGGGTTAACTGTGCCAAAATAGTGTTTGTTGTAAATTAATGACCATGATCCGCCTGTATTTTGTAGATAACCATCCATTAGTGTTGGAGGGCCTGTGCTCCCTTCTCCGTTCCGAAACTGATATTGAACTGGTAGGCCAAACCCGCCACGGACAATCCTGCCTGTCATTCCTCATTGACCATTCTATAGACGTTATCCTGATGGACAGTATCCTGCCCGATATCAGCGGCATTGACCTCTGCGCTGCCATCAAAGCCAAGTATCCAGAAGTGGTAGTGCTGGGCCTCAGCTTCTTTAAAGAAAGACAATATGTAACTGGTATGATGGACAGCGGCGCCAGTGGCTATGTGCTGAAGGATGCTGATAAGGAGGAGCTGCTGCAGGCCATTCACGCTGTACACGCCGGTCAAACCTATCTTTCCGTTGATGCGGCGCAGGCCATGAATGAAGAGCCAAGGCCGGCGGGTAAACGTTACCCGCATCTGACCAGGAGAGAAAAAGAGATACTGCTGCTCATTGCAGAAGGTTATACCAATCCTGAAATAGCAGAAAAACTATTCATCAGCGCCACTACGGTAGACAGCCATCGTAAAAACCTGCTGGCAAAGCTCAATGCCCGTAATTCGGCTATGCTGGTTAAGTGTGCTATAGACAGGAAACTGCTGGTATAAACGCTTAAGCTAGATGTGTGTTATGAAATACCTACCATTTCTTTACTGTCCGCATCCCACACCTTAAGCCGGAAGCAGGCATATATATCCCGGAACCGCAGTGAAGTGGTCTTGGGTTGTTGCAGGCCTGGTATGGCTTTCATTGTTTCAGGCAGACGATAGAAGGGAATACGTGCATTCAGATGATGTATGTGGTGATAGCCGATGTTGCCTGTAAACCATGCCATCACGGGGTGCATCTCAATATAGCTTGAAGAAAGTAATGCGGCTTCATGATAACACCAGTCTTCGTTTGTGTTGAAAGAAACACCCGGGAAGTTATGTTGCGCATAAAAAAGATAGGCGCCAATACCACAGGCTACAAAGAACGGGATGAATATGAAGAACAGCCAGCTTTGCCAGCCCATTAGCACGATGACCAGCACAGTAGCGGTTATATGCAATATGATGGCCAGCAGGGAGTCAACATGTTTGCGCGGACTGGATAAGAAGGGTTTCAGACACATGCCCAGCAGGAACATCGACAGGTAGCCAAAAGCAATTGTAAGCGGATGCCTGGTTGCCAGGTATGCCCGTTGCTGGCCCCGCTGCAGTGACAGGAATTTCTTCCTGGTGAAGATCGGATAGGAACCAATATCAGCGCTGAACAGTTTGGAATTATGTTTATGATGATGATCGTGAGAGCGTTTCCATATACTGGTGGGCGCCAGCACATATATACCGAAGCCGGTCATAATAATGTCTGCCAGCCACGACCTGTGCAGGATGGTATGATGCTGATGATCATGATAGATAACGAACATACGTACAATCAGCAGGCCGGCAAGGATGCTGCAACATAGCTGCAGGGTAAAATGTGGCATGAGCAGTGTGCCCGCTAACGACAGCAGCAGTAAGGTAAGCGTGGACCAGGTGTAGAGCCAGCTTTTATACCTGATCTCGCGGGCAAAGGGCTTGGTAGCCAGGATTAATTCTTTTCCGTTTAGCATAGGATAGGAATACAGTATTTTAAATTCGTTTATGTTTCCAGCGGCGATGTGACCATAGCCATGTTGCCGGCTGTGCTATAATATCTTTTTCCAGTTTTTGCGTATGCGCTTCTGTGATCTCACTGTCCCGGGTACCGGCAGGCTGGGAGAATAATAACTCCGCCATCACGGTATAGTATCCTCTTTTTATACGCTGTACGGACACATATACCACCGGTTGGTTCATCTTTTGTGCAATTTTCTCAGTCCCCTTGAATACAGGAGTATCCTGTTGAAGAAAGGTCATCCAGTGGGCGCTTTGCGGATGAGGTGTCTGATCTGCTATAAACGCAGTTGCATTTACCTCGTTACGATGCGCCAGCATGTCCCGGAAAGTATCCTGCATGGCGATCAGCCGGGTACCGAAACGGGTGCGCATTTTATATATCAGGCCGTTAAAATGCGGGTTGGCCAGCGGATGATAGATCACATACAGCTGTTGACTGCAAAGTATACTGAAGGTATTGCCGGCCCATTCCCAGTTACCTTTATGTCCCATTACCAGTATCGCGCTTTTTTTATCTGTCGCCAGCTGATTAAACAACGCTACCGTGTCAGGATGAAAGCTGCAGTGCTGTACCATCTTTTTTTTACTGATGGTAAGCGTTTTGAAGGTTTCAAGAAAGAGATCGCACAGGTAGCGGTAAAACTCCCGGCATATCTTTCTTATTTCCTTTTCACTTTTATCGGGGAATGCATTGCGCAGGTTTTCTTCTACCACCTTTCTGCGGTAACCAACTACATAATAAAGCAGAAAATAGATACCGTCTGATAGCAGGTAAAGTACAGGAAATGGCAGCAGCGATACCAGGTAAACAAATGGCAGCGCCAGGTAATACAGGAACAGGGACAATCGCTCTTAAGTTGTTTAATTTAAGGTAATTCGGTAAATATAATGTATTAATTACTAGTTTTCAAAATATTGAAATGCTATTTCAGATATGTCCTTAAAAACGGGCTGGCAGTGTCCGTTATTGCCCTAATTGTGGTAAATTTAGATAGAACAGCACCAAGGGCCTTGATCACATTTATCCTCAATAATGACACCATCCATACTGACATGCCGCCGGGCATGTTGCTGCTGGACTTTATCCGTTACCGCCAGCATCTTACCGGTACCAAAATAGGGTGCAATGAGGGCGACTGCGGGGCCTGTACCGTACTCATAGGGTCGTATAACGGGCATGAGGTGCAATACCGCTCTTTCACGTCCTGCCTCACACCGCTTGGTAATGTGCATGGTAAACATGTGATTACTATAGAAGGCGTGAATATGGATACCCTGAACCCGGTTCAGCAGGCAATGTGTGATGAATCTGCCACGCAATGCGGTTTCTGTACGCCTGGCTTTGTAATGTCATTAACAGGCTTCTGCCTGGGTAAGCAGCCGCCTACTGCTGCCAACGCCATTGCTGCAGTTGACGGCAACATCTGCCGCTGTACCGGTTATAAATCCATAGAGCGCGCTGCAGCACGCGTAGCCCGCTTGGTGGAGCAGCGGAACAATACCGCTCCCATATCCTTCGCCGTATCACAACAGTTACTGCCCGCGTGGTTTGCCGGCATCAGTGAGCGGCTGAATACGCTGACGGCATCCCTCAATGGTGAATTTGAAGCGGCAGATGATGTAGCCGCACATTTTGTTGGCGGAGGAACAGATGTATACGTGCAGCACCCGGAGGAAATGAAGCAGAAAGCGATCCGCTTTCTTTTCGGTCAGCAGTGGCTCAACGGTATTTCCAGAAATGCAGACCGCTGTGTGCTGGGGCCTTCCGTAACCGTTACAGACTTGCAGGTTTCGCCGTTGATCAGGGCGTATTTTCCGCGCATAGATCAGTATGTAAAGCTGGTATCGTCTACCCCTATACGCAACATGGCTACCATAGCTGGTAATTTTATCAATGCATCCCCTATTGGCGACTTTACCATCTTCTTCCTGGCCCTGGATGCTACATTGGTATTGAGCACCGGGGCGCAGTCAAGAGAACTGCCATTAAGCCGTTTGTACAAAGGATATAAAACATTGGATAAATCAGCGGAGGAATATATTGAGAAGATCTGGTTCCGGTTGCCATCTCCGTCCCATATGTTCAATTTTGAAAAGGTAAGCAAGCGTATCAACCTGGATATAGCAAGCGTGAATTCCGCTATCAGCCTGCAGATGGAACAGGATGTCATTGCCCGGGTAAACATTTCCGCCGGCGGAGTAGCACCGGTGCCTATGCTCCTGGAAAAGACAGCTGTCTTCCTGCAGGGCCGGCGCCTGGAAGAAAGCCTGGTCAATGCAGTGGTCAGGGTGGCGCAAACAGAAATAAGCCCCATCAGCGATACCCGGGGCAGCGCGGATTATAAACGCCTCCTGCTCGGACAATTGATCAGGGCACATTTCCTGACCCTCTTTCCTCAGTTAAGGACGGAAGAGGTACTAAATATTGCAGAATGATTAACGTAGATGCATGTACGCATGTAAGGGGGGCGTCTATCTACCTGGACGATATCCCGGTGCTGAACGGAACTTTATACGGGGCCGCATTCGGTTCCCCGGTAGCGCACGGCACTATCCGTTTCCTGGATACTGCCGCTGCGGCGCAGATGCCGGGCGTGGTGAGAATATTTACTGCTAAAGACATAACGGGCGAGAATCAGATCGGCGGTATTATTCCAGATGAGCCCTTGCTGGGCGATGGAGAAACGCATTTTTGCGGCATGCCGCTGGCCTTTGTGGTGGCTACCAGCGCCGAAGCGGCCAAAGCAGCGGTGAAGAAGATAAAGGCAGATATTGCCCCCTTGCCGGTAATCACCGATCCAAGAGAAGCCCAGGCGCTGGGAGAACTGATCATTCCACCCCGGACTTTTAAGTTGGGCGATACGGAACAGGCCTGGTCGTCATGTACACATGTATTCGAAGGGAGCACTTATACAAACGGACAGGAGCACCTGTACATAGAAACACAGGGCGCCTACGCTATTCCCCAGGAAAATAATGTGATCAGGATCTATTCTTCCACGCAGGGGCCTACTGCCGTGCAACGCGCTGTTTCAAAAGCACTTGGGCTGCACATGCATCAGCTGGAGGTAGAGGTAACCCGCCTGGGCGGTGGTTTTGGCGGAAAAGAAGATCAGGCCAATACCTGGGCTGCGTTATGTGCCCTGGCCGCGCATCACCTGAAAAAACCTGTGAAGTATTCCCTGCACCGGATGGAAGATCTGGCTATGACAGGTAAACGCCATCCCTATGCTGCAGATTTCAGGATTGGGTTAGACAGTGAACTGAAGATACAGGCCTACGAGGTAACCTTTTACCAGAATGCAGGCGCAGCGGCAGATCTGTCGCCTGCCGTGCTGGAACGTACCTTGTTCCATTGCACCAATTCTTACTTTATTCCCCATGTAAAGGCCACGGCTTACAGCTGCCGTACACACCTGCCGCCTAATACGGCTTTCCGCGGATTTGGAGGTCCGCAGGGTATGTTTGTCATTGAGGCGGCCATTGCCAAAGCCGCCGCATCACTGGGCGTGCCTGCCTCCGTTATCCAGAAAAAGAACCTGCATCATACCGGTGATGAATTCCCGTATGGGCAGCGTGCGCAGAGTGAGGCATTAGCGTGCTGGGAAAAAGCAGCGGCCTTGTACGATGCTGCTGCCATAGAACAATCCATAGCCGCTTTTAATGCCGCCAATCAATTATACAAGAAAGGCATGGCTTTTATGCCGGTATGCTTTGGTATCTCTTTCACCAAAACACTTATGAACCAGGCGCGGTCGCTGGTGCATGTATATACCGATGGCAGCGTAAGCATCAGCACCGGCGCCGTAGAAATGGGGCAGGGGGTGAACACCAAGATCCTCCAGGTGGCCGCCCAAACCTTTTCCATTCAAGCCGGGAGGATCAGGATACAACCTACCAGCACATTCCGTATCGCCAATACCTCCCCTTCTGCGGCCAGTGCCACTGCTGATCTGAATGGCAAAGCCACCTTGATAGCCTGCAATGCGATTGCAGACAGGCTTAAACAGGTAGCGGCAGATGAAATGCAGGTACCGCTGACTGCCATTACCTTACAGGATGAGCAGGTGCTTTTAAACAATCAGCCCAGCGGCTGGGACTGGAAGCAGCTGGTGATGACGGCCTATACGAAAAGAGTGAGCCTTTCAGAGCATGGGCACTATGCCACCCCTGAAATACATTTTGATACGGCCAAGGAAAAAGGGCATCCCTTTGCTTATCATGTATATGGCACAGCAATACTGGAGGTAACGGTAGACTGTCTGCGGGGTACCTATACCGTAGACGCCGTGAAAGTAGTGCACGACTTTGGCGCCAGCATGAATCCCGCCATTGACAAAGGACAGATGGAAGGCGGGATTGTTCAGGGTATTGGATGGATGACGATAGAGGAAGTTGTTTACGATGCCGGGGGGCGCCTGCGTTCCAATGCACTCTCTACCTATAAGGTACCTGATATTTATGCAGCGCCGAAAACAATTGCCATCCATGCGCTGGAAACAACACAGGATAACCTGGCCATTTTCCGTTCAAAAGCAGTAGGTGAGCCGCCGCTTATGTATGGAATAGGAGCCTGGTTTGCATTGAGGAATGCGATCTCCGCATTTAATCCTGCTGCTGATATCCCGTTTGTAGCTCCTATGACACCAGAAAAAGTATTGATGGCTTTATACTCAAAACCGGTGAACACCGCCTCCGAACAGCATGCAAAAACAGTTGGCCACCTGGCAGTTGATAAATAGCAGTCTCGAACAGCATATACCCGTCATGTTGCTCTATGTATTGCAAAGTGAGGGCAGCAGCCCCGGCCGGGCAGGTTTCCTGATGGCTTTGAACGCTGCCGGTCAGATGGAAGGATCTATAGGTGGAGGCATTATGGAACATAAGTTTGTGGAAATGGTGAAAGAGCAGCTGCAGCAACATACCGCGGCTATCTCTGTCCGCAGGCAGATCCATAACAAACATGCTGCAAAGAACCAGAGCGGGATGATCTGCTCCGGTGAACAAACGATCCTCCTCTATCCTGTAAGAGATGCCGATACAGGGCCTGTGCAGCAGATTATACGCTGCCTGCAGCAACATCAGTATGGCGTATTGCACCTTTCTCCTGCCGGTTTCCGTTTTGAGCCGGAAGCGGTAAGCGAGCCTACTCATGAGTTGACTATGATCTCGTCTTCAGACTGGTATTACCGGGGCGCCATTGGTTACCGTCAGCATCTGCATATAGTAGGGGCGGGGCATTGCGCATTGGCGCTGTCAGCGCTGATGAATAAACTGGACTTTTACGTTCATGTATATGATGACCGTCCCGGTCTCCATACACTCCTGCAGAATACCTTTGCGCATGCACAGTATACACTGGGTGACTACAGTGAGCTGGCAGAGAAAATACCATCAGGCCATCAACATTATGTGGTGGTGATGACGGTTGGCTATCGAACCGACGATATTGCCGTCAGGGCCCTGCTGAATAAAACACTCAGGTATTTTGGTATTCTTGGTAGTAAAAGCAAAATAACCAGCATGTTTGACGGCTACCTGGAAGAAGGGATTCCCGGAAAACAGTTGTCCACAATATATGCCCCGGTGGGACTACCTATTAACAGCCATACCCCTGAAGAGATTGCCATTAGCATTGCGGCGGAGATCATCGCGGTGAAGAACCGCCCATAGCTTACCTGATCCCGGTAATCGTTCAGTCCCTGCTTATGGTACCCGTAATATATCCGTAAGGTGCATCAGTAGCGATGAAAATGTCATTGTTATTCTGCATGCCAAATTGTTCCAGGTTAAAGGGGATATGATGCTTATTAGGCATGATCAGGCTGATCTCTTTTACCATCACAATATTCTCCAGCACAGCTTTGCCCATATCAAAAAGGGTTTGCTGAACAGACAGGCTTTTATGAAACGCAAAAGTATGCAGCAGCGTATTGCGGATACCGTTATAAACAGCATTGAAATCCAGCTTTTCAGCAGTGTATAGCCAGCTGGCTTCGCATTGGGTGGCCAGTATCCGGTCGTTGGTCTCTTTTAGTGTGGTGTATTTGTCTTTGATGTAGTTTTCAAACCCTGAGTCGGTGGTCTTCAATATCAGCAGGTCCTTAAAACCGGAACGCACCGAAGTGGCTGTCCTGTTTTGTTTGACCAGCGTGGTTCGCTTTTCTGATCCGCTGCTGGCATAGGCATGCGGGTGAGGATGGGCCTCAAAAGCCATCCGGCTCCATAAATGTTCGGTAATTTCCACCTGCGCCTGCGATACCTGGGGATTATTGTTTAGGAGATAATTAGCCAGGTAGATCCCGAAATCTTCGATAGATCCGGTAAAATGATCCTTCGCCAGTGCATACACGGTGTTTTTCTGTGTATCGGTGGGGAGGATTTTGGTATTGTCCCCCTGCGTGTAGGCCGTCTCAAAGTCGCCCTCAAGCGATATGTTAACAGATATCTGCCGGAATTCATGATGGTCTGTATGCCGTATGATCTTTGAAAGGTGCACCGCATTTTTACCATACATGTTCTCGCCAAGTTTGATCTTCATAGCCTTTGTTTTACTTAACTTTAGCCTAACCTAATTTAAAGAATTAATTCTATTTTTAATAAAACCGGTACCCCGCTATGTTTGACCTGGCTATCAGCGGAAATAATATTGTGACGCCCGATGGGATAAGGAAAGCGGTTGTTCTGATAAAAGACGGCCAGATAGCTGCTGTAGCGGATGTTCTGCCTGCGGGTACGGAAGTAATGACGGTAGATATACAGGATTTGGTGCTGATGCCCGGTATCACAGATCCCCATGTACATATCAACGAACCTGGCAGAACAGACTGGGAAGGTTTTGAAACAGCTACCCGGGCTGCCGTTGCCGGAGGTATTACCACACTGGTAGATATGCCTCTCAATGCATCGCCGGTCACTACCAGTGTAGCTGCCCTGGATGCCAAATTGCAGGCAGCCACCCAGCAACTGCATGCGAACTGCGGCTATTGGGGTGGAGTGGTGCCAGGTAACGAAAATGAAATAAGCCCGTTAATTGATAAGGGAGTGCTTGGTTTTAAAGCATTTCTCACGCATTCAGGTATTGATGATTTTCCCAATGTAAGTGCAGCCCAGCTGGAAAAGGTAATGCCCATCATTGCCCGACATGACCTGCCTTTATTGGTACACTGTGAACTGACGGGAGAACAGGCTTTGTCTGCAGCAGGCCCTGATCCATCCTACCGCCGCTACCTGGATTCCCGCCCGCCGCAATGGGAAACCGCAGCAATAGACCTTATGATCCGCCTGTGTGAAAAGTACGGCTGCCGGGTACATATTGTGCATGTGTCTGCTGCGGCCGCTATCCCGCAGATACAGGCAGCAAAGGCAAAGGGGCTGCCTCTCACGGCAGAAACTGCGCAGCACTATCTGTACTTTAATGCAGAGAACATACCGGATGGACAAACACCGTTCAAATGTGCGCCTCCCATACGTGAAAAGGTCAACAACAACCAGTTGTGGGATGCCCTGCAGCTGGGCATCATCGACTTTGTAGCCACCGATCATTCACCCGCCCCTCCGGCGCTGAAACAATTGCAAAGCGGAGACCTGAACAGTGCCTGGGGTGGTATTGCTTCCCTGCAGCTGGCCTTACCGGTTTTATGGACAGCGGCCAGGAAAAAAGGTATACCGCTTAAAACTATAGCTCGTTGGTTGTGCGAGGCGCCTCCGGCCTTGCCTGGTTTGCAGCAGCATAAAGGGAAGATCGCTCCGGGATATGACGCGGATCTCGTAGCGTGGGACCCGGAAGCTATTTTTACTGTTACTGAAGATATGCTGCACCACAGGCACAAGATCTCGCCCTACCTGCAGGAAACTTTATCCGGAGTAGTAAGAACTACCTGGTTGGCGGGCCGGAAAGTATTTGACAATGGAACATTCCCGATTGAACATACCGGGAACAGTATATTAAGACAAAATGCATGAAAGGATATTCAGCAAGAGCAGAAAAGATCATGAGCCGCATAGAGGAGCTGGCTTCTGTCAGCGAAACAGAGCAGGGGCTTACCCGTACTTTTGGCTCCGGCGCCTGGAGGGAAGCGGCACTGATCATACAGTCCTGGATGCAGGACGCAGGCCTCCACGCCTGGATAGACAACATCGGGAATGTCAGGGGCCTGCTGAGCAGTCCATCGCCGGGCGCCAGAACGCTCGTGATTGCCTCGCATATGGATACAGTAATAAATGCCGGTAAATTTGATGGTCCTCTGGGCGTGATGATGGGCCTGGACCTGCTGGAACAGCTGGCACATAATCATACACCGCTGCCATTCAATATACAACTGGTGGCCTTCAGTGATGAAGAAGGCTGCCGCTTTCATACCACCTACCTTGGAAGTAAAGTGCTGGCTGGTTCTTTTGAACCGGTTTTGCTGGAAAAAAAGGATGCTGACGGTATCCCGCTGCGCAATGTGATACACGCTAATGGCAGCAGCACCGGACTGCTGCACACAGACGCCATTGACGCAGCCGCCTGGCTCGGATATTTTGAGATGCATATAGAACAAGGCCCGGTGTTATATGACCGGGATATACCGGTGGGCATTGTAAAAGCAATAGCCGGACAGAAAAAAGCAGCCATCACATTTGAAGGTATAGCCGGCCACGCAGGTACCGTGCCGATGGATATGCGCAATGATGCCCTGTGTTGTGCGGCAGAGTTTATCCTGGCAGTGGAAAGCATCGCCCTGCAGTACAAATCGCAGATCGTTGCCACGGTAGGTAAGCTGGAGATAGCCAATGCTGCAAGCAACGTTATACCCGGCGCCATTACCTGTACGCTGGACCTGCGTAGTGCTGATGGAGGTATATTATCTGAAGTATATGATACACTGCAAAGAACAACTGCAGCTATATGCGGCCGCCGTAATATAAACTTTGACTGGACGGTTGTGCAGGAAACCAGCCCGGTTACGTGCGACCTCTCACTGAGCGCATTACTATCCGGCGCTGTAAAAGAGGCCGGTTATGAGCCGCTGGAGTTGGTGAGCGGGGCTGGCCACGATGCGGTGGCCATAGCCGCCGTAGCACCGGTGTGTATGCTGTTTGTGCGCTGTTATAAAGGCATCAGCCATAACCCGCTTGAAAATGTGGAACTGAAAGATATCGCCGCTGCCCTGCAGGTAGCGGATAATTTTTTACAACAAATGATTTATCAGCATAACCAATCTTAATATGGAAATATCAGCATTGACCCGGTCTGTTGTGAAAAGCAGCCATGCAGTGATCAGTCCGGACGGATATGTGAACAGCTCAGTGCCTGGCTGGACAAATTGTACAGTGAATGTGATCATCAACGAACAAATGGGCGCGCACCTTTGCCAGATGCTGATCACCTTGCAGGAAGATGGCCGTTTAACAGGGCGTACACAGGCTTCGCAGATATTTTTCTACGTGATATCCGGCGAATGTACTGCTTCGGTAGATGGAGAAGAAAAAGTGCTGAGCACCGGGCATTTTCTGTATGTTCCAGTTAACAGATCCTACCAGCTGGGTTATGCAACAGCAGGTACCCAACTGCTTACTTTCCACAAAGTGTATGAGCAACTGGAAGACTATGAAGTGCCGCCGGTAATTTTTGGCGATGCCACTATGGTTGCAGGCGCCGCATTTCTGGGCGATCCTGCCCTGCGTTTACAGGTGCTGTTGCCAGAGCATCTGTCGTTTGATATGGCGGTAAATATCTTCACTTACGACCCGGGCGGTCACCTGCCCTTTGTGGAAACACATATTATGGAGCACGGGCTCTTATACCTGCAGGGCCAGGGGGTGTATATGCTGGATCACGAGTGGTATCCTGTCAGGAAGGGAGATGCTATCTGGATGGCGCCCTACTGTCAGCAATGGTTTACCGCCATGGGTAAGGAGCCGGCAGTATATATCTATTACAAGAATGTAAACCGCTTTCCAACAGTAGTATAATGACCCTTGCTGCATTAAATAGCCTTCCGTTGCCGCAACTGAAAGAGGAGCTTCGCCGGTGTTGCGGCGCTGCCGCCTGGGTAGAGCGCATGAGCGAACGTTTCCCTGTAAAAGATGCGGTCAGCCTGCTGGAAGCTGCCGGCAGCATATGGAAGGCCTGTTCGGAAGATGACTGGAGAGAAGCATTTTCGCATCATCCGCAGATAGGAGACCTGGCATCGTTAAAAAAGAAATTCGCTTCCACTGCGCAATGGGCCGCGGGTGAGCAGGCTGCGGTGCAGCAGGCATCAGAAAATATACTGGAGGAGCTGGCAGCAGGTAACCGTCAGTACCTCGAAAAATTCGGTTATATATTCATTGTTTGTGCCAGTGGCAAATCAGCCGCCGAAATGTTACACCTGCTTAAAGAACGCTTGCCCCATACACCCGCAGACGAGATTCGTGTGGCAATGGCGGAGCAGGAAAAGATCACCAAAATCAGACTGGAAAAACTATTAATATCATGAGACAAATAACCACCCATGTTTTAGACGTCAGTCAGGGGAAGCCGGCGGCAGACCTGACCGTTTTTTTATACCGGCAACAGAATAGCGAATGGGAAGCCATTGGCGGCGGAGCCACAGACAATAACGGTCGCCTGAGAGATATGATCGGTGACGATGTTGTATTGTCTGCCGGTGTCTACAAATTGAAGTTCGCCACAGAGGAATATTATGAGCAAATGGAAACCGATACCTTTTATCCATTTGTTGAAGTGGTGTTTTATATAGACAAAGGTGAGCATTACCATGTGCCTTTGCTGTTAAGTCCTTTCGGGTACTCCACTTACCGCGGTTCCTGATAAACCCTGAACATGATGCAACTATCAATCAAGGAAAATGAACAGGCACGGCTGCTCAATTCGCTGGGCCTCGCCAACCGTAAGTTTCAGCAAACATATCCGGGCGACAGAACAGACCGGCAACCCGTACATACGGTGTATGGTGGGGCCAACCTGTTTAAGGCGGACACCTGTATAAAGATGGGAGAGATCGCACTGAAAAGCCTGCAAACGTACTCCCCGGATTTTACGGTACTGGCCAGGGTGCTTGAATTGCCCGGCCATCAGCAGTTGCCGGTCCTGCAAAATGACATCGCCGCCCTCACCCATAAGCTGGACAGCCTGCCGGAAGCGGAGCGCAGGCGGGAGCCTGGCTGGCTGGCCTATACTGTGTACAATAAAATGATCCGGAAACTGCAGACGGAGCCTGTTGAAGATTTCAGGATCGATTTTGAAGATGGTTTTGGCAACCGGCCGGACGATGAGGAGGACGCGACCGCCATTGCCGCCGCACAAGAGCTGGCAAAAGGCATGCAGCAGCAAACAGTATCGCCTTTTATAGGTATCCGCATCAAGCCTTTTACGGAAGATCTGAAACACCGCGGTGTACGCACGCTTGACCTTTTCCTGACCACATTACTACAGGCTACCAACGGTGTGCTGCCGGCTAACTTCGTAGTGATGCTGCCAAAAGTAACGATCCCCGAACAGGTTACTACCCTGGTAAGATTGTTTGAGCTGATAGAGCAGGCGCATGGCTTGTCCCGGGGCGCACTGCAATTGGAAACCATGGTAGAAGCTACGCAGATCATTATGGACGATGAAGGCCGTAACCCCTTGATGCGGATCATTAAGGCGGGAGAAGGACGCTGTATCGCCGCGCATTTTGGTACGTATGACTATACGGCGTCCTGTGGTATCACTGCCAGATACCAGACCATGGCCCACCCGGTTTGTGATTTCGCACATCACATGACCAAGGTGGCGCTGGCGGGAACCGGTATTTTTCTCTCAGATGGCGCTACCAATGTAATGCCCATAGGTCCGCACCGGGGCGATCATCTTACGTTTGAGCAACAGGCAGAGAACCGCGCCGCCGTACATAAAGCCTGGCGTACCGGTTATCAGCATACCATGCATTCACTTATTAATGGTTTCTACCAGGGATGGGACCTTAACCCCGCCCAGTTGCCCATGCGTTATGCCGCTACTTATAACTTCTTTCTGAGCAGCTATGAAGATGCAGTATTCCGCCTCAAAACATTTGTAGAACGTGCCGCCATCTCTACGCTTACCAGGGATATATTTGACGATGCAGCCACCGGTCAGGGACTGTTGAACTTTTTCCTGAAAGCGATGAACTGCGGCGCTATTTCGGAGGAAGCCGCGCTGGCCACCGGGCTTACGCTGGAAGAGATCAGGAGCCGCTCTTTTTACCGGATATTGGAAGGAAGGAGAAAGCGATGATGGCATGGCATATAGCGTAACTTGGAGTCAATAAGTAAGGTTTGCATGTATAATATTAAACCCAACCTCATGATCGGCTTTCATGGCTGCGATGCTGATGTTTGTAAATCATTTCTAAATACCTGGTCCGCGGAAATCCAGCTGTGGCAATACCCCCAATGACTTTAACATACTTTTAAGGATACATTTCCTATATTAAGAAAGCTCACCAGCCCTTTACTCAATTGAAAACCATTTAACATGAACTTCAACAGGATCAACAACATTACCGGTTGGATCGTGTGTTTGATAGCGTGTACCGTTTACCTTTCTACCATGGAAGCTACTGGTAGTTTATGGGATTGCGGCGAATTTACGGCCGCCTCGTATAGATTACAGATACCTCATCCGCCAGGGGCGCCCCTGTTCATACTCCTGGGCCGCCTGTTCACGATGTGCCTGCCGCCGGATAAAGCAGCCCTGGGCATTAATGTGATGAGTGCGCTGGCCAGTGGCTTTACCATCCTCTTTCTTTTCTGGACTATTACCTACTTTGCGCGCAAGCTGCTGGTAAAAGCAGGCACCGTCATGTCCCGTGAACAGCGGATGCTCATCATGGGAGCGGGTGTAGTAGGTGCATTAGCTTACACTTTTTCCGACTCCTTCTGGTTCTCCGCTGTAGAAGGTGAAGTGTATGCCATGTCATCCCTCTTTACCGCAATAGCATTCTGGGCCATCCTGAAATGGGAGGGAGAGGCAGACCAGCCCTATGCAGACCGCTGGCTGATATTCATTGCCTATATCATTGGCCTGTCTATCGGTATTCACCTGCTGAACCTCCTTACTATACCAGCCATAGTAATGGTGTATTATTACCGCCGTTATAAACCAACGCTCAAAGGTGCATTAACAGCTCTAACGCTGGCCTGCATCCTTACAGGTATCGTCCAGGTAGCATTCATCCAGTATCCTGCTATGATTGCCGGGAAAATGGACATATGGTTTGTGAACAGCCTGGGACTGCCGTTCAACTCGGGCTCCCTGTTCTTTGTAATATTAGTAGCTGGTTTGCTGGCTTCCGGCATTCGCTGGGCCTGCCGTAAGCGCCGTTACTTTGCCAAGCTGGCTTTGCTGTGTACCACCTTCCTCTTTATCGGGTACGCTACTTATATCACCACTATCATCCGTTCAAACGCCAACCCGGGTATTGACATGTATAATGTAGACAATGCGGCTACACTGCAACGTTATCTGAGCCGTGAACAATACGGGGATTTTCCGTTGGTATACGGCCAGGTGTTCACAGCAAAACCAGTGGAGTATAAAGAAACTGGTAAGGTATATACCAAAGGCGTTGCACAGTATGAGGAAGCCGGTAAACGTTACAAGGCGGTATACGACGCGAAAGATATGATGTTGTTTCCCCGCATCTGGGATAACAACAATGAAACGGGCCATGTAGACGCTTACCGTCAGTGGCTGGGGCTGGCAGAAGGAGAGCAACCTACATTTAAAGACAACATCAATTTCTTCCTGAGCTACCAGGTAAACTTTATGTACCTGCGCTATTTCATGTGGAATTTTGTAGGTAAACAGAATGATATACAGGGCTTCGGTAATGTGCGCGACAGTAACTGGATCTCAGGCGTATCGCTGGTAGATAACCTGCTCTATGGCGATCAAAGCAAATTACCAGATAGCCTCAAAGAGAGCAAAGCGCATAACACCTTGTTCTTCCTGCCCCTGATACTCGGTGTTGCAGGCCTGCTTTTTCATTTTAAACAAAGACGGAGGGATGCCCTGGTAGTGGGCCTGTTATTCTTCTTTACAGGCCTGGCTATTGTATTATATATTAACCAGCCGGGCGCACAGCCACGGGAACGGGATTATGCCTATGTGGGATCTTTCTACGGATTTGCCATCTGGATAGGTTTGGGTGTGCTGGCCATGCATCAATACCTGCAACGGCGGACACGCTGGGCATTTTCCGCTCCCGCCGCCATCCTGGTATGCCTGCTGGCCGTACCGGCGCTGATGGCTTTCCAGGAATGGGATGACCATGACCGTTCTGATAAAGTACTGGCCAGGGATATTGCCCGTGATTACCTGGAATCCTGTGCACCCAATGCCATACTTTTCACGATAGGCGATAATGAGACCTATCCGTTGTGGTATGCCCAGGAAGTGGAAGGTATCCGTACTGATGTACGTATTATTCATATGAGCCTGCTCACTGCAGACTGGTACATCAATCAGCTAAGGCGGCAGTTGAATAAAAGCGCCCCCATTCCCATGAGCTGGACGGCTGAACAATACAAAGGCGATAAGCACGACTATGTAATGTACCATGACGCTGGCATCTTCCCGCAGGATAAATTCTACAACCTCAAAGAAGTAATGCAGTTTGTCGGTAGTGAAGATCAGCGGGCAAAGCTAATGACCAATACAGGAGAGTACATTAACTTCCTGCCTTCACAGCGATTATTCCTGCCGGTAGATAAGTCGCAGGTAATGGCCAACGGTACCGTGAACGCTGCAGACAGCACCCGTGTGCTGCCCCAGCTGGCTTTCCGGTTAAGCAAGAATGCCTTGTTTAAAAATGACCTGGCCATGCTGGATATCCTGGCTGCCAATAACTGGGAACGCCCGGTGTACTTCGCCAACCCCAGTATTGCACGCGGTATAGGCCTGGACAATTACCTGCGCAGCGAAGGCCTTACCTATCGCCTGGTGCCCCTGGCAACGGATACACCGGATAATGTGCCCGTAACCAACGACGTACCGGTTAATACCGAAAAGATGTTCGATAACCTCATGCACAAATTTGCATTCTGCAGTGCTGATGTAAAGGGCGTTTATTTCGATGAAACCAATCGTAATATGCTGCAGCAATTGCGCAATAACTACGCCCGCCTGGCTATCGATCTGGCTGCGAAAGGAGATAAGACACGCGCGCTGCATGTACTGGATACGATGGACAGGAACATAAAGGAAGATAACCTTCCCTACGGCATGACTTCTGCAGGCAATTTCCATAACATCAACGCTATGCAGGTAGCATATGCCTATTACCTTGCTGGTAACCCCGAAAAGGCCGGCGCCATTTCAGAGAAAATCATGAAGGACTGTCAACAGCAGATCGCTTACTACCAGTCATTGCCGCCGTCCAGGCTTTCCGGCGATCTTCAGCAGGATTATCAGCGCGCCGCCGAATATATTATACCGCAATTGCAAAAGATGAAAGAAGCTTTTACGGGAGATAAACACCAACGAATGCTGAACTAGTACAGGCGGGTCATTATCCATATAAGAAAAAGTCCATGGCGTATTCCCATGGACTTTTTCTTTTTATTACCGGTGGCAATACAACTTTTGTTTTATAATAAGGTTCTTTCACTCAGCTACTTATAGAAAAAAGTAGTATTTCCCAGATTTTCATAAATAGAAATAATTTTTCTTTTAATTTTATTTCGACAACTTATCAGGGAAGCAGACCGGTTCATTGCAACTGGCATAGGGGAATCATACAACAAGGGAATGAGCTGCCGCCGGCAGGATTACATATGCCATTGAAAAGACAACATGCTAGTGGACAAAGTAAAAGAGGGGGTCCATCCGGTCAGCGAGGGACATTTGTACACGGATGAAATGCAGGAAAACACCTACAGCGAGATGGAGTTATTTATCCGTATATCGGAAGGGGAGGAGCCTGCTTTTCGCCGCCTGTTCGAATTATACAGAGAGCGGCTTTTTATTTTCGCCAACCAGATTGCTCACTCAACAGCAGATGCAGAGGAAATTGTACAAGACATCTTCTTAAAATTATGGGAGAACAGGGCGCACCTTTCGCAGGTTAGCTATCCCCGTAAGTATATTTATACCATGGCCCGTAACCGCGCCCTGGATCATCTTACCAGCATTGCCAGGAATAAAAAGGCCATGCAGGCTGTCTATGACAGTATTTCAAATATCAATAACACTACCGAAGAATTGCTGCAGGCCCAGGAAAGCCAGCAACTGATCTATAAGGCGCTGGCCCGGCTGCCCGAAAAGAAGCAGACAATTTTCTGGTTAAGCCGCCGCGACGGACTCACCCACCAGGAGATCGCACAGCGAATGAACATGTCTGTTCAGACAGTGAAAAATAACCTGACTGATATATTAAAATATGTAAGAATGTATCTTTCCGGTCATTCCGAGCTGCTTACTGTTACTTTTCTGCTGGAATCTTGTTGCCAGTTGCTCCTGGATGTTCCGTTTTTTTAACCCGGGGAATATTTTTTTTAATTTTTTCCGGTACTATCATCTTTTCAGACAGTCTATATATATGAAGACCAAATCACCACCAAGATGAGCGGTACTGTCGAACGCCTAGCCTACTTATATCAGCAATATATTGACGGAGCATGTACCGCAGAGGAGTTACAGGAGTTTTTTGAATATGTGCGCATGCCCGAAATGAGACAGGCATTGCGTGGGTTGGCAACAGGTCATCTGGAACATCTATCACCCGGTAATGAGCTCCCGGAGGTTAACTGGGATGATATGTATAACAGGATCATGCAGCAGGAAAAGCCCGTTGCAGCAGGGAAAAAAGGTATCGTAAAACGATTGTTCACCCGGCCGGTGGTAGCGGCAGCGGTGGTTACCCTGGTGGCTTCAGCTGGCATCTGGGCCTTGCTTACCAGGAAGCCGCAGGCACAGCAGCTGACAATAGCCGAAAGGTTCAGGAACGATATACCACCCGGAAGCAATAAAGCCATACTGACCCTGGCTAACGGCCTTTCCTTTGCATTACACGATATGGACGATAACAGCCGGCAGCAGCTGGCCAGCGGAAATTTCTTCCGCCTGGACAGCGGCGAGCTGGTTTATAATAATGTACCCGCCGTGCGGACACCCGGTTATAATAAACTAACCACTCCCCGCGGCGGACAATTTAAATTAATACTGCCGGATGGCAGCCGGATATGGCTCAACGCCGCGTCATCCATTACGTACCCGCTGGCTTTCGGGCCTGGAGAACGTAAGGTGGCCATCACAGGTGAGGCATACCTGGAAGTAGCTAAAAATGCCGCCAGTCCTTTTAAAGTACTGGTGAACGGAATGGAGATAGTGGTGTTAGGCACGAAGTTTAATATCAATGCCTATACCAATGAACCAGTCATCAATACAACACTGCTCGAAGGAGCCGTGAAGATCATCAAGGGCGATAACAGCTGCCTGCTTAAACCGGGAGAACAACTGCAGGTATCGCGGGACGGTGGTTTTAGTGTGAAGAATGAGGTAGATACCGCATCTGTAATAGCCTGGAAAGATGGTATGTTCTCCTTCAATGATGAGGACATAGCATCTATTATGCGGCAGGTAAACCGTTGGTACGACGCACAGATAGTCTATGAAGCCCGCATTCCCCATCATTTTATAGGCACCATACCCAGGAACGTGCAGGTCTCCAGATTACTGACCATGCTTGAGCTCACGGGCAGGTTGCGCTTTAAGATCGATGGTAGAAAAATAACTGTAACAGAACCGTAAGAAAATAACTTGTTATTCAAAAACCGTAAATGAACCGTTATCCAGTGCGTAAACACGGAAAGAGAGATCGTTACTATTGTTCAACTTAAAACAGCCAGCTATTAATGTAGAGAGGACAACAAAAATTAACCCCGGTACAAGATACCGGTCGCATTCCGTATCTGTCCCGGATGGTCTGAACCAAAGTATTTAGAATTTTATTCATCAACCAAAATCTAATCTATGACTTTCACCGTACGGTGTAAGAACAGGCTTGTTACGCTATGCTTGTTATTCGCCTCGCTTATCGCTGCATCCCTGCCCGCCAGCGCAGGCAACACGCAATCAGTCACCCTCTCTTTGAAGAACATCCCGCTTGCAAAAGCCTTCAAGGAGATCCAGAAACAAACAGGATACTCATTCCTGTATTCCAAAGAGGATCTGGAAAAAACACAATCTGTCAACATTGACGTCAGAAGCCAGAACATCGAATCAGTGCTGAACCTCTGCTTCCAGCAGCAACCACTCACTTACAGCATTGTAGACAAAGTAGTGATCATTAAAAGAAAATCCGGTGGTGTAAATGATGGCACACCGGAAGAACGTATGACACCGGCTGCGCCCCCGGTTACAGGTGTGGTGCTGAGCGCCGACGGCTCTCCTATACCTGGCACGGTAGTGCAGATCAAAGGAACAAATAAAGGTACCGTTACAGACGCCGACGGCCGCTTTTCACTGGATGTGCCTATTGGCGCCACACTTGTGATCAGGTCTGTAGGATTTGATTCCCAGGAAGTAAAAGTAGAATCAACCGGCCCGCTGAAGATCACCCTGAAAGTGAATACTTCCATACTGGAAGAAGTGATCGTAACAGCAGGTGGTATCAAGGCAAAACGCCGCGAAGTAGGTACTGCCACATCCGTAATTAAAGCAGACGCCCTGGTTACAGGTAAGGCAGTAAATATTGCCGGCGGCCTGCAGGGTAAAGTAGCCGGTCTGCAGATCAACGCCACCAGCGGAGGTGTTGATCCCAATTACCGCCTTATCTTAAGAGGCCAGCGTTCACTCACCGGTAACAACCAGGCCCTGGTTGTACTGGATAACGTGATCGTACCCAATGAAGTACTGGGATCACTGAACCCGGACGATGTGGAAGACCTCACCGTACTGAACGGCGCAGGTGCAGCCGCGCTTTATGGTTCCCAGGCCTCCAACGGCGCTATTATCGTTACTACCAAAAAAGGAAAGAAAGGCGCTACTGCTGTAAAGGTTTCCAACACCACTACGGTAGAATCCGTGGCCTTCTTCCCCAAGCTGCAGTACGGCTTCGGCGCTGGTGGTAGCTCATACGGTTATGACGCCAACGGAAGACCGGCGTTCTCCAACCTGGAGAACCAGTCTTACGGCCCCGCTTTTGACGGTTCCTATGTTCCCCTGGGCGAACCACTGGAAGATGGCAGCCAGGACTCTGCCAGGTATAGTGGTAATAAAGAGCATAACAACTTCTGGGAAAAAGGCATCACCAACCAGACAGATTTTTCTGTTACCTCTGGTGATGATAAATCTACCTTCTACCTTTCCGGTCAGTATGCTACTATCACAGGTACTACTCCTAAAGACAAATATAACCGTACCACGCTGCGCGCAAACGGTACCCGTAAGATCGGTGAGAAAGTGATGGCTACTTACAGCATCGGTTATACGCAGAAAAGGAATGATGTTACCACGCAAACCTCCAGTATGTACGCCAACCTGCTGAACATGCCGCAGAACGTGGATATCACCAAGTACAAGAACTGGAAGACCGATAAGTTCGCCAACCCGAACGGTTTTTACAACCCATGGTATCAGAACCCGTACTTTACACTGGACAACTACAGGTCTAAAGAAAGAAGAGACTACCTTACCGGGAACGCCGAACTGAAATATTCACCCACCTCCTGGCTGGACCTTACCGTACGTCAGGGTATCTCTACCCGCAACCAGTCTGCAAAGGCATGGGTAGCCGCATTTGACTATACTACTTATGCGGAGGAGGTCTCCAATTCTAAAACAGACATCAAGGCTTCTGTTTCAGATGCAACGGCCTATACCACCGAGCTGTTAAGCGATGCATTTGCGCAGGTGCGTAAAGAATTCGGTGATTATAGCCTAAACGTTATAGCAGGCGGACAATGGCGCCAGGACGAATCCAAGTTCATCGGTATCGGCGCCAGCGGCCTTACCATACCAGACCTCTACAACGTTAGCAACAGTACCTCCAATCCTACTGCCACAGAGGCTAATTATAAGGCCCGCCAGATGGGCTTCTATGGCGATGTGCGTATCGGCTATAAAAATTTCCTCTACCTGCATGGTACCGGCCGTAACGACTGGGTTTCCATACTGGCCCCTGAAAACAGGTCTTTCTTCTATCCTTCAGTAGACCTGTCCTTCATCGCCAGCGATGCCATCAACCCCTTAAAAGAAAGCAAAACGATCTCTTACCTGAAATTAAGAGGCGGCTGGGCTAAAGTAGGCCAGGTAAACCTGGGTAACATCAACGACTTTGGCGCTTACTATCTTCAGTCAACTTTCAGCCAGGCTAATGGTTATCCCTATGCAGGCGTAGCGGGTTACACTATCAATAACACCCTCGTATCTGCCAGCCTGAAACCGGAGATCACCAAAGGATATGAATTCGGCTTCGACCTGAACCTGTTTGACGATCGCATTACTACCGCATTGACCTGGTATAACACTAAAACCGATAACCAAACGGTGAATACTACCGTTTCTAACGCTACCGGCTACTCTGTATATCGTGTGAACAGCGGTCAAACCACCAGTAAAGGCCTGGAAGTAACTGCCCACTTTACGCCCGTTAAAACAGCTGACCTGGATGTAACAGTTGGCGGTAACTATACTTACCTCGATAATAAAGTAAATAATATCAGCGCTGATCTGCCCCGTTTATCCCTGGCTACTTACAGCAATGCCACCGGTTCATACGCAGTAGCCGGACAGGTATTCCCGGTTATCATGGGTAAGGATTACCGCCGCGATCCCGAAGGACATGTGGTAGTAGACCGCGTAACCGGTACACCTTTTATTGATGATACCATCAAAATACTGGGTAACGCCACACCAAGGAACCGCCTTAGCCTGGATCTGAACATCCGCTACAAGCAGTTCCGCTTTACCATGCTGGTAGAATATCGCGGTGGTTATATGGTATATAACAACATGGGTGGTGAGCTGGATTGGTCTGGTACCGGTTACAGAACCGCTTCATTTAACCGCGAGCGCTTTGTATTCCCGAACTCAGTATATGAAGATCCGAACAAACCGGGCTCTTATATCAAAAATACCAACATCACCGTTGTAGACGGTAACGGTAACTCCGGCTTCTGGACCAATGAAGAGAACAGGGGCGTAGCATCCAACTACATCACTTCCGGCGACTTCTGGAAATTGAGGGAAATATCGCTTTCCTATGATCTGCCGGCTTCCCTGCTGAGCAGGTCCCGCATCATCAAAGCCGCTACTATCAGCCTGCAGGCCCGCAACCTGTTTGTATGGCTGTCTAAATCCAATTACTACACAGATCCTGAATACAGCGATGCAGGTAATGATAACAATGGTATAGGTCTTACAGGCCTTGGACAGACACCGCCTTCCCGTTTTTATGGCGCTACCGTGTCTTTGACGTTTTAACCGCATCTTAAAAATCAGTACAAATGAAGAAACTAATATTTTATATAGCCGCTGGAATGGTTGTTCTGGGTAGTTCCTGTAAAAAGTATCTCGATATCAACCAGAACCCGAACCAGGCTACTACAGCCACACCTGAAGTTGTATTGCCGCAGGCCATCGTTTATACCGCCAGCGCAATCAGCACTTATAATAACTATGGATCACAGCTGGTAGGCTATTCTGCCAACGCAGGCGGTTTCGGTGGTTTTGGTACCTCTGTGACCTACGGTTTCAGTAACTCTACCTTCAGCAACCTCTGGACCGTTTCTTACGACGTGTTGAACGACTACCAGTGGGTAAAGCTGAACACAGACGCCAATCCGGACTATGGTTATTTCAATGGCGCTGCCAGGGTCATGAAAGCTTTTATCTTTCAGATGCTGGTAGACACTTATAATGATATTCCGTATAAGGAAGCATTAAAAGGAGTAGAGGAACTTACACCAGTGTACGACAAAGCCGAAGAAGTATATGCAGACCTGGCAGTACAGCTGGATTCTGCCATTGCTATTATCGAGGCTACAGAAGACCGTCAGCATGAAAGCACCACCAGTAACGTAAAAGACCTGGATGGTAGTACCGACCCCATGTTCCACGGTGATATGCATCTGTGGAAACAACTGGCCAATACCGTTAAGCTGAGACTGATGGTGCGTGGCCGTGGTAAAGTTACTTTCAGCAACACCACCTTTAACGACGCCGGTTTCCTGGAAGAAGACGCGCTCGTGAACCCCGGTTATGTAAGGGATAACGGTAAACAGAATCCTGCCTGGAATTCCTGGGTGTTCACTTATACCGGGGAGGCTGGTAACAAGGCCTGGATACCTACCAAATTTGTCCATGCATTTTATGACGGGCAGAAATTAACAGATCCCAGGGGCGAGGTAATTTATTATGACTTCCCTCAAACTGCCGTTAACCAGCTGGGCTTTGAAAGCTCGAATGTTCCCAGCTCTCCCGCAGGCAGCCCCTGGCTTTCCGGCGCCAACAGCGGCTCCAGCAGAAGCTCTGGATCTGCAGGCGGAAGCATCGGCATATTTAAAGCGCCTACCTGGGGCGAGCCGATCCTGCTGGCGGCTGAAAGCTATTTCCTGCAGGCGGAAGCAGTGGTACGCGGTATCCTCAGCGGCGGTAATGCAAAAGCCCTCTTCGATGATGGAGTAAAGGCATCATTCAATTATCTGTACCTGAAACCAGATGGCACTTATGACGATGATTATGATCCGGCAGCAGATTATACCAGTTACCTGGCAAGCAACAGCACCAGCTATCTGGTGCATTTTGAACAGGCCGCAGGCGTAGAGCAGCAGATCGAAGCGATCATCACACAGAAATACATTGCACTTAATTTCATACACGGTCATGAAGCCTGGAATGAATACCGCAGAACACATTACCCGAGGATTGTTAACAGCTCGTCTAATGCTATTCTGACCTTTGCTTCTGCCCAGTCACAGAGTACAAGGCCTGACAGGCTGCCTACAAGGGTGCTGTATCCCAGTACGGAAGCTTCCAACAACTCTACCAATATGCCTAAAGGTATCAGCCCGTTCTCTTCATTGATCTTCTGGGCTATACAATAACTAAACAGATAAAAAGAATGCTGATGAAACATATCATAAAGAAAGCGTCAATGGTGGTCGCGGCTGCTGTGGCTCTTACTTCCTGTGTGAAGGACCACCTCGCCGTGGACCCTGCCCAATCGAATAACGTGATAGAATTTGCCAATACAGGTAACATCGTTTCCTCCGCGGGCGCTGTTCATCCCAGGTTTGCCTCTGATCTTGGCAACCTGCCGGTAGGCGATTCCTCCACATTTGTGGTGAACCTGAGCTACTCAGGAGCGGAAAAGGCGGCTCCTAACGACATCACGATCAACCTCTCTGTAGATCCCGCAGCACTGGACGCCTACAATGCAGATGATGAAACAGAATATGCCCTGCCTCCTGCAAGTGCTTACCACTTCCCAACATCTGTAGTTATTAAAAAAGGTGAGAAAGTAAAACAGATCACAGTTACCATCGTCAGGAGTCCTGAATACAATTTCGATACGAGTTATGCATTACCGATAAAGATTGCCTCCGTGTCTTCCGGCATCATCAGCGGCAATTTCGGAACGGCTATCTACTCATTTACTGCCCGTAACGTGTACGACGGTGTATATAAGATGGAAGGTACGTTGAATGATGTGACCACCTCTGCTATTACAGGAGACTACCCGAAAGACGCCATGCAGCTGATCACCTACTCCGGTAAAGCGGTAGGACTGTACGATCCTTATGTTGCCAGGAACTATGGACACCCGATAAAAAGTGGTGGCAGCGGCAGCTATTATGGCAGCTTCAGCCCTGTTTTCTTAATTGACGATGACGGAACAATCACAAAGGTGACCAACTATTATGGTCAGCCCAGCTCCAACGCCCGTGCAGGGCAGCTGGACCCTACCGGTGTAAATAAAGTAACCTTTGGTGCAGATGGTAAAGTGGTTTCAATCGAGGTAAGTTATATCATGTTACAGGCCGGAGCGCCCAGGACTTACTTCAATGAGAAATTTACCTACGTAGAACCAAGACCAAGATAATGAGATAACAGCTGTCCAGCTGATGCTCAGGCATAACGTCCGGAAGTCTGTGCGAAGGCTTCCCTTCATAAGCGAGAATATAGCCCTGCTCAGGCAGGGCTATATCTTTTTATGTAATAAAAAATGGCGGTCACCGTTTTACTACAAACCGCTATCTATGAAGCTCACCGGCCCCATCTTACTCCTGCTTTGTGTCCTGCAGGTTGCTGCCCGGCAACAAATGGGTAACCCCAGGTATGATTTTCCTGATTCGATCGTTGCTAAAAATGGAAAGGAGCGGGGCTACCTTAATGCCAACCTGAATGGCTTGTCTATATCAGGACACTATCGCGAAAGCTGGCAGTATGAAGACAGCCTATCCGGTCCGCCTCCTGTTGTACGTCTTTCAATGGCCGGGAAGGAAGTGGTGGATGCCAGGAAGCTGATCCTGGAAAAAGCATCCGATTATCGTATCCTGCTGATCAATGAAGGCCACGCTCATCCCGAACACCGGTTGTTCACCAAATCGCTTTTATCGGCCCTTTATAAACAAGGCTACAGGATATTTATGGCCGAAGACATTGGTGAAAACAATACAATTATGACCAGGCAATACCCGGTTAGTACGGATGGTGTTTTAGTCAACGAGCCAGCCTATGCATCGCTGATACGCTATGCCCTGAAAACCGGGTACAAAGTGGCGGCTTATGACTTTCTGCAGGTTACTAAAAAGAGTTATTGGGATGATAGCGTAAAGCTTGACAGGAATGGCTCCATGAAATTTATCAGCTACGTGCCCCGTGACTCTTTGACAATAATGCTGAATGAAAAGGGCGAGGTGACCATGACCTACCTGACCAGTGTCAGGGAAAAGAGCCAGGCAGACAATATCAACAAGGTGTTGAACAGCAATCCCGGTGCAAAGGCCATCATCCACGTTGGCCACGGCCATTTATACGAAAGCGGATCCTGGATGGGGGCTCAGCTGCGCGCATTGCTAAACCAGGAAGACATCCTGACAATTGACCAGCAAAGCACCAATATCAAAGTACCCATCATTGATACCCTTACGCATGATACCATCCGGATGGATTTCGCCTGGCTTTTGTGGATGAAAGACAAGCAAAGATTTTTTAACACCGGCTTATCAGGCGGGGGTGACTATACGGTAATTAACGCTGCCATAAAAGACGCTCTCGGCAGGCCCGGTTTTCTGTTCCAGGATCCGGAGCCCAGGCAGGTCTACAATATTCCTGCAACACAGCTCAAAGATTGTCCCTGTCTGTTCAGCGCCTATTACGCGGATGAATACAGCAAATCCGGCGCGGATGCTATTGCCGTTGATATTGTTTATTCAAAGTCTGAAAACAACGCGCCGCCGCTGTTGCTATATAAAGGAAAATATCAGCTGATAAAAAAGAACCGGCAGGGCGGTTATACACGTAGCAACCTGGACATACACAGGTAAGAATGATCATTGTACGGCTTCGAGTATCTTTTTGATCATCTCGTCCATCTGCTTGTTTTCGATCCATCTTACTACCGCCACCAGGTCATGCTCCGGATCTACATATATAAGATTGGTGCCGTTTCCAATATGCACAAAACTGGTTGCCGGCGCACTGGGCAGCAGTTTATGGTCGGTATTCAGGAACCAGTTCATATAACCATAGGTGGGCTGCGCCTTGGTCGGTGTCAGGGCTTGCTTTACCCACTGATCTGAAAGCAGTTGTTTGCCATCCCATTGGCCCCTGTGCAGGGTAAGCAGGCCAAACCGCGCCATATCATAGGCATGAATGAACATGCCGCCGCCCCAGTGACCGCCGCCGCTGACCGATTGCACCGGTGCGCCGTCCAGTACGATCCATGCATTGCGGTAGCCATACCAGCGCCAGGTGTTGGATGCGCCAATGGGATCCATAATATTTGTTTTCAGCACCTGTGGTAAAGGCTGTCTCCATACACAGGTGGCCGCCAGCGCCAGCGCATTTACCCGTACATCATTGTATTTATACACCGTGCCGGGCGTATTCCTTTTGCGGTGCTGCCATACTTCCGGATCAGTGCCTTCCGGACGGTCCGCCCAATCCGGTTTATCCCATAACGTGCCTTCCCAGTCGCTGGTCTGGCGCAGCATATCATCCCAGGTGATGGTACGGTTATGTGCGCTGGCAAATGGGTATAACAGGGGATGGCCCTTGGGCGAGATGGGATCATACACTTCAATGGGAGGAATATATGGAGCAACGGTATCATATACACTGCGGATCAGGCCCCGGTCTACCGCCAGGCCTACTACGGAAGAAAGAAAGCTTTTGGTAACGCTGTTGGTGATGTCCACCCGCAGTGGCGTTCCCCATTCTGCTACAATGTATCCGTGATAGACGATCACGCCGGTGGGCTCGCCTCGTTCTGAGAAGGGGCCGATGCCCGCGCTGAAGGGCTCTTTACCAAACTGGATAGCCTGCGTAAGTTCCAGGTCGCGGGGATACCTGGCTTCATGATCCTGCGCAAACCGGATAGCAGCCTGCAATTTATCCGCTTTCAGTCCTAATAAAGCTGGCGCACGGTGCTCCCAATCACCACGCGGTGGAAAATAGGTATTCCTGCCGGATGATTTGGATTGAGCGGAAGCAGTGATCACACTGCATAAGAGAAGGAGCAGGGAAAAGGGTCTTTTCATCAGGTTAAGTTACAAAATCCAAATACCAAATACCAGATTCCAAATACCAAATACCAAAATCCGAAATCGAACTATAAGCAGACTACCACTCAAGTTTTAGACTTGGAATTTGGGATTTGGGATTTGGGAATTTGGAATTTTCAATACAGTCGATTTTCAAGTATCCGCTTGATCATCCGGATTGTAGTGCGGCTGGTCTGCCCCTTATATTTTTCGGCTATTTTATGCTCACTCCTACCCGTGCAGGTATTCATTTTCAATTTTGGATATTGTCAGCTTGGAGATTTTTGCGCTTGAAATTGCCGGAGATTTATGGGGCAAATCTTTGATGATGAAACAGGGTACCAGCAATTATCTGAAGTTCAGAGACGCAGGGAAAAAAGAGAGTTTATGTTTTTATTGGAGGAGAGTTCAGTTCCCCGCTTGGGCAATCTTCTTGACTGATAATGTAATTAAAACACAGCGCCACGCGAAAATCGCCGGCTTTGTGTTTTATACAATATGTGCCTACCTTCGCCCCCATGTTCTACATCGCCGACCTGCACGTCCATTCCCACTACTCCCGCGCTACCAGTAAAGACCTCAACCTGGAGTCTTTATACCAGTGGGCGCGTGCCAAAGGCATCCACGTAGTCGGCACCGGCGATTTTACCCACCCCTTATGGTTCAAGGAACTGCAGGAAAAACTGGAACCCGACGGCAGCGGCCTCTTCCGCCTCAAAAATCCGCCTGCTGATCCAGCGCTGCCGGGCATGAAAGTTCAGGACATTGACGTTCGCTTTCTGCTCTCTACAGAGATCAGCTCCATCTATAAACACGGCGACAAAGTGCGGAAAAACCATAACCTGGTATATGCGCCGGATTTTGATACCGCAGCCCGCATCAATACCCGCCTTGCTGCCATCGGCAACCTGGCGTCTGACGGCCGCCCCATTCTCGGCCTGCCTTCCCGCGATCTGCTGGAGATAGTCCTGGAATCTTCAGACCGGTCCCACCTTGTACCCGCTCACGTATGGACGCCCTGGTTCTCCACCCTCGGCTCCAAAGGCGGCTACGACAGTGTAGACGAATGCTTCCGCGATCTCTCCGGGCACATCTTCGCTATTGAGACCGGCCTTTCCTCCGACCCGGCTATGAACTGGCAGTGGAGCGCCTTAGACCGCTTTACCCTTATCTCCAATTCAGATGCGCATTCTGCCCCCAAGCTGGGCCGGGAGGCTACGCTGTTTAATACGGAACGCAGTTACGACGCACTTTTCAACGCCATGAAAACAAAACGGGGATTTGTTGGTACCTATGAGTTCTTCCCCGAAGAAGGTAAGTACCACCACGATGGTCATCGTAACTGTGACGTATGTTTGCTTCCTGAAGCAACACTGTCGCACAATGGCCGCTGTCCTGAATGTGGTGGCCCCATAACGGTAGGCGTACTGCACCGCATACAGAAACTGGCAGACCGTAAAGCACCGCAGCCCCCGCAACAGGCGCCGGACTATGATTACATCATTCCCCTGCCCGAAATACTGGCAGAAATAAGGAAATGCGGCCCCGCTACAAAAGCGGTAATGAAAGATTTTCTCCAGGCTATCTCCACTTTCGGCAACGAGTTTAATTTGCTGAAACTGGCTCCGGTAACCGATATACACCGGCAGATCAGCCCCGTATTGGCCGAAGCTGTTCGCCGCATGCGTGAGCACGAAGTAAAACCGGTACCAGGCTACGACGGACTATACGGCGTTATAAAAATATTCAGCGACGAAGAGCTGAACCACTCCTCACTTTTTTAATAGTACCTCCCAATAGGCAAGGATCCGTATCTTGTAAGGATAAACAAGTTTGGTGCTTATGCGCAGGTATATGTTTTGCCTAGGTGCGCTCTTACTCTGCAGCGCTTCCCTCTTCTCCCAGCAATCAGCCAACAAACCCGAAAGGGAGCAATGGTTTATGGATATGGGGCTCGGTATGTTCATTCACTGGAGCGTGGATGTACAGGTTGGCGCTGTGATCAGCCATTCTATGGCCGGCGCTTCAGATGCCTACCTGCAAAAGTTTACCCAAACCCTGCCGCAAACATTCAACCCTAAGAAGTTTGATCCGGAAGAATGGGCCGTACTGGCCAAACTGGCGGGTATGAAGTATGTGGTGTTCACCACCAAGCATCACGCAGGCTTTTGTATGTGGGATACCAAAACCACGGACTTCAATATTATGCGTACGCCGTTTAAACGGGATGCGCTGAAAGAGATTATCGCGGCCTTCCGCAAACAGGGCATTGCTATAGGATTGTATTTTTCACCGGAAGATTTTTATTATTTCTACCAGCATAAGATCCCTATTGGCAGAATGCAGGTACCGCAGCATTTTCCTGCTAATAACCCGGGACTGATGGCTTACGATAAAGCCCAGGTAAAAGAGCTGCTCACCCAATACGGTAAAATAGATCTGATCTTTTTTGACGGCCCTGCTGAAGGCCTGAAAGAATATGCCTGGCAGCTACAGCCGGATATTGTGGTTACCCGCGGACAAATGAGAACGCCCGAACAGGAACTGCCGGATCAACCGGTGCCCGGCCCCTGGGAAGCCTGCTTTACAATGGGTACAGACTGGCAGTATAAACCCACCAACGATCCCCAGAAATCAGGCACCGCCATCATCGATATGCTGATTGAAACCAGGGCCAAAGGCGGCAATTTGCTGCTGAATGTAGGCCCCAAGCCTGATGGGGAGATCCAGGTAGAACAGGATGCCCTGTTGCGTGAGCTGGCCCTCTGGAACCTGGCCAATGAAGAAGCGGTTGCGGGCATTCGCCCGTGGAAGATCATCCGCGAAGGAAAGATCTGGTTCACCCGGTCAAAAGATGGAAAGGCAATATATGCCTTTGTTCCCGCCGGCGCTGAATGGAAATACGGCGAACGCAGGGAGCTCGTGATCAGAAACCTGCAGGGCAGCGAGCAGACCAAAGTATCAGTACTGGGCTTCGGCAGCGAGCTGGTGGAATACAAAAAGGATTTTGACGCACATGTATATGTGAAAAGCACACCCATGGGACTGGTGATCAGCGCCGTAAACGGACAGCGCTTTTACACCAATAACCAATGGCCCAACCCCGTAGTGCTGAAAATAGAGAACGCGCAATATCGTCCCTACCAGGACCGCTCTACACGGGCAGAGCTGGAAGGCGCCAAATAGGCTTAGTATTTGTCGTCATTGATCTCTACCCAGTAATTGTCAGGGTCCTGGATATACAGCTGTTTTACGCCATCTACGCGTACATTGAATTTCTGCTTTTCTCCTGTCCAGTTAATGAAGGGGATCTTATGTTTGTTCAGCAGCTTCACAAACTCGTCTACAGAAGCTACACTGAAGCACAGGTGTGAGGCCATGTCATGTTGGGTGATTTCTTTGGCGCCGGCTATCAGGTGCAGCTGGGCATGCTCACCTACTTTAAACCAGGTGTGCTTGCCGTCATGAAAGGGTTCGGGCATCGTATCTAATCCTACAATGTCGCGGTAAAAGGCCGTGGCCTTCTGCAGGTCGTATACTGAAATGGCAACGTGGTTCAGGATAACGCTCTTATGCTGCGCTTCCGCACGCATGGTTTGTACCGTTAAACCGGCGGCAGTAAGCAGTCCGGCGATGATCAGCTTTTTCATTATCCCAAAATACACCGGAATTATTCTTGCCGCAAGTAAATTTGTAGTAACGGTTTGAAAGTTTTAGAGTTTGAATGGGTCCGGCCTGATTGCGTCACACTCAAACTTTCAAACGCTCAAACTTTCAAACGCTCAAACTTTTTTGTTATGAACTATAATGCTTTAGGTACTTCCGGTTTAAATATCAGCGAGGTAAGTTTTGGTACCATGTCATTACAGGGCAGTGATGCAGAAAATGCAGCACTGATCGAAAAGGCCATAGATGCAGGTATCAATTATTTTGATACGGCAGATCTTTACGACCAGGGCCGCAACGAACAGTCGGTAGGCAAAGCGCTGAAGGGCAAACGTAAAGACGTGATCATCGCCACCAAGGTAGGCAACCAGTGGCGTGCCGATGGCAGCGGCTGGGATTGGAATCCCCGCAAGGAATACATCCTCTCGGCGGTAGAAGGCAGCCTGCAGCGCCTGCAGACGGATTATATCGATCTGTACCAGCTGCACGGCGGTACGCTGCAAGACCCGATAGACGAAACCATTGAAGCGTTTGAGCTGCTGCAACAGCAGGGCAAGATCCGCTGCTACGGCATCTCGTCTATCCGCCCAAATGTGATCCGCGAGTATGTGAAACGCTCCCGTATAGTGAGTGTGATGATGCAGTACAGCCTGCTGGATCGCCGCCCCGAAGAAGAATGCCTGGAACTCCTGCAACAGCATCATATCTGCGTGCTGGCCCGCGGCAGCGTAGCCAAAGGCCTGCTGGTGGATAAGCCCGCAGCGCCTTTCCTGAACTACAGCGCTGAACAGGTGCAGCAGGCCGCCGCTGCAGTGAAGGCCCTGAGCAATGCCCAACGCGGCCCCGCCCAAACAGCATTGCGCTTTGTATTGCAGCATCCCGCCACCACTTCTGCAGTAGTGGGTATCCGTACGTCAAAGCAGTTGGCAGATGCGGTGGATGCCGTAAAGTCACCTTCGCTTTCAATGAATGAAATGGAACAATTACGCCAGGCCCTGGCGCCTAACCGTTACCAGGAACATCGTTAAAAGCGGAGCGCCTTTCCCTGTTCGGGTATGATCAGTTTCAGCTGCAGATTGTTCTGCTGCGTCAGCTGACGGCGTATAGCGGCTTCATTATCGCCGGCGGGTTTGATATGTGTGATCACCACCGGCAATCCCTTTAATGCCGCCGTACCACTGAAAGATCCCAGGGTTTGCATTTCCTGCATCAGCAGGGCAGGGGTGAGGTGACCGAACAGCTGCTGCTGTGGCTGTTCATCCGGGAAGGACACTTCTATAAAAATAGCTTTCAGCTGACGCGATCTTACCAATGGCGCTACCGTCTGCCATAACTGCCGCAGTTTGTCGGAGTGTTCTATGGTATCGGCTCCCGTATCTCCCAGGTACAACAGGTAAGCGTCCTGGTACCGCACTAAAAACGCAGTGCTCTGGTAAGGCGCTGAATGGCTTAACGGGAAAGCTTGCACGCTCATATCTGTTTGGGCAATGGCAGCAGGCGCGCCCGGCGTAAGTGGATGGTAATGATATTTTTTCAGCAAAGGCGCTTCTCCCTCATCGGCAAAATTGGCCCAGCTTTTCCAGCTGAAGTATTTTTCTTTGATGATATCCAGGCAGTGCGGCAGCCCGTAAATATCCTTGGCACTGTCTTCCGGCGAGTTGATGATCATCCCCGCCAGGTGGTCCAGGTGGGGGTGCGATATAAAATAGCCTTTAATATATTGCCGCAGCACCGTGGCTTCCGGAACATTAAAACTGCCTGTATGAATGGCCTGCCGGATACCGGCGTACAGCGTGCCCGCATCCAGGCAGATGTAGTCACTACTGCCTTGGGGGGCCACCATGTAGGCAGACAGATTGCGCTCATCCATCCCGCCCTTTACGCCCAGGGGCACTACCCGGAAACCGGTTTGCGCCTGTACGCAGGTGAGCATGCAGCTCAGGAGCATCACCAGGCAAATGCTTCTCTGATAAAGATTCATGCAGTAAAAATCGGGGACAAAATTTCAAATACCAAATTCCAAATTCCAAAACCCGGATTCAAACAGCTCCTTCCTGGCAAAGTCTTTTGGTGTCTGAAAACCTAAAGTCTGAACTGGAATTCAAATGTTGGAACCTGGAATTTTGGATTTGGAATTTGGAATTTTACTATTTACCGGTCATCTGTTGTTTTTGATGTCAAAATCCACCATGCCGTTGAACTGTCCGGAGATGACAGACCGCTTGATGTTGATACGGGCATTCGGATCTGCTACTATACGTTCCGTACTGGCCTGGCGGAAATTGCCCGTTCTGATATAGCTGAATATTTTGCTCAGGTTGTCGTCTTCACTGTTGCCCCAGGGAACATTCACATAGTCGGTTGCGGCCTGATCGGGTTTGATGCCGCTGTAATAGCCGCCTGACTGTTGCGCGTTCTTTGTTTCGAAGTTGATGGCAAAGAGATCTGCCAGGTATTTTTCATTTCCTGCAGCATCGTGATCAGAGATGGTATAGCTGAAGAAACCAACCGGTTTGCCGTAGGTAGTGTCGCCCACCAGCTTCACATTCATATAGGGCTTCAGGTTATTGAGCGTCAGCTCGCTGGCTGAAGCTGTCTGCGCACCGGTGATAAAGAATACATGATCCAGGTTAAGCCCCCCGGTACTGCCAAAATTGATGGCAGCAGGCAGCCCCGTAGCAGCCAGGTGCTGGGTCAGTTTATCGTTGTAGGTGTAATAGTACATTACCTTGCTCTGCGCGCTGGCGGGCGCAATGGCATTCGCCAGGTATTGCGAGGTGGATACAGCGCCGCCGGTATTATAGCGCAGGTCTACGATCAGCTCGCGGATGCCCGCAGCCCTGAATTTGCTGAACACCTGGTCCAGCACCTGTTTGGTGGCGGTGGCGCCGCCGGTGCTGCTGGTTACGCTGGAGAAGGTGTAGAATACAAAGTATCCCACCTGCTTACCGTTTACCGTGTAAATGGTATCATACAATACCGGGTTCACATTGTAGGACGCGGTATTGAGCGTGATGGTAGGCGTAGTGTTGGCAGGTGTTTTAAAGGTAAAGGTGGAGGAAGACGAGTTGTACACGGCGTTGCTCACTTTGGTGGTATTGGCGCCGTTACTGCCGTCGTAAGACAGGTTATTGTCCCCGTTGATGGCAGTGATCTCCCAGCCCCGCTGTACGCCCTGTAAGCCTGCGGGCGAGTTCTTATCGGCATACAGCACCAGCAGGTGGCTTTTATTATTGTTATCCAGCGCAAAGGTCACTTCCATCCCGAAACTGCCGCTTTCGGCCTGCGTTTTTTCGATCACGCCGTTCTGCAGCTTGTTGGCCAGGGAGCCGGTGCGGTCCAGGAAGCTGTATCGGTCTATTTTCTGGCCGTTCACCTGCGGGTAGCTGATCATGGTAGAGAGCAGCTGCTCTGCCGTGCTGTAATTGGTGCTGAAAGGATCCAGGCCGGGCACCTGGTTGTACCAGTAATAAGTAGGCAGCCCGTTGCTGGCGTTGCGTCCGCCATCTGCATAGGTTACCTGCATAATGCGGTACATCAGGTATTTGAGCGAGTCTTCGTCTGTGGTGGAGGAGGCAGTGCCGCCCCCGGTATTATTATTGTCGTCATTTTTTGGTGCGGTGCTGTCCTTCCTGCAGGAGAAGAAAATAATACTGCATAGCAGGCTCACCATTAGCATAGGTACTCCGGGCGATAGTCGATATTTTTTCATTGCACATGCCATTTTGCTGTTATTCAGGATGTTCGTTGGCTTTCTGAAAGATGATGATCCTGCAATAGTAATGTTGCGGCTCTATATATAAACGGAAAAAAGGTGCATTTCTGCGAACAAGTCGACGGAAAGTGTAAAACGCCCGCTGAAAGCATCATCCACCCCGCCATAATTTACGACTTTCTTTTCAATACGGAAGCTGATCCTGGTCAGTTGCCTGAAACGTTCAAACATTAATTGATGCCCATCAATATGGCCGTAACCGCCACTCCTATGCCTAAGCCCCCAACACCCCAGTACAACTTGTCCAGGAAACTTTTTCTCCTGGCGGTGTTCACTTTGTCAATCGCGTCGGTAATAAGCACCTGTGTATTATTCAGGGTGGTATTTACGTTGCTGAGGTCCTGCTTTACCGCGCCCACATCTTTGCTGGTCTGGTTGATCTGCGAGAGTGAGGCATTGAACAGCGTATCAAATTTCAGTTTCAGGGCATTATAATCCCGCTGGTTTTCCAGGATGGTGCTGTCCTGGCGGATCACCAGCGCTTCATATAATTTGATGATCTCCGCCGTGCGCGGGTTCTGTTTACGATAGGCCTGGTAGGCGGTTTCATACATCTGGAAGGTGAGGCTGTTCATCAGCATGGCGCTGTCACAGTTCACCAGGATGGTGTCTCCCATCGTTAACCGGAAACCACTTTTTACGGCGCATTGCTCAAATGTTTTTAACCTGCCCTGCGACTGCGCACGGAGTGCAGGGATGATGGCCAACAGCAGCAGGCCGTATAATTTAAGATGTTGTAGCATAGGAAGCGTTTAAAGATTGACAATTGGAATGATGGTAGAGTCAGCGGGCTGAAAATCCTTCAGGTTGGCGATCCTTTCTTTGATACTGTCTGCCTGCGCCTTGTTCCTGGCGTCTTTTACCTTTTTCTCCAGGTCCATCAGCTCCGTGCGCACATAAATGCCTTTTATCACTTCCCGCTGACGGTCAAGATTGGCCTGGATAGAGTCCAGCCGTGTTTGGGCATTGCCCAGTTGCAGCAGGGCGGTGTCAATACCCTTACGCGCATTTTCGAGGTTCTTAACCGCCTCCCGCAAGGTTTTACCGGAGCCAAAAAGGTTGAAAGCCAGGTTAACAACCAGCACACCGATGATGATGAGGAGGAGGACCTTCGGGGTATTCGTGTTCATGGTAATAGTGATTACGGGGTTATAAACCAAATATAGCAAAAAATATTTAAATGTAAAACAGTTAAACCGACCTGCCGCTTATAAAAATATGGGGCAACATTCCCTTGAACGATTATTTTTACACCCTTATCGGGATTAAAATCACGTTATCGTACTATGAGGAAAATAATTGCAACTGCACTGGTGCTGGCATCAGGCCTGGCACAGGCGCAAACAGTGGACAAGGTCACAGATCCGGCAGATTGGGTGAATCCCCTGATGGGAACAGACTCAAAATTCAGCCTGTCCAATGGTAACACCTATCCCGCCATCGCCTGCCCCTGGGGCATGAACTTCTGGATGCCGCAAACCGGCAAAATGGGAGATGGCTGGGCGTACACCTATCATTCAGAAAAGCTGAGGGGCTTTAAACAAACCCACCAACCCAGCCCCTGGATCAATGATTACGGCCAGTTTGCCGTAATGCCGGTAACCGGTAAGGTGCGTTTTGATGAAGATGAGCGGGCCAGCTGGTTCTCTCACAAATCTGAAGTGGCAAAGCCTTACTATTACAGCGTTTACCTGGCAGATCATGATGTTACTACAGAGATCACGCCCACAGAAAGAGCGGCCCGCCTGCGTTTTACCTTCCCCGCTACAGACAGCGCTTTTGTGGTGGTAGATGCCCTCAACAAAGGCTCCTATGTGAAAGTACTGCCGCAGGAAGGCAAAATCATCGGCTATACCACCAAGAACAGCGGCGGTGTACCAGCCAACTTTAAAAACTATTTCGTACTGGTATTTGATAAGCCGTTTACTTACCAGGCCACCTTCGCCAACAAAGCACTGGCCCCCGGCCGCCTGGAGGCAAAAGATGACCATGTAGGCGCCGTGATCGGCTTTGCCACCAAAAGGGGCGAGCAGGTGAACGTAAAGGTAGCCTCCTCCTTCATCAGCCCCGAACAGGCAGAGCTGAACCTGCAGCAGGAAATCGGCAACAGCTCCTTTGCCGAGGTTCAGCAAAAGGCCAAAGCCGCCTGGAACAAAGAACTGGGCCGTATAAACGTAGAAGGCGGTACGGTAGATCAGACCCGTACTTTCTATTCCTGTTTGTACAGGGCCATGCTCTTCCCCCGCAAGTTCTACGAGATTGACGCCAAAGGCCAGGTAATGCACTACAGCCCCTATAACGGGCAGGTATTGCCGGGCTACATGTTCACCGACAATGGCTTCTGGGATACTTTCCGTTCTGCCTTCCCCTTCTTTACCCTGCTCTATCCCACTATGGACGGGCATATCATGGAAGGACTGGTGAACGCCTATAAAGAAAGCGGCTGGCTGCCCGAGTGGGCTAGTCCGGGGCACCGCGACTGTATGATCGGCTCCAACTCTGCTTCCATCATCGCCGACGCTTACCTGAAAGGTATCCGCAATTTCGATGTGAACACCGCTTACGAAGCGCTGCTCAAGAACTCAGAGAACGAAGGCCCGCTGACCTCCGTTGGCCGTAAAGGCGCTAAATACTACAACGAGCTGGGATATGTGCCCTATGATGTAGACATCAACGAAAACACCGCCCGTACCCTGGAATATGCATATGATGATTTCACCATTTACCAGCTGGCCAAAGCGCTGAAACGCCCGGCAGATGAAATTGCCCGTTTTGCCAAACGCAGCCAGAATTACCGCAATGTGTTTGATCCGGAAACTAAGCTGATGCGCGGAAAGAACAAAGACGGCCGTTTCCAGGCGCCCTTCAATCCCTTTAAATGGGGAGATGCGTTCACCGAAGGTAACAGCTGGCATTACAGCTGGTCTGTATTCCACGACGTACAGGGCCTGGCAGACCTCATGGGTGGTAAAGACATCTTCGCCAAAATGCTGGACTCCGTATTCCATATGGCGCCCGTGTATGACGACAGCTACTATGGCCAGACCATCCACGAGATCCGCGAAATGCAGATCATGAACATGGGGCAGTATGCGCACGGCAACCAGCCCATCCAGCACATGATCTACCTGTACAACTATGCGGGTCAGCCCTGGAAAGCCCAGTACTGGCTGCGCGAAGTGATGAACAGGCTGTACACCCCCGCTCCCGATGGCTACTGTGGTGATGAAGATAACGGCCAGACCTCTGCCTGGTACGTATTCACCGCGCTGGGCTTTTACCCGGTTTGTCCCGGTACCCAGCAATACGTGATCGGTGCGCCGCTGTTCAAAAAAGCCACCGTTACCATGGAAGACGGCAAAAAGCTGGTGATCGCAGCACCTGCCAATAATGCTGACAACCGTTACGTACAGGCCATCAAAGTAAACGGCCAGGTATATACCAAAAACTGGTTTGATCACAAACAGCTGCAGCAGGGCGGCACCATCAGTTTTGACATGAGCGCTACACCTTCCAAAACAAGGGGAACTGCTGCTGATGCTGCACCCTACTCCTTCTCACGTGACGAGAAGAAATAGATAAAATTTGTAGTTTGAGGTTTGAAGTCTGAAGTTTGAAGTTCGTTGCAGGTTAGAAGTTTACATGGGTGTGCTACACTATCTTAAACATCTGACTTTTAACCAACTTCAAACTTCAGACTTCAAACCTCAAACTTTTAAACACTCCCCATGTCGGCCAACCCTTACATTTCTCTCCTGCGCACGGCCTGGCATTATGCCCGGCATGAAAGGAAAAAATATGTGCTGGTGTACTCCCTGTTCTTTTGCGCTGCCATACTTGCCGCCGTGTATCCCGTATTGTTCGGGTGGTTTGTAGGGAAGGTGCAGCAGGATACAGGTGAAGTACTCCGCTATGCCCTGATATACGGCGCCTGTTATTTCTGCCTGAAAATACTGGAGTGGGCGCTCCACGGCCCTGCCCGCGTAATGGAAAGAGAGCTGGCCTTTAACCTGAGCCGCAACTTTCTGCAGGAACGTTACCACCAGGCATTACACCTGCCCGTGAAATGGCAGCAGGACCACCACAGCGGGGCAACCATCAACCGTATCCGCAAGGCCTACGAAGCGCTGAAACTCTTTTTTGACCAGGGCTTTATGTACCTGCAGTCTGTCAATAAGCTGATCTTCTCCATCATCGCCATGGTCTATTTTTCGCCGCTTTTCGGCATGATTGGCGTGGCGCTGGGCGCCCTCACCATCTGGGTGATCTTCAAATTTGACAAACCCTTCATCAAAACCCTGGACGAGGTGAATGAACGCGAACACGTAGTATCCTCCACCCTGTTTGACAGTCTTTCCAATATCATGACGGTAATCACCCTGCGCCTGGAAAAGAGCATGGAAACAGGCCTGATGGGCAAGGTGATGCAGATACTGCCGCCCTTCCGCAGGAATGTGCGCATTAACGAATGGAAATGGTTTGTGGCAGATATGCTGGTCACCCTTATCTACTGCGTACTGGCGGTAGGCTATGTGCTGCAGAACTGGACGCCCGGACAGGTATTCCAGGTAGCCGGACTGGTTACCCTGGTGGGATATGTGAACCAGTTCACCAGCGTATTTTATAATTTCGCCTGGCAGTATACAGAGATCATCCAGCATAATACTTCCGTACAAACAGCCGCAGGCATCGCCGAAGCCTTTAAGCAGCAGCACCGCGCGGATGCGCCTACCGATCTGCCGGCAGACTGGCGTACCATCAGCATTAAAGGCCTCAGCTTCTCCCACCGCGACGCCTATGATGCCGATCACGCCCCTCAGAGCCTGCACCGCCTGAATATCGAAATAGGCCGCGGTAAAAGGATTGCGCTCATCGGAGAAAGCGGCAGCGGAAAAAGTACCCTGCTTTCCCTGCTGAGAGGCCTCTATAACCCCGAGCCGGGTATGGAACTGTACGTAGACGGCAAGAAGTACCAACTGTCTACCATCAACGAAACGGTTACGCTGTTCCCCCAGGAACCGGAGATATTCGAAAATACCATTGCCTATAACGTTACCCTGGGACTGCCCTTCAGCGAGGAAGACATTATGAGCGTATGCGAAAGCGCCCATTTTACAGAAGTGATCCAACAGCTGCCCCAGGGACTGGCATCAGACATCCGGGAGAAAGGGGTGAACCTTTCCGGCGGACAAAAACAGCGCCTGGCCCTGGCCCGGGGTATCCTCGCCGCCCGCGAAAGCGACCTGGTACTGCTGGATGAGCCCACCAGCAGCGTAGACCCCAAAACAGAAGCCATGATCTACGATAAGCTGTTCAAAGCCTTTGCAGACAAGGCCCTGATCTCGTCTATGCACCGCCTGCACCTCCTCGGACAGTTTGACTACGTATATATACTGCGGCAGGGCCATATTGTAGACGAAGGCACTTTTGAGCACCTGCGTAATAACAGCCCGGTATTCCAGGAGCTGTGGAAACACCAGAAGGACACTTTGGGCAGGCATTACCGGTAAGATAGTTTTTGGCATAAAGTTGGTTCCCATTAATCGACCTAATCATTTGAAAATGAATAAAGTTCTTGCGCCGATGGTGGCGGTGGCGATGATCATCACGCTGTATTGCTGCTCCTATTCGCCATATAAAAGCACCAATAAGGTGTATAAGCAGCAGGCCAAAGGCTATGCGTCTACGCTGCGTATGCCGCTAACCCCGGTACATATAGACTCCGTGAAGGATATTACGTGGTGGGCCGGCACCACTAATTTCAACATGCGCAAACCCAACCTGGTGGTGATCCATCACACGGCGCAGAACAGCTGTGATCAGACCCTGCAAACCTTCACCGTTACCCGCACCCAGGTAAGCGCCCACTACGTGATCTGCCGCGACGGGGTGGTGCACCAGATGCTGAACGACTACCTGCGCGCCTGGCATGGCGGGGTGGCCCGCTGGGGTAATCTTACCGATATCAATTCCTCTTCCATCGGTATAGAGCTGGATAATAACGGCACAGAACCATTTGATTCCCTGCAGGTACGCAGCCTGCTCATCCTACTGGATACCCTGAAGCACCGCTATAACATTCCCACCCCTAACTTTATAGGCCACGGGGATATTGCCCCCGGCCGTAAGGTAGACCCCAGCGCCTGGTTTCCCTGGCAGCAGCTGGCCGAAAAAGGCTTTGGCCTCTGGTATGGGGATACCTCCCTGGTAACCGTTCCCGAAAATTTCAATTATCTTCAGGCCCTGCGCATCATCGGCTACAACGTGAAAGACAGCAGCGCCGCCATTGCCGCCTTCAAGCGGCATTTCATCCCGGCAGACTCTGCCACCGGTACCGAACTGAATGAAGGCGCCAAAAAGATCCTCTACAGCGTGATGGAACAAAGCCTGTAGTCCCCATAATTTATTATTGGCAGGAATACCGCCCCCGGGTAATGACTTGGTCATCACCGGGGGCGATCTGCGTTATGCCTTACCGGTACTGCGTTTGATCTGAAAAGGTAATTTCCGGCAATACCATGGACAGATCTTTCATATACCTATCACTCTCCTGGATATTTCCTTTCTAATAAGAAAGGAATAAACAAGGAATGAATAAGGGATGAGTAAGGACTCAATAAGGACTCAATAAGGAGATATCTACTGTCAAACATAAGACTGTACAGTGTTTCAGCCCGGTTGGGTTGAGAAGTTCACGAGGAATCCACGAAGATGTGGTACGGATGGCAGGTGGAAAGAGGGTAGGAGTTACTAAAGAATGCGTTGATAGTCAATTAGCTATACCCCCGGCAGGCATGAAAGCGGGATGAAGTTGAACTTATCATGAAGAGATCGCTAACCTATTTAGTCCATATAATTTGTAGAATAATGTTAAAATTTATACTTTTGCCGCGGAATCTTAATCCATGCTGTAAAGATGAAAACAGATACAGGCTATGTCAACACCTTGCATAATGCATCGCGTTACTGTAGCACCGGCCATAATAACAGGTATTTTCTTTCACGTAAAGACGTAATGTGTATGCCCCGTCAGGGCATATGTTAACAGCATCCGTACTTTTTTTTAAGCTATCAATTTATTGGCGGCAAGCGCCTCATTTTGCGGTGATCCATACCGCAGCTGACCTTCTTTTGTCAAAAAAATCTAAAACCAGGTAAGATCATGAGATTTTTACACGCAACCGTATTCCTGCTGGCGCTGCAGCTTTGGCTGCAACCAGGCTATGCCCAGGATACGAAGATCACGGGGGTGGTTACTTTTAAGGCAGACGCCCAGCGCGTGCCCGGCGCCGTTGTTACGGTGAAAGGCACCAACAGGGGCACCCAGACAGATGCCGATGGTAAATACGCCATCAGCGCAGCAGAGGGAGATACACTGCATTTTTCCTACATCGGATATAAAGGAGTAGACATTGCCGTTGGCGCCACCCGCTCCATCAACATTGCGCTGGAAAGCACCGAAAGCAGCCTGAAGGAAGTAGTGGTAACGGCGCTGGGCATTTCCAGGGAAAAAAGATCCCTCGGTTATTCCGTACAGGAATTAAAGTCAAGGGACATTACCGAAGCCCGGGAAACCAACCTGGTGAACGCGCTCTCCGGTAAAATTGCCGGTGTGAACATCACCAACAGCCAGGGTGATATGGGCTCTTCCCGTATCGTGATCAGGGGCGAAACCTCCATAGCGGGTAACAACCAGCCGCTGTTCGTGCTGGATGGTATACCGGTGGATAACAGCCAGCTGGGTATAGGCGTAGCCAATGCACGCGACTTTCCAAACGCCATTTCAGACCTGAACCCGGATGATATTGAATCGCTCAGCGTGCTGAAAGGCCCCAATGCGGCCGCTCTCTATGGTTCCCGCGCTGCCAACGGGGTGCTGGTGCTGAAAACCAAAACAGGCCGCGGTACGAAAGGACTGGGCATCACGGTTAATTCCAGCGCCAGTTTGCAAAAGCTGCTGGTACTGCCGGAGTACCAGGATGTATACGGACAAGGTTCCGGCGGACAGTTTGACTATGTGGACGGTAAAGGCGGTGGCCTGAACGATGGTGTGGATGAAAGCTGGGGCCCGAAAATGGATGGCCGCCCTATCCGCCAGTTCTTCTCCAATGGTCAGCCGGCGCCCTGGGTAGCCCACCCGGATAATGTGCGCGACTTCTACGAAACCGGCTATACGCTCAACAATGGCCTGTCTCTTTCCGGTAGCAATGAAAAGCTGGATTACCGTTTCTCTTACAATAATACCAGGCAAACCGGCCTGCTGCCCAACACCGGCATTACCCGCAACACCTTCACCATTAACAGCACCTATCGTATTACGCCCAAACTTACATTGAGCACCTATGGTACTTATGTAAGAGGCGGGGCCGATAACCTGCCCGGTGTGGATGGCCGCCGCGGCAACAGTGTTACCCTGCAGTTCATCTGGTTTGGCCGCCAGGTAGATACCCGCCTGCTGCGCAACTATAAAGACGCAGAGGGCAATGATTATAACTGGAACCACAGCTACTACAGCAACCCCTACTGGATACAGTATGAGAACACCGTAGCCCAGCAGCGTAACCGTTTCTTTGGAAACGCCCGCCTGTCTTACCAGGTGCTGGACTGGCTCACGGCTAACCTTCGTGTAGGTACCGACTACTATAACGACCGCCGTAAATATAAAGTAGCTTACGGCACCAATGGTACGCCCTTTGGCTCTTATACCGAAGACAACTACGGTGTAACAGAAACCAATGCGGAGTTTACCCTGAATGCCAACAAACGCCTGAACCAGGATTTCAGCCTGGATGTACTGGTAGGCGGCAACGTGCGTACCAACCAGTATGAGAACAACTATCAGCAGGCGCCCAAACTGGCGGTAAAGGGGGTATATACCCTCAACAACTCCCGTGATCCGCTGATCTCTACCAGCTATTTCTCCCGGCTCAGGGTATACAGCCTGTTCTCTTCCGCGCAGCTGGGTTTCCGCGATTACGCCTTCCTGAACTTCACGGCGCGTAACGACTGGTCGTCTACACTGCCTGCAAATAACAACTCTTATTTCTATCCTTCCGTGAACGCCAGCCTGGTACTCAGCGAAGCGCTGCACCTGCAGAGCGATGTGCTGAGCCTGTGGAAGATACGCGGCGGATGGGCGCAGGTAGGTAAAGATGCAGATCCCTACCAGATCATCAACACCTATCCCTTCAACCAGCCTTTTGGGGACAAACCTTTGCTGACGGTATCAGACAAATTCCTGAACAAAGACCTGAAACCGGAGATCACTACCGCTACAGAGGTAGGAACGGAAGTAGGCCTGTTCAAAGACCGCGCACGGCTGGATGTAACCTACTACAGCTCCAGCAGTAAAAACCAGATATTACTGGCCGATGTGAGTCCCACTACCGGCTATACGAAAAAACTGCTGAACGCAGGTAAGATCAACAACCACGGCGTGGAAGTGACCCTGGGCGGAAGCCCGGTGAGCACCGCCTCCGGTTTCCGCTGGGACGTGAACATCAACTACTCCCGCAACATCAGTAAGGTAGTTGAGCTGGATAAAGACGGTTTCCTGAATGATTATGTGCTGGGCAGCAGCGGCAACATGCAGGTGTTGGCGAGTAAGGGGCAACGTTACGGCGCCCTGTATGGCAAGGCTTTCCAGCGGAATGAGGCCGGAGAGATAGTGGTGAATGCCGATGGTACACCGGCCATTGATCCTGATAAAAAGATCCTGGGTTATTATACCCCCAAATGGATCGGCAGCATTAACAATACTCTTTCCTTTAAAGGTTTCAGCGTAAGCTTCCTGATTGATACCAAGCAGGGTGGCCAGCTGTGGTCAGGCACCAACTACACCGGTATCTATACCGGCGTACTGGCCGCCAGCCTGCCCGGCCGCGATGAAGAGCACGGAGGCCTGGCGTATTACTATCCCGGTAACGACAGGAAACAGGCGCCGGTACAACTGCCAGCGCACAATGCAGGTACCCCGGGAGGCGAGACCGTCTACCATGACGGGATCATCTTTGACGGTGTAACGGCAGACGGTAAAAAGAATACACGTATACTTCCTGCGCAGAACTACTACAAAGCAGTATACAACAGCAGCCTGAATGAAAGCAGCGTGTATGATGCCTCTTTCATCAAGCTGCGCGAAGTAAGGATAGGATACACCTTCCCCAATGAACTGATCCGCCACTGGGGCTTCCAGAACCTGAACATAACGCTTACGGGCCGCAACCTGTGGTACATTGATAAAAAGGTGCCCAATATTGATCCGGAAACGGCTTTCAATACAGGCAACGGCCAGGGGCTGGAAACTCTCCAGATACCTACTGCCCGCAGCTTTGGTATCAACCTCAGGGCATCATTCTAATTGTGAACGCGAAACTGAAAAAACATGAAAAAGTTTAAGATCGTATATACCTTACTGTGGGCGCTGCCGGTACTTGTTTTACTGGCATCCTGCAAGAAGCAGCTGGAGGAGATCAATACCAACCCGAACGAGGTAACGGATCCGCAGCCGGATTACCTGCTCAGCAACGGCATTAAATCCAGCGTGGACACCTACTGGGGGCCGGAAGCTACCATGGAAGGCACCCTGCTGTACATTCAGTACTGGGCCAAGATACAGTACACAGATCCGGACAGGTACATTCCTTCTGCCGCCAATATCCAGACGGTGTGGAGTAACTTCTATGCACAGGGCATACAGGATTTTACTACCCTGGGTCAGCTGGGCGATACCCTGCATAATCCTAACTATAAAGCAGTGTCTGTGATCATGCGCTCCTGGCTGTTCCAGGTGGTGACAGATCTTTTTGGTAACGCGCCTTACAGGCAGGCAGCCAATATACAGCAATACCTTACGCCGGAGTATGATGAACAGAAAGACATCTACACCGGTATACTGGCTGAGCTGAAAGCTGCCGTAGCACAGATAGATGTAGCGGGTAACCCCATCCAGGGCGACCTGCTGTTTAATGGTAACATGCAGCGCTGGAAGAAATTTGCCAACTCACTGCGCCTGCGTATTGCCCTTCGTATTGCAGACAAGCTGCCAGCTGATGCTAAGGCAGTATTTGACGAAATAGGTGCAGATGATGCACAGCTGATAGCATCTAACGCAGAGAATGTGCAGCTGAACTACCTGGCATCTCCCAACCAGAACCCGGTAGGGCGTAACCGCGAAACCCGTAATGATTACCGTATCAGTAAAGCCATCGTTGATAAGCTGAAGGCCCTGAACGATCCGCGGCTCACCATCTATGCCGCTAATCCTAAAGATACCAGTGTACACCAGATTGTTGGGGTGACCAATGGATTGTCTGTAGATTCTGCCGCCAGGCTCGGTTTTGACAAAACTTCCGACGCAGGTACCGTGTTTACCGCTACTACTGCACCGGCTGTATTGTTTACCTATGCAGAGCTGCTGTTCATCAAGGCAGAAGCTGCGCAGAGAGGATTACTCAACGGTGTAGCGGCCGACTACTACACGCAGGCGATCAGCGCTTCCTTAAAGCAATATGGTGTGAGCGACGCAGATATCAGCACTTACCTGGCGCAGGGAAGTGTGGCCTATAACGCGGCTAACTACAAACAGTCTATCGGCGATCAGAAATGGCTGGCCCTCTTTGGCAACAGCCTGGAAGCCTTTGCAGAATGGCGCCGGCTGGATTATCCCCGTTTAACGCCCGCTTATACGGGCGCTTTGAATGGTTTGATGCCGCTGCGTTTCACCTACCCTTCTACAGAGCAGGCGGTGAACAGGGTTAACTACCGCAAGGCAGTGGACAACCAGGGGCCTGATCTGCTGACCACCCGCTTGTGGTTTGACCAGGAGTAAGCAGGAAGATAGTAATAAATAAAAAAGCCGCAGATGATCATCCGCGGCTTTTTTTATTTATTAAAGTTTTGTCTGGAAGAGGATGGGAAAGTCCTTTGCCAGTTCCTTTTGTTTGCCGGCGTCCAGCTGTTTAAAGTTTTGCTGGTACTTATCCCGTGCAATGTGATTCCTCATGGAGTCCTGCACGTGTACTACCTGGTCCATGATATTGCCACGGGCGCCCATCATCACCGTGCCCTGGTATTTAAATCGCAGGAAGGAGGGCAGTTTCTTCCCGTTATGATAGAACTGCATCCAGGAGCTGGCGAGTGTGCTGTCTAAAGCACCCGGGCGACGGGGTACGGTTTCGTTATTCATCCTGATGTTCACCATGGAATCCACGATCACGAACTGGGTATCCGGTACGGCCGGTGGAGGGCCCAGGTCTGGTGCTGCGGTAATGGCCCTGGCGCCTGCAACGGAATCCCTGTCTGCCTGGCCGGATGTTTCAGCGGGCGATGGTGATTGTCTGCAGGCAGCCACTAACAACAGGCTGCACAGGCTAAGGCCCCATTTGATATTCGGGACGGTCATAGTTCGTTTTTATTGTTGTATGCAATATTGATGCCTTAATGAAGATCAGCCTACGGGTGTTTTACCACCGTCTACGGTGATATTGGCGCCGGTAATATAGCTGGCGGCGGGTGAGGCCAGGAATGCTGCCAGTGCGGCCACTTCCTGTGGCTGTCCGAAACGTTTCATGGGTATTTCGGCCAGCATTTCCTGTTCTACTGCTGATGCGGGGATATTGCGGGCTTCCGCAGTGGCGCTGATAACAGATTTGAGGCGTGAGGTAGCAACGGAGCCGGGCAGTATATTGTTCACCGTGATACCGTAAGGTGCGAGTTCTCCGGCCAGTGTTTTTGCCCAGGCTGCCACGGCCCACCGGGTGGTATTGGAAACGCCCAGGTTTTTAATAGGGGCCTTTACAGAGGTGGAAATGACATTGATGATACGTCCATAACCCGCGGCGGTCATCCCCGGGATAACAGCCTGCGACAACAGGTGGTTGCACACCAGGTGCTGGTTGAAAGCTTCAGAAAAAGAATGTGCTTTTGCATCGAGGATGGGGCCGGGTGCGGGTCCGCCGGTATTGTTCACCAGTATGTGAATAGTCCGGCTTTCAGTAAGAGAATTGATCACCTGCTCTACCCAGGAAGGATCGCGAAAGTCTGCCACTACATAATGATGCTGTTGCTGAGGGCCGGTAGCCAGCGCTTCCTTTGCCTTCTGCAGGCGGGCCTCTGTTTTGGCCATCAGGATGCATTCAGCACCCGCCTCCGCCAGTTCTTTGGCAATAGCCAACCCTATTCCCTGGGAACTACCGCAAATAAGGGCAGTCTTCCCTTTTAATGAAAGTTCCATGGTTTCCGCAATTTAATTAATAATGCCCACAATATTAATGACTTATCAATTAATAATTAATAATTAATAATTAAAAATTACCGGGGCAGCGTCCAGGTGGGGATGATTAGTCTTTAGCCTGGTGAGATCTACCCGGCTTATTCACTACTAATTCATAATTGTGAACTAACCGATCGTTTCACCTCATCAAAACCTATCTTTCCCATTTAAACACTACCCGTGTAATTGTTAATTCTTAATTCTTAATTGTCACTCAGACGCGCACGTAAATGCGCCTTCTGTCAAGCACCCAGCCAACGCTCCAGCAGAGAAGCATATAGACAACGGCGAAGAGCAGGGAGCCTACTTTGCCGGGGGCGGTGGGTTGGAAGAGGGTGTCGTTGATCCATACGTATACGGATTTACCGGAGCTGGTCTGGAAGAAGTACAGGAAGATAACGAGTACTTCAGACAGCAGATAGAGGAACAGCGGATTCTTACCAAATACGGTAAAGAAGCCGGTCCAGCCGGTAAGGTGTTTGAAGTCGATGATAAAGATCAGGAGGGAGAGCAGCAGCAGATCGATGCCTACAGTGTAGAGCACATAAGAGCTGGTCCATATTTTTTTGTTGATAGGCAGGGCCAGGTTCCACAGCTGTGCGGCGATGATCAGTACCGCGCCTGCGAGGATCAGGCGGTTAAGGCCCTGCTGTGTTTTGCCCTGCTGTTGAACAAAAAGGCCGGTGTAATAGCCTGCAACAACATTCACAATAGCGGGCAGGGTGCTTAACAGCCCTTCCGGGTCAAAGGGAAAGCCTTCTCCCTTGTACAGGTGGCTATCGCCCAGTATGATACGGTCAAATTTCAGTACGGCATTACCGTGAAGGCTATACGGATCCCCGGCATCGCCGAAGGCCCCGAGTATGGCCCAGTAAGCCAGTAACAGGATAGCGGATACCGCCCATACGCCTTTTTTAGGCAGGAAGTAGATCATCAGCGAAGCCAGTCCATAGCAGAGCGCAATGCGTTGCAGCACGCCCAGTATACGGGTATCTCCCAGTGGGATGAACTCATAGCCGCCGGCAGCAGTGTGCCGGACAAAGGGCAGCCAGTACATGAGGAATCCCAGCAGGAAGATCAGGAAAGTACGGCGGAAGATCTTGGAAAGCACCGCTCCGCTGCCCAACTGGTCATATTTGCGCATGCTGAAACTCATGGCATTGCCAACAGCAAAAAGAAATGAGGGGAACACCAGGTCTGTGGGCGTACAGCCGTGCCAGTGAGCATGGTTCAGCGGCCCGAAAGCCACGCCTGTGCCCGGTGTATTTACGATGATCATGAAGCATACGGTCATGCCCCTGAACACATCCAGGGGTAAAAAGCGTTGTGGTGCTGTCGACATACGTGAAGGAATTAATTTCGAATAATACGTAAAAAACGCTGTTTTTCCTACATTAGCAGCAAATGAATAAAGTGAGCCGGAAAGTAACGATAGCCGATATAGCCAGGGAGCTGAATCTTACGGGTGCCACAGTGTCCAGGGCATTGAACAACCGCAAAGGTACCAGCGACAGTACCCGGAAGCTGGTGCAGGATACGGCGGAGCGTATGAACTATCACCGCGACCGGATCGCTTATTCGTTGCGGTCGGGCCGTACCAATATCATTGGGGTAATCATACCCAGTGCGGAGATCAATTTCTTCGGCTCTGTTGTGCATGGCATAGAGAACATGGCCAATAAGCACGGGTACAATGTGCTGATCTACCAGTCTAACGAACAGACGGAATTTGAGCGGAAAGGGATTGCCACTTTCCTCGGCACCCGGGTAGACGGCATTTTGGCCTCTATTGCCAAGGAGACCACTGATTTCAGTCACTACCTGGAGATCCGGGAAAGAGGTTTGCCTTTGGTGTTCTTTGATCGTGCTACTGACAGCCTGAATATTCCCTCGGTAGTGGTAGATGACTACAAGGGCGCCATGTATGCCACCGATCATTTACTACGGCAGGGCTACCGGCGTATTGCCCACATAGCCGGGCAGCAGCATTTAAAGATATTCCGCGACCGCCTGGAGGGCTATAAAGCCGCCCTGGCAGCCAATCATATCCCCCTGGATGAATCCCTGATCTACTACGGGGATGTATCCATAGAGGCGGGCCGCCAGGCCATCCGGCATTTCCTGCAACTGCCGCAGCCTCCGGACGCCGCCTTTGCGGTGGAAGATTTCTCGGCGCTGGGGGCGCTCAAAGAACTGAAAGACCGCCACATTGCCATACCCGCCAGCTTTGGTGTAGTTGGTTTTGCCAATGAAGGCTTTGGGGAACACATTAGCCCCAGCCTGAGCAGTATTGACCAGCAAACCGTTCAAATGGGCAAGGAAGCCTTTAAACTGCTCCTGGAAATGATAGAAGAAGGAGGAGGGGAGGTAAAAAGCCATACCAAGTCCCGGATCATACTCGAACCGGTGCCCGTTTTCAGACAGTCCAGCCAGAGAAGACAGAACGCTGAAGGTTGAGAGCAGAGCAAGTATGCCGGATGCCAATACCATTTGGATATTAGAAAGTAAACGATTACTTTTAATGTTCAGGATAAATAACGCAAACCCTTTAATACATTGACGTAATCGATTACGAAGAAATTACAAAGAAATTCCACATGGAACTGCAACAAACGCATACCAGCTTCCGGCAGCAAGCCGACCCGGCAGCCGCCCTACAGGCCTTCTGCAAGGAAAATTTCAGCACGGAACCTTTACTAGTGCGTGCCGCCGGCCGCATTAACCTGATAGGGGAGCATACGGATTACAACAACGGATTTGTACTGCCGGCGGCTATAGACAAGGCCATTTACCTGGGCATTACCAAACGGGCAGACCGCCAGCTGCAGTTCCATGCACTGGACCTGGACGATCATTACAGCGGCAGCCTGGATAACCTGCAGCCCTCTCCCAGGCACTGGCCTGATTACCTGTTGGGGGTAGTGCAGCAACTGATACAAAGAGGCTACCAGATAGGCGGCTTTGAATGCGCATTTGGCGGTAATATCCCGCAGGGAGCCGGCCTTTCATCTTCCGCGGCACTGGAGTGTGCGGTGTTATTTGCCCTGAATAACCTGTTTGAGCTGAACATCGCCATGATGGATATGGCGCGTATTGCGCAGGCCGCTGAGAACAATTTTGTAGGTGTTCGCTGCGGTATTATGGACCAGTTTGCGAGCATCTTCGGAAAGCGGCAGCACCTGATAAAACTGGATTGCAGTTCACTGGAGCATGAATATATTCCCTTCCGTTTTGACGATATCAGCCTGGTGCTGCTGGATACACAGGTAAAACATTCCCTGGCGTCATCTGAATACAATACACGGCGGGCGGAGTGCGAACGCGGCGTGGCGCTGGTTCGCCAGCATCACCCGGAAGTAAGCAGCCTGCGCCAGGTAAGTATGGATATGCTGGACGCTTATGTTAAACCGGAGCATGATGTTACGTATAACCGTTGCCGCTACGTTGTGGAAGAGATTGCACGTTTGCAGGATGCCTGTAAGGATCTGTTGCGCGATGACCTGGCAGCTTTCGGACAGCGCATGTTTGCCACCCATGAGGGACTGGACAAACTGTATGATGTGAGCTGTAAGGAACTGAACTGGTTGGCAGAAATGGCATCCGGCGCATCCGGCGTGTTGGGCGCACGTATGATGGGCGGCGGTTTTGGCGGCTGCACCATTAACGTAGTACAAAAGGATGCCGTGAATAATTTTATTGAGAAAGCCGCTTACGGTTACCAGCAGCAGTTCAATGTGCCACTAAAGGCCTATGTTACCAGTATTGAAGATGGATGCAGATTGATATAGCTGTTGGCTGCTGGCTTTTAACGATTGCTATTGTTGATTGTTAATAGCTAACAGCCAGCAGCCAGCCGCTACAGCATTAACGTTACTCCTCCGAAATAATTTCTACCTGGAGCCGGGTTGTAGTAGCGGTTGCCCACCGCATTGAGATCGTTGCCGAGGCTGTAGGACTGGTTCAGCAGGTTATCTGCCCCGGCAAAAACAGCCATGCGGTATTTGCTGTTCAGCGGGAGCTGCCAGCCGGCTTTACATTGTACCAGGTGATAGGAACGGGCGAAAGCGGTATTGGCATCGTTCAAAGGGAGGCGGTCTGTAAAATTATGCTGGCCAAACACGTATATACCCGCGGGCAGCTGTAGCAGCAGGCTGTTAATGATCACCTGTTTGGGCACGCCTGTCAGTTTATTGTTAGAGTAATCCTGGCCTGCGCTCACATAATCACTGAAACGGAAATGGCTGTACGTATATCCTGCCTGCCATTGTATTCCCTGTATAATACCCTTCCTGCGCGGAGATAAGATCCACAACATACCCTGCACCTCTACGCCTGTCTGGTTGGTGCCGCCGGCGTTCCTGAAAAATTCAGTGCCATCATCATGCAGGTTCCTTACAATAGCGTTTTGCAGGCGATAGTAGTAAACCGCTGCATCTATCCAGTAGCGGTTGCGGCGCCCGTTGAAGCGCAGCCCCGCCTCATGGTTCCACCCGTTCTCTGCCTGCAGGCTGGTGTTGATAATATTATCAGAGGCGCGTACTTCTGCAATGGCAGGAGGAGAGTATCCGCGGCTGAAGGTAACACGCGCCGCCAGATCGCTGGTGATGAGGTAAGACAGAGAAAAGCGCGGCATCAGCTGTGCGCTGAATTTACGCGTGCTGTCTGCCTTGCCTGCTTCATTAAATGTATAGTGGAAATAATTCAGGCTGGCGGCAGCTTCCCATATCCATCTTTCGTGCAGTCTTACACTGAGGCTGGTGAAGTAGAAATGCTGTTGTGCGGTGAGCTTATCAGCTGCCTGTACGGTATCACGTTTACCGGCGCGATTGCCGTAATTAATAATGTCGGTACCGGTGCGCTGCCATTCCAGCCCGGTGTTCCAGTTAAGGCGCAGGCCGGTGTTCCCGATGGCCTGGTCGTGCAGGGAGATATAGGTGCGAAGTCCGGCGGTGTTCTCATCACGCGCTTCGTAATTGGTAATGAAAGGATTTTCAAAATGGGTGTTGGCAGCGAAGACGGTAACCACATGCCGCCAGTGCGATGTAATGTTGGATTCATGTACCAGTCCTCCCTGGAACGTGCGGTTATACACTGCCGCCTGTTGTGTTACGGCGCCGGGGAGGGTAGGGGTAGCCGGGCGGGCCGCCCGTGGATTGGCCAGGGCCTGGGCTTCGGTGAGTCCGCCGGGAGTGCGGTAAGCAAGATCGCTGTAAAAGGCAAGCAGCTTTAAGCGGTTATGTGCATTGTACTGCCATTGTTGGGCTGTCTGCACATAGTATCTTTTTAAGGCACTATTGGTGCGGTACCCATCTGAGCGTTGGTAAGCCTGGTACAGGCTTAGCTGGTAGGGCCCAAACTGTTGCTGCCAGCCCGCTTTTTCATGGAATAGTCCGTAAGCGCCGCCTTGCACAGTTGCCTGCAGCCTGGTACTGTCTGTTGTGTGCAGTCCCAGCGGATGTAATAGAATAACGCCGCCTGAGTTGGCGCCAAACAGGCTGCCATCGGGCCCTTTGAGGATCTCTGCGCTTTGTATGGCGCCGGGATCAGCGAGGTTGAGGTAGGTATTGCCACCAGCATCGGTGAAGGGCATTTCATCCACATATATTTTTACGTTGCGGATACCGAAGGGAGAGCGCAGCAGGCTGCCCCTGACTGAAAGGCGGTAGCTGCCCGGTGAGCGTTCTTCCATTCGTACGCCCGGCACCGTGTTCATGGCGGGTACCAGGGTAATGCCTGGTTGCAGCTGTAATTGTTTGGCGGTGATGACGCTGGTAGAGGTAGGGACCTGTAAAAGCGTTTGTTTGCTGAGGTAGGCCTCTACTACTACCTCGTGCAACTGATGGGTGGTATCTGCGGTTTGCGCAGTGATTTCCGTTACGGAGATAATGCCTGTCAGCAAAAATAGCATTCGTTTCATACAGGAACTAATGTAGAAAATATTCGGGAGCCTGCCATTATTTACGTGACCGGTGGTGAACCACAAAAAAAATTTCTGTGTACTTCTTTGGAAATCTGAATAAGCAATGTATATTTGTCTACCAATTCTATAGGGAATACAAACAATTTACCACCACCCATGGAGCATAAGGCTCAATGCTCCGGCAGTATATGTTTCACCAGCAGCTACTGTCAGCCGGTCAAAAATTAACCAAGAAAAATTATTGCTGTTATGCAACAGTTTGCCCATGTATCTAAACGTGCTATTCTAAGGGGTGAGGTGGTTATCACTACTACTTATTACCATACTGTTAACGGCACCTGTTCCGGCTGCTGTTGTTGCTAAGCGTTGTTTGCTGTAAGCTGTAAATAAATGCCCGGTAAGGCTTGCGGGATTGGCATATTGCGAATTTATTGGTGGTAAATTTTATGTAATGTGCCTCCCGCGCCCCGTGGCATCTTCTTCAGCAAACCTTTCTCTTCGATCTGAAAATTGCATATAGATATAATACTTCCTTTAGCAAGATAGGTGATCCCGGCCCGGATATCAATCTGGGGTGGTATTTTTAAAGTAATCAGCCATTAGTTAATAATTAATAATTGTAAAGCCCCTCATATATTGGAAACCTGCTGAAAGGCCGCTGCGTTGCAGCGGCTTTTCAGTTTTTATTTTTCCGTGTGTGGAATTTATTTTCTTCCTGCATCTAGTTGTAAAGCTTATACCATGAACACAGCTACTATCTCCGGGAATGACTTCCTTGATATTCTGTTCAATGGAAGGAACAAAGATTACGGCGCTTACGACTTACGCCGCAAATACGACAGGCGGGTGCGCAATGCCATTATAGGCACGGCTTCTGTTACATTGGCGATCATTGGCGGATATGCTTTGAGTAACCGCCTGGATGTACCGGAAGCGGTTATACGAAAACCAGCCGCTCCCGTTGTTTTTCAAACGCTCCAACCACTTGAGGCAAAGCCCACGCCTCCCCCGCCGCCGGTCCTTTCATCCAGTACCCCGCCTCCTGCAAGGCCTTCTGCAAAATATCTGCCTCCTGTTATTGCGAGGGATGAAGATGTAAGGCCGGAAGATGTTCCGCCACGAATGAGTGAATTTGAAAACAAATCAGTGGGAGTGACCACCACCGCTGGTGATGAAACGGGTATTGATGCAGATCTGCTTCCTGACTTAGGATCAGGCGGCCCGCTCATTACGCCCAAAGAGCGCGACGATCCTGACAAAAAATGGGTCATCGTTGAAATAATGCCATCCTTCCCCGGTGGTGAAGACGGGCTTGCCAGGTACCTGAACAACAGCATCCGCTATCCGCATATTGCTGCTGAAAATGGTATTGAGGGGCTGGTAGTAGTACAGTTTGTAGTGGACTATGAAGGCAACATAAAAGATGTAAAGGTGCTGAGCACACCCAAAGGCGGCGGACTGGAACAGGAAGCCACCCGTGTAATAAAAGCAATGCCAAAATGGAAGCCCGGCCGGCAGAACGGGCGTAACGTTTCGGTGTTATATTCCATCCCTGTAAATTTCAGGTTGAGTAACTGATCAAATAACAACATACAGCCGATGGAAAGCAATTGCCCGATGCCGTAATGGCCGGGCCTTTTGCTGTTTGCAGTCCCGGCGCCGATCCCCCATCTCCCGCAAACTTTCAATCCCTCGATTTTTTTCGTACTTTGTCCTCCGGGAATCAGCAAATCAGCATTCATGGAAGCACCGGTTAATAATACTTTGCAGTTATTCAGGAACCTGGTAGGAACTAAATTTCAGCTCTATAACAGTCTTTTTACTGCGTTACCCTTTCACAGGGTTGAAAAAACAGGCATCTTTCTTTCACTCTTTCTGCTGCATTGCGAGGAAGGGTTCGCTAAGGAACAAAGCCCGGAAGAGATACTGAACTCATTTTTTGAACAATATACCACCTACCGGGATGAGCAGCAGCAGCTGGATCTGCTGTTCCGCTTTGTACAATATTCAGAACGGCAGGTGGTACTGTTTGACGCCCTGGAAGACGCCGCCTTCCGCGACATTCATGATATGCAGGGCGCCGGCAGCCTGCGGCATCTGCATTCCGGCGTAACACAGTATCAGAAGGAAGAAGAACTGGCAAAAAAACTGAAGGATTTTGCCGTACGCCTGGTGCTGACAGCCCATCCCACCCAGTTCTACCCCGGAGAGGTACTGGGCATTATCAACGATCTTTCCAAAGCACTTATAAACGACAACACTGCCCAGGTAAATATGTACCTGCAGCAGCTGGGTAAAACCCCTTTCTTTAAGAAAGAGAAACCCACCCCATATGATGAGGCCATCAGCCTGGTATGGTTCCTGGAAAATGTGTTTTACCAGGCAGCCGGGCGGATCATGTATTACCTGAAATCACATTTCCCGGAGGCCGTAAGTTCTGCCAATCCCCTGATCAGGATGGGCTTCTGGCCGGGAGGTGATCGTGACGGTAATCCCTTTGTGAAAGCCGCCACTACCCTCCAGGTGGCAGATGCGCTGCGCAGTGCGGTGATCAAATGCTATTACCTGGATGTTCGCAGGTTAAAACGCCGCCTTACCTTCCGCGGTGTGGACAACGAACTGAGCGCCCTGGAACAGAAGCTGTACAGTAACCTGTTTATACCCGGCCACAGAACCAATCTTGGCCGTGACGAGATACTGGACACCCTGCACAGGATACGTACTACCATCCTGGAACAGCACAACGGGCTGTTTGTACACCTGGTAGAATCGCTGATCAGCAAGGTGGAACTGTTCGGACTGTTCTTCGCCACCCTCGACATACGGCAGGACAGTTCTGTTCATGGCCCCCTGCTGGAGACCGTTGCCGCCGAAAGCGATGTGTTGCCGAAGAACTACGCATCACTCAGCGATGAAGAAAAAGTAAAGGCCTTACTGAATATAAAGGGGCGCATCAGCAGCAGCCTGCTGAAAGACCCGCTGCAGTATGATACACTTGAGTCCATTAAAGCCATGCAAACCATACAGGCGGCTAATGGAGAGGAAGGCTGTCATCGTTACATTATCAGCCACAGCACCAGCGCGCTGAATGTGATGGAAGTGTATGGACTGTTCCTGCTGGGCGGCTGGCAGAAAGAACAGCTGAGCGTAGACATAGTGCCGCTGTTTGAGACGATCGACGACCTGCGGCAGGCCGGGCAGGTAATGCGCTCCCTGTATGAGAATGAAGCATACCGCCAGCATCTGCAAAGGCGTGGCAATAAGCAAACCATCATGCTGGGCTTTTCTGACGGCACCAAAGATGGCGGTTACCTGATGGCTAACTGGAGCATCTACAAGGCCAAGGAAGAGCTGACACAACTGTCAAGACAAGCCGGTATCGATGTAGTGTTCTTTGATGGCCGTGGTGGCCCTCCCGGCCGTGGGGGCGGTAAAACCCACCAGTTCTATGCCTCTATGGGGCGCAACATTGCCAATAAAGAGATCCAGCTCACCATACAGGGGCAAACCGTCAGCTCCAATTTTGGTACCATAGACGCGGCCCAGTTTAACCTGGAGCAACTGATCCATGCAGGTATTGCCAATGAGTTGTTCTCTTCCAGGGAAGTAACATTGAACACGGAAGAAGAAGCGCTGTTACAGGCCCTGGCAGATGAAGGTTACCGCTCCTTTAACCAGCTGAAACAACATCCCGATTTCCTGGATTACCTGGAGCATACCAGTCCGCTGCGGTATTATGCAGAAGCAAACATCGGCAGCCGTCCGTCTAAACGTAATGCGGCCGCCAGGCTTACGCTCAATGACCTGCGTGCGGTGCCTTATGTTGGGGCCTGGAGCCAGCTGAAGCAGAATGTGCCCGGCTTTTACGGCGTAGGGTCTGCATTGCAGCAGCTGGAAAAGGAAGGCAAATGGGAAGCGCTGCGGCAGCTGTACAAACGCTCTCTATTCTTCAAAACCCTGCTGGACAACTGTGAAATGGCCATGATCAAGAGCTATATGCCTTTAACCGCTCACCTGGCTAGGGATGAACGTTATGGCCCTGTATGGAGGATGATCCGCGATGAGTTTGAACTGACGAAGAAGTACCTGCTGCAGCTCTCGGGTCAGTCGGCCCTGATGGCAGACAGCCCTGTTGACCAATTATCCATACAAATGCGGGAAAGGATCGTATTACCGCTGGTTACTATACAACAGTACGCACTTACCCGTATCCGTGAGCTGGAAAAGCGGGGTGGAAGTAAGGAGCAGAAGGCCGTGTTCGAGAAGCTGGTAGTGCGTTGTTCCTTTGGTATCATCAATGCTGGCCGGAATTCTGCCTGAGGCGGATAGTTAACAGTTATCAGCGGTCTGTTGTCAGGCAGGCGGACGATTACCGGAAAATTGACAACAAATACCAGACAATTGACAAGGAATAACTGGCCATGAAGGCCTGATAACTGATAACTTTTTAATGTATTTGTCCTAATTTTACTCTTACTTTCACTTTTACTTTTGCTTATGTCAAAGAGCTTATATGATTTCGGAATGATCGGTCTGGGTGTAATGGGAAGGAACCTGTTACTGAATATGGCCGATCACGGTTTCTCCGTAATAGGATTTGATAAGGATGCTACCAAGACCGCTGCGCTGGAATCTGGCGCTACGGCAGGTACAACGGTTAAGGGAGTAGCAGAGTTGGCAGCTATGATCCAGCTGTTACAGCGTCCGCGCCGCATCATGATGCTGGTGCCCGCCGGGCAGCCGGTAGATGATGTGATCGAATCCCTGATACCCCTGCTGGAACCTGGCGATGTAGTGATTGATGGTGGTAACTCTCATTATACAGATACACTGAGAAGAGTAAAATACCTGCGGGAAAAGCAGCTCCATTTCATGGGCATCGGTGTTTCCGGCGGTGAAATGGGCGCCCGTACTGGTCCGGCCATTATGCCGGGTGGCGATGTGGAGGCTTATGAAAAGGTAAGGCCTATGCTGGAAGCCATTGCGGCCAAGGTGAAAGGCGAGCCCTGTGTGGCTTACCTGGGTAAGGAAGGCGCGGGGCACTATGTTAAAATGGTGCATAACGGTATTGAGTATGGTATTATGCAGCTGATCAGCGAAGCATATGCCCTGCTGAAGCACGCCGGGCTGGATAACGACCGTTTACATCAGGTGTTCCGCAAATGGAATGAAGGCAAACTGCAATCATTCCTGGTAGAGATCACCGCAGATATATTCCTGCAAAAGGATGATAAAACAGATCAGCGCCTGGTAGATGTGATCTCTGACAAGGCAGGATCAAAAGGCACCGGTAAATGGACCTCACAGGAGGCCATGGATCTGCCGGTGGCCATACCTGTAATAGACACTGCCGTGTCATTACGCACTATCAGCGGTTATAAGGAAGAAAGGGTACAGGCTGCCGCTTTATACAAAAGCCCCGCCGCTAAGATCAATACACCCGTAGATACCTGGATACAACTGGTAGAGGATGCATTGTACTTCGGTACTATTATGAGTTATGCGCAGGGATTGTCGCAACTGTACCAGGCCTCTATTGCACTTAAAATGGAAATACCATTGCCGCAGGCAGTAAAAGTATGGAGAGGAGGATGTATCATCCGCTCCGTATTGCTGGAAACATATGCAACCGCGTACCAGCAATCGCCCGACCTGCCCAACATCCTGCTGAGCAAGGATGTGGCAGCACTGGTAAACGAAGTGGAGACCAATACGCGTACCGTGGTAGCACAAGCCGCGCAGGCCGGTATCCCGGCAGGCGCTATTATGGCAGCATTGTCATACTTTGACGCTTACCGCACAGAACGGATGCCTACCAACCTGGTGCAGGCGCAGCGTGACTATTTTGGCGCGCACACCTACCAGCGTATAGACATGCCCGGTACTTTCCACACTGTCTGGGAACAACACTGAAGAACGGCCATTAGCGCTTAGCAGCCGGCATTAGCTGGCGCCGGGGCTAGCGGCCAGAAGCTTTTAAACAATAGATATATGCAAGACCACAAGCGCCCGCCTGCCTCCGTGCTGTTTATTTTTGGTGGCAGTGGCGACCTGAATTACCGGAAACTATCGCCCGCTTTATACAATCTTTTCCTGGACGATTGGATGCCAGAACAATTTGCTATTGTTGGCATAGGCAGAAGCGCCTATACCAATGAGGCTTACAGCAAACACCTGCTGGATGGGATCAGCAAGTTCTCCCGCCGTAAGGGTGAACAGAATGGTCACTGGGAAGGGTTCGCTCAGCACCTCAGCTTTTTGCAGATGGATGCGGAGAATGCCGAATCTTACGACGCCATTACCGAATTTGTAAAGCAGAAAGAAGAAGAATGGGGCCAGCACCCGAATGTGATCTTTTACCTGGCAGTTGCGCCGCAGCTGGTGCCTGCCATTGCTACGAAGCTGGGCAAGCTCAATCTTTGCAGCGATACGCACAATACCCGCATTGTGATCGAGAAGCCTTTTGGCCATGACCTGAAAAGCGCGCATGAGCTGAATGCACTGCTGACCCGCATGTTCTCTGAAGAACAGATCTTCCGTATAGACCACTACCTGGGTAAGGAAACGGTACAGAACATACTGGCGCTGCGTTTTGCCAACGCCCTGTTTGAACCTGTATGGAACCGCAACTTCATTGAGTACATCCAGATCACCGCTGCAGAAAGCGTTGGACTGGAAGGCAGGGGCGGTTATTACGAACGTTCCGGCGCGCTGCGCGATATGGTGCAGAACCACATATTGCAGCTGCTATGTATGGTGGCGATGGAAGCGCCTGTATCTTTTGACGCCAATGAGATCAGGAACAAGAAGGTGGATGTGCTGAATGCTATCCGCCCCATCAGCCGTGATAAAGTACATGAGTATGCCGTACGCGGACAATACTCCAGCGGATGGAAGAAAGGGGAAAGGGTGGTAGGCTATCGCGAAGAGAAGGGTGTAAATCCCAATTCCAATATTGATACTTACGCTGCAGTAAAATTCTATATCGACAACTGGCGGTGGCAGGGTGTGCCCATCTATGTGCGCACCGGTAAGTACCTTCATCAGAAAACAACGCAGATCGTGCTGCAGTTCCGCCAGGCGCCGCATTACGCGTTCCCGCCGGAATCAGCAGAGACCTGGAGGCCTAACCGCCTTACCATCAGCATACAGCCTGAAATGGACATCCGTATCCGCTTCCAGGCCAAGCGCCCGGGACAGACCATGACGCTGGACCCTGTAGAGATGGTGTTCAACTACGATGCCGCCTACGGAGAGCATGCCCCTGAAGCATACGAGACACTGCTGCTGGATGTGATGGAAGGAGATGCCACTTTATTCATGCGTGCAGACCAGGTAGAGGCAGCCTGGAAAGTGATCATGCCGATCCTGGAAGCATGGGAACACCGTACCCCGCAGGATTTTCCGAATTATGCACCGGATTCCTGGGGCCCGAACGACGCAGATGCATTGATCGCGCAGGATGGTCATGCCTGGATCAACCTGACCAAATAATAATTAAGTACGCTGAACGCTGAATGCGGAACGCTGATGTGTTTTACGTTAGGCGTTTACGTTTTCAGCGTTCAGCACTTCAAATAATTGACTATGGAGCTTCACATCGCCAAAGACCCTCAGCAACTGAGCGACAACCTCGCCGCCTGGATCAGTAATTACATACAGGAAGTATTACAGGAAAAGGAGCGATTTACTTTCGTACTGTCTGGCGGCAGCACCCCCAAACAGCTGTACACGTTGCTGGCCAGGGAGCCCTACCGCCAGATGATACCCTGGGAAAGGATCCATTTCTTCTGGGGCGATGAGCGGGTAGTACCTTTTGACGATGAGCGCAACAACGCACGCATGGCTTATGAAACCCTGCTGACGCCCCTGGGTGTACCGGAGGAGAATATTCATGTAATGCGTACCGACCTGCTGCCGGAAGCGTCTGCCGAGGCATATGAGAAACTCCTGAAAGAATACTTCGACAATTTCAAGATTACCTTTGACCTGGTATTGCTGGGTATGGGCGATGACGGGCATACCTTGTCCCTCTTTCCCGGTTTGCCTATTGTACAGGAGCAGAAGGCCTGGGTAAAATCATTCTTCCTGCCTGCCCAGCATATGTACCGCATTACCCTCACAGCACCGGTGGTGAACCGCGCTGCCTGCGTGGTGTTTATGGCCACAGGCGCAGGTAAGGCGCTTACCCTCAAAAATGTGATAGAAGGTACCTTCAATGCAGAACAATTCCCCTCTCAATTAATACGTCCACAGGATGGCGAGCTGCACTGGTTTGTAGACGAAGCAGCGGCCAGCGCGCTGGAATAGCATAGCAGGCTGATTAACAGTGACGTTGAAGCAGGAAATGATTGCAGGTGGTTTGAATATTCAGTATTTTACCAGCTGTTAATATTCCACTGCATGAAAAAAACCTTGTCGCTGCTACTGTTATTGGTATCGTTTTCGCTGCAGCCCGGTATGGCGCAGCAGTATGCCCCCAACTGGGAATCGCTGAATACACGGAAAATTCCCGGATGGTTCCATGATGCAAAGTTTGGCATATTCATACACTGGGGTGTGTATGCCGTTCCTTCTTTTGCCGTGGTGGGCCCCGGCGGATATTCAGAATGGTACTGGTATAACCTGATGACAAAAGATGCGGGATCTCACAAACAGGTACAGGCCTTTCATGAAAAGAACTACGGGAAAGATTTTTCCTATGCAGCCTTTGAACCGCAATTCACCGCTTCGCTGTTTAATCCCGATCAGTGGGCAGATATCTTTCGCCGCTCAGGCGCCCGGTATGTAGTGCTTACGTCCAAACACCATGAAGGATACTGTTTATGGAACAGCCCATGGGCCGACAAGGCCTGGGGCCGTCCCTGGAATGCCGTAACAGGCACCCCTAAACGCGATTTGCTGGGCGACCTCACCAATGCTGTGCGCAAAGCGGGCCTCCGTATGGGATATTATTATTCCCTGTATGAATGGTTCAACCCTTTATGGCGTTCCGATAAACAACAATACATCCGGGAGGTAATGGAGCCGGAGTTTAAAGACCTGGTGACCCGTTATAAGCCCAGCGTAATCTTCTCTGATGGCGAGTGGGACCTTCCGGATGCTGCATGGCATTCTCCCGCTTTATTATCCTGGTTGTACAACGAGTCGCCGGTGAAGGAAGAAGTGGTGGTGAACGACCGCTGGGGCAGTAATACCCGCGGGCATAATGCTGCCAGCACTTATCTTACTTCAGAATACGGCAGCGGTATGGAACCCGGGGTGATCTGGGAAGAAAGCAGGGGCATTGGCCAGTCATACGGGTATAACCGTATGGAGAATGTAAATGATTATAAAAGCAGTCACGACCTTTTGCTGGCGCTGATCGATATTGTATCCCGTGGTGGTAATCTATTACTGGATATTGGTCCCACTGCAGATGGCCGCATTCCCGTGATCATGCAGCAAAGGCTGGTAGATATTGGCGACTGGCTGCAGGTGAACGGAGAGGCCATCTATGGCACTACTGCCTGGAAAGCTACCCGCCAGTGGAGCCCGGGCAAACAGCCTACGGTGAAAAAGGCCTCCTATATGGCGGAGTATGATGTGGTGAAAATGGTGCAACCTTCTAAAGAACATGCCAATATTGAAATGTTCTTTACACGGAAAAATAATGACCTTTACTGTATCGTACCTGCCTATACTCCCCAGCTGCTGATACGTAATTATACAGCGCCCGCGGGCGCCAGCGCAAGCATCCTGGGCAGCAAGTCAGGCATCCGTTTAAAGCAGCAGGGAAAAGATTGTGTAATTGATCTTTCCGCCTTGCATCCTGGTGATATACCCTATAAAATATTCGTGGTAAAAATAGCCGGATCATGATCTTTGATGCACACTTTCATATCATTGACCCCCGCTTTCCGCTGGTACCTAACCAGGGATACCTGCCGCCAGCATTTTCGGCGGAAACATACCGGGCCAGGGTACAGCCGCTGAACGTTACAGGGGGCGCAGTGGTGTCTGGTTCCTTCCAGGCATTTGACCAACAATACCTGGTGGCGGCCCTGCAGGCGCTGGGCCCCGGGTTTGTAGGCGTTACCCAGATACCTGCCGATATCACAGATGGTGAGATACAGCGTTTGCTTGAAGCGGGCGTAAGGGCGGTAAGGTTTAATGTGCAGCGGGGAGGCTCTGAAGGGCTGGAACACCTGGAGAGAGTATCCCGCCGTGTGTTTGACCTGGTAGGCTGGCATACGGAGCTGTATGTTGATTCCATAATGCTGAAGGATATGCAGTCCCGTTTAAAGCAGCTGCCCGGTGTGAGCATAGATCACCTGGGCCTTTCAAAAGAAGGGCTGCCATATTTGCTGGAGCTGGTGTCTTATGGTGTTAAGGTGAAAGCTTCGGGGTTTAGCCGCTGTAATTTCAATGTGGTGGAAGCAATGCAGGAGATCATGGATATCAATCCTGCTGCCTTGATATTTGGTACGGATCTGCCTTCTACCAGGGCGCCACAGCCATTCAAAGATGAGGATGTACAGCTGATAAAAGATAATTTTTCAAGAGAGCAGGCGAGGAAGATTTTGTACCAGAACGGGATGGATTTTTACAGGTTGTGAGACATTATACAGTTGGTATGTTTGTTCACGCTATTGCGGATCAAACGGGTTATTCTTAAAAGTTTGCTTCGGCCTTGCTCCCCGCAGCAGCTATCCACAGCGCCTCGCAATGACGGGATAACAGACCCTGGTCTTCATCTTACGTCATTGCGAGGAGCAATGGAGCTTTAGCGGGTTAGCGGAATTAATTCCACCTGTCTTCACTCACTGTATCCAGATCCCTTTTTAACGTTTCTGTTAAGTGCCCGTTCAAATAAAGGCCCACAGGTACACTGGGATATATCTCTTCAAAACTCTTTACCTGGTTCACGAACACACGGCGAAAAATATGTCCGCGGGTAATATGATGCGGATCTGTTAAACCGGCTGCCGCGGTAAGCTCCATGGCGCTTTCTATGGTATCGCGATGATAGTTGGCAACACGGTGTTTCTTGTCGTCTACTACCAGTCCGGCGGCGAGCCATTTATCCTGCGTAGCAACCCCGGTAGGGCATTTGTTGGTGTTGCATAACAGGGCCTGTATACAGCCGATGGCCATCATCATGGCGCGGGCACTGTTGCAGGCATCGGCGCCCAATGCCATGGCCCTGAGGATGTGATAGCCGGTCAGTATTTTGCCGGAGGCAATGATCTTTATTTTGTGGCGTATATTGAATCCTGTTAGTGTATCGTGCACAAAGGTAAGGGCATCCATCAGTGGCATACCTACGGAGTTGGAGAACTCGGGAGGTGCAGCGCCGGTACCACCTTCACCTCCATCAACCGTAATAAAATCAGGATAGATATTGGTGGACATCATGGCTTTGCAGATGGCATAGAATTCCCTGGGCTGACCTATACAAAGTTTGAAGCCTACCGGCTTGCCTTTGCTAAGTGTGCGCATGTGTGCGATGAACTGCATCATTTCGCGGGGAGAATTAAAAGCAGTATGATAGGGCGGTGAATACACCGTAGTGTAAGGCTTTACATGACGGATAGCGGCAATCTCGGGTGTGTTTTTAGCAGCGGGTAAGATACCGCCATGTCCGGGTTTAGCGCCCTGTGATATCTTGAGCTCTATCATTTTGATCTGCGGCAGGGCTGCTTTTTCAGCAAAGGTATTGTCGTCAAAATTTCCCTGCTCGTTACGGCATCCGAAATAGCCGGTGCCTATCTGCCAGATGATATCGCCGCCCTGGTTCAGGTGATGCGGACTGATACCACCCTCTCCGGTATTGTGTGCAAAATTACCCAGGCGTGCACCGCCATTCAATGCCTCTACTGCGTTGGCGCTCAGGGAGCCATAGCTCATAGCAGAAACGTTGAGGATACTGGCAGCATAAGGCTGTGCGCAATCGCTGCCGCCAATGATCACACGCGGATCTTTTTCCATCTTTTCAAAATCCTGCGGTTGTATGGAGTGCGCCATCCATTCATACCCTTCCGCATATACGTTAAACTGGGTGCCGAAAGGCTGGGTATCCAGTTCCCTTTTGGCACGCTGGTAGATGGTAGAGCGGTCTATCCTGTTTACAGGGCTGCCATCTGTATCGCTTTCCACGAAGTACTGGTATATTTTAGGGCGAAGATCTTCCATCCAGTAGCGCATGCGGCCGAAGATGGGATAGTTGCGCATAATAGCATGTTTAGTCTGCAGCATATCTACTATCCCCATGATAATCAGTGGTAACGCTATTATCAGCAGCCACCATACCCAATGAAAAAAATAACCTGTTACACCAATGAGCACTATAGCGCCCACTGCAAATACCAGAAATCTTTTTGCCATAATTGATTCTTTGATGTAAAGGTAACAACAATAAAGAATGAATAATCAGCGAATGCGCTGCAGTTTTTCTCTGATCAGTTGTTGTTCTGCGAGCGAGACAGTTAAGTGTTGTGCCTGAGTGAGATATTTACAGGCTTCGGCAATATCGCCGTTCTGCAGGTACAGGTCGCCAAGTACGGCGCTGTAAATGTAGTGGGAGTGCAGCAGTTTTTCTATACCGGGAATGGTGCTGATCTCTTTGATGGCTTCATTTTTATGGCCCAGCTGTGAAAGAACAATGGCCCGGTTAAGGTATACTACGGGCATTGGTTTTTCTTGGAGCAGCAGATCGTACAGCTGCAGCATGCGGCGCCAGTTGGTGTCTTCAAAGGAAGCGGCAAGACAATGTTCTGCAGCAATGGCAGATTCGATGTGATATATGGTAAGCAGATCGCCCTGGGAAGATTGGCTGAGGTAGCGGTAGCCCAGGTTAATCAGGTCGTGGTTCCAGGTATTACGGTCCTGGTGTTGCAACAATACAATGGCGTTGTTCTCATCCACGCGGCTGTCGAAACGCGAAGCCTGGAAGCACATGAGGGATAACAGCGCGAAGGTGGCGGGTTGCTTACCTACCTTGTGTGCTGTGAGCAGCAGGCAAAGCCGCATAGCTTCCATACAGAGGTCTTCACGGATCAGTTCATCGGCCTTCAGGGAGTTATAACCTTCATTGAACAGGAGGTATAGCACGGTGTACACCGTCTGTAGCCGTGGCGCCAGTTCCCATCCGCTGGGGATTTCCAGCTGTATGTCATGATCTTTAATGAACTGTCTGGCTCTGTACAGGCGTTTCTGTACCACAGCTTCGTTGGTAACCAATGCGCGGGCAATTTCTGCGGCGTTGAAACCGGAAACGGTTTTCAGGGTAAGCGCTATCTGGTCTTCCTCTTTCAGGGCGGGATGGCAGCATGCGAAGATCATACGCAGCTGGCTGTCAGTAATCTCCGTATCCAGGAACAGTTGCCTTACCGCACTTTCGGTGGTATGCTGCAGATGGTAGGTCAGCTCGCCGGAGAGGTGTTGAAAATGTTGCTGGCGGCGGATGATGTCCAGTGCCTTGTTACGGGCAACAGTCATGAGCCAGGCGGAGGGATTGTCCGGCACTTTATCAAAAGCCCAGGTTTGCACGGCTTTCAAAAAAGCTTCCTGCACTACATCTTCGGCCAGACTGAGATTGTGCATACCGAAGATGCGTGTCAGTACAGCGATCATCTTTCCCGACTCATGCCGGAAAAGATGATCTACAATTTGTTGCGGAGAGGAGGGGCTGGAAGACATTATGCGGGTTTACATATTGTCGAATTTCATTACCTCCCGTATTTCCACATTGCCGTTCAGAGCCAGGTCCGGGCAATCTTTCGCGATCTCTGCCGCTTCTTCTATAGAAGCGGCCCTGACGATGAAGTAGCCGCCTACCAATTCCTTGCTTTCTGCAAACGGACCGTCTGTTACTACTCCTTTGGGGCCTTTTACGGTTTTACCTTCGGGCAGCAACGCTTCTCCTGATATATAGGTATTACTGGCCTTTAATTTTTCTATCCACGCAAACCATTGTTGCATATTGTCCTGCATTTCTTCAGGGGATAACTGTCCGGAACTGCTGCCGTTGGTGAAGATCAACATAAAGTCTTTCATGACGAGATTGTTTGTAGGTTATTAATGTTGTGAACAGGGTAATGACGGGCGAAAAATGCTGTGCAGGACAAAAATCCAGAAAATTTTTCAGAAGGGGTATTTTTTCAGGGGCTAGACCAGTTTATTCTGTTTCAGGACGGTTATCACGTCTTTAATAAGCGTGTGCATGGTATCGTCGTAGATATCAACGTTCTCATTGTTAACCCAGCAGGAGACGGTTATTTTGACATTCGCTCCGTCTATATTGGAAAACAGCACCTTACAGGGTTTATAGCTGGCAATATGCGGCAGGTCTGACAGTTCACGCTGTATCAGTTCGCGGGCATAAGCGGTTTGCTCGTTATTGATCGGGGCATTGAAGGTAAGGCTCACCCGGCGTTCCGGGGTAAGGGAGTGGTTGATAATAGGTTTCTGGAAAATATCCTTATTGGGAATGAGCACGTGCAGGCCGTCTATAGTGCGCAGGGTGGTAGAGCGCAGCTGTATGTTCTCCACCGTGCCGGTGAAGCCGTTGGTTTCGATCTGGTGGCCTACTTCAAAAGGTTTGCGGAAGGTGATGTAGATGCCTGAGATAAAATTGGCCGTAAGGTCCTGGAAGGCAAAGCCCAGGGCCAGGCCTATGATACCGGCGCCCGCCAGGAGGGAGGATACCGTTTTGTCCAGCTTCAGCACATCCAGCGCAATAAAGAGCCCTATGAAGAACACCAGGAAGTAGGTGACGCTGGAAAACAGTCCGGCGAGGGCGGGAGAGTCAGACAGGCGTGATACCAGCCTGAATGCCAGTTTTTTCACCAGGCGCGCTATCAGAACAAATAGTACCAACACGAGCACCGCCACAACCAGGTTAGGCAGCATGGCAATGGCGATCTTTACCCAGGCGTATATTTTGTCATATATCAGCTTGCCCCATTGCATATATCGCATAAGATTGAACTTCTCCCGCGTATTGAGGTACGAATAATTGTGCCGCTTTTGATGGCCCGTGGTATTAAAATTCACTTAAACTTAGGCTGCCGGCGGCTGGCCGATAGAACTTCAATGTAGCTTTGCGTGTTATTAAACGGAAGGCAAACCGTTATTGGCCTGAATTACCATGCAAATAACCCCTTTATTGCGAAAACTGCATCTCAAAGAACTGCTGTCTGTGCTGTTCCTGCTGCTGGCAATCTATTTTTTCAGGCAGGAAAGACATGAGCTGACCGCCCTGGTACCCGCCATTGAGCAGGCCAGCCAGGTGTGGATGTGGCTGGGCATAGTGCTTACTTTAGTATACATTGGCCTGCAGGCATGGATGTACCGGTACAGTTTTAACGCTGTAGGTGCGCGTTTAAGCATAGGTATGGGCATAGAGCTGTTCCTGAAGCGCAATTTACTATCTGTATTCCTCCCGGCGGGAGGGGTCAGCTCACTGGCCTATCTGCCGCCGCGTTTGCGTACGGATGATGTTAATAAGCAGCAGGTGCACCAGGCTTCGGGTATCTATGGTTATGTGGGCATACTTTCTGTATTCCTGGTGGGTATTCCCGTGGTGGCGGTCGCTATATTGCGCAACCCTTCCATGGGGAGGGCGCTTCCGGCGATGGCGATCATCTGCCTGCTGCTGGCGGGCGTGGTATGGATGGTACGTTCCATCCAGGGAGAGGGCATCCTATATAAGATGCTGTTGCGGTACTTTCCTTCTTTTATACAACAGCTGCAGGAGATCTTTGCCTTTAATGTACAGCGCAAGGCATTTGTACAGACGGTGGTGGCATCGGTGGCAATAGAGCTGTGCGGCATCGGTCACTTATACCTGAGCATGCTTGCCATGGGCGTAACACCATCTTTTGAGGCCGCCTGTGTGGGCTATATCATAGCCACCATCTTCCTGATCATATCACCATTTTTACGCGGGCTGGGCGCTATAGAATTATCGCTTGCCTGGCTGCTGGGCAATTATGGCTACACCCCGGTGCAGGCGGTGGAAATAACGTTGCTGTACAGGTTGTTTGAGTTCTGGCTGCCACTGTCCGGGGGCCTGCTGGCATTTGCCCTGAAAGGCCGTGAGCTGGCCCTGCGCCTGGTACCGCCGGTACTGATCTTCCTATTGGGCATGGTGAATATCTTCTCGGTGCTCACTCCGCCGCTGGCAGATCGTTTACACCTTTTGCACGCTTATATACCGGGGGAGTCTATACATGCTTCCAATCTTTTTGTGATCTTTCTTGGGCTGATATTGCTGGTAACCGCCACTTTCCTGTTCCGTGGTTTGCGGGGCGCCTGGGTGGTGGCATTGATAGTATCGTTATTGTCAGTGATAGGGCACCTGAGCAAGGCGCTGGATTATGAGGAAGCATCGCTGGCGCTGATCACGGCAGTGATATTGCTGATCACGGCCAGGCAATACCGGGTAAGAAGCAATCCTCAGCTGGTTAACATTGGCGTGATGACCGCACTGACCACCTTTTTTGTGGTATTGATATTTGGCGCCACCGGCTTTTACTTCCTGAAAGCCCGGCATTTTGGTATTGACTTTACCTGGCAGCATTCGCTGCGCGCCGCTTTTCATGGTTTTTTGCTGCTGAATGAGGAAGACCTGCATCCCGTTACTCGTTTCGGGCGGGAGTTCCTGAGCGCTATACATGTGCTGGGCCTTGGCGCCTGGGCTTTCCTGTTCTATACCATTATCCGTCCTTATCTTAATATCCAGCAAAGTAATACCGCGCTGGAGAAAGCCCGTTTTTACCTGAGCCAGTACGGCGATTCAGCAATGGATTATTTTAAGGTGGGAGAAGATAAACTGCTGTACGTATCCGATGTACACGAGGGATTTATAGCCTACCGGGTGGCCAATGGGTTTGCTGTTGTGCTGGAAGAACCGGTGTGTGGCGAAGAAGATAAACTATTACTGTTGCAGGAATTTGAAATGCAATGCAGGAAGATGGGATTGAAACCGGCATTCTACCGGGTGGACCAGGACAGTGTATACTACTTTAACCGTCTGAAGAAAAAAAAGTTGCTGATAGGACAGGAGGCGATATTGGATATCAATACGTTTACCCTTAGCGGGAAGGACAAAAAATCTTTGCGCAACGCATTGAACAGCCTGAACGCCAAAGGCTATACCACGGCCATTCACCGGGGGCCGCTTCCTGCAGCGCTGGTAGCAGAACTGAAAATAGTGTCTGACGAATGGCTGCAGCAATATGAAGTAAAGGAAATGACCTTTTCACAGGGATTGTTTGATGCTGCTGTGATTCAGGGACAGGATGTAATCACGGTCAGGAATAGTGACCAGCAGGTTGTAGCCTTTCTTAACATTATACCAGATTACGCCCCCGGCGAGTGTACCTACGACCTGATCCGCAAGCGAACAGATGCACCGGGCGGATGTATGGATGCGCTCATCATCGCTTTGATACAGGATGCACAGCAGCGTAACATGCAGTTCCTGAACCTGGGCATGGTGCCCATGTCGGGCATTGTGCACCCCAGTAATACCGCAGAGCAGGTGGTGAAGTTTGCCTATGAAAAGATCCGCGCTTTCCGCCACTATCATGGTTTGCGGGAGTTCAAGGAGAAATATGCCACTATGTGGACCAATAAATACCTGGTATATGAGCATGATTTTGACCTGATACAGTTGCCCACCGCCTTAAGCAAGGTGATGCAGCCTTAACAGGATAATAAAGCCGTATTTATGAAAGTACGATCTGTTTGTTTAATGGTCCTTCTGCAGTTATTGCTGACCACAGGTTTTGCACAGAGCAGGCCCGTAGATCAGCTGCCGGCTACGGCGGTGGCATCGCCGGCCAGCGAACATCGTCCACTGGTGTTGTTTATCAGCGGCGACGGGGGGATGAAGAAGTTTAATGTAGACATGGTAAATGCGTTCAATAACAAAGGCTATGCGGTTGTAGCCCTGAACGCGCTCCGGTATTTCTGGAAGAAGAAGACGCCAGAAGAGGCAGGGGGCGATGTAGCGGCGCTGTTACAATATTATAGTGCGCAGTGGAAGCACCAGACCTTTTTGCTGGTGGGCTATTCAATGGGGGCGGATGTACTGCCGTTTATCTTTAATAACCTGCCTCCCAACCTGCAGGATCAGACAAAGCAGCTGGTACTCATGTCGCCTTCCCGCTTTACGGATATGGAGGTGCATGTATCCGAGATGCTGGGTAAAACCATGAAGAATGGGATGAGTGTGCCGGAGGCCATCAACAAGATCACCGACCATCCTTTGTTGTTATTATTTGGAGAGGGGGAAAGGGACTTTGATCTGAAGGAGCTGCATATTTCCAACTATCAGCATATGGTATTGCCGGGGGGACATCACTATGATAATGAGGCGGGCAATGTGGTACAGACCATTATCTCACATTTTCAACTGCAATGACTACCGGATTTTCCGGCGGCAATTAACTTTCGATTAACCGCTGAAAGAATAAACCAGTGTATAATTGCAGCAGGTACAATTCATTGTGCTAAAGGAAGGTAGGTCGGTGCGGTAGTCCTTTCCTGCTTTATACTATCAGCGTCTGTTTCTGATCCTTCCACGGTTCTCTCCTTGCCGGTTATCAGACCGGCAAGGTTTTTTAGTCTCCGTTAACGTGCAGTTAACTGTTAAGACTAAATAAAGCCCTAACATTGTTGCAATGATTTAATCAGTGTTAAAAATTACTATTTATTGCACGAAGGGAGATCGGACATATCTTTTTTACCTGGGTTAAACGGCCTGGTGAAAATTATAGTTTGATCTCTGCGCGCCCGGTGTTCACCGGGGGCTTCCTATCGTTTAAAACTAGAACCTCCTGCCTGTCTGGTATTTAGCGGCCCTCTCTGCCTGCTTTCCGGGCTGTAAAAAACTGATTCTAAATGCCATTTTTACCTCACGCACTATAACTGCGACGCTATTGCAGTAAGGGATGCTAAATTGCAGTTAGCGAACGCTGACCGGTATAACGAAGTTATTTTAATTACCCTCGAAAAACCCATAAGTTATGAACAGAGAGAATCCGTTTATTATCAACCTATTGCCAACGCCTGTATGTGACATAACCGCGGTAACTGTAGTAAGACATCCTTTCACTCTTGATACCATCAACCCTTTATCACGTTAACCATGGTATTGCAGGTTCAAAATAAAGGAATAGATATATGTAAAATATTTTGGTATAATGCTATGTATGCAGTAAATTCCATTCATCGTTAAACCCCCTATGCCACATGCCCAAGCGTTATTTTGAAAGGTTACAAACGATCGACTACCTCATTCGCATTAAAGGTACCGGCAAACCAGCCCAGTTGGCCAAACGGCTCCGCATTTCCGAACGAACCCTGTATGAGTTTCTTAAAATGATGAAGGACCTGGGAGCACCTATTGAATATGACAGGTATAAAGAAAGCTATTATTATACGGAGAAAGGCGGCTTTAATATCCGGTTTGTAAAGAACCTGGCTACAGCCGGGACCATGGTGTTCTCTCTTTTTATAGACTGGTGGTAACCCGCCGGAGCTTGTCATTACAGAACATATACACAAACCCAATTAAGCAGCCAACCCCATACCAGGTACTGTTCCTGCTATTGTAGCTATTGTGCCCAGGCTACGCTTTAGTTAACCTCGTATTAACTTCCTCTTTAACGGCATATTAACTAATAAAAAATTTTAAAGCCTGAATTTCACGCCCGGATATTTAACGGATATTCATTTCTCACACTGAATATAAAAGACGGTTTAGATTACAAACTAGCAACGCAGGTTTCTTTTGAGTTACCTGCTGTTTTTTTTACAGCCGTTCCATTGCCTGCTGCAAAATATTCAATAGCAAACAGTTAATATAGAATGAGGTGAATCTATGTGGAAGATGCCTGCGGAAATATAAAACCGCCGGAGTAGACACTCAGGCGTTAGACATAACGATAGGAAAAAGAATGTGTTTCACTGAACCAGGTTCCACAATGTTACAACAGTATTTATCTCTAACAGTTAATATGCGGTTAACGCCTGAATTTTAGGCGGACGGCTCCGGGTGTTGTTGTCCACCACGTGAACAGGTATGTTGAAATTCAAATAATTAGCAGGGGGTAGGGCAGGGCGGCCAGGTCGTTACTACAGTATCATTATTCGTTAATTCACTATTACAAAAAACCGATAAATTCGACGAACTTGAATGATATCATGAAACCCGTGCATTCCACGATCAGGCGGCGGTACCTGCCTGTTTTCACATAACATAAACTGAACAAAATGAATAAACGAAGCCTACTCTTACTGTGCAGCCTTTTCCTGTTAACAAAGCTACCCGCGCAGGAAAAGAAGCTCTTCAATGAAACGCCTGAGCAAAAGGAAAAACGCCTGTCATGGTGGGTGAACGACCGCTTTGGCATGTTTATTCACTGGGGTCTGTATGCCCTGCCTGCCCGTCATGAATGGGTAAAGAACAGGGAACGGCTTACGGATGCAGACTACCAGCAGTACTTTGACAATTTCAACCCGGATCTTTACAACCCAAAGGAGTGGGCGCGTATGGCCAAAGCTGCCGGTATGAAGTACGCGGTGATCACCAGTAAGCACCACGAAGGCTTCTGCCTGTTTGATTCCCGCTATACAGATTATAAAGCCACTAAAACGGCTTACGGCAAAGACATCATTAAAGAATGGGTGGATGCTTTCAGGGCCGAGGGTTTAAAAGTTGGGTTTTACTATTCGCTGATAGACTGGCATCATCCTGACTACACCATAGACCGCGTGCATCCGCAACGCCCCAACGATACCGCCGCATACAACCAGCTGAACCAGGGAAGGGATATGGCCAGGTACCGGGAGTACCTGTTTAACCAGGTGAAAGAGATACTGACTATGTATGGTAAAATTGATATTCTCTGGACAGACTTCTCCTTCCCGGGCAACCATGGGAAGGACCATAACGACTGGAATTCCGTTGAGCTGATAAAAATGATACGCAAGCTGCAGCCGGATATTATTATCAATGATCGGCTGGACCTCGGGGAGTATGAAGACGGTGGCGACTTTGTTACGCCGGAACAATATAAAGTATCAGAATGGCCCACACGCAACGGCAGGAAAGTACACTGGGAAACCTGCCAGACCTTTTCGGGTTCGTGGGGCTATTACCGTGACGAAACTTCCTGGAAAGACACCAAACAACTATTAGGATTGCTGATAGAATCAGTTAGCAAGGGCGGTAACCTTTTACTGAATGTAGGCCCTACTGCACGGGGCACCTTTGATGTGCGTGCACAGCAGGCATTGAAGGCAATGGGTGAGTGGATGCTTCTAAACAGCCGCTCCATTTATGGATGTACACAGGCGCCGGCGGAATATGCCAAACCGGATAACTGCCTGCTCACCTATAATCCCACTACCAAACGCCTGTATGTGCATTTACTGGATTATCCGCTGCAGAATTTCACGCTGCCTGGTTATAAAGGAAAGATAAAATACGCCCAGTTTCTGCATGATGCTTCTGAGATAAAAATGAGTGAGCCGCAGATGCACCATAGTATGGGTAAGAACCAGGGAGAGCAGGATATTAACCTGAGCCTGCCTGTTAAGAAACCGGATGTAGAGATACCGGTGATAGAACTTATTTTAAACTAGTATGATTTCCGATATTGGCGCAGTGGTCCATTACCGTTTTTTTCATAACTTGTATCAACGGTAGTGGACCGCTATCCTATGCGCAACAAAGATCCAATATATCCTAAGTGATCCTGAGATTGTATTTATACCGTATGATGATCCTATGTCAAGCCAGAGAAAAAGCCGGTTTATCGTTGCCATTCAGGATGACGTGACCGGGCCGGGAGCATTTCCGGGAGGGCCATTAAAAGTTACACTTTAAGCGATTGAGCACAAATTAGTTGTCCACTTTAGCTATTTGATCGCGCAGGTATCCACGTATTGCTTATATAAATAATATAAACTAATTTGTTTATTAATAATTTTATAAAAACCATATATATATCCGATTGACTGCTGAGGGTATTTGTTTCAAATTTGTTTCGTTATAGAGAATTGTGTCCTCTTAATTTTTACGATATAGCGCCTTACGTCATTGAGAGAACTTGCAGTACTGTGCGAAGATTTCACAAAATAATAAACCCAAAAGAAATATTATGAAAAAAGTGCGGCGTGACAGCGCAGGTCACTTAAATGGAGCGGATATGCTTGAAGTCGCCAGCATACATAATGACTCCCAGGAGATGTTACAACAACTCGCAAAGGACATATGCAATATTGTTTTTATGGATTTTGATATCCCTGGCCTGACTGCCATTGAAGCAGCAAGTATCGTTAAAGCCGCCTATCCTGAGATCAACGTGCTGCTGCTCACTGTGCAGAAGGATAGGCAATCCATTACAAGTATAGCTCCCCGTTTAAATGCGCCTGATGGAATACCTGGTCTTGCTCCCAGCTCATTAACAGACTTCATCACCCAGGTGTACGAAGCAGCGCTTGAAACCAACATTGCTGCAGTACAGAAAGTATTGGCCTTTTTCAACCGCCGTTCGCAAACCGATATTACTCAGTATGGCCTTTCTCCGCGCGAACAGGAGGTGCTTGACCGTTTAGTGGACGGGCATACCTATAAAAAGATCGCTGAACTTTGCCATATCAGTGTAGGCACCGTACGTTCCCACATCATGAACATTTACCGCAAGCTGGAAGTTAACTCGCGGAGCGCTGCTATTGTGAAGGCAATGCGCGGTTGACCCTGTTGACTACACGCCGGTTCCGGATAAATTCCTATCTTGCCGCATGGCCTTACATTCGTGGGAGGGGGATGCTGCTACATGGCGGCAATTTCTGGAAGGCAGCCGCGACGCATTTGCAACGCTATATGCCAGCTTTGCACCGTTACTTTATAATTACGGATGTAAACAATGTGCAGACCCGCGCCTTGCAGAAGATTGCATTCAGGATGTATTTGAATACCTCCTGGCGCACCGTACACAACTCTCGGCGGTTTCCAATGTGCGCGCTTATCTTATAAAAACCTACCGCCGCGCCCTGTTGCGAAAAATAAGCAATGTGCGTAAAAATATACCCGTTGACTCAGCAGACGAGGCCAGCTTTGAAATTGTGATCTCCCCTGAAAGCAGGCTGATAGCCCGGCAAAGCAGTATACGTCGCCGCGAACAGGTAAGGGTGGCGGTGAACGCCTTACCTCCCCGTATGAAAGAAGCGCTGTTCCTGCGTTTTTACGAAAACCTCTCCTTTGAAGATATTGCGGCCGTGATGGACATTGACCAGAAGTCGGTGTATAAAATAATCTACAAAGCCTTCGGCAAACTGCGGCAAAAACTGATCGACTTCCCGTTCTGGCTGCTGCTTTGTTACCTCTCCGTGAAAGCTTAACCTTTAGGCTGTTTTATTTGTTATATCTCCGGGAAGCTATACATCATCTTATAGCAGGCAGAAAAAAAATTCTCCCGGAAGGGGATAAAACGCGGAAACTGCTCCTCTATGTATTAAACCACCTGACCTAAACCTCGCTGTTACCATGGAATGGAAAGACTACGCAGACTTTACCGCGGCTGATTTCCTGGCCGATGATTTTTTTATGGAGTGGGTACTGCGCCCCGATGGGGAGAACCAGGCCTTCTGGGAATCATGGCAACAGCACTATCCTGAAAAACAGGCGGTAATAGCGGAGGCGCGTGCGATGCTGTTATCGTTGGAATATGAGCGGCACCATATGCCGCAGGAAAGTTATGATCGTATATGGCTCGCACTCCATCAGCAGATGGACAAAGCCATGCCGGAAACCATGCGCTATGAGCGTACTGATCATCGCCGGAGGTGGCGCCGCGCCGCCATCCTTACCGGCGTATTGGGTATGTTGGCACTGGGCGCCTACTGGCTGTTAAAGCCGGCAGACAAACGGGAGTTGTATACCAGCCAGTTTGGAGAAAACCGGCGGCTGGTATTGCCAGACAGCTCAGTGGTGATATTGGGACCACACTCTTCCTTACGTGCGGCCTCTTTCCGGATGGAAGAAAACAAAAGAGAAGTATGGCTGGATGGAGAAGCTTTTTTCATCGTTAAACATGATGACGCTATGGCAAAACCATTTACGGTACATGCGGGAAACCTGGATATTGAAGTACTGGGCACGGAATTTAATGTGAATAATTATAACGGTCGTTCACAGGTAGTGCTGCACAGCGGCAAAGTGGCCTTGCAGGAAAGTACCCGCACAGCATCGCGCATCGTAATGAAGCCTGGAGAGCTGGTAGAATACCGTTCGGATGATAATCGCTATGTACGTCGTAAAGTAGCAACAGAGAAATATGTAGCCTGGGTTGATCATACACTGGTATTTGAGAATACAAGGCTGGATGAGGTAGCCCTTCAGTTGTACAATAAATACGGAATCCATGTGTTTTTTTCAGACAGTTCTTTTGCGCAGGAGCAATTTAGCGCCACCTTACAGCAGGCAGATCATAAAGTAGTGCTGAAAGCCATACAGGAGGCTTTCAGTGCGCAGTTACAACAACAAGATGATAGTACATTTCTTTTAAGCCGCTAGTTGCCAGTCATTAGCTTTTCGCCGATGCACGCGCTGAAAGCCAATAGCCGGTAGCTAACAGCCCGGAATCAATTTCACGCTCGTAAACAAAACAAATCGTTATGAAAGTAACAGGTACTTACAAGGGCAATACCTTGCTGGTGCTGTTCCTGGCTGCAGCCTTTACTGTGCAGGCACAGGATCTTGCTTACCAACATCCACGGTCCGCAGGCCCGGACACGCCGCTTTCCTCATTAAGATCAGCCAGCATTCCATTAAAGGCTGCGTTACAGCAACTGGAGAAGGCCTACCGTATCAGCTTTGCCTATAACGCAAGACTGGTAGCCGGTAAGGAAGTTTCTGCACAGGTGCTGGAGAACAGTGAACATGCACCACTGCAGGAGTTGCTGCAAACATTACTGACGCCGCTGGAACTGCAGTTTAAACAAATTGAAGGGAACGTATATGTTATAAAAGCGGCCAACACACAGGAAGAAATGAACGGTGACGAGGTAGGCATGGCCGCTGCCGTGATGCAGGCTGCACCTGTCAGGGGAAAAGTAACCGATCAAAGCGGTACACCGCTGATAGGCGTTACCATACGGGTGAAAGGTACTGCTACCGGCGGCACCACCGGTGCTGACGGTACCTTCAGCATTAATGTGCCTGAGGGGAAAGATACTTTACAGGTATCCTACCTGGGGTACCAGTCGCAGGAGATTGCTATTGGCGGACGAGCTGAAATAAATATCGTCATGCAGTCAGGCGATCAGCAGCTGGAACAGGTAGTAGTAGTGGGGTATGGCACCCAGCGTAAAAGAGACCTTACCGGGTCTATCGCCTCCGTAAAAGGAGAGGAGCTGGCCAAGCAGCCCGTACTTACCGCCACCCAGGCAGCGCAGGGAAGGATAGCCGGCGTACAGGTAATTACCTCCGGCCAGCCTAACTCCCAACCGCAGGTGAGAGTAAGAGGTACCGGTTCTGTAATGGCGGGGGCTAACCCGCTGTACGTGGTAGACGGCGTGCTCACCGACGACATCCGCAACATCAACAGCGCCGACATTGTAAGCATGGATGTGCTGAAAGACGCTTCTGCGGCTATTTACGGTGTACGTGCCGCCAACGGTGTGATCATCATTACCACCCGCAAGGGAAGAGCCGGCAAAACAGAAGTGCGCTATGACGCCAATGCAGGTTTCCGTGAGGCATCCAGCCTTGTTAAAATGGCAGACCGGAACCAGTACATCGATTACCTGAAAGATGCAGCCCCCGGCAGAGACCCGATCAATGACCCGGTGGCCTATCCCGGTTCTACCAACTGGTATGATGCTGCCTTGCGAAAGGCTTTCCAGATGAATCACAACCTATCCGTATCCGGCGGTTCTGATAAACATACTTACTTCTTCAGTGGCGGTTATATACAGGACGATGGTATCGTCAAAACCAATACCTTCCGCCGGTTTACCTTACGCGCCAACAACGAGGTCAACATATCCGATCAGTGGAAATTCAGCACACAGTTGTCTTATTCAAGGGGGGACGGTCGTAATGTAGACCTGAACGGCATTTACGGTAATCTCTACCGCGCTGCGCCGATCGTTATCCCCGAACAGGGAGGCCGTTACGGCAACACCTCCGCCTGGGGCAATGTGGGTAACCCTTTGCTGTCGCTGGATAAAAGAAATTACCGGCAGCAGGACAGCCGCCTGCAAGGCAATCTGGCGCTAGAGTTTAAGCCCATCAAGGCGCTGCGCTTCCGCTCCGCTTTCAACGCAGACCTGCGCTGGGGTAATGACCGCATCTACCAATACAAATATCTCAACGATGATAAGACCTTCCTGGTGGCAGGTGGTAACCAGCGTACTGATAACAGCCAGCTGACTACCAGTGACTCCCGTTCAACGGGCTGGGTATGGGATAACACGGTAACATTTGACCAAAGCTTCGGCAAACACAATTTAACCTTATTGGGCGGTTCTGTTACAGAAGGCTTTTACAGCACATTCCTGACAGGCTCCCGTATCAATGTACCGGAAAGCGAAGATCTGTGGTACCTGGATCTGGGTAACCCGGATGTACAATCCAAATTGAACAACGGCGGTGATAAATATGCCCGTCAGTCTTTTGTGGGACGTGTGAACTACGGCTATGACGACCGTTACCTGTTAAGCGCTTCTATCCGTGCAGACGGCAGCTCCAAGTTCAGTAAAAGATGGGGCTATTTTCCGACTGTAGGAGCCGGCTGGGTAATTTCCAAAGAGGCCTTTATGCAGGACCAGCAACTGTTCAGTTTCCTGAAGCTGAGAGGCAGCTGGGGCATACTGGGTAATGATAACATACCCACAAATGCCTATATTAATACGGCTACCGTAAATCTGCCCTATTTCTTTGATAACACGATCACACTGGGTACTGCCCTGCAGGAAACAAAAGATCGTAACCTGAAATGGGAGACCACCAATCAGTTTGATTTTGGTGTGGAATTCAGCCTGCTGGATGACCGGCTGAGCGGTGAAGTGGATTATTATAACAAGAAGACCAAAGACGCATTGGTGGTGGTTAATATTCCCAGCATCCTGGGAGACCCCAACAACGCCTATATCACTAATGCAGCGTCTTTCAAGAACACCGGTTATGAAGTGTCGTTGAACTGGAAGGATGATATTACAAAAGATCTGACCTATAATGTAGGCGCCAATATTACCTTTAATAAGAATGAGATCACCAACCTGGCAGGCGGTCAGGCATTGCTGGGCGGCAGCGTAGGGCAGCAGAGCTTTGTTACCCGCACAGATAACGGAGAACCGGTGGCCAGCTTTTATGTGCTGAGATCCCTGGGCGTTTTCCAGAACCAGTCTGAAATAGATAACTATAAGAACAAGGATGGGAAGGTGATACAGCCTGGCGCCAAGCCTGGCGAACTGAAATATGAAGACACTAATGGCGATGGTGTAATAGATAATAACGACCGGCAGTATGTAGGCTCATACCAACCCAAGTTCTTTTATGGCTTCAACCTGGGGCTGAATTACAAAGGTTTTGATCTGAGCGCCGACTTTTACGGTAATGGCGGCAATAAGATCTACAATGGTAAAAAAGCCTTCCGTTATGAAACAACCGACAATATAGAATCAGACTTTGCCGACAGCCGCTGGAGGCCCGATCGTCCGTCTGCAACAGATCCGCAGCTGCTTACCTCCTCCATGCCTGCATCTACCTATTTTGTGGAATCAGGTGCTTTCCTGCGTTGTAATAATCTTACCATTGGTTATTCCATTTCGCCGGATAAGCTGAAAGCCATTGGCATCAGCCGCTTCCGGGTATTCCTTACTTCACAGAACCTGTTCACCATTACAAAGTACAGCGGGTTCACCCCTGAGCTGCCCGGCGGTACTATTGATTATGATAACAGTATCAATAACCGTATTAATAACCGCTCAGGCACCGGCAGCAGCAGCAGCGGCAATAATACCAATAACACCAGCGGGATACTGGACGCCGGTATTGAGTTGAACGCCTATCCCACTACCCGTACGTTTGCATTTGGTGTAAATGTCTCATTCTAAAAAAAGAGTTATGAAGAATATACATACAAGTATCCTGTTTAAAACTGTCTGCCTGGGATTTGTGCTGTCTGCGGCATTGATAGCCTGTAATAATTACCTGGATGTGAAGCCGCAGGGGCAGATAGATGAAGAAGCCTCCATCAGTGATCCGGAAGCCGCCCAGAACCTGGTAACCGGCATCTATAATAATCTCTGGCTGGGCAACGTACACGGTTTCCCGTTCATAGGTGTTACCAATATCGCGTCTGACGATGCAGATAAAGGAAGTAATCCGGATGATGCAGCAGCTACACAGGGTGCGTTGGATAACCTGACAATGGACCCGAACACCAGTTCTCTGAATGATATATGGTCTGGCTATTACCAGGCCATCGCCCGCGCCAATAAAGCGCTGGAGGTATTAGAGCCGGCAACTATCGATGCGGCAACAAAAGCCCGCCTGCAGGGCGAGGCACATTTCCTTCGGGCTTACCTTTACTTTAACCTGGTACGACTTTTTGGCGGCGTGCCTTTGGTGGAAAGAGTGCTTACCCCCGATGAGGCGATGACCGATCAGTACCAGACCAGGGCCAGTGCTGCAGCTGTCTACCAGCTGATCAGTACAGACCTGGAGTTTGCACTGGCCAACCTTCCTGCCAAAGGCGAGGCAGGCAGCCAGCCAGGCCGCGCTACCAAAGGCGCAGCAGCCGGTATGCTGGCCAAAGTGTCTTTATACCTCCAGAACTGGCAGCGCGCATATAGCCTGTCTGATTCCATTATCACCGGCAAAGTAGGCGCATATGGACTGCTGGCCGATTATGCGGATATCTGGAGAGAAACGGGCGAGAACGGGATAGAATCCCTGTTTGAAGTACAGGCGGGTATTAATGCCTCCTGCGATGCGGCTATTGAAGTATACAGTGTTTGCCAGGGACCCCGCGCCGGCGGTCAGCGTGGCTGGGCCGATCTGGGTTGGGGCTTTGGTACTCCCTCTCAAAGTTTGCTGAATGCTTATGAGGCGGGCGACAGGCGCAGGGATGCCACCATTATATTCGTTAACCCGGGCGGCACCGTACTGTGGGATGGTTTCCGTATTCCCGGCCGGGACAGCGTTGAGAATGACCGTTACAATTACAAAGCTTACCATAGCCGTACCCGTGAGCAGTATTGCGGTAATGCAGACCGTTTGCCAAAGAACCTGCGAATACTGCGTTATGGCGAAATACTGCTGATACATGCAGAAGCCGCATTGGCCCTGGGCAATAGTGGCGCTGCGGTGACTGATATTACCGCGTTGCGGCAGCGCGCAGGCCTTTTACCAAAGGCTACGCTTACCCGCGAGGATATCTGGCATGAAAGAAGGGTGGAGCTGGCAATGGAGCATGACCGTTTCTTTGAGCTGGTAAGAGAAGATGCGCTGGCGCCCGGCACAGCAGCCGCTGCCTTCCAGGCCCACGGTAAAACGTTTGTAAGGGGAAAGAATGAAGTGTTCCCCATACCGGCTACACAGATACAGTTCAGCCAGGGTAGACTGCAACAGAACCCTAATTATTGATAACAAGTAAAAGTTCAGGAGAGACGATGAGGTGGATCACCATAGCAGCACTGCTGATCCTGTTGGGCCCCGGCTTAATACAGGCGCAGCAGCGAAAAAACGAAAAGAGGGAACAGCTGAGCGACTCGGCTTTACTAACCCTGGTACAGCAACGTACGTTTAACTATTTCTGGAAGTTTGCACACCCCGTATCAGGTCTGGCGCCGGAGCGTACCCCTACACCGGAGACGGTCACCATCGGCGGTTCCGGCTTTGGGGTGATGAGTATACTGGTGGGCATTGAAAGGAAGTTTATTACCAGGGAAGAAGGGCTGGACCGCCTGCTCAAGATTGTGAACTTTCTCTGGAAGGCCAATCACTATCATGGCATCTGGCCGCACTGGATGAACGGGGCTACCGGTCAGACAATTCCCTTTGGCCGTAAAGACGATGGAGGCGACCTGGTAGAATCTGCCTTTATGTTCCAGGGGCTCTTATGTGTGCGCCAGTACTTCACCGGCAGCAGCGCCAAAGAAACGGAGCTGCGCAACAAGATCACCTGGATGTGGAATGAGGCCGAATGGAACTGGTATACCCGTGATGGGCAGGATATATTGTACTGGCATTGGTCGCCCAACAACGGCTGGGCCATGAACCACCAGATACGGGGATGGAACGAGTGCCTGATCACCTATATACTGGCGGTGGCCTCTCCCAACTACCCGGTGTCTCCTAAAGTATACCACAATGGCTGGACACAGAGTACTCACTTCCTGAACGGAAAAGAGTATTATGGCATCAAACTGCCCCTTGGCTTTGAATATGGCGGTCCGTTGTTCTTTACCCATTACTCCTTCCTGGGCCTGGATCCCCGGGGCTTAAAAGACCGCTACGCGGATTACTGGGAGCAGAACAGGAACCATACCCTGATCAACAGGGAGTACTGTATAAAGAATCCAAAAGGGTATAAGGGCTATAGCGCAGATTGCTGGGGACTGACCGCCAGTGACAACCACGAGTTTTATAATGCGCATTCTCCCACCAACGACCTGGGAGTGATCACGCCTACCGCTGCCTTGTCATCTTTCCCTTATACACCCGAATATTCGATGCAGGCTTTGAAGTACTTCTACTATAAGGTGGGCGACCGTTTATGGGGGGAATATGGCTTTTACGACGCTTTCAGCGAAACGCATAACTGGTACGACAACCAGTACCTGGCTATAGACCAGGGACCGATCGTGGTGATGATCGAGAACTATCGCAGCGGACTTTTATGGAAACTGTTCATGTCTGTTCCGGAAATACAGGTGGCGCTGAAGAAACTCGGGTTCAGCAGTCCGGCCATCCCCAAAGGGTAGCAGCATAAAACGTACTGGTAAAGTAGCCGGGAGGCTGGTCAGAACGACCAGCCTCTTTCTTTTACTGGTATTATTTAACAAAAACGGTCAAGTACTAGGAGAACACATAGAGAACACATAGAGAACACAAGGAGAATACTATGAGAACACTGGCAAAATGCTATTAATCACCTTCGGAAAGCGCTGTTAACCAGCTGAAATAAATTTTTGAAAACACTTTGTTATTTTAGATGTTATGAATATTTTTATATATATCTATCCTATGAAAATGTTTTTATATGATCTGGATGAAAGACTTGTACACCATTTACCAGAAATTGGATGAAATAGGTGTTGAAGACGTAAAAAAAGAAATTGTAAAGGCACACCTGTATGGTTGCAGTGTAAATGGAGCAGAAGCCTACTTCCTGGTACTGCAACAGCTGGTGCTGATCAAGAAAGACAATGTGAAGATCTATGAAGTGATCAAAAGAGAGGTGGAAAGTATTATACAGTACAGCAGGCTAAATTAAGACGAGAAAATCCTAACTATCTCAGTTCTTCCATCAGCTTTTGAGCTTTTGCGTAAACAGCCGCCTGCGGCGGTATTTTTAAGAGCCAGTCCAGGGCCCGCTGTTTATCCCTTTCTTTCAGAAAACTAAGCGCCATGTAAAAAGCTGCATCGTAACGAATGGGTTTGTTACTGTTGAACACTGCCTGCAGATCTTCGCGGGCCTGTGGCTGCCGGTTTATTTCAACCAGGGAGACGCCCCGGTAGTAGCGTGCAAAGCTGTTGGACGGATCAAGCTGCACTACGCGGTCCAGCTGCTGAATGGCTGCTGTAAAGCGGCGTCTGTTGAAATTGCGCGATGCTTCGTGCAACAGCCTTGACGTGTCATTATCGGGAACAGGATGATGTATCATTTCGGTAGGGGCAAACTGCCGGTATACATCTTTATGCCAGGGGCTGATGAAGAGCAGTCCGGCAATCAGCATGGCCAATACAGTGATGCCCATTACATACCATCCCATGCGGTTGGTGTCCCTTTCTTTGCCGTAAAACCAGCGCTGGCGCATATCGGCAAGTAGCTGCATCAGTTCCCGTTTGGTATTGTCGGGGGTGAGGCTGCGACGTATCCATTCTATGGCTTCGCGTCCCTGGGCTATGATCTCCTGCAGGGCCGGCTGTTCATTCAGCAGTTGTTCGAAGGATTGTTTTTCTGATTCGGGAAGCTCGTTCATCACATAAAGGGCTGCCTGCTCAATATTGCCGGGCATCATCCCGTTACCACTGCGCTGGGTAAGATTGCTTTTAATAAGCGTAGCCATACAGGGAGCGGAGAGCTCGGGCGGCAGTCCGGCAGTTGGTTGCGGATCAGTACCTGCACCATCGGTTACAGGACGGATCAATGCTTTCTGAAGGGCTTCCTGGCAGGCCGGCGATAACTGGTAGTAAAGCTGTATCCAGCATCTTTTTTTGTTGCCGTTCTCTACGATCTCCCGTGCATATTTGAGGTGGGTATTATCCAGTGCGGCTATTTCTGCTTCGGCTTCTTCCCGCAGGTCCATACCCCGCCTTTCCACTTCTTTGCGCCAGGCTATCTTACAGATAAGCATTAAGAAAGGTTCGAAACGGGCTGTCAGTTCTATGGAGTGCCGGCGTGCATACCCGTAGATATCGGTAAGGGCAATTTCGAAAATATGTGCTGCATCTTTCCTGTTTCCCCCGTGTTGCAGAATGTAAGAGCTGATCTTCTTTGCAAACTGCCGGTATATGGCATCTATAATGGCCGGGGAGCTTTCCAATAAGCCGTCTATATACTCATCGTCGTTATATAAAAGCCGTGTGGAGGTCATACGTTCGCCGCTTGTTCTGAATTTGGGTTGCTCAGCATAAAAGTATTAAACCTGGTTCAATACGCGAAAATATTCTGAACAGCAGGTAGGTACATACAGTTTACGTGCCAGATTCAGCATTACAGGCCCGGATACACAAAATCTACTAGTCTTATTAATACGTCTTTTGCCGCGCCGAGCTCAGATGCTCCTACCAGGCTGGCGTAATACCGTTCTATTTCAAGCACGCTTTCTGTGGCGGCGATCACCAGTTCTTTTCCCTTGTCGCTGAGGAATATCATTGTTGCGCGGTTATCATTTTCATGCTTGCGGGTAACAATATAACCGGCGGCTTCCAGGTTCTTGACCACCTTACTCATCGCCTGTTTGGTGATATGCGCCTTTTTGGCCAGCTCATTATTGATGATGCCTTCGGGGGCAATGTTGGCGATCAGCACCATATCGCCCATTTTGAAGTCGGTATATCCCTTTTGCTGTAAGCTGTCTGTCAGGCGGTTATCCATTTCCTTTTTCAGCAGGTTCACCGCCCTTATCAGCAGGGTGCGTCTTTGTGCAATGTACTCCTGTAGTTGCTCGTCCAGCGGACCGGTCATAGTGCAGGTATTTTAGGGCCAAATATATATTTATTATCTGGTAGCAGGGAGTGCCGGTCACCCGGAGGTTTTAAAACCTCCAGGTGTTGAGCAATATCCTGCTGCTTACTTTATAACCGCTCAGTCATTTAGACCCGGTGGATCTTGCAATACCCATTTCGAGGCCGCGGAGCTCTGCAAGCCCACGAAGCCTGCCGATAGCACTGTAGCCGGGGTTGGTCTTCTTGTGAAGATCGTCCAGCATCTGGTGCCCGTGATCGGGGCGCATGGGGATGGCTACATTGCGTTTGTTCATGACCGATAGGATGTTTTTTATAACGGCATACATATCTACATCGCCTTCCAGGTGGTTGGCTTCGTGGAAGTTGCCCAGGCTGTCGCGCTGTGTGCTGCGCAGGTGAATGAAGTGGATGTGTTCTCCGAGGCGTTCTACCATTCCGGGCAGGTCGTTATCGGCGCGTACGCCGTAGGAACCGGTGCAAAAGCACAGGCCGTTGGAGGTATAGGGGGCGGCAGCCAGAAGCTCGCGGGCATCCTGTTCTGTGCTTACCACGCGGGGCAGTCCCAGTATGGGGAAGGGAGGATCATCGGGGTGGATGGCCAGCTTAACGCCCGCTTCTTCTGCAACCGGTGCGATCTGCTGAAGGAAATAGAACAGGTGCAGTTTCAGCTGGGTGGCGTCAATACCCTTATACTTATCCAATGCTTCCTGGAACTGCTGGAGGGTAAAGCTTTCCTCAGACCCCGGCAGGCCGGCAATAATGTTACGCTGAAGGGCTTGTTTTTCTGCAGCCGTCATGCTGTCAAAACGTTCTTTGGCGCGGGAGATATCCGTCTCATCATAGTCATTTTCCGCACCGGGCCTTTCCAGCATGAAGAGATCGAAAGCGATGAAGGCTGCTTTTTCAAAGCGGAGTGCCTTTGAGCCATCTGCTACGGTATAGGCCAGATCGGTACGGGTCCAGTCCAATACCGGCATAAAGTTGTAGGTAACGGTATAGATACCGGCGGCAGCCAGGTTACGAAGGCTTTGCTGATAGTTACGTATATATTCTTTAAAACGTCCGCTTTGTGTTTTTATGTCCTCATGCACCGGTACGCTTTCCACCACAGACCAGGTAAGTCCGGCTGCTTCTATGAGGGCTTTACGTTCAAGTATATCTTCCTTTGTCCACACTGCCCCGTTGGGGATATGATGCAACGCCGTTACGATACCGGTTGCCCCAGCCTGTTTGATGTCCTGCAGGCTTACAGGGTCATTGGGGCCAAACCATCGCCATGTCTGTTCCATTCTCGGCATATCTATAGGTTTAATAAGAATTAAGAATATTTTAGTACAAGGCCCAAAAATAGAATGTCTCCTGAGATATGCAAATTTTTACTTTATTCAATATTTATTCAATAATTGCGAGCATTATATCCATCACGTTGGTTTGTGTGGGGCCTGTTTTAATCAGGCCGCCGCATTGCTCAAAGAAGTGATAGGCATCATTATTTTCCAGGTAGCTGAAAGGATCAAGGCCCATGGAGATAGCCTGTTGCATAATGGAGGCGTTCACCACGGCGCCTGCTGCATCGGTAGGGCCATCGGTGCCGTCGGTACCGGCGCTCAGGATGGTGATATGGGGATGGGATTGCAGGGTGATACCGGCAGACAGGGCAAACTGCTGGTTACGACCTCCCAGGCCGTTGCCGCTTACTATCACGGTACTCTCGCCGCCCATAAGGAGGCAGGCAGGGCGGGGGCCTGTCCACCGGATGGCTTGTTGTGCCAGGGCCTGTGCCAGGGTGTGGGCATTGCCGCTAACGCTGCTGCTCAGCAGGGTGGTATGAAAGCCCTGTTCTTCTGCAAAGCGGGCGGCTGCTTCCAGGGCAATGGTGTTGCTGCCTATCAGGTAATTATAGGTGTTGTTAAAGCCGGGATGGCCGGGTTTGGGGGTATCTGCAACTTGCCCGATCAATCCCTGCCGCAGGTGTTTTTGAATGGACGCGGGGATCAGGCGGGTTAGCTTATATTTTTCCAGGATGGCATGGGTATCTGCAAAGGTGCTGCGGTCTGGTACCGTGGGGCCGGAGCCGATAACGTCGAGGTCATCACCCACCACATCGCTCAGGATGAGTGTACAAAGGGAAGCGGGGTAGATCTGCAGGGCCAGTTGTCCGCCTTTGATAGCGGAGATGTGCTTGCGGACCGTATTCATTTCATGGATGGATGCCCCGCTTTTCAGCAGCAGGTCAAATAAGGCCTGCACATCTGCCAGGCCGGAGCCGGGAGGGTAATCTGCCAGGAGGGCAGAGGCGCCGCCTGAGAGCAGAAAGAGCACCAGGTCGCGGGTTTTAACGCTGGAAAGCAGCTCCATCATCTGGTGGGTGGCGTGCACTCCATTATTGTCTGGTACAGGATGGCCGGCTTCCATTACCTGTATCTGCTGTACGGGCAGGGAATGACCGTATTTGGTGATCACGAGGCCCTCCAGCGGGTAGGGAAGGTTACAGCTTTCCAGGGCCAGCGCCATGGCGGCTGATGCTTTACCGGCGCCGGCCACAAAAATGCGGCTGTCTTGTTGTAAATGAAATAATTTACCGGCTATACGTAAACCTTCGGTTGCTGCTTGTATGTGTTGGGGAATCAGATATTGCGGTTGCACGGCTGCCACGGCCTGCCGGAAAACAGCAGTAGCAATGGAGACTGTATTCATCGATCCTGCTTCGCCATTTTGCGTTCCTGTCTTTTGTCCATTTTGGCCTCCAGCTGTTCTCTTTTCTTCATTTCCCAGTCATTCCACTTTTTATATTGTGCAGGTGACAATACTGTTTTAAATCGCTGGCAGCGTTCTTCGTTCAGGGCTTTCAGTTGCTGCATACGATCTTTTGCCGGCAGGCTTTTATCTGCTTTGATAGCGTCTCTGCGGCGTATAATATCTTCGTTGATGGCGTAGATCTGTTCGTCCTGTTTATGGGTAAGGTGCAGTTCACGGTATAGCTTGTCGCTCATCTTATCGGCTTTTTTCTCTGCGCTCCAACGGCCTTTTTTGGGTGTAGTGTTGCTGTCTTTTACCTGGGCATAGCTATTTGGCTGAAACACAAGCATCAGGCAAAGAAGTAAAGCTGCGGTAACCGTTGTCAATTTTTTCATATAGTAAGGAGTTGTGTCCTAAAATTAAAATTGGCCTGCAACTAAGGTACTGAAAGTAACCGTTCATAAAAAATATAATGAAATATTTATAGCTGTATTAAATTTAAGATTTTACCAAGATCTGAATCTAAACCGCTAATTAATTAAAAGCCACATTAAAACACAACGTATGGAACAACCCTCGGTACCAATACCAACCGTTGTACGTAGTAGACGTATCAAGATCATTTACCTGTTATTTGCCTGGCTGCTGGCCGGCGCGTATGCAAAAGCGCAGGAAACTTTTCCAGTGAACGGCGTGTCTGATCCGCGCGAAGGCTGCTTTGCGCTGACGCATGCCACTATTGTAAAAGATGCCGCAACCACCTTGCAGGATGCAACGCTGGTAATACGAGATGGCCGCATCATTAACGTAGGCCCGGGAGCAGCTATCCCTAAAGACGCAGTGGTGATAGACTGTAAGGGCAAATACATCTATCCTTCTTTCGTAGACATTTACAGCGACTATGGCACCCAGGCCGTTAAGAGAAGCTCTGGGGGCTTCCGGGCGCCGCCTCAGTTCCTGTCTAACACCAAAGGGGCCTTTGGCTGGAACCAGGCTATTAAAAGCGAGGTGCAGGCAGCCAGTATCTTCAAGACAGACGAGGCGAAAGCCAAAACATTGCGCCAGGCTGGCTTCGGTACTGTGTTAACACATCAGCAGGATGGTATTGCCCGCGGTACCGGCGCACTGGTTACCCTGGCAGATGAAAAGGAGAACAAGGTAGTGATCCGAGAAAAGGCCTCCGCCCAGTATTCTTTTGATAAGGGAAGCTCTACCCAGAATTATCCGGGTTCTCTAATGGGAGCTATTGCGCTGCTGCGGCAAACTTACCTGGATGCGCAGTGGTATAAGAACCGGCCCGCAAAAGAAGGTGTGAACCTGAGCCTGCAGGCCTGGAACGATGTGCAATCCCTGCCGCAGATATTTGAGGCCGGCGATAAATGGGATGTATTGCGCGCCGACAAAATAGGCGATGAATTTGGCGTGCAGTATATCATCAAAGCCGCAGGCAATGAATATCAGCGTATACCTGAAATGGCCGCTACGAAAGCTTCTTTTATATTACCGCTGAATTTTCCCCAGGCCATGGATGTGGAAGATCCCAACGATGCACGCTTTGTAGCGCTGAGCGATCTGAAACAATGGGAGATGGCCCCTGCCGCGCCAGCTGCCTTTGAAAAAGCGGGTATTCCATTCTGCCTTACTGCTGATGGGATGAAAGATATGAAGCAGTTCCTTGCCAACGTGCGCAAGGCCATTGAATACGGGCTGACAGAGCAGAAAGCGCTGGACGCGCTCACCAAAGTGCCTGCTGCCCTTATAAAGGCAGATGATAAGGTGGGTTCACTGGAAGCCGGCAAACTGGCTAATTTCCTGGTCACTTCAGGGCCCCTGTTCAAGGAAAATACCATACTGTTCCATAACTGGGTGCAGGGCAAACGGTATGTACTAAACGAAGATGGCTGGACGGATATACGTGGCACCTATACCCTGACCCTTAGCCCGGGCGCCACCTATACAATACTGGTAAAAGGCACTCCTGTATCCCCGGCACTGTTACTGCTGCAGCAGCAGGATACCCTGGCGGGCACCATTTCGGTAGACGGTAAGCTGGTACGGCTGGCGTTCCCGCTGGCTAAACGCAGCAGCCGCACATTGCGCCTCAGCGGCGTACTGGCAGACCAGGGCTGGAGTGGCAACGGGCAGGACACCAGCGGCAATGCCGTAAAATGGTCTGCCGCGTTTGCAAAAGCTTTTGCGGCCCCGGCTGATACAACAAAGAAAAAGACCAGTCCGGACATCGGTAAAATATATTACCCCTTCAATGGTTATGGCTGGGAAACATTACCACAGCAAAAAGATATCCTGATTAAAAATGCAACGGTATGGACCAATGAGCAGCAGGGTAAACTGGAGAATACCGACGTACTGGTCCGCGGGGGCAAGATCGCCCAGGTTGGTAAAAACTTACCCGCCGGTAATGCACTTGTGATAGATGGTACCGGAAAACACCTTACACCTGGTGTGATAGATGAGCACTCCCATATTGCCATCACCAGGGGCGTAAATGAAGGTACGCAGTCTGTTACCTCAGAAGTACGCATCGGCGATGTGCTGAACCCTGATGATATCAACATCTACCGTCAGCTCAGCGGCGGCGTTACGTCCAGTCATCTGCTGCATGGTTCTGCCAATACCATTGGCGGACAAACGCAACTGATAAAGCTGCGCTGGGGCGCAGATGCCGAGCAGCTGAAATTTGCAGGATGGGATCCCTTCATCAAGTTCGCCCTTGGCGAGAACGTAAAGCAGTCCAACTGGGGTGAAAGCCAGCGCTCACGCTTCCCGCAAACACGTATGGGCGTTGAGCAGGTATTGACCGATGCGTTTACCCGTGCACGTGACTATGAGCGCCAGGCCGCCGGCAAACGCCGCGACCTGGAACTGGACGCCCTGGTGGAAATACTGAACAAAAAACGGTTCATCACCTGCCATTCCTATGTGCAAAGCGAGATCAATATGCTGATGCATGTGGCAGATACCTTCGGCTTCACGGTAAATACGTTCACGCATATACTGGAAGGATATAAGGTAGCCGATAAGATGAAGCAACATGGCGCAGGCGCCTCTACCTTTGCCGACTGGTGGGCCTATAAAATGGAAGTGCAGGATGCCATTGCCTATAACGCCAGCATCATGAGCGGGGTAGGCCTTACAGTTGCCATTAACTCAGACGATGCGGAAATGGCGCGCCGGCTTAACCAAGAGGCCGCCAAGAGCATCACTTACGGTGGTATGGCAGAAGAAGACGCCCTGAAGATGGTGACCCTGAACCCGGCCAAACTGCTGCATATATCTGACAGGGTAGGCAGTATCAAGCCCGGTAAAGATGCCGACCTGGTATTGTGGTCTGATCATCCCCTCAGCATCTATGCAAAAGCAGATAAGACGATTGTAGACGGTATCGTTTATTTTGACCGCGAGCGTGACCTGGAGCTGCGTAAACGCATTGCCGCAGAGCGCAACCGCCTGATCCAGAAAATGCTGGGAGAGAAAAAGAAAGGAGCCCCCGTACAAAAAGCAAAGCCCACCAAAGACGATCTCTGGAATTGTGAGGATATGGAAAGCGGGCACCAGCACAGTATAATTAATGGTGATGACGAACAATAAAACAACAACAATGGTAAAAAAGAACTTCATATATATAGCATGCCTGGCTGCATTGAGCGGCGTCAAAGCCTTTGCGCAGGAAACCGTATATCCCGCTCCGGCCCAACAAAAGGCGCTGCTGCTCACCAATGCCACTATACATGTGGGCAACGGGCAGGTAATAGAAAATGGCAGCATTGCGTTTGCCAATGGCAAGATCACTGCGGTAGGCGCCAACGCGCAGGGCGAAGCAGGCGCCCAGGTAATAGACCTCCAAGGGCAGCACGTGTATCCCGGCATTATTGCGCCGGCCAGCAGCCTGGGTCTGACGGAAGTAGAAGCGGTACGCTCTACCAACGACTACAGCGAAGTTGGGGAGTTAAACCCTTCCGTACGCGCACTGGTGGCTTACAATACCGATTCAAAAGTGATCAACACATTGCGCTCCAACGGCATACTGCTGGCGCAAACTGTTCCGGAAGGCGGGATGTTGTCCGGCACTTCTTCTGTAGTACAGCTGGATGCCTGGAACTGGGAAGACGCCGCCTATAAATCAGACGACGGGCAACACCTGTACATGCCGCAGTTACTGCCTTCCTCCAATCCTTTCCGGGCAGCCCAGCAAACACCTGCCAGGGACCGGGTAAAGGAAGCGCTGGAAAAGATAGAACAGCTGCGCGCCTTCTTACGTGAAGCGCAGGCATACGCTCAGGAAAGCAAACATGCGGAAACGAACCTGAAGTTTGAGGCACTGCGCAAGCTGTTCACCAAGGAACAGAAACTGTACATACATTGCAACCTGGTAAAAGAGATCCTGCTGGGCATCGATATTGCCAAAGAGTTTGGGTTTGACGCCGTGATTGTGGGCGGCGCCGACTCCTGGCTGGTGGCAGATATCCTCAAACAGCAGCGTATTCCCGTGATACTGGCGCAGCCACACAGCCTGCCCGTAACACAGGATGATGATGTGGATCAGCCCTATAAAACAGCGGCACAGCTGCAAAAAGCGGGCGTACTGTTCTGCATCAGCAATGAAGGTTTCTGGCAGCAACGCAACCTGATGTTTGAAGCCGGTACGGCCAGCGCCTATGGCCTGACCAAAGAAGAAGCGCTGAGCGCCGTTACGCTGAATACCGCTAAGATACTGGGTATTGATAAAGTAACCGGATCACTGGAAGTGGGGAAAGACGCCAACATTGCGGTAAGCGCCGGGGATATACTGGATATGAAATCGAATAAAGTAACACATGCGTTTATACAGGGGCGTGAAGTGAATCTGGATAATAAGCAGAAGCAGTTGTATGAAAGGTATAAGTATAAATATGGGTTGAAGTAAGTAAAAAGTACGGGGCGCTTCAGCAAAAGGAGGCGCCCCTTATTTAATTCCGTACCTGATCCCTGCCTTGTTGAACAGGTTTTTGATCATGTCCAGTTTCTGATCGCACATTTGCCCCAGCGATATTTGATCGCTGCTCTCCCTGGTGTTATGGCATTCAAAGCAAATCTCGATAAAAGCAAAGGCCTCTCCCTTATCATCCCTGAAAAGTATTGCATTCCGCGGGCTATAGCATAGCAGTGCTTTCTGGCCAATTATGGGGCCGGCAAATCCGTAGTTGTATAAGATATCGGTAAGCTCATCGATCTGTGCAGGGCTGAGCGTTTTTTCTTCCTTAACAGTCATGGCAGGGGGGGCAACACCGTCCACTATAACCCCGGGGTCGGGGCTTACAACGATGACTTCCTTGTCTGCGGTAATTTTCACCAGGCCATCGAATGAAACAAGTTGAACAACGGCAGACATATTGAAAGGATAATTCTTCCTTCTTTGTTCCGGTGAATGACGAGTGTTTTTGGTGCAGTGATGATTACGTTTTTCTGCTGCTGCCGCTGCTTTGCTGAGTGTTTGAGACGGCGTTTGCCCGTACAGTGCCTGTGTCAGCAACAGGAGGGGGACGGATATTAATAATGGTAGTTTGTTCATAGGTATGCCGGTTTATCAAAAGAGGCCATATCACTGGTATGATATAGCCTCTTCCGTTTATAATGATAGGTTCGATATTTTACACCGCCTTTACGAGGAAGTAATTATTTCTTCCCTTCTGCACCAACAGATACTGATCGCGCAGCAGCAGGCTGGCGTTCACCACCAGATCCATGCCTTCTACTTTAGTTTTATTGATGCTGATGCCGCCATTCTGGAGCATCTTACGGGCTTCGCCTTTGCTGGGCAGTATTTTGGCATCTGCCAGGAAGCTGATGATATCCTTACCGGTTTCCAGCTCAGTACGGGCAACATCCACCTGCGGTACGCCGCTCATTACTTCCAGCAGCTGTTCTTCGGTGAGTGACTGGAGAATAGCAGCTGTATCGTTACGGAACAGCATCTCAGAAGCCTGTACGGCAAATTCATATTCTTTTTCACCATGTACAAAGATGGTCACTTCCCTGGCCAGTCTTTTCTGCAGCTGGCGCATACCGGGGTTCTGGCGGTGCTCAGCGATCAGTGTATCTACGGTAGGCTGGTCCAGGAAGGTGAACATGCGGATATAGTTCTCTGCATCTTCGTCGGTGGTTTTGATCCAGAACTGGTAGAACAGGTACGGAGAGGTGCGTTTAGGGTCCAGCCACACATTACCCGATTCGGTTTTACCGAACTTGGTACCATCTGCTTTTTTTACCAGCGGGCAGGTAAAGGCAAAGGCTTCACCACCGGCCATACGGCGCACCAGCTCGGTGCCGGTTACGATATTGCCCCATTGGTCGGATCCGCCCATCTGCAGTTTACAGTTCTTAGCGGTGTACAGATGGTAAAAATCATACCCCTGTATGAGCTGGTAGCTGAATTCTGTGAAAGACATGCCGCTGTCGCCTTCCAGTCTTTTCTTTACAGAATCCTTGGCCATCATATAGTTAACGGTGATGTGCTTGCCAACATCCCGGATAAAGTGCAGAAAAGAGATATCCTTGAACCAGTCGTAGTTATTCACCATTTCGGCGGCATTGGGTTTGGCCGGGTCAAAGTCCAGGTATTTTTCCAGCTGGGCTTTGATGCCGCGTTGGTTATGCTGGAGGGTGTCCAGGTCCAGCATTTTACGTTCTTCCGCTTTAAAGGAAGGATCGCCCACCATTCCGGTGGCGCCGCCTACCAGCGCAAGGGGTTTATGACCGGCTCTCTGCAGGTGCACCAGCAGCAGGATGGGTACCAGGCTGCCGATGTGCAGGGAATCTGCCGTGGGGTCAAAACCCACATAAGCGGTGGTCATTTCTTTTTGTAACTGCTCTTCCGTACCGGGCATAATATCCTGTAACATGCCGCGCCAGCGCAATTCTTCTATCAGGTTCATTGGTGCTGTTGATATTAAAATTTGTGCAAACCTAATAAATAATTAGCTATTACCTGTTGGCAACCGGCTATTAGCGCTTGGCCCGCTCTTTGATGATGGATCCACAGCTAATAGTTATTTTTGAGTATGGCAAAGATCGGCACCAACCCGGTAACAGGAGGTTCACAACAACAGGAAATGATCGTAGGCATTGATCTGGGCACTACGAACAGCCTGGTGGCTATTATACATCCTGCGCTGCGGCAGCCGGTCACCCTCCGTGAATTCAACAGCAGCGCCCTGGTTCCTTCGGTGGTGCATTTTACGGAAGAAAGCACGGTAATAGTGGGCGATAATGCCCGTGAACTGCTGATCACGCACCCCCGCCAAACCATCTACAGCGCCAAACGCCTGATGGGGAAGTCTTACAATGACCTCCGGGAAAAGGCGGAATATTTTTCCTATCGTATACATGATGATAATGCCGAAAGCCTGGTAAAGGTGCAGGTAGGCAGCCGGTTCTATTCTCCTATTGAATTATCCGGCTATATCCTGAGAGACCTGAAGGCCCGGGCAGAACATATACTGAAAACGCCGGTGAGCAAGGCGGTGATCACGGTTCCTGCCTATTTTAACGATGCGCAGCGGCAGGCCACCCGCGATGCCGGTAAACTGGCGGGCCTGGATGTGCTGCGTATCATCAACGAGCCTACTGCCGCCAGCCTGGCTTATGGTTTGGGTTTAAAGCCGGATGAAGACAAGACCATTGCCGTGTACGACCTGGGAGGTGGTACCTTTGATATTTCCATCCTGAAGATATCCAAAGGCATCTTTGAAGTGCTGGCCACCAACGGCGACACCTACCTGGGCGGGGATGACCTGGACAGGGCCATTATGGAACATTGGGCCTGGCTACACGAAATATCTCCCGAAGCCCTGGGCAGCAACAAAGGTCTGGCGCAGGCGTTCCGCCTGAAGGCGGAGGAGGCCAAGAAACAGTTATCCGTAACTGATTACTACGATGCCCGTTTACATAATTACGAACTGCAGCTTACCAGGGAACAACTCCAAGAGCTGATCCGGCCCCTGGTTGAAAAGACCATGGAAAGCTGCCGCAAGGCCCTGGCAGATGCGGGGCTTACTGTAAGGGATATTGATACCGTGATTATGGTGGGCGGCTCTACCCGTGTACCGATGGTGAAAGAAACCGTTGCCGCTTTCTTTGGAAAGCCGGTGAACGACAGCCTGAATCCCGATGAGGTGGTAGCCCTGGGCGCCGCCATACAGGCCGATATACTCGCCGGCAATAATAAGGACTTCCTGTTACTGGATGTAACGCCGCTGTCGCTGGGCATAGAAACCATGGGCGGCCTGATGGATGTATTGATTCCCCGCAACTCCAAGATACCCTGCAGCATAGCCCGAAGCTATACTACCCAGAAAGACGGGCAGACCGGTATGAAGATAGCGGTATACCAGGGAGAACGTGACCTTGTAAAGGACAACCGCAAACTGGCGGAATTCAATCTTACCGGTATCCCTGCAATGCCGGCAGGCCTGGCCAAAGTGCAGATCTCTTTCCTGCTGAATGCAGACGGCATCCTGGTGGTGAAAGCCGCGGAATTACGCAGCGGGGTGGAACAAAGCATTGAAGTGAAACCGCAATATGGTCTTAGCGGCGAAGAAGTGGAGCAGATGCTGGTGGCCTCCATTACCCATGCAAAGGAGGATATACAAACCCGTTCCCTGGTGGAAGCACAGACAGAAGCCCAGCAACTGCTGGATGTAACGGCCACCTTCCTGGAAAAGAACGTTGAAATGATCTCTGAAGAGGAACAACAGCGCACCAGGGAAGCCATGAACGGGCTGCAGGATATCATTGGCAGTGGTAACAGGGATGCCATACATGAAAAGATTGCCTACCTGAACGATGTAAGCCGCCCCTTTGCAGAACGACTGATGGATAAGGCCCTGAAAGCAGCCATGGCCGGGAAGAAGATCTGACGCGGCCTGGGAGTGGGCAGCAGACGTTCACGGCGTCTGAAAGTGCCCGGATTGCTCCGTACAACTACGTAATTTCAGAAATTCAGCTTTACTACTGTCTCTTAACCCTTTTTACCGGCGCATCTTTGCACCCGTTACCAGATTTTCTAAATAATAACAACCCCATAAGTGATGACAGGTAAACTTTGTGCAGGACATATTTTCCCGGTAAACAGATCTTCAAATATTGCCACCACCAGTTACCGGACCGCTACCAAACCGGCGTTCAAGCGCCCCGCGCCAGCAGTGAACATTGTTTTCAGCAACGGATCTTTTTATGTACGCTCTGCTGACATACTGGATATTTTTTACGGCGGCTGGGGAAATGCAGACGAAGAAGAAGATCAGAGTAGTACCTTTTGATGATTTGTACGTTTTAATAGCAGCCAAGCAGTTTAGTTTTCATATATAGTCTAGCCCCAAAAAAGAAACGGCCGCTCTGTATTACCAGGGCGGCTGTTCTATTGTAAGATAATATGATGTGCTTACAGCTGTTGCAGGCACTGCTGCAGGCTATCTCTCCAGTAAGGAATGCTGATACCAAATGTATCCCGGATCTTTTGTTTGTTCATTACGCTGTACGCCGGGCGCTGGGCCGGGGTTGGGTACTGGTCGGAAGTGATAGGCGATACCTCGCAGGCGGAGCCGGTGAGTTCTTTTATAGCCACTGCAAAATCATACCAGCTGGTAACCCCTTCGTTGCTGTAATGGTAAACACCGCCGATAGCTGTCTCGGAGTGCTCTGCACGATGCGCCAACACCTGCAGGATCACCCGGGCCAGGTCTACTGCGTAGGTGGGCGAACCCACCTGGTCAAATACCACGTTGAGGGAGGGGCGTTCCTGCATCAGCTCCTTCATCCGTTTTACGAAGTTGACGCCAAACTGGGAGTATAACCAGGAAGTACGTATCACCACTGTATCAGGGTTGGCGCCCAGGGCAGCTGCCTCTCCACGTAGTTTTGAGGCGCCGTAGATGCTCTGGGGGCTGGCTTCATCGTTTTCCGTATAAGGGAGGTAGTAACGCCCGTCAAATACATAATCCGTAGAAATATGCACAAGCTGGGCGCTATGCTGCAGACATGCTTCCGCCAGGTTCAGCGCAGCTTCAAAGTTTAACTGAAAAGCCTTTTCCTCTTCCGTTTCGGCCTTGTCCACTGCGGTATAGGCGGCGCAGTTAACGCAGGCATGAATGGGATGCTGAGAAAAAAACTCAGCTATAGCAGCGGCATTGGTTATATCCAGTTCCTGATAGTCGGTATAGATAAAGTTAAAGGCAGGGTAATTGCCTGCGATTAATTTTATAGCTTGTCCAAGTTGGCCGTTAGCGCCTGTTACCAGAATGTTTTGCATGTGCATTAGGAATTATAAACGAAGTTATGTTGACTTTCCGCCAATGTTGGCAATACCTGGTCTTTATCAGAAACGATGGCATCTTTCAGGTCAATGCCCCAGTCTATGTTCAGCGCAGGGTCGTTATAAATGATACCGCCTTCACTGGCCTTGTGGTAAAAGTTGTCGCACTTATACATTACTTCCGCGGTTTCGCTCAATACGGCATAGCCATGGGCAAAGCCTTTGGGCACCAGCAGCTGTAATTTATTTTCTGCGCTCAATTCTATGGTGAACACCTTTCCATAGGTGGGTGATCCTTTCCGGATATCCACCACTACGTCCAGTATACGGCCTTCCAGGGCCCTAACCAGTTTAGTCTGGGCATAGGGTTCCAGCTGGTAGTGCAACCCACGCAATACGCCATAGGTAGAGCGGGCCTGGTTATCCTGTACAAAAGGGAAGTGCAGGCCTTCCTGTTCAAAGGCATTTGCATTGTAGCTTTCAAAGAAATATCCGCGGCTATCGGCAAAAACCCGGGGCTCATATATTAGCAGGTCTGGTATTCCTGTTTCCGTAAAAGGCATGATTGCGTTATCTTTTTTGATATTGTTCTTCGTAATACTGTTGGTAGGCCCCGCTGGTAACATGATCCAGCCAGGCTTCATTGGCCAGGTACCAGTCTACCGTTTTTTCCAGTCCTTCTTCAAACTGCAGGGATGGCTGCCAGCCCAGTTCTTTATTCAGCTTGGTGGCGTCAATGGCGTAGCGCAGATCATGCCCTGCCCTGTCTTTCACGAAGGTGATCAGCTGGGCGGAAGTACCGGGCGCACGGCCAAGTTTCTTATCCATAATCATACACAGCAGGTTAATGAGGTCGATGTTCTTCCACTCATTAAAGCCGCCGATGTTATAGGTTTCTCCCACACGGCCCTTATGGAAAATGGTATCTATAGCCCTTGCATGATCTTCTACCCACAACCAGTCCCGTACATTCTCACCCTTCCCGTACACCGGTACAGGTTTGCTCTGCCTGATGTTGCTGATGGCCAGCGGTATCAGCTTTTCCGGGAAGTGATGGGAGCCGTAGTTATTGGAGCAGTTGCTGATGATCACCGGCATGTGGTAGGTATGATGGTACGCCATCACAAAGTGATCTGAACTGGCTTTGGAAGCAGAATACGGAGAACGCGGATCGTAAGGGGTTTCTTCTGTGAAGAAGCCTTCAGCGCCCAGGCTGCCGTATACTTCATCAGTAGACACATGGTAGAACAGCTTGCCTTCCATATTGTCCTGCCAGTATTTGCGGCTGGCATTCAGCAGGATGGCTGTGCCCAGTACATTGGTCTTGATAAAGGCCAGCGGATCCATGATGGAGCGGTCTACATGGCTTTCTGCCGCCAGGTGTATCACCCCGTCAAACTGGTATGCAGCAAAAAGCCTGTCAACCAGCGCTTCGTCTGTTATATCACCTTTTTCAAACACATAATTCGGCTTGTCCTTTATGTCCACCAGGTTTTCCAGGTTGCCGGCATAAGTAAGTGCGTCGAGGTTAACGATCCTGTATTCAGGATATTTGGAAACAAATAACCGCACTACATGCGATCCGATAAAACCTGCGCCTCCGGTAATCAATAAAGTACGTTGCATAGTATAATTATTTACTTAAGGCCTCCTTAAAATATTCATAAGTGATCTTCAGTCCTTCTTTGCGGCTTACTTTAGGTTCCCAGCCCAACAGCTGTTTAGCCTTGCTGATATCCGGCTTCCGTTGTTTGGGATCATCCTTTGGAAGCGGCATATATACGATCTGTTGTTTGGTGCCCGTCAGCGTAATGATCTCTTCTGCAAACTGCTTCAGGGTGATCTCTTCCGGGTTGCCGATATTCACCGGCAGGTGATAATCGCTGAGCAGCAGGCGGTATATACCATCTACCAGGTCATCCACATAGCAGAATGAACGGGTTTGCATACCATCGCCAAACAGTGTCAGATCCTGACCCGTAAGGGCCTGGCTCATAAAGGCGGGCAGGGCACGGCCGTCGTCGAGGCGCATACGGGGACCGTATGTATTGAAGATCCTGACGATCCTGGTTTCCACACCATGGAAGTTATGGTAAGCCATTGTGATGGACTCCATGAACCTTTTGGCTTCATCATATACGCCACGCGGTCCTACCGGGTTCACATTGCCCCAGTATTCTTCTGTCTGTGGGTGTACGGTAGGATCGCCATATACTTCGGAGGTAGATGCTACCAATATGCGTGCCTTTTTTTCTTTGGCAAGGCCCAGCAGGTTATGTGTGCCGAGTGAACCCACTTTCAGGGTCTGGATCGGTTTTTTGAGATAATCTATCGGACTGGCCGGAGATGCAAAATGCAGGATATAATCCAGTTCTCCCGGAACGTGCACAAATTTGGTAACATCGTGATGATAATATTCAAATTCAGGCAGGGGGAAGAGGTGTTCAATATTTTTGATATTACCCGTCAGCAGGTTATCCATGCCAATTACATGAAATCCTTCCTTAATGAACCTGTCACAAAGATGTGATCCCAGGAAGCCGGCTGCACCGGTTATTAATACGCGCTTTTTACTCATAACAATTTTAGGTTTAAGGCTTTGCCACTGCACGGCCTACGCTTTCGTAATGAAATCCCAGCTCGTGCATGCGTTGTACGTCAAACAGGTTTCTACCGTCAAAGATCACTTTATGTTTCAGGATCTCATTGATCTTATCAAAATCGGGTGTTCTGAACACGCTCCATTCTGTGGCAATGATCAATGCATCAGCATTTTCAAGGCAGTCATACTGATGCTCGGCATACTGGATCTTGTTGCCGATTACCTGTTTTACGTTGGGCATTGCTTCAGGGTCAAACACGCATATTGTTGCGCCTTCTGCCAGCAGCGCGTTAATGATATATAACGCCGGCGCTTCTCTGATATCGTCTGTATTGGGCTTGAATGCAAGTCCCCACAGTGCAAAGCGCTTTCCTTTAAGGTTGCCGTTATAGTAAGCTTTTATTTTGGGGATGAGGAATACCTTTTGCCTTTCATTTACGTCCATTACTGCATTCAGGATCTTGAAATCGTAGCTCACTTCCTCAGAAGATTTTACCAGTGCCTGTACATCTTTCGGGAAGCAGCTGCCGCCGTACCCGATGCCGGGAAAGAGAAAGCGTTTGCCGATACGGTCATCGCTGCCGATGCCTCTGCGCACCATGTCTACATCAGCGCCCAGTTTTTCGCAGAGGATGGCCACTTCATTCATGAAAGATATTTTGGTGGCCAGGAAAGAGTTAGCGGCGTATTTGGTCAGCTCGGCGGATCTTTCGTCCATATACAATATCGGGTTGCCCTGCCGAACAAAGGGGGCATACAGATCGCCCATCACTTTGCGGGCTCTTTCAGAAGTGGTGCCTATCACTACGCGGTCGGGCTTCATGAAGTCTTCTACGGCTACTCCTTCACGCAGGAATTCGGGGTTGGATACCACATCAAATTCCACTTTGCAGTTTTTGGCGATGGCGGCATGAACTTTCTCTGCCGTACCAACGGGAACGGTGCTCTTGTCTACGATAACTTTGTAGTCTGTCAACAGTTTGCCCAGTTGTTCTGCTACTTTCAGTACGAATGACAGGTCTGCAGCACCGTCTGCACCGGGAGGGGTAGGTAATGCCAGGAAGATCACCTGTGCTTCACGGATACCTTCTTCCAGGCTGGTGGTAAAATGCAGGCGTTCCTCCTTGAGGTTGCGCTCAAATAGTTTTTCCAGTCCGGGCTCATAGATCGTGATCTGCCCGGAGGATAATTTTTTAACCTTGTTCTCGTCTATATCCACACATGTGACATTGTTCCCTGTTTCAGCAAAACAGGTGCCGGTAACTAGGCCTACATAACCGGTTCCTACTACGGTAATTCTCATTGGGGAAGTTTAGTTTAAGAATGATTTAACTGAATTAATAATGTACTCTTGTTGATCCTGATCCATTTCAGTGTGTATCGGTAAGGAGATGACCTTGGCGGTCAGTGCGTCAGTAACAGGTAAATTAAATGCAGCTCCCCCAAAGTCTGCAAACATCTTTTGCCGGTGAGCAGGTACCGGGTAATAGATCATAGAGGGGATATTGCGCTCCTGCAGGAACTTTTGCAGCTCATCCCTGCTGGCGCCGTTCAATTGTAAAGTGTATTGATGGTAAACGTGATAGCTGTAAGGCACACGACCGGGTGTGGTGATCTGCGGCACATTGGCAAAGGCAGCATCATAGGCGTCTGCCACTGCGCGGCGGGCGTTGATATACTCATCCAGCAGGGGCAGTTTTATACGCAGCACCGCTGCCTGCAGGGTGTCCAGGCGGGAGTTCAGGCCTACCACATCATGGTAATAGCGGGCAGATTGGCCATGGTTGGCCACCATTCGCATTTGTGCGGCCAGGGTATCGTCGTTGGTGAAGACGGCGCCGCCGTCACCGTAACATCCCAGATTTTTGGAGGGAAAGAAGGAGGTACAGCCGATGTGACCGATGGTACCGGTCTTTTTAACCGTTCCGTTCTTAAAGGTATAAGTACCACCTATGGCCTGGGCATTGTCTTCTATGACGGGAACGTTATATTTTTCAGCAATGGCCATCAGCGGTTCCATGTCAGCGCTTTGCCCGTACAGGTGTACCGGAACAATGGCTTTGGTTTTTGGTGTGATGGCTTTTTCAACCGCAACAGGGTCCAGGCAGTAAGTTACAGGGTCTATATCCACGAATACCGGTTTCAGTTGCAGCAGGGCGATCACCTCTGCGGTGGCAATGAACGTAAAGGAGGGGGTGATCACTTCGTCGCCGGGTTGTAAACCTAATGCCATCATGGCTATCTGCAATGCGTCTGTACCGTTGGCACAGGGTATAACGTGTTTAATATCCAGGTATTGCTGCAGTTCCTGTGCAAACTGCTGAACAGGGGCGCCGTTTATGAAGGCGGCATTCTCTAGCACCTCATGGATAGCAGCGTCAACCTGCGGTTTTATCTTTGCATACTGACGTTTCAGATCCACCATTTGAATAGGAACCATGCGGAATAGGTATTTTAAAATGTTTTAAAGTGTGCAAATTTACAAAAATTGGCGTTGGAAGGCGATTATCTTTGCTGAAGTATAAAATATAGATAAAACTGAAGATCAGTATGGTGGAAACCTTCATTTACAACATCGGCATCCGGCTGTACCAGGCCGGGGTAAACATCGCCGCGGCAACCGGTAACCGTAAAGCCCGCCTCTGGCTGGAAGGCCGTAAAGGCTGGGCCGCCAGGATGAAAAGGGAGCTGGAGGGTGAAACCGGCCCCCTGGTATGGGTACACGCCGCTTCGCTGGGAGAATTTGAACAGGGAAGACCGGTAATGGAAGCGCTGCGCAAACAGTACCCGGGTTATCGCCTGTTACTTACCTTTTACTCGCCTTCCGGTTACGAGGTGAGAAAGGATTATAAGGGCGCCGATCATGTGTTTTATCTTCCCCTGGATACACCGGGAAATGCCCGGCAGTTCCTGGATATTGTCCGTCCCAGCCTGGCAATTTTCATCAAATATGAGTTCTGGTATCATTTTATGACGGGGCTGTATAAAAGGCAGATACCGTTTGTGCTGATCTCTGCGATCTTCCGTGAAGACCAGGTCTTCTTTAAATGGCATGGCGGCCTGTTCAGGCGGCTGCTGCGTTTGCTCTCCCATATTTTTGTACAGAATGAGTCATCCCGTCAGCTGTTGCAGCAGATTGATATTGAGCATGTTACGGTGAGCGGCGATACCCGTTTTGATCGGGTATGGGCCCTGGCACATGAGGCGGTAGAGTTGCCGCTGGTAAAACAGTTTGTGGGCAACAAACGCACCATTGTAGCCGGCAGTACCTGGGCAAGCGACGAAAGCGCCCTTGCCGCCTGGTGGGCAGGCCATTACGAGGCAGACAGGCGTCTGATCATTGCGCCGCATGAGGTGAATGAGCCACACATCAGGAAGCTGCTGGATCTGTTTCCCGGTGCAGTGCGCTATTCGGAACTGGGCGGCGCCAGGGTGGAGCACAATGGTTATGAAGGTGAACATCCGGGTACGGTACTGATTATTGACAATGTAGGGATGCTGTCCTCCCTGTACCGTTATGCCTGCGTGACGTATATCGGCGGAGGTTTTGATCCGGGGGGGATCCATAACATACTGGAGCCTGCTACTTTCGGTAAGCCCATCGTGTTTGGTCCGGTGTACGATAAATATGCCGAGGCGGTAGAACTGCTGGCATCCGGCGGCGCGGTCAGCGTGCCCAATGATCCTGCCTTAGCGCAGCAAATGGAGGAACTGCTGCTGGACGATACATTGTGTACAAGAACGGGAGATGTGGCCAGCAAATATGTTGCAGACAACAAGGGGGCTACAGACAGGATCCTTTCTTATATTCAGGAAAAGCGCTTTTTAACCAAAGAATAGAAATGTTGTACCGGCCGGGTATCATCCAGCCATCCCTGCCGGATCTTTAATTCCCTTTCTATCCAGTATTCTGCCTCCTGCAGGGTGTGGCATTCATTGATCGTTTTGATGGAACGCTCGTACATGTCTACATCACCGCGGAACAGTTCCTGTATGAACTGGAATTTGTCGTTAATGCCGATGGCTTGTTTAAGGTCTTTCACCGGCATATCGCCAAGCCTGTCTGCCACTTCTGTTATGCTTTGTTTGAGCCTGTCGTTCAGCGAGGTGCTTTTCTGGGAAACCAGTTCATTGATCTCCCGGCGCAGGCCGTTGGCTTCTTTTGCCCTGGGCGCCGGCGCAGGTTTCTCTACATCAAACAAAGTGGCGGTCACTGGTTTACGCTCCTGAACAGGCGCCGGAGAAGGAGCAGGAGGCGGCGGAGGCGGAGGCGGCGGTGGCGCAACTTGTACCGGTTCGGGTTGTATGCGTTCAGGTGCAGGTATGCTGCGCTTTTCGGGCGCAACGGTAGCAGTATCAAGGTGGTTTGAATTCGTATGTCCGTTATGGTGGTGAGCGCCGTTTGTTGCCGCTGCTGCGGAAACGGTCTGGGCTGCCTGTGAGGGCATGATCACCGCTATAGTGCTCTGTGACGATTTTTGACTTTGATCCTGCGCTTTCTGCAGGGTACGCGCATGCAACACCTCAACCTGCAAAAGTTGCGCATAATAGGATATGGTTTGCAGGTCTGCGTTGGAATTCTTCAATTCCTGTAATCTGTCAATTAATGCATTGATCTTTTCCATAGTGTCAGGTAGTGCACAAATCATGCTTTAATTATTGATAGTAATCGCAACGTATTGAAGGTAATCACAACCAATCTGTAATTGGTTAACGCTGTGTAGCAGAATTTATTTTATTTGCATAAAGTTAGCGTTTTTAGCGTATTTACTAATAAAAACTGATGATATGTTTATTGAACCTTCCCTGGCCGGAGAACGCAGAGGATGGATTGAAGTGATCTGCGGTTCCATGTTTTCCGGAAAAACGGAAGAGCTGATAAGAAGATTGAAAAGAGCCAGGATAGCCAACCTGAGGATTGAGATATTTAAACCGGGTATAGATGTGCGTTATGATGAACAGAATATTGTATCGCACGATGAAAACAAAGTGGTGTCTACCCCGATCGATAACTCTCAGCAGATATTGCTGCTGGCGCAGGAAGTAGATGTGGTGGGGATAGACGAAGCGCAGTTCTTTGATGCAGAGCTGCCCTATGTTTGCGACCAGCTGGCGCTGCGCGGTGTACGCGTAATAGTGGCCGGTCTGGATATGGACTACAAAGGGCGCCCTTTTGGCGTGATGCCCGATCTGCTGGCCAAAGCAGACTACATCACCAAGCTGCACGCTATCTGTGTAAAGTGCGGCAATATTGCAAGTTTTTCCTACCGTAAGGCAGCCGGTAAAGAAACAGTATTACTGGGAGAACAGGATAAATACGAACCCCGTTGCCGGTATTGTTACTACGAAGTGGAATAAAATTTTAGAAAACTTTTAACTTTTCTGGTTTCACTTTAAAGGTGAATTTTTTCTGCGTAAGATAGCTGAAGCACACAACGAAGAATGTGGTCAGTATTTTCGAAATGGTTGGATAGATGTGGAGATACTCAACAAAGAGTTTCATGAACAGGTAGTTCAGCAGCAGGCAGGCAGCCACCTGTACAAAGTAGCGGAACAGCTGGATACGACCGCGCAGGTTAGACTCTGAGAATACGATATACTTACTGAGCAGGAAGCCGGTAGGGAAAGTGATAGACATCGCCATGAACAGCGCTGCTATGGGCGAGCTGATGGTTAGCGAGGGCAGGTGCAGATCCTGCTGATGCAGTACAAAATTGTACATAATGTAATAAAGCACGATATCCAGCAAGGTATTACCGCCGCCGCAGGCCAGGTAGCGGAAGGTCTGCAGGGGCATTAGCCTGGCGAAGGGCCGGTAAAAAAAATCTATTACTTGGAGGATAAGGTTCTTCATATTAGAGAATTACTACAAATTTAAAGCTTTTTGCCTGTAAGCCAACTGCAGGGTATTATCTTAATGTTCTTCTTTTTTTCCATTGATGTTCCGGCGCAGTTGTGTTGACCGGTAACTGGGCCGTTTTGCTCTCCTGCCAGATCTGTGCAGCCAGGATAGCTGCAGCCTGAATGCTTGCAGCATCAGGAGTGTTCAGCAGGGAGGGGGCAAAATACTTGCCAATAAAATGGGTGTCAAATTTACCTTCAATAAAGGCGGAGTGCTGCAATGCCCAGCGGCCAAAGGGCAGGGTGGTATGGATGCCTTTCACCTGGTACTCATCTATAGCGCGGATAAGGCGTAAACGGGCTTCTTCGCGGTTATTGCCCCAGACAATCAGTTTGGCGATCATGGGATCGTAGTAGATGGGAATGTCCATTCCCTGCTCATAGCCGTCATCTACCCGTACGCCATAGCCCTGCGGGCGGATATAGGTTTCCAGCGTACCGGTGTCAGGCAGGAAGTTATTGGCGGGATCTTCTGCGCAAAGGCGTAATTCTATGGCATGCCCGTTGATCTGCAGGCTTTCCTGTGTAAAGCTTAATTTTTCTCCCATGGCAATGCGGATCTGCTCTTTTACCAGGTCCAGCCCGGTAATCATCTCTGTGACCGGGTGCTCTACCTGCAGGCGGGTGTTCATCTCCAGGAAATAGAAATTCAGCGATTCGTCTACCAGGAACTCTACGGTACCGGCTCCGTAATAGTTACAGGCCCGGGCCACATCGAGGGCACATTTACCCATGGCGGCACGTATGCCGGGCGTTAAGCAGGAGGAGGGCGCTTCTTCTATCAGCTTCTGGTGACGGCGTTGTACACTGCACTCGCGCTCAAACAGGTACACATAGTTACCATGCTGATCACCCAGGATCTGGATCTCTATATGCCGGGGGGCTCCCACATATTTTTCTATGAACACGGCATCATCTCCAAAGGCGTTCATGGCTTCACTTTTAGCCAGCCTGATCTGCTCCGGCAGTTCTTCCTCCCGTTCAACCACGCGCATGCCCTTTCCGCCGCCACCAGCAGAAGCCTTGATCAGGATGGGGAACCCTGTTTTGCGTACCACCTGCCTGGCTTCTTCAAGATCCCGCAGGGGTGTTTCTGTACCAGGTACCATGGGAACACCAAATTGCTGGGCGGCCTGTTTGGCTGCCAGCTTGCTGCCCATCATTTCTATGGACGGGGCGCTGGGGCCTATGAAAATAAGGCCGGCATCCTTTACGGCCTGGGCAAAACGGGCATTTTCGCTTAAAAAGCCGTAGCCGGGATGAATGGCATCTGCGCCGGTTTGCCGGGCCACTTCAATGATCTTATCACCCAGCAAATAAGACTGGCTGGAAGGGGGCGGACCGATACAAACAGCTTCATCTGCATATTGTACAAAAGGCATGGTACGGTCTGCCTCTGAAAAGACAGCCACTGTTTTGATCCCCATTTCCCTTGCAGAACGCATTACCCGCAAAGCAATCTCCCCGCGGTTCGCCACCAGAATTTTTTGCATGCTGTTGTGATTGTTAAGGAGCGAATATAGGCACAAATCACAAATACTTGCTAATTAGGCGATGAGTACTATAGCCAACGGCAGTAACCGGGCTGGTTTGAAGCAATGAGTCAACACCTGCTAAACACTTACATGGCACTCACTAAGCACTCACTAAGCACTCACTAAGCACTTACTAAGCACTTACTAAGCACTTACTAAGCACTTTCTAAGATGGTACTAAATTAACACCCAAGGCATTCGGCGTGTAGATGGCTAGTAAACCCCACGCAGAACTAATGTTGAGCTGGATTTAAGGTGGACCTGAGGTGGACTTGATGCAGGTTTAAATTGTACCAGTTTTTGGGGCGGGCTTGTATTGTCCTATTTTTGCCAGCGAAATGGCACAACAAACCACTGCTCTCCATCGAACGCTTACCCTGGTAAAGAAAGACCTGGTGCTGGAACTTCGCCAGAAATATGCTTTTTACGGCGTGCTCCTGTATATTATTTCTACTGTATTCGTTATCAATATGATGATGGGGCACCCGGAAGAACAGATCTGGAATGCCCAGTTCTGGGTAGTACAGCTATTTGTGTCGGTGAACGCCATTGCCAAAAGCTTTATGCAGGAAAGCAGGGGGCGGCTGCTGTACTTCTATTCGCTGGTGCATCCGCGCAGCTTTATTGCTGCCAAGCTGCTGTATAACATACTGTTAATGGCCATCATGAGTATTATTGCCCTGGTGAGCTGCCTGATATTCCTGGGTAATCCCATTATCAACGTCTGGTATTTTGTGGGGGTAGTGATGCTGGGGGGCGTCAGCCTTTCGCTGTTATTTACCATGCTGGCGGCCATCGCCGCCCAGGCTAACCAGAATGCGGCGCTGATGGCGATCATGGGTTTCCCGATCATGATGCCCCTGCTGATGCTGCTGGCCAATATAGCCCGCTCTGCATTTGTTCCGGTTTTTCAACCCGGCCTGCCTAATATGTTCCTGCTGCTGGCGGGGATGGATGTACTGATCGTGGGCCTGGCCATGATACTCTTCCCGTTCCTTTGGAAGGACTAGAACGTTTGAGCGTTTAATAGTTTGACAGTTTGAGGGTTCGTAAACGGTTCAGGCCCTTAAACCTTGAAACGTTCAAACTTTTAAACCTTCAATCTGTCCAACTTTCAAACCGTCAAACTCCCCAACTAATTTTGTGATTAGTGATAAAACCTGTAGGTTTGCCCCCAATATAGATGACAAAAAAATGGCAAAACATTGGTGGAAAGCGCTGGCGGTACTACTGCTTTTATTCACACTCATAGCGGGGTTCCTGGTGAAGATACCCGCGATAGAGAATAACGAACAATCCACGCGTAATCTCTTCTTTCATGTACCGATGTGGATAAGCATGTATACGCTGTTCACCATCTCCGTAGTCAATTCCGTTCTTTATCTCACTAAATACGATCTGAAAAAAGACATACTGGCCAGTTCTGCAGCCAATGTGGGTGTATTGTTCGGCGTTATGGGCTTTACTACAGGTTCGGTATGGGCTACGTACACCTGGGGCAGTACCCTCACCAATGATCCCAAGCAGATCGCTACGGCGGTGGCGCTGCTGATCTACATGGCCTACCTGGTGTTGCGCCTGTCTATACATGATATTGACAAAAGGGCAAGAGTATCGGCCATTTACAACATATTCGCCTTTGCAATGTTAATTCCTTTGACCTATATCATCCCCCGTATGGTAGATTCCCTGCATCCGGGCAGTGCAAGCAGTCCGGGGTTCCGCTCCCAGGATACCGACGGCACACTGATGATGGTATTCTATCCCGCTTTTACCGGCTGGACATTACTGGGCGTATGGATCTATACCTTGCGCGTACGCTATAAGAGACTTGAGCTTAAAAATATTTTTAAATGATCAACAGAGCGTCTTACTTCTTCTTTACCCTTTTTTTACTGTGCACTTCCCTGATGGCGCAGGCGCAACAACAGAACACAGAGACTGGTCCCATTAACGAGATGTTGCGCAGCAACGGGAAAATATATGTGGTAGTGACCGTACTGGTGATCATCTTCATCTTTATCATACTGTACCTGGTCCGGCTGGACCGCAAGATCAGTAAGCTGGAACATCAACAACAGTCTAAACCATAATCATAACCAAAACAATAGATCTCCAAAACAATTTTTTATGTCGCAAGAACAGCATTATAACTTTTTTGAAAGTGTGCAGAAGAGCTTCGACAAAGCCGCTCAGTACACCAAATGGGAAAGGGGTATCCTGGAGCAGATCAAGGCCTGCAATGCCGTATACCGCATTAAATTCCCGGTAAGGGTGGGAGATAAGATCGAAGTGATCGAGGCTTACCGTGTACAACACTCTCACCACAAGCTGCCCTGTAAAGGTGGTATCCGCTTCAGCGAAGAAGTGAACCAGGATGAGGTAATGGCCCTCGCCGCGCTGATGACTTACAAATGCGCCATTGTGAACGTGCCTTTTGGCGGCGCCAAAGGCGGTATTAAGATCAATCCCCGCAATTACACCCCCTTCCAGCTGGAAAATATTACCCGCCGCTACACGGCAGAACTGGTGAAGAAGAACTTCATCGGCCCTGGTGTGGACGTGCCCGCGCCTGATTACGGTACCGGTGAAAGAGAAATGAGCTGGATACTGGATACTTACATGAGCCTTCGCCCCGGTGAAATAGACGGTTATGGTTGTGTGACTGGTAAGCCGGTTTCACAGGGTGGTGTTCGCGGCCGTAAGGAGGCCACCGGACTGGGTGTATTCTATGGTTTGCGCGAACTGTGCAACATTAAGGAAGATATGCAGCGGCTGGGACTGCAGCCCGGCCTGGAAGGCAAGAAAGTGATCGTTCAGGGTATGGGTAACGTGGGTTACCACGCTGCCAAATACTTCCACGAAGCAGGCGCTGTTGTAGTTTGCCTGATAGAGTGGGACGGCGCCATCTATAACGAAAAAGGCCTTGACCCGGAAGCTGTGCTGAAACACCGGAATGAAACAGGCTCTATCGTTAACTTCCCCGGCGCAGTGAACCTGAAGAAAAATACAGACGGCCTTGAAATGGAATGCGACATCCTGATACCGGCTGCACTCGAAAGCGTTATTCATAAAGATAATGCGCCCAACATCAAGGCAAAGATCATCGGCGAAGCGGCCAACGGCCCGATAACTGCCGATGCAGATGTTATCCTGAACAAGAAAGGCGTGATCGTAGTGCCGGATATGTTCCTGAATGCCGGCGGTGTAACCGTTTCCTATTTCGAATGGTTAAAGAACCTGAGCCATGTGCGTTATGGCCGTCTGGGCAAACGTTTTGATGAGAATATGAACATACATATCCTGAGCACCATTGAAGACCTTACCGGTAAAAAGGTGTCTGACCAGGAAAGAAAATTCATTGCACACGGGGCGGATGAAGTAGACCTGGTATATTCAGGCCTGGAAGAAACCATGCATGCTGCTTTACACGAAGTGCGCGAGATCATGGTCTCCAACAGCAAGATACACGACATGCGTACCGCTGCATATGTTTGCGCTATTGATAAGGTAGGCGCGGCTTATGAGCAATTAGGCATATTCCCGTAAGAGAGTCTGAGGGTTTGACAGGCTGAAGGCGCCTGAACAGGGGCTTCTTCAAACTGTCAAACCCCCAAATCTTAAAAGGTATTATTCCCCATAACCCGGCATCTCCGTCACAAACTCCCATTCTTCTTTTTCGGGCCTGTAAAGGCAGCACCAGGTATGCACGCCGTTGGTGATCACCAGGTATACCGCGCGCAGCACCATATGGTAGCGTACAATCTGTTCTACTGTTAAGAGGTTTAGCGGCACATTCATTTCCTTACACTCCACTATCATCCAGGGCAGCATATTGCGGTCATATACCACAATGTCGCAGCGCTTTTTCAGTTCTCCCAGGTAGATCTCCTTTTCAATGCCTATCAGTGATGCAGGGTATTGCAGGCTTTTTACCAGGTATTGCAGAAAGTTTTGTCTGACCCATTCTTCCGGTGTAAGCGTTACATATTTCCTGCGATAGCGGTCAAATATCAGGTCTTTGTTACCTTCCCGTACCATTTTAAAATCGGGAGCAGGGAACTCAATGGCGATCATAACACAAAGCTAAGACAAAATGTCACCAAAATGATGTACATTTGCGTGTCAAAAGGCTATGAAGACAAAAGAAGAAATAGTAGCCAATTGGCTTCCCCGCTACACAGGAGAAAAGCTGGACAATTTCGGCTCCCACATCCTCCTTACCAATTTCAGTAATTATGTTACCTCTTTTGCAGAATGGAATGACGCCGAGATCGTAGGTATCGGCCGTCCTATGCAATGTGCCACCGCAGGCGATATCAGCATCATCAATTTCGGGATGGGTAGTCCCAGCGCCGCCACGGTGATGGACCTGCTCAGCGCCATCCACCCCAAAGCGGTACTGTTCCTGGGCAAATGCGGAGGGTTGAAGAAAAAGAATAACATCGGAGACCTGATCCTGCCCATAGCGGCTATACGCGGTGAGGGTACCTCCAACGACTACTTTCCCCCGGAAGTACCGGCACTACCTGCATTCGCTTTACAGAAAGCTATTTCCACCAGTATCCGGGAGTATGGATGCGATTATTGGACAGGTACCTGCTACAGCACCAACCGCCGGGTATGGGAGCATGACACAGAGTTTAAGCGTTACCTGGAAAGGATCAGGGCAATGGCGGTAGATATGGAAACTGCCACCATCTTCTCTGTTGGCTTCTTCAACAAGATACCCACCGGGGCCCTGCTGCTGGTAAGTGATCAGCCTATGGTGCCGGAAGGCGTAAAAACAGAAGAAAGCGATAAGAAAGTAACCTCCGAGTATGTGGACCGACACCTGAGGATCGGGATAGACTCTCTGAAGAACCTGATCAACAGCCATCAAACGGTAAAGCATCTACGATTTTAGAATTAAGATTTTAGATCGTAGATTTATCTAAAATCGTGTATGCCCGATCAGCTGGTCTCCATTCAGGATCTCACTGTCACCTTCTCTGTAGAGCAGGAACAGGTGACGGCGGTGAACAATATCTCGCTGGATATTCCCCGCGGCAGCATTACGGGCATAGTAGGAGAGTCGGGCTCAGGTAAATCCGTAACTGCATTATCCCTGATGCGCCTGGTGCAATCACCGGGCAGGATTACCAGAGGCCGCATTCTTTATCATGCTTCGGCACAAACCCCGGTAGACATTTTACAGCTATCGCCCCGCCAGATGCAGGACTGGCGCGGCAATGAAATAGCGATGATCTTCCAGGAACCTATGACCTCCCTGAATCCCCTTCATACCTGCGGCGAGCAGGTGGCGGAAGCGATCCGCATTCACAGGAAAGTATCCCCCGCAGTGGCCAGACAGCAAACAATTGATCTTTTCCGGCAGGTAAAGCTGCCAGACCCGGAAAAGCTGCTGCGCCGTTATCCCCATGAACTTTCAGGCGGCCAGAAGCAGCGGGTGATGATCGCCATGGCAATTTCCTGTCAGCCTAAACTATTGATAGCAGACGAGCCCACCACCGCGCTGGATGTGACCGTACAGAAAGCTATCCTGGAGCTGTTAAAAGAATTGCAGCAGCAAACGGGTATGAGCATTGTATTTATTACGCATGACCTCGGGGTGATCGCAGAAATAGCAGACCAGGTGGCTGTAATGTATAAGGGGAGTATTGTTGAACAGGGGAAGGTGGCAGAGATCTTCCGCCATCCCCGTCACCCCTATACGAAAGGCCTGCTGGCCTGCCGCCCGCCGCTGGACAGACAACTGTACCGCCTGCCGGTAACTCCTGATTTTATGGAGGTAGATGCCGCGGGTAATGTCAAAGAAAAGCCTTCTGCTGTCAAAACACTGGTGAACAGCCTGACCGTACCGCCTGAACAGCTGGCCGCCCGTGAGCGCCAGTTGCAGGAAAGCCCGCTCTTGTTGCAGGTAGAGCAATTGCAAACCTGGTTCCCGGCTTCCCGCAGTCTTTTCGGCAAAGTAAAGGGATGGGTAAGAGCGGTAGATGGCGTAAGTTTCACCGTACGCCAGGGGGAAACTTTGGGACTGGTAGGAGAATCGGGTTGCGGGAAGACCACCCTGGGCCGTACATTGCTGCGGCTTGTAGAACCAACAGGGGGCAATATTGTTTATAAAGGCAAAGACCTGAACAGTTTGGGGGCTGCTGAGTTACGCGATCTCCGGAAAGATATGCAGATCATCTTCCAGGATCCTTATTCTTCGCTTAATCCCCGTTTAACGGTGGGGGAGGCTATTATGGAACCTATGCAGGTACATGGCCTGTATGCAACGGAGCGGGACCGTAAGGAAAAGGCGCTGGAGCTGCTGGAAAAGGTGCATCTTCGCCCGGAACATTTTTATCGTTATCCGCATGAGTTTTCCGGGGGGCAGCGGCAACGGGTTGTGATTGCGAGGGCATTGGCCCTGCATCCTTCCTTTATTATCTGTGATGAATCAGTGGCAGCCCTGGATGTAAGTATACAGGCGCAGGTACTGAACCTGCTGATCAGCCTGCGGGAAGAGTATGGCTTTACCTATATTTTTATTTCTCATGATCTTTCCGTGGTACGGTTTATGAGTGATCGTATGATGGTAATGAACAGGGGCAAAATTGAGGAAAGCGGTCCGGCGGGTCAGATATATGAGCACCCGGCCAGTCCGTATACCCGGCACCTGATAGCCGCTATTCCGAAAAATATGTATACATAAGGTGCTGTTTATTAGGTTTTGGAATATTTTTTGGTAACCTTATGAGATATCAGTACCTTTGCAACCTTTAAATTCATTCATACCGTAATATGAAATTATCGCAATTCAAATTCGATCTCCCTTTAAATCTGATCGCGCAGCACCCTTCCAAAACAAGAGATGAGTCCCGTTTAATGGTGGTGAACCGTGCCACGGGAAAAATTGAGCACAAGGTATTCAAGGACATTATCGGTTACTTCAATGATAAGGATGTAATGGTAGTGAACAATACGAAGGTGTTCCCTGCAAGGCTGTATGGACGTAAGGAGAAGACTGGCGCCAAGATTGAAGTATTCCTGCTGCGTGAGCTGAACAAGCAGAACCGCCTGTGGGACGTGATAGTAGACCCTGCACGTAAAATAAGGGTGGGTAACAAGCTGTATTTCGGGGATGACGAATCGCTGGTAGCGGAGGTGATTGACAACACGACGTCCAGGGGCCGTACCATCCGTTTCCTGTTTGAGGGCAACGATGATGAGTTCAAGGCTGTGCTGGATACACTGGGTGAAACTCCTTTACCAAAGTATATCAAACGTAAACCGGAAGACGAAGATAAAGAGCGTTACCAGACCGTATATGCAAAGTTTGAAGGCGCGGTAGCGGCTCCTACGGCGGGTTTGCACTTTAGCCGTGAGCTGATCAAACGTCTTGAAATAAAGGGTATCAAATTTGCCGAAGTGACCCTGCACACCGGTTTAGGTACCTTCAGGCCTATTGAAGTGGAAGATCTCAGCAAACATAAGATGGATGCGGAGTATTTCCACATAGATGAATATGCCGTTAAGATCGTGAACAAGGCAAAAGACGAGAACCGCAAGATCTGCGCTATCGGCACCACTACCGTCAGGGCGGTGGAGTCTTCAGTAACGGCACAGAACCATCTGAAGGCGGCAGAAGGATGGACCAATACCTTCATTCACCCGCCCTATGATTTTTCTATCCCGAATGCGCTGGTGACTAATTTCCACCTGCCTAAAACCAGCCTCCTGATCATGGTTTGCGCTTTTGCAGGGTATGATCTGATCATGGAAGCTTACCAGCAGGCTATCAAAGAGAAATACCGTTTCTTCAGTTATGGCGATGCCATGCTGATCCTTTAATCATATTTTACTCTTCAAAAAAGTCTCACTGCGGTGAGACTTTTTTATTTTTGGGACCGCATGGAACAACTTAGAAAGATAGCCATCATTGTGGCGGGCGGCTCGGGTACCCGTATGGGCAGTACAATGCCCAAGCAGTTCCTGGAGCTGGCCGGCAAGCCGGTATTATACCATACCATTGCCGCTTTTATAAATGCCTATGAAGATATGGAGGTGGTATTGGTTGTGCCTGAAGCGCATTTTGCCCCGGCGCAGCAGGTACTGAACTGTTTCAGCACAGCGCCGGCGGTAACGCTGGTAAAGGGCGGGGAGACCCGCTTTCACTCTGTGAAGAATGGTTTACAGCAGGTGCAGGAAAAATCGGTGGTGTTTGTGCATGACGGTGTACGTCCGCTCTTATCTGCTGCGTTGATACACACCTGTTATGAAGCGGCCCTGGTGCATGGTAATGCCATTCCTGTAACAGATATGAAAGACAGTATCCGGGAGCTGCAGGGGGATGCCAACAAGGCGGTGAACCGTGAATGGTATAAGATTATACAAACCCCGCAAACGTTCTTATCAGAACAGCTGCTGCCCGCATTCGAACTGCCTTATGATCCTTTATTTACAGACGAGGCTACCGTGGTAGAACGGCTGGGTCACCGCATCCACCTGGTGGTGGGTGAGGAGCGCAATATTAAGATCACCCGTCCGCTGGACCTGGTGATTGCGCATGCATTGCTGAAGGGTTAAGATGCGGTAGGGGCAGACTGATTGCGGCCGATCTTCTGAAGGATCTGGTGGGCTACATCCAGGGCCTGCAAACCATCGATCACATTTACTGCTACCGGTTTGTTCTGCAGTATGCTGTCGCGGAACAGTTCCAGCTCCATGCGGATGGCATTGGACTGTTTTACCTCCGGGTTCTCAATAGCGATCGTTTTCCTGCCGGTATTGGTTTCTATATCCAGTGTAAAAAGTCCGGCGTCGTCCGGTGTTTTCAGCTTAATGATCTCGGTTTTCTTGTCAAGGAAGTCGATGCCTATATAAGCGTCTTTCTGGAACAGTCGCATTTTGCGCATCTTTTTCAGGGAGATGCGGCTGCTGGTGAGGTTGGCTACGCATCCGTTGTGGAACTCGATGCGCACATTGGCAATATCAGGCGTATCGCTCATTACCGCCACGCCACTTGCCGAAATGCGGCTGATGGTGGATTGTACAATGCTTAGCACGATATCAATGTCATGGATCATCAGATCCAGGATTACACTTACATCTGTGCCGCGCGGGTTAAATTCAGCCAGGCGGTGCACTTCTATGAACATAGGCTTCAGGTGGTAACCGCGCAGGGCGAGGAAAGCCGGGTTGAAGCGTTCCACATGACCTACCTGGAATTTGACATTGGCCTCTTCCACCAGTTTTACCAGTGTTTTGGCTTCTTCCATAGTATTGGTCATGGGTTTCTCCACGAAAATGTGCTTGCCGTTGCGGAGCGCTATTTCGCAGAGTTTAAAGTGCTGGGTGGTGGGAGCTACTATATCGATGGCGTCTACAGCCTGTATCAGTTCTTCAGCAATGGTATACCGCGGAATCTGGTATTGCTCTGTCACGCTTGCCGCATTGGCATTACCTGGATCGTAAAACCCTACTACTTCAACGTCCTTCATCGTCATCAACTGGGAAAGGTGGATCCTGCCTAAATGTCCAACACCAAATATTCCAATTTTCAGCATAGCAGATTTTAATGAAATAATTGCGAATGTAAGGAAAAAGGGAATTATTATATCCAAAAGTTTAGCTATATAACTCCTTCTTCTGCCATGCTGTAGTATCCGGCCTCCGATACGATGATATGATCTACTACTTCTATGTCAAAGAGGCGGCCTGCTGCTTTGATCTTGTGGGTGAGCCCGACATCAGCAGCACTTGGGCTCAGGCTGCCGGAGGGATGGTTATGGCAGAGCAGCAGCCGGGAGGCGCCTGTTTCGAGGGCTTCCCTGAATATCAGCCTGGCATCTACGATAGTGCTGCTAATGCCGCCGGAGCTGATACAACGGTAATGCAGCACACGGCAATTATGGGTAAGGTAAAGTACGTAAAAAGCCTCATAGGGATGATCTGACAGCAAGGGCTTAAAGAACAGGGCCGCATCTGCGCCCCTGGTGATCACCTGTTTTTCGCGCATATACCCTGCCTGTTTACGCCTGGCCAGTTCCATGGCAGCTACAATGGTAACTGCTTTGGCGTCACCGATGCCGCGCAGCTTTTTAAGCTGCAGCACATTGAGTTTACCCAGCTCAGGGAGATTATTGGAGGCGGCGCGTAATACTTCTCTGCCCAGCTCTATGGCAGATTTTTGTTTAGTACCATTATTGAGCAGGATAGCCAGCAGCTCGGCATCGCTGAGGGCAGCCGGACCTTTGCGGATAAGTTTTTCCCGGGGTTTGTCATCTGTGGGGAGCTTTTTCACGGGAGTATAGCTTTCGGGAAGCCGGCCCTGGGGGAGGTTAACTTTTGCTTGCATAATCTTTCGGATATCTCCACTAAGTAACGTGTTTGCTGCCGTACCAGCAAATATTTTAATGCACACCCCGCCAGTCAGGCTAAAGGGCTTGATACCAGCGCATTTATTCATACGGAAAAATGAGAAAGTGAGTGCTATGGCCGGGGTGAACAAAAAAAAGAAGTGCAGTACGAAGCAAAAGTTATAGTTTTGCGACTCTTTTCCACAGTCATGCAACCATCAGTAAAAATTTTCACGGGCAACAGCAACCCCGGATTGGCAGAGAAAATAGCCAAACGCTACGGCAACGGCCTTGGTAAATTACAGATCCAGCGGTTCAGCGACGGCGAGTTTCAGCCGGTGTACATGGAAAGTATCCGGGGAGACTATGTTTTCCTGATACAAAGCACCAATGCTCCAGCAGACAACCTGATGGAGCTATTGTTAATGATCGATGCTGCCAAGCGGGCCTCTGCGGGCTATATTACGGCCGTGATCCCTTATTTTGGTTTCGCCAGGCAGGACAGAAAGGATAAGCCCAGGGTGGCCATCGCTTCAAAGCTGGTAGCCAACCTGCTTACTTCTGCGGGTGCTAACAGGGTGATTACAATGGACTTACACGCTCCCCAGATCCAGGGTTTCTTTGATATACCCGTGGATCATCTGGACAGTTCTGCAATTTTCATTCCGTATATAGAGAATTTGAAGCTGGAAAACCTTACCTTTGCGTCCCCTGACGTAGGTAGCACCAACCGGGTAAGGGAAGTAGCGTCTTATTTCAATGCGGAAATGGTGATTTGCGACAAGCACCGTAAACGCGCTAACGAGATCGCTTCCATGGTGGTGATAGGTGATGTGACAGATAAGGATATCGTACTGATAGACGATATCATTGACACGGCAGGTACACTTACCAAAGCGGCTAACCTGCTGATGGAGAAGGGAGCCAGGAGCGTACGGGCCTTTTGTACACACCCGGTACTGAGCGGTAAAGCATACGAGAATATCGAGCATTCCGTGCTGAAGGAACTGGTAGTATGCGATACAATGCCGCTGAAGCAGGAATGCTCCAAGATCAAAGTGATCAGCGTAGCAGAGCTTTTCGCAGTGGCTATCCGGAACATGTACGAGAACAAGTCTATTACCAGCCTGTTCGTACACAGCCACCGGAGAGGATTATAAGGATTTATTCAATTAACATAAACTGTTTAAACAATGAAGACAATAACCATCGAAGGACAACTCAGGAGCGACTTAGGCAAAAAAGCCACCCGCCAACTTCGTTCTGAGGAGCAAGTGCCTTGCGTTATTTATGGGGGTGCCGATACCATCAGCTTTTCTGCTCCGGCAAAACAATTTAAAAGCCTGGTGTATACTCCGGATTTCCAGCTGGCCGAAGTTAAAGTAGGCGGCAAAACTTACAAATGCATTCTGAAAGACATGCAGTTTAACGTGGTGACCGATGAACTGGCCCACATTGACTTCATGGAGCTGGTAGAAGACAGGAAAGTGGTAGCTACCCTGCCGCTGAAACTGGTAGGCCAGTCTGTTGGTGTAAAAGCCGGCGGTAAACTGGTGGTGAAAATGAAAGCGCTGAAGGTAAAAACCCTGCCTAAATACCTGCGTGAGAACATCGAAGTGAACATCGATAACCTGGACCTGAACCAGAACATCCGTGTAGAAGATGTAAAAGATGAGAACTTCGAGATCCTGAACTCTCCCCGTATCCCCATCGCATCTGTGGTAATGACCCGTCAGCTGCGCCAGGAAGAAGCGGCAGGTGATAAAGACGCTAAAAAGAAATAAAAGCTTCTTACAGATATTCACAGGAACCCTGGTCCCGGATGGCGGCCAGGGTTTTTTTATAAGGCAGCACCTTGCTTTATAGGCGCATGCGGATTAAATTTCTATTTTTGACTCAATTTTAGAAGCCGAACATTAAGGGATGAAATATTTAATAGCCGGACTGGGAAATATAGGCGAAGAATACAAACACACCCGCCACAATATAGGCTTTGACGTGGCAGACGCTTTTGTGGCCAAGCATGGCGGCAGTTTCCGGAGCGACCGGCTGGCAGATGTGGCAGAATGCAAATGGAAAGGAAAGGTATTTGTAGTGATAAAGCCCACTACCTACATGAACCTGAGTGGAAAAGCAGTAAAGTACTGGTTAGACAAGGAAAAAGTACCGGTAGAACACCTGCTGGTGATCATGGACGAGCTGGCCCTGCCCCTGAATGTACTGCGGTTAAGGCCGGGCGGCAGCGATGCCGGGCATAACGGTCTTAAAAGCATACAGGAATTGCTGGGGACCAATCAATATCCCCGGCTGCGCTTTGGCATAGGTAATAATTTCCCCAAAGGGCGGCAGGTGGATTATGTGCTGGGCAAATGGGGAGACAAAGAACTGCCTGTAGTAGAACAGAAAATTGAGAAATCCGTAGAGATCATAGAAGCCATCGCTTCTATTGGTATTGAAAGAACAATGAATAATTATAATAACTTGACTTTCCCTGCCGCTGAGTAACTTTGAGTGCAGGAACGGAGCCATTTTATTTAACCTTTTAAATGCACGCATCATGAAAATTATCTGCGTTGGAAGAAACTATGCCGAACATGCAAAAGAACTGAACAATGAGCTGCCAACGGAACCAGTCTTATTTATGAAACCTAAAAATGCATTGTTGCAGAACAATCATCCTTTCTATTACCCCGATTTTACCGACAACCTGCATTATGAATGCGAACTGGTATTGCGTGTATGCAAAAACGGAAAACATATACAGGAGAAATTTGCAGACAAGTACTACGACGCTATCTCAGTAGGGATCGATTTTACAGCACGCGATCTGCAGGATAAGCAGAAAACCAAAGGACTGCCCTGGGAGATCGCCAAGTCATTTGACAACTCTGCTGTGGTGGGTAAGTTCATACCTGTTACCCCTGAGCTGGATAAAAAGGATATTAACTTCTGTCTGTATAAAAACAAGGAAATAGTTCAACAAGGCAATACGAAGGACCTCATTTTTAATTTCGACTTCCTGCTGTCTTATATTTCTAAGTTCTTCACACTGAATATAGGCGACCTGATTTTTACCGGAACACCGGCGGGGGTGGGGCCTGTAGAGATAGGTGACACGCTGGAAGCCTTTATCGAGAACGACAGCCTGCTGGAGTTTATGGTAAAGTAATACAGGTTGAAAGTTTGAGTGTTTGAAAGTATCCCGCTGTCCGGGGCATCTTCAGCCACTTGAACTTTCAGACTACCAACTTTCAGGGGATGTTGTGATAGATCACGTCCAGTATCCTGGTTAATTCCAAAAAGTCTTTTTCTGTCAGGTCTTTCCAGCCTGTTTTACGCATTTCCAGCACCAGGGGTCTTACTTCCTTATATTTTTCAATACCCGGCGGGGTCAGCTGCAAAAACACCTTGCGGCGGTCTGTCACAGCGGCTTCCCGTTGTACCAGGCCCTTTTTTACCATCAGCTCTATTATTCGGGATACAGTAGTGATATCCTTGGAAGTGAAACGGGCCAGCTCGTTATGGGTAATCTTTTTGTGCTTGTACAGGTTCTCAAGCAGCAGCCATTGATCTACGGTAATGTCTTTGTGGTGGGCATCAAAGGTCTGCTGCCAGTAATTGCGGATTTTTTTAAGGGTAGCGTCCAGCTTAAAAAAGGATGGGTTTGTGACGTAAGTATCGGGCATATTTTGTAATTTGCAGTAGCAATAGTTGTATTAGCAACTAATATGGAATAGCTAAGACCAAAACATTTTTACGTGTTTAAAGATAATACAAGCGTTCCAACTTTAAAAACCCCCGACACCAGCCAGGAACGCCGAACAGACAGATCGCAATTACTCCGGGAGGCATACCGCCTGATGTGCCAGTCCCGACATATGGCCGCCACCTATGAGGCTAACCGTGCCATATGCAAATATGTGCACTCTGCCTCCAGCGGGCACGAAGCCATACAGATCGCAGCCGGCTTGCAATTACAGCCCTGGGATTACGCCAGCCCCTACTACCGGGACGACAGTATGCTGATGGCCATGGGCTTTAGCCCCCTTGAGCTGATGTTACAGCTCCTGGCCCGGGCAGATGATCCCTTTTCAGGCGGACGATCCTATTACTGCCATCCCTGCAGCCGGCAGCCAGACAGGCCGCTTATCCCACACCAGAGCAGCGCTACCGGTATGCAGGTGATCCCGGCCACCGGTATGGCGCAGGGCATCCGCTACCTGGAGCAAATAGGTGCGGAAACACTGCGGAAAGGCCCGGATGGTGAATCCCCGGTGGTACTATGCTCCCTGGGAGACGGCAGCGTTACGGAAGGGGAGGTAAGCGAAGCCTGGCAATTTGCCGTACTGCAGCAGCTTCCAGTGATCTACCTGGTGCAGGATAATGACTGGGGCATTTCTGCAACCGGCGTTGAAACACGGGCCATGGACGCTTATGAATACGCAGCCGGCTTTAAAGGACTGGAACGTATGCGGATTGATGGCAGCGATTTTGACAAGTGCTACCAGGCCATGCAGACCGTCATCCGGTTTGTACGTACCGAAAGAAAGCCGATACTGATACAGGCCAAAGTGCCATTGCTGGGACACCATACTTCCGGCGTGCGAAAAGAATGGTATCGTTCAGCAGAAGACCTCTCTGCACATGCCCGCCGTGACCCTATGCCTTTGCTGCGTCAGTTGCTGGTAGAAGAAGGCATCAGCGAAGCAGCCATCGCAGCTATAGAAGCAGCTGCCGCGCAGACAGTAGCCGCCGCTTTTGAGACAGCAGTGAATGCCCCTGAGCCGGATCCTCAGACCGTAACCGCACACGTGTTTGCCCCTACACCGGTTGACAGAGAATCAGGTACCCGCAGCCCCGCCACCGGCAACAAGGTGGTGATGGTGGATGCTGCACTGCATGCCGTTGAAGAGATATTGCAACAATACCCCGAAGCCATTTTTTATGGACAGGATGTTGGCCGGCGTTTGGGCGGCGTATTCAGGGAAGCAGCTACCCTGGCAGAGAAGTTCGGTGATCACCGTGTATATAATACCGCTATACAGGAAGCGTACATTATTGGCGCAACCGCAGGCTTGTATGCAGTGGGGGTTAAGCCCATTGTAGAAGTACAGTTTGCCGATTACATCTATACCGCGTTTAACCAGCTGGTAACCGAAATTTCAAAATCCTGTTACCTCAGCGCCGGTAAGTTCCCGGTACAAACGCTGATACGGGTGCCAATAGGCGCCTATGGTGGTGGTGGCCCTTATCATTCCGGCAGTATAGAAACCACACTGCTGAGCATTAAAGGTATCAAGGTGGTATATCCTTCCAACGGGGCGGATATGAAAGGCCTGATGAAAGCTGCCTTCCTGGATCCCAACCCGGTAGTGATGCTGGAACATAAAGGACTTTACTGGAGCAAGGTACCGGGCACACAGGAAGCCATGACCATAGAGCCTTCAGCTGATTATGTGCTGCCGCTGGGAAAAGGCAGGGTAGTGCTGGCTGCACATCCCAAAGATGTGCAACGTGGCAACAGTATATGCATCATCACCTATGGCATGGGCGTTTACTGGGCGCTTGCTGCAGCAAAGCATTTCCCGGGCTGCGTGGAGATCGTAGACCTGCGCACCCTGCAGCCGCTGGATGAAGCCCTGGTGTTTGAGACGGTGAACAGGCATGGAAAATGCCTGGTGCTTACAGAAGAACAACTTAACAACTCCTTTGCGCAGGCCCTGGCTGCCCGCATCCAGCAACAATGCTTCAAACGCCTGGATGCGCCGGTATATACTTTTGGGGCGTTAAACCTCCCGGCTGTACCCATTAACATGGAACTGGAAAAGGCAATGTTGCCGACCACGGAAAAGGTAACTGCCGTGATAGGTGAATTACTGGCCTACTAAAGCAACCTGAAAAAGAAGTAAATTCGGAAAGCAGATTTCATTGAGCGAAATAATCTCACACTAAAATTATTGCATCATGAAAGTCGCTGTATTACTTGGCCGGGTACTCTTTTCCCTGATCTTTCTCTTTACCATACCCGGGCATTTTTCTCCTCAGCTGATTGGTTATGCCGCTGCCCAGGGTGTACCAGCTCCTTCATTCCTGGTGCCGCTTTCAGGTATCATAGCGTTTGCGGGTGGACTCAGTATCGTTTTTGGCTATAAGGCCAAACTGGGCGCATGGCTGATCATTATTTTCCTGGTGCCCGTAACCTTGTTTATGCATGCTTTCTGGAAAATTACAGACCCGGTAGCGCAACAAATGGACATGGTCATGTTCATGAAGAATGTTGGCCTCACAGGGGCCGCCTTAATGATCACTTATTTTGGCGCCGGGCCGCTGAGCGTAGATGAGAAGATGGCCGGGAACAGAAAATAGCTGCTTACTTACTGAACTTTTCCCGCTGGGCCAGGTATAACCCTGCTATTACTAAGGCCGTTCCGGCAAAAGTATAGGCAGTGATGGGCTCATGTAGCAACAGGGAGGAGTATACGAAACCAAAGATAGGGCAGAGGAATAACCAGAAGGAGGCACGTACGGTATCCAGTTTCACCAGGTAGAACCAGAGCTGCAGCGCTATAATTGACACCGGCAGGATCAGCCAGAACACCGCTCCCCAGAAGGAAAGGCTAAGATGCGTGGCGCCTGAACGGGCGGTGAGGGCAGTGAAGGGTAACAGCATACATCCACCCAGCAATACCTGCCATCCATTAAAGGCCAGGTTGGGTATCTGCCATTTTACCCGGCTGTAATATACCGTAGCTATTGAAACGGATACCATCCCTGTGAGCAGGATGGCCAGCCCCCTGATGGTAGCGTGACTGTCCTGTAAAAGGGGGTAGGTGGCCAGCCCCACACCAGCCAGTCCCAGTATCACGCCTGTTATTTCATACCAGCGTAGTTTTCTTTTAAGCCAGACTGCAGATATCACCATAATGAACAGCGGGCTGGTAGCGGTAGAAAGGCTACCGATACCGGCGGACACTTCTTTCATGGCCAATACAAAGCATCCCAGGTAAATGGTGGTATTGAGCAGTGCAAATATTGCCAGCTGGCGCCATTCAGCGCCTTTGGGCAACGCATATCGTTTGCTGCGCAGTACAATATAAGCAAAGGCTAACATGAGCAGGCCCGCCAGCAGAAAGCGTACATTGGCCAATACCAGCGGATCGGCAGCCTGAATGCCTATCTTGGTTGCCACGGCGGCAGAAGCCCATAAGGCCGCAAAAAGAAATCCGGCTAGTAGCTGTTTCATAAAAACCGTGCAAGTTACAATTCCCTGGTGATAATTATTGTGTGATCAGGATGACAGCCATTGACGGATGGTCAATATGCTTAGCCAGGCCATCACCAGCGCAACCACCCACCCGGCCAGCTGCATCCATAGCGGGTGGCGGTAACCGCCCATCAGCTTTTTACGGGTAGCAGCTACCAGTATGATGATCAGCGCCACCGGCAGAATAAGCCCGTTGAGGGCGCCCGCAATGATCAGCAGGCGGATAGGCTGTCCTACAGCAATAAAGATCAGCGTTGAGCATATAATGAAAAGAGAAATGAACCAGCGTTCATGCAGAGCAACAAAGGGATGGCGGGTTTTTATGAAAGAAACGGAGGTGTATGCAGCTCCTACTACCGAGGTGATGGCTGCGCTCCACATCACGACACCGAAAAAGCGGTACCCTATCTCCCCCGCGGCAAAACGGAATACCGCTGCGGGTGGATTATTGCCTTGCAGCGCAGCGCCCTGCATTACCACACCCAGCACCGCCAGGAACAATACGCTCCGCATAATGCCGGTGATAATGATACCGCTTACCGCACTTTTATTAACATACTTTACCTGCAGCGGGCCGCTGATACCGGCGTCCAGCAGGCGGTGAGCTCCTGCAAAACTGATATAGCCGCCTACGGTGCCACCAACCAGGGTAACAATCGTTTTGGCGTCTATCATGTTGGGCCATATACTTTGCGACAGGGCTAATGTCAGGGGGGGCCTGGAACTGATCGCTACATATAATGTAAGCAACACCATGAGGATGCCCAGCCATCTTGCAAACTGGTCCATGGCCTTACCGGCTTCCCTCATCCAGAAAATGAACAGGGCCACACCACAGCTGATCAGTGCTCCATAGGTGGTATCCATGCCGCTCAATACTTCCAGTCCAAGTCCGCAGCCCGCAATATTCCCGATATTGAAGGCCAGTCCGCCCAGTGCTATCAGCGCTGCCAGCAGGTAACCCATACCGGGCAGCAGCTCATTGGCAAGATCCTGTGCACGGCGGTTGGTAAGGGTGAGGATACGCCAGATGTTCAGTTGCGCGCCAATGTCCAGCAGTATGGATACCAGTATTACAAAGCCAAAGGCGGCAGCCAGCTGCCGGGTAAATACGGTGGTTTGCGTCAGAAAGCCGGGGCCGATGGCAGAAGTGGCCATCAGGAAAGCGGCGCCAAGCAGGGCAGAAGATCGTTGCTGGTTCAAGGGCGGCGGATAGTTAAATGATGATCCTGTAGGGCGGTATGAATGGCGCGGGCAAAGGTAACGGCATGGGGGCCGTCGCCATGCAGGCAGATGGTTTCCGCGCTGAGCGGTATCGTTTGCCCGTTTACGGTAGTTACCTTTTGTTGTGTAACCATTTGCAATACCTGTTGAATGGCCTTCTCTTCTGTGTCTATCAGGGCATTAGGCTGGTTCCTGGGCGTAAGCGATCCATCATCCTGGTAGGTCCTGTCTGCAAATACCTCGCTGGCAGTTTTCAGTCCGGCTTCCTGTGCTGCCCGTATCAGCCAGCTGTTGCTAAGTCCGAAAAGGCATAGTTGTTTATCAACATCATATACCGCTTTGGCAATCACCCGGGCCATAGCGGGTATCCTGGCGGCCATGTTATACAGGGCGCCGTGAGGTTTTACATGTACCAGGCGGGTATGCAGTTTGCGGCATATTACCTGCAGGGCAAATATCTGTGTGGTAACAAGATCGTACAATGCGTTGTCTGACAGCTGCTGTTCTGTTCTGCCGAAGTTTTGTTTGTCTGCAAAACCGGGATGGGCGCCTATGGCTACTTTATGTTGTACGGCCAGGGCGGCGGTACGCTGCATCGTGTCCGGACTGCCGGCATGATAGCCGCATGCAATATTGGCGCTGCTGATGAAGGGCATGATCGCTTCATCTGTATCCAGTCCTTCGCCTATGTCGCAGTTTAAGTCAATGTAAGCCATAGTGGGATAGCCATTCTTCCAACCGTAATTTACAGGCATTTTGCATAAAGTGCAAGCGCTGCTCCTGCTGCCAGAGCAGTTCTTCTGCTGTTTCTGCGGGGATCATCAGGAAGCGGATCTCATCGCGGGGCCTGAGCTGGGAGAGGGCAGGCTGGTCTGCAGTGATCACATGCGCCACCCGCGGGTAACCACCGGTGGTCTGGTGATCGGCCATGAGGATGATCAGGTGTCCATTGGGTAACAGCTGTATGGTGCCCCTGGTTACACCGGCGGATATCTGTTCGCGGTACTCCGCCATCTTCAGGGAGGGGCCGCGCAGGCGGAAGCCCATACGATCACTTTGGGGACCTATTTCAAAAGCGGCGCCGGTTAACAGTTGCCGGGCATGATCGTTTAGCAGTGCAAAGCCGCTGCCTTCGGTAATATGCAACTGGCCCGGCGGGCCGTATAAGTCGGCAACGCCCGCTGTCCAGGGCAGTATCATCAGCTCCTGCTTTCCCAGTACGGTGGTATAAGAGTTGGTTATGCAGAACGGCACTACGTCATTCTTTTGCAGGGCTCTGCCATTGAAGCCTCCTGCAGCGGCTTTAAGATGCGTACTGTAGCTGTTCAGCCAGGGTTGGAGCGACAGGCCATGACGAATGGCCAGGTAGCTGCATGCACCACCAACGGGTTTGGTGAAACGAAGTACGGTCTGGCCGGATACCAGCAAGGGCTTATTGATGGGCACGGGCTGATCATTGATCATGGCGCCCATGTCTGCACCAGACAAAGCGATCATGGCATGTGCCTCAAACAGGAAAGCGGCAGCGGGGAAATGCATTTCTATCACAGCTTCGCCAGGCGGGTTCCCTACCAGGCTGTTGGCCACCTGCATGGCCACACGGTCCATCACCCCGCCGGGGTTAATGCCCAGGTGCTGGTAGCCGGAACGTCCGGCATCCTGCACCGTATCCAGCAGGCCGGGTTGCAATACACGTATGCTCATGAAGGTTGTTGCATTTGATAGAATGTTTCAAGCGTGATGGGTACAAACTGTACCTGGTCGCCCGGCCTGCAGTAGCAGGGATCCTGGGCGGACGGATCAAACAGGCGGATGGGCGTTTGCCCGATAATATTCCAGCCCCCGGGAGATGACAACGGGTAAATACCGGTTTGTTCACCGGCAATGCCTACACTGCCCGCCGGTATTGCTGTACGGGGCTGTTTAAGCCGCGGGCTGGCCAGCCGGGCGTCTACCTTGCCCATATAGGGGAAACCGGGCAGAAAGCCGATCATATACACCGTATAGGTTTGCGCGGTATGCAAGGTAATCAGCGCTGCTTCAGACATTCCCTTTTGCTGCGCCAGCACGCTAAGGTCCGGCGCAAGGGAGGGATGGTAACACACGGGTATCTGCAGGCTGCGCGATACCGTCGTTCCGGTATCTGTTACCTGCTGCAATGATCTCTTGATAAAATCGCTGATCCAGGCCCTGGCCGGGCGGTTTATTTTCTGCCTGATGGCGGCTGCATCGTACAGAACGGCCAGGGAGGCATAAGCGGGGATCAGATCTGTGATGAAGGAAAGCTTTAAGGACTGCAGGCAGTGAAAAGCTTTCATTACCTGTTCATGTATGTGTGGGGCTATCTGCTGTTCCCATTCGATTATGACGGCGTTATCGCCCAGCGGAGTTATGCTAAAAGTTGTGTTCATGATATCCCTGCAGGGAAAGATACGGAATCTTTCCGGACCGGGACCGATGGTAATGCAGGAGTTTTATTGTCTTTGGCAGCGGGTTTCTTTTTCCTGCGGCGGTTCAGCCAGATGTAAAACCCAGTTACAGGAAGGGAGGCGGCCACCAGCGCTGCGATCAGGGACAGCAGTTTTGTGGGCCATCCCAGGAGGCTGCCGGTGTGGATGGGGTATACCAGCCTTCTTACCTTCATGCCGCGGCTCTCATTTTCGTAGAGGCGGGATTGCACCAGGCTGCCGGTACCTGGATCGAAGTATAAGGTACTGGCAATATTACCGATGGCGGCATCATCGTTGCGTTTAATAACGGTGATGGCCTGGTTCTTCTTTTCAACAAAGTTTTTCTTTTCAGCAAAGCGGATTCTAACCGGGCCCGTATAATCAAGTATGCTGTCGGTACTGTGCATTATGCGGCTCAGGTAGGCGGTGGGCGCCGTGTTCACTGCGGGTGTTTGCGGGGCGGTCATTTTCTTCATCGGCTTTCCGTCGAAAGCGTAGAAGATAAGGTTATTGGCCCACTGGTAGGCCCAGGTAAGACCGGTGAGGGCTGTCAGGAAGATAATGATGTGCACATAAAAGCCCAGCACAGCATGCAGGTCCCAGTTAAGCCTTTTCCAGGAGGCGTTCCATTTTATCTGCATGCGTTGTTTGCGGGTATTGCGTTTGGGCCACCATAACACAATGCCTGTGATGACCATGATGAGGAAGATGGAGCAGGATACCCCGGTGATGGCTTTCCCCGTGGCACCCATACAAAGGTAGCGGTGCAGCCTGAGTACTACTGCAAAGAAGCGGCCATCTTCATCCACCGCTTTGATGATCTGGCCGGTATACTGGTTTACGGCAACCGACAGTGCATGTTTTTTGTCTTTATTGATGTTGAAGATGATGCTTCGGCAGGCGGCAGGTTCGATGATGATCTCCCGCAGCTTATACGCTTTATAGCGGGTAAGCACGGTATTGGTCAGCGTTTCGAGGGGAAGGGCTTTTGCGCCGGCGGGCGCCTCCACATAACTGAAGCGGGGGCTGAGGCGTGGTTCCAGTTCGTTTTCGAACACCAGGATACTGCCGGTGAGTGCTACAATGAGCACCACCAGACCGGAACCGATCCCTAACCATAAATGCAGCCAGCCGATGATCTTCTTCATAATGATCAGAAAGTATAAGATACGGTGGCTTGCCAGTTACGGGGCGCACCCGGGAAGAGGCGAAGATAATCATATCCGCCCACCCAATAAACTTTGTTCGCCAGGTTGTTCATGTTGAACTGTACCTGAACGCGGTTCACTTTATAATATAATGCAGCGTTCAGCAATGCATAGCCGGGAAGCGTCTGCGTTTTGCTCAGGCTTACGTTCCTTTCTGTAACGAAGTTGCCCCCTGCACCAATGCCAAATCCTTTAACCGCGCCGGAGGGAATGGTGTATTTGGTCCAGATGCTGCCCTGGTTTTTAGGTGCATTGGGTTTTTGCTGTCCTACCAGGTCAAGGTCTGTTTTACCGGCTGATGTTATCACCGCATCGTTGTAGGCGTATGTAACTACCACATCCCAATGGGGCATGATCTGCCCGGTAACATCCAGTTCTACGCCTTTGGCCTCTTCCTCGCCTATCTGGACCATCAGGTCAGGGTTGCCGGGGGCGGAAGCGTTATACAGCGTGCCTTTCTGACGGATGCGGTATACAGCCAGGTTGGCGGTCAAACGGCCGCTGAGCCATTCTGTTTTCAGGCCGCCTTCTATGAGGTTGCTAGAAATGGGATCGAAGGGGCCTCCTGCCAGGGGATTGGCCTGTGTGGCGGCGTCCTGGGGGTTGTACCCTTCGGTGTATACGCCATATACGTTGATGTTCTTGTTAATGGTATACACAGCGCCTATACGTGGCAGCAGTTTATGCTGGCGTACGTTCCTGGTACTGTCGGTCTTATAATACAGCTTATTGGTAAAGGTTTCGTAGCGTAAGCCTGCGAGGAGCTGTACGGGGCCCAGTTTTACCTGGTCCTGCACATAAAAGCCATTCAGGCCGGTGAAGATGGGCAGGGTAGCGGAATTCGATGCGGTAACAAAGGTGTATTTGGAAACGTCTTCCAGCTGGTTGTTTCTCAGGATCAGGTCATAAGAGGGCACATTCGGTTTCGGGATGTTGATGGAAGAATCTCTGCCCGCCGCATTTTTGAGCGGGTTACCCCTGTTGTCTCTTACTATGTACCGGGTGTACACATAGTTACCCGGGTTGGCCGGATTGTAGGCCAGTGCATTGCCACCGTTTTTGTTCTGGTAGTTATTGGCTGTTTGCTGCGAAGCGCCCGGGGGCAGTACATCCTGTGCGTAGTCGTAGCCCGCCAGCAGCTTGTGCGCTATTTTGCCCGTGTTCAGCACGTAGGTAAAATAAGCAGATACGTTGTCAACAAACTCTTTTGATTGACGGATAAACACCTGCCTGGCGACAAGGTTGGGAATAGGATTGCCGAAAGAATCCACCGCGTAGGTATTGGAGCTTCTGTGCTCCAGCAGGTCCTGCGAATAACCGGTGCGCAGGTAAGACAGGTTAAAGGCCAGTTTGCTGGTGAATTCATGCGTCAGGGAGGTCATGACGGTATAGGTCTCCTCGTTGAGATAGTCATTTACCGCTGCGAGCGACAGGGAGATGGGCGTGGTATAGAGCGCCTGCTGATCAGTACCCGCGAATACGGACTGGCCGCGGTCCAGCCGGCTGTTGGATTTGTTATATACCGCATCAAAGTTCAGCCTTGTTTTGGGAGTAGGCAGGAACGAGATAGACGGCGCTATCACCAGGTTCTTGTCAAATTGCAGATCGCGAAAGGACTGTGCATTTTCGTAACCCAGGTTAAGCCTGTACAGGATGGTCTTTTCGTCATTCAGCGGACCGGTAAAGTCGGCCAGGGCACGGGTGGTATTGAAGCTGCCCGTGGTAAAGCTCAGTGATTTACGGGATTCTGCCAGCGGCTTTTTGGTTACGCGGTTGACGGTGCCGCCGGGGGAGGCGTTTCCGAAGAGGGCAGAGGCAGGGCCTTTGATCACTTCCACCCTTTCCAGGTAGTTGACCATGGGCTGTTTCCAGAAACCGGAAAAGGTACGCATACCATTAAGCAGCTGGGTGGTGCTGCCGCCGTTGATTCGGAAGCCGCGGATGGTAAGATCGTCGTAGAAGGTGAACTGGTTCACCCCGCTGAAGTTCTTTACCACATCGCCTACACGTACGGCAGACTGGTCCTGCATCAGTTCCTTGGTAACATATGAAATTGCCTGCGGCACTTCCCGTAAGGGGGTAGCCGTTTTAGAGCCTATGAAGGAGTTGGTGTTCTTGTAGCCGGATTCTTTACGGCCGGTGATCTCTACGGTCTGCAGCTGTTCTGTAGAGGGTACCATCACTACATCTACCACGCGGGTTTCGCCGTTGGAGAGGGTAATGGTTTTCTGATCGGCTTCAAAGCCGGTATGCGAGAAGCGGATGACATATTTTCCTGCGGGCAGGCCGGTAAAGGAAAATTCGCCGCTGGTATCCGTAGCGGTGGTATGCTGTTTATTGGCGAGTTGAATGCTTACTTTTTGCAGCGGAGTGTTGTTAATGTCCCTTACTGTTCCCCGGATGGTTTGTCCAAAAGCATTGATTGACAGGAAGATAAATAATGCTGTCAACCATTGCCTGCTGATGAGAATTGCCATGATCTTTGACGTGTGATTGATTTTGATGACGCAAAGGAACAAAGGCTTATTAGTTGTTAGTACTCCAATCGGGAAAATCATTTTCGCAAAGAGGAAATACTTTTGAATGATACTATTTTAACAAAATGCCCCGGTACTACCATATCACAAGAGCACAGATAGACCACGCCAGGAGAACACAAGAAGAAGACTGGTAATATAATATAAAAAGCCGGAACAGGACTATTCCGGCTTGTTGCCTAAACCTACAACTGTTACACTGTTGTAACAGCAATTATATACTATGAAAAATTAGAATATTATCGTTTTTCGGTCGATTATTTGTCAAAAAAATTCAGGATTTGCGGATCCCGTTCATCAGTACAGACACCAGGAAATCCATTTTCTCGCCTATTTCGTCCAGCTTTTTATCCATAATGCAGGCAGATTCTACACCGCGTTGAGCATTGGCAAGCAGGAAGGCCAGGATGTCCAGTTCCTGCTGGTCATAGTTCGGGAATTCCCCGGTAATGACCCCGTACTGGAGAATGCTTTTCAGTATCTCGGCTTCTGTGCAGTCGTAATTTCTGCGGATGCTGATCTCCAGCTCGTTGCAGGCCTTCAGATCGCTGACCACCACCTGGTAGAGGGTGTTCATCCGTTTGATCTCCCGCATCTTGCTGCGGGTAAAGGCTTCCAGCTTTTTTACGGCACTGTCTTCTTTACTGACGGCCTCCTGAATATTACGGAAGATGATGTTCTTCTCCTTGCGGATCACCGCGTCAAAGATCTCTTCTTTATTCTTATAATAGTAATAGAGCGTGCTTTTACCTTTTCCTACAGCTTTGGCAATATCCTCCATGGTCGTTTTCTGTAAGCCATAGTGTCGGAAAAGCTTCGCCGCTTCATCCAGTATATCGGATTTGATCACTTCGTCTTTAGCCAGTGTTGTCATTGTAGGTTTGAAGTCGTTCTGCTCAAAACTAGAGAGAAAATGCGAGAAGGCCCAATTTTTTCCGGACTTTCAGACTAAATCTTTTGAATAGTCGAAAAACAGCGGATGCTCAGGGCACTTACCTAAACGTAAGTGCTAAATATTTGTTGAAACAAATAATTGCTACTACATTTGCTAACGGTGTTAGTTTTTCTAAAAGGTGTTTTGGGAGGGTGACACTATCGTTTAACAATAGAAATTACAGCAGTGGGAATAACGGAACGTAAGCAACGGCAGCGGGAAGAAATGCGCACAGGGATACTGGATGCGGCCTGGAAGCTGGTTCATGAAGAAGGCTGGCAGGCGCTCTCTATCAGGAAGATAGCGGAGGCGATTGAGTACAGTGTTCCGGTTGTTTATGATCACTTTGAGAACAAGGATGCAATTGTAGCGGAGTTCAATAAAAAAGGATTTGAGTTGCTGGGCAATGAACTGAGCGCCGTGAGGGCTGGTTACAGGGAACCGGAGGAGCAGCTGGAGGCGATTGGCGCGGCTTACTGGGATTTTGCTTTTCAGCACAAACAATACTATCAGCTGATGTTCAGCCTGGGGGTTCCCAGCTGTGAAAGTGCCCGTAAGATACCCGAGGTAAGCGCCTGTATGGATGTGATCCAGTGTACTATCCGCCAGATCATCGAAAAATACAGGAACAGCCAGGCAGACCCTTTTCTGAAGTTCCATGCCTTTCTTTCCATGATCCACGGCCTGGTGTCTATCAACATAATAGGTCCGGCCAACAATGAAGACCTTAACCGGTTGGTATTGAAAGACCTGGTGACCGGTTTTATTAAAGGATGCACCGCATGAGCCATTTATTCATTAAAAACCAAAAATAAAATCAACAACAATGAAAAAGACCGCCCTACTCTTTGCAGTATGCTCTGTTTTATCCCTGGCAGGTGTTGCGCAAACAACCTGGTCGCTGGATCCGGCGCACTCTAAACTGGGTTTTACCGTTACACACATGATGATCTCTGATGTAGACGGCCAGTTTTCAAAATTTGATGCCAAGATCACCTCTTCCAAAGAAGATTTCAGCGATGCTGTTGTAGAACTGACTGCAGACGTGAACAGCGTGAACACAGACAACGAAAAACGCGACGGCCACCTGAAGAACGAAGACTTCTTTGATGCAGCCAAATACAGCACTATCACTTTCAAAAGCAAGTCTTTCCAGAAAGTAGGTGAGAACAAGTACAAGGTATCTGGTGATCTGACCCTGCATGGCGTTACCAAGCCCGTAACCCTGGATGCTACATTGAGGGGTACAACAGTAAACCCGATGAGTAAGAAAACAGTAGCCGGCTTTAAGGTAACTGGTACTATCAAACGTGCAGATTTCTCTTTCGGAACCAAGTATCCGAACGCGATGCTGAGCGACGAAGTAACCATTACAGCCAATACAGAGTTTATAAAAGGTTGATTATTAGCTAATAATGCTTTGTGAATAAGTATTACAACGAATTACACTATTGTGTAACAACAATTTGTGTAATTCGTTCTTATTTTTGTGATTATTTTTATCCGTGATGCAGTCAGAGAAAACATTTCTTTATTCGGATAATTATTAATATATATGTACCCGGATCGGGACCTGTCAAAATAATTAAAAAAAATATTTAACCTATTGAAAATGAGCTATATCCCTATGAGAAATGCAATCCGGGCACAAAATTTTTTGTTAAGAAATGTTTAAGAATTGTATTTTTGGACATTAAAACTTTTTCAGTCGAACAGACTGGAAGTCTTTACGGCAAGCGATAAAGCATAAATACGCGTACGATTTTCACAGCATAAGCATAAAAATTAATGTACAAGAGGCTACCTGTAAAAGAGGCAGTTATTGCCAAGGAAAAAGGTATATATCCATATTTTCGGCCGATATCATCTGCGCAAGACACAGAGGTGATTATTGATGGGAAAAGGGTGCTCATGTTTGGGTCCAACTCCTATCTGGGGCTTACCAGTCATCCCAAGATCAAGGAAGCTGCAAAGCAGGCCATTGAGACCTATGGGACTGGCTGTGCCGGTTCCCGGTTCCTGAACGGCACACTTGATCTTCACATTGAGTTGGAAGACCGCCTTGCGCGCTATGTGGGTAAGGAGAAAGCGATACTGTTCAGCACAGGCTTCCAGGCTAACCTGGGCGCTTTATCCTGTCTGACCGGTCGTAACGACTATATCATCCTGGATGAGTATGACCATGCTTCTATTCTGGACGGTAGCCGTTTATCCTACTCCAAGGTGATCAAGTACCGCCACAACAACATGGAAGATCTGGAAGCCAAGCTGAAAGGTTTGCCGCCTGAAGTGAACAAGCTGATCGTAGTAGACGGCGTGTTCAGCATGGAGGGAGACCTGGCGCGGCTGCCTGAGATCGTGGATATTGCTGAGAAGTACAACACCGGTATTATGGTGGACGATGCGCACGGCCTGGGCGTGGTAGGCGATAAAGGCGCCGGTACTGCTTCCCATTTCGGTCTTACCGATAAGGTGGATGTGATCATGGGTACTTTCAGTAAGTCATTTGCTTCCCTGGGAGGTTTCCTTGCCAGCGACGCAGATACCATTGAATACCTGAAACACAGTGCACGTTCCCTGATCTTCAGCGCCAGCATGACACCGGCTTCTGTGGCCAGTGTAATGGCGGCACTCGAGATCATCGAAACAGAGCCTGAGCACATCGAAAAGCTGTGGGCAAATACCAACTATGCCAAGGGATTGCTGATGGAAGCCGGTTTTGAACTGGGCCCTACTGCATCTCCGATCATCCCGGTGTTTGTAAGGGATCACGAAAAAACCTTCGCAATAGCAAAACTGCTGCAGGATAATGGTTTGTTTGTAAACCCTGTAGTTCCCCCTGCTGTACCTGCTGATGCTACCATGCTCCGATTCTCACTGATGGCCACACACACCTTTGAGCAGATCGAAGAAGCGGTAGAAAAAATGCAGCGTGCATTCAGAAAACTGAACATCATCACAATAAAAGAGAACATATGATGGAGGCAACGCCGGTGCAGCAGCGCAAGGCGCTTACACCAGATGAGATGGTGGAGGTAAAGCCGGTGCAGTCAAAAAAGGAACTGGGGCAGTTCATTGACTTTCCCCATGACCTTTACAAGGATGATCCTTGTTATGTGCCGGAGCTTTTTATAGCACAACGCGACCTGCTTACGCCGGGTAAGCATCCTTTTCATAAACATTCTTCACTGCAGCTTTTCCTGGCCTGGAGAAAAGACAAGATCGTAGGCCGGATAGCTGCTATCCAGAATAACAGCCATAATGCGTTCAATCATACGCAGGATGGCTTTTTTGGTTTCTTTGACAGCATCAACGACCAGCTGGTGGCAGATGCTTTATTCAGCACGGCAGCAGCCTGGCTGAAGCAGAAGGGCGCCAACACCATGATAGGGCCGGTGAACTTCTCTACCAATGAAACCTGCGCATTACTGATAGAAGGCTTTGATTCGCCTCCCATGGCGATGATGACCTATAACAAGCCTTATTACCTGGACCTGATCACACAGGGCGGGTTTGTAAAAAAGGTAGACACTTTTGCCCATAAGATCACCGCGGATACCGTGAATGAAAAGCCACGGAAGATGATGGAGCTGTTACGCAAACGCCTGGAGCAGCGTAACATCACTATCCGCAAGATCAACATGAAGAAGTTCAAGGAGGAAGCCGATAAAATCAGGGAAGTGTATAATGCCGCCTGGGACAAGAACCTGGGATTTGTGCCAATGACCAATGAGGAGTTTGACTATACAGCCAAAGACCTGAAACTGATCGTTGATCCTGATTTTGTGCTGCTGGCAGAACATGAGGGCAAAGTAATAGGCATCACCATCTGTATTCCTGATATTAACCAGGTACTGATCAATGTAAAGAGAGGCAGGTTATTACCTACCGGTATTTTCAAGCTGCTGTTCGGCAGGAAAAAGATCAATGCCCTCCGCATCATGGTGCTGGGTGTACTGGAAGATTACCGGAAGCTGGGTATTGAAGCTGTTTTTTACGGCACGGTCATGGAGAACGGGCTGAAGAAAGGCATGAAATGGGCGGAAGCAAGCTGGGTGCTGGAAACCAATGAAATGATGAACAAAGGGATAGAGAACAGTGTGAACGGTAAAGTATACAAGAAGTACAGGATATTCGAAAAGGCGATTTGAACGTTAGGTTAAAGTGATATTTAACATTGCTTTAGAACTGTTATGCAGGCATCAAACGTTCAACCCCGGACAAATAATTGAAAGTGAAACAAAAAGTTCTTATCACAGGCGCCAGTGGGTTTGTGGGGTTTCATCTGATCGAGGCAGCATTAAAAGCAGGGCTGGAAGTACATGCAGCCGTAAGGTCATCCAGCCGTATCGATCACCTGCAGGGATACGAGGTGCAGTATGTTTCCCCGGATTTTAGCAACGCAGCTTCCATCAGGGAAGTATTGGAAGATAAACAATATGATTACGTGATACATGCGGCCGGTATCACAAAAGCTTTTTCAGATGAAGAATATAATGCGGTAAACGCCGGCTATACTAAAGCGCTGGCAATGGCCGTTAAAAGTGCAGCAACACCGCTGAAAAAATTTGTTTTTATCAGCAGCCTGGCGGCTTTGGGGCCTATCGCTTATGATGCGGTGACTCCTATCTGTGAGAACAGTGAACCAAAGCCGGTTACAGGATACGGAAGAAGTAAACTATTAGCAGAGCAATACTTACAGCAGATCGAAGGGCTTCCGCTGATCACTCTCCGCCCTACTGCTGTTTATGGTCCCCGCGATAAGGACATTTTCATTATGTTCAAACTGATCAGCCGCGGATTTGAACCATATATCGGCAGAAAGCAGCAACGCTTCAGCTTTCTGTACGTGAAAGACCTGGCAAAAGCCACCATAGAAGCGCTTACATCGCCTAGTACAGGCACCTACAACTTGTCAGACGGAAATGTGTATGACCGCTATGCCCTTGCAGACGTTGCGAAACGATTGCTGGGCAGGCAGACCTGGAAAGTGCATATTCCTTTCGGAATTGTGCAGGTAATTGCCAGCACGCTGGAAAGAATGCCTTCCCGGGGTAAAACGGCGCCGGCGCTCAACAGGGAAAAACTGAATGAGCTTACTGCGCCGAACTGGTACTGTAGCATTGAAAAAAGCAGGACAGAACTGCATTTTTCACCGGACTATGACCTTGAAAAAGGCCTGGCCGAGACACTGCAATGGTACAGGGACAATAAATGGTTATAGCAACAACATTGAAAAAAGACAAGCACCCGTATGGATCTTTACTTACAGAAGGATTGTAAGCGCAAGTTCCGTCCGGTAATTCAAAACAAACAAATGTTAATCGGATGAAACAACAAGTTCAAGAAGCAAAGGGCAAACTGGGTATCCTCATACCAGGGCTCGGCGCTGTCGCAACTACCGTGATAGCCGGTGTGGAGGCCGTTAAGAAAGGCCTGGCCCAACCTACCGGCTCCCTCACTCAGACAGGCAGTATCCGCCTGGGAAAACGAACCGAGAACAGAACCCCCAAGATCAAGGATTTTGTACCCCTCACAGACCTGAACGACATAGTATTTGGCGGCTGGGATGTGTATGAAGACAATGTGTACCAGGCTGCCGTAAAGGCAGGTGTACTGGACCCCTACCTCCTGAAGGCCATCCAGCCCGAACTGGAGGCCCTGGTTCCCATGAAAGCAGCGTTCGACAAGAACTATGTAAAGAACCTGGACGGCACCAACATCAAGCAGTACGATACCAAATATAACCTGGCCCTGGATGTTATGAAGGATATTGAAACCTTCAAGGCAAAGCACAACTGCGACCGTATTGTAATGGTATGGTGCGGTTCTACGGAGATCTTCCATGAAACTTCAGATGTGCATGACAGTCTGGCAAGTTTTGAGCAAGGCCTGAAAGATAATGACAGCCGTATTGCCCCCAGCATGATTTACGCCTACGCGGCCCTCAGGCTGGGAGTACCCTACTGCAATGGCGCGCCCAATCTGACTGTAGACATTCCCGCCCTGGTAGAACTGTCCAGAGAAACAGAGACCCCCATTGGCGGAAAGGACTTCAAAACCGGACAAACGCTCATGAAGACCATTCTGGCACCAGGTTTGCATGCAAGGGCCCTCGGCGTACAGGGTTGGTTCTCCACCAATATCCTGGGTAACCGGGACGGATGGGTACTGGACGATCCGGATAATTTCAAGACCAAAGAGGTGTCCAAACTAGGGGTACTGGAGGACATTTTCCGTCCTGATCTTAATCCGGAGCTGTATGGAGAACTATACCACAAGATCAGGATCAATTACTATCCGCCCCGTGGCGATAATAAGGAAAGCTGGGATAATATCGACATTTTTGGATGGCTGGGCTATCCGATGCAGATAAAGATCAATTTCCTATGCCGTGATTCTATCCTGGCAGCGCCCATCGTGCTGGATCTGGCACTTTTCATAGACCTGGCCAAAAGGGCCGGAATGTCTGGCATACAGGAATGGTTGTCGTTCTACTTCAAATCACCGCAGACTGCGCCTGGTTTGAGACCGGAACACGATATTTTCAAACAGCTGATCAAACTCGAAAATACCCTGCGCCATATGATGGGTGAAGACTTAATCACTCACCTGGGACTGGATTATTACGAAGAGACCGTAGAACAATCATGATCAGATTTCATCAGTTGATCTCTACCAGCCTGGGGATAGGGTACATAGGCAAAGGAGCGGGTACGGTAGCTGCAGTGGTAACGGCCCTGGCTTGGTACATGCTGCAGGCTGGAGAGATCTCCGATATTTCCATGCAATGGGGGATTACCCTCCTGATCGTGGTGCTGGGCACCTGGAGTGCCAGCGAAGTAGAAAAGAACTGGGGCAAAGACAATCAGAAAGTGGTGATTGACGAAGTGGCAGGTATGTGCATCAGCCTGCTGATGCTGCCGCCGAGTTTACTATATATAGCGGCTGGCCTGGTACTGTTCCGCTTTTTTGATATTGCTAAACCGTTGTATATCCGTAAAGCGGAGCGCCTGCCGGGTGGCTGGGGTGTAATGCTGGACGATATACTGGCAGGGGTGTACGCCAACCTGCTTTTACAGATCGCATTCAGATCTAAACTGTTTTAGAATAAATGGCGACCTTTATAAAAGCGACCTTTTTCAAAGCGCAGGCCGCCTCTTTGGCTGCCACAGGTTTCGACTTTTTGACCACAATCGTTTTGGTGAATGTATTCGGTTGGTGGTATCTGGCAGGTAGTATAACGGGAACTATCGCCGGCGGTTTGCTCAATTTCATGATGGGCAGGCTGTGGGCATTCAATGCCGCAGAAGGGAAAATGGAATGGCAGTTCATTAAATATGTGCTGGTGTGGACCGGCAACCTCCTGCTGAATGCAGCGGGGGTATTCATTATCACGCAATACATGGGTCTTAACCCTGTGCTGTCCAAAGTAATTACATCAATTGTGGTAGGCATAGGGTATAATTATGTGTTGCAAAAGAAATTTGTTTTCAGATGAAGAAGCGTATGGATCATAGCTTGGAAAAGATAAGCCTGATCTTTTTATTTTTATTGACCGTCTGCTCGGTAAGATTGGCTGCGCAGACCACTACTGTCAGCGGAACCATCACAGACGCAAAGCAGAAGGCCCCTATGCCCTTTGTAAACGTATTTATTCCGGGTACCAGCATTGGTACACAAACGGATGTAAACGGAAAATTCAGCCTTCAGTTCACCGGTAACCGCGACAGTCTGCATATTGCCAGCCTGGGGTACAAGACCTTTCGTATGAAGATTGCCAACGGCACCAACCAGGTCATTAACGTAAGGCTGGAGACCACTTCCCGCATGCTGGGAGAGGTGATTGTAAAAAGCGGCAAGCGTGAACGTTACCGCAACAAGAATAACCCGGCGGTAGAACTGATCCGCCTCGTGATAGACAACAGGGACAAAAACCGTATCGAACACTACAATTATACCCAGTATAACCAGTACGAAAAACTGGAATTTGCTTTAAGTAACAGCACAGAGAAATTCCAGAAAAGCCGCTTCCTCAAGAAGTATAAATTCATATTCGACAACAGGGATACTACCAAGGTAGAGGGCAAAGCGTTGCTGCCTGTTTACCTGGAGGAAATATCTTCTGATATATACTACCGGAAAGATCCTGAAAAGAAGAAAGAGATTGTAAGAGGAGAAAAAAAGGTAAGCTTTGAGGACTTTATTGACAACCAGGGCCTTAGCCAGTACCTGAACCATATTTACCAGGACTACGATATTTATGACAACAACCTGATGTTGTTCACAAACCAGTTCCTGAGCCCGATTGCCAATGCCGGGCCTACTTTCTATAAATATTTTATTACCGATACCGTTGTAAACGAAGAGGGTACCAAGCTGGTGGAGATGGAATTTGTGCCCAGGAACCAGACAGACCTCCTGTTGCAGGGTAAGCTGTATGTGACGCTGGACGGCAATTATGCCATCCGGAAAGCAGACATGACAGGTAATAAACGTACCAATATTAACTGGGTAAGAGATTTCCGTGTGATCCAGGAATTTGAGAAGGCGCCCGATGGCAGGTTTTATACCAGTAAGAAAACACTGCAGGCCGATTTTACCCTGTTTGCCAATAGCAAAGGCGGTGTTTATGGTGAACGCACAGTATCGGTGAAAGACTTTGAAATTAACAAGCAGTTGCCGGATGACTTCTATAAAGGGGCAGCCCAGGTAAAAGCAGACAGCGTTTCACAGGTACCGGAGTCTTTCTGGGCAGAGAACCGGCACGATACGCTTACCGGTCCGGAGTCAAAAGTATATGCCAATATTGACAGCCTGCAGCACATGCGTTCTTTCAGGCGTACAATGGACATTATTACCCTGCTGCTGGCAGGTTACAAGCAGTTTGGGCCTATTGAGGTAGGACCAGTAAATACTTTTTACAGCTTCAACCCTGTAGAAGGTTTCCGTGGACGCCTGGGCGGCCGTACCACTCCGAGGTTCAACAAGAGCATTTACCTGGAATCTTATGGCGCCTACGGTTTCAAGGATAAAAAATGGAAGTACTACTTTGGTGGTACTTACTCCTTCACCCACCGTTCTATCTGGGAGTTCCCGGTACGCTCGTTGTCTGCCAACTACCAGCACGACATGAAGATACCTGGCCAGGAACTGCAGTTTGTGCAGGAGGATAACTTCCTCTTGTCTTTCAAACGCGGTAATAACGACAAGTGGTTATATAACGATATCTATAATATTACTTACCTGCACGAGCTGCAAAACCATACCTCATTCAAGCTGGGCTTTAAGAACTGGCGGCAGCAGCCGGCGGGCAGCCTTGCCTACATCAAGGGACAGGTAGCGCAGGATAGCATCCGCCGGATCACTACGCAGGAGTTCTCACTGCAGTTCAGGTGGGCGCCGCACGAACAGTTCTACTCTGGTAAGAATTTCCGTGTACCCATCCCGAACAAATACCCGATCGTTTCACTGACAGGTACCGTAGGGGTGAAAGGATTGCTGGGTGGCCAGTACAACTACCAGAACCTGCAGCTGAACATCTATAAAATGATGTACCTGTCGCCCATCGGTTACAGTGAGGTGGTGCTGGAAGGCGGCTATACCTTTGGAAAGGTACCCTTCCCGCTGCTAACCATCCACCATGCCAACCAGACCTATGCTTACCAGCTGGAGTCTTACAACCTGATGAACTTCCTGGAGTTTGTGAGTGATCACTACGCCAGCCTGAATATAGACCACCATTTCAACGGCTTTATCTTCAATAAGATACCGCTGATGAAACGCCTGAAACTGCGTGAGGTGGCTGCCGTAAAGGTGCTGGTAGGCGGTGTGAGGAAGGAAAACATGCCGGAGAACGACCCCTCACTGTTCAATTTCCCGGTGGGTAAAGACGGGGTTCCTGCCACCTATACCCTTAGCGACGGGCCATATGTGGAGGGCAGTGTAGGTATTGCCAATATCTTCAGACTGATCAGGGTAGACCTTGTGAAACGCTTTACCTACCTGGATCATCCTGATATTTCCAGCTGGGGTATAAGAACCCGCGTACGATTTGATTTTTAGAACGCATATATTATCAGGATATTTGTGTAATTATTGATGATCAACTTTATGCGTATTATGTATGAAAAAGAGCACATTCAGAGATAAACTACAGCAGGGCATCTACGTGATCATCAATCCTTTGGTAAAGGGATTGATAAAAATGGGACTGACTCCTAATGCGGTGACAACCATAGGTTTAATACTGAACATTGGAGTAGCCGCTATATTTATAGTAGGGGCGGAGAAGAGCAACCGGGGCGAGCTTGGATATGTGGGCTGGGCGGGCGCCCTGATCCTGTTTGCCGGCCTGTTTGACATGCTGGACGGGCAGGTGGCCCGCCTGGGGAAGATGAGCTCCAAATTCGGAGCATTGTATGATTCTGTACTGGACCGCTACAGTGAGCTGGTGCTGTTCCTGGGCATCTGTTATTACCTGGTGGCACACCACTACTTTCTTAGTTCCCTGTTTGCGTTCATTGCCATGATCGGCTCCATGATGGTAAGCTATACCAGGGCACGCGCAGAAGGCCTGGGAATTGAGTGTAAAGGCGGCCTGATGCAAAGGCCAGAGCGGGTGGTACTGATAGCCCTGTCTGCCATTGGCTGCGGGGTGGCCGGCCATTATATAGGAGGGAATTATAAACTGTATATTCCGGGATTCCCCTTTCATGTGTTCGAAACCATGTCTATCTTTACGATCCCAATAACTATTCTGGCTATTATGAGCAATATAACTGCGATCAACCGTCTGAGGGAGTCAAAAAAAGCAATGGAGCAGCAACAGCAGGAAGAGCGCAAAAGCAAACCGGCGGGTAAACAACTAATTGCCTGGATAGGCCTGTTTGTCATGATGGTTACGGGTACTGCAGCACAGGCAGGCGGACCAGAAAGACCTAATTTTCCTGTGCCCAGCGGCATACCCAATATGTTGTTCTACCTGCAGCGTACACCCAACGCCAATACCATCATATATGATCTGAATGTAGACAAGGATGGTAAACTGAATGCAGACGATCCGGTAAACGTGTACTGGATTCGTTACACCGAAGGTGGCACTAAGAAAGGACTCAACTTTATACAGCGTAAATTTGCCTATGGTATTAAGGTGAAAAAGCTGGCTGAAGATAAATATGAGATCAAATCGGTGGCATATGACAAACACCCTATGTATCTGATGAAATCTGATAAAGGCAAATACCAGATCTTCACCAAGATAAACGATACCATGGCAGCGCTGAGCAGTATCTGGATCCAGATTGAAGGAGGCACTTTCTGGGTACCCAATGTGGTGTATATTGAGATGAAGGGAATTGATCCTGCTACCGGTGCTGAGACGCTGGAGCGTTTTAAACCATAAAAGAAGAAGAGAGCTATGCCTAAGAATTATATATCAAATTCCAGTGAATCTACCAGGATGTTTAAGAATGGCTTCCTGGAGAGCTTATCTAAAGTGCATTTTTCTGTACCGCTGATCATCTATGTTCCCGTTGTTCTTTACTTTTCCTGGAGAGCATTGTTTCAGGCAGACATGGGTATACTGCTTTTCTTTGGCTGTTATGCCGGCGGCCTTTTCTTATGGTCGTTTACGGAATACATCTTACACCGTTTCGTATTCCATTTTGTACCGAAATCCAAATGGGGACTGCGGCTGCATTTTATATTCCACGGGGTGCATCATGATTTTCCAAAAGACCGGCTTCGCCTGGTGATGCCACCCTCGGTAAGCATTCCGCTGGCCTTTGGTTTTTATTTCCTGTTTGCCGCATTGATAGATCCTCCTTATTTGTATGCGGTATTCCCGGGATTTGTAACGGGATACCTGTTCTATGATATGATCCACTATGCAATACATCACGTTAACATCAATAGTGGTATCTGGCTGAAGATCAAAAAGCACCACATGCTACACCATTACCAGGATGCCGATAAGGGATACGGTGTTAGCTCTTCGTTCTGGGACAAGATCTTCAGATCGGATTTTATAAAGAAATGACGATGGACACGCTTTCAACGGTAACTGGCACAACTTCTTTCTATAGTCGCAAAACAATACTGCTCACCAGCCTGATCAGCGTAGGTTACCTGCTGCTGTCTGCACTGCTGGTAGGCTTTAAAACAGATCAGCTGGTACTGGTGGGGCTGTTCAACGCGTTATTCTACCTTACCCGCGGCACACGCAGGTTTATTATCGGTTTTTCCATTTTCATTGTTTACTGGATACTGTACGACTATATGAAGGCTTTTCCCAACTATGAATTTGGGAAAGTGCACATAGCCAGTATCTACCATGCGGAAAAGGACATCTTCGGCATTGCATCGCCGGAAGGAATGGTAACCCCCAATGAGTACTGGCGCCTGCATAGCGCCACCTTCCTGGACATCATGTGCGGTTGCTTCTATCTGTGCTGGATACCATTGCCATTGGTATTTGCGGTGTACCTGTTCTATAGCAACCGGATGCAGTTCTTTCATTTTATGTTCATCTTCCTGCTGGTGAACCTGATCGGTTTTGTGATCTATTACATTTACCCGGCAGCCCCACCCTGGTATGTGCAACTGCATGGTTTTGAGCTGGAGCCACATACACCCGGCAATACGGCGGGCCTGATCAGGTTTGACCAGTTCTTCCAGGTAAATATCTTCCAGGGGCTGTATGCCAAGGGCTCCAATGTATTTGCGGCAATGCCTTCACTACACTCGGCTTATCCCCTGATCGTGCTGGTGTTTGCGTTGAGGACCAGGAGTATTTTCTTTAAGGTGCTGGCAGCTATTGTAACACCCGGTATCTGGTTTGCGGCAGTATATACCAGTCACCACTATATACTTGATGTGCTGGCAGGTATTATATGTGCAGCTGCAGGCATTCTGCTATATGAAAAGGTACTGTGCAGAAAGTATTTCTTCCTGGGCTTTCTGCAGTATTTAAACAGGCATACTTCCTGATCATTTATTCTCTTCTTCTGATACCGGTACTGTTTGCGAAAGAAAGTCCGTATTCCCCTTATTGTAATCATAGGCCCAGCGGTGTACCTGGGGCACTTCGCCCGGCCAGTTGCCATGACCGGGATGAATGGGCGTGGTCCATTCCAGAGTAGTGGCATTCCAGGGGTTGGGGTTGGTAACCTTTCTTCCCTTGAACAGGCTGTAAAAGAAATTGAACACAAACAGCAACTGTGTAAAGAACACGATGATGGTTACAAAGCTGATGAAATGGTTCAGATCTGAAAATTGTTTGAAAGACTCCCAGTTACTGAAATCGTAATAACGCCTGGGTACACCTGCCAGTCCCATATAGTGCATGGGCCAGAAGATGAGGTAGGCGCCTACCAGTGTGATCCAAAAGTGAATATACCCCATGGTGTCATTAAGGAAACGGCCATACATTTTGGGAAACCAGTGATAGATGCCCGCAAACATCCCAAGGATGGCAGACACGCCCATTACCAGGTGAAAGTGTGCAATAACAAAGTAGGTATCATGCACATGAATATCTATGGAAGAGTTGCCCAGCCATATACCGGTCAGCCCGCCCGAGATAAATGTGCTCACAAAACCTATACTGAAAAGGGCTGCCGGTGTAAAACGCAGGTTACCTCGCCAGATGGTGGCCAGCCAGTTGAATACTTTGATGGCGGAGGGAACGGCAATCAATAGCGTAAGTAGCACAAAAAAGGATCCCAGGAAAGGATTGATCCCACTTACAAACATATGGTGCGCCCATACCAGGAATGAAAGTGAAGCAATGGCAAGCAGCGAGCCTACCATGGCCAGGTAACCAAAAATGGGCTTGCGTGCATTAATGGCCAGCACTTCAGATACAATGCCCATAGCGGGCAAGATCACGATATATACTTCAGGATGTCCCAGGAACCAGAACAGGTGCTGATAGAGGATAGCGCTGCCGCCCTCATTGGTGAGGGCCTTACCGGCTACAAAAAGTTCACTCAGGTAAAAACTGGTGCCTGCGTGGCGGTCCATCAGCAGCAGGATGAAACCGGAGAGCAACACGGGGAATGACAGTACGCCCAGCACAGCGGTAAAGAAGAAAGCCCACATGGTAAGGGGCATGCGGTTCAGGCTCATGCCTTTGGTGCGCATATTGAGGATGGTGGTAATGTAGTTGAGTCCGCCTAATAGTTGTGACACTACAAACAAAGCCATGCTGGTGAGCCACAGATCCATACCGATCTTTGAGCCGATGGAAGCATCACCCAGGGCGCTTAACGGCGGGTAGGAGGTCCAGCCGCCGGAGGCTGGGCCGGTTTGAACAAACAGAGAGCTCATCATCACAATACTGGCCAGGAAAAAGAACCAGTAGCTTAGCATATTCATAAATGGCGAAGCCATATCACGTGCCCCCAGCTGCAGGGGAATGAGCAGATTGGAGAAAGTACCGCTCAAACCTGCGGTCAGCACAAAGAATATCAGGATGGTACCGTGCATGGTCACCATCGCATAGTAAGCCTCCGGTGTAATACGCCCACCCTTAGCCCAATGGCCCAGCAAGGTTTCCAGCCAGGGAAAAGTCTGTTCGCCATAGCCCAGCTGCAGGCGGAAAATAACTGAAAAGGCAGCACCAATAATTGCCCAGATCATGCCTGTTATAAGGAACTGTTTGGCAATCATTTTATGATCCATACTGAAAACATACCGGGAAAAGAAGTTTTCTTTTGGATGATGTTCGTGTCCGTTACCGTGTCCGTCCGTAGCAGTTGTGTGTTCGCTTTGTTCCTGTGTTTGCTGAGGAGTAGGCTGGGTCATAGCAGGTTCTGTTTAACGATAAAAACGATGAGTGAACGGTGCAGACAGCTTCTTCACCGTTCACTTTTTATGGTTCAGCTGGTTTTTATAGCGTATTTCCTCAAAAACTACGCCCACAGATGTTGCTACCTGTCGTGTCCCTTTATAGTTCCGATGGGCTTGTATAATTATCTACACAGCATGGGTAAAATAAGGTCGGAATGTTTAGACAGGACCTGCATGCGGTAGGGTGCTATTTGATAGCTGTAGTGACGCATCAGCTGTTTAACTGGTTTTTTGTACTGTTGAGTACAGTATGTATCTTTGTAGTGTAAATCTTTTGATATGGCAGGCAGGCCCAAGATATTTGATAAGAAGGAAGTGGTGGACAAGGCGGCAGATCTTTTCTGGAGCAAAGGGTATGAGGCAACTTCTACTGACGAGCTGCTGGCGGCTATGGGTATTGGTAAAGGCAGCTTCTACCTGGCCTTTCCGGAGGGTAAAAGGGAACTGTTTGAAAATGCCCTTGAGCAGTTTAACAATGGATCACTGGAACGTTTACAGGCCGCGCTGGCCAAAACAAACCGGCCGGCAGAGCAGATAAGAAAGTTCTTCCGGGAGATTGCCGTTAGCCCTAAAGAGGAGCACGGAAAAGGTTGTTTTATGGGCAACACAATAGCCGAGCTGTCTAATGTGGACATTCAGCTTAAGCTGAAAGCAGTTAAGCGGTTAAAGCAGCTGGAGCAGCTGTTCTACGATGCTGTGAAGGCGGCCCAGAAGAGTGGCGAATTGAAAACAAAGGAAGACCCGGCCTTAATGGCCCGCTACCTGCTAACCATGTGGAACGGGGTGAACATTACCCGCAGGATGTATGGAGACGCTAAGATATTAGGCAGCCTTATAGAGTTGCAATTGAAAATACTCCAATAGTCTTTATAGCAGTTTTGTACGGTATGGTGCATAATAACACTGATGCATATAATGCGCAGGTATCTCCACATTTACGACCGGATACGCAACACTCTTTTCCCGCAGTTGTGCATATTTGTAGCGTAGCATAACTGGTGTGGCCGGTATTAGCAATTGATTTTCTGTGTCTAACGGCTTGGAGGCAATGCCGCACCATAGCATGGCATGGTTATGTATTATACAGTACAGTGTTAGAAAGGGATATTATTGAAAGCTAAAAACTATTTCTTATGGCAACTACACATGCTAACCAGGCCGCTACTGCTGCGGATTCTAAACTGCAGGAATTTTTTGAGGATCAGTTACAGGATATTTACTGGGCAGAAAAGAAGCTGGTGAAAACATTACCGAAAATGCAGGAAGCTGCTACCGGGAATGAGCTGAAGAATGCGATTGGTAATCACCTGGAGCAAACCAGGACTCACGTAACCAGATTGGAGGATATATTTGGAATAATAGGTAAGGAGGCGAAGTCAAAGAAATGTCAGGCGATGGCGGGTATTGTTGATGAAGGCGAGGACATAATAGATGAAACCGATGAAGCATCTGCCCAGCGAGACGTTGGCTTGATCTTCGCAGCACAGAAAGCGGAACATTATGAGATTGCTACCTATGGCGGATTACGCCAGCTGGCCCTTACCCTGGGTTATGAGCAGGTGGCAAAAATATTAGGACAAACATTAAGTGAGGAGAAGGAAGCAGATGCCCTGCTTACGCAAATTGCCGAGAATAGTGTGAACAAAAAGGCAAGGAGGGAACCGCAATCGGCATAATCAGGGAGAATGCTGAGTGTAGGAATGCAGAGATGCAGAACGCCTGACAATAAATGTGTCAGGCGTTCTGCTTTTCATACGGCAGGATAGTATAGGACAGCTAAATGAGCTTGCTTGCTTATTTTTAGTATATACATCATTTATCCATGTTATGAAACAAATACCTCAACGCATTGCCTTCCTTTGCTTATTACTGTTTCCTGCACCCCTATTGGCACAGCCAAAAGCAAACGATGTAACAACGCCCTTACATGCCTTGCAACCAGACTATCCTGTGAGCTACGGCGCACCCGCCACTGAAAGCGTAAAACAGGTGCTGGACAGGATCTACCGCTACCTGGATACAGTGACGCCGCCGCGCTTTAGAGACCGTTCTACCGGTAAGGTACTTGTCAATACGGCTGCGATCAATGAACAGACTACCTGGCAGCAGGGTGATTTCCGGCTTACCAGTTACGAGTGGGGCGTTACCTATTGCGGTATGTTATTGGCGGGCGAGGCTACCGGCGACCAGAAGTTTACCAATTATACCATGAGCCGCCTGCAATTTATTGCCGATGCACTGCCTGCGTTTAAACAGCTGTATAAGCAAGCGGGCAACAACAATAACCCGTTGCGGGCCGTAATGTTTCCACATGCGCTGGACGATGCCGGGGCCATGTGTGCCGCCGTTGTTAAAACATTGAGCGCGGGTGGACCCTCCAATCTGCGGCCTATGGCAGATAATTATATCGCATATATTTCATCGAAGGAATTTCGTTTGCCGGATGGTACCCTTGCCAGGAACCGGCCGCAGAGAAATACACTCTGGCTGGATGATCTCTATATGAGCGTACCAGCTTTGGCCCAGATGGGGAAATTGACCGGCAATACCCGATATTTTGATGATGCAGTAAAACAGGTTTTGCAATTTTCTGCCAGGATGTTCAACAAGGAGAAGGGCCTTTATATGCACGGCTGGGTGCAGGGAATGGATGTACATCCGCAATTCAATTGGGCACGTGCTAATGGTTGGGCATTGCTGGCGATGGCAGAGCTGCTGGATGTGCTGCCGGATGCACACCCGGGCAGGAAGGCGGTATTAACACAATTCCAGGCTTTGGCAAAAGGGCTGGCAGCTTATCAGTCGGGCCATGGACTATGGCATCAGTTACTGGACCGTAACGATTCCTATCTCGAGACCTCTGCTACAGCCATCTATACCTACTGTTTTGCGAGGGGAGTGAACAGGGGCTGGTTGAATGCAATGGCTTATGCACCTGCTGCATTGCTGGCATGGAATGCGGTGGCGTCTAAAGTGAGTGCAGGGGGACAAGTGGAAGGTACCTGTGTGGGTACAGGTATGGCTTTTGATCCGGCGTTCTATTACTATCGCCCGGTGAACGTATATGCTGCGCATGGCTATGGACCGGTATTGCTGGCGGGTGCTGAAGTGATCAACCTGCTTAAGCGGCATACATTTGGAATTAACGACAGCTCACTGCAGTTAAGCGAATAAACGCTATAGAACCAGGGCTTCCGCTGTAATACTTACTTACCAGTAAAACTTCAGTAATGATACACCCTGCCGGGGTAGCTGCATACGTATAACAGCCGTACCGTTCTCTACGTGTACCCATTCCGGTGAAGACAGCAGTTGCAGTTGTCCTGCTTTTTCAAGCCCCTCCACCTGTTGTGGAGTGGGTTGCTGCGGAGATCCCATTTGCTTCCAGGCGGTATAAGCATTACTGTGTTCGTGGTCAATACGGAAATGTTGCAACAAGGCTTTGGCGGTGGGTAAACCGCGGATAGTGATGGTAACAGGTTCACCATCTGTAAGTATGTTATCGTCGTGATAATTCCATACCATGACCGATGCGCTGCCGCTATCGAGGGTAGCCAGGGCGCTGATGTCGGGCCTGGCGCCGCGTACGCTGGAATCACGTATTTTCTGAAAGTCGTAAGCCAGGTTCCCGCTTACTTCCACCCGGTTCCCCTGCATCAACCCAAACATGCGGAATACGTTCAGTACGGGTTTATCTACTCCGTTGGTGGCCAAATCGCGAAAGCCGGCAAACCAGGGCTGGTCTTCAAATTCAAAAGCCCAGGTAACGGCGCCGGCAAGGTTTACACCGCGGGCGGCTGCCAGTTCATACTTCCGGGCAAAAGATGCGGCCGTATAGCTGGAATACATCGTGCCGTTTCGATAAGCATTTTGTGGATGGAACTTCTCTGAGCAGGCAGCGCATCCTTCCGGATCTGATTCTCCGATGATAATGGGCAGATGCTTCAGTGAGGGGTAGGAGGCTACTATTTCAAAGCCTTTGTCGATATCCCGTAACTGGGTACCCATGTTCATCTGAACAATACCGTTCACCAGCTTGGGCGCTCCTTTAGCGTGAAAGGTAATTACATCCAGGGGGCTTCCGGTTTTACCGGTTACATAGTTAGTGCCGCTTACTACATGATCAAGGAAGGCTTTGAGAAAGTCGGCGGCATCGGTCCAGTTGGGGCCTGTTACTTCAGGGCCGCCGATACGTGCACTGGGTAAAGCCCGTTTAACGGCGTCTGCCACGTAATCATATAACTTGATGTATTCTTCCGTTGTGCCTTTCCAATAACTGATATTAGGCTCGTTCCAGAGCTCCCAGTACCAGCTTTCTACTTCTGCCTTACCATAGCGGGTTACGGAATGTTTAACCCATTCATATACCAGCGTTGCAAATTTTGTATAGTCTTTAGGCGGGTATGCCCAACCTGTGAAAATATCGTCATAGGCATGATCGGGTTGCCAGTGGTGCCTGTAGGGTGACGGTTTTACAGAAAGCGCCTCCGGCATAAAGCCGATCTGCGCGATAGGTTTCATGCCCCGTTCTATATAGGTATCAAATATTTTATCGATGATTGTCCAGTCGTATATGGGCTTTCCGCTGGCATCTTCTGTATAGGCATTGGTGGATCCCCACTTCAGGGCTGCTTTACCATCGCCGCTTACCAGCAGGCTGTGTACGCGAACGTATACCGATACATTGCTTAGCCGGGATATTTCAGTAAGCAGCTTTTTACCATCCTTCATGTAGGTGTAGTTGGGTTCATCATAACCAAACCATGCCCAGATGGGCTGCATAGGCCCCTTGCTTTTATCCAGGTTAACCTGTATTGCTACTGTGTCCTGGCCGCTGCTGTAAAACGGGTGCATCAATACGGCCAGTATGGCAATAAAATAAAGCGCATGTTTCCAGTTCATATGTTGCAGGGTTTTAACGTGGAGGTATAATATACCTGGCTTGTGTTGATGTTTGTTACCAAATAAAGATATGGGTTTTGGAAGAGAATTTATAAAGCGGTATTCCGCGAGGTTTGGGAGAGCCTCCTTGTAACTTTTGGCTTCCTGTTCCGTTTAAAAATCAGATCGGTTGCTATACGTAAGAAAGTGAGGGATCAATGCAGGGTAAAAGCTGCCCGAGGTACTATCATCAATCAATTCTCTTTCATCTTAAAACCTGAAGAATGAAACTGCCAAAATCTCTACTCAGTGCCATCCTGATCGGCATTGCCGTACAAACAACTGTTATCTCATGCGGGAAGGATGATCAGCCCCAGCCCAAAGACAAGGAAGAGCCGAAAAAAGATCAGCCCCTGGGCAATTGTCCTGCCTGCGGCATGGGTTGATAACTTAAACCTGATACTTTAGCTGTAATTCCAGAAAGGTGCCCAGAATATTATCAACCCTTGCCTGTAACCTGGATGCTAACATCCTTGCGGCAAGTTTGCCTTTAATGGAGGAATCCAGGGTAGAAGCCATAGAGTGGTCTTTTGACACTTTATACAAGGTAAAAGAAGTGCCTGCCTGGTTCCGCGAATTATTGAACGTCTTTAGTAACGAAAAACGCCTAATTGGCCATGGCGTCTTCTTTTCTCTTTTCTCGGGTAAGTGGCTGCCGGAGCAGGTGGTCTGGTTAAAACATCTCAGACAGACCTGTACCGAGTTCCGGTTTGATCATATAACGGAGCATTTCGGCTTCATGACCGGTAAAGATTTTCACCGTGGCGCCCCGCTGAATATTCCCTATACCAGTACTACCCTTAACATTGGCAGGGACCGTTTAAAGCGGATCCAGGAAGCGTGCAGGCTTCCGGTAGGATTGGAAAACCTGGCATTCTCCTATTCACTGGATGAGGCAAAGCGGCACGGGGCCTTTCTGGAACAGCTGCTTGAACCGGTAAATGGCTTTATTATACTGGACCTGCACAATCTATATTGTCAGCTCCGCAATTTTGACCTGGCATTTGATGAGTTGATCTCTTTATACCCATTGGAAAGGGTCCGGGAAATACATATTTCCGGGGGTAGTTGGGATGCGTCTGCAGTAACCCCTTCCCGAAGTATAAGAAGAGATACGCATGACGACAGTGTACCAAGGGATGTTTTTCAACTGCTGGAAATGAGCATCGCACGGTGTCCCAATCTCAAATATGTAGTGCTGGAACAGCTTGGAGACGGGCTGGCAACAGCGCAGAGCAGATCTCTTTTTTATAATGATTTTCTGCAGATGGCGGAGATCGTTCGCCGGAATAATGATGAGGAGGATGATGGGCCAAAGGAGCCTTTTCTTCCATCATCTTCATTTTTGACTGGAGCAGTTGTGGAAGATAGTATGCTTTATGAGCAACAACTGGAACTATCTTCCATCCTTGAATCATCCAACACTTATGAGGAGGCTATGCTGTTGCTGAAGCAATCTTCCCTGGCAAAGTCTGACTGGCGGATAGAACAATGGGAGCCATATATGATAGAAACAGCGGTAAAGATTGCACAGAAATGGAAATAGCAACAAAGTCCCTGTCAGGGATACAACAAGTACTTTTTACGCATCGTTTTATACGCAGATAGCTGAGGTTCCCAGCTTTTGCGGATCTCCGCTTCTGATTTGCCGGCTATGATCTGTTGTTTAAACCGGGTGCTGCCAGACAGCTTATCGATGTCTCCCATCTGCTTACTCTGTGATCTGTCAAAGAATTTATTCTTGGCTGGATAAGCTTTGTACAACTCCATCATCCATTTAATATTAATGCGGCCACTATGGCGAAGAGCCGTCATATCATATTGCCGGAGGTCCAGTCCGTAGCAGGTCTGATCCTGATGTAAAGGTGTTTCAGACATTCCAGGTATGCTTACCGGGGTGAAGGAGAATTTGTAAACGCCTTTCAGCGCCGGACTACCCAACACCGTAAATGGCATGTGAGTGCCCCGTCCCTGGCTGATGATGGTACCTTCAAACAGGCACAACGAAGGATATAAAAGGATGGACTGTTGTGTATTAAGGTTAGGAGAGGGGGCTACCGGCAGGGTGTAGTCCATATTATGAGCATAGTGTAGAACCGGTATTATTTTGATCCGGCACTGTTGCTTTCCTGGCAGCCATCCTTCGCCGTTGATCATCCTGGCAAATTCCCCAATGGTCATACCATGGGTAATGGGGATCGGAAACTTGCCTATTCCAGACTTCAATTGCATATCCAGTACCGGGCCATCAACATAGCCATTCGGGTTGGGGCGATCCAGTATAAGTAATTCTTTCCCTGATTCAGCGCAAGCCTCCATAATATCTGCCAGCTTGTTAATATAGGTGTAGAACCTGCAGCCTACGTCCTGTATATCAAAGATCATGATGTCTATCGCTTTCATTTCCTCTGCAGACGGTTTTCTCTTGTTGCCATACAGGGAAATAACCGGTATACCAGTTGCCTTGTCTATTTCATCCCCTACATGAGCGCCATTACTGGCATTGCCACGAAACCCATGCTCAGGGCCGAATATCATTCGGATGTCTACACCCAATGCTTTTAAACTGTCGGCAATGGATTTATTGCCGATGATTGATGTATTGTTTGCCAGCAACCCCACTCTTTTTCCTTTTAAATAGGGCAGATAGCGTGCTACCTGTTCAGCACCGGTAACAGGTGTTGTTTTATGACGATCATCTTCCATGCGCGAAGAAGAAAGAAAAATGAGCGGTATAAATACCAGGGTCAGAAGTTTACACATATGATGCTATTATACAGGTAATTGCTTAAAAATAGTATTTATTTGGTAATGCCAGCCTGTTATTCCGGGTGGTTATGGCACAACGCTTGTAGTAGTTCCATAAACGCTACAATTATGAAAGTACTAGGTATCATCCTGATCATTGCAGGTCTTGCTATGGTGATCATTCGTGGTTTCTCTGTTCAAACCGAAAAGAAAGTGCTGGATGTGGGCCCTGTAGAAGTAAATAAAAAAGAAAATAAATGGGTGGGCTGGCCTACCTATGCGGGCGGCATAGTAGCCGTGGTGGGGGTAGTGCTGGTGTTGAGCGGTAACAAACGCCACTGATACAAGGCCGCTGGCCATAGTGGTATCTATGATCACCTGGCCAGGCTTTTTCCCTATATTTGATGGATCATGGCCAGGAAACAGGGCCGATCCCTACATTTGCCTTTCGCAGCAATAAATGTCAAACTAACGCAGAAATGGGTGATATTTCTTCTATATGTAGCCCTTTCTTCTTTAACGATCTCACACCATGAAATATGGGGAGACGAATTGCATAGCTGGAACATCGCAAAGTCCAGCGCTACCATTTCAGATGTGGTCTCCAATTCCCGGTATGAGGGGCATCCGCCCGTATGGTATATTGTACTCTGGTCCATTTCCAGGTGTACCCAGGACATAGTTTGGATGCAGGTGGTTCATTGGGTGATCATCACTTCCGCTGTTTTTGTCCTGCTTTTTTTCTCACCCATCCCTTGTCTTACAAGATCACTGATCCCGTTCGGATATTTCTTTTTGTTTGAATATGCTGCCTTAAGCAGAAATTATGCGATAGCGTTATTATTGCTCTTTTGTATCCTGCTGGTAATACCAGGTAAGTTCAGGTACAGCGTTCCCCTGTATTATGTACTGCTTTTCATTTTGGCCAATACACACCTGCTGGCGTTAATATTAGCCGGAAGTCTGCATTTATATTTTTTAGTGCGGAACCAGGAGAAGAACGCGAGAATGAAACAATTACTATTGCACGGCTTATTTGGACTGATAGTATTATTACCTACCTTGTATTTTATTTTTCCGCCCACAGATAGTGCACTTGATTTTAGTGCCTTTTGGGGCAGGGTGCACATTAAACAACAACTGGCCATCATGTTGCTGGCGCCTGTCAGGTCTTTTATTCCGGTGCCGGCGTGGTGGAATTATAATTTCTGGAATACACAATTCTTACTGAATGCAGGGCAACAGTACCCTTTGTTGAAAGGGGTTACTTTACTGTTATCAGTGGCCCTGTCTTTGCTGGTGGTCTTTATTTTGAAAGGCAACCGGAAAAGTCTGCTGGTTTTTATCGCCAACTTTGCAGTGACAATGGTAATGGCTGCTGTTTTCCCATTAACAACAGTGAGATACACCGGTTTTATTTTTATCAGCTTTATTACAGCCTGGTGGATATATACCGCTGAGGCCTTTCCCCGCAGAAGGACCAGCCGTCTTGTTAATATACTGCTGGCGGTGCAGATAATAGCGTCTGCAATCGCAGTGTACAGGGATATACGTTATCCCTTTTCCAATGCATACCAGGCTGGCGAGGTATTAAAAGAGGTACCCACCGGAAAAAAGATTGTAACTGATTTCTGGTGTGCCGACATGCTTTCTACGTATACAGGCCAGGCATTCTATTGTGTTGATATGCAAAGAGCGTTCTATTTTCTCCAGTGGAAAGATGAATACAAGGTCCCATTGGAAGCGCCTGACTCGTACTACAATGGCATGAAAGCACTATTTGCAAGAGAGCATCTGAAAGAAGTATACTTCATCACAGCGCGGTCCAGGGAATATATCTCCAGAAGGTACCCCCCTTTGCTAAAGGCATATCAGCTTGACCTGGTTGATAAAAGAGATTACGCAATAGAGGAATCGAGTAACTTGTATCTGTTCAGGGTAACTGCCTTGCATGAGTAACTACCTGGTATGAATAAACTAACCACCCTTCTTTTACTATTCGCACATATCACTGTCTCCGCTCAGCAGGGTATCCCTTTATCCACGATCACAAAGTTTGCTGCCACCACCTTCCCTGCTGTCAGGAACAGTAAAGACCTGTCCGGGGCCATTGCTCCATCCACAAAAGATCCCAGGGAACAGCTTCAGCTGTTATTGCTATGGGCGGATAAATACCTGCAGGTGGATACCGACCGTTTTTTTTCTGGTGGATATCCCCTCACAACCGATGAAAGCATTGAAAAGAAGATAGGCCTCTGTGATGAGTATGCCAATATAGTCACTGAATTTTGCAGGTTGAATAACATCCCCTGTATACGTATTGAAGGGTATGTAAAATATGCCGGGTTCAAATCTACAGATATACTGGATGATGCCAACCACGCCTGGAATGCGGTATATATTGATTCTTCCTGGCTGCTGTGCGACCTGTTTTGGTCTACCTGTGAATTGGTTAGTAAGCCCAGCGGTTACCACTTCATTAAGAAGATCAACACCGCCTATTACCTGGTGCCGCCTGCACAACTTATTTCTTCACACTTACCTTTAGACCCGGTATTCCAGTTTAGTAATTATCCCCTCAGTATGCAGGCATTCTATACTGCTGCTCGGCACCCCGATAGCAGTGCTGAAGCAAGCTATCTGAATTACCGTGATTCACTGAACGCCTTTCTTAAACTAAACGAAGTGGAGCAAAAGATTAAAGTGGCTGAGAACAGTTACCTGTTCAACAAAGACAACCCAAATACGCGGATCGCCGTTTACTATAACTACGCGGTGGCTATTGTCAACAATGAAAAAGCAAGTCTGCCTGCCCTGAAAAGAGCCGCACAGTTCCTGGAAACGGCAATGATCCTTATTGAACGTTCTTCAAAACCAGATATCCGGCAGTTATTGCCTGCCTGCCAGCGGGGTAAGCAAATGATAGCGCAGCGCATGGCACGGCTGTAAAGCGGATAAACAAGCATATTCCTTACAATTCTCAGGAAGCCATTTTTCAATGTTTTACAAAACATATGAAAATATGACCAAATAAACTTATATATTTGTCAATATATAATTTGTTAGCTATTAGAATATTATATCTATCCTTTTACCTATGCCAAGCTATAAACGCCTCCTAGCCGCTGCGTTATTGATACTTTGTTGTCATTGCTCTTATGCCCAGAACAAAGAATTGTACCGTTACCAGGATCTATCTCACCTTTACTATCAAAAGCAGCTGGATTCGCTGAAAAAAGCATGGGCCTGCCCGGCAGTTTTCAAGCAAAAAGAAACTCAGAAGCAGTACAAGGAGCTTTGGGATGATCGTACCGATTTTCTTACAAAGGCGCTTAAAGAGGATAACTACGTTTATGACAAGGAGTTACTTGCCTATATCGACGGTATTGTTGACCAGATAGCCCGGGCTAATAAGCAGCTCATCCCCGTTAAACCGTTTGTGTTGATCGATAGAAGCGCTGCGGTAAATGCCTATGCAGTAGGCGGTAATATACTGGCTATCAACCTTGGACTGATCACCTTTGCCCAATCGAAAGAGGATATAGCACTAACGATTGCCCATGAGCTGTCCCACAATATCTTAATGCATCCGGAAAATGCTATCAGACAACGGGCAGAGTGGCTCACTTCTGCGGAGTACAAAAAATCAATGAATGCCATACTAGATTCAAAGTATGAAAGGCTGACACGCCTCAAGAAAGTTTTTGAAGGTTACTCATTCAACAGGAGCAGACACCAGCGCTATCACGAAAGCGATGCAGATTCACTGGCCATCCTCCTCCTGAAAAAAAGCAGTATCGCTTTTGACCCATCCTTCTTTCTGCGGCTGGACAGCGCAGACATCATCTACAAACAAGCCCTGAAACAAACCTTGCCACAGTACTTTTCTGCCTATAGTCTGGAGATCATGCCCACCTGGATGCAGAAACGATCCAAAGGGCTTTCCACCAGGGCCTACAATTTTAAAGACACTACTCATATACAGGATTCCATGAAAACACACCCGGACTGTATAGAGCGTTACAACAGAACCCTGCGCGATGGCAGCAAAAATGTTGCATTCACTCCGGTACCAGAGGAAATGCAGGAAAGAGCCCGCAAAATGGAGATATGGAGCGTGTATTACAATATGAACCTGACAGCCTGCCTCTATATGATCCTGCTCGAAAAAGACAAGGGGAACAAGGATCCCTGGTATGATTTTATGGCGGCAAACGTCATCTCAGGACTTTACTACGCCGATCGGGAGCTTGACCGTTTCAATGCTATCAGCGTTAAACCTAAAGAGTACATTTCCAAAGACTACTACGAATTGCAAACATTGTTTGAGCAGATCCCCCGCGATAACCTTGAACAATTCTGCAGAACACTGCTGAATTCCAACCGGTGGCCCGACAGCAAAAAAGATGAAGCGGCATTCCGCCGGCTGATGAGCGCGTTAACCCTGGATCCCGATTTTTCTGAAGCCCATAAAGCCAGCGTTGCCAAAGCTTTTCTTAATGGCAACGAGAACAGTCTCTACGCCGAATTTGCCCATAGATTTGACAAAAAATAACACATCTATCCCTAATACAATGAAACAATTATTACTCATCAGCATTCTTTTTTTGGTATTTACCAACAATCCCTTTGCCCAGACTAAAGTTTTTAAAGAAGTAAGTAATGGTATTTCTACAGAAGTAAAACCCGTTATACAAGACGACAATCTCATCGGCTATATCGCTTTTACAGAACTGGAACGTGTAAACGCCGATTCATTTCGTTACCGGGTAACTATTATGGATGAAAACCTGAACGATATCGGCGTATTAAATTTTACTGAACTGAAACTGGACCTGGAAGCAGTGGCATTTGAACAGGATGTTTTATGCCTGGCCTACCTCAAAAGTAACTTCATAGGTTATGGTGATAAGAAAAGAAGAGACCGCAAAGCGCAGGCCGCTAACGGCTATGTGTCTGTCTTTACCCAGTTTGTAAGCCTGGATGGAAATATCATCAATTCCAACACTGTCAAGGTGAATATAAAAGTACTGGATGTATACGCCCGCAGCTGGGATCATACTTCAATAGGCGATGGAGGCCTAAAACATGTTGTACGGCTCAGGAATATGACCGGTAAAGGCTTTGTATGCTTTTACGGTGACGAGAGTAAGAATTATCTTACAGTGTACAGTCCGGAGGGAAAGGATATCTGGCACAAAGATTTTATGCAGGCTGCGGACAAATTCTTCATATTGCCATCACAACACGATATTTACTTGCTTTATAAAAAGACAGAGAAACTGCAGGAAGGTGGTTATTGGTTGATGGGTTACAATGTGGATAATAACGATGCTTTTGCCAAGTTCAACCTGAGTGACAACAAAGGACGCCCGTTCAGTGTACATACATTTGAAAATGATGCTGTAACCGGCAGGCCATACATTGCAGGTGTTGTACTGCATCCACGCAGGGGAAATGCTACATTGACCGTTAAACAGCTGGCAAAAGGCCCTTACATAGGCGTGTTTACGGTGCGCACAAAAGGCCCCGGCACCAGCAAAATGGAAAAAGTAGTATCTGACTGGTCCGCTGGCACTCAGGCGGCATTCTCTGCCAAAGGCCGTTACCAGGCTACCAGATCGTATATAATGTTTGAACCTGTTTTCAAGGACTATCAGGGCAACACTTATTTCGCCGGCACTTCCTACATCAGGAAACCGAAATGGGGCGCTATTACCGCATCGGTTATTACACTGCCCCTCGTAATTCCGCCGTTGTGGATACTAAGTATGGGTGGCACACAGAAAACCCGGCAGGGGGATGCGCTGCTGTTCAAACAGAATGAGAAAGGCGCTTTAACCTATGTAAACGCCATTCCTACATATCATGGCCGTTACTACCCCTGCAGATTGCCTATTTACCTGTATGATTTAAATGCGTATTATACTGTAACCAACTCTGAAACAAAAACGAATTACCTGGTGGTGAGTGACAAGAACAATGTGCATATCTATAACGTAAACCAGCAGAAGGTGATACGCACTATCCCCCGTAAGGACGGTAATGTGGTAACCACCATCTATCCCGCCAAGGAAGGGCATATCATGGTTTCTGAATACAACAAGCAGGACCGTTCCCGGAAGGTGTCTATAGAATCATTATAACCCGGTTATAAAAAAAGGAAGACTGAATAGAATACTTCAGTCTTTCTTTTTATTGCACCTGCTGAGGTGGCAGACATTGTTCCGCAAAACATGCAGATCAGGATGAATGCTTTGCATACTGCTGCCTGATACGGCTGAGCGTTTCGCGCGTTACCCCAAGAAATGATGCGATCATATGCAGGGGAACCCGCTCATAGATCCTGGGATAGGATTTAATAAAGTTCAGGTATTTTTCTTCCGCGGTATCGCTGATGTTACTAAGTATCCTTCTTTGGCTGGCGTCATAACTCCTGGCCTCCAGTTTCTCCTTGAACAGCCGGAACGGCGTAATAGTGTTAACCAGGTTATCGAAATCCTGTTTTCTGATGAGTAACAGATCACTATTCTCAAGTGCATCAATATTGCATTTGGAAGGAAGGCCTGAATTATAGCTCTCATAGTCGCTCATCCACCAGTTCTCGATGGAGAATCTCATAATATGTTCAGCACCATCTTTACCGATACGATATAGCCGCAGACAACCCTTGGCAACAAAGCAATTGAAATTGGATACATCACCCTCCTGGAGCAGGTATTGCCGCTTGCGCAGTTTTTTTTCTGTCGTAACCAGCTTCACCTGTTGCAATGCTTCATCGTTCAGGCCTGCTCCCTCTCTCAGATAAACGGCTAATGACTCAAACATAATTTGCTGGCTTTTGACAAAGCTATGCAAATCTTTTCACAGGGTTGGTCTTACAGTTATTTCATCAGGCTGATATGGGTCATACCTCCATCCGACAGGAGCTCTGAACCGACAATAAATGAAGACTCATCCGATGCCAGGAACACGGCCGCATTGCCAATATCAGCGGGCTGTCCTATCCTTCCGATGGGTATCTGGTTCACCCAAAGCTGCTTCACCTGATTCACCTGGCCTTCAGGCACGAATTTGTTAAACACCGGTGTATCAATAGTGCCTGGCGAAAGTACGTTTACCCTGATCCGTTGTTCCAACAGGTCCAGGGAGAGACCTTTGGCCAGCGATATCACAGCTGCTTTGGCTGCACTGTATATAGCCATACCAGGTGCTGCACGGTGTGCGGCACTGGAACCGATAAGTACAATGGAACTTCCTTCATTCAGGTAGGGAAGCGCTTTCTGCACGGTAAAGTAGACGCTCTTCAGGTTCAGGGCCATATAACCGTCGTAACTTTCTTCTGTAACAACTGTTACAGGGCCCATCTGGCTGCCATCCACCACACCGCCTGCATTCACTACAAGGGCATCGATCCTGCCAAATCTTTCAGCCGTTGTGCTGAAGATGTTTTCAAGGTCGCCCATATTGGTTACATCGCCTTTTAATCCGATGAAGTTTTTACCCAGGCGCTGAACCGCCGTATCGATCGTCTTTTGGTTTCTGCCGGTGATGGCGCCTTTGGCGCCTTCTTTCTGAAAAGCTTCTGCAATTCCAAAGCCTATTCCGCTATTACCGCCGGTGATCACCGCTACTTTGTCTTTTAGTCTCATTTGGTCAGTTAATTTATTCCACAGCAAAGTTGAGGTGGTTTGGTGCCAGGGCACAAGGACATATGATAAGAAGTTTGTGTGATAAATATCACCGTGGAAATGTGGATCAAGATGAAAACTTGGGGGAAGGTTAAAATTTTGTTGTTTTGCAGCTCATTAAGAATCAACAACCTTGGATCAGCACTATCAGCAGTTAATTAAATTTCTTCTCCCAAAGGGACTTTTGAATTATTTTGACTTGATCAAAACCACTCAATCACCCAATGGGCTTCATATTTACCTGGAAGGAAAGATTGACTTACCGGTAGTCGTCTTGGAGAAGTTTTTCGCCACTGCACCAGTAAAGAGCAGGCTTTTAAAAAGTTGGTTTTATGGTACAATGATGTAGAAGATGCCGGGCTTCCATCTTTTAAAACCCTTGCCAAAACTATCCAACATCATTATCTGGGCATACTTAACTTTTTCAACAACAGGTCCACCAATGCAGCGGCAGAGTCATTTAATGCGAAGATTAAAGATTTAGGAACGCGATGAGAGGCGTAAGAGATGTGGAATTCTTTCTGTTTAGATTATCTAAAATTTATGCTTGAAAACTTAAATCCCCCAGAAATTTAACTTGATCCCTCACATCCGGGGCTGGGGTTCATTAATTACCGGAACCATAAATAAAAAAAGGCTTTCAAGCATGTGCCTGAAAGCCTTTTTCTAAATTCGTAGCGAGAAAGGGAGTTGAACCCTTGACCTCAGGGTTATGAATCCTGCGCTCTAACCGCCTGAGCTACCTCGCCATGTTTCCTATTTTGATCAAGGGAGTGCAAAGATAATGGTCGTCCCCGAAATATCAAAAATTAATCTAAATATTATTTCCAAAATAATATATAAGCGGCTTAATAAACACCCGGTAGTAAGCGATTAGTGGTCCGCTGATACGCCTCGTACTCCGCCCCGAAAGACGCCGTCAGCATCGCTTCCTCCACCCTTATCCTGTACAGGAATGCCGCTGTTACCGGTATCACCACTATCAGCAGGCTCACCCAGTTGTTCAGCGAAATGGCAAAGCCTAGGAAAGACAGCAGCGATCCCGAGTAAGCCGGGTGGCGAACATACTTATACATCCCGTCCTTCTTCAACATATGGCCCTGCCGTATGGCCACATCGACCGTAAAAAACCTGCCCAGTGAGCGGATCGCTATAAACCGGATGATCATCCCCAGCAATATCATGCCTATGCCCGACCACCCGATGCCTGTCCACCCCGTTAGCGGAAAGCTGGTATATTCGGCAAGGTTCCCGCCAATAGCGGTGGCAGCGATGGCCGCTATCCAGATGATAGTCAGCGTCTGTTTGCTCTTCAGGGGCTGATCACCACTGCTGGAGCGCAATACCCGGTTGAGTATGATTTCCAACAGCAGCCAGCAGGCATAAACAATGTAGAAGAAGATTTTCATAAGACAGACATTATCACCAAAGGTAAGCGGAAAATCTCCCCGGATGAACAATGTATTCAGTCCTCCAGCAGCAGCTCCATCTGGATGTTGGCCCGCTCATAAGGAGAGGGGGGCCCCGTGATCTTCCTGAATCCCAGTTTGTGATACAGGTTAACAGCTGGTTTCAGGATGGTATTGCTCTCCAGGTAAAGACGCCTGGCGTCATTGTCCCTGGCTCTTTCTATGGCCGCCTTACCCAGTAAAAAGCCGATGCTCTTACCGCGCACTTCCGGCGATACCGCCATTTTGGCCAGCTCATAGCCGCTACCATCTTTCATTTTGATCAGTGCGCAGGTGCCTACGGGCTGGCCTTCGTAAATGGCCATGAGAATATGCCCGCCCTTCTTCAGGATATAGTCCTTCGGATGGTCCAGCGCCTTCAGGTCTTCCGGCTCTATTTTGAAGTAGGTGGAAATCCACTGTACATTCAGCGCTTTAAAAGTCGCCGCATGTTCAGGGGCATAATCCACGATCTGTACGCTGCTGCCTTCCCGCGCTTTCTTCTGTTCCTGTACACGGCGCAGCAGGCTCTTCTGACCCAGCAGGAACTCCCATTCTGCAATGGCTTTCCAGAGGTCATACTGTGTTTCTTTCATGGCATTTTCTACCGCAGCGCCCACATCGCTGAGCTGGTCCTGCATTTTCTGGAGGATGGCTTCCCCTGCGGGGGATAGCGTCACGAAATTCTTGCGCCCGTCTTTTTTTCCCTTCTTCTCTTTTACATATCCCTTTTTAGCCATCTCCCGCACAATCTGGCTCACAGAAGGGTGTGTGTGCCCTATTTCCTGGGCTATTGCGGTAATGGTCCTTTCTTCCCCGCGTGCCAGAACATAGAACACCGGGAACCATTTTGGCTGCATGTCTATGTTGTATAAAGCATAGATCTGGGACGCCTCTTCGGTAAGCAGGTCACTCAGCCGGCGCAGCCTGCTGCCAAGTGCCATTTTCCCTACCTGCTCATAAAACTCCATAACTGATCATTAATTACGTAATTGGTTACGTAAATTTATACATAATCTGTATATCCACCAAAAAATAGTACAGTACGCCACTCGCAGCGTGCAGGGCGCCTGCAACCTTTTCGCATGGTAATTGTTGTACCAGCAGGGTAATCTGATTTATTCACCTGAAAAACCTTTTCCCCATGTCAGTAGTAAAAGTAATTGAGCTCATTTCCTCTTCTGAAAAAAGCATAGAAGATGCTATCCAAAACGCTGTTGCAGAAGCATCCAGAACCATTCACAACATCGATTCCGTTTTTGTAAAAGACATTAAGGCCCATGTGAAAGATGGAAAGGTTACCACCTACGGCGTGATCTGTAAGGTTTCCTTCAGGCTCGATGAAGGCCGCTAAGCTGCCTGGCCTCTTTTCTGGTAAACATGCTGTGTAAACATGTACGCCCTGCATTCAACGGCAGGGTGTGCATGGCTGCGCATCTGGAGATTAACGTAAACGGCAGTACTAAGTAGTGGGATCCGCTGCATGTGTATTACCTTCAGGCGGCTGGCCGGGTTTCCATTGCTGCAGTATTTCAGGGTCAATGGAGCGGATGTGCAGATCGCGCTGCGGATAAGGAAACTCAATACCTGCTTTTTGCAGATTCTCATAAATGGCCGTCAGCACATCATGCTGCAGCTGTCCTGCCAGTCCCAGGTCAGTTAACCAGAAGAACACCCGGAAGTTGATGGAGTTATCGCCAAACTGGAAAAGGAACACCACCGGTGCTGGGTTTTCCATTACGCCTTCCCTGCCCGCTACCGCCTGCTTCAGTATCTCCGTCACCGTCTTTATATCGGCCCCGTAATTCACGTTTATCACCAACTCTACACGGCGTGTGCGATTGCTCAATGTCCAGTTGATCAGCTGCTGCGATATCAGGTCGCCATTCGGCACAATCACTTCAGATCCGTCGTAAGCAGAGATCTTGCTGGAGCGGATGCCTATCTCCTTCACCACACCCGAACGTGTGCCCATCTCTATTACATCGCCTACTTCTATTGGTTTCTCAAATGCGAGTATCACACCGGATACCAGGTTGTTCACAATATTCTGCAAACCAAAACCAATGCCTACGCCCAGTGCGCCAATTACGATCGCCAGTTTGTCCATCGGGATGCCCGAGGCCGCAAAAGCCAGGAGAATGCCCACTGCCAGTACTGCCAGTCTTACCAGCAGCATGGCAGAACCCAGCCGGTTCTTTTTACCGGAGCCGGTATTCTGCGGGTCGCCAAACATATAGGCGATCATCTGCGAAATAACGGAAGACACCCAGATCACCAGCAGAAATACTATGACACTGCCAAAGGTAAAGGTGGTATTACCGATCCTGCGCTCAGTGTCCAGGAAGCGGGCAATCGTCTCGTAAATATTATCGTAAATGTAAAGATTGCGGGCAATCAGCATCATCCAGGCCAGGGTGGCAAACAGGTAGAGCAGCACTTTCAGCCGTGCCTGTATATTCTGAAAATCAATAAAGGAAATAAAGGTGCTGGAACTCTTGTTGGCCTCCACCTGCAGGTAAACAGATTCCATCAGCAGGTCTGCAAGGAACATCAGGTTCACTGCCATTGTCACCGCTATTGCGGCCGTAGAACCCATGATCTTGGCCGAGGTCATACGCCCGCTGATCACCAGCAGCATGGAGAAAGCGCTCATCAGCATAAAGATGATCAGCACCCCGCGGGAATATTTGGGCAGCGCCAGCGTACTTTGACCCGTGATCTTCATTAGGCGCATACCCAGCACAATGGATGCTGTGGTGGCAAAGAAAAGTCCCCACTGCTCAGCATTTGTAGCCTGGATGGTCAGATTGTTGATGAAGTAAAGAAACAGGACGGCCACCAGTAAAAGCCAGTGGCGGAAAATATGCCGCGGTATAAAATGATGCAGGATATAACTGAGCGCCGCCACCGTCACCACCCAGTTCAGTTCCAGGTACAACACCGGATACTGTACTGATACCAGGCCAGACACTGTGAAGATAAACACCAGCATACTGGCCACCGGAAAGCGGTACAGCAGGCGGGAATGTTGCAGAATAGCCTCTGCTTCAGTATCCGGATGATGATTGCGTACCCGGCGTATATTGTTGCGCACCCAGAAAGCAAATACACCGCCCAGCAATACCCATACTATCATGATCGGCCACTGCATGGCAAAGAAAATGCTGAGTACCCGTATATTCTTTGACAAAGAATTGCGCAATACCGTGAAAAAGCCGGGCTCTGTAGCCTGCTTCTTTGGCTGCCACAAATAGGTATAGTCTTTGGCAAACATGCGGCGGTTATAGTTATCCATCGCAAACTCCATATCTCCCAGCAGGTTGGTAACAGCAATGTAACGCATGGCCACCTCGTTCTGCAGCAGGCCCATTTGCAGGAGCGACTGCTTATTGGCTTTATCTATCTGCCTGAACTTCAGTATCAGGCTGGTAAGCTGGCTTACATAAAAATCCCGCAGCTCGTCTTCGGCAGGTACCATGCGCATGGTGGTATCCTTTCTCACCTGCTGCAGCGTGTCGTTGATGCTTACCAGCTCTTCGTAATGACGGAACAGGCCTTTCTGCCAGGTTTGTAATATCCGCCGCAGCTGCACCAGCATTACCTTGTTGGTGAACAGATCGTGAATATTGGGGGTGGCCCCCAGTGCAGCAATATTGCCTTTGATCACATGCAGGGAAGAATCTATCAGTGGCAACCGCTCCGTAATACCGGATGTATCGTATCCCTGTTTCAATGTGCTGCCCAGCTCATTCAGCATTAAAGTATAACCTTCTATGCGGTTAATGATCACCGCAGTAGCGGTATCAGAGGCTTTTGACTTACTGGTGTCTTTGGCAAACCGGGAAATATCCCTGCTGGTGTTAACGCTGTCTTTATCCGGTGATGCTTGCTGGGGCTCCTTTTTTGACTGGCTGGAAGCGTTGCCCGCCAGCAGCAACATCCAGCAACACCAGGCTATCAAAGGCCGGAGCTTCCTAAAGACAGTTTTGTGCATGGTTAACTAAATGATTACCATAGCAATTTAATGCTTTAATACCATTTAACAGTCTTCACCATGGTTCTCCTTGTGATATCGTTTGCCGTGGCATTATGTTAAAATAGTATCAGCAGGGGCGTACTGATAGCATTTTAACTACCTTCTCCATGCTTTATCCTTGCTGTATCCATATTCCCTGCTGTTTTTGCTGAAATAGTATCGTTGGGAATTCCTGTGTTTATTGATTAAATTCATTCATTGTGAGCCGCATAGCATGAAAAGGGAAGCCGTCATCGCAAATATCCAGCAGCACACCCAGTCCTGGGATGTGGTCGTGATCGGGGGAGGGGCCACCGGTTTGGGCGCCGCCCTGAAGGCCGTTACCCGTGGTTATCGTACCCTGCTGCTGGAGCAGGCTGATTTTGCCAAATCTACCTCCGGCAAAAGCACCAAGCTGGTACATGGTGGCGTGCGCTACCTCGCTGAGGGCGATGTTGCCCTGGTAAGAGAGGCCAGTATTGAACGCGGCCGCCTGCTCCGGAATGCCCGCACCTGGTCAGGAACCTGTCTTTCGTGATCCCCGTTTTCAGTTGGTGGCAGTCGCTCAAATACACAGTCGGACTTAAACTGTATGACCGTATGGCCGGCCGCCTCAGCCTGGGGCGCTCGCAGTATATCTCCCGCAGGGAAACTCTGGAGCGGCTGCCCACCCTGTCGACACAGCACCTGAAGGGCGGGGTACTGTATCACGACGGACAGTTTGACGATAGCCGGCTGGCCGTCAACCTGGCGCAAACCATCTGCGAGAAAGGTGGTGCCGCCCTGAACTATGTAAGGGTAACAGCCCTCTGTAAAGACGCCCAGGGCCGTATCACCGGTATCCGCGCAGTAGATACCATTGGCGGGATGCCTATCCGGGTAGATGCCCGCGCCGTGATCAATGCTACCGGCGTGTTTACAGACGATATCCTGCAGATGGACAGTCCGGGCGCCCGCAAATCAGTGGTCGCCAGCCAGGGGGTGCACCTCGTGCTGGACGCTTCCTTTCTGCCCGGTCATTGCGCCCTTATGATACCCTGCACCAGCGAAGGACGCGTGCTTTTCGTGGTGCCCTGGCACAATAAAGTGGTAGCGGGTACCACCGATACCCCGTGAACCATATCACCCTGGAACCCCCATGCCCTGGAACAGGAGATCAGCTTTATACTGAATACAGCCGGGGAATACCTGCAGCGCCGTCCCAAAAGAACGGATGTACTAAGCGTGTGGGCAGGCTTACGGCCCCTGGCTACTCCCGAAGAAGCAGGACAGCAGACAAGGGAGATATCCCGCAATGATAAGATCATGGTGGCGGCATCAGGACTGGTGACTATTATCGGCGGAAAATGGGCTACTTATCGTCGTATGGCCGAAGACGTTATACGGCAGATGGAAAAAGCCCTCGGCCGGACACGCACCACATCCGTTACCCATGATATGCCACTGCATGGCGCGGGGCAGGCAGACTGGAACGATCCCTGGTACTTTTACGGCAGTGATGCAGCCGCCATCCGCGACCTCATCTCCGCCCAACCTGTTTTGCAGGAAGCGCTCAGCACTTCCCTGCATATCCGCAGGGCACAGGTGATATGGGGCGTGCGGCATGAAATGGCTTGCCATGTAGAAGACTTTCTGGCGCGCCGTACACGCGCGCTGTTCCTCTATGCACGCGAAGCCCTGCGCATAGCGCCCGTGATAGCTGCTATTATGGCCCGGGAATTGCAGCAGGACAGCAGCTGGGAACAACGGCAGCTGGAAAGCTTTACGGCGCTGGCTAAATCATATTTACTAAGCTGAAAGCTCCGGTAGCGAAGCATATTAACATTACGTTACTTCCCATACCAGGGGCGCATAACTAAAGACCAGACACTATTTTTAAGATTATGACGAAATTATTCTTACTCGCAGGAGTTTTACTGTTATCCATTCAGGATATGAAAGCGCAGGACACGTTCCCGGTATTTGACAAAGAAGGCCACCGCGGCTGCAGGGGCCTCATGCCTGAGAATACTATTCCCGCTATGAAGAAGGCAATAGACCTGGGTGTTACCACCCTGGAGATGGACGTGGTCATTACAAAAGACAAACAGGTAATATTGTCTCATGATGCCTACCTCAATCACCGCTTCTCTCTGACACCCGAAGGCAGGGATTTTACGAAAGAAGATGAGCCGCGGTATGTGCTTTATAAAATGGATTATGCTGAGATCCGTAAGTTTGATGTAGGCTCCAAAGGCAATCCTGGTTTTCCACGGCAGCAGCGTATTAAAGCGTACAAACCTTTGCTGTCTGAAGTGATAGATACAGTAGAGCAATATGCTGCTTTAAAAAGTGCAGACCTCCCGCGGTATAATATCGAAACCAAATCAGCAGAAGGGCATGACGGTGAATGGCAACCGGCTCCTGAAGAATTTGTAGACCTGCTGGTAGCCGTACTGGAAGAGAAGAAGATCACCAGCAGGGTAGTGATACAGTCTTTTGATAAAAGAACCTTACAGGTGCTGCACAGAAAATATCCTGATATAAAAACAAGTTACCTGGTAGGAGAGGATAAGCAGGGCCTGGACAGCAACCTGGCTGTACTGGGTTTTACCCCTTTTATATACAGTCCGCACTATAAACTAGTGAATGCGCAGCTGGTGCAAAGCTGCAAAGAGAAAGGCCTTAAACTGATCCCGTGGACTCCCAACACTGCTGAAGAAATAGCTCAGCTGAAAGCATTGGGAGTAGACGGCATCATTACAGATTATCCTGATCTTTTCTGATTAGATCCATTTTATTTTTTCTGTCAGCGGTTTGATCCTTCTGCCTTCAGGAATGCCGCCATCGGCATAGCCCAGGTAGAAGAATCCCAGTACTTTATCCTGGTCGCGTAGGCCTAAATAATCCTGCATGGCAGGAGTATAGGTCATGCCGCCGGAGCCCCAGTAAGCGGCCAGGCCAAGTGCTGTGGCGCCCAGCCACATGTTTTGTACGGCGCAGGAAACTGCGGCAATCTCTTCTATCTCCGGAATTTTGGGATTGTCGCCCCGTTTCAGACAGATAGCAATGATATGAGAGGCCAGGTCGCCCTGGTGCTGCAGCTTTTCGTAGTTGCCCGGAATAAACTGGGCGGCTGGTGTATTGTTCTTATACAGCGTTGCATGATCTGCGCAGAATTGCTTTACAGCATCTCCACTGTATACTACAAAGTACCAGGGTTCTGTATATCCGTGCGTAGGCGCCCAATCGGCCAGCGACAGTAACTGCCTGATAATATCGTCCGGTATCTTTTTGCCGTTCATACCGGTAGGCTTTACCGTACGCCTGTTTTTGATGATTTGTTCTAAATGCTGATCCATTGTTTGTTGTTTTTATTCTTTATGCCAGTTGTGTTTTCCAGGCTTCCGGCAAACGGCTTACTTTACGTTGCTGATAGTCAAAGCATACCATGCCTGTTTTGGCTTCTGCAATGGGCAGGATGGCATCGCCGCGATGTGCGGTAATGCGGTAATAAAGGTCAAAGCCTGAAGAGGTGTATTCATCGGCGCTAATCTCCACGTCGAATATATCACCGTGAAAACCTTCTCCTTTATATACTATCGCTACATCAGACATGATCAGGCCCGGGCCCTGCTCCGGTAATTCTTTTAGTCCGGCGGCTTGCAGGTATTGCATCCGTGCTTCATGCATAATGGAAAGAATGGCGTCGTTGCCTACATGGTTGCCGTAGTTAAGATCCTGTATACGTACAGGTATCTGTGTCTTAAATCCGAATGCTGCCGGTAATGTTAATTTTATTCTTGCCATTATTTTATTTCAGGTTACGTGTAATCACGTGATCAGTGCTGTTCACCCTGTTCTTTCAGGTAAGTGATCAGGCCTTCAAAAGCGCGGGCGCGGTGGCTGTATGTATTCTTTTCTGCCAGGCCCATTTCTGCAAAACTGCGGTCGGCGCCATCGGGTACAAATATGGGATCGTAGCCGAATCCTTCACTGCCCTGTGGCTGTTCAAGAATGCGGCCCGGGCAAACGCCTTCAAACTGCAGTTCCTTTCCGTCAATGATCAGGGAGATCACGGTGCGGAAACGTGCGCTGCGGTCTGTCTTATCTTTCAGTTCCTGTAATACTTTTACGATGTTATCCGCTGCAGATTTCTGTTCGCCTGCATACCTGGCAGAGAGCACGCCGGGGGCGCCGCCTAATGCCATTACTTCCAGCCCGGTATCTTCAGAAAAGCAGTCCTGTCCTGTCATCTTATAAATAACGGATGATTTTTCCCTGGCATTTTCCTCCAGTGTATCATGCGGTTCGGGAATATCTATATCGATACCGGCTTCCTGCAGGGTGATGATCTCAAAGTGATTGCCTAGCAAAGACCGCATTTCCTTTACCTTGTTCTCGTTGTTAGTGGCAAATACCAGTTGCATGTGTTATAAGAATAGTTGTTTTAATCCGTTCCAGAGTTTTCCTTTCAGCAATTTGTCTGCAGCAATCATTTCCAGCGGGTGGGAAAACAGCAGCTGTATGCCGCCCACACTATGCACCTGGTATTCAGGCAGGGGCTCTAGTCCAAGACTGGCCGGTGTGATGCCGAATACCACGCATTTCCGCATATTGACGGCCTGTTGCCACATGGCGAGTGGTGTGTTGGGGACCTGAGCCGTATTCACCAGTGCTACATCCTGCATGCCCAGTTTACAGGCATTTAAAATATTTGTAAGCAGGTTGAATAATTCATCATTTAAGTAAGCACTGTTTTCATTTTGTATGAATAGAGCGATGTTTTTTTGATTTTCTCCTAAATATTTGATTTTCGGCAGCGGCTTCTGCTCCTTTACAACAGGGGCGCTTTTCCCGGGAATGATAGGCTGATTATATATCCTGGCCAGTAAGTACGGGTCCAGCTGCAGTTGATCAAAAGACATAAATATTGGTTTAAGTATTCATGTGATCATTCCCGCTTGGGGAAAAATCAGTTTATTTGCGTAAAAATATTGAGATAAAATTGATTAACCATGATGGTAGTAGATTATAAAGGCGTAAATGCTCCGGCAATGGAAGAAGCTGCAAAGCGGATCAAGGTTAGCAAAACCACGCAGAGCCGTATTGGTGAGGTGGATTTCAATAACCTGGTGTTCGGGAAGAAATATGCAGACCATATGCTGGTAGCTGATTTTGACGGTAGGGATTGGCATGACGCCCAGATACTGCCTTTTCAGAACCTGTCTATAAGCCCTTCCAACGCTGCCTGGCATTACGGGCAGGCCATTTTTGAGGGAATCAAGGCCTATAAGGACCAGGAAGGCCGTCCAATGATCTTCCGCCCTTATGATAATTATAACCGTTTCAACCTTTCTGCAGAAAGGATGGGCATGCCATCTGTTCCGGAATGGCTGTTCATTGGCGGCATGGCCCGGCTGATCAGCCTGGACCGCGACTGGATACCCACCGGTGAAGGATGCTCCCTTTACCTGCGCCCGTTCATGATCGCAGCAGATGAGTTTATCGGGGTCCGTCCTTCTGAAACATATAAGTTCGTGATCATCAACTCTCCGTCCGGCGCTTATTTCAACAAGCCGATCAAGCTGCTGGTACAGGATAAATTTATCCGTGCCTTCCCCGGTGGTGTTGGATACGCCAAAGCTGCAGGCAATTACGGCGGGGCCATGTATCCCACCATGCAGGCCCGCAAACAGGGGTTTGACCAGATATTGTGGGTAGACGGTATGGAGCACAAATACCTGCAGGAGTGTGGCACAATGAACGTATTTACTATTATTGGCAATAAGGCGCTCACGCCTGATCTTACCCAGGGCACCATCCTGGCCGGTGTTACCCGCGCCAGCGTAATGACCCTGCTGGAAGATATGGGCCTCACCGTAGAAGAACGCCCAGTGTCCATAGACGAGATCGTTGTTGCCTGGAAAGACGGCACCCTGCGCGAAGTGTTCGGGACCGGTACCGCTGCCAGCGTAGCCTACGTCGAGCAGCTGGACTACAAAGAGCACTCCATCCGGCTGGACCCCTCCCACTACGACGTTGGCGCTGAGGTCATCAAACGTTTGGACGCCATCCGCACCGGGAAGGCTCAAGATGCCAGGGGGTGGAACTTCGTTATTAATTAGTAATGAATAATTAATAATTGCAGAGGGGCCTGAAAGCATGTTTAGATGGGAAGAAATTATTTAGAGATTGATAACATATTAAATATTTGGGTGTTTCTGGCATTCTAATTTTAATTATTGATTTTTAATTCTTTTAGTTGTGTTATATTATGAAACGGGCTGTTTCCTTGTGAAATGGCCTGTTTTATTTATTAATTATTAATTTTGACCCATGACGATCTCCGCCTTTAAAGCCACGCTCGGGAACCCGGCTCCGCCGGAGGGCCTTTCTGCCCCTCTGCAGGCCATGTGGTGGGATGGTAAGGGTAACTGGGACAGGGCGCATGACATTGCGCAGGATATCGAAAATGGTACCGGCTCTTGGATACATGCCTACCTGCACCGCAAGGAAGGCGACCGCTCCAATGCCGCCTACTGGTACTCGAGGGCAGGTAAAAGTATGCCGTTCAGCACCCTGGAAGAGGAATGGGAACAGCTGGTAACCGCCCTCTTGTAAGTGTAGATCCCGCCGGATGTTGAATTTATTTTGGGATTTAGATGATTGGATTTGGAATTTAATTGAGTTCGTTTTACCTTTGCCCTCCCAAAATCCTGTTTTGGACTTTGGAATGTCATTATAAACCGACAGCATAAAAAATAGGTTAAGAATGCCTACTATACAACAATTAGTAAGAAAAGGAAGAGAAATTATCCGGGCTAAATCAAAGTCCAGGGCATTAGATAGCTGCCCCCAGCGCCGTGGTGTATGCACCCGTGTTTACACTACCACGCCTAAGAAACCTAACTCTGCCCTCCGTAAGGTGGCTAAAGTGAAGCTGACCAATAAAATAGAGGTGATCGCATATATACCCGGTGAGGGTCATAACCTGCAGGAGCACTCTATCGTATTGATCCGTGGTGGTAGGGTAAAGGATCTGCCGGGTGTACGTTATCATATAGTACGCGGTTCCCTGGATACTGCCGGTGTGAAGGACAGGAAACAGAGCCGTTCCAAGTATGGTACCAAAAAGGAAAAGGCTAAGAAATAATTTTAATCTTCAAGTGAAATTTTTCAGATAAATGAGAAAGCAAGCTGCTAAAAAATTACCATTGGCTCCGGATCCCCGGTTCAACGATAAGCTGGTGACCCGTTTCGTGAATAACGTAATGGAGCAAGGAAAGAAGAGCATTGCCTACAAAATATTCTATGACGCTATAGATAAGGTAAGCCAGATAACCGGCGAAAACGGTTACGAGGTGTGGAGGAAAGCGTTGAATAACGTTACCCCTGCTGTAGAAGTTAGAAGCCGCCGTATCGGTGGTGCTACCTTCCAGATCCCTTCTGAGGTACGTGCAGACAGGAAAGTGTCATTGAGTATTAAATGGCTGGTACGTTACGCTGGTGAAAGGAATGGTAAGAGCATGGCTGAGAAACTGGCTAACGAGATCGTAGCTGCCAGCAAAGGTGAAGGTGCTGCTTTCAAGAAGAAAGAAGATACCCACCGTATGGCTGAAGCCAACAAGGCATTCTCCCACTTCAGGGTATAGTAATACGCTCACAAACGTATTTAAGATATATACGGCAGAAAGCATGCAGGAACATACCGCGTGCTTTCTGCTTTTTTGTATAAGCGGCATTCCAGCTAATGACCACGGAAACAGGCTTAAGACATAAACAGCAGGGCCGGGATGTGTATCACATCCCGGCCCTGCTGCCTTCCGCCCAGCGGGCAATTGCCCGGGGCCTATTTCACGTTCACCAGTACTTTAATTTTTCCTTTTCCCTGCCCTTCAAAGCTTTCCAGGGCCTTACCAATGATCTGACCCGGCCTTACCTTGTCCGGATCCGCTTTCATGGCATGACCCGGCACACTGGAGGTCACCAGCAGGTCGCCTCTGCGGATGGCGCCGTTCTCAGCGCATACCTTGGTAGGTATCACCCCGATCACACCCATCGGCACTTTATCTGAAAGGTCTGTTTCAATGTGTTCTTCTGTTAGCAGCACGCCGGGCCGAGTAGCATACACACCGGCCACCAGGGTAGAGTAAGCTTCAGCTGATCTTTCTACTGTACGGTCTGCATCCACAGCAATCACCAGTACATCGCCCGGTTCATACTGGCTGATGGAGCCGCTCACATCAAAGGCTTCTGCCACGTCTGCGCCGCTGCTCTGGGTACCGCCATTAAAGAAACCCCTGCCGGCGGCATTGATCCTGGCAACATTCACTGAGCCGGGATTACCTGACCTGAATACGGCGATACTGCCATTACTATGCTGTTCAACGGTGAGCACCGGGTTGGTATTGGAGGTGTTATAATTCACAAAACGGGCGGCCCTTCCCTGGCTGAAGTTGGGTGTCCAGGCGTAGATCGCACTACCGGTACCATCTGCGGTGGTTTCCACACCGTCGCCGGTATTGCTCGCATTAGCGGTAACACCATTGCCGTTACCATCTGCAATGGCAATCAGCGCCGGACCGTTACCCGCGGGGTTGGAGGCATGGAACAAACCACCATAGCCACCCGTACCAGAAGAAACGCCATAGATGCCGGCTGTACCGAAGTTGGAAAACTGGGAATTTACCTCGCCTCTTACCGCCGCCTTTGTACCGGTTACGTTATCTACCTTAAAATTGCCTGCAATGCCATTCCCCTCGGTGGTAACCGTGACTGCATCGCTCGTACTGGTCTTATTAAAAATATGAAAGCGCCCGGCACGGCCTGTTGAAAAGTTGGGCACCCAGGCATACAGGGAATTACCTGCCCCGTCAACATTTGCCTCTATGGCATTGCCATCTTTACTGGCGTTAGCGGTAAAGGCATTGCCATTACCATCTTGGATGGATACCAGCGTAGCGGTGTTGCCGTTGGTGTTAGACGAGTGGAACAGCCCTGCAAAGCCGCCTGAACCGGAGGATGTTCCGAAAATGGCCGCAGCGCCGAAGTTGGCGAAGATAGTTTTTACCTCGCTTCTTACTCCTGCCGCCACGCTGTTGGTATTATTGACCAGGAAAGAGGCCGCATTGCCCTGGGTGTTGTCGGGAATATTACCGTTGCCGCTGGTTTCTACCTCCAGGGTATTGCCGGCTGTGTTGGTGGCGTTGAAGTTCTCGAAACGCCCGGCACGCCCGGTGCTGTTATTTAATCCTACCTGCCCCAACACCCCGATACCGGTGCCGCTGGTATTGGTGGCCACAAAACCACGTACGCCGTAACCACCGCCATCATTGCGGCCTACTACTGCGCCGGCAATATCGCTCGTGGTGCGACCTACCACGGCTTCGCCGTTGCCATTATTATCGCCCACTATACCTGCAGAGGTTTGCGCGGTGGTAGTACCGTGAACGCCAAAGCCTGAAGTCGCACTGCTTCGTATACCGGTGCCACCGCCGATAGTGCTGACATTGACAACCGTTCCGTTACCTACCGTATTGGCCACTATTACATTATTGTTGTTCGCATTGTTATAGATGGAAAAGTTGGCAGCTACACCGTTGTTGGAAGTAGCATTTAATCCCGTACCGGTATTACTGTTGGCATATACGCCATAACCGTTTGCGCTGGCATTTCCATATACGCCCAGGCCATTGGGCGTAACGCCGTATACGCCCCATCCGCTGCCTGCCTGTGAGCCATAAACACCCACGCCCAGGCCGCCGGTGCCATTATTGATGCCTCTTACGCCCGCGGAAAAGCCGCCCGGACCTGCGGAAGAAACAATGCCGCGGATGGCTGCAATATTGGAAGTGTTGGTGTTGTTCACCCCTTCCAGGGAAGTACCATCGCCATTATTGGTAATGCTGAAGAGGGTGGCCGCATTATTTTCAATAGCGCTGTAGGGCAGGGTAAAACCGCCACCGCCGCCACCGGTATTATCAGCAGCCGGGGTCCAGTTAACACCATCAAATTTCAGTACCTGTCCGGCTGCCGGTGTTGTGCCGGATACTGGTACAGTTTGAATCTTGGCCACGGTGGGATCAGGATAAGTGCCTGCCAGGTCGCCCCCCGCAGGTGCGCTGTTGATGCTGCCAGCTGGTCCCTGAGGTCCGGCAGGACCTGCCGGACCTGCTGGTCCAGCTGGTCCCGCAGGTCCTGCTGGCCCTGCTGGTCCAACTGTTCCGGCGGGTCCTATGGGTCCTGCAGGCCCAGCTGGTCCCTGGGCCCCTGTTGGGCCCGGAGCGCCTACCGCACCGGGTAAGCCTTGCGGTCCGGGCAATCCCGGATCACCGGCTGGTCCTTCCGGTCCTGCAGGCCCAGCTGGTCCGGTCGCTCCAGCGGGTCCGGCTGGTCCTACAGGCCCCGCTGGTCCGGCTGGACCCTGGGGGCCGGGGCTGCCGTTAGCGGCGTATAAGGCGAAGGGAACGCTTTTCAGCGGGGTAGTGCCCAGCGTTTCAAAGCTGCCACCGCCTGCTGCAGCTTCAACCTTCAGGTATTGGTTAGCGTTGCCCCAGGGAACAGCGGCAAAGGTGCCGGTTACCGGGGTACCGTTACCGATCTGCAGGGTGAAGAGTCCCAGCTGGTTGGTGGTAACACTGTGCGTTTCCTGGTATTGTACCGGTCCGTTGGCAGCGCCTCCCAGTATGGATATACGCACATTGAGCGACTGGTTAGATAAAAGGGTGCCGCTCGCATTACGGGCTACCGCCTGGTAATTAATGCCGTTTAACCCGCTTTGGGCCTGCACGCTGCCGGTCAGGCACATAAATAAAAGTATAGTAAGTATAAATAGTTTTTGCATGTGTATCGGATTTTATTGTTGGGGAACTGGCGCCTTCTGGATCTTTACAGGCGGTGCTTTGGCAGCGGCCTCGCTTACCGGGATATCGGAAGGCAATGGCTGTCTGCCGGCCGTTGTTGCGGAGCGGGGAGCCACCCTGCGAAGGCTGCCGGCGTTAGTGGCGCCCGGCTGGTAATTAGTGAATATCAGGCTCCTGGTTGAGGTGGCCGTAGCACGCGGATCTGCCTTCACTTCCATTTTCTGGGAAGAAAGATCCTGCTGGAAATTAGGGAACAGCTTATCCCTGGTGCGCTGGCTTTGCGCACTGGCGCCCACACAGAACGCCATCATAAGGATCAGGGTAAGGGTAGCACTAGTGAAGCTCCTTTTCATATAGTTTGATTTGAGTTTGATGATTAGAAAATCATGCTGGCCGGCGATCACATAAGCCCTGCTATGAGCTATATGGAACATCGGCTTCAGACTATTTCGGACGGGTATATACCAGTGAGAATTTGAACGTATTACGCTGCCAGATGCCCGAAGTAGGCATCAGGTAGGCGACATCCAGTTCAAGGAAATTGATCCTTACCCCCAGGCCGGTGCTGAAATGCTGACGATACCCCTTGTTGGGGTTCTCGTGAAAGTAGCCGGCGCGTACAAAGAACTGGTGCTGGTAAGTATATTCCAGGCCTGCCGCAATGGTAAGCTCCCGCAGCTCTTCTCCAAAGCCGCCGGGGGCATCGGTGAAGGAGCTGAAAAGGGCAGATGCCACACCACGGTTGGGATCTTTTCCTTTCTCTATGACATCGGTGGGCTGGCCGTTCTGATCCACCTGGTAGATGGGCGGTGTGGGCGCCAGCAGTTTGTTGATGTCTGCCAGCACTGTGAACTGGTGCTCGCTGGTATTGACAAAGGAATAGCCGCCGCCGATGCGCAGGTTCATGGGCAGGAAGGTTTTGCGGTTGTTATCGTCCGTATACTGCAGCTTTGAACCAATGTTGGTAAAGCTGATGCCCCAGCAATAACGGTTGCCAAAATCCAGGTTGTCTGCCTTGTTCTGGTAGTACAGGCTAACGTCGCCGGCTATAGCGGAAGCAGGTTGCTGCTGCAGGCCGTTATAGGTGCCCTGTCCCAGCTGGCTGCGGATGTAACGGGCAGCTACGGCCAGGGAGAAATGCTGGCCCAGTTTACGGGCATATGCGGCGTCAATGGCGTATTCAATGGCGCGGTACTGCTGCAGCATTATGCCATTTTCATCCCGGAAAGTAACATTGCCGTGGTTGAAATACTTTAGGGAGGCGCCCACCCCTTCATTTTCATTGAAGTTTTTGAAGGCGGCCATATGGCCCATATGAGTCTTATGGTTGTTTACTTCCCACATCCAGGGTGAATATGATGCGCTGAGTCCCCAGTCGCCGGCAAACACGATCTTGGCTGCGTTGCCAAAGAGGTCATTGGCGTCCGGCTCCAGCCCGGTTACTGCATCGCCGAGGGCGCCGCTGCGGGCGTCCGGATTAATAAGCAGGAAAGAAGCCCCTGCGTTCACCGGCTTTTCCTGCGTTTTCTGCGCCGCCAGCGGTAACGCCGCTAAGAGCAGGCAGGCAGGTAGTAGAGTAAATCGGTATTGCATAGTGAGCTGTTTATTGAATGATCAGTTTTTCGAAGTATACTTTCCCGTTAATGTTCAGCATAACGGTGTAAATGCCTGCGGGGAAACGGTTTACCGGGATGGGAATGATCACTTGTCCGGGCCCGTAGTGCTGGAACTGCTGGTACATCATCTGACCGGCGGCGTTGATCAGCCTGAAAAGCACGGAGGTTTGCGTGAGCAGGTCAAACTGTACCTTCACTGTAACAGAAGCAGGGTTGGGGTACAGTATATAGTTTTTGATGGCGTCTTCGCCGGGTGTTAAAGGAGGCAATTCCGGCTGCTGAAAGCCTTCGGTCAGCATCAGGCTGCCCCCGCCCAGGGTACTGATGGCCGGTTCGCCAACTGTATACTGGATCAGGATGTTGCCGATAAGGCCACTGCCCCCTGTACTAGCCGTCACCTGCCTTTGGAGCACCAGTTGTGCCCGGGCGGTAAGTGACCATAACAGGCTCATGAAGGTGATTGCGCATAATAAGTAGATCAATTTCATGTAGTTATGTTTTATGAAGTAGTTTGATGATGACAAAAACAAGGCTATGCCCCTCAAAGCGCCTGACGGCCCTGGGCATTAGGTGTACCATAAAAAAATAAAGTGGATACTATCGGAAGCCGAACGGCTGCCGTTATATAAATAGCATTACATAGGTGTGTTCAGTTTTATCATGCAATAGCAGTTTGAGGTGGTGAAGTAAAAGGGTATACGTATCGTACTCTGCAAACGCTGGGGAAACACGAAACAAAAATTATTTAATTACGGCAGGCGGTCAACCGCTACTTCCTGTTTGGTTAAAATCGGGCTGTAGTTGGTAGGATGAATGCTATATGTGGTTTTGACATTATTACTTATAATTCAATTTATTAATCCGTATTGCCTCCTAATTGTTAAAGGGAAATAACATTCCGGCAATATGGAGTAGTTTTATTTATAACAAAAAAAGGATTACCTTTGCCCCCCAAATTGCATTTAATTATACAGTCATTTATATTTTATGGCAGACTTAAGATTTCAAAGGAACTTTGGTATCGCGGCGCACATCGATGCCGGTAAGACCACTACCACAGAGCGTATCCTGTACTACACAGGTAAAACCCACAAGATAGGGGAGGTGCATGAAGGCGCTGCCACCATGGACTGGATGGCACAGGAGCAGGAAAGAGGTATTACCATCACATCTGCTGCTACCACCTGTTTCTGGAACTTCCCTACCAACCAGGGTAAAAACACGCCTGAATCCAAGCAATATAAATTTAATATCATCGATACTCCGGGCCACGTGGACTTTACCGTGGAAGTAGAGCGTTCTCTGCGTGTACTGGATGGTCTGGTAGCCCTGTTCTGCGCTGTATCTGGTGTAGAACCCCAGTCTGAAACCGTTTGGCGTCAGGCTAACCGCTACCGTGTACCCCGTATCGGTTTCGTGAACAAGATGGACCGCTCCGGTGCTGACTTCCTGAACGTGGTAAAACAGGTGAAGGAAATGCTGGGCGCTAACCCTGTGCCCCTGATGTTGCCTATTGGCGCTGAAGACACTTTCAAGGGTGTAGTTGACCTGATCACCATGAAAGGTATCATCTGGGACGAAGAAGGTAAAGGTGCTACTTACCAGGAGATCGACATTCCCGCAGACATGAAGGACGAAGCGGAAGAGTGGAGGGCTAAACTGGTGGAAGCCGTTGCTGAATACGACGACAAGCTGATGGAGAAATTCTTCGAAGATCCTAATTCTATCTCCGAGAATGAAATCCACGAGGCTATCCGTAAAGCTACCATCGATATCGCTATCATCCCGATGCTATGCGGTTCTTCTTTCAAGAACAAAGGCGTACAGAAAATGCTGGATGCTGTTTGCCGTTACCTGCCTTCTCCGGTAGATATCGACGCAGTAAAAGGTACCGATCCCGATAACGGCAACGAGATCGAGCGTAGACCCGATGCAAAAGAACCATTCGCAGCCCTGGCGTTCAAGATCGCTACCGATCCGTTCGTAGGCCGTCTGGCATTCTTTCGGGCTTATTCCGGTCGCCTGGACGCAGGTTCTTATGTACTGAACACCCGTACCGGTAAGAACGAGCGTATCAGCCGTATCATGCAGATGCACGCTAACAAGCAGAACCCGATCGATTTCATCGAAGCAGGTGATATCGGTGCTGCTGTTGGTTTTAAAGATATCAAAACAGGGGATACCCTCTGCGCGGAAGATCATCCGATCGTACTGGAATCAATGACCTTCCCTGAGCCGGTGATCCACATTGCCATTGAGCCTAAAACACAGGCAGACGTGGACAAGATGGGTATGGCCATCGCCAAACTGGTGGAAGAAGATCCTACCCTGCGCGCTAAAACAGACGAAGATACCGGTCAGACCATCCTCAGTGGTATGGGTGAGTTGCACTTGGAAATCATCGTTGACCGTATGAAACGCGAGTTCAAGGTAGAAGTAAACCAGGGTGCACCCCAGGTAGCTTATAAAGAAGCATTTACTGCTACTGTTGAGCACCGGGAAGTGTACAAGAAACAAACGGGTGGTCGCGGTAAATTCGCTGATATCCAGGTTGAGATCGGCCCTGCTGATGCAGAATGGCTGAAAGAGAATGATGGCAAGAGCTTCCAGTTCGTGAACGATATCTTCGGTGGTGCCATTCCCAAGGAGTTTATCCCGGCTGTAATGAAGGGCTTCGAAGCCTCTATGGGCAGTGGTGTACTGGCTAACTACCCGCTGGATAACCTGAAGATTCGCCTGTTTGACGGTTCTTTCCACGCAGTGGACTCCGACGCTATGTCATTCGAGCTTTGCGCCAAGTCTGCTTTCCGTGAGGCTGGCCGTAAATGTAAACCCGTACTGCTGGAGCCCATCATGAAGGTGGAAGTAACTACTCCTGACCAGTACATGGGTGATGTAACCGGTGACCTGAACCGTCGTCGTGGTATGCTGGAAGGTATGGAATCAAGGGCTGGTGCACAGGTGATCAAAGCCAAAGTGCCCCTGAGCGAAATGTTCGGTTATGTAACCCAGCTGCGTTCACTGTCTTCCGGTCGTGCAACTTCCATCATGGAGTTCTCTCACTATTCTCCTGCGCCTAACAACATTGCTGCTGAAGTAATGGCTAAGGTGAAAGGTAAAGTGAATGCAGACTGATAAGAATTAAGAGTTAGTAATTAATAGTTAAGAGACGCGAACTGACCATTCGCGTCTCTTTTATTTTAAGGAGCTGATTTCGATCACTTTATCGTTGCTGCCATTGCTGGTGCAGAGGTATACTCTGCCGGCGGGTGAAATGCATACGTCTCTTAGTCTGCCAAAGGCATTGGTGAACCAGGTGGCTGAGCTGGTCACGCGGTCCCCGTCTGGCGACAACTGCAGCTGGTACAGCCGCTGTGATTTAAGCGTGGTGAGCAGCAGTGAGTTGGACCATTGCGAAATACGGTCCTTATTGTAGTAATCCATCCCGGAGGTAGCCACGGTGCTGTTTCCTGAAGACCAGATCGGCGTTTTCACGTTATACCGGGTACAAAAGGTATTTTCTCCTCCATCGCAGGGCCCGTTCACCTGGGGCCATCCATAGTTCCGTTGTTTCTCTATAATGTTTACCTCGTCCTCAATATTGGGCCCGTGCTCTGAAGCGTACAATTTATCGTTGACCAGTACCAGACCTTGGGGGTTGCGGTGGCCGTAGCTCCATACCGGGTTACCCGGGAAGGGGTTATCGGCCGGAACGCTGCCGTCAAGGTTAATGCGCAGCACTTTCCCGTTGGGAAGGCTGGTATCCTGGGCATCCTGGGAGCTGGATGCGTCGCCGGTGGTGATCCATAGTTTATTGTCCGGACTAACCAGTAGGCGGGAGCCGTTGTGAATGCCGGAAGCGTTGATGTTATCCAGCAATACCCGGGGACTGGCAAGGGTATTGTTACCATAAGTGTAGCGAACCACTTTTTCCCGGTAATCCCCGTTCCGGTCATAATTGTACACAACGTACACGTAAGGCTGCTGTGGAAAAGAGGGATGCAGGGCCATGCCCAGCAGTCCGCCTTCCCCATTGCTCCTTACCTCGCTGATGGTCAGCAAGGGGAATATATCACCGCTTTTGGGCTCAATACGGCTGATACGCCCTCCCCGTTCTGTCATCCAGATATGGTTATCAGGGCCCCAGAGGATCTCCCAGGGAAAACTTAGCTGGTCTGCCACTACTCTTATGCTGTCTGCAGGCCAGTTATCATCACCGCTGGAGGAAGGCTTGGAGTCTTTTTTGCAGGACATGCCAGTGGTGTAGAGGGTAAGCAGGCATGCCAGCAGGAATAAAGGTCTTTGCATAAAACAAGTTTTAAGTGTCGGCTGTTATATAACGAAATAAAATACCGGGAAAGTGTTGGCGTATAATTTGTTGGCGGTTCTCTTACCGTGTTAACTCATATTTTTTGATGGCAAGTATTTTTTAACCAAAACTCCGGACATGAACAGATTGAAACATGTAACCCTGGCCTTTATGGCGTTGTTATTCAGTACTGCAGCCCTGGCGCAGACCCAGAAAGGAAACCTGATGGTAGGCGGCGACCTTTCGAATTTTAACCTGAATTTCCTGGGAGGAGGGGGAGGTACCGCCTTTACCATGGACCTGACACCCAAAATAGCGTATTTTTTCAGGGATAACCTGGCATTGGGCGGGTACGGCCGGTTTAGCCTGGCTACTGCCAAAGACCAGGGAACCAATACCACTTATGGCATTGGTGCGCTGGCCAGGTATTTTATTGAAGATAAGCGGGTACGCCAGATGGAATTCTCCCAGCGGAGCCGGTTTTTCCTGGAGGCTACCGCCGGTTTTGGCGGGAATAACTATTCCAAAACAGGTGTGAATAACAATGGCCTGGACATCGGCTTCGGCCCCGGTTTGGCTTATTTTATTACGCCTAACGTATCCCTGGAGGCCCTGTTGAAGTATGAGCTGACGGTAGGTTTTGGCAGCGCTACCACTTCGAACCGGCTGAACCTTGGGATCGGTTTCCAGGTGTACCTGCCAACGGCAAAGGCCAGGGAGATCATCCGGGAAGAGCGCAGATAGTTAAAGTTGATCATACAATGGGTATAAGCCCCTGTTTCGTCTTATCAGTAAGATGATCAGGGGCTTTGCTATTTATTCCTTAAAACTACTTGAACCAGTATTATTGAACAGCCTGGCCGAAGCACTTGAAAATGAATAGAGATGAATGGTAATTCCTGCGCGATAGTATTTAATTTACGCATATGTAGTTAACTGAACTGCATTTGGGATTTGCCGAAAACCAAAATAACAGAGTAGGCGGAAACCTCATTTTTTGATCGTGCTTATGGCGAATTTTTTCGTTAACCTGATCACTGCACTTATTGATCTGCTGACCGGCCTGCTGAATTCCCTGTAAGGCGGGGTATGCAAGTAAATTCCTGGGGATTGCCGAAAACCAGTTAAAAGAGTAGGCATTAACACCTGAAAAACCCTTTTTTATGGACCTGTTCAATGCACTGATTAAATTTATTTTAGATCTGCTCCAATCCTTGCTGGGCGGAGCTTAGTTTTGAGCCACCCCTTCATTTCTAAGCATTTACAGTATTTTTGCAGGGTCTCATTTTAATCCGGTCAGGCTGGTATTAGGATGAGGCCCTATTTTTGTCACCGTTTTTTTGCAAAATAATTTGTCATTTGTCAAAAAACAGGTTACCTTTGCCCTCCCAAATTGTAAAGGGTAAAAAAGAAGAAGTTCATTGCATATGTCTCAGAGAATTAGAATCAAGCTGAAGTCCTACGATCATAACCTGGTAGACAAATCTGCTGAGAAGATCGTAAAAACCGTGCGTAACACGGGAGCCGTGGTAACAGGTCCTATTCCGTTACCTACTGAAAAGAAGATCTTTACGGTACTGCGCTCTCCGCACGTTAACAAGAAGGCTAGAGAGCAATTCCAGCTGTGCACGCACAAGCGTTTGCTGGATATTTATACATCTTCCTCCAGGACAGTAGATGCCCTGAGTAAGTTGGATCTGCCTTCCGGTGTTGAAGTAGAGATCAAGGCGTAGGACTTTCACAGATAGGGTCAGACGGCAGTGTATAAACGCCCGGCCTTTGAAGAGATATAAACCAGCAAGGCAAAAGGCCAGCCTGGTTTTGAAAAAGACATACGATTGTATTGCGGTGGTTACGGTGCTCAGGTACCGGTAGCATGTTAACTGGTAGTACAAATATTAATAAAAAATATCAGGTCACGCCTTCAGGGTGGCCGCCCAATAAATGTATTTAAACCGCCCATCCTGGGGAAAGCACGAACACCCCCAGGCGCTGGGTAAAACTATATAACAATGAAAGGTATTATTGGTAAAAAGATTGGCATGACCAGTATCTTCGAGTCCAATGGTAAGCAAACAGCCTGCACCATTATCGAAGCCGGTCCCTGCGTGGTTACCCAGGTGAAGTCACAGGACACAGACGGGTATACCGCCATCCAGGTAGCATTTGGCGACAAAAAAGAAAAGCACGCTACCAAAGCAGCAACAAATCACTTCGCGAAAGCAAGCACCTCTCCCAAACGTTTCGTAAAAGAATTCCGTAACCCTGATGTACAGAAAGCCCTCGGTGAAACCATCACCTGCGAGATCTTTGCAGAAGGTGAAAAGGTTGACGTAGTAGGCACTTCCAAAGGTAAAGGCTTCCAGGGTGTTGTAAAACGCCACGGTTTTGGAGGTGTGGGTGAAGCTACCCACGGCCAGCATGACAGAAGCAGGGCTCCTGGTTCTATCGGTGGTTCATCTTATCCTTCCCGCGTTTTCAAAGGTATGCGTATGGCGGGCCAGACCGGTAATGAAAGAGTGAAAGTGAAAGGCCTGAAAATTCTGAAGATATTCCCTGATAAGAATTATATCCTGGTAAGTGGTTCCGTTCCCGGCCACATTGGTTCAATCGTTTTAATCCAGAAGTAATATGCAACTCGATATTTTAAATATAGAAGGTAAGAAAACCGGAAGAACTATTGAACTTCCTGAAGAGATCTTTGGCGTGGAACCTAACAACCATGTTATTTACCTGGCAGTAAAACAATACCTGGCCGCTCAACGTCAGGGTACGCACAAGGTAAAGACCAGAGCAGAAGTGAAAGGTGCCTCCCGTAAACTGCACAAACAAAAAGGTACCGGCGGTTCCCGTAAAGGTAACATCCGTAACCCGTTATATAAAGGCGGTGGTACCATCTTTGGTCCCAAACCGCATGGTTATGACTTTAAACTGAACAGGAAAGTGAAAGATCTGGCAAAGATCTCTGCCCTGTCTGTTAAAGCAAAAGAGAACAGCATCATCGTGCTGGAAGATATTAACATCGAAGCTCCCAAGACCAAACAACTGGTGGGTATCCTGAATAAGCTGAGTATCAACGTTGAAGGCAAGAAAACCCTGGTGGTACTGCCTGAGTACAACGATAATGTATACCTGTCTTTAAGGAACATTCCCAGCATTGACGGCGTGGTACTGGCTGATATCAACACCTATGATATCATGAACAGCAACTACCTGGTGTTCACTGAGAGCGCAGCAAAGATCTTCACCGAAGAACCGGCTGAAGTAGAAGCGTAAACAAAATAAATAACAACAGCTAGGAGCTAACCGCTAACAGCTAAAAGCTATACAAAATGAAACTTTCAGATGTTTTGATCAAACCGGTGGTAACAGAAAAGGTGAACAAGGCCACTGATAAATTCAACCGCTACTACTTCATTGTTGACAAAAAAGCCAACAAGCTGGAGATCAAAAAAGCAGTGGAAGATTTTTACGGTGTGTCCGTAGCAGATGTTAATACTGCAGTAATGCCCGGTAAGAGCAAATTCCGCTTTACTAAAGCAGGTTTCATCGCCGGCAGGAAGCCTTCCTACAAAAAGGCGATCGTTACACTGGCAGACGGAGAATCTATAGATCTGTATGCTAACATATAGTGCCCTGATCCCGGCATAACACCCGGGACAATGGTTGTATATACAGATCACTTTATAAATAATAACTAGCAATAAGAAACTAGACAATGGCACTTAAGAAGTACAAACCGATCACAGCCGGTACCCGTTGGAAAATAGGCAATGCATTTGCCGAACTGACCACGGATACCCCTGAAAAAAGCCTGCTGGAGCCTACCAAGAAGACCGGCGGTCGTAACGTGCAGGGTAGAAGGTCTATGAGGTACATTGGTGGTGGCCACAAACAACACTACCGTATCATAGATTTCAAACGCGACAAACAAAATATCCCGGCTACCGTTAAGACGATCGAATACGATCCCAACCGTAGCGCGTTCATCGCATTACTGAGCTATGCAGATGGTGAAAAACGTTATATCCTGGCTCCCCAGGGCCTGCAGGTAGGCGCTACCGTAATAAGCGGCGCTGAAGTAGCCCCTGAAGTAGGTAACGCCCTGCTGCTTAAAAATATGCCTTTAGGTACAGTTGTGCACAATATCGAGCTGCAGCCTGGTAAAGGTGGTGCTATCGCCCGCAGCGCAGGTACATATGCACAGCTGAACGCTAAGGAAGAAAGATATGCTTCCCTGAAAATGCCTTCCGGCGAGCTGCGTAAAGTGCTGATCACCTGCATGGCTACCGTAGGTACTGTTTCCAACTCTGATCACGCTTTGCAATCTATCGGTAAAGCAGGTGCCAACCGCTGGAGAGGCATCCGCCCCCGCAACCGTGGTGTGGCCATGAACCCTGTAGATCACCCGATGGGTGGTGGTGAAGGTAAAGCTTCAGGTGGTCACCCGAGGTCCAGAACAGGTAAATATGCGAAAGGCCTGAAAACCAGGAAACCGCATAAGAGCTCTGATAAGCTGATCATCACCAGGAAAAACGGCAAGAAATTATAATTAAAATCCCAGATCCCAAGAACCAAATCCTAAACAAGGGATATAATAGCTGGAATTTGGAATTTGGAAATTGGAATTTAAAAATAGCAACATGGGTCGTTCCATAAAAAAAGGTCCTTATGTGGACTTCAAATTAGAGCAGAAAGTTGAGAAGATGAATGAAGGTACCAAGCGTTCCGTGATCAAAACATGGAGCCGCCGTTCTACCATCACTCCTGACTTTGTGGGCCATACATTTGCGGTGCACAACGGTAATAAATTCATCCCTGTATATGTTACAGAGTTTATGGTAGGTCATAAACTGGGTGAATTTGCTCCTACCCGCAACTTTAAAGGACACGCTAACAAGAAAATGTAACTTATATAGAGAGCTGCCCTTCTGGGAATCTGAACCTTTGAAGGGCTACTCTCAAAATCAAATATCAAATTTTTAAAAATGGAAGCAGTAGCTAAGCTGAATAATAATCCGACATCCACCCGCAAAATGCGGTTGCTGGCAGACCTGATCCGTGGTCTGGATGCGGAGAAGGCTTTGAATATTTTGAAATTCCATCCCAAACATCCCAGCGTTCCACTGGAAAAGCTGTTGGTATCTGCTATCGCCAACTGGAAAGTGAAGAACGAGGGCCAACGGGTAGAAGATGCTAACCTGTATGTGAAGACTATTTTCGTAGATGGTGGCCGCATCCTGAAGAGAATGCGTCCTGCTCCGCAGGGCCGGGGTTATCGCGTACGCAAAAGAAGTAACCACGTAACTATTGTTGTGGACAGCCGTAACGAGGTAGCAAAGAACTAAAAACTATTCAACTAATAGATAAATAAACCAGGAACATGGGTCAGAAAACAAATCCTATTGGTAACAGGTTAGGTATCATCAGAGGATGGGACTCTAATTGGTATGGTAGCAAAAAAGACTATGCTACCAAACTGATCGAAGATAACAAGATCAGGACTTACCTGAATGCCCGTATCAACAAAGGCGGCATTTCACGCGTAGTGATCGAAAGAACACTGGGTAAGCTGATCATTACCATCCATACTTCCAAACCTGGTATCATTATAGGTAAAGGTGGTAACGAGGTAGACCGCATTAAAGAAGAGCTGAAGAAACTGACCGGTAAGGAAGATGTACAGATTAACATTCTGGAGATCCGCCGTCCGGAGGTAGACGCCAATATCGTTGCTGAAACAATTGCCAAACAGATAGAAAGCCGTATCAACTACAAGCGTGCTATTAAGATGGCTATTGCCACCGCTTTGAGAATGGGTGCGGAAGGTATTAAGGTGAAAGTGAGCGGTCGTTTGGGCGGTGCGGAAATTGCCCGTTCTGAAGAGATCAAACAAGGTCGTACGCCCCTGCATACTTACCGTATGGATATAGATTACGCATCTTTGTTCGCCCTTACCGTATACGGTAAAATAGGCATCAAAGTATGGATCTGTAAAGGTGAAGTACTGGGTAAACGCGATCTGAACCCGAACGTGCTGAGCGGTAAAGAGAATGAAGGCCGTACCGGTGGTGGTCGTCCTGAAAGAGGCGGTGGCGATCGCGGTGAAAGAAGAGATAACCGCGGTGGTGGTGAAAGAAGAGGCGGTGGCGACAGGGGTGGTCGCAGATAGGCAATTAACAATATCGATTAACAATTAATAACATATAACAATGTTACAGCCCAAGAGAACGAAACACAGGAAAATGCATAAAGGCCGCATCAAAGGTAACGCTAAGCGTGGTGCTGCTCTTTCCTTTGGTACGTTCGGACTTAAAGCATTAGAGCCGAAATGGATCACTGACAGGCAGATCGAAGCTGCCCGTGTGGCCCTGACAAGGCATATGAAACGTGAAGGTAACGTGTGGATCCGTATTTTCCCTGACAAGCCTATCACAGCCAAACCGCTGGAAGTGAGGATGGGTAAGGGTAAAGGTGCTCCCGATCACTGGGCAGCTGTGGTAAAACCCGGCCGTATCCTGTTCGAGGCAGACGGAGTTCCCTTGCAGGTAGCGAAAGAAGCCATGGAACTGGCTGCTCAGAAACTGCCCATCAAGGTAAAATTTGTAGTACGCCACGATTATGTTGCGTAAGTGAGAACAGCCTTCTAGTTACAAGTAAAAAACAAAACAAAACTTAAAGCAATGGCAAAAGTAAAGCTGGATCTGAAGAGCCTGAGCGAGCAGGATCTGAAAGACAAGATCTCTGAAGAGCAACTGCGCTTGAAGAAGATCACGTTTAGTCATGCCATCACGCCGATCGAGAATCCAATGAGCATCCGCTCACTGAGAAGGGAGATCGCAAGGATGAAAACTGAACTGCATAAAAGAGAGTTGGGCTTTTAAATCCAAACGGGCACCGGTAAGTCAATCCGGCTTCCGTCAGATCATAAATATTAATTAACTCTTCCGCAGTAAATGGAGGAGTTTGAAGGGAAAAATACTTTCAACAATGACCGAAGTAAGAAATTTAAGAAAGACCAGGACTGGTGTTGTATCCAGCAATAAAATGGATAAAACCATCACTGTAAGCGTGGAGCGTAAAGTGAAGCACCCGATCTATGGTAAATTCGTTAAGAAAACTACCAAGTTCATGGCGCACGACGAGAAGAACGAGTGCAGCATCGGCGACACCGTTAGGATCATGGAGTCCCGTCCGCTGAGCAGGAACAAGTGCTGGAGACTGGTAGAGATTATCGAAAAAGTAAAATAATTTAATGATTGTTTCAAGCTGCACGCCGGCGTTCCCGGGTGTAGCCGCTGACTAAACAAATAGCAAAACATACTAAGATGATACAACAAGAATCAAGGCTGAACGTAGCTGATAACAGCGGTGCCAAAGAGGTGCTGTGTATAAGGGTATTGGGCAACTCCGGCCAGGACTATGCGAAAGTGGGCGACAAGATCGTGGTAACCGTGAAGGATGCAATTCCTGCCGGTGGCGTGAAAAAAGGTATGGTGACCAAAGCTGTTATTGTAAGAACAAAGAACAAGCTGCGCCGTAAAGACGGATCTTACATCCGTTTTGACGATAATGCCGTTGTATTGCTGAACAACTCCGACGAGCCGCGCGGTACCCGTATTTTCGGTCCGGTTGCCCGTGAGCTGCGTGATAAGGGATACATGAAGATCATCTCCCTGGCACCTGAGGTACTGTAATAAATAAAAGGTAAAAAGGAAAAAAGTAAAAACAACACAGGAACGGAGAGTTAGCAGAAAATTTTAATTTTTACCTTTTTCTTTTTTATTTATCTTTGCAGCCCGTTTACAAAAACGAGTCAATATTTATCAAGCGAAACGAGGGTTTCGCTTGGCGTTTATAAATAAACAAAAATGAAAACTAGATTCAAGCCTAAGTTCAACATTAAGAAGGGCGACATGGTAGTGGTGATTGCCGGCGACGACAAGGACAGGACTAAGCCTCGCAAGGTGCTGGAAGTGCTCATCGACAAAGCCCGTGTTCTGGTTGAAGGCGTAAATATCATCACCAAGCACACCAAACCCACTGCTCAGAACACCAAAGGTGGTATCGTAAAGCAGGAGGCTCCTATCGCCATTTCCAACGTAATGTTGTGGGATGCTAAGGCTGGTAAACCTACCAGGGTGAACAGGCAGCGTGAAAACGGTAAATTAGTTCGTATAGCTAAAAAATCAGGGGAGGTAATTAAATAATGGCAAACACTACATATATCCCGAGGCTGCAGAAAAAGTACCGCGAAGAAGTGGTAGCTGCACTTATGAAGAAATTCAACTATAAGAGTGTAATGCAGGTACCCCGCCTGGTAAAGATCTGCCTGAACCAGGGTATTAATGGCGCAGTTAGCGACAAAAAGCTGGTTGATATTGCTGTAGACGAAATGACCCGTATCGCAGGTCAGAAAGCAATACCCACCCTTTCCAAGAAAGATATATCCAACTTCAAACTCAGGAAGAACATGCCGATTGGCGCCCGCGTAACCCTGCGTGGAACCAACATGTATGATTTCCTGGATCGCCTGGTGTCTGTGTCACTGCCCCGTGTACGTGACTTTAAAGGTGTGAATGAGAAAGCTTTTGATGGCCGTGGTAACTATACCCTGGGTATCACTGAGCAGATCATCTTCCCTGAGATAGATATCGACAAGGTGACCAAGATCGCCGGTATGGATATCACTTTTGTAACAACGGCTACTACCAACGAAGAAGCTTATGAACTGCTGAAAGAGCTGGGTATGCCGTTCAAGAATATGAAAAAGGACTAATTAATTATATTATAACAATACTATGGCAAAAGAATCCGTAAAAGCCAGGGAAAGAAAAAGAGAAGCACTGGTAGCCAAGTTTGCAGAAAAGCGCGCTGCCCTGAAAGCAGAAGGCAACTATGCAGAACTGGACAAACTGCCTAAAAATGCTTCCCCCGTTCGCTTAAAGAACAGGTGCCAGTTAACAGGTCGTCCCAGAGGTTACATGCGTCACTTCGGCATCTGCCGTAACATGTTCCGCGATCTGGCACTGGCTGGTAAAATCCCCGGCGTTAGAAAAGCTAGCTGGTAAGATCCGGTTTACGGAGGCCCTGCTGTAATGGCATTGGGCCTGTTGCCGTAACTGATCGTTTTTGAATTGATTTTTGATTTTCCTATCTATTACTGATTGGATATCGCATTGTAAACATTATTAACTTTTTTACAAACAATGGTTACTGATCCAATAGCAGACTTCCTGACCAGAATCCGGAATGCTCAAATGGCTAACCACAGGATCGTGGAAATTCCGGCCTCCAAACTGAAGAAACGTATCACAGAGATACTGTACGATAAAGGTTATATCCTGAAGTACAAATTTGAGGAAGATACCAAACAGGGCGTTATTAAAATAGCGCTGAAATATGATCCTCAAACAAAAGAACCCGCAATAAAGGAATTACAGCGTATCAGCCGTCCGGGTTTACGTCAGTATTCTAAACCCGACGATTTCCGCCGTATCAAGAACGGTCTGGGCGTAGCTATCATTTCTACCTCTAAAGGCGTAATGACTGATAAAGAAGCTAAAGCGCAGAACGTAGGCGGCGAAGTTGTTTGCTACGTTTACTAATATATACATGCGGCACGTCTGACAATTAAGCTTTCTATACGGAGCTGAACACGGGCAGCCGGTACTTTTAACAGCATAAAATATCAAAACATGTCACGTATAGGGAAAAGTCCCATAAAATTAGCCAGCGGTGTAACAGTTACTGTTTCTCCGGCTAATGAAATTACAGTGAAAGGCCCTAAAGGCGAACTGAAGAAGAGCATTGACAGGGATATTAAGGTGGAAGTGAAAGATGGCGTAGTGACGGTTACCCGTCCTACTGACCAGATCCGCCACCGTGCGCTGCATGGTTTGTACCGTGCGCTGCTCGCCAACATGGTAAAAGGTGTAACTGATGGTTTCAAGAAACAGCTGGAGCTGGTCGGTGTGGGTTACAAAGCCGCCAACCAGGGTCAATTGCTGGATCTGTCCTTAGGTTATTCTCACAATATTATCTTCGAAGTGCCGAAAGAACTGAAGGTGAGCACCTTAACTGAAAAAGGTGCTAACCCCAAGATCATGCTGGAAGGCATTGACAACCAGCTGTTAGGCCAGGTTGCCGCTAAACTTCGCAGCCTTCGTAAGCCTGAGCCTTACAAAGGTAAAGGTGTTCGCTACAGCGATGAAGTGGTACGTAAGAAAGCAGGTAAGTCTGCAGGTAAATAATTAGTTGCTTATAATTAAACGCCCGGCAGCATCGGGCGTTAAAACTTGAAATAAATGAACACGAAAGAAATCAAGAGACAGAAGATCCGTTACCGCATCCGTAAAAAGGTCAGCGGTACGGCACAAAAGCCCAGGTTGTCTGTATTTCGCAGCAACAGCGATATCTACGTACAGTTGATCGACGATACCACTGGTACCACCCTGGCTGCTGCCTCTTCACGCGATAAGGACATTAAGGCGCAGAAGGGTACCAAGAGCGAGATCTCCAAGCTGGTAGGTACCGCCCTGGCCGCCAAAGCCAAAGCATTAGGTGTCAGCGCCTGTGTGTTTGACCGTGGTGGTTACCTGTACCATGGCCGTGTTAAAAGTGTAGCAGATGGCGCAAGGGAAGGTGGCCTGCAGTTCTAATAATAATCGTAAATCTGAAATCGTAATTCGCAATTAATAAAATGGCAAAGAATTCATTCAATAAAGTAAAGGCCGGTGACCTGGAGTTGAAGGAGAAGGTAGTGGCCATTAACCGTGTTACCAAAACGACCAAAGGCGGCCGCACATTCAGCTTTTCCGCCCTGGTAGTTGTAGGTAACGAGAACGGTGTTGTTGGCCATGGTTTGGGTAAAGCCAAGGAAGTGCAGGAAGCTATCACTAAGGGTATTGACGATGCCAAGAAGAATCTGATCAAAATACCTGTAATGAAAGGCACAATTCCTCACGACCAGTTTGCCAAGGAAGGCGCTGCCAAGGTGCTGATCAAACCTGCCGCTCATGGTACTGGTGTGATCGCCGGTGGTTCTATGCGCGCTGTGTTGGAAAGTGCCGGAATTACGGACGTATTGGCTAAGTCTCTCGGATCTGCCAATCCGCATAACGTGGTAAAAGCTACTTTCAAAGCCCTGGGCCTGCTCCGCGAGCCGGTACAGGTTGCTAAGAGCAGAAGTGTGTCCCTGAAAAAGGTGTTCAACGGATAATGAGTTAAGCGCAAATCCCGGGAAGCAAATTCCCAACATTGTGGGATTTGGAATCTGGAATTTTGAAATTCTTAATATTATGGCAAAGATCAAGATCACTCAGGTAAAAAGTGGTATAGACCGTCCTGAAAGGCAGAAACTGACCTTAAAGGCGTTGGGCCTTACCAAAATGCACGCTACTGTTGAAGTAGAGGCAACTCCCCAGATCGTAGGGATGGTGCGTAAGGTGAATCACCTGGTAAAAGTAGAAGACGTGAAAGGTTGATCGCTGTGTTCGGCCTTCACTAAATAATCGTACTTTTACATTGGTATTATAGAAATACATATTATATTTAAGCGAGCGGCTAATTTCCGCGTAAGTAAAAAGAATTAATCATGAATCTGCATTCACTGAAACCTGCAAAAGGTTCTGTACATAAAGAGAAACGCCTGGGTCGTGGGGAAGCTTCCGGTAAAGGTGGTACTTCTACCAAAGGTAACAAGGGGCATCAGTCCCGTAACGGCTATTCCCAGAAAATAGGTCACGAAGGTGGCCAGATGCCGATCCAGCGTCGTTTGCCCAAGCGTGGTTTTAAAAGCATTAACCCGGAAGAAGTTACAGTATTCAACGTTGGCCAGTTAGATCACCTGGTAGAAAAATACGGTCTGCAGGAGTTCTCTCTTGACAACCTGTATGCCAATGGCCTGATCAACAGAACTGCTAAAGTTAAACTGTTAGGACAGGGAGAACTGAAAGCTAAAGTAACCGTAAAGGTGAACGCCATCAGTGAAAAAGCCAAGCAGCTTGTTGAAAAAGCAGGTGGGTCAGTAGAACTGGTATAAGACTTTACGACTGAGGAGACGCCTACGGAGTAGTGCGTCTTTTCGTATTTAATAGCGCTATTAAACCTTTATCTTCCTGTGAAGAAGTTTATTGAAACAATAAAGAACATCTGGAGTATAGAAGACCTGCGTAAACGCATTCTTACCACGTTGCTCCTTGTCCTCGTATACCGCGTAGGATCCTACATCGTGTTACCCGGTATTGATGCCAACGCCCTGCAGCAGTTTTCAGAGAAATCCAATCAGGGTATTCTGGGACTGTTCAATATGTTTGCGGGGGGCTCTTTTTCCAGGGCTTCCATTTTCGCGTTGGGGATCATGCCCTATATCTCCGCGTCTATCGCCATTCAGCTGCTAACTATAGCAGTGCCTTATTTCCAGAAACTGCAGAAAGAAGGTGAAAGCGGCAGAAAGAAGATCAACCAGTATACCCGTATATTAACCGTGTTCGTAACCGGTTTCCAGGCAAGTGCTTACGTGGCTTATCTGAAAAATCAATCTGCCGGCGCTATCATCCCTCAATACAGTGCATTCCTTTTCTGGCTGTCCACAACAGTTGTTCTTACAGCAGGTACCCTGTTTGTAATGTGGCTGGGTGAGAAGGTTACAGATAAAGGGATCGGTAACGGTACTTCCTTGATCATCATGGTGGGTATCCTTGCCCGTCTGCCCCAGGCATTGATCCAGGAGTTCACCTCCAAAACAACAGGTGGTGGCGGCGGCATGCTGGTATTCCTGATAGAGCTGGCCGTATTTATCCTGATCACGATCGGGTTGATATTGCTGGTACAAGGCACGCGTAAGATACCTGTCAACTATGCCAAGCGCATAGTAGGTAACAAGCAGTATGGCGGTGTACGCCAGTTCATCCCCCTGAAGGTGAACGCTGCCGGTGTAATGCCGATCATCTTTGCGCAGGCTATTATGTTTATCCCTGCAACCGCTATCGGCTTCGCCACTTCTTCTGAGAGTGCTTCAGGATTCATCCGCATATTCAGCGACCATACAAATGGTTATTATAACCTGATCTATGCTGTACTGGTAATAGTATTCACTTATTTTTATACTGCTTTGATCTTCAACCCCAACCAGATGGCGGAAGAAATGAAGCGGAACAACGGGTTCATCCCCGGTGTAAAACCTGGTAAGGCTACCGCTGATTATATCGGCGCTGTAATGGACCGTATTACCCTTCCCGGTGCCTTTTTCCTGGCGCTGGTAGGTATATTGCCTGGTATAGCAGCTGCCCTGCGTATCAACAGTAATTTCGCCTCTTTCTTTGGCGGCACCTCCCTCCTGATCATGGTAGGGGTGATACTGGATACCCTGCAGCAGATCGAAAGCCAGTTGCTGATGCGCCATTACGACGGCCTAATGAGCTCCGGCCGTATAAAAGGCAGAACTGCTCCGGCTAATGTGTAGGCTAATCATTTAATTACATAAAGGCACAAGGTCAGAAGGTCTTACCAGTTTATAAGAGGCCTTTTGACCTTGTGACATTGTGACCTTTTGGAGAAGATATCATGATCCATTACAAGAACAGAGAGGAAATAGAGTTAATGCGTAAAAGCGCATTGCTGGTAAGCGCCACACTGGAAGAGGTGGCAAAAACACTTAAACCGGGGATGACTACCCTGGATGTGGACAGGCTGGCGGATCAGTTTATTCGTGATAACGGCGCGGTTCCTTCGTTTAAGGATTACCGTGGTTATCCCAAGAGTACCTGTATCTCTGTGAACGATGAGGTGGTGCATGGCATTCCCAATGCTTATGTGTTGCAGGATGGAGACATCGTATCAGTGGATGTGGGTGTATATCTCAATGGTTTTCATGGAGACAGTGCTTATACCTTTGCAATAGGCAACGTGAAAGCAGAGGTGTTACAGTTGATGGCTGCCACCAAATCTGCATTGTACCGCGGCATTGAAAAGGCAGTAGCTGGGAACAGGGTAGGAGATATTGCCTTCGCCATCCAGGAATATGCTGAGAAAGAACGTGGATATGGCGTTGTGCGCGAGCTTGTAGGACATGGGGTTGGGAAGCATCTGCATGAGGATCCCCAGGTGCCTAATTATGGAAAAAGGGGAAGCGGGCCTATCCTGAAAGAAGGATTGGTGATCGCCATAGAGCCTATGGTAAACCTCGGTTCCAAGGATGTGGCGTATATGGATGATGGTTGGACGGTAGCTACCCGCGATGAACAGCCTTCTGTGCACTATGAGCATACGGTGGCGGTGATGAAAGGTAAAGCAGACGTACTTTCCAGCTTTGCCGGTATTGAAAGAGCAGAGAAGGAGAATACAGCTTTGAATTCCAGCTATTAACAAATAGAGGGTTATTGATAAGTAAAAGTAGGTAGTGATTGGAAAGGGGGGAGGAAACGAGGTTTTCCGCGGAAATTATCGATTATTCAACGCTATTATTAATTAATTTTGGGAAATTTTTCGATTTCAAAAGATTTTAGCTATCTTTGCAGTCCTAAAAATTTTTATGGCAAAACAGGCACTCATTAAACAGGATGGAATTATACTGGAAGCCTTGTCTAACGCTATGTTCCGTGTAAAATTGGAGAATGGGCATGAGATATTGGCGACTATTTCTGGGAAAATGAGAATGCACTACATACGAATTTTGCCTGGAGATAAGGTAGGCGTTGAGATGAGCCCGTATGATCTGTCGAGAGGAAGAATAATATTCCGTTATAAATAACACAACTTAATTCTTAACAATATGAAGGTAAGAGCTTCCATCAAGAAGAGAAGTGCAGATTGCAAGATAGTGCGTAGAAAGGGCAAATTGTTGGTGATCAACAAAAAGAACCCCCGCTTCAAACAACGCCAGGGATAATTCAGATTAATTAAAACACGTAAATTTTAAAATAGCAATATGGCACGTATAGCCGGTATAGATCTTCCTAAGAATAAAAGAGGAGAAATAGGCCTCACCTATATCTATGGTATAGGCCGTTCTACCGCTCAATACATCCTGACCAAATCAGGTATTGACTTTAACAAGAAGGTAAAGGATTGGAATGATGATGATCAGGCAGCCATCCGTAACGTCATCAACAATGAGTTCAAGGTAGAGGGCCAGCTTCGTTCTGAGGTGCAGATGAATATCAAGCGTTTGCTGGATATTGCCTGCTACCGCGGTCTGCGTCATAGAAAAGGCTTACCGGTTAGAGGCCAGCGTACCCGTACCAACAGCCGTACCCGTAAAGGTAAGCGTAAGACAGTTGCTGGTAAGAAAAAGGCACCTAAGAAATAATCTTGACATTATAAATAACCAGTTCCAGTTTCCCAGGATTATATGCATGGTAAGTGGAACGGGGAAATTGGAATTCGGAATTTTAAATTATTATGGCAAAAGCATCCAATACAAAAACTGCTGCTAATAAGAAGAGGGTAGTAAAAGTAGATAACTACGGAGATGTACACATTTCCGCCAGTTTTAACAATATCATTGTTAGCATTACCAACAAGCAGGGTCAGGTGATCTCCTGGTCTTCTGCAGGTAAGATGGGCTTCAAGGGTTCTAAAAAGAATACTCCTTACGCTGCCCAGCTGGCTGCTTCTGATGCTGCGAAGACCGCCTTTGATGCTGGTCTGAAAAGAGCAGACGTATTTGTAAAAGGCCCCGGCGCCGGACGTGAAAGCGCTATCCGTGCTATCGCGAACTCCGGTATCGAAGTGAGCATGATCAAGGACGTTACGCCCTTACCGCATAACGGTTGCCGTCCTCCAAAGAAAAGAAGAGTGTAGGAATCACAATATCCAAATTCCAAATGCCAAATTCCCATCCGGGGTTTGGTATTTGGAATTTGGGATTTATATTTAATAAACAATGGGTGTATGATCGGGTTTAAGATTTTTTAATGATCATACATCGGAACTAAAAAATCTAACAAAAAACAACATGGCAAGGTACACAGGACCAAAGACCAAAATCTCCAGGATTTTTGGAGAGCCGATTTTAGGCAATGGCAAGTATTTAGGTAAGAACAGCAACCCTCCGGGCCAGCATGGCGCCACCCGTAAGCGTAAACAACTGGGTGAGTATGCACTGCAACTGCGTGAAAAGCAAAAGGCGAAATACACTTACGGTGTACTGGAGCGCCAGTTTGCTAACCTGTTCGAAGAGGCTAACCGCCGTAAAGGTGTAACCGGTGAGGTATTGATCAAATTGCTGGAAGCACGTCTTGACAACACCGTATTCCGTTTAGGCATTGCGCCTTCCCGCCCCGCTGCCCGTCAGCTGGTTTCTCACAAGCACATCACTGTTAACGGACAGGTAGTGAACATACCTTCTTATCAGCTGAAACCCGGTGATATCATCGGATTGAAAGGAAAGACCGCTGCTAACACTGCCCTGACCAGCGTTATTCGCGGTAAGAACCCCAAGTTCAGCTGGCTGGATTGGAATGAGAAGGATATGAAAGGTACTTTCATCGCCTATCCTGAAAGAGAGAGCGTTCCTGAAAATATCAAGGAACAACTGATAGTGGAATTGTACTCTAAATAATAACTTATAAACTACAAATAGCAATGGCAATTCTTAATTTCCAAAAGCCTGATAAGATCGTTTTGCAGAAGTCAACCGACTTTGAAGCACAATTCGAATTCCGGCCATTAGAACCAGGTTATGGTGTGACCATCGGTAATGCGCTCCGTCGCGTATTGCTGTCGTCATTGGAGGGCTATGCCATTGTAGGAATAAAAATAGAAGGTGCCGATCACGAGTTTGCTACGTTGAAAGGTGTTACCGAAGATGTTACTGAGATCATCCTGAACCTGAAGCAGGTGCGTTTCAAGAAGATCGTGGAAAATGAAGTGAATAACGAAAAGATCCAGATCTCCATCAAAGGTAAAACTGAGTTCAAGGCGGATATGATCGAGAAAGCCACCAGCGCTTTCCAGATCATGAACCCTGAGCTGCTGATCTGCACACTGGATCCTTCTGCCAAACTGGATATTGAACTTACTATCGGTAAAGGCCGTGGTTATGTGCCAGCTGAGGAGAACAAACCGAAGGATGCTGTGTTTGGCTATATCGCCATCGATTCTGTTTTTACCCCTATCAAAAACGTAAAGTACAGCATTGAAAATACCCGTGTGGAGCAGAAGACCGACTATGAGAAATTGATCATGGAAGTGGTTACAGACGGTACTATCCACCCGGAAGAGGCTGTAAAACAAGCCTCCCGTATTCTGATCCAGCACCTGATGATCATCACTGATGAAAACATCAGCTTTGATACCAAGGACACTGAGAAAGAAGACGTGGTAGACGAACAAACGCTGCAGCTGCGTAAAATACTGAAAACGCCGCTGGAAGACCTGGACCTGAGCGTTCGCGCCTTTAACTGCCTCAAGGCTGCCAAGATCAACTCCCTGAGTGAACTGGTGCAGTATGAGCAGGAAGAGCTGATGAAATTCAGAAACTTTGGTCAGAAATCACTGAGCGAGATCGAACAAGTGCTGAATGAAAGGGGCCTGCATTTTGGTATGGATCTTTCCAAACTGAAACTGGAAGAAGAATAATCTTAGAAATGTTAGCGGTCAGCATTAGGTACATCGCCTATAACTGACCGCTAAAAGTTTAATAACAATCATAAGTACCCTGTAATTCCTGACACGGTACAGGGGAATAAAAATCAAATGTCATGCGTCACAGAGTTAAATTAAATCATCTGGGAAGAACAGCTGCTCACCGTAAGAGCCTGTTATCTAACCTGGCTTGTGAACTGATCAGCCACAAACGTATCACTACTACCCTTGCTAAAGCAAAATCCCTGCGTGTATACGTAGAACCATTGCTGACAAGAGCTAAAACTGATAACACCCATAACCGCAGGATCGTGTTTAGCTACCTGCAGGATAAAGAAGCTATCAAGGAACTGTTTGGTGCTATCAGCGAGAAAATCGCCAGCCGTCCCGGAGGTTACACCCGTATCATTAAACTGGGTAAACGTATGGGCGATAACGCAGAAACAGCCCTGATCGAACTGGTAGACTTTAACGAGATCTATGGCAAGACAACTGAAAAAGCGCCTGCCAAGAGAACCCGTCGTGCCGGTGGGGCTAAAAAGAAAGCTGCAGAAGCTGGTGATGAACAAGCTCCTGCTGCTGAAGGCAAATCTGAAGAAAAAGCAGCTGAGTAAACAACAGTTGCTCAATATTATACAGCGGACAAGGCATTTGCCTTGTCCGTTTTTTTTAGAATGATACTTTCATTGTGTTGACATAGATTGTATTATTTTGTAATATAGCGGCTTGAAAATCCCTAATACCCGATCCTATGAATTACCTGAGTTGCCAGCACTGCGGGCACTACAATGCATTAAGATCTGAATTCCTTACCTTTTGTGAAAGCTGCGGTAAGAAACTACCCAATACATATGCTGAATGGAAACAGAAGAATCCTGACAGCGGTTTTGAGGCGTTTCAGCGTGAGGTGGCGATATACATAGAAGAAGAAGTTTCGTCCAAACCCGGGTGGATGCAGCAGTATTTATGGCCGGCTGGCAGAAGGGGGCTTATACTTGCAGCTGTGCTGGTTTTTGCATTTGTGGCGGTTGCAGGCACCTATTTCGGGAAACAGGCGATGGTTACCTGGGGCTACCCTAAAATGGAGAAGTCCTGGCAGTATACTACCTGGCAAACCGTTACGATCGGTCGTCAGGCAATAGAAATCAGCACTCCCGTTCATTTAAGCGTAAACGACAAACCTTTGCCCCAGGAACTGAGGAGTATGCTGGATTATGCGAAAAACTACCGGAACAGGGAGGACAAAGGGATGCAAATAACTGTAGACATGTACAGCTACCGGGAAAGTGTATCCAACAGCCTTGAGGAAGCTACTACCCTGGCTGCCAAAGAAATACAGGCAGAAGATGGCATTTCAGACCTCCAGTATACCTCTAACCCCCTGCCTCAGACCAATATTCAGGGCGTACTACAGGAAGGTAGCATGCTGTACAAGGGTGCGGTCAGGTTATCTTTTTACAACCTGGTAATGGTGCGCGGGCAGCATCGCTGGCTGGTTGGCATCCGCTACCGTTCAGATGATCCTAACGGGCAGGAAGTGGCCAAACGAATATTCAACTCTGTTAAAGTGAAGTAAAGGGAGAAATTTGTATAGTGAATAATGGTTATATCACGAGATAAATAGGTGGTACAGTTATCGCTATGTGATTAATGCATCATTATTCATTATTAATGCCTAACTTTGCACGATTTTTTAAAAGAGTCTGAATAATACAATGCCTCACACAAGACCCAGCCAACCGGCCATCTTATTATTGGATGATGGTACGGTTTATCAAGGAAAAGCTTTTGGTATGATTGGTACCGCTGCCGGTGAGCTCTGCTTTAATACCGGTATGACTGGCTACCAGGAAGTATTTACAGATCCTTCCTATAAGGGTCAGGTGCTGATCATGAATAACTGTTACGTTGGTAACTACGGTACCAAGAAAGATGATGTAGAGAGCAGCAGTGTAAAGATTAGCGGCCTTATCTGTAAGAACATTGCCCAGAATTATTCCCGCAAAATGGCAGATAGCTCATTGGAGCAATTCCTGGTGGAGAATAAACTGGTAGCGATCTATGATGTGGATACCCGTGCACTGGTATCCCATATCCGCAGTAAGGGAGCTATGAACTGCATTATCTCATCTGAAACACTGGACGTAGAAAAACTGAAAGAGCAGCTGGCCAAGGTCCCTTCCATGGAAGGCCTGGCATTATGTGCAGAGGTATCTACAAAGGAAGCGTACAATATAGGCGATCCGGAGGCTCCTATCCGCATTGCGGTATTGGACAACGGGGTAAAACGCAACATGTTAAAATGCCTGTCAGAAAAAGGCGCCTACCTGCAGGTATTTCCTACCAATACGCCTTTTGAAGAGTGCGAGCAGTTCAAGCCGCATGCTTATTTTATTTCCAATGGTCCTGGCGACCCGGCTCCTCTGACCTATGCAGTAGAAACGGTCAAAAAAGTATTGAATGCAGAGCGTCCGCTCTTTGGTATTTGCCTGGGGCATCAATTGCTGGCATTAGCTAATAATATTCCTACTTATAAAATGCACCACGGTCACCGTGGTTTGAATCACCCGGTAAAAAACCTTACCACGGGCCGTTGCGAGATCACTACACAAAACCACGGTTTCGCAGTGGATCCTAAAGCTATCTCTGCCAGTAAAACGGTGGAAGTAACCCACGTGAACCTGAACGATGGTTCTATCGAAGGGATCCGTATAAAGGATAAGCCTGCTTTTTCAGTGCAGTACCATCCGGAATCTACCCCTGGCCCTTATGACTCCAGGTATCTGTTTGACGACTTCTTTACCATGATCAGGCAGTATATGTCATAAAGAGCGAAACATCTCAAATATTACGAGCAGTATAATAGGTACGGTCCCGAGGAGTCGGGACCGTTTCTTTTAATTCCACGTTATGAAAACAAGCGGATGGGCTCATGCTCTGCATAAACAGAACAGGCGGCATCGCCGTTTCAATATGAGAGCAAAAATGCAGAAAAAAATCAGCTGGAAATTAGTACAAGTGATGAAGTACTCAATCTTGACGATAAATGGGAGATAATCAGGGATAAGAGCAAAAAAATACGGCTCTGTGAACAGAGCCGTTTGCCTTTATAAATTCCACGTTATGAAAAACTGATACAAAAATACGATATTTAGCTAAAACGTTTTAGTAGATTTTCCACTTTTTACACACCGCTGATAATTCACTTGTATATCTACTAATTATGGGACAAAGTTCGGACCAAAAAGACGTTTGAAAAAATTCTATTGGTTAAATTTTTCTTAAACCCGTAGTGGATTTTGCTTTCTTGCATCTACCTTTCTTCATCACTTTTTAACCTGGTCCCTCACCGTTTCGATAACAAATATACGACGAAAATTGATTTAAAAAATACTTTTCCTAAAAAAAATTTGTCGTCTTAGTCGAAAACATAAATATAGAATTTATTATAATATAATATCAGCATCGTGAAAACTTATCCTATTTATAGCAAAGGTCGGGATTTTGCAGGATTGATTATGTTATTATATTATTAATAATCAATTTTTTATGTTAATTAATTGCTTACTTCAGGCGCTTTTTGTTGCATTGACAGCATTGCCAACAACCCGGCCCGGATAAATTTCTAACGCCTTTTCTAAACATATGATAGATTTTTCAATATTATCATTGCTCAGTACGTAGGCCATGCGCACTTCCTGTTTTCCAAGCCCGGGGGTTGCATAAAATCCGGTTCCAGGCGCCATCATGACTGTTTGCTGTTGAAAAGAAAAAGATTCAAGCAGCCATTGACAGAATTTATCAGCATCATCAATTGGTAAGCGGGCCATGGCATAAAAAGCCCCACCGGGATTGGGACAAAATACTCCTGGAATTTTATTTAAACCTTCTACCAGGGTATCCCGGCGTGAAAGATATTCGGCTTTTATATCGTCGAAGTAGTCAGGCGGAAGATCTACTGCTGCTTCCCCGGCTATTTGTGCAAACGATGGCGGGCTAAGACGTGCTTGTGCAAATTTCATTACCGCATCCAGTACCTGTTGGTTTTTTGTTACCAGGGCACCTATACGGCCTCCGCAGGCGCTATAGCGCTTAGATATAGTATCCATGATGATGGCATGGTTCTCCAGACCCTGGAGGTTCATAGCTGAAAAATGCTGTCCTGTATAGCAAAATTCACGATATGCTTCGTCAGAGAAGAGGTAAAGATTATGTTGCAGGCACAACTGCTTCAATACCTCCAGCTCCTCTTTACTGTATAAATAACCTGTGGGGTTATTGGGGTTACAGATCAAAATAGCCCTGGTGCGTGATGTGATCGCTTTTTCGAAAGCCTCCATGGCGGGAAGTGCAAATCCGCTTTCAATACCCGAAGTGATAGTGCGGATCTTCACACCGGCTTCCAGTGCAAAACCATTGTAGTTGGCATAAAAAGGTTCAGGCACAATTACCTCATCACCGGGATCCAGGCAGGCCATAAATGCAAACAGGATGGCTTCCGACCCACCGGTGGTCACAATGATCTGCTGATGGGTTACCGCGATATCAAATCTTGCATAGTAATCTACCAGCTTACGGCGGTAGCTTTCATTGCCCGCACTGTGGCTGTATTCAAGGATCTTAAAGGTAGAATGCCGCACGGCATCCAGCACAGGTTGAGGGGTTTCGATATCCGGTTGGCCAATGTTCAGATGGTATACCTTAATGCCTTTTTTTTTGGCAGCTTCTGCGTAAGGCACCAGTTTTCTGATCGGGGAGGGGGGCATCAGTTGTCCCCTGTTGCTAATTTCGGGCATTTTCTATTGCATTTGCGAATGCAAAGGTAGGCTAATGTGCAATATGGAAATGTGCCCTTACGTGATTAAATAAAAAAACCTTACAGCAATACTGTAAGGTTTTATGCAAAATGCTTTATACTGCCGTACAACAGCAGCATGCCGTTGGTTAGTTTCCTTCTACGGTGCCGGTCAGGTGTAATTCCTTGTCCTGATCAACGCCTTTGAGCTTTACCCAGATGGTTTTGTTCTGCTGGCCAGGGCCGTTTGCGCTGTATGTAGCAGTTACTTTACCCTTTTTACCAGGTAAGATCGGTTCTTTTGTCCAGTTAGGAGTGGTACATCCGCAGCTGGCGCGTGCAGCTTCGATCAGCACAGGCTCTTTAGAAATGTTAGTAAATTCAAAATCAACAGTAACAGGTTTGTTGAGTTGGGTTTTACCGAAATCAATAGTTTCTTTCACAAATTTCACCTTTGCATCTGCCGGGTTCCCTGTACCAGCTCCGTTTTGAGCCTGGGCCCAAATCGCTGTGGTGAACAGCATGCTCGCAAATAGGGATAAGATAAACTTTTTCATCATTATAGTTTGGTTTTTAAACGGTTTGGTTAAAAAACTGGTTTTTACCCTGGAATAGTAACAAATTTACAGCCAAAAATACTTCTATAGCCGCCAAATTATTAAAATCTTCTTAAAAAAATCATTTTAATTTAAGGACGGCATTTTCAGTCAATTAGCAACTATTTTTCACTTGTATAATTAACCTTACTTTTGCACTTTAACCAACAGGGCATGATAGAAAATAATGAACTGACTATGAACATGAGCAGCCGGTTATCTTTTGAAGAGTTCCGCAAGGAAGTATTGAATGACTACCGGCTGGCTTGCGAAAGCAGGGAAGTTAGTCTGCTGGCTCGTAAGGAAGTGCTTACGGGCAAAGCCAAGTTCGGTATATTCGGCGACGGTAAAGAGGTGGCTCAGATCGCAATGGCGAAATACTTCCTGCCGGGCGATTTTCGTTCAGGATATTACCGCGACCAGACTTTTGCATTTGCCAGCGGCATTGCCACGATAGAGCAATTCTTTTCTCAACTTTATGCCGATCCCGATCCTGAGAATGAACCATTTTCAGCCGGCAGGCAGATGAATTCGCATTTTGCGACACCTAATATAACCGAGGACGGCCGTTTCAGGGATCTTACCCAGATAAAGAATACAGCTACAGATATGGCACCTACAGCGGCCCAGATGCCGCGTGCCCTGGGTCTTGCATTTGCCTCAAAGCTGTTCCGTGAGGTAGATATCCTGAAGCCTTTTACCAATTTATCGCATAACGGTAACGAAGTATGTTTTGCTACTATCGGCGATGCCTCTACGTCTGAAGGGCATTTCTGGGAAACCATGAACGCAGCCGGCGTTTTGCAGGTACCACTGGCCGTATTTATATGGGATGACGGTTATGGTATTTCGGTACCGCGTAAATATCAAACCACCAAGGGGTCTATCAGCGCCGCAATGGAGGGCTTCCGCAAAACAGAAGATTCCAATGGCTTTGATATCTACAACGTAAAGGGCTGGGATTACGCAGGTATGTGCGAGGTGTTTGAAAACGGCCTCCGCAAAGTGCGCGAAACACACATCCCCGCTTTGTTCCACGTTGAAGAGATCACGCAGCCGCAAGGCCACTCTACCAGCGGATCTCATGAGCGTTACAAGAGCAAGGACCGCCTTGCCTGGGAGAAGGATTTTGATTGTAATGTGAAGATGCGGCAGTGGATCATTGAGAATGCGCTGGCTGATGATGCCACACTCCGGGAAATTGAAAGCCAGGCTAAGATCACTGCACAAACAGCCAGGAAAAGCGCCTGGGAGAAATACATCACTCCAATCAAACAGCATGTTAAAACGATGCTGTCGCATGGAGAAGCCCTGGTAGCCGAAGGCACTGCGGATGCAGAGATGGTAAACCGGGTTATGCAGGAACTTCAGGCTAACCGCGAACCCTTACGCCGTGATGTATTAAAGGCTGCGGCCGGCATCCTGTTCCATCACCAGAAAGCGCAGAGCCCTGCATTAAAGGCCCTGCAACAGTATTACGACCAGCTGCTTGCCCAGGAGCGGGAAAATTATAACACGAACCTTTATGCCACCGGTGCCAATTCTGCATTGAATGTGCCAACTGTTGCTCCTTCGTTTACTGAAGAAGTGCATATGGTCAATGGATACGAAGTGCTGAACAAATACTTTGATCAGCTGTTTGCTGAAAATCCGAAGGTTTTTGCCTTTGGAGAAGATGTAGGTAAGATAGGCGACGTAAACCAGGGCTTTGCCGGCTTGCAGCAGAAGCATGGCAAGCAGCGTATATTCGATACCGGTATCCGTGAGCTCACCATTATGGGACAGGCAATTGGTATGGCTTTACGCGGACTGCGTCCTATTGCTGAGATCCAGTACATTGATTACCTGCTGTATGGATTACAGCCTCTCAGTGATGATGTGGCCAGCCTGCAATACCGAACCAAAGGAATACAGGCATGCCCGCTGATTGTTCGTACCCGTGGTCACCGGCTGGAAGGCATATGGCATTCCGGTTCTCCCATGGGAATGATCATTCACAGTTTGCGCGGTATGCATGTTTGCGTACCACGTAACATGGTACAGGCGGCAGGTATGTACAATACCTTGCTCAGTGCCAATGAACCGGCTATTGTGATTGAATCGCTGAACGGCTATCGCCTGAAGGAGAAAATCCCGGCCAACCTTACTGAATTTACTGTGCCGTTAGGTATACCGGAAGTATTGCATGAAGGTACTGACATTACCTTAGTATCTTATGGCTCAACATTGCGTATTGTGGAAGAAGCCATGCATACACTGTCTCAAATGGGAATTTCCTGTGAACTGATAGACGTTCAAACCCTGTTGCCTTTCGATATCCACCACAGTATTGTGGAATCACTGAAGAAAACCAACCGGATCTTATTCATCGATGAAGATGTTCCGGGTGGAGGCACCGCTTACATGTTCCAGCAGGTAATGGAAGAGCAGGGCGGCTATCGTTGGCTGGATGTGGCTCCCCGTACCCTTAGTGCCCAGGCCCACCGGCCTGCCTATGGATCTGACGGGGATTATTTCTCCAAGCCTAATACAGAAGATGTGATCAAGACTGTGATGTCGATGATGGCAGAATAATCACAACCTGAAATAAAACATTACGTCCCGTGTAGTATGTTCACACGGGACGTTTTTTTTCAGTGTAACAGTTGTAGGTTCAGGCAGATGACAAGCAGAAGGTGCTACAAATATTAAAAATAATATCCATACTACTATGCCATGGCCGTGTTATTTAACGATTATTTCAATCCGGTGCCTGTTTAAACTTAGTACATAATCGTGCCAAAACTCACTATATTAACAACGGCAAAAAGAACTGCAGATGAAAAATATTGTTGTATTAGACGGCTATGCTTTAAATCCCGGAGATCTTGACTGGAGCCCACTGCATGCACTGGGCAATGTTACCATATACGACAGGACAAAAGAAAGTGAGGTTGCCCTCCGCGCCAAGAATGCCCACATTATACTGACCAATAAAGCCATTGTGAATGCGGCCTCCATAGCACAGCTGCCCCAGCTTCAATACATCGGTGTAATGGCCACCGGCTACAATATCGTGGATGTAAACGCTGCCAGCGCCCGGCAGATAAAAGTGACCAACGTACCTGCATACGGTACAGCTGCAGTGGCGCAGTTTACATTTGCACTGATACTTGAGCTTTGTAACCATGTTAAACTGCATGCAGACAGTGTACGGGCAGGGGATTGGAGCCGCAGCGATGATTTCAGCTACTGGAAAGCGCCATTGCAGGAGCTCGACGGCAAAGTACTGGGCATTGTTGGATTAGGCCAGATAGGACAGGCGGTGGCGCAGATTGCGCTTGCATTTGGTATGCGGGTAATAGCACACCATAAACACCCTGAGCGGGACAAAATGGATGGAGTGCACTTTGTATCGCTGGCAGATTGTTTTGCACAGGCAGACATTATTACCTTACACTGTCCGCTGAACGAGCAGAACCGCGGCTTTGTGAACAAGGCTTTGCTTGATACCATGAAACGGAACGCCCTGCTCATCAATACGAGCCGCGGCCCACTAATAAATGAGCAGGACCTGGCCAACGCCCTGAACAATGAACGTATTGCCGCCGCAGGGCTCGATGTACTTTCGGTAGAGCCGCCGGCTGCTGAACATCCATTGTTTTATGCAAAAAATTGCCTGGTAACACCCCATATTGCCTGGGCGGCAAAAGAGGCCAGAGGCCGCCTACTGAATACGGTAATTGAAAATGTACGGTCCTACCTTTCAGGCAAACCCGAAAACCTGCTAAATTGATCGCATCTATTTTAGCAGGCTGAGATCGCTGCCAGCAACGCTGTGCCCGTTAATTACTGATATGGGTAACTGTTATATTTATGTTGATAGTCTGATACTTAGAATCGGATATTAGTTATTGTAGATATCAATAATGAATAAAATGAATAACAGTAAGTCATAAAAAAGTTTCCTGTATTTTTCCGGAATTAGGAAGAATTAGCTAAATTGGAAAAGATTAATAACCCCCGCGGTTACTATTAAAGACATGAAGAAAATTCATTAATCAAGGTACCCTAGACTCTTATCAAAAAACTACCCTGTATGAAAGCAGGAATTCTACTGGTAGAAGACGATCACTTTTTCGCAAAAGTAATTAAGAGACATCTGGAAAAAGAAGGCTACAATGTTGTGCATTGCCTGGATGGAGAAGAAGCCTGGCGCACCTTCCAGGAGCGGGCTTTCGACATCTGCCTGCTGGATATTATCATGCCCGGGAGGGACGGCTTCGCCCTGGCAAAAGACATCCGGAGCAGAGATACCAATATCCCGATTATCTTCACTTCCTCGCGCTATATGGAGCAAGACCGCCTCAGCGGCTTTCAGGCGGGGGGAGATGATTACATGGTGAAACCCTTCAATATAGAGGAATTGCAGTTCAGGATAGACGTTTTCCTGAAAAGGAGCCGTTTACTGCAAAACAGAAAAATAGTGGTCTACCAGCTTGGAGCCCTGGAATTCAATTATACAGAACTGAAGATCTTTCATCAGCCTACCGGGCACACCATTAACCTGCCCCCCAAGGAAGCTGAATTACTGAAGTTCCTTTGCGAAAATCCTAACCGGCGTTTAAGAAGGGAAAATATCCTGCTGAGCGTATGGGGAAGTGACGACTTCTTTGCGGGGCGCACCATGGATGTATACCTTACACGACTTAGAAAACACTTCCGCCTTGACCCGGATGTAAAGCTGGAAACCTTCCATGGAAAGGGGTTGCGGCTTGTTACAGATCCCAAGGCCTGCATGGCGGATGCCTGAAAATATTATCGACTAATCACAAACACCACACACCACACACTAAGACGAACCGTCCCGCATCTGCAGGACGGTTCTTGTTTATAATCTCTTTTGAGTTGCTATTACCTATTTCAGGTTATGGAATACCTGCTGCACATCTTCATCCTGTTCCAGGCGGTCAATCAGCTGCAGTACCTCTTTAGCCTGCTCTTCATTCAGCTCTACAGTAGTAGTGGGGATGCGCTGTAGTTCGGCAGTGATCGTGGTGATGCCCCTTTCTTCCAGGGCTTTGGCCATATTACCGAATTCAGTGAAAGGAGTACGGATGATAATATTATTCTCACTGTCTTCCCCTATTTCTTCCAGGCCAGCATCAATCAGTTCCAGTTCCAGCTCTTCCAGGTTCTGGCCTTCATTTTTCACCTTGAATACACCCATACGGTTAAACAGGAAACCTACGGAGCCACTGGTGCCCAGGCTACCGCCCTCTTTATTGAAATGCATACGCACATTAGCTACTGTGCGGGTAGGGTTATCGGTAGCGGTTTCCACCATTACCGCCACGCCGTGAGGAGCATAACCTTCATATACAACCTCTTCATAATCCGTCTTATCCTTACCCATAGCGCGTTTGATCGCGGCTTCCACCCTGTCTTTAGGCATGTTCACGCCTTTGGCGTTGGCAAAGCAACGACGCAGGGCTGGGTTATTATCCGGGTCAGGGCCACCCTGTTTTACGGCAATGGCAATTTCTTTACCTATCCTGGTGAATTGTTTGGCCATCCGGTCCCAACGGGCAAACATAGTGGCCTTTCTTACTTCAAAAATTCTTCCCATGTTGGTTTATTATCGAGACGCAAAAATACAGTGTTTATCCTAATGTACTACCAGTAAAATGGAACCGTCCCGGTTTAGCCGGGACGGTCTGAAATATCCTGATAGCATATAATGTGCTGTTACTGCTTGTTCTGTTCATGATATTTACGGGCTTTACTATGCTTAACGCTATACCCGAAATAAATTACAAAGCCGATAGCCAGCCAGATGATCAGACGTGTCCAGTTACCGGGGCCCAGTCCGGCGATCATGGCCAGGCACACCAGTGCGCCAGCGATAGGTACAAAAGGCACCAGGGGCGTTTTGAACGGACGGGGCACCTCCGGGTTTGTTTTACGCATTACCATTACACCTACACATACCAGTACAAAGGCAAACAGGGTACCGATACTGGTCATATCACCTACTATATGATCCGGGATAAAACCGGCAAATAATGCGGTAAAGAAGAAGAACATCCATTGTGATTTATATGGCGTGCGGTGCTTGGGATGGAGTTTGGAGAACACCGGCGGCACCAACCCGTCGTTTGACATGGAGTAGAATACGCGGGTCTGTCCCAGCAACATCACCAGTATCACAGAAGAAAAACCTGCCAGGATGGCGATGGTGATAAATAAAGACAGCCAGCCGTAACCAGGCATATACGTATTGATCACGTACGCTACGGATGCTTCGGCGCCTTCCTTCAGGAAGTCTTTATAGGGAGCCACACCCGTCATTACGTGAGAAAACAGAATATACAATACCGTACAGATGGCCAGGGATACCAGGATACCGATAGGCATTGCCTTTTTCGGGTTCTTGGTTTCCTGGGCGGCAGTAGATACGGCATCAAAACCTATGAAGGCAAAGAATACCACACCAGCTCCGGCCAATACGCCTATCCATCCATGGTTTCGCGTTAGCGAATAATCCACCGATGTGCCGTCATTCAGATGAACAACACCTGCATCGGCAGGGATAATATAAGGAGTGTGGTTGGCAGGATTGATGAATTGCCAGCCCAACGCGATGAATAACAATACGATAGCAACCTTTATTATTACGATGATCGTATTTACCAGGGCAGATTCCTGGGTACCTTTGATCAGCAGCAAGGTCAGTAAAAACAGTATGAATATGGCGGGAAGATTCACAATGCCGTGCACACCTGCATCAGATACCTGGAAGGGAGAGTGCGACCATTCAAAGGGGATCGTGACGTGAAAAAGCGTGTTCAATAAGTTGTTCAGGTATTGGGACCAGCCTATGGAAACGGTGGCGGCGCCCAGGGCATATTCCAGCACCAGGTCCCAGCCAATGATCCAGGCAACCAACTCGCCAAGGGTAGCATAAGAATACGTGTAGGCACTACCGGCAATAGGGATCATGGAAGCAAACTCCGCATAACATAAACCAGCGAGCGCACAGCCAATAGCTGCAATAATGAAGGAGAGGGTTACTGCAGGCCCGGCATGAGCTCCTGCTGCAGCAGCAGTACGAACAAAAAGTCCGGCCCCTATAATGGCGCCAATACCCAATGCTACCAGGGATCCGGCAGTTAACGTTCTCTTTAAACCTTTTTCCGATTCTGTAGCTTCAGATAATAATTGACCCAGTGGCTTTCTTACAAAGAGTCTACTCATGATAGAAGTATTGTTGGTTGATTAAGTGGTTTGATTTGTTGTGATTTGTTTTAAGACCGCCAAATATAACTATCTAAAACCAAATAAGCCTGTTTTATTTTACCAGGTATGGGCTGAATATTAATCCTGTACCTTATTTTTGGGGAATTTTAAGTATTAAAGAAGGCTATATATAAGCTAAACCAGTAATTGCATGAAGAAATCTAACCGGCTTACCCTGTTCATATTCCTGGGAATGGTGCTGGGCATATTAACAGGGTACATTGTTTATGTCCTATACTCAGGAAATGAAGCAGCTGTCAAGAAATTTGCAGACAACATATCCATCCTCACGGATATTTTCCTGCGCCTGGTAAAAATGATCATTGCGCCCCTCGTATTTTCCACACTGGTTACGGGCGTGGCCAAACTGGGTGACATTAAAGCCGTTGGCCGGATAGGCGGCAAAACAATGCTCTGGTTTATTACCGCCACTTTTGTTTCCCTGTTCCTCGGGCTGATCCTGGTAAACGTGCTGCAGCCGGGCCATGCATTGAACCTGCCCCTGCCCGATACTCACGCCAGCAGCGGGGTATCCGGTGCAGATATGTCCCTCAGGGGGTTTTTCCGCCACGTGTTCCCTGACAGCGTTATCGATGCAATGGCCCACAACGAGATATTACAGATAGTGGTATTTGCGTTATTCTTTGGAGTGGCAACTGCCGCCGTGGGTGAAAAAGCTGCGCCGGTGATCAAAGCGCTGGATGCCGTAGCTTATATCATGCTGAAGGTGACCAACTACGTTATGAATTTTGCGCCTTTCGCTGTATTCGGGGCTATGGCTGCCATTATATCGCAGAAAGGAATGGGAATTTTGTGGACCTACGGTAAATTTATAGGCCAGTTTTATTTAGGTTTGGGTGTGTTGTGGCTGGTGTTGGCCCTGGCAGGTTTTGTAATACTGGGGCGTTTGGTATTCCCTTTACTGGGCCGCCTGAAAGCCCCCCTGCTGCTGGCATTCAGCACTGCTTCCAGCGAGGCAGCCTACCCGCGGATGCTGGAGGAACTGGAAAAATATGGCTGTGATAACAAAATTGTAAGTTTCGTATTACCACTGGGTTATTCGTTTAACCTGGATGGTTCTATGATGTATATGACCTTTGCCAGCTTGTTCATTGCCCAGGCATATAACATGCACCTGGGAATTGAACAGCAGATCTCTATGCTACTGGTATTAATGATCACCAGCAAAGGTATAGCCGGTGTGCCCCGCGCTTCGCTGGTAGTCATCGCAGGCACGCTTTCCATGTTCAACATTCCTGAAGCGGGACTGCTGCTGTTACTGGGGGTAGACCACCTGCTGGATATGGGGCGGTCTGCCACCAACGTGATCGGCAATGCAATGGCCACTGCAGTGGTATCTAAATGGGAAGGCGCTTTTGAACCCGGCCGGGATGCCCTGAAAGAGATATAACAAGATTATAACAACTAAATTGCTATTTTGGCAATCTCGAAATTTTGGAATTTTTATTCATAAAATGTAGCATGGACCAGATCACAGAGTTTTTTAAGCATCTTATTAACCCCCAATGGATCATCGAACACGGAGGCATCTACCTGCTGTTGCTGATCGTTTTTGCAGAGACAGGTTTGTTTGTGGGATTTTTTCTACCCGGAGATTCACTGCTGTTTGTAGCAGGTATTTATGGAGACCTGCTCAGCAAGAGCTTTTTCAATATGCCCTTTTTTGTGATCATGTTCCTCATTGCCATTGCGGGTGTGCTGGGTAATATGGTAGGTTTCTGGTTTGGGCGCAAATCCGGTCCGCTGCTGTTTAACCGGAAAGACACCTTCCTCTTCAAAAAGAAATACCTCTACCAGGCAAAGGAATTTTATGACAAGCATGGCGGCGGCGCCATCTTCCTGGCGCGTTTCCTGCCTATCGTACGTACTTTCGCGCCTATTGTGGCAGGTATTGTGCAAATGGAGAGCAAAAAATTCATGTTATATAATATAGTAGGCTCTTTTTGCTGGGTATTTTCCATGATGCTGGCCGGTCATTATCTTGACAAAGCCTTCCCCGGACTGAAAGAGCACCTGGAGCTGATCATACTGATCATCGTCCTTATCACCACCTTACCGGTACTGATAAAGCTCTTCTTCGGAAAAACCAAGCAGCAGCCTCATTTACATCATGAGGACAGCAAGGCGCCCACCGACACGTTATCGTAAGCACTAATCAACTACTATCTATCCGCTATGCACGCTGAAAACCGCTCCCCTTCTATCTTTAACGTAGCCGTTATAGTGGCGTCACTAGGCTATTTTGTAGATATTTATGACCTGTTGCTCTTTACGATTGTACGCGTGCCCAGTCTTAAAGAGCTGGGCGTACCGCAAAACGAGATTGACACCGGTGTAGGTTTGCTGCTGATCAATATACAGATGCTGGGCATGCTGATAGGCGGGGTGCTGTGGGGCATTCTGGGTGATAAAAAAGGGCGGCTCAGCGTACTATTCGGCTCCATATTATTATACTCTGTGGCCAACATCGCCAATGGCTTTGTGCAGGGTACCACCGGCTACCTCTTATGGCGTTTTGTTGCAGGGCTTGGCCTGGCAGGAGAACTGGGCGCCGGTATTACCCTGGTATCAGAAATCCTGCCCAAGGAAAAACGCGGGTATGGAACCATGATTGTAGCTACCGTTGGCGTATCCGGGGCTGTGGCAGCAAATTTCATTGCCAAAATAGTGCAGGACTGGCGCATCTGTTATTTCATAGGCGGAGGCCTCGGCCTGGCATTACTGGTGCTGCGTATCAGTGTGATGGAATCACATATGTTCAATGCTATCAGGGAAACCCGTACCAGCCGTGGCAATTTCCTTTCTTTGTTTACAGAACGGCAGCGTTTTCTTAAATACCTTAAATGTTTGTTACTCGGTACGCCTACCTGGTTTGTAGTAGGCATACTCATCGCTTTCTCCAACAAATTTGCGGTGGAAATGGGCGTGCGTGATCCTATCAGTCCGGGCGATGCTATTGCTTTTACCTACACCGGTCTGACGCTGGGTGATTTTTCTACGGGCCTTATCAGCCAGTTATGGAAGAGCCGCCGCAAGGTGATGCTGCTGTTCCTGTTGCTCACCGCCGCTTTTGTGTTCGTATATTTCCAGATGCATGGCGCTACCAAATGGACCTTCTATGCCGTATGCTTTGGCCTGGGCTTCAGCGTTGGTTTCTGGACAATCTTCGTAACCATTGCAGCAGAAAGCTTTGGCACCAACCTGCGCGCCACGGTGGCTACTACCGTACCTAATTTTGCCAGGGGCCTGCTGCCGCTGATCTCTGCTTTGTTCACCGCATTACAGGCATGGTTCAGCTATGTGCACAGCGGCGCCATCGTAGCGGTTATCTGTATAGGCGTTGCATTGATCACTGCTTACACTGTAGAAGAAACTTTCGGAAAGGAACTGAATTACCTGGAGGAGATCTGAGCGGTCTGCTAATAATCCGCCAGCACTTTGTCAAGCAGCTTGTTCAGCATAGCCACATCTTTGGGAGAAAGGGTATTTTTCAGGCAGTCTTCCAGCTGCTCAATCTCTTCATCGATCACCTGCAGCAGCGCAAGCCCTTTAGCGGTGATCTTTACATCTACCGCCCTTCTGTCTGACTCACAGCTTTTGCGTTCAACCAGTTCTGCTTTGCGCAGGCGTTCAACCAGCCGGGATACATCGCTCATCCTGTCCAGCATTCTTTCTTTCAGCATATTGATATTGGCCGCTTTGGGATGTTGTCCGCGTAAAATGCGCAGAATATTGAACTGCTGCATGGTGATGTCAAACTTTTTGAAGAATTGCTGATGTCTGCCAACGATCCAGTTGCCTACAAATACGAGGCTGACCAATCCTTTCGTGTATTCGCTGGAGAAGGCCTTTTGCGAAAGTAACTTTTCGATGTTCGACATGATGACAAGAATGTGTGAAGTGGTTGATAAAATAAACACGGGGACTGATGATTGGCCAGTCCCCGTTTTAATAATGTGAATCAGTTATTTACGCGGTTACTTTCATGTTATCCAGCACATCCATTACTTCTTTTACGTGCTGTGCTGATGTTTTGAGCAGTTCAGTTTCTTCTGCGTTCAGTTTCAGTTCTATGATCTTTTCAATACCGTTCTTGCCTAATACCACCGGCACACCCAGGTAAATATCTTTGAGGCCATATTCGCCGGTAAGCCATGCGCAGCAGGGGAATATGCGTTTTTCATCTTTCAGGATGGCTTCTACCATCTGTGCGGCTGCAGCGCCGGGAGCATACCAGGCAGAGGTGCCCAGCAGGTTCACTATCTCGCCGCCACCTACTTTGGTGCGCTGGATAATGGCTTCCAGTTTATCGGCAGCAACTAGTTCTGTAACGGGGATACCGCCAACGGTGGTATAACGGGGCAGCGGCACCATGGTATCGCCATGGCCACCCATCAGTATCGCCTGGATATCTTTGGGGGAGCATCCTATTTCATCTGCCAGGAAAGCGCGGTAGCGGGCAGTATCCAGGATACCGGCCATACCGAATACCTTGCTGCTGTCTTTACCCGCTGTAAGGAAAGCGCAGTAGGTCATCACATCCAGCGGGTTGCTTACTACAATGATGATGGCATTGGGAGAATGTTTGGAAATATTTTCGGTAACAGATTTTACAATATTGGCATTGGTGGAGATTAAGTCATCACGGCTCATACCGGGTTTGCGGGGTAAGCCGGATGTGATCACTACCACATCGCTGTTGGCAGTTTGGGCGTAGTCATTTGTAACGCCGGTCACCTTGGTGCTGTAATAATCTATCGGCGCTTGCTGCCAGGTGTCCAGCGCCTTTCCTTCTGCAGTACCCTCCTTGATATCCAGTAATACGACCTCCTGTAAAAAATCTCTGTGGGCCAACACGTTAGCACAGGTTGCACCTACATTGCCGGCTCCTACAACAGTAACTTTCATTTTATCCAAATATTTAGGGTGAAAAATATTGATTAAAGTAAAAATAAGTAAAAAGGAGTTCCGATTAATTAATATATGGCAGTAACTGGTCCAGTTTTGCGGAGCCTTCAAATCCTTTCACCAGCGTTTGTTTCTTATTGTACACATAGAGGCCCGGGAAATAGTGCATGTTATAGAAGTACATGATCTGGCGGGTGGGTTCGCTGGCCATGATAATGTTCGGATAGTTTTTGATCTTATACTGCTCATAGTACGCTTTCATCTGGTCTGGCTTGAAAGGCGTGATCATCAGGATCTGTGTTTTTTTGAACTTATCCATGTTCTTCAGCATTTCTTCTGTCAGCTGTTTGCAGTGATCGCATTCCACGCTGAAAATGAAGACCAGGGTAGGCACATTCTTCCGGAGATCGTTTTTGGTGATAATATGCCCGTCGGGCAGGGTGAGTGGAAAAGCCGGTATTACCTTGTACTGCAGGTAAGGTGCTTCGGTGGGCGTGTTGCTTTTTTGCGCCTGTGTAAGAAAAGGGAGGGCACATAAGCATAACAGCATCAGGTATCGCATGATTCGTCTGTTTTAATCAATAAGGGCTAAATTTAGTACAGAACGGCTTGAATGACACCGGCAAATTGATTTTTTTCCAAAAAAATTACTAGATTACCTGTCCTTACATTATGTTTGCATTCCTAAAAAAAATAATAGGTACCGCTCCCGGAATATATTAGAATTTAATTAATTCATAGGTAGCCGTACTATTAAGGATTTCGCAAGGATTTCTGAGAATGATTTACTTTTGCAGTCCTAATCTCATTTTTAAACCTAAAATCAGTATCCTATTTTATGGCTACCACTGCAGATATCAGAACAGGATTGATCATAAAGCTGGACAACAGCTTATATTCTGTTGTAGAGTTTGGTCAGAACAAAACTGCCCGTGCTGCCGCCAAAGTTTGGGCTAAATTGAAAGGTGTTGACAATGCACGTTCTATAGAGCATACCTGGAACTCCGGCGATACCATTTTCCCTGTTCGTGTTGAAAAGAAAGCGTTTCAGTACCTGTACCAGGACGACAGTGGTTATAATTTCATGGATAAGGAAACCTTTGAGCAGATCGCTTTGCCTGAGACGATGGTAGATGCGCCCCAGTTCCTGAAAGAAGGCGAAGAGGTGTTTGTATCTATCAATACGGAAACCGAACAGCCCATGAGCGTGGAGCTGCCTGACAAGATCGTTGTAAAAATCACCTATTCCGAGCCTGGCATGAAGGGCGATACCGCTACCCGTACCTTAAAACCTGCCACCATTGAAACCGGCGCTACAGTAATGGTGCCTTTGTTCGTAAATGAAGGGGAGTCTATCAGAGTGAACACAAAGACCGGTGAATACATCGAAAGAGTTAAAGAATAGAATAATCCATACTAAACACTAACGAACATTTCAAAAACCAAAAACTGTCTACATGGATTTTAAACAGATTCAGGAGCTGGTAAAGATGGTCAACAAGTCCAACATCAGTGAACTGAGCATAGAGGAAGACAAGTTTAAGATTACTATAAAGCAAAAGGATAACGAGGTTCAACAAGTGATAGCGGTGCCCGCCGCCACACCCGTACAGGCAGTTGCACCGGTAGCAGCAGCTCCTGTTGCAGCCGCAGCTGCGCCTGCTACTCCTGCAGCCGCCCCGGCCGCAGCCAAAGCAGATAACCTTGTTACTATCAAATCTCCCATGATCGGTACCTTCTACCGCAGCCCGGGCCCTGACAAGCCAGCTTTTGTAGGCGTAGGAGACGATGTTGCCCCCGGCAAGGTGGTATGCATCATCGAAGCCATGAAACTGTTCAATGAGATCGAGAGCGAAGTTAGCGGCAAGATCGTAAAAGTGCTGGTTGATGACGCCTCCCCGGTTGAATATGATCAGCCTTTGTTTTTAGTAGAACCATAAAAGAAACAATGTTTAAAAAAATACTGATCGCCAATCGTGGAGAGATAGCCCTGCGTATCATACGCACCTGTAAAGAGATGGGCATCAAAACGGTGGCTGTATATTCTACTGCGGATAAAGACAGCCTGCATGTAAAATTTGCCGACGAGGCAGTTTGCATCGGCAAACCGCAGAGCTCAGAATCCTACCTGAATATTCCTCACCTCATGGCTGCTGCTGAGATCACCAATGCAGACGCCATCCATCCCGGTTACGGTTTCCTCGCAGAGAATGCACGCTTCGCTGAGATATGCGGAGAGCATGGCATCAAATTTATTGGCCCCACCCCGGAAATGATCCGGAAAATGGGCGATAAAATGACCGCCAAAGAAACCATGATAGCTGCCGGTGTACCGGTTATTCCCGGTTCCGAGGGTTTGCTGGAAAGCCTGGACCAGGCCAAGCAACTGGCCAGGGAAATGGGCCTGCCCGTGATACTCAAAGCTACCGCCGGCGGCGGTGGTAAGGGTATGCGCGTAGTGTGGGAGGAAAAGGAGCTGGAGAATGCCTATAACATGGCCAAAACTGAAGCCCGCGCCGCTTTCAATAACGATGGTATCTACATGGAGAAATTCGTGGAAGAGCCCCGTCACATTGAGATCCAGGTAGCTGGCGACCAATACGGCAAGGTGTGTCACCTGAGCGAAAGAGACTGCTCCATCCAGCGTCGTCACCAGAAGCTGGTAGAAGAATCTCCTTCTCCCTTCATGACGCCTGAATTGCGCGAAAAAATGGGTGAAGCCGCCATCAAGGCTGCTGCAGCCATCAATTACGAAAGCGTGGGCACCATCGAGTTCCTGGTTGACAAACACCGCAACTTCTACTTCATGGAAATGAATACCCGTATCCAGGTGGAGCACGGTGTAACAGAAGAGGTGATCAATTTTGACCTTATCAAGGAACAGATCAAAATAGCCGCCGGTATCCCTATCTCAGGAAAGAACTATACGCCACAGATGCATGCCATCGAATGCCGTATCAATGCGGAAGATCCGTACAACGACTTCCGTCCTTCCCCGGGTAAGATCACTGTATTGCATATACCCGGCGGCCATGGTGTACGTGTGGATTCCCATATCTATGCCGGTTATGTGATCCCTCCCTACTACGACAGTATGGTGGCCAAGATCATTACCATTGCGCAGACCAGGGAGGAAGCCATCAACACCATGGAACGCGCATTGAGCGAATTCGTGATCGAAGGCGTGAAAACCACCATTCCATTCCATCAGCAGCTGATGCGTAATGAGGACTTCCGTAAAGGAAACTTCACCACCAAGTTCACAGAAAGCTTTAAGCTGGTGTAAGCAGGGTAAGATCGCTTGCCAGACAAGGGATCTTCGCCGCCAGCCGACAAAAATCTGCGTCAGATCGAAGGTATTCGATGAAAGACAACAGATGTGTCATGTAAGCTGACAGATGTACCGTGACAGATCGAAGGTGTTCGATGAAAGACAGCAGATGTGTCATGTAAGCTGACAGATGTACCGTGACAGATCAAAGGTATTCGATGTAAGATAACAGATACGGCGTGCAAGCTGACAGATGTTACGTGCAAGCTGACAGATGTGCGTTGTAAGCAAATAGAAATTCAGCTCCGGGCAGCATTCCTGCCCGGAGTTTTTATTTTACTCCGCTTTGATCACAGCGGTACGCTTGCCAATGCCGTTCTCGTTGAAGGCTTCTATGCAGAAGTAGTAAGGTTTGCCTTTATCCATCGCCCTGAAATAATACTCATTGGCGCCATATACCATTACGCTGGTATACAGTTTATCGGGCGCTATCCCGCTGTAAATGGTATAGCCTGTGGCGTTATCCACCGTTTTCCATTTAAGCCAGGCATTGCGGCGCTCACTGTCGCCGCGCAGGGCTATGAATTCCCGCACGGTATCGGGTTTTTGTCCTTTACCGTAACCAAATACCCGCAGGCCGCTGATAGCAAATTTGCCGGTGGGCATGTGGATGTTCTCCAGCCTGATATAACGGGCCTTCACCGGTGTTGATAAAGCAATATAATCATGCGGCACATCGGTATGGTTGCGGCTTTTATCGGTGAGCAGCTGCCATTTTTTACCATCAACAGAGCTGTAGAGCTTATACTGGTGGTACAGCCCTGGCTGTTTGCCCATGATGGTAGCATCCTGGTCTGCATAGTTGATCTGGATGGCGTGAACCGTGCTAAGGGCGCCCAGGTCTGACTGCAGCCATTCGCCTTTATTGTCGGTAGCGGCACACCAGTAGGTCTTGATATCCTCATCTACCGCCTGGTTGGCCGTATAGCCGCCATAGGTAGATGATACCTGTACCGGTTTGTTGTAATTGAGCAGCATCCAGCCGGTGAACAGGCTGTTGGAAGGGTCTGCAGCGGCGTCGGGCATATAATGGGGATAGTCGCCGTAGGCCGTGTTGCAGAAAAGTAAATCATCCTTGTCAAAACCAGCGGGCCAGATGCCTATACGGCGTTCAAAATTATTCTTCACGCAGATGGCTACGGTGGAGACATGCCACCAGTTGCCATATTTATCCTGGTAAGTAGCCCCATGACCGGCTCCCTTGGCAAAGCCGCCGGGTTTGTAGGAGAAGGGGTTGTGCGCCTGGTAGGTGAATGGTCCCAGCGGATGATCACTTACGTATACACCGTCTGCATACCCGCTGAACTCCGTGCCGGGGGCGCCGTACTGCAGGTAATATTTGCCGTTGTGCTTATTTACCCAGGCGCCTTCCATGAAGGGAGCCAGGAAAGTATTATCGTTCGCTTCACCGAATCGCTCCCAGCCGTGAATATCGTCATGCAGGCGGATCAGGTCCTTTCTTTCGCCGATGGGCTGCAGTGTTTTACGGTCCACTTCACGGCCGTAAATGGGATAGGTATTGCTGGAGCCGTGGTAGAGGTACAGGCGGCCGTCGTCATCAGCAAAAAAGGCGGGATCCCAGGCGCCGGCTTTGAAGGAGTCTACTGCTTCCTTCCAGGTATCGGTGCGGGGATGCTGGCTCATCCACAGGGGGAAGTTGGTGGTATAGGTAGAGCCGATCACCAGCAGTGTATCGCCCAGCACCACGGTAGCCGGAGCGCAGAGTTCATCGTATACATGGTGCCAGGGCTTCAGGAACTTGCGGGGTACAAATGTCCATTGCAGCATATCACTACTCCACCAGTAGCCCCACTGGTTGGTGGAAAAGAGGTAATAGTCGCCTTTGAACAAGGTGATCACCGGGTCTGCCGTAGCCCGGTGTTTACCCTGGGTGGTAAAGTTGGGAATGGGGCAGAAGCCGTAGTCTATATTAATAGGATTACAGTAAGTTCTTTGCTGGGCCCCGGCGGCGTAGCAGTAAATAAACAGGAGCACAAGCAGCACTAATCTTTTTCTCATGACGTAATGTTTTTGTACCGGTGGGTGAGAAGATAAAAGTAAAAAAAATCCCGCTCACCGGAAGATGAGCGGGGACTTGCTTTACTTTAACCTAATTGTTCTTATTTGAAATAGCCATGACGTATCTTGAATCAGTTCTTACCGGGCGTTGTTCTGCCGGGTAACTGACGGTCTTCCATCCTCTTCAGTGCTCTCAGCCGTTCCAGGCGTTTGGCGTTCCATTGCACGTATTGCTGGTATTGATTTGCTGTGAGTAACGCTTTTATATGTTGCTCATGGTCCTGTTGCGCTTTGGTCAACAGTTCCTGTTTTTGTGCAGGGGTAAGTGTGTTATGCTGCAGTATCTCCCTGGTGCTGCTTTCGAGGGCTGTGTTCAGGGTTTGCCATTGCTGACTTTGTTTATCTGTTAACGCAAGTTCCGCTTTGATTATTTTCCATTGCTTGTTTTGATTAGCGGAATGACGGCTATGTGCTGCAGACAAGTCAGCTGGCGGACGGGCGCCTGCAGCATCCTGTGCCCGGGTGATCCCGGCCATCATTAGCAGGAGCAACAGGATGGTTATTGGTTGCGCAAACAGCATAACGGTTGTATAGACGGGGCAGGGGAGGAAAAGTTTAACGGGGACAGCGATACTTTATAAAAAGAAAAAGCCCACGGTGAAAACCGCGGGCTAATCATACACCAAAACAATCTTACGGTTTTATCGCAAGAAAAGCAGCTCTCTGTACTTGGGGAGACCCCATTTTTTGTCATCCACCAGGAACTCCAGTTTGTCGGAGTGGTAACGGATCACATCAAAGTACGGCTTAATTTTTTCACAATATTCTATAGCCTTCTGACGGCTGTCAGTCAGCTTGTTTACCACTTTGCGTGCTTCAATCATAGCCTGTACATTCTCACTGATGACATTAATATGTTCAGCTATTTTACCAGCTATTTGTTTTTGCGCTTTAACTGCCTCTTCACCTAAGCCGATCTCTTTCAGGCCGCGGATGTTCTCGATCAGGGTGTTCTGATAGCTGATGGCAGCCGGCAGGATGGTGTTGGTAGCCAGGTCGCCGATCACGCGGGCTTCGATCTGTACTCTCTTCACATAATCTTCCAGCAGGATTTCGTGGCGGGCATGCAGTTCTTTTTCATTGTAAACACCAGTCTCGGTAAAGAGCTTGGCAGCTTTGGGCGTCACCAGGGCGTCCAGTGCATGCGGTGTGGTTTTAACGTTGGGCAGGCCTCTTTTCTCTGCTTCTTTTTCCCATTCTTCGCTGTAGCCGTCGCCTTCGAATAAAACTTTTTCCGAATCTACAATATATTTCCGAAGAGTTTGCATGATGGCAATCTCTTTTTTCTCGCCTTTCTCGATCAGGGAATCAACGTCTTTCTTGAATGTAGACAGTGTTTGCGCCATGATGGTGTTGAGGATGGTCATGGCAGAAGCACAGTTTGCAGAAGAACCTACGGCGCGGAACTCGAACTTGTTGCCGGTGAAAGCAAAGGGAGAAGTACGGTTACGGTCGGTATTGTCCAGCAGCAGTTCAGGAATATGACGGTGCAGATCCAGTTTCAGGATGGCTTCGTCCTGCTCGTCAAACTTGTTGTTTACGCGGGTTTTCACTTCCTGTAAAACTTCGAACAGGTATTTACCTACGAATACGGAAATGATAGCCGGGGGAGCTTCGTTGGCGCCCAGACGGAAATCGTTGCTGGCAGAAGCGATGGAAGCTCTCAGCAGGTCAGCATAATCATGTACCGCCTTGATGGTGTTCACAAAGAAAGTGAGGAACATCAGGTTGGTCTTCGGCGTTTTGCCGGGAGCCAGCAGGTTTACACCGGTATCGGTGGCCATGCTCCAGTTGTTGTGCTTACCGGAACCATTGATGCCTGCAAAAGGTTTCTCGTGCAGCAGCACTCTCAGTTTATGACGCTTGGCCACTTTGCTCATAACGTCCATCAGCAGGGAGTTGTGGTCTACTGCGATGTTCACTTCTTCAAAGATGGGAGCGCATTCGAACTGGGAAGGAGCCACCTCGTTGTGACGGGTCCTTAAAGGAATACCCAGTTTGTAAGATTCTTCTTCGAAATCGCGCATGAAAGCGTAGGCGCGTTCGGGTATGGAACCAAAGTAGTGGTCTTCCAGCTGCTGGCCTTTGGAAGGTGCGTGACCAACAACGGTACGGCCGCACATTACCAGGTCAGGACGGGCGTTAGCCAGGCTCTCATCCACCAGGAAGTATTCCTGCTCCCAACCCAGGGTGGCAGTTACTTTGGTTACGTTCTTGTCGAAGTAGTTACATACGTCTACAGCGGCTTTATCCAGTACAGAGATCGCTTTCAGCAGCGGAGCTTTGTAGTCCAGTGATTCACCGGTGTAGGATACAAATATGGTAGGGATACAGAGTGTTTTACCATAACCCTGTTCCATAATAAATGCGGGAGAGGAGGGATCCCATGCAGTATAACCGCGCGCTTCGAAAGTAGCGCGGAGACCGCCGCTGGGGAAGCTGGAAGCATCAGGCTCCTGTTGTACCAGCGCATCACCGTCAAAAGTTTCGATAGCAGAACCATCGCTCTTAATGGTGAAGAAAGAATCGTGTTTTTCAGCAGTAGTACCGGTCAGGGGCTGGAACCAGTGGGTAAAGTGGGTTACACCTTTTTTCATTGCCCATTGTTTCATACCCGCAGCGATCTGCTCTGCCATCTTACGTTCGATCTTGGATCCGGTTTTGATGGAATTCATTAAGCTCTTGTAAGCTTCGTCACTCAGATTTTCGCGTAGAACTTTGCCCGTGAAAACATTGCTGCCGAACACCTCAGTGATTTTGCCGTTCAGCTGCTCGGGCTTGATTTTTAGATCAACGCCGGCTAGACCTTCCAGCGCCGTGAAACGTAAAGATTGCATGCTGTAATTGATTTTTATACTAAGTAAAGTGATTTTAACACAAAAAAACGTTCATTACGTAAGATAAACAAGAAGTTTATTCGTTTTTGCTAAAAAATTACATTTTAGCACCAAAAATCAGATATTTTTTGATTTTTGACCAAAAAAAATGGATGAGGGCGTTTTAAAACTGACATATTAAAAAAATAATCATATAGAAGGAGATGGTAGTTTTTGTAAATGGGGTGGGTGGCTACGTAGGTAGTAGGAGCGACCTCCGCACCGCCGACTCCCCCACTTGTCAATTGCCGGAAAATTAGGTAGGTTTGCACTTCTTTCTTACTCTTGTGTATATATATACTTTACATACATGCAAAGCACTGTAGAAACCACAGATAAATTAATGCATACCACCGTAGAAACTGCAGAACAGCTTGGACTTACCGCAGACGAATATGAACGTATAAAAACCATCCTGGGCCGTGTTCCCAACTTCACGGAGCTCAGCATGTATTCTGTAATGTGGAGCGAACATTGCAGCTATAAGAACTCCATCGTATGGCTGAAATCCCTGCCCCGTGAGGGCGCCCGCCTGCTGGTGAAGGCGGGAGAGGAGAATGCAGGCCTGGTAGATATAGGCGACGGTTATGCCTGCGTATTCAAAATAGAATCACATAACCACCCCAGTGCTATTGAGCCCTTCCAGGGCGCGGCCACCGGGGTAGGAGGCATTCACCGCGACATCTTCACCATGGGCGCACGCCCCATTGCCGCGCTGGACTCCCTGCGCTTCGGCAACCTGAACGATAAAAAAACTCAGCACCTGCTGAAAGGTGTTGTACACGGTATAGGCCACTATGGCAACTGCTTTGGCGTACCCACCGTTGGCGGGGAAGCCTATTTTGAAGACTGCTACGGTACCAACCCCCTGGTGAATGCCATGAGCGTAGGTATTGTAAAAGTAGGGGAGACCGTTTCCGCTACCTCTTACGGAGAAGGCAACCCGGTATTTATTGTAGGCTCTGCCACCGGTAAAGACGGTATCGGCGGCGCTTCCTTTGCCAGTGCCGATATCACGGAAGAAAGCGCGGAAGACCTGCCGGCTGTACAGGTGGGCGACCCCTTCCAGGAAAAGAAACTGCTGGAAGCCTGCCTGGAAGTGATTAAAACAGGTGCGCTGATAGGCATGCAGGATATGGGCGCCGCCGGTATCACCTGCTCTACCGCTGAAATGAGCGCCAAAGGCGAACACGGTATGAACATCTACCTGGAAAAAGTGCCTACCCGCCAGGAGAATATGAAAGCCTGGGAAATGCTGCTCAGCGAAAGCCAGGAACGTATGCTCATCGTAGTGCAGAAAGGCCGCGAAGCCGAAGTGCTGAAAGTATTCGATAAATGGGACCTGCACTGCGTGCAGATCGGTGAAGTAACCAAAGATCCCCGTCTTAAATTCTATATGAACGGTGTGCTCGAAGCCGATGTACCGGCAGAAAGCCTGGTGCTGGGCGGCGGCGCTCCGCAATACCATCGGGCTTATACCGAGCCTGCTTATTTTGAGAAAATAAAGGCTTTTGACATCCAGAACATACCAGATACCACCCACCCCCGCTTTGTGGCGGAAAGGCTGGCCAAACTGCCTAACATCGCCTCTAAACGCTGGATCTATACACAGTATGACAGCATGGTAGGTACTGCCAACGCTACCACCAATGCACCCAGCGATGCGGCCATAGTACTGGTAAAGGGCACTAAGAAAGCACTGGCCGTTACTACGGACTGTAACAGCCGTTATGTGTTTGCCAACCCGCATATCGGCGGACAAATAGCCGTGGCAGAAGCGGCCCGTAACATTGTGTGCAGCGGCGGCGAACCGGTGGCTATCACCAACTGCCTGAACTTCGGTAATCCCTACGATCCGGAAGTATACTACCAGTTTGTATATGCTATCAAAGGCATGGGCGAAGCCTGCCGTAAGTTCGATACCCCGGTTACCGGCGGTAACGTAAGCTTCTATAACCAGTCGCCCGACGGCCCCGTATATCCTACCCCCACCATCGGTATGCTGGGTATACTGGACAACCTGGAGCAGCGCATTACGCTGGACTTTAAAGCTGCCGGCCACCTGGTATACATTGTGGGCCGCAGCCGTAATGATATTAACAGCTCTGAATACCTGCACAAGCTCATTGGTATAGAGCACAGCCCTGCGCCGCATTTCAACCTGGAAGAAGAACACCGCCTGCAGGCGGCTATTACCCGGCTGAATAAAGCCGGATTGATACAGTCTGCACACGACATCAGCGAAGGCGGCCTCTTTATTACCCTGCTGGAAAGCGCAATGACCAGCGGCCTGGGTTTTGAAGTGAACACCAACAGCAATTTCCGTAAGGATGCCTACCTGTTTGGCGAAAGCCAGAGCCGCGTAGTGGTGACCATCAGACCGGAAGACCAGGAGAAATTTGAGGCCGTATTACATGGCCTGGTAGATACTACTGATCATTCCGTACGGCACGAAAAGATAGGCGTGGTGAAAGGCGACCGTATCGTAGTGGATGGAGAAGACTGGGGCGTAATACAGGACTGGAAAACGGCTTACGATACGTCTATTGAAAGCCACCTGGGCCAGGATAAGTAAAAATAAAAAAGCAAGTAATAAAAAAGGAGCGGTGCAAAAATCACCGCTCCTTTTTGCTTTTTAATACCTGCTCTGATTATTTACTTTCTTATTAATAACACATCCGTTGGCAGGCGCAAACCCCGTACAGATCGCCTTCTGTAGCGCCCGCTATTCCTGCAGGGAATACTTCAGTATTACGAATAAACGTAAGTGTTACGGTTATTCGGGTGAAACTAATAACAGTGGCACAAAGCAGGGGAATTAAGTGTATACGTACCCGGGGGAAATTTGTGGCAACGAAGTTATGCACATTTTGTTATGTTCCAGGGAGTTACTTAACGAGTTATTAACAAAATGGCACCTTCGTGTGATGTTTTCTACAATTGAGTGACATAATTTTGGATATATAGAGAGAGAATAATACTGCAACAATATTTTTCGCAAGGGCTAATTCATAATCTTATTATAAACTTATTATAAACTTCGTTAGAATCAAATGGTTGTTCCTATTCTATGAAGGCCATTGCTTCTACCATGTCCTAATGAAAGCTAAGTGATACTTTACACCTAGTGAAAGAACGTTATGTTCAGGGGCCGCTTAACCACCGGCCCCTTGTTTTTCCGGTAGGGTATCCAATGCAAGCTAATGTAGTGTAAAGATAAAAGGCGATGAACGTTCATCGCCTTTTATCTTTATATGCTGTTATGCTATAGTATACTACACCACCGGTATTTCTGCCACTTTATATTCTTTCCTGTCCAGCTTCTGCTTGGTTTCGCTGAATGCCTTCAGGGTAAGGGCAATGTCTTCATCAGTATGGGCTGCAGTGGGTATCAGGCGGTAGATGATCTGTCCTTTGGGGATCACCGGGTACACCACGATAGAGCAGAAGATGTTGTAGTTCTCGCGCAGATCCAGGCACATAGCGGTAGCTTCCGGGATATCGCCCTGCAGGTAAATGGGGGTAACAGGCGAGTTGGTATGCCCGATGTTGAAGCCCCTTTCTTTCAGGCCCTGCTGCAGCTTGTTTACGTTTTCCCACAGCCTGGCTTTAAGCGCCGGCTGGGTACGCATCAGTTCAACCCTTTTCAGGTGGCCGATCACGATGGGCAGGGGGATGGATTTGGCAAAGATCTGCGAGCGCATGTTATAGCGTAGGTAGTTGATGATGGCTTTGTCGCCGCTCATGAAAGCGCCGATAGAAGCGCCTGATTTAGCGAAGGTATTGAACAGCAGGTCGATCTTATCCTGTACGCCCTGTTCTTCTCCGGTACCAGCGCCGGTTTTACCCATGGTACCGAAGCCGTGGGCATCGTCTACCAGGAGGCGGAACTCATATTTATCCTTCAGGGCGGCTATTTCCTTCAGCTTGCCCTGGTCGCCGGCCATGCCGAACACCCCTTCCGTTACTACCAGTATACCGCCGCCGGTGGTTTTGATCAATTCAACGGCACGGTTCAGCTGCTTTTCACAGTCCGCTATATCATTGTGCTTAAATACGTAACGGTGCCCCTGATGCAGGCGAAGACCGTCTATAATGCTGGCGTGGCACTCGGCATCGTATACAATTACGTCCCTGCGGTTACAAATGGCATCTATGGCGCTCATAATGCCCTGGTAGCCGTAGTTCAGCAGGGTGGTATCTTCTTTACCCATGTATTCAGACAGCGTTTTTTCAAGCTGTTCATGGTAGTTGGTATTCCCGCTCATCATACGGGCGCCCATAGGAGCGGCTAAACCAAAATCTGCTGCCGCCTTCGCATCCGTAGCGCGTACTTCCGGGTGGTTGGCCAGGCCCAGGTAGTTATTCAGACTCCAAACGATCTTTTCCTTGCCCCTGAATGTCATACGGGGGCCTATTTCACCCTCCAGCTTCGGAAAGGCAAAGTATCCGTGGGCTCTCTCTGAATGTTCCCCGATAGGGCCCTGGTGTTTCAGCAGTTTCTCAAAAATATCCATATGTTAATTAATGATTAATTGTGATCATTAAAAATCGTGCACAAATGTATTAAAATATTACTTTTTACGATCTTACATTACTTTTGCAGCCATCTTGCCAAAAGCATACCGAAAAAGAACGGAGGCAAATAAACTCATTATTATACTATGATGCAATCGGGCTTTCGGGGGATAATACCCTGTAGCTCAGGATTTGTTAAATTCAATCATTACACCATGAAAAAATGGATCAGTCTGTTGGTTTCGGCCGTCCTGTTTGTTTCTTACAGCGCTCATTCACAAAAAGCAACGTCTCCAAAGCCTTTTTATTCCGCATCAGCTGCGGATCGTGCTCCTAAAGCAGCGGCCCGCCCTAAACTGGTGGTGGGTATGGTGGTGGACCAGATGCGGTGGGATTACCTGTACCGTTATGCCGACCGTTATACGTCTAACGGGTTTAAAAGATTGCTACACGAAGGTTTCTCCTGCGAAAATACGTTAATTAATTATACCCCCACCATTACCGCCTGCGGCCATACCTGTGTGTATACAGGCTCTGTACCCGCCATTCACGGTATTGTGGGCAATGGTTGGTACAGCCGGGAAATTGGCCGTAACATGTACTGCGCGGAAGATACCAGTGTAAATACCGTGGGCAGCTACTCCAAGGCAGGTAAAATGAGTCCGCGTAATATGCTGGTGACTACCATTGGCGACGAGCTCCGCCTGTCCAACAATTTCCAGAGTAAAGTAGTAGGCGTTGCCATTAAAGACCGTGGTGCCATTCTGCCCGCTGGCCACAGCGCTACCGCTGCTTTCTGGTTTGACGCCAGCGCAGGTAACTGGATCACCAGTACCTACTATATGAACGAGCTCCCCGCCTGGGCAAAGGAATTCAACGACCAGAAATGGCCGCTTCAGTACCTCAAAACACCCTGGACCACCCTGTATCCCGTTGAAACATACAAGCTGAGCACAGCGGATGATAAACCGTATGAAGGCAGGTTTCCGAATGTAGCCAACAGCGCTTTTCCGCATGATCTGAGCCAGCAGCCCGGCCGCATTGCCTCTACACCCTGGGGCAACACCATGACCCTGGAGTTTGCCAAAAAAGCGCTGGAAGCCTATAACCTGGGCGGCGGATCTGTTACCGATATGCTGGCCATCAGCCTTTCTTCTACGGATTATGTAGGCCACCAGTTCGGGCCCAACTCCATCGAGGCAGAAGATACTTACCTGCGCCTGGATAAAGACCTGGGGGCTTTCTTTGATTACCTGGATAAAAGGATCGGCAAGGGACAGTGGACCTTCTTCATTACTGCCGACCATGGCGTGGCGCATGTGCCCGGCTTTATGGAAGAGAACAAGCTGCCCAACGGCACCTGGGATGATAAGGTAACATTATCCGGCCTCAATGAGCAGATCAACGCTAAATTTGGCGTCAGCAAAGCTTTGCAGGCTTTCAGCAACTACCAGTTCTACCTGGATCATGCGGCTATTGCCAACGCGGGAAAAACAGCCAGGGAGATCACTGATTTTGTTATAGATCAGCTGCTGCAGCAGAAGGCCATTGCCAACGCCTTCCCCATCAAAGAACTGAACCAGACCACCCTGCCTGAGCCAATGCGCAGCATGATGGCCAATGGATATAATGTAAAACGTGGCGGAGATATCCAGGTGGTACTGCAGCCCGGCTGGATAGAGGGCGGTAAAACCGGCACTACCCACGGCCTGTGGTACCCCTACGATGCACATATACCCCTGGTATGGCTGGGGTGGGGCATTAAACCCGGCAAAAGTAACCGTACCATCGGTATGACGGATATTTCGCCTACCCTGGCGGCCCTGCTGCACATCCAGATGCCGAGCGGGAACGTAGGAAAGGTGATAGAAGAGATAACAAAGTAACGCTGAAGGCTGGCCGGAAGGCCAGCCTTTTTATTTACAGGCTGGTACTATTTTCACAAAAACGGCCGGAGCAAAAGAATGCCTGTGTGAAGCCTGGGAAAGACGGGGAAAATAATATAAGCGCCGCATCATAAGGGGAAGCAATAACACGTTTATTAATTTGGATTTGCTGCCAAATTTAATAAATTGCTATCCGGCTCAACCGTGAACGGCGCCATCAAACTAAAACTGTTACCTTGTCACACAACCCGCAAGCCACTTTTTCTTTCATTACGTACGAGGTTGATAAGCGTATTGCTGCCATTACTCTTAACCGGCCAGACAAGCGGAATGCTTTGAACGGGGCCATGGTAACAGAGCTGCAGCAGGCGTTCCGCCAGGCGGAAGAAGATGAGGCGGTAAAGGTGATTGTGCTGAAAGGCGCCGGTGAGGCCTTTTGCGCCGGAGCCGACCTTGAATACTTAAAACAGCTGCAAAGTAATACCTATGAGGAGAACCTGGCGGACTCCCGTTCGCTGATGCAGCTGATGCAACAGATCTATTATCATGAAAAGGTAGTGATTGCACAGGTAGAAGGCCATGCTATCGCTGGTGGCTGCGGCCTGGTAACACTCTGCGACCTGAGTTATGCCGTGCCCGGGGCCCAGCTGGGTTACACCGAGGTGAAGATCGGCTTCATTCCTGCCCTGGTATCGGTTTTCCTGGTCAGAAAGATAGGAGAGGGCAGGGCGCGTGAGCTGTTGCTCACCGGGAAGCTGATCAGTTCAGAGAAAGCCCGCGAATACGGCCTTATTAACGAAGTGGTACCTAAAGCCGGGATAGCCGGTTATGTACATCAGCTGGCTACCGCCCTATGCCATGAAGCAGCTGCCAACTCCCTGAAAGTAACCAAACAACTGATAGCAGGGGTGCTGGATATGCCCCTGAATGAAGCGCTGGAACAGGCCGCCCGGCTGAACGCCGCCACCCGCGGGCATCCGGAGTGCCGGAGGGGGATAGCGGCGTTTCTTAATAAGGAAAGGCCTGGCTGGTGAGAATTAATTAATCAGAAACCTATGAAAAAGAAGCATATAAAGTTGTTAAAATGCCTGCTCTTATTCCTGCTGGCCGCTCTGCCGGGGGCAGGCCGTTTGTACGCCCAGCATTATGTGTCAGATGCCAAAATCGTTTATAAACTTGAGTTGCCGCCTGAACAGCTGCAACTGGATGCCATGCTGGAGGGAAGCACCCTTACCCAGTACATGCGCGGGCACCTGAGCCGCATAGATATGAACCTGAATGTAGTGCATTATACCTATCTCATCAACAGTCGGGAGCAGAGCCTGGTAACCCTGATAGATAATCATGTAGATAAATACCTGATCCGTTCGGGGAAGGAAGAATACGAGAAAGAGCTGAAACAGTATGCCGGTATCCATTTTAAAGACCAGGAGGGTACCAAGGAGCTGGTGGGGCATACCTGCAGAAAGGCGATCGGTACCACGGCAGACGGTAAAACCTTTGAGGTGTATTATGCACCCGGCCTGATACCGGAAAACAAGCATTATAACCGCCGTTTTGTGAACCTGAAGGGTATTCCCCTGGAGTTTGAGATCATCACCCGTACGGGCGCTAAAATGAAGGTAACGGCGACTTCGCTGGACCTGCATCCCGTGCCTGTTACGATGTTTGAAGTACCGGTGTCTGGCTATAAAGTGATCAGTAAGGAGGAGCTACAGCGTATGGGGAACTAGCGGGGAATTAAAGAAATGTCAAATAAAAAAATCCCAAATTCCAAGATGCGAATGCTGTTTGGAATTTGGGATTTATTATCTGGAAATTGAATGCTCTACTTTAACGGAAGCACTAACTGCAATTTATGAAACTGCATGTTAGCCGGCTGCTGTACCTGGAAATTGTACGGCAACACGTAAGTGACGTTACCTTTCTTGTAAGTCATCACTGATTTGAAGTTCCATGTATTATTAGCTGTCAGCTTGAACTCAGAGTTGAGCATACCATTGTACCTGAAGCCATCCAGGCTCAGGTTGGTCTTGGGTAAAGCTCCGGCGAAGAGGCTGCTACCCGCTTTCTTCTTGTCTTTGTCATTATCACTGTTGGTAGAAAGATCGTTGGCCTTGCTGCTGATACTGCACAAAACCAGGATCCCTGCCAGTAAGCAGGACAATGAAAAAGAATGCAATATGGAGGTTCTCGTTTTCATTGTATCACAAATGTACAAACTTTTCAATATATCATATAACAAATTCTTAACGCAATTTAGTGAAAATTCCTAAGAAACTGTTAAATATTACATGAACGGCACCCTGAGGGGCACATTTGTCTGGTTGGATAAAATTATTATATTTACACTAATGAATCAAGACTTTCCATTATTTAACGAGGATTTTGAGGAGTTGAGAGACTTGTTGCAGCAGTTCGAAAACCTCAGGGCTGGCCGGTCTCATTCCTTCCTCGACGAAGACTCTTTCGAGCAGATTATCGACTATTACGATGAGCATGACGAGTTGCCCAATGCCATACAGGCCGCAGAAATAGCAATAGAACAGTTTCCATATTCTTCCACCCTTTTGCTGAAAAAAGCCAACCTCCTGATAGAAACCAAGAAGTACAACGACGCCCTTGAGTTGCTGGAGAAGGCAGCCATCTTAGACAGCACTGATATAAACCTGTATATCCTGCAAACAGATATCTACCTGGCCCTTAATCAGCATGAAAAGGCGGCCGCCCTGCTGGAAGAACAGATCCAGCAGTTTGACGGGGAAGACCGTACGGAGTTATTACTGGAACTGGCAGATGTGTATGACGACTGGGAGGAATTTGACCGTGTGTTTGACTGCCTGAAAATAGCGCTGGAACACGATCCTAACAACGAAGAAGCGCTGCATAAGATCTGCTTCTGGACCGAGTACACCGGGCGCAATGAAGAAAGCATCCGCCTGCATACCAATATTATCAACGAGCATCCCTACAACCAGCTGGCCTGGTTTAACCTGGGTACGGCCTACCAGGGCCTGAAGCTCTATGAAAAAGCGATAGACGCCTACCTGTATGCCGTGGCCATAGACGAGAAATTTGACTATGCCTACCGCAATATGGGGGATGCGTATATCCGTTTACGCAAGTTCCAGGATGCCATTGAAGTACTGCAGAAACACCTGGAAATAGCCAAGCCCGAAGATGTGATCTACGAGGCTATTGGCCATTGCTACGAGAAGATGCGCAAATTCACCCAGGCCCGCTACTATTACCGTAAGGCCTCGCACCTGAGTCCCCAGGATGATAAGCTGCACTACAAGATAGCCGTAGCCTACATGATGGAGGGTAACTGGGAGAATGCCGTTAAATCCATCGCCAGCGCATTAAAAATCAATAAGAACAGTGCAGAGTACTATATTGCGCTGGGGCAATGCTACCTGGAGCTGGACAAGAACAAGGACGCGCTGATACAGTTCATGCACGCCCTGCGCCTTAAACCATCCAGTGTAAGCTCCTGGCAGGAGTTTGTGCGTGGCCTGTATATCTCTGATTTCTTTGACGAGGCATTGGTGCAGCTGGATGAGGCAGAGCAGAAAGTGGGCCGCAAGCCTGTATTCCAGTACTACCGCGCCGCCGTACTGATTGCACAGGGCCGTACCAAAGAAGGCCTTATACAGCTGGAAACAGCACTGCAGATGGCCCCCCGCCAGCTTAAAAAGATGGTGGAGCTGGATCCAACGCTTCTGCAGCATACCAGTGTAGTAGAGCTGATCAGCCGCTACAGGAAAAAAAAGTGATTAGAACGCTGAACGCCGGATGCTGAAAGCTGAAGGCTGAATGCTCCATAAAAAAAAGCTGACCGCAGGCAAATATTGCAAACGGTCAGCTTTTTTTATCTGGCATCAGGGCCAGATCGTTATGTGCCCGGGATTCAGCATCCGGCATGCTGCGTTCAGCGTTCATCGTTTCGCATTCAGCCTTAAGCGTTTTTGCTCATTATAAATTAAAGATAGTTCTTATTTTTGCGCCGGTTTTATAATTTGGTACCCGATTTGGCTTAAAGACAAATAACTGAGCGATGAACTTTAATCTTACACAGATCCCTGACCGGACAAAAAAGCCCCGTAAGCATGGCCTGACCATGGTAATGGATAAAGGCCTGAGTTTGGAAGAAGCAAGGAATTTTTTGTCAGTGGCAGCGCCGCACGTAGATGTACTGAAGCTGGGCTTCGGCACCTCTTTCGTTACTCCGCGGCTACGTGAAAAGATTGAGCTGTACCAGTCCCATAATATCCCTGTATACTTTGGCGGCACGCTTTTCGAAGCTTTCCTGGTGCGTAACCAGCTGGATGAATATATCAAGGTGGTAAAAGACTACGGTATCACCTATATGGAGGTATCCGACGGCTCTATCACCATCCCGCATGCAGAAAAATGCGGTTATATTGAGAAGCTGGCCAAGCTGGGCCTGGTGCTCAGCGAGGTGGGTTCAAAAGATGCAGAACACATCATCCCGCCTTATAAATGGATTGAACTGATGAGCGCTGAACTGAACGCGGGCGCCAGTTATGTGATTGCCGAAGCGCGTGAAAGCGGTAATGTGGGCATCTACCGTGGTTCCGGCGAGGTGCGGGAAGGCCTGGTGCAGGAGATCCTGACCCAGATACCGGCAGAAAAGATCATCTGGGAAGCTCCTCAGAAGGCGCAGCAGCTGTACTTCCTGGAGCTGATCGGCTGTAATGCCAACCTGGGCAACCTGGCGCCGCATGAGGTGATTTCGCTGGAAGCCATGCGTATCGGACTGCGGGGTGATACTTTCCACTTATTCCTGGATAAGGAGTAGGGGTATGCAGCGGGTATGCGGAACCTGATAATTCATAATTGATGATGAAAATATTTGGCCTGATTGGCCACCCCTTAAGTCATTCCTTCTCCAAAGGGTTCTTTGCGGAGAAATTCCGGAAGGAGGGCATTAATGACTGCATATATGAAAATTTCCCCCTGGAAAATATCAGCCAGTTCCCTGCTTTGCTGGAGCAGCATCCCGGTTTGCGGGGACTGAATGTGACCATCCCCTATAAAGAAGCGGTGCTGCCATGGCTGGATGAACTGAGTCCGGCGGCAGAGCAGATAAAGGCCGTAAACTGCATCCAGTTTCACGAAGGTATACGCATTGGTTTTAACACGGATGTAATGGGCTTTAAAAGATCCCTGCAGCCTTTGTTAAAACCCCATCATACCAATGCCCTGGTACTGGGCACCGGCGGAGCCGCCAAAGCGGTAATGTTTGTGCTGCAGGAGCTGAATATTCCTTTTACCGTGGTGAGCCGCAATGCGCAGCAGGGGGTTATTACCTATGATACGCTGGACAAGGATATTATGACGGCGCATACGATCATCATCAATACTTCCCCGCTGGGTATGTACCCGGAAGTTGATGCGGCGCCACCGATCCCGTATGATCTTATTACCAAACGTCATCTGCTATACGATTTGATCTACAATCCCGCGGAGACGTTGTTCCTGCAGCAGGGCGCAGCTAAGGGCGCAGCAGTTAAGAACGGATATGAGATGCTGGTGCTGCAGGCGGAAGCAAGCTGGGATATATGGAATGAGCGGGGGTAGGGGGCTACCAATTTATTACGGATTCCGGACTAATTTATCCTGCAGAAGAACCCCCATTACCCTAAGGCTTCACCAAATAATACACACAGGTAGTCACAAAATTCCTGAAAAACGGTATATACGTTACCGGTGCCCATTGCCTGCGTGGCTGCAGGCCAAATTTGTATTTATAGATAGGATTAATGAGATAATGTTGTTTCAGCGTAACACTAAACCCCTGCTGCCGTACAATCCTTTCAAAGCGCTCAATGGAAATACCTGTATCTTTTATTTCCATCAGCTCCTGTATGGTGCTGTCGTGCTCACCGCCGGCTTTCAGCAAAGAGCGGTACAGGGGCTTGGGCAACAGGTGAATATATGGCATCATGCTCAGCATTTTGCTGCTGCAGATCTGCTGGTGGCCGCCATGCGGCATGTACCAGGGCGGGAAACCAAAGTATACCTGTCCCCTGGGTGTTAACAGGTTTTTCAGGTAGCCGATGATCTTTGACTGATCGGGAATATGCTCTATGGCATCTTTCAGGATGATCAGGTCAAAAGCGTTGCGGAACTCTCCGAGGAAATCAACGTCGTAAATATTTTTAGTGATCAGGCGGAGCTGGCCGCTGTTCACATAAGTGCTTAAAAATTCATTGGCCAGTACGATCCTCACCGGGTCAAGATCCACCCCAACGCACGCACAGCCTTTTTCGAGAAAGGGGGTGAGTACGCCGCCTTCGCCGCAGCCTATTTCCATGACACGTAAACCTGTTGTTACAGGCATGGCCTGTTCAATGAAAGGGATCACGTAAGTGCGGGAATTATCTACCTGCTGCTGGTATCTGATGTTGGCGTCTTTATGTTGTTGTAAAGCCATAAGGCGCTAAAATAACAAAAATGTCAAATACTTTGCGTGTAAGCTGTTAGCCTATAGCTGTTGGGTTTTAGCTATCGATGACAACGGGCTGACCGTTAAAAGCTAATAGCTAAAGGCTATCTTTGCACCATGAATCAACACCAGGAAAAGAATATCTACCAGGAAGGACAGGTGCTGCTGGTTAATAAACCATTGCACTGGACCTCTTTCGATGTAGTTCGCAAGATCAGGAATACGACCAAAGCAAAAATAGGACATGCGGGTACGCTGGATCCGCTGGCCACCGGGCTGCTGATCTGCTGCACCGGTAAAATGACGAAGAAGATCAATGAATACCAGGCCCAGGAAAAAGAATACACCGGTACATTTACGCTGGGCGCCGTTACCCCCACTTTTGACCTCGAATCTGAACCGGAGCAGCATAAGGATACCGCAGGAATAGACGAAGCGCTGCTACACGCCACTACTGCACGTTTTATGGGAGAGCAGCAGCAGATGCCGCCCATACATTCTGCCATTAAACAGAACGGAAAACCCATTTATCACCTGGCCCGTAAAGGGGTGGAAGTAAAGGTGGAGCCTCGCCGTATCTTCATCAAAGAATTTGAATTAACAAAGATTGAGATGCCGCTGGTGTTTTTCCGGGTGGTATGCAGTACGGGTACCTATATCCGTTCGCTGGCCAATGATTTCGGTGCTGCGCTGGGTTGCGGGGCTTATCTCAGCAGTTTATGCAGAACACGTATCGGGGAGTTTAAATTATCAGATGCGGTAGAAGTGAATGCGTTTATAGACAAATTCAAACAAGATCAGAACGGATAGCCGATGGCTATGTTCCAGATGATATTTTCCCTTCGCCACTTTTTATCGGCCAAATCCCATTCGCTGATGTACCAACCATGGCGCTGCCCGGTGTAATAGGGTACTTTCAGCGGAATGCCCCAGTCAAGTCTTACCAGGAAGTAGTTGAAATCCAGCCGCAAACCGGCGCCTGTGCCCACGGCCAGGTCGTTATACAGGGTGCTGAGGTGAAATTCGCTACCAGGGCGGGCGGGATCTTTACTCATCATCCAGATATTACCAATATCCAGGAAGGTGGCGCCTTTCAGGTTGATGGTGCCCCTGAACATGCGGATGAGGTCAAAACGCAGTTCTATATTGCCTTCCAGCTTCATGTCGCCTGTCTGGTCGGGAAAGATCCGTGCAATCTCAGAGCTGTCTTTATAGGAGCCCGGTCCCAGTGTACGCAGCCGCCAGGCGCGGATGCTCATCGGGCCGCCGGCTGTAAACTGCCGTATGTAGGGCAGTACCTGCGATTTGCTGTAGGGCACTCCCACCCCTGCATACACACGGGTGGCCAGGGAAGCATGCAGGTTAAAGTTCCAGTAGTGGCGGTAATCTGCTTCCAGCTTTATATAGTTGGAAATGGTAAGCCCTGTTACAGATTCCAGGTCGCTTCTGTGACCGGAGATCGTGCCTGCAATGCTGTTGAGACCATTGAGCCAAAGGCCTGATTCTTCCAGGTTGGCGCGGAAGTAGGAATTATGGCGTTTATGAAAGATGTCGTTATTGCTGAAGATGAAGGTGATGTTCTCGCCGCCGATGAAAGCCGGTTCAAAACTTCTTTTCAGGTAAGGGTTCTTGTTTACAACGGTGTCCCTGAAGTCAGGGTCCAGGCTAACGCCTACGTAGTTCAGGGAGATGGGTTTTACGATCCAGCGTTTGTAGGCAGACTCGTTCCACTCGTATCCGAAAGAGGCGTTGATGTTACTGATCTTGAAGCGGTCAATCCTGGACAGGTAGTCAAAACCGGCTGTCAGGCGCGTACGCATGGAAGAGCGGTTGCTCTGCCGGATGCGGAAAGGCGCGATAAAGCGCGGGAAGGTAAGATCTACCTGTACGCCGAACTGTTTGGCCTGTACTACAAAATTGTCCAGCTGGTCACGGATGGTCTCTATACCTGCGTTCAGGCTCACACTCAGCTGGTTGGCAGACCTGTTCAGGTTCAGATGCCGGTAGTTGAGGCTGATGCCGCTACCCACCAGGTAATCGCTACTGGTGCTTACCTCAAAGTTGGCGCCCAGCTCCTGTCTGCGTTTGGGCGTCAGGAACAGGTAGGCGTCCAGCTTGTTGGCCGTGTCTTTCTTTTCCCGGTATTGCAGGCTGATGGAGTTCCATACGCCCAGGTCATACAGGCGGTTAATGGTATTGGTTTGCTGCTGCTGGGAGAACAGGTCGTCCTTACGCAGCAGTACCGAGCGGGATAACACCCTGGGGCGGAGATATTCCGTTCTTGACCGGATGGTGATATATTTCCTGGTATCTGATTTAAAGGAAGTATCGGCGGGGTTGGCGCTGAGTGGGAAATCCGGGTATACGAAGATGGAGTCAATACGGTACACTTCCCAGCGGCCAAGACTATCCTCCGGGTTCTTAATGCGCACGGTAATGTCCATGGTCGGCTTTTCCAGTCCCCGTCTTTCACTGAATATATTGGAGATGCCTTCAAAAGGGTTCAGCGGGTTGCGGAACAGTGCTTTATGAAGGGTGTCTATTTCAAATTCGATGGCATCGCGGGAAAACTTGTAGTAGCCGGCGTCTTTAGCCAGGCGCATCAGGCGTTCCCTTTCACTGATCAGCGATTCCTGCTTGTAAGGCGTATTCTTTTTTATAAGGGAGAATGGTTGCGAAGCCTTTACCAGTTTAAGAATGGCGGAATCCTGCACATCGTAGTAAACGTTGTTGATGATAAAGTTTCTGCCCGTGTTGATCTGGTAGGTGATACTGGCTTTCTGGCGTTTGATCTTTTCCGTATACGAGGCGGTGGCGTAAAAATAGCCCTGGTTGTTCAGGTAACTCACCATCCGGTTAACAGATTCTTTTGTTTTGATGGAATCATAGATAACGGGGGCTTCGAGGTTTCGGGGCGCCAGTACCAGGTTCCAGAACCAGTTGGATTTTTTCTCGTTGTATTTCTGGTTGTAAAGAAAGGTCTTTATCCGTGTGCCCATGAATTTTGAGTTGGGCTGTTGCAGCATCAGCGATTTGGAGGTCAGGGAGCTACGGATGTCCTGCCTTTCGGCGGCTACCAGTCCTTCGCCTTTCACTTTGACGGAGACGGTAGTATACAGTTGCTGGTGCTTCTGGAGGTATTTGGTGTTGGAGCAGGCCGTCAGCATTAACAGGGCAATCAGTAATACTGTATAGTTCAGGTTAAGAAAGGAGGAACTATGTGGCGGCTGCATTTCGATGAAAACAATTATGATATTTTTTAAATAGTTTTGACCCCATGTTATCAAAGGCGCAAATTAAGTATATTCAATCATTACAGCATAAAAAAAACCGTCAAATATCCGGCCAGTTCACGGCAGAAGGAGATAAGATAGTGCTGGAGCTGCTCACCGGCGGGCTTGCACGGGAGGTGTATGCTACTGATGATTGGGTACATGAACAGGAAGCGCTGCTGGCAAAGCTTTCCGGGGTAGCGGTAACAGTGGTGGAACCCCAGGTGCTGAAACAGCTCTCGGCCCTCACTACACCTAACAGGGCCATTGCCCTGCTGGACATACCGCCTGCCACAGCCCCCGCGCCGCTCACCGGTACCGTATCGCTCGCGCTGGAAACCATCCAGGATCCCGGTAACCTGGGCACCATCATTCGTATAGCCGACTGGTTTGGTATCAGCAGCATATACTGCTCACCGGATTGCGTAGATACCTACAACCCCAAAACCATTCAGGCTACCATGGGCAGCTTTGCCCGTGTGCAGGTTATCATCCATGATATTGCTGAGCTGCTGAAAACCAGCGATGTGCCCGGCTACGCCGCCACCCTGCATGGCCGTGACATTACCGCATTTGAGCGGGTTAAAGAAGGTATCCTCCTGATCGGCAATGAATCCCGCGGCCTCAGTCAGCAAATAATAGACCTCAGCACCCACCACATCACCATCCCCCGCCTGGGTGGCGCCGAATCACTGAATGCAGCTGTTGCCACCGGCATTATTTGTGGAAGGCTTCTGATATAGCTGTTGGCTGTTAGCTGTTAGCTATTAGTGATTTTCCCGGAGGTAATTATCGCTTCAATAGCTACAGCTAAAACTAGCTATTTAAACTGTATCGCCTTCACCGGTGTGATCCTGCGGATAATTAAAGAAGGTAGCAATAATACAAATACACAGATCAGGAAGGTGCAGATGTTGATGAGCACTATTTCGTGCCAGCGAAGATCTATGGCGGCTACAGACATATAATACGATTCTTCAGGCAGTTTGAAGAAACCTGTCTGCTGCTGCAGGACTGCCAGGCCAAGGCCCAGGGTATTGCCAATGGCAAGGCCTATCAGCACAATGTAGGCGGCCTGGAACAGGAACATTTCCTGGATGCCTGTATTGCGCATGCCCAGGGCTTTCAGTATGCCCACCATATTGGTACGTTCCAGTATGAGTATCAGGATAGCGGTGATCATGTTGATCACCGCTACAATGGTCATGATAACAAGGATGATCAGCTCATTTTTGTTCTGTAACCTGAGCCAGTCAAAGATGTTGGGATAGATATCGCGGATGGTGCGTACAAACAGTTTTTCGGGCACTATATTATCCAGATGCAGGCCGATATCGTCCATTTGTTTATAGTTGGCGGTAAATACTTCATAGCCCCCGATATCGGTAGCGCCCCAGTTATTCAGCTTGCGGATCAGGTCAAGATCGCCGATCACATAAGTCTTGTCATATTCTTCAATACCGGTTTTGTATATGCCCGTTACCGTTAACTTACGGGCGCGGGGCGGTAGTCCGCCACCCTGTATGAAATATACGATCACCTTATCATTCAGCTGCAGGCGCAGCTCTCTGGCCATGCTTTCAGAGATCACTATTTCGGGAGAATAGCTGCTGTCTGTATATTTCAGGGGGCTGCCCTGTACCAGGAAACGCTGCAGCTGCTGCCAGTCGTAATGTGCATCCACTCCCTTGAATATCACGCCTTCAATATCTTTCTCTGCTTTCAGGATGGCTGATTTGGTAGCGTAGGCATTTACAAAGGTGATGCCCGGTGTGCTGTGCAGCTGGTGCAGCAGGGCAGTATCATCCGGAAAGGGGATCTGTTCGGTGAGCGGTCCGGCATTAGGCTGGTATTGTGTAATGTGTATATGCCCCCAGAAGCTGAATATCTTCTCCTGTATCACCTGCTGAAAGCCGTTCACCAGCGCAGTAGCCAGTATCATTACCGCTACGCTGATAGCAGTAGCTATAATGGCTATGTTGATGATGAACCTTGAAAAGGAGGAACCCTTGTTAAATGCGATCCGCCTGGCAATAAAGAAAGATAAACGCATGATAATACGAAGAAACGGAAAAAAGTAAAATAATCGTAACTTAAACCTGCTATTTGAGTATTATGAAGATACGCTGTTTACTCCTGCTGCTGGCAGGGCAACTGTTGAACACTTACTATGCCGCTGCACAGGAAAACGCGGTATCGCCGGACCATATCTACTATAACAATATCAGATCCGTTAAGTTCCATCCTCCCGGCGATCCGCTGAGCCTTCCCGTTATTACACGTGGGGGAGGCGACCAGCTGGAGCTGAGCTTTGATGATATGGATAACGACACGAAGAATTACTATTTCACTTTCGTGCTTTGCAATGCAGACTGGTCCCGCGCACAGGTAAACACTTTTGATTACCTGCAGGGATTTTCTGAGAACCGCATACAGAACTATCGTTTTTCCAGCATCGCCTTGCAGAAATATACGCATTATACGGTGGCTGTACCTGCTGCCAACAGTACACCCAAGAAAGCAGGTAATTACCTGTTGATGGTGTACCTGGATAGCGATACCACCCAGCTGGCCTTTACGCGCCGTATGCTGGTGGTAGATAATAAAGCCGGTGTGGCGGGCTTTATACAGCAACCGGTAAGTCCCAAGCTGTTTCGCACCAGTCAGAAAGTAAATTTTACTGTTAATACCGCCGGACTGAATATCAATAATCCCTTTGACCAGGTGAAGGTGTATATTCTTCAGAACTATCGCTGGGACAATGCCATTCACAATATAAAACCGATGTTCCTGCGGGGTAATGAGATTGTGTATAATACAGAAGTGGATTGCATATTTCCGGCTATGAAAGAATGGCGCTGGGTGGATCTGCGCAGTTTCCGCCTGCAGACTGAACGCGTAGACCACTCTGATTACCGGCGCAATGGTACGGACATTTACGTAAAACCTGATCCCGAACGGGGCAACAGTATCTACCAGTATATCAAGGATATTAACGGGCGTTACCAGCTGGCTACGCTGGATAATTATGATCCCAATTTTGAAGGTGATTATGCAGCGGTTCACTTTACCTATCCTTCAAGAGAACCCTACGCGGGTTATGATATGTACATATTCGGAGAGCTGACCAGCTATGAATGCAATGAAAGCAATAAGATGGTGTACAATCCATCCACGGGGGCTTATGAAGGAACGCTGTTCCTGAAACAGGGCTTTTATAACTACATCTACGGGCTGATAGATAAAACAGTTCCCAACAGCAAGTTCAGCACCGAGTATACAGAAGGCAACCACTGGGAAGCCGAAAATAACTATACCATACTGATCTACTTCAGGCCATTAGGCGGCCGTTCAGACGAGCTGGTAGGCATGGCTACGCTGAATAGTATGCTGAATAGAAGCAAATAGCAGTGCTAGCTACCAGCTACCAGCTAACTGCTATTTAATCACTTGCTCTTCCAACACGCTTTGCCGTAGTTTCACAATATTGGCAGCTCCGCGTTTAATGATGATGCGGGTGCCCCTGTCAAAAGTGAAGTAGCGGTAAAACCAGTTGATGAACACCACCATTTTATTGCGGAAGCCCAGGAGGCTCATAAGGTGTACCACCATCCAGATGAACCAGGCAAAGCGCCCGCTCCATTTCATTTTCCCGATCTCTGCTACTGCTTTATTACGGCCGATAGTGGCCAGGCTGCCCAGGTCTTTATAAACAAAGCCCTGCATAGGTTGTTGCCGCAGTGATCTTTTCAGGTTGGCCGCAACGAGCTTGCCCTGCTGGATGGCTACCTGGGCCACCATTGGATAACCTCTGGGGTAGCGCTGATCATTGGTCATATACCCGATATCGCCAATGGCGAAGATGTTGGTAAAGCCCTGCACCTGGCAAAACTCATTCACTATAATACGGCCATTGGGCAATACTGATTCTTTGGGCAGTCCGTTGATAGCCATGCCTCTTACACCGGCGGCCCATATCAGCGAATGCGTAGCGATCTGTTCGCCATTGCCCAGCAGCAGTGTTTGTCCGTCGTAATCTTTTACGGCGGTATTGAGCAATACTTTAATGTTCAGCTTTTGCAGTCCCTCCAATGCCTTGTTGGAAGAGCTTTCGCTAAAGGCGGGCAGGATACGCGGCCCGGCTTCTATCAGGTAAATATCCATACAGTCTGCCGGCAGCTCAGGATAATCATGCGGAAGGATATGTTTGCGTAGTTCAGAGATGGCTCCGGCCATTTCTACGCCGGTGGGCCCTGCGCCTACGACCGCAAAGGTGAGTTTGGCCTTGATGGCTGTTTTGTCGGATATCAGCAGGCTTTCTTCAAACTGTTTGATCACATAGTTCCTGATCTGCACGGCCTCTATCAGCGATTTCATGCCGATGGCGTTCTCTTCCACGAGCTTATTACCGAAAAAGTTGGTATTACTGCCTGTAGCGATCACTAAATAGTCGTAATGGAGATCGCCGATACCTGTTTCCAGTATCTGTTCGGCGGTTCTTACGCCTTTTACCTCTGCCATACGGAAGTGAAAGTTTTGCTGCTTCCCGAAAATGCCGCGCAGGGGAAAGGCAATACTATCGGGTTCGAGCCCTGCAGTGGAAACCTGGTATAACAGCGGTTGAAAGAGGTGATAATTGTTCCTGTCCAGCAGCACTACCTGCAGGGGGGCGTTTTTCAATTGTTTAGCCAGGTTAATGCCTCCAAATCCACCTCCAACAATAATCACCCTGGGAAGACCGGTTTCCGGAATATTGGGCTGCATCATAAGTAATGATTTAATAGAACCGGCGACAAATGCTGTACCAGCTCTGGTGTTTTACAAAGTTATTAAACTTTCAGAAAATAATGAAACATAGGTTTAAATTCCAAATACCATATACCAAATACCAAATTCCAAAATCCAAATTGGGTATGCAGACAAACAGGACTTTCCTGTTACTTCTGACAGTTGTCCGCCTTTGGAATTTGGTATTTGGATTTTGGATTTTGGTATTTCACTTGAGTTCAGCCATTGCCAGGCGGAGAAACTCGTACCCTCTCATCTTTCTGCCGCCATTGCGTTTGCCTGTGTAGAGGCGCCTGTAAACGGTAGCGTTTTCATTGTAGAGCAGCCGCATGTTGTATTTGTCCAGGAACTCGCCCAGGGATTCGGGAACGAGGCCGGTATCCCATTCTTCGTTCATCTGTTTCAGCATGCGCATAACACTGGTAGCACCGTAGAAGCTGCGCGGGTTTTCTTTCATCCGGGCGTCTACAAAGTTGAAGATGATGCGGGTGCCGGAGGGGTAGTTTTGAAAATAGCGGAACATGGTATTGCCGATAGAGGCGGTGAGATTGTTAACAGCGCCTTCCCAGATGATCAGTGTTTTGTAATGCTTTTGTTGCAGTAGTTGCGGAATCACTTCTTCCGGGCTTTCTTCCCTGAAGTTGAGGGCAATATAATCCAGCGGTATATCCGGTTTGTCTGATGCGGGGATATTCAGCAGCAGATCTTTTTTCCTTTCCTGCGTCATACGGCGGTCTACTTCCACAAACTGTACGCCTTTTACGCCCATTTGTGTAAGGCGGTATGCACGGGTTTCGTAGCCGGCGCCCAATATAATGACCTGGTATACTTTATGTTTTTCGATGGCTTCCAGCGCCATCAGGTCAATCATGCGGGTACGCGCCACTACGGAGGTAATGGAGCCCGGCCAGCGAAGATCCACATACCAGGGCACAAACCATCTGAAGAGAGGAAAGCGCGCCAGCCATACCCACATTTTCAGTATCGGTGTAAGGAAAAGCTTTGCATGTGGGTCATAGAACAGCCGGTCGTTTGGCGGGCGACTTGATTCTACGGCACGGAAAAAGGCGTAAATGACAGCTGATCTGCTAGCATAGCGCATAGCCGGAAATTTAAAAATTTATTTCCTAACTGCCATGTTCAGTATGCAAACATGTCATTCATTTTACGCATACACTTTGTCACAATAAGAGCTGAAACAAGCCGGCCGCCAGCAAAGCGCCTATTACAGGACCCATTATTGGAATCCAGGCATATCCCCAATCGCTGTCACGTTTGCCTGGAATAGGTAGTATGAAGTGCATAATACGGGGACCCAGATCGCGTGCGGGATTGATGGCATAACCGGTAGGTCCGCCCAGTGAAAGGCCAATGCCCAATACCAGCAATGCTACGGGCAAGGCATCCAGTGCACCCAGTCCAACACCCGGCGCCGCCATGTATAACACGCCCAGTATCAGTACTGCGGTGCCGATGATCTCTGTGAGCAGGTTATGCACCGTGCTGCGGATGGCGGGAGCCGTACAGAATACCGCCAGTTTCAGATCGGCATCCGTACTCACATCAAAATGTTTTTTATAGGAAAGCCATACCAGTAAAGCACCCAGCATAGCGCCCGCTACCTGAGCCAGGATATAAGATGGCACCAGCGCCCAGGCAAACTTACCAGCGGCCGCCAGCGCAATGGTAACGGCAGGGTTGAGGTGTGCACCACTGAATTTGGCCGTGCAAAATACCCCCGTAAATACAGCCATGGCCCAGCCCATAGTGATCACTATCCAGCAGGACTGCCCGCCTTTTGTTTTTTCAAGCACCACATTAGCTACCACACCATCACCCAGTAATATAAGAAGAGCTGTACCGAATACTTCTGCAATAAAAGGAGACATAAAAATGAATAATTAATAATTAAGAATTAATAATTGGAGTGACAAGTGTCAGGATGGAAGACAGGTGTTGTGATTTTCATTGTTAATTATTAATTATTAAGTTCATCGTTTTGTGACCAGGCCAGAGCGGCTTTGATGGCGCGTTGCCAGCCTTTGGTGAGCTGGTGGCGTTTATCGGCGTCCATGGTAGGAGTGAAGGTGTTGTCTACCTGCCACTGGCTGCTGATGGTGTCAATACTATCCCAGAAACCAACTGCAAGTCCGGCCAGGTAGGCGGCGCCCAGGGCAGTAGTTTCGGTAATGTGCGGTCGTACCACTTTAGCGCCGAGTATATCTGCCTGGAATTGCATGAGGTGATTGTTGGCGGTGGCGCCGCCGTCTACACGCAGTTCCTGAATATTCATCCCCGCGTCGGCTTCCATGGCTTTCAGCACATCCAGGGTCTGAAGGGCGATGCTTTCCAGCGCAGCGCGGGCAATGTGGGCGGCGGTGGTGCCGCGGGTCATGCCTACCATGGTGCCGCGGGCGTATTGGTTCCAGTAGGGGGCGCCTAATCCTGCGAAGGCAGGAACCAGGTATACGCCGTCGCTGCTGTCAACAGAGGTGGCCAGCTTCTCTACGTCGGCAGAGTGGCGGATGATGCCGAGGCCGTCGCGGAGCCATTGTACCACTGCACCGCCAATGAAGATGCCGCCTTCCAGCGCGTAGGTGGTTTCGCCGTTTATCTGCCAGGCAATGGTGGTGAGCAGGTTGTTTTTAGACGGAATAGCCTTTGTACCGGTGTTCAGTACCATGAAACAGCCGGTGCCGTAAGTATTTTTCACCATGCCGGGAGAGATGCACATTTGTCCGAAAAGGGCGGCCTGCTGATCGCCTGCAATACCGGCTATGGGTATACGGAAGGGAGTAAGAGTAGCTTCTGTATGACCGTATATTTCACTGGAGCTTTTCACTTCGGGCAGCATGGAAGCGGGTATATCCAGCAGTTCTAAAAGCTCCTGGTCCCACTGCAGGGTATGGATATTGTACAGCATGGTACGGGAAGCGTTGGTAACGTCTGTTACATGCAGTTTGCCTTTGCTGAAGTTCCATATCAGCCAGCTGTCTACAGTGCCGAAGGCCAGCTGGCCTTTGTCGGCTTTTTCCCTGGCGCCCGGCACATTGTCAAGTATCCATTTTATTTTGGTGCCGGAAAAATAGGCGTCTATTACGAGCCCGGTTTTCTCCTGTACCAGCGGGCCGTAGCCCTGTTGATTCAGCTGGTCGCAGGTGGCGGAAGTACGGCGGTCCTGCCATACGATGGCGTTGTATACGGGTTTGCCGCTTTGACGGTCCCACACAATGGTGGTTTCCCGCTGGTTGGTAATACCGATGGCGGCTATGTGGCTGCCGTCCAGTCCTGCTTTAATAATGGCCTCTGCCGCTACGCTGGCCTGAGTAGACCAGATCTCTACCGGATCATGTTCCACCCAGCCGGGTTGCGGATAGATCTGCCGGAATTCTTTCTGTGCTACAGTGGTGATGGCGCCCTGGTTATCGAAGAGGATGGCGCGTGAGCTGGTAGTGCCCTGGTCAAGTGATAGTATGTATTTTCCCTGCATGGCGTATAACGTGGTCTGATGGTTTATGGGTTAAGGTAGGCATTTTTTCTAAAAAAATCCCCGGTACCACAGGCACCGGGGAACACCATCTAAAAATGCAATATGATCAGGTATTACCTTGTCTTTTTGGCGTCTTCCAGGAATTTGGCCAGGCCGATATCTGTAAGGGGATGTTTCAGCAGGCCGAGGATAGACTCTAACGGGCAGGTACAAACGTCTGCGCCTACTTCAGCACATTTGATGATGTGCAGCGGGCTGCGTATGGAAGCTGCCAGGATCTCTGTTTTAAAGCCCTGGATGTTGTAGATGTTGGCTATCTGTGCAATCAGTTCTACGCCATCCCAGCCACCGTCGTCAATACGGCCGATGAAGGGAGAAACGTAGGTAGCGCCTGCTTTGGCAGCCAGGATGGCCTGGCCTGCAGAGAATACCAGGGTACAGTTGGTTTTGATCTTGTTCTCAGTGAACCATTTGATGGCTTTCACGCCGTCTTTGATCATCGGTACTTTAACCACGATGCGGGGGTGCAGGGCGGCCAGTTTTTTACCTTCTTCTATGATGCCTTCGAAGTCGGTAGCGATCACTTCCGCGCTTACATCACCTTTCACCATTTCGCAGATGGTCTCATAATGTTTCAGAATAGCTTCTTCACCTTTGATGCCTTCTTTGGCCATCAGCGAAGGGTTGGTGGTAACGCCGTCTAAAATGCCGAGGTCGTGTGCTTCCTGGATCTGTGCGAGATTTGCTGTATCTATGAAGAATTTCATGTTAGAAATATTTGATTTTATTCAATGATCACATGGAACTTTGCAGTAGCCAGGTTTCATGTGAGATATTTACTTGTTAAGAGGTCAGTTTAATCAATACCGTTCAAGGAATAGCTACTATGACAATATAATGTTTAACGGTAACGGTTACAGGCAGGTTCATTTGAACATCGGTCATTAGGAAGGAGGTGGAGTAAATAGCCACCCGAATGACTATTGACATATGAACTAATGACCTGGAATAAGAAAAAAAAACGGCAAGTTACTTACATCGCACCGCTACAACCGCCTACCCTTGCTACATTCCTGTCCTGGGGGAGTTCAGCAGGAGCTGGTCGTATAAGACTTGCCGGATGCAAAGGTAAGAGAATTCAGCTAAAATGCAAATTTTACTGCAAAGATGTTAGCTGCCTGTTTTCATATGTCTATATTATATGTCGAAAAAAAATAATATACATTTGTAAACAATTTGACAGAAAGGTGGTTTATTTGTAATGTGAATTACTTTCAACCTTAATTTTTTACCTAAAACCTCAACATTATGGAATCTTCGTCCTCGATTTTTGGTACCGGCTTTTTTCTTTTCTGGCTGGTACTCACGATTTTTTACATTTATTGTGGCTGGAAGATCTACGAGAAAGCCGGTCAGCCGGGATGGGCGGTTATCGTTCCCCTCTACAACGTGATCGTGCAAATGAGAATTATTGGCAAACCCTGGTGGTGGCTGCTGCTGATGTTTATCCCTGTTGTCAACCTCGTGATTGCCATATGGGCTGCCAACCTGCTCAGCAAAAGCTTTGGCAAAAGTGAAGGCTTTACCTTAGGCCTGATCTTCCTGGGTTTCATTTTCTATCCGATCCTGGCCTTTGATAAATCTATCCAGTACCAGGGCCCTGCCGGTAATCCCAACGCCACATCGCTTGGTGATCAGATCCAGAGTATCGGCTCGGATGTTAAATAAATAGTACGGGGGAAAAACGGTGCAAACAAAAACACACTATACCAATGGAATCTGTTAATCCGAATACAGGCAGCGAGGAGCTGCTGGGAGACATACATGAGATTGCGGTACTGAATTACGCATCACAGGGACAAAGACTTGCAAATTATCTTATCGACAGAGTAGCCTCACTGGCAATTTCATTATTGACAGGTATCTTTATGGTGAGCCTGCTGGGTGAATCTTACAGCTGGATCCTGGATGAGAAAATATCGTTTTATTTACTCATCTACACGGGCACGGTTATATATTATACCCTTGCCGAAGCATGTCTGAAAGGACGCACCCTCGGTAAGCTCATCACCAGTACACACGCTGTCACCAACGATGGCAAACCGCTCGGCTTCCGTGACGCCTTTGTGAGAAGCCTTAGCCGTATAGTACCTTTTGAAGCATTTTCAGGCTTCGGCGCGGCGCCCTGGCATGATCAGTGGACAAGTACCACGGTAGTGAAAAATTAAGATCAGTCTTTCGTAACGTAGTAATTATAATCGTTCAGCAAGGTTTCGAGGAACTGCATGTGATCCATTTCCGTTTCGATCTTCAGCACATCCCTTACACGGTAGGATACTTTTGCCGCCAGCTCAAGGTTGCCTGATTTCAAAGCGCGGTCCATCAGTTCCCTGACCTTGTTGAGATCTTTGTCAGACAAGCGCAGTATCTGCGGAAAATGAGGCTGATAATCCGTTTGCGATACTTCTCGGAAAATGGTGTCGTTCAGGCTGCTTTTTGTCCGGGTATTCACTACAATAGTGCCGGCTACCACATCGCCCAGCCGCTGATTATACTTAGAGCGGGCAATAGAAATGATAGGGATAACGCCCCAGAGAATAAAGGGAGATTCCATAATGCGGAATACCCAGCGGATCATATGCTGGCTGTAGCTGGGCGGGTTTCCCAGCATACTCACGACCTTCAGGCTCATGGCTTTTTTTCCGGGTGTTTGTCCACGCATCAGCACCTCAAATACCAGGAAATAAAGGCTCAGCGGCAGGGCAATGGCCCAGAAAGCAAAAATGTTGCCCGTTGTACCGGAAAACGAGCTGGCCGCTATAATCCATACCAGTATCAGCCACGCTATCCGTATGCCCAGGTCTATCAGCCAGGCCACAAAACGCTGGCTGATATCAGCGGCCTCAAATTCAAGGTCTATATTGAAAGCAGTTGGTATTTTTATAGCGGTCATGCACAAATTTACTAATTAATGTATATGTTTGTCAGGTATGAGAGAATCCACTTTCATTAAAAAGAACCTGGCCCGCTGGAAGCGTTACCAGGCAGAGCCCAGTGATGATCCGGATGTAATGGCGGAACGGTTCACCAGTCTGCTGGACGATCTCGCATACGCTAAAACTTTCTACAGCTTCAGCAAAGTAACCCAGTATATCAACGGGATGGCTGCCGCCATCTACCAGCATATCTACCGCAACCGCCGCGATGAAGCCGGACGGGTGCGCACCTTCCTGGCCTACGAGCTGCCTTTGCTGATCCGCCGCCATCACCGGCTGCTGCTCTTCACCTTCGCCTACTTCCTGCTCTTCACCATTATGGGCGCTTTCTCTGCATCGCATGACGAAACGTTTGTACGGGGCATCCTGGGCGATGAGTACGTAAATATGACCGAACAGAATATTTCCAGCGGAGACCCTTTCGGTGTATATAAAAGCGGTAATGAATGGGTAATGTTCTTTTACATTGCCTACAACAATATCAACGTGGCCCTGATGTGTTTTGTGGGCGGTATCATCTTTACCGTGGGCACACTCTGGCTGCTGTTTAAAAACGCAGTAATGCTGGGCTCTTTCCAATATTATTTCTTTGCTAAAGGGCTGGGCTGGCAGTCTGTACTGGTGATCTGGATACATGGCACGCTGGAGATCTCAGCCATTGTCATTGCAGGCGCCGCCGGGATGATCATGGGCAGCGGCCTGCTGTTCCCGGGCACCCGCAAAAGAATGGACGCCTTGAAGCGCTCCGCCAAAGACGGTATTAAAGTGATCGTTAGCCTCATCCCCATATTTGTAGTGGCGGCTTTCCTGGAAGGATTTGTAACCCGCCATACTTCCATGCCCCTGTGGCTGAGCCTCCTGATATTACTGTTATCACTGTCCTTTATTATCGGTTACTTCATCATATATCCTATATGCGTGCAGCGCAAGGGATACCGGCTGGACGCTTCCACCGGCGCACTGGTGAAACCTGATAAAGCTATTCCGGCAACCAACTGAACCTATGATGATGTGCATAAAGAATCGGTATAGAAGCTGTTTACTGTTGCTGGTCGCCATCCTGCTTCCCCTGTTGTTACCTGCGCAGGAGCTGGATAGCGTGTCGCTTGCTGATGTCGGTATGTATGACACTGCCGCATTCCAGGCGCCGGAGAGCGATGAGCTGGAAACAGCCTATGGAGAACAGGAAGTGAGAACGCATTCTTTCTGGGATCAGGCGGTACCGGTGAATATAGACAGCACGGAAGAGTGGTGGGTGAACGGCGGACTGGTGCAACGCAAAGTGCCTGATAAGGTCATGTCTAAACTGAAAGCTGATAAGGCCCTGCAATATGATAAGGAGAAAAAAGCGCCGGTGCGGAATGAATGGCTGGTGAAATTATTGGTTGGCCTGGTGCAGTTCCTGTATAATATCCGCCTGCTGATCATTGTACTGCTGGTAGCGGGCTTGTTGCTGCTGGTGTTTTATTTCATGCGTCAGCAGGGATTCCGTTTCCGCGGTCAGGCAGAAGAACCCCTGCCCGATACGGAAGTTACAGACCCGGGCATTGCAGGGTATGAGCGATATTTACAGGAGGCGATAACAGCGGGTGATTTCAGGCAGGCCGTACGCTTTTTACACCTGCTGACACTGCGGATGATGGCAGACCGTGAACTGATCGTATTAAGCAAGGATAAAACCAATGCAGACTACCTCCGCGTATTGCTGAAGACCCAATGGTACCAGCCTTTTGTCCGTCTTACAAGAGACTATGAATACATATGGTACGGAGAAGTGAATGTGAATGCTGATCAGTTTAACCACATTCATGGGCAGTTCCGTCAATTTATAAACGAACTAGGATTTACCCGGTGAGATCAAGGATTTTCATTATTGTAACTGTCTTTGTAGTGCTATGCTTCATATTGCTGATGATAGCCGGCAACCAGTCGCGCAATGCCGACGCCAGGCAGGATCTCAGCAAGCAGAGCTTCTCTCATAAAGATAAACTGCCCGGCGGTTGCTATGTGGCTTACAACTGCCTGCAGCATCTCTTTAACGGAGAAGCGGTGAAGGTAGTGACAAAGCCATTTACGCGCACTTACAGGAAAAACGTTTATCTCAACAGGGGAGAGGGCAGCCTGTACATACTGGTGGCAGATAAACTATACGCCAGCCAGAAAGATATAGATGATATGCTGCGGTTTGTGAGAACAGGCAACCAGTTATTCCTGGCCGTAAACCGGCCGGACAGCATACTGAAAGTGCGGCTGGGCGTCGCCGTGAACGACGAGCGTATGCTGTTCTCCCTGGCCTCCACCCCCAGCGCAGAACATTATGTAAATCCCTATATAGGCGCAGATACCGTATTCTCACGTAAAGGAATATACGAGGGACGATACTTTACCGCCATGGATACGTCCAACACCACTATACTGGCTACCAATCATCATCAGCGGCCTAACTTCATCCGGGTGAGCTATGGCAAGGGAGATATTTTCGTACTGCTGAATCCTTCCTCCTTTACGAACTATTTCCTGATGCACGGCAACAACATTGTTTCGCTGGAACATCAGCTGGCCTATACTTACGACCGGCCTTCGGGCGTATATTGGGATGAGTACTATAAGTATCTGAACGGGCCGCAGGGCGACTTCAGCGAGTGGCAGGTACTGATGCGTTACCCGGCTATGCGCTGGGCGCTGTGGCTGTTTGTGGCGCTGCTCCTGGTATATGTTATTTTTGAAAGCAAAAGGCGCCAGCGCATCATTCCTGATAAACCTGTACTGGCTAATAACTCGCTGGAGTTTGTGGAAACGCTGGGCCAGTTATACTACCAGCAGGGCAATAACCGGAACCTGGCGCAGAAGATGACGCTGCACTGGACAGAATACGTGCGTACGCGTTTCTACCTCAGTACACAGCATCTGAACGCAGCCTTTATAGATACGCTGGCACGTAAATCCGGACAGCCTTATGCTGTGGTGAGAGAGATCGTGGAAAGCATTCATCATATACAACTATCCGACCAGGTCAGCGATGCAGACCTGCAGCAATTCTATAGGAACATTCATCAGTTTTACCTAAATACGAAATAAATGGACGTTAATACATTTGAGCCGAGATCAGATCTTTCTACCCTTCACCAGTCAGTGGAGGCCATCCGTGCGGAGATCGGCAAAGTGATAGCCGGTCAGCATCAGATGATAGATCTGCTGATCACCGGGCTGCTTACGCAGGGCCATGTACTGATAGAAGGTGTGCCGGGGGTGGCTAAAACGCTTACCGCCAAACTGCTGGCCCGTTGTGTGGACGCTGATTTCTCACGTATACAGTTCACACCCGATATTATGCCGGCTGATGTGCTGGGCACCTCTGTATTTAACCCCCAGAGCCGGGAGTTTGAATATAAACGCGGGCCTGTTTTCAGTAACCTCGTACTGATAGACGAGATCAACCGCGCCCCTGCCAAAACGCAGGCCGCACTGTTTGAGGTGATGGAAGAACGGCAGATCACCAACGATGGTATCACGCATCCGCTGCCTTTGCCTTTTATGGTGATCGCTACCCAGAACCCGATAGAGCAGGAGGGTACCTATCGCCTGCCTGAAGCGCAGCTGGACCGTTTCCTGTTCAAAATTGAGGTGAAGTATCCCGAGATAGCAGAAGAAGTAGCCATGCTGCAGGCCATGCATCAGCACAACGGCGTACAGGATATTACCATGATGGTGAACCGTGTGGTAACCGCCACACAGGTGCTGGAGTTCCAGTCGCAGGTGCGCAGGATCCATATTGAAGAAAAGCTGTTGCATTACATTGCCGCACTGGTACAGGAAACCCGCGTAAACCCATCGCTGTACCTCGGTGCATCGCCCCGCGCTTCACTGGCGGTGATGAACTGTGCAAAGGCTATCGCCGCTATGCGCGATCGTGATTTTGTAACGCCGGATGATATCGTGGAGATGCTGCCGCATGTATTGCGCCATCGTATTATGCTCACCCCTGAGCGTGAAATGGAAGGCATTGCTGCAGACGAAGTGATTGCCCAGATCATTAAAGCAGTGGAGGTACCCAGATAATGTTCCTGAAAGCGCTATACCGTTCCCTGTTCTTCGGCAACCGGTTTTACCTGGCCCTGGGTGTGAATGTGCTGCTGTTCATTGTATCCTTTTTCTACCCGGCCTTGTATACCATTGCCCTGCTGGTGTTTGCAGCGCTGATGGCACTGTTGTTGCTGGATCTGACGTTGCTGTTCATTACCCGCGGTAATGCGCTGGAATTAACGCGCATTACGCCGGTGCGTTTCAGCAATGGCGATGAGAATGAGGTGCGTATAGAGGTGCGCAGCAATTTCCGTTTCCCGGTATCAGTGGCCATAGTGGATGAACTGCCTTTCCAGTTCCAGCTCAGGGACCACCTGCTGAAAAGCTGGATAAAGCCGGGCGCAGAACAGGTATTCACCTTTTCACTACGGCCGCTGGAAAGAGGTATTTACCAGTTTGGCAATACCAACGCTTTTGTATCCAGCCCCTTTGGATTGGTGAAACGGCGTTTTATTTATGAGAACGAAGCACAGGTAAAAACATATCCCTCTTTTCTGCAGCTACGCAACTTTGAACTGCTGTCTTACATGAACCGGCTGAATGAGCTGGGTGTGCATAAAAAGCGTACCGTTGGACACAGCATGGAGTTTGACCACATCAAGGAATATACCCGCGGCGATGATGTACGCATGCTGAACTGGAAAGCTACCGCCCGCAGGGAAAACCTGATGGTGAACACCTACGTGGAAGAACGCTCGCAGCAGGTATACTGTGTGATAGATAAAGGGCGTACTATGAAGATGCCCTTTGACGGACTCACACTGCTGGATTATGCCATTAACTCCACGCTGATCTTCAGCAACGTGGCCCTGCAGAAAGGAGATAAGGCAGGACTGGCTACCATTGCCGCCCAGCAGGTGGATATACTGCCTGCCAGCAATAAGAAAACGCAGCTGGACAAGGTGCTGGAAATGCTGTATGCCCAGGAAACCCAGTGGGAGGAAAGCGACTACGAAAAACTGAGCATTTCACTCAGAAGGGCATTCAACCAGCGCTCGCTGCTCATCCTCTTTACCAATTTTGAATCCATGCCCGGGTTACAGCGGCAGCTGCCATACCTGCGCAAACTGGCCCGCTATCATTTGTTGCTGGTTGTGTTCTTTGAGAATACGGCACTGAAGAAAGTAACAGAACAACAGGCCTCCGGCGTGGAAGAAATATACAAACAGGTAATTGCCCAGCAGTTTGCCTACGAGAAAAAACTCATTGCCCGCGAGCTGTCTCAGTACGGCATCATGTCGCTGCTGGTAACCCCCCAGCAGCTGACCATACAGGTGATCAACAAATACCTGGAACTGAAGGCAAGAATGTTGATTTAAGTTTGAGGTTTGACGTTTGAGGTTCGTTGAAGGCGACAGGTTGAAAGTAGCCGTCAGCGGGGCAATAAGCTGCTTGAGATATGTAGGTTATTATATACCTAAATTTTAAACCTCTAACTTCTAACAAACTTCAAACTTCAAACCTCAAACCTCAAACTAATTTTTCCTTTTCCTGTTCGGTCTCCTGTCATCTTCTATCACCTGGGAATCGTCATCGGGTAGTTGTTTTACAGGAATTACGGAGTGTGCGGTAAGGCGGGGTTTGGCTTTGTAGACGGCGCTTACATTAATAAGGCGGGTGGTATCGCCGGTGTTCAGCAGAAGGTCTTGTCCGAGAAGTTTCCCGGCGGAAGTCTGCAGCTGTACGCTGGAGGTATCCAGGGGAAAGATCCTGCCTGAACTGAATTTTGCTTCAACGTTGAGGTAAAAATGAATGCCTCTTTTCAGGCTGTCGGCATAATGGTTAAAACGTATGCCGGTGATGTAGGGCAGTTGGAGCGTGGTTTCAAAAGGGGGATGGCCGCCTGCGTCAGGAAGGGTTACCACCAGTTTTACCCGGTAATGCTGCCCGGCCAGTTTCTGGCGGTCAAAGTACAGGTGGCCGTTCCGGAAATCGCCGTCGGGACTGGACACTTTAATGGCTCTCCAGCGATAATCGCCCTCCAGGAAGCCCTCTGTCTGCCGGATATCCCCGTTATTGTAGGTGATCTCCAGCCCGAGAGGGGCCTGGTTATACAGTTCTACCACGGCGGTGGTGTCGTAAAAGGCGGTAACGCCTGTTACCACTGCTTTCTGGGCAGCTGATAACAGCGGAAGCAGTAAAAAGGCGGCCAACAGGTGCACTCTCATAATTATAACAGAAGAAAAAATCATTCCAGAATCCGGTGCTTCATACTTGTTGCCGCAGCGCGCTGATCTGGTCCAGCGAGTTGTGAAGCTCCTGCACCAGGCGGTCTACTATTTCGCGGGTGCTGATGATGTCGTCTACCATTTCCACGCTTTGCCCGGCGCTCCAGAGGTGTTGGTAGGAGCCGGGTCGCACGGCCTGCTCCAGTTTTTTCATGCCCCGCAGCTGTACCAGCATTTTAAAATACTTGCGGGTGCGCGGGTTGCGGCTCAGCATTTTTTCAAACCAGTTCTGTTTATAACCTATTTTTTTTGCAGCCGGTGTATTGATAATGTTACAGGGTGTACCGGAGAGGCGTTCCGTCAGCACAATATCTTCCATACCATATTCCAGGATGGCCTGTTTGTAGGCGTCGCTTACGGCGGCTTCCATGCTGGCGATGAAGCGGGTGCCAATAGACACCGCCTGAGCGCCCAGCACCAGGGCGCTGGCCATCTGTCGGCCGCTGGCAATGCCGCCGGCTGCCACCAGGTATTTATCGGGGAAGGCTTTTTGCAGGGCAGGCACCAATACATGCATAGGGTAGGGGCCTGCATGCCCCCCCGCTCCTGCGCAAACAGCAATAAAGCCATCGCATCCTGCCTTTGCGGCTTTTTCGGCATGTTCCAGGTTGGTGACGTCGCAGAGCACTTTTCCGCCATAGCTGTGGGCGGCTTCTATTACCTGCTTTGGGTTACCGAGGGAGGTGATGTAGAAAGGCACCCGGGCCTGTACACATTCCTGCAGGTGTTTTACGTAGAGCGGGTTGGTTTTCTGAACAATCAGGTTAACGCCATAGGTACCGGGTGTGGACAGCTGGCTGTGGTGTTCATTGAGGCGTTCCAGCACGGCTTTCAGCTCACCTTCCCTGCGGAAGTTGAGGGAGGGAAAAGTGCCGGCGATGCCGCTGTCCATAGCGGCTTTCACCATGGCCTCGTTGCTGACCAGGAACATGGGCGCCTGGATAATGGGGTAAATGGTGTTGAGGAGGTTCATTATGTAAATGTGTTGTAAATAGTATCATTGTGCGGCCACAGCTGCCTGTAAACTGCTTACCTGCAGTTGCCTGGCCACGTATTTACCTAATATATCAAACTCCAGGTTAACGGTATGTCCGGGCTGAACGGCAGATATATTGGTGTGCTGGTAGGTGTATGGAATAACGGCCACGGAAAACTCGCGGTCTGTTACATTAAATATGGTGAGGCTGATGCCATTAAGGCAGATAGAGCCCTTTTCCACCAGCAGGCCTGCAAATGTTGCGGGATAACGGAAGCGGAATTCCCAGCTGCCGTCCTGCGGGGTAACGGAGAGGCATTCGCCTACGCTGTCTACATGGCCCTGTACCAGGTGCCCATCTATACGGCCATTGAAGAGCATGGCCCTTTCCAGGTTCACCTGCTGACCGGGAATAAGCTGGCCCAGGTTGGTTTTCTGGAGGGTTTCTGCCACGGCTACGGTTTCATACGCGTTGTCCAGCAGGCGGGTTACGGTAAGGCAAACCCCGTTGTGGGCAATGCTCTGGTCTACTTTCAGCTCGGGTGTAAGGCTGGAACCGATGGTGATGAGCAGGTTGCCGCCTTCCTTCTTGGTGGATATTACTTCTCCTAATGATTCGATGATACCGGTAAACATAGTACAATATGCTAGTTAGTCCGAAGGTAAAGATTTTAGAGATTTTTGTATTTTTAAAACATTGTTTTATCTTTGCCTTCCCTAAAAATTATTAAAGGAGCATTTATTATGTTGATCATCGATTCTAAAGATTGCGAAAACATTGACAAAGCGCTGAAAAAGTACAAGAAGAAGTTTGAAAAGGCGCGTATCTTGCTGCAACTGCGCTCTCGTCAGTCTTTCACCAAGCCTTCTGTTAAGCGCCGTAACCAGGTGCTGAAAGCTGTTTACAAGCAGCAGCTGGCTAGTGGCAAGTTTGAAGATTAATCTGGCGTAGCTTACGCATCAAAATACTTGATGATTGTAAGGTTTTTAATAACTTTACAATCATCAATTTTTTTGCGTTGAGCGAAGATATACAATATCCGGTGGTAGACCGGTTCTTATCCTACATTCAGCTTGAAAAGCGCTATTCTGCGCACACTTTTGCCGCTTACAGGCAGGATCTTCACCAATTTTTTCAGTTCCTGGAGCAACACTACGGACAGCTGGAGCTTTCTGCGATAGGGCATTTACATGTCCGCAGCTGGCTGGCTGAGCTGATAAGAGAGCAGCAGCAGCCCCGGACCGTTAACCGCAAAATTTCCGCACTTAAATCTTTTTTCAAGTATACCGTAAGGCAGGGCCTGATATTGCAGACGCCTATGGTAAAGGTATCGGCCCCTAAAGTAAGCCGCCGTTTGCCTGGTTTTATAGACGAAAAGGGGATGCAGGCCATGGAAGACAACCGCAGCATGCGACGCGGTGAGGAGGGGATGCCTATCTTTTCAGACGACCTGGAAGGGGTAACGCACCGCCTGGTGTTTGACCTGCTGTACCATACAGGTATCCGGTTATCAGAGCTGATCAACCTGGAAGAACGGAATGTAGACAGCGGTAATCTTACCATCAAGGTATTGGGAAAAGGGAACAAGGAGCGGATCATTCCCATCAGCCGGGAGCTGCTACAGCAGCTGAGGGAATACATGGCCCGTAAGCGACGCGAGCTCGAAAACCCGGCGCCGCAGGTATTGCTGGCGCATCCTAAAAGCGGGAAAAAACTATACCCCAAGTATGTATACAACCTCGTGCGGGATTATCTGACCCGCCACCAGATCACCACTATCACGCGTAAGAGTCCGCATGTGCTGCGGCACACCTTCGCCACTCATCTCACCAATAACGGCGCAGACATCAATGCCATTAAGGAATTGCTGGGGCATTCCAGTCTTGCCGCCACCCAGGTTTACACCCACAATACCATCGAAAAGCTGAAGGATGTGTTTAAACAGGCCCACCCGAAAGCGTAACAGGTTTAAGTTTGAGGTTTGAAGTTTGTTGCAGGTTCCTGGTTCGGGTTCCAAATGTATGTTGTCAGTCAAAGGTGCCAGGTATCGGGTATCAGGTATCGAGATACTTAACCCAACTCCCTGCCTCACAGGCCCATAGCCTGTTTGTATAACACCCGCTCTGCACCTTTAACCTCTAACAAACTTCAAACTTCAGACTTCAGACTTCAAACCTCAAACTTTAAACTTCAAACTTTTTAATGTTAACAATTTATTAGGTTTTAATTGTGCTAATGACGGCAAAAATTTATAAATTAGTAATAGAGTTCTTCACATAATCATTTTAAACAGAGAGCCTATGAAAGTATGACTACCCACTTGAATTGAGATTGTTAAATATTAAAAAATTTAGTGTCATGAACGTTCAAATTCAAACGGTGCATTTTGATGCAGATTCCAAGCTAATTGATCATGTGAACAAAAAAATCCAGAAACTTTCCAACTTCTATGATCGCATCGTTAGTGTGGATGTATTCCTTAAGTTAGACAATGTAGCACACCAGATCAAAGACAAGATTGCCGAGATAAAGATCCGTATACCCCGCCACGACCTTTTTGTTAAACATGAATCTAAATCCTTTGAAGAATCCTTCGACCTCGCCTTCAATGCTGCTGTAAATCAGATCAAGCGGCAAAAAGAAAAGAAATTTCAATAAATCCTGAAAAATAATTTTGAAGTTATTAACCTCTTTACTACCTTTGCCATCCCGATTCAAAAAGGGATCGGTGAAGGTAGTAAAGTTCTTTACTGTAGGGCATTTTAGCCAAAACAGATCAGGTAAAAAACGAAGAGTGTCCCAGGGCTGAAAAAACAATTTTGAGATTTCAACAAAGCTGTTATTTTTGCGCTTCCTTTTACGGATATCTTGAGATAAAATACTTGGTATGCCAGCATAGCTCAGTTGGCCAGAGCTACTGATTTGTAATCAGTGGGTCGGGGGTTCGAATCCCTCTGCTGGCTCGTATAAATTCCAGATCCCGGGTTGCAGGTTACATGAATCTGCAATTGATCGGGTAGAGCACTTCTTTACCAAGGAAGAGGGCTAAGTTGGAATTTAGGTTTTTGAGCTTTTAACACGGGCAGGTTCCAGAGCGGCCAAATGGGGCGGACTGTAAATCCGCTGTCTTTCGACTTCAG
>NZ_CALEJS010000043.1 GCF_937898475.1 uncultured Chitinophaga sp.
ACTAATCCCCGCCATCGTCAACCCAAATGGATAATAATTACCGTCTCCGACCAGTAATCTTCAAAGAACTGCTAATAGTCCCTAAAATAAGGTTTCCTTTTTCAATTGAACAAAAAAATCGCTTTGGTAAAGATAAGGGGGGAACGTACGTGGGCATAGATGAGGTGGGGGCTGTCGCTCAGGTATGTTACACTGCTGATCGTACGGTCTGTCGTTGGGTGATGCGCTGAAGCTGGGCACCTCGTCTATGGCCGCGGACGCGCCAAGATAGTACTAACGCTGATCAGTGTTACTGTCGCCGCTGTTCGCGGCAGGTTATATTCTATCGCCATTGATCAAGGTCCTGCCGTTTGGCAGCTATAATCTCCCGCCTAATAGCATTCCCGCCGCCACCGACCGCCATTCCGCCCTGGCCGCTATGGTGGGAGTGCGTAGCGAAGCGGAGCACGGAGCCATAGCAGGCCGCCGCTAGACCTTGATAATAGCCGGGAGCGCAGCGGACGGCAGATAAAACAGATAAGGCCAGGGCGGTTGGCAGGTGGCGGACGCATAACGGGCAGCGCAGGGATGGCGGTCATCAGCAGGCACCCCGCATAACAGGATACAGCCAGACCGGGAGCTGCCCCGACCGGAGCACGAAGCGTGAGCAAAACCGTGACAGGCACGCCCGCGTCAGCGGGCTGGCTGGCGCGGTTTTTTGGGGAGGCCGTGCGCAGGGAGACCGCTTGGCCTGATTTACTTGTAGATGCTAAGGACTGGTATCAAGTTAGGTACGGGGGCCTTCTGATCCGTAGTCAGATGCTCTTTTATATATATTACGGTAGTACGACAGACTCGGACTCTGTTTGTCCTGGTTCGAGGTTTGGATAAGTATGTCCGTGCGGAAGAAGAGATTCGAACTCCCGTTTCCTTCCAGACAGCTGATTAAGAGTCAGCTGCTGCCTATGGACCCCCAGAACCACAATCTGGTGCTCCTTGTTCTGTGTGGTTCGATTCCTGGATCTGGAATCCTATTTTTTTGATTTACATCTATTTATATGGTTTGTCCGCCCGATATTCGCCAAGGTAAGGATATGAAGCGAGCGGAGAACGGGGTTCTAACCCGATGGCCTGCTGCTTAGAAGGCAGCAGGTCTACAGCCTATAGGTGTTCGATTATGTTCCCATTACCTATCCCTAACGGGGATCGAACACCTAAAGATAATTAGATTTGGATCATGGCAGGATTCAAGCTGAGTAATATAGCAAGGTGCTAATCATGCGTTTATAATTCGCTATGAGCTAATGGTAAAACTATGGTAAAACATTTGCCCGGTATGCGTTATTGTACAGCCTTATCCCATAGGATGATGCCTGCGTAAAGAGCGTTGCAGATCTTCCAGGTCGCTCGTCTGGTACCGCTGGGTACTGCTCACATATTTATGGCCAGCCATATACTGTACCTGTCGTAGGTTATATTGCTTTATCCAGCCGGCTATAACACTACTGCGTAGTTGCTGAGCGTTCTGCACTTTAGGGTTAAGCCGGCGTAACTGCCTCATGATGCTGTTAACCTGGTTAATAATGTTATTGGCACTGATAAAGCCCTTTTTCTGTCCGGCCAGTAAAGCGCCTGCCTTGAGCCGGTTAACAGCCAGATAACGCTGCAGATCTATTATCTGCACGGCTTCCAGCTTCAACCATCTTTCGTTACTGCGGCTGGTTCCCTGGATAAAGATCTTCCCTTCCTTTAGCCGGATATGCGGTGCTTCCAACCGTTCTATTTCATCAGTGGTCAGCCCCTGGTAGACGAGCAGCCCTAACATGATCTTTTTACCCAGGTCTACATGCAGTTGGATATTGTACTGATCATAGAGCTGCTGCAGTTGCTGAACACTTAACAAGTCGGAGGGTGGCTTTCTGCTAAGACCTCTGATAAAAATACCGGCTGCAGGGTTATCGGTTCTTTTACCTGCTGCTACCAGGTAATTAAAGTAATGCCGCAGGATGCAAAGCTGGCTTCTTACCAGGCTTTTGCTTTTCCCCTGCGCTTGCAGCCAGCGTATAAAGTCTAGCAGTTCAGTGTAAGTCATATCTGTCGGGCTTAACTGCTCCTGGTCCAGCCACTGGATAAAGTACTCCAGCTGTTTATTATAAGCCCCAACAGTGGCTGTGCTGAACTGCAGCTGCTGTAAATAAGTATTGAACGTCATAAAACATCATTTACCAGGTGAGTATAAATCTGTGTACTATCTAACTGGCTATGGCCTAAAAACTCCTGTATCTGTTCCAGCTCCATACCGCTTTGCAGTAGATGGGTGGCAACACTGTGCCGCAGGGTATGTGTACCGATATTCTTTATTATTCCTGCCTTTTTTGCCAGTTGTTTAATACGGATATATAAACTCTGCTTCGTTAAAGGGATGCCCTTATTTACGCCTATAAACAGCATTGCTGTAGCGCTTTGTAATAACTGTGGGCGGCCGTGATCTATATAAAGCTGCAACAGCTCATAAGCCCTCCCGCTGATAGGAACATACCGTTCTTTATATCCTTTTCCCTTACGTACATATAATAAGCCCCGTTCTGTAAGCACATCACTTACTTCAAGGTTCGCCCCTTCATTTAACCGTAAGCCGCAGCCGTAGAACACCGCCAGCATTGCTCTGTCGCGCATTCCTAACGGGCTATCATCCGTTGCCCTGTACAGCGCATGCACTTCTGCCACCGTTAACCAGGTAGGCTTACTGCGGCTATCTTCCAGCCGTTCCAACCTGAAGCCTATCCCTGTTTTGCCTGTCTCCCGCACATAACGGCTAAAAAGATGTAAAGCCTGGATGTACTTATTAATATGCCCACTACTATAACCCTGCCCGGTACGGATGCCGGTTCTTATCTTCAGCAGATCTATAAAAGCAGTAGCATCACTAGCTGCCAGCTGTTGAAGCCCATACTTTCCCTGCTGTTCCTGGTAATGTAAAAACTCCTGCAGATGCCGTGGAAGATTATAGACACTAATATCAGCATAGCCCAACAGCTGCAGCCAGTTCTTAAAGCCTTGCTGTAATAGCACATGCTCATTACTATGTAATAAGTGAACTGCTTCCATAAACAATAGATTTTAATAAGGAGGAGGGGTAAAAGATTTTGCTACTATAGTCTTTTTACTGAACTACTGAACCACTGAAGATAAACGTAGTACTGTAGCGCCTTTGAGTGGTTCACTAACTTTACTGAACCACTACTGAACCACTGAACTACTGGCCTGCTGATTAATGGTGTTTAAAATACCCTGCAAGTGTTGATCTATACTGCCTTTCAGGGTTTCATACTCGTCAAAGTTGATAATACGGTATTCATAATGACGATAGCGGTTCCCGCTGCCCTGTAGGTATCCGTAACGTTCCAACTCTGACAGGTAGCGTTTCAGGTTGCCGGGATTAATACGTAGCCGCTCCCGGATCTCTTTGGCGGTAAAGCTGTCTTTACTCTCAGCTTTCAGCAGGGCTTTTAATAACTCTAAAAAGTTACGGGTAGCCTTTGCCAGCTCATCGCTTTTACTGAACAGCACCTCTTTTAAAAGCCCGAACGCGGCTGATATATCTTCCGGCGTGCTTTCTATATAAGGCTGACCGCTGCCATCCCTTTTTATCTCCCGCTGGTACTGATGATAGAAGGTGACCGTTTCTATAAACGATAATAATAAGGTCATGGTTCTGCGGGGCTTAAAGATCTGCTGCGGTAACTGGATATAAGCTGCATAAGGATTGACTATCCGCATTGGTTGTAACACCTGTTGGATACTTCTAAACAGCTCCTTTACTGCATGCTCCTGGCCATGATCTACGAGCCCGGCGCTTAAGCGTGTCTGATACTCCATAATGCGCCGGTCCTGTTCGCTCGTCCCATCCACATACAGCAGCAGGCAACGGTTCGCATTATCCTCATACAGCTTTTCACGGGTGGTACACCCGCTCACACTCACCGGACCTTCAACCGTAACAGTAACGGTTTTCAGGTTCCCTTTACTGTCCTTCAGCGTAACCGTTTTTGATATACGCCGCTTGCTCTGCAGCTCCCTGAGCGGATACAGGGAAGATTCCGCGCCGTCCAGATCTTCTATTAGAAGCAGCTTATGTTTTAACTCCTCCTGCTTAAAATAATAAAAGGCGTTCTCCGTCACCTGGGTGATCTCTATTTTATCTTCGGCGGGTATCAGCTCACTTACCCGCTCCTGCAGATAGGTTTTGCCGCTGCCACTGGCGCCCAGGAACATAATATGCAAAGGAGCCTCCCGTTTACGGCTGCTGTACACCAGGTAGGCGATCAGCCGGTTAACGGTTTCCCCTACAATACCGGATCGTCCTATATCATCACTGGTACGCCGCAGCAGCGATGGTTGTTTTAAGTAATTAATAGCTGCCTCCCTTTGCGCAGTGGTTAACTCTGGTTTTACTGCCGGACGGGTTTGCATGCTCTCCAGCCGTGATGCACGGTAGCTTTCTAACGCGCCTGTAAGTTGGGATATAATCCCTGTCACTACCTGCATGCTCATTTCAAAAGCCTCTGATAGCTTGCTCGTAAGCTGCTCAGTATGGCTGTTATTGTACAGGTCAAGATTGTGACGTACTGGTAGCAGCTGCTTCCCACTATGCTCTACCTTCAGCGTAACCCGCAAGCGGTCCAACCCTGTAAGCTTAATACCGCCCAGGATAGTGATCTGTAGCAGGCCACCATCATAGGTTAACAGCTCCGGTGTAGCAGTGTTTAACCTGGTATCTACTGCTGTTACAAGTGTAACAGCACTTCCAACAGGTGGAACTTCTTTTTCAATTGAAGAATAAAAGCTAACCGGCTGCCGCTGACCGATCATATCTATTAAGATACGGTTGTCATCATGTGTGTGTAGCAGGCTGTTAATATCCTCTCCATCAGGAAGCCTTACAGCTGTGATCTTTACCTGTGGCAGCAGCCTGGCCAGCGTGACGGCATGTTTGATAGTAGCTGCCTGGCCTGCGCTATCTCCATCTAACATAAAGATGATCTCTTCCAAGCCGCTACAGCTGATAATAGCCTGCTGATGTTCATCCGTCAGCCCATTGGTACCATACAAGGCTAATACTCCGTACTCCGCAGTGATCTCCGGCTGCTGCAATAAGCTGGCCGCATCGATCACACTTTCCGTAAGTATTAACCTCGTAGTAGCACCCTCAGGATAACAGGGATAAAGACCGGATCTTCCGGTTAAGTAAAAATGCCGCTGATCCTCATTGTTACTGATACTGCGGCCGTATAATGATATAATTTTATGCTCCCGGTTCTTTAAGGGGAAGACCACACAGTCTTTTGCCCATACATTGTAACCGCCAGTGGAACGGAGTTTCAGCAATCCGTATTTTACCATGCTGCTGACCATGTGGTGGTTCTTGCTCTCCACATGCAGCCCACCACTGTTATAACCGATTTCATGGAGTTGGTAGTTTATACTCCGGCTCTCCAGGTAGCTGACTGCTTTCTTTGCAAGCGGTAAGGACCGTTTAAAGTAGCTGAACACTTTTACCATTAAGGCTTCCTGTTCAAGTATATCGGCATCACTGCCCGCTGGTAACTGTACTGAAGGCAAAATCGCAGGTATAGCACCTGCCGCTCCCAGCATGGATTTAGCTTTCATAATAGCTTCATGCTTGCCACCTTTTTCCATCAGCTGTATAAACTGCAGCTGATCCCCACTACCAGCGCTGCAGGCTGTAGAGAAGCAGCAGAACGTATCGGTCTTGGGGTACAGCTGCAGGCTGGGTGTTTTATCCGCATGGAAGGGGCAGAGCAGCCGGTTATACTTATCAGGCTTTAACCCATAATGCGCCACCACTTCCAGGATAGATAACTGCTGCTTAATGTCCCGTATCTCCATGAGCAGCTTTCTTTTTGATCTTCAGCACCCGGCGGCCTACCAGGATCTCTAACTGGTCGCCTACTTTAAAACCGGCCTGCTCTAACCATAGGCCGCTTACATTCAACCAGGGCACATCACGGCCACCGTTCCAATGATCTTTTACCGTTTGGTATTTACCGTGCAGTTTGATAAGTCTGGTTTGCTTTGCCATGTGGAAAAATATTTTCGTTGGTACTATTGTACACAAAAGTATAAGATTATACAATTCCAACCAAGTACTATCTTATTTTTTTGTGCATAGTATTACCTTAAATTTGCCTTACTGCTGTCATTTACTGCATTTAATGGTACTATTATGAACAAGATAGCCAAGATTATCACTGAGCTGCGCAAGCAAAAGGGCTGGTCTCAAACAGAGCTGGCCACTGAGAGTAATGTTTCCAGGGAGATTATTGGCAAGTATGAACGCGGGGAGGCGGTGCCTTCCATTGAGTTCGCTAAACGGATCGCTGATGCTTTTGGGGTGTCACTGGATTACCTGGTAGGGGAAGGCATCAACGCCAGCTTCGATAAAAAAACACTCCAGCGTATCCAGGATATTGAGAAGCTGGATCCCGACACCAAAGACAAGCTGTATTTTCTGATCGATAACATTATCCAGAATACTAAAGCTAAAAAAGCATTGAACTCCTAAAATGAAAAAACCGCAGGTGGTGCCTGCGGTTTTTTGGAGAATAACCACCTAGAGGAAAAACCATTAGCTAAAATAAACCATCAAAGCTGTATTCTTTGCTTTTGCCTATCCATAATACTTCTTCTTCAATCCCTCTATATACAATATACCCTGGAACAAGAGCTAGTAAATCATTCCATGATAACGTATTGGACAATAGCTTTTTTTTGTTATTTATTATATTGTCTTTGAAGCTAGAGAAAAGGAAAACCGGTTGCTCATAGATATACCATAGTTTAACTATGTTGTCTAATGAGTCGGAACTCCGTCCAGAGCTACTCCAAAAGCTAACTCCAAAACCATCTTCCTCAATTATGAATATATTCTCTTTGGGTATGCCCTTAACCAACTCTTCAAGGAAAGAACCAACATAATCATTAGGCCGCCTCGCACGAACAAAAAGGGTTCCACTTCTATCTAGAACTTTGCTAAATAAATCGTAAAGAAAAACCCTATCGCCATAAACAGGCCTAAATGGAGCAATAGATATTAAATCTTCGCTATGCCTACGCAAATCTTTCATTCTATAATTTTAAACGGAGGATACCAAGTTCGTTGAGCAGTGCTGCCAATTTTTTGATCATTCCAATAAAATCTTATTGTGGAATGAAAGCCTGGCTGGCCTGTACTATGTAATGCTCCATAATCCCACCGCCATAATGCACCTCCAGGTTTATTCGCCCATACGCCGCCAACTTTTTGTAATTGGCGGATTGAAAATATTGTTCCTGCTCCACTGCCACCTGCTGGATTTGCATATAGTGCTTCGATTTTATAAGACCCAATTCTTAGTCCTCTTTTCCCAAATACGCCATATCCTCCTCTTAAACCAAATATGCCATACCCTTTTGTCGCACCGGCTACAACGGGCATTGAGGCAGTCCACTTGATTCCAGCTCCTATTACCTCGCTCATCATATAACCAAGTCCTTGTTCTACCAAGGCTGGATCTAATATAGGATATGTTGCTCCATAGAATTGACCAGAATAGTAGGCCCAGTTTTCATATAGGTCAGGGTCATTTGCTGCCTGGTCCATTATACCAATTCCCGCATTAACCCTATCATTAAAATCCTCAGCATGACTTTTTGGAGATTTATTGGCCCAATCAGCATAAAAGCGCATCATTGGTGTGTAGTGCTGGGGATGTTCTTCCTTGTTTTTCTTATCCTTGTTTTTATCTTTATCATTATCCCCGTCATTGATATTGAAAGTGCCGTTCTGTAATGAACTAAGGAGTTGGTCAAAACCTGCATCACCTCTATTATAGGTGCCTTCCCATAGGCCTGTTGGATCATTATGCAGAATTGGATTATCGAAGCCAAACCTATAGCCGGTCCAATCGTGGGCTAACTCAGCTGCTGGATCAGTACTTAAAAAGCGCCCTATCTGCTGGTCGTACATCCTAGCATTAAAATCATACAACTCTAAACCACTACCATCTATGAACTCTTTATTTTGTAACTCATTACCATTATACTTAAATCTATTCTCCGCATAGTTCATGCCCTTCAGCGCATTCGAACTAATCCCCGCCATCGTCAACCCAAAAGGATAATAATG
>NZ_CALEJS010000044.1 GCF_937898475.1 uncultured Chitinophaga sp.
ATAGCCAGTATAGCGATGATCAGCTTATCCGAACGATCCATCATCAGGGCTATCCGGTCGTCAGGCTGAATGTTATACGCATGCAACAGGTAAGCTGCCAGGCGATCCGTTACATCATTCAGTTCCCTGTAAGAAAGTGAATGATCGTCCCATAACAGGGCCGGCTTGTCCACCAGCTGCTGCGCCTGTTCGCGGAACAACTTAACGACGGGCTGATACCCGGTATAATGTTCCGGTATAGTATTAAACCTATTGAGCAGCAACTGTTTTTCTGGGGCATTAATGTGATCCGCCTGGTAAATGGGATGCTCCGGCGAGGTAACAATATGTTTTAATATACTACAGAACATTGCCACCAGCTGTTTAGCACCAAGTCCTGCCTTCAGCTTACGGGTCAGCCTTAGAGTAAGCACATAATTGCCACCGGTCCGGTTGATCATGAAGTCAAGGAAAGTATTGGTAAGGTCTATTCCTCCTGTAACTTCAAGACTGGAAAGCGACTGGCGCTGCTGTGCTACAATAGCTTCTTCTTTTACGGAATCAAATACGTGGAAGTCAACAAAGTCGAATAGTACGTCAAAGAAGGGATTCCCTGCTTCCTGTTGTTTGTTGTGTATCCTTGCTATCTCGAACATGCTGAGCCTTTCTCTGTCCTTGAGCGTGACCAGTTGCTGATGAACGGCAGCGATTAGTTCTGCCCCTGTCTGCCGCTCATCTACGTGGATATTGAAAGGAATGGTGTTCAGGAAGCAGCCCAGTAACTTATCACTATCCTCGCTGTTTGGCCGCATATTGGTAACCAGTCCCGTGAGAATGTACGGATCGTAGTTGAGGATTTTGAGGAGGTAGAGGTAGGCGCTCAGGGATATTGCCTTGACGCTGGCGCCTAGATGGGCCGCGCATTGTTCCAGCTTATTTAACAGTATTTTATCCAATTGATGATGCAGCAGTTGCAGATCCTGCTCATTGGCGAAAATCTCCATCCGCTCAGCATTTTGTAGTTCCTGTTGCCAGAAATCGCGGGTGCCTTGATCCTGTTTATCCAGCTCATGCTGAATGATAAAGTCCTTGTAAGATATTTTGAGTGGTTCGGGAATATACTTGCTGTCTGCTGCCAGTTTAAGATACAGGTTATTGAGCTCCGTCATAAAGAGTGCATCGCTCCATCCATCAATGATGGCGTGATGGCACTGGAATACAAATACGATCTCTCCATTGCCAAGGTTGAAGGCTGCCATGCGCCATAGGGGCGCCCGGCTAACATCGAACGGTTTTTTCATCTCCTCCGCCAGGAAGCGGCGCACCTGTTCTTCCTGCTGTGGCCTTTTCAAGGTAGAAAGATCATGGTATACAACATCAATGCTGACTTCTTTATACACAATCTGCGCTTCCCTGTCAAAATCACTGAGATTAAAGCCTGTTCTGAGAATAGAATGCTTTTTTGAAAGCAGTTCCAGCGCCAACCGGAACCTGTTGATATCAAATCCGGGGAACAGCCGCTGGTGCACCATTTGGTCGTGATACATACCGCTGTCCTGGTGTACCATAGAACTAAATGCCATCCCTTTCTCAATATCGCTCATGGGGTATATGTCTTCTATGTTCGCGGTATCGTTGAGTGTGGAAAGGATCTTTTCTTTTAGTGCCTCGATCTCCGCCCTGATCTCAGCTTCTTTCTGCTGTCTTTTCATCTGTAGCTGCAGCCTGTCATCTTTATGGGCATGGATATTTACTAATAGCGCTTCAATAGTAGGATGCTTATATACATCTGCCACTGGTATGTCAAGGTTCAGTTGCTTTCTGACGGCGGCCAGCATCCTTAATATTTTGATGGAGTCACCGCCAAGATCAAAGAAGCTGTCTCTGATCCCTACTCTTTCCCTGCCTAGTATCTCCTGCCAGATGTGGGCAATTTGTTGTTCAGTATCGTTGGCAGGAGCTACATAGGCCGCAGCGGAGGGGGATCCATCAGGAAGGGGCAACATTTTTTTGTCTACCTTCCCGTTGGTGGTTAAAGGAAGCACCTCCAGTTGCATGTAATGTGCCGGCAGCATATAAGCCGGTAAGCAGCTTGTAAGATGGCTGCGGATCTCCGCTACATCTATCTGCCGCTTAGCGGTAAAATAGGTTGCCAGTTCGGGCTCACCAGCAGTATTGGGAACGGTGACTACCACTGCAGTTGATATATCCGCCAGGGTTAAAATAGCATTTTCAATTTCTCCGGGTTCAATACGATACCCTTTGATCTTTACCTGTTCATCCTTCCTGCCAATGTATTGTATCTCACCTTGTGGCAGCCATCTTCCCAGATCACCGGTCCAGTACATAAGGCTGCCTGGCCTGTAAGGATTAGCAATAAACTTCTGCGCAGTAAGCTCGGGGTTATTGAGATATTGCTTAGCCAGTCCGGCGCCTGTGATGCATATCTCTCCTGTCACACCGATAGGACAAAGCTGTCCAGCCTCGCCAAGGATAAATATCTCTGTCGCCGTTATGGGCTTACCGATCAGTATCTGCGCATCATCTTCCTGCAACTCTTTTACGATACATCCTACTGTAGCTTCAGTAG